>CAVXNW010000001.1:0-268373 GCA_963763255.1 uncultured Alphaproteobacteria bacterium
GAATAGGTGTGCCTGTCACGCCGGGGTCGCAAGCTCCGACCCGTGCGTTCGCGCGCATCATCGGACCCTGGCTCGTCATCGTGCCCGGCATTATCTCGGTGCGGGCGGCGGACATGGGGGCGCTCGCATCGGAATTTTTCGATAGCCCGCTGTTCGTGTGGTTCTCCGGCGCGCTGCTGCTGTTCGCGGGCCTCCTGATCGTCGCCTTTCATCAGTATTGGTCGAGCGCGGCGGCGGTATTGATCTCGCTGTTCGGCTGGTTCCTGGCGCTTCGTGGCTTGGTTCTGTTGGCCGCGCCGGGGTTGTATCAGCGCGCCGTCGTCATCGCGGACGCGACATGGCTGGTACGGCTCATGTTCGGCGTTCTCGTCGTCATCGGGCTCTATCTCACCTACGTGGGTTGGGCGACCAAGCGCGCTCCGTGAGCAGCCACGTTATGCGGCCCGGCCTTTGGCAAAAGTCGCTTTCCAGTCCGACCTGGAGAAAACAACAAATAAAAAGATGGAGTAAGACACGGGCAATACGACGTGGATGACGCCAAACAGGACTAATCGCACGAAACTTTCGGTACTGAGCGAACCTATGTCGTAGGTGCCTATCGTAGTGATGATCGGGACCGTGAAGTAGGAGCAGACGGCCGAAAGGATCAACAACCCACCAAATACGAGGCTCAATGCTCGCGCCGACGGGCGCAGCGCCAACATTGCGATGCCCGCGATCAGTCCGACGATACCCGTTGCCACAAGTAAAAAAGAAAACAACAGGCGGGCGGGTGGCCGCTCGAAAACGCCCAACCGCACTAATTCGCGGATCAGCACGAGGGAGCCGATAAGCTGGAATAAACCGTTGAGGATTTCGAGAACGCCCAAGGCGATGTTGAGGACGGCAATCGCGGTCATTCCACCCGAGCGACGCTTTTCCACGCTTGCCCCCTGCCACTCGAACACGTAACGCCGCTTACCATATCCCAACGGTAGCGGCCAAATGTCCGTATTCGTCCGTCTCGTGTTAGCTGTTGTTATTGGTCAACTCGAACACGGAGACTGAAATCCTTCGATGCGGACCTTCGTGGCGCTGATGCGCGGCATCAATGTGGGCTCGGCGCGCAAGCTGCCGATGGCGAATTTGCGTGCCCTGTGCGGAAGCCTCGGCCTTGAGCGTCCGCAAACCTATATCCAAAGCGGCAATCTCCTTGTCGATGCCAAAGGGGGCGCGGCGGCTTTGCGCCGGCTGTTGGAGAAGGAATTGGCTGATCGTTTCGGCTTCGCTGTCGATGTTGTCGTACGTACGGCCGCGGAGTGGGAAGGCTACGCGGCCGCCAACCCCTTCGCGAACGACACCAAGGCGTTGCCGAGAATGCTGCATCTTTACTTGCCGCGCGATGCGCTTAAATCTGGCGCCGCAAGGGCGCTGGAGCCGCGGGCGCAATCGGGGGAGCGGATCGGTGTCGCCGGCGGAGCGCTCTGGATCGATTATGGGGCGAACGGTGTCGCGAGATCCAAGCTCAGCCCGCTTCTCATCGACAAGGCTTGCGGTTCGCCGGCGACCGGCCGCAACTGGAACAGCGTCTTGAAGATCAGCCAGTTGATTGAAGAGCGCGCGAGGAAATAGATTTTATTGGAGGGACTGATGTCCATCACCATCTACGGCATCAAAAACTGCGACACGATGAAGAAAGCCCGCGCCTGGCTCGAAAAGCGCGGCGTCGATTATGCTTTCCACGACTACAAGACCGCAGGCATCGAGCGCGAACGGCTGGAAAAATGGGAGAAGAAAGTCGGCTGGGAGAAATTGCTCAACCGCGCCGGCATGACGTTCCGCAAGCTGCCCGACAAGGACAAGGCCGGCATCGACGCCAAGAAGGCGCTGGCCCTGATGATGGCGCAGCCTTCGATGATCAAGCGGCCGGTGCTCGATCTTGGCGGCGGCAGGCTTGTGGTGGGCTTTTCGCCGGAACTTTACGGCGAGGCCGTCCGGTGAGGGAAAACACCAGGTCCCGTGATGGAACTCGGTTAACGGCCTAAGTTTCAGCAGAAATTTCGTTAACGGCGTTTGGCGAAGTCATTTTCTCGCCATCGGGGGACCACGTTTTTTCCGAACCCCTCGGGCCTTTAGCCGGCGGATGGGTTACGGGGCAGGGAATATCAAACTGTTCCGGGCCGATGCAGTCGGGGGTGGGCTTGGAGAGTGATAATGACACCGCGTGTTTTGTTTGGTGCGCTCGCGCTGGCAGGCGGCGTAGCGTTTGCATCTTGCGCCCACGCCGCGGACCTTAGTGCGCCACCACCCGCGCTGCCGCCGGCCGCGCCCGTCGCCTACGCTCCGCAAGTCTACAACTGGAGCGGCATTTATTTCGGCGGCCATCTTGGCGGCGGCTACGGCGTGTCGTCCTGGAGCGATCCATTCAGCGGTGGTAGCAACAATTTCAACGACTGGGGTTTCCTCGGGGGCGCTCAGGTCGGCGCTAATGCCCAATTCAACCGGCTGGTGCTCGGCCTCGAGGGCGATTTCAGTTGGACCAATATCAAGAACAAGGGCACCGATTCGATAGGGGACGGCCTCAATACCAATGTGCAATGGACTTCGACCGTCGCGGGCCGCATCGGCGCGGCGTTCGACCGGTTTCTGGTCTATGGCAAGGGCGGTCTCGCGCTCGCGCAGGATCAGAGTACGTTGACCGATTTCACCGGCACTTCGGCGAGCAATAGTTTGCTGCGGACCGGCTGGACCGCTGGCGCGGGTCTTGAATACGCCATCGATCAGAACTGGTCGGCAAAGGTCGAATACGATTATCTCGGCTTCGGTTCGCAGGCGATGAATTTCACCACGCCGGCGTTGGGGACCGTCAGCTCGAACACCAGCCTCAATGTGCAGGAAATCAAGGCCGGGCTGAACTTCCGCTTTGGCGGGGGACAGTGAACACCGTCATTGCGAGCGAAGCGAAGCAATCCAGCGCTGCGCCGAAGTCTGGATTGGTTCGTCGCTTCGCTCCTCGCAATGGCGATTTGATAGGGCTTTGCTAATTGATCTTGATCTTCGCCGCCGCGATGACCGGCTTCCAGCGTGCGATATCGGCGTCGATGCGGGCGCGGAACTCGGCCGGCGTATCGGGAATCGGCTCCATCAGTTGCGCAGACAGCTTGGTCCGAATCGTCGGCGAGGTGATGGCCGCGCTCACCAGATGATTGATGCGCTCGACCGTGGCGGCGGGGAGGCCCGCCGGCCCGATCAGACCGGACCAGGCGTCAGCCTCCACGTCGACTCCGGATTCCTTTAGCGTCGGTACCCCGGGCAGCAGCTCCGAACGCTTGGCGGTCGAGATGGCGAGCATTTTGATCTTGCCGCCGCCGAGTTGCGGTGTGACCGAAATTGCCGGCAGGCAGACCATCTGCACGTCGTTGCGGATCAGTGCTTCCACTGCCTGCGGCGAGGACGGGAAGGGGACGTGCACGAGTTTCGTCCCGCTCTTGAGTGCGATCGCCTCCATGGCGAGCTGCGACAGCGATCCGGTGCCGATCGAACCGTAATTGTACTTTCCGGGATTCTTGCGGATCAGATCGATCAGCGCCGGCACGCTGTTGACGCCGAGACTTGAATTCACGGCAAGCGCGCTGGGCTGCGTCACCAGCATGGTGATCAGCGATATGTCCTTGCTCGGATTGTAGGGCAGGCGGGCGAACAGCAGCGTGTTGATGGCGAGCGGTCCGCCGATGCTGATGCCGATCGTTGTTCCGTCGGGCGCGGCCTTCGCCACCGCATCGGTGCCGGTGTTGCCGCTGGCCCCCGGCTTGTTCTCGACGATGAAGGTCTGCCTGGTCTCTTGCTTGAGCTGATCGGCGATGAGGCGCGCCACCAGGTCCGGCGTCGAGCCGGCGCCGAACGGTACGATGATGCGCACCGGCTTCGCCGGCCAGACCTGCTTTTCCGACGAGACTTGGGCGAAGGCTCCAGCCGTGCCAAGTACGAGCGCGATTGCCGTTGCGATCAAACGTTTCATGACCCGCCTCCGCTTCCCCCCAAACCCACGCCGGACGTATCATGATCGGGACCAGCACAGAAGGGGAGACGTCAAGGTGCGCGCGACTGCGAAATTGCGAGAACTGTTTGCCTCCGGACGCATCGCCGTAGCGCCGGGCGCCTTTGACGGGCTGTCGGCGCGGCTCGTGGCGCAGGCGGGATTTAGGGCGATCTATGCCAGCGGCGGCGCCATTGCCCGGTCCGCGGGGGTACCGGATCTCGGCCTGATTTCGGTGAGCGAGATTGTCGAACGTCTCGCCGCGATAGTCGACGTCGTCGATGTACCGGTGATCGCCGATGCCGACACCGGCTACGGCAATGCGCTTAACGCGCAGGCCGCGGCGCGCGCCTTCGAACGCGCCGGCGTCGCCGCCTTCCACCTTGAAGATCAGACCTTCCCGAAGAAATGCGGGCACTACGACGACAAGAGCATCGTGCCGACAGCCGAGATGGTGCAGAAGCTCAAGGCCGTGCGCGATGCGCTGCACGATTCCGATTTCGTCGTCATCGCCCGCACCGACGCGATTGCGGTCGAGGGCTTTGAGGCCGCGCTCGACCGTGCCGCCGCCTATATCGAAGCGGGCGCCGACATGATTTTTGTCGAGGCGCCGACATCGGAAATCGAAATCGCCGACATCGCCAGACGCCTGCCGGGCCTCAAACTGATCAACATGTTTGCCGGCGGCAAGACGCCGCTCCTGCCGGTGTCGAAGCTCGAAGCATTTGGCTATCACGCCGTGATCATTCCGAGCGATACGCAACGCGCCGCCATCAAGGCCATGCAGCGCGTGCTGGCCGCGATTGCCCGCGACGGCAGCGCGGCGTCGATGGCCGGCGACATGGTGTCCTTCAAGGAACGTGAGATGGTTATCGACACGTCCGCCTATATCGAGCGCGACAAGCGCTACGCGAGCTAAGAGCCTAATATTGACAAGCGGTGCCCGCTCATGATCATCGCGTGGCGGATCGCCTGAAAACACGATGGCGATGAGACAAGTTTGATCATCGTTGAACTGGATTCACCATGGGCCTTGCTCTCGAAATTCTCGGGCTTGTCGTTTTCCTCGGCGCGCATGTGTTTGTCACCATGCGCGACCGCCGCGCTTCGCTGATCGCGAAGCTTGGTGAATGGCCCTACAAAGGGCTGTTCTCGCTCGTGTCCATCGCCGGCATTGTCCTGCTCGGCTATGGGTTCGCGCGGTATCGCGCCACCGCTCCGATCGTGATCTGGTCGCCGCCGGCCTGGACGCAGCAGATCGTGGTGGCGCTGATGTGGCCGGCGAGCATCCTGGTCGCCGCCGCTTACATTCCCGGCAACATCAAGCGCGTGCTCAAGCACCCGATGCTGGTCGGAGTCAAAACCTGGGCCGTGGCGCATCTTTGCGCCAATGGCGATCTCGGCGGCATCATTCTGTTTGCTTCGGTGCTGCTGTGGGCGGGCTTCGATCGGATGACGCTCAAGCGCCGCAGCGATCCGGGTGCGCCGCCGATTCCAACGGGTGGGGTTACCAACGACATCGTGGCCATCGTGGTCGGTACGCTACTTTATCTGGCGCTCGGCTTTGTCTTCCACCCGCTCGTCATCGGTCTGCCGGCATTTGGCACGCCGGCTCTCGGACACTAACCGATCGGACTTGAGAAAATGTCAGTGCAGAATGAAATCCGGCGGCTCACCGCGCCCGATATCCGCGCCCGCAAGGGTGGTGAACCGCTCGTCTGTCTCACGTCATATCACGCGCACACCGCGCGCATCGCCGATTTGTATTGCGACGTGATTCTGGTCGGGGACTCGCTCGGCATGGTGATGCACGGGCTCGAGACCACCGTACCGGTGACCCTCGACATGATGATCCTGCAGGGGCTCGCGGTAATGCGCGGTTCGCGGCGGGCGCTCGTGGTGGTCGACATGCCGTTTGGCTCCTATGAGGCGTCGAAGGAACAGGCCTTCGCCTCGGCCGTACGGATCATGAAGGAGACCGGCTGCGGCGCCATCAAGGTCGAAGGCGGCAAACGCATGGCCGAGACAATCGCGTTTCTGGTGGAACGCGGCGTGCCGGTGATGGGCCATGTCGGGCTGACGCCGCAGTCCATCAATACGATCGGATCGTTCCGTGCCCAGGGCCGCGACGAGAGCGACTGGGCCCCGATTGAGGCCGACGCTCGCGCGGTGGCGAATGCCGGCGCGTTTTCTATCGTAATCGAGGCTGTCGCCGAGCCGCTGGGCCGCCGCATCACCGCCGATATTGCCATCCCGACGATCGGCATCGGCGCCAGCGCCGCCTGCGACGGGCAGGTCCTGGTACTGGAGGACATGCTCGGTCTGTCGCCGCGAGTGCCCAAATTCGTCAAGCGTTTCGGCGATCTGGGTCCGTCGATCGAGCGGGCGGTCAAAAGCTATGCCGAAGAGGTGCGCGCGCGCAGTTTCCCCGGGCCGGAAAACGTTTACCCGATGCGCAAGCCCAAGGCGTAGGGTCCCGCATGCGGCGCCGCGGGCGACCTTAATCGTCGCAGGTGCGTTCGACCCTTTGCCTTGCTCGCGCCACATCATTATTTTAACCCGCGCGGGATTAATCTAATCAATACAGGGGCTTCTACCGCTAACTGCACGGATTTCCTTGCTATTGTCCGCGCCTGGACCTGTCCCCCGGCCGGGTGGATCGTCCGGGAGTAGTGTGTCGCTGGGTGACGCTGGGGTCGGGTTTCGTGGCCGATATCTTTCAGGAAGTTGACGAGGAAGTCCGTCGCGAGCGGCTCAAAAAGCTGTGGGAGCGGTACGGCTATCTCATCATTGCGCTCTGCGTTCTGATCGTCGCCGGCGTCGGCGGCTGGCGCGGGTACCAATATTGGCAGGCCAAGAAAGCCGGTGAGAGCGGGGTCGCCTACGAGCAGGCGGTAAAGCTTGCGCAGGCCGGCAACCATAAGGAGGCCGACGCCGCCTTCGCCCGGATCGCCGCCGGCGGCACCGCGGGTTATCGCGTGCTGGCGCGTCTGCGCGAAGCCGCGGAACTGGCGCAGACCGATCAGAAGGCGGCGGTGGTCGCCTATGACGCGCTGGCCGAAGACAAGAATGCCGGTCAGGTGATTGAGGATCTGGCTGCGGTGCGCGCTGGCCTCCTGCTCGTCGGCACCGTTCCCTATTCCGAAATGCAGAAGCGGCTGGAACCGTTGACGGCGTCGGGCCGCACCTTTCGTCATACGGCGCGCGAGCTTTTGGCGTTATCGGCGTGGAAGGCCGGCGATCTCGCGTCCGCGCGGAAGTGGACGGACATGATGATGAGCGATCCCGAAACGCCGGGCGGAACGCGCAGCCGCGCGCAGATCTTGAGCGATCTCATTGCCGCCAGCGGCAGCAAGGGCTGAGAGCGATGCGCCGGCATCACAAACTCTCGTTGTTTCGGCTCGGCATGATGCTGGCCGCTGCGTCGCTGCTTGGTGCCTGCACCAAGGGCGGTCAGTTCGATCCGACGACGCTGCTCGACAACGATATGTTCGACACCAAGAAGCCGTTGCATGGCCAGCGTGAGCCGGTGTTCCCGAGCGGCGTGCCCGGCGCCGCGACCGGTATTCCGGCCGATCTCTACAAGGGTTATCAGCCACCGCCCGATGAGGCCGCCACCGATACCGCAACGCCGCTGACGCCGCCGGTCGCGGCGGCGCAAAAGCCCGTTGAACGAACCGCGGAAAGACCCAAGCCGAAACCAAAGCCCCGACCCAAGATTGCCCGGGCGCCCGAGCCGCGAACCAGGATTAGCGTCGGGATAAGCAAGAAGCCCAAATCCGCCGCGGAGCAGCAAGCCGGGCCGGCGCAGACTGCGTGGCCGGCGCCGTCATCGACCGCACAATCACCGGCACCGACGGCATGGCCCGCGCCGCCACCCACGCAGAGTCAGCAGTCGCAGACGGTCTGGCCCGCGCCACCGCCGACCGGCGGCTCGCAACAGGCGGCCCAGCCCTCGCAGTCGATCTGGCCCAATCCGCCGCCAACCGGTGGGCAATGATCGTTTCGCCGTAACGGCGCTTCCGGGGCATTGGAATCCGAAATTGTGGAAGCACGCTCTCTGATCGCGGGATCGCGAGAGATCTTGAGCAACAGGCTGACGACGGCCGATAAATTGTAGAATAAAGAGATGTTCCCCGCGCTGGCGCGGCGGCGCTGGATTGCTTCGATCATGTCTTTCACCGTCGCCATCATCGGTCGGCCCAATGTCGGCAAATCGACGCTGTTCAACCGCCTGGTCGGACGCCGTCTGGCGCTGGTGGACGACGAACCGGGCGTCACCCGTGACCGGCGTGAGGGCCAGGGTAAGCTCGGCGATCTGTCATTTAGGCTGATCGACACGGCGGGCCTGGAACGCGCCAGCGACGAAAGCCTGTCGGCGCGCATGCAGGCGCAGACCGCAGCGGCGATGGCGCAGGCCGATGCGGTGCTGTTCTTGGTCGATGCGCGGACCGGCGCGACCCCGACCGATCGCGGTTTCGCTGATCTGGTGCGGAAGTCGGGCAAGCCGGCCATCCTCGTGGCCAACAAGAGCGAGGGACGCGCCGGCGAAGCGGGCGTGCTGGAGGCTTATTCACTCGGGCTGGGCGATCCGGTGGCGATCAGCGCGGAGCACGGCGAGGGCCTCGCGAGTCTCTACGACGCGCTGCTCGCGGTGTTGCCTGCGGACACTGCCGAGTCGAAATCTGCGCCGGAACCGGAAGGCGACGAGAAGCCAATCCGCATCGCTGTGGTCGGCCGCCCCAACAGCGGGAAATCGACATTGATCAACCGGCTGCTCGGTGAGGAACGGCTGCTGACCGGTCCGGAACCCGGCATCACGCGCGATGCCATCGCGGTCGACCTGGAGTGGAACGGGCGCCGCGTCCGCATTCATGACACCGCGGGCCTGCGACGGCGCGCGCGGATCACGGAAAAACTTGAAAAGCTTTCCGTGGCCGACACGCTTGGCGCCATTCGCTTCGCCGATGTCGCGATCGTGCTGGTCGACGCCCAGACGCCATACGAGGAACAAGACACCCGCATTGTCGATCTGGTCGAACGCGAAGGACGAGCCATCGTCATCGGCATCAATAAATGGGACCTGGTCAAACCGCCGCCCGGCTCGTTGTCGCGCCTGCGTGAGACCACCGATCGCGTCCTGCCGCAGGTCAAGGGCGTTCCGGTCGTCGTTTTGTCGGCACGCACCGGAGCGGGTCTTGATCGGCTGATGAGCGCGGTGTTCGAGAGCTATGCGGTCTGGAACCGCCGCGTGCCGACCGCGGCGCTAAACCGTTTTCTCCAGCAGGCGGTCACCGGCAATCCGCCACCGGCGGTGAGCGGACGCCGGCCGCGACTTGATTACATCACCCAGCCCAAGGCGCGGCCGCCGACCTTCGTGCTCTTTTCATCGCGCGCTTGGGCGCTGCCGGAGACCTATCGCCGCTATCTGGTCAACGGCTTGCGCGAGCAGTTTGAGCTGCCGGGCACGCCGATCCGGCTGACATTGCGCACCAAGGCCAATCCCTACGCTGGCCGCAAGAAACGGCGGTGAGCTGCGGCTTCGTCAAGCCGGCTTCGTAAATTCCAGGAATTTGCCGGCGCGGAAGTCGTAGAGCTTGCCGGTTTCGCTACAGTTCGGCAGGCAGAGCGGCACAATTGTCTCTGCCACCTCTTCGGGTGTCGGCAGTGTCGTTGGATCCTCCCCCGGCATGAATTGCGCGCGCAGCTTCGTGCGTGTCGGACCGGGGTTGAACAGGTTGACACGCACCGGTGTTGCATCGGTTTCCAAGGCGTACACGCGCGCCAGCACGTTGAGCGCGGCCTTGGAGGCCGAGTAGGTGCTGCTATAGGCACGCGCGCTGGTGGCCGAACCCGAGGTCATGAATACGGCGCGGCCGGCCGCGGCCCGGCGCAGCAGCGGATCCATGGCGCGGATCAGGTGATAATTGGCGGTGACGTTGACCGCCATGGCCTCGTCCCAGGCGGCGGGCTCGACGTGGCCGAGCGGTGAGCGCTGGCCGGCGATGGCGGCATTGCCGATGAGAATGTCGAGCCGCTGATGCCGTTCGTCTAGCGCCTTGGCGAGCCGGTAGATGCCGGAAAAATCGCGCATATCGAGCGGCACAAGCGTCGCCGTTGAGCCTGCAGTGTTCACGGCATCGTCAAGTTCCTCAAGCGCACCCTGGGTGCGTCCGGTGGCGACAATGTGCGCCCCAGCGCGCGCGAGCGCTATGGCGAGCGCGCGGCCGATCCCGCGCGTGGCGCCGGTAACGAGAGCGATATTATTGGCAAGCATCTTGGTCATGGCCGGCGCAAGCCAACACACAATGAACAGGGGTTCAAGCCGGCTGCGGAACCATGAGGCTTTGTGATATCAGGGCCAGCAATTCTAACGAGCCGTCGCTCCGGATGCGAAAATCGCCTCGGCGGCCTGGCTTGAGAGCAGCATGCCTCGCTCGTTGTGTCCCACACCCGGCACAATGGAAGTTTCGAGAAACGGCGCCATGCCGCGCGAGGTCAATATTCGCGCGAAATTTTGCCCGCGTTCGAACCGGTTGCGCCCTTGGGTCCTTGCCGCGCAGGACTGATCGAGAATGCCGTTGGTCTTTCTGTCTTTCTTCCCAAGCAGAAGCGTCACCTTTCGGGTGGCGAAGCCCTTCAATACGCTGGCCGCGTCCGTGACGTAGGGCGGCGAATTGTCCAACCCGTATTTCCATCGATTGAAATCAGGGCATTCAAGCGATACCGGGCGCGCCGCCAAGGGGTAGAGATACGTCCCGGCATTAGCGATTACAAAACGCACCGGTAATCCGGGCTGCGGGTGCATCACCACGGCATAACGCGCGAGCATTTGGGCGCCACCGCCGTGCCCCACAAAAACGATGGTTCGGAGCGAAGGAAACGCCGACCTGTTCGACAGCTTTGCGACGACATCATCGAGCACGTCATAAGAGCTTGGCAGAGGACCGCCGAATTTGGGTGAGCCCGGATTTTGTGCTGGAGCGCCGTCTTCCCAATCGTAGTTCCACTGCACGTAACGATCGGAAAGGTGATGCGCTGTCGCATCGATCTGATCGAGAAATTGTGGGGCGACGACAACGGTTGCCTCCGCTGCGGCGCCCGCTGCCTTGATCATGGCGAGGCCGGTTGCGAAATAGTCCGACGCGTTGCGCAGTCTGCCGTGGATAATGACAAGTGCTTGACGCGCCGTCGCCGAGCCGGCCTCAAGATCTGCCGTTGTGAAAAGCGGATACGCACCGGTGCCGCGGCCCGAACTGAGGCTCTCGGTGGTGGTTCCGACAATCTCGACCGGCAGCGACGGATGATGCGGGGCTTGCGCCACCACCGGTGCGGCAGCGAAGATCGCGGCACTCATCAACGCCGATGTCGCCGCGCGTCGCAGGAATTTGCGCAGGCGTCGCGGCCGATCGGCCACCCTCAGCTCGCTTCGGCGAGCAGCGACAATTGCCGTGGCGGAGTGTCCTGCGCCATGCGGTCGGTGAGCGGCGTCGGATATTCGCCGGTGAAGCAATGGTCGGTGAATTGCGGGCGCGCGGCATTGCGTCCCTTCTCGCCCATGGCGCGGTAGATGCCTTCGACGGAAAGGAACGCGAGTGAATCAGCGCCGATGAATTGCCGCATGCCTTCGAGATCGTGCGTGGCGGCAAGGAGCTTGTCCTTTTCGGGCGTGTCGATGCCGTAATAATCCGGATGCGTGATCGGTGGCGAGGCGATGCGGAAATGCACTTCGCGGGCGCCGGCCTCGCGCATCATCTGCACGATCTTGACCGAGGTGGTGCCGCGCACGATCGAGTCGTCGATCAATACGATGCGCTTACCGTTCACTACCGCGCGGTTGGCGCTGTGCTTGAGCCGCACGCCGAGCTGGCGGATGTGCTGGGTCGGCTCGATGAAGGTGCGTCCCACATAGTGGTTGCGGACGATACCGAGTTCGTAGGGGATGCCCAACTCCTGGGCGTAGCCGATCGACGCCGGTACGCCGGAATCCGGCACCGGGATCACGACGTCGGCTGTGGCCGGCGCCTCGCGTGCCAGTTCGACGCCGCAGGCTTTGCGCACGCCGTACACGCTGCGGCCGCCGATGATCGAATCCGGCCGCGCGAAATAGATGTACTCGAAAATGCAGGGTCGCGCCGGCAGTTGCCCGAACGGCTTGTGCGAATGCGCGCCGTCCTCGTCGAAAATCAGCACCTCGCCGTTTTCCACGTCGCGGACGTGTTGGGCGCCAATGATGTCGAGCGCACAGGTCTCTGAGGTGAGGATCGGGCAGCCGTCGAGTTTGCCAAGCACCAGCGGACGGATGCCGAGCGGGTCGCGCGCGCCGATCAGCTTCTTGTTGGTCAGGCCGACGAAGGCATAGGAGCCTTCGAGCATCCGCAGGCCCTCGATGAAGCGGTCGACGAAGCGGTTGCGATGCGAGCGCGCGACCAGATGCAGGATCACCTCTGTATCGGTGGTCGATTGCATCATCGCGCCTTCACTCACCAGCTGACGACGTAGCGTCAGCCCGTTGGTGAGATTGCCGTTATGGCCGATGGCGAAGCCGCCGGCGTTAAGCTCGGCGAATAACGGCTGCACGTTGCGCAGGATGGTTTCGCCGGTGGTCGAATAGCGCACATGCCCGGTGGCGGCGTTGCCAGGCAGGCGGTCGATCACCTCGCGGCGCGAAAACGCGTCGCCGACCAGGCCGAGGCGCCGTTCGGAATGGAAGCGCTTGCCGTCGAAGGAGACGATACCGGCCGCCTCCTGGCCGCGGTGCTGCAATGCGTGGAGGCCGAGCGCCGTAATGGCGGCCGCATCGGGGTGGCCGAAAATGCCGAACACCCCGCATTCTTCGCGCAACCGGTCGGCGTCGAGATCGGGGAGGGCGGTTTCGGTCATGGTCATCGGCCCTCCGGGATGTTAGCCGCCGGCCTTGCCGGCAGGTTGGTCCAGTGCGCCATGCTGCGGCGGCGCGGCATCGGGCTCACCGCCCTTATTACTCTTGTACTTCTGATATAGGGCTTCGAGGTCCGGAGACATAGACCTGAGCCAGTCCGCAGTGTTGGCAAGGAAGACTTTCGATTTAGCATCCGTGACCCAGGCCGGCTGCGCCTTGGCGGGCACCAGCCAATCGAAGAAACCGAACGCCACCACCACGATGATCAGCCCCCGGCCGAGGCCAAACAGGAAACCCAGAGTGCGATCAAGCGCGCCGACCCTGCTGTCAAGCACCATGTCGGAGATTCGCACAGTGATGACGGATACAACCAGCAGCGTGATCAGGAATACGCCACCGATCACTGCCCCCTTGGCGATGAGGTCGCTGTTGAAATAGGCGGTCGCGGCGGGAAGGAGCTTGCCGTAGGCGTACAGCGTCGCGACGGCCGCCAGCACCCAGGCAACGATCGAGAGCACCTCGCGCATGAAGCCGCGAATCATCGCCAACAGGCCGGAAATCAGCATCACGGCGATGAGTCCGATGTCGAGCAGCGTAATCGGCATGATCGACGGGTCCGCCCCTTCCGTAATTACCCTCAAGTTCAGCCGTGTATAGCGGGGCCTAGAGGCCCCGTCACCCGCCTTGTTGGAGGCTCGGTGAACCCCGGTTGTGAGGTTTGCGAAACAGCGCGGCTTTTGCAGCGGGCGTTAACCACTCGGCCCATTTGCCAAGCGCAACACGTCTATTCGGCGGCGACGTCCCGCTCCCGCGCACTGCGGTCTGACGTATCGCCGCGTGCCGCAATCTCGGACACAAGATTGACGAGCATCCCGACCGGCATGAGCGCCAGCCCGGCCTCGGTGCTCTCGCCACGCGCGCTTTCGGGAAGGACCGCCCGGGCAAAGCCTAGTTTTTGCGCTTCCTTCAAGCGCGCCGCAGTCTGAGCGACCGGCCGCACTGCGCCGGACAGCGACACTTCGCCGAAATAAACCGCATCCGCCGGCAATGGCGCACGCGCCAGCGAAGAGACCAGCGCCGCGGCTGCTGCGACGTCGGCGGCCGGCTCCTGGATACGCAGGCCGCCCGCGACATTGAGATAGACATCGTGGCCCGACAGCCGCACACCGCAATGCGCTTCGAGCACGGCAAGCACCATTGACAGCCGGCTCTGATCCCAGCCGACGACCGCGCGCCGCGGCGTGCCGAGCGTCGTTGGCGCGACCAACGCCTGCATCTCCACCAGGACCGGACGCGTGCCTTCGATGCCGGCAAATACCGCCGTGCCGGGGCTGCCGAGCTCGCGCTCGGACAGGAACAGTTCGGACGGGTTCGCCACTTCCCGCAGTCCGGTCCCAGTCATCTCGAACACGCCGATTTCGTCGGTCGGGCCGAAGCGGTTCTTGATGGCGCGCAGGATGCGGAACTGCTGCGAGCCTTCGCCTTCAAACGACAGCACTGCGTCGACCATGTGTTCGACGACGCGTGGGCCTGCAATCTGGCCGTCCTTGGTGACATGGCCGACCAGAATAACGGCGGCGCCGGATCGCTTGGCAAAACGGATGAGTTCGCCCGCCGAGCCGCGCACCTGCGTGACCGTGCCGGGCGCGGCCTCCACGGTCTGTGTCCACATGGTCTGGATCGAGTCGATGACGAGGAGGCGAGGGATCGCACCGTGCGACAGCGTCGCTACGATGTCCTCGACCGATGTTTCGGCGGCGACCTCAACGGCCGCTTCGGCAAGTCCGAGGCGCTCGGCGCGCAGCCGCACCTGCGCCACCGCTTCTTCGCCTGAGATGTAAACCGCGCGGTGACGGTTGCGGGCGAAAGCGGCCGCGACTTCGATCAGCAGCGTCGATTTGCCGATACCGGGGTCGCCGCCCAGGAGCAGCACCGAGCCGCGCACCAGGCCGCCGCCGGTGACCCGGTCGAATTCGGCGATGCCCGAAGGCGACCGCGGCGCCTCGTGGGTCTCGCCCTTGAGCAATTCAACGGCGAACTGTCGGCCCTTGCGTGACGGCCGCGCCGTCGCGGCGGCGCCTTCCTCGGTGATCGTATTCCAGCCGCCGCAGGCCTCGCAGCGCCCGGCCCAGCGGGCGGAGGCAGCACCGCAGCTTTGGCAGACGAAATTCTGTGCGCGCGCAGCCATTTGACGATCTCGCTCGGGTATTGCTTCAAGCACCCCGGTACACAAGATGGCAACGCGGCCCAAGATGCGTAAGGATCTCGTAGCCGATGGTCCCGGCCGAAGCGGCGACCGCATCGATCGAGATGCCGCCGCCGATGAAGAGCGCCTCGTCGCCGCGCCGCGCCACCCCGTCATGCAGATCGGTAACGTCGATGCAAATCAGATCCATCGAAATGCGCCCCACCACAGGGCATAGCTTGCCGGCGATGCTGGCCGAACTGTTACCCGAGGCCGCGCGCGGAATTCCGTCCGCATAGCCGATCGCGGCCACGGCAAGACGTGAAGGGCGCCTCGCGGTCCAGGTCGCGTCGTAGCCCACCGTGTCGCCGCGTTCCAGCTTGCGAATTTGCAGGATGCGGCCGGAAAGCTCGACGACGCTTTGCATCGGGTTGGGCAAGCCGGGTGTCGGATTGACGCCGTAGAGCGCCGCACCAGGGCGCGCCAGATCGCAATGTGCCGGGTCACCGAGAAAGATCCCCGACGAATTGGCGAGCGAGGCGGGGACCCCGCGAAACATCAGCTTGATCTCCCTGAACATCTCGATCTGTGCCGCGTTGAGCGGGTGATCGGCGATTTCCGCACAGGCGAGGTGGCTCATCAACAGTGTGATGCCGTGATTTTCGGTTTGCACGCGCGGCGCCAGCGCGATGGCCTCTTCAGCGGGGATGCCAAGCCGGTTCATGCCGGTGTCGACGTGAAGGGCCGCCCCGCCGCGCCAGTTGCGTTCGGCGACGAAGGCATCCCACTCGGCAAGTTCAGTAGTGGAGTTGATCACCGGCTGCGCGCCGAGTTCGATGAAGGCGCTACCGGCGTCCGACAAGAAACCGTTCAGCACATAGATGGCAGCGTCAGGCGCGCGCGATCGCGCGCGCCGGGCCTCGGCGATGTCGGCAACAAAGAATGTCTTGCAGCCGGCGCCCGCGAGCTTGGCGGTCACCGCTTCGAGGCCGAGCCCGTAGGCGTTGGCCTTGACCACGGCCGCGCATTCGGCGGTGCGCAGCTGCCGCGACAGCGTGCGCCAATTCGCTTCGATAGCAGTGAGATCGACCGTGAGCGTGCCGCCGGTTTCAGGGACCGGGGCTGCGCCGTTCGGTTCCGGCAAGACTTCCGCGAACGCCATGGCGCGGTTATGACCCCCCGCGGGGCGGCGGTAAAGCGGGGCTACGCACTTAGTCGAAGCGTTCCGGAAGATGCGCGGAATCTATGGAATCTCCGAACCTGGTGAACTGCCCATCGAAATGGAGTGGCACTGTTCCTGTGGGTCCGTGACGCTGCTTTCCAATAATGACCTCAGCCTGAAACCTTACTTTATCGTATTTTGCCTGCCACTCGCCATGCTCTGCCGAATTAAAATCTCGTGGCTCGGCATTCTTCAGATAGTAGGCGTCGCGATAGACAAATAACACCACGTCGGCGTCCTGTTCGATCGAGCCGGATTCACGCAGATCGGACAATTGCGGGCGCTTGTCATCGCGACTTTCGACTTGGCGTGACAATTGCGAGAGCGCGATAATTGGAACACTTAATTCCTTTGCAAGGGCCTTTAGCCCTGTCGTGATTTCGGTAACCTCCTGAACGCGATTTTCGCTTGAGCGGCGAGTTGAGCCCTGCAAAAGCTGGATGTAGTCGATTACGAGAACGTCGAGGCCGCGCTGCCTCTTGAGCCGTCTCGCTCGGGCCCTCAGCTGCGCGATAGATATGCCGCCAGTTTCATCGATATGCAGCGGCAAATCCTGCATTACTCGTGAAAACGCAGCGATTTTGTCGAAATCCGCTTCATTAATTTGACCACGGCGAATCATCGAAGAAGGAATCTCGGTCTGCTCGGAAATGATTCGGGTAGCGAGCTGTTCAGCCGACATTTCCAGCGAAAAAAAGCCAACACGTCCGCCATCGAAGGCCTCGATCGTTCCATCGGCCTTAGTTTCCGGCTCGAAGGAATGAGCAATATTGAAGGCAATGTTCGTGGCTAGTGCGGTTTTGCCCATGCCAGGTCGGCCAGCAATAATAATCAGGTCAGATTTCTGTAGACCTCCCATATACTTATCGAGATCTCTTAAGCCGGTCGCCAAGCCTGACAGCCTTTCCTCCCGCTGATACGCACGAGCAGCCATCTCCACTGCGGTCGTGAGAGCGTGAGTGAATCTTTGAAAACCCGTGTCGAAGCGTCCGGTTTCGGCGATCTCATAGAGTTTGCGTTCGGCTTCTTCGATGTGGCTCGACGGCGTCGCGTCGACCGGCGAATCGTAAGCCAGGTTGACCATCTCTTCGCCGATGGTGATCAAGTTGCGGCGGATGGAGAGGTCGTAAACGGTGCGGCCGTAATCTTCCGCGTTGATGATCGTGGTGGCCTCGGCCGCAAGCCGCGCCAGGTATTGATTGACGGACAGCCCGGCGACGTCGAAGTCCATTGGCAAAAAGGTCTTCAAGGTGACTGGCGTGGCCGTTTTGCCCGCCCGGACCAATCCGGCCGCCAGTTCGTAGAGGCGCTGATGAATCGGCTCGAAGAAATGTTTCGGCTCAAGAAAGTCGGAAACGCGGAAAAACGCCTCGTTGTTGACCAGAATGGCACCAAGCAATGCCTGTTCCGCCTCAATATTATGCGGGGGTGAACGGTGCTCGGGCTCGGCCGGGACCGGGATTTGCTTGCGTGCAATCGAATCGATCTGCGCCATAGGTCCGATCAAGAGATTCGCGTGTGGCCGATTTGCGGTCGGCGCCAGTGGCTTGGTTCGTTTTGTTGGCACTCAACATCGCGGATCACTCAACGATGCGAAGGCCTCCGGTTCCTTAACGCTTCTTCACGCCGCCCAAGGTACGGAGGCAAGCCGCGCATACGCATTCGATAGTCCGGGCTCCGTGGCCGGGCAATCGCCGTTTGCGGCTTTCCCCGTTACCCACCGTACGCACTTTTGGACACGCTACACTGACGATTTCTGCTTGACGCTTTTCGTCTCACGGATTCGCGCGGCGCGGTCACTCGCCGGCGAGGCGCAACGGCGGCGCGTGACCGGCTTCGAGCCCACGCAGCCGCGCCTCTTCGCCTCCGATATAATCCCGCGTTGCCGGTGTGATGCCCTTGCGTTTGGTCATCTGAATCTGGAACACCACCATATCGCCGTCGCGGAACGTAATTTCAGAGGAAGCGAGGTAGAATTCCCACATCCGCACGAAGCGCTGATCGTAGAGCCGCACCACCTCGTCGCGATGGGCGAGAAAACGCTGACGCCAAGCCTTGAGGGTTTCCGCATAGTGCAATTGCAGCACTTCGACATCGGTGACGAGGAGTCGCGCCCGTTCAACGGCGGGCAGCACTTCGGACAGCGCCGGAATGTAACCGCCCGGAAAGATGTATTTGGCGATCCACGGATTGGCGATGCCGGGCCTGCTTTCGCGGCCGATGAAATGCAATAGCGCGACGCCATCGTCGCTCAGCAGTTCCGCGCACTTGCGGAAGAAGGAATCGTAGAAGCCGACGCCGACATGCTCGAACATGCCGACCGAGACGAGGCGGTCGAAATGCCCGCCGACATCGCGGTAGTCGATCAGCCGGAAGGTCGCGTCCTGCGCGTGCCCGCTTTCAAGCGCGCGGTTTTGCGCGCGGCGGAATTGTTCCTCCGAGAGCGTGATGCCGGTGACATTCGCGCCGCAGATGTCCGCCAGGTAGAGGGCGAGGCCGCCCCAGCCGCAGCCGATATCCAGCACGCTTGCGCCGGGGGTGACGAGGAGCTTGGCGGCGAGGTGACGCTTCTTGGCAAGCTGGGCGTCGTCAAGTGACGCATCCGGCGTTTCGAAATAGGCGCAACTGTATTGCTGATCGGCGTCGAGAAAGAGCGAATAAAGCCGACCGTCGAGATCATAATGATGCGCGACGTTGCGCCGGGCGCGGAATCGCGAATTGAACTGCTGCAACCGCCGGAACAGGTAACGGGCAAGTCGTAGCGGCCACGCCCATCTCGGCGCCCAACTTGAGTCCTGACGAAAAGCGATCGCAAGCACGTCGACGATCGAGCCGCGCTCGACCAGCAAAGTGCCATCCATATAGGTTTCGCCCAGTTTGAGCTCCGGATCGAACAAGAAAGCGCGCTGGGCGCCGGCGGTCGTAAACCGCACCGCCGCCGAAGGCTGATGGCCATCGCCGAACGTGTAGACGCTGCCGTTCACCGTGGTGACCTGAAGCGATCCCCGGCGGATGTAACGATGCAGAAAGGCGACCAGTAACCGTTCCAACGCTGCCTCCAACACCCTCACCCTGGCCCCTTTGCACAGGTGATAAGCGGACAACGCCTGAATGCCCGTTGCAGCCGCATCCGGCCGCCTCCATCGGGTCGTTTCACCTGCGGGGTCTTGTCCCTGCCGTTATTAAAACAAAATCTTCCTAGACCAGCAATGTGATAAGCGATGCGACGGGCGGCAACAGCGTCGCGGTCCGGTTCAGTGTCGGCCGGGTTTGGGTTGGGGATCGCCGGCGGCCCGAAATAATCGAAGGAGATGAGGGTGTTCCGGCATCTCGCCCCGGTATTCATTCTGGCTGCAGCGTGGGCGCCGTTTGCGGCGCGCGCACAGGTCAATATCGATCAAGACAAGTCGCCGGCGCACATTTTTGCAAGCGATTGTTCGGTTTGCCACAAAACCACGCGTGGCCTGGCCAACGGCCGTGGCAGTTCGGCCCTGACTGGTTTCCTGAGCGAACACTATACGTCAAGCAAGGAGGAGGCCGCGGCGGTGGCCGCCTACGTGCTGTCGGCGGGAGGAGGGGTTGGTACGGCCGCGCCCGTGCGCGGGCAAAAGCCGGATTCGGTGCGCGGGCGGGCGGCAACGGCGGAAGCCAAGCCCGAAGTCCAAACCGGAACCCAAGACCCGGCGCGGAGCGAAGCCGGAGGACGAGCCGGGTGCCGGTGCGAAGCCCCGGCGCGCAGTGCATGAGCGCGGCAAGCCGAGGGAAGAGCGTAGCGCTGCAGTTGAGCCGGGCGCGCCCGCGGCGGAAAAAAAGCCCGCAGATCGCCGTAGCCCGGTGGCGCACGGCCATGACCAGCCCAAACCTGCCGAACAGACCCCTCCGGCTGCGCCAGCGCCCGCTGCGGTGACCGCTGCGGCGAAGCCCGCGGAACCGCCAAAGCCGGAACCTGCGCCGGTTTCGCCGGCGGCGAGCGCCCCGGCACAGCCGCAGCCGGCGGCGGTTTCACCCGCGCCGACCGACAATATTCCCGACTGAACTTTCGCCAGATCAGGTCGCGCTTGGCGCCGGCTCGCTCTGGGCCTCTTCGCCTTCAGCCTCATGTGCGCGGCGCGACTCGGCGGCTTCCGGCTCGAAGAATGCCTCGGCTGCCTCGGCGGCTGCCTCGGCTTCGG
Organism: uncultured Alphaproteobacteria bacterium; assembly: GCA_963763255.1. Lineage (GTDB taxonomy): Bacteria > Pseudomonadota > Alphaproteobacteria > Rhizobiales > Xanthobacteraceae > BOG-931. The sequence continues at coordinate 20,476 of CAVXNW010000001.1, forward strand.
TCGGCTCTTCGCGCCGCTGGGTGACATCTTCGCCGCGCGCAATGCGCTCGGCCTCGTCGGCGTTGCGGGCCACGATCACGGAAATCGTGGTTTCGATCTCGGGGTGCAGAGCGAGCGGCACCTTGTGCTGTCCGATCGTCTTGATCGGCGTGTTCAGCGCAATCTGATTTCGGTTAACGGTGTAGCCCGCTTCACTGATCAAGTGCACAAGGTCGCGCGGCGATACCGAGCCGAACAACTGACCTGCTTCGGAGGCCTGCCGCAACACCTTGAAGCTCTGGCCATTGAGCTTGTCGGCAACGCCCGAGGCCTCGGCCTTAAGCGCCTGCGACTTCGCTTGAAGGTCGCCCTTCATGGATTCGAAGCGCGTGCGGTTGTCCGTCGTGGCGCGCAGCGCCTTGCCGCGTGGCAGCAGGAAGTTGCGTGCAAACCCGTCTTTGACGCGCACGACGTCGCCCATCTGACCCAGTCTGGCGACGCGTTCGAGCAGGATGACTTCCATCTCGGCTTCTCCAGGATCCGGTCAGCGAATGACGTACGGCAGCAGGCCGAGAAAGCGCGCGCGTTTGATCGCTTGAGCGAGCTCACGCTGCTTCTTGGCTGAAACGGCCGTAATGCGGCTCGGGACGATCTTGCCGCGCTCCGAAACGAAACGCTGCAACAGCTTGACGTCCTTGTAGTCGATCTTCGGTGCGTTAGCGCCGGAAAACGGGCAGCTCTTGCGCCGGCGGAAGAACGGCCGGCGTCCACCGCCGCCTTGGGGTGACATGGCCATGGCTATTCCTCCGTCGGCGCATCGGTTGCAACGGCTTCATCGCGTGGCCGCCGGTCGCGATCGCGATCGCGCGGCGGACGATCGCCGCGGTCGAAACGGTCGCCGCGATCACCCCGGTCAAAGCGGTCGCCGCGGCGCTCGTCGCGGTCGCGGTCGCGTTCGGCCCGGCGCATCATGGCGGACGGGCCGTCCTCGTGCTCCTCGACCCGGATGGTCAGATAGCGCAGCACGTCTTCGTTGAGACGCTCCAACCGCTCGATCTCGTTGATGGCCGCCGGCGGCGCGTCGATATTCATCAGCGTGAAATGCGCCTTGCGGTTCTTGCGCAGCCGATAGGAGAGCGTTTTGACGCCCCACGACTCGGTTTTGGCGATGGTTCCGCCGAGGCTTTCGACCACGCCTTTAAGCTGTGTGGTCAGTTCTTCGACTTGCTGTGCGCTCGCGTCCTGGCGCGCAAGATAGACGTGCTCATAGAGCGGCATGCTTGCCCTTTCCTCAACTGCCATGCTCGCCGTCGGCGCTAAGCCCCTCGAACCCTTCGGGAAAGGCTCGAATGCTCTGAAGGCGGGAACACCGGACGCCGGACCCGAAGGCCCTACCGCGCTGCATTTTCTCAGACACGGCCGTCCGTTCAGCCCCCGGCCGGGGACGAGCGGAAGGCGCAGATATACGCAGCCGGCGGCGAAAGGCAAGCGAATCGGCGATGTCGCTGTCAGAGCCGCCCGCGCGTGCGCGGTGCGGGGGCTTGCGTTGGCCCCTGAATGAGTTCGGCAAGCCGCACGGCGAGTTCAACCGCTTCGCGCATCTGAGTGGCCGCGGCGTTGTTCTTCGGCGCTGCGGTCTGGCGCAGTTTCTGCAGCCCCGCGAGGAGGGTTTCGAGGCTTTGCTCCAAAAGCTTCTGCCGGAACGCCGGATCGTTGCGAGCACGCGCCAGGTCAGTGTCGGACACCGGTGCATAGGTGCTCATGGAATGCTTCCCGTGAGCTCTGGGTTGATGACGACCAAGCGGCCAGCCCCGATGCGATCAAGACATCCTTATCAGAGGGCGATTAGCGATTTCTTGCCCGGCAGGCTGCTCGGCGCTGTCCCCGGCCGAACTTGACAGGGCCGAGATCACGGTATCTTTCGCCGCTTTCACGGTGCAGGCAATGGCAGTTGCGTTCGTTTTCCCGGGGCAGGGCAGTCAGACCGTCGGTATGGGCAAGCCGCTGGCCGATGCCTTTGCGCCTGCGCGTCAGGTCTTTGACGAGGTCGACGCAGCGCTCGGCGAGCGGCTCAGCGACACGATCTGGAACGGTCCGGCCGATGCGCTGACGTTGACCGAGAACGCACAACCGGCCTTGATGGCGGCGTCGCTCGCGGTGATGCGGGTGCTCGAAGCTGAGGCTGGCGTCGACCTTGCCCGCGACGCCGCCTACGTGGCCGGCCATTCGCTTGGCGAATATTCGGCGCTCGCGGCGGCGGGCGCATTTTCAATATCCGACGCGGCGCGGCTTTTGCGGATCCGCGGCCGCGCCATGCAGAAGGCGGTGCCGGTCGGCGGCGGCGCCATGGCGGCCCTGGTTGGGGTCGAGTTTGCCCAGGCCGAGTCCATCGCCGTTGAAGCGGCGAGCGCGGGGGTGTGCGCCGCCGCGAACGACAATGGCGGCGGCCAAGTCGTTCTGTCCGGCGAGAAGGGCGCTGTCGAACGCGCGGTAGAGATCGCCAAGGCGCAGGGGGTGCGGCGTGCGATGTTGCTGCCCGTATCCGCTCCCTTCCATTGTTCGATGATGCGCCCGGCGGCCGACGCCATGGCGGAAGCACTGGCGAAGGTGGCCGTCAAAAAGCCGCGCGTGCCGCTTGTCGCCAATGTACGGGCGGTGCCGATCAGCGAACCCGCCGAGATCGTGCAGAGTCTGATCGACCAGGTAACCGGCACGGTGCGCTGGCGCGAATCGATACAATTCATGGCGCAACACGGCGTCGGCACGTTCTACGAAATTGGCTCCGGGCGCGTGTTGGCGGGTTTGATCAAGCGGATCGCCGAGGCGGCCGAGACAGCTTCGATCGGGGCGCCCGACGATATCGCGAAATTCAAGGCGGCCCGCGGCTGAACTTTATGTCTGGTGCGCGGCAACGAGGGAACAATGTTTGAACTCACGGGCAAGATCGCGCTGGTCACTGGGGCAACCGGGCCGATTGGCGGCAGCATTGCGCGGGTGTTGCACGCCCAGGGCGCGACCGTCGGCATTTCTGGCACGCGGCAGGATGCTTTGCAGAAACTTGCCGCCGATCTCGGTGAGCGCGTTCACATGCTGCCTTGCGACCTCGCGGACGCCACGGCGACAGACCAATTGGTGCCGCGCGCCGAGGAAGCCATGGGGCAGCTTGATATTCTCGTCGCCAATGCGGGGGTGACGCGCGACAATCTCCTGGTGCAGTTGCGTGATGAAGACTGGGAGCAGGTCATTGCGATCAATCTCACCGCAACATTCCGCCTGTCGCGCGCCGCGGTGCGCGGCATGATGCGCCGGCGTTTCGGCCGCATCATCGCCATCACCTCGGTTGTGGGAGCGACCGGCAATCCGGGCCAGGCCAATTACGTCGCCGCCAAAGCCGGCATCGCCGGCATGATCAAGGCGATCGCCCAGGAGTACGCGAAGCGCGGAGTTACCGCGAACTGCGTCGCGCCCGGGTTCATCGTTACGCCGATGACCGAGAAGCTCAACGACAAGCAGCGAGAGGCGATCGTTTCGAAGATCCCGGCGAGTCGCGCCGGCACGACCGACGAAGTCGCCGCAGCGGTCGCATTTCTCGCCTCAAACGAGGCGGCTTACATCACGGGGCAGACGCTCCACGTCAACGGCGGAATGGCCATGGTTTGAGGGTGAAACGGTAGAGGCGGACAGTGTGGCGCTGCGCTGGCCAACGCGGGGGAAGTGTGCTAACCGAACCGCGATCGGGCTGGGGGAACCTGGAGAGCCGGAGCGCGGGGCAACAAATATCCGCCTCTGATCGGTGCCGACCGGCGGCCGCCACCGACGACGAGACCACAAGACTCAGTAAATTGGGTCGCGTTGCAAGATGAGGTTGGAAGATGAGCGATATTGCGGACCGGGTGAAGAAAATCGTCGTTGATAATCTTGGCGTCGATCCCGACAAAGTCACCGAAAACGCGAGCTTCATCGAAGATCTCGGCGCTGACAGCCTCGATACCGTCGAACTCGTGATGGCGTTCGAAGAGGAATTCAATTGCGAGATTCCCGACGACACGGCCGAAACGATTCTGACAGTCGGCGACGCCATCAAGTTCCTTGAAAAGAACGCCAAGGGCTGACCGCGCGCTGCCTGCCCTTTGCTCCAATGAGCCACGGTCTGAACGGCCGCACATGTACGGCAGGCGCGGGTGCGCGCACGCTTATGGTGCGATCGTGAGCCGAGGCGATAGAATTGGATGCGGCACAGGCCGCAGCGGCCGCCGGGAGCGCCGATCATGAGACGCGTCGTCGTCACTGGACTTGGCATGGTGACTCCGCTCGGGTGCGGTGTCGAGCCGACGTGGCGGCGCCTGCTCGCGTCGGAAAGCGGCGTCAAGGCGATCGACAGATTTGAGGTCGCCGATATCACGAGCCGGATCGCCGGCCAGATTCCACGCGGCGACGGCAGCAACGGCACGTTCAATCCCGACCAGTGGATGGAGCCGAAGGAGCAGCGCAAGGTCGACGATTTCATCCTCTACGCGATGTGTGCGGCAAAGCTCGCGCTCGATGACGCCGACTGGCATCCGCACACGTATGACGATCAGATCGTCAGCGGCGTCCTGCTTGGCTCCGGTATCGGGGGCGTCGAAGGTATAGCCGAAACGGCGCTGCTCCTGCGCGACCGCGGCCCGCGCCGTGTGTCGCCATTCTTCATCCCCGGCAGGATCATCAATCTTGCCTCCGGTTACGTGTCGATCGCACACGGCCTTAAGGGCCCCAACCACGCGGTGGTCACCGCCTGTTCCACAGGGGCGCATGCCATCGGCGATGCGGGCCGGCTGATTGCTCTCGGCGATGCCGACGTCATGGTGGCGGGCGGCACCGAGTCGCCGGTCAACCGCATTTCAGTCGCGGGTTTTGCGGCATGCCGCGCGCTTTCGACCGGATTCAACGATACGCCCGAGCGCGCGTCGCGGCCGTATGACCGCGACCGCGACGGTTTTGTGCTCGGCGAAGGTTCGGGCGCCGTCGTGCTCGAAGAATACGAGCATGCGCGGCGACGCGGCGCTCGCATTTATGCTGAGCTTACGGGCTATGGGCTCTCGGGCGATGCCCATCACATCACCGCGCCGGCGGAAGACGGTGACGGCGCGTTGCGCTGCATGCGAGCGGCAATCCGTCGCGCCGGCATTTCGCCGGACCAGATCGACTATATCAACGCCCACGGCACATCGACGCCGCTCGGCGACGAGATTGAGCTGAAGGCCGTCGAAGGGTTGGTCGGCAACGCGGCTGGGCGCATTTCCATGTCGTCGACCAAATCCTCGATCGGGCATCTGCTGGGCGCTGCGGGCGCGGTCGAGGCTATCTTCTGCATCCTTGCCATGCGCGATCAGGTTGTGCCGCCGACCATCAACCTCGACAATCCGTCTGTCGCCACCGCGATTGATCTTGTGCCGCACCAGGCGCGCAAGAGGCCGGTCAATGTGGCGCTGTCGAATTCGTTCGGCTTCGGCGGCACCAATGCCAGTCTGGTGTTCAGTCGGCACGCCGAATAGCGCCAAATCACCCTTTCGCCATATTTGCTCCGCACTGGCCTGCAATCCACAGCTAGAACGCGTTTGTTGTTTCACTGGGCAGGGGCACAGGAATGTGCGACCATTCGGTGCGGGAAAGGGCTCATCTGCATTGTCGATGCATTTGACCGAAGAGGGTAATCGGCGGTGACGGACTCCAGCATCCCGCCGGACGGCGGCGGCCGTGCGGCGTCACGTTTGCGTCCACCGCCGCCCCGCACAGCCGGCCAGCCGGACCCGGCGCTACGCGAGCGCCCGAAGCAGCCTGCGGCCAATTCCCAGCAAACGCCCGGCATGGCGAGAGCGCCTTCCGTTGCGAACGCGGTGCCGCGTGCCGTCGCCGCCAACGGCCAAATACCGCCGCGGGCACCGGCCCAGCCGCAAGCGGGACAGGTGCGCAGCATACCGCCGCCTAGAATCGTGCCGGCCGGGGGCGAACCCTATCCGCCGATATCGGAACGCGTGGTCAACGGCGTTGCCGCCGTGCAAGCTCCCCCGCAACGGCCTGAGCCCAGGCGAGCGGCACCGCGCAGTGCGCGCGATGCGCTTGAACCGGACAGAATCGAATTGCCGCCGGAGCGGCGTCGTTCCAAGCGCGCGCGACATCCGCTGGTGGTCGCCGGCAATGCAATCATCACGCTGTTTCTGATCGTGGCTGTCGCCGCCGGTTATCTGCTTTACATCGGCAAACAGCGTTTCGATGCGCCGGGGCCATTGCAAGAGGACAAGGTCGTCAACATTCCGCGCGGGTCCGGCATCCGCGACATCGCGGATCTGCTGACGAAGGATGGCGTCATTGACCAGCCCTGGGTATTCATCGGCGGCGTGCTTGTTCTCAAGGCGCACGAAGGAACTCAAAGCCGGCGAATACCAGTTCAAGGCTCGTTCCAGCCTCAACGATGTCGTCAGCACGCTGAGCGACGGCAAGGTCGTGATCCACCAGGTCAGCATCCCGGAAGGGCTGACCTCGGAGCAGATCGTCGCCCGCCTGATGGACAATGATGTGCTGACCGGCAACATCGACGAAGTGCCGGCCGAAGGCAGTATGCTGCCCGATACCTACAATTTCACGCGCGGCATGACGCGTGCGCAGCTTATTCAGCACATGCAGCAGGGGCAGCAGCGTCTGGTGAAGGAAATCTGGGCGCGGCGGGCGGCGGACCTGCCGATTAAAACGCCCGAACAGCTTGTGATCCTGGCCTCGCTGATCGAGAAGGAAACCGGCAAACCGGACGAGCGTACGCGTATCGCCGCCGTGTTCGTCAACCGGCTCAAACAAAGGATGCGGCTGCAGTCTGACCCGACGATCATCTACGGTCTGGTCGGCGGCAAGGGGACGCTTGGGCGCCCGATCATGAAGAGCGAGATCGATCAGCCGACCCCGTACAACACCTATCAGATCGACGGGCTGCCGCCTGGTCCGATTACCAATCCGGGCCGCGCCTCGCTCGAAGCGGCAGCCAATCCGGCTCGCACCCGCGACCTCTATTTCGTTGCCGACGGCACCGGCGGCCACGTCTTCGCAGAGACCTACGAGCAGCATCAGAAAAACGTCGCGCACTTGCGGCAAGTCGAAAACGCGAAGGATCCGACCGTTTACAAGCCCGCCGCGGAGACTCCCGCTCCGGCGGCCGACGCAGCGCCGCCCGCTCCCCCGCAGGCGCGCCATCCCAAGCGCAGACGTCGCGCCAAGCCAGCGCAGTGATTGCGCTTGTGACGGCCATACGCCGTCGCTAAGGTCGGCGCGATTTTTTGTTCCGCCGGGGGATTCTCATTCATGGCGCTGTCGAGCATGACAGGATTTGCTCGCCGGCATGGCGTATGCGGATCTTATGCTTGGGCGTGGGAGATAAAATCGGTCAACGGCAAGGGCTTGGACCTGCGGCTGCGGCTGCCGCCGGGCTGGGACGCCATCGAAGCCGGTCTGCGGTCGCGCGCCGCCGAAACGCTGGCACGCGGGTCGATCCAGGCTGGCCTTACGCTCGATCGCAGCGGCGTTGTACCCGAAGTGCAGGTCAACACAGCCGTCGTCGATGCCCTCGTCACGGCGGCTCGCCAGCTGGCGCGGCGGATCGAAGCGTCGCCGCCGACGCTTGACGGATTGCTCAGCCTCAAGGGCGTGATCGACATCGGCGAAGCCACCGAGAATGAGGAGGAGCGCCGGAGCGCCGAGGAAGCGGTGAAGGCTGGGTTCGCCGAAGCGATCGCCGCTCTTGCAGACATGCGCCGGCATGAAGGCGCGGCGCTGGCGCGGGTACTCGGATCGCGGCTCGACGAAATTGCTGCGCTGACCCAACGCGCGGAGTTGGCGCCGGGTCGTCGCCCGGAGGCGATCAAGGCGCGGCTTGCCGAACAGGTCGCAACGCTTCTCGCGCAGTCCGAACGCTTCGATCCCGACCGGCTGCATCAGGAGGCGATCCTGATCGCCACCAAGGCGGACGTGCGCGAAGAAATTGATCGGCTCGCGGCACACGTCGCGCAGTCCAAGGCTCTGATGGAGCAGGGTGGACCGATCGGCCGCCGGCTCGATTTTCTCGCCCAGGAGTTCAATCGCGAAGCCAACACGCTGTGCGCCAAGGCCAACGATCTGGAACTCAGCAATATCGGCATGGAGCTGAAAGCCGCGGTCGAGCAATTCCGCGAGCAGGTGCAGAACGTGGAATAGCCATGGCGCGCGTGGTTCGAAAGCGAAGCAGCCGGCAGAACCCCAGGAAGATCGCGCGCCGCGGCCTCATGTTCGTGCTGTCGTCACCTTCGGGTGCGGGCAAGACCACGCTGTCGCGCATGCTGCTCAAGGCGGATCGCAACATCGCACTGTCGGTGTCGGTGACGACGCGGCCGAAACGGCGCGGGGAGGTCAATGGCCGTGATTATCATTTCATCGATTACGCGCGTTTCACCGCCATGGTGAAATCCGGCGATCTTCTGGAATGGGCGGAGGTGTTCGATCATCGCTACGGCACGCCGCGGCGTCCGGTGGAGCAGGCGCTGCGGGCCGGGCGCGACGTGCTGTTCGACATCGACTGGCAAGGCACGCAGCAATTGCGCGAGAAAGCGCGCGACGATCTGGTCAGCATCTTTATCCTGCCGCCAAGCGTCAACGAGCTGGAACGGCGGCTGCACAGCCGCGCCCAGGACACCCACGACATCATCCGCGGGCGCATGGCCAAGGCCGCCGGTGAAATGAGCCACTGGCCGGAATACGACTACGTGATCGTCAACAGCGACAGGGACAAAGCGTTTGCCGAAGTGCGTGCGATCCTGGCCGCCGAACGGCTTAAGCGCGAACGCCAGATCGGCTTGTCGGATTTCGTGCGCGGGCTGCAGGAAAAGCTATAAGGCGCGCCTTACCCTTTATCCCGCGATCGACAACACCGTCCGCCCGACGACCCGCCCGGCGCGCAGATCATCGAGTGCGGCCTGCGCCTGGTCGAACGGACGATCGCGCGTCGGAATCGGCGTAACCTTGCCGTCGCGCGCGAGGTCAAGGAGTTCGCGCGCCTCGGCGAGCGTGCCGGTGAGCGTGCCTTCGATGGTCATTGCCTTGATGGCGAACATCGCCGCCGCCATCGAAAATGTACCGCCGAGGAGCCCGGTGACGACAACCTTGCCGCCGCGCGCCAGTACGCTGGTCGCAAATTGCAATGACTTGTCGGAGCCGACGAAGTCGCAGACCCCAAGCACGCCGCCGGTTGCCGACAGGATTGCGCGCCGCGCCTGTGGATCGGCCGGATCGTAGGCCGCGGCCGCGCCGGCCGCGAGCGCCGCCTTGCGCTTCTCGGCATCGATGTCAGCGACCAGCGGTGGATCGGAAAATAGCGCTCGCGCGATCGACAATCCCATCATGCCGACGCCGCCGAGCCCGACGAGCAGCACGGCGCCGCGCTCGGCGCGTTCAGTCAGTCGCTGGAGCGCCGCATAGGCGGTCAGCCCCGAGCACATCAACGGCGCGGCGAAGCTGGCCGACAGCGGCGCATAATCGAGCAGATAACGCGGATGCGGAACGAGAACGTGCGAGGCGTAGCCGCCATCGACGCTGATGCCGAGGTGGCGATGCGCCGAACACAAATTCTCGTCTCCGGCCAGACATGCGGCGCATTTTGCGCAGCCGATCCAGGGATAGACGGCGATGCGTTCGCCGACCCGCGCACCTTGCGCCGCTTCGCCCACGCTCTCGATAACGCCGGCAATTTCGTGCCCGAGCGTGAAGGGGAGGGCGCGATCCTTGGTGATGTCGAGCTTGCGATCGCCACCGAGCTCAAAATAGCCGTCGTGAATATGCAGGTCGGAGTGACAAACGCCGCAGCGTTCGACCCGCACCAGCACCTCGGTGCCTTGCGGGGCCGGGCAATCGACCACGGTTTCGCACAGCGGTTGCCCGTAGGCGACCAGCGATTGACGATGGATTCGGCTCATGGTGCGGTGTGCCCTTAGCCCTTAGCCCTTAGCCCTTAGCCCTTAGCCCTTAGCCCTTAGCCCTTAGCCCTTAGCCCTTAGCCCTTAGCGTTGTCGCCCGCATCATGCCTCAACATCGGCGCGGCCGCGAGGGCACGAGCGAGCGCAACGAAATCCTCGACACCGAGGTTCTCGGCGCGAGCGGTTGCGTCAAGTCCGGTCGTCGCGAGCAGGGCCGGAACATCGACGCCGAGCGAGCGCAGGCTTTGGCGCAGCATTTTGCGCCGCTGGCCGAATGCGGCCTGGGTCACGCGCTCCAGCAGCGCGCGTTGGCACGGCAGCGGCTCGGCTCGTGGCACGAGGCGCACAAGCGAGGATTTCACCTTAGGCGGTGGCACGAATGCCGAAGCGTTGATGTCGAACAAAATACGCGGCTCGCAGCGCCATTGTGTGAGCACGGACAAACGCCCGTAGCTTTTCGTATGCGGGTTGGCCACGATCCGTTCGGCGACTTCACGCTGAAACATCAGAACAGCGCTGTCGAACCACGGTGGCCACGGCTCGGCGCTAAGCCACGACACGAGCAGCACCGTGGCGATGTTGTAGGGCAGATTGGCGACGATTCGCACCGGGCCGCCTGTCAGCCTCGGCCGTGGATCGAAGGTCAGCGCGTCAGCCGCCACAATATCCAGCCGCCCGGGATAGTGAGCGGCGATCTCGTTGAGCGCCGCAATGGCGCGATCGTCGCGCTCGACGGCGATGACCCGCGCCGCGCCGAGCCCCAGCAGGGCGCGCGTGAGGCCGCCCGGGCCGGGGCCGACCTCGAAAACGGTGACGCCGTCGAGTGGTCCCGCCGCGCGCGCGATCCGAGCCGCAAGATTGAAGTCCAACAAAAAATTCTGGCCGAGCGATTTCCTGGCAGCAAGGCCGTGGCGGCGAATGACCTCGCGCAGCGGCGGCAGGCCGTCCGGGGTGGCGGTCGGCTCGGTCACGGTGCCGGCGCAATCGCCGGACTCTCCGCGCCCACAAGCCGTGACGCCAGCCGCAAGGCCGCAACGAGGCTCGCCGGATCGGCCTTGCCGGTGCCGGCGATGTCAAAGGCTGTACCGTGGTCCGGCGACGTACGCACGAACGGCAGGCCGAGTGTGACATTGACAGCGTGATCGAAGGCAAGCGTCTTGATCGGAATCAGCGCTTGGTCGTGATACATGCACAGCGCTGCGTCGTAACTCCGGCGCGCAGCCTCGTGAAACATCGAGTCCGCCGGCAGCGGACCGTGTGCCTCAATGCCCTCGGCGGTGAGCTGCGCGACGGCCGGGGCCACGATGGCGCGGTCTTCCTCCCCCAACGCGCCATCTTCGCCCGCGTGCGGATTGAGCCCGGCGACGGCGAGCCGCGGCCGTGCCAACTGAAACCGCACCCGCAAATCATGCGCCACGATGCGTCCGGTTTCGACGATCAGTTCGGTCGTAAGCTTCTTGAAGATTTCTCTCAGGGGCAGATGGATCGTCACCGGCGCCACGGCCAGTTCCGGCGACCATAGCAGCATCACAGGGCGCAGCACTTGGCCGGTCGCTTCCCGGACCAGCTTGGCAAGAAACTCGGTGTGACCAGGCTCGGCGAAGCCGGATCTGTAGAGCACGTTCTTTGCCACCGGATTGGTCACCACGGCCGCGGCCGCGCCGCGCATCACGTCAGCAACCGCGCGCCGGATCGAGGCGATCGCGGCGGGCGCGCTCGACGGGTCCGGCCGGCCGGGCTCGGCGCTCGCCGCGACATCCAGGGCAACCACCGGCAGCGCCGTGTCGAACGCCGTCAGGGCCGCCCCGGGTTCGACCACTGTCAGCGGGACATCCAGGCCGAGCCGAACCGCCCGCCGCGCGAGAAGTTGCGGATCGGCAGCCACATAGAACGGTGGCACGTTGAGTTCGGAGCGCCGATGCCAGACGGCAAGCGCAAGGTCGGGGCCGATCCCGGCCGGCTCGCCGAGCGTCAATGCCAGCGGTTGCACGGTCTTGGTTTGATCCGTTTCGCGATGTTGCGCTTATTTGTATTCGATCATGGCCTCGCGCCGCAACTTCTTCAGGTAGGCGGCGGCCTTGGCACCGAATTTCTTTTGAAACATCTCGTCGCGAACCTTCTTTGCCTCCGGCGTATCGTTTTTGGTCTGCCGTTTGCCGCAGACGGCGAACATCTGGAAACCTTCGGCCGTGCGTTCGGGCGGCGTCAGGTGACCGACTTCCGTGTTGTCGAGAATATCGCGGGATTGCTTGGGCAAGTCGGCTGAAAATTTAAGAACCTGGTCGCGAACCGCCACCTCGTTGAGCGCGCGTGCGAAGGTGATTCCGCCGGTGCAGTCGGCGAAGCGCGCACGAAGGGCCTCGGCTTCGCGCTTGCGCGATTCGTAGAATGTGTCGGGGGCACCCGACTGCACGATAAAGACGACCGGACGCAGGGTGTACTCGTAACCGACGCTGGCATCCTTCTCGTCGGTGGGGTGCAGGTGCAGCTGCGCCTCGACGTCCGTGTCGGCGATTTCGAGGCTCGCTTTGTAGCGGCCGCGGATCAGCGCATTCCATGCCATCTGCGCCTGCAGCCGGTGCTTGAGCGCTGCGGCGCTTGATCCGGCATGCACCAGGATGGCGGTCAGTTTCTCCGAGTTCGATTCCCATGTGCTGGGCGACGCCGGCAAAGGATTGCTCGATTTCGGTCTTGGGAACATCAATACTGAAATTTTTGGCCTCATGAATTTCGAGGGTCTCGTCGATCAACGTATTGAGCACATCCTGTCGCGGCGGCAGCTTCTGCGTGCTCAGTTGTTCGAGCTTTTGGCGCTGCGTGATGTCGAGCTGTGTGATTGGAATCCCGTTGACCAGTGCGGCGACTTCCTGGGCGCGGGCGACCGCGCCGCCGGCAAGGGTCAATGCCACTGCCAGCGCCGCCGCCAAGCGGGCGCGAAAACCGTACTTGCCAAAATCTCTGCGCCACATCGCTTGCTGGTCTCCTCGCCGAGGGGCGGACCACCGGATGATCACGCCTCCAGTGCCGGTCAATGCTGCATACTCGCGGCAAAATTTTGAAAAAAGGCCGCGAACAGGGTGCGACCGATTGCCAGTCCCAGGGGTGCCCATCGCGGCCTTAACCTGCGGTTGCCAGCCGCGGTGCGGCTCCTGCCGCGGGACTTCTTAGCCATCCTCCTGGTAAAGCAGCGCGACAAAGCCCGTGAGGCCGCCGATAAGGACCGGCACCCAGGCGGCAATCATCGGGGCCATCAGCTCCGCTTTGCTCATGTCTTCGGTGATTTTTTGCAGGACAAACAGCATAAAGCCGGCCGCGATGCCGCTCAGCACCATCTTTTGCACGCCGCCGAAGCGGAAGAACCGCAAACTCACCGCTGCGGCCAGGAGCACCATGGCGCAGAGCAGAAACGGTCGCGCCAACAGCTCATTGTATTGCAGGCGGTAGCCGGCGGCGGCGAGACCCGCCCTGTCGGCCATCTGAATGTAGCCCGGCAGGTCCCAGAACGGCACGGTTTCCGGCGTGGCAAAACTCTCCCGTACTTGTGCGAGCGTCAAATTGGTGTTGAGCCGATAGGTCTCCATGGACTCTGGAGGTCTGACTGGCGAGTAGATGTGCGTATCGTCGAGCTGCCAGTAGCCGTCCTTGAGTTCGGCGGTGCGCGCCTCGATCCGTTCCTCGAATAAGCCCTCCTTATCGAAGGTGAACACGGTGACGGCACCCAGGCTTGAGCCCTGCTCACGGCTGGTTTGTGCGTTGATGATGGCCGCCCCGCTGGGGCTTTTCTGCCGCACCCAGAAACCGCTTCCGCTCGCCTGCAGTGCCGATGGCGACTCGTCGAGCATCAGTTCCTCAAGGCGCTTCGACCGTTCGTGCATCAGGGCGGCGACCGGATTGTAGACTGTGGTTGCGATCGTGCCGAATATGAACGCTACGAGCAGCGCCGGCGCCACGAATTGCCAGGCGGAAATGCCAGCTGACCGCGCGATCACCAGTTCGAGCCGGCGCGACAGCGTCAAATAGCAGGACATCGCTCCGACCAGAATCGCGAACGGCATGATGTGCTCGGTCAACTGGGGAATGCGGAAGATCGAAATCTGGGCGAGTATCCAGGCCGTTGCCTTCGGCCAATCGGCCCCGCGACGCATCAATTCGAAATAGTCGATCATACCGGCGAGCACGATGATGCCCACGAATGTGGCCATCACCGAGCTGAAAAACCGCATGCCGAAATAGCGGGACAGCGTGCCGATCACCATTGGTCAGATCCTCACGCCGTCGCCCGCACGACACGTTCGACGATCGCGGTCGCGACGCGCGTCGTCACGGCCGCATGTTCGATCGTTTTGCCGCGTCCGATCTGGACCAGGCCGCCGACGATGGCGACGCCAAGGGCGATGAATTGCAGCGACAGCATCGCCGGAACGCGAACGCCGACGATTACGCTGACGAAGCCGACGAGGCGGAGTACGGTGGCCGTTCCGATCAGGCCGAGTAGCGCCAGTGTGCGGCTTTGCCGGGTGGTCTGCGGCGGCCCGAGAAACATGCATGTCAGGATCACGAACGCTATGGGATAGAACGGCGTCGCCAGGCGGTCGTACATTTCCGAGCGGTACTGGTCGGCTTGCGTGGCATAAAGCGGATCCTTTGCCTGCGGCCACACCAGTTCCCACAGATATTTTTCGCGCACCGTGTACATGACGTTTTGCGGTCCGCCGGTAAATTTCGACAGATCGAACGCATAGCGGTCGAAAGTTACGATGCGCGGATCGGGCCGGCCGGCTTCGAGCCGCTGGATGCTGCCGTGTTCGAGAACAAGGAACGAGCCGTTCGCGTTCTTCACGATCTCGCCCTGCTCGGCAAGATAAGTTGCCTCTTCGTGCGGGTCACGCCGATCGTCGACGAAGATACCGAGCAGCAGTCCATTCGGCCGCCGGTCGGCGATGTGGAAAGTGAGGTTGCCGCCGATGCTGGTAAAGCGGCCTGGCTGAACGATGTTGGTAAGAATGTCGGCGCGCACCTGTGAGGACCAGTCGCGCAATTCGCGCAGCGCCCGGGGCGAGACATAGATGGCGATAGCCGAGACCAGCATCGAAACCAGGATACCGGCGGCGAGAAAAGGCCAAAGTAGCCGCCATGGTGAAACGCCGGCCGCGTTCATCACGATGATTTCCGAATCTGAGCCGAGGCGGCTCAATACGTGCCCCGCCGAAACCATCAGGGCGATCGGGGCGATGATCATCACCAATAGCGGTACGATCATGCCCGTAATGCCGATAAAGACGAACAGCGTCTGACGTTCGCTGGTGATCAGGTCAAAATCGCGCATCGCCTGAGTGAACCAGATCACGACCGTCAAGGTGATGAGCGTGATCAGGAACGCGACCATCGTGGTGCGGAATATGTACCGGGTGATCGACCCCACCGGATTTTCTCCTGCGCCGACGGACCGGCGCCTTGCTTGGGTCGCTGCGGACCCTGCCGAATCGCCGTCCACGACGGCTTGCACCTCGACGGAGGGCTGATGCTTTCGCAAAATGGCCTCGCCAAGGCAATGCCGTCGCCACACATCGCGCGGGTAGCGGCTCCGGCGACAGGAAGGAAAGGCCTCGGCCGCAGCGATCAACGCGCTTTGCACGATGCACGGTCCGGTACATAACAGCGCTGCACCGATCCGGCCGCAACGGCCCAATAGGACCAAACATGCCCGCTGTGCTCACACTCGGCTTTGCGCCCTTCGCCCGTGTCCGCGGAGTTCTCGTTGTGTTCTGCGGGGAAAATCTCAAATTCGGCGCGGCGACCAGGAAGGCGCTGACGCCGGCCGAAGAACTGGTCCGGCGTGCGGCCGCAGCGGACCGCTTTACCGGCAAGAACGGCGCGATCCTCGATATCGTTGCGCCGCAGGGGCTCAATGCGCCAAGACTGGTGGTGATCGGGACCGGCAAGGACGACGAACTCAAGCAGCGCGACGTCGTCAAGCTTGGCGGCATCGCCATGGGCAAGGTGCCCTCCGCCGCAACCGAGGCGACGATTTTTGCGGAGTTCGGCTCGGGAGCGCTTAAGCCCGACAAGGTCGCGGATCTGGCGCTTGGCGTCAGGCTGCGGGCCTACGCGTTCGATCGTTACAAGACCAAGCGCAAGGAAGGCGACGAGCGCGCCGAGAAGGTGCGCATCGATTTTGCATGTGCCAGTCCGGCCGCGGCCGAGAAGGCGTGGGGGCAGGCCGCCGGAACGGCCGACGGCGTATTACTGGCCCGTGACCTCATCAACGAGCCGGCAAATGTGCTCTATCCGGCGGAGTTTGCGCGCCGCGCCTCGGCACTGACCAAGCTTGGCGTCGGCGTTGACGTGCTGGACGTGCCCGCCATGCGCAAACTTGGGATGGGGGCTTTGCTCGGCGTCGGCCAAGGCTCCGTACATGATTCCCGGCTCGTCGTGATGCGCTGGAACGGCGGCAAACGCGGCGCGGAGCCTGTCGCCTTCATCGGCAAGGGGGTTTGCTTCGATACCGGCGGCATCTCCATAAAGCCGGCGCAGGGCATGGAGGACATGAAGGGCGACATGGCGGGCGCCGCCTGCGTTGTCGGACTCATGCATGCGCTTGCCGCGCGCAAAGCCAAGGTCAACGCTATCGGCGCCATCGGGCTGGTCGAGAACATGCCGGACGGCAAGGCCTATCGGCCGGGCGACATCCTCAAGACCATGTCGGGGCAGACGATCGAAATCATCAATACCGATGCCGAAGGCCGCCTCGTACTCGCTGACGTGCTGCATTACGTCAACAAGCGGTTCAAGCCGAAATTCATGATCAATCTGGCGACGCTGACTGGCGCCATCATCGTCGCGCTGGGACAGGAATACGCCGGCATGTTTTCCAACAACGACAAGCTCGTCGAGCGGCTAGCCAAGGCGGGCGAGGAGACGGGCGAGCGGGTATGGCGTATGCCGCTCGGCCCCGAATACGACAAGCTGATCGACTCGAAATTCGCTGACATGAAGAATACCGGCGGACGCTGGGCCGGTTCGATCACCGCGGCGCAATTGCTGCAGCGCTTTGTCGACAAGACACCGTGGGCGCATCTCGACATCGCCGGTACGGCGCTTGGCTCGCCACAGACCGACATCAACAAGAGCTGGAGCTCCGGCTGGGGCGTGCGGCTGCTCGATCGATTGGTTGATGACTATTACGAACGCTGAACGCCGCGCATGCGATGACGGAAATACTCTTCTACCAGCTCAACGGGCAGACACTTGAACAGATCTTGCCGCCGCTGATCGCGCGTTCGCTGGAACGCGGCTGGCGGGTTGCGGTGCAGGCTTCCTCGGAGGAGCGCGTCGAAGCGCTCGACGCGCACCTATGGACCTGGCGGGATGACGCGTTCCTGCCGCATGGAACGTGGCGGGAAGCCGAGGCTGCGGAGCAGCCTGTGCTACTCACGGTCAATGCCGATAACCCCAATAGGGCCGCCATACGCTTCCTGGTCGATGGCGCCGCCGTACCCGCGGACGCCGCCTCCTATCAGCGCCTTGTCCTGCTGTTCGACGGTGACGATCCGGAAGCGCTGGAGACGGCGCGAGGGCGCTGGACGACTGCCAAAAAAGAGGGCTTTGAGGTGACCTATTGGCGCACCGACGAGAATGGCCGCTGGCAGCGCCAAGCATAACAGCCCGGCGTTTCAGTTCTATCGCAATAATACAACATAACCTTTTGTAAAATGATAGTTTTTTCAATTCCAAAGTGGCGCATTAAGGGCGTCGCTCGATGCCCTCCCATACGCATTATATTTTTTGCTCGGCTATCAGTTTGGGTGCTATAGTTGCATCATGAACAAACATTTAGGGGCGAAAAAACGGCCTACGAAGCCGGGCCGGAGTACGGGGACGCCTAAGGCCTCTCCCCGCAAGGCGCACGCGCGCGTCACGGCGAAAAAGCAGGAGTCGCGGAACGGACGCAAAGTGGCGGTTCGAAGCGTGCCTCAGGCGACTGCGCCCAAGATCAGCCCGAACGTCACCGCAAGTGTGAGCGTCACTGAGATGCGCGTGAGCGAGGCGAGCACCAGCCAGTTCAGCATCGCGACGATAAATGTCAGCGCCGTCGCGGCCATCGGCGCGGCGTTGCGATCGCATAAGTTCCAAGTCGGCCAGACGGTTTTCTACACGTCGAGCCCGATCAGCCGGCCTGGAGCAAGCGGAAGCTACAAGGTCGTGCGCCTGCTGCCCTCCGATGGTGAGGATTATCAGTATCGGATCAAGCACGCCGGCGAAGCATTCGAGCGGGTCGCCAAAGAAAGTCAGCTCGAAGTCGAAGGCTGAACGCCGCCTCGCAATCGTCATTGCGCCACTTTTGCCGTTAATCGTCTCTCGGTGACGCTCGCCATCGATGCATGGATCGGCGCTGGCGTCGGCGTTGAGGGCACGCCATACTTGAGGGCGGCGCGATGGACGTTCCCGCTTGTCGGTAGGGTAGGGTGATGGGCCGCGTCGACCCGCAAATTCTGGCGTTGGTTTCTGGTGTTTCTCCGCCGTGGATCGCTGCTTTGTCTGCGGCGCTGCTGGTCCTGACGCTTTGGGCGCTGGTCCTTCGCCGTCCCCGCAAAGGATTTTTGGCAGGCGTAGGACGGGTCTTTCTGATCATGCTGACGGCGGGGCTCAGCGCGTCGCTGATCTGGGGCTTGCTAGATGGCACCGCGGTGCGTGATCGCGATGCTCAGCGCAGCGCGCTGAAGTCGCGCGCTGGGGAACTGACCGCACTAGGGCTGGCGCCGGGGTCACCGTTGGCCTGCCTCGATGCGCTCGCCGGCGACGCAGTGCAGGCGGCTTGCGAGCGCGCGGTTTTCGCGACGCCCGCTAATGTGGCGAGTGCCGTCGCCTACGTGGCGGCGCAATACGCGCTTCTGTCCGACATGTCGGCGTTCAGCAAACGGGGCGGCACCGACATCGGTGATGATTTGGTGCCGCTGCGGCGGGCGCTGGAGGCTGATCCGTTTGGCTTCCTCGCCCACGTGCTGGTGAGGCGAGACGGTTGCACCAGCGAGCATTGCCAGGGTTTCACTTTGCTCCACGATCCCAGTCACGTACGCACGAACATCATCGCGCAGACGATGGAGCATTATGTCGACCACTACCGCGAAGTTTGGGCCCGGACGGCTGACCTTCCGGCCCTGGGGGTTGCCGATATCTCGCCGACCGGGACGGCGGATCCAAGCAAGCGCAAGGTTCCCGTCAACATCGATTTTCCGAGCGCTGCCTCAATTCCTCCAATCAGCATCATGAATCCGGAGCCGAAGACGTTGCCAGCCGCTGCGGAGGCGGCGCGCAAGCGCGCCGAAAAGCCAAAGGATGGTGTCGAGCCGGTTTGGCGGCCTACCGCCGCGCCCCCCGGTCAGGCGGCGCAATAGCGCGGCCGCCGCATCGGCCGGCCAATCGTTTCACCCCCATTGCTCGCGACCTGCAGCCCGGCTCTGATGCGCCTATGTTCGGCTCAGTCCTCATCGCCAACCGCGGCGAGATTGCCTGCCGCATCGCGCGCACCGCCAAGCGGCTGGGCATGCGAACCATCGGCGTCTACTCGGCCGCTGACGCGGGCGCACTGCATCGGCGAGTTTGCGATGAAGCCTATTTGCTCGGCCCGGCTGACGCGCGCGACAGCTATCTCTCCATTCCGCGGCTGATCGATGTCGCCCGGCGCGGGCGCGCCGAATGCATCCACCCCGGCTATGGATTTTTGTCCGAGAACCCCGATTTCGCCGATGCGTGTGCGCAGGCCGGCATCCCGTTTGTCGGGCCGCCGGCGAGCGCGATCCGCGCCATGGGGCTCAAGGACCAGGCCAAGACGCTGATGCAGAAGGCCGGCGTGCCGATCGTGCCCGGCTATCATGGCGAACGCCAGGAGGCGAAATTCCTCAAGGAGAAGGCCTACGAGATCGGCTATCCGGTGCTGATCAAGCCGGCGGCGGGAGGTGGCGGCCGTGGGCTGCGCAGGGTTGAACGGCACGCCGATTTCGAGGCTGCCCTGGAATTGGCAAGCCGCGAGAGCGAGGCGGCGTTCGGCTCCGGCCGCGTCTTGCTGGAAAAATACGTTGCCGCGCCGCGCCACATCGAAATTCAGGTGTTTGCCGATCACCTTGGCAACACTATCCACCTCGGCGAGCGCGACTGTTCGCTGCAGCGCCGGCATCAGAAGGTCATCGAGGAGGCGACGGCCCCTGGCATGGGCGCAGGGCTGCGCGCCCAAATGGGCGGCGCCGCGGTCGAGGCCGCCCGCGCGGTCGGCTATGCGGGAGCGGGCACGGTCGAGTTCATTGCCGATGGCACGCAAGGCCTGCGATCCGGCGCGTTCTGGTTCATCGAGATGAATACGCGGCTGCAAGTCGAGCACCCGGTGACCGAGGCAATCACCGGGCTCGATCTGGTGGAGTGGCAATTTCGCGTTGCCGCCGGAGAACGCCTGCCGCTGAAACAGGAGCAGATTTCGGCTCGACGGTCATGCCGTCGAGGCGCGCATTTATGCCGAGGATCCCGAGAACCGCTTTCTGCCTTCGACCGGAACGCTGGTCGCCGTGCAGTGGCCGGTAAATATCCGTGTCGATGCAGGAGTCGAGGCTGGGGGCGAGGTCACGCCTTTCTATGACGCGATGATCGCCAAGCTTATTGCACACGGGGCGACGCGCGAGGCCGCGCTCGACCGCCTCACGGACGCACTCGATAATACGGTGATTGCCGGGCCGCGCACCAACGTGGCGTTTCTGGCCGCGTTATGCCGCTCGAACGAGTTCCGGCGCGGAACGGTCGATACCGGGTTCATCGACCGCAATCTCGCGGCGCTTGGCGCTGTGGCGCGGGAGCCCGACCTTGCCGCGGCCGCGCTTGGCGTTGAGCGCCTGCTTGTCGAAACTGCGGAGGTTGCTTCCGAATCCGCGGGTGTCGCAAGCGATGACACCAGTCACGACGTGAATTCGCCCTGGGCCGCGACCGACGGGTTTCAACTCGGCGGCACGCGCGCGCTGTCGCTGCCGGTCGTGATTGATGGCCAGGATGTCGACGCGACTGTCACCTACGCGAAGGGCGGCGCGCATGTTGCGATCGGCGGTGTGGAACCGGCCAGCACGGCTGCAGTGTTCGTCGCGCACGGCGACGCCTATGTGTTGCGCGATGGCCACCAGACGCGCGTGCGCGTGCGGGATTTGTCCGCCGCTTCGGCCGGCGCATCGGGCGGTGACGGCACCGTCAGGGCGCCGATGCATGGTCGCGTGCTGCAGCTTTTCGCCAGCGCGGGCGAGGCGGTGACTCGCGGTCAGCCGCTCGCCGTGATCGAGGCCATGAAGATGGAACACACGCTGCACGCGCCATTTGCCGGTGTCGTACAGCAGGTTTCGGTCTCTGCCGGCGCGCAGGTTGTGGAAGGCGGTGAGATCATGGTGATCGAACCTGCCGAGACGCGTTAGTGTAGCGTCATGTCCCTGCATCTCATCAAGCTGTGCGTCGGCTGCGATTCCGTCCGCGATCTCGAGGGCTGGATCAAGCAAAAGCTCAAAGACAAGCGCAAACGCGGCGAAAAGCCTGAACACATCCACCGCACCCGCATGGTGCCAAAGCGCGCGGAGGAGTTGACCGACGGCGGTTCGCTCTACTGGGTCATTCGCGGCGAGGTCATGTGCCGGCAGAGCATCCGCGCCGTGCGGCCGTTCCGTGACAAGGACGGCGTCGGGCGCTGCGGACTGGTGCTCGATCCCAAGGTGGTCCTGGTGTCGCCGCGGCCGTATCGCGCCTTCCAGGGCTGGCGCTATCTGCAACCGGCCGACGCGCCGCACGATCTCGATAAGGCGGCGCCCGGGGCCGCGGCGATGCCGGAAAAGATGCGTCGGGAGCTGCGCGAGCTCGGCCTGATGTAGGTGAGGCTCGGCCCGCGGCCGCCGCATAGCGCCGTCCCGAACGATCACGTAAAATCAGGACAGCAGAACGACCGGCGGATTTGCGGAGCGAGAGCATGATTATCGAGAACGAAAAAGACGTCACCACAGCGGTGCTTGCCGCCTATTCGCGCACCAAGAATCCGCGGGTGCGGGAAATCCTGTCCGCGCTGATCCGCCACCTGCACGAATTCGCCCGCGAGGTGAGGCTGACAGAGCAGGAATTTCATACCGCCATGGGTTACCTCGTGGCGATCGGACAGAGCTCGAACGAGAACCATAACGAGGCCGTGCTGATGGCGGGGTCGCTCGGCCTGTCGCCGCTGATCTGCCTGCTCAACAACGGCGACAACGGTCAGACCGAGACCGACGCGAATACGCTCGGTCCGTTCTGGCGGATGGATTCGCCGGCGACGCCAAACGGCGGTTCGATCGTACGGTCACCGACGCCGGGGCCCGCTCTGTTCGTCGATGCCACGTTCCGCGACACCAGCGGCAAGCCGGTCGTGGGGGCCGAGGTCGATATCTGGCAGTCGTCGCCGGAGGGCTTTTACGAAAACCAGGACCCGGTCCAGGCCGACATGAATTTGCGCGGCAAGTTCACGACCGACAAGGACGGACGCATCGGTTTCCGCAGCGTGAAGCCGGCCGGTTACCCGGTCCCGATCGACGGGCCGGTCGGTGCGTTGTTGCGCGCCGCCGGTCGGCACAACATGCGGCCGTCACATCTTCATTTCCTGGTTTACAAACCGGGATTCAAGACGTTGATTTCACAGCTTTACGATCCGGAAGATCCGAATCTCGAAACCGATGCGCAATTCGGCGTCACGCGCCATCTGATCGGCAAATACGTCAAGCACAATGCCGCCGAACCGACGCCGGCGGGCGAAACTGGTGCGCCGTGGTATTCGCTGACCCATGATTTCATCATGGAGCCCGGCACGGCGAGCCTGCCGAGGCCACCAATCCGAGGCAAGGCTCAGGGCGAGCGGCCGCAAATCCCGCATCTGGAAGCGGTGTAAGCTACACCCCCACGTTATCGATCAGCCGCGTCTTGCCGATCCGTGCTGCGACCAGGAGCCTTATCGGCCCGTCCTTGATCGAGCCAATCGGCGCCAACGTGTCGGCGTGTCGCGCTTCGAGGTAATCGAGTATGAAGCCCGCCCGTGTGATCGCCGTGCGGCCTTCCTCCAGTACCGCCGCCATCGGCTCGCCGGCGGCAAGAGCGGTCGCGCACTCCTTGAGCACACGATAAAGCGTAGGCGCTGCCTCGCGTTCGCGCGGCGCGAGGTAGACGTTGCGCGACGATCGGGCCAAGCCATCTGCCTCGCGCACGATCGGCGCGCCGAGGATGCGCGTCTTGAGATCAAGGTCGCGCGCCAGCCGGGCGATCACCTTGAGCTGCTGGTAGTCCTTTTCGCCGAAGATGGCGATGTCGGGTTCGCATTGCGTCAAAAGCTTCGCCACGACGGTCGCGACGCCGGCGAAAAAGTGCGGCCGGAACGCATCTTCGAGTCCGGCCAGCGCCGGACCTTCGGGCACGATCCTGGTGGCAAAGCCTTGCGGATACATCGTTTCCGCCGACGGTGCCCAGATCAGATCGACACCGAGTGAGCGGAGCGCCGCAAGGTCGGCGTCAAGCGTGCGCGGATAGCCGCCGAAGTCTTCGGTCGGCGCAAACTGCGCCGGATTGACGAAGATCGAGACAATGACGCGATCGGCGCGGTTTTGCGCGCGGCGAATGAGTGACAGATGTCCCTCATGTAGCGCGCCCATGGTCGGAACCAGCGCGAGGATTTGCTGCGATCCACGTTTGGGACTCCGCGCTTTCCGAAGATCGGCGACGGCTCGTCGCAACTGCGTCAATTTTCCGATCACTCGCGTGCGGTTTAACGATCGGGTTTTAGCTTTTTTCATCGTGTTTGCATGTCGGGCGTTGCGTCGCGAGCACACTGCGAATTTTGTTGAACGCGTTCGGCGGTTAGCGATTAACTTAGACGACGTGATGCTGTATCTTCACTGCACGCGTTGCAAGCCTAGCCTGAGAACGTGCGTCGTACGCTGAGGTCGCGTTTTCATGTTGATGCAGGTAGATGTCGGAAAGCCGGATACGGCCCACGTCATCGTCCTGGGCAACGAGAAAGGCGGCTCTGGCAAGTCGACCACGGCGATGCATGTAGCTATCGCGCTGATGCAGGCCGGACAGCGCGTCGCCACGATAGATCTGGATTCGCGGCAGCGAAGCTTTACCCGTTACGTCGAGAACCGGCGAGATTGGGCGGAGCGCGCCCGCGTCAAGCTCGACCTGCCCAAGCATTATTGCGTTGCGCGCGGCAACGGCACGCGCATCGACGAAGTCGAAACCCAGGAATTTGCCGCCTTCGCTGATGCGGTCAGTGAAGCTGAAAGCACTCACGATTTCCTCGTCATCGATACGCCGGGTACCGATTCCTACCTGATGCGGCTCGCTCATTCGATGGCCGACACTCTGATCACCCCGTTCAACGACAGCTTCGTGGATTTCGATGTGCTCGGCAGCGTCGATCCGACGACTTTCGAAGTCGTTCGCGTCAGCCATTATGCCGAGATGGTGCGCGGCGCCAGACGGCAGCGCCGGCTCGTCGACGACGGGTTGATCGATTGGGTGGTGCTACGTAACCGGCTGTCGGCGCTCGGCTCGCGCAATAAGCGGCTGGTCGGCGAGGGCGTCGACAGGCTGGCCGGGCAGCTTGGTTTTCGCTCGGTGGACGGGTTCACCGAACGTCTGATCTACCGTGAGTTCTTTCCGCGCGGACTGACCGCACTCGACGAACTCGGCGAAGATGCCCTTGGCCTGCGCCCAAGCTTTTCACGCGCCCCGGCACGCGACGAGGTCAAGGCGCTGATGGAGGCATTGAAGCTGCCGCTCGATCCGCGTGGCAGACGACGCGCCGCGGCGCGCGCCGAATGGATGGCGTCGGCCGGGCGGCCGCTTGAGACCTACGATCTGCTCGCCGACGAGGCCTAATCACGGGGGATGCATTCGCGCCGCGTTTCGGCCGTTCCCACACGTTCATACAGCATTGCGCCGCTGCCCGTGCAGGGCCACCTTAGGGCGAAGCTTAAACCCGGGCGGCGAATACCCGATGAGTACCGATCGCAATAATCGAGCGCCGGCCCCGGCCGAGCAGACGAAAAGTGGAACGCCAACAGCGGCATCGCGGGCCGAGATCGACGCTTTCCTCAACCGCGTCAGCAGCCTTGCGCCGGCGGCCGGCCGCGGCCGCCTGATTTTCGGGCTCGACGCCACGATGAGCCGGCAGCCGACCTGGGATCAGGCCTGCCGCTTGCAGGCGGATATGTTTCGCGAGGCGACCGCAGTCGGCGGACTTGCCATCCAGCTCATCTACTATCGCGGGCTTGCCGAATGCCGGGCGTCGTCGTGGATCGCCGAGCCGGAACGGCTCGGTAATCTGATGTCGCGGATCGACTGCCGCGGCGGCCATACCCAGATCGGTAAGGTGCTGGCGCATGCGCGGCGCGAAAGCGACAGCAACAAGGTCGCGGCCCTGGTATTCGTCGGCGACGCGATGGAGGAGGAACTCGACGCATTGTGCGCCAAGGCCGGAGAGCTCGGGTTGCGCAGCATTCCCGCCTTCATGTTTCAGGAAGGCTACGACCCAATCTGCGAGCAGGCGTTTCGCGAAATTGCGCGGCTGACGCGTGGCGCCTATTGCCGCTTCACTCCCGGCGCCGCCCACGAACTGGCCGAACTGTTGCGTGCGGTCGCCGCCTATGCGGCCGGCGGTGTGAAGGCGCTTGCCGCGCTCCAGGCCCGCAGCGGTGGCGCGACGCGTCTGCTCGAGCAGCTCAAGCAGCAATAACCCATGCCATTTCTTCTCGGCGTCGTCGTTCTGGTGCTGCTGCTGTGGGCCGGCAATTCGTTCTCGAAGGCCGATCCAAAACAGACGGCGAGGCTGTTGCGTCGCCTCGGCGGCGGCGCCGCGTTGCTGTTCGCCGTATTCTTGCTGTCTCGCGGCGAAATCGGGCCCGCCATCACGGTCGGCGCCATCGGGCTTGGTGCGCTTGGCTGGGTCTCGCTGTGGCCGGCGAGCTTTGGCGCCCGCACGCAGAAGAGTTCGGGCCAGGTGTCGCGGGTGCGCACCGCCTTTATCGAGATGGAGCTCGATCATGATAGCGGCGCGATGCGCGGCCGCGTTCTGGCCGGTGCGCAGAAGGGGGCTTCCCTTGATGCGCTCGACCCGCAGACCCTGATCGGCCTGCTCGGCGCCATGGATAGTGACAGCCGCGATCTACTCGCAGCGTATCTTGATCGCCGGCAACCCAGCTGGCGTGAGCACGCGCAGGACAATGCGACTGCGGGGAATGGCGCGCGCGCGGCGCGCGGCAGCAAAATGACTGAACAGGAAGCCTATCAAATCCTTGGCATTGAGCCCGGCGCCGGCGCTGAGGCCATCTCGCGCGCTCACCGGTCGCTCATGAAGAAATTGCATCCCGACCAAGGGGGGTCGACGTATCTTGCGGCCCGCGTCAATGAGGCCAAAGAAGTGCTGCTTCGCCGCCATCGCTGAGGTTTCCCACATGGTCCTCGCGTGGCTATCCGCCCGTTCCATTTACGCCGTACCCGTCGAACCGCACGCTATTTGATCCTGCCGCATACACCGGCAGGATTGGCGGGGAAGTGTTCTTAGTCCTTAACCGTTATACAGGCGAAATCGTTTCGCTTGAGTTGCCGGCAGGCGGCCTCGGCCGTCGTCTTGTCGAAGCCCGCGAAGCGAGCGCGGTAGAATGTCGTGTCGCCTTTCTGTACCCGCTCGGTGAACGGATCGGCCGCGGCGAGCATCGCATGCAGCTTGAGCTTGGCCGCGCTGAGGTGCTGGCGTGCTTCGTCCTCCGCCCCGTAGGCGCCGATCTGGATCACCCAGCCGCTATGGACATGTGATGCCGGGATCACGACCGAGCTGGCCGACGCGAGCTGGTAACCAACCGCCGCAGCGACGGGTGGGCCCGGCTCCGGCTTGGCCGGCGCGGGCGCGACTGACGCGACGACAGGCGGCTGAGCTTGCGGCGCACGGACCGGAGCCGTGGGCAGCGCCTGCGCGGCAACGACCTTGGCAGCCGTCGAGGGCAACAGAACCGGCATCGGCCGCATCGTCGGCGAATGCACGGTCACCGCGCGGTAGGTGACGGTCTTGACGATCAGCGGGCGGATCGGGTCGTTCGAACCGACAACACCGCGTGCGCCAGAGCTGGCCGTTACGGCCGGCGTTCCGCGTCCCGGCGCGGCCGATCTGGCAAAATTTGCCTGCGCCCTCGCGGCGCTTAATTGCGATGGCGCAACGATGGGGGCGGCCATGGCCATTGTCATCGGTCCCCGATCGGCGATGACCGGAGCGGTGCGGCGTGTCGAGGCAAGCAGGATGTTGGATTCGACGAGAGCGCGCATATGGGCGTCACGCTCGCCGGCCGAACGGCCGCCGAGCACCACGCCGATCAGATAGCGGCCGTCCCGATGCACCGAGGTCAGAAGATTGAAGCCGGACGCATTGGTGAAGCCGGTCTTGATGCCGTCGACGCCGGACACCGAGCCAAGCAGATGATTATGGCCGCGGATGGTCTGGCCGCGAAACACGAATGCGGTCGTGGAAAAGAACCGGTAATAGCGAGGAAAGCGATCCTGGATGGCGCGGCCAAGCAGCGCCTGATCGCGCGCGGTGGTGATCTGTTCGTCGCTGGGAAGCCCCGAAGCGTTGACATAGGTGGTGCGGCTCATGCCAAGCGCGTGAGCCTTCTGTGTCATCAGCCGGGCGAAAGCTTCTTCGCTGCCGCCGAGATTTTCGGCGATCACGACGGCGGCATCGTTGGCCGAACGCGTCACGATGCCTTTGATGGCGTCCTCAACCGAAATCGATTGCCCGGGTTTGAGCCCAAGCTTGGTCGGCGACTGCGACGCGGCGTGCTCGGAAACCGAAAGCTGTGAATTGAGTTTGATTTTGCCGGCGTCGAGACGCTCAAACAGCAGATAGAGCGTCATCACCTTGGTCAGTGAAGCCGGATGACGCAGGGCGTCGGGATTGGATTCTTCCAGCACCGCGCCGGTATTGCCGTCGACGACAATCGAGGCGGTGGGCGGTGAATAGCCTCCGCCGCTGTCATGATGGCGAGAATGGCTGCGCGCCACATGATGCCAATGCCGATGATGCCGGGCGTCGGCCGCATTGGTGGTGATCGTGAGAGCCGCAGCGATTGCGGCAAGAGCCAACACGCATTGGCGAAGCCCGCACCGGGCTTCTGTTCCTGCCCATCCCATCAAGCACCCCGTCCCTGAACGCGCACACAGCCCCCTTCGGGGCCACCCCTTTTTGCTCCATCGGGAAGGCCATTCCACCGCTTGCGAAGCCAGCGGCCTAAGCCCGCTGCGACGCCGCAGAGGAGAGATTGCCCCCGATTCGAGGACCGGCCGTCACCCAGACGACACGGTCAAGCACGCTAGGCGAACGCCCTTGCGAAAGCGTTAAGTCCCGTCACCCACACAAGATTGTGCAACTGCCCTAACACCATTGTGCTTTTTTGTGCGCTGCACTATTTTCATTTTCGCCGCTTGAAAAGGCCTTTTTGAGGCAACGGGGCAGAAACATTAACCATTTCAATGATCAGCAGCGATCTGCTGGGAAGGTTGGGCAATGACCACCGAGGATATGCAGAAGCTTGGCAAGAACGGCATGGATACGGCGATGAACGCAGCGGGCGCCTGGAGCAAGGCGGCACAAGCCATCGCGGTGGAGTTTGTGGACTACACGAAGAGGTCGACGGAATCCTCCGCCGCCGCCTGGGAAAAGCTTCTCGGCGCCAAGAGCGTGGAAAAGGCGATCGAGGTGCAGACCGAATTCTTGCGGGCTTCCTACGAGGATTTCGTCGCCGAGGCGGCCAAGATCGGCGAGCTTTATGCGGATCTGGCCCGCAACGCCTATCGGCCGTTTGAAGGCGCTCTGACCAAGTAATTGGCGGCGCCGCATTCGGGCGTTCAGTGCTGGGCCGGCAGCGCCGAAAAGGGCTGAGCGCGATCGTTTGGGCTACGTCTTTCGCGCCAAACCCTGAGCCTTAAGCCTTCGGAACGAGCGCCTCAATCGCGGTGGCGATGCGCGACAGACTTTGTTCGATGCGCGCCACGCGAAAAGCGATGTGCTCGAGCGCATAGGCGGCGCGTTTGTCGGCGGCCGGCATGTGCAACGCGTCGTAATCGGGAACGAACTCCTGTTCGAGCTCGCGCAGCACCTTAGCGCGGCGTGCGGGGTCGACCATGTCCGGCTCCTCAACAGTTACCACCCCAACGCGCGCAACCAATAGCCGAGTCGCTGGTTGATTATCAATCCGGTGCAGACCGGATGCCCGCAGTGCTTCGAAAATGATCTGCGCAAATGGATCGATTGCCACAATTTCGGCGTTCGCCGGATGGCGTCGTATTGCCGTCGGCAAAGTGCCGGCGCGCAAAGCACAAGGAGGCGCGATGCCAGACAGTTCTGCGGTGGGCGCGGCCTGTCCGATCTGGCACGCCCGCCACTCTATAATTATGATAGCGTTCTGGCAGCCTGGAGGGGTTAGGCCTTCCGGCGCCCGGTGGGAATCTCCCCGACGAGCAAGCCTGGACGATAGACGCGAAAATGCCGCCGAATGATGACACTGCGAAATACCCCGTGCGCATGGCCGACGACGACCGCAAGCGCAAGGGCGATAAGGGTGACCAGAACGGTCCGGGGACGTCGGTCATTACCAAGACGCGGCCACAGACTAAGCGGCCAAACCTGTATCGCGTGCTGCTGCTCAACGATGACTACACACCCATGGAGTTCGTGGTTCACGTGCTCGAGCGTTTCTTCAACAAGGATCACGAGGCGGCGCAGCGCATCATGATGCACGTGCACCAGCATGGGATCGGCGAATGCGGGGTTTTCACCTACGAGGTGGCGGAAACCAAAGTGACGCAGGTCATGGACTTCGCCCGCAAACACCAGCATCCTTTGCAGTGCATCATGGAAAAAAAGTGAGCATAAAAAAAGGATCCTTGAAAAAAAGCACGTCCTGGGGAGAAGCTTCCAATACAAATGAAGAGAATTCTGAAATGCCAACGTTCTCACGCAGCCTCGAACAGTCGCTCCACCGGGCGCTCGCGCTCGCGAACGAGCGGCATCACGAATACGCTACGCTCGAGCATCTTCTGCTGGCGTTGATCGAAGATCAGGACGCCGCCGCGGTGATGCGGGCATGCAACGTCGATTTGGAGAAGCTGCGCCGGAGCCTCGTCGCTTATCTCGAATCCGAACTGGACAATCTGGTCACCGACGGCGCCGAGGACTCCAAGCCCACAGCCGGATTCCAGCGCGTCATCCAGCGCGCTGTCATCCACGTGCAGTCCTCGGGCCGTGAGGAGGTGACTGGCGCCAATGTGCTGGTCGCGATCTTCGCCGAGCGCGAAAGCCATGCCGCGTATTTCCTGCAGGAGCAGGACATGACGCGCTACGACGCGGTGAACTACATCAGCCACGGCATCGCCAAGCGGCCGGGCATGTCGGAGGCGCGGCCAGTGCGCGGGTCGGACGAGGAGAACGAAAGCAAATCCGGCGACGAGCAGAAGAAGAAAGTCGATGCGCTCGACGCCTATTGCGTCAATCTCAACAAGAAGGCGCGTGAAGGCAAGATCGATCCGCTGATCGGCCGTGAGGCCGAGATCAACCGCACAATTCAGGTGCTGTGCCGGCGGCAGAAGAACAATCCGCTGTTCGTCGGCGAGGCCGGTGTCGGCAAGACCGCGATCGCCGAAGGGCTGGCGCGCCGCATCGTTCACGGTGAAGTGCCGGACGTGCTGCGCAACGCCACCGTGTTCGCGCTCGACATGGGCACGCTGCTCGCCGGCACCCGCTATCGCGGCGATTTCGAAGAGCGGCTCAAGCAGGTCATCAAGGAGCTGGAGGGCTATCCCGGCGCCATCCTGTTCATTGACGAGATTCATACCGTGATCGGCGCCGGCGCCACTTCCGGCGGCGCGATGGACGCTTCCAACCTGCTGAAGCCCGCGCTGGCGTCGGGCACGGTGCGCTGCGTCGGCTCGACCACCTACAAGGAATACCGGCAGTATTTCGAAAAAGACCGCGCGCTGGTGCGGCGCTTCCAGAAGATCGACGTCAACGAGCCGACTATTCCCGACGCGATCGAAATCCTCAAAGGGCTCAAGCCGTATTTCGAGGATTATCACAAACTCAAATACACCAACGAGGCCATCAAGGCCGCGGTGGAGCTGTCGTCTCGCTACATCCACGACCGCAAGCTGCCCGACAAGGCGATCGACGTGATCGATGAGTTGGGTGCGGCACAGATGCTGTTGCCGGAAAATCGCCGCAAGCGAACCATCGGCATCAAGGAAATCGAGACCACGATCGCCACCATGGCGCGCATTCCGCCGAAGTCGGT
The DNA here is from genome assembly GCA_963763255.1 of uncultured Alphaproteobacteria bacterium. Taxonomy (GTDB): domain Bacteria; phylum Pseudomonadota; class Alphaproteobacteria; order Rhizobiales; family Xanthobacteraceae; genus BOG-931. Next base: position 51,794 of record CAVXNW010000001.1, read on the forward strand.
GTCGAAGGATGACGCCGAGGTGCTCCAGCATCTCGAAGATACGCTCAAGCGCGTGGTCTACGGCCAGAACAAGGCTATCGAGGCGCTGTCCGCCTCGATCAAGCTCGCTCGCGCCGGCCTGCGCGAGCCGGAAAAGCCGATCGGCTGCTATCTGTTCTCCGGCCCGACCGGCGTCGGCAAGACCGAAGTGGCGCGGCAGCTTGCCGCCTCGCTCGGTGTCGAGATCATCCGCTTCGACATGTCCGAATACATGGAGCGCCACACCGTTTCGCGCTTGATCGGCGCGCCGCCCGGCTATGTCGGCTTCGACCAGGGCGGATTGCTGACCGACGGCGTCGATCAGCATCCGCATTGCGTGCTGCTGCTCGACGAAATCGAGAAGGCGCATCCGGACCTGTACAACGTGCTGCTGCAGATCATGGATCACGGCAAGCTGACCGACCACAACGGCAAGCAGGTCGACTTCCGCAACGTCATCCTGATCATGACGACGAACGCGGGCGCCGCCGACATGGCGCGGGCGGCGTTCGGCTTCACCCGGACCAAGCGTGAAGGCGACGACATGGAGGCGATCAACCGGCTATTCGCGCCGGAATTCCGCAACCGGCTCGACGCGATCATCACCTTCGCTCACCTGTCGCAGGACATCATTGCGCAGGTGGTGGAGAAATTCGTGCTGCAGCTCGAGGCCCAGCTCGAGGATCGCGACGTCACCATCGAGCTGAGCGAAGAGGCCACCAAGTGGCTGATCGCCAACGGCTACGATGAGCTGATGGGCGCACGCCCGATGGCGCGGGTGATCCAGGAGTACATCAAGAAGCCGCTGGCCGACGAGGTGCTGTTCGGCAAGCTGAAGACCGGCGGCCACGTCCGCGTCATCGTCGTCAAGGACGAGAACGGCAACAGCAAGCTCGGCTTCGAGTTTCTGGATGGGCCGGTCAGTCCGCGTCCGGAAAAGCTGCCGGAACCGCGGCGCGCCAAGAAGCGCCGCGCCTCGCCGCGAAAGAAGCCGCCGGGCGGACCGGGCGGCGGCAACCCTCCGGGCGGACGCGGCTCGGTGCCGAAGGTGCCGCTGGTCAAGGCTTAGACCGGTGCGGTCTTGGCGCTTAGCTAACAAAATGAAACGAGGCGGCGGGCGAAAAGCCCGCCGCTTTATTTTGGTGCAGCGTGTCGCCGCAATTCGCGTGCGAAATACAGCGCAAGAATCGGCAGACCCATCGCGCTGGCGATGAACAATGGCGCCGCGCCGAACCGATCGATCGCAAGTGAGCCGGCGAACACGCCGACGGTCTGGCCGATAAAAATCGCCGACGAGAAAATGGCGACGGCCGTGCCGCGCGCGTGCGGCGTCATCTGCGTGGCGTTGGTCTGCAACGTGTTGTGCAGCATGTAGAAGCCGAGCCCAATGGCAACGGTTGCCAGCGGCGCGAGCCACCATATGGGCCCAGCGGCGAGCAAAATGTAGCCGCCGGCGAGTACGAAGCCGCCAGTCGTCGCCAGCCGCACCTGGCCGAGCCGGTAGACGAACAGCTTGACGAGACCCGCATAGATCAGGCCGCCGATGCCGAAGCAGCCGACGCTCAATCCGATCAGCGTGAAGCTCAAGCCAAAGCGCAGCCGCAGATACGCGCCGATATAGGCGAAGGCGCCCCACACGAATACATTTTCAATGAAGGCGACGACGATCACCGTGCGTGCGAACGGGTTCGACAGGACGGCGCCATAGTCGGCGGCAAAGCGCGCGCCCCATCCTGAAGCTGTCCTCTGTGCGCCGGCGGTCGGCGTTGGAGAATGACCTTGGTCGTGCGTCAGCGGGTTGGTGATGAGCTCGAACATCAGTCCGATGGTGGCGACCGCGAAAATCCCGGACAGCACGAAGAACACATTGCGCCAGCCGACCAGATCGCCGAGCACACCGCCCATGGCCTGGCCGAACAGCTGGCCGAGAATTTGCCCGGTGAGATAGCGCCCCAAGATGGTCTGGCGCTGCTCGTAGGGCGTGACGTCGCCGACGAAGGCCATCGAGATCGGAATGACCCAGCCGCCCGCCATGGCGCCGGTCGCGAACCGCGCCAGCGCCAGTTGCGGCAGCGTGGTGGCGAGCCCGCACAAGGCCACCATGACGGTGCCGATCGCGCAGGTCAGCGCCACGGTGCGATATTTGCCGAGGCGGTCGCCGAAGGGGCCGATGACGAGCTGGACGGTGCCGTGGGCCACCGCATAGGCGGTCACGACGACGGCGGCGGCGCCGACGGCGGTGTGGAATTCCGAGGCGATCTGCGGCAGCAGCGAATCGGTGACGCGCACCTGCGCCTGGCTGGCGAAGCCGGCGACGGCGAGCAGCATGATGGCGCGCGTCGGCGTTTTGCGCGGCGGCGCGGCGGTCGTTGCGGTTGTTAATGAAGCCGGCACGTTGACACTCTAGAAGAGGCGGGCTTTCTACCCCGCAGCAAAGCGAAACCACAATGATCGAAAACAGATACCAGCCCGCCGCGGTCGAAGGCCGCATTTACCAGGAGTGGGAGCGGGCAGGGGCCTTCCGCGCCGGCCGGCCGGAGCGCGCCGCCGCGCAGCCCTATTGCATCGTCATTCCGCCGCCGAACGTGACCGGCTCGCTGCACATGGGGCATGCGCTCAACAACACGCTGCAGGACATTGTGTGCCGCTTCGAACGGATGCGCGGCAAGGATGTACTGTGGCAGCCGGGCACCGATCATGCCGGCATCGCCACGCAGGCCGTGGTCGAGCGCCAACTGATGGAGCGGCAGGAGTTCGAGCCGCTCGCTCGGCCGCGAGGCCTTCATCAAGCGCGTCTGGGAATGGAAGGCGGAATTGGGCGGCACCATCATCGGCCAGCTCAAGCGGCTTGGCGCGTCGTGCGACTGGTCGCGCGAACGCTTCACCATGGACGAAGGGCTGTCGCGCGCGGTGCTGAAGGTGTTCGTCGCGCTCTATCGCGAGGGCCTGATCTACAAGGACAAGCGGCTGGTCAACTGGGACCCGAAGTTGAAAACCGCGATCTCCGATCTTGAAGTGCAGCAGGTCGAGACCAGGGGAAACCTCTGGCACATCAAATATCCGATCGAGCATCACCCGGGCGAATTCATCGTGGTGGCGACGACGCGGCCGGAAACCATGCTCGGCGACGTCGCGGTCGCGGTGCATCCGGAGAACGAGCGGCTCAAGCATCTGGTCGGCAGGCACGCCATTCTGCCGCTGGTCGGACGCCGCATTCCGATCATCGCCGACGATTATGCCGATCCGGAAAAGGGCTCCGGCGCGGTGAAGATCACGCCGGCGCACGACTTCAACGATTTCGAGGTCGGCAAGCGGCACGATCTGCCGCTCATCAATGTGTTCGACGACGAAGCGCATCTGACGCTCAAGGACAACACCGCATTTCTGGAGGGTGCGCAGCCCGAGGCTGGCTTACTCGACGCGCTTGAAGGCAAGCCGCGCGAGATGGCGCGCAAGCTGATCGTCGAACGGTTGGAGACCGCGGGGCTGATCGAGAAGATCGAGCCCACCCAGCATGTGGTGCCACACGGTGACCGCTCCGGCGCGGTGCTCGAGCCGTTCCTCACCGATCAGTGGTACGTCGACGCCAAGACGCTGGCGCAGCCGGCGATCGCGGCGGTGCGCGAGGGGCGGACCAAATTCATTCCGCAGCAATGGGACGCGACGTTCTTCAACTGGCTGGACAACATCCAGCCATGGTGCATTTCGCGGCAGATCTGGTGGGGCCATCAGATTCCGGCGTGGTACGGTCCGGACGGCAAGGTTTTCGTCGCCGAGAGCGAAGACGACGTGGTCGCCGATGCGCTGGCGCACTACACCGACATCGAGGAAATCACGGCGGAAGAGGGCCACGACATCGCCGCCGATCCGGCGCGCCGCACCCTCTTCGCCAACGAATATCTGCATCGCGACGAGGACGTGCTCGACACTTGGTTTTCCTCGGCGCTGTGGCCGTTCTCGACGCTGGGATGGCCCGATCAGACGCCGGAGCTGAAACGCTTCTATCCGACCTCCACGCTCGTCACCGGCTTCGACATCATCTTCTTCTGGGTCGCCCGCATGATGATGATGGGACTGCACTTCATGAAAAAAGTGCCGTTCCACGACGTCTACATCCATGCGCTGGTGCGCGACGCCACCGGCGCCAAGATGTCGAAGTCGAAAGGCAACGTCATCGATCCGCTGGAGCTGGTCGACAAGTTCGGCGCCGACGCGCTGCGTTTCACGCTCGCCGCCATGGCGGCGCAGGGGCGCGACATCAAGCTGTCCGAGCAGCGCGTCGAGGGCTATCGCAATTTCGCGACCAAGATTTGGAACGCGGCGCGCTTTGCCGAGATCAACGGCTGCGCGCACGATCCCGAATTCAGCGCGCACCACGCCAAGGAGACGCTCAATCGCTGGATCATCCACGAGTGCGCCAAGACCGGCAGGGAGGTCACGGCGGCGATCGAAGCCTACAAGTTCAACGATGCCGCCGGTGAGCTCTATCGCTTCGTCTGGAATGTGTTCTGCGACTGGTATCTGGAGCTGATCAAGCCGGTGCTGACCGGCCCCGACAGCGCGGCGAAAACCGAGACACGCGCCGCGGCGGCCTGGGTGCTGGATGAAATCCTCAAACTGCTGCATCCGTTCATGCCGTTCGTGACCGAGGAACTGTGGCGCGTCACCGCCGAGCACGGCAAAGTTAAACGGCACCATATGCTGGCGCTCGACGCGTGGCCGCAGCATGACGGCCTCGACGATACGGCCGCGGAGGGCGAGATCGGCTGGGTCATCGATCTCATCAACGTCATCCGCTCGGTGCGTGTTGAAATGAACATTCCGGCGGCGACGCAGCTCCCGTTGGTGCTGGTCGCCGTCCCTCCGCAGACGGCGGCGCGCGCTCGCCAATGGTCCGAGTTTGTGCAGCGGCTGGCGCGCGTCTCCGAGATTTCCTTCGCCGATGCGGCGCCCAAGGGTGCGCTGCAGCTTCTGGTGCGCGGCGACATCGCGGCGCTGCCGCTTGCCGGCGTCATCGATATCGCCGCCGAGCGCGCGCGCCTTGCCAAGGAAATGGCCAAGGCCGACGCCGACATCGCGCGCGTCGATGCCAAGCTCGGCAATCCCAATTTCGTCGCGCGCGCGCCCGAAGAGGTGGTCGAAGAGGAAAAGGAAAAGCGCGAGGAGGCGCAGGCGCGCAAAGCCAAGATCGCCGAGGCGCTGGAACGGCTGAAGGCTTCGGATTAAGCTTTTCGCCGCTTCCCAGCCGGGTGGAGCGAAGCATGTCCGACTGGTGTCGACGCCGAAGTCGGGATTCCTGGCGCGCAGCAATGGTATGAGACATGAGAATTTTCTTTGCAGGCGCGAGCGGCGCGATCGGACGGCGGCTGAATCCGCTGCTTCTTTCCGCCCATCACGACATCACTGGCCTGACGCGATCGGGAGAGGTGGCGCTTGCCCTTGAGGCGGCGGGCATCCACGCCGCGGTCGCCGACGTCTATGACGCGGACGCGATTAAGCGTGCCGCCGTTGCGGCGCGGCCCGACGTCGTCATCCATCAGTTGACTGACTTGCCACGCGTTCTGAGCGACGAGAAAGAGCTTGCCGCCGCCTATCCGCGCAACGCCCGCATCCGCACCGAGGGGACGCGGAATCTTGTTGCCGCGGCGAAGGCCGCGGGCGCACGCCGCTTCATCGTGCAGAGCGTCGCGTTCGCCTATCTGCCGGGCAAGGAGCCGTATGCGGAAACCGATCCGCTGAACCTGGTCGATGGGCCGCGCCTGCCGACGGTCCGCGCCGCGGCCGACATGGAACAGCAGGTGTTGGAATCCGGAATGGAGCCAGTCGTGCTGCGCTATGGTCTGTTCTATGGCCCGGGCACCTGGAGCGAAGGACCGGCCCGGAAGCCGTCGCTTCACATCGACGCCGCAGCCCAGGCCGCTTTCCTGGCGGTGACCCGCGGTAATGGCATTTACAACGTCGCCGACGATGACGGCACCGTGTCGATCGACAAGGCGCGCCAAGAGCTCGGCTTCGATCCGGCCTTCAGGCTGAAAGCGTAACTTGAATTTAGGCGCTGCGCTTGCGCTTGGCCTGAACGTAGCTCCGCAGCACCGCACCCATGCGCGACTGATAGCCCTGGCCGGTGCCTTTGAACCAGCGGATGACGTCCGGATCGAGCCTCAATGTGATCTGCTGTTTGCGCTCCGGCATCCAGACGCGAGCGTTCTCCCAAAAGCCTGGCGGAATGATGCCGGCGTCTGGATCGGCTGCCGCACGGCGTTCGACTTCTTCGTCCCTCATCTTGCGGAATGCCTTGCTCAGTGGCTTTGGTGGCGGCATGTCATCGAGGCTTTCATACCGGACGATGCGCTCGCGCTTTTTGGTACGCTTTGCGGTCATTTCTGTTCGCCTTCCAGGCGGAGATGATGCGGATGTTCTGCTCCCGCTCCGTGAATACCAGCCGGATCACATCGTCGTCATACTCGCCGAGAGCAATGAAGCGTAACTCGCGTCTCGTATCCTCGGCGATCAGGACAAAGCCTCGAAAGACCTCACTGGCCTCCCGGAAGCCAACGCCATGCTTGCGCCGGTTGGCAGTGTCCTTGGCCGGATCCCACTCGAAGCCCATGAGATGTAACTACAAAATGCAGTTAAATCAAGAGTAGCAAACAACCAATATCACGTACGCCGGTGCGAGGTCGTAGCCTCTGCCGCAAACGGCTTGCTCAGAAATCGCGAGCCTTTCTCGCCGTAGCGCCAGGGCAGGTCGACCGCCTTGGTGATGCCGATGCGGGGGCCAGCCACAACCTCGACGCCGCTGTCCGCCGCAAATATCTCAAATGGCGGCGCGGTCAGCGCCAGGCCGTTCTGCTTGTGGGTAATGCCGAGCGCCTCGCACAGCCGTCCCGGCCCCGAACAGAGCAGGCGCACGTCAGCCATGCCGCGCCTTCGCCGCATTGCAGCGAGGCCGGCTGTTGGCTCGATCGCCCGGATCAGTACCGCGCCGGCCAACCCGGGGGGCTCGCAGACGAAATTCAGGCACCAGTGAATGCCGTACGACCGGTAGACGTAGGCGTAGCCGGGTGGGCCGAACATGACAGAATTGCGCGGGGTCGGGCCGTTAAAGCTGTGCGCCGCGGGCTCGGACTGGTGATAGGCCTCGACCTCGACCAGCCGGCCGCCGATCCCGTTGAACAGCAGCACCGCGCCGATCAGCTCCGGGGCGACGTCGTGGACGCTGCGGTTAAAAAAGGCCCGGCCTAGACGCTTGCGCATGCACACATCGTCGCGATCACGCGTTTGTTGGTGAATGGTCAGTTAACAGAAACCCGCTTGCTACCGATATATCTGTGGCCGCCGAGACACAGCGCGGGAACATTTGGGTATTTCGCACTGCATCATGCGCAAACGCCGCTTTTTGGCCATAGGATTTCTCGACACGAATACCTGCCGCCGATGGCGCGCAGGTGCGAGCCGTCGCGGCGTTCCCCGGACAGTCAAAGCATGGGCTTTGCGGCCGATGGGGTTGGGGCGAGGGGGCCTAGTTGGCCCGGTAAAGTACGATGGATGCCAGGAGTGATCTGAAGACACGGTTGCCCAGCCGCCATGCTACGGAAGGTCCGGAGCGGGCGCCACACCGTGCGTTTTACTACGCGATGGGTCTGACCTCGGAGCAGATCCACCAGCCGTTTGTCGGCGTCGCCACCTGCTGGAACGAGGCCGCCCCCTGCAATATTGCGCTGATGCGTCAGGCGCAGGCCGCCAAGAAGGGCGTCGCTGCCGGCGGCGCTACCCCGCGCGAGTTCTGCACCATCACCGTCACCGATGGCATTGCCATGGGGCACGGCGGCATGAAGGCCTCGCTGCCGTCGCGCGAGGTGATTGCCGACTCGGTGGAGTTGACGGTCCGCGGCCATGCCTATGATGCGCTGATCGGCATCGCCGGCTGCGACAAGTCGCAACCCGGCATGATGATGGCGATGTGTCGGCTCAATGTGCCCTCGATCTACATCTACGGCGGCTCGATCCTGCCCGGCACCTTCAAAGGCAAGCCGGTTACCATCCAGGACGTTTACGAGGCAGTCGGACGCCACTCGGTCGGCGGCATGTCGGATGCCGATCTCGAGACCCTCGAGCAGAATGCTTGTCCGTCGGCCGGCGCCTGTGGCGCGCAATTCACCGCCAACACCATGGCGACAGTGTCGGAAGCAATTGGACTTGCGCTGCCATACTCGGCGGGCGCGCCGGCGCCGTACGAGATCCGCGACAAATTCTGCATGCTGGCGGGCGAGATGATCATGGATTTGATCGTCAAGAATTTGCGCCCGCGCGATATCGTTACCCGCAAGGCGCTGGAGAATGCCGCGGCCGTGGTGGCGGCGACCGGCGGCTCGACCAACGCGGCGTTGCACCTGCCGGCGATCGCCCACGAATGCGGCATCAAGTTCGATCTGTTCGACGTCGCCGAAGTCTTCAAAAGAACACCTTATGTCGCGGATTTGAAACCGGGCGGCCGTTATGTCGCCAAAGACATGTTCGAAGCTGGCGGCGTTCCGTTGCTGATGAAGACGTTGCTCGACCACGGGTATCTGCATGGTGACTGCATTACCGTCACTGGCCGTACCATTGCCGAGAACCTCAAATCGGTTGCCTGGAATCCCGATCAGGATGTCGTCCATCCGGCTGACAAGCCGATCCTTGCGACTGGCGGCGTGGTCGGTCTGAAAGGCAATCTCGCGCCGGAAGGCGCCATCGTTAAGGTTGCCGGGATGGAGCGCTTGCATTTCTCCGGACCGGCGCGTTGTTTCGACGGTGAAGAAGCGTGCTTCGACGCTGTGAAGAATAAAAAGTATCGGGAAGGCGACGTGCTTGTCATTCGCTACGAAGGACCGAGGGGCGGTCCCGGCATGCGCGAAATGTTGGCGACGACGGCCGCGCTCTACGGACAGGGCATGGGCGGCAAGGTCGCTCTGATCACCGACGGCCGCTTCTCCGGCGCCACCCGCGGTTTCTGTGTTGGTCATATCGGTCCCGAAGCCGCCGTTGGCGGACCGATCGGCCTCGTTCATGACGGCGACATCATCACACTCGATGCTGAGAAGGGTACGCTCGACGTCAATGTGTCGGCGGCCGAGCTTGAGCGTCGGGCCAAGGAGTGGAAGCCGCGGGGCGAGGAGTACACCTCCGGCTATCTGTGGAAATACGCCCAGCAAGTTGGGCCCGCGCGCGATGGCGCCGTGACCCACCCGGGCGGCGCCGCCGAGAAAGCGTGTTATGCGGATGTCTAACGGCAGAGCGCGGATCGCCACGGGCGGGACGGTCGCCGCGCTTGTCGGCGGGCTGTGCATTGGCCTTGGGCTGAGCTTTGGCCCGCCAGGCGCTACTGGCTCGGGGCATGGCTTGTTGCTTCAGCCGGCGATGGCGTTCGACGGCACCGCGACGCCGTCAAATGCATCGCTGACACCCAGCCAGGGATTGCGCGAGGGCACGGCGCCGCAAGCGCCCGAGGAGGCCGCGAAGGCCAAGGAGTTCTCCGCGCTCGAATATGCGGCCGAACAGGGCCGTACCGCGGCACAATGGAAACTCGGCCGCATGTATGCTGACGGCAAGGGTGTGCCGCAGGACGACATGCGGGCTTTCAGTTACTTCAGCAGGATCGCCAACACCCACGCCGAGGAGCGCCCGGCCAGTCCGCAGGCGCATATCGTCGCCAACGCCTTCGTGGCACTGGGCCGCTACTACCTCACTGGAATTCCCAATTCGGACATCAAGCCGGATTCGAACCGCGCTCGCCAGATGTTCGCTTATGCGGCGTCCTATTTCGGCGATGCCGATGCGCAATTCGAACTCGGCCGCCTCTATCTCGACGGCAATCCCGGCGATGTGCATGAGGCGGCGCGCTGGTTTCTGCTTGCGGCCACCAAAGGCCAATGCCGCGCCGAAGCGGCGCTGGGCGATATCCTGTTCCGCGGTCAGAATGTGCCGCGGCAGGCCGCGCGTGGGCTGATGTGGCTGACACTTGGCCGGGACTGCGCCGGACCCGACGAGAGCTGGGTCAATTCGCTCTACGACGACGCCTTCCGCCGCGCCAGCGATGACGAGCGCGCCATGGCGCTGGTCTATCTGAAAGACTGGATCAAGCGCCGGCGGGATTAGCCTTCGCTTTGCTCGCAATGACGAAGCATTCCCTACTTCGTCTCGATATCCAGATCGACCCACACCGGGACGTGATCGGACGGTTTTTCCCACGTCCTCACATGACGGTCGATGCCGACGCCGCTGAGCCGGTCGGCGGCAAGCGGCGACAGCAGCACGTGGTCGATGCGGATGCCGTTGTTCTTCTGCCAGGCGCCGGCCTGGTAATCCCAGAATGTATAGAGGCCGGGATCGTCGCTGGTGGCCCGCAACGCGTCGGTCAAGCCTAAATTGATCAGGGAGCGGAATTCATCGCGGGTCTTGGGCAGGAACAGCGCGTCGCCGGTCCAGGCTTGCGGAGTCTTGGCATCCGCCACGGTCGGGATCACATTGTAGTCGCCCGCCATGATCAGAGGTTCTTCCAATGACAGCCGGCTCCGTGCATAGGCGGCGAGCCGCTTCATCCAGCCGATTTTGTAGGTGTATTTCTCGGTGTCGGGCGGATTGCCGTTGGGCAGATAGATGCTGGCGACCCGCACGACGCCTTTCGCCGTGGACACCACGCCCTCGATGAAGCGTGCGTGATCGTCCTGGTCGTCGCCCGGCAGCCCATTCTTGACCTCGTCGAATGGAAATTTGGACAGCAGCGCGACGCCGTTGAATGTCTTCTGGCCGTGGACCGCGACGTTATAGCCGAGGCTTTCGAATTCGATCCGCGGAAAGGCGTCATCGACGCATTTGGTTTCCTGCAGGCAGACGATGTCGGGCTGCCGCTCGGCAAGCCAGGTGCGCGCGGAATCGATGCGCTGCTTGATCGAATTGACGTTCCAGGTGGCGATGCGCATGGCGAGACCGAATTCGTCATGCCCGCGACAAGCGCGGGCATGACGGCGTTAAAGCGCGAAGCTCGTGCCGCAGCCGCAGGACGCGGTCGCCTTCGGATTATTGATCTTGAACGATGAGCCGATCAAGTCGTCGACATAATCGATCTCGCTGCCGGCCATGTAGTTGAGCGACACCGGGTCGATCAGCACGGTCGCGCCACTCCGCTCGATCACGATGTCATCGTCGGCGCGCTCGCGGTCGGTATCGAATTTGTACTGGAAGCCGGAGCAGCCGCCGCCCTCGACGGAGACGCGCAGCATGGTACCGGCCGGCTCCTTACCCAGGATTTCGCCGATCTTTTGCGCCGCCCGTTCGGTCACGATGACGTTGGTGGTCATGGCCATCTCCAGCCGGGAAAACGTCGCCGATTCTCAGGCGCCGATTGCCACGGCACTGCAAGATAGTTAAGTGCGGGGCAGGCCGAGGTCAATTGCACACGCCGGACCGCCCAAAGACGATCGAAACCATGGCGATCGATCCCGCAATACCGCGCGCGCGCTATGCCTGCGATCCGGCGTCGAGCCGCGGACGGCTCCATGCGGAGCCGGAGAGCAAAAGCCGCTCGGCCTTCCGCCGCGATTGCGACCGTGTCATCCACTCAACGGCGTTCCGCCGCCTCAAGCACAAGACCCAAGTGTTCGTCTCCGACGAGGGCGATCATTTTCGCACCCGGCTGACGCACACTCTGGAAGTGGCGCAGATTGCCCGCGCGCTCGCTCGCGCGCTCGGCCTCGACGAGGATCTGGCCGAGGCGCTGGCACTGGCGCACGACATAGGCCACCCGCCATTCGGTCATGCCGGCGAGCGGGCGCTCGATGAATGCCTCACGGCGTTCGGGGGCTTTGACCACAATGCGCAGACCCTGCGGGTGGTCACGACGCTGGAGCGCCGTTATCCAACCTTCGACGGGCTCAATCTGACCTGGGAGACCCTGGAGGGGCTGGTCAAACATAACGGGCCGCTGACCGATCGCTCCGGCAACGCGCTCGGCCGTTACCGCGAGCGCGGCGTGCCCGAGACGATCCTCGACTACTCGCAGCGGCAGGATTTGCACCTGTGGAGTTTTCCGGGCCTGGAAGCGCAGGTGGCCGCGGTCGCTGACGACATTGCCTACGACGCCCACGATATCGATGACGGCATTCGCGCCGGCTTGTTCGGCATCGATGACATCGCCGCCGTCGCGTTGCCCGGCAAAATCATCAGCGCGATGAACGCCGCCTATTCAGCGCTCGAACCGGGCAGGCTGGTGCCCGAGTTCATTCGCCGGCTGATCGGGCTTCTGATCGAGGACGTTGTCGCCCAAACCGGCCACCGGCTCGCGGCGCTCGCGCCTCGCACTGCCGACGACGTGCGGCAGTCAGCCTCAGCCATTGCAGGCTTCTCGCCGCCGATTGTGGAGGCGGATCGTTCCATCAAGGCGTTTCTGCGGACGCGAATGTATCGCCACGGGCGCGTCATGCACGTCATGGACCAGGCGGCCGGCGTGGTCCGCAGCCTGTTCGCGCGCTACAGCGCCGATGTCGGCAACCTGCCGCCCGAGTGGCAGGAGGGTCTGGCGGAGGCTGATGCGCCGGGGCGCGCCCGCCGCATTGCCGATTTCATCGCCGGCATGACCGACCGCTATGCACTTACCGAACATGCGCGGCTCTTTGACTCCACCCCGGAATTGCGTTAGCGGCGCGGCACATCGCAGCTGTTCGGACGTTTGTTTTTCATGTCTGCAGAGAACATTTTTGCCGAAGTTCTTGATCGGGTGCATCGCGCCAACGATGCGCTCGTGGCCGCTGGCGAGTTGCCGGCCGGGATCGATCAAGCGCGCGTGACGGTCGAGCCGCCGCGTGACGCCGCGCACGGCGACATGGCGACCAATGCCGCCATGGTGCTTGCCAAGGACGCCGGCAAAAAGCCGCGTGAGCTTGCGGAGAAAGTCGCTGAAAAACTGCGCGCCGACGACCTCATTGCCAGCGTCGAGATCGCCGGTCCGGGTTTCATCAATCTCACCCTGAAACCAGCCGCCTGGACCGGCGCGCTGCGCGCCGCAGTGCGGCTTGGCCCGCGCTATGGCGCGAGCGACATCGGCCGCAACGACCCGATCAACGTCGAATACGTTTCGGCCAATCCGACCGGGCCGATGCATATTGGCCACTGCCGGGGCGCGGTATTTGGTGACGCGCTGGCCAATCTGCTCGCTTTCACCGGCTTCAAGGTCACGCGCGAGTATTACATCAATGATGCCGGCGCGCAGGTCGATGTATTGGCGCGCTCCGCCTACTTGCGCTACCGCGAAGCGCTCGGCGAAGACGTCGGTCCCATTCCGGACGGGCTTTATCCCGGTGATTACCTCACGCCGGTTGGTAGGGTGCTCGCAGCGCACTACGGCCCCACCCTGCGCGCAGAACCGGAAACGGTATGGCTACCAGTCGTTCGCAACATTGCGATCGACGCGATGATGCAGTCAATTCGCGAGGATTTGCAAACGTTGGGCGTCAGCCAGGATATCTTCTTTTCGGAGAAATCACTGACCTATGACGATCAGCTTGGCAAAGCTTCGATAGATCGCGTCGAAGGGACGATCGATTGGCTGCGTGCGCGCGGCGAAGTCTATGAAGGCCGCCTGCCGCCGCCGAAGGGCGCGCCGGCCGAGGACTGGGAGGACCGCGAGCAGACTTTGTTTCGCTCCACCGCTTTCGGAGATGACGTCGACCGCGCGCTGAAAAAGTCGGACGGCTCCTACACCTATTTTGCCTCCGACATCGCCTACCACCGCACCAAGATCGAGCGCGGCTTCCACACGCTGATCGATGTGTGGGGCGCCGACCACGGCGGCTACATCAAACGGATGCAGGCGGCCGTGAAGGCGCTGAGCGAGGACCGCGTCGCGCTCGACGTGAAGCTCATCCAGCTGGTGAAGCTCTTGCGCGCCGGCGAGCCGGTCAAAATGTCTAAGCGGGCAGGGGACTTCGTAACGCTGCGCGAAGTCGTGGATGAAGTGGGCCGCGACGCCGTCCGCTTCATGATGCTGTTTCGCAAGAACGACGCGGTGCTCGACTTCGACCTCGCCAAGGTCATCGAACAGACCCGCGACAATCCCGTATTTTATGTTCAGTACGGCCACGCCCGCGGCCAATCGGTGTTCCGCAACGCGCGGGCAGCGTTGCCCGACCTGCCGGCAGACATCTCCAGTTTGGTGGAGACCGCGGAGCTGGAGCGGCTCTCCGACCCTGCCGAGCGCGCCTTGATGCGGCGAATTGCCCTTTATCCGCGGATCGTGGAAGGAGCCGCTCTGGCCCACGAACCCCATCGGATCGCGTTTTATCTCTATGACTTAGCGAGCGAATTTCACGCATTTTGGACGCTGGGCAACGCAGCGCCACATTTACGCTTCATTATCCAAGATGATCGACAAACGACCTTGGCTCGGCTCGTCTTAGTACAAGGCGTGGTGACCGTTCTCGCTTCTGGTCTGGCGCTGCTGGGGGTAGGGGCTCCGAACGAGATGCGGTGAATTCCCGTAGCTTTCGACGGGTCGCGACGTCGCGAATGCAGTCGAGGGGAAAGGCTGAACGGGGCAGATTTCATGGCCGATAACGGTTCTCGCGGTTTTCGCCGCGATGCGTATTCCAACGAAGGCGGCGCCCAGCAAGGCGCAAGCGATCCGCTTGCCGAATTGGCCCGCCTGATCGGCCAAACTGAATCCTACCGCGGCGGCAGCCGCGACGCGGCTCAAACCTACGACGAAGCAACGCCGTTGCCGGAACTCGATTGGGCCGCGGGCGAGCAGCATTACGCTGAGCCCGGAGCGCCGAGCGGCTACGCGCCGCCGCCTGCGGAACACTATCGCGATGATCGTGGGCCGCCGCGATACACGCCACCGGCCGGCTTCGCCGAGCCGCAATCCGAATACGCTGATCAGGACGGCTACTATGACGAGACTAGGCCGCCGGTCGGGCCGCCATCATTGCCTTACATCTCGCCGCTTCATGCCGGCGAAGAACAGGACGCCGACCGCTCGCACGGCCGGCTGACGCCGGCCTATGCGGATGAGAATGCGCACGACGATTACGACGACCAGGCCGGTTCAGGCGCGCGTCGCCGCGGCACCATCATCGGGCTCGCTATTCTGGGTGTGGTCGTGCTCGGCACTGCCGGCGCATTCGGTTACCGCGCCATGTTTGGCGGCTCGTTTATCCCGTCGCTGCCGCCAATCATCAAGCCCGGCAATACGCCGATAAAAATCGTGCCTCAGAAAGATGCCCAGGCCGCGCCCACCAATCAGACGACAGTGCCAAAGGGGACGGGCGAGCAACTCGTTCCCCATCAGGAGAAGCCGGTCGAAGTCCAGGCCGCCAATCCACCGCCGCGTGTGATTACAACGATCCCGGTCATTTCCAACGCGCCGGTCGCTCCGGTGCAGGACGGGCCGATCGCCGGATCGCCACCCGCGACTGTCCCAGCCTTGCCCGCCGCGCCAAGCGTGGCACAGCCGGTCGCGCCGCCCGACCAGTTGAGCGGGCCGGCCTCGGCGGCACCGTCATCTGGCAGCAGGCCGGTGCACACTGTCATCATCAAGCCGCAGGCGTCGCAAGGCGCCGGTATCGCTCCGACCGGCACGGCATCCGGCGCGCACCCGCTCAAGCCACGCCAGCCCGCGATGCGGCCAGCGCGCGAGCCGCGCACGGCGTCCGCGGGCGGTCCGCTGTCGATAGTGCCCGGTAGCGAGCCGCCGCGTACCCGCACCGCCATGGCCCATTCGGGCGGGCCGATGGCGTTAAGTTCATCGCCTGCTGCCGAGCCGGCGCCGGTGAGAGGTGGCGGCTATGCGGTGCAGGTGTCGTCGCAGCGCAGCGAGGGTGAAGCACAGTCGGCGTTCCGTTCGCTGCAGGCCAAATTCCCGCGCGAACTCGGAGGCCGTCACGCCGAATTCCGCCGCGCGGATCTCGGCGCCAAGGGCGTCTACTACCGTGCTCTTGTCGGCCCGTTTGCGTCGGCCGAACAGGCGTCGAGCCTGTGCCGCAGCCTGAAGGCGGCGGGCGGCAGCTGCATTGTGCAGCGAAATTGAAGCGCTTGCCCGCTTCGCCCGCGATTTCTATCAGGCGCTAGCTGGGCGGCCGACATGCGTGCCTTTATCACGGGGATTTCCGGTCCCGCACTGACCGATGCGGAACGTGAATTTCTGCGCGGTGCGCAGCCGTGGGGGCTCATCATCTTCAAGCGCAATGTTTCGGAACCCGATGCGCTGCGCGCGCTGATTGAGGATGTTCGATCGACGCTCGGCCGACAGGCGCCCGTTCTCGTCGATCAGGAGGGCGGCCGTGTGCAGCGGCTCGGACCGCCGCATTGGCCGAAATATCCTCCAGGCGCCGCCTATGGCCGGCTTTACGACAAAAATCGCGCGGAGGGGCTTGCAGCGGCGCGGCTTGGCGCGCGCCTTATCGCCGCCGACCTTGCGGCGGTGGGCATCGATGTCGACTGCATGCCGCTTGCCGACGTGCCGGTCGCGGGGGCCGATGCGGTCATTGGCGACCGCGCCTTTGGCGACCGTCCCGATAAGGTCGCGGCACTCGCCGCGGCATTTGCCGAGGGTTTGCAAGAAGGTGGCGTGCTGCCAGTCGTCAAACACCTGCCGGGACATGGCCGCGCCACCGCCGACAGCCACCAAAAGCTGCCGGTCGTGACAGCCGCGAAGGCCGCGTTGGAAGCCACGGATTTTGCGGCATTCCGGCCGCTCGCCGGGCTGCCGCTGGCAATGACGGCCCATGTGGTGTTCACAGCCTTGGACCAAATAGCCCCCGCCACCACTTCGGCCGTTATAGTGCGTGAGGTGATTTGCGGTTCGATCGGGTACCAGGGTCTGTTAATGAGCGATGATCTTTCCATGGGGGCGTTGAGCGGCACTCTTCGCGAGCGCACAATTGCCGCGCTGGCAGCAGGTTGCGACGTCGCGCTCCACTGTAATGGCAGGATGGAGGAGATGCGCGCCGTCGCCGAAGCCGCACCGGCGCTGGCGGGCGACGCGGCGCGGCGCGCAGAGGCGGCATTGGCGCGGCGGAAGCCGGCGGGCGTGATCGATCTCGCCGCCAGCCGGGCCGACTTTGCGCGGCGTCTGAGCGCGGTCTGGGAATCCGCGCGGGGGCTCGTATGAACGCCGAAGAGATCAGCTTCGATACCGAGCTGGGCCAGGCCGCCGAGGGCGAGCCGGCGCTCGTGGTCGACGTCGAGGGCTTCGAAGGTCCGCTCGATCTTCTGCTCACGCTGGCGCGGCAGCAGAAAGTCGATCTCGCCAAGATTTCCATTCTGGCGCTTGCCGACCAGTATCTCGCCTTTATCGAGGCTGCCCGCGCGCTGCGCCTGGAACTCGCCGCCGATTACCTGGTGATGGCGGCTTGGCTCGCCTACCTCAAATCGCGACTGCTGTTGCCTGAGCAGCCAGCGCCCGAGGGGCTGAGCGCCGAGGATATGGCCAATGCGCTGGCCCAGCGCCTGCGCCGGCTTGAGGGGATCCGCCAGGTCGCGGAACAATTGCTCAACCGGCCGCAGCTTGGCCGCGAGGTCTTTCAACGCGGCCAGCCGGAGCCGATCGCCGAAATCAAGCGGCCGCAGTGGACGGCGACGCTGTACGATCTGCTGTCCGCCTACTCCACACGGCGACAGAACGAAACCCGCTCGCACGTACGCATGCGCAAGCGCACGGTGTGGTCGCTGGCCGAGGCGCGCGAGGCGATCGAGCGGCTGGTCGGGGCGTCTTTTGACTGGAGCCCGCTCGACCAATATCTGATCCAATATCTGGTCGAGCCGTCGCAGCGGCCCACGGTGCTCGCCTCAAGCTTCGCGGCGACGCTGGAACTGGTGCGCGAAGGCAGGCTCGAGGTTCATCAGCATACGGCATTTGCGCCGCTGTTCGTGCGCGCCCGCTCCGAGGCGCCACAAGGCGATGGGCCCGATGCGGTGAACGGGTGACGGAGGGGGTCGTAATGGGAAATGTTGCGGAGATGCGAGTGAATGTTGCGGAGATGCGCGTGATTGTCGGCGATATGGAAAGCGATCGCGAGGAAACTCAGCGCGCGGAAGAATTGCGCATCCTCGAAGCGCTGTTGTTTGCCACCGAGGAGCCGCTCGACGAGAAGACCTTGGCCACCCGGCTGCCCGAGGGAGCCGATGTGCACGCGCTGCTGACGCAATTGCAGCAGGATTATGCGTCGCGCGGGGTTAATCTCGTGCGGGTTGCCGGCAAATGGACACTGCGCACGGCGGGCGACCTCGCCTGGCTGCTGACCCGTGAATCCGTGGTGCCGCGCAAGCTGTCCCGCGCCGCCATCGAGACGCTGGCCATCGTCGCCTATCACCAACCTGTGACCCGTGCCGAGATCGAGGAGATCAGGGGCGTCACCACGTCCAAAGGGACGCTCGATGTGCTGTTGGAGACCGGTTGGGTGCGATTGCGTGGCCGGCGCAAGGCGCCCGGTCGGCCGGTGACTTACGGAACCACCGAGGGCTTCCTGTCGCATTTCGGGCTCGAGGCGCTCACCGATCTGCCCGGCCTCGACGAACTCAAAGGCGCAGGGCTTCTCGAAGGCACGCTGCCGGCGGACTTTAACGTTCCGGTGCCGTCCGACGATCCGGCCCTGCGTGAGGACGAGGACCCGCTCGAACCCGGCGATCTCGATCTTGGCCTTGTGCCGCCGCCCGAACGCACCGAGGAATAAAAAGCCTTTTTCGGCGATCATCTTACCGCCTCGTTACGCATGAATGCGTTGCAAGGGCGCGCATTCACCCTGCGGCGTGGCGGCACTCCGGTTGCGCTTGTTTTTGCCCGCCGCGACGCCTAGTTTCAGGCCTAAATCGACACCTTGCCGCGGGCGCGCACGCGGTTGCGGACGGAGGATTTCATGGGTGGTTTGAGCATCTGGCACTGGCTGATCGTGCTTGTCGTCGGCCTTCTGGTTTTCGGCGGTCGTGGCAAGATTTCGGACATGATGGGCGATGTCGCCAAGGGCATTAAGTCCTTCAAGAAGGGACTGTCCGAGGATGACAGCGACGAAACCGCCAAGGCCGACGCGCCGATGAAGAGCATCGACCATCAGGCATCGTCCGGCGACGCGGCGCGGCGCGCCGAGTCCGGCAAAGTCGAGCGCTCGATGTCCTGACGCCGGCCCCATGCGGTCCGCATTCGCCACGGGCGACTTGCGGACAACTGGCCGGGGAAAAATTCATGTTCGACATCAGCTGGAGCGAATTCCTGCTCATCGGCGTCGTGGCGCTGATCGTGATCGGGCCGAAGGAGTTGCCCGCGGTCATGCGCACGCTTGGCCAGTGGACGCGCAAGATTCGCGGCATGGCCACCGAATTCCAGAATCAATTCCAGGAAGCGGTCCGCGAAGCCGAAATGGCCGACCTGAAGAAAGAGGTCGACGATCTGGCGCGGGATGTGAAGAATTTCGACCCCCTCAAGGAGGTGCGCGCGGACCTTGAGAGTACAGGCGAGGACGTTAAACGCTCGCTTTCGTCAACGCCCGAAACCGCCGCAACCTTGTCCGATAGCCGCGCCGAGATGGCGCTGGCCGAACCGCAACCCGAGCCGGCCCCCGCCGCAATCGAGCCTCCTGCCGAGCCGCAGGCTCCAGCTCAGCCCGAATCCCACGCCGAGCCGGCGCGCGAGATGGAATCGGCGGCCGCGGCCGAGACTGAAGCGGCCAAGGCTGCCGACTCCGGCGAGGGTGACGGCACGGGGCGTACGGGATGACGACCCGCAACGAAGACGAAGAAAAGGAGATCGAGGCCACCAAGGCGCCGCTGATGGATCACCTGATCGAGCTGCGTTCGCGGCTGATCAAGGCAGTCGCGGCGTTTGTGGTCGCCATGATCGTCTGCTTTTTCTTCGCCAAGCAGATCTATAACGTCCTGACCTGGCCTTACGTCTGGGTGGCGGGTGCGGCCAATTCCAAGTTCATCTACACGGGCCTGCTCGAATATTTCGTCGTGCAGCTCAAGCTCGCGGTGTTCGGCGGTGTCTTCATCGCATTTCCGGTAATCGCCACGCAGATCTACATGTTTGTGGCGCCCGGCCTCTACCGCAACGAACGCAAGGCGTTTCTGCCGTATCTATTCGCGACGCCGGTATTCTTCCTGCTCGGATCGATGGTGGTCTACTTCGTGGTCTGGCCGCTGATCACGCGCTTTTCGCTGGGAATGCAGCAGCTTGGCGGCCCGGGCGAGGCGACCATCGAGCTGTTGCCGAAGGTGTCCGATTATCTCTCGCTGATGATGAAGCTGATCCTGGCGTTCGGCATCGCCTTCCAGCTTCCCGTGATTTTGACTCTGCTCGGGCGCGTCGGCATCCTCACCTCCGATCAGCTCAAGGCCAAGCGGCGCTATTTCATCGTCGGCGCCTTTGTCATCGCCGCGGTGCTGACGCCGCCGGACGTTTTGAGCCAGATGTCGCTCGCGCTGCCGCTGGTGGCACTGTTCGAAGGCTCGATCTGGTCGGTGCGCATGGTGGAGAAGCGGCTCGCCGCCGAAAAGGCCGCTGCGGCTGCGGCGGCGGCGGCCTCGAAGCCCGCGGAGTGACGAAGGCGTAATGTTCGGCTAATTGATTCGTCATGGCCGGGCTTGTCCCGGCCATCCACGTCTTAATCCTGCACGGAAAGACGTGGATGCCCGGCACAAGGCCGGGCATGACGCGATGGAAAACGTCATGCATGATATCCGCTTCATTCGTGAAAACCCTGACGCCTTCGACAAGGCGCTCGCCCGGCGCGGGCTTCCTCCCCAGGCGCAGCGCCTGATCGTGCTCGACGAGACGCGGCGGGCGGCAATTTAGAGAGCAGAGGCCGCGCAGGCTCGCCGCAATGCGGCCTCGAAGGAAATCGGCGAGGCCAAGAAGAATAAGGACGAAGCCAAGGCCAAAGCGCTGATGGCCGAGGTTGCCGCGCTGAAAGAGTCGATCCCGCAAATGGAAGCGGAAGAGAAAGCGGCGTCCAATGCGCTGGACGGCGCGCTTGCCGAAATCCCAAATTCGCCGCTTCCCGAAGTGCCCGACGGCAAGGATGAGAAAGACAACGTCGAACACCATCGTTTCGGAGCGAAGCGCGATTACGCGTTCGCGCCGAAGCAGCATTTCGAACTTGGCGAAGCGCTTGGCCAAATGGATTTCGACGCTGCGGCGAAGCTGTCGGGCGCGCGCTTTGTTGTTTTGAAGAAAGGCATCGCGCGACTTGAACGCGCGCTCGGACAATTTTTCCTCGACGTACACACAAGCGAACCGCACAATTACACCGAAGTCGCGCCGCCACTATTGGTGCGCGATGAGGTGATGTTTGGTACAGCTCAACTCCCAAAGTTTCGAGAGGATCAATTCTCTGCGGCGGCACCGCTATCCGTACAAGACGCCAAACTCATTGCCGAGAGCATCGTTCAAAAGAATTACCATTTTGAGTCTGGGCAAACGAAGGATTGGACCATTTCGACCGTTGCGGAAGCCGTCGGGAGGGGTTTGATTTTTGGCGCACCTAAATCCTTGTGGCTCATCCCCACGGCCGAAGTCCCCCTGACAAACCTCGTCCGCGAATCCATCGTCGATGAAGCCCAGCTTCCGATGCGGCTTACCGCCTGCACGCCGTGCTTCCGCGCCGAGGCCGGCGCGGCCGGCAAGGACACGCGCGGCATGATCCGGCAGCATCAGTTCACCAAGGTCGAACTGGTCTCCATCACGACGCCCGAACAAAGCAAAGACGAGCACGAGCGCATGCTGTCTTGCGCCGAGGAAGTCCTGAAGAGACTCGATCTGCACTATCGCGTCATCACGCTGTGCACCGGCGACATGGGGTTTGCGTCGCAAAAGACCTACGACATCGAAGTGTGGCTGCCCGGCCAGAACGCGTACCGGGAGATTTCGTCGTGCTCGGTGTGCGGCGATTTCCAGGCGCGGCGGATGAATGCGCGCTACCGCACCAAGGAAGGCCGGCAGGTCCGCCATTTGCATACTCTCAATGGTTCTGGCGTCGCTGTCGGCCGCGCGCTGATCGCGGTGATGGAGACCTATCAGCAGGAGGACGGCTCGATTGCGGTGCCTGACGCGTTGATGCCTTATATGGGCGGGCTAAAGAAGATTGAGAAATAACAGTGCGCATTCTCGTGACCAACGACGACGGGATTCATGCCGAAGGCCTGGACGTCTGTCAAAAAATCGCGCGCGAACTGTCCGACGATGTGTGGATCGTCGCGCCGGAATTCGACCAGTCCGGCGTCGCGCATTCGCTCACGCTCAACGACCCGCTGCGGCTGCGCCAGGTCGAGGAGCGCCGCTTCGCGGTGCGCGGCACTCCGACCGATTGCGTCATCATGGGCGTGCGGCATCTGCTGAAGGACAAAGTGCCCAATCTGGTGCTGTCCGGCGTCAATCGCGGCCGCAATGCCGGCGAGGACGTCATCTATTCGGGCACGATCGCGGGCGCGATGGAGGCCGCGGTGCTCGGCATTCCATCGCTGGCGCTGTCACAGTCCTACAGATCGCGCAATGGCCACGCGCCGTACTGGCAAACCAGCCTGAAATTCGGCCCGGACATTATCCGCCGCGTGCTGGCGGAGGGGATGCCCCACGACATTCTGGTCAACATCAATTTTCCCGATTGCCGGCCCGATGAGGTCAAAGGCGTCGAGGTGACGGCGCAAGGCCGCCGCCGCCAGGAACGCCTGCACATCGACGAACGCCGCGACGGCCGGGGCAATCCGTACTACTGGATCGCCTACGCGCCGCAGCCGTTCGTCAGGGCAGCCCACGGCACCGATCTGGCTGCGCTCGACGAAAAGCGTGTCGCCATCACGCCGCTCAAGCTCGATATGACGGACGATCCTTATATGACGCGGCTTGCGGGCCTGTTCGGCGCTGCGCCAAAGAACGATTAATTCGGTCGCTTTGCCGCCAGGACCGCGAGCGCACGCGCCAAGCCATCGGCCTGAAACGGCTTCTGCAAGAGCGGCGCGTCGATGTGCTCTTCCGGGATGCCGCGCCTCGCGTAGCCGCTGACGAAGACGAAGGGCACTCCGCGTTCGACCAGCACGTCGACCACCGGCGTAATCGGCTGACCGTTCAGATTGACGTCCAAAATGGCGACGTCGAACTCACCCTGTTTCGCAACATTGATAGCTTCGTCGAGCCCGCCGGCCTCGGCCGCCATGGTGTAGCCGATGTCGGTCAGCATGTCGTCGAGCAGGAGACGGATCATCGGTTCGTCCTCGACCACGAGAACGCGCCGGCCTGCGTCGGTTTTGCCGTTAAGCGCCATTTGCACTCGTGCTTGCCGCGACACTTGGAGAAAAATGAGGCGGGCCTGTCAACCTGCCTATTGTAAGTCCAAGCAGCCTTCGCGGCATCCGCCTCCGTGGTGCGTAACACCGACCGCTGACATTAGTTCCCCGCTGCCGGCAAATTTTTTCGGTCCATGTGTCGGCCTTATGCCTACGGCCCGCTTGGGATGGAACCGGCGCTGGGCCATAATGGCGATCGCGCCAAGACTGATGACCGCGAGGACGAGACGTGGCAGCCGAAGCCGCCGACGACATTGGACGTATGGAGTTCCAGCTCACGCTGCGCCGCCGCGGCATCAGCGACAAGGCAGTGTTGCGCGCGATGGATGAAGTGCCGCGCGAGCATTTTGTCGGTACCAACGAAACGGCGCTCGCTTATGCCGATCAGGCGCTGCCGATAGCGTGCGGCCAGACCATCAGCCAACCTTATGTTGTCGCCTATATGACCGAGCAGCTTGAACTCACGCCGAAACATCGCGTGCTCGAAATCGGTACCGGCTCCGGCTACCAGGCTGCGATCCTGTCGCGCATCGCGCGCGAGGTGGTGAGCGTCGAGCGCTATCGCACGCTCGCGGATGCGGCGCGCACTCGGCTCGAGACGCTCGGCTATGACAATATTACCGTCGTCGCCGGCGACGGCTTTGCCGGCGAGCCGGATCTGGCGCCATACGATCGCATCATCGTGACGGCTGCAGCGGAAGAAATCCCCGAAGCGCTGGTCGCCCAGCTCGCCGTCGACGGCATCATGGTACTGCCGCTCGGCCCCCGTCATGGACCGCAATTTATCGTCAAATTGTCGAAGCGGCCGGACCAGGAGATTGCGCGCGAGCAGCTGATCCCGGTGCGCTTCGTGCCGCTGCTGCCGGGCCAAGCGCTTGAGTTGTAGCCAAACCGCCACAGTCCAGTTTTTATTAAAACACCGTTTGATCACTTAAAGGCCTGTTTACCTCGCTGCTGTTTAGTCGCGCATAGTTCTTCTTGCGTACGAGCGAGTAAACATGTGCGCGTGGCGTCGGTCGGCCGTTTGGCCGCAATTGGTTGCCGTTTCGTTAATCGGAATTGGCGCGGCGAGCTGTAGCGATTCAGGCCGCTTCTCCGACACCCTCGGTCCCGATCCAGCGACGCATTCAGGGGTGACGGGTTCGATCCCGCCGCGCCCGGCGGCGAGCCCTGTCGTCAGCCGGCCATTGCCGCCGGTCGGCACCGCCAATTCCGGCGTATCCGGCGGCGGTCGGGGCATGGGTTCCTATCAGCCGAGCGACGTGACCGGTACGGTCCCGCCGCCGCCTCCACCGCCCCCGCAATGGACCTGGGAAGGCGGCACGCCGATCATCGTGGGACGCGAGGAAACGCTGGAGATGATCGCTCATCGGCATCACGTGCCGCTGTCGGCCATCATGCAGGCGAACAACATTTCCAGCCCTGGCGCCGTGCGCCCGGGCCAGCATCTCGTGATCCCGCGCCTGCGCTCAGCGCCGGCTGCCTACGCGCCGCCATCGACCCGCGTCGCCACCGTGCCGAGCGCCGCGCCGGTCGGTCCGCCACGGACTGCGTTGGCGCCAAACTCCGGCGTCCACGTCGTGGCGCCCGGCGAAACGCTCAACAGCATCGCGCGGCTTTACGGCAAGTCGGTCATGGTGCTGGCCAAGGTCAACAATCTCGCGCCGGATACAATGGTCCGGGTGGGCCAGCGCATCGTTATCCCCGATGTGCGATCGAAGCCGCGCATGGAGGCACGCGCTGAACCGCGTGCGCCCGCGCCGCCGCCTGCCCAGCCGCCGCGGCGCGTGGTCGCCAGCGAGGAATCGCCGCACAGTGCCTGGAAGGCGACTCCGGTTGAGCCGCCGCCGACGGAGAAGACCCCGGTCAAGAACGCCGAGCCGGTTGGCTCGCTTCCGGGCTTCCGCTGGCCGGTGCATGGCAGGGTCATCGCCCATTTCGGCCAGTCGCCGAACGGACAGAATGACGGCATCGACGTCGCCGTGCCGCAGGGCACGCCGGTCAAGGCCGCCGACGATGGCGTCGTCGCTTACGCGGGTAACGAGCTCAAGGGCTACGGCAACCTGGTGCTGATCCGACACAGCAACGGCTATGTCACCGCCTATGCCCACGCCAGCGAGATTCTCGTCAAGCGAGGCGAAACGGTCAGACGCGGCCAGGTGATCGCGAAGTCCGGTGAGACCGGCAACGTCAAAGCGCCCGAGCTGCACTTTGAGATCCGCAAGGGTGCGACCCCGGTCGATCCGACGCGACTTCTCGACGGCAGCGGCGCTTGAGCGATCGCTGACCCATCATTTGCGGCGTGCGTCGTCCATCCGCACGCCGAGCCGCCCGGCCAGATCCTGCACGTACTGCCATGCCACCCGGCCCGAGCGCGCGCCGCGCGTCGTCGCCCATTCGAGTGCTTCGCGGCGCAACTCCTCGGCATCATGCTTGATGCGGAAGTGCGCAACGTAGCCGTCGACCATGGCCAGATATTCGTCCTGGCTGCAGCGATGAAAGCCGAGCCAGAGGCCGAAGCGGTCTGACAGCGACACTTTTTCTTCCACCGCCTCGCCGGGATTGATTGCGGTTGAGCGCTCGTTCTCCACCATCTCTCGCGCCAGGAGGTGGCGGCGGTTCGACGTGGCATAGAAGATCACGTTGTCGGGGCGACCCTCGATGCCGCCTTCCAGCATGGTCTTGAGCGATTTGTAGGACGTGTCCTCGGCGTCGAACGACAGATCGTCGCAGAACACGATGAATCGTTGCGGCGCACTGCGCAGCATCGCCATCAGGTCCGGCAGCGACTCGATATCTTCGCGGTGAATTTCGACAAGCCTTAGCCCTGGGGAGGGATGCGCCGCGCCGATCGCGGCGTGCGCGGCCTTGACCAGCGACGACTTGCCCATGCCGCGCGCGCCCCAGAGCAGCGCGTTGTTGGCCGGCAGGCCGCGCGCAAAGCGCTCGGTGTTCTCGACCAGGAGATCGCGGACCCGATCGATGCCCTTGAGCAGCGTCATTTCGACCCGATTGACACGGCGCACCGGCGCCAGCTTTGCGCCTTCCTGCTGCCAGACGAACGCCTCGGCGGCGGCAAAATCCGGCTGCGCCGGTGGGGGCGGCGCCAGTCGTTCCAGCGCGTCGGCGATCCGTGCCAGCACGGCTTCCGTACCATCGCCGGCAAAGGGCTCGCTCTTCTCGGGCGCAGCCACGGCGTTTGCTGCTTTTTGCCTGAAACGTTGAGGGGATTGGGCCATAACTTGATCCGTTGATGCTTTCCCTTAGCGGGGCGTCGAAATGCCCGCAAGGATACCGCCCAGGCGGCCATTCAAGGCGGCGAGAAGGCGCGGGCGGCAACATTGCAATTGGGCCAACGGTGGCTATAGTCCGCGCCGATTTCCGCGCAAAATCGGCCCTTATTGACCAGGCCGGCGCATCTTTAACGCGGCCTTGGAGGACCAATGCTGATTACCCCTGCCTATGCGCAATTCGGCTCGTTTGGAGCCGGCGGCGCCAACAGCATGATCGTCCAGTTCATGCCGCTGATTTTGATCATTGTGATCATGTATTTCCTGATCCTGCGGCCGCAGCAGCGCAAGGTGAAGCAGCATCAGGAGATGGTCAAAGCGCTGCGCCGGGGCGATACGGTGGTGACCAATGGCGGTCTGGTCGGCAAGGTCACCAAGGTGGTGGACGACAACCACATCGAGATCGAAATTTCGGACGGAGTTCGCGTTCGCCACCTGCGCGCCAGTGTGAGCGAGGTGCGGGCCAAAAGCGAGCCGGTGAAGGACGACAGCGCGAGCTGACCACGCCGGCGGCCGATGGTCATCTTGCGGTGCGGCTGACGGCACGCCAGTTGTGTCAGGGAACGAGGACTAGCAAGCGCTATGCTGTTTTTTTCGCGCTGGAAGGCGGCGGCCATTCTGCTCACGGCGTTCGTCGTGTGTCTGTTTGCAGTTCCGAATTTCTTTTCCGAGAAGGTAATCGCGCGCTGGCCGGATTGGGCGCAGCGCCACATCGTCCTGGGGCTGGACCTGCAAGGCGGCTCGAGCCTTTTGCTGCAGGTCGACAGCAACGCCGTGCGCAAAGAGCGGCTGCAGGCGGTCAACGACGACGTGCTTCGTATCCTGCGCCAGGCGCGCATTCCCTTTACGGGCCGGGCCGTTATCGGCAGCACCGTGCAAGTCCACATCACGCGTCCCGCCGATGTGAAGAACGCCCTCGATAAGCTCGGAACGCTGTCGCAGCCGCTGACCGGCGTTCTCGGCACAACCGGGCAGCGGAGCCTCGATATCGTTGAGAAGAACGGTCAGATCACACTGACGCCCTCTGATGGAGCTTTTACCGAGCGGATCCGTCAGGCGGTCGACCAGTCGATTGAAATCATTCAGCGCCGCGTCAACGAGCTTGGCCTGGTCGAGCCCAGCATCCAGCGTGAAGGCGTCGACCGCATCCTGGTACAAGTGCCGGGCCTGCAAGATCCGACGCGGCTAAAGCAAATTCTCGGCAAGACGGCCAAACTCGATTTCCGTATGGTCGATCTGTCGATGACGCCTGAACAGGCGATCCAGACGCACCCGCCGGCGGACTCGGAAATCTTGTCGGGACAGAAGGGTGAGAAATATCTGATTGAGAAGCGCGTGCTGGTGTCCGGCGGCGATCTGGTCGATGCCTCGCCGGGGTTCGATCAGCGCACCAACGAGCCGATCGTCAACTTCCGCTTCAATTCGACTGGCTCACGCAAGTTTGCCGAAGCAACGCAGGCGAACGTTGGCAAGCCGTTCGCGATCGTGCTCGACAACCAGGTGGTCTCGGCGCCGGTGATCCGCGAGCCGATCCTTGGCGGTCAGGGCCAGATTTCCGGCAATTTCACCGTTCAGGAGGCCAACGATCTGGCGATCCTGCTGCGCGCCGGCGCGCTGCCGGCGCCGTTGACGATCGTGCAGGAGAATACGGTCGGACCCGGCCTCGGCCAGGATTCGATTCTTGCGGGCGAGCGCGCCGCCTATGTGGGCGCCGGCCTCGTCATCTTCTTCATGCTGGTGACCTACGGTCTGTTCGGTCTGTTCGCCAATGTTGCGGTCGCCGTCAACGTGGCGATGATTTTCGGCGTGCTGTCGATGCTCGGCGCTACGCTGACGCTGCCCGGTATTGCCGGCATCGTGCTGACCGTCGGTATTGCGGTGGATTCCAACGTGCTGATCTACGAGCGCATCCGCGAAGAGGTGCGGGCAGGGCGCAGCGCGATCAATGCCATCGACGCCGGCTTCACTCGCGCGCTGGCGACGATTCTCAACTCCAACATCACGACGTTTATCGCCGCGGCGGTCCTGTTCTATGCCGGCTCCGGCCCGGTGCGCGGCTTTGCCGTGACGCTCGGCGTCGGCATTCTGACAAGCTTGTTCACCGCGTTCACGCTCACTCGTCTGATCATGGCTTACTGGGTGCGCCTGTGGCGGCCGCGCACGGTGCCGATCTAGAACCGCAATCGCCCGCCGATCATGTCGAAACCAGAAACTCTCCGCTGAAAGCAAGCCAGTGCGCCTCCTTCGCATAGTTCCCGACAATACGCGCTTCGACTTCATGCGCTTCCGGCGCATCAGCTTTCCTATTTCGGCAATTCTGTCGATCGTGGCGATTTCGCTCTACTTCTTCCACGGGCTGAATTTCGGCATCGACTTCGTCGGCGGTACGCTCGTCGAAGTGCAGACCAAGGCCGGCCCGGCCGATCTCGCCAAGATGCGCGCAACGATCACCTCGCTCAAACTTGGCGACTTTCAGCTCCAGGAATTTGGCGCGCCCGATGACGTGCTGATCCGCATTCCAGAGCAGCCCGGCGGCGACCAGGCGCAGGAAGCGGCAGTGCAGAAAGTGCGCGGTGCGCTCGGCGATTCCGTGACCTATCGTCGCGTCGAAGTGGTCGGGCCGAGCGTTTCGACCGAGCTGTTGTCCTACGGCACAATCGGGCTGCTCTCGGCCATCATCGCGATTCTGTTTTACTTGTGGTTCCGGTTTGAATGGCAGTTCGCGCTTGGCGCCATGATCGCCAACGTCCATGACGTCGTGCTCACTGTCGGTTTCATGTCGCTGACCCGCGTCGATTTCGATCTCACCAGCATCGCCGCGCTTTTGACCATCGTCGGCTATTCGCTCAACGACACGGTGGTGATCTACGACCGCATTCGCGAAATGCTGCGGCGCTACAAGCGCATGCCGATGCCCGAACTGCTCAACGTCTCGGTCAACGCCACGCTGTCGCGCTCGATCGTCACCCACGTGACGGTGGCGATGTCGCTGCTCGCGCTGCTCTTGTTCGGCGGCCAGGCGATCCGCAGTTTCACCGCGACGATGATGTTCGGCGTGGTGCTGGTCGGCACCTACACCTCTGTGTTCATCGCGTCGCCGATCCTGATCTATCTCGGTGTCGGCACCGGACGCATGGGCGGCGCCGAGGAGCCGGAAACGCCGCCGGCCGCGGCGGCGGGACCGCCGTCGGCTCAGACCCCGGCGCCGGCGCGTCCGGCGCCAGCCCGGCGTGCGCGGGCCAGGCGGTAGTGGAGGCGCCGCATCTGCCGCGGCAGGTCCTGATCGACGCCCATGGCGCGGGCGGTTTCCGTTTCGCCGGACTGTCGCATCGCGGCTCGCTCTTGTGCCTGCCGGATGGGATTTGGGCGTGGCCGGTCGACGGTCCCGCGGCGCTGAAGGATGAGGCTTTCGCGTCGGTCTTCGATCGCGGTCGTGAGCTCGATTTCTTCATCATCGGCACCGGCTCTGAGCCCTGGATCATGCCGGAACCGTTACGGCAAAGGTTTCGGCTGATGCATGTTTCGGCCGACACCATGACGACAGGTGCGGCGGTGCGTACCTATAACGTCATGCTGATGGAAGGCCGCCGTGTCGGCGCCGGCCTGATCGCCATCGACTGATGCTCTGCTAAGCTTCCGGCATGCAGGACTTCTTCGCTTATTGTGCCGAACTGGTGCGCGCCGCAGACCGCGACCGTTATCTCGTGACCCTGTTTGCGCCGCCCGAGCATCGCGGCGCGCTGTTCGCGCTATACGCGTTCGACGCCGAACTGACGCGGGTGCGCGAGGCAGCGCGCGAGCCGTTGCCCGGCGAAATCCGTCTGCAATGGTGGAGTGAGGTTTTAAGCGGCGAGCGCGACGGCGAGGCGGGCGCCAATCCGGTGGCGTCCGCGCTGCTCCAGACAATCTCGCGCCACCGGCTCGATGTGGCCGCGCTGATCGACGTCGTCGAAGCGCACGGGTTCGATCTCTACGATGAGCCGATGCAGACACTTGCCGGTCTCGAAGACTACGCGAGAAGAACCTCGTCGGCGGTATTCGCGTTTACGGCAAAGACTCTCTCTGGAGCCGACGTGAACGAAACGGCCGAGCCGATTGGAACAGCTTACGGGATCGCGGCGCTGCTGCGCGCGTTCCCGCTGCACGCCGCACGGGGGCAGCTTTACATTCCGATCGAGCTGCTTGCGCGTCATGGTGTGAAAACGAGCGATGTGTTTGCTGGCCGATCCTCGGCTGGTTTGAATGGCGCGCTTGCCGAACTGCGCGACGTCGCGCGCGATCATTTGGCTACTGCGCGACAACGCATCCTTGAACTTCCACAAGGAGCGTTGCCGGCGTTCCTTCCTGTGGCCCCCGTCGGTTCATTGCTCCGGCGTTTCGACCAGTGCGACGCATTTTCGCCGGCGGATATTTCGCCGTGGCGACGGCAGTGGCTGATTTGGCGTGCGGCCCGTAATCCGGCGCGGATCGCGCGATAAAGTCAGGTCAAATCAGAATGCGAAGCGGTCGCGCAGATTCTGCCGCTGCGACACGATGCGACCGACCAGCGCGCGCTCGTCCTCGGTCTTGACCAGCGGGCCGATCAGATCGAGCTGGTTCATGGCGACGAGTTCGAGAATTTCGCTGCGTACCTCGCCCGAGCCGTTGCGCGGCAAGGCGTCGACGATCTGCAGATATTCGGGGCCGCCGCGGCCAAGATAGTCACGCAGTTCGCTGTCGGCGGCGCTGCCCTCGACAAAGGCATAGAGGCCGGTACCGGCGCGCCGGTCGGGGTAGGCAACAATCGCGACATCGCGCACTTTGGGATGCGCGCGAAGCCGCGCCGCGATGGCGGGCGCCTCCTTGACGAAGCGCTGGCCGCGACCCTCGCGGTCGGAAAAATTCAAGCCTCGGGTGATCGCGTAATAGAGTTTCTTGCCGGTCGCCATCCATATTCGCGTGAGCGCGCTCTTGCGCGCCAGCACGCGCCGCTCGGCGGCGGTCAGCGCGGCTGGCGCATAGCGGCGCTTGTGCTTGAGAAGGTGCCGCAGATCCTCGTAACGCGCGACGCGGAATAGCGTGGTGCCGCGTCCGCGCTGGGAAAAGCATGACGCGAGCTGGAAGTCGGTGAGGGAGGCGCGGCCGTCGGCATAAAGCCAGTTCTGTTCCTTGGCGAGATCGTTGTGGGTGATGCCGGCGCGGTGCAGGGTGCGCAGCGCCGCCTTGGCGGAGCGGAAATAGCCGGCATCGCCGTGCGGCTTGGCGATATGCAGCGGCACACCGTCGATCCAACCGCGCACCAGCGCGTGCCGTCCCGCAAACAGGAGCGGAGGGGCGATGCCGAGCGTGCCGGCCAGCGCCAGCGCCCGCCGCTCGCGCCGGAACAACACATAGGCAAGCGGGCGGCTCCACCATGGCACGCCATCGAGGCGCCGCAGCACGGCATCGACCTCGCCGGTCGCGGTGCGGAAACGGCCGCGCTCGATGGTTGAAAAGACGTCGCGCTTGAGCACGACGCCCGAACTCCAGCGGCCGGCAAGCTCGCTTGGGACTTCCTGTCCGGTCATGGGCAGCGTCTAGCACAAAATCGCCGGCAATCACTCGGCGGCGCGCGGTACGGCGGTCGTGGCCCAAGCCTCGAGATCCGCCTGCGCCCGCGCGCACAAGGCTGGCTTCTGCATCGGCTTTTTCCTGCCGCGATAGGAGACGCCTGCAAGCGGCGGAAACAGCCCGAAATTGACGTTCATGGGCTGAAAGGAACGCGCGCCTGCGTCAATGGTCTCGATATGCCCGCCGGTGATGTGGCCAAGCAGCGCGCCGTGGGCCGTGGTTGGCGGCGGCAGACGCGGTGTCTCGCCGAGCCGCTCCGCCGCGGCAAAGCGGCCAGCAAGGAGCCCGATTGCCGCCGACTCGACGTATCCTTCGCAGCCCGTGATCTGTCCGGCGAAGCGCAACCGCAGCTCCGCTTTGAGCCGCAGCGTTGCATCGAGCAGTTTGGGCGAATTGAGAAAGGTATTGCGGTGCAGCCCGCCGAGCCGCGCGAACTCGGCGTTGGCGAGGCCCGGGATAGTTCGGAAGATGCGGACCTGTTCGCCATGTTTCAGCTTGGTCTGAAAGCCCACCATGTTGAACAGCGTGCCGAGCTTGTTGTCCTGGCGAAGCTGCACCACTGCATAAGGTTTTTCGCCGGAAGGATGCGGATTGCGCAGGCCGAACGGCTTCATCGGGCCATGCCGCAGCGTTTCGCGCCCGCGTTCGGCCATCACCTCGATCGGCAGGCAGCCTTCGAAATAGGGCGTTGCCGCCTCGAACTCGCGGAACGCAATTTTTTCACTGCTGAGCAGCGCGTCGATGAAGGTTTCATACTGCTCGCGGCTGAGCGGGCAGTTGACGTAGTCGGCGCCGCCACCGCCCGGGCCCGCCTTGTCGTAGCGCGACTGGAACCAGGCGATATCCAAGTCGATGGTATCGCGATGCACGATCGGCGCGATGGCATCGAAGAAGGCAAGCGAGTTTTCCGAACTCAGCGCGCGTATCGTTGCGGCAAGTGGCGGCGAGGTGAGGGGGCCGGTGGCGACGATGACGCTGTCCCAGTCCGGCGGCGGCTCCGACATTTCCTCGCGGCGAATTTCAATGAGCGGCTCGGCTTCGAGCGCCGCAGTGACCGAGTCCGCGAAACCGTCGCGGTCGACGGCGAGTGCGCCGCCGGCCGGCAGTTTATTGGCGTCGGCGGCTCGCATTATCAGCGAGCCGAGCAGGCGCATCTCGGCGTGCAGGAGCCCAATGGCGCTTGCCTCGGCATCGTCCGAGCGAAATGAGTTCGAGCACACCAGTTCCGCACAATGTCCGGTCTTGTGCGCGTCCGTGGTGCGAGCCGGCCGCATCTCGTGCAGCACGACCGGTACGCCGCGGCGCGCAAGCTGCCAGGCGGCCTCGGAACCCGAAAGGCCGCCGCCAATGACATGAACAGGTCGCAAGGCAGGCATTGCGCGCCAAACTATGCACGTCAGACGTGGTCGGCAACGTCGGACTTGACGGTAAAGATATATATATTATATATGTTATGAAAACAGCTTCTCCGAGACTGATTATGAGCACGGATAGCCACGAGGGCGCGGAACGGCGCAATTTGATCGTCGCCGATATCGTCGAGCGCACCGGTATCGACATGGCGATGATCGAGCGGCTGGTACGCGCGTTCTATGGCCGCGCCCGTCACGATCCACTGATCGGACCGGTTTTCGAGCGCCACGTCGTCGACTGGGAAGCCCATATTCCGCGCATGTGCGATTTCTGGTCCTCGGTCGCGCTGATGAGCGGGCGATATCACGGCCAGCCTATGGTCGCGCATCTGCCGCTGCCGATCGACACGCCGCATTTCGACCGCTGGCTCGAACTGTTTGCCGAAACCGCGCGGGAAGTCTGTCCGCCTGCAGCCGCCGCGCTGTTCATCGATCGCGCCCACCGCATCGCTGACAGCCTCGAACTCGGCATTGCCGGGCAAAAGGGCGAAATCAGGCCTCGCCGGGCACGGCCGGCAAGCACACTGCCGCCTGCTCCGAGTCGTGTGCCATGAACGAAACCGCCCCGAGATTGCCTGCACACGTCCGCCCGTACAAACGGAGCGCCGTGTTCGACGAGAGCACGATGCCGGCGGGTCTGCGCCGACGACACTGCACCAAACCGGGTGTTTGGGGCGTGATCCGGGTCATCGACGGGCGGTTGCGCTATCGGGTCCTCGACAGTGGCGCCGAAAGCATTCTCGATCCTGGCCATCCGGGCGTCGCGCTCCCCGAACAATTCCACGAAGTCGAACCGCTCGGCCGCGTCAAGTTTTTCATCGAGTTCCACAGCGCGAATGAACGCTCCTCCCGTGGCCCGCCGGATCAACTTAAAGGCGCCGGTCCCCATGAATGAGATCGCGATCGCCAGGGCGGTTCACGTCATCTGCGTCGTCATATGGATCGGCGGTGTGACGATGGTGACTACGATTGTACTGCCCGCGGTCCGCAGACTTGATACGGCGGCAAAGCGCGTTGCGCTGTTCGAAGCCATCGAAGGACGCTTCGTCTGGCAGGCACGGATGGCGACGCTCTTGGTCGGGGCCAGCGGCTTCTACATGGCGGATCGCCTCGACCTGTGGACGCGCTTCCGTTCGGTCCAATTCTGGTGGATGCACGCCATGGTCTTGGTGTGGCTGATCTTCACCATCATCCTGTTTATCGGTGAGCCAATGGTCATGTGGGCGCGCAAACGCCGCGGGATCGCGAGCGCGCCAGATGTGAATGTGATCCGCATGCAGCGGCTGCATTGGGTCCTGCTCGTGCTGAGTGCCGTAACCGTAATGGCTGCAGTTGCGGGCAGTCACGGCATGCGGCTCGCCCCTTGATCGCCACGAGTTGAAACACCGGGCCTGACGATGCGTCTTACCGCTTTCACCGATTACTGCCTTCGTGCGCTGATCTTCGTCGCGCTCAAGGGCGACGAATTGACCACCATCGATGAGATTGCGGAGCATCACAAAATCAATCGCAATCACCTCGTCAAAGTCGTGTTCCGCCTCGGCCAGCTTGGCTACCTGCAGACTTCGCGCGGCAAGGGCGGCGGCATCCGGCTGGCGGCCGACGCCGGCAAGCTCAGCCTCGGCAAGCTGGTGCGAGAAACCGAACAGGATTTTGCCCTGGTCGAATGCTTCCCCGGTCGTGACTGCTTTTGTGTCATCGAGCCGGCCTGCGTGCTCAAAAATGCGTTACGCGAGGCACTGGAGGCTTTCTTCGGTGTTCTCGATCGATACACGATCGCCGATCTTGCCAAGCCCAATCGCAACCTTGCACGGCTGTTGGCAGTCTCTACGGTGTAGCCTTCATTGCACGAAATCGGCGATGCCATGAGCCTGCTTGATCACCTCGGCGAAGCCATTCTTTCCATGCGGGCGGATGCGATCGTCGCTGCCGACCAGGACGGCGTCGTGCGCTTCTGGAACCCTGGAGCGGAGCGTTTGTTCGGTTATTCGGCTGACGAAGCCATCGGTCGATCGCTCGACCTGATGATTCCGGAGCGGTTGCGCGGCCGCCATTGGGAGGGCTTTCAACGGGTCATGGCGACGGGCGAGAGCCGATATGGCGAGGCGGATCTGCTCTCGGTTCCGGCAGTGCGGAAGGACGGAACTGCGATCTCGGTGGAGTTCACCGTCGTGCCGCTTCGCGCCGACGGCCGGATGATCGGCATGGCCGCGATCATGCGCGACGTGACGAAACGGTTCGATGAGACGCGTGCGCTCAGGCGCAGGCTTGCCGAGTTGACGAAATCCCCGACGTGAACTCGTCCGACGGCGCAGTCTTTTTCATCGCGCTTGCGGCGCTGGACGAATGCAGCCCCATCCGGTGTTTATGAAGCCGGTGCATGGCTGCGAGGGGATGTTTCATGCAGGAAGTAATCAGTTCTGCGGCAAGGCGGGCCAGGGCAACGTCTGGCTTCGACGTTGAAATCCTGTCCGTTGCTACCGCGAATCCTCCCTTCGTGCTGACCCAGGCCGAAGCATCAAAACGCGCCAAAGAAGTATTTCCGCGGCTCAATGCGATGTGGCCGGTGTATGACAACGCCGGTATCGAGCAGCAATTCAATTGTGAGCCGCTCGAATGGTATCTCCAGCCGCGCAGCTGGCAAGAGCGCACTGCCTCGTTCCAAAAGCATGCGCTGGATCTGTTCGAGGAAATCACCGTCAAGGCTGTCGACGCGGCAGGGGTCGCTTTATCGGCGATCGACATCCTGGTGACCAACACCGTGACCGGGCTCGCTATTCCGAGCCTTGACGCCAAATTGCTCAATCGCCTGAAACTCAAGCCGAGCATCGAGCGGCTGCCGATATTCGGTCTCGGCTGCGGCGGCGGTGTCGGCGGGCTCGCGCGCGCGACGCGGCTCGCCCAGGCGACCAGAGACGCACACGTGCTGTTTCTCACGGTCGATCTGTGCAGCCTGTGCCTTCGTATCAACGACCCGAGCCCGGCGATGTTCGTCTCCGGCGCATTGTTTGGTGACGGCGCCGCGGCCGTGCTGTTGCGTAATACCGCGGACGGGGGCCGCGGCCGCGTGCCGCGAGTCATGGCGATCGGCGAATGGTGCTGGCCCGACACCGAACACATCATGGGATGGAATATCGAAAACGATGGTTTCGGTGTCGTTCTCAGCCCGCAACTGCCGGAGCTGATGAGCAGTGCGCTGGCGCTTGCTCTCAACGATTTTCTCGATCGTCATGGCTACCGCCTGTCGGATTTCAACGGTTTTCTGTTCCATCCGGGTGGGCGCAGACTGATCGAGACGATGCAGGAGGTTTTGGGGCTCGATCGCAGCCAATTCGATCACTCCTGGGAAGGTGTTGCGGCGCTTCGGTAACATGTCGTCGGCCACCGCGCTGTTCGTGCTGGAGCGAGCGATGCAGGCCGGTGTGCGTGGCCTGCATCTTCTGGCGGCGTTCGGACCCGGCTTTTCCGCCTACTTCGCCGTGGTTGAGCTGTAATGGTATCGTGCGGCGCCGCCAGTCTGCTCGGCTATCTCAGCGTGCAGCGATTGGCGGAGCTATGGTGGGCGAGACACAACGAGGCACGGCTGCTTGCGGCCGGTGGGATTGAGTACGGACGCTCGCACTTTCCGCTCATGGTTCTGCTCCATGCGGCGTGGCTCGTCGGTCTGTGGGTGCTCGCCGTTGATAGGCCACTGGTGCCGGCTTTCGTCGTCTTGTTCGTTTTTTTGCAAATAGCGCGTTTTTGGGTCCTGGCGACGCTCGGGCGGCGCTGGACCGTTCGCATCATCGCTGTTGCCGGCGAGCAGCTTCAGCAGGGCGGCCCGTACCGATGGCTGCGTCACCCGAACTACGCGGTCGTCATCGGGGAGATTGCCGTGGTCCCCTTGGCGCTCGGGTTGCCTGTCTATGCGCTGGTGTTTTCGATCCTCAATGCCGCGGTGCTGGCCGTTCGTATCCCGGCCGAGAACGCCGCGCTTGGCGCGCTCGGACGATCACGGAATTGAGACTTGTTACGGCCGGCGCGCACTGTTGGCGCAAATTGCCGGCTCTGCTATACGGCTCGCAGGTTCGAACGCCAGGACAGTCGCGAATGCCCGTTGATGCCGAAACCGTCCGCCGCGTGGCGCATCTGGCGCGGATCGCCGTCGCCGATGATGAGGTCGAGGCCCTGCGGAGCGAGCTCAACGCCATGCTGGCGTTGTTCGAAGAACTCGGCGCGGTCAACGTGGACGGCGTCGAGCCAATGACGTCAGTGACGCCGATGACCATGAAGATGCGCCGGGACGAAGTGACCGACGGCGACATTGCGGACGCCATTATCGGCAATGCGCCGGCGCGCGAGGACCACTTTTTTCAAGTTCCCAAGGTTGTGGAATAACAGCCATGTGTCTCGCCTGCGAACAGGACGCGATGTGGATCGCCTACCTTGAAAGCCAAGGGTTGCTGAAGGACGACGACCCGGCCGCGGTCGACGCGCTGTTTGGCGCGTTTCCGGTGCAGCCGCTGCCGTTCCAGGAAAGCGAAGGCGAACCGCCACAGGCTGCGCCCGAAGAATCTGCGGCCAAAAAATCCGGCACTATGAACAATCCATTTTCCTGCGACGATCCGACGGCTCAATGACGGATCTAACCTCGCTGACGCTGGCGCAGGCCCGTGACGCGCTGCGCAAGCGCGAATTTTCCGCCACCGAACTGACCGACGTGCATCTCGCCGCCATTGAGCATGCGCGGGCACTCAACGCATTCGTACTCGAAACGCCGGACCGTGCCCGCGAAGCGGCGCGTGCCGCCGATGTGCGGCTGACGAAAGGTGAGGGGGGTCCGCTCGAAGGCCTGCCGCTTGCCGTGAAGGATTTGTTCTGCACCACGGGCATCCGCACCACGGCCTGCTCGCGCATTCTCGAAAATTTCGTTCCGGCCTACGAGTCGACCGTCACGGCGAATCTGTGGCGCGACGGCGCGGTCCTGCTCGGCAAGACCAGCAACGACGAATTTGCCATGGGGTCGTCGAACGAGAGTTCGCATTTCGGTCCGGTGGTGTCGCCGTGGCGGCGGCGCGGCTCGGAGCAAAAACTGGTGCCCGGCGGCTCATCCGGCGGTTCGGCGGCGGCGGTTGCGGCGCGGCTATGCGCCGGCGCCGCAGGCACCGATACCGGCGGTTCGATCCGGCAGCCGGCGGCGTTTTGCGGCATCGTTGGGCTGAAACCGACCTATGGCCGTTGCTCGCGCTGGGGCATCGTGGCATTCGCCTCGTCGCTTGATCAGGCCGGGCCTTTTGCGCGCACGGTGCGCGACTGCGCCATCCTGCTGCGCTCCATGGCCGGTCCTGACACGAAGGATACGACGTGCGTCGATCTAGCGGTGCCCGATTACGAAAAATCTGCCGGCGCTTCGGTCAAAGGCAAGCGCATCGGCATCCCGAAGGAATATCGCGCGCCGGGGATGCCTGCGGAGATCGAGGCGTTGTGGGAGCGTGGCGCGCAATGGCTGAAAGATGCCGGCGCCGAGACGGTCGAAGTGTCGCTGCCGATGACCAAATACGCGCTGCCGGCTTACTACGTCGTGGCGCCCGCAGAGGCATCATCCAACCTCGCGCGCTATGACGGCGTGCGCTACGGGTTGCGTGTCGCCGGCAAAGACATCGTCGATATGTATGAACACACCCGCGCTGCCGGCTTCGGCAAGGAGGTACGGCGCCGTGTCATGATCGGCACCTATGTACTCTCGGCCGGCTACTACGATGCCTACTATCTGCGGGCGCAGAAAGTCCGTACGCTGATCAAGCGCGATTTTGAGCGCTGCTTTGCCGACGGAATCGACGCGATCCTGACGCCGACCACGCCCTCAGCGGCGTTTGGTATTGGCGAAGTCGGCCGGGCCGATCCGACCGAGATGTATCTCAATGACGTGTTCACGGTGACCGTGAACATGGCGGGCTTGCCGGGGATTTCAGTGCCCGGCGGGCTCGACGCTCAGGGCCTGCCGCTCGGCCTGCAACTCATCGGTCGGCCCTTCGAGGAGGAAACGCTGTTCGCGCTCGGCGCCGCGATTGAGAAGTCCGCTGGTCCGTTTGTTCCGGAGAGATGGTGGTAAAGGGCGTTCGCCCATGACGCCGGCTGAGTTCAAGCGCTCGCTCTTCAAGACCAAGCCGCCGCCCGCGCTGTCGACGGCTCTCACCGGCCTGTGGTGGGCCGGCAAGGATGACTGGGATAGCGCGCACAAACTCGTCATGGACGACGAGGGGACTGACTGCGCCTGGGTTCACGCCTACCTTCATCGGGTCGAAGGCGATCTCGACAACGCGCGTTACTGGTATGGCCAGGCTCGTCGGCATCCTGCGGTCGGCGACCTCACGGACGAGTGGGCGGCGATCGCCGCTGCGCTGCTGCGCTCAAGCACCGAATAATACTATTTGGGACCGGCTGGCGTGATGGTCTCGGCCGGTGCCGCATGACTGAGACTGACCGCCGCCACCGTCTGGCTGCGCTGCCGGGGCAGCGCTTCGGGATGTTCGCGCTGCAGGAAACCGATCAGCTTTTCACGCAGTTCAGCGGCCGCGTCAGACGCCTTGCCGGGAGAATCGGACCTGATCAGCACGCGTAGCTCGACGCAGTCGGGGCGCAGATTGGTGATCTGAACATTTGCGACCTCGGTGTTGGGTCGGCCCGACTGGGCGACCAGCGCGATCGCCTTCTGACGGATCAGATCGATCGGGGCGGTGTAATCCAGATAGATCAGAGCGCTGCCGATCGTGTTCGCGGCCTCCCGCGTCCAGTTATAAAACGGCTGCTGAATGAAAAAATTCAGCGGCACGATCAGCCGGCGCAGGTCCCAAAGCCGGATCACCACATAGGTCGCGTTGATTTCCTCGATCCAGCCGTACTCGTTCTGGACGGTGACGGCGTCTTCCAGCCGGATCGGCTGCGTGACCGCGAGTTGCACGCCGGCGATCAGATTGCTCAGCACGGGCTGGGCGGCGAGTCCGAAAATCACGCCTGCGACGCCGGCGGAGGCAAACAGGCTCACGCCGTACTGGCGAACCGAGTCAAACGTCATGAGCGCGAAGCCGACGGTGACGAGGGCGATGATGGTGTCGAGCACGCGCACCAACACGCGGACCTGGGTCACGTGCTTGCGCGCCATAAGATTGTCTTCGACGTCGATGCGAAAGCGCAGGAGATACAGGCCGGCGCCGATGTTGACGGCCGTCAGCGCGATCCAGCCGATGAGGCAGATCGTCCCGAGCACCAGCAAGCGGACAACCATGGTCCTTATGTCTTGGGCCAGCGGTGCGGTCTGCAGCGCGATCGCGAGTGCGACGAGCAGGAGCGCGAACAGTGCCGGATTTTTGGTCTGCTCGACGACCGGCCGGATATAGGGATGGTTTTCACGCGACAGCCGGCGCAGGACCGCAACACCCACCGCACGCAGTATCCAGGCGGCCGCCACCAGGGCGGCGAGAATCACCAGCGACGTCGCCCAGGGCGGCGTCCGGGAAAGCGTTTCGCCCACGGCGTCCACGAATGATTGGATGCCCCGCACCAGATCGTTCCACATGCGCAAACTGTCAAACTATATCAATTGCCCGAGAAAACGCACCAATTGCGCACGGGTTCGCAAAGGGCACGCTGGACAGTGCCGCGTTGCGGTGGCATTTAGCGCCAATTCGCGCGCAATGTCGGATCGAACGGCGGACGATGAAAAGCTTCCTGCTGCGGCTGTTCACATGGTGGAATAGCCAGACCTTCGGTACCCAATTGTGGACCGCGCTCTACGGCGAACTGGTCGGCGAGGACGAATTCGGCAACCGGTATTATCGAACCAAGGGCGGCAAGATCGATCCGACGCTGCACATGGAAAGGCGCTGGGTGATCTATCCCGGTATCGCCGAGCCATCGACCGTGCCGCCGAGTTGGTTCGGCTGGCTGCACCACACGATCGACGTGCCGCCGACGCAGGACAAGCCGCTTCCACATCGCTGGGAGAAGCCCCACCGGCCCAATCTCACCGGAACAGCTGGCGCCCACCGTCCGATCGGGTCGACCCTGGCGCAAGGGCGACGGCCCAAGGCAACGGGCGATTACAAGCCATGGGTGCCCGGTAACTAGCCGATAGGGCGCTGGCGGGCGGCGACTGATCCCCGGAAATGCCGCAATCGAACTGTTTACCGGGGGCAAGCCTAGAGAGCCCTTTGACCCCATTGCGCCCATATTCCGCTCGGTCGATTTCGGCACGATCCATACCGGCACAAGTCATACCGGCACGATCCATGGCTCGCATCGCTGCGTGTTTGCTGCTGATCGGCGGAATACTCGCTACAGGGCCCGCCCTGGCGCAATTCGGCGGTATTTTCGGAGGCGAAGGGCCGCCGCGGCCGCCAGCCGATGTCCCGAACGGCGGGTTCCCGGCTCAGCCGCCGCCCCCGGGCTATCCGAGCGGGCAGGCCCCGCAATATCCAACCCAGTCGCCTCAGGCTTACCCGGGGCAAGGGCAGCCATATCCGCAACGGGAACCCTATCCGCAGACACAGCCCTATCCGCGGCAAGCTCAGCCTTATCCACCCTATCCCGGCCAAGGAGCTCCGGCTTATCCGAGCCAGCCGTCGTATCCCGCGGTCGCAAGGCCGGTTGAAGCGGAACCGCTACCGCCGCCGCCCGGAGCTGCGGTCGCGCCTCCGCCCGGGCAGGCCTATCCGCAACGACCAGCGGTGCCAGCCCCTCCGGTACAACGTGGGGCGAGCGCGCCGCCGCCGGCAAATTCGCCACCACCAGCCCCGGCCGCTGCTGCCCCGCCCGAAGACGACACCGTGGTCGAGGCGCCGACGCCGCACATCGACAATGGCCGCGCCGTCTTTGCCGGACTCGACAAGATCACCGGCCGTACCACGACCTTCGACGCCGCCATCGGCGAGACCGTGCAGTTCGGCGCCCTCCAGGTGACGCCGCGCGCCTGCTACACGCGGCCGGCGACCGAGGCGACCAATACCGACGCGTTTGTCGAGGTCGACGAGGTAACGCTGCAAGGCGCGATCAAGCGGATTTTTACCGGCTGGATGTTTGCCTCAAGCCCCGGCCTGCATGCCGTGGAGCATCCGATTTACGACGTGTGGCTCACTGATTGCTCCGCGCCGGTCCAGACGTCGCGGGCCGAGCCGCCCGCCGCGCCCGCTCCACCGCCGGCTCGTCGTCCGCCGGCGCGGGCCCAACGCCCGGCAGTTCGGCAGACGCCAGCCGTCGCGCGCGAGCCGCGGGATTAGGTCAATCCAGCCCCAGGCTTGAAAGCGCTGCGTTGCCGGATACCGGGCGGTCGAGCGGCAACGCCGCAAAATCTCCTTCACCGACCAACGCGGCATCGAGCAGCTTGTGATAGGCCGGCCGAGTCACCTCGGCAGCACCGAACGTCCGCAAGTGG
The DNA here is from genome assembly GCA_963763255.1 of uncultured Alphaproteobacteria bacterium. Taxonomy (GTDB): domain Bacteria; phylum Pseudomonadota; class Alphaproteobacteria; order Rhizobiales; family Xanthobacteraceae; genus BOG-931. Next base: position 94,816 of record CAVXNW010000001.1, read on the forward strand.
TCGGTGACAAATTGCGTGTCGAGCAGGCGGAAATGGCCGGCCTTCAGCCGCGCGACCAGGTGAACGAGCGCGACCTTTGAGGCATCGCGCGCGCGGTGGAACATGCTCTCGCCGAAGAACGCCCGTCCGAGACTGACGCCATAGAGGCCGCCGACCAGCTTGTCGCCCTCGTAGACTTCGACCGTGTGGCAATCGCCGCGTTCGTAGAGCTTCTTGTAGAGCTGATGAATTCGTCCGTTGATCCAGGTTCGCGCCCGTCCCGGTGCCGGCTGGGCACAGCCCGCAATCACCGCATCGAAATCGCGATCCACCGCGACGACGAAACTGTCGGAGCGCACCGTGCGTGCAAGACGACTCGGAACATGGAATTTGTCGAGCGGGATGATGCCGCGCTTTTCCGGCTCGATCCAATACAGCGCCGGATCGTCGGCGCTCTCCGCCATCGGGAAGATGCCGCACGCATAGGCCTTGAGCAGCACCTCGGGCGTGATGTCGATCAGGGCTGACTTGCGGCTGGCCATGCTTCCGTTTACCCGGCTCAATGCACGCACATCAAGAACAACCAGCGGCCGCCAACACGCCGGAAAAGCCCCGGCACCGTGCCGAACCTTTAAACTCCGCAAACCATTCGATTGATACCATTTTAATCAGCTTGAACGCATTTGTCCGAGCTGCGTTGGACGAGACACGGATGGCGAACAAAGCAGATCGTGCCATGGAACCGGCCCGTACTAGCAAGGATAAAATACGCATTCTGGTCGTCGAGGACGAATTCCTCATCGCCGAATGGGTTGCGGAAGCACTCGGCGAGCAGGGTTTTGAGGTCCAGACGGCAAGCAACGCCGTAGACGCGTTATGCCATCTGGTCTCTTCGACCGTCGACGTGCTGTTCACCGATATCAACCTGCCCGGGGCGATGGACGGCACAGCGCTGGCGCGGTGCGCGCGCGAACTGTTGCCGCGGCTGCCGGTCATCTACGCTTCGGCCCGCGTCGCAGCACTGGCGCCGGACGTGTGTGTCCCGGGCGGGATCTTTCTGCCCAAGCCTTATCGGGCGGAAGCACTCGGACGGCTGATCGCCGGCGCCTGTAACGCCGGCAGGGAACCCGCTTTCGCCTGATCGGTAGTTTCGCGGCTATTCGCTCAATCCACCACGGGCCAGGAATTCCTCCAGCCAGTGGATGTGATAGTCGCCGTCGATGATGTCCTTTTCCTGCGCCAAGGCGCGAAACAGCGGCAGCGTCGTTTCGATCCCATCCACCACGAACTCGTCGAGCGCACGTCGCAGACGCATGAGGCATTCGCTGCGGGTCTTGCCGTGGACAATGAGCTTGCCGACCAGTGAATCGTAGAACGGCGGAATCGCGTAGCCGTGATAGACGGCGGAATCGAACTCGCACCCCCAGTCCGCCGGGCGGATGGTAGTGAACGATCTTCCCGGGTGAGGGCCGGAAGGACACCGCATTCTCCGCATTGATGCGGCATTCGATGGCGTGGCCGTGGAACTTAACCTGATCCTGCGCGAGCTCGAGATCGCTGCCGTCGGCGACGCGGATCTGTTCGAGAACCAAATCAATATCGGTGATCATTTCAGTCACCGGGTGCTCGACCTGAATGCGTGTGTTCATCTCTATGAAGTTGAACGCGCCATCGTCGTACAGGAATTCGACCGTGCCGACGCCCAGATATTTGATCTCGCGCATGGCGCGGGCGACGGTCTCGCCGATTTTGTCGCGTGCCGCCGTATTCAGGGCGGGCGAGGGGCCTTCTTCCCAGACTTTCTGATGACGGCGCTGCAGCGAGCAGTCGCGTTCGCCGAGATGAATGGCGCGGCCCTTGCCATCGCCGAGCACTTGGATTTCGATGTGGCGCGGCCGTTCGAGGTATTTTTCCAGATAGAGAGTGTCGTCGCCGAAGGCGGCTTTTGACTCGGCGCGGGCCAGCGCCAGTGCCGAGCCGAGATCGGCCTCGCGGCGCACGACTTTCATGCCGCGCCCACCGCCGCCGGCGGCCGCTTTGACCATGACCGGAAAGCCCATGTCGCGGGCAAGGTGCAACGCCTCGTCATCGCCGACGCCGCTGTCGGAGCCCGGAACGACCGGAATGCCCAAGTCCCTGGCGGCGCGCTTGGCCGCGATCTTGTCGCCCATCAGGCGAATGTGCTCGGGGCGTGGACCGATGAAATGCACATTGTGGTCGGCGAGAATTTCGGCGAAACGCGCATTCTCGGACAGAAAGCCATAGCCGGGATGGACCGCGTCGGCACCGGTGATTTCGCACGCGGCAAGGATCGCCGGAATATTCAGGTAGCTGTCTCTCGCCGGCGGCGGACCGATGCAAACGCTTTCATCGGCGAGCCGCACATGCATCGCATCCTCGTCCGCGGTCGAATGCACCGCGACGGTGGCGACGCCGAGCTCCTTGCAGGCGCGCAGCACCCGAAGCGCAATCTCTCCGCGGTTGGCGATCAGGATCTTGTCGAACATCGATCATCCCGGGACCGCGAATGGCCAATGGTGAATGGCGAACGGGGAAACAGAAAAATCGACGGCATCGGTGCGCAGGCCATTCGCTACTCGCCACTCGCCGTTACTCGATAATCATCAGCGGCTCGCCATATTCGACCGGCTGACCATCTTCGACCAGAATTTGAATCACAGTGCCGGCGCGCGGCGACGGTATCTGGTTCATTGTCTTCATTGCTTCGATAATGAGAAGCGTCTCGCCGGCCTTGACCTGGGCGCCGACTTCCACAAACGGTCGCGCCCCCGGTTCCGATGCGCGATAAGCAGTCCCCACCATCGGCGAGGCGACGAGGCCGGGGTGCGCCGACGGGGCAATCGTTGCTGCCGCAGGCGCCGCGGTGGGCACCGCTATGGGCAGTTCGCCGCCGCGTGTTCGAACCGCGGGAGCGGCGTGGCGGGCGACACGAATCGAGGTGCCGTCCTGTTCGATGGCGATTTCGGTAAGGCCGGTCTCGTCGAGCAGCTTCGCCAACGCCCGGATCGCGTCATGGTCGACCGATGGACCTTGCGCTGGAGTCTTTGGACTTTTGGGCATCGGCGGCTTTCCGGCTTACGCGTCACGCTCCGGCCTTGGCGCCGGTCAGGGCGGCAAGGCCGGTGATGGCGAGCGCATAGCCCTCGGTACCAAAGCCGCAGATCACCGCGCGCGCAACCTTTGATACGTAGGAATCGTGCCGGAACGACTCGCGAGCGTGAATATTGGTGATGTGAACCTCGATGACGGGGGCCTCAAGCGTGTAGAGCGCATCGAGTATCGAAATTGATGTCGTCGTAAAGCCAGCCGGATTGATCAGCAGTCCAACTGCCTTTTCGGCGCGGGCCTGATGAATCCAGTCGATGATCTGTCCCTCATGGTTGGACTGGCGGAACTCGACGGCGAGCCCAAACTTTTGCGCGGCCGCACGGCACAGCTTCTCGACATCGGCGAGCGTGGCGCGGCCGTAAAGCTCCGGCTCGCGCATGCCGAGCAGATTGAGGTTCGGTCCATTGAGAACGTAAATGGTGTTCGGCATTTTTGCGAGGCTGTGACGGTGAGTGACGGGCCTGATGACTGCCACGATGCGTCCGTTATAGGCAACGGACCCCCAAAGGGGAAGCCGCAATCGGCTGCGCGGCCGGCGCAGACACTCACCGGGCGCACCGTGCGCTTATCGGTAAAACAAAAACCTCCCCCGATGAATTGGAGGAGGGTGAACGCAGCACCGGTCGCGACGATGCGTCGTTATTTCTGCATGGTGGCGAGCTTTTGCTTCAGCTCGTCGAAACCAACCGCTCCCACCACAAGCTTGTCGCCGATGACATAGCTCGGCGTGCCGTCGACGCCGATCGCGTCCGCGAGCTTCATGTCTTCGTCAATAGTGGTCTTCACCTCGGGGCTGCTCATGTCCTTCTGCAGCCGCGACATGTCGAAGCCGACTTCCTTCGCGACGGCAAGTGCCCGCGTCAAATCGGCCACGCCACGGCCGCCCAGGAGCTTCTGGTGGAATTCAATGTACTTTGTTCCGGTCGGATCCTGCATGCGAGCAGCGACCGCGACATGCGCGGCGTCAACCGAGCCCGGACCGAGCACCGGAAATTCCTTGAGGACGAATTTGAGGTTCGGTTCGGTCTTCAGCAGCTTCATCATGTCGGGAAGAGCGTGTTTGCAGTAGGCGCAGTTGTAATCGAAGAATTCAACCGCCGTAACGGTGCCATGCGGATTGCCGAGGACCACCTCGTGGGGTGAGTTGAACAGAGTCGCCTGGTTGGCCTTGATGGTAGCGGCCGCCTTGGCCGCGGCCGCCTGCTTTTGCTGAGTGTCGACCGCAGCGAGAACGTCCTGCATGACCTCAGGATGCGCGACCAGATACTCCTTGATGATGGTTTCAATCTGATGGCGCTGGTCGGCGGAGAAGGTTTGCGCGGGTGCCGCGGCTGGCAATGCAAACAGCAAAGCCACCGCGATTGGCAGCGCCATGCGCTTGATCGATATCATCTGCAGAATCCTTTTTGTTTTCAGTGCCCGATTGAGAGTGGATTTTTCTTCGCGAATTTATTGAACGCAACGATGTCGTCCGCGCGGACCCATCCGGGCGACCCGATAGGAAATCGCTGCTTGGCCCGCGCCGCAAGTTCTCGCGCGGTCTTGTTGTCGCCGCGGGCGAACGCCGCCTGCGCGGAGGCGAGATCAGCGTCAGCGAGATCATTCTTGCGGCCGTAAGCCATGGCCAGTTGAGTATAGGCGTCGGCGGATTCCGGTTCCTTAATCAGCGCCGCATGCAGTAGCGGAATGGCGGAATCGACCATCTTGCCGCTGTTCGTGGCGACCATGGCCTGGGCCAGCGCGATCTGGATCAGTGCCGGATCGGGCGTAAGCTTCACTGCGCGCTCTAGCGGCGGGATTGCCGCCGCCGCGTGTCCGGATTCGAGCAGCGCCTGGCCATAAAGCTCGTAGAAATAGGGGTCGTTGGGCATCGACCGAATGAGGCCGTCGATCTGCGCAAGGGCGTCGCGCAGGTCGCCGAACCGGTAGGCCGAAATTGCGCGCGCATACCGCGCCGGCATGCTGACGTCGGTTGGCGGATAGCGCCGCATCACCGCGAGAGGGCGGTCCATGAAGCCGTAGAGCTTGGCCCGCATCATGTCGTGGCGGAATTGCAGTTCCGGCGGGTCCTTCTTGTCCCAGTATTGTGTGTGTACCAGGTTCGCCAGCTCCGCCATGCGCTCGGCCGGCATTGGGTGATTTTGCGCATACGGATCGGCGTTGCGCGCCTCGAACATTGATTTATCGGCAAAGCGCTTGAAGGTGTCGTACATGCCCTTGGCCGACTGGCCGCTCATGGTCAGGAAGCGCACGCCCGCGCGGTCGGCATATTCTTCCTGGGCGCGCTGATAGGCGAGCAGGGAGTGCAGGAGATAGGACTGCGGCGCCTGGAACAGTGCGCCGCCGGCATTGCCCATGCTGGCGCTGCCTGAGCGGGCGCCCGCCACCATGGCGCCGACGCCCAGCAGCATCGCGACAATGGCCGCGGTCTGCGCGTTGGCAAGCTCCTGGCGCATCTTGGAAAGATGGCCGCCGACGATGTGGCCGGTCTCGTGGGCGAACACGCCAATGATCTCGTTCGGCGTTTTCGCTTCCATCAGCGCACCGGCGTTGACGAAAATGTGATGCGCATCCATCACAAATGCGTTGAACGACCTGTCGTTGATAATGACGACATGAATGTTCTGATCGCTCAAGCCCGCTACCTTGAGAATCGGCTTGGTATAATCCCGCAAGAGTTGTTCGATTTCGGCATCGCGAATGACCGGCAGGCCGCCATTGGGCGGCGTCTGCGCCTGTGCCGGCAGGTTTCCCAGCGCGAATGCGGCGGCGGTCGCAAAAGCGACGACGCGCGACGCTGGCCTCGCCAGCCGCGGCTTGCTAGGAGGTCTCGGCACGGTCATCTGGGGCAACGTCAGATCCCTCGGTCCGCCACGCACGCTATGGACGGAGCCGGTCGCGGTCAACACAACGCCGGCATCTTTGCTGCGGCGGAGCGGCCTCACGAAACCGGGCGAATACGGCAGCACGGGGGCGGGTTTCGGGCGCGTTGGATGCCGCGCGGAAGCCGGAAATCGAAGGCGGTTTGATGCTCGATAAAGCCAAGGCCCTGTTGCAGCCATCTCGGCGCAGCGCCGTGCCGCCATTCATGGTCATGGATGTGATGGCGGCTGCGGCCCGCCTTGAGGCACAGGGGCGCCGGATTGTCCACATGGAGGTCGGCCAGCCTGCCGCCGCGGCGCCATCGACGGCGATCGCCGCGGCGCGGGCGGCGTTGACGAGCGGGCCGCTCGGTTACACCGAGACGCTGGGCATTCCATCGCTCCGACACCGCATCGCGCGGTCGTATCGCGACTGGCACGGTCTCGATATCGACCCGCGGCGCATCGTGGTGACCACCGGCTCCTCCGGCGGCTTCATTCTGGCCTTTCTGGCTGCGTTCGAGGCTGGGGACCGCGTTGCCGTGGCGCTGCCGGGCTACCCGCCGTATCGGCACATCCTCACCGCGCTCGGCTGTGAGCCGGTGGGGATCGAATGCACGCCAGATACTCGCTGGTCTCTGGTCGGCGAAACGCTGCTGCGCGAGCACCGCGTGCGGCCGCTGCAGGGTGTGGTGATCGCCTCTCCGGCTAATCCGACTGGTACGATGATGCGCGAGGCAGCGCTCGCCGACCTTATCCGCTGCGTTGAGGACGCCGGCATCGCCGTCATTTCAGACGAGATTTATCATGGCCTCGATTATGCCTATCCGGCCACGACGGCGGCGCGTGTCTCCTCGGACGCCATCATCGTCAATTCGTTTTCAAAATATTTCTGCATGACCGGCTGGCGTATCGGCTGGCTGGTGGTGCCGCCGGCCCTGGTGCGGGCAGTCGAACGGCTGCAGCAAAACCTCGCTATTTCGGTGCCGACGCTTTCGCAAATTGCTGCCGAGGCCGCGTTCGATGGCCGCGGAGAACTGGAAGACATCAAGCACGGCTATCAGGAGAACCGGCGCATCCTGCTCGACGGCTTGCCCAAGGCGGGGCTCGATTCCTTTCTGCCGGTTGACGGCGCCTTCTATCTCTACGCCGATGTTTCGCGGTTCTCGCCTGATAGCGGCGCTTTCGCCTCCCGGATGCTGGAAGAGGCCGGTGTTGCGGTCACGCCAGGCGTCGATTTTGACCCGATCCATGGCAAGAATTTCATTCGCCTGTGCTACGCGGGCTCGCGGGCCGACATGATCGAGGCGGTCGAGCGGATAGGCACTTGGCTGAAGGAACAGGGGCAGTGAACTTGCTTGACGGGGCGCTGGTGCTGTTCTCTGGCGGACAGGATTCCACCGTGTGCCTCGCCTGGGCGCTGGAGCGCTTCGCGCGAGTCGAGACAGTCGGATTTGCCTACGGGCAGCGTCACGCCGTCGAGCTTGAAGTGCGGCCGCGGATTTGCGAGGGGTTGTCGGCGATGTCGCGGCAGTGGAGCGAGCGGCTCGGTGTCGATCACGTCGTGCGCATTGACGCGCTCGCGGAGATTTCCGAGACCGCATTGACGCGCGAAGTTGCAATCGAAGTTTCAGAGGAGGGACTGCCGACGACGTTCGTGCCAGGACGCAATCTCGTGTTTTTCTCCTTCGCCGCCGCGCTCGCCTATCGGCGCGGCATCAAGCATCTGGTCGCCGGGATGTGCGAAACCGATTACTCCGGCTATCCGGACTGCCGTGACGACACGATCAAGGCCATGCAAGTCGCGCTCACGCTGGGCATGGACCGGCGCTTCGTCATTCACACGCCACTGATGTGGATCGATAAGGCCGCCACGTTTGCGCTCGCCGAGACGATCGGCGGCAAGCAGTTGATCGAACTCCTTCTCGCCGAAACCCACACCTGCTATCTCGGCAACCGTCAGCATCGCCATGAGTGGGGTTATGGCTGTGGAGAATGCCCGGCCTGCCGGCTGCGGGCGGAGGGTTTTGCCAAGTGGAAGACCAGCTCATGAACTCTGCTTCGGATCACCAGCGCAGGCGCGAGGGCACGATCTTCCTCGTACCCTTCGCGCTTACCATCCCGGCAGCCAATTGGTTGATCGGTCACGTCGGGACCGCATGCGTGGCGCCGCAAGGACCGTGCTTGGTGCCGGTCGCGCCCGGCGTGACCGCACCGTCGGGTGTGATGATGGTCGGTATTGCGTTGGTGCTGCGCGATCTCGTCCAACGGCGGCTCGGCGCGACGATGTCGGCGCTCGCGATCCTCGTCGGCGCCGGCATTTCGGCACTGGTCGCTCCGCCCGCCCTGATTCTCGCCTCCGCGGTGGCATTCCTGCTGTCCGAGTTTGCCGATCTTGCGGTCTACACGCCGCTGGCGCGGCGCCGTCTCGTCGCCGCGGTGATCGCGTCAAGCTGCGCCGGGCTTGTCATCGACTCGGTCGTGTTTCTGTGGCTGGCGTTCGGCTCGCTGGACTTCCTTCTCGGCCAGATCATCGGCAAGGCCTGGATGGTGATGCTGTCGATCCCTTTTGTCGCCTGGCTCCGCCAGCGCGATGAGCGGCTCGGCATGCGACCGGCATGATTATTCAACTCCGTTCGACTGGATAGGCCATGAGCAATGCTGTCTTCGACGTTCTCCGCAAGGTGACGACCGCAACGATCACCACGATGCTGCTCAAGAAGGGCATCCGGCGCTGCTGGATGAACGGTCCGAAGCCTCTGGTTCCCAAAGGCGAGCGCATTATTGGGCCGGCTTTCACGCTCCGCTTCGTGCCGGTTCGGGAGGATTTGGCGACTCCCGAAAGTTGGGCGCACCCGATTTCAACGCGTGCGGCCATCGAAGACATGGCGGAGGGAGTTGTCGCGGTGGCCGACGCTATGAGTGTCTCCAGCGCTGGAATATTCGGCGACATCCTTTGCGCGCGCATGAAAAAGCGCAACGTGGCGGCGCTGGTGACTGACGGGGTGCTGCGCGACCGCGCCGGTGTAGTCATGAGCGGGTTGCCAGTCTGGTGCGATGGCGTCGCCGCGCCGGCTTCGGTCAACGGCTTGACGTTTGTCGGCTGGCAGCAGCCGATCGGCTGCGGTGGCTGCGCGATTTTTCCCGGCGACATCATCGTGGTCGATGATGACGGCGCCGTGGTTATTCCGCAGAACCTTTTGGAGTTCGTCGCCCATGAGGGAGCCGAGCACGAGCTCTACGAAAGCTGGGTGTTCAGCGAAGTCGAGAAGGGCGTCCAGCTGCCAGGCCTTTACCCGCCGAACGAAGAGGCCAGGGCGCGCTACGCGGCGTGGCGTAAGACGAATTCGTGAAGCTCGCCGATTCATCGTCGGCACTGCTGAAACGCGACGCGGAGGAGGGAAATGTTCTTCATCTTTTCCAAATTCCTCGGCTTCGTTGCGCTGCCGTCCAATCTGCTGATCGAGATCGGCATCGTCGGCGTTTTGCTGCTGTTCACGCAGTACCGGCGGCTCGCCAGCTGGCTGGTCGTGACCAGTATTGTGCTCACCGCCGTGGTCGGCTGGTCGCCCCTGGGCAATATTTTGATCCTGCCTTTGGAGCAGCGCTTTCCGCCCTGGAACGCTTCGCGCGGGCCGCCGACCGGTCTGGTCATACTGGGCGGCGCGGTCACGCCGGATGTTTCGGCGGCGCGCGGGACGGTCGCGCTCAATGAAGCGGCCGAGCGCGTGACAGCGGCGGCGGAGCTTGCCCGTCGCTATCCGGATGCGCGCATCATCTATAGCGGTGGCAGCAATGCCATGTTGGCCGAGCGGATCGCGGAAGCGCCTTTCGCGGTCCAGCAGCTGGAATCGCTCGGCGTCGCGCACGATCGCATCACGGCGGAAGAGCAATCGCGCAATACCATCGAGAATGCCGTGTTCTCGCGCCTGATTGCGCAACCGAAACCCGGCGAGCGCTGGCTGCTCATCACGTCGGCCTACCACATGCCGCGCGCCATCGCGGTATTTCGCGCTGCGGGCTTCGCCGTGGAAGCGTATCCGGTCGATTGGCGCACGCGGGGCTGGATTGATGCGTCGCGCCCATTCGGCTCGCTGAGCGAAGGTTTACGCCGGACCGATGAAGCCGCCCACGAGTGGATCGGCCTCATGGGCTATCGTCTGACCGGCAAAACGAATGAACTGTTCCCGGCGCCCTGAAAAGGGCGGGCGGGTGTCGTCGCCACAATCGGATGAGGAGCGCGCATGCCGCTTCGTTTGCTGATCGGCAACAAGAATTACTCCTCCTGGTCCTTGCGGCCGTGGCTTGCGATGAAGGCCGCTGGCATTGCTTTCGATGAGGTGCTCATCCCGCTCGGATCCCCGGACTTCAGGGCGAAAGTGTCCGAACTCAGCGGCGGCGAGGTCAGGGGCAGCGTGCCGGTGTTGATCGACGGTGAGGTTAGCGTCTGGGAAACGCTGGCTATCCTTGAATACCTGGCGGAGAAGTTTCCAGAAGCCCGCCTGTGGCCGGCGGCGCCGGCTGCTCGGGCCTATGCGCGCGCGATCTCGGCCGAAATGCATTCGGGCTTTCAGGCGTTGCGCCGTCACTTGCCGATGAATGTGCGCAGGCCCGTGAAACAGCGCGTGCTCGACGACGCGGTGATGGCCGACGTGGCGCGGATCGACGCGATCTGGAGCGAATGCCGTGCGCGATTTGGTTCAGGTGGCGCGTTCTTGTTCGGTGGCTTCGGAGCTGTTGATGCCATGTATGCGCCGGTCGTGTGGCGCTTCCACACCTATGCGGTTGCGGTGAGCGCTGCGGCGCGCGATTACATGCGGACCGTCATCGCGTTGCCGGCATCGGCAGAATGGCGCGAAGCGGCGCGGCGCGAGTTCGTGGGTTCTGGAGCACGACGAAGTCGATTGGCCGGACGCACCGCGGGAGTAGACGTTAATTCAACCGCTGTTCCAGTTCGCGCAACAGCGGCAGCTGATAGGAAAGAATCTTGGTTTCGGCGATTGGCAGCGCGAAATAAGCAACACGGTCGATCTCAGGAAAGCTTTGCCGGCGTCCTGATTTTGGCGGCCACTCGATTTCGAACGTGTTGCTGGCGAAAGCCGCAAGGTCGAAGTCGGCCTCAAAAGCCCAGACATGGACGATCTTACCGCTCTTTTGCTTGACTGGTGCGAGCGCGATGAAAGGTTCGCTGGCCGAAAAATTCACTTCCTCGGTAAACTCGCGCCGCGCGGCGGCCAACAATTCCTCGCCTGGGGCGACGAGGCCCTTGGGAATCGTCCAGACGCTGTCCTCCTTGTTTCGCCAAAAGGGCCCACCCGGATGTGCCAGCAGGACTTCGAGGCCGTGTCTGCGGCGGAAAGCCAGAAGGCCCGCACTGATCGTGCTGGCGCGGCTCGTGCTGCTGCGGTTCTTAGTGTTACGGCTCTGGCGGCTGCGGCTCATGGGCGCAGAAATATTAACTGATTTTAACGTTGCGACCTCTCGAAGCCGGGCAACCGGCAATTGTTGCTGCAATTTCGCGGACTAAGCTTTCCCGGCCAATCAGCGGTGCATCGGTGAGGACCCACAACCGCGCTGCGGCTCTCTACCGCAGGCCCGGCTCAGTGACCCCAAGTCTGCATCATTTTGTCACGATTGCACCGACAATGCCGCCTGCGTGCTGGCGCTCCGTGGAGCGCTGCGCTAGAGGGGCGCACAGAATGCTTTTTGCACGGGAGCTAACGTCGATGCGATTTGGATATATCGCCGCGGCTGCGGCCCTGGCCGCCGTTTTTGCAGTGGCAGCCAAGGCCGAAGACGCACCCAAGGACGTCAAGGGCCTTTATCTGATGAGCGACTATCCGGCCGTCACCGTACGGCCGGGGGAAACATCGAACATTAACCTGAAGCTGCAGAACTACGGCATGGCGCCCGAACGCCTGAGTTTATCAGTCGGCGGGGTGCCTTCAGGCTGGACGGCGACGTTGATGGGCGGCGGCCAGCCGATCGCCGCGGCGATGCCGGCGACCAACGCGAGTGTCAGCCTCGAGCTGCGGCTCGATGTTCCTAAGACCGCTCCTATTGGCACACAGACACTCACCGTCTCGGCTGCCGGTGGCACGACCAAGCTCGAGCTGCCGATTGCGGTCACGCTCGCCAAGGACCTGCCCGCCAAGCTGAGCCTGACGCCGCAGCTTCCTGAACTTCGCGGCACGTCCAAGTCGAGCTTCGAATATACGCTCGCCATCAAGAACGATAGCGGCAAGAAGCTGACGGTGAGTCTGGGCGTACAGGCGCCGAAGAATTTCGACGCCTCGTTCACCGAGGAATACGGGACCCAAGAAGTCAACGCGGTGCCGATCGACGCCGGGCAGAGCAAAAACGTAAAGCTCAAGGTGACGCCGCCGAACACTGCCGCCGCTGGCAACTACAAGGTCACCGCGCGAGTCAGCGCCGAAGATACCTCGGCGACGGCCGAGCTTGGACTGAATATCACCGGTCAGCCGAAGCTTTCGATCAGCGGCCGCGAAGGTCTGGTTTCGACGCGCGCCTCCGCCGGCAAACAGACGCCGGTGCCGATCGTCGTTACCAACACCGGCACGGCACCTGCGGATAATGTCGAGCTCAGCGGATCCGCGCCAAGCGGCTGGAAAGTCGAATTCAATCCGAAATCGATCGACCGGATCGCGCCAAATGCAAACAAGGAAGTCCAGGCGTTGATCACGCCGACCGATAAGGCCATCGCGGGCGATTACGTGACAACAATCTCGGCATCCGCCCGAGGCGAATCGGCGTCCACCGACTTCCGCGTGACGGTGACGACATCCACGATGTGGGGCATCGCCGGCGTTGGCATCATCGGCATTGCGCTGCTCGTCATGGTCGGCGCAGTTGCAAGGTTCGGTCGGCGATGAGCGGCGATTCCGTCATCGAGGCCAAGGGCCTGACCAAGACCTATGGTGAGGCCGTTGCCGTCGACCATATTTCGTTTTCGGTCGGGCGCGGGGAGATCTTTGGTCTTCTCGGCCCGAACGGGGCGGGGAAGACGACGACCATTCTGATGCTGCTCGGGCTGACCGATATCTCGGGCGGCGAGATCAGCGTTCTCGGTTTCAATCCGGCGCGTGAACCGCTCTCGGTCAAACGCCGGGTTGGCTATCTGCCTGACACGGTCGGCTTTTACGATCAGCTCACTGCCGCCGACAACCTGCGCTACACGGCGCGGCTGATCGGTTTCCGCTTCAACGAGCGCGAAAAGCGGATCAGCGAGGCCCTCGAAAGGGTCGGCCTCGCCAACTCCATCAACCATTACGTCGGTACGTTCTCGCGCGGCATGCGCCAGCGGCTCGGCCTTGCCGAGATCCTGATGAAGGGCGCGCAGATCGCAATTCTGGACGAGCCGACGTCCGGGCTCGACCCCCATGCGACCACCGAACTCCTGGGCATTATCCGCCGCTTCAAGGCGGAGGGCGTGTCGGTCCTGTTGTCCTCCCACCTGCTTGAGCGCGTTCAGAGCGTCTGCGATCGCGTCGCCCTGTTCAGCGCGGGGCATATCGCGCTGATGGGGACGGTGTCCGAGCTCGGCCGCGAGGTTCTTGGCGCCGGCTATGTGGTCGATATCGAGGCGGAGGGCGCCGAACTCGCCGACCGGCTGGCATTGATTCCCGGCGTGAGCGGCGTCGAGCAGACCGGCATCGGCAAACTGCGCCTGCATGCGGATCGCGACGTGCGGCCGGAAGCCGCCGCCGAGGTCGTGGCCATGCACGGGCGTCTCAAATTTCTCGGCGTTCAGGAGCCGAGCCTGGAAGCGATCTACAACCACTATTTCGAGAGCAGGCCCGACGAGGCTCCGAAGGAAGGAGCGCGTCATGCGGCGTGAGGGCTCGGCATTCAACGGCCTCGGCGTGGTGATGCTCAAGGAGCTGGCCGACCACCTGACCAGTATCCGCTTCATTATCCTGGAACTGATCGTGATGCTGATCGCGGTCGGTACCGTCTATGTGGCGACCCAGCAGATCAAGGATACGGTTGCCGAGGATCCGTTTCTGTTCCTGAAGTTTTTCACTACGTCGCGGGAGCCGCTCCCGTCGTTCATTTTCTGGCTGTCGCTGCTAGTGCCGGTAATGGCGATCGGGCTCACATTCGACGCTGTGAACGGTGAGCATAGCCGGCGCACGCTGTCACGCATCCTTTCGCAGCCGATCTATCGGGACGCGCTGCTGTTCGGAAAATTTCTCGGCGCGATGATGACGCTGGCGATTGCGCTGGTCGTGCTCTGGCTTTTGGTCATAGGGCTCGGGCTGCTCTTCATTGGCATTCCGCCGGGCGGCGAAGAGATCGCCCGCGCCTTCGTCTTTCTGCTGGTGACGATTGTCTATGCGGGCGTGTGGCTGTCGCTGGCGATGCTGTTCTCGATCCTGTTCCGCTCGGCCGCCACAGCGGCGTTGGCAACGCTCGGGCTGTGGCTGTTTTTGTACGTTATCTGGCCGGTACTTGCTGGTGAACTGGCGCAGATCATCGTCCCGCCCGATCCGCGCTACACCGCGCTGGGATTGCAGACGCCCGGCACGGTCGTATTGGAGCAGGTCCTTGCTCGGTTTTCGCCGTCGACCTTATTCGGCGAAATCGTGGTGGCGATCCTCGATCCGACGACGCGTGCGCTCGGGCCGATCTATCTTAGCCAACTGCAAGGCGCAGTGCTTGGCTCGCCGCTGCCGCTTGGCGCCAGTGTTCTGATTGCCTGGCCGCAGATCGTCGGCCTGATCGCGACGACGATCATCCTGTTCGTCATCGGTTACGTGGTTTTCCAGCGTCAGGAAGTGCGCGCATAGATCAATGCGGGCGGCCCGGTCGCCGCCCGCATCTGCGTGTATCGCCAAGCGATTTTGTTTGTTCGGCCCGTTAAACCGCGACCACCGCGACGATGTGCATGTCGTTCGGATTGACCACGACGATCTCGTCCTCATAGACGAAATACAAGAACCCGCGCCACTGCGGCTCGATCCGGACCAGTGTTTCCGGAACAGTGATCACGTGGATGCTGCCTCGCGGAACGACTGTGCCGACGCGAACGTCGAAGTCCACATGGTCGGCCCGCGGCGCGTTATGTCCTTCGATGATGGTCTGCTTGATAGTGGTCCGCTGCTTTTCCGACAGGTGGACGTTGGCGCCGCCTCCAGGTGCGATATTCGCGCCTTCGCCGGTCGCGGCACCTTCCCGCGTCGTGCCTTCACGCGCGCCCTTGGACATGTTGGCGCCGTGTGTCGGCTCGGAGGCGCTACCATGCGCACCTCGCGTCGTGTGCTCGCGTTCTGCGGTGCCATGATTCGGCTCGTGCGTCGGCCGTTCACTGCTCGCCGTGCCGCCTTTGTGGCCATGCTCAGGGGTCTCTGCTCGGCGTTTACCGGACTGCGTCGGCTGCTCGGCGGATTGGCCGCTGGTAGAACCGGGCTGTTTTTCGGCTCGGGGCTTCATCGCTGAGCCGCTGCCGCTGTGCCCGGCGCCTTCGTGCCGTGACATCCCACCGCTTTGGCCACCGCTCGGACTCTCACTTGCCGACCCCGAGCCGCTTGCCGCCGCGCCAGCGCTGCCGGCTGCCGCGCCGCCTTGCACGGAGCCGCCCATCGAGCCGCCGCCGTAAGTCTGCGCGGAAGCCATACCGCTGCCCGCCGCGATGGCGAGAGCCGCTACTCCGGCCAACAGGGCTTGTTGATATTTCGTCATTCGATCCACTCCTCTCTGGTGCGCTTCATGCGCGACTACGCTCTTGCGGCTGTGCTCGCGCATGCCGTTTGCTTTGAAATGAACGCTGCGGGGGGCGGAAAGTTTCGGTACCTCGTCGTTAGGGGGAAGAAAGTTTCGGTTCCTTATGTTATTTGTCGCTATCCAGTGTCTAAATCCAGTGTCTGAGAATTTGTGCAGTGCAAGCGCATCAAACAGTTTCTGACGTTCCGTTCATTTCGATGTGAGGGATATCGTGGCTGTGATTACGTCGAGCATCGACACGCGTTCGAATGAGTTTCGCGCCAATCAGGCGGCGATGCGCGTGCTGGTAGATGAACTCGAGCAAGCCCGCGCGAAGGCGGCTGAAGGCGGACCAGTGCGCGCCCGGGAACGTCATCTCGCGCGTGGGAAATTGCTGCCGCGCGAGCGTGTGATGACGTTACTTGATCCGGGTGCGCCGTTTCTTGAACTGTCGCCGCTGGCCGCATATGGCCAATACGAGGATGTCATTCATGGCGCCGAACTCATCACCGGCATCGGCCGCGTTGCGGGCCGCGAGTGCGTTATTGTCTGCAACAACTCAACTATCAAGGGCGGCACCTACTATCCGCTGACCGTGAAGAAACATCTGCGCGCCCAGGAGATCGCGCGCGACAACAGGCTGCCCTGCATCTATCTGGTCGATTCCGGCGGCGCCAACCTGCCGCATCAGACCGAAGTGTTTCCGGACCGCGAGCATTTCGGCCGCATCTTCTACAATCAGGCAACGCTGTCGGCCGCAGGCATTGCGCAGATTGCGGTGGTCATGGGCTCATGCACCGCCGGAGGCGCTTACGTGCCGGCGATGTCGGACGAGACCGTCATCGTGAAAAACCAGGGCACCATCTTTCTCGGTGGCCCGCCGCTGGTGAAGGCCGCGACCGGGGAGGTGGTTAGCGCTGAAGAATTGGGGGGCGCCGAGCTACACACCAAAAAATCCGGCGTCGCGGATTATCTGGCCGAGAACGATCGTCACGCATTGGCGCTGTGCCGTCGCATCGTTGGCAATCTTAATACCAAAAAGCTGAACGACACCGTCTTCGCTAAGCCGGCGGAACCCAAATACAACTCCTCCGAACTGGATGGCATCGTGCCGGCCGATCTGAAAAAGCAATACGACGTGCGCGAGCTGATCGCGCGGCTTGTCGACGGCTCGGCGTTTGACGAGTTCAAGGCGTTGTACGGGCCGACGCTGGTGACTGGCTTCGCGCATATCCACGGCATCCCGGTCGGTATTCTGGGCAACAACGGGATTCTGTTTTCCGAAAGCGCGCTCAAAGCCGCGCATTTCATCGAACTGTGCTGCCAGCGCCGTGTGTCTCTCCTGTTTTTGCAGAACATCGTCGGCTTCATGGTTGGGCGCGACTACGAGGCCGGCGGCATCGCCAAGGACGGCGCCAAGATGGTCGCGGCGGTTGCCTGCGCGCAGGTGCCGAAGATCACCGTGATCGTCGGCGGCTCTTACGGCGCCGGCAATTACGGCATGTGTGGCCGCGCTTACAGTCCGCGCTTTCTCTTCAGCTGGCCGAATGCGCGCATTTCCGTCATGGGCGGAGAGCAGGCGGCGAGCGTGCTCGCCACCGTGCGCCGCGACAACATTGAGGCCGAGGGCAAAACCTGGTCCGAGGTTCAGGAAGAGGAATTCAAGCAGCCGATCCGCGAGCAATACGAGACCGAGGGCAATCCGTATTACGCCACCGCGCGGTTATGGGACGACGGCATCATTGCACCAGTCGAAACGCGCCGCGTCCTGGCGCTGTGCTTTTCCGCCGCGCTCAACGCGCCCATTCCGGAGACGAAATTCGGTGTGTTTCGGATGTAGCAGCCGCCGGGCGGGCTGAGAGGTTTCGGTCTATGCGCGCGCAGCTTCGCGGATTGAACGGTTTGCGAAGGTGACGGTCAGTCCGACCAGCAGCGCGCCGCCAATTCCCCAACATACAATCGGCAGCCAATGCACGAGAGGGGCCAGCGCCGGATCGGCGAGGGTGCCGCTGGCGCTGGTCGCCATGCGCGCGAATGTTGCCAGCGCCAGTCCGGAATACATCAAGCCGGTCGTCTTGCCCTCATGGCCAGTCGCGCCGAGGGCCGCGGCGGCCGCGAACGCACTCATCAGAATCGCGCCCCAGGCTGTGCCCGCGACGATCTGGGCTGCCACTGTCAGGCCAAGCGCGGTCGAGGATTCCATCAACACGATCGCAACGGCTCCAAGGAGACCGGCTGCGCCCATCACCCGCAAACCACCCCAGCGCTTGGTGATGCGGCTCGCCGGGAACATGCCTACAGAAAATCCGACCCAGAAGACCGGAAGCAGCATGCCGATGTTGCTGGTGAATTTCCTGAACAACGGAGCGCTGTTGAAGAAAACATGGAGTTGGAAGCCGAGCGCGAAAATGACAACTGCCAGCGCGAAGACCAGGACGGGGGCCGGCACCGCACGATCGACGGTTTGGGACCGGTCGGGAACGGCCGGCGCCTGCTTCGCCAGCGACCGCTCGACCTTGGAGAGCGCGAGGCTGACAAGCAGCAGCGTGACGCTCGCGATGACGAAAGGCAGCCGCGGGTCCTGTTTGGCAAGCGTGAGGGCGAGATAGGGCGACAGCGCGCTGGCGATGCCGAGCCCCAGCATGGCGAGGCTGCCGAGATACGGGATGGCCGGCCGCGCCGCATATTTGCCGAGCAGCATGAGCGGCGGTGCTCGCAGCGCCGACGACGTCATCGCCCAGAGTACCGTGAGGGCAAGAAACGGTCCGGCGCCAAGGTGATCGGCGGCAATGAAGGGGAGGCCGACAAATGCGAGACAGCTGATAAACGTGATGCCCGCGACCCAGTGGCCGAGACGGCCGAGCACGCGCGACACCTTGTCGGCGGCGATCCCCATGGAAAAATCCGTGACCGTGAAGATGACCTGGTCGAGCATGAGGATGATGCCGACTGCGGTGGCCGAAAGGCCCACGGCGGCGGCGAGCTTGGGCAGATAGAACGCGTAGCTCGTCCAGCCCAGCGTAAAGACGAATTGGAGAACGGCGAGATAGATGCCGGCGACCTGTGGAATGCGGCGCATCGCTCTATAGTGCCATGTCCTTGGTGTTAAGTCTTTGGTGCCCGTCGTCAGTGCCGCGCTTTTCCCCGGCCGAACAGGAGATTTTGCCATGCCAAAAACCGTCGAGCATATCCATTGGCCGGACGCGCCCGATATGTGGATGCCCTATGCGCCGGCAATTAAGGTCAAAGGCGGCACGAGCGTCTACATGGCCGGTGTCACTGCGGCGCCGGTTTATCACCATCATCCGCATTGTCCGGAGGAATTCGACGGCATGCCGCGAGACATGGCGGGGCAGGCCCGGGCGGCGTTGGAAAACCTCAAGCGTGGGCTTGAGGCCGTGGGCGCGACCTTCGCCGACGTCGTCACGGCCGACCGTTTTGTCACCGATCTCACCGATCAGGACGCACTCAACCGGGTCTGGGGAGAGTATTTCGGTGCTGCTAAGCCGGCCACCACAACAGTTCAGGTGGTTCGGCTCGCCACCGATCCGCGCTGTCTGGTCGAAATCAACGCGATCGCTGTGATCGATTGAACGCCGTTCCGCTGCAAGCGTCAGCCAACGCGGCGCTTGACGGCTACCTGCATTCGCCTGCTCTTATGCACCGCCACACCAGGAGGAGGGCCGCATGGCCGGGACTGGCTATCGAACAGCGCTCATCGTTGGAGTCGGAGCGGGGCTGTCGGCTTCATTGGCGCGCACCTTCGCCAAGGCCGGCTTGTCGGTCGCGCTTGCCGCCCGCCGGGGCGCCGACCTCGCGGCCCTTGCCAAGGAGACCGGCGGCAAGGCGTTCACCTGTGACGCGAGCAATCGCGGCGACGTTGCCAAGCTGTTTGCCGACGCCGAAGCCGGGCTGGGTGGTGTCGATGTGGTCGTTTACAATCCCAGTTACCGCACGCGCGGCCCTTTGATCGACCTTGATCCTGATGAGGTGGCGAAGTCGATCACGGTGAGTGCGTTCGGCGGCTTCCTCGTCGCTCAGGAGGCGGCCAAGCGCATGCTGCCACGGGGGCGCGGCGCGATCCTGTTCACCGGCGCGTCAGCCAGCGTCAAGGGTTATGCGCAGTCTGCGCCATTCGCCATGGGCAAGTTTGCGCTGCGCGGCTTGGCGCAAAGCCTCGCCCGCGAGCTTTCGCCGCAAGGCATCCATGTTGCGCACGTGGTTATCGACGGCGGCATTCGCAGCGCCCGCCGAGCGGATCCGCCTGACCGGCCAGACAGTACGCTTGATCCCGACGCCCTCGCGCAGACCTATCTCAACCTGCTCCAGCAACACCGGAGCGCCTGGACTTGGGAGATCGAGGTGCGGCCGTGGGTCGAGAGGTTTTGAACCAGCCGTCGCCTCAAGCCGTTTATAATCACGCCATGCCGAGATTCTTCGGAAAGTGCACCCTGGTGGCCATCGCGCTCATCGCCGCCGCGAACAGCGCCGATGCGCAGCACAGATACCGTCACCGCCGCGTACCGCGCGAGTCAGAACGAGCGGCGCCGGCGGTCTCCATCGACAAGCGTGATACCGTGGTAACCGCCCCCGGCCCCTTTCAGGGCCGTCCATACTGGTTGGCGCTTGCCCAATGCGGCGGCATGTATTTTAAGCTCAACGTACTGTTCACGGATGCTGCCGTGCATGCGCGTGTGATCAAGCCTGATCCTCACGCCAACGCCGAATATACCCGTAAGCTCAACGAAGCGATCCGCACCGCAACGACATATTTTGACGGCGCCGAGAACTTCCTGCGCACCGATCGTCAGCTTGATCGCGACACCGCTGTCCTCACTTACGATGGTCAGTCGCGCGCGGCCGGCGATCGTGTCACGACTATTGAGGCCGGTCTCGCCGCCGCCAGGGCGTGTCCAGCGATTTATCAGGCCTGCAGGGCCGGGCATCCGAAGATCTGCAACGAAACCCTCGCGCCATTGAGTTGAAGGGCACCGCGAGTCGCTACGTTATGTGAGGGGCGCCGGAGGTGACACTCGTGAAAGTCTTGTTGGCGGCCTTTACAGCGTCATTTTGCGTGGCCGCTCTGGCCGCGAGTGCGCAGAACGGGCCTGCTCCGGCTGCGTCACCGCTGGAGACGCCACCTGCCAACATCCCAGGCCTTGGCGAAATCATGACTTTGCAGCAGCTGCGCCATATCAAGCTGTGGTTTGCCGGCCATGCCGGCAATTGGACTCTGCTGATTACGAGATCGGCGAATTGCATGAAGGCTTTGATGACGTCGACAAGCTGCTCGGCGGCGGCACGGTGGACAAGATGGTCGGCGCGCCGCTGAAGGACCTGCAGAACGCGATCGATGACAAGAACGGCACAGCCTTTGTCGCCGCCTACGACAGGCTGAGCGCCGGGTGCAACAATTGCCACCGCACTCTTGACCATGCCTTCATCGCGATCCAGCGCCCGACGTCGCTGCCGTATAGCGATCAAGCCTTCGGGCCGCAGAAATAGGCGCGCTGCCGGAATTTTTGGCGGCCGTTGGGGCATGCCCGGCTATTTCAATTCAGTATAGAAACGCTCGTCGTAAAGTGCGCCCTTGATCGGCATCAGTTTCGCGCGAAACGCCCGCGTATGCGCCGCCACGGCGTGTGCGTCGGCGGCTTGCATTCCGGCCCATTCCTCCACGACGGTGAAATGATTTGTGTGATCGTCCTGCTGCAGCACGTCATAACCGACGTTGCCCGGATCGTTGGCGGTATCGGCGCTCATGGCTTTGAGCGCCGCCATGCAGGTGTCCTTTCCGGAAGGGATGACGTCAATGTGGGTCACGGCATAAATCGCGCCAGCTCGACTTTGATGCTTACCTTGTCCGAGATAGAGCGCATGGTCGACGCGCACATCGTTGGGCGCGTCTTGCATAGTTTTGAGATTTTCCAAAAACTGCGCGCTGGCCGACGAATGGCTATGTGAATCGAACGACGCTTTGTTGTTCCAGACCTCGATGATGGCAAAGCGACTAGGCCGCTTGATTTCGGCGAGTGCGTCAAAACGTAAATTGCCGCCCTGCTTGCGGCTTTCGTCTCGGTGCTGCTTGAGCAGCGCACCGCCAGATGCGGCGGCATTCGGCATCAGCTCGACGTACGTGACGAGGTAGACGGCATCGCTTTGCGCGTGCGCGGTTCCAACAAGCATTGCCGTCAAAATGGTCACGGCGGATGTGAGTCCAACAAATGTGCCGAATAAGCGCACAATTGCCTCCCCATTTTTACTAAAGCAGCCAAATCGTCCTGTTTTCCCAGCACGATCGTAACGACAACGTGACCTGCGTCAACGCGTCATGCCCCTCGCTCGGCATATTCAGAACCCACATTGCGTCCAAGAGCATGAGAGGACAGGAGGTTCCACCGATGACTTATCGTGTTTACTCGGGTCCGCGCGGCTCGGAGTTCGATTTCGCCGCTCGACAAGGATCGCCAGCTCTACAAGGAGTTCACTCTGCTCGACGAGGCCATGAGCTGGGCTCATCACCTCAATGAAAGCGGCCGCGTGACACTGCTGATCGAAGGCGACGACGGCACGCGGATAACCAAGCGGCAGATCGCGACCGCGCTGAATTCGGCCGAGCTACGGGACGGCCACGCTGCCTGATCGGCGTTTTCGTCTGGTCGATTGCGACGTTGCCGAGCGCACTTTGGCGCCCTGGTCGGTGTCGTGGGCGAAAGTGACTTTGAGGATGGCGCACGGAGCATCCAAACTGCCGCACGGTCAGCCCCGTTAGCGATGATGTGGCTCACCAAGCGAGAGATGGCAGCGCCGACAGATCGGCCACGATCCGGACCGGGGCATGCTCGGGGTACTCGTCCGGGCCGTGCGTGCGATTGATCCAGATCGGGCGGAATCCGAACGCCGCGGCGCCCATCACGTCCCATCGATTGGAGGAGACGAATACGACGCTCTCCGCAGCAATGCCGAAACGGGCGGTTACGAGGGCGTAGACTTCCGGGCGCGGCTTATAGAGGCGCACCTGGTCGACCGAGAGTACGGCATCGAGCAGCCCATCGAGCCCGGACTCCTCGACCGCAGCATGGAGCATGGGCGGGGAGCCGTTGGACAGAATCGCGAGGCGCACGCCCTGAGCTTTCAGGGCGGTGAGCGCTTCGCGTGCATCCGGGAAGGCGTCGAGACGGCGATACGCATCAAGCAACCGCGGCCGCAGAGCGCGATCGACCGAAGGCACGCGGGCGAAGGCATAGTCCAGCGCGCGTTCGGTCAGGACCCAGAAATCTGCGTACTGGCCGGCGAGTGTCATCGTCCAGCTGTATTCAAGCTGTTTCGTCCGCCAAATCTCGGAGAACCGATCGGCGTCGAGCCCGGCCGCGTCGCGATGGCGCGCAATCGCCGCATGAACATCGAACAGCGTGCCGTAGGCATCGAACACATAGGCGCGAGCCTTAACGTTAATCATTTTACGCGCTCCCGCGCTGTAAGTTTGGTGACCAAGATCATGCCAAAGAGAGGCGCGGAATTACAGGCGAGTCAGATGCGGACCGTTCCATGAGCAAGACCGTTACCTGGTCGAAGACAGTGACCTTTTTCGAAGACGATTGGCATGACGGCAATGTGCCGATCATGGGGCCGCGCACGCATGCGGCGTGGCTTTGTACCTCGGTGTTCGACGGGGCGCGCGCCTTTGAAGGTGTGACGCCTGATCTCAACCTGCATTGCGCGCGGGTGAATAAATCCGTCAAGGCGATGTACCTCAAACCGGTCGTTCCAACCGAAACATGGATCGCGCTCGTGCGCGAGGGACTCAAGCGCTTCGACGGCGATGCCGAACTGTACATCCGGCCGATGTACTGGGCCGAGGACGCGGCCGGCGGCGCGGTCCGGCCGGATCCCGAGACCACGCGATGGTGCCTGACAATGTACGTGGCGCCGCTACCGAAGCCCACTGGCACGGCCATCACGCTGTCGCCGTTCCGCCGACCGACGCGTGACAGCGCGCCGGTCGAGGCCAAGGCTGGCTGCCTTTATCCGCAAAACGCGCGAGCCATGATCGAGGCGCGCTCCCGCGGCTTCGATAACTGCGTGATGTGCGATGCCCTCGGCAACGTCGCCGAGCTTGGCAGCGCCAACATCTTTATGGCCAAGGATGGCGTCGTCTTTACGCCGGTGGCGAACGGCACTTTTCTCGCCGGCATTACGCGCCGGCGCGTGATTGCTCTGCTGCAGGACGCCGGCGCGACCGTTGTCGAGGCGACGCTGCGTTACTGCGATCTTCAGTCGGCGGACGAAATTTTCTGCACCGGCAATTACAGCAAGGTCACCCCGGTCACGCGCATCGACGATCGTCAGCTTCCGCCGGGGCCGTTCTACCGCAGGGCGCGCGAGCTTTATTGGGATTATGCGCACGCGGCTATCGCTGCGGCGGCCTGATCGCGGCCGGCGGCATCAGTCTGCAGTCAGCTTTGCGATCGAGCGGCCGCGGATGTCGTAAACCCGCGCAAAGACGATGCCGTCGCGCACGACTTGCAGCAGCACGGGTGCATCGAGTTTGGCGCAGTAAAATTCCCCAAGCGACAGAGCGAAATCCGCCTGCTCGGGAGCTGCGAGCTTGAACGCCGGCCCGAGCGTTACCCAGACCGGCAACTCGGGTCCGCACACCGCAACTTTCCATGGTCCGTTTGGCGGCGTCTCATGGTGTTGCGCCAGGAAGGCGATCAGCCCGCGCGATGCCTGCGTCAGCGATAGACCCCAGTAGTCGAGCATGAACAATGGTCGCGCGCCCTGCGCACCGCCGACGAAGTGATTGAAGTCGGTGTATTCGTAAGGGTGCAGCCGGATCATATCGATGATCGGCGATACGGCGCCCGCGCAGAGCGCGACGGCGCCGGCTGCGATCGCAACACGGCCGTAGTCCGCAAGCCGGCGCCCGACCCAGGCTCCGGCCAGTCCGCCAAGCACGGCAATCGGCGGCACGACAAACAAAAGATGCCGGATGCCGTTGAAGATGTAGGGCAGGGTGAGGACCGTCATCAGGATGGGGAGCGATACCGCGAGCAGGACCGCGAGCAGCGAAGCGCGCTGCTTCGTGTCAGTGCCGCTCCCCGGGCGGCAGACTGCGACGACAGCGCCCGCAAACCCGAACAGACCGAGCGCGAGCATCAATTCCGGGAGCTGTACCGCAAGCAGTGTCGGCACATAGCTACGCGGCATGTGCACGATCGAGACGAGTTGGCCGTCGAACAGGTCGCGCCACGGAGCAACGAAGTCGTGCGAGAAATAGTGTAGCGCCCGAAATGGATTGAGTGGCTCGGCAACGCCCCACGGCCAAACAAGGCCCATGACCAGGTACGCGAGCACCGCGCCAGGAATGAACGGCCATAGGAAGGCTGCGCATTCGCGGAGTGCCTCACTTCGACCAAGCAAGCGCCACCTGAGCCCAACGATCAGCAACAGCGACAGAAGCGCCTCGATGACCGCGAAACCGCCTAAGACGCGCGTACCGACGGCGAGGCCGAACGCGACACTCACGAGAGTGACGGTGGCGGGACGCGGGTGCGGGTATTGCCCGATCGCGTGTATGATGCCGAGCAAAGCAAGCATCATCACCACTGCAAACGGCGCATCCTTGCAGTTGATGAACATGTGTCCGTAGAAAAGCGGACAGGTGACGAGCAGGATCAGCGCGATCAGGCCGGCGAGCGGGCCGCCGAGCCGCCGCGCCAGCCGCCAGACCGTGAACAGCCCGATAATGCCGATGGCTGCGCCAAGGAGCCGCCGGGTGGCGTAGGGATCGAACGGCAGAATTTTCGACGTCAGCGCAGCGAGAAGGTCAAAGCCGCCGCCGTACATGTAGAGGTTGTCGAGCGAGAACGCGCGCTTGTCGGTGAAACCTGACGAATATAACGACACCAGCAGGTGGCCGTAATGGGATTGGATCCAGTCGTCCCAGCCGAGGCCGTAATCCTGGAATGTCGCCGCCGCGATCAGCGCCACGGCGGCCAGGACTGCAATCGCGCACGCATCCGGCCACCGCTCGGCGTTGGCGATATCAGCCCGTAGCGGCATGTCTATTGTTGCCGAAGTCTGCACGTTTGGCCCGATTCCAAGCCCTTGCGCCCACCGGGTCTTATAGACTGCCGCACCAGCGAGAGCATCTCTGCGGCGCTGTCGCAATCGGCCACCGCGAAAAGCAAAAAGGCGGGACCAAAGGGCCCCGCCTTTTCACGGATTGCGTTGAGGGGCGGCTATTTCATCGCCGCTTCGTACATTTCGGCGACGTATTCCCAATTGATCAGGTGGTCGATGAATGCCTTGAGGTAATCGGGCCGCCGGTTGCGATAATCGATGTAGTAGGAGTGCTCCCAAACGTCGCAGCCGAGAATCGGCTTGGCGCCATGGACCAGCGGATTCTCGCCATTTGCCGTCTTGGTGACGACGATCTTGCCGTCTTTGACAGCGAGCCAGCACCATCCGGAGCCGAACTGCGTCGCACCGGCCTGGGCGAGTTCCTCTTTCACCTTGGCGAGCGGGCCGATATCGGCGGTGAGCTTCTTTTCGAGGTTGCCGGGCAACTTGTCCCCGCCGCCACCCTTCTTCATCCACTTCCAGAAGTGGATGTGGTTGTAGTGCTGGGCGGCGTTGTTAAACAGTCCCGGGTTCTTGCCGAACGTCCCTTTGAGAACCTCTTCGACGGATTTGTTTTCCCATTCGGTGCCCTTGGCGAGGTTGTTGCCGTTGGTCACGTACGCCTGGTGGTGTTTGTCGTGATGAAATTCGAGCGTCTCGCGTGACATGTGCGGGGCCAACGCGTCATACGGATAGGGCAGTTCGGGCAGGGTGAATGCCATTGGTCTACTCCTTAATGTGAGGGCGAATCCTGAATGTGAGACAGAGCCGGGCGGGCTTTCCCGCTGGGAAACCGCCTGGTGGAGAGAAAGGTTCCTCTAAATAGGCCCAATGATAGGGCTTGGGCAACGTCCGCGAGGAGGCGTGCGGCGCTACCGCGCTTGCAGCAAGGTTAACGCCGGCTCCGAGTGCTGGCATTCACCACGGTGCTGGGCCGATACCGTCGCAGTTACAATGCATTAGGATATGCGCGAGGAGGGGGCCCGGCAGCTCGGCCGCGCACCGCTCCGGCGCTGCCCCGGGGCTCAAAAATGGGCCGTTTCATTGGTCTTGGGAATTAAAGCTTGCGCGGATTCGGGATGGCGGCCAAAATAGCGCGAAAAAGTGGTCGTCGCGCGTTAGTTCGGTGACCAGGGGACGCGTTTATGTATGCGTTTTTGTTGACGCTTGGTGCCGTCATCATCGCGGCCGGACTGGGCCTGATAGCATCGGGCTTTTCCTTCAGCCAGCGTGCCTTCGACGCCACCAATGTCACGCCGGGGATCGTCGCGATCACCGGCGGCTGCATCCTTATTGGCCTTGCCTTCGTCGTTCGTGCGCTGTTGCGCGTTGAGCACGCTCTGACGTTGCGTCCGATGGCGCGCCCGACGTCGCTTGGCGAAGTCGTGGCGTTGGCAACGCCTGCCCCACAGGCGTCTTCGCCGCTAAAGGCAAGGACTGCCCCGCCGCCAATGCCGATTCCAGCGGACTTGCCGCCGGCCGCAATCGAGCAGGCGTCTCCCGCTGTTCGCATTCCAGCATTGGAGAGCGCGCCGATTGTCGAAGACAGCAGTGTATCCCTGCTGCCGAACGGGCCACTTCGAGTCGAGGACGAAAGCGTCCAGATGAACTACGCGACAGCGCCCCGGTTGAATGGCGCTGGACACGCGAAAGCGGCGCAACGGGTTGCGGTAAACGCTGGCCCTGCGCCGCGCCGGTCGCAACAGCAGCCGAAGGGCTCGCTATTTGATTCACTGTGGCCGAAGGCACAACGCGGCGCCCCGGAGGCTCCGCCGGTCCAAACCCTTCAAATTGTGCCGCCGCCCCCGGCGGCTGCGCCGCCGGCGCTTGACGCGGCTCCGCAGGTAACGGCTCCGCAGCCAGCTCCCGCCATCCATGAGGCGGCGGCAGCAGCGGTATCGATCCTCAAGTCGGGGGTCGTCGAAGGCATGGCTTACACCCTGTACTCGGATGGATCGATTGAGGCCCAGTTGCCGGGCGGAACCCTCCGCTTCGGGTCGATCACCGAATTGCGCAACCACATCGAACAGAACACCTGATAGCCAGTGCTCGATGGCGTCTCCCGGTCTACGGGCAAAATCCGTATGCCGGCATAGCGCCGCTCAACAGTAGAGCGGATGGTTGAACTACAGTGGTGGCCGCGAAATTCTTGCCGGTTTGTTGCTTTTATTGATTTTATGTAATAATAATCCCTGCACTACGTATAGTTTTCGCAGTCAAGCTTTTGCGGCGCGGGGCGGCCCAAGTTTAGACAGCGTGTGCCTTCGCGATCGATCCGCAGCAGGAGGATCACGTGCATGGCCGAAAATCCCGGTGAAGGCAGCTATATTGAGCTGACCGCGCAAATCGTATCCGCTTACGTCGGCAATAATTCCGTTCCCAGTGCAGAGATCGCCAGCCTGATCGGGCAGGTGCACGCCGCGCTGAAGCGTGTCTCCGGCGGGCAGGTGAGCGCGCTTGCCGAACCGGCCAAACCGGCGGTGTCGGTGAAGCGATCGATCAATTCGGATTTTCTCGTTTGCCTCGAAGACGGAAAGAAATTCAAATCACTCAAGCGCCATCTGCGTACCCAGTACAGCATGACGCCCGAGCAATATCGGGAGAAGTGGGGCCTGCCCGCCGACTATCCCATGGTTGCGCCCAATTATGCGGCTGCACGCTCGCAGCTTGCCAAGCAGATGGGTCTCGGTCAGCAACGCCGGCGCCGCAAATAGCGTCCGGTATTCGGCGTCGAGACTTCAGGCTGACGCGCTCGCCAAGGCAGCGTTCGCATCACGGCGGATGCGCTCCACCATCGAACGGAAACCGTTAGAGCGTTGCGGCGTGAGATGCTCGCGCAAGCCCATGCGCTCGAACAGCGCGACCGCATCGATCGCCAGGATGTCTTTCGCGGCTTTGCCGGAAAACATCGCGAACAACACCGCGATCAGCCCGCGCACCAGATGGGCATCGCTGTCACCAACGAAAATCAGTACCGGACCGGCCGTCCCATTTCGGCGCACGTCGGTTTCAAGCCAGACTTGGCTGGCGCATCCTTGCACCTTGTTGGCGTCGTTATGCGCCGCCGGCGCAAGTGGCGGCAGTTCCCGCCCGAGTTCGATCAGGTAACGGTAGCGATCGTCCCAATCGTCGAGGAGTTCGAAATTGTCGATGATTTCTGCGATATCGGCCATTGCTCAGGGCGCCCGCGTCCTAGTGGTCCAATTCTAACATTCGCATCCGGTTTCGGCACCCCATTATGCGAATGTTAGAATCAAAGGACCACTAGCAACTATAAGTGCTAGTGGAGCTTTTGGATTTGACATTCGCTAGCGGCGTGTGCGGCTGGGTGGGTAGCGAATGTCAAATCCGCTCCACTAGCGTCTATATAGGATGGCGGGGGGCCGCGGTCGACGTTGCCGATGGGAATTGGCAGCGATCGGGCCAAGGCCGGTAAAATCGGCGCTGGCGGCTAGATCGACTTCCTGAGCGGCGGTCCATGCCAAACCGGGGCAAGATCGGCGGGCGTGAGCGTGTTTTCCGATGAGGCACGTTGCAGGGGCGGTGCGCCCGGCCCCGCCTTGGTATCGCTCGTTGCCGGTGAAACCGCGTCATGCGACGCTAGAGCTTCGCTCAGTAGTTCGTAAAGCATCTTGGCGCCGGCCTGTGCTCGGTAGCCGATCGTCGTGACGAATTGCGAACCTACGGCGCAAGCCTCGGGCTCGCGGCCGCAGAATCCTTTCAAATCGTGAACCGTCGCCGACGCCGCCGAAATAGCGTCAGTGGCGTGGACCTCGTTGGTTGCCGTGCCGTGCTGCGCGCCGCCAGTTGGCAGCAGAACCAGCACGACGCCGAGCCAGAACGCCATTCGCAACAGGAACATCATGAGACGCACATCCCCCGCGGCACGCGTTGCCACCTTGGGACGCAGGCTACCAGTCAGCATTGAAAGCGCCGTTCGCTGGTTTGAATTGTTTTGGCCCATAATTGACGAGAATAAGCCGCAAATTTTCGAGCAATTTGATAAATGTCCGAAACGAAAAATTGTTTACGTAAAATTTGAGCGAACGATGGAGTGCACAGCTGCTTCCACTACGGCAGGTATGGCGCCCGCTATCCCATATTGGCGGGCATTCGCCGCGCGTCTGCGGGGGCGCCGGACTGCAACGGGCCGTTCACCATGTCGGATGAAACCCCCGTCATTCGGCCTATACAAAGGCCGGTAGCGGCATCTCGCCGTGGCCGGCAGTGGGGGCCTTAGTGTTCGCTTAAGTGTGCTCTGACACGATTAACCCACACAAAAAGGGGAGCGCGTCTGCACGGACGGGCGTGCGATGGGCTAGTGGGTGTCTTTGCACCAATCCGAGACTATGTAGAGACGCTGGTGCACCCGTCGGCGCTGCATGACGCGTTGACGACTGCGCGTCATCGCGCATTCATCATGCCGCGGTTGCTTGGCAGCTTCGTCGCGCTGGCATTATTTCCGCTCTATCTCCTTGCGCGCGGCGCGCCAAGCATGCTCGAACTGCTTGTGCTCGGCTGGCTCGTTGCGCCGATCCTGATCGCCTATTTCCTTTCGCGCACCGGCCGCTACGAAAGCGCGCACGCGCTCTCGGCTCTCGCACTCACCGCATTGGTCACGATGGTCTCGGCGCTGTCGGGCGGCATCGAGTCGTTTGCAGCCATATGGCTCGTTGTCGTGCCGCTCGAAGCCGCGCTTTCGGCGTCGCGGCGCGTTGTTGCCGTTGCTTCGACACTGGCACTCGGCGCAGCGGGCCTTCTGGCGCTGCTTGGCGCGATGAACCTGCTGCCGCCGGCACCTGCTGTTGAGCAGGCACCGCTCGTCGCACTCGGCATCGTCTCGGCCACGCTTTATGCGACAGGTCTGGCGCTGGGCGCTGAAGGATTGGCGCGCACCAGCTTCCGGCTGCTCGACGCCGAGGAAGCGCGCTACCGGCTCTTGGCGCAGAATATGACCGACGTGATTATGCGGCACGGGCGCGACGGCGCCGTTCTGTTCGTTTCGCCGGCTGCCGATACAATGTTTGGATCGCCGTCCGCGACCT
Organism: uncultured Alphaproteobacteria bacterium; assembly: GCA_963763255.1. Lineage (GTDB taxonomy): Bacteria > Pseudomonadota > Alphaproteobacteria > Rhizobiales > Xanthobacteraceae > BOG-931. The sequence continues at coordinate 125,678 of CAVXNW010000001.1, forward strand.
TGCTTGGGCACGGGCTGTTCGAGCGTGTCCATGTCGCCGATCGGCCGGCCTATCTGACCGCGCTTGGCGATGCCGCGGCTCTCGCGGAGAGCCGTTCCGTCGAGTTCCGCGTCCGTCGCGATGCAGTCGATGCCTCCGGCCGAATCGTCACACGATTTATGTGGGTGGAGATGCTGTGCCGGCCGCTCGAGCAGCCAAACAAAATTTCCGTCGGCGATCAAGCGCGCGAGGTTGTCGCCGTGTTGCGCGACATGAGCCGCCGCAAGCAGCACGAAGAGGCGATCGAGCTTGCACGGGTCGAGGCTGAACGCGCTAATGTGCGAAAGAGCCGCTTCCTCGCGACGATGAGTCATGAATTGCGGACACCGCTCAACGCCATCATCGGCTTTTCCGAAATGCTGACCAAGGAGTTGGCATTGATGCTCGATCAGAAACGTCGCGGTGAATACGCAGCTCTCATCAATGAATCTGGTCACCACCTGCTGTCGGTCGTTAACGGCGTGCTCGACATATCGAAAATCGAGACGGACAATTTCGAGATTACTCCGGAACCCTTCAGCCTCGCACGGGTCCTGGCAGCATGCTGTGAAATTGTTGCGGTGCGCGCCGGCGAGGCCGGAGTTACAATTGAGAAATCAATCGGCGAAGACTTTCCGGAAATGATTGCCGACAAGCGCGCTCTCAATCAGATCCTGCTCAATCTCTTGTCGAACGCCATCCGGTTCAGCGATCGCGGCGGCAAGGTGGTACTTGCTGCGCGCGCGGAGGCAGGATCAATCGTCATCACTGTCGAGGATGACGGTGTCGGCATCAGCGAGGGCGATCTGCAGCGCATCGGCGAGCCGTATTTTCAGGCTCGCGCGTCTTACGACCGCCGCCATGGTGGAACTGGTCTCGGCCTTTCCATCGTCAAAGGTCTTGTGCGTCTGCACGGCGGTGAGTTGTCCATCCGAAGCCGCGTGGGAGAGGGTACCCGTGTGACGGTGCGGCTGCCGCTCGATTGCGAGCGAATGCACACGGCTAACAACTCAGCCACGTCGGGCGGACACGATGCCGCCACCCGTATAGGACATTTCAAACGACCAGATGCGGCTGTGTCCATTGCAGCCTCGCCGCCCGTGAATGAGATGGCGCCGGCAGAGCGCGAAATAGTGGTGAAGAAAAGTGCCTAAGCGCCGCAACGAAAAGCGTGGAGTAGCCGCTGGTGCCGCGAGGCTCGCCGGTTCGCTGATGTTTTCGATATGGGCGAAGGCGACGCGGCGCCCCGTCGACATGTGTGCGATCCTCGCCGCCGTTGCGGCGTCGGGGATCATTGCCGTCAACGCGCTGTTTTTGCAGTCAGGCTCGCTACCGACGCCGTTCAGTGTGAATGTGCCGATGCCGGCACCCGCCCCAACGGATACCGCTGCCGCCCGTTCTGACGCCCTGAAGCCCCAGCCGGTCAGTCATACGGTCGAGGTATTGCGTTCGCCGCAGACAGCAATGGCACGGCACAATGATCCGATCGGCCAGCTTATCGGCATGTCAGCGCGCATCATCGCCGTGCAGCGGGCGTTGGCGAATTACGGGTACGGGCAGATCAAGGCGACCGGCGTGCTCGATCGGCAGACAAGCGCGGCCATCGCCCGCTTTGAGCACGAGCATAATTTGCCGGTGACCGGACGGCTGTCGGACCGACTGGTCGCCGACCTCTCGGTGCTGGTGGGGCACCCAATCGACTGACAGCCGGATTTGCGGCCGCCGCCGGGGCGAGTCATATCTCCCAACCAGCTTGCTGTGAGTTGGGATCATGCGCCTCAAATCTGCGCTCTGGGTGGCGGCCTACATGCGCCGTTGTCAGGTCGAGGGCGTCTTCGCGGTGCTGCGCAGGCGCGGTGCTGAGGAGGCGGGCGCCGTGTTCGTACGCATCAGCAGGCTCGACGGCACGTCGGACTTGTTTGAACCCGCGCCGCAAAGCGCATTTGACGCGACGCCGTCCGCCGCGCGCGCGTTCAGTCCGAGCTTCGAAACGCAGCCGGCGGCCGATGAGACGGTCGACGCCTATTTGGCACGTCAGCTCAAATTCGATCCGGACATTTGGATTGTCGAAGTCGAGGATCGCTCCGGGCGGAACTTCCTCGAAATCGTCACGGCCTGAGCGCGCCGATTTAAGATGCGTCTCGCCGTTCCACGTCGCGCGCGGGCAGGGGGGCTCGCCGGGTCGCGGGGGCAAGTTGTATACGTGGCCTGTCGTGAGGCGGCATTGGCTGATATGGCAGCGACCCACCCTCGGCAGCGACAGTGGCAAGAGCTTGCCAGACTTCGACGAGATCGAGCGCCGCCTGAAGGTGCATGTCGTCAAAAAGCGTCGCCAATGCGTGGACACGTTCCACCGAATGACCGATCGCGGTATTGACGAACAGCAAGATACGGTGGAGTTGATCGCGGGACACGCCAAGTGCCTTGGCAGCGACTACAATCGGCTCGCCCAATTCATCGCCTGCAATACGGCGCGCCTGCTCGCGCGATAGGACAAGCGCGCGTGAGAGTTCGCGGGCAAAGTCTTCATGCTTGCGGGCCAGCACGGACGCTTCAAGTCGGCGCCCGACCGCTGGGTCATGCACGGCGCTGGCTCGTGCGGCCGAAACCGGCGCGACAATATGAAGGTTGAGCAGGATGAGCCGTCGCTCCTGCGCGCCTGCCCTGAAGAACAATTCGTTGAGTTCGCCAGCCAGGTCGACGTCCATCTTGCCGGGCAGTTTGGCAATCTTGTTGCGGTCCGGCGGCCGATCGGCACCGGCCGCCTTCGGTTTGGCGCTGGCAACGGCGGTTCGGGCCAGTGACGGGCGAAGCGCGCGCAGCGGCGCCGCGACTTCCGGCAGGTCGCCGGCCAGTTTTTGTATGACCGGCATCGGCGGTGAGAGGTGATTGGCCAGCCGCATGGCGATGGCTATCCGTGTCGGCACGTCCACTGATTCAAGGAGCCGGAGCGCCAGTTCCGTGTAATGCCGGTCCTCGTCGGGCGTGTGTGTCAGCTTCTGCACGTACAGATCGGTAAGCACGCGCAACAATGTCGGCCGCATGTCGACCCCGCCACGTAATCCGATTTCGGTGAAGCCTTGAAGGCTGGCTAGGCGCGGCGCTTCCATCGGGCGTGGCTCGATTGCAACAGGTACAAAGAGATGATCCGTCGCCTAGCCTAAGGTTTCCACGTTAGCGGAGCGTTAACCTTGCATGCCGCTTAATCGCGATGACGGCGGCATCAGCAGGCTGGATTGAGTGACGAGCCGACCGTCAGGGGAAACTGGCTGGTGGGCAACGTCATCAAATTTCCGGACGACGGACGCATCGTGCGCTTCGGGCGGGCCGACGGAGCGGAGTCCGCGACTATCATTATTTTGCCCGTCGTGCGCATCGAGCGATATGCCGACGCCGTGGTCGACGAGGCTGAACCGCACCCGCCCGCGAGTAATGGCGGCCGACGGCGGGTGAGACGCCGCTAGGCGTCGGCCAGCGATGGCGCCGCCCGTCCGATATCGCCGCAAGATCGCATCTCCGCTTCTGACGCTGATCGGGCTCGTGGCGCTCGCGGGCTGCACCAGCATTGGCGACTACGGCCGGATCGATCCGGAACTGGTCGTCACCGATGGCATTCACGACTGGGTCGGACGCGACGCGGCAAAGCATGCCGGATGGCCAGCGTCAAAGAACCGATTGACCGAGGATGAGCGCGCGCTGCGCGACCTCGCCTTTCCGCTGATCGAACCGCCATATGAGCGTCAGCGCTGGGACGCCGTGATCTACGAGTACGGTATTGACCGCTTGATGCGGCGCGATGTCTGGGTCTTCGACCGGACCGCGTATTATAGGCACCTGCTGGCTAAATGGGATCGTTCACCGTCGGCGCGTTACAATCAGCTCTCGGACGACATCCGCAACGACACTGTGCGCATCGAACCTTTTTTCGTTGTGGCGCGCCGCGTCGCCGATATCGATCGCCGGCGGCTGGCGAGCATGCAGGCTGTCGCCGATCTCAGTCCGGCTGAACGCGTCAATGCGAAGGCGCGGATCGCCGAAAACGGCCTGGTCATCGCGTGGGTGCAGCACTCCTTGAATGAACGTTGCGCCAGCTACCGGTTTGCGCTCGAGCATCTGGCTATCGCCGAGCCCGAACAGGAAGCCGGCAATGTCGACCTGAATCTCACGCAGCTGCAGCAGCGGATCGCAAACTACAATCTTGTCGCGCCGGTGCCGCGTTTTACTGCGGCGCCTGTCGCGCTTGCCGGAACTCCCCAAATCGTTCCGCGATAGATTTATTGCACGGGTTCATTGCGACATTGCGCGGCGGCGAGCGCTTGCCGGGCAATCGGCATGAGACTCGGCACCGGCGCCAAGGCGCGCAACACGATCAGGCCGGTTGTCGTCGGCGAATCGATAATCAGCCGATCGGCGGCGGTTACGTCCTCTTCTTCGGGCACCTGTGCGTGCTGCGCCGGGGTCATCAGATCCAGTTCAATCGCGCGCTTGCCGGCGGCGCGATCATTAATGGCGTAATAAGCCACGCTATTACGCGTATAAAACGTGACCGACGTATAGGCGTCGCTGACCGGGGCATTGAGCTTGATTGAGCCGCCGGCCAAATCGTAGCGGCAGACCGCCTCGGCGAAGGCCGGGTCCATGAACGGCATGATCGAACTGTTCGGCGTAGGCGCTGGCAACGGGACCATTTTGTTGACCGGGGTCATTGGCAGGAGCCGTGAATAGGCGTCCTGTGTCGCGGCCCGCGGCATCGCCAGCACCGTCGCCAGATGGACGATGCCGCCAAGCAGAATGCCGCCGACGATCCATAACAGCCAACGGATCATGAGCAGCCCTTTCGCTCCACCGCCGGCATTGGCCCCTCTTTCATCGTGGCGGTCGCAACTCCGATCGGGGTGTCGTAGAGGCGCCACACCAGAACAAATCGCTCAATCCCGCCTGTCGGCAGCCAATTGCCCGGTCGTGCTTGCGGCGCCACGGTGATGGTGAATTGGCCGTCCACATTGCGAATGATTTCCTGGCTGGTGAAGCCGTGCCGGTCGATGGCATTGGCAACAAGGCCGCCGCGGACATTGTACAGCGTAACGGTCCAGTACCGTGCTGGCGGTGTCATGCCGCTCAGCGCGAACGTGCAGCGACCGTCGAGGGCATGACCCTTGTTGTCGGCTCTAGCATAGAAAGCCACACCGTCGCCGATGCCGATCGGCAGTTCGCCATCGCGGGCGATACTGGCGTGCGCGTAAGGGTCGATGTCCTGCGATCCAGTTTTCGGCCACGCCGTCCAGGTGCCGATGGTCAGCGAACCGAAGGCAATGCCGCGGGTGAGTGTGAGCCAGGTCGCTCCCAACCCGATGGCTGCCGCCAGCAGAAACGTGAAGAATGACCCGAAAAGAAGACGCATGGCCGCTCGCGCTCAATCGCCGCGAGACACTGCCGGTGCCTTCTGGTCAGCTACCGCAGTGATCGTGTCCGAGCGATCGGGACCGCCTTTTCCGTTACGGTCGTTGCCGGTGTCGAGCGCGCCAAGCCGACCCGGCGGCGAGGCCTGCGCGTCGAGCGCATGGTCGGCTTCATCGAGAGTTTCCTCAAGATGCACGAGGGCGTCGGTGGCCTTGTGAGTGAGCAGGGCCGGGTGCGGTTCATCTGCACCCTTAAACGATCCTTCAGCGACGACAGGAGCGTGTTGCGGCGCCGGTAGTCCGGGTAGCTGCCGCAATTCGACGCCCTGGTGCGCGTAGGCCATGATATCGTGCCAGGTCATTGCCGGCAGCGTTCCGCCCGTCATGTGTTTGGTCGGGGTAAAGTCGTCGTTGCCCATCCATACCGCGCCGACGAAGTTTCCAGTGTAGCCGACAAACCAGCCGTCGCGCCAATCGTTGGTGGTGCCGGTTTTGCCGCAGGTTGGGATACCGTCGAGCTGGGCGCGTTTTCCGGTGCCGTTTTCGACGACCGAATTCATCATCTTGATCATATCGACCGCGACCTGCGGGCTGATCACCTGTCGCGGCTGCGGGCCATCGCGGTCGAAACGCCACACCAGCTTGCCGGTGCCGGTGCGGACCTCAAGTGCGGCATGCGGCGTAACGGCTTTGCCGAGATTGGGGAAGGTCGCATAAGCGACGGCGTGTTCGAGCGGCTCCACGGCGTCGGCGCCGATCGGCAGCGACGGTGTATCTGGCAGCGGCGTGACGATGCCCATGTTGCGCGCCGTCTGGACGATTTTCGCGCGGCCGATCTTGGCGTTGCCGCCACCTAGCGCGATCGAAAGCTTGACCGGAATAACATTGATCGAGCGAGTCAGAGCCTCGATCAACGTGACCGATCCGGCAAAGTTGTTTTCGTAATTATGAGGGCACCAGTTGCCGATGCAGACCGGCAAATCGACGACAACTGAGTTTGGCGTAAAGCCGTTGGCGAGCGCGGTCGCATAGACATACGGTTTGAATGACGACCCGGGCTGGCGCATGGCGTCGACAGCCCGATTGAACTGGCTTTCGTCGTAATTGCGGCCTCCGACCATGGCATGCACGGCGCCATCAAGGTCGGCGATCACGACCGCTGCCTGGCTCGCGGCGTATTCGCGGCCGTGGTCACGAAGGTTGGCGTCGACGACATGCTCAGCATAGCGCTGGAGATTCATGTCGAGCGCGGTGCGAACCACGAAGTAGCGATCGGTGACGGATTTCGGGAACGTTTCGACGAGCTGACGCATCTCGTCGAACGCCCAGTCCAGATAGTAGTTTGGCGCGTCATCCTCACGATGATAAATCGGCGTCGCTGGATGGCGCCGCGCACCATAGACCTGCCCCTCCGTCATGAAGCCGCCGTTGACGAGGTTGTCGAGCACGACATTGGCGCGTGCGCGCGCAGCCGGCAGATTGACGAGCGGCGAGTATTTGACCGGCGCCTTGAACATGCCGGCAATCATTGCGGATTCCGGAAGCGTGATGTCGCGCACCGACTTGCCAAAATAATATTCAGTCGCGGCATCGACGCCGAAGGCGCCGCCACCCAGATAGGCGCGGTCGAGGTAAAGCGTGAGAATCTGGTTTTTGGTCAGATGTGCCTCAAGCCAGCTGGCGAGGAATGCTTCGTTGATCTTGCGCGTATAGGTGCGGGCATTCGTCAAAAACAGATTTTTGGCGAGTTGTTGGGTAATCGTCGAGCCGCCCTGCACCACACCGCCGGCCTGCGCGTTGGTGAGCATGGCACGGAAGGTGCCGAGAAAGTCGATGCCGAAATGCTCATAGAAGCGGCGGTCTTCAGTCGCCAGCACTGCCTTGATCAGCGTGTCGGGCATTTCGTTGAGCGGAACGGAATCGTTATGCTTGATGCCCCGGCTGCCGATCTTGTTGCCATAACGGTCGAGGAACGTGACCGCCAGATCGGATTTTTTGAGCCAGTCCCCTTCGGACGTCTGCCGGTAGGCAGGCACCGACAGCGACAGCATGAGGAGGAGGGCGCCGGCTCCGAGCGTGGCTATTTCGTCCAGCGGTTCGACCAGCAGCCAACGCCGCCATCCCGAGACATGGAATCGGTCCATTGCTGCGGTGAAGCGCTCGTAGACCTCGCGGGCCCACTTGCCGCTCGCGAATACGGCAAAATCGATACGTGCATCGATGTCGAGCAGAAGTCGCTTAAGCTTCGGCCGCCACCTATCGCCCGGATCGGGGAACATGTCCGTCACGAGTGCACGCTCCGGGAAAGGGCCTGGCCCGCTCGATTGGCCTGTCGCGCCGGCGACAATTCGGCCGCCGCCAGCATTGCCGGGAAAAAGCAGGCGCGACAATGTTTAGCCGACCAAAGGTTGGCGGCCAATGCCGAGCCGGTTACACGGTGAATGGAAATTGGGGGCAAATTTGGCTTAAACATCTCCCGCCGCGCAATAAATCTTGTGTGCTCAACGCGTAACAACGCAATGGTCTTATACGATCGTTGCTGGAGAACATTATGGCAACCGAGCATGGCCCCGCCGGCGCTCCCGGTGAACTGCCGTTCTGGCAGCGCAAATCATTGGAAGATATGACGAATTCTGAGTGGGAGAGCCTCTGCGATGGCTGCGGCAAGTGCTGCCTCAACAAGCTCGAAGAGGAGGGAACCGACCGGACCTATTACACCGATGTCGGCTGCCGCCTGCTCGATGGACAGACCTGCCGATGCCGCGACTATACGCACCGGCTGGAGCAGGTCGACGACTGCGTCCGGCTGACACCGGAAACGCTTAAGACCATCACCTGGCTGCCGCCGTCCTGCGCTTATGTCCTCCTCGCCAAAGGCAAGGACCTTTACTGGTGGCATCCATTGGTGTCGGGCGATCCCGAGACGGTGCACACGGCGGGCGTTTCCGTGCGGGGGCGCGTACACGCCAGCGAGACCCACGTTTCTGACGACATGCTTGAGGACTACATCGTCAGCTGGCCCCTCAAGCTGCCAAAAAGAGCGCGACGAGCGCGATGAATGTCGTGGCGCGTCAAATGAAACACGTATCGCGGCTCGATGGCTGCTACCATGGGAAAGTATCGCCAGGCCCGATTGACTCAGCGCGGATCCGCGATCGGCACGGGCAGCGGTCTGCGGCCGATCGAAAGCGCAGCGCTGCGCTCCTCGGCGACGCGGCTCGCAAGCACGCGGCGTGTCATTTCGAGACGATGCCTGACGGCGGTGAAGATCGGCCGCACGCCTGCTCTGCGGGTGAAGCGGTTGCCTTGCAGGGTAACACGCGCCAAGTGATGCAAATTGCCCGGAAACGCGGCTCGAGGGCTTCAGTGTTCGGCAGGATTCCCCTTTTTCCGACATGACGAGCGAATCGACCTCCCAGGAAGTTCGGGCGGCCGCCGCGGATGTTGCGGTCAGCGACGCGTCGCGTTCGCTCGCCTCGCAGGCGTCGCGTGCACTCGCACCGGATCTGGCGGTCGAGCAATCGGCTGCGCCCGCGCTCGACCACGCTGCCGTCCATACGATCGTCGCCGGCATCATGCTGGCGATGTTTCTGTCTGCGCTGGAACAGACCATCGTTGCGCCGGCGCTCCCTGCGATCGGCCGGAGTCTCGGTAACGTCGACGACCTGTCCTGGATCATCACATCCTATCTTTTGGCCCTGACTGCAACGACTCCGCTGTTCGGCAAGCTGTCAGACATTTATGGACGGCGCACCGTCCTCATGCTCGCGATCGGCATATTCGTCCTCGGTTCCATCGCCTGCGCACTGGCGCCGACGATCTGGCTGCTGGTCCTGGCACGCGGTCTGCAGGGCATCGGCGGCGGTGGCTTGCTGCCGATCGCACAAACCATCATCGCCGATCTGTTATCGCCGCGCGAACGCCCGGTGGTTCAAGGACGCACCTCCATCATGTTCATGAGCGCCAGCATTCTTGGCCCGGTGCTCGGCGGCTTCCTTACCGATCACCTGCACTGGTCGTTCATTTTCTGGATCAACGTTCCTCTCGGAGTTGTGGCGCTGGTGATGACCGAGCGCGCGTTGCGCCGTTTGCCGCGCAATGATCGGCCACACCGGCTTGACGTGGTCGGGGCTGCGCTGATGGTCGGCGCCGCGCTGGTGCTCATGCTCGCGCTCAGCCTCGGCGGCACCCATTACCCGTGGGCATCGTGGCCGATTATGGCGCTATTGGCCGGGTCCGTGGCGCTGTGGGTGCTGTTCGTGCTACGCCTTCTCACCGCGCGCGAGCCATTCATTCCGCTGGCGATTCTGCACGGTCGGGTGACCAGCACCATCACCATCGCTGCATTCTTCTCGATCGGCACCGTGATCGGCGTGACGATCTATATGCCACTCTACTGCCAGACCTTGCTTGGCGCCTCCGCAAGTGTCTCCGGCCTCGCACTGATCGCCTATATGGGCGGAGCAACCCTCGGCTCGCTTGTGTCGACGCGTTTTGTCGTGCGCATCAAACACTACATGCGCGTGCCGATCGGTGGCCTCATCGTCGGCATATTGGTGCTTGTGGTGCTCGCCACCAATCCGGCACAGCACAGCCTCACGGAGGTCGTATCGCTGCTCTTCGTTCTCGGCCTGGGACTCGGACCGATGTATCCGGTCAGCACGATCGTCATGCAGAACACCGTCAAGCCGCATCAGCTTGGCACTGCAACCGGTACGTTGAATTTTTTCCGGACGCTCGGGGGTGCCATCGTGGTTGCGATCTTTGGCGCCATCGTGCTGAGCGGGATGGGGCAGGGAACGCCGACGGCGACGCTTGAGACGCTGGCTGCGGGGCATGGCGCTCTCGCAACGGCCTTCCATTGGGTCTTCATCGCGGCGGCGATCTGCCTCGGCATTTCGTGCGCGTGCGTGCTGTTCGTCGAGGAACAGCCACTGCACGGCCCGGTGCGCGGGGCCGCGGAGAGCGCTGCCGAATAGCCATCCGCATGGCTGACCAGCAATCAGTCTCTTGCGCAACCGCAAGCGCGGCGCAAAGCTGTGTGGATTTTTCTCCCGGGGGCGCGGCGAGTGTCGATCACAGCACCAATTCGGACGGCCGCAACCTCGCCGGAATCGCAGGGGCCAGCCACAGACGACAGCGCCGCAGCACCGCCAGCGGAGCCTAAGCTTGGCCGGCGCGAGGTAGTCGCCATCATCGGTGGACTGGCGCTGGCGATGTTTCTCAGCGCCCTCAACCAGACCATCGTGGCGACGGCGCTACCCACCATTGGCCGCGCCTTCGACGATTTCGAGAACCTCTCCTGGGTGATGATCGCCTACCTGCTGACGTCGACCGTCGTGGCACCGCTCTACGGCAAACTCAGCGACATCTACGGCCGCCGAGGCATGATGCTGGTGGCTCTCGGTGTGTTCATGGCCGGTTCGGCCGCGAGCGCTGCGGCGCCGAGCATGCTGATGCTGATCCTCGGCCGCGGCCTGCAGGGCATCGGCGGTGGCGGCATCGTTCCGCTTGCCCAATCGATCATTGCCGATGCGGTGCCGCCGCGCGAGCGCGGCTATTATCAGGCCTATACCGGTTCGGTTTGGATCATTGCCGGCGGCGCCGGACCGGTATTGGGTGGCGTCATCGCCGAGCATCTGCACTGGTCGATGATCTTCTGGCTCAACGTGCCGCTGGCGCTTGCGGCCGCTTTTCTGTCGCATCGGCAATTGCGGCTGGTGCCGGTACACGAGCGTTCGCACAAGATCGACGTCACCGGCGCGTTGCTGATGATGGCAGCCGCGGTCGCATTGCTGCTGGCGCTGACCTGGGGCGGCACTCGCTTCCCCTGGTTCTCGCAGCAGATCGGTCTTCTGTTTGCCGCAGCGGTGTTGCTGACCGCAATATTTGTCTGGTGGGTGTTGAGCGCTCGCGAGCCGTTTCTGCCACTCGCGATCATGAAAAACCCGGTGATGCGCGCCGGCAGCCTGACCTCGGCGTGCGCGCAGGGGGTCGCTATCGGACTGACGATCTATGTGCCGATCTACTACGAGCTGGTGCATGGTTTGTCGGCCAGCGACTCGGGCATCGCTCTCATCCCGATCGTGATCATGACCACGCCCGGCTCGTTTTTGTCGGGGCGCTGCATGCTTTATCTCGATCGGTACAAGTGGGCGCCGCTTATCATGCTCAGCGTTGCTACTCTGTCGGTCGCATTTCTGGTGTTCGATCCACTGGCTCCAGTCTGGGTGGTGGCGACGGTCACCGGGCTGATCGGCATGGGTACCGGCAGTTCGTACCCGGTGGTGACCGTCTCGATTCAGAACGCAGTCGCTCACCGTGAGATCGGCATTGCCATGGGGGCGATGAATTTCTTCCGGGCGCTGGCAAGCGCGTTCGTGGTCGCCGTGATGGGCGCCATCATGCTGACGCATCTTGGCACAGCACCGCAGCGCGGCAGCGTATCGTCGCCGGTCATCAGCGTGGCGCATAGTGTGACCGTGGATCACCTTGCGCGTACCTTCAGCCACATCTTCGCCGTTGCCGTTTTCTTCCTGGTCATTTCCATCATTTCGCTGATCGTCATGGAAGAGCGGCCGTTGCGCACCACCGTGCTGGCGACATCGACCGCGCGCGAACCGCAGCCCGCGTCGGAGTGATTGGGCGAGGGCTCGGCCAGGCGGCTTTTCGCGCGCGCTGCGGCGACGTAAGATGGTGGAAAATCATGGGAGGGACACTTGCTTCGTAAGCCGATATTGCTCGCTGCCGTCGTTTCGATCGCCGCCGTGTTTGCGGGTGCGGCAGCGCAAGCTGACACCACGATTATCGACGACTGGTACAAGGCAAAGCTTCCGGCGCCACCGCAGCTCAAGCCGGTCACGCTCGATGCCAAGACCACGGCGCTCCTGGTCATGGACTTTACCGTGCAGACCTGCACGCAGGCGCGCCGGCCGCGCTGCGCGGCCTCGGTGCCAAAGGTGAAAAAGTTCGTCGAAGAAGGGCGCGCCAAGGGCGCGCTGATCATCTACAGCGTCGCAGTACCGAAGTCGGTGCCGGGCGATATCCTCAAGGATCTGACACCTGCTCCGGGTGAAGAAGTGCTGCCGCCGCTCGGACCCGACAAGTTTATCAACAGCAATCTGGAAAAGACGCTGCACGACAAGGGCATCAAGACCGTGGTGCCGATGGGCACACAGGCGCAAACCTCGGTGCTGCACACTGGCGGCGAAGCCGCATTGCGCGGCTTCAAGGTCGTCGTTCCGGTCGACGCCATGTCGGCGGACGATCTGTTCCCCGAACTCTACACCGCCTGGCATCTCGCCAACGCCGCGCGCATCAGCAATCAGGTGACGCTGACCAAGCTCGATATGATCGGGTTTTAGGAGGGCGTCGATTTACCGCCCCGCTTGTTGTTTAAGCGCTGCCAGGTCGGCCTCGCTGCGGAAGGTCATGACGGCGACCTTGCTGGTGCGCGAATAGGGCACCACGACTTCCATTTTGCCGTCTTTTTCAAGGAGCGAGATGTAGCGCGCTTCGGTGCCGCGGGTCGGCAAGTCGAATGTCGTCCATTTGTCCGCCGCCGGGTCGTAGCGCATGATCACGTCGGACGTCCAAATATTCAGCCAGGCGTCATGATGTTTGTCGACTGTGATGTGATAGGGCTGCATGACCCCCGGACCGGGCAGTGTCACGAAGCTGGTCTTCAGGGTGTGAATGTCGATCTTCGCGAGGTTGCGGCCCCACGAATCGCCGACCCACAGCACGTCGCCGTTCTTATCGGTACCCATGCGGCGCGGGCCCTCGTTCCACGGCACCGGAGCGTTGAAATCGGGCGCGGCGAACGACGCATAGAATTTGCGGTCGGCGTCCGACATTGCGTCCTCCGGCAGATCGACCGGCGGCAACTTCAGCGCGACCGACTTGCCGGTGGCGCTGACGCCGTGATTGACGGTGTCGATGATCATTTCGGCCCACCAGCCGTTGCCGTCGCGATCGCCGGCGGCGCCGTAGGTGATGCCTTTGCCGTTTGGCGTATTGAAGACCGGCGATTTGAACTCCGTGAATTTCTCCGTAACCGGATCGAAGCGTAGCGCGCCGTTTGATGACGATACCCAGATCTTGCCCTTGCCGTCCCAATCGACAGTGGTAGCGCCGCCGGTCGGCGACATTCCCTCGGGCGGCAGGAACGTCTCGATCTTCTCCGTCTTTGGATCGAGGCGGCACAGCGCGCCACGGCCGACATTGCAGTTGAACCAGATGATGCCGTTCGGATCGCGTGTCATGCCGTGGGTGTTGGCCGCAAGCCCGCTCGCCGAGAACACCTTGAACATCTTCACTGCGCCGGTCTTGGCGTCGATGCGGCCGACCGAGGTGTCATGATTGGGAACGTTCGAGGTGAACCACAGATTGCCGTCGAGATCCGCCCAGGCATCGTGAACCAGCGAGCCGCGCCGTGACGGCGTGCCATTGAGCCAGTCACTGCCGTCAGTCGCCGGCGTTTTTGCGGGCACAATCATGTCGGATTCGAGCGGGACGTCGTACTCCTTGAACACGACGCGCGCCGTCTCGCCCGCCGGCCGCGGCCGCAGCACGATCTTCGCCGCGCTTTCGCCCGGGCCGCGGACGCGCGCCAGATAGGCGGCGAGCTCTTTCTGATTATGATCGATGACACCCTGTGGCTTGTGGTCGGCGCCGAGATAGACGCCCGATACGTTGACGTTCTTCATCAGATCGAGAATGGCGCTCCAGCCCGCCGCATCGAAACGATGCTGCAGCGGATAATTCGGCTGATGGCAGCCGGTGCAGTTGTTTTCGACAATCTTCTTGAGCAACGCATCTTGAGGCGTTGCATCCGGCAGCGATGCCATGGCGAGATCGCCGGGCAACTGCTGGAAATAATCACCGGTGAGCGGCGTCAGCGTAAAGTTCTGGCGGCTGTTGGCGGCGAGGTCGACCGCGCCATTTGCGGTCGTAAACGACAACGCCTGCGCCCAGACGCGGTAATGCCCGTTCGGCAGCGGCGGGAAATAGTAGCGCCCGCTGGCGTCGGAAAACACCGTCGTGGTGATTGTCGCGCCGTCGGCCTTGGCCGAAACCGTGACCCCAGTCATGGGCTTGCCGTTCGCCGCGGTCACGGCGCCGCTCAGGAGCGCGTCCGCGTACGCTGGGATCGTGGCATAGGCTGCGCCGATGAAGATGGCGCCGCCGAGCGCGGCAACCTGGACCGTCCTTGAATGCATCATGGCACTGTCCTTCGTTAATCCGTGAAATCGCGTCTCAGTCAGCGCCGGCGCCGCTGCGCGTCTTGCGTGGCGGCGGAGCGGCAGCGGCCGGCGGAATCGTTTTGACATAGGCGACAATCGCGTCGATTTGCTGCGGCTTGAACTGGTACTTGAAGCCCGGCATGCGCGGCGTGCCGTTGGCGATCACGTCGTGCATGACGTCGGCTTTGCCGCCGAGCGAATCCTTCGACAGCGCAGGGGCGTAACTGCCGGTCGTGATCTGCGGCGCGAAATGGCAGACGACGCAGGACTGATTGACGAGGCGCTCGCCGAGCTTGACCCCGTTGGGGGCCGCGCCGTCCTGAGCCGCCGTGGCCGTCGCGGTGAGTAGTATCGGCAAGGCAATCGCGACCAGCGCGTGGCGCACCATGAGACTTGTCCTTCCCTGGCGGAGGCGGCCACCGGCCGCCATGTTCCATTGTTCGTCTTTGGTCGCGGCGAAACCTATTGCGCCGCCTGCTTCTTCAACGCGTCGATCTCGGCCTGGCTGCGCAAGGTCATCACCGCCACCTTGCGGGCGCGGAAATACGGAAGGGCGACCTCGGTATCCTGGCCGGGCCGTTCCAGCAGCGAGATGTAGCGTGGCTCGGCGCCGCGGGTCGGCAGATCGAACGCGGTCCATTTTCCGCTCGTCGGGTCGTAGCGCATGATGCGATCGGCGCCCCACAAATTGGTCCAGGCGTCGTGGTTCTTGTCTACCGCCACATGGTAGGGCTGCTGCTCACCGGGCAGCGGCACGAAGGTGACCGTCTTGCTGTGAGTATCGATGCGAGCGAGGTTCGCGCCCCACGAATCGCCGATCCACAGGATGTCGGCGTTCTTGTCTGTGCCCATGCGCCGCGGGCCTTCGGCCCATGGCATCGGGTTGTTGAAGTCAGGCTGATTATAGGTCACGTAGAATTTGCGTTCCTCAGGCGTCAGCAAAGCTTCCTGCGCCTTGACCGGGGCGAGCTTGATTTCGGACACCGCTCCGGTTTGTCCGTCGCCGACGCCGATCGTGTCTAAAATCATTTCCGCCCAGTAGCCGTTGCCGTCGCGATCTGCCGCGGTGCCATAGGTGATGCCGGTACCGTTGGGTGTCTTGAAGGTCTTCGATTTGAATTCGGTGAATTTATCCGAGACCGGATCGAAGCGTAGCGCGCCGTTCGGCGCCGACGACCAGATGTCGCCCTTGCCGTCATAATCGACCGTTGCGGCGCCACCGGTCTGGATCATGCCGACCGGCGGCAGGTAGATCGTGATCTTCTGCGTCGCCGGATCGAGACGGCCAAGCCCGCCGCGGCCGTTATTGATGTTGAACCAGAGTATGCCGTGCGGATCGCGCGTCATGCCGTGCGTTGCCGCGGCAAGGCCGCCCGGTCCGGCGATCCGGAACAGCTTCACCGCGCCGGTCGCGGTATCGATATGGCCGATGGTGGTCTGCTTGTTCGGGATATTGCAGGTGAACCACAGGTTCCCCGTCAGATCGAGCCAGGCGTCGTGCACACCCCAGCCGGGGATCAGCACCGACGGCGTGCCCTTCGACCAGTCGCTGCCGTCGTTCTGTACGAAATCCGCCGGCAGATTGGTGTCGGGATCGAGCGGCAGATCGTATTCCCTGAAGACGGCGCGGGCCGGCTCGCCCGACGGCCGCGGCTCGACCTTCACTTTCATGTCGCTCCTGCCTGGGCCCCGCGCCGCGGCGAGGTAGGCGGCGAGCTCCTTCTGATGAAATTCGAGAATGCCGGACGGCTTGTGCTCGGGGCCCAGATAGGTGCCGTAGACATTGACGTTCTTCATCAGGCCGATGATGGCGTTCCAGCCGGTTTCGTCGAAGCGGTTTTGCAGCGGGAAGCTCGGCGTGTGGCACCCGGTACAAACGTTGCGGACGATGCGTTTCATCCGCCGTTGCTCAGGCGTGCTGTCAGGGAGCGCGTCGAGCACCAGATTGCCGGGCAGTTGTTTGAACGTTGCCTCGGCATCGTTCATCGGGCTGAGCGAGAGATCCTGCTTGCGGTTCGCCGACAGGTCGACGTCGCCCTTGGCGGTCTTGAAGCTCAGCGCCTGTGCCCACACCCGATAGTGACCGTTCGGCAGAGCCGGAAAAAAATATTGCCCGCCTTCGTCGGTAAACACTGTGGTGGTGATGGTGCCGCCGTCTGGTTTTGCCGAAACCGTGACGCCGCCCATCGGCTTGCCGTCGGCCGATTTGATCGTGCCGCTGAGCAGCGCGTCGGCGAAGGCGGGCGAGACGGCAACGAGCGCGGCGAGCGACGCAAGGCTGGCGAAAATGAGATTGCGTGTCGTGGGCATGAGCGTCTCCACTGTGCTAGTCGGCGCCGGGCGAGTTGGTGGCTTTGGCGGGAGCCGGTGCGGCGGGTGCGGGCGCCGGAATGGTCTTGATGTAGGCGACGATGGCGTCGATCTGGGCTGGCGCGAAATCGTATTTGAAGCCCGGCATACGGGCGGTGCCGTTGCTGATGAAAGCGTGGATCGCCTCCGCGTTGCCGCCGAGCGTGTTCATCGACAGCGCCGGTCCGTACATTCCGCTCAACAGCGTCGGCTTGGCGTGGCAGACGCGGCACGACTGATTGAACAAGCGCAAGCCGAGGAGTTGCTGCTTGGCGCCGTCCTGTGCTGACGCGGTGTGGGAGGTGATGAAGAGTATAAAGAGAACGTGGAACAAGCGATGCGGCAACAGCGGCGCAACGCGCGTCATCGAGCGACCTCCCAGTTTCGTATTGTGATTAGTTGAGACACAACCGTACGCGGAGGCGGGAGCGAAGGAAAGAGTACGGTGAGCCGATCTCGCTGAAATCTTCATGCGCCTCCGGGGCGGCAGGCATACTGCCCACTCAAAGCTGCCCACGTTGGAACTGCGTCCGAGCGCCCGCCGACGCCGCGACGAATCGTCGGAAGCTCTTGCCGCCAGCGCTTTCGTTCAAGATACTGCTGGAACTTTTCGCCTGGCTGGGAGGAGTGTTCGATGACCGCGCGACTTATTGCATTGGCAGTTCTGGCTGCATTGGCGGCAGCGGTTGCTTCGCCCGCGCAAGCCTACCAATTGGCGATCAGCCAGTACGGGCGAGTGACGGCGACGTTGCCCTGGGCCGTCGCGATCGAAAAAGGTTATTTCAACGACGCCGGCATCAAGATCGATCAGGTGATTGCCGGCGCCGGCGGCGGCACGACGCTGCGCAATGTGCTGGCCAGCGATCTGCCTTACGGCGAAGTCGCAACATCTGCTGCCATCGCGGCCAAACGTGCCGGGCTTGATGTCGTCATCGTCAATTCGTCGAGCAGCCATATTGGCGAGATCGCGCTGGTGACCGACCCGAAATCGTCGGTCCACACCATGGCCGATCTCGCTGGCAAGAAGGCCGGTTATACCGCGCCGAAGTCGACCAGCGACGTGTTGTTGCATCTGGCGCTCAAGGAATCCAATCTTACGGGCAAGGTGGAGACGGTGGCGACCGGCGGCTTTGGGCCCGGCCTCACCGCGCTTGAGACCGGCGCCATCCAGGCCGCGCCGCTGATCGATCCGATCCTGACGCTGCAGCCGGAAAAATTCCGCGTCATCATGCACTTTGCCGATCTAATCCCGCGCATGACGTGGCTGGTCGGCATCACGACGCGCGACTTCGCCAAGAAGAATCCGGAGCTGCTGCGCAAGCTGATTGCCGTGCGGCTGCGTGCGGTGAATTTCATCTATCAGAACCGCGACGACGCCATGCGCATCTATGCCAAGGTCTGGCGCGAGGATCCGCAGAAGGTGGCGACCTATTTTCCCAAATATTTCGGGTACGACGGGGAATGGACCCGCGGCGATTTCGAGAAGGCGGGCCTCGCCAAAATGTCTGAAGGCCTGGAGCTGGTTGGCGATGTCGACAAACCGGTCGATTGGAAATCCATAATCGATCAGGAGTTCCTGCCCAAGGAGTTGCAGAAGCCGCTGTGACCGGCTGCAAAGATGCGGCCGTATTGTGGAGCATAGGAGCCGATAGCATCCCGCTGCGCTTGACCAAGGTGGGCGTGACACGCGCAGCACTGGTGGCCGGTGCGTTCGTGGCGCTGGAAATTCTGTGCCGGCTCGGAACGATTCCGCGCGCGACGATGATCCCGCCGAGCGAGATGCTCGCCGCCTTATGGCAGATCCTCAAAAGCGGCCGCGCCAACGCCGATATCGCCTTCACCATCGTCAATACCCTTGCGGCGATTGCGGTGTCGGTCGTGCTGGGCTTCTGGCTCGGCGCGGCGCTGCATGGGTTGCCCCGTGCGCGCAGGGTGTTCGAGCCGTTGCTGTCGGCCTACTACGCCGTGCCGGTCTTCATCTTTTATCCGCTGCTCATCGTCGCCTTCGGCGTCGGCCGGACCGCGTTGATCGCGATGGGGGCGATGTTCGGCATCGTGGCGATGATCGTGAATACGCTGATTGGCCTCGATCGCGTCCCGCGCGTGATCGGCCGTACCGCGACTGTCATGCGGCTCGACCCGATCCGCCGGCTGCTCCTGATGCGCCTGCCGGCGGCTGCGCCGCACCTCGTCACCGGTATCAAGCTTGCCGTTGCCTATTCGGTGATCGGCATCGTTGCGGGCGAATTCATTCTTGCGACTGCGGGCATCGGCAAGCGGATTGCGTTCGGCTATCAGGATTTCGACAACAAAACGATGTACGGGATGCTCTTGCTGTTGCTGCTGCTGGTGACGGTCGTCAACGGCGCACTATCGCAATGGGAGAAGCGTCTGCATCGCCGCTTCGGCCGGCAATGAAACCGCAGCAGTACGATGCGGTGCTGCTGCTGGCCGGTTTCCTTGTCTGCTGGCAGTTGCTCTACATGCTGGTGGGAGCGGACGTGGTTTCGGCTCCGATGGCCACGCTTGCGCGTGCCGCCGCATTACTGCGGACCGAGGATTTTTGGCACGACGCGGCGAGTACCGGCGCCGCATTTGCCTATGCGTGCGCCATCGGCATCGCCGGCGGACTGGTGTTCGGACTTCTCGTGGGCCTGAGCCGCTTCGCCGCCGAGGTTGCCGATCCGATCCTGGGCACGGTCTACTCAATCCCCAAGATCACGCTCTATCCGATCATTCTGTTGATCTTCGGTCTCAGCCCGGCCGCGCAGATCGCGTTCGGCGTCATCCACGGTATATTCCCGGTGGCCATTTTTACCATGAACGCGGTTCGCAACGTCGCGCCGGTCCATCGCCGCACCGCGAAGGCGCTGCGGCTGTCGGGATGGGCGACGATCGCGACCGTGCTGGCGCCGGCGGCCATTCCGGAAATTCTCTCCGGCGTCCGGATCGGCATCGCCGTGACACTGCTCGGCATCCTGATTGGCGAACTGTTCGCGTCGTCATCCGGCATCGGCTACGCCCTGATCCGGGCGACGGAACGCCACAATGTGGTAGATATTTTCGCGCTGACGCTGCTGTTGTTCCTGTTTGCGGTCGCCATCAATGCGTTGCTGCATGCTGGCGAACGGCGGGTCAGCCATCAGATTTAGCGAGAGATCATGAAAACCAGCGAGCAGCGGATTCTGACCACACACGTCGGCAGCCTGCCACGTACCGAGGCGGTGGTGCGGTTCCTCGATGCACGTGAAGGCCGTGCCGCCTACGACGCTGCGGAATTCGACCGCATCATCCGGCAGGCGGTGCTCGATGTTGTCAAGCGGCAGACCGAGATCGGGATCGATGTCGTCAGCGACGGCGAAACCAGCAAGATCAGTTACGCGACCTATGTGCATGATCGGCTCAGCGGTTTCTCCGAGGAGGGAATGCCTGGGCCGCCGAAGCCGCACCTCGATGTCGCGCCGTTTCCCGAGTTCCGTAAAAAAATGGCGCAGTTCACCGGCGCGCAGCGATTCAAACGCGTCGTCTGCGTCGGGCCAGTCAAGGTCCAGAACCGCGAGGCGCTGAAGCGAGACCTCGCCAACATGCGCGCTGCCGTCGACGCGGCAAAGCCGGTCGAGGCGTTTCTCAATGCGGCGTCGCCAGGCGTTGTCGCAAGCTTTTTGCCCAACCGGTATTACCCGTCGCACGAGGCCTATATCGAGGCCATCGGCGACGCGATGCAGGAGGAGTACGCGGCAATTACGAATGCCGGTTTTCTCCTCCAGATCGATTGCCCCGATCTCGCCATGTCGCGGCACACCGGTTTTCAGGAATTGAGCGAGGCCGAGTTTCTCAAGCGCGCCGCGTTCCATATCGATGTGCTCAATCACGCGCTCGCCAAGGTTCCGGCGAACATGGTGCGCATGCACGTCTGCTGGGGCAATTACGAGGGACCACACACCCACGACATCGACTTCCGCAAGATCGTCGAGATCGTGCTCGGCGCAAAGGTGCAGGGCCTCGTGCTCGAAGCCGCCAATCCCCGCCATGCCCACGAGTGGGCGGTTTGGGAGGACGTGAAGCTTCCACAGGAACAGGTGCTGCTGCCGGGCGTGATCGACACCTCGACCAATTATGTTGAGCACCCGACGCTGGTCGCCGAGCGCATCATCCGTTTCGCCAACGTCGTCGGGCGCGAGCGCGTGATCGCCGGCACAGATTGCGGCTTCGGCACCGCCGCCGGCTCCGGCAAGCTCGATCCGGAGATTGCCTTCCTCAAACTAGGCGCGCTCGTCGCCGGGGCGAAGGAGGCCGGCGACCGGCTGTGGGGACGCTCTTAAGCTACGCCCACAGTTTCTTGCTCGCGATGGCGGCGCCCTCGACCAGCGCCCGCAGCTTCGCCCAGGCGACATCGGGATGCACTTCGTCGCCGGCGCCGGATGTGCCGAAGCCGCAATCTGTGCCGGCGATCACGCGCTCGCGTCCGACGACGCTGGCGAAGCGGATAAGCCGCTGCGCCACAAGCTCGGGGTGCTCGACCAGATGGATGCAGTGCGAGACCACGCCCGGTATCAGGATTTTATCTTCAGGCAGCTTCGCATCGCGCCACAACTCCCATTCGTGCTCGTGGCGCGGGTTGGCGGCCTCGAACACGTAGGCGCCGGCCTGCACTTGCAGGAGCAGATCGATGAAATGCTTCAGCTCGAAGTCGAATACGCGCGGCGCGATGTTCACGCTATAGCAGGTATGAAAGCGAACCCGCTCCGGGGGGATGCCGCGCAGCGCATAGTTTAGCGCCTCGACGCGCAGCGCCATGAACTTGCGACAGTCCTCGATGGAGGCGTCGGGAGTTCGATTATAATGCGTCGCCATGCGCGGGTCGTCGATTTGCAACACGAATCCGGCATCGACGATGGCCTTGTATTCAACGCGCATCGCGTCGGCGAGCGCGGTCAGGTACTCTTCGCCGGTGCGATAGTACTGATTTTCGTAATACAACTCCAAATTCGACGGCGAGATCGCGGTGAGGAAGGTCTCTTCGGCCTTCGCGTCCTTGAGCGCGGTTTTCAGATTGCTGATGTCGGCGTGCAACGCCTCCTGACCCACATAAGTGACCGGTCCGCTGCACACCCATGCTTTCGGCCGCACAGTCCGTTTGGCCACGATCGCGGATGACCGCGCTGCGAACATCACGCGCATGTCTTCGTAAGCGGCGGGAAAGGCCAGCGAGTCGCGCGTGGCACCGCGAAAGCGCACCGGGCTGTCGATTTCTTCGAGCCCCGAGAGCCGCTCGCGCGCATACGCCATCCAGCTCACTTTGCTGTGCTCGCCATCATTGATGATGTCGAGGCCGGTTGCGATTTGCCGCGCCACGATTTCGGCGATGGCGCGCCGCACCCGCTCGACAAGCGCGCGCGCGTCGTAGCCTCCGCCGAGCTCCTTGGCGTTGAGCGCCTCGACCAGATCGGCTGGCCGCGGCAGGCTTCCGGTATGGGTGGTGAGGATTCTGCCGTCGCTTCGCTTCATGTGGGTTGCCATGACCTTTTTTGGCTACTGGGCAGAGAGGGGCGAGCCCAACGCCCGTGCCCCCGAAACGATCCACGAACGATAGCGAATGAGCGGCGTGATGCCTGTGAGGCCACCGCACCCGGCGCTGAGTTTCGGCCCCGTTGACCAGCTGACCACGCCGACGATCACGAGCGTGCCGTCGCGGTCGCGAAACGCTGGCGCGCCGGAATCACCGGCGCAGGCGCCAAGCCCCGCGGTTTCACCTTTGGTGCGAGGATCGAACAGCCTCAGCTGCAGCGTATTGGGTGTGCCGGTCGCAATCAGCGTTGCGGCGCGGACGGTGCCGCCGGTACGGCCATCGCCGCGCACCGTGACGCCATAACCTGCCACAATGAAGCTGTCACCAGCCGACGCCGGTGAGGTCGCATCGTCGAGCGGAGCCGGCGGAATTTTGGCCGGCAATGGCGCTGGCAGTTTAACCAGCGCCACGTCGGCCGTGGCGAGGTGGCCCAACAGGACTCTGAGGTCGAATTGCGGATCGCGTTCGATACGGGCGACGTCCTTGAGCTGCGGCGTGCTGGCGCTCCAAAGGTCGGCCAGTTTGTAGTCGGAGCCCGGCTGAACGCAGTGCGCGGCCGTGAGCAGCAGGTCGCGTGCAATTGCGGTTGCCGTGCAGGCAGTCCCATGGGAGCCGAGGATCATGACCGCCGAGCGCCCAGCGCCATTGCCAGCCGGCGCGGCGCCGCCCACCATGGCTACTGCCGGTGCCGAGCGGGCAGCAGCGGCCAAAGCCCCGAACAGACAAAGCGCCGTGAGGCGCGCCGCTCGACCGCGGTTAACAACCATCTGAACGCCCCCTTACATCTCTCGACGGCGAGACTACGTAGTTTGAAGCCCGCCAACTTGCCCCAAAACGGCCGTTCGGGCACTGTTCAATACACGACGTCAGGTCGAATCATGCATAGCATCGGGCGAATGGCCATTGTGGCGCTGATCGTGCCTCTTTTGGTACCGGCGCACGCGGGCGGGCCTGCCCGCCCACCACATCCGAAACCAGCGGCCGGCTTTGTCTGCCTCAATCATCAAGAGCGCCGGGCCGCCAATGAAAGCGGCAAGGTCATCCATCTCGCCACCGCGATACGCTCGGCCAGGAAGCGAATGCCCGGCGCCGTGGTGCGCGCGCGGTTGTGCCGCGACAAGGACGGGCTGGTCTACGTGCTGACAGTGCTGGCACACAATGGCAAAGTGGCGCGGCTGATCGTCGATGCCGTCAAAGGCACGGTCGTCGGCAACCGCTGAGGGAGCTTTTTTTCTTGCGCTTGCTTGTGATCGAGGATGATCCCGACCTTAATCGGCAGCTTTCGACTGCGCTGACCGATGCCGGCTATGTCGTCGATCGTGCGTTCGACGGGGAGGAGGGGCATTACCTCGGTGACAGCGAGCCGTATGACGCCATCATTCTCGACATCGGGCTGCCGAAGATGGATGGAATTTCGGTGCTGGAAGGTTGGCGCCGTGCCGGCCGCACCATGCCGGTACTCATTCTCACCGCGCGCGATCGCTGGAGCGACAAGGTTCAGGGCTTTGACGCGGGGGCCGACGATTACGTCGCCAAGCCCTTTCACCTAGAAGAGGTGTTGGCGCGCGTGCGCGCTTTGCTGCGTCGCTCGGCCGGTCATGCCAAGAGCGAGTTCACCTGCGGGTCCGTGCGGCTTGATACCAGAACGGGACGCGTCGCGGTCGACGGCAATCCCGTCAAACTGACGTCGCACGAATACCGGCTTTTGTCTTACTTGATGCACCACACCGGACGCGTGGTGTCGCGCACTGAACTTGTCGAACACCTGTACGATCAGGATTTTGACCGCGATTCCAACACTATCGAGGTCTTTGTCGGCCGCATCCGCAGGAAACTCGGCGTCGACGTGATTCAGACGGTGCGGGGTCTCGGCTATCTGCTCACGCCGCCCGATGCGCGCTAACTCGCTCGCGCTACGCCTGTTCATCTGGGCGGCCGGTTGGACGCTGATCATCCTCATCGTCACCGGCATTGCACTGTCGACGCTCTATCGCCACGCCGTCGAGCGCGCGTTCGACCGGCGCCTCGATGTCTATCTGCGCACGCTGGTGGCCGACGTGGCGTCGCCCGAGGAGGGCGGAGGCGGTGACAAGTTTCCGCAGTCGATCGGGGAGCCGCTGTTCGAGCTGCCACTGTCGGGCTGGTACTGGCAGGTTACGCGGCTCGATTCCAAGACATCGCAAGTGCGCTCATCGCGATCGCTCTGGGATTCGTCCCTGCCGCATCTCGACAGCGGTTCATCAGCTGCGGACGCCGAGTACCGCCAGGGATATGCGCAGGGACCCGAGGGTCAAAACTTGCGCCTGGTCGAGCGCAACATCGATCTTGGCGACGAGGGCAAATACTTGATCGAAGTGGCGGGCGACGCCTCGGAGATTGACGACGAGACACGGAGCTTCAATCACGTCATCGGCGCCACGTTCGCGGCGTTGACCTTGGCGCTGCTGCTGACGACGGCTCTCCAGGTGCGCTTCGGCCTTGCGCCGCTCACCCGCATTTCGCAGCGCCTCGCGGCGATCCGCTCGGGACGTGCTGAGCGCCTCGAGGGGAGGTTTCCGGTCGAGATCGCACCGCTCGCGCGCGAAACGAACGCGCTGATCGACGCGAACCGGGAGATCGTCGAGCGGGCGCGCATGCATGTCGGCAATCTGGCGCACGCACTCAAGACGCCGCTTTCGGTGATCGTCAACGAGGCGGCGGCGCGCGGCGAGGACCCGCTGGCGCAGAAAGTGCGCGAGCAGGCCGAGATCATGCGCGATCAGGTGTCGCGCCAGCTTGAACGCGCGCGGCTCGCCGCCCGGTTGACCGTCGTTGGTACGCTCACCGACGTTTCGCCGGTGGTTACGGCGCTCGCGCGCACCATGGAGAAACTTTATCGCGATCGCGACATCGCCATCGCCGTCGACGTACCCGAGCACGCCTTCTTCCGCGGCGAGCAGCAGGACCTTGAGGAAATGATCGGCAATCTGGTCGATAACGGCTGCAAATGGGCGCAGTCGCGTGTCGCGATCGAGGTGATCGCCGATCGCGGTACCGACCCTGCCGGTAAAGGCCAGCACACGCCAAAAAGCGGTGGAGTGGAAGACGCCAACAAGCCACGTGTGCGCATCATTGTCGACGACGACGGGCCCGGGCTTTCACCCGTCGAGCGCGAGCGGGCGGCGTTGCGCGGCCAGCGGCTCGACGAAACCAAGCCCGGTTCAGGCCTCGGCCTCTCCATCGTGGTTGAACTGGCCAACCTCTACAGCGGCGCCTTGACGCTTGGCACGGCGCCGATCGGCGGCTTGCGTGCGGAGCTGGCGCTGCCCGGCGGATAATCCCTCAGCTCAGCCCTGGCCCCACAATTCCTTCGACGCCATGCGCGCGCCATCGGACATGGCCTTGAACTTCGCCCAGACGATTGAGGGATGCACTTCTTTCGAGCCGGCGAAGGTGGCAAAGCCGCAATCCGTGCCCGCGATGACGTTCTCGCGTCCCACCACGTTGGCATAACGCACGATTTGCTCGGCGACGAGTTCGGGATGCTCGACCAGCACCGTTGAGTGCGAGATCACGCCGGGGATCAGAACCTTTCCGTCCGGCAGCTTCGTGGTTTTCCAGACTTTCCATTCATGCTCGTGGCGCGGGTTCGCGGCCTCAAGCGAATAGGCACCGGCGCGGATCTTCAGAAGGATGTCGACGATATCCTTGAGCTCCATGTCATGGATGCGCGGCCCCATATTGATGCCGTAGCAGGTGTGGAAGCGGACTTTTTCCGGCGGAATTTCGCGCAGCGCATGGTTGAGCGCTTCGACCCGGACTTCCGCCCATCGCCGGCAGTCGGCGAGGCTCGCTTCGGGGTGGATGATGTAATAGGTGACGAGCCGGGGGTCGTCGATTTGCAGCAGCAGACCGGCCTCGACGATGGCGCGGTACTCCTCGCGCATCGCGTCGGCGATGGCGAAGACATATTCCTCCTGCGTTTTGTAGAAAACGTTGCGCTGCCAGTCTTCGATGTTCGACGGCGAGATCGCCGGCATGAACGCTTCTTCGACTTTGACATTACCGAGCGCAGCCTTGAAATTGTCGATGTCGCGCTTGAGCCAAGCGTGGCCCTTGTAGGTGATCGGCCCGGTGCAGACCATGTGTGGGTGACGCGAGGCGGCGTGCGTCTGTGCGTAGAATTCTGGAAATGACAAGCCCTCGCGCGAGGTGGCCCATTGATTGCGCGGTCCGGCAGCGGTGTCGAGTTCATAACCGCCGAGCCGCTCGTTGACGTAGCTGACGAAGCTCGGCTTGCCGTATTCGCCGTCATCGACCACGTCGATACCGAGTTCGACCTGCTTTTGCACGATGTCGGCGACGGCGCTGCGCAACAGCGTCGCGGTTGCAGGCGCATCGAGCGCCTTCGCGCCTTCACGATCAACGAGCGCAAGCAGGTCGGTGGAGCGCGGCAAACTGCCGGCATGCGTGGTCAGAATCCGGTCAATGCTGCGTTTCATTTACTGGAGCTGCATGTGAAATTCGCGGATATACGGTGCGGCGTCATTGACGGTATCGGCAATCACTTTGCCAAACTCTTCGGGCGTATCTGACACGGGAATATTGCCCGCCTTATCCAAGAATTGCCGGTATTCGTCAGACTGCACGATCGAGACGATGTGCCGATTGAGGAGATCGACGATCGGCTTCGGCGTGCCTGCCTTGGCGCAGACGCCAAGCCAGCCGTAAGGCGACAGTGGATAACCAAGTTCTGCCAGGGCAGGAACATCCGGAAAGCTTTTAAGCCGCTGCGGACTCGTCGTTGCCAGCACCTTCAGCTTGCCGCTCTGGTAAAAAGGACCGATCGCGATCGGCGGGCCGACCTGGAAATGCACGCGCCCGGCGAGCATTTCCTGAGTGATTTCGTTGGAGCCCTTGAACGGGACTTTGGTCATCTGGATGCCGGCGGTCTTTTCCAGTTCGTGTGCGACGAGTTCCTGCGTGGAGCCGGCGCCGACCGTGCCATAGAGAATATCGCCCGGATGGGCCTTGGCGTAACCGACAAACTCTTTGAAGGTATCAACTGGAACCGACTTGGCGACTGCCACCAGATAGTAATATTTCGACACCAGCGTGACCGGAGCTATGTCGGCAAGCTTGTAGGACACGTTCTTGTACAGCAACGTGTTGATTGCATCGAAGTAAGTGCAGAACGAAAGGCTGTAGCCGTCCGCCGGCTGAGCCAGCACGTCGTTGAGCGCGATCATGCCGCCGGCGCCCGGCTTGTTCTCGACATAAACCTTTTGGCCGAGCTGCGTGCTCAGGCGATCGGCGATGAAACGCGCCGGGATGTCCGTGGGCCCGCCGGCAAGAAAGCCGACGACCAGCTTTACCGGGCGGTTCGGATAGGTTTGGGCGACCCCCGGATCGGCAATGCCGCAAAGGCATATTGCGGTGGCAGCGAGACCACCGACGAGCGCGGACACTTTGCGAGACACAAGCGCCGGCCACGCGTTCGCAGGCATGGCGCCGTTACTCCAGCGTCACGTGGGCGGAAACGATGACCTTTTTCCAGCGTCCAACTTCGTCGTGGAAATAGGCCGCGGTAGCTTGCGGTGTGCCGCCGGCCGGTTCTGCCGACAGCGTAGCGAAACGCGCCTGAACGCCTGGATCGTGCAGCGCTTCATTCACGCTGGCGTTGATTTTGTCGACGATCGCCGCCGGCGTTTTCGGTGGTGCGGCCAGAGCGAACCAGGTCACGGAGGCAAAGCCCGGCAGAGTTTCGGCGATGGTCGGCACGTTCGGCAGAGATTTAATGCGCTCCGGCGCCGCGACGGCAATGAGCTTCAGCTTGCCCGCCTTCACGAACTGCATTGATACGCCGAGATTGTCGAACATCGTATCTACGCTACCGGCAACGAGATCGTTGAGCGCCGGGGCCGAGCCGCGATACGGCACGTTCTGAAGCTTGACGTTCGCCATGAGCTGAAACAACTCCGACGTCAGATGTGAGGTCGTCCCGTTACCCTGGGTCGCGGCGGTGATTTTGCCCGGATTGGCCTTTGCGTAGGCGATGAAATCCTTGACGGTATCGGCCTTGATCTTGGCCGGGTTGACGACGAGCGCGTTCGAAACCCGGCCCATCACCACGATCGGCACGAATTGCAACGGGTCGAAATCGAGGTGCTTGTAAAGGTTCTGATTGACCACCAGTGGCCCCGGTGGCGTCGCCAATAGCGTGTAGCCGTCCGGATCAGCTTTGGCGACGACTTCGGCGCCGATGTTGCCGCCGGCGCCGGTCCGGTTCTCGACAATGACCGACTGCCCCCACTTGCGCGACAGCCAGTCGGCAAGGATGCGCGGCATGACGTCGGCGGTGCCGCCGGCAGGGTAGGGAACCACGATCTTGACGACGTGATTGGGATAAGTCTGCGCGCGCGCCGCCGGCGCCGCGAGTGCCAGGGCGCCGGCCAGCGCCAGCGTCAGGA
Organism: uncultured Alphaproteobacteria bacterium; assembly: GCA_963763255.1. GTDB lineage: Bacteria > Pseudomonadota > Alphaproteobacteria > Rhizobiales > Xanthobacteraceae > BOG-931. Next base: position 154,707 of record CAVXNW010000001.1, read on the forward strand.
CTGATTGAACGGTGTGTCGAAGCAAGGGCAAGCGCATGGGTCCTCGTTGTATCGTGGTCGCGAGCTACGCATGGCGCGCGGCTTGGCCGGCTCGCGAAACTCTTCAGGCTGGATCGTGGCAAGCTTAGCCAGTGCGCCGTCCGCCGGCAATGGAACCGGCGCCGAGGTGCGATAACGAGCCGCGGTCAATCGCTAGGCCGCGCACCATCACCGCTGATCGGGCTCTTGCCACCTGTCGTTGGGGTAGGCGTCGCGGCTGTTCTGGACGTGCTTGGCCGCGACAGGCCATGGAACCCGTCAAGATGTCCCAAAACAACCCTACCTCGTTGAATTAGCGACGGTTTACGTAACGGCTTCTTAAGTCGCGGGGCGCTACAAGCCAGACAGTACGTTCGGCCAACGGTGTGTCGATGACGATAGATGGGTCATCCATCGTACGGCTGCGGGAATACCTGCAATCCCTGTCGCCAGAAGCACGAGCGATGCTGGTCGCGGAGCTCGAGCTCGCTCTATTGCGCGGCGAGGATATCTCGGGCAGCGAGCTGGTACTCCAGGAACTGCGCCATCTGGTCCGTGCGGCGGCGCAGCCGGTGCCGCGGATCGGCGATGCCGCGCGCCGGTTTTTCATGCCTCTCGAGCCGTTCCTGACTGACGGTCCCGCGGATCACAAGCGCCTGGGACGGATTGCCCGCATTTCGCTGGAGCCAATCTGGCAGTGGATATGCCGCGACCTCATGCCTGCGGAGGCAAACGCTTTCAGCGCCGACATCAATCGCGCCTTGCTTGCAGGTGATGGCGTCAAAGTCGAGCAAATGACACGCGCCCTGCATGATCGTTCGATCCAGCACATGAACGCGGCGATCGCTGCGCTGGAGTCGGACGAAAAGGCACGGCGGCGCTTTTCCGTGCAGGTTGGCACGCCGCGGGCCGTCGAAGATGTGACGACGCTGGCACGTATACTGGCCATCCGCGACGTGCTAGGCGATGCTGCGCGGCGGCTGCCTGATCAATTTCGCATGTTCGAAATTGAGCATGTGCATCAGGTGAAGGCGTTGTTTGACACCATCGCGGCTGAGCAATCGTCGACATCCGCATCGTCGCAACGTTCCGACATCCTGCTTTACGGTTTGATCATCACCTCAAATCGTCTGGCCGCGCCATGGCAGGTGTTACGCCTTGCAACCTACGCCGCCGAAACGGATGAAACCGCCAAGATTGCCGCGACGCCCTATGCGGTGGCAGTCAAGATTGTGCTCAGCGATATGGAATTTGCGGTGAGCGAGTTGCGGTCGGAACTCAAGCTCGGCCGGCCTGTTGCTGCATTGCTCAAGACCATCCATGACGGGGCGCGCGGTATGCGCACGGAAATAGACCTGTCCGCCGATTCGCCGTGGAGCCGGCGGCTGGCTTCGATCCGCAGCGCGGTTGCGAATATGCTGACGGGTGAGATCGAGACGACGCCCGGGCGCGTCCGCCGCTTGCTGCGCCCGCGTCCCGCCAAAGAGATCGTCTCCGGCTCGCTGGTGGATGCCATCGACGTCCAGGAAGTGGAGACACGGGTCGAGTTGCTCTCCGTGTGCCGGCACTATGCGGGCGAACTTGCGGTGAGCGAAGTGACGCTGCGTACGTATTCCGAGATCACGCAATACCTGGAAACCGGCACCAGAATACTGCTCGATGCGCTGCGGCATGCCGACGAAGCCGAGCGACCGTTCCGTCATTCGCAGCTTGACGCCGCAGTGCGCTTTTGCCGGACGGTATTCGGCCCGGACTATGCGGCGCTATTGGCCAAGGCCGTCGATGTAGCGCTGATGGGCGGTCCTCCCGATCGCCGGGCGGCCAGGGCGTGAGCCGGGCCGTCGCCGCGCCGCGCGCCGTCGCCCCACGAGTTGCTGCAGTGCGTAATTGCCGCGCTGTCGTTCCCATTGCGGCCGTATTCGCGCCGTGATGTAACCACGCGGCGTCGCCGACCCGCGGTTGGGGCAGCCGCTGCTGCCCTCCGGGCGCCAGGGACCTTGGCGAGCCCCGAACGGATGATGACATAGTCCCAGATGCTCTGGATTGTCTTCGCATTGATGAGTGCTGCGGCGTTCATCGCCGTCTTATGGCCCCTGACGCGCAAGCCGCGTGGTCGGGAGGGAGCGAGCAGCGACGTCCTGGTCTATCAGGATCAATTGGCCGAAATTGCCCGCGATCGGAGTGCCGGGCTGATCGGGGAGTCTGAAGCCGAAGCGGCGCGAATCGAGGTCTCTCGCCGGCTTTTGGCCGCGGCGGATGCGCAGCCGGCACCGCCGCCACCCCAGCCGCTGTGGCATCGGCGTATTGCGGCGGTCACCGCTTTAGGCGTCCTTTTGCTCCTCCCGGTCGCGATCTACGCGGCGCTCGGGTCGCCGCACGTCCCTGGCCAGCCGGCGTTCGGGCGTACCGACGTGCCGCCGAACCAACAGTCGATCGCTGCCCTCATAGGTAAGGTCGAGGAGCACCTCGCGAAGAACCCCAACGACGGCGCCGGCTGGCAGGTCATTGCGCCGGTGTATATGCGGCTCGGCCGATACGACGATGCGGTGATGGCGCTGCGCAAATCGCTGGCGCTCAACGGTGAAAGCGCGACGCGCGACTCCGATCTCGGCGAGGCGCTCGCCGCGGCCGCGAACGGTGTTGTGACGGATGAGGCCAAGAAGCTTTTCATCCGCGCGGTCGCCCTCGATGCCAAGGACTCGAAGGCCCGCTATTTCCTCGGCCTTGCCGACGAGCAGGATGGCAACCGCGAGGCGGCGGCGGAGAAATGGCGCGCGTTGCTGAAGGATGCGCCGCCGAACGCGCCCTGGGCTGGCTTCGTGCGACAGGCCCTGGCTCGTGTCACCGGGCAGCCGGCTCCGGCGGCAGGAACCGGGCCGTCAGCGGAGCAGATGGCGGCCGCCGAAGACATGCCGGCGGCGCAACGCGAGCAGATGGTGCGCGGCATGGTGGCGAAGCTTGCCGAACGCCTTCACGCCGACGGCAGCGATGTCGACGGCTGGCTTCGCCTCGTTCGCGCTTATGTGGTGCTTGGCGATCAGCAGAAAGCCAATGGGGCTGTCGCGGATGCCAGGCGCGCGCTTGGCCAACATCCTGAGCAGGTCAAGCGCATCGACGAGCTGGCTAAGAGTTCTCGGACTCCAAGGCTGATAACGTATGACACTTCGGACACCCCGCGAATGACCCGCAAGCAGCGACGCCTGGTTCTGATCGGCAGCGCACTTGGCGTGCTGGCGATCGCCGTTGCCCTCATGCTCAATGCGTTCCGTGGCTCGATCGCTTTCTTCGCTTCGCCGACGGATGTGCTTGCAAAGCACATCGGCCCAGGCACGCGCATACGGCTCGGCGGCCTGGTCAAGACCGGTAGTCTGGTGCGGGCCGACGGCCTGCATGTCAGCTTTGAAGTGACCGACGGCAAGAGCGAGATTCCAGTCAAGTACGATGGCGTGTTGCCCGACTTGTTCCGCGAGGGGCAGGGGGTGGTGGCCGAAGGCACGATCGACCCGTCCGGTACTTTCGCCGCCGATACAATTCTCGCCAAGCACGATGCGACCTACATGCCCAAGGAGGTCGTTGATGCCTTGAAGAAATCGGGGCACTGGAAGGACGAATACGAAGAGCGCGCCTCGTTGCCAAACCCGGAAGTCAGCAAGTGATTCCAGAACTTGGTCATTACGCCTTGATACTGGCTCTCGGCGTTGCCCTGATCCAGGGCACGATGCCGATCGTCGGCGCGCGCAGCAACGATCCGCTGCTGATGAGCATGGCGGTGCCGGCGGCGCTCGCCCAGTTCGCGCTCGTGGCGATCTCCTTCTTGGCGCTGGCCGAGTGCTACGTCACGTCCGATTTCTCGGTGCTCAATGTCTACGAGAACTCGAACACCACGATGCCGCTGATTTACCGGCTCACCAGTGTCTGGGGAAACCACGAAGGCTCCATGATGCTGTGGGTCTCCATTCTGGTGTTCTTTGGAGCGCTGGTGGCGGTGTTCGGTAGCAACCTGCCGACGGCGCTCAGGGCCAACGCGCTGGGCGTGCAGGCCTGGATCGCCGCCGCTTTTGAGCTCTTTATTCTCACTACCTCGAACCCGTTCCTGCGCATCCCCAACGCGCCGTTCGAGGGCCGTGACCTCAATCCAATTCTGCAGGACCCCGGTCTCGCCTTCCACCCGCCGATGCTCTACCTCGGCTATGTCGGCTTCTCCATCACGTTTTCCTTCGCGATCGCCGCCTTGCTGGAGGGCCGGATCGACGCCGCCTGGGCGCGGTGGGTACGGCCTTGGGTGCTCGTCGCCTGGATGTGTTTGACGCTTGGCATCGCCGGCGGATCGTATTGGTCCTATTACGAACTCGGCTGGGGCGGTTTCTGGTTCTGGGATCCGGTCGAGAATGCTTCGTTAATGCCGTGGCTAGCCGGCACCGCGCTGCTGCATTCCGCGGTGGTGATGGAAAAGCGTGAGGCCCTCAAGGTCTGGACCGTCCTGCTCGCCATTCTCGCGTTCTCGTTATCGCTGATGGGGACGTTTCTGGTGCGCTCGGGCGTGCTCACATCAGTGCACGCGTTTGCGACGGATCCGTCGCGAGGCATTTTCATCCTTGGCATCCTGATCGTCTTCATCGGCGGGGCGCTGGCGATCTATGCCTGGCGCGCACCACTGCTCAAGCAAGGCGGCTTGTTCGCGCCGATTTCGCGGGAAGGCGCGCTTGTCTTCAACAATCTGTTCCTGGTCACCGCGTGCGCCACCGTGTTGATAGGCACGCTCTATCCGCTGGCGCTGGATGCACTGACCAAGGAGAAGATTTCAGTCGGTCCGCCTTTCTTTAACGCGACTTTCGGGCCGCTCTTCATTCCGCTGATGATCGCGATGCCATTCGGGCCGCTGATGGGCTGGAAACGCGGTGACCTCGTTGGCGCGGCGCAGCGCCTGCTGGCGGCAGCGATGCTTGCCGCCGTCGCCATGGCCGCGGCGTTTGCCGTCGTGCGAGGCGGCCCGGTGCTGGCGCCGTTCGGCGTCGGCGTGGCCGTCTTTGTGATGGCAGGCGCTGTGACGGACATCGTCGAACGCACGATGGTTCTTCGCCTGCCGCCCCGGGCGTCGCTGTCGCGGGCAATCGGGATGCCGCGTTCGGCCTGGGGCACCGCATTTGCGCATTTCGGCATTGGCGTGTCTCTGCTGGGCATCGTCAGCGTCACCGCCTGGGGCGCCGAGCATCTTGCCGAAGTCAAACGGGGCGGCAGCATTGACATCGCCCAATACCGTCTGACGTTCGACGGCGTTCTCAATCGCAACGGCCCGAACTATCAGGATCTCGTCGGCCATTTCACGGTGCACCGCGGTTCTCAATTGATTGGCGTTATGGAGCCGAGCCGCCGCACCTTCCCGGACCGCGGCATGGCGACGACCGAAGCGGCGCTGATGTCGCGCGGCGTGAGCCAGCTCTATTTGTCGATTGGGGATCCGAACAAGGACGGCAGCCTGCCGGTACGGCTCTATTTCAAGCCGTATGTCCTCTTGATCTGGCTTGGTGCGCTGTTCATGTTTTTCGGCGGGGCGTTGTCATTGTCGGATCGCCGCCTGCGCATTGGCGCGCCGCGCCCGGCGAAGGCCAGATCGGCGAAGCCGGCGCTGCAGCCGGCTGAGTGAACACGATGAAGCTCTTCCACGCGCTCTTGCTGCTCGTCGGCCTCATGGTCTCGTCGCACGCCTGGGCTGTCGAACCGGACGAGATGCTGTCGAATCCCGCCTTGGAGGCGCGCGCGCGCGCCATCTCCAAGCAGTTGCGCTGCATGGTCTGCCAGAACGAATCCATCGATGAGTCGCAGGCGCCGCTGGCGCGCGATCTGCGCGTTCTCGTCCGCCAACGCATCATGGCGGGGGACAGCGACGCGCAAATCATCAATTTCCTCGTTTCGCGGTATGGCGAATTCATCCTGCTCAAACCGCCGCTATCGTGGAATACGCTCGCCTTGTGGGGCGCGCCTCCGGCGTTGCTTATCCTTGGCATACTGATGATCGTCGTGGTCGAGCGGCGACGCGCCGTTGGCCGGCCGGCGGTCGAGAGCGCCACTCACCTCAGCGCGGCTGAGGAGGCGAGACTGGCGGAAATCCTGCACACTGATCCCGCCCCCTGAGTTTTTCCACAGGCGGTCATGTGCGGCACAAGCGCGCGCCGACATGTCGTTAATCTCCTGATTGCGCTTGGGAATTGTTCCTCGGCGGAAGATTACAAAATTTTAATGTCACCGACAGAAGGCGGTAATGCGCGCTGGCTCATGGTGGCCTTCGAGTTCGAAACGTCGCGGCGGCACTGGTGGACGGTGCGCCCACGCTAGAGATCAAGGAACGCACCTAATGAACGGCAACGGACCAGTCCGCCGCAGTCTGTCGGCGCGGCGTCTTGTATTACTGGCGACCACAATCGCCGGTCTTGGTGCCGCGGCGATCGTCGTGGCGCCCAACTGGAATTCATTTGGCACGGCTGCGCACGCGCAGAATCTGAGCGAGAAGGCGCAGCAGATAACCCAGAAGCCGGTTGGCTTCGCCGACATCGTCGAGAAAGTGAAGCCGGCGGTGATTTCGGTGCGGGTCAAGATGGAGCGTCCGGCAGCGTCGCGTTCCGACGACGAGCAGCAAATTCCGTTCCCGCCCGGCTCACCGTTCGAGCGATTCTTCAAGCGCTTCGGTACTCCGAACGCGCCGAGCGGACCTGAGGTCATTACCGGGCAGGGGTCCGGCTTCTTCATCTCAGGAGACGGCTATGCGGTCACCAATAATCACGTGGTCGAGCACGCCGAGAGCGTGAAGGTCACCACGGACGACGGCAAGAGCTACACCGCGAAGGTGATCGGCACCGATCCGCGCACTGACTTGGCGCTCATCAAGATCGAGAGTGGTGGAAGCTTTCCTTATGTGAAGCTCGCCGACTCAACCCCGCGCGTTGGCGATTGGGTGCTGGCAGTCGGGAACCCGTTCGGGCTCGGCGGCACGGTGACCGCGGGTATTGTCTCGGCCCGCGGCCGCGATATTGGCGCCGGCCCCTATGACGATTTCATCCAGATCGATGCGCCGGTGAACAAAGGCAACTCCGGCGGTCCGACCTTCGACGTCGATGGCAACGTGATCGGCGTCAACACCGCGATCTACTCGCCTTCCGGCGGCTCCGTCGGCATCGCGTTCGCTATCCCGGCGAGCACCGTCAAGAGCGTTGTTGGGCAGTTGCGCGACAAAGGCGTCGTCACCCGCGGCTGGATTGGCGTGCAAATCCAGCCAGTGACGCCGGACATCGCCGACAGCATGGGCCTGAAGAAGGCTGCCGGCGCGCTGGTCGCCGAGCCGCAGGCTGACAGCCCGGCCGTCAAGGCCGGGATCAAGAGCGGCGACGTCATCACCTCAGTCAACGGAGCGCCGATTCGCGACGCGCGCCAGCTCGCGCGGCGGATTGGGACCATGTCGCCGGGCACCAGCATTACGCTCGATCTGATCCGTGACGGTCAGCAAAAGACCGTTACCCTGACGCTTGGCACTTTGCCCAATCAGAAAGAGGCCAAGAACGAGCCGGCAAAACCGAGCAAGAGCGCCGACATTGACGTGCCGAAGCTGGGCTTTAAGCTCGCGCCGGCGGACTCGGTTTCCGGGGCAACCGGCAAGGGCGTTGTGGTGACCTCGATTTCGCAGGGTGGCGTCGCGGCCGATCACGGTCTGCAGGTCGGCGACGTGATTCTCGATGTCGGCGGCAAGCCGGTCGCAACACCGGACGAGTTCAACAAGACACTTTCCGACGCGCGTAAGGACGGAAAACACACCGTGCTGTTCCGGGTGAAGTCGGGCGCGGACACAAAATTTGTGGCTCTGCCGCTCGGCAGCGCCTGAGGAATGGAGCGATCCGCTGGCATTTGTCGCCCCCGCTGGCGGGCGTTCCTGGGGGACGGACCGCAAGGTCCGTCCCCGCTAAATACCAACTCTGCCTCCCGGTATCCGTCGCCCCCGCCGGGGTAGAGTCGGTAGAGGGGGTGGCGGCCAACGGTTCGCCGCCCCCTCATCGTTTTCTCCCGGTCCTCGCGCGATTTTGGCCGCGTATATTGGCGAGCGATATTGTCGAAAATGCTTCCCGGGACGATATGATGAGACGGAAGAGCCGCGCCTGACCTGTTTGCCGCGCGGCTCGCGTCGGTTAATTTGTCTGCTTTGAACGCGGCACCGGACCATGCGCCTTCTGATCATCGAGGACGATCGCGACGCGACCGATTATCTGGTCAAGGCATTTCGCGAAGTCGGCCACGTCGCCGATCACGCCGCCGATGGCGAGGAGGGGCAGACACTCGCGCTCGACGGCCAATACGATGTCCTGATCGTCGACCGTATGCTGCCCAAGCGTGATGGCCTCTCCGTCATCTCGGCGCTGCGCGAAAGCGCCATCGAGACGCCTGTGCTCATCCTTTCGGCGCTCGGCCAGGTTGACGATCGGGTCAAGGGTCTGCGCAGTGGCGGCGACGATTATCTGGCCAAGCCCTACGCGTTCTCCGAACTGCTGGCGCGGGTCGAGGCGCTGGCACGGCGGCGCGGCAGCCGCGGTGAGGAGACGGTATACCGTGTCGCCGATCTTGAGCTCAACCGCCTGTCGCACGAAGTGAACCGCGCCGGACAGGAGCTGCAGCTGCAGCCGCGCGAATTCCGCCTGCTCGAGTACCTGATGCGGCACGCCGGTCAGGTCGTGACCCGCACGATGCTGTTGGAGAACGTCTGGGATTATCATTTCGACCCCCAGACCAATGTCATCGACGTGCACATATCGCGGCTGCGCTCCAAGATCGACAAGGGTTTTACGCCGCCGCTTTTGCATACGGTACGCGGCGCGGGCTACATGATCCGCGACGGCGCGCGCTGATTGAACGGCGCATTTAGGTTTTTCAGATTTGAGGATAAAATGCCTTTGCTGGCCCCGGCGGCCGGGCAGGACTGGAGACAGCCATGACGTCAGGCAACGCGGCGCCGTTTGTCGCGGCTCGTGATTTTTTGCTGCGCCATCGCGAAGATTACGCCAAAGCCTATGCCGAATTTCAATGGCCGGGGCTCGACCGCTTCAACTGGGCGCTCGACTATTTCGACGGGATGGCGCGCGGCAACACCCGGCCGGCATTGTGGCTGGTCGATGAAGACTCGGGCGAGACCAAACTGTCATTCGCTGAACTGAGTGAGCGTTCCAATCGCGTCGCCAACGCGCTGCGCCAGCGCGGTGTAAAGCGTGGCGACCGCATACTCCTGATGCTCGGCAATGTCGTGCCGCTGTGGGAAGCCATGCTGGCGGCGATGAAACTTGGCGCGGTCATTGTCCCGGCGACCACGCTGTTGACGCGCAACGATCTCGCCGACCGCTTCGCCCGAGGGCGCGTCAAGCACGTCATCGCCGGCGCCGAAGCCGGCGCGAAGTTTGCCGACCTTCCGGGTGATTACACGCGCATCGCTGTTGGTGCGCCGCCGCCGGGCTGGATCGCATATGAGGACTGTTACGCAGCGCCGGCGGCATTTACGCCGGACGGCGAAACGCACGCCGGCGATCCGATGCTGCTTTATTTCACCTCCGGGACAACCGCGACGCCGAAGCTCGTCCTGCATAGCCACCAGAGTTATCCGGTCGGACACCTCTCGACGATGTATTGGATAGGCTTGCGTCCCGGCGATGTGCATCTGAACATTTCCTCGCCGGGCTGGGCCAAGCACGCGTGGAGCTGCTTCTTCTCGCCGTGGACCGCGGAAGCGACGATCTTCATCATCAACCAGCGCCGCTTCAACGCGCGCAGCCTGCTCGACACCATCGCGCGCTGCCGCGTCACCACATTCTGCGCGCCACCGACCGTTTGGCGGATGTTGATCCAGGAGGACCTTGCCGCCTGGAAAATGTCGATCAAGGAATTGGTCGGCGCTGGCGAGCCGCTCAATCCCGAGGTCATCGAGCAGGTGCAGAAAGCCTGGGGGCTAACCATCCGCGACGGCTACGGCCAGACCGAAACGGCCGCGCTGGTCGGCAACACGCCAGGACAGATAGTCAAACCCGGTTCCATGGGGCGGCCGCTGCCGGGATATCGCGTGGCGCTGCTTGATGCGGATGGCGCGACGCGAAAAGAAGGGGAGATTTGCCTCCGGCTCGAGCCGCGGCCAGTCGGATTGATGCAGGGCTATCAATCCGACGGCGGCGATGTCACGCCTATCGATAAAGCGGAGTACCGCACCGGCGACGTCGCCATGGTCGATGATGACGGCTACCTGACCTATGTGGGCCGGGCGGACGACGTCTTCAAATCGTCCGACTATCGCATCAGTCCGTTTGAACTGGAAAGCGTGTTGATCGAGCATCCGGCCGTGGCTGAGGCGGCGGTCGTGCCGTCGCCCGATCCGATTCGGCTCGCCGTGCCAAAGGCATTCCTGGTGCTTGCCGCCGGTCACGCGCCGGACCGTGCAACGGCGTTGTCGATTTTTCGGCACTGCCGCGCCGCGCTGGCGCCGTTCAAGCGCGTGCGACGGGTTGAATTCGCCGACCTGCCCAAGACCATCTCCGGCAAAATCCGCCGCGTCGAGCTGCGGCGCGCCGAAGCGGGCCGACAGGACGGCCAGCGGTCGTCGCTCGAATTCCGCGAAGACGATTTCTCCGACGGCGAATTGAGCGCACAGGCGTGAGAAAGGCGTATCGGTGAGCGCGCTCGGCAAATTGCTACGGACGACGGCGTTCAAGCTGACGCTGGTCTATCTGTTTGTCTTCATCCTGTTCGCGGCAACGCTGCTCGGCTATTTCGCGCTCAACACCCGCCGTCTCATCACCGAGCAGATCACCGCCACTGTCGAGGGCGAAATCAGGGCGCTCACCGAGCTCTACAATGAGGGCGGGCTGCGGCGTCTGGTGATCGCCGTTGAGCTGCGCTCGCGGCGCCCGGGATCGAGCCTCTATCTTGTGACGACGCCGAACGGCGAGGGGCTGGCGGGAAATGTGGGGGCGTTGCAGCCAGGGGTGCTCGGCCGTCCGGGGTGGCTTGAGACATCGTATCGCCGCCTCGATTCGCCCGAAGGCGCCGACCGCAGCGCCCTGGTCGACGTGGTGCAGCTCGGCGGCTTTCATCTCCTCGTCGGGCGCGACCTCGAAGAACGCGAGCGGCTCTATGCCATTATTTCGAATGCCGGCCGTTGGTCGTTCGCACTGGTGGTGGTTCTTGGGCTGGCCGGCGGCTTCTTTGTCAGCCGCCGCGTGCTGAGCCGTATCGACGCCATGACGGGCACCGCGCAAACCATCATGGCCGGGGATTTTGCCGGTAGACTTCCGGTCGCCGGAACCGGCGACGAGATCGACCGGCTGGCCGACAACGTCAATGCGATGCTCGACCGCATCGTTGCGTTGATGCGCGGCCTCTCGGAGGTGTCCGACAACATCGCGCACGATCTGAAAACACCGCTCACCCGGCTGCGCAATCGTTGCGAGGAGGCACTGCGCAGCTCGAACAGCGAGGCCGAATACAGAGCGGCGCTGGAATCCACGATCGAAGAATCCGACGATCTCATTCGCACGTTCGACGCGCTCTTGATGATCGCGCGCGCGGAATCGGGCCACTCGCGTGACAATATGAGCGATTTTGATGCCGCCGAGATCGCCCGCGATGTCGGTGAGCTGTACGAGCCATTGGCCGAAGAGAAGGGACTGGAACTCAAGGTTGATGCGGCGGCGGCGGCGCCGGTGCGTGGCAATCGCGAACTGGTCAGCCAGGCGCTCGCTAATCTGATTGACAACGCCATCAAGTATGCGGCCGCGGATGGCAAGCTCAACGGCAAACCGGCGGAGATTCGGGTCAAGGCGGCCAACGAAGGCGAACGCATCATTCTGACTGTGGAGGATCACGGCCCCGGCATTCCGCAAGCCGATCGGGGACGTGTCGTCGAGCGCTTCGTGCGGCTTGAGAAGAGCCGATCTGAACCTGGTTCCGGACTCGGCCTCAGTCTCGCTTCGGCGGTGGCCCGTCTGCATGGCGGTGAGCTGAAGCTGGAGGACAATGAGCCGGGATTGCGCAGCATTATCACGTTGCCGCGCGCGGGACCGGCGGTGTCGGCATGAAGCGGCCGGCGTCCGGAAACGCGCGCCGAAAACCGCCGAAACTCAGCGTCGATAAAGCGGCGCTGATCGGACGGCTCAATGCCGACCGTTTTCCAGGCCGTGGCATTGGACTGCCGCACGTGGCGCCAGACCAGTCGGTGCGCGTGTCGGCATGGCTCGTCAGTATTGCGGCCGGCGCGGCCGGAACGACCCTCGGCGCTCTTGTCGAGGAAAATCCGGCGCTGTCGCGGGTCCTGTGCGGCATCGCGGAAACCGCGCCGTATCTCTGGGATTTGGTCTGCGGCGACGCCGGACGCTTGCTGCGTCTGCTGCGGCACGATCCCGATAAACAGATGACAGCTCTGTTGGCGAAGACGCGCCGCGGGGGCGCCAGCGCGCGTACCGCCGCCGCACTCACGCGCACATTGCGCCTGGCCAAGTCCGAGGCAGCGCTGTTGATTGCGCTTGCCGACATCGGTGGGATGTGGCCGGTCGAACGCGTGACGCGTGCGCTCACCGATCTTGCTGATGCAACGCTCGAAACGGCAGTCCGTTATCTGCTCCGCGACGCCGCGGGGAGGGGCAGGCTCAAGCCTGCCGACCCGAGGCATCCCGAAGTCGGGTCGGGCTACATCGTGCTCGCCATGGGCAAAATGGGGGCATTTGAGCTCAACTATTCAAGCGACATCGATCTGATGGTGTTCTTCGATCCGCACGCCACGGCGCTCGTGCCGGAAACTGAACCGGCGCCGTTCTACGTCCGCCTGACGCGCGAGTTGGTTAAGCTGATCCAGGAGCGCACCGCGGATGGTTACGTCTTTCGCGTCGATCTGCGTCTGCGGCCCGATCCAGCGTCGACCCAGATCGCGATATCGACGCCGGCAGCGCTGGATTATTACGAAAGCCGCGGACAGAACTGGGAGCGCGCCGCGCTGATCAAGGCGCGCGCCTGCGCTGGCGACATCGCGTCCGGCGAACGGCTGCTGCACGATCTGTCGCCGTTTGTCTGGCGAAAGTATCTCGATTTCGCGACCGTCGCCGACGTGCATGAAATGAAACGGCAGATCCATGCTTATCGGGGGCACGGTGAAATCGCGGTCGAAGGCCATAATATCAAGCTTGGCCGCGGCGGCATTCGTGAGATCGAATTCTTTGCCCAGACCCAGCAGCTGATTGCCGGCGGTCGCCACGATGAATTACGTGGCCGGGGTACCGTTGAGACCTTAAAAGCGCTTGCCGCGGGCGGTTGGATCGATGCGGCAGCGTGCGACGCATTGATCTCCGCATACGAATTTTTGCGCCGCGTCGAGCACCGGCTGCAGATGCTGGCTGACGAGCAGACCCATACGCTGCCGTCAGATACCGAGGCGCTTGCCGCATTCGCGCGCTTTCTTGGTTTCGCCGGACGCGACGAGTTTGCCGAGGACCTGTTGGCGCATTTGCGCACGGTCGAGCGCCATTACGTGCGCCTGTTTGAACGCGAGCCCGCCTTTCTCGCCAGCCAGCAGAACCTGTCATTTTCCACCGAACGTGAAGGCGAGACACTCGATCGGCTCGTAGAACTCGGCTTCCGGCAGCCGCAACAGGTGGTCGACGCTGTGCGCCGCTGGGGCGAACCGCTCTATCCGGCATTGCGCGGCGAGCAGGCGCGATCGAATCTGAGCGAGCTTGTGCCACTCATCGTCGACCAGATCGCGCGCGCCGAAAATCCGGATACGACCTTTGCCGCACTCGATCGCTTTTTGAGCGGCTTGCGCGCCGGCGGACAATTCCTGTCGCTGTTGCGACAGAACCCAGAGATCATCGAATTCGTTGCCCTGATTCTCGGCGTTGCGCCGCGTCTTGCCGACACGCTGGCCCATAATCCGCAGCTCATCGACCCGCTTATCGACCCGAGCTTCTTTGGCGCGCTGCCGGACGAAAACCGGCTGGCGGACGAGCTTGCGCGGACACTGGGCGGGGCGCCCCGCTACGAAGAGTTTCTCGACGCCATCCGCATGTTCGGCCAGGAGCGGGCGTTCCTGATCGGGGCCCGTATCTTGTCAGGCTCGATTTCCGCTGAACAGGCGGGTGAGGTCTACGCTGGTCTCGCTGAAGTTCTAGTCCGCGCGCTGTTTGCCAGAGTGCAGGAGGATTTCGCCGCGGCGCACGGCCGGATTCCCGGCGCGCAGACCGCGATCGTGGCGCTCGGCCGTCTCGGCTCCCGCGAAATGACGGCGAGCTCCGACCTCGATCTTATCGTGATCTACGATTTTGATCAGGAACATCCCCAATCGGACGGTCCGCGGCCGCTCTACGGCGCGCAATATTTCGCGCGCCTGACGCAGCGATTGATCAGCGCGCTCACTGTGCAGACCAACTACGGCGTACTTTATCCCGTCGATATGCGGCTGCGGCCGTCGGGCCGGTCAGGTCCGCTGGCGACCCAGATTGACGGTTTCCTGAGCTATCAGGAGCGAGAGGCCTGGACGTGGGAGCACATGGCGCTGACACGCGCGAGGGTCATCTGCGGACAGCCGGTGTTCGCCGCGCGCGTCGAGAGTATTATTCGCGATGTGCTTTGCCGCAGCCGAGATTCTGCCGTGATCGCGGCCGATGTCGCCGATATGCGCGGCGCCATCGCCACAGAGAAAGGCGATGCCGACCCATGGGAACTGAAATACGCCAGCGGCGCGCTGATCGATATCGAGTTCGTTGCGCAATACCTTGAGCTCGTGCATGCCAGTCAGACCCCGGAGATTCTCGATCCCTCAACAGCGCGCACGCTGGAGAAGGCCGAGCGACACGGCGTTCTAAGGCCCGAGGACGCCGCGGTGTTGCGGCCCGCGGTGGCGCTGTTCCACGATTTGACCCAAATACTTCGGCTCTGCCTGCCAGGGAAGTTCGACCCGGCCTCGTCCAGCGCCGGCGTCCTGAGCCTCCTCGCGCGCGCCGCCGATCTGCCGGATTTCCCGGCGCTGCAGGCCTACGTCGCGGAAACGCAGCGCCAGGTGCGCGAATGCTTCGTGCGCATTGTGGGTAGAGCGCCCTGAGGGCGGGGCTATGGCGTCAGGCCGCCGCTCGATCTGGCGTGTGTGCCGGCTGTCGCGCTTCGAGAGGTAACCGCACCGTCACCATCGTGCCGCGGCCGAGCGTCGAGCGAATCCGCATACGGCCGCCGTGCATCTCGATCAGCGACTTGGCGATGGCGAGACCCAGCCCCGAGCCCTGGTGCCGCTTGGTCAGTTGGCTTTCCACCTGTTCAAACGGACGTCCGAGCTTGGGCAGCGCATATTTCGGAATGCCGATGCCGCTGTCCCTGATGGCGATCGTCACCCTGCCGCCGCGCACGCGGCCCTGTAACGTTACGGCGCCGCCGTCCGGCGTGAATTTGACGGCGTTGGACAGCAGGTTGAGCGTGATCTGTTTGAGCGCGCGGCGATCGGCCTTGAGCCGGATGCCGGGCGTGATCTGAGATGTGAGCGCCAGGTGCTTGTCGCCGGCGCGGCCGGAGACCACCCGCAGACTGTCGGCGAGAATCGGCTCAAGCTCGACATCCTCGGCGGTGAGGTGGATACCTCCCGCTTCGATCTTCGACATGTCGAGAATGTCGTTGATGACGTCGAGCAGATACTGGCCGCTTTCGCGAATATCGCGCGAATACTCGCGGTATTTGTCTGCGCCGAGCGGACCGAACATCGCCGCTTCCATGACTTCGGAGAAGCCGATGATGGCGTTCAGTGGCGTGCGAAGTTCGTGGCTCATGTTGGCCAGGAATTTCGATTTGGCCTGATTTGCCTCCTCGGCGCGGGTTTTTTCCTCGGCGTATTTCTCGGCAAGATCGGCGAGCTGGTCGGCCTGGAGTTCCAGGGCCTGCTGCGAGTTGCGCAGATCGTCGATGGTAGCGATGCGGCGTTGCTCGCCCTCGATCAGTTTCTGCTCGTGCAGCTTGATCTGGGTGATGTCGGTGCCAACCGAAACGTAGCCGCCATCCTTGGTGCGCCGCTCGCTGATATGCATCCAGCGGCCGTCGTCGAGCTGGGCTTCGAAGGTCCGCGCGCCCGGGGGCTGCGGTGGCGCGCTGTCGTCGTTGACCACGGTGGTGCGGATGATGGGCTTGGTCCCCGCGGCGACGATGGTTTCGTACGGCGTGCCCGCAAGGACGGTCTCGTCGGCAAGATGATGCAGCGCCTGGAAGTTGGAATTGCACAGCACCAGGCGATTGCCGGCGTCCCACAGCACGAACGCTTCCGGAATGGTCTCGATAGCGTCGCGCAGCCGAAGGTCAGCTTCGACGGTCTTCTCGACCAGGCTTTTTTGCTCGGTGACGTCGACGGCAATGCCGATCAGGTGCAGGCCGCCTTCGCTGTCCTGGCGCGCGAGTTCGCAGCGCGCCCGCAGCCACAGCCAGCGGCCATCGGCGTGGCGCATGCGGAAAGCGTGGTCAAACGATTGCACGCGCGCATCCGCAAGCTGCGTCGCCAGGTCGTAAAGATTGATGTCGTCGGCATGCACGAGCGCATTGATCTCGCCAAAGGTGAGCAGGTCGTCCTTCTGTGGCAGGCCGAGAATGTCGAACATCGAGTGTGACCAGAACACCCGGCCGCGCGCCAAATCCCAGTCCCACAGCCCACAGCGGCCGCGATTGAGTGCGGTGTCGATGCGGCCGCGCACGGTGTCGTGGATCAGATCGGCCTCGCGCGCTCTCGTGGCCTGCCAGTGAAAAGCGAAGCCCAGAATGAGCACGACAAAGCCCGTCGTAGCCGACAGGGTCACGGTGAGCGCCATGGTTGAGCGCCAGTCCGCCAGTGCATCGTCGAGCCGCTGCAGGACGGCAAGCGTGCCGAGCGGAGTGCGCAGCGCCCGCACCGTGGCGAGCGCGGTGGCGCCGTCGGGCAGCGTGATCGGGATGGTGTGCGCATCGGCGCCGAGCGTTGTGATCGGCTGCCATTCTCCCAGCACGTCAAGCATTGAGCGGCCCTTGAGCGAGGGCTCCTCGGGAATGCTGGCGATGATCATTCCATCGGCGTCTGCAATCAGGGCGCGGCGGCCGGCGCCGTTCGCCCATTCCGGCAGTGTGTGCGGCAGTAAACTCGAGCTGCGGGCGAGCGCCGGCCTTCCGGCGCCGGCCGCATGGTCGAGCTCACCCGCCAATTGGTCGGCGAGAGCCTCGATGTCGCGAGTTGATCCGGAGATGACTTGTCGGCGCTGATCGAGCACCTGCACAGCCGCGCCCACACAGATGGTGAGCATGAAGGCGACGATGAGAACCGGAACGGCGCGCCGCAGCAGCGGCTCGGCGCTCAAAAGGCGGCGGTAGGCGGGGTTGGCAATCGATTGTGCCAGCGCCTTGATTGAATCCGAACGTAGAGACGCACTCGCCACATCGGCGCGCGCCATCGCCTGCCTCCGCTTCGGACGATCCCCTTACCCACTCTCGGAAGAATGTGCCGCATCTCTTCCGAATCGTGCTGATAAGAATCCATGCGCGCTGATTTGTCGAGAAGTCTAAGTCACATTTTTTTAAGAAACATGCAGAGCTTCGTTTTAGGATCAGACAACAGCCGCCGTTCGCTCAGTTTTTCATTCAGTTTTCGGCCAGCGTTCGCGCCACGATGTCGCTGACGTCGCGCGACAGAGAGCCTTTGGCGGCCACGCGCCGCAAGGTTGCTTCGGCGCGACCGCGCCGTTGCGGTTCAAGGGCTCGCCAGGAGCGGAACGCCCCCATCAGCCGCGCGGCCACCTGCGGGTTCTTCGCGTCAAGCGCGATCAGGATATCGGCCACGAAATCGTAGCCGGCGCCGTCGGCGCGGTTGAACTGGGTGTGGTTCGCTTGCGCGAACGCACCGATCAAGGCGCGCACGCGATTCGGGTTGGCCATCGAGAACGCCCGGTGGGTGGTCAGCACGCGCACGCGATCGAGCGTGCCGCGTTCGGGGATCGCGGCCTGCAGCGCCAGCCACTTGTCGATGATCAGGGGATCGTCGGCATAACGGCTATAGAAATCGTCGAGCGCGGCGCCGCGTTCCGGTCGGTCGTGCCGCGACAACGTGTCGAGCGCGGCCATGCGGTCCGTCATGTTGTCCGCGTTGCGGTATTGGGCATCGGCGCGCGCGATGGCATCGTCGCGTCCCGTGACGGCCAAAAAGTCGAGGCAGGTGTTCTTGAAGGCGCGGCGTCCCACGCTTTGCGCATCGGGCCGGTATGGCCCGGTTGCGGTCATCCGCGCGTAGGCCGCGGCGAGCGCCGGGCCATGCCGTTCGCCGATGAGGGCGCGAAGCTTCTGCCGAGCGGCGAATACCGCATCCGGATCGACGTCGCGGCCGATTTCGCGCGCAATGTCCGCTTCGCTCGGCGGCGTCAGAGTCAGGGCGATGAAGGCGGGTTCGAGCTTGTCGTCGGCCAGGATCATGTCGAGCGCGGCCATCAGGCCATCGTCCTCGCGCGCCGGCGCCCCGGCGCGCAGCGCCGCTACGTTGGCGGTGAGCAGCGACATCGCCAGCGTTTGCAGCGCCTGCCAGCGATTGAACGGGTCGCGGTCGTGAGCCGCGAGAAAGCGCAGATCGTCCGGCTCCATCGGCAGTGACAATTTGACCGGCGCGGAAAAGCCGCGATTAAGCGACGGGATCGGCCGTTCGCCGACGCCGGTAAACACAAATGTCTGGCTGGGCCGCGTCAACTCGATCACGCCGCTATCCTGCGGCCGGCCGTCGAGCGCCAGCGGCAGATCGGTCCCGTTTTTGCCGACCAGGCCGACCGACAGCGGAATGACCATCGGGTCCTTGTGCGGCTGGCCTGGCGTTGGTGGAACGGCCTGGGCGATATCGAGCCGGTAGGTCTTGGCACGCGGATCGTAGTGCGGCGTGACCACGACGTCGGGCGTGCCGGCCTGCGAATACCAACGCATGAATTGCGAAAAATCGCGCCCGCTCACATCGGCAAAGCACTGCACGAATTGCTCGACGGTGGCGGCTTCGCCGTCGTGGCGCGTGAAGTAAAGGTCCATGCCCTTGCGGAATACGTCGGCGCCGAGCAGCGTCTTGATCATGCGTACCACTTCGGCGCCTTTGTCGTAGACGGTCGACGTGTAGAAGTTATTGATCTCGTGGTAGAGCTCAGGCCGCACCGGATGGGCGAGGGGGCCGGCGTCCTCGACGAACTGATGCGAGCGCAGCGAGCGCACGTCGCCGATGCGCTCGACCGGGCGCGATCGCTGGTCCGATGTGAATTCCTGGTCGCGGAAAACCGTCAGCCCTTCCTTCAAGCAAAGCTGGAACCAGTCCCGGCAGGTGATGCGGTCGCCGGTCCAGTTATGGAAATATTCGTGCGCGATCACCGCCTCGATGCCGGCGAAATCGGTGTCGGTCGCGGTCGCGGGCGACGCCAGCACGTATTTGTCGTTGAAGACGTTGAGCCCCTTGTTCTCCATCGCGCCCATGTTGAAGGCGGAGACGGCGACGATCATGAAAATATCGAGATCGTATTCGCGGCCGAATGCCTGTTCGTCCCAGCGCATCGCACGCTTGAGGCTGTCCATGGCGTAGTCGCAGCGATCCTCCTTGCCGGGTTCGACATAGATGGCGAGCGCCACCTTGCGGCCGGACATGGTGGTGAAGCTGTCGGCGACGCAGGCGAGCTTGCCGCCAACCAGCGCGAACAGATAACTCGGCTTCTTGAACGGATCGTGCCAGACCGCGAAATGCCGGCCGGTGCCCGCGATGTCGCCTTTCGACACGAGGTTGCCGTTGGCAAGCAGCACCGGGGCTTCGGCTTTATCGGCCTCGATGCGCGTCGTGTAGACTGCCATCACGTCGGGCCGGTCGAGGAAATAAGTGATGCGGCGGAAGCCTTCGGCCTCGCACTGCGTGCAGTAGGTGTCGCCGGCGCGGTAGAGCCCCATGAGCTGGGTGTTGCCGACCGGATCGATCATGGTCTCGATCTCGAGCTCGAACGGCCGGTTCGGCGGCTGGGCGATGGTGAGCCGGTCCGCCGTGGCGACATAGTTCTCCGCCGGCAGCGGCTTGCCGTCGAGGGCAAGCGACGTGAGCCGCAGTTCGTCGCCGTCAAGCACCAGCGGCGCCGGCGGGCCCGCCGCGCTGGGCTTCAGCTTCAACCTGGCCCGCACGCGCGCGGCGCTGGGGTGGAGCGATACATCGAGATCGACGGTCTCGATCAGCCAGTCGGGCGGGCGATAATCCTGGAGGCGGACGGCGTGGGGTTCTTCGGTGCGCATGATGCTGTTGTAGCCCGGATTGCATCCCGTGCAATCCGGGGCCCGGTCACGAAGCGTGAGGACAGTTTCCCGGGTTTCACTGCCGCCCGACGCGCGCTACAATTCAGTCATGCCGATGATGCGCGCCATGGTGCTCGACCGGCCGGGATCGCCGCTTGTCATGCGCGAGCGGGAAATCGTGCAACCGGCGCCCGGAGAAGTCCTGGTCGAGATTGAAGCCTGCGGGGTATGCCGCACCGACCTGCATGTCGTGGATGGCGAACTGCCGCAGCCGAAATTGCCGATCGTCCCGGGTCACGAGATCGTCGGCCGCGTCGCGGTGTTGGGGCAGGGCGTTAGCGGCTTCACGCTCGGCGAGCGGGTCGGTGTGCCTTGGCTCGGCGCGACGTGCGGGGTGTGTCCGTACTGCCGGTCCGAGCGCGAAAACCTCTGCGACCGGCCGTTATTCACCGGCTACACCCGCGACGGCGGCTATGCCACGCACACGATTGCCGATGCGCGCTTCTGCTTTCCGCTCGATGAGAAAGTCGACGCCGCCGAAGCGGCGCCACTACTCTGCGCCGGGCTGATCGGCTGGCGCAGCTATCGCATGGCCGGCGAGGGGCAGGCGCTCGGACTTTATGGCTTCGGCGCCGCGGCGCACATCCTGGCGCAGGTCGCTGCCTGGCAGGGCCGCCGGATTTTCGCGTTCACCCGCGACGGCGATGAGACCTCGCAGAATTTTGCCCGCGCGCTCGGCGCAGCCTGGGCTGGCGGCTCGAGCGAAATGCCGCCCGAGCCGCTCGACGCGGCGATTATCTTCGCGCCGGTTGGGGCGCTCGTTCCGGCCGCGTTGCGGGCAGTGAAAAAAGGCGGCCGCGTCGTCTGCGGCGACATTCATATGTCGGACATTCCGAGTTTTCCCTACGCAATCCTGTGGGAAGAGCGGCAGCTTATTTCCGTCGCCAATCTGACCCGCGCCGACGCGCACGAGTTTCTGTCCGTCGCGCCGCAAGCCGGCATCAGGATGCAGGTGACGCGTTATCCGTTGGTGCAGGCGAACGAGGCGCTGGCCGACCTGCGCGCCGGGCGCTTCGAAGGCGCGGCGGTGCTTGTTCCCTGAACCCTACCGCCTCGGCTCGGCGTGGCCGATGACGCGGGCGATGGCGGGAAAATGCCGGCGCAGGCCGCCTTCGACCGCGTCGACGAGCTCGTGCACCGCGCGTACCGAGAGTGCCGGGTCGACCTGGCAGTGAAAATTGACGAGTTCGCCGTCCGCGGTTTCGCGCACGCGCACATCATGGATCTCGTGCAGGCCGGCAATGCTGGCGGCTTGCGCGTTCAATACGGCGCGGACTTCGGCGATACGTTCGGTCGGTGCGTCGTGGCCGGCGAGCACGTCGGCAGGCAACGGTTCGATATGGGTCTCGACCTCGACATCGGGCCCGAGTTCGTCGCGCATGGCCTCTTCGAGGGCGGTTGCGACATCGTGCGCTGCGCCGAGCGGCATCGTACCCTCGACCTCAAGATCGACCGACACCGACAGCCGGCCGGCAATTGTTTGCACGGCGACGTGATGAATGGCGAGGCCGCGATTGCGCGCGATCATCATGACCCGCTCGCGCACTGTTTCATCATCGAGCGCGCGCGGTTCGGTGGTGATCGTCAGTTCGGCCCGCGGCAGCGCGGCGCGGATCGCGCCAATGAGCCAGTCCTTGATGGCGGAAACCCGGTCGAGCGGCAGCGTGCGGCTGACGCCGACGCCGAGATCGACAAACAGCACCGCGCCCGCCGGCCGCACGCGTACGCGCTCGACGGCGACCACGCCGGGCATTTTCCGCGCGATTGCGGCGACGCGCTCGCTGACGCCGGCCGGCGCGGTATCGGTCAGAGTATTGATGGTGCGCCGCCCGAGCCGCCAGCCGGCGACGCAGATGAAGACCGCCACCACCAGCGCCGCAATGGCATCGGACAACGCGTAGCCGAGCGCGACCCCGCCGAGCCCGATCAGAACCGCAATCGATGACCACATGTCGGAGGAAAAATGCAGGGCGTCGGCGTCAAGCGCCTCGCTTAAGGTTTGCTGCGCAACGCGGTGCAGCGTGCGTGCGCGGAAAAAATCAACAACGATCGAGCCGACAATGATGGCGAAGGCCGCGGCCGTCGCCTTGACCGGATGAGCCGCCGCGCCGGCAAGCCGCTGCACCGCCTCCCAGATCACCACGCCGGAAAGCAGGAACAGGAGCGCGGTCTCGGCCAGCGCAGTGACGCTCTCCATCTTGCCGTGACCATACTGGTGCTCGGCGTCGGCGGGTTTGCCGGAGATGCGTACGGCGAAATAGGTCAGCACCGTCGCGGCCAAATCAAGCAGCGAATGGCCGGCCTCCGACAGGATCGCAAGCGATCCGGTCAGCAGGCCGACGATTGTCTTCGCCACCGTCAGCGCCGCGGATGCGGCGATCGATCCGAGGGCGGCTCTTTCCTTGTCATTCATTCCCGGTGCGCAACGCGGCCCCGGGTTCAAGGCAAGGGTCCTTGCCTCAATTGACCGGGATGTTCGCGTCCTTCATGACCTTCTTCCAGGTCACAATATCGTTTTTGATCTGACTCGCGAACTCCTCCGACGTGCTGCCGACCGGCTGGAAGCTGAACTTGGCGAGTGTCGCCTTGACGTCGGGCTGCGTCAGGATCGTTGCCACTTCTTTCTGCAGCAAGGCGATGGCCGGCGCCGGCGTCTTGGCTGGCGCCACCATGCCGATCACGAGTTCCGTCGCCATCCCCGGGTATCCGGCTTCATCGAGCGTCGGAATGTCCGGATATGCCGGGCTGCGCTTCGCGCTGGTAACCGCCAGCGCCCGCAGTTTGCCGGAGCTGAGGTAGGGTGCGACCGGCGGCAGTCCCATAATCAGAATCGGCGTGTCACCGGCGAGCGTGGCGTTGATAGCCGGTGCGGCGCCGTTGAAGGGAACACGCGGCAGAGCGTCGAGTTTCAGGCCAAGCTTGAACAGCCGCTCGGAGCTGAGCTGCCCGTAGCCGATACCCATGGCCGCATAGTTGTATTTTTGGGGCGCCGCTTTCACGAGCGCCACGAGCTCTTTCATGCTTTTCACCGGCACCGAAGGGTTCACCGCGACCACCGAAGGCGACGAGGAGATCATGGTGACGGGCGAGAAGTCTTTGACAGGATCGTAGGGCAGGTTCCTGTTTGTCACCGAGGCGACCGCGAAGTCGTTGGTCACGATCAGCAGATTGTATCCATCCGGCGCAGCGTGGGCGACCTGCCCGGCGCCGACTGCACCGCTGGCGCCGTTGACGTTCTCGACGAAGAACGATTGTCCAAGGCGCGCGCTGAGTTTTTGCGCCAGGATCCGGCCAACGAGGTCGGTCGGGCCGCCCGGCGGGTAAGGCACCACAATGCGGACCTGCCGCTGCGGATAGCCGCCGGCGGCTTGCTGGCTGTGAGCGGCGCCGGACGCGACCAAGGCCGCGGCCAGCACACATAGCAACATCCCTCGCTTCATCTGTACCCCCTCCCGAATGGATTCTTTTTTGCGTATGCGCACGGCTTGTCCTTCGACATTATCGGTCGTGTGCCATCGCGAAAAGGGATCGAATTATACGGCAAACGCAGGTGAGCACTGCGCGAGTTACCGGCGCAATGCGGGCCGTGGGTTGCTATTTGGAGTAGTGGAGCGCCGCCGGTGTGCACGTCATTCTGCGCGGCCGGGTGGCAACTGAAGTCCCGATACATCCGCTGTCAGAGGTGGCAATTTGGCGGCGCCGGTAGCACGGCCATCAAGAGATCTTGGCGCCGCATCGATGAACCGGCCAACCCGTCCGGCAGCGCACGCTGCCGGCAAGTCGGCCGGTCGCGTTCATTGTGAATCGGGTCAGCTTACATGCACGAAGTCTGCGCGTGGATGCAGGGCTGCGGCTGAGGCGGCATCTGCGGCTGCGTGACGACATGATGCACGTAATGATGATGGTGGTGCGCGGCGAGCGTGACCTGCAGCGGGTTCTGCCCGACGTCGCGCGCAAACGCTGGCGCGGAAACAAGCGCGACGCCCAGGACAAGCGCAACGAGGCCGAAGCTGCGGTTATTCATCTTTATTCCTCCGTTAAGACTGCCAAGCCCAGCGATAACGACTATCGAGGCGCTCCGAGCAGGGTTTTTCAGTAATAACGAGGAGGAATTCGGCAAACCTAGAGGCCGTGGGATAAATCAACGCGTCCAATACATTAAATCGCGATAAATTATACAAGATGGATACGTAAGCGTGGCCAATCTATACAAACTGTATTTATTCATGGAGGATTTATAACAACCCCACTGGTTCGACTTTGCACTGAGGCCGCACCTGCGTAAAAACGGAACGATCCGCAACGAAAAGGTATCAACGTGCTCACACACCCAAAACCGCGGCGGCGATGAAAGCCGACGTGGCGACATGTCGGCGGCGGCAGTTGAGACGATGAGCTCTACAGTGATGGACGCCATAACGATGAGCCCTTGGCGCTTCAGTGTCGCTCCGATGATGGAGTGGACTGATCGCCACTGCCGCTATTTCCATCGCCTGTTGACCCGAAGGGCGCGGCTTTACACAGAGATGCTGACGACCGGCGCGGTGTTGCACGGCGATCGGTCGCGGCTTCTGCGGTACGACGCGGCCGAACACCCCCTGGCGCTGCAACTTGGCGGTTCCGATCCGCACGCGCTCGCCACCTGTGCGGCCATCGGCGCCGATCTGGGCTTTGACGAGATCAATCTGAATGTCGGGTGTCCGTCCGACCGCGTCCAGGATGGCCGCTTCGGCGCCTGCCTTATGGCCGAGCCTGTTTTGGTGGGCGAATGCGTCGCGGCGATGAAGGCGGCGGTCGTGGTTCCGGTTACGGTCAAATGCCGCATCGGCGTCGATGACCAGGATCCGGAAGAGGCGCTGGAGGCGCTGGCCAGTTTGGCCGAACGGGCAGGGGCCGATGCGCTCATCGTGCATGCCCGCAAAGCCTGGCTCAAAGGGCTTTCGCCGAAAGAGAACCGTGAAATTCCGCCGCTCGATTATGACCGCGTTTATCGGCTCAAGGCCGCGCATCCGCGTCTGCCCGTCGTGATCAATGGCGGCATCGGCAGCATCGAGGATGCGCTCGTTCACCTCGCCCATGTTGACGGCGTGATGCTGGGCCGTGCCGCCTATCAGGAACCGTGGCGGCTGCTCGCCGTCGACCCACAAGTGTTCGGTGACGAGGTCCCGTTCGCTTCCGCCCACCAGGCGGCCGCCGCGCTCGTGCCCTACATCTCGCGCGAGCTTGCGGCGGGAACGCAGTTGCACGCTGTGACACGACACCTGCACGGACTGTTCCGCGCTGTGCCCGGCGCACGCGCATTCCGCCGCCATCTTGCGGGCGCCGCCGGGAACTCGCAGGCCGGTGTCGAAATACTCACCGCGGCGCTGGCGCTGGTCCGCGACACTGCAGCGGACAGTGCGGCCGAACTGGCGCACATCGCAGCCTGATCGCGTCGTAACCGGCGCTTGCCGCAGCCCCCGGACGGGGGAGTAAGCTGTGGGGATGCTGTTCGGCGTCGGTCTCCACGAACTTCTCTGGCTTGCCGTCGCCATCGTGATCGGTGGCGTGGTCACGGGTCTGCTTGCCGGACTGTTTGGTATCGGCGGCGGCGCCGTCATCGTGCCGGTGCTCTATGAAGTATTTCGAAATCCTTGGCGTGCCCGAGGATGTGCACATGCAGCTTTGCATCGGCACCTCGATCGCCATCATCGTGCCGACAGCGATCCGCTCCTATCGCACGCATCGCGCCAAGGGGCTGATCGTCCCGGGCGTGATCCGTTTGTGGGCCATACCTGCGGTGTTCGGCGTGGCCTGCGGCTCGGCAATCGCGGCGTTCGCGCCGGAAGCGGTGTTCAAGATCGCTTTCGTGGTGATTGCGCTGTTCATCGGCGCCAAGTTCATGTTCGCCGGCGATCGCTGGAATATCGGTACCGAACTGCCGGGGCCGCTGCCGATGAGGGGCTATGGTTTCGGCATTGGGCTCGCCGGCGCGCTGATGGGGATCAGCGGCGGCTCGCTGTCCAACATCGTGCTGACGCTCTACGGCAAGACGATACACCAGGCGGTCGCCACCTCGGCCGGGCTCGGCGTGCCAATCACTATCGCCGGCACCGTCGGCTACATTCTCGCCGGATTGCCGCATCAGGCGGAATTGCCGCCGCTGTCGCTTGGTTTTGTCTCGTTGATCGGCGTTGCGGTAATGGCGCCGGTCTCAAGCCTCGTCGCGCCTTACGGCGCGCGGCTCGCACACCGACTGTCGCGGCGAACGCTCGAAATTGCGTTCGCGCTGTTCATTCTCGCGGTGTCGCTGCGCTTTCTGATCAGCCTGTTTTGAGGGGCCGGTTCACGGATACCCGTGCAACAGCAGACGATCGCCGCGCACTTCCCAGCTCTGCAGCCAATTCAGGAAGCTCATGCCAAGCAGGCTCGTCTTCAACTGACCGGGCGGCGCTACCAGCGCATCGACGGAATGCTCGACCAGGCTGCCGACCGCGACGCGATCGAGCGTTACCGGCGCCGCGCGGGCGCGCCCATTGGCCGTATCGATATTGACCGAGTAGTCGAGCACCTCTATCGGCAGACCGGCAGCCTTGGCGTCCTCGCGGGTCAGCACGACGGAGCTCGCGCCCGTATCGAGCATCATGGCGACCCGCGCGCCGTTGATCTGCGCATTGATGGCGAAGTCGCCGCCATTGGTGCGCGCCACGGCGACAGTGCGGCCCTGCGAGATAACTCTGCCGGGAATGAGGTCGGCGAGCACGCGATCGGCGATCTGGTGCAGCTCAAACCGGTAGGAATAGCCGACGACAAGAAGCATGCCGACGATGACCCACAACATCGCCATGGTCACCGCCTGTGCGAATCGCTCGCGGAACAGCGTCAGCACGGTGCCGGCGACGAAAACCAGAATGCCGATCTTGTAGGCCAGCGACGAAAAATCCTCGGTTGACAGCCGGCTAGGCGCCGCCGTGCCCTGGTTCGCGATGACGATCAGGATCGCGATGAACAGGCCGAGCAACAGAAGTAGCAAGAGGCGCTGACGCACGTTCAATTCATCCCCTGGCGCCGCTTTCGGCGCGAATCATGCAGCCGCAGCGGCGCGGCCGAAGCAATAGCTGTCCGTGCACGCCGACGCTAGCCGGCAGCGTTCCGCCGCGGGCGGCCGAGACCGTCGTCAGGCGAGGACATCTCGGATGACCGCGGCTGCAAGGGCGGGGCGCCGTCCGCGATCGGCGCCAGCGCCGACATCACGCGTTCCGGCGGGAAAGTAACGATCACCTCGGTGCCAATGCGCAGCTTGGACTTGAGTGCGAATGTACCCCCGTGCAGGTCGATCAGGTTCTTGGCGATCGGTAAGCCCAGGCCCGCGCCTTGCTCGGCCGATTTGATCGAGTTCGAGCCCTGGCCGAACGAGGCGAGCACGATCGGGATCTCTTCTTCGGGGATTCCGGGACCCGTGTCCTTGACGCTCATGTACTGTCCGCCGGAGGCGGTCCAGCCCACTTTGAGCCAGATTTCGCCCCCTTGCGGCGTGAATTTGATCGCGTTGGACAGGAGATTGAGGCAAATCTGGCGCACAGCACGTTCGTCGGCCCACAGCCGCGGCATGTCGGGCTCAAACATCTCATAAATCGTAATGCCGCGGTTGCCGGCGCGCAGCTTCAACAGATGATGGCAATCTTCGACCACGCGCGCGAGCGACACCGCCTCCTCGTTGAGCTCATAGCGCCCGGCTTCGATACGCGACAGATCGAGGATTTCGTTGATAAGGTTCAGTAAGTGCACGCCGGAACTATGGATATCGCCGGCATAATCCTTGTACACCGGCACCGCGTGCGCGCCGAAAATCTCGGCCTTCATCACCTCCGAGAAGCCAAGAATTGCGTTGAGCGGTGTGCGCAGCTCGTGGCTCATCTGCGCCAGGAACCGTGATTTGGCGATATTGGCGGCCTCGGCGCGCCGGCGCGCCTCATCGGAGATCGACTTCGACTGTTCGAGCTCGCCAATCAGGGATTCCTTTTCGGCCCGCACTTGGAGCGTCGTCAGCGTCGTCGAATAAAGTCGGTAGGCGAGCAGGGAGAAATAGCCCTCGGCGGCCAGCGCCATCGCGGCCAGGATGTAGTTATGCAGGGTCCCCTTGAGCAGAAAATCGACGGCGATCGCGATGGTCACCGGCAAGGTCAGCGCAAACACTGCGATCGGCAGGCTCGAGGCCAGCATGCTGGAAATCGCCACCACCAAGAGCATGACAAACAGCATGAACATGCCGGCCTGCTCGTCGATGCCGATCGGATTGATGAGGATGAAGGTCCAGGCGACGCCGAAGAACAAGTCGAGCAGCAGGAAGCGCATTCGCCAGGCTCTCATGTTCGCGGTATTCGGCGGCTCGGCAAGAAATTGCCGGCAGGCGCCGACAATGATCAGGTGGATGAGGAGGGCGCCCCCGGTCCACACACCGGAGGTCAGTGCTCCGGTCCACAAGATCGAGAACAGTCCGATGCTGACAATCAGCAGCAGGATCACGGGCGACGCAGACACCCGGTTCTGCGCAAATTGGCGTAACAGCTCGTAGTCGAACACCGGGCGCGTGCCGCTGGTCGACGTCAGCCGGTCGCGCGCTTCGCGCACGTGCTGGAATGCAAGCCGCCGTTGGGCCGGCGAAGGGGCGGTGGATGCGGCCGGAACGGCGGCATCGCGCGGCTCGCTGGTCGTAGAGGGCATTGCTATCCGGGTTCCGAAAATTCGCGACAAAAGTCGCGCAAATTCCTTAAGACGAGGCTTAACGGATCGCGCGGTTTTGCGGCATCAAGGATTCGTTTACCTTGTCTCCGCACGCCACATTCCGTTCCCGCCACCCTGGCCGATCGGCATGTCGGCAGGATAGGCTTTGCAGCTCAATGCGATAAGTGGGGAATATGCGATGAAGCTTTATGACGGCGGCCGAGCGCCGAATCCCCGGCGCGTGCGGATTTTTCTGGCCGAAAAAGGCATCACGGTTCCGACCGAGCAGGTCGACCTTGGCAAATTGGAGCAGCGCTCCGAGACCTATACGGCGGTCAATCCCATGCAGCGGGTGCCGGCGCTGGTTCTCGACGACGGCACCGTGATCGCTGAATCGATTGCGATCTGTCGCTATTTCGAAACCCTGCACCCCGATCCGCCATTATTCGGCCGTGGCGCCTTGGAGAGCGCGCTGGTCGAGATGTGGAACAGACGCGCGGAGCTGCACCTGCTGTTTCCGGTGGCGAGCGTATTCCAGCATTTGCATCCGGCGATGAAGCAGATGGTCGACCCGCAGATCGCGGCCTGGGGTGAAGCCAACAAGCCGCGGGTGTTCGAATTCCTGCGCTTCCTCGACAACGAACTGAAGAAACGGCCTTACGTGGCTGGCGCGACCTATAGCGTTGCCGACATCACCGCGCAGATAGCGGTCGACTTCATGCGTGTTTCCAAACTCGCGGTTCCCGACGATCTTGTTCACGTCAAACGCTGGCACGCGGCGGTCTCCGAGCGACCGAGCGCGGCAGCGTAGCGCGGTCTGCGAAATGGAAATTCCTGCCGTCCGCCGGATTGTTGAGCCGAGGGACAATCAGGAGGAACCATGGACAAGAAGATTGCTGGTCTGCTCGGCGCTGCCGCCGCCCTGACGACCGTAACGGCCGCCAATGCGGCAGCCCCCGCTCAGACCGAAGGCAACGCTCCCCCGGCAAGTTATCGGGACCTTCTTAATCCGGTGCCCAATCCGGTCGCGGCCTTAAAGGCTGACGACGCGCGGCTCGCTCAAACATCGGCCACCGAGACGACGCAGGTGGCGCAGCTCTATTACCATCACCACCATCATCACCATCACCACATCATAATCCGCCCGTTCAGGCGACTTTTCCGCCATCATCACCATCATCATCATCACCATCACCATCACCACTACCACCGTTAAGCGGTGAAGCTGTCTTCCGTGGCGATAGGGGCGGGGTCCGCGTGAGGATCCCCGCCCTTAGTCATGTTTCGCGCTCACGTGCTTTCGCGGCGCGCAGCAGGTGGCGGTACGTGCCGTCGAACACCGTGTCGGTGTCGGATGTCCAGGTTAAATCCTTGGCCAGCGCGGGCCGGCTCGCATGAATGCGCCGGCCGCGCATTTCGCGTTCGGCGGCTTCTTCTTCATTCATCGGCGCCAATGTGAAATCCGCTGTCACGGGCACCACCAGCATCTGCAACATCGGCTCACCGGGGCGGAAAATGTGCGTCTGCCCCTCCGCGGGCGCCTTGAATACGATGAAAGAGATCATCGGCCACCACTCGGTGCGCAATAATGCGGGGACCGCGATCGGGACAGTGCCGGTCATGTCAGTATAAAACCGCGGGTGCGGCTCTGTGCGCACCGCCCAGTCCTTGCCGACCTTCAGGTCGAGCAGCAATTGATAGGTGTAGTAGTCGTTGCCGAAGCCGCGGAATGGCGGCCATTGCAGGTCGCATTCCGGTGCGGGCCCGAAATCTCCGTCGAAAATCCATTGCCCGTCCTTTTTCGAGACGTGCAGCTCGTTTTGATGGGGGTAAAAGATCTCGATGCCGTATTGCGCGCCTTCGGTGAAAGGGGCGCAATGCCAGGCATATTCGTGCGAGCCGTCAGCGCGGGGCTTCGCCTGGCCGGCCCAACCGGGCATTTCGAGCTTGGTGCGCCGCGGCGCCAAAGCTGGATTGACCAGCCGGAATTTGACTTCGTGCATGTCGATACGCCTCGAGATCTTTTAATTTTGCAATTATGTCCCCGGCGGAGATGCAATTTTATAGCTGGCCGAAGGTTCCATCCTTAGGCGTCAACTTAAATTCGGTTCCGCCATAAACAAGCCGTAACTTTTACATAAACGCCGAAAATCGACCGGCAGAAACATTTGTCGTGCGGGTCATGGCAATTTCGGTCGGTCGGTCGTCGATCGAACCGGGTCGCTGCTGACGCATTGCATCACCGGTAGATCATTCCGGTCCACCTCTGGGAGAAATTAGATGGATAAGAAAATTGCCGGCCTACTAGGGGCGGCAGCCGCTATCGCAACCGTGAGCGGCGCTCAGGCGGCTACGCAGCCGCAAGCCAACCAGCCGATCTCCGCGGTCAGCTATCGCGACCTGCTCGATCCGGTTCCAGACGCGGTTGCGTTGCTAAAGGCTGACGACGCCGCGCGTGCGCAGCAGCCTGCCACGGTTCAGCTCGCTCAGTTCTATCATCATCACCACCATCATCATCACCACCATCACCACCACCATGGTTTTTTCGGCGGTGTGCTTCCAATTCCAGTTCCGGTCCCGGTCTGCCACTGGGTATGGGGCAGGCCTTACTGGAATGGGTATCGGTGGATTCGTCCGCACATGCGGGTGTGCCCCTAAATCACAAGCGCCAATATGAATCGGGAAGCTCCGGCATTCTCATGCCGGAGCTTCTTTTTGCAGGTTGCCAAGAGGAAGGACCAGTGCGCACGCCGCGCGCCGCGCGACCTAACGGATGAACGTGCCCGCGTGCAACTCGTCGAAGGCCTGTTGCAGCTCAGCCTCGCTGTTCATCACGATCGGCCCGTACCAGGCGACCGGCTCCTTGATCGGCTTGCCGGATACCAGAAGGAAGCGGACGCCCTGTTCGCCGGCCTGAACGGTAATCTCGTCACCGGAGTCGAACAGCACCAGCGAGCGATTTCCCGTCTGCTCGCGAACCAGCGCCTCGCCGGCGCCGTTGGTTTTCTCCGTCAACACGCCGAACGGCTTTGAAGCGGCGCGAAAATTGCCGGAGCCCTCGAACACATACGCAAAGGCGTGGCGCTCCAGCTCGACCCGGAGCGTCTTGCGCCTGCCCGGAGGAACGGTGACGTCGAGATAACGCGGATCGGCGGCCACGCCCTCGATCGGGCCGCGGCGACCGAAAAAGTCGCCGCAGACGACGCGCACGCGCGTGCCATCATCGTCGATCACGTCCGGGATCTCGGCGGCCTTGACGTCCTGGTAGCGCGGCGCCGTCATCTTCAGGGAAGACGGCAGGTTGGCCCAGAGCTGAAAGCCGTGCATGCGGCCAGCGGCGTCGCCCTGTGGCATCTCTTGATGCAGGATGCCGCGGCCTGCCGTCATCCATTGCACGTCACCGGCTTGCATATTGCCGCGATTGCCCAGGCTGTCGCCATGCTCGACGCTGCCGGCCAGCACGTAGGTGATGGTCTCGATGCCGCGATGCGGATGCCAGGGAAAGCCGGCCCGATAGTCGTCCGGACGATCGTTGCGAAAATCGTCGAGCAGCAGGAACGGATCGAACTCCCCGGTTTCGCCGAAGCCGAACGCTCGGCGTAATTTGACTCCGGCTCCCTCGGTCGTGGGTTGCGACGTGACGATGCGTTTGACGGGCCTGATGGACATGATGATCCTGCTTTGGCGGTCTCACTTTGACTGACGTCTAGCGAACAGATGGCGCGGCGCCCCATCCCGGCAAGAAGGCACACCATTGATACCGGCGGTGCGGCAAAAGCTGCGCGCTTTCGCCCATTGGCAAAAAGCGGCGGTTCTGGCTCAGATGGGCCTTCAGGCCGGGCTCTACCGGCCCCCGAACTGGTAAAACACGGCCCTGCCGGGAGGATTTCGATGAATTGTATTCGCGTTCGTGACGTCGTCATTGCAGCGGCGCTTTTTGTTGCAACAGCGGCGACGGCCCATGCGCAGGCCTGGCCGACGCGGCCGATCCGGCTCATCAGCCCATTTCCCGCCGGGAGCGCGTCCGACACCACCGCCCGGGTCGTAGTCGATCAGATTTCGCAGATCCTCGGGCAATCGATTATCGTCGAGCCGCAGGCCGGCGCCGGCGGCATCATCGGCTTTCAGATGGTCGCCAAGGCCAACCCCGACGGCTACACGCTGGTTACCAGCTCATCGTCGATGGCCAACGGCAAGGTGCTGCACAGTCACTTGCCCTACGATGTGCTGAGCAATTTCACCCCGGTGGCGCTGTTTGGCGTGCAGCCGAACGTGCTGGTCGCGTCGAAGCAGAGCGGTTTCAAGACGGTTGCCGACCTGGTGGCAGCCGCCAAGGCGAAGCCCGGCACTTTGACATTTGCCTCCGCCGGCGTCGGCTCCTCGTCGCACATGGCCGGCGAGCGCTTCCGCCTCGCCACCAAGATCGATGTCCGCCACATCCCGTTCCGCGAGGGCGGGCTTACCGAAGTCATGGCCGGCCGCATCGACTATTATTTCATTCCGCTCGCGGCCGCTGCATCGGCCCTGCACAGCGGCAAGCTCACTGCGCTCGCGGTGAGCACGCCGAAACGCTCGGCGCTGCTGCCGGACGTTCCGACGGTGGCCGAGGCCGGCTACCCGGCAGCCGAGTCGAATTTCTGGGTTGGTCTGTCGGCGCCGGCCAAGACGCCGAAGGATATCATCAACAAGAAATTCATGATGCCACCGAAAAGGCACTCCAGGTGGCGTCGGTGAAGGAGCATCTGGCCAAGCTTGGCGTCGAGCCGGAGCTGATGAGCGTTGCAGAGTTCACCAAATTCTTCAACGACGACTACGCCTCGACCATTCAGCTCGCCAAGGATGCCGACATCAAGCCGGCGGATTGATCGGGTCACCTGCGCTTCGTAGGCCGCTTCGTCTTTTGGCGCACGCGCTTGTGTGATCGGCGCGGCTATGTCCAATTATCCCATTAAGCTCGAGCGAAGCTCGATGGGCGCAGGCGGGAGGGCAGCCATGAACCGACGTGAACTTCTTACTAGCGCCGCGACGGCCGGCGTTGCCGCTCTCAGCCTGGCGCCGGCGGTGCGCGCACTGGCGGACGACTATCCGTCGCGGCCCGTTCACTTTGTCCAGCCGTTTCCGGCGGGGCCGACCGACGTTGTCATGCGGCTCTACGCCGATAAAATTTCCCAGGATTGGCATCAGCCCGCCGTGGTCGACAGCCGCCCCGGCGCGACCGGCTCGATCGGCACCGAGTTCGTGGTCCAGGCCAAGCCGGACGGCTACACGCTGCTGTTCACGGTCGACCTGCCGATCTCGATGGCGCCCAATCTGATCAAGGTACCGTATGATCCCGAGCGCGATCTGATCCCGATCTGCGGCGTGGTCGAGAGTAGCGGCGTTCTGATCGTCAATGCCTCGACCGGGATCAAGACTTTGGCCCAATTCGTCGCGGCTGCCAAAGCCAAGCCGAACACATTGACATATTCGTCCGCCGGCATCGGCTCGCCGGCGCACCTGTGCGGGGCGATGATGGCGCAGCAGGCCGGCATCGACGTGACCCACGTGCCTTACAAGGGCGCCGCCGCGGCGATGAACGCGGTTCTGACCGGCTCCGTGACCGCGTTCTGCGGACCGATCGCCCAGTCGTTGCAATACATCAAATCGGGCAAGTTCAATGCCCTCGGCGTCTCGGGGCCGCGGGTGTCACCGTTACTGCCCGACGTAAAGCCGTTGTCGGCGTCTTATCCGGAACTCGTCATCTCGAATTGGTTCGGGCTTTTGGCGCCAGCGCACACGCCTGCCGCGATCTGCGACACGCTGCAAGCCGAATTCAAGAAAGTCTATGCAGACGCGGCTCTGCAGCAAAAATTGCAGCATCTCGGCCTCGAGCCGCGCTGGACTTCGGGCGCGGACCTGGCCAAGCGCATCGCAGAAGACCTCGACAGGTGGCACAAATTCGTCGTCTCAGCCAACATCCATGCCGGTTGACCTGAAAACGCCGGAGAAGAAGCAGACCATGACGCAACCAAACTTCGTGCTTTTCATCACCGATCAGCACCGGGTGGACTATCTGTCCTGCACCGGCCATCCGCTGCTGAAAACCCCGCACATCGATTCGATTGCGGCGCGCGGCACCCGCTTCGACAATTTCTACGTCGCCACGCCGGTCTGCATGCCCAACCGCGCCACGCTGATGACCGGGCGCATGCCCTCGGTGCACGATGGGCGCGGCAACGGCCTGCCGCTGCCGCTCAACTCCAACACTTTCGTCGACACGTTGCGCGCCGGCGGCTACGCCACGGCGCTGGTCGGCAAGAGCCATCTGCAGAATTTCACCGGTTTTCCGCCCATTCAGAAGCGCGCGCCGGCGCGTGACGGTGACCGTGTGCTTGATGCGGAATTTGCCGAAGCGAAAAAGCCGCGTGCCGGCGATGGGCCTTACGATCAGGAATTTCCCGCGCGCTGGTCGTCGGGCCGCGATTTCACCATGCAGCTGCCGTTCTACGGCTTCGAGCACGTCGATCTGTGCACCGGCCATGGCGATCAGGTCGGCGGGCACTACTATGTGTGGCTGAAGTCGAAGCGCCCCGATGCCGACGCTCTGCGCGATGCAAAGAATCAGCTCGCGCACGATTACGTCTGTCCGCAGGCGATCCGCACGCCGATCCCCGAAGGGCTTTATCCGACGAGCTATATCGCCGACAAAGCCTGCGAATGGCTCGGTGCCTATACGCGCGGCCAACGCAGCGATCCGTTCTTTCTTATGGTGTCGTTTCCCGACCCGCACCACCCATTCACGCCTCCCGGCCGCTACTGGTCGATGTACCGGCCCGACGATATGGCGCTGCCGAAGAGTTTCGAGCACGGCAACCGCCCGCTGGCGCGCTCGGTCGCCTGGGCGCTGGCGCAGCGCGAGAGCGGCAAGGCCGACACGAAAGGGCAGGCGCCGTTCGCCGTCAACGAACGCGAGACGCGTGAGGCCATGGCGCTGTCGTGCGGCATGATCGCGATGATCGACGACGCCATCGGCCGTGTGCTGGGCGCACTCGCCGCGTCGGGCGCGGCGAATGATACAGTGGTGATCTTCACCACCGATCACGGCGATTACCTCGGCGACCACCGGCTGCTGCTCAAAGGCCCGGCTCACTACGAAGGCATCACGCATGTGCCGTTCATCTGGGCCGAGCCGGGTGCGCGACCGGCGCAGCGCAGCGCCGTCATGGGGGGCACGCTCGACATCGCGCCGACGATTCTAGATCGTGCCCGCATCCAGCCGTATAACGGCATCCAGGGCGTGAGCCTGCTGCCGGCGATCGGCGGTGAAACACTCGCACGCAGCTCCATGGTGATCGAGGACGACCAGCAGCGCGCCATCATGGGCTTTGCGTCGCCGCCGCGGCTGCGTTCGCTGATCACCGCGCGCTATCGCCTGACGATTGCGGCTAACGATCCCTATGGCGAACTATACGACCGGCAAAACGATCCGGACGAAATGGACAATCTGTTCGACGACCCCGCGCATCGCGGGCTGCGCGGCGAATTGTTCGAGCGGCTTGCCTATCGTGAAATGGAACTGGCCGACCGCTCGCCGCTGCCAAGCGGGCGGGCATAGGGATCTTTCTTGCCGCCGTCATGGCCGGGCTTGTCCCGGCCATCCACGTCTTTGGTTTTCAAAATGAAGACGTGGATGCCCGGCACAAGGCCGGGCATGACGCTGACCAGTGATTATGGATTTCGGGCTCCTCGCTCCGCTCGGCCCCGGAATGACAGTCACCTTTGCAGCAGCGCGATCAGGCTGGACGTGTCCCAGCGCTTGCCGCCCATCTTCTGTACTTCGGAATAGAACTGATCGACCAGGGCCGACACCGGCAGATGCGCGCCGTTGCGCCGTGCCTCATCAAGGCAAATGTTAAGATCCTTGCGCATCCAGTCGACCGCAAAGCCGAAATCGAATTTGCCCGCCACCATGGTCTTGTAGCGGTTCTCCATCTGCCAGGATTGCGCTGCGCCCTTGGAAATGGTGGCGATCAGCTTCTCGATATCGAGGTTGGATTTCTGGGCGAAATGCAGCGCTTCGGCCAGCCCCTGGACGATGCCGGCGATGCAGATCTGGTTGACCATCTTGGCGAGCTGGCCGGAGCCCGGGCTGCCGATGAGATTGCAGGCGCGCGCATAGGCGGCGATCACTTTCTCGGCCTTGGCGAACGGGGCTTCGTCGCCACCGCACATCACGGTGAGCACGCCGTTCTCGGCGCCGGCCTGGCCGCCCGACACCGGCGCGTCGACGAAATCGAAGCCGCGTTTTTTTGCTTCAGCATGCAGCTCGCGCGCGATCGCTGCGGACGCGGTAGTGTGATCGACGACGATCGCGCCCTTGCGCGTGCCGGCGTAGATGCCGGTGCCGCCAAGCATGACTTCGCGCAGGTCGTTGTCGTTGCCGACGCAGGCCATGACGAAGTCCTGGCCCTCCGCGGCGGCCTTCGGCGTCGGTGCGCTCTTGCCGCCAAATTGGGCGACCCACTTGTCAGCTGTCGCGGCGGTACGGTTGTAGACCGTGACGTCGTGGCCGCCTTTGCTTTTCAGATGTCCGGCCATCGGGTAACCCATCACGCCCAAGCCGACAAACGCCACCTTCGCCATGGTTTCCTCCCAAAAATCGGAATGCTCACCTTGTTCCGTCACCCTGAAGTGCGAGCCATTAGCGCGTTTACGCGCGTCTTCGACGCGCTATGGCGAGCCTCGAAGGGCGACGGCCCGGGCCGTGCATCCCTCGAGGCGCGCCTTTGACGCGCACCTCAGGATGACGGGACAACTCGGTCATGGCCCGGCCGGCGCCCGGCAGTCAACGGGGAGGGCGATTGACCGCGCTGGTATCGGGGCTATGTAGGACGCTGACATTACGCAGGTCGTTATGGCGCTCTCGAAAGACGATGTTCGCTCAGCCCTCGGCAAGGTTTCGGGCCCCGACGGCAAACCGTTGCCCGAAACCGGCACGCTGTCCGACATCGTTGTCACCGACGGCAAGGTGTTCTTCTCCATCACGGTCGATGCCGCCGCGGTGCCGCAATGGGAGCCGGTCCGCGCGCGCGCCGAGCAAGCCGTGCGCGCGATCCCCGGAGTCTCTTCGGCGCTGGTCGCACTGACGGGCGAACGCGCGCCCGGCTCACGCGGTGCCGCGCCGCCGCGAGGCCCGCAAGCCACGGCCCAAGCCGCGCCGGCGCGCCCGCAGCCCGGCGCCCGCGCGCCGCAGGCGCCGACTGGAATTCCCGGTGTCGGTGCCATCATCGCGGTCGCTTCCGGCAAGGGTGGCGTCGGCAAATCGACCACCGCGGTGAACCTCGCGCTCGGCCTGCGCGATCTCGGTCTGAAAGTCGGCATCCTCGATGCCGATATTTACGGGCCGTCGCTGCCTAAGCTGCTGGCGATCCGCGAGCGTCCGCAGACCATCGGCGGCACCCGGCTCAAACCGATCGAGCGCCACGGCATGCCGGTGATGTCGATCGGCTTCCTCATCGAGGAAGAGACGCCGATGATCTGGCGCGGCCCGATGGTGATGTCGGCGCTCACCCAGATGCTGCGTGAAGTCGAATGGGGCAATCTCGACGTGATGGTGGTGGACATGCCGCCGGGCACCGGCGACGCGCAGCTCACAATGGCGCAGCAGGTGCCGCTCAAAGGCGCGGTCATCGTGTCGACGCCGCAGGATCTGGCGCTGATCGACGCGCGGCGCGGTATCGCCATGTTCCGGCGCGTCAACGTTCCGGTGCTCGGCATCGTCGAGAACATGAGCTATTTCGTCTGCCCGCATTGCGGCGGACGCTCGGATATCTTCGGCCACGGCGGCGCCCGGGCCGAGGCCGAGCGGCTCGGCGTGCCGTTTCTCGGCGAAGTGCCGCTCGACATCGAAATCCGCGAAAAGTCGGATTCGGGCCTGCCGGTCGTGGCCACCCGTCCGGACGGCCCGCACGCGCAAATCTACCGCGATATTGCGGCGCGCGTGCGCGACGGCCTCGCGGGCGCGAGCCGTGCGGCGCCGAAGATCGTCATCGAGGGGTAGGCAGGGCGGCCTTTCGGGGCCCGCCCGGGCCTCCTATTTTCACTGTTAGTGAAACAGGGGGCCGATCATGCGTAAACTCACGTTGCTTTTCGCGGCGATTGCCTTGCAGGCGCCGCTGTGGCTGGCGACGCCGCCGGCCGCGCAGGCCCGCACGCCATTCGACGGCCAGTGGAGCGTGTCGATCATCACCGATTCCGGAGAGACCTGCGACCGCGCCTACCGCTACGCGCTGCGTATCACCGATGGGCGCATCACCTACGACGATCCGGCCTTCGACGTGTCTGGCAACGTCGCCCCCAATGGCCAGGTCCGTGTTGTGGTCCGCTCCGGCCAACGGGAAGCCGTCGGTACCGGCCGGCTGTCCCGCGACGGCGATGGCGAAGGGTCGTGGAGCGGGCGCTCGACGTCCGCAACCTGCTCGGGTCATTGGGAAGCTGAACGCCGCAATTAAGCAGAACGGTTGACGCGGTTAGGCCGTGCCGCACTGGCGCGAGCGCTCGATCCAGGCCACGTCGGCATCTCCGGCCGGTTCGACCGCGGCCGTGTAGGTGACGCCGCAAGGCTTGCATTCGTAGGTGCGCAGCTCCGGCAAGGCGGCAAAGCGCGGAACAGCGCGGACGAACCGCATTGGCTGGCCGCAGCTTGCGCAAAGCGGTGTGTCGCCGTCGTCCAGAATGGCAAATTCGGTTTCCATGTGGCTTATTTGACGCGAAATCAGCGCCTGCGCATTGATCTGGATCAGGCGCGGCGCATTTATTCGGCCGATCGTGGTAAATTCCGCTGGTCCTGGAGCGTTTCCCGATTACGTTAAATCGGGAAACGCTCCAGCTTTGCAGATTTGGTCGCATTTTCTTCGCAAAACCGGCATCCACTTTTCCGGAAAATGCTGTAGCGGAACTCTCGCGAGGTTCAGATCAGCTCACCGCGCCGTTTGGATCGCGTTTGAGCACCTTTCCGGGCAGCGCACCGGTGTGGCGTGCGTCCTCGACCACCACGGACCCGTTGACCAGCACGGTCGTGCGCGAACCGGACGGAAACTGGTGCGGCTCCGCATAGGTGGCGCGGTCGGCGAAATCGTCCGGATCGAACAGCACGATGTCGGCGCAATAACCTTCGCGCAACAGCCCGCGGTCCTTGAACTTGAGCGCCCGCGCGGTGGCGCCGGTCATTTTGTGGATGGCGTGTTCAAGCGCCAGCGCCTTCTGCTCGCGCACATAGCGCGACAGAACGCGGGGGAACGTGCCGTAGAAGCGCGGATGCGGCAGCCCCTGGCCGACGGTGCCGTAAGGCGCAACGCAATTACCGTCGGAGCCGACCAACGCGTGCGGCGAGGCGATAAGCGTGCGGATATCGTCCGGCGAGATCGAGGCCACCAGCACCCGCGTCGCGCCGCGGTCCTCGATCAGATAATCGCACAGCGTATCGACCGGGTCGGCGCCGCGCTCGGCCGCGAGATCGGCGATGGTCTTGCCGGCATGCTGCGGCAGGTGAGGGGAGATCGAAATGGTCACGCACGCCCACGACGGAATGCGGCCCCAGTTGTTGAGCCCGTCGCGGGCGATGTCGGTGCGAAGGTTGTCCCGCGCGTCGCGTTCCTTGAGCCGCGCCAGCATGGCGTCGACGCCGCCCGCCTGCATCCACGGCGGCAACAGGTTCTTCAGCGGATTGGAGCCGGCATCGTAGGGGTAGGCGTCGCAATCGACATCGAGGCCGCGCGCCTTGGCCTGCTCGATCATGCCGAGCGCGACCGCGGCCTTGCCCCAGTTGTCGGTCCCCGAACACTTGAAATGGACGATTTCGACATGCACGCCGCAGGTCTCGGCAACCGCGAGTGCTTCCTCGACCGCCTCGATCACTTTGTTCAATTCGTCGCGCAAGTGCGTGAAATATCCGGCGTTGTGACGCTTGAGTACGTGGCCGAGAGCGATCATTTCCGGCGCTTTCGCGTATGAGCCCGGTGGCGTGAACAGACCTGACGACATGCCAAGCGCGCCTGCCGCAAGCCCGTCCTCAAGCAATGCGATCATCTGATCGAGTTCGGCGAGGCTCGGCGCGCGCTCCGCCATGCCCATCACCATCAGGCGCAGCGTGTTGTGTCCGACCAGCATGCCGGCGTTCACGGCGGTCGCCGGAAAGCTTTCGAGGTAGTTCGGAAAACTTGTCTCGCGAAACGGCAGCCACGGCGCGCTCGGGCTCAGGTAGTCCCTGAGGAGCTCGACCTTGCCGGGAAGCGCGGGAGCGACCGAGAAGCCGCAATGGCCGACGATCTCGGTGGTGACACCTTGGCGGACCTTGCTCTCGGCCTTGGGATTGATCGGCAGCGTGAAATCGGAATGCGTCTTGATGTCGATAAAGCCCGGCGCCACGGCAAGCCCGTCCACGTCGATCACGCGCTGCGCCGGTCCGCCAACACGGCCGATCGCGGCAATCCGCTGCCCCGCAATTGCGATGTCGCCCGGCACGCCGGGACTGCCGGCGCCGTCATACAGGACGCCGCCGCGGATCAAGACGTCGTACATGGCGCGTAGAGTAGCACGGCGCAAAAGAGTGAGGCCCTCCGCGCGAGGCCGCAGCGGCGCTATAAGTCGCGCCACACAAGGGATTCGCACAAATCGCTTTTCGCACGCTCAAGGGATTGCCGAAGTGACATCGACAACGCTGATCGGGCTTGCCGCCGCGACCTGTACGACGATCGCCTTCGTGCCGCAGGCGCTCAAGGCCTGGCGCACCCGGTCGACCAAGGACGTCTCGCTGTCGATGTTCGTGCTGATGGTCAGCGGCATCCTGCTCTGGCTGATCTACGGCGCCATCCTCGGCGATCTGCCGCTGCTTTTGGCGAATGGCGTGACGCTGGGACTAGCGGCGGCCATCCTCGCTTGCAAGCTGCGTTTTGGTTGAAGAGGCCGGAACGGCGCCGGGGCGCATGGGCGCTGTACATGCTCAAAGCCGCTCTCGGGATTTGCAACACTAAGACGAAGATTGCAAATGATGCAACTGATCGCTAGAGCTACAAGAGCTTGCGCGGCCGAAGAAGCGCAATAGAGTAGCGCGGGCGGATGTGGGAAACGCCATGTGGTTTGTCGATTTTCCGACGCTGGTTCTGCTGATTTTGGCGGGCCTTAACGTCGGGACGCTGGCGGTCTCGGGATACAACCCAGCCGACGCTATTTTCGGATCCTATCATCACATCGTTTACGCGCTCGTCGGTGTCAGCGCGGTGTGGCAACTGTCCCGCCAGAAGTTCTATTGACCGAGCCGCACGCGGAGGCGCCGTTCGCAAGGCCCTTCGCTGTCGCCGCACCCTGCGCCTCGCGCGTCAAATCGATGCGCCGGTAGTGCAGCCAGCCTTCCCCGCTCTGGTCGGGGAAGCGATGATCGCATTGCTCGCATGTCGGCTCCCGATCGGCCGGCGCGTCGCTTCTCGTGACCGCGTATTCGGCCTGGCATTGCGGGCACATAAATCGGCTCATGGCCCTCACCCCCTGGAGAAATTTCGCACGGGAAACGCGGACCCCGACAAATTGTTCCAGAAGATTGACTTAAATCATCACGAGCAGAAGCGGTTGCTGCCATAAGCGCGCCCATGCTGATCGACGATGTAGCACGAAATCATTCAAACGACGCCCGGGCTGACGGCGACGCAGATCGCCCGCCAGCTTTATGGCATCAACGGCTATGGCGAACGGGTGAGGGCGGTATGCCAACTCCTCCACGAGGCTGGCCGAATCGATCGCACCGGGAGAGGTGGTCCCGGTGATCCCTTTCGGTTTCATCCCGCCACCAGCGCAACGGCGTCGAGTTCTCCGCCGGGCAAAGCTCGTGGGTTCTCTTTTGCGGACATTGTCGTCGGGCGCACCGCAGCCGGCCGAATGCGGTATTTGGGCCGCTTCCTGATCGGTTCGGCGCCAGAGTAGCGGTAGCCGCGTGCCGAATGGAGCACCTGTGATTTGTCACAGTGCAAGCCGTCTTCCGAGCGAGTAGGACGAACACTGTCGTGGGGTTCTGCCCCCGATAAACTCGCCCCGGTTCCAATCGTCGCCCCCGGAACCGGGGCGAACTTTTTTTGGCTCCCGAGTGGAGGCCCGCGTGGCGAAACGGCCACTCGCAGTGGCGACCAGGATTAGCGGAACGAAAGTCGATTATCGGAGGTTGGTTGTGCGACGGCCCTTGCAGCCCCCCAGCCCCTCACCCTCATTGTGGGGGCCGTCAAGAGCTCCGCCGGCAAAAGCGGGGCTCTTTCCTTGTGCGGCAACGCGCACGAGCCGGCTGATCCTATTTGAGCGCGAAGGCTGATCTCTTTTGCTCGCTGCGACCCGATTGCAGCTCGAAGCTACCGTGGGAATCCGAGTCGAAATTCTGCCCTTCCGGTTGCTTGTCTGTGTCGGCCCCCGCGGGGAAATATTTGTACGGATCGCCTGGACCGCCGGAGCCGTGCCGCTCAACCCGTCCGACATACACAAGCACCCGGCATTGGGCGCTCACTCGCGAGTGATATCCGTCAATTCCATACAGCCGTTGCGATAACTCGGTTGCGGTCAAGCCAGGCGCCAGGCGAATGAGTTTTTCGACTTTGTTCAAGATCATATGGTCCTTATGGCGCTTCCCACCTGCGGTGTAATTGATCGCTGTCAACAACTGCCTACGGAACATTACGGAGGGGAGCGATCGAGGTCCGCTCCGCGCCATCCACGAAACAGAGAGGCCGCCAACTGAGGAGGCCATCGCTTCTTCGGCCTGGTGGTCGCTATGACCTTGGTGGTCTTTGGATTGACCAAATGAATGCGGCCGCAAGCATTGCAGGTGGTTCCCTCATAGCTTTCGTCGTCATAGTTCGCCGGATCGTGCTCGCACCACGCCTGTGCGTTCGGGCCGGTATTTGGGCAGCGGTAAACGAAAGGGAAAGTTGCCATTGCAGCAAATAAAGCTGGGCGGCCAAGACCAAAACCGGATGAGGTGCCTAGGAGCT
Organism: uncultured Alphaproteobacteria bacterium; assembly: GCA_963763255.1. Taxonomy (GTDB): domain Bacteria; phylum Pseudomonadota; class Alphaproteobacteria; order Rhizobiales; family Xanthobacteraceae; genus BOG-931. The sequence goes on from CAVXNW010000001.1 coordinate 198,776, forward strand.
ACCCGGTTCGATAATGGCCGCCCTGTGGGGTTGATTCATGACCACAAAACACTGTGTGCCGAATGGCCGCGACCCGCATTGCGCCAAATCAGAAGTCAGTCTTCGTTCTGACCAGCAAAGTCGGAAGGGGTCAGCACCGGCTCATTGCGCCATTTAAAAGATTCCGGCATCCGGAGATTGGCCCGCGGCACAGCGCGTGCGGTGATTCCGGACGTTCGCGATCGAACGTCTCGCAGACGTATGACGAGGACGATCATCCAGTCGAGATGAAAGATTGAGGAAATAAAAGAAGGCCCGCCAACTGAGGCGGCCTACTTGCGGGCGAGTGCCATGAAAGTGGCGACGGCCAGTATTGCGATGATGACGATGACCCACTCCATGCCCCTTTGTAACCGGGAAGCGTGGATTTCATTCGCCTAATACCAGCGGCCTCGGCCATGCCATACGACGCCAGCGACAACACTGGCGGAAAATATCATGAGAACAATGATGCCCAACTGGGACAGAAGCATCCCGCCAAGCTGCATAAATTCCGTATAAATCTCTACTTATTGGCAGTTGCAAAGTGCCATTGAGGCGCAGCACCTAAAACGGAATGGATTGGATGGTCTGGCCGCCTTCATCTCTGACGTGCAGAACAGCGCCAGCCGAATCAAAACTTCTTTCTTTCAATTCGCGGACCGTGCGGGCGCCGTAGTTTTTCGCCGCTGCATCGTTCGGAAGACGCTCGCCCTCCGTATCCTCGTAGGTGTGATCCGGCAGCTCAACGACGAAATAGTATCGAGGCATTGGCCATTTCCACTTGGACGTGCCTCACCATTATTGAGAATTATCCCAAAAATGAAACGCGACAAAAGGGACCACGCTTCGTTCTCAAAAGGGACCAGTAGAGTCGGAAAAGGGGCCAGTACCCAGCTTCCGCAAAAGAACATATTGCGAACATAGAACAGATCATGTACATTGCTGCCTTCGCCATTGCAGGGAATCAGAACCCGAACCGCAACACGGAAACCGCCACGGGGCCGGCAAGCAGGGGACAGCGTCTGTTGTGGGCAGTCCGTTGTGGGCCTGTCGAATCCCGGTCATAAGGAGCACGACCAATGAGTGCAGCACTTCGTCTCGTCGAAGGATCGTCCATGGATAAATCGAAGGCCCTTGATGCCGCGCTGTCGCAGATCGAGCGCAATTTCGGCAAGGGCTCGATCATGCGGCTCGGCAAGAACATGGCCTCGATGGACATCGATACTGTGTCCACCGGTTCGCTCGGGCTCGACATCGCGCTCGGTATCGGCGGCCTGCCGCGCGGCCGGGTGGTGGAGATTTACGGGCCCGAAATCGTCGGGCAAGACAACGCTCGCACTGCATTGCGTCGCCGAGGCGCAGAAGAAGGGCGGCATCTGCGCTTTCGTCGACGCCGAACACGCGCTCGACCCGATTTACGCGCGCAAGCTCGGCGTCAATGTCGACGATCTATTGATCTCGCAGCCCGACGCCGGCGAGCAGGCGCTCGAAATCGCCGACACGCTGGTGCGTTCCGGCGCGGTCGATGTGCTGGTGATCGATTCGGTGGCGGCGCTGGTGCCGCGCGCCGAACTTGAAGGCGAGATGGGCGATAGTCAGCCCGGCCTGCAGGCACGCCTGATGAGCCAGGCGCTGCGCAAGCTCACCGCCTCGATCAACCGCTCCAATACGATGGTGATCTTCATCAACCAGATCCGCATGAAGATCGGCGTCATGTACGGCTCGCCTGAAACCACGACCGGCGGCCATGCGCTGAAATTCTATGCCTCGGTGCGGCTCGACATCCGGCGCATCGGCGCCATCAAGGAGCGCGACGAGGTGGTCGGCAACCAGACGCGCGTGAAGGTGGTCAAGAACAAGTTGGCGCCGCCCTTCAAGCAGGTCGAATTCGACATCATGTACGGCGAGGGCGTATCCAAGAACGGCGAACTGATCGATCTCGGCGTCAAGGCCGGCGTGGTGGAGAAATCCGGCGCTTGGTTCTCCTATGACAGCCAGCGCATCGGCCAGGGCCGTGAAAACGCCAAGTCGTTCCTCAAGGCCAATCCCGACATCGCCGGCAAGATCGAGGCAGCGATCCGCCAGAATGCCGGCCTGATCGCCGAAAAGATTTTGGCCGGCGAGGAAGCCGACAAGGACGACGATGACGACGCCGCCGAGGGATGAGCATCGTCATTGCGAGGAGCGAAGCGATGAAGCAATCCAGCTGGACCTCCCGGCCACCGCCAGCCGCTCCTGGATTGCTTCGCTTCGCTCGCAATGACGACTTGGGCACTCAGCGCCGGACTGTGTGACTGTTCTCAGCCAACAAAAAGGCCTCTCCCCGGGACGGAGGAGAGGCTTTTTTTGTTGGCTGGTGATCGAGGGGGACGACCTGATCGCCAGATGGAGGGAGCGAAACGGAGGAACGCTCCTTCAGGCAAACCCTCTCCCGGAGGTGAGGAGAGGAGAAATCAGTTACGAGCTGCGGCGCTCGGCGCTCCAGGAGCCGGAGCAGGAGCCGCCCGACCAATGGCCTTCGCCTTCGTTTCCGGCGAGGCGGCCGGAGCCGGTGGCGCTCTTGTCGCCATGGCTGACTTTGACGGTGATGGCGCCGGAGGGGGCAACGCGGCCGCTGATGGTGAAGGGGTCGGAGCCGCCATTGACCAGCGTGCCGTGGGTGATGCGGATCGGATAACGATAGCCGCGGTCGCAATCGCCCTTTTCGGTCACGATCGAGACGCTCCACAGGCCGTCATAACCGGGGGCGGCGGCGTTCGAGGTGGAGGCGGCAAACGTAGCGGAAGCGGCGACGAGCGCGAACGCGAAGCTGCGGGCGAGGCGGTTTCCGGAAATCATGGTTGTCATCCCTGCTTTTCAAGTGTGACGGTGGGCGCCGTCCGATGGGTTAGTGCGAAGCGGGTCTTCCCTCCCGCATGCCCATTGGTCGCTGTGAGGCGGTAACTGGTTTGAAATAAAAACGTTCAATTGCAGAAAATTGTATGCCGCAGAACTGCCGCGATTTCGCCGTCTTTCTGAAAAGATGGTAAAAATACGCTGGTTCAAATACATAGAGGAAAAGCTTGCCGCGGTGCCGCAGCTTCGGATCGGCCGGCCGGGGCAATCTACCCGGCGCCGGACGTCCCCGGTTCAGGCCGGTCGGGCGGATTCAGTAACTTCGGCGGGTGTGCCAGGGCTTGCCGGGGCGTCGGCTGAGACGAGCCGGTAGCCAACGCCAAGCTCGGTCAACAGGATATGCGGCTGGGTCGGGTCGGTTTCGATCTTGCGGCGCAGTTTGCGGACGAAAATGCGCAGGTAATGGGTATCGTCGACGTGCTCGTCGCCCCAGACCTCGCGCAGCAGGAACTGGTGGGTGACGACGTTGCCGGAGTGCTGGGCCAGCGTCTGCAACAGCCGGTATTCCTTCGGCGTGAGTGTGAGCCGCCGGTCGTTGACGAAAACCGCGCGCGCCGTGAAGTCGATCGACAGGGCGCCGAATTTGACCACCGGCTCGCCGCGCGCCGAGCGCAGTTGCCGCCGCATTGCCGAATGGGCGCGTGCCAGAAGCTCGGCCATGCCGAACGGTTTGACCACATAGTCATCGGCGCCAAGTTCGAGCAGGCGGACCTTTTCGGCCTCGCTGCCGCGCACCGACAGCACGATCAGCGGCACGCTCGACCATGACCGCAGCCGTTCCAGGACTTCGGCGCCATCCATGTCGGGCAGGCCAAGATCGAGAATGACGAGGTCCGATGGCCTGAGCGTCGTGGAGCGCAACGCCTCGGCGCCGGTTTCCGCCTCGGTGACCGAAAAGCCGTCGAGTTCGAAGCCGGCGCGTAGGAAACGGCGGATCTGGATCTCGTCGTCGACGACGAGCACCGTGGGGGGAATTTCATTCATCGACGCTGACCTCCAGCGGTGCTGACGCGCCGGTATGGGGTTGGGCCGCGACGAGCGCAGCCGATATAGGCTCGGCCGGACCCAATTCAATCGGGGACGGCTCGCCCGACTTCGGCTCCAGCAAGCCGGGCAACCGGATGGACACGGTGGTTCCACGATCGGCGCCCGCGCTCTCTACTTCGAGTTCGCCGCCATTGGCGGAAACAAAGGCGTTGGCGATCCACAGCCCAAGCCCGGAACCTGATGTCGTCGCCGCGTGGCGCGAGCCGCGGAAGAAGCGCTCGCCGATTCGCGCCTTCTCCTCGCCGGTGAGCCCGCTACCGCAATCGTGCACCGCCAGCACCACAGTGTTGGAATTGGCGCGGGCGGTGACGCGTATCGGCGCGGCTTCGGGCGAATATTTGGCGGCGTTGTCGAGAATCTGCACCAGCGCCTGCTCGACCTGTGCGGGATCGGCGCGGACGATCGGCAGGTTCGAGTCGAGATCGAGCGTCACCGGATGGCCGGCGAGCCGCCGGCGGCGATGTTCGATGGCGGCGTTGACGATATCGACCGGCTCGATCCATTGCGGTTTCGGCCGCACCTGCTGTCGGCTGATGGTGGTGGCGTCGAGCAGGTTCTGGATGTCGGCGTTGAGCCGCTCGGCTTCATCGCGGACCACGCCCGCGAGTTCCTGCAGCCGGCTGTCGGCCGCGAGCGCCGGCGCGTTCGACAGGATGGTGGCGGCGCCCAGAATAGAGGCGAGCGGGGTGCGCAGCTCGTGCGACACCGAACCGATCAGTGCCTCGCGCAGGAGTTCGGTCTCCGAGCGCGTCTTGGCCTCATCGAGGGCGCGCCCGACGTCAAGCCGCTCAAGCGTCGCCGCGGCGTCCGCCAGGGCATCGTCGATGCGGCCGCGCACATCGGCCAATTCCTTGCCCGAGACATTGCCGAGATCGACCGCGACCATGCCGAAATCCGGGGTCTTCGGCGATACGCGGCGGATCAGCCAGACATTGCCGCTGCCGTCGTCCACGGTGCGCTCGGTGCCTTCGTCCTGTTCGACGCGAGTGACCTGGCCGCGGACGCGCTCCGGCACGTCGTCGGCGTCGCCGGCCTCCGCGGCGCCGAGCAGCACGACCTTACGCTGGACCAGATTGGCCAGATAATTCTGGATGGCGACGAAAATCTCGGCCGCGCTCGGCGCCGCGGCCAGCCGGCGCGAGAAGGCGTAAAGGTCGCTCATTTCGCGCTCGCGCTTGCGGGCGATCGTAATGTGACGCTTTGCCGAACTGGACAGGTGCGACACGACCACGGCGACGACCATGAACAGCAGAAAGTTCAGCGCCTCCTGCGGTGACGCGACCCGAAAGCTGTAAAGCTGGGCAAAATACAGATAACCGGACAGCACCACCCCGGCGATAGCGGTGATCAGCGCCGGGATCACGCCGTAGTTATAGCCGAGCAGCATCACCGGAATGAGATAAAGCACCGAGCCGCGCAGAATGCCCGCATAGTGGCGCAGCAACACCGCGATGATCGTCGTCGCGACGATCATCAGCACCGCAGCGAAAATGCCGCGCAGTTCGCGCCGCATGATCGAAAGCTTGAGCTGTGAGTTCTCCAAAAAATCCGCCGACCGCAGGTGCTGATCCAACGTCCGATACTGGCAGGTTGTTGTGCCGCCGCGCCGTGGCAAGCGCAATGCGCGGGCGGACGAATTTTTGTGATCGGCGGGCATAACGCCCATGTCGAGGGAAGGGCGCAGTTCCAATGTTTATTTGGTGTTTATGCGGAAAGTCATGACGTAAGGAAAAAATTTACTATCATTTTGCCTGATTGCAGCGAAACCCTGTTTCCCGCGGGGATCGTGTGGTTAATTAGGGCTTGCCGCCGGCGGAAAGGCTTCGTCACCATCTTCAGTTTTCCCCCGGCGGCTTTTGGCCCCCGGCGCGTCCTCGCCGGGGGCTTTGCTATGTCCCGGTTCCGAATAAGTGGTAACCCGATACCGTACTGTGAGGCGCGCGACGCTTTCGGCGCGGAGTCTGCGGTCTATGGGCCGCCAGAGTCGTCCTCGTCCACCCGATAGGGTTCGTCGTAGCCGTGGCGGTTCGAATAGAACAACAGCGCCATCAGCCCGCAGCCCACCAACAGCGAGAACACAATGCCGACCGCCATGGCGGCATAGCCGGCCGGCGGAACCGACGGGCCGCTGATCGTGACCCACGCCCGCACGGCAAACCAGCCGGCCGCGGCCAGGATCGCCAGTAGCGGCACCGCGACGAGCGCCGTCCTGACGATTGTCTCGCGCGCGGAGGGAGATTCAGCCATGGCTTGGAGATAGGCCCTGCGGGGCAAAATGTCAGCAGCCCGCCGTGGCAGAGTCCGCCAGCGGCGCCCGCACCGAACTCGGCCTAGGCCATCGCCTTCTTCAGGTTCTCGTCGATCTTGTCGAGGAAGCCGGTCGTGGTCAGCCACTTCTGGTCCGGGCCGACGAGCAGCGCCAGGTCCTTGGTCATGAAGCCCAATTCGACGGTGCCGACCGTGACCTTCTCCAGCGTATCGGTGAATGTCTTCAGCGCGGCATTGTTGTCGAGCTTGGCACGGTGCGCGAGCCCGCGAGTCCAGGCGAAGATCGAGGCGATCGAGTTGGTCGAAGTCTCGTGGCCCTTCTGGTGTTCGCGATAGTGCCGGGTCACCGTGCCGTGGGCGGCCTCGGCTTCGATCACTTTGCCGTCCGGCGTGGTCAGCACCGACGTCATCAGCCCGAGCGAGCCGTAGCCTTGCGCGACGGTGTCGGACTGGACGTCGCCGTCATAGTTCTTGCAGGCCCACACATAGCCGCCCGACCATTTCAGCGATGACGCCACCATGTCGTCGATCAGCCGGTGTTCGTACGTGATCTTCTTCTCGGCGAACCTGGCCTTGAATTCCCTGTCGAAGATGTCCTGGAAAATGTCCTTGAAACGCCCGTCATAGACTTTGACGATGGTGTTCTTGGTCGACAGATAAAGCGGATAGCCGCGGCTGAGCGCGAAATTCATCGACGCGCGGGCGAAGTCGCCGATCGACTGGTCGAGGTTGTACATCGCCATCGCGACGCCCGAATCCGGGAATTGAAACACTTCGCGTTCGATCTTCTGGCCATCGTCGCCGACGAAGGTCAGATACAGCTTGCCCTTGCCGGGCACCTTGAAATCGGTGGCGCGATACTGATCGCCATAGGCGTGGCGGCCGATGATGATCGGCTGCGTCCAGCCGGGAACGAGCCGCGGCACGTTCTTGCAGATGATCGGCTCGCGGAAGATGACGCCGCCGAGAATGTTGCGGATCGTGCCGTTCGGCGAGCGATACATGTCGTGCAGGTTGAATTCCTTCACGCGCGCTTCGTCGGGCGTGATGGTGGCGCACTTGACGGCGACGCCGACTTTCCTGGTCGCTTCCGCGGCGTCGATGGTGATCTGGTCGCGGGTTTCGTCGCGCTTCCCAATCCCGAGGTCGAAATACATCAGGTCGATGTCGAGATACGGGTAAATCAGCTTGTCCTTGATCAACCGCCAGATGATCCGTGTCATCTCATCGCCGTCCATTTCGACGACGGGGTTGGTGACCTTGATCTTCGCCATGGAGCTTCGATCCCGTTGCGGCGCTGCCAGTTGCGCCGCCGGCTGCCGCGTCAGAGCGCGGCGAGCGCGGCGTTGAGCGTGGCGCTCGGCCGCATAGCGGCTGAGGCTTTGGCATTATCGGGCAGGTAGTAGCCGCCGAGATCGACCGGCTTGCCTTGCGCGCCGATCAGCTCGGCATTGATCTTGGCTTCGTTTTTGGCGAGCGCCTCGGCCAGCGGCTTGAAGCGGGCTTTAAGCTCCGCGTCCTTGGTCTGCGAGGCCAGCGCCTGCGCCCAGTAGAGGGCGAGGTAGAAATGGCTGCCGCGATTGTCGATTTCGCCGATCTTGCGCGCCGGCGAACGGTTGAATTCGAGGATCTTGCCGATGGCCGTGTCGAGGGTGTCGGCGAGAACCTGCGCCTTGGCATTCTTGTAGGTCTGCGCCAGGTGTTCGAGCGAAGCGCCAAGCGCGAGAAATTCGCCGAGTGAATCCCAGCGCAGATAGTCCTCCTGCTGGAACTGCTCGACGTGCTTGGGCGCCGAACCGCCGGCGCCGGTCTCGAACATGCCGCCGCCCGCCAACAGCGGGACGATCGACAGCATCTTGGCCGAGGTGCCGAGCTCCATGATCGGGAACAGGTCGGTCAGATAATCGCGCAGCACGTTGCCGGTGACGGAGATCGTGTCCTGCCCCTTGCGGATACGGTCGAGTGAGAACTTGATCGCTTCGACCGGCGCCAGGATACGGATGTCGAGCCCCTTGGTGTCTTCGTCCTTCAGGTATTTCTCGACCTTGGCGATGACCTGGGCGTCGTGGGCGCGCTTCGCATCCAGCCAGAACACCGCCGGCGTATTGGTCAGGCGCGCGCGGCGCACGCCGAGCTTGACCCAATCCCGCACCGCCGGGTCCCGCAGTTCGCACATGCGGAAGATGTCGCCGGTCTCGACCGGACGCTCCAGCAGCACCTTGCCGTCATCGGCGACGACGCGAACCGTGCCGGCCGCCGGCACTTCGAAGGTCTTGTCGTGCGAGCCGTATTCCTCGGCCTGCTGCGCCATCAATCCCACGTTCGGCACCGAGCCCATGGTCCTGGGATCGAACGCGCCGTGGGCCTTACAGTCGTCGATGGCTGTCTGATACATCCGCGCGTAGCTGCGATCCGGGATCGCGGCGATGACGTCGTGCAGCTTGCCGTCGGGGCCCCACATCTGGCCGAACTCGCGGATCATCGCCGGCATCGAGGCGTCGATGATGACGTCGCTGGGCACATGCAGGCCCGTGATCCCCTTGTCGGAATTGACCATGGCGAGGCCCGGCCGTTTCGCGTACTCGGCCTTGATGTCAGCCTTGATGGCTGCTTTCTCGGCATCCGGCAGCGTTTCGATCTTCGTCAACAGATCGCCGAAGCCGTTGTTGAGATTGACCCCAAGACGTTTCAGCGTTGCGGCGTGCTTCTCGATCACATCGGCGAAATAGACAGACGCGGCATGGCCGAACACGATCGGATCGGCGATCTTCATCATGGTCGCCTTGACCTGCAATGAGAACAGCGCGCCTTCCTTCTTGGCCTCGTCGATCTGCTGGGCAAAGAAGGCGCGCAGCGCCTTGCGGCTCATGACCGCCGCGTCGATGATCTCGCCGGCCGCAATCGGTGTCTTCGCCTTCAGCACCGTGACGGCGCCGTCGGCGCCGACCAGTTCGATGCGGGCATTGGTGGGCGCGGCGACAGTGACCGAGATTTCCGAGCCGTAATAATCGCCGCCCGACATGGTCGCCACGTGCGTCTTGGAGTTGGGGTTCCAGGCGCCCATCTTGTGCGGATTGTTGCGGGCGTATTGCTTGACGGCGCCGGCCGCGCGCCGGTCGGAATTGCCCTCGCGCAGCACCGGATTGACGACGCTGCCGAACACCTTGGCATAGCGCGCCCTGACGTCCTTCTCGGCGTCGGTCGCCGGATTGTCCGGGTAGTCCGGAACGTTGTAGCCCTTGCCCTGCAATTCCTTGATCGCGGCCTTGAGCTGCGGGATCGAGGCTGAGATGTTGGGCAGCTTCATGATGTTGGCTTCGGGCCGCAACGTGAGCTCGCCGAGTTCGGTGAGTTCGTCGTTGATCCGTTGCGCCGGGGTGAGCTTCTCGGGGAAAGCGGCGAGGATGCGGCCGGCCAGCGAAATGTCTTTCAGCTTCACCGACACTCCTGCCGCGCCCACGAAGGCCTGCACGATCGGCAGCAGCGAATAGGTCGCGAGCGCCGGGGCTTCATCGACCTTGGTCCACATGATTTCGAGATTCGGCATTCTGGCACCTCTGATCGCCGTGTTTGATAGGGCCGACCGGAAACTGAAACATTGGCGGGCGCGGCGGAACGGTTTCCCCCGCGGGCCCTCAAATGAATTGTTCTCGGCGCGGACATCGCCAACCGGGAATCCGGCTGACGGGAATTCGGCGCGCGCCCTATAGCATCGCAGGCCGGGCGGAGAAAGCCGACAATTTCACCTATCGCACTGCCATTTTGCGGGCGCTTTGGCTATGAGCAGGGCCATCGTTTCAGGGTTAGCGCCACGGAGGGTCAATGCCAGGCGCCGGCACGGACAAGACCAAGAGATGGCGCGCAGGGCCGGCGCCCGTTGTCGTGCTGGTCGAGCCGCAGCTCGGCGAGAATATCGGCGCGGCGGCCCGCGCCATGGCGAATTTCGGCCTGTCGCGGTTGCGCCTGGTCAAACCGCGGCAGCGCTGGCCGAACGACAAGGCGGTCATGATGGCGGCCGGCGCCGACCGCATCCTCGACGGCGCGGTGCTCTATGACAGTCTCGAAGCCGCGCTCGCCGACTGCGCGTTCGTGTTGGCGACGACCGCGCGGGCCCATGACCAGGCCAAGCCGGTCGTAGGCGCGGCCGAGGCCGCGGCCGAGATGGCGGAGCATGTCGCGGCGGGCGAAACCGTGGCCATCGTGTTCGGCCGCGAGCGCAATGGCCTCGAAAACGACGAGGTGGCTCTGGCGGACCGCATCCTCACCTTGCCGGTCAATCCGGCCTTCGCCTCGCTCAATCTGGCGCAAGCTGTCGCTATCGTCGCCTACGAATGGTTCAAGCGCGACAGCGCCGACAAGCTGCCGTTCGGCATGCCGCAGAAATCGGCGCTGGCGCCGAAACAGCAGTTGCTCGCTTTCTTTGCGTCGCTCGAGCGTGAGCTGGAAAAGGTCGAATTCTTCCGGCCGCCGGACAAGCGCGAGACCATGCAGATCAATCTGCGCAACATCTTTACCCGGATGCAGCCGACGCAGCAGGACATTCAGACGCTGCACGGGGTGATCATGGCGATCGCGGAAGGGCGCAAGGGTCCGGCGCGCGGCGGCGTGCTCGACGGCGAGGAGGCCGAGATGCTGCGCTCGCTCCTGGCCGAGCATGGTGGCGGCCGGGTGCCCAAGGAGCGCGGCCCGGTGCGCGGGCTGGCGCGGCTTCTGCGCCGCAACCCGACCGACGCGGAGCGGGCGTTGTGGCAGGCGCTGGTCAATGACCGGCGTTTCGCCGGCCGCGGTTTCAAGCGCCAGACGCCGGTCGGTCAGCACATCTGCGATTTCGTGTCGTTTCCGCTCCGGCTCGTGATCGATATGCTGCCGGCTGAAGAGAGTGAGGCGGCCGCCAACGCGCGAGCCGAGAAACGCGCATGGCTCGCTGCGCGCGGTTACCGCGTCATCTCGGTTCCGGCCAGCGCGGTCGAAGCCGACGCGGATTCCGTGCTTGATGGTTTGGCGGCTACGCTGGAAACGAGCGGCACGGCCGCCGCCGACCTGCTATCGAAAAGTTGAACTAATTTCTTACGAGATTGCGAATATCCCGGCGCTACCATCGCGTGTGTAGCCAGAGGGGTTCGGCATGCTCCGCTTATCCGTTTTATCCTTGTGCCTTGCGTTGACGACAGGCGCGTCGGCACAGACCATCGTCATCAACCCGAGCAAGAGCGGAAGAATCCTGCCGTCGCCCGTCGTCATGCCGATCCGGATTTCGCTCGGCATCAACACCTTCGTGCCGACGCCGTCCGGCGGCGACCCCGAACAAATCCTTAAGGCGCAGGAAGCCGGTCGCAAGATGGTCTACGAATCGGCCGCGCACGAGTGTGAGGTGCTGACCACCACGATTGCGAAGGACTGCGCGATTGAATCGATCAATATCAACGTGCAGCACGTTCCAGCCAATCAGAACTTCGCTCAGGGCCGGGTCGACGGTTACAACATCAACGGCAACGTCAATTTCCGCGTTACGGCAAAACAGACTGCCGCTAACCCTTGATCGTCTTGAGCGCGGCCGCGATGCCGGCGCGCAGCATGCTCAGATCGCTCGATACCGTGAGGAACTTGACACCGCGCTTCGCAAGCGCGAGTGCGCGTTCAGCCGTGGGGCAGAAAGCGCCGGGAATCTTTTTGGCCTTCTGTGCGCCGGCGATCATCATGTCGAGGGCCTCATCGACCTCTTTCGCTCCCGGGTCCAGCGTTTTGCCATTCGACAGCGCGATTGAGAGATCGGACGGGCCGAGAAAGAAGCCGTCGATGCCGGGCGTATTGATGATGGACTCGAAGTTTTGCAGCGCGGCTCGGGTTTCGATCATCGCAAGCGTAATGACGTGATCGTTCGCCTCGCGCAGGAATAGTGCCATGTCGGAGACGCCGCTAAGCGCCATCGCGCGATGCGGGCCCCAGCTCCGCTCGCCCATCGGCGGATATTTCGCAGCCGCAGCGAAGGCCTTGGCATCGGCCGGCGTATTGATCATCGGCGCGATGATGCCTTCTGCTCCGAAGTCGAGTGCGCGGCTGACCATGGCGAAATCGCCGAGCGGCACGCGCACGATTGGCGCCGCGCCGCCTTGGCGAATCGCGGCAACGCCTGCGAGGATGCCGGCGGTATCCCATAGCCCGTGCTGGCTCTCGATCGCTACCGCCGAAAAGCCATCGCGGGCCAGCGTTTCGGCGACGAGCGGATAGGGCAGGCCACACCAGCCCGAAAATACCGTTTCGCCGGCCTGCAGGCGTCGTGCGAGGGTAAGGGCGGCAATGGCCATGGCGAATCTCGCTCTATTCGAGGAATGGATTGTTTGGTCGCGCCGCTATTTGCCGGCTCTGATCGCCTGGATGGCTTGCGCCATCAGTTCGGTGGCGTGGCGGCTGATCTGGTGATCCGATTGGTCGACGCCCTTGGCGTCGAAATCCTTACGAATCTTCGCCAGCACGTCGTGGCTTTTGTCTTCGAACGCCGACATCACCACCGACAGCGCGTAGCTGTCCGCTTCCGCGCCGGTAAGACCAAGTCTTTCCGCGGCCCAGAGACCGAGCAGCTTATTGCGCCGCGCGGTCGCCTTGAAGCGCAGTTCTTCGTCGTGCGCAAATTGCTGTTCGAAAGCTTCTTCGCGTTTATCGAATGTCGTCATGACATCGCCCCGGTGTTGTGTGGAACCGTGCCAATCATCTGCGCCATGCATATCGAGGGTGCCCCGTCAAGGCAACGGGGATCGTGCGGCAACATCGCCTTGCGGCGGCGGCCGCACGGGGCTATGTCGATTGTGCTCCGCGCTGCCATCGGCTAGCTTTGACTCGCGGAGGGGCCGCTGCGTCGAGTCGCGCGCCCGCTTCCGCCGCCGCGGACCTTGAATGTAAAATGGAGCCACGGCCTATCAATGGATTTCAACAAGCAACGGTATACTCCGATGAGCCGGCGTCGCCGCATCTATGAAGGCAAGGCGAAGGTCCTCTATGAGGGACCCGAACCCGGAACTTTGATTCAACATTTCAAGGACGACGCCACCGCCTTCAATGCCAAGAAGCATCAGGTGATCGAAGGCAAGGGCGTCCTCAACAACCGCATTTCGGAATACGTCTTCCAGCATTTGAACGACATCGGCGTGCCGACGCATTTCATCCGTCGGCTCAACATGCGCGAGCAACTGATCCGCGAAGTCGAGATCATTCCGCTCGCGGTCTGCGTGCGCAATGTCGCGGCCGGTTCGCTGTCGACGCGGCTCGGCATCGAGGAAGGCACGCAGCTGCCGCGCTCGATCATCGAGTTCTATTACAAGAACGAACAGCTCAACGACCCGATGGTGTCGGAGGAGCACATCACCGCGTTCGGCTGGGCGACGCCGCAGGAAATCGACGACATCATGTCGCTCGCGATCCGCGTCAACGATTTCCTCTCCGGGCTGTTCCTCGGCGTCGGCATCCGCCTGGTCGATTTCAAGATGGAGACCGGCCGGCTGTGGGAGAATGACTTGATGCGCATCGTCGTCGCCGACGAGATCTCTCCCAATTCGTGCCGGCTGTGGGACATCAAGTCGAACGAGAAGCTCGACAAGGACCGCTTCCGCCGCGATCTCGGTGGCCTTCTGGAAGCGTACACCGAAGTCGCCAAACGGCTTGGCATCATGAGCGAAGGCGAGCGGCCGCAGGGTACCGGACCCGTTCTGGTCAAAGGCTGAAACGGGGTGCCATCCGCGGGTGGCCGAACGGAATGACCAAACAATACACCATCGGCCTGGTCGTTCCGTTCGCGAAGGACGAGGTGCCGTTCGAAGGCCCGATCATGTATCCGGGTATTCGGTTCGTGCCACGCGGCGTCGGCGTGCGTGCGCTCACGCCGGAAGGCTACGAGCCGGCGTGGAATGCCATAATACCAGCGGCCGAGCATCTCGCCGTGCAGGGCGTCGACGCCATCATGGTGATCGGCACGTCGCTGACTTTCTATCGCGGGCCGGAGCAGCATGAGTGGCTGTTGCATGAGCTGCGGCAAAGGACAGGTCTGCCGGTCAGCACCATGAGCCAGGCCATCATCGATGGCCTGCGCGAAATGGGCGCGAAGCGCGTTGCCGTGGCCACCGCGTATAGCGATGTCGTCAATCAGCGCCTGAAAGAACTCCTCGCTTTTGCGGGCATCGAGACATTGGCGCTCGAATGCTTCGATCTGCTGGAATTCGGCGGCCCGAGCAAGAAGAGCGAGGCCGACATCATTGCGCTCAGCGGCAGCGCGGTCGAACACGCCGACGGCGCCGAGGGCATCCTGATCTCCTGCGGCGGCTTGCGCACGCTGGGCGTAGCCAAACCGCTGGAAGAGCGCCACGGCATTCCGGTCGTTTCGTCGGCGACGGCGGCGTTCTGGGCCGCGATGCGACTTGTCGGCGACAGCGGGCGGATCAGCGGCTACGGCCGGCTGTTCGAGGAAGCTCGCCCGCCGGTGCATTGAGCCATACGGTCTGGATGGCGTGCCAACGGCTCGGCCCAGGTTGCGGTTTGCCCAATTCGTTCCTATTGAATGGGCGATGAAAGCGCGCGTTACCGTCACGCTGAAATCAGGTATTTTGGACCCTCAGGGCAAAGCCATCGAAGGCGCCCTGAAATCGCTCGGCGTGAGCGGTGTAGCGAGCGTGCGTCAGGGCAAGGTTTTCGATATCGAGATCGAGGGTGCCGATCGCGCCGGCGCCGAGGCGGCCCTCAAAAATGCCGCCGAGAGGCTGCTCGCCAACACTGTCATCGAAAACTACCGGGTCGAGGTTCTGGGCTAGCCCTGATCGCCGTATAGTCGTGTGCGAGTGCGAGATCGGCAGAGGTCGTATGAAGGCTCCCATCCTGGCTTTGGCGCTGTGTACCTTGGTCGCCGTGCCGGGCACGCTGCGCGCTCAATCCGGCGGGACCGGAACTGCTCCCGGGCTGAAACCCATAAAGCCCGGCGCCGTGCGGGTCACAACGCGCGCGCCAGATCCCGATAAGTGGATCATGTTGAACGCGGCGAACGGGACACAGCGTATTTACAAGTGCAAGCCGTTGGCGTGCTCCGACGCAGAGGCCGTGACATTCACGTTCTCCAAGAGCCCGACCCGGCACCCCGACCCGAAGGCGCTGGAGAAATTCGCCAAGATTGACCTGCCCAAAAGCATCAGGGCGCTCGACGCTGCACGCGAAGTTCTCACCGATGGGGCCGAGCGGGTCGAAACCATGAGTTCAAAGACCGCGACGATCAAGGGCTATCCGGGGGTCCTCAATGAAAGCAAATTCACCCGCGGCAAATCCTCGGCCTATGCCGACATCGCGTTTATCTTCGCGGGGCCGGTGATGATTCGCGTCTTGTCGGCGTCGCAGAATCGCGGTCTTGCGCAAAAGACGCTGAATGAGTTCATCGAGACGATGCGCATCGAGGAAGGCCCGCCGCCGACGCCACCGGCCAAGCCGCTGCCTAACGGCGCGCAGGAGCTTTGATTTGAGATGACGGATACTCGGCGATGAAATCGGCCGTTCTGGTATTTCCCGGCATCAATCGCGAGCGCGACATGGCGCGCGCGCTGTCGCTCGTTTCCGGCCGCGCGCCGGCGATGGTGTGGCATGCCGAGACCGAATTGCCGGCCGGCACCGATGTCGTGGTCATTCCCGGCGGTTTTTCTTACGGCGATTACCTGCGCTGCGGCGCCATCGCGGCGCGGGCGCCGATCATGAACGCGGTTCGCACGTTTGCCCAAAAGGGCGGGCTCGTGCTCGCGATCTGCAACGGTTTTCAGATCGCCTGCGAGGCAGGGTTGCTGCCCGGCGTCCTGATGCGCAATGCGCAGCTGCGTTTCATCTGCCGCGACGTCTATCTGCGGGTCGAGCGCTCGGATACGCCATTCACCCGCGGCTATAATGCCGGCCAGGTGATCCGCGTGCCGGTGGCGCATGGCGAGGGCAATTACATCGCCGACGGCGAGACCATCGCGCGGCTCGAGGGCGAGGGCAGGGTGATATTCCGCTATGCCTCGCCGGATGGCATCATCGACCCGAACTGGAACCACAACGGCGCCATGAATGCCATCGCCGGGATCATCAACGAACGCGGCAACGTGCTCGGCATGATGCCGCATCCGGAAAATCACGTCGAAGCGCTGATGGGCTGCACCGACGGCCGCGGCCTGTTCGCCGGCCTTGTGGATCATTTCGCGCAAGCCGCTTGACGGGTGGCGCCATCCCCGGCCTTGTTCCGGCCATCCACGACTTTACATGCTGGACATGAGACGTGGATGGCCGGGACAAGCCCGGCCATGACGTGAGATCGAACCGCATCAAGGCCGTGTCCTCCAACGAACCCCGCATCACGCCCGAACTGATTGCCGAACACGGTCTCAAGCCGGACGAATACGCGCGCCTGGAAAAACTCATCGGCCGCGCGCCGAGCTTCACCGAGCTCGGCATCTTTTCGGCGATGTGGAACGAGCATTGCTCGTACAAATCCTCGAAAATCCATTTGCGCACGCTGCCCACCAAGGCGCCCTGGGTGATCCAGGGCCCGGGCGAGAATGCGGGCGTGATCGACATCGGCGGCGGGCTCGCCGTCGTGTTCAAGATGGAGAGCCACAACCACCCGAGTTACATCGAGCCGTATCAGGGCGCGACGACCGGCGTCGGCGGCATACTGCGCGATGTATTCACGATGGGGGCGCGGCCGATCGCCTGCCTCAACGCGTTGTCGTTTGGCGACCCCGCCAACTCCAAGACGCGCCATCTGGTCGGCGGCGTGGTTGCGGGCATCGGCGGCTACGGCAATTCGTTCGGAGTACCGACGGTCGGCGGCGAGGTGCGTTTTCACCGTCGCTACGACGGCAATTGCCTGGTCAACGCCATGGCGGTCGGTCTCGCCGAAACCGACAAGATTTTCTATTCGGCGGCATCCGGCGTCGGCATGCCAATCGTCTACCTCGGCTCCAAGACCGGCCGCGACGGCATCCACGGCGCCACCATGGCGTCGGCCGAGTTTGGCGCCGACGCCGAAGAGAAGCGGCCGACCGTTCAGGTTGGCGATCCGTTTTCGGAGAAGCTCCTGCTCGAAGCCTGTCTTGAGATCATGGCCAAGGGCTGCGTCATCGCCATCCAGGACATGGGGGCGGCGGGGCTCACCTGCTCGGCCGTCGAGATGGGCGCCAAGGGCGATCTCGGCGTCACGCTCGATCTCGATCGCGTGCCGTGCCGCGAGACCGGCATGAGCGCCTACGAGATGATGCTGTCGGAGAGCCAGGAGCGGATGCTCATGGTGCTCAAGCCCGAGAAAGAGAAAGAGGCCGAGGCGATCTTTCGCAAGTGGGGGCTGGATTTCGCGATTGTCGGCGAGACCACGCCGACGAAGCGCTTCCTCGTTAGGCATGGCGGCAGCGTCATGGCCGACCTGCCGATCAAGGAATTGGGTGATGAAGCACCGGTTTATGACCGGAAGTTCGAGCCAAGTCCGAAGCTGCCGCCGATCGACGCCGATGCAATCAAGCCGCCGCTCGGTACCGGTGAAGCGCTGCTCAAGCTTATAGCCTCGCCCGACCTCTGCTCGAAGCGCTGGGTGTGGGAGCAATACGATAACGTCATTCTTGGCAATACGGTGCAGCGCCCGGGCGGCGATGCAGCCGTGGTACGCATCAATGATGGCCCCAAGGCGCTGGCGATGACCTCGGACGTGACGCCGCGGTACTGCGAGGCGGATCCGTTCGAAGGCGGCAAGCAGGCGGTCGCGGAGGCGTGGCGCAATCTCACTGCGGTCGGCGCGCGGCCGCTGGCGATCACCGACAATCTGAATTTCGGCAATCCGGAACGCCCGGAGATCATGGGCCAACTGGTCGGCTGCATCCGCGGCATCGGCGAGGCGTGCCGGGCGCTCGACTTCCCGGTCGTGTCCGGCAACGTCTCGCTCTACAACGAGACCAATGGCCGGGCGATTTTGCCGACGCCAACCATCGGCGGCGTCGGCTTGCTCGATGAATTTACCACGTCGATGTCGCTGCCCTTCAAGGCCGAGGGGGAAGCGATCCTGATGATCGGTGAGACGCGCGGCTGGCTCGGCCAGTCGCTTTACTTGCGCGAAGTTTGCGGGCGCGAGGAGGGCGCACCGCCGCCGGTCGATCTCGCCGCCGAACGCCGTCACGGCGATTTTGTCCGCGGCCTGATCGGCGACGGCTTGGTGACGGCGGTGCACGACGTTTCCGATGGCGGCCTTGCGGTGGCGCTCGCCGAAATGGCGATGGCGTCCGGCATCGGCGCGGTGCTTGAAACTCAGGCGCACAGCCCGGCCCATGCCTTCTGGTTTGGCGAGGATCAGGGACGCTATATCGTCACCGCCAGGAATGCGGATGCAGTGAGTGAGCGGGCGCGAGCCGCAGGCGTACCCGTGACTCGCCTGGGAGCGACGGGTGGTCCGGCGCTTGCCATCGATGGCGAACGGCCGCTGCGCGTTGCTAATCTCGCCACGGAGTTCGAGGGATGGCTCCCGGCCTACATGACCGGACCGGCATAATCCGATGACGCATTGACGGTTTCGCCCGCACCGCTTTAATCAGTGTGTCGGAAGCAATGCGAGGCCCGCCATGGCGATGGCTGCAAGCGATATCGAGCGGCTCATCAGGGCCCGTATCCCCGACGCCGATGTGACGATCCGCGATCTGGCCGGTGACGGCGATCATTACGCCGCCACCGTGATCGCCGAATCGTTCCGCGGCAAAACGCGCGTCCAGCAGCACAAGATCGTCTACGATGCGCTCAAGGCCGAGATGGGCGGCAAACTGCACGCGCTGGCCCTGCAGACCGGAACGCCTGAGGGCTAACACTGACCGGGCGCGTCAGATCGGCCATTTCTCGCGGCCCGGAGATGCCGAAATTCCATTCTCCGCGACAGCCGCAGGGTAGGCCCCTGTTTTGCCCGGATTTTTACCGCTTGCGGCCTGAAATCAGCGCATGGCGTTACGGGCATTTTGCGCTACATATAGGGTATGGCGACTGGACGGGATTCGGCGCAAGCGTGCCACTCCCGCCGCCCAGCGAGGAAGACGACAATGTCCATCGATCAATTCATCGATAATGAGGTCAAGGCAAACTCGGTGGTGCTGTTCATGAAGGGCACGCCGCAGTTTCCGATGTGCGGCTTTTCCGGCCAGGTGGTCCAGATCCTCGATTACCTCGGTGTGGCCTACAAGGGCCTCAACGTTCTGGAGAACGACGATCTGCGCCAGGGCATCAAGTCGTTTTCCAACTGGCCGACCATCCCGCAGCTCTATGTGAAGGGCGAATTCGTCGGCGGTTGCGATATCATCCGCGAGATGTTCCAGGCTGGCGAACTGCAATCCTTCTTCAAGGACAAGGGCATCGCCGTAAAGGAAGCCGCCGCGGCCTCCTAGGCGAAAGCCATCGCGCCAACGGAACCTTGGAATAAGCGTTCGTCTCCGGTGTAAATCCGCAAAGGTACACCGGAGACTGCTTCATGCGCGTCCCGCGAAGCCTTGGAAAGCGAGCATGTGCGTCTGCTGCCGTGCTCGCAATTGCCGCAGCCGTGATGGCGACGTGCCTCGATCCCGCTTACGCTGCGAAGAAACCCAAACATTCGAGATCGGCGCATAGCCAGCAATCAGCGTCACCGTCGAATGGGACGCAGCAGACGCCGCCAGGGCCTCCCGACCCCGGCTCGTACAAATAAGCCTGCCGAAAAGTTCCCGGCGCCGCCCGTTAGCGCGAGTAGTATTCGACGACGAGGTGTGGTTCCATCACGACCGGATAGGGGACGTCCCCGATGGTCGGGATGCGGCTCAGCTTGGCGGTCATCTTGGTGTGATCGACGTCGATGTAGTCGGGCACATCGCGCTCGGCTAATCCGGTTGCTTCCAGCACCAGGGCCAGCTGTTTCGACTTGTCCTTGACCTCGACCAGATCGTCGACCTTGACCCGGTAGCTTGAGACCGTCACGCGGCGGCCGTTGACCTTGACGTGGCCGTGGCTGACGAACTGGCGCGCGGCGAACACGGTCGGTACGAACTTGGCCCGATAGACGATGGTGTCGAGCCGCCGTTCAAGCAGGCCGATCATGTGGGCGCCGGTATCGCCCTTCAGCCGCCGCGCCTCGTCATAGATGCCGCGGAAGTGACGCTCCGACATGTTGGCGTAATAGCCCTTGAGCTTCTGCTTGGCGCGGAGCTGCACGCCGTAGTCCGACAGCTTGCCCTTGCGGCGCTGGCCGTGCTGGCCGGGGCCGTATTCGCGCTTGTTGATCGGTGATTTCGGCCGGCCCCAGATATTCTGGCCCATTCGCCGGTCGATCTTGTACTTCGCCTCATGGCGCTTGGTCATTCGCGTCCTCTCAAGAATGAAGGTTGAGGATCGCGCCCTCCTTTGTCGCGGACCGTCTCGTTCGGAGAGGTCGGACCGACAGGTTTTGCGCCGAAGCGCCGGCCAAGCAAAACCACGGGTCGCGAAACACGTTGCGGGCCCACGCGGACCCGCAAAGTGCGCGGTTTCTAGGGAAAAAACCCCAGCGTGTCAAACCGACAGCGGAAAACCCTTCAGCCTTTGGCGAATGAGGCGCGGGCTAGCCTGGCTCCGTTGCCTCGGGGGCGCAGACGCCAATCCCGAACCGCGCGAGCACGGCCGGCGGCGCACGGCCGGACGTGAAAATCGCGCGGGCGGTGCCCCTGGGGCACGCCAGCTTTGCCGGCCCGAGGAGGTTGACCACCCGGCGCGCGATGGCGGGTGCCGGATCGATGAAGCTGACCGGCCAGGGCGAAAGCCCGCAGAGGCGGTCGAGCAACAGCGGGTAATGGGTGCAGGCGAGCACGACCGTGTCGGTGCGCATGCCATCGTCAACGAAGGCAGGCGCGATTTCGTCACGCAGTGCGGCGTCGCTTACGGGTCTGCCGGTGATGTCGTCTTCCGCGTAGGCCGCGAGTTTTTTTGATCCAACCAAGGTGACCTGGCAATCGCCGGCGTGATCGCGAATGAGCGCGCGGGTGTATTCCCTCGCTACCGTCCCCTCGGTACCGAGCACGGACACGCGCCGCGTCACCGACGCCGCACAGGCCGGTTTGATCGCCGGCACGGTGCCGACGAACGGCACCGAGAATTTCTTGCGCAAATCGGGGAGGACGATCGTCGAGGCGGTGTTGCACGCGATGACGACGAGATCCGGATCATGCGTCTCGATCAATTTGCCAATCAACATGATGACGCGTGAAATCAGCGCGCCTTCGGCGAGCGCGCCGTAGGGAAAGCCGGCGTCATCGGCGACGTAGACAAAATCGGCGTCGGGTCGCGCCGCCGCAATCTCATGAAATACGGTCAGGCCGCCAAGCCCGGAATCGAATATCAGAATGGTCGGAGACGCGGCCATGCGCGTGACACATGCACGATGAATGCGGCGAGAGCAAATCGCCGGCGTGGCCCGCTTCGCGAAGTTGCGACGGCGAAGTGTCAGCCGGCAAGCGCGCCGACCAGGCGAGGCCCTTCCTTCGGCATGGCGGATAGTTCTTCGCGGAGCTTCATCCTGCGCGCCGGCGGTGAGATCACGCCGCTGACGGCGGTGAAAGTCAGCACCAGGATCGCCGCCAGATTGCCGTCCTGATAATTGGCGAAGGCCACCGCGCCCATCAGGTAGGCCCAGAACGGAAACGCGATCGTCGAGACGATGGCGTTGACGATCCAGGCGTCACCCTCCTGGCGAACGTACCAGCAGAACAGTGGCGTCAGAACCAGGCAGCTGACAACGAGCGTGCCGATGGCAACCACGTTGACTGGAATGCCTGCCATCGAGGCGTGGACGCCGCCCGATCGAAGCGCCTGTTGGAGGATGGCATTGACCAGCATGGTGAAGGCGAGCACCTCGCCCGGAATGTATTTCACCATCCGGAGCAGATAGTCGTCGCCCGGCTCGGCATTGGGGGTGGCGATGCCATCGAGATCGGAACGAAGCACGCGCTCGAGATCGGAAATCAACTCGTCCGCAATCTGCGGCTTGCGCACCAGTCTGCCCATGGTTGTCTCCTCAGCGTTGCACAAGATTTACGGCAGGCGCGGTGAGTCGGGCAAACAAACAATGCGGCGGCCTGCCGCGGCGCGCGGAGGGGTTATCGGCCACTGGCCGAATTAAAGGTGTGGCCAATGGCCGGAAGGACAGTTGGCATCCACCGTCGGGTACCGATGAGGCCTGCTTCAGACCGTTTGAGAAAACCGCCGCATCCCATTACCTTTGGTTGGAAATTGGTCTCGGCATTTGCCGGAAGGCCTGGGAGGGGGCGATGAGAAATTCTTTCGTGCTGGTTGTGACCCTGGCCGCGCTGGCTGTTGCACGGGTCGGCATTGCCAGCGCCGATCCGATCGCCGACTTCTATCGCGGCAAGACGGTGCGCATGATCATCGGGTATGGGGTCGGCGGCGGCTATGACCTCTATGCGCGGATTACCGCGGAATTTCTCGGCCGGCACATTCCGGGTAATCCACGGATACTGCCGGAGAACATGACCGGCGCTGGCAGCTTTCTCGCCGCCAAGTACCTCAACGAAGTGGCCCCGCACGATGGCACGGCGCTTGGCAGCCTGGCGCAGACGCTTGCGCTCGACGCCGCCACCGGCACCGACAGCGGCCTCGATGTCACGCAGTTTCATTACATTGGCCGCCTGACCAGCAGCATCGATCTGGGCGTGGCGCTACCCAGCGCCGGCATTACGTCGTTCGATGACGTGCGCAAGAAGGAATTTACCGTGGGCTCTTCCGGCGGTGCATCGACGGCGGTGCTGCTGCCGGCATCGCTGGACGCATTCGGCGGCGCCAAGTTCAAGCTTGTGCGCGGCTACAAGGGCGCCGCCGAGGTGATGCTCGCGCTGGAGCGCGGCGAAGTGCAGATCGCCGGTGCGGTCGGCATCCCGCTTCTGCTGGCGCGTCATCCCGACTGGATATTGCGGGGCAAGGCGACGTTTGTTTATCAGGCCGCGCTCAAACGCAGTCCTTATCTGCCGAATGTGCCGACGTTGCCCGAACTCGGTCTGACCGACGACGGCCGCGCGGTGCTCCGCGCGCTTGCGGGGACTGCCGAGATCGGCCGGTCGATCGTCACCACACCCGGTGTGCCGAAAGAGCGGCTCGCGGCGCTGCGCAAGGCGTTCGCCGACATGCTCAAAGATCCGGACTTCATCGCGGCCTGCAAGCAGCGTCATATCATGATCGATCCCGGCACCGGTGAAGACATGGACGCGATCGTGACCGAGACCGTCAAGCTGCCGAAGCCGATCATCGGCAAGCTTGGCGTGTTGCTGCGCCAATAAAGCCCGGTTTTACAGAGTGGCCGCATTTTCTTCGGGAAACCGGCGGCCACTTTTGCGGAAAATGCTCCAAGCAAACAAAAAGGGAGAATGCCAGTGGCCGTCATTGTACTGACCAACGAACAGGTCAGAGAACTCCTTCCGATCGCCGCCTATGTGGATGCCATCGAGACTGCTTATCGCGAATACGGTCTGGGCCGGGCCGTCAACCAAACTCGAATCGACCTCTATGGCGAGTCGCCCGGCGAGAACCAGTACTGCGTGTTCAAGTCGATGGTCGGCATGCTGCCCAAGGATCATGTCGTCGCGCTGCGCATCAATTCCGACGTGATCTCCTGGACCAGGCGCGAAGGCAATCTGCGCAAGGAGAAGATACCTGCCGCCGAGGGCGGACGCTGGGTCGGCCTGGTTTTCATCTTCGACACGTTGACGGGGGAACTGCGCGGCATCATGCCCGACGGCGAAGTGCAGCGCCGGCGCGTCGGCGCAACGACGGCGGTAGCCGTCCGTCACCTGGCGCGGCCGGGTGCACGCACGATCGGCCTTTATGGCAGCGGTTCTCAGGCCGAAGGAGCGGCGATTGCGATCGCCGCGGCGATGCCCGATTGCGACATACGGATGTGGAGCCCGAACCGCAATAATCGCAATGCGCTGGCGCAGCGCTTGCGCGGGGAGGGCCTCAATATCGAGGCCGTGGAATCGCGCGAGCAGGCCGCGGCCGATGCCGACGTTATTGTCACCGCCACCAATGCGCTCGACCGCGTCGTGGAGCCGGACTGGATCAAGCCCGGCGCTGTTGTCGCCTGCGTCAAGGCGCAGGAACTCGGCCGTGAAATTCTCAAGCAGGCGGATCGGATTATCCTTCACACCCACGATCTCGATCCGATCAATTACATGGCCGGCAAGGGCAACGAGCCGTTCCGCGACACCGATTTCGTCGACACGCTGTTCGGCGAAAAACGCGGCGACGGCGACGTCCGCGATCTGTTGAAATCGCTTGCCGCGGACACGCCGGACCTCGCCGATGTGGTCAGCGGCCGGGTGCCGGGACGGACCAACGACAAGGAGCGCGTGGTATTCCTCAATCCGGTGGGGACCGGGCTGCAATTCGCCGCGGTGGCCAAACACATTCTCGCCGCCGCGGAGAAACAGAAGATGGGCGAGCGGCTTCCGACCGTCTGGTTTACCGAGGACATGCATCCGTAAGCGTCATTGCGAGCGAAGCGAAACAATCCAGAGCGCTGCACCGAGGCCCTGGATTGCTTCGTCGCCCTTCGGGCTCCTCGCAATGACGAGTGCTACTTCCGCCCAAATACGCGGCGGAAGATCGTATCGACGTGGGCGAGGTGATAGTCGAGGTCGAAATTCGCCTTCAGCTCCGCCGGAGAAAGATACTTGCCCACGTCTTTGTCCGCGGTGAGCAGCGTGAGAAAATCGCCTTCGCCGGCCCACGATTTCATGGCGTTGCGCTGCACCAGCCGATAGGCGTCCTCGCGCGCCGCGCCTTTCTGCGTCAGCGCCAAGAGCACGCGCTGCGAATGCACGAGGCCGCCAAGCCGGTCGAGGTTCTTGCGCATGTTGTCCGGATAGACGACGAGCCGCTCGATGACGCCGGCGAGCCGGCCCAGCGCAAAATCGAGCGTCACCGTAGCGTCCGGCCCGATCATGCGCTCGACCGAGGAATGCGAGATATCGCGTTCATGCCAGAGCGCGACGTCTTCCAGCGCCGGGGTCACGTAGGCGCGCACCATGCGGGACAGCCCGACCAGATTTTCCGAAAGCACCGGATTGCGCTTGTGCGGCATGGCCGAGGAGCCTTTTTGACCCGGTGAGAAAAACTCCTCGGCCTCCAGCACTTCGGTGCGCTGCAAATGACGGATTTCGGTGGCGAGCCGCTCGACCGAGGACGCGACCACGCCGAGCGTAGCGAAATACATCGCATGGCGGTCGCGCGGGATCACCTGCGTCGAGATCGGTTCGACTGTAAGTCCGAGCTTTTTCGCAACATGCGCCTCAACCCGCGGATCGATTTGCGCGAAGGTGCCGACGGCGCCAGAAATGGCGCAGGTCGCGACCTCCTTGCGGGCCTCTTCCAGTCTCCGCCGCGCCCGAAAAAATTCGGCGTAGGCCACGGCGAGTTTGAGCCCAAACGTGGTCGGCTCGGCGTGGATGCCGTGCGAGCGGCCGATGGTCGGGGTGTATTTGTGTTCCTCGGCGCGGCTTTTCAGTGCGGCGAGGAGCTTGTCGACATCGGCGATCAGGAGATCGGCGGCGCGCACCAGTTGCACGTTGAGGCAGGTGTCGAGCACATCCGATGACGTCATGCCCTGATGCACGAAGCGCGCTTCGGGGCCGACGATCTCGGCGAGATGGGTGAGGAAGGCGATGACGTCGTGTTTGGTGACGCGCTCGATCTCGTCGATCCGCGCGATGTCGAATTGCGCCTCTTTGCCCTTGGCCCAGATCTTCTTGGCCGCCGCTTTCGGGACCATGCCGAATTCGGCCATGGCATCGGCGGCGTAGGCCTCGATCTCGAACCAGATGCGAAAGCGCGTTTCGGGCGACCAGATCGCCGCCATTTCGGGCCGGGTGTAGCGTGGAATCATTCTTGACCTCGATCGCCCATGCGCCCCGGCTCTATCAGACGGCGTTGTGGCCAGCAATCGACGACAGCGTCCGGTCTATCCGGCTGACGAGAATTGACGTTCGATTTCGTCCATCAACGGACTGACGAGGCCGGCCTTTTTGAGGGCGGCAAATCCCTCGATGATGACGGCGTCCCACGATTTCCCGGCCATAACGTTCTTCTCGCCGCGATACTTGAGATAGAGCGCTCGCGCTTCATCGACGCGGCCGGCGAACATCAGCGCGTGGGCCCGGATCGCGTAGAGCCACGTCGCCTCAGGTGCAAGCCCGATGGCCTGGTCGGCGGCGTCGATTGCCATTGCGAAATCGCTTGTCAACACCGCATTCCAGGCGGCAAGTCCAATTCTGCCGACGCAAAATTGCAGGTCCTTTTGCCACTGCGCATTGCTGCGATCGTTGCTAATGAGATGTTGGACGATATCGAGGGCCGCGCGGTAGGATTCGAGGGCTTCGGGCAACTTATGCTGAAGTCAGCAATGAGTTGCCGACAAGATTAAAGGAGACGGCGACATCGCGCTGCCAGGCCGGATTTGCGGGATTGGTCCTGGTCAAAGCCTCGATAACGGAAAGCCCTTTGCGGAAATCGCCGAGCGCTTCCGGCGCATCACCGCGCGCCAGCGCGGCGCTGCCGGCCTTATTGTAGGAAATCGAAAGGGTGCGCTGCCAGTCCGCGTTGTTGGGATCGGATTTGGCGAGAGCCTCCATGACGCCGAGGCTCGCCTGATAGGAACTCAACGCTGCCGCCAGATCGCCTTGAGCGCGTTCGACATCGCCCACATTGCCGTATGCGATCGACAGGTCGCGTCGCCAGACCGCATTTGTCGGATCTGTCTTCGACAGCGCCTGGCGCACGGCAAGGCTTGCTCGATAGTGACCGAGCGCCGCTGCAAAATCGCGCTGGCTGACTTCGACATTGCCGACTTTCTCGTAGGCTACGGATAAATCCCTTTGCCACAGGGTATTGGCAGCATCAGATTTGCTGAGCCGCTCGGCGATGGCGAGGCTGCTTTGGTATGACGCGAGAGCCGCGGCCAAGTCCCCTCGCGCGAAGTGGGCGTTGCCGAGGCTTTCATACGCTACCGCGAGGTCGCGCTGCCAGCCGGCGTTGGCCGGGTCGAACGCCGCTATTTTTTGATCGAGCGCAAGGCTTTCGCTGTAGGAGTCTATTGCGCTTGCCGTGTCGCCGCGCGCGGTCTGCACGTCGCCGATTTTGTTGAGGCACGCCGAAAGGTTGCGTTGCATCTCCAAAGCGTTGGGGGCGGATGCCACCTGTTGCCGCGCAATGGAAAGGGCTTTGTTGTAGGAGACGAGTGCGCTCGCGAGGCCGCCCTGCGCCAACTGCACGTCACCGATTTTGGTCGCCGCGACCACGACGGCGGAGCGCCAGCTTGCGTTGTTCGTGACCGATGACGGCAAGCCTTCCAACAGGACGAGCGCCCGCCGGTAGGATTTGAGTGCGTCTGGGAGATTGCCTTGCGTCAACTGGATGTCGCCCACCTTGACGTGAGAGGCGGCGAGATCGACCTGCCGACCGGCATTGTGGCTGTCGGATTTGGCCAGCCGATCGCGGATCGCGAGACTGTCCTGATAGGTCTTCAATGCGGCCGCGAGATTGCCCTGCGCCGTCTCGACGTCGCCGCGCCTCTCATAGAGGACAGTCAGATCGCGCTGCCAGCCGGCATTGCTGGGATCGGATTGCGCCAACGCCGCGAGGATCGCGATGCTCTGCTCGATCGAAGCGAACGCGGCTTTGAGATCGCCCTGCGCGACCTGGACGTCGCTAATGCGCTCATGGGCGATCGACAACTGGCGCTGGGCGTCGCCATCACTGGGATTGGCTTTGGCAAGCCGCCCTCTGACGGCGAGGCTCTGCTGGAATGACTTGAGAGCTTCCGCGAGATGGCCCTGCGCCACCTCCACGTCGCCGACCTTGACGTAGGAGACCGCAAGGTCGGACTGCGCTTCCTTATCCTGCGGCTTCGACTGCGCATTTCTCAGGTCGATTGCGAGGCCGTCCTGATAAGACTTGAGCGCGGCTGCGAGCTGTCCCTGCTGCATCTGAACGTTGCCGACCCTGTCATACGCAATGCCAAGGTCGCGCTGCAGGAAGGCGCTCGCCGGCACGGCTTGTGCGAGCCGTCGCGTAATGGCCAAATCGTCCTGGTAGGACTGGAGCGCGCCGGCAAGGTCGCCGAATGCGACCTGAACGTCGCCGACCTTCTCGGTTGCGACCGCCAGAGCACGCTGATAGTCGAGATCGCTGGGATCGCCGGCTGAGAGCGCGGCGTTGATCTGGCGCGCCTGCTGCGCGGCGACAAGCGCGCCTGCGGTGTCGCCGATTGCCAGCAGCGACTCCGCCATCTCGGTCAACGCCGCCGCTTTGCTGCGCCTGAGGTCCGGCGTGATCTGGCCGGAGCCCGTCAACTGATCCTGGAGCGCCCGCGCCCGCTCGAGGATGTTTTTCACCAGCGTGGCGGGAATTCCGACGCTGTTGCGAAACCGCTGCGCCAGGTCGAAGACCAGCTTGTTTGCCGTATCCGTGGCGGCGGCAAGTGTATGTTCGGCGCGCTGGCGCTGTTCGTTCGCGATCTTTTGCTGCTCAACAGCGATGCCACGCTGCCAGTAGGCGAGGCCGGCAAGGGCGAGAGCAACAATAAGTCCGGCTGCAAGACTGCCGGTGAGAATGCTGCGCCGGCGCGTGGCCGCGCGGCAACTCTCTGTCACAAACGCCTGCGTTTCCCCGGTCGGCGCCGGTGCGTCGCGTGGACGCGAGGCGATCCAGCGTTCGGCCTCCTCGAGAGCCGGCGAGCGTAGCAACAGTCCGCCCGGACGACCCGATGCCGTCCAGTGCAGTGCGCCTTCGCCATATTCGGTGTGTTGCCTGATCCACCCGATATCGGTCCGCAGCGCATCGGCGAGCCTGTCGGCGCTCTCCTGGAATTTGTCCGGATCGTCGAAGAAGACAAAATTCAGCCGCTGCAAAGCCGGGGGCGTCGCGCTGTCATCCACGCGGCGGCAGACGATCGGCGCGAACCGCTTGTTCAGCGAGGCTGCGTATTCGATTTCCTTGAGCGCTTCGCGAGACGCGACGGAATCCGGCGAAAGCACGAATACGACCGTGTCAGCTTGCGCAATGAGCGCCTGCAGTCGCTTCCACCAATCCTCGAATGCGTAAATCTCTGCCCGGTCGATCAGCGGCTCGAGGCCCCGCGCCTTGAGCGCCTCGTCGAGACTGTCAACGAAGGCCATGTCTCGGCGCGAATACGAGATGAATATCTTGGCTTTCGGCTCGCCTTCCGGCGTCATTGGTGTGCCCCCAATCGGCCGCGGAGTTTAGCACAGCCTCATGATTTCATTACTTCGGTGAATGGCGGCCGGTACTAGTCTCGGCATCCGGAGGCTTACGCCGGGAACCGCGCACGGTCATGCGGCCGCAGGTAATCGACCGGCGTGCCTTTGGGGATGATGCCGTTCGGATTGGCGCGAGCGATGGAATAATAGTTGATCACGTAGTAGCGCGGCTTCACCGTCGCGGCGACACCCGGAACCTGGTAGAGCTCGCGCATGTAATTCGACAGGTTCGGGAAATCGGCGATCCGGTTGCGGTTGCATTTGAACAGCGAAAAGTACGCCACGTCGAACCGCACCAGCGTCGGAAACAGCCGCCAGTCCGCTTCGGTGATCTGCCGGCCAGCCAGATAACGCTGGCGTCCGAGACGCGCTTCCAGTTCATCGAGCGTTGCAAACAGCGCGTCGTAGGCGGCCTCGTAAGCGGCCTGCGTGCGGGCAAAGCCGGCGCGGTACACGCCGTTATTGACGTTGGCGTAGACGAGCTCGTTGATGCGATCGATTTCGCCGCGCAAGGCGGCCGGATAATAATCCGTCGGGTCAGCGCCGATGCCGCCAAACTCGCTGTTGAGCATGCGGATGATTTCAGACAACTCGTTGTTGACGATCCGCCGGGTCTTGGTGTCCCACAGCGTGGGCACCGTGACCTTGCCGGTGTAATGCGGATCGCTCGCCGTATAAGCCTCGTGCAAGTAGTGAAAGCCATTGACGCGGTCGGGCACGCAATCCGGAAAGGCCGGATTGTCGTCATACATCCAGCCCTGCTGCTTCAATCCCGGGACGGCGTAGGCGACCGTGATGGCGCTGCTGAGTTTCTTGATCGCGCGGTAGATCAACGTGCGGTGCGCCCACGGGCAGCCATAGGCCACGTAGAGATGATAGCGGCCGGCCTCGGCCTTGAAGCCCGACGAGCCGTCGGCGGTAATCCGATCGCGGAATTGGCTGTCGGCCCGTTGGAACGCGCCTGCCTTGCTGGTTTCGGCCGGCAAGTCCTCGTCGCGCCATTGGCCGTCGACCACGATACCCATCAGGCAGCCTCGCCGCGCGTCAGCGCCGCCGCATGGCGGATAGCCGCGATGTTCGTGCGATAGCTGTCGGGCGTACGATCCTTGAATACTGCGGAACCGGCGACAAAGGCGTTGGCGCCGGCACGCGCCGCCGCTGGCGCGGTCTCCGGCGTGATCCCGCCGTCGATCTCGATGTCGATCGGACGACCGCCCGCCATGGCGCGCAGGTTGCGCACCTTGTCGACGGCGCCGGCGATGAATTTCTGTCCGCCGAAGCCGGGATTGACCGACATGATGAGGATCAGATCGACAATGTCGATGACGTTGGCGACGGTGTCTTCCGGGGTACCGGGATTCATGGTGACGCCGGCCTTCTTGCCGAGCGCCCGGATCGCCTGCAGCGAGCGATGGATGTGCGGCCCGGCTTCGACGTGAACGGTGATGTGGTCGGCGCCCGCCTTGGCGAAAGCTTCGAGGTAGGGATCGCACGGCGCGATCATCAGATGCACGTCGAGTGGCTTCTTGGTGTGCGGCCGGATTGCCTTCACGACGTCGGGCCCGATCGAGATGTTCGGCACGAAATGGCCGTCCATGACGTCGACATGGATCCAGTCGGCGCCGGCGGCGTCGACCGCGCGCACCTCCTCGCCGAGCTTGGCGAAATCGGCGGAGAGGATCGACGGTGCGATGATCAGCGGGCGTGGCACGGGCGCGCTCCTGAATATGCCGCTCGCCTAACATGCCGACGGCGCAGCGGCAACGCGAGGGCGGGCAGGGCGGCAACTTTTGCCGGGTTCAACGCTTGGGCGGCAGCTTTTGATCCGGATTTAGCCGCCCCGCCACGTAGAACTTCATAATTTTCAGATGTTTGCGCATTGGCCCAGGCCTTGCCTTGGTCAGTCTCGCGTCGCCGGCTTGCGGGAAGCCTGCGGCTGCACACATTCGCCGTTCCGAGGAGCGTAGCATGTCGTGGTCTGTCACCGGATCGAACACGAGCAACCCGTTAGCCCTTTTTCAGTCGCTCTGGCCGCAGAACTCCTCGGCGAACGGCGCGCGGGGTCAGTCCGACCCGCTCTCCTCATTGTTGGCTACGCTGGACCAGCAGAACCCGAGCGCGAATCCATCGTCGCCGGCATCGTCCGGCGCGAGCACGTCCGGCGTATCCGGCACCAGCGGACAATTCGGTCCCCAAACCTTGCAGGCCTTGTTGGCGCTGCAGACCGATAATTCCGAACCGCAGGCGCCGGCCTCGCAGTTTGCCGATGAGGTGAACGATGCCGATCCGACAGCGTCGCAACAGCCCGGCGTGAGCCAGGGCCAGGGCGGGCATCGTCACCATCACGCTATGGGGGCCGGCGGGAGCGGCGGTCAAAACCTGCTGTCGCTGCTGGCGGGGGCAAACGGCTCGGCGACGAGGCAGACCACCGCCAATCCCAACGGCACGACCACAACGTCGATCACCTATGCGGATGGCTCGACGGTGAGCATGACAAGCGCAGCGGGCGGCACGTCCGGCTCGGATGCGACGACGTCATCGGCCGGCGGCGCCAATGTGGCTGGCGGCAATATGCTGGAACGCCTGATCCAGATGCAGGCGCAATTGCTCGCGCCCGCGGCCACGCAAAGCGTCACCGCGTAAGACGATTTTTCGCAGCCCAAGTGCCTGACTGGACTCGGCTGTCGCGCCGCGATACCGCCTGCCGGCAGCGGAGGTCCTTGCCGTGGCGCGCAGCGATGTCATCGTTCTGGGAGCGGGAATCGTCGGGACTTCGATTGCGCTGCATCTCGCCAAGCGCGGCCTTTCGGTAGCGCTGGTCGATCGCGCCGGGCCGGGCGAGGGCACCTCTTACGGCAATACCGGCATCATCGAAGGCAACACGATCTTTCCGCAATCGTTTCCCTCGAATTGGCTGGCGCTCATTCGCATCGCGCTCAAGCGTGCGCCGGAAGCCAACTATCATCTGACGTTTCTGCCGAAGGTCGCGCTGTGGCTCGCCGCGTTTCATGCCGCGTCGCGGCCCGGGCGCCTGATCGAAACCGCTGAACTGATGCGGCCGCTGTTTGCGCGCGCGGCGGCCGAGCATGAGGCCCTGGTCGCGGAAGCCGGTGCCGAGCGCTACCTGCGGCGCAACGGCTGGCTCAAGCTTTATCGGGGCGATAAATCCTTTGCCGCCCAGGCGCGTGAGCGCGAGATGGCGGCGCAACTCGGCATCGCCAATGTGCCGCTCGACGGCGAAGCGGCGCGCGGCCTCGAGCCGTCGCTCGCACCCGTGTTCAAACACGCGGTGCATTGGACCGGCGCGATGAGTGTCAGTAATCCGCTAGGGCTTACCCGCGCTTACGCTGCGCGCTTCGCCGCACTCGGCGGCGTCTCATTGCAGGGCGATGCGCGGTCGCTGCATCGCGCCGAGCCGCATTGGCGCGTCGATACCGCGAGCGGCCCGCTCGATGCGAGCGATGTTGTGGTCGCCCTTGGCCCGTGGGCGCCGGACCTGCTCGACCCGCTCGGCATCAAACTGCCGCTCGCCGTCAAGCGCGGCTATCACCGGCATTTTCGCGCGCAAGGCAACGCCGCGTTGAGCCGGCCGATCCTCGATGCCGAAAATGGCTATTGCCTCACGCCGATGGAGCAGGGCATCCGGCTGACCACCGGCGCCGAATTTGCGGCGCGCGATGCCGCGCCAACGCCGGTTCAGTTCGACCGGCTGCTGCCGGCCGCGCACGAGCTGTTCCCGCTCGGCGAACCGGTCGAGCCGGCGCCGTGGCTCGGCTCGCGTCCATGCTTCGCCGATTCCCGCCCGGTGATCGGGCGTGCGCCGGGTCAACGCGGGCTGTGGCTCGCCTACGGTCATGGCCATTGGGGCCTGACGCTCGGGCCGGCCACGGGCCGGCTGGTTGCCGAGATGATCACGGAAGCGACACCGTTCTGCGACCCGGCGCCCTACGGCGCGGAGAGGTTCATGCAGTGAGCGTCCGCGCGGAAACGTTCAGTTGCCGCTGATGGTCTTCACCACGCTGTTCTGCGGACGCGTGTTGGTGGCATCCATCTTGTCTTGCTGATGCAGCATGTCGTCGTATTTGGCGACCGTAGTGACCGGCGACTTCGGCACCATGTGGACGATCTTGAAGCCCGCCGCCTTGAGCTGACGCAGCAGCTCCGGCATCGCCTCGGCGGTCCCATGCTGGAAATCGTGCATCAGCACGATGCCCTTGCCGCGCTTTTCCAACTGGCCCATCACCGATTTAATCACCTGCTCGGGCCGGTGCAGCTTGAAGTCGCGGGAATCGATATCGGTCGAAAACGTCGAGATGTTGCGCGTACCGAGATACGCCAGCAATTCCGGCGGCTGCTGCAGATCGGGAAAGC
Organism: uncultured Alphaproteobacteria bacterium; assembly: GCA_963763255.1. Lineage (GTDB taxonomy): Bacteria > Pseudomonadota > Alphaproteobacteria > Rhizobiales > Xanthobacteraceae > BOG-931. Next base: position 232,684 of record CAVXNW010000001.1, read on the forward strand.
GGAAGAACGGGGCCATCGGTCCGCCAACGGCCTTGTGAACCGCGCTGAGGCCCAATTCGATTTCCGTTTTGGCGAGCTCGATGTTGCTGGCGTACGGATTTCTCGCCAGGTCCTTGTGCGACCAGGTGTGGCTGCCGATCGTCATGCCGGCTTCGGCCACGATCTTGGAAATTTCCGGATGCCAGGTGGCGTGCTCGCCGATCTCGAAGAAGGTGCCTTTGACGCATTGATCGGTCAGCGCCTTGATAACGGCAGGCGTGTTGCCCGGCCACGGCCCGTCATCGAAGGTCAGAACGACCTCGTGATCGTTCAAAAAATCGTATTGTTTGAAATGTTCGAAACCGAATGCCGGGCCGCCGGTGGTGTCAATCTGCACGGTGCGCGAGATTCCCATGCCACCGGGTTTGTCGCAGGCCGCAGCGGCGGGTTTGGCGGCGCTGCCCTGCGATGGTGCCTGGGGCGGTGGAGCGGGCGCGGCGGATGGCGCGCCCGGATTACCATTTTGCGCCTCGGCCAGGCGGGTCGGGGCGGCGGCTTGAGCCGGGGCAGGCGGCGCCACGGTCGGTGCGGCGATCGGCGCCTGCAGCGGCGCGGCGACTGAAAGCTGGGCAACCTTCGGAGCGGACGTCGCTGCGGACTTGGCGGCCGGCGCTGCGTGCACGCCGCTTGCGGCCAGCAGCACTCCGCCGTGCTGGGTCGCACGCTGCGCTGCGATAACGCCGAATGCCGCAAGGCCCAAGGTCGCCAGCGCGGCAACGACAATGACGAGCACTCTCACAGTACCCTCCACAGCACACACGACTACACATTTCAAAGTGAAGGCGTAATCGGTCACTGAGTCAATGCGAACGAGCTAAGTGCCCGTGCGCAACCGAGAAAAAATTCGCGCTGTGGTTTCGGCAACGTGGGTAGTTATGGTTTTCGCGCGCTCAACGGCTGAATTGATCCTTCCAGCTTCGCAGCGCCGCGGGAAACGGGAGTGCGGATGCTGCGAAAACGCCACGCGCAATCGCGCGAGCCACGACATTGGCGGCAATCGCGCCAATTTTAGTCAAAGCAAAAATTGGATCTGTCAGCGGTTTGTCGCCAATGGAGACGGCGAACATGACATCGCCGTCGAGCGGTGTATGGATCGGATAGATGGCGCGCGCCAATCCCGACTGCGCCATGATCGCCAGCCGTTTGGCCTGGGCCTTGGTCAGCTTGGCATCGGTCGCCACCACCACAAGCGTCGTGCTGGCGCGAGCGCTGCCTTTTGTTCGCACCTCCAGCGCATTCGTCGGAAATGGCTCAGGCCATCCGCGACCGCCGAACTCGCCGTTCTGCTCAAACGGCGCCGCCCAGAACCACGGACCGGCATCGACCAAAACGCTGCCGGCGGCATTGACCGCGGCAAGCGCGCCGACGATGGTCCCATCGGGACTCTGCGCCGATGCCGAACCGAGGCCGCCCTTGCAATTTACTGTCGTAGCGCCGGCGCCGGCGCCCACGCTGCCGAGCGCGAAATCGGCGGCTGCCCCGGCCGCGGCCGTGTACCCCAGGTCCCGATAGGGCGGAAAACGCCCCCAGTTCTTGTCGCCGCCATTGTTGAGATCGAACAAAATAGCGGCCGGCACGATCGGCACGCGAGACGGTCCCACCGCGAAGCCGCGGCCCTGTTCCTTGAGCCAGGCCTGCACGCCAGAGGCGGCGTCGAGGCCAAAGGCCGAGCCGCCGGAGAGGGTGATGGCATCGATGCCTTCGACCGTCTGCGCCGGATCGAGCAAGGCGGTTTCGCGCGTTCCTGGCCCGCCGCCGCGCAGGTCGATCGAGCCGACCGCCGGCCGGTCGAAGATCAGCGCCGTAGCGCCGGAACCAAGCCGCGTGTCCTCGGCATTGCCGACCTTTACGCCTGGCACGTCGGTGATGAGGTTGCGCACGTCGGCCTCGCAAATCGGATGAAGCGGAGACGATTTACGCGTCCGCGTCAATCGGTTGGGCGAATCGTCTTAACATCGGCGTGAACTACCGCCTTGTGCCCATCACATCGTCGCGGCCTGTTGGCGCACGCCTTGCGCGCGCGGCGCCGTGCGGGCATGAGTGCGCCATGGCCAATGTCAGCATCATTGCCGCGCTTGTCGCCGGCATGCTGAGTTTTCTGTCGCCCTGCGTCCTGCCGCTGGTGCCGCCGTATCTCGTCTATCTGACCGGAACTTCGCTCGAGCGGTTCGCCGATGAGGAGGGCGAGCGGCAGGTGCGGCGCGAGACGATGGTCGCCGCGCTGCTGTTCGTGCTCGGCTTCTCCACCGTGTTCGTGGCGCTCGGCGCCAGCGCCAGCGCCATCGGCGCGGTGGTGCGCGTCTATTCGAGTGAACTCGCGATTGTCGCCGGCATCGGCATCATCGCGATGGGGCTGCACTTCCTCGGTCTGACGCCGATCGCCTGGCTGATGCGCGAGAAGCGGCTCTCAGTATGCAAGCCGGTCGGACTGTGGGGCGCCTACCTGATGGGGCTTGCCTTCGCGCTCGGGTGGACGCCATGCATCGGGCCGATTCTGGCGGCCATTCTCGCCATCGCTGCATCGGAACAGACGGTCGCCAAGGGCGCCGGCATGCTCGCGGTCTATTCGCTCGGGCTCGGCGTGCCGTTCATCATCGCGGCCTTCGCCATCGAGACTTTCGCGGCATTTCTGGCCCGCTTCAAAAGGCACCTGCATCGCGTCGAGCAGGGCATGGGCGCGCTCCTGGTGGTGACAGGCATCGCGTTTCTTTTCCCGTCGCTGAACTGGATCAACTGGTTCAGCAACTGGTTGCTCGACGCGTTCCCGATCCTGAGCAAGATCGGATAAAAAGAAGCCCGCCGGTCAGGCGGGCTTCGCAACTTGAGCGGATTGAGTGTGCCGCCAGCTACATCGTGCAGCCCGACGCCGGGCATTCGACGTAGGTGATCTTGCCGCTCGCGTCCTTCTTCCAGATGTAGACGACATAATCGAGCCGTGTGATGTCGCCCTTCTTGTCGTAAGCGATATTGCCAATCACGGTCTTGAAGTTCATGCCGGAATGCATCTTCTCGGCGACCTTCTTCGGATCGAGCGACTTCGCCGCCGCGGCCGCCTGGGCGATGATCTGTACGCCCGCATAGCTGTAGAGCGTGTAGGATTCCGGCTCGAATCCCTTGGCGCGGAATTTCGCCACCACCGCCTTCGCTTCGGGGCGGTTGCGGGGGTCCGGTCCGTAGGTCATGAACGAACCGACCACGCCGGGGCCGCCGACGGTTGCGAATTCGTCGGAGGTGATGCCGTCGCCGCCCATCAGCGGCGCCTTGACGCCCTGGTCGCGCATCTGCCGCACGATCAGGCCCGCCTCGGTGTAAAGGCCGCCAAAATAGACAAGATCGGCGCCGGACTGTTTGATCTTGGAGATCAGCGCCGAATAGTCCTTCTCGCCGGTGTTGATGCCCTCGTTGAGCACGGCCTTCATGCCGCCGGCCGTGATCGTTTTCAACGTTTCGTCGGCGAGGCCCTTGCCGTAGGTGGTCTTGTCGTTGACGAAGGCGATCTTCTTGCCCTTGAAATGCTTGAGGATGTAAGCGCCGGCGACTTTGCCCTGTTGGTCGTCGCGGCCGCAGGTGCGGAAGATGTTCCACAGGCCGCGCTCCGTCACCGTCGGGTTGGTCGAAGCCGGTGTGATCTCGAGGATGCCGTTCTCGTGATAGACCTCCGAGGCCGGGATAGTGACCCCGGAATTGTAGTGGCCGATCACGAATTTCACGCCGTCGGCGACGAAATTGTTGGCGACCGATACGCCTTGCTTCGGATCGGAGACGTCGTCGCCGAATTCGACGGTGAGCTTCTTGCCGAGGACGCCGCCGGCGGCGTTGATGTCGTCAACCGCCTGCTGCACGCCGTTCTTCATCTGCGCGCCGGTAGCGGCATTCGGGCCGGTGATCGGGCCGGCGACGCCGAACTTCACCTGCGCGGACGCGGAGCCCGCCAATGCGCATGCAAAGCCAAGCGCGAGGCCGAGCGTGGCGATCCTGTTCATGCTGTTTCCCCTTCAGGTTAGACCGGTTGGTTCAACCTTGTTGCGATGTTACGTCAAGGCTCTCTGCGGCGCCAGCCCAGCATCCCGTCCGGCGTGTTGATCCATCGATATTGCGTGACCATCTGCGCGGCGCGGGCCGCGCGAAAGCCGAAAAAACCCGCGATCAGGCAGACCGTGCTGTCGACCGCGTAGTAATGCAGCGACAGCAAGGTGCCGCCGAACAGCGAAAAGTGAATGAAGCGAACCGCGGCGCCGACGATCAGCATATAGACCACGACCTGCCACCAAGGGCGCCACGTCACCGCCACGGCGCGGCCAGCAAGCCATGATGCGCCACCGCCCAGCACGACGGTGACGAAAATAAAAATGGCAAGGGAGTCTTCCTCATAGAAGAGGCTGCCGATCGCGGCAAATAAACCGGCGATTGTCATGACGCTTGCTGCCGCCCGCCCTCGAGATAGGCGGATTTGATTTCTGGCCGCTCGAGCAGTTCGCGGCCGGTGCCCGACAGCGTGATCAGCCCGTTCACCATCACATAGCCGCGGTGTGCGAGCTTGAGCGCGTGATAGGCATTCTGCTCGACCAGAAACACAGTCAGGCCGTCGTCGGTATTGAGCTTTCTGATGGCATCGAAGATCTGCCGGACGATGAGTGGCGCGAGGCCCAGCGACGGTTCGTCGAGCAGCAGGAGTTCGCGGCCGGCTCATCAGCGCCCGCGCGATCGCGAGCATTTGCTGCTCGCCGCCCGACAAGGTGCCGCCGCGCTGAGTGAGCCGTTGCCGCAAACGCGGGAACAGCGTCAGGACTCGCTCAATGTCTTCGGGGAATTCGCCTTCGGGGGCGACGGTGGCGCCTATCTGCAAATTTTCCAGCACCGTCATGCGAGGAAATATGCGTCGGCCTTCCGGCGCCTGTGCGAGCTTGAGCCGGGCGATCTCGTGGGTCGGCAGCCGGGTAATGTCGCGGCCGTCGAAGGTGATCGCCCCTTCGCGCGCCCGCGGGTTGCCGCACACCGTCATCATCAGGGTGGACTTGCCGGCGCCGTTGGCGCCGATCAGCGCGACGATCTCGCCGGGATTGACGTCGAGGTCGACGCCCTTGAGCGCCCGCACGTGGCCGTAAAAGGCGGTGACGCCGCGAATGGAAAGGAGGGGAGTGCTCATAGACCGACACTCGCCTCGACTTTCGCGACGTCTTCGTCAGGAACGCCCAGATAGGCGGCGATCACCCTGGCATCGTTGCGCACCGCCTCCGGCGCGCCGTCGGCAATCTTCACGCCGTAATCGAGCACCACGATGTGGTCGGAAATGTTCATCACCACGCTCATGTCGTGCTCGATCAAAAGGATCGACACGCCGTGGTCGTCGCGCACGCGCAACAGAAGCTCGTTGAGCTCGGCGCTCTCGCGCGGGTTAAGTCCCGCCGCTGGCTCGTCGAGACACAGCAGCACCGGATCGGTACACATGGCGCGCGCGACTTCGAGCCGGCGCTGTGCCCCGTAGGGCAATTCGCCCGCCGGATCGTCGGCGCGCTCGGCCAGCGCGAAACGGTCAAGCCAGAACCGCGCCTTGTCGAGCGCCGCACGTTCGGCAGCCGCATAGGAGGGGAAGCCGAGAATTCCGAGAAACGTATAACCCGACGCCAGCATCAGCGTGTTGTGCTGCGCGACCAGCAAATTCTCCAGCACCGTCATGCCGGCGAACAGCCGGATGTTCTGGAATGTGCGGGCGACGTGCGCCCGTTGCGCTACCTGATAGTCGGGCATGCGTTCGAGCAAAAAAAGCGCGCCGTCGTTGCGCACCACGCCGCGCTTGCCGCTCGCAGTGAGATCGCCGAGCGCGCTCCACACCGCGGGATCGCCGCGATGCAGCGCCAGCCTGCCCTCGGTCGGCCGATAAAAGCCGGTGATGCAGTTGAATACCGTGGTCTTGCCGGCGCCGTTCGGCCCGATCAGCGCCGCGATCGCGCCGCGCTGGACTTCGAACGACAGATTGTCGATGGCGACAAGCCCGCCGAAGCGCATCGTCAGGTGTTCGACGCGGAGCACGGGGGAGGCGTCCTGCGCCATCAGCCGTGGCCCTCCTTGACCAGGTCGACGGAAATCTCCTTGCGCTCTTTCAGGAACACGGAAGGCTCGCGGCTCGATATCAGTCCGCGCGGCCGCCAGATCATGATCAGCACCATGGCGAGCCCGAACAGCAGCATACGGTACTGGGTCGGATCGAAGGTCGGGCCGAAAATATGTTTGAGAAATGTCAGTTGCCGCAGAATTTCGGTGCCGCCGATCATCACGATGGCCGCGATGGCGACGCCGATCTGGCTGCCCATGCCGCCCAGCACCACGATCGACAGCACCGTCGCCAACTCGATGAAGGTGAACGATTCCGGCGAGATGAATGCTTCGCGGGCGGCAAAGAAGGAGCCGGCGAAGCCGGCAAACATCGCCCCCATCGCGAAGGCGGTCAGCTTGGTGTTGGTGGTGTTGATACCGAGCGAGCGGCAGGCGATCTGGTCCTCGCGCAACGCCTCCCAGGCGCGGCCCACCGGCAGACGGCGCAACCGCATGGTGACGAAACAGGTGAGCAGCCCAAGCGCGAGGATGATGTAATAAAGGAACAGCACCCGATAGAGCGGCGAGAACTCCAGGCCGAACACGGCGGCAAAGCCGTTGTCGTCGGAATTGAACGGAATGCCGAAGAAGGTCGGCCGCGGAATGCCGGTGATCCCCGCATAGCCGTTGGTCAGCGCCGTCCAGTTGATGATGACGAGGCGGATGATCTCGCCGAACGCGAGCGTGACGATGGCGAGGTAGTCGCCGCGCAGCCGCAGCACCGGGAAGCCCAGCAGAATGCCCCAGAACGACGACAGAATGCCGGCAAGCGGCAGCAGAACCCAGAACGACAGTCCGAAATTCTTGGCCAGCAGGGCGTACGAATAGGCGCCGACCGCGTAGAAGGCGACGTAGCCGAGATCGAGCAGACCGGCGAGCCCGACCACGATGTTCAGGCCCCAGCCGAGCATCATGTAGATCAGGATCTGGATGCCGAAATTGTCGACCCATCGGAGCGCGCCGCCCCAGCCGACGGTGAGGATGACAAGCACCGGATAGACGATGACAAAGCCGATGGCGAACGGCACGAACCATTTCTTGAAATAATATCGCCACGCCGGGATCGGCTGCGCCGGCCGCTCCTTGCGGCGTGCACGCCACGGATCGACGGCGATCGAATAAAGAAAGCGCCCCGCGGCGGTGATGACGACGGCCGCAGCCAGCAGCGGCCAGCGCGTCGTCAGCGTCAGTTCATCGCGGATATTGGTGACGGTCTCAAAGCCGACGAGCGGCAGTAAAAGGCCGAACGTGACAAGACCGGTGAAGGCGGCATCGCGCAGCGCGCGTACCACATCGACGCGCAAATCTGGGACGCGCCCGCCTTGCGCGCCGGCCTTCATCTCAGACCTTCTCGACATCCGGCCGGCCGAACAGGCCCTGCGGCAGGAAGATCAGCGTGATCGCCAGAATGGAAAAGGCGGCGACGTCCTTGTAGTCGATGGAAAAATACGCCGACCACAGCGTCTCGATCAGGCCGATGATCAACCCGCCGACCACCGCGCCAGGGAGCGAGCCGATGCCGCCGAGCACCGCGGCGGTGAATGCCTTCACGCCGGGCACGAAGCCGTCGGAGAAGGTGACGACGCCGTAATACATCAGATACATGGTGCCGGCGACCGCGGCCAGCGCCGCGGCGATCACGAACGTCATGGAAATTGTGCGGTCGACGTCGACGCCGAGCAGCGCCGCCATCTTCTGATCCTGCTCGCAGGCCCGTTGAGCGCGGCCGAGCCGGGTTTTGCTCACCACGTACCAGAACGCCACCAGCAGCACCGCGGTGACGCCCCAGATGATCAGCTGCTTATAGGACAGCGTCACCGGAAAATTGTTGTTGTTAAGCAGCACGAACTGGCCCTGGATCATGGGCGGGATCGACTTGTTGCGCGGCCCCTGCGTCACTTGCACGAAATTCGACAGGGTGATCGACATGCCGATCGCCGAAATCAGCGGCGCCAGCCGGAATGAGCCGCGCAGCGGCCGGTAGGCGACGCGTTCGATCACCCAGTTGGTAAGCGAGGTGAACAGCATCGACACGATCAGCACGATGAACAGCGCAAGCGCGATCGAGCCGATGCCGATCCATGCGGTGAGGATCAGGAAGGCGATCAGTGCGATGAAGGCGGAGACCATGAACACATCGCCATGGGCGAAATTGACCATGCCGATGATGCCGAACACCATGGTGTAGCCGATGGCGATCAGGCCGTAGATGGAACCGAGCGTAATGCCGTTGATGAGCTGCTGGACGAAATAATCCATGCGGTCACGGCCCTTCAAATCCCCATAACGTCTTAACAGGCGCCTCCCCGTGCGGCAATTGCGACGCCTTGTCGTCCCGCCGAAGGCTAGGCCGCCCGCAACAAGGGAACGGCCTCGCGGCCGAACAGTTCATGGGCCTGGGCCACTTCGTCGACCGGCGCGCTGTAATTGAGCACGGCCAGGAAATGTCCGGCGCCGACGGTGTGGCACTGATCGATGATGTTATGCGCGGCGTCCTTTGGCGTGCCGGTGATGAATTCATCGTCGCTCAGCGTGAAGCCGCCGGTAGGCGCGGGCGCGTCGGGTATGTTCGTATTCAGCCGTTCGTCTTCGGCCACAAAGCTCTTCAAGCGGTCGGCCACGCCCCGCGCATAGTCGCGCGCCTGGTCCGTCGTCGGCGCCACGGTCACACGCCGCCGCAGCGCGAAGCAGTCAGGACCCGCCTGATATCCGGCGGCGTCCGCTTCCTCGCGATACGCGTCGAAGATGGCTTTGATCTTGGCGACGGAATTAAAGCCGGTGCTGATCTTGATCCGGCGGCGCGCCGCGCGCCGCGCTAAGTCGGCGCTGACCACGGTGGTCCAGCGCGGCGGGGACGGTTGCTGCAATGTCCGCGGCAACAGCCGCAGATTGGAGAACGAATAGTATTTCCCCCGATGGGAAACGGTTCGGTTCGTCAGGGCCGCATCAATGACGGCGACGATCTCGTCGTTGCGTTCGCGCGCTTCCGTCATGGTCATGTTCAGGCGCGCGAGTTCCTGCGGCACGCCGATCGCGGTGCCGATCTCCAGCCGGCCGCCGGTCAGGTGATCGAGCATGCCGATCTCCTCCACCACGCGGGCCGGATGGTAGTAGGGCAGGACGACGCCCATCACGCCGAGGCGCAGCGTCTTGGTTCGCGAGGCGAGCGCCGCGATCAGGAGATTGGGCGAGGGCGAGTATGAGCGGCCGAAATGATGCTCGCTGAAGAATATGCCTTCGTAGCCGAGCGCCTCGTCATGAACCCACAGATCGAGATAGCGCGCGACCAGCGCCGCGACGTCGCGAGGATCAGGTTCGACGCTTGGGCCGCCCAGTTCCGGCAAGAATTCAAACAGCCACGGCTTGATCATTGTCCCGACGCCCCCTCACGGTCCCGTATTTATTTCTTTGGCAATGAGCCGCGCCGCCCGCCGTAACGCCTCGCGAAACACGGCATCGCGATCGGGCGTGAAACGCGCCGTCGGCACCGCCAGATTGATGGCCCCGCAGAACTTCGTTTCGGTACGAACCGCGGTGGCGATTGCCGTGATCCCCAGGGTGAACTCCTCGCGCGAGTAGGCGAAGCCCGTGGCCTTGACCTGCTGCAGTTCTTTTTTCAGCGGGCTCCTGGATCGAACCGTGTGCGGCGTAACGGGCGCGAATGTCGCGCGGGCCAGATATCGCGTGAGCTCCTCCGGACCCAGCTCGGACAGCACGATCTTGCCGGCCGACACGGCATACAACGGCGCGCTCATGCCGACCTTCATGGTGTAGGACAGCGCCTGCGTGCTGATCGCGGAGGCGACGACCTCGACCGAATCCTCGACCCGGACATAGAAGCCGCAGGTCTCGCTGACGTCCTGACTGAGCTGGTGCAGGAGCGGCATGACCCGGTCGCGCAAGGACGGTCGTTTCACCTTCCGCGCAATGGCGATGACCTCGGCGCCGAGCCGGTAGCGCTCCGATTGCGGATCGCGTTCGAGAAAATTCCGCGACAAGAGGTTCGTGAGCAAATGAAACAGGCTGCTGCGCGGGATGCGCAGGCTTGTCAGCAACTGCGAGAACGACGGCGGATCGGAACAGCCGGCCACGTATTCGAGAATATCGAGCCCGCGGTCGAGCGACTTGACAGCTGCGGTCTGGCCAAGTTTCATAGGTTGGATAGGTTCAATAGGTTGAACTTACCTACCGAACCGAGGCCGCGTTGGCAAGTGGCTCAGGGCGCGCCGGAAAGCGCGCCGCCCGGAAATGTTCCGTGCCCGCGTGTTAGGCTCAAGGCAGCAGGATCACGGAGAAAGCCATGGATCGCGTGAAATCCGAGGACGTCATTGGCGCCAAGGGCCGGCCCTTTACCGGCGCCGAATACCTCGAAAGCCTGCGCGACGGCCGGGAGGTCTATATCTATGGCGAGCGCGTCAAGGACGTCACCACGCACCCGGCGTTCCGCAACGCCGCGCGTTCGATCGCACGGCTTTACGACGCGTTGCACGATGCCAAGACCAAGCCCCTCTTGACCGCGCCGACCGACACCGGGTCCGGAGGTTTCACCCATAAATTCTTCCGCGCCGCGCGCTCGCGCGAAGATCTTGTTGGCCAGCGCGACGCCATCGCCCAATGGGCGCGCATGTCCTACGGCTGGATGGGGCGCTCGCCCGACTACAAGGCGTCGCTGATGAATACGCTCGGCGCCAATTTCGATTTCTATGGAAAGTTCGCCGACAACGCCAAGTCCTGGTACCGGCGCTCCCAGGAAAACGTGCTGTTCATGAACCATGCCATCGTCAACCCGCCGGTTGACCGCGCCAAGCCGGTGGACCAGGTCAAGGACGTCTACATCACCATCCAGAAGGATACCGACGCCGGCATCTACATTTCCGGCGCCAAAGTGGTGGCGACCTCATCGGCGCTCACGCACTACAACTTCCTCGGCCAAAACGCAGCGGTGCCGCTGCACGATACCGACCTGGCGGTCATGTTCATCGCGCCGATGAACGCGCCGGGCGTCAAACTGTTCTGCCGCACCTCCTACGAAATGACCGCGAGCGTGATGGGGACGCCGTTCGACTATCCGCTGTCGTCACGCTTCGACGAGAACGACGCCATCTTCGTGTTCGACAACGTCTTCATCCCCTGGGAAGACGTGCTGCTGCACCGCGACCTTGAAAAGCTGAAAGTCTTCTTTCCGCAATCGGGCTTCCTGGCCGGTTATCAGTTCCAGGGCTGCACCCGGCTCGCCGTCAAGCTCGATTTCCTCGTCGGCGTGATCGCCAAGGCGTTGCGCGCCGCCGGCTCCGACGAATTCCGCGGCAATCAGGCCATGCTCGGCGAGATCATCGCCTGGCGGCATCTGTTCTGGGCGCTGACCGACGCGATGGCGATGAATCCGACCGGCTGGGTTAACGGCGCGGTACTGCCCAACCTCCAATCGGGGTCGAGCTATCGCGTGTTCGCCGGTGATGCCTATGGGCGCGTCAAGGAAATCGTGGAGAAGATCGTCGCCTCGTCGCTGATCTATCTGCCGTCCTCCGCCAAGGATTTCACCAATCCGGCGATCGACAAATATCTTGAGCGCTACGTGCGCGGCTCGCATGGCATCGGCTACCGCGAGCGCATCAAGATCATGAAGCTCCTCTGGGACGCGATCGGTACCGAGTTCGGCGGCCGCCACGAACTCTACGAGCGCAATTACGCCGGCAATCACGAGGACATCCGCATCCAGGCGCTGTGGCACTCGCGCAGCACCGGAATGTTCGACCAGATGGCCGCCCTCGCCGACCAGTGCATGTCCGAATACGACGAGAACGGCTGGACCGATCCGGCGTGGCTCAATCCCGACGACGTCGCCTATCCTGGGTTGCCGGATGAACGGCGCGCGGCCGAATAGGCGCGCCGCCATCCCCGCGTCAGCGGGGAACGCCTATGCACGGCGCTGCTTGCTAACGTCGTGGCGGCAGGTGAATACTGCCCACCGACGCAAGCGACGCAAAGTGCATGGCAATGAGCTGGATCGATCAACGGCCCGACGACGCGATGGATGGCGCCTTCATGGCGGTGGCGCCCGAGCCGTTGATGAGCGTGGATTCGCCGGTTTTTCGCGAGGCGATGAGTCGTCTCGGCGCGGCGGTTCACATCGTCACTTCGGCGGGGCCGGCCGGCAAGACCGGTTTCACCGCGACAGCGGTCTGCTCGGTGACGGATTCGCCCGCCATGCTGCTGGTGTGCCTGAACCGGCGCAGCAACTCGGCGCCGCTGCTGGCGCAGAACGGCGTGTTCTGCGTCAACACGCTGGGCGCGGCCGAGTCCAATCTGGCGGACATGTTCGCCGGGCGAACCGGTGTGCACCTGGAAGAGCGCTTCAACATCGGCGAATGGACGACCTTGAAGACCGGTTCGCCGGTTCTCACCAGCGCCGTCGTCGCCTGCGACTGCCGCACGGTCGAGATCAAGGCCGTCGCCTCGCACAACGTCATCTTCGGCGCCGTCGAGGCCGTGCGCCTCGGTCCGACCGGCCCGGCGCTGGTCTATCACGATCGCGCCTATAAGCCGGTTTAGCCGGCAGACCGCGACGGTTGGCTGCCTGGCTCGTTTTATGCACAGCCAAGGCGCCCGGCTCCGCGGCATCTTCTTCTATCGGCCGATCGGCCTATGCTTGCGCCATGGCAACCTCTCCGGCAACGACCATGGCCGCAACGCTGCCGCTGTTTCATCTTTATGGCGATCCGCCGGACGACCAGGCGTTCGATTTCATCCACATCGAAACTATTGCGTCGCGCTCGTCGATCCACGACTGGACCATTCGCGGCCACCGCCACCGCAACCTGTTTCAGATCCTGCTGATCGAGCGTGGCGGCGGCACGATGACGTTCGACGCCGCGACGCTCTCCTTTGCCGCGCCCGCCGCTATCCTGGTACCGGCAACAATCGCACACGGCTTCCGCTTCGAGCCGAATGTCACCGACGGCTGGGTGGTGAGCTTTACCGAGGATGCCGCCGGCGCGCTTGCCGGCCATGCCGGCGAGGCGATGACCCGGCTGCGCGCGCTGGCGACGGAACCCGTTATTCCGATCGCCGATGACACGGAACGGAGCCGGCTATCCGTTTTGTGCGCCGAGCTCAACGAAGAACACAGTCTGGCGCGCGAGGGCTATCGGCTGGCGATGCGCGGGTTGCTTGTCCTGATCGCGGTCGGTGTGGCGCGCCTCGCCGCCAGCCGTGCCCGCACCGGCGCCGTAACGCTGCGGCCGGCGGACGCGACAGTGGTGCAGTTGCGCAATCTGGTCGATGAGTTTTTCCGCACCGAACGGTTGCTCGAATTTTATGCCGAAAAGCTCGGCATGACGGTCGACCGGCTCAACGATCACGTCAAGCGGGCGACCGGCGTGACCGCGGGCCATCTGGTCCGCCAGCGTTTGCTGACCGAGGCCAAACGACAGCTTGTCTTCACCCAGCAGCCGATCCAGGAAATTGCCGAGGAACTGGCCTTCGCCGATGCTTCGCACTTTGCCCGCTTCTTCCGCAAGCAGACCGGAACCACACCGCACGAATTCCGCGATCAGCGGGGAGGGTGAGGTGAGCCGTCATTGCGAGCCAACGGACCCGCGCGAAGTCGCGCGGTCCGATGACAGGCTCCGCGAAGCAATCCAGTTCTGAGAGGCCGTGCTGGATGCTTCGTCGCTATCGCTCCTCGCAATGACGACGCTGCTCCTACTGCGGCTTGTAGCCCAACTCTTTGACGATCTCGGCATTGGTGCCGATTTCCCTGGCGACGAAAGCGTCGAACTCGGCCGCCGTCATCGGCGTCGGCTCGCCGCCGAGATTGCGGATCTTGTCGGCGATGTCCTTGCGCTTGAGCGCGATGGTGACCTCGCGGTTGAGCCGCTCGACAATCGGCTTCGGCGTCTTGGCGGGAGCGAACGCGCCGATCCAGAAATTGTAGAGCGCGTTGGGGAGGCCGGCTTCCGCGAGTGTCGGTACCTCCGGCATCAACGCCAGTCGCTTCGTGGAACTGATCGCCAGTACGTGAACTTTCCCGGCCTTGGCCAGCGGCAACGCGTTCAATACCGGCGCGGGATAGAGGTCGATGCGGCCGGCGACCACCTCGGTCATGCCCTCGGGCGTGCCGCGAAACGGCACATGCGTCGCCGGAAAGCCGGCGGCAAGTCGCAGTCGCTCCATGAACAATTGTCCGGAACTGCCGGCGCCTGCGGTGCCGTAGAGGATATGGCTGCCGGGCTTCTTGCCCGCGGCGATCAGGTCGGCGAGCGTGCTGTATTTGGTCGCGGTCGCGACGACGAATGGAATGTCTGCCAGCTCCGATATGCCGGCAAAGTCGTTGGCGACGCTGTAGGGCAGGTGCGCATAAGTCGACGCCACCACCACGTGCGAGGTGGAGTTGACCAGCAGCGTGTAGCCGTCCGCATCCGCCCGCGCCGCCATGCCGGAGCCAAGCGTGGTGCCGGCGCCGCCGCGGTTCTCCACCACGAATGTTTGCTTGATCTGATCGCCGACCTGACTGAACACGGTCCGCGCGATGATGTCGGTGGCGCTGCCGGCCGAGAACGGCACGATGATCTTGATCGGCCCCTTGGTGGGCCATTCCTGCGCTCTGGCGGCGGGCGGAGCGAGCGCGAAGACCAATGCAAGCAGGAAACCGAAAGCCGAAGACAATCGCCGTACCATGAGTGAGTTCCCTGAGCTTCGCCGGCGCCTCCGGCGCCGGTCGCGTGATTTTCTTGAATTTTGCCGTCCCGCTCACATCATACGGGCTGCCATCGGTCCGTCAAAATTCGCCCGCCCGGGGGCATTCCGCCCCTGTTGCAATTGACAAAAGCACGGCATGGCCAATGCTGTAGTGGTAATATAAAGTTCCAATAGCGGCTATGCCTCTCAGGATAGAGGTGGCGTGATCGAGCGCGACGACGAATTACAAATTGAGCGGAGTTCTCCGAGCATTGAGACGGCCTCCGAACGCGCGGAGCGTCTGGCCAGTCTGGTGACGCTGGCTTCTGAGCCGATGCTCGCGTGGCGTCTGGACGGTCCGATCGAGTTCTGGAACGCGGGCGCCGAACGGCTGTATGGCTATGCGCCGGACGAGGCAATTGGCCGCGACAGTCATGCGCTTTTGCGAACCCAGTTTGCGGCCGGACTGAGTGGCTTGCTTTTGCAGTTGCAGGAGACCGGTCGGTGGTCCGGCGAACTGCGCCACGTCTGCAAAGATGGCCGCGAAGTCACCGTGGACAGCCGGATGCAGCTTCTCGGCGACGGCACGGTGCTGGAAGTCAATCGTGACATCACCCAGCACAAGCAGATCGAAGATGCGCTGCGTGAAAGCGAGCAGCGTTTGCGCTGGCTCGCATCCATTGTCGAGTTCGAGCGACGATGCAATCGTCAGCAAAAATCTGAACGGCATCATCAACAGCTGGAACAAAGGCGCCGAGCGGATCTTTGGCTACGCGGCCGGCGAGGCGATCGGCCGGCCCATCACCATTGTCATTCCGGAAGAGCGGCACAGCGAAGAGGCGGACATTCTGGCGCGCATTGGCCGAGGCGAGCGGATCGATCATTTTGAGACGATCAGGCAGCGCAAGGACGGCAGGCGCATCGTCGTGTCGTTGACTGTCTCTCCCGTCAAAAACGCGGAAGGCGCGATTGTCGGCGCATCGAAGATAGCCAGAGACATTACGGAGCAGAAGCAAAACCAGGAGCTGGTCGCGACGCTTGCCCGGGAGGCCGAGCACCGCAGCAAAAATCTGCTCGCCAACGTCCAGGCAACGGTCAATCTATCTCAGGCCGACACGCCCCAAGGCCTCAAGCAGGCCATTGAAGGACGCATTCAAGCCTTGGCAAACGTTCATTCGCTGTTTGTCGCGTCGCGATGGACCGGCGCCGAGCTGTCGACGATCGCGTCGCGTGAGCTTGCCCCCTACGCGGAGAAGCCCGAGGGCCGGGTCCGTATCCGCGGGCCGGCCGTCCTGCTGGAACCCAACACCGCCCTGGCAATTGCGGTGACCCTGCATGAGCTCGCGACAAACGCCGCCAAGTACGGCGCATTGTCGGCGGCGAGCGGCGTCGTCGCACTCGACTGGACCGCAGAGGCGGACGGCGAGTTGAAGTTACGCTGGAGCGAGGCCGGCGGCCCGGCGGTAACGCCGCCGACGCGCAAGGGTTTCGGCGGCCGGATCATCGAGCGCATGATCGCGCAGCTCAAGGGAACGACGCATTTCGACTGGCGCCCGGAAGGGCTCACCTGCGAGATCGCCGTTCTGCTGTCATGATTTGCTGAGCAGAAACTCGAGCACCGTTTCGGCGTAGATCTGCGGCTGCTCGAGATTGGAGATGTGCGCGGCTTCGAGCACGGCGATGCGTGCGCCGGGCACGTGATCTTTGATGTACTCCCCGGCTTCGAGCGTCGTCGCCGGATCATATCGGCCGGCGATCACGAGCGTCGGCGCCGTGATCTTCGGCAGCAGCGGGCGATGGTCCATGTCGCGGATCGCTTCGCCACAGCCGATATAGCCCTCGACAGGAGTGGCGACGAACATCTCGCTCATCTTTGCGATGGCTTGGGGAGCGCGCTCGCGAAAGCTTTTGGTGAACCAGCGCTCCATATTGGCGTCGACGATGCCCGCGAGTCCTTTCTCCCGCACCATCTTGATGCGGCCATCCCACACGGTCGGGTCTGGGAAATGCGCGGAGGTATTGGAGAGGATCAGTTTGTCGATCCGGTTTGCCCCATTGGCGCCGAGCCACATCCCGACCATGCCGCCCATGGACAGCCCGCACCAGTTGATCTTTGGAATGCCAAGCCCGTCGAGCACACCGAGCACGTCGCGGCCGAGCCGCTCCATGCTATAGGGCCCCTTGGGCGCGCCCGATTTGCCGTGGCCGCGGCGGTCGTAGCGCACCAGCCGGAAGTGGCGCGTGAGTGGGCCGACCTGCTCGTCCCACATATGCAGATCGGTGCCGAGCGAATTCGACAGCATCAGTACCGGCGCGCGTTCCGGCCCCTCAAGTTCTGCATGGATGATGCAGCCATCATCGACTTTGATGTCGGGCATTGCTATTTCCTGCCTACTCGTCATTGCGAGCGGAGCGAGGCAATCCAGTTCAGCGCCGCAGGCTGGATTGCTTCGTCGCGGAGCCTGTCATCGGGCCGGCCGCTTCGGGCCGGACCCGTTGGCTCCTCGCAATGACGGTAAAGGAGCCCGCATGCCGCGCCAACTCCTTGTGGGGCGGATCGAGAATAGGGAGTGACGCGACATGGCTATGACGATGAACGGCGAATATCAGCTTCCGGCGTCGCAACAGACGGTATGGGAGAAGCTCAACGACCCGGCGGTGCTGAAGGCCTGCATCCCGGGCTGCGAGTCGCTCGACAAGACCTCTGACGCCGGCTTCTCGGCCGTCGCCACGATCAAGATCGGACCGGTCAAAGCAAAGTTCAAAGGCAGCGTCACCTTGTCGGACCTCGATCCGCCGAACGGCTACAAGATCTCCGGCCAGGGCGAGGGCGGCGTCGCCGGCTTCGCCAAGGGTGGCGCCACCGTCAAGCTCGCGCCGAAGGATGGCGGCACGCTGCTGTCCTACACGGTCGAGGCGCAGATCGGCGGCAAGCTGGCCCAGCTTGGCCAGCGGCTGATCAACGGCGCGGCCAAAAAAGTCGCCGACGATTTCTTCGGCAATTTCGTCAAGGCAGTAAGTCCGCAATAGTCGTGAGCCCACCGGCAGGTCCGCGTTTCCGTCGGTTCCGTGCCCCCTTTGACGCAGGAACTCCCCTTGACCGCTGGCCAGCGGGCGGTTCAGAGTAATTCCAGCTTCCGAGGATCGAATCCGGCAAAAACGCCACGATTTTGCCCTTGGATGATGCCGGCGATCCAGGTCGGCGCCGAAATCAGGACGTTTGACCGGTATTTTTTGTCGAGGAGGAGCCCAATGGCAGCCAATACGGCAGCCGTTTCGCTGACGGTGAACGGCAAACCCGTCTCCGTTGAAGTCGATCCGCGAACACTGTTGGTGCAATTGCTGCGTGAGAATTTGCGGCTGACCGGCACCCATGTCGGCTGCGACACGTCGCAGTGCGGCGCGTGCGTCGTGCATGTCAACGGCAAGGCGGTAAAATCCTGCACCGTGCTGGCCCTGTCGCTCGAAGGCGCGGACGTCCTCACCATCGAGGGCTTGGCGGCGCCGGACGGCCCGCTGCACCCGATGCAGGAAGCATTCCGCGAAAATCATGGTCTGCAGTGCGGTTATTGCACGCCCGGCATGATCATGACCGCTGTCGACATGGTGCGCCGCAAGGGCAATGAGCTCGACGATCGCACCATTCGCGAGCAGCTGGAAGGCAACATCTGCCGCTGCACCGGCTACCACAATATCGTCAAGGCGATCGCCGCCGGCGCCCGCGCCATGCGCGGCAGCGGCGCGACGTCGAAGGCTGCCGAATAGAGCTGCCGCGTAGAGCACTGCCGGAAGGGAATTGCCGGAGGGCAATTCCACGATTCGGGGAGTGAATTGCCGGAGGGCAAGCCATGAGCGGAACCGGTATCGGCGCCGCGGTGCGCCGCAAGGAAGATCGCCGCTTCATCACTGGCACGGGCCACTACACCGACGACTTCAGCCGGCCCGGTCAGGTCTTTGCCTATTTCATGCGTTCGCCGCACGCCCATGCCAGAATAAAGAAAATCGACGCCGGCGCCGCGGCGAAAATGCCCGGCGTCGCCGGCATATTCACTGGTGCGCAATTTGCCGAAGACAAGCTCGGCAACCTGATCTGCGGCTGGACGGTGCTGTCAAAAGACGGCTCGCCAATGAAGATGGCCCCGCATGCGGCGCTTGCCGCCGGCAAGGCCAATTACGTCGGCGATGCCGTCGCCGTCGTGCTGGCCGACACGCTGGCACAGGCCAAGGACGCGGCCGAAAAAGTTGTCGTCGAGTATGAGGCATTTCCCGCCGTGGTCGATCCGGCCAAGGCGGCCGCGAAGGGTGCGCCGCTCATTCACGAGTTGGCGCCCAACAACACGATCTACAACTGGCATATCGGCGATCCCGATGCCGCTCATGCCGCATTCCGTGACGCCAAGCACGTCACCAAACTCGAATTCGTCAACAACCGGCTGGTGCCGAATGCGATGGAGCCGCGCGCGGCGCTCGCCGACTACGATGCGGCGAGCGGCAGTCTGACATTGTGGAACGCGACGCAAAATCCGCACGTCGCGCGCCTCGTCATTTCCGCCTTTGTCGGCATGGCGCCTGAGAACAAGCTGCGCGTCATCGCTCCCGATGTCGGCGGCGGTTTCGGCTCGAAGATTTTCATCTATCCGGAAGAAGTCGTCTGCCTGTGGGCGGCGCGTAAGCTCAGCCGTGCGGTGAAATGGACGGCCGAGCGGTCGGAGAGCTTCATCACCGATGCGCATGGCCGCGATCACGTCACCAAGGCGCAGATGGCGTTCGACGGCGACGGCAAGATCACCGGTTTGAAGGTCCACACCACCGCCAATCTCGGCGCCTACATGTCGACCTTCTCGTCGGCGGTGCCGACATTCCTGTACGCGCCGCTCTTGTCCGGCCAGTACGAGATTCCGCACATCTACTGCGAGGTCGACGCGGTCTATACCAACACGGTGCCGGTCGATGCCTATCGGGGCGCCGGACGCCCGGAGGCGACCTTCGTGGTCGAGCGCCTGGTCGAAGCCGCCGCCCGTGAACTCGGCAGCGATCCGGCCACGTTGCGGCAGAAGAATTTCGTCAAGAAATTCCCGTATCAGACCTCGGTCGCCTCGCTCTATGACGCCGGCGACTACAACGCCTCGCTGCAGAAGGCGCTGGAAATCCACGACTACAAGGGTTTTGCCAAACGAAAGCGCGAGTCCGAGCGTCACGGAAAATTGCGCGGCATCGGTTTTGCGACCTACATCGAGGCGTGCGGCGTCGCGCCATCGTCGCTGGTCGGCCAGCTCGGCGCCGGCGTCGGTTTGTGGGAATCCGCCGAAGTGCGGGTCAATCCCACCGGCTCGGTCGAGGTGTTGACCGGCTGCCACCAGCACGGCCAGGGACATGAAACGACGTTCGCGCAGCTTGTCGCCGACCGGCTGGGTGTGTCGATCGATCAGGTCAACGTGCTCCACGGCGACACCGACACGGTGCAGTTCGGCATGGGCACCTACGGCTCGCGCTCCGGCGCCGTCGGCATGTCCGCCATCGTCAAGGCGCTCGACAAGGTCGAGGCCAAGGCGAAGAAGATCGCCGCGCATCTGCTCGAAGCCGCCGAAGGCGATATCGTCTTCAAGGACGGCAAGTTCACGGTTGCCGGCACCGACAAGTCGGCGGCCTGGGGCGAGGTCGCGCTCGGCGCCTATGTGGCGCACAAGTTTCCCACGAGCGAAATCGAACCCGGCTTGAAAGAGGGCGCCTTCTACGACCCGACGAATTTCACCTTCCCGGCCGGCTGCCACATCTGCGAACTGGAGATCGACCCCGAAACCGGCGATGCACAGATCGCCAGCTGGACCGCGGTCGACGATTTCGGCACAGTCATCAATCCGATGATCGTCGAGGGCCAGGTCCATGGCGGGGTGGCGCAGGGCGTCGGCCAGGCGCTGCTCGAACACACTGTCTACGACGACAAGGGTCAGCTGGTGACGGGCTCGTACATGGATTATGCCATGCCGCGCGCCGACAACCTGCCGGCCTTCCAGGTCGGCATGACCGTGACCAGGTGCCCGTCGAATCCGCTCGGCATCAAGGGCTGCGGCGAGGCCGGCGCCATCGCGGCGCCAGCCGCGGTGATGAACGCCATCACCGACGCGCTCGGGACCGAGGCCATCGATATGCCGGCGACGCCCGCGACGGTGTGGGCGACGCTGCAAAAGACCAGCAAGCTGCCGCGCGCGGCTTAGAGTTTGAGATCGAGATAAACGGAGGACTGCAATGTACGCTTTTACCTTCCATCGGCCGCAGACGGTGCGGCAGGCCGCGGGTCTGCTCGGCAAGAACGAAGAAGCCAAGTTGCTCGCCGGCGGTCATTCGCTGCTGCCGACGATGAAGCTGCGGCTGGCCGGTCCTCCGCAGCTTGTCGACCTGTCGCTCATCGAAGGCATGTCCGGCATCGAGCAGAGTGGCCGCTCGATCACGATCGGCGCCATGGCCCGGCATAACGATGTCGCCAATTCCCCCATCGTGCAGCAGCAGATCCCGGCGCTGGCGCATCTCGCCAGCATGATCGGCGACCCGGCCGTGCGCCACATGGGCACCATCGGCGGCTCGATCGCCAACAACGATCCGAACGCCGACTATCCGGCGGCGTGCCTCGGGCTCGGCGCCACCATCATCACCAACAAACGCCGCATCAAGTCAGATGACTTCTTTACCGGCATGTTCTCGACCGCGCTTGAGCCGGGCGAGATCATCACCAAAATCAGCTTCCCGATCCCGAAGAAGGCGGCCTACCAGAAATTCAAGAACCAGGCCTCGCGCTTCGCGTTGGTCGGCGTGTTTGTGAGCAAGCGCGGCAGCGAGAACCGCGTCGCCGTGACCGGCGCGGGCTCCAATGGCGTGTTCCGCGTGAAGTCGTTCGAGGAGGCGTTGAAGAAGCGCTTCGCGCCGAAATCGCTCGAAGGCATGAGCATCCCGGCCGACGGCATGAACAGTGATATCCACGGCAGCCCCGAGTACCGCGCGCATCTGGTCGGCGTGCTGTCGCGCCGCGCCGTGGCGGATGCGAACGGAAAGCCGGCGGCCTGATTACCAGAAGTGGGTTTACCATGCGTCATGCCCGGCCACCCGGGTCGCGCTTGTGCGCGCCCGAGTGCAAGCTTGTTGCCGGGCATCCACGTCTTTACTTGCAATGCAGGAAGACGTGGATGGCCGGGACAAGCCCGGCCATGGCGGTCTACATTGAGCGATCATGAATAAGCCCCCACGACCAATTCCGACGTCCATCGATGCCACCGTCGATCTGCTGGGCGAGGCCGATTATCTGGCCGACCGCTCGCTCGGCACCGTGCTGTTCCTGGCGCTCAAGATGGGACGACCGATCTTTCTCGAAGGCGAGGCCGGCGTCGGGAAGACCGAGATCGCCAAGGTGCTGTCCGCCACTCTCGGCCGCCGGCTGATCCGGCTGCAATGCTACGAAGGCCTCGATGTCGCTGCCGCCGTGTACGAGTGGAATTACGCCGCGCAGATGATCGCGATCCGCGTCGCCGAGGCCGAGGGCGAAGGCGATCGCTCGCGGCTCGAGCACGACGTGTTTTCCGATCGCTTCCTGATCAAGCGGCCGCTGCTGCAGGCGCTGGAGCCCGACGCGGCCGGCGCGCCGGTGCTTTTGATCGACGAGATCGACCGCACCGATGAGGCATTCGAGGCATTCCTGCTCGAAGTGCTGGGCGACTTCCAGGTGACGATACCCGAACTGGGCACGGTGAAGGCCGACCGTCCGCCGATCGTGATCATCACCTCGAACCGCACCCGCGAGGTGCACGACGCGCTCAAGCGGCGCTGCCTCTATCACTGGGTCGGTTATCCGAATGCCGCGCGCGAGCTTGCCATCGTGCGCAAGAAGGTGCCGGGCGTCAGCAAGAAGCTGTCCGAGCAGGTGGTGGCGTTCGTCCAGGCGCTGCGCAAGCAGGACCTGTTCAAATCGCCCGGCGTCGCCGAGACGCTCGACTGGGCCGGCGCGCTGTCCGAGCTCGACGTCGTCGCGCTCGATCCGGCTACCGTCTCCGATACGCTCGGCGTGCTACTCAAATATCAGGACGACATCGCCAAGCTCGAAGGCTCCAAGGTCAAGGAGTTGCTCGACGAAGTGAAGTCGGAGCTCCGCGCGGCGGAGTAGGGCGGTCAGCTCTTTTCGCTCTTTGCGATCTGTCCCGCCTCATGCCGCCGTGTCGCGAGCGCGCCTGGCGCGACAATCGACGCAATGACGCCGGTGCCCCACGGCAGCGCCGCCGATATCGCATAAAGCCGCGTGCCGATCGCCGGACCGACGGCGTCCTTCATATCGCCGGGAACCTTGCGGCGGCGCCCCGGTTATCCGGCAGGCCCTCGCCTCACAGCAAGCGTGATCGAGCCCTTCGCACGGAAAGGATACTCAATGATGGCGCATCGCGTGGCTGTCATGGCGGTCGTGGTTACGGCTCTCGGGATCGTCGGCAGCATGGCGCAAGCGGCAGAGTCCGATAAATGCCTCAAGACCTGCGAGCTGCTCGAACAACGATGCCACTATTCGGGCGCGCGGGTTCCGCAATGCGACACGAACTTCCGGGTCTGCTGGGACAGTTGCCAGCGCACGGGCCGGCCGAAGCGGTGATTCATGTGTCGCCAGGGAGCCGAAACGCGGCCGAGAAACGCAACCAGGAGTGCCACCTTGCCGATCACCGACGAGGCAAAATGAGCAACGTATGCAGGGCCGGCCTTTTCGCCTTCGTGATCCTGATCGGCCCGAGCCCGGGATACGCGGGACGACAGGGTTACGGAAAGTGTGCGGAGAGTTGCACCGCGCTTTTCGAGGGATGCGTTGCCCAACTGCAAAGATCATCACACGGCGGTCCGTATTCAGTAGCTCCATGCAAGCGAGAGCAGGATGCTTGCCAACGCGGCTGCCGTTGAATCCGAAAAGACCCTCCCGATGTCACGCTCGCTATTTCCCTTCCGTCCTGCCCCCGGACTTCATCGGTACCGAATAGGAGCTGTCGCATGCCCCGACACTTGCTCGCTGCACTCGCCTTCGCTGTGGCGATGCAATTTGCGTTGCCCGCGATGGCAGCCCACGGCAGCCGGGCCATCAGCTGCCGTGAGGAATGCATGAGACAACCATGCCAGGCTCCTGCAGCGGTGTGTGAACAATTGCGGAGGTCATGTGTCGCCGACTGCAGATGACCGGCGCGACTCGTCATACCCCTGCTTTTCCGCGAAGAAGCGGAATTCCCCCAACTGCGGCCCGGCCTCCCAATGTCGCTTGATGACCCCCAAAGCTGCCATCGATACGATGTAAGATGCTTGATCCGGGTCCCTGATGACGACGCGGAGTTGTCAACGCATTGCGCGCGTCCGCTCGATCATGGCCTTCTTCAAGCTATCGTCCGACAAGAAAGGACGCTCCAACTCGCATCCCAGCCGCGCCCACGGCAGTGCTACGGCGGTGTACATCTCACCGACCGCCTTAAGTTCCTGGACAGCGTCGAATGTGCCCGCAGCGAAGATGTATCGGTTCGATACTCTATCCAGGCTCCATCGAACGGTCGTTCCGCAGGTCGGGCAAAATTCGTAGCGGACGTTTCTGCCGCTCTCCGCCGTGCGGGTATAAGTGGTCGTCTCCCCAGAAAAGACGTTGATGTCCTCGGCTTCGACCGGTACCGACAGGCCGAACGCGCTGCCAGTGCGCTTTTTGCAAGCGTCGCAATGACACGCCAGCACATACAAAAACCGCTTGACCGAAAATCGGACCGCCCCACAGGAGCAGCCGCCATTATGACTTTTCATGATGCGATCCGGCAGTTGATGATGAGCGCCTGATATTCTCCCCGTCGGCAGTGCAATTGGAAGCTGCAATCTCGCAAAGGGGCTTTGCAGGCCTGCAGGATCAAGCGCTCGCACCGAATTGATCGGGCACGCAGGTCAAGCGCCGCGCTTCACCGGGGTTTGCGCCGCTCCGCCAAGAAGCGGGCGCACCTCCTTAAGGTGCTCGATGATAAAGTCGAAGAATGCGCGAACGCGCGGCGTGCGCCGCAAGTCGCGGTGAGTTAGCAGATAGACCGGCGTCGCCATACCGGCCCCAGGATCAAGTATTTGGACCAGGTCTTTTTCATTCTTGCCGACGATGACCGGCATTAACGCAATACCCGCTCCGGACCTCACTGAAGGGAGCAGGGCCGCGACGCTATCCGCACGAGCCGCAACATGCGCGTCCGGTGCGATCGTAGCCAGCCAGCGCGCTGCGGGATGATCGCTCAACGTGCCAGAAAAAACGACGACGGAGCGGCCGTTAATCTCCGCGGTGTTTGCGATCTGGCCATGCCGTTTGACGTAGGAGCGGCTGGCATAAACCGCCCAGGGCGTATCCGCAATCTTGCGTCCGACCAGCCCGCTTTCTACCGGCCGCTTTCCACGAATTGCGATATCGGCTTCGCCGGAACCCAGTGGAAGAACCTTGTCGCTCATTACGAATTCGACCCGCACATCGGGATAACGTGCGTTGAATTTTTCGATCAGGCGGGAGGCAATCAGCCGCGGCCCGAGCGCCTCGGGGCAGGTGATCTTGACCGTTCCCTTTAGCTCGCTCGATTTGGCGGCAACGGCACGCTCGAAGTCCGCAGCCGCGGCCTCGACACGTAAGGCATGCGCGCGAATGTACTCGCCCATCTCGGTAAGCCGATATCCCGTAGGATGCCGACTGACGAGCGCACAACCAAGCTGTCTTTCAAGCTCCTGAATGCGGCGGTGGACGGTTGATTGGTTGACCCGGAGCGACTTGGCCGCAGACAGGGTGCTGCCGTGGCGAGCGACGCCTAGGAAGTATTTCAGGTCGTTCCAATCAAACATGATGACAGTTATGCGCTTTTGACTCCCGTCTTCGCAATACTGCTGCTCCCGTCAGCTTGGACCTTATGTTTCGATGGATGGAAGTCGATTGAAAATCGCCGTCGAGGAATGGATTCATGCTCAATGAGGGCGCCATGGCGGAAAAGGTCATCGCGGTGAATGCTCCGTCTGGCCGGCTTGCCGATCCTTGGCCAGTCACAACCCCAGCTTATAGAAGCCATCGTACCCTTCTCGTTGGCGCCAGCGCGTTATTGTTCGCCGTCATGGCCTACATAGCCGCCACGTATGGATTGAATACCGTCGTTAGGTGTGAGGTCGAAACCAACACTGCTCTGGGACATGGCGGGAACGCAATGTCTGAGATTGCGCTGTCTAATGCCTGCGGATTCTGAACCACGCGACAAAAGCGGCCGACGGGTGGCCATGGCAGCTATTGGCACCGAGCGTCGCCTGCGCACTGTCGCTCCATGTCGGAAGTTGGGATCATGAGGCGACATGGCGCCGACCGCCGCCCAGGTAGCTCCTGACCCTAAGCGACCTTGAGCGGCGTCGGCTTCGAGGTCGGCCTCATACTGGGATACCCTCAATGACCGAAAAGAAACTGCCCTTGATCGGCACGACGCGATCCAGGGAAAAACCGGCGCCGCGCATGAGCATGTCGTAATCAGATTTGGACCGCTCCTTACCGCCAAAATGGACAAGCATCTCCAGATCCACGAATTGGTGCGGATTGCCGACCATCTGCCTTGGGACGACAACCTCCTCTATGACAAGAAGTCGACCATGCGGCGGAATGGCTTGGCGGCACACCCTCAGTATCTCCTCGGCTTTTCCGTTGTCCCAATCGTGCAGAATCGATTTCAGGATGTAGGCATCATACCCCCCCGGAATTTCGACGAAAAAATCACCTCCAAAAATATGACATCGGTCTTGAAGTCCGCGTTTGAGCAAGAATTCATTTGCAAGGGGAACTGTCGGCTCAATATCGAACACTGCTCCCTTGGTCTTTTCGTGGACGGAGAGAATTGCAGCGATAATGTGTCCCTGTCCGCCGCCAACGTCGATCAGACTACGGAAGCGTCCAAAGGGGTAGCCAGACGCGATTTTAGCTCCTTCCGAGCCATAAAGATTGATCATGCATTTGGCAAAATGTTCATTGAGATCCAGTTCTTTGGCGAGCAGGTCAAAAAGGGTCGCGCCGTTGACATCGATGAAATGAGATTTTCCGTCCTTAAGCGACCTTTCCAGCTCAAGCCATGCTCGCAGCGAGGTATTGCTGTTGAGGAATAGAATTGCATCCCGCAGGGAAGGATCCGCTTCGCTACGCATGTATTCCGACATATCGGTGTTCTCGAACTCTCCGGTAACGGTTTCTTGGAATACGCCGTATTGTGCCAGCGCTCGCAGCACGCGGCGCAATACGTCTTCGTCAAGAACGGTTTCCTGAGCTAGGAGCTCGACCGTTTTGGGACCCTCGGCTAATCTATCAGCGATCCGATATTCCGCCATTGCTCGAAGGGCGATCGCGATCTTGGCGCCAATGAGCAAATCAGCGAGTCGCTGAAAGGATGGGGACTCTCTGCCGCGCCTGTCGGAAGGGAACGCTGCCGTGTCCGCATCCTGTTGCGAGCCGGCGTTCAGGCCGGAGACATTCGTTACAGGCGCTTTGGTACCCATGTGATTTCTCGTTGAAACTGTGATTCCGAAAGCCGTCCTATTGAGAGCTCGGTCCGATGAATTTACCAAAGGTAGCCACTTGATAGGCGCTCTTCGTGCCGTCGCCTCACGCTGGCCAGCGCATCGGAGCATGCGGCAAAGGCGCTGCCCGATGCAAAGCCGAATTTGGCGCAGACCGTGCGATCCTCCTGTTCGATGTCTGCCTTGATCGCCGCTTGGGATGCGGTTCTCATTTTGGGACCATTGAGCAGAACACTGCCCGTGACCAACACGGCGGTAGCAACCATAAAGACAGCCAGCGGCGCCTCAATCCGAAGCACAAAACGCCGTAGGTGATCCAGTAAGATTGAATGGAGCGCTAGCATGGACGTCCTCGTCCGTTCGAGTTCAGCTGACGGAATAGCTTAATCGCTCTCGACCGACGAAGACTTTCGGGACGCCTTCGGATATGTTCCCGAGGCCTTGGTTTTTTATTGAGATTCCTCTACTTTTATTTGCGTTCTCGACTTTATTCGCCTGGGCACTAATGGCGAGGAAACTTCTTGATCTTTCTCTTTGAGAATTTTGAACTCGACGTGGATCAGCGCGAACTGCGTCGAAATACTGTTGCCATCAGCATTGAACCGCGCGTTTTCGATTTGCTCGCCTACCTTATTCACCATCGGCGTCGGGTCGTGAGCAAGGACGATCTGATTGCAGCCATCTGGGATGGCAGGATTGTATCGGAGTCCACGGTGGCGACCACAATAAATGCAGCTCGTGTTGCTGTCGGTGACAATGGCAATGAGCAGCGACTGATAAAGACAATCCCCCGCAAGGGAATCCGCTTTGTCGGAAATGTGCGGGATGCACAAGCGAGTGCCGTTTCGGCGGAGACAGCGCCGGCGGGTGCAAGCGATGCGCCCCCTACATTCCCCGATAAGCCTTCGATTGCCGTCCTCCCGTTCCAGAACATGAGTGGCGATCCAGAGCAGGAGTATTTTGCCGACGGTATCGTCGACGAGATTATCTCGGGCCTCGCGCGCACCAAATGGCTTACTGTGATCGCGCGTAACTCCAGCTTCGTCTACAAGAAGAGGGCGGTGGACCTCAGACAGATTGGGCACGAACTGACCGTCCGCTATTTGCTGCAGGGAGGGGTTCGTAAGGCCGGAGACCGGGTCCGGGTATCGACCCAGCTGATAGATGCCGAAAGCGGAGCTCAGATTTGGAGCGAGCGATTTGACCGCACAGTCAGTGATATCTTTGCCTTACAAGATGACATTGCCTTCAACGTCATCGGGACAATGGAGCCTACGCTTCGCAACGTCGAGATCGAACGAGTCAGGCGCACGAGACCGAATAGCCTGGATGCATATGACCTCGTATTGCGGGCGTCCCCGCATGCGCTGAGCCACATTGCAGAAGATGCAGCAATAGCAATTCCGCTGCTGCATAAGGCGCTCGAATTGGAGCCAAATTACAGCGGTGCGCATGCGCCGTTAGCTTTGTGCTACCACTCGCGATTTAGCCGTGCTGGCCTACGAGAGCAAGATCAGAGCGCCGCGATTCGTCATGCCCGGGCGGCTGTTGCTTGTGGCGCTGACGACGCGGCAGCCTTGGGCATTGCTGGGTTCGTCATTTCGCTGGACGCGCACGATCACGCGAACGCCCTCGAACTCTTCGATCGAGCCCTTTCACTCAGCAGCTCGAATTTCTTTGCCCTGTGTTCGAGCGCGTTGACGCTTTCTTGGCTGGGAGAGCCAACGGTCGCTATTGAGCGCAGCGAACGCGCTCTTCGCCTGAGCCCATTCGATCCACTAAACTATTTGTCTCTGAACGCCCAGTCGATTTCGTATTTTCAGCTTGAGCAATTTGACAGAGCCTATGAAGTTGCAAAACGCTCGGTGGAACTAAATCCAAGGTTCAGTGTTTCTCGAGCTTTTTTGACGGCAACTCTCGCACGTCTCGACCGCAGCGAGGCGGCTCAAGCCGAGGCGAAGCGGGTTTTAGCCCGCTTAATTCATGACGGCGGTGATTTTTGAGTGACGGATGTAGCGGGAAGCCGCGATTCACCGCATGATTCTGGTGCTGAAGCCTCATCAAACGCGCGATCGAGGAGCGCCACATCCGTCATGCACCAGGATAGCCATCTGCCCTTTGACTTGCCAGCGGTTGCGCGCAAGAAGGTGAGCATCGCGTTTGACGGTGGCATGTTGTCATCCAACGCCGGCGTGCTGCTGCTGCGCGGTGTTGAGCAGCGGTTGGGCATCGCGGCAAGACTGGCGGCGTGTGTGACCGACCACCGTGACCCGAACCGGATCGACCACACGCTGGTGGAGATGCTGCGGTTGCGGGTGTTTGCGATCGCGGCCGGATACGAGGACGCCAACGACTGCACGACGCTACGTCAGGACCCGGTGTTCAAGATGGCGATAGGGCGCGCACCCGAGAGTGGTGAGCCGTTGTGCTCGCAGCCGACGATGTCGCGCCTTGAGAACGCGCCGAGCCGGACTGAGATTGCGCGGATGATGGGAGCGATGGTGGACCTGTTCTGTGCCAGCTGGAAGCGGGCACCGGCGTCGATCATCCTCGACATCGACGACACGTTCGACGCGGTGCATGGCAAGCAGCAGCTCTCACTGTTCAATGCTCATTACGACGAGCGCTGTTTTCTACCTATCCATATCTACGAAGGGACCAGCGGCAAGCCGGTGGCGGTGATCCTGCGCGAGGGTAAGACGCCGACCGGGGTGGAAGTGCGCACGATCCTCAAGCATGTGATCGCGCGCATCCGCCAGCACTGGCACAAAGTGCGTATCTTGGTGCGCGGCGACAGCCACTACGGGCGGCCGGAAGCGATGGCGTGGTGCGAAGCCAATGGCGTCGACTATATCTTCGGGCTTGGCGGCAACCCGGTGCTCCATGACATGGTACGGCCCATCGCCGATGAACTCTGTGTGCGACGGGCGATAACCGGCGCCGAGAAGCGGCGCACCTGGAAGGGGCTGCGCTACGGTGCCAAGAGCTGGGACACACAGCGCCGCGTGATCGCTCGGATCGAGGCGACGATGCTCGGCCTCGACATCCGCACCATCGTCACCTCACTGCGGGGAACGGCCAAATATCTTTACGAGACCGTCTACTGCGGGCGCGGCCAGGCGGAGAACTTCATCAAGTTGCACAAGGCTCAGCTCGCCTCCGATCGTACTTCGTGTCGCGATCCGCGCGCCAATCAGGTGCGTTTGATCTTGCACACCGCCGCCTATTGGTTGCTGCATACGCTGCGTGAGGTCACACCCAAGCGCTCGCACTGGGCGCAGGCGGAGTTCAACACGCTGCGTCTGCGTCTGATCAAGATCGCCGCGCGCGTTGTCGAAGGAGCCGCTCGTATCCGCGTCTGGCTGCCAACAGCGTGTCCAGACGGTGAATTGTTCAAACTCCTCGCCGGCCGCTTCGCCGCCGCGCCGTGAGCGCCGGGGCACGTTCGCCCGTAGAACCCGTCCCCGCAACCCCCAACCAATAAACAAATTGAAACCGAGATGCGCGCCACCGATGCGCCACAGATCATCGCGGCCGGCGTCCGAAACAAACTCTACGTTCCAAAAATCGCGCCCTCCTCATGAATTGGACGGGTTAGCGTTGGATCCTGGGTTCTCTGTTGAGAAGTTTGCGATTACGGTTGGGATCGAACCAAGGGTGTTTTCGCCGATGGCAGACGCTTGGCGGAGCGCCGGGCTACCCTAACCACCCCATAGCCTCGGTTTCGACCTTGCCAATCCGCCGGTGTGCCGTTCTTCTGTGCCTCGGTCGCCCTTGTTGATGGATGCCGCAGCGGCCCGTTTGCAGCAATCCACCCAGCCGGAAGAAACACTGTACGTGTCGTGACTATTAGTCACGTTTGTATTGACAATAGGTCCTTTTTTGCGATACAAACTTTCCATCCTGCTCGTCGAATCACGGGGGACGCTTCTCGAGACGATCCCTGAAGCGGAGCAGGAGCGGTGCCCGGGATGGGGCTCGTAACTCCGTCTACGGGCGGTTCGGAAACTCGCCCGGCCGGCCTCGTCGCCGGTCTGCCAGGAGCTGGCTGCCCGGGTAGCGCACGTCGCCGCTACCATGAAGCGCGGGACCGGACTGAGTCAGGCCTGAAAACCTGGCGAGAACCGCGGTAGAGCGCCGGAAGGCGAGCGCGTCCGCCAAAAGCGGCGCGCGCCGCGATCAAGCGCAAACTCAAGCGGCGCTCCGCTTGTCGCGATTGCGGTATCTACCCCCGCGCCTTTCGGCGCTCCGCCTCCCCTTATGTGTTTGGAGGCGCCTTTTCGTACCGTGCAACATAGCTCGGGCGCAGAGAGCTGCGCCGCGGGAACGACGGTGCTTGTTCGCCTTGCCCCGCGTGCGGTAACTCTTGGGAGCGTGACGGGAAATGGAGTGAGGCGCCCGTCGCGTCGAACGAAGACGAAAGCAGAGTATGTCTGACCCATTACCCCCATCCCCGCGGCTGCCGACCTTCCGCTCAACGCGGGAGGCGACGGCAATGCCGGTCGGCTCGCCGAAAACATCCTCTATTTCGCCCGCGCGTTGCGGGCCACGGCATTCCGGTCGGCCCCAGTTCGGTGCTCGATGCGCTCGAAGCCGTAAAGACCGCAGGCGTCGGTACGCGCGAGGATTTCTACTGGACGCTGCATGCGGTGTTCGTGAAACGGCACCAACATTCGGTGCTGTTCGACCAGGCGTTTCGCATCTTCTTCCGCCGCCGCGGCTATATCGATCAGATGCTGGCGATGATGCTGCCGCAGGCGCCGACCGAGCCGCCGGCGCCGCAAGCCGGCGCCGACGCGCGTGCATGAGGCGCTGTTCTCCGGCCTCGACGACAAGCTGCGCAAGGAACGCGAGGTCGAGCTCGACGCGCGGCTCACGGTGTCCGACCGCGAAGTGCTGCAGAAGAAGGGGATTCGCGCAGATGACGGCCGGCGAGATCGCGGCCGCCAAGCAGGCCATGAAGAAGCTGGTGCTGCCGCTCGCCGAAGTGCGGACGCGGCGGCTCGCCCCGCATCCGCGCGGCCACATGATCGATCTGCGCCGCACGCTTCGCGCCAGCCTCAAGGGTGGCGGCGATTTCATCGATCTCCGCTACATCGGGCCGAAAACCAGACCGCCGCCGCTCGTGGCGCTGCTCGATATCTCCGGCTCGATGAGCCGGTCCAGCCGCATCTTTTTGCATTTCCTGCACGCGCTGACCGATGCGCGAAAGCGCGTCAGCACCTTTCTGTTCGGCACGCGGCTTTCCAACGTGACCCGCGCGCTGCGCGAGCGCGATCCCGACGACGCGCTGTCCGCCTGTTCGTCGAGCGTACCTGACTGGTCGGGCGGCACGCGCATCGCTTCGTCGCTGCATGCCTTCAACAAGCAGTGGGCGCGCCGCGTGCTCGCCCAGGGCGCCGTGGTGCTCTTGATCACCGA
Source organism: uncultured Alphaproteobacteria bacterium (assembly GCA_963763255.1). GTDB lineage: Bacteria > Pseudomonadota > Alphaproteobacteria > Rhizobiales > Xanthobacteraceae > BOG-931. The sequence goes on from CAVXNW010000001.1 coordinate 265,468, forward strand.
CGGGCTGGAACGCGACGCCGACGATACGCTCGCCTTCGAGATCGATCGTCTGCACCGCTCATGCCGCCGGCTCGTCTGGCTCAATCCGCTGTTGCGCTTCGAAGGTTTCGAGGCGCGCGCCCGCGGCATCAAGACCATGCTGCCGAATGTCGACGAATTCCGCCCGATCCATAATCTCAATTCCATGGCCGGGCTGGTGGCGGCGCTGGAACATGGCGGCGGCCGCGGCGCCGCCGATCCCAAGGCCTGGATACAGCAGGTGGCCTGACGCGCTATATTGTATCATATACAGCGCATGCCGAAATCGCGGGTGACAAAGGGCGGCAAAAGCGCCTATTTTCCAGAAAGTTCGTGATTTCCGTAAAATACCAGAAGCAGGTCATGCTCTCTACCAACGACGACATCCTCAAAGCCGCCGAGGACTGGCGCAAGGACGGCCGCGCCGTGGCGCTCGCCACCGTGGTCGAGACCTGGGGCTCGGCGCCGCGGCCGGTCGGCTCCAACCTGGTGATCGACGGCGAGGGCAATTTTCTCGGCTCGGTGTCCGGCGGCTGTGTCGAGGGGGCGGTAGTCACCGAAGCGCTCGACGTGATCGAAAGCGGCCAGCCGAAAATGCTGGAATTCGGCGTTGCCGATGAGACGGCCTGGAAGGTCGGCCTGTCCTGCGGCGGCAAGATCCGGGTGTTCGTGGAGAAGGTGGAGTAATGGTCCGTCACCCTGAGGTGCGAGCGCAGCGAGCCTCGAAGGGCGACGGCAGAGTTGCAGAGAGAAACCTTTCATGAAACTTGAACTCCTGAAAACTCTCAACACCGAACGCGCCGCGCGGCGCGCGGTGATCGTCGTCACCGATGTAGCGAGCGGCAAGGAGCGGCTGGTCAAGGCCGCGGATATTGCCAGGGATTTTTTGAGCGCTGTGCTGGCCGACCATCTGCGCACCGGCAAAAGCGGCATGGAAGAGACGGCCGAGGGCCGCGTTTTTCTCACCGGGGGGCCAGCCCTGGTAGCCTGCCGCTGCACCCCGCCGCCGCCACACCCCCGGAGGACGCCCCCGTGCCCCTGATCCCGCTGCAGGCCCTGTTCGCCGCGGGGGTGTTCCTGCTGCTCCTGGGCGCCATCGTCGCCACGTGGACGGTCCTGTGCGCCGCCTGCTGGCTGTGGCGCCGCTACCGGTCTAGCCGCGTGTAGAAAACCGGCGTAGAATCCCCGGTAAGAGCGCGGCCCCGGGCCGCGCCACACCACCGCAGCAGGAGGACACCCCGATGAGCAAACCCAGACCCCGACGCGGCACCCCCGGCGCCTGGTTCGACTCCTTCACCCCATCGACCCGCCCGGCTGGGACGACAAAGACGGCTGGTGCACGCGCCACTGGGCGCCGCTCGCCCTCATCCCCGACCCGGCGCAGCGGGCCACCGCGCAGCGGCTCGCGAACTGGACCTGATGGGCGTGTTCGCCGCGATGCTGCGCGCAAGGTCACGCCGCGGCCGGTCCCCGCCCACCACCTGGCGTAGCTGGTCCGCGAGCTGTCCCCGGTGTGCTGCCGCGTCGGCGACCACGGCACCCGGCAGGTCATCCTCGACGCCATCACCGCCGCCGAAGCGCCCCCGGCGGCGGGATCGTGAACGCCCTCCGCGGCTACCTCAGATGCCGCGGGCCTGGTCTGCCCCCGCTGCGGCGGGATCATGGGCACCCACCGGCCCGGCTGCGGCGGCTCATGAACTTCGACTGCGATCCCGCCGCGCTCGCCTGGGCGCGCGGTCACGTCGAGGCCGTCACCGGCCGGTGGCGGGCGCTGGCCGCGCGAGCTGGCGGAGCACGGGATGCCGGAGAACGCGGAGAAGTGGCGGCGGATCGCGCAGATCACCGAGAACGCCCTGATCGGCGGGAAAACCGGCGACCTCGCCCCGTTCGACGAACGCAACGCCCCATGACCTTGCGTTTCTACACGACCCGGGTTAGGGTGGGGTACACCACATTCCAGGAGGACCCCGATGGACGAAACCACACGCCAGGCCCTGACCGCCATCCGCGCCGCGGTCAACGTGCTGCTCGACCAAGAAGGCGGCCAGGACCGCCAGCTAGTCGCGGAAATGGCCGACACGATGCTCGCCGACCTGCTCGCCGACGGCGAAACCCGGACGATGAACCACTACATCGGCCAGTTCTGCACCGTGGCCGACGGCCCCGCCGACGTGGACGAGATCGTGCTGGAGATCGACCGGCAGATCACCGACTGGGTACTGTTATTATCTCACAGACTTGACAATCTCGCACATCTTGAGAGAACATTACAGTATGGAGCAATACACCACGAGGAGGCCCGCCGCGAGTGGCGCCGCATCCTCAACAAGGTCGACCATGGCGAGCACATCGAGGTAACCCGCTACGGCGAGCCGGTAGCCGTGATGGTGCCCATCGCTTGGCACCGGAGCATGCTCGCGGTCAAGAAGGGCGTACTCGGCTTCACGCGAGACAGCCACACCGCCCGCCAGTTGCCCGGCGAAACCGAACTGCCGGTAGGCGACCTGCTCAGCGCGATCGGCAACGCCGCACTCGACATCCTGGACGAGGAGCCGGACCTATGAGCGACTATCCCGAGCACGACAAGCTAGCTCTCGTCAAGGACGAGACGCAGGCCGCAGGCGAGTTCATCGAGTGGCTGGAGTCCAAGGCGTCTTCCTCGCTAAGTATGAGCGTGGATGGATCCCGCCGATGGCGATCATCGCTGCGTCGTAGACCTGCTCGCCCAGTGGACGGACATCGACCAGAACAAGCTCGAGGCCGAGAAGCGCCGGATGCTTGCCGCCTGCCGCGCCGCCGCTACGCCGTCTGAGACCTGAACGGAGACACCCGAGATGAAGCGCACCGACATCAAGGCGGGCGTGGTCTACGCCATCAAGGCCAGCTAG
>CAVXNW010000002.1:0-346330 GCA_963763255.1 uncultured Alphaproteobacteria bacterium
CCACTCGATGGTCCCCGGCGGCTTGCTGGTCACGTCGTAGACCACGCGGTTAACGCCCTTGACCTCGTTGATGATGCGGGTCGCGACGGTGCCGATGAACATGCCGTCGAACGGATAGAAATCCGCCGTCATGCCGTCGATCGAGGTCACGGCACGCAAAGCCACAACGTAATCGTAGGTGCGGTAGTCGCCCATGACGCCGACGGTGCGCACCGGCAGCAGCACCGCGAAGGCCTGCCAGATGTCGTCGTAGAGGCCAGCGCGGCGGATTTCCTCGATGAAGATGTCGTCGGCAAGCCGGAGAATCTCCAGCCGGTCATGCGTGATCTCGCCCGGGCAGCGGATAGCGAGCCCCGGCCCCGGAAACGGGTGGCGGCCGACGAACACGTCCGGCAGGCCAAGCTCGCGGCCGAGTGCGCGGACCTCGTCCTTGAACAATTCGCGCAGCGGCTCGACCAGTTTCAGGTTCATGCGATCCGGCAGGCCGCCGACATTGTGGTGCGATTTGATCGTCACCGAAGGCCCGCCGGCAAACGAGACGCTCTCGATCACGTCGGGATAGAGCGTGCCCTGGGCGAGAAATTTCGCACCGCCGATCTTCTTGGCTTCCGCATCGAACACGTCGATGAACAATTTGCCGATGATCTTGCGTTTCTGCTCCGGGTCGGTAACGCCCGCCAGCTCTTTCAGGAACAGCACGGCGGCTTCGACATGGATCAGAGGAATGTTGTAATGGTCGCGGAACAGCGCGACCACCCGCTCGGCTTCGCCGAGGCGAAGCAGGCCGTGGTCGACGAACACGCAGGTGAGCTGCTCGCCGATCGCCTCGTGGATCAGCACCGCGGCGACCGCGGAATCCACGCCGCCCGACAGGCCGCAGATCACCTTGGCCTTGCCGACCTGCTTGCGGATTTTCTCGACCGCCTCATCTTTAAAGGCGCGCATGGTCCAGTCGCCGGTGCAACCGGCGACCTTGCGGACGAAATTGCGCAAGATCGCCGCGCCGTGCGGCGTATGCATGACCTCCAGATGGAATTGCACGGCATAGAATTTACGCGCGTCGTCGGCGATCATTGCGATCGGCGCGTTCGACGACGTTCCGGTCACGGTGAAGCCCGCCGGCAATTTGGTGACGCGATCGCCGTGGCTCATCCACACCGGATAGCGCTGGCCTACCTCCCAGACGCCGTCGGTCAGCGCGGAGCCTTGCGTCACTTCGAGCTCGGCGCGGCCAAATTCGCGGTGATGGCCGGCTTCGACCGTGCCGCCGAGCTGAGCCGCCATGGCCTGCTCGCCGTAGCAGATGCCGAGCACCGGTACGCCCGCCTGGTAGATAGCGGCCGGCGCCAGTGGCGCCTCCTTGTCGAGCACCGAGGCCGGGCCGCCTGAGAGAATGACGCCCTTCGGCGCCATGTCGCGGAACGCCGCTTCGGCCTTCTGGTACGGCACGATCTCACAATAGACACGCTCTTCGCGCACGCGCCGCGCGATCAGCTGCGTCACCTGCGAGCCGAAATCAACGATGAGAATCTTGTCGTGGCCAGCCATAGCGGGTTCTACCCCCACCCTGCCCTCTCCCGCTAGCGGGGGAGGGTTGGAGAGCGGGTTTTGTCGAGATTTTGCCATCAGGTTCATGAATTGCGCCGCATGAGGCTGACGTAAAAGCCATCGGTATCGGTCCGGCGCGGCGTCATCAGCAAGCCTTCGCCGGAGATAAGGACCGCCTGGAGGAAAAGATAGGCGCGCTCGCCGAGTGTTTGCGCGACATCGGCGGGCTTTTCCACCGAAAATCCGGGCATCCGGCCAACGAAATCCCGCACCTGCGCGCCGTTCTCGTCGTCGAGCACGGAGCAGGTCACATAGGCGATATGGCCGCCCGTCTTGAGCAGCGCGGCAGCGCGGTCGAGCAGCGCCGCCTGCTCTTTCACGCGCTCTTCGAGCGCACCGGGCCGGACCCGCCATTTGGCGTCGGGATTGCGCCGCCACGTGCCGGTGCCGGTGCACGGCGCGTCGATCAGCACCAAATCGGCCCGGCCGTTGAGGTCGCCGAGCATGTCCGCCTCGCCGCGCGGCGTGCGCACCTGAATGTTGCGCGCTCCGGCGCGGGCGATGCGCTCGTGGATCGGCAGCAATTGCCGCTTGTCGATGTCGGTCGCGTAGATCTGGCCGCGATTGTCCATCGCGGCGGCAAGCGCCAGCGTCTTGCCGCCGGCGCCGGCGGCGAGATCGATGACCTGCTGGCCGGACTTGGCGCCGGCAAACAGCGCGGCGAGCTGCGAGCCTTCATCCTGGACCTCTATTTCGCCCTTGCGGAACGGCGGTTCGGCGTGGATCGCCGGACTCTTGGCATCGGCGCCAAGGCGGATGCGCAGGCCGACGGGCGACCATTGCGACGCTTCGGCGTGCAGATGCGCGAGTTTGGGCAGGACCTCCTCGCGCTCGGCCTTCAATGTGTTGACCCGCAGGTCGAGCGGCGCGCGGGTGGCAAGCGCCGCGCCTTCGGCGGCGCGATCATCGCCGAACACGCTGGCGAAATGCGGGTCGAGCCATTCCGGATAGTCACCCGCAACCGGGGCCGGCGCGCCGGCAAGCAAGTCCCCGCCGAGACGCGTTATCTCTGCTTCGCTCAGCGGCGGCGGCGCAAATCGGGCGCCGGTGCACAATTCCTTGATCGAGGCGAGATCGACCCCGCGCTCGCGCCGCAGCATGCCGAGCACAGCCGCGCGCGGCGTCCCCTCGCCCATCAGCCAGCACGACGAGGCCTTACGGCGCAGCGCGTCGTAGACCAGGCCCGCGATGGCGGCGCGATCGGACGAGCCCGCGAACCGGTGCGACAGGCCCCAGTCCCGGAGCACATCCGCCGACGGCCGACGCCGTGCTTCGATCTCCGCGAAAACCTCGATCGCTGCTGACAGACGGGCTGCGGGCGTCATGCGTGCGCCGCTTGCGAGGCCGTGATCATGTTTTCACGGTTCTTATTTTTTGGTGCGCCGCTTGAGCGCGACGGCACGTTCGGCTCCCGGCGTATCATGCTGCCGCACATGTTTGCGCAGTTCGGCAATCGCTTCGGCGAGATCATGGACATGAATGCCCTTTGGCGCTTTGCCGGCCCGCACGCTCTTGAGCATGCGGCGCAGCAGATCGTCGTCATGCTCATCGCGATAGGGTTTCAGATCAAGATCCTTCGGCACCTTCTTCAAACGCTCTTCGCCGATGCGTTTGACGTATTTCTGCATGAAGCGATCGTAGGCATGCCACTCGACGCCGGCGGCACGCACCGCCGCCTCTTCGGCACGCGTCGCGATCTGGTGCGCATGCAGATAATGCAGACCAAGCTGATCGATCAGCGTCTTCTCGACTTCTTCGTGCAGGATCAGAAAGCGGTCGGTCTCCACGGCGCGACCGCGGAATTTGAAGAATTTCGGCATATGCCGATCGATGTAGATGATCTTGCCGTCGAGGCTGTAGCCGGCAAGGTAGGGAATATCATGCTTGCGATCGAGCTTCCTGACGCGGCGCACGACGGCGTCGAGCGCCCGCTCCATCATCAGGCTGGAAACGTACCATTCCGGTAGCCGCAGCCGTTCGTGCGGAGCGGTCGGATGACAAAATTCAAACGGCATGGCTTCATACCCAGGGGCTGGTCAGCACAGCGACGATGTAAATCACCCAGTTGAGGATCAGAGCGAAGGCGGCAATGCCGTAGAGCGAACCGCGAAAGCGTACGACATTGCTGGTGGTGTGGACATACGCGTGGAGCAGACGAAAGATCACGAATATCCACGCCAGAATGACGAAGACAACGCCGGCCTTGTGCGTGACATAAGCCAGAATCGTCAGGACATAAAACAGTACAGGCAACTCGAATTGATTGGAAAAAGAATAGGCCACCTGCAAGGTGTGCTTCGACCAGTTCGGCTCGCGCAGTGCAATGTCCTCAGGCCGCACGCTGCCCGCTGTCATATCGCGAGTACGCAGCGCGGCCATCCAACCCCACAGCACGAAGGTCAGGACGACTTCAACGAACAAAGGCAGCAGGACTGCTTGAAGCGACATCGCATTCACCCCCGCGCGATTTGTATCCGTATCACTCCGCCGATCATGCCGCCATGCGGCGTCACAGCTTGACGCTGATGGCGGTCTCGCCGTCCTCCGTGACCAAGGCGCTGCGCCAGGATTTGCCGTCGAACAGCGCCTTGCGCACCGCCTCGGGCGTCGCGCGATGGTTCAGATTGGCGGTGATGAGAGTGCCGCCGGTGCGCAGCAGCCCACGCAGCGCCTTGTGCAGCGCCGGCGTCGGCGATTGCCCGTCGAAGAAGGCCACATCATAGCCCGGATCGAGCGTCGGCAGCACGCTGGCGAAGTCGCCTTCGTGCACCGTGATGCGGTGATCCATCGCGGCCGCGGCGATGTTGTCGCGCGCGAGCAGCACATGGTCCGGATCGCGCTCGATCGAATCGACAGTGGCGTCGGGCGCACCCGCGGCAAACGACAGCGCGGTGTAGCCGAGCGCGGTGCCCAGTTCGAGAATGCGGCGCGCATCGGCTGCCGCGGCAAGCGCTCCCAGCAGCGGACCGTTGTCATAAGGGTACGCGCCGCAGCCATGCTGCGCACGATGCGCATCGGTCGCCGCGCGGATTTTGGCAAATCGATCGATCGGGCCCGCAGCCATCGTACCGCCTGGGTTCGACTTGAATCCGGTTTGACTCAATCGCGACTCGGATAATTCGGACTCTCGCGCGTGATGGTCACATCGTGCACGTGGCTTTCACGCAATCCCGCTCCCGAGATACGCACGAACTCGGCCTTGGCGTGGAAATCGGCAAGATTTTTACCGCCCACATATCCCATCGCGGCGCGCAATCCGCCAGCCAGCTGGTGCAGCACGTTGGCAACCGGCCCCTTATAGGCCACCTGGCCTTCGATGCCCTCGGGCACGAGCTTGAGCGCGTCCTTGATCTCCTGCTGAAAGTAGCGATCGGCAGAGCCGCGTGCCATGGCGCTCACCGAGCCCATGCCGCGATAGCTCTTGTACGAGCGGCCCTGATAGAGAAACACCTCGCCCGGCGTCTCGTCAGTTCCGGCCAACAGCGAGCCGATCATGACGCAGTCGGCGCCCGCGGCGATCGCCTTGGCGAGATCGCCCGAATATTTGATGCCGCCATCGGCAATGACGGGCGTGCCGTACTTTTTCGCCGCCTCGACCGCGTCCATGATCGCGGTGAGTTGCGGTACGCCGACGCCGGCGACGATGCGCGTCGTGCAGATCGAGCCCGGACCGATGCCCACCTTGATGGCGTCGGCACCGGCGTCGATCAGCGCCTTGGCACCGTCGGCGGTGGCAATGTTGCCGGCGACGACCTGAACGGCGTTCGATTGCCGCTTGATGCGCGTCACGGCTTCGAGTACGCGCGAGGAATGGCCGTGGGCGGTGTCGACCACGACGAGATCGACGCCGGCGTCGATCAAGGCTTCGCTGCGGGCGAAGCCGGCCTCGCCGACGCTGGTGGCCGCGGCAACGCGCAGCCGCCCCTGCTCATCCTTACAGGCGATGGGGTAAGCCACCGCCTTCTCGATATCCTTGACGGTGATCAGACCGACGCAGCGATAATCCGCATCGACGACGAGAAGCTTCTCAATCCGGTTCTGATGCAGAAGCCGTTTGGCTTCGTCCTGGCCGACCCCTTCACGCACCGTGACCAGGCGTTCCTTGGTCATCAGCTCCGAAACCTTTTGGCGCTTGTCGGTGGCAAAGCGGACGTCGCGGTTGGTGAGGATCCCGACGAGCTTCCCGGCACGGCCGCCGCCACCCCCCTCAACGACGGGAATGCCCGAAATGCGATGCTCCTGCATCAGGTCGAGCGCATCAGCGAGCGAAGCGTCAGGCTGGATTGTGACCGGGTTGACCACCATGCCGGACTCGAACTTTTTCACCTGCTTGACTTGCGCAGCCTGCAACGCCGGCTCGAAATTGCGGTGAATGACCCCGATGCCGCCAGCCTGCGCCATGGCGATCGCCATGTGGGCTTCGGTCACGGTGTCCATCGCCGAAGCGACGATCGGGATATTCAGCGGAACGGTCTTGGTAATACGCGAACGGATATCGACGTCGGACGGCAAAACGTCCGACAGGCCGGGCTTCAACAGCACATCGTCAAAGGTATATGCTTCGGGCGGTACGTCTCTCGCAGTCAATGCCATTGCCAACTCCGCATGGCCCTGAAATGGCGGGCGGGCGCGTCGATGACGCCCAAGTGACGCTGAAGCGACGAGCGGACATCGTGTCCCTCGCCGAACTCGGTGGCCCGCTTTTGGGTTGGCGGCGGTCGATAGCACGCCTTTGCCGCAATGGATAGGCCTAAAGGACAGAAAGTGGAGGAAACATCGTGAAAACCGGTTTGGATCGCCGTCAATTCGGGCTTGGCGCCCTCGCCGCGGGCACTACCTTGGCAGGCGCAGGCGTGCCTCGTCCGGCGCAGGCCGCGCCGGTGCCCATCCGGGTCGGCTGGGTCGTGGTGCCGGCCTCGCTCGCTCCCCTCGTGCTGCAGCAAAAGGAACTACTGACGCATTTCGGCAAAACGTACACCGCCGAGGCAATTCATTTCGAGGGCACGCCGCCGGTGATCACGGCGCTCGCTGCCGGCGAAGTCGACATCGGGCCGCTCGCCTTCTCCTCGTTCGCGCTCGCCATCCAGAATGCGCACATGGACGATCTGCGCGTCATTTGCGATGAGATCCAGGATGGCGTGCCCGGGCACGGCACCAACGAGTTCATGGTGCTCAAGGACGGCCCGATCAAAAAGGTCGCCGATCTCAAGGGCAAGGTGCTGGCCACCAACGCCATGGGGAGCGCGGTCGACATCTCGATGCGCGCCGTGTGCAAGCGCAGCGGGCTGGAACCGAACAAGGACTACACGATCATCGAGGCGCCGTTCCCGGCCATGCGGGCGATGCTGGCGGAGAAGAAAGCCGACCTGATCAGCGCCGTGCCGCCGTTCTCGCTCGATCCGAATTTGCGCGGCATCGCCAACACGCTGTTCACGGAGAAGGATGCGTTCGGCATCACCCAACTCACGATGTGGACGGCGCGCACCGGCTTTATCGACAAGAACCGTGCCGCCCTGGTGGATTTCCTCGAGGATGTCGTGCGCGCGGTGCGCTGGTACACCGATCCGAAGAATCACGAGGCGGCTGTAGCGGCCGTGGCCCACGTCAACAAGGCGCCACCGGCCCGCATGGAATGGGCCTTCGGGCCACGCGACCAGTATCGCGATCCGAACGGCTTGCCCAATCTCACGGCGCTGCAGAGCAATCTGCACCTGCAGAAGCAGGTCGGCCTGCTCAACGTGGATATCGATGTCAAAAAGTACTCCGATCTCACCATGGTCGAGGAAGCGGCGAAACGGCTGGGTTGAGAATCACCGCGTGGGCGCAGAGGAAAGGCCGGCCATGCGCAACTTTGCCCCGTCGCGTCATCGCCCGCTCTACACACTGCGGCTCGCCGTCCTCGCGCTGCTGCTGGCGCAGGCGGCGCGTGCGCAAGCGCCTCCACAAGATGCAGGCGACCAGAAACGCTGCACCGGAGAGTGGCGCGCAACCGTCGACGAGCGCATCACCGCGTGCACCACGCTGATCAATTCCGGCCACTACCAGACCATCAATCTCGCAGTTCTGCACGACGACCGCGGCATGGCGTTGCGTGCAAAGGGCGATGTCGACGGCGCGCTGAAGGATTTTGGCGAGGCGATCGGCATCGATCCCAAATCGGCGCGCGCCTACGCCAATCGCGGCGAAGCGCGCTTTACCGAACGTGATTTCGACGGCGCCATCGCCGACCTTGGCCAGGCCATCACGCTCAATCCGAGCGACGTCGCATCGCATATGACGCTCGGCAATGCCTATGACCAGAAAGGCGATCTCGACCAGGCCATCGACAGTTATGGCAGCGCCATCCGACTGGCGCCGAATTATACACCGGCGCTTTTCATCCGCGCGCTGGCCTTGCGCCGCAGGGGTGAACTCGATCTCGCGCTCGCCGATTACGACCGCGTCATCCGGCTCGATCCAAGGGATGCCTCCGCCTACAACGATCGCGGCGTCGTCTGGTTCGTCAAGCGCGACTTCGACCGCGCCATCGCCGATTACAGTCAGGCGGTCCGCCTCGATCCCAATTTCGTCGTGGCCTACAACAATCGCGGCGACGCCTGGCGGAGCAAAGGCGATCTCGACCGCGCCGCCGCCGATTTCAATCGCGCCATCGCGCTGTCGCCGCAATTCGCACTGGCCTACAGCAATCGCGGCCTGGTGGCGTATCAGAAGCGCGATTACAAGAACGCGATTGCCAATTTCACCAAAGCCATCCAGCTCGATCCGAAGAACGCGCAGACTTTTCATCGTCGCGCCAACGCCTACGACGACAGCGGCGATCACAATGCCGCGCTTGCGGATTACGCTGTGGCGGCGCAGCTCGACCCCAACAGCGGCGGCATTCTTTACGATCGCGGCGTTGCCGTTGCGCGCGGCGGCAATGACGATCGCGCTATTGCCGACCTCAGCGAATCCATCCGGCTCTTTCCGCAGTTCGCCTATGCCTATAACGCGCGCGGCGCCATCTATTACCGTCGGCACGATTTCGACGGCGCCATCGCCGACTTCGACGCGGCGATTAAGGTCGATCCCAACTTTGCGGATGCCTATGTCAATCGCGGCAATGCCTTGAGCGCCAAAGGCGACGCCGGGCGCGCCGTCGCGGACTACACCGCGGCGCTTGGCATCGACCCGAATGACGCCGTCGCGTACTACGATCGCGCCCTGGCACGGCAGCGCCAGGGCGACATCGACAGCGCCATCGCCGACGGCGACCGTACGATCGCGCTGGACCCTACGTCGGCCGCCTACAACAACCGCGGCAGCGCGTGGCAAGCCAAGGGCGACTACGCCAAAGCCATCGCCGACCTCAACCACGCCATTACGCTCGACCCACAGGCGGCGGCCCCCTACATCAATCGCGGCAATACCAGGCGAGCCGCGCTCGACCTCGCCGACGCCGTCACCGACTATTCAAAAGCCATTACGGTTTCACCCAATTCGGCGCCTGCCTTTTACAATCGTGCCTGGGCGTATTTTCTCGGCGGGGACAATGCCGCGGCCCTTGCCGACGTCGACCGCGCCATTGCTCTTGACGCGAACGCGCCGAGCGCGTTTTTCACCCGTGGGCTCGTGCGCGAGCGCCTCGCCGACAAGGACGGCGCCGCCGCGGATTTTCGACAAGCGCTTGCGCTCGCGCCCAAGTTCCAACAACCAGCCGACGCCTTGCAGCGGCTGCGAGCCGGACTTCCCACGGACCGCGTAAACAGCAAATAAACATCCAACAAGAAACCGGATAGACCGCCGCACATGCCCTTGGACCAGAACGGCCGCACCGCACCTTTGATCGTTGCTGTGTCGCTGTTCATGGAGCAAATGGATTCGACCGTCATTGCGACCTCGCTGCCGGCGATCGCGCGCGATATCGGTACCAATCCGCTGGCGCTCAAGCTCGCCGTAACCTCTTACCTGCTGTCGCTCGCCATTTTCATCCCGGCGAGCGGCTGGACGGCCGACCGCTTCGGCGCGCGCAATGTGTTCCGTCTGGCCATCGCAGTATTCATCCTCGGCTCGATCGGCTGCGCCTTGTCGCATTCCCTGACCGACTTCGTCGCTGCGCGCATCTTTCAGGGTATCGGCGGGGCGATGATGACGCCGGTCGGCCGTCTTATCGTGGTGCGCTCGCTCGACAAGAAGCTGCTGCTCAACGCCATGTCGCTCCTCACCATCCCGGCGCTGATCGGCCCGATCTGTGGACCGCCGCTTGGCGGCTTCATCACCACCTACGCGACCTGGCACTGGATCTTCCTCATCAACGTGCCGATCGGTCTTCTCGGCATCGCGCTGGCGACCCGCTTCATCCCGGACCTCCGCGCCGAATACCCCTACCCGTTCGATCTGACCGGCTTCATCCTGTCCGGCATTGCGATCGCCGGGCTGTCGTTCGGCCTTTCAGTCATGGGGCTCGCTTTTCTGCCGGATGGCGTGGTCGCGGCGCTGATCATCGGCGGCGCCGTCGCGGGGGGCGCCTATGTGTTCTATGCGCTGCGCGCCACGGCGCCGATCCTCGACCTACGGCTGCTCAAACGGCCAACATTTCGCGCCAGCATCTATGGCGGGTTCATGTTTCGGCTCGGCGTTGGCGCGCTGCCGTTCTTGCTGCCGCTTCTGCTCCAGCTCGGCTTTGGGCTATCGCCATTCCAATCCGGCCTCATCACCTTCACCAGCGCGCTCGGCTCGATGTTCATGAAGGCGGCGGCAACCATGATTCTCAAGCGGTTCGGCTATCGCAATGTGCTGCTCTACAACAGTCTGATCAGCGCGATCTTTATCGGCGCCTGCGCCACTTTCGTGCACGGCATGCCGTTCGCGGCCATGATCGTCATCCTTCTGGTCGGCGGTTTTTTCCGCTCGCTGCAATTCACCAGCGTCAACACGATTGCTTACGCAGAAATCGACGCGCCGGTGATGAGCCGCGCCACCTCGATGGTCGCCGCCTTCCAGCAGTTGTCGATATCGAGCGGCGTTGCCATCGGCGCGCTCGTCGTCGAGCTGACGCTGCGGCTCAAGCATTCGAGCGAGATCGGCGTCACCGATTTTCCGCCGGCCTTCGTCGCGATCAGCCTGCTCTCGGCCGCCGCTTCGCTGATTTTTAGGCAGCTGCCGACTGACGCAGGGGAAGAGCTGTCGGGACGGAAGCTTGTGCGGCAGCCCCAGACCGATAAACTCGCTTAGCCCACGTTGGACCGCAATTCAGCCACTGGGCCGCGGCTCGACAGGATTATCGGCGTCGCAATTTCTACAAGACGTCGAAGCCTGCCCTCGCGTTCAGGTCGACGAGCATGGCGAACCAGGATTTCGAGAGCGCACGTTCGCTGCGCCGGCAACCCGACCGGCTCAAAGTCTTCATTTCGTATTCACGTCACGATTTGCGCTTGGCCGCCGAGATTGTTGGCGGACTTGAGTTCGACGGCGGCTTCGAGACGCTCATCGACAGTCATTCCATCGAAGAGGGCGAGGAGTGGAAGACGCGTATCTCGGCACTCATCGCCGAATGCGGCACGTTCATCGTCATCCTGTCCGCGAATTGGGCAAACTCGCAGATCTGCCAGTGGGAGCTCGATGAGGCTTGGCGTCATAGCAAGCGAGTTGTGCCGGTGCAGGCGACGGCGCTCTCCAGCGTCACCATCCCGCCGCGCCTCGCGGCCATCAATTACGTGCGGTTCGACGAGAACACCGACGGTAGTCCGCGCCTTTTCATGGACGGCATGTCGGCACTGCGCCGCGCGCTGGTCACCGATCTCGGTTGGGTGCGCGAGCACGCCCGGCTGCTGTCGAAGGCTGCCGAGTGGGAGGCCGCCGGTCGGGTCTCGAACCGCATGCTCTCGGGACCCGATATCGCGGCGGCAAAGCACTGGCTGGACGACTGCCCGTCCGGCGCGCCGCTGCCCACCGAATTGCATCGAGACTACATCGCCGCCAGCGAGCAAGCCGAAGCGCAACGCTTGAGTGTCGAGCGTCAGCGGGCAGAGACCTTGAAGCGCGCTTTTCATCGGACCCTCGGGGCTTTGGCAGTCGCGAGTGTGGCGGCACTCGCGGCGGCGGGCGCCGGCCTGTATGCACACGTCAAGGAGCTTGACGCCGAGCACGCAGAATCGCGCGCCGCCGCCGAACGAGATGCTGCACTGTTGGTGCAATCGCGCCATTTGAACGACATCGCAGCACGGCTGATCGAGGCCGGCGATGCCGAAACCGCCACCCTACTGGCGCTAGCGGGGCTACCCGGACCAGCGCTGCCCGGCGCGTCGTCGCGTCCCTATCTCCCGGAGCTCGAGGGGCTACTCTACCAAAGCCTATTTGCCGACCGCGAACATCTGTTGCTTGCTGCCGATGCCAAGCCGGTCCTCGCCGCCGCCTTCAGCCCCGATGGCGCAAACGTCGCGACCGGTTCCGAGGACCAGTTCGTACGCGTCTGGGATGCTCGCGCGGGCACCGAGCAGCAACGAGTTAAATGCGAAGCCGGACCGGTGAACAGCGTCGCGTATTTCCCCGACAGTACGCGCCTCGTCTATGCCTGCGGTAGCAAGGCCTACGTTGTCGACGCGCGATCCGGCAAATCATTGCTCGAGCTTGCCGGCCAAGCAGACGAGGTCTCGAGTGTTGCTGTCAGCGCGGACGGCACGCGTATCGTCGCGGGATCGGACGATCATACGACCCGTGTTTGGGACGCATCGAGTGGAGCGCCGGTGGCGACACTCGCGGGGCATACGGGATCCGTATCGGGCGTTGCGATCAGCGCCGATGGCGGGCTTGTCGTTACCGCGTCCGCCGACGCCACCGCGATGATCTGGGACGTCAAGGCGCCGGCGACGCCGAGAGCCGTGCTCAGAACTCACGCACTGGCGCTTTCGGCCGTGGCGCTCAGTGCTGACGGCAAGCTGATCGTCACCGCATCGGCCGACAAGTCAATCCGAGTTTGGGACGCGGGAACCGGCGCGCCGACCGCGGTTATTATCAACGTCGACCAGCCGGTGACCGCCATTGTGCTTTCTGCCGACGGCAAGCGCATCATCTCCGGACAGCCGGACGGCTCGATACGAATTTGGGACATCGCCACGGGCGCGGCTACGGGCGTTTACCGGGGACACCTCGATGCCATTACGCATCTCGCCGTCAGTGGCGATGGCCGATACTTGGCGTCCAGTTCTAAGGACGGCACCGCGCGTCTGTGGGACCTGACATCGCCCAACGACAGTCTGGCTGGAGATGGCCCCGGCGGCACAGTGACGTCGATCGGCATCACGGCGGACGGCACGCGACTGGTCACGACCGGCAGGGACAAACGGGCCCGCATCTGGCGCGCCGGCTCAACGACAGCCCCCATCGTCCTTGGCGGCGCGGGAATCGACGTGACAACGGCAACGATTTCTCCCGATGGATCGAAGATCCTGACGGGCGGCACGGATGGCGTTGGACGCGTGTGGGACGCGGCGAGCCGCAAGGTCCTCGCTCAACTCCACGGGCATGCGGGCCCGATTTCGAGCGTGGCAATAAGCCCGGACGGCAAGCGCGCCGCGACGGGATCCGAGGACGCAACGGCGCGTATCTGGGATATCCAGTCGGGCCGACAAATCGCGGCGTTCGGCCCCCACGCAACGCGTGTGACCAGCATTGCTTTCAGCGACGACGGCAGTCGCGTGTTGACGGGCTCCGGCACCAGCGCCCGTCTGTGGGACATCAGCACTGGTGGACAGGTCGCGGCTTTCCTCGGCAATTCGGGTTCGGTGCTGACAGTCGCGCTCAGCCACAACGGTCAACTGGCAGCAAGCGGTGGCCGCGACGGCAGCGTACATCTGTGGAGCCCGTCGAGCGAAAAAGAGAACAGTCGGCTGCACGTGAATGGCGCGGCAGCCACCAGCATTGCCTTCAGCAGAAACGACGCGCGTCTCCTCTCAGGCTGGAGCGACGGCCACCTGCAAATCTGGGACGTGGCGACGAAGGCGCTCATCGCCAACATCAAGATGCACGGGGCGGCCGTTGTCGGAATTGCCGTAGCAACTGATACCGGGCAGGTGGCGTCCGGCGCGAGTGACGGCACCGTGCGCATCGCGACCTTTTTTGCCGATACCGCGTCGCTTGTGCGGCAAGCCCGAACGCAGGAGGTGCGCTGTTTGACGCCGAAGGAGCAGGTCAAGTATCACTTGGAAGACGCGCCGCCGCGCTGGTGCATTACCGGCGCCGGCAATGAACTGGACAGCAACGAGGAGAAATGGCGGCCCGTGTGGCCCTATCGGTCGGTACAATGGCGGCATTGGCTGGTCGCGCGCGATCAAGGGCAAACGTTGCCGCTCCCCAAGAGTGAAATGGAAGGCGAATAAGCAGCGCTGCGAGACGGACGAGATAAAGACGACGCAAAGGGGGGCACACAATGTCGAGGGTATTGGCTGGCCTGGGCCGCTTGCTTCTCGACCATGAAAGCAAACTGTTCGCCGTCGTCCTCGGCCTGCTGGCTGCTGACGAGTGGCTGACACTTGTTGCGCGTGCCCGTGAATACTGGGTGTATCTCGCCAACGGGATATACGGTTCGCCACTGCTGAGCCTGCTGGTGACCGCCCTTTCCGCCATCTACATGACCCTCATCGTTTTCATCCTGCTCATCGCGCGGCGGCCGCTGGCGCGCTACGAGACGCTGATGCCCAACCTGTCGGCTGCGATTGGCGGGTTCGGCATTTATCTGTTCGGCGTGCTCACGCCCGCGGCAACTCCACTGTTCGGCGTCTATATCCCGCTCGTTCTGCTGGCAGCCGGCGCGGCAATTGTGCTCTGGGCATTGTGGTACCTTCGCCGTGCCTTTTCGGTAGTGCCGCAGGCGCGCACCGTCGTCGCAAACGGACCATATCGCTACATCCGCCACCCTATGTATGTCGGCAATATGCTGACCATTGTCGGGCTCGGACTCATCGTCGGCACTCCGACCGCCCTATTGCTCTGCCTCGGCTGCCTCGCATTGCAGGTTGCTCGTGCGCGCTACGAGGATCATCTGCTGGCATCCACGTTCAGCGAATACGGAGCCTACATGTCCAGGGTCAACGCTTTCTTCCCACGTCTCGGTGCGCGCCGCATCGTCCAAATGGCAGCGATCGCCGCGGCGACCATCATCGCCAGCGGCGGCGCCAGCATACGGACCGTAGCTGCCGCACAGTCCAAATCGCAGATGGCGGCGAAATGCGAAGCCTGGCACAGGAAGGCGTTGGCCGGCGAATGGTTTACCCAACAGGAGGCAAGCGAATACGCCAGCACTGACGGCAATCAGGAAGGCCTCGAATCTATCCCGAGCTGCAAAGAATTCTTCGCGCTGGCGGACACCTGCCAAGCCGCGGCGATCGACGTCATCACATCGGAGCCCGAGAACAAGAGTCGTCCATCCGCCGAGTACATCAAGGCGAACGAAAACCTCGTCAAAATCATCGAGCAGGTGCCGGGCTGCAAATCCATCGCCGGCTTCAACTACGTCTGCCCGGCGCTGCGCATGCAGGCACGCCGCGGCAAGGCACTGTCGCCGAAGCTGAAGTCGATGCTCGGTGATTGCGCGAACGTCAGTATCGGCAGAACAACATCGGGATTGATCCGCGGCGCGCTTTAGTTCGTGCTGCCCGGTCTAACCGCCGCCGCGAAATCCCTTTGCCAGCAGGTAAAGCTCGGCCGAATCCGTGCGGCTCGCGGGCGGCTTGACGTGCTTGACCGTCGAGAAATCACGCTTGAGCTCGGCCAATAATGCCGCCTCGGTGCCGCCCTGCAGCACCTTGCAGAGGAAGCTGCCGCCAGGCGCCAGCACTTCGCGTGCAAAATAGGCTGCGGCTTCGGCGAGCGCCATGATGCGCAGATGATCGGTCTGGCGGTGGCCGGTGGCGTTGGCCGCCATGTCGGAGAGCACCACGTCCGCCCTCCCCCCAAGCATCTCCTTCAGCCGGTCTGGAGCCGTTTCGTCGAGAAAATCCAGTTGCAGAAAATCAACGCCGGCGACCGGTTTCATGTCGAGAATATCAAGCGCAATAACGCGGCCGGTCGGCCCGGCGCGCCGCGTCGCGATTTCGCTCCAGCCGCCGGGCGCGGCGCCCAGATCGACCACGCGAGCGCCGGGTTTGAACAGATGAAATTTGTCGTCAATCTCAGTGAGCTTGTAGGCGGCGCGGGAGCGGAAGCCCTCGCGCTTGGCGCGCGTCACATAGGGATCGCTGAGCTGGCGCTCCAGCCAGGCGCGCGATGACGGCGTGCGGCGTTTGCCGGGTGTGAGCTTCGCCACTCTAAGCTCCTGAGATCTTGGCGCGCGCGGACAGTGTCAGGCCCCGCCCCACACGCCGTCCTCGCGCATCATCTCGACCAGCATGCCTTCGCGCAGGCCGCGGTCGGCGACGCGCAGCCGCGGACAAGGGAACGCGCGGCGGATGGCATCGAGAATGGCGCAGCCGGCGAGCACGAGGTCGGCGCGGTCAGCGCCGATGCAGGGATTGGCCGCGCGCTCATCGAAACTCATGTCCATCAGTTCGCGGACCACGTTCGATATCTGGTCGTCGGACAGCCAGCAGCCATCGACGCGGCGGCGGTCGTAGCGTTTGAGCCGCAGATGCACGCCGGCAATCGTCGTCACCGTGCCGGAGGTGCCGAGCATGTGAAAGCCGTTGAGGTCTCCGCGGTGCGTGTCGGCAAATTTGGCGATGAAAGTCGCCACCTCGTCGATCATTGCGTCGTAGGTCTCGCGCGATACGATGTCACCGCCGTAGCGCTCGGCCAGCGTCACGACACCGACCGGCAGCGAAATCCAGCCGACGATCTCCGGCGCCGGCGGACCGCGCCGGCCCGGGCCTGAGCGGCCGAGCCGCACCAGTTCGGACGAGCCGCCGCCGATATCGAACAAAATAACGCCGGATGCAGCGGGGTCGAACAGCTCGGTGCAGCCGGTCGCCGCCAGCCGCGCCTCCGTCGCCGAATCGACGACTTCCAGTTCGAGGCCCGCCTCCTCGGCGACGCGGGCGCAGAACGCCTGCGCGTTGTCGGCGGCGCGGCAGACTTCGGTCGCGATCAGCCGCGCGCGAACCACTTGCCGAGCGCGCATCTTGTCGCGGCACACCAGAAGCGCATCGACCGCGCGCGCAACCGCCGCGTCGCCGATCCGGCAATTCGCGGCAAGTCCCTCGCCGAGGCGGATGATTCGGGAGAAAGCGTCGACGACGCGAAAGCCATCCGATGTCGGCCGCGCGATCAGCAGCCGGCAATTGTTGGTGCCGAGATCGAGCGCCGCATAGGTCGCCTGCCGGCGGTCACCAGTCGGGACCTGGGCATGCTCGCCGTGCTGACCGTCGCGGTAAAGGCCATACTGCGACCGCCGGCCCCAGCGGGGCCGCCGTCGCGTAGACCATTTCCCGTCGCGGCCGCCTTGCGGCGAGCCATCGTCGTCCATGAAAACCCTTTCTGCCACGCTGGAGCGCAAGCGCTCGAACGGCGTGGCCCACCTCATTGTAATTCGGAACGAAAATGTACCAACCGGGCCCGGCAGGGCAAGCTACCGTACAACCGGCCTACGAGCCATGCCCCCGCGACGCCTTGCCGGGGTGTGCCAACTCTATTAAGTCAGAACATCAAAGCCTTACGGGATTTATGCCATGAATTTGCATCCGTCGGCCTCCAGCAGCGCCGAACGAGCGGAAGATCGCCTGGCGGTAGAAAAATTTGCCGTAGGTCAGTCGGTGCCGCGCAAGGAAGACCCGATGCTGCTCCGCGGCAAGGGCCATTATGCCGACGATTTCAGCCTTCCGGGCGAGGCCTATGCGGTCATGGTTCGCAGCCAGGCCGCGCACGGTATCATCCGCGGGATCGACATCGAGGCGGCGCGCAAAATGCCGGGCGTGCTCGGCGTCTACACCGGCGCTGATTTGAAAGGCTATGGTCCGCTCAAATGCGTCGTTCCGTTCAACAATCGCGACGGCTCGCCGATGAAGAAGCCGCTGCGTCCGGCGCTGCCGACTGACAAGGTTCGCTATGTCGGCGATCCGATCGCCTTCGTGGTCGCAGAGACATTGCTGGCGGCCAAGGATGCGGCCGAAGCCGTCGCGGTTGACATCGAGGCGCTGTCCGCCGTCACCACCGCCGAAGAGGCTGCGCGCGCCAATGCGCCACAGCTGTACGACGACGTGCCCGGCAACGTCGCGCTCGACTATCACTATGGCGACGCCGAAGCGGTTAAATCCGCCTTCGCCAAGGCGGCGCACGTCACGCGGCTGACGCTCGTCAACAGCCGCCTCGTCGTCAACGCCATGGAGCCGCGCGCCGCGCTGGCGACCTATGAGGGCAATCGCTTCACATTTTACGTCGGCTCGCAGGGCGTAGTCGGCATGCGCGCCAATCTCGCCGAGGCGCTCGGCGTGACGCCGAAGGACGTGCATGTCATCACCGGGCAAGTCGGCGGTTCGTTCGGCATGAAGGGGGCAGTCTTCCCCGAATATATCTGCTTGCTGCATGCGGCACGCGCTCTCGGCCGACCGGTAAAATGGACCGACGATCGCTCGGGCAGCTTCGTCTCCGACAGCCACGGCCGCAATCACGATCTGGTTGGCGAACTCGCACTCGACGAGAACGGCGATTTCCTCGCCGTGCGGCTGACGAGCTTCGCCAATGTGGGCGCGTTCCTTTCTCCGGTGGCGCCGATGCCGGGCACGCTCAACGCGGTCAAGAATGTGCAGGGCATGTACCGCACGCCGCTGATCGAAGTCTCGACCAAATGCGTGTTCACCAACACGTCGCACGTTTCGGCCTATCGGGGCGCCGGCCGCCCGGAGGGCAATTACTACATGGAGCGGCTGATCGATGCCGCCGCGGCCGAAACCGGCAAGGACCGCGTGGCCTTGCGCAAGCGCAATCAGATCAATCCGCGCGAGCTGCCTTATAAGACTGCGTCGGGCGGCACCTACGACAGCGGCGACTTCGCGGCGCTCACCAAGGAGGCGATCGAGCTCGCCGACAGCAAGGGATTTGCGAAGCGCAAGCGCGACAGCCACAAGCGCGGCAAGCTGCGCGGCCTGGGCATCGGCAATTTCCTCGAAGTCACCGCCCCGCCGTCGAAGGAACTCGCCGACATCAAATTCAACGCCGACGGCACCGTGACTCTGGCGACCGGCACGCAGGATTTCGGCATGGGCCACGCAACGCCGTTCGCGCAGGTGCTCAGTGCCCAGCTCGGCATCCCGTTCGACAAGATCAACATGTTGCAGGGCGACAGCGACAAGCTGATCGCGGGCGGCGGCTCGGGCGGTTCGAAGTCGATCATGCACACCGGCACTGCCATCGTCGAAGCCGCGGCCAAGATCGTCGAGAAGGGCAAGGAACTGGCAGGTTACGCGCTCGAAGCGGCGCCCTCCGATATCGCCTTCGAGAAAGGCAGTTTCGTCATCGTCGGCACCGACCGAACGATCTCGATCATGGAGTTGGCCGGCAAGCTCCACGGCGGTTTCAAGCCGCCGGCGGACGCGCCGCAATCGCTCGATGTCGCGCATGTCAGCGATGGACCGGGCGCCTCGACCTATCCCAACGGCTGTCACATCGCCGAAGTCGAGGTCGATCCGGAAACCGGCATTGTCGACCTTTGCAGCTACGTCTCCGTCAATGATTTCGGCACCGTCATCAATCCGATGATCGTCGAGGGCCAGCTCCACGGCGGCGTGGTGCAGGGTATCGGTCAGGCGCTGATGGAGCTTGCGGTCTACGACAAGGAAGGCCAGCTCCTCAGCGGCTCGTTCATGGATTACGCGATGCCGCGCGCCGCCGACGTCCCCCTGTTCTCGCTCGCCGATCATCCGGCTCCGGCCACGACCAATCCGCTGGGGGTCAAGGGTTGCGGCGAGGCGGGCTGCGCCGGCGCCCTCACCTCGGTGATGAACGCCGTGATCGACGCGCTTGGCGAGCACGGCATCCGCCATCTCGACATGCCGCTGACGCCGTTCCGCATCTGGCAGGCGCTGCACGCCACCGAAGCCGGCAAAAGGCCTGCCACGTCGCAATGACGCAGGCCATTTCCGTCCGCACGATGCGGCCAGCGGAGTCGCGGCTGATTGCGGCCGTGTGCGGCGCGCATTTCATGAGCCATTATTATATGCTGCTGCTGGCGCCGCTGTTCGTTTTCGTGCGCAGCGACTTCAAGGTCAGCTATACCGAACTGGCGCTGGCGCTGACCGTTTTCAACGTCGTCTCCGGGCTGTTGCAGACGCCGGTCGGCTTTCTGGTGGATCGCATCGGCGCCCGCGTCGTGCTCATCGTCGGGCTCGCCATCAGCAGCATCGCCTATGCGATCGCGGGCGTTGCCGGCTCATATTGGGTGTTCGTCGCCATGTACGGCCTCGGCGGCCTCGGCAACACCGTGTTTCATCCGGCTGACTATTCGCTGTTGTCGCACCACGCTCCGAAGGACCGGCTCGGTCAGATTTTCGCCTTTCACACCTTCGCGGGCATTGTGGGCTCGGCCATCGCGCCGGCAACGCTGTTGTTCATGCAAGCCTATTACGGCTGGCGCGGCGCCTATGTGGGTGCGGCGATCATGGGCTTCATCGTGCTGCTCGTGCTGATCGCGCAGCCTGAGCCGACCGCCGAGACCGCGCACGCCGCCAACGCGCCCGCAAAGCCGAAGACCGACATGGCGCAGGCTTGGCGCGTACCTATGACGCTGCCGATCCTGCTCAATCTCGGCTATTTCATCCTGACTTCGATCATGGGCGGCGGGCTCAACACCTATCTCGTCGTCGCGCTCGGTGCGCTTCACAAAACACCGGTCAACATCGCCAACATGGCGCTGACCAGCCTGCTGGCCATGAACGCGGTCGGCGTGTTGGCCGGCGGTGTGCTCGCGGGACGCACGTCACGTCATGCGCTGGTGGCGGCCACAGGCTTGGGAATCGGTGGAGTTGTGACCGCGCTGGTCGGGCTGTTCGATCTGCACGCCGCCGGTCTTATCGGGCTGATGGGGCTGAGCGGCTTCTGCGTCGGCGCGACCTACCCGTCACGCGACATGCTGGTGCGCGCGGTGACGCCGATCGGCGCCTACGGCCTCGTGTTCGGCTTCGTCAGCGTCGGCTACAATATCGGCTCGAGCATCGCGCCGATCATCTACGGCGCCCTGATGGACAACGGCATGCCGCGCTCGGTCTTCCTGCTCTCGGCTGCCGTCAGCATCCTGTGCATCTCGACGGTCACGTTCGGCTTTTCCAAGCGCGAGGTGCGGTGAAGCGCCGCGACACGCCCGTGCAACGCCCTTACGCACGTGCGGCGGGCTTGCTAACCTGTCCGCGGGCGACTGGGCGACCAAGGCGTGGAGCGCGTGAGATGCAGATGAGGACCGTGGCGGCGCTGACCATCGCAGGCATTGCCACCGCGCTCATGCTCGCCCTCGCGCAAACTCCGGTCCGCGCGCAGAAGGCGCCGCCGTCTTGGACCATTCCTGACTTGCTGACCGCCGCCAAGTCCGAGGGGGCGCTGACGATCTATGGCTCGATGAACGAGGCCGAGGCCCTGCCATTCTGGAAATCCTTCCAGGACACAACCGGCGTGCAGGTCAACTACGTGCGGTCGTCAGACACGCAGATCATGGCGCGGGTGGCGATCGAGAATCGCGCGCGCCAGCGCACCTGGGATATTGCGCTCACCACGACGGTGACTGCGTTCCCGCACGACTATCTCGCGCCCTACGACCCACCAGAAGCCAAGGGTCTGATGGACGGCGCCCGCGGACCCGACCAGCGCTGGTATGGCGCCTACGCCAATTACAACGCCCCGGCCTATAACACGAAGTTCGTCAAGAAGGCGGACCTGCCGAAAAGTTACGACGATTTCGCTTCGCACAAGGAATGGGCCGGCAAGACCGCGATCGTGCACACCGATGCCGAATGGGTCGCAGCGATGTTTTCCTATTACGGCGAGGCGCGCGCCCGAACGCTGATCAAAAACATCGCCGGCACGCTCAATCCGGTTCTCACCGACGGTCATCTGGCGCTGGCGCGCTCGGTCGGCTCGGGCGAGTATTGGCTCGCGCTCAATAACTTTCTCAACCTCACGAGCAACGTGAAAATGTCGGGAGCACCGACGGACTATTGGCTGCTCAATCCGGTTACCCTGATCTTCGGGGCGGTGGGCATCAACGCGCAGGCTCCTCACCCGAATGCCGCGAAACTCGCCGAGAATTTCGTGTTGAGTCACGAAGGCCAGATTTTGATCACGCGGAAGGGCCGCTTTCCGACACGGCCCGAGGTGCCGACAAATCCGGCCGAGGTCGGCCAACAGCTCAAGCCGATGAAGATCGTGCCGGTCGTGTTCGACGGCACCGAGCACCGCAAATGGCAGAAAGTGTTCAACGAACTTTTCGGGCGTGGCTGAATTCTTGTGCCGCCCGCGTAACGCTTAATCGTATGCGGTGCCGCTCCGAGCGCCCTCGTACGCGAGGTCCTGAAATTCCTTTGGAAAATATTGCCGCTGAAGGCCGTCGATGATCTCGTGCGGACGGATGTAAAGACCCATATTCGGCCAATCGTGGCCGCGGATCGCGACCGTAACCTCAACCTGCCAATCTGGAAATTCCTTGATGAGCCGTTGCAGCTCATAAATCACAGTCGGCCGCAACATTTTCAAGTCGCCGACAAACACAACGACCTGCGGATACCCACTATAATCCCCATGAACCGAATAATGCCCATCGGGTTGGCCGGGAAGGCAATCGGGCCGGCCAAAACGCTCAAGAAGCTTTTCAACGCGCGGATAAAGCGTTTCAAATATTTTCCTTTGTTCACGATAACGAACATGCTCAGCGATGTGAGTGGGCTCAGTCTTCATCGCCTCCTCCGCGTGGTCCAAAGACCCAAAAATACCGCAATGATTGCCGCAAGATTTTCATTCTCAGCGTCCGAATCCGCGGATCAAACGAACCCTTTACACCCTCCAAGACTTCTTGGGCCTGTTCAGGCGTCATCTGGTCAGCATCGATGTTATTCTCTTTCATATAAGCGGTGAAGGCCTCATTGACGGCTTCGTTGTAGTTCCGATGCTCCATGGTCCACCTATTGACGCTGTCATCGGCGAGCGGTCCAGAAATAGCCTTTTCAAAGATATTCCTGGTTTCCGGCTTAAGCGGATATTTTCCGTAGACAGCTCTTGGAACCCAATGGTGGCCGTCGGCGGCGTATTGGGCACCGGGTATCCAGTTGCCGTCGGGTGCGTCGGAAACGATTTCTGTAGCGCCGGCGGCAGCGCCACTATCGCCCGTCCACTGACCGCCATCCGGATGGCCCGCCGGCACACGCGGTTCACTGGCATCGAAACCTGCCTTGCACAACTCGGATCGGATCAGAAGCGGCCAGCCGCGGCGCAGCTTGTCGAGGTGTCGAGCGATATCTTCAAATTCATTGCGCAGCGACGCAACTTCCGCCCGGCGCAGCCGAAGGCGTTGCTCCAGTTCCTACGCCGCGAGCGTGTTGACGGCCTTGATGATCTCAAACCGTGTCTCCCGGGTTGGGGGCACAAGGGTTGCAAGGTGCGACTTGTAAGGTATCATCCGCTTTCATCTTTCCTGAGGCATGACAAACAGAGCGGCGCGGATCAGACGGAGCATCTCCCGCCCGTGGAGGAGGATTTAGTGAAACTTTGCCGCTATGACGACGACCGCCTGGGCGTGGTGCGCGGAAATATGGTGCACGACGTGACCGAGGCGCAGACTGAGATCCGCAAAGCCGCGCCCTATGCGATGAAAGGCGACGCTGTCGTCGCGGCGCTGCCGCAATGGCGGGAGCGGATCGACCGCATGGCCGACAAGGCCGCCGGCAAGCCGATCGCGTCAGTCAAGCTCCTGCCCCCGGTGGCGCGACCGACCAAGCTCACCTGCGCGCCGACCAACTATCAGGCGCATATCGAAGAAATGGCGAAGGCCGCGACGCAAACCGGTTCGCAGATCGTCAAGCATTTCTCCTCGAAGATCCTCGAAGCGGGAATGTTCCTGAAGGCGAATTCCGCACTGGTCGGCCCGTCGGAAGGCATTCCGTTGCGCTTTCCCGATCGCCGCAACGACCACGAGGTCGAACTGGTCATGGTGATCGGCAAGACCGGCAGCGATATCCCGCAGTCGAAGGCGCTCGACTATGTCGCCGGCTACTGCCTCGGCCTCGACATGACGGTGCGCGGCAAGGAGGACAGGAGCTTCCGCAAGTCGGTCGATGGCTACGCCGTGCTCGGCCCGTGGATGGTGACGGCCGACGAGATCGCCGACCCGGATAAATTGCCGATCAGCCTGACGGTCAACGGCGAGACGCGGCAGAACAGCAACACCGACAAGCTGATCTACAACTGCCGCCGCCTGATCGAGTTCGCCTCGGAGTTCTACACGCTCTACCCGGGCGATCTGGTCTATACCGGCACGCCGGACGGCGTGAGCCCGGTGAAACCGGGCGACGTCATCGTCTGCCGCTCGGCGCCCGTGCTCGGCGAACTGTCGATCAAGGTTCGCGCCCATGAGGGCGTGCGCAGCGCGCAGCCTGCTCACGCGCAGGCGTGAGCAGCGCCCTTCCGCGGAGGCTGAACATGGTGGACATCAAGCGCGCCGGCCACTCGACGCTGACCACGCCCGACATCGAGCGGATGCTCGACTATTTCACCCGAATTGTGGGCTTAAGTCTCACGACGCGGGAGAAGAACCGGGCGATTCTGGCGACCAAATCGGGTGTGGAGGCCATAGTCCTGGAGCGCGGCAGCGCGGTCGAAGCGCCGCGGTTGTCGTTCCAGGTCGCGCCGGGCAGCGATCTCGGCGAGCTTGCCTCGCGGCTCAAGAAAGAGGGCATCAAGAGCGAAAAGCGAACCGACATCACGCCGGGCATCGGCGAAGCGATCACCTTCAAGGATCCCAAAGGCACGACGCTGGAAGTGTTTTCCGATTTCAGCTTCACGCCGGAGGATGCAACCTTCAACGGGATCATGCCGCTGAAATTCGGCCACATCGCCTATCAGTGCCCCGACGTGCAAAGCGTCGTTAAATTCTATTGCGATGTGCTCGGCTTCCGTGTCTCGGACTGGCGCAGCGATTTCTTCGCCTTCCTGCGCTGCAGCCGCGACCACCATACGGTGAACTTCCTGCGCAACGCCGACACCGCGATCCATCACGTCGCATTCGAGGTGCGCGACTGGTCCGACATCAAGCGCGCCAGCGATCTGCTGGCGCGCAGCAACATCCAGCTGACCTGGGGCCCGATCCGCCACATCATCGGCCACAACGTCGCCATCTATCACAAGAATCCCGACGGCGTGACCATCGAGTTCTTCTGCGACATGGACCAGATGTTCGACGAAGAGCTCGGGTTCTTCGAGCCGCGCCCCTGGCATCAGGACCGGCCGCAGCGGCCGAAAGTCTGGGGCGACGAGACGCCGTCGAACTGGTGGGGACCGATGTCGCGCCACGCGCCGCCGGCCGATGCCGGCAAGGAGAAAACGGCGGGCGCCGCTGCCCATGCGGCCGCGCCTGGCAAACGCGCACCGGCGCTCGCGCATGCACGCACACGTCAGGTGCAGAAGAAGAGCGGCAAGGCGGCGAAACCGCGACGCCGGTAATGCCTTCGGTCGCCGCCATTAATCGGCGGCGACCGCCACACCGGGCCTTCCGTCAGCGGGCTAGTGTGCTCTGCTATCCTGCCACTGCAGAAATTCCCGAAACAAGGCTTCACGATCCGCGGCGTTGACGGGCATTGCCGCCTGTTTGCTTACGAACGTCTGGAATTCGGCTTTCTGCTTCTGCTGCTGCTGTGCCTCGACCTGTTGCAGCATGTCCTGGGCCGCGCTGAAGCGGGTCCATCCCGGGACGGTCGCCGCGAGATTCACATCACGCCACTTTGGGTGGTACGGCGGGTGCTGGAACGTGCCCCAGCGGTTGAACAGGTACTGCACGAAGCGCTGTACCCTGTTGTAATGATCGCTGTCCTTCGGCCAGTTGTAGACCGCGAGCACCGCCGGAACCGCGATGGTGTCGATGCTATCCTTGCCGTCCAGCAAATTCGGGTAATCCTTCTTGGTGAATTCGCCGAGCGTGTAATAGTCCTCGAATATTTTGGTGAATGGGATGTTCACCAGATGCAGCCCGGAATGCGGTGGAATTTTCGAGAAAAAATCGACCGGCTTCGGTATCACCCGCGCAATGGCGTCGATCTCGCCGGATTTCAATTTCTCCAACGCGCTCGACTGATCGATCATCACCTGCTGCACGTTGATTCCGAGTTGCTGAAACACAATGGTGCCTGTCAGGCTCGCGCCCGTTCCAGCGGGCCCGAAATTGACCTTCTTGCCGCGCAGATCCTCCAGGCTATGGACATCGTCGCGCGCCAGAATGTGGAGCTCTGAGATCGGCAGCCGGATGATGTATTGGATGCGGCGCTCGAGATGCGGCGTCTTGCGCACGGTGCGGAAATACTCGAACACATCGGACTGCGTGATCGCCAGGTCCACGCCGCGAAGATACAAGAGATCGTCCAGATTGGATCCCGCGCCGTAAGAGACGATCGGCAAAATACGCAGTTTGTCGCCGTCATCCAGAGCCGACGCCATCTCGGCCGCGAGCCGCATGTAGGTGCCGGTGAAAAGTCCGCCGACGATGCCGACGGTCCAATCGTTCTTTCGTTCGCGCAACGCACTTTCAGTGCCGCCCTGGGACAAAGAACTCGGCACCTGTTGAGCTGCGAGATGCGAACTGAACAGACCAACTGCCAACGCGATCAAACACGCACTAACGAAACCACGACGCATGACTCCCCCCGTTACGCTGGGTGCTAGGCTCCTTCGATCCGAAGCTCGCGGCTAAGCTCGGCATGGCGCGGCGCGGCGCGAATTTCGGAAACAAAGCGATACCGGCAACTGTGTGACTTCGGCGTAGCCTTCGACTTTTTCGTTTCTTGTCGAAGCATGCCGCATTGTTAGAAAACAACTCACCTGGCCACGCCAGCCTCGATGCCTGATTGTGATCGCACAATTGTGGCCTGTCTGCGACGCTCGCCGCCGTGCGTATTGAGAGATTTAATTTTAATCGTGCTTGAAGCATTTCATTCATGCGCCGTTTGGCCTGGTACGTGGATTTACGAATGATTGCTCGATGAAGGCATCAAGACGTGATCTTGCCATAAATTACCGTCACGCTCCCGGAACCACTGAAGGGAACTAACAGGCGCGCTTCGGCAGAATTCAGTGGTCGCGCCAATCTTGTGTGTCGGGGGAGTTGTGTCATGCGTTACCCGCCTGGCTTCTGATCTGCTCATAAAAAACTGAAATCGCGAAGCGGCACGTCGAGCGGCCCCGGAAAACCGGAACCGACCGCGCGGCGGAGCAATGGCGCAACAACTTAGCGGTCGTGCGGAGACGCACGGCTCGCCACGGGAAGGCTTTGTGCAAACGAAGCATGGGGTTCAAGCAGGAGGCATCATGTTGAAGAATTGGACAGTCGCGCTTGTGGCCGCGGTTTTAGCGGCCGTCGGGGTCGCGCGCGCCAGCAGCTGGCCGACGCGGCCCATCACCATGGTGGTGCCGTTCGCAGCCGGCGGCCCAACAGACGTCGTCGGCCGTATTCTGGCGGAACGTTTGGGCGCTGTGCTCAAAAAGCAGATAATCGTAGTCAACGTCGGCGGCGCCGGCGGAATGACAGGCGCCGACCGGGTCGCACGCGCAAAACCTGACGGCTATGAAGTGCTGCTCGGGACCGTCGGCACGCAAGCCTACAGCCAGACGCTGTACAAAAAGCCGCTTTACAGCGCGACTAAGGATTTTGCGCCGGTCGTGCTTGTCGCTGAGCAGCCGCTTGTGCTGGTGGTGCGCAAAGATTTCCCAGCCGCTTCACTCAAGGAATTTGCCGCTTATGCGAAGGCAAATACGGCAAAGCTGTCCTTTGGCTCGGGAGGTCCCGGATCGGCAACCCATCTTGGCTGCGTTCTGCTGAATACGAAGCTTGGCATCAAGGTCCAGCACGTGCCCTATCGCGGCTCGGCGCCGGCGCTCCAGGATCTCATGGCTGGCCGGATCGACTACCTGTGTGACGCCGTTTCTACCGAGCTCTCGCCCATCAAGGCGGGAAGCGTGAAGCCGATCGCGATGTTGACGACGCGTCGCTCCGCAGTGCTGCCGGCCGTGCCGACGGCGAAGGAGCAGGGGTTCGCGGTTGATGCCAACAACTGGATCGGCCTGTTCTTTCCGCGGGGCACTTCAGAACCGATCATCCATCGCCTAAGGGATGCCACCGTTGCGGCGATGAACACCCCGGCCCTGCGTGCGCGCATGGAAACGATCGGTACGGACCTCGTCGCCGCCGATCGCACCAGTTCCAGCTACCTCCAGCATTACGTCGCCAGCGAGATCAAGAAATGGGCGACGCCGATCAAGGAGAGCGGCGTGACAGTCGATTGATGACGCCTCGGCTCCGCAACGTGAGTGCGCCCGGCGCGATCCCCGCCCGGGCGCGAGCCAATGCCGTCCGGAGGGACGGTGCGAGTGATCTGAGCAGACGAAGGGGAGATTCAGAACAGCGGCGGTTCGTGGGGTTCGACCGCGCGGCGAGGAGGCGAGTATGAGTACGCCGTTCCCACCAAAGAGCACGTTAAAGGGACTCTCAGCATACGCGCCGCCGCGCGTACGAGACCGCGCTTTGTCCCAAGATCCTCCTGAGACAACTGGTACGTTGCCCGAAATCGAGCAAACACCATCAAACGCGGAGCACACCGGACGAGATTTGGCTCCGGCGGGAGAAGACCCGATCGGCATGAACGAGTCCGGTACTACGAAGGACGCACTGGATTGGCTGGACGACGCGATCCGTGAGGTCATCGAACTTAAGCACGCATCGCACAGCCATACGGAGTCCGATCCCTCAGTCGTCGCTTCGTACTCTCCGTCCATAACGCCGGTACACGATGAGAGCGACGACGGAACATCGGCCGCTGCGGGTCGGCAGGAGCGCACCCAGACTCCAGTTCGGCGCCCGCGCCCTCCCCGTCTTGACACGCAGATCGTGCCACCGCCGCCTCAGGCACGGGATAGCAGTCAACTTAAGCCGATCTTGCGATTGTCATTGGCGATCGTATTCGCCGCGATCGTGGCTTACGGGGTGACCCGGTTCTACTCATCATGGTCGGACACACCGGCCTTGAAGGTCTCGGGCGAGCGCACCGCCGAGGCTGCGCCCCAGCAGACCGCGGCCCCCTCCCCACCGCAACCGCAGTCGCGCCTTGTTGTTGCAGACCAGCAGGCTTTTGCAAACGAGCCTGTCCCGCTCGCGCTCGATGTCGAGCATGGCGAGGATGATGAGTCACTCTTGCTCGATGGCTTAGCCGAGGGCACGACACTGTCGGCCGGCACATCAATAAGCCGGTCAAGCTGGCAACTGCCGCCCGACAAATTCTCCGGGCTTTATCTGTATGCGCCGAAGGATTTCGTCGGGGTGATGAACACGACCGTCAAACTGCTCGACCCCGGCAAGCGCGTGCTCGACAGTCGCGGCATGCAACTCAAGTGGGTATCCAAGCCGGCGCCGCCGCCCGCGCCAGAGCCAGTGGTCGCTTCCGCGGGCAAGGAGACACCAACGGACGTTCACATCGGCACCGCACCGCCCGCTCCCGCTCCTCATGTCAAGCCGATCGATCCGGGCCAGGCTACCATGCTGATGCAGCGTGGCCGCGACTGGCTGGCGACCGGAGACATTTCGGCGGCGCGGGTCGCCTTCCGCCGCTTGGCCGATGCCGGCATTCCCGATGCCGCCTTGGCGCTCGCCAATACCTACGATCCGGCTTATCTCGCCAGCCACAATGTCGTCGGCGTGCTCGGCGACCGCACCATGGCGCGCTCGCTGTATCAGCGCGCGAAGGATCTGGGATCGGCCGAAGCCGCCCAAATGCTCGCTCGTATGGGAGTCGATTGAATTTTCTGGTGGCAAAAAGCGAACAGCCGCGTGCGCCGCATCGCGCACCGCGCCTTCCACTTAGCTATTTGTACGTACACGAATTTCTGTTCGCAAGCGGCCGAACTTAACACATATTTCCCATTGCGACGGCAGGATCGGCGCGGTGAACATTGCGCGTGCTTGGATCGACCGTGGGACCGGCTGCCGGCGTAGTCACTGTGGAACGCGATCGCCCGGCGAGCGAATTCGCCGAGGAGCTGTTTCGTCTTGCCGTCGAGGCTTGCCCAAACGGCATGCTGATGACGGATAGTTCCGGCACCATCGTGCTCGTCAACACCGCGACCGAGCGGCTATTCGGCTACCACCGAAGCGAACTGATCGGGCAATCGATAGAGATTCTCGTTCCGGAGCGGATGCGTAAGCATCACTCGGGACACCGCGCGCGCTATGCCCAGCATCCAAACATTCGCCAAATTCACGCAAGCCACGGCCTGTTCGGGCTGCGGCGGGATGGCAGCGAATTTCCGGCCGAGATCGGCCTCAATCCGGTTCACACGTCCGATGGCCCGTTCGTGCTCAACGTCGTCATTGATATCAGCGATCGCCAGCGCGTCGATCGCCTTAAGGACGAGTTTGTTTCCACTGTAAGCCATGAACTGCGCACGCCGCTCACTTCAATCGCGGGCTCGCTCGGTCTTCTGCTCGGCGGCGCCGCCGGGAAGCTGCCGGACAGCGTGACGCGATTTCTCGGCATCGCTCATAACAACTGCACGCGACTGGTCCGGCTGATCAACGATATCCTCGACATCGAGAAAATCGAATCCGGCAGCGTCGTGTTCAACTTCAAACCGCTGAAACTGCGGCAGCTGGCCGAGCAAGTGATCGAAGCCAACCGCGGCTACGCGGACGGCTTTGCGGTACGGATCCTGCTCGATCGAGTGGCCGAAGAGAGCAAAGTATTGGCCGACCCCGATCGGCTCGCCCAGGTGATCACCAATCTGGTGTCAAACGCGGTCAAATTTTCCCCCCGCGACGGTGAGGTCGGAGTGACGATCACCCATCGCGACAACCGCATGCGGATCGCCGTGCGCGATCATGGCCCCGGAATCCCGCCGGAGTTCAAACCGCGCGTCTTTGAGAAATTCGCGCAGGCCGACGCAACGGACGCGCGGCAAAAGGGCGGCACCGGACTTGGGCTGAGCATTGCCCGCAAGATCGTCACACGACTTGGCGGCACAATCGGTTTCAGGGACGCAGACGGCGGCGGCACCGAGTTCTTCGTCGAATTGCCCGACTGGGCGCAAATCGCCGCCCGCGAAATCGACAGCGCGCGGAGGCCCAACGATACCCACATTCTGCTCTGCGAGGACGATCCCGAAGCCGCCACGGCGGTGCGGGAAGGCTTGCGCCCATTCGGCTTTTCGACCGATTTCGCGCACGATCCGGAGGAAGCCATCAGGCGCGCGCGCGGCAACGGTTACGCCGCTATCGTGGTCGATTTCGAGCTGCCGGATGCGGGCGGCATGGATTTGATCCGCCTGCTGCGCGAACAACCTGAAGTTTACCGCACGCCGATCGTGATCGCTTCGGCCGAACCCGCGCCGGCAAAGGAAGGCGCCGCCGAACTCAACGTGCTCAAGTGGATCGCAAAACCCATCGACGCCTTCGCGCTGACGCAACTTCTTGACGGCGCCGTCGTTCGCGGCGCGAACGGCCGGCCCTGCATTCTGCATATCGAGGACGATCGCGACATCCTCGATCTGGTCGCGCGCGCACTGCACTCGACGGCACGCGTCTTCCCGGCCCTCTCCATCGAAGAGGCCCGGTCCGCGCTGCTCGCACATCATTTCGATCTCGTCGTGCTCGACATAACGCTCGGCGAGGAGTCCGGCCTCGATTTGCTGCCCGACTTGCGCAACCGCAATGGCGCATCAATCCCGGTCCTCATTTTCTCCGGTCATTCGGCCGAAATTGCCGCCATTCCGCAGGTCGAAGCGCGCCTGACCAAAATTGGCGCTTCGCTCGACGACCTGGTCGCTGCCGTCCACGACCGCCTGATGCTGCGATCCGCGGCGTCATAATGGAGACAGCATGAGCCAGATCCGAATTCTCCACGTCGACGACGAGCCTGACATTCGCGAGATCGTGGATGCTTCGCTCAGCCTCAATCCTGATTTTCAGGTGCGAGCGTGCGCCTCGGGCGTCGATGCACTTGCCGCCGCGTCAGAGTGGTCGCCGGAATTGATCCTGCTCGACGTAATGATGCCCAAGATGGACGGCCCGACCACGTTGGCCGAGTTGCGCAAAGACCCGCGCACCGCCGAGATCCCGGTGGTGTTCATGACCGCGCGCGCCCAGAAGCGGGAAATCGAGCAATTCATCGCCATGGGCGCGCAGGGCGTGATCTCAAAGCCGTTCGATCCGATGACACTGGCCAGCGAAGTCGGGGGTCATCTGCACATAGTCAGGCAGGTCTGATCGATGGGACGCCGGCCCAGGCGCGCCGCTGCGGCGGTGGTTTTTCTTGGCGTACTCACTGCATTCGGCGCACACGCGGTCTCGTCACAGCCACCACAGCTCGCCGGCTTCAACGTCATCCAAGCGCCCGGCTATCCCTTCGGCAGTCCATCGTCGCAGTTGGCGCTCATCCGGGCCAAACGCATCGGCGCCAATATGATCGCCGTCGTGCCGTTCCTGTGGCAGGCCACTCCTGCAAGCCCCGATCCGGTTCGCGGCAAAGACATGACTGACGACGAACTGCGGGCGGCGATCCGCGAGGCCCACGAACTCGGCCTCTCCGTCATGGTCAAGCCACAGGTGTGGGTACCGCGAAGCTGGGCCGGCGCCGTCGCGATGAATTTCGAACAGAACTGGAGCGAGTGGTTTGCCAATTACGGCAGGGAGATCGGACGTCTCACGCGCATCGCCGCAAAGGAAAACGTCGAGGCGTTTGCCATTGGCACCGAGCTTGCCGAGACATCGCAGCGGCCCGAATGGACCGCGCTGATCGATACTGTGCGCCAATCCTACCCTGGTCGCTTGCTCTATATGGCTCATAATGTGGAAGAAGCGGAAACGGTACCGTTCTGGGACCGGCTCGATGCAATCGGCGTGACACTCTACCCGCCGCTTGGCGCCGACAATGACCGCATCGGCCGACTGACGCGGATGATGGAAACGGCACAACGTCTCGACGCGCTCGCTGCGAAGACCGGCAAGCCCGTTATTGTCGGCGAGATCGGACTCCGCTCCGCGCGCGGAGCCGCTGCCAAACCGTGGGAAAGCGCTGAGGAACGACCGAGTGCCGCCGACCCCGATCTGCAAGCCGAGGTGCTCGCCGACTGGCTTTCAATTCTTGATCGCCCATCAGTTCGCGGCGTGCTGATCTGGCGCTGGCTCACCGACCCGAACGGCGGCGGCCTCAACGACACCGATTTCACCGTGCAGGGCAAACCGGCCGAACGCGCGCTGCGCTGCGCCTGGACAGCGCAGTGTGAATCAGGTTCGGTCCGTGCGCGCTTGCCCTGATGGTCAGAACTTCCGCCACACGCCGAAGATCACGGCGTTCTCCTGCAGTGCATTGCGACCTGCGTAAGTGACGTAGCCGCCACCTTGGACCGACCAGACCGGCGTGAGCTGGTAGACCGCACTCAACTGAAATTTTTCGTAGTCGTAGCTGCCGCCCGTATAGACGACATTGCCGGCGCCCTCGGACACGACGTTGAAGCTTTGCGCCAGCACGAGCCAGCGCGGCTGGACCCATATGCCGAACGTTCCGTCGGCGCGAAATTCGCTTGGCAATCCTGCGGTCCGCACACGCTCGGCGGCTTCGATATCAAAAAACGCCGGAAGGCCGGCGATTGTGAAGGAGTGGCCGAGCAGCACGCGCAGATCGGTCTCGACATCGGTATAGCCGACAGCTGCGGGATTTGATGCGTCGAAGGTGCCGGGGATGCGAACCGTCGCCTGGCCCGACAGCACCCAGCTCTTGTCTTGGTTCTCGAAAGCCGCGTACCGCGCGCCGAATTCGGTATAGCCAAGTCCGGTGCGCTCGGCATCGGTCGGCGCAGCGATATCGATATGCTGCAAGCCCGGCTCGAAAATGGCGGTGAGACGGTCGGTGACGCCGTATTCAATCAGCGCCGACAGTTCATCTTTGTTGTAACGCGGGGTCGGAGACAGCGGCTGCGAACCTTCCAGATAGCTCGTCGATGAAGCGAGCGTCAGCGTCGTCAGCCATTGTCCAGTGCCGTCCGGCAGCGTCCACGCCGCTGCCGAAGCAAGCGATGGGATCGCCACCAACCCCACCAAAAACGCAACGCAACTCTTGAGCACGCTTTACCCCCACCCAGCTCGCGAGCCCCCGCTCGCCTAGATTGTCAGCGCCAGCACGCGATTTCCCCCTTCGCCCGAAACAGCCTGGGCGCGCGATATCGCCTGCGTAAGCAACTGCACACGATCGCTGGCGCGTTTCACCTGGCCGGTAATCGCGGCGACGCTCGCGGTGACGTAATCGGACGCGACGGCTTCGGAGTTCGGCAACCGCAGCTTCGCTACCGTGGTGCGCAGGGTTTCGCCGAAGTCGCGCGCGCAATTGGACGCAAGTTCCGGCGCCACCAGGACGATGGTGCCATTACGATAAGCCGCCGCGACGATCCCAACTGTGGCGGCGAGACGCCGGACCGCGCGCGCCACCTGCACAAGCACGCTCCGTGCGGCGCCGTCGCCATTGGCGGTGCGAAACACATCGAAGCGGTCCAGCATGACCGCGAGGACGGACATCACATCGGCGCTGTCGCTGTTGCAAGCCGCGGTCAGATAAGCCTCCGCGGCTTCGCCGGCGAACAGACCCGTCGCTTCGTCGATCAGGGCGCCGGTCCGCCGGTCGCCCCAGTTCGATACGAAATTGAGGAGTTCGCGCTCGCGCGCGAGCCGCCGGTCGAGTTCCTGCTTGAGGCGCAAAGCCGCGCGCACCCGCGCGACAAGTTCGACGCGGTTGACCGGCTTGGTAATGTAGTCCGTGGCGCCCGCAACGAACGCATTCGCAAGCGAGTCCATGTCGTCGAGGGCGGTGACCATGATGATCGGCAGGTCGCCGTAGCGTGGATCGTTGCGGATGCGTGCGCAGGCTTCGACGCCATCCATCTCCGGCATCAAAATATCGAGCAGCACCACATCGAAGTCTGGTCGCGCGTCGGTATTGCGGCCGACATCCAAAATCTTGAGCGCTTCCCAGCCGGATCCGGCGAGCACGATGTCGCTGTAGCCGGCCGACAGCAGCGCGGCTTCCGTCAGGTCGCGGGAGTCCTCCGAATCGTCGATCAAAAGTATTCGCATGTTTTAGGTCCGCATTTTTACTTATATCTACATGATGCTTTATGATACGATGCGGCTATTACTGCTTTGACACGGCTGCTTTCTTTTCACGACCAAACAAGCGCCAAGTATTGTTTTGGTATATGAGCCGATAACCGGGCAGCCCATCGCGGTACAGCGACGGAAAAGCGGTATCGAGGCGATCGTTGGAGCCGGTCGTGCTCTGCGGATCGGGCACCGCGACGAACGGCGTTTCGACGCGACCAAACAACTGGGCGAGCACGAACGCTTCGCTCTGCGGACTGAGAATGCCACTGGCATTGCCGCGGCCGAGCACGAAGGCCGGAGCATTATTGACGTCGGCCAGGACGCCATTGCGGCCGCGAGCGGCGCCGCCGGCCGCCAGAGCATCAAGCCGTTCGCTCTCCCCCGCCGATTGCAAAGCGTTGATGGTGAGCGGGTCGACCAGCGCAAGGCTGAGAAACCCGCCGAACCATCCGATCAGCAACAGGCCGAGGACGAGCGCGATGCGCGCGCGGGCCTCCGGCACCCGCGTCACCATGCCGGCCGAGAGCACCGGCGCGGCGACGACAAGCGCTGCGGGATTGCCGAAAAAGCCGCTCAACACGCTGGTCGCCGTCGCCAGGATCGCGGCGGCGATGAACACGACGGCAGGAGCGACCAGGGGCCGGCGGCGGCGCACCAGGCTCAGCATCGCCACCGCGAGCGGCGCACCGACGGCCAGCGCCAGCGCCATCGCCGCACTTGCCTCCAGCATCGGCGCGCCGGACAGATAACCGCCGAACAGCCGCGCCACCGCGGCGGTCCACATCGACAGGCTTTGCGCGGGCGCGGCGAAAAAACTCCAGCCGTCGCCGGGAAAGATCCAGGCCACGTAGGCGAACGCGGCGAGCGTAAACAGCGTCGGGAATACCAGCGCGATAAGCACGTTCAGCGCCGAATTCGCCACCAGCATCGGCCGCACCGCGAAGGCAAGGAACGGCACCGTTGCGAAAGCGAACACCGCACCCATCGGGTGCGAGAACGACAACCCCATCAGCGCGAGGCCGACATTCATCACTTCGGCGGTACCGCTGCGTGCGCGAAGATCGTAGAGCGAAAGACACAGCATCAGGAGAAAGACCGCGAGGAACATGTCTCCGGGTCCGGCGACCACCGCGCGCAGCAGCGCCGGATGCAGTGCGATCAACAGCGTCGCGGCGGCGGCGGCGATAGCCCGCACGCCCGCTTTGCGGCACGCGGAAAAGCAGCACGCAGCGAACAGCGCGAGGAGAAGCGCAGTCACGAGTTCCGGTGCCGGCGCGCTGGCAGGCAGAAGCCAGGCAACGAGCGTCGTCGACATGAACGGCAGCGACGGATAAGCCGCCACGACCCGCCCGATCGGCACTTCGCCGTCGGCCGCCGTGCTGGCCCCCGCCCACAGGCGGAGCGCATCATCGGCGATCAGGCCGTGCCGCACCGCGATCGCCGCAAGCGCCAGCAGTGTCACGAAAGCGAGCGCGGCGATCGGCGCCGCGCCGATCGCGTGCGGCAGCACGCGTCCCATCGCGGCAGCCCTGGTGGAACCGGCCTCGCTCATGGCGCCGCCTCAGCGCTCGAGAGCACCGGCGGCGCTGCATGCTGTGACAGGCCGTGCTCGGTCTTTTCCCAGAGGAACGGGTCGCGCACGAGCTGCCAGAGCGCCCGATACGCCGCCGCCGAAATCATCACCCAGTAGGCGAACAGCGTGAAGCTATACGGGATCAGTCCGAGCCAGCCGCGGCGAATCGGCGCCAGCATCAGCAGATACGTAAAGGCGCCATTGCCGGCGAGCAGATTGAACAGACACAGGTAGAGCAGCGAATTCGGAAAGATCACATCGAGGTTCGCGGCGCCGGCCGCGAGCCAGACCAGATAGAACAGCCAGAACAGCGGATTCAGCAGCCCGGCCAGCACCGTCCCGCCGATGAAAAACACGAAGCCGAGCAGGCCGAGCGCGCCCGCGCTGCGGACGAATTGCAGCGGCCGGCGCGTGTGCACCAGCAGCGTCTGCATATAACCCTTCATCCAGCGCGAACGCTGGCGCAGCCACTGACCGGCGCGGCAGCTTGCCTCCTCGAACGTCGTCGAATCGACGACGCCGACGCGATAACCCTTCTGACCGATGCGGATGCCGAGATCGGCGTCTTCGGTGACGTTGAACGGATCCCAGGCGTGCAGTTCGCGCAGCACCTCGGTGCGGAAATGGTTGGAGGTGCCGCCGAGCGGGATCGGCATGCCGAGCCGTTCGAGGCCCGGCAGCACCTCGTCGAACCACAGCGCATAGTCGAGCGTGAACATGCGCGTGAGCCAGTTTTCTTCGGCGTTGAAATAGTTGAGGCGGCATTGCAGGCAGGCGGTGTTCGCCGGCGCGCGGCGGAAGGTCGCCACCACCTTGCGCAACTGATCCGGTTCGGGCCGGTCCTCGGCGTCGTAGATCACCAGATATTCGCCGCGGGCGAAGCGCAGCGCGAAATTGCAGGCCTTCGGCTTGGTCTGCGGCTGCGAGCGCGGCACGATGATGATTTCGAACACGCCTTCCAGGCCAAGCCCGCGCGCCGCCTCGATGGTTTCGGTGTCGCCCGCTTCGAGCACGATCTTGATGTCGAGCTTGCCGAGCGGATAGTCGAGATTGCGCAGTCCCTGCGCCAAGGTCGGCAGCATTGCGGCCTCGCGAAACATCGGCACCAGCACGGTAAAGACCGGCAGGTCCTCCTCGCGCAGCGCCCGCGCCTCGATCGCGATACTTTCGTCGATCGTCGCCGAGCGGCCGCCGCCGACCGAAATCATCACACCCTTGAAGATGAAATTGCCCAGATAAAATACGCCGAACGCGACGTTGAGCGTGATCAACGTGGCGATCGGCGCGAAGGCCAGTCCGAGCAGAACCAGACTGACGAGCACGTAGGCCGCGATCATCTGCGGTGCGGTGAACACGGTACGCGCCGACATTTCAGGGTCCAGGTCGGCCAGTTCGAATACGGCGCGGCGCGACAATGCCTCGCCGAATGCGGTCTGCACCGCGAACACGACGTCGAATTTCGACACCACGACGAACTCGATGTCGGCGCCCCAGCGCTCGCGCGCAAACAGCAGCGTTTCGGGGCCTGGCTCGGCGGTTGCGATCAGGAGCCGGCCGTCGCGCCGGCGCCACGGCATGGTCAGACGCCCGGCATAAAGGTCGGCATCGGCGGCGCTCAGCAACGTCAGGTCCGGCGGGTCGCGCACCAGGTCGACGAACGGCAGGTCGAAATTCTGCGCGAAGGTCTCGTAGTAAAGCCTCGGGTCCATCCAGTTGCGCGACAACAGCGCGTCGCCGAGCCGGACGTTCCAGCGTTCGGCAAGGCCGACAGCCTCGTCGAGCTGCGGCAGGGTTATGACGCGCCGGCCAACCAGAAGATCGCCGAGCGCACGATCGGACGGCGACAGCGGCATAGTCTACTCGGAATGCGCGGGACGGCGGCGAAGCAGGCGCTGCAACGCGAGCAGCAGCACGGCGGTGCCGAGCAGCCACAACCCGCCGATGATCCAGGAACGGAAGCGGTCGGCCACCGTCAGCCACGACACCTGATCGGGATATGAGATCTTGACCAGCGTGTCGCGCACGGTCGACATC
The DNA here is from genome assembly GCA_963763255.1 of uncultured Alphaproteobacteria bacterium. Taxonomy (GTDB): domain Bacteria; phylum Pseudomonadota; class Alphaproteobacteria; order Rhizobiales; family Xanthobacteraceae; genus BOG-931. Next base: position 38,499 of record CAVXNW010000002.1, read on the forward strand.
GCCAGCGCCACGCCTTTGTCGTCGATGAACGCAACGTCGCCGTGATCGAGGTGCAACTCGGGCGGCGATGGCGCACGGCCGTCGGACGACAGCGGCTTGACCCAAAGACCGGGCACTTCCCCGTCTTGCAGAACCTGCGCGACGGCTCCGCCATTGAAGCCGCCGAGATCGAGCAGCGTGTGACCCGACTGGTCGATGACGGCAACACGGCCGCGATCAAAGCGCACGCGCGGATTGGCGCCTGACGGCGACAATTCGCTCACGGCGATGAACGGTCCTTCCGGGACCGGCGCGCTGCCGGATGCGACGTAAGAAACATTCAGCGGCGCGGTATCGGACGACAGTTGGTTGGCGACTTGCGACACGATGCCGAGCACGCGCGCCGGCTGGTCCGCGGCCGTGGCGGGCAACAGCACGTCAACACCGTGCACAAAGCGCGCCGTGAGATCGGCGAAATCGTGCGCGGTGCCGGACGCCGGACCCAACGTCAGCGATGAAGAGCCAAGAATTTGCGCCGGATAACCTTGCGGACCGAACCGGCAATCGCCCTGCGCGATGTCGCGTTCGACAACGACACGAAGATTGGCGACCGTACCGACAAGGCCACTGGGCAGCGGCAGATCGAGATGCGTCGGCCCGTCGGTCGCTGCGACCGTCGAGCCGATGAGACGTTCGTTGACAAAGGCGCTGACGACGGCCTTGGCGCCGGCGCCGTCCGGCGCGACCATCACGTCAAGCGACAGCCGTGTCGGCCGCGTTCCTGCCGGGAGTCTGCGAGTATCGAGGATGGCACCGAGATCGGCGCGGCCGAATACTTCGACTTCGGCGGGCGGCACACCGAGCTGATCGAACGTCACGCGATCGGTCGGCAAATCGATCGGCGACACTTGGCCGACCGAGGCGGCCGAAAGCCCGCGTGTCGCCGCCAGCAGCGGCGTGCCGAACAGGCGCGCGGCGCGCACGCTCGCGGCGTCGGCGACGACCAGCGCCGGCTGGCCGTGGATGCGTACGGCGTCGATCATGCCGAAGCCGTGGAAGTCGCCGGCCACGGTCGCCATGGGCGAATCGACGACCCCGCCGGCATCCGACAAAGTGCCGATCAGAATGATGCCGTGCGTCCAATGCCCCGCGTCGTCGCCTTTGGCGAGGTCTGCCACGGCGTCATAGCCGTCGTAGAATTTCACGCGCCGGCCGCTGGAATAGAGCGCCCGCGCCACCGTGATGGCTGCGGCCATCTCGGTCTCGGCCAGATGCCGGCGCGGCAGCATCACCGCCACGTCGCGCGGCATCAGCGCCGCGGTGGTGGCGACGTCGAGGTGACCGGCCGCGCCGATCTCGATATCCACCGCGGTCTGCGGCCGGACCGTGACGCTGTCGCCGACGTAACGCACATCGATGCAATGGTCCGGCGTGGCGGCGCCGGAATAGAGAAACGCGAGTTTCAGATAGCCGTCCTTCGGCCGCGCGCCGCCGAGCGGCACCTGCACGGTGCGCCCCCTGCCCTGGCCGTCGAGCGCGATGGCGGTAACAGTGCGATCGTTGATCTGCACAATGAGGTTGCGCTTGGCCTCATGCGCGGCGAAATCGTCGACCACGAGCGTGAGGGTACTCGCCGTAACATCGGCGTCTTCCGGGATCGGCATGTAGAGTTCGCGGTGACCGCCCAGGTTGGCGAAATGCAGTCCGTTGACGAAGCCGATGTCGGCGAGCGTCACCGCCGCGATCAGACCAGCCGGCTTCGGTGGCGCCGCGGCGGCCGCTGCCGTCACGACCGGAGCGGGCTGTGGCGCCGGCGCGGCGGCATGGCGCACGAGCTTGGGATGCTTCGCCGTAGACGCCGGGCGCAAAGCCGAGACCGTCGTCGGCTGATGCCAGGCCGGGGACGCCGCCCGATGCACCGCAGCCGCCGGATGCACGGCCGCGATCGTAAGCGGCTTTCGCGGTGCAAGCGGCATCGGACCGTGCGCCGGCAGTTGATCCTGAGAATGGGCCTGCAGCGGCACGATCAGCAGAGCGGAACCGAGCAGAAAACGAACGCGCAAGGACTGGGTCATGGCTACGCAATCACTGTGAGAGGGATTGGCACTGTGAGAGGGATTGGAAGGATTGCAGTTCGCGCGCTGCAATCGTGCGCAACGCCTGCAGCAAATCTTTCAGATGGGAGATTTCAGCGTCGTTGAGCCCGCGCCCGGCGTGATAGGGCGGCCGCAGCACGTCTTCGACCTCATGCGCCGCGCTGCCAGTGTCGGGAAAGCCGACGGTGCGGCCGATGCCGACGATGGCGTGCATGGCGCGATAGGCCTCGGCGACCGCCGCCACCGCAGTGTCCGCCGGCGCGATGCCGCCGAGTTTCGGCAGCGCCGCGGAAGTCTCCTCGATCTTGGCTTCCAGCGTCGCCACAAAGCGCTGGCGCACCTTGGCGACGCGGTCGGCAAAAATATCGTCAGTCATGGAGTGGTCCCCGTCACCGCACGCTTAAGTCAAAATCGGTGCCGAGTAAACAATTTGTCTGAATAATGGTGAATCTATATTGTTTAGGTACTTTCACGTATCGGCTTTATACTATAAGTATTCGAACAATACTTTCCGTATAGAAAGTAATACGTATCGCAGCCTGCCCCGGAACGCTGGCCAGGCCGAAAGAGGCCCTCGGGTGGCATCGTTGCCGGCGCACCACACGCCCGCGCGGCATCGCCGCGCGATCGCAGCCTCCACTTGGAAACCCCGCGAAGATGCCCTAGATGATTTCGCTTCGGCCGCCTGCGCACCGGCGTCCGCTCCAGACGGGCCCAACTCCCGGCTGACCACCGCGTGGCGGCGAAACGGCACAGACGTCAGCCGCGGCGCGCGTTGGGGAATAGTTCAACGGTAGAACATCGAACTCTGACTCCGAGAATCTAGGTTCGAATCCTAGTTCCCCAGCCAATTCCGAACTCGCTGTACAAGCCATTGCCGACATTCGCCGGGCGACGCTGCCTGGTGGATGGCAACACAAGCGCAATACCAGGAAGGCCGCATGTCCGGGGACGCCGCAGAGCCGCGCATCGCCAAGATCGACCTGCACGGCTATCGCCCCCGCGACTTCGTCGGCACGCCGATGGCCGCCATCGTCGAACAGGCCTGGGACATGGGAGCGGACAAGCTCCGTTTCATTCACGGACACGGCCGCGCCCGCGGCAAGTCGCCGGGGTTCTACAACACCAAGACCGGCTGGCTCGGCCTGCGGATCAGACGAGAGTTGCGGCGCAGTCGACCGCTGCGCCAGTGGATCAAATACACCACGCTCGACTGCGGCAAGTGGGGGCAGACGACGGTCAAGCTCAAGGCCAATCCCAATCCGACCCGGCACGAGTTCGACCTCTCGGTGCTGCCGGAGCGGAGCTATCAGCGTGATCCCGAACAACAACCATCGGCGCCGACGAGGCGGTAGCCGCCACACATCCGCCCGCTTCGGCCCGCATGGCCTTGGCGCGAGAGGCTCAGCGGAAATGGACAGCACCAATATTCTGTACGCGCTCGACCGCGTCTGCGGTCAGTTCGCGGCCGCGCTGAACCAGGCCGGGCCGCAGCTTTACGCGACGATTGCGGTTGTTGTTTTGGTAGGCGCGCTGCTGTTTCCGCGGCAGGGCGGTTCCGATCCCGATCAAATCTGATTCGGCTGCTGTCATGTCCCTCCCCGCCTCTGGCGGACCGCTCCCTGATGGAACCCCGGCCGGGGCCATGAGTTGTCGCCCCGACAACCGATTAGGGAGCGATTGAGATGCTGAGCCTTGTCGTAACACTGTTGATCATCGCGCTGATTGCCGCAGTCCTCGGCTTCGGCGGCATTGCCGGCGCCGCCGTCGGCATCGCGAAGATCGTGTTTTTCGTCGCGCTCGTGCTGTTCCTGATTTCGCTTATCGCGGGCGGGATGCGCGGCGGATTTGGGCGCCGGCTATAGCGGCCGCCTAGCCGGCGATGGGCGCCGGCAGGGCGCCGGAACCATTGAGCGACAGCGCCGAACGCGAAGCGTCGGCGCTGCGCTCGACCAGCACCAGAGGCGCCGGCGCGACGCGGTTGCGGCCTTCCGCCTTGGCGCGATAGAGCGCGCGGTCGGCGATCGCCAGCAGCGACGACAGATCGCGTCCGGTCTCGCCCGCCATGGCGACGCCGACGCTTACCGTGGTGTCAGCCTGCAATCCGGCAAAACGCATCGCCTCGAATTTGCTGCGTACGCGTTCGGCAAACCGCAGGGCCTCAGCCATCGGCGCATCAATCAACAGGCAGGCGAATTCCTCGCCGCCAAGCCGCGCAAACAGATCTACTGTCTGGATCGAATCGGCGACCAGCCGCGCAAACGCCTTGAGGACTTCGTCGCCCGCCTGATGCCCTGCCGTATCGTTGACTTCCTTGAAGCGATCGAGGTCGAACAGCAGGAGCGCCGCCGCGCGGCGGTCGGCGAGCGTACGCTTGAGCAACGGCGCGCCGACATCGAAGAACGCGCGCCGGTTGGCAATTTCAGTGAGTGAGTCAGTCAGCGCCGCGCGCCGGTGCGCGAGTTCGGCGCGTTCTTTCGCCATGCTCATGCGCAGGAAGGCTTGGCAGAACGCGGCGAACAGCGTCTCGAAGGTCAGCACGAACAGGCCAACGTTCTGCGCGGGATGAGCAGCCGACATGGCGGCAAACGCGCCCACATAGTGGATGCGCGTCAGCAGAAAGCCGGCATGGATCACGGCGAGCGCCAGCGTCGGCCAGCGCGACATCAGCTCACGGTCGCGCGGGTAACACATCTCGCGGGCGCACAGCAGCGAGTAAGCCGCAAAGATCACGCAGGCCAGCGTCACCCGTGCCTGCATTGATTGGTAGAATTCTGGGATCTGACAGGCGACGGCCCAGACGGCCGCGCCAGCGACGACGAGGAGCCAGAGCGGCCGACGCCCCTCGAAGCTGCGCGCACCAGCCCACATCATGCCGTAGGCGCAGCAGAGCACCGCGTTACCCGCGCAAACCGACCAGGCCGGCACGTCCGATGAGGTGCGTACCAGGAACGCGCCCCCGACAGTGCCGAGGAGGTAGGCAATCCCCCATAGCGCCAGCGCCGGTTCGCTGCGGTTTTGCAGCCACGAGAACAGCATCAGTGCACCGCTGATGACGGTGATGAATGCCGTCACCGCGCATAGCGTCGGCAGATTGATCAGGAAGTTGGGATTCGCGAAGATCGGCACTGCACGTCCCTCGCGCCGCGGTGGCGCGCGTACGCGTTTTTACCGGCACAGTGTTGCGAAACCGTTTGCGGAATCGCTTAAAAATTTAAGCATCCAGATCGTGATTGGAGCCGGAAACACTGCATAAACGCATGGAACCAGCGGTGGTTGCCAAGTTTTAACCGCGTAGTATTGCGACACGTTTGCCCTAGTGAAGGTGTGAAAACAGCGCGGAGACCGCCCATTTCACGCCAGCCTCCACGACCCACCCCAGGACCAGCGCGGCCACGAGTTCCGACGGAAGCCAGTGTCGCCAGTCGTGAGCGCGACAGAGCGAGCGCCGCGACCGTCGGCCGGATGACATCGACGGCGGCGGCGTGCTTGTCGAGCTTTTGTCCGAGGTCGCGCAATGCCGCCGTGTTGTCCTCGTGACGGCAATCCTGGAGCCTGCGGCTCTCTTCCATTCTCTTTTGGATATCGGCGACACTGGCGCGGAGGCGGCCTATCGCTTCGGAGATTTCATCAAGTTTTCCGGCCATGGCTTGCCTCAGTTATTCGGGTGCGAACACGCTACAGCGGGTGCAGCCCCAAAAACGCCGCGACGGCCGCCGGCAATCCGCTCACGGCGGCCGCGGCGCCGGGGGATTGGCGATGACGCCGACCGACACGCCGAGCGTTACCAGCGTGTTCTGCACATCGAGCACCAGCGGCGCGCAGGCGATGTTCAGGCTGGCGAGCGGTCCGGTCGGCGATTGAATGTTGGCGAGATACGCCTTGGCGTCGCGCGCCTTCTGCAGCGCCTGAAAGACGCCGGCGCCCGCCGGGAGCGGATTCTGCGCTTGCGATTGCACAAACGGAATCAGCGCCGAGTAGCAATTCACCGCCACGGTGTCGGGCGGTGTCTGTGCCTGGGCGTCGGCAAGCGCGGACTGCAGATCCGCAATAGTGAACTGGCGCACGACGATCAGTGGATTTTGTTGAGCCTGCGTTACCGTTGGTTTGTTGCTTACCGCCATCGCGGGCCGGCGAACCAAAGGCTTGTTGGCCGCCAGCGCCGGCGCCGCACAGACAAGCGCGGCGGCGCAGAGCACCAGCATCGTCAAGGCCGGACCGCCAGGAACGCCGCCATTGCCGCGTGGCCGCTTCGCCTCCGGCAGAAGGATGGCAACGATACCGCCAACGCCCGTGCCGATCGCGGTGATGGCCGAAACCCAGTCGCCGGCGTTGGCGAGATGAAACGCCGCGAACAGAATGCCGAGCCCCGCATAGGTCGAAGGCTCGCGCAACCGCGCGCCGAGCCAGGAAATGTCCTGCGTCACCTCGGCCTTGTCGATGACGGGTTTAGGATTTCCGATCTGCGTCATGCTGACCTCCTGGGTGTGAAAAAGTGGAAGGAACGCCGTTGTTCAGAAAGCGCCAAAGTCGCCGCGCCGCGGCCGATAGACGCCAAGCGGCTCGACAGTGACGTGGGCCAATCCTGAGAAGCCCAGCGCGTGGGCCGCCGCCGGCGTAAGATCGATGATGCGGCCACGCACGAACGGTCCACGGTCGTTGATCCGCACCGTGATGCAACGCGGTGAATTGGCGCCGGCGCGGCACACTTTGGCTAACGTGCCGAACGGCAACGTGCGGTGCGCCGCGGTCATGGCGCGAGGATTGAAACGCTCACCATTGGCGGTGCGGCGCCCGTAATCGTAGACCGAGGCGATGCCTTCCTGTCGGAGGCCGACACTATGCTCCGGCGAAGCCCCGCCGCTCGCGGTATGCACTGCGCCACCGGCAGCAAGCTCCAGCGCCAGCGCGAGGATGATCGCGTTCATGCCGCGACCGCATCCCGAGGCGCCGGCGCAAACGGCACGAAATCGCCGAAATCGCCGTTGGCCTCATCGGCATCGCAATCGATGCCGCAGAGCGTCGTGGGCACATGCTGGCGCAGCGCCCATTTGTTCGCGGCCAGATAGGCGCGCGAGCCGCTCCAGCCCATCGAACAGGAAAGCCACGACAGATCCGCAAGGCCCGCCGCGAGCACCGCCGCGCACACGCTGCCCGAGCCATAGACACCGCTGCGGTATTTGACCTTCGCCGCGTCGTGCTGCGCCTTGATTGAGCGGAAATACGGCAGCACCAGCTTTTTGATCTGATCCACGCCGGCGTCGACGTCGACGGCGTAGAAGATGCACGCCCCGGCCGGAGCTCCGACTGTGGGCGCATACTCGGCGCACCACTCGCCATCGCGCTCGCCGGCGCCGGCCGAAATCGCCCCATGGGCAAAATCGCCCCAGCCTTCGCACACCAGGCCGAGCCGCAGCCCCGCGCCCGCAATGGCGCGCGTCTCCGCCGGCTTGATGCACTTTTCGCCGTGCGGATTGATCGGCGACAGGTAGCGCTCGAGCGTCTTGATGCCCGCGGCCTTCAAGGCGGGCAGATGTGGCGTCGTATCGTGGTTGGTATCGATGATCTCGGTCATATGGTCTCCCTTGCTTTGAATGATTCCTCGCCTCACGCGCACGAGCGCTAGTCGCGAGACGCCATGCTTCGCCGTGGCGAGCTGGCTCGCGCGGCACTTCGACTTTTGGTTTGACGCTGTTGCGGGCGCTTGGCGCCGCGCAGCTGTTCTTACAGCTCGGAGCTTGCCGACACGCTGCCACTTCCGCTTTGATAAACCATCACGGAAAAGCCCGTAGTCATCGTGCCCGGAGATACGCCACCATCAAATTCCAGGGCTTGCGTGGTCGAATAGTTCGTCACGATCGATGTGAGAGAACTGGTGCCGGTTGTGCCGGACGCTCCAAAGAACACCGGCAACGAACCGTTGAGTGTCAAAGAGGGTGCAGCCCGCATTGGCACTTCAAGCGTCAGGCCGAGACGACTGGCATTCGACGAGCTGCCCGCGATGCCGAGGAATTTCGGATTCGTGATTTGCAGGAAATAGCGAATGCAGAGCACGGATTCGATCGCGACGGGCCGCAACTCCGGCGCCGGCGGATTGGCATTCAGCCCCGTCGGCACGCCGTTCGTAACCCGGATATCGCACTCGGTGATCTGGATCGATTTTCCGGAGGAACCAAAATTATTGCCAAAGTCGAGCGCGATCTCGAGCCCGTTGTAGGACGCGGCATTGGCCTGGAAGGTATAGGAGACAAGCGTCCACGCCGAGGCCGCGCACGATTGCAGCGAGACGGCGTTCACGTCCGCCGTCACCGACGCGTAATTGTCTTGTGCACTCGGCCGGTTGACCGTGAGCTTCGGCGTGATACTGCCGCCCGTATTGTTGAAAACCTGCGCCTGCACCGTAACGATCTGGCTGCAGAAGGCCGCCGCCATCAGGCTCTCGATACGCTGCTTGACGATGAGGTCGCTCACCGAGCTCGCGCCTGTGACCTGCAGGCTCGCCTTGGTGAGAAGCCGGCCGCCGGCTTGTGCGACCGTGACACTGGCGCCGGACGGCAGCACGATCCAGCCATCGGCCGTGTAGGCGCCCGATGTCGTGACGGTGAGCGCGGACGTGCCGCGCTGCCATATGTCCATCGTGCCATTGCGGAACTTGTTGAGAAAGCCGCCGGCGATCTCCGACAACCGCGCGGCGGGCCAGCCGCCGGCTGTCGTGCCGTCCTGCACCGCGACGCGATTGTTGGTGGTATCGACGTTCACCTCGCCGGCGGCGCCCGTGAAGGCGGCCATCTGCGATTGTGTACCGCGGCGGAATTGAACCTGTACGGCTGTCGTCATGTCTTATGCGGCGCTCACGCCGCCCTCCACAGGAACGCGCTAATGCGCCTTGCGCAATAGCGAAGCCCCTTCCCGCTCGCGCGCGGCTTCAGACCGCACCGAGATCGATGTCATATTCGACTGTTGTGAGAGGAGAACCACCGAAGTCATCGCTCACAGCAAACGCGACCGCCACCGAACCGAAGTCGAGCGAGCTTGCAGTCAACATCGCCTCGGCAATCGGATGATCGACGCCGTCGCCCGTCGGCGTGTACGTATAAGCAGTGCACGATGACAGCGCCTCGACGCCACCGCCAAACACATTGAACGACTGGAATTTAAGATGCAGGGGTTGCCCGATATATTGCGGCGGCAGATCGTACTCGAAGATCGCCTTATCGAGCCGCGCGAAGGGCGCGCCGGACGCGTGCGCGGCGGGCCCGGAATTGTAGAGCCCGCGGTACAGTGTTGTCAGAGAGTAGTGATTAGCCGAGGTCAGCGCGGCCGTCCCATAGGACATGAGTTCCGAATCGACGATGCAGAGCGTATTGCCGAGTGCGGCATCCGCCGCGCTGCCGCTCGACAGAACACCACCGCTTTCCGCGAGGTTCACCGCCAGGGTGTCGGCCGCATCCGGATTGGTTCCGGTAAACAGCGGCAACGAAGCGGTAAGCGTGCCCATGCGCGCAGGCTGGTTGATCGTGCCGATCTGGCTGTACGAGGCGCCGTCGAGCGAAAGCCAGACATTGCAGCCGCCCCAATCCGGATCGGCGGCGCCACCCGCACCCCCCGAGATTGCGATCCACACCTGCGGGGTTGCACCGACAAGCGCGGCCGGTGGCTCAAAGATGATCGGTGCGTTGACGGCGTCCGGCGTGACGTTGCGGTTGATCGGGTTGTTGACGACCGGTTGCGTCGGGTAGAGCGTCGCCGTTGCCACCCCCACAGGGAATTCCTCGGCGGTCACGGTCAAAAACCCGTTGTCGTCCTCCTCGATTTCGGTAATGCGGACCGGCGCATCGGAGAGACCCAGGATGGTGTCGCTCACCGTCACCAGATCCATCGGGTCGAGCAGGCAATATTCCCAGGACAGGCGGAACTTGTAGGTATTGCGGATGTAGACCGCCCGCTGCAGCATGAGTTGTCCGGCGATCGCGGCAACGTCGTAATCGCAGATTTCGTGTGCGGTAACGGTCGGCGCGATGCGCAGACCATACAGCTCGATGGCGTTCTGATCGCGCGATTTAATCGTGGTCAGGTTGTACGCATTGCTGCGGTCGGCGGCCTCGAGGCGCCAGACGTTATAGGCGGCATACGGATCGGAGCGCGAAACCTGAAGCGGATCTTCGTTGTCTTCGACCTTGAAGTCGTCATCGTCGAGATTGTAGATCGGCGTCACGTTCGGGGTGTACGTGACGCCATTGCCGCTGACGGGCGTATCGCCGTAGGGCATGAAACGCAGCAGGCCGCCCGACCAGACGGCCGCTGTGTTGGTCAGTTGCAGCCAGCGCGTCAGAATCGACGACGCCTGTTCCTGATCGACAAGGCAAGGCGACAGCGCCAGGCCGATCGAGCGGCAATAGGTCTGATAGGCCGCATCGCTGCCACTCTGGGTGAACAGCGTCGTCGCGTCGATGCTGCCGCCCGGGAAGCCGACCCCGAATTGCGCATTGGTCAAGAGATCGCTGACACACAACGCCGGATCGGCGTCGACAAAGGAAAAACCTGCGCCCGTGCCCACCTGATCCAGCGTGTTATAGGCGAGCTGTCCGTAACCGCTGCCGTAACGCAGCCCCTGCACTTCGAAGTTATGGTTGTCGAGGGTCGCATTGTCGCCGAGGCTGTAATTCTCCGCCGCGATATAGGCCGTCCCCTCATAGCCCAGCGCCTGAGATGGATAGGCCGCGGCGATATAGCTCCACGGCGACTGCGGATCCGTTCCGGTAAACAGCGACAGCCCGAGCCCCGCCAGCGTGTAGACTGATTGGCCTTTCCAAATCTGATTAATGCCGGCGATCGCGCCCTCGCACACGGCCATGATCACGGATGCGCTGTATGTGGTCTCGCCCTGGTTGCTGCTGAACAGACCGCCCTTGCCACCGCTATTGGCATAGCTCGCGACAAAGTCGTTGTACCAGACGATGTTGGGGGCAAGCTTGGACATCCCCCACACGATCGGAATCGGCAGCGTGTTGACCGCCGTCTGGATCTGCAGCCCGGTGTAATCCGGCGTCGTAACCGGCTGACTGCCGCCGAATAGACCGCTCATGATTTGCCCACGCTCGCGCGATCGCCGCCTTCCAATCCAATCGCGCTCGCGTGGATCGGTTTGCTCCAATAACTAAAGAAGCGCGGCTCGCGGGCCGGATCGGACAGCGGACCGCTGCGGGCGACCTCATCTTCGACGACGCGCCGTGCCGGGTGATAGGCATGCACGATCGCGAGCGGCGCAGCCGCCGTGACGATGCCGCCGTGCGAATAGCAGCGGCCGAAACGAAGCACCATGACGTCTCCGGGCTGCGGTTTTTCAAGCTCGCAACAACGGTCGAACACGAAGCCGAGATAACGTTCCTCGCTGCGGTGCAGATGCCAATCCGCCGGATAGGGCCGCGGGTCGAACGGCGCGCAGAGACCGATGTCGACAAATACGCGCACAATCAGCATGCCGCAGTCGACGCCGGTGCCCTTGATATCGGCGCAATTGTGGTACGGCGTCCCGATCCAGGACCGCGCCTCGGCAACGATGGCCGCGCGCTGTTTTGCTTCGACATCACGCATGTCAGATGGCCATCTGTGGCGGTGGCACGTAGGGAAAGCCGCGAAAGTTCGCCAGGTTGGCAAACTTTGACTGACACGTCCCCGGCGTGTGATCGCAGCCGTAATAGACCGTGAAGGCATCGCCGGCGGCCGGTGCGCTCTCGAGTGGATAGAGCAGCTTGAGCGAGCTACCCGCGGCGACCGAACCGACCGTCGCCGTCACGCCGGCATTCACACCGGACGTAAACGTGATCGAGCCCTGCTGGAAATTGACACTCGCGCCCGACCAATTGATCGTCGACGCCGTAGAACCCGCACCCACCGTGCCGCCGGTGCCAAACGCGTTCTTCACCAGCGCACAGCCCGAATCATAAAGTGTGTGCAGACAGGTCGGCTGATAGACATTCCGCGGCATGTCGATATCGAGCAGAACGAGATCGGAGTTGACATTCAGCTTGGCGCTCGTGCGCCCGATTTCATCGATGACACCGAGCCGGCCCTTGAACAGCAGCACCGACCCGATCGCCGCACCACCGATCCGGTCCGAGAAGAAGATGCGGTAGCGGACGATTTCGGCACCGTCGAAGGAGCCGTCGCGCAGGGCCTGCAGGAACGGGGCGCCGGCAGTGATGGTGTCGGCCGAACGCGCCGCGATCGTGATCTGCTGCCGGTCGACCTCAAGACCAATGGCCGCCCGGTATTTGAGGCCCTCGATCAGGATTGAATTTCCGAGATAGGTGTTGCCGTTGTAGCTGAACGTCACTTCGACATTGGTGTAGCAAAGCACGAGGCCGCCGCGCAGCGTGATGGTGAAGGCATCCGCCATCAGCAGCGGCACATCGGGGTTTGCGCGCGCGCTGTTCAGATAGGCGACGAGCGCGGCTGAAGTCGGCTTCATGGCCAAAGCCTTGTGGTTACGGCTTCACACTGCGGAATTTCATGCTGTCGAGCCGCCAGAGATTCGACATGAATTCCTCAAAATCCATCCGGTCATCGAGAAAGCGGCAGTTGAACGCGTAGGAAAAATCCGCCGATACGGTCACGCCGCTGCCTGGCGCGCTGCCGAACGTCAACAGGTTCGGCGCGGCGAGGTTGTAGCCGCTTGCGGACTGCGCCACGCCGTTGAGATAAACGGCGGCGATGCTCGTGACCCAGCCCGCGGGTTCGAGGAAGCCGCCAAGCGAGCGCATCATCGTGAACGACGTGGTTGCGCCGTCGCCTGTCGCAAAGGCCTGTGCCGCGACGGTGTTGTCGTCCGGATCGTTATAGAGAAACGTGCCGAACTGGCCCTGCAGCTGCAGGAAAAAGCCCATCAGGCTTTGCAGGCTCGCGGCGCCGAGGCCGATGAAACTTGGCGTCGCCGAGGAGGCAAGCCCGTTATAGACCGTGTCGAACTCGTAGAGCGGATAGCTCATCGGCGCGACGCGCACTTCGCGGCCGGAAACGTGCGAGGCAACGCGGGTGGAGAATCCCGGCTTCTTGTGCCGTGACCACGACAGACCGGCGAGACTAGGCAGCGACGGCGGGGTGGTCATGCGGCAATCTCCTCGCCTCCCCATGCGAGGAGCGTTATTTCACCAGCGCACAGTCTTGAGGCGCAACGACCGCAGCGCGTAGAGCGCTTCCAAAAACTCTTCGGCATCCGCACCGTCATCATCGAAACGGCACAGAAAATACCAATGGAAGTCGGCACTCACCGTCACACCGGCCGCCGGCGCGGCGGCAAAGGTCACAGTTGGTGCCAGCGGATTCGCGGCGACCGCATAGCCGCCGGATTGCAGTACGCCGTTGAGATAGATATTCGGCGACGTGCCAATATTGGCCGGTGCGATTGCCGCGCCGCCCAGCGTCACGATGAAAGCGAATGTCGTCGCCGTACCGTCACCGGTGCCGAGTACTTCGCCGGATACTGGCGACAACGCCGGGGGTTCGAAATAGAACGAGGCGTCTTCACCTTGGCACCCCAGGAAAAAGCCAAGGATCGCCTGCAATTCATCCTCAGGTGACGCCATGCGCAACAGATCGTAGTTCAACTCGATCGCCCACAGCGGACTTGCATATCTCGCCGCGCGCAGTTCCCGGCCCGACACATGCAACGCTGTCCCGGTCGTAAACATCGGGGCGATCTTGACTGACCAGCCGAGGGTCGGCAGGCTCGGAAACGTCGCATACGATCCCGGCGCCGGCGGATCGCTCGGCACGAGCGGCGCCAGGAAAGGTCCCTTGCCGTCGACCCAGTTGCCGGCGGGCCAGTCGCCGGCGTCGCCCCAAACCCCGCTCAATTGCGGGAAAACCGGAAATGGACGCGCGTCCCAGTTCCATGCCGACATGAAGGTCGTCTGGATCATCGGCACGCCGGCGGCCGACGTTTGATTGTGACCGTCGGTCACCCAGTATTCATAGATGGCTTGCAGCGCCAGCAGCTGCAGCGCGTCGTCGCGGCGCGGCCAATACTGGCCGGCCGTACTCTCGCTCGGATCCCAGATCGACCAGAACGGCGTCGCGCTCTCGACCGACGCCGGACTGTAGAACACGTTGGGCTGATTGGTGCCCCGATCGCACGCCGGAAAGCCGTATTCGGCGAACGCGATCGATTTCGACTGCGGCAGCCATTCGGTATCGGGACCGTGGGGCGACCAACCGCTGCCGTCGCCGTCGTCATAGATCGCCTGGTGCGCGTTGTTCCACCACCAGCGCAGCTGTTTGTTCGCCAGCAATTGTTGGTTCGGGAAGTACGAATTGCGCGCCTGGGCGAGCCGATCGCCTTGTGGCAGCGAAATCCGCAAGTCGGTCCCGTCTGGATCGAGCCCGATGCCGAGGTTGGTACTGTCGTTGTAGAACCAGTTGAACTTTTCACCGCCTTCGATATTCGCCTTCAGATACGCGATGCTGTAGATCGACGGCTGACCGGTGAGCCCGAGACCGCTGAGACTTGCCGCGGACGGCGGCCAGCTGCCGCTTGGTGCTGCGGAGAGCCAATTGTTCGCGTCGAGCCCGCCATCGCCCGTAGTCCAATCCGACAGCGGCAGATAGTTGTCGAAGCAGACCACATCGATCGTGTCGTGGCCGTAAAGCTGGTCGAGATGCGGCCATTGCCCGTTCTCGCCGGGGTGCTGATAACCCATCCACACCGATCAGTCGGCCGAATAAGCAATCAGATTGTGCAGGTTCGCGGTATCCCTGGTGTATCCGGCGCCGTCGAATACGCCGCGCACGTCATCTGCGAGCTGCATCAACCCCGCGACGAACGGATAATCCCACGTCACCTTGCCGTCGCTGCCGGTGGTGCCGCCTTTGGTCCAGGCTGGGCCGCGAATGATCTCCAGCCCACGAAACTCGGAGCCGAGCAGGAACAGATCGACGCCCCCGGCGACTACGCACAGATTGGCGTAGTGCAGGATCATGCGCCGGTAGGTGTAGTCGGTCGGAGACCCCGAATACGCCACTGTCTGATTGGTCGTATCGCGCGTGAATTGGCTCGCGGCTGCGCTGCCGAGAAAATTGTTCACCGCGGTCGTCGCCGCGCTGGAAACGTCGGTTCCATTGTAGGTAATGCGCCCGCGCCACGGTTCGCCGCTCGCCGTCATCAGCATGAACGGGTAGAACACGACGCGCAGACCGCGTGATTTCAGGTCGCCGATGCACCGCACCAGCGACTGGTCCGATGGCGTGCCGCCATAGATGAAAGCGCCACCGGTCTGTGGAATCGGGATGAGACCAGGCGATGACTGCGTCAGTCCCGAGCAACGCCATACATCGGACGCGCCCGAGGCCCGCTGGAAACTGCCGTTGATGTAAGTGGTCGACGGATAGATCTGGCAGGCGGTAACGTCGGTCGAATTGCCGAACCAGGAGACGACGAGCGAGACCGTCGTGCAGCCGGGGAATTGGGCTTGCAGGTTGTCGATGGCGATCGAGTAATCCGTGACCGTGCCAGTACCCGCATCCGGCCCGCCATTCGCATAGCGGTTGATCGAGGCAAGTGTCGATTCGGTGACGCGCTGGCCGAGATACGCAATCGTGTCGTAGGTGAACTCGCCGGTCGACGGCAGCAGATTGACGCCGAGGAGGTAGGACATGCTCGGCTCCCCTCAGCTGCGACACAGGACGCTCAAACGAGGGCTAGGGCCGTGCCCCGCGCAGCCCCAAATGCGCGCCGCGCTTCACCGCGTCGTTGATGGCGCGCAGCATGTGGTGCGAATTGTCGCTGAAGAAACGCTTGACGCTCTGCGCGTCGAGCGCGGCGACGCTGATGCTCACCGGCGCATGCACTTGAGTACCGAGGCCCGCGCCCGAAAAGGGTCCGGAACCGCGCGCTGGCGGAATGATGGTCTCGCCGGGATGAATCAGAGCGAGGCCGCCGCGCACCACATAATCCGTGCCGACATCGAAGATTGCCGCGGCCGACACAGAGGCCTGCGCCGCCGCGGCCGGTCCCGCCGCGGCCGGCCCCATGATCGGCGCCAGGAAAGCAAACACGCCGGCGAATGCCTGACCGGCATCCGTCATGATCGTCTTGACGGCGTTCGCCGCGTTGGCGAGGACGCCGGCACTGGCGGCGCCCTGCTCGGCCGCAGCGCGCGCTGCTGCCCCGGTGGTCGCCGCCGTGGTCTGCGCCAGTTGCGCGGCGGTCCATTTCACCACCATGGTCTCGCACATCTCGATGAACTGAATGATCAGGTCGCCGAGAATCTTCTTGAAGGCCTGCGACCAGGTCGTGGTGCCGGCCAGAAGCCCGCGCAGCTGCGAATTGAACGCGGTCTCGATCGAGCCGAGCGCCGATGTCCACATGCGCTGCTGCTGGGCGATCGCCTGCTCATCGAGGCGCAGCACGTCGGTGCGGTGCCTGGCCTCCAGCTCGTCGATCTTCGCCAGCACCGCTTGCCGTTGCACAACCGTCAGCGCGCCGATTCCGGCTTTTTGCTGCAGCAATTCCAGTTCGGCCTCGTATTCTCTCTGTGTTTCTGCTTCGAGCAGCGCAAACTTCCGGTTCTGCGTAATCTGGAATTGACTAGCCTCCGCATTGAGCAGGATCTTCTGTTCCGCAAGCGATTGCCGCAGGACTTTGATCGGCGCCGCAAGGTCGGCCAGCGCCTGATGGATGCGGGCAATCCCGGCCAGCGCATCGCTGTCATTGGCGTTAAAGAAAATCTCGACCTGGTTGTCGTTGGCCATGTGTCGAGCCTCCGATGCTCATTTGATCGCGCCGCCCGGGAACATGGCGAGCAGTTCTCGATAGTCTTTCGACGGCCGCGGCTTCGGCTTGAATCCCACAGAGGCGGCCAGGAGCCGGCGCAACGGCGGATACTCGCTCCAAGCCGCGCGTAGCTCGTCAAGAAACGGCATGTCGACCTGGTCGAGCACCTGGTCGCGCGTCCAATTCAGGTCGAGAACCAGTTCGGCGACGAGCGCGCCCCAGGCGGCGGTCTCAAAGCGCTCGTCGCCTAGATTTCCCCCGCGCCGGCCTCGACCCGTTTGCCCCCGGCCTGCTCGATCACCACCGGCAGCGCGGCGACGAGCTCACCGAGCGGTATCGGCAGATCGAGGAACTCGTCGCGCGTGAGCCTGGGATGGGCCCGGCGCAAGCCCTGCCACAGCACTTCGGCCAGCGGCGTAAGCCGTTCGCCGCTCATCGTTTCCGCTGTAACGCCGGCGAGCTTTGGCACGTGGTCGGCTATGGCCAGAATCTGCCGCAGCGACAGCGGCGCTATATAGAAGTCGCGGCCGGCGAGCTGGACCATCCGCGCCGCCGAAAGATCGATGGATTCGTCGATTTCCAGGCTCAATTTCCCTCTCCGTAGCGCGGGCCATTTTCCACAGTTTTGGCCTGTCCCGATTACAACTGTGGAACGTATTGATTTTTAATCATTATATGCCATTTTCCACACTTGTATTCCAAAACGAGCTAGCCTGTGGAACACGTTGTCTTTCAAGAGTTTAATGGCGACCAGCGGCGCGAGGCCATCAATACGCAACAGCGCTACGAGGCCTATCGCGAAGCCGTGCGAAGGAACGGTGATTATCGCGGCTCCATGGTCTGGAAGAAAATCCATGGGCGCGACTATCTCGTCCGCAGCTACTACGGGAAATCCGGGATTCGTCGCCAAACGTCCCTTGGGCTCAAATCCAAGAAGACCGAGGCCACAAAGCTCGAATACGAACGCGGCCGGCTGGACGCCCAGAAGCGCTTGAAGGACCTGAAAACAGTCATGGTCCGGCAAGCCGCAATCAATCGCGCGCTCGGCCTCGGTCGAATCCCGCTGGCCGGAGCGAAGATCATACGAGCACTCGACGACGCCGGACTTCTCGGATCGGGGATCCGTGTCCTCGGCACAAGCGCCATCTATGCGTACGAAGCGGTCGCCGGCGTCCGCATCGACGCCGCATTGACGGCAACCGAGGATATCGACTTGCTGCTCGATTCGCGCCAACGCCTGAGCTTCATGGCGACCGCGGATATTGCCCAGCCCTCGCTGCTCCGCTTGCTGCAAAACACAGATTCGAGCTTCCGCCGTTCATCGCGAAAATTCCAGGCGGCAAACCAGGAGGGCTATCTCGTCGATCTCATCAAGCCGCTGCGCGATCCGCCCTGGACCAAAGAAAGAGCCAGAATCGGCGTTGATGAGGACGATCTGACGGCTGCAGAAATCGAAGGATTGGCTTGGCAGGAAAGCGCCCCCTCGTTCGAGGCCATCGTCATCGACGAGAGGGGCGAGCCATGCCGTATCGTGACGACGGATCCCCGGATCTGGGCGGCGCACAAATTCTGGCTGTCGAAACGGGCCGATCGAGAACCGACGAAACGGCGTAACGACACCGCTCAGGCGCGTGCCGTGGCCCAGCTTGTTGCTCAATATATGCAGCACCTGCCCTATGTCGCGAATGAATTACGCATGTTACCAAAACCCGTTTTTGACGAGGCGAAGCCGCTTTTCGCCGAACCGTAACACCAAGCACCATCTTATTCGCTCAGGCTGATCGTGCCGATACTGTTCGACGCGTCTGCGATGGCCTGGAAATCGAACTCGGCGACGGTGAATTTCTGGTTGGAAAACGGCAGCGACAGTTTCGGCGCCACGCAGGCGTTGAGCTTCACCATGAGATCCTTGGCCGTGCCGAAATAGTTGAACGTTTCCTTCAGCGAGACTTCGAACATCGGCAGCGGTCCGGTGAGCTGGTTCACAAGGCTTATCTTGCTGCCGGAGGTGATCGTATAACTGTAGTAGATCAGCACGACGGCGTTGTTGTCGGCGGAGGCAAACGTGTAGGTGCCGGGACTGCCGGACGGCGCAATGTACTGGCCCTGCGCCGGCGAGGACGCGACCGGCGTGAGCTGCACGCCGGTCGTAGCGTAGAACACGCCGAAATCCTCAATGAAAGTGCTGCCGTTTGCCACCGTCACCGAGGCCGAGGCGATGGTGCAGGTCTCCCCCGTCGTCATCTCGACCATGCTGTTTGCGGTCAGCGTCTGGCCAAGGAACAGATTGTTGATCTGGGTCGATTGCAGGCGCGCGAACTTGGCCTTGCCGGTGATCTTGAACTCGCCGCCGCCGGCCGCGACCGCCATGTTGTACTGGCCGAGCAAGGTCTCGATCTTGCGATCGAAATCGAGCGATACGTCCTGCAATGTGCCGAGCAGCGCCGGCGGCTGCCCGCTCACGTCGGTACGCTTGCCGATCAGCGTGCCGCTGCCGAAGGCGAACTGGGTCATGGATGGTTCTCCTGGGTCGGAATGCGTTGAAAATGGCGAATGGCGCGTGGCGAGACCGAACTGGTCCTCCTTATTCGCCACTCGCTATTCGCGTGAGCCCACGTTTGGTCGCCAAAGCGCCAAGATCAGGACATCTAAATCCGCAATGGCATTGCCCCGCACAGGCACACCGAAAGCTGCGCCGTTATTGCTGCTGGCGGTGCTCTTCCTCGCGGCATTTGGTGCACCACGCGCCGAAGCCCAGTCCGTGACGTATCGCCTTTCCGAGGTGCCTCAATCGCTGCGGTCCATTTTCGATCTGCCCTGGTGCAAGGCATGGGATATCGGCTGCAAGCGCTGCGAAAAGAAGGGAGATGCGATTGTCTGTCAGCCAAGAATGATCCCCCAGTGCGAAAAACGGGGCGATACGTTCTTCTGCACCGGAAAAAAGGTCCTAGCCGCACGAGACTGCAAAGAGAGTTGGTACCTGGACGATTGCGCCGAGATGGTCGTCCCAAAGGATTGCCAAGCCTGGACCGATGGCTGCAACATCTGCGCCCGGCCTACCGCCACCGACCCCGGCGGCTGTACGAATGGTGCATGCCGGCCCTATGTTCCACGGTTTAGCTGCGCGAATGGCGACCTGGCTTACACCATGAGTGAGCCGGTGGCGTTGGCGTTCGTTTAACCGCGCTACGGCACCAGAATTTGGAACGGGATCGCCGCGACCGCCTTACCGTCGGTGTCGCCGGTGTCGATGAACACCGGGCCGAGCGGATAGCAGTGCGACACCAAGCCGCCGAGCGTCTGCCGGTTACCGCCGAGCGCGTCGGCGCCGCTCGGCTGGACCGCCGCATCGACCGCGTCCAGCAGCGCGTTCATCGCCGTATCGGGCACGTCCTCGGGGTCCATCCCGGCAGACATATATATAAAGACATGCGCGTTGACGGTCAGCGTCGGCAGCCCCTCGGCCTGCCGGCCGCGCACCTCGCCGGTCTTGAGCATGGTAAGGAACGGCATCTGCGTTTCGTTGACCTGATCCCAATGCACGAAGCGCCGGCTCGTCGCGGTGAAGTCGGCCGCGCCGGCGATGAGATTGAAGAAGGCAACGGAAATTCGTTCACGCGTGATCGCGGTCATGTAACCTCCGGATCAAAGGCAGTATCCAGCACGCCGGTCTGTCGCAGCGGCACCGACACCCCGCCGGCGCATTGCTCTTGCAGCGCTAAATTTTGCAGTGATTTCGTGCGATACGTCTCAGGCCTTCCCGCCCGCGTGCTCGACCTCTCACGTTCGCTCTATATCTTCCCTGACCGCTGTTGGGCTCAGTACCTGCCATAACACAACGTCGCTCCGCTCGCCGGCTTTGAGAAAGTCGATCACGATCGCCTTTACTTCATCGAAACTGATGATATAGCGCGCCGCGATCGGTGTGGGCGTATTGGCCGTTAGAAATTCAACACAACCGCGCTTCATAGCCGGGTGGGATGAAACAGCCATGAGATAGGGTGGCAATCCGTCGCTGCGACTGTATTGAACGCAGCCAACATTTCCACCGATACCAGCCATGATCTCAAATCCGTTGTCACCGGAAAGCCTAGAAAAAAAAGGGGCGTTGTTTCTTCGACCGTCGAACAATTCTGAGAGCTGCGCGCTGGAACCAATGACCATTCGGTTCATCGGGTCGAGGTCGTCTTGCTCATTGTCATAGCGAACTATCATGGTCCTGTGCCCATAAATTGAACCACAGTGTTGTCTGAAAGCACCACGTTCAAGATCGCTCCTGAAGGCAGCATCGTCGGCAGTAAGCGCGTGCAGCTTCCACATATCCTTGGATTATTGATGTATAGCGTCCCCTCCATCATCCCCTCCTGTCGCATCAGCGCTGCTGCGTGGCCCTCCACATGTGACAGGGTCAAACCATTAAAGCCGGGGCTTCCTGGAGGCATTTCTTCGGCTGGACCGTCATATCCGCTCTGTAGCGGGATAGGCGCGCCTCGAGGCGGATAGAAGATACCGGAAGTTTTGCCGCCGGGTACATAGGGCGCAAGCTGTGGCGCTAGTCCACCGGGGAACGGAGGCTCGGTTGCGCATCCACGGGCGGGGACGGCTTTGACGCTGCATCTGGGCCTGAGGCCCCTTGTGATCCCCCCAGTAGCGGAAGCTCAATGATCCCGCGTGGTGCATCTTCGTCTTCCCCGCCTTCAGCCGGCGGCGGCTCCCACGGCTTATCGGCGGCATTGCCACCCTCCAAATTGGGGATGGGCTCGAAACGCTCCGGTTTATCGCCGTCCATCGCGACTGGAACGACATCGGTGCTTTCGGCCTGGGCTCCGACCGGCGCAAACCAGCCAGGATTTGGAGGCACGCCGGCACGTGGATGCTGTGCGGGATTCCAAAAAAATTTGAGGAGACCGCTGTGGCCGAGTTCTCCAGCGCGGCGTGCGATCTCATCCGGGTTCCTAGCACGCTTCGCGAGCGGCGGAGGATCGGGAAATTGCATCTGGACAGCCGCGATCGCCGCCATCGCAAGGTCGCCGCAATTAAATGCAGCTGCGATCAGCGCGAGGCCGCCTGCCTTGGATGCGATGTCGATCGGAAGGCCGTAGCGAGCCGTCAGCTCTTTGTTGATCTCGGCGACTTGGCGGGCGGTCCAATGTTGTCTCCCGACACTCGGAGGCTGCACAAGCGGAACGCCGCCGACGAAGACGCCGTCCACGTCGCACGACACTCCTTCCGCTCCCCGCTTGCCAGAAAGCGAAAAGGCGCGCATCCCCGGCATCGCCAGCATGCGATCAGGCCTCTTTGACGGTTTGTTTGGTGCGAAAGGCGGGTGCGAATCGCCGACTAACTGCTTACTACCGCTGTCTCATTGGATGACTTCGACGACCGTTGCGCCGAACTGGTCACCGATTTCCTCGGCCATTTCCGCCAGTGACAAGCGCATGAAAGAGCGCTCCGGCATCGCGATCGCCGGCAGGTTGACGCGGGCCGCGAAGGCCTGTTTGCCGCCGACCAGGAACGCCAGCGCCCTCGCCTTGTCGGGCACGATCTCGTGCGGCGGGATGGTGCCGCCGAATTCGTGGATCGCGGCATATTTCACATCCGGCGAGGTGAGGAGGCGCACCGTAACGCCTGTCGACTCTTCGTTAACCGCAACGTCGACCGATCCCGCCAGCGCGCCGCTCTTCATATTGGGCACGCCGCCCGAGAGCTTTTGCTGGATTCTCGCCCGGAGCTCCGCGGCGAGCGCACCGGCCTTGGCGGCAAGCGCCGCACGCAGGCGTTCGGGCAACGCTGCTAGCGCCGGCGAAGCGGTATCGTTGAGAGAGAGATCTAACATCTTGTCCTGATCAATTCCGCGTATCCGTCCCCTATCCGGCCACCACGCTCCGATACGGATCGAGCGAGGCGCGGATGAAATCCGGAATATCCTTGAGGCTGTACGCGGCGGTCTGCTGGCCGGCGACGGTCTGCGCGCTTTGGCCGATACGGGTGCGGTAGCGGTAGCGCTCGGCCACCCACTCGATGCAGGCGTTGTTGATCGCGGCCGGGATGAAGCCGTAGGAAATCAGCACGGCGGCGCCGGCGTCGGCGGCCGCAAAGCCATAGACGCCCGCCGATACATTATATTGTCCGGCGCCAGGCGATCCGGCGACCGCGGCGAGTGCCGTGCCATTGGCGTAGGTAACGCCGGCATCGCTCGCCCAAGGCCCGAACGGCGCCGCGGCCGATACATTATATGGACCGGGTGCGGCAGCCACCGCCGCAGCCTCGGCCTCGACCGCATAGCCGGCGCTGTAAGTGGCGATGACGTTCTGACGGCCGCGGCAAAACGACAAGGCGAACAGGTCGAGCGCCTGCGGCCGGCCTGGCGGCAGGCCGTTCCAAGGCTCCAACAGATAGCCGAACGGGTGCGGGGCACCGGCAGCCGGCATCGCCGCTGCCGGAAGCGCGACATTGTCGACGGCAAGCGAAGCGATTTGCAGCGCCGGATAATGCGACAGGAACAGCCGGGTTCTGCCATTACCGTCGAGTTTTTCAGTGAAAGTCCGCGGCGTAAGCGACGGGCGGCCCAGATAGGCGCCGATCGCGCTGCTTACGTCGGTGATCAGGCGCGACAGCAGCGCGTCATCGGTCGAGCCGATGCCGCTCGATCCGGCGAGCCAGGTCTTTACGTCGGCGAGCACGGCGAGGTCTGAAGCGGCCATGTGCGAAATCTCCGCTTACGGCTTCTTTGAAACCGGTCCCCCGCGCCATGCGGGATGCATGAGTTTCGGCTTTGCAGCCGGCGCCACCTTTGCCGGCGCGGCGGCGACGGCTTCGGCGAAGCCGAAGCATTCGATCAGCAGCGCGCCGATCTCAGCCTCAACCTCGTAGACCCCGTCGCGCGGCACGATAGTGACGCCGGCGACGCATGGGTCGCCGGCGCCTGGAGGCGCTTTAAGTCTCATGGGTGGAACTCTCAGTTTGGCGCATTTCATTCGTCATTGCCGGACTTGATCCGGCAATCCACGCATCGGCGCGGCGACATGGATGCGCGGGTCAGGCCCGCGCATGACGATGTGGGGTGTAATTGCTCAGCGTGGCGTCGCGCCGTTAACCCGCCGCGATGTTGGAGATCACCGCCATCGACGGCGGGAAATAATGCTGCAGCACCTCGTCGGCGTAGACGCCCGATTCGTAGCGGCGGGCGCGTGGCGGCCACTCGATCTGATAATAGTCCTGCCGGGTGCGCACCTGCATGACGTTGCCGATGTTGGAGAGCGGATACGGCAGCGTGCGCGACGTCATCAGGATGGTGCCGGCCGGCATGTTGGGATGGATGCGGATGTCGAGCGTCTTCGGCCCGGCCATGGAGAACTTGTTGAGATAGCTGCGCACCATGACGCCGCCGCCGAGCGCGCCCTGGTCGGCGTCGAACACGAAACGCTGCGCTGCGTTGGCCCCGCCGGCCAGGATCTTGGCCGAAAGGTTCTGCGCGACCTGCGACGACACCCACATCGTGTCGGGCGACAGCCGGTAATTATCCCAGCGGTTCTTCAGCGCCGCATCGACCTCGACGATGCCGCCCGAGCCATCGCCGGTCAGCGTCGAGCCGGTGCCGGCGGTGCCGGTCGACAGATAGCTGACGTAGGCGTTCGATCCGGACTTGAACGCCTGATAGAGCAGCCCGTCGAACACCAGCGCGTTGGTGGAATTGTCGCTGCCGCCGAGCGAGGCGGCGGTCTGCGTGCCCGTCGCGTTCGCGGTGATGACCAGCGAATTGATGGTGCTGATGGCGCCCAACACCTCCGAGCCAGCCGCCCCCCAGAACCAGGCATAACCGAGCGCGCCGGGCACGGCCGCCACGGTGGCGGCGATCGAGCCAGTCGTACCGGATGAGATTGAGCTCGTGGCATTGGCCGACTTGCCGGCGGCGCCACCGCCGAACGTGTCGGACGAACTGTCAGCGTTGCTGCGCGTGATCGCGCCCTGGATGCCGCCCGCGACGCTGCCGTTGACGATGCCGTCGAGCGTCAGCGCGACGCAGATCACGCTGTAGGGACTTGCACCCGCCGTGAGGCTGCCGCCGGTGGTGGATGGCACCAGCGACGGCGTCGGCGTGGTGCCGAGCGCGACCGACGTGTCGCCGCCGAGAATCAACAGCTCTTCGCCGAGCATGCAGGCTTCGAGCCCGACCTTGGCACCGATCGCCTTCACGTCGTCGAAGCCCATGCCGGCATATTGCGCCTCGAAATCGACTGAGGTTTCGATGCCGATGCCCTTGTAGGCGGCGCTGTAATCGGCCGTCGATACCGCCTGCACGCCGCCGCGATTGCCGCCGGATACCCCGATGCGCAGCCCCGTGGTGTTGATGCCGGTGACCGCGCGCCAATTGGCCTGAATGCCGCCCTTGCCGGAGACGCGCGGAATTTCGTTGCGCAGCGGCGTGAGCAGCGGATAGACGAATTTCGCGCCGGTCTCGAGATCATAGTAGGTCAGGCCGGATGTCGGCGAGCTGGATTCCGAAAATGTGCTTTTGGCCAGCGGATCGCCCGGCAGCGGATTGGCGTGCGACTTCTCGATCTCCTGCAGGAAGCTCGACGCGTTACTGAGCGCGGCATTGTAATCCTGTACCGAGCGCGGCAGTGCCGATTTGGCGAGAACGTGGGGAAGGTTTTGTTGATACATGAGGTCGGTTCCTGTCTGGTTGGTGGAGTCAAAAATTCGGGCGTCATTCCGGATCGACGCGCTGCGTCGAGTCCGGAATCCATATTCGCTGACCGGTGGTTATGGATTCCGGGCTCGCGAGCTGGCGCTCGTGCCCCGGAATGACGGCTTACCCCTGCCGCGGACGAAAGCCCGGGATGGCGCGCATCGGCTGCGACTGGGCCTTGCGGATCGCGGCATCGGCAAGCGCTTCGAGCGCACCCGGCCGGTCGAGCAACGCCTCAGGCTGCGGCGGAAAGATTGCATCGTCCGTCTTGTCGGCGACGCGCACCGAGCTGGTGCCGAGCGGCAACGGCTGGTCCTCGATCTTTTTGAGACGCTCGGCGAAATCGTCCAGGCGCATCTGCAATCCGCCGAGCGCCTTGGCCAGCGTCTGTTGCAACGATCGCTCGAGATTCTTGGCGAGTTTCTCCGTTTCATCGCCGTCATCGACCACGTCGCCGTGCTCGCCGGCTTGCGGCGAAAACTCCGGCCGGTGTTCGACGTTCGCTCCCGGAACATGCCCGCCCGGGCAGCAATCCGAATCGAGCGCGACAAGGAGGTCGTGGCTTTGCTTGATCCGCGCCTTGTCGGCCTTGGAATGCCGGGCACCAATTTTCGCAATAGCCTCGTCATTGCGAGGAGCCCCAACGGGGCGACGAAGCAATCCGGGGTTCGGTGCGGCAGGTCCTGGATTACTTCGCTGCGCTCGCAATGACGCCTCGGAAAACGGATCGCGCCGATCCCCGGCCCTGAACTTGCGCAGCTCGGTCGAGCCATCGGCCTTGACCACCGCAAAAGTTGCTTCCGGCAGACACGGGTGATCGACCAGCGACACTTCCACGGGCTCGGCCGTGTAACGCATGAGCTTGGGCTCGTCGGGATCCGGCCAACGCTTCAGATAACGGCCACCCTGCGAGAAGCCGGTATAGACCCCCTCCTCCACCTTGGCCCACTCGGCGTCGTCCACCACCTTGCCGCAGATCTCGATGCGCTTGCCCGCGTCGTTGAAGGCGATGTCGACAAGCTTACCGGCCGCGATGTTGGAGTGCATGGCGCGCAGGTTGCCGAAGCTCCTGCCCTCGGTCGCGTCGGCGAATTTCTGCGACCATTTCTGATAAAGCGGCTTGGTCGAGGCGTAATCACACACCTCGCCGGCGCCATCCGGCGCCTCCGCGGTGACGACGCCATAGACCAGGCGCCGCGCGGCATCGATTTTGGTGATGGGGATGAAGATTTGCATGTCGTCCATCGGATGCTCCTCGTGAATTGGCTGGCGCAACAGCGTGTGCATTTTGCGCCTCGAGCGCATTGCACCCCGCACGAAGGCGTTGATTGATGTCTTGAAGCCGATCTGCGTGATATGCACCGCCTGCGCCGCCCCCACCCTTCCCTCGCCTGCAAGTGGGGGAAGGTTAGGGAGGGGCGTGGCGCGGTTCATCAGCTTCACCGCCCATTGCGGCGGCCGTTGAGCGCGATCGCTTCAATTGAAGCGATCGACGCTCGTCATCTCTAGTGGCGCATGATCTTTTCGAAAAACCAGCTTCACGGCCCATTGCGGCGCAAGATGACATCTGTTCTGATGCTGTTTGTTGCACCATATGGCAAACCCGCCGGGAATGTAGTCTCAACGTCTTCAGCTGCGATGCCGGGCAAAACTGCCGCTATCACGGCATCTGCAAATTCCTCATGAACCATTCTGCCATATGTTTGCGGCGTCATCCCCGGTGCGCGCTCCAGCCCGTTCATTATCCCCACAAGTATAGCTGAAAGCTTTGCCGTGGCGCCGTCAATAAGAGGATTAGCTTTGACGGCGCTGGGATCGACGATGACCTGCGTAGCGGCGTAACGAACTGCTGGCGAACTGCCATCATCGGCGCTCGTCCATTGTCCGCCTTCAGAGTTGCCGGCCGGCACACGCGGTTGGTCAGGATCGTAATTCTTGGTAATCGGTGCGGTTTGAGGACCGATGCACGCTTTAGTTCCCGTCGCTGACGAATTCCCATTAGGCCCCGCATTCGCTTCGATCGGCACGTAGCCGGTGGCGGTGAGCACCATCGGGCGATCGGCGGCGGCGTTGGCGTAGGGGTCGAGACCCAGCGCGTCGCGCATTTCGTTCAGCGTGACGGCGCCGAGTTTGACGCGGCCTTCGAGGACTGCCTCCATGCCCTTCGGATCGGCTTCGTCTTCGTCGAGCCAGGCGAGTTCCAGATCCGGCGAGGCGAATTCGTCGGCGATGATCTCGTCGATGAGATCCTTGACCCACTCCTTGGTCGGCTTGAGGCCCTCGTCCTGCGCCTGGGCGGACTGATTGTCCGCCGTGGCGCGGTTCATCAGCTTCACCGCCCACTGCGGCGGCACCGAAAATGCGTAGCAGATGATGCGGGCGAGCCACTCGTCAAAATCGTCCTTGTGGCTGGGCTCCTTGGTCTGCACCACCTTGGCGGCGGCTTCGCCGGGCACGAACTTGGCGCGGCGGCGCTTGGCCAGATCGCCAGCGAACACCCCCCACCCTTCCCTCCCCCGCGAGCGGGGGAGGGTTAGGGAGGGGGCCTGGAATTGCTTGATCTGATCAGGAGTCCACGACGTGGGCACACCGATCAGCGCATCGGGGATCGAGCCTTCGCGCTATTCGCAGATTCCCATCACACGCTCATTTTTATTCGAAGCCAACAATGACTTTGTCCGGCATTGACGGCCTGTTCACCCATGCTCTTATGCGCGTCATTACGTCCGGGACTTTTTCAATTAAGACCGGCTTTCCGTCGACTGTCGATATGACAATAGAACGGCTTGGCGTTTTCAATGAGCCATCGAACGCTGGCGCACTACCGGGATCAACCTCGGGAGTAGGCCCCAGTATCACCGATGTCTCACCATCAATTGAGGGAAAACATGCTATAGAAACGCACGATCCTGTGGCTAGGATTTGCGCTCCCCTGACTGGGTATGGCGGCTCCCCTCCATCGATATCCGAAACAAACAGCAATGAATTTGGCGGAGCAATCTTGACCGATCGTGTCACGGCTTCCTCGCTCGATTCAGAAAACGTACCCATCCACCCTGTAGCCAGCTGCATGAGATACATTGTGGGTACAGACGTTGGGCTTGTCCAGAAGGGTTCAGCGCACTCGGGAGTTGGTGATCCGGAACGAAGTTTCCCGATGAAGTCCCGGGCTCAGTCGTACCGCATGTATGACATCCCGTTTCGGCTCCAATCTGATTAATCCCGTCACGCTCCTCATTCGTGAAATCACGCTGAGGCCCGCGCGCCGGTATAGATTCGCCGGCAAACGGACCCGGCCCGATGCCAAGGGTAGCGAGCTCTCGAATTCGATCTTGCGCCTCCACCGTTTCAGATTCGAGTGTCGAAATGTATCCTTCAGCTGTGCTATAGACACTTTGTGATGGGGTCCAATTTGGATCGACAACGCGGACCTGTGACATCGCATCACGCCAGTAAGCCTCGGCGACTTGGAGACGTACCTCTTGGCCAGGCGTTAATTCCAGCCACAGTCGACCGGCCCGGCTCTCGCTCCCGCCTTCGCTGTCCTCATCTCCTCCGGCATATTGAGCACCGGGTACCCAAGTATTGTTGGGAGTTGCATCGGATAGGACCCGGGAATCACTCACCGGCTCGGCCAGTTGTGGCTTAGCTTGGCTCTCAGGCGCGGCGTCGCCTGAACCCGCGCCAACGCTTCCGCTAGTCCATTGTCCACCACCAGGACTGCCCGCCGCCACGCGCGGCTGGTCCGGGTTGTAAGCTTTGACAGCCGGCGCTGAGAGCTGAGTGTCGGTGGCTGGTTTAACTGCTGGCGCGGCCGAATTCCCATTCGGCTCTGCATTCGCTTCGATCGGCACGTAACCGGTGGCGGTGAGCACCATCGGGCGATCGGCGGCGGCGTTGGCGTAGGGGTCGAGCCCCAGAGCGCCGCGCATTTCGTTCAGCGTGACGGCGCCGAGTTTGACGCGGCCTTCGAGGACCGCCTCCATGCCTTTCGGGTCGGCTTCGTCTTCGTCGAGCCAGGCGAGTTCCAGATCGGGCGAGGCGAATTCGTCGGCGATGATCTCGTCGATGAGATCCTTGACCCACTCCTTGGTCGGCTCGAGGCCCTCGTCCTGCGCCTGGGCGGACTGATTGTCCGCCGTGGCGCGGTTCATCAGCTTCACCGCCCACTGCGGCGGCACCGAAAATGCGTAGCAGATGATGCGGGCGAGCCACTCGTCGAAATCGTCCTTGTGGCTGGGCTCCTTGGTCTGCACCACCTTGGCGGCGGCCTCGCCGGGCACGAACTTGGCGCGGCGGCGCTTGGCCAGATCGCCGGCGAACTCGGTGTCCCAATAGTCCTGGAATTGCTTGATCTGATCAGGAGTTCCACGACGTGGGCACACCGATCAGCGCATCGGGGATCGAGCCTTCGGAAAAATAATCGAGCTGCCAGAGCTGACGGCGCAGCGCGATGTTGACGGTCATCAGCACCTGCTGCACCGGCGAATAGCCGTAGACGCGGTGGGCGCGTACGTTGCGCGGCCGGTAGATGATGTCGCGCGCCGAGTAATCGACGGCCGGCAGGCCTTTGAGCACCTGCTGGTAGGCTGGCGGAAAGATCGCGGCGCCACCGTCGCCCGTATAAGGCAGCGGCGTGCGGCCCCAATCGTCGATCACCCGCTTGATGGTGGCGCCGTCAAGCTGTTGCAGCGCGCAAAGCTGGCCCGAACGCGTGCGCTGGCAGTACAGCGTCGCCGCGTCGATGACGAACATGTCCTCGAGCAGCGCGCGCAGCCAGGTTTTCCAGCGCGTGACGCCATCGGGGCGTTGCAGGAAATTCTGGATCGCGTCGACGCGGGCGCTCGTGCCGGAATTGAGTGAGGCGCCTTTCCGCGCCAGGGAGGGGATGCGCGGGCGGATGCGCCAGCGCTGCCGCTCCATCTGGTCCTTGCGCGTCTCGATGACGAGGCGGAGAAGATCGTAGGCGTCGGCGAAGGCGCGCAGTTCGGCGAAGCCGACAGGCTCATAAGCGCGTGGCTGCGTGACCAGGTTATAGCCGGGCGGAAAATCGAAACGGCGGCCGGCGACATTCGGCGGCGCGATCGGCCTCAGCGGATCGAGCGGGCCGAACCAGTCGGCGCCGGTGCCGCGCGCGATCTCCCGCCCTTGCGCCCCGCTTGCGGAGGAGGATCGCGAGGGAGCGCCGTACGACACCGCGATCTGATACGGCGACAGCGGCCAGCTCGGCTGGCCGACACCGCGGACTTGTTCGGTCATGTGTTTGCTCGATTTTCAGGTGCAGCGGGCCGGGCGCTCCGTCTCAAATCAGACGGACACCCGGCCCTTGCCCCGCACCCCTGCCCGCTCGCGCAACTAAACGATGCGCTCGAACCCGGCGCCGATCAGCGCCGCAACATCTTCCGGCTTGACCGCGATGACGCGGTCGACGCCAATCAGATAAAACGCACCCGATAGACCATGCGCTCCCGAAATCCCTTCGGGCGCGCGCAGCGTGATCAGCGCGTCGTGCGCCTGAGCCTTGGCTTGCGTTGTCCCCACCTGCTCCGCCTCCGCCTGTGCCCGGTAGAACTCGATGATCGCCGCCGGCTCGTTGAGCAGCAGGTCGGTGATGGCGAACACCAGCGCGTCGGCGTGATCGGGACTGCCCTCGCCGCGATAGCCGGCCGTGGTAAAGGCGCACAGCTGATCTTCCAGAACCGCGAAGCGGCCGACGTGATGCACCAGGCCCTGCTCGTACAGCGCCGACACCGGCTCGGCGCGCAGCACCTTTCCGCGTGACGCCGACACGGCGTGGACTTTGGCGTTGGAATTGGCCGCGCGAATGACGAACCTCACCATCTCGCCGCCGAAGTTATCCTCGGCGACGATGCGGTCGGCCTTGAACTCGCGGTACGCCTGGGCGACAACCCGACCCCACGCCGCCGGCGCGTCCCGCAACGAACGGTCGGCCAGCACATAGGCGTGGCCGTCGTCGCCCTTGGCGGCCACGACAATGCCGATCTCATCGGCCGTCTCGTCGTCGCGGCCGGCGGCACCCGAAGGGTCGACCGCCACCACGACGCGGACACAGCGCGCCTGATCGAGTTCGGCGACGCGCGCCCGCGCGATCGTTTCGTAGCTGAACAGCGCGCCTGAAAGTTCGTCGATATAGACGCCTTCGAAGAAGCGCTTGCGCTGCCGTTCCGGCAGTCGCTCGAGGCTTTTCAGGTAGCCTGGTGAAAGATTTGCGGCGTTGTCGCCAGGATTGAGAAACAGCCGCGCATAGTCGCTTGGATTCTCAAGCGGCTGTCGCGACACCGGATCGCGCAACTCGCCGAACAGGACGTTGCTCCAATGCCCCTTCCCGGTCGGATTGAGGTCGTAATAAGCGGCCTGCGGCAGGTCGCCTGAAACCTGCGCCAGCCGGGTAAGCGCAACCAACACCGAAGCATAAGGGATCTGCGAACACTCGTTGAGAAAGATCGTGGCGTATTCCTTGCCCAGAATCTTCTCGACGCGATCCTGATCGTCGAGGCCGCCGATCCAGATTTCCGACTCGTTCTCCAGGCTGAAATAACCCTCGGTGCGATGGCGCTTGAACGGCTGCCCTGGAAACCACTGGCGAAACACCTTCGGCAACGTGTCGAGCGCGATCGAGCCGCGCGCGGCATTGGCATGAAGCCGCAGGATGGCGTGGCGCGACCGCTCTGCGTTCAGTGCGCGCAGGGCGATTTCATGGACCAGAAGCGTGGTCTTGCCGGAACGCGAGCCACCGACGAGGAGCGTATGGCGCTGACCGTCGCGGAGGATCTCCTGCGCTCGGCGCTGTCTGGCCGTGGGGGAGAAAAGTGATGTTACGGACTGCTGAGACGAACGGGTCTCGTTGCCCATGGTCTGTGTCTAGGTCTCTTTGATCATCGCATTATGGTGGTCACGCTCCCGGGCCGGCGGCGGCCCGCATTGCTACGGGACGAGGTAATATTGCGCCGCACTCACGCCAGCGCGATGTTGACGGCGCGCAGGCCCTTGCGGGTGGTCTCGATGTCGAAGCGCACCGCCTGGCCCTCGTACAGAAAGCCGATCTCGGCCGGCAGATCGGTGCGATGCACGAACACGTCGCCGCCGTCGTCCCGGGACAGGAATCCATAGCCCTTGGTCTCGTTGTAGAATTTCACCTTGCCTGTGACGGACACTTGCTCACCTTTGCTGTTGAGGAGTTACTGCCGTCGCCGCGGCAACGGCGCGCGCAATAGCGCGCCGCCTCACCGCGAGGATGCAGCACCGTTTCGATTTGCCGAATGATTTTTGAGGGTGGAGCGCCGCGGGCGCAGTTCGCCAAAGCCCGCCTGCACGCGAGTCAATGCCGCAAAATGCAAGGCATTGTCAAGCAAACAAACCTGCAAGGCGGCGCGCGTTCGGCGTCATCTTGTTGAAACGTCTTGCAAAAAATTTTTGTTCGCATGTCTGCAACAATTCGCCGGTGCGGCGCTCCAACTCGGGTCACGCGCGACGATTTTCTGATGATTCTCAGAATTGACGCAGCGTCGCCGCGGCCTGGCGGACAAGATTTTCGCGATAACGCTGCATCCACGCGTCGTAGCGCAGCGCGCGCTCGCCCCGCGTGGCCGCTTCCAGCCGATAACTGCGATACGCGCGGTTGACCGATTTAAGCTCGCCGGCTTGCTGCTGTTTGCGCATTTCCAGCGCGATGCGCGCCGCAACCGACATGGCTTCGACGGCGATCTCGTCGTCGGTTTGCACGACGACGCCGAGTTTTTTCGCGGCGGCCTGAATAATTCGGCCGGGGTCGGCATCCGGCTTACGGCGCAAGAGTTTCGCGGCCGTAGCGGCAATGCACGCCGCCTCGGCCTCGCGTCTGCACCACAGCCGGATGAGCAACTGTTCAACGGCGATGTCATCGTCGCCTGGCGCGAGCGCCGTGATTCGCGCGCCGTTCCCGCCCTGCACCGCGACAACTGCGGCCAGGCCCAGGCCTTCCCGATAGGCTGCCGTCAGGCGTTGGCAATCATCGCCGTTGTCGTGTGCCATGACCTATCGGATCGGCACGCGGCAACGCACGAGCTCGCGGGCGATGACGCGCAAGCCTTGCAGCTTGCGGGCGTTGAAGGTGCGGCGCGTCAGTTTGATTCGCCGCAAGCTGCGCGCGACGTCGGCGTCCACCGCCGCCCACAGACAGCCCAGATTGACGGCGCGAGCGAGATGATCGAATTCGAGGCCGGAGAGAAATTTTGCCGGCCAATGCAGGGCTTCCTCCATGCGATCGATCTCCGCGGGTGACGGCGGAACGCGTACGCGATTTCGTTGTCTCGCCAGGCGCTCGAGCTCATAAGTTTCAAGCTGTGAGTTCAAATCGCCGCGGTCGTAGACGTAGATCGGCATCGAATTGACGTAACCGCGCGGACGCGTCGCCATCGGCAACCGGCCGAGGACGCGGAAGCCCTCCTCCATCCGGTCCATGACATGCAGGAAGCTCCAGCTCTCCGGCACACGGCGCGGCCGCGTGAGCGGCCCCAACGGCGCCTCGCCGATCGCGCCGAGAATCCCGATACGTTCGCCGCGCAACTCGGCACGCGCCGCGATTGCGGCGCGTTCGCCAAGCGGGACGTCGCTGTCCGCGCTCCGTGGCGGCACGCGACCCAAATCAACACGCGCTTGTTTGGTCATTGACGCGGTCACTTCAGGCGCGGCGCGGAATGGTTCACCGGCGCACGCCACACGTACCGCCGCGGCGCATCCGTCGGGGTTATCGAGGGAGAATTTCGAACGGAGCGAACGAGCGAGTCGTCCTCGTCAGCGTCTGCGACGCTGGTATAGGCGCGGCGCGCGTGATGCGCGCAGTACGGCCTGCCGCCTTCGAGATCGGCGCCCGGCGCTCCGCAAAAGAAAAAATTCCGCTTGGCCGGGTCGCCGTTTGGCCAACGGCAGCTATCGTTCCTGAGTTCCAGCAAGGTCTTGCCGCGCGGGCTTGAGCCCTTGGGCTGCGGCTTCGGTGGCGGTGGTAATGCACTGTCGTGTTCGGGACGGCGGCGTTCCAATGCGGCCGGCTTCTGTAAGGCTTCGGCCGGCGCTTGTTCTTTCATGGCCACCGCGCGCACGTCCGCGCCGAGCCGCAACCGATAGATTTTTCCAAGCACCGCGGAGCGCGACAGACCACCGAGACGCTTGGCGATCGCGGGCGCAGTCGCGCCCTCGGCCCACATCTGCCTGAGGATTGCGATACGCTCGTCGGTCCAAACAACGTTCGAAGCATCGTCAGCGCGCATGATTCCTCCCCCGCGCCGAACGTCGCTTTCGGCGCATCCAGGTAGTGGGCTGACCACTACCCGCATCCATCGTCACTGTATGAAGGACCACCTGAAAGCGGCGCTTGCTATAGTCACATTATTTCGGACTGTCAAGTCGCCGTTTTGGAGGCTAGCGACAGTGATCCGAATCCGTGACAATAGGCCATGCCGAGAAAGATCAAGCTGAGCAAGAACTTCACCGGGCTCTACTACGCCCGCGAATCCCGCGGCATGAGCCGCACCGAGCTGACGCGGCTGTCGGGAATTTCCAAGCAGCAGCTGTCGCGCCTCGAAGGCGGCCACATCCGGCTGCGGCTCGATCATCTCAGACCGTTCGCCAATGCGCTCGGCTATACGCCGGAACAGATGCTGCTGTGGGGGCGCTTCCCCGGAACGCCCGGCGCCCCCGCCGGCCACATCGAATCAAGCGACGTGCTGCGCGAAGAATTGCGCCACGACGAGCCGATCGGTCCGGCGCCGGGCCAGGTGCCGGAGCTCGACACCCGCGCCGGATTAGGCGGCGGCGGCCTTCCGGCGCGCGAAATGCGCAAGGAGGGACGCCACTCGGACCCAATAAAATCAGAGGGTTGGGTCTTCCCCGCGGGCTTCATACGCGAGCAGCTTCACGCCGCCTCGTCGCGGCTTCTGGTGCTCGATACCAACGGCGACAGCATGAGCCCGACGATCGCGTCCGGCGAACGCGTCATCGTCGACACCGGCCACAAGACGCCGACGCCGGACGGCCTCTACGCCATCCGCGATGCGTTCGGCTGCATCGTGGTCAAGCGGCTGCAATTGCTGCGCTCGTCGCGGCCGACGCGGGTGAAAATCATTTCCGATAACCCGACGCATCCGAGCGAAGAAATCCTGCTCAACGAACTGGAAGTGTTCGGCAAAGTGCTCTGCTGCCTCAAGCTGTTCTAGACCGCCCGCAGCCGACACGGCGGCCTGCGCAACTCCCTGCCCTTCCATTTTTCATGCTGCGAATCATGGCGCGCATGGCGTGCCCGTAGTCCTTATTGCCGTCGTGGCGCGGTGCCGATTTGGTTACATATATTGACAAAAGTCCCCGTTTACGATACGGGCTGTATCAGCCGTCTTGGGCGATTGAGCGCCGATCACGACACGGTCCTGGATAAACGGACACTCCCATGCCGCGATGGCCGCGCGAGCGGTTCGACCTCGAACGTGCCCGCCGCGCCGGTGCGGCGGCGCGTGCGCAGGGCGGCAGCGCGATGGATGCGGCGCTGGCCGAGATCGGCGCGGCCTTCGATCAGGCCGCAGTCGCCAATGCATTCAAGCTCCGCGTCGAGGAGATGTGGCGGCGCGGGCCGCAGCATCCGGCGGTGCGGGCGCGGTTTTGCGCACGCGCGGAACTCTTGCGCAGCAAAAGCCTCGACGCGGCTATCGTTCTCGCCGACCGCTGGTGGCGCGCCGAACGCAAGGCCTTTCAGATCGCGAGCGTCTTCGGCCGCGGCAACAGCCTGTCGCTCGATGTGCTCGCGGAGTTGCGCCTCGTTCTCCGGCTGATGCGCTGGAAGCGCATGCGCGGGCATTTCCCGGCCATCGTCGCCGCGCTGTGCGACGACCCCATCAGGGTGGCGGCGGAATGAGCAAAGCCGCGCGGCGATCAACCCGGGCCGGGCGTGGCGAGGCGGATGTGCAATTCGCGCAACTGCTTCGCCGTCGCTTCAGACGGCGCACCCATCATCAGATCCTCGGCGCGCTGGTTCATCGGGAACAGCACCACCTCGCGCAGGTTTTCCTCGCCGCACAGCAGCATGACGATGCGGTCGATGCCGGGCGCGATGCCGCCGTGAGGCGGCGCGCCAAGCGACAGCGCATGCAGCATGCCGCCGAATTTCTGCTCCAGCACGGACTCGTCATAGCCCGCAATGGCGAAGGCCTTCTTCATCACGTCGGGGCGGTGATTGCGGATCGCGCCCGACGACAGCTCCACGCCGTTGCAGACGATGTCGTACTGGATGGCTTTGAGCCCGAGTATCTTGTCGCGGTCGGCGGCATCGAGCGCGATGAATTCCTCGGCGGACAGGTTCGGCATGGAAAACGGATTGTGGGAGAAATCTATTTTCTTCTCCTCCTCGTTCCATTCGTACATCGGAAAGTCGACGATCCAGCACAGCTCGAACCGATCCTTGTCGATCAGGTTGAGTTCCTCGGCGACCTTGGTGCGCGCCGCGCCGGCAAATCTGAAAAATGTCTGCGGCTCGCCGGCGACGAAGAACACGGCGTCGCCCCGTTTCAGACCGAGCTGCTTTCTGATCATTTCGGTGCGTTCAGGACCCAGATTATTGGCGAGCGGTCCAGTGCCACCAATTGGTCCCATATCCGAGACATCAGGACGATTTTTAGCTTGCCACTCTTCGAGAACCTTTATCGCCTCGATGATCTTTCCTTGCTCGCGGAGTTTCTCCACCTGATCGCGAACAGCCTTTTGATCCTTATTCGTCAAATCCAAAAGAGCATTCACGTCCAGCGGATACATGATGTAACCGAGCCCGGGCTGGCCCTCGCCCTGCGCCCAGGAATTCATGCGGTCGCAGAACGCGCGCGAGCCGCCGCCCGGCGCGGGG
This sequence comes from uncultured Alphaproteobacteria bacterium, assembly GCA_963763255.1. Taxonomy (GTDB): domain Bacteria; phylum Pseudomonadota; class Alphaproteobacteria; order Rhizobiales; family Xanthobacteraceae; genus BOG-931. Next base: position 75,917 of record CAVXNW010000002.1, read on the forward strand.
ATCGCCCATACGGCGGCCTTGGCGCTGCCGTCCAGGATGCGGGCGAATACCTTGAAGCCCGAGCCGCGGAAAACTTCCGACACATTCGCCATCGCGATCGGATTGCGCAGATCAGGCTTGTCGGTGCCGTATTTCTCGATGGCCTCGCGAAAGGGAATGAGCGGAAATTTTGGCGTCACCGGCTTGCCGTTGGCGAACTCCTCGAACACGCCGCGGATCACCGGCTCGACGGCCGCGAACACATCATCCTGGGTGACAAAGCTCATTTCCAGATCGAGCTGATAGAACTCTCCCGGCGAGCGGTCAGCGCGCGCGTCTTCGTCGCGAAAGCACGGCGCGATCTGGAAATAGCGATCGAAGCCGGAGACCATGATCAATTGCTTGAACTGCTGCGGCGCCTGCGGCAGCGCGTAGAATTTTCCCGGGTGCAACCGCGACGGCACCAGATAGTCGCGCGCACCTTCGGGCGACGATGCGGTGAGAATCGGCGTCTGGAATTCGAAGAAGCCCTGCTCCTTCATGCGGCGGCGAATCGAATCGATCACCTGGCCGCGCAGCATGATGTTGTTGTGCAGCCGCTCGCGGCGCAGATCGAGGAAGCGGTATTTGAGGCGAATGTCCTCGGGATATTCCTGATCGCCGAAAACGGGCATCGGCAGTTCGCCGGCCGGGCCCAGCACCTCGATCTCGCGGATGTAGACTTCGACCGCGCCGGTCGGCAGTTCGGGATTGTCGGTGCCGTCCGGCCGCCGGCGCACCTTGCCGTCGACCCGCACCACCCATTCGGAGCGCAGCGTCTCGGCGACCTTGAAGGCCGGGCTGTCCGGATCGGCCACCACCTGGGTGAGCCCATAATGGTCGCGCAAGTCGATGAACAGCACACCGCCGTGGTCGCGGATCCGATGGCACCAGCCCGAAAGCCGGACTACAGCGCCGATGTCGCCGTCGCGGAGCGCGCCGCAGGTATGGGTGCGGTAGCGATGCATGCTCAATTCCGCCAAGGGGTGAAAGGTGGCGCACAACCACAGGACCCCCGGCGGTTTGTCAAGCGTTTGCCGCACCTTGAGGGGGCTGCACGGTGCGCTTCGCCTCGACAGACGCGCGCCAATCTGCACAGTGATGCCGCGACGAGGGGAGCGAGAATGCCCAAAAAAGTGGTCAAGAAACACAAGAACCCTGCGACAGGCCCGGCCACGGCGATGACTTCGGCCGAAGCCGTCGTCGCGACGCTGATCGGGCACGGCCTCGATACGATCTACGCGTTGCCGGGCGTGCAGAACGATCTGTTGTTCGAGGCGCTGTTCAAGTTCTCCGACAGGCTGCGCACGGTGCACCCGCGGCACGAACAAGGCGCGGCCTACATGGCGCTCGGCGCCGCTCTTGCCACCGGCAAGCCGCAGGCCTTCGCGGTGGTGCCAGGGCCGGGCCTGCTCAACGCCGGCGCGGCGCTGCTCACCGCCTTTGCCACCAACGCGCCGGTGCTTGGCCTGATCGGGCAGATTCCGGATGCCGATATCGGGCGCGATCTCGGCCAACTGCACGAAATCCGCGACCAGGCCGGCATCGTCAAACGGCTCGCCGGCCATGCCGAACTGATCCGCAAACCGGAGCAGGCGTCGCCGGCCACGGCGCGCGCCCTGCGCGCCATGCGCAGCGGCCGTCCCGGCCCGGCCGTGCTCGAATGCGCCATGGATGTCTGGGGGAAGCCTGGCAAGGTGACCGTGCAAGAACCCCTGCCTGTTCCGGCGACGCGCATCGACCGCGACGCGATCCGCAAGGCCGCAAAGCTCATCGGCAATGCCAAGCGGCCGCTGATCGTCTGCGGCGGCGGCGCGCAGGATTTGTCGGAAGAGATCACCGCGCTGTCGGCCATGCTGCAAGCGCCGGTGCTCGCGTTCCGCCGCGGCCGTGGCGTGCTCGACGGCCGCGACCCGTTCAGCGTCACGCTGCCGCTCGGCCGCGAGCTGTGGGGCGAGGCCGACGTCGTGCTCGCCGTGGGTACGCGGCTTCTCATCCAGTTCCGGCAATGGGGCATGGACCGCGATTTGAAGATCGTACGCATCGATGCCGATCCGAAAGAGCACAATCGCCTGCACAAGCCCGCCGTGGCGCTCACGGGCGACGCCAAACCGATCTTGCAAAGTCTGCTGGCGGAACTGCCGGCGCATAATTCAAAGCGCACGCCCCGCAAAGCCGAGATGCACGAACGTCAGGCGGCCTGGCGCAAACGCTTCGAAAAGATCGCGCCGCAAATCGCGTATCTGGAGGCGATCCGCGACGAGTTGCCGGAGGACGGCGTCTTCGTCGAAGACATCACACAAATGGTTTTTGCGGCGCGCATAGCCTATCCGGTCTACAAGCCGCACACCTATATCTCGCCCGGCTTCCAGGACCCGCTCGGCCTCGGCTTCGCCACCGCGCTCGGCGTGCAACATGCCCGGCCGGACGTGCCGGTTATCGCCATCTGCGGCGACGGCGGCTTCATGTTTACCGCGACAGAAATGGCGACCGCGATGCGGCACCGCATTCCGCTGGTCACGGTGGTGTTCAACGATGGCGCCTACGGCAATGTGCGGCGCATCCAGAAGGAACGCTACGGCAACCATCTGATCGGCAGCGATCTCGTCAACCCGGATTTCGTCGCTTTCGGCAAAAGCTTCGGCGCCGAAGCCGTGCGCGTGCGGAGCCCGCAGGACCTGCGCACGGCGCTGCGACGCGCCTTTGCGCATCGCGACGGCCCGACCTTGATCGAAGTTCCGGTCGGGGAACTGCCGAGCCCCTGGGAGTTCCTCAACATGGGCAAAATACGCGGTGTTTGAGGCTTTGACAGCCGATTCTGGGCCTTGCCACACACGTCCGACCTGAACACACTCCCCTCATGACCGCGGCGCTCGATTCTACAAGCCCTTCGCCCATGCACCCGATCACCACGACGGCGGAGTTGGCCGCCGCGTGCGAGCGCATGGCCGCCTACCCGTTCGTGACCATCGACACGGAGTTCCTGCGCGAGACCACCTACTATCCGCTGCTGTGCGTGGCGCAGATCGCCTGCGCCGACGAGGCCGTGGTCATCGATGCGCTGGCGCCCGGCATCGATCTCGCGCCCTTCCACACGCTGATGGCGAACGAGAAGGTGATGAAGGTGTTCCATGCCGCGCGGCAGGATCTCGAAATCGTCTGGCACGCGGCGAAACTCATTCCGCATCCGATCTTCGACACTCAAGTTGCCGCGATGGTGCTCGGCTACGGCGATTCGATTTCCTACGATCAGCTTGTGCAGCGCATCACCGGCGACACGCTCGACAAATCGCATCGTTTCACCGACTGGTCGCGCCGGCCGCTGTCCGAGGCGCAACTGCGCTACGCCATTTCCGATGTGACGCACCTGCGCGACGTCTATCTGGCGCTGGTCGAAGATCTCAAGCGGCGCGACCGCGCCGACTGGGTCGAGGACGAAATGGGCGTGCTGACCTCGCCCGACACCTATCGCATGGAACCGGACAATGCCTGGCAGCGGCTCAAGACCCGCGTCCGCAAGCCGAAGGAGCTTGCCGTTCTGATCGAGGTCGCGGCGTGGCGCGAGCGCGAGGCGCAAACCCGTGACGTGCCGCGCTCCCGCGTTATCAAAGACGAGGCGATCGGCGACATCGCGGTGCATGCGCCGACCAGTCCCGAAAAGCTCACGCACCTGCGCTCGCTGCCCAAAGGTTTCGAGCGTTCGCGCTGGGGCGAAGCCATCATCGCCGCGGTCGAGCGCGGCTTGGCGCGCGATCCGAAGACGCTACCGGCGATGCAGCGCGCGCCGCAAGCGGCGAACGGCGGCGCGACAGTCGAACTCCTGAAAGTGCTGCTGCGCATGATCTCGGAGCAGCATCATGTCGCCGCCAAGGTGATCGCCACGGTCGACGATCTCGAACGTATCGCCGCGAGCGACAAGGCCGACGTGCCCGCGCTCAAGGGCTGGCGCCGCGAATTGTTCGGCGACAAGGCGCTGGCGCTCAAGCATGGCAAACTTGCGCTCGCCATCGAGCGAAACAAGGTGGCGACGGTGGAGCGCAACTAGGACGAAAGCTACCCGAGCAGCATCACCGGCTCGCGGCCGATCAGGCGGGCCAGCGAGCGCAGCCGGGCGAGCACGCGCTCGCCGCCAAGCGGCACGTTTTCGCCCTTGAGCCGCAACGCCAGCCGGTGGCGCTCGACCGCAAGCGAGGTCTTGGGCAGGACACCGGGCATTGCCGCGGAGATGACGTAGGCAAGCCGCAGGGCCGCACCGAGTACACGCGCGCGATCGATCGTGCGGGTCGAGGCCAGTTCGCGCAGCCGCGGCGACAACTCGTCGTCCACCACCAGTCCGACGTGCCGGTAAAACACCGAGAGCGCGAGGTAGGCGCGACCGGCGTGGTCGATGGAGGAAAAGCCGCCGTGCGCGATGATGTTGAGCGATTGCTCGCCGCGATAATCGGGATGCGCCCGCCAGCCGATGTCGGCGAGCAGACACGCCGCGTGCCGCAGTCGGCGTTCCTCGGCGGTCTCGTCCAGGCCGGACGACGACATGAAGCGATCGGTCCAGCCGATCAGCTCTTCGCCGTGCTGCGGCGAGCGCGAGCGCAACTGATTGAGCCCGCGCGCCGCCTCGATCAGCGCGTCTTTCTCTTTTTCCCGCTGCTTGAGCAGCGAATAGAGCAGGCCTTCGCGCACGCCAAGCGCGGAGAACACCACCTGCCGAGGCTTGCCGATGCGCAGGATGTATTCCAGCACCAGCGCCGCGTAGGGCAACAGCGGCCGCCGCGCGCTCGCCACCACTTCGATGTCGGACAGCGTTTCGACGTCGACACGGTGCAACAGCTTGGCGAACTCGAGCGCCTCGGCGGCCGGGATCGCATAGCCGTGCATCACGTGCAGCGGATAACCGGTCTGCCGCATGTGCAGCCTGCCAAGCGACCGCCATGTGCCGCCGACGGCATAAAAGTTGCGATGGTCGCAGCCCTTGAGCACCGGCAGCGCCGAGAGCGTCTTCTTGACGAACTTTTCCGCCTTCTTGACGGACTTCGCCGAGATGTCGGCCAGCGCGAGGCCACCGAGCGGCCGGGTGAGGCCGTGGCGCGCGCGCGTGCCGTGCACATCGACGAGTTCGAGCGAGCCGCCGCCGAGATCGCCGACAACGCCATCGGCCCGATGCACGCCGGAAATGACGCCAAGCGCGGTCAGTTCAGCCTCGCGCCCGCCGGTCAGGACCTCGATCGGCGCTCCGATGGTTTTCTCAGCGAGCCGCACGAAAGCGCGCCCATTCCGGGCATCGCGGCAGGCGGCCGTCGCTATGGCCAGTACCTTTTTGGCGCCCATGGTGGTGCACAGCGCGCTAAAGCGCTTGAGCGTCGAGAGCGCGTGCTCGACCGCGTCGGCCGCGAGCAGCCCGGTCGACTGCACCTCCCGGCCCAGCCCACACAGCGCTTTCTCGTTGAACAGCGGCGTCGGGCTGCGAGTCAGCCCCTCATAGACCACAAGCCGCACCGAGTTGGAGCCGATATCGACCACAGCGACCGGGGGCCCATCGTCGAGACGTCCCTGCGCGTCGTTATTGGGGTGGTTCATCGTATCAAAAATACCACTGATCCATCCGGCGGATCGCCGCCGGATTATCCGATTCGGCAGCATGGATCACTGCCGCACCACGGTTAGATCACCTGCGTTCCGGGCGCCGCAACCGGGGAACCTGATCCTTGGTTGACTTTCCGCGGCCGGACAAACTCGGATTGGTCATAAAATAGGTCGTGGCGTTGAAAATTTCCTCGCCCGGGGCCGGCTTGACCCGCAAGGTCGAGCCGTCCGGCAGGAAAACCCAGCTCTGCTCGTTGTCCTTCAGATTCGCCACCATGATCTGATCGAGCACCTGCTCGTGCACGGTGGGATTGAGGATCGGACAGAGCGCCTCAACCCGCCGATCGAGATTGCGCGGCATCATGTCGGCTGACGCGATGTAAACCGCCGCCTTCGGGTGCGGCAGGCCGTGACCGGCGCCGAAGCAATAGATGCGACCGTGTTCCAGGAACCGACCGACGATCGATTTGACGCGGATGTTATCCGATAAGCCGGGCACGCCAGGCCGCAGGCAGCAGATGCCGCGGACCACAAGCTCGATCGCAACCCCGGCGGCGGAGGCGCGATAGAGCGCGTCGATGATGTCGGGATCGACCAGCGCATTCATCTTCATCCAGATCGCGGCGGGGCGGCCAGCCTTGGCGTGGGCGATTTCTTCATCGATGTGGGCGGTGATGCGCTTGCGCAGATTGAACGGCGATACCGCCATTCGTTCGAGGCCAGCCGGATCGGCGTAACCTGTGATGTAATTAAATATATGCGCCACATCGCGCCCGATCGCCGGGTCGCAGGTGAAATACGACAGGTCGGTGTAAACGCGCGCCGTGACCGGATGGTAATTGCCGGTGCCGACATGAACGTATGAGACAAGCGCCATGTCCTCACGGCGCACCACCAGTGAAAGCTTGGCGTGGGTTTTCAGTTCGATGAAACCGTAGACGACCTGGACACCCGCGCGTTCAAGATCGCGCGCCCAGCGGATATTGGCCTCTTCGTCGAAGCGTGCTTTCAACTCAACCACCGCCGTGACCGATTTGCCGGCCTCCGCGGCTTCCGCAAGCGCCTTGATGATCGGGGAATCCGCCGACGTGCGGTATAGCGTCTGCTTGATGGCGACGACGTCCGGATCGCGCGCGGCTTGCTGCAGGAAATTCACCACCACATCGAACGATTCATAGGGGTGATGGACGATAAAGTCCTTCTGGTGGATCGCGGCGAAGCAATCGCCGCCATGATCGCGTACCCGTTCGGGGTAGCGCGGCGTATAGGGCACGAATTCGAGGTCGGGCCGATTGAGGCTGGCAAGCTGCGCCATTTCATTGAGCGCCAGCACGCCGTCCACCTTGAACACGGTTTCGTCGGTCGCACCAAGCGCACGCTGCACGAAACTCTGCAGTTCCGCCGGCATGGGCGCTTCGATATCGAGCCGGATGACGATGCCGCGACGGCGGCGCTTGAGCGCGGTCTCGAACAGACGCACCAGGTCTTCGGCCTCTTCCAGGATTTCCACTTCGGAGTCGCGAATGACTCGAAAAGCGCCCACTCCCTTCACCGCGTAGCCCGGGAACAGCTTGCCGATGAAGAGGCTGGTCGCGCCCTCGATCGAAATCAGCCGTACCGGGCCTCCGTCGCTGGCGTGCGGCAGTCGAACGAAACGCTCGATCCGCAGCGGCATACGGATCAGGGCGTTCATCGCCTTGCCATCCTTGGCGCGTGAAAGCTGCAACGCGATCGTTGATCCCAGATTCGGGATGAACGGGAACGGATGCGCGGGATCGATGGCGAGTGGCGTCAATAGTGGAAACACATGCGCCAAGAAATAATCTTCAAGCCATGCCTTTTCGGCCTTGGTGACGTCGGCGCCATCGACCAGAACAATACCCGCCTCGGCGAGCGCCACCCGCAATTCGCGCCATTGCGCCTGCTGGTCCGCCACCAGCAGGGAGACAGCTTCCGCAATGCGCACCAGCTGCTCCGCTGGCGTGAGGCCTTCCGGACTCTTTTCCGCGATCCCGGCGCGGACCTGAGCGCCCAGGCCGGCAACGCGGACCATGAAGAATTCATCGAGGTTGTTGGCGGAAATCGAGAGGAATTTCAGCCGCTCCAGCAACGGATGCCCGCCGTTGGCCGATTCCTCCAAGACCCGGCGATTAAAATTCAGCCACGACAATTCCCGATTAATGAAGCGTTCGGGGCTCGAAGAGAGCGCTGGTTCGACCACACGCGCGGCCTCCTCCGGCCGCCGCGCGACGGCAGATTCAATAGTAAGAACAGCAGCTTGGCCGCGGTCGGCCATACCCGGTCCAATCTCCTCGAGATCGATGATCGCCTCCCTTGGTAACAATTCTATGACTTGGTGAGTTCAATGGCCCGGCGCGCTGAAAGACTTTCAGTCCCAGATAACGAGCGCAAGCGGCACAGCGTCAAGCCTCATTTCCGCTATTGCGGAACAGTTCGGCGGCGAGGCTGCGGGTGACGGGGCGCCCTTGCCGCAGCGCCTCGTTATCGAGCGCAATCACGGCCCCGCGCGCCGCCGCGAACGAGCGCTCGATATGGCTCAGCAAATAGCGGACCACGCTCTCGTCGAGCGCAAGTTGGCGGTCGGCGGCCAGCTTGATGATCACGCCGCGCAGCATGGCATCGTCCGGCGCCTGCAGCGTCACGACCGGCAACGCGCGCAGCCGCGAAGCGAGGTCGGCGATCGCAATCGGCCATGACGTCGGCGCCGTGCGCGCCGTCAACAGCAGAAACGACTCCTCTTCGCGCGAGAGATTGATCAAGTGAAACAGCGCGCGCTCGTCGGCAACGGCGGTTTCCTCAACCACCAGCGCGCCGGTCGCAAGCGACGCCAACAAATCGCTTTCGCCGAGCGCACGGCCCGACATTGTCCGCGCACCGGACGCGTTCGCCCAAATCGATGCGAGGTGGGATTTGCCGGAGCCTTCCGGCCCAACCAGCGCAACCGCATTGGCCGGCCAATCGGGCCAGCTGTCGATCAACGTGAGCGCAGCGGCGTTGCCAGGCCCGGACAGGAAATCGTCGCGCGCGTAGCTCTCGGCGTGATCGAGCGCAAGCGCAAGCTGGCGCGGACGATTGGCCATGGTTATCAGTTCGGTCCGTTGCCGCTCAGTGTCCAGCCGCAAACGAGTTCATGTGCCGGAGCCATTCGGCGAGATAGAAGGCGATCGAGAGCACGGTCAAGATCGCAACCAACGCGATGCCTGCCGTCTCTACCAGCGCCGCGTCAAAACCCATGCCTTTCTCGGCAAGCACAAGCGTGGCCAACAGAATTTGAGCCACTGTATTCAATTTCGATACGGGATGCGGTCGCACCGGCATCGGTTTGTTCACCAGCCACGCCAGCATGAAGCCCGATATGATCATGATATCGCGCGACACGACGAGGATCACCAGCGAAATCGGCAACTCCCGGGCGATGCCGAGCGCCACATAGATCGATACGATCAGCGCCTTGTCGGCGAGTGGATCGAGATACGCGCCAAGCTCGCTCGCCATATGAAAACGCTTGGCGAGGAAGCCATCGACGGCGTCGCTGATGCCGGCCGCAAGGAATAAGGCGAAGGCGACAAGCATCTCTCCCGAAATGATCGCCCAAATCACCGCCGGCACCAGGATGATGCGCCCCAGAGTAATCAGGTTGGGAATGCTAACCACGCCCCGGCTCCGCGCGCCCCTTGCCCATTGATCGGATACAGCGGCGTCCGTTGACAGCCACCCTGGATGATCCAACCCAGCTTTGGGGCTGCCCTCCTCCGCTATCAAGTATATCGCGCGCCACGCGCTTGCACACCCCGCGATTCCGCCGTACGAGGCCCCGAACAAGCCCTCCCCCCGCCGGGGAGCAACGATCCTCGTAAGCGAATTGGTGGCTCTCGTGGATGAAGCACGCTACGCGGCCGCGGGCGTCGATATCGACGCCGGCAACCGCATGGTGGAATTGATCAAGCCTCTGGTGCGCGGCACGGCGCGCCCCGGCGCGGACGCCGAAATTGGCGGCTTTGGCGGCCTGTTTGACCTCGCGGCGGCGGGGTTTAAGGACCCTATCCTGGTCGCGGCGACTGACGGCGTCGGCACCAAGGTCAAGATCGCGATCGAGACCGGCCGCCACGACACGATTGGCATCGACCTCGTCGCCATGTCGGTGAACGATCTTGTCGTCCAGGGCGCCGAGCCGCTGTTTTTTCTCGACTACTTCGCCTGCGGCAAGCTCGATCCTGCCGCGGCGGCTGCGGTCGTGGCCGGCGTCGCCAGAGCCTGCCGGGAGGTGCGCTGCGCGCTGATTGGCGGCGAGACGGCGGAAATGCCGGGCCTCTATCAGGCCCACGATTACGATCTGGCGGGATTCGCAGTAGGCGCCGTCGGACGCGCCGATATCCTGCCCCGCACTGATATCTCGGTCGGCGATATCATTGTCGGCCTCGCCTCGTCGGGCGTGCATTCGAATGGCTTTTCGCTGGTGCGCAAGATCGTAGCCGGCTCCGGCCTCGCCTGGACAGCGCCAGCGCCATTCGAGCCCTCGCGTACTCTGGGCGAGGCTCTGCTGACGCCGACGCGGCTCTATGTGCGGTCCTGTCTCGCCGCGATCCGCAACACCAAGGCCGTCAAGGCGCTCGCCCATATCACTGGCGGCGGCTTCGTCGACAATATCCCGCGGGTGCTGCCGTCGGGATTTTCCGTTGCCGTCGACCTCGATTACGTGCCGGTGCTGCCGGTGTTCAAATGGCTCGCCGGGACGGGCAACGTCGGTGAACATGAGATGCTGCGCACCTTTAATTGCGGCATCGGCATGATCGCGATCCTGGATGCGCGCGAAGCCGATGCCGCACTCGCGCAATTTGCCAGCAACGGTGAGACCGTCGTGAGGCTCGGCGAGGTCGTCAAAGGAAACGGCGATCGCACAGTCGAATTCCGCGGACGGCTCGATCTTGCCCGGTGACGGAATGATCGAACCGCGCGCTGAGAAACTGCGCGTCGCCGTTCTGATTTCCGGCCGCGGCTCCAACATGGAGGCGCTGATCGAAGCCGCCAAGGCGGCCGATTACCCCGCCGCGATCGTTGTTGTCATATCGAACAATGCCGATGCCGCCGGTCTCGCTTATGCGCGCCACGCCGGTATTGCGACTTCGATCGTCGATCACCGGCCGTTCAAGGAGGACCGCGCAGCTTTCGAGAGAGCGCTCGACGCACAACTCAACGCGCACCGGGTCGAGTTCGTGTGCCTCGCGGGCTTCATGCGGCTATTGACTGCAGACTTCGTGCGCCGCTGGAGGGGGCGGATGCTGAATATTCACCCGGCGCTGCTGCCGCAGTTCAAGGGCTTGCACACCCATCGCCGCGCGCTCGAAGCCGGCGTGCGGGAGCACGGCGCGACCGTGCATTTCGTTGTGCCGGAAATGGACTCCGGACCAATCGTGTTGCAGGGCTCAGTTGCCGTGCGCGACGGCGACACTGAAGAAACCCTCGCCCAGCGCGTGCTCGACGTGGAACACCGCATTTATCCGCAGGCGTTGCGCATGGTCGCGGAAGGCCGCGCAAAATTTGACGCCGCCGCGGAGCGCTGAACTTATCTAAAAGTGCGTTGCCGCCAGACAGCGGACGCAAAACAAAACCCCCAGACGCTAATCCGGGGGTTACGAAATCCGGGGAGACCGGATCGCCTCACGCAACTTTCAGATTTTCCGCCGATGTCCTGCCGCGATTCGTGACCAGTTCGTATTCGATCGCCTGGCCTTCATTAAGCGATCGCAGCCCCGCACGTTCCACAGCGGAAATGTGGACAAACACATCCTTGTCGCCGTTGGCCGGCTTGATGAACCCATAGCCTTTGGTCGGGTTGAACCATTTGACGGTGCCCTTCTGCATCGTCTGTCTCCTAGTCAGTCAGTATGCCAAAGAAGACACGAGCCGCGACGCCAAATGGCCGTCGCGTTCCGCGCCACAAAACAGATTTTGGGGGAGCCCGAAGCGATCGTTGACAAGACAGCACCGGCCGAATGGCCAAAATCCGATTGTCACGACAGAAAAGCGGATGAATACGGCGCAAGGATGGCTGCAATCAGCCTGCAATCGGCTTCCGCACATCTGTGGAAATGCAAATCATTTGTATGTTGATGCGGTTCGCTGCGAGCGAAGTGTCGGCGCGGTTCAACAAAATCTTTCATCAAATCTGATCGTTGCGCGGCGACGCTGGGGAACTTGCGACCCGTCCGCGGCGCCACAGCCCACCAACTACAATGACCAATACCGCACCCGCGCAGCCGGCAATCAGTGCAGCGTGCCATTCGTGCGGCGAAGCGAGGGCAATCAGCGCGTCAAATTGCTTGTCGTCGACAATGGTTTGTCCCCCAACCCACCCGAGCAAAGCAGAGCCGGCCCAAACCAATATTGGGAACCGATCAAGTACAGCGGTGAGAAAAGTCGCTCCGACGATGACGAGGGGAACGGAGAGGCCAAGACCGAATACAAGCAACAGCATATTCCCGCTGGCGATCTGCACGATGGCCAGAACGTTATCGAAGCTCATGACGATGTCGGCGACCACAATAATGCGCACCGCATGCCACAGGTGTCGCCCTGCCACGACTGGGTCGGCATCGTCATCGTCAGGAACGAGCAATCTTGCCGCGATGTAGAGCAGCGCCAAGCCACCAACGATCTTCACATAAGGCAATTCGAGCAGGCGCGCGATGATGCCCGTAAAGGCTACGCGCAGCAGCACCGCGGCAGCGGCCCCGATTGCGATCCCGCGAACGCGCTGAGGCCGCGGCAACGCCCGGCAGGCCATGGCGATGATAACGGCGTTGTCGCCGGACAGCAGAATATTTGCCGCCACGATCTCAAGGATCGCGGCCCAGAACGCCGCCTGTCCGAAATCGCTGATGTTCCACTGGAACATTCCAACTCCCGGCGCCGGCTCCGCAGACACACGCGCTCGGGATTTCGAACCCGATTGGACGGATCGTCAACCAACGATGTCGTTGCCGGAAAAGAACTGAGCGATTTCCTTTTCCGCGGTAGCGGGGGCGTCGGAGCCGTGCACAGAGTTCTCGCCGATCGACTTGGCGTGGAGCTTGCGGATGGTGCCGGCCGCGGCCTTGGCGGGGTCGGTGGCACCCATCAGATCACGGTAGTCCGCAATCGCATTGTCACCCTCAAGCACCTGCACCACGACCGGTCCTGCCGTCATGGTCTCAACCAGCTCGCCGAAGAAGGGGCGCTCGCGGTGGACTGCATAGAACGTCTGGGCCTGCTCGCGGGTCATGCGCACGCGCCGCTGCGCGACGATCCTTAGGCCCGCTTTCTCGATCATCGCATTGATGGCGCCGGTGAGATTGCGCGCCGTGGCATCGGGCTTGATAATGGAAAAAGTACGCTCGATGGCCATCAAATCATCCTTCGTGAAGCTGGAATGTAAGGCGGGACCGCGCCGGGCTTATAACGTTCGTCGGTGCTCACGACAAGCGAGCGCCTGCGGTTCGATCAATGGTGGTGCGACTGGGCGGCGGGCCGCCGCACTTTCCAAGAATTGGCGATCCTTGTATACCGAACCCTGAAAAAACCAGAACACAGCTGGAGAAAAGTCATGGACGCAAAATCCGAGAGCGCGGGCAAGTGCCCGTTCGGCCAGGCGCATACAAACCGCGACTGGTGGCCTGATACCCTCAACATCGACGTCCTCCACCGGAACTCCAGCCTGTCCGATCCGATGGGCAAGGAATTCGATTACGCCAAGGAGTTCAAGTCGCTCGACCTGAACGCGGTGATCAGGGATCTCACCGGCCTGATGACGATTTCGCAGGATTGGTGGCCGGCCGATTTCGGCCACTACGGTGGATTGATGATCCGCATGGCGTGGCACTCGGCGGGCACCTATCGCATCGCTGACGGCCGCGGTGGCGCCGGCGCTGGTCAGCAGCGCTTCGCCCCACTCAACAGCTGGCCGGATAACGCCAATCTCGACAAGGCGCGTCGGCTGCTGTGGCCGATCAAGCAGAAATACGGCCGGAAGCTGTCCTGGGCCGACCTGATGGTCCTCGCCGGCAACGTCGCGTTGGATTCGATGGGCTTCAAGACGTTCGGATTCGCCGGCGGCCGCGCCGATGTCTGGGAGCCCGAAGAGCTCTACTGGGGCCCGGAGGGAAGCTGGCTGGGTGACGAGCGCTACAGCGGCGAGCGCCAGCTGCAGAATCCGCTCGGCGCCGTGCAGATGGGCCTGATCTACGTCAATCCGGAAGGCCCCAACGGCAAGCCGGATCCGGTCGCGGCAGCGAAGGATATCCGCGAGACCTTCTTCCGCATGGCGATGAACGACGAGGAAACCGTGGCGCTGATCGCCGGCGGACATTCCTTCGGCAAGACGCACGGCGCCGGCGATCCGTCGCTGGTCGGCGTGGCACCGGAAGGCGGGGCGATTGAAGATCAGGGCCTCGGCTGGAAGAGCAAACACGGCACCGGCTTTGGCGGCGACGCCATCACCGGCGGTCCGGAAGTAACCTGGACGCAGACGCCGACGAAGTGGAGCAACCATTTCTTCGACAACCTGTTCAAGTACGAATGGGAGCTGACCAAGAGCCCGGCCGGCGCCTATCAGTGGAAAGCGAAAGGCGCTGAAGCCAACATTCCGGATGCTCACGACAAGTCGAAGAAGCATATACCGACGATGCTGACCACTGACCTGTCGCTGCGGATGGATCCGGCCTACGAGAAGATTTCGCGCCGGTTCTATGAGCATCCGGAGCAGTTCGCGGACGCGTTTGCACGTGCATGGTTCAAGCTCACCCATCGCGACATGGGTCCGATCCAGCGATATCTTGGCCCGCTGGTACCGAAAGAGACGCTGATCTGGCAGGATCCAATCCCGGCGGTGAATCATCCGCTGATCGACGAGAAAGACGCTACCGCGCTGAAGGCGAAAATCCTCGCCTCAGGCCTGTCGGTATCCCAGCTTGTCTCCACCGCCTGGGCGTCGGCGTCGACGTTCCGCGGCTCCGACAAGCGTGGCGGGGCCAACGGCGCACGCATCCGTCTCGCCCCGCAGAAGGACTGGGACATCAACCAGCCCAAGCAGCTCGCGACCGTGCTGCAAAAGCTCGAAGCGATCCAGAAGGAGTTCAACGCGGGCGGCAAGAAGGTATCGCTCGCCGACTTGATCGTTCTCGCCGGCAACGCCGCGGTGGAAAAGGCCGCGAAGGACGCTGGAGTGGATGTTAAGGTCTCCTTCACGCCGGGCCGCATGGACGCGTCGGCGGATCAGACCGATGTCGAGTTGTTCAAGCCACTCGAGCCGGTCGCCGACGGCTTCCGCAATTACCATCGCAGCGGCAATCTTATGACGCCCGAAGAGGCGATGATCGACAAGGCGCAGTTGCTGAGGCTCACCGGCCCGGAAATGACGGCTCTGGTCGGCGGACTCCGCGTGCTCGGCGCCAATGCCGGCGGCTCCAAGCACGGCGTCTTCACCAAGCAGCCCGAGAAGCTGACGAACGACTTCTTCGTCAACCTGCTCGACATGGCTACGGAGTGGCAGCCTTCCGGTGAAGGCACGTACGAAGGCCGCGACCGCAAGACCAAGGCGGCCAAGTGGACGGCAACCCGCGTCGACCTGATCTTCGGCTCGCACTCGCAGCTCCGCGCCTTTGCGGAAGTTTATGCGTGTGCCGATTCGAAGGAGAAATTCGTGAAAGACTTCGCGGCGGCGTGGAATAAGGTAATGAACGCTGACCGCTACGACGTCGCCTACGCAAAGGCTGCATAGGTCAGCGAAGACAGGCATCCCTCATCGGACGCTTCGGTTAGAACATCGGGGCGGCGTTTCACAAATGCTGAAACGCCGCCCTGACTTTGAATCCGCACAAGCGTTAATCGAGCCGCGCGAGCGTTACCCGCGCGACAAATACGGTGAGGTGCTTGGCGATTACTGCGTGGAGACGCGTTCCGGCGCCGCGGCGCTGCTGACGGCGGGCTTCCTTTTCACCACCCGCGGCCTTTTCTTCAACGCCTTCGGTTCGGGCGCGGCGACCGCGACACGGTCCATATCCATCAGACGGCCGCGTTCGAAATGATAGATGCCGGGCCGCGGACCGCTGTCGTATGTCACCAGAGCGGTGCGGTCACCGTTTGGATTGCTGCCGATCTGAACCGATGTCGGCGCGCCCGCGCGATCGACCACCTGACATTCCGTCATGCCGAGCGCGACCGGCGCCCCCAGCAATGACGGCGCGACGGTCTCGGTGGGAGAACCATTCGGCATCACGCCCGGACCGGCGGCGGCAGGTGCCGCCGGTGCGGCGGATGCCGGCGATGGCGGACAGGCGCCGTTCGGACTCACCAGGTCGTTGGCGTCGACGGACCGGTTCCGCTCGCTCGTGTCCTTGAGTTCCGAGAACGTGTAACCGCCGTTACGGCCGGTGAGATCGAACGATCGCGAAAACCAGCGCTCATTGGAGTCGAAAACATCGGGATTGGCGCAGCCCGAGAGCGCAACAGCAAGCATCAGCGCCGCGAACGCGCCCGATTGCTTCGAACCATGCAACACCCGACAGTCTCCCCTCGCCTCGCCTACCCGTCTACTGCCAGCGAAACATGCGCCATTTTGTGGTGCGATCATGGCGCGCCCGCCCTTGCCAAGCCGCCGAGTTCCGCGCGTGGTTTGAACCTACACCTCCCAGTGAATCCCGCAAAGGTAAAATAATGGTGTTAAGCCAGCTACTTACGGGTCCTTCGGCCGGACGGACCGCGGGCAGGTGCGGGCATTTACGGTATCTCCGACGACCATCAAATTCCCGCTCTTGTCCTTTCCTTCCCTTCCCCTAGAAGATCGGTCCCGGCCAATCGCGGCGCCGCGAGGGGAATCCATGCACCTTCAGTTCGTCGGTTGCGGCGATGCGTTTGGATCGGGCGGACAATTCAACACCTGTTTCCACCTCGTCGGCAACGGGATCAACGCCCTCATTGATTGTGGGGCATCGTCACTCGTAGCGCTCAACAGGCTCGCGATCGACCGCAACGAAATCGACATCATCTTCATTACACACTTTCACGCCGATCATATCGGTGGACTGCCGTTTTTCCTGCTTGAAGCCAATTACGTGCGCAAGCGCGAGCGGCCGCTTGTCATCGCCGGACCGCCGGGACTGAAGACGCGCCTTCCCCAATTGGTGGAACTGGCTTTCCCGGGCGCGAACGAACTGCAGATGCGCTTCCCGCTGACGCTGCGCGAACTCGAGATCGGCCGGCGCAGCCAGGTCGGCGCTATCAAGGTGACGCCCTACCACGTCGTCCACGACGATCGCGCCGGGCCATGTCTCGGCTTCCGCTTCGAGGCGGAAAACAAGATCATCGGCTTTTCCGGCGACACCGAGTGGACCGATGCGCTGATCGAGATCGGGCATCAGGCCGATCTGTTCATCTGTGAGGCCTACATGCGCGACAAGTCGGTCAAGACGCACATGGTGCTCTCGGCGCTCGAACGCCGGCTTGGGCAGATCCGGCCAAAGCGGCTTATTCTCACGCACATGAGCACGGACATGCTGGCGCGCCGCGGCGAACTTCCGTTCGAGACGGCCGAGGACGGCATGATCGTTGAAATCTGAGCGGCGAACAGTTCAGGCGCCAAGCGCTGCTTCGATCGCTTTGAGAGCGGCATCAGCCTTCGAACCATCCGGCCCGCCGGCCTGCGCCATATCGGGCCGGCCGCCGCCGCCCTTGCCGCCCAAAGCCTCGGCGCCCTTGCGGACCAACTCGACAGCGTTGAAGCGCGCAACAAGATCGTCGGTGACGCCGACGACGATGCCGGCTTTGCCATCACCGGTCACGCCGACAATAGCGACTACGCCGGAGCCGACCTTCTTCTTGCCCTCGTCGGCGAGGCTGCGCAGGTCTTTCAGTTCAATGCCGTCGACCGCGCGCGCCATCAGTTTCACGTCACCGACGGTGCGCACGCCGTCGGCGCCGTCACCCGCGGCGGCAGCGCCGCCACCCATGGCGAGTTTCTTCTTCGCTTCTGACAGCTCGCGCTCCAGCCGCTTGCGCTCGTCAAGCAAGGCTGTGACCCGGTTCGGCACCTCTTCGACCGGCACACGCAATTCCGATGCGGCCGCTTTAGCAAGCCGCGTAAGATTGTTGGCATTGTCGCGCGCGGCTTTCGCCGTCAGCGCCTCGATGCGCCGGACCCCGGACGCCACACCTGACTCGCCCACGACGGAAATCAGGCCGATGTCCCCGGTGCGAGCGACATGCGTGCCGCCGCACAGCTCCACCGACCAGCCCATGGTATTGCCGCTGCCATCACCCATGGCGACGACACGCACCTCGTCGCCATATTTCTCGCCGAACAGCGCGCGCGCGCCGGACTGCCGCGCGTCGTCGAGCGCCATCACGCGGGTGGTCACCGGCGAATTCTGCAGCACGAGATCGTTGGCGATATCCTCGACGCGCGCAACTTCCTCGCTCGACATCGGCTTCGGATGCGAGAAATCGAAACGCAGCCGGTCGGGCGCGACCAGCGAGCCCTTTTGCGCGACGTGGTCGCCGAGCACCTGACGCAGCGCCTCGTGCAGCAGGTGCGTGGCTGAATGGTTCTTGCGGATCGCGCCACGGCGGGCACGCTCGACCTCGAGCGCGAGCGCCGCGCCGGGCTTCAACGTGCCCTCTTCCACAGTGCCGGTATGCGCAAACACGTCGCCGGCCTGCTTCTGCGTGTCGGTGACGCGGAAACGCATGCCGTCGCCGGTCATGACGCCGGTATCGCCGACCTGGCCGCCGGATTCGCCATAGAACGGCGTCTGGTTGAGGACGACCGTGCCGGTCTCGCCCTTTTGCAGCGCGGCGACTTCCCTGCCGTCACGCACCAGCGCCGTGACCACGCCCTCGGCGCGCTCGGTTTCGTAGCCGAGGAATTCGGTGCCGCCGACCTTTTCGCGCAGCGCAAACCAGACCGCTGCGTCAGCCGCCTCGCCCGAGCCGGCCCATGACGCGCGCGCCTTCGTGCGCTGCTGCTCCATGGCATCGGTGAACGATGCGATATCGACGCCGATGCCGCGCGGCCGCAACGCGTCCTGCGTGAGATCGAGTGGAAAGCCATACGTGTCGTAGAGCGTGAACGCGGTGACACCATCGAACATGTCGCCCTGCTTGAGCAACTTCGAGGCATCGTCGAGGATCGCAAGACCGCGCTCCAGCGTGCGCCGGAAGCGCGTCTCCTCAAGCTTGAGCGTCTCGGTAATCAGCGCCTCGGCGCGGTGCAGTTCCGGGTAGGCCTGCCCCATCTCGCGCATCAGAAGCGGCACGAGCTTCCACATCAGCGGCTCTTTGGCGCCGAGCAATTCCGCGTGGCGCATGCCGCGCCGCATGATGCGGCGGAGCACATAGCCGCGGCCTTCATTCGACGGCAGCACGCCGTCCGCAATGAGAAAGGCGCTCGCGCGTAAATGGTCGGCGATGACGCGGTGCGAGGCCTTGCGCTCGCCCTCCGGATCGACGCCGGTGAGATCGGCGACGGCTTCGATTAATGCGGCGAACAGATCGATTTTATAGTTGTCATAGGTGCCCTGCAGCACCGCCGCCATGCGCTCAAGCCCCATGCCGGTATCGATCGAGGGCCGTGGCAAATCGAGGCGCTTGCCGCCGGCAAGCTGCTCGTACTGCATGAACACCAGATTCCAGATTTCGGTGAAGCGGTCGCCGTCGGCTTCCGGCGTTCCGGGCGGCCCGCCCCAGACCTGCTCGCCGTGATCGTAGAAAATTTCCGAGCACGGGCCGCACGGCCCGGTGTCGCCCATCGCCCAGAAATTGTCCGAGCCGGCGATGCGCAAAATCCGCCGCTCCGGCAGGCCGGAAATCTTCTTCCACAGCCCGAAGGCCTCGTCGTCGTCGATATAGACGGTGGCGGTCAGCCGCTCCGCCGATACGCCAAACTCTTTCGTCACCAGATTCCAGGCAAGCTCGATGGCGCGCTCTTTGAAATAGTCGCCGAACGAGAAATTGCCGAGCATCTCGAAGAAGGTGTGGTGCCGCGCGGTATAGCCGACATTGTCGAGGTCGTTGTGCTTGCCGCCGGCGCGCACGCATTTCTGCGCCGTGGTGGCCCGCACATAGGGGCGCTTTTCGAGGCCGGTGAAGACGTTCTTGAACTGCACCATGCCCGCATTAGTGAACATCAGGGTCGGGTCATTGCGCGGCACGAGCGGCGACGAGGGCACGATTTCGTGGCCCTCGCGCGCGAAATAGCTCAGAAAATGTGACCTGATGTCGTTGACGCCGCTCATCTTGGCTAGCTCTCTAAAGGCACAGCGCTTGCCTGTCCAGAAAGCCGGTCTGGAAGGCGTTCATTGCAGGCCCGCGGTAAACCATATAAGCGCTGCAGACCCGCCAACCAGCGCGGCGCCGGCCCACGGGCTCGGCCTTGTCGTGCCCGCCGAGATTCACCATGAACGACACCACTCCGGGCCCCAGGACTTTTGAGGAACGGCTGCGGGCCGGCCGTTTCGCCATCACCGCCGAAATCGCGCCACCTGCGTCATGCGATGCCGGCGACCTGCGCCGCAAGGCCGAAAGGCTTGTGGGCGTCGCCGATGCGGTCAACGTCACCGACGGCGCCGGCGCGCGCGCCAGCATGAGCGCGCTAGCCGCCGCCACGATCCTGCACGACATGGGGATCGAGCCGATCCTGCAGCTCACCTGCCGCGACCGCAACCGTCTCGCGCTCCAGGGCGACCTGATGGGTGCCGCGGCTCTCGGCATCCACAATCTGCTGCTGCTCACCGGCGACGATCCCAAGTCCGGCGACCAGCCCGACACCAAGCCGGTGTTCGACGTCAATTCCAACGCCCTGATCGAGACCGCACGCCACATGCGCGACGACGGTACGCTGCCCACCGGGCGCAAGGTCGGCGGCAAGGCCAGCTTTTTCATTGGCGCGGCCGACATGCCGATCGACCCGCCGGCGGGCTGGGAGCCGAAGGCGCTCGCCGCCAAGGTCAAGTCCGGCGCACAGTTCGCGCAGACGCAATTCTGCATGGATGCGGCGATCGTGCGCCGCTATGCCGGCGCGCTCCAACAGGCCGGGCTGACCCAGAAGCTCGCGATCCTGATCGGAGTGACGCCGTTGCGTTCTGCCAAGTCGGCGGCCTGGATGAAGAGCCACCTCTTCGGCACCATCATTTCCGACGCGATCATCAAGCGCATGGAAGACGCCGCGGAGCCGGAACGCGAGGGCGTGCGGCTGTGCGCCGATCTCATCGCCGAGCTGGCCACCATACCCGGCATTGCCGGCGCGCATATCATGGCGCCGGGAAACGATGCGGCAATTCCGGAACTGATCGCGATGGTGCGAGAGCGGATCAAGTAGCGCCGCGGACGCGGTCCAACAGCGCTCCCGCGTCTGCGGGTAGCACGTCGCCACGCCATGCCACATGGCCGTCGGGCCGGACCAGCGCAAAGCGCCGTTCGTACAGCGCCGCAGCCTCAGGCTCGTCCAACCCGGCAATCGTCAGCGGCACGCCACACATTGCCGCCGCCTTTTCCAACGCGGCTGTCTGCGCCTCGCCGAATTTCAGCAGCACAAAGCCACGGCCGAACAAATCAAGGATTGAGCGGCCGTCACGCATCCAGACGTGGGGCGCGCGGCAGCCTGCGTGCGCCGATGGCGTGAAGCTTTCGGGATCGTCGGGCGGCGGCGCATCATCGGCGATGCAGATCGGCGACGCCTCGTAGCGATAGCCGAGCTGGAGCCCCGCGGTACGAAACATGCGGCCGACATTCTTGGTGAGGCCGTCGCCGATCCGCCGGCGCAGTGCTTCGCCCGCTTCGGAGGCATCCTCGATCGCCGCCATATCGCCGGTGAACGCGCCATGCGCCAGATGAAACTCGGTCGCCATGCGGACATTGCGCAAGCCGATCGGCCGCCGCTCGCTGTCGTAGGACGCCAGCAGATTGTCGCCGCCCCAGCCCTGCAGCACCGCGGCGAGCTTCCAGCCGAGATCGACCGCATCGCCGATGCCGGTATTCATGCCGAGCGCACCGGTTGGCGACAGTTGGTGCACCGTGTCTCCGGCGAGAAAGACGCGGCCCTTGGCATAGCGCTCGGCGACCACACTCTTGCGCGTCCAGATGCTCAGGCCCTTCCACTCCACGTCCATCGGCCGGCCCGCTGCCCGTTGCAGCAAGGCGGTGCGGTCGATGCTGTCCGGTGTCTGCCTGCCATCGGTGTCGAGCACCATCAGCCGCCACAACCCGTTCGCCGGATCGATGACGCGAATGTTGGCCCAGAGCCCATGCCGATCGATGGCGAGAAAGAACGTGCCCGGCTCGCGACCGCACCGCGCCAACAGGTCGGGCGCCCGGAAATAAAGATGCACCGGATGACCCAGCGTGCCCTGCCCTTGCAGCGAAATGCCAAGCGCGTCGCGGACCGCGCTGTTGGCGCCGTCGCAGCCGACGAGGTAATTCGCGTGCACCGTTTCGTGCTGTCCGGTTTCGAGGTCATGCAATTCGGCCGTCACACCACGGTTACTCTGCTCGAAGACCTCGAGCCGGGTGCGATAGCGCAGCGTCACCCCCGGTTGCGCCCGCGCGAACGTTTGCAGGATGGGGTCGAACCAAATCTGCGAGCAGACCTGGTGCTGTTCGGGACTGTCCTTGCCGGACGGACGAGCGCCACGCGGCGGCCTTCGCATGCGCGCCAGTTCGTGGCCACTCAAGCTCGTGACGAAGACGATGTCGAGCGGATAGTCACCGGGGAATGGGCAATTGCGCACCGCCTCTGCAATGCCCCAGCGCCGGCAGAATTCCATGGTGCGGGTGTTGACCTCGTTCATCTTCGGCGTCGAGATTTTGCCATCGCCCTGCTCGACCAATTCGCAAGCGACGCCGCGCCAGCCGAGTTCAGCGGCAAGCGCGAGCCCGACCGGTCCGCCGCCGACGATCAGCACTGGGACGTGACGCGCCGCGCGCATGGTTTGATTCACCGAGGCCTCCGGGAGGTTAGTCGTAATTCGACATGCGCAATGGGACGCCCTGACCGCCGTCGATATCGAGCGACGCACCATGAAGGAGCCGCCCGCGCGGCGACACCACGAAGTGCACCAGCGCCGCAATATCTTCCGGCGTGCCGAAGCGGGTAATGTCGAGCTCCCGCCGATGACGCTCGATCGCCGCGGCCTCGTCGAGCCCGGTTTTCTTCATGATGATATCGAGGCGATGCCGGAAGCGGTCGGTCGTCACCGAGCCGGGATTGACGGCATTGACCTGTACGCCGTCGTGCTTGCCCAAGTCCGCAAGCGCCTTCATGAAGGCAAGGCCCGCGCCGATGACGCAGGCGCCGACCATATAATCGCCGACCGGTGCGCGGGCGCCGATGCCCTCGATGAAGACAACGGAGCCCTGCGCCGCCTTCAACAGCGGCCAGGCGCGTCGGCACAGCCACACATGGGCGAAGAATTTCAGCTCAAAGCCGTCACGCCAGTCCGCTTCAGGCTGGGTGAAAAAATCGCCACGGCGCGCGCCGCCGGCATTGTTGACCAGAATGTCGAGGCGGCCGAATTCGCGTCTCAGCGCGGCGATCAGCCCGGCCGGCTCGGCACGCGTCGTGAGGTCTGCGGCGTGGATGGCAGCCTTGCGGCCGAGCGCACGAACCTCGCTGGCGACGCCCTCAAGCGCCTTGGCGTCGCGCGCGGTCAGCATCACGTCGCAGCCGGCCGATGCCAGCTCCAACGCGATGCCGCGGCCGATGCCGCGGCTTGCGCCGGTGATCAGCGCGGCCTTGCCGGTGAGGTCTTCCATACGGCGTTGTCCTCCGTGCGCCTTTCTTTGCGCCATCGTTTAAATTCCTGCAATATCGGCGCCGATGAGCAACCGGGGGAAGGCAGTGATCAAAACTCCCATCAAGGCGGGAATCATTCCGTTGCTGCGTTTGGCCGCGATCACCACGCTTGCCGCCTTTGGCGCAATCTGTTCGACCGCGCCGGCACCGGCGCAACAGATGATCAATCCAAAAAATCCGCGGCCGGTCATCCAGGAACAGGTCGCGCCCGATCTCTATTTTCTGTTTGATTACGACTCGTCCAATGCCGGTTTCCTTGTGACCGACGACGGCGTGCTGGTGGTCGACACGCGCCAACATCCCCGCGACGGCCAGGATCTCATCGACCGCATCCGAAAGATCACAAACAAACCGATCAAATGGGTGATCAATACCCATTTTCATGGCGATCATTATCTCGGCAATCCGGCCTTCAAGGCCGTGGGCGCCACCATCGTCGCACAGCGCGAAACCGCGGCCCTGATGGCCAAGACCTACACCAAGGAAATCGCCAGGCGCGGCAAATTTTTCGAAAGCCGGCACTACGATCCGAAAGAGGTCAGGCTGGTGCTGCCCGATCTCACCTTCGACAGCGAAATCACGATCCGGCTCGGCGGCAAGGAGGTTCGCGTTTTCTATCTCGGCCCGGGCCAGAATCCAGGCGACACTTTCGTGCTGTTTCCGCAGGACCGCGCTATCTATACGCCCGGCGCTTTTGCCAAGCGCAGTTGGGCCAATACGGCATTCACCCCCTCGGTGGACAGCTGGATCGCGTTGCTGACCAGGGTTGCGGCCATGCCCGGCATCGACAAGGTGCTGCCCGCGCATGGCGACGTGGCGACTCCTGCCGACGTTGGTGAAATGGCTAAATTCCTCACCGACGAGTATGCCGGCGTGAAGGACGCGGTCGCCAAGGGACTGAGCGAAGACGAGGCCGCCAAGACGCTGTTATTCCCGCAATACAAGGACTACCGGAATTACCGCGTGCGCGAGCACGACATCCGTTCGCTCTACGAGCTCATCAAGACCGGCAAGTCGAAATATCTGGAATGATCAGCCGCGGTCCTCGACCGTGCGGATATCGATCTCTGACTCAAGGGTGCGGTGAACCGGACACTTGTCCGCTATCTCCATCAGGCGGGCGCGCTGCTCGGCATCGAGGTCGCCGTCGAGCATGATGACGCGCTCGATGTGATCGACCATGCCCTCCTTGGTTTCGCAGTCGGCACAATCTGCGGCGTGAATCTTGTTGTGGCGCAGTCGCACCGAAGTTTGCCGCAGCGGCAGTTGCTTGCGATCGGCATAAAGCCGCAGCGTCATCGACGTGCAGGCGCCAAGGCCGGCGAGCAAATAGTCATAGGGACCGGGACCTGAATCCATGCCGCCCGACGACACCGGTTCGTCGGCGAGCAGGCGATGCGGGCCGACGATGACTTCCTGCTGGAATTTGCCGCGCCGCGTCTCGCGCACCAACACCGTGCCATCCGCCGTGTCGTCGCCCGGCTGCGCGTCGGCCGCCATGTCGAGATAGCGCTCGGCCCAGGCGGCAATCACGCCCGCCACATAGGCGGCATCGCTTGGGCGGCTGATGAGATGGTCGGCGCCGGACAGCGAGATGAAGCTTTTCGGATGCTTGGCCGCGAGAAAGATATGGCTCGCATTGTCGATGCCGACGGTGTCGTCGGTCGGCGAATGAAACACCAGCAACGCCTTGTGCAAGTTGGCAATCCGCAACGTGAGCATCTGCTCGGCGATGTCGTCGAGGAACGCGCGGCGCACACGGAATTGCCGCCCACCGAGGGTGACTTCGGCCTCAGCCTCGAGCGCGATGGTGGCGACCCGGTCTTTCAGGAGCCCGGTAACGTGCGCCGGGTCGGCCGGCGCATTGATCGTCACGACCGCGCGCGCGTCGGCGATACGATGCGCGGCGGCGAGCACCGCGGCACCGCCAAGGCTGTGGCCAATCAGGATCGCGGGCGCCGCGAGCTTCCGGCGCAAATGATCGGCGGCGGCGACCAGATCGTCGATGTTCGACGAGAACGTGGTATTGGCGAACTCGCCCTCGCTGGCGCCGAGCCCGGTGAAATCGAAACGCAGCACCGCGATGCCGGCAAGCTTCAGGCCTTCGGCGATGCGCCGCGCCGCCTTGTTGTCCTTGCCGCAGGTGAAGCAATGGGCGAACAGCGCCACCGCGCGCACCGGCCCGTCCGGGCGGTCAAGCAGCGCGGCGAGCGTGTGGCCCTGGGCGCTCGGGAAGTCGAACTTTTCGGCGCGCATGGGGAGCCTCCTGTTATTTCGTGCGCGAACGCTCGTCATGCGGAAGGCGCAGGCCGCGCACCATGAATTGGAGCCAAAAGGCAGGCAAATGACGCTTTCGGGAGCACGATCAGCGGCAGTTGACCCCCATATAGGCATCCGTATCAACGACCAGTGGCGCATCTGCTTCCGCTGGACTGAAGGAGGCGCAGACGATGTCGAGATCGTCGACTACCACGGTTGAGCTACTGCCTAACCCGCATCCCGCAGATATCCTCCAGGAAGCGTTCCTCAAGCCGATGGCGTTGTCGCAAACTGCGCTCGCCCGCGCTATCGGCGTGCCGCCGCGGCGAATTAACGAGATCGTCCTCGGCAAACGCGCCATCACCGCCGATACCGATCTGCGGCTCGCTCGCTATTTCGGCCTGAGCGATGGTTTTTTCCTGCAATTGCAGTCCGATCACGATCTCATGGCGCGGCGGCGTCAGATCGGGGAGAAGCTCAAGGGCATCAAGCCGAGAGCCAACGCGGCGTAGCGCGACGTCGCAAAAACAAAGAAGGGCCGTCCTCGCGGACGACCCTTCCATTGTCAGGCCGTGGCCCGGTTGCGCAGGCGATGGTCTGCCTTACGCCGTGAGCCCGATGGCAGATTAAGCCACCTAGGCGTGGACCTCGGTAGAGGCCAAGATCCAGTTCACGAATGCCGGCGACCGCGGCGATAGACAATGAGACACTGGATCACCTCCTTTCGGTTGTTAACGATTGGCCCAATATAGGGCTTTCGGCGCGATTCGGAAGTACGTCCACTTACCGACCGAGTTCCCGCATCGCGCCATCCAGCCCCTCCAGCGTCAGCGGATACATCCGGTTGCCCATGATCTGGCGCATCAGGCGGATCGAGGCGGTCATGTCCCATTCGTGCTCGGCGACGGGATTGAGCCACACGGCCGACGGATAGGTGCGCGCCACGCGCTCCATCCACACACTGCCCGGCTCGTCATTGTAATGCTCGACCGAGCCGCCCGGCGCGACGATCTCGTAGGGCGACATCGACGCGTCGCCGACGAAGATCACCTTGTAGTCGTGCGGATAGGTGTGCAGCACGTCCCAGGTCGGCGTCGTCTCCTGAAAACGGCGGCGATTTTCCTTCCACACCCGCTCGTACAGGCAATTGTGGAAGTAGAGATGCACCATGTGCTTGAATTCGCTCTTGGCGGCGGAGAACAACTCTTCCGTCGCCTTGATGTGCCAGTCCATCGAGCCGCCGATGTCGAAGAACAACAGCACCTTGATGGTGTTGTGCCGTTCCGGCCGCATCAGGATATCGAGGTAACCCTTGTGCGCGGTGCCCTTGATGGTGCCGTCGAGATCGAGCTCGTCGGGCGCGCCGGTGCGGGCGAATTTGCGCAGGCGGCGCAGCGCGACTTTGATGTTACGGGTACCGAGCTCGACATCGCCGTCAAGATCCTTGAACTCGCGCTTGTCCCACACCTTCACGGCGCGGAAATTGCGGTTCTTGTCCTGCCCGATGCGGATGCCTTCGGGGTTATAGCCGTAGGCGCCGAATGGCGACGTGCCACCGGTGCCGATCCATTTGTTACCGCCCTGATGGCGCTTTTTCTGCTCGGCCAAACGCTGGCGCAGCGTTTCGAGAAGCGTGTCGAGACCACCCATCGCCTCGATCTGCTTCTTTTCTTCCTCGGTGAGAAATTTTTCGGTGAGCTTCCTGAGCCACTCGATCGGAATTTCAGCGGTGAGCACCTGCTCGATCAGATCGAGGCCCTTGAACACGTGGCCGAATACCCGGTCGAACTTGTCGAGATTGCGCTCGTCCTTCACCAGAGTCGCACGCGACAAATAGTAGAAGGACTCGACCCGGCGGTCGGCCAAATCCCTTTCCATCGCCTCCATTAGCGTCAAATATTCGCGCAGCGTCACCGGAACCCCGGCCGCGCGCAGCTCGGCAAAGAATGTCTCGAACATCGCGCTAATCTAATCGAGCGCCCCGCGGCCGTCGAGGCGACAGTCACCGGCCGCGGGGGCAGCACATTATTCGTCACCCGTGCCGCGAAACATCCAGCGTTTGAGCAGCGGCACGCGGTCGACGACGCGGAAAAACATCCGCCCGGCGAATAAGCGCGTATTGCCTTTCGGAATCGCCTGCTCCATGGCGCGTAGCGAGTCCTGGACGGCGCGGAAGCCGTAGTCGAGCATCTCGGTTTCGTAGCCATGGATCGACTCGATCAGCGGGCGCTCGCCGCGATCCGCCGCCGTCAGCGCCCGACAGAGCCGCACCGCGTCCTTGAGCGCCACGTTGGCGCCGATGCCGCGATAAGGCGTCATCGCGTGGATGGCGTCGCCGAGGAGCGTGATGCGCCGTGTCGGCCATGGCGCGACCGGCACCGACGAGCGGAGCACAATGGCATTGATGGTGTCGGCATGCGCAAGCCGCGCCAGCGCCTTGAATTGCTCGTCCCAGCCATCCATGGCCCTCAGTGCGATCGCGCGAAGCGAAGCGCCATCGAACGTATCGACGTCTCCATTAAGGCCGAGAATCGCACGTTGCGCGCCGAGCGCCCACATGACGTAGCTTTTGGTGTTATCGAAATGCGCGCCTGAGTCGGCAGAGTCATCGTTGCCGCCGATGGCGCCAACCCGGTCGCCATCCAATTCCTGGAGCGCCACGAACAGCGCGAGCCCGCCTCTAGCGGAGACGAGGTTCAGGCCCTGGAGCAGTTCGGGAGCAAGGCGCCGGCGGCTCGTGTCGTCGAGAAACACCTTGCCGGCAATTCCCACCACGCCGGTGTCGACGCGTTGCGCGCCCGGCAGGAACTGGCGGCGCACGCGCGAGCCGCCGCCGTCGGCCGCGACCAGCACGTCACACTCCGCGGTGGTGCCGTCATCGAAATGCGCGACGATACGGCCGGACAACGACTCTTCGTAATGCGTGAAGGTCTTGCCGAACTGCACGACGTCATCGAGCCCCGACAGCAGCACTTGCCGCAGCGTGATGCGGCTGACCGAGCGATGCTGGGCAATGCCCTCCTCGCGCAATACCGCAGCGGCGTCATCCAGATCGAGCGACAGCAGTACTTTCATCTGCTCGGTCAGAAAACGGATGCCGCCGGACCGCTTGCCGCAGGTGCGCACGAACGCTTCGAACAGATCCGGCGGCAGGCATTCGTGCAGCGCCAGGCTGCCGGCCGGATTGATGTGGACGCGATAGCCCTGCACGCGGTCGGTCCGCGTGCGGTCGCGTTCGTAAACGGCGACGCTGACGCCGGATTTCTTCAGTCCATGCGCCAGGGTCAGGCCGCCAATACCGCCACCGATGACAACGACGTGCAGCGGCGCGGCCGCGGCGGCGACGATCGATTTGCTGCTTGGAAACGCGGTCATCGGGCGCCTCCGTTCAAATCCGGCTTCCGCAGCCACAATTCAAAACCCATCATTCCCAATTGCAGATCGCCGTTCCGGAATTGCGACTGCGACACCAACTGTCTGATCCCCTCCTGGGTGTAGGCGCGTTTCTTCAGCATCGTATGGAAGGTGAGCTTGATCAGCACCGCGTTGATCGCGCCCTTGCCCTTGACGTAATCGTCTATCTCGTGCGGCGAAAAATCCTTGCGCAGATCGATGATCAGCGCGTTGCCGCCGGGCTTGAGCACGCGGTACATCTCGTCGAGCGCCGCGAGCGGGCGCGAGAAATTCTTGAACGCCGCGCGGCACACGATGAAGTCGAACACATCACCGGGATACGGCAGCTCGGCGGCGTCGCCCAGGTCGAAACAGACGTTGACGCCGGCCTTCTCGGCGTTCTGGGTGGCGATCTCAACGAACCTGCGGCTGATATCGAGGCCGATCATGCGGCAACCGGTCAGCCGCGCCAGTTCAATCGCGAGGTAGCCGGGGCCGGGCGCGATCTCCAGCATGCGTGCGTCTGCCGGAATCTGCGGCGCGAGCCTTCGTGCCGTGCTTGTGAATTCGTCGATGTCCTTGGCGGTCTGGCGGGCGTACCAGGTGGCGATGAAGCCTTCCATGCCCATGCCTTTGTAGCCTTTGGACGGCGTGGCGGCCTCGTTCGTTGCTTTCAGCATCAATTTGCTCCGTACAAAGAAGCGGGTTTGTCCGGTCGCGTGGGCGACGCGGCTGTTCTCGCGGAGCGTTGGCTGGTAGCTTGAGTGTGCGTGCCTGAGTCAGCGCGCTCCGCGCGTTCGGTCTTGGGTTACCGGCCCCGGCGATGTTCCAGCATCGTCGGGGTTCGGTTTTTTGGCTAATCGGAGGACATCGGCGCACCTCCAAATTCGCGATACATTTTCGCCATCGTTGCCTCACGGTCTTCGTGAATGCCGCGCCACAGGTCGAGCGGACCCCAGCCGCTCTCAATGCGGCCAATCAGATCGGCGACAAACGCCTGCTCGGCTTTCATGAGCGCCAGGCGGTATTCCGTTTCGACGAGAAATAACGGCGGAAAATTCTGCGTGCTGATGCCGGCGATCTGCCCGGTCAGCCTGGCGATATCCTGTTCGAGAAGCTTTTGGCGCTGATGCAACAATCCGAGCGCTTCGTCCGGCGGCAAAATGGGCAACAGACAGAGCGCCGCTTCGAATTGCGGATATTCCTTCACCGGTACGCCGACCAGATCGGCCATCCAATCGTGCAGTTCCTCGGTCCCGGCCGGCGTGATCTGATAGACGGTTCGCTCGGGCCGGCGGCCTTCGCGCTCGGTCTCTTTCGCCGCGATCATTCCCCGTTTCAGCAGCAGTTCGATCACCGTGTAGAGCGAGCCGTAGCGCAGCTTGATGCTGTCCTCCTTGTGCCGCTGCTTGAGGAGCACGCCCATCTCGTAGGGATGCATCGGCCGCTCGAACAACAGAGCGAGCACCGCCAACGCCAGTGGATTTGAGGGGTGAGCGCGCGAGGCCATCTTTATCCTGTGCCGTTTATTCGTATACGAATATACGCTGGCATGTTACCAAGTCAAATTCTTCGAAAGATATATCTTGAAACATAACTCATATGGATGTATCTGGAGATATATCTTTAGTCCGAAAATCAAGGAGTTTCAAAATGCACGGACACGGACATTGTCATTCCCAAGAAGGAAAATGGGCGGCAGGACGCCGGCGCCACTGGCGGTTCGGTGGCGGCTTTGGCGGGCGCCACAGCGGCCGCTTTGGCGAGGGAGGCGAGGATTTGATGCGCGCACGGCGCATGCTGGCGCAGGGCGACCTGCGGCTGGTCGCACTGGCGCTTATCGCCGAGGCGCCCCGCCACGGCTACGAGATCATCAAGCTACTCGAGGAGAAAACCTCGGACTGGTACTCGCCGAGCCCCGGCATCGTTTATCCGACCCTCACCTACCTGGAGGAAGCGGGTTACGTGACGGCTTCGACCGAAGGCTCGAAAAAGCTTTACGCCATCACCGAGGAAGGCCGCGCCTACCTCGAGAGTAATCGCGATCTGGTCAACGTCGTGCTCGACCGGCTGTCCGCGCTCGGCGAGCGCGTCAACCGCTGGCGCCGTGCCGCCCGCAGCGAGCGCGAGGACCGCCGCGAGTTGCCGCCACTCGTCGAAGCCGCGCTCGATCATCTGCGCGCAACGCTGGGCAAGAGGCTGGAAAACGACGACGAGGCCGAAGCCAAGCTGGTCGAGATCCTCGTCCGCGCCGACGCCGACCTGCAGCGGTCGTGATAAGCTTCCGCCGGTGCGCAGGCCGGCGCCGGCGGCGGTAAAATCCGATCCATAAAGGCGCACGGGGAAGGAAAACTCATGCGCCTCGACAACAAAGTCGCGCTGATAACCGGGGCCGGCTCCGGCATCGGTCAAGGTATCGCCGAGACCTACGCCCGCGAGGGCGCGCGCGTTGCGCTTGCCGACATCGATTTCGACGCGGTCAAATCAGCCGCGCGCACCATCGGCAATAACGCCATCGCGCTGCGCTGCGACGTGGCCAAGAAGGCCGAATTCGAGGCTGCGGTCGCCGACACGCTGTCGGCGTTCGGCCACCTCGATATCCTGGTCAACAATGCCGGCACC
Source organism: uncultured Alphaproteobacteria bacterium (assembly GCA_963763255.1). Classification (GTDB taxonomy): domain Bacteria; phylum Pseudomonadota; class Alphaproteobacteria; order Rhizobiales; family Xanthobacteraceae; genus BOG-931. The sequence goes on from CAVXNW010000002.1 coordinate 107,628, forward strand.
ACCCACGTCAACAAGCCGATGCTTGACATCACCGAAGACGAGTACGAACGCATCTTCGCGGTCAACGTCAAAGGCGTGTTCTTCGGCTGCCAGGCCGTGGTGCCGGTTTTCCGCAAACAGGGCGGTGGTGTGATCATCAACATCGGCTCGACCGCGGGCTTGCGGCCGCGGCCGGGCTTGTCGGCGTATAACGCCACCAAAGGAGCCGTGCATACGCTGACCAAGGCGCTGGCCGTCGAACTTGGCGGCGATCGCATCCGTGTCTGCGCCATCGCACCGGTAGCGACAGACACCCCGCTGCTGCCAAGTTTCCTGGGCCCCTCCCCCGGCATGCGGGAAAAATTCATCTCCACCGTGCCACTGGGCCGGCTCGCTGAGGTTCAGGACATGGCCAATACGGCGTTGTTCCTGGCTTCCGATGACGCTCAATTTCTTACCGGCAATATCGTCGAGGTCGACGGCGGCCGTTGCGTCTGAGGCGCCCAACCTGCCCGAGCCATGGCCGACGCTTCCGAAATGGGCGTATTGGCGTCGAATCGGCCATATTGCTGGCCTTTTAGTCGGTGCGCGGCTCCGCGGTTCCTTTTTGTCGCCACAGGCGTTGGTGTATCTTGGCCACAGGGGAAGGCACTGAATGTGGGGCAGAAACCGTAAGTCCGAGCCGCCGGCCGAGGCGCCACCGCCGTCGCCGCTCAAAGAGGCGATGCATGAGGCGCGCGTCGAGGCAGCCGAGCGCACCAGCGTCGTCGTCGATCTGCGCGATGCAGAACTGGCGCGGCTCGAACTGTTGAACGACGCGCTCGATCCGCTATTCACCGAAATTCCGCCCGACGTCGATCTCTTCGATCGCGGGGTCAGCCGCGGTGAAACTCCGCGGCTGTGGATCGACGCCGTGGCCCACGTGGCGATGGGCCGCGACAAGCGCGCATACCGATTTCTGCACGACACGCGCGTCGGTCGCCGCGTACTCGCCGAGTCTCATGAAATTCCAGATATCGTGAAGGCGGTGACGACTTATGTGGCCCGCCGCATTGTCGAACGGCAGCGCGCGCTCGACGAGGATCCGGACTTCATTCAGCGCGTGGCGGTAAGCGTCGCCGACCGTGAACGCCGCCGCCGGCGCTGGCGTGCGGCCGGCGCGTTTTTGTTCGGCTTTGCTCTCGGAGTGGCGGCTTTGTTCGCCGCCGGTGTACTGATCGCGATGCGCTACCACTAAGTTGCGCTACCACTAAAGCGTCTGTCTTCCAGCTTCGCGGACAATGCCATTTTGATCGCACTGCCGCGCGATCATCTCGCATCGCCACGCCCCCTTTTCACCATCGATGCGGAAAATCGTGTAGCCGGCGCGATCTTCACTGCCGTGCGGCACGCGTGCTGAAACCGACGGCACGCCAGCCGCCGGAATTTTCGAACCGTCAGGACCGTTGAGCCAGACCAGCGCGCGGCGATGGTCGTGGCCGTGGATAAGCAATTCGGCGCCATGCTCGGCCAGCACGCCGCGCAGTTCCGCCGCATCGGTCAGCCGCCGCATGAATCGCTTGGCCGGGCTCATCGGCGGATGGTGGATCAGTATGACGCGAAACAAATCGCGGGTGGCGTCGAGCGCGCCAGCTAATTCCCCAAGCTGACGCTCGCCGAGACGGCCGGTCGCCATGAACGGCCCGGTCGGCACGCCGGTCGACAGCGCGATCAGCGCCACGTTGCCGCGCCGGCGCACGAACGGAAAGTCCTGGCGCCCGTCATCGCCACGCATGTAATCGCCCCAATAGGCCGCGGGCGACGACATCACGCCACGCACATAGACGTCGTGATTGCCGGGAACGACGGTTACGTCATGCGGCAAGCCGAGCGCGGCGAGCCAAGCCCGAGCGCGGCGGTATTCGTCACCGAGCGACAGATTGACGAGGTCGCCAGTCATCGCGATGTGGTCCGGCGCCAAACCTTTCAGATCGCGCACGATGGCGTCGGCGATCTCCGGACGGTGAATGTATTTGCGCTTGCGCTGCCAGTTGACGAAGCCGAGACCGCGCTTGCTCGCGAGTTCGGCGAGCCGCGGCTGCGAAGCCAGGTGCAGGTCGGACATGTGCGCGAGCACGAGCATCGCCGCATGATGCGCCGCGAATCAGGCGCCGAACAACAGCATCCGGGGGCCTATGCGAAAGCCTTCATGAGCTGCCGATCAGGATGCCGGCGGCGAACACCAGCACGCCGCCGACCACGACCTGAAACGACGCTTGCAGGAACGGCGTATCCATGTAGCGGGTGCGGATCCAGGAGATCACCCCAAGCTCGACCGCGACAACCGCGAACGCTACGACCGTTGCCGTGAAGAAATGCGGAATGAGGTAAGGCAGCGCGTGGCCAAGCCCGCCGACCGCCGTCATGCCACCGCAGACCAGGCCACGCACTACCGGCGCTCCACGTCCGGTGAGCGAGCCGTCGTCGGACAGCGCTTCGGCAAAGGCCATCGATATCCCAGCACCGATCGCCGCGGCGAGCCCGACCAGGAACGTCGACCAGGTGTTGTGGGTGGCGAAGGCCGCTGCGAACAGGGGCGCGAGCGTCGAGACCGAACCATCCATCAGTCCGGCCAGTCCCGGCTGCACGTATTGCAGCACGAACATGCGCTTGGCGGTTTCGTCCTCGGCGGCGCGTTCGCTCGGCATGATTTCCTTACCGAGCTGGTGCGCGAGCTGTTCGTGCTTGTCTTCGGCCTCGGCGAGCGTACGCAACAGATCGCGCGTGGCATCGTCATGCGCCTGGTGCGCAGCGCGGCGATAGAAGCGCGCGGTTTCATACTCCATCTCTTCGCCAAATTTGCGCGCCGCATCGAGCGCCAGCGGCCGATTGAGCCAGATCGCGCGCCGTGCCACGAAGCCTTTGACGTCCTGGCGGCGAATGAGCGGCAGAAACTCACCGAACCGCTTGCGGTGCAGCTCCAGCAGCATGTCGCGATGGCTGATCTCTTCCTCGGCCATCTTGTCGTACATTGCGGCCGTATCCGGATAGGCGCCACGCAACGCATCAGCGAAGGAGCGGTAGATGCGGTTATCCTCGTCCTCGTTGGAGATGGCGAGCGCGAGCACTTCCTGCTCGCTGAGGTCGGCAAAACGCTTCACGAGGAGGCCCCTGCTGGTACTGATGATGGTGGCGACAGAAGAACCTATCTTAGAACGCTTCTAAACAATAAGGCTAGTGGGGCTCTGCCATGGATTTCGACGCCATTCGCCGGCCGTTCGAACCTGCCATTCGACGGTTGCTTCACGTCTATTGGCGGTATTCCCGCGGCCTCACGGTCGGCGTGCGCGGACTGGTATTCGATGCCCAGGGCCGCGTCTTCCTGATCAAGCACAGTTACGTGACCGGGTGGCATCTGCCGGGCGGCGGCGTTGAGCCCGGTGAAACACTCGGTGCAGCGCTAGCACGCGAGTTGGTCGAGGAAGGCAACATTGAATTGACCGGCGCACCAGAGCTGTTCGGCATCTATTGGAACCGGCGCGGGTCGCAGCGCGATCACGTTGCGCTCTATGTGATCCGCTCCTTCCGCCAAAGTGCCCCGCCGCAACCAAACAGTGAAATCATCGCACACGGTTTTTTCGCGCCGAATGCCTGCCCGGATGGAACTACTGCATCGACGCGCGCCCGCGTTGCCGAAGTGCTCGAAGGCCGCGCGCCCGACGCAGTCTGGTGAAGCAATTGCTTACGCAGCGCCGCAATCACGCCTTCCGGTAGCGCTCCCCCGCTCACCCGTCCCTGGTCGCCCACTCGGGCTGCAACCAACCAGCCGAACAGGCGTTTCTTTTTCTGAGGACGCGAATGTGGACGTCCAGAGGAGAATTGCATGCGTAAGACAATGTTCGCCGTTGCCGCGGCGGTAGCGCTTGGCGCCGCGACGATGACCGGCAGCGCCGTGGCGGCCCCGCGTGGCGGTGGTGGCGGTGGCGGAATGGCCCACGGCGGAATGGGTGGCGGTGGAATGGGCCACCCCGGCGGAATGGGCGGCGGTGCAATGGCCCATCCGGGCGGAATGGCCGGCGGCGGTATGAACCATGGCAGCTTTGCGGCTGGTCCGCATGGTGGCTTCGCGGCCCGAGGCGGATTTGCGACAAATGGCGGTGCGCACGGCTTCGCGCCGAGCGCCGGCGCCCGCGGAAATTTCGCACATGATCACTTCCGCGGAGGTGGCCGTTACGCCTACGGCCATGGCCGGCGCCATTGGGGCGGCGGTTGGGGCGGTTGGGGTGCAGGCGGCCTCTACGCCTATGCCGGCCCGAGCTGCGGGTACGACTATCCGGATTATTATGACTACGACTACTGCAATTACGGGTACGGATACGGCCCCGATTACGGCTGGGGCTGGTAAAGACATAAGTGTCGCGCCGAGAGCGGCGCGACACTCTTTTCTACGCGAAGCGCCCGCGATCATGCGGGGCGGAAAAGTTGATCAGAGGCCCGATTGGCACGATGCCGGTCGGGTTCACTTGCCGTTGGCTGCCGTAATAATGGCGCTTGATCTGCTCGATGCTGACCGTCTCGGCAATCCGCGGCACCTGATAAAGCTCGCGGAGATAATTCCACAGGTTGGGATAGTCGGCGATCCGTCGCAGATTGCATTTGAAATGACTGAAATAGACTGAGTCGAAGCGAATGAGCGTCGTGAACAACCGCCAATCCGCTTCGGTGATCTGCTTTCCGGCGAGATAACGCTGCCCTGACAAAAGCTGGTCGATCTGATCCAGCGTGGCGAACACGCCGCGCGCCGCTTCCTCGTAAGCCAACTGGCTCGTGGCGAATCCGGCGCGGTAAACGCCGTTGTTCAGATTCGGATAAACGAGATCGTTGACGCGATCGATCTCTGTGCGCAGCGCCGCCGGATAATAGTCGGTCTTGACTTCGGTGAAGGCATCGAATGCCGAATTGAGCATGCGGATGATTTCCGCCAACTCGTTGTTGACTACGGTGCGACGTTTCTTGTCCCACAGCACCGGCACGCTGACGCGTCCACTGTAGTGTGGATCGGCCAGCAAATAGACCTCGGCCATCGTCGCCTTGCCATTAGCGGTGTCAGGCGTCGTTCCCGGTGTGTTACCGAACTCCCAGCCGGTTTTGCCGTAGAGCGGCTCGGTGATGGATACCGAGATCACATCGTCGAGCCTTTTCAGTGCGCGAAAAATCAGCGTGCGGTGCGCCCACGGACAGGCGAGCGAAATGTAGAGGTGATAGCGGCCGGGCTCGGCCGGAAACCCGCCCTCCCCGGTTGGTCCCGCGCTGCCGTCGGCGGTGACGAAACTGCGGAAACGCGTCACCGGGCGGATAAAATGGCCGTCCTTGGTGCGAGAAACATCCTCTTGCCAGACGCCGTCGACCAAAAGACCCATCGCAAATCTCCAAAATTCTTCGGACCCGTTAAGCAGCGACACCGAACATGGGACCCTGCGCTGGACCGCGGCAAGGCCAAATGCTACGCGGCGGCGCGATGAACGATGTTGCGCTGACCATTCTGCCGGAAAGCAGGGACGACGCCGAGGCGATCGAACGCCTCCACGAACGCACGTTTGGTCCAGGCCGTTATGCCAAGACGGCGTATCGTCTGCGCGAACAGGTACCGCACAGCGTCGATCTATCGTTCACCGCGCGCATCGGCACGCTGTTGGTCGGGTCTGTCTGGCTATCCCCCATTCGCATCGGCGACCACAAGGCGCTCCTGCTCGGCCCGCTCACCGTGGAGCCGGCGTTCCGCGAGCGCGGCATCGGTCAGGCGCTGATCGCCCGCGCGCTGAAAGAGGCGGCCGCGCAGGACCACCAGCTCGTGCTGCTGGTTGGCGACGAGCCGTATTACCGCAAGGCCGGATTTCAGTGTGTCCCGTCCGGCCGGATCGTCATGCCCGGCCCGGTCGATCCGGCGCGTGTTCTAATCGCGGAACTTACCGACGGCGCGTTCGATAACGTCTCGGGCCGTGTGCGGGCGGAGTGGGACGTCGCGACCGAATGAGCTAACGCCCCTCGCGCGCCCAGGTGCCGGCAAGGCCGCCGAGCAAGAGCAACAGGCCGAGCAGACCAACGAACACCGGCAGCACGCCGATGCCGCGCACCACGCTGGCGTCGCTCATCTTCAGCCCGATCCAACCCTCACCCTGATAAGTATCGCCGGAGCGTACGGCGACGACGCGCGGCACTTGCAGCCCGTCGCCTTCATCCAGCCGGCGCGATGAGCCGCCTGTCGCCTTGGCAATCGGCGCCAGCACATCGGTAGTCGATGTCACCTCGGCGAATTCGAGCGGATTGGCCGGCCCCATATTGATGAGCGCGTTGAGTTTGCCGTCGGTCGCTCGCCACAAACCGAGTTCGCTGGCCGCGATTGTGCTCTGCCACAAGCCGGGCTTGACCGGATCGAGCTTGACAGTGCGCGTTGTGCCCGACGGTGACGTCACGGTCACGTCGGCGACGTGATCGGACATGGTCTGCCGCTGAACCACGAGATTATGTCCGTTGACTTTGAGGCGCAGTGCCTCCTCTTCCAGATCGGGCTCCCTCATCAGCCAGTGCGACAGCCGGCGCAGCAGATCGAGCTGCGGGCCACCCCCCTGAAAGCCGCGGGCCCATAGCCACATCTGATCGGATAACAGCAGCGCAACGCGGCCCTCGCCCTGGCGCGCCAGCACGAGGAGCGGCTTGTTGTCCGGTCCCTTCATCACCGTCGTGCCGGTGGTGTTGACGCTGTCGACGACACGGAACCACTGACTCCAGTGCGGTGGATCGGTGTTCGATCCTTCCAGGCCGCGCGTCACCGGATGGCGCTTGCCGAGGTCGGTCAGTCGCGGATGGAAGGCCTGGTCGGTCACCTGCCCGCTCGGCTCCGCCGGCAGGATGGCATCGAGCGGCGTGTGCCAGATGCTGAACTGACTCGCATAGTCCGGCCCGGCATCGACCAGTACGGCGCCGCCGTCGCGCACGTATTGGGCGATGTTGTCGAAATACAGCATCGGCAGCACGCCTTGACGGGCGTAGCGGTCGAAAATGATGAGCTGGAACTGGTTGATCTTCTGCTGGAACAGCTCGCGCGTCGGAAACGCGATCAGCGACAATTCGTTGATCGGCGTGCCGTCCTGCTTTTCCGGCGGCCGCAGAATGGTGAAATGCACCAGATCGACTGACGGATCGGACTTGAGCAGATTGCGCCAGGTCCGTTCGCCGGGATTGGGTTCGCCGGAGACCAGGAGCACACGCAGCTTGTCGCGCACACCGTCGATCGAAACCACGGCGCGATTGTTCACGGTCGTCAGTTCGCCGCCGGGCAGCGTTGCGGCTTCGATCTCTACGATGTTCTGGCCTTCGTGCGGGATCGGAATTTCAACCTTCTGCGGCGTGCCGACGGGAACACGCTCGGTCTGCAGGACGGTACCGTCGCGGCGTACGGTGACTTCAGCGCTGGTTTCGTTGGCGCCGTGATCTTCGACCCGATAGGTGATGGTTTGCGATTGTCCGACTATGCCGAAGCGCGGCGCTGCGATCAGTGCGATGCGGCGGTCGCGTTCATCCTTGTGGCCGGTGATCAGCGCGTGTATCGGCGCCGCGAAGCCCAGGGCACCCGCTTGGGCGGGCACGTCATGGACACGGCCGTCGGTGATCATGACGACGCCGGCAACGCGATCGGGCGGCACATCGGCAAGCGCCGAGTTGAGGGCGGTGAATAATCGCGTGCCGTCGTTCTCGCCATCCGCCTGCCCGGCATCAATCACGCGCGTTTCGAGGCCCGGGATGCGGTGCAGTCGCTCGACGAGCGCAGCACGTGCCTCGTCGGTCTGCTTGTTACGATCACCGAAATTCTGGCTCGGGCTCTTGTCGACGACCACGACCGCGACCGAAGACAGTGGCTGGCGATCCTCACGCGTCAGTGACGGATTGGCGAGCGCCAGTACGATGAGCCCCAGCGCCAGCGCGCGCAAGGCGGCGCCGCGGCTGCGGGCGATGAACAGCGCCAGCGCGAGGATCGCGACCGCAACAACCGCCGCCCACAAAATGTGAGTGCCGACAAGCGGAGCGAACGCGATGCCGAAATTCAAAAGACTCTCCTATTGTCCCAGCCGCTCAAGCAGCGCCGGAACATGGACCTGATCCGCTTTGTAGTTGCCGGTGAGCGTGTACATGACGATGTTGACACCGGCGCGGAACGCGAATTCGCGCTGGCGCGGTTCGCTGTCGACCATCGGCAGCATCGGCTGGCCGTCCGGCTGCATCGCCCACGCTCCGGCCAGATCGTTCGACGTGATCAGAATGGAGGACACGCCGTCGCCGCCGCGCGCCGGCCGAGTGTCCTGCTCCTGCTCGCTCTCCGGGGGCAATGCCTCGACCCAAAGCTGCCCGGTATCGAACCGGCCGGGGAAGTCGCGCAGCAGATAGAATGTCTTGGTCAGAACGTGATCGCGCGGCACCGGCTCCAGTTGAGGAATGTCGAGCGAGGAGAGAATCTTGCGCAATTCGACCATGCCGGGGCTGCGGGTTTCGCCGCCAACACCGGGCGGAGCGTCGATCGCATCGCGCGTGTCGAACAGCACCGTACCGCCGTTCTTCATGTAGGAATCGACGCGCTTGAGAGCCTCGTCCGACGGGCGCGGCGCGCCGGGCACGATCGGCCAATAGATCAGCGGATAAAACGCGAGCTCGTCATGCGCGATATCGAGCCCGATCGGGTCGCCGGCTTCGAGTGCAGTGCGCTGGGCCAGGAACAGCGTGAGCCCGGCAAGTCCGGCTTTGCTGATGGAATTGACGTTCGAATCCCCGGTGACCACATAGGCGAGCCGCGTCTGCAGGGCCGCCGGCGGCACCTGAGAGTCCGAGTTTTGCGCGCGAGCTTGGACAAATGTCAGCGCCAGCAGCGCCAGGCCCGCCACCACCGCGGCCGCTGCGCGTGAGCGGCGCGGGATGAGCCGCTGGATGCCGCCGCCCAAGAAGAGAACGAGCAGCGTATCCAGAAGGAACAGCGCCAGCGCGGCGAGGAAAACCGGTCCGCGCAGATCGAGCGGCGCTGTCGTGCGATAGACTTCGTGGCGCGCGTTGGCGAGCGGACTGAAATCGAGCGGTTTGAGGCGGTCAGCCGCAGCGAGCGTGTTGACGGCGACATAACTCTCCGGAGGACCATAGAAGCCCGGTGGGTGATCGGCCGTGGCACGGCTGGCGAAATCGGTCGGTACCGGCCGCGCCGTCGGCGGCGGAGAAACAAAAGAACCGAAGCCATCGAGCATGCGGCTTGGCGCAACCGCTTCGTTTACAGCGCCGCTTTTTGCACCTTCGGTCGGCGCAACCGTGCTTGTCCCGGCCAAGTCAACGATGCGCTTGAGCATGTCGACGAAGCTGCCCGAAAGCGGCAGATTCGACCAGCGCGTATCGCCGGTGACGTGGAATAATACGATCAGTCCTTTGCCGCGCCGTGCCGCTGTGACCAGCGGGGTACCGTCGGCGAGCGTCGCCCAGGTATTGTCGCTCAGCGTCGCATCGGGTTCGGCGAGAACCTGTCGGGTGACCGTCACATCGTCGGGCACCGGCATGCCGGCGAACGGGCCATTACGCGAGAATGCGGCGAGCGGCTGCGGCTGGTCCCAGCTCAGACTGCCGCCGAGGATACGGCCGCCGCGCCTTAGCTTGACTGGAACGAGGTCATCGTCCGAGGACGCCGCAAGACGCGGTCCGGCAAAGCGCACCAGCACGCCGCCGTTCTCGACCCATTCCGTCAGCCGATCATGGGCTGCACCGGCGACGGTGCCGACGTCCGCCAGAATGAGCATCGGCAATTTCTGATCGAGGAAATGAGTAACCGCATCGGCCGGCGCTTCGCCCTGGGCGAGACGTACGTCGGCGAACGGAGCCAGCGCGCGTTGGATGTAATAGCTCGACGACAACAGCGGTTCGTCCGTATCCGCTGTCGCGGCGGAGACGATGCCGACCGTGCGGCGGCGCCAGCGCTTGTCAAGCAATTGAACCGCTCCCGCCGATCGCTCGTCGGCGATTTCGAGCCGTGCGATGTCGTTGCGGATCTCGACCGGAAGGTTGAAGCGCGCATCGGTTTCCAGATCGGAAGCCTTGAACGCAAACGGCGCTTCACCAAGTGACAGACCCTTAAGATCGAGCGCCCGTACCATCCCGGACTCCGGCGCACCGGGATCGGCCCGCAAGACTTTCACCGAGAGACCGCCGGCTGCATTGTCGGCAGCGGCGAGTGCGCGCACACCGGGGACGCCCCCGGAAACGATCGTGATCGGACGTTGACCGAGCCTCTGCGCCAAATCCTTGACGAACTGACTGCCCGTGCCGAGAGCCGTGCCGTCAGACAACCAGACGAGTTCGACGTCGTGCGTCGCGGCAAGGAAGCGCGAAATAGCAGGCAGCGCGTCGCCGCGCGTGATGGCTTGCGGCACCGGCTTCATCTGATGAAGGCGCACGCGCGCCGATTCGGCGGGCTCGAGGGAAATGTCGCGGGTCCCATCCGACAACGGAATGAGCGCAACGGCACGGCGATCGTCGGCCGCGCGAGCAATGATGTCGTCGGCGGTGCGAACGCGGGCGTCCCAGCTTGCGGCGGCGGCCCAGCTGTCGTCGATCAGGATAGCGAGCGGTGCGCGAGTTTGCGTCGCGGCAAGCGGCGGATGCCACAGCGGTCCAGCCGCGGCTACAATAATGATGCCGGCAAGCGTCAGGCGCAACAGTGTCAGCCACCAGGGCGTGCGCGCCGGAGTCTCTTCCTTCGGGGCGATTTCGAGCAGAAGCCGCGTCGGCGGAAAATCGATGCGACGCGGCCGCGGCGGAATCATGCGCAGCAGCCACCACAGGACCGGCAGCGTCAGCAGACCCATCAGCACCAGGGGTTCAGCGAAACCAAGCGGCAGGCCCGCGATCATGACGCTGCCCTCGCCTCTGCCGACGTGTTCGGACGCGGGTCGGCATCCGTTGCCGCGCCGATGCGCGCTTGTAAGGCCAGCAAGAGTTCGCTCGCTGGCCGATCGGTGCGGTGAATGGTGAAGCTCCAGCCGAGGCGGTCGGTTTCGGCGCGGATTTCATCGCGATGGCGTTTGACGCGCGAGGTGTAGTCAGCCTTCCAGGTTTCGGCCCGGCCCGCCGTGATGCGCCCGCCGCCTTCCGGCTCGACAAACTCGATGCGGCCCCAGTATGGGAAAGTCTCCTCAGCCGGATCGACAATCTGCACGACGTGGCCGCGGGCGCCTCTGCCGGAGAGTTGAGTCACCGTGCGCCGCACTTCGCCAATTTCGGTCCACAGATCGGAGAGCAACACGACTTCGGAGAGCGGTGACGGCGAGAAATTCGGCGGCAAGCTGACGCGCTCGCTGCGGTCGTGAACGATCGCCTGCGCCAACTGCTCGATGATATTGCGGCTGCCGGTCGGACGCGTCAGACCCGGGATGCCGACACGTTCGCCGCCTTCCACCAGCACCTCGGCGAGCGCCAGAGCGATCACCAGCGTGCGGTAGAGTTTGGACTCAGTGACAAGCTGTGAGGCAAATGCCATTGACGGCGAGCGGTCGGGCCAGATCCAAACGGTGTGCGCGGCCTCCCATTCCAGTTCACGCACGTAAAGATGATCATCGCGCGCCGAGCGCCGCCAATCGACCCGCCCAGCCGGCTCGCCGGACACGAAACGGCGGTACTGCCAGAAGTTCTCGCCAGGACCAGCTCGGCGGCGGCCATGCAGGCCGTGGATGACCGTCGCGGCGACGCGGCGCGCTTCAAGGATCAGCCGCGGCATGCTCGCGGCGAGCGTCCGGCTGTCGCCGACCGCTCGTCCGACCGCCGCGCTTTCCTGGCTGTCGCGCTTCGGATCGACGGCCATTCGCCTATCCGATCCGCGCCTTCAGCCGCCCGATCACCGCTTCGATGTTCTCGCCTTCGGCGCGCGCCGTGAAGGTCAGCGCCATGCGGTGTTTGAGTACCGGCACCGCAAGATCGAGCACATCGTCGATCGATGGCGCGAGCCGTCCGTCGAGCAACGCGCGGGCGCGCACAGCAAGCATGAGGGCTTGGCTGGCGCGCGGACTTGGACCCCAGGCAATCAGCTTGGTTTCGCTGCTTCCCGGACCCGGCCGCGCCGAACGCACAAGATTGAGGATCGCCTCGACGACGGACTCGCCGACCGGCAATCGCCGTACGAGTCGCTGCGCCGCCATCAGATCCTCGGCAGTCATCGCCGCCTTCGGCCGGGTTTCCTCTGCCCCGGTGGTTTCAAACAAAATCCGTCGCTCGGCGTCGCGGTCCGGAAAGTCGACGTCGATCTCCATCAAAAAGCGGTCGAGCTGGGCTTCCGGCAACGGATAGGTGCCCTCCTGCTCCAGCGGATTTTGCGTCGCGAGCACATGGAACGGCTTGGGCAGGTCGTGGCGCGCGCCCGCGACCGTGACATGCTGCTCCTGCATTGCCTGGAGCAACGCAGACTGCGTGCGCGGGCTGGCGCGATTGATCTCGTCCGCCATGAGCAGTTGCGCAAATACCGGACCCGAGATGAAACGGAAGCTGCGCTTGCCGGTCTGGCTCTCTTCCAAGACCTCAGTGCCGAGAATGTCTGATGGCATGAGGTCGGGGGTGAACTGAATGCGGCGCGCGTCGAGCCCGAGCACGACGCCCATGGCATCGACCAGCTTGGTCTTGGCAAGACCCGGCACCCCGACGAGGAGCGCATGGCCGCCGGACAGGATCGTCACCAGTGCCTGCTCGACCACCTTGTCCTGGCCGAATATGACTGTGCCAACGGCCGCCTTGGCGTCCCGCACATGGGCGGCCGTCGATTCGGCCGTGCGCACGATCATGTCTTCCAGTTTCTCGAGCCCCTCGCCGCCTGCAGCGGACATAGCTAACTCCTTGTCTCCAAGACGTATTTTCGACTCGTCCAGAATGGCTTAAATCACGTCGAATCCGGGGCAAACGACGTTGCACGGCATTTAGGCAATGCAATATATGCGCCAGCTGCATAGACAGCAGACCGAACGCCTAATTTTTCATCCACAGGAATCGCAACGTGAGGGCGGGGTTGCGCGGCTGTCACGGCGTCATCACGATCACGCGAGCGCCCCGTATCGATAGGCCTTCGGACTCATGTCAAGAGAATAGCTTCAAGGCTAACCATGGCGAAGGCAGGGCAAGCGGAGTTCGAACTCAATCACGGGTGCACTATCGCGCGCCGCCGCCAAGGGACCCCCGCCGGTCGAGCGCTGGAATCCGCCGTTTTGTGGTGACCTCGACATGCGCATCGCCGCCGACGGGACCTGGTTCTACCTCAAAACGCCTATCGGCCGGCCCGCGCTCGTGAAGTTATTCGCATCGGTGCTTAAGCGCGAGGGCGACAAGTATTTCCTGGTCACGCCGGTCGAGAAGTGCGGGATCCAGGTCGAAGATGCGCCATTCCTCGCTGTCGAGATGAATATTGAGAAGCCTGCGGACGAACGCGTCCTGCATTTTCGCACCAACGTCGACGACTGGGTGGCGTGCGGGCCGGAGCATCCGTTGCGTTTCGAGCCTGAACCGGGCACCGGGGGGCTTAAGCCCTACCTTCACGTACGCCGCAACTTGTGGGCAAAAGTGACCCGTACGTTATTCTTCGATCTCGTCGAACTCGGTGAAGAGCGCAATGTCGGCGGCAAGCCGATGTTCGGCGTGGTATCGATGGGCAGCTTTTTTGCGATGGCGGACGCCGACCAAGTGAGGGACTTCGCGTGAATGATTTCGGCGCAGCAGCGCAGCAGCAGGAATCGGATTTCTTCGCACGCGCGCGGACGCGGCTTTCTCTCGATGTGCCACCGGCGTTGGCCGATCCGGACGCACCGGGCGTACGCCGCGGCGACCTCGATCTCGATCCGGCGCTGTGGGAGCGCGCCGGCGTGCAGGCTACCAAACCGGCGTCGGTGCTCGTCCCGATCGTGGATCGCGAAACGCCGACGGTGTTGCTCACCCATCGCACCGCGGATTTGTCGAGCCACGCCGCGCAAGTGGCATTCCCGGGCGGCAAGATTGATCCGGGCGATGAAAGCCCGGTCGCAGCCGCGCTGCGGGAAGCCAAGGAAGAAGTCGGACTGTCGCCGATGCTGGTCGAGCCGATCGGCTATCTCGATCTCTACCTCACATTTTCCGGTTTTCGCATCCTGCCGACGGTGGCGCGGGTCAAGCCGGACTTCACCCTGACACTCAATCCAAGCGAGGTCACCGAGGCATTCGAAGTGCCGCTCGATTTTCTGATGGATCCCGCCAACCACGAGCGCAAGAGCCGCGACTGGAAAGGGATTACGCGCGAATACTATGCGATGCCGTTCGGCGAGCATTACATCTGGGGGATCACCGCCGGCATTTTGCGCAATCTTTACGACCGGATCTGCGGCGCATGATCAGACCGATCGTCACGGAAATCGGACTGTTTCTGACGCCGTTTGTGCTCTACGGGCTATTTCTTGCAGTCACCAGAGCGGGCGTGCTGCAGCCAAAGGCGTGGCGGCTGTCACGGCTCGCGGCGTTGCTCGTCGTCTCGCTTCTATTAATGTTCGGGAGTTTCCTGATCCTGGCGCAATTCTCCGGCGCCCCGCCCGGCTCCACTTACGTGCCGGCGCACATCGAGAACGGCAAATTCGTACCGGGGACGACGCGGTGACGACACTCCCGCACCTCGCCGACGCGGCCTGGCTCAAGCAGGATCGGCTCGCCGGGCTGTTGGCGCTGCTCAACCGAGATGGCGAGGAAGCGCGCGTCGTGGGCGGCGCGGTGCGCAATCAACTGCTGCACATGCCGGTCGCGGAGATCGATATTGCGACGACGGCGGTGCCGCAGGAAGTCGTGCGTCGTGTCGAGGCGGCCGGGTGGAAGGCCGTGCCGACCGGGATCGACCACGGAACAGTCACCGTTGTCATCAACTCTCATCCTTTCGAAGTCACGACCCTGCGCCAGGACGTGGAAACATTTGGCCGCAAAGCCCAGGTGAAATTCGGCCGCGATTGGCACGCCGACGCCGAGCGGCGCGATTTCACCATCAACGCCCTGTCAGCATCGGCCGGCGGAGATGTGTTCGACTACGTCGGCGGGCTCGACGACATCGCGAGCCGCCGCGTGCGCTTTATCGGCGAACCGGCGCAGCGGATCGCCGAAGACTATCTGCGCATCCTTCGCTTCTTTCGTTTCCACGCGCATTTTGCCAAAGGTGCGCCGGATGCGACCGGCCTCCACGCCTGCATCGTCGCCCGCGCCGGTCTCGACACTTTATCGCGCGAGCGCGTACGCATGGAGTTGCTCAAGTTGTTTGTCGCGCCGCGCGCCGCGCCAACGCTGACCGTCATGGCCGAAAGCGGCCTGTTAGGCCCTGTGCTGGGTGGCGTGCCGTATGCCGCGAACTTTGCCAAGCTCGTCGCTATTGAAACGGCGATTGGAGCCACGCCCGATCCGGTGCGCCGGCTCGGCGCACTTGGCGTGATGGTGCGCGAGGACGCCGAGCGGCTTTCACAACGCCTGCGGCTATCCAACGCCGAATCGGAACGTCTTTCAGCACTCGACGGCTGGTGGCTGCTCTCGTCCTCAATGAGCGAACAAGCGGCCCGCGCCCTGCTCTATCAGCTTGGTCCGCAGTCATTCACCGATCGGGTGCTGCACGCCTGGGCGCATGCGGATGCGGGCGACATCGCGTGGCGCGCATTCGCCGATCTGCCGCGCCGCTGGATTGCGCCGGAGTTTCCACTCAAATCCGCCGACTTTACCGGTCGTGGCGTGGCGACCGGGCCGGCGCTTGGCGCGGCCATGCGCATCGCGAAGGAAGCCTGGATCGCAGCAGACTTTCCGCAGGACCGTATCGCCATAGACGCGATCGCCGAGCATGCGGCGCGCGCCGCTATGTCAGGCGATTAGCCGCGGACAAGGCCTTGGCGCGCAGTGTGCGCAGGCGACGGCGCCCACCTTGCGCAAACTCTTGAAGGCGAGGCCGCATCTCGGCCACGGCGCGACGCGGTCGCATGCGGTCGACCTGCATTTCGTTGCCGCGCCAGGTGAAATCGTTGCCGTGCAACGCGCTGATGAACAGCACCGGCAGCAACAGATCGCGCGTCAGAGCGCAGAGCGGCGACAGCGCGCTCACCGGCCATCCCGCCGCAGCGGCAAGCACGATCTCTCCAGCGTACCACAGCGCGCCGAACAGCATCGCGCTCAAAACTGCCGGTGCGCCCAGCCCGTGCGCGACGATAGCGACTGCAATCGTCGGCAGCACGCCGCCGGAAAGAATCTCCGGCAGGAAATACAGCAGGAAACTTGCACGGCGCAGCCGCGCCCAGCGCAATTGCCTGTTCCAGACCTCTGCCGCGCTGCGCCGCCCCAGCGGCTGTACGAACGGTCGGTCAACGAGACGTACCTTGAGGCCCGCGCCGCGAACGATTTTAGTGGAGGCCGCATCTTCGGCGACCTCTCGGCCGAGTGCGGCGATGCCTCCGGCGCGGTCGAGATCGGCCCTCCGCCACAGCATGGTCTTGCCCTGCGCAAAACCAAATCCAACCGAAATCGGCGGCATACTGCCACCGCGCCTGATACGTATTGAGGAAGGCACATTCCAGCCCGGCCCAAAATCCATCAGGCAGGCAGCCGACCGGCGGCGAAGCAACCAATCCCGTGTCGTCGCGCCAATTGGCAAACAACCGCTCGATATAATCCGGTGGCATCAGCACGTTGCTGTCGGCAAGGATAATCCAGTCGTGTGCTGCGGCGGCCCAGCCCTTGAGCACATTGTTCAGCTTTGGATTGCCGCTGATTCGTTCGTCGCCGATCAGAATCCTCGCCTGGATACCGGCGTGGTCAGCGATCAAGCGCTCGACGAGCGGTACGACGGGGTCTTTTGCGGAAGCGACGCAGAATAGGATTTCGTAATGCGGATAATCGAGGGCGAATGTCGAAGACAACGTATCGGCGGCATAGTTGTCTATTCCGCATAACGGGCGCACCAGGCTGACTGGAGGAATTTCGCTGGACGGAATCGTGAAACGCGGCGGCCGCCGGAACCGGGCAATCGCCACAACAATGCTTGCGACGTGGAATGCGGTAACCGAGAGGGTAAAAACCGCGGCGGCGAGAAACGACGCTGTCATCATCGCGGCGTTTAACCCGGCGGCATGACAGTAAAGTGACTCAGCTTCGAAATCAGATCGGTTCCGCCGTTAACGATCTGATAAGCCCGAGTCCAGGGGCAATGTCATCGTGCTGCAATGGAAAACTCATACCAGAAACGCGGACCAAACAGACGCGAGACGATAATTCGTGACATTTGAGCGGGGCGCAATTTCCTTCCGTACGCTCTTTATCTCCGACGTTCATCTCGGCGCGCGCGGCTGCCAGGCGGACCGCCTGCTCGACTTCCTCCGCTATCACGACGCCGATACGATCTACCTCGTCGGGGATATCGTCGACGGCTGGCAGCTGAAAACCGGCTGGTACTGGCCGCAGCATCACAACGACGTGGTGCAGAAGCTGCTGCGCAAGGCCCGCAAGGGCGCGCGCATCGTTTACGTGCCCGGCAATCACGACGAGTTCCTGCGCGACTATTACGGCACCCATTTCGGCGGCATCGAAGTGACCGAGACGGCGATTCACGAGACCGCCGACGGCCGCCGTTATCTTGTCGTGCACGGCGACGTATTCGACATGGTCGTCAAACATGCGCGATGGCTGGCGCTGCTTGGCGATACCGCCTACGACCTCGCGATTCTCGTCAACCGCTATTTCAACGCCATCCGGCGCCGGCTGGGCTTCTCATACTGGTCGCTGTCGCAATGGGCCAAGCACAAGGTCAAGAACGCGGTCAATTACATCGGCGCGTTCGAACAAACGCTTGCCGCCGAGGCCCAGCGCCATCACGTTGACGGCGTGATCTGCGGTCACATTCACCACGCCGTCATTCACGACGATTTCGGCATCCGCTACGTCAATTGCGGCGACTGGGTCGAGAGCTGCACGGCCGTCGCCGAGCACCCCGATGGCCGCCTCGAAATCATCAGCTGGACCGGCGAAGAGGAACGCGCAAAGCTCCTGGCGGCTTCACCGCACCTCGCCATAGAAGACGACGCCGAAATCGCAGCCTGAAGACGATCGGCACCCAAGCGGCACAGGACGATCAGCCGTGGCGAATCTTCAACGCCAAAATTATTGCCGTTATTGCGAGCGTAATGGCGCTTGATCCAATCAGCGGCGGGTCGGCGATCGCCATGCCATAAATGAGCCACAGCAACACACCCAGAACGCAGAGCAGCGTCCCTGGCAGGGAAATCGCCCGTGTTTCTCGGTCGCGCACGATCTTGAGCGCCTGCGGAACCCAGCACAGCGTCGTCAGAATGGCGGCAAGCGCACCGATCGTTTCCACGAAAGCCGGCGCCATCGCTGCAGTCCCTTCGATATTTGAATCGCTGAAACTTTAGCGGCGTCTCGATGTGGCCGTGATGACAACGCGCCTCATCATCCGAGGCAGCACCTACCCAGTCTGTCATCGCACGGTCACGCGTAAAGCGTAGAATCATCAATACGTTGCACGAATCGCGTTGGAATCGCAGCAGATCATGATTGTTTCCGATCATACCACCAAAGTGTTCGACGCCGACTTGATCAAGCTGACACAGAAAGTCGCCGAAATGGGCGGCTTCGCGCAAAAGCAGATCACCGACGCCATGGACGCGCTGGCGCGGCGCGATCTCCTTCTCGCTCATCAAGTTGTCGCCGCTGACACGGTGGTCGACGACATGCAGCGGCAGATCGAGGAAAAGGCGGTCGAGACCATTGCGCTGCGCCAACCGATGGCCATCGACCTGCGGGCCATCGTCGCCATGCTGCGCATCGCCAACGATCTCGAGCGCATCGGCGACCTGGCGAAAAACATCGGCAAGCGCGCAATCGCCATGGGCAACCAGCCTTCCCAGCGCACCTGGATGCGCGGGTTGCGCCACATGACGACGCTCGCGGTCGCGCAATTGGCCTCGGTACTCGACAGTTTCGTAGGGCGCAGTCCGATCAAGGCGCTCGAAGTCTGGAAAAGCGACAAGGACATTGATGCGCTTTACGTGTCGCTGTTCCGCGAATTGCTCACCTATACGCTCGAGGATCCGGGTTCGATCTCGATGTGCATTCATCTGTTGTTCTGCGCGAAGAACATCGAGCGGATCGGCGATCACACCACCAATATCGCCGAGGCGGTGCATTACATGGTCGAAGGCCACCCCATCGAAGGCGAACGGCCGAAAGGCGACACGCCGAGTTACACCAGCGAGTTGTTCGGCGGAGCGAGCAGAATTCCGGCCTGACGGCCATTCCGCTCATCGCAGCCGCATCAGCGGCTCGCCGACGCGAATTTTCCCGCCATCCTTGAGGTTATCGCATAGCGAGAAGCGCTCCGGGGCGAACACAAGGATGGTCGAGCCATGTTCGAACCAGCCCATCTCGTCGCCTTTGCGAAATTCCGCGGCGCAGCCGAGGCCATTGCGGCCAGCCGGCTTGAGGCAACCTTCGACATCGACAAACTGTAAGCGGATACCGGCGACGAGAATCGCTCCGACTGGGACCAGCGAAACGGGATCGCCGGTCGCCGTCAGCCGCGTGCGCAGCACAGCACGTTCGTTCTTGCAGTAGAGTTTGTCGACGCGCCGCAACGCGGCTGGATTGACGTTCCAGGTGTCGCCCGGAATGTAGGTGACATGTTCGACCCGGCAATCGTACGGGGCATGGAAGCGGTGATACATGCTCGATGTCAGCCGCAGCGTCACGTAACGGCCATTGCGATAGGTCTCGGCCAACGCGTCATCGCAGAGGAGTTCCGGCAGCTCATAACGAGCGCCCTTGATCTGGTAGAGCGCGGTGCCGCGAATCGCGCCGTGTGCGCCGACGATTGCATCGCACGGGCTGACCAAAATATTGGGGTCTTGGTCAATCGGCCGCGCGTCCGGTTTTAGACGCCGGGTGAAGCAATCGTGCATGCTGCGAAACTGCAAATCGCGCGCTTCGCTCAGATCGAGGCCGGAGAAAAACCGCCAGACCCCGATCGAAACGTCGCGCACCAGCGGCTGTTCGATGCGGCTGAACCACCCGGCGAATCGGTTCAGCGAACGCCGCGGCAGCCGATTTGTGAGAACGAAGTTGACGTCCTCGCGATCGAGCGTCCGCAGGATGTGGCTCTTCACCGTCATGTTCTCGTTAACTCCCTGTTCTATAGCCGATTCGATGAAATGGGCCGGCACCACACTGGCATTCTCCGGATTGGGCGCTGCCGCGGTCGCCGCGTCGGTGGCAAAACTGAAAGAGCGGCTGCAACTGTCCCACGGCAAGCACCCGTCTCTTGCCGGCCACAGCCGTCTGGCGCGACGGCTCGCATCGCTGGTTCGTTTCTACGAGTACGATGAAAGCCGCTTTTTCCGCGCGGACGATGCACCCGATGACATTGCGGCGCGCCGACGAGTGGCTTTCATGCACCTGTCGAGCCTGTATGCGCAGCGCTTCGCCAAAACCGCGGCTCTGACCGACGCGACGATCGACAGCATTTCCGATCTGCAGTTCACTGCCGCCTACCGGGTGCCGTTTCAGTTCAGCCGCATGGTCCGCACGCACCTGAAAGCGGGAACGTTCCTTGAGTCTTCGGCAGGCGTCACCGTAACGGATCTGGACGGCAACGTTTTCTACGACCTCACCGGCTCGTACGGCGTCAACGTCCTCGGGTACGATTTTTATAAGCCCGCGATGGAGCGCGGCTTCGAACGGGTGAGCTCTCTCGGCCCGGTACTCGGCGCTTATCACCCGATCGTCACGGAAAACGTCAAACGACTGAAGCGGATTTCCGGCCTCGATGAGGTGTCGTTTCACATGTCCGGCACCGAAGCGGTGATGCAAGCGGTGCGGCTTGCCCGCTACCACACCGGCCGCACCCACCTCGTTCGCTTCGCCGGCGCCTATCACGGCTGGTGGGGCGACGTGCAGCCTGGCATCGGCAATCCACTGCCGGCGCACGAAACTTACACACTCAAGGACATGTCGGAAAACTCGCTGCGCGTGCTGCAGACGCGGCGCGACATCGCCTGCGTTCTGGTCAATCCGTTGCAAGCGCTGCATCCGAATTCCAATGCGCCCTCGAACTCGTCGCTGGTCGACGGCGCACGTGCGGCACATTTCGACCGGGAGGCCTATGCCGAATGGCTCCGTCGGTTGCGGCGCATCTGTACCGAGCGCGCCATTCCGCTGATCTTCGACGAGGTGTTCGTCGGCTTCCGGCTGGGGAAAGGCGGTGCCCAGGAATATTTCGGCGTCCGCGCCGATCTCGTCACCTATGGCAAGACGCTGGGCGGCGGCCTGCCGATCGGCGCGGTGTGCGGGCGCAGGGAGCTGATGCGGCGTTTCCGCGACGATCGCCCGGCCGACATCTGCTTTGCCCGCGGCACATTCAATTCGCACCCCTATGTCATGGGCGCAATGAACGAATTTCTGCGTTTTCTCGACACGCCGGAGGGCCAGGCGCTCTATGCCGGACTTGACGAGACGTGGAACGCGCGCGCCCAGGACCTCAATACGCGGCTGCGTGAAGCCGACCTGCCGGTCCACGTCGCCAATATCTCCTCGATATGGACGGTCTGTTACACGGCGCCCTGCCGCTACAACTGGATGCTGCAATATTACCTGCGCGCCGAGGGGCTGGCGTTGAGCTGGGTAGGCACCGGCCGGCTGATTTTCAGCCTGAATTATGCCGCCGCCGATTTTGCCGCCGTGGCCGACCGATTTGTCGCCGCGGCAAGGGCCATGAAGCAGGACGGCTGGTTCTGGCATGATCCGGCCGCAACCAACAAGTCGATCAAGCGAGCGATCTTTAAGGAAATGCTCGCTCATCAATTCTTGCCCGCGCCCGACCGCAAATCCGCCGCGTAGGCTCGCCGCTCGAACTGGCGGCGCTTCAGCTGGTCCGCGGCAACTCCTCGGCGTCCTCAAGCTCGTCTTCGTCGTCCCACTCAGCGCCGATATGCGGATCGATCATTTCGCCGCGCAGCAGCGCGAGTGGAGCCTTGTGGTACAGCTTGATGTCGTGGAACGGGTCGGTCAGAATCTTGGTCGCCCACACCAGCCCGGTCTGCACGTCCTTGATGAAAAACAGGTGGACGGTGCGGAACAGCACGCCGCCTATTCCGAGCGCCAGCCAGATCGTCGCGACTTGGCGCACGAATTCAGTCTTGCTGGCCGCCGGCGTGAACAGGCCGAAGAGGCTCGGGCTGATATAGAGCACGATCGGCGACAGCGCCCAGATCGACAGCAGCACGACCTTGCGCCGCAAATTATAGCCAACCTTGATCTGTTCCTTGTATTCGTGGCTGGCGTGGTTGACCTCGTCGTAATCCTTCGGCTCGAAGAAGAAATGGCCGCTCTGGCGCGTCGTCATTGCCACCAGCCAGCCGGCCAGCGCCGATATGGCGGGATCCTTGAAGATCATGACGTAGGAAAACAGGAAGCTCAGCGCGCTGACGAAGTGGAGCGACTGATTGATCCGGCTATGGTGATAATAGCGGTGATCGTCCCAGCGCTGGATTCTCAGCGTTTCAAGAAAGCCGGCCATAGTACCCCTCCGCCTCCATGTCGATGTGTTGACGCTATGGCAATTCGATAAATCCGCCGTGACAGAGACAATTCGTGACGTTTCTGTGAACGCCGACGTCGCTGCTTGTTAGTTAGCCGGCCGCACGCACGGCAGTGATCGGCGTTCCACGGCCGAGCACCGTCTCGCCCCCCTTGGCAAAGCGAATGAGCGAGAAATGTCCGAATGGCGGCATGGCGCGGCGCTCGACGAGCTGCATCCCGTCGGCACTCCCGGCCCATTGTGCGTAGCGCTCGAATGCAAACTCGGTACGCCAGCCGAGCTTGCGCGCCGCCGGTGCAAACCACCGCTCCAGCGCGCGGCGCAAGCCCGCCTCGGCACCGACGCGGCTGACCAGGATGATTTCACCGCCCGGTTTGAGGACCCGAGCGAACTCGTCGAGCGTGGCTTCGGGATGTGGCACCGTGGTGATGACATACTGAGCGACGACCGCATCGAACGACGCGTCGGGAAAATCGAGATGCTCCGCATCCATGACGGCCAGCGCTTCAACGTTTTTGAGATCCAGCTCGGTCACGCGCTGCTGCGCCTTGCGCAGCATCGGCTCGGAAATGTCGACGCCGCAGAGCTTCACGCCGGCGGAATAATACGGCAGTGATATCCCGGTACCGACGCCCACTTCGAGAATCCGGCCGCCGATGCGTTCAGCCGCCGCGATTGCGGCATGGCGGCCTTGCTCAAACACTGCGCCGAACACTAAATCATAGACTGGCGCCCATCGCGCATAGGCTTTTTCGATCGTGTCTTTGTCGAGTTCGCTGCGCGTATCAGTCATCGCCTGGCCTCTTGCTTGGTATGGCCGCAGCAACAGCGTTGCGGCGCGCTGGTGAAATGAACGGCCCATTCTCAGCCGCGCATGGCTGCGGCTGCCGGTTCGGCCGAATGCGCTGTCTCGGCGCCGTGATTCGCCACCTTGCGGACCTGGCCGATGAACTGGCGCGCGCTGTTCTCCCACGAGTAACGCAATGCAAACTCGCGGCAGGCCTCGCGCGAGATTTGCAGCGCGCCGAGACACGCCGCGCGCAAGTCTTCGCTCAACACCCCGATCGGATTATCGGCAACCACGTCCTTGGGGCCGGTCACCGGGAACGCGGCGATCGGCACGCCGCTCGCGAGTGCCTCGAGTTGCACCACCCCGAACGTGTCGGTCAGGCTTGGAAACACGAACACATCGGCGGCGGCGAGGTGCGCCGCCAGCGTTCCGTTTTCCAGTTGACCGAGGAATTTCGCCTGCGGGTAGCGGCGCTTCAGCTCGTCCTCCATCGGCCCTTTGCCGATAACGACCTTGGTGCCCGGCAGGTCGAGCGATAGGAACGCATCGAGATTCTTCTCCACGGCGACGCGCCCGAGGCAGGCAAATATCGGCCGTGGAAACCCGGGATCGATGGCGCGATCGGGCCGGAACTGCTCCGTGTCAACTCCACGGGTCCACATGCCGAGATTGGAAAAGCCGCGCTCGCGCAGTTCGCTCATCAGCGACGGCGTTGCCACCATCGTCACGCCAGCCGCGCCGTGAAAGCGCCGCAACGCCGCGTAGATCAGGCTCTCGGGGATTGGCGCGCGCGCCGAGATGTATTCGGGAAACCGCGTCGTGTAGCTCGTGGTGAACGGCCGGCCCCGGCGTGCACAATACGCGCGCACGGAATGGCCGATCGGTCCCTCGGTGGCGATGTGGATCGCATCCGGCCGCACCGCCTCGACGCGCGCGGCGATGCGCCGTCGGCTGGGAATGGCCAGCCGCAGGCCCGGATAGGTCGGCACCGGAACAGTGCGGAATCCGTCCGGTGAAAGAAATTGTATCTCGACACCGAGGCCTCTCGCCGCCCGCTGCAGCGACAGAAGAGTACGAACCACACCGTTGACCTGAGGAGGCCACGCGTCAGTCGCGATGAGAACCCGCATGTATTCTTCCCGAGGACGATTTGTCCGTGTCTGAAATACGAATCGAATGCGACAAACATTGCCATTTCATGTCTCAGTTATGTGACGGACTATTTGTTCCGCGCGGAACACTGGCGCGCGACGTAACAATAGTGTCGCAGTCCAATGAGAAAGTGATCTTACAAATCAGCAGTCGCTAAGAGCGCTCATCGCAATGGGACGATGTCGAATGTGGTGAGCGCCGCGCGGCGCGCGGTTTATCGGCGACTCGGTTGGCGTTGGCTTGCAGCGGCGATCAGCCTCGCAATCGTCACGAGTGCGGGCATCACGCTCTATCGTGTTTTCAATGAAATCGCATTTGCGCGGGTTATTGACGCGCTGAAGACGCAGGCGCCGCAAAACCTCGTCTTATGCTGTCTATTTGTCGCCGCCGGCTATCTGACGCTGACCTGTTACGATGTGTTCGCATTGCGGGCCATCGGCCGAGGCCACCTCCCCTACCGGGTCGCCGCTCTTGCAAGCTTCACAAGCTATACGATCGGACACAATATCGGTGCGGCCCTTCTGACCTCAGGTGTCATCCGCTACCGTATCTATTCCGCCTGGGGTCTGTCAGTTGGTGAAATTGCCCGCATCGCCTTCATCACGGGCCTGACCTACTGGCTGGGCAATGCATTCGTACTCGGCTGCGGCATTGCGCTCGCGCCGCACGCGGCCAGCGCGGTCAACCACCTGCCGGATCCAATCAATCAACTCATCGGGCTCGCGGCACTCGCGGCGATCAATTGCTACATGCTGTGGCTGTTGCCGCGCCCGCGCAGCATCGGGCGGTTGCCCTGGCGCGTCGCGCTGCCCAATCCAACGTCGACGCTCGTGCAGATCGCAATCGGGTCGCTCGATCTGATTTTCGTCACGCTCGCCATGTACGTGCTGCTGCCGGCGGAGCCGGCCATTAACTTCTTCGATCTGCTCGTGGTATTCGTCGCCGCAATGCTGATCGGCGTTGTCAGCTACGTACCGGGCAGCCTTGGCGTGATCGAGGCAGCGATGTTTCTCAGCCTGCCGCAATTCCCGAGGGAAGATTTGCTGGCGTCGCTGCTGACCTTCCGGCTGCTGTATTTCGTCGTGCCGCTTTTGCTGGCCTCGCTGTTGTTCGGCCTGCGCGAGGCCCGCGCAGCCGGAGCACTGATGGGGCGCAGCCGAAAATCGGCGCCGCTCAGCGCCCGAAGATCAGGCTGTTCGGGTGCTGGTTGATATTCTTGATGGTCTTCTGCAACTCGGCGAGCGTGCGGCGGCCATCGACCGCGAACGCCTCGAATTGCTTCAGCCCCTGGTTGGAGAACTGATTGAGTCCGGCCGATATCTGCGTACTCTGCTTGTCGAGGTCTTCGGCGAGCCGTCGGATCGAATCGGCGGCCTTGCCGATCTGACCGTTGCCGTCGGAACCGCCGGTTAGATTTTCGAGGCCGGCCATCACCTGATTGAGACGCTGCGAATTCTGCGCCAGTGCATTCGTCACCGTCTGGATGTTTTGCAACGATGCGCGCAACGCTGTTTCGTTGTCGGCAACCATGCCGTCGATCTTGGACAGCACGTCGCGAGCCTGCTGCGTCACGTCGGCGGTCGCGCTCGCATCGGCGTAGAGCGTTGGTGGCTCGCCGCCCTCCCCGCTCAGCGGCCCCGCCTTTGCCGATCCGCCGGTCAGCGACACTTCGGCAAGTCCGGTCAAACCCTGAAAGGCAAGCCCCGCCTTGGTGTCGGCGCGCACCGGCACAGCGCTCTTCAGCTTGAGCATGACGACGACCTTGCGCGGATCCTGCGGATCGAGCGTCAGCCCGGACACTTGCCCGACCCTGATACCGTTGAATGCCACGTCAGAGCCCGTGTTCAGCCCCGCGACCGAACCTGTAAAGACGACGCGATAGGCGGTTTCGTGACCGCGGTCGCCGGCACGTTGGAACCAATAGAGAAAGCCGAAGGCCCCGACGATGACGGCGAGCGTGAACAGCCCGGTCACCACATAGTTTGCCTTGGTTTCCATGAGCAAAATTCCTTCTACGTCTCTCAGTGCCGGACCGGCCGTCCGCGCTTGCCGCGGAAATAAGACTTGAGCCAAGGGTGCTCGGACGCGAGCAGCGTCTCGATCGGCCCATCGGCGATCACCCGGCCTTCGGACAGCACGGCGATACGGCCGCAAACCGCGTGCAGGCTGTCGAGATCGTGCGTCACCATGAAGACGCTCAGGCCGAGGGTGCGCTGCAAGGTGAGGATCAGTTCGTCGAAATCGGCGGCGCCGATCGGGTCGAGGCCGGACGTCGGCTCATCGAGAAAGACGATGTCGGGATCGAGCGCGAGCGCACGGGCGAGCGCGACACGCTTGATCATGCCTCCCGATAGTTCAGCCGGATATTTTTTACGCACGCCGTCGTTGAGCCCGACCATTTTCAGCTTCGCGAGCGCGATCTCCTCGATCAGTCCCGGCGACAGGCCTTTCAGGTATTCGCGGATCGGAAATTCGATGTTCTGCTGCACGTTGAGCGAGGAAAACAGCGCGCCCTGCTGAAACAGCACGCCCCAGCGCCGCTCGATGGCACGGCGCTCGCGCTCGTTCAGCGCGCCGATATCCTGCCCGAGGACCTCGATGGTGCCGTTGCGCTTGGGCAGGAGTCCAATGATCGTGCGCATCAGCACCGACTTGCCGGCGCCCGACGCGCCGACAAAGCCGAGGATCTCGCCGTGCTGGACGTCAAGGCTCACGTGATCAAGCACCGTCGCACCGCCAAAACCGACGACCAGATCGCGCACGCTGATGACGGGTTCGGTTGCCGGCATGGGTCACATCCCGATCGCCGCGAAGAACATCGCAAAGATCCCGTCGAGAACGATGACGAGAAAGATCGACTTGACCACCGACGCTGTGGTCCTTTGCCCGAGCGACGCCGTACTGCCGTCGACTTCGAAGCCCTCCGTGCAGGCGACGAGTCCGATGATCAGCGCCATGAACGGCGCCTTGATCAGGCCGACCTCGAAGGTCGGCAACCAGATCGCCTCGCGCAGCCGTGCCAGAAAGACATCGGGCGACATCCCCCCATACAGCCAGCACACCAGGCCCGCGCCGTAGAGCGCTGCCATCGAACCGAGAAACGCCAGCAACGGGACGGCGATAACGAGGGCAATAATGCGCGGCAACACCAGCACTTCGACAGGATCGAAGCCCATGGTGCGCAGCGCGTCGATCTCTTCGCGCATTTTCATCGCACCGAGTTCCGCCGTGTAGGCGCTGCCGGAGCGGCCCGCGACCATGATACTCACGATCAGCACGCCGATTTCGCGCAGCACCAGTACGGCGACCATGTCGATCACATAGATGTCGGCGCCGAAGGGGCGGAAGCGGAAGATGCCCTGCTGCGCCACGATGGCGCCGATCAAGAACGTGCTAAGAAGAATGATCGGCACCGCGCGCAACCCGACGCGTTCCAGCTGGTGCACGATCGACGTCAAACGCAGCCGAGACGGCCGCGCGATGGTGCTCAGCACCACCGTCGCCAGCGCACCCAGGAGATGGGCGATAAGCACCAGCGACCAGCCGATGTCGGCGGTAGCGCAGCCAAGCGATTGCAGTGCGCCAAATGCGCGGTTCGGCGCGCGCTCCGCCGGGACCGGCTCGCGATTGACGAATTGCATCTCGTCGATCAGGGCGCGGTCGCCATCGGATAGATTGACGATACGGGTGGTGGCGCCGCGCGCCGCCAGCGCGCGCGTGAGGCGCTCGATCAGCCAGGCGCCGAAGCTATCCAGTCGCTCCAGCTTTTGCAGGTCGATATCGACACTCCGCGCATTCTCGCAGCGGCGCGCGCCATCGACGACGATCCGCTCAAGCTCGGCGGCGCGCTCTGCGGTCCAGGCGCCGCCGAGCGTCAGCGAGACGCATGCGTCTGCTGAGCCACGCGGACTTGCGGCGGGTTCGGCGAATGTCGCAGTGAGCGAAGCCGCGGTCAAAACACGAAACTCCGCCGGTTTGGGCCCTTAAGGGACGGCCCTTGAGCGACAGTGGTCGCCGCGGTCATATCTGTCCCCAGCATGGACCTCTCCGTACGGATCGAACGCTGGCCTCTGGCCAGTGCCTTCACCATCAGCCGAGGCAGCAAGACCGAGGCGGTCGTGGTCGTGGCCGAACTCAGCGACGGAACTCACTGCGGCCGCGGAGAATGCGTCCCCTACGCTCGTTACGGCGAAACCCCGGACGGTATTGTGGCGGCCATCGAAGCCATGCGTCCGGCGTTGCATCAGGGTCTCGGCCGCACGGCGCTCCAGGTCGAAATGCCCCCCGGCGCTGCTCGTAATGCACTTGATTGTGCTTACTGGGACGTTAACGCCAAGCAATCCGGCCGAAAGGTCTATGAATTAGCCGGGCTTGTGGCCCCGGAGCCACGGGTTACCGCCTACACGATCTCACTCGCCGCGCCGAATGCCATGGCCGAAGCGGCCGAGCGGGCGTCCTCCCGCCCAGTACTGAAGGTAAAGCTTGGCGCCGGCGATGCGGACGATGCCCGGCGGATCGTAGCAGTTCGGCACGCGGCGCCGCGCGCCGAGCTTATCGTCGATGCCAACGAGGGCTGGACCGCGGACAATCTGGCGCGAAACCTCGCAGCCTGCGCCGACTGCGGCGTCACCCTGATCGAACAGCCTTTGCCGGAGGGGCGAGACGACGCACTCGGGCGCGCCAAGCGGCCGATTCCGGTCTGCGCCGACGAAAGCGTGCACGATCGCGGCTCGCTTGACCCCCTCACCGGCAAATATGACGCCATCAACGTCAAGCTCGACAAAGCCGGTGGCCTAACCGAGGCGCTGGCTTTGGCGCAGGTGGCGGAGCAGCGCGGGCTCGCCCTCATGGTCGGCTGCATGGTGTCGACCTCGTTGTCGATGGCGCCGGCCATGCTGGTGGCGCAGCGCGCCCGAATCATCGATCTCGACGGGCCGCTGCTGCTGGCCAAGGATCGGCCGGGCGGCCTTCGCTATGACGGCAGCCTGATCTATCCACCTGAATCGGCGTTGTGGGGGTGAGCCGCGGCGTGCAATCGCGTGCAATCATGTATGATCGCTACCGGCTTGCGGGCGGTGGTGCGATCAAGGCACGCTGACAGGCTCGCAGTCGTTGAGATTCGCAGGCGCGTGAGAATGGTAGCGTCGAGGAAACCTCTCATGACAACACGGCGCAGCGCATTGAAAGCCCTCGGGGGGGCTGGTGCCACGTTGTCACTTGCAGCACTGCGCCCGGCACGAGCGCAGCAGGACTACCCCAATCGGCCGATCCGCATGATCGTACCGTTTCCTCCCGGCGGCCCGATCGACACCATGGCGCGGCTGGTCGGCGAGGAGTTGAGCGGGAGCATCGGCAAGGTGGTCGTCGAAAACCGACCCGGTGGCGGCTCAACCATCGCCACCAAATATGTCGCCGGCACGTCGCCCGACGGCTACACGCTGATGTTCGGCTCGTCCGGATCGCTTGCCGTGGCGCCCTCACTTTATTCAAGCCTTGGCCTCGACCCACAAAAGGCGTTCACGCCGATCGCCACGGTGGCGTTGCTGCCTCACGTTTTTGTCGTCAATCTCGACGTGCCGGCGAAGACGATCGCCGAATTCGTCGCCTATGCCAAAGCCAATCCCGGCAAGATCAATTTCGGTGCCGGTCTCGGCACGCCGCCGCATCTGCTCAGCACGCTGTTCAAAACCGAAGCGCACATCGACGTCGTCTACATCCCCTATAACGGCTCGGCCCAATCGGTCACCGATCTGCTTGGCGGCCGCACGCAATTCACCATCGACGGCCTGGTAACGCTCTACCCGCTGATAAAGGCCGGCAAAGTGCGTCCGCTCGCAATCGCGCGTGCCGAACGCTGGCCGGCGCTGCCGGACGTGCCGACGCTGGTCGAAAGCGGCTATCCGGATTTCGTCCTCGATGCCTGGACCGGCGTTGTGGCGCCGGCTGGAACGCCCGCGCCGATAATCGACAAGCTGAATTCAGCCATCAACACAGCTCTCAAGACACCGGCCGCGCAAGCGAGCCTCGCCAAATTTTCCGCCATCGCCAAAACCGGCACCCCCGACGACTTTCGCAAATTCCTCGCCGATCAGACGCAGAAATGGGGCGCGATCGTGAAGCTTGCCCACGCCAGAATCGATTAAGTTCGACGCTGTCGGGTAACTTGTTGGGTGTCTTTGTCGCGTTAGATGTTGCGTTTAGCTGTTGCGTGCATTTGAGACTTTAACGCCGGCCGCCCGCTGAGTCGCTGTCGAGCGGGCAGCAGGCTTGCTGCTAAACTGGTTGCCAAAGATGTCCACCGACCCTATCGGCGCTGCGTTGGCACGCGACAATGCTGCCGCCACCACGGAAGCACCTCAGCCTGCATCCGAGCAATCCTCCGAGCTTTCCGGCATTGCAACGGCGATCGAACGCGTCGAGGCATTGCTGGCCGCCGGCCCGTATACAGAAGGCTCGGAGGCGATCGAGCGCATCGCCGACATCGCCTTTGTATTGCACGAACGCGACGTGGAAGCTTCGTTATGCGATGCACTCGACGCCGCCGTGCGCGAACTCGCCAACGCCAATGCCGCTGAGCGGACCAATGTAAACCGCGTCCGGCAGGCCGCCGAAATGCTGAGGGAATTGTCACAGCGGGTCACCGACATGATCACGCTGCTGCAAATGCCCCCGCCTCCCGTCACGAACGACGTGGCGGGCGATGAAACGGCGGCAAGCGAAAGGCCGGAGGAAAACGAGCTAGCGCGCGAAGTTGCCTCGGACGGCGAAATCCCGCGTGAAGGTCTGTTCACGGCGGACCTTTTGGCGGACGAGGAGTTCGCCCGAGCCGTCGCAGAGCTTGCCGCCTCGTTGCCCGCCCTTGTGGAGCCCGTCGAAGCGGTGGTGGTCATGTTGCGCGCGCCCCCCGATTTCGCGGCAGAAGAGCCAATCCCCGCGCTTGGGTCGGTTGAAGCGTTTGCCGTCGCGCTGGGCGAGCCCGCCGATCTCGCGGCAGAAGAGTCAATCTCCGCGCCTCAGTCGGATGAAACGCTCGTCGCGCTGGGCGAACCCGCCGATCTCGCCAAAGAGAAGGCAACATGCGGGCCCGAGTCGGATGACGCAGTTGTCGTCGCACTGCGCGAACCCGCTGCTTTAGCGGGAGGCGATCCCGCGTGCGCCGCGGAACTGGCTGAAGCGGTCGTCGTTGCGCTCTACGGGCCCGCCGCTGTTGTGGCAGAGGAGCCAACCTCCGCACCGGATCCGGATGAAGCGGTTCTCGAAACGCAGAGCGAGACCAACGTTGTTGCAATGGACAAGCCCGGTGTCGCGTTCGAATTGGAAGAAGCGCTTGCCGAAACGCTACCCGAAGCTGCCTCTCTCACGGCGGATGAGTTTGCGTTCGCACCTGAGCCCGAAGAACCAGCCTTCGAAACGCAGCGTCAGCCCGCCGAACTTCCGGCAGATCAGCTTGCACTGGCGGAACAGCCTGTCCTGCCGGAACAACCATCCGCGATGACCGATGCACTGCTCATCGAACAGACACGGGTCGAGGAGTCCCCGATTGTCGAAATCGTCATCGAGCAGTTTGCAAGCGATGATGCGTCTTCCGAGCCGGATACGCGAGCCGGGGAGCCGAAGCCTGTCGCGACTTCCGACGCAACGCCCGCGAGCGAAGGCACATTGAGCGAAGCGCTATCCGAACAAACTCTTTTGAGTACGGCTGACCCGCTAGCGCAGCCGCCGGACTTGACCGGCCCGCCACCCGATCATTTAGCGGTCAATGGGCACGCTGTGCTTTCGCCAGTCGATGCGCACGCGCCTCGCATCGCCAGTGACGCGGTATCATCGGCTGCATCGGAATTAGCGCCTGATAGCGAAGCCTCGTTCGCACCGGACACTCCGCCGACTACCCCTCCCAGTGCGGAGCTGGAACTGTCGCCATCGAGCGAAGCGACTCCGCCGGTCGATGTCGACGCCTCTGTCGTTTCAGGCGAGCCGCCGTCCGATCAAACCGTCCTCCGCCACAATGGCGATGGCGCGCCGGCTCCAATTGCAAACGACTCGCCCCCTCAAGGCGCCGATGAGATGCTTACGGAGAGCGAAGCCGAGGCTAAGGAAGAACCGCCGCGTTTTGCGGAATCATCGCAAATGCTGCTGCCCGAATTGGCGCTGGTAGATCCGCAAGATGACCCCGGCGACCTGTTCGAACCGCTCGCTGGCGGAGCGAGTTCGATCGCAGCGGCGAATTTCGCTCAGTCTCAGTCCGCGAGCAAAATTTCGGCACCCGATGCGGAAAAACAAGCGCGCTTCGCGGCAGCGGACCCGCTTGCGGCCATGCGCACGCTCAGCGCCGAAGAACTCCTTGCGCTGTTCACGTAACAGTGAACTTACGGCGATTCTCCGCGTTATTTGAGCGGTACTCCCGAACCGCTGCGGAAAAAGTGTCGCCGCGCGGTCACGGATACTTTATGAATCAAATTCCTCTCCAAATGCGTGATTCGCGTAAGCGGCACAGAAGTTGCTTTTACGGGAGACTGCGGATCGACAACGACGCGTAGGCAATGTGCAATTGCATGCTCCAGGTCAGGAGGACCAGCCGTTGGTGGTCCGCACAGATCAGCTACTGGAGGCCAGAATGCACAGACTTACCGTACCTGCTGTGGCGGCCGTGGCGTTATGCATCAACGCTTTCGCTCCCAGCCAGTTGTTTGCGCATGATGATGGGCGCTTTGCCAATTCGCCGCTGAAAGCCTGGTTCGATCAGCTCGCCAGCGGCAAAGGCTTATGCTGTTCGTTCGCGGATGGGGTCAGCGTACAGGATGTCGACTGGGACACCACGCACGATGGCCAGTATCGCGTTCGGCTCAACGGGCAGTGGGTCATCGTGCCGGATGCCGCGGTCGTCACCGAGCCTAATCGGTTCGGTCCGGCCGTCGTATGGCCGTACCAGGACATGAACGGCGCGACGCAGATCCGTTGTTTCCTGCCGGGCGCCGGCGCCTGATTATTTGCTGGCTTGTCGCGGGGCGCGACGGGCCGAGGCGCGATCTTCCGCAAACTGTGATCTCCGTGGCGGCGGAGGGCCATTGAGCGCGGCAACACGCCGGCTCAGCGCGCTACGCCACCAGCCGCGAAAACAGCTCAGGATCGACGTTGCCGCCGGACAGGACCGCGACCGCGACTTTATCGCGAACGTCGATCTTGCCGGTCATCAAGGCGGCAAGCGCGACGGCGCCGCCCGGTTCGACCACAAGCTTCAGCTCGGCAAATGCAAAGGCGACCGCAGCCGCGACTTCCTCATCGCTCACTGAAACCCCGGCGCCGACCAGCGAGCGGTTGATCGCGAAGGTCAGCTTGCCCGGCGTGCGCGCCATCAACGCGTCGCAGATGGTGCCGGTCAGCGCCGCATTCTGTTCACGCCGACCGCTTTTGAATGATCGTGCATGGTCGTCAAAGCCGGCTGGCTCCGCGGTATAGACCGCGGCTGTCGGCACCCGTGCCTTGACGGCGAGCGCGATGCCTGCGGTCAGCCCGCCGCCAGACGCCGTCACGACGACAACGTCGGGCTTTAAGCTGAGCGCGTCCAAATCATCGATGATCTCGCGGCCGGCGGTGCCCTGGCCCGCGATGATCAGCGCATCATCGTAAGGCGGCACCAGCGTGGCGCCGCGCTTGGCGGCGATCGCCGCGGCAATTGCTTCGCGGTCCTCGCGCAGCCGATCATACAGTATGACTTCGGCGCCGAGCGCGACCGTACGTTCGCGCTTGGCGCGCGGCGCGTCGCTCGGCATCACGATCACGCACGGCATGCCCAGCAGCCGCGCCGCTGCCGCGACACCCTGCGCATGGTTGCCGGACGAGAACGCGACCACGCCGCCGGCACGCCCGTCAGACGGCAGCGCGGCGAGCTTGTTATAGGCGCCGCGAAACTTGAACGAGCCGGTCCTCTGCAACGTCTCGGCTTTAAGAAAGACGCGACCGCCGGTCATGGCGTCGAGTGCGGCCGAAGACAAAAGCGGCGTATGCAGCGCAATGCCGGCGAGGCGACGAGCAGCCTCGTCCACGTCGGCAACCGTCGGCAAGCTTACCGGGGCGTCCATACCGCAAGGGTAGCGCCGCGATTGCGGCGACAGCAAGAGCCCGCTCACACCGCGGCCTGAGCAAACAGAGGCGCGTTTTCCGGCGCCTCCGCGCCTTGCACTGCCCTCGGCTCCTAGTCGAACCGTCCGGCCGCGTGCGCCAGCATGGTGTAGACCTTGCCGGTATCCGACGTGAGATAATTACGCGCCACCGCGGGACCGCGATCGCCGCGCGAGACCTCGTCAAGCAGCCGCTCGAACTCGTGAATGTAGTGTTCGACGGTCTGGCGGAATTCCGGATCGGTGCGGTACTTGTTGCGGATTTCCTCGAACGCCTTCTGGCCTTGGGCGGTATAGAGCCGCTGACTGCTGAAGCCGCGTTCGCCGCGCTGATAACGTTCCCACAGATCGGCAGTCGCCTCGTGGTCGATCATCCGAGCGATGTCCACCGACAGCAATTCCAGCGAACTCGCCGAGTCGCGCGCCGGGCGTGACGGTTCACGCGGCGTGGACGGTGTTGCCGGGGTGATCGGCGGGCTGCTTTCATCGCGCGACGCGCGCGTCAGCAGATCGCTGAGCCAGCCGCCGCGGGCATTGGCCGCGTCCTTGCCGCCCTGGATCGGGCTGAGCGACGGCGCATCGGGCCGCCGTGCCGGCGCGCCGGTTATGTCGCGGCCGCTCGGGCGCGCCGGAGCGCCCGATTCCGAACGCACCGGCCGCGGTTGCGCGCGCGCGCCGCCGGCCGCGTAGGCCGGCTCCGCCTCTCGGCGCACCGGTTCGACCGCGTCAAGTGCGCGGCCGTGCCGGGCGACGATGCGATTGAGCTCGGCCAGCGCCTCGATCTGGTCGACGATGACACGCCGCATCTGCGCCGCGCTCTCCGCGGTCTCCTGCGGCAGTTCGAACACCCCGCGCCGCAGTTCGGCGCGCGTGGCCTCGAGCTCACGCTGCATGTCCGACGCCATCTGCTTCATGCCCTGCATGATGTCGGTGAAGCGTTCGGCAGTCTGAATGAACATGGCCTGCAGCTCGCCAGCGTTCTCTTCATAAGCGGAGCTCAGCGCCTCGCTGGTGCGCTTGCGCTGCTCATCGGCCTGGCTGCGCATCAGATCGAACTGCTGTTCGATCGTATGAACGCTATCGTTGCTGCTTTCGGCCACAATACTGGCGATCTCCCGCGCCCGCGATGTCGCGGAGTCGAGGGACTCGTCGAGCAGTCCCGAGAATCGCCGCAGCCGCTGCTCGAAGTCGTCGGTGCGCGCATCGAGCGTGGCAACCAGCGCCTCGATATTGGCGTGCCGGCCGGCGATCGAAGTCCTCGGTCCGGCGGTTGCTCTTTTCCAGCAATTCGACCGCTTCGGCAAGTCCGCGGCCGTGCGAGGTGAACTGCGTGGCAAGTTCGCCAAGGTCACGCAATACCTTGACGGTCGTGCTGTTGAACGAGCCCAGGTGCTCTTCCACCTTGGCGGTCGCAGTTCCACTTCGCAAATTCAGATCGTTCATCGCGGTAACGAACTCTGAAACGCGCGACACCATGGTGTGCTCGATCGCATTCATGTTCTCGTGCGCACCGCTCAGCACTTCCTGGAGCAGGATGTTTGCCTCGCGCAGGCGCTCGAATAGCGCGGTCGAATCGTTGCGCAGCATGTTGTGCGTTTCCAGCATATCCGCGACTGTCGCCGCGGCCGTCTGCTTGAACTCGTCGATCGCCGTGCGGGTCGCTTCGTGCAGATCCGCAAGCGTACGCGAGATGTTGGTCTTGGCCGCGTCGGCGACGCCCTGGGCGCCCTCCTGCAACTGGCTGAGGGTCCGCGTGACCGCGGCCGTGGCGTTGTGGCCGGCGTCATTGATCAGGCGGGCGATTTCCTCGCTGTTGTCCATCATCGTCTGCGTGAAGACAAAGCCCTTGGCCTCGATCGACTTCACGGCCTGGTCGGTGACACGACCGACTTCGTTGGCGAATTGCGTGCCCTTGTCAGTCAGCGCACCGAGCAGTTCGTCCGATTTCTCTTCCAGCACTTGGCGCAACTCGCCCACGCGCTGCGACACCGCGCTGTGAATATCCTCGGCCTTGCCGGAGATATTCTTGGCGATGTCCGCACTCATGCTCACCAGCGTGCGTTCCGCCTCGCTCGCGGTGCGGCCGATGGCGTCGGCGCTGGTGCGGGCCGTCTTGCTCATCAGATCGGTCGTTGCCGCGGCTGTCTTGCCGATCGTCTCGCTCGCGGCGGCCGCGCTTTTGCCGAGCGCGTCGCTCGCGGCCACGGCCGTGCGATTGACCAGTTCGGAGGCTGCGGCGGCGTTCCGATTCAGCGCCACGCTGCTGCCGGCGATCGACTTCTCGATGACATCACTCGCCGCAGCGGCACTCTGCGCCAGCGCCTGGCTGCTTCCGGCGGCGGATTTGTCGATGACTTCGGTGGCGGCGGCGGCGCTCTTGGCAATTGTATTGTTGAGCGCCACGGTGCTGCGATTAAGCACAGCGGCGGCCTCTGTCGTGCTCTTGCCGACGGTGCCGCTCAGCAATTCGGCGCTCCGGCCGAGTGCTGCGCTGGCTTCGGCCGAACTCTTGGCGACGACCGTGCCCAGCAATTCGGCACTGCGATTGAGCGCTGCGGTCGCATCCGAAGAACTCTTCGTCACGACGTTGCTCAACAGATCGGCGCCGCGGTTGAGCGACGCGGTTGCTTCCGCCGTGCTCTTGCCGAGGGAGGTGGTTAGCAGTTCGGCGCTGCGAGTAAGCGACGCAGTGACTTCGGCAGTACTTTTTCCGATCGAATTCGTCACCCGCTCGACGCTGTTATCGAGCGACCCCGCGGCTTCCGCCGTACTCTTGCCGACGGCGGTGGTAAGCAGCTCAGCGCTGTGACTGAGCACCGCAGCCGCGTCGGCCGTGCTCTTGCCGACCGCGGTGGTAAGCAGATCGGCGCTGTGACCGAGCACTGCGGAGGCTTCCGCCGTGCTCCTGCCGACGGAGGTGGTGAGGACCTCGACGGTGCGATGTAGCGAAATGGTGGCTTCCGAGGTGCTTTTTCCGATCGAACTCGTCAGTTGCTCAGCGCTGTGATTGAGTGATGCCGTGGTCTCGATAACGCTGCGATTGAGCGTTTCGGTCACCGCCGTGGTGGCGGCCGCGCTCTTGCCGAGCGATTCGGTGGTGGTCGCAATAAGCTGACTCAAAGTCTTATCGGCGTAATCCGCGTTGGTTTTGACCGCTTCGGACAGCTCCGTCACCCGCGCGCTGAGAGTGTCTGCTGCCGAGCGCGAGCGGGTATCGAGCTCTCGCACAACGGCCTCGGCGCGTCCGATCAGCAACTGTTCCAGTTGTTCGATCCGCGAATCGAGGGTGCCGGCGACCTGCATCGCGCCCACGCCGAGCGTTCGGTCGATCGTGGCGACGCGCTCGCTGACCGCATCGGCGATGGTCTGCCCGCGGCTGTCGATCAGCGTCGCGACATCGGTAACGCGCTTGTCGATCGCATTTACCACGTCCTTGCCGCCCTCGGCGAGCGTCTTGGCGATGTCCATGACGCGCGACGACAGCGCCTCGGTCAAAGACTGCGTGCGGGTGTCGAGCGTCTCCTGGAAACGTGTCAGCCGCTGATCGAGCGTGGTGGTGACCTCGTTCGTCCGCGAACTGACGCGGCTGTCAAAGCTGTCGATATACCCGCGCATCGACTCCGACACGTCCTGCGTTCGGGCACCGAGGCGCTCGACAAGTTCGGATCCGTAAGTCTTCACGGTGCGGTCGAATTCGGTCAAATGCCGCGTGATAAGGTTGCCAAGCGTAGCGGCATCGCGCGAAATCCGCTCGCCGAGTTCGACGCCCGAATGACTGAACATCTCCTCGTAGGAGGCAAGCCGCGTCGCCAGCAGTTCCTTCATCGCGTCGCTGCGAGAAACGATGACCGAGACAAGCTGCTCGGCGCTCTCGCGGACCGATTCCGTCATTTTCGAGCTACGCGAAATCAGCGCGTCGGTGATGCGCGTGCCGGCCTGTTCGAGCTTGGCGGCGACTTCACCGCCGCGCAGATTCAGGTCGAGAACGAGGGACTCGCTCGAGGTCTTCAGCGTGCTGTTGACCTCCTCGGCGCTGGTCGCAATACGGTCGGCGATCCGGCTCGACGTCTCAATGATCGTGTCGGAAAGCTCCTGGGAGCGTCCGACCATCTGATCGGTGAGTTCCTGGGAGCGCGTGACCATCTGCTCCGTCAGTTCCTGCGAGCGCGACACCATCAGATCGAGCACGGCAAGGGACTTTTCGGAGAAGCCTTCGGTGACAGCGTCAAGCCGCGCCGTCATCATGTCCTCGAGGCCCTGAGCGATGTCGGAAAATTCCTCGCCGATGTGATCGGTCTTGAATTTCAGGCTTGAGGTCAGCCGGTCGCTGGCCGTGGCGATAGCGCGCGAGGTCTCGTTGCTGGTAGTTTCCAGCCGCTCCAACAGGTCGCCGCCGCGATCGCTCAACTGCTGAATCATGTCGTCGCCGATCTGGCCGAGCGACAGCGTGATGTGCTCGCCCTTCTCGGCGAGCGAATTGGTGATGCGTTGCGCGGCTTCATTGACCTGCTGTCCGACCAGCTCGCTGATCGTCGACAGATCCTGCGTCAGATCGATATGCACATTGTTGATGGCCGAGCGCACCTGTTCGGCCTGGCTGACCAGCGTGTCGCGCTGGCTGGCGAGATCCTGAATAAGGTTGCGGATGCGCACCTCGTTGTCGCCGTAGCTGCGGGCGAGAGCCGCGACCTCGTTATGCACCATGGTCTCCAGCTCGCTCGCGCGCGCCAGCGCACGCTCGACGCCATCACCCATGGCCGCGACTTCGCGGCGGATCGCCTGACCAACGCTGACGATGGAATCTCGCGCCACGCTCTCAGGCTCGGCGAGCCGCATGGCGACGCCGGCCATCGATTGCGCGATCAGCCGCAGTTCCTGGGCGCGCCAAGCCATGTGGGCGACGCCGAAAAAGAAAATGATCGGCAACAACGTCGCGGCGCCGAGCCCGACAACAACCGCCACCGTTGAATGGCCTGGTCCCATGGCCGCGGCAAGGTCGGAGAGAAAGGCCCATGACAGGGCGAGGCAGCCGACGATCCAGGCGGCGGAGAATACGGCGGCAACAAAATATGACGTGTGCGCAGGCCGGCGCTGCAGCGTCTGCAGGATATGTCCGATCGATTGGCGGTCGTCATTGGCGGCCGGCGGAGCTGCCTCGGGGCGCAGATCGCGACTGCCGATAGGTTCCGCGCGCAGATCATCGTGGAAAACCGGAGGCGCGACCGGCGCTGGCGCATGTTCATGATCCATCAGGGCGTCCGCCGGGACCTCCGCCAGCGGCTCGGCTGCCGGAGTGTGGTCTTCCTCCTCGTCACGGATATTGAGGGCTTCCTGGATCGCCGACAGCGCCGCCTCGGTCGGGTCGATCGTCTTTTTCGGATAATTGGCCATATCGGTCGTCGCCTCGCGTGTTACGCTTGACTGAGGTCGGCCTGGAGTGGACTCCGGCCGCGCCACGAGCGCGTGATCGTCTAAGTCCTCAATGTGGAACAGAGGGCTCCCCCGCCCTCATGTTGCACTCCCATACCCCATCCTATCGGTCTGGCGCATCGAAGAAAACTAGGACCGGTAACGACCTTTTAATCATCGTTAACGGTTTGCTTACCATAGCATCAGGTAGTGGCCGCGGGGAATGGAATTGCCACTTTGGTGCCAACAATACGGCCGGCATTGGGCCTAACACAGCGAAACTGGAGGCCCGCCGCCCTGCCAGTGTGGACAATTTGGAACCTGAAGCGCTTGGCCTCTTCTGTTAACGCCGGCGGCGAGCCTCGATCGACCATGGTCCTTTCGGGAACTGCCTCGAAAACCCTCATTTCGTAGGAATTTGCTCACCACGCAGCGCAAAGTAGCAGGGGACGTCATCAGGTAACGGAGGCGTTTTTACCCGGCCTTGGCGGCTCTCGGGCACACTCGGGGCATCCAAACCCAGGGAATGCCCACGGAGAGAGCGTATGACGACTTCGGGCGCCAAGGTGGCCGGCGACACCGAACCGACGCGCGGGACAGGCGTAATGGCCATCCGCGTCATCGATTCTGAGCATTTGGAGCGCATCACGCTCGGTGACCGCCGCCTTGAGCGCGAGGTCTTACAGATATTCGTGCGCCAGAGCGCCATGATGCTCGAGCGCATTTCCGGTGGACAGCCGGCCGTTCTCGGTACGGCGGCTCACACCCTGATCGGTTCGGCACGCGGCATCGGCGCATGGCGGGTTGCAGGTGCTGCTGAAAGGCTCCAACACGCCAGCCGCGAAGGCAGTCAAGAAGACATCGGCGACGCGATCGCCGAGCTGAAGGCGGCAAGCCTCGAAGCCACCGCCGCAATCGGCGCGCGGCTCGCCGAGCCGTCACATTAAACCACCGAGTACCACCTGCGATCGACCGCTCAGCTGCGCACTGGCGCAGAGCGGCTTGAGCCTATAGAAGAGGCGTGCCGCCGGTAAGGCGGCGTCCCCGCCCATCGTCCGCAGCCGACAGACTGCTCCGACGTCAATCACGGATTCAATACGTCAAGCCATGGCCAAAATCACCTTCATCGACAACGAGGGCACCGTACGCACAGTCGATGGAGAAATCGGCGCGACAGTCATGGAAACAGCAATCAAGCACGGCGTTCCGGGGATAGAGGCCGAATGCGGCGGCGCCTGCGCCTGTTCGACCTGCCACGTCTATATCGAGGAGGACTGGCGCGAAAAGGTCGGCGAGCCCTCGCCGATGGAAGAGGACATGCTGGATTTTGCCTACGAGGTGCGGCCGAATTCGCGCCTGTCCTGCCAGATCAAGGTCCGCGAGGATCTCGACGGCCTGACGGTGCGCACGCCGGAACGACAGGCCTAGGACCAACGCCGCCTGGAACTTATCTGGAGCGGTCAGAACAATTTCGAGGCGCGTTAAGCCTCTTGCGGCTTCTTCTTTCCCTACCGTTGCGAGCGCGCTATGCACTCGCCACCTTTTGGACATTTCCGCGCAACTTAAGAGCACGACGCGATATGAGCGAACCTATCAAGACCGATGTACTGATTGTCGGCGCCGGCCCGATCGGCCTGTTTGCGGTATTCGAGCTGGGCCTGCTCGATATGAAGGCGCATCTGATCGATATCCTCGACAAGATCGGTGGTCAGTGCGCGGAACTCTACCCGGAAAAGCCTATCTACGACATTCCCGGAATTCCAATGACCAGCGCGCAAGGTCTGGTGGACTCGCTGCTGGCGCAGATCAAGCCGTTCGGCGCGCAATATCATCTCGGCGAGATGGTAGAGACGGTCGAGAAAATCGGCGATCCGCTGTTTCGCGTGAAGACCGATCAAGGCAAGGAGTTCATCAGCAAACTCGTCGTCATTGCTGCCGGGGGTGGCTCGTTTCAACCGAAACGTCCGCCGATCCAGGGCATCGAGCCTTATGAAGGGAAATCGGTGTTCTATGCGGTGCGGAAAATGGATACCTTCCGCGACAAGCGTGTCCTGATCATCGGCGGAGGCGACAGCGCACTTGATTGGACACTCAATCTGGCGCCGCTCGCCAAACATCTCACGCTGCTGCACCGGCGCAGCGATTTCCGCGCCGCTCCGGACAGCGTCAACAAGATGATGGCGCTCGTCAATCAAGGCAAGATTGATTTCGTCACCGGCCAAGTCACTTCGCTGGTGGGCGATGACGGTCAGCTCAAGACGGTCAACGTCAAGAGCAACGATGGCTCCACCTTCGAACTCAATTGCGATGTGATGCTGCCGTTCTTCGGTTTGACGATGAAGCTCGGACCGGTCGCCAACTGGGGCTTCGAACTGAAGAACAACGAACTCATTCCCGTCGAAACCGCAAGCTTCGAAACCAGCGTGCCCGGAATCTTCGCCATCGGCGACATCAACTGGTATCCGGGCAAGCTGAAACTCATTCTCTCCGGCTTCCATGAGGCGGCACTTATGGCGCAGAAGGCTCACCACTACATCTATCCGGAGAAGCGGCTGGTGTTCCAGTACACCACGTCCTCCACC
Source organism: uncultured Alphaproteobacteria bacterium (assembly GCA_963763255.1). GTDB lineage: Bacteria > Pseudomonadota > Alphaproteobacteria > Rhizobiales > Xanthobacteraceae > BOG-931. The sequence goes on from CAVXNW010000002.1 coordinate 150,282, forward strand.
AGCCTGCAGAAGAAGCTCGGCGTCGCGCCGACGCGATAAGGACGCGCCGAAGGCGCGCCCCCTCGGCTAGCGACTGCGCGCCGGCGGCCCGGTAACGGGCGCGGGCGGTCCTGGCGGCGGTGGTGGAGGTTGATCCCCAGGCCCATCGGCGGGAGACGGCGGCGGCAAGGTCTCGATGCTGACCGCCGGCGGCTGCGGCAGGCCGAGCACCACGCGCACCGCCGGCATCGCTGCGTCGGCCATCGCCGCGTAACCCTCCGCGGTCGGATGGATGGCGCCGCCATAGACGGCGCTGACCACCCCCCATAGCGCATCGTGAATATCGGTAGGCCTCAGCATTGCGGGGATCCCCACCGGATAGGTCATCGCGGTGAAGTAACTGTCGTCGGCGGTTCTGATCCAGCGCGCCCGTGACGCATACGGGCGGTAGTCGCTCGCCGGCAGTGAGCAGGCCAGCGGATCATTGGCGGCCGCGACGATGTCGGTCGCAAAACTCTTGCCGTCCCGCGAAAAGCATTGCCGGTCGAAGGCCGGATCGTTTGGCCCTTGCACGCACATACCGTGGTTTTCGAATTCGGACTGATGCGCGTCGACGAATGTCATGCGATCGGTCAGCGGATCGCGGCAGGCATTCTTCACGTCACAGGTCGCCAAGGCCTTGATGGCCGGCAAGAACCTGTTGTCGACGAAATCGGCCGCCTGGCGCAGCCGTGTCGGGTCGGCGGAAAACGCCGGGTGAATATCGAGACCGTAGCGGCCGCCCGGGCAGGGTTTATCCGGCGCCCGCATGGCCGGATTGGCATAGGATACGAAAACGACGTGCGCCAGATTTCCCCCTACATACGGTTTGAGCGCGACGCGCAGCCGGGCGAACGTCTCGGGCAATTTTCGATCGAGCGCGTCTTCCGCGTCGTGCACGCTGACGATGCCGCCACCGCGGCCGAGCAAAATTCGTTCAGTTGCCGCATCGACAATGACATTGCCGACCAGCGACGCAAATTTAACATCGTTGGCGCCGACCGTGAGCAATATCATGTCGAGATTGCGCTGCGGGTCCTGCTTGTGCACCCGCGTCATGAGCACTTTCAATTCGGTCAGCTGCGCAGGCGCGGTTCCGGCGCAGGCATCGAGTCCGACATCCGTCGGGCAATCGTCGAAGCTCTGCCCGCTGAACATCCCCGTGTCGATCGAAGCGCCGCTACAGGCGAGCGGCAGAAAGGTGACGGCCGCGTGCGGCTGCTCTATGGCGAGCGCGAGCGCGGTACGGATTTGGTAGCTGTAAAGCGAACGATGACATGCGGGGCTCATCCAGCGCGCACCGTGGTGCGCCCAGTCCTTGGCGGCTGCATCGCTCGCCGGTCCGTTCTCGCAAGACCGGTCGCCTGTAAAGCCGGCGCGGCCCGGTCGATAATACTGTCCGCCGCCGAAACGCCGAAAACAAAAGCCGCCCTCAAGCTGGACCGGCTGGTCGGGATCGCCCTCGCCCGCTGCGATGGAATCGCCGAGCCCGGCAATGAGCAGATCGCGCACATTGATTTCGGTCGCGACCCGTTGCGCCGTGCCGTCGCCGAGCGGGACGTCCACCGTCGCGACGGTGGTATGCCCGGAGTGCACGCGCACTCTGACTTCGGCCTCGCAAGGCGCGCTGACCGGCCGCAGCGGTCCGCTGCCGTCGTCGAATGTCCACGCGCAGGTTTGGCCCTGCGGGACCGGGCCTGAGATGGCCACCCCAATCGAATGGTCGCGCGGGTCGAGATAGTTCTCGTTGGCGCCGTCGCGGTTGCAGGTCTGCAACAGGTTGCCGTAATCGTCGAGGCAGAGGTTACCGACCACGTCCCGGGCCCAGCCGACGCCGCCATTGGCTGCCTCCAGACGCCGCTCTTCGGCCAGCACGCCGTCGCCGCGGCTCGCGGCCACCTGGTGGAGGAAATCGGCCTCTTTGCGGAACAGCCGGAAGCGGTTCTTCACCTCCCACACAATGTGGAAATTGCCGGTATCGGCGAGTTGTCCGCCGCTATCGGGTGATTGGGCCGGTTGCTGCTCTGCAGCACCGGGGTCTGCAGGTTGGCCATTTGCCGAAACGATAGGCACGCTGACGACGAAAGCGGCCAAGAATGACAGGATAACCGGGTAGCGCATGGTCTGGATTTACGCGGGGGCGATGGCGACGAGGGTTGACGCTGTCCTAGCACGCTCCTTGCGGCGGAAATGTGAGGCTCGGACCGCCATAGAAGCTGGCGCCGGCGAGCGTTTTCCCCCGGGCCGTCCAACCGGTTCCGGGAGGTATTCATCGTGCGTTCACGTGGTGTCTGACACATAGACTGCCGGGGGGTTTATCCACGTTCGTTCCATGCCATCGCCCCGTCCCCGGGTGCGCGATGCATTCGTTCGCGCGACAGTCGCCATGCTCGTTCTGACGCATTCCCCGGGTTTCGCTCCGAATTTCGCGCCGACGGACGCAGCGCTTGCCGCACGACGCGCCCGGCGCGCCCGGCGCGCCGCCGATTTCAGCAGAGGCCGGATCGCACTGCTGTTCGCGGTGCTGCTGGCGATCGCCGCCGTGCCGATCCTGCTCAACCCGCTGCCGCCAATCTCCGACTACATCAATCACCTGGCGCGGATGCACATCATCGCGGCGGGCAACAGCGATCCCTTTCTGCATCGTTACTACCAGATCAACTGGCAGGTCATTCCGAACCTGATGATGGACATGATCGTCCCGCTGTTCGAGCGGGTCATGAACGTCTATCTGGCCGGGGAAACCTACACGCTGCTGAGCTTCGCCCTGATCATCTCGGGCACGCTCGCGCTGCACCGATCGTTGTTCGGCCGCTGGTCGGCGCTGCCGCTGATCGCGTTTCCGCTGCTCTACAACGACATGTTCCTCGTCGGCACGATGAATTTCGTGTTCGGCATCGGCCTGATGCTGTGGGCGCTGGCAACCTGGATCGCCTTGCGTGAACGCAGCCGCGCTTTGCGGCTTGTGGTCTCGGCACTGTTCGTGATCGGCCTGTTCTTCTGCCACCTGTTCGTTCTTGGCGTGTACGCGATCGGGCTCTTCGCTTTCGAATCGCAAAGGCTTTGCGCCACCTATTTCGATATACGCCGGACTTCGGGCCGCATGGCCGCGCGCCGCGCCCTGCCCGGCCTCGTTCTGGATTACGTGCTGACCGGCGTGCCATTTCTTCCGGTGCCGCTGTTGTTGATGCTGAGCCCGACACGCGGCCTGTGGGACTTCGTCTGGTCGCTGCAGGGCAAGGGTGACGGCGCGTTGGCGGCGATCCGGGCCTATTCCGATATCGTTGCCTATCTGCTCGCAGGCATTTTCGTAGCGGCTGCCGCCCTGGCGCTGCGCTATCGCGCGCTTTCGTTCCACGGTTTCGGCTGGGTGCTGTTTCCTCTCGGGGCACTGACGTATCTGGCGCTGCCGCAAGTCATCTTCGAGACCTACCTGGCGGATCAGCGGATGCCGATCTCGCTCGCCTTCATGCTTATCGCGTGCTTTGACGTCGACTTTCGCAACCGCTTTGTGCGCTGGGGTTTTGCGGCGGCGCTGGTCCTGATCGTGACCGCGCGCGTCGCCGAAGTCGAATACGTCTGGGCGCCGCTGTCGGCGGGCGTGGAATCGTTCCGTCAGTCGGTTGAATTGCTCAATCGCGGCGCCAAGGTCGCCGTTGCCTATGCGGATCCGAACGGCGGCGACAGCCTGCGCGATTACGGCCTGGTGCACGCCGATTGCATCGCCGTCATCGAGCGTTCGGCGCTGGTGACGACCGAGTTCACCGTCGTGGGCAAGCAGATCCTGCATGCGCGCACTGCCTGGCGCGGCCGCGTCGACACCGAGGACGGCACGCCGCCGACAATTGGTGAAATGGTTCGGGTCGCGGATCTCCAGGATTCCAATCGTCCCCATGCGTACAGTGAATACTGGCAGCGATGGACGGCGGATTACGACTATCTCTATGTGCTGTTCACGCCGGCCAAGTTCAAGAATCCCGATCCTGCGCATTTGAGCGAGATGTATGTCGGCGATCGCTTCGTGCTCTATCGCGTCGAGCGTTCGCAGATCACGGCGGCATCGCGACCAACCCGATAATCGCTTGACGCAACCTACTCACTTGCCCCGCCGGCACGCATGGCGGCGGCCGCTGCTTTGGCGATATCCGGCGGCATTGCGAACGCATCAGTGACAACCTGCTCGACCTCGCTGCCGGTCACCTCGCCGATCTCGAGGTGCTGTTTTTCGGCCTGCGCGATAAAGCCCGGATCCTCCATGGCGGCATGAAATGCCGCACGCAAAGCGGCAACACGCGCCTCGGGAACACCGGGCGGCGCCAGGATCGGGCGATCCATCTTCAGCGGCGACAACACCAGCTTGAGGATGTTCTTCGTACGCTCATCCTTGGCGAACTCGCCGACCGCCGGCACGTCGGGGAACAGCGGATTGCGCCGTTCGGCGATCTGGATCGGCACATTGATCTTGTGCTGCGGAAACCAGTCCGGCCGCGTCGACTTGATCGAGGAAATCAGCCCGCCGCAGCGGCCGCCAACTTCGCCGCGTTCCATCGCCAGATAGATATCGTTGCCGCCCACATAGCCGGCCACGACCTTGATCTTGGCGCCGAACAGGTTGTCGAGCATCATCGGCATGGTTTCCATCTGCGAGCCCGCGCCGGTAGAGCCGACCGTGAGCGGCTTGGTCAGCATGTCCTGCCAGGTGGCGATGCCTGACGTGTGCCAGGTGACGCAAATGCCGGTCGAGACGTCGATGCTGCCGATCCAGTTCATTTTGCGCGGATCGAAGCGCGCCGCCGCGATACCGTAGAGCGGAGCGAACGGCACGCTCGAATGCACGAGCCCCAACGTCGTGCCGTCCTTCGGCGCCACCGAGTAGAGATAGAGCATCGCGCGCAGGCCGCCGCCGCCCGGCATATTCTGGATCACGATGTTGGGCTTGCCCGGAATATGCGCGCTGAAATACGGCGCGAATGCCTCCGCGTAGCTGGCGTAGCCACCGCCCGCCCCGGCGCTCAGGATCCAGGAGATCGAGCGGCCGCGATAAAAATCGGCAATCGGATCGGCGCGCGCCACGCCGCCGATGGCAAGCACAAGCGCGAGCGTGGCGATCAGGCGTCGCATGCGTGTCAGGCGGCAGCGACGTCGATCAGCACGCCGTCGCAATCGGTCATCTGGTGCTGGCCGAGTGGACACGAGCGCCGGAACAGGTCGAGCAGCGCCTTGCCTTCAGCGCCGGTGCCGAGCGGCGATGGCGCGAGCAGCGGATTATCGGCGGCGATGCGTTCCACGTCTTCCTTGAGCTTCTCGACGCTTTCCACCTTGAAGCCGATATGATCCATGCCCGCGGTGATGATGCCGGTGCCGTCATAGTCGGTGATGTCCCACGGCATGATCACCAGCGTCATGTGGCCGTCGGTCAGATAATGATTGCGATCGCCTTCCCGCTTGTTGGATGGAGCAAGCTCGAACACATGGCGATAGAATTCGGCCATCTCATCCGGGTGCATGGTGCGCAGCGCCACATGATCGATGTGGCGCTCGTTGATCTCCGATTTGCCTTCCTGGTCGCGATACACCGAGGTGCGGTTCGCCATGTTCTTCTGTGAAATGTCGAACATGTTGCCGTCCGGATCGTGGGTCGAGATGCCGGCGAACGGCCGGTTCGACGGTCGCTTGAGCCACTTCACGGTCGGATATTTCTTGCGCATCCGCTCGAAGGCGGCCTCGGAGTCCTCGACCTCGATGCCGAAATGGTTGAGGCCGGCCTGCCGCCCTGCCCGGCGCGGATTGATGTTGAGTCCGACATAGCCGTCGCCGACCGTCTGCGCGCGGGCCGGCCGGGCCTTGTCGGGGGCGCGCATGCCGAACACCGCCTGATAGAACAGCGTCGATTTTGCGTAATTGTCGCTGACGATGGCGACGTGGTTGATCTTGGCGAACATCGGCGCCTCCTTCCCTGATTTGACAGTTCCGGCGGAACGCGCCGATCCTGCCGCGCGTTTCAGCCAGAACTGCGAGTTGCGCAAAGAGTGAACTTTCCCGCGCCGAGGCGCAAGGCGCGCCCGCGGAGCCATGCAACGATGACCGAGCTGTCGATCGAAACGCGCTGCTGTGTCGTTGGCGGCGGGCCGGCTGGAATGATGCTCGGTTTCCTGCTGGCGCGCGCCGGCGTCGATGTGGTGGTGCTGGAAAAGCACGCCGATTTCTTTCGCGATTTCCGCGGCGACACCGTCCATCCCTCGACGCTTGAGAGCATGTATGAACTCGGCCTGCTCGACGCCTTCCTCAAACTGCCGCACCAGAAGCTGGAACGCCTGAGCATGCAGGTCGGCGACGAGAAGCTCTCGATCATCGATCTTACGTACCTGCCGTCGCACTGCAAATTCGTTGCGCTGATGCCGCAGTGGGATTTTCTCAATTTTCTGGCCGAGCACGGCAAACGCTACAAAACGTACGACCTGCGCATGAACACCGAAGCGGTCGATCTGATCGAAGACAACGGCCGCGTCGTTGGCGTGCGCGCGACCACCCCGGACGGCGCGCTGTCGATCCGCGCCGACCTTGTGGTCGGCTGCGACGGCAGGCACTCGACGGTCCGCGCCGAGGCAGGCCTCGTCAGCAACGATTACGGCGCGCCGATGGACGTGCTGTGGTTTCGAGTCACGCGCAAGAGCAGCGACGATGTCGAGGAGTTTGGGCATGTCGATGCCGGCCACATGATGGTGATGCTTGACCGCGGCGACTACTGGCAATGCGCCTATGTGATCCCCAAGGGTGGCATCGACCGCATCAAGGCGGAAGGTCTCGACGCTTTCCGGCGCCGCGTGGTGGCGATGACGCTCGCGCTTGCCGACCGTGTCGGCGAACTGAGAAGCTTCGACGACGTCAAGCTTCTTACGGTGACGGTCGATCGCCTGCGCCAATGGTGGCGGCCGGGCCTGATCTGCATCGGCAATTCCGCACACGCGATGTCGCCGATCGGCGGCGTCGGCGTTAATCTCGCGGTGCAGGACGCGGTCGCCGCCGCCAACCGGCTCGCCGCGCCGCTCAAGGCTCGTCGCGTCAGCAACAACGATCTCGTGGCCATAGAAAAACGGCGCACCTTCCCGGTCCGCGCCACGCAACGGCTGCAACTCATCATGCAGAACCAGATCGTTGCGCCCGCCCTTGCCAGCACCGCGAAGCCGAAACCGCCGCTGTTGTTCAAAGCCTTCAACGCGTTCCCTCCCCTGCGCCGCATCCCGGCGCGCCTTCTTGGCCTCGGCTTCCGGCCCGAACATGTGCAGACGCCGGATGTGGGCACGGGTCGCTGATATCGTCATTGCGAGGAGCGATAGCGACGAAGCAATCCAGCACGGCCTCACCGCCATCGCGAGCCGCCCCTGGATTGCTTCGCTGCGCCCGCAATGACGCAAATGCTTCCCATTCTCGCGGCGCTTTTTGTTCGCGCCCGAGTTTTGTTGTCGGCCGTAGCCCGGATGGGCCAACGGGTCCGGCCCGAAGTGGCCGGCCCGATGACAGGCTCCACGACATCCGGGAACGATGTTGCGGCTTGATCGCCGCTCCCGGGTGTCGCTTCGCTCGACCGGGCTACGAAGAAGAACAAACGAACGAACGAACGGAAAAGAAGGATGCGGAACGCCGTAAGACGCAGACCTATCCTCCGCAACTCGCGTTGCGGCGCGCACCCTGCAGGGCGCGCTCGCCTTCCGGCGTTCCACCGCGGCTCTGCCCTTGGGACTCACGCATCCCAAGGTGCGACTTCGGACCAGGCTTCGCGGTGCGGCCGCCCAAAGTGGCGGGGATCTCCCGCCGGCGTCCGCCCCGGTTACAGCGAGCACCTCGCGCACCGGTCATAATGCCGGCGGGCATGATGTCCGAAACCGCCCGGGGACGGCGTGCAAGGCCGCCCGCGGGCGCCGTCCTCGCCCGATGATCCGGCTTGCCTCCGGACCACCTCCTCCACCAAGGCGAGGATCATGTCCCTATCATAAACGGAGACAATGGTCAAGAAAAAATGTCACGGGAACGATGATTACGGCCCAAGCACTTCGTCCGCCAAACGGCAGCTCTTGGCGCAAGGCACAAGCGCAAGGCGGACGTAGAAGATGGGTGCTTGACGCGAATGACCCGGAAAGGACTCCGATGCACGGTAGTTCTGACGCGACGCGTTACCACCTAAGACACATCAAGCAAGATATTGCCTTGTTTCTGGGGTGCCCTGTGATCCCCGGGTGGGAGATGCGCCGAGTTCCCGCAGAGTAAAAACCATGACCGATACTCAAAGCTACGCCCTCAGCAAGGTCCCTGAGGTCACGTTCGGCTTCTGGATCATCAAGATATTTGCAACCACCCTTGGCGAGATGGGTGGGAATTCAGTGACAATGCAATTGGGCTTCGGCTACCTCATTGGCTCCGCAATATTCGCCGCAGTGCTGATTGTCCTAGTGAGCGCGCAGATAGCGGCCAAACGATTTCGGCCCTACTTGTACTGGACTGTGATCGTCGCTACGACGCTCACCGGAACGACTTTAGCTGATTTTTTTGATCGTTCACTCGGAATTGGCTATCTGGGTGGATCGCTTTCGCTCTTTTCCCTAGTCATCGCGACGATTGGCCTTTGGTATTGGACGCTCGGCTCTGTGTCCATACAGACGGTTGTGTCGCCGAAAGTCGAGGCCTTTTACTGGACTACGATCATGTTCTCGCAAACACTCGGCACGGCACTGGGCGACTGGATGGCCGACGATACAGGGCTAGGCTACAACGGAAGCGCGCTTGTGATTGCGGTCGTGCTCGTGGGTGTTGCTGGTCTCTACTTTTTTACCAGGGTTTCTCGCACATTGTTATTCTGGGCGGCATTCATCCTGACTCGTCCGTTGGGTGCTACGATTGCCAATTCTTTTGACAAGCCGATCTCTCAAGGGGGCCTTGACGTAAGCGATCTGAGAGCTTCGGCGGTACTTGGCGTTTTGATCATCATTTCCATCTTTCTTATTCCGCAACGCGCAGCCGGGCATGTTGGAGGCGAGATATCCTCCTAAATGATACATGGTCGCACGCCACGCCGACCACTTTCTCACTTATCTCAGCAAATCGACATGAAACACACTAGGCGCAAAATCGTGAACCAGAATGGCTTGGGTGCGGCGCTTCGATCAGCCCGAAGCCATGAAAAATGCGTCTAAACGGAGCCAAACTGGCGTCGCGGCCGCTCTGGAAAAAAGCGACTCGGATAATGGTTGCCAACGCAGAGGGACCGTTCCGAACGAACGATCACTATACCCTAAAGAGCCGACATGCGGTCGCAACGCGGTAACTGTCGAAAGGTGCGATTTTGCCTCATCGGTCGTCGAGCGCATGGCGGCCAGTGAATCATGCTGATGGCAGACGCAGAGCCGTTGTTGGTTCGATGCGAAGACTCCCGCAAAAGCAGCCGCGTTTCGCGCGAAGATAAGATACCGTCATGTGCAGCAGTCATGTCGGCGCCACTATCTTTGAGTAGAAGAAATCGAGTCTGGATTCGTAAGCCACCGCGTATCGAGAACCTGCCTGGCCAGGGCAGCATCGATATGAGGCGTTATTTCGGCCCGGAAGGCATTGGCGAGCGTCTTATACTCATACTTGCAATTTTGCGCCCGCTGTTCGGGCAGATACCCATTCTGCGTTAGGTCGGAGAATACGACCGGGTCAGACCCGAACGCAATGCACATCAGGTTATAGAAGCGTTCTTGCGGCTGACCATGGCTGCTTGAGAAGGCAGCCAAGGGTATCCGGACCTGAGGGTCGGCTGAGGAGCGGTCTATATATTCCTTCCAGGCCCATGCGGCGCCGCCGACTAACCTCCGCGCGCGCTCCTTACCAAACTGCAGTATGATATAGGTCGCAAAATTATCCGCTGCGTCTTCTTCGCGTCCCATAATCGGGACGGAGTAGATCGCAAAAATTGCATGTCCAAATTCGTGAAGTGTCAGCCAGAAGAACTGGCCGGCGGCGGCATCGACTGCTGAAACTCCCGCCGCAGACCGTGCAGCAGGTAATGTCGCCAGTATGTGTTGGAGCAGTTCATAGCAGACCGTTATTACCTTCACGGAATTTTCTTCGGCGTACCAGGCGTTCAACATGCCACATTCCGTTATCTTTATGGTCACATGCTCGGGCAGGAGAAACGGACTAAGTATCGCTTGCATCGTCTCCAAAACACGTCGATTTTTCAACAGTGTGTAGAGGTCCTGAAATCGGGCACTTTTGGGCGCGACATATTCAATTGAGATGCTGTTTGGGCGGCCTCGGGCACCAACGGGAAGGTCCCGAGGAACAGGAGAAACGGCACGATCAAGCTGACGGGCAGCGATGTTTGCCGGAAGAGGCGCAGCCGCGATGTAAACTTTATGCCCGGATCTGAAGATGATCGCCGCCGGACCTAGGTCGCGCGCACCCAGGCCTGCGATTTGCGCCGAAGCATCTCCCTTCGCGCGCCCCAGCGTTATCGTGAAGGCCGTCGCATCAATAAAGATGCCCTCGTTGTCCGCAAATGTGCGTGGCAAAGACTGCGCTTGAGCGGGCAGCAGATATAACGCAGCCATCGCGCCTGAAAATAATGGAGCAAGATACGTAAGCCGCGACCATTGCGCTATTGCCATTTTGAAGCTCCGACGACTACTTGAAGCGCCGTTCCCAAGGCCGACAGAAGGTCGGGCTCTTATGCCCTGTGTGCGTGCGGCACCTCACTTCGATGCAGTCAGCGGGATCGGAGACCAGTGCGCCTCAAATTCCTTCCTCATCCGGTAGAGAGCATAATCAGGATCGTAGACGACGACGTTTTGACGACCCGGTTCGTAGGCGTAATTTCGGGTCCAAGGGTCTGACGGCTCGTAGGCATAGTTCCTGCGGACGCTCTCATTGTAGCCCGCGCTGCCGCCGCCGGCGGCGCCAGGATTATCCTTCGGCTCGTAAGCGTAGTTCCTGCGCACGTTCTCATTGTAGCCAGCGCTGCCGCCGCCAGCGGCACGTGGGTTGTCTGACGGCTCGTAAGCGTAGTTCCTGCGCACGCTCTCATTGTAGCCAGCGCTGCCACCGCCGGCGGCGCTCGGATTATCTTTCGGCTCGTAAGCGTAGTTCCTGCGCACGTTCTCATTGTAGCCGGCGCTGCCGCCGCCGGCGGCGTCCGGATTATCCGTCGGCTCGTAAGCGTAGTTCCTGCGCACGCTCTCATTGTAGCCAGCGCTGCCGCCGCCAGCGGCACGTGGGTTGTCTGACGGCTCGTAGGCGTAATTCCTTCGGACGTTGCCGTTGTAGCCGGCGCTGCCGGCACCTGCCGCACTGGGATGATCGGACGGGTTGGCGTAATTCCAAAGGCTCGGTTGAGGCACGTTGACCATCTGGTCGGCTGCGTCAGCCACGTAAATCTTATTGCCCAGGCGCATAATGATGGCTGCGGCGCCAATTTCGCGCGCATTCAATGCCCTGACTTCCGATCGTGTATCGCCCTTTGCCATCCCAAAACTCACATCAAAGGACGTTCCGTCGACATACATAGCTTCATTGTCCGCCAGGTTGAGGCCGCGGGACCGCTCCTGAGCTGCTGCCAGCGACGGGACAGCCGAAAGTACACCGATCCCTAAGAAGGCAACCACTCGACCAATGTTCTTCTTCATCGCACGCTCCTGTTCCATTTGAATACCCAAAATGCCGACGTGGATTCACGCAGACCACCGCTCCAATTCGTGCCGGTAAGCCCTGGCGCGACCCAAAGGTGATAAAACTCGGGCATCGTCGCCGCACCAAACCGTTCTTTGGTTCCAAAGAGTTCCATATGAGATGTCGATTGCGATACTCGCAAAATGCAAACCCAGCTCAAGAACCGCAAAAATGCCTGCGAAGTGGTTTTCGAACCACTTCCGGTCGAATGCACGAAATTGTGGTTGCAGATCGATGGGCGCTTCGTCCGAGCAGCCCTGCTCGCCATTACATCCGAGCTAGGAGCAGTTGACCGTTACACGATCGTAAATTCGCTCGCCGACCGTGAATGTCACAGCCTCAACAAAAATACGAAGCCATTGAAAATATATGCAAGAGCGCGCGATGATCTTGCCGAATGTCAGGGGCTCCGGACACTCCTGCAACAGGCCGCCTAAGCGGCCATCATTCAAGCAACGGAGCCGACACAACAGCTTGCATACCTGTCGCCGAATAGCGCGACGGCGTGTTGCCGCGTATAGCCAGCAACGGCAATTTCACGTTTGCGCCATCGCAGCACACGCTCACGTGGCAACTGCTGCATCTATGCCTTTTCCCTTCCGCGGTCGGCTCAGGTGGCCCGCACTGCGCTTCGCGAGCAGTTTCACTGTGTGCCGCGCAATCATCAATTCTTCGTCCGTCGGAATGACATAGAGGCGTACCCTGCTGGCGGTATCGGCAATCGCCATCCTCCCGGCTTTGTTGGCCTCGCTGTCAAGCACCGCCCCGAGCCAACCAAGTCCCTCGGCAATCCGTGCACGCATAGCGACTGAGTTTTCGCCAATGCCGGCGGTAAATACAAATGCGTCCAACCCGCCTAATGCCGCCGCAAGCTGTCCGGCATGGAGGTTGAGCCGATGCACAAAATGATCAAGCGCGAATTGAGCATTGGGGGCCGAGCTTCGTTCCAGGTCGCGAACGTCATTGGAAAGCCCCGAGAGGCCTTTCAATCCGCACTCATGATACAAGAGGGATTGCACCTCGGCAGTGCTCATTTTCTTCTCATCGATCAGATAGAGCACGATGCCCGGATCCATCTGCCCTGGACGCGTGCCCATCGGCAGCCCGTCGAGGGCTGTAAATCCCATGGTGCTCTCGATGCTCCGACCACTCGAGAGCGCGCACATAGACGCACCACTGCCGAGATGAGCAACGATGACCTTGCGTTTTGCGATTTCAGGCGCCACTTGCCGCAGTCGCTCGGCGATATATTCGTATGATAGTCCGTGGAATCCGTAACGGCGAACTCCCTCCGCATAGAAGCGCTCCGGGACTGCGTAATGATCGGCATTCGCGTCGTGCGTCCGATGAAAAGCGGTGTCGAAACACGCAACCTGGGGAAGGTTCGGCGAACGCGCTAGAAGGGCGCGCATCGGTGCAAGATTGTTAGGTTGATGGAGGGGAGCCAGCGAAACGTAACGATCGAGCTGATTGAGGACATCATCGTCGACCAAAACCGGTCGGTCGTATCTCGGACCACCGTGAACGACACGATGACCGACGGCGATCGGTTCGAGGTTCTGCGTATCCCGTAGCCATGACGCCGCCACTTGCAAGGCCGCTGGAATATCCTTCACAAGGCCCGAAGTGCACGGTTCATCGACCAGCAATCTTCCGTGTTCGCCCTCGGCCCGCAGTTTGGGTTGGACCGCGACCCCGCTCACTTGTCCTTTGATTAAACGCCGAGGACCATCGCGCTCACAGGCAAATACCTGAAATTTCACGCTTGATGAGCCTGCATTGACGACAAGAATAGTCTCCATGTCGGTCACGCTGCCGGCAAGGGAGCGTTCATGCGGCGGGCGTTTGCGTACAGCGATGCAACCGCACATGACGCCATCCGTGAGCGTACGGAATCTGCACGTGAGGTCAGGACAATTGGCACTCGCGCGCCGAGCACAATGCCGGCGGTGTCTGCCCCTGCCAAAAAGGAAAGGTTCTTGGCCAGCATATTGCCCGCCTCCAAATCCGGCACGACGAGTATCTGCGCCCGGCCTGCAACTTCTGACTTTATACCCTTGATCCTGGCGGCCTCGGGCGAAATCGCATTGTCGAACGCGAGTGGGCCATCCAAAACAGCCCCGGTAATCTGCCCTCTCTCGGCCATCTTGCAGAGCGCCGCGGCCTCAATGGTAGAGGGAATTTTTGAGGTGACGGTTTCCACCGCGGAGAGAATTGCAACCTTCGGACGGCCGAGTCCGACCTGACTAAACAGGTCAACGGCGTTCTGGATTATGTCCTGCTTGGCTCTGAGATCTGGGAAAATATTGATCGCGGCGTCGGTAATGAACAATGTTTCCGGATGCCGCGGAACATCCATGACGAAAACGTGGCTAATTCTTCTGGCCGTACGCAGCCCGGTTGCGCCGGATGTTACCTCGCTCATCAACTCGTCGGTGTGCAAGCTACCCTTCATAAGAAGCTCGCCCTTGCCCTCGTGGATCAATCTCACGGCGGTTGCTGCCGCCGCATGGCTGTCGGGCACATCGACGATCTCATACCGGCGGATATCAAGACCGTGCTTACCAGCGATCTCCGAAATCGTCGCTCTTGGCCCCACAAGGATCGGCACAATTATTCCGGCTTCCGCCGCCTCCAGTGGACCGCGCAACGCAGTCTCTTCGCATGGATAAGCTACGATTGTCGCCGCAGGACGCGTTTGCCTTGCTCGCGCAATGAGCCGGTCGTATTTTGAAGCGGGAGGATCGCCCACCGGGCTATGGGCCACGATATTGCCGATCTCGCTGTGTTTTTGAGTGAGCACGATTCATTCTCCCCGCTGCATTAGGAAGCCGTTGCCTCGTGTTGTCTGTGTTTCTGTCCGACAGGACGCATCTCGGTACCAAGGTCGAATAGCCGGGCAACTTCATCCAATCTCTTCCTGTCTTCGCCAGATGGCTCGCCGCGCGCACCAAGTGCTGTTTTAATCAGGCCGAAGGCCATTCTTCGCGCCTCAATATCGTCCGGCAGCAGCGAAGGTATCGCGGCAAGGGCCCGCTCGGTATCGATCAGCAATATGTTGAACTGCTCGCGCACAAGGGCCTTGAACTCTGCGAGCGGAATATCTCCGTGAACCTGCCGAATGCGGCGCACGGCTTCAAATCCACGCTCGTCAATCCCACCTCGAGCCTTGCCGGCGTAGATGAGCGCTCGGATCACAGCTTCTCGCAGGCCGCCTACGGGAATACGAGCCTTGAGTTCCTCAATGCGTTTCCGAAGCAATTCGGCGTGCAACAGGGTTTTACTCGCCTTCCGTAACGGACGTTTCGAATCCTGTTCGATACCGTAAACGGCCTGAAGCAATGGCGATCCGTAAATGGCGAGGAACGTCCGTTCTGCCGCGTTCTCGCTGGCACGTCGCCATCCATCGAGAACGGACACGATCTGCCGTGACATGCCTTCCTGCATTTCGATCAATGGATTCTGCGCGCCAACGACCTTACGGCCGCTGCGGGCTTGCTCCGCCAAGCGGGCAACAGCGGGCATCATCGGGTTGGCATCGGATAGCAATTCGTATTGCAGGCGCAAGGGATGGCAGCGCCACATCCAATCCGCCACTGGCGCACTAACGCACGCCCGGACGAAGGGCTGCACCAAGGCGCGATAAAGCGCCAGGTTAGTCTCCGACACCCGGGCCGCGGTTGCGAAGCGCCGCTGGTCGTTCGGATCGTTGCCGCCGAGGGCGCGAATATCCTCCAATGTCCTCGCTTCGCATCGCATTACCCAATCATCGGATGCGAGATCGGGGTTGACCGTCTCCCGCGTCTTCGCCTCGAATACCGCCTCGTAGAGCCCAGGAGGCAGGGTATCGATGAGATCGATATTATTCGAAAACTCACCGTGCTCTTTCTTCGCAACACCGCCGGAAACAAAAATTCCCAAGTGTCCGACACTGTCGTGAATGGTATAGACGATCGTTTGCCCGTACGAGCGTATTTCATCGACGCTGTCATACAACTCGAGTATCCAGTCGAGTGCCTGTTGTGGCGGTGTGATATTGTCGCCTTTTGAGCAAAACACCACGATTGGAGACCGTATGTTGCGAAGGTCGACCGTAACTCCGTCGGAGGTCTCAATCTTTCCCGCTGCGAGATTGTTGCCAATAAACAGCTGATCGACGATGAATTGGATCTCGTCGGCGTTCAGGTTTGTATGTCCTCCCCACCAACGCTCAAAGCTTAGATAGCGTGACGCCTCTGTATCGATCTTTGCGTAGAGATTATAAGGCTTGCCCCACCACGTGTTCGCCGGGTTTTGATTCTCAAAATTCTGGACGAGCCAGGCTCCGTCGAATATGCCACGGCCGAGATCGCTGGTGAGCGCGGTCAGCCAACTACCGCCGAGCAGACCGCCGCTGTAACGCATGGGAAATCTGCCCTGCACGCCCGCCCAGTACGAAAGCGGAGCACCGGCAATGATGATTGGGCCGAACAGTTCGGGCCGGATAGCAGCCACCATCATGATGGCCCATCCGGCTTGACAGTTGCCGATGACACAGGGCTTGCCATCGGCCTCGGGATGCAGAGCGCCGACTTTCTCGAGAAACATAGCTTCGGCGCGCGCGATATCCTCGATGGTCTGGCCTGGCATCGGATCCGGAGCAAAGCCAATGAAGTAGCACGGATGGCCCGCCCGAAATGCCACCCCGATTTCACTATCCGCCTTGAAGCCGCCAATGCCAGGTCCATGACCCGCGCGCGGATCGACGACCACGAAGGGGCGTCGTGTTGGATCGATCTCTGCGCCTGAAGGTGGAATTACCCTGACCAGGCCGTAATTGACCGGTCGAACAAGCGTGCGGCCGTCGAGCACGAGCTCAACGTCGAAGTTCAAGACGTGAGGGACGGTTTCGGATAGATGCTCGCGATACTGGTTTCCACGGCGGCGCATGACGTCCCAGAACAGAACGCTGCGTTGTGCCGCATCGATCGCGTATTCGACGGCCGCACCGAACAGGGCGAACGAAGGCATAAGTGCCATCGGTGGCACGCTCGGCCCGCCTATGCTTGCTCCCGTCGATCCGTCACGCATTGTCAGATGCTCCACGGCCTAGCCGCTTCGCCAAATTGACTGCGAAAATTTAATACCCGTTTTATTTTATATGTTCGCGTGCCCTGCCGCGGCTGTGAGTCGACATCCCACAGAAGGCCGCAACGGCGTGACCGCGTCCATTACCCTAAGGCATAGGCCATCGGCCCAATCGGATGATCGAACAACCCTACACGGAAACCTTGTCCGATTCTTACGAAGCACATGAACGGCTCAGTTTCCCCACGGAGGTCCGTTAGTGGCCTTCAAGGAAGAAATAATTCTCCCAGCTACGCATGCGTAACAGGATTTTGCGGATCGTCGACAGATGATGCCAATAATGAGTGTAGATCGCGACCTGTGCTGCGGCACCGGGTGGTAGCTGGTAGCTCGACATATCGTCCTGGATGTCGATAATCGCAACCGCACGCCCTGCGCTCGACAAATCAACGTTCACCAGATTTCCACTTGGCTGGAGCTGGCCAGAGGCGATTGCATCCTGTATCAGGCGCACCTTCCCCTCAAAGACCCTACCCGGCACGGCATCGAATGCAATCTCGGCTTCATCTCCGGCCCTTACGCGTTGCAGCGCATTTTGCTGAAAGGCGGCGGCAAACTCGTTATCGCGCTTTCCTGTATTCACAAATACCATGGCGGGTCGCAGTGGCACCGGCACAACGTACAAACCGGGACGTAGCGCCACTTGGGTGACAAAGCCTGCGCCGGGCGCGCGCGTCACCGTCTGTTCAAGGTCATACTCGGCGCTGGACAATTCCGCCCGCAGGCGCGCAACGCTGGTATTCTCGCCATTAATCTCGGACGAGTAAGCCAAGCGGGCGCGTTCCTCCTCAGCTTTCGCGCCGGCCACCGACTGTCGCGCGGCATCCAGGTTGCGTGTTGCAGTATCGAGCGTAGCTTGTGCAACTACGCCTTTTGCGAACAGTTGAGCTTGGCGATCGTATGTCTGCTGCGACAGCTGCAGCTGCGCGTTGGCCTTCTCCGCAGCGGCCGACGCCTGGTCGAGCTGTGCTTTCAATTGTTTCACATTCTGCGACGCCTCCGCGAGCGCCGCTTTCCTTTGATCAACAAGATATTGGTAGGGGCGCGCGTCTATCGCGAATAGTTCATCACCGGCCTTCAGCGGCTCGTTGGGCTTTGCCGTGACCTCGATCACGCGCCCCTTTACGCCAGGCAGTATGGGCGTCACGGTGAAATAGATCCGCGCGTTCTTGGTGAAAGGATGATTGTAATTCATGAAAAGCAGCAGCGTCGTGATGCCCAACACGCCTCCGAGTGCTGCTGTCGATAACGACCATTGATTTACCGGAATTTTGAATAACTTGAAGATTACGTAGCAAATTGATGTGTAGATCAGGATCAGCAGCAGCTCCATCTTAATCCTCCGTGTCTAATCGCGCCGTCACCCGATCATTGGCGGTCGGATCAAATCTCCTTTCCAAATACTCAATCCTGCTGCGGAGATCCTCGATTTCGTTAGCGTCGGCGGCCGGGACAGTTGAGTGATGTGAGAAACCCCATCCCCGTTCAGGTCGATAAGCCATCGCCCAGATCCAGAGGAACGGCCATAAGGCGTGCAAGGTGAACAGGCTGACCCAGCCGGCGGCATGGATTGCGTCCTGATGTGGGTGATCGCGCTTCTTGGCGATGACGTATGGAACGTCGTGGATCGCGATAATTCCGTAGAATAGGACCACGATTACAAATATGAGGAGGCCCAGCGCGAAATAGTTCAAGAATGGGTCCCGGAGCATATTGAATTCGCGCTCCTCGCGGTCTTAGTAACCCGAAATGAACCCGCGCGCCCTCTACAGGAACTTCCAACCCCGTCTCTAACAAGGGTCGCATGGGGCATCAGCCAGCAATACTCGTTTTCCGCCACCATTGCTCATAAAGCGCACATTTCCGTCGATCCGGGCATCGGTTCACTTTTCGCTGAGTGACTCCCTGATACAACCCGTGCTGAGATTAGCGACGCGGCGTCAGATTGAATGCCTCGATGGCGCCGATCGCCATAGCCCAGAGCGCAGAGCGCATTGAAAACCCATGTACCTGTGGCTCATACCGATGGCCTACGTGACTGCAAGCGTAATAGGCGGGATGACTCTGCCGCGAATCGAGCAGGCCTATCTAACGTCATACACAAGCAGCATCTCGGTCGCATCTGCCCAAGCCTATCTCGCGACCGCGGCCTCCGGGACGATGGCCATTACCGGCATTGTCTTCGCCATGGCCATTTGTCATGGTGCAATTCAGCGCAATCGCCTACTCTCCTCGTCTCGTCCTTTGGTTCGCGCGCGACCGTACCCTGTTCCACTCGCTTGGCGCCTTTTCTGGGACGTTTGTATATGCATTATTCACGCTTGCATGGGTGGATCGGGGCCGGACCGGCACGGTGCCGTTGTTTTCAACACTGCTGGTCGCAGTCATGCTGGTGGTCAGCATGTTGCTGTTTGCTCGCCTTGTGCAGCGGCTCACCGACCTGCAAATTACCAGCGTCCTGCACTTGATCGGCGACAAAGGCCGGCAGTTGATCCAGGAACTGTTTCCCGAAACCGACGGCGATGGCCTGCCGGTTTGCACAACGTACACATCGCAGAGGCCGCCCGATAATATTGAACGGGGGAAAGTCACCCAGCAACTCCGATATTCGGGCAATCCTCGCACTATTGCTAAATTCGACGTCGCAGCTCTCGTCAGACAGGCACGTATAGCCAATGGCACCATCGTAATGGACTGCGCAGTCGGCGACACCCTGGTCCTGGGCTCGCCGATGTTGCACGTCTGCGAGGCCGAAAGGCAGGCGCCGGAAGGTTCGCTCTTGCACGCCATTGATCTGAGACGAGAACGCACATTCGAACAGGATCCCAAGTATCCGATTCGCGTGCTCGTCGACATTGCCATCAAAGCCCTGTCCCCAGCGATCAACGACCCGACGACGGCCGTTCAAACTCTCGATCAGATCGAAGATCTCCTACATCGTCTCGGCAATCGCAAACTGGACACCGGCCGCGTTTCTGACCATACCGGAACGCTTCGCCTTGTTTTTCCAATGCCGAGTTGGGAGGATTACCTCACATTGGCATTCGACGAGATCAGACAATACGGAGCGAGTTCCGTGCAGGTGATGCGGAGGCTTCGATCTGTCCTTATCGACTTGATGGAAGCGCTGCCCACCGCCAGCCGCGCCGACGCCGTACGCCTATATCTCGCCCATCTTGACCTGGCGGTCGAACATTCGGGCCTTGACGCAGAGGATCGCTTGATCGCCTGTCAAGAGGACAGACAGGGATTGGGCCTCTCGCGCAGCCGTCGGGTGCCCCGAACGCCAGTTCCGTTGGCTCCGGGAATATGACCTGGAATCCGGATCTTCCGCCATGACAAGAATCGAAGCTCAAGCAACCCTCTTGTCACTTGATTGTAATAGATCGGCCATTCTCACCAGTTCGGGCAGAGATTTGGCCCGCAGCTTCCTAATCAGATTATGGCGGTGCACCTTGACGGTGATTTCGCTGAGCCCGATCTCGGCGGCAATCTGTTTGTTGAGAAGGCCGGAAGTCACGAGCGGCATGATCTCGCGTTCCCGGTTGCTGAGTGTTCGGTAGCGGACTAGAAGCTCTTGAAGCTTTTCCTCGGCCGCCAACTGCGCGCGGTGAAGATTCAAGGCGGCGTATACGGCATCGAGAACGTCTTGCTCACGCAGCGGCTTGCTCAGGAATTCTACGGCACCGGTCTTCATCGCTCGCACGGTCATGGCAATGTCACCGTGACCGCTAATCATAATCGTCGGAATAGCTCTACCTGAATTGGCCAACTGCTCCTGAAAATCGAGACCGCTAATCTCCGGTAGCCTCACATCCAAGATGAGGCAGTGCGGTCCCTTTCCGATATTACGCTTAAGAAACTGCGCAGAAGACTGGAACGTCTCACAGCTCAAGCCCGCCAACTCGACGAGAACCTTTATGCCCTCGCAGACCTCTACGTTGTCATCGACAACGAACACACTCGCTTCCGCGGCCTTGGCTGGAATACCCATCGCACCACCCGGCATGACCCACGACAGTGGGCATTGGGGATAGTACGTATGCCATCCATCGGATCAATTCACAGTCACGCGAGCAGTCCCATGCAATCGTCAACGCACTTCATCTAACTTGAGCTAATGTGAAGAAATATTTTCGGCACGGGTCGGGCTCATTCTAGTTGACGCACCAAGAAACAGTTTTTGTTTTATGGAGATTTCAACCGGCACCGATAGCCAGCCCAACGATCTGCACAGCAATGACCTTCACGATCGTCATGGACGGGAAGATCATCGCATAACCGACATCCGGCCGCTCGGTTGGGGCCATGCGATTCGAATAGACAAGGATTGCGGGGTTGCCTGTCGCGCCTGACGCGACCCCTAATAGGTCGTCAAACGGGATCTTCAAAAGATAATAGCCGGCCAATAATACGATCGCGACAGTGGTAAGCAAAGCCAGCGCGCCGATCAACAGCATCGTCAGCCCGCTATTGGTTACCGTTTGAACGAACGGACGACCGGCATTGATTCCCACAGCCGCGAGGAATATCGCCAGACCGAAATTTCTAAGCACAATGTTCGCCGGCAGTGGCATGACCCAAAGGAGCGGTCCGGTCCGGCGCAATTTGCCGACAATGAGCGCGACGATGAGCGGACCGCCGCCAATGCCGAGTGTCACAATGCCAACACCCGGCACGGGAATCGGGATCAGTCCGATCATGACGCCAAGCGCCATGCCAAGGCCCAACGAAACGTAACTGAATTCGGCCGCGGCTTTTACACTGTCGCCGAAGAAGAGGCGGACCTCTTCCTTGCGCAGCGGTGGCACCAGGACGCCCACGCGGTCCCCAAACTCCAGCGCCACGTCGGGCGTCGGAACAATATCGACGTCATAACGCCGGATATGCAGGAGATGCCACCCATCGGGCAGCGCGAGCCTCGAAAGCGGCACCCCGACCACGTTCGCCTTGCCGACGAAGACTTGAATGTAGTCAAGTTCCGAACGGTCTTTGACGATCTCGCCGGGCTGCAGGGATCCAGCTTGCGCCGCGGCTTTCACGACTTCCTCCTGCCGTTCGGCCACGACCATCAAGGCATCGCCGGACGCCAAAACGGTGTCTCCGGCCGGAATGATATTTTGGCCTCCCTTGCGGACCAGAGCCACTTGGACGCCAACGGGCAATTCTTTGGCAAAATCGTCGAGCGTTCTTTCCGGCTGGGCTCCACCCAAAAGAATCTCTGCCATGTGGAATTTCAAAGGTTTTTGCGGAAACTTCGGCTTAACCCGCCGCGTCATAAAATAAATGCACAGGATCGGGCCGATGACTCCGAACGGGTAAGCCACCGAATAGCCAATCGAAGGATCCTTGTTGCGCATGACATCGAGCGCGGCCTGGAGCGTAGCGGTGCTCGTCATCGATCCCGCGTAGAGGCCTAACGTCTGCCCAATCTGGACTCCAAATACCTTTCCGAGCCCAAGAGCGACCAGCAAACTTGCCACTACGCCGACGAGCGCCACGAAATTATATTTGCGCCCGGCGATACCGGTCATGCCTTCGAAAAATTGCCGGCTATACAACAGACCTATTCCATACAGGAACATGATCAAGCCGATAAGACTGATCGGTCCCGTTATTTGCGCCTTGGGCGCAAAGGCGCCAAACGCCAAGCCAACAAACAATACTGCACCCACGCCAAGCGAGAACCCGCCAAGATTGATCTGACCGACCAGATAACCAAGCCCGATTGCCAGAAAGATCGTAAGGATCGGCTGGGCGCCAACAATTTCGCGTACCGTATCGAGCATGGCGTGCCCTCCAACGAACAGCTCTTGCAATTGCTCAACGCACGCGGCAGCCGGCCGCGCGAAATTGCGCAATGGCCCGCTGCATGAGTTCAGGATTCGGCGGGGCCGTATCGAACTGCGTGTAGTCGAGATGCATCACCTTCCATTTGAAGGCGCCGAGTTGATGGAACGGTTGCACCTCGACCCACTCAACGTTCTTCATTGGAGCGACGAAGCGGGCAATCCCTTCGACGTTTTCGGGATCGTCGGTGAGCCCCGGCACCAGGGTGAAGCGCACCCACACCGGTTTGCCGATGGTGGCCAGACGTTCGGCAAATTGCAGCGTGGGCGCCAAGTCACGCCCTGTGACCTTGCGATAGGTTTCGGGATTGGAGCTCTTGATGTCGAGCAGGACGAGATCGAGCAGCGATAGATAATCGTTATCCACCCGCTCGCCGAGGAACCCTGACGTTTCGATCGCCGTGTGAAGACCCAGGTGCTTGGCGCCACCCAATATGCGCCCGGTAAACCGCAGTTGGACCGTCGGCTCGCCGCCGGAAATCGTCAGACCGCCGCCGAGGGAGCGCAATGCAGTGGCAAAATCCTCCAATCGATCGATGACTTGCCTCGCCGAAACATACGTTCCGTCCTTCAAATGCCAGGTATCCGGATTATGGCAGTAGGAACAGCGCAACAGGCAGCCCGACACAAAGAGTACGACGCGGAGACCGGGCCCATCATAACGCGACGACGTTTCGTAAGAATGGACGTACCCGAAGGTCCCGTTGCCATCGTCCAGTGCAGTGGCTTCATCCGGCGCGTCGGGGGAGACGCCGACGTGGAGATCATGGCGGCTGCCGGGTTCCAGGATTCCCAGATGAGACATCGTACTACCTGAGGTCAGATTTTTCCGTGGAACGTACGGTTGATGACGTCTTCCTGCTGCTCCCGTGTGAGACGAATGAAGTTGACCGCATAACCTGAGACCCGGATGGTGAGCTGCGGATATTTGTTGGGATGCCGCATCGCGTCTTCGAGCGTCTCTTTGTCGATGACGTTCAGATTCATATGGAAGCCCCCCCGTTCAAAGTACATGTCGAGAGCTTTGACTGCTGCCTCGATCAGATCGTGTTCCGAGAGGTGCGCCTTTTGCGGCGCGACAGAGACGGTGTAGCTGATCCCGTCCAGGGCGTCCTTGTAGGGCAATTTTGCAACGGAGAGACACGACGCAAGCCAGCCATGACTGTCGCGGCCGTGCATCGGGTTCGCGCCGGGTGCAAAGGGCTCGCCTTTGCGGCGGCCGTCGGGAGTGCTCCCGGTGTGCTTGCCGTAGACGACGTTTGAGGTGATGGTCAACACGCTTTGTGTGTGTACGGCATTGCGATAGGTCGGGTGCTTGCGAATTTTGTCCATGAACCGAACGACCAGATCCTCCGCAATACTGTCAACGCGATCGTCGTTGTTTCCAAATTGTGGAGTTGGCCGCTTGCTTTCATTCTTGTAATCGACTGCGAGCCCCGTCTTATCCCTGATAACGTGGACCTTGCCGTACTTGATCGCAGCCAGGCTGTCGGCGGCCACCGACAGTCCCGCGATGCCGAATGCCATAGTGCGGAGAATATCGCGATCGTGCAGCGCCATCTCCAGACGCTCATAAAAGTACTTGTCGTGCATATAGTGGATGCAATTCATCGCGTGCACGTAAGTGCGCGCCAGCCATTCCATCATGCGATCGAATTTCGCAAACACGTCATCGAAGTCGAGAAAGTCCCCGGTCACGGGCGGCGCCGCGGGCGCAACCTGGTCGCCGGAAATCTCGTCCCGCCCGCCGTTAATGGCGTAAAGCAGCGTTTTAGCCAGATTGACCCGGGCGCCGAAGAACTGCATCTGCTTGCCAAGGCGCATTGCGGAAACACAGCAGGCGATCGCGTAGTCATCGCCCCAGAACGGCCGCATGAGATCGTCGTTCTCGTATTGTAAGGACGACGTCTGGCGACTCATCTTCAAACAATAACGCTTGAAGTTTTCGGGCAGATGCTTCGACCAAAGCACGGTGATATTCGGCTCGGGCGCGGGACCGAGATTGGTCAGCGTGTGCAGCATGCGATAACTGCTCTTCGTCACCAGCGGACGGCCACTTAGATCGATTCCGCCGACGCACTCGGTCGCCCAATACGGGTCTCCGCTGAACAGCGCGTCATACTCAGGCGTTCGCAAGAACCTGACGATCCGCAGTTTCTGTACCAACTGGTCCCAAAGCTCCTGCGCACCCGATTCATTCAGCGCCCCATCCTTTAAGTCGCGCTCGATGTAAATATCGAGGAAGCTCGAGATCCGGCCGATCGACATGGCGGCCCCGTTGGCTTCCTTCACCGCGCCCAGATAGGCAAGATAAGTCCACTGTACCGCTTCCTGGGCGTCCGCGGCCGGCCTGCTGATGTCACACTCGTAAAGCTTGGCCATCGCGACCAAGTCCTCCAGGGCACGAACCTGCTCGGCATGCTCCTCACGGAGCCGGATCACTTCGTCGCTCGGCCACATGTCATCGAGCTGCGCGCGTTCTGCGCGCTTTGCCATCAGCAAGCGTTCGACGCCATAGAGCGCAACGCGCCGATAATCGCCAATAATGCGCCCGCGGCCGTAGGCGTCGGGGAGACCGGTAATGATCCCCGACTTGCGGCATTTCAGAATCTCAGGCGTGTAGACATCGAAAACCCCGCTGTTGTGGGTCTTGCGGTATTTGGTGAACGTCTCGTGGACCCGCGGATCGGGCTCAAACCCGGCCGCCTTCAGTCCAGACTCGACCATCCGAAGCCCCCCAAAGGGAAATATCGCGCGCTTGAAAGGCTGGTCGGTCTGGAGCCCGACGATCACCTCATTCTTTCGATCGATATAACCCGGCTTGTGGGCCAACAGGCTCGATGGCGAGGCGGCGTCAACCGCCAACACGCCAGTTTTTCTTTCCTGCCGAAAATACGGCTGCAGCGCATCCCACACGGCTTTCGTCTGGCTCGACGGTCCAACTAAAAATAGTTCATCGCCATCATAAGGTGTGATGTTGCGCGCAATGAAATCACGCACATCCACGCCCGAACACCAGATCCCCGCATTGAAGCCACGCCAACGTTGCTCGTCGCGCAGATTTTTTGTAAATCCGGCCGTACCTTCCATAGCAAACCTCTTTATCTTGCTACGTGAGCCGTACACCAGCGACGCCGCGAGCGCTCATCGCAACTCGACTCTCATTGTCTTGGTAGCGAACCCACACGAATGGGCTAACCTGCGCTGTCGAAGACGGCGTCTGATTCACAGTCCGCAGTCGCTTGGCTTGGCCGAACGTACCGGATCGCCTGGACTGCGAACTCGACGCTTGAGAGTTCCACGGCTAATGCCGACAACGATACTCAATAAATGCAAGGAACGCTCCCACGGCGCAATTATCGAATTTTCGCTTGCCGAGCGCTATTCACAACGTTCACCTAGAAAAAATACATTATTGGAAAGACGACACGGGCGATGCATTTGGGAGAATTGATTTCATCGGCATACGGACGGATATGATGGCTACACGGACAAGTCGGTTCGGCATTCTTCAACTTAATGGACGATATCGCGGTGCACTGGCTCCATCGGTGCAACAAGCCGCGAAAATTCGACTCTAGTACGAAACATGATAGTGCCCGAAACAGGAAGCCAGCGCAGGAGGATTAACCCCAACGCGCCTCCGCGGGCGAAGGGGCGGCGGTCAATGTGACCGCGACGCTGGCCGCGACAATCAACGCCGATAAGATCTTTCCTCATGCTTCGATGTCCTGGATTTACGCCGCACATGCGCAATTTCGTCCCCCACATGCGTCCATCCACACGCTTCAACTCCAGCTCAGGGACATGCCAACATCGCCCGGCACCCCACCTGGGAAATCCACGATCTGAACCCTTAACCTGTAACCGTTCGGCTTAAGGCGCTTCTGCCAGAATTCGAACAATTCTTTAGGCAAACCGGTCAACGTGCTTTCCCAGCCACTCTCCTGCTGGTTTATGGCGCGTCCGTGATCCGTGCAGAGACTATTCGGGAAACGCACCACCTCAACCTCGGTCAAACTGTTGTTTGCCGCACGATTGATGATGGCAATGGCGCGCTCCAGCCGCTCCTGTTCCGAAACACCTGAAGGCTTCGAAAATTTCTCCAGCAGCGCCTGCTTTTCGGACTCGGCCGCCGACTGCTCTCGCGCAAAGCGGCTTGCCTTCTCTGCCTCCCTCAGGGCGATCTTCTGCTTGAGTTCCTTGGCAGTCGGCAATTCGGAGGGCCGGCTCTCCGTCTTAATCGCAGTGCTTGTCGCCATGACTGCACTCCCACTTGGGCTCTCGCTCCATCATCGCGCTCTCAACTCCATCGCACCCAGGCGCTGGGATTCAATTCATTGATGCGCGACAAATTCATATTTGCCGCGTCTAAGCGTGTCGGAGGGATGCTCGCCGTAGCGCTTGAAATAGTCGCCAGCGAAATGGCCCAGGTTTCCAAATCCGCAGGCAGTGGCGGTGTCTGTGACCGAACGGTTGAGATCCGTTCTCTCAAGCATCTCCTTGGCGTGCTGCAGCCGGAGTTGCTTCAGGAATGCCATGGGTGATTGTCCTCGACAACTCCTGAAGTGATGGAAAATGCTTCGCGCGCTGGCTGCCGTCGCGTGTGCCAGGATCTCAATTGTGATCGGCTGATCCCAGTGCGCTTCGATATATTGCTCCACCCGGCGTGCTTGCCATGTCTTCGGCCCACGCGCGCTGTTGTTACCGCGCATCGCCTCATCGGGCGTAAGACCTGAAGGCGTCTTGACTTGGTTGAACGAGATTACGTCATGCATAACGATCCCCTTCATCAACAACTGCAACTGCAGCTCCAGCGCTGTTTCTGCCAGCGCCGGCCTCACGCGTTCACGGGAGAACATCGCTTTTCGTGTGTCCATTACGCGAGTGCATCCCATTCCGATCAAATAGGACTACAAAGCTATACGCCGGCATACAGGACGAACCCCAATCACCGAGAGGGTGAATATCGGACGAATTTTCATCAAGGATTGTGAACCGACTGGCCACTGCATCTTTCGCGCATTTTTGCACGCGATGCGCGCTCGCTGCGGTCGTTGAGTATCGTCAAGACCAACTCTGGAGCCATACTACACCCTGAAAGGCGAAAGGCTCTCGGGTAACAGCGACGTTTGAGCTGCGATAGTGGATGGATTGTTCGATCTGAGCGAAACAGCAGGAACTGCCAGGCCATAGCCCTCACCCGGACTCCGGTCCTCCCCTCGGCTTGGCGCGCCCTGGCAGCCCTCTCGGGCTGCCAGGGCGCATTTCTCATCAGATCGCGCGATGTTCCCAGGGTCGCACAGCCGCGTGGGCGTCTAAAGTTCTACATCATGCTCAGTACAAACTTCATCATCTAAATCAATTAGCAAAACGATCTTATCGGCCGGTCACATCGACTTAGCCGACCATACATTGGTTCAAATAGCGCGCGCGCCATTGGAATGGTGCCGGGATCGAGTTTTTGTGGTCAGAACGTGCAGCGGGAGAAATTTGCGCTAGCGGGACAGGGTCGGCGCATTTTGAGTATCGAGCGCCCCGAGCACCACGCAAGGTGAAATGGTCAATGGTTCTTGATGGCCGAACTGCCTCAAGGGCGTTTGTCTTCTCCGTGCCGGGGTGTGTCATGTTGAGTACCGCCATTAGGAGCTTCGTCGCAGTGCTATTGATTCTGTCTGCACAATCCTCGTTTGCGCAAAATCATTCCGCAGCGCCCGCATCAACTCAGCAGCAGCAAACGCTAACAAAGGAACAGCTCCAGGCCCTCGTCGCTCCGATCGCGCTCTATCCGGACACGTTGCTGTCGGTGGTCCTCATGGCGTCCACCTACCCGCTTGAAGTGGTCGAGGCGGATCGATGGAAAAAGGCGAACGAGAACCTAAACGACGACCAGCTCAAATCGATGGTGGCTCAGCAACAATGGGATGAAAGCATCAAATCATTGATTGCGACTCCGGAAGTGCTCGACATGATGAGCACCAAGCTCGACTGGACCCAGAAGCTTGGCGATGCCGTGCTGGCACAACAGTCGGATGTGATGGATGCAGTTCAGCAGCTGCGCCAGAAGGCTGAAGGTAGAGGCAAACTCCGGACAACGCCTCAACAGACGGTCCGGACGCAACTTGACGGCGGCAAACGGGTCATCGCTATCGAGCCGACCGATCCTGATACGGTTTATGTGCCCTATTACGATCCCGCCGTTGTCTACGGCGATTGGCCATATTCGGATTACCCGCCCTACTATTTCGGGGTGCCGGGCTATATCGGAGCAGGCATACTCGCGACCGGTCTTGCCTTCGGCACCGGCTATGCGCTCGGGCGGTGGGCCTCCAACCGTTATCGCTGGGGCGGCGGTTTCAACTGGAATAACCACCAGATCAACCCCCTTCGCTCAGTCAACAACGCCAACGTCGGCAACTGGACGCATAATGCAGTCCATCGCGGGAATGTGCGCTACAACAATCCGGGTGTTGCACAGAAGTTCGGCGGCAATCGCGGCGGTACAAACCGCCAAGGACTGCAGCCTGGTGCCGGCAACCGCCGTAACGCTGGCACGAGTGGCGCAGGTGCAGGCCGCGGCAACGCCAATACCGGCAACCGTGCCGCCAACCGCGCTACTGCTAAACGACCCAGCAACACCCGCGCGAATACCGCTAATCGGAACTCTGCGCGCCGGTCATCCGGTAGCCGAACAGCTACCAATCGCGGCGCCAGTCACGCGCGAACCGCCCATGCGGCGAGGGCCGGCGCTGGCCGCGGTCATCCGGGTGCTGTTGCGCGGGGTGGCAGCCTTCATGGCCTACAGGCTTCTGCCAGAGGCGGTGCATTCCGCAGTGCCGGCGGCGGCGGAATGCGTGGCGGCGGCGGGATGCGCGGCGGCGGACGTCGATCCGACGTCCGGCTCAAGCACGACATCACGCGGGTCGGCCAACTCGACAACGGCATAGGCCTCTACAAATTCACCTATAACGGCGGACATACGGCCTATGTCGGTGTCATCGCGCAGGAAGTGCAAACGATTGCACCCGACGCGGTCGTACGAGGCCGCGACGGCTACCTCCGGGTTTTCTATAAACGGCTTGGGCTGAAGTTCCAGACCTACGACGAATGGATGGCGCGAGCACAATACACCCATCAGACTTCGCACTGACGTTTTCGGAGCTCTTTTCGTGCACGAAATGCCCTCACGGGCTGGATACGGGTCGGATAAGCCAGAGGCTAATCACCCGGATTGCTGCGGCCAGCCGTATATATCGATCATCGACACTTTCAGATGTGTTGTTGTTTGATGCCACGGGGCTTTCTGTGACGGCGCGTTTGGGAGAGACGGTGAGCGGATTCGCTGACAAAAGGGAACGTGACATGAAATCACTTGGTGCAAGGCTGATCTTCGCGGCGATAGGCGCGGCCGCGCTCTCCACGCCCTCATTTTCTCAGTCGCCCTACGTCGATAGCGGCAGCGGCTACGACCGATATTTGCACGACAGTGGCGCGTACGGCGTAGCCCCTGTTGGCCGGCCACTCTACGACGTAGCGCCTGGGTATAGCGGACCCTACGCGTCCGGAACGGTTGGTGCCTACGGCGGGGCGCTCTATGACCAAGCGACCACTAGCTATCCTGTAAGCGGCTACCCTAATCCGGTATCTCACAGTGGCAGCGCGTCATCGCTCAACTCCGGCGCGGCGTTCAATCTGAACTACGGTTACCCTGCCATTTACGAGTACACTGACGAATAAACCCGCGCACCCTCGCCCGCTCGTTGGAGTCCCAGACACGCTCTGGGGCTCTCTACTCAGCTAGCACAAGGTCCATCGAGGACCACAAATCGCTGTAACGATCGGAGTGTCGCCCCACGAGTCTATTTTCCCCTTTTCGACCGCCAACATCAGAGCCGATATCCGGCCAGAACGATCCGGACGAGATCGGCGGTATTTTTGGCGTTGAGTTTCGCCATGATGTGGGCGCGATGTGCCTCGACCGTCCGTTCACTAATGCCCAGATGATGCGCGGTCTCTTTGTTGGATGCAGCCTTGACAATCTGGTCCAAGACCTCAGTCTCGCGCTTCGTCAGCGATGTATCGATCAGACACTCAGTCGGTCGGCGCACAACGCTCTCCTCATTGGAACTTGGCCGCTCGTACGACCCACCACGGCCGGCGAACCTTCTTACGCCACAACCCGTCGATATAGGGGTTATTCGACAACTTGATCGCGAGCTAACACGAACTCGGAATGGCGGTCGATTATACGGGAGACTCCCATATTTATCCATTTGCTAAGGGAGCGCTGTTCCAGTTCAAAACAATTCGAACAACGGCATAACGAGCGGTTGGAGCGATCGCCCCATGACCCTACGAGGATCTTGCCCGTACTGTACAAGACACTTTTCCGTACGTGTTGGCATGCAGATGACTCTACGGCAAGTCGTAAGGCACCAGCCGTCCTTCGCAGGAGCGGATATGTGACCTGCCTCGCTCACAAAACTTATGCAGCGGTCGAGAGGTTGCGAGACGGGCGTGAGATTGCGATACGCGCCCTACGGTCTGACGATGAGCCGCAAATGCTGGAGTCATTTTCTCGCAGCAGCCCGCAATCCCTGTATCGGCGGTCTTTCGGCGTAAAGAAGCACTTGTCCGAGAATGAGAAGGCATTTTTCTTCAACGTCGAGCGCGACGTGGCCGAGATCGCGTTCGTGGCGATCGATGAATTCCACGGCAAGGGGGTCGGCTCGGCACTGATGCGTTACCTCATATTCCTCGCCGGGAAAGCGTCGACGGCTCGAATATGAGTCCCAAACCGACGCGTATCCGACCCGCCTTGGGCACAACGAACGTATACCGGTCCAACACGTCAGGACAGGTATGATCGTCATCGAACGGGTGGAACAATCGACCACGCGATCGTCGGTCACTTCACGACATGCGCGTCATTCATGGAGAGTTCAGATGCTCAAGTTAGCCGTTGGCGCAGCAGCTGCGCTTTTCGCTCTCACATCATCCGCCACATATGCAGAAAGCAATTCCGCGGAGAAGCATGCGCGGCAGATTACCGCCCAACCTGGCTCTCTGACTGACTTGCTGGTTGAGACCGTAAAGGCCGCGTTGCAGCTCACACCCGACCAGGAGAAATACTGGCCGGCAATTGAGAACGCGATCCGCACAAGGGCAAAGCACCGAGTAACCCGCCTCGAAAACCTTGCTGACCGTGCGTCCGAATTGCACGGCAGTGATCCTCTGGACGTCACCCTCAAGCGCAATCCGGTCGACTTCATGCGTGGGCGATCAGATGCCCTGGCGCAGCGATCCGATGATCTCAAGAAGCTCGCCGACGCTTGGCAACCGCTCTACCAAGCTCTCAGCCCCGACCAAAAGCGGCGTATGGCTTTGCTCGGGCTCTTCGTGCTTCGCGAGGTCAGAAACCGGATTGGCGGGTCTGGGCCTGACTCATTCGACGAGGGCGACGAATAGGGCCACACTGCGAGTCGATTTGCGAAGGCCCGCGTCTTTTTGCGGGACAGCAATTTCTTACCTTGGTCCTCATCCCGAGACAACGGGCCGCCGCGATGCGACGAGCTAAAGGTATTACTTCAGTTTGCCGAGCTTCTTCTCGTCGCTGAAGATCGAACGTACAGCGCGCAAGACATATCGGGCACGTGATGAAGCCAAGGCTGACGTGTCCGACTACATTGAGCGCTTCTACAATGCTAAACGTCGGCACTCTACAATCGGCTACATGAGCCCCATGGAGTTCGAACGGCAGGCGGGATTAGCTTAGGCGGGTGTCAGCAGAGCCGGGTGCAGGCCAGGTTGAAATACTCACACGGGCGGAACCGCGGTCACGGCCGGCAGCACAATTTGGAACGAAGCTCCGCAGGTGCCGTTCGACAACATGGTGAGTTCGCCGCCCTGCTGCTCAATGATCATTCGACTGATAGCGAGCCCCAAGCCCATTCCGTGACGTTTGGTTGTAAAGAAGGCGTTGAATATGCTGGACACCTTATCGGCGCCGATTCCCGGTCCGGAATCGTCGACATTCACCGAAATTGCTTCCGGACCGCGCGACTTTGTCTGTACGCACAGCAGCCGATTTCTGCCGCTAACGGATGACATCGCCTCAATTGCGTTGGTGAATAAGTTGGCCATAACTTCCTGCAGCTGGCTCCGATGGCCCCTGACATCCGGCAGGCTTGTTTCCAGGTCGCAATGAACGACGACGCCATTTTTCACAAACTCACGGTGCAGAGCACTCAACGTTTCCCGAATAATCTCGTTCACGCTCAGCACCTCGGTCTCCCGAGGTCCACTGCCAAACAGGGCGCGAAGACCATCAAGTATTTTGCCGGCATGACAGCCGGCATTCGCGACACGCTCAAGAGCGGCCTTTGCTTTACCAAGATTAGGCGGAGCGGCTTTCAGAAACCGCTGTGCGGCGTCGCTGTTAGCGACCATCGCCGTCAGAGGTTGTTTCAATTCGTGGGCGATGGTAGCGGCCATTGCCTGGGCGTTTGTGAGCTTATTGTCACGTTCGCGCTTCAAAAATATATTCGAGCGTACAAGTAGCTCTGCGCCGTCGCGCCGCTCGGAAAACAGGGCGGCGAGAACGAGCGAGGTGAGTACGGTCGCAAAGATGACGGCCTGCGCCTGGAGGATGCGGTCTGAGATCGGAAGATTGGCGTCGCCGAAGTGGCCAATGCCGAAAATCGTTGTCCAAACGATTACAAGGGAAACCACAAATGCGCCGATTGCGGAGAAGACGGGCCGGCTTCTCGCCGCAAGCCATAGCAACATCGGAAACAACAGCGCGGACGGCGCGACCGTCTGCCACGGTTTCTCCGGGAGAGTAATGATGAGGCCTGTCATGGCGACAAGAAGCGCCAGGACCAGGATGCTCTCAACTAGCTCTCGGTGCCGCGGTGACTCCCAAACCGCGGTCGCAACTCCAATCAGAACGGGCGCCACGGCAAGGATGCCGAGAGAGCCCGATACGAACCAGTGAAACCAGGTAGTGAGGATGGGGGCGGCGGGACTGTGGAACAGCTTATAGCCGATCGTCCCGCCGATGCCGGACGCGGCGGGCCCGACCGCAGCCGCCGCGAAGAAGCCGATGACATGGCTAAGGCTGTTGAGGCCGAAGCCGGCACCGAAGCAATATTGGACAAATGCGGCGGTGATCAGTGCTTCGGCTGAATTGGACAGCGCAAAGACCACCGCGGCCGAAACATCCCTGTCTCCGAGAAGATTCGCGGGAATAGTCCCGATGATCGCTCCAAGCACGACAGAGCACCGCGCCCGGCGACCCAGCGCGATCAAAAGACCCGAGGATATTCCGGCTGCTGGCCAAAACACGGCAGCGCCATCAGGTTTCATAAGCAACCCGAGGCTGAGCCGCGCGACCAGGAAATACGCCGCGGCGACGATGATCGTGAGCCCGGTGCCTGCAATCCAGCCGTCAACAGGGTAAGAACCCAATCTGGCGCGGCGGCCGGCAGGGCCGAGCGAACGGGTTCGGCCGGTTACCTGAGCAATCTCAAGCATATCACCCCCGCGCGAGCGCCATCTAAAACTACACGCTTGGAGGGTAGTGGTTATACGTATGCAAGTTCGGAAACGAATCTGGACAAATCGCGCAAAAGGCAATGGTAGCTACAGGTGCCCTCGTCGCCCTAACTCATAGGTCCCGTCGCGAGGCTCAGGCAACTCCACCAAGCCTCAATGATCATAATGGAAATGCACCGTGCATTTGCCGTTCCTGAGGACCGACTGAACACGATCCGCGTTCCGTCTGAGGATAAAACCCGCAAGCAGACGCGCGCCGTCTTCTTCCATAATTTGGTCAATGGAGGGGCGCTGTTCGGGAAACTCGAACCGCTCACCCGGATATGTGACGTCGATTTCGATCTTGTATTCATCAAAGCTCGCCCGCACGATCAGTTTTCCCGTTGTCCAGCAGGTCTCTCCAATTGCCTCGATCAGCTGGGCCAGGCCGAAGCTCGCGCGTTTCATCACATCGGGGCGAGCACCCCAAGATCTGCCTTGCTCAAGAACGAAGTTTTCGATGTCTTGCGAATCGATGTGTGCCCGCTCGACGCCAAGCGTGGCGGTCTTGCGCACGCCAATTCGGAAAAAAAGGTTCAAGACAAGGGCGATCGCCGTCGACGCGACCAGCGAAGAGCCGGCGACCGTCGCAATCTCACTCGGCAAGAGACTGACGCTTTTGGGAAACACCTCGATGGCGAGGCCGCCCATGATGCCGAAGGCGAGTACAACGGTGCGGCGCGCATCGAGCATGCGCGACATCATGACCTGAAGCCCGTTGATAATAATGAAGGTGACGACATACATCAGGGCGGCGACCACGACGGCGCGTGGCATGATCGCGAGTACGGCGGTCAGTTTTGGACAAAAGCCCAGTGCAAAGAAAATCGCGGCGGCCACCAGCGCGACGTTGCGGCTGGCGACGCCGGTGGCGGATGCAAGGCCGGCACTTGGCGTTGACGTGTTGACGCCACCCGGAGTGCCCGCAATTCCGGCAATCACGGTCGCCAATCCGTCACTAAGGACCCCGCGCGTTATCGAGCGCATGTCGGGCCTAACCCAAGTCGAATCGTTTGCCTTCTCGCAGATCGTTAGCGTGCCCGCAGCCTTCATTGCCGCGGCAAGGCTGGCAATCGCAAATGGCGCAACAAGCGTTGCGTTGAACGACCAGGCGACGTGGCCGATATCTGGAATTCCGAACCAACCGGCCTGGTCGACAAGTGACCAGAGCGCGGGATCCAACAAACCAGCCGACAGCGCCACGGCATAGCCGCCGATGATGCCGATTAGCGCGCATAGCATGCGCACCAGGCCTTTGCCCCAGATATTGAATGCGGTCATGGCGCCGAGGGTCGTGGCCGCGACCAACCACTCGGCTGGGCTCACGGGTGTCGCGGTCGATCCCAGCAGCATGCGCAAGCCCGCGAGACCCGCTGCGATGCCAAGCATAAAGATGACCAGCCCCGACACTTCCACCGGGAGAAATTTGCGCAGCCGGTTGAGCATGGGCGCGACGAGCGCCTCAAGCGCACCGGCGAAAATCGTCATTCCAAACACCAGCGGCAAGCCGCCAATGCGCGCGGCGAGGAGGCCGGGCGCGAAATAACTTGCCGTGAATGTCGAAGGAAGCATGTAGCCCGACCCGATCGGCCCGAGCCGCAAAACCTGGATAAGGGTCCCGATGGAAAGCACGACCATGCCGATCGACAGCAGATTGGCCACCATCGATATGGGTGCGCCGACGGCGCGGCAGATCAGCAACGGATATACGAGGTTGATCGAAATCAAGCCGACGTGCTGGGCTCCATTCGACAATGCGATAAGGATGCCCGGGCGGTCGTCGGCATTGTAAATCAGCGAAGAGGGCTTCTTGGCCGTGGACGGGAGGATGGGCGCAAAGTATGCCCGCCGTACAAAACTGCGAAACCAATTGATGCCGTGAGCTTGCTGCCGCTCCTCAGCCGACGCCTTGCCGACCTTGCTGTCCAGCGCGAGGCTCATTGCGGGCTCGCAAGATTGACGTTCCGCGTCGGAGAAATCGCGGAAAGCTCGCCGCACATACAGCTGTCAAATAAGTGCTTTACCTCGCGGGCGGCGCGCGCCAACGTCCACAAGGGCTTCAGAAATACCTCAGCGAGCGCGCTACGGATCGCTCCGTGCAGATCAACAACGGTCACTTCAGCGGCCGGTTGTTCGATCACGTTCTTTGGCCCCCCTTCAGCTTTTTACACTATCTTTTCGCGGAACTCGAACGCAACGACTTTGGCCCGACTTTCCGTGGAATCGCCCCCCCAGGGGGCCCTCGCGGACCATGCCCCGGGGCCGCTCGGAGGCCTGGCGCCGTCCCTGCCCGGGGGGCTTAGGCGCCGCTGTCCGATCGGTCTTACGATGTGCTGATGACGGCCCGCCGGTGATCATTCACCCGTGCCGCTCACTGTCTGAAGGTAATTCGAAGCGGCCGATGGCGGCGGCCGAAGCCGTGATCGAAAGCCTATGCGCACACTGCAACGGCGTCTGAAAGACGCCGGCGTCAACTACAATGATCTGCAGACCGACGTCCGAAAGACGCTGGCGCTGAACCTCCTGGAGAACGAGACGCTGGCGCTCGGCGAGATAGCGTTTTCGCCTGGCTACTCCGAAGTCAGCGCGTTCAACCACGCATTCCGGCGCTTGGCCGGGCAATCGCCAGGCGATTATCGCCGGCTGCGCGCGGTACATTCCAGATCCGCCGCAGCCAGGAAGCCGGAGCCGTCCGTTACAGGATCGATTTGAATGTCTCGCCTGTCTAGCAAACGCGCAAAGCCGGCGGTTGTAAGCCGCTCACTCGCGATGATCCTTGGCGCGCCCGGAGGTCGATAGGCAGTACGCCTAGCTTTCGATCAGCACCGGGTTTTCCGGGGCGAGCGAGACTTCTTGCTGCAAGGCTGACGCGATCGTCAGTGCTTGCAGAATTTTCCGAATGACGTCGCCTCCTGCGGCATCTCTGATTTCCTGCAAGGGAATGCCGGCCGTTGTCGCATCCAACCTGCATTGTGCCGTCAGCTTCACCGATGCGGCCACCCTTTCGACAGCCGGTAACGCTCCAACGTGCTTGCCAAGCCAGTCATTGAGAAAGTCACGCGCTCGATCAGTCATTTTACTCTCCCCACGCAACGCTACTAACCCCCCGAAAGGAAACGCAGAGACAGCGGCTAAATTGGGGAGGTCACGTGTCGAAACGACGGTGGCCCAGTATGCTCGACATCAACCGGGCTATCCCTGCATCCGCTATCCGGAGCGTCTTCCCGATACGTGACTTCGGTCAGATGTGGCCCGTCACCACGGCCGCAAGCGCCTTGGGGTCCGCGGGCGGACTGTCTCCCCGCCAGGCGACGTGCAGGTCCGGACGGAGCAGCACATAATTTTTCGCATAGAGCGCGCGAGCGTCAGGCGCCTCGGTCAGGTCCAGCACGTGAAGCGGACAGCCCAGCGAACGAAATGCCGCGCCGAGTTCGTCGAACCCTGTGGCGCCCGGCACGCAGGTGATCAAAGAATAGCCGCCGCGGAGATGATCCTGCACGGCGGAGCCATCCTTCAGCCAAAGGTGAGGAATGCGGGCGCCGGGACGCGTCGTGGGGACATAGTCGTAACCGGTCTCGTCCGGCCCATCATCGTCGCCTTCATAGCAGACGATCGGTGATTTCAGATAGCGGTATCCAAGAATGATCCCGGCCAGGCTGGTGCCTTTTTGATGTTCGTCGCGCCACACCTGGGCAAGGCGGCGGCGCGCCTGCGGATCATTCGACGCCATCACGGCTGAACATTCTGTCCTGCACAGGTCACGCCAAACCCGGCGCGCCTCGAACGCGCGTGCTGAAGCCTTCAGATTTCGCGCAGCGATCGGGCGGCGCTCGATCTCGTAACTGGCGAGCAGACCTTTGCCGCCCCAGCCTTGCAAAGTCCCGGCCAATTTCCAGGCGAGGTCGATGGCGTCGCCAATTCCGGTATTCATGCCCAATCCGCCGTTCGGCGTGAACAGATGCGCCGAGTCACCGGCCAGAAAGATCCTCCTTGAATTATACCGATTGCTCAACAGCCGCCGCATCGTCCACTTGCCGACATAAAGCGTCTTGTAGGCGACCGGCATCCCGACGATGCTCTCAAACAAAGGCGGCATCGCCAGTTCGTCATCGATCATGGCGTGCAGCGAAAAATGGCGCGTATCGCCCTGGGTGATGAGAAAAGTCCACTGATCGTCTGCGCGGTAATAGTGGGCGCCCTTCCCCATCGCGATCCGGTCGAACAGCTCTTCGCAATGAAACAGCGCCTGCATCTGCTGCCCCAGGTTGGCCTGGCCCTCGAGCCGGAAGCCTAGGCCAGCGCGCACGGTGCTCGAACCGCCGTCACACCCGACCAGATAACTGGTCCGCATCGTTTCTTCGCGGCCGTCCAAATCCCTGACCCGGGCAACGACGCCGTCTTCCTGCTCGTCAAATGAAACCAGTTCACAGCCGAACCGCACGGACACGCCGCGCGTTTTCTCCGCGATGCGTTTGAGCAGCGGCTCAAGCGCGTATTGGGAAACGATCTGAGAAGGCTCCGCCGGCCAGCGGCCGTCGTTGACCTGCTCGCTCCGCTCCCTGGATTCGGCGACGGATGGTGTATGGAGCTGCGCGATAGCCGGTTCCGCGAGCGAGGTCACCAGGAAGGAATCGAGCGGCAGCTCCGCCGGATAACCCACGCCCCTCACCGCGGCGGCGATGCCGAGGCGCCGAAAGTGCTCCATGGTCCGAGCGTGGCACCGCTCCATCTTCGGCAAGAAGGACGGCTCGGGTCGCTTATCAATCAGCAGGCATTCGACGCCACGCCGACCGAGATCGATGGCAAGCGTCAGTCCGACGGGGCCACCGCCGACGATCAAGACGGGCTCATTGCTCATCATAATCTCTTGCGGGCCGCGACCGTCCGGATCCTGGCGAGGCAGCGGGACCTGACGAGCACCGGGCAACGGAGCTCAATCAGTATAAATGAACGAGTTTTCCGGAAGATCACATTGATCAGACGGCCGCGGCCAGCTCGCGATCGCGCAGATTCGAGCCGCGTCCGATAAACAACACGGCGATTGCGGCGCACAGGCACAGCAGTCCTGACAGCATGAAGGCTTGCATGTAGGTGCCGAATTCGATGCGAAACAGCCCGGCAAAAAATGCGGCGGATGCGCCGCCGATCTGGTGGACGGTAAACACCCACCCGTAAACGATGCCGCTCCGCTCGCGCCCGACAGCATTGGTGACGAGCCGTATCGTAGGCGCGACAGTGGCAAACCAGTCGACGCCGTAGAACACCGTGAACAGGCTTAAAACGTAAAAATCGGCGAACGAGAACGGCAGATAGAGCAGCGATAACCCGCGCAGTCCGAAATAGACGAACAGCAGCAGGCGATTGTCGAACCTGTCGGCGAGCCAGCCCGACGCCAATGTACCGAAGAAGTTGAAGATTCCGATTGTGGCGAGCAACGTTGCGCCGGAGACCTCGGAATAGCCGTGGTCGATGCAGGCCGGAATCAGGTGGGTGCCGATCAGCCCGTTGGTTGAAGCCCCGCACACGAAATAGGTCGCCGCCAGAAGCCATATGTCGCGGTTGTGAACCGCATCACGCAGCCCCGCAAAGGCAAGCGCTATCGGATTGCCCTTCGGGGCGGGCACCGGCTTGACCTCGCCGGTTTCGCCGTAAGGCAGAAGCCCGACGTCCTGCGGCCGGTCGCGCAGCAGCAGCGCAACGAGCGGCACGATCGCCGCCGTGATCGCGGCGATGATGAGGACGGTCGTACGCCAACCATAGGTCGACGTGATGTTCGCCATGACCGGCAGGAAGACGAGCTGACCGGTCGAGGAGCCGCCCGAAAGAATGCCGATGACGAGACCGCGACGCTCGGTGAACCACCGCGTTGCCACGGTCGCCGACAGCACGCTTGCGAGAAAGCCCGTTCCGGAGCCGACCACGAAGCCCCACATGAGAATGAGCTGCCACGGAAACCGCATCAACGAGGTCGCGGCGACTCCGACCGCGACCAGAACAAGGGCGCACACGACGGAGCGGCGGACGCCAAAGCGTTCCATGACAGCGGCAGCGAACGGGCCGATACATCCGTACAGAATGAGGTTGACCGACACGGAAAACGCGATGGTGGCGCGCGACCAGTGAAACTCCTGCTCGAGCGGCACCATCAGGATGCCGGGAGTCGATCGGACGCCGGCTGCGGTCAGCAGCGCCACGCAAGTCACCCCGACAACGATCCATCCGTAATGAAACTTGCGCCCCAGCATGGTGCTGTTGTGCGGGAAACCCAGACGTTGATCAAGGGGGGCCTTCGATCGGCAAGTCTTCGACGACTGCCGAGGACGCCTGAGGCGAGTTTACGGTGCGTGCCGGTAGATGGCACGTGAGATCGATAAGTGAGGTCACCCGTCTTCGGCTGCTGCGGCAAAGGCCGAAGCGACGCGGGCACCGCTCAAACGGCGATGATAACCCCGAACCGACATTCTAACGCCATAGCCAGCGCGCCAATGCGACCGCGCCCAGCATGCCGATAAGCTGTGCGGCGATGAATGCGACTACCCCCGCAGGCGCGATGCCGGCGAAGGTGTCCGAAAGCGAGCGCGCGATCGTGACAGCCGGATTCGCAAACGAGGTCGAAGCGGTGAACCAGTATGCGGACGTAATGTAGAGACCGACCGCATAGGGAATAGCGGCGGGCGTGCGCGCAACGCATCCGAATATGGTCATCAAGAGTCCGAAGGTGGCGACGGCTTCGGCGAACCACTGTCCGGGTCCGGTGCGCACCGTGGCGGAGATTTGCCATAGCGGCAGTTCAAACATGAGATGTGCCGCCCATACGCCGGCGATGCCGCCAATCACCTGGGCGGCGATATATAATGGCAGCGCTCGTGCCCCTAGCTCCCCGCGCAACGCGAATGCGATGCTCACGGCAGGATTGAAATGCGCACCCGATATGGGGCCGAGCATCAGAATTAACACCGCCAGTATCGCACCGGTCGGCAATGTATTGCAGAGCAGCGCCAGCGCTGCATTGCCTCCGGACAACTTCACGGCCATGATGCCTGAACCGACAACGGCCGCCAGCAGAAAGGTTGTCCCCAAGCCTTCCGCGACGATGCGCTGCGCAAGCGAGGATTTCACGTTGGTTCGGCCGCTTTGGCGGTGACCTCGCCGAGGCGGCCGATTTCGCGCAGTTTCCTTTGCAGGCTCAGTTGGTCAAGCGAGCGCAAGGGAAGCGAGACGAAGATTCCAATGCGGCGATCGAGCATGCGATAGGCGTCCTTGAAGGCAAGTGCAATCTCGGCCGGCGTTCCGCTCGCTTCGGCCGGATCTGGAACGCCCCAATGCGCCGTCATCGGCTGCCCCGGCCACACCGGACAGGCTTCTGCCGCCGCGTTGTCGCAAACCGTGAAGACGAAATCGAGCGCCGGCGCTCCGGGACCGGCAAACTCGCTCCATGACTTCGAGCGAAAGGCGCGAGTGTCATAGTCGAGGCCTTGCAGGAGCCGGATGGCCTCCGGATGCACACGCCCTTTTGGATGGCTGCCAGCGCTGTAGGCGCGGAATTTGCCCGTGCCGACCCGAGTCAAGATAGCTTCGGCCATTATCGAACGGGCGGAATTACCAGTGCAGAGGAAGAGGACGTTGAACTGGCGATCGACCACGGCTTCCCTCCCTCATATGGCCGGAAGCGGCGAAAAGCCGATGCGGTCCATCAACAATTCAAAGTACCGTCGAACCTTGTCTGGAAAGCGCAGCCCCTTGACGACAGCAGCGGATCGCAGCAGCGGCAATACACGAATGTCGTCGAGCGAAAGCGTGCCGTTGATTGACGTTGCGCCTTGGACAAGTCGGTCAAGTTCTTCCAGGCGGGGCGTCAATTCGCGGAGATAGTCCCGCGTTCTTGCGCGATGCTCCACCAAATCTCCGAGCACCTTCCGCTTGCGGACGATGTAGTGGT
The DNA here is from genome assembly GCA_963763255.1 of uncultured Alphaproteobacteria bacterium. Classification (GTDB taxonomy): domain Bacteria; phylum Pseudomonadota; class Alphaproteobacteria; order Rhizobiales; family Xanthobacteraceae; genus BOG-931. The sequence goes on from CAVXNW010000002.1 coordinate 192,510, forward strand.
CGTGTGCAGAAGTGGTCGCGAATTCCGGCAGACCGAGCAAGGGATACCGAGGCCAGCTCAAGCGGGCGGTTTGGTTCGCGGTGGCCTGCTCCCAAGTGGCAATCTCCGGGCGCTCGGGACCGGTCAGCATCGGCTCGCCGATTCGGTCGATGTATCTGACCATGTCCAGGCTTTCGAGCATGGGTTGGCCATCGTCTTTCACAAGAATGGGAATAACGCGTCGACCGACGAGGCCGATCATCGTGTCGGAGTCGTCGTCCAACACCACAGTTTCCTGCAAAGACAGGCGCTTGAGCGCGGCCATCATGCGCACGCGGAAACACAGCGAGCAGTGTTCAAACATATAAAGCCTCACGACACGCGCTCCTTTCTGCGCGCCGATCTCGCAGGCTTGCATTCCGCCGGCCCACACGCCTCAGTGCCCTGGCAGCAATTCTCGGTGAGGTACGCGAGCAGGCTGTTCATGGTCTCGAAGCGCGCCGCATAGATCATCGAACGGCCGTCGCGGCGCACCGTGACCATTCCTGCATCGCGCAGCCGGTCGAAATGAAAGGTCAGTGTGTTCGAGGCAAGCCCGAGCGCCTGCGCGACCTGGCCAGCCGGCATGCCATCGGGCCCGGCTTGCACCAGCAGGCGGAAAACGTCCAAACGGCTGTCTTGAGCCAGAGCAGCCAAAGCCGCGACAGCGCTTTCCTTTTCCATATTTCGATAATTATCGAAATAATAGCTCGCGGTCAACGAAAATTTCGATATTCATTGAAATAATCTGAACGGCGAACTTCCGGCACGTCGCGGCCGGTCCTGCGGCACGTTTCATGTTTTCAGGAACGCGCTTCACCGCGTGCTGTTCGACCGCGCAGTGAATCCCCCAGGCTTCGACGCCAATCTCAGCCTTTTCGTTCTCGCTCCGCTTTCTCGAGCGCGCGCACGAGATCCCGGAAGCGCCGCGGCACATGTTCCGCCAGTTCCATTTCCTTCCGCAGTTGCGAGCCAATGCCGTACCGGACGGCGCCGTACCATTGGGTGCGGTCCCGGTCGTTCAACAGCAGTGGCTTTTCGGGACTGTTCATTGTCGTGTTTCGGACATTTCCTCGAAAGGTAAAGCGGAAATGGCCATCCGGTTCCTGCGTAGCGCCGCGGTAGCGGCGCGGAACCGCCGCATTCACACATGCTTGAAACCGGCCCTCGGATCGGGGGCCGTAATCTGATCGGTCTTGTGCTGAATAATTGCTCTTGCTGCAGTGCCAAAATTGAAGTGGCAATCCACGGTGAGTATGGGCCGGCACGGCACGCCACCGCGCCGGCGCGTTGCGCCCTACTGCGTGCCCGCCAGGTTGGCGTCCTTGATGACCGCAGACCAGCGCACACTTTCGGACTTCACATAGGTGTCGAGTTGCTCCAGCGATTTGTCGCCGAGTCCGATCATGCCCAGCTTCTCCAGGGGCGCATTCATCGCCGGCGAATGGACCGCGGCGTTCACGTCCGTGTTGAGCTTTTCAAGGATCGGCTTCGGCGTGCCGCCAGGCGCGAGCAGCATCTGCCAGGCAACTGTATTTGGCCAGGACGGCAGGCCGACCTGGGCGAGCGGCTTGATGTCCGGCGCCGTCGGGAACGGCCGGTCGCTGGTAATGCCAAGGACGCGGGCCTTGCCGGCCCTGATCTGCGGCAGCATCGGCCCGAGGTCGACGAACAGCACGTCGACCTGGCCCGAGATCAACGCCAACGTGGCGGGTGCGCTCCCCCGATAGGGCACATGGGTCATCTTGATGCCGGTGAGGCTGCTGAACAGCGCGGCGCACAGGTGATGGAACGCGCCGACGCCGCCAGAACCGTAGGTCAGCGGCTTGCCCTCGGCGTCTCTCTTTTTGGCGAGCGCCACCAGGTCCGCCACGCTGTGCACCGGCAATGACGGATTGACCGTCAGCACGAACGGCACGCCGGCGATCAGCGACACCGGCACCAGCGTCTTCAACGGTTGGTAGTTCAAATGTTTGAAGATGGTGGGATTCATCGCCATGGTGCCGCTGGTGCCCTGCATCAGCGTGTAGCCATCCGGCTTCGCATCGGCCGTCACTGTCGCGGCGAGCGTCGTGCCGCCACCTGGCCGGTTCTCGATGATGAACGACTTGCCGTACTTCTTCTCAAGGATCTGCGCATAGGCCCGCGCCAGCAGGTCGGTGCCGCCGCCGGGAGCGAACGGCACCAGGATGGTGACGTTGCGCGTTGGATAATCTTCTGCCCGCGCCACGATTGGCATCGCCATCAGCGCCGTCAGGAGCACCGCAATCGCCCGCCATCGGTTCATGACCGTCTCTCCCTGTGTTGCACACCCCGGCGGTTCTGCTGCCGCGCTTGGTAACGGCAAGCTTAGCGGGAAAAGGAGCCGGGTGGTAAGCGCCATAGCAGCGCAGGCGGGCGCGACAGGCTCGCGACCGCGAAAAGCCGTGGTCCTTGCTGTTCAAGGCGCGCGGATCAGATCACCGACGACGGCGGATCACGTCGACACTGCCCCCCGGCCAAGGACCCCAAGCACACCGATCCTCGTCATTGTGGCGTCGTTCGATCCGGTTGGTACGTCAACGCCGCGACGTGATAACGCCCGCGCCCGCCACGAGCGCGCGGCACGTCGCCGCTCTGCATGTCGCCGCCGTACATCATCATGCCGGCGTAAGCGCCGCCCTGCCCTTGCCGCCTATATGCGGCGAGCCGGTAGCGCGCGCGCGCGTGACGGCGCTCGGCGTACACCGCGTAGTGACGCTCGCGGTGGCGTGACGCCACGGCGAATCCTGTATCAACGTGTCCGCAATCGTGGAACGAGCACCCGTCACGAAGGCCGGCCGATCTGATCAGATCGCCCGCATGGTACATGATCGATACCGTCCTGTTGCGGCCGCCCTGAGCGAAATCGCAGGCATGCCCGCTGTAGTGCAGTGAATTTGCGACATGGCCACCCGATGCGTAGCAGTGCACGTCGCCTTTGAAGCCTTTGGCAACGAGCGCCGCGATCAGCTCCTTGAATTTTCCGGCAACATCGGCCGCGACGGTGATCTGCCCGGCCGCGGTGTGCACATGGACAAGGCCGTAACCGCCGTGCCGATCGTAAGTGCGACCGGCAAAATGATGGCGACGATAGTTGTGGGAAACGCGATGATAATTGCGGGAAACGTAATGATGCCTGAAAGAATGATGAAGCGCTCGGTGACGGACATGGGCGCTTACGGAAGCCGTTGCTCCAAATAAAATCGTCAGAGCAAGCGAAAGCGCCGAAACAATTCTCATGTTGAATGCCTCCTGTTTGATACCGAGCTGCATTTCAAATTTCTGATGCCGAAAGGCACTCACGACAAAATTCGCTCACCATGAGGATTTGATGACCGCATTATGGACATACGTTGCGGGCGGAACATGGAACTGTCAGGAACACGACAGAGTGGGTGGCAAACAAATCGGTGCAATTCTTTCCTGGAAACCAGATGGACAGTTTATCTGATCCATCGCCTCGCCATCATTTCCGCAATCGTTCGACAGGCGGCGCATGTGCGCAGATTTTCTTGAACAAGATGCGCGGCAACGCTTCCAATCGCGGACATCGTCCCGCCCACCTCCCACAGGTGACGCGCATCACAGACGGCGATTTCAAGCCGCGATAGCCTCTTCAATACTTCCAATGAAGCGCGACCCATTCCCTCGCCGGAACAAGGTCACGAATCCGACCTTACGGGGGGGTGCGGTCATGCATGACGCCCCGAGGAGGCTCACATGGCTCAGATCATCTATAGCGGAAACGGCTCGGACGGCGGCTCGGTCCCCGTCGACTCCAACACCTACAGCTCCGGCGCGACCGTTAACGTCGCCGACAACGATTTAACAACTGCCCCCCATCAGCAAACCGATTCCAGCGGCAACGCCGAAAACATCATCACCGGCAACCTGTCGCGAACCGGCGCGACGTTTCTTTATTGGAACACGGCAGCGGACGGCAGCGGAACCATCCACCAGGACGCCTCGACCTTCAACTTTCCCAATCAATCCGGAAATCTGACGCTGTACGCCCAGTGGGCCGTGACCACGGGTCTGACGAACGGCGGCATCACGACCCATTACGCTTTCGCGTACGACGAGAGCCTCGGCGGACCGGGCGGGGTTGAGCCGGCCAGGACCAATGCGGTGATCGCTTCCTGCGAGGCCGACTTTGCCTGGATGCAGACTTAGTTCGCGGGCGTGGATATCGCCAACGCATCCTACGGTATCACCCTGCCGATCCCGACTTTCGTCACGGCTCTGGGCGGCTGGAGCGCCAGCTGGTGGCCGCTCAAGCTAAATCCGGGCCGCACCGCCTCGGCGGCCTCGACGCGCACCGCTATGGTCATGGAAGTCGTTGAAATGTTCATGAAGGCCCAGCACAAGGGCTGGGGCTACTCCGCGGGTGTCGGCGACGAAGAGAGCTGCGGCGAGGCCTTGTCGCAGTTCCTGACCGTGCAGTTTCAGATCAGCATCGGTCAGGGCGCCAATCCGGTTTACTACGGCAGCTCCAACGCCTGGCTCAACAGTTCGCTTCCGGCGAGCAATCCGGCGTCGACCGAATTCGACGGCACCACCCATTATGGCGCGCGCACCGACTACGTGAATTCGACTTTGCCATTCGCCGGCAACGGTCCCGGCACCGGCGGCTCGCTGCTGTTCATCTATTATCTGTTCCAGCAGCTCGGCTTCTCGCCGTCCAGCATCGCCGGCGCGGCGCCGGGCCTGGACTCCAGCAACAATCTGATCGGCGGCTCGTGCCTGCGTGGCGTGTATCGCAATCTGACGGGCGACACGTCCGATCCGTTTCCCTATTTCGCCGGCCTTCTGGCAGCCACGTTCCCACCGAACCAGGTCGCGTCCATCCCGGGTCCGAACGGGGACGATCCGTGGCCGCTGGGTTCGCTGAGCTTTGTCGGCTCGAAGAACACCTGGGGCCACGACGAGATCAACGACATTATCGCCAAGGGAGGAACCTACCCTGACGGCATCTATCTGGCGCTCGAGGGTTTCAGCAAGAACATCGTAGCCGCAGCGGTCCCCTCGCTCCCGGCCATCGCCTTCGGCGGCGTGACGGCGACACCGTCGGCGACGGCGCCGGCCATCTTCTACCAGAGCTCCAATCCGAAGGTCCCGCAGCGGATCATGTTCGCCTATGACGTCAAATTCGCCCAGCCGCTCGGTACATTCCCGGCAAGCGGCGAAACGCCGGCAGCGGTCAGTTCAACGATCAGCGTTCTGACCAAGTCGTTTCCGGCAGCGACCGAGTTCTTCTTCCTTGCCGGGGCCGATCCTTATTTCACGAACGTGGTGAAGGATCCCGGCAGCCCCACAAACCTCAATGTGCCCTGGCTCAGCGAGGACTTGAGGGTCTTCACCGCGACGCCCGGCGCATCGCCCGCTTCGCAGTATCAGCAGCCGGTGCCCGGCGGTCCGAAGTTCGTCGAGAACAGTACCGGCGGCGCGTTCGACTTCAACGGGGCCTATGTCTACATTCAGAATCTGCTGAAGTACCTCAATCAGACCTACGGCGATCCTTCCGGGAAGGATCCCTTCGATCCCAGCAACAACATCATCCCCCAACAGCAGACCGAGTTCACGGCCAACTTTTCTGTCACCCCGTTCTCGACGATCGGAGGGCACACCTACAACAATTACAGTTTCGCCATCGCGCGGGTGCGCCTGAAGGGCTCACAGGGTTCCGCCGGCGCAGCGGCAGGTGTGAAAGTGTTCTTCCGCTTGTGGGGCACCCAGACCGCGGATACCGGCTGGGACCCGACGTCCACCTATCTCAGCCACAACGACAGCAGCGGTAATCCGCAGTGGCCGGAAGCTCCCGCGGACAACCACACCATTCCGTTCTTTGCGACCAGTCCTCAGCCGGACTTCACGGATCCGACCGATCCGGAGTTCCAAAGCGGCGGCTTCACCGGCACTGGCGCCAACAATCAGACGATTACGATCAATCAAGGCGACTCGCAGTGGGCGTATTTCGGCTGCTTCCTCAATGTCAACGACGCCAGCGTGCAATTCAACAATGTCGCCATCCCCAATGCATTTCCGGGCACCCATCACTGCCTGGTGGCCCAGATCGCGTATGCGGGCGCGCCGATCGAGTCCGTCGGCAGCAGCGCGCCAACGCCCGAGTCCAGCGATCAGCTGGCTCAGCGCAACCTTCAGGTCACGACGTCGGACAATCCCGGACCGGCCTCGGCGCATCGGGTGCCGCAGACCTTCGATATAAGGCCGAGCACTGCACCGCCTGCCAGCGGACCGCTGGCCGGCCGCACCGACGAACTGATGATTGAGTGGGGCGCGGTGCCCGCCGGATCCACCGCACGAATTTACTGGCCGGCGGTGTCGAGCGCCGAGGTGATCAAGCTTGCATCATGGATGTACGGCGTGCATCCGCTCGCGCTCGCGGACGCTCACACGATCGAGGTCAAGACCATCAAGGGCGCGACTTACGTGCCCATTCCGCAAGGAACGGGTCCCGGCTTTGCGGGGCTATTCACAGTCGACCTGCCGCAGGCCGTGAAGACCGGCCAGGAGTTCGACATCGTGGTGCGTCGCATCGGCAAGCGCGTGCGCCGCGCTTCGCCGCAGCCACCGCCTCCTCCGACAATTCAGATCGCGCGGTCTCGGCGACGCTCGGCCGGCGGCGAGAACGACATGTCGGTGCCCGGCGTTCCTGCAAGGCCGCCCGAAAACCCGGCCGCGGTGATCGAAAGGACCGCCTACGAGGAGTACATCGTGGGTTCGTTCCAGATAAAGATCCCGGTCTCGACCCGCGAGACGATGCTGCCGGCCGAGGAAACCACACTGGCCATCCTGAAGGCGCGGCTGGAGGCGATGCCCAAGACCGATCGCTGGTATCCAGTGCTGGTTCGCTACATTGCCCAGATTGCTGGACGCGTCGATGGGCTGGGCGGCAATGCAACCGCTGTCCCGCCGTCGCTCGGCGGCTATCGGCCTCCGCACAAACCAGTCGGACGCCCCTGTGAGCAGGACATCGAGGAGTTCGCCGGCAAGGTCAGCGAGGTGGTGTTCAACTGCTTCGGCGATTTCACCGGCTTCGTCATGGACGATTGCTGCGAGCGCCGCGCGTTTGACAGCCGCGCGGAAGACATCGGCGATCTGGTCTTGCGCGCGCTCAAGGAGCGTCTCACTCTGATCGTCGTCACAGCCGGAAAGGACCGCAGAATCGTCCGGCTCGTGGTGAAGGGCTGAGCGAAACGATAATCGATGCGATAACCTGGTTCGGGCGAACGTGGTCCGGACCAGGAATTCGAAAAGCGTTCGCTCCGCGCTCCCATGACATGAATCCTTCCAGGTCGACGGCCGCGGTCCGAATGCCGGTAGCGCCTCGCAGCGCAACGCCATCATTGGACAACGGTCGTAATGAAATGGCGCGTCATCAGGCCAGCGGATTCCTGGCATCTCATGTGCCGCGATGCCTGTAGACTGATCATCGCCACAATATAGTAGAGTGCGACTTCCCCGGCTGCTGCCACGCGCATGCCGCCGTACGGAGGATGGGATGCAGGCGTCACACGATCAAAAGAAGCGCAAAATGAGGCTTGGCGCGTTCATCCAGGCGCACGGGCACCATATGGCTGCTTGGCGCCACCCCGAAGTTGCCGAAGCCGCCGACGTCAACTTTCCGCACATGGTTGAAATCGCCCAGACTGCGGAGCGCGGGCGGTTCGACATGCTGTTCTCAGCGGATGTCGTCGGCGCCGCGGAGGACGACCCCGAAGATCTTTGCATGTCCTCCTTCGTCACACGCTTCGAACCCATCACGCTGTTCTCGGCGCTGGCGACGATGACCACCCATATCGGGCTGGTCTGCACGTCAACCACGACGTACGACGAGCCCTATCACATCGCGCGCCGTTTCGCGGGCCTCGACATCATCAGCGGCGGGCGCTCCGGATGGAATCTCGTCACGTCGCAAAATCCGTTCGAGGCCCACAATTTTGGCCGTGACTCGCATATGGCTCTGGGCGATCGCTACAAAAAGGCCGAGGAATTCGCCGACGTCGTGCGCGGGCTGTGGGACAGTTGGGACGACGACGCATTCGTCCGTGACAAGGAGTCCGGCCGCTTCTTCGATCCGGACAAGCTTCACGTGCTCGATCACAAGGGCGAGTTCTTCCGTGTGCGCGGGCCGCTCAACGTCGCGCGGTCGCCGCAAGGCCACCCCGTCATGGTCCAGGCAGGGTCGTCGAACGACGGCAGGGAACTGGCGGCGAGGACAGCGGAAGTCATTTTCACGGCGCACCAGACCATCGAGGACGCACAGGCATTTTATTCGGACATCAAGGGCCGAGTGGCGCGCTACGGCCGCATGCCCGAGCATGTGCTCGTCATGCCCGGCATCTACGCGATGGTCGGCCGCACCGAGGATGAAGCCCGCGAAAAATACGACAAGCTTCAGTCCCTCATCCATCCGCGCGTCGGCCTGAAATTTCTCTCACGATTTCTCGCCCACGACGTTACCGAATATCCAGTGGACGAGCCGTTGCCCTCCCACGTCGATCAACATGTCGTCGGCAGCCGTCCGGCGCTTCTGGTCAAGATGGCGCGACGGGAGAACCTGACGATCCGCCAGCTCTATATGCGGATGGCCGGAGCCCGCGGACACCGGCAGATTTTCGGCACGCCGGCACGGATCGCCGACGAGCTCGAAGCGTGGTTTAACGGCGGCGCGGCCGACGGCTTCAACGTCATGCCGCCGGTGCTGCCCGGCTCGCTCAAGGATTTCGTCGACCTCGTCATCCCCGAACTGCAAAGGCGCGGTCTGTTCCGCACACAATACGAAGGCCGAACGTTGCGCGAAAATCTCGGCCTGCCATATCCGCGCAATCAATTCTCGCATCCGCGCGCCACGCCGCAATACGCGCACGGTTCATAAGTTCAGGTTCGAGGGGGAACGCTTCCATGACCACCAGCATGACTCGCCGCCGCTTTGTTGCGGCAGCGCCTTGCATCGCAACTGCTTTTGCATCGTGGCCGGCCCGGGCGGCCGACTATCCGGAACGCCCTATCACACTGATTGCGCCCTTCGCGCCCGGCGGCATCGTCGATATCGTTGCGCGTGTCCTGGCTCCGACACTATCCATGACCGTGAACCAACCGGTCATTGTCGTGAACAAGGCCGGCGCCGCGGGAATTGTCGGCGACGAGTTTGTCGCCCATGCCCGGCCCGATGGTTACACCCTGCTCGTTACCGGGAATGGCGCCCTCCTCATGGGCGGCGCCGCCTATCAGAATCTTCCGTTTGATATCGACAATGATTTCGCGCCGGTGAGCCAACTCGTGACTGGCTCGCTGATGTTCGTTGTTCGCGCCGATTTACCGATCAAGAGCATTCGCGACTTCATCGACTACTGCAAAGCCAATCCGGACAAGGCCACTTACGCCTCCGTCGCCTCGGTCGACTGGCTCGTCTCTGAATATCTCGCCCAGAAGACCGGCCTGAAATTCACGCGTGTGCCCTACAAGTCGACGGCGGAAGGCGACCTCGCCGTAGCCTCCGGCCAGGTCCTGTTCGCCATCCCGCCGGCGAGCGTTGTCATGCACGGTGGAAAATCTATCGGCGTAAGAGCCTTGGCTACGATCGCGCCGCATCGCGATCCAGGCTTCCCGGACGCGCCGACGCTTCATGAAGCGGGCGTTCCGGATTTCTCGCTCACCACCTGGATCGGGCTATTGGCGCCGGCAAAAACCCCCGATGCGATCGTCGCGAAGCTCAATAACGACGTCAATCGGGCCATTCTGCTGCCGAAGGCGAAAGAGCTGTTCGCCCGCGTCGATCTCACGCCGGCCGGCAATACACCTGCTGCCTTCAAGCAACAGGTCGTCACCGAGTTTCATTTCTGGAAGAATTTCGCGAGGCAGGCGGGAATTTCTGAAAAGCTGTGATTTATCCCGCTCGTCCAGATTGCCGGTTTGACTTGCGATAGCCGCGCTCAGAGACCGCAAAGGCGAATCCGGCAATTGAACATGGTCGCGGGGGTCAGGGTCCTCCCGTCGCAGGTTTGTCACTTACATATTATTAGATGGCAATATTCTCGTTAAAGTAGTAACGTCCTGGGTAGCATCGGTTCTTTTGGGGCGATCGATGTCGAACTTTGGCGCTGATCACGCAATTGCCGGCAATCCGCTGGCTGCTGAGGTCGCTGATCGTAATTTTTCAGCACTCGCACCAAGACGCAGATCTCATTCCTCAAAAGAAAATCGGCCGGCGGGGGCACAAACCCTCTCCGGGACGTCTGTCACCAGTTCCAGCTGCATGACCAACACATCATCGCGGGAGCATCAACATGACGACTGTCGATTTCCTGAGCCTGCCGAATGACTTTGTCTTGCTGTCTCTGCGCGACCTTCTCGCAGCGCGGGAATTGTTCCATCTGCACTTGATGCACAAGCCGAATGTCGTTGCGACAGCGGTCGGCCGATATCGGATCCGCAAGTCCGATCCGTGGCCGAAGCACGACCAGCCGAGCAACACGGTACCGCTTCGGCATCACTCGGCGCCGCGGACCTTGAGCAACTCGGAGGTCCGTAGCTACTCCTGGCCCGCCATCCTTGTGTTCGTAAAGCAGTGGATCGGCCCCGATGATTTCGATCACCCCGAGGACGCCGTGCCGCCGGCAGTCTACATGCCGAACGGCCAAAAGGTGCCGCTCTGCGTCGTCCAGGTCGAGAAAGATGACATAAGGCCCGAATTCGAAGGCCATTACAGCTTTCCCGCCAGCGTGATGGGCGGCGGCTATCCCGTGTATTGCGACGTGCAGGGCCAGGAGCATGTCGCATCCATTGCCTGCCTGACGACCGACGGCCACAAGACGTACGCGCTGACAAACCGGCACGTCGCCGGAGATGCCGGGACACGCATCCAGGCGATCGTCGAACGCAACAAGGTCGACATTGGCACGGCCGCCCCTGCCCAGCTCACGCGCAAGCTCTTCACCGAGCTTTATCCGGGATGGCCGGGCGACAACGTCTATGTGGACCTTGATGTCGGTCTCATTGAAATCGACGACGTGAACCGGTGGACTACCCAGGTCTACGGCATCGGCGAGATCGGCGAGCTTGCCGACCTCGATGTTTCGAATATTTCGCTCAGCCTGATCGGGCTTCCAGTTCGTGCGCACGGCGCCGCTTCGGGCGGTATGCGCGGCGAAATCTGCGCGTTGTTCTACCGCTTCAAGGCCGTCGGCGGGTTCGAATATGTAGCGGACGTGCTGGTAGGCCCGTCCGGCGAACAATCGGTCGGCACCCATCCCGGCGATTCCGGCACACTGTGGCTCACCGACGAACGGTTCGACAAACTTGGCCCGCGGCCCATCGCGTTGCAGTGGGGCGGTCAGGTTTTTCTGGAAAACGGAACGACCGGTTCGACCTACGCACTGGCGACGTTCCTCTCCACCGTCTGCAACCAGCTCGACATTACCCTCTTGCGTGACTGGCAGACTGGACTGCCGGAATACTGGGGGGCGGTGGGCCATTATGGAATCGCCAACAAGGCATGCGGCGTCATTCGAAACAAGAATCTGGCAAAGCTTATGAACGCCAATCTGGAGCGGATTTCATATCAAGTTTCGGACATCAACAAGAAGGAAATGCAGGGTCTCAGCACGCGCCCCTTTGTGCCGCTGGCGGACGTACCCGACATGGTTTGGAAGGTCGGGCCACACAAGCGCGGCGGCATGAGCTCGCCCGAACATGCCAACCATTTTGCCGATATGGACAGGGTGCTCAATCCGAAGCTTCCACAGGGGGCGACGCTTCTTGAGATCTGCGACGGCAAGCCCAACAACGTCGATGTCAACGTCTGGCGGCAATACTACGATGCCGTGCAAAAACAGTTTCCGAAGGAGAAGGAAAGCAGAGGCCTGCTGCCGTTCCGCGTCTGGCAAATCTATAATGAGATGGTCGATGCGGTTAAGAGCGGGGACGCTGCACGATTCGTGTGCGCCGCGGGCATCGTCTCCCACTATGTGGGCGATTCATGCCAACCGCTTCACATTTCCTATCTGTTCAATGGCGATCCGGATCGTCCCGTCTCGGCCATGGTCCGTGATCCGCAGACCGGGACCAAGAAGCAAGGAAGCGTGCCACTGGGGCAAGGTGTACACTCTGCCTATGAGGACAACATGGTCGACCGCCATGTCCCGGAGATCATGACGGGAGTAGACGGGCTTCTCAAAAGCCCCCACTTGCCACCGCTTGTCGCAGGCGGCCACGATGCCGCGGTCGCGGTCGTAAACCTGATGCAGCAAACTTTCAAAGCCATCGCCCCGAAGGACATCGTCTCGGATTTCGTCAAGGTGCAGGATCAAAAGCCGGCTGCGCAAGCCGACGCTCTTTGGAAGAATCTGGGCCAAGACACGATTAGGGTCATGGCCGACGGCTGTATCTGCCTGGCGCAGATGTGGGACAGTGCCTGGGCCGAAGGCAATGGAGATTCCAAAGTTCGGTCGCTTGGCGAGATCGATGAAGCCACCCTGGAAAGGCTTTATCAGGATCCCAATTTCCTGCCTTCGCATACGCTCGATACCATCGGGCCGGTCCTGACCGGGGCGCCGGCCGCGGCCAGCGCCACTCGACATCAACCGAAGAAGAAGACCCCGCGTTCCAAAAAAAGACGGTAGCGTGGATCCGTTCAGTCCGCCCGCGGAATAAACCGCTCCATGCCGATGTCCTCCACCCAGACCCGGCGGTGGGCGTCGTGCATGTGCGGCAGCGCCGCGCGACGCGACGCCACCACGGCGTCGTAGTCGGCGATGAAATGGCGCATCAGGTCCGCGACTTCGCGGCGCAGCGCCTCTTCGTCGACGGTCTTGACCACGCGCTGCTCGACGACGAGACGGCCGTCGACCATGACGCTGTCCACGCCGCGGCCGGATTCGGTGTAGACCAGTTGCCGCGCCGCGCTGTTGTAGGGCAGATACGCCGCATCGTTCAGATCGACGAGAATGAGGTCGGCCTTGTAGCCTGGCTTGATGGCGCCGAGGCAGTGACCGAGACCAGCGGTGCGCGCATTGCCGGCCGTGGCATGGCGGAGCATCTCGTGCGCCAGCGGCGCGCCCGGCTCGGGATCGCTCACCGCGGCGGTCAGACACAGCATCTTCATCGCCTGAAACACGCTTTCGACGTCGGTGCCGCTGCAATTGTCGCAACCGAGGCCGAGCCGCACGCCGGCCTGCCGCATGGCAAGAAACGGCGCGATGCCGCTTTTCAGTTTCATGTTGCTCAGCGGATTGAGCACGATGCCGGCATCTGCGGCGGCAAGCTGCTCGATCTCCTCGCGCGCGATCCAGACGCTGTGCACGATGTTGAGCCGCCGGTCGAGGATGCCGCAATCGGCCATGTAGCCGATCAGCCCGCCATGCTTGCCGAACTGCTCGCGGCCAATCAGCCGCTGCGCGCGCGTCTCATAGACGTGGGTGTAGACCGGCAGATCGTGCTTTCTGGCAAGCTCGCCGCAGGCGCACAGCATCGCCGGCGAACAGCGCTGCGGCGCGAACGGCGCCACCGCCCAGTGCAGCGTGCCGGCAGCCGGATGCCGCGCGAACTGGTGTTCCAGATAATCGATCTGATCGCGGATCGGCCGCGGCTCGTTGCCGAGCATCTGCTGCACGGCAGGCGGCAGGCTGTCGGCATCCCGCATCATTGCGATCGCCGGAATGTCCCACACCATCGGCGAGAACACCACACGGATGCCGGCCTCGCGATAGGCGTCGATGACCACGTCGGTCTGCGCGTCGGTGAGCGGGACGAGGCCAAGCATGTCCTGCACGGTGGTGATGCCGGCACGCAGGCACTCGACGGCGCCGACCAGCGTGCGCGCCCGCACCTCTTCGTTGCTGCGGTTGGCGCCCATCGGCAGCGTGTAGAGCAGCCAGAATTCGAGCGGCAGTTCCTCGAACATGCCGCGGCACAAAACGTCATGCGAGTGATAGTGGGCGTTGATCAGGCCCGGCACGATCAGCCGCCGCGACGCATCGATTACCGCGTCGGCGCCATCGGCCGCAAGATTGGGGCCGACCGCCGCGATCCTGTCGCCATCGATCAGAATGTCGGCCGTGGCCGGCTTATGCACATCGCCGTCGTGATCGTAGACCTGACCGCCCCGGATCAGAGTTCGCTTCGCCGTCATTTCCGCCCTCCGCGTCACGACACCATGCTGTCGGAAGAAGCGCGCACGTTGCAAGCAATGGACCACGCTGACGACGCATGGCGGTTAGCCCGCCTCAGGGACCTTGAATAAGTATGGGCAATTTCCCATCTATTTGCCCACTGCAGATGTGGGCCATTTTGTGGTTGACCGTTGGCCCACACCTTGGTTCGCTTGAGGAGCAATTGGCAAGAACGCCACAGGCGTCTCCAGCGAAACCAAGGGCAGGAAACGGCGAGGGTTGGCCATGAACGCCCAGCAACTGCTGCAAGAAATATCGGATTATTGCCGCCAAACGGGGCTTGCCGAATCGACCTTCGGCCGGCGCGCCGTCAATGACGGCAAGCTCGCGGCGCGGCTGCGCAACGGCGGCCGCATTACCACCGACACGCTCGATCGCATCCACGGCTTCATGGCTGCGCACCCCGCCCACGACCGGCCCACGATCATCGATCGCCCCCGCGAGCCGCGTAGCCTCCCGGCAGCCGCGCCAGCACCGACGCTGACGGCGCCGGTCGGCGCCAAATCGGGCGATCCGCAGCGAAATTTCCGCTTCTTCGACAACCGGCAAAAATACCTGCTGTTCGTCAATACCTGCAGCGAGAAATGGGAAGTGGCGAACCGCGTCTCCGACGAACTCGCCCACATCCATCCGCGGCCGCCGGCGGTGCGCGTGTTCGATGCCGGCGTTGGCGACGGCTCGGTGCTGACGCGCGTCATGCGCGCCATGCACGACCGCTTCGCCCACATGCCGTTCTACCTGGTTGGCAAGGAGATCAGCCTCGAAGACATCCGCCTGACCTTGCAGAAGATGCCCGACCGCTTCTTCGAGCATCCGTCGACGGTGCTGGTGCTGACCAACCTCGCCTACGCCGACGCGCCGTGGCTGCACGTCAAATCGCTCAACGCGGCATCGAGTTCTGGTCTGGCACGAACTGCCGCTGATCGGCAATTCGGCACACCGCTTCGAGCAACAGATCATCGATCTCGAGCCGTTCCTGGCACAGAACTGGAAAGCCGGCGTGTCCGCGCGCACCGGCAATCCGATCTATGAGCGCCCGGTGGTGCTGGTGATCTATCGCGAAGATCACCGTTTCCTGATGGACCCGATCATTCCGAAGCCCGGCGGTACGCTCGCCAATTACGATCTCGTCATTGCTTCGCAGCCCTATCGGGCGCGCGCCTCGCTCGACTTCAAAGCCCAGCGCGTGATTGCGCCGCTCGCCCGCGCACTCGGCCCGGGCGGCCGGCTCATCGGCATCCACTCGCACGGCCACGATCCGGGCATGGAAATCATTCAGAAAGTATGGCCGGACGACCATCCTTTCATTCACGACCGCCACCAGATCATGAAGGCGGTGAAGCACGAACTCGGCAATGCCGGGCGCGACCTGAATTTCAACGCTTACGCGGATAACCGTTCGCTGTTCCGCTATGTGATGCACACGCTGCCGTCGGAGATCTCTGAATCGATCGGCACCTCGACCCTGTTCGCCGCCTGGAACGCGGCCATCTACGTGGCGCAGGTCGAGGACGACCGCGTGGCGCAGGCCGCCGCCGACGGCAGCTACATCGACGCGACCCGCGCAGTTTTGCAGGAGCGTGGCGGGCTCTGGTTCTTCGACGAGAGCTACGTGATTTCGAGGAAGCGCGCGTAGCATTGCACGGCGCGGCCCGGTGCAACGTCATGAATGGGGGCGGCTAGCGCCGTGCCCGCTTTTTCGAGCTGCCCCTGGCTTTCGCCTTTGAACGGGTTCGCGCAGTCGCGCGGGGCAGCGGCGTTCGCGCTTTCGTTTGCAAGCGCGCCTTCGCTTTGGGCCTCGCCTTGGCCTGCGTGTCCTTGGCCTGCGTGCCCTTGGCCGCCGCCTTGCGCGCAGGTGAAGCCGCCTTGAGAAAGGCGCGGACCAGGTCCGCCGTTTCCACGGGCTGCTCGACCTGCGGGCTGTGCCCGGCGCCGGCAATGACACGAAGCTCGGCGCCGGCAAGGCCCTTGGCATAGGCTTCGCCGTGCGCGCGCGGCACCATGCGGTCGTGCGCACCCCACAGCACCAGGCTCGGTCCGCCATAGCGGTGCAAACGGCGGCGCAGATGGTGATTGTAGAAATAGGGCGGGCTGAAGCCGATACGCGAGGCGAACCGCATCGTCTTGTAGCGCGTAAGCTCGCGATCCATATCGCCGCGGCTGTCAGGGAAGAGCGTGACCGCTTCGGGCGCGTCGTCGCGCCCAAACAACAGCCGGCGCATGCCGGAATAGTCGGCGCCGTTGACCGGCTGCGCTTCCCAGAACAGATCGCCGATCGGCTGGTCCGGAACCTCGAGACCCGACGCGCCGATGAGGACCAGACGCGTCACGCGCTCGGGATGGCGCACCGCGAGTTCGGCCGCGATCCAGCCGCCGACGCAGGCGCCGGCAATCGCGACCTTGTCGAGGTTAAGCGCATCCATCGTTTCGGCATAGCGGAACGCGAGATCGTCCATGGTCTCGATGTCGTCGTCCTCGTCCGAGCCTGCGCAGCAGGGATGGGCCGGCGCGATGACGCGAAAGCTCCTGGCGAGCGCCTCGTGGAACGGCATGAACGACGACGACGCACCGTGCACATCGGCAAACCCGTGCAGATAGAGGAGCGCCGGGCCGTTTCCGGCCTCGGCAATCTCCACCGCGTGGCCGGCCACAGAGATCTTGCGGGTTTTCATGGTTGCGCTCATCACGCGGCACCGGCGACGGGCGTGTCGGCGAGCTCGGGATAGTCGCGCGCGAACATCGCGGCGGAATCCCGTCGCAGCGCCGGCGCGACCTCGGTCGCGAACAGCCGCATGCTCTTGCGCGCGAGGTCGGCGCGCATGTTGCCGAAATGGAACTGGATCAGCAGATTGCCGACCCCCGCCTGCTCGATCAGCGACCACAGCTTCTCGCGCACGGTCTTGGGACTGCCGGCGATAATCGAGCCGCCGGCGTCGAGTTCGTCCCAGGTTTCGGTGTCGCCCAGCTGCTTGCCGCCGAGCGTCGCGTTTTTGAGATAGTGCTCGTAGGAGCGGACCGACGTCGAGGGTACGCCCGCACCCTGGGTCAATGGACGGCCTTCCCGCCGCAAGTGCCCCTTGAGGCAATATTTCAGGAAATACCACACGCCCTCATGCGCCTCGGCGCGCGCCTGCTCGTCTGTCTCGGCGACATAGACGGACAACAGGATCCCCATGCGGAACGGATGATACTTGCCGCCGTGCTGCTCGATGATGCCGGCAAAGCGCCGCGCCGCCATCCGCGTCGCCGCGCCATGGGTGCGCGACGACAGGAAATAGCAGTGGCCGCGCTTGGCGACGGCCTCCATGGTCTCGAGCGAGAGCGCGCCCGGAATCCAGATCGGCGGATGCGGAAGCTGACGCGGCCGTGGCCAGACATTGACGTAGCGCAGCGGATAATGCGCGCCCTCGTGGCGGAACGGACCGTCCTCGGTCCAGGCGCGCTGCACCAGGTCGATCGCTTCCCAGTAGCGCGCGCGCGCCTGCGGCTGCGGGATGTTGTAATTGAACGCCTCGGGCCCGCCGCCCATGGCGAACCCCGCGATGAGACGGCCACCGCTCATCGAGTCGACCATCGCGTATTCCTCGGCCACGCGCAGCGGATTGAGATAGAGCGGCAGCAGCGAGCCGAGGACCACGATCTTGCCGCGCTTGGTGCGCTGGGTCAGCGCCGCCGCGATGATGTTGGGCGACGGCATCATGCCGTAGATGTTCTGATGATGCTCGTTGAGCACGTAGCCGTCGAAGCCGAGCTCCTCGGCATAGACGAGCTGGTCGATGTATTCCTGATAGAGGCCGTCGGTGCGCTCCCGATCCCACAGACGGTTCGGGACCGTGACCCAGCCGCTCTCGTAATGCTCGTCGAAATCCGTCGGGCAGGTACGGGTATGCCATGAAGTGCCAGCAGAAAAGCTCAACCGGTCGCATGACGGCATCCTCCCCTTGAGACCCTGCCGCGTGCACGCACACGTGCGGATTCATCGGTAAAAATTTATCAGGACGCCGCGGCGGCTGCCACTAAGCAGGCGCAAGGCAGATGTGCGTGGCGCTGCGGCGCCGTGTCTATTACGGGTTCCGCTTCACCGCGGCCTTGAGCTCTTCCGACATCTCACGGATGGCCGGCCGGCGCTTGGCGACATCCTCGGCGATCGTCGACATACGCTTCATCAGCTCGGCCTCGTCCGCGGGTGGAAGCTCGATCAGCTCGCCACCATGGGACGTCCACGCCTTCTTCTGGTTCGCCATGTCTTGCGCCATCCAGGGAACGATCCCGCGCGCGGCGGCGTCGGCCTCAGTCATGATGATCTGCTGCAAGTCGGGCGGCAGCGTGTCGAACCACTTCTTGCTCATCTCGGCGACGATCAGGACGTAGTACTGGCTCGTCTCGGTCATGTATTTCGCCGCGTCGTAGAAATGCAGCGGCGTAAACGCGGGGATGGAAGCGAGCGCGCCGTCGATGGTCCCTTGTTGCAGCGCGGGCATCACATCGCCCAGCGACATTGCCACCGGCGTCGCACCCAGCCGCTTGATCTGCTCGATCTGAAAGTCCGAGCTGAGGATGCGAAATCTTGAGTCCTTTGAAATCGGCAAGCCGGCGCACCGGCTTTCGCGTGAGCACCGTCACCGGAGCGTTGACGAACAGGCTCAAACCGATGAGACCCTTGTTCGCCCCCAACGACAGGAAGGCCTTGCGAAACTGGGGATCGAACACGACCTTGTTCGCCTGATCGATGCTGCGGAACGTGCCGGGCGCACTGCCGGCCTCGAAGCGTTCGTCGACGCCGGCGAAGAAGTCCGGCGGCATCAACACGGCCTGAATCGTTCCGAATTGCGTGCCTTCGATCTCGCGCGGTGCGCTGCCGAGCTGCCCCGACGGAAAAATCTGAGCCTTAAGCCGCCCGCCGGATTTCTTCTCAATGCCGGCGGCGAAGAGGTTCAGCCATTCGTTGACCTCATCGTGGTTGGTCAGCGAACCCAACTTCATGGTGTAGGTCTTGGCGTCCTCCGCCATGGCGGTGTTTCGCGAAGGCGCCGCGAGTACAGCTCCGACAGCCAATGCAAGCGTAACGGACCGCGCCCGGCGCCAGACGGTATGTCCGATCATATGTTTCCCCCGCTTTTATGATGTCGCGATCTACCGCTTCGTTTAGCGGCAGAGAAGACAGCGTTGCAACTCACTATGCTATCGCGCGCGCAGGTCCGTCGGACCCCTCAATTTCAGATATCAGCCAAGTGCCAGAAGCCGACATGTCGCCATCGGCCAGACCAGATTAGCTCTGCAAACATCAGCTGTTCAAACCTGGGTAGATTTGAGGATCGTTCGCTCGTGCGAAATGAGTGAAACGGCCCCCTCGCCCGCTCCGCTCGACCGGACTAACATGGCGCCCAACCGGGAGCCGTCCATGCTGTTTGTCGTTCATGCGCTCGATAAGAAAGACATTTTGCCGACGCGGGCGAAGCACTACCGCGATCACCGCATCCATCTGGACCGCGCGGGCGAGCACGGCGTCGATGTCATCACCGCCGGCACGCTGGTCGCCGAAGACGGTGAGACGCCGGCTGGCTCTATATTCGTCATCGACGCCCAAGACCGCGCCGCCGTGGACGCGTTCACCCGGAGCGATCCCTATCACATCAATGGTGTATGGGACCGCGTCGCCATCAACCGCTACAACAAGAAACGCGGCACGCCGATCACCAGCCGGCGGTGATCGGGACCCGCGGCTTCGGCTGGGCGAGCCTCAGGACTTGTCGGCTGGCTTGCTCATATCGGGCACCTCGATGCCCAATGCGGTCGCCAGGTCGATCTGGTGATCCTGCTCCTGCGTGAGGATTTTGCGGATCTGCTCCGCCATCGCGAACTCGCCAAGCGCCTCGCACTGGCGGATGCGGTCGCGATAGTTGCGGACGGTTTCGTTCTCGTTGTCGAGATCGAAGCGGAGCATTTCTTTCGCTTCCTTGGACGTCTTCACCGGCCTCGGCGTCACGGTCGGCATCTTGCCGAGATAATCGATCTGCCGGGAGATCATCAGCGCGTGGTCGAGCTCCTGCTTGGCATGCAGTTCGAGCTGGTTGGCAATATCCATGTATTCGGCGCCCTTGAGCACCTGGGAATACACCACATAGGCAATGATCGCCTGATATTCGCGGGCGAGGTCTTCGTTGAGCAATTCAGCAAGGCGGTCGCGGCTAATCTCATGTCTGGCTTCGGCCATTGGCGTTCTCCTGGGCAATGCCCAAGACAACGCCTTGCCCGGAGGATGGTTCGCTGCCGCCGCCCGACGATGGCGATCAGACCTTAACCTTCTCCCGCACCCCCATGCGCTCGAGCCGGCCGATCACCTCGTCGCAAAAATACGGCAGTTCGTCGATGTAGTTGACGAGCGAGATGCCGATGCCGGTGAGGCCGGCCTTGGCGAGGTCGGCGAGCTGGCTGGCGACGTGGTCGGGATCGCCGACGATCGGCAGCCCACCCATGCCCTGTGCATACTGATTGCGCTTGGTGATGTATTCCTGCATCGGCACGGTCTGAGGCGAAATGTTCTTCAATGCCAGGATGCCGTCGACCGCCGACCAATCGGCATGCTCGACGATCGAGTGGTGGAAATACTCCTCGGCCTGCTTCTGCGTCGGCCGGCAGGTGACGACGCCAACCGTGTAGCAGCCGATTTCTCTGCCCTGCGTGCGCGCGGCGTTCTGCGCGGCACGGACTTTCTGCTGCGTATCCTCCAGCGAGGTGCGCGAGGCCTGCAGAAAGAATGCGTCGCAGTTCTTCACCGCGAACGCCTGGCCGCTCGCCGACGCGCCGGCATTCATGATCACCGGGCGCGCGCCGCCATACGGCTTCGGCTTGCCGCGAACGCCCTTCATGTCGAGATATTTGCCCTTGTAGGCGAAGTCCTCGCGGTCGGACCAGATCATCTTGATGACGTCGATCCATTCCTGGGCATACTCGTAGCGATTCTCATGAGCGCGCTGCTCGACGCCGAACATGTCGAACTCGCCTTCGTTCCAGCCGACCACAATGTTGAGCCCGAAGCGGCCCTCGCCGATGTGATCGGCCGTGACCATTTCCTTGGCCGCCACCACCGGATTGAAGATCGGCGCGTGCACGGTGCCGAACACGGTGATGCGCTTGGTGGAGGCGAGAAGCCCGGTTGCCCAGGTGATCGTTTCGAGCGTGGTACCCTGGTAGTCAGTGTCGCCGCCGTAGCCCTTCCAGCGACCGATCGGCAGCAAAAAGTCGATGCCGGCGTCGTCGGACATCTGGGCGAGGCGCTTGTTGTCCCGCCAATTGCCCGACCACCGCTCCGGAACCAGCGTCACCGCGCGGCCCGACGAACAGTTTGGGCCGAACAGGCCGATCTGCAATTTGTGATTGCCGTGCATGGCGCGGCGGGCCGAGAGCGAGCCGTCGCGCGTTGAAAAGTCCTGAAGAGCGTGCTGCACTGTGATTAGCCTCGATTAGCCGAATTCAGGCGGGTTTATAGCACGTCATCGTGGGGAGCGAAGCGACCAGTCCATTGGCCCGCAATGATGGATTCGCTTCACTTAGCATTAAGCGCGGCGCGAACGCGGGCAACAACCGCGGGCGGCGTATTGGCAAGATCGGCGACCAGCTTCTGCACCTCTTCACCGGTCAGCGGATCGAGGTCCAAGCCGATTTTTTTCGCGTCCGCCAGAAAGGCTTTGTCCTTCATTGTGGCGTCGAACGCGCGCCGCAGCGCTTCGACACGATCCGCCGGCACGTCCGGCGGCAGAAACAACGGTCGCCCTATGTCGGTGCGGGAAAACAGCATCGCCAGCGCCTGCCGGTCCGCCGGCGACTTGGCAAGGTCGATCATCAGCGGCACATCGGGCAGCAAGGCGCTCCGCTGCAACCCGAACTGGGCGATCACCTTGACTTCTTTGTCCGCGAGAAAATGCGACAGCTGTGCCTTGACGGCCTCCCAGCCGAGCGCCGCGACGCCCTGAGTCTCACCGCGCTCCATGGCTTCGTTCATCAGCGGCGTCGATCCGTACCCGGGCACGATCTTGAACTTGGTGCCGAGCACGGCGTTCGTGAGCTGCGGAAAATCGACCATGGTCGAGCCCGGCGTGGTGCCGCCGACGACGAGTGGTTCGGTCAAGAGCTGGGACAGACTCTGCACCGGCGCGGTGTGCCAGACATAAGCCACATAGGGTTCCCGCGTCGTGCTGCCGAGCCAGATGAGCTTACCGGCGTCGTAATGCGCAAAGTCAGGTTTCAGCAGCGGCGCGGCGGGGATGCCGTTGAGCGGCACGCCGATCGCGGTGCCATCCTTGGGTCCGAGGGCGTAAAGCTGATTGGTCATCACAACGCCGCTGGCGGCCGGCTGGTTCTGCACGATGATCGTGGGATTGCCGGGAATGTGCTCGCCCATGTGGCGCGCCACCGCACGCGCGACGAGATCATAGGTGCCACCGGGCGCCGAGCCGACGATGAAGCGGATTTGTTTGCCACGATAGAAGCTCGCCACGTCTTCGGCGTGGGCGGGCGCGACGGCGAACAATAGCGTCATTGCGAGGAGCGAAGCGACGAAGCAATCAAGGCTGCGGCGCAGAGCTGGATTGCCTCGCTCCGCTCGAAATGACGGGATCATTTCCACAGCTCCTTCGTCGCCAGATCGGCGCCCGCGCGCAGCGCCTTGAATTTCTCCCACACAACAGTCGGATGCACTTCGGTGCGATACAATGCCTGCGAAGAGAAGCCGCAATCGGCCGCCGCCATGACGTTCTCGCGGCCGACCAGCTTGGCAAAACGCACGATGCGCTCGGCGATCAACTCGGGATGTTCGACGATGTTGCTGGCGTGCGTGATCATGCCTGGCGCCAGCACCTTTCCGGGCGGAAGCTTCACGCGTTCGAACAGGTGGTACTCGTGCTCGTGGCGCGGATTGGCGGCCTCGAAGCTGTAGGAGCCGGCGTTGATCTTGAGCACATATTCGATGATGTCTGAAAGCGCTGCTTCGTAGAGCCGGGGGCCTTCGTTGATGCCGTAGCAGGTGTGGAAGCGCACCTTCTCGGCCGGAATGCCCTTCAGCGCCGCATTGGTCGCCTCGACATATATTTCGGCGCGTCGGCGCATCTGCGCGCGATCGAGGCCAGGCTCGAAGAAAATATCGGGCAGGAACGGATCGTCGATCTGCACCAGGATACCGGCGTCGGTAATGGCGCGATATTCCTTGGCGAGCTCGGCCGCGAGTGCGTGGAAATATTCTTCGTCGGATTTGTAGTATTCATTGACGCCGACGCCCGATGGCGCGGTCGCCGGCAGGAAGACATGATGATCGGGCACGCCGGCCGCCGCCGCCGCGCGCTTGATATTGGCAATATCGCGCGCGACGAATTTCTCGCCGCGATATTTGATCGGACCGAGGCACACCACCGGCGCCAGTCCAACGATCGCGCCGCCCATCATCGCCTGCTTGAAATAGTCGGCATAGTATTCGGGAAACGCCGCCACTTCCTGCGCAAACAGTTTCAGCTTTTGATCGGGCCGCCGTTCGAAGCCTTCGAGCCGCTCGTGGATGTAAGTGAAGAAGCCGGGCTTCGAGAACTCGCCATCGGTAACGATATCGATGCCGCAATCGACCTGCCGGCGCACCACCTCGCGCACCGCATCCGCGATCGCCGCCTCGTATCTGGTCTCATCGAACGACTGGCCGGAATATTCCGCCTTCATCAGATCGAGCAGCGCGTGGGGCCGTGGCAGGCTGCCGATATGGGTGGTCTGGATGCGGTCGGTGTTCTGCTGGATGGTCATGATCACACCAGCGCCTTCTGCGCGGGCTCGATTGCACCGAGACTATCGAACAGGCGGCCCGGACAATTGCGCCGGTCGGTCGCGCCAAGCAGCGACAGCGCCTCCCAGATCACCGCCTGATTGCTGGTGATCACCGGCCGACCGAGTTTCTGCTCGATCTCCTCGATCACTGGGAATGCCGAAATATTGGCGCAGCTCAGGAAATAGGCATCGGCATCCGGCCGTGCCGCCTCGATGGCGCGGTCGCGCCAGAACTGCGCCGGCGTCGCACAATATTCATCGCTGCCGTTGAGCGCGAAGCCGCGCGCGTAAAGTACCTGGAAGCCGGCCATGTGCAGGAATTCGGCCTCCTCGTCCGTCACCTGTTCGCTGTAAGGAGTAAGCAGGACGATGCGACGCGCCCGCAAGCTTTCGAGCGCGTGGCGGATGGCGGTTGCCGTCGTCGTCACCAGCCGCGCGCCGGCCTGCCGCAACGCACTGAGAAGCTTGGCTTCGCCAGCCGCACCCTCCGAGGTGGAATTGGCGGTGCAATGGAACGCGATCACGTCACAGCGCGCATCGGTGAGCATCGCCGCCGCCTTCATCAGGCGCGGCACCAGTCCCTCGATGGCAACCCGGTGCGCGCCAGTCATGCGCAGCCGCGCCACGTGCGCGACATACCCGGGCGGCAGGTGCCGCACCATCTCGCCTTCCACCATCCGGTTGGACGACGGGATGATCAATCCAATGCGTGCGGTCATGCGGCTTTCTCCGGCTGCGGCGGCCTACCCTAGCCCGGACTGCATAAATCGCAATGCGGGTACGAGC
Organism: uncultured Alphaproteobacteria bacterium; assembly: GCA_963763255.1. Taxonomy (GTDB): domain Bacteria; phylum Pseudomonadota; class Alphaproteobacteria; order Rhizobiales; family Xanthobacteraceae; genus BOG-931. The sequence continues at coordinate 217,331 of CAVXNW010000002.1, forward strand.
CGGCGTCCCGCCGGGAACGGCCGTTGCTCTGCGAAACCGGCGCACATGCCTCCCGGTCGATTGGAGCGAAGAGACCGACGTCGACGCCCGCGGCAATATCCTCGCTGGGCCCGAGCCGAAATAGCGCGACAGATAAACTCCCCTTCAGTTTTAGATCAGAACAACAAAGCATTGCGTAGAAGGAGCGCAAAAGTTCCGCGTCGGATCGGTGCGAAGCGGCAATTCGCCTCAGTGCGGTCACGTTGCTGAACGCGCGCTGAACAAACCTTTCCAGCGTTGTTACTCCATTTGAGGAACGCTTTGGCTGGCCAGCGATTGGCGAACGTTAGCAAGGAGGAGTTTCATGCCTCGCTTCAAAACTGCGGCAATCGTTTTCGCGGCGGTGCTTGGATCAGGCGCCATCAGCATCAGCGCGTCGGCCATGCCGGCAATCGGCCCGGCACCAGCCGTAAGCTCGCATGCCCCGAATGTGCAAAACGTGCGGTGGGTCTGTGGACCGTATCGCTGCTGGTGGCAGCCGGGGCCCGCCTGGTGGGGTCCTGGACCCTATCGGTATTGGGGGCCTCGCAGGTGGGGATGGAGCCGCGGCTGGGGCTATCGCCACTGGCGCTAAGCGTAGCGCGCCGCAATGGGCGCATGGGAGGCTCCGGTAACAGCCGGAGTCTCTTTTTTTGCGCATGGCGGGCGCGCGTCGATAGATTCAATGTCGCGACACTCCGTGCTATGGAATCGCGCAACGAACTACTATCAGGGGGAGCGAGTCATGCGCGCGTTGTATTTCATTCTACCAATCCTCGCGTCGGCAATCGCCGCCGCCCCGGCCGCCGCGCAGGCGCCCTACCCGACGCGGCCGATCCACATCGTGGTGCCCTTCCCCGCCGGGGGACCGTCAGACGTGCTGTCGCGCATGATGGGCGAGCGCATGAGCAAGGATCTCGGCCAGGCGATCGTGGTCGACAACAGGCCCGGCGCCAACACGGTGATCGGAGCCGAGCTCGTGGCCAAGGCCGCGCCCGACGGCTACACGCTGTTGATGGCGATCGATTCGACGCTGGTGATGAATCAGTATCTTTACAGCCACCTGCCTTACGATCCGATCAAGGATTTCGCGCCAATCTCACTCGCCGCCAAAAATATGGGCTGGCTCGTGGTCAACGCATCGAGCCCATACAAGACCGCGAACGATCTGATCGCCAAGGCCAAGGCCGCGCCGGGAAAGCTCAATTGCGGTGCCGGCACCATCACCACCAAGCTCACCTGCTTTCTGTTCAACGAAAAATTCGGCCTCAACACCGTGCTGATTTCGTTCAATGGCAGCGCCAATGTGGCGCAGGGCGTTCTCACCGGCGCAGCTGATTTCGTGTTCGACGGCACCGCAGCCGAATTGTCGCTGGTCCGAGCCGGCAACCTGCGCGCGCTCGCCAAGCTCGATGGCCGAGCATTTGCACCGTTACCGAAACTCCCGTCGCTGTTCGAGGCCACCGGCGTCGATCTCGGCGATCTTGCGGTGTGGAACGGCTTGGTGGCGCCACGCGGCACGCCACAGCCCGTGATCGACAAATTGTCTGCCGAAGTCCGAAAGGTCCTCAATGAGCCAGATCTCAAGGCCAAGGCCGAGACCGTCGGCATCTATGCGGTCAGCTCGACACCCGCCGAGTTCGCCGCCTTCATCAATCACGAGGCCGCGCGCTGGCCGGACGTGGTGAAGAAAAGCGGCATGCATTTTGATTGAGTTCCGATGACCCAAACAATCGATCTGTTCTCGCCTTACCGGCTCGGTCCTGTCAGCCTGCCGAACCGCATCGTGATGGCGCCGATGACGCGCAATCGCGCCGGAGCCGGCAATGCGCCGACCGCGCTCAACGCCACCCACTATGCGCAGCGCGCCAGCGCCGGACTGATCGTCGCCGAGGCGAGCCAGGTGTCGCCGCAGGGCATCGGCTATCCTGGCACGCCCGGCATCCACAGCGCCGAGCAGATCGCCGGCTGGAAACTCGTCACCGATGCGGTGCACGCCGCAGGCGGACGGATTTACCTGCAGCTGTGGCATGTCGGGCGCATTTCGCACCCGGCGCTGCAGCCGGATGGCGCGCTGCCGGTGGCGCCGTCGGCGATCGCGCCGGCTGGTCAGGCGTGGACGCTGGAAGGCATGAAGCCCTACGTGACACCGCGGGCGCTCGAGACAGCCGAAATCGCCGGCATCGTCGAGCAGTACCGGCAAGGCGCGGCCAATGCCAAGGCGGCGGGTTTCGACGGCATCGAAGTTCACGCCGCGCACGGTTATCTGCTCGATCAGTTCTTGCGCGACAAGACCAATCAGCGCGGCGACCGCTATGGCGGCAGCGCCCAAAACCGCGCGCGCATCGTCGTCGAAGTGATGGAAGCTGTAGCGAGCGTGTGGGGACCCGGACGCGTCGGTGTGCATCTGTCGCCGACCAATCTCGCCTTCAACGATATTTCCGACAGCAACCCCGCCGACACGTTCACAACGGCGGTACGCGAGCTTGACCGTCTCGGGCTCGGCTATCTGCATCTCGTCGAGCCTGGCCCGGCCGATCCGATCGGCGAAGGTCCGCGCCTCGACGCCAAATTCTTTCGGCCTCTGTGGCGCACCGCGCTGGTCGCCAACAAGGCCTACGACCTCGCGCGCGCCAATGCGGTGCTGCAAAGCGGCGATGCCGATCTCATTTCGTTCGCGACGCTGTTCATCGCCAACCCGGATTTGCCGGAGCGGCTGCGCCGGTGCGGCCCGTTCGCTACGGCTGAACGCAAGACGTTCTATGGCGGCGCAGCGGCCGGATACATCGACTATCCGATACTGGGAACTTAACTCGGCCCAACATTCATAAGGTTCAGGCGCTTGAGCAAAAACGCAGCGGCCGAGCCCGCGGTGTCGACAGACCGAGACGCGAACTTTTCATCACGCCAGCCTTTAGTTGCGCGCAGCGCTCCGGCTCCGACAAACGCAACAACCTAAAAACGCGTGCAGGTTGCTTGCGCGCCAGACCCTTTGGGTTAAGAGGACATGGGTTGCGACCAATGATCTAAATCCAACTGCACATCTTATTAGCGAGGGGGGCGACCATGCTAATATCCGACGTGGTGAGAACCAGCTCAAAGCTTGTGCTGGCGATGGCGATTTTGCTGGCGGCATCGAGTATTGGAAGGGCGCAAAAACCCGATTGGGGAAAATGGCAGAACCCCGACGCGCCGAAAGGTCACGAGGACGATCCGCAATGGCAGAAACCCGGTCAGACGTCGTATCCGGGAACAGCCTCTTGTGCCAAGAATGAAGATGATCTCGTCAACCGCCACGCACACTGGGTGTGCAGGAGCGACCAGAATTGTCCGGGCGGATATTGCTGGTGGGGAGTCTCCGACGCTCTCTACAAATGCCCCGAAGGCAAATACATGCACGTCATGGAGTGGGTTCGTTACACGAAGGTGCCGTGCGGAAAGAAGGATTGGGCGGCAACGCAATACTACGCGGGCCTGCTGGGGGAGACCTGGGCAGGCGGTACGGGGCCGACCGACGATTCGGGTACGCGGGCGACACCGCCGACTGATGGCGATCAACTGCCGACGCCGGCCTCCGGTCAACAAATAAGCTGGGGCAGCGGCCTTCCACCCGATTTGGAGCAAACATCCAAAGACGATCCGAAAAATCCGTCTAACAAAGACAAAAAGACCACGAAGACCGAAACGCCGAAAACCGATACACCGCCGAAAACCGACGAACCGTCAAAAGCCGCTAAAACGTCCACCCCCAATTCGGAAACAGGGCGAACGGACAAGCGTCCGCGCAAAAGAGTGTCCGTCAAGTCGAGAAAAAAGACTTCCGTCGCCCGGCACAGTTCATCGTCCGTTACGAGCAAGGAGAGCACCGGACCGGCAATTTCTATCGGTGTTGGACTGGGGGGAATGGGGCATCGCGGCCACGATGACGATCGAGGTTCAAGGTCGCGGAGCGACCGATAGCAAGTCCTTGCGGCGCAATGGACGAAACTGAGGCGGGTGATGCCTTGCTGACTAGCCCGCCTCGCTCACGCGCTACGTCGGCGGCACTCGCCGCCCGCAATTGCAGCGCGGCGTTCACCTTGGCCGCTCGGCCTACCGGACTTTGATTGCCATCGCCTTTATCAGCGCGCCCCACTTCTTGTAGTCCGCCGCAATAATACCGCGCATCTCGCTCGGACTGCTGGGGTCAGCCTCAAGACCGGCGGCGGACAGGACCTTTTGCACGTCCGGCATCGCCAAGACCTTGGCGATTTCGCTGTTGAGCTTGGCGACGCGGTCGTCCGGCGTGCCGCGCGGCGCGAACATCGCGAGCCAAGATACGGCGGTGAAGCCCGGAACACCGGCTTCCAGCAACGTCGGAATGTTCGGCATGGAGCGCGCGCGGACCGGGTCGGCGACGCCCAAGGCGATAAGTTGGCCATTGCGGATCATCGGCAGGACCGAACCCGTGTCGGTGAATCCCAACGGAACCACGCCGGAAGCGATCGCTACCGCGGCCGGTGCGCCGCCGCGATAGGGCACGGCCTGCAGCGTGATCCCGAGCGCACGCTGAAACAACTCGCCGGCGAGATAAGACGACGAGCCGATGGCCGCAGTCCCGTAGCTCAGGGGCTTCGCCTTCGCGGCCGCAACGAGATCGGGGATGGATGCGATTCCCGCCTTCGCGTTGGCGGTCAGAATGAGCGGGCTGCTCACCAGCCTGCCGATCGGCACCAGGTCGGTGAGCGGATCGTAATTGACCTTGGACAGATGGACGTTCACCGTGACCGGGCTGTCCGAGAGAATGACGAGGGTGTGGCCGTCCGGCGCGCTTCGCTTCAGTTCGTCGATGCCGATAGCGGCGTTCCCGCCCGGCTTGTTCTCAACAATGACGCTCTGTCCAACGCTGTCCTGCAAATGCTTTGCGATGACGCGCGCGGTCAGGTCTATGCTGCCGCCGGCCGCATAGGGCACAATGATGCGGATTGTCCTGTTGGGAAATGTCTCAGCGTGCGCCGGCAGAACGACGGCGATGATCGCAAGCAACGCGATCATCCACCGCTTCGCGTGAAGGACGTTCATCTTGAATATTCTCCTTCGACGTTCGATCGGACTTGCGCCGTGACTTGGGAACCCGCCTCAGCGCAGGCACTCACAACCCCGCGATCGCTTTATCGTAATAGGACAGATCGATATACTTTTCCGGAGCTGGCGGTTTGCCGCCCCACTGTCCTTCGATCTCGGCGCGCAGTTTCAGAACGTTTTTGAAGCCGTCGAGATCGAATTTGCCGTCCTTGGCGAAGCCGTCGGCCGGACCGGTGACGATGGCGTAGGTTTTTGCAGCGTAATCTTCGGACAGCTTCATCCGGTCTTTCATCAGCGCGATGACCGCACTCTTGTTGGCCGGATTGAGCAGCCAGCGATAGCCTCCGACGATCGCCTTGAGATAGCGGACCAGGACATCGCTATTGGCCTTGGCCCACGGCCGCATCACCACGATGCAGCCCGACTGATAGGCGCCGACACTTTTGGTCGCCGAGCCCATGTCTTTCAGCCCACCGGCCGTGGCCTTGAAACTCAGTGGTATGCCAATAACCCCTGCCGCGGCATTGGCCTTGTCTGTCAGCATCGCGTTGATGCGCTGCGGCGTGCCGCCGACCGCGTGAACCTTGTAGTCGCCCTTCTTCAGCCCCGCTTCCTGCAAGGCTTTGTACAGCAGCAGCGCGAACGCAGTGTTGGGTGCGTCGACCACGACGGTCTTGCCGCGCAGGTCGGCGAGCGTCTTGACGTCAGGCTGCGCTAAAATGCGGTTGAAGCCGTTGTCGCCGCCGGAAACGATGATGGGGTCCTGTTTCGCAAGTTCCACCATGGCGACGGCATTGTCAGCCGCGGTGTGAATGATCTGGGTTTCGCCCTTGGCGAGCCCGTCACGCTGCGCCTGCGAGTTCGGCGTATAGGCGAGATCGACGGTGAGCTGATATTTGGCGAACAGGCCCTGGCTCTGGGCCGCGTAGATCGAAAGATTGCTCAGTCCCGGGAATGACACCACCTTGAGCGATGCCGGGCTTTGTGCGCGCGTTGGCCCGGCGCCGGCGGCGCTCGCCATAGCGGCACCGGCGCCCACCAGCATTGTTCGCCGCGTCGGTTGCAGTTTCATGCCGATCCTCCCTGTTGTGATCCGGACCTTGGCGCCCGGTCTATAAGATTGAAAAGGGCCGCCACTCACGGCGGCCCCTCAGCTTGTAGCCGTGGCTACCAATGGTCTCGGCACACCCGCAGCTTGCACGACCCGTTCCAGCGCCGCTCCACGCACCGGCATCGCTGCGCGAGGACGATGTTCTTGCTCGCGCTCGATGTCGTGTTGACAGCCGCGGTCCCTGACGTGGCTGCGCCGGCGGAACCGGCAAAACTGACGGCGATGGCAATCGCCATCACTCCGAAAACGCCCCTCATGAATATCTCCTGTCAGCAAGTGAGTATCGCGCCAAGCCTAGCAGAGACTGAATTTCAGGCACAGTCCGCGATCACGTCCCGAGTTTGTCCGCCAGATCCTCAAGGCTGCTCGCCGCGATGTCCATCGGCTGTTTTGGCGCAGCCTCGCCCTTGCCGGGACCGCGTTCGTTGGGACGGGCAATGTGGGCCGTGCGCAAACCGAGCTTGGCCGCGGCCAAAAGATCACTCGTGTGCGCGGCCACCATCATGCACTCGCCGGGCGGCAGGTCGAGGGCTTCCGCGCCGGCGAGATAGACGCGCGGTTTCGGCTTGTAATCCCCGGCGATCTCGGCGCCGAGGATGGCGTCCCACGGCAGATCGTTGAACCGCGCGAGATCGACCATCAGCGAAATGTTGCCGTTGGAGAGCGGCGCCACCCGGTAGCGGCGCTTGAGCCGGTGCAGCCCCCGCGACACGTCGGGCCAGGCGTCAAGCCGGTGCCAGGCAAGATTGAGATCATGACGATCCGCCTCGCTCAAGCCGTCGACGTGAAAGCGCGGCAGGATGAGTTCAAGATTGCGCCGGTGCAGCACGTCGAGCTTGCAGAACGGAATGCGGCCGGTGCGCACTCCGTCCATGGCGCCCTGATATTCGCCGCGCCACGCATCGGCGAAGGCGAGCCAATCGACCGCAAAGCCCTTCGGCTCCAGCATCGCCCTGGCCTCGCGCGCGATCGAACTGCGCCAGTCGACCAGGGTGCCGAACACGTCGAAGAACAGAGCTTTGACTGCGAGTGCCATGCGCAAGAGTCCTAGCGCATTTGTATCGGTAATGCCAAAAGGAGGCCCCGCCGCAGTCACGCTCAAGGACACAGATGCCCGATCAGCCGACATCCGAGCAGAGCCGCTGGGATACGCGGTTTCGCGCGCCGGACTACATTTTCGGCAAGGAGCCGAATGCATTTCTGAAGGCGCAGGCGCATCGCCTGCCCTCCGCCGGCACGGCACTATCGGTGGCGGACGGCGAGGGCCGCAACGGCGTTTGGCTCGCGCAGCAAGGCCTTGACGTCCTGACGATCGACTATTCCCCGGCGGCGCTCGCCAAGGCGCAAGCGCTTGCGGCCGAGCGCGGTGTGCGACTGCGCACCGAAGTCACCGATGTGTTTTCCTGGCGCTGGCCGACGAATGCATTCGACGTGGTGGCGGTGATTTTCATCTTTGCGCCACCGGAGGAGCGGCCGACCTTCTTTGCCAACCTCACGGGCGCGCTAAAACCCGGCGGGCTCCTGCTGATGCAGGGCTATCGCCCCTCACAGCTCGAATACCGCACCGGCGGTCCGCCGGATGCCGAGCGGCTCCTCACCCGCACGATGCTCGAACAAGGTTTTGGCGAGATGACCGAGCTCGACATCCGCGAACACGACAGCGCGATCAGCGAGGGCACCTCCCATGTCGGCATGTCGGCGCTGATCGATCTTGTAGCGAAGAAATAACCCCTGCCTGGCCCCACAGAAGCAAAAATGGAGTCCTCGATGCCCGATACCCTTGCCGAGACACTGCACGAACTGATCGTCGCCACCCGCATCATGGCCAACGAAAGAATTCTCGATGCCTTCGGCCATGTCAGCGTGCGCCACCCGCACGATCCGCAGCGTTATTTCATTCCACGCCATCGCGCGCCGGAATTGGCGGAAGTGTCCGATCTCGTCGAACTGACGCTCGATTCCGAGCCGGTGCGCCCGACCGATTTCCGGCTCTACAGCGAGAAGGTGATCCACGGCGAAATCTACAAGGCTCGGCCCGACGTCAACGCCGTGGTGCATCACCACGCCCATACCGTGCTGCCGTTCGCCATTTCGGGACAGCAGATCGTGCCGGTGTTTCATCTCGCCGCCGTCGTCGGCCATGTACCGTTCTGGGACCAGCGCGACGAGTTCGGCGACACCAACATGCTGGTAGTCAAGCCGGCGGAAGGCGCCTCGCTGGCGCGCGCGCTCGGGCCGCACTGGATGGTGCTGATGCGCCGCCACGGCGCCACCGTTGCCGGCACCAGCATCCGCGAACTGACGTTCCGCACCGTCTTCGGCTCCGACAATTGCAAGCTGCTCAGCCAGGCCATGGCGATGGGCCACGTCGACTCGCTCTCCGCGGGCGAGGCGAAACTGACCTCGGCACACCAGTTGCGGCCGCCGTCGACCAATCGCGCCTGGGACTATTGGGTGCGGCAGATCGAGAAATCAGGCTTGATGCCGGCCACAGGCGCGGCAAAAGGTGCGGGCAAAAAACGCACCGCACCGGCCAAGCGCGCCGCGCCTAAATCTGCTAGCAAGTCAGCCAAGAAGCCCGCCGCGAAGAGCCGCTCCAAAAAACGCCGTTGAACCGATCGCACAGAGGAAAAGTCATGCCCAAGAGTCTCAAGTCAAAAAGTATGCAATCGCCGCGCCTCCCCGAGCTCTCGGAGGCGACTCTCTCGGCCGAACAGAAGGCGCTCGCCGAATTGATCAAGTCCGGCCCGCGCGGCCAATTCAAGATGTCGGGCCCATTCGCCATCTATCTGCACTCGCCGTCGTTCGGCGAACTGGCGCAGAAGCTCGGCGGGCATCTGCGCTTTCACACCAGCATCTCGCCGCGGCTGATGGAATTCGCCATCCTGTGCACGGCCTCGTTCTGGAAGGCGCAATACGAATGGGCCATGCACGCACCGATGGCGGAGAAGCAGGGTGTGAAGCCGCAGACCATCCGCGATCTGCAGGCCGGCCGCGCACCAAAATCGGCGCCACGCGACGAGATGACGATCTACGCGTTCGTCAAGGAGCTGTACGCCAAGCGACGCGTCGGCAAGGCAAATTTCAACAAGGCCTACAAGCTGCTCGGCGAAGCCGGTACCGTCGAACTGGTTGGCCTGCTCGGCTATTACGCGATGGTGTCGATGACGCTCAACACCTTCATGGCGCCGCTGCCCGAAGGCATGAAGCCGCCGTTCAAAGAACCGGGGAAATAAGAGTGTAGGATGGGTTGAGCAAAGCGATACCCATCATGCGTCGCTGGTTTATTGAAAGCGATGGGTTTCGCTGACGCTCAACCCATCCTACCTCAGGCGACGCGGCCGACGGGCTTGCCGCCGGCCTGCATCGCGTCCCTGGGCGATGCGGTGCGCGGCCGGCTCATGCGTTGGCGGAGCAACTCCAGAAAACGCTCCTTCGGCATCGGCGGCGAAACGAGCGCGCCCTGGCCGAAATCGCAGCCCATGACCATGAGCGCCTGCAAATCGGCCTGCGCCTCGACGCCATCGGCGACGGCGGCACTGCCGAAGCGATGTGCCAGGTCGATTGCGGTCTGGCAGATCGCGGCATTGGTGGCGTCGGTGGCGGAGCCCTGCACGAAAGAACGGTCGAGCTTCAGTTCGGCGAACGGCAACTGGCGCAGGCTGGAGAACGACGAGTAGCCGGCGCCGAAATCGTCGATGGCAATCTTGATACCGCTGACCTGGAGCTGACTTGCGATCTTCTGCGCGAGCGCCAGATCGCGAACGATCTGATCCTCCGTCACCTCGACGAGCAGCCCGGGCCAGCGCTCCGACTGCGGCCGGAATTCCTTGACCAACGCCTCGACCGGCAGCTTGAGCAGCACGCCGACCGGCACGTTGATGGCGAGATGCAGATTGAATCCCGCCTCTTCAAACATCGACCAATCGCACAGCGTGGCGACCAGCGCCTGCTGAGCGAGTTCGGCGACGCTTTCCTCATCGACCTCAGGCTGGAAGCTGCCGGGGAGCAGCACGCCGAGTTCCGGATGGCGAATCCGCGCCAGCGCTTCGGCGCCGGCCAGGCATTTGCGCTTGAGATCGATCTTCGGCTGATACCAGATTTCAAACCAGCGATTGCGCAGCGCTTCGGCAATGGCGATGCGCGGCGTTTGCATCCGCGTCGAGTTATCCACGGAGCCTTGCCCTCCACCGCCCTGAGCCGGTGCGGACCCGACCGTTGCATCGTCCAGATTTGATTTGCTCATGCGTTGCAAGACCGTGTGTGCGGTCCGGCGGGTATACGCCGACGCGCCTTAATCAATCGTAAGGTCGCGATCCGTTAACCACGCCGACGGCGCCTCACGGCGCCGCCGACCGGGATGCGTCATTGCGGCTCTGGTCCGGGCGCGCCGACCGGAGCGATCGGGAACTCCACTTGCGCGGTTCCGCCGCCATCGGCCTGCAGTGTTGCTTCGAGCGTCTTGCCTTCTTGCAGCGGAGCTTTGAGGCCGGTGAGCATCATATGAAAGCCGCCCGGCTTGAGCGTGACGGTCTGACCCGGCTTGACTTCGAGGCCGCCCTCGACCGGCCGCATCCGCATCACGCCGCCTGCCATGCTCATTTCATGGATTTCGCATTTGGCGGCGGCGTCGCTTGATACGCAATTCAAGTGGGCGGTCTTCGAGCCGCTGTTCTTGACCGTCATGTAGGCCGCGCCCGAGGCGGCGCCCCTTGGCGTTGCGCGCGCCCAGGGTTGAGTGATTTGCAGCGAACCGAGCTGGTATTCGGCGGCCGCGGCTTGGCCCGGCCAAAGGAGCGGCACGAACGCGAACGCGGCCAGCGCGGCAAGACCGCGCGCAGTGATCCGCCGAAAGGAAGTGTACATAGGGTCTCTCCGCAGAGATGCCCGCCCGGAGGCAAGGGCCGATTGATGGGTCGTTGGCAGCAGAGCACGTCCCGCGCGATATACGATCGATCCTGGAACATGCTCAAATAAATCGATGAAACCGAGCGACAATTCGAAGAAAATCGTCCAGTTTCCGGCGTATCAAACCCGCGGGGGGCCGCGCGAGCGATGTGCCCAATCAGCGCGAAGCGGCGTCCAAACGCTGACAAGGGCGGGCGTCGCAATACGCTGCACTGCCCTCTGCACGTCGATTTTTGTCGCACCCGGCTCCGGCGACGCCGCCATGCCGCAGCCGCAGGCAAGACAGGCTGAAAGGCAGTCATTGCCGTGACCGGCAGGCCCCGGCTGTTCCTTCCCGCCTTGCGAGGACGTACATGACGATACCACCTCGAAACCCTGGCCCGCAGCCAGAGCGCCGCAGATGCTGAGCAAAACAGCCTGCAGGACCACTGCGTAGGCCGCCGCCAGAGCCACAAAGGCGGAAGTTTTGCGCCGCAATATCATTGCCCGGAAACTAGGACATTCCGCGGCATCTTGGAACCGGAATAGACCAATGCACGGTAACGTCTATGCAATTGTATGGTTAGAAAATCGTCCGCGAAGGCGTATGCTACATCCATGCGAGACGGCATGTCCAAGCTGGCCCACGAGCCGCCGGAGGCCGAAGCGCCCCCACACACGGCGCAGGTACTCCAATTCCGGCCGCGCGTCGCCGACCGCCTGAATTCGCGCGAATTTTTCTTATCGCCGCAAGACGATGAGTTCGACCATCTCGCACAATATCAGCAGGATCAGGAAGACGACGAGAACGTCAATTATCCGCACCGCATGCTGATGAACGGCATCGCGGTCGCGGTGGTCACCGTGCTGATCGGCGTCGGCGTCTGGCTCGCCGATACCATTGCGGACATGGAACACGACCAGGACTGCGTGCTCCAGGGCCGGCAAAATTGCGCGCCAATTGAACTGGCCAATCCGCCCGCCGCCCGCTGATCTTGCGTGCGGCAACGCAAACACTCCATAACAGTCGGCTATGCGGCCGATGAATCCAGCCACGGTGGTGACAGGTGCCGCGTCAGGCATTGGCCGCGAGCTTGCACGCTGTGCGGCGCGCGACGGGGCCGTTGTTGTTCTGGTCGATCGATCGCCGGATGGCCTCGCCGAACTCGCAGCAGAACTCGGCAACGCGGGTGCGCAGGCGCACGAATTGCTGCTCGATCTTGTCAGCGACAATGCCGGCGACCGCCTGGAGCATGCCTTGGCCGAGCGCGGCGTTTTTTGCGACGTCCTGGTCAATTCCGCAGGCTTCGGCGTGTTTGGCGCGGCAACGCAAGCCGACCGGCAGCTGCAGCTTGAACTCGTCGACGTGAATATCCGCGCACTTACCGAGTTCACGCTTCGCTTCGTTCCCGGCATGGTCGCCAGAAAGCGCGGCCGCATTCTCAATATCGGCTCCATCACCGGTTATGTGCCCGGGCCGAACCTGGCGGCCTATCATGCCTCGAAAGCCTATGTGCGATCGTTCACCGCCGCACTCGCTACGGAACTCAAGGGCACCGGGGTGACAGCGACGTGTCTCGCTCCCGGCATTGTGGTCAGCCCATTCTTTCTCCGCACCGGCTTCAACAAGACGCGGCTTGCGCGATTGATGCCACGTTCCACGGCGCGCGAGGTCGCCACGGCCGGATGGCGCGCCTTGCAGGACGGAAGGCCAGTGGCGATGCCGGGGCTGTGGAATTGGCTCATCGTTACGGCGTGCGGGCTCGTACCGCACGCGCTGCTGCTGCGGCTGATCGCCAATCTCCAGCAGCCGGATTAGTGGAGCAGCGCGATGTTCGATCTGGCCGGACGCACGGCACTTGTTACCGGCGCGACCGGCGGTATCGGCGCGGCCATTGCACAAGCGCTGCACCGGCAGGGCGCCACGATTGCGATATCGGGCCGACGCCAAGACGCCTTGAATTCCGTCGCCGCCGCGATGCAGGACCGCGTGCATGTCTTGTCGTGCGACCTTGCCGACGCCGCTCAGACCGACACGCTCGTCGCGAGAGCCGAACAATCGATGGGCAAGCTCGACGTTCTGATCGCCAACGCCGGCATCCTGAAAGGCAATCTTTTGGCGCAGATGAGCGACGAGGAATGGAACGCTGTCATCCGTTTGGATCTGACGGCGGCGTTTCGCCTGTCGCGCGCGGCACTGCGCGGCATGATGCGGCGGCGCTTCGGTCGCCTGATCGGAATCACGTCGATGCTGGCCGTGACCGGCTTTCCCGGCCAGGCCAATTACACGGCCGCGAAGGCCGGCATGATCGGCCTGTTCAAATCGATGGCGCACGAATATGCCAAACGCGGCATCACAGCGAACTGCATTGCTCCTGGGTTCATCGTCCCGGCGATGGCTGGAGTGAAAATCGGCGGGGAACAGCGTGACGCGATCATCGCTCGCGTTCCCGCCGCCCGCCTCGGCAGCGTTGACGATATCGCGGCCGCGGCGGTGTTTCTGGCCTCGGACGAGGCGTCCTACGTGAACGGTCAGACACTGCACGTGAACGGCGGTCTGGTAATGGGGTGACGCGGACTACGTTGGGTCGGGTCAGCTTCCAATCACCCGGAAAAGCGCCTAGTACTGGCCAAGCATCGGGATAGGCATGTTGGACAAACCGCAATCGACCGCCGGCGACTATTCGCGGGGCATCTGGTCGAAGCTGGCGATGCTGCAGAACGCCGGCGATCCGCTGACGCTGCTCTTGCAGATCGCGCGCAATCGCCGCGGCTGCATCCCGTTGCAGATGGGTTCGCAGCGTGTGTTTCTGCTGACGGCGGCGGAGCAGTTCAAGCAGGTGCTCGCCACCAACAGCGCCAATTACGGCAAATATCTTGAAGGCATGACGCCGATCTTCGGACGCTCCATGATCACGATGGATGGCGCGCTGTGGCAGAAGATGCGCGCGATCCAGCAGCCCGCCTTTCACCCCGATGCGCTGGCCGAATACGTGCCGCATCTGCTCTCGGCGATCGATGCGCGTGTCGCGCGCTGGCGCGGGCTGGAGGACGGCGCTGTCCTCGACATCGGCCCGGAAATGTGGGGCCTCGCGGTCGACATGATCTGCAAGGCGCTGTTCGACCGCGAGACGCCGTTCAATCCGTATTTCGTCTATAACGCGGTTGAAGCTTTCACCACTGTCACCAATCACGGCTCGGTCGCCAAGTTCGGCGAAGCCCCGCCCCGCGCGCAGATCGTCGGCAAGGACGCAACCGACGACGCCGTCGGCTACGCAACAAACGTCTGGGATTCGCTGCCGGAACTGGTGCGGTCGGCGCCGCCGTTTCAAAACCGCGAGCGCACTTTCCTCCGCATGATCGAGGCGGCGGCAGCCGATCCGGCGATCGGCGAATTCGATCGCTCGCAGGTGATCGACGAAATCAAGCAGTACATCTGGGCGGGAACCGAGACGACCGCGCTGGTGCTGACCTGGGCGCTGTACCTGCTGGCGAAGCATCCGGAAGTCGCAGACCAGATCCGGCATGAGACGGATACTATCTGCGGCGATCGCACGCCGACGCTCGCTGACTTCGAGCGCCTCACTTTCACGCGCAGCGTCGTTTCCGAGACGATGCGGATGTACCCGCCGATCTGGTCGCTGGCACGCAGTGCAGAGGGCGCCGACGTGATCGATGGCCAGCCGATCCAGGCGGGCGACATTATCATGCTCTGGGTTTATGTCGCCCATCACGATCCGCGCTACTGGGAAGACCCGCTCTCCTTCGATCCGAAGCGGTTCGGCGAACGCACCAAGACGCCCGCCCCCTACACCTACCTGCCGTTCGGCGGCGGCAAGCGAGCGTGCATCGGCAACACCATGAGTTAGATCGAGATGGTGCTGGCGTTGTCGCGCATCGTGCGCGAATTCAATCTGCACCCCGCAGGCGATCGGCCCGGGGTCAAGCTATCCGTGGTGTTGTCGCCCAACAGCCGGGTGCCGCTGCGCCTGGAGCGGCGATCGAAGACTGGACCTGCGCGCACCGCCGCCGGCGCATGATCCCAGATGCAAATCGAGGCCAGCAGCGGCTCCAGACGGGCACTGAGCCCGTTGCGATAAGTAACGGTGCGTGCAGCACTAATCGGCCCTGTAAAGCCTGGTTCCCGCAGCTTCCGTGGACGCCCTCCGCCGTTGAACTTGGTAAAATCCTTCGCTATACGAAGGCGGAACAATCGATGTGGCCCGTAGCGAATCGGGCTGGTGCGTGGCGTCCCTTCCGGGCGTCCATACTCGCTGCGGTCAAATGAGCATGCCCGAAACAACCACGTTCGACAGAGTGGCCGAAATCATCGCGGAAACGTGCGATATCCCGCGCGAAAACATCAAGCCGGAAAGCCACGCCACCAGGGACCTCGAAATCGACAGTCTCGACTTTCTCGACATCGCGTTCGCCATCGACAAGGCGTTCGGCATCAAGCTGCCGCTCGAGCAATGGACCCAGGAAGTGAACGACGGCAAGGCGACAACCGACCAGTATTTCGTGCTGAAGAACCTGAGTTCGCAGATCGACCAACTGGTCGCCGCCAAAGGCGCCTGAGGCGCCCCCTATGCGTCTCGAATATTTTCAGATGATCGACCGCATCGTCGATGCCGACCGCGGCGCGCGTCGGTTGCGTGCGGCCTGTACCATCCCGACCGAAAGCACAATCTTCGAAGGGCATTTTCCCGGGTACCCGCTGATGCCGGGCGTGCTCCTGACCGAATGCATGGCGCAGACCACCGGCTGGCTGATCTGCATGCTCGGCGATTTTACCGCAATGCCGTTTCTCGCCGGCATCAAGGAGGCCAAGTTCCGCACGCTGGTATTTCCCGGCGACGCGCTGGAATTCGAAGGCGGTATCGTACACGAGGGCTCCGGCTATACGGTCGCGCAATGCAAAGGCCTGCGCGGTGGCAGCAAGGTGTGCGACGCGGAATTGACGTTTCGCATCCAGCCCTTCCCCAGCCCGGAGTTTCGCCGGTCGTTTTTTGAATGGGGCAAGCGGCTCAACCTGTCCGTTCCGGAGTTCGTTAAGTGAGTGACCGGCGCGAGGTGTGGATCACCGGCGTCGGTCTTCTCACTTGCCTCGGTGAGGGGCTCGAAGCCGCATGGCTTGCGCTGGATCGCGGCGATCCGCCGCCCTATGACGACAAGACCTTCGCGCCCAACGTCGTGCATCCGATGGGGCCGATGAGCTTCGACAAGCAGATCCCCAAGAAAAGCGATCAGCGGCAGATGGAGACCTGGCAACGCGTCGGCGTTTATGCGGCAGGCCTCGCGCTCAGCGATGCCGGCATCGCCGGCAACGCCGATCTGCTCGATCATAGCGACATGATCGTCTGCGCCGAAGGCGGCGAGCGTGACATCGCCGTCGATACGGCAATCCTCACCGGCATGCGCAAGGCGGAGCAGCCCGGCGCGTTTCTCAATGAGCACTTGATGAGCGATTTGCGCCCGACCTTGTTCCTGGCGCAACTGCCCAACATGCTCGCCGGCAACATTTCGCTGGTGCATGGCGTGATTGGCGCTTCCCGTACATTCTTGGGTGAAGAGTCGGCGGGTCTCGATTCGGTGCGCATCGCGCGGGCGCGCATCGCCGCCGGGCAGAGCGACGTGACGCTCGTCGGCGGCGCCTACCACGGCGCGCGCTGGGACGCGCTGGTCAACATCGAACTGAGCGGCATGCTGCTCAAGGCGCCGTTCGCGCCGGTCTGGGATCGTGGCCCGAAGGGCGGTATCGCCCTGGCGACGATGGGCGCATTCCTGGTGCTCGAGAGCCGTGAGCATGCACAGGCGCGGGGCGTGCGTCCTCGCGCGCGCATCGGTCCGGTGTTCTCCGACAGCCGAGCCCGGCAGCCCGGCGAAATCGAATCGTCGCTGGCGCGACTTTGGAAGGAAATTTCTCCGGGAATCGACCCCAAGCAGGCCGCCATCATCTCCGGCGCCAGCGGCTCAGAGCCGGCAACCTCGGCGGAACGCGCTGTCCTCACTGAGATCGGCCTTCCCGTCCGCAATCCGGGTTCGTATATCGGGCACGGGGTCGACGCCCATTTCATCGCCTGCCTCGCCATCGCCTGTGGGGCGATCGAGCATGGTAAGCTGTTTGCCCCGGCGGGCAGCGGCGACCGTGGCGAAAGCCCGGCCCCGCTGCGCCAGACCGCGGTGACCAGCGTCGGCACCTGGCGGGGCGAAGGCATGACGCTGCTCGAACGAGTCGATTGAGGAAGGCACCGATGGCAAGTGCACCTACCCGCGACAAGGCCGGCCGCCCGGTGATCGCCGTCACCGGCATTGGCGTCGTCACGTCGCTCGGCATCGGCAAGGATGACAACTGGTCGAAATTGAGCGCGGGGGTCTCGGGCATCCGGCGCATTTCGCGCTTTCCAATCGACGGACTGCGCACCACCATCGCCGGCACGGTCGACGCCGCCTACACCGACTACATGCCACCCGCCGATCTCACCACGCGGATCGCATTCCTCGCCGCCGAAGAGGCGGTGGCGCAATCCGGCATCGGCAGCAAAAATCACTTTCCAGGCCCGCTGTTCCTCGCGCCGCCGCCGCTCGAACTCGAGTGGCATTATCGCGAAGTGCTGGACGGGGCCGCGGCATCCCAAGGCGACGCCAACTATCCGGATCTCGTGCGCGCGGCGCGTCAGCCGCAGTTTTCCTCGGTGTTCCCCTCGGCGAAAGTCGGCACCGTGGCCGAACGGATCGCCGATCATTTCGGCACCGAAGGCTCGCCGGTCTCGCTCAACACCGCATGCGCGTCCGGAGCCACCGGAATTCAGCTCGCCGTCGAGGCCATTCGGCGCGGCGAGTGCCAGGCGGTGCTCGCGATCGGCGCCGACGGTTCGATCACGCCGGAATCGCTGGTGCGCTTTTCGCTGTTGTCGGCGCTGTCGACGCATAACGATCCGCCTGAGCAGGCCTCGCGGCCGTTTTCCAAAAACCGCGACGGCTTCGTGATCGCCGAAGGCGCAGCAGCTTTGGTGCTGGAAGACATCGATCACGCCCGCGCGCGCGGCGCCCGCATCCTCGGCATCGTCGAAGGCTGCGGCGAGAAAGCCGAACTCGTTTCACCGCACGCGATCGAGCCCCGACGGCAAGCCGATCGTCGCCTGCATCCGCAATGCGCTCAACGATGCCGGCGTCGGGCCCGAGGATGTCGACTACATCAATGCGCACGGCACCTCGACGCCGGAAAATGACAAGATGGAATATCTCGGCGTATCGATGGTGTTCGGCGACCTCCTCAAGGACGTCCCGATTTCGTCGAACAAATCGATGATCGGCCACACGCTGACCGCCGCGGGCGCCGTCGAAGCGGCGTTCACGCTGTTGACGCTGCAACACCAACGCATGCCGCCGACGATCAACTACGACATTCCCGATCCGGCAATTCCGCTCGACGTCGTGCCCAATGTGGCGCGCGACAAGCGCATGCGGCGCGCTATCTCCAATTCGTTCGGCTTCGGCGGCCAGAACGTGAGCCTGGTCCTGGCGCAGGAACCGGCATGACCGGCACCGCGCCAGCGCTCGACAGCGCCGCCCCTGCTCCCGCGCCAAAGATGCACGGTGCAATGCGCGCGCTGACGCTCGTCGGCGACCGCAAGATCGAACTGCTTGAAACCGCGCCACCGCTCGCGCCGGGCGCGGGCGAGGTCCAGATCGCCATCAAGGCTGTCGGCCTCAACCACATCGATGTCTGGGGCTGGCGCGGCATGGCGTTCGCCAAGCGAAAGCTGCCGCTCGTTGTCGGAGCCGAAGCCTCGGGCGAAATCGTCGCGGTCGGACCTGGCGTTGATACGTTGAAGGCAGGAGACCGGGTCGTGCCCTACGGGGCGCTGACCTGCGGGACTTGCAAGGCCTGCCGCGAGGGCCGTGACAATCTGTGTGAAAACGTCGGCGGCGTGATGGGATTTCACATCGACGGCTTCGCCCGCGATCTGGTCAACATGCCGGCAAGGCTCGTCGTCCAGGTGCCGCCGGGCGTCAGCTTTCGCGACGCCGCGTGCGCGCCAATCGCGTTTGCCACCGTACAGCACATGCTGTTCGACAATGCCAAGCTCGAACCCGGCGAAAGCATCCTGGTGCAGGCCGGCGGCTCCGGCATCGGTTCCGCCGCCATCAAGATGGCCAAGGCGATCGGCTGCACCGTCTTCACCACGGTTGGCGATGATGCCAAGGCCGAGAAGGCGAAGGCGCTCGGCGCCGACCATGTCATCAACTACCGCACCGACAAATTCGAAGGCGTGGTGCGCAAGCTCACCGGCAAGAAGGGCGTCGATGTCGTATTCGAGCATGTCGGGCCAGACACGTTCAACGGCTCGCTCCTTTGCCTCAAGCGCGGCGGACGGCTGGTGACCTGCGGCTCGACCTCCGGCCAGTCGACCACTCTTAATCTGTTTCAGCTCTACACCCAGCAATATCGCATCATCGGCTCATTCGGCGCTTCGATGCGCAACATCCGCGAAAGCCTCGCCAAGATGGCGTCGGGGCTTCTGCCGGTCATCGACACCGAAGTGAAGCTTTCTGATTTCGAGCGCGGTCTGGCCCGTCTGGAAAGCCGACAGGTCTTCGGAAAAATCATCGTCGCGTTCTGATGAACGGATCGCGCTCCAAAAAGCTGCTCGATGCAGCCATCGGGGCGGTTGCGGTCGGGCTGCTGCGCGCCGTCAAGCGGATCACCCGCGAACGCGCGGCGAATTTCGCCGGCTCGGTGATGCGCAAGCTCGGGCCGCTGGTGCCGGAACATCGCCTCGGCCGCGACAACCTGCGCGCCGCATTTCCCGAAAAATCTGCCGCCGAAATCGAGCAGATACTTGCCGGCGTCTGGGACAATCTCGGCCGCGTCGCAGCGGAGTTCGTGCATCTCGACGAATTTCGCGTCAACGAGCCGGGGGTGTCCCTGACCGATACGGTGATCGTCGACATGGCGACGGTCGAACACGTCCGGCGCATCGTCGCCAACAAGGCTACCCTCAGCTTTGCCTGCCACACCGCCAATTGGGAGATTCCGGCGGTGGTGACGCATCAGATCGGGGTCAGTTCCGCGGTGTTGTATCGGCGTCCCAACATCGCCGCCATCAGCGATGCCATCATCGAGCTGCGCGCCGGCGTGATGGGGCAGATGATACCAACCGGCCTCGACGCGCCGGTGCGGCTCGCGCGTCTGCTGCAGGACGGCGTCCATGTCGGCATGCTGGTCGACCAGCATTACACCAAGGGCGTCGAGGTGAATTTCTTCGGCCGTCCCTGCAAAGCCAATCCGTTGATTGCCATGCTGGCGCGTCAGCTGGAATGTCCAATCTATGGCCTGCGCGCCATCCGCCTGCCCGATCGCAACCGCTTCCGCATCGACATCGCCGACCCGATCGATCCGCCGCGCGATGCCGAGGGCCGCATCGACGTGCAAGGCACCATGCAGGCGATCACGAATGTGATCGAGGGCTGGATCCGCGAGTATCCGGACCAATGGCTGTGGCTGCACCGGCGCTGGCGTTGAAATCGGCGGCAACGTAGGTGAGCGCGCGCCGCAGGCACACCGCGCCGGGATCCTGCGCGCGGCCGAGCGCGCCCATCAGGCTGACCCACTCCTCGTCGGTAGCTTCGGCGGCGTAGCGCCGAACTGCCGCCGCCGCATAGGCGCCGAGTGTCAGACCGTCCGCTTCCGCCGCCGTCCGCAATGTCGCGTTAAGCGCCAAATCGCCGAGGCCGAGCACGGCCTCGCTTGCGATGCCTTCGTCGTCGAAGCGCGCCAAAAGATCGCCGAGCAGCATGTTTGTTCCCGCTATTGCTCTAATTGACGCGATGCGCCTCGGCGGCGCCCTCGCTTGCGATGCCGGTGATCTGTGCCCGCGACATCAGCCGCGCGATGTATTGCGCGCCGGCGCGGCGCCTGACGGCCTCGCGCAGATAATCGGCGATGCGGTCGGCGACGAGTTCGAACGGCAGGTCGCGGCCATCGATCTTGCGGTCGAGGCGGATGATGTGGAGGCCGTAGCGCGTCGCAACGGGCTCCTGGGTGATGGCGCCCGGCGCCAGCGCAAACAGCGCGCGCTCGAACTCCGCCGTGGTTTGGCCGGGACCGATTTGCCCGAGATTGCCGCCTTGCGCTGCCGACGGACAGGCCGAGTGCAGGCGCGCCAGTTCGGCGAATTGTTGCGGATGCACACGCAATTGCCCGATCGCCGCCTCAGCCTGCGCGCGCGCGGCAGCGAACGTGTCGGCATCATCCTCGCGCGCCGCGAACAGGATATGCGCGGCCTCGTACAAAGGCGGCGAGCGGAAGCGCGCGCGATTGTGTTCATGGTAACGGCGGCAAGTCGCCTCGTCGGGCTCGGGCGTCATCACTTCGCGCTCGATCAGGCAGCGGATCAGCGCCTCTTCATCAGTCTCCCGCCTGCCCTGCGCATCGGTTTGTGGCTCGGTCTCAACGCCGAGCCGGCGCGCCTCCTGCAGCAGCAACTCGCGGATGACCAGCGCGCGCACCGCGGCCTGCCAGGCGTGGATCGGCTTGTCGGCGCGGTGATGCTGCGTCTCGCGCGCGATGGCGTCGCGCGGCACCACAATGCCGTTGACGCTCACCGTTACTGGCTTTGGCAGCGCACTGTCAGCGTGGACGACGCACGTCATGGGCCCTACTCCGCCGGCACGGGCCGCGCCGGCGCACTCGGGCGCCGCGCCGGCATCACCGTGATACGCGGCGCGGCTCGCCGCGCGTAAACGGCGGCCGGCCGATTGGTCCGCACGATCTGATAACCGCGCCGGCCGAGATACCAGACTGGCGCGCTCCAGACATGCACGAGCCGCGTGAACGGAAAGACGAGGAAGATCGTCATGCCGAGGAACAGGTGCAGCTTGAAGATCGGATTGACGCCGGCGATGACCGCGGACACGCCGGGCTGAAGGGTGAGAATACCCTGCGCCCAGACCATGAATTTCACCATTTCGCTGCCGTCGAGATGCTGCAGCGACACCGGAATGGTGCACAGCCCCAGTATGAGCTGTGCGTAAAGCAGAAGCAGGATCGCTATATCGCCGAATGACGAGGTGCGCCGGATGCGGGCATCAAACAGCCGACGATGCACCAGCATGGTGATGCCGATGAAGCAGGCGATGCCGGCGACGCCGCCGATGCCGATCGCCATCCACTGTTTGAAGGTGTGGGAGATGCCGAGCCAGCCGAACACCCTGATCGGCGTCAGCAGGCCGACAAAGTGGCCGGCGAAGATCAACAGGATGCCGACGTGGAACAGGTTCGAGCCCCACACCAGCTGCCGCCGCCGCAACAGCTGACTTGAACCGGACCGCCACGTGTATTGCTCGCGGTCGAAACGCAGCAGACTGCCGAGCAGGAAAACCGTGAGGCACAGATACGGGTACCAGCCGTAAACGATGTAGATCATCGTGTCGCTCATGGGCCCGCTCCTTATGCCTGCACCGCCGGCGGCGGCCGCCGGCCGGCGCGGATGCGCGCGATCAGCCCGTCCTTGCAGCTCGACGCGGCGCCGGGGCCAAATGTTACCGGCTCGTCCTCCCAGGCGGCGTCAAGCGCGGCGAGGTCTGCCGGGTCTGCATCAGGCTCGTCCAGCACTGCCGCGACGGCCGTGGCATCCGGCTTGGCGGCGGCGAGCGCCGTCAGCGCCCGAAACACCGCCTCGTACGGCGATTTGCGCTGCCGCAGACGCTCGGCGAGCCCTTGGAGAATATGCGCGGGCTGCGCCAGGAGATCGCAGGCTTCAACGAGCGGTAGCACGGACAGGTATTCGAGAAACATCGGCAGGAAGTCCGGCAACTCGGCCGCGCTGATGGCGAGGCCGTGCTGCTCGTATCGCGTCTTCAGGTCAATCATGGCCTGGCCGCGATCGCGGCTTTCGCCGTGCACGTGTTCGAACAGATGCAGCGACAGCGAACGGGTGCGGTCGAACAAGAGCACGTAGCGCTCCTGCAGATCGTACAGATCGTTCCCCTTCAGTTCGCCGATCAGACCATCGAGCTGCCGCATGATGCGCGCTGGCACGAGGCGTTCGCGCGCGATGGCGTCGCGGATTTCGTCCGCGGCCGCTTGCAGCTCCGCCGTCGGATAGGACAGCAGCGCGGACAGCGCTCTGAACGTTTTGGCCTCGAAGGTTCCGGTCATCACACCACCTCCATCGGCGTCTTGGCCTTCTTCGGGCCACCGAACAGATTGGTCTCGCTGACGCCGCCTGAGCAGCCGTTGCCGAACGAGAAGCCGCACGAACCGCGCAGATCGTAGGCGTCTTCATCGAGTTCGCGATGCGCGGTCGGGATGACGAAGCGATCTTCGTAATTGGCGATCGCCATCACCTGGTACATGTCTTCGATGGCAAGACTGGTCAGCCCGACACGCCGCGCGATCGATTCATCGATCACGCCGTCGACGGTCTTGGCGCGCATATAGGCGCGCATCGCCAGCATCCGCTCCAGCGCCTGGGCGACCGGCTCTTCCTTGCCAGCCGTGAGGAGATTGGCGAGATATTTGAGCGGAATGCGCAGGCTGCGTACGTCGGGCATCTCGCCGTCGTGGCCGATCTTGCCGGCCGCTGCCGCGGACTGGATCGGCGAAAGCGGCGGCACGTACCAGACCATCGGCAGCGTGCGATACTCGGGATGCAGCGGGAAAGCGATTTTCCACTCCATCGCCATTTTGTAGACCGGAGAGCGGCGGGCAGCTTCGAGCCACGCACCGGAAATGCCGTCGGCCTCTGCTTGCGCGATCACCGCCGGGTCGTGCGGGTTAAGGAAGATGCCGAGCTGCGCCGCATAGAGATCCTGCTCCGCCGGCACGCTTGCCGCTTCCTCAATGCGGTCGGCATCGTAAAGCACAACGCCGAGATAGCGGATGCGGCCGACGCAGGTTTCCGAGCACACCGTCGGCTGGCCCGCCTCGATGCGGGGGTAGCAGAATATGCACTTCTCCGACTTTCCCGAGTTCCAGTTGTAATAGATCTTCTTGTACGGGCAGCCGGACATGCACATGCGCCAGCCGCGGCACTTGTCCTGGTCGATCAGCACGATGCCGTCTTCCTCGCGCTTATAGATCGCGCCGGAGGGACAGGCCGCCACACAGGCCGGATTGAGGCAGTGCTCGCACAACCGCGGCAGATACATCATGAAGGTGTTTTCGAACTGGCCGTAGATTTCCTTCTCCACGCCTTCAAAATTGACGTCCTTCGAGCGCTTGGCAAACTCGGTGCCGAGGATTTCCTCCCAGTTGGGGCCCCACTCGATCTTTTCCATGCGTTCGCCGGATATGAGCGAGCGCGGCCGCGCGGTCGGCGAAGCCTGCAGCTCCGGCGCGGTCTGCAGGTGCTCGTAATCGAAGGTGAACGGCTCGTAGTAGTCGTCGATCTCGGGCAGATCGGGGTTGGCGAAAATATTGGCCAGCACACGCCACTTGCCGCCGATACGCGGCTCGATCTTGCCGTTCTTCTTGCGGCGCCAGCCGCCGTTCCAGCGGTTCTGGTTCTCCCACTCCTTCGGATAGCCGATGCCCGGCTTGGTTTCGACGTTATTGAACCAGGCGTATTCCATGCCCTCGCGATTGGTCCACACGTTCTTGCAGGTGACCGAGCAGGTATGGCACCCGATACACTTGTCGAGGTTGAGCACCATCGCGATTTGCGCGCGGATTTTCATTCTGCGGCCTCCATTTTCGGAGCAGCGTCGCCGGACTGTTCGGCGGCGGGGCGATCGAGCCAATCCACGTTCGCCATCTTGCGGATCACGACGAACTCGTCGCGATTGGTGCCGACCGTTCCGTAATAGTTGAACCCGTAGGATTGCTGCGCGTAGCCGCCGATCATGTGGGTCGGCTTGAGCACCGCGCGGGTCACCGAATTATGGATGCCGCCGCGCTGACCGGTCTGTTCCGAGCCCGGAACGTTCACGATCTTCTCCTGGGCGTGATACATCATGCACATGCCCTGCTTGACGCGCTGCGAGACCACGGCGCGTGCGACCAGCGCGCCGTTCGAGTTGTAGGCCTCGATCCAATCGTTATCGACGATGCCGGCCTGTTTGGCGTCGGTTTCGCTGATCCACACGATCGGGCCGCCGCGCGACAATGTCAGCATCAGAAGGTTATCGGTGTAGGTCGAGTGGATGCCCCATTTCTGATGCGGCGTGATGAAATTCAGAACGATAGGACGGTTGCCGTTCGGCTTGCGATCGATCACCGGCTTGACGGTCTTGGTGTCGATCGGCGGACGATAGACGCACAGCGCCTCGCCGAAGGCGCGCATCCAGGCGTGATCCTGATAAAGCTGCTGCCGTCCGGTGAGCGTGCGCCACGGGATCAGTTCGTGCACGTTGGTGTAGCCGGCGTTGTAGCAGACCTTCTCGGATTCAAGACCCGACCAGATCGGCGACGAGATGATTTTGCGTGGTTGCGCCACCACGTCGCGGAAGCGGATTTTCTCGTCTTCCTTGGTGATGGCAAGATGGGCATGCTCCCGGCCGGTGATCTTGCCGAGCGAACTCCAAGCTTTCACTGCAACCTCGCCGTTGGTTTCGGGCGCGAGCGTCAGCAGCACCTCGGCGGCGTCGATGTCGGTGTCGATCTTGGGCAGCCCCTTGGTCGGGCCTTCATCGGTGACGGCGCCGTTCAGCCTTTTCAGGTATTCGACCTCATGCTCGGTATTCCAGGCGATGCCCTTGCCGCCGTTGCCGAGCTTCGACATCAGCGGACCGAGCGAGGTAAAGCGCTTGTAGAGGTTGGGATAGTCGCGCTCGACGACGGTAACCTGCGGCATGGTCTTGCCGGGGATCGGCGCGATCTCGCCGCGCTTCCAATCCTTCACATCGAAAGGCTGCGCGATCTCGCCGGGCGTGTCGTGCATGATCGGGGTGAGCACGACGTCCTGCTCGACGCCGAGCACTTCCGGCGCGACCTCGGAGAATTTTTTGGCAATCGCCTTGTAGATATCCCAGTCGCTCTTGCACTCCCACACCGGATCGACCGCCGCTGTGAGCGGGTGGATGAAGGGATGCATGTCGGAGGTATTGAGATCGTTCTTCTCGTACCAGGTCGCGGTCGGCAGCACGATGTCGGAGTAAACGCAGGTCGTCGACATGCGGAAGTCGAGCGTGACCAGAAGATCGAGCTTTCCTTCCGGCGCCGCGTCGTGCCAGGCGACCTCCTGCGGCCTCTGCAAGCCGGTCTCGCCCAAATCCTTGCCGAGCACACCGTGGCTGGTGCCGAGCAGGTGTTTGAGGAAATACTCGTGGCCCTTGCCGGACGAGCCAAGCAGGTTGGAACGCCACACAAACATGTTGCGCGGCCAATTCACCGGCTTGTCGGGATCGTGGCACGACAGCTTCAACGTGCCCAACTTCAACGATTGGGCCACATAGTCCTTGGGCTCGACGCCGCTCGCCTTCGCGGCAGCCGCGACCCTGAGCGGATTGGTTTCAAGCTGCGGCGCCGACGGCAGCCAGCCCATGCGTTCGGCGCGCGCGTTATAATCGATGACGGCGCCGTCCCATGACCCTTCGGGCGCCGTGGGGGATAAGATCTCGTTGATCTTGAGCGTTTCGTAGCGCCATTGATCGGTGTGTGCGTAGAAGAACGACGTCGAATTCTGCTGGCGCGGTGGCCGGCCCCAGTCGAGTCCGAAGGCGAGCGGCGCCCAGCCTGTCTGCGGCCGAAGCTTTTCCTGCCCGACATAATGCGACCAGCCGCCGCCCGACTGGCCGACGCATCCGCACATCACCAGCATATTGATCACGGCGCGGTAGTTCATGTCGCAGTGGAACCAGTGGTTCATTGCCGCGCCGATGATCACCATCGAGCGGCCGTGGGTCTTTTCTGCATTGAGTGCGAACTCGCGCGCGACCGTGATGATCTGGTCGCGCGGCACCCCCGTGATCTTTTCCGCCCAGGCCGGCGTGTAGGGCTCGTTGGCATCGAAATTCTTGGCGACGTGCTGGCCGCCGAAGCCGCGGTCGAGGCCGTAATTGGCGGCGAACAGGTCGAACACCGTCGCCACCATGGCTTCGCCGTCGGCGAGCTTCAGCGCTTTCACCGGCACTTTGCGGACCAGCACGCTCGGATGATCGGTGCCGGCAAAGTGATCGTGTTCGATGTTGCCGAAATACGGAAACGACACGTCGGCGAAGCCGTCATTGGCACCGGCCAGCGTCAGCCGGAGTTTTGTGTCGCCGCCCTGCGCGTCCTTTTCCTCGAGATTCCACTTGCCCTGCTCGCCCCAACGGAAGCCGACCGAGCCGCGCGGCACGACAACGCGATCGCTGTTGGCGTCGAAGGCGACCGTCTTCCATTCCGGATTGTTGGCCTCCCCGAAGGCGCCGGAGAAATCCGAGGCGCGCACGAGCCGCTCGGGCACGAGCCCCTCTTTGGATTTCACCAGCCGCACCAGGAACGGCATGTCCGTGTACTGGCGCGCGTAATCCTCGAAATACTTGACCTGCCGGTCGAAATAGAACTCGCGCAGGATGACATGGCCCATTGCCATGCCAAGCGCCGCGTCGGTGCCCTGCTTCACCGAAATCCACAGGTCGGCGAATTTCGAAGCTTCCGAATAGTCGGGGCAGATGACGACGCTTTTGGTGCCCTTGTAGCGGGACTCGGTATAGAAATGCGCATCGGGCGTACGCGTCTGCGGCACGTTCGAGCCCCACAGAATGATGAAGCCCGCGTTGTACCAGTCGGCGGATTCGGGAACGTCGGTCTGCTCTCCCCAGGTCTGCGGCGAGGACGGTGGCAGGTCGCAATACCAGTCGTAGAACGACATGCACACGCCGCCGAGCAGCGACAGATAGCGCGCCCCTGCGGCGTAGCTCACCATCGACATGGCGGGGATCGGCGAGAAGCCGATGACACGGTCCGGCCCATAAGTCTTGACGGTGTAGGCATTCGCCGCGGCAATGATTTCAGTTACTTCATCCCAGGTGGCGCGCACGAAGCCGCCGAGGCCGCGCTTTTTGGTGTAAGCGGCGCGCTTCTCGGAATTCTCGACAATCGAGGCCCAGGCGCCGACCGGCGTGCGGACGGCTCTCGCCTGCCGCCACAGCTTCAATAAGCGCGAGCGCACCAGCGGAAATTTCACGCGGTTGCCGGAATACAGATACCAACTGTAGCTGGCGCCGCGCGAGCAGCCTCGCGGTTCGTGATTCGGCAGATCGGGCCGCGTGCGCGGATAATCGGTCTGCTGCGTCTCCCAGGTGACGATGCCGCCCTTGACGTAGATTTTCCACGAGCACGAGCCGGTGCAATTGGCGCCATGGGTGGAGCGCACGATCTTGTCGTGCTGCCATCGCTTGCGGTAGCCGTCTTCCCAGCGCCGATCCTCGCGCGTGGTGATGCCGTGACCGTCTGAGAAATCGTCGACAACGCGATTGAAAAAGGTGAGTCGATCGAGGAAATGGCTCACGGCATTGCTCCGTCATTCAGCCGGCGTTGCGTTCGCGAGCGGCCTCAGCGCGCCGGACTTGCCATGCTCCACGTCGTAGAGCAGGCCGCCGCGCCGCGTGTAGAAGCCCCAGGTGATCAGGAGACAGCTCACATAGAAGATGAGGAAGCCCCACAGCGCCGCTTCGACACCACCTGTCAGTCCGAGCGAAGTGCCGTAGGCCTTCGGAATGAAAAAGGCGCCGAAGGCGGCGATCGCGGATGTAAAGCCGGTGATCGCTGCTGACTCTTTCTCGGCTTCACGCAGCCGCGCAGCGCCATCCACTCCCGGCATCAGGCGCTCCATTTCCTTGCGCATGATGTTGGGGATCATCTGGAAGGTCGACGCATTGCCAACGCCCGCCGCAAAGAACAGCAGCAGGAACATGGCAAAGAAGCCCCAGAACGCGTTCGGCTGATCCTTGACGCCGAGGAAATAGAGGACGCCGGCCACACCCACCATCATGAGGATAAAGACCCAGACGGTGACGCGCCCGCCACCGTACTTGTCGGCGAGCCAGCCGGTGGCCGAGCGCGACAGCGCGCCGACCAGCGGGCCGAGGAAGACAAACGGCAGCGCGTTCACCGCCGGGAACTCGATCTTGGCGAGCAGCGGAAAGCCGGCCGAATAGCCGATGAACGAACCGAAGGTGCCGGTGTAGAGCCAGCACATCAGCCAGTTGTGCTTGCGCTGGAAGATGACGGCCTGCTCGCTGAACGAGGCTTTGGCGGCCGCAATGTCGTTCATGCCAAACCAGGCGAAGAACGCGCTCACCGCAATGAAAGGCACCCAGATAAAGCCGGCGTTCTGCAGCCACAGCGGGATCTGTCCGGCCGGCCCTTTCACCATCGCCGGATCGCCGCCAAACCAGCCGAACACGCCTGCAGTAATGACGATCGGAACGACGAACTGCACGACGCTGACGCCGAGATTGCCAAGCCCGGCATTGAGCGCCAGAGCGTTGCCTTTCTCCGCACGCGGGAAGAAGAACGATATGTTGGCCATCGACGAGGCGAAGTTGCCGCCGCCCAATCCGCAGAGCAGCGCCAACCCAAGGAAGATGAAATACGGCGTATTCGGGTTTTGCACCGCATAGCCGATGCCGATAGCGGGGATCATCAGCGACCAAGTCGCGACCGTGGTCCACAAGCGGCCGCCGAAGATCGGCACCATGAACGAGTAGAAGATTCGCAACACGGCGCCGGAGATTCCCGGCAGCGCGGCGAGCCAGAACAGTTGATCGGTCGAGAACTGGAAGCCGACCGACGGCAGTTTGGCGACGACGACCGACCACACCTGCCAGATCGCGAACGACAGCAACAATGCGGGAATGGATAGCCAGAGATTGCGCCGCGCCACCGCATGGCCGGTTTTTTCCCAGAATTCCTTATCCTCCGGGTGCCAGTCGGTCAGGACCGCGCCGGACAATGCGCCGATACGTTCCGGCGTGTGGATCTCCCGCATTTCCGGCAGCTGCGGCAGTTTCGCCAATTCAGGGCCGGCGACTTCACGTTCCATCTGCCGGACCGAGAGGTGCATCCAAAGCAGCGCGCCGCTGACCAGGACGAAGAGCAGCATGAAGCAGCTGGTCCATAGTCCGGTGAGATCGTTGAGCACGCCGAATGCGATCGGCAGCACAAAGCCGCCGAGTCCGCCGATCATCCCGACCAGCCCGCCCACAGCGCCGACATTGTCTGGATAGTAAACCGGGATGTGCTTGTAGACGGCAGCCTTGCCCAACGCCATGAAGAAGCCGAGTACGAACACGGTGACCGTGAAGCCAACGACTCCCATTTGCGCATGGAAGCTGCGCGGTCCGCCTGTCGTGTACACGATGTAGTCGGTCGGCGGATAAGACAGCACGAAGGTGCAGGCGATGGCGACCAAAAACGTCCAATACAGCACCCGGCGGGCGCCGTAGCGGTCGGACAAGTGGCCGCCGTAAGCGCGGAACACGCTCGCGGGAAACGAGAACGCGGCGGCCGTCATGCCGGCGGTCTCGATGTTCACCCCATAGACGTTGATCAGGTATTGCGGCAGCCACAGCGACAGGGCGACGAAAGCGCCGAATACGAAAAAGTAATAAAGCGAAAACCGCCAGACCTGCACATTCTTGAGCGGCGCCAGCTCCAGCCATGCGCTGCGCGGCTTCTCGCCTCGCGCACGCCGGGCCCGCAGAACAGGATCGTCCTCCGTGGTGAACCAATAGACCACGGCCATGAGGGCGATGCCGGCCGCCCAAACCTCGGCGACCATTTGCCAGCCGTAGGCGACGAGCACGAACGGCGCGAGAAACTTGGTGATGGCAGCGCCGACATTACCGGCGCCAAAAATGCCGAGCGCTGTGCCCTGCCGTTCGGTCGGGAACCAGCGTGACACATACGCAACGCCGACCGCGAAGGAGCCGCCGGCAATGCCGACGAATAATGCGGCGATCAGGAATTGCGGGTAGGTGCCGGCCCAGGTCAGACAGAACGTGGCTACGGCCGCCGACAGCATGACCAGCGTGTAGACGATGCGTCCGCCGTACTGATCGGTCCACACCCCCAGCACGATTCGGATCAGCGAGCCGCTCAGGATTGGAGTGCCGACCAGAAGGCCGAACTCGGTCGCGTTGAGACCGAGATTTTTCTTAATCTGAACGCCGATGATTGCGAAAATCGTCCAAACTGCAAAGCAGATGGTGAACGCTATCGTCGACACCCATAGCGCGCGTTGCTGCTGTTGGCGCGTCACAGCCGGTTCGCCTGTCATGATTTTCCCTTGATCGTATTGCGAGAGCTGGGACGGCTTTTACAGGCGTTCGGCGACGATAGCCTTGATGCAAATCAACGTACGTATTCAGCAATACGTAATTATACGTAGGATCCAGTCGTCGAGCGAAGGCGAACGAGCTTTTCGGTGTGCAATCGCACCTCGGTGTGCGCACTGAAGGACGGGAGGCTTCGCACCAGTTCAGATGGGCCGTTTCGCCGCGCCTCGGCATCGGCACCACGCGCAGCGGGGAACGCCAAGTGCGGCCATTGGGCTCGCTTTCCCCCGACAAGCCGCCTCGAAAATCTGCTATCCTCGGTGTCAAAGGCGCGCGCCCAGCGAAGAAACGATGCGCCGATAAAAACAATTTATGACATTCAGGGAGGGATTCGCCGATGAGAAGGCTTTGCTTTGTTCTGATCGCCGCAGCGACGGCGATGTTCAGCGCCGCACTCTACGCGGACGACTATCCGACGCGACCGATCACGATAGTTGCGGTATTCGGGCCGGGCAGCGCCAGCGACACGATCTGCCGCATCCTAGCCGATAAGGTCGGCCCTGCGATCGGGCAGCCCGTCGTCGTCATCGACAAACCCGGCGTGGACGGCGCTCTTGCGGCCGATTATGTGCGTCATCAGCCAGCGGACGGTTATACGCTGTTGATGGGAACAAACTCGCCACTGTCAGCCGATCCCTTCCTGCACAAGAGTATCGGTTATGACCCCGTCAAGGATTTCACGCCGGTCACGCGTGTCGGCAGCTTCACGCTGATGCTCGTGATCAATCCAAAGCTGCCGATCCATTCCGTCAAGGAATTGATCGCTTACGCCAAGGCCAATCCCGGCAAGCTGTCGTTCGCCAGCGGCAACACCGCAGGTATTGTTGCGGGAGATATGCTCGCCAAATGGGGCGGTGTTAATTTGATTCACGTGCCCTACAACAGCACCCCGCCGGCGCTTCAGGACATCATCGCCGGCCGCGTGTCGATGATGTTTGCCGATTTCACCACCGCCATGCCGCACGTGGCGTCGCATAATTTGCGGGCGCTGGCCGTAACGCGCATCAAACGCAGTTCGTTGTTCCCCAATCTGCCGACGATGGACGAGGCGGGCATCAAAGGCTTCAATCTCGACGCCTGGGCGGGCCTCGTCGCCCCGGCCGGCGTGCCGCCCGAGATCGTCGCCAAGCTCAACAAGTCGCTGCGCCCGATCATCGACAGCCCCGAAGTGCAGGCGAAGTTCAAAAATGTCGGTTTTGAGGGCTTTTCCTCAACGCCCGGCGAGCTCGGCAATTACATCAAGGAACAGCTCGTCGAGTGGAAGAACATGGTGAAGCAGGCCAACATCCAGCCCGATTGACGATGACAGTCATGCCCGGCTTCGGCGAAACGCGCCGAAGCCGGGCGTTTCCGTTGCTTCATTCGCCGGTCTTGATCCGTGTCCACAGCCGATTGATCAGGCGCTGCGATTTCTGATCGTGGGCGATAATCGTGAATAGCTTGGCCATTGTCGCGGCATCGGGATAGATGGTGCGATCGTCAAGCACGGATTTTTCGATCGCTGAACTCGGTCGATCGCCGTTGGCGTAAGAGACAAAATTGGTATTTTTGGCGGCAACCTTCGGATCAAGCAGATAATTGATCAGCGCATGTGCGGCGGCGACGTGCGGGGCGTCCTTCGGAACGGCGAGATTATCGAACCAAAGCGGTGCGCCCTCTCGCGGAATGACATAGCTGATCTCGATGCCGTTCTTCGCCTCCGCTGCCCGCTTGGCCGCTTGCTTGATATCGCCGGAAAAGCCGACCGCGAGGCAAATCTCGCCGGAGGCGAGCGCGTTGATATATTCCGAGGAATGAAACTTCCTGACGTAAGGCCTGACCTTCGTCAGGAGGTCAGCGACCTTTTCCAGTTCGGCAGGATCGCTGGTATTGGGATCGAGATGAAGGTAGCGCAGCCCGGCGGGCATGATGTCGTCTGATGAATTCGAGCATATGCACGCCGCAATTCTTGAACCTCGCGATCTTGCCCGGATTGAACACGTCGTCCCAGCTGCCTATTGCGGCATCAGGTCCGAAGACGCGGCGAGCGGCATTCATGCTGTAGCCAATGCCAGTCGTACCCCACATGTAATTGACGGCGTATTGATTGGCCGGGTCGTAGGCCGCGAGCCTTGCGGCGATTTCAGGCCAGACGTCGACGAGGTGGGGGAGTTTCGGCTTGTCGAGCTTCTGGAAGATACCGGCCTGGATTTCACGCGCGAGATAAAAGCCGGTCGGCACGACGACGTCATAGCCTGAACCGCCCGCGAACAATTTGGCCTCCAGCGTGTCGCTGGAATCGAACGTGTCATAGCGGACGACGATGCCGGTCTTTTTGGTGAAGGCGTCGAGCACAGACGGATCGACGTAGTCGGACCAGTTATAGAAGTTGACGACTTGCTGGCGCGCAGCATCGTCCGAAATGGCGGCAGCGGGTAGTCCGGCCGTCAACGCAACAACAGCCACGCCCATCCGCACGAAAGCGCACACGCGGCGATGACTGGCGATGAGCAGCGATGCCGTCACCCTAACGAGGTCACGTCTCGGTCGGCAGTCCCGCGGCTTTCCAGGCCAGGATTCCTCCGGCCATGTGGGAGGCGTAGGCAAAGCCCTGCTCCTGCGCAGCGAGAGATGCCGTCACCGAGCGGCGGCCGGAACGGCAGGCGAATACGACCTCGCGTCCCGGAGCGGCCGGGATGGCGGCCGGATCGAACGCCGACAACGGCACCAGCACGGCGCCGGGAAAACGCTCAAGCGCGGTCTCATTCGGCTCGCGCACATCGACCAGCAGCATGCGGCCGTCCGCAAGCCCGCGATCCACCTCCGCCGGCGTCAGATCGCGTACGCTCGGCGCGGCAGCCGATTGGTCAGCCATCAGTCATCTCCTGGTCAAGGCCGGCAACAATGGCCAACAGGTTGCGCCAAAGCGCGCTGGAATCAAGGGCTATGGCGGTGGGACGCGCGCTAAAGAATTTGGACGGATTAAGGCGCCATATCGGGCGGCACCGGCGGCGCCTCCCGCATCAGCGTTATGGTCACCCGGCGATTGGCCGCAATGTAGGGATCGTCGGGAAATAGCGGATCGGTATCGGCCTTTCCGGCCACTTGATAGATATTATTCGACGGAAAGCCCTGCTCTTCCAGTATCTGCCGGACCGCGTTGGCGCGGTCTGCCGAGAGGTTCCAGGGTCCATAATTGGCGGGCGGCGGCGTGTGCGGCGCGGCGGTATGACCGGTGATCGAAATGCGGTAGGGCGTCGCCTTGAGTGGTCCGGCAAGCTTCTGGATGAGCTCGCGCGTGCGCGGATAAGGCTCCCTGGAGCCTTCGGGAAACATCGACCGGCCTTCCTGATCGACGATCTCGATATTGAGGCCCTCCTTGGTGTCCTCCAGCATGATGTGCTTGGACGCCTCGGTCAGCTCCGGCATGTCTTGTAGCGCCTGCCGCAACGATGCCGCCGCGAGTGCGAAAGCCTGATCCTGCTCGAGCTTGGCGCCGAAATCGCGCTTGCGGTCGGCCTGATCGGGGGTGGGGTTGGCGGACGCATCCTCGGGCGGGATATGCGCGGCGTGTTTCAGTCTCGGCCTGGTCGGCAGGCCGTCGACCTCGATGATGCCGGAATAACGCACGTTGGTTTGTACGCCGAAGGCGTCCCGCATCGAGCCCGCGACGATCTGCAGTTTCTTCTGGTCCTGATTGGAAAACGCGACCAGCATCACGAAGAAGCTGACCAGGAGCCCCATGAGGTCGGCGAATGTGACAAACCAGCCATGGCCGCCGCCGTGTGCCGCTTCCCTGCGTGCCATGATGTCCGGGGCGCCGCGGCGTTACGCCGGCACCGGCTCCGCCTCCTGATCGCGATGCTTTTCAGGCAAATACGCCAGCAGCATTTCGCGCACCAGCGTCGGGCTCTTCAACTCGCGGATCATCAGCACGCCGTCGATGATCAGCGTGCGATTGACCTCTTCGTCGACCAGTTTCAGATGCAGCTTATCGGCTATGGGCAGGCAGAGGACGTTGGAGACCAGAGCGCCGTACAACGTTGCCAACAAGGCAGTCGCCATGAACGGGCCAAGTTTTGACGGATCGGTCATGTTGGCGAACATCTGCACCATGCCGACCAGCGTGCCGACCATGCCGAAAGCCGGCGCGCAGTCGCCGACGGCGCGATAGATTTTCTGGCCTTCGTCGAGGTGGGTCAGGAAATTGTCGCGGTCGCGCTCGAGATTGTCGCGGATGAATTCGGCGTCGTAGCCGTCGGCGACGAAGCGGATGCCCTTGGCCAGATAGGGATCTTCGACCTCGACCTTCTCCAGGCCGAGCGGACCCTGCTTGCGGGCGATTTCGGCGATCGTCGCGATCTCGTCAACCAGCTCACGCTGGGTCAGGCGCCGCATGGTGAAGGCGAATTTCGCCCCCAGCGGCAACCCATGAATGATCGACCCGAGGGGAAAGCGGATCAACGTCGCCGCGAACGACCCGCCAAAAATCACAATGACGGCGTGATCGCTGAAAAACATCCTGATGTCGCCACCCATCAGCATGATGGTGACGACTACGGCGGTCCCGGCAAGCAGGCCAAGGCCGGTTGTAATGTCCATAACGCACCGCTCCCACCCGCGCCACTGGAGCGCCGCAGTGACACCGCCTCAAACTAGCGTCTCTGCGCTTAAAGGAGCGTTACCGCGCCGCATTGCCGACCCCCCGTGACCGGGGCAGGAAAAGACCGCACAATAGGCCAAACGCGGCACCCCGGATGTCGCTCAACCACCGAGGAGAGGACCCATGCGCGAGATCGGACACTTCATCGGCGGAAAAGAGGTAAAGGGCTCATCCGGCCGGCATGGTGACGTCTTCAACCCCAATACCGGGGAAGTTCAGGCCAAGGTGGCCTTTGCCAAGCATTCCGAAGTCGAACACGCGATTGCGGTGGCCGAGGCGGCGCAGCCAGCCTGGGCCGCGACCAACCCGCAGCGCCGTGCGCGGGTGATGATGAAATTCCTCGAACTGGTGCAAAAGGAATACGATTCCCTGGCGCGCCTCTTATCATCCGAACACGGTAAAACGTTTACCGATGCCAAGGGCGACATCCAGCGCGGCCTGGAAGTGGTCGAATTCGCCTGCGGCATCCCGCACCTCCTCAAGGGCGAGTACAGCGAGAGCGCCGGTCCCGGCATCGACCTTTACTCGCTCCGCCAGTCGCTCGGCGTCGTCGCCGGCATCACGCCATTTAATTTCCCGGCCATGATCCCGTTGTGGAAATGCGCCCCGGCGCTGGCGTGCGGTAATACCTACATCTTGAAGCCATCCGAACGCGATCCATCCGTGCCAATGCGGATTGCCGAGCTGTTTTTGGAAGCCGGGTTGCCGGCCGGCGTGTTCAACGTTGTCAATGGCGACAAGGAGGCCGTCGACACGCTCTTGATGGATTCACGCGTCAAGGCCATCGGCTTCGTCGGCTCGACGGCCATCGCCGAGTACATTTATGCGACCGCCGCCGCCAACGGCAAACGCGTGCAGTGCTTCGGCGGCGCCAAAAACCAGATGATCATCATGCCGGACGCCGACATAGACCAAGCGGTCGACGCGCTGATCGGCGCCGGCTACGGCTCGGCCGGCGAGCGCTGCATGGCGGTTTCGGTGGCGGTTCCGGTCGGCCAGAAGACCGCTGACATTCTGTTGGAAAAACTTGTGCCGCGCGTGGAGAGCCTGAAAATCGGGCCCTCCACGGACGCGCAGGCTGATTACGGTCCGATGATCACCCGCGCCCACATGGACAAGGTGAAAAGCTATGTCGACATCGGCGTCAAGGAAGGCGCCAAGCTGCTGGTCGATGGCCGCGGGTTCAAGCTCCAGGGCTACGAGAACGGCAATTTCATGGGCGGCTGCCTGTTCGACCATGTCACGCCCGACATGCGCATCTACAAAGAGGAAATCTTCGGCCCGGTGCTGTCGGTGGTGCGCGCCAAGGATTACGAGGAGGCGGTGCGGCTGCCGTCCGAACACGAATACGGCAACGGGGTGGCCATATTCACTCGCGACGGCGACGCCGCGCGCGATTTCGTCAGCCGTGTCGAGGTCGGCATGGTCGGCGTCAACTTCGCCATCCCGGTGCCGCTGTCGTATTACACCTTCGGCGGCTGGAAGCGCTCGGGCTTCGGCGACCTCAATCAGCATGGTCCGGACTCGATCCGCTTCTATACGCGGACCAAGACGGTGACGGCGCGCTGGCCGTCGGGCGTCAAGGAAGGCGCCGAATTCGTCATTCCGACCATGAAATAAGGGCTGCGCGTGCTCGATCCGGCCCC
Organism: uncultured Alphaproteobacteria bacterium; assembly: GCA_963763255.1. Lineage (GTDB taxonomy): Bacteria > Pseudomonadota > Alphaproteobacteria > Rhizobiales > Xanthobacteraceae > BOG-931. The sequence continues at coordinate 254,970 of CAVXNW010000002.1, forward strand.
CACGGCTTCACTTCCTCGCCCGATTCGGGCTTTAGTGCAGGCCGCGCTTTGGGGATCGGGGATGAGCCGATCAGGACACATGAAAATTGAACGTGTCGGCGCAGCCGCCGCAACTCTTGTGCTGATGACCGGCCTTTGCGCCTGCAGCAGCACGAACCTTCTTGGCGGCAGCCCTGAACCGAATGAGACACAGGCCGGCGCTGTTATCGCGGCGCCGACACCGCCGCCGGTCGACCTTGCCGGCCGCTGGCAGCTATCCGCCGCGGCAGGCGGCGCTTGCATGATGAATTTTGCCGACACGCCCGACGCCGGCGCAGCGCAGTCCCCTGCCCCCCAAGGAACGATCGCGCCGGGTGGCGGCTGCCCCGGCAGTTTCTTCATGAGCCGCAAGTGGACATTTGAAGACGGCTTGCTGCATATCCACGACTTCAAGGGCAAGCTGCTGGCGCAAATGTCCTATGTGGGTGGCCATTTCGAAGGCCACGACGGCAGCGGCAGCGCGCTCACGTTGTCCAAACAGCTCTAGGCTTCGCCGGAACGGAATCTGCCATGGCCGAATATGAACTCTATTGCTTCGCGCAATCCGGCAACGCCTACCGCGCCGCGCTGATGCTCAATCTGGTCGGCGCCGATTGGAAGCCGATCTTCGTCGATTTTTTCGGCGCGGGCGTTCAGCGCACGCCCGAGTATCGCGCCAACGTCAATGAAATGGGCGAAGTGCCCGTCCTGGTGCATGGCGCCAGAAAGCTCAGCCAATCCGGCGTGATCCTGACCTATTTGGCCGAGCAGACCAAAAAATTCCTGCCGCGCAACGATGACGAGCGGCTCGAAGCGCTGCGCTGGATCATTTTCGACAATCAGAAGGTCAATGGCTTTCTGGGGCCGTATCGCTTTCTGAAAAACTTCGCGCGGCCGGCCGGCGATCCCGCGGTGATGGCGTTCCTCAAGGGCCGCATCGATGGCAACCTCGCCATTGTGGACAAGCGTCTCGGCAAGGCGCCCTTCATGCTGGGCGACGCGCCCACCATCGCCGATCTGTCGCTGTGTGCGTATCTCTACTATCCGGCCGACGAGTTCGGCTTCGATATCAACGCGCAGCACAAAAACATCGCCGCGTGGCTCGACCGCATCAAATCGCTGCCCGGCTGGGCGCATCCTTACGATCTGATGCCGGGGCACCCGCTGCCGAAAAACTAAAGCGGAATGTCGAAAGGTTTGGGCGGCGCAGGGAGTGGTGCCGCAGGCACCGGCTTTGCGATCGCCGAAGTGGCGGGAGTGGTAGGCGTTGGTGCGGGCGCTGCATGGAGGGGCGGCGCTGCTGTCGCGGGCGCGCGCTTTGCGGCCGAGTTCCAGAACTGCCACCAATGCGTTGTAGGCTGCCCGGGCGTCGTAACCGGCAATGCTGACGCCGTCTGCGGCGTCGATTTCCAGAACTGCCACCAATGGGTCGCGGGCGCGACTGATGGCGACGGATGCGCCGGCGGAGCCGCGACGCTGATTGTCGGCGCGGGCGCGGCTTTCACGGCCGGCTGCGGCGTGGGCGTGGCTTTCACGGCAGGTTGCGGTGTGGGCGCCGCGCTTTCTGTTTTGGCCGGCGGCTGTGGCTCGACCTTCGCTTCCGTGAGCTGCGGTTTTGGCGGCGCCGGCGGCTGCGGCTCGGGGATGCTGTGGTATTTCGCGAACAGATCGTACGCGCTCGCCAGGAGTTTGTCGCCGTCGGCCTTGTGTGTCTTCATAACCTTGCGCCACGCTTCGATCACAGGCTGGGTGGCTTTGCGCCAGCGCGCGACAGCATCCGGATCGAGCGTGACGATTTGATCGCCGTTTTGACTGACCGCATCGGCGACCGCCTTGGCTTTCAGATCCCACATCGTGCCGGCCATGGTGGCGGCCACCTGCCCAGAGTTATCGTCGATGACCTTTTTAAGATCGGCCGGCAGCTTTTCGTAGGACGTTTTGTTCATCGCCAGTACTGCGGTCGTCGTGCTCAGCGCGTCGTCGGCAAAATCGGTGTGCGCCTTGAGCAGCGTATCGAGCTTGAGCGCCGGCACCATGTCCCACGGCAAGACGCAGCCGTCCACGACATGGTGCGTGATCGCAAGCGGCAGCTGCCCGCTCGGCATCGGCACCGGTCGACCGCCAAGTATTGCGATGGCGGCGGCGGTAAAGCGCGTGCTCACGTCGAGGCGAAGTCCCCTCACCTCGGCGACGGCGCGTACCGGACGATTGGCGTGCAGGACGCCGCGATCCGCGCACGAAAAACAAATCGGATGAATCTCGCGAAACTCGTCCATCAGATGCTCGTCGGCAAAATCCGCGATCGCCTTGCAGCCGACCAGCGCGCGGCGCGGCGGCACGAACGGCAGTTCGAACGTTTCGATCTTCGGAAAACGGCCCGCCGTATCGCTCGGCATCGCCCAGACAATATCGACGACGCGGTCGCGCGCCTGGTCGAATAACTCGGCCGGCTGTCCGCCAAGCGCCATCGACGGGTAGATGTCGATGCGGATGCGGCCGAACGATTGTTCCTCGATGCGGTGCACCCACGGTACCAGAAAGTTCGTATGAAGGCAGGAGACCGACGAGAATGCGTGATGCAGCTTGAGCGCAATAGAGGGCAGCGGCGCCGCTTCGGCACGCGCCATGCGAAGCAACGCCGGCATAGCGAAGGATGCTGCGGCCGAGGTCACAACTGCGCGGCGGCCGACTGCCATACGGGTCCCCTGCCGTTACGGATGCGCGCGGCTCGCCGTCCCCGGCGCAGCGCCATCAATTCAGTCGCGGCGGACGGTCGTCGGTATCCGGCGCGCGGCTGAATCCGCCAGCGATCGGTGGCGAATGCATGGCAGGCGGCTCAGTTTCGGCGTGGTTTTCGCGGAAGCGCCGCTCATAACCACGGTAGGACAGGTATCCGAACGGCAGGCTCACCAGATAGGCCAAGGTTCCAACGGTAAGCAGCACCCACGGATAGGCAAACAACAGGGCGAAGCAGAGTACGACAAAGACAATCAGTGGGCCGACCAGCTCGGGCGTCACGCGCGTGCCGACGCGTTTGCCGGAAAAGACCGGCAGCCGCGACACCATCAGCCAGGCGATGCCGAGTGTGTAGACCAGCGTCAGCCAGGTCAGCACGCCGGAGTGCGGCAGGCCGAGAAACGACGCATAGATCGGCAGCAGCACGGTAATGGCGCCGGCCGGGGCCGGCATGCCGACAAAAAAGTTGCTCGCCCATACCGGCTGATCCGGATCGTCCAGCATGACATTGAAACGCGCAAGCCGCAGACCGGCGCAGATGGCAAACACCATCGCGGCAATCCAGCCGGCCGACTTCAGGTCATGCAGGCCCCAGAAGTAAAGAATCAGCGCCGGTGCGACGCCGAAGTTGACGAAATCCGACAGACTGTCGAGCTCGGCGCCGAACCGCGACGTGCCCTTCAGGAAGCGCGCCAATCGGCCGTCGATAGCGTCCAGGATGGCGGCAAACACGATGGCCGCGAGCGCGAGGGCGTAACGGTTTTCGAACGCCAACCGGATCGCGGTCAGGCCGGCGCACAGCGCCAGCAGCGTCACAACGTTCGGTACCAGGATACGCACCGGGATGCGGCGGAATCGCCGGCGGCGCAGCCGCTGCATGCGGGAAGGATCGAAGCCTGAACGCTTTATGGTCATGGCGCCAATATAGCCGGTCTGCGGCCCTGCCGCCACGAAACCAGAGGCATTCGCCCGACCGGCGAAACTGAAAAAGTTAACGGCGTCAGCCGACGCGGAAGGTGCGGCCGGTTTCGAGCCCGCGCAGATCGCCAATCACCGTCTCACCGGCAATCGCGGTCTGACCTTCACCGACCAGCGACCGCGCGCCGTCCGGCAGATAAACATCGACCCGCGAACCGAACCGGATCATGCCGATGCGCTGGCCGGCGGTGACCAATTCGCCTTCCCGCGAAAACGGCACAATGCGCCGCGCCACGAGGCCGGCGATCTGGATGACGGCAAGCCGCGCCCCGCCGGGAGTTGCGATCAGAAACGCATTGCGCTCGTTGTCTTCGCTCGCCTTGTCGAGATCGGCGCTCAAGAATTTGCCCCGGCGATAGACGATGCGCTCGATGCGCCCGGCGACCGGGCTGCGGTTCACATGGCAATTGAACACGCTCATAAAGATAGAAATGCGCAGCAGCGGCCGCGCGCCGAGCCCGAGTTCCTGGGGCGGCACGGCGTTTGCCACCTGGCTGACAAGACCATCGGCTGGCGCCACCACGATGCCGTCGCGCACCGGCGTGACGCGCGCCGGATCGCGGAAGAAATACGCGCACCACAGCGTCGCGGCCGTGCCGAGCCAGCCGAGCGGCGGCCAAAGCCAGAACAGGATAAGGCTCACCAGCGCGAAGCCGCCGACAAACGGATATCCCTCCGGATGGATCGGCGACAGCTGCGAACGGATGGAGTTGATGACGGACATTAAATGAAGCTCTCGGAAATGAAGCTCTCGGCTGCTCTTGCCTATTCCGCCGCATGGGCGGCAGGGATGAGATCACCGCCATCCGCTTCCGGCGGATTACGATTGGGCGCGAGCGGCTCGTCCTCGCCGGTATCGTGCAGAATCTCGCGCGCCATTTCGGCTTCGCGCTGCCGGTTCCACATGCTGGCGTAAAGGCCGTCCTGCGCGAGCAAATGCTCGTGCCGCCCGCGTTCGACGATGACGCCTTTGTCCAGCACCAAAATCTCGTCGGCGCCGACGATGGTCGACAGCCGGTGAGCGATGACGAGCGTAGTCCGATTCTTCGCAACGCGGTCAAGGGCATCCTGAATGTCGCGTTCGGTGTGGCTGTCGAGCGCGGAGGTCGCTTCATCGAGCACCAGGATCGGCGGTCCTTTGAGGATAGTGCGAGCGATTGCGACGCGCTGCTTCTCGCCGCCAGAAAGTTTCAGGCCGCGCTCACCGACCTCGGTCTCATAGCCCTTGGGGGCGAGGCGGATGAAGGTGTCGATCTGCGCCATCCGTGCTGCGTCCTCGACCTCGGCGTCGCTCGCATCCCAGCGTCCGTAGCGGATGTTGTAACGGATGGTATCGTTGAACAGCACTGTATCCTGCGGCACCATCCCGATCGAAGCGCGCAACGACGACTGCGTCGCGTCGCGGATATCGGTGCCGTCGATGAGGATGCGGCCGCCGGTAATATCGTAAAAGCGGAACAACAGCCGCGAGATCGTCGACTTGCCGGCGCCCGAGGGGCCGACGATGGCGACGGTGTGGCCCGCCGCGACTTCGAAACTCAGGCCTTTGAGGATTGGCCGCGCAGGCTCATAGGCGAACGATACGTTGTCGAACCGGATCGCACCCGCGCGAATTTGCAGCGGCTGCGCGCCCGGACGATCGGCGATCTCCGGCTTGCGGCCCAACAGCGCGAACATGTTCTCGATATCGATCACCGCCTGTTTGATCTCGCGATACACCATGCCCATGAAATTGAGCGGCTGGTAAAGCTGGATCATCATCGCGTTGATCATGACGAAATCGCCGACCGTATTGGTGCCGTGCTGGATGCCATAGGCGCAAAGCACCATGGCGGCACACAGCCCGATCGTGAACACAATCGCCTGCCCGGCGTTAAGGACGGTGAGCGATACGTAGGCCCGCACACTTGCTTCTTCGTATCGCGCCATCGAACGGTCGTAACGCGTCGTCTCGCGTTCTTCGGCGGAGAAGTATTTGACAGTCTCGTAGTTGAGCAGCGAGTTCGATCGCCTTGGCGTTGGCGTCGTTGTCGCTCGAATTCATGTCGCGGCGAATCCCGATGCGCCACTCGGTCGCCCAGAAGGTGAAGGCGACGTAGAGCGCGACCGTCGTCACGATGATGACGAGGTAGCGCCAGTCGAAATGAAACAGCAGCACCCAGGCGACGAGCACCACTTCGACGATGGTCGGAGCGAGTTGCAACAGCACCATGCGCACGATGGTCTCGATCGCGTCACGGCCGCGCTGCAGGACGCGGGTCAGGCCGCCGGTCCGGCGTTCCAGATGGAAGCGCAGCGAGAGCAGATGCATGTGCTCGAATGTGCGCATGGCGAGCCGGCGCACCGCGTTCATCGCCACCTTGGCGAAGATCGCATCGCGCGACTGGGTCAGCACCGCCATCACGATGCGCATGCCGCCATAAGCGAGGGTCATCATCACCGGCGTCGCCAGCGCCCACGCGAAGATATCGTCCGGGCCCAGCGGCGCGGTGCCGTGACCGGCAAGCGCATCGGTTGCCCATTTGAAGGTGAACGGCACGGCGATGGTCGCGAGCTTGGCAGCGAAGATCAGAAGCGTCGCGACGCCGACGCGCCGCTTGAGATCGCGCCTGTCCGCCGGCCAGATGTAGGGCCACAGGTGCACCAGCGTCGACAGCAACGCATCGCCGCCGGCAGAGCCGACTTCGCGCTTGAGACTATGGGCAGGCCGCTGGAAATCGCTCATTATCGGTGTGGCGTCATCAGTGTAGCGTCGCTCGTGAGCCGGACGGCCCGCACGCAGCCGCAACCCCCGTCACATGGAATCCACTGTCATATAGTGTGTTTTGCGGCGCTCTGCACGCGGCCGCAGCATACGGCGCAAAAAACTTGCGGCGGCGGCGAATCAACGCCACATCTACCCTTCGCTGAGTATCATTCCATGGCCAAAATCAATGCATTGTGCGTCTATTGTGGATCGAGTCCGGGGACCGACCCGGCCTTCGTGGCCGCGGCGCAAGCCTTCGGCAAAATCCTCGCCGAGAACCATATTCGTCTGATCTATGGTGGCGGCTCGGTCGGGCTGATGGGCGCGGTGGCGAACGCCGTGCTCGATCATGGCGGCCATGTGACCGGCATCATTCCGGAGTTTCTGACCAAGCGCGAAAGGCCGCGGCACCTGTCGCAGGAACTGATCGTCGTCACGGACATGCACGCACGCAAGCGCGCCATGTTTGAGCACGCCGACGGCTTCGTCGCGCTGCCGGGCGGCATTGGCACGCTGGAAGAATTGGTCGAGCAGCTCACCTGGGCGCAGCTTGGCCGCCACAAGAAGCCGATCCTGATCGCCAACATCTCCGGGTACTGGGACCCGCTGCTGACGCTGATCCAGCACATGCGCCAGCTAAAATTCGTGCCGTCGGCGTTCAACGTGGATTTTCTGGTGGCGACCCGCGTCGAGGACATTTTGCCGGCGATGCGCAAGGCCGCGCGCGCGGTTGCCGACGCCGAGCAAACAATGGCGATACCGGCGGACAGGCTGTGACGCGCCTCATTCCGCGGCGCCGCGGGCTTCACCCCGCGTCCCGGAATGACGGATCATCCGTCCCTCAAAAACGTCACCGCCTCTATCCGGTTGCCATCCCAGTCGCGCACGAAGGCGGCGTAATAAGTCTGCGAATATTGCGGGCGTTTTCCTGGCGCGCCGTCGGACTTGGCGCCGGCCGACACGGCGGCGGCATGGAACGCATCGACCGCCGCAGCGTCCGGCGCGCGCAGGCAGATATGCAGGCCGGAGTCCTCAGGCTGCGGCTCCAGCTGCGGGCGTTCGTTGAGCCAGAATTCCGGATAGCTCTTGCCGTAGCCGATCGTCAGCGGCGCCTGGCGCAGCCGCATGATGCCAAGCGGCTTGAACAGCGCATCGTAGAACCGTGCCGATGTCTTGAGTTCGCGCACGGGGATTGAAATGTGGTCGATCATGATAGCCCCCCGCAGAATTTTTAGGACGTCATTCCGGGGCGCCAGGGCGCAGAACCCGGTATCACGATCCCGTATCTAATTCACGCCGGTGCACCAGACTTCACCAGTTTGTAGACAATTGAATCCATCAGCGCCTGGAACGACGCGTCGATGATGTTGGAGGAAACGCCGATCGTGGTCCAGCGCTCGCCGGTCTCGTCCTTGCTCTCGATCAGCACGCGGGTGACCGCTCCGGTGCCGCCATTGAGGATACGCACGCGGTAATCGGTGAGCTGCAAACCCTCGATGTATTTCTGATATTTTCCCAGATCCTTGCGCAACGCGACGTCGAGCGCGTTGACCGGGCCGTTGCCCTCGGCGGCGTTGATCAGCATTTCGTCACCGACCTTGACCTTGACCACCGCGGTAGTGAGCACCTCGGTGGCGCCATTCTGGCCGCGCTGCTCGACCTTCACGTCGAAATAGCTGACATCGAAGAATTTCGGCACCGAGCCGAGCATGCGCCGCGCCAGCAGTTCGAACGACGCGTCAGCCGCCTCATAGGCGTAGCCGATCGCTTCGCGCTCCTTGACCTCGTCGAGCAAACGCACGACGCGGCGGTCGTTTTTGTCGACCGCGAGCCCGATACGCTCAAGCTCGGCCAGCACGTTGGAGCGGCCGGACTGGTCGGAGACGAGAAGCTTGCGGCGGTTGCCGACTCGCTCCGGCTCGACGTGCTCGTAGGTGGCCGGCTCCTTGACGATCGCCGAAGCATGAATGCCGGCCTTGGTGGCAAACGCGCTTTCGCCCACATAGGGCGCGTGGCGATCGGGCGCACGATTGAGAATTTCGTCGAGCGCGTGCGACACGCGCCTGATCCCGTGGAGCTTTTCGTCGGTCACGCCGATGTCGAATTTTTCGCTGTATTCGGGCTTGAGTTTCAGCGTCGGGATGATGGAAATGAGATTGGCGTTGCCGCAGCGCTCGCCTAGGCCGTTGAGCGTGCCCTGGATCTGCCGTGCGCCGGCGCGCACCGCCGCGAACGAATTGGCGACCGCCTGCTCGGTGTCGTTATGCGCGTGGATGCCGACGCGATCGCCGGGAATCGTTTTGCAGACCTCGCCGACGATGCGCTCGACTTCATGCGGCAGCGCGCCGCCGTTGGTGTCGCACAGCACCACCCAGCGCGCGCCCTCCTCGTAGGCGGCCTGCGCGCAGGCCAGCGCATAGGCGGGCTTGGCCTTGTAGCCGTCGAAGAAATGCTCGCAGTCGAGCAGCACTTCGCGGCCCTTGTCCTTGGCGGCGCGCACGCTGTCGCGGATCGAGGCGAGATTCTCCTCCTCGGTCGTCTCCAGCGCGACGCGCACGTGGTAGTCCCACGACTTGGCGACAAAGCAGATGGCGTCGGCCTCGGCCTCGAGCAACGCGACCAGGCCCGGATCGTTCGACGCTGAGCGGCCCGGCCGCCGCGTCATGCCGAACGCGGTGAGTTTTCCGCGAAGCTTGCGCCGCTCGCTGAAGAAACTGGTGTCGATCGGGTTTGCGCCCGGATAGCCGGCCTCGACGTAATCGACGCCGAGATCGTCGAGCAGCACCGCGATCGCAAGCTTGTCGGCCAGCGTGAAGTCGACGCCGTTGGTCTGCGCGCCGTCGCGCAGCGTCGTGTCGAACAGATAAAGGCGCTCGCGCGGCATGATGGTCCTCAACCCGAATAGAGCCGATAGAGGACGTACAGACTGACAAACACCGCCACCGCGATCACCCCATATTTGAGGGTCACGTAATAAAGCCAATGACGCGGAAACGGCGAATCCTCGCGTTTCATTGCACGCTCCCTTGCTGCGGTGGCAAGGTTTTGCTCATCGTGGTATTGGCGAGCCATTCGCCGCCGCGGGTTACGGTGTTGCGGGTACGCGCGACGAAACCGCGCTTTTCGAAAAAGCCGCGCGCTGTGTCGCTGGCGTCGACCGTCAGTTCGGTGCTGCCACGGCCGGTGGCGAGCTTCTCCAGCGCATCAGCCAGCATGGCGCCGGCCCCCTGCCCGGCCGCGGCCGGGTGCACGTAGAGCATGTCGATCTTCTTGTTGTCGGCGAGCGAGGCAAAGCCGACCGCGGCGCCGCCGAATGTCGCCACCAAGGTCAGCCCGCCCGTAAGCTTCTGGCCGAACTCTTCCTCGTCGTCGGCCGCCGAGGCCCAGGCCTCCTGCTGCGCCTGGCTGTAATCGTCGGCGGTCAAGTCAGCGATCAACTCGCGAAAAATCTCGGCAAGGTCCGGCACGTCCGCCGGCAGCATCGGCCGCATCGCGAGTTTCGGCGGGTTTCGCTCTCCGCTCATCGGGCGATCTCCCAGGTGGTGCCGTCTTTGCTGTCCTTCAGCACAACGCCCATCTTGGCGAGTTCGTCGCGGATGCGATCAGATTCCTTGAAGTCCTTGCCTTTGCGCGCAGCAGTACGTGCGGCAACCAAGTTGATGACTTTGGCTTCGTCGATCGTGATGGAAGCCGGTCGGAATGCATCCCACTCCGCGGACGTCTCTTGCAACAGTCCGAAAAGCGAAGCGCTTGCCTTCAGGCATGCGGCCGCGGCCTTTGCGCCTTTGCCGGCTTCGGCCCGCACTTCATGGAGGGCGGCGAGCGCCTTGGGCGTGTTGAGGTCGTCACTAAGCGCGTCGACGGCATCCGCGCACAAATAACCCGGCGCCACGTCCGCCACGACGCCATACCAATGGTCAAGCGTCTTCTGAGCTTCGCGCAGACTCGCCATAGTCCAGTTGATCGGCTGATGATAATGCGTCTGCAGCATGGCAAGGCGGACGGCCTCGCCCGGCCAGTCTTTCAGCAACTCATGGATCGTCACGAAGTTGCCGAGCGACTTCGACATCTTCTCGCCTTCGACCTGAAGAAAGCCGTTGTGCATCCAGTAATTCGCCATCATGGGCGTGTGGAAGGCGCAACGCGACTGCGCGATCTCGTCCTCGTGATGGGGAAAGACAAGATCGATGCCGCCGCCGTGGATGTCGAACGTCTCGCCGAGATATTTCCACGACATCGCCGAGCATTCGATGTGCCAGCCGGGACGGCCGGGCGCCTTGATGCCGGCGGGCGACGGCCAGGCGGGCTCGCCGGGCTTCGACGGCTTCCACAGGGCGAAATCGCGCGGGTCCTTCTTGTAAGGCGCAACCTCGACGCGGGCGCCGGCGATCAGTTCGTCGAGCGGACGCTTCGACAGTTGGCCGTAGTCCTTCATCGACGGCACGCTGAACAGCACGTTGTCTTCGGCAACGTAAGCGTTGCCGGACGCAACCAGCCGTTCGATCAACGTCTTCATCTCGGCGATATGATCGGTGGCGCGCGGCTCGACGGTCGGCGGCAGGCAGCCCAGTGCGGCGACGTCCTCGTGAAACTGCTTGTCGGTCTTTTCGGTGACCTTGCGGATCGCCTCGTTGAGCGGCAGCCCGGGATATTCCTCCGCCGCCCGCGCGTTGATCTTGTCGTCGACGTCGGTGATGTTGCGGACGTAGGTGACGTGATCGGCACCATAGAGGTGGCGCAACAGCCGGAACAGCACGTCGAACACGATCACCGGCCGCGCATTGCCGATATGGGCGAAGTCGTAGACCGTCGGCCCGCACACATACATGCGCACGTTGCCGGGATCGAGCGGGGTGAACACCCGCTTCTCGCGCGTCAGCGTATCGTAGAGTTTCAATTCCATCGGTCGGAGTCTTTCGTAAACGCCATCGGCCTGCTGGCCGGGCGTCCCAAAATTCTCGATCGGAGAAAAAGACGGCCACAGCCAGCGTTGCCGCTAGCGGATAATCTCCCGGCAAATGCCGCAAATGTGGTTAAGGCCGTGCATGGCGCGCAATGTGGTCGAGGACCTCAGCGGCGTCAAGGCCGGACCGCCATAACCGCGCCGATCCTGGACTAAAAACCCGTCCGGACGACCGAAACGGCGCCCGGCATGCCGGACAGCGCGACCAAAAGCGCGGTTAACGAAACCTTCACTCCGCCGTCGCATTCTTACGCTTGATCGGAGCCCGTTTTGCGCGGGCTTTCGCGGCCGAGGGGGTTCTCATGCGTTCCGTCATTGCCGCAACGGCGATTGCCGTCATCATGTGCGGCACCGCCGCGCATGCGGAGAAGCGCCTCTTCATCCTCGCCAGCCAGCCGGACGGCTACGGCGTCGACAACTGCCTCGTCTCCGGCAGGGCCTGCGGCAGGTCGGTCGCAAACTCCTATTGCCGCTCGCACTCTTTCGCGCAGGCAGATTCGTTCCGCAAAGTGAGCCGCGACGACATCACCGGCGCCATCCCGACTGACGTCAGCGCCTCATGCAAAGGCGGCAGCTGCGACCATTTCGTCGCCATTCAGTGCTCGCGGTGAATTAGGGCGAATAGCGAATAGTTTTTCGCCACCCTACTCGCCATTCGCCACTTACTATTCGCACCTAACGGCCACTTGCCCGCCAGCATGTGATCGATGCTGAAGCGCCCGCCACCGGCCACAAACAGCGCAAGCGTACCGCCCGCGATCGACAGATCCTTGCTGAGGAAGACGTATTGCAGGGTCTGCGCCGCCGCTGGGAACTGCCAATAAAGGTGCGCGGTCAGCAAGGCGATGACGACGAAGGCAAATGCCAGCAGCGCGCCGTAACGGGTCGCGACGCCGAGCACCAGCGTGACCACAATGATCCATTCGACGATGTGGGCGAACGTGCTCATGGCGTCGGGAGCGATGAAGTTGATGGACTTGAGATAGGCGGCCGCCGGCCCGCCCGTCCACACCGTCATCAGGAAGACGGCGGCGACCAGGAGCCGGGCGATCAACAGCAGTAGATCCCCCATTCCGGCCGCGATGCCGTCGGTGCAGGACAACAATGGATGCGATGATTTGCTCGCTTGTAGCGGCATGACAGCCCTCCCCCTTGCGTCGGCGCCGCTTTTGTCCGGGCGCCTGCGCCAAACATAACACGGGCCAGACCACCTCACTATCCACATTGCGCCGGACTTTGAGTTCGGCCATCTTTCGTCCCGCACGTCCAAGTTGGGATGGGCGGCGCGATGGGATTCCGGTGGGAAGCCGGCATGAGCAGTCAGCGGATGAGCCAGAGCGAAGCCGTGGAGGAAGCCGCCGCGGCCTTGGCCGACAGCGCGCCGCTGAAGCTTGAGGATTTTCTGCCCTATCAGCTGATGGTGGTGGCGAGCCTGGTGTCGCAGGCGCTGTCGCGCGTCTATGCGCGGCGTTATCGCATCGGCGTGCCGGAGTGGCGCGTGCTGGTGACGCTCGGCCAGTACGGGGTGATGACCGGCAAGGCGGTCGGCGCCCACTCGCATATGCACAAGACCAAGGTCTCGCGCGCGGTGGCGCTGCTTGAGAAGCGCAAACTCCTGGTGCGGCGCAGCAACCGCGACGACAAGCGCGAGGCGTTTCTCTCGCTCACCGCCGGCGGCCGGACGATGTACGAAGAAGTGGCGCCGCACGCGCTCGATTTCACCCGGCGGCTGACTGAAATTCTGACGCCGGCGGACCGCGTGGCTTTCAATCGCGCCGTGGCGCAGCTCACCGATCAATCGGCGCAGCTCGTTGCTGAGACGGCGCAGGAAATCGAGGAGGACGCGTGAAACTCTATTCCTATTTCCGTTCGTCGGCGGCGTATCGCGCGCGCATAGCGCTCAATCTCAAGGGACTTAGCTACGAAACCGTGGCCGTTCATCTGATCAGGGATGGCGGCCACAACCGGCGGCCGGAATATCGCGCGATCAATCCGCAGATGCGGGTGCCGGCGCTTGTCACCGACAGTGGCGACACCCTGATTCAATCGGTCGCCATCATCGAGTATCTCGATGAGACCCACCCCGAACCGCCGCTGCTGCCGAAAGACCCGGTCGCGCGCGCCAAGGTCAGGGGGCTCGCCGAACTCATCGCCTGCGATATTCATCCGCTCAACAACACCAGTCCGTTGCGCTATCTGAAACACCAGCTTGGCCAGGAGCAGAGCGCGATCGATGCCTGGTATCATCATTGGGTGCTGGAGGGGTTCGAAGCGCTCGAAGCGCTGATCGCGCCCGGCCCCTATGCGTATGGCAACGCCGTCACGCTCGCCGATGTCTGCCTGGTGCCGCAGGTCGCCAATGCGCGCCGGCTGAAGGTGCCGCTCGACAGGTTTCCGAAGATCGTCGCCGTCGACGCGGCCTGCCAGAAGCTGCCCGCATTCGATCGAGCGCGGCCGGAGAATCAGCCGGACGCGGAGTAATGCGATCTGCCGGTGCCCCGTTCGGTCTGCGGTCATGCTTTCGTCACCATTGGGCGGCTTGATCCCGCGATTCTGGAACTCGCCGATGTCGGGCTTTGAATGACCAAACTTTCGCGCGGCCTCGGCCAAACTGCAGCTTTTGCCGTACTGAGCGCGCTGACGCTGTCGGTATCCGCATCCGGGCAGGGCTTTCCGCAGCAGCCATATTCACAGCCCTACCCTGCCCAGCAGCCCTATCCCGCTCAGCAGCCTTACCCTGCCCAGCAGCCTTACCCTGCCCAGCAGCCCTATCCGGCTCAGGCGCAGCCCTACCCGGCGCGACAACCCTATCCGTCGCAAGGCCAGGCGGCTCCGCCGCCCGGTCAGGGTTACCCCGCAGCGCAGCCCGCGGCGGCATCCGCATCGCAAACTTGCGTACGGCTTGAAGCGCAGCTCGCCTCGCTGAATTCCGGGAGCGCCAATTCGCAGCTTGCCGACCAGATCAAGCGCGACGAGGACGCGATCGCCAGGCAGCAGGCCGAAATCGACCGCGCCACCGAGCATGCACGCCGCGTCGGCTGCGCCAATCAGGGCCTGTTTTCATTGTTCTCGGGCTTCTCGCCGCAATGCGGGCCGCTCAATTCTCAGATCGACGAGATGCGCAGCAGGCTCGATCGCATGACGAGCGAGGTTGAACAGCTCAAGAGCGGAAACAACGACCAGCAAAGCCAGCGCAACGTTCTGATCGGCCAGCTGGCGCAAAACAATTGCGGCGCGCAATACACCGCGGCGGCGCGCGCGGCTGGCCCGCAAGGCTTCTTCGAGGCGCTGCTCGGCGGCGGCACCATCGTCAGCCCCGGCGGCAACGGTGGTCCGGCCGGCACGTACCGCACCGTCTGCGTGCGCACCTGCGACGGATTCTATTTCCCGATTTCCTACTCGACGGTGCCGAGCCGCTTCCCAGCCGATGCACAAGCCTGCCAACGGCTATGCCCGGCCGCACAAGTCTCGCTCTATACCTATCACAATCCCGGCGAGCAGATCGAACAGGCGGTCTCCGCCGACGGCAACGCGCCCTACACCGCGCTGCCCAACGCTTTCCGCTACCGCAAGGAGGTCGTGTCCAGTTGCTCCTGTCGCCCCGCAGGCGAAACCTGGGCTCAGGCTCTGCGCAATGCCGACAACTCCAGCACGCTGGAAAGCGGCGATATCGTCGTCACCGATCAGAATGAGAAGGCGCTGACACGGATTCCAGGAGCGCCCAAGCCTAACGCCACGCCGGCAAAGCCCGCGGCGACCCCCGCGCCGCAGAACGGCGGGGCCGGCGAGAAGACCGAGACCGATCCTAAAAATCGCAAGGTCCGCGTGGTCGGACCGCCGTTTTTGTCGCAACAGTAATTTCGTAATTTGCCCTGTATCCGCTCGTCCCCGCGAAAGCGGGGACCCAGAACTGGATTCCCGCTTGCGCGGGAATGAGCGGAAAACTGATCAATCCGTCTCGTTATAGATCAGCCGAGATCGCCGGCGCCGGCCTTCGCCATGACCGGGCCGGCGAGCAGCGACCGGTCCGGCTCAGGCGGCGGCGTGCCAGGATCGCGGAACCGGTTGACGATCGGATAGCGGCGATCGCGCCCGAAATTCTTCAACGTCACCTTGACGCCCGGCGCCGCCTGCCGGCGCTTGTATTCCGCAAGGTAGAGCATCCGCTCGACGCGGATCACGGTATCGCGGTCGAAACCCGCGGCGATAATGCTCGCCGTCGATTCTTCGCTTTCGACCAGGCGCGAGAGGATCGCGTCGAGGTCGTTATAGGGTGGCAGTAAATCCTGATCGGTCTGGTTCTCACGCAATTCGGCGCTCGGCGCCCGTGTCAGCACGTTCTCGACGATCACCGGCCCATCCGGTCCGAGCGCACCGTCCGGCTTCCAATGGTTACGCAGCCAAGCCAGCCGGTACACTTCGGTCTTGTAGAGGTCCTTGATCGGATTGAAGCCGCCGTTCATGTCGCCATACAGCGTGGCGTAGCCGACCGACATTTCCGACTTGTTGCCGGTCGTCACCACCATCAGGCCGAATTTGTTGGAAATCGCCATCAGGATGGTGCCGCGGGCGCGCGCCTGTAGATTCTCCTCGGTAACATCCCGCGCCTGACCGGCGAAGATAGGGGCGAGCGTCTGCTCGATACCGACCACCGCAGTCTCGATCGGCACCACGTCGTAACGGACGCCGAGCGCCCGCGCGATCGCGGCGGCATCGTCGAGCAATTCCTGCGCGGTGTAGCGATACGGCAGCATCACGCAGCGCACGCGCGCGGCGCCGAGCGCGTCGACGGCAAGCGCCGCGCATAGTGCCGAATCCACTCCGCCCGACAGGCCGAGCACGACGCCCTTGAAGCCGTTCTTCTCGACATAGTCGCGCAGCCCAACCATGCAGGCGCTGTAGTCGGCTTTGTCGGGTTCAAGCGGCTCCGCCATCGGCCCTGACGCACAACGCCAGCAGGATGCGGTGCGCGACCAGTGCGTGGTGACGACCGCTTCGACAAAAGCCGGGAGCTGGAAGGCGATCGAGCGGTCCGCGTTCAGCGCAAACGAAGCACCGTCGAACACCAATTCGTCCTGGCCGCCGAACTGGTTGACGTAGAGCAGCGGAAGGCCAGCTTCGGTAACGCGCGCCACGGCGACATTGAGGCGAACATCGGTCTTGTCGCGCCAGTACGGCGAGCCGTTCGGCACCAGCAAAATCTCGGCGCCGGTCTCGGCCAGGCACTCGACGACATTCTCGTAGTCGCCCCAGTCGGTCCAGGTATCCTCGCAGATCGGCAGTCCAAGCCGCACCCCGCGAAAACTCACCGGCCCCGGCACCGGCCCGGTCGCAAATACGCGCTTTTCGTCGAACACACCATAATTCGGCAGATTGACCTTGAAGCGGATCGCCGCGATCCGGCCCGCCGCGAGCAGCGCATAGGCGTTATAGAGCTTGTTGTCCTCCACCCATGGCGTGCCGATCAGCACCCCGGGCCCGCCATCCGCGGTTTCGCGGGCGAGCGTCTCGATGGCGGCGCGGCAGGCAGCCTGGAAGGCCGGCTTGAGAACCAGATCCTCCGGCGGATAGCCGGCGATGAACAGTTCGGAAAAGGCGACCAGATCGGCCCCGTCCTGCTTCGCGACGCCGCGCGCCTTGCGCGCGCGTTTCAGGTTGGCGGAGATATCACCGACAACGGGATTGAGCTGCGCCACGGCAATGGCGAGGCGGTCGGCAGGACGCTCGTTCATGCGGCAGGTCTAGCGCCGGACACGCCGGCCCGGCAATGGCTCTGTTCGGTCCGCCAGGCGGCCTAGAACTTGATGCCGGCGCCGACGCGGACGGTGTTGACGTGGATATCGGTGCCCGCGACCTCCTGAAATTGGACGTACTCGTATTCGCCGCGCACGAAGATGTGGTGCGTCAGTGCGTAATCGAGACCACCGCCGACCGTGAAGCCGTAGAGCCACTCGTTGTTCTTCCCAGCCGTTGCCGGAAACACGAAGGTACCGGGCGGCGATTTCTGGATTACTGTGGTGGTCTCCGCGATGTTGACGTTGGCCTGGCCCGCCGCGAAGCCCGCAAAAGCATAAGGCAGGAAGTTACCTACCGCCCAACCGGCCCGCGCGCGTAGCGTGCCGAAATCGAGATTCGTCACCGAACCGCTGCCGGTGATGCTGACCGAATTCGAGCCGTCCGGCACCACGCGCGCGATCGGCGAACTCGGCGCATAAAGCGACAGCGAGGCCTGGTCCCAGTTCGCCTCGACGCCGAACACAATTCTTGCGGTCGGCGCGAGATAGACCGTGTTATAGCCGACGAAACCGCCGTAGCCGGCAGCGCTGTGATTGCCAGTACCCAGCAGCAGCCAATTGGACGGCGCGAACGTGCTTTCCAGCGTGGTGTTGCGCAGGCTGTAGGCGATCGGGTCCCGGGTTGACTTGCTAAAATCGGCGTTGCCGTCGCTGTAGGAGAACTGGCCGCCGACATAGAAGCCCTGCCAGTCGATCCTGGTCGCATCCGCTCGCATGCCGAACGATCCGAATGGATCGCCAAACGCGGGCGGCGCGCTTTCCGGCGCCGGCGGCAGCCAAGGCTCCGCCGACATGTCGGCGGCGAATGCCGGAGCCGCGCTGAGCAACACGGCCGCAATGACACACGGTAAACAGTTTCGTACTGGCACGGCAAACCCCCTGCGCTCGTTATTTTTTGTTCTGACGCGGAAAGTTTGATTCAAATTATTTGCGCATTCCTTTACCGACGCGCGGCAATGCGCATCAGCATGAGCGCTTCGTTAAACGAAGGCCGTTTGGTGAGCGAGCGGTAAAGACGAAAGACCGCTGTCTTACAGTCCCGCAACAGCCGGCAGCGGCTTTTCCTTGCGCTCGCGCTCCGATTTCAACAGATCGGCCAGAAGGAACGCCAGATCGAGCGACTGTTCGGCATTGAGCCGCGGATCACAGACCGTGTGATAACGGTCGTTGAGATCCTCATCGCTGATAGCGCGCGCGCCGCCGGTGCATTCGGTGACATTCTGCCCGGTCATTTCCAGATGCACGCCACCCGCCACGGTGCCCTCGGCGGCATGAACTTGAAAAAACGCCCGCACCTCTTTGAGGATCTGGTCGAAAGGGCGGGTCTTGTAGCCGGTGACGGACGTGATGGTATTGCCGTGCATCGGATCGCACGACCACACCACGTTGCGGCCCTCGCGCTTCACCGCACGCACGAATGCGGGCAACAAGTCGGCTGCCTTGTCAGCGCCGACACGGCAGATCAGCGTCAGCCGGCCAGGCTCGTTGTCGGGGTTGAGAATGTCGATCAGCCGCAGCAGCTCGTCGACCTTCTGGGTCGGGCCGGTTTTCAGCCCGAGCGGATTCTTGATGCCGCGGCAATATTCGATGTGGGCGTGGTCGGCCTGCCGCGTGCGGTCACCAACCCACACCATGTGGCCCGAGGTGCAATACCAGTCGCCCGTCGTGGAATCGACCCGCGTAAATGCCTGCTCGTATCCGAGCAGCAGCGCCTCGTGGCTGGTGAAGAACTCGGTCGTACGCATTTCGGGGTGCGATTCCGGATTGATGCCGCAGGCGCGCATGAAGTTGAGCGCGTCGGTGAGGTGAGTGGCGAGATCCTGGTAGCGCTTCGACTGCGGCGAGTCCTTGACGAACGACAGCATCCATTGATGAGCGTTTTGCAGGTTGGCGTAGCCGCCCGTGGCGAACGCGCGCAACAGATTGAGCGTCGCCGCCGACTGGCGATAGGCCTCAATCTGCCGGCGCGGATCGGGAATACGCGCATCAGCGGTGAAGTCGGTGCCGTTGACGATGTCGCCGCGATAGACTGGCAGCTCGACCGTACCGCGTTTTTCCACGGGTGAAGTGCGCGGCTTGGCGAACTGGCCGGCAATGCGGCCGACCTTCACCACCGGCGAAGCCGCCGCGTAGGTCAGCACCACCGCCATCTGCAAGAACAGCCGGAAGAAATCGCGAATGTTGTTGGCGCCGTGCTCGGCAAAGCTCTCCGCACAATCGCCGCCCTGCAGCAGGAAAGCTTCGCCGGCGGCCACCTGGGCCAGGTATCTTTTCAGGTTGCGGGCCTCGCCGGCAAAAACCAGCGGCGGAAAGGTCGCAAGCTGACCCTCGACCTCTGCCAACGCCTTGGCATCCGGATAATCCGGCATCTGCAAGGCCGGCTTTGCCCGCCAGGAATCCGGGCTCCACTTGCCCGCATTGGACCGCATAGACATCGCAGTTCTCCACATCCGTCACGGCCCGCGCGGAACGACCGCGCGCCCGGAATCCATAAGTCACGGTAAAATGGTTATGGATTCCGGCTTGAGCCTGCTGCCGCAGCTTGGCCGGAATGACGGTGGCTATATACACGACCGTTCGCCGCCGCGACAGCCAAATGAAACAGACAAATAGGAGCAGCTTTTCGGCCTATTCGGCGGCGGCGCGGATGTAGCTGGCGCTACGCGTGCGCATGGTGACCAGCTCTTCAGAAGTGGTCGGATGCAGCGCCATGGTGGCGTCGAAAGCCGCCTTGCTGGCCCCCATCTGGATCGCAACGGCCGCCAACTGGGCTATTTCGGCAGCGCCCTCGCCCACCATATGGCAGCCAACCACACGATCGGTCAGGCCGTCGACCACGAGCTTGAGCAAAACGGTGGTGTCGCGGCCGGACAGCGTCGCCTTAAGCGGCCGGAACATCGACTTGTAAATGTCGGTTTGCTGCAGTTCGGCGCGCGCCTGGGCCTCGGTGAGGCCGACCACACCGACTTCGGGCTCGGAGAACACGGCGGTCGGCACGTTGGAGTGATCAACCTTGGTCGGCTTGCCGCCAAACACCGTGTCCGCGAAGGCATGACCTTCCCGGATGGCGACAGGCGTCAGGTTGATGCGATTGGTGACGTCGCCGACCGCATAGATGCTGGGAACGCTGGTGCGCGAATATTCATCGACCGCGACGCCGCCGTTCTTGGCAAGTGCGACGCCGGCTTCCGCAAGCCCAAGCTTTTTGACGTGCGGCACGCGGCCGGTCGCGAACATCACCTTGTCGGCGGTGAGATGATTGCCGTCCGAACACTTTGCCGAGTAATGCTCGCCCAGATTCTCGATCGCCGTAATGGTGCGGCCCGTCACCACCCGGATGCCGTGCTTTTCCATATCCATGCGCAGGTGCTGCCGCACGTCGTCGTCGAATCCGCGTAAAATATTTTCGCCGCGATAGACCAACGTCACATGCGACCCAAGCCCGGCAAAAATTCCGGCAAACTCGACGGCGATGTAACCACCGCCCTGGATGACGATGCGCCGCGGCAGTTCCTGAAGATGGAACGCTTCGTTTGACGAGATGGCATGCTCCAGCCCGGGAATGTCGTTGCCGTAACTCGGCGTCCCGCCGGTCGCGACCAGGATATGGGCGGCGCGGACGCGGTCGCCGTTCGCCACCTGCACGGTATGCGGATCGGCGATCGTGGCGCGGTGCCTGGCGACCCTGACGCCCGAATTATCCAACAGTTTGCCGTAGACCGTCTCGAGCCGCGCGATCTCCTTGTCCTTGTTGGCAATCAGCGTCGGCCAGTCGAACGAGGCATGCCCCAGCCTCCAGCCGAAGCCGGCCGCGTCTTCGAATTCGCCGTGAAAGCGGGAGGCGTAGACCAGGAGTTTTTTTGGCACACAGCCGCGGATCACGCAGGTGCCGCCGAGACGATATTCTTCGGCCAGCATGACGCGGGCGCCGTGCTGGGCGGCAATCCGCGCGGCACGCACGCCGCCGGAGCCGCCCCCGATAACAAAAAGATCGACGTCGTGATCCGGCATATCAGATATCGTGCCCGCGCTTTTTCATTTCATCGCGGAATTTGTTGATGATTTCCTCCGACAATTTATCGCCGAAGACGCCCGCATTGGCCATGCTCTGGTCGAGCGCCCGCGGTTCTTCCACGACGACTTTGCGGCCGACCGGCGTCTGGTAGAACGCCAGAATCTGCTTCAATTCAGCCTCTGTGAAGTGGCTGGCATAGATACGGGCCGTTTCGTCGACCAGTTCGGCGGTCCGCGGCTGGTACTCTTTGGTCAGCTTGTCCGCGACCTCGTTGAGATCCTTGGCCCACATGAAGTTCGTCTGCATGAACTGGTTCTTGACCTTTTCGACCACGCCTCTGATCAGCGGATCCAACAGCTTGTTGACACCTTTGATCTCGACGATCTGCTTGGCGATCAGGATTGCGTTGGGAGACGGGGAGGCCGGCGTTTGCGCCAGCACAGGCTTGGCGGCGCCGATCAGGACGAGTGCAAGCAGCGCCGCGAAAATGCAACGAGCCAAGCGGAGCCTCACAGAACCGCCACTGGACATATGGCGCATGGACAGACCGGCGATCATGAAGCGCACTCCCTTTGCAGGCTGAAGATCAAGGCCGTTCGACGATACGTATCCCGCTCGGACCCGCCAGAATGGCAGCCCGCGCCAGACCGATAAATAGGCCGTGTTCCATGACGCCCGGGATTGCAGACAATCGCGCGGCCAGCCCCCGGGGGTCGGCGATCCGCTGCAACTGAGCGTCGACGAGCCAGTGCCCGCCATCCGTGACGAAAGCATGGCCGTTTTGCGCCTTGCGTAGCGGCGCCGGCCCAGGACAGCCTGCCTGGGCGGCGCTCGTTTCAATCGCCCGCCGGGTCACGGTCGCCCCGAATGAGGCAATTTCTACCGGCAGCGCGAAACGACCTAGCGTCTGCACCCATTTCGATTCATCCGCGATCACGATCATCTCGGAGGAAGCCGCGGCCACAATCTTTTCACGCAGCAGCGCGCCGCCGCCGCCCTTTATGAGACTGAGGTCGGGCGCGATCTCGTCGGCGCCATCAATGGTGAGATCAAGCTCAGGCGTTTCTTCGAGCGTCGTCAGGGCGATGCCCGCCCGCTCGGCCTGAGCGCGCGTCGCCTCCGAAGTCGGCACTGCCGTCACCTTGAGCCCGGCGCGAACCCGTTCGCCCAAGAGCTCGACCAGATGGCGCGCAGTCGAGCCGGTGCCGAGCCCGAGCCGCATGCCCGGCCGCACATATTCCAAGGCGCGTGCGGCGGCGGCTCGCTTTTGTTCTTCCACGTCCATCGGCACCGCGAAGAAAGCCTCCAGGCCACCGGCAATTCGGGCGGAAACTAGCGCCGTTCCGGGAACACGCCTAGCAAAAACGGCGATCTGCGACCTTGCACACCGCTACAGGGCCGGTTAGGCGAGCGTGATGTGCACTATCGTGTTCGATCTCGACGGCACCCTGATCGATACGGCGCCGGACCTCATTCACACGCTCAATCTTGTTCTTGCGCAGGAGGGCCTGCCCGCCATTCCCTTCGCCGCGGCGCGAAATTTGATCGGCGGCGGCGCCCAGATCATGATCCAGCGGGCGCTGGCGGCCGAGGGACGCGACGCGACGGACGCAGAGATGGAACGCCTGTACGGGGCGTTCATTGCCTACTATTCGGAGCATATCGCCGACCAATCGCGGCCATTCCCGGGACTGGACCGGGCTCTCGACGATCTTTCCGCCGCCGGCCATACGCTTGCCGTCTGCACCAACAAGCTTGAATGGCTGTCGCTGCGGCTTCTCAAGGCGCTCAATCTGACGCAGCGCTTCGCCGCGATCTGCGGGCCGGACACGTTCGGTGTGCAAAAGCCCAACCCGGAGGTTTTTCGGCAGACCGTACGGCGCGCCGGCGGCGAGCCGAGCCGGGCCATCATGATCGGCGATTCCAAGACCGACATTCATACCGGACGTGCGGCGCGGGTGCCCGTCATCGCCGTCGACTTCGGCTACACGGACGTGCCTATTGCGAGCTTACAGCCGGACCGGATCATCAGCTCGTTTTCGGAATTGCCCGCAGCGATCAGCGAACTTTTGGTTGGGCGGTCGTGAACCAGCCTCAGTGCCGCGAACGGACCGACACCTTTGCAATTATCGTTAACGGCCCGACGCTCCCTTCAACCCCGCCGCATTATTCTTAACATGCTCAATTCGTTAACCTTTCTCGGACGGAACTGACGCGACCTTCTATTTCCCGGGATCGGAGCGCAATGGCAGACCGCCTAACCGCTTGCCCGGACTACCGTTCCGCGCTTTACCCACGGGCGCAGGGGGCTTACGCTATTTGTGTTTCTGGGGACGGAGAGGGTCATGTCACGCGTCCAACTCTCGCGCGTTAAGCTCATCGTCGGCACCGGCGTTATCTGCCTTGCGCTCGCAGGTTGTTCCGCCATGCCCAGCTGGATGACCCCCGATTTTATGTCCTCAAAGCCATCTTCGGATATGCAGCCGCTGCGGTTTAAATCAGATCCGCCGGGCGCCGACGTGCGGACCACGGGCGGGCAGACCTGTCTGACGCCTTGTGCCATCCCGGTACCGGCGGAACCCCAGTCGGTCACTATCACCAAGATCGGCTTCGTGCCGCAGACCGTGCAGATCAGCGTCGGCGAAGTCCCGGAACATTCGTTCTGGGAAGCCGCCCAACCCCCGGCCCTGGTACCCAATCCCGTGCAAGTCGTGCTGCAGCCCGTCGCACCACCCAGGGGCGTCCGCAGGCCGCCGAGGCCGCGCCGGACCGTCGCGCGGGCCCCCCGGCCGCCGCAGCACCCTGCCCCGCGCGGTGCCGCGCCACCGCCACCGGGTCAGCCGGCACCGTCCGCCTTCCCACCGCCGCAGCAGGGTGGCTCGCCATTCCCGCCGCCACCCCCAACGCAGCAATAGCGGCTGCCGGCTCCAGGGCCTGCCGAAACGTCAAAGTGGCAGTGACGCCACTTTTGCGCTCGTGTCCTGGACGATCCAGGGTTCATCCGGCACAATAAATGACTATCTAGACGCTACGCATCATTGCGCGGACCGACAGCGCAAGCGGATTCGAAATGGACAGTGTGACACCGAACGGCACCACAAGAGAGTGCGCAACGCCGAGCGAATTCGGCGGCACGGCCGAGCGGCAGCCACTGGTCGATCCGTTCGGGCGCGACATCTCCTATCTGCGCGTCTCCGTGACCGACCGCTGCGACTTCCGCTGCGTCTATTGCATGGCCGAGGACATGGCCTTCCTGCCGAAGGCCGACGTGCTGTCGCTGGAAGAGCTCGATCGGCTGTGTTCGGCCTTCGTCGCGCGCGGCGTGCGCAAGCTTCGTCTCACCGGCGGGGAACCGCTGGTCCGACGCGGCATCATGACCCTCGTCGGCTCGCTGTCGCGGCACCTTCGCTCAGGCACCCTCGACGAACTGACGCTGACCACGAACGGTTCGCAGCTGGCAAAATACGCACAAGAACTGAAATACCATGGCGTGCGGCGGCTCAATGTTTCGCTCGATACGCTCGACCCCGACAAATTCCGCGCGATCACCCGCTGGGGGTCGCTCGATCAGGTGCTCGCCGGCATCGACGCCGCACAAGCTGCCGGCCTGAAAATCAAGATCAACGCGGTCGCGCTCAAAGGCGTCAACGATAACGAATTCCCCAAGCTGATCGAATGGGCGCACGGGCGCGGCATGGATTTGACACTGATCGAGGTGATGCCGCTCGGCGAGATCGGCGCCGGCCGCCTCGATCAATATCTGCCGCTGTCGATGGTGCGGGCACGGCTTGAGGAGCGCTACACGCTCGAAGACATCGACTATCGTACCGGCGGCCCGGCGCGCTATGTACGCGTCGCCGAGACCGGCGGACGGCTGGGCTTCATCACGCCGCTGACGCATAATTTTTGCGAGTCCTGTAATCGCGTGCGCGTCACCTGCACCGGCACGCTATACATGTGCCTCGGCCAGGAGGACGCGGCCGATCTGCGCAAGCCGCTACGCGCATCCGAGGGCAACGACTTGTTGTTCGCCGCCATCGACGAAGCGATCGCGCGCAAGCCCAAGGGACACGACTTCGTCATCGATCGCCGGCACAAGCGCCCGGCACTGGCGCGGCACATGAGTGTCACGGGTGGGTGACCACGCGCGTTTGATTTGAAAACGGGTTCCGATTAATTTTGCGCGGCCGCAAGCCGCACGCTGTTGGCGTGGACGGCCTGGCGCAGCGGCCCGTAGGCGCATTGCGCGGCCGCATAAAGCCCTAGCCCTTCGCCGAGTGCGCGCTCTGCCGCAAGTTGCGCATCCGAAAAGGCCGCGATCTTTTCCGAGATCATGCGTCCAGCTTCGACTGCCGCCTCCGGTGCGCCTAATGCGAACAACATAAGCCGTGCCGAAATCACGCTATGCGCTTCACATCCGAAACGGATTCCTTCGATCCAATCGGCCCAAAAATCGGCCATCGCCAACTCCGATCAGCGCCGCGTGGAAAGCAAATTTCCACCGCGCGATCGGACGATTGTCGTGGCTATTATCTAAAATTGATGCGGAGAATTCGCTAAAATTCGAGCGAGCACGGTAACCAGTACGCAATCGACGCTACCCTGACAGCGCAGCCAATACCGTTGCGGCCGCCGTAAGCTCCGCGAAGCGATAGGCGCGGCGTTCGAGTGCGAGTTCGTCGCGGCCCCACTGCTCCATATTCCAGTCCTCGTCGACATTGGCAGCCGTCCACGCCGCGTCAACGGACAGAAACCCGCCTGCCAGGGCAAGCGCGATCAGCGCCGAGCCGGTCAGCGTCGTTGCCGCGTGCGCGGCGCCGAGCCGCCAGGGTTCGTGGGGGATCGCGATCCGCGCGGCGTCGACCGCGGCCTGCGGCTGGGCAATGTGGGTGACGCCAGACGTGCACTGAAAACTCGCGCCGAGTGTCTGTGCGGCCCAGCTCAGAACGGGGTCCCACAGTTGCTGCTGCCGCCCGACAAGCTCGGCCGGGCCGGTCGCCCGATAGAACAAGAGATCGGTTTGAAGATATTTGACGATCTCCGCGGCAACCGGGGCCAGCTGATCGGCGACGCCGTCGATGATTGAGTTGGCAAGCCGCGTGAGCGGCATTTTGGAAGGGTCGATCAGTTCTCGCTGAGCCTCCCACTCGGCCGCGATTGCTTCCGCGAGCGTGGAGTTCGGCGCTGCCAACACACGGCGCGCCGGCGTATGCACCGGCTTGCCGTCGAGTTGGATCGCGTAGCCTTCCGACCCGGCCGCCACCGCGACCGCCGCATAGAACCGCCGCCGCAAAGCCTGGCGCACCGCGCGCCGCGCCGCTTCCACCGGGTTGTCGGGCCTCTCTTCGAACAATTCTCGCATGTCTGCCTTCGCCGTTAACACCAATATAGCGGCCAGTTCCGGCCTCAGCGATCTGCCAGAAGGTTCCGCCTGACGCAAAATTGTCAATATATTCAAGCCTTTGCCGTCACACTTTGGCGGGTCGGATCGACCGCTCCGCCAACCGCAAAGCACCCCCCGGATGCGGGTGTCGCACCAAGGCAACCACCCTCGACAAATCCTTGTTATAACAAAGCGAAGCGATGGCAATCGCCGCCCCCCTCGACTACTATCCCGGCCCGGATTCGGCGACGGGACCTGATCTTGGGGCAGCCGATCCCGGCGGCAGCGTGCGTACCGCGCAAATCGTCAGCGGGCGCTGCCTGCAAGAGGAGTCAATGAAACCAACCGACATTTCGGTCCCGGACTACTTCCACAAAGTGGTTGACTGTCAGTGGGCCTGCCCGGCGCATACGCCGGTTCCCGAATACATCCGTTTGATCGCCGCGGGCCGCTACAGCGACGCCTACATGATCAACTGGGAATCCAATGTCTTTCCAGGCATTCTGGGACGGACCTGCGACCGCCCATGCGAGCCGGCCTGCCGGCGCGGTCGCGTCGAGAAGGAGCCGGTGGCGATCTGCCGGCTCAAGCGTGTCGCCGCCGACTTCAAGGACGACATCAGCGGCCGCCTGCCCAAACCTGTGAAGCTGAAGAACGGCAAGCGCATCGCGCTCGTCGGCGGCGGTCCCGCCTCACTCGCCGTGGCGCGCGACCTCGCGCCGATGGGTTACGAGTGCGTCGTGTTCGATCAGGATCCGAAATCCGGCGGCATGATGCGGACGCAGATTCCGAAATTCCGCCTGCCCGAGACCGTGATCGACGAGGAATGCGGCTACATCCTCAATCTTGGTGTTGAGTTCAACGGCGGCAAGCGCATCGACAGCCTCAAGGCGCTGCTGGCGGAAAACTTCGACGCCATTTTTGTCGGCTGTGGCGCACCGCGCGGTCGCGATCTCGATATTCCGGGCCGCGAGGAGGCGAAGAAAAACATCCACATCGGCATCGACTGGCTTTCGAGCGTCTCGTTCGGCCACATCGACAAGATCGGCAAGCGCGTCATCGTGCTTGGCGGCGGCAACACCGCGATGGATTGCTGCCGTTCGTCGCGCCGGCTCGGCGGCGACAGCGTCACGGTTGTGGTGCGCTCCGGCTTCGAGGAAATGAAAGCGTCGCCTTGGGAAAAAGAAGACGCCATGCACGAGGACATCCCGATCCTCAATTTCCTGGTGCCGAAGGAATTCACCCACGAGGGCGGCAAGCTCACCGGCGTGCTGTTCGAGAAGGTCAAAGCCGAATACGACGCCAAGGGGCGGCGTAATCTGGTGCCGACCGGCGAGCCCGACGAACTTATCCCGTGCGACGATGTTCTGGTCGCCGTCGGCCAGGAAAATGCTTTTCCGTGGATCGAGCGTGACTGCGGCATCGAATTCGACAAATGGGACATGCCCAAGGTCGATCCGAAGACGATGGCGTCGACCAATCCGAAGGTTTTTTTCGGCGGGGATGCCGCGTTCGGACCGAAGAACATCATCTGGGCCGTGGCGCACGGTCACGAGGCGGCGATCTCCATCGACCGCTTCTGCCGTGGCGAGGACGTGAATGTCCGTCCAGCGCCGCAGGTCAACGTCAGCAGCCAGAAGATGGGCATCCACGAATGGTCCTACGATAACGAGATCGCGCCCGATCTGCGCTACCGGGTGCCGCACCGCGACAAGGTCGTGGCGCTGCGCGACATCAAGGCCGAAGTCGAACTCGGCTATGACGTCGAGCTGGCGCTGAAAGAAGCCGAACGCTGCCTCAACTGCGATGTGCAGACGGTGTTCACCGGACAGCTCTGCATCGAGTGCGACGCCTGCGTCGACATCTGCCCGATGGACTGCATCACCTTCACGCAGAATGGCGATGAGGTCGACCTGCGCGCGCGTCTGCAGGCGCCGGCCAAGAACCACAGCCAGGATCTCTACATCGGCAACGATCTGAAAACCGGCCGCGTCATGGTCAAGGACGAGGACGTGTGCCTGCATTGCGGCCTGTGCGCCGAACGCTGTCCGACCGGCGCCTGGGACATGCAAAAATATCTCATCGACATGACTCACGCGGAACAAGCATGCCAGCAACGAACCCAATCAGCAGCGTAAACGACTTCGTCATTCGTTTCGCCAACGTCAACGGCTCCGGCTCGGCGAGCGCCAACGAGCTGTTCGGCCGCGCCATTCTGCGCATGGGCGTCCCGGTATCGCCGCGCAACATCTTCCCGTCGAACATCCAGGGCCTGCCGACCTGGTACGAAGTGCGCGTTTCCGAGGCCGGTCATCTCGGCGCCCGCGGCGGCATCGACATGATGGTGGCGATGAACCCGCAGACCTGGGACAAGGACGTCGCCTCCATCGAGCCCGGCGGATATCTGCTTTACGATTCGACCAAGCCGATGCCGAAGTCGAAATTCCGCGAAGACATCACCGTCATCGGCGTGCCGCTTACCGCCATCACCAATTCGACCTACACCGATCCGCGCCAGCGGCAGCTATTCAAGAACATCATCTATCTCGGCGCGCTGTCAGCGCTGCTCGACATCGATCCGAAGACGATCGAGCAGCTGATTGGCGAACAGTACAAGGGCAAGGAAAAGCTGCTGTCGTCGAATGTGCACGCCCTGCACCTCGGCCGCGACTACGCGCTGGCGAACCTGAAATGTCCGATCGGCCTGCGCGTACAGAAAGCCGACAAGGTCGGCGACCGCATCTTCATCGAGGGCAACTCGGCGGCAGCGCTCGGCGCGGTCTATGGCGGCGCCACGGTGTGCGCCTGGTATCCGATCACGCCGTCCTCGTCGCTCGCCGACGCCTTCACCAGCCACTGCAAACGGCTGCGTCACGATCCCGAGACCAAGAAGGCGAAATACGCGATCGTGCAGGGCGAGGACGAACTGGCCTCGATCGGCATCGTGATCGGCGCCGGCTGGAACGGCTCACGCGCGTTCACCGCAACGTCTGGCCCGGGCATCTCGCTGATGCAGGAATTCATCGGCTTGTCCTACTTCGCCGAAATTCCGGCCGTGATCATGGATGTGCAGCGCGCCGGCCCCTCGACCGGCATGCCGACCCGCACCCAGCAGTGCGACATCATCAGCGCGGCCTACGCATCGCACGGCGACACCAAGCACATTCTGCTGTTCCCCGAGGACCCGGCCGAGGCCTTCGAAATGGCGGCGCAGTCGTTCGATCTCGCCGAGCGGCTGCAGACCACCATCTTCCTCATGCTCGATCTCGACATCGGCATGAATCATAGGCTGTGCCGGTCGCTGAAATGGGACGACGCCAAGCAGTACGACCGCGGCAAGGTCATGACCGCTGAGATGCTTGAAAGCGGCAAGGATTTCGGCCGCTATCTCGACGTGGACAACGATGGAATTCCGTTCCGCACCTATCCGGGAACGCATCCGACCAAAGGCTCGTTCTTCACCCGCGGTACTTCGCGCGACCGCTACGCGCGCTATACCGAGGAAGGCGGAGCCTACCAGGACAACATGCAGCGGCTGCTGCGCAAGTTCGAGACCGCCAAGGACCTGGTACCGCGCCCGCTGCAGGCCAATGCCGGCAAGCCGACGAAATATGGCGTGATCTATTTCGGCTCGACGTCGCCGGCGATGGACGAGGCGGTCGGCCTGCTTGAAGCGCGCGGCCATGAGCTCGACCGGCTGCGGCTGCGCGCCTTCCCGTTCCACTCCAGCGTCTCAAGCTTCATCGCCGAGCACGATTTCGTCTACGTGGTGGAGCAAAACCGCGACAGCCAGTTGCGCTCGCTGATCGTCAACGAATGCAGCATCGATCCGGTGCGGCTCGTTCCGATCCTGCACTATGACGGCACGCCGATCACCGCGCGCTTCATCGCCCGCGCTATCGGCGACCACCTCGACCAGCTGAAAGTGACGCCGCTCCGGAAGGTGGTGTCATGAGCTTCCACTTTCACAGCGTCATGCCCGGCCTTGTGCCGGGCATCCACGTCTTAAGCCTTGCAAGGAAAGTCGTGGATGGCCGGGACAAGCCCGGCCATGACGACACAAATAGAAGCTGATCCCATGACCTACGTCATCAAGCCGAAATTCCACCACCCCGAGCTGCCGAAGAACAAGCTCGGCTACACGCATCGCGACTACGAGGGCAAGATATCGACACTGTGCGCCGGTTGCGGCCACGACTTCGATCACCGCATCGATCATCGAAGCTTGCTTCGAACTGTCGATCGAGCCCCACCGCGTGGCGAAGATCTCCGGCATCGGCTGTTCGTCGAAGACGCCGGATTATTTCCTCGGCAATTCGCACGGCTTCAACTCGGTGCACGGCCGCATGCCGTCGGTGCTCACCGGGGCCAACCTCGCCAATCGCGACTTGATCTATCTCGGCGTGTCGGGCGACGGCGACTCCGCCTCGATCGGCTTCGGCCAGTTCGCCCATTGCATGCGCCGCGGCGTCAACATGGTCTACATCGTGGAGAACAACGGCGTGTACGGCCTGACCAAGGGCCAGTTCTCGGCGACCGCCGACCGCGGCTCGAAATCCAAGCGCGGCGTCGTCAACTCCGACAACGCCATCGACATGGTTGGCATCGCCCTGCAGCTTGGCGCGAGCTTCGTGGCGCGCTCATTCTCCGGCGACAAGAAGCAGCTGGTGCCGCTGATCAAGGCGGCGATCGAACATCAGGGCGCCGCCTTCATCGACGTGATTTCGCCATGCGTCGCCTTCAACAATCACGCCGGCTCGACCAAGAGCTTCGACTACGTGCGCGAGCACAACGAGGCGGTCAATTTCCTCGACGTCATCACCGGCCGGGCGCCAATCCATGTCGACTATGCGCCGGGCACGGTCGAGATGGTCGAGCAGCACGACGGCACCGTGCTGGCGCTGCGCAAGCTCAACGCCGAATACGACGTGAACGACCGCAACGCCGCCATGAGCTTCCTGCACCATCACGCCGCCAAGGGACAGATCGTCACCGGACTGCTCTATGTTGATCAGGAGCCCGAGGATCTGCACGCCCATCTCAACACGGTTGAGAAGCCGCTCAACACCCTCGAGGCGAAGGAGCTGTGCCCGGGCTCGGCGTCGCTGGAAAAGATCAACGCCACGCTGCGGTGAATTGATTACGTCCGCTCGTCCCCGCGCATGCGGGACCTAGTCTGCGCAAGCCTTGAATTCCTGTCTTGGGCTTGAATTTCCTGACGTCGATCATGCGCCGGCCTCTGCGGCGCGCTTCTGCTCCTCCTCGTTCCAGGACGGATCAAGCGCGCGGCCGGTTTCCAGGAGGCTCTTGAGGCTCGACAGCACCGCGGGCCAGCCCTTGCTGATCATGCCGAAAATCTTGCTGCCCTCGTCGAATTCGTCGTGGGTCACCGTAAGCCGCGTTTGTCCCTTGAACGGCTTGAGCTCGAAGGTGACGCGCGACGGCCTTTCGTCCGGCAGGTCCTTGTAGAGCGGCTTCCAGCCGTAAACGAGACGCCGCGGCGGATCGCTTTCCAGGATCGGATCGCGATGCGAAAGCGTGCCTGCGGGACTTGTGGCGGTCATGAAATCACCCGCCTTGCCGTCGGCGGCGACCCGATAGCCGAACCAGTATTTTTCACTGATGTCGGCCTTGGTGAGGGCCTCCCAGAACTCTCTCGGGCGGCGCCGCGATGTAGGTGACATAAACGAATGCCGGCTTGCTGGTGCTCATCTTAAACGTACTCCATCGGAAGGTCGGGCTGCTTTCAGCTCTGGAATGCGACGTCGCCGGTCTCAAGCAGCGACTTGAGGTTCGACAGCACCTTGGGCCAGCCGCCGGACACCGCCTCGACGAACTTGCTGCCGCCCTCGCCCTCGATTTGATGATGGATGGTGAGCTTGACCGCCTTGCCGCCGTGATCCGGATAATAGTCGGCGACCTCGATCTCCATCGTGCAGCGCGAATAGCCTTCCGCTTTCAGCTCCGGCTTGAACTCATTGCGCCAGCGGATCACCAGCCGGCGCGGCGGCACGGCTTCCAGAATTTCGCCGGTGTCGGCGGTGCGGCCATCCGCGAATTTGAGGCACCACGGCGAGCCCGGCTTCCAGTCGCATTCGGCCGTGATCCCGAACCAGTACCTTTTGATCGTCTGCGGATCGGTCAGCGCCGCCCACAGTTTCTCCGGTGTGGTGCGAATGTAGGTGACGTAGACGAATTTCGGTTTCTCACTCACGGTCTGACTCCAACGCTTGTTTCATGTCGCTCAGGGCCTGAAGGCGGCCTCGCTCGAATTTCCCGATCCAGCGTTCGGCGATCTCATGGATCGGCACCGGGTTGAGGTAGTGCAGCTTCTCCCTGCCCCGGCGCACCGTGGCGACGAGATTGGCCTCCTCCAGGATCGCCAGATGCTTGCTCACCGCCTGCCGCGTCATGTCGAGGCGCGTGCACAGTTCGCCGAGCGTCTGCCCGTTCTCGGCGCGCAGCCGGTCGAGCAACTCTCGCCTGCTCGCGTCGGCCAGCGCTTTGAACACTGCATCCATGACGACAATATGCAACCGTTTGGTTGCCTGTCAAGGCATTATTGTTTCGGAATGGAATTCAATACCGTCATTGCGAGGAGCGAAGCGACGAAGCAATTCAGGGCGGCTCGCTCCGCTGGATTGTTTCGCTTCGCTCGCAATGACGCTGGTTAGGGAATCTATTGCTTCGCTGGCCGCAACTACTGCAGACAGGCGCCCATGTACTGCGAGCCGGCGGTGCCGGGCACGCCGTAGAGCCCCTGCTGCATGACGCAGCGCGAGGCGCGGTCCTGAAACGTCTCCGCGCCGTGCGGCAGATTAGGAACGGGATTGGCGAGACCGGGCACGGCAGTCGGCCCCTGCTCCTGCGGCGCGGCACGAACGACGGCCGCGCCGCCGCCTTCCGACGGAATGAGCGGCGTGCGCGGCAGCGGCGTTGGCAGCAGCAAGCCGGACGAGCCACGCGCGATGGCGGTATTTTGGCGCGCATGTCGACGGCTATGCGCTGCTCGTTTGGATGTTTCGGCGCGATGGTGCGCCGCGCCGTGCGTCGGTGCCATGATCGTGTTGGGAAATCCCGGATAGTCCTGCGCAGCGACATATCCCGTCGAGCTCAGAAACAGGATGAAGACCGGTGTCAGATAGTGAACCGGGCGCTTGTTCATGACTTTCGCCGCGTTGACTGCACCTCCAGCTCAACTTTAAGCGGCGGCCGCCAGTTCCCACTCTGGATGAACTCAGTCCTCCGGCGCGTCCTCGATCGGATCGTAGCGCGACGCGTCGAGGCCGAGCAGGTTCCACGATTGCTGCATGTGCGGCGGCAGCGGCGCGCTGGCGTCGATGGTCCCGCCACGCGGATGCGGCACCACGATGCGGCGCGCGAGAAGGTGCAATTTATTCTGCATGCCGCCCGGCAACTGCCAATTCTCAATCGAAAAATATTTCGGGTCGCCGACGATCGGATGGCCGATATGGGCCATGTGGGCGCGCAGTTGATGGGTGCGGCCGGTCACGGGCTTGAGCGAAAGCCACGCCAAAAGCGGCCCGGAGGTCTCCACCACCGCGTAATAGGTCACCGCATGGCTTGCGCCCTTCTCGCCATGACGCGCGATGCGCATGATCAATTCGTCCTCGCGCTCTTCCTTGGCGAGAAAGGTCGAGACGCGGCCCTGCTGCACCTTGGGAACGCCCGCCACCAACGCCCAATACACCTTGCGGGCAGACCGCGAGCGGAAGGTCTTGGCGAGCGCTGCCGCGGCAAAGCGGGTCTTGGCCACCAGCAGACAGCCGGCGGTATCCTTGTCGAGCCGGTGTACGAGCCGCGGCCGCTGGCCGTGCGCGTCGCGCAGAACTTCCAGCATGCCGTCGAGATGGCGCGTGGTGCCAGAGCCACCCTGCACCGCAAGCCCCATCGGCTTGTTGAAGACCAGTACGTCGTCGTCCTCGTAGAGCGTGATCGATTTGAGGAACGCGCGGGTCTTTTCCTTTTCGTCCGCTTCGTTGCCCGGTAGGCGCTCTTTGGGCGCATCCAGCCGCAGCGGCGGAATGCGCACGCTCTGCCCGGCCTCAAGGCGGTTCTTCGGCTGCGTGCGCTTGCCATTGACCCGCAGCTCGCCTTTGCGAATGACGCGCTGAATGTGAGAAAAACTCAAACCCGGAAACCGCGCCTCCAGAAAGCGATCGACGCGCATGCCGGCTTCGTCGGCAGTAACCGTCGTGTTCTGAACGCTGGTCGGCATCGGGGCGGCGGAAGACTCGGCCCTTTGCCCGTCATGCTGAGGTACGCGGTCGACGGGTCCGGCCTTCGGCCGGCCCGATGGCTGGCTCGGCCGCGCCTCGAAGGATGCACGGCCCGGGTGCCGGGGCCGTCGCCCTTCGAGGCCGTCGCTGCGCGACGGCGCCTCAGGGTAACGGTGAACATGATGCCTTGGCCCGGCCATCTGTTTGCCACCGCCGGGTTGGCGTGGTCCGCGGGAGCCTCTCACGTTGATCCCCGCTCTCTCCGCAGCTTCGCCCAGTAGTCCAGCCGCTTCCTGATCTCGCGCTCGAAGCCCCGCTCCGGCGGATCGTAAAATGTCTGCCGCCCGAGCTTTTCCGGGAAATAGTCCTGGCCGGAGAACGCGTCCTCGGTATCGTGGTCGTATTCGTAGCCCGAGCCGTAGCCTTCGGTCTTCATCAGCTTGGTGGGCGCGTTGAGGATGTGCTTCGGCGGCAGCAACGAGCCCGCTTCCTTGGCGACGCGTTTGGCCGCGCCGAAAGCCACGTAGGTCGCGTTCGATTTCGGCGCGGTAGCGACATAGATCAAGGCTTCCGCGAGCGCAAGTTCGCCCTCGGGCGAGCCCAGAAAGTCGTAGGCGTCCTTCGCGGCATTGGTGACCACCAGCGCCTGCGGATCGGCAAGCCCGATGTCCTCGACCGCCATGCGCACAATGCGGCGCGCCAGATAGAGCGGATCCTCGCCGGCGTCGAGCATGCGGGCGAGATAATAGAGCGCCGCATCCGGATCTGAGCCGCGCACCGACTTGTGCAGCGCGCTGATCAGATTGTAATGGCCGTCCTGCGACTTGTCGTAGATCGGCGCGCGCCGCTGCACCACTTCCTGCAACGCAGCGGCATCGAATGTTTCGCCGGCGCGCGCCGCCCGCCACACCTCCTCGGTAAGCGTCAGCGCGGCGCGGCCGTCGCCGTCGGCCATACGGACCAGCGACGCACGCGCCTCCGGATCGAGCGGTAGCGGCTTGGCCTCGATGACCTCGGCGCGGGAAAGCAGCTTTTCGACCGCGGCCGCATCGAGCGATTTGAACACCAGCACGCGCGCGCGCGAAAGCAGCGGCGCGATCAGCTCGAACGACGGATTTTCCGTGGTGGCGCCGACCAGTACGATGGTGCCGTCTTCCATGACGGGCAGGAACGAATCCTGCTGGGCGCGGTTAAAGCGGTGAATCTCATCGACGAACAGCAGCGTCCCCTGCCCGATCTCGCGCCGGGCGCGCGCCGCGTCGAATACCTTTTTCAGATCGGCGACGCCGGAAAAGATTGCCGAAATCTGCTCGAAATAAAGCTCGGTGGCATGCGCAAGAAGCCGTGCCACCGTGGTCTTGCCCGTACCGGGCGGCCCCCAGAACACCAGCGACCCGAGCGAGCGCGTTTCCAGCATGCGGGTGAGCGCGCCATCGGGCCCGAGCAGGTGATCCTGCCCGACCACGTCGGAAAGCTGTTGCGGGCGCAGCCTGTCGGCCAGCGGCCGGGGCGCGTCGCGGTCAAGACCGGCGGCGGCGAAGAGGCTTGTCTGGGCAGCCCGTTTGGCCATCAGGTCAAAAATGGGCGATACGCCGGGCGCGCGCAAGCTTCGCGCCGCCTATCTCCGCGGAGAGAGGTGGAAATCAACCGCTGAACATCACCGAAATCTGCTGATTGCCGCGCTGGATGGTGACGCGCCACGAGCGGCTGCCGGAATTGGCGATGCGCTCCAGGTCGGCCGAGTGGGCGATCTTCTCGTTATTGACATTGACCACGATATCCCCCGGCCGGAAGCCGATCGACTGCGCGGTTGAACCATCAGCCACCGCAGTAATGACGACGCCCTGCGCCTGCGGATCGAGCTGCAATTCGTCGGCGAGCGCCGGCGACAGATTGGCAACGGTGGCGCCGGCGAACGGCGAGTGCGCGCGGATCGATACCTCGTCGCGCGGCGCCTCCGGCAAGGGCTGCAGCACCACGGCCACCGTCATCTGGCGGCCCTGACGCAGCAAGCCGATCTGCGCCTTGCCGCCGAGCGGCTTGGTGGCGAAGCGATAGTCGAACGCGTTCGGATCCTCGATCGCAACGCCGTCGACGCTGACCAGTAGATCACCGGTTTTGATGCCGGCGCGCCCGGCTGGGCTGTCGGCCACGACGCTCGCCACCAGCGCGCCGCTCGGCACTTTGAGGCCCAGGCTATCGGCGATGTCGGGAGTGACTTCCTGCAGCTTGGCGCCGAGCCAGGGGCGCTTGACCGAAGAGCTACCGCTTTCCGCCGAGGCCACGACGACGCGCACCAGGTTGGCCGGAATGGCAAAACCGATGCCTTCCGATCCGCCCGACGATGACGCGATTGCGCTATTGATGCCGATCAGGTGGCCGGTCATGTCGACGAGCGCGCCACCGGAATTGCCCGGATTGATTGCCGCGTCGGTCTGGATGAAGAACTGATAATCGGATGAGCCGACTTTGGTGCGCGCCAGCGCCGAGACAATGCCGTGGGTCACGGTCTGGCCGACACCGAACGGATCGCCGATCGCCAAAACCACGTCGCCGACCTGCAGCTTGTCGGAGTCACCGAATTCGAGGGTCGGAAAACGCTCGTGTGCGCCCTTGATATGCAGCACAGCAAGATCGCTGCGCTGGTCGCGCAGTACGATGTCGGCATCGAATTCGCGCTTGTCCGACAGCGCCACCTTGACCTGACTGGCGCCGCGGATGACGTGGAAATTGGTGACGATCAGGCCCGCCGGGTCGACGATGACGCCGGAGCCGAGCGAGCGCTCGACTTGGCGGCGAGGCGCGTTGCCGAAAAATTGGCGAAAGAACGGATCCGCCATGAACGGATTCTGGTTCTCAACGACGTGGGTGGCGTAGACGTTGACCACCGCGGGTGCGACCCGCTGCACGATCGGCGCGAACGACATCTGCAGCTGACCGAGCGAGGCCGGAACGCGGCGCTCCTGCGCGCCCGCTGGGTTGGCGATGGCGGTGAGCGCCAGCAGCGCAGCGCCGAACAAGGTCATCAATCGTCCAGGCATCGAGCCTCCGAGCAGCGTTTCAGGGCGTGACCCGGCGAGCGGGTTACCGGTTTTCGGCAAAGGATCATGCCCCACCGGGCCATAATTTTGGGTCGGTCCTATCGGCCTTTTCCAAGGCCATTGGATGGCGGTTACGGCCGATCTATGGCCCATAAAGCCCGGCCCGCCAATCGTCATCGGCCGCAATGCCGCAGCCTGTCTCAGGCCACCGCAGGACTGGGCCGCGCGGCACTACGGGTCGCCGCCAGCCGGTGCGCGAAAAAGCCGACAATCAGGCCGACCGCTAGCACTGCGATCCCGACCGGCGGCCGGTACCAGAACCAGGCGAGGGCAATCACGAAGCCGGCGACGACCATGGTGAAGGCCAGCGCAACCAGTCCGGCGCCGGCGCCGATCACGCTGCCGATAAGCGGCACCACGTCGGCGACCACTACCAGCGGCCGCAGCACCAGGAACGCGCCAAGCCACATCGCCAACACGCCACCAAGGCGAATGATCCAGGTCAGGATCATGTTGTCGCGCTGGGCCTGCTTGAACATCTCGGCGGCGGGTTGCTCGCCCGGCACCGCCAGCAGCAGGCGGTTCCCGGCCTTGGTCTGGTACGGCGCGATACCGGAACCGGATTGCCGGCCGATCGCGCTCACCGGGCCGACCGGAGCATAGACGTAGGAAATCTTGTAATCGCCGACCTGCGGGCTGTCCGGATTGCCGCCGATATAGATAGCGCCATCGGCAATCTGAGCGTTGGGAATTCGCGATTTGAGAGCATCGGCAACCTTCGGATCGAGCTGCAACGCCGCGCTGGTCGGCAAGAGATCAAGCACCGCGGCACTGAGCCTGAAGGCGCCAAGCGTGGCGTCCGCCGCCGCCACACTAAAACGG
Source organism: uncultured Alphaproteobacteria bacterium (assembly GCA_963763255.1). Taxonomy (GTDB): domain Bacteria; phylum Pseudomonadota; class Alphaproteobacteria; order Rhizobiales; family Xanthobacteraceae; genus BOG-931. Next base: position 293,767 of record CAVXNW010000002.1, read on the forward strand.
CCGTACTGCTTCTGCGGGTTGGCGTGACCGTCGGGATGCCGGAAGGTCTGCGAGTCGATCGTCCGATCCGACCACACCTTCTTGTAGGTGTAAGTCGTCACGGTCTCTTCCGAACCGCCGATCGATTTGTGGGTCTCCTGATGCTTGTCCTCTTCCCATTGATACATCTCGGCGCCACGCACCAGGTGCAGGGCCGTGGTCGAAACGCCGAAGGCGCGGTCCGAGATCGGAGCGCCCGTTTTGGCGTCGCCGCTTAAGTGGATGAGCTTGCCTTCGTTGCCGGGATCGACCGGCGAGGGCGCGGCGTCGACCACCACCTTGCCGCCTTCGCTGAGCGAGCGCGCCGTCTGTACGGCGCGCCCTTCGTTCCAGAACAACAGAATGATCGAGCCGACTACAAAGACGACGCCGAACAGCACGCCGGCGATCGATCCGACAATGCGCGACAGCCACGATGTCGAGGTCGACTCAACAAAACTGTCTGGCATCGCCAAGCCCCTCTTGCCCGCCGCCGAATAGCGTCAGAACCAACGCGGCAGTTCACTCCTTCGGCGGGATCGTACGCACCCAGGCGATCAGATCGCCCAGGTCGGAATCGGTCATGTGCGCGTAGTAGGAAAAGCCCATCGGCGGATTGAGCTTCTTGCCGTCCTTGTCGACGCCCTGAGTGATGGCACGCTTAATCTCGGCATCGGTCCACGTTCCGATTCCCTTGGTCTTGCTGGACGTGATGTTACGCGAAACCGAAATGCCCCACGGACCTGGAAATTCCTGACCGCCGGCGCCCATCTTGCTCAGAACCAGCTGGCCCTTTTCGCGCGGCGTATGACATTCCATGCAATGGCCGATGGTGGCGAGATAGAAGCCGCGCTTCACCTTGTCTTTCAGCGCGGCCGGATCGATCGGCTTCTCGGCGCCGGGAAAAACTTCCTGCCTGATCGGGATGTGATAGATGGGCGCCGGCACTTTGTTGCTGACCGGCTTTACACTCTGGATGTAAGCGACGATCGCGTCGAGATCCGCCGGCAACAGGATGCCGTAAAAGCCGGTCGGCATCACCGCGATCGGCTTGCCGTCCTTCGGCACGCCCGTCAGCAACAGCTTTTTGATATCGGCCGCGCTCCAGGTACCGATGCCCGTCGCTTTGTCGGGCGTGATGTTTGGCGCGGTCACGTCGAAGGCGCCCGGCACGTTAAACCGCAGGCCGCCCGAGAAATCCTTGCCGGCCACGGCCGCAGGCGGACCTTTCGGCGAGTGGCAATTGCCGCAGGTCATGATGGTGTTGACGAGATAGGAGCCGCGCTCCAGCGGCGTCTCGGCGTAGGCCGCGCTGCCGATGAGGCAAGCGAGTGTAACCAGCGTTGCAAGCGATTTCATTATTACCCCCAGGCCCAGGTTCCGGCCGGAAGGTATTGCAGCACGCTGGAACTGCCAAACAAAAAGTCGAGGGCGCGCACACCGATTTGCCGCGGCAGCGCCGTGGCGGCCCATGGCGAGGACGGCACGCCGTCCTCGCAACCGGATTGTGCCTGTGTTACGCCGCCGCCGTCTCGGGCTCGGCCGCGCGAGCCTGGACCGGCCCGGAATCCTTGCCCTTGGCCTCGATATCGCGGTCGACGAACTCGATCACCGCGATCGGGGCGGAATCGCCGTAGCGGAAACCGGCCTTCATCACCCGCAGGTAGCCGCCCTGGCGGTCCTTGTAGCGCGGCCCGATCACCTCAAACAGCTTCTTGACCATGGCCAAGTCGCGCATCTGCGAGATCGCCTGGCGGCGAGCGTGCAAGTCGCCGCGCTTACCGAGCGTCACGAGCTTTTCCACGACCGGCCGCAGATCTTTGGCCTTGGGCAGCGTGGTCATGATCTGCTCGTGCTTGATCAGCGAGGCGGCAAGATTGGCCAGCATCGCGCGCCGATGATCTGAGTGACGATTGAATTTGCGGTGCGTCTTCCCGTGATTCATGGCGGCAGTTCCTACCCAACTCCTGGCTCAAGACGTGGATGGCCGGGTTAGCCCGGCCATGACGCCTCTCAGTAATGATCCTCGAACCGCTTGGCGAGTTCGTCGATATTCTCCGGCGGCCAACCGGGCACTTCCATGCCGAGATGCAGGCCCATCTGGACCAGCACTTCCTTGATCTCGTTGAGCGACTTGCGGCCGAAGTTCGGCGTCCGCAGCATCTCGGCTTCGGTCTTCTGCACCAGATCGCCGATGTAGACGATGTTATCGTTCTTGAGACAGTTGGCCGAACGCACCGACAATTCGAGTTCGTCGACCTTTTTGAGGAACGCCGGATTGAAGGCAAGATCGGGGATTGCCTCATGCGCGGTCTCGCGCTTGGGCTCCTCGAAATTGACGAACACGTTGAGCTGATCCTGCAGGATACGCGCCGCATAGGCGAGCGAGTCCTCCGGAGTGATGGCGCCGTTGGTCTCGATCGACAGCGTCAGCTTGTCGTAATCGAGGATCTGGCCTTCACGCGTGTTTTCGACCTTGTAGGACACCTTGCGGACCGGGGAATACAGGCTGTCGACCGGGATCAAGCCGATCGGCGCATCTTCCGGCCGGTTACGCTCGGCCGGAACGTAGCCCTTGCCGGTCGCGACCGTGAACTCCATGCGGATTTCGGCGCCTTCGTCGAGCGTGCACAGCACGAGTTCGGGATTGAGCACGACCACGTCGCCGACAGTCTGAATATCAGCCGCCGTCACCGTGCCCGGGCCCTGTTTCTTCACCACCATGCGCTTGGGGCCATCGCCCTGCATCTTGATGGCGATGTCCTTGATATTGAGCACGATGTCGGTCACGTCCTCGCGCACGCCGGCGATCGAGGAGAACTCGTGCAACACGCCGTCGATGTGGACCGACTGCACCGCCGCGCCTTGCAGCGATGACAGTAGAATACGCCGCAACGCGTTGCCGAGCGTAACGCCGAAGCCGCGTTCGAGCGGTTCGGCCACAACGGTGGCCACCCGCCGCGAATCGCCGCCGGCGCTCACCTGCAACTTGTTGGGCCTGATCAGTTCCTGCCAGTTCTTCTGGATCGTCACGTTATCACCCATCGCTTTGCGCGGCGCGACCATGTCGCGGGCTTCACTCCGCTCCGTGAGGCCAAGGTCTTGCGGCGGCAGATGTTCGACTTGGTCCATCAACCGAATGTCCTTATACGCGCCGGCGCTTGCGCGGCCGGCAACCGTTATGCGGGATCGGCGTCACATCACGGATCGAGGTGATGGTGAAGCCGGCGGCCTGCAGCGAACGCAGGGCCGACTCGCGGCCCGAGCCGGGGCCAGCGACCTCAACCTCGAGCGTGCGCATGCCGTGTTCCTGCGCCTTCTTGGCGGCGTCTTCGGCCGCGACCTGCGCCGCATAGGGCGTCGACTTGCGCGAGCCTTTGAAGCCCATCGTGCCCGCCGAAGACCAGGCAATCGCGTTGCCCTGCACGTCGGTGATGGTGATCATCGTGTTATTGAACGACGCGTTGACGTGCGCGACGCCCGAAGCGATGTTCTTGCGTTCGCGCCGGCGGACGCGCGTAGCTTCCTTACCCATTCTGAACCCTTTCGCGGATGAGGACCGGCCGCTCTCGCTCCGGTCCCATCACTCGTTCCGGTCGTTTCACTATTTCTTCTTGCCAGCGATCGCCTTGGCCGGCCCCTTGCGGGTGCGTGCGTTGGTATGAGTGCGCTGTCCGCGCACCGGCAGGCTGCGGCGGTGCCGCAATCCCCGGTAGCAGCCCAGATCCATCAAGCGCTTGATGTTCATGGCCACTTCGCGCCGCAGATCGCCTTCGACGACGTAGTCGCGGTCGATAACTTCACGGAGCTGGAGCACTTCTTGATCGGTCAGCTGCGATACCCGACGCGACTCGGGGATCGAGACCTTCTCTATGATCTCCTTGGCCTTGGCGTTGCCAATGCCATGGATGTACTGGAGCGCAATCACAACGCGCTTGTTAGTCGGTATATTGACGCCCGCGATACGAGCCACTTCAGTTACTCCCTGCGGCCGCCGCCCGCCGCACCGGCCCGGTCATCCGGTATGGCGGTAAGCCGCTGTTCCACGGTTGCATTGTCGCCTGAGACGGCCACAAACGTAAAAAGGCAACGCTTGCCTGCCTTTCCGGCCCGGCACCGTTGCTCAATCTCCAACTGGGTATTCGCCGTTGGTATTAATGGATTCCTCTTGCTTTCGTCAACCTCGGCTAGCGAATTCGTGTATAAACATGACTAGCGGCGGCGGCCACCGGCCTTTCCCTTGCGTTTGGCAGCCGTGGCCTTACGCGCAGAGGCTGCTTTTCGCGGCCCTGCCGCACTACGTGATGACTTTTTTCCTATTCTCGACGCGGGCTTTCGCGCCGGCTTAGCCTTGGCGGCCGGGCGCGCGTTTGCGGTCCGGCGGGCCTTCGCAGCCGTCTTCGTTCGACGCGCCGGCGCCGCTTTGGACGCCTTGGAACTTTTGGCCGACTTCGCGCTCTGCGGCTCGGATGAAAGGACAGTATCGATGGCCGCGGTCACGTCCGGGATCGGCGCCATGCCGTCGACGGTCCGCAGCACGCCCTGCAGCTGGTAATAAGCAATGAGCGGCGCAGTTTGCTCGCGGAACGCGATAAGCCGCCGCCGCAGCGCATCGGCATTGTCATCATCGCGCACCGCCTCGCCGCGTGCCTTCATCTCGGCAATCCGGGTTTCGATCCGGCGCAGAAGCGCGGCCTCGTCGACCCGCAACTCGATCACCGCGTCGAGCGAAACCTTATGCTTCCGCAGCATGCGGTCGAGCGCGACCGCCTGCGGGACGGTGCGCGGAAAGCCGTCGAGGATGAAGCCCTTGCGGGCATCCGGCTCCTGGATACGGGCCTCGACAATATCGACGACAATCTCGTCGGGGCACAGCGCGCCACGCGCCATGATGTCGGCGACCTGACGGCCGATCGGCGTGCCGGCGTTCACCGCGGCACGCAGCATGTCTCCGGTGGAGAGTTGAACGATTCCGTATTTGGCGACGAGACGCTGGGCTTGCGTACCTTTGCCAGCCCCCGGCGGGCCCAGCAGTATTAATCTCATCTACGGCGCCCCCGCAGTTTTGAGCGTTTGATCAAACCTTCATATTGATGCGCCAGCAGGTATCCCTGCACCTGCGCCACCGTATCCATCGTCACGCTCACCACGATCAGGAGCGAGGTGCCACCAAAATAGAATGGCACCGCCGCATAGGCGATGAGCATTTCGGGGAACATACACACGATGGCCAGATAGGCGGCGCCAATCACGGTGATCCGCGACAGCACATAGTCGATATACTCGGCGGTGCGTTCGCCAGGTCGGATGCCGGGGATGAAGCCGCCATGCTTCTTCAGATTGTCGGCGGTCTCGGTCGGGTTGAAGATAATCGCCGTGTAGAAGAAGGCGAAAAACACGATCAGCGCGACGTAAAGCACAAGAAACAGCGGCCGCCCGTGCGCCAACAGCGTGGTGATCTCCGTCAGCCAGCCGGTCGCCGTCGATCCCTGGGTGCTGGTGAAGCTCGCGAGTGTCGTCGGCAAGAGCAAGAGCGACGACGCGAAGATCGGCGGGATCACGCCGGAGGTGTTGAGCTTGAGCGGCAAGTGCGAGGACTGCCCCTCAAACATGCGATTGCCGACCTGGCGCTTGGGATATTGAATTAACAGCCGACGCTGGGCGCGTTCCATGAACACGATGAACGTGATCACCGCGATGACCATCACCAGCACGATGAGGATCAATCCGGTGGACAGCGCGCCCTGCCGGCCGAGTTCGAGGGTGCCCGCGATCGCCGACGGCAATTGCGCGACGATGCCCGACATGATGATGAGCGAGGTGCCGTTGCCAATGCCGCGCTGAGTGATCTGCTCGCCGAGCCACATCAGGAACATCGTGCCGCCGGTAAGCGTGATGACCGTGGAGATGCGGAAGAACCAGCCGGGATCGGCGACGACGGATCCCGTCCCCGCGCCTTCAAGCCCGATGGCGATGCCGTAGGCCTGGAACGCCGCCAGCACCACCGTAAGGTAGCGCGTGTACTGGTTGATCATCTTGCGGCCTTGCTCGCCCTCCTTCTTCAGTTGTTCGAGGGTGGGCGAGACGGTTGTCATCAGCTGGATGATGATCGAGGCCGAGATGTAGGGCATGATCGTGAGGGCGAAGATCGCCATGCGGTGGATACCGCCCCCGGCGAACATGTTGAACATGCCCAGGATGCCGCCGGACTGCTGATTGAAAATCTTGTCCCAGGCGTTGGGATCGATGCCGGGAAGCGGAATATACGTGCCGAGCCGGTAGACCAGGAGCGCGCCAAGCGTGAACCAAATGCGCTTCTTCAGCTCCTCGGCCTTGGCGAGCGCGCCGAAGTTGAGATTGGCTGCAAGTTGCTCTGCTGCAGATGCCATATTCTGCTCCAACCCCCTGCCACACCGTGACCGTCGCCTGTGCCAGACAGGTAGAAATCAGGCATGTCCGGCACAAGATACCCGTGTGCCGGGCACAACGCCGCGTCAGGCAGCCTTTTCTTCCGTTTCCCGCTTCGGGGCGAGAATTTCGACCGTGCCGCCGGCCTTCTCCACCGCCGCCACAGCCGATTTCGACGCTCCGAATACCGATAATGTGAGTTTGGCCTTGAGTTCGCCGTCGCCGAGGAGCCGCACGCCGTCCTTGGCGCGGCGCAGGATGCCCGCTTTGACGAGTGCCTCGGCGTCGATCTTGGCCGTCGCATCCAGCCGGCCGGCATCGATGGCTTCCTGGATGCGACCGAGATTCAATTCATTCAGTTTGCGGGCGAACATGGTGTTCTTGAAGCCGCGCTTGGGCAGGCGCCGGTGCAACGGCATCTGGCCACCTTCGAAGCCTTTGATGCGCACGCCCGAACGCGCGGTCTGACCCTTGCCGCCGCGGCCGCCGGTCTTGCCCTTGCCCGAGCCGATGCCGCGGCCGATACGCTTGCGCGCCTTGCGGGCGCCAGGACGGCCTGCCAGTTCGTGCAGTTTCATCGTCTTCTCCACATCCACTTATCTTGTCATGCCCCGCGCCGGACAATGACAGGCAACGCTAGTCCTTCACGATCTCCACGAGGTGCGCGACCTTGGCGATCATGCCGCGCGTGGCCGGCGTGTCGACCAGTTCAGCAACCCGTCCGATCTTATTCAGCCGCAAGCCGACCAGCGTTTCGCGCTGGCCATGGTGCCGGCGAAGCGGACTTCCGGTCTGCCGGACTTTGACGGTCTTTCCCGATTTACTCGCGCTCATCGCCTGCTCCAGAGATTTCAGTCGGCTGCCGCCTGGTCGGCGTCGACGTCGCGGCGGCGCGCCTGCAATGCAGAAACCTTGACGTTGCGGCGCGCGGCAACCGAGCGCGGTGAATCCTGCCGCTTCAGCGCATCGAAGGTCGCGCGCACCACGTTGTAGGGGTTAGAGGTGCCGAGTGATTTCGCCACCACGTCCTGCATGCCGAGCGTTTCGAACACGGCGCGCATCGGACCGCCGGCGATGATGCCGGTGCCGGGCGGGGCGGCGCGCAGATAAACCTTGCCGGCGCCGTGGCGTCCGGACACGTCGTGATGCAGTGTTCGTCCTTCGCGCAGCGGCACGCGCGTGAGCCCCCGCTTCGCGGCGTCAGTCGCCTTGCGGATAGCCTCCGGCACCTCGCGCGCCTTGCCGTGGCCGAAGCCAACCCTGCCCTTCTGGTCACCGACGACCACCAGCGCCGCAAACCCGAAGCGCCGGCCGCCTTTGACCACCTTGGCAACGCGGTTGATGTGGACCAGCTTGTCGACGAATTCGCTGTCGCGATCTTCGTCTCGCCGCCGTTCGCGTGGTTCACGCGCCATTGTGCTCTACCATTTTGTTTTCGCCTTCAGTGCTGCGATCAGAAATTCAGTCCGGCTTCACGCGCGGCATCGGCCAGAGCCTTGATCCGGCCGTGATACAGATAGGCGCCACGATCGAAGATCACGTCCTTGATGCCCTTTTCCTTGGCGCGCTCGGCAATAAGCTTGCCGACCGTCTTGGCGGCATCGATGTTGGCTCCGGTCTTCAGCGATCCGCGGTTCGGCTTCTCGATAGAGGAAGCGGCGACCACTGTCGCGCCGACCTCGTCGTCGATGACCTGCGCGTAGATGTGCTTGGATGAGCGGAACACCGAAAGCCGCTTGCGACCATGCGCGGCCCGGCTCAGCGCGCCGCGCACGCGTCCCTGCCGCCGCACCATCCTGTCCTTAACTGTGGCCATGTTCGGCTCCGTTACTTCTTCTTGCCTTCTTTGCGGAAGATCCGCTCGCCCGCATATTTGATGCCTTTGCCCTTATAGGGCTCCGGCGGACGATAATCGCGAATTTCTGCGGCGACCTGTCCGACTTTCTGACGGTCGCTGCCGGTGATGACAATTTCGACCGGGCGCGGCGTGGCGATCGTGATGCCCTCGGGGATCGGATAAAGGATGTCGTGGCTGTAGCCGAGCGCGATCTGCAGGTTCTTGCCCTGCACCGCGGCGCGATAGCCGACACCGTTGATCTCGAGCCGCTCCTCGAAGCCCTTGGTCACGCCGGCAATCAGATTGGCGACCAACGTACGCGATGTGCCCCACTGGGAGCGAGCGCGCTTGGTTTCGAAGCGCGGGTCGACCTTGATCTGGCCGCCATCGAGCTTGACCGCAACGTCGTCATGCAGCGCGACCTGCAAAGCGCCCTTCGGGCCCTTCACCTTCACGGTCTGGCCCTCAACGTTGGCGGTGACGCCAGACGGGACCGCAATGGGCTTTTTGCCGATACGAGACATCAGAACACCGTAAAGAGGATTTCGCCGCCCACATTGGCGTCGCGAGCGTCGTGGTCGGCCATAACGCCCTTGGGCGTGGATACGATGGCGACGCCGAGGCCGTTATTGATGCGCGGCAGATTGCGCACAGAGGTATACACCCGGCGGCCCGGCTTCGACACGCGCTCGATTTCGCGGATCACCGGCTCGCCGTCGAAATATTTCAGCTCGACCTCGATTTCCGAGCGGCCGTCTTTTTCCACTACGGCGTAACCGCGGATGTAACCCTCGCTCTTGAGCACTTCGAGCACGCGCTCGCGCAGCCTAGAGTTCGGAGTGGAGACCTTGCTCTTGTTGCGCATCTGGGCGTTGCGAATACGCGTCAACAGATCGCCGAGCGGATCGTTCATGGACATCGTGCGAGCCTCCTTACCAGCTCGACTTCAACAGGCCGGGAATCAGTCCCTTGGAGCCCAACTCGCGCAGCGCGATGCGCGACAGCTTGTGCTTGCGGTAAAAGCCGCGCGGACGGCCCGTTATTTCACAGCGGTTGCGAATGCGAGTAGCCGACGAATTGCGCGGCAGCTTGGCGAGCTTGAGCGTCGCGGCAAAGCGCTCCTCGATCGGCTTGGTCTTGTCCTGCGCAATCGCCTTGAGCCGCGAGCGGCGGCCGGAATATTTCTTCGACATCCGGCGACGCCGGTTGTTCTTCTCGATGGCACTTTTCTTCGCCATTTAGTTCTCCTCGGTGTTCCGCGTTTGAGACCCGATCGCTTCGGGTCTCACTGCCGGAACGGAAAATTGAACGCCGTCAACAATGCGCGCGCTTCGTCATCGTTACGCGCGGTGGTGCAGACCGTGATATCCATGCCCCAGATGTCGGCCGCCTTGTCGTAGTCGATTTCGGGGAACACGATGTGTTCCTTGATGCCGAGCGTGTAGTTACCGCGGCCGTCGAAACTCTTCGGCGACAGGCCACGGAAGTCGCGCACCCGGGGCAGCGCGATGTTGATGAGGCGGTCGAGAAACTCGTACATGCGCGCCTTGCGCAAGGTTACCTTGCAGCCGATGGCCTGCCCGGCGCGCAGCTTGTAGGTCGCAATCGACTTGCGCGCCTTCGTGACAACGGCCTTTTGGCCGGAAATCAGCGCCAAGTCAGCAGCCGCCGAGTCCACCTTCTTGCGGTCGGCCACGCCTTCCCCGATGCCCATGTTGATGACGATCTTGTCGAGCACCGGAATCTGCATTCCGTTCTTGTAGCCGAACTGCTCGGCGAGCTTCTTGCGGATCGCCTGGTCGAACTGCACCCGCAGCCGCGCCGGAACGCGCTGTTCGGGCTCACGCGGCGTCTTACCCTTGCCGTCCGCGCCTTTCTCGGCCGGCTCGCCCTTGGACTTGGCGCCCTGCTCGCCTTTAGCCGGCCTGGCAGCACGCGCCGGCTTTTCCGCCTGCTCGCCCTTCGCGGAACGCTGCGGCTTGTCGGCCTTGTTGGCCTTCTTATCGTCGGTATCAGCCATCGATCTCAACTCCCGAACGCTTGGCGACGCGGACCTTTTTGCGCTCGTCGCCGGTACCGACGATCTTGAAGCCGACGCGGGTCGGCTTGCCGTCTTTCGGATCGGCCAGCGCTATGTTCGACAGGTGAACCGGCGCCTCTTTGGAGATGATGCCGCCTTCCTGGGACGCGGTCTGCGTCTGGTGCCGCTTGACGATGTTGACGCCGCGCACCAGCGCGCGGTCCTCACCACGGCGCACCTCGATAATCTCGCCGGTGCGACCCTTGTCGCGTCCGGCAATAATGACGACCTTGTCGCCTTTCTTTAGTCTCGCCGCCATCACAGCACCTCGGGCGCAAGCGAAATGATCTTCATGTGGTTCTTGGCGCGCAGTTCACGTGGCACCGGGCCGAAGATGCGTGTGCCGACCGGCTCCATCTGCGGATTGATCAGCACCGCCGCGTTGCGGTCGAAGCGGATGATCGAGCCGTCAGCGCGCTTGATGTCCTTGGAGATGCGCACGATAACGGCCTTCATCACGTCGCCCTTCTTCACGCGCCCGCGCGGAATCGCCTCCTTCACCGAAACGACGATGACGTCGCCGATGGTGGCGTATTTGCGCTTCGAACCACCCAGCACCTTGATGCACATGACGCGGCGCGCGCCGGAATTGTCCGCCACATCAAGATTGCTCTGCATCTGGATCATGGGCTACCCCAAACAGTCTTCACCACGCCTCCCTCAGGAGGCCTTTTTCTTCTCGCCGCGCACCACCGCCCAGCGTTTAAGCTTGGAGATGGGACGGTGTTCTTCAATCCACACCATGTCGCCGACCTTGAACTCGTTGTTCTCGTCATGCGCGTAGTATTTCTTCGACCGGCGCACCGTCTTCTTGAACAAGGGATGGGTGTAGCGGCGTTCGACGCGCACCACCAAAGTCTTGCTCTGTTTGTCGCCGACGACGACGCCTTGCAGGGTCCGCTTGGGCATCCGTAAAAACCTTTCAACTCCTGGCCGCGGCGGGCTTCGCCGAGCCTTGGCGCTTTTGCTGGGCGACCGTCTTCAGGCGCGCGATGTCGCGCCGCACTTCACGCACGCGGGCGGTGTTCTCCAACTGCCCGGTGGCGCGCTGGAAACGCAGATTGAACTGCTCTTTCTTCAGCTTGAGCACTTCATCGTCGATCTGATCGATCGTCATCGTTTTAATGTCGGCCGCTTTCATGACACGTCTACTCGCTGATCCGCTCGACGAAGCGGGTTTTGATCGGGAGTTTGGCGGCGGCGAGCGCCAGCGCTTCCTTGGCGACCTGCACCGGGACGCCGTCGACTTCGAACATGATGCGACCGGGCTTGACCCGGGCGACCCATAATTCCGGCGCGCCCTTGCCCGAGCCCATGCGTACCTCGAGCGGCTTCTTCGACACCGGCACGTCGGGAAACAAGCGTATCCAGACGCGACCGGCGCGCTTCATGTGGCGGGTGAGCGCGCGGCGAGCGGCTTCGATCTGCCGGGCGGTGACGCGATCAGGCTCCATCGCCTTGAGCCCGAACTGGCCGAACGCGAGCTCGGCCGCGCTGGTGGCCAGGCCCTTGATTCGGCCCTTATGGGCCTTGCGGAATTTGGTGCGCATCGGTTGCAGCATGGCGTACGCCTTGTGTTACCTGTTCTGTCCGTACTCGCTCACGCCGCGTCGCGCCGCGGTCGGCCGGCCTCGCCCTCGGCCATCTTCTTGTCCTGGGCCATGGGGTCGTGCTCCATGATCTCACCCTTGAAGATCCAGACTTTCACGCCGCAAGTGCCGTAGGTCGTGAACGCCGTGGCAACGCCGTAATCGACGTCGGCGCGCAGCGTGTGCAGCGGCACGCGGCCCTCGCGATACCACTCCATGCGCGCAATTTCGGCACCGCCGAGCCTGCCCGAGCAATTGATGCGGATGCCGCCGGCCCCAAGTCTGATCGCCGATTGCACCGCGCGCTTCATGGCGCGGCGGAATGCGACGCGCCGCTCGAGCTGCTGGGCAATCGACTCGGCGACAAGCTGAGCGTCGAGCTCGGGCTTGCGGATCTCAACGATGTTGATCACCACATCGCTGTCGGTGAGATCGGCGACCTTGCGTCGTAATTTTTCGATGTCCGCGCCCTTCTTGCCGATCACGACACCGGGACGCGCCGAATGGATGGTCACACGGCACTTCTTGTGCGGACGCTCGATCACGATCTTGGCGACGGCGGCCTGCTTGAGCTCAGCCATCAGAACCTTGCGGATCTCCATGTCCTCGTGCAGCAGCGAGCCGTAGCTCGTCTTGCCCGCATACCAGCGCGAATCCCAGGTGCGGTTGATGCCGAGGCGAAGCCCGACCGGATTGACTTTCTGACCCATGGTCCTCTCCTAACCGCGTCCCTTAATTCGCCGGCGCCTCAACCTCACGCACCACGATGGTGAGGTTGGCGAACGGCTTGAAAATCGCGCCCACTCGGCCGCGCGCGCGCGGCGCATGCCGCTTGATCACCAGCGCCTTGCCGACATGGGCCTGCACAACGACGAGATCGTCGACATCGAGGTCGTGATTGTTCTCGGCGTTGGCGATCGCCGACTCCAGGCACTTTTTCACGTCGTGGGCGATGCGCTTGCGTGAGAATTGCAGATCGGCGAGCGCAGCCGAAACCTTCTTGCCGCGAATTAGCTGCGCCAACAGATTTAGCTTCTGCGGGCTCACCCGCAGCATGCGCGACACGGCCTTGGCCTCGTTGTCGGCAAGCGAACGCTCACGGCCCTTCTTGCTCATGATCCTTCTCCCCGCCTCACGATCCGCCGCCGGCCGCAGGTGCCGAAGCCGCCGAAGCGCCGCCGCCGGACGGCGCTCCACTCGAGCGCTTCGCCTTGCGATCGGATGAGTGTCCGTAGAACGAGCGCGTCGGCGAAAATTCCCCGAACTTGTGGCCGACCATCTCCTCGGTGACAATCACCGGAATGTGCTTCTGGCCATTGTAGACGCCGAACGTCAGCCCGACGAACTGCGGCAGAATTGTCGAACGCCGCGACCAGATGCGGATCATCTCGTGACGGCCCGACGCACGCACAGCGTCGACCTTCTTCATCAGATAGCCGTCGAAAAACGGGCCCTTCCAAACCGAACGCGCCATCGCCGTCGCTCCTATTTCTTCTTCTTCCGCGCGTGGCGGCTCAGCATGATGAATTTACTCGTGCTTTTGTTCTTGCGAGTTTTCATACCCTTGGTCGGCTTGCCCCAGGGCGTCACCGGATGGCGTCCGCCGCGCGTGCGGCCGCCGAGCGGATGATCGACCGGATTCATGGTCTCGCCGCGGACATGGCCGCGCCAGCCCAGCCAGCGGTTACGGCCCGCCTTGCCGATCGAGACGTTCATATTGTCCGGATTCGACACCGCGCCAACCGTGGCGATGCAGCGGCCATGCACCATGCGCTGCTCACCTGAATTCAGGCGCAGGATCACATACTCGCCGTCGCGGCCGACGATCTGCGCATAGGCGCCGGCCGAACGGGCGATCTGGCCGCCCTTTCCGATCTTCAGCTCGATGTTGTGAACAATCGTGCCGACCGGGATGTTGGCGACCGGCATGGCATTGCCGGGTTTGACGTCGACATATTCGCCCGACACCACGGTATCACCGGCCGCCAGCCGCTGCGGCGCCAGGATGTAATTCAACATGCCGTCTTCGTATTTGATCAGCGCGATGAAGCTGGTGCGGTTCGGATCGTATTCGATCCGCTCAACCTTGGCGGGCGCGTCGAACTTGCGCCGCTTGAAGTCGATGATGCGATACGCCTTCTTGTGACCGCCGCCGCGATAGCGGCTGGTGATCGAGCCGGAGTTATTGCGGCCGCCAGTCGAATTCTTGCCCTCGGTCAGCGCCTTGACCGGCTGGCCCTTGTAGAGCCCCGAGCGATCGACAAGCACCAGCTGCCGCTGGCCCGCCGTGACCGGATTGTAGGATTTCAGTGCCATCGCGCCGCTCCCTTACAGCCCCGTCGTCACGTCGATCGTCTGGCCCTCTTGCAGGGTCACGACCGCGCGCTTGGTGTCGGACGTACGCCCGACCCGGCCCTTGAAAATCTTCCACTTGCCGCGACGGCGCAGCGTGTTGACGCTCTTGACCTTAACGTCGAACAGCCGCTCCACCGCTTCCTTGATCTGCGGCTTGGTTGCGTCCATGGCGACCTTGAAGATCACCTTGTTGTGCTCGGACGCGTTGGTCGCCTTCTCGGTGATGACCGGCGACAGAATGACGTCGTAATGGCGCGGATCGCTCGTGGTCATTTGAAGCGCGCCTCCAGCGCATCGACCGCGGCGCGGGTAAGCACCAGCTTATGCCGCCGCATGACATCGTAAACGTTGATGCCGGCGACCGGCAGAACGTCGATATTCGGAATGTTGCGCGCCGCCGCCAGCACGTTGGCCGCGACCTCCGCGCCGTCGATGAACAGCGCATTGCCGAGACCGAGCTTGGCGAAGCTCGATCGCAGCTCCTTGGTCTTGCCGTCCTTCACCGCGAGCGTCTCAATGACGATGATGCCATCATCTTTCGCCTTGGCGGAGAGCGCGTGCTTGAGCGCAAGCGCCCGGACCTTTTTCGGCAGGCCGATCTCGTGGCTGCGGACCTGCGGGCCGAACGAGCGACCACCGCCGCGGAACAAATTAACGCGCGCCGAACCGTGGCGCGCCGAGCCGGTGCCCTTCTGCCGGTACATCTTCTTGCCGGTGCGGGCGATATCGGCGCGGTTCTTGACCGCATGGGTGCCGGCGCGGCGCTTGGCCAGCTGCCAAACAACACAGCGATGAATGATGTCGGTGCGCGGATCGAGCCCGAAGATCGCGTCCGAGAGCGTGACGGATCCGGCTTCGCCGCCGTCGAGCGTGGTGACCTTCATTTCCATGTCACGCACTCCCTCCGCCCTGTCCGCCGACCGAGACAGGCGCCTCAGCCGCATTGTCGGCGAGCTTGAATTTGCCGGGCATTGGCACACCGTCCGGCAGTTTCTTCTTCACGGCGTCGCGCACCGTGATCCAGCCGCCTTTGACACCGGGAACCGCGCCTTCGACCAGGATGAGACCGCGATCGACATCGGTCTGGACCACTTTGAGATTGAGCGTGGTCACTCGCTCGACACCCAGATGACCAGACATTTTCTTGTTCTTGAAGGTCTTGCCCGGATCTTGGCGGCCGCCAGTGCCGCCGATTGAACGGTGCGAGATCGACACGCCATGGCTGGCGCGCAGGCCTGCGAAATTCCAGCGCTTCATCGCGCCGGCCCAGCCCTTACCCGTCGAAGTGCCGGTGACATCGACAAACTGACCGACAACGAAATGATCCGCTGTGATCTCGGCGCCGATCGGAATGATCCCGTCGTCATCGACGCGGAACTCGGCAAGCTTGCGCTTGGGCTCGACCTTGGCAATGGCGAAATGGCCGCGATCGGCGCGATTGGCGCGTTGCGGCTTGCGCACGCCGGAGCCGAGCTGCAGCGCCACGTAGCCGTTTTTCTCTTTGGTCCGGTGAGCGACGACCTGGCAATTGCCGAGACGAAGCACCGTCACCGGCACGTGTTCACCGGATTCGGTGAACAGCCGCGTCATTCCCACTTTCTGCGCGAGCACCCCGGAACGCATGTTCGAAATCCTTTTTTGCGCTCTTACAGCTTGATCTCGACGTCGACGCCGGCGGCAAGATCGAGCTTCATCAGCGCATCCACGGTCTGGGGCGTCGGGTCAACAATGTCGAGCAGACGCTTGTGCGTGCGCATTTCGAATTGCTCGCGGCTCTTCTTGTCGACGTGCGGCGAGCGGTTCACCGTGAATTTCTCGATCTTGGTCGGCAGCGGAATGGGCCCGCGCACCTGCGCACCGGTTCGCTTGGCCGTATTAACGATCTCGCGCGTCGACGCATCGAGGATGCGGTGGTCGAACGCCTTGAGCCGGATTCTTATATTCTGGCCGTTCATTGGTTTTCCCCGCGAATGGCGACTAGCGAATAGCGAGTGGACGTTTTCCTATTCGCTATTCGCGACCTCGCTATTCGCCTATTCAACGATGCTCGCCACCACGCCGGCGCCGACGGTACGGCCACCCTCGCGGATGGCGAAGCGTAGCTTCTCTTCCATGGCGATCGGCACGATCAGCGTCACTTCCATGGCGATGTTGTCGCCGGGCATCACCATCTCGGTGCCTTCAGGCAACGTCACCACGCCGGTCACGTCCGTCGTACGGAAATAAAACTGCGGCCGATAGTTGGTGAAGAACGGCGTGTGGCGTCCGCCTTCTTCCTTGGTGAGGATGTAGGCCTCGGCCTTGAACTTGGTGTGCGGCTTCACCGAACCCGGCTTGCAAAGGACCTGGCCGCGCTCCACCTCTTCGCGTTTCGTGCCGCGCAGCAGGCAGCCAACGTTGTCGCCGGCCTCGCCCTGATCGAGCAGCTTGCGGAACATCTCGACGCCGGTGACCGTGGTCTTAGTGGTCGGCTTGATGCCGACAATCTCGACTTCCTCGCCGACTTTGATGACGCCGCGCTCGATACGGCCGGTGCACACCGTGCCGCGGCCAGAAATCGAGAACACGTCTTCGACCGGCATCAGGAACGGCTGATCCTTCGGACGCTCCGGTTGCGGAATATACTCGTCGACCGCCTTCATGAGCTCGAAGATCGCTTCCTTGCCGAGCTTCGCATCCTTGTCTTCGAGCGCCATCAGCGCCGAGCCCTTGATCACCGGGATCTTGTCGCCGGGGAAATTGTACTTCGACAGCAGTTCGCGAACTTCGAGCTCGACGAGCTCGAGGAGTTCCGGGTCGTCGACCATGTCGACCTTGTTGAGGAACACGACCAGCGCCGGCACGCCGACCTGACGGGCGAGCAGGATGTGCTCACGGGTCTGCGGCATCGGACCGTCGGCCGCGCTCACCACCAGGATGGCGCCGTCCATCTGGGCCGCGCCGGTGATCATGTTCTTCACGTAGTCGGCGTGCCCGGGGCAGTCGACGTGCGCGTAGTGCCGCTTGTCAGTCTCGTACTCGACGTGCGCGGTGGCGATGGTGATGCCGCGCGCCTTCTCTTCCGGCGCCTTGTCGATCTGGTCGTAAGCCGTGTACTGGGCCTGACCCTTCTCCGCCAGGACTTTGGTGATCGCCGCCGTCAGCGACGTCTTGCCGTGATCGACGTGGCCGATCGTGCCGATGTTGCAATGCGGCTTGTTGCGATTGAATTTTTCCTTGGCCATGGGGCTCTCCGTTCCGCTCTAACTCAAACCGGTTCGAAACTCGTGTGAATGATCGTCAGGCGAGCTTCGCCTGAACCTCGTCTGCCACGCCTTTTGGCACTTCGGCGTAGTGATCGAACTGCATGGTGAATGTAGCGCGCCCCTGACTCATGGAGCGCAGGTTGTTGACATAAGAGAACATGTTGGCGAGCGGCACCATCGCCGAGATGACGTTGGCGTTACCGCGCATGTCCTGGCCCTGAATCTGGCCGCGCCGCGAGTTCAGATCGCCGATGACCGAGCCGGTGTAGTCTTCCGGCGTCACCACTTCGACCTTCATGATCGGCTCGAGCAGCACCGAGCCGCCTTTCTGCAGCGCCTCGCGCATCGCGGCGCGCGCCGCGATCTCGAACGCCATCGCGGACGAATCGACGTCGTGAGAGGCGCCGTCAACCAGGCTGACCTTGAGATCGACCACCGGAAAGCCAACGATCGCGCCAGTGCTCAATTGCCCCTCGAGGCCTTTTTCAACCGCCGGGAAGAATTCCCTCGGCACCGAGCCGCCGACGATCTCGTTCTCGAACACGAAGCCGCTGCCGGGCTCGCCCGGCTCGGCGACAATTTTGATGCGGGCGAACTGGCCGTGGCCTCCGGTCTGCTTCTTGTGGGTGTAGTCGATCGTCGCCTGCCGGGTGATCTTCTCGCGATAGGCCACCTGCGGCGCGCCGATATTGGCGTCCACCTTATAGGTACGCTTGAGAATATCGACCTTGATGTCGAGGTGGAGTTCACCCATGCCCTTGATGATGGTCTGGCCGGACTCCTGATCGGTCGTGACGCGGAACGAAGGGTCTTCGGCCACGAGCTTGGCCAAAGCGACGCCGAGCTTCTCTTGATCGGCCTTCGACTTCGGCTCAATCGCGATTTCGATGACCGGATCGGGAAATTCCATCTTTTCCAGGATCACGGCATTCTGCGGATCGCACAGCGTGTCGCCGGTGCGCACTTCCTTGAGGCCTGCCAGCGCGACTATGTCGCCCGCATAGGCTTCCTTAATGTCCTCGCGATTGTTGGCGTGCATCAGCAGCATGCGGCCGACGCGCTCTTTGCGGTCCTTGGTCGAGTTCATCACGCCGGTCGAGCTTTCGAGCTTGCCCGAATAGATGCGGCAGAAGGTGATGGTGCCGACGAACGGATCGTCCATGATCTTGAACGCCAGGAGCGACATCGGCTCGGCGTCGGACGCCTTGCGCTCGACCTCGTTGCCTTTGAGATCGACGCCCTTCACCGCCGGCACATCGATCGGCGACGGCAGGTAATCAACCACGGCGTCGAGCAGCGGCTGCACGCCCTTGTTCTTGAACGCCGAGCCGCACAGCACCGGAAAGAACGTGCCGGCGATCGTGGCCTTACGGATGAGGCGCTTCAGCGTAGCCTCGTCCGGCTCCTTGCCTTCAAGGTAGGCGGTCATGGCGTCGTCATCGAGTTCGACGGCCGCCTCGATCAGCTTCTCGCGATATTCCTTGGCCTGGTCGACCATATCCGCCGGAATCTCGACGTCCTGATACTTGGCGCCGAGCGTCTCCTCGTCCCACACCACGCCGACCATGCGGACCAGATCGATGATGCCTTTGAACTGGTTCTCCGCACCGATCGGCAACTGGACGGCCACCGGCTTTGCGCCAAGCCGATCAACGATATCCTTCAGGCACTGGAAAAAGTCCGCGCCGATCTTGTCCATCTTGTTGCAGAATACGATGCGCGGCACGTCGTAGCGGTCGCCTTGACGCCACACCGTCTCGGTCTGCGGTTCCACGCCCTGGTTGGAATCGAGCACGCAGACGGCGCCGTCGAGCACGCGCAGCGACCGTTCCACCTCGATGGTGAAATCGACGTGCCCGGGCGTATCGATGATGTTCAGGCGCTTGCCATTCCAGAATGCGGTCGTGGCGGCCGACGTGATGGTGATGCCGCGCTCCTGCTCCTGCTCCATCCAATCCATGGTGGCGGCGCCTTCATGCACCTCACCAATCTTATGGCTCTTGCCGGTGTAATAGAGCACGCGCTCGGTCGTCGTCGTCTTGCCGGCATCGATGTGCGCCATGATGCCGAAGTTGCGATAGTCTTCGATGGGGTGGCTGCGGGGCATGGGGGTAAGTTTCCTTCGCTGTCGCCAGGTTCACCAGCGATAGTGCGAGAACGCACGATTGGCTTCGGCCATCCGGTGCGTGTCCTCGCGCTTCTTCACGGCGTTCCCCCTGTTGTTGGACGCGTCGAGCAACTCCGCGGACAGCCGCTCGGTCATCGTCTTCTCGTTGCGGTCGCGCGCCGCGGAAATGATCCAGCGAATGCCTAGCGCCTGGCGCCGCGAGGTCCGCACCTCAACGGGCACCTGATAGGTGGCGCCGCCGACGCGGCGGGAGCGCACCTCAATCGTCGGCATGACGTTGTCGAGGGCCTGCTGAAAAACGTTGATCGGATTGCCACGGGTCTTGCCCTCGATGATGTCGAGTGCGCCGTAGACGATATTCTCCGCCACCGACTTCTTGCCGGCATGCATCACCGAGTTCATGAACTTGCTGACGACGATATTCCCGAACTTCGGGTCCGGGAGGATATCGCGCTTGTCTGCCCTGTGGCGGCGGGACATCTCGTTCTTTCCTTCGTCTCTCGTTCCTGTGAACGCAAAGAGGCCGACTATTTCGGCCTCTTGGCTCCGTATTTCGACCTGCGCTGCTTGCGGTTCTTGACGCCCTGGGTGTCGAGTACGCCGCGCAGAATGTGATAGCGCACGCCCGGAAGGTCCTTCACGCGGCCGCCGCGGATCATCACCACCGAGTGCTCTTGCAGATTATGGCCCTCGCCGGGGATGTAGCCGATAACCTCGAAGCCGTTCGTGAGACGCACCTTGGCGACCTTGCGCAGCGCCGAATTCGGTTTCTTCGGCGTCGTCGTGTAGACGCGCGTGCAGACGCCGCGCTTCTGCGGCGACTGCTGCAAGGCCGGCACTTTCTTTTTCGCATGCTGCACCACGCGCGGCTTGCGAATGAGCTGGTTGACCGTCGGCATCCGTCCGTTCTCGCTTCCAAAACGAGGCCCGCGCCCCGTTGCTGCGCCAGGGCTCGCGCCGAGGCTTGAATCCTTCACGCAAAGCCAAATCGCGCCATCCCGCTTCCCGTTGCGGAGGGGCGCTTGGCCGTCGCAGAGGACCGCGGCGGCAACCGCGGTCGTGCTCCAAGATCTGACTTCGTCTTAAGTCAGAGGCAGCGTTTGAGCCTGCTTGTGTCGAGGCGTCAGGCCGAGTCCCACCCGAGAAAGCAATGACTTTCAAGGACTTAAAGGGGACCAGGCAGGCCGTTCCGACGGGCGAAGCTCACCGCCTGCCGTAAAGTGCGGCGTATGTATCGGCGCAGTGCGGCGAAGTCAAGACAATCCGGCCGAAAAGGTGCGATGGCGCAAGCACATCTGCAGCGTTCTGGGGGTCTGCCCTCAGCCCGGCTCCAGGCCCTTGGCGTGAATGATACGCACTACCTCCGGGGTCGCCAAAAACCTGATCAAATCACCTGCTACAGTGCTTTGCTGGGCAGCAGCCGAGATTCCGGCGGCGTAAACGATGATGTTCTGTAGTTCACCCGGCAGCGGACCAACCAGGTCGGCGCCCTTAACGGGCAGGATCGCCACGATCTGCTGCAAGCCGAGTTCGGCCTCCCCCCGGGCCAAGAGCTCGGCGACGGGTCCGGTGGTCAATCTGGTCTTGGACTTTATCGCTTCGGCCAGTCCCAGCCGGTCCATGAGGCCAGCGATGTAGAGCCCGCTCGGCCCGTCGCTGTAGGTCACGGACGACGCCTGCAATACGGCGCGCTTGAAAGCGTCGACGGTCGCGATGTCGGGCTTCGGCGCACCGGCGCGTACCGCAACCCCGATCGCCGAGCGGGCGATATCGGCGACGCCGCCGCCGGCGATGCGGCCAAGCGCAACCAGCGCATCGATATCGGCTCGCGGCAACAAGGCGATGTCGAAGACCGCACCGTCCGCGATCGCCTTTCTTAACGCCGAAGTCAGGCCGATTTCGACCGCGACCTTGCAGCCGCCGCGGCGCTCGAACAACGGCACCGCCTCAGCCATCAGGCCCTGCATGGCGCCGCCACTGAGGATTTTTATTTGGGTCATTATCTTTGCTTGTAACCCGGATGAGCGAAGCGATATCCGGGCGCGGCGATCCCGCATATCGCTTCGCTCATGCGGGCTACAAAAAGGGCCGCCAACGCGGCGGCCCTTCAATCCTATTTGGAGCCGACCGGCTACTCCGCAGCCGGCAAGGCCGCGGGCTCGGCGGAAGCCTCCGCCTTGATCGCGGCCTCTTTCTCCTTCTCGCGCTCAGCCAAAATGAGCGCGTCGCGCTTGATCGCGATCTCGCGCACCTTGTTCATCATCGCGCCGGTGCCGGCCGGGATCAGCCGGCCAACGATGACGTTTTCCTTGAGCCCGTCGAGCGTGTCGGCCTTGCCGTTGACGGCGGCCTCGGTCAGCACGCGCGTGGTCTCCTGGAACGACGCTGCCGAGATGAACGAGCGGGTCTGCAGCGAGGCCTTGGTGATGCCGAGCAGCACAGGATGCGCCACCGCCGGCTTCTTGCCTTCCTCCACCGCCCGGGCGTTGATCTCGTCGAACTCGATGCGGTCGATCTGATCGCCCTGGATCATTTCGGTCTCGCCGGAGTCGTCGATTTCCACCTTCTGCAGCATTTGGCGCACGATCACTTCGATGTGCTTGTCGTTGATCGCAACGCCCTGCAGCCGATAGACGTCCTGGATCTCGTTGACGAGGTAGCCCGCGAGCTCCTCGACGCCCTTGATCGCCAGGATGTCGTGCGGCGCCGGGTTGCCGTCGACGATGTAGTCGCCCTTCTCGATCACGTCGCCATCCTGGAGATGGATGTGCTTGCCCTTGGCGACGAGATACTCTCTTGTCTCCTCGTCCTTGTTGGCAGGCTCGATGGCGATACGCCGCTTGTTCTTGTAGTCGCGCCCGAAACGCACCGTGCCGGAGATTTCGGCGATGACCGCCGACTCCTTGGGCCGCCGCGCTTCGAACAGCTCAGCAACACGCGGCAGACCGCCGGTGATGTCGCGCGTCTTGGCGCTTTCGGTCGGGATGCGGGCGATGACGTCGCCCGCCTTCACATGGCCGTCCGGATCGACCGAGATGATGGCGTCGACGGCAAGGATGTAGCGGGCGTCGCCGCCGCGCGCGAGCTTGAGGATTTTGCCGTCCTTGCCTTTGATCGCCAGCGCCGGCCGAAGATCCTGCTGGCCGCGGCCCGAGCCGGTCCGCCAATCGATCACCGAACGCTTGGCGATGCCGGTGGTCTCGTCGAGCGTCTCCGACATCGACTGACCCTCGATCAGATCTTCGAAGCCGATGAAGCCCTCGAGTTCTGTAAGGATCGGCCGGGTGTACGGATCCCATTCGGCGATGCGCTGGCCGCGGGCGATGTGAGCATTGTCCTCGACCCGGAGCCGGGCACCATACGGGATGCGGTGCGTTGCGCGCTCGGTGCCGTCCGGATCGACCACCGCAACCACAAGATTGCGGCTCATGACGATATCGCCGCCGTCCGAGTTGCGCACGACATTCTTGTTCTTGATCTTGACGGTACCCTCGAAGTTCGAACTCGACGAATGACTGCTCCGAGAGTTGCGCGGCGCCGCCGATGTGGAACGTCCGCATCGTCAGCTGCGTGCCCGGCTCGCCGATCGACTGCGCGGCGATGACGCCGACTGCCTCGCCCATGTTGACCGGCGTGCCGCGGGCGAGATCGCGCCCGTAGCACAAGGCGCACACGCCACTCGTGGTTTCGCACGTGAGCACCGAACGGATGCGCACCTCCTGGACCCCGCCGTTAACCACCCGCTCGATGTCTTTCTCGTCGAGCAGCGTGCCATTCGGCACCAGCACTTCGTTGCCAGACGGCGAGCGCACGTCCTCAGCTGTCGTGCGGCCGAGTATACGGCTTGCCAGCGAGGCCACGACGGTACCGGCGTCGATGATGGCGCGTACCTTGATGCCCTGCGTGGTGCCGCAGTCTTCCGTCGTGATGATGCAGTCCTGCGCCACGTCGACCAGACGCCGCGTCAGATAGCCGGAGTTGGCCGTCTTTAGCGCTGTGTCGGCGAGGCCTTTGCGGGCGCCGTGGGTCGAGTTGAAGTACTCGAGCACCGAAAGCCCTTCCTTAAAGTTGGAAATGATCGGGCTCTCGATGATTTCACCCGACGGCTTTGCCATCAGGCCGCGCATGCCGGCAAGCTGACGCATCTGCTCGCTCGAACCGCGAGCGCCGGAATGCGCCATCATGTAGATCGAGTTGACCTGCGCCTCGGCGTTTTTGCCGGTGCCGGGACGAGACGCGGAGATCTCCTTCATCATCTCATCGGCGATGCGCTTGGTGCATTTCGACCAGGCATCGACGACCTTGTTGTATTTTTCGCCCTGGGTGATGACGCCGTCGTTGTATTGCTGCTCGAAGTCCTTGACCTGTTCGCGCGTATCTTCGACGATCTTTCGCTTGGAGTGCGGCACCACCATGTCGTCCTTGCCGAACGAGATGCCGGCCTTGAACGCGTGATAGAAGCCGAGCGCCATCACGCGATCGCAGAAGATCACCGTCTCCTTCTGACCGCAGTGGCGATAGACCGTGTCGATCATCGACGAAATTTCGCGCTTCGTCATCAGCTTGTTGACGAGGTCGAACGGAACCTTGACGTGCTTGGGCAACACTTCGCCCAAGAGCACACGGCCCGGCGTCGTTTCATACGTCTTGCGGAACGTCTTGCCGTTCTCGTCAACGCCCTGCCAGGAGTATCTGATCTTGCTGTGCAGGCCGACGGTCTTTTCCGCGAGCGCATGCTCGACTTCGCTGACGTTGCGGAAATAGCCCTGCACAATGTTTCGCTTCTTCGGATCGTGCTTGAGCTGCTCCTCCGTGTGCAGTTCGAGTTTGAACTGGCCGGGGCCATTGTCGACCACGATAGAGAGGTAATAGAGGCCGAGCACGATGTCCTGCGACGGCACGATGATCGGCGCGCCGTTCGCCGGGTGCAGGATGTTGTTAGTCGACATCATCAGCACGCGCGCTTCGAGCTGTGCTTCCAGCGACAGCGGCACGTGTACCGCCATCTGGTCGCCGTCGAAGTCGGCGTTGAACGCCGCGCAGACGAGCGGATGCAGCTGGATCGCCTTGCCCTCGATCAGCACGGGCTCGAACGCCTGGATGCCGAGGCGGTGCAGCGTCGGTGCGCGGTTAAGCAGCACTGGATGCTCGCGGATCACCTCGTCCAGGATATCCCAGACCTCCGGCTTTTCTTTCTCCACCAGCTTCTTGGCCTGCTTCACCGTGGTCGACAGACCCTTGGCGTCGAGCCGCGAATAGATGAACGGCTTGAACAATTCGAGCGCCATTTTCTTCGGCAGACCGCACTGATGCAGTTTCAGTTCGGGACCGACGACGATCACCGAACGCCCTGAATAGTCGACGCGCTTGCCGAGCAGGTTCTGACGGAAACGGCCCTGCTTTCCTTTCAGCATGTCGGCGAGCGACTTGAGCGGCCGCTTGTTGGCGCCGGTGATGACGCGGCCGCGGCGGCCGTTGTCGAACAGGGCGTCAACGGCTTCCTGCAACATCCGCTTCTCGTTGCGGATGATGATATCGGGCGCACGCAGCTCGATAAGCCGCTTCAAGCGGTTGTTACGGTTGATGACGCGCCGGTACAGATCGTTGAGATCGGACGTGGCAAAACGGCCGCCGTCGAGCGGCACCAGCGGGCGCAGATCGGGCGGGATCACCGGGACATGGGTCAGGATCATCCATTCCGGTTTGTTGCCGGACTGGGTGAAAGCCTCGATCAACTTGAGCCGCTTGGCGAGCTTCTTCGGCTTAAGCTCCGACTTCGACTCCGCGATCTCCTGACGGAGGTCAGTGGCCATTTTTTCCAGATCGAGCGCCTTGAGCATCTCGCGGATCGCTTCGGCGCCGATCATCGCCGTGAACGTGTCGGGGCCGAGCTGGTCCTGCGCCTTGACGTACTCGTCTTCGGACAGGAGCTGGCCTTCCTTCAGCGTCGTGGTGCCCGGCTCGATGACGACGTAGTACTCGAAATACAGGATGCGCTCGAGATCCTTGAGCGTCATGTCGAGCAAAAGACCGATGCGGCTCGGCAGCGACTTCAAGAACCAGATATGGGCGACCGGGGCCGCCAGCTCGATGTGGCCCATGCGCTCGCGCCGCACACGCGACAGCGTCACCTCAACCGAGCATTTCTCGCAGATGATGCCCTTATACTTCATCCGCTTGTACTTGCCGCACAGGCACTCGTAGTCCTTGATCGGCCCGAAGATGCGGGCGCAGAACAGTCCATCGCGCTCGGGCTTGAAGGTGCGGTAATTGATGGTCTCCGGCTTTTTAATCTCGCCGTATGACCAGGACAGAATCTTTTCCGGGCTCGCGATCGAAATCCGGATCTGGTCGAAGACCTGAGCCGGCACCTGCGGGCTGAAAAGATTCATGATCTCTTGGTTCATCGTCTTCTCCGCTTGCCGATCGTATCGGCCGCTGTCGTCATTCTTTTCACTTGTCGTGCGCCGCGAAGGCGGAGCACCCAGTAATCGCCGCCGCTGCGCGGGTTACAGGATCGCCCGCCCGCGCGAGCGATGACACGCTATTCCGCCGCCTCGGCGACTTCGCCGGGGCCGTTGCGCTGCTGCTTGGAGTTGTGCAGGTCGACGTTCAATCCGAGCGAACGCATCTCCTTGACCAGCACGTTGAACGATTCCGGAATACCGGACTCGAACGCGTCGTCGCCGCGCACGATCAATTCGTAGACCTTGGTGCGGCCGGCGACGTCGTCCGATTTCACCGTCAGCATCTCCTGCAGCGTGTAGGCAGCCCCATACGCTTCGAGCGCCCACACCTCCATTTCGCCGAACCGCTGACCGCCGAACTGCGCCTTGCCGCCCAACGGCTGCTGAGTGACGAGGCTGTACGGACCGATCGAGCGGGCGTGGATCTTGTCGTCGACGAGGTGGTGCAGCTTGAGCATGTAGATGTGCCCGACCGTCACCTGACGATCGAACGCCTCGCCGGTGCGTCCGTCGAACAGGGTGACCTGCCCGGAATGGTCGAGACCGGCGAGATCGAGCATATGCTCGATGTCCGCCTCCTTGGCGCCGTCGAACACCGGCGTCGAAATCGGCACGCCGTGGCGCAGATTGGAGCCGAGTTCGATGAGACCCTTCTCATCCAGCGACTTGATGGTCTCTTCCTCGCCGTAGACCTTTCGGAGCAACTCTTTCAGCGGCTTGGGGTCGTGCTTGCTGTTGTAGAGATCGACCGCATGTCCAATTTTCAGGCCGAGGCCGGCGCAAGCCCAGCCCAGATGGGTCTCGAGGATCTGGCCGACATTCATGCGGCTCGGCACGCCGAGCGGATTGAGCACGATGTCGACCGGCGTGCCGTCGGCGAGGAACGGCATGTCCTCGAGCGGCACGATCTTTGACACCACGCCCTTATTGCCGTGCCGGCCGGCCATCTTGTCGCCGGGCTGGATTTTGCGCTTCACCGCGACGAAGACCTTGACCATCTTCATGACGCCGGGGGGCAGTTCGTCGCCGCGCTGCAGCTTCTCGACCTTGTCGAGGAAGCGCTGTTCCAGCCGTTTCTTCAACTCGTCGTACTGCTTACGGATGGCCTCGATCTCCGCCATGATCTTGTCGTTTGGCGAAGCAAACAGCCACCATTGCGAGCGCGGATACTCTTCCAGGATCGCGCGCGTGATCTTGGTGTCCTTCTTGAAGCCCTTCGGCCCGGCAACACCCTGACGCCCCTCCAGCAGTTCGGCAAGGCGGCCATAGACGTTGCGATCAAGGATCGCCTGCTCGTCGTCGCGGTCCTTGGCGAGCCGTTCGATCTCCTCACGCTCGATGGCGAGCGCGCGCTCGTCCTTCTCGACGCCGTGGCGATTGAACACCCGCACTTCGACGACCGTGCCTTGGACACCCGGCGGCACCCGCAGTGACGTGTCGCGCACGTCGGAGGCCTTCTCGCCGAAGATGGCGCGCAGAAGTTTCTCTTCCGGCGTCATCGGGCTTTCGCCCTTCGGTGTAATCTTGCCGACTAGGATGTCGCCGGCGCGAACCTCGGCGCCGATATAAACGATGCCAGCCTCGTCAAGATTCTTCAGCGTCTCTTCCGAGACGTTCGGAATGTCGCGAGTGATTTCTTCCGGGCCGAGTTTGGTGTCGCGCGCCATCACTTCGAATTCCTCGATGTGGATCGAAGTGAAAACGTCGTCCTTGACGATCCGCTCGGAGAGCAGAATCGAGTCTTCGAAATTGTAGCCGTTCCACGGCATGAACGCGACCAGCACATTACGGCCGAGCGCGAGTTCGCCGAGATCGGTCGACGGCCCGTCGGCGATGATGTCGCCCTTCTTGACCTGATCGCCCACTTTCACCAGCGGCCGCTGGTTGATGCAGGTGTTCTGGTTGGAGCGCTGGAATTTCATCAGCCGATAGATGTCGACGCCCGGCTTGGTCGGGTCGGGCTCGTCGGTGGCGCGGATAACGATACGCGTGGAGTCGACCTGATCGACCACGCCGGTGCGGCGCGCCGCGATGGCGGCGCCGAAGTCGCGGGCGACCACGCCTTCCATGCCGGTGCCGACAAATGGCGCCTCGGCACGCACCAGTGGCACCGCCTGACGCTGCATGTTGGAGCCCATGAGCGCGCGGTTGGCGTCGTCATTCTCAAGAAACGGAATGAGCGCCGCAGCCACCGAAACGAGCTGCTTCGGCGACACGTCCATGAAGTCCACCTTGTCGGGCGGAATGAGCTGCACGTCGCCGGCGTGGCGAACGACCACGAGATCGTCGGTGAAACGGCCCTTGGGGTCGATGGCGGAATTTGCCTGGGCCACCGTGTAGCGGCCCTCTTCCATGGCCGACAGATAGATCACCTCGTCGGTGACGCGGCCATCCTTCACCTTGCGGTACGGCGTCTCGACGAAGCCGTATTTGTTCACCCGCGCGTAGGTGGCGAGCGAATTGATCAGTCCGATATTCGGCCCTTCCGGCGTCTCGATCGGGCAGATGCGGCCGTAATGGGTCGGGTGCACGTCGCGCACCTCGAAGCCGGCGCGCTCGCGCGTGAGACCGCCCGGACCAAGTGCCGAGAGGCGGCGCTTGTGGGTGATTTCCGACAGCGGATTGGTCTGATCCATGAATTGCGAGAGCTGCGACGAGCCGAAGAACTCGCGCACCGCTGCCGCCGCCGGCTTGGCGTTGATCAGATCCTGCGGCATCACCGTGTCGATATCGACCGAAGACATGCGCTCCTTGATGGCGCGCTCCATGCGCAGCAGGCCGATGCGATACTGGTTTTCCATCAGTTCGCCGACCGAGCGCACCCGGCGATTGCCGAGATGGTCGATGTCGTCGATTTCGCCCTTGCCGTCGCGCAGGTCGACCAGGGTGCGGATCACCGAGATGACGTCCTCTTTGCGGAGCACACGCATCGTGTCGGGCGCGTCGAGATCAAGCCGCATGTTCATCTTCACCCGGCCGACCGCGGACAGGTCGTAACGCTCCGGGTCGAAGAACAGTGAGTTGAACATCGTCGACGCCGTGTCGATCGTCGGCGGCTCGCCGGGACGCATGACGCGATAGACGTCGAACAACGCGTCCTCGCGCGTCATGTTCTTGTCGATTGCCAGCGTGTTGCGGATGTAGGCGCCGACGTTGACATGATCGATATTGAGGAGCGGCAGCTCCTTATAGCCCTGCTCGTTGAGCAGCTTCAGATTCTTCTCGGTGATCTCTTCGCCGGCCTCGGCATAGATCTCGCCGGTCTTTGGATTGACCATGTCTTCGGCGAGATACTGGCCGTAGAGTTCCTCATCCGATAGCCGCAGCGCCTTGAGGCCCTTCTCGGCCAGCTGCCGCGCCTGACGCACGGTGAGTTTCTTGCCGGCTTCGAGCACGACCTTGCCGGTGTCGGCATCGACCAGATCGTTGATCGCCTTGTACCCGCGCAACCGGGTGGCGTCGAACGGCACGCGCCAGCCGTCCTTGGTGCGCTTGTAGGCCACCTGCTTGTAGAAGGTGTTGAGGATATCCTCGCCGCTCAAGCCGAGCGCATAGAGCAGCGACGTCACCGGGATTTTGCGGCGGCGGTCGATGCGCGCATGGACGATGTCCTTGGCGTCGAACTCGATGTCGAGCCAGGACCCGCGATACGGAATAATACGGGCGGCAAACAGGAGCTTGCCCGACGAATGGGTCTTGCCCTTGTCATGGTCGAAGAACACGCCGGGTGAACGATGCATCTGCGAGACGATGACGCGCTCGGTGCCGTTAACGACGAACGTGCCGTTGTTGGTCATGAGCGGAATGTCGCCCATGTAGA
The DNA here is from genome assembly GCA_963763255.1 of uncultured Alphaproteobacteria bacterium. Taxonomy (GTDB): domain Bacteria; phylum Pseudomonadota; class Alphaproteobacteria; order Rhizobiales; family Xanthobacteraceae; genus BOG-931. The sequence goes on from CAVXNW010000002.1 coordinate 323,714, forward strand.
CATCCTGCTCTTTGATGTCCTTGACCGACTTGGCGCCGGTCTCCTCGTCGATATCGAATACGATCAGGCGCAGCGTGACCTTGAGCGGCGCCGCGTAAGTCATGCCGCGCTGGCGGCACTCGTCGACGTCATATTTCGGCGCCTCGAATTCGTATTTCACGAACTCGAGCATCGAGGTCGACGAGAAATCGGAGATCGGGAACACCGATTTGAAGACGGCCTGGAGGCCCTCGTTGGGCCGTCCGCCTTCCGGCTCCTTCACCAGGAGGAATTGGTCGTAGGACGCCTTCTGAACCTCAATGAGGTTCGGCATCTCCGCGACTTCCTCGATTTTTCCGAAAAACTTCCGTACGCGCTTCCGACCGATAAACGTCTGCGCCATCATGTCCTCTCGCTCAATCGAACCGCGACATTTGAACCCCGCCGGCTCAAACCATCGCGCCCCAACCCTGTCCGGGTCCGGGACGTCGAAGCGACCAAGACGACTCTCCAGAAGGCCGCAATCCATCGCGACCGTCGGGACAGGCGTCGGACGCCTGATTCTCACATTTTGGTGATCCGGCTGCAGACCAGACCACGCCGCTCGCCTACTTACTCACGGACGGCCCGAAGCCGGACCGCCCGCGCCTCAAACCTGCAGGAATTCCGGGCCTTGCTGCGCCCGCCCGGAATTCCTCTTAAGTAAGCATTGCTTACTTGAGCTCAACCTTGGCGCCGACCTTTTCAAGCTGCGCCTTGATCTTGCCAGCGTCGTCTTTGTTGACGCCTTCCTTGACCGGCTTCGGCGCGCCTTCGACCAGGTCCTTGGCCTCCTTCAGGCCCAGGCCGGTGATGGCGCGCACTTCCTTAATAACCTCGATCTTTTTGTCGCCGGCAGCCGCCAGCACGACCGTGAACTCGGTCTTCTCCTCGGCAGCCGGCGCGGCAGCGCCCCCGGCAGGACCAGCGGCAACCGCAACCGCGGCGGCAGCCGATACGCCCCATTTTTCCTCGAGGAGCTTCGCCAGTTCTGACGCCTCCAGCACCGTGAGGCTGGAAAGGTCGCTTACGATTTTCTGTAGATCAGCCATGAGTCTCGTCCTTCAGTTCTAACCGTTGCAATGCGGGAGCGCGTTCACGCCGCCGCGTCTTCCCCGCTTTTCGAGGCATACGCCTGGACCACGCGAGCGACCTTGGCGGCCGGCGCGTTGACGATCTGAGCGATCTTGGTCGCCGGCGCCTGGATCAGGCCGACGATCTTCGCGCGCAGTTCATCGAGCGACGGCAGCGCGGCCAGCGCCTTGACCCCGTTGGGGTCGAGCGCGGTCGTGCCCATTGCGCCACCAAGGATGATGAAACGCTCGTTCGCCTTGGCGAAATCGACCGCCACCTTGGGCGCCGCGACCGGATCGCCCGAGTAGGCGATCAGGGCCGGCCCCTTGAGCAGCGGCGCAATCGAGGCGACGTCAGAGCCTTCCAGAGCGATCTTGGCCAAGCGGTTCTTCGCCACCTTCACGCTCGCGCCCGCCTGCTTCATCTGCCGTCGCAGAGTCTGCATCTGGGCGACCGTCAGGCCCGCATAATGGGCGACGACGACGACCGTGGTGGATTTGAAGATCTCGCCAAGGGTGCCGACGAGTTCGCTTTTTTCCGTGCGATCCAAGTTCTCTCTCCGGTTGGCGGTCACGCCGCCAGGTACCCTGCCCACCGGCGCAGCCTTTGCGGGCCATGCCGGGCCGTCGAGGTTAGAACCGAAGGCCTCCACCATTCGTCCCGGCGCGGGAAGAATGGAGGAGGTCCCGGTCTACACCCGTCTATGCAGGTTCTTGCGACTTAAGCCGTTGCCGGCGCCTGCAGTCTTGGACAGGACGCGCCCCAAATACCGCCAAGTTCCCCCACCTCCTAGATAATCCACGTTGGACCGGTCTAAGAAAGGGATCACCTATAGGTTTTTGAGAAGCGCACAAAAGCGTGCCGACAAACCGGGCCGGCACGCCCATGGCCAGTATTTAGCGGCTAAGCGCTCGGTTGCCAAGTAGTATGTGAAGTCTCGGACCATATTTCTGGGCCGGGCCCTGCCCCCGGCCAAAACCGGGCGGCGTAGCGTCAGCGGATGGAGGCCGGTAAGGGGCATGGATGACAAACGAAGCTACTTCAACGACGGGGCCGCGTACGACCGGCTTATGGGCCGCTGGAGCCGGGCCGCGGGCGAGGTGTTCCTGGACTGGTTGGCATTGCCTCCTGGGCTGAGTTGGCTTGACGTCGGCTGCGGCACTGGCGTCTTTACGGAGCTCTTGCTCGAACGCTGTAAAGCTCGCTCGGCCAGCGCCGTCGATCCCGCCGAGGATCAGATCGGCTACGCGCGCACCAAGCTCGCCAACAAGCAGGTCGACTTCCGCCTTTCCGATGCGCAATCGCTGCCATTTGCCGATCGCACATTCGACGCCGCCGCGATGGCCCTTGTCATGAGTTTCGTCCCCGATGCGCCGAAAGCGGTTGCGGAAATGAAGCGCGTGGTGAAGCCCGGAGGGACCATTGGCACTTACGTGTGGGATTTCCTCGGCAACGGATCTCCTCCCCAGCCGTTACGCGCGGCGGTCGAAGCCATGGGCTACCAGGTGCCGCCGATGCCCGGCCATACCAACTCGCAGCTGGAGAATTTGAAGGGATATTTTGCCGATGCGGCGCTTGACGAGGTCGCGGCGCGCACGATCGAGATCAAGGTCTCGTACGCGAATTTCGATGAGTTCTGGCTGGCACAGACAGCGCTCGCCAACCCGACAGTGCAGCACATCCGCAAGATGTCAGCTGCGGAGGTGGAACGGCTGAAAGCGCATCTGCGCGAGCATCTGCCGACCGACCAGAGCGGGCGGATCGCTTACAAGGCGAGGGCCAACGCCGCCAAAGGCCGCATACCGCATTGATTGCATTTCAGGGCGAAGTGGCATCGCCGCGAACATAACGCAGGTGGCCGGCAATTCGATAACCCGTCCCTGGTGTCGCGCCCTGATCCGTGGGGTGGTTGACGCCATCGATGACCGGGATGTCGTCGAAATCGAACGGGCTGACGCCTTCCAGGCACGCGACGCTGATGCTGAGCTGGCCCGGATTTGAGCGGCGCCGGTGGTGGGTATAGATGCCGCACTTGGAGCAGAAATAGTGCTGCGCAACGCGCGTGTTGAATTGATAAAGCGTCAGCGCGTCTTCACCCGTCTCAAACACGAGATCGCCGACATTCGCCGAGACGACGACTCCACCCCGCATCCGGCAATAGGAGCAGGTGCAGCGCCTGACGTTGTTAAAGCCATCCGTCAGCTTCACCCGGAATCTCACGGTCCCGCAGTGACATGCCCCATTCATCTCTACCAATTCTTTCGTCTGCATCGCTCCGCTCCCGCGCTTTGCCGAAGGCTCCACTCCGTCATACCATCGTGATCAAAGTACGAAACTGAGGGAGGCCCCACCATGCCGCAGAACGCCGATCGCATCCTCACCACCCATGTGGGCAGCCTCATTCGGCCGCCGAAGCTGATCGAATTCTGGCGCGCTATCGAAGACGGCAAGCCTTACGACGAAGCAGCTTTTGAAACCTGCCTCACCGAATCCGTCGCCGAGGTCGTGCGCCAGCAGGCGGACGTCGGCATCGATATCGTCAGCGACGGCGAATTCGCCAAAGGTGTCAACTGGGCGTTCTACATCTTCAAACGGCTGTCCGGCATTTCCATACGCACCGCTACCGCCGAAGAGATGGCTGACCCAATGGCGTCGATGGGGGGTGGCCGCGATCACCAGGCCTTTGCCGAGTTCTACGCCGAATATGATGCTGCCACCGGGCTTGCCAAGCGGCTTGGCAATCGCGTCGTCGTCAACGGCCCGATCAAGTATTCCAAGCAACAGGTCACACGCGACATTGCGAACCTGAAGGCTGGTGTCGCCAAGGCACACGGCAAATACCCGGCGCTCGCGGGCTTTCTGCCGGTGGTCGCGCCTGCAAGCGCCCTGCCCGGCGCCAAGGTCGAGTACTACAAGGACGAAGAAACCTACCTGATGGCGCTCGCCGACGCGTTGCACGAAGAATATCAGGCCATCGTCGACGCCGGCCTCCATGTGCAGGTCGACGACGCATTCCTGCCCTACATGTACGAGCGCATGGTGCCGCCGATGAGCAAGGCGGATTACCTGCGTTGGGCGGAGTTGCGCATCGCGGCGCTCAATCGCGCGCTCGCCGGCATCCCGCAAGAGCGCTCGCGCTATCACATCTGCTGGGGCAGTTGGAATGGCCCGCACGCCTTCGACGTGCCGCTCAAAGACATTATCGATCTCCTGCTACAGGTGCGCGTCGGCCACTACTCGTTCGAGGCCGCCAATCCGCGCCACGCCCACGAATGGCGCGTCTGGGGAGGGGTGAAGCTCAAGCCCGGCCAAGTGCTGATCCCGGGCGTGATTTCCCACGCCACTAACATCGTCGAGCATCCCGAACTGGTGGCCGAACGTATCGTGCGTCTCGCCAGGATCGTCGGGCGCGAGAATGTCATGGGCGGCACCGATTGCGGCTTCGCGCAGAGTCCGTTCGCCCGGCGTGTCCACCCCTCGATCATGTGGGCAAAACTGAAATCGCTTGCCGAGGGCGCGCGCATCGCCACCGCAGCACTATGGGGCAAGCAGGCAGCAGCGTGATGCGCTGACTGAGAGGATCAACTGCCTAGACAGCGCCTTGCGCGCTGCTCCTGCGATGCGGTCATGCCGTGAGCCAGGGCAATTGCCCTGGCCTGGGCTACGCCTACCTGGGCCACATAGGCCCGGACCATTTGGCAGGTGATGTAGTGAAGGTTTTTATCGTGCGCCGATGCTGTACAAACGGCGACAAGGCAGATGGCGGCGACAATGATGGTCCGCAGCAACCGCGCCTCCCCATGATGTCAATCTGAAGATTGGAACGCGAACTTTGTTCCAATGTTGGAACCCGTATTTGGTTCCAAGCAAAGTCGCATACAATGCCGCTCATGGGGTCGCGGCAAGCTGCTCCAGAACCGCATAGGCGGCCGCGACGCGGGCCGCGATCGGAAAATTCTTGTTCGCCAGCATAACGAGGCCGATCCTCTTTTCGGGCACGAAGATGGCATAGCTTCCAAACCCGTTGGTCGAGCCGGTCTTGTTGAACAGCGCCGGCCGCGACGCGGGCAAGGGCGGCGTCAGCGCGGTCGCCGGCTGTGGCTTGTTGATCATGGCGTCGGAATTGCCCGCCAGCAGGCGGTCGAGCGTGACCGGATAGGCGTATTGCTCCCAGCCGAGGCCTTGCACCATGTCGCCCGTTCGAAAATAGCCGACATGGGTGCCCTCGACGGCACGCCGCATCGGCGGCGCAAGATTGTCCGGCCGGATATTGTCCTCGACGTAGTGGATCATGTCGGCGGTGTTCGTTTTAACGCCGTAGGCCTCGACGTCGAAAACGCCGGGACCCACCCGGACCGGTTTGTCGTCCTTGCTGTAGCCCCAGGCGTAGTCGGCCATCGCGGCTGCGGGGACATGGATGTAGCTGTGTGAGAGGCCGAGGCTCGGAAAGATTTTGGATTCCACGAGACTGGCAAAATCGCCTTTCATCGCCAGCGCCGTGACATAGCCGAACAGGCCGATGCTGGGATTGGAGTATCGGCGCTGCACGCCCGGGGCAGCCGATGGCTTCCAGTGCCGAAGATAACTCACGATCGCGGCATCGTTAGTGACGGACGAAGGCACTTGCAGCGGCAGGCCGCCCGCCGTGAAGGTGCCGAGATTGATGAGGCTTGCCTTGTCGATGGCGCTGCCGCGCAACTGCGGCATGTATTTACCGGGATGATCGTCGAGCGAAAGCTTGCCGAGCGTCTGCGCATAGCCGGCGAGCGTTGCGGTGAAGGTCTTGCTGACCGAGCCAATCTCGAACAGCGTGTCCTTCGTCACCGGCTTGTTGTTCGCTTTTGACGCAACCCCGTAATTGAAGAAATACTCCTGGCTGTCCACCGTCACCGCCACGGCAATCCCGGCAACACCGTATTTCGCCAGCAGCGGCCTGAAGGCGCCATCGACGGCGGCGGTGATTTTGCCAGGATCGCCGACAGCCCTCCCCGCGGTCGAGAGCAGGCAGGACGCGGCGATCGCCAGGGCGAGCGGCCCGCAAAATTTTGTAACGGCGGTCAATTCAGCTTTCTCCTTCATTGCGTTCGGCGCTAAGCGCCGCGTGAGAAGGAATCGACAAACGCGGCCGTTCGACGGCCCCGCGATGTCACGGCGACGGAGTTATCGTGATGTGATTGCCGAACACGCGCGGCATGCCGCCGCGCAGCAACCTCGAAATCGCTCTGCTATTTGAACGTGATCAAATCCGTGCGGCTGAGCGTCGAGGCCCCTGCTTTCAGAGGCTCGTTTTCCGCGTTCGCACTGTGCTGGTGAAGGATTTGATATTGCCCGACGGCGATTTCGAAATCCGTCGCGTCCATACTCGCATCGACCGGCACGACGACCGTATAGCCGCGCAGCGTCGCGCCGACCGAGGTGTAGGTTACCGAACCGCTCACTTTCCATCCCGCCAGAATGAGCGTGGTAATTCCTTTAGCCTTCAACATGTTGTCGAGGTCGGTCTTAAAGAACCGGTCCTGTGCCTGGCTTTCAATTTTGATGTCACCAGCCGCGGGCAGAACTTCCGGCAGCCATTTCGACATGGTCGGCGCGCGCGTCCCGTAGCCGACAGTAACACCTGATTTCCGCGCGCGTGCCAGCAGGGAAGCAATGGCCGGCACCATGTGCGCCTTGCAGTTCGGCTGCCGCGCGCAGATCGGATCGACGATGTCGAAGATGAGCAACGCCGTTGTTGCGGGGTCCAGAACCACCGGTACCGGATCCGGCGGCGCCGGCACTTGCAGTGTCAGCGGAGACTTGCTCATGAATGCCTCCCGATCGGACGAAAGCGCGGCTCTGCCGATTTTCGGCGCGAAGCTCGCGGTCCGCAAGATGATACGAGTATCAATAGTGACGGAGGACCGCACAAGTCAAACGACAATCGACCCGGCGCAACCGCGAAGAACTGAGCGCGTTAATCGTTTTGGAATTCGTTCAGCGCTGCCGCGCTCAACATCGCCCCATCGCGTACGCCGCGCTGAGCGAGTTCAATGATCTTTTGCGCGACGAGGCGCGTGACCGGGTCATCTACGATATTAAGGCCCAGCGCCTTGCACACGCTCTCCAGCGCCGCCGACATTACGGCCACGACTTCCGGGTCGAATGGCTGGCCGGCAAGAAAAGGTCGGATCGGCATGACACACCCTCTGCAACTACCCCCGTTATAGCCGGGTCCCGCGCTGACCTTTTTATCAATTGATGCGGTGACCTTTTTGTCAATTGATAATGAACCAAAGCCGGAGCCGGCACGTTGATGACGATCAAATGGGGTGTCGGAAAATGGCGCCAAGCGACGTCCTTTTGCGAAAGCTGAGATTTCACTCTCCTATCGAGAGCGCCGACATTGCCGCGATTCGTCGTCTGCGCTGCGAAATCCGCGAACTCACGGCCGGTGAAGAGTTCATCAGCCAAGGGGACAAACCTAAAGCCGCAGCGGTTGTGCTCGAAGGCGTCATAGCCCGATACCATACGTTACGGTCGGGTGCCCGACAGTACCTCACACTGCACTATCCGGGCGATTGGCCGGATGCGCAGGGGCTTTTCCTGCAGCATATGGATCATTCGGTGTGCGCGATCGGGCGCGCCCTGGTTTGCTCCATTGCGCATGAGCAGCTCATGCGTATGTTCAAGGAAAGGCCCACAATAGGCTTTGCGGTTTGGCGGGAAACACTGATTGATTCCGCGATCTTTCGGGAAAGCATCACCAACAACGCGAGCCGGCACGGCGCGGCGCGGATCGCGCATTTCTTTTGCGAGCAATTTACGAGAGCAAAATTTTCCGGGCTCGCCGAAGCCAACAGCTGTCCGCTGCCACTTACTCAAACCCAGCTCGGCGAGATGCTCGGCATGTCTTTGGTAAGCGTCAATCGTCACCTGCAAGCGCTACGTCAGACCAAGGCCGCGGACTTCAGGGCCGGTCGGTTGTTCATCCGCTCGTGGCCGAAACTAGTCTCGCTCGGCGAATTCGATCCCGGATACCTCCATCAGGTCGTGCCGCCGGCTGCGGCCAAGCATGCGGGGCGCATTGCCAGTTCGTCTTAGCTTCAGCTGAAAGTTCCAGCCGCTTGACAGCACGCGATGCTTTCCTACCTGCCGTCGGTCGGAAAGCGTTGTCCGGCGAGTGCACCGCGGCAGGAGGCGTGCAATGAAGCTTAATTCAGAATTGGTCGACCGGACGCTGAATCAAATCGATGCGCAAGCGGTTCCGGAGGATGGCCCGCTGTTCATGAAGCTCAGAGACGTGTTCGGCGATCACACGTTTTTTCTGGATAACAGCGGACTGAACATCGTCGAGCCGATGGATGGCTCGTCCCAAGCCGGCAATCTTGTGAATTTGGCGAATTGGGACAGCACCCAGCGGCAAAGCCTGGTACCGCATTCGCCGGAGCCAACTGACGTTGTTGTTCAGCTCTCACCGTCGCAGTGAGCGGAGAATGGAACTTTGACGTGTGGCGATGACGGCGGTTCCAGCAAGAATGGAACCGCCGTCAATCAGGCTTATGCGGTCGACTTAGCTTGAAGCGACAGCAAACAGGCTTGCCGGGTCGACCTTCACGCCAGGGCCCATCGTGGAGGAAATCGCCACGCGGTTGATGAACTGGCCCTTGGCCCCGGCCGGCCGCGACTTCTGCACCGCATCGGCAAACGCCATGATGTTCTGCACCAGGCTGTCCGCCGAAAATGACGCCTTGCCGACGCCGGCCTGCACGATACCGGCCTTTTCAACGCGGAATTCGACCGAGCCGCCCTTGGCGCCCTTGACCGCGGTGGTCACGTCCATGGTCACGGTGCCGACCTTGGGGTTGGGCATGAGTCCGCGCGGACCCAAAACCTTGCCGAGGCGGCCGACCAGCGGCATCAAGTCGGGCGTGGCGACGACGCGATCGAAGTCGATGGCGCCGCCCTGCACTTTTTCAACCAGGTCCTCCGCGCCAACCACGTCAGCGCCTGCGGCCTTGGCCTCGTCGGCCTTGGCGCCGCGTGCGAACACCGCGACGCGGACCGAGCGGCCGGAGCCGTTCGGCAGGTTGACGACACCGCGCACCATCTGATCGGCGTGGCGCGGATCGACGCCGAGATTCATCGCCACTTCAATGGTCTCATCGAATTTGGCCTTGGCGCGATCCTTGACCATCTTCACCGCGTCCGAGAGCGGATAGAGCTTCTCGCGGTCGACGCCTTCGCGCGCTGCTGTGGTCCGTTTGCCAAGCGTGCTCATGCCTTCACCTCCAGCCCCATGGACCGCGCCGATCCTTCGATCATGCGCATCGCCGCGTCGATCGTGTCGCAGTTCAGATCCTTCATCTTCTGCTCGGCGATCTCGCGCACCTGCGCCTTGGTCACTGCGCCGGCCACGTCGCGGCCGGGCGTCTTCGAGCCGCTCTCCAGCTTCGCCGCCTTCTTCAAAAAGTGCGAAACCGGCGGCTGACGCATCTCGAAAGTGAACGAGCGGTCGGCATAGACTGTGATGGTAACGGGGATCGGCGTGCCCTTCTCAAGTTTCTGCGTCTGCGCGTTGAACGCCTTGCAGAATTCCATGATGTTGAGGCCGCGCTGGCCGAGCGCCGGGCCGATAGGCGGCGACGGATTTGCCGCTCCCGCCGGCACCTGCAGTTTGACGTAGCCAGTAATCTTTTTTGCCATTCTACACTCCTGTTAGTGGTGCGGCTTACGGCGGCTGGCAAACCGCGCTTGCCTCCCACGGCTTAGACGCCTCTCCTCGCAGATGAGGAGAGGAAGAACTCTAGACCTTTTCCACCTGCGCGAATTCCAGTTCCACCGGTGTGGCGCGGCCGAAGATCGAAACCGCGACCTTGAGCCGCGAACGATCCTGGTCGACCTCTTCCACCGTGCCGTTGAACGACGCAAACGGCCCATCGGAAACGCGCACCTGCTCGCCGACCTCGAATTTGACCGAATTGATGGGGCCTCGTACCGCGCCCTCCTCCATTTGCCGGATGAGCGATTGCGCCTCGGCGTCGGGCAGCGGCATCGGCTTGTTTTCGGAGCCGAGGAAGCCCGTCACCTTCGGCGTGTTCTTGATCAGGTGATAGGCGTCGTCGGTCATCTGCATCTTCACCAGCACATAGCCGGGCAAGAGCTTGCGCTCGCCCTCGACTTTGCGCCCGCGGCGGACCTCGACGACCTTTTCAATCGGCACCATGATTTCTTCGAACAAAGGCTCCAGCCCGCGCTGCTTTGCTTGTTCGCGGATCAATTCAGCGACCTTGCGCTCGAAATTCGAATAGGCGTGTACGGCGTACCAACGGCTCGTCATGTCACGATGTCCAAATCTGTCGAGACCATGAATTCTTTCAATTCAGCCCAATCAGGAATTAATGCCGAGCACAAAACTCACGGCGATGCGCATGACCTGATCCGCGAGCAGGAAGAAGATCGAGGCGACAGTCACCATGACGAACACCATGATGGTGGTCACCGTGGTTTCCTTGCGGGTCGGCCACGTGACTTTCTGCGCCTCGGCGCGCACTTCCTGCAGAAACTTGAACGGACTGATTTTCGCCATTGCTCGCACCAAATAGGCATTTCCCGCCCAAGTTTAAGGACGAGACCGATAGCCACGGTTCCTGTTTGGGAAATACGTTCGCCGCGGAAGTCCGTTTCCGGGCCGCTGGCGATGGCGGGTATGTACAGCCGCAACCCGCTGCGGTCAAGAGCATAGGTCCTGAGGGTCGGAAGGACCGACAATAAATCAAAGGGATAGGCCGCTCATTTCATCCTCGGCCGCCGCCCGATCCGGGCTTATGTCGCCGCAATGACGAGTTCTTCCGTATTGCGAGGCGGCCGCAGGCCGTCCGTTCTGCCGGCAAAATAGCGCGGCGCCAGCCCCCCGCCGACACCACATGCCTTAGTTCGACAGTCTTTCGAGGTTTCGGTGCACACATGAAGGCCATTTTTACGATACTGGCAGCGGCTTGCGTCATAATGAGCGCCGGGTACGCACAGGCGCAAGCGGCCGCAAACTCGCCATATGCGATGAAGTATTTCCTGGATGCGCCGCCGACCCAAAACGATCTCGCAAATTTGCCGTCGCAGGCTCACAACGTGATCGTCGCGAAGGTCCGCCTGTCGAATGGTGCACCGGTTTACCTCGTGCGACGTGATGAATCAGGGAGCCCGTCATCTTTTATCCCGAAGTATCTTTTCTTTGCGCGAGTAGAAGTTTTGGACGTCGTAAGCGGCCTTGCAAAAAGTGGCGAGCAACTTGGAGTATTCTTCGCAACGCCCCGTCAGGGACAAAAGGTCATTACGCCCCGGACACCAGCGATGATTGCGCGCACCTATTTTGTGGTGATCTTCCTCAATGCTGACAACGAACGCCAGCTGCTCCAGTTGCCAGCGAGCGCAGATGAATACAATAAATGGGAAGCGGAGTGGTTGGAATGCGAGAGAATAAGGGGGCGTCCGGGTATCCATAATTGCGCCGCAAAATAACGTCGGCGCGTCGGGTGGCCTGAGAACCAAGCGTCATACCCAATTGTAATGTTGGAACATTGGGTGACCGCGAGATGCCGCACACCAATTCAGTCGCGTTCAAAGCAAGATGGATGTGCGGCAGCACATTTGTTGTGGCCTCACCGGCAAAGAATGACTCTGTAAGCCATTGAAGTAACTTGATTATTTTCCGCAATGGCAGGAGTGGAGGGACTCGAACCCCCAACCCCCGGTTTTGGAGACCGGTGCTCTAGCCAGTTGAGCTACACTCCTTCACGGCGGGCTTTGTCATGCCCCAACATCGTGCGGCGGCGCAAGTCCGTGGTTGAGCGCAGCGCCCACCCGATTGGCCGCATTGTCTTCCGCGGGCCTTGGCTTCATATAACCGCAGCCGTTTAGCCGCAGATATAAAGGGTCGGGTTCAAATGCCGACAAGACGCGAGCTTGTTCTTGGCGCCGCCTTGGTGGCCCTCGCCGCCCCGGCGCTCGCCGCCGACGCATCGGCGCGCGACTTCATCAGCGCGATCTACGGCGCCTACAAGGGCAAGGACGCCAAGGGCCGCCCACTCGACGACGATGCCGCCATCCGCCGCTATTTCGAGCCGAAGCTTGCGGCAGCGATGATCAAGGACCGCCGGGCAGCCGCGCGCCGCAAGGAAGTCGGCACGCTCGATTTCGATCCATTCGTCGATGCCCAGGATTGGGAGATCGCCGCGTTCGACATCGCGATCAGCGACGCCGGCGCCGGCAAGGCGAGCGCGACCGTCAAATTCACCAACGCGGGCAGCAACAGCACGGTCGTGCTCGATCTGGTCAAGATCAAGGGCGCGTGGAAGATCAGCAACATTACTTGGACGCCGCACGACAAGCCGAACACTCTGCGCGGTCTCTACGCGCTCTGAGAAGCGCACGGCTGCCGCAAAGCACGACCCGGGGGCACATCATGGAACGTCAACGGAGGAAACGAATGCTCAAACAAAAACCGGCGTCAAGAATAGTGCCCTGCGCCGGGCTGGCCGTACTGTGCGGCCTCGCGATGACCGCCAGCGCGCTCGCACAGGGCGCCATGAAACCGAGCGCGGCGGAGCCCCCAAACGCGCAGAGTTCGGTTGCCGGCACCTGGCAATGCAAACCCAACCCCGATCCCTGCAACTGGCCTGGCGCCTCGCCCTCGATTACCCAGTCCGGCAACGATCTCCAGATCAAGGGCGCCGACGGCGCTATCGCCGACGCCAAGATGACCAGCGCCAGCACGATCAGCGCGGGCGGCACCTTCAACTCGTTCGGCATCGTGCGGCCGGACAAGTCGATCGACTGGTCCGATGGGACCAAGTGGAGCAAGCAATAAATCGGAACTGCCCGCCGGGGGCTTCATTGCGCCGAGAGCCCGGAACTGCTATATAGCTGGGGCGGGCAGCCCTCGGCGGCGCCCCGAAGAAGCTAACGAGATTTGACCATCTGGCCCGCCACCACCGGCGGGCCGATGGCGTTTTGGATTTCGAGATTATGAATCGCCCGAACCGGACCGATCACATTCGGATCACCTCGCATCCGGAGCCAGGCAGCAAGCCGCGCTTCCCGATTTGCTGGGGCGCGCCGACGGCGCGAGAACGCGGCCCCATCATCGGCACGGTGTCACGGCCCGGCGACCGTAACGCCATCGGCAGCCACGGCGGCTCGTATGCGCTCTATCGCGCGCTCGCGGTGTCCTCGGGAGCGCTTGACCCGATCCGCCGGCCGGACCTCACCAACACCGATCCCGCGGTGAGCATCGGCCCATTCGCGCAATGGAGCGAGCCGGGCAAGATCGTCTCGCTCGATCCGTGGGGCCATCTCGCCGCGCAGGCGTTCAAGACCGAGATCGCCGAGGGCGTTGACATCCGCCCAACCATCGCCGTCACCAAGGCCCGCCTCGACCTGCACGAGATGCAGGCGGCGCTGGCGGCAGGACGGCTCAAGGCCGACGGCGATCTCGTGCACGAGAACGGCAGCATCGCGGTTTCCAAGGTCGCGATCGATCCGGTCTGGTATCTGCCCGGCATCGCCGAACGCTTCGGCTGCGCCGAAACGGTCCTGCGGCGCACCCTGTTCGAGCAGACCGCCGGCATGTTTCCTGAACTGGTCACACGCCCCGACATGCATGTGTTTCTGCCGCCGATCGGCGGCGCCACGATTTATCTGTTCGGCGACGTGGCCAAGCTTGCCGATCCGTCGACCAAGATCACCTGCCGGGTGCACGACGAGTGCAACGGCTCCGACGTGTTCGGCTCCGACATCTGCACCTGCCGCCCCTACCTCATTCACGGCATCGAGGAATGCGCGCGCGGCGCCCAGGAGGGCGGCATCGGCGTCATCGTCTATAACCGCAAGGAAGGCCGCGCGCTCGGCGAGGTCACCAAGTTCCTGGTCTACAACGCGCGCAAGCGCCAGGAAGGCGGCGACCTGGCGAGCGCCTATTTCGAGCGCACCGAATGTGTCGCCGGCGTGCAGGATGCGCGCTTCCAGCAGCTGATGCCCGACGCCATTCATTGGCTCGGGCTTCGTCGTATCGACCGCTTCGTGTCCATGAGCGACATGAAATATGACGCGCTGGTCGGCCAGGGCGTCGAGGTGGTCGAGCGCGTGGCGCTGCCGGACGAACTGGTGCCGGCCGACGCGCATGTCGAAATGGAAGCCAAGAAGGCCGCCGGCTATTTCACGCCGGTGCCGCAAGCGTCCGACGCGGGCGACACAACCGGGCGCGCGCTCGACAAATACTGAGCGTCGCTTTTTGTCTCGGCACAGTGATGAGTGACGATACGGCCGCCGCGCTTTCGCTTTTGAACGCCGCGGCCGTGCGCACGCGGGCAAAGCGCATGCTGGCGCTCGGCCTCGACGACAGGCTGCCGCATTTCCGCATCGATCTCGCCGCGTTCGACCGAGCAGCGGACCTCGTCGCCGCCACGACGCGGAAGAATTATCCAACACTCGACGTGCCGTTTCATTCGCGCTGGCGGCATTTTGTTGTGAATGGTGGCGACCGCGCCGAAATCCTTACTCAGCGCCTGACTGACCGACGTGCGCGAGCGCGCGCGGCCTTTGACCTCGCGATTGTCAGCGTTTTGCTTGATGCCGGCGCTGGCCCGCAGTGGCGCTATCGCGATGGCGCCACGGGGGACAGCATCGGCCGTTCAGAGGGGCTTGCGCTTGCGAGTCTCGACATGTTCGTGCATGGCGTATTTTCTTGCGAATCGAACAAGAATCCGTTGCGCGCTGACGCCGCTGCCTTGGCGCGAATTGACACCGCAACGCTTGCCAAAGGTTTTCAGATCGGCCCCGGCAATACGTTGATCGGGCTCGAAGGCCGTGCCGCGCTGTTGCGCGCACTCGGCAAACTCGCGCTGTCGCGCCCGGAGATATTCGCTCGCGAAGACGGCCCGCGCCCGGGCGGCTTTTTCGATCATCTCGCCGCCAAAGCCGGCAGCGGCGCGATCCCCGCGTCGCTCATCCTGTCCGAATTGCTGCTGCAATTCGGACCGATCTGGCCGTCGCGGCTGACGCTTGGCGGCGTGCCGCTCGGCGACTGCTGGCGGCATCCGGCGATGACGACCGATGACGCCACCAGCGAGCTCGTGCCGCTGCACAAGCTGTCGCAATGGCTCGCCTATTCGCTGATCGAGCCGTTGCAGCAGGCGGGCCTCAAGGTGACCGACATCGACGGGCTGACTGGGCTCGCCGAATACCGCAATGGCGGGCTGTTCATCGATACCGGCGTCCTGGTGCCGCGGGACCCGGCGGACGCCGCACGCTCCCACGAGGTCGGCGCGCCACTCGTGGTCGAATGGCGCGCGCTCACGGTGGCGCTGCTCGATCGTCTCGCCCTCGCCGTGCGCACCAGACTAAACCGCAGCGCGGCCGACCTGCCGCTTGCAAAGATTCTACAAGGCGGCACCTGGGCGGCCGGCCGCGAACTCGCGTTCGCGCGCCGCGCCGATGGCTCACCGCCCCTCAAAATCATCAGTGACGGCACGGTATTTTGAAGCAACAATCCGCGCCGGGGAGAACACAGCCATGGAAGGCGTCAAGATCGTCGATCACCCGCTGGTGCAGCACAAGCTCACGCTGATCCGCGACAAGAGCCGCTCGACCAAATCATTCCGCGAGCTGCTCAAGGAAATCGGCATGCTGCTGTGTTACGAGGTCACGCGCGACCTGCCGCTTGAGAACGTCGAGATCGAGACGCCGCTCGCCAAGATGATGGCGCCGCGCCTTGCCGGCAAAAAACTGGTATTCGCGCCGATCCTGCGCTCCGGCATCACGTTCGCGGAAGGCATGCTCGACCTGGTTCCGGCCGCACGTGTCGCCCATATCGGACTCTACCGGGAGCCCGAAACATTCGCGGCGGTCGAATACTTTTTCAAATCGCCGACCGACCTCAATGAGCGGCTGGCGATCGTGGTCGCGCCGGTGCTCGCAACCGGCAACACCGCGGTGGCCGCCGTAGACCGCCTGAAGGAGCGCGGCGCCAAGGACATCAGGCTGGTGACCCTGATCTGCGCACCGCCCGGCATCGAGCACATGCGCGGCATGCATCCCGACGTGACGATCTGGACCGCGGCGATCGACGAGACGCTCGACGAGCATGCGTTCATCGTGCCCGGCCTCGGCGACGCTGGGGACCGGGCGTACGGAACACGATAGACCAAACGAGTGAGGATGCCGTGATGCGACGCCTTGCTTTGCTGTTCACACTTTTTCTGTTCGCTGTCACCGCCACAGCCCGCGCCGAACCGCAGTGGCTCACATTGCCGCCGACGCCGACCTTGCCGGCTGGCGGCAAGACCGGCCTCGCGCCGGTCAACGGCATCAAGCTCTGGTACGGCGAGTACGGCCACGGCGCGCCGGTCATCCTCGTCCACGGCGGCCTCGCCAACGCCAATTACTGGGGCCTTCTGGTCCGCGCGCTCGCGCCACATTACCGCGTCATCGTCATGGACAGCCGCGGTCACGGCCGCTCGTCGCGCGATGCTCGTCCCTACGGCTATGACTTGATGGCCGACGACGTGGTCGGGCTGATGAACTATCTGAAAATCGACAAGGCGGCGCTGGTCGGCTGGAGCGACGGCACCATCATCGGCCTCGACATTGCGCTCCGCCATCCCGAGCGGCTGACCAGGCTGTTCGCGTTCGCGGCGAACTCCGACCCGAGCGCGGTGAAAGACGTCGAGCATGATCCGGTGTTCAGCGCCTTCATCGCTCGCGCCCGCAAGGAATACGAGACGCTGTCGCCGACGCCGAAGGAATACGACGCCTTCCTCAAGCAGATCGAAAAAATGTGGGAAAGCCAACCACACTGGACGGCGGCCGACCTGCACACCATCAAGGTCCCGACCTGGATCGTCGACGCCGATCACGACGAAGCCATCAAGCGCGACAACACGCTGTTCATGGCCGACAATATTCCGGGCAGCGGGCTATTGATCCAGCCGCAGGTGAGCCATTTCTCGTTCCTGCAGGACCCCGCGCAGTTCAACGCCGACGTGCTGCATTTTTTGCAGCACGTGCAGGGGAATTAAAGGATCAGCGGGGCAACTGGAGCGGGTGAAGGGAATCGAACCCTCGTCATAAGCTTGGAAGGCTTCTGCTCTACCATTGAGCTACACCCGCATTTTCAAGTACTTAGAGCTGCCCCCAGTACCCATTTTGGTCGTCATTTGATCGTCAGTTATACTCGCGTGGCTAATCCGGGTCCGACGCCCGAGCCTGTTAAGTATAGGCTAGGCCCGACACCACGCCAACGGTGCTCGACGCATGGCCAATCGAGGCCAAGGGGCGTTACAAATTGACGTTGCCGGAAGGGGGGCGCACGCATCGTTCTGGATGTTGGCGTTGATGGGTTGATGGCTTATTTTTCCCTCGCTGCTACGTAAGCCGCGGATTGCCCGGTGGGCCGCGTGGCGGGAGCGGCTTGGCAGCCAAGACCGTAGTGGTGTTGGTCGTCTGGGGGGGCCGGGGACAATCCGGACGCCGAGTTGACGAGGCGCCTTCAAATCAACCCACAGCCGATCGAGATTCCAGTTTTGGCCAGTTCGAACCAATCTTGCGGTGAGCCAGTCAAATTCCTATGTGTCTGACAGACTTAACGCGCTGAGCCGCGTGATGCTTGGCCACACCGTGTGGTGGGTGTGGTCGAAGGTCCAAGTCCTTCAGCTCAGCGAATAGCGGGATGGCTCGCAACCGGACCATGGGGCTCCGGCAAGTCCTAAACCGAGACATCAACGCCCTGAGATCCCGCATAGCGCGGAGTCGGTGGCGCGTGTCTCACACTCAATGTTCCAGGGCTGCCGACATACACATAATGTCGGCGTGCCTCTGTCGAAGGTAAGCCGTCATGCGTACCGAGCACATCGCCGGCGAGAAAACGCCGACCGCAGCTTTGCCGCGCGAATGCGCACCGAAGACTGTCGATGCACTCCTAGCAGATATTCGCCACCGGCCGATCGTGCAGCCCGAATCGCTGTCCTTGCAGGATTCCGCCGCGTGCACCGGCCACTCCGAGCAACAATTCAGCGAATTTGTGAAGCGCGGCGTCGCACCGAAGAGCGTCCTATTCGGTCGCAACGCGCGACGCTTCAAGCGCAGCGAAATCGACGCGTGTTACGAAACAGGCGGCCCGAGTGCCTATGCCTCCAAGGGCGATCCTGGCGCTGTGTGCAGATGAACGCAAACATAGACCGAGTGCCGGTTATGATTAATCCAAGTCTGGTCTTAGGCGACCTTCTGTTCGCCACGCACCGCGATCGATGTTTGTACATCGGCACGTCGATTATTGACCAGCCGCGTTGGTTGCAAGAACACACAGGCAGTTGGCGACGCATCGGTGATGTTCACCGAGAAGCCGCTGCACTGGCGCCTGTCGAAGGCGAAACAAATGTCGGAGCCGCACCACCTGCCCAAAAGCAGCCGCCCGACAAGGCAGCCATGCGTGAAAGCGTGCGGTCTCAAACAGAGGCGAGCCCACTGGAGGCGTTGGGTCGCAAACGAGGTCGCAGCGGCGTTCGCCGCCTCAAGAAGCAAAAACTGCCAGCAGAAATCTCCAAGGTTGGCCGTAAGCGCACGCCTGCCTGGATGCTGCCTTTTCTCGACATCCTCGCGGAATGTCGCGTCCTATCCGTCGCAGCTCGCAAAGCAGGCATTCACCCCAAAACGCCTGCATATTCGTGCAAGCGCAGCGCGGCCGGTGACGCCGGATACGACGTCGAGTGGCGCGGCGAAACGCGGAGATTTCACGAACATTGTCAATCGGCGATTGAGGAGGCCGAGGATATACCCATCGATGCGGCGTACGACATGGCAATGGGCGGTGTAGTCTACAAGTACGACCCGCTTTTCTTGTCGTGCGATTGTGTAGGTCCTAACGCCTACCTGAAGGACAAGAACGGATACCCCGTAGTAGAGACCGTTCGCCAACCGAACCCAAAGATGCTCCGGTATTACTTGGAGTGGAAGCTTCCCGACGAGTTCGGCAAGCGTCGGAAAAACGACATTCCGCGGAACTGTGGCGTACTTGTCATCGGCGCCACCCCCAAGAAGTTCGACACCAGTAAAGCTACGGCGGCAAGCATCAAAGCTAGGCAGTGGAAGTCCCGTTCGAGGATCGTTCGGGAGGCAAAATCCATAGCCCTGTCGTGAATGGGGAGGAATGACGAGGGTTGCAGGCCGCAATCGCGGATTTCAAGTCTACGTTCGTCGCGGGAGCGCGTCACTCGTCATTGTTTTCCGATCGCGAGAGTGAAATTCTCATTTGGGGGCAACCGGCTCGCGCGGGATCGCGGCGACCGGCTTTTCCGGCGTTGGTTCGATCTTATCCGCGGAAACGATCTGCGCGCGCAGTTTCGCGATATCGTCCTCCTCGAGCGTCTCTTGCTGCAGCAGCACTTGCGCGGTTTTCTCGTGCACCGCGCGGTGCGTGTTGAGGATTCCGGTCGCACGGTCGAAGGCACGGCCGATCAGGCCGCGGATTGCATGGTCCATGAGCCGCTCGGTCTCATCGCTGAACTCTCGTGCCATACTGGTTCGGCTGCATCGGCGCGCCGAGCATGGGCGGGCGCTCGCGCTCATAGGCGACGTGGCCGAGATTCTTATCCATGCCGTAGCGCAGCACCATGCTGCGCGCGGTATCGGTGGCTTTTCACCATCGTCAGCGGCGCCCCTCGAAAGGTGGTGGAAGAAGATGTATTCGGCAGCGCGGCCGCCGAGCAGCACCGCCATGCGGTCCCAGCTCTTCCTCCGTCATCAGGAAGCGATCTTTCGGTCGGCCGCTGGATGGTGTTGCCGAGCGCGCCGATGACGAGAGAAATAATCGAGATTTTGTGAACCGGGTCCTGCCCGGGCAGCGCCATGGCGACGATGGCATGGCCGAGCTCATAACAGGCGATGAGCTCGCGTTCCTTCGGGATCGGCAGCCGGTTCTTCTTCTCCAAACCGGCGACGATGCGTTCCACCGCATTGGTGAAATCGGTCAGATGCAACCTGTCGGAGCGCGGCCTCGTTGACCAGATTGGCGAGGTCGGCGCCGGTGAAGCCCGGGTGTCAATTCGGATCCGAAGTGCTTGACTGAATTTTGCAAGTTGTCAGGCGCTGCGACAAGGCCGGACTCGGCCCGCCGACTACCCTAATGTTCCTCTTCGGCGCAAGAGACGGAAGTGGCCACCTTGTGTTGTCCAATGGCCACCGCTCGGTCCTCCTCCAGCGGTTTCTGAATTTGAGGATAGCAGGAATGCACGGGATAACTATTCGATGGAAGTTAGGCCAGATCCTATTGAATCCGCCAAGTCAACCTTTTTCGATACGAGCAGCTGGGGTGCATTTTGTGATGTCACCCTGACCCTGAAGCAAGCTCGTCAGCCCGACAGTGGCGGTTGGGTAAAGACCGACGACTATCGGTGCAGACGAGCTTTTCGACACTTCATGAACCTACTCAACCGAGCAGTCTATGGAGCGGCATTTCGTCGATACCGCAAAAGCCTTCGTGTGTTGCCCGTGCTTGAAAAAGGCGAGGTTCGCGCCGGCGCCTTACGTTCATGGGACTGTGGTAGGTCAGGCCGATGGCATATTCATTGCGCAATTGAATTGCCCTCGCACTTCGACGGCACTAGCCTTGAAGAACTGATCCACGAGTGTTGGGCGAAGGTCGAGTGGGGTCACGACCGGATTCTTGTCCGCGACGGTGCGAACGCGGGTTGGATCAACTACATGTTGAAAGATCGCCAGAAATCAGAGTTCGACGGTTTGGTTGACTGCGTAATTATAGAGTTTTTGCACAATCCAATTGCTGACGCGTAGTCGTTCTTTTGGAAAGAAGACTTTTCATGGTGCCTAAGCAAGGGCGATTGATTAGCAGCCGCCTTGTTTCCCTTTGTTGCCTTAACCCGCGCGGCGCTCGGCGCCGCCCCGCCAACGGATAAAGTGCACGGCTGAAATCTCGGAGCGAGCACACGTCCGAGACCCATCAGCTTGCCGCGGCTGCGGCCAGCGGTCGGCGATCACCCCGTAGCTCGGCCAGCGGCCAGCGCCGCCGGTGAATTGTGCAAAAAGAAAAACCCGCGCGGCGCTCGGCGCCGCCCCGCCAACGGATAAAGTGCACGGCTGAAATCTCGGAGCGAGCACACGTCCGAGACCCATCAGCTTGCCGCGGCTGCGGCCAGCGGTCGGCGATCACCCCGTAGCTGGCCAGCGGCCAGCGCCGCCGGTGAATTGTGCAAAAAGAAAAACCCGCGCGGCGCTCGGCGCCGCCCCGCCAACGGATAAAGTGCACGGCTGAAATCTCGGAGCGAGCACACGTCCGAGACCCATCAGCTTGCCGCGGCTGCGGCCAGCGGTCGGCGATCACCCCGTAGCTCGGCCAGCGGCCAGCGCCGCCGGTGAATTGTGCAAAAAGAAAAACCCGCGCGGCGCTCGGCGCCGCCCCGCCAACGGATAAAGTGCACGGCTGAAATCTCGGAGCGAGCACACGTCCGAGACCCATCAGCTTGCCGCGGCTGCGGCCAGCGGTCGGCGATCACCCCGTAGCTCGGCCAGCGGCCAGCGCCGCCGGTGAATTGTGCAAAAAGAAAAACCCGCGCGGCGCTCGGCGCCGCCCCGCCAACGGATAAAGTGCACGGCTGAAATCTCGGAGCGAGCACACGTCCGAGACCCATCAGCTTGCCGCGGCTGCGGCCAGCGGTCGGCGATCACCCCGTAGCTCGGCCAGCGGCCAGCGCCGCCGGTGAATTGTGCAAAAAGAAAACCCGCGCGGCGCTCGGCGCCGCCCCGCCAACGGATAAAGTGCACGGCTGAAATCTCGGAGCGAGCACACGTCCGAGACCCATCAGCTTGCCGCGGCTGCGGCCAGCGGTCGGCGATCACCCCGTAGCTCGGCCAGCGGCCAGCGCCGCCGGTGAATTGTGCAAAAAGAAAAACCGGCGCGGCGCTCGGCGCCGCCCCGCCAACGGATAAAGTGCACGGCTGAAATCTCGGAGCGAGCACACGTCCGAGACCCATCAGCTTGCCGCGGCTGCGGCCAGCGGTCGGCGATCACCCGTAGCTCGGCCAGCGGCCAGCACCGCCGGTGAATTGTGAAAAAGAAAAACTCACACAGCGCTCGGCGCCGCCCCGCCAACGGAAAAAGTCCACGGCTGAAAACCCGGAGCGACCCCCCCCCCGAGCACACGTCCAGACCCATCAGCTTGCCGCGGCTCGGCCAGCGGTCGGCGATCACCCCATAGCTCGGCCAGCGGCCAGCGCCGCCAGTGAAGTGCAAAAAGAAAAACCCACACAGCGCTCGGCGCCGCCCCGCCAACGGATAAAGTGCACGGCTGAAATCTCGGAGCGAGCACACGTCCGAGACCCATCAGCTTGCCGCGGCTGCGGCCAGCGGTGGGCAATACCCCGTAGCTCGCCAGCGGCCAGCGCCGCCGGTGAATTTTCCAAAAAGAAAAACCCGCGCGGCGCTCGGCGCCGCCCCGCCAACGGATAAAGTGCACAGCTGAAATCTCGGAGCGAGCACACGTC
>CAVXNW010000003.1:0-674011 GCA_963763255.1 uncultured Alphaproteobacteria bacterium
CAAGTCCGGCCATGACGGTGTGTGAGGTATCGGGCAACGCGCCTTTCCCAACCCGTCAACAATCTGCGCTTCACTTCCGCGTGGTGTGGCAGTCGGCGCAGTTGGCGGTCACCTCGGGCGGCAATCCGTTGCCGACCGGCGGTGCGCCCAGCTTCTCGGCAGCCGGCGTGCAGATGGCGGGCAGCTCGAACGCCTCGCGCGACATTTTCACCCCGGGCAGCCAGCGGTAATAATCGGCAATGTTGAGGCCGAGACCCATGGCCTCGGGCTCGGTGAAGAGGATCGGCCGGCCCTCGGTGGTGTACCAGCTCCAGTTCACGTGCAGGCCCTCGCCCTTGACCGGGCAGGCGCGGATCACGCTCGTCTCGCTCGGACCCAGTTCCGGATTGTGATCAATCACCGCACCGCACGTGCAGCCGGCCGAAATCATCCAGTTCGGCCGCACCACGCCGGGCGTCGCGGCGCGGCAGGCGAACGCGCCGTTCGGGCGGCGCTCGATGCCGTAGCCGACGCCCTTGGTCTGCACGCTTTCAAGTTCGAGCGCTGGCGGATCGGTGTGCGGTGAGTTCATCATGCCGACCATGGTGCCGGCGTCATCCCAGTCGTAATAGATCATCGACGGCAGCGGCGTGAATCGGAACTGAATCGGCGTCAGCACCGCAGTCATCACGAACTGGTTCGGCCAGCTCGTCGGCGTGCTTACCCGCGAACACGCTGCCCGGCTCACGCCGGGAATGAGCGACGCAATGCGCGAGGCGCGTTCCGCGGTGCCGATGTCCTTTCCGGCCGCCATCAGTTCGGGCGCGGTAGTGGCTGCGGCGGCCGCAGCATCCGGCTTCTGCGCCTTGGCGACGCAGAGGTCGCGCAGGCGACCGAGATTTGTTTCCGCAACCGGCGCGAACGAGGTGAAATAGGTCGAGAAATAATCGCCGATCACCGCCGGCTCGGCGTTGCGGACCGGAAACATGATGCGCCACGGCAGCCTGTTGTCGGTGCGGTACCACTGCCAGACGGCGCGACCGTCGGGGCCCGCGGTCTTCCACCATTGGGTGTTTTTGGTGCCGACCGGCGCTTCGCCATCGCACGCCGACTTCGGCGACAGCCAGCTGTCGGCCGGCGGAGTGTATTTGTGTCCGAGCGCCGTGCAGGCGTTCGGCGCATCGTGCGGCCCATCGAGCCGGTAGGTTTCCTTGTCGGTGATGAGCAGATCGACCGCGCCGGACTCGAGCCCGAAAAGCGTGGCCCGCATCGCCGGCACCGAACCGTCACGGACAAACTCGCCAACCGCAAGCTGCTGCCGCAGATACGGCAGCATCAGCCCGACTGCGCGCCAGCGTGTCGGTAATACCGGCGGCGTGGCGGGTCGGCAGGGCGAAAACGTCGGCAGGCCGGAGCTATCCGCCGCGGCCGCGGTAACAATCCCGAGGGCCAAGACCGCAATAACCGCCGCCATCATTTCGACGGCGGCACTCCGGGACAAATCCCGACACCAACTGACCGATCGCATCGCCACAGATTCCGATTTTACGCTGCGCATACTCACGTGCCGCGAGCTCGCAAAGCTACACGATATTCAAGGCGCCGGGGATACGCGCGTTGATCGCCATGGAGGCCGCGTATGCACGCAGACGTTCAATGCCGGAAATGCCGTGTGCCGGTGAACACCATCGCGACGCCGTGATCGTCCGCCGCCTTGATGACTTCGTCGTCGCGCACCGAACCGCCAGGCTGGATCACGGCGGTAGCGCCCGCCTCGATGGCGACCAGAAGACCGTCGGCAAACGGAAAGAAAGCGTCGGAGGCGACCACCGATCCCTTGGTGGCCGGCTGGGCGGCGCCTGTGGCCTGCGCGGCGTCTTCAGCCTTGCGCGCCGCGATACGCGCCGAATCGACGCGGCTCATCTGACCGGCGCCGATGCCGACGGTCGAGGAGTCCTTGGCATACACGATGGTGTTGGATTTGACGTGCTTGGCGACCCGGAAGGCAAACAGCAAGTCACGCAGTTCGGCGTTGGTCGGCGCGCGTTTCGTCACCGGCTTCAGATCCATGTCGTCGACCACGGCGTTGTCGCGCGACTGCACCAGCAGGCCGCCCGCCACGGTCTTCGCGGTGAGGCCCGTTGCGCGCGGGTCGGGCAGGCCACCGGCCAACAGCAGCCGCAGATTTTTCTTCGCCGCGACGATCGCGATCGCTTCCTCGGTCGCGTCGGGCGCAATGATCACTTCGGTGAATATTTCAACGATCGCGCGCGCCGCCTCGGCGTCGAGCCGGCGATTGAGCGCCACGATGCCCCCATAGGCAGAGACCGGATCGCAGGCGAGCGCGTTGCGATAGGCCCCGATCAGACTCGCGCCCTCGGCCACGCCGCACGGATTGGCATGCTTGATGATGGCGCAGGCCGGCGTGCGCGCCGGATCGAATTCGGCGACGCACTCATACGCCGCATCGGTGTCGTTGATGTTGTTGTAGGATAGCTGCTTGCCCTGAAGCTGACGCGCGCTGGCGACGCCGAAGCGCGCGTCGGGCGTTCGATAGAACGCAGCCGACTGGTGGGGATTTTCGCCGTAGCGCAGCTTCTCGATCAGCCGGCCGCCGAAGCTCCGGTAATCCGGCGCGGTCTCGTTCAGTTCGCGGGCGAACCAGTTGGCGATCGCGGCGTCGTAGGCGGCGGTGCGCGCGTACGCCTTGGCGGCAAGCCGCCGCCGCAGCGCCAATGTGGTCATGCCGCGGTGCCGCGTCAGTTCGTCAAGCACGGCGGCGTAATCGCCGGCGTCCACCACGACGGCGACATCGCCGTGATTCTTGGCAGCGGCGCGGATCATGGCGGGACCGCCGATATCGATATTCTCGATGCAGTCGGCGAAATCGGCGCCGCGCGCGACGGTGTCCTCGAACGGATACAGGTTGACCACCAGGATATCGATCGGACGGATGCGTTGCGCGCGCATCGCCTCGGCATGGTTCGGATTATCGCGTATCGCCAGCAGCCCGCCATGCACGGCTGGATGCAGCGTCTTGACGCGACCGTCCATCATCTCGGGGAAGCCGGTGAGATCGCTCACATCGAGCACCGTCAGCCCGGCATCGCTCAGCGCCTTTCGCGTGCCGCCGGTCGAGACCAGTTCGATGCCGAGGGCGGCGAGCGCGCGGGCAAACTCGGTAATTCCGGTCTTGTCGGAAACGGAAATCAGGGCGCGCGTCGCGCGGCGAAGCTGGTCGGTCATGGTTGGTTTTTACACTGGCTGGCACCGTTCGTCATTCCGGATTGCCGCGATAGCGGCAGGTCCGGAATCCATAATCACAGGTCAGCGAATATGGATTCCGGGCGCGCGCCTTCAGCGCGCCCGGAATGACTCGCATTACAGCGGCAGTTTCGGCTCTTCGGCGCGCGCATGCCGGGGCGCGGACTTCGGCGCGGCGGGAACCTGCGTCAACTCCAAGCTCCAGGCGACGCGCGGCGTCTCGTGCGCGTGACCGTAGATCACAAGCTGCACGGTGCGGCGCGGACCCTCGGCGCCGGCCAGATAGACGCTGTCTTCGACTTCGACCTGCCCGCCGCGAACCGAAAAGGTCCACACCTCTTTGTGCGGCGTCATCAGCATGGCGCCGCGGCCGTCGCCGAGCCGGCTCGCCTTGACGGACGGATGCAGATGGAAGCGCACGGCATAGCGATCACTCGCGCCGCGCGCCTTGCCCCTGCCGACCGCGGTGAGCGCATCCTCCCCGTCGAGCCGCGTGCCATCGGCGGAGAGCACGACGGTGCGCTCATGCACCATGCCGAAGCGTTCCGCGTAACCATTGTGCGCGGCGTACAGCACGATCCCGTCCGGCCGGTCTTCGCGGGAAACGTTGACCTGACTGGGGCCGTCGATCATCGGTGCACCGCCGAGCACCCGCCGCAGCGCCGGCGAAATCACGAAACGCGCCGAGGACTCGTCATTGTAGGTCAGGGTCGAATGGGCCGGCGTCGCCCGGGCAAGCTGGCGCCACTCTTCGCGCGCGGTGGGCGGCATGCCGCAATTGACGATCAGGAGATCGTGCCGCGGCGTGGAGAACTCGAACGCCAGGCAGCCCGCATGGGCTTCGAGACTCATCTGGATCGGCGGCGCGCGGCCCACGTCCATGATCAGCACGCCGCCGCCGGCCTCCACACGCTGATAGCCGCAGTGTGGCGCATTCGACAGCGGCGCGCCGCGCGCCTCATCGTAGGCGAGCAGCGTCAACAACAGATCGACGGGCGTCGGCCCCATGCCGTTGAAGCGCGCGAACGTGCCGTCGGAATGGCAGAAGAAGCGCAGCATCGGCATCATCCGATCGATGGCGTTGAGCAACGCCGGCGGCGGGGCCATATTGCGCGCCGCATAGATCTGGCGCAGCGGCAAAAGCTCGAGCAGGATCTCAATGACCGCGCCGGGGTCGCGGCCGACATGGCCGCCGTCCGGCAGAATCTGCTTTTGCAGTTCCTGCCGCAGCCGATCGGTAGCCGCTTTGATGCGGCGCGATTGCCCGGCGATACACAGCGCCGCGTTGGCGAGCGTCACGATCGCTTGCAGATGAGCAACGCCGCGGCGGGCGTCGCCCGCGGTGTGGCGCAGATACCGCACCTGCCGCACCAGGCTGCGCAGGAAGCGCCGGTAAAATGCGGCATCGGCGTCTTGCAGCACCAAGGTCGCCTGGCTGAGCCACGAGACGATGCGCCGCGACAGCACGTCCGGCCGCCAGCCGAGCCTGTGCCATGAGCCTTGCAGCGCGATCCACTCGTCGACCAGCGCGCGGCCGTTGGCGCGGGTGATACCGGACTCGGCGGCGCGCAGATGGCGCAGCCAGGTAAACGACAGCAGTTCGGCCGCCCATTCCTCCGATGGTGGGTCCATGTCGAAGATCGAGCGGCCGTCGCAGATCACGACCTTGCCGGCGAAGGCAAATCGGCCCGAATAGATTTCGCTGGCGCGGGTTGCGTCGGCGGTGCGCAGATCGGGCGGCGCGATCAGGAGCCGGTCGGAGCGAAACGGCAGCAACGGCCAGCGCCACAGCGGATGGCCGTTGATTCGCCCGACAAACTGCCGCAGCCCGCCGCGCAGCAGGAGCCAGGACAGCTTCGCATGAGTGCCGAGTGCAAGGCGCGCCATTGCGGCGCTTGACCCTTTCTGCCCGCGTCCGGCGGGCGCCCGTCCAGGCCGCACCATAGTGATCCCCAAAAGGGCGGCCAAACGCGACTATAATATTTTGTTTTCGTTAACGTTTTTCCAGCCGGGCGGCATAGAAGCCATCGAGGCCGGCAAGGCGCGAATCGGCGTCTGGAAGCTGGCACGGCAGCGTGCGCAGGTCGCCATCGGGGCTGATGAACGCGTCCTGGCCCGACACCTCATGGGCTGCGATGGGCACTCGCCGTACACCGGGTTCTTTCGCTAGCAGCGCAGTGACGATCTGCTCATTCTCCTCCGGTTCGAGCGAGCAGGTGCAATAGACCAGCGTGCCGCCGCTGCGGGTGAGCGATAGCGCGTGGTCGAGCAGCCGAGCCTGGACATGCGCAAGCGCCGCGACGTCGTTCGCATGCTTGAGCCAGGGCACGTCGGGATGGCGGCGGATGGTGCCGGTTGACGAACACGGCGCATCGAGCAGCACGGCGTCGAATTGTTGCTCCGGCGCCCAGGTTGCGGCGTCCGCGTTGACGAGTTCGGCGGTGAGCGACAAGCGTTTGAGATTGTCGCCGACGCGCTGCAACCGCGCCGCGGAGCGATCAACCGCGGTGACAAGCGCGCCGCCCGCGGCGAGCTGGGACGTCTTGCCGCCGGGCGCGGCGCACAGATCAGCGATGCGCTTACCCTTCAGTTCGCCGAACAGACGCACCGGCAGCGCCGCCGCCGCGTCCTGCACCCACCAGGCGCCTTCGGTGAATCCGGGCAGCGCCGGCACCGGCCCGTGCGCGACGAGTCGCACCGTGCCGGTCGGCAGCACGCGCGCGCCGAGGCGCTGCGCCCAGCCATCGGGATCGCTTTTGACCGTCAGATCAAGCGCCGGCTCGTGGCTGTTGGCGGCGGCGATCGCGCGCGCGGTCGGTTCGCCGTAGCTGTTGCTCCACCGCGCAAAAAGCCACGGCGGCGTATCGATCGCAATCGTATCGAGGGCCGCTAGCCGCGCCGCGCCCTCGCGGCCGACGCGCCGCAGCACAGCGTTGACCAGGTTGGCGAACCGCGCTGCGTGCCGGTCGGCCTGGACCAGGCGGACCGCAAGGTCCACCGCAGCGTGATCGGGAACTTGCAGAAACAGAATTTGCGCGGCGCCGAGCAGCAGCGAGACTTCCACCAGCGGCGCCTGCGGCGGCAGCCCGCGTTCGAGAAAAGGCGAGAGCAGGTGGCGCAGCGTTCCGAGCCGGCGCAGCACAACGCCGACCAGCGCGCGGACCAGCGCCCGGTCGCGCTCCGGGAGCGCGGCAAATCCGGCCCGATCCGCCGCCGCGGCGTCGAGCAGCTCATCAAGCGCGCGGTGCTTGCGCAGTACGCCGTCGATCATGCCGGCCGCGATCCGCCGCGCGGCGAGACCGGGGACGTCGGCGTGCGTCGATTGTGTCGTGGAGGCCATTCAAATCCCTTGCAGAGGGGGCACGGCTACGCCAAGTCAGAAGCGATGCCAACCGATCCGCCTCCCCCGCCAAAATCGCCGCTCACCCCGGCCGCCGAACGCGCCCTCGCCGAGGCCGAAGCACGGCGCGCTGAGCGCGCCCGCGATCCCGTTGAGCACGGCAAGGATACCCCCAAGGAAATCAATGGCCGGAACGGTCCCGAACCGACGCGCTACGGCGATTGGGAGAAGGATGGTATCGCGTCGGATTTCTGAGGGGACCGGCTGATCTTGACAAAAATCCTATATTTGTGAATATAATCATTATTCTTTAACGATCGATTTGTAATTCCCGATACAATCACAGAGAGCAGTCACGAGGTGCCACGCGTGCCCCTCAAGGCCCCAGGAATCCCGCGCCGCCGCGGCTTTTTCGTCGCCGCGGGCATGATTTTCGCGCTCGGGATGGTGGCCGGCGCGACGGTCCGGCCGCTGCTGCCGGCCGCCGCATCAACCTCCATCGAACCCGCATTCGCGGCAGTCACCGTTCCGCCGCTGCGGGCCGACTTGCCGGTCGCGAAGCGCCTCAACCCGGAACTGGTCTATCCGGCCGAGGTGGTGCGCGTCATCGACGGCGACACCTTCGAGGCGCGGGTGCGGGTGTGGCCAGGGCTCGACGTCAACACCCATGTGCGGCTGCGCGGCATCGATGCGGCCGAATTGCACGCGCGCTGCATCGACGAACTCGCCAAGGCGCAAGCGGCGCGCGCAGCGCTGCAGTCCATGCTTGACCAGGGCGGCGTCACCGTCGCGCGCGTCGGCGTCGACAAATACGGCGGGCGGGTCGACGCGGCGGTGGCGACGCGCTCCATCGCGGATGTTTCGGCAGCGATGCTCGCGGGTGGCTTCGCGCGCGCCTACAACGGCCGCAAGCGCGGGTCGTGGTGCGGCTGACGGACCACTACCTCGTCACGACGACAGGCGTGCCCACCTTGACGCGACCAAACAGGTCGGTGACATCGGCGTTGTACATACGGATGCAGCCATGCGAGACAAAGCCGCCGATCAGGTTCGGCTGGTTGGTGCCGTGAATGGCGTACTGGCCGCCGCCGGACAATGTCAGCGCCGCGACCCCCATCGGATTTTGCGGCGAGCCGCCGGGAATGACGCGAGGCAGCCTGGTGTAATCGCGGCGGATCGAGTCCGGCGCCGTCCAGGCCGGATCGACATACTTGCCGTCGACATAGACGGTGCCGGACCATTGCATGCCATGGCGGCCGACGCCGACCGGATAGCTGATCGCCCGTCCGGCGCCGAGCATCAGATAAAGGCGCCGCTGGCTCTGCCGCACCACGATGGTGCCGGCCGGGTAATTGTCGCCAACGGCGACGAGTTCGGGACGCGCCGCCGCCGGCTTCGGCGCCAGCGCCATGAAGGCAAACGCCGCGAACGCGGCCGCCGATAGAACTCTTACGCGCATACTGAAAGTCCCCGCACACGCCGCCCCGCCGACTGCGCGACGTCCCGATCGCGCGGTCATCAACCGGAAACCATCATAGCTGAAACGACGCGCGCTCTCAGCAACGGCGCTGCGTTACGGTAAAGTTTTAGCTAATTTTGAAGCTGACGCGAGGTTCGCTTCGCAAGCGCCAGACGCGCAGCGACCGCTACGCGCTCTCCTTGCTGCGGTTCTGGCGATTGTTGACCAGATCGTCGACCACGGCCGGATCGGCGAGCGTCGAGGTGTCGCCGAGATTGCCGAACTCGTCCTCGGCGATCTTGCGCAGGATGCGGCGCATGATCTTGCCGGAGCGGGTCTTCGGCAGGTTCGGAGCGAACTGAACGAGATCGGGCGAAGCGATCGGGCTGATCTCCTTGCGTACCCAGTTCACCAGCTCGGTCCGCAACTGCTCGGTCGGTTGCTCGCCGGCCATCAAGGTCACGTAGGCGTAGATACCCTGGCCCTTGATGTTGTGCGGATAGCCGACGACCGCGGCTTCCGACACTTTCGGATGCGCCACCAGCGCCAACTCGACTTCGGCGGTGCCGAGCCGGTGTCCGGCGACGTTGATCACGTCGTCGACGCGGCCGGTGATCCAGTAATAGCCATCGTCATCGCGGCGGCAGCCGTCGCCGGTGAAATATTTTCCCGGATAGGTCGAGAAATAAGTCTCGACGAAGCGCTGGTGGTCGCCATAGACCGAGCGCATCTGGCCGGGCCAGGAATCGGCGATGCACAGATTGCCGCTGGTGGCGCCGTCCTGCACTTTGCCTTCGGCGTCGACGATCTGCGGAACGATGCCGAAGAACGGCCGCGTCGCCGAACCCGGCTTGAGCTTGGTCGCACCCGGCAGGGGCGTGATCAGAATGCCGCCGGTTTCGGTCTGCCACCACGTATCGACGATCGGACAGCGATTGTCGCCGACGACACGGTAATACCACTCCCATGCCTCGGGATTGATCGGCTCGCCGACCGAGCCAAGCAGCCGCAGCGAGGCGCGCGAGGTTTTCTTCACCGGCGCGTCACCGGCCTGCATCAGCGCGCGGATCGCCGTCGGCGCGGTGTAGAAGATGTTGACCTGGTGCTTGTCGATCACTTCCCAGAAGCGCGACACGCTCGGATAGTTCGGCACGCCTTCGAACATCAGCGTGGTGGCGCCGTTGGCCAGCGGGCCATAGACGATGTAGCTGTGGCCGGTCACCCAGCCAACGTCGGCCGTGCACCAGTAGATGTCGCCGTCGTGATAATCGAACACGTATTGATGCGTCATCGCCGTATAGACCAGATAACCGCCGGTCGTGTGCAACACGCCTTTCGGTTTTCCAGTCGAGCCCGACGTGTAGAGAATGAACAGCGGATCTTCGGCATTCATGTGCTCACACGGGCACTCCGCCGTCACCTGGTCCGCGGCCTCGTGGTACCAGACGTCGCGGCCAGGCTCCATGTCGACAGCGCCGCCGGTGCGCTTGACGACGATGACGTGATCGACGCCGCCGCATTTTGCGATCGCCGCATCGGTATTAGCCTTGAGCGGCACCTTGCGGCCGCCACGCAGGCCCTCATCCGCGGTGATGACGACGTTTGATTTGCAGTCCTCGATGCGGCCGGCGAGAGAATCCGGCGAAAACCCGCCGAACACCACGGAATGAATGGCGCCGATGCGCGCGCAGGCCAGGATCGCGTAGGCCGCTTCCGGAATCATCGGCATGTAGATGGTGACGCGATCGCCCTTCTTGACGTTGCGGTTGCGCAGCACATTGGCGAAGCGGCAGACCTCATCGTGCAATTCGCGGAACGTGATCTTTTTCGATTCCTTCGGGTCGTCGCCTTCCCAGATGATGGCGATCTGATTGGAGCGCTCATGCAGATGCCGGTCGATGCAATTGTAGGCGGCGTTAGTGACGCCGTCCTCGAACCATTTGATCGAAACGTTGTCCCTGGCGAAGGAGGTATTTTTGACCTTGGAAAATGCTCGCATCCAGTGGATGCGCTTGGCCTGCTCGGCCCAGAACGCGTTGGGATCCTTGAGCGAGGCCGCGTACATCTCGCGGTACTTGGCGTCGTCGACGAAGGCGCGCTGCTTCCAATCCGCCGGAACGTCATAAATCTTTTCGCTCATCGCGCTCCTCCGTCACGCAGGAACTTAAGGCCTTCACCAGACAGGCCTTTTATTTCACTGCTCACCGATTATAGGGGCCATTATGCGCCGCCGCCGTGCGCCGCGACAAGGCCGACGGCTTCATCCGTTTGTCGCAGAATTCAACTCGGCAAGCGTCTCGGCACGGTGCTATAATGCGGGACACAGCAAGGGGGGCCACCATGCGTCGCGCGATTTTCGCCGTTTTTGTCGTCGCCGCCGTTCTTGCCTCAAATGCTCTTACTTCGAGTCCGCTTCACGCACAGTCGCCGTCAGCGGCGGCGGCGGAAAATCTCGCCGCCGCGCGGGAATTGGTCCAGACCATGAAAGCCACCGACCAGTTCAAGGCGCTGCTGCCAACCATCTTCGAAGGGCTCAAGCCCGCGTTCGTGCAAGGCCGGCCCGAGATGGCGAAAGACTACGACGCGATCATGCCGATCATCATCGAAGGCGCATCGCAGCGCCTGAGCGCGTTTGCCGACATGCTCGCCGGGATTTATGCGCAGAATTTCAGCGTCGATGAGCTGCACGATCTCACCGCATTCTACCGCTCGCCGACCGGCCAGAAGCTGATCGCGCGGCAGCCAACCATCGCCAGGTCCAGCATGGTGGCCGGCCAGCAGTTCGGCCAGATGCTCGTGGCCGATCTCAAAGAGAAGATCACCGAAGAATTGAAGAAGCGCGAGCAGAACAAATAGCCGTGCAATTAATTCTCCGACCGGAAGCCATTTAGCTATCAAAAACGCAAATGGCCGGAGGATGCTCCGGCCATTGCAATCGAGAAGCAGCGAACAGTCGCGGATCAAACCGCGCCCGTGATCCATTGCTCGAGCTTCTGCTTCGGCGCAGCGCCAACCTGACGCGACGCCAGCTGGCCGTCCTTGAACAGCATCAAGGTCGGGATCGACATGATGCCGTACTTGGCGGCCGTGCCGGGATTCTCGTCGACGTTGAGCTTGACGATCTTGACCTTGTCGCCGAGCGACTTGGAAATTTCTTCAAGCGCCGGCGCAATCATACGGCAGGGACCGCACCACTCGGCCCAGAAGTCGACAACCACGGGCGTGCCCGCATTGATCACGTCTTTGTCGAACGTCGCATCCGTCACCTTGTCGACCATCGGAATATCCTCGTCTATCTGGAAGAATCGCCGAACCTTGGGTGATGAACGTATGAACCGCCCCCGCAGGCGTCAAGACACCTTCACCGGAGCGTGACAGGCTTCCGTCAGGACTTTGGCAACGGCTGCGTCCATGGCGGGTGCAGGCAGTTCAAACAGGCGCGGGCCGCGGGTGAAGACCAGCGCGGCGCGCACCTGTTTGCCCGGGTAGAGGCGCGACAGCACGTCTCGGTACAGTCCAAGCTGGGCGACATATTTCTCGACCTCATTGAGGTCCGATGGGACGGCGCGATCGCTCTTATAGTCGGCGATCAGCACAGCATCGTCCGAAACGACAAGACGGTCCACCTGGCCGGAAACGGGTATCGCCTGGCCGCCGAGGCCCGGAACGTGCCCCACGATCGGCAGCTCTGCACGGCTGCCCGCGGCGAACAGCGGGGCAAAGCTTGGGTCATCGAGAAGGGCAATAACCTGGCGGACGATTTCTTCTCGCTCCGCCACGGCAAAGTCGGCGGCGGCCCTGGCAACGTAGCGCTCGGCCGCATCCTGGCGCCGCTCCGGCGGAATGTCGGGCAGCGACTGCAACAGCCGATGCACCAGGCGGCCGCGTGCGAGTGCCTTTTGCCGATCGGCAGCCGAACCTCCCGCGGGCGTGCTGCGTGAAATCTCTTCGTCGAACGCCAACGAAGGTGACAGGGCCACCGGAGGCAGCGGCTGTGGCGGTGCGATTTCGCGAAGCCAGGCCGGGAGCGCAGGCCGTTCCGGCTTCAGCTCTCGCTTCACCGTTGGCGACGGTGGGGCCTGTTCATGGGCAAACTTGCGAAAGCAGAAGATTGCTTCGCCGTTGTCCTGTTCCTCGACGAGCGCTTCCGCAAGCGGACCGCGCACCAGATCGTACCAGCAGCCTGCCGGCCGGCCGCGCACGCCTTCGGCGCCGCAGACGATCAGCCGGTCGGCGGCGCGCGTCATCGCCACATAAAGCAGGCGCCGGTATTCATCCTCGGCCTCTGTCTGCGCGAGTTGGCGCGCTGCACGCACCGGAGGGACATCGTCGGCCTTGCGTCCAGTCCAGATCAGAGGGCCGTCGGCAAGTTTGAGCAGGCGCGGCGGCCGCGGTCCGGCCGGCGGCGTTATGGTGTCGGCAAGAATGACGATTGGCGCTTCAAGTCCCTTGGCGCCATGGACCGTCATTACGCGAACCTCATCGCGCTTGATCTCCATGTCACGTTTGACCTCGGCGCGCGCTTCGCGGAGCCAGGCCAGGAAGCCTTGCAGCGACGGGACTTCGTGCCGCTCGTATTCCAGGGCAAGATTGAGGAACTCGTCCAGCGCATCGTTGGCTTCGAGACCGAGCCGCGCAAGGAAGCGCCGCCGCCCGCCCCCGCCCCCGAGCACATGGGCGAAGAATGCAAACGGCGTCTGGCGCCGCGCCGCGAACGCCAACTCCTCGAAACGCGAGCTGGCTTCGGCGAATTTCTCACCGCAATGTTCCGCGAGCGCGGTGCGCAAGGTCTTGCGGCCGCGGTCGGCTGCGATATCAAACAAATCCTGGTCACTGAGACCGAACAGCGGACTGCGCAATACGCTCGCAAGCGCCAGGTCGTCGTGCGGCAGCAGCAGCGCGTCGGCAAGCGCCATCAGATCCATCACCGCGATGTGCTCGGTGAGCACAAGCCGGTCCGCGCCGGCGACTTCGACATGTTCGTTCTTGAGCGCGCGAATGATCGCCTCGAACAGCGAGCCGCGCTGGCGCACCAGCACCAGAACGTCGCCGTAACGCGCCGGCCGGCGGTCCAAGCCCACCGGCTCAGGCGCATCAATCAGCCGCCGTACGGTGCGGGCGATACGGCGCGCCAGCAGCACACGCGGGCTGACTTCGCTCACGGTGTCGAAGGGCGCGTCCCAGCCTTCGATCGGCTCGCGCTTCTCCGGCTTGATCGTATCCCAGATCTCGACCACGCCTTGCTGCGCATCGGGCAAAGCGATGTGAGGCGGTATGCCCCCCTGAGAGTCAGAGGTGACGCTCGCGCCGATGTCCTTGAACACGATATCGACTGCGCCGAGGACGCTTTCGCATGAGCGGAAGGAATGTTCGAGCTGGCGGTACTCGAAACCCAGCCCGCTGTCATTGTGCCGTTTCCAGAAATAGTCGCGCATCGCCGCGAATTCGCGCGGGGCCGCGTGCTGGAACGAGAAAATCGACTGTTTCTCGTCGCCAACCGCGAAGATCGTGCGGACGCCGGGCCGAGCGCCGGCGCCCGCGGTGAACTCCGCCACCAGCCGCTGCACGATCTCCCACTGCTTGGTGCTGGTGTCCTGCGCCTCGTCGATCAGCAGATGGTCGATGCCGAGATCGAGCTTGAAATGTACCCATTGCGCATCGGTGTTGCGCAGCAGGTCGAGCGCCTTGTCGATCAGATCCTCATAGTCGACCAGGCCGCGGCGCTGCTTCTCGGATCGGTAACGATCAAGCACTTCCGAAGCGACCGTCACGAGAGCCGCACTGCGATTACGGCAGAGAATGGCGTTGCGAAGCTCGCGCAGCGGCAGCACGCGATTTTGTTCGTCCAGAAGCCGTTGCGCCAGCGCCGGTTGTTTCTTGGCAAAATTCTGAGTGAGCAGGTTTGGGCGCGGCTGAAATTTGGTGTCGACGAAAACCTTCAGATAGGTTTCGACCTGCTCGCGTCCACGCTGGCGCGCCGCCAGCGTCAGCCGGTCGCCCTGCTCCTGATCGCGCGTCGAGCTTTGCCGGCATAGCGCAGCCGCGGACTGCCATTCCGATGGCGGCAGGATCGGACTCTGCACGATCTGCTCTTCGACTTCGGTCAACGTCATCGCCGGGTCGGCACCGAGCGCGGCAGACAGCGCCGCCAGCGCCTGGTCCTTGCCACCGCTTTTTTCGATCCAGCGGCGGATCGTGTCGCCCTGCCCGATCGCACTGCGTACGACTTCGCGGAATGTCTGGTCGGCACCGGCGGTCATGGCCACAGCGAGCGCGTCGCCGAGCGGACTTTGCGGCGCCTCCGCGCCCTGCAACAGCACGGCCAGCGTGAGCAATTCGAGCATCTGCGTTTGCTCGGCATCGTCGAGCACGGAGAACCGCGCCGCGACATTCGCTTCGAACGGAAACTGGTGCAGCAGTTGCGTGCAGAACGCGTGGATGGTCTGAACCTTGAGGCCGCCGGGCGTTTCCAACGCGCGCGCAAAGAGGCGCCGCGCCAGCGTCCGCGTTGTGGCGCCGGTAGCGACGCCCGATCCTTCGATCGCCTTGTCGAGTTCTTCGTCGTCGAGCTTCGTCCAGGCACCGAGCGTGTCGAACACGCGCTTCGCCATGTTGGCGGCGGCGGCCTTGGTGAACGTGATGCAGAGGATCTTTTCCGGCTCGACGCCTTTCAGAAGCAGGTTGATGACGCGCTGCGCCAGCACGTGCGTCTTGCCGGAGCCGGCATTCGCGGCCACCCAGGCCGACACGCCCGGATTGGAGACGTCAGCTTGCCGTTGCCGCACGATGAGCGGGATATCGTCGGCGGTTCTCATTCGCCGCTCCCGTCGTCGTCTTCTTCGCCGGCGCTGGTCCATTCCAGCACGCGGGCGAGATGATCATAGTCGCCGTATTGGGTCGCCCACATCGGATGGACCAGCGAGCGATAGGGCGTGTTTTCATCTTCGAATCGCGCCGCCAGCTCAGAGAACTTCTGCAACGCGCGATCGGCCTGAGAGTCGACCGTGCCATCCTTGAAGTCGATGCATTTTTCATCGCCAGGCGGCTCGCCGCCTTTCACCAGCACATAGGCTATGCGGCCGACATGCGACTGCGCAGCAATCCTTGGGAATCCGCCACGGCGAAGAATCGCGGCTTCGAGCGTGAGCTGCGGGGCGAGACCGGCGCGTACTTGCGGCTCGGTGCGGGCCGAGCCGGTCTTATAGTCGAAGATGGTGTAGCGGCCGTCGTTGCCCAGCTCGATGCGGTCGGCGATGCCACGCAGGCGAAAGCTGCCTTTCTCCAGTTTGATTTCATATTCACCCGTAGTCTCGGCATCGATCGTCGCAATGCCGCCGCGCCGCTCGATTTCCCAGTTCGCAAACCAGCCCGCAATGCGTTCAAATCGCGGCCACCAGAACGCTCGGGCTTCGGGATAATCCTCGATCTCGGAAAAATGCTTGCGGCCGAGCGCGAGCAATTCCTTGAGCGGATCGGCCGGCAGGCTCTCGCTGTAGGCTTGGGCGAACTCGCCGATGGCGGCGTGGATGAACGTGCCACGCTCCGCCGCGCCGGGTTCGGCATCGACGGGATCGAGCGGCCGCAGGCGCAAGATGTGCTTGGCGTAAATCGTATAGGGATCGCGCAGCCAATGCTCGATCTCGGTAACCGAGAGTCCTTTCGGGCGCGCCGCCAACGGCGGCTTTGGCTGCGGCCGTGGCTCCGGCTGGGGCGGCCCTGTCGGATGATCGAGTTCGCGCGCCCACGCCAGATAAGTCTCGCCGCGCTTGATCATCTGTCGCCAACGATCGCCCGAAACGGCGGCGAGGCGCTGGATGAAGCGCGACGGCACCGTCGGCGTACCAGCGACTTTGGCGGCAAGCGTCAGGAAAACCTCGCGAGCGCCAAGCAATTGCACGAAGTCGTGCGCAGTGAGGCCTATCCGTCGCTCGGGCAGATCCAGTCCGAGCTCGAGCCGCATCGGACGGCTGAGCCAGGCGTCGGTGCGGCTCTCGGGCGGCCAAGTGCCTTCGACCAAGCCGCCGAGCACGACCCGGTCGCTGTCGGTCAGGCGCGCTTCGAGCAGACCGAGGATGCGGACACGCAGACCCGCGCGCAACGGCGAGCGCACAACGCTACTGGCCAAAACGGCGGTGAAAAGTTCAACATAATCGGACGCCCTCACCGC
The DNA here is from genome assembly GCA_963763255.1 of uncultured Alphaproteobacteria bacterium. Classification (GTDB taxonomy): domain Bacteria; phylum Pseudomonadota; class Alphaproteobacteria; order Rhizobiales; family Xanthobacteraceae; genus BOG-931. Next base: position 16,210 of record CAVXNW010000003.1, read on the forward strand.
AAGACCTGCCGCAGACGGACTGGTGGCAAGTTCATCCAGAACGTCGGCAAGCTTCGCACCATCGAGCCCGATGAACGCCGCTTGCTCGCCATTGTGCTCCGTGAGAAGCGCAAGCACTTTCCGATGCCGCTCGGCAAGTTCGTTCAAGGTGAGCGATGCAGCGCCGGGCTTTTCCAGCGGCTCGAGCGCGGCGGCGAGTTTGGCCGCGAGGCTCTCGGCTTCGCCGATCTGGCCATCGGTCAGAGCCTTGCGCGGATCGGACGGGTGCAGAGTATCCCGGATCGTGCGGAGTGTTCTGAGCGCCTGGAGCAGACCGGCTGTGCCACGGTTCGGCCGTGGCCCGCGCAACACCGCCCGCTCCAGAATATTGGTGGCGTGTCGCTGATCGCCGGCGCCGAGGCGTAGCAGCGGATGTTTGAGCAGCGCCAGCAATGTTACCGGTTCAAGGCCAGCGACGGCGGCTTGCGCCGCGAGCCGGGCGAAAATTCCGGCCGGAGTTTCGGCCAGTGGGTCGCCGCCGGTATCTTCGACCGCGATGTTCCAGCGCATCAGCGCGGCGGCGACACGGCGTCCGAGCGCCCGGTCCGGCGTGACCAGCGCCGCGGTCTTGCCCTGCTGCACGGCTTCGCGGAGAGCTATCGCGATCGACAGCGCCTCTTCCTCGGCGTTGGCGGCCTCGATCACCGTTACCGATGAAACCGCGGTGTCGGCTTGCGCGGCGAACACCAGATCGCCGGCACGCTCCCACCAGGCATCGGTCTGCATGGCCGGGCGCATCGCTTCGGATAAAAGAACTTCTCGGCCGCTTGCCGGTGCCAACGAGCCCACGTCGCTACGAGGTATGCCAATGCGTGTCAGCAGTGCCTGCATGGCAAACTGCGGATGGCCGGGCGCGGCGGGCGCCTTTCTCTTCGGATCACCCGAGATCGACCGCCACGAGGCTTCGTCGAGGTCAGTGTCGAGGCCCGGCAGCACGACGGCGCCATGCGGCAGATGCGCGATTGTCGCGATCAGTTCCGCCGTCGAGGGGATCGAACCGGTCGATCCCGCCGCAATCACCGGCCCGTCAGTCTTGGATGAAAGGCGCGCGGCCTCGGCCTTGATCAGCGCGTCGCGCCGTTTGGCGGGCTCGATCTGACCGAGATCGTCCAGAATTTTCGGCCAGTTGTCGCCTGCGATCTGCAAAAACCGCAGCGTCAATTTCCAATATTCATCGAACTGGTCAGGCACCAAATCGTCGAGCCGCTTCCACGACACGCCGCGGGTTGTCATGTCATCGATCAACCGCGCCAGATCGTCCGCCAGCGCGCAGGCCGCGGCCGGCGTCTGCGCGACCAGAGGTGTGCCGCTTTGGCCGTGCAGGTCGGGCGAATTCACCCAGTTGATGATGAGCCGCGTCAACAGCAGCCGCCGCTCGAGGCCACCAAGTGCGGGCGGCAGGGCGAGCGCATCGGCGGCAATGCCGCCGGTCGCCGCGTCCGCAAAAGCGATTTCGTCCTCGTCGATGTCGCCAAGCGCGATGATGCGGGGCAGAATTGCCGCGTCACCGCGCAGCCGATCGAGAAAGGCGTCGCGCGCCAGCCGGCAGGCGCGCCGGGTCGGCAGATAGAGCGTCGCCGACGCCAGCGCCAACGGGTCGACGGCCGGGGCGAATCCCAGCTTGCCGCCGATCAGGGCCTCGATCAGCGTCGGCAAAAACGGCGCCGAGGCCGGGATGGTGAAAACGCGCGCTGGCATCATTCGATCTGAAACGCTGCGGAGCTAGGGCACATTTAAGTGCCATACCGCATCCGCAAAATGGGCGTAGCAGATTCTACAACGTGGCGGCGAGTGCCGCCTCGGCCTCGGCGACCGCTTCCGGCGTGCCGACATGCATCCAGCGGCCTTCGAGCGGCAGGCCGAATAGCCGGCCGCGCTCGCCGGCGCGATCGAACAGCAGCGTCAGCGGAAACTCGCCGGCGGGCGCGCCCTCAAACAGCGCCGGCGACAGGATCGAGGCGCCCGCATAGACGTGCGGCACTTTTTCGCCCCCGGTGCGGCGTCGCAGCCGCCCGTCGGGCAGCATCGCGTAATCGCCGCCGCCCTCGTAGCCGATGCTGCCCACGGTCGGGGCAAGCAGAAGCAGCGCGTCCATCGCAGCGGAGTTGAACGCATCGGCGAGCCGGGCAAAATTCGGTTTGATGCCGTCGACCCACATTGTGTCGGAATTGACCAGAAAAAACGGCGCGTCGCCCAGCTTCGGCAATGCGTTGGCGATGCCGCCGCCGGTGCCGAGCAGCATGCCGCGCTCGTCTGAGACGACGATCCGCGGTCTGGTGCGCGACGCCAGATGCCGCTCCAAGACTTCGGCCAGATAGTGCACGTTGACCACCGCGCGCTCGACGCCCGCCTCGGCGAGGCGATCGAGCGCATAGTCGATCAGCGCTTTGCCGCCGACGGCGACGAGCGGCTTCGGGACATTGCCGTTGTAGGGGCGCATGCGCGTGCCGAGGCCGGCCGCGAGCACGATGGCCGATTTCGGCATCGCCGTTTGATTGATCGCAACCATCGCCCTGCCCCAGTGGCTTCCTCAGCAGTCGCTCCCGGCGCCCGTGTTATGGCGCCGGCACGTTGTTGGCGTACCAGCCCCGCAGCGATTCCAGGGCCGGGTGCGCCAGCGAGCGCTGCAGGTAGCGCCATATCCGCGGAATATGGCGCAGGTATTGCGGCTTGCCGTCGCGCGTGTTGAGACGCGCGAAGATGCCCAGCACCTTGGTGGCGCGCTGGGCGGCGAGCGTCGCGTAAAGCTGTGCGAAGTCACCCGCCTCGAAACGCTTGTCGTCGGCTATCCGCGCGCGAACGTAGCGGCCGAGCAGGAGGAGTTCGAGCGCCTCCGGCACGTCGACACGCGCGTCCTGCAACAACGACGCGACGTCATAGGCGCCCGGGCCGAGAACGGCGTCCTGAAAGTCGAGCACGCCAATGCGTCCGATGTCCTGCCGGTCACCGAGCCAGAGTAAATTCGGCGAGTGGTAATCGCGCAGCACCCAGGTCAAGGGCGCCTCCAGCGCCGGGGCTAGCGCCTCGCGCCACAATGACACGAACGCCGCGCGCCGATCGTCGGTGGCGCGCATCCCGGCATACGGCAGATACCAGTCGACCAACAGCTCGACCTCGATCATGAACGCTTCGATGTCGTAGCGCGGCAGCCGGTATTCACGGTGCGGCGCGACCTCCAGCGTTTCCGGCAATCTGCGGCGATGCAGTGCGATCAGCACATCGAGCGCCGCCTGGAAGCGTTCCTCGATCGGCGCGGGCGGCTCGCCGGCCACGATGCGATCCTCGCCGAGATCCTCCATGATGATGAGCCCGGCATCGGTATCGGCGTGGTGGATCACCGGCGCCGACACCGCACGCGCCCGGAGTGCCGCCGCCAGCGCCACATAGGGAATCGTGTTCTCGGCGAGGTGAGCGATCGCGCTGTAAGGCTTGCCGTCGCGCACCGGCGGACCGTCCGGCTGCGGCGGCGCGTTCATCAGCACCAGGGACTCATCGCCCAGTTTCAGTCGCTCGAAAATGCGCGTCGAGGCGTCGCCCTGCATGCGATCGCGCTTGGCCGCGCCATAGCCGGAGTCATCGAGAAAGCCGCGAAGCTTGCCGATACGCTCGGCGCGCGCGGCAAATTTGCCGTAGCCGGTGTAGCGTACGTCACGCACTTCGGTGCCGGCTTTGGGGGCAAGCGTGAAGGCGATGTCGAGCCGGTCCGGCGGCAGATAACCGGCGGCCCGATCGGCCCATTCGATCAGCACGACGGTCTTTTCCGGCAGATCGTCGAGTCCGAGTTCGGTCAATTCGGCCGCACCCGACAGCCGGTAAAGATCGGCGTGCACCAGCGGAAACCGCGACAGCTCGTAGTTCTGGAGCAACGTGAAAGTCGGGCTCGGCACCTCGATGGCTTCGTTGCCCGCCAGATAGCGGATCAGCGCACGCGCAAACGTGGTCTTGCCGGCGCCAAGGTCGCCGGACAACGTCACGACATCGCCCGGCTCCAACGCACAGGCGATATCGGCGGCGAACCGGACCGTCGCCAGCTCGTTCGGCAACTGCACGGAGAAGCTGGCGCCACCTGTGCTGGTCAGAAGCATCGCGGCGATCCGCTAACGGATTTCAGATGAGCGCACAAACACTTTTGCAGAGGCGGATTCAAGATCAAAGCAAATTCAAGCAGTTGCGCCATTTAACACGCGCTACGCCGCCGTGCGGGCGGCGGCCGCGCTGGTCGGGAATCGGCAGGTCACGGTCGTACCCTGGCCCACCACGGAGTCGATGCTGACGGTGCCGCCGTGCAGTTCGACAAACGACCGTACCAGCGACAGGCCGATTCCCGGGCCGCGGTGGTGTGAACCGAGCGGATGCGTCTCGAACCAGTTGAAGACCTTTTCCAGCACGTCGGGCGGAATGCCGGGACCGGTATCGGTGACCGAGAACACCACTTCATCCTGGCGCCGCTCGGCGGCAAGCGTCACGGTCGCGCCGCCCGGCGAGAAGCTGACGGCATTGGCCAGAAGATTGAACAGGATCTGCCGCAGCCGCCGGCCGTCGGCGACGAAGCCGCCGATATCCGCCGGCGCGCGAATCTCGAGCGTAAGGCCGGCGCTGACCAATCGGTCCTGAACTCCTTCCGCAGCGGCCTGCATGGCTTCGCGAATGTCGACCTGGCCGAGGTTGAGCTGCATCCGGCCGGCATCGATGGTCGCCAGATCGAGAATGTTGTTGATGAGCGCGAGCAACGTGTCCGACGACACCGTGATGTAGTCGAGGTACTCGCGCTGCTTCTGCGCGAGCGGCCCGGTCGCCGGGTCGCCGAGCAGATGGACGAAACCGATGATGTTGGTCAGCGGCGAGCGCAGCTCATACGACACGTGATGGACGAAATCGATCTTGAGCCGGTCCGCCTCTTCGAGCGCCTCGTTGCGTTCGCGTAGCACGCGCTCGACGTTGACCGAGTCGGTGACGTCATGGAACGTCACCAAAGTGGCGCCGGCCGGCAGCGGCACCGTGGTGCAGTCGACCACGCTGCCGTCGCGCCGTTCCAGCCGCCCGGTGATGGCTTTGCGGCTGTCGATCGCGGTGACGACTTCGCGCAACGCCTGCCACGTCGGATCGCCGCCGTGCAGCGGCTGGCTGAGCGCGGTGATCGTCTCGATATGCGGTCGCTCTGCGAGCGACTCGTCGGAAAGTTTCCACATGCGGGCGAAGGCGGGATTGTGCAGCCGCAGCCTGCCGTCACTGGCAAACACCGCCACGCCTTCGGCGAGATTGTCGAGCGTTTCGCCCTGCACGCGGATCAGTTCTTCGAAGCTTCGTTCAAGTTCGAGCCGCTCGGTGACATCATGGAACAGATAGGTGACGCCGCCGTCCGGATTGGGCGTGGTGACGACGCGGAGCGTACGGCCGTCCGGCAGATGCCAGACATGCTCCTTCGTCTCGTTGGCGCGATACGCCGTCAGCAGCTGCGATTTCCATTCGCGGAAATTGGGCTGCTCGGGCAGCTTGCGCGCCATTCGCAGCTCATCGATCAAGGCGGAATTGGCCGGATGCTGATCGAGATACCGCGCGTCGAGGTCCCACAGCCCACGATACGCGGCGTTGTAGAATGTCAGGCGCTGGTGGGTGTCGAACATGGCGACCCCGATCGGCAAGTGATCGAGCGTGCGGCGGTGCGCATCCAGCATGCGCGCCAGCGCGCTGCGCATGGTTTCCGCTTCGGTCGCATCGATGCCGATGCCGGCACTGCCGGTATCTGTGCGTACGTCGAGCACGTCGAAGCTGCGGCGTGCACCTGCGACGATCGCAGGCAGCCGGCCGGAATACGCGCCGCCATTGCGGCGCGTCTGCGTGATGGCCGTCCGTGCGCCGCTGTCGAGAATTTCCAGATTCCGCTCAATGGCATCGGCGGCGTCGCGCGCCTCGACGGCGCGCGCGTAGGCGGAGTTGACGAAGGTGAGCCGTCCCGCCGCGTCGCGTGTCCAGGCCGGCGACGGCAGCGTTTCGATCAGCGTGCGCAGCGACGCGACCTCGGTCCGCAGATCGCGATGGCGCGCGTCCAGTTCAACGAGTTCACGGGTCAGCACGCTGGCGTCGCGGAGCCGCAGCACGGCGCGGCCGCCGATGGCGCGGCCTTGCGCCTCGATGGGATAGCCCGCAAGTGTGATCAGGGTCGTCGCGAACGCTTCGCCATGGGCGCGCAGTGCGCCGACCGCGCGCTCCATTTCGCTTGCCTGTTCGGCATCAAGCCAGGAGCCAAACGCGAGCACACGGTGCGGCTCGGCAATGCCGAGCAGTTCCAGATCGCCCTCGATGCTCGGGCGGTCCGACGCGGCCGGCCAGTCGATCAGCACCTGCCGCTCCGACAGCAACAGCGCATTGGCGCGGTCCAATCGGTCATTCAGGTCGATGATTTCGTCACGCGAGGCGCCTTCGAGCCGGGCCGTCCTTCGGCGCGTGCGCACCAGCATGATTGCGGTGAGCACGGCAAAGACAATGAGCCCGACCATGGGCAACAGGATCGCGATTTCATGCCGATCGAATTGGCCCAAATCGCCGAGCGTCCCGTCGCCGAGCGTCCCGTCATCGGCGCCCGCGAATGTCGGGCAGACGACGGTCAAGATGCAAAACGAGCACGCCGCGAGTACGCGGCCTGCAAGCAGCACCGCCGCACGGAATCCGCGTTGTGGCGGATGCGTATCGCCGCTCGTCCGGATTGTCTCCGGCATGCCCCTTTGCCTTTACCGGCTACCGCCGTTGCCGGTCCCCCACCCTGCCTTCTCCGCCGCGGAGAAGTGGAGGGTGGCCGCACACCCCACGAATTAAACCACTTTACTCTCAACAGGATTCCCGCCGAAAGAGTCCAGATCATGAACGGCACTGCGCTGCATCGCAGCAGTGCGTCTCAGCGGGTTCCGGTCGAGCCCATGCCGCCGGCACCGCGGTCCGTCGCCGTCAAATTGTCCGCCTCGACCAGCTTGGCGTGTTGAACGCGGGCGACGATCATTTGGGCAATGCGCATGCCGCGGCTGACCTGAAATGGTTCGGCACCAAGATTGATTAAAATGACCTGGATTTCACCGCGATAGTCGGCATCGATCGTTCCGGGCGTGTTGAGCACCGTGATGCCGTGGCGGGCGGCGAGGCCCGAGCGCGGCCGGACCTGGCCTTCGCTCCCTGGTGGCAGCGCGATGACAAGGCCCGTCGGAATCATGGCGCGGCCGCCGGGCGCGATTTCGACCGGCCTGTCGGCTGGGACAGCGGCGAGCAGATCTAGTCCGGCGGCCAGCGCGCTTTGATAGGCCGGCAGCGGCAAATCGGCCGCGTGCGGCAGCCGCATGACCTTTACGTCGAGCGCGGGTTCGTTGCCCCTCATGGCTTGGCCTCGGTCAAGGCGCGAGCGATACGGTCGATGAGGTTGCGCGCGACGTCGTCTTTGGATTGCGGCGGCCAGGATTCGATGCCCGCGGCGCTCACCAGGTGCACGGTGTTGCTGTCGCCGCCCATGATGCCGGTCTCGGGCGACACGTCGTTGGCCAAAATCCAGTCGCAGCCCTTGCGGCGCAGTTTGGCCTTGGCGTTGGCGATCACGTCATCCGTCTCGGCGGCAAATCCGATCACCAGGGGCGGACGGCCGGACTTGCGATGCGCGATGGTCGCCAGGATGTCGGGGTTTTCAATCAGGCCGAGTTGCTGCGGCCGGCCTTCCTGCTTCTTGATCTTGCTGCTGCTCGCCTGCTCGACCCGCCAGTCGGCGACCGCCGCCGCAAACACCGCGACATCGGCAGGGAGCGCCTTTTCGACCGCCTCCAGCATCTGCCGCGCGGACTCGACCTTGACCACCGTCACGCCAGGCGGATCAGACACCTCGACCGGACCGGAAACGAGCGTCACCGCGGCGCCCGCCGCCGCGGCCGCGGCCGCGATCGCGTGACCCTGCTTGCCGGAGGACCGGTTGGCGATGAACCGCACCGGATCGATCGGCTCGTGCGTCGGCCCCGACGTCACCAGGACACGCCTGCCCGCGAGCGGCCCGTCCGCGCGCAACAACGCCTCTGCGGCCGCCGCAATCTCCGTCGGCTCAGCCATGCGGCCGAGGCCCGCCTCACCGCGCTCGGCCATCTCACCGCTGCCGGGACCGACCACGTGCAGGCCGTCAGCGGCAAGCTGCGCCAAATTGCGCTGCGTCGCCTTCGCAGACCACATGCGCGGATTCATTGCGGGCGCCAGCAGGATCGGTTTGTCGGTCGCGAGCACCACCGCGGTCGCGAGATCGTCGGCATGACCACCCGCCATTTTCGCCAGCAGGTCGGCGGTTGCCGGCGCAACGACGATCAGGTCGGTGTCGCGCGCCAGCCTGATATGGCCGACGTCGAACTCGCTCTGCGCATCAAATAAATCCGCATAAGCGCGCTCGCCCGAAAGCGCCCCCGCGGCCATCGCGGTGACGAAGTGTTGCGCCGCCTGGGTCAATACGCAGCGCACGCTGAGCCCACGGTCCTGCAAGCGGCGTATAAGATCGAGCGACTTATAAGCCGCGATACCCCCGCCGATGATAAGCAGAACGCGGCTCGTGTCGGGCTGGGCTCTGCGCAGATTCTGCGGCGATGTTCGATTTGGCGGCTCGAATCGCTCGAGCACATCGCGGCCGGCATCCTCGGCCGCATCCTTCAGGATGACACGCACTTCGTCTTCCATGGAGCGGCCGTGCCGGGCCGCGCGCAGGCGCAACAGTGTCTTGAGCTTATCGTCGAGCTGGCGGACCGTGAGACTGGCCATCTATCGGCCTCCTCTACCGCCCTTTAGCGCAATTATGATTGCATTGCAATCAATGCAATCATACCAGGTGGCGAAGGATCGCCCATAACAGCAGGGCCGCAATCACCCACAGGGCACCGATGATCCAGGCGTCGCGGGTGGCTTCGGCTCGGTCAATCTCGGCGAAGGTTTTCTCCGAAAGTACGACACCGTCGCGGGTAACCTCGTCGAGCTGATCGAGCACGCGGGCGGCGCGTGTCAGCAGGCCCGGCACATTGCCGATGAAGCGGCCGAGTTCCAGCGCGCCAGTCGTTGCATTCTCAAGCTTGCCGGCCGGGCCGAGGTGCCGCGCGATCCACTCGCCAACGACCGGCTCGGCGGTGCTCCACATGTCGAGCTTGGGGTCGAACGAACGCGCGACGCCTTCCACCACCACCATCGTCTTCTGCAACAGCAAAAGCTCCGGCCGCGTGCGCATGTCGAAAATGCCGGTCACCTCGAACAGCAGCGTCAACAGCCGCGCCATGGAGATTTCCTCGGCGGTGCGGCTGTGAATCGGCTCACCAATGGCGCGGATCGCCTGGGCGAAATCGTCCACCGAATGATGCCGCGGCACATAGCCGGCTTCGAAGTGAACCTCGGCGACGCGATGATAATTGCGGGTGATGAAACCGTGCAGGATCTCCGCAAGAAATAGTCGCTCTTTCATTCCCAGCCGGCCCATGATGCCGAAGTCGACGGCAATCAGGCGGCCATCGTCATCTGCGAACAGATTGCCCGGGTGCATGTCGGCGTGAAAAAACCCGTCGCGCAGCGCGTGACGCAGGAAAGTCTGGATCAGCGCCCGCGCCAGCTGACGCAGATCAAAACCTTTCGCTTCAAGGCGGGCGCGGTCGGACAGCGGCGTGGCGTCGATCCATTCCAGCGTCAGCACTTCCTTGCTGGTGCGGTCCCAGTCAACCGCCGGCACGCGAAAATCCGGATCGTCCTTGGTGTTCTCGGCCATTTCCGAGAGCGCCGCGGCTTCGAGGCGGAAATCCATCTCCATCATGACGGTGCGCCGCAGAGTGTCGACCACCTCGATAAGGCGGAGCCGCCGCGCTTCCGCCGACAAACTTTCGGCGTGGCGCGCCGCGTAGGTGAAGGCGCGCAGATCGGCGTGAAAACTCTGTTCAACGCCGGGGCGCAACACCTTGACGGCAACCGCGCGCGCCCCATCGCCGTGTCCCACTTCGGCGCGGTGCACCTGGGCGATCGAGGCCGCGGCGACCGGCGGCCCGAACCGCGCGAACACTTCGCCGATCGGCCGCCCAAGAGATGTCGCCACGGCGCGCTCCGCCTCCGCCTGCGGGAACGGCGGCATGTGATCCTGGAGCTGTTCGAGATCGCGGGCGAGCGTCACCCCGACCACGTCCGGGCGGGTGGCCAGAAACTGGCCGAGCTTGACGTAGCTTGGCCCCAGCCGGGTGATGGCGGTCGACAGCCGCGACTCCGCGGTGCCGCGGCTCGGCCGCTCGACGAGGCGCCCCAACCGCAGCGCAATGCGCGCCGGCGCCGGCACCATCGCCGGATCGATCAGCCCAAACACGCCTTCGCGAGCGAACACGAAGCCGGCGCGGCCGAGGCGAATGAGATGCGCGGGACCCGCAATCACAAGCGCCAGCCGGAATGCAGCGCCACGATGCCGCCGGACATCACCTTATATGAAACGCGGGCAAAGCCGGCAGCGCGCAGCATCGCCGCGAACGCTTCGGGGCGCGGAAAGCGGCGGATCGATTCCACCAGATAGCGGTAAGAATCGGCATCGCCCGCGACCGTGCGGCCGAGCGCCGGGATGACGTTGAACGAATAAAGATCGTAAAGCCTATCGAGCCCGGGCAGATCGACGGCGGAGAATTCCAGGCAGAGAAACTTGCCGCCAATCTTGAGCACCCGATACGCTTCGGCGAGCGCAGCCTCGATGCGCGCGACGTTGCGGATACCGAATGCGATGGTGGCGGCGTTAAAACTGCGATCGGCGAATGGCAGCGCCTCGGCATTGGCCTCGATGAAAGTCACGGCCTGGTCGCGCCGATCGCGCACGGCGCGTTCGCGGCCGACCGCGAGCATGTCGGCGTTGATGTCGCACACCGTCACCCGCGTCTGCTCGCCGCCCGCGTTTTTCAGGCGGAACGCCACATCGCCGGTGCCGCCCGCGATGTCGACGATCGCAAAGGGGTGATTACGCGGCGGATCGACCGCTGTGACCAGCGCGTCTTTCCAGGCGCGATGCAGCCCGAATGACATCAGGTCGTTCATTAGGTCATAACGGCGCGCAACGCTGCGAAAAACGTCGTCGACCAGGCCCTGCTTGTCGCCAAGCGGCACGCGGCGGTCTCCGAAATCGGTCTGTTGCTGGTCGAAATCCGGCATGATCAATCCTTCCGGGCCCACGATAGCGCGACCGGCGCAGCGGCGCTAGAAAGCGCGATCGGCATGGTTGAGAAAACGCCCGAACCCGAAAGGAGGTGCCGATGACAGTCGAATTCCAGCGCACGGTCCCGATTTTTCGCATTTTTTCGCTGGAAAAGGCGCGCGAGTTCTACCTGGATTTCCTCGGCTTCAAGGTCGACTGGGAGCACCGGTTCGAGCCTGACGCCCCGGTATTCATGCAGATTTCACGCGATAGCGTCGTACTGCACCTGAGCGAGCATTTCGGTGACGGCACTCCGGGTTCCGTCGCCTATGTCTATATGAAGGGCGTGCGCGAGCTGCATCGCGAACTTAATGACAAGAAATACCGCCACATGCGGCCCGGCCTGCAGCAGCAGGAATGGGGTATGACCGAACTGGGCGTGATCGATCCATTCAACAATCGCATCACGTTCGGTGAGCGTACCGATCAGATGAGTGATTGAGCGGCCTTCATGCCCGAACTCCCCGAAGTCGAAACGGTGCGGCGTGGCCTGGTGCCGGCCATGGAAGGCGCGCGCTTCACCAAGGTCGAGGTGCATCGCGGCGACCTGCGCTGGCCGCTGCAAAGCGATTTTGTGGCTCGCCTCGAAGGCAAGACCGTCACCGGCCTCGGCCGGCGCGCCAAGTATCTGCTCGCTGACCTTGATACCGGCGACGTGCTGCTGATGCATCTCGGCATGTCGGGTTCGTTCCATGTGTTCGACGAGGAAGCTGACCGCGCCAAGGACAGAAAAGACGGAACTCCGGGCCATTATTATCACGAACGCTCGCAGCATGTTGCCCATGACCATGTTGTCTTTCGCATGTCCTCCGGCGCAGTCGCGACCTTCAACGACCCGCGCCGCTTCGGCTTCATGAAAATCGTCGCGCGCAAAAATCTTGACGCGGAGCCGCTGCTCAATCGCCTCGGACCCGAGCCGCTCGGCAACGCCTTTGACGCCGCCATGCTGGCGCACGCCTGCAGGGGCAAAAAGACCAGCCTCAAGGCGGCGCTGCTGGATCAGCGCGTCGTCGCCGGTCTCGGCAATATCTATGTGTGCGAGGCGCTCTACCGCGCGCGGCTTTCGCCGAAGCGCATGGCCTCAACGATCGCGTCGCGAACCGGCGCACCCAACGAACGTGCGGAGCGGCTGGTCGACGGCATCAAGGCGGTACTCAACGACGCCATCAAGGCTGGCGGCTCGACGCTGCGCGATCACCGGCTCACCGACGGTGAACTCGGCATGTTCCAGCACAATTTCCGCGTCTACGATCGCGAAGGCGAGAAATGCCGGACGCCGGACTGTGGCGGCACGATCAGGCGCATCGTGCAGAACGGCCGCTCGACCTTCTTTTGCCCGAAGTGCCAGAGGTAAAATTTACTTCTTTGGCAGCGGCCAAACTGGATGATCTTTGCCGCTCCACTCGACCTCGACAAACCGCGCGTCGCCCACTGTGCGAAGGCGGTCGTCCCAGTGTTCATCGCGACGGATTTCCACCTTCTTGTCGCGCGCGGTTTCCGTCTTCGTGCGGGGAGGCTTGCCTGGCATTGTTCGCTCCTGTGAAGGCTTACTGCTTCGCCGGCAGCGCGCCGTCAAGCCACACCGCGATCACTGCGGCAATCTCCTTGTTGTTCTTCTCGTTCATCATCACGTGGCTGTTGCCGCGAATGCCGAGGTCGACAAGCTTGATGTGGGTCGCCTTCACGCCAGCCTGGGCCAGATATTTGACCGTGCAGTGGTCGTAAGGCGCGTGATACGACGCCTCCGATGTCAGCACCATGATCGGCATCTTTTGCAGGTTCGGCAGTTGCCGCGCCGGTCCCTTCTGCAACCAGCAGCGCACCAGGTCGGGAGCGTCGGCCTTGGCCTCCTGCTCGATCGAAATCTCGGACGGCTCCTTCACGGCCGGCACATAAGTCAGCGGCACCGCGCTCAGCCCGTAAGGCAGTGCCATCTTGCCCTGTTTAAAGTAATCGGGCGGCCCGATGAAATTGATCTCGAAGAACGGCGGCCCGTTCGGCTCGACGCCGACGATCGCCTTGACGAGCGTCGGCCGCGCATCGGCGACCGGCCAGCCAAAGGCGCCGGCCTGCGAATGCACCATCAGGATGGCTGGCCCGATCTTGTCGAACAGCGCGACCAGGGCATCGCGATTGAGGAATTGCTGCTTGGTGAAATCCGCGATCTCCGGCAGATAGTTCGATATCATCTGGATCGTGTTCGGATCGTCGGCGGTGCCGCTGCCCGGCCACTGGGTGTGCAGGTGAGCCTGCGGCCACAGATTGTATTTTTCCTGCGCCAAATAGCGACGCATGCCGCCTTCGAGATCCGCAACCTTAGAGGGTCCGTAGTTTTCAGTCGAATAGCCGGAACGCCCGCGGCCGGGCTGATCCACCACATAGACCGCATAGCCGCGGCGCACGAAATATTGCGCCCAGCCCTCTCGCCCGTCCGGCGTGCCCAGATACGTCGTGCCGGAACGCGTGCCGCCGTGCACCATGACGATCGGATACGGATGCGTCTGCTTCGCCGGGATGCGGAATTCGACATACATCTGATTGACGACGTGGGTATGTCCGTTCACGGTCTGCGGTGTGCCGCCGACATAGAAAAATCCCTCACGCGCGAGCGAGTAGGGTGGGTCATCGGCCGCCGAGGCGGAAGTCGTCATGACGAAAACTCCAGGGAAACTCCAGCGATCACCGCGATCACAATCCCGGCGACGACGCTGCGTAACACCGCGATACGGGTTATTGACACGGTTTCCTCCCTTTTTCAGCAGGATACCAGAGTGATCGGCCGGAATACCGCGCAGCCTTCCGCACCACAGCCATAGGTTAATCGCATGACGATCGAACATAAGAGCAGCGAGCACATCATCGTCGAGACGCGCGGCCGGGTCGGCATTATCCGGCTCAACCGGCCGGCCGCGCTTAACGCGCTCAACGCCGCACTGATGCGCGAACTCGCGACCGCGGCCGATGCGTTTGAAGCCGATAACGCGATCGGCTGCATCGTCATCACCGGCTCCGAGAAGGCATTCGCGGCTGGCGCCGACATCAAGGAGATGGCGGATAAGAGCTTTACCGACGTGTATTTCGACGATTTCTGCGCCGCCTGGCATCACATCGCCGGGCTGCGCAAGCCGGTCGTCGCCGCGGTCGCGGGTTTCGCCCTCGGCGGCGGCTGCGAACTCGCCATGCAGTGCGATGTCATCATCGCGGCCGACAACGCTAAATTCGGCCAGCCCGAAATCAAGCTTGGCATCATTCCAGGGATCGGCGGCACGCAGCGTCTCACTCATGCGGTCGGCAAGGCCAAGGCCATGGACCTCATCCTCACCGGCCGCATGATGGACGCGGCTGAGGCCGAGCGGTCCGGCCTCGTCGCGCGCGTCGTGCCGGCGGCCACTCTGCTCGACGAGGCCACCAAGGTCGCGGAAACGATCGCCGCGATGTCGCTGCCGTCGGTGATGGCGGCGAAGGAGTTGGTCAACCGGGCTTTCGAGGCTTCGCTCGCCGAAGGCATCCGCTTCGAGAGGCGCATCTTCCACTCTCTGTTCGCGACGCACGATCAGAAGGAAGGCATGCACGCGTTCATCGACAAGCGGCCGCCGAAGTTTCGAGAATAAATGATTGTCATTCCGGGGGCGGGCAAAGCCCGCGAGCCCGGAATGACGGATTCACTTCCGCACGCAAATCACGCGGACGACGGATTTCTCGATCGCGCCATTGCCGGACTCGGGCGTGACGCGATGCGCAGTCAGGAACGCACGCACCGCATTTGCTGGAACGACAGCGCCTTGCCAGCTCGTGGCGGCGCCGGCAACCGCGGTCGCGGATTTCAGTTCGACCATGCCGGCAAAGCGGTCTCGCGCATCGACCGCCGCCGCGCCCGAAAAGCCGAGCGGCGGCGCCGGCGCGATGGCCCGCCCATCGAGTCGCGCCGCCACCTTCGACACCGCATCGCCGCCGTGCTGCATGCGCGGATCGGCAATGCCGACGAGCGCGAGATCGTCAACCTCGCTGTCGCCCGTCAGCGCCGCCGGTACAAGCTGATACGCGCCGTACAAGTGCAGCAGCGCGAGATCGTTCGCGGCGTCGTCGGCAACACGCGCGGCGTGGCCATACCCCGGCACCGTGAGCGCCTCGCAGCGAGCCGTGAGATGCCGCGCGGTGACGAGATCGCCGCTGCGGTCAACCACGATCGCGGTGCCATAGTCCACCGCGCGATCCTCGCCCGGCCGCAAGGCGGCGTTCGGATCGGGGAAGCCCTGAAATGAATTGGCAACCGCGACCGCAACACCCGCCATGATGCCTTCGGTCGCCTGATCGTAGAGCACGGTGATGCCGCGCAACTCGGTGCCGCCGGCCTCGACGCGGACCACGAAATTCTTCAGCCCCTGTGTTCCTGCGATCACGAACGAACCCGCATAAAGCTTGCTGTAATCGACGCTGCGGCCGTGCGGCGTTTTTTTCTCCTGCTCGAACAGCGCCGCCAGGCCGCCTTCGCGAAGCCGGAACGTCTCGATGCGAATTTGGCCATGCCCCGAGATCCAGCTGCTGCCGGTACGCAAGACGCCGAGCGGTGAGACCAGTTTTTCCGGCAGGCCAAAGCGCACCCCGGTCTGCGCATCGTCGATCACCCGCCACCCAACCTCCTGCTCGTGCCGCTGCGCCGCATCAGCAAGCCGCGCGCGCTCATCCAGGCTGAGCAGACCGGTTTCCTTGCCGTTGCCGCCTTTCTGAAATGCCTTCACAGCCTCAATCGTGCGCGCGTCGTCGAAATCGCCACCGGGCGGCCCGTCGTAATAGTTCGTCAGAGCGAGACCGGCCTGGATGGCAAGCCGCTCGGCCAGCGGAACCGCCTCATAGGCTTTCACGGTCGCAGCGGTGGGCTTCGGAGCCACGGGCTTCTTCGCCACGGGCTTCTTCGCCACCGGCTTGCGCGTGGCTTTTCGTGCGACCCGCTCGGCGGGCTTTTTTGGAGCCGGCTTGCTGACCGCAGGCGCCGTGTCGGCCGCCGCCTGCGCGAGCGCCGGCGAACCGGCCAGCACCAGGCAAACCATCATCGCTATATTACGCCGACGCATGACCGAACCCGCCGCAGTGGCCGGAGCCTAATGCATTTTCCGGAAAAATGGATGCCGATTTTCCGAAGAAAGCGCGGCCAAATCTCTAAAGCTGCAACGGTCCGCCAACGCAATGCGGCGGGCGTGCGCTTGACGGCTTCCCGCATCCGGCGTTCCGTTGCCCGGCGAGGATATGATGCTCAGTGAAGACGAACTGGAACGCTACGCACGCCACATCGTGCTGCGCGAAGTCGGCGGCCCCGGACAGGCCGCGCTCGGGCGCGCCCGCGTGCTGGTGATCGGCGCCGGCGGTCTGGGCGCGCCGGTGCTGCTTTATCTCGCAGCCGCTGGCGTCGGCACGCTCGGCGTGGTCGACGACGATGTGGTGACGCTGTCGAATTTGCAGCGGCAGGTGATCCACGCCACGCCCGATATCGGCGCGCCCAAAGTCGGCAGCGCCGCTTCGGCGATTTACAAGCTGAACCCGCATGTCGCGGTCGAGACCCACAGTGTGCGGCTCACGGCGCGTAACGCACTCGATCTGATCGGGCGCTATGACATCGTGGCGGACGGCTCCGACAATTTCGCCACGCGCTATCTCGTCTCCGACGCCTGCTATTTCGCCAAGAAGCCGCTGGTCACCGCGGCGCTCGGTACCTTCGACGCCACGCTGACGACGATCCGCGCGCATGAGCGCACTCCCGAGGGCAAGCCGAATCCGACCTATCGGTGCCTGTTTCCCGAACCGCCGCCACCCGGCACGGTGCCTGCCTGCGCCGAGGCCGGCGTACTCGGAGCGCTCGCCGGCGTGATCGGCTCGCTGATGGCGCTTGAGATCATCCGCGAGATCGTCGGCTTCGGCGAACATCTGGTCGGCCGCCTGTTGATGATCGACGCTCGCGCCATGCGCTTCGAAACATTGCGCTATGCCTGGGACCCGGACAATCCGCTGTCCGGCCAGCAGCCGGCGATCAAGGATTTATCGATCCACGCCTAGTAGCGGCGCTTATTTTCATGGATCGCCAGAACGAACGTCAAAAGGGGTTGAGTTTGGAATCAGAACCGCGGCGTCCGCATCCCTATCCTCTCGGGGCCCTGGTCCTTCTCGCCGCTGCGCTCCTTTTTTACGTGCCCTGGCTGCTGGCCTTGCATGAAGGACCATCCTGGCTTGAGCCGGGGCACGGCAGTGGCGAGGACCGCTACAGCCAGGCTTGGGCAACATTGATCGTGCTGGTTCTCGGCGCCGGACTGTGGCTGCTGATTGGCGGACTCGTCCTGTTCGCCTGGCGGAAGAGGTTCGCACCGCCAGTGTGGGCGGCAGCGTCGGGAATCCTCTACGTAACCGGCATTGTCGCCGTCTTCGGCGCCGCCCAGACTTATTTCACCTGGCCCGGCGGCTGGTCATTCCTGGTCCCTGTGCTGCTACCGCCGCTGCTGGCGTTGTACTGCGTCTGCGTGCCGGCGCTCGCCGTTGGCCCGCTGCTGCGTATCGTCCCCTTGCTCGCGCTCGCAGGAGTGGCGCTTGTTGCATTGGCTGCAATTCCGTTCGCCTTGATCGATCCAGCCGGCTACCCAGCCCGGCTCGCTCGACACCAGCGCGAGATGGATGCGCTGTTCGCGCGGCGGGATGCCGAAGCGCAGGAAGCAGCGCTCCGATGGGAAGCGGGAATTCGCAACCTCGGTCCCGATTCACCGCTCGCGGACTGGCTCGCGTATGTCAATGGATCGGTCGATACAGAGCCTCTGCATCAGCAGGCTCTTGAAGGCGCGCGCCGCGCCAAAAGCCGGCAGGCCGATGCAGTCGAACTGCTCAACAGCGGGCAAATCCGCAAACTCGCGGCCCTGTCACAGCTATCCCTGACCGTGACGCCCGTTCTCTGTACGGCCTATAATCAGGCCCTTTATGGATTGGCAACGACTGATGAGCCCTTCGAGGCAAGGATCGGCGAGCAACTCGAACGGCAACTCTCAAACATCCGATTCCTTGTCGCTGGAGGCTGCGATCTTTCTTCCGGTCTCGCGGCGGCCGAAACGAGAGCTCGCAAGGTTGCCGCGGTGAACCCCGGCGAAGAGCGCTGGGCGCAGTTTCATTCGACCCTTGCCGGCTTGCGCGGCGGCACGACAAAGCCTTCGCTCCAATAGACTCGAAGGCGTGGTGACGCGCCTGTCGCCGAGTGCCGTATGTCTGCAACACTCCCTATTGGCCTTGCAGTTGTGCGGCGAAAAAGGCCTGCGCGCGCGGCATAGCATCGGCTTTGGCGGCGCGATTGGCTTCTACTTTCTGCCGGCGCCGCCCGGGATCGTCGAAATCGTGCGTCGCGTCGGGGTAAAGGGTGATTTCGATATCGCCGCCATGCGCGCGACTTTTTTCGACCAGACGGGCACAGCGTCTTGGCGATACTTCTTCGTCCGCATCGCCCTGCAACACCCGCACCGGCGCATAGGGCTGATAGCCATCATCGAACATGCCCTTGA
Organism: uncultured Alphaproteobacteria bacterium; assembly: GCA_963763255.1. Taxonomy (GTDB): domain Bacteria; phylum Pseudomonadota; class Alphaproteobacteria; order Rhizobiales; family Xanthobacteraceae; genus BOG-931. The sequence continues at coordinate 34,975 of CAVXNW010000003.1, forward strand.
GCTTGCACGCCGGGTAGAAAGCGAGCGCCGCACGAAATCCGGTCTTTGGCCCGCGCATTGCCGCCCCCGGCGTATCGGCCGCGACCTTCGCAATGCTGGCCAATGTCGCGCTGCCGCCGTTCGACCACCCTTGCAGGCCGATCCGGTCGGCGGTCACGTCGTTTCGCGTGCGCAGATATTTGATGGCTCCGTAGGCATCCAGCGGCCGCACCGTCACTTCATTGAGCTCCTCGGGGCGCTGGTCGTAGCTGTAACGCGGAAAGCCATGCGGATAGCCGCGCGGTCCGAAGCCGTCGACCAGGATCGCCACGTAGCCCTGCGCCGCCCACAGCTCGCCCCACATGCGGTGCCGCTGCGAAATCGTTGTGGCATCGTATTTGCCGTTGGCCAAACTCGAATAGGCGCCGGCACGTCCGTGCATCATGACAACGGCGGGTGCGGATTTGGCAGCGATTGCGTGACTCGACACGGCGCGCGGCACATAGACGTACCCGACCAGCTGGGTATGGCCGTCGAGGCTTGGAAAGGTCACGCGATCAGGCAACGCGTTCTGGCCTACGGCGGCCTGAGACCAGACCAATACGAACGCGACGGCTGCTATTGCACGCATTCCAACTCCAAATGTGTCGGGGTGTTGTTGAATTGCCTAGCCAATGGATTCGCTGGTCAATAGACTTCAATCGTACCAGCCACAAACTGCTCGACCAGGTACGGTATACGGTCCAGCTCATCGGCGGTAGCCGCCTCGGCCTGTTCCTTGAACCCAGCCGCGGGCATTCCTTCTTGCGTCGCCAGTTTGATCTGAACGACTGCCGGATCTGATACCGGTGCACCAATCTTGCTCACCATGAGAACTTCGGCGCTGAGGATTTCTGGTGACCGCAATGTCAGAGACTCAGCGATCCGCCGCGCGACAACATTGTATATCTTGCCGACGTGGCTGACCGGGTTCTTGCCGGCGGCGGCTTCGAGGCTCATCGGCCGGCCAGGAGTGATCAGCCCGTTGATTCGGTTGCCACGTCCGACCTGCCCGTCATCGCCGGCCTCGGCCGACGTACCCGTGACAGTGAGGTAAACGTCGTCAGCTTCGGAACCATCCGCTGCGTTGACGGCAACATTGCAGTCCGCAAACCCGTGCTCGGCAGCCAAGCTTCGCACCAACGTTCCGATAGCTGCCTTTTCGGCAAAATATTGGTCGACGGACGACAAATGACGATCGACCATGGCACAGGCGAGCGTGACCTCGAGCGCCCCGCCACGGCGGATACCCATGACCTTGATGTCTTCGCCCCAAGCCGGATGTTGACCCGCGCGGTCTCTGCCGTTGATCCGCCGTTCGATCATCAGCACCAGCCGCTCCAAACGGCTCAACGGCGCATACCCAACGCCAATCGATGTATCATTCGCACGCGCTATGCGCGGCCGCTCAGCCCCTGAAAACAGCGATTGAAGCGCGAGTGAACCCGGTTGGATGCGCTGATGAATCCGCACATGCCGCTCCGCGTCGAGCGCGTGCATGTTCGTTCTCAACCAGCTTTTAGCGACTTCGGTCGCGATCTCCCCTATCGGTATGAATTCGCCTGCTGCTTCGGAAACTGCTCTGCCGGCAAGAAAGAGCTCGGCCGGAGCGAGCACTGTTCCGCCGCCGAAGGCCGGCGCCGCGCGACCGCCGCACAACAGCGCTTTGTCGACGTTGTGGTGGAGAACGAAGCCGAACCGCTCCCGGTAAACGCGGCATAGCGCCCTTGAAAGCTCCTCGGCCAGCGCATCGCAAATTGTGTCGGGATGACCCAGCCCTTTGCGCTCGACGACCTCGACGGGATCCTCGACAAATCGCGACTGTGTTAGGATGAGCGCGTCCATGCAAGCCGCCCGTTCTGATCACGAACCGGCAATTCGAGACTGCCGAGGTTCGACGTATCCCTCACCGCGCCTGCGCGTGATAGACGCTGTTCGGCCGCATGTCGGTCGCGGACGCAACGCGATTTGTCATGTTGAAGAAGCCGGCCACAGCGGCGATGTCCCAGATGTCGTGATCGGAGAAACCGGCCTTGCGCAACGCCTCTCGGTCCGCTTCCTCGACTCGCCACGGCTCGGCGGTGAGCTTGACGGCGAAGTCCAGCATGGCGCGTTCGCGCCTGGACAGCCGCGCGGCGCGAAAATTCATCGCCATCAGTTCGCCGAGCACCGGATCGCCCGAGAACTGCCGCACCGCGGCGCCGTGAGCGACCAGGCAGTAATAGCAACGGTTTTGAGATGACACCACGACCGCGATCATCTCGCGCTCGAGCTTGCTCAAGCCCGAAGGCGCCAGCATCAAGTCGTTATACATGGCGACGAAGGCGTTCAGCTTGGCGCTGTCGAAGGCGTAGGCCTTGAGCACGTTGGGCACGAAGCCGAGCTTCTCCTGGCATTTGGCGAAATAAGCCTCCATCTCGCCCGACAGCGGCGCCTGCGGCAGCGCAAGCGCCGTGATCTCCGTGTCGTCGCCGGTCGCCGCGCTGGGTCGCGCCTGTGGTAGCGGTCCGCGTTTGCTCTTTGCTGCGCTGCTCTGGGCCTTGTTGCGGTTGGGCATCTTGCTCTCGGCCATAGTGGCTCCTTGTGTACCTGATGCCGCCCCACCATCCGCGGGCGCGCTATCCCTCAGTATAACTATCCCCCACATTATAGAGGTGGCTGTAGCGGATGTGCGGCTGGCGCGGTTAAAATCGGCCGGAACAGAACCTAGAGGCGTGAGGGCTAAAGATGGCCGTCCAATTCAGTCCCCGCATCGATGACAGTCCCGAAAGTCCGCAGCACTCCGGCAATAGTGCACCGGCCGCCCAAACGATGCCCGCCGAATTTCCGGCCGCGCTGTTCGACCGCGCGGCGCCCGACGATCTCGCGCGCTACAGCCCCGAACAGCTGGTCGCTATCGCCGCTCATTCCTGGACCTTCCTCGCAACACGCAGCCCCGACGCCGCCAAGGTAGGGCTGGCTTCTCACCCGGCCGCGCCCGGTGTGACCGTGCTCGACATCGTCAACGACGATATGCCGTTCCTGGTCGATTCGGTGGCCGGCGAACTGCACGAGCGCGGGCTCGACATATCGCTCCTGGTCCATCCGATTTTCTCAATCGAGCGCGACACTGCCGGCATCCTGGTCGGGTTCGAAGCCACCCCCAACGGCAACGGCCGGCGCGAAAGCTTCATTCACCTTCACATCGATGGCCTGCAGGACGCCGCGGCGCGTGAAGACCTCGCGTCCACCCTCGAAGCGATTCTCGCCGAGGTCCGCGTGTCAGTCACCGACTGGCAGTCGATGCTGGCGCGCGTGCGCGAGGTCATCGCCGATCTGCGGCAAAACCCGCCGCCACTGCCCGCGCCCGACATTGCCGAGGCCATCCAGTTTCTGGAATGGCTCGCCGGCGACAATTTCACCCTGCTCGGCGCACGCGACTATGCCTACACCAACGACGATCGCGGCCTGCAGCCGATGTTTGAGACCGGGCTTGGGCTTCTCCGCTCGCCCGAGATGCGGCTTCTGCGACGCGGCACCCAGCTTGTCACCATGACGCCTGAGATCCGCGAATTTCTCGAAGAGCCGCGCATGCTCATCGTCGCCAAAGCGGCGGTGCGCGCGCGCGTGCACCGCCGCGTGCATCTGGACTATGTCGGCGTCAAGCGCTTCGATGCCGATGGCAAGCTGATCGGCGAGCGCCGGTTCTGCGGCCTGTTCACCTCCACCGCCTATACGCGCTCGACCCGCGCCATTCCCTACCTGCGCCGCAAGGTCGACAACGTCATCCGCCGCGCCGGGTTCGAGCCGTCCAGCCATTCCGGCAAGGCCTTGGTCAATGTGCTGGAAACCTATCCGCGCGACGAACTGTTTCAGATCGACGAAGACACGCTCTATCGCTTCGCGCTCGAGATTTTGCAGCTCGACGAGCGGCCGCGAGTGCGCGTGCTGCCGCGCCGCGACCGCTTCGACCGCTTCGTGTCGATCCTCGTCTACGCGCCGCGTGACCGCTACGACAGCCATATCCGGGCACTCATCGGCGATTATCTGGCCAATGCCTACAAGGGCCGGGTGCGCGCCTTCTATCCGTTCTTTCCCGAAGGCCCGCTGGTGCGCGTGCATTTCATCATCGGACGCTACGATGGCGAGAACTCCGAGCCCGGACCGGCAGACGCTCGACCGCGCTGTGGAAGACATCGTGCGCAGTTGGGCCGACCGGCTCGACGAGGCGATTGAGTTGGCGAACGGAGCGGAGCAAGGCCGCGCCCTCTTTGGCCGTTACCGCAACGCCTTCCCGATCGACTATCGCGAGGTCTATCGCCCGTCCCGGGCGGTCGCCGACATCGCGCATGCCGAGGCGCTGACGGCCGAACAGCCGGTGGGCGTCGAATTCTATTCTGACGGCACCAAACCCAAGACCTGCGCCGGGCTAAAGGTCTTCAGCCATACGCGGCCGATCCCGCTCTCCGAACGTGTGCCGGTGCTGGAGAACATGGGCTTCCGCGTCGTCGACGAGCGCACTTATCAAATTCGGCCGCAGGACTCAGCCGACGTCTGGTTTCACGACATGACGATCGAAAGCGCGACGGGAGGGTCGATCGCGCTCGACACGCGCCGGGAGCCGCTCGAATCCTGCTTTCTGGCTGTCATGAATTGCGCTACCGAGAACGACGGTTATAACGCACTGGTGCTGACGACCGGACTGCCGTGGCGCGACGTTGCGATAATCCGCACTATCTCGCGCTTTCTCCGCCAGATCCGCGTGCCCTATTCGCAGGACTACATGTGGGCGACGCTGCGCAAGCACTCCCGCATCGCAGCCGATGTTGTCGCGCTGTTCCACATGCGGTTCGATCCGCGCCTTCAGTTGAGCGACACCGAACGCGCGGCCCGCGAAGCGGAGATTACAAACGCGATCGAAACGGCTCTGCAGACGGTAGAAAGTCTCGACGAGGACCGCATCCTGCGCCATTTCGTCAATGCGGTTGCGGCGGCGATCCGCACAAATTTTTACCAGCGCGAGGCCAGCGACGACCGCCCCAAGGACCTCATCGCCATCAAGTTCGAAAGCCGCAAGGTCGACGGCATGCCGCTGCCGCGGCCGCTCTATGAGATTTTCGTCTATTCGCCGCGGGTCGAGGCGGTGCATCTGCGCTTCGGCAAGGTCGCGCGCGGCGGCATCCGCTGGTCCGACCGGCCACAGGATTTCCGCACTGAGATCCTCGGACTGGTCAAGGCGCAAAACGTCAAGAACGCCGTGATCGTGCCGGTCGGCGCCAAGGGCGGCTTTATTCCGAAATATCTGCCTAGCGGCGGAACGCGCGAGGCGATCGCGGCCGAAGGCGTCGCCGCCTACAAGCTGTTCATTTCCACGCTGCTCGACATTACCGACAATATCGGCACCGGAATGCGCGGCATTATCCCGCCGCCCGACGTCATTCGCCACGAGGGCGACGATCCTTATCTCGTCGTCGCCGCCGACAAGGGTACGGCGACGTTCTCAGACATCGCCAACGACCTAGCCATCGCCCACGATTACTGGTTGGGCGACGCATTCGCTTCGGGCGGCTCGGCCGGTTACGACCACAAGAAAATCGGCATCACCGCGCGTGGCGCCTGGGAATTGGTCAAGCGCCATTTCCGCGAGATGGATATCAACATCCACACGACGCCGTTCACCGTGGTCGGCGTCGGCGACATGTCGGGCGACGTATTCGGCAACGGCATGCTGCGAGAGAAAACAACGAAACTCGTCGCCGCGTTCGACCATCGTGACATTTTCATCGATCCCGATCCCGACCCGGAGCGGACCTTTGGGGAGCGGACGCGCCTGTTCGCCCTGCCACGGTCGAGCTGGCAGGATTTCGACAAATCGTTGATCTCGGAAGGCGGCGACATCTATTCGCGCGGCGCCAAGGAAATCCGGCTGTCGCCGCAAGCGCAAAAGCTGTTCGGCGTCGGCGAAAGCCTCACGCCGGCCGAATTGATCCGTGCCATCCTCAAGGCGCAAGTGGACCTTTTGTTCTTTGGCGGTATCGGCACCTATGTGCGCGCTGCCGACGAGACCGACGAGTTGGTCGGCGACCGCGCGAACGATGCCATTCGCGTCACCGGGAAGGATTTGCGCTGCAAGGTGATCGGCGAAGGCGCCAATCTCGGCATGACGCAACGCGGGCGCATCGAGACGGCATTCCGCGGCATCCGGCTCAATACCGACGCAATCGATAACTCGGCAGGCGTCAACACCTCCGACATGGAGGTCAACATCAAGATCGCGCTGTCGATTCCACTGCGCGACGGCCGTCTCACGATGGCGGCGCGCAATACGCTGCTCGCCGGAATGACGGACGAAGTCGCGAGCCTCGTTCTGCGTAACAATTATCTTCAGCCGCTGGCGCTGTCGCTGTCTGAACGGCGCGGCATGGAGGATTTCGGTTTCTTGCAGCGCCTGATCCAGACGCTGGAGGCGCGCGGGCTGCTCGACCGCACGGTCGAATACCTGCCCGACGACGCGACACTGACGGAACGGCGGCGGCGGTCGCAGCCGTTCACACGTCCCGAGCTTTCGGTGCTGCTCGCCTACGCCAAGCTGTCGCTTTGCGACGACCTCCTCGAATCCGCGGTGCCGGACGATCCTTATCTCGGCCGCGAAATGAACCGGTATTTCCCGAGAGCCATCGCGGAGCGCTTCCCCGATGCGCTCGATCATCACCGGCTGCGGCGCGAAATCATCGCCACCCAGCTCGGCAACTCGATGATCAATCGCGGCGGCCCCTCATTGATCGTGCGCATTGCCGATCAGACCGGCGCCGCGCCCTCGGCGATCGCCAGCGCCTTCGCCGCCGTGCGCGACAGCTACGCAATGACGGCGCTTAACACCGCGATCGACGAACTCGACAACCGGGTTGCCGGCAAGCTGCAGCTCGAGCTTTACGCCGCCGTGCAGGACCTCCTGCTCGACCGTATCATCTGGTTCCTGCGCAACGTCGATCTGGCGAAGGGACTGGACGGCATTGTCAGTCACTACCGCGGCGGCATCGCCGCAGTAACGGCCTGCCTCGACGGTGTGCTGTCGGATGAAGGTCGCGCGGCGCGCGCAGCGCGGCGCAAGAACCTGACGGCGGCCGGCGTGCCCGACGCGCTCGCCGGCCGGCTCGCTGACTTCGGCCCCCTTGCCGCCGCACCTGACATCGTGCTGGTCGCCGACCGCACCGGCAAACCCTTGGGCGAAGTCGCTGCGACGTATTTCGCCGTCGGCAGCTTCTTTCAGCTCGATCGCATCACCGGCGCGGCCGCGGCCATTACGGTGACCGACTATTTCGACCGGCTGGCGCTCGATCGGGCGCGCGATCTGATCGGCGATGCCGAACGCCGGCTTACAGCCGCCATGGTGCAAATGGGTTCGGCAGGAGTCCGGGCGGTCGAAGCGTGGGTGGCGCCGCGCCGCGGCGAGGTCGAGCGCCTTCGCGGCGCGATTGCCGAAATCGTTGCTTCAGGTCTGACACTATCGAAGCTCACCGTCGCCGCCAGCATGCTGGGCGACCTGATCAAAACGACCTGATTAAAAGCTGAAGCCTTTTCAGCGGTCTGCTGGGACCGTCGCCACGGGCCGCGAGGTTCTGCACCGCTTTGGCCACAAAAAAGAACCCCAAGCAAAGTACGCGCTTGGGGCTCTCTAAGTCGTTGCCTCAACTTAGGCTTATGGAGCCGGACGGCGGGGTGTCGGGGGATGGGGGAGCCGCCCGGCCGGCCTAATGTTGGGAAAATAAGAGCGTGGCCCGCAGATGCAATGCGGATCACGCATTAGTGTTAGCGCGCGCGACAGATCGACGCGCGCAAGTTGCCTCCGGTTCCCACACGTACAAATCCATAACCGCGACCTGTTCAGGACGCCTCGCGGTTAACCTCAGGCAGGCCGTAGCGGTGCAGGTCGGTTCCGTGCACCTCGAGCCAAGCCTTGGCGCGTTCGTGATAGGGGCACAGTTGCTGCACCACGCGCCAGAAGCGCGTCGAGTGGTTCATCTCGACCAGATGGGCCACTTCGTGCGCAGCGAGGTAGTTCAACACCATGCTTGGCGCCAGGATAAGTCGCCACGAAAACGACAGCACGCCTGTCGTCGAGCATGAGCCCCATCGGCTCGATTGATCGCGGACGGCAACGCGCTTTATTTCCACGCCCAGTTGATTGGCGAAATGCCGGCTCGCAATCTCCAGATCGCGCTTGGCTTCCCGGCCGAGGAAGTCGCCGACACGACGGTTCAGATGCGGAACCCTGCCGGCGACGCAGAGCAGACCCTCGCCATCCGCCCCCGCCTCGGTCCAGACGGTACCGCGCACGGCGCCGCGATGAACGATCCGGTGCGGCACACCGCGCAGGGGCACAACGGTGCCGTCCGCAAACGGCGCCGCTTTTGGCAGACGCTCAAGCCGCGCCGCGATCCAGCCGCCGTGCTTCTGCGCGAACTCGCGCGCCTCCTTGAGCGTGCCGCGCGGTGGAATCGTCAGGATGGCCTCGCGGGTCGCCGACTGGATACGCAGCGTATAGCGACGCGCCTGGCGGTGCCGGCGCAGGCGAACAAGATAGATCGCCCGATCGAAGATGATTTCGATCGCCTGAGGTTCACTTGGACGGCGGTAAAGCAGCGCGCGCTGCGGCATGGCGGACTTCTCGATCCCAAACCCAAGGGGATAGTGCCATAACCAACGCACAGCGAAGCCTCTTTGATAATGCTTACCGCATCGTACAAGATGTTGCGATTGCCGCCCCTTGGGCAGCCTAGGGCGTGTGGCCGATAGAGTGAAGTTCAATTCAAGTCTTGTCGGCAGTCAGCTTGGCCACATTAACTCGGGATGATTCCCAAATTCTTACGGAATATCAGGCTCTTACATCGCGCGAAGGCGTCAGGCGCGGTTTAGGCCCATTAAATGGGGGTTTGTGGCTCTGCGTCGGTACGGCAGCAAGCCGTCAGGCGTGAAGCGCGCCGCCATTGTGGAGGCGTCGGCGGGCGACGCCATTGCGCCCGGCGCGGTTCACGTGCCCCATCGACAGCACGAAATCGGAAATGCGTGGCACGATCTCAGCGCGAAAGCGTGAGCCGTTGAACACGCCGTAATGCCCGACGCCGGGCTGCAACCAATGCGCCTGACGATCAGCCGGAAGGTTGGGGCAAAGCCGGTGCGCCGCCTCGGTCTGGCCGACGCCCGATATGTCATCGTGCTCGCCTTCGACCGTGAGCAGACCGACGCGTTTGATACGCGACAGGTCAACGGTCCGGCCGCGATAAGTCATTTCACCGCGTGGCAGCGCATGGCGCACGAAGACAGTCTCGACGGTCTGCAGATAATACTCGGCCGCCAGATCCATGACGGCGAGATACTCGTCGTAGAATTCCTTATGCTTCTGCGCCGAGTCGCCGTCGCCGCGCACCAGATGCATAAACAACTGCTTGTGCGCCTCGATATGGCGGTCGAGATTCATGCTGACAAAGCCGTGCAGCTGCAAGAAGCCCGGATAGACGTCCCGCATAAAGCCGGGATTTGGAAAAGGCACCTTGGTGATGACGTGGCTGCGAAACCACTCGGTGCCGCGCTCCTCGGCAAGCTTGTTCACCGCGGTTGGATTGACGCGGGTATCGATCGGCCCGCCCATCAGCGTCATGGACAGCGGCAAATAAGGATCGTCGTCCGCATCCATGAGCGCAGCTGCCGCGATAACGGGCACGGCCGGCTGGCACACTGCAATGACGTGCGTATCACCGCCGAGCGCATGCAAGATCGAAATGACATAATCGATATAATCGTCGAGATCGAAGCGGCCTTCCGCCAATGGCACCAGACGCGCATCCGCCCAGTCGGTGATGTAGACGTCATGGTTGGGCAAGAACGCTTCCACCGTGCCGCGCAGCAGCGTGGCAAAATGTCCCGACATCGGCGCGACGATCAGCAATCTCGGCTGTGGCCGTTGCGGCTGGTGCGTAAAGATGCGCTCGAAATGGATAAGCCGGCCGAACGGGCGCTCCCACACGGTGGCGACCTGCACTGGAACACGCTCGCCGCCTACGAGCGTGGAATCGATCCGCCACTCAGGCCGGCTATAGCGGCGCGTCGATCGTTCGAATAATTCGCACGCAGCCGCAACCGATTTGCCATAAGTGGTGAATGACAGCGGGTTAACGGGATTCTTGAAAAAAAGACGCGTGGCATCAGCCCAGGCGCGCGACGGATTGAGCGCCGCATGGGTCATCTCGTAAAACCAGTAAAGCGGCGCCGACAGCAATACACCGTTGCCGCCCGGCGTGACCGGCGCGCCGCCAAACTCCCCGATCGCCATGGACGACCCCTGCCCGGCTTGCTGCACTGCAGCACTGTCCAGTTGATCTGTCATACCGGCATCATAAAAGCAATTTTTTCCTTATTGGTTACGTAGGCGGGCTGGTGGCTTGCCGCTATTCGCAGTGCACATAGCCGCTTTTCCGGCAACCCCGTTCAGGCATCGGATTGCGGTGCGAATATTACCTATTCGCCGGTCTGCATCAGCGAGCCGTTGCGGCGGGCGCTGCGCAGGAGCGCCAAAAAGGCAATGATTCCCGCGGCAAAAAACAGGGCATTGAGCCCTAGCGCCTCGATCATCAGGTCGCCGCGAAACACTCTGTGGATCAGTAGTTCCCGCATCCCTTCGAATACGTACGTGGGCGGCAGCGCCCATGATATCGGCTGCAACCACACCGGCAGCGTCGTCACCGGGTAATAGACACAGGTCAACGGCATGAACAGAAACATGATCGACCAGGCGAAGTTCTCCGCGCCCATGCCATTGCGCAGGATGAGACCGGACACGAAGATACCGACCGCCCACGAGGTCAGCATCAAGTTGAAGAAGAACGCCACGAGCGCCAAACCGAGCGCGTAGAGATTAAATCCGAAAAACGCGATGGCGAGGAACGTCACCGGCACCGCCCCGATCGACAGCCGCACCACGCTCATCACCATCAAGGCGGCGATGAACTCGAACGGCCGCAGCGGACTCATCATCAGGTTGCCGAGGTTGCGCGACCACATCTCCTCCAGAAATGACATCGAGAAGCCGAGCTGGCCGCGGAACAGGATGTCCCACAGCAACACGGCGCCAATGAAGGTGCCGCCGGCGCGCGCGAAGAAGCCGGCATTGTTGGCGATGTAATATTGCAGGAACCCCCAGGTCAGCATCTGCACGGTGGGCCAGTAGACCAGATCGAGCAGCCGCGGCCACGACGAGCGCAACAGGTACCAGTAGCGCAGCATCATCGCGCCGACGCGCTGCGGCGAGAACGCGACGTCCTGCGCGCTCATTGCGCCGCCTCGCTTTCAACATTGCTGCCGCGTGCGACGTCCAGAAAAACCTCTTCCAGTGTGCCCCGGCCGTAGCGCGCCAGGAGCTTCGCCGGCGCGTCGTCATCTTCGATGCGGCCGCGCTTCATGATGATGACGCGCTCGCACAGCCGCTCGACCTCGACCATGTTGTGCGAGGCGAGCAGCATCGTGGCGTGACGCTCTCGGCAATAGCGTTCGAGATGACCGCGCACCCAGTCGGCGGTATCGGGGTCGAGCGACGCCGTCGGCTCGTCGAGCAAAAGCACGTCGGGATTGTTGATCAGCGCCTTGGCAAGCGCGACCCGCGTCTTCTGGCCGGAGGACAGCTTGCCGGTCGGCCGGTCGAGCAGGTCGGTCAGGTCGAGTTCGCGGCCGAGTTGTTCGATGCGGGCGGCCAAATCGTCAACGCCGTAAAGCTTGCCGAAGACCTTCATGTTCTGCCTCACCGTGAGGCGCATCGGGACCTCGACATACGGGCTTTCAAAATTCATTCGATGCAACACGCGGTAGCGCTGCCGCGGCATTTCGGCGCCCAGCACCGTCACGCGGCCCGAAGTCGGCGTCACCAGTCCCATGATCGTCGCAATGGTGGTGGTCTTGCCGGCGCCGTTGCCGCCCAGGAGCGCCGTGATCGAGCCGGGCGTCAGCGTGAACGAGATACCGTCGACCGCCGGCACGGTCTTGTAGATCTTGACCAGGCGCTCGACGGCTATGGGCGGTGCAGTGGGCATGCCCGCGCAGATGTGGCCTGCACGCCCGAAGGAGGCAAGGGGCGAATGCCCGGCATGCCATGGGAATATATGGAAGAAGGCCGCGGAAGATGCCACAAGACGGGCACGAGAGAGGGGCCGGACGCTTCGTCGGGATCAAGCGATACAATGAGCGCCATCAAGCTCGCGCAGGCCGAGCGCATCATCGACGCCATCATCGAACGCGGCACGGCGCTCGACACCAGGCCGCTTGCCGCGATCGTCGTCGAGCCGGGCTGCAAGGTCAAAGCCTTCAAGAAAGAGGACGGCGCATCGATGCTCCGGTTCGAGATGGCGTTCGGCAAAGCCTATGCGGCGCTGGCGCTTGGGCGCAGTTCGATGCTGGTCCACCAGCGTGCCGTGGAGCGGCCGATCTTCATGCGCTATCTGATCGCGGCGAGCGGCGAGCAGCTTTTTCCCGAAGGCGGCGGCATGGTGATCCGCAACGATGATGGCGAAGTGATCGGCGCGGTCGGCGTCACCGGCGACACCGAGGATCGCGACGATGAACTGGCGGCCTTCGGCATCCACGCCGCGGGCCTGAAAACCGACGCGGATTGCGCCCACATGGGCCGGCGCATCGGGCTGATCCGGAAAAATCCGCCCGCGGGCCGTTCGCCCGCGCGGAAGAAGCGCAAATCCAAATAGAGAACGCTCCAGATTCCCAAAGACGCCAGAAGGCGCGTCAACAAAAACGAGGCACCATGAAAGTCGGACTGTTCGATCACATCGAGGACGGAGCGCGGCCGCTGACCACGCTGTTCGATGAGCGCCTGCAATTCGCCGCGGCGGCCGACGAGGCCGGCATGTATTGCCTGCATCTCGCCGAACACCACGCCACGCCGCTCAACATGGTGCCGGTGCCGGGGATCTACATGGGCGCGCTGGCGCGGGCCACCAAACGCATGCGCATGGGTCCGCTGGTTTATCTGCTGCCGCTCTACTCGCCGCTGCGACTGATCGAGGAAATCAGCATGCTCGATCATATGAGCTACGGCCGGCTCGACGTCGGCGTCGGCCGCGGCGTGTCGCCCTACGAGCTGAAATACCACAAGGTCGAACACGAAGATTCGCGCGACATTTTCTTCGATGCCTTCGATTGTCTCAGTGCTGGACTGAAAACCGATCTGCTGACCTACAAGGGCCCGTATTACGCCTATGAAAATGTGCCGATCGCGCTGCACCCGCTGCAACAGCCGCATCCGCCGTTCTGGTACGCCTCCTCGAACGAAATCGGTTCGACCTGGGCGGGCGAGCACGGACTGCACTATGTGACGCTCGGCCCGACCCCGTTCGCCAAGAAGAATATCGACGCTTACAAGATCGCGCTGGGCAAGCGCGGCGCACCGGCACAGCCCAAGGCGGAATTTTCAGGCGGCGCCGTAGTTGGCGTCATGCGGCACGTTTTTGTCGCCGACACCGATGCGGAGGCGCATCGTTTCGCCAAGGCTCCCATGGAGCAGCATCTCGCCAATCTCAACTGGCTCCGCGTCAAGCACGGCGTGACCGGGCTTGTGTCGCGCCTCAATGTGCCGCGCGGCGCAACTTACGAGGACGGCTTGGCCGACGGTTCGGTGATCGCGGGCTCGCCGCAAACCGTACGCGCGGAGATCGAGCGGCAGGTGCGCGATCTCGGCGTCAATTATTTTCTGACGTACATGTTCCTCGGAACCATGTCGCTTGCTGACGCGCTGCGCTCGCTGCAGCTGTTCCGCAGCGAAGTGATGCCACATCTGGCGAAGCTGTGAGAGCGGCCTAGTTGCCCGTGCCTTCGGCCGCCTGCTTCGCATCCTCTCGCAGCGCGTCCGGGTGCGGCATGGCAATGACGTTGTAGCCGGAATCGACGAAATGGATTTCGCCGGTGACGCCGGTCGACAGGTCCGACAGCAGATAGAGCCCAGCGCCGCCGAGTTCGTCGAGCGTCACGCCACGATGCAGCGGCGAATGCCGCTGCTGGAACGCGAACATCGACCGCGCGTCGCCGATGCCGGCGCCGGCCAGCGTCCGGATCGGCCCCGATGAGATCGCATTGACGCGGATACGGTCGTTGCCGAAATCGACCGCGAGATACCTCACCGACGCTTCCAGCGCCGCCTTGGCGACGCCCATGGTGTTGTAGTTCGGCATCGCCCGCTGGCCGCCATTATAGGTCAGCGTCACCATGGCGCCGCCGTCCGGCATCATCGCGGCAGCACGCTTCGCCGCCTCGGTGAACGAGAAGCACGAGATCAGCATCGTGTGCAGAAAATTCTCGCGCGTCGTGTCGGCGTAACGACCGGTGAGCTGGTTCTTGTCGGAAAAAGCGATGGCGTGGACCAGAAAATCAAGCTTGCCCCAGACACGCCCAAGCTCGGCGAAGACCGCATCGACAAACTCGACGTTCTCGACGTCGCAGGGCAGCACCAGGTCGGCGTTCACCGAAGATGCGAGCGGCCTGACGCGCTTTCCGAGCGCGTCGCCCTGATAGGTGAAGGCGAGCTTCGCTTCATGCGCGGCCAGCGTCCGGGCAATGCCCCAGGCAATCGAGTGATCGTTGGCGACGCCCATGATCAGGCCCCGCTTGCCGTGCATCAGCCCCTGCATCCATCGGTTCCTATTTCGTCATTCCGAGCGAGCGCAGCGAACTGCGCCCGCGCTCCCGACCGGGAGAGATATTATGCATCCACGTGCTTGAACACGATGGACGCGTTGGTTCCGCCGAAGCCGAACGAGTTGGAAAGCACGCAGCCAAGCGTTACGTTGTCGTGGCGCGCGCGCGCAATCGGCATGTCGGCAAAAGCCGGATCGAGATTTTCGATATTGGCGCTCTCGCAGATGAAGCCAGAATTCATCATCAACAGCGAGTAGATCGCCTCCTGCGCGCCGGCAGCGCCGAGCGAATGCCCGGTCAGCGACTTGGTGGCCGAAATCGGCGGGCATTTGGCGCCGAACACTTCGCGGATCGCCTCGATCTCCTTCAGATCGCCGATCGGCGTCGAGGTGGCGTGCGGATTGATGTAGTCGACCGGCGGCTTGACGGTAGCGAGCGCCATGCGCATGCAACGCACCGCGCCTTCACCCGACGGCTGCACCATGTCGGCGCCGTCGGACGTGGCGCCGTAGCCCGCCACTTCGCCATAGATTTTGGCACTGCGCGCCCTGGCGTGGTCGAGTTCCTCGAGCACCAGCACGCCCGCGCCACCGGCGATGACAAAGCCATCGCGGCTGACGTCATAGGCACGCGAGGCCTTGTCGGGCGTCTGGTTGAAACTCGATGACATCGCCCCCATCGCGTCGAACAGAACCGACAAAGTCCAGTCCAACTCCTCGCATCCGCCGGCAAAGACAACATCCTGTTTGCCCATCTGAATGGTCTCATAGGCATTGCCGATGCAATGATTTGAGGTCGCGCAGGCCGACGAGATCGAATAATTCACGCCCTTGATCTTGAACCATGTCGACAGCGTCGCCGAGGCGGTCGACGACATGGCCTTCGGAACAGCAAACGGCCCGACGCGCTTCGGGCCTTTCGATCGCGCCACATCGGCAGCCTCGACAATAGCGTGGGTCGACGGCCCGCCGGAGCCCATGATCAGACCCGTACGCTCGTTGGATACGTCGGATTGTTCGAGGCCGGAATCGCGGATCGCCTGCTCCATGGCGACATGGTTCCAGGCGGCGCCGCCGCCGAGGAACCGCATGGCGCGGCGATCGACGGCCTCGCTCGCATCGAGTGTCGGTGCGCCATGAACCTGGCAGCGGAAGCCGAGCTCGGCGTATTTATCGGCGCGGACGATGCCGGATTTGGCCTCGCGCAGCGAAGCCAGCACTTCCTGCGTGTTGTTGCCGATCGACGAGACAATACCCATCCCGGTGACGACTACACGCCTCATCTTTGCCTCGTCCGCCTGTGTGCGTCCAAAGTGCGGCTCAAGCGCCGCTCGCCTCTGGCGCGGAGTTCTGGAACAGGCCCACCTTAAGGTCGAGCGCGCGGTAGATCACTGAGCCGTCGGCCGAGAGCCAGCCATCTGCGATGCCGAGCACGAGCTTCGACCGCATCACCCGCTTGATGTCGATGCCATAGACGATGCGCTTCATCGTCGGCAGCACCTGGCCCGAGAATTTGATCTCGCCCATGCCGAGCGCACGGCCTTTGCCCGGGGCCCCGACCCACCCCAGAAAGAACCCGAGCAATTGCCACAACGCATCAAGGCCGAGACAGCCCGGCATTACCGGATCGCCCTTGAAATGGCAGGGAAAGAACCAGAGGTCCGGCTTGAGATCGAGCACAGCCCGGACCAGCCCCTTGCCGTACTCGCCGCCGGCTTCCGCGATTTCGGAAATGCGATCGAACATCAGCATTGGCGGCAATGGCAGTTGTGGACCTTCGGCGAACAACTCGCCGCGGCCGCAAGCCAGCAGATCCTCGTATTCGAAATTAGAACGGCGTTCTGGCATTAGCATCATCTCCGCCCCCAGACGGTCCAGACCCCTAACATATGGGAGGAAACCGGCAAAGCCGCATCCCACCGTGCGCACCCGGGTCGTCCCCAGCCAAGTCCACTCATTCCCCAGCCATGGCGTGGGAGCGGCCCCCCATTACCGGCATGACAGTTGCGGCGGTCGGCGGCCCGCGTATAATGATTTCACTTGCAACGATCTCACGCAGCCTTCGTTCCTGGTGCCGCAATGACACAGTCGCGTTCAGCCTTCGGGCCTGTCTTTCAACCGCGCGCAATGCCGACGCGCGGCGATATGACAGGCTGCCCCTGGCACGACGTCAAGTCGAAGCTTCGCGAAGTAGGCTTGCGGCCGACGCGGCAGCGCATGGCGCTGGGCTGGATTCTGTTCGCCAAAGGCGACCGCCACATTACGGCGGAAATGCTCTATGAGGAGGCCAGCCACGCCAAGGTGCCGGTGTCGCTCGCCACGGTCTACAACACGCTGCACCAGTTCACCGAAGTCGGCTTGTTGCGCCAAGTCGCAGTCGACGGTTCGAAGGCCTATTTCGACACCAACAATACCGAGCACCATCACTTCTTCGTCGAGGACAAGAACGATCTGCTCGACATTCCGGCCAACGATGTGGTGGTCGGCAAGGCGCCGACGCCGCCGGAAGGTTACGAGATCGCCCGCATCGACGTGGTCGTCCGGCTGCGGCGGAAGCAGGGCTAAGCCGTCATTCCGGACGGTCGCGCAACGCGCCGCCAGGATTCAAGATCGCAAAATTATCTCTACCGGCGCTGCACCCGCGGCGCCCCGGAATGACGCCTATTCGACCTTTTCGTTGGGATAGACGCCCCACAGATCGTCCTGCTCGACCCAGCCGTCGAAATTCTTGCCGGCAATGCGGCACCAGGTTCCGTTGCAGGACTTGACCGTGCCCATGACGCCGACCTCGAGCTTCGCGGTGACCGGGCTGTTGGCATCGGGCTCGGAGTGCAATATCGCCAAATCGGTCTTCACCTTCATCTCCACGGCCGCCGTACGCTTTCCGGACAGCAACGAGTGATAGACCCAGCCCTCGGTGCCGTCGGAATCGCGGATGCGGCGCCAGTTCTCGAACTCGGCGGTGATCTCGACCGGCCAGCCGACGCGCGTGAAAATGAAAGAGACGTCGTGGTCCTTGTCCGGCCCCCCGCGGACATTGACGCGGTCCGCCTTGATGCTGACAAAACGCGGCACCGGCAACCCGCTCGAGGCGGTGTCGCTGGCGGCGTGGAGCGGCGCGACAGCGGACGTGTACGTCAACAGTGCCGCGAAAACGGCCCGAAGCCAGGCAATCATCAGCCTCCCATGACGCGGCGTTCCCGCGCCATGCCCCGAAAGAGTTTCGTAACCTGGTAAGGCCGGAAGTTCCCGGCGCGCTTTGTGAGAGCGCAGCCCATCTGGTAGAGACGAGCGATGAACTACCTCCCGGCCTCAAGTGTCGGTCAGCGGGGTTAAGGAGACCTGAACGGAGGGTGCGGCAAACGCCCGGCCTCACCGATCCCGCGGACTGCTCAGAGGCGCCCGGCCTCCGGCGCGCAGGATCGCTCCCAGGTCAATTTCGAGAGGCAGGCAATGGCACAGGGCAAAAAGCCGCTGGTTGTGGTTACCCGCCGGCTTCCAGACAGCGTCGAGATGCGCATGCGCGAACTGTTCGACGCGCGCCTCAATCATGACGACAAGCCGATAAGTCAGGCGCAGCTCGCCGACGCCGCCAAGACGGCCGATGTGATCGTGCCCACCGTCACCGACCACATCGACCGGTCGGTGATCAGCCAATCGGGCGAGCGCTTGCGCCTGATCGCCAATTTCGGCAACGGCGTCGATAACATCGACGTGGCAAGCGCGGTGCAACGCGGCATTACTGTGACCAACACGCCCGGCGTGCTGACCGAAGACACCGCCGACATGACCATGGCGCTGATTCTTGCGGTGCCGCGCCGACTGGCCGAGGGCGCCAACGTGCTTACAGGCAACACCGACTGGAACGGCTGGAGCCCGACCTGGATGCTCGGCCATCGTATCTGGGGCAGGCGGCTCGGCATCGTCGGCATGGGCCGCATCGGCCAAGCGGTGGCGCGGCGAGCGCAGGCATTCGGCCTGAAAATCCACTATCACAACCGTCGCCGCGTGGCGCCGCATATCGAGGAAGAGTTGCACGCGACCTACTGGGAAAGCCTCGATCAGATGCTCATGCGCATGGACATCATCTCGGTGAATTGCCCGCACACGCCGGCGACCTATCACTTGCTCTCGGCACGCCGGCTCAAGCTGATCCGGCCTGAGGCCTACGTGGTGAACACCGCTCGCGGCGAGGTGATTGATGAAAACGCACTCGGGCGGCTGATTGAGGCCGAGGAGATTGCCGGCGCCGGCCTCGACGTATTCGAGAAGGAGCCGGCGGTCACGCCGCGGCTTATCAAACTGGCGCGCGCCGGCAAGGTCGTGCTGCTGCCGCACCTCGGCTCGGCGACGCTGGAGGGCCGCGTCGACATGGGCGAAAAAGTTATCGTCAACATCAAAACCTTCCTGGACGGCCACCGCCCGCCCGACCGCGTGCTGCCGTCGATGCTGTGAACCAATGACAAGGCAGAGAAGACGTTTGGCGGCGCGCAGCAGAGGATTCCGCTGCGGAATGCTGGCGCTGATCGCGCTTTTCATCCTGCCGGGCGTTGCAGCCGCACAAGACCAAATCGGCCGCGCGCAAACCGCCACCGCGCGGGACGGCATGGTGGTGGCACAGGAGCCGCTTGCGGCTCGTGTCGGCGTCGACATCCTGAAAAAGGGCGGTAATGCCGTGGATGCCGCGGTCGCAGTCGGCTTTGCGATGGCGGTGACGTATCCGCGCGCCGGCAATATCGGCGGCGGCGGCTTCATGGTGATCCACCGAACCGATGGTGAAAACGTTACGATCGACTATCGCGAGGCGGCGCCAGCCGCGATAACCGCCACATCGTTCCTGGATGCGCAGGGCAATGCCGATCCGGAAAAGTCGCGCAACTCGGCCCTGGCGATCGGCGTGCCTGGCACTGTCGCCGGGCTCGCGTTGGCCGAAGAGAAATACGGCTCCGGCCGCTTCACGCTTGCCGACCTGATCGCGCCCGCTATCGCACTGGCGCGCGATGGTTTTGCGGTGAGCGCCACAACCATGCCGCCGCCCTTTGCCGCCTCGCGGCTCGCGCGCTGGCCATCATCGGCCGCCATATTTCTCAAGCCCGACGGCAGCGCGCGTTCGATCGGCGATCGACTGGTGCAGCATGACCTTGCAAATTCGCTCGAAGCCATCGCCAAGGACGGCCCGCGCGCCTTCTACAACGGCCCGATGGCACAGAAGGTCGCGGCCGCCGTGCAGGCCGCGGGCGGCGTGATGACGGCCGACGATCTGCAACAATATCGCGCCGTCGAACGCGCGCCGGTGCGCGGCACCTATCGCGGCTACGACATCATCTCGATGCCGCCCCCGTCGTCCGGCGGCGTCGAACTCATCGAGATGCTCAACATCCTTGAAGGCTATGACCTCGCGCACGACGATCAAGGTGAGCAAGACTTTCTGATGGTCGAAGCGATGAAACGCGCCTATGCGGATCGCGCGCTGTTTCTCGGCGACCCGGGTACGGTAGATAATCCGGTGGCGCGGTTGACCGCTAAGGATTACGCGGCGCAGTGGCGTGCCTCCATCGATCCGACCCATGCGACACCTGCGAGTGCCATCCGCGCCGGCGGCAGCGTCGACGGGGAGGGCCGCAATACGACGCATTTTTCCGTGGTCGATCGTTTCGGCAACGCGGTCTCCAGCACCTACACACTCAACTTCAGCTACGGTGTCGGCCTGGTCGCTGCCGGCACCGGCATTCTGCTTAACAACGAACTCGACGATTTCGCCGCCAAGCCGGATTCGCCAAACGCTTACGGCCTCGTGGGTTATTCGGCCAATGCGCCCGGCCCTGGCAAACGGCCTCTCTCATCGATGACCCCGACAATCGTCCTGAAAGACGGCAAGCCATTCCTGATCACCGGCTCGCCGGGCGGCAGCCGCATCACCACCGCGGTGCTTCAGGTCGTCATCAATGTCATCGATCGCGGTATGGACATTGCCGCCGCAGTGTCGGCGCCACGCATCCATAATCAATGGTTGCCGGATCAGGTCTATGCCGAGCCGGATGTGCCCAACAGCGTCATCGCCACGCTGCGAGCGCGTGGCAACAAGGTTGTGCCGCAGCGGCCGTTTACATCGGCCAACTCGATCCTGAACACACCGGCCGGCTTCGCCGGCGCCGCCGACCCGCGCGAAGGCGGCGCGTTCGCCGTCGGGTATTAAAGCGTCCGCCTTTCGTCGCGATGCCGCCAGCCTTGGCGATTTTCGCTCACCCACACAGGCACGCTAGACGCTTGCAGCAGGATGCCGGTCAACTCGTTTGACCGTCGAGGCCAGCACGGCAATCACGAGCCCGCACAGCGCGATCGGCGCGAAGCCAACAAGCGGTCGATGCGTGACATCCCACAGCCAGCCGACAATGACCGACAGCGCCATGGCGCAGCTATAGCTGACGGTGAACATCCCAGCCGTGGTGCGATGCACGTCGTCGGCCGCGCTGAGGATCGACGGCAGCGCCAGCGCCAAAATCAGCGTGACCGCGCCGGTGAAACCGAGCAGTCCCGCCCAGAACACCATCCAGTAGCCTCGCGTCACGAGCATCGCGATGACGCACAGCGTCGCCAGCAAACCTGTGGCCGTGTAACACCACGGCCGCCTCACCATCCGCTCCGCGAGCGGCATCATCAGAAATGACGCCGGCAGCTGGCCGACATTAATGGCGGTAAGCGCGCCACTGACGAGGTCGGGACGGCCCGCCGCTGTCATGAGATCGGGCAGGAACGCGTTGGTGACGAAATAGGTGGCGTTGACGCTCCCCAGAATCAGGCCGAGCCGCCAGATCAGCGGATCGTGCCAATCCGGCCACCACCGCCGCTGCGGAACGACCTGGGGCGTGGGCACTGCACCGGGAACGGCGTGCGTTCTCGTGCCGAGCGCGACCAGCAGCACGGTGGCAAAAACCGGCAATGACCAGACGACGAAGTCCAGTCGCCAGCTCTGCTGCACGAGCGGCAGAACGAGCGGGATGGTGAGACCGACCGGAATGACCTCGCCGACCAGAAGACCATTGGTATAGACCGAGGTGGCGAGGCCGATGCGCTGCGGAAACCAGGCGCGCACCAGCGGCGGCATCACCGTCTGCACGATCGAGATGCCGGCCCCCATCACGATCGTCGCACCAAACAGCGAGGCCGTGCCGGCGAACGCGCCGCGCGCTGCCGAGCCGGCTGAAGACAGCAGCAGGCCGATGAGCAGCGCCGGCAGCAAACCGAAACGCGAGATCAGCAGCGCGCCCGGCACCGCCGCAACTGCAAACAGCATCGGCGGCAAGCTGGAAAGCCAGCCGATGCCGGTTTCAGTCAGATGCAGATCGCTGTGCAGAAGCGGCACCACCGGCGGCACCGCCAAAACCGTGATGCGCAGGCAGGCGCCAACAAGCCAAAACAACAGCAGGACGTTCACGGACCGGCCGGCGGACTCGGCAGACATGAATTTCAACTGCGCGCCGGCAGCGGTCGCGCACCTTCACTTCGATTCGCGCGGCAGCTTACATGATGGGAGCGGCGAAAGCTGCGTCGGCTCTAGGCGCGGCCATGGGCGAGTGAAGATCTTCGCCAGGCAAATGCGCGGCTCTCGAGGCGCGCAAACACGCCATGTTCGAGGACGAGCATCAGAACAACGAACATCATGATCCAGGCCAAAGTCTGCTTGATATCGAACTGCTGGAACCAGAAAAAGAACATGTAGCCGATGCCGAACTTCAGCCCGAAGGTTTCCGCCAGCGCCACGATCTTCCACGTCTCACCGAATGCATAGCGGAAAGCCGAGAAGATATAGGGCATGAGTTGCGGGATATAGACGTTACGCAACAGCAGATAGCGACTGGCTTTGAACGTCACCGCCATTTCGATCAGCGATTTGTCCATCGCCTTGGTGCCTTCGTACATGTTCACCGCGACAAACGGCGTGACGACAGCCATCACCGCAAGCAACCCGCCGGCTTCGCTGTAGCCGAACCACATGATGGCGACAAACACCATGAGGATGGTCGGCGTCGTTAGCATCAGCGGGATGAGCGCCAGCAACGAGCGCTCAAACAACCGGTTCAACCCCATCGCCAGGCCGATACCTATGCCGGCGATCATCGAAGCGGAAAAGGTAATAAAGATTCGAGCCAACGTTATGCCGATATCGAAAAAGGCAGATTCACCCTCGGGTCCGCGGCTGTTCAGCGCCACGATAATGGTGCGGCCGATAGCCAACGGTCCGGGCAGCACCTGCGGATCTTTCATCAGGCGAGACGCCGCCCACCACAGTAAAAACAGTGCGACGATCGAGGCCGCGCGCAAGCCGACGTTTTTGAGCCGGGATTTCATCTAGCCGTTGCCTTCCACAACGCTGAAGAAATCGCGCACCAGGGTCTTTTCCAGATCGAGGATCACCGAGTCTTCGGGCTGCCTCGGCCTCGGGATATCGACCGAGACGCGCTTGAAGATTCGCGCCGGCTTGGTACTCATCATGTAAATGTTGTCCGATAGAAAAACGGCCTCGGAAAGATCGTGGGTTACGAACAAAATTGTAGGTTTAGCCTGCCGCAGGATATCCATAAGATCGAGCCGCATCTTGCGCGCCGTAATCGCGTCGAGATGACTGAATGGCTCATCCATCAGAAGAATATCCGGCTCGATGGCAAGGGCCCGTGCAATGGCGACACGCTGTTGCATCCCTCCTGAGAGATTCAGCGGATAATTGCGTTCCTGCCCTGCAAGTCCAACCATCTCGAGGTTCTTGGCGACCAGCTCCGGCCACCTTTGCCGCGGCACTTTCTGCGCTTCGAGGACGAAGTGAATGTTGTTCTCTACCGTCAGCCAGTTCAGCAGCCGCGGACTTTGAAAAACGTAGCCAATGCGCGGCTCGGCGCTGGCTCTGCCCGATTTGGGATGAATGGTGACGGTACCGCCGTCATAAAACTCGATGCCGGCGATGACGTTGAGAAGCGTCGACTTCCCGCAGCCCGAGGGACCGACAATGCTGACGAATTTGCCTTCGTCCACTCTCAGGCTGATGTCATGCAGAACCACGAAGTTCTCTTCGCCGCCCGGCAACGGAAATCGCTTCATCATCTTGTCGATGGTGATGGCTGAAGACGCCACCGCTCTCTGCCCCATTGCCTCCCCCGAATTCACAGACGCCGAAGCAGGTCTGACACGCTGACCGTTGTCGGTAACATAAGCGGACATTGTCCAATCTCGACTTTGTTTGCGGCTTGGACCCAGGTCTGGAATCCGGCGCCGGCTCAGGCTGCGAATTCAGGTCGCCAGGCGAAGGTGCGCCGCGCCCAGGTTCGGAACACAAAAAGATCGATCAAGACCATCACGATCATGAAACTGACGCCCCACGCCAGCATCATGTCGACCCGGGTTTCCTGGAACCAATAGGTCAACTGCTGGCCGACGCCGCTGCCGGCGCCAAAGGCCTCCGCGACTAGCGCGATCTTCCACGACAGTGAAAGCGATATCCGCAGCGAGGAGAATATGTAGGGCATGAGCTGCGGTATCAGCACCTTGCGCAACATGAGCGAACGATCGGCCTTGTACACCGTGGCCATGTGGATCAGATCTTTTTCCACCGCCTTGGCGCCCGCCCAGATGTTCATTGCGACATAAGGGAAGACGATAAGAACAATGGTGAAGATCGGTGCGGTCTCGGACAAGCCGAACCACAACACTGAAAGAAAAGCCCAGCAAACAGCCGGGAATGTCAACAACACCATGATCCAACTGTCGAAGAAGACCTCGATGGCCCGCCTCAGCCCCATGGCGAGACCCAGAGCCGTCCCAATCAGCATGGAAAGAACAAAACCCTCGAAAATGCGCGCCAACGTTTCCCCGACCACGGCGTAGGATGCGGGATCGCCATAGATCTCGATCATGCGCTCCAGCAACAGCACCGGACCCGGAAAAAAGACCGGAAAGAAAAACAGAGAGATCACCTGCCAGACAATGACGATCGTTCCGAGCGTCAGCACGCCCGGCAACATCCGCGATATCGCGGGCGGCAGGGCCGGACGCTTGGCCGTATCAGACGGCAGCTTTCCGTGCACTCAGCTCTCCACGAACAGGGCGTATTTGCTCTCGTCAGGCACCTTGCTGATGACTCCGCCCTTCTGGCACACGTCCAGAAACTTCCATTGCGCATCGACGGCTTTGCGGTCCCACGCCGTCATGAACATATCCCGATGCTGCAGCCAGTCCTTGTACTCGGCGACGTCTTCGGGCTTCGTTACTCCGGCGAGCAGCCCGTGAGATTTGACAGCGGCATCAAGATTCTCGGGTTTTTCCAGCCAGAGAAACGACTCCGTCGTCGCCTTGGAAAAATTTTTCGCTCGCGTTTGATCTTCGTCGATCCAGCTCTTCCAGGCGACGATGGGTGCCGCCCAAACAATGGGATAGCCGGTCTTCTGCTTCCAATAGTCGTTCGGGGAAAACAGCACGCGGAATTTGTCGGTTTGTGCCTCTGCGGCGAGATTGAGCGATGAGATATTCATCATCGCGTCTAGTTGTCCGCTCTCCAACAGCTTGGTCAGCGCGGGTCCTGCCACCTGCTGCAGTTTCGTGTCTTTGACAACATCAAGCTTGTAGGCATCGATGAGGGCGGCCCTGACACACTTGAAGGAGCCGGCGCCCGTGGAGAAGGTGCCAAAGCGCTTGCCGCGAAGATCCGCCGGCGTCTTGAAGGGCGAGTTTTTCGGCACCAGGATATTTTGCACCACGGTGAGACCGCCGCCGATGATCGCCCAATCCAGACCCTCGTCGATCTTCTGGATACCGTCGATCCCGGAGTAGGTGACCGCCATGCATTGCTTGCTCGGCAAACCGGCGAGAAAGCCAGCAAAAGGACGCGCGTCGACGTCGAGATCGATGCCGTGTTTGGCGAAGATGCCGGCATCCTTCGCGCCCATGTAGTTGAGCACGAACACGCTCTGTGCCGGGATGACGACTTTGACCTTTTGCAGTGAGGGAGCGGCGCGCGCCGGCCTGCTTCCTCCGACGGCGGCAGCGGTTAACGCACCGGCGCCCCCCAGCAATAACGACCGTCTCGTCGTCGCCTCTTGCGTCAGCATGCGCGATGCCATGGCGTCCTCCCGAATTTTTCTGGTGTCCGCTACTATTGAAAGCAGCGGCCGGAAGGTAAACGCTGCAGAATCGCGCAGTTTGTGCGTGATATCGTCGCGCGAAGGAGAGTAATTGGGCTGGAAATTGGAGCGGGCGAAGGGATTCGAACCCTCGACCCCAACCTTGGCAAGGTTGTGCTCTACCCCTGAGCTACACCCGCATCCGAGAACGATAGCCACAGCCTCGATGAGGCGGGCTGCCGCCAGAGCTATGCCAAAGAGCGCCAGGCTTTGCAACCACCGCCCCGGCGACCTTTGTCTCGGGCATGATCTTGTCCGAAAGCCGAGTACCACTTTCCGGGATCATGCCGTATGACACCCGGCGATGCCAGCCTCGCCGGACGAGCTTTTCGCCTATCTGGATACGCTTGCCATCCCGCACAAGACGGTGACGCACCCGGCGGTGTTCCGGGTCGACGAATCGCGCGAAATGCGTGGCCAGATCCCGGGCGCCCACACCAAAAACCTGTTCCTGCGCGACAAGAAGGGGACGGTGTACCTCGTCGTGACGCTGGAAGACGCGGTGATCGAGCTCAAGTCGCTGCACCGGCTTCTGGGCGCCACCGGCCGCTTCTCGTTCGGCTCGGCCGAACTGATGCGCGACCTGATCGGGGTCGAGCCCGGATCGGTAACACCGTTTGCCGCCATCAACGACAGGGATTTGCGCGTGACGGTGGTGCTCGACGCCGCCATGATGGTCCACGAGGTGCTCAATTTTCACCCGCTGACCAATACGGGAACGACGACGATCGCGCGGGGCGACCTGGTACGGTTCCTGGAGGCGACCGGACACAAGCCGCGGATCGAACCCCTGACGGGCGGGACAGGCTAAGGGCTTGCTAAGGAGACTTGAATAAAGGACTTGGCTAGAACCGTGATTGCATTCACCCCGTTTCTTCCCATTTAATCAGGCGATCAGGGGGATAACCGGGTCGCCGGCCCCAAAAAAAAGGCACATAAAGGCCCATGTTGCAGCCAGCTCAAGCAGCCGCCACGACGGACGCGTTGGTCAAGGACACGACGACGCAAGCCTTCGTCAAGGACGTCATCGAGGAATCCAAGCGCCAGCCGGTGCTGGTCGATTTCTGGGCGCCGTGGTGCGGCCCGTGCAAGCAGCTCACGCCGGTGCTGGAAAAGGCCGTTAAGGCGGCCAAGGGCAAGGTCAAGCTCGTCAAGATGAACATCGACGAGCATCCGGCGATTCCCGGCCAGATGGGCATCCAGTCGATCCCGGCGGTGATCGCCTTCGCCAACGGCCAGCCGGCCGACGGCTTCATGGGCGCGCTTCCGGAGAGTCAGGTCGTGGCCTTCCTGGAGCGGCTGACCAAGGACCGGATCGGCGGCGAAGCCCAGGATTTGCTCAAGGAGGCCGAAACAGCGCTGGCCGAGGGCGACGCCGCCGGGGCAGCCGACCTCTATGCGCAGATCCTCGCCGAGGACAACGCCAATGTCCCCGCGCTTGGCGGCCTGGCGCGCTGCTATGTGGAAACCGGCGCACTCGACCAGGCACGGCAGACGCTCGACATGGTGCCGGAGAACAAGCGCAACGACAGCGCAGTCGCCGCCGCGCGCGCCGCGCTAGACCTTGCCGAACAGGCCAAGACCGTCGGACCGCTCTCCGAGCTCGAGCAGAAGGTCGCCGCCAATCCGCTCGACCACCAGGCGCGATTCGATCTCGCGGTTGCGCTCAACGGCAATAACCGCCGCATGGAGGCGCTCGAGCACCTGATCGCGATCGTCAAGCGCGACCGCAAATGGAATGACGACGGCGCCCGCAAGCAGCTCGTCCAGTTCTTCGATGCCTGGGGTCCGACCGACGAAGCCACCGTGGAAGGCCGCAAGCGGCTGTCTTCGATCTTGTTTGCGTGAGCTAATGCCGTCATCCTGAGGCGCTGGCGAACAACGCAGGCCTCGATGATGCGGCCGGATGAAGGAACCGGCGGTTCGAGTGTCAAACCATGCCGATGAACACCGCCTATCGCGGACCTGAGGCGCTTCCGGATGAGATTGCGGTGTTTCCGCTGCCGGGCGCCCTGCTGCTGCCGCGTGGCCAGATGCCGCTCAATATCTTCGAGCCGCGCTACCTGGCGATGATCGAGGACGCGCTCAAGTCCGGACAGCGTCTGATCGGCATGATCCAGCCCGATCCGGCGCACCCAGGGCCCGACAAGGACAAGCCGCATCTGTTCCGTGTCGGCTGCGTTGGCAAAATCACCCAATTCGCCGAGAGCGGCGACGGCCGCTATCTCATTCAGCTCACCGGCATTGCGCGATTTCGCGTCGAGGCGGAGCTCGCCGTCACCACGCTCTATCGGCGCTGCAAGGTGACCTATCAGCCGTTCGTCGATGACTTCACCGCGCGCAAGGGTGAGGACGAAGTCGACCGCAAGGCGCTGTTGCGCACGCTGTCGGGATTCCTGAAAGCCAACAATCTGAAAGCCGATTGGGAAGGCATCGAGAATGCCCCCAACGAAGCGCTGGTCAACGCGCTCGCCATGATGTCGCCGTATGACACAGCCGAGAAGCAGGCGCTCCTTGAGGCGCCCGACCTGAAAACCCGCGCCGAAATCCTGATCGCCGTCACCGAGATCGAGCTCGCCAAGAGCAAGACGCAGGGCGAGACACCGCTGCAATGACGACGCCCTCATTTCCTGGGAGCCCTTCGATGTCCTCGCCGTCCGCCGACCGTCCTGCCGATACCGTCGATCCGAAACTTCTGGAAATCCTGGTCTGTCCGGTGACCAAGTGCCCGCTCGAATATGACGCCGAACACCAGGAGCTGATCTCGCGCGCCGCCAAGCTCGCTTATCCGATCCGTGACGGCATCCCGATCATGCTGCCCGAGGAAGCGCGCCGGATGGAGTGACGGAGCACGGCTACGCCGGTGGACGCCGATTTCATCCGCGACCTGTTCGGTGTCTTCGGCCCGGTCACGGTGCGGCGTATGTTCTCAGGCGCCGGGATTTTTGCCGACGGCCTGATGTTCGGGCTGATCGTGCGCGATGTGATCTATCTGAAAGCCGACGACACCAGCGCCGTGGATTTCGAGCGCGAAGGCTGCAAGCCGTTCACCTACACCCGCGGCAAGAAATCCAGCAGCCCGAGCGAGCACGCCCTGCCCTATTGGCGTCTGCCCGAGCGGCTCTATGACGATCCCGACGAACTTGCGGTGTGGGCGAGGCGATCGTTCGCAATCGCGGAACGCAAGAAGCTAGCAGCGCGCCCCAAGAGCAAGAAAAAACAATCCACAAAAGCAAAATGAAGCGACGCTACAGCGGCGGATCGTCGACGCTGTCGCGCTTGAACGCGAGACTCTCTTCTTCAAGGTCGAGTTCACGCTCGATGCGACGGCGCGCCTCGTCGGTGATCCGGCCCTCCTGCAAGAGCCGGTAGATGTATTCGCGCTCTGCGGCGATCAGTTCTGCACGCAATTCCGCCGCCGCCGCTGTTGCCTCGATACTGGTCAGGTTCTTCGGCAGCTGCCCGGCATGATGATCGTGGCGTGCGCGCAAGATCGCCAGCACCTCGGCCGAAACTTGGCCATCAGCTGCAAGCCGGTCCAAACGACCGCGCGCAATGTTCAAGGCCTCGATGCGCGCGGCAGTTTCGGCATCGCGCTCACGGACGCGCTCATCTGCCGCATCGTGTGGCAAGGCGAGCCAGCGCACCACGCTTGGCAGCACGAGACCCTGGCCGACCAGCGTGACCACGATAACGCCGAATGTGACGAACAAAATAAGGTCGCGGTCCGGAAACTCCGCGCCCGCGAACGTCGTCAGCGGCAGCGCCAGCGCCGCGGCCAGCGAAACGACACCGCGCACGCCGACGAAGCCCAGCAGGAAGGTCCATTGCCAAGGCGGAGACGGATCGCGGCGGCGGAGCGCCGGGCTGAGCCAGCGCGGCAGATAGGTCGCCGGAAACACCCAGACGAATCGGGCGACGACAATCACCGCTACAGTCACCAGCAAGGCAGAGCCGAGTTCGCGGAGCGAGATCATGTTGGGCCGATCGATCAGGTCCCGCGTTTCCATGCCGGTCACCAGAAAGATGAAACCTTCGAGGTAGTAGACGATCAGGTCCCAGAAGAAGATGCCCTGCAGCCGCGTCGCCGCCGGGATGAGCAGGGGTCCGTTCCAGCTCACGAACAGACCGGCCGCCACGGCCGCCAACACACCCGATCCGCCGAGATGGGCGGGGACCAGAAAGGCGATGTACGGCGTCATCAGCGACAGCGTGATCTCGACGCGCGGATCGCGCGCCCAGCGCCGCAGCCGCAGACTGACCCAGCCGATGCCGACGCCGAAGGCAATCTCGCCGACGACGATCAACGCGAACTCGCCGCTGGCCTGCGGCAGGGAGAACAGCCCGGTGGCGACCGTGGCGACGGCAAAGCGGTAGATGATCAGGGCCGTGGCATCGTTGGCCAGCCCCTCGGCGTCGAGCACGACGAGCAGCCGCCGCGGCAGGCCGAGGCTGCGGATGATGGCGAGCGGAGCGACCGAGTTCGGTCGGCGACACGATGGCGCCGAGCACGAAGCCAAGCGCCCAGCTCATGCCGAGCGCGAAATGGGCCGCCGCCGCGACCGCGGCGCTGGTGAACGCCACGCAGCCGAATGCCAGGAGCGTGATCGGACGCAGATTGAAACGGAATTCGCGCCAGCTCATGGCGACGCCTGCCGAATAGATCAGCGGCGGCAGAATGCCGTAAAGCACAAGTTCCGGGGCAAGCACGATGCGCGGCAGGCCGGGCAGGAGCGCAAGCGCGATACCGGCGACCACGAGCAGGATCGACGGCGCTGTCTTGAGCCGCCGCGCGACTATCGCGACCACCACCAGCACGGCCAGGAGAAGGAGAACTGTTTCAATCGTCGCGGTCATGGGATGCAAGATTACGAATTGACGCGAATTGGCACGATGATTTTTTTCAAAGCGTCGTTAGATCGATCTTCCTTTTTATAAGAAGCGCTCTGTTTTGATAACGGACTGCGAGTGCGCGCTTCCTAGCATCCGTCATCTTGGTTGCAAACGGAGCGAGAACCATGTCCACCATGACACATGCGCCACAATCCTTTGGCGAGCCAGGCCTTGAACCGCTGCGCGCCAAATCCGGCTGGATCGTAGCCCTGGGCGTCGTCTACCTGATTGCCGGAATTATCGCACTCGGCAGCGTCGTGATGGCGACGGTCGTCAGCGTGTTCATCGTCGGCATCATGATGCTGATCGCGGGCGTCGCCGAGGTGATCAACGCCTTCCAGATCAAGAGCTGGGGCAAATTCCTGCTTTGGCTCGCGCTCGGGGCTCTCTATATCGTCGCCGGCTTCATCACGTTCGAAAATCCGCTGCTCGCGGCGGCTTTGCTGACGCTATTGCTCGGCGTTGCTTTGATTGCGTCGGGCATCATGCGTATTCTGCTGTCGCTCAGCATGATGCATGGCACGCCATGGGGCTGGGTCCTGTTCTCCGGGGCCATAACTCTTGCGATCGGCCTGATCATCCTCGCGCATTGGCCGGTGTCGAGCCTTTACATCCTTGGGATTTTCCTCGGCGTCGATCTCGTGTTTGCCGGGGTGGGCTGGATCGGGCTCGGGCTCGGGTTGCGCCGGCACGCGTAGAGTTTGCAAAGACGAGCGGCGAGCAGCTCGCAGGAGCGCGACGATATGCGGGGGTCAGCCGCAAGGCTGATCCCGGTTGTCGCTTTGCTCATCCGGGCTACAAGCTCTATTTGATCTCGCGCTGGCCCTGCCCGTCGGGCGGCGCGATGAAGGCGCGTTCCTTGGGAAACCTGGCAAGGACCGTTTCGGGAATTCCGAAATGATCGGCCAACAGATAGCCGGGATTGCTGGCGACCCATTGCGACAGGTCGATGGCCTGGTAGTCACCGGTGTTCAGTCCGAAAAAAACGCGCCCCGGCGTCGGGCCGGTGTTCTCGATGGAATGGCCGTAGCCCTGCGGAATGTAGGCGACGTCGCCCTTCGTCAAGGTCTCGACCCGGTAGCGGCCATGCGATCCGAATAAAGTGACGCGAAAGTCGCCGACAATGACGTATTGCCATTCGTCGGCGTTCGGGTGCCAGTGCAGTTCGCGCAGACCGCCCGGCTCAAGATCGAGAACAACGCCCGTCATGGTCGCCGAGATCGGGAAGCGATTGGCGCCGACACGCCACTCGCGGCCGAACTTGTGAATCGAGTGCGGCTCCTGCGCCAGCAGCCGGTACCGGTGCGTCGCGGGCGGCGACTTGAGAGCGCCTTGCAACGGCACCGCGGCCTGCGGCGGAATCCGCCCGCGCACGAAATAGGCCTCCGCCGACGGAATGTCATCGAAGGTTGTTTCGGGTTGCCCGAAATTCTTCGCCAGCAGCGCTTTCGACGCGTGGCCCAGCCAATCGGTGATGCTGAACGTGCCGAACTCGGAAAAATATCCGTTGTCGAAAATCAGGATGAAATGGCACGGCGCATCCCCGAGACACGACAGGGCATGCGGATGGCCGCGCGGAAAATACCAGACATCGCCGGGATCGAAGTCGTTGATCTCGGAATTGCCGGACGGATCGAGCACCGTGGTGCGCGCGCGGCCTTCGAGAACGAACGCCCATTCGGCGGCCGTCGCGTGCCAATGCAATTCGCGCGTCACGCCCGGCTCAAGCCGCATCGACACACCGGCAATGCCCTTGGAAATCGGCAACTGGGTCACGGTCGCTTCCTTGCCGAAGCTGCCGTCCATGACCTTGCCGGTGGATTGCTCCAGGGCGAACTTGAAAGTCGGCAGTTCGGGCCCAGACAGGAGCGGGTCAGGCACGTTGTTCTTGAACGGAAAGTCGGCAACGTTGCCGGTCTGCGCCATGGCGGGGCACCTGTGCTTGACGGGACATGCCAAGCATCAGCCAAACGGCGCGCATTGTAAATTCGCCGATCGTCCGGCTCGTGAGGATTAGGGGGAACTGGGTCGTCAGACCGCAGTCATGACTTCGATCTCAATCAGGAAATGCGTGCCGTATTGCCCGGACGTCGATTGATGTGATTAATGCAGCCCGAGCGAGGGAAGACAATGGCCAGCGAAAGCAAAAAGACAAAATCCGAAACGGCGCCCAAAAAAGACGCCACCGCGAAGGTCGAGAACCCTGCGGCCGAAGCCGCCAAAGACGCTCCCAAATCCGGCGACGGAGAGACTGCCGCCACAGCGCCGGCAAACTATAGCCGCGGTGAAGGTCAAAAGCCGGTCACCGCGGCCTACAGGGAAAACTGGAACGCGATCTTCGCGAAGAAAAGCGCGAAAAGGAAAGCCCGATAATCTGCCGGGGCATTGCGCGCTACAAAAAACT
This sequence comes from uncultured Alphaproteobacteria bacterium, assembly GCA_963763255.1. Classification (GTDB taxonomy): domain Bacteria; phylum Pseudomonadota; class Alphaproteobacteria; order Rhizobiales; family Xanthobacteraceae; genus BOG-931. The sequence goes on from CAVXNW010000003.1 coordinate 68,124, forward strand.
CTGCGGATCGACGTCGATCTCGAGCTTGATCGAGCCCTTGGGCTTCGGACCGACCGCGAACCAATCGCGCAGATAAGCCGACAGATCGAAAGCGCGCGGCGATTTCACCAGCAAGCGCAGCCGGTGCCGGCCGCGCACCAGCGCGAGCGGCGCTTCGGCGGGGCCGAGCACGCGCACCTCGTCGCCCGACGAACCCTCGACCTTGGGGGCGGCGCGAGCGAGCGCGCGCGCGTAGGCCTCCGCCTCGTGTTTGTCCTCGCCCGAGACGACGAGGCTCGCCAGCCGCCCGAACGGCGGATAGTGCGACTTCTCGCGCTGCTCGATCTCGGCGCTGTAGAACGCGTCGCGGTCCTGCGCGATCAGCGCGCGGATCACCGGATGCTCGGGCTGATGCGTTTGCAGATAACCGTAGCCGGCGCCGGCTTCGCGGCCGGCGCGGCCGACCACCTGATGCAGCAGTTGAAAGGTGCGTTCGGCAGCGCGCGGATCACCGTTGGCGAGCCCGAGATCGGCGTCGATCACGCCGACCAGATTGAGCATCGGAAAATGGTGGCCTTTGGCGACGAGCTGCGTGCCGATGACGATGTCGAAGCGGCCGGCCGCGATATCGGCGAATTCCTCGCGCATGCGCTCGACCGAGGCGATGAGGTCGGACGACAGCACCAGCACGCGCGCGCCGGGGAACAATTCGCGCACCTCCTCGTCGAGCCGCTCGACGCCGGGCCCGATCGGCACGAACGAATTGACCGCCTGACACTGCGGACAGTTGGCCGGATGCGGCAACGCATAGCCGCAATGGTGACAGACGAGCGCGCGGCGGAAGCGGTGATCGACCAACCAGGCGTCGCAGTTCGGGCACGCGAAGCGGAAACCGCAGGTCCGGCACAAGGTCAGCGGCGCATAGCCGCGGCGATTGAGGAACAACAAAGACTGTTCGCTGCGCTCCAGCGAGGTTTTCATCGCCCCGGCCAGCACCGGTGAAATGAAATGGCGTGGCGGCGGCGGCGCAACGCGCAGATCGATCGCCTCGATCGCGGGCAGCCGCGCGCCGCCGAAGCGCTCCGGCAGCGCGAGCCGCGCGTAGCGGCCGCGCCGCGCGTTGACTTCAGTCTCGACCGACGGCGTCGCTGACGACAGCACCACCGGAATGCGCGCGATGTGGCCGCGCACCACCGCCATGTCGCGCGCGTGATAGCGCACGCCGTCTTCCTGCTTGTAGGCCGGGTCGTGCTCCTCATCGACCACGATCAGCCCGAGATCGGCATAGGGCAGAAACAAAGCGGAGCGCGCGCCAACCACGACCGACACTTCGCCGTCGGCGACCGCCCGCCACGTGCGCGCGCGACGGCGCGGCGTAAGCTGCGAATGCCACTCGGCCGGCTGGTGGCCGAAGCGCGCGGCGAAGCGATCCAGAAACTGCGCGGTGAGCGCGATCTCCGGCATCAGGATCAGGCTTTGCCGGCCGCTGCGGATCGCATCCGCCACCGCTTCGAAATAGACCTCGGTCTTGCCGGAGCCGGTCACGCCGTCGAGCAGCGTGACCGAGTACCCGCCGTTGGCGAGCGTTGCTTTCAGCTCCACGGCGGCGGCGCCCTGCGCCGACGAAAAATCCGTCTGGACGAAATCCGGATCGGGCTTCTCCGCCACCGGCTCCGGTGGCAGCACCACAGTCTCCAGCGTGCCTTCGTCGACCAGTCCGTCGACCACGCCCGCGGACACGCCGGCTTCGCGCGCGGCCTCGCTCTTGCCGCGCACCATGCCGTCGGCGAGCAGTTCGAGCAGGCGGGACCGCGGCGCGGTCATGCGCTGGGGCGGGTTGCCGGCGAGCCGTACGCCGACCCGCTCGCGCTCCGCGCCCAGATGTTCGCCCATGCGCAGACACATGCGCAGCACCATGCCGCGGGAGCTGAGCGTGTAATTCGATACCCAATCGACAAAGCTGCGCAGCTCGGTGCGGAGCGGTGGCACGTCGATTTTCTCGTCGATATCCTTCAGCCGGTTATCGAGCCGCGGATTTGGCCGCGGATTTTCCGCCCAGACCACCGCGGTGGCGTCACGGGCGCCGAGCGGCACCGACACGACATCGCCGGGCGCAACCGCAAGCGCCTCCGGCACCCGATAAGAATAAGGCTTATCGAGCGCGACCGGGACCAGGACATCGACGACACGGCGGGGCATGAGACGATCCTGGGCCGATTCCGGGAGGTTTAGAAAGCGGAAACAGGCCGGACGTAATATCCGCTCATTCCCGCGCAAGCGGGAATCCAGTATCTGGGTCTCCATTTTCGCGGGGACAAACGGACATGGCCCCCAAAGACGAACCGCAGCACATCGCCCCCAAGGTCGCCGCAGAGATCGAGAGCTGGCTCAGCTACCTCGGCGCGGAGCGGCGCATGTCGCCCAAAACGGTCGAGGCCTACCGCCGCGACGTGCTGCAATTCCTGGGCTTCCTCGCCGAGCACCTCGGCGGCGCGCCGTCGTTGCGCGAGCTTGCGGCGCTGACGCCCGCCGACGTGCGCGCTTTCCTGGCTTCGCGCCGCGCGGTTGGCATCGGCAGCCGCTCGCTGATGCGTACGCTTGCCGGAACGCGCGCCTTTGCGCGGTATCTCGAGCGCAACGGCAAAGGACAGGTCGGCGCTCTCTCGGCGGTACGCGCGCCGAAAATCGGGAAAACCCTGCCGCGGCCATTGGCGGCGGCTGACGCCAAGCGCATGGCCGATCCGGATCTGCCGGCCGACGACGGCCATGAACCCTGGATTCACGCGCGCGACGCCGCGGTTCTCGGCCTGCTTTACGGCGCGGGTTTGCGCATTTCCGAAGCGCTGGGGCTCAAGCGCGGCGACATTGGCGCAGCCGACGCCGTCACCGTAACCGGCAAAGGCCGCAAGCAGCGCATGGTCCCGGTACTGCCTCAGGTGCAGAAACTCGTCGCCGATTACGCCGCGCTGTGCCCCTACGATCTGCCGGATGACGGGCCGCTGTTCGTCGGCGCCAAAGGCGGCCCACTGTCGCCGCGTCTCGTGCAACTCGCAATGGCGCGACTGCGCGGCGCGCTCGGCCTGCCCGAGACGGCGACGCCTCACGCGCTGCGCCACTCATTCGCCACGCACCTTTTGGCCCGCGGCGGCGATCTGCGCTCGATCCAGGAACTGCTCGGCCATGCCTCGCTGTCGACTACGCAGATTTATACACAGGTCGATGCCGAGCGTCTGATCGAGGCCTATCGCAACGCCCATCCGCGCGCGTGACTTATTTTCGTGCTAATCGTCCTTTTGGTTCGCCGCTCTATGGCGCACCGCATTGACGAGGAGGGGCGAATACATGGGCGAAGCCACCGAACACATGGAGCATGCCGAGCATGCCCAGCACGCCGAGAACAAAAAGATCGCGCTATTGATCGCGATCCTGGCGCTGTTTCTTTCGTTCTCGGAAACGCTGGGCAAGAGCGCGCAGACCGAGGCGATCGACGCCAACGTCAAATCGTCGGACACCTGGAATTTCTTCCAGGCCAAGGACATTCGCAAAACCACGCTGCTCACCGCCGCCGACCAAACCAAACTGCTCGGCGCTGGCCTGACCGATCCTGCAGCCAAGGCCGCAATCGACAAGCAGATCGAGGCCTGGCGCAAGACCGCCGACCGTTACGAATCCGACCCGAAGAGCGGCACCGGACGCAAGGAGCTTGCCGAGCAAGCCAAGGAGCAGGAGAAAGACCGCGATCTCGCGATGGCGAAATACCACCACTATGAGATTGCATCCGGCGCATTCCAGATCGGCATCGTGCTCGCCTCGGCAACCGTGATCACCGGCATAGTGGCGCTGGCCTGGATTGCGGGCGCGCTCGGCATCGTCGGGCTGGCGCTGCTCGGTCTCGGCCTGTTCGCGCCTTACGCCGTATCTTTGGTGTAGTTTCGCTCGTCACACCGAAGGCGGCGGCAGCCCGGCCTGCATGCAGGCCGCGCGCAGCGTGTTGACCAGAAGACACACGATCGTCACCGGCCCGACGCCGCCCGGCACCGGCGTAATGGCGCCAGCGACCTCGACCGCCTCAGCGAAATTGACGTCGCCGACGACGCGTGATTTGCCGCCGTCGCTGATGCGATTGATGCCAATATCGATGACAGTCGCGCCCGGCTTGATCCAGTCGCCGCGGATGAATTGCGCGGAGCCGATGGCGACACACAGGAGATCGGCGCGCCGGCACAATTCCGGCAGATGCTGCGTGCGCGTGTGCGCGATGGTGATGGTCGCGTTCTCGGCGAGCAGGATCTGCGCCAGCGGATTGCCGACGATATGCGAGCGGCCGATCATCAGGGCGTCCATGCCGGCAACCGACGAGTGCACGCTTTTGATGAGCTTAAGACAGGCAACCGGCGTACACGGCACGAGGGCCGGAAGGCCCGTCATCAGCCGGCCGGCATTGATGGGATGAAAACCGTCGACGTCCTTGTCGGGATTAATGCTGGCAAAGATGCGTGCCGGATTGATCTGCGGTGGCAGCGGCAACTGTACCAGAATGCCGCTCACGGCCGCATCGGCATTGAGTTTGGCCATCAGGTCAAGAAGTTCGGCTTCGCTGGTCGATGCCGGCAGATGATAATCGAACGGCCGCATGCCGACCTCGACCAGGCCGCGCGACTTGCTGCCCACATAGGTCTTGCTGGCCGGATCGTCGCCGACAAGGACGACGGCGAGCCCCGGCTGCAGGCCGTGCGCGGCCAGGAGGCGGCGCACCTCTTCGGCCACGGCGGTGCGCAGGTCAGCCGCGATGGCTTTGCCGTCGATGATCTTTGCGCTCATCCGTCGCCTTCACGTTCACCAATTGTGACAGCGCCGCTGCGAGAGTTGCAGCGGCACCGGCGATTCGCATGCGCTTCACCCGTGCGGTCTCGCCGGACACCACGGTCACGCAGCGCGGCGCGACGCCCACGGCCTCGGCAAGGAGCCGGCACAACGCCGCATTGGCTTCGCCTTCAAACGGCGCGCCGCGCACCCGGACCTTGAGCACCATTCGCCCGTCGGCACGCCGCTCGATGCCTTCGATCGCATCTCTGCCTGCGCGGGGCGTGAGCCGAACGTCGAGCAATAAGCCGCCCGGCATCGGCATCCATGGCAATGCATTGTCCGCGTTCACTAAAAGAACAGGCGTACATACGCCCAATGGACGAGTTGCTGAAGAAACAACAAACCAATGATCAATATCACCGGAGAAATATCGATCCCGCCGAGGTTAGGCAGCATCTGTCTTATCGGCCGCAGCACCGGTTCGGTGACGTGATAGAAGAAGTTTGCGACCGAAGCCACGAAGTTATTGCGCGTGTTGACGACGTTGAACGCGATCAGCCAAGACAGGATAGCGGCCGCGATCAAAATCCAGATGTAAAGCTGGATGAGCGTGTCGAAAAGCCAAAGCAAGGGATTTACCATCGCGGTCTCCGCGCTGCCGCCATCGCGGCGCGACAGACGAATAGCCGCTCGCGCGGCTGCCGAAAAGGGGCGTCACGGCACCTTCCCCCGTCGTCCGCCAGTCCTCGGCAACGCGCCCCGGCGCGTGTCCTTGACACACCCGGTTACGGACCCTAAATGGCGCGAACTCGCCAAAAGCCGGTTACCTTTGGCGCCGGCAAACCTTGCGGCCGGTCGCCTTGGACCCCGGCTTGCAGTCCACGGCGGGGCCGTAGCTCAGTTGGGAGAGCGCCGCAATCGCACTGCGGAGGTCAGGGGTTCAAATCCCCTCGGCTCCACCAGCCTTCGCAAGCGCAGCGCCGCGAAGGCTGTCGCGCCGAAGCCCGCTTGGGCGAGGGCGCACCCCACGCGCTTGCTACCCCTCGGCAAGCCAGCCAATCTGAAAGGGCGTTCACGCCTTCGCGCAATGGACGATCCTTCTCCAGCGACGAGCCTCCTCCACCACAGCGCATTTATGCGGTTCGTCTACGTGCGAATCGCCGGCTCGGTGGCGTGGCAGATGCAGGCGGTCGCGATCGGCTGGCAGATGTATGCGCTGACCGGCAGCTCGTTTCAGCTCGGACTGATCGGGCTGGTGCAATTCGTGCCGGCGGTCGGCCTGTTTTTGCCGACCGGACACGTCGCCGACCGCTATGACCGGCGCTCGGTGAGCGCAAGCTCGCAGGCGCTCGAAGCGGCAGCGGTCGCGGTTCTGGCGGTGGCGACGATCGGCGGATGGCTGACGCCGGCGCTGCTGCTCGCCATGGCATTCGTCATCGGCACCGGACGCGCCTTCGAGCAACCGAGCCTGCAATCGGTTCTACCAAACGTCGTACCGGCGCCGATGCTGCCGCGCGCCATTGCGGCGGCGAACCTAGCGGCGCAGACGGCGTTCGTGGCCGGCCCGGCGCTCGGCGGCGCGCTTCTGGCGGTCAGTCCGAGCCTGGCCTTCACGGGCTGCGCGGTGCTGTGGTTTTCGTCCGGGGCGGTGACGGTCGGCATCGCGATGAAACGCATCATTGCCAAGCGCGAGCCGATGGAACTGCGGACGGTGTTCAGCGGGTTCGTCTTCATCTGGCAGCACAGCGTGGTGCTCGGCGCCATCACGATCGACCTGTTTGCCGTGTTGCTGGGAAGCGCGACTGCGCTGTTGCCGATCCTTGCCCGCGACGTATTTCAAACCGGGCCGATCGGCTTCGGCGCGTTGCGTGCAGCGCCTGCGGCCGGCGCGATTGTCGCCGCACTCATTCTGACGCGCCGCCCGATCACGCGGCGGGTCGGGCACATCATGTTTGCAACGGTAGCAACGTATGGAATTGGCACTGTCCTGCTGGCGCTATCGCCGAGCTTTCTGCTTGCCGTCGCCGCCCTCGTGGTGGTCGGCGCGGCCGACACGATCAGCATGGTGATCCGTCAGACGCTGGTGCAACTGCATACGCCGGACCGGATGCGCGGCCGGGTCTACGCGGTAAGTTCGATGTTCACCTCGACGTCGAACCAGCTCGGCACGTTCCGTGCAGGAACCGCGGCAGCGGCGTTGGGCGCCGTTCCGGCGGTCCTGCTCGGCGGCGTCTGTGCCATTGCGGTGGTGCTGATTTCGGCGGGGGTATTCCGCGACCTGCTGCGTGCCGACGGCTACGGGCCGGGCGAGCGGTAGCCGCGAAATAACCGGGCAAATGCGCTAATATCCGCCATCATATTGGCGTCCCAATGAGTTGGTTTGGTCGCGCTATTGATCGAGGATTCCAAATGCGATCGCTTGCTGATTTGAGAGTTTGGCTGTTCCCGGGCCTGCTTTTCGGGCTGACCCTCGGGCTTTCGGTGGCGGCGGTTCCAGCCCAAGCCGAGGCGCCCTGCGGCGGCGATTTCGGCGCCTGGCTCAGCGGTTTTGAACAGGAGGCCGCGACGGCAGGCATTTCCCAGCGGACGATCCAGTCGTCCCTCAGCGGCATGACGTTTGATCCCACGATCGTCGCGCGCGATCACGCCCAGGGCGTATTCCGTCAAAGCTTCGAGCAGTTCTCCGGCCGCATGGTGCCGCCGCGGCTGCCGCGCGGCCGGCGCGTGCTGGTGCAATACCGCCCGCTGTTCGATCGCATCGAACACCAGTACGGCGTGCCCGGTCCGGTGCTCGTCGCGATCTGGGGACTGGAAACCTCCTATGGGGCCGACACCGGCAAATTCTCCACGATCCGCGCGCTGGCGACGCTGGCCTATGACTGCCGCCGCGCCGACAAATTCCGCGCCGAACTGCTCGACGCGCTGCGCATCGTCGATCGCGGCGACATGGCGGCGGCGCAGATGCGCGGCGCCTGGGCGGGCGAGATCGGACAGACGCAGTTTCTGCCGTCATCCTATCTGAAATACGCCGTCGATTACGACGGCAGCGGCCGCCGCGATCTTATTCACAGCGTGCCCGACGCGATGGCGTCGACGGCGAATTATCTCAAGGGCTACGGCTGGCAAGCCGGCCAACCTTGGGGTGAAGGCACGGCGAATTTCCAGGTTCTGCTGCAGTGGAACGCGTCGCAGGTCTACACCAGGACCGTGGCCTATTTCGCCCAACAACTTGCGCAGGAGCAGCAAGCGCGGTGACCGCTGTCTGATATTCAGCTCGCGAGCCAGCGTTCCAGAAACACCGTGAGCCAGGCGCGCGCGCTGTAGTCGTAGACGGCCCGATCGGCGAAATGCGCCTCGCGCGGCTTCGCGCCCGGCAATTCCATGCGCTCATGGCCGCGCGTCGTCCAACGATGCATCATGGCGTGTGTCACGTCGGGATGAAATTGCAGCGCGAACGCGCGGTCGTAGCGGATCGCCTGCACTTCGAACATGTCGCCCACGGCCAGCAATTCGGCACCGGCCGGCAGATCGAAACCCTCGCGGTGCCACTGATAGACGCATTCCGGCCAGAGATTGACGACGGCGAGGCCGGCTTCTGTCGGCCGGATCGGGTAATAGCCGATTTCGGCGCGGCCTTCCGGATGGCGAAACACGCGGCCGCCGAGGTAGCGCGCGCACATTTGCGCGCCGAGGCAGATTCCGAGAAACGGCTTGCATTCCTTGAGCGGCACGCCGACCCACTCGATCTCGCGACCAATGAAATCGTCCTGGTCGTTGGCGCTCATTGGACCGCCGAAGATGATGCCGGCCGAATGCTCGCTCATCGTCTCCGGCAGCGGATCGCCGAACCGCGGCCGCCGCACATCGAGCTTATAGCCGAGGTCGCGGAGCGCGTTGCCGACACGTCCGGGCGTGGAATTTTCCTGATGCAGAACGATCAGAATAGGTAATCGCATGAGCTAACAAATCAAGCGCGTCTTTCAGTTTCTTTGTAACGCGCGGTGTCCGCGAATTCAAAGTCCACGGGCGCGACGCATGCTGTAGGCAACGATCGGCAGCAGCAAGGCGTGCGGCATCAGGCCCATGAAAAACACCGCGAGCTTGTTGCCCAGCCCGGCGACGATAACGCGCTTGCCGCGCATGAAGCCGGCGTAGCCGATCTCGGCGACGCGGCGAGCGGGCAATGCGAGCGGACTGCCCTCGCCGAGACCACCGGGGGGCAGCCCGGCGCGCACCTGAAAGCCCGTCGCGACGGGCCCCGGACACAAAGCCGTGACCCGCACGCCGCGGGCTCGAAGCTCCTCGTGCAAGGCCTCGCTGAACGACAGCACATAGGCCTTGCTGGCGTAATACACGGCCATGCCGGGCCCGGGCAGGAAGCCCGCGATCGAGGCGACATTGAGAAGGCCGCCGCGATGGCGCACCAAGCTGTCCGCAAAGGCCAGCGACAGCTCGGTCAGCGCCCGTATGTTGAGATCGATCATGGCGAGCTGGTCGTCGCGATCGAGCTCGGCCGCTTTGCCGGCGAGTCCGAAGCCCGCATTGTTGACGACGTTGTCCGGCTCGACGCCGTTCGCCTCGAGCGCCGCGGCGAGCCGCGCTACCGCGTCGCGCTGCGCCAGATCGAGCGGCAGCACCAGCGGCCGCGCGCGGCCCGATGCGGCGATCGCATCCGCAAGCCCGTCAAGCTCGGCTTCGCGCCGCGCGGTGAGCACTAGCGCGTGCCCGTGCTCGGCGAAGACGTGCGCCAACTCGGCGCCGATGCCGGACGACGCCCCGGTGATGAGCGTCACCGGCCTCATGAAATCGGCGCGGGTATCGCCGGCCTTCTCGGCGATCCGCCGGCGCAGATCGATGCGTTCGCGCGGCGACACGCCGAGCAGATCGGCGGCGCGCCACAACAGATTGTCTTCGAGCTCGTCGCGCTTGCCGTCGGCGTAGACGATCTCCCACATCATCTCGATCACCCTGGCGCGGCCTTCTTCGTCCAGCGCGCGGTTGAGCATGTGCGTGAAATGATAAAGGTCGACCGCTTCATGCTCCGCCGCGGTCGCCTTCTCGATCAGTTCGTCGGTCGCCGCATCGTCGAGATTGAAGCGTTGTTTGATCAGGCCGCGCAGCGTGTCGCGCTCGCTGGTGGTGACGTCGCCGTCGATCGCCGCCGTATGCACCAGCAGCGCCGCGGCCGCGAGCCGGTAATCGTCCTCGCCGAACTGGCTCGGATGCTTGCCGCCATCGATGATGTCGCCGACGAAATTCTTGAAGGCCTCGAACATGCACAACCTCTGCCTGCGGTGTCAGGTGGCATGCCGAACTCGGCGAAGTCCAGGGCAGCAGCGAGACACTTTCGGAGCGCGGCGCCGCGGCGTTTTGTCTGCTTTATTGAACGCCTTTGCCCTCGACGGCGCTCTCCTGCAGCAGTTGCAGGTTGGCGCGCACATAGGGATTGCCGGGATCCCGGGCCTGGGCGGCCAAGAGCTTCTGCCGCGCCCGCACGTAGTCGCCACGCAGCATGTAGGAGAAGCCCTGGTCGTTGAGAATTTCCGGCGTCGGCCCGATGAGATGGATCGCCTGCGCATAGGCCCGGTCGGCAAGGTCGAAGCGGTGCAGCCGGTCGTAGGCCGAGGCCAGCCCCACCCAGGCTTCGGCGTCGTTTGGATGCTTCTCCGCGGCCAGACGGAAGCTCTTCTCGGCCAGACCGAAATTGTTGGCGCGGAAATAGCGCTTGCCCTTTTGCAGGTCGTCGTCGGGCGCATCGCCGGCGAGGCCGGGCGTCGCCAGCGGTGCGACCGGTTCGCCGCTCGGCCCCGGTTCCGCCGGCTGGGTTTGAGTCGAGATCGTCCCGGTGGTGTCGCCTGCCGCGGGTGCCACCGCGGTCGCCGGGGCCGTCGACTCTGGCGTGCTGCCGGTTTTCAGGTCGTCCGTGGCAAAGAGATCGTTCATTTTGGGCGCCGACGAGCAACCGCCGAGCGCAGTCAGGCATGCCGCCACGACGACGACCACCACGACCGGCCTCACTCGGATACTCATCAACGCGCTCCGGACCCCACGCCCCGGCCGCTCCCCCCGCCCCAAACGGGATCGAGCCATCCCCGCTAGACCAAGCCGGACGGCACCGGACGGCCAAAGCTAGGCGACGATGGTTAAGAATTTGCACCCCTGGTTCCCTGATAGCGCGGAGTCCCAATCTCGCCCCCGATAGAGCAAAGCCCTCCCGTTCTCGCGGCGCGATTTTTTTGCGCGTCCGAGTTGCGTGGCACGGCATTCCCAAAAACGACGCCGCGATCTCGACCTTCGTCGGATGCCCCGGAGTGGATCGGCCGGATCATCACGATCGGACGCAGCGCACATTAGCCCGGATTGAGCAAAGCGATATCCGGGAACGATCTCACGGCTTTCACCGCCGCTCCCGGGTTTCGCTCCGCTCAACCCGGGCTACAAATTCTTTCAAACTCGCTTCCGGCAACCAAAGGAAGCAGAACGCCGACAGACGCGGGTCTCCCTGCTTCACCTTGCGGCGAAGCGCGCACCCTGGCCAGGGCGCGCTCGCCTGTCGGCGTTCCACGGCGGTTCTGCCCAGGGGACTCACGCATCCCCTGGTGCGGCTTCGGACCAGGCTTCGCGGAGCCAGCACCACGATGGCGGGGATCTCCCGCCGGCGCCGGCCCCGGTTACAGCGAGCACCTCGCACACCGGTCATAGTGCCGGCAGGCATGATGTCCGATACCGCCCGAGCGCGGAAGCGACGAAACTCCCGCTCGCGGGCACCGCGATCTCGCTCCCGCCAGCCATCGTCACCGGCTGACGTCCTTTTACGAAGAGCGAGAGGCCGGCGCTTCTAGTCCCAGCGCCCGCAGAGTCAAGCCGAATCATCGCGTGGTCGATCTATTTGATTCCGTGTCGTTTTTGCTCCGCCTAAATTTGAATCTGAATGGAGGCTGCACTCTGTGTATTTCTCGACACGATGATTCGCGGGTGCCAACCAGTCCAATGCTTGCGGCGGCCCAATCCGATCGTCACCTCCCTTTAGCCGTTTCGGCTCAGCCCGATGAGCGATCAAACAGCGGACCTTGCTGCCCAACCCGCGTCTCGGACGGCGGGTGCCGCTTCCTGGGGAAATGTGCAATAGTCGGCCGGCCAACAATTGGAAAAGCTTGAGTTCGAGAAATGATCAACGCCAAGAGCCTGCCCTCACGTACACTCGGTTCGTCCGGCATCGGTGTGTCCGCCATCGGACTCGGCTGCATGTCGCTCTCCGGCACCTACGGCACAAGCGACGACAACGAGGGTATCGCCCTCATCCATGAAGCACTGGATCAAGGCATCACGCTTCTCGACACCTCCGACGCCTACGGCAACGGCCACAATGAAACGCTGGTCGGCAAGGCGCTCGCCGGGCGGCGCGGCGGCGTGGTGCTGGCGACGAAATTCGGCAATCTCGGCGGCCGCGGCGGCAAGGTCGCCGATGGCCGCCCGGAATATGTGATGGAAGCCTGCGAGGCCAGCCTGAAGCGTCTCGGCGTCGACACCATCGACGTTTATTACATCCACCGCATCGATCGGGCGGTGCCGATCGAGGACACGATCGGCGCCATGGCGCGCCTGGTGCAGCAAGGCAAGGTTCGGGCGATCGGAATCAGCGAGGCGCGGCCCGATACCATTCGCCGCGCCCACGCGGTTCATCCGCTCGCCGCCGTGCAGAACGAGTTCTCCCTGCTCTACCGGGTCGAAGCGGAAGAAACCTTGAAGACGACCCGCGAACTCAACATCAGCTTCGTCGCCTACTCTCCGCTAGGCCGGGGCCTGATGACCGGCGTCATCGACGACCCGAACAGCATGAGCGAGGGTGATGCGCGGCGGCGGCATCCGCGCTTCGCGACGCAGAACATTTCACACAACCTGGCGCTGGTCCGCAGTCTCGAGGAAATCGCGCAGGAGCGGCATTGCACGCTCGGCCAATTGGCGCTGGCGTGGCTGCTGGCGCGCGGCCCGGACGTGGTGCCAATACCAGGCACCAAACACAAAGAGAGGCTGCTGGAGAATATCGGTGCGCTTTCGGTCAAGCTGACCCACGATGATCTCGCGCAACTTTCCGATTCAATTCCGATGGGAGCGGCCGCCGGGCTGCGCTATCCGGAGAACCAGATGAAGAGCCTCTATCTCTGACGTTTCAGAAAAACTCCTCGCAACCGGCAACCGCTCAGGAAGTAGCCAGTCGGAGATGCACGTGGGACGTTTGCTGCAAGTTGCTTTGCTCGTGTTTGCCATGACTGCGGCAACGCATGCGCAGGCGGAATCTCTGCGGACAAAGGGCGGCGAACTGTTCTGCCGGGATCGGTCGAACTTCCCCGAATATCTGGCGGACCGCGGGGCCAGTCATCACGCCGTCAAAGGCTGCCGACAGCCCGCGAGGGGGACGCGCTACGAGGTCCTCAAAGAGGCCGTCGAGACCGGCATCGACAAGGTGCGCCTCTACGATGGGTCGCGGCCGATCGAGGGCTATCTGCTGGTCCTGGGCAAGTGACGATCTGAACCCGGAATCAGATCGGCGTCCCTTGCTGATCAAGGATCGCGCAGCCGGGAGACGCCTGAAGCCCACCTTTTTCAGGTTCTGGTTCGGCGCCGGCCGTGGCATACGATTGATTTTGCTAAGAGAAATGGTTTGATCCGGCCTTTGTGGGTTACGGCGGTTTTGCCACCCTGTTGCCGTTTTGAGGCTGGCATCATGCGGGCTTGTGTTGCCCGTCCGGCCGCGAGGGCCGCGCTATTAACCTCGCAGGCCGCGCAGGGCGCAGTTTTGATTTCCACGGCGTAAAACCTGCCGTAATATTGACTTATACCTTTCAGGAGGGGTTCACCGTGAGCCAGGCTTCGCAGGCGCATATTGTCATTCGGCATCTGAGCGGCTCGAAGGCAAATCAGATCGAGCAGATCCCACTCAAGGACCTGCACGAAATCACGATTGGCCGCGATCCCATGTCGACGATCGCCTTCGATCAGCGCCGGGACGATGTGGTCAGCCGCCGCCATGCGACCATCCGCATCGAAGGCGGCGACAGTCCTATTTTCCGGATTCGCGATCTCGGCAGCAGCAACGGCACATTCCTCAACGGCCAGCAGCTTAGCGGCGAGGTAGAAATGTCGCCGGAGGACGTCATCGAGCTTGGCGATGGCGGTCCGAAATTCAGTTTCGATGTCCAGCCGCGCCCCGCCAACTGGGCGTCGCGCACGCGCGTCATCGACGCCATGGACACGACCGTCACCCGCGCGATCGCCAACGTGGCGGGCAATCCCGGTGCCACGCGCGAGTCGATCGCGTTCGAAGACGCCAAGGATGTGGATGCGACGGGCACGACGGGTGTCATCCCCACCAAAATCGGCGTCGGCAAGGACACCGTGCTGCACATGCTGTCGCAGCAGCGCAAGTCGACCAGCCGCGTCTGGATGGGCTCGCTCGCCGCGGTGATCGCCGTGTTCGCCGTCACCGGATACTGGTTCTACCGGCACACGCTCTCGGTCGCAGCGACCGAGATTTCGCAGCAGACCACGGAGATCCGCAAGTCCGCCGACGATACCGTGAAGACGGCGCTGGGCAGCCTGGGAATGTCGCCGAAAGACGTCGGCGAAAAATACGCGAATACGGTGGTCTATATCGAAGTTCGCTGGCGTCTGTTTGATCAGAGCACCGGCAAGCCGGTGTATCAGAAGGTCGTGAAGACAAAGGATGGCTTGTTTCCCGCCTTCGTAAAGGTCGGCAATACACTTTATCGCTGGCTCACTCTCGATGACGACAACCGGCGTAACCTGCCGATCGGAGAAAGCGCCTCGGCGTCGGGCTTCGTCGTCGGAAAGTCCGGCTTCATTCTCACCAACAAGCACGTGGCCGCAGGCTGGCTCACATCTTATAACGATCTCGGAGAACTGGCCGGCTATGACAAGGCGGCGATTTACACTTTCGGCTCGAAGAAACATCAGGTGCTGGTCGGGAAACTTCTGAGCAGCAGTGACTTCGAGAGTCTCAAGAACTGGATTCCCAACAATGGCGCTCCAGTGTTCTCCGACGACAATGCGACCTACCTCGGCGGAGACAACGATACCAAGCACTTCTTCTCCGGCCGCAACGAAGCGCTCGAGGTGCGGTTTCCGGGAACACGAACCAGCATCCAGGCACAGATGGTCCGCACTTCAACCGACGCGGACGTTGCCGTCATCAAGATCGAGACGGCGGAGGGCTTGAAGACGATCGAACTGGGCGGAGGCGATCCGGTCCAGGTCGGCGATCGTGTGGTGGCGATGGGCTATCCCGAAGTCTCGGCGAAGACCTTCTTCCATATGCCGACAATTCAAGGCGGCAACACCGAGAGGGTCGACGAACTCATTCCTCTGCCGACAATGTCGGAAGGCATCGTCCAACGGCTCGGTACTCATCTCCACGAGCACGGCGAGGCTACAATTTACGGCACGGCGGACGACGCCATCCAGTTGAGCATCAACTCGACCGGCGAAGGCAACAGCGGCGGCCCGGTGTTCAACAGCAAGGGTCATGCCGTCGGCATCTTCACCTATCACCGGTCGGTCAATGGCGTGCGCGTCAGCTTCGCCGTACCGATCCAGGATGGTATTGCGCTGTTGCAGCCGCAGCAGGCCGGGGCCAACTGACGGGAGCGGCCAAGGGTGTCACTGAGCGAAGCAACGCCGCGCCGGCTGCATCCGCAGGGAGCGATGCGGACCGATAACGGCGCGGTGCGCCCCCACAACGAGGATCGCGTGTCTTTCGTGACGCCGCAGCCCGGCGATCCGATGGCAACCCGCGGCAGTCTTATACTGGTGGCGGATGGAATGGGCGGTCACGCCGCCGGCGAGGTCGCCAGCGAGATTGCAGTCGAGACGATCCGCCGGGTCTATTACGAGCTGACCGGCCCGGTGCCGGATGTGCTCGGCTCGGCGTTTTTGGCGGCCCATCGCGCCATCTCGGACTGGGCCAAAAGCAATCCCGAATGCAAAGGCATGGGAACGACGTGCACCGCTGTCGCAATCCGCGACGACGACGCATGGCTCGCCCATGTCGGCGACAGCCGCGCTTATCTGCTGCGGGATGGCGGGATGACCCAACTCAGCGAGGACCAGACCCTGGTCGCGCAGATGGTGCGCGAAGGACAGCTCACCCCGGAAGAAGCCCGCAACAGCCCGGTCAGCAATGTCATTCTCCAGGCGCTGGGCCCGAATACGGAGGTTGTGCCGGTGGTCTGGTCCGAGCCGCTGAAGCTCGTGGCCGACGATGTGGTGGTCTTATGCACCGATGGGCTTTCCGGCGTCGTGCCGGACAAGATGATTGCGCAGCATGCCGGAAGCTTGCCTGCAGACGAGGCTTGCGAGGCCCTGATCAATGCGGCTCACGCGGCAGGCGCGCCCGATAACGTGTCGGTCGGCGTATTCAGGCTGATGGCCACGGCCAATCTCCCGGCTGCCGAGGGATCGCCAAACCTCTCCGGGACGACGCGGCGCGTCAAATACGTCAGCGATGAAACAATTGACCAAGGTTCGAGACAAACACGTAAAGTGAATTTGTCTTAGCAGGACTGGCAACATGTCTACACTGGCTGAACTTCCCGAGATCGTCGGCTTCTTCAGCTACTCACGCGAGGATGACGAGGCCTACAAAGGACGGCTCTCGGCACTGCGTGAGGCGATCCAGCAGGAATTGGGCGCGCAGCTCGGACGCTCCAAGGCCACGTTCCGCCTGTGGCAGGACAAGGCGGCGATAGCGCCCGGGAAGCTCTGGGAATCGGAAATCAACAACGCAGTTGTCCAGTCGGCATTTTTCATCCCGATCGTTACGCCCCGAATGGTCAACAGCCGCTACTGCCAATTCGAATTCGATGCCTTCCAGGCGCGAGAAAGAAATCTGTCGCGCAGCGATCTGATATTTCCGATCCTTTATGTGCCGGTTGCGGCGCTTCAGGACGAAGCACAGTGGCGGGATCATCCGGTGCTTTCGGTCATCGGCAAACGTCAATACGTCGATTGGCAATTGTTTCGTTATTCGGATGTTCAGTCGCCGACCCAATTGGAAGCAATCGCGCAGTTCTGCGCCACCATCGCCGACGCATTGCGCCAGCCTGTGCGCTCCACGGAGGAGCGGCGGCGGCAACAGACGGATAGCAAGCCGCGGCAAAGACCTTCAGGATCGCACCAAGCCGCCGAGCGGCCTTCGGGATCGTACCGCGCGGTGGACCGGAAGGCTGAATCTCCGCCGGCGTCCGCGCATCGCGCGACGCCGGGCGCCGCTTCCGAGGCTGCGAAAGGCGCGCCAAAGAGTTCGACCGGGCGGTTCGGTGCGGCGGTGGCCAAGGTCATCAACGCGCCCGATGGTGCAAAGGAGCAGCCGACGATCCTCGGCCTGCCGATGCGGATGGTTGTGCCCATCGCCGGCGGCGTAGCCTTGATTGCGAGCCTCGCGGTTGCGCTCGTGTTTTTGATGCCCGCACAAGGACCGACGCCGAGCGTTGCGGCGCCGATCGTAAACAAACTGCCACCGGCCAGTGAGTCCGCCGAAGCACAGCCGCCGCACAGCGTCAACGCAGATCCCTCGCTGGTATTGTCTCCGTCGGACCTGTACGACCGGCCGGACAAGAAGCGGGAAATCCAGGTAAGTCTGGTCCGTTGAGCCAATCGCCGACGGACGTGAACGCGCCATGACAATGGTCGGTCAGTACGAAATCAGAGAGTTGCTGGGCGCGGGCGGCATTGGGCAGGTCCACGCCGCGTTCGACACCGTTCTGGAACGCGAAGTCGCCATCAAGTCGCTGCGTCCCGAACTGCTGAACGACAAAAGTTTCGTGGATCGGTTTCGCGGCGAGGCCACCAGTCTCGCCAAGCTAACCCATCCCAACATCACCACGCTCTACAATCTTTTGTCCGAAGGCGGCAATTTATATCTGATCATGGAGTGCGTGCGCGGCGAAACGCTGGAGGACCTGCTCAAGAAACGCGGCGGCAAACTGGGCCTGCGGGAAAGCCTGGCCATCATCGCACAGGTGGCCGACGGGCTCAGCTATGCGCACTCGCTCGGCATCGTCCATCGCGACATCAAACCCGCCAATCTGATGATCACCACGAGCGGCGCCGTGAAGATCATGGACTTTGGCATTGCCCGCGTGGCCGGTTCACAGCGCTTGACGCGCGACGGCGGCGCTCTCGGCACGCTCGCCTATATGTCGCCCGAACAGGTGCGCGGCGAGGAACCTGACGGGCGCAGCGACATCTACAGCCTGGCGATTACGCTGTACGAAATGCTTTCCGGTTCGGTGCCGTTCGAGGCCGACACGGATTATGCGCTGATGCAGGCGCACATCAAAACGCGGGCGCCCAAGTTGAGTTCGCGGCTGTCGGGGGTGGATAGCCGAATTGACGCCGCCTTGGCGCGCGGCCTGGCGAAAAATCCCGACCAGCGATTTGCCAAGGCATGGGAATTCAGCGACGCGCTCGGCGCAGCCGCATTGCGCACGGATGCGCCGAAGATCGTGTACGAGGGCACCCGTCTGATCAATGCGCCCGCTCCCGAGCCTGTGGCGGCGGCGCCGAAATCGGCGCCGGCACGGGCTCTGGCAAGCGTTGTTGATCGATTGACATTCGTCCGGCCCGACCTGCGGCTGCCGGTCGTGATCGGCGCCGGCGGCGGGGTTTTGCTCGCGCTTGCGATAGCGATCGTTGTGATCCTGACGCCAATCGGCGGCTCCTCGCCTGCCTCCGTTGCCACGGCCCATCCGGCGGTTCAGCCGGGGCACGCAACGAGCCCGCCGAATGGCTCCCCGGCTCCCGCAGGCCCGGCGCCGGGAGGCGTAAAAGTTACGGTGGCGACGCCGCAGGCGCCGCCAACATCACCGGGAGCACCCTCAAAAAATCCTCCTGGGGGGGCCGCCAAGCTGCCGGCGTCCGCGGCGCCGACGGCTTTGGCCGACATCATTCAGGCCGCTGCGCGCGGCGATCCCGCGGCCGAGAACGCACTTGGCGTCAAATATGCTCAAGGCGCCGACGGCCTGCCGCGCGACGATACCCAGGCTGTCGAATGGTACAGAAAGGCCGCGATCCAAAACTATGCGGGCGCCGAAACCAATCTGGGCGACATGTATCTGTCCGGGCGCGGGGGCCTCGATCGGAACGCGCTCGAGGCCCTGTCATGGTATTTGAAAGCCGCCAACCAGAATTGGCCCGACGCCCAATACCGGCTCGGATTCATGTACGAGACCGGGCTGGGCACCGCCAAGGATCTGCAACGGGCGGTATCTCTGTATCGCAGCGCCGCCGACAGCGGTTATCCCGACGCTCAAAATCTGCTCGGCGTTCTCTATGCGACTGGCGGCGACGGCCTTCCGCACGACGACAGCCAGGCTGTCGCGTGGTACCGCAAGGCGGCCGAACAAGAATTCGCCAAGGCCGAAAAAAATCTGGGCGACATGTATTTCTTCGGTCGCGGCGTCGGCCAACAGGACTACGGGACGGCAATCGGCTGGTACAAAAAAGCCGCCGATCAGAATTTTGCCGAAGCGCAGTTCCGGCTCGGTTTCATGTACGAGAAGGGGCTGGGAACTCCGCAAAGCGATCAGGACGCCATTGCGTTCTACAAAAAGGCCGCCAGCAACGGCAGCGTCGACGCGCAACACGCGCTTGATCGGCTCAACGCCGCGGTCGGCGTCAGCAAATAGATCGCTGGCCGGTCACGGCCGCCGTCGACCCGCCGCTTCGGTCAGCGCGATGGCGTGAAGGCGGGAATGTCGGCGCTCGGCTTCGGGGAAGGCGGCGGGCTCGAAGCCGCCGTTTGCGGCTGCCCCTGGTTGGGGGCCGCATCGACCTGCTTGGCGGCGCTCGCGGGCTTCAGGTCGGTCTTGTTGTCGGCGGACTTGCTGTCCTTATCCTTGTTTTTTAAGTCGTCGTCATCGGCATCCTCATCTTTCGACCGCCGATGATGCCTCGAACTCATGAACCCTGCCGTGATGGCGTCGAGAAAATCCGCCGCCGCCCATGGCGCCGCGAATCATCCCCTCGAAGCCGAACTGTGCCGACGCCTCGGTCGTCGTGAACGCGGCGGCGCCCCATACCAGCGCCACGGCGGTCGCCGCTTTCAACGCGATCTTGTAGTATCGATGCATGAAATTCTCCCGTCCGCGCTCTTTGCTTCGCGTGCTTTCCTAATTTTGCCCGAGGAATCAATGTTTGGCAAACGTCGCGCGCAACGCGTCCAAGGCCCCCGCCGCAATCTAAGCCTTTGATAACTTTTGAAAATCGCCGTGCCGGCCGGGCCGCCGGGCGCGTCGCTTACCCTGCTTAAATTTTGACGCGAGAGGCGTTTTCCGAAAAAAAAGCCGCCAGCTTTCCGAGCAAAGGCCCCACGCCGATCAGGCGGCGTCGCTGTGCGTCGGCCCGACGACCTTGCAATCCACGATCTTGAAGCGGCGCTCGAGCTCAGTCACGTCCGCCTTGCGGCGCAGATCGGACCTGCTCGCGCCGATCTGAAAGCCCAGCCACAAACAGGCCGCACAGGCCGCCAGCGTAAAAATCACATCGCCCATGGTGACGATCTTGCGCAGCGTCCCGAGCCCAGTCGAGACGGAACCGCAGCGATGGTCGCCAAAGCTTTAAGGCCGGCGCGAGAGTCTTAAACGTTCTGCAGTGCGCCGCTTACCAGTTGTGCGTCACCAGGCGCACGATGACCGGCAGCAGAATAACAACAAACAGCGTCGGGAAGATGCACACCATCATCGGTACGGTGAGCTTGGCGGGTAGCGCGTAGGCTTTTTCTTCGGCGCGCGACAGCCGTTTGTGACGCATGTCGTCGGAATAGACGCGCAGTGCATCGCCGATCGAGGAGCCGAGTTCGTCGGATTGCTGAAATCAGCGTGGCGAACGAGCGCGCCTCGTCGAGACCGAGGCGATCGCCGAGATGCTCCAGCGCCTCGCTCATGGTGCGGCCGGCACGGATTTCGAGATTGGCCATGTGAATGTTGGCGGAGAGCGATGGATAGGAATCGCCGAGCTCGCGCGCAACACGGTCGAGCGAAGCCTCCATCGACAGGCCGGCATCCGCGCAGACGACGAGCAGGTCCATGAAATCGGGAAAGCCCGCCATGTGTTCGAGGCGCTTCTTCGCGATCATCCGGTCCAGATAAAAGCTCGGCGCCAGATATCCAAGCAAAGCGCCGATCAGCACATAGACCCAGAACATCGCCTTGCTCTCGAAGCCGAGCATCGGCATGGCGAAGAACACGGCAACGGCGACCACAATCGCGGTGCCGACACGGGCAAGAAAAAACACCGCGGTGGCGCGCGGATCGTAAATGCCGGCGCGCGTCAGCCGCTGGCGCAACACTTTGACGTCCTTGGTCTCGGACGACGAATAATGCTTGGCCGCATAGTCGACGAGCTTCTGCGCGGCGCGCAGTCCCGAACCCCGCAGCGAGCGCTTGCCGACGGGTTCGTCTTCGGCATCGGCGGCAACGCGAGCGGCACGGCGGCGCACCGCTTCGCGGGTGCGCAGGCCGACCATCGCGGCAAACGCCAGCGTGCCCGCAGCCAGAAAAACCAGCAGGCTGAGCATGGTCTGCGGACTGAGTGCGACGTTCATCAGGTTCATGTCAGATCTTGAAATTCACCATGCGGAACATGATCAGATTGCCGATCGCCATCCAGACGCTGGCGCCGCCAACCAGTTCCTTGGTCAGCGGGACGTCCCATACCGAGCCGTAGAAGTCGGGCACCAGCCACAGGATGACGAAAAACATGCCGATCGGCAGCGCGGAAAGGATCATCGCCGAGGCACGGCCCTCGGCGGCGAGCGCGCGGATCTTGCGCCGCATCTTGAAACGCTGACGGATGACACCGGAGAGGTTCTGCAGAATTTCGCCGAGATTGCCGCCGGTCGAGCCCTGGATCGCGACCGCGGTGACGAACAGCGGCAGGTCATCGGAGCCGATGCGGGCATAAAGGTTGCGCATCGCCGTTTCCAGATCGGCGCCGTAGGTGATCTCGTCGGTGACGATGCCGAACTCGCTGCCGATCGGGTCGCCCATCTCGCGCCCAACCATGTTGACGGCGACCGGCACCGGATGGCCTGCGCGCAGGCTGCGCACGATGATGTCGAGAGCGTCGGGAAACTGGGCGGCAAATTTGCCCTGCCGGCGCGAGCGCAGCCAGCGCAGCACCATGTAGGGCAGCAGCGTCGCGGAAAACACCGCGGCAATGCCTGCCTCCACGACCGAGTGGCGGAACACGAGCGTCAGCGCAAAGGCGAGCACGCTGCCGATGGCGACAAACCCGGCGAGCCGGGTAAAACCGATGGTCAGCCCGGATTGCAGAATGAGCCTGTTGAGCGCAACGAGACCGAGCCGGTAATTGCCGCCCGCCGTCAGCCCGCGCTCGCGGCGCAACTCGATCAGCACGCTCTCGCGATCGGTCCGGTCCTTCGACAGCTTCAGCCGCCGATTGATCTGGCTGCGATACGACGCGGTCGAGAAACCCAACAGATAGACCGCCTCGAAGGCGAGGCCGGCCGAAACCGCCACGAACAGCCAGACCAGATAGATCGGATTGGCGAACAGATTTTCGAGCATGTCTGTTCTACAGCGGCTGCGAGGGATCGAAATAGGCGCCCGGAAGCTTGATGCCCATGGCAGCCAGATCGCCCAGGAAGCGCGGCCGCACGCCGGTTGCCTGGTAATGGCCCTGCACGGTGCCGTCCGGCGCGGTGCCGGTGCGCACGTATTTGAAGATTTCCTGCATCTGGATGATGTCGGATTCCATCCCCGTGATCTCGGCGATGCTCATCACCTTGCGCTTGCCGTCGGACAATCGCGACAGCTGCACGATGATGCGGATGGCGGAGGCGATCTGGCTGCGGATCGAGGCGACCGTCATCGGCAGACCGGCCATGCCGATCATCTGTTCGAGGCGTGAAATGGCGTCGCGCGGGGTATTGGCGTGAACGGTGGCCATCGAGCCTTCGTGGCCGGTATTCATGGCCTGCAGCATGTCGAAGGCTTCCTCGCCGCGGCACTCGCCGAGGATGACGCGATCGGGCCGCATGCGCAGCGCGTTTTTGACCAGATCGCGCTGGCGGATTTCACCCTTGCCCTCGATGTTCGGCGGCCGCGTCTCCATGCGGCCGACGTGCGGCTGTTGCAGCTGCAGTTCGGCGGCGTCTTCGATGGTGAGCAGGCGCTCCTTCTCGGAAATGAACGCGGACAGCGCGTTGAGCATCGTGGTCTTGCCCGAGCCGGTGCCGCCGGAAATGATCAGCGTGACGCGCGCCTTTACGGCGGCCGCCAGCACCTCGGCCATCTGCGGGCGCAGCGCACCGACTTCGACCAGCTTGTTCAGGTTGAACGGCTTCTTGGAAAATTTACGGATCGACATCAGCGGTCCGTCGATCGCCACCGGGCGCACCGCCACGTTGACGCGCGAGCCGTCGAGCAGGCGCGCGTCGCACATCGGATGCGCCTCGTCGACGCGGCGGCCGACCGCGGAAACGATTTTGTTGATGATGCGGAGCAGATGCGCCTCGTCCTTGAAGCGCACACCGGTCGGCTCCAGGATGCCGCCGCGCTCCACATAGACGCATTCGTGGCCGTTGATCAGAATATCGTTGACGGTGCCGTCCTTGAGCAGCGGCTCAAGCGGTCCCAGGCCGGTCATCTCGTCGAGAATTTCCGAGACGAAGTCGCCGAGTTCCTGGGTGTTGAGCGCGAGCCGCTCGACCAGGACGTATTGCGAGACGAGCTGCTGGATATGGTTGCGGATTTCCTCTTCGGGCAGCTTTTCCAGCGCCGACAGGTTGATCTCCTCGATCAGCCGGCGGTGCAGCCGTACCTTGGCGTCGAGCAACTTGTCGGACAGCAGCGGATTGGCGGCGGCGGGCGCCGCAGGTTCCGGAGCGGCGGTCTCGGGAAATACCGTCCACGAGACATCCTCAAGCGTGGGCTCGTCGCCCGGCGCGAGATCCGGAGCGGCGATGCGGCGAGCTGAAAAACGGCCTGCCATGTCCGATCCTACGAGCGCGCCAGAGAGAATTTGAATTTCTTGGCGGCGGCCGCCGATTCGTTGGCGGATTTGCTGTCGGCCTGCGGCAGGATTAGCTTTTTCAGCTCCGCCGTGATTTTGTTGCCCGGCTTGATCTCGTCGAGCGGCACGCCGCGATCGATCGCTTCGCGCACCAGGCCATAGTTGTTGGGAATAGTCGCTCGGAACAACTCGCCGATCGCCTGTTCGATGTCGGAGCGGCGCAGACCATGGGCGAACATTCGTTGCTCGAAGCGATTGATTACGACCTGCGGCTTCGGGCCGTCGCCAAGCCGTTCGCGCACGGCCTCGACCAGCTGCCGCGCCTGACGCAAGCCCGGCACGGTGGCCTCGGTGACGATGTAAAGCTGATTGGAGCCGAGCAGCACGCTGTCGGTCCACGAGAACCAGGTGCGGGGCATGTCGAATACGACGTAATCGAAATGCGACGAGACGAGATCAAGCAGCCGCGTCACCACGTCCGGATCGAACGAGCGCATCTCGGCGGGCCGGTTCGGCGCCGCCACCACGGACAGGCCGGACGAGTGCTGCGAGATCATCACTTCGAGCAGTTGCCGGTCGAGACGCTCCGGGCGCGGCTCGATTTCGCCGAGATTGAGGCGCGGCTCGATGTCGAGATAGTCGGCGCAGGCGCCGTGCTGAAAGTCGAGATCGACCAGGCAGGTCGCGGTCTTGCCTTGCGGACCGCTGTTGAGCAGCAGCATGGCGGTCTGCACCGCAAGCGTGGTGACGCCGGCGCCGCCTACGGCCGGCAGGAAGGTGAGGATTTGCGCCTCGGCCGCGTCGGTCGGAGCCGGCTTCTTGGCGACGCGGGCGCAGGTTTGCGCCAGTTCGACCGGCGGCACCGGCTTGACCAGAAAGTCCGCGACGCGAAGCTGCATCAGCCGGCGCACCGCGGCGCCGTCGAAGCTTGGCATCACCGCCACAATCGGCGGCCAGGTGCCGACGCGCGTCACCAGCCGTTCGAGTGCCGCCATTTCAATTTCGTCGGACGGGTCGAGATCGGCGATCACGACAGTCGCGCCATCGACATCAATCTCGGGGCGATCGGCGAGCTGCCCCTTGATGACGTCCAGACCGATCTGCGCGCTGCCGCCGAAAGCGGCGCGCGCCGTCGCCTCAAAGCCATCATCAGCGGTCAGAATGACCACTCTGGTTTGAGTTACGGGAGTGACGGCGCGACCGATACGCATGGTTCAAGACTTGGCGTGTGGCAAAATCTGACGGATGGACAAAGCGATCACTGCGACGCCTGCTGCGGCGGCCCGCCGACGACGGTCGTCGTGGTGGTGGTCGAGTCCGAGCCGATGCCCGGCGCCGGCGCCGAGGGTGGCGGCGTGACCTGGATCGTCGGCGGCGCCTGGTTGGCATTCTCGATCTGCTGCGGATCAACCGGCTGCGTAACGTTGTTGGTGCGATAACGCTCGATCGCCGACTGCATGCGCTGGCCGTTTGCGGCGATATTGGTATTGCGGCTGCGCGCCGGCCAGGGATCGATCGTCTGCATCGCCTCGTTGGCCGCAATCGCGTCGCCAGCCTGCAGCGACACGCTATCGCGATGATCGAAATACATCTCCGAGCATCCGCCGAGCCCGCTGCCAATCGCTGCCGCCGCGAGAGCGGCCGCGATCATGCGCGTCATGGATGTCGCGGCTGAGTCTGTCTTGGCGTTGGGCTCAGTCCTTGACCGACACATAGACGCCTCCCTTTTTTGGCAGATCGAGAATGTGACCGACATACGGGCGGTTAAGCGCGCCGGCAGCGAGTCGAACCAGCGCCGGGCTCACCTCGGCCTTGCCCATCAGGAAGAAATCGATGTCGTTGCCTGGCTCGGTGCCGTCGAGCGGCGTGTGGGCAGCCTCCGTCGGCCTCATCGGCCGCACGATGTGCGGTGTCACCACGATCACCAGATCGGTCTCGTTTTTCTGATAATGGCTTGACCGGAACAGCGCGCCCAGCACCGGAACGTTGCCGACCCAGGGAAGCTGGTCCTGCGCGGTGGTACCGGTGTCCTGCAACAGTCCGCCAAGCATGAAGCTCTGACCATCGCGCAATTCAAGCGTGGTCGAGGCCTTGCGGGTGATCAGCCCCGGCACAGCAGTACCGGCGACCGTCACGGTATGGGCGCTATCGATCTCGCTGACTTCGGGCTTGATCATCAGGTTGATCAGGCCGTCCTTCAGCACGGTCGGCGTGAACGAAAGGCCGACGCCGTATGGCTTATAGGCGAACGACACAGTGCCAAAGGCGCCGGCTGCGGGGATTGGAATTTCTCCGCCGGCAAGGAAGCTGGCCGTGTCGCCAGACAGAGCCACCAGATTGGGCTCGGCCAGGCTGCGCGCCAGGCCCTGCTGCTCAAGCGCGCTGACCGCGACCTGTAGTCGGTTCGACAACTGGCCGAGCAGAAAACCGTAAGGTGATGCGCCCGAGAGCACGCCAGCGGCGACGCTGCCCGCCGCCGATGCAAGAGGCAGCTGCGGTGCGCCCGGAAAGGGCGGCGCCTGGTTATTTGGAGTGATTTGATCGCCGACATTGGCGACCGCCGAATTGCCGAAATAGTTCCACTGCACGCCGAGTTCGCGGCTGGCCTGGCGATCGACCTCGATGAAGCGCACTTCCAGCATCACCTGCTGCTGCTGCATCACCTGCACGGTATTGATGACGCTGTTCGCATCGGGCACAAACTGCCGCGCCATCATCACAGCCTTGTCGAGCGTGACGGCGTCCGGCACGGTACCGGACAGCATGACGCGGCCGTTGATCGACGACACCTTGATGCGGCCGTTGGTGAACTGCGCGATTTCCGCGACCAGCGGCGAGATGTCGAACCCCACCTGAATATCGAAAATGCCGACTGGCTTCTTGTTGGCGTCGTAGACAGTGACGCGCGTAGTGCCGCTTTTCTTGCCGAAGATGGAAAGCCTGCGATCGGTCAGCGGGTTGACATCGGCCACCGAGGGGTCGCTGACCACGATGTCGGCTATGCTCTGATCGGTCTGCACATCGAGCGATTTGCCAAGCGTGACATTCATCGTCCTGGTGTGTATCGGGCCCGCCAGCGCGACCTGCTGCTGCGCGCGCGCAGCAATCGGCAACGCCACAGTGGCGATCAACGCGGCCGCGAGCACGGCGCCGCTGCGCCATTTCGGCGCCCGGGTGACCGTCGTCCCGTCCCGATGAAGCCGGCCATCGCCGGCAACGTTATCCTGGTATTGACACTGGCTGTTCACGTCGGCCTCCCCGCCGCTGCTTGTTGTCCCCGAACGTCCGTCCCACCCCACTACCGTTCCGTTCGCCTCCAAACCTTCACTCGTGCGCCATCTGCCGCGCCGGAAGCGCGACCGAATGCGCATTCTCTTTGTCTGTGTTGTCGTGCTCGACCGGCACGCTGTATTGATCGAGCGATATTGTGTTCTTGGATACTCGTGTGACCACGATGGTCGCGAATTCCGATTTGCCGTTCGGGCCCGCCTTGTTGACCAGATCCAGCGGCGAAATCTGCCTCGTCGCGTCATCCGTCGTCTCGCCGGCCTTCCTCAGCAACAGCGACAGCGTGCCGACCATCGAGGACAATGCCAGTTTCTGTCCGCCAGTCTCGTCGACTTCGAGCGTTACCGCCTTGACGACGGCGGGCTTGTCGGCGGTGTTGTCCGCCATTTGATCGACGCCGAGCACACGCACGTTCTGCAGCACGACATCGTTGACCGAAACTTTCTTGTCGCCCGGGCGCGTCAGCACGACATCGACACGGTCGCCCGGCAGTACGAAGCCGCCGACGTCGCCGACGTCGTTGACGCGGATGCTGACGGCTTTCATGCCGTCTTTGAGAAGCGACGACAGCGTTCCGCGCTGGCCGGGCCCCGTTATGTTTGACGCCAGAATTGGTTCGTTGACGGCGATCGGGATAAGCACGACGCGCTTGGTAGCCGTCAGTTCGCCGATCTTGGCGAACGCCCCTTGCGGAACGGCATTGTCGGGCCACGAAATCTCGCGCAGCGACGAAGACACGATGACGTCGCCGAATTTCAATGGCTTCGACGCAACGACCAAGGTGTGCGCTGGCGGCGCAGTTTTTTGCTGCGCCGCCAGATCGCGCATCGTTTGAGCGGCCCTGTTGTTAAGCCAGGCATTCGCCAAAAAGACGGCGAGCAGTCCAAACACGACTGCAAAGCCGACCATGACGATGGTGCTGGTGCGCACGCCTGTCCCCTGATGACGCCGAGAAACTTGTTTGTCTCGCAGGGAATTTGGAACGGCGGTGGTGATGAATTGGTGAAATTGGGACGCGTTCTGGACCTATGCTGAAGATTACTTGAAGCGGTATTGTTTATGCGTGGTGTATCGGTTTATTTGAATGCAAGAGATAACCTTTACGAATTCACTCCGCTGCGCACCGCGCATTCGCGCTGCGAGCAATTTGCCGAACAACGGCGGAAGAAACCCGCACGTGCGGAGCGCGACGGCGCCACGCCGCGCCGGGCGCGATCTTTAACGACCGCGGTCACACACCATTAAGGACGTGCGACGGATACCGCGCGGTAACGATGATCAGATGCGCAAGAACCCGCGCGGCACGGCGTGAAAAGGTTCGATTCCGGTTTCGGTAATCAAAACCATCTCGCCGGTCTGCACGCCGGCCATGCCGTCTTTCGTCACCACGTTGGGCTGGATGACCACGACCATGCCGGCGCGAAACGGTTCGTTAGGCACGTGCGCGCTTGGCCGGCTCTTGGAGCCCAGCACCGGCGGCAGATAGCCGCCGCCATAGCCGTGCAACAGGTCGTCAATGATAGTGAAGCCCGACTGTTCGATGACGCCGGCAGCCTCGATGATCTCGCGCGGCATTGTGCCGGCTTTGAGCACCGCGGCGACCGCGGCGAATGCCGCGTCGGCGGCGGCGTGCAGATCACGATAAAGCTGCGTCGGCTCGGCGCCGAGCGTGAAGCTGCGCAGCACCTGGCCGGGATAATCCCAGAACGCCGCGCTGATCTCGGCGAACACCAGGTCGCCGGCCGCGACCTTGCGGTTGGCGGCGAACTGCGTCGGCACGCCAAGCCGCGGCGCGGCCATCGGGGTAACGCCGATGAAGTGAATGACCGTGGCGCCGCCGAACCGCACATAACCGCGTTCGACGATGTCGCCGAGTTCACGCTCGGTGACGCCGGCGCGCAGCCCGTCGCGCAGCGCCAGCATGCCGCGGTCGGACAGCGCCGCGCCGATGCGGAGCCAGTCGATTTCCTCGGCCGACTTGACCTGCCGCAGTCCGATATAGGCTCGGTTGAGGTTGGCGATCATGCCGAAGCGCCCGGACAGCGTCGCGTGCTGCTCGAACGTCATCGGCCCGATCACGGCGACGCGGCCGGATTGCGCCCGTCGCTGCTCCAGCACTTCGATCGCGGCACCGATCGAAGAGCCGCCGCCCCAGGCGACCCTGGCGCGCGATGCGATCTTGCCGGCAAGCGGCGCGTGATTGACGTGCTGGACGAACATGGCGTCGGCCTCGCCGGGGGTGAATACGCCCACGGCCTCGGTCGTCACCGGCCAGCCGGTGAGCCACTGCACGGCCGAGCCGAAACGGTTGGCGCCGCAGAAGATCAGATGATCGGCGCCTGCTTCCTTGAGCAGGTCGGCGGTCGCGTTACGGCGCCGCGCTATTTCGGCATCGGAAAAACGCGGGTATTCGGCCTCGTGGATGGCGCGCAATTGCGGCGGCAGCGAAAAATCAAGGGTGCTTTGGGACATGGTCATGGAGACGGTCTGGGGGCTGGGCTTGGCAAATCCATTTTGTTAAGCGTCATTGCTTGTTAAGCGTCATGACGCGCGAAGCCCGTCGTGCCTCGCAATGACGGTTAGCGCGCCGCACAGTATCAGTCCCGCCCGCCTTTGAAAGCGCCCGCCAGGAGCAATGCAACGATGCCATCGTCCTTGATCGACTCCGCCGTGTTTCGCGACATCTTCTCGACCGAGGCGATGCGAAAGGTCTTTTCCGACGAAAACCGGGTGCAGAAATATCTCGACTTCGAGGCCGCGCTGGCGCGGGCGCAGGGGCGGCTTGGCGTCATCCCCAAGGAGGCCGCCGAGGAAATCTGCCGCCACTGCAACGCCTCCGAGATGGATTTTGCCAAGCTGAAGACGCAGACCGAGCGCATCGGCTATCCGGTGTTGCCGGTGGTGCAGCAGCTCGTCGCGCTGTGCCGCGACGGGCTTGGCGAGTGGTGCCACTGGGGCGCCACCACGCAGGACATTACCGATACCGCCACCGTGCTGCAGATCCGCGAAGCGCTGGCTCTGGTCGAGGCCGAGGTTTCCGGCATCGCCGACGCGCTGGCGGTGTTGGCAAAGAAGCACCGCGACACGCCGATGGCCGGGCGCAGCAACCTGCAACAGGCCGTGCCGATCACCTTCGGCTACAAGATGGCGACGGTGCTGGCGGCGTTCGAGCGGCACCGGCAGCGGCTTGCCGAACTGCGCCCGCGCGTGCTGGTCGGCGAATTCGGCGGCGCCGCGGGCACGCTGTCGTCGCTCGGGGGCCGCGGCCTCGACGTGCAGGCCGAGCTGATGAAGGAGCTGAAACTCGGCCAGCCGGCGATCGCCTGGCACACGGTGCGCGACGCCATCGCCGAGGTCGGCTGCTTCCTCGGCCTCGTCACCGGAAGCTGCGGCAAGATCGCGTTCGACATCAAGCTGCTGATGCAGACCGAAGTGGAAGAGGTCTACGAGCCGTTCCACCAGGGCCGCGGTTCATCTTCCACCATGCCGCAGAAGCGCAATCCGATCTCCTCGGTGTACATCACGGCGTTGACGTCGGTGGTGCGCCAGCAGGCGGCCGCGCTACTCGATGCCATGGTGGAAGACCACGAGCGCGCTACCGGCCCGTGGGAAATCGAGTGGATCGTGCTGCCGGAGATTTTCTGCCTGGCCGCCGGGGCGCTGGCGCAGACCAAATTTGTGCTCACTGGCCTGCAGGTCGACGAGAAGAACATGCGCAGGAATCTCGATCTCACCAAGGGGCTGATCGTTTCGGAGGCGGTGATGATGGGGCTCGGGCCCTATCTCGGCCGGCAATACGCGCACGATCTGGTTTACGACATCTGCCGCGAGGTCGTGGCCACGGGCCGGCCGCTGGTCGACCTGCTCGCCGAGAACAAGGAAGTCGCCAAGCACCTCGATCGCGCGGCACTGGCGAAGCTGTGCGATCCAGCCAACTATCTGGGCGAAGCCGGCGCGATGGTGGACCGTGTGCTCGCGGCGCGCGGACGCTAATGCAAAGCGGGAGAGAAATTCATGCAATTCAGCGATAAGCTCAAAGCCCTCATCAGATCTGCGTGGGACGACGGCGCGCCGTGCCTGGTGGCGACGCAAGGACCGAGCGGCCCGAACATTTCTCCCAAGGGCAGCATGGTGGTGTTCGACGACGGCCACCTCGCCTATTGGGAGCGCTCGAAGAAACAGGCGTTGGAAAACCTCGGCGGCGATAACCGCGTGTGCGTGATGTATTCCAATTTCAAGGCGCAGCGCGACGGCGTACTCGACTTCGGGCTTTCTGCGCTTTTACGGGACCGCGCAATTGTACGAGAGCGGGCCGGTGCGCGACGCCATCTTCAAGCTGCTGCTGCCGCGCGAGCAGACCCATGTGGGCGCCGACACCGGCATCGGCGTGCTGGTCAAGATCGAGCGCGCGGCCGACGTCCGCGGCAAGCCGCTGCCATAACCGGCGGCGCTACGGGGGTGACGGCGCCCGCCGGCGTACGACGATCATGTAGCCAATCGACGCCGCGCAGCAGCCGAAGAAGATCGTCGTGAACAGCGCCATGAGCCGGTTGGCGGGGTCGGCGATATACATGAAGATGCCGCCGGCGACGAACAGCAGCGAGCAGATTTCCAACAGCCATAGCGCCCGCGGGCCAAACGCACGCGCCTGCGAGGCCGAACTCTCGCCAAACGACATGGCCTCGCCAGCCGGCTGCAGCTTCGCGACCTGACGATGCGCCCAGATCGCATAGAAGGCGATGCAGACCACGGCGACGACGGCCGACGTGATAAAGGCGTGGAAACCCGAAGTGCCGACGATCCCCACCAACATGACGATGTAATAGGTTTTCAACTGACGGCGCAGGCGCTCGGCGGTGTCGTCCGAAGGGATAACGTAACCGCGGCCCAGATAGCCCCAGGGAAAGAACAGCCGCCGGCCGTCCTGCGCGGTCTTGAAGCTTCCGCTGGTCAGTCCGTCGAAATAGCCCATGAGCCTACCTTTGCTATGAACGTGCGTAGCAAGATGCGCGCGGCTGCGCCAGCGGCTCCTTGCTGGCACAGCACGGCCAGCATCAGTCCCGCATATCGCACGCGCCGTATGGCCAACATATGAAGTGAAACCCGGATGCCGCGTCATTCGTCCGGACTACAAGGCATTCGCACTTCCACTTTTTGGAAATGGGATTATTATGGCTGGATGATCGTTATCGGCGTCGATTTGGTCGAGACCTTCTTCGCTGCTCGCGCCGGTCACAAAGGAACAAAGGCGGCCCGGTCGCAGTTTCAAGCGTGGCGGGACATTGTAAACCGCTCACAGTGGCGCAATCCCGAGGATGTGAAAGCGTCTTATCCAAAAGCGAGCATTCTCAAAAGCGGCCGTGTCGTTTTCAACATCAAGGGTAACGACTATCGGTTGGTTGCGCGTATTCAGTACCAGGCTGGCATCGTCGCGGTCCGTTTCTTTGGAAGTCACGCTGAATACGACGGTATCGACGCGGAGACAGTGTAATGGACGCCACTCTTGTCGTAATCGATAGCGCAGCCGAGCTGGTCCGCGCTCGCGCTCTTGTCGATCGGTTATGGGATTCGGACAAGCCGGCTGACCTGGCCCGGCTTGCGGCGCAAGCACGCCTTATCGCGGCCTATGAAGAGAGCCGCTGGCCGCAACGGCCGCCCAGCACCGCTGATCTCATCCGTCACCTGATGGACCAACATGGACTGTCGCGCGCCGATATGGTGCCCATCCTCGGCACGCCGAGCCGAGTCAGCGAGGTGCTCCGCGGCAAGAAGGGGTTGAGCATGGCGATGGTGCAGCGACTGCGCGCCCGCTTTCATATCCCGGCCGACGTGCTGTTGCCTCCGTTGAAGGGGGCACCACCGCGGCGAATATCAAAGCGCGCCGCAGCTTAAGGTAAGGTAAGGTAAGGTAGGCCCTCCCATGGCTCTCACGCCCACACCAGCCGCGACGTTTCGAGGATGCGCTCGAACTTGCGCCACTGGTCCTCTTCGGGGATCGAGACACTGTCGAGGCCGCCGAAGCCGCACTGCGGGCTGAGCGCGAGTTGCTCGGCCGGCAGATGTCGCGTCGCCTCGCCAAGGCGCCGGCGCAGGAGATCGAGGCTTTCAAGATCGGCGCGCTTGGTCGTCACCAGTCCGAGCACCGCGATCTTGCCGCGCGGCACATAGCGCAGCGGCGCGAAGCCGCCGGAACGCTCGTCGTCGTATTCGAGCAGGATGCGGTCGTGCTTGAGCTGCGAGAACAACCGCTCGGCGATGGCGTCGTAGTGGCCTTCCCGGTGCCATTGCGGCATCACCTTGCCGGTCGCCGGATCGACAGTGCGCGGATTGCCCTTGCAGAGATGGATACCGAAGGTGACGCCTTCGAAACTGGCGATGACGGCGTTGTCGGCGGTGATCGAACGCTCCATGTTCTTGTCCGGATCCTCGCCGCGCGAGCGCATGCGCTCAAGCGACACTTTGTCGACATAGGCGGTGTAGCCCGGCGCGTCGATCTGGATGTAGCGGCAGCCGGCCTCGACCAGCCCGGCGATGATTTGCCGGGTGATCGCCACCACGTCGGCCATGAACGCATCCATGTCGGGATAGACGGACGTGGAATTCTGCCAGTCAAAGCGCTGCGAAATGCGGTCGGGGCTCAGCACCGTAACCTTGACGGGGCGCGACGCGACCTTGCTGGAGAACTGGTATTCCTCGAGCGGCACATTGCGCGTGAGGCGCAGCCGCTCGACGACGCGGCGGCGCGTCCGGATCGCCGGTCCGGGCGCGGTGAAATTCTGCTCGGCGCGAACCATCGGCTGGGCGCTCACGCCCTCCATCGACTTGTCCTCGGCGGGCACCTCGAAGCCGGACACCGATTCGCTGAAGCTTTCCTGAAAATTGCGCCGCCGCAGCTCACCGTCGGTGAGAATGGGATACCCGACGGATTGTTGTCGCGCGATGACGTGGCGGACCGCTTCGTCCTTGGCGCGGCCGAATTCGCGCTCGGAGGTCGCCCCGCTCTTGTAGGCCTCGAATACGCGCCGCAACTCCGTCGGCGCGCACAGTCCGCCCACCTGATCGACACGCAATTGCTTCAGATCTTCCATCGTGGCCGCCACCATGTCGTGCCTCGTCAATTTTTGATCTGCAGATGCAGTTTCTGGACGATTGCCGCATAACGCGCATAGTCACGCTTCGTGAACGCGATGTAATTCGCCGTGCCGTCTTCTTCCATGATCATGCCGAGCTGTTCCATGCGCGCGTTGACGGCTGGTTCGCGCATCACCTTGGCGACTTCCGTCTGGAGGCGCGCCACGATCCGCGGCGAAGTTCCCGCCGGCGCATAGAGCCCCATGACGGAAGCGACATCGAAACCCTTGATGCCGAGCTCATCGCAGGTCGGGATCGCGGGCGTCGATGCCGAACGCTTGAGAATGCTGATGCAATAGCCGCGCAACTGGCCGCTCGCGATCTGCTGCATGACATTGGGTATGCCCGACCAGCCGATCTGGATTTCGCCGGTCAGCAGGCCGTTCACCATCGCGGTTCCGGCGCGATACGGCACGTGCAGCACGTCGATACCGACCTGGTCGGCGAAAACCGCCATGGTCATGTGGTGGATCGAGCCGACGCCCGCGGAACCATAAGTGATCTTGCCAGGTTCTTTTTTGGCGAGCGCGATGAGCTCGGCGAGCGACTTGGCCGGAACTTTCGGATTGGCAACGAGGATCGTCGGCACCGCCACAAGCCCGGTGATCGGCGTGAAATCCTTGTTCGGGTCGTAGCCGATCTTCGGATTGAGCAACGGGTTGATCGCCATGATGCCGCTGTCGCCGGAGAACAGCGTATAGCGTCGGGCGGCGCCTTCGCAGCCGTGATCGCGGAAAGCGCACCGCCCGCGCCCTGGACATTCTCGACGACGAACGCCACGCCGAAATCCTTGCCCATCCGGTCCGCCAGCATCCGCGCCATGACGTCCGGATTGCCGCCCGGGCCGGATGAAACGATGACGCGTACCGGATGGTTCGGATAGCGCGCATCCTGCGCCGCGGCGGCGGAAGCGATGCAAGCCGTCAGCAGCACAACCGCGCGTAGTTTCACGCGCATATTTCGTCCTCCCGGCTGTTTGAAAGCCGAAGCCATTTAATCGGAGGCGGAGGCGAACGTATAGCCGCACCGGCGCAGCAACCGCGCGCGCGATTGCATGGCTTCCTATTCGAAGCGGATGACGATGTCTTCGAGCGGAATGCCGGACGCCGTTGCGGTCCAGGTTTGACCGGCCGCAACTGGCATCGCCAGCGTCAGGGTCCCTGTCGAAATAATTTCGCCCGCACGCAACGGTGGATTGTGCTGATCCTTGGCGAGCAGATCGACAAGGTGGCGCAATGCGTTCAGCGGGCTGCCAAGCACCAGTGCGCCGCCGCCTTTTTGGCTCACGGTGCCGTCGCAGGACAGCGCAACCTCGAACGCAGCGAGTTCGCGCAGCCACTGCGCCCTGCGGGGCGCGACGGGATGCCTGTTGCCGACCAGAAGCCGGCCGTGAACGCCGTTCGCAGCGACCACATCCCCAGCGGTGAATTTCCAGCCGGGAAAAATCGACTGCACAACCTCGTAGCCCAGCGCGATCCAGTCGACACAATCGAGCAGCGCATCGTCGGTCATGCCGGGCGACGGTGAAGCCTTCAGCCCGAACATGATTTCCGGCTCGATGCGCAGCTCGGCAAAATCGCCGGTTTTCACGACGCTGGTCTGCGCAAGTTCGAAAGTGGTGTGGTCGGTGGCATAGCCCCAGACCGGCGCGTCCACGCCGAATGCCTTCCACATGCCGAAATTGGTGAAACCGATTTTGCGGCCGACGATCTTTTCGCCACGCGCCTCGAAAGCGGTGCGCAACAACGGCGTGACTCGATAGGCATCGGCCAGGCTCAAACCGCCTGGTCGCGACGAGAATTGCGAAATTTGCTTTCTGCTCGCCAACGCCGCCAGAACATCGTTGGCGATGGCCGCAACATCGGGCGCGTGACCGGGCGACGACATGCTTGCTAAGTCGCCGCCGCGGGCGCCTTTTCGTTCGTCCCGGTCTCCGGCATCAGCGCCGCGGCTTTGAGACCTTCCTGCACCTTCGGCACTGTCGCCTGCACATCAGTGATCGGCAGGCCGTGGGTCGGCGCGATCACCCTCACGTCAAGCCGCGCGATCAGATGATCGAGCCGATCACAATAGGCGTTCATGTCGGCAAACTTGGTCCAGAACAGCGCGAGGTCCGCGAACGTTGACGACACGTCGGGCAGATCGAGCGACACGGCCTCCTCGGCGACGAGGCCGCAATGGCCGTCCTCGTGATAGTGGCTGTAGGCAAATCCGTCGCCCGGAAACAGCACGCGCTCTTTGGTGTCGAAACCCCAATACGTCGTGCGCAGGTCGCGGATCACCGGCTCGACCGCCATGAAGCTGCGGCCGCCGAGATCGATCTCGTCGCCCTCCTTCATCCAGCGCATGCGATGTTCGTATTGCGGGAAGGCCAGATGATAGTCGCTGACGTCGCCGACGAGCAGCGCATCGGGATGCGTCTTGAGTACGCGGCCGAGCCCGCCGCAATGCGGCGTTTCCTGATGGGTGACGAACAAATATTTGAGCGGCGCGATGCCGCGCGCAAACAATTCTTTCATATGCCGCTCGATCACCGGGAAATCCTTCGGATGCCCGGTCTCGACCAGGATAGAGGCGTCTTCGCCGGCGACCAGAAAGGCGGCGTTATAGCCGTGATAGACCTTGCCCTTGTGGCGCTGCGCCAGACAGTCGCCGATCCAGAACACGCCGGGCGCGATCTCGCGCGGCATGCGCTGGGCGACGGGCATATCGAGCATGCTTTTGGTCACAGGCTTGTCGAGCAAGGTCGTCCTCCCTGGCCTTTGGCGGAATTCTGCAGCATGACGGTTGCGCCCGCAAGCGCCGCTGGAATCTGTGATAGTGGTAGGCGATCGGCCGCGACGACGATAAGGAGGGAACTGTGCCGCAGACGTTAGAAGTCCCGCAAGGTTTGCCGGCGGGGGCCAAGATCGGATTTTACGAGAAGGGTGGCGTCCGCATCCGCTATGCCGAGATCGGCTCGGGCTTTCCGCTTCTGGCGACACCCGGCGGCGGCTTGAACTCGCGGATCATCAACTGGCCGACGATGGCGGTGATCAACATCATGGCGGAGTTCAAGAACGACTTCCGTGTCATCACCATGGACCAGCGCAACGCCAATAGCGGCGAATCGACAGGACCGATCCCGGTCGACAATCCGTGGGACGCGTTCGCGGACGATCAGCTCGGCGTCATGGATCATCTCGGCATCGCCAAATTTTTCTTCTTCGGCAACTGCATCGGCGGCCCGTTCGGCATGAAGCTGATCCAGCGCGCACCGCAGCGCGTGGCCGCTGCCATCATGAGCCAGCCGGTCGGGCACAACCCGGCACACCCGAATTACATGTACGATTCCGGCAAAACCGTCTGGGCAAAGGAATTTCTCGAGCGCCGGCCGGACGTATCGATGGCGACGATCGAGAAATACCTGCATAACCTGTACCGGGTGCAGCCCGACTTCGTGTACAGCGTGTCGCGCGAATTCGCCAAGTCGTGCCAGACGCCGATGCTGGTGCTGCCCGACGACGTGACGGCGCATCCGCTTCAAACTTCAATCGACATCGCCTCGTTGGCGCCCAATGCCGAGATCACGGTGTTTCCCTGGAAAGAGCCGCCGGAATTGAAGGCCCGCACCGTCAACCGCGCGCGTATGTTTCTGAAACGGCATCAGTCACCCTAGGCGTGAGGCAACGGCGGCCGTCCTTCGACGCAGCGCTCTTTGGCCATGGCATTTGTTCGAATGCCACGATAGCATCGCTCACCCGCAGCGGCGATTGCATGCAAATGACATTTTGAGTGCCGCTGCGGGAAATACCAGGTTGCTCAACTCCACTCCGACACGAGGACATATGCCATGCATTTCTGTCTTACGGGTCAATACACGCCAAAAGCCCTGAAAGGCCTCATAGAAAATCCCACAGCCAATCGCCACGAGGCGGCCAAAAAATCCATCGAGTCAGTCGGTGGCAAACTGATCGCAATGTATGGAATGCCGGCCGAAGGTCCCGGCGTGCTGGTGATTTTCGATGTCGCCGACCCCGGCGCTGCGGCCGCGATTTCCGGCGTGGTCATCGCCACTGAGGCGCTGCACAATGTCAAGCTTACGCGGCTGTTGACGATGGAGGAAGTAACCCACGTCCGGCACCTGGCTAGCAAAGCGCACGCCGCCTACAAGCCGCCAGCTCAATAAACACGGCGCGCCGACATCAAGCGACCTGCCCTGCGCAGCGCTGGGCGGCACTGCCGCCCAGCGCATTTGGCAGACACCGGCTCCGCAAGTAGAAACTCTTAGCGTTCCTCGTCGCGCGACACATAGCGCGAGGTGGCCACGCTCTTGTCGCAGGCCTTCAAAAAATCATCGAGCATGCGGTAGTGGCGAGCAACGACATTGCGCCCGGACAGGATGCAGCCGTAACCGGGCGCCAGCGTTTCAATGTCGTACTTGTCGAAAATGGCGCCGATGCCGCGGCGGATCGAATCGGTCGGTGCGCCGTCGAGCCACCAATACCGGGTATTGAGCATGAACGAGCGCATGTCGGCGAGCGAGGTCGGATCGTTGTCGGCCTCGGTGACGAACCATGGTCCGCTCTCCCTGTCGCGCCAGACGTGCGTGAACAGATCGGAGGAGAACAGCGTCTTGGTGGCGTGGTCGTAGAGCCAGCGCGTGGCGATGAGCCGGATCGGCGCATTCATTACGTCGATCAAGCGGCCGCCCTTGCCGAGCGAAATCGTGTCGGCGCGGCCCACCGCGGTGACCTTCATCGATTTGAGAGTGTCGCGGCCTTCGGCCTTGGCGCCGAAATCGAACCACAGCGCGGCATCGATATTGCTGGTGTAGCAGGTCTCGACGTTGAAGTGCCCCGCAAAACTCTCGACGTTGTTGATCGACATGAATTCGTTTAGCCGCAGCGGAAACATTGACAGCGGCGAGCCGGGCGCGATCAGCGATTCAACTTCAGCGCGGATCGCCAACTCGTCCTTGCCGAAGCCGGTGTCGATCAGCATGGCGGTGTCGGGCTCGCGCAGCAGATAGGAATTGGCGACCGAAAAGCCGCGCGCGCTCGCCGGATAGAAACTCACTCGCCCGTCGAGTGCGTAGGTGTGCTGCAGGGCGTAAAGCTTGCCAGCGGCGAGCGTGGCGATGCCGCCTCCCGCTCCGCTCGCCGCACGCGCCTCCCCGGGCGTGTCTCCAGATGCGTACTGCATCACGTCCATGTAGGCAGCTTATCGATCTGCGGCGGCGAAGGGAACAGGGCTACATCCCCATCCTCGAACGGGCCGCAATTCTCGTCGCGCAACGTCACGTGACAACCGGTGCCGCTTCGCCTAGCCTCGCAGCGTGAGCGTCGACGACTATCATCCATTTATTCCGCAGCCACCCGGCTCCAAGATTGCGGGCCCGACGCCGCGCGAGCACGCGCAGGCGCGGATGAAAAGCCCGCGTGCGCAGGGGCTGTTCGCCAACTGGGAGCGGCTCTTCCATGAGCCGTTTCGCGGCATCACTGCCTCCGGCCAGGTCATTCCCGATCTCTATTCGGCGCGGCCGGAGGACGCCCCGACGCTCGCCATGATCGAGGCCGTCAACGCGCTGCTGGCGCGCATGACGGCAGAGCAAAAGCAGCGATCGTGCTTCCCCGTCGACTCGCCGCAGTGGCGGCATTGGCAGAACACCGAACTGTACGTCGAGGACTATGGGCTGCGCCTCGACGAGGTCGGCGAGCCGCTGCGCGATGCCGTCATGGCGGTGCTGCGGGCGAGCATGAGCGCGCATGGCTACGAGCTGTCGCGCGATGTAATGAAGCTTAACCGCTTCCTGGGCGACATCATTGGTGGCCCGGCGGTGCTGGGAGAATGGAGCTACATCTTTTGTCTGTTCGGCACCCCGTCGACCACCGAGCCCTGGGGCTGGCAGCTCTTCGGTCATCACCTGATCCTGAACTGCTTCGTGCTTGGCACGCAAATGGTCATGACGCCGGCGTTCTGGGGCGCCGAGCCGAGCTATGCCGATTATGGGCCGTTCAAGGGCATCCATCTGTTCCAGGATGAGGAGCGCGCAGGCCTCAAGCTGATGCGCTCGTTTTCGGCCGAACAGCAGAAGCGCGCCATCGTTGCGCATTCGATGATGGGCGGTGACCTGCCGGAAGGGCGGCGGCATTTCGCCGACAATTTGCATCTCGGCGGCGCGTTTCAGGACAATCGCATCGTTCCCTACGAGGGGCAGAGGGCAGACGGCCTGTCTGCCTTGCAGCGACGCGACCTGATGGACCTGGTCGAAAAATATCTCGCCGTATTGCCCGACGGCCCGCGCCGCGCGCGCCTTGCCGAAGTCGAGCGTCATTTGCCGGACACTCATTTCTGCTGGATCGGCGGATTTGCGGAAGACAGTCCATTCTATTACCGGGTGCAGAGTCCCGTGACCTTCATCGAGTTCGACCACCACGCCGGCGTGTTTTTGACGAATCCAGAACCGGCCAAATTTCACGTTCACACAATCGTGCGGACGCCGAACGGCAACGACTACGGCTTCGACCTGTTGCGTCAGCACTACGAACATTCACCGCATCACAAGCCACGGCCGGCACCACACCGCCATTCCCACGGCAACGATCCATCGAAACCTTAAGCCGACCCGCGCTGGGGCAGCTAATCCCCCCAATACAGCTATTTGGTCTCATGATCGTCCGGGAGTTCCGCCGGGCGGCAGTGGATGCACGATCTCGCCTTTGTTGAGGATGTAGACGCTTCGGCGCGGCGCAGCACGAAGGAGAGTTGCTGCTCGACTGCAGGTCACGTTCGTCGGTCACCATCGCGGCCGAATGCGAGGCGTGGGCCGCACATCCATTGCCTTTTAACCTTCGAATAAACCTGCTGATTAGCTCGGCCGCGCGATAACATCTTCGTGGCTGCTTTGAAAGCGATAGCAACCGACCATAAAGTCGTAAAACGACAGCGA
Source organism: uncultured Alphaproteobacteria bacterium (assembly GCA_963763255.1). Taxonomy (GTDB): domain Bacteria; phylum Pseudomonadota; class Alphaproteobacteria; order Rhizobiales; family Xanthobacteraceae; genus BOG-931. Next base: position 109,312 of record CAVXNW010000003.1, read on the forward strand.
ACCGGGACAGGGGGGAGATACGATCGGGAGAGAGCAATGGACCGCAATATCATAAAGCGTCGCACGGTTCTCAAGAGCGCTGCAGCGACAGTCGGTCTGCTGGGCGGCGGCGCATCATTAGAAATGACAGCGGGAGTTGACCGCGCGTTCGGCGACACGCCGCAATCGGAACTTCCACATCAGATCCTGAATGCAGTCAGGCGTTTCCGCAAAACCATTCCACCCAATTTCGATCGCGACTATGTGGAAAACGCCGTCATACCGTTCTTCCTCACGAGTTTTTATGAAGACCAGCGACCGATGCTGCCGATGGTCGGCGTCAATTTCAGCAAGGAAAATGCGCTGCCCTACGATCTTTGGGGTCTCATAACCCGGGACTGGCGACCCACCCCCGAAGACGGCGTGACCGTCTTTTTGCAGGGCCTCGAAAAGCGCGGTCCGAACAATCTTCGCAAAAGGATTTACTTCTCGGGAGTGACGCCGGACCTTTACCAGCCGATGTACAGCCCGAAGGTCGTCGCCTTCTTTGACAAGCTCATGGACCAACAATTCGCCGGCAAGCCGTTCATGCGGCATTATCTCGATTATTATTTCGACCTTTATTGGGACCTGCATCTCGGCGTGACCGGCGACGCCATTCCCTTCGAGGTGCGCCAGATCGGCAAATCGTTCAACACGGTTCTGGCCTACCGGAACCCGCTGCTGCCGATCACGTACCAGAACTATATGATAGTTCGACAACACCTCGACTTGCTCAAATCGTGGATTGATGACCGGCTCGCCGACATTGAGAACGGCAAGACCAAAAATCCCGAAAGAACGATTGCCTGGTATTGGCTGAAGAACGCGGGAGATGGGAGCCACTTTGCGAAGAAGGACGTGGCGTTCGAGTGTTTCCACAATTTCGTGGCCCTCAGCCAATGGGGCAATTCGATCTTCGGAATTATGTCGCGCTTGTCAGAGGACGGCGGCGATCCCGCTGTGCGGGTGTCCTTTCAGAAAACCATGAGCGGAGAGCTCTTCGACAGCGCGGGCGGCACCGCCGCCTACTCGCCGCTGGAACTGTTCGTCATGGAGTTGTTCCGGGTCATCTCGCCAAACGGCGGAAGCATCTCTGCCATCGCGGATGCCAGGAGAAGCGCCTATGGGGCATCTCCGCAAGAAACATTTGGGGTACCGCTGGAACGCCACAGCTACATCAGCACGCCGCACACAAGTACCAGCATGGATCCCGTTCATTGGAAGGACCCGGATGTTTTCGATCCGACACGATATCTGAGGGTGCCGACTAGTGCCGAGATTACCGAAGATAGATGCCAGAAAATTGGCCTGGCGCGCTGCCCGTTCGACGTTACCAGTTTTGAAGTGAAGGATGGGCGAAAGACCAACATTGCGAATAGCGGCTTCGGTACGGTTTTCGCCATTGTCGACGGCAAGAGCCGACCAGTATGTGATTACGCCGGCTTTGCGCCGTTCGGCTTTGGCTATCGACGCTGTCCGGGCGAGCAGCTGACAATCAATGTTTTTGAAGATTTTCTTCGCAAAGTCTGGCGCGACAAGATCGTGTTTCATAGGCTCAACTTGCCCAATCCGGGCGAAGTACCGGTCGGACCCAACGCGGTGATCGTCGACGATCTTGGCTACACCCGGTCGGCCTGACGCGTGATTTGAAACGCCTCGCGCCGTAACGGCAAGCGAGCCGGTTAACGTATCGCGCCTGTCCCAGGGAGGCCGCCATGCGGTGGGTCTATCTGATAATCATAATCGTATTCATAGCCGCAATCGTCCTGTTCGTCGTACAGAACGTTCAGCTGGCCACGATGTCCTTTCTGGGCTTTAGCGTCCGGGCGCCGCTCGCTGCGCTGGCTGCCGTCGTCTACATCCTGGGAGCCTTGACGGGGGGCAGCCTGCTCGCGCTGTTGCGCACAACAATTCGAGCGACCAAGGCGAGTTGGCCTGCTGGGGAGCGGCGATAGAGCCTTCTTACGCCCCACCACCTAAATGGTGAGGACCTAAACTCCCAAATAACGCGCTTTGGTGTCGTGGTCGTCGGCCAGCTCGGCCGGACGGCAGTGATGCACGATCTGGCCCTTGCTGAGGATGTAGATGCGGTCGGCGTGGCGGAGCACGAAGGCGAGTTGTTGCTCGACCAACAGGATCGAGGTGCCGGTCTCCTTCAGGTTCTCCACCAGCCGGCCGAGTTCGCGCACCATGAGCGGCGCCAGGCCCTCGGTGGGCTCGTCCATCAGCAAGAGATCGGGATTGCCGACCAGCGCCCGGCCGGCGGCCAGCATCTGCTGCTCGCCGCCGGAAAGCTTGTTGGCGGTCTGGCCGAGCCGCTCGCGCAGGTTCGGGAACAGCGCCGTCATCCGTTCCAGGGTCCAGCGGCCGACGCCGCGGCTGCGCGCGGTGACTTGCAGATGCTCGCGCACCGACAGCGAAGCGAAGATGCGGCGCCCCTGCGGTACCAGGCCGACGCCGAGCCGTGCGATGCGGTAGGCCGGCATGCGGGTGATGTCGGTGTCCCGAAAGGCGATGCGGCCGCGGCGCGGCGGCGTCAGCCCGACGATCGAACGCACCAGGGTGGTCTTGCCGACGCCGTTGCGGCCGATGACGGCGACCACCTCGCCGAGCTCGATGGCAAGCGAAATGCCCTGCAGGATGTGGCTCGCGCCGTAATAGGTGTGAATGTCCTCGACCTTGAGCACGGGATCATTCCGCTCCGAGATAAATGTCGGTGACTTGCTGGTTGGCGCGGATCGAGGCCTGGTCGCCCTCGGCGATCAGCCGGCCCTGGTGCATGACGGCGATGCGGTCGGCGAGTTCGAAGGCAACATCCATGTCGTGCTCGATCATCACGATGGTTATATCGCGCGGCAGTTCGTGCACCATGGCGACGACGCGGCGCGTCTCCGCCGCCGACAGGCCGGCGGTCGGCTCGTCGAGCAGAAGGAGCCGCGGTTTGCCGGCAAGCGCCAGCGCGATCTCAAGCTGGCGTTGCTCGCCATAGGACAGCGCGCGCACAATGCGCGGCGCCGCATCGGCCAATCCCCAGCGATCGAGCAGGCGGTGCGCCTGCGCATCCATGTCGCGATCGGCGGCCGGCGAGCCGAGGAGCCGCATGCCGCGCCCGCTGGCGCCATCGAGCGCAAGCAAAACGCTCTCCAGTACCGTGAGCCGCGGGAACAGATTGGTGATCTGGAACGTGCGGGCGAGGCCGAGCCGCGCCCGCCGGTCGGGGCGCAGCCGCGTGATGTCGGCGCCAAAGAGCATGATGCGCCCACCGGACGGCACGACGTTGCCGGAAATGGTGTGAAACAGCGTGGTCTTGCCGGCGCCATTGGGGCCGAGCAGCACGCGCCGCTCGCCCAGCTCGATACCGAGCGAGATACCCGACAGCGCGGCGACGCCGCCGAAATTCTTCGATACGTTGTCGACGGTGAGCGCGGTCATTTGGCGCTCCAGCGGCGACGGATGTCGGTGACGAGTCCGACCAGGCCGCGCGGCGCGAACAGCGTAACCAGCACATAGATGACGCCGAGCACCAGCACCCAGTGCTGCGTCATGCTGCTGATGTAGTCTTCCAGGAACACGATCACTCCGGCGCCGATGGCCGGGCCGAGCAACGTACCGGCGCCGCCCAGGATCACCATGATCAGCGCCTCGGCCGACTGGATGACGTAGAGATATTCCGGACCGACGAAGCGGTTGTAGTAGGCGTAGAGCGCGCCGGCGACACCGGCGAACGCCGCCGACAGCACGAACGCTACGTACTGATAGCGCCACACGTCGAAGCCGAGCGCCTGCATGCGTGATTCGCTCTCGCGAATGCCGCGGAGCGCGCGGCCGAACGGCGAGCGGACGATGGCGACGAGCACGAGCGTGGCGACGCCGACCACCGCCAGCGTGAAATAATAGAACGCCGCCGTGTTATCGAGCGAAAAACCGAAATTGGGCCGCGTGACGTTGGGCATGCCGTCGTCGCCGTTGGTCAGCGTGCGCCAGCCGAATGCGACGCTCCACACCACCTGCGAAAGCGCAAACGTGATCATCAAAAAATAGCTGCCGCGCGCGCGCAACGCGAGCGGCGCGAACACTGCGCCAGTCAGCGCCGCCGCCGCGAGTGCCGCCGGAAAGGCGAGCCCGCTGCTGAGGCCGGCGCGCACTACCAGGAGCCCGACCGTATAGGCGGCAACGCCGAAATAGGCGGCGTGCCCGAGCGAGGCGAGCCCGGTATAGCCCAGCAGCAGATCGAGGCTCATGGCAAACATCGCGAAGATCAGCATCTTGGTCGCCAGCGCGATACTGTACTCGCGCATGAACGCCGGCAGCGCGACGAGCAGCACCAGGACCGCGAGGGCGCCGGCGATTGACCAGAGGCGCGCCGTCATTGGCGGCCGAACAGGCCGGTCGGCCGGATCACTAGAATGATGGCCATCGGCACGAACACGGTGAACAGCGCGAACTGGGGAAAGAACGCCTTGCCGAAATCGTCGATAATGCCGACCAGCAACGCGCCGGCAAGCGCGCCGCGCAGGCTGCCAAGCCCGCCGACTACGACGACAACGAAGGCGAAGATCAGCACTTCGAAATCTGCGCCCGGGTAGAGGCTGAGCACCGGCCCGGCGAGCACGCCGGCGAGCGCCGCAAGCGCCGCACCGGCCGCAAAGATCAGCGTGAACAACAGCGAGACATTGATGCCAAGCGCGCGCGCGATCTCGGCATCGTCAACGCCGGCGCGCAGCATGGTGCCGAGCCGGGTGCGTTCCTGAAACCACCACAAGCCGCCGGCGACGACGAAGCCAACCACGATCAGGAACAGCCGATAATACGGATAGGAGTAGTAGCCCATGGGCATTGAGCCCTGGAAAATGTGCGGCACGTTAAGCATCAGCGGATTGCCGCCCCAGATCCACAACGACAGGTCGGAGAAGATGAACAGGAAGCCGAAGGTGACAAGCGTCTGCGGCAGTTCGTCGAGATGGAAGCGGCGCAGAAAGAAGCGTTCGATGACGGCGCCGATGAGCGCGATGACAACGACCGCGGCGATAAGCGCCAGCGTGAAACTGCCGGTGAACTGCATCACCGTGAGCCCGATATAGCCGCCGACCAGATAGAACGAGCCGTGCGTCAGATTAAGGATCTTCATCAGCCCGTAGATCAGCGACAGCCCGGCCGCCAGCAGGAACAGCAGCATGCCGAATGCCAGGCCGTTGAGGATGTGAATGACCCAGGTCATTGATGAGTTATGTCATCAAAGGACTACATCGAGAACGGTCTGCCAGATGCCGCCCGGCGCCACCAAGCGGCGCCGGTGCGACCCTGCGCCTACTTCTTGGCCAAGATATGCGCGCAATCCGTCAGCGAGTTCTTGGAGTCCTTGTAGGTGTATTTGAACGACTCCAAGTCGGCCTCGGTGAAGGGCCAGAACTGGTCGACGTTCGGATAAGATGCGATCGGCACATTCTGCGGCTTGCCATTCACCATCTCGACCTTGCGGATATACATGGTCTGAATCACCTGGCCGTATTTATCGAGCGAGATCGGTCCTTTCGGCGAGTCGAACTTGACGGCGCGCAGCGCGGCCAGGAATTTCATCTTGTCCGAAACGTCGCCGTGAAGCGCATCGATCGCGTCGACGATCGCGTGCGCGCCGACGTAGCCGTTCGGGCCCTCGTTGGCGGGCAGCGTATGCATGCGTTTCTGGAATTCGGCGACGAAAGCTTCGTTCTCGGGCGTCTTGATCATCGGCGTATAGAGCAGGCTGGAATACATGCCGAGGGTCGCATCGCCGAGCTGCGGCAAGTTCGCTTCGAAAACCAGCCCGCCGTAGATGTCCATTATCGGCAGCTTGCCCTTGAGCCCGAAATCCGAATATTGCCGGGCCAGCCGCAAACCGTCGGCGCCGGGTTCGAACGTCACCACTGCATCAGCGCTGCGGTCGATGTTGGTGAGATAGGGACCGAAATCGGCGGTGCCGACCGGCGGCCATTCGGCCTGGATCACTTTGCCGCCGGCCTTGCAGAAGGCCTGCGCGAAGGAAAAGTGCACGTCGATGCCGCCGGCGTAATCCGAACCGATCGTCACCACCTTGCGCCAGCCGTTCTTGTAGGCCCATTCGGCCGCCGCGGACGCCACCGAGCGGCCGTTTTGCGATGTGCGCACCATGTAGGGATTTTGCAGCGGACCCGGCATGGTCAACTCGTCGACGCCGGCATCGCCGGACAGTACCAGCGGCGTCTTGCTGTCGCGCGAATAGGCATTGACGGCGAGCGCCTCGCCCGAGCTGACAATTCCGGTAAGCACGGCGACGCCGTCGCTCTGGACCAGCTTGCGGGCCTTGGTCACGGCGGTGTCGGGCTTGCTCTGAGTATCCTCGACGATCAGCTGGAGCGGACGGCCGCCGGCCTTGTTGCCGACTTTGTCGAAATACATTTTCAGGCCGGTCAGGGTCTGCTGGCCGTTCTCGGCGAAATTGCCGGTCAGCGACAGCAGAATGCCGATCTTGATCGGATCGGCGGCGCGCACAGCAACGCCAGACACCGCGAGCGTCAGTACGGCGGCGCTTGCAATTGCAGCGGCGCGCCAGCGCCGCAGCGGCGATTTTTGCCTTCGATCCGGCGTGGCCGTAACACCGAACGGCATCGTGTGTTTGCTCGTCATGACGGCTCCTCCCTTGAGCGCGCCGCGCGGCTGACTCCCCGCTGCGGCAGTTATGGCGATAACGGCGAAACGATAACGCGCGTAAATCACAGCGAGAAAGCTGCAGCGCCCCCCGCGCGACGCGCTTTATTTTTTGCCGCGTGTTCGTTGAGAATTTTCGATCGGCAAGGGACGATACACTGGCGAGTGGCAGCTCGCTAGCCGCCGATACGGCGCAGTCTGTCGCAGAGGCGGCCTTTTGCTATAGTGGCAGCAACAGCTTGCGGAGGACACGCCATGAGTGTGACCGACACACCGACCAAGTCAGCGCCCGGCGAACGTTCCTATGACGACATCCGCGCCGCCTGGCGGGCCGCCAATTTGCATCCGCTGTGGGAGAACGCCGCGGCGCACAAGGTCCGCGACGGCGGGCCCGCGCCCATTCATTGGCAATGGCAGAAAATACGGCCCCTGGCCGATGACGCCATGAGGGTCGCGACACCAGCCGCGATTGAGCGGCGCGTGCTGACGCTGACCGACGGCGCCGGCGAGAGTGGCGCCACCACCACCAACCTGACGACCGCTCTGCAAATCCTGTTGCCCGGCGAACGGGCGCGACCGCACCGTCACACCATGAATGCGCTGCGATTTGTCATCGAGGGCAGCGGCGCCTCGACGATCGTCGACGGCAAGGACTGTCCGATGGCCGAAGGCGATCTTGTCATCACGCCGGGCTGGACGTGGCACGAGCATGTTCATCGCGGCAGCGCGCCGATCATCTGGCTCGACGCACTCGACGCACCGCTGCACCGCTATCTGGGCACTGACGTGTTCGAACCCGGCCCGGCGCATGACCTGCCGCAGGTGGCCGACGATGCCGCTTATGCGTTCGCCAACATCGTGCCCGAACTCAGCGGCGAAGCGCCCGCATTCTCGCCTGTCTTCCGGTATCCGTGGGCGGCGGCGCGCGACGCCGTACGCGCGGCGCCGAAAGCGAAGGACGGCGCGCGGCGGGTACGCTACGTCAATCCGCTCACCGGCGGCTCGACCATGCCGCTGATGGACTGCTACCTGACGCAGATAGATAAGGGCAGCGAAACCATCCGCTTTCGCACCACAGCCAACGCCGTGTGTCTGGTTTGCGAGGGCAGCGGCACGACGCAAGTGGGCGAGGACATTGTGAACTGGACCGCGCACGACGTCTTCAGTCTGCCCCACGGCAACTGGATCACGCATCGCGCCAACGAAACGGCGACGCTGTTCATCGTCACCGACCGTGACACGCTGCGCCGTCTCGATCTGCTCAAGGAGCAGTACGGCAACGCGTTCTGAAAGGCGTGCCGGCGCTTAGAAACTCGGAGAAACAACAACGATGCACAATCTGAACCGACGAAAATTTCTGGCCGCATTGCCGCCGCTCCTGTCGCCGCTGCTCGCGCCCGTCGGCGCGCGCGCCGCTGAAGACGAAAATTATCCGGCACGGCCGGTGACGGTCGTCGTCCCCTACGCGGCAGGCGGCGGTCTCGATCTGGTGGCGCGACTGTTGGCGCAGAAACTCGCCGAGCGGACGGGTAAAGGCTTCGTCGTCGAGAACCGGCTGGGCGCGGGCGGCGTCATCGCCGCCAATTCCGTCGCCAAGGCGGCACCGGACGGTTACACCATCCTGGCCGGCAGCAGCACGCAGCTCGCCATCCAAGTCACATTGCACAAGGCCCTGCCTTACAATCCGGCGACGGATTTCGTGCCGATCGCCATGGTGGCGAGCGTGCCGTTTGTGCTCATCGTGAATCCGTCGCTGCCGGTGCACACGGCCGGCGACCTGGTCAAGCTCGCCAAGGAAAAGCCGGGGCAATTGGAGTTCGGCTCGAGCGGCGTCGGCGGCCCGCCGCACCTTTACATGGAACTGCTGCAGGCCATGACCGGCACCAAGATGGTGCACATCCCCTACAAGGGCACGGCACAAGCCATCATCGATGTCGTCGCCGGACGCGTGCCGATCCTGATGTCCGACGTTGCGCCGGCAGCGCCGTTGATCAAGGCCGGCAAGGTGCGGGCACTCGGCGTGTCGTCGACCTCACGCGTCGCTGTCCTGCCGGATGTGCCGCCGATCGCCGACAACGGCGTGCCCGGATTCGACGCCGTGGCATGGCTGATGCTGGTCGCCCCCGCTGCGACGCCTCCGGCAATCGTCGACAAGCTGCACGCCCATCTCAAGGCGATCGTGGCGGCGCCCGATACGCAACAGAAGCTGGTCGCGTTCGGCGTTATCCCGATCAATTCGCCGCCGGTGCCGGCGCTGCGCGATTACGTCAAGGCGGAGATCGGCCGCTGGGGCACGGTCGTGCAGCACGCCGGCCTCGCCGGCTCCCAATAGCGCCGCGCCGCCTCTTCATCCCCCGTTCTGCTCGCGCCGATCCGCGCTGCGCTGTGACGTGCGTCACCGATGAATCGAGGCGACGGTGGCACGGTGGTGTCGCCCTTAGGTCCCTCTAATGGGCATATCCTCCCTGACTTGCCCGGCCGGCAGCAATGCCAGCCGGGCATTTTCATCGGGCAGAAGGGCGCCGCCGATTGTGCGGATGTCAGGTCGTGAGCTTCGTAGACTCGCTTGGGACAATTCTTCACGTCAGGCAATATCTCTTTCAGCGCGGAGATGCAGCCTTCATTTACGTCGAGCTACCTGCAGAACGGCGCGCAGTCTCGGCCGCGGCTGGCGCATTAAAATAAACATGCAATGTGCATTAGCGTCCCGGGTGCCGACCTTGTGCGATTTTGTAGCTTTTCGCCCATTCCAACAATGGGATAACCACTCAATCACGTTTTGGTGATTAGGGCTTCTCGGCGGTATTGCCTATCGCGCTCCAACGGCGCTTCGATAATTCGGCCGCCTGGATTGCGCCGAGCCTGATTGCCGCCGCCGACCGTGCGCCAAGCGGGCAAATGGAACTGTCAGCAGCGAAGTCGGGCGATTCGGCGAGCTCACCGGCCTTTTGAGGGCGTCATCTTATTCCGCCGCCGCTGCCTTTGCTTCTGCCTGCTCGCGCACGAATTTGGCGAGCGCCAGGTGATCGACCTTGCCCGAGCCGAGCAGCGGCAGCTTGTCGAGTACGATGACTTCCGACGGCAGCATCAGCTCGGAGGCATGTTTGCTGCGCGCATAGGCCTGGAACTCGTTGCGTGTGGCGCCGTGCTTGTCGGTGACGAGGATGAGACGTTCGCCCTTGCGGGCGTCGGGCACCGCCGCGACCGCCGAAACACTGTCCGGCCATAGATCGGCGGCCAGCAACTCGACGGCGGCGAGCGAGACCATTTCGCCGCCGACCTTGGCGAAGCGCTTGGCGCGGCCCTTGATGAAGATGAAGCCCTGCGCGTCGATCGAGACGATATCGCCGCTGTCGTGCCAGCCGTCGGGCGGCGGTTCCAGAACCCCGGGCTTGTCGGCGCGCAAGTAGCCGAGCATCACGTTCGGCCCGCGGACATAGAGGCGGCCGCCCTCCTCGACGCCCTCGACGTGTTCGAGCTTCGCCTCCATGCCGGGCAGCAGCCGGCCGACGCTGCCGAACTTGTTGTACATCGGCGTATTGAGCGCCAGCACCGGCGATGTCTCGGTCAGTCCATAGCCTTCGAGCACACGCAATCCGAATTTTTCCAGATAGACGTTGCGCGTCAATTCCCGCACCGCCTCGGCGCCGGCGACCACATAGCGCAGCGAGCGGAAATCGTACGGGTTGGCCATGCGGGCATAGCCGTTGAGAAACGTATCGGTGCCGAACAGCACGGTGGCGCACACGCCGTAAACCAGCTCCGGAACGGTGCGGTAATGCAGCGGCGACGGATACAGATAGATCGGCACGCCCGAGACGAGCGGCAGGATCACACCACCGGTCAGGCCGAACGAGTGGAAGATCGGCAGCGCGTTGAACACCTTGTCCTCGCGGCCGAAATCGATGCGCGCCGCGCATTGCGCCACATTGGTCAGAATGTTGCGGTGAGACAGTACGACGCCTTTGGGTGTGCCCTCGGTGCCGGAGGTGAACAGGATCACCGCCCAGTCGTCGGGCTTGCGCGCCACCAACGGCTTGCTCCAGTGCAGCGCACCGCGCAGCTTGTCGAACGTCGTGATGGTCGGGCGGATATCTTCCAGATAGATGACGCGCACCTGCTTGCCGACCTGCTCGATGACGTGCTCGAGCCGGCCCTTTTCGACGAAGACACGCGAGGTGAGGATGGTGTCGACCTCCGCCGCCCGGCAAGCGCCCAGGATATTGGCGGCGCCGGCGCTGAAATTGATCATGGCCGGCACGCGCCCGGCCGACATCACCGCCAGCATGGTGACGACCCCGCCGTTCGACGTCGGCAGCATGACGCCAATCGGGCGGCCTTCCAGCGCCAGCGGCATCAGCTTGGCGCCCAGAATGGCGACCGCCTGCAACAGCCGCTTGTAGGTCATCTGGCCCGACACCGGGTCTTCGAGCGCCAGCCACTTCTTGCCGTGCGTATCGGCGGCGTCGACCAGCGCTTCGATCAGCGTGCGCTCGGTCGGCGCGGCGCGGAACATCAGATCTGACATGATGTCGTACAAAGCCGCGCCCGCAGCCGCTCGCCGCCGGCGGCCCTTGATGGCCTCGTCGAGCTTGAGCCGCAGCGGTTCAAGGACGGTAACCGTGATTTTCGGGAACAGCTTGCGCCGCACCTGCGACTGCGTGAGCCGGCTGAAGATGGTGGCCTCCGGCCCGGCGATGTGCACCGGCACCAGCATCGCCTCCGACTTGTCGGCGATCATGCCGGCGCCATCGTAGATCTTCATCAGGCTGCCGGTGACAGTGATGCGGCCTTCGGGAAAGATCACCAGCATGTTGCCGTCGTCGCGCACCGCGTTGATGATCGTGCGCAGCGAGAACGGCTTGAGCGGATCGAGCGCCATGGTGCGCACGAATCTGAGAAACGGCTTGATCCACCAGTTGCGTGACATGGCCACGTCGATGGCGAAGACCGGAGGCCTGGGGAGGAGCGACGTCGCCAGCGGCGGATCGAGGAAACTGACGTGGTTCAGCGCAATAATGGCGTTATGGCCGGCCTTGGCGATGTTCTCACCGCCCTTCACCTCGAGATGGTAGAAGGCCCGAAACACGATGGAGAGAAAATCGGTCATCCAGTTCGCCGGCATGGTCAAGCCGATGGCCACCGCCACCAGGAGATTGGCGATGCCGATCATGACGAACAGTGTCGGCACGCCGAGCCCGGCGGCCTGGAGCATGCCTTGGACGATCGCGCCGACTACCATGAATGCGGCGTTGAGCACGTTGACGCCCGCAACGACGCGGGCGCGGTGATCGGCGCCGGCCCAAGCCTGCACCGCCGCGAATGTCGGCACGACGAACAGGCCGCCGCCGATGGCCAGCCCGGCGAGATCGACGACGATGCGGATGCTGTGCGGTGATGCGAAGAAGCCCTCGATGCCGATCACGGCCGCCGGAGTCGCGAAGCTGTGCGCCACCCAGCCGAGGTCCAGCGCGAACAGGCCGATCAGCACGGCACCGATCAACGTTGGCAGGATGACGATACGGCCGGCCGCAAGCCAGGCGGCAAGGCCGGAGCCGACCGCGACCGCTACCGAGAACACGGTCAGGAACACCGTGATCACGCCATCGGTGCCGTGGATGTTGATATGGCCGAGCGGCAAGAGCAGTGACAGCACGAGCGCGCCAACAAGCCAGAACCAGCTTACCACGATCGCGCCCCACCACAGCCGCGAATCGGCGCGCAATTCCTTGATCAGGTCCCAGGTAGAGACCAGGATATTGCGGTTGACCACCAGATTGGGCGCACCCTCGCCGGTGCGCGGAATGAGCAGGCTGGCGAGCCAGCTCACCAGCGCGGTCAACAACATCAGCCAGGCGAAATGAACCGGGTTGCTCTCGCCGTTGGCGGCGATGCCGGCAACGATGGTGCCGATCAGAATGGCGAGGAACGTACCGCCCTCGATCAGCGCGTTGCCGCCCGGCAGTTCGGAGCGCGCCAGGTGATCAGGCAGGATGCCGTATTTGACCGGACCGAACAGCGAGCCGAGCGTGCCGAACAGAAACAGCGCGACGAACAGCAGGATCACCGAATGAAAGGCGAAGCCGACAACGGCAAGTGCAGCGGCGCCCATCTCCACGAACTTGATGCGCTGCGCCATCAGCGCCTTGTCGTAGCGGTCGGCGAGCTCGCCGCCGAGGCCCGACAGGAAAAAGAACGGCGCGATGAACACTCCGCCGGCCAGCGTGATCAGCGCCCCGGATTTGGCACCGGTAATTTGGGCGGCGACCAAAAAGCTCAATGCGGCTTTGAGGAAATTGTCGCCGAACGCGGCGAAGAACTGGCAGAAGAACAGGGGCGCGAATTTGCGCCGCGTCATCAGGGATTTGAACATCGCTCTCCCGCCGTTTCCTGTCCGTTGCGCGTGGGTGCGGCGCCAGGGCGCATACAGTCTAGACGGGGTCGCCGCAATTCGCGACCCGGCCGCCCTTCGAATCATATTCGCAAATATATACAGACGTTTAGCGCGCATTGAAGGGCGAAAGCCAAACGCCTATCGTGCCGCGCCCCCGGCCCGATCGGCGGCAGGCGCAGCCTGAACGGTGTGGCCACAACAACAAGGATTCCCAACGATGAAACTCAAGGATCAGGTGGCGGTTGTGACCGGCGCCGGCCGCAATATCGGCGAGGAAATCGCCAAGCTGTTCGCCGCCGAGGGCGCCAAAGTCGCCGTCGTCGATATGGACAAGGCACGCGGCGAGCGCGTAGCGGCCGCCATCAAGGCCACGGGTGGCGACGCCACCTGGTTCGGCGCCGACGTGGCGAAAGGCGCCGACGTGGTGGCCCTGGTCAAGGCCATCGTCGCCCGCTACGGCCGCATCGACATCCTGGTCAACAACGTCGCCATTTCCGACAACAAGCACATCTTCGACATCACCGAGGAGGAGTGGGACCGCGTGCTGTCGGTCACGCTGAAGAGCCAGTTCCTGATGAGCCAGCAGGTCGGCAAGCAGATGGCGACGCAGGGCGGCGGCCGCATCGTCAACATCGGCTCGACCTCGGGCTTCACCGGGCGCAGCCGTGCCGTCGCTTATTCGGCCGCCAAGGGCGGCGTCGCCAACCTCACCCGCGCCATGGCGGCGCAGCTCGCACCGCACAAGATCCGCGTCAACGCCATCGTCCCGAACAAGATCGGCTCGCCCGTCGGCAAAGACGAGTTCGATGCATCGCGCCCGGTGCCCAACATGGCGAAGCGGCCTGGGCAGCCCGAAGAGGCCGCCAAGGCGGTGCTGTTTCTGGTCAGCGACGACTCGTCATTCGTCTGGGGCGCCAACCTGTTCGTCGACGGCGGCGTCTCCGCGATGGATTTGTCGTAGCGCTGGGGCGCCTCAGGGGAATACAGCGAGTGAAGCAACCTGCGCGCCGAAATCGGGGAAGCGCAGGACGACGTTGAGCGTCAGCAGAATCCCGATGGCGCAGAATGCGACAACGGCGTGCAAATCGCGGTTCGAGAGAACCGTGAAGGTCCGCCACACCGCGCGCTCGAAGGCCGTACTGCGCGTAGCGATGCGCGGATAAGCCCGGGCTGTAACGGGTGGAAGTTCGCCTCGCATGGGCATGTCATGACTCCGGTTGGTCCGGGACGTTCTGTGCATGACACGTGCCAGCGCAATTGCGGCGGAAATCTGCGGTGGTGATGAAATTTAGCGCAATGTACTGATTAGATTTTTGTCATCTACTTGTTGCTGACGCATTATCATTTTGTAACGATTGCCGACGCTTGGGCCGCGGCGCGCTGGTCGCACGTAGAACTACCCATATTTGACCGGCTGGTTTCCGGTCCAATTCGGCGGATTGCTCGCTTTGACGCGGCGCGCATCCTTGACCAGTTCCTTGATGGCGCCGGTGATCGGCAGCGACAGCCCGGCCTTATCGGTCATGTCGGCAACGATCTGCATGTCCTTCAACGCCCAGGTGAACGAGATCATGTCCCACTCCTTGAGGGCATCGGAGGCGCCCGAGCTCATCATCAGCGCTTCGCGCAGCTTGACGAGATCGATGCCGGTGGTCTCCGCAAGACGCCCGGCTTCGAGAAGGCCCACCGCATTCACCCACAGCAGAAGGTTGTTCATGGTCTTGCCGACCTGGCCGTGGCCGACATCGCCCAGATGCTTAATGTCGGACGCGAACGTGCCGTAGACCGGGCGCGCACGGGCAACCACTTCGGGCTTGCCGCCGACCAACGCGAGCAGCGTGCCCGAGTCGGCCGCGAAACGGCCACGGCAGATCGGGGCGTCCAACACCTCGATGCCCTTTTCGGCGACGCGCGCCGCGACAGCCTTCACCGTGTCGGGCTTCGCCGTCGACGATACGGCGATGATCGAACCCGGCGCCATCGATGCAAACAGACCGTCCTTGCCGAACACCACATCGTTGACTTCGTCATCGTAGCCGACGCCGAGAATGACGATGTCGCTCGCCTTGCCAACTTCGGCGGGCGTTTTCACGATGGCGGCGCCGGCCGCGCGGGCCGCCTCGCGCTGCTTCTCGCTGACGTCGCAGACGGTGACGCCGTAGCCCTTGGTGACGAGGTGCTTGAGCATGGAAAGCCCCATGCGGCCGGCACCCACGATGCCCACGCGATCTTTTTTGTTTTCCGTCATTTTGAACTCCAGCCTTCTGCAGTTCCAAACAATGCATCGTCATTGCGAGGAGCCAACGGGTCCGGCCCGAAGTGGCCGGCCCGATGACAGGCTCCGCGACGAAGCAATCCGGCGCTTTACTCGTGACGCCAAAGTAAGGCTGGATTGCTTCGCTTCGCTCGCAATGACGAAACTGTCACCTTCTTCCATATTCTCGCGCGGCCGCTTCGGCCGAGATGTAGCCTTCGGCGATGTCGCGCTTGAGCGCCCCCGGATCGCGTTTGTGCGGATCGCCGTAGCCGCCGCCGCCCGCGGCCTCCAGCAGGAAGCGCTCGCCGGCACGCAATTCGTAGCGACCGGATGCCGGCGTCTCCTGCTCGTTGTCGGCGCCGAGATGGATAACGAAGCGGCTGCGGCTGCCGGGCTCGCCGCCGGCGACGCCGTTCGGCGGAAACTTGGCGCGGTCGTAACGGCGCACCACGGTCGCATCCTGCAACAGCTCGTAGATACGCCGGAATGCGAGCCCGCCGCGATATTCGCCGGCGCCGCAGGAATCCTTGACCAGATCGAATTCGACGATGCGGCAGGGAAATTCGGTTTCAAGTATCTCGATCGGCGTGATGTGCAGGTTGCTGGTGTGGGTGGCGACCGCCGAGCAGCCGTCGTTGCCGTTGCCGCCGCCGTAGGCCGAGCCGAGAATTTCGTATTGCAGCGACGGCTGGCCCGGACGGCCGCCATCCTTCCATGAGATCAGCATGGCGCCGCTCGACCCGCCGTTGGCGACGGCGCGCTCCGGCCGGAACGGCGCCAGCGCCTGCAGGATCACGTCGGTGAGTTTCAGATTGGCGGCCTGGTAGGACGAAACCGGCGCCGGCGCGCTCGCATTGGTGACGGTGTTGGGTGCGTAGGTGAAACGCACCACCTCGCGCATGCCGTCGTTGAAATTGAGCTTCGGATCGAGCGCGCCGATCAGGCAATAGAACACGCACGCCTCGACCATCGATGGACGCAGGTTGACCGGGCCCCTCGCCTGCCGGTCGCTCTTGCTCACATCGAATTCGATCTCGCCATTCTTGACCCGCACCGTGACGGCGAAGCGCACCGGCCGGTCGAGCTCGACACCATCGTTGTCCATGAAGCCTTCGGCGGAAGCTTCGCCGTCCGGCAGCGTTCGGATTGCGGCGCGCAACTCCTCGGCGGCGCCATGCAGCAGCGCCGCGAACGCCCCCATCACCGCCGTAACGCCGAACTGCTCGCAGGTCTGCAAAATGCGGTCCGCGCCCATCTGGGTCGCCGCCATCTGCGCATGCATGTCGCCGCGCACCAGCTCAGGCTGACGGCTGTTAGCAAGGATGAGACGCTCCAGATCGTCCTTGAAGGCGCCGCGTGACGAAATCTTCACCGGCGGCAGCAGCAGGCCTTCCTGAAAAATCTCGGTGGCGTTGGCTGAGGTCGAACCCGGGTTGGTGCCGCCGACATCGGCCTTGTGGGCGATCGAACCGGCAAAGCCGACCAGCGTCCCGCCCGACAGGATCGGCGAAACAAACGCCATGTCGGAAACGTGCGGCAGGCCGCCCTCGTACGGGTGATTGCAGACGAACATGTCGCCCGGGTGGATGTCGCTGCCGTAGCGCTGCAGGATTTTGGCGACCAGGTGCCGGTAGACCGGCGCATGGAAGAACATCGGCGGCGCCACGATCAGCCCACCGCGGCAATCGAGAATGACGCAGGAGAAATCGCGCGACTCGCGAATGATGGTGGAATAGCCGGAACGGTAGAAATGATAGTGCATCTCCTGCATCAGGCTGGAGATGCGGTTGCGTACAACCTGCGTGGTGATGGCGTCGACCATGGCTGTTTGACGTACTTTCCCGCTCATTCCCGCGCAAGCGGGAATCCAGGCTGGGCACGCATGTCGGATCGGGACACTGGGTCCCCGCCTTCGCGGGGACGAGCGGAGATTGGGCAGCGCGTCACATATTGATGGCGCGCTTACTGACCGCCAGGGCCGCTTCCTTCATCGCCTCGCTCAGGGTCGGGTGCGCATGGCAGGTGCGGGCGATGTCCTCGGACGAGGCGCCGAACTCCATGGCGATCGCGGCTTCGGCGATCATGGTCTCGGCATCCGGCCCGAGAATGTGCACGCCGAGCACGCGATCGGTCTTGGCGTCGGCGAGGATTTTGACGAAGCCGTCGGTCGCCAGATTGGCGCGAGCTCGGGCATTGGCGGAGAACGGGAATTTGCCGGCGTTGTAAGCGACACCGGCGCTTTTGAGTTCTTCCTCGGTTTTGCCGACGCTGGCGATTTCCGGGACTGTGTAGACCACGTTCGGAATGACGTCGTAGTTCACGTGACCGGCCTGTCCGGCGAGGATCTCGGCGACCGCGACGCCCTCCTCCTCGGCCTTGTGGGCCAGCATCGGACCGCTGACCGCGTCGCCGATAGCGTAGATGCCGGCCACGCTGGTGGCGTAATGCGGGTCGACGACGACGCGGCCGCGATTGTCCTTTTTGACGCCGGCCGCTTCGAGGCCGAGCCCCTCGGTGTACGGCACGCGGCCGATCGCAACCAGGACGACGTCGGCTTCGATTGTCTCGGCGCCGCCGCCCTCGACCGGCTCGACCTTCACCTTCAGCGTCTTGCCCGACGTGTCGACGCCGGTGACCTTGGACGACAGCTTGAACTTTATGCCCTGCCGCTGCTGGATACGCTGGAACTGCCGCGCGATCTCGCTGTCGAGTCCGGGCAGGATGTGATCGAGAAATTCGACCACCGTGACCTCGGCGCCGAGCCGCCGCCACACCGAGCCAAGCTCCATGCCGATGATGCCGGCGCCGACCACGAGCAGCTTCTGCGGCACCTTTCCGAGATCGAGCGCGCCAGTCGAGGACACGACGCGCTTTTCGTCGATCTCGATGCCGTTGAGCCGCGCCACGTCGGAGCCGGTGGCGATGACAATGTTCTTGGTTTCCAGGGTCTGCGTCTTGCCATCGGCGGCCTTGACCTCGACCTTGCCGGGCGCGGCGATGCGGCCCGAGCCATGAAAGGCCTCGATCTTGTTTTTCTTGAACAGAAAATCGACGCCCTTGACGTTGCTCTCGACGTTACCGTCCTTGTATTTGAGCAGCGCTTGCAGATCGACAGTCGGCGTGCCGACCTTGATGCCCATCTGGGCGAAGCTGTGTCCGGCCTCCTCATACAGCTCCGAGGCATGCAGCATCGCCTTCGAGGGGATGCAGCCGACGTTGAGACACGTACCACCGAACGTGGCGCGCTTCTCCACCACCGCGGTCTTCAGCCCCAGTTGCGCCGCGCGAACGGCGCACACGTAGCCGCCGGGTCCGGTACCGATGACGATGAGATCGTAGGGCATAGCCTTCACTCAAATCAGATTGCGATCAGCCGGTGCAGCTCGGCCTGCTTCTCGGCATCGCGCCTCAACGAGTCCGCACCCAGGTCAATCTCCTCGCCCTTGTCATTAGTCCAGAAAACATGATGACCGTATTCCTCTATCTTTAGTTTGCGGAAATTTCGTTCTTTTTGGAGCCAAGAAAAAATTTGCCCCCTGGCGATGAGCGGCCTGATGTCAACCACGCCTTCGTAACCGTCGTTAAAGACAAGCTTGAGAACGCCATGAATCACGGGTTCGGCAGAGACAATTCGAGGAAGTTTCTTCATGGGATTTCCTCGGGAACGAAATACTGCTGCGTCAGATTCCACGCCTCAAGAAGCCCCGCTCGGCGCGGCTTTGCCCATTTCATAATCGCTCTAAGCTTTGTTTTTGGCAAATCGCCTCTGGTCAATTTCATCGTCTGAATGTCAATCACCGCACGATACTCAGCGAACAGAATGTGGAAATGCGGAGGCGGATGATCGTTCGGGTACATGTATATCTTTGCCGCATCGACATTACCGATCATTGACATGAAGCGATCGTCCTTAAGCCAGCCATAACAGCAGCCTGACCCGCGGAACAGCTACAAATCCAGCACCAGCCTTGCCGGCTCCTCGAGGCATTCCTTGACGCGCACCAGGAAGGTCACCGCCTCTCGGCCGTCGACGATGCGGTGATCGTAGGACAGCGCAAGATACATCATCGGCCGCACCTCGATCTTGCCGCCGACCACCATCGGCCGCTCCTGGATCTTGTGCATGCCCAGGATCCCAGACTGTGGCGCGTTGAGGATCGGCGTCGACATCAGCGAACCATAGATGCCGCCGTTGGTGATCGTGAAGGTGCCGCCCTGCATCTCCTCGATGGTGAGTGAGCCGTCGCGGGCGCGGCGGCCGAATTCGGCGATGCTCTTCTCGATCTCGGCAAGCGATTTGTGATCGCAGTCGCGCACCACCGGCACCACCAGCCCGCGTTCGGTGCCGACCGCGATGCCGAGATGGTAGTAGTTCTTGTAGATGATATCGGCGCCGTCGATCTCTGCATTGACGGCCGGAACCTCCTTGAGCGCCTGGACGCAGGCGCGCACGAAGAAGCCCATGAAGCCGAGCTTCACGCCGTGCTTCTTCTCGAACAGATCGCGGTACTGCGTGCGCAGCGCCATGACGTGGCTCATGTCGACCTCGTTGAAGGTCGTGAGCATCGCGGCGGTGTTCTGCGCGTCCTTGAGCCGGCGCGCGATAGTCTGCCGGAGCCGCGTCATGCGCACGCGCTCCTCTCGCGCGGCATCGTCGGCCGGCGTCGGGGCGCGGACCTGCACGGCGGCGGCGGGAGCGGCAACCGGCATCGGCTGCGCGGCGGCGCGCTCGATGGCTGCCATCATGTCACCCTTGGTGACGCGGCCGTCCTTGCCGCTGCCCGGCACCGCTGTCGCGTCCATGCCGGACTTGGCCGCAAGCTTGCGGACCGAGGGGGCGAGCGGCGTATCAGCGGGCGGCGCCTTGGAGGCCACCGGTTTGGCGGAGGCCGGTTGCGAAGCCGCAGGGGCCGTTTTCGGCGGCTCAGCCTTACGTTCGGCCTTGGCCGCGGGCGGAGCGCCAGCGCCTTCCTTGATCTGGCCAAGCAGCGCGCCAACCGCGACCGTGTCGCCGTCCTTTGCGGCGATGTCGCCGAGCACGCCGGCGGCAGGCGCCGGCACTTCGATCGTCACCTTGTCGGTCTCGAGCTCGACCAGCGGCTCGTCAACCGCGACCGCCTCGCCCGGTTTCTTGAACCACTTGCCGATGGTGGCTTCGGTGACCGATTCGCCAAGGGTCGGAACGCGGATTTCAGCCATGATATCCTCTTCGTCATGGACGGGCTGGTTGCCGGCCATCCACGGCTTTCAGTTCGCTCACGCCGTCAAGACGTGGATGCCCAGCGACAAGGCCGGGCCCGACGACGACGCAGCAATTACTTCAACGCGTCGTCCAAAAACTGCTTGAGCTGCGCCAGATGCAGCGACATCTGGCCGACGGCGGTCGATGCAGAGGCCGGGCGACCGGTATAGCGGGCGCGCCGGTACTTCGCCTCGATCTGGTTGAGCACCCATTGCAGGAAAATGTCGACGAACACCCACGCGCCCATGTTGCGCGGCTCTTCCTGGCACCACACCATCTCGGCACTCTTGAAGCGCGACAGTTCCGCCATCAGCGCCTTCGTTGGAAACGGATAGAGCTGTTCGATGCGCAGCAGATAGATATCGTCGATGCCGCGCTTCTCGCGCTCCTCGTAGAGATCGTAATAGACCTTGCCGGTGCAGAGCACGACACGACGAATCCTGTCGTCGGGCACAAGCTTGATCTTTTCGCCCGGCAGCATCTGGGCGTCGTCCCACAACAGGCGATGGAACGTCGTGGCCGGTCCCATCTCGTCGAGCCGGGACACCGCGCGGCGATGGCGCAGCAACGATTTCGGCGTCATCAGGATCAGCGGCTTGCGGAAGTCGCGATTGAGCTGACGGCGCAGGATGTGGAAATAGTTCGCCGGCGTCGTGCAGTTCGCCACCTGCATGTTGTCTTCGGCGCACATCTGCAAATAGCGCTCGAGCCGCGCCGAGGAATGCTCAGGCCCCTGTCCCTCGTAGCCGTGCGGCAACAGGCAGACGAGGCCCGACATGCGCAGCCACTTGCGCTCGCCCGAGGAAATGAACTGGTCGAACAGCACCTGCGCGCCGTTGGCGAAGTCGCCAAACTGCGCTTCCCACAGCGTCAGTGCGCTCGGCTCGGCCAGCGAATAGCCGTATTCGAAACCGAGCACGGCCTCTTCGGACAACATCGAATTGATGACCTCGTAGCGCGCCTGGCCGTCGCCCAGATTGTTAAACGGCGTGTAGCGCTCCTCGGTTTCCTGATCGGTCAGCACCGAGTGCCGCTGCGAGAATGTGCCGCGCTCCGAATCCTGGCCGGACAGCCGCACCCGATGGCCTTCGAGCAGCAGCGAGCAGAAGGCGAGCGCCTCACCGGTCGCCCAATCGATGCCCGCGCCGGTCTCGATCGATTTGCGCCGGTTATCCATGAACCGGCCGAGCGTCTTGTGCAGGTGGAAGCCCGCTGGCAGCGTGGTGATCTTCTCGCCGATGGTTTTCAGCGTCGCCAGATCAACGCCGGTATGGCCGCGGCGCGGATCGTCGGCGTCGTGCACGCTCTTGAAGCCGGTCCAGCGCCCATCGAGCCAATCGGCCTTGTTGGCGCGGTAGCTCTGCGCCGACTCAAGTTCGGTATCGAGCTTGGCGCGCCAGTCGGCCTTCATCTGCTCGAACTCACCGCCGGTAACGACGCCTTCCTCCGTGAGCTTCTCGCCGTAGATTTCGAGCGTGGTCGGGTGCGCCGCGATCGCCTTGTACATCAGCGGCTGCGTGAATGACGGCTCGTCGCCCTCGTTGTGGCCGTGGCGGCGATAGCAGAACATGTCGATGACGACCGGCTTCTGGAATTTCTGCCGGAACTCGGTCGCGATCTTGGCGGCGAAAACGACTGCTTCCGGATCGTCGCCGTTGACGTGGAAGATCGGCGCTTCGATCATCTTGGCGACGTCGGACGGATACGGCGACGAGCGCGAATAACGCGGATTGGTGGTAAAGCCGATCTGATTGTTGACGATGAAATGCACCGAGCCGCCGGTGCGGTGGCCGCGCAGGCCGGAAAGGCCGAAGCATTCCGCGATGACGCCCTGACCGGCGAACGACGCGTCGCCGTGAATCAGAAGCGGCATCACCATGGTGCGGTCTTCAGGCGTCGCGCCGTGCTGATCTTGTTTGGCGCGCACCTTGCCGAGCACGACCGGGTCGACGATTTCCAGATGCGACGGGTTGGCGGTGAGCGACAAGTGTACCTTGTTGCTGTCGAACTCGCGGTCCGACGACGCGCCGAGATGGTATTTGACGTCGCCCGATCCCTCGATCTCGTTGGGCAACGACGATCCGCCCTTGAATTCGTGGAAGATGGCGCGGTGCGGCTTGGCCATGACCTGCGCCAGCACGTTGAGCCGGCCGCGATGCGGCATGCCGATGACGATTTCACTGACGCCGAGCGCGCCGCCGCGTTTGATGATCTGCTCCAGCGCGGGAATCATCAATTCGCCACCGTCGAGCCCGAAGCGCTTGGTGCCGGTGAATTTCAGATCGCAGAATTTCTCGAAGCCCTCAGCCTCGACCAGCTTGTTGAGGATGGCGCGCTTGCCCTCGCGGGTGAAGGTGATTTCCTTGTCGGGCCCCTCGATGCGCTCCTGGATCCACCGCTTCTGGGTGCCGTCCGAAAGGTGCAGAAACTCGACGCCGAGCGTCTGGCAGTATGTGCGGCGCAGGATGGCGATGATCTGGCGCACCGAGCCGAATTCGAGCCCCAGAACCTTGTCGAGGAAGATCTGCCGGTCGAGATCGGCCTCGCTGAAGCCGTACGAGCGGGGCTCAAGCTCTTCCTCGCTCTTCGGCGGCTCGAGGCCGAGCGGATCGAGCTTGGCGTAGAAATGACCGCGGGCCCGGTAGGCACGAATAAGCATCAGGGCCCGGATGGAATCGCGCGTTGCGCGCTCGACCTCTGGGGAGGACAGGTCGACGCCGCGCGTCTGCGCCTGCTCCTTGATCTTGGCGCCGACCGCCTTGCTGGTTTCGGCCCAATCGCCATCGAGCGCGCCGATAAGTTCGCCGCGCGGCAGCGGCGGCCACCCGGCACGTTGCCAGGACGGGCCGTGGGCATTCTCTGCGATGTCGCGGGGAGCGTCTTTCAGGCCGGCGAAGAACGCCTGCCACTGTGCATCGACCGCCTGCGGATCGGCCTCGTAGCGCGCGTAAAGATCGTCGATATAGGTGGCGTTACCGCCGTAGAGAAAGGAACTGACCGCAAAAGCTGCGTTCGCATCCTGACGTGACATTGGCATTCCTTGCGCAAATTAGGCCGACAGGCGTGCTTCAAGGGGTACGGCGAAGCACGACGACAGATAACCAGGAAATCCTGACCAACGCGTTTGCAAAACCCAAATCGGCCCGGCCCGGCGCAGGGGCCTCTCTTTGTACTGTATGTAGGGACTGGATGCGGCAGCTAAAAGACAGAACGCGTCGATCAGCCCTTCCAAACCTCCGTAAGGGTTTTCCCCAAGCGGGCCGGTGACGGCGAAACCCTGATGCCGGCCGCCTCCATGGCGGCGATCTTGGATTCGGCGCCGCCTTTGCCGCCGGCGATGATGGCGCCGGCATGCCCCATGCGGCGGCCGGGCGGCGCGGTGCGGCCGGCGATGAAGCCGACCATCGGCTTCTTGCGGCCGCGCTTGGCCTCGTCCTTGAGGAATTGCGCGGCATCCTCCTCCGAGGCGCCGCCGATCTCACCAATCATGACAATGGCCTCGGTCGCCTTGTCGGCGAGCAGCATCTCCAGCACCTCGATGAAGTCGGTGCCCTTCACCGGATCGCCGCCGATACCGACCGCGGTGGTCTGGCCGAGGCCTTCCTGCGTGGTCTGGAACACCGCCTCATAGGTCAGGGTACCGGAGCGCGACACGATGCCGACCTTGCCGGGCCGGAAGATGTTTCCCGGCATGATGCCGATCTTGCACGCGCCGGCGGTCATGACGCCGGGGCAGTTCGGTCCGATCAGGCGCGATTTGGAACCGGACAGCGCGCGCTTGACCTTGACCATGTCGGCCACCGGGATGCCCTCGGTGATGCAGACGATGAGCGGGACCTCGGCATCGATCGCCTCGCAGATCGCATCCGCAGCACCCGGCGGCGGCACGTAGATCACGCTCGCGTCGCAGCCGGTTTTTTCCTTCGCTTCGGCAACCGTGTCGAATACCGGCAGGCCGAGATGCGTGGAGCCGCCTTTGCCCGGCGACGTGCCGCCAACCATCTTGGTGCCGTATGCGATCGCCTGCTCGGAATGGAACGTGCCGTTCTTTCCGGTAAAACCCTGGCAGATGACCTTGGTGTTTTTATCAATGAGGATGGGCATCAGGCCGCCTCTTTTACCGCTTTGACGATCTTCTGCGCCGCGTCGTCGAGATCGTCGCCGGAGGTCACGTTGAGATTCGACCTGGCGATGATTTCCTTGCCGAGTTCGACATTGGTGCCTTCGAGGCGAACCACCAGCGGCACCCTTAAGCCGACGTCCCGTACCGCGGCGACTACGCCCTCGGCGATGACATCGCATTTCATGATGCCGCCGAAGATATTGACGAGGATGCCTTTGACGTTGGGGTCCGACGTGATGATCTTGAAGGCGGCGGCGACCTTGTCTTTGGTGGCGCTGCCGCCGACGTCGAGAAAGTTCGCCGGCGCCATGCCATAGAGCTTGATGATGTCCATGGTCGCCATGGCGAGGCCGGCACCATTGACCATGCAGCCGATGGTGCCGTCGAGCGCGACGTAGTTGAGCTCGTATTTCGACGCCTCGATCTCCTTCTCGTCTTCTTCGTGAAGGTCGCGCAAAGCCACGATATCGGGATGACGATAGAGCGCGTTGTCGTCGAAGCCGATCTTTGCGTCGAGGCAGATCAGCTGACCGGACTTGGTGACCACCAGCGGATTGATCTCAAGGAGGCTCATGTCCTTGGCGAGAAATGCCGCGTAGAGTTTCGGCAGCACGCTTTCGGCTTGCTTGGCGAGTTCGCGGTTGAGCCCCAGAGCCTGCGCGACACGGCGCGAGTGGAACGGCATGAAGCCGGTCGCCGGATCGACGGAGAAACTCAGGATCTTTTCCGGGCTTTTGTGCGCGACCTCTTCGATCTCCATGCCGCCCTCGGTCGAGGCGACGAACGCGACGCGCGAGGTGGCGCGATCGACCAGCGCCGACAGATAATATTCACGGTCGATGGCGGAGCCTTCCTCGACGTAGAGCCGGCGCACCTGCTTGCCGTGCGGGCCGGTCTGATGCGTCACCAAGGTCGAGCCGAGCAGCCGCGCCGCTTCGCGCTTCACGTCGTCGACCGATTTGACCACCTTGACGCCGCCGGCCTTGCCGCGGCCGCCGGCGTGAATCTGCGCCTTCACCACCCAGACGGGGCCGCCAAGCTCCTTGGCGGCCTTCTCGGCCTCCTCGACCGAAAACACCGCAATGCCGCGCGGCACCGGGACGCCGAATTCGCGTAGCACCGCCTTGGCCTGATATTCGTGGATGTTCATGAGAAGAGCTCGACCGTTTGGTCCGTCATCCTGAGGTGCGAGCGGAGCGAGCCTCGAAGGATGCAGCCGAGGCGCCCGGGCTGTCGCCCATCGAGGGCCGCGCCTGGCGCGGCCAGCTCAGGGTGACGGATTTAGTTACTTCCCCAGATCCGGGGCGATCTTCTTGCAGGCGTCGACCAGCCCCTGCACGGACTGTGCCGATTTCTCGAACATGCCACGCTCGGCGCTGTTGAGCTCGATCTCGACGATACGCTCAACGCCTTTCGCGCCGATGACAATCGGCACGCCGACATAGAGGTCCTTGATGCCGTATTCGCCGTTGAGCCAGGCTGCGGCCGGCAGCACGCGCTTCTTGTCGCGCAGATAGCTCTCGGCCATCGAGATGGCCGACGCGGCCGGCGCGTAGAAGGCCGAGCCGGTCTTGAGCAGGCTGACGATCTCGCCGCCGCCGTTGCGGGTGCGGTCGACGATCTCGTCGATGCGCGCCGCGCTGGTCCAGCCCATCTTCACCAGATCGGGCAGCGGAATACCGGCGACCGCCGAATAGCGCACCAGCGGCACCATGGTGTCGCCGTGGCCGCCAAGCACGAAGGCGGTGACGTCCTCGACCGACACGTTGAACTCGTCGGCGAGGAAATAGCGGAAGCGAGCGGAGTCGAGCACGCCCGCCATGCCGACCACCATGTGCTTGGGCAGGCCGCAGCATTTCTGCAGCGCCCACACCATGGCATCGAGCGGATTGGTGATGCAGATGATGAAGGCGTTGGGCGCGTATTTCTTGATGCCGGCGCCGACCTGCTCCATTACCTTCAAATTGATGCTCAGCAGATCGTCGCGGCTCATGCCGGGCTTGCGGGCCACGCCCGCGGTGACGATGCAAACCGACGCGCCCTCGATTGCCTCGTAGGAATTGGCGCCGACCATGCGGGCGTCAAAACCCTCGACCGGCGAGGCTTGGACAAGATCGAGCGACTTGCCCTGCGGTACCCCCTCCATGACGTCGAACAGAACGACGTCGCCAAGCTCTTTCAGACCGATCAACAGCGCCAGCGTCCCGCCGATCTGACCCGCACCGATAAGTGCAATCTTGCTTCGCGCCATGCGACAATTTTCCTTGATGGGACAAAGGAGGAAAGGACTGTGGCGGTGCTTAGACCTTTCGGCAGGCCCGTTCAAGCGCACCTGGGCATGCCGCACCGTAGTCCGGAAAACTGCGGATGGGGCCCGTCAGGTCTCGACGATACCGGCCGACGAGCCCGTGCCAAGCGAATGGGCGGCGCCGTGTGGCCGGGCCAGGTAGGCTTCGGATCGCATCTCGATGAGACGCGAAGCGGTGCGTTTGAATTCCTGGGCCTCAAAGCCCTGTTCGGCGGAATAAAGCGCCTCCGGTTCGGCGGCAGCCGAGGCGATCAGCTTCACGTTCATGTCGTAAAGCGTGTCGATGAGGATGATGAACCGCTTGGCGGCATTGCGCGTGTCGAAATTCATCACCGGAATATGGTCGAGAATGACCGTGTGGTACTCGTGCGCGATGCGCAAATAATCGGCTGCGGCGAGCGGTTGCTCGCACAGATCGTGAAATGAAAAGCGCGCCACGCCGCGCGCGGCGCGCGGCACATGCACGCTGCGGCCCCTGAGCGGGAGGTGCTGAGCGGCGCCACGCTGTCCGCCGGTGAGCCGCCGCCATGCATCGTCAAGTGCGGCGTCCGCTTCGGCATCGGCCGGAACGTACCACACAGGCATGCCGGCGAGCTTTTCCAGACGAAAATCGATGCGGGCGTCGAGCCGCACCACATCCATGTGCTGTTCCAGCATGCGGATGAACGGCACGAACAAGGCGCGGTTGAGTCCGTCCTTGTAGAGATCCTCGGGCGGCACGTTCGAGGTAGCAACCACGACCACGCCGCGCTCAAACATCACCGCGAACAGGCGGCCGAGAATCATTGCGTCCGCAATGTCGGTGACGTGAAATTCGTCGAAGCAGAGAAGCCAGGCCTCGTGCATGAGCTGTGCCGCCACGAGCCGGATCGGATCCTCGCCGGCGTGCTCGCCGAGCTTCATCTGTTGACGCAACGCGTAGACGCGCTCGTGCACGTCGAGCATGAATTCGTGAAAATGCGCCCGGCGCTTGCGCGCCACCGGGCTCGCCTGAAAAAACAGATCCATCAGCATGGTCTTGCCGCGGCCGACGTCGCCGTGGATGTAAAGCCCCTTGATCGGCGGCAGCGTACTCACGCTTTTGGCAAACAACCAGCCGAGCGCCGAAGATTTGCGCGCGAGGCGCTGCTCCAAAATGCGCGCTTCGAGACGCGCCAGGCATTCGACGACCTCAATCTGCGCGTCGTCGCGCTCGACCAGTTGCGCGGCGACGCCGGCCTCGTATTGCGCTGCGACGGAATTCGCCATTCGGGAAGGAGTCGTTGCGGTTAACGTTTGTGGATCAAAGATAGCAGGCGATGAACGCATAGCGGCGTTATGAAGCGATGCGCAAGCCTTCGTTGATGAACAATGGTCAAATTTGGGAAGCCATGCAGACCCGGAATGAGCGTATGCCGCCTAATTCTTCGGCTTGCCATATATAAATGCCACACCAACATGATGGTTTGATTCGATGCGCCGGCCGTTGCCGGCGATTTCGTCTGGGAGGACGCGACGAGGAGGGTCTCACGCGACGACAACGTCAGGAGACCTTGGAATGCTGGAAGTTCTTCCCGAAGGCGCCGTGATCCGCAAATTGTGGATCGGCGAGACCGATCAATACCGCGAGCATCTGCTTCGTCTCGATCTGCCAAGCCGGCGCAGCCGGTTCGGCGGCGCGGTTTCCGACGCTTACGTTGCCAATTACGCCGATCGCGCACTGACGCTCGATGCCATCATGCACGGCTGCTTCATCGACGGGGCGCTGCGCGGTGCGGCCGAACTGCGGCCGATCGGGGCAGGTGCACCACGCCAGGCCGAGGCGGCACTGAGCGTGGAAAAGCCCTGGCAGAGTCACGGCGTCGGCTCGGCGCTATTGTCACGCACATTGCTGACGGCGCGCAACCGCGGCTTTCGGCTGCTGCACATGGCGTGCCTCGCCGAGAATGTGCGCATGCAGCAGCTTGCGCGCAAATTCGACGCCGAATTGTCGTTCGATTTCGGCAGCGTGATCGGCGAAGTGGAATCGTCACGGCCAACGCCGCTGTCTTTGATGCGCGAGTGGGTGACCGATGGCCACGGCCTGGCAAGCGCGATGCTGGAGCTGCAATCGCGCATGCTGCGCGCTTAAGGTTCAAAAGGGACGGAGCAAACAAATAGAGAAGGCGGAATCACTACGAAGATTCCGCTTTCTTTCTCCCGCCTCAGCGCCAGCCGTGCTCGGCTTCGTGTGCCCATTCGTCGTCGACGCCTGAATGGCTGCCTTCAAGCGGATAATCGGCCTCGATCACATAAGGACCGCCGCCGACCGAAGAGCGCGAGGAAAACAGCACGAAGCGCGACACGTGGAACGACATCGAGCGGTAATGGCCGCGCGCAGCCAGATATTCGGCGACCTGATGGCTCGATGTGTCGCGTAGCCGCGCCAGCGTGACGTGCGGCGTATATTTGCGGCCTTCCGGATCGAGCCCCATCCGCTGCAACAGCCGCTCCTGCTCGGCCTGCAATTCCATGAGCTGCGGCACCGGCTTGACGGGGGCGACCAGCGCACGCGGCTTTCGCCCGCCGAACGACGTGAGGCCGTCGAGCTGAATTTCGAAGGCGTCGCGCTGCACCCGATCGAGCAAGCCGGCGATGTCGCGCGCCAGAGCATCGTCGACGTCGCCGATGAAGCGCAGGGTGATGTGATAATTTTCAGGATCGATCCAACGCGCGCCGGGCAAACCGCCGCGCATGATCGATAGCGATTGGGCTACGACTGAAGGGATTTCAAGACCGGTGAACAAGCGGGGCATGACAATTTGATTACAAAAGCGCCAACTTGGACGAACGGCGAATCGCAGGACTTCACAATGGGGTCATCGCGCGCGCTGCGCAACCCTCACGACGGCGGCAGCGCTCGGGCCCGCGCAACCAGTTCCTCCACTTTGGGCAAAATGCGCTCGACAATGACGCCAACACCCGACGGATTGGGATGCATACCGTCGGGCTGTGTGAGTTTCAGATTGCCGGCGACTCCATCGAGAAAGAACGGATAAAGCAGCGCGCCATATTTTGCGGCGAGGTCGGGATAGATGGTCTCAAATACCTTGCCATAATCGGCGCCGAGATTGGGCGCGGCGCGCATCCCGCACAATAAGACAGCGATGTGACGCTCATTAAGGCGTTTCAGAATGGCATCGAGCGCATCGCGCGTGATCTGCGGCTTGATGCCGCGCAGCATGTCATTGGCGCCGAGTTCGACAATGACGGCCGCGGTGCCCTGCGGCACCGACCAGTCGAGCCGGGCGAGCCCATCGGACGAAGTATCGCCGGAGACGCCGGCGTTGACGACCTCGGCCGCAATGCCCTTGGAGGTCAGCGCCGCCTGCAACCGCGGCACGAAACCATCCTTGTTGGAAAGGCCATATCCGGCAGTAAGTGAATCGCCAAGCGCCACGACCTTCACCGGCGATGGCACGCCGGCCGGCTGTGCAAGTGCGGCCGTGCCGAGGCTCGTGCTCAACACCGCCACAATTGCGATCTGGCGGGCCACGTCCCGCCACCCATATGATCGGGCGCGCTTTGGTGGTGAGACGATTGACCGTGAATTTATTGGGCCGCGCCAAATCATGAACGACATATCCGGGCCTTCCCTCGCCGGCGACGCTGTCGCGCTGCACGGCGTCAACCTTGCGCTCGGCCGCGGCGCCGCCCGCGTCCACATCCTGCACGATATTGGACTGCATATAGCAAACGGCGAAGCGGTGGCGCTGCTTGGACCGTCGGGGTCGGGCAAGTCGACGCTGCTTATGGTGATGACCGGGCTGGAGCGGCCGGACGCCGGCTCAGTGATCGTCGCCGGGCAGGATCTGGGCAACCTCGACGAGGACGGCCTGGCGCGCTTTCGCGGCACTCATGTGGGCATCGTGTTTCAGGCGTTCCACCTGATTCCGACCATGACGGCGCTGGAAAACGTCACGGTGCCGCTCGAACTCGCCGGCGTCCGCGATGCTCACGCGCGCGCCGGGAGCGAACTTGCCGCCGTCGGGCTCGCGGCCCAACTCAATCACTATCCGGCGGAATTGTCGGGCGGCGAACAGCAACGCGTCGCCATCGCCCGAGCGCTGGCGCCAAACCCGGCGATCGTCGTCGCCGACGAACCGACCGGCAACCTCGACGAGGCGACAGGACGCGAGATCATCGAGCTGTTGTTTCGCGGCCATCGCGAGCGCGGCACGACGCTCGTGCTGGTCACCCACGATACCGACCTCGCCGCGCGCTGCGATCGGGTGCTACACATGCATTCCGGGCAGATCGCGAGCCGCCTCGGCGCGGCCGGTGGATCATGACGAAGGCCGTCTCGCACATTCCGCTGGCGCTCAAGGTGATCTTCACCGCCTACATGGCGGTGCACGTACCGGCCTACTGGTACAACTACGGACCGACCAATTTTCTTTATTTCTGCGACGTGGCACTCTTTCTCACCTTTGCTGGAGTGTGGCTCGAGAGCCCCCTGCTGATCTCCATGTGCTGCGTCGGCATTCTGGTGCCGCAGGCGGTGTGGCTTGCGGATTTCCTGTCACGTCTCGCCGGCTTCAACCTCGTCGGCATGACGGACTACATGTTCGATCCGGCGTTTCCGCTGTGGCTGCGTCTGTTGTCGCTGTTTCACGGCTGGCTGCCGCTCCTGCTGCTCTATCTGGTCTGGCGGCTGGGTTATGACCGGCGTGGGTTCTGGTCGTGGACGGTAGTTGCCTGGGCGTTACTGCTGATCTGTTTCTTTTTCATGCCGCCGCCGATGCCAAATCCCGGGCTGACGCCGGTCAACATCAACTACGTATGGGGACCGAATGACCACGCCGCCCAGACGTGGGTGCCGGCTTATGCCTGGCTTACCGCATTGATCGCCGGATTGCCGCTGATCGCATTTGCGCCGGTGCATTTTTTGATGGCGCGTTTTGCTCCAAAGGCCGTCTGATGTTGGCTCCGGCACTTGCATCACGTCCGAGCCGCTTGGCCGCGCTGCGTTTTGCCTGGCGCGATCTGCGTGGCGGCATGCGCGGCTTTGCGGTTTTCATCGCCTGCATAGCGCTCGGCGTGGCGGCGATCGCGGGGGTCGGCTCGGTCGCGGCGAATCTTTCCGACGGCATCGCCAATGCGGGGCAAACGACACTCGGCGGCGATCTCGCGTTCTCGCTGATCCAGCGGCAGGCGAGCGACGCCGAGCGCGCATTCCTCAATGCGCACGGCACCGCGTCGGCTGCAGCCACCTTGCGCGCCATGGCGCGCACAGCCAGCGGCCAGACGACGCTGGTCGAACTCAAGGCGGTCGACGGCGCCTATCCGCTGTTCGGGTCGGTCGTAACCGATCCCAGCCTGGCGCTGCCGGCACTGTTCGCCGAGAAGAACGGCGCGTTCGGCGCGGCCGCCGATCCGGCGCTGCTGGCGCGGCTCAATCTGAAAACCGGCGATCGCGTCACCATCGGAGCCGCGACTATCGAGTTGCGCGCCGTGCTGGTCACCGAGCCCGACAAGCTGTCCGGCGGCATCGGCTTCGGGCCGCGCGTGCTGGTGAGTGACGCCGCGCTGCGAGCAAGCGGCCTCATCCAGCCCGGCAGCCTGGTGCGTTGGCAATACCGGCTGCGGCTGCCGCCCGGCACGAGCGACGGCGCCGTCGCAGCCCTCGACGAACAGGCGCAGGCGCAATTCCCCGATGCCGGCTGGGAGGTCCGCACGCGTGCCAAAGCCACGCCGCAGCTCGAACGCAGTGTCGAACGCGTCACCGAATTTCTTACGCTGGTCGCGCTGGCGACGCTGCTGGTTGGCGGCGTCGGCGTCGCCAATGCGGTCGCCGCCCATCTCAATCGCAAACGCGACGCGATCGGAACCATGAAGGCGCTCGGCGCCAGCGGCGGTACGGTGTTCGCCATCTATTGCACCGAGATTGTGCTGGTCGCGGCATTTGCCGCCGCCATCGGTGCGGTGCTTGGCGCGGCGCTGCCTTTCGCCATCGCTTCGTGGCTGAAGACGATCATGCCGCTGCCGGTCGAGCCGTCATTGCATTCGGCGGTGCTGGCGCTATCGTTCGGTTACGGGCTGCTGACGGCGCTTGCGTTTGCGCTATGGCCGCTGGGGCGCGCTCACGACATCTCGGTGTCGATGCTGTTTCGCGACCAGATCGCCACCGAGCGGTCATGGCCGCGCCCGCGCTATGTGATTGCCACCGCCGCGGTCATTGCCGCCTTTGCGGCACTTGCGGTTCTCACAACGTCGCAGCATCGCATCGCGGCGATCTTCATTGCGTCAGCGGCCGTCGTTTTACTGGTATTGCGGACGGCGGCGCTGCTGGCGATGGCGATCACGCGCCGCCTGCCGCGGTTGCGCTCGACCACGTTGCGGCTCGCGATCGCCAATATCCATCGGCCTGGAGCTCTCACGCCGACCGTCATGGTTTCGTTCGGGCTGGGTCTCGCGCTGCTCATCACCGTGGTCGAGATCGACGGCAATCTGCATCGCGAATTCACTGCCGGCCTGCCCGCCAAGGCGCCCTCGTTCTTCTTTCTCGACATTCCGGCCGCAGACGCCGCACGTTTCGACGCGTTCATGCACACGCAGGCGCCGGACGCCAAGCTCGAACGCGTACCGATGCTTCGCGGGCGCATCATTTCGGCCAACGGCATCAAGGCCGATGATCTCAAGCCCGGCTCGGGCTCGCGCTGGGTGCTGCGCGGCGATCGCGGCATCACTTTCGCGACCACTGTGCCTGCCGGCTCGCGCATCGTTGCCGGCCAATGGTGGAGCGCAAATTATTCCGGCGAGCCGCTGGTCTCGCTCGAGAGCAAGACCGCACACGACCTTGACCTGAAAGTCGGCGAGACGATCACCGTCAATGTGCTCGGCCGCAACATCACGGCGCGCATTGCAAACCTGCGCGCCGTCGATTGGGAAAATCTCGGCATCAATTTCGTTCTCGTGTTTTCGCCGGGCGCGTTTGCCGGCGCGCCGCACAGCGACATCGCGACGCTGACGTTCGCGGATGGCGGCACACCCGCCGAAGAGGCGGCGACCGTCAAGGCGCTCGCCAGCGCGTTCCCGACGGTCACTGCCATCGGCGTCAAGGACGCCCTCAACACCCTCGATACCCTGATCGGCAATCTTGTACTGGCGCTGCGGGCCGCCAGCGCGGTGACGCTGTTGGCGGCGGCTCTGGTGCTCGGCGGTGGACTAGCCGCCAGCCAGCGCTTCCGCATCTACGATGCCGTCGTGCTGAAGACATTTGGCGCAACGCGCGGGTGGCTGCTGACCGCTTACGCGGTCGAATACAGCCTGGTTGGCCTCGCCGCCGTTGTGGTCGGGGTCGCCATCGGCACGCTCGCCGCCGCCCTGATCGTGACCCGGCTCATGGACTTTTCCTTCGCCTTCGTGGCGGCGCCGGCGGCCGAGGCAGCCGCGATCGCACTTTTCGTCACACTGGTTCTCGGCCTTGCCGGCACGTTCGCGGCGCTCGGGCGTAAGCCCGCGGAGGTGTTAAGGAATCTTTAGGCGCCAGGCGCGGCGAGCGGCCGCATGAAAGGTTCGTAACGCGGCCAAAATCGGCACCTAGACATCTGGCGCAGAGAGGGTATTCGCACTAAATTCCTGCCGCGTCTCCGGCGCTCCGCCGCCGGACGCCCAGCCCGGCATGCCGGGCCAACCCAGAGGTATTCACATGTCCGATTTCGATCGGAATCTCACAGCCCGGACCGGCTTCGGCACGGACCAGGTCGCGATCGATGCGGGTCTGCGCGCCTACATGATCCGCGTCTACAATTACATGGCGAGCGGTGTTGCCCTCACCGGCGTCGTATCGTGGCTGACTTATCAGGCCGCCGGAGGCGATGCCATTCAGGTGGCTGGTGGGCATATCACCGGCCTGACCAGTTTCGGCCAAACCATCTTCAGCGGTCCGCTGAGCCTTATCCTGCTGTTCGGCACGCTCGGGCTCGTGTTCTTCATGAGCTTCCGCATCAACCGGCTGCAGCCCAGCACGGCGCTGATGCTGTTCATGGTCTATGCCGGGCTGCTCGGACTGATGCTGTCGTCGATATTCCTGCAATACACGATGTCGTCGATAAGCCGGACGTTCTTCATCTCGGCCGCCTCGTTCGGCGCGTTGAGTTTGTACGGCTACACGACGCAGCGCGATCTTTCGCCGATCGGCTCGTTCCTGATCATGGGACTGTTCGGGCTGATCCTGGCGATGCTGGTAAACGTCTTCCTCGGCAGCCAGGGCTTGGCGTTCGCCATCTCGGCGATCGGCGTGCTGATCTTCGCCGGACTGACGGCGTGGGATACGCAGCGCATCAAGGAGATGTATAGCGCGATGGATGACGGCACCATCGCCGGCCGCAAGGCGGTGATGGGCGCGCTGTCGCTCTATCTCGACTTCATCAACCTGTTCCTGTTCCTGCTGCGCTTCATGGGCAACCGCCGCTAAGCGCCACGTCGTAGCAGGGTCAAGCATTTGCACCCCGGGCCGATCGGCCCGGGGTGTTTTTTGTTCGCCGGTCAGTCGAGGCTCAGACGCTGGTCGGCTCCGGCCGGGCCTGCAGGCAAAACAGCGCAGCCAGCGCCGCAAGGCACAGCGCCGCTGAAACGTAAACGACTGAAACACCCATGGCGTCGAGCAGGACTCCGAACAGAAGCGGGGCAAACGCCTGCGCGGCCCGCGCCGGGGCGCCGAGAATCCCAGTACGCTCGCCGTAGCCGTCCGGGCCGAACACCGCGAGCGGCACCGTGCCGCGCGCGATGGTCAGCAGGCCGTTGCCGGCCCCGTAGAGAACTGCAAACGCCGTCGCCGCCGGCGGCCCGACCAGCACCAGCACGGCGGCACCGATCGGATGCAGCGCCGCGGCGAACCGAGCCGAGACCAGCGGATGGCCGCGGCGCAGCAGCAGAAACTCGACAAGGCGCGCCGCGACCTGCGCCGGGCCGACCAGCGCCGCCGCCGCAATGGCCGCGAACGGCGTCGCCCCGGCGCGCTCAAGCAGTTCCGGCAGATGCGCCGCCATCGCGCCGGTCACGAACCAGGCCGCCGCGAACACGAACGCGAGCAGAAACATTTCTTTGTAGGGCTTCCAGCCGATCTTGCGCCCCGTGTTGAGCGCTGCCGGATGGGCAATATGAGCGGGGACCGGCAGTAGCAGGTTAAGTGGCAGGCCAATGACGACATTGAGCGCCGCCCAGACCAGCACGGTTTCGCGCCAGCCAAATGTGTCATTGAGGAACGTCGATAGCGGCCAGCTCACGGTCGAGGCAAAGCCTGCCAACAGCGTGATGCCCGTAATGGGGCCGCGTGCACGGGTGCCGTAAAGCGCGGTGAGCGCCGCAAAGCCGGCGTCGTAAAGTCCCATTGCCATGCCGACGCCAAGCACGGCCCAGGCGACGCAGAGCATCGCCAGGCCATGCGCCGCCGCGAGCAGGACCAGGCCGCAGGCCAGCACGAGGTTCGAGAATACCAGCACGCCGCGCCCGCCGTGCCGGTCAATGAGACGGCCGACCGCAGGCCCGGCGAAAGCGGCGATCAGCAGTGCTCCGGAAAATGCCCCGAACACCCAACTCGACGGCACGCCGATGCCTGCGGCAATCGGGCCGGCGAGGATGGCCGGCAGATAATAGCTCGACGCCCAGGCCAAGGTTTGCGCGGTACCGAGGGTGCCGACGACGAAATAACGCGAGCGCTGCGGCGACCTGTCGTTCTGCTCGGGATTTAACGAATGGCCTTTCCGGCTCGCTGCTGCGGCGCCCGGGCCGAAGCCATATCAGGCGGCCAGCTTTGCAGAATTCCACGCGCCGCAGTAGTAGCCAACGTGCAGGGGATATCTCGCGACATGAACGAGACGACGGCGCCACGCGGTGTCCTGATCCGCCCAGCCACCGCGGCCGATATAGCGGAGATCACGCGCATCTACGCCTTCGCCGTTGAGCATGGCACAGCGACCTTCGAGATCGAGCCGCCTGACGAAGCCGAAATGGTGCGCCGGCACGCGACGCTGGTAGCCGGCGGCTATCCCTATCTGGTCGCCGAACGCAGCGGAGCCATCGCAGGCTACGCCTATGCGGGCACATATCGCGCCCGGCTGGCGTATCGCTGGAGCGTCGAGGACTCCATCTACATGGCGCCGGAATTTCATCGCCAGGGAATCGGTTCCGCGTTGCTGACGCGGCTTGTCGCGGAGTCGGAAACGCGCGGCTTCCGGCAGATGATTGCGGTGATCGGCGATTCGGCGCAGGTTCCGTCGATCGCAGTGCACGCCAGAGCCGGTTTTGCCCATATCGGCACTTTACGCGCGGTCGGATTTAAACACGGCCGCTGGCTCGACACGGTGTTGATGCAGCGTCCGCTCGGCAGCGGCGATACGGTGCCCCCGTAGCGTAGCGGTCAGACCGCGACCAGACGCACCGAACGATCAAGCGCGCCGAGCACGCGGTCGAGCTCCTTGCCGCGGCGGAGAATAAGACCCGTCGCCGTGATGACGCTGTAGGCGCCCTGGCGGCGTTCCAGCCGTGGATTTTTTTCGATGCGGTAGATCGGGACCTCGCAGGCATGGCGAAAAACGGAAAAAACCGCGCGGTCTTTAAGAAAATCGATTGCGTAATCGCGCCACTCGCCGGCTGCGACTTTACGGCCATAAAGGCTGAGAATCCGGTCAAGTTCGGGGCGGCTGAAAGTCACCTTGCTTGCAGGCGCTGGCGCGCGAAACTCAGCTGCGCGCCGGGGCGTCCCATCGCGTTCGGCGCGATGGGGGCCCCATATCGCGCTCGGGTCAATTTCGCCGATGTCCATGCGGCGCCTCCTGTTTCATTTCGCCATCTTGGCGGTGTCTTGGAAGCGTCATGATCGCGCCTTGCCTGGGCGGCCGCAAGAGGCCCGAATGCCGCAAACTCTGCCAATTCCAGCATGCTCGTGGAACAAGCAATAAACACCGAGGTCTGCGGCAACTTGGCTGCGTTGCATCACGGCTTCGTTAGGCGAATCATAATGGCGCCCTAATTCGGCCAACCACGCGCCGCGCTGACCTGTGAAACAGAGAACCGTTGCCTCACGGCCCGGTTCGGCTCGTGTTTCGGATTCCTCAGCCCCCCAGCCCCCCGAAATGCGGACGAACCGGGCCAGAGTCTAGTCTAAGCGTACGGTTCAATCCCCCATTCTTGGCCGGCGTTACGCCGGCCTTTTTTTCTGACGAAAATTTGGGTGGACGAGCAAACGCCGAGGCGGTGCGCCGGCTCTCTTCGTGGAGCAAAGACTAGCGGCGGCTGCTGGTTTGGGGCTCTTCAGTCGCCTGGCGTCCGAGTGTGGTGTAGGCGGCCCCGAGCACAATGCCGGGCCTCTCGCGCGTGCCCTCTTGCACAATTACGGCGGCGGCATCGATCTTGCCGTTTTCGATCTTCGCGAGCGGCACACTCCAGCTCTCATCATCGCCGCTAAAATCGCCAAGCTTGCGCCAAGCCCGCACAACATTGTGATAGATAAGCGTGTGACCACGGTTCTCGCCGCGGCCGACGACGACCGAAACGGCGCGGGCCAGCGGGCACAGCCAGACCTCGCCGTGGGCCTGCTTGCCGGGTGCGTGTTTCACCGTAACGGACAATTCGCCGCTCGCGGTCGACGCCATCACGGCGAGCGACATGATATCGGGATTGCGATCCGTCTCCGCGATGGCGTGCTCGACGGCAGCGCGATCGCTGCCCACCACGTGCATGCTGCCATTGATCACGAGTTGCGGCGTGTAAACTTGGCGGTCGCCCCGAATCTCGGCATAGGCGCGCTGCCGCGCCGTATGTCCTGGCAGCGCCAGCGTGTCCCTCCAGCCCAGATAATCCCAGATGTCGATCGGAAGGCTGAGCGCGACGAGTGTGGGATCCTTGGCAAGCTCGCCAAGCAGTTTATCGGCGGGCGGACAGGACGAGCAGCCTTGGCTGGTAAAGAGTTCGAGCAGCGCCCGCGGCGCGGCTCCGGCAAAGCTCGAGCTTGCGATCAGAATACCGGCGATGAGAGATGCCGACGCGAGGCGGCGACGCAGCATTCAGAACTCCACCCCGCGGGCCCCAGAGCCAAAACCCGGGCCCGCAACCCAGGCGCAGGCCCAATCCGAGGCCGCCCAAGTGCAAACCCATGTGACGGTATCGTGACGCGACGAACGACTGATACCGCGTGCCGGCCTCACTCGCCACTCAATTCGCGGTGAGGCAGGCCGAAGCTGGGGCATGCACGATACGAAAGCCGGTGGCCATCAAGCCGCGAGCTGACGCAGCACATACTGCAGAATGCCGCCGTTCTTGTAGTAGTCGAGTTCGTCCACCGTATCGATCCGGCAGATCAGCGGCACGCGCTTGAGGCCGCCGTCGGCGGCGACGATCTCGGCGTAGAGCTTCTGGTGCGGCTTGAGATCGCCATGCAGCCCGCGGATCGTAACCTGCTCGTCGCCCTTGAGGCCAAGTGTCTGCCAGGAGGTGCCCTCCTCGAAGACGAGCGGCACTACGCCCATACCGACCAGGTTTGAGCGGTGAATGCGCTCGAACGATTGCGCGATCACGGCGCGCACGCCGAGCAGGATCGCACCCTTGGCGGCCCAGTCGCGCGACGAGCCGGTGCCATATTCCTTGCCGGCGAACACCACCAGCGGCACGTGTTCAGACCTGTAGCGCATCGCCGCGTCGTACATCGTCATCCGCTCTTTCGACGGATAGTGGATCGTGTAGCCGCCTTCCACTCCCGGCAACATCTGATTTTTGATGCGGATGTTGGCGAAGGTCCCGCGCATCATCACCTGATGGTTGCCGCGCCGCGTGCCATACTGGTTGAAGTCACGCGGGCGCACCTGATGGTCGCGCAGATATTCGCCGGCCGGACTGTCTTCCTTGATTGAACCCGCCGGCGAGATGTGATCGGTCGTGATCGAGTTCAAGGAACAAGCCAAGAATGCGGCCGTCAACGATATCCTCGATAGGCTGGCTGCGCTTCGGCATGTCTTCGAAATAAGGCGGATTCTGCACATAGGTGGAACGATCGTCCCACTTGAAGGTCAGGCCGCCCTTGACGGCGATCTTGCGCCAGTTGGCATCGCCTTTGAAGACGTCACCGTATTTTTTGGTGAACATCTGTTTGTTGATGCTCTTGCGCATCACAGCGGCGATCTCTTTGCTGGTCGGCCAGATATCGCGCAGATAGACCTTGCGGCCCTTCTGGTCGGTGCCGAGCGGCGTCTTGGCGATGTCGATCTGCATCGAGCCGGCGATCGCGTAGGCGACAACAAGCGGCGGCGACGCCAGGTAATTGGCGCGGACGTCGGCGTTGACGCGGCCTTCGAAGTTGCGATTGCCGGACAGCACCGCGGCCGCCACCAGGTCATTCTTGTTGACCGCTTCGGAGATTTCCTCGGGCAGCGGACCCGAATTGCCGATGCAGGTGGTGCAGC
This sequence comes from uncultured Alphaproteobacteria bacterium, assembly GCA_963763255.1. Lineage (GTDB taxonomy): Bacteria > Pseudomonadota > Alphaproteobacteria > Rhizobiales > Xanthobacteraceae > BOG-931. The sequence continues at coordinate 149,738 of CAVXNW010000003.1, forward strand.
CGAAGCCCACGAGATTGAAGCCGAGCGTATCGAGATATTTCTGCAATCCCGATTTCTCGTAATATTCCTCGACCACTTTGGAGCCGGGCGCGAGCGAGGTCTTTACCCACGGTTTCACCGTGAGCCCCTTCTCGACCGCCTTCTTGGCAAGCAGCCCCGCGCCGATCATCACGCTCGGATTCGAGGTGTTGGTACACGAGGTGATCGCCGCGATGACGACGTCGCCGTGGCCGAGCGTGAAATTGCGGCCCTCGACCGAGACGCGCTTGCTCATCTCGGCGGACTTGCTGAACTCCTTGTCCATCGATTGCGCGAAGCCGCTTTTGACTTCCTTGAGCGCGATGCGATCCTGCGGACGCTTCGGCCCGGCGAGCGACGGCTCGATCGAGCCGAGTTCGAGCTTGAGCACGTCGGTAAAGACAGGATCGGGCGTGTTCTTGGTGCGATACATGCCCTGCGCCTTGCCATAGGCCTGAACGAGCGCGATCAGATCGGCCGGACGGCCGGTGTCGCGCAGATAGTGCAGCGTATCGTCGTCGATCGGGAAGAAGCCGCACGTGGCGCCGTATTCGGGCGACATGTTGCCGATCGTGGCCCGGTCGGCGATCGAGAGCGACGCCAGCCCCGGTCCGAAATATTCGACGAATTTGCCGACCACGCCGCGCTTGCGCAGCATCTGCGTCACGGTCAGGACCAGATCGGTCGCCGTAATCCCTTCCTTGAGTTTGCCGTTCAGGCGCACGCCGATCACTTCGGGCAGCACCATCGAATAGGGCTGGCCGAGCATGGCGGCCTCGGCCTCGATGCCGCCGACGCCCCAGCCGAGGACGGACAGGCCGTTGACCATCGTGGTGTGCGAATTGGTGCCGACCAGCGTGTCCGGATAGGCGAGTTCGGTCGCCACCGTCTTGTCCTTGTCGGCGAACTGGATCTTCGCCTTCGTGCTCCAGACCGTGCGCGACAGGTATTCGAGATTGACCTGATGGCAGATGCCGGTGCCAGGCGGCACCACGCGAAAATCCTCGAACGAGCTCTGCGCCCATTTCAGGAAGCGGTAGCGCTCCTGATTTTGCTTGTATTCCTCTTCGACGTTCTTCTTGAACGAGTCCTTATGCGCGAAGAAATTCACCGCCACCGAATGGTCGATGACCAGATCGACGGGTACCAGCGGATTGATCTTCTTGGGATCGCCGCCGAGATGCTCCATGGCGTCGCGCATCGCGGCAAGGTCGACCACCGCTGGCACGCCGGTAAAATCCTGCATCAGCACCCGCGCCGGCCGGAATGCGATCTCGCGGTCCGATGTCTTGTTTTTGAGCCACTGCGCGACCGCCTGGATGTCCTCCTTGGCGACCGAACGGCCATCCTCGTTGCGCAGCAGGTTTTCAAGCAGGACCTTGAGTGAAAATGGCAGCCTGGAAATACCCTTGAGGCCGTTCCGCTCCGCGGCCGGCAGGCTGTAATACGCATAGGTCTTTGAGCCGACTTTGAGCGGGCGCAAACATTTGAAGCTGTCGAGCGAAGCCATGACTATTTTCCTATCCTCGCCGGCCGGGGGCACCGGGGCAAGTCGGGGAGCATTTTTGCCGGAACGGACGCCAAACGGACCGACGGCGACTGGGACGCGGCGGGCGAAGTAAGGAAACCCGCGATCCGCGACCGGGCTTATAAGGTCTTTTCAGCAAATGTGCCAGATCGGCAACGAATAGCCGCTATATGCTCACAATTCCGGCTGTCACGCCCCGCCAAGGACGCCATCGATGCGGCTTTCCGCTGCGAATTTAGCCTGCCACCGCGGCGGCCGCGACGTGTTCGCGGGCCTCAGTTTCACCGTAGCGGACGGCGAGCTCCTGGCCATTACGGGCCGCAATGGCGCCGGCAAATCGTCCCTGCTGCGGACAATTGCGGGGCTTGTGCGGCTAACCGAAGGGGCGTTCACCCTCGACGGCGGCGACGCTGAGCTGACCATCGCCGAACAGGCCCATTATCTCGGCCACCAGGATGCGCTGAAGCCATCGCTTTCTGTTGCCGAAAACCTGCGCTTCTGGGCCGGCTTTTTCGGGCAGACGCCCGTCGCCGTCGCAGCGCCGCTCGAAGCGGTTGGCCTCGACGCGCTCGCCGACCTGCCGGCCGCCTACCTCTCGGCCGGCCAGCGCCGGCGGCTCTCCATCGCCCGGCTTCTGGCGGTCAAACGACCGATCTGGCTGCTCGACGAACCGATGAGCACGCTGGACGCCGCCGCCCAGGAGGGGCTCGTCGGTTTCATGCGTGCGCATCTTGCCGAAGGCGGGCTCATTCTTGCGGCCACGCACGGGCCGCTCGGAATGGGCGCCACGCAGGAACTGCGGCTTGACCCGGCTGGAGTTCCGCAGTGAGCGAATTGACCGCCCTTTTGGTCCGCGACATGCGCATCGCCGTGCGCGTGGGCGGCGGCGCGCTGATGGGAGTGATGTTTTTCCTCGTCGTGGTCGCCATCGTACCGTTTGCAGTAGGTCCCGATCTGGCCCTGCTCAAGCGCATCGGCCCAGCCATCCTGTGGCTCGCCGCGCTGCTCGCGAGCCTTCTGGCGCTCGACCGGCTGTTCGCATCCGACCACGAGGACGGGTCGCTCGACCTCCTGCTCATGAGCTGCACGCCGCTCGAACTCGTGGTGCTGGTCAAGGGATTGGCGCACTGGCTGACCACCGGGCTACCACTGATCATCGCGGCACCCTTGATTGGACTCTTGCTCAATCTCGACGCTCAGGCGCAAGGAGCACTCGTTCTGACGCTGTTGGCTGGGACGCCGGCCCTGACCTTTATCGGGCTGATCGGCGCCGCCATCGCCGTAGCCCTGCGTCGCGGCGGCCTTCTGCTCGCGGTCCTTGTGTTGCCGCTGACCGTGCCGGTTCTGATCTTCGGCGTCGCCGCGGCCAATGCAGGATCGGCCGGGCCGGCCCTGTTTGGCACGCCATTCACGGTTCTGTGCGCGCTGTCGCTGGCGAGCCTGGTGATTGGGCCTTTCGCCGCGGCGGCCGCGCTGCGGCAAGAGATCGAATAGAGGGCGCTAGAGTGTAACCGGCGGAGCATCGACCCATGTCTCATGGAGATTTGAAGCGCCCCGCTCGTCCGATCATTGTAATGCCACGCCGGGGTGCAGTAGGTAGCGGCGTATGAGTTTCGGCCCATGAACCCGATTGACCTCGCCAATCCGACCCGTTTCCTCGCCTTCGCCAATCGCGCCATTCCGTGGCTCGGCGGGCTGACGGTGATCGTGGTGGCCTTCGGGCTCAATCAGGCCATGAACGCGCCCAACGATTACCAGCAGGGCGATACCATCAAGATCATGTATCTCCACGTCCCCTCGGCCTGGCTCGGAATGTTGGGCTGGGGCGTGATGACGGTCGCGGCGCTTGGCACGCTGGTCTGGCGTCATCCGCTGGCCGACGTCGCCGCCAAGGCCGCCGCGCCGATCGGCGCCGCCTTTACGCTCCTGTGTCTCGTCACCGGATCTCTGTGGGGCCGACCCGAATGGGGCACCTACTGGGTCTGGGATGCGCGGCTCACCTCCGAGCTGGTGCTGCTTCTGCTTTATCTCGGCGTCATCGCGCTGTGGCGCACTGTCGAAGATCCGTCGCGCGCCGCACGCGCGGTCGCGATCCTCACGCTGGTCGGGGCCCTCGATCTCCCGATCATCAAATTCTCCGTCGATTGGTGGAATACGCTGCATCAAGGTGCTTCAGTTTTCCGCCTCGGCGGTTCGACAATTTATCCGACGATGCTGATACCGCTCCTCATCATGGGGGTCGGTTTCACGCTGCTGTTTCTGACGCTGCATCTCGCCGCGATGCGCAACGAAATTCTGCGCCGCCGCGTGCGCACGCTGCGGCTGATGCAAGCAAGGGCCGCGAGCTGACGATGGAACATATGGAGCATATGCCATTCATCGTCGGCTCCTACACGGCGGCAGCGGCAGTGGTTGCAATCTTGATCGGCTGGGTGATGATCGATTTCCGCGCCCAAAAGCGCGCACTCACCGAGCTTGAAACACGGGGCGTCATGCGACGCTCTTCAACGGCTGCACGCCAGCCCCAGGACCAGTCCGCACAACACGCAGGAGAGCAGGCGTGACCGCTACCACGGACGATATCGCGAAGGTCGGCTGGCGTCGGGTCGCCGTGCTGGTGCCGCTCGGCGTGTTTCTGGCGCTGGCGGTGCTGTTCTTCGTCGGACTGCGTTCGGGCGATCCGTCGATCCTGCCCTCGGCGCTGATCGGCCATCCTGCGCCCGATACGGTGCTGCCGCCTATTGCCGGACTGGAGCGCGACGGGAAAGCCATCCCGGGGCTCGATCCGGCTAGCTTCAAGGGCGGCGTCACCGTGGTCAACGTCTGGGCGTCGTGGTGCATTCCGTGCCACGACGAGGCGCCGATGCTCATGCAACTCGCGCAGGACAAGCGCTTCCGGCTGGTCGGCATCAACTACAAGGATGACGCCGGCAACGCGCGGCGTTTTCTCGGCCGCTACGGCGATCCATTTGCCGCGGCTGGCGCCGATGTGAGCGGCCGTTCGGCGATCGACTGGGGCGTGTACGGCGTGCCGGAAACATTCGTGATCGGCCGTGACGCGCGCATCGCCTACAAATTTGTCGGTCCAATCACGCCGGATAGTTTTGCGTCGATCCTCAAGCCGCAGATCGAAAAGGCGCTAGCGGCGAAGTCTTGATGGTCATTGCTGAGCCGAGTCGTCACTCCGGGGCCGAGCGAAGCGAGAAGTCCGGAATCCATACTCGCCGCGGAGCCTGTCATCGGGCCGCGCGACTTCGCGCGGGCCCGTTGGCGGCGATCCGGAATGACGAGCTTATTCCCCCGCCTCGACCGGTTCCGCCGCATAGCGCTTGAGCAGCGGCGCCTGCAGCGCGGCAAACACAAAGGTAAGCGGCGTCACGCCGAACACTTTGAAATCGACCCACGCGTCGGTCGAGAAATTGCGCCACACGATTTCGTTGAGCACCGCAAGCACGAGAAAAAAGATCGCCCAGCGCCAGGTAAGCTTGCGCCAGCCTTCCTCGGTGAGGTGAAACAGCGAGTCAAACACCATGCCGAGCAGCGGCTTGTTGAACAACAGCCCGCCTAGCAACACGGCGCCGAACAGCGCGTAGATGATGGTCGGCTTGACCTTGATGAAGGTGGCGTCGTGCAAGATGAGGGTGAGACCGCCAAACACGATCACAATGACGGCGGTGACCACCGGCATGATCGGCAGATGGCGCGTCATCACATAGGACACGGCAAGCGCCGCGAGCACCGCCACCATGAAGGTCGCGGTGGCGGCGAAGATGCCGTAGCGCGAATTGGCGAAGAAGAAGAGCGCCAACGGCCCGAGATCAAGCACGAGCTTGAGAAACGGATTGAGCTGCGGTTTCGTTTTGGATTCCATTCTGACTCACATACCGCCGCCGTTGGCTTTTGTCATGCGTCGCCGGATGATTCGACGCCCGCGATGGCACGGGCGAAATCGCGCGCCGAAAATGGCGCCAAATCCTCGACATTTTCACCAACACCGATGAAATGCACCGGCAGTTTGAACTTTTCGGCCAGCGCTACCAGGATGCCACCGCGCGCAGTGCCGTCGAGCTTTGTCATCACGAGGCCACTGACGCCCGCCGTCTTCTGAAAGATTTCGACTTGCGACAGCGCGTTCTGGCCGACCGTAGCGTCGAGCACCAGCAGCACGGCATGCGGCGCGGTGGGCTCGGCCTTTTTGATCACGCGCAACACCTTTTCCAGCTCGTTCATCAGTTCGCTGCGATTCTGCAGCCGACCCGCGGTATCGACCAGCAGCACATCGCTGCCGCGCTGTTTCGCCGCCGCGATGGCATCGAACACCAGCCCGGCCGCATCGGCTCCGGCTGTCTTCGCGATGAATTCGGCACCGGTCCGCGTCGCCCAGATTTTCAGCTGATCGATGGCAGCGGCGCGAAACGTATCGCCCGCGGCCATCATGACGCTGCGGCCCTCGGCACGGAGCTTTTCGGCAAGCTTGCCGATGGTGGTCGTCTTGCCGGAACCGTTGACGCCGACCACCAGGATGACGAACGGCTTCCGCGCCGGATCGATAACGAGCGGCTGCGCGACCGGCGCCAATACCGTCTCGACCTCGGCCGCCACCACCGCCTTCACCTCGTCGGCGGAGATTCCCGCTTCGTAGCGGCCGCCGCGCAACACCGCGGCAATACGGTCCGCGGTCGGCAGGCCGAGATCGGCGCGGATCAGGACGTCTTCGATGTCGGCGATGGTTTCCGCATCGAGCTTTCGCTTGGTGACGAGATCGGCGATGGCGCCGCCAAGCGCGGAAGAACTGCGCTTGAGACCGCCGGTCAGCCGCTGCCACCAGCTTTTCTTCTGCGTCTGGGTCGTCGTGTCGTTCATTTTCGTAACACTGTCGATACTGACGGGTCCGTGATAGCGGTTTCACCCATCGAGGCAAACCAGCGAGGCAGCCGGCCAGGCGACCTATGACCCACGAAGAGATGGTATCGCGGCTGCTTTATCGCGACGGGCTGATGCTGGTGGTCGACAAGCCCGCCGGAATCGCGGTGCATCAGGGACCGCCGAACGGCAGGGACAACGCCCGGGAATGCCTGCAGGACCATTTTGACGCGCTCCGCTTCGGACTGCCGCGGCCGCCATCGCTGGCGCACCGGCTCGACCGCGACACCTCCGGCTGCCTGGTGCTCGGCCGGCATCACAAGGCGCTCGCCCAACTCGGCAAGCTGTTCAAGAACGGCGCCATCGACAAAGCCTATTGGGCGGTCGTCGAAGGGTCGCCGGAAGCTGACGAGGGCACGATCGACCTGCCGCTTGGAAGACTCGATGTCACGCGCGGCTGGTGGATGAAGCATGATCCGGACGGCCAGCCCTCGGCGACGAGATGGAAAGTGATGGGCCGGGCCGCCGCGCCCGCAACACTTACGTGGCTCGCGCTCGAACCGCTGACCGGACGCACGCATCAGCTGCGCGTGCATTGCGCCGAGATGGGCTGGCCGATTGTCGGCGACGCGATCTACGGCACTGCACCGCGCACCGGCGGGCCGATCATGCACCTGCATGCACGCGAGATCGTGGTGCCGCTCTACAAGAATCGCGAGCCGATCCGCGTCGTCGCGCCGGTACCCGAACATATGCGCGAACGACTCGCTGCGTGCGGATGGGCGGCGGACAGCGCGGTCTCCGAAGCCACCGACATTCCGGAGCCGGAACAGTCGGTGAAGATTCTGCACCGATCGTGATTATGGATTCCGGACCCGCGCATTGCGCGATCCGGAATGACGATTCAGTAAATCGTTTGTTTGATGCGCTCGGGCGCGGCGCGGTCGTGTTCTGGGCCGCCCATTTTGCCGTCCGTCAGCTCGGCGAGGATCGAGCCCGGCGTCGGCAAGGTCTTGCGATCGACGATGCTGGCCGGATCCCACAGCTTCGAGCGGATGATCGCCTTGGTGCACTGAAAGTACGCGCGCTCGACCGTGACCACGAGCGCGCATTTCGGCACCTTGCCGTTCATGGCGAAGCTTTCGGTCAGCTTCGGATCAGTCGAAATGCTGGCGCGGCCGTTGACCCGCATTGTTTCGCCGACGCCCGGAATGAGAAACAGCAGAGAGATGCGCGGATCGCACACCAGGTTGCGCAGGGAATCGATGCGATTGTTGCCGCGGCGGTCGGGGATCACGAGCGTATGCTCGTCCAGCACGCGGACGAAACCCGGCGGATCGCCGCGCGGCGAGCAATCGAGGCCTTCGGGCCCGCATGTGGCCACCACACAGAACGGCGCCGCCTCGATCAGCTTGCGGTATTGCGGCGTGATCCGATCGGTTTCCTTGAAAACCGCGGGACCATAGGGCGCATCCGAATAAAGCTTTTCAAGCTCCGCGGTGGTCGCGATCGTGTGGTCATGCCCGTTGCGGTCCATCGGCGTTCTCCGTTTGCCGCAGAGTCTGGCTACGCGGCCAGCAATAGTCTGCCGTCATGCGCGGCGATTTTCACCACGACAATCTGTCCCGGGTCCGCGGGTTGCGCGAGCTTCACTTTGGTGAACTGCGCGGTGCGGCCGATCTCATGCGATTCCGTCAGCACATGCCGCGTGGCGCCGATTTCGGCGTCGAGATGGCTTTGCAGCGCCCGCGCGCCGCACTCGCGCAGCAGACGGGCGCGTTCCTTGACCACGTCGCGGGCGACCTGCGGCATGCGCGCCGCCGGCGTGCCGGGCCGCGACGAGAACGGAAACACGTGCAGGTGCGTCAGCCCGCACTCGCCAACCAGATCGAGCGAGTTTTGAAACATCGCGTCGCTCTCGGTGGGAAAACCGGCGATCAGATCGGCGCCGAACACTGTGTCCGGCCGCAGCCGCCGCACCTCGTCGCAGAAGGCGATCGCATCGCGGCACAAGTGGCGGCGCTTCATGCGCTTGAGGATCAGATCGTCGCCCGATTGCAGCGACAGATGCAGATGCGGCATAAGTCGCTCATCGTTCGCGAACGCATCAAGCAGATCGCGATCGGCCTCCACCGAGTCGATCGACGACAGACGCAACCGCCTGAGCTCCGGCACATCTTTAAGGATGCGCTTGACCAGCGTGCCCAAGGCAGGCCCGCCGGAGAGGTCCGCGCCGTAGCTCGTGATATCGACGCCGGTAAGAACGATCTCCAGATATCCGTGTTCGACCAGCCGGCGCACGTCGGCCGTAACTGCGTCCATCGGCACCGAGCGTGAATTGCCGCGGCCGAACGGAATGATGCAGAACGTGCAGCGATGATCGCAGCCGTTCTGCACCTGCACGAAGGCGCGGGTGCGGGCCGAAAACGTATCGATCAGGTGAGCAGCCGCTTGCTTGACCGCCATGATGTCGCCGACGACCGTCTTCGGGGCGTCCCGCGCGGGCGCAAGATCGGTCCACGCCTCGGGACGAAGCTTCTCGGCGTTGCCGAGCACGCGGTCGGCCTCCGCCATGGCGGCGAAGGTCTGCGGCTCGGTTTGCGCCGCGCAGCCGGTGACGACGATGTTGGCCTGTGGCCGCTCGCGACGCAGTGCGCGGATCGCCTGGCGCCCTTGGCGCACGGCCTCCGCGGTCACCGCGCAGGTATTGATTACGACCGTATCGGACAACCCGGCTTGTTCGGCGTGCCGGCGTATCACTTCCGACTCGGCAGTGTTGAGCCGGCAGCCGAAGGTGACGACTTCGACGCTCATGACGCGGCCCCTGCGCCGGCCGGCAAAGCCGCGTCGAAGCGGCCCTTGTGCTCGTACTCGACCGGACCGGTCATCAGCACATGGTCATCGGTGTCGCGCCATTCGATCCCAAGATCGCCGCCGGGCAGCGTGACCGTCACGAGCCTGTAAGTACGGCGGAGTCTGGCTGCGGCGACCGCGGCCGCGCACGCCGCTGACCCGCACGCCTTGGTCAGGCCCGCGCCGCGCTCCCAGGTGCGGATCACCAGATGATCGCGCGCCGGTATCGCCGCGAGCGTGATGTTGGCGCGGTCGGGAAACATTGGATGGTGTTCAAGCAGCGGGCCGATCTTTTGCAGATCGTAGGAGTTTGGATCGTCGACCCAGAAGATCGCATGCGGGTTTCCCATGCTGACGACCGATGGCGAATGCAGGATCGGCGCGCCGCGCGGGCCGATCTCAAGCTCGATCGCCCGCGTATCGGGAAATTCCTCGGCAAGCGGGATTTCGTTCCAGCGAAAGCGCGGCCGGCCCATATCGACCGTGAACAAGCCGTTGCGTTCCTGCCAGCACGGGATGAGTCCGGCCGCGGTTTCGAACGTCAGCCTGTCCTTGCCGGTCGCGGCGCTCACCAAGGAGGCGACGCAGCGCATGCCGTTGCCGCAGGCACCCGCCTCCGAGCCGTCATTGTTGTAGATGCGAACCAGAGCGTCAGTGCCGGCGCGCGGCGGATAAAGCGCCATGAGTTGATCGTAGGGCTCCTGGCCGTTCGCCGCGCGCGCCTCGGCTACCTCGACGGGACGCGGCGAATCACGCAAATCGACGACCACGATCTCGTTGCCGAGACCGTTCATCTTGACGAAATCGCGGTTGGCCAACGCGCTCATGATAATGCCCGAATATGAGGGACTTATATGAGGACTTGGGCCGCCTCCGCCAGTAGGATCGGGCTGGTTGAGTCTTGCAGGGGGCGACTAAACCTCAACGCGGCGCCAGCCGCGCCGGTTCGCCACGCAAGGAGAGCCTGATGTTCCTGCGCATTGCGCGATCTGGCGTCACCGCCACGGCGTTCGCCATGAATGTCGCGATGTCTGTCGTGCTGACGCTGCCGCAGCCCTCGCACGCGCAGGCGCCTCCGCCGGTGGCTGCCCCGACCAAGCCGCCGGCCGCCGCCCCCGCGACCCCGCCTGCGGCCACAGCCAAGCCGGAAACCAAGCCCGCGGAACCCCCGCCTGTCGCCCCTGAAGGCATCACCACCAAGCCGAGCGACGCGTTCGGCGAGGACGCGACGCTCACCGCTAAGCCCATCATCTACATCAAGGGCTCGGGTACCTGGGACAAAGCCTACGCCACCATCAGCGGTGCGTTGAAGAAGGTCGAAGCCTACGTCGCCAAAGCAGGACTGAAGACCGACGGCTTGCCGATGACGATCTTTCTGGCCACTGACGACCTCGGCTTCGATTACGAGGCCGCAATACCGCTGGCCGAGGCGCCCAAGGATCCGCCGCACGGCGAAATCTCAGCCGGCCAATCTCCCGAGGGCCACGCGCTCAAATTTGTCCATCGCGGTTCTTACGACTCGCTCGACGACACCTACGAGGCGATCACCAATTATCTGGACGACAAACGGCTTGAATCGAAGAACGTGCTTATCGAGCAGTACGTGACCGATCCTGTCACCGCGGACCAGAAAAATCTCGTCATCAACATTTTCGTGCTGGTGAAATGACCTCGTCATTGCGAGGAGGGAAGCGACAAAGCAATCCAGGTTTGGTGAGCCGAGTGGCTGGATCGCTTCGCTCGCAATGACGATTTCACAGCTCCCAGACCTCTCCGGGCCGCAATGTACGGAAGCGCTCGGCTGGAACCGCCGCGACGCGCAAGGCATCGGCAAGCGCGGTAAGCGGCGCGTCAATCGCCTCGTCGGTGAGCTGGAACGTGCCGTAGTGATGGCCGAGGGCTAGCTCGGCGCCGCTATCGATGAACGCCTGCACCGATTCGGCCGGATTCATGTGAGCGTTTTGCATGAACCAGCGTGGCTCATAGGCGCCAATTGGCAGGATGGCGAGGCGGATCGGTCCGTGACGCTCGCCAACACGGCGAAAATTGTGGCCCTCGCCATAGCCGGAGTCGGCCACGTAATAGAGCCGCCCGCCCGGCGTTTCGATCACGAACGACGCCCAAAGCGACATGTTGCGGTCGGACAGACTGCGCGCTGACCAGTGCTGCGTCGGAACCAGGGTCACCGACACGCCCGCGCCGAGATCGACGCGATCGCCCCAGTCGTGGGCCTCGGCCACGATGGCCCGATCGTGCCCGCGCATAATCGCGTCGTTGCCGAGCGGGGTGATGACGCGTGGCCGGTGCGCCTCGGCAAGGCGCGACAGCGTGGCGATGTCGAGATGATCGTAATGACCGTGCGACACCAGCACGGCGTCGATCGGCGGCAGGTCGGCAAACGCGATGCCGGGATCGTTAACGCGTTTCGGCCCGATCCAGCGGAATGGCGAGGCGCGCTCTGACCACACCGGATCGAGCAGGATGTTGAGCCCGGCGGTCTGAACGAGGAAGCTGGCATGCCCCACATAGGACACGCGCACGGACTGCCCGTCGACGCGGGCCGGTGGCCGGTCCACATAAGCCGACGGCACCCGCACAGGCCATTTGGCGCGGCGGCCGCTGCCCCAGCGCCGGTCGACGTACCAGCGCAAGAGCCCGAACCGGCCGCGCTCGACGGAGGGCGGACGGAATGGGTTGAGGAATAATTCGCCGTCAAAATGGTCCGAAACCGGCCCCTGATAATAGCGCGACATGGGGGCAATATAGGCACGGTGGCGCCCGGATGACGGCGGTTGACGGAAGCGGCGTCCGCACCTATTTTCCGGCCGCTTTCGTTAAGCGACTGAAGTCCAAACCCCGCCGACCGGCCCGTGAGACCGGAGGCAACCGCCCGACAGCGCAATGCGCCCTCGGGCGTCATTGTCATTGCCGGACGTGATCCGGCAATCCACGCGGCGGTTCGGCCGCATGGATGCCCGGGTCAAGCCCGGACATGACGAGCCAAGAAAGACGACCGATGTTCGAATCGCTGTCCGAACGGCTGAACGGAATCCTCGACCGCCTGACGCGGCGCGGTGCGCTGTCGGAGGCCGACGTCGACGCGGCTTTGCGCGAAGTGCGCCGCGCGCTGCTCGAGGCCGACGTGGCGCTCGACGTCGCCCGCGACTTCGCCGACGAGGTCAAGAAGCGCGCGGTCGGCGTCGAGGTCATCAAGTCGGTCTCGCCTGGCCAGATGGTCGTCAAGATCGTCCATGATCAGTTGATCGAGACGCTGGGGTCGAGCGCGCAACCGATCGATCTCAATGCGGCGCCGCCCGTGGTGATCATGATGGTGGGCCTGCAGGGTTCAGGCAAAACCACCACCACGGCGAAAATCGCCAAGCGGTTGACCGAGGCCGGCAAGCGCAAAGTGTTGATGGCCTCGCTCGACACGCGACGGCCGGCCGCCATGGAGCAACTCGCCGTGCTCGGCAAGCAGGTCAGTGTCGAGACGCTGCCGATCGTCGCCGGCCAGACGCCGGTGCAGATCGCGGGGCGCGCCCAGCAGGCGGCGCGGCTTGGCGGCTACGACGTGGTGATGCTCGACACCGCCGGCCGGCTCACGCTCGACGAAGCGCTGATGAGCGAGGCCGCCGACGTGCGCCGCGCCACCAATCCACACGAAGTATTGCTCGTCGCCGACGCGCTGACCGGCCAGGACGCCGTCAACCTGGCGCGCGCCTTCAACGAGCGGCTCGACATTACGGGCATCGTGCTCACCCGCGTGGATGGCGACGGCCGCGGTGGCGCCGCGCTGTCGATGCGCGCCGTCACCGGCAAGCCGATCAAGCTCATCGGCACCGGCGAAAAACTCGACGCGATCGAAGATTTCTATCCGCAGCGCATCGCCGACCGCATCCTCGGCATGGGCGATATCATCTCGCTGGTCGAGAAAGCCGCTGCCACGATCGACGCCGAGAAGGCCGCGCGCGCTGCGGAAAAAATGCGGCGCGGTGCATTCGATCTCGCCGATCTGCGCGAGCAATTGACACAGATGACGGCAATGGGCGGCATGAGCGGCCTGATGTCGATGCTGCCCGGCATCGCCAAGATCAAAAATCAGCTCGCCGAACGCAATCTTGACGAGAAGCTGCTCAAGCGGCAGGTCGCGATCATCGATTCGATGACGCCTGCGGAGCGGCGCAATCCCGATATTCTCAAAGCCAGCCGCAAGCGGCGCATCGCCGCTGGCTCCGGCACCAAGCCCGAAGACATCAATCGTCTGCTCAAGATGCATCGCACCATGGCGGACATGATGAAAGCGATGGGCGGCGCCAAGCGCGGGCCGATGGCCGGCCTCGCCAGCATGCTTGGAATGGGCGGCGGCATGCCGGACCCGGCGCAGATGGCAAAGCTCGCCGCCAAAATGCCGGGCGGGCCGCCGGCCGGAATGCCCGGTGCCCCGGGCTTGCCGCCGAACATGCCGGGCCTGCCACCAAATTTTCCCGGCCTGCCGGGCGGAATACCGAAACTTCCCGGTGGCCTTCCTGGCCTTCCGGGATCGGGAAAGAAAAAGTGAATGACTTTTAGATCAACGAAAGGAAGCTGAATGTCTCTCGTTATCCGTATGGCGCGCGCCGGCACCAAGAAGCGGCCGTTCTATCACATCGTTGTCGCCGACAGCCGGTCGCCGCGCGACGGGCGTTTCATCGAGCGTCTGGGTTATTTCAATCCGCTGCTGCCGAAGGAAAAGACCGAGCGGCTGAAATTCGATCTGGAAAAGGCCAAGGCCTGGATGGCGAAGGGTGCGCAACCGTCGGATCGCGTGATGCGCTTCCTCGATGCCGCCGGCGTGTTGAAGCGCGAGAAGCGCAACAATCCCGAGAAAGCGGTGCCGCGCAAAGAGCGCAAGGCCAAGGAAGAGGCCGCCAAGACCGCGGCCGCCGCGGCTCCTGCTGCCGCTCCAGCCGCAGCGCCGGCTGCCTCGTAAGCGCACGCGATGTCGGCCGGCGCGCGAATTTGTGTCGGCCAGCTCGGCGCGCCTCACGGCGTCCGCGGCGAAATACGGCTGCGCTCGTTCACGGCCGATCCGCAAGCGGTCACAGGCTACGGACCGTTCGAGACCGAAGACGGCCAGGTCGTCGCCATCGAGGCGCTGCGTCCCGCCAAGGATCATTTTGTGGCAACGCTCGCCGGCATCCGCGATCGCGATGCCGCCGAGCGGCTGGTCAATACCAAGCTTTTTGTGCCGCGCGATCGGCTGCCGGAGATCGGCGAGGAAGACGAGTTCTACCACGCCGATCTGGTCGGGCTTTCCGCCGTCAGTCCATCCGGCGAAAAAATCGGCACCGTTGTCGCTGTTCACAATTTCGGCGCCGGCGACCTGATCGAAGTGCGGTTTGACGGCAACGACAAAACCGAATTCGTCGCTTTCAACGAGACCAATGTGCCGAGTGTCGACATTGGCGCGCAGCAAATCGTGATCCAGCCTTCCCCCATTGCGGGAGAGAGCGGCGAGGCCGAACCGACCGTCTCCCGCAAGGACAGAGACTGAGATGTGGCGCGCCGCTGTCCTCTCGATTTTTCCCGACATGTTCCCGGGACCGCTCGGGCAAAGCCTCGCCGGCAAGGCCCTGGCCGCGGGTGCGTGGGCGCTCGACGTTTCCGATATCCGGAGTTCGGCCGCCGACAAACACCGCACCGTGGATGATACGCCGGCCGGCGGTGGGCCCGGCATGGTGATGAAGGCCGATGTGCTGGCGCGGGCCATAGACGCCATCCCGCAGGGGGGCCGGCCGCGGCTCCTGATGTCGCCGCGCGGCCTGCCCCTGACCCAGACACGGGTCGAGGCGCTCGCCGCGGGACCCGGCATCGTCCTGGTCTGCGGCCGTTTCGAGGGAATCGACGAACGGGTCATCGCCGCGCGCGGCCTCGAGGAGGTGTCGATCGGCGATTACGTTCTGTCGGGCGGCGAAATCGCCGCCATGGCGCTGATCGATGCCTGCGTCCGGCTGTTGCCCGGGGTCATGGGGGCGGCGGATTCGTGCACCGAGGAGAGTTTCACCGGCGGGCTGCTCGAATACCCGCACTACACCCGCCCGCAGGTCTTCGAGGGCCGCCTGATCCCCGAGGTACTGCTTTCCGGCGATCACGCCAAGATCGCCGCCTGGCGCCGCTCCGAGGCGGAACGGCTCACCAGGGAGCGGCGGCCGGACCTTTGGGCAGGCCGTGACCAGAGGGTGACAAAGCCCGCGCGGTAGCGTAGAAGCTCACCCCAACCCGTAACCAGACCATGACCGTAACGGCGCGACGCAAGCGCAGCCGATGGAGAATTCGCCATGAACCTGCTCAAACAGCTCGAAGCCGAACACGTGGCGAAGCTGACCGCCGGCAAGGAGATTCCCGAGTTCCAGCCGGGCGATACGGTGATCGTCAACGTCAAGATCATCGAAGGCGAACGCAGCCGGGTACAGGCCTACGAAGGCGTCTGCATCGGTCGCGCCGGGGCCGGCATCAACGAGAATTTCACGGTGCGGAAAATCTCATACGGCGAAGGTGTCGAGCGCGTGTTCCCGCTCTATTCGCCGATGATCGACTCGATCAAGGTCGTACGCAAAGGCAAGGTGCGCCGCGCCAAGCTCTATTATCTGCGCGGCCTGCGCGGCAAGTCCGCACGTATCGTCGAACGGGTCGACCACGTCGAAGCCGCCGAGCAAGGCAAAACCGCAAAGTAACGCGTCGATCCCGATCCGATCGTCCCCGCGAAAGCGGGGACCCACTCTCCTTGAATTTCCGCCCTGGATTCCCGCTTTCGCGGGAATGAGCGGAGACTTTATTCCAGCTCAACAGTCTCGAAATCGGCTGGCAGCACGATCTCCAGCACTTCGCAGTCGTCCGAGTAGTCGAGCACCTTGTGCTTGATTCGCGGCGGCTGAATCCAGGCGCTGCCGGTGTGCATCGTGACGGCGCCCTGTCCGTCGAGCTCGGTCTTGATCCAGCCCTTGAGCACATAGACCATCTGAAACTCGACATCGTGGAAATGCAGCTTTGAAACTTCCTCCGGCAGGCACGGCGGCACGAAACGGATGACGTGCGCCTGCACCATGCCGCCGGTGGCTTTGCTCATGCCGAGGTCGCGATATTTGGCATAGCGGCGCAGCCCGCCGTCGAAATCCTCATCGCGCAGGTGGCTGGCGACGAAGCTGTGCTTGCGCCGCGGCTTGGCCTTGGTCTTCGCGGTTGGCCGCGCGCGGCGCGCGCGCGGCGGTGTCCGTTTGGCGGACCGCGCCGAGGATTTCGATTTCGCCTTTGGTTTTGCCTTGGCCATGAGCGTCTCCCTCGTTTGGTTCGCTGCTTGTTCCCTGCCTGTCAGCGTCCCCACAGTGCCTTCGATGCGAGCCGCGCGCCTTCCGTCAGCGCGGAGAGCTTCGCCCACACCAGATCGTCGTGCAGCCGCCCGCCGAGCCCGCAATCGGTGCCGGCCACCACGTTCTCCCGCCCGACGATGTCTGCGAATGTTTTGATGCGCTGCGCGATCAGCTCCGGATGTTCGACGATATTGGTGGCGTGGCTGACCACGCCCGGAACGATGAACTTGCCGGGCGTAAGCTTGACGTCCTGCCACACCGTCCATTCGTGCTGGTGACGCACATTGCCGGCCTCGAAGCTGTAAGCCTGCGCGTGCACTTCAAGCACCAGGTCGATAATTTCCTTGAGCGGCAAGTCGTGCGTATGGGCGCCGTGCCAGGAGCCCCAGCAGAAATGATGGCGCACGCGATCCTCCGGGATACCCGCGAGCGCGTGGTTGAGGGCATCGATGCGGATTTTGAGATTGCGCCGATAGTCGGCAATGCTCGGTTCGGGCTTGATCATGTCCCACGCGTCCGCCACGCCCGGATCGTCGATCTGCAAGATGAAGCCGGCATCGACCACGGCGCGGTATTCGTCGCGCAGCGCGTCCGCCATCGCGAACATGTACGCCTCGTAGGTCGGATAATGTTCGTTGAGAATGTGATGATCGAGCCAGCCCGGCGCAAACACGCAGATGAACGCCTCTTCGGCGCCATCGGCGGCCTTGAGCGCGTCGCTGAAGATCTTGACCTCGCGCCTGATGGCATCGGTGGCGCCGCCCTTGACCGGGCCGCTGACCACCATCTTGGTGGTGGGAAAGAATCGCGGCTCTTCGCCCGGCACGCAGAACATCGTGCCGGCACGGTCCATGTCGGCGTAGAGGTTCGGAAACGTGTCGCGCTCGCGGGTCTGCTGTCGCGCCGTGGCGAGTTCGCCCGGGCGCAGCGCGCGCGTCGTCACGCCGGTGAATTGCTTGCCGTAGTAGGCGAAGTTCCGATCGTTCCAGAATTCGCCGTCGCCGACACAGCCGATGCCGATCTGCACCTGCCTGCGGATGATCTCGGCTACCTGCGCGGTGAGATCGGCGCTTGGCGGCGCGACCGCCGGCAGGCGCCCGGCATGGGTGGTTCGGATCGCGCCCTCGCTTCGCTGCATATTTCCATCCCTGTTGCGGGCCACAGCCTAGCGCATCGCCGGCACCGACAGAATGCCCGGCCTTTTCCTTCCGCGCCTGAGGCGCTAAATGACGCCCCAGACAAGCAATTGTGCCGACGGTGAGGAGTATTCCGGAATGGCCAAAGCCCGCACTTTCTACGATAAAATCTGGGAAGACCATCTGGTCGACGAACAGCCCGACGGCACCTGCCTGCTCTATATCGATCGCCATCTCGTGCACGAGGTGACGAGCCCGCAGGCGTTCGAGGGCCTGCGCCTTGCCAAGCGCAAGGTGCGCGCGCCCGACAAGACGCTGCTGGTGGTCGATCACAACGTGCCGACCACCGACCGGCGACAGAAGAACCCCGATCCGGAGAGCGAGGCGCAGATCGCCTACCTGGCCGAGAACGCCAAGCTGTTCGGGCTCGAATACTACGACGAGTTCGACAAGCGGCAGGGCATCGTCCACATCATCGGCCCCGAACAGGGCTTCACGCTGCCGGGCGTCACGCTGGTTTGCGGCGACAGTCACACGGCGACGCATGGCGCGTTCGGCGCGCTCGCCTACGGCATCGGCACCTCTGAAGTCGAGCATGTGCTGGCGACGCAGACACTGATCCAGACCAAGTCGAAGAACATGCGCGCCGTGGTCGACGGCAAGCTGCCGGACGGCATCACCGCCAAAGACATCATCCTCGCCATCATCGGCGAGATCGGCACCGCCGGAGGCACCGGCTTCGCGCTCGAATATGCCGGCGAGGCGATCCGCGCGCTGTCGATGGAAGGCCGCATGACGGTGTGCAACATGTCGGTCGAGGCCGGCGCCAAGGCGGGCTTCATCGCGCCCGACGATAAGGCTTATGCGTATGTGAAGGACCGTCCCAAGTCGCCGAAGGGCAAGGCCTGGGACGACGCCATGCGCTATTGGGAAACGCTGCACACCGACGACGGCGCCCATTTCGATCGCGAGATCAGGCTCGATGCCGCCAAGCTGCCGCCGCTCGTGACCTGGGGCACCAGTCCCGAGCAGGTCATTTCAGTCACCGGACGCGTGCCACGGATTGAGGACATCGCCGACGACAACAAGCGCCAGGCCGCCGAACGCTCGCTCGCCTATATGGGGCTCAAGGGCGGCGAAAAAATCTCCGACATCACGATCGACCGCGTATTCATCGGCTCATGCACCAACGGCCGCATCGAGGATCTGCGCGCGGCCGCCAAAGTGGCCGACGGCAAGAGGGTCAACGCCAACGTCAATGCGATGATCGTGCCCGGGTCTGGCCTCGTTAAAGAACAAGCCGAAGCCGAAGGGCTGGACAAGATTTTCGTCAAGGCCGGCTTCGAATGGCGCGAACCGGGCTGCTCTATGTGTCTGGCGATGAACCCCGACAAGCTTGCCCCGGAGGAGCGCTGCGCATCAACCTCGAACCGCAATTTCGAGGGCCGCCAGGGCTACAAGGGCCGCACGCACCTGGTGTCGCCCGCGATGGCTGCAGCCGCGGCGATTGCAGGTCATTTCGTTGACGTGCGGGAGTGGAAGTAACCGTCATTCCGGGACGCGTGAAGCGCGAGCCCGGAATGACTCAGCCCCTCACCCACCAGCAGTATGTCTGCGGATACAGTACCGTCCCGCTGGGCCGGTACTGCAACTGAAGCCGCTCGACGCAGCGTCGGTAAAGTCGCGGATACGGATAGAGCCGCGGGGTGATCTCGATGCGCGGG
Organism: uncultured Alphaproteobacteria bacterium; assembly: GCA_963763255.1. Lineage (GTDB taxonomy): Bacteria > Pseudomonadota > Alphaproteobacteria > Rhizobiales > Xanthobacteraceae > BOG-931. The sequence goes on from CAVXNW010000003.1 coordinate 169,206, forward strand.
CGGGCATGTCGGACGCGTGGCGGGTAGACTTCCCTCGGGTCACTCTGCGCCAGCGATGGCGTTGCGATGGCCACTCCGAGGATTGCGAGACTCGAAACCAGAACGAGTGATTTCACCGACATCGCCGCCTCATCTTCCGCCTGCGCACACTATAGCACCGACTTCCCCTCTCCTGCGCGGGCTTTCTGCGCTACATTTCGGCCATGTCCGATCGCGTAATTGATCCACTGGCTTGGCGGCCCCTGAAGGCGCCGACGCTCGCCGAATTCGAAGCTCTCGCCAGCGATGTCTATCGTCATCTGCCCAAGGGCTTCCGCGACCTGTGCAAGAACATGGTCATCCAGATCGACGATTTTCCATCGCGCGACGTGATGCGCCGAATGGGCACCAGGAGCCCGTACGGCCTGCTCGGCCTGTTCCATGGCGTCGGACTGCCGTTCCGCGCGGAGAGTTCATTGCCGCTGATGCCCAACATGATCTGGCTGTACCGCCGGCCGATTCTCGACTACTGGGCCGACCACGACGAAACCCTCGGCGCGGTCGTCAAACATGTGCTGATCCATGAGATCGGCCATCACTTCGGCCTGTCCGACGCCGACATGCACGCGATCGAAGACGCGAGCTAATTCAGGGAGCACGACATGCGTATCGACGGCAGCTGTCACTGCGGCTTCATCAAAATCGAAGGCGAAGCCGATCCCGAGAAGGTTCAGATCTGCCACTGCACCGATTGCCAGACCGGTACCGGCTCGGCCTTTCGCATTTCCATTCCGGTCCCCGGCACGTCTTTCAAGATGACCGGGCAGCCTACAGCTTACGTCAAAACCACGGCCGACAGCGGCCGGCCGCGCGTGCAGGCGTTCTGCCCGAAATGCGGCTCGCCGATTTATTCGACAACATTGGGCGATGGTGTTCAGCCATCCTACACTGTGCGGGTCGGAATTCTCCGCCAGCGCGATCAGCTGGCACCGCGGCGACAGCAATGGTTTCGCTCGGCGCGGCCGTGGGTCACGGAGCTTGCATCGGTGCCGAAGAGCGAGAAGCAGAGCTGAGCAGTCGCGGCGCAGATCAACTCTTCATCCCGGCGGCGCGCGCTACCGCGGTCCAGCGCGTGGTCTCCTTGCGCAGAAATTCCGCGAACTCATCGGGGCCGGCGTCGAGCGGGTCGTAGGCCTGCTTGCGCAGCGACTCCAGGACCGGCGGTGTGTGCATAGCCTTTTTGGCCGCAGCCGCCATGGTCTCCACCGCCGGCCGCGGCGTTCCAGCAGGCGCTGCCAGACCTAGCCACAGCCCGGTATCGAAATCCGGCATGCCCGCCTCCGCCATGGTCGGCACGTTGGGCAACGCGCTCGGGCGCTTGGTCGATGCCGTAGCCAGCGCAATGATCTGCCCCGCCGCGATCTGACCGATCACCGACGACGCGATGGTGAACGACATGGTGATGCGGCCGGCGAGCAGGTCCTCGGTGATCTGCGGGCTGCCCGGATAAGGCACATGCGTGAGCTTGACGCCGACGCGTTGCGCAAACAATTCAGCGGCGAGTTGCGGCAGGCTGCCCTGGCCGGTCGAGCCATAGAGCACTGCCCCCGGCTTCGATTTCGCGAGGGCAATGAGTTCAGGCAGGCTGTGCACGTTGCTCGCCGGATTCACCACCAGCACAACAGCGCCGATGGCCAACAGCGCGATCGGCGCAAAATCTCTGTTGAGATCGAGCGCCGGCGCGGGGTTGATGATCTGGTTGGTCAGTGTCGACAGCGCCGGCAGAAACAGCGTGTAGCCGTCCTTGGCGGCGCGGGCGACATATTGGGCGGCGATGATCGAGCCCGCGCCCGGCTTGTTCTCGACCACGATCTGCTGGCCGACGACCGGTCCGGCGCCTTGCGCGAACAGCCGGCCGATTACGTCGGACGCCGCCCCGGCGTAAACCCGACCACAAGGTGGACCGGGCGCGACGGATAGGCGTCGGCTGATGCAATTGCCGGCAGCCCCGCCGGAGCGGCCGCGGCGCCCGCCAACAGCGACAAAAACTTTCTGCGGCGGACATTCATGACTGTCATGCGCGTAGCCCGCATGAGCGAAGCGACATGCGGGATAAGGCCGAGAGGAAGGTCCCGGATGTCGCTTCGCTCATCCGGGCTACAAAGACGCGTTTAATACAGCGGCTCGCCTTCGACCGTGCAGCGGCGCAGTTCGCGGCGCTGCTCCGGCGGCCAGTCGGTGCGCGCATGCAGGCACGAGAGATTGTCCCACATGACAAGATCGCCGGGCCGCCAGACGTGCTCGTAGATGATTGCCGGATCCTCGGCGATGGTGAACAGCTTCTGCAGCAGCGCCTCGCTCTCGTTGCGGTCCATGCCCTCGATCCACATCGAGTTCTGGCTGGCGACGTAGAGCGCCTTCTTGCCCGAGCCGGGGTTGGTGACGATGATCGGCTGCAGGCAGTGATGCGTGCTTTCCAGCGGCAGCGTGATGTCGATGCGGCGGCCGACGCCGTATTGCTGGCCCTGCATCACCCAGGCGTCATCGAGCCGGCGCTTGAGATCGGCCGGCAGATTCTCGTAGGCCGCATACATGCTGGCAAACTGGGTGTGACCGCCCTCGGTCGGAATGTCGATGCCATAGAGGAACGTCGCCCGGTGCGGCGTGCGGTGATAGCACTTGTCGGTGTGGAACCACATCTCGCCGTGGCCGAGCGAGCCGAGCGCCTTGCCGCTGGCGTCGACCTTGTCGCTGATCATCATCATGTCGTCCCACTCGGGCGAACCGGAAGCGCCGGGCGCGCCGGGCTTCGGCGGCACGCGCTTGGCAACCGGGCCGAAATACGAGGCGAAGCGGCGCTGGTCGTCTTCGCTCAGCTTCTGATCGCGGAACAGCAGCACCGAGTGCTCGTGCCAGGCGTCCATGACCTGTCGCAGCGCATCCTTGTCGAGCGGGCGGCTCAAATCGACGCCGCCGATCTCGGCCCCGATCATCGGGTGCAGCTTGGTGACCGTGACTGTCTGGGTCCGTTCCGCCAGCATCGACATGATTTCGCTCCCATTCCATTTCCAGCCGGTGCCCCGGCGCAATTGGGCCGCAATATATCAGGCCGCGAGCCCTACAAGAAGCACGCAACGGATGCGGCTGGCGCAGGGTTGACCCGCGCGCGCTAACGCGCCATTGAACCGTCCCAGCAATCGAACCGCGGGTCGGATCATGGAAAAGTTCACTGTTTTGGAAGGCGTCGCGGCACCGCTGAAGATGATCAACGTCGACACCGACATGATCATTCCCAAGCAATACCTGAAGACCATCAAACGCACCGGGCTCGGCAAGGGCCTGTTCGCCGAGCGGCGGTTTCGCGACGATGGCAGCGAGAACCCGGATTTCATCCTCAACAAGCCGGCTTATCGCAAGTCGAAGATTCTGGTGGCGGGCGACAATTTCGGCTGCGGCTCCTCGCGCGAGCACGCGCCCTGGGCGCTGATGGATTTCGGCATCACCTGCGTGATCTCGACCTCGTTCGGCGACATTTTCTACAACAACTGCTTCAAGAACGGCGTGCTGCCCGTGAAGGTGTCGCCCGAGGATCTGGAGAAACTGTTCGACGATGCCGACCGCGGCGCCAACGCGACGTTGACCGTCGATCTCGAAAAGCAGGAGATCCGCGGGCCCGACGGCGGCGTGGTCAAATTCGACATCGATCCGCACCGCAAGAAATGCCTGCTCGAAGGCCTCGACGATATCGGCCTGACCATGGTCCAAGGATCGAAGATCGAAAATTTCGAGCAGAAGCAGAAGGCCGCACATTCCTGGGCGTGAGCGGCCTTCGCGCTTGACCGCTTATGCGCTCTCGACGTGAACCACCTCGTAGAGGCACGGCTCGATCTCGCGCACCATTTCGCCGAACTGCGGCCATCGTTTGCGGAACTCGGGCGATTTGTGGGCAGCCGTGAGCTTGTCGGCGCTGGTCCATTGCACGTAATTGACGACGTGGTTGCCGTCCTTGCTGCGATGCAGATTGACCGAGATGAAGCCCGGCTGCGTCGCCATGAAACGGGCACGCTCCTTCATCAGGTTGAGGACCTCATCCTGATTGCCGGCCGGGAGCTTGACCGTCGTGATCTGTGTACAGATGCCGTTGCTCTGAGCGATTTCGGACATAGATACCTCCTCCGCTCACCCCTTAAGATGGGATACAACGCATAGCGGCCGCGCCGGGTTTCGCCCTATTGCCGTCAATGCCGGTCCGCCAACGCCTTCGTCCCGCAGCCGCCGCCAGCTCCATGCATCAAATGCAACCTGCTATTTCGATCTCTCATCTGTCGAAAACCTACGCGTCCGGGTTCCAGGCCATCAAGGACGTGAGCCTGGACATCCATCACGGCGAGATTTTCGCCCTGCTCGGACCGAACGGAGCGGGCAAGACCACCCTGATCAATATCGTGTGCGGCATTGTGCGCCCGAGTTCGGGCACCGTGAAGGTCGACGGCCACGACATCCTGTCCGACTACCGCGCGAGCCGCACGCTGATCGGGCTGGTGCCGCAGGAACTGACCACCGACGCGTTCGAAACGCCGCCCGCGACCATGCGGCTGTCGCGCGGGCTGTTCGGCAAGCCGCCGAATCCCGCGCACATCGAAAAGGTGCTCAAGAACCTGTCGCTCTGGGACAAGCGGGATTCGAGAATCATCACGCTGTCGGGCGGCATGAAGCGGCGGGTGCTGATCGCCAAAGCACTGGCGCACGAGCCGCGGATCCTGTTTCTCGACGAGCCGACCGCGGGCGTCGATGTCGAGTTGCGCCAGGACATGTGGCAGCTCGTCCGCGCACTGCGCGCCTCCGGTGTTACCATCATCCTCACCACGCACTACATCGAAGAAGCCGAGGACATGGCAGACCGTGTCGGCGTCATCAACAAGGGCGAGCTGATCCTGGTCGAGGACAAGGCCGAGCTGATGCGCAAGCTCGGCCGCAAGCAGATGACGCTTGAGTTGCGCGAGCCGCTCGCTGCGATTCCACCCGCGCTCGGCGCCCACAAGCTGACACTCGCGAATGGCGGCAAGGAGCTGGTTTATACCTACGACACCAAAGCCGAGCACACCGGCATCACGGCGCTGCTCGACGAGCTCCAACAAGCGGGCATCAGCTTCAAGGATTTGCAGACCACGCAAAGCTCGCTGGAAGACATCTTTGTCGGCCTGGTGAGGCAGGGACAATGAAACTCGCTTTCAACTATTACGCAGTCCGCGCCATCTACGGGTACGAAATGTCGCGCACGCGGCGCACGCTGCTTCAAAGCATCGTCTCGCCGGTGATCTCGACGTCGCTCTATTTCGTCGTGTTCGGCTCGGCGATCGGCTCGCGCATCACCCAGATCGAGGGCGTCAACTACGGCGCCTTCATCGTCCCCGGGCTGATCATGCTGATGCTGTTGACGCAGAGCACGATGAACGCCTCGTTCGGCATCTACTTTCCCCGTTTCGTCGGCACGATCTACGAAGTGCCGTCCGCGCCGGTGTCGGCGCTCGAAATCGTGCTCGGTTACGTCGGGGCCGCGGCCGCCAAGTCGATCATCCTCGGCGTCATTATTCTGGCGACGTCGTGGCTATTCGTGCCGATCCGCATCGCGCACCCGTTCTGGATGGTGGCGTTCCTGGTGCTCACATCGCTCGCTTTCAGCCTGTTCGGCTTCATTCTCGGGCTGTGGGCCGACAGCTTCGAGAAGCTGCAGGCGGTGCCGCTCCTGATCATCACGCCGCTGACTTTCCTCGGCGGCACGTTCTACTCCACCAGCGTGCTACCGCCCCCATGGCGGACCCTCGTGTTGTTCAATCCGCTGGTTTACCTGATCTCGGGCTTCCGCTGGAGCTTCTTCGGTATTGCCGACGTCGACGTCGGCTACAGTCTCGCGGCGACCCTCGGATTTCTGGCGGTCTGCATGGCCGTGGTCTGGTGGTTCTTCAAAACCGGCTACCGGCTGAAGAACTGATCAACTGCGCTTGGCCCTTGCCGCCGGGCTCACGACCATTGTGGCTTCCAAGGGATTGCCGCCGTGTGAAACCAACAGGCGCGTCGTGGACGGTCCGCCTTGCGTCAAAGCGAGCGCTATCGCATTCAGTGTGAACATCAGGCCGACGATTCCGCCAACTGTCCAACCCAAGAGCGCGAGGCTGCGCCGCTCATCCATTGTCATCTCCCGATCAAAACAGATTGCTGAACGCCTGTTCTTTGAAAAAGTTCGGCCCCCGGAGTAGTTGCCCCAATCGTCGCTCAACAACGCCGGAACTGGGAACATAAGTTCGGTGGCGGACTTGTTTTCTCGCTTGGAGTGCAGGGGCGCACTCACGTCCGGAGGAACCATGGACAAGAAGATTGTTGGCCTGCTCGGCGCCGCCGCAGCCCTCACTGCCGTAACCACCGCACAGGCGGCAGCACCAGCCGCACCAAGCGCAGCCGCCGCCCCGGCGAGCTATCGGGATCTGCTCGATCCGATTCCGAATGCCGGCCCGCTCCTGAAGGCCGACGATGCGCGGCTCGCCGCAGCGAAGGAGATTCAGACAGCCGAGACGGTGATCATCAAGAAAAAGGGAGATCACCACCACCACCATCATCACCACCATCACCACCACGACCATTACTGATACGGCCATTCCGCGAGGGCCGCTTCCGCGGCTCTCGTGCGGCCGAAGTGCCGTACGGGCGGCGGAACGATTCGACGATGCAGCAGCGCGAGTCGCAACCGAGGCAGGCTCGCCGGCGAGCTGTGCCGCTCTGAGGGAACATAGCGGCTAGGCAAACGGCGTGATTGACGCGATTCCGGCGTCCGACATACCTTGCGTGCGAACCGCGAGGCGCGCCGGGAATGTCCTCCACAATGCTACCGAGCCAACGTCAGGCTCGCCTTATCCTCATGGGAACCGCCCTTTTGCTGACTCTCGGCATGGGGATTCGGCAGAGTTTCGGGCTGTTTCTCGGTCCGATCACCCACGATCTCGGGGTCACGGCGGCCGATTTCACTCTGGCTCTGGCGATCCAGAATATCGTCTGGGGATTGTCGCAGGCGCTGGTCGGCGCAATCTCCGACCGTTTCGGACTGCGCATCACGATGATCGCCGGCGCGGCGATCTACATCGTCGGTCTCGTCATCCTGGCGGCAGCCCACGGCGAACTGGCGCTGATCATCTCCGGCGGCTTGATCGGCGTGGCACTGTCCTGCACGGCGACGTCATTGGCCATGACCGCATGTGCGCGGGCCGTCTCGGCGGAGCGGCGGACCAAGATGCTCGGCGTGGTCTCGGCGGTAGGATCGCTAGGCACGCTGGTGGTGCCTCTCATCACCCAGGGCCTGCTGGCGCGCGAGCCGTGGCAGATGGGAGCATTGTTCTTCGTGCTGCTGGGCATCGCGATGCTGCCTGCAGCGTTCTGGGCAGGCGGCGCCGATCGGATCGCGGGCCACCACGGCAAGACGGCAGGCTCGATGCGCGAGGTGCTTGGTCAGGCGATGCGCAACCGGCCGTTTCTCGTTATGTCGGGCGCGTACTTCGTCTGTGGCCTCAATCTCATCTTCCTGACCACACATTTGCCGACCTATCTGGCGATCTGCGGCCAGAGCCCGATGCTGAGTGCCGAAGCCCTGGGGGTGATCGGCGGCGTCAGCGCGATCGGCTCGTTGATGACCGGCTGGCTCGGCAGCCGATTTCCGAAACACATTCTGCTCGGGCTGCTCTACATCCTGCGCGCGATCATGTTCGCGGTCTATTTCGTCATGCCGCCGACCCCGACCAGTACGCTGGTGTTCGCGGCGGCGATGGGTTTGTTGTGGTGGCCCGGGCTGGTACCGCTTATCGGCGGCATGGTCGCCGAAATGTTTGGTACACGCTACATGGCGACACTGCTCGGCGTGTCGTTCGTCGTGCACCAGCTCGGCTCGTCGCTCGGCGCGTGGGGCGGCGGAGTGATCTACGACCTGTCCGGCTCCTACGGCGCGGCGTGGAAGATCGGCACGCTGATCGGTTTCACCGCCGGCGTTGTTCAGATCGTGGCGGGCGGTCCGACGCGAGAAGATCGGTTGATCTTGCGCGCCGTGGCGACGACCTAGTCAGGTCACGCGCCTGTGCCAGAGCTTTTTCCGAAGGAGTGAATGCCGGGTCGGTAGAAAGCGCAACCAATCTATACAGCTTTTGCCTGCCTGATCGCCTGCCACACCCGATACGGCGTGCACGGCGTGTCGATATGACGGATGCCGAGCCCTGAGAGCGCATCGACGATGGCGTTGACGCCGGCGGACAGCGACCCCACCGTTCCGGCCTCGCCGGCGCCCTTTACGCCGAGCGGGTTGGTGGGTGTCGGCACCGGATTGTCCTTGATCACCACGTCGGCAAAATCGTCGGCGCGAGGCATCGCGTAATCCATGAACGAGCCGCTAAGGACCTGCCCGGCCTCGTCGTAGCTTTTGTCTTCCATCAACACCTGGCCGAGACCTTGTGCGATGCCGCCCATGATCTGGCCCTTGAGCAGCAAGGGATTGATGACGGTGCCGACATCGTCGACCACCCAGTAGCCGACAATCGTTGTGGCGCCGGTTTCCGGATCGATCTCAACCTCGCAGACGTGGCAGCCATTCGGGAAATTGCCGGAGCGGGCGCGGTAGGTCGCGGTCTCGTAAAGGCCGGGCTCCATGCCGGCCGGCAGCTTTTCGAGCGCAAAGGCCGATCTCGCCACGTCGTGGATGCCCATGGCGCGGTCGGTGCCGACGATGGTGAATTGGCCATCCTTGAATTCGACGTCGCCCTCGGAGGCTTCCAGGATATGCGCGGCGAGTTTTTTGGCTTTGGCGATGACCTTCTCGCTGACCGCCACGATGGCGCCGCCGCTCATCGTGGTCGAGCGAGAACCGCCGGTGCCCATGCCGAAAGCGACCGCGTCGGTGTCGCCCGCGATGAACTTGATGCGCTCGGGGTCGACTCCGAGCTGGTCCACCAGCATCTGCGTCTGGATCGTGTTGTGGCCCTGGCCGTGCGAGATCGAGCCGGTGACAAAGGTCATGCCGCCGAGCGGATCGAAGCGGACTTCCGCGGTCTCGTAAGTCGGATCGGCAGCCTGCTCGATCGTGTTGGAGATGCCGATGCCGCGCAGCATCCCGCGCCGCGCTGCTTCCTTGCGCCGCGTCTCGAATTCCGACCAGCTCGAAAGCTTCACGGTGCGGTCGAGATTCTCGCCGAAATGTCCGCTGTCGTAGGTGAAAGTGAGCGGCGTCTTGTATGGCATCCGCTCCGGCGGGATCGTGTTGCGGCGACGAAGCTCCGCGGGATCGACCTTCAGCGCGTCGGCGGCGATATCGACCAGCCGCTCGATCATGTAACTCGCTTCCGGCCGCCCGGCGCCGCGGTAGGGCGACGTGCAGTGGGTGTTGGTCAGCATGCCCGAAACCGCGACATGCAGCGCCGGCGTCGTATAGGTGCCGACCACCGTGCCGATATTGACGACGGGCGGCATGGCGCCGCGAAATGACACGAAGGCGCCGAGATTGCCGTAGCTGCGGATACGTACGCCGAGAAACCTGCCGTCGTTGTCCAGCGCGAGCGCGGCATCGACGATGTTGTCGCGCGCGTCGTCATCGCTGATGTGCGCCTCATTGCGGGTCTGGGTCCATTTCACGGGCCGGCCGACCCGGCGCGCCGCCCAGAGCATCAGGATGATTTCGGGGTACACAGAACCGCGCAACCCATACGAACCGCCGATATCGCCGGTGACGAGCCGCAGTTCGGCTTCCGGAATATTGAGCGTCGTGCGGGCGATGTCGTTGCGGAACAGCCACGGCCGCTGGAAGCCGCAGTGTAACGTGTAGCGGCGCGTGCCCGGATCGTAGATGCCGATGGCACCGCGCGGCTCGATCGGATTGGCGGTAACGCGATTGATAACGAGACGCTGCTCGACCACGTGCGCGGCGCCGGCGAACGCAGCGTCGGTTTTGGCCTTGTCGCCGGCCTGGTAGAAATAAGCTTCGTTGCCCGGACAATCGTCGTAAAGCTGCGGCGCCTCCTTCTCGGCAGCAATGCGCGCCGACACGACGGCGGGCCGCGGCGCATAGTCGACGGTGATCCGCTCGGCGGCGTCGCGCGCTAATTCGAGCGTGTCGGCCACGGCAACCGCGACCGGGTAGCCGATGTGCATGACGCGATCGACGGCGATCGGCGGACGCGGCGGCAGGTACATCGGACTGCCGTCACGCCTCTTGTAGGGCGCCATCGTCGGCAGCGGGCCAAGCGCGTCGGCGCGATAGTCTTCGCCGGTGAGCACAGCATGCACGCCCGGCATCGCTTGCGCCGCCCGCGTGTCGATGCTCGTGATATCGGCGTGCGCGTGCGGCGAGCGCAGGATCGCGGCGTAGAGCTGGTCGGCGAGCTTCAGATCGTCGAAATAGCGGCCCTGCCCGCGCAGCAGCCGGGGATCCTCGCGCCGACGCACCGATTGTCCGATGGAGAATTCGCCCATGAGTTCATCCAGGCTGGGTTCATCCGGGTCGGCGCATGATATCAGGCGGGCTGCTTCTGCACCGCAGGCTCGCGCCTTGCGATTGCGTCGGCAATCTCCACCGTGCGCCGCGCCATATCGGCATGCAGGCGCTCAACCATGCGGCCTTCGATCTGGATCACGCCCTTGCCCTGGTTCTCCGGCAGGTCGAAAGCGGCGATGATCTTGCGCGCCGCCTGCACCTCCTCGGGCGCCGGCGAAAACGTGTCATTGCACACCTCGATCTGGCGCGGGTGAATGAGCGTCTTGCCGTCAAAGCCGAGATCGCGCGCCTGCCGGCATTCGTCCGCGAAGCCCTCGGCATTGCCGAGATCGTTATAGACGCCGTCGAGGATATCGATGCCGAAGGCGCGGGCCGCAGCAACGCAGGTCATGAGCCACGGCAGCATCGGCGCGCGGCCGGGCACAATGCGGGCGCGCGTGTCCTTGGCGAGATCGTTGGTGCCCATGACAAAACCGGAAAGCCGCGTTTCCGAATCGTGCGCCGCTGCCGCGATGGCGCCGACGTTGATCATGGCGAGCGGTGTCTCCATCATCGCCCAGACGCGGATGTGCGGATCGGTCCCCATGTCGACAATGCGGGCCGCGAGATCCTGCAACTGATGCGGATCGGATATTTTCGGCACCAGCACAGCGTCGGGGCGCACGTCGGCGACGGCATGCAGATCATCAACCCACCAGCGCGTGTCGAGGCCATTGATGCGCACAAAAACTTCGCGGTCGCCGAATCCCCCCTTCTCCAGTGCCTTCCTGATCTGCTCCCGAGCCATCGCCTTGGCCTCGGGCGCGACCGCGTCCTCCAGATCAAGAATAACGGCATCAGCCGGCAATTCGCGCGCTTTTTCAATCGCGCGCGCGTTCGATCCCGGCATATACAGCACGCTGCGCCGCGGGCGGACAGTCATTCGGCTTTTCCCCACTCCCCCTGCATCAAATTAGCGGCTTTGCACCGTTCATGCCAATTGGGCCCCATGGCAGAGGGCTTTACGCGCATCGCGTGCAGAAGTCAGCGCAATGAAGCTGTCACGCCGCCTTTTGCTTGGCGATGATCAGCTTGCGGTTGACCAGACATTCGGCGATCTGGATGGCGTTGAGCGCCGCGCCTTTGCGCAGATTGTCGGAGACAATCCACATGGCGAGCCCATTCTCCACAGTCGCATCCTCACGGATGCGGCTGATGTAGGTGGCATCCTCGCCGGCCGCCTCGTAGGGGGTCACGTAGCCGCCCGGCTCGTGCGAATCGATCACCAGACAGCCCGGGGCGGAGCGCAGGATATCGCGCGCCTCTTCGGGCGTGATCGGGTTCTCAAATTCGACGTTGACGGCTTCAGAGTGGCTGATGAAGACCGGCACGCGCACGCAAGTCGCGCTCAATTTGATCTTTGGGTCGAGAATTTTTTTGGTCTCGACCAGCATCTTCCATTCTTCCTTGGTGTAGCCATCCTCCATGAACACGTCGATGTGAGGAATGACATTGAAGGCGATGCGCTTCGGAAATTTCTTGGCCTCCACCTCGTCAAGCGTGAATACCGCCTTGCTCTGCGCGAACAGTTCGTCCATCGCGTCCTTGCCGGCGCCAGACACGGATTGATAGGTCGAGACGACGACGCGCTTGATCTTGGCATGATCGTGCAGCGGTTTGAGCGCGACGACGAGTTGGGCGGTCGAACAATTCGGATTGGCGATGATACCGCGATTGCGAAAGCCAACGATGGCGTCGGCGTTGACCTCCGGCACGATCAGCGGAACGTCGATATCGTAGCGCCAGCACGACGAATTATCGATCACCACGGCGCCTGCCGACGCAATCTTGGGCGACCATTGCTTCGATACCGCGGAGCCGGCCGACATCAGACAAATATCGGTCTGCGAGAAGTCATTATGCTCCAGCGCTTTGACCTTCAGGGTCCGATCGCCATAGGAGACTTCGAGGCCCTGGCTGCGGCGCGAGGCGAGCGCCACCACCTCGTCGGCCGGGAACGATCGCTCGGCCAGAATGGCGAGCATCTCGCGCCCGACATTGCCGGTCGCGCCGACGACGGCGACGCTATAGCCCATCGTTAACTCCTATCGAAAAATCGCGCCCATTCCGGCATCTCCGGAACCGGAGCGGAAGCGCTTCTAAGCGAGAAACGTCCCTAACACAACGTGGATAGAACGTTGCCGTGCCGCCGGCCGCGTATTCGCCGTCAGAGGACATTCACGCCACTTTTGTGAGCGTTCTCGCCTATATGGGCGGCCTCGGGTTGGTTGCCATCGCGCCAGCGAGCATTTTCCGCATGCTGGCACTTGGCGTTGCGCGGTTTCGTCCCGCGTTCCCAATGGATCGAGGTCTAGACCACCCACCCGGCTATCGATTGGGCGATACTTAAATTGGCGGCCTTCCGGCGAACGTTGCGATCCGGAGGCCGGCCGCCGATGGCACGGAAGGATGTGCTGCGCTTCGGGGCAGCGGCCGAGTCCGGCCCATTCGTCGCCGTCGAAACCGCTCTGGCAACCCTTCGCATGCGCCGATCGTTCGGCCTGCACCGTTTCGAATGGCGGCATTGCCGCATCGCAAGGACCTTGTTCGCCCGGTAAAACAGCGCCAATCTGAAGAACGAAAAAGCGTCATTGCCGGCGTTTTGCCGACAGCACTCCGGGGAGGCGGAAAATGCCGGGATCTTCGCACCATCAGATTGTCATCGTCGGCGGTGGTACCGCCGGCATTACCGTGGCGGCCATTTTGCGGCGCCGCAATCCCAGCGCCGAAATCGCCATCGTCGAGCCGTCGGCCGAACATTACTACCAGCCGGCCTTCACCCTGGTCGGCGCCGGCGTCTATCCGCTGGCGCGCACGAAGCGTGCAGAAGAAGACCTGATTCCCGTGGGCGTCCAATGGATTCGCGACGCCGCCCAGACGTTTGAGCCAGAGAAAAACACGGTTCGCCTGAAGAGCGGCGATGCCGTGACTTACGATTATCTCGTCGTCTGCACCGGCGTGAAGCTCGACTGGAGCAAGATCGCCGGACTTGCGGAAACGCTGGGCAAAAACGGCGTGTGCAGCAATTATTCGCCAGCCCATGTCACCTACACCTGGGAGTGTCTGCAGAACCTCAAGCCCGGTAACCGCGCAGTGTTCACCCAGCCGCCGCTGCCGTTCAAATGCCCGGGCGCACCCCAGAAGATTGTTTATCTGACCGCCGACCATCTGCAGCGCCGCGGCATCCTCAAAGACTGCAGCCTGGATTACTACGTGCACGCCCCGGTAATTTTTGGCGTGCCGTACTTCGCGCGCGAACTGGTCAAGGTCGCCGCGCGCTACGGCGTCAACGTCCATTATCAGCACAATCTGGTCGCCGTGGACGGAACGGCGAAGACGGCGACGTTCGAGAAAGTTGGCGAACAGAACAAAGGCGAACGCGTGACGGTACCGTTCGACATGCTGCATGTTTCACCGCCGCAAAGCCCGCCGGAGGAGATCAGGACGAGTCCGCTGGCGAACGCGGCCGGATGGGTCGACGTCAACCAGAATTCGATGCAGCACGTCCGCTATGCCAACGTGTTCGCGCTCGGCGATGTCGCCTCAAGTCCGAATTCGAAAACCGCCGCAGCCGTGCGCAAGCAGGCCCCCGTGGTCGCCGGCAACATTTTGCATCTGATCGGAAAGACCGCGATCGATCCGGGTTACGATGGCTATGCATCGTGTCCGCTGACGACCGCGATCGGCAAGACGATCCTCGCTGAGTTCATCTATGGCGGGAAGGTCACGCCGACACTCCCGCTGAATCCGGCCAAGGAGCATTGGACCGGCTGGTGGATCAAGACCACCGGACTGCCCATCATGTACTGGAACTACATGCTCAAAGGCCACGTGTGGTTCCCCAAGCATAATACCGCCTTCAAGGAAGACGCCGCCTGACCGGGTCCGAGTTGCGGGTCTCGCATCCGCGCCGAGGAGCCGCCTTTACCCAGCGGGCGGCAGGCGCTAGCAATGCTGCCGTCAAAACGAATTTGTCCGGCGATAGACATAACCACTGCCGGTTGGAGCCGATCATGAACAAGCCGCAGACCAAGCAAGACGCCCAGCAACCTGCCAAGCAGATTTACCGCGAACTCGTCACCATTAACGGCAAGAACGTGGTGCTCGCCCATAACGAGCCGCCCGTGGTCAATGCCGGCGTCCTTGAACTCGCCGACATTTTCCGCATGTTCAATATTTTCGACGAGAAGTTCTCCCCCAGCAATATCGACAAGGCAGACGGCACGCCGCTGCGGCTCTACACGTCGGATCGCGTGAAGGTTGATGTTTCCAAGCGCCGCAAGCATGACATGGGGTTCTGGCACCGCAATATTGACGCTCACGAAATCATCTTTTGCGTCAAAGGCGCGCTCAAATGGGAAACCGAGATGGGCGTGAAGATCATGCACCCAGGCGACATGCTGTTCATCCCCAAGGGCATCGGCCACCGCTCGATGCTGTGCGAAGACTCCACCGACGACAACGTGCTGATCGAACTGAAGATCGCCGATGAGCTGACTTACGTCGGGGAAAACAAATAGAAAGAAATAGGCGGGCAAAAGCGTGCAATCCGTCGATTTGGTGATCGAAGGCATCGACTGGCTGATCACTGTTGATCCCGGCCGCCGCATCATTCGCGATGCGGCGCTCGCCGTGGCTGGCGGCAAGATCGTCGCCGTCGGTAAATCCACCGATATCCGCCAGAATTATTCGGGGACGCGGCGCGTCGACGGCCGGCATACCGTCGCGACGCCGGGCCTCATCGACTGTCATCTGCACGCCTCGTTCCAGCTATCGCGCGGGCTCGCCGACGAAGCGAACGCGCAGTCGTTCCTGTTCGACCGCATGTATCCTTACGAGGCGGCGCTCGACAGCGAGGATGTGCGCGTCTCCGCTACTCTTGCGGCCGCCGAACTGCTCAAGCACGGCGTCACCTGCTTCATCGATCCGGGCAACTACCACCCGGAAGCCTCGGTCGAAGGTGTGATGTCGACGGGCATTCGATGTGTGGTCTCCCGATCGTCATTCGACCTGACCAAGTCGGTTCTCGGCATTCTGCCCGAACGCATGATCGAAACAACCGCAGTCGCGCTGGATCGCGCCGAAGCCGTTTTGGAAAAATATGCGAAGTCCAGCAACCCGCGGCTGTCCGCCAGCGCATCGTTTCGCGGACTGAACAATGCGTCCGACGAATTGATCCTCGGCCTCGACAAGCTCGCGCGCAAGTACGATACGCTGTTGCAGACGCATGCCTGCTTCTCCTACTCGACGCACAATTCCAGTGTTGCCCGCAGCGGTCTGGCGGAGATCGAGCGGCTGGAGCAACTCGGCGTCATCAACGAGCGCATGCTGATCGTGCATTCGGGCTGGCTCGAACCCGAAGAAGTCGCGATCCTGGCGCGGCGCAAGCCGTCGCTGGTCTGCGCGCCGAGTTCGAGCCTGCATAACGGCTACGGGAACTTTCTCGTCGGCAGGCTGCCAGAGTTGCTGGCTCTGGGAGTGAATGTCACCATAGGCTCCGATCATGCGTCGTCCGGCATTGTCGATCTGCCGCAGGAGATGCGCCTTGCGTGCTGCTGCTATAAGGAGACGCGGCTGAATCCACGCGTCATGCCCCCGGAAACCGGTCTCGAAATGGCGACCGTCAACGGCGCCAAGGCGGCGCTCATGGGCGACCGCATCGGGTCGATCCAAGTCGGCAAAGAGGCCGATATCGTGCTGTTCGATACGCGGCGGCCGGAATGGCAACCGCTGATCAATCCGGTGGCCAATCTCGTCTACAGCGCCACCGGCAATTCAGTGCGCGACGTGTTCGTCGCCGGCGAGCAGGTGGTTTCCGGCGGGCGGCTGACCAAGGTCGACGAAAGCAAGCTCTATGAGGAAATTCCACTTGCAGTCTCGCGCTTCGGCAAGCACCTGAAGCTCGACAAAATGGTGCAGCTGCGCTGGCCGGTGTCCTGAAGAAGAGCGCAAACCGGCGCGACGGCACGCCGCCGCTCATTTCGAGATAATCGCCTCGACATTTCACCTCCGTTAATCGGCCCACACGCGAAGTTTTCCGAATGCGCGGCATCGGCAAGCACGCTCGGAATTTGCTACGCTGCGCACAACAAGCGAGAGGGACAAATGACGACGCTGGTAATCGGGGCGGGGCTGATCGGCTCGCAGATTGCGCGCATCCTTGTCGAGCGCGGTGAGAAGCCTGTGCTGATGGACCTTGCCGCACAGATGCAAGCGATCGGCCAGATCGTCGATCTCGACAAAGTTACGCCAATCCAAGGCGACGTGCTGCGTCCGCTATCGATCGTCGATGCTCTCAAGAGCCACGCCATCACGAGGATAGCCCACACCGCTGCCTACCCCTTGCTTACCGTGGGCGCGCAACGCGAACCGTACGCCGCAATCAACCTCAACATCATGGGCACGGTGAACGTGTTAGAGGCCGCGCGCGTCGGCGGCGTCAAGCGCGTCGTGGTGTCGTCATCGAGCGTGCTCAACTCGTATTTCGACGGCGGCCAGGACGGCGGCGACTTCGGCCGCGAGGAGGCTTTCCCGCGACCGACGACGTTCTATGCGGCGACCAAGCAGGCGGTCGAAAGCATCGGCCTCAACTACGCCAAATGGTGCGGCATCGAGTTCGCCGGGTTGCGCTACGGCGCTGTCTTCGGACCGTGGAGCGGCTCCGGCGGCGGCGGGCCCTCGAACATCATTCGGGAAGCCTTGCGCAACGCGCTCGCTGGGAAAGAGGCCACGGTACCGCCAGGCGCAATGGAGTGGGTCTATTCCAAGGACGCGGCGCGCGGCACGGTGCTGGCGCTCGAAGCGACGGAGCTGGGCTCGGGTGTGTTCAACATCACGATGGGGGTGCTGACCCAGCCCGGCGAATTCGCCGCGGCGATCGGCGCGGTCGCGCCGGGCGCCCGGGTAAAGTTCGACGCACCGGCGAGTGCGCGTGTGGCGCTGACCAACCGCGATAGCCACGCCGACCTGAGCCGCGCCAAGCGGTACCTCGGCTATCAGCCGGAGTTTCCGTTACAAGGGGCCGTCAACGACCTCGCACAGTGGATGCGGCACCATTTGGGGTAACCGTCTCTTTAGCCGTCCGCGCGACGCCGAGCGGAGCGGCATCGCGTTACGCCTGCTAGTGTCTGGCGGCACATCCGCTTCATCCCATCGACTGCGAGATTTTTCCGATGTCAGACACCGAGACCGTGGCCGCTTCGCCGGCCGCTGCCGACAACAGCTTCAATCCCGCTGCCGCAGGCTGGGAGCCATACGGCGACGATGGGTTCATCGGCTTGGTTGGGCCATTCTGGGCGCGGCCGGCTGGCGACGGCTATCTTTATGCGTTCAAGGCCGAACCCAAGCATCACAATCGCCGCGGCATCGTCCAGGGCGGCATGCTGATGACATTCGCGGACCGCGCCATGGGCATGACCTGCTGGTACGCCAACGAGCGCCAGCCGCAGGCAACCGTGCATCTCGACGTTCATTTCGTCGAGGCCGTCCAGATCGGCGAATTCGTTGAAGCCAAGTGCCGCATTGTGCGCCGGACCCGCTCCCTGATCTTCATGGCCGCCGACCTGGTGGTCGGCACGCGCGTGGTGGCGACCGCGAACGGCGTCTGGAAAACACTCGGAAAGTAGAGAGAGCCGGCGCTGGAGCCTCCAGCGAACCCAGCCGCCTGCATCGCTGCCATGCAAGCGTCATCGCGGCCCGGATTGCCAGATGACCACCTGCACAAAGTCCCGCGCAGGTGTAATACATGTGCCGTTGACACAGAAAGAAGCGAATATGGACGCCCTCACCAAACCGCGAAACAAAGCGAAGATCGCGCCGGCCCGTGCCTATCCCGATCTCCACGATCACATCCGCAGCCTCGACAAAGCCGGGCTGCTGATCACGGTCGATCGTCCGATCAACAAGGACACAGAGATGCACCCCCTGGTGCGCTGGCAGTTCCGCGGCGGCATCGAGGAAAAGGACCGCAAGGCGTTCCGCTTTACCAATGTGGTCGACGGCAAGGGCCGCAAATACGACATCCCGGTCCTGGTCGGTGGGCTTGCCGCCAATCGCGAGATCTATCGTATCGGGATCGGCTGTCCATTCGAGGAAATCGACGGCCGCTGGGTGGAAGCCGCGCGCCACCCGATCGCGCCGCGCATCGTCGACGATGCGCCTTGCCATGAGATCGTCATTACCGGCAAGGCCCTCGACAAACCCGGCAACGGGCTCGACGGCATTCCGTTGCCGATCTCGACGCCGGGCTGGGATGTCGCGCCCTACGCCACTCTGTCGCAATACATCACCAAGGATCCCGACACCGGCATCCAGAACATGGGCAATTACCGCGGTCAGGTGAAAGCGCGGCGCCGTCTCGGCATGAATCCGTCGCTCGAACTGCGGCCCGGCATCTACAATCATTGGGAAAAGCTGCGCGCGCGTGGCTTCAAGAAACTGCCCTGCGCTGTGGTGCTCGGCGCACCGCCCTGCATCACCTTCGCGTCGGTGCAGAAATTGCCGGAGAGCCTCGACGAACTGCACGTCGCCGGCGCACTGGTCGGCGCGCCGATCAATGTGGTCAAGGCCAAGACTGTCGACCTTCTGGTACCCGCGGAAGCCGAGATCGTGATCGAAGGCTTCATCAATACCGAATATCTCGAGCCGGAAGCGCCGTTTGGCGAATCGCACGGCCATGTCAACTTGCAGGAGTTCAACGCCTACATGGACGTGACTGCGATCACGCGGCGCCGTGACGCGGTTCTGACCTCGATCATCTCGCAGGTGACGCCGTCGGAATCGAGCCTCATCAAGCGCATCGGCATGGAGCCGCTTTTTCTGAGTTTTCTGCGCGACACGCTCGGCATCAAGGGCGTCAAACGCGTGTCGATGCACGAGCCGCTCACCAACATCCGCAAGGTCATCGCACTCGTCTGCGAGCGTGACATGCCGCCGACCGAAGTCTGGCGCGCGCTTTACGGCGCGGCGGTGCTGCATCGCGCCGCCGGCAAATACGTCATTGCGCTCAACGACGATATCGACCCGGAAAACGCCGACGCGATTTTCTGGGCGATGTCCTACCGCGCCAATCCAACGCTCGACTTTCACATCCTGCCGCACCGCGACCAGGGACACGGGCCACGCAGCAAGCGCAACGGCGGGCAGGATGCATCGGTCCTGATCGACGCGACACTGAAGGAGGATTTTCCGCCGATCTCGCTGCCCAAGCGGCCCTACATGGAACGCGCCAAGGCGATCTGGGAAGAATTGGGCCTGCCAAAACTCAAGCCGGAATCGCCATGGTTCGGCTATTCGCTCGGCGAATGGTCGCCCGATCTCGATGACGCCGCCGAGCGCGCGACGCAGGGAGATTATTTCGAGATGGGAAAGGCCCTGGAAAAACGCCGGCGCAAAGACTTGCGAATGAATACCGAAGTCCGCAACGTCAAGGAACGCATCGCAAAGCCGAAAAAGCGGCGTTGAGCAGCTCCTATGGCGACCGCTTCCGCTCGCACGGGCGAAATCCGCATTTTGTCCGCTGCCGCGATGCGCGAGATTGTTGTCGAACTCGGCGAGAAGTGCGCGCCCACCGGCATTAAGCTCGCGCCCGAATTTACCCGCTCGCCGCTCGTGCGCGATCGCATCCGCGACGGCGAGCCCTTCGACATCGCCGTTACCACGCAGGCGCGGATCGGCGAACTGGCCAAGGCAAACAAGGTCATCGCCGAGACTGTCATCGCGCTGGCGCGCTCGCACATCGGCGTGGCCGTGAAATCCGGCCAGCCCAAACCCGACATCGGCTCGGTGGCGGCGTTCAAAGGTGCGTTGCAAGCGGCGCGCTCAATTGCTTGCGCCGACCCGGCCTTCGGCACCGCCAGTGGGCTCTATCTGGCGGACCTGTTCGCACGGCTCGGGCTGGCCGCGGAGCTCAAAGCGAAAATGCGTCTCGTTGGCGCCGAAGGCGGCGAGGCAGTTGTCGTGTGCGCGGCTGTCGCCAATGGCGAAGCCGAACTTGGCCTGCAACAGATTGCCGAGATTGTCGCCGTTCCGGGAGTCGATCTCGTTGGCCCACTGCCTTCTGAGATTCAGCACCCGACGGTCTTTTCAGCCGGCGTCCCTGCGGCTGCGCCACGGCCGGATCTGGCGCGCGACTTTATTAAATTCCTCGCGTCGCCGACGGCGAAAGCCGTCGTCTCAGCGCACGGGATGGAACCGATCCAAATCAGCGCTGCCTAGGTCCCGTAGTTCTTGCTGAGATAATCGGCGATCGCCTTCGCGTCAGCGTCGTCGATCGGCGCCCCCATCGCCTTGATCATCTTGGTGACTTCGGCGTTCCAGCCAGCAGCGTTCAGGAACGGCGAGTTCATCGGAATATAAGCGAGGCTGTGACAGGTCCCGCAGTTGCGCTCGACCGCGTCAAGGCCAGGACCGGGCTTGAGTTTGATTTGCTGCAACTGGCTCTGCGCCAAGGCCGGAACAGCAAGCATCGTCGCCAAGAAAGCAATAACAAATCTTCGCATGATCCGCCCTCCCCTCAGCCTGCGTTCAGCGTGACGCGTTGCATGACGTTGTTATGATATCCCGCCGGATTAAAGATCAGCGTCGCCGTCTGGGTCTGACCGATTGCGTTTATGGCGTTCGCCATCACCGTGACTTTGCCGCGCTTGGCGTTGATATCGAAACTCCACGGCCGGAAGGCAAAACGGCCAAGATCCTGACCCACCTTAGCCTGGGCCCAGGTTTTGCCGTCGTCGGTTGAGACTTCGACGGCACGGATTCCATAGCCTCCGTCCCATGCGAGTCCGCTGACCGCGACCTTGCCGGCTTTTACGCTGGCGCCATCGCGGTGGCTGGTGATCAGCGAGTTGACCACCATTTCGGTGATGGGAGTACTGGTGGCATTTTCCTGGCTGACAAACCGTGCCACGACCGGGAACTTTCCGATCGGGATGCGATAGGCCGGATTCATCCAGAAACCGCCCTGCGGCTTGGTCAGCGCGGTCACTGAGATGAGATGCTTCATCCAATACGTGCCGGTCCAGCCGGGCACGATCAGACGCGCCGGGAAACCGTTAAAATGCGGCAGCGGCGCGCCGTTCATTTCGTAGGCGATCAGCGTGGACTCATCGACAGCCTTCCAGACCGGCAGACTCTTGATGAAATCGGGTGTCTTCTCGATCACCGGACCGTCGGCGCCATTGAACGCGATTTCGATGGCTTCAGGCTTCAGCCCGACCATCGCCAGCACGTCCTTGAGCCGGGCGCCTTTCCAGCGCGCACAGCCCATGGCTCCGTATCCCCATTCGACGCCGGCGACGTGCGGCTGCGACAGGCCGCGCCGGTTGCCCGAACATTGATTGACCGCGACGACTTCGTAGGCGGGCATCTGCTTGAGCGCGTCGAACGTAATCTCGGTCTGCCCGTTGGCGCCTTCGCCGCCGACTACGATCTTGTAGCTCTTGGCATCCACTTCGGGGATATTGGACAAGTGGTAGCGGACGAAGAATTCATCGTTGGGCGTGATCGGCGTGCGGAAATATTCCAGCGGCGCCTCGTAGTTCGGTCCGCGATCCGACAATCTGATGAGCGGCTTCTTGCCCGGAAGCGTCGCCATCGTGGCGTAACTCGGAACACCGGACGGCACTCCCGGAGTAAGCTCCTTGGCGGCAGATTGTGCCCATAAGGGATTTGTAAGACTCAGTCCGGTGCCGGCGAGCGCTGCGCCCGCACTGGCCTGACGCAACAGCGTGCGGCGACTCACAGCCGCCGAAAAAAAGCTGCCCATGGGACTCCTCCCTGTGGTTGGCGCGCCTCTGTTCGCTCAACGGCGTCGCCCGCTTTGGCCTTCATCAAGGCCCCGCGCGGGAATAATGTCGCACAAACGTGAGAATGGGAAGCATGTTATTCTGCCGCATCGGCCAAGGGCGGAATCGAACGCCTTTGGTTGCCGCTGTTCGGCGATCCTCAAGAGCGCGAAGAAGGCATCCAAGGCGCTGTTGCGGCGAGCCGAACCACGCTAGACTGACGTGGAGAAAAGCGAGGCCACATGCGCGTCATTGCGGTAATTGCGGCAGTACTGACCGTTTCCACCGCGTTCGCCGGCGCGACCAACGCCGCGCCGAAGAAGCGCTATCCGGTGGTGGAACGTTCCGCCGCCGGCACGGTGATTCAGCCCACCCGGACGATCATCCACCATCGCGACGGCACCACGACCATCATCGTGACGCCGCGTCACCGCTCCTACCTCAATCCGGGCACGGAAGTGTCCGTGGGCGATGGCAGCACGCACGACTACATGTTTCCGCCCGGTGGCGATCCCGGCCGGCCGAATTGGTTCTACGGTCCCGGGGACGCGACCGGCGGCGCATTCATGATTTCGCGGCCGTATTATCTGCCGGGCATCAATACCAATTCGCCGTACTGAGACGCGGCCCTCAGACGGATGGTGAGTCCGCGGGCTGCGCTGTCCGCTCGTAGATTCCGTTCGTTGTCACCACGAAGTCGATGCGGCCGTCGGCCAGCGCGCGCGCAGGCATTCGGACGGCTTGTTGACGATCGGCTCCTCGTGGACGTTGAAGCTGGTATTGACCAGGACAGGCAGGCCGCTCTCACGCTCGAAGGCGGTGAGAATGTCGTAGTAGAGCGGATTGGTCGCGCGCTCGATGGTTTGCGGCCGCGCCGAGCCATCGACATGCACCACCGCCGCGATGCGCTCGCGCCACTCAGGCTTCACGTTGCAGGTGATCGTCATGAAGCGGCAGGCATAGGCATTCACCGAGTTTATATCGAAGACTGTTGCGGCTTTCTCCGCACTGATCACAGGCGCGAATGGCATGAATTCGGTACGTGCCAGACGCTTGTTGAGCAGATCGTGCGTTTCGCGCCGAGACGGATTTGCGAGAATTGAACGCGCGCCCAAGGCGCGCGGACCGTATTCCATGCGCCCAGTATAGATCGCGCCGATCTTCCCGGAATTGAGGCGCCGCGCCGCTCCTTCAATGGGCGCTTCCGCAGTCCGCCGAATGCCCGGCGCGGCAGAGAGAACGTCGTCGATCGCATCAGTGTAATCGCGACCTAAATGGACGTTCGTCAGCCGGCGCCGCTGCGCTAGCCAATGCGGCAGGCCATCCCGCTGCAGCAGGTAGCAAAGCGCGCCGCCGGCCGGCATGCCTTCGTCGCCCATTGCCGGAAAGATGAAGATTTCATCGATCGGAAGGCTTTCGGCCAGTACCCGATTAAGCCGCACATTGGCAAACACGCCGCCCGCAAGGCCGAGGTGCCGGGCCTTGTGGCGCCGAAGCAGCCGCTCGACCGACTGCAGCATCTTGTCTTCCAGCACCTGCTGTATCGAGGCCGCAGCATCTTCGCGGTTGACGCTTGCTGCAAGACCGCGAATCGTCTCGTGCATTTCATTGAAGTCGTGGAAGTCGGAACCGATCCGCCCGTTCGGATCGACGGAGAAATGTCCTCCGATCCTCTCGGCCAGGACCGGGCGGCCCAGGGCCGCGAGGCCCGTCAGCTTGCCTTCGTGACGCCGCGGAATGAAACCCAGCGCCCCGGTTACGGTTTCATAGGCGTGGCCCAGACTATCGGTCGCGAGGGGGGTGAGCAGACACTCATCGCCCCCGTAAATCGTTGTCAACGCGCCGTTTGCGAAATGCCGCTGGCTGTAATTGACGGTGTCTCCGCCGCCGTCCGCGGTGACGACCAGAGCATCGTCCCAGTCCGAATAGAACAGTGGCGCCAGCGCATGCGATTGATGATGATTGTAGATGAAAAATTCCGCCTGCTCGCGAAAGCCGCCGGCCCCCATGAACTTTCGCGCCTTGAAGATGTCGTCGGTGTTTGTTGTGTGATAGCGCAGCAATTCCGGTGGCATATACCGCCGGGTATTGCCCTCAATGTACTTGCGATATTTCTCGCGGATCCAGCGCGCGCCGCGGATGTTGCGATAGAAGATCGTGGGGAATTCCGAACGGCTGAAACAAACGGCGTCGACGTCCGCACGCGTTGCGCCGGCGATCGACAGCGCTTCATCGATGGCTAAGTCGGGATGCTCCCGGCCATCGCCTTTGTGGCGCGTCAGCCGCTCGAGCTGCACCGCGGAGAGCAGCTCATAATCCTTGAAGACTGCGGCGGCCGCGTCATGGCTTCCGGAATGCGCGCTGAGAATAAGCTGAGACATGACGGATGAGGCCGGTGGCGGCAAAAACTCAGGAAGCGAGCTTCTCCATTTCGCCGACAATGGCGGTGCCCATATCGGACGTGCTGACAACCTGTGAGCCCTCGGACTTGATGTCCGCGGTGCGCAGCCCCTTGGCGAGGGCGGCGGCGATAGCCGCGTCGACCATGTCGGCTTCTTTGATCATGCCGAACGAGTAGCGAAGCGCCATGCCGAACGAGGCGATCATGGCGATCGGGTTGGCCATGCCCTTGCCCGCGATATCCGGGGCGGAGCCGTGCACCGGTTCGTACAGCGCCTTGCGCCGCTTGGTCTTGGCGTCGAGTTCGCCCAGCGACGCCGACGGCAGCATGCCGAGCGAGCCGGTGAGCATCGCGGCCACATCCGACAGCATGTCGCCGAACAGATTGTCGGTGACGATGACGTCGAACTGCTTCGGCCAGCGAACGAGTTGCATGCCGCCGGCATCCGCCAGCATGTGCTCGAGCTGCACGTCCTTGTATTCGCGCGCGTGCACCTCTTCGACCACTTCGTGCCAGAGCACGCCGGTCTTCATCACATTGCGCTTTTCCATCGAGGTGACTTTGTTGTGCCGCTTGCGCGCCAGCTCGAAGCCGACACGCGCGATGCGCTCGATCTCGTAGGTGTCGTAGACTTGGGTATCGATCGCGCGTTTCTGACCGTTGCCGAGATCGGTGATGGTTTTCGGCTCGCCGAAATACACCCCGCCGGTGAGTTCCCTCAGAATGATGATGTCGAGCCCTTCGACGGCTTCACGCTTGAGGCTGGATGCGTCGGCGAGCGCCGGATAAACAATTGCCGGGCGGATGTTGGCGAACAGCCCGAGATCCTTGCGCAACCGCAGCAGTCCCGCCTCGGGCCGGACGTCGAAGGGCACCTTGTCCCATTTCGGTCCGCCCACGGCGCCGAAAATCACCGCGTCGGCGGCATGCGCCTTGGCCATCGTCTCTTCGGTAACCGCGACTTTGTGAGCGTCGTAGCAGCAACCGCCGACGAGGCCTTCCTCAGTGGTGAAGGTGGCAATGCCCGCTTTGGCAAAAAACCCGAGCAGCCGCTTCACCTCGGCCATGACTTCCGGGCCGATGCCGTCGCCGGGGAGCAGAAGGAGCTTATACGTTGGCATGAAACCGCCTTGAAAATTGTGGAATGCGGGCCAAGTGCTAATGGGGCTCGCGCCCGATGGCAACCTCAGGAAGCAAGGGTCCGATGGCGACAGAGCGACCGCGGGTGCTGATCCTGGGCGGCGACTTTGGCGGGCTTTCATGCGCCCAGACGCTGCGCCGTGCAGACGCCGATATCACAATCATCGATCGCCAGAATTATCACTGCTTTCAGCCGCTTCTGTACCAGGTGGCGACCGCCGCGCTATCGCCCGCCGATGTCGCCTGGCCGATCCGCCACATTCTGCGGCGGCAAGACAACGCGACTGTCTTAATGACGGAGGTGACGGGAATCGACACAGACAACCCGAATGTCACGACGAAATCCGGCTCGTTCCCGTTCGATTTTCTCGTGGTCGCGACCGGAGCGATGCATTCGTATTTCGGTCATGACAACTGGGCGGGCTTTGCGCCGGGACTAAAGCGCATAGAAGACGCAACCCGCATCCGGCGCAGCATCCTCTCCGCTTTCGAACAGGCGGAATTGACCGACGACGACGACGACCAGCGGCGCAAACTCCTGACCTTCGTCATCGTCGGCGGCGGGCCGACGGGCGTCGAGCTTGCAGGCGCCACTGCCGAGGTGGCGCGGCAAACGCTCGCCCGCGACTTCCGGCGGATCGATCCGCGCACGGCACGCATCATGCTGATCGAGGCAGGGCCGCGGCTTTTGCCGACGTTTTCCGACCGACACTCGCTTTACGCGCAGAAGGCGCTCATCGCGATGGGTGTCGAGGTGCTGACCTCAACGCTGGTGACCGACTGCGATGCGTACGGCGTCGACCTTGCAAACGGCCGGATCGACGCCGGCTCCGTGGTCTGGGCGGCCGGCGTCATGGCATCGCCTGCCGCGAACTGGCTCGACGCCGATCGCGATCGCGCGGGGCGGATCACAGTGCGGCCCGACCTCTCACTGCCCCGGCATGAAAATATCTTCGTCATCGGCGACACCGCCGCGGTGAATGACGCCGCTGGGCGCCCGGTGCCCGGACTTGCGGCGGCCGCGAAGCAGATGGGCATCTATGTCGGCCGGCTCGTCGCAGCGCGTCTCTCAGGGCAAACGCTGCCGCCGTTCCGCTACAAAAACCTCGGTGTGCTGGCGACGATCGGACGGCGCTCCGCCGTCGTCGAACTCGGCCCAATTCAACTGCGAGGCTTCGTCGGCTGGCTGTTCTGGAGCATGGTGCATATTTATTTCTTGATCGGGCTGCGCAACCGCTTCGTCGTCGCCGTGACCTGGTTGTGGAGCTATATCACTTTTCAGCGCGGTGCCCGCCTCATTACCGAGGTGCCCACCGCCGAGCCCACGGGCGTAGCCTTGAGCAATCGTTGCCGCCCCGACTGCTAAAGTCCGCTGAACCAGTTATAGCCCTGGTTTTCCCAATAGCCGCCGGCGTCGTTGTTCTGCACCCACATGGCGGTGACGTATTTCGGGTTCTTGAAGCCGAGCTTGGTGGGGATGCGAATCTTGATCGGGAAGCCGTAGGCGCGCGGCAGCGTCTTGTGGTCGAACTTGAGCGTCAGTTGCGTCTGCGGATGCAGCGCCGTCGGCATGTCGATGGTGTTGGAATAGCCTTCGGCGCACTGGAACCAGACGTACTTTGCCGTGGTGTCGGCGCCGATCATTTTCAGGAAATCGGAGAGCCGCACGCCCTGCCATGAGCCGATGGCGCTCCAGCCTTCGACGCAGACATGCCGGGTGATCTGCGAGACTTCCGGCAGCTTGTTGAGCTCGGGCAAGGTCCACGGCTTCTTGTTGTCGACCAGGCCACCGATCTCCAGCTTCCATGTGTTGCCGTCGACGTCCGGCGCTTCATCGAGGCTGTAATAGGCGTTGAACGGGAACGGGCGCGTGATCGCACTTTCCGGATATTCCGGCGCCAGCTTGTTGGGATTGAAGAGACGCGCCTGCACCCAGTCGTTGAAATGCGAGATGACGCGCAGCGCATTTTCGGAGGTTTGCCCGTCAATGATGTCGCAGCCGGTCAGCGTCGCAAGGGCGCCGAGGCTCGCGGCCCCGCGCAGGAACGATCGCCGCGAGCGGTCCGGCAAAAGCTTGGCGGCATCTTTGATCAGGAGCTTCGGATCGACGCCGGGCGGTAATTTGCGCGCACGAGCCATTGTTTGTTCCTCCGTGGTCAACGTCCGACGATCATCGCGCGGAGGCTCTTGGGCACCAGCAGCGCGAGCACGACATGGACGGTCAGGAAAGCCACGATCGACGTCATGGCGGCGAAGTGTACGTAGCGCGCCGTGTTGTAGCCGCCGAAGAATGCGGTCAGCCACCAGAACTGCACCGGCTTCCAGATCGACAGGCCCGAAAACACGATCATGACTCCGGCCAGCAGCACACCCAAATAGAGCAGCTTCTGCACCGCGTTGTAGACTGACAGATCGTCGTGCGAGAGCTTGCCGCGGAGTGCGGCGAGAAAATCATGTACAACGTCGCGCGGCCGGATCGGAAACAGCTTGCGGCGGAAGCGGCCGGTCAAGAAGCCAAGTGTGACGTAGACGATGCCGTTGATCACCAGGAGCCACATGGCGGCGAAATGCCACAACAGCGCGCCGGCCAACCATTCGCCGAGCGCAATCTGATGTGGGAAGGTGAAGCCGAATAGCGGCGAGGCGTCATAGATCTGCCAGCCCGAGCCGATCATCATCAGCATCGCCAGCGCGTTGATCCAGTGCGTCACGCGCACCCATGCCGGATGAATGAGCGGCTTCTTTGCCGCCACCGTATCCGGCACCACAGTCGAACTCGTCGCAGCTTCGATCGACATGTCATCCATCCCGTTATGCGAACGTCATAACAAACTTTGGCCAAGCCGGCGCTCACTTTCGTGTCAAGAAGTCCTTAAGACTGCTCCCGCCATCGGGACACGATCCCATGGAACGGGCCGGCCGTTTCGGGCCGGCCCACATGGCAATTCGCGCGCGGGGCGCCGGGAGTTACATCGGCAGCAGCACCGTATCGATGACGTGGATCACGCCGTTCGACTGCAGCACATTGGCGATGGTCACGTGGGCCACGTCGCCCTTGGCGTCGGTGATGGAGAGCTTGCCGGGACCGGCTTCTTTGACGGTGAGTTCCTCACCCGCGACGGTCTTCAGCTTGGCCATGCCTTCGCCAGCCTTGATGGCCTTCATCAGGCTCGCGGCGGTCATGCGGCCCGGAACAACGTGGTAGGTAAGAATTTTCACCAGCGTCGCTTTGTTTTCGGGCTTGAGCAGGTTCGCGACCGTGCCGGCCGGCAGCTTGGCAAAGGCTTCGTTGGTAGGCGCAAACACAGTGAAGGGACCCGCGCTTTCCAGCGTCTCGACCAAGCCTGCGGCCTTCACGGCGGCGACCAGCGTGGTGTGGTCCTTGGAGTTGACCGCGTTCTGAACGATGTTCTTAGACGGATACATCGGCGCCCCACCGACAGTAACGGTCTTCTCCGACATCTGCGCGGCGACCGGCATGGACGCCATCGCGCCGAAAGCCAGGGCAGCCACGGTGGCAAACAAGGCAAAACGCTTGGACATGATCGTCTCCATTTGAATTGAAATATCGCCGTTAGATTCGGGCGGCGAGGCCGCCGGCGACACGCGACGGGGATCGTCGTCGCTTTGAGATACGGGGGTTCGGCGTGGGAGTTTCAGGCCGATGGTCACGGCGGCGTGAGCATACTTTGGGCAGGACCGCGGCTTTGCGCCGCCGCGGCGCTACGCTATGAAGCGCGCCGGCAAAGGAACAACCAATGGGCAAGACCAGTCCCGGCAATTTTTTTGAAGATTTTCGCATCGGCCAGGTGATCCGGCATGCAACGCCGCGCACCGTAACGGTCGGCGATGTGGCGCTTTACACCAGCCTTTTTGGCGGCCGTTTCGCCGTCCAGTCGTCGGACGAATTCGCCAAGGCGATCGGCTATCCGTGTGCGCCGATCGATGACTTCCTGGTGTTTCACTTCATTTTCGGCAAGACCGTGCCGGACGTGTCGCTCAATGCGGTGGCAAATCTCGGCTATGCGGGCTGCTATTTCCGCAAACCCGTCTATCCGGGCGATACGCTGACCGCACTGTCAGAAGTGATCGGGCTGAAGGAGAATTCGAGCCGCAAAACTGGCATCGTCTATGTGCGCACCACCGGCTACAAGCAGGATGGATCGCCGGTTCTCGAATACGTGCGCTGGGTCATGGTGCGCAAAGGCGATGAAGCAGCTCCTGCGCCCGGCGACCACGTGCCGCGGTTACCGACCGCGGTCGACCCCAAGGTGCTTGGCGAAGCCTGCCCTCCGATCGACGTCGCCGATTATGACTTCGCACTTGCCGGCAGTCCCTATCGCTTCGATGACTACGCCGTAGGCGAGAAGATCGACCATGTCGACGGCATCACCGTCGAAGAAGCCGAGCACATGATGGCAACGCGGCTTTATCAGAACACCGCGCGCATTCATTTCGATCTGTTCGGCGCCAAGAAAGGCCGGTTCGGCAACAGGCTGATCTATGGCGGACATGTGATTTCGCTGGCACGCAGCCTCACGTTTAATGAACTCGCCAACGCCTTTCACGTCGCCGCCATCAACGGTGGTCGCCACGTCGCACCGTTGTTTGCCGGCGGCACCGTGTTTGCCTGGTCGGAGATTCTGGCAAAATCCGAATTGCCGGGGCGAGACGACGTCGGCGCGCTACGGCTGCGCACAATCGCCACCAAAGACCGCCCATGCGCCGATTTTCCGCGCAAGGCCGGCGAGGAGGACGATCCGGCCGTTCTGCTCGATCTCGATTATTGGGCGCTGATTCCGCGCTGAAACGCTCGCAATAGGAAAAGCCGGGCGGCATTGCGGCGCCCGGCTTTCCAGCTTGCGTGAGCTGTTACTTCGACATTCCACCGGTGCCGCCGCTTTGGTTGCCCATATTGCCGCCGCTTCCGTTGCTCATGCCCGAGCCGCCCATACCCGAGCCGGAGGGTTGCGACATGCCACCCGAGGTCGACGGTCCGCTCATCTTAGACCCTGACGGCTGCGTCATGCCGCCTTGGCTTTGGTTGCCCATGCCCTTGCCCATGTCGTCGGCAAGCGCGGGCGCGGCGAAAGCGAAGGCAAGCGAGAGGGCGGCGAGTGGCAGCAGCAGCTTGGTGCGAACGATCATACGAAATCTCCCTGGGGCTACGATGGGGTTCGATGTCCATCATTGCCTATTCGCCAGAGCCGGAGCGGCGGTTACAGATCAGGCGGAGAAATTTCGCAGGGCGCGCGACCCGACCGCACGAAGCACCACCACGACGAGGCCGACCGCGACCAGATGCACGGCGAGATCGGTCGCCGCAGCGTCGTAGGGGTGAAAGAAATTCAATAGCGTTGCCGCGGCCGCGGCTGAAGCAAGACCCGCCATCGTCGCCGTCAACACCGGCGCCAAGGAGCAGGCCCGGCGCAGCATCAGGATGAGCACCGCGGACAGCGGCACCGAAAGTCCCACGATGAAGACGAGGCAATCGCGCGTCTCGCCCATTGTCGCAACGTGCGTGCCGGGCAGCACGTAAACGCGCAGGCAACCGAGACCGCTGGCGCCGAGCCAGAGCGCAAAAGCCGGCAATGGCAGCAGCGCCCACGCACGGGAGCGATCGGGCATGCTGAGTTCAAAGGCCGCGAACGCAGCAGCTGCCGCGGTCGCTGCTGAGCCGAGCACAGCCAGCATCATATCGGGCGTCGCCGTGAGCCGCTCCCACATGCCCGCAAGATTGGCGAACATCGCCAGCCCGCCCGCGACCGCCACGACCAGCGCGAGCCAGATCAGGGCACGCAACGGCGGCGACAGCAGCGGCCGCACGGGCTCGAGCTTCGCCGCCAGTGCGCCGATCAACCGATCATGCGGGCGGTCTTGGGCATCAGCCATTGTCGGCTCCGGGATCGAGCTTCAACCGCAGCGACTTGAGCGCCCGGTGCAGATTGACCTTGAGCGAGCCTTTGCTGCGGCCGGTCGATGCCGCGGCATCGTCGAGCGATTGTTCCTCCAGCATGAGATGACGCACGGCTTCGCGCTGGCTCTCCGGCAGATCTGCGACCGCAGCCCGGACCCACCCGGCGTTCTCGTTGCGCTCAATCCCTGCCCCAAGGTTCACCCCATCATCGGGGTGACTGTCATATGCCAACGGCGCATGCACCTCGCGCGCTCCACGCCGGGACGCCTGACGCAGCACATCGATGGCGCGCCGTTCCACAATCACGCGCAGCCACGCGTCGAACGAGCGCCGCGGATCGTAGGTTGCCCGCGCCTTGTGAATCGTGAGCAATGCCTCCTGAACCACATCATCGGCACGATCGGGCGGCACGCCGCGACGCCGTGCAACGGCGGCTATGAACGGCACGCAGTTGCGCAAGAGGGTCTCATAGGCCGCGCGGTCGCCGCGCTGCGCCGCCGCCATCAAGGCGGACCGGCTCGCGTCGGCTTCACTCCGTGCCTGAGAGATGCTGTCCATCGCGCTTGCGGACATCTTCTGCCATGCCGCCGGCCTCGGGACCACCGGCCGCGATATCGAGCATGGGATGTGGACGGACCGCAACGCGCCGTGCCTTGACGCAGAAATCACATTTGCTTGTGCCACCTCCTCGGTAAGCCAACAAACGTATTTCGGTCGGAGAACGGCAAAAGTTACTTGGGATTGGGGGTCATGCAGCTTGGCTTTGCGACCGCAGGTGCTCGACCAGCTGCCGCGCGAACAGCGGCAGGTCGCTCATCTTGCGGATACAGATGGTGAGTTCGCGCGCCGCCCAGGGATCGGCGAGCGGCACAAGCGCGATCGCCATGGTCTTCTGCACGCGGCGGGCAGTGGTCTCCGGCACGATGCCGATACCGACCCTGCATTCGACCAAGCGGCACACGGCGTCGAACGAGCGCAACTGCACGCGCAGCCGCAGCGGCCGGCCGATACGCACGGCCTTCCCGGCGAGGAAGCGCTGCAGCGCGCTGGCGCGATCAAGGCCGACGAAATCGTAATTGAGCACCTCGTCGAAGCCGACCTTGCCGCGTCCTGCGAGCTGGTGATCGCGACCCACGACGAGCACGAAGCGGTCGCGGCGGAACGGATAGGTTTCCAGTCCGCCAGCATCGACTGTCGCGGCAACGATACCGAGGTCGGCGACACCTTCGGCAATCAAGCCGACGATCTCATCGCTAAGCCGCTCTTCCAGATCGACGCTGACATTGGGATGCGTCGACAGAAACGAGCTGAGCGCCTCGGGCAAAAATTCGGTCAGCGCATTGGTGTTCGACAGCACGCGAATCTGCCCCGCGAGTCCGCTGCCATAGGCACCGAGGTCTTCGTGCAGGCGTTCAGCCTGACGCAGAATCGTCCGTGCATGCTGCAGGAGGGTGCGACCAGCCTGGGTCGGCACCACGCCCGCGCGCCCGCGCGTCAGCAGCGGCACGCCGAGTGCATCCTCCATATTGCGGATGCGGGTCGAGGCGGCCGCAAGCGCGAGATGAGCCCGCTCGGCGCCATGCGTAATGCTGCCGGCTTCGACTACGTGGCGAAACAAGCTGAGGTCTGGCAGGTCGAATCGCATCGTAAAGCGCAAGCCTTCGTATTTTGCGAAGTTAGCCTTCCGAAAAATGTCATTGTGACAAGGTATCCCAATGCTAATGTTTCGTACACCACGAAACCACTGCGCTGAGGCGAAACTCACAGCCGTGTTTGCGCCGATTGCGGCGCTGGCGCGGATTGGTTAGGAACGGTCTCCTGGCTCGGCCACGCGTCCGAGCGCCTCATTGGAAGAACGCGATGTCCGATACTCGCACACTGCAAGCGCGGCCTCCCGCCGAACGGCCGCTGTCTCCGCATCTGCAAATCTACCGGCCGATGCTGACGATGATGATGTCGATCGTGCATCGCATCACCGGCGTCGGGCTCTATTTCGGAACTCTGCTGCTGGCCTGGTGGTTGAACTCCGCACAGGGCCCGAATGGCTACGGCAAGTTCCAGGCCTTTGCCGGCTCCTGGTTCGGGCGGATCATCCTGTTCGGCTACACTTGGGCGCTCATCCACCATGCGCTCGGCGGCATCCGCTACCTGATCTGGGACAGCGGGCGCGGGTTCGGGCCGAACGAGCGCGAGTGGCTCGCCGCCGCCAACCTGATCGGCTCGATCATCCTCACGGTGCTCCTGTGGATCGTTGGCCTGTTGTTTGTCGGAGGTCCGCAATGACCGCCCCCAAGCATATCCGCACGCCGCTCGCGCGCGTGCGCGGCTTCGGCTCGGCAAAATCCGGCACGGGAGATTTCCGGCTACAGCGCCTGACCGCGATCGCCAACATCCCGCTGACCATCGCGGCGGTGGTCGTGATGATCATGCTGCTCGGCCGCAATCAGCCCGCCGCAGCGCAGATTCTCGGCTCGCCCACGGTCGCGATCATCATGCTGTTGTTCATCGTCTCGATCATGACACACATGAAGATCGGCATGCAGGTCATCATCGAGGACTATGTTCACGACGAAACCGCCAAGTTGAGCCTCATCATCGCCAATAAATTTTTCGTCGTCATCGTCGGCCTGACGGCGGCGTTCGGCGTCCTCAAGCTTTCCTTCGGAGTGTGACCATGGCAGCAAGCGGATCCAACGGCGGCGCCGCGGCTCCCACCATTAACGGCCGCGCTTATCCGATCGAAGACCACGCCTACGATGTGGTCGTGGTCGGCGCCGGCGGGTCCGGGCTGCGCGCCGTTGTCGGTTGCAGCGAAGCGGGATTACGCACCGCCTGCATCACCAAGGTGTTTCCGACCCGCTCGCATACCGTCGCGGCACAAGGCGGCATCGCCGCGGCGCTCGGCAATATGGGCGAGGACGACTGGCGCTGGCACATGTACGATACCGTCAAAGGTTCCGATTGGCTCGGCGACCAGGACGCGATCGAATATCTGTGCCGCAACGCGCCCGAGGCGGTCTACGAACTGGAGCACTGGGGCCTGCCATTCTCGCGCCGCGAGGAAGACGGCAAGATTTATCAGCGGCCGTTCGGCGGCATGACCACGCATTACGGCAAAGGCACCGCGCAGCGCACCTGCGCAGCCGCCGACCGCACCGGCCACGCCATGCTGCACACCATGTATGGCCAGGCGCTGCGGCATTCGGCCGAGTTCTTCGTCGAGTATTTCGCCATCGACCTGATCATGGACGACGACGGCCGCTGCCGCGGCGTCATCGCGCTCAATCTCGACGACGGCACGATCCATCGGTTCTCGGCGCAAGTGACAATGCTCGCCACCGGCGGCTATGGCCGCGCCTATGCGTCATGCACCGGCGCGCATACGCAGACCGGTGACGGCAACGCCATGGTGCTGCGCGCCGGCCTGCCGCTCGAGGACATGGAATTCGTCCAATTCCACCCGACCGGCGTTTACGGCGCCGGCGTGCTCATCACCGAGGGCGCGCGCGGCGAAGGCGCCTATCTGGTCAATGCGGAAGGCGAGCGCTTCATGGAGCGCTACGCGCCGTCCGCCAAGGATCTCGCCTCGCGCGACGTGGTGTCCCGCGCCATGACGATCGAAATCCGCGAAGGTCGCGGCGTCGGGCCCAAGAAGGACCACATCTTCCTGCACCTCGACCATCTCGATCCGAAAATCCTCGCCGAGCGGCTGCCTGGCATCACCGAGTCGGCGCGCATCTTCGCCGGCGTCGATCTGACCCGCGAACCGGTCCCTATCGTGCCGACGGTGCACTACAACATGGGCGGCATCGCCACGAACTATCACGGCGAAGCACTGATCAAGAAAGACGGCAATCCCGACCACGTCGTGCCCGGCCTGATGGCGCTCGGCGAGGCGGCCTGCGTTTCGGTGCACGGCGCCAACCGGCTTGGCTCGAATTCGCTGATCGATCTCGTCGTGTTCGGCCGCGCCGCTGCCTTGCGCTGCGCCGATATTCTGACGGCAAACGATAAACAGCCCGAACTACCGAAGGATTCAGCGGAGCGGACGCTCACCCGGCTCGACAAATTCCGCCATGCTTCCGGCGCCACGCCGACTGCGGAGCTGCGGGCGAAGATGCAGAACGTCATGCAGAACAATTGCGCAGTGTTCCGCACCGGCGAATTGCTGCAGGAAGGCTCGAAGCTCATCCATCAGGTGTTCGACGGCGTCGGCGACGTGCGCGTGTCCGACCGCTCGCTGATCTGGAATTCCGACCTGATCGAAACACTGGAATTCGCCAATCTGATCGAGCAGGCCGTGGTGACCATGGATGCCGCAGTGAACCGCACGGAAAGCCGCGGCGCGCATGCGCGCGAGGATTTCCCCGACCGCGACGACAAGAACTGGATGAAGCATACGCTCTCGTGGCTCGACACCAGGACCGGCAAGGTCACGATCGATTACCGCCCGGTGCACACCTACACGCTGACCAACGACGTGTCGTACATCGAACCGAAAGCGCGCGTGTACTGATAACCCGCAGGATAATTAGAAAGACAAGGCGATTGGCATGGTCCAGTTCACGCTGCCGAAAAACTCCAAGATCGAGCAAGGCAAGTCCTGGCCGCACCCGGCCAAGGCCAAGAGCGAGCGCGAATACCGCATCTATCGCTGGAACCCGGAGGACGGCCGCAACCCGCGCGTCGATACCTATTACGTCGATGCCGGCGATTGCGGTCCGATGGTGCTGGACGCGCTGATCTGGATCAAGAACAAGGTCGACGCGACGCTAACCTTCCGCCGCTCCTGCCGCGAAGGCATCTGCGGTTCGTGCTCGATGAACATCGACGGCACCAACACACTCGCCTGCACCAAGGCGATGAGCGAGATCAAAGGACCGGTACGCATCTATCCGCTGCCGCACATGCCGGTCGTCAAGGACCTGGTGCCGGACCTCACCAATTTCTACGCCCAGCACGCCTCGATCGAGCCGTGGCTGCAGACGGTGTCGCCGACTCCGCAAAAAGAGTGGAAGCAGAGTCATGACGACCGGGCGAAGCTTGACGGCGACTACGAGTGCATCCTGTGCGCGTGCTGCTCGACGTCGTGCCCGAGCTATTGGTGGAATTCGGACCGCTATCTTGGACCGGCGGCACTCCTGCAGGCGCATCGCTGGCTCGTTGACTCACGCGATGAGGCCACCGGCGAGCGGCTCGACAATCTCGAAGACCCGTTCCGTCTGTACCGCTGCCACACCATCATGAACTGCGCCAAGGCCTGCCCGAAACATCTCAATCCGGCAAAGGCCATCGCCGAGATCAAGCGCATGATGGTGGAGCGGCAGGTATGATTGTCATTCCGGATTGCAGCGCCAGCGGCAAGTCCGGAATCCATACCCACGGCCGGTGCAGACTATCCAAGAATCGCGATTATGGATTTCGGGCTCGCGCCTTCGGCGCGCCCGGAATGACGATTACAGCTTCAGTTTGCGCTTGCGCTGCCCGAGCGTCCGGAGCCGCAGCGCGTTGAGCCGGATAAAACCCGCCGCATCGCGCTGATCATAGGCAACCTTGCCTTCCTCGAATGTCACGAGGTCCTGGCTGTAGAGCGAATATGGGCTCTCGCGCGACACTACGCCGACATTGCCCTTGAAGAGCTTGAGCCGCACGCGGCCGCCGACGAACTCCTGGCTCTTGTCGATCGCGGCCTGCAGCATCTCACGCTCGGGCGCGAACCAGAAGCCGTTGTAGATCAGCTCGGCATATTTCGGCATCAGCTCGTCTTTGAGATGCGCGGCGCCCCGATCGAGCGTGATTGATTCAATGCCGCGATGCGCGGCTAGCAGTATGGTGCCTCCCGGCGTTTCATACATGCCGCGCGACTTCATGCCGACAAAGCGGTTCTCGACCAGATCGAGCCGGCCAATGCCGTGCTTGCGGCCGAGCGTATTGAGCTGGGCCAAGAGCGCGGCAGGGGTGAGCTTCTTGCCGTCGACCGCGACCGCGTCGCCGCGCTCGAAATCGATCGTGATGTAATCCGGCTCGTCGGGCGCGGCGCCGGGATCGTCAGTGCGCGAATACACGTAATCGGGCACTTCCTCGGCCGGGTCTTCCAGCACCTTGCCCTCGGACGAGGTGTGCAACAGGTTGGCGTCAGTCGAGAATGGCGCCTCGCCGCGCTTATCCTTGGCGATCGGAATCTGATTCTGCTCGGCGAAGGCGATCAGCTGTTCCCGCGAGCGGAAGTCCCATTCGCGCCACGGCGCGATGACTTTCACGTCCGGCTTGAGCGCATAATAGCCAAGCTCGAATCGTACTTGGTCGTTGCCTTTGCCGGTAGCGCCGTGGGCGACCGCATCGGCGCCGACCTTTTCGGCGATCTCGATCTGCTTCTTGGCGATGAGCGGACGCGCGATCGAGGTACCGAGCAAATATTGTCCCTCATACAACGCGTTGGCGCGGAACATCGGGAATACATAGTCGCGCACGAATTCTTCGCGCAGGTCCTCGATGAAGATGTTCTGCGGCTTGATGCCGAGCGTGAGCGCCTTGGCCCGAGCGGGCTCAAGCTCCTCGCCTTGCCCGAGATCGGCCGTGAAGGTCACGACCTCGCACCCATAGGTGGTTTGGAGCCATTTGAGAATGATCGACGTATCGAGTCCGCCCGAATAAGCGAGCACGACTTTTTTCACGTCACCCTTTTTGACGTCTCCGGACATCAAGAATCCTTGTTGGGAGGTGCTGTGCTGCCGTAGTTCGCGGGGACTATAGGCGCATGCGGCAGTGAGGCAAGCTGCTCGGGCAGGCCTTCCGGAGTGAAGGCAGATGCGGCCTGACCCGCGGTCGCACGCCGACGGCCCCCATGCAGAGCCTCGCCAATTCGGGCGATGAACCGCTCCGTGGCCGAATCAGTCGGGCGGGTCGCACGCCAGCGAAACAACAAACCGTGCGTGATCCATATGAGCAGAAACATCAGCACGCCGGCGAACACCACATCGGTGGAAAAATGCCCGCCGGCGGCGATGCGCAGCAGGCCGACCATGGCGCCGAAGGCCAATGCGCCACTATACGCGAGCAGGCGCCATTGCGGCGGCGCCAGCGCCGCCGGCGCCAGCGTCCAGAACGCGCCGGAGGGCTCGCCGGCGACGAATGAGCAATTGTTGGGGCATTCGCCGCGCGGGTCCCACCACGACGTGAATCGGAAGGTGCCGCCGAGCTCCGTTATGTCGATCGGACGGGCGCGCCCCCAATGGTCTTTCAGGACAAGATTGGTGAGGACGCCGGGACCGAGCGCCATCGTGATGATGAGAAAGAGCGCGGCGCGGCTGCCGATCAGCATCCGCCGATTCGGCATGATCAGCTTGCCGATGACAGCAAAGCATGCCGGCGCCAGGATCAGCGTGATCAGCCATCGCGCCGCGGCGCGCGAATTGTTCGCCCAAGGTTGGGCGTTGACGTCGAACAGATTGATCTGCCGATTATAGAAAAGCGCCGAGATATCAATGTCGAGCCGCGGATAGACCGCGAATAGCACACCGACCACGACCGCGATCGCCAGCGCCATCACAAGGCCTGTGCGATTCATCGCGGCAAGCTCGTCGGTCCGTCACGATCCATCACGCCCTTCCACATCCCTGCCTTGCGGCCGGCGAACAGCCAGTACACCAGCCCGCCGGCAATCCCCGCAGCGGCGAGCACCTCCTGCTCGTGCATCGCGGCATTGTCGGAGCCGCCGAGATAGCGCGCAAAGTCGATACCGTAGGTGAGCGCCAGCGCCAACACCCCGCCAATTGCGCCGTAGAGCACGACAGAGCGCCATGCAAAGCTTTCGGCAAGCGCGATGATCAGAAATGACGGCAACACGGCCATCGCGCCGATGACTGCGCTTCCCACCCCGATCACCGCCCAAAGCGCGACGGAGGGCATGCCCTGCGGCGCAACCTGATTCCATTGCGGCGTCAGCGTGCCGAGCGTGAGCACGACGGACGCGGCAATGCACGCCAGCACATAGGCGAGAACTCACCATGAACAGACGGACAATGATGGCCATCAGGGTGGTCTATGCGTCTCAATCCGTCATCGCCATGGCGCGCAACGCCAAGCGTTCGCGAGCGGACAGTTTTTCGCTGGCACTCTTGAGCTGACCGCAGGCGGCGAGAATATCGCGGCCGCGCGGCGTGCGCACCGGCGATGCGTAACCGGCGTCAAAGACGATTTCGGAAAATTTTTCGATCTGCGCCCATTCCGAGCATTCGTATTTGCTGCCCGGCCACGGGTTGAACGGAATGAGATTGATCTTGGCCGGAATACCCTTGATCAGCCGCACCAGCGCGCGCGCGTCGGCCAGCGAGTCGTTGACCCCCTTGAGCATGACGTATTCGAACGTCACGCGCCGCGCGTTGGACAGCCCCGGATAATTGCGGCAGGCGTCGAGCAGTTCGGCGAGGGGATATTTGCGATTGAGCGGCACCAGTTCGTCACGCAATTCGTCGGTCACCGCGTGCAGCGAAACCGCCAGCATGACGCCGATCTCGTTGCCGGCCCGCGCGATATTCGGCACCACGCCGGACGTCGACAACGTGATGCGCCGCTTGGACAGACTCAAACCCTCGCCATCGGCCACCACCGTGAGGCCGTCGCGCACCGCCTCGAAATTGTACAGCGGCTCGCCCATCCCCATCATGACGACGTTGGAGACCAAACGCTTTTCCGGATCGGCGCCGACGGGCGCCGCAGCGCGCGTCCAGTCGTTGAGCCGGTCGCGGGCCAGCACGACCTGCCCGGCGATCTCCTCCGCCGTCAGATTGCGCACCAGACGCTGCGTCCCGGTGTGGCAGAACGTACAATTGAGCGTGCAGCCGACCTGGCTTGAAATACACAGCGTGCCGCGATCGGCTTCCGGAATGTAGACGCATTCGACTTCGTGCGGCCGGTCGCCCATCTCGCCCGGCAGGCGCAGCAGCCACTTCCGGGTACCATCAACCGAAATCTGCTCGGCGGCGATTTCGGGTCGCGCCAGGGTGAAATGCTGCGCCAGGGTGGCGCGCAGCTCTTTCGACAAGGTCGTCATGTCGTCGAAACTCTCGGCGCCGCGAACGTAGAGCCAGTGCCAGATTTGCTGCACGCGCATGCGTTGCTGGCGTTCGGGGATGCCGATGCTACCGAGCGCTTCGGCCAGCCGCCCGCGCGAATAGCCGACAAGCGACGGCATGGCCGGAGCGACGTAGCGCTCCTGCGGGCGCTTTTCGATGAAGCCGGCCATTACGGCAGCTTCCGCCTCGGTGGGGCATGACTCATACGTTTATCCAGACTAGGACGGGCCTGCCTCCTAGATAGTCTCTCCCCCGTTACCGGGGAGATGGCAAGCGAGCGCTGCGCGCGGTTCCTACTGGCACTCTTTGGCGATGCGGTCGAGCGCTTCGGACAATCCCTTCAGCGAATACGTATCGGTGGTCATCGTGCCGCGGGATGACTCGCCCTTCACCACGGCCGTATCGCCTTGGCGCATGGTGTCGACCATGTGGGCCTCTTCCGCCTTGTTCTTGATCCAGGCGCCGTCGCCTTGGGTGTAGAGTGCGAACGTCGTAGTCCCGACCTGGGCGCTGGCCTCGCTGCCCGACTTGAACGGGTAGCCGATTTCAATCGAAACCTCGTTGGCGACCTTGTCGGCCGGCCTGGTCGTGACAAACATGTAGGGCGGATTGCGCGGCCGGTTGGGCGGCTTGGTC
Organism: uncultured Alphaproteobacteria bacterium; assembly: GCA_963763255.1. Lineage (GTDB taxonomy): Bacteria > Pseudomonadota > Alphaproteobacteria > Rhizobiales > Xanthobacteraceae > BOG-931. The sequence continues at coordinate 210,694 of CAVXNW010000003.1, forward strand.
TCCGCAGTGGTCGGCTTGGCAATGGCAAAGCAGACTTTCTTGCCCCCCGGTAAGGCCGTGTAGGCGCCCCAGGCCGCATATTGAGCCAGCAGCGTCGGCTTGGCCTCTGCGACCGCCGCCGGCTTTTCCCGCGCCGGTCGGGGTGGCCGCGCCGGCCGCTTAGCGGGCGCACCAGCGCCCGGAGGTTCCTGCTGCTGTGCAGCTGCCGGAACCGCAAAGGCCGCTGCAACAAGCAGCGATAAAAATACAGGCAATCCTCGACAAATCCGCATCTGATCTCCCCGAGCGCCCTCTTTGATAGCAAACCTTTCAAGCTAATTCCAATTCCCTGAAATCAGACCGGCAATTTGAAGGCAGATGGCTGTATTTGCGCTGTTTGCTGCCGCGCGGGTTCCTGAGTCGCCGACGAACGGCTTCCTGAGTTGGCGGCGAAATGTGCTAATGACGGCGAATGAAAGCTGTCCTCTGCACCCATTTCGGTCCGCCCGATCAGCTCGAATTGGCCGATGTTGCGCCGCCGCACGCCGCTCCAGGCGAGGCCGTGGTGCGCGTTAAGGCCGCAGCGCTCAATTTCTTCGACACGCTGATCATCGCCGGCAAATACCAGCAGAAACCCCCGTTTCCGTTCTCGCCCGTGGCCGAGTTCGCTGGCATCGTCGAAAGCATCGGCGCCGGCGTGAGCGAGGTCTCACCCGGCGATCGCGTCATGACGTTTCTGGGTTGGGGCGCCGCGCGCGAAGCCATCGCTGTGCCGGCGAATCAGTTGATCAAGATTCCGGAACGGCTCGATTTCGATCGTGCCGCCGGACTCTGCATCACCTACGGAACGTCGCTCTATGCGCTGCGCGAGCGAGCGCAACTCAAGGCCGGTGAAACGCTCGCCGTACTCGGTGCGTCCGGCGGCGTTGGCCTTGCCGCGGTCGAACTGGGCAAACTCATGGGCGCGCGCGTCATCGCCTGTGCGTCATCGGATGAAAAGCTCGCCTTCGCCCGCGCCCACGGCGCCGACGAGACAATCAACTACGCCACGGAAAATCTGCGCGACGCGCTGAAGCAGCACGGCGGCGAGCACGGCATCGACGTGGTCTACGACCCGGTCGGCGGTGCCTATGCGGAACCTGCGGTGCGTTCGCTCGCCTGGCAGGGCCGCTATCTCGTGGTCGGATTCACGGCCGGCGACATTCCAAAAATCCCGCTCAATCTGGTGCTGCTCAAAAGCTGCGATATCCGCGGCGTATTCTGGGGTTCGTGGACCAAGCGCGAACCACAGGCCCAACATGCGTTGTTAAGCGACGTGGCCCGCTGGACTGCCGAAGGCAAGGTGTCCGGGCACGTTCACGCGGTTTTTCCGCTCGAGGAGATCGTCGCCGCGATGAAGCTGATCTCCGATCGCAAGGTGATGGGCAAGGTCGTGCTGCGGCCGTGATTGCGGCCGCGTCAGCCTGCGCGCAACCGCGCCAGGGCACGCCGCGCCGCTTCGCGATGTTCCGGCCTGATATGCGACGACACTGCCTTGAAGGCCGCAGCCAGCACCGCGGCATCGTCGGCGAGACCGATCAGCGAGACGTATTTTGGAATGAAACGGTCGGGCACGACGAAATAGACAATCGCACCCACCAGCACGCCTTTAACGTAGATCGGCGTGTTGCGGTCGAAGGCGCAATAATGCGCGGTAAGCAGTTGTTCGGCGAGCGGCAGGCTCGCCGCCTCACGCTTGAGCCGGCGCCAGAATTTGCGACGCCAACCCTGCTCGCTGCCGATTACCCGGCCGCTCAGCGCCGTAAAATCCTGCCAAGATGCCGTACCCTGCCAGAACCGCATTTGTCCCTCCAGCGGACGCACGATTGCATGCCGTCAGCCGCCTAGCAGGTGGCCCCGAAAGGCGGCGGCCGCAAGGCGGAACTCAGCCCGCAAGCCTATCCATGGCCTCAGCGAGTTGGATATCCTTTTCAGTCAAGCCGCCCGCATCGTGCGTCGACAGCGTCACCTCGACGGTCTTGTAGACGTTGAACCACTCGGGATGGTGATCCATTTTTTCGGCAATGAGCGCTGCCCGGGTCATGAACCCGAAGGCCTGGTTGAAATCGCCAAACACGAATTTCTTGCTGATGGCGTCGCGGCCGCCCGTTTCACTCCAGCCTTTCAGGCGCGCCAGCGCCTGCTTGCGCGTTTCGCCAGATAGTTTCTGCGCCATATGCGAGCTCCGTGAGCGAGGCCGCCTCACCGCCCCCACTCTCGCAAATATGAGGCTAAATCACCACCTTTCTGGGAGGTGAGTTTTCCGGAGGTTGCCATGGGCTGGTCGCTGAAGATCGGGTCGGTCGCCGGGACTGCCGTCCGCATCCATGTGACGTTCCTGCTGTTCCTGGCCTGGATTTTCGGCGTCAATCTGGCCTCCAGCGGTCAAGAGGCGGCATGGAGCGGGCTCATCTTCATGGTGCTTCTGTTCCTGTGCGTGCTGCTGCACGAGTTCGGCCATATCTTCACGGCGCGCGGCTTCGGAGTGAATACGCCCGACGTGATTCTGCTGCCGATTGGCGGCGTGGCGCGACTCGAACGCATTCCGGAGAAGCCGAGTGAGGAATTCCTCATCGCCATCGCCGGACCACTCGTCAACGTCGCCATTGCGGCGCTGCTCGTGCTCATCGGCGGCGCCAGGCTACAGCTGCAAAAGCTTGCCAGCCTCGATATTTCCGGTGGCGGCCTCGTCGATCAGCTGGCGGCGGTCAATCTGTTCCTCGCCGTGTTCAACCTGATCCCGGCTTTTCCCATGGATGGTGGGCGTGTATTGCGCGCGCTGTTGGCAAGCCGCATGGGTTACGTCCACGCCACCGAGGTCGCGGCCATGATCGGCCAATGGGTCGCCTTCGTGCTCGGCTTCCTCGGCTTGTTCGGCAATCCGCTGCTGATCTTCATCGCCATCTTTGTTTATCTCGCCGCCTCGGCGGAAGCGCATGTGGTGGCCATCCGCGCCATGTCGCGCGGCGTGCCGGTCACCGCCGCGATGATGACGCAATACGCAACGCTCACGCCCGATGAACATATCGACGCCGCGGTAGAGACATTGCTGCGCACCAGCCAAGGCGAGTTTCCGGTAATCGACGGCTTGAGCCGGCCGGTCGGCGTACTCGGCCGCAACGATCTGATCCGCGTGCTCAAGGAACGTGGTCCGGATGCACGCGTCGCAGACACAATGAGCGGCCCCATCCCAACGGTCAGCCATCGCGCGTGCCTCGACGAGGCGTTCCGGTTGCTGCAGGAGAAATCGAGCCCAGCCGTAGGGGTCGTCAATGCGGCGGGACGCCTGATCGGGCTGATCACGTCCGAGACCATCGGCGAGATGATGATGGTTCACCAAGCCATGCCGAAAGGTTTTCGGCCGGGACCGTGGAGTCAGCCCGCTGGCGCGTGAGCCGGCCGGCGCAACTGCATCGTCAAGCTGCGGTCCGCTCGCGCTGGCGAGTCGAATAAAACGAGGCGTTTTGGTCGCCGCGCAACGCCTCGCGCGTGAACTGGATCAGGTGGTGCGCCATAAAGCCCATCCCGAGTACCCCATCGATCTGGCCGCGCCGCAGCGCATGGCGGGCCGCCTGCCAGAACGGTCGCCGGTAATTCGACTTCAGGCCGACCTGGACCAGGACGTTGAAGGCGAGCACGGCACCGCCCCTCAGATTGGCCCATTTCAGCATGCCGCGTGCCGGCGGAATCATTCGGTTCACGTATGTCGCGTCGACCTGATGACGGAACCGGGCAAACAGCCGTTCCGGATCGTTGGCATAGCCAATCGCGCGCCGCCACATCGCCACCACCTCGTCGTGGGGGCGCAGGAACACCACGTTGCTTTCGCCTTGTCCGTCCTCGGTGAGGCGATCTGCTTTCTTCAGCCGGTCCCACAACGGCGTCTTCGGGAGCGCCTGCAGCAGATTGATGGTCAACATCGGAATCTGCGACAGCTCGATAAAATCCTTCAGCCGCGTTTCGGTATCGTCCGTGTCGGTGTCGAGCCCGAGAATGATGCCTGAGGTCACTTCAAGGCCATAGCTGTTCAGCGTCTTGATCGCGTCCATCATCGGCAGCGAATTATTGTGATCCTTGCGCATCGCCGTAAGCGCATCGGCCTCCGGCGTTTCGATGCCGACAAAGATGCCGCGGAACGCGGCCTCGCGCATCAGCCGCAGAATTTCGCTCTGCTTGGCGATGTTTAGCGTCGCCTCGCAGGCGAATTGCATCGGGTAGCCATGCTGTTGCTGCCACGCGACCAGATGCGGCAGCATTTCGCGTGTGGCCTTGCGGTTCCCAATGAAATTATCGTCGACGAAATACACGACCGGCGGATGCCCGACCTGCCTGCACATGGCGTCGAGTTCCGCAGTGATCTGTTCGGTTGTCTTGAGCCGCGGCTGGCGGCCGTAGAGGCCCGGGATATCGCAGAATTCGCACTGGTACGGGCAACCGCTGGAGAATTGCAGCGTGCACATCAGATAGCGCGGCAGTGGAATGAGATCGTAGGCCGGGATCGGAAACTGGCTCAGCGGCAACCGATCCTTGGTCTGGAAGCGCAGTTGGGCAGCCGGTGGCGCAACATCGGCGTCCAAGGCGGCTATGAGCGCATCGGTGCTGTCGCCGATCTCGCCGATGTGGATGTAGTCAACGTCAGGATACATCTCGGGCGAGGCGGATACCGAGGGCCCGCCCAGCACCATGACCTTCCCGGCCGCCCTGGCGCGGCGATGGATGTCGTGGATCTGAGGAGCCTGCACATGCATTCCGCTGACCAGCACCACGTCGGCCCAGTCGAGATCGGCGCGGGTCGCGGGCTCGATATTCTCGTCAATGAACCGAACCTGCCAGCGCTCCGGCATGTAGGCCGCGATCAGCAGCAGCCCTTGCGGCGGCATGAATGCCCGAACACGGTACATCAGCCGGTAGGCGTGGGAGAAGGTCCCGAACGACGGCGTATAGGCCGGAAAAATGCACAAAACCCGCCGTCGGTTTGTAACCGTTAATGGGCAGCGCATGGACATTGAAGGTCGCAAGATGTGGCTCGCAAATCAAGGCTGAATAACCCCTTTGGCGGCAGATTTGACGTCGTTTCGATGTCATAAATACCTCCATTTATTGGCCTAATCGTCGTTGCGTCGGCGACTTTGCTGACTATATTGCGGGCACATTCGCGGGCCCCTTGGGGCTCGTTTTTGGTTTAGGGCCCCATGAACCTTCGCAACATCGCCATTATTGCCCACGTCGACCACGGCAAGACGACGCTGGTCGACCGGTTGCTGCAGCAATCGGGCTCGTTCCGGGAGAATCAGCGGGTTATCGAGCGGGCGCTCGATTCGAACGACCTTGAGCGCGAGCGCGGCATTACCATTCTGGCCAAGGCGACATCGCTGGTCTGGAACGACACCCGCATCAACATCGTCGATACCCCTGGCCACGCCGATTTCGGCGGCGAGGTGGAGCGCATTCTCAACATGGTTGACGGCGCCCTGGTGCTGGTCGACGCCGCCGAGGGGCCCCTGCCGCAGACCAAATTCGTGGTCTCCAAGGCGCTCAAGATGGGCCTGAAGCCCATTGTGGTGATCAACAAAGTCGATCGCTCCGACGCGCGTCCGACCGAGGTTGCCAATGCGGTATTCGACTTGTTCGCCGCTCTAGATGCCACCGAGGAACAGCTCGATTTCCCGATTCTCTACGGCTCGGCCAAGCAGGGCTGGATGGCTACAAGCGCCGACGGCCCGAAGGATCAGGGCATGGCGCCGCTGTTCGACCTCGTCGCTCGGCACGTTCCCCCGCCGCATGTCGAGGATGGCCCGTTCCGGATGCTGGGAACGATCCTGGAGTCGAACCCCTATCTGGGCCGCATCGTTACCGGCCGGATATTTTCCGGCAGCGTGAAGCCCAACCAGAGCGTCAAGGTGCTCGACCGCCACGGCGATCTTGTTGAGGAAGGCCGTGTCACCAAGGTGCTGGCCTTTCGTGGCCTGGAGCGCGCTCCGATCGATGAGGGATTCGCCGGCGACATTGTCGCCATCGCGGGCCTGCCCGAGGCGTTCGTCTCGCACACGCTGTGCGCGCCGGAGGTGACTGAACCGCTGCCGGCACAGCCGATCGATCCGCCGACGCTGACCATGACGTTCCGCATCAACGATTCGCCGCTTGCAGGAACCGAGGGCGACAAGGTGCAAAGCCGGGTGATCCGCGAACGGCTCTTGCGCGAGGCGGAAGGCAACGTCGCGCTGCGCATCTCCGAATCGGTCGAGAAGGATTCCATGGAAGTCGCCGGCCGCGGCGAACTTCAGCTCGGCATTTTGATCGAGACCATGCGGCGCGAAGGCTTCGAGCTTTCAGTGTCGCGGCCGAAAGTGCTGTTCCAGCATGACGAGGCGGGCGAGCTCCTGGAACCGATCGAGGAAGTCGTCATCGACGTCGACGAGGAACACGCCGGCATCGTCGTGCAGAAGCTCGCCGAGCGTAAAGGCGAGATGATCGAGATGCGCCCATCGGGCGGCGGGCGCGTCCGTCTGATTTTCTATGCGCCAACTCGCGGCCTGATCGGCTATCATGGCGAGCTCCTCACCGACACGCGCGGTACGGCGGTGATGAATCGGTTGTTCCACGCCTACGGGCCGCATCGCGGCGAAGTGATGGGCCGGCGCAACGGCGTGCTGCTTTCCACGGATCAGGGCGAGGCTGTCGCCTACGCGATGTGGAACTTGGAAGACCGCGGCCCGATGATGATAGAGCCGGGTTGGAAGGTCTATCGCGGCATGATCATCGGCGAGCACACCCGCGGCAACGACCTTGAGGTCAACGTGCTTAAGGGCAAGAAGCTCACGAATATCCGAACGCATTCCAAAGACGAAGCGATCCGGCTGACGCCGCCAATTCGCATGACCTTGGAGAAGGCGCTGGCCTATATCGAAGACGACGAGCTGGTCGAAGTCACCCCGAAATCAATCCGGCTGCGCAAAAAGCTGCTCGATCCGAACGAGCGCAAGCGCGATGAGCGCCGTAAGGAAGCCGAGCGCGTATAAGCACGGCCGCGCGCAACGCACGTTCGGCCACCGCTGCAACACCGGACAACGCCAAGCCTACAGCCTTTTGTGCCTTTGTGGGACAAGTCTGCCGCAGATGTCTGCCACCGTGGCGCTGTTGCCACAGGGCGACAAGATTGCGAGTGGACTGGCATCTTTGCGCTTGCAGGCCCGGCAATTCCGCTAATAATCGGCAGCGTTAACTGAACGTGAATCTCTGCACTTGAAGCCCGCGAAACGGCTTGCTTTGATTGCACCATGAGCAACACTGTCGTCATAGAAATCCGCCGCGCCAAGGCAAGCGATGCTTGCTCGGTAGCGGAATGCCATGACGAGGCTTGGCGGACGGCCTACCGGGGCATTATTCCGGGTACTGAGCTCGAAAAGCTGATCGTGCGCCGCGGTCCGGCGTGGTGGGACAGCGCCATCCGCAAAGGCAGCCGTGTTGCGCTTCTGCAGTTCGGCGACAAGATCGCCGGTTACGCCAATTATGGCCGCAACCGCGCGCGCAGCCTCGATTATGACGGCGAGATCTACGAATTATACCTGCGGCCGGAATTTCAGGGGCTGGGCTTCGGTCGGCGCTTGTTCACCGCCGCGCGCCGCGATCTGGCGCAGAGCGCACTCCGGTCGCTGATCGTCTGGGCGCTGTCGGAAAACGACAACGCCGTTGAGTTCTACCGCGCACTCGGTGGCAAGGCGGTCGCGCGTTCGTCGGAAAAATTCGGCTCGCGCGTGCTCGATAAGATCGCGTTCGGTTGGCAGAACTAAAGTCTATTTCCTCAATCTGATCGCGAAGTTTCGTGGCCGGGCATGTTCCGGCCATTGATATTTGTGGCGCGTCGGAGCTCAAGGCGTGGATGCACGGGCCAACCCCCGCGCATGACGAAGACGGGGCTTTCAGCTTTTGCGTTCCAGAATAAGATTGCCGTAGCGATCCACCGATGCGTTCCAGCCGGGCGGCACCACGGTCGTCGCGTCGAACTGTTCGACGATGGCGGGGCCGGCAAAGACCGCGCCGACAGCGAGCCGATCGCGATCATAAATTGTGGCTTCCGTCGCCTCGCGCGCGGTGAAGAACGCGCGGCGCGCGCCCTTGATGGCATCGGACGATGGCGGCGCCGACGGGCTCGCTTCGAGCATGTGCGGGGCGAATTTCGGGACGCTGACGCGCACCCGCTGCCGATAGCTCACCACTTCGACGCTCTTCTCCTTGGCGGCGTGACCGTGGATACGCGCGTGCAGGTCGTCGAACCGCGCCCGCGCCGCTTCGAGCGCCTTGGCGTCGAGCGCATTTTGCCAGAGCCCATCGAGGGACACGCGCAGCTCATAGCCCTGGCCCGCATAGCGCATGTCGAATTCGCGCTCGTACGCTGCCGCCTTTGGATCGAGTCCTTCTTCGGCAAGTTCACTCGCCGCCTTGGCCTCGACCTCGCGGAAGATGCTTTCGGCGTGCCCTGGATCGAGCCTATCGAGCGGGCACAGTTCGGACCGGATGTAGTCGTGCAGCACGTCGGTGCATAGCAGGCCGAGCGCCGAAAACGCACCTGGCCGCGCCGGCACGATGATGCGGCGCATGCCGAGTTCCTCCGCAACCGCCGCCGCGTGCACGGCACCGGCACCGCCGAACGGCAGCAGTGCAAATTCGTTGAGATCGACGCCGCGGCGTGCTGCGAATACGCGCACCTCGTCGGCCATGCGCATGTCAACGATGCGGCGGATGCCGGCGGCAGCTTCGGCGAGCGACATGCCCATCGGCTTGGCGATGCGTTTCTCCAGGGCTGAGCGGGCGGCCGCCGCGTCGAGCGTCTGCGTGCCGCCGAGAAAATAATCCGGGTTGAGAAAGCCGCAAACGATATCGGCGTCTGTCACGGTCGGACTGTCGCCGCCGCGGCCGTAGCAGACTGGGCCTGGATCGGCGCCCGCGCTTTGCGGGCCGACCGACAGAAAGCCGGCGCGGTCGATCCAGACGATCGAACCGCCACCGGCCGAAATCGTGGTGAGATCGAGCGCCGGCACGTCGAGCTGACGGCGCGCCACGGTGCCTTCGGTCACTTCCAGCGGCGTGCCACCCTCGATGAAGGCGATGTCGCAACTGGTGCCGCCCATGTCCAGCGTCACCAGACCGCGCGCCGCCAGATGCTCCTCGCGCGGCAGATATGCGCTCGCCTGCGCGCCGGCCGCGGGACCGGAGAGCAGGCTGTGCACCGTCTTATGACCGGTCACCGCCGCGGCAAACGGCATGACGCCGCCATTCGACTGCATCAAGAATCGCTGCTGGGTGGTGACACCGGCCGCGCTCAATCGCTTTTCCAGATCAGCCACATACGTGACGAGAACCGGCGCCAGATATGCATTGAGCAGTGTCGCCGACAGCCGCGGCCACTCGCGCACCCGCGACAGCACTTCGCAGGACAGCGAAATGTGCGCCTCGGGAAACACTTCGCGGATCAGCGCGCCGCTTCTCTCCTCATGCGCCGGGTTCATGAACGAGAACAGGTAGCAGACAGCAATCGAACGCACGCCTGCCGTCCTCAGCTCGGCAGCAGCCTTGCGCACTGCATCCTCATCAAGCGGCTCGAGCAACGCGCCGGTATAATCGATGCGCCCACCAATCTCGCGCGTCAGGCTCTGCGGCGCGATCGGCTGCGGCTTCTGAAAGAAATAATCGAACACGTTGCCGTCGCGCGCCTGGCCTTGCGTCTCCTGAACGGCGCGGAAGCCGCGATTGATCAGGAGCCCGACCTTGGCGCCGCGCATTTCCAGAAGCGCATTGGTGGTGATCGTGGTGCCGTGAGAAAAGAATTCGATCCCTGACAAATCGACGCCGCGCGCGGCGAAATTGCCGATGCCGTTCATGATACCGAGTGCCGGATTGGCCGGGGTCGTCGACACCTTCTCCACGGCAATCGCTCCGGTGCCGACATCGAGCAGCACCAGATCCGTATGAGTGCCGCCGACATCGACGCCCAATCGATATTTCGTCGCCATCGGCACTTTCACCCGCTCATTCTCGCGCAGACGCACCCCGGCAAAACGCCGCGCCGCGCGACTATCGGGCGGTGTTGGCTCTTGCTTGCGGGATTTCTATAGTCGCTGCCGCGCACTGCGCCAATGCTTGGGGATCGACATGAGGCATGCTGGTTTGTGGCTCCTAGCCCAGTTCTTGGGCCTTTTCATCGCACTGGCTGCGCCCGGCGCGGCGCGGGCGCAAACGCCGTACCCGAACCACGTGGTCAAAATCGTCCTGCCAGTGCTGCCGGGATCCACCACCGATATTCTGGCGCGGCTCGTAGCCAGCCAGCTCAGTGAGACATGGGGCAAGCCGGTCATCGTCGAGAACATGCCGGGCGCGGCGATGAACATCGGCTCCGAATACGTGGCCCACGCAGCGCCCGATGGCTACACGCTGCTGCTGTGCCCACCCTCGCCGCTGGCGATCCAGCAACTGCTCTACCACAACCTCAGATACGACCCGACCAAGTTTGTGCCCATTGCACTCCTCACCAAGATCGCCAACGTGCTCGATGTAGGGCCAAAATTCCCGGCCAAGAACGTGCAAGGCCTGATCGCTTACGCCAAGGCTCACCCCGGCAAGCTCACTTATGCGTCGCAGGGGGTCGGCTCCACCGCGCAACTGTCGGGCGCCGAACTGGAAGTCCTCGCCGGCATCAAGATGATCCACGTCCCTTACCACGGCGCGCAACCGGCACTCACCGACCTGATGGGCGGCAACGTCGACATGTTCTTCGACACGCTGGCGACGTCGATCCCGCTGTTCAAGGCCGGCAAGCTCACGATCCTCGGCGTCGCCAGTCCCGAGCGCGACAGCGCCCTTCCCGACGTACCGACGGTTGCCGAGCAGGGATTGCGCGGCTTCCGCTCGATCACCTGGTTCGCGCTCGCCGGGCCGCCCGGCCTGCCAGCGGCCCTTGCCGAAAAGATCAATCGCGACACCGATGCGATCCTCAAAAAGCCCGAGATTGTCGCCAAGCTCCGGTCGCTCCAACTAGAGCCGATGGGCGGCACCACGGCGGACGCCGCGAAATTCATCGGCCAGGAAACCCAATTGTGGGGGCGCGTGATCAAAGAGGCGCATATCACCCTGCAATAGCAACTCGGTTCTTGAACGATGCGTTTTGCGCTTGCTGCCTTATGCATGCTGCTGGGCTGTTACGCCGTTGCGCCGGCAGCGCTGGCGGATGAGACAACTTCGGTGATTCCCGTAACGTGGCTGCAAAAGAAGGTAACGGTTGCTCAGGCGGAGGCGGAACATCCCGGAATAAGCGACGAACGCAAAGTGCGCTCTCCCGAGGCTGCGAAACCGTTCGGCTTTCAGCACCAGAAGTGGGAAGAGTTCAAAGCGGGGATGCTGCCAAGCGACGAATTGTGGACCTTCTCGAGCCCGGCGGATTCCTGGCGGGATTTGGCCGGCCGCGCCGGCATCGCACTGGTGCGCAACGGCGTTCCGATCCGGACCATCGTCACCGTGATGAATTGACGCCGCGCCGTATCGAGAGACACCGTCGATGAAGATCGTCCAGTTTCGCGAGCCGGGTCCGCCGAGCGTCCTTCAAATTCTCGATGTCCCGCCCCCCGAACCAAAGCCGGGCGAGGTTCTGATCCGCGCCCATTCCATCGGTGTCGGCATCCCGGACACCAACATTCGTGCCGGCACCTATGGCTGGATGCCACCGCTGCCGGCGATTCCAGGGACCGAGCTGACTGGCACGATTGAAAAAATCGGCGCGGGTGTCGCCGCGCGCCAAGTCGGCCAGCACGTCTACACCACCGCGCGCGAGCGCCCGCACCGCGGCGGCCACTACGCCGAGTATGTGGTGACGCCAGTCGATGCGACTTTCGTGCTGCCCGGCAATGTCGATCTCGATCAGGCGGCGGCGCTCGCCAACTATCAGGTGGCCTATCACATCTTCCACGACGCGGTGCGACCGCGGCGCGGAGAGAACGTGCTGATTTATGCCGCAGCTGGTGGCATGGGCAACGCGCTGATCGACCTCGCCAAGATAGCCGGCCTTACGATCATCGGCGTCGTCAGCAGCGAAGCGAAGGCGCGCTTCGCGCGCGAGCTTGGCGCCGATCATGTCATCGATCGCAAACGCGACAATGTCGCCAAACGCATCGCCGAGATCACCGGCGGCCGCGGCGTCGACATCATCATCGACCCGGTCGGCGGACCGAGTATCCCCGGCAACGTCGCTCTGTTGGCGCCGTGTGGCACGCTTGTCGTTTACGGTGGCCTCGGCGGCAAAGCACAGCTCGATTTGCAACCGACATTGCGTGCTACCAAAAACTCACCGGCGATCCGGCAATTCACGATCCATACCTGGGATCATCTTCCCGAGGAGCGCCGTGCCGGCATGCGCGCGCTGATCGACATGCTGGCGGCCGGCAAGCTCCATCCGCGCATCCACGCCCGGCTGCCGCTGACCGATGCGGTACGGGCTCACGAAATGCTGGAAAGCGGTGCGGTGCTCGGCAAGCTGTTGCTGGTTCCATAACGGCTAACCGCCAATAAGGATTGACTTTCTGGCCGTAAAGAACGAAATAAGAACATCAATATTTGACGGGAAATTCTTCAGTGACGCGACGATCTGGCAGCGCAGATTTGCCGCTGCACAGCGGCTACGTCCCCAGATGGCTGGCCGACCGCATGACGCGGCTCGGCGCCGTGATCACGCAAGCGATCGTGCATAATTACGGGCGCGACGAATTTTTGCGCCGGCTGTCCCATCCATTCTGGTTTCAGTCGTTCGGCGCCGTGATGGGAATGGACTGGCATTCCTCCGGGATCACCACGAGTGTGCTCGGCGCACTCAAGCGCGGTCTGAACCCGCTGCACGGCGAGCTTGGACTTCATGTCTGTGGGGGCCGTGGCAAACATTCGCGCCGCACACCTGACGAACTGGTGGTGATCGGCCAACGCATCGGGTTTGATGGTGCAAAGCTTGCCGGCGCCAGCCGCCTGATCGCAAAGGTCGACAGCGCCGCGGTGCAGGACGGCTTCGATCTTTACCTACACGGGTTTGTCGTCACCGATGACGGGCATTGGGTGGTCGTGCAGCAAGGCATGAACGGTCCGCGCAAACAGGCGCGGCGTTATCATTGGCTCTCCGAAGGCTTGCAAAGTTTCGTCGACGCGCCGCATGCGGCTATCGAGGGCCCGTCACAGGGCAATATCATCAATCTTACCGATCGCCGCGCCGAAGTCTCGCGCCAGAGACAGCTTGAGCTTCTGGCCACGCTCGGTCCCGACGGCATCGTCCGTGAACTCGGCGCGATCAAATCGCAAGGCGCCCAACCGGCGCCACAGGCCGAGCCGCCACCGCAAGCAACCTTGCCGTTTCTCGTCATGCCCGCTCATCACGATGTCCGCCCCGCAGACGTACACCTGCGGCGTCTGCACGGTGCACTGGCTGCCGCGGCAGAGCGCGGGCCGGTGGATTTCCCCGATCTTCTGCTCACGACCGGCGTCGGCGCACGCACGGTGCAGGCGCTGGCGCTGGTCGCCGAGGTCTTGCACGGCGCGCCCTGCCGCTTTTCCGATCCGGCGCGCTTCTCGCTCGCCCACGGCGGCAAGGACCGGCATCCGTTCCCGGTGCCCAGCAGGGTCTACGACGAGACCATCCGGGTGCTGAAATCCGCGGTGACGAAGGCAAAGCTCGGCCAGGACGAAGAACTATCGGCGCTGCAGCGGCTTGATCGCGAGGCGCGGCGCCTGGAGCGGGTCGTCGACGGCCCGCCGCTGCAGCAAATCATCGGAGAAGATTTCGAGCTGTCGCACACCTATGGCGGCCGCAGCGTGTTAGGCCGGGAGCAGCCGTCACTGCGCGCCAAGACGGCGCGCGGTGGAGGCGCGGCCTAAAATCCAGGCGCGCGCTCGACCTGATCGTACCAGTCGAAGCCCATGTCTTTGACGATACGGTTCGACATCACGATGATGCGGCACTCTTCGCCCGGCTTGGCGAAATGCTGGTGCATGGTGAACGGCGGGATGTACACGTAATCGCCGACTGTCCACTCGAACTTCCGCGGCTCCGCCGACCACTCCCACTCGAAGGCTTCGAGGCAGTCCCATTTCAGATCCCAGTGCAGGTCGTAGCCGGAGCCCTCGACCACAAAGAACAGTTCTTCCCACATGTGGCGATGCTTGCCGGAACGCTCGCCGTCCTTGAGAAACTGCATGTAGGCTTCCATGCAGCATTCGCGCGTCTGCATCTTCTTGTTGACGAGATGCTTGATCAGGCCGTCGGGCGAACGCTCCCACGGCATGTCCTTGGCCTTGATGATGTTCGGCAGCTTGGCGTATTCCTCGCGGAAGTGCTCCGAACTCGACCATCGCCTCGGCGAGAAAGTTGCTGCTTTGGGCGCCCGACAGCGCGGCCTGCTTTTCTTCGAATACGGGCATGTTTGTCTCCGCGCTCAGATTTCCGTCGGTGGGTGGAATTCCTTGACACCGGGCGGCAGCTTGTCGGTCGGCCACTCCACCATCTTCTGGAACAACAGGTGCATGAACAGGAATAGCGGCTTCGCCTTGAACACCAGAAGGATGCAGGAACTCGGTCGGATCGTCGTTGGTATGCTGGTGCACGCAGCCGTTCTCGACCAACATCACGTCGCCGGCCTCCCATTTCATGTAACGGCCGTCATGCACGTCATGGCCGTGCCCCTTGAGAACGTAGAACACCGCGCTGTTGAGATGACCGTGCTTCTGACCAGCGTTGAGCGGCGCATAGCACTCGATGTGCGACTCGATCGACTGCACGATGTTGACGGCCTGCGGCGAGATGATGTGCTTGCCGTACATCGCCGGGCCGCCCTTCCACGGATGGTCCTTGGATGAATAGACCCGCGGCTCCTCCAGCAGCTTCTTGTAGAGGTGGCTGTAGGTGCCTTCGAGCGCGCGAACGAAGGTGCGCTTCTTGGCCCAGCGGTCCCACTTGCCGTGCTTGATCTCATCGGCGTCTTCCGGCGACGGCTTGTTGTGGCCGAGCCCGGGCGCCTCGTGTTCCAGCATTCCGGTCATTCTGCGATCCCTAATTGTCTTCGCCGCACCCCAGGCGTGCTGCCGGCGCGGCGTTCCTCAATGATGCTTGGTGTCGGTGGGCTTCGTTTAGGGGATTTCCGTCAACCGCGCAACGTCATGGCTGGCTTACGGCAGCTGTAATCGGCTCTTCCGGGAGCGCCGGGTTTGCCCGGGTCTGAACGTCAGAACAGCCGCTCGGAGGCGAGGCGGGCGCCGTCGCGCAAGCTTGCCAGCTTGGCCCAGACCACATCCTCGGCGACGCGGCCCCAGCCGGCCGAGGTGTCGAAACCGCAATCGGTTCCGGCCAGCACCCGCGACGGACCGCCGACGACCGCGGCAACGCGCTCGATCCGGTCCGCCACGATTTCCGGGTGCTCGACGAAATTGGTCAGGCTGTCGATGACGCCGGCGACCAGAACCTGGTCGTCGGCGAGCGGCCGCTTGGCAAAGCAGCGGAATTCGTGGGCATGCCGGGGATTGGCGAACGGCAGAACCAGGCCACCCACATTGGCGGACAGCAACGCGGGGAGAATGTCCTCGAGCGGCACATCGCAATCGTGCGGCGATTCCGAATTGCCCCAGCACACATGCAGGCGCACGCGATCGCGCGGCACGTTGACCAGCGCCCGGTTGATGGTGGCGACGACCTGCTCGACAAAATCGACGAAAGCCGAAACCGGCCGGTCCTTGTAGGTGATGTGGCGTTCGAGCGCGAGATCGGGCGCGTCGATCTGCAACAGCAGACCGTGCTTCACGATGGCCTCGTATTCGACCTGCAGCGCAGCGCCGAGCGCGGCGAGGTAATTTGCAAGCGTATCGTAGTGCTCGTTGCGGACCGCCGTCGCCAGGATGCCGGGCGATGGCGCGCTCATGAACGGCTCGACGAAGACGCCAGGATTTTCGTCGAGCACGGTCTCGAATAGCCGGCACTCGTCATTGATGGCGCGGCTATCGAGATAACGCACCGCGCCGATCGCCTTCGGCAAGCCACCCAGCGCCGAGACCTGCGTCTTGCCGGCGTGCTGCTCGGTCCACATCCGTTTGAAGTCCGGATAGCGGTCGATGTCGGCGCGCGATGGCCGCTCCCAGCTGCCGTCGAGACCCGACAACCGGTTCTTCAGATAAAGAAAGAACGAATCGCGCTGCTGCTCGCCATTGTTGCCGACGTCGATGCCGGCCTCGCCCTGCTTGCGCACCACCGCGCGAACCGCATCGCGGCCAAGCCGGTCGATCTCGGCTTCATCGATCAACTCGCCGCGCGCCCGCAAGGCGTAGAGCCGCGTCAGTTCGCGCGGGCGCGGCAAGCTACCGGTATGCGTGGTGAGGATTCGCGTCGCACAGCGTCGCATCGCTTTCACCTCTCGAAATCGACGGCGGCCGAATTGCCGCCGCTGATGACGACCCCGACGCGCTCGCCCGCGGTCGGCCGGTACGCGCCGGACAGCAACGCCGAAAATGCCGCGGCGTCGCCCGGCTCGGCGACGATCCGCGCCGCCTGCCACAGCGTCTTTTGCGCTCGCTGATATTGGGGCGAATAAATTCTTCGCACGCTGCGATTGTTTCCGCTCATATCGCACATTCCATCCTACGTTCGCTTTCTTATGATCTAAAATAGAAATGAGGCGTTGGAGAGAGCCCGGGATGTCGCCCGACGTTGTGGTAATCGGTCTTGGGGTCATGGGAACCGCTACCGCGATAACGCTTGCGCGGCGCGGTCAACGCGTCCTTGGCATCGAGCGGTTCAGCATCGGCCACGATCGAGGATCGTCCCACGGCGACACCCGGATCATCCGATTGGGGTATTTCGAGCATCCTTCCTATGTACCGCTGCTCCGCTCCGCCTATCGCCTGTGGCGCGAGATCGAGAACGAGGCCGGTCAGCAGTTGCTGCACGTCACAGGCATCGCCGAGATCGGCTCGCCGGATAGCGAGATCATCAAAGGTACATTGCGCGCATCACAGGAGCATAACCTACCGCATACCGTGCTCGACGCGCGACACGCGATGCAGCATTTTCCCGCCTTCTCCCTTCCCTCGGATTATGTCGCGGTCCTGCAGCCGGATGGCGGCTATCTTTTCGCCGAGCGCGCTGTTTTCGCCTTTGCCAAGCTCGCCGAACAAGCCGGTGCAAATTTCCGCAGCGGCGAAGCGGTTATCGACATCACGCCGCGCGCGGACGGCGTCACGATCAAAACCCATGAGGGCTCGATCGATGCCGGCGCGGTTGTGGTAACGCCCGGCGCATGGTTCGGCTCGCTGATGGATCGCCTCCTTCCAGCGTTTTGCCAGCCGCTGAAAGTCCAGCGCCAGGTTCTGACCTGGTTTGAACCAACTGACCCAACTCTGTTCGCCCCGGAACACTTTCCCGTTTTCCTGCTCGGATCCGAACAGGGCATTCACTACGGCATTCCGCCTCACGATATAGCGCCCTACAGGGGTCTTCTAAAGGTCGCAAAGCACGACCACGAAAAGCCTCACATAACGCCTGACCGTTATGATCGAACGATCAGCGCCGAAGATGAGGGAACGATCCGAATGACTTTGGCGAGATATTTGCCGGCCGCAAACGGAAGGCTCGTTGCGACCAAAACGTGTCTCTACACGACGACTGCCGACAAGCATTTCCTGATCGATCGCGTGCCCGGTTTTCCTCAGATCGTCTTTGCTTCGGCGTGCTCGGGCCACGGCTTCAAATTCGCTCCAGTGATCGGCGAAATGCTGGCCGACCTGGTTCTGACCAATGAGGAAACAACCCAATTCGGTTTGGCGCGACTTTTGGCCGAATGATAATGTGCGCCGACGCCCCGTCCCGCGCTCATCAAATCGGCGGCTGTGCCCGGCCGCCACGCCGCGATCCCGCTTCGGTCACGCCGAGATGCCGCTCCAGCGCCGCAGGATCGGCGGCGAGCGTTGCACTGTCGGCCGCGTGCACCACGGCGCCGTGCTCCAGGATGACGGCACGGGCGGTGACGGCAAGACTTGCCGGCAACGTCATCGATACCGAGAAGAATGGAGGCCAAGAAGTCCGTCGGATGTGCTATAATGCAGGATACGCTCGAATGGCCCCAAACAATCGGCCCAGTCGCGGGCCCGAAGGAGACGCCAATGGCCAAGATCGTGCTCGGGCTCGGATCGTCGCACACGCCGATGTTGCTGGCATCGGACGAAACACTACCGCGTTTTTTGGAAACCGATCAGAGGATCAAGCACCGCGACCGCGAGGGCCAGCCGGCGACCTATGCCGAGCTCCTGGAGAAGGCCGATCCGAAGATGGCCGACATGGTCGCGCCCACTGAGCTCGTCGCTCGACAGAATAAGGCGCGCGCGGCGGGCGCACATCTCAGCAGGGTGCTGAATTCGTCCAAGCTCGACGCGCTCATTATCATGAGCGACGACCAGGATGAAGCTTATCTGGAAGACAACCGCCCGACCTTCGCGATCTATTATGGCGAAACCATCCTTAACAGTAACGAGCAGCATGAGCAGTATCGTCAGCGCTTCCCCGAATGGTACGTGCAGAACCGGCAGGCGTTCTTTGAGGACTCCAAGCCGCGCGCCTATCCGGTCGAGTCAAAACTGGCGCTGCATCTGATCGAACACTTGATGGACAACGGCTTCGACCCGGCTGCCTCGAAGCGTATGCGCGAGGGCGAGGGTGAGGGCCACGGGATGGCTTATGTGCACCGCCGCCTGATGGATGCGGCGAACCCGATCGCGATCGTGCCGGTGTTTCTCAATACGTATTTCCCGCCCAATCAGCCGCGGCCGCGGCGTTGCTACGCGCTCGGCCAGGCCATCCGCAAGGCGGTCGAGACCTTCCCGGGCAGCGGCCGCGTCGGCATCATCGCGTCGGGCGGCCTGAGTCATTTTCTGGTCGACGAGGACTTCGACCGTGCCATCCTCAAGGCCTGCGCCGACAAGGACGCCCAATTCCTGCAGGACCTGCCGCGCAACAAGCTCCATTCCGGCAGCAGCGAAATCCTGAACTGGGTCGGTGTCGCCGGAGCTTGCGAGCATCTGGATCTGAATTGGTTCGAATACGTTCCCGGGTACCGGACGCCGGCCGGGACTGGCACCGGGCTGAGTTTTGCGACCTGGGCCTGATTGGCCGCAAACCAAATCCGGACTACCACCTTCGTCCCAGACGATCCCGGGATTGTGCGCGACGAAGGCGCGCACCGGCGCGCGCCTGCTTCGCTTGCGCCAAATTGGGCTTTCGCCCTACTATCGCGGCATAATTCTGAAATCGTCAAATCGGAAGAAACTGGGAGGGCATCCAATGTCCAAACGAACGATCGCGGCATTTGCCGCAGCCGCCGCTACCGTCATTGCAACCAGTGTAGCCGCCGGCAAAGCACAGGCGCAGGATGTGAAAATCGGCTTGATTCTGCCCTACACCGGCCCTGGCGCAGTGCTGTCGCCGGAGATGGATAAGGCCATCGATCTCTATCAGAAGCTCAATGCCGCGAAGATCAAGCCCTACAAGTTCACCATCATCAAGCGCGATTCCAAATTGCCAAATGGCGCCGCAGCCAAGATCGATGCTCAGGAATTGCTCACCCAAGAGAAGGTCGATGTGCTTGCGGGCTGGATCTACTCGCCCGATGCCATCGCCTCAGCCCCGGTTGTAACCGCGGGCAAGCGGCTGGCGGTGATCATGAACGCCGGCACCTCGTTTATCACGAACCTTTCACCCTATTTCGTCCGCACCTCGTTCACCCTGTGGCAGTCAAGCTACGTGATGGGCGATCAGGCCGCGAAATATATGCACGCGAAAACCGCGGTGGTGGCCTATACCGATTATCCGCCCGGAAAGGACGCGCTGGCCGGCTTCAAGACGGCGTTCGAGAAGGCCGGCGGCAAGGTGATCGACGCCATTCCGGCAGGCGGTCCCGAAGCCACGCCGGATTTCACACCGTTCTTCCAGCGCGCCAAGGACGAACACCCCGATGTGCTGTTTGTCTTCGTCCCCGCCGGCGACCAAGCGACTGCAGTCGTCAAGACTTATAATGCGCTCGGCATGCGCGCAGCGGGGACCAAGCTGGTCGGCACCGGCGACATCGTCCCGGACGAGTTGCTCCAGAGCATGGGCGACTCAGCAGTCGGACTCATTACCGTGCATCATTACAACGCCGATCTCGATAACCCGCAGAACAAGGCTTTCGTCGCTGCGTGGAAGAAGGCCTACGGCCCGAACTCGACACCGAACTTCACCTCGGTCGGCGCCTGGGACGGCATGGCCGCTATCGACCACGCCGTTCACGCCACCAAAGGTAAGATCGACGACGGCGCCGCAGCCGTGAAGTCGCTGGAAGGCTGGAAGTTCAACAGCCCGCAGGGCCCGATCGAGATTGATCCGCAGACCCGCGACATCATCATGAATGAGTATCTGGACGAGGTGGTGAAGGGGGCGGACGGCAAGCTTCACGAGAAGGTTCTGGTGACGGTGCGGAACGTGAAAGACCAGTGTAAGGTACTGGCGATCGGTCCCTGCGCGCCGAAGAAGTAGCGGCGTTTGCGAGACGGCGAAGCGGCGAGTAGCAAAGACAGTTGCTCGCTGTTCGTCGATGGCCGGCCGGAGCGTCCCGCCCGTGAATGCCCTCGCTGATATCGCCGGAATTTTGCTAGGCGGGTTGGCCGCCGGGACCGTGCTGTTTGTTGTCTCGGTCGGCCTTTCAGTCACCATGGGATTGATGGGTTTTGTCAATCTCGCCCATGGCGCCTTTGCGATGTTTGGCGGCTATATCATCGTATTGGCGATGAACCGCGCACATTTCAGCTTTGGCGTCGCGCTGGCGCTGGGCTTTGTGGGCACGGCCGCGCTCAGCGTAGTGCTTGAACGCTTGCTTTACCGGCGTCTGTACCGCGCCGGCGAATTGGACCAGGTTCTGTTCACGATCGGCCTGATCTTCGTGTCTATTGCCGCCATCACCATCGTGATCGGGGCCGAAACCCAGAATCTGCAATTACCGCCCGCTCTCAGCGGCCAGCTCAACCTCGGCATCGTTCAATATCGCACCTACAGCATCTTTTTGATCGTGCTGGGATTTTTGATTGCTCTCGGCATCTGGCTTGCCTTCGAGCGGACGCGGATCGGCGGGCAGATTCGCGCTACCGTCGACAATCGCCGGATGGCCGAATCGCTCGGCATCGATGTCGACCGGCTGTTCACCATTACCTTTGCGTTTGGCAGCGGCATGGCGGGAGTCGGCGGCGGACTCGGCGCCGAGTTCCTCGGCCTCGATCCGCAGTATCCGCTCAAATATCTGGTTTATTTTCTGATCGCGGTCTCAGTCGGCGGCCTCGGCAGCGTGCTTGGGGTCTATTACGCGTCGCTTATTCTCGGCGTACTCGACTTTGTGCTAACGCTCTATCTGCCGAAAGGCGGCACCATCTTTATCTACGCCCTGACCATTCTCATCCTGTTGGCTCGGCCGCAGGGATTGTTTGGAAGGAAGGGCCTGTGAGCGTCGTGGCCTCTCCTACCAGCGGAGCATCCCAATCGGCGCCCGCTCAAAATCTCGCGGCCCGCATTCTTATGCGCCGTCACCGGCTGCGGTGGTGGGAAACGCTGCCGTGGATTGCGGGACTCGCCTTCTATTTCGCCTTCCCGGCCTATCTGGGATTCGGCTGCGATCTTCTGGTGACGATCCTTTTTGCCCTCTCACTCGATCTGGCGCTCGGCTACGCGGGCATCATTACGCTCGGTCACGGGGCATTCTTCGGCGTCGGCGCCTACACGGCCGGGATGCTGGCCACCTATGGCATCTGGACTGAGCCGATCACGAGTTTGTTCATCGCCGCGGCAGTGGCAGGCGCGGCCGGCTTCCTCTCGGGTCTCGTCCTGTTACGCACCACTGGTCTCACACTGTTGATGCTGACGCTGTGCACGATGTCCCTCCTGTACGAGGCGGCCAATATGGCGGCCGCCTATACGGGCGGGTTTGACGGCTTGCCGAGCCTGCCGATCGGACCGGTGTTTGGATTGTTCGATTTCAATCCACTCTACGCCGACACCCAGTATCTGTTCGCGCTCGTCGTGCTGTTCGTCTGTTTTCTGTTCGTGCGCACCCTGGTCTATTCGCCGTTCGGCCAGACTCTGACGGGCATCCGCGAAAACGTGCTGCGCATGCATGCGATCGGCTCCCCGGTGCGGCGGCGGCTCATCGTCTGTTACACCATCTCAGCAGCACTCGCGGGTGTCGCCGGCGCGCTGTCGGCGCAGACCACCGCCTTCGTCAATCTCGCCGTGCTCGGTCTTGACCGCTCCGCCACGGTATTCATCGTACTCATTCTCGGCGGTTACGGACGGCTCTACGGCGCATTCATAGGCGCCGTGGTTTATTTGGCTCTGGAGCATTTTCTAGCGGAGGTCTATCCAACCGCGTGGCAGCTTGGACTCGGGCTGCTGCTGGTGCTTATCGCGCTGTTCGCCCGTAACGGCATTCTGGGCCTCGGTGATGCGCTGTGGCAACGCTGGCGCGGGCGGCGCGCGACGCCATGAGCGAAAGCCGCCTCGAGACGCAAGCGTTGAGCCGCCATTTCGGCGCGCTGCGCGCCGTGCAGGGCATCGACTTCAAGCTCGCGGCCGGCGCCCGCCATGCGCTGATCGGCCCCAATGGCGCCGGCAAGACCACGTTCATCAATCTGCTCACCGGCGTGTTGCCGCCGAGTGAGGGCCGCGTGCTGCTGTCCGGCCGCGATATCACCTCGACCGTACAGGCCGAGCGGGTGAAACTCGGCATCGCGCGCACCTTTCAGATCAACCGCCTGTTTCGCGGGCTCTCTGTACTCGAGAACGTCTGCATGGCGATCGCCGAACGCGCTGGCGCCGCGGCATCGATGTTCTATCCGGCCGGAAAGCGCACCGACATCATCGACGAAGCGATGGGGCTGCTGCAGACGCTCAAGCTGGCCGATGTGGCGCGCCACCGCGTGTCGGAATTGCCCTACGGCCGCCAGCGCCTCGTCGAACTCGCCATCACCATCGGATTGAAACCCGAAGTG
Organism: uncultured Alphaproteobacteria bacterium; assembly: GCA_963763255.1. Taxonomy (GTDB): domain Bacteria; phylum Pseudomonadota; class Alphaproteobacteria; order Rhizobiales; family Xanthobacteraceae; genus BOG-931. Next base: position 233,782 of record CAVXNW010000003.1, read on the forward strand.
CTGCTGCTCGACGAACCGGCGGCAGGCGTGCCGAGTGCGGAAAGCCACATCATCCTCGACGCCATCGAGCAGTTGCCGGAAGACATCGCCGTGCTCATCATCGAGCACGACATGGACGTGGTGTTTCGCTTCGCCAAGCGGGTCACCGTGATGGTCAGTGGCGCCATCTTCGCCGAAGGCACGCCACGGGAGATCGAAGCCGATCAGCGGGTGCGCGAAATCTATCTCGGTCAGGCCGTCGCGGGAGCGCATCATGGCTAGCGCGCTGCACCTGCACGGCGTCTCGGCCGGCTACGGCGAGACCGTGGTGCTCGAGGACATCGAGCTCAATCTGACGCCGGGCGAATGCATCAGCGTGATCGGAAGAAACGGCGTCGGCAAGACCACACTGCTGTCGACCGTCATGGGTCACACCACGCTGCATGCCGGCGAGATCATGCTCGACGGCCAAAAGCTCAACGGCGTACCGTGCTTCCGCCGCGCGCTTGCCGGCATCGGCTTCGTCCCGCAGGAACGCGAGATTTTTCCCTCCCTGTCGGTACGTGAAAACCTCGACATCGCGGCACGTCCAGGGGCGTGGACACACGCGCGCGTGTTCGAGCTGTTTCCGCGGCTTGCCGAACGGCTCAACAACATGGGCAATCAGCTCTCCGGTGGCGAACAACAGATGCTGTCGATCGCGCGGGCGCTGCTGACCAATCCCACCGTCCTGCTGATGGACGAGCCAACCGAGGGCCTGGCGCCGGTTCTGGTCGAGACATTGAGCGCGGTGCTGGCGCGGCTGGGCGCCGACAGCGAGCTTTCGATCATCCTGGTCGAACAAAACAGCCGCGTGGCGCTCAATTTCTCTCCCCGCACCGTGATCCTCGACAAGGGCCGCATCGTCTACGATGGCGAATCCGCACCGCTGCGCGCCGATCCCGACCGGCTGGCGCAACTCATCGGCATCGTCGAGTGATTACTCCGCCTTGATGCCGGCGGCCTTGATGATCGGCCACCACTTTTTGATTTCGGCCTTCTGCAGCGCGCCGAGCGCCTGCGGCGTTTGCTGATCGCGCGGCGGCATGTCGAGCCCGAGTTCGGCGAAGCGTTTTTGCACCGCAGGATCCGCCATGGCGGCGATGGCTGCCTTGTCGAGCTTGTCGATGATGGCGGGTGGCGTGCCCTTGGGCGCCCACAGGCCGTACCAGATATTGATGTAAAGGCCCGGCAGCCCGGCCTCGTCGACGGTCGGAATATCCGGCAGCGACTTGAGCCGCGACTTGGCGGTGACCGCATAAGCCTTGATGCGGCCGTCACTGAGCTTCGCACTCGCCTCAGACACCTGATCGAACATAACGTCGATGCGCCCGGCCATCAGATCGAGCAGCGCCGGATCGGTGCCGCGATAGGGCACGAACTGCACGTGGGCTCCGGTGAGCTTCTCGAAATAGACGCCGGCGATGTGCGAGCCGGACCCGACGCCCGCGGTGCCCATGGTGGTCTTCGGATGATCCTTGATCCAGGCGATCAGTTCCTTGAGATTCTTCGCCGGCATTGCCTTGCCGGTAACGATCAGCATGGGATTGCTCGGCAGCAGCGTGATCGGCGCGAAATCTCCGAGCAGGTCATAGGGCAGCTTGTAGATCGCGCCGTTGACGACGTGCGTGCTCCAGTGGCCGAGACTGAGGGTGTAACCATCCGGAGGCGCGTGCGCGACCCGCCCGACGCCAATCGTGCCGGCGGCGCCGGTGACGTCTTCGACCACGACGTTCTGCCCGAGCGTCTGCCCCATATGCTGCGCCAGCAGACGGCCCACCACGTCAGTCGGACCACCGGCGGCGAATGGTACGATGATGGTGATCGGCCGTGACGGATACTCGTCAGCGGAAGCAGCAAACACACCAGCAAGGATCAGCGCCAGCGACAATGCTGCTTTTACAACTCCTTTCATGTGTTCCTCCCGTTCTTTGTTATTTTCCCTGTCATTACGAAGACCGAAGCGACAAAGCGATCGAGAATGGCCGCACGGTCATCACAAGTCGCCCTTAATCGCTTCGCGGAAGCCTGTCATCGGACCGCGCGGCTTCGCGCGGGTCCGTTGGCTCGCAATGACGACTACAACGCCGCGAAATCGATCGGCTTGTGCCGATCGAGCGTGCGCTTGATCGGCGGCAGTGGATATTTCAGCCCGGTCGCGCAATTGAACAGCACCGCCTGTTCATTGGGTTTGACGCGGCCGTCGGCCAGGCTTTGTTTGTAAGCCGCGTAGCTGGCAGCACCTTCGGGGCACATCAGAAAACCCTCCTCGCGGGAGACTTCCTCAAGGCCCGCCGCGATCGCTTCATCCGGCACCGCGATAGCGAAACCGCCGCTGTCGCGGACCGCGCGCAGGATCAGGAAATCGCCGACCGCCTGCGGCACGCGGATGCCGGCCGCGATGGTGTGCGAATTCTCCCAGCGCGTGGCGCGCTCAACACCCTGTTCGTAGGCGCGCACCATCGGCGCACAGCCGGACGCCTGCACCGCCACCATGCGTGGACGCTTTTTACCGATGAAGCCGATGGCCTCCAGTTCGGCGAACGCTTTCCACATGCCGATCAGGCCGGTACCGCCGCCGGTCGGATAGAAAATCACGTCGGGTACTTGCCAGTCGAGTTGCTCGGCAAGCTCGAGCCCCATCGTCTTCTTGCCTTCGATGCGGTAGGGCTCCTTCAAGGTCGACGTGTCGAACCAGCCGACCTTGTCCTTGCCCTCGGCGACGATCTTACCGCAATCGTCGATCAGGCCGTTGACGCGATAGACGCTGGCGCCCTGCAATCCGATCTCGCTGACGTTCACTTCGGGCGTATCTTCGGGGCAGAAGATCGTGGTCTTGATGCCGCAATGGCTGGCGTAAGCCGCCAGCGCCGCACCCGCATTCCCGTTGGTCGGCATCGCCATGTGCTTGATGCCGAACGCTTTGGCCATCGACACCGCCATCACCAGCCCGCGCGCCTTGAACGAGCCGGTCGGCAGGCGGCCTTCGTCCTTCACGATGAGTTCGCCGCCGCCGAGCTTTTTCGCAATCTTCGGCAACGCCATGAGCGGCGTCATCGTTTCACCGAGACTGACGATATCCTCCTTGCGCCGCACCGGCAGGAGTTCGCGGTAGCGCCACAGGTCCGGGGGGCGTTGCGCGAGCGCCGCCTTGCTGAGCGCCTTTTTCACGCCGGCGAGATCGTAACGCACCAGCAACGGCTTGCCGGCGCGCGACAGATTGTGCGGCTGGTCGGCGGCGTAATGCTCGCCGGTGGCGGAGCATTCGAGGTGAGTGACGAAAGTCGGCCGCTCGGTGGTGATGTTTTCAGACGCGTTCAAAATAAATCTCCGGCATTCGATAACAAAGTGAGATTCGACGGCGCGGCAGCAATCGACTTGCGCGGGCCTGCCCCCGTGGCGCGGACGGGAACCCCGCAGCCGCAGAAAGGTTATCAGACTGCGGACGGTTTTATCAGTGACACTTTGGCATGCAGACACTCTACAAGCTGGTTTTCGTTCTCCTTGTGCTCAAGGCGCGAAAAGACGAGTTGCGCACGCGGGCCCTTGAGGCGGTCAGAGCATCGAAACACGCCCTCGCCGACGTTAAGTTGTCCCTGATTGAACCGAACTAGCGCATACGCACTGATCTTCATCGACCACTCCAACTCCGTTCCGGCCCCGACCATCCCTTCATCTCGCCTCAAGGATGGGCTCGCGTGACAGCCAAGGCGCTGCCGTGCCCGCGGTGCATGTCTCAGCGCCCCTGCTTTTCGGCACGGCAAGGAAAAAGATGTGTCCTCTGATCAGCGCGCGGCAGCGCCTCTACGCGGCGCCATGCCACTGTCGAGCGTTGTCGCCATACCGACGACTTTTCAGTAATTACACAGCGGTTCTCGGTTCGACGTTTTCTTTCGGGCGAGGTGTGGCCGATGAACATTCGAGCAAAGCAACGAATCCTCGCAACGAGCGCAATGTCGAATTAGACCAAATCTAAAATACCGTTTGATCCTTGCAAGTGCCGAGGCACTGGCGCTATTGAATTCATAAATCCAGCCGCATCTCGACGCCGTTCAAATTAATCAAATGCAGACGCACGGTGAAGACGAAAACTTCGGCGCGGAGACCAGACGATGAGATTGGCACTGTCGGGACTCTTATTGTTGGCTTTCAACGCGGCGCTGTTGCCGGTTGTTACCTTGAAAGCCGACGCCGCCGAGGAGCCGGTCTTCCGTCTTGCCATCGTCAACCAGGCCTTCGTTCCCGACACTCTGACCGTCCCTGCCGGACAAAGAGTGAAGATCATGGTCATGAACCAAGACAGCATTCCAGCCGAATTCGAGAGCAACGACTTCCGTGTGGAAGTTGTGATCCCGGGAAAGACCGAGTTACCGGTCTATGTCCGGCCGCTCCAGCCGGGGACCTATCATTTCTTCAACGATTTTCATCCGCAGAGCAAAGGTACATTGATCGTCAAGGGGCCCGGTCAATGAAGGAGCTCGATGCGGTGCCGGATTTGTCGACGGAACTCGCATCGTAGCGCGTGACAAGCATGTCCCATCACACAATCATTATGGAGCGAAGCCCGGGGGCGCCCGAAACACGCCTGCTCGGGCTGGAGCGTTTCGTCGCCCACCACCGGAACAAGCTCGCCTGGATTCACGTCAGCATGTTCTTCGGCTTTATGGCGCTGATGATCGTCCCGCTGTTTCTGCCGCCGCCAGGCAGCCACGCGGCCTTCTACGATAACTTCACGCTGTTCGCGAATTTCGTCATCTGGGGCCTCTGGTTTCCGTTGGTCTTCGTGTCGGTGATCTTCACCGGCCGCAGCTGGTGCGGCGTGCTCTGCCCGCTCGGCGCCGCTTCAGAATGGGCCAACGGCTTCGGATTGAAGCGCCCCGTGCCGCGTTGGGTACGCTGGGAAGGCACGCCCATCGTCAGCTTCATCGTCATCACCATCCTGGCGCAGACTGTGGATGCCCGCGGCTTTCCCCAGGGTATTGCGGTCGTGTTCGGTTTGGCTTTTGCCTGCGCGGTCGTGTTGGGCGTCGTTTACGGTCCTGGCAAGAGGAAGCGGCCCTGGTGCCGGCACATGTGCCCGATCGGACTCATGCTCGGCGTCTTTTCGCGCATCGGGGCAGTTCAGTTCACGCCCAAAAGGCCGCGCGCCGGCGGCGATGCCTATACGGAAAAGGGCCTGTGCCCGACCATGATCGACCTCAACCGCAAGGCCGAGTCACGGCACTGCATCGAATGCTTTCGCTGCGTTCACCCGGACGCCAAAGGCGGCCTCAAGCTGATCGCGCGCTGGCCAGGCTCGGAGGTCATTCAGATTCGCAAGTACAATCCGAACGCCGCAGAGATCTGGTTTTTGTTTCTGGCTACGGGGCTCTCGATTGGCGGCTTCCTGTGGCTGGTGCTGCCGCAATATGACTGGCTGCGTCAACTGGTCGGAACCTGGGCCATCGACCATGGCTGGGACTGGATCGGGACCGCGGGACCGTCATGGCTGATGTCGGTGCATCCGGCCGGCCGCGAAGTTTACACCTGGCTCGACTTCTTCATGATCACGTCGTTCATGCTCGCCTGCGCCGCGGCGCTCACCGCGGCCCTCGCGGCGCTGACGTCACTGTCAAGCTGGATTGCCGGCGCGCTTGGAGCCGACTTGCATTTTCGCGCGCGGTTTGTCGAGCAGGCATACGCCTACATGCCGGTTGCCATGGTGTCGTTGGTGATCGGGCTGGGCAGCGAACTGTTTGAAGCGCTTCCTCTGTTGGGCGTGCCGGCTGCGTTGATTCCGTCGATCAAGCTCGGCCTTTTCGGATTGGGTGTGGCGTGGAGCCTCGTGCTGGGCAGCCGCCTGTTAGCGCGGCAAGGCTTACGCGGCACCAAACAGTCGCTGGTGTTGCTCCCGCTGTTTGCCGGAGTCGCTGTGATCGGCCTTGCCTGGTGGCCGGCGATTTTTGGAATTTAACTGAAAGTGTTGAAGCGGTAGCGCGGAGAGGAGATTGAAATGCGCAAACACCTGTTCGGCCTGGCTGCGGCGATTGCGGCGATCTGCTGCGGCCCGGCGTTCGCGGCCGAGCACTCGATTGGCGATCCGCTGGTCGTCGACGGCCTGATCATCCATCCCGTCTATTTGCAGCCGGTGGAAATGGCGCCGATGTTGCCGGGAATGATGGAACAAGGGCCCTTCGATGCGCATCTCGAAGTCGACATTCACGCCGACAAAAACAACGCACAAGGCTTCGAGCCGGGCGCCTGGATGCCCTATCTGACCGTGAGCTACCTGGTCGTGAAGGAGGGCAGCGACTGGTCGACATTCGGCACCATGATGGCGATGACAGCAGCCGACGGCCCGCATTACGGGGTCAACGTAAAATTCAACGGGCCGGGCAAATATCGCCTCAGCCTCAAGATCGGGCCGCCGCCGTATAACGGCTTCTTCCGCCATACCGACAAGGAAACCGGCGTGCCGGAGTGGTGGGCGCCAATCGAAAAGAGTTGGTCGTTTGTTTATGTCGGAACCGGCCACAAAGGCACATATTGAACATTGGAGAACCAGGGTCCGAAGCGCCAACGCGATGATGGCCGACGATGCGCCACATCTCCATGAGCAAGAGAAGGATCGTGCGGTGCCTCAGCAGACCGCTGGCGGCACCGTGTCCGGGAGCAGCGTTGAGTCAGTCGATTTTCTCGCATGGTGCGGCTGATGCGGACCATGGCGTTACCCGCGACCGCGCTACGAAGCGTTACTATCGTGGCCGCAAGGCTCTTCGTCAACGCGGACACGATTGGCTGCGCATGAGTGGTGCCTGGTTATCTGGCGCCACGGCAGCCGTCGTGCTCGCGCTGTGCTCGGGTCAGGCGCTCGCACAACAGACTCAGGTTCAGCCGCAGGGATCGGCCGGCGCTTCGTTCTGGTCCGATCTCTGGACGCGCGACACGCTCCTTGGCGACATGGGCGGGCTGCGTACCAAGCTCGCCCAGGCCGGAATCACTTTCAATCTTCAGGAACAGAGCGAAGTTCTCGGAAATGTGAGTGGTGGCATCCGAAGGGGCGCCGATTACGACGGCCTGACTACCATGAGCGTCAGCGTCGACACCGACAAGGCTCTTCACTGGCCGGGAGGCACCTTCTTTGCCAGCGCCCTGCAGATCCACGGGCGCAACCTCAGCGCCGACTATCTCGGTAATCTGCAAACGGTCAGCGGCATCGAAGCCCAGCGCACGACGCGGCTATGGGAGCTTTGGTACATGCAGACTTTTTTGCAGAACAAGGCAGATATCAAGGTCGGGCAGCAAAGCCTCGACCAGGAATTTATCGTCAGCCAGTATGCCGAACCTTACCTCAACACTATGACGGGCTGGCCCATGGTTCCCTCCGCCGACCTTTATGCCGGAGGGCCGGCTTATCCGCTCTCGTCACTCGGCGTCCGCGCACGAGCGCATCTCAATTCTTCGCTGACGGTGCTGGGCGGGGTTTTTGATGACAACCCGCCCGGCGGTCCCTTCAACGACGATTCCCAGCTTCGCGACGGCGAGGCTACGGGCACGCAATTTAACCTCAACACCGGCGCGCTTTGGATCGCTGAGCTGCAATATGCCGCGAACCCCACCCCCGCCAAAGGCTGCGACAGTATGTTTTGCGGGCTGCCCGGCACCTACAAGCTCGGCGCCTGGTATGACACGGCAGGCTTTCCGAATCAGCGATTTGATATCGCCGGCATTTCGCTCGCCAGTCCCCTGAGCAGCGGGATCGCGCAGAATGATCGGGGAAACTTCAGCGTCTATGGCGTCGCCGACCAAATGGTGTGGCGTGAACGCGACGGCCCACGCTCGGTCGGCGTGTTTCTGCGCCTGATGGGGGCTCCGGACGATCGCAACTTGATCGACTTCAGCCTGAACGCCGGCATCAACGTGAAAGCCCCGTTCCCGGGGCGTCCAAACGATACTTTTGGTATTGGATATGACTTCGCACACGTCAGCAAGTCAGCGAGTGATCTCGACGGCGACAGAGCGTTTTACAGCGGCGCTGCATACCCGGTTCGCAGCGCCGAACATGTGATCGAATTGACCTATCAATATCAAGCGGCGCCCTGGTGGGTGCTGCAACCGGATTTTCAGTACGTGATCAATCCGGGCGCCGGCATCCTGAACCCGGCGAACAAGACACAGCGGATCGGAGACGAGGCGGTCTTCGGATTGCGAACGACCCTGACGTTTTAGCTGATCTCATATCGCGTACAAATAACGTCCGGGCCAGCGGCCGACCGCGCCTATCAAGTCCGCCTGTGACGCTTGACGATTACAGCCCGAGGTACGCTTTGCGGATCTCCGGCATGGCAGACAGCTTTTTCGGCTCGCCTTCGGTGAACAGCTTACCCTCGGCGATGACGTAGGCATAGTCGCTCACCGCCAGCGCCAAGTGCACGTTTTGCTCGACCAGCAGAATGGTGAGTCCGGCCTCTTTCAATTTCTTGAGCGTGTGAAACAGCTGATAAACCAGCACGGGGGCGAGCCCGAGCGACATCTCGTCGATGATGAGAATGTCGGGATTGGACATCAGACCGCGGGCGATGGCGACCATCTGCTGCTCGCCGCCCGACAGTGTGCCGGCGAGCTGTTGCTGACGTTCTGCGAGCCGCGGGAACAGCGTAAACACCTGATCGAGACGTTCAGCGTGGCCCTGCGCCGCGCGTTTTGGATAGGCGCCGAGTTCGAGATTTTCCGCGACCGTCATCGTAGTGAACAATTGGCGGCCTTCCGGCACCAGCGCAAAACCGCGCTCCGCTTTTTCGTGGGTCGACAGCCGGGTGACGTCATCGCCCTCGAACAGGACGCGGCCGCGCCAGGGGGCGATCGTGCCGGCCACCGCCCGCAAGGTGGTGGTTTTGCCGGCGCCATTGGCGCCGACGATGGCGGTGAGATGCCCGCGCGTGGCGCTGAGCGAAACGCCCCACAACACCTGCACCTCGCCATAGCCGGCTTCCAGCGCCTCGACCTTGAGGATCGTGTCAGACATGCTCGTCGCTCCCCTGCAATTCGGCGGCGAGCTTGGGATTGCCCAGATAGGCCTCGATCACTTGCGGATGCTGGGCCACTTCGGCAGGGATACCCTCGGCGAGCTTCTGGCCGAAGTTGAGCACGACGATGCGGTCCGACAGGCTCATGATCGCCTGCATCAGATGTTCGATCATCAGGATCGTAACACCGCGTTTGCAGATCTGCCGGATGACGCCGATCATGTGCTCGACCTCAGTCGGATTAAGTCCGGCCAGCACTTCGTCGAGCATGAGAAGCCGGGGCCGCGCGGCGAGCGCGCGCGCCAGTTCAAGCCGCTTCTTGCCCGCAATGGTCAGGTGTAGCGCCAGCATGTTGGCCCGGTCGGAGAGACCGACGATGGCGATCGCCTCGCGCGCCGCCTCATAGGCGCGGTGCAGCGGCAGGTTCTCGCGGCCAAAGCAGGCGCCCACCGTGCAGTTGTCGAGCACCGTCATGTTGGTCAGTGGCTGCACGATCTGATGGGTGCGCGCGACCCCGGCGCGGGCGACCTTGTAGGGCTTCTCACCGGTGATGTCGGCGCCGCCGAAGCTGATGCGTCCGGCGTCGGGTGCAAACACGCCGTTGATCAGGTTGAAAAGCGTCGACTTGCCGGCACCGTTCGGCCCGATCAGGCCGAGGATCTCGCCTTCGCGCACCTCAAAGGTCAGGTCCTTGACCGCCTGCAAGCCGCCAAAGCGCTTGCTGACCTTTTCGATCTCGAGCAGCGCCGTCATTCCAGAACCTTCTGGGTGTGCGGGAAACGGCTGTAGATGAAGCCCATCAGTCCGCCGGGGAAAAACAGCACGATGAGCAGCAGCAGCGCGCCGGAAACCACCAGCTGGAAGTTGGCGAAGGTCGAGGAGGTGAGAAGGTAGCCGCGCAGCTCTTCATAGAGAAATGCGCCAATGGCGACGCCGGTGACAGTGCCCTCCCCGCCCAGCATGCCGACTACCAGCGCCTCCGTCGACAGCGACAGATCGAAGGCGTCGGACGGCTGGATGAAGGCGCTCTTGAAAAAATAAAGCCCGCCGGCAATGGCGGGCAGAAAGGCCGAGACGCTGTAGACCATCGCCTTGTAGAGCGAGGTCGGCACGCCGAGGATTGCAGCGGCGTCTTCGTTCTGCCCGATCGCAAGCAGCCCAAGGCCGAATTTCGATGTCTTGATGGCGTAGCTCAGATAGAGCGAGGCTCCCATCACTCCGACCATGATGAAATAGATGACCCAGAGCGCATGCGCCGGCCCGCCGAGCGGCGCGAAGATCGAGGCTGGCAGATAAATGCCGGATGATCCGCCCCACGGCGTGAAGTTCTCGGCAAAGGCCTGCACCGCCTCGATGACGCCGATGGTGGAAAGCGCGAAGAACGCGCCGCGCAGCCTGAGGATGCCGAGGCCGAAGATCAGCGCGAGGCCGCTGACGCATATTCCGGCCACGGCCAGACTCGGCGCCAGCGTCCATTTGTACGAGTTCACCAGCCAGACGCAGACATAGCCGCCGAGTCCGAAGAAAACGATGCTGCCGAAATTGACGTAGCCGGCGTAGCCGAGCATCAGGTTGAGATTGCTGGCGAGCGTTATGTAGAGCGCGTCGAGCAGCAGGCTCTCGCGCAGCGACACGTCATTGCCATAGACCGGCGCCAGCGCGAACGCCACCACCGCGAGCGTGATGATCCAGAAGAACGGGCGGCGCGGCATCGACAACATCAGAGGGCTCCGCGCCGCGAGCGGAAAATGCCGGCCGGAAACGCGATCAGCACCAGGACAAACAACACGAACTCGATCACCAGCGTCCAGCTGACCGGAACGAACGGCGTCACCGCGCCTTCAAGCAGCCCGAGCGCGACGCCCCCCATCAGCGCGCCAATCGGGTTACCGAAGCCACCGAGCACGGTGACGACGAAGCCTTTGAGCTGGTACCCGTCGCCCGACAGCACGGTGAACGGGAACAGGGTGGCGATCAGCACCCCCGACACGCCGGCAAGCGCGACCCCGAGACCGACCGAAATGGCGAGCACGCGGGTAGTCGGAATGCCGACCAGTTCCGCGGCTTCCCGGTTATTGGCCACCGCGCGTATCGACTTGCCCAGCCGGGTGTAGTGCAGGAACAGATAAAGCGCTGTCGCAATGACCGCGGCCAGCACCGCGGCCAAGATGTGCGCGCCGGGGAATGTATAACGGCCCATCGTTAGGCCCGGCAGCGACACGTCGACATTGAACAAGGCGGTGCCCCACACCGCGGTGCCGACGCCGATAAGCACGAGATTGACCGAGAAGGTCGACAGCAAACTCATCAGCGGCGGTCGGCCGACCATGCGGTGGATCGCAATCCAGTACAGCAGCACGCCGACGAAAAAGCCGCCGATCAGCACCGGCAGCAGTGCGACATAAGGATTGAGCCCGATCGCGGTGGTGAGCAGAAACAGCGCAAACATACCGGCGACAATCATGACGCCATGGGTCAGGTTGATGACGTCCATGACGCCCCAGATCAGCGTCAGGCCCATTGCGGCAAGCCCGTAGACCAATCCCACCAGCACGCCGTCGATGACTGAAGCGAGGATGCCGAGCATGAGAGCCTACACAAATGGGATCGACAGCTACGCTGCCGGTCCCTGATTGACTACACTGTTTGCTCGCACATGACCGTATGGGTCACGCTCACTGCGCGGGGATCGGGAAGAGCAGATTGGCCGACTGCGCCGCCTGCGGCCAAACCACCTGACGCCCAAGCTTGCCGTTCACCATCTGCCACTGCGCGAGCACCATCTCGTGCGTGGCCTGCAGGCCATGATGTCCGGGATCGGTCAGGAACTTGATGTGACCGAAGAAAGTGGTGATGTCCATGCCGTTGAGCGCCGCCGCGACCTTCTCCGGGTCGATCGAATTGGCCTGCTCGATGGCGTGCTGCAACACGACGCCGCTCGTGTAGCCGGACGCCGCATGGTAGTCGGCCTTGACGTGGAATTTATCCTGGAAGGCCTTGGCAAATTCCGCGGTGGTCGGGCCGAATTGCGGCTTGTAATTGACCTGCAGTTCCCACTGCGACGGCACCGTCACGCCCAGGGCGGCCTTGCCGAGTTCGCCGAACTTGTCGTCGGCCGGCGCCACCAGCAGCGACACCCACTTCATGTTGGCTTTCTGATCGTGCATCTGCCGCGCCAGCGTGGCGCCATCCGAGTAATGGCCGCCGCCCATCACCGCATCGGCGTTCGACGAGACGATCTTGTTGACGATCGGGCCAAAATCGGTGGTCGATGGCGAGTATGACTCGTTCATCACGATCTGCATCCCGGCCGCCTTCGCCTGCTGCGCCGCTGCGGCTAGCACGGCCTTGGAGAACGGATCGTCGGAATAGACCATGGCGATCTTCGCCTGCGGATCGTTCTTCTTGAGCGCCGCGACCGCACCCGAGAGATAATGGCTGGCCGAGGTGATCACCATGAACAGATATTTGTTGCCCTGCTCGAACGGCTTGTCTTCGGCGCCGCCGGAATCGATCATGATCTTGCCGTACTGCTCGGAGATCACCGCAGCCGGCGCGGTCAGGCCAGACGAGTACGGGCTGAACAAAAAGTCGGCTTTGTCCTGATTGATGAGGCGCGTGTAGAGCTGCTGGACGCGACCACCCACCGACTGGTCGTCATAGCTGACGAACTTCACCTTGTAGCTCTTGCCGCCGACTTTGATTCCGCCCTTGGAGTTCACTTCATCGCGCCAGAACTCATAGCCGTGCTGCTGGCCCAGCGAGTCGACGTTGAGCGGGCCGGTCTGCAAATCGGTAAATCCGATGGTGATGGTGTCTTCGGCGAATGCCGGCGTGGCGATGAATGCCGCAGCCGCGGCCAATACGATGAGCCGTCTCATGTTTTCCTCCCTGTCCGCCCCCGGTCTTTGGCCCAGGCGATTAACGCTCAGGCACCGATTGACGTCGCGTCGATCGCTCGTCGACGAGCGTATTTTTGCCACGATAACTCGCCCCGCAGCAAGTATCAGGCAGCTCATTAACCTTCCAGATCGAAAGAAACATCTCACAAGTTCGGCCCAAAGGCCATCTGATCTCGGCACGCCACACGGGCGATTTTTCAAATTTGCTCAGGCATGCAAGGCGAACCAGGCCTTGCCCAAATGCGGCAATCCGCCGCTGCATCGGCGCCGAAGGGAATGAGCCGCCGTCATCGGTCGTCGGCGCCAAGAACCTCGGCCGACGCGGCATGCTCCTCCGGCGGCGCATGCTCGTCGTGCGCCCGCTGGTGCAGCGGCTTTCGCGACCGCGTCAGGTTATAGGCGCTGTTGATCAGCGCGAGGTGAGAGAAGGCTTGCGGGAAGTTGCCTACCAATCGTTTGGACGCGGGGTCGTATTCCTCGCTCAGCAGGCCGACATCGTTGCGCAAGGCTACCAGTCGCCGAAACAGCCGTTCAGCGTCGTCAAAACGATCTTGCAGGATGTAGACATCGACCAGCCAAAAGCTGCAAGCGAGGAACGCGCCTTCGCCCGGCGGCAGAGTGTCGTGCGCGGCACCGGTATTGTAGCGGGTGACGAAGCCGTCACGGATGAGTTCGCGCTCGATCGCCTCAACCGTCTTCTCGATACGCGGATCGCTTACCGGCAGAAATCCGACGCAGGGCACCAGCAGCAGATTGGCGTCGAGCAGCTTCGAACCGTAAGCCTGGGTAAAAATGCCGAGCTCCTTGTTGACGCCGCGCTCGCACACGTCCTGGAAAATCTGGTCGCGCAGCGCGCGCCACTCGTCGATCGGACCTTCGAGACCGAATCCTTCCGCGCTCTTGATGGCGCGATCGTAGGCGACCCACGCCATGACCTTCGAATAGGTAAAGTGCTGCGGCGGCCCGCGCATCTCCCAGATGCCATGATCGGGCTCCCGCCAGACCGCCTTGAGGTGATCGAGAAATGCGAGCTCAAGGCCCCATCCTGATTCATCGCCCGCAACTCCACCGCGCCGCGCCTGATAGTGGACGTCGGTGAGTTCGCCGAACACGTCGAGCTGAAGCTGGGTGTGCGCGGCATTGCCGATACGCACCGGCTTCGAGTTCTCGTATCCGGGCAGCCAGGGCACTTCCCATTCGGTCAGCCGCCGCTCGCCACCGATGCCGTACATGATCTGAAGTTGATCGGGACTGCCGGCCACGGCGCGCAACAGCCACTCGCGCCAGGCCTGCGCCTCCTCGAGATAGCCGGCGTGCATGGCGCCGAGCAGTGTGAGTGTGGCGTCGCGCAGCCAGCAGAAGCGATAATCCCAGTTCCGCTTGCCGCCGAGGCGTTCGGGCAAGGAGGTTGTGGGCGCGGCGACAATGCCGCCGGTCGGACCGTAAGTGAGCGCCTTGAGGGTGATGACCGAGCGCCGCACCGCATCCGACCAGTGGCCGGCCGGCCGGCACTTTGCGGACCACTCCCGCCAATAGGCTTCGGTCTCGGCGAGCGCGCCGGCGGCGTCGATCTGCTTCGGCAGCGGCAAATGGGATGGCGCATAGCTCATAACAAACGGGATCGTCTCGCCGCGATTAATGGTGAATTCGCCGACCGTCGTCATGTCGCGGCCACGCAGATGCACCGGCGTGTACACCGCCACCATGTCCGGGCCGGCGATGGCACGCAACGCGCCGCTTTCCATCCGGCTCACCCAGGGCACGACGGCGCCATAGCCGAACCGCAAGATCAGCTCGGTGTGCATTGCGAGCTGGCCGCGTGTGCCGACGATCAGCCGGACCAGGGTCGAACGCTGGGTGCCTTGCGGCATGAAATCGATCAGAGTCGCGGCCCCATCCGCTGTTTCGAAATGGGTTTCCAGCACCAGGGTGTTGGGGCGGTAACGGCGGGTGACGCGCGCGTTCAGTTGCGGCGCAATGAGCCAGCGGCCGTGACTGCGCGACCCAAGTAGTGCGGCGAAACAAGCCTCGGAATCGAAGCGCGGCCAGCACAGCCAATCGATCGAACCGTTACGGCCAACAAGTGCGGCGGACGCGCAATCGCCGATCAGTGCGTAGTCTTCAATCCGGCCCGGTACATCGGACTTGTCGTCAAGCGGGTGCAGCATGATGTTGAGTGTTAAGGTTGGCGGAGCGTTCAATCGTCTGAGGAAAAGTCAACGACCACTTTGATATCGTCCGGCTGCGGTTCGAGCGCCTCGGTGAATTGCTCTGCCGGCACGCGCCGCGTGATCAGCCGCGCCAGCCAGGATTTGTTGGCCTGCTGCAGCGCCTCGACCGCGTCCTCATAATGCTGGCGGTTGGCATTGACCGAGCCGAACACCGTATCGTTGTCGAGTACCATGGTGCGGTTGAGCGAACCGACGTCAACGCTGAAGGCGTGACCGGGACCGCTCACGCCAACCAGACAGACGATGCCGGCTGACGCGGTGCGACCGAGCACATCGCGCACAACGATCGGGGCGCCGGTACACTCCATCAGGATATCGGGCCTGAAGCCGTCTAGCTCGTCCAACGTGCCAAGGTGAAACGTCCCGCCCAATTCGCGCGTCAATAGCCGCTTGAGCTGACTGTCGCGGTTGTCGAGCATATGTACGTCGAGGCCACGCTGCGCGCCGATCAGCGCGGCCAGCAGGCCAACCGGCCCGGCGCCCGTGACCAGCAGCGTCTTGGGCTGAAAGGAACGCGAGCGGCGACCAATGCGCTCGGTATGATCCCAGGCTTTGGCAACGACGCTGGTCGGCTCGACCAGCACGCCCTCCGCGCCGAGCGAGGAGTTCAGCTTCACCAGGAAATCCGGCTCGATGCGAAAATAGTCGGAGCCAAAGCCATTTCGCTCCTTGATGCCACGCTCGGTATAGCGTCCGTTGCGGCACATATCCCACTCGCCAACCGCACAGGCCGGACAGGGCACAGGATCGGGCCGCCGTACGATGCCGACCACGAGATCGCCCGGGCTGAACCCGGAACCGGCGGGCGCCTCGTGCACCCGGCCAAGAGATTCATGACCGATGACAAGACGCTTTTCGCCGGGCGGCGCCCAGCCGTATTCGCCCGATACGATTTCGCGATCAGTGCCGCAGACGCCGAGCGCAAGCGTACGCACCAGCACCGCGCCGTCCGAGGGCGGCGGATCGGGCACATTTTCGAGCTGCGCCGAATGGGCAACGCTTGGCGCAACCGTCACTGCACGCATGGGTGCGCTCCGCAGATTTGGGCCTCAATCGAGGTGATGACGCACGCGGCCCGCGCCCCTGGGCTTGACGTCATTGTTGCAACGCAAGCGGATCAAAAGAGTTCCCCGAGACGGAACCAGCGAGTTCCCCCGTGGAACTGTATGGAACCCGCGCCCCGGAATTGGCGTTACCGCTGGATGGCGGCGCCCGCCGCCATATTCATTTTCCCCACCGCGGAGCCGCACCATGGACCCCATCGGGCACAAACGCTGGGCGATTGCCGAGGGTTATATTCCGTCACAGAGCTCCTTTTTCGATCGGGCGCTGATCTCGCACGAAACCGCTTGCATCTTGAATGCGAATGACAAGGACGCACACGTGCAGATCACGCTGTTCTTTGCCGACCGCGAGCCGGTCATCTATCGCGTGACCGTCGGAGCGAGGCGCACGCTGCACTTGCGCTTCAACGATCTGGAAGACCCGGCGCCGGTGCCGCGCGACACCGACTATTCATCAGTGTTTGAATCCGATGTTCCGGTCATCGTGCAACACACACGCCTCGATTCGCGGCATGCCGAAGTCAGTCTGCTGTCGACAACAGCATATTCCGAAGCGTGAGTGTCGCAGCGCGACATTCAAACACTGCGCCACAGTTCCGCTTGATTGTGACGGGAATTCGCCGCGCAAAATCAAATTGCGGCGGAATTCCGCAGTTCCTCCCGGGAAGTTTCCGCAATGCCGCAGTGCGGGAACATTCGGTCGTGCCACGGGTTGTTCCACCACCCAATCGGAGGAATTTCCTGTGAGCGTCATCGTCGTTTCCAACCGCGTTGCGCGGGCAAAAACGGACGAACCAATTGCCGGGGGACTGGCTTCGGCGCTGATCCCGATGGTGAGGGATTCCGGCGCAATCTGGGTCGGTTCCAGCGGTCAAACCGACGCAGCGCAAAGCCGGGATTCATTCGCCAAGATCGAAGCATTGGGTAGCGGTGCGTTGGCGACAGTCGACATGCCCGCCAGGCATTACCGCGGCTACTACGAAGGCTTCGCCAATTCGGCATTGTGGCCGGCACTGCATTCGCGGCCCGATCTCATCTCGGTCACTGCCGAGGAATACGCGTCGTACCGTGAGGTCAACGCCTTCATGGCGCGCGCGCTGCTGCGTTTTATCGCATCTCAGCCGGTGGTGTGGGTGCAGGATTATCATTTTCTGACGCTCGGCGCGGAACTGCGCCGGCTCGGCGTCTCACGTCCGATCGGTTTCTTCCTGCATACGCCATGGGCACCCCACACGACGATGTCGGCGGTGCCGCATCATAGCGATCTCGTCTCGGCCATGCTGGCTTACGATCTGATCGGGTTCCAGACCGAGGACGATCGGCGCAATTTCGAAGAATACCTGCAGCATGAACTCGGATTGACGGTTACCGACGGCGAGGTCACCTCAAATTGCGGGCGGACGCGGCTGGCGATCTTCCCGATCGGAATCGATGTTGATGAATTCGCGACGCGTGCCGTCAAGGCAAGTACGCGGCCCGAAATCGCACGGCTGCGCGCAAGCCTGCAGGGCGCCAAGCTTGCGCTCGGCGTCGACCGTCTCGACTACTCGAAGGGCCTGACCAACCGCATGCGTGCGTTCGGTCGCATGTTCGATATCGAGCCGTCGCTGAAACGCAAAGTGTCGCTGCTGCAGGTCGCGGTCCCGTCGCGGGGCAACATCCGCGCTTATCGGGACCTGAAGACTGAGCTCGCGGCGCTGGTCGGCGATGTCAACGGCCAGCACGGTGAGGTCGATTGGATTCCGATCCGCTACCTCAACAAGGGATTCGCACAATCCACGCTGGCCGGCTTCTATCGTGCGGCGCAGATCGGCTTGGTGACGCCACTGCACGACGGCATGAATCTTGTCGCCAAGGAGTATGTTGCGGCGCAGAATCCGTTCGACCCCGGGGTGCTTGTGTTGTCGTCGTTCGCCGGAGCCGCAAAGGAGCTGGACGCGGCGGTGCAGGTCAACCCGCACGACATCGACGACATGGCGCGACAGATCGCGAAGGCCCTTGTGATGAGCCTCGACGAGCGGCGTGAGCGCTGGCAGAACATGGTGAGCAAGTTGCGGCAGTGCTCGGTGCAGAGCTGGTTCTCGGACTTTGTGCAGGCGCTCGGCGACATCGAGCGCGAGCCCGTCGGGCTTGCGGCGCCACGTGCGGCCGCCATGCCCTTCATGCTTGACGCTGCCGGCAGCGGACGATCGGTGCAGCGGCGCTGACAGCGCAACATCGGTAACTGTGGATATTCCCGCATATTCGCTAAGCTGGCCAAAGCACAACGCGAATCAGTGTTAGAATTATTGCGTATTGTCATTTGTTTGTTGTGGCGACTAGGCTGATTGCGTCGGGGTTTTGGGGAAATATCGGTCAGTTGGAGTCGTCACCGTTCCGACCTCGGGGGTCGCGAGCGTGAGTGGCAATATGCATCCGAATTCGGTTTAAGATTCACATGAACCAGAGCGGCGACTTTGCCCGGAGCAAATCCGGCGGAACGATCGTGCGGCACCAGCCCATCGAAGCCAGTCTCGCCGAAATCAGCCATCCGCTCAGTGCGATCGTAGCGAACGCCGAAGCGGCGCACCGCTGGCTGAGCCGCACAAATCCAAATTTTGACGAAGCGCTCGCGGCGCTCGATCGGATCGTGAAGGAAAGCGGCCGGATCGATCGGGCGATCGCCGGTTTCCGCGCCGTAGCGGCGGGAGAAGAAGCACCCCCGACCGGCACCTACTGAATTCGCGCGCCGGCGCACGTAGCGGGCTATCAGTTCGGCGCGGCGGGCCGGTCGGAGATTTCACGCCCCTTGGGCCGCACTGAATGAATGGTCTCCAATCCGGCTTCGCGCGCCGCCTGCTGCAGGGCGCGTCGAATCTCGTCACGCTTTTCGTGAATCGAGGCGATGATCGGCCCCGCCGCCTTGCCGAAGCCGATCAGCGCGGCTTCCGAAAGCTGCAGGCTCGCCTCGATGGTCTCCGGGACCGCGTCGGTGGCGCCGAGACGATAAAGATGGCTCGCGTGGGCGGCGTCGCGTGCGCGAGACACAATGATAATGTCCGGGCGCGTCGCGCGCACATGCTGCACGACTTCATCGATAGCCCGCTCAGTATGAATCGTAATGACGACGCCCGCCGCTTTGGCCAGGCCGCAAGCCTCGAGGAATGTGGGATCGGCGGCATCGCCATAGAACACGTCGTGCCCCTCGCGACGATCGCGGGTGACGGCGGGCGCATCCAGATCGGCGGCGACGTAGGGAATGCCATGCTGCTTGAGCAGCGCGCACACGACTTTGCCGACGCGGCCATAACCGACCACGATAGCGTGGTTCTCGGCGCCGGGCGGCCGCGCAGTCAGTTCGCCGGCCGGCGCGCCACGGGAGCGCAGCCGCGCAGCGAAGCGCCGTCCGACGAATGACAGAAGCGGCGTCAGCACCATCGTCACTGAAGTCAACGCAAGCGTGAAGCTCACTACGCCGGGATCGAGCAGCGAGGCGGCCGACGCCATGCCTATGCTGACGAAGGCGAACTCGCCGCCCGGCCCGAGCACGAGACCGGTCTCGACAGCGACAGGCCACGACAGCCGAAACAGCCGGCCGAGCCCGATAAGGATCAGCGCCTTGACGGCAATGAGCGCGGCGACGCTGGCGAACAGCGGCAGCGGCTCATGCACGATTTCGCGGTAGTCGATCTCCATGCCGACCGTGAAAAAGAAAATGCCGAGCAGCAGCGACTTGAATGGCGCGACCGTTGCTTCGATCGCCTTGCGGTATTCGGTTTCCGCGAGCAGTAATCCGGCAACAAAGGCGCCGAGGGCCATCGACAGGCCCGCCTGGTCCGCCACCACGCCGGCGCCGACGATCACGAACAGCACGGCGGCGATGAACAGGTCCCGGGAGCGGGTCGTCGCCACCAGCCGAAACAGCGGCCGCATCAGCACGCGGCCGAACAGAACGATGACGGACAACGCCAGTGCCGCCGAGAGCAGCGCGCCGGCGAGACTCGCCAGCACCGACTTGCCATGGCCACCCGCCAGGATGGAGATGAACACCAGAATCGGAATGACAGCGAGGTCCTGCGCCAGCAGCACGGAGAAGCTCGCCCGCCCGACGCCCGTCGTCAGCCGCTCCTGATTTGACAGCAGTTCGAGCACGATCGCCGTCGAGGAGAGCGAAAGACTGGCGCCGAGAATCACCGCATCGGCCGGTTTTTGGCCGCTCTTGATCGCGGCCGCGGCAATCACAGCGGTGGTCAGCAGCACCTGAAGGCCGCCAAGGCCAAAGACATAGCGCCGCATCGTCAGCAGACGCTGAAGCGACAACTCAAGCCCGATCAGAAACAGGAGAAAGACAACGCCGAGTTCGGCGATACCCTCGACGTTCTTGGCTTCGCCGACCGTGAACCAGTAAAGGATCGGCACCTGGCGGATGAACGAGCCCAAACCGAGCGGCCCCAGGATGGCGCCGGCAACGAGGTACCCCAGCGTCGGGCTAATTCCCAGCCGGCTGATGATCGGCACGAGAATTCCGGCAGTGCCGAGCACCACCAGCGCGTCGCTGTAAGCCGCGATGTTAATCGTGGGGGTCACGGGCGCTCCGACGCTGCAATAAAATGCAGATTACGCCGAGTCCGCCGTGCTATCCACCGACGCGAGGCGTCAAATCTCAAACAGCGGCCGCGACTGCGTTGCGGATGTGCGACGGCGTGACGCCGTAGCGGCGCCGGAACGCTCGATTGAAATGCGACAGGTCGTTGAACCCGACCTCGCCGGCAATATCGGCGATCCGGCAAGACTGCCGACCCGGATCGCGCAGCAGCGCCGTCGCCCTTTCAAGCCTGTGCTCGAGCACATGATGCGTGAAACTGCGGCCGGTTTGTTCCAGCAGCGAGTGTACGTAGCGCGGCGTCACGCCCAGTCGCTGCGCAATCACGACTGCGCTGAGGACCGGATCGCCGCTGCTGCACTCGATTTCCTTTAATATCGCAGACAGTCGCGCCGCGCGAACGCCGTGATCCTCGGCCGTCACGCGCCGCTCGCCGCCGGCGTCCAGCGCGAGCGCGATCAGATCGACGATATGCCGTTCATAAAGCTGGGCGGCGCGCGCACTCGCCTGGGCGTCGAGATTGAAGGCTTCGCGGATATAGCCCAGCAGCAAGCGCCGTGCGGCGATATCCTTGTCCAGTTTGGCGCCGGCCAGGCGCATCGGCCGAGAGAACAATTTCGCGATTTTGTGACGGGGAATTTTTAGGTTCCAGAATTCGGAATTCGCCACAACGTTCAGTTCACCCGGATAGCCGCAGTCGCGAATCGGACCTTCACCGGCATCGACTGTTTGATCTGTGTGCGTTTGCGCCGATCGGCCGCAATCCAACAGCGTCACCAGAAGCCCATCATCGTCATCGCGCACGAGACTTGTCGCACGCGCAGACTTGACAGGGTTCGTGGCGATCCGGCCAATGTCGATGGCGCCAACGCGCCGCAACTCCAGGGCTGCCTTGATCCCACGCTGGTCCTGGGTTCTTAGATCGATCCCGATGTAGCGGCGGACCACCTCCTCGCAGAACGTTGGAAAGCGGTCGTGCTCAGGCAGCACAGCGATATCGAAGCGGATTTTGTCAGACCCGTTCCCATCCATGCCCGATATGTCGGCGCGATGGGAACCGTGGTTCAAATCGGCGACACCAAAACGTCGCGGCAGGCGCTAATTCACATGCTATTTCAACCGATTAACCATTCGAACGCCTAGTTGCCCACAACCGCGATCGCGTTGATCTCGATGAGATAATCCGGCGAGGTCATCTTGCAGACCTCGACCATGGTCGAGGCTGGCGCCGGCGGCTTGAAATATTCGCGGCGCACTTTGTGGATCAGCTCGAAATGTTCCATGTTGCGGACGAAAACATCGACGCGGCAGACATCATCCATGCTGCCGCCGGCCTCCTCGACCGCGGCCTTGATATTCTCGCACACCTGACGGGTTTGGGCCTCGATATCGCCGACGCCGGCAATGCCGCCGTCAGCGCGCCGTGCCGTCATGCCAGAGATGAAGACGAGGCGGCCGCGGGCTTCGGCTATCGTGGCATGGGAAAAGTGCCCGCTCGGCGCGCGCAGTTTCGCCGACACGATCTGCTTCTTCGGCATGAGTGTCTCCCGATCCGCCTCAATTTGCTTTAACCGGCCACACAGCGGCGGCCGCGATAATCCGAATAGCTCCATCTTTAGGAGAGACGTTGACGCCGCACAACGCTTTGCGCAGCATTTACGTCGAGGCGCCGCGCAATGACGCGCCGGCCCGCCGGGGAGGACGACGCAGCCATGACCGACATGACCATCAAGGCCATCCGCACCACCATGCTGCAAGTGCCGTGGCCGAACGATCCCTGGCTCAAGGGGCATCGCTTCGGCGACGCGCGCAATATTCTGGTGCTGGAAGCGGAGACCCAAGGCGGCATCGTCGGCATGGGCTATCTGCTCCTTTTCCGGCCCGGCATCCGCACCATCGTGGCGTGTCTCGAGGAAACGATCATCCCGCGCGTCATCGGCAAGGATGCGAGCGCCATCGAGGCGATCTGGCAGGATCTGTGGCTGGCGACCACGACTTACGGTCGCGGCGGCATCGCCGTCATGGCGATGTCGGCGCTCGACATCGCGCTGTGGGATGCGGTGGGCAAGCGCGCCAAGCTGCCGCTGCATCGGCTGTGGGGTCACTATCGTAGTGAGTTGCCGGCTTACGGCTCGGGCTGTTTCCGCAACAGCGGCGGCGACGGCATGATCGCCAAGGCGCTGCACTACAAGAGCCGCGGCTACAAGGCGATCAAGATGCAGGTCGCTCATATCGGCAGCCTCGCGACCGACCTCGACAACGTGCGGCGCATGCGCGAGGCGGTCGGACCCGATATCGCCATCATGATCGACGTCAACATGGGTTGGACCGCCGATGTCGCCATCCAGATGGGAAGGAAATTCCAGGACTACGACGTGTACTGGCTGGAGGAGCCGGTGGCGGCCGACGACTTCGCCGGCTATCTGCGCATCGCCGAAGCTCTCGACCTGCGCATCGTCGGCGGCGAGACGCATTTCACCCGATTCGATCTCAAACCGTTCTTCGAACACCCGCGGCTGCCGATCCTGCAACCCGATCCGATGCGCGGCGGCCTGACCGAGCTGCGCAAGATTGCGACCGTGGCCGACACCTGGGGCGTGCGGATGGCGCCGCATCTGTTTCCCGAGTTGAACGTGCAACTGCTCGCCTCGATCCCGAACGGCATCTGGATCGAAGACATGGGTCTGGCCGAGGACCTCTTCGTCGATCCGGTGCCGGTGAAGAACGGCGTGATCACCGCGCCCGAACGGCCCGGCCATGGTTTGGCGTTCAAGCCGGAGATTCTGAAAGAGTTCGCGGTCAAGGCGTGAAACGCGCGCACACTCAAAGCGTATCACTCGCCGGCTATTATCGGCCGCCAAACCGGTTGTGTGCCACGGCGCCGCTGGCGAAATACTCCAGCACGAAGCGCGCATTATCGGTGCGAAAACCCGGCGGGCCTGCGGGCAACTGGCCGGCAACAACGCCCCGCCACGCCAGCTTGCCGTCGGCGATCACCACGAGGGCTCCGCCGCGAAGTTCGGCGCGCAAGACATGCACCTCGCCTGGCCGGATCGGCCGCGGCGCAACTTGCCGCTGCGGCGCAATCGTTTCGTAGCCGTGCACGCCGCACTGCGCGTGACTGTGCGTCGCGTTGCGCTTCACCGACACTGCAATTCTGGTATCGGGCGCGATGTGCCACATGACATAGACCACGTTGCAGGAATCCGCCGCGCGTAGTTTCAATCCGATCTGGCGGCGCAATTCGCCTGAGGCGAGCGGCTTACTGGCTTTGCTCGGCCCCAGATAGCGGAAATGGATTTCCGCGGCCTGATCGGCGGCGCCCACCGGCGCGTGGCGAATGACGGCGCGCGAACTTGGCGTATCGATCGAGAGTTTGTCATCTCGTAAGGCGCCCACGGCGCCATTAGTGACGCGCAATTCGTCGCGGCTGAAGCGCTGCAGCTCAGCGCCAGCTCGCGCGCAACCAAGCGCGACCGGGACACAGACAAGCAGCATAACAACCATCGCGGCCAGGCTGTTCAATGAACCTCTGCCGCGGCAAATCCTGCTGCTCCAATGATAGAACAACCGCAACACCTCAGTCTCCTCTCAACGAAAGCGCGATGCGCTTCGCCAAAACGCCGCGAGGCCGCCCTGACGCACGGGCGGCCCCGCTTTCTTCGCTCCTTTCACTTGGCTTACTGCCGGCCATCAGCCGACGGAGGGGGTGCGATCGCACTGATCTGCTTGCAGACGTCCGCGAACATCACGCTGCCGTCTGGCATTTTCTGCTCGGTCAGGCAGTTTTGCGGACCGGCGGAAGCCCGGATCGGGGCAGAGACCGCTGCGGGTGCCGCGGCGAGCGAGACCACGCCGGGACGTCCTTCGAAACCGAAGCGGTGGTGATAGCGATCCCAATACCAGCGGTTATAGCGGTGGCCCCAGCCGTAGTAGCGCCACGGGTAGTAACCCCAGTGAGGGAAGCGCCAGGGACGATAGCCCCACGTCGGATGTGGACGCGGCAGGTTGCAGGCAAAGCACGTGATCTTCAGGCGGCCTGCGAGCCTGCCGGCAAGTCCCGGCGCGTGGAGATTGCCGTTGCCGTGCAGCATGACCGGACCATGGCCCGGACCGTGGAACGGATTGGCGGACGCGGCGCTGCCGCTGGCGAGGGTGACTGCGGTGAGAGTGGCCGCCGCAATCGCGAGGGCCGAGAGGGTCTTCAAGGTGGTCTTCATGGTCAGCTCCTGTTTTAAATGGAAGAGCGGGATCGCCCTTCGCATGTCAGGAGCATTACCCGGCACCCCGCGTGGCCGGTGTGTTGGCCATCACAAAAACGTCAATTCCCGAATTCCTATTGCTATTGCTTATTGGTGACGCGGAAATTGCTGATCGCCCAAAGCGTGCAGTCGCGCTCCGAAGCGTGACAGGCCCTCAGAACGGCGTCGGCCGCTGCCGTTTCAGATGCCATATCGCTCACGGCGTACCATCGCTTCGATGCGCCCCGCGCCAGCGCGCGCCAATCCTTGGCGCCGTAGATTTTGCCGATCTGCTCCTTGTCGGCGTCCGACATTTCGGTTTCACCAGCCAGCGTGAAGGGACGCACGGCGCCGTATGAACTCGGAATCTTGATTGATAAAAATCCGTCGACCGACACCAGGAGACACGGAGTGCGCGCGAAATCGGAGCACCGTTCGACCGCGAGTTGGATTGCTTCCGCTTGCGTCTCACGATCCTTCATGGATGAGAAGCCGCTATCGCTGATCGCCAGCGCCTTGTGATTGCCCTCGGCGAGGTACGCTTGCAGCCCGGCTGAATTCGGCACGCCCTTCACCGCCGCAAGCTGCTGCGGCACGAGCGGCTCATTCAACGGTTCGGCGTGAAGATCGGCCAAGAGCGGAAGCCGCAACCGCGGCCAAACCACCCGGTTGCCGAGAGCGTAGATCCGGCAATCGCCTTTCTGGTCGCGCTTGCGGCAGCGGTCGAGAGCCTCACGCTCGGCGCTCACCGTGTCGCGAGCGCCGCTGGCGACGCCCCAGCCGATGCGCGAGATCGCGATCGCCTTGTAGCTCGGCTCGCGCGCAAAATCCGCCAGAGCGCTGCGCACGCGGTCGGTAACCAGCGGAACTGTCGCCGCATCGAATGGCTCGCCGGCCCGCGCTGGAGCCGGGTGCGGCGAGAACGGCTCGAGCTTCCAGATCAGAAACGCCACCAGCACCGCGACCGCTAGCGCCGCTGCGGATACCGCGCCCAGCATCGAGAACCTGTTCTGTGCCTTGGATCTGGGAGCGATCGAACGTGCGCCCGCATTGTCAGGGTCCGGCGCAATCTTGAATGCATGGATCGGTCGCGCAATATTCTTCAGCGATTGTTTGCCGATGTCGAGTGCGCTGAGCGGAATCTTGTTGTGGACGTGCGTGACAATGTCCTCGGAAGCACAGATGCCGCCCGGGTCGGCAATGCTCTCGAGCCGCGCGGCGATATTCACGGCATCGCCCATCAGATCGCCGGTGTCCCCGACCACCACATCGCCGACCGCGAGACCGATGCGAAAGATAATCTGCCGCTGCGGCGGGACCGCAGCATGGCGTGCATTGTTGGAAGCCTGAAAGGCGATGGCGCAGCGCGTTGCATCGACCGCGCTGGCGAATTCAGCCAGGATGGCATCGCCCGCAGTATTGAAGATTCGACCCTGGTGCTGCTGAACGAAGCCGGCGAATTCAGCCGCGATCTCGCGAAAGCGGCGCACGGTGTCTTCTTCGTCCTCGCCGACGAGCCGGCTGTAGCCTGCGACGTCCGACGCCAGGATGACGGTCAGCTTGCGTCGCATGTCTTGCTTGGCTGCGGCCACGACGGAAGTGCCCTTTCGCATCGGCCCGGTTGGAGCCGCCGTTATACCAGATGGGAGCGACTGGAACGGCTGTGTCCCGGTGCAACCTCAGGGTCGCTGCCTTGCGTCTGCGGGCGCGGTCAGAGTATTGCCAAAACATGGCGAAGGACGCTTCGGGCGACACAGTGCTTGGCTGCCTGCCGGCGGAGCTGTCGGCCGAACTCTTTGGCAAAGGCCGTTCGGTCGCCCTCGCCGCCAACGAGATCCTGTTCCTTGCAGGGGACCCCGGGGACGGTTGCTATCGGGTCGACAACGGGCTCTTGAAGGCCTCGGTCGTGTCGGCATCGGGGGCCGAGCGAATTCTCGGCATCTTCGGGCCGGGTTCGATTTTCGGCGAACTGTCGATGATCGACGGCGAGCCACGATCGGCCTCGATGATCGCCGTCCGTGAATCGAAGGTGGTGTTCGTAAGTCGCGCCAATTTCGATGCGCTGGCGCTGGCCAGACCGGAAATCTGCCGCCGCATCATGGTGTTGCTGACGCGCCGGCTGCGCGACGTCGACAATTCGCTGTTGGCGACGAGCTTTCTGTCGCTCAAGGGGCGCACAGCGCGCATCCTGCTGGGGCTTGCCGATGCGTTCGGCGAGCCCGTCGGCTCCGGCCGTATTGTCGTGCGGCAAAAGGTGAGCCAGAGCGACCTCGCGGCCATGGCGGGGATCGCGCGAGAAAACGTCAGCCGCATCCTTAATGACTGGACGCGCCGCGCGCTCATCAGCCGCATCGCGGGGTATTACTGCATCGAGAACCGCGCGGCGCTTGAGGGTGAAGTCGATGGCTGAGCGGCGGGGGTTTGGCCCATTTTGGGACCGACGGACACCCTTCTCGCGGCTATTCGACCCGATTTTGAAGCTTGAGATTTTGGTAGCGGGGGGCGGACTCGAACCGCCGACCTCCGGATTATGATTCCGCTGCTCTAACCAGCTGAGCTACCCCGCCATCGCAGCCGGCGCGCCAATCGTGGCCTTCGCCAGCCGGGCATGATTTAGGGCAGTTTACCCGGCTTTCCAAGAGGATGTTCGATGCGGGTAACCGTGTGCTGGCGCAAGTTCGCTCTCCTGGAAGTTTTGCCTGCGGGACGGGGCAACTTGATTCCGACATTACGGCTCGTATCGCCGGTGGGCGCGCACAGGACTCCAACACCCTGCGGCTCTGACAGATGCGGTCGGTTTACTGATCCGCCCCAATCACCGCAGTACTACGCCGGTGAGTAGGAGGACTGGCGCATTGAAATATACGGAATGAAAAATGCGCATTTTTGACAATTATTGACAATCATATAATACTGGTTGAAATGACAAAAGAACGACTTTGACGTGCATATGCCCCTTAGTGTATACGACTATTATTCTACTATGACGCGCAACGAGGCGGCAGGCGGGAGGATAAAGGCGGCCGAGTGACCCTGCTTATCAGGCAATCGTGCAGGATCCGCCGCAAGCCGCGTGAGCCGGTCAGGTGGAGAAGCAATAGAAAAAGGCGGCCGCACGTGTGGCGTTTGATGACGCGCCACAGGTCCGTTCATCGTGATGTGACAGCACGCCGAACGACACGGCAGAGGCTCCAGTCGATCGCGCCAGTTCAACGCGCCGCGGTCGCGATGGGTCAGGACTGTACAGACCAGAAAGAGTGAAGAGACGACATAAGACGTGGTGAGTAATGAAGAGGGTCTTGTTGGCCGGCGCGTTCGGCACGCGCTTCGCCAAGGAAACGGGTATCAAGCCGAAGCCGCCGATCAAAATCGGCGATAGCGCGAGCGTCGCCGTATCCGAGATGCAGAAACTGCGCACCGTGCCGTCGGTGATGAGCGAACGCGGCCTCATAAGCGCAGTGCTGCCCGGCAACATCATCGAACAGCGTCGCTCCGCCCAGCGCAGCGCCGTGACCCTGTTGTGCACGTCGCCTTCTCCCGAACTAGTGATGCCCGTGAAAACCGATCCGATCGCGCCACACGCTGGCGGCTCGGACAAAATCGCGGCGCGGGGTGATGACGCACGTCGGCTTTGCATGGAGGCGGTCAGCGCGCATTTTGCCTGATGCGCGCCGGGACGAGGGGATTACGTTGTCGAACGTAAATTATTGGCGCGAATACGGCGGCGAGACTTATCGTCTCCAGCAGGATCAGCGTCGCTCGCACCACAGATCATATGCCGAGCAGGAACAGTGGCTCTCCGACTACTTTACCAAATACGTCGCCAATTCTGCGAAACAACATTGCACCCTTCTGGACTTTGGCTGCGGCTTCGGACGGATCGCTCACCTACTCTCTGGAATCGATGGGATTGACTATTTCGGTTTCGATATTTCAACAAAAATGACTGAGCGACAAGGCAACTCACCGCCAGTACTCGCAATGACGAACTTAAGCGACCGCGTTCGCGTCGGCGAAAGGCTTGAAGACGTTTTTCTCCACGGCCAATTCGATGTGATCCTGACTGTTTCTGTTTTGATCCACAACCCGCCTGCCCAGGTTCGATCCATTCTCGCGACGATGTTCAAACATCTTAAGCCGGACGGCCGCATCGTATTGATCGAGAACCCTCACACTGCAGTCTCGACGATTGAGAATTTTTGGCATGGTGGTTGCTGGTGTCATTCCTTTGTCCGTGATCTCGACGGTTTGGCAGACGTGGAAATTTTCGACAACTTTGCAGCACGTCACGCCATTTATATCGCCAAGCGGTGCGATGAGCCCCAGGAAAGCCGCTTCATTTATCACGCGGATCAGCACGCTCGCGGCGAGACAATGCCACGTGAGGCGCTGCTTTTGCGAGGACTGCAGCGAGCCTCCATTAATGCCGAGCATTTGAGTACTGAGGCCGCACGATTCTCCGACGATAGACCTGGATTAATAGCTCAGGTCCACGATCTCTCAGAGCTCCTGTCCGAGAAAGAGAGAGAGCTATCGCTCTCGAAGGCGCGGTTCTACGAACGACAGAAACTCCTCGAAGATTTGGCCATTGTCAGCAATGAAGCGCGGCGCCGGCACGCACCAGCAACCAATTCCGATGAGCCGCAAACTGCTGATCCGGAGCTCACCAAGCAGGTCCAGTGGAACGCTCGTCGCGACTGCGCCTACAGCCAGGCCCTCCCCGAATTCGCACGAACGCTGTCAGTGTTTCACCAGGAATGGTTTGGCATTCGTGCTGCCCTTGGATCGTTCGGTGGCGACAAACTTGCCATCTCTGCGGATGTGGACCTTCAAAAGGAACGGGTGCTCCAAATCTACGAGCGTATTGTTTCCGAAGGATTCACGCACATTGTGTTCCACGGCCTTTCGCCGAACGCCTGCAAACTCCTTTCATTCTTGAGCAAACGAGGTCTGGGCTAACACCTATATGTCGTTATTCACGGGGCGGCGGCGCAGTGGATTGATGACAATGAGCGCCGGATGGCATTTCGCGCGCTTGAGTATCTACGCTCCGGGCAGATCAGAAGGCTGCACTTTATGAGAACTGGATTCCGGTTTCCATTAGAGGGGCTTTTCCGTCCCGTTTTGTTCAATTTTTCGCCGAACATCGGCGACCGTCGCCCGTCGTATAGCGAAGGAACCGCAAAGCCTAAATGCGTTGCGTTAAGCGCGGGCTGGGGCGGATTGCGAAAAAACGTATATACGAATGTAATGGGAGCGGCGCTCTCGGACAGAATAGAAGCGATTTGGCTTTATGCACCAGACATCGAACTAGCCCCGCCGCTCTCGAAAAAGCTACGCCCACAGCGATACGTCTCTCGGGAGACGACATTTCAGCTGATGGCGGCATCATCTCTTTGCTTGAACGTTTCTTTAGTTGACTGTCACCCCATGGTGAACGTCGAATCTCAGACGTTCGGGCGCCCATGCCTTAGGGGCCCCCTGTTCCTGGATGCTTTGGAAGAGCATCCATACGTTAAGGCGACCACCGTCTACGATGTGAATTCGCCAGCTGAGATCCGCGACAGGATCGACTTGCTCTGTTCGATTCCCGCAGTGGAACGCGAGCAGCTGACTTTGGACTATCAGAAGCGGAGCGATGAGGTTGCACGAACGCGCTACCGTGACTTTTTGGAGCTTTAGGTGGGCAGGCTTATTTTTGTCACGGACGAGCTAAGCCCGTTTACTCCCGGCGGGATTGGTCGGGTAATCCACAATTTGCTCATGTCTATGGAGGAGGCCGATCGGCGGCGGAGCATTGTCCTTCTGCTTGATGCACGCGTGAGCCATGCTGCATTTGCGGCCGTTTTCCCCTCAGTGCTGCTGGTCGCCATCGACACGAATAGTGGCGCTGGCCGTTTTGATGCATTTGAGCATCATCCACCTTCCCGGGCCTACACAAATACCATTTCTCACTGGAAATCCGCCGTCGTTTACCGAGCCCTGCGTGCATTAGCCCTAAACGAGGAGATCGACTATGTCGAATTTCCAGACTTCGGTGGACTGGGTTTCTCGACCGTACAGGAAAAGAAGATTCGCGGCTTTCTGGAGCGCGCTCGTTTGGCAGTACGAATTCACTCAGCGCATGCGGTTTTGCTGCAGGAAGAGGCTTGCGAAGTGGGAACTGCAGATCTGAGTCTTTCCGATCTGGAGAGGAAAACCTTGCGCGACTGCGACCTAGTTGTTGGCCAGCTGGGCGCGGTAGCTGATTCAACGGGCCTGGCGTTGGGCTTTGCGCCTGAAGAATGGACGCCGCGTTTGATTATACATGCTCCACCAGTGCTGACCGATACCGAGCCGGTCGATAGAGTCACTTATCCCTGTGGTCCTACCACTCCCGTCGTGTTCGGCTCAAAGCTTCAAAGATTTAAGCGCCCCGATTTGTTCATCAGAGGCGTCAGTGCTTTCCTGAATGCGAATCGAGGGTATCAGGGCGAAATATTCGTTTCTGCGCACAGCTTTGACAACAATTATCGCAAGGCTGTCATAAGACTTGTGCCGCAAGAATTCTCTAATCGATTTCATTTTGACACAACTCAAAATAGTCATTTGCGCGAGCGATTGATTGCGAAAAGCATCTTTGTGGTTCCGAGCGACTTCGAGTCCTTCTGTCTGGCTGCTTATGAGGCATCACGGCTCGGCGCGCTGGTGATCGTTAATGAAAACAACGTCGCGTTTGGATCCGGAACACCTTGGCAGGACGGTTTCAACTGTATCAAGTTTAATGGCACGGCAGCCGGCCTGGCTCAAGCGCTGGAACGCGCCTTTGCGTTGCAGCAACCGCTACGCCCTGTGGTTATTCCGCCCGCTCCCTGGCCATGGACGGTGCGTCGGCATTTCGACGCGCCAGTCTCCCTCGATCGGGAAAGCCCCTTAGTTTCGGTGGTTGTTCCTTATTTCAATCTTGGGACGTATGTCGTCGACACACTGACAAGTGTTATTGAACAGACGCATCCAAATATCGAAATTATTCTCGTCGACGATTGCTCAACCGAACCTCTTAGCAAAGAATTGGTCGAAAGCCTCCGGACGCTGAATCGGCCGCTCCTTAGAATAGTCGACGCCCCTGCCAATTTTGGCTTGGCTGCAGCGCGCAACCTTGGAATCGCGGCGGCAACGGGCAAATATATTCTTCCATTGGATGCGGATGATCTGATCGACGATCGCTTCGTCGAGATTGCGGTCAAGGCGCTTGAGCGTAATCCAGAATTTGACGTGATCGTGACTCAGGCGGGCTACTTCAATGAGCGATCGGGCATTGCATTGCCGGGAGAGGAACGCGATTTCGATGATTATGCCGTTTTTGTCGGAGAAGCCCTTGCATGCGGGCCTCTGGAGAATCGGTTTTCTACGGCAACGGCGCTTTTTCGTAGTGAGCAATTGAAGCGCACGCGTTACCGCGAAAGTCTGGAATGCTACGAGGACTGGAATCTCTATTTGCGCCTGGCTTCGTTTGGATGCCGCTTTCTGGTGACTACGGGAGTGTTCTTCTATTACCGGCTACGCCGAGGCTCGATGGTGAGGGCTGCGGAAGATTGGCGAGTGCACGCCATCTTTTTACACGATATGCTAAGAACTACAGCCATCGCGGATCGCGATCGGACACCAGCGTGTTCAAAAGCGTGGCTGAATGAGGCCCGCCTTGCAGTTGGTGGCGCATGCCTGCGGAAGGTTACGACCGATGCTCACGTGGCATTTGAACGTGGCCGTATCGCACGCATGGCCAGATGGTACTACGGTCTCCATTCGTATCCGCTCGTCGGGCAAACATTGCGAGTAATGCGACGAATCGCGGGGATAGCTTTGCGGTCGATACGCAGACTATCTCGGAGAGTGGCTCCCGTGCGATGGACGGAGCGGTGAATCTGTTACATTGCTTTATTGATTTCAAAGAGTGATCCGCAGCACGATCCTTGAGCCGAAGCAACGGATGGCATTACGAGGAGTTCGCGAGAGGTTCGATTTTACCTGATCGCCCGCTCCATGTGCGGATGCACTGCGCCAGTCCGGACAAAATGGTTCCGGCCCCGAAAGTTGCAAGTATGATGCTGATATAACCGTATCTAAAATCGGCTCCCGGTCCGACAGCAACGTATGTAAGCAAATACAATAGCGACGTTAGGCTGGCAGCTTGGGCGAAATCAGTAGCCGCAGGTGACAGCTGCCTGTAAATAGACGCCGCTAGGACGATTAGTGAGATCAGTAGCCAGACATAAAGACGGAATAGTGGGGTCGAGCCGAATGCATAGACGTAGCGCTGCAATGCATTGCTGACGACATTGTGTGACGCGGTTAATCCAAGATTATTCTTTCCGATGCCAAAGAACCAGATAAACGGCGAGCTTCGCGGCGGGAGAAATGATAGGAATAGTCTCGTATAGGCGAGACGATGTGCAATGTAGGCGAGCGGGTGCGCTGCTGCTGTGGAAATCCAAAACCGGATAACCGACGTGTCGGTGAGTGTCGGCGCGGAAATTTTGTCCCAAGCAAAGCCGCAGTTCCCATAGAGCAAAGGTGACGCGCTTGAGCCGTCCTCCTCATAGCAGGCTTTGAGACGCTCCCACTCGGTTTGGGTTACCTGGAATGGAAACAATGGCCTATTGTCATAAAACGAAATCCCTTCCAAATCGAACGCGATGAGCGCACGCATTACCGTAGTATGCGTCGCGCCCAAAGCGAGCTGGACGCCTTTTCCAAGGAAGAGAAAAACCAATCCGATCATCGCATAAGCCGCGACAGTTCTCAGAGCGGTCCGCAGCGTCCCGCCGCCGCACAGCACGTACAATACGATCGGTCCGGCGGCGAGGCCGGCGTTGTGGCGAACAAGGCCTCCATACACGACTAGGCATAAAAGACCTATCTTGATCGTTCTGACGAATCTAACACCGACGGTAGTTTGATAGTAGGTTGCCGCCATCGCGAATGACCAAGTCGCGGCTAACTGCACGTCTGTCCAGATAACGCCGAGGAAATTCAGGGTGGTCGGAAGAAAAAGCAGCACGCATGACGGCAGCAACGCCAAGATTCCGAACTGTTGGACATTGGCTCTGAACCAGAGATAAGCACCCATCCAGAACAGTATCAGCTGCGCGAAAAGCATCAGCTGCGGTCCGGCCCAGACCTTGTCAAACGCCGACCAGAGAAATGCCATCGCGGGAGGATGCCAGTCGCTGAAGTGTCCCGTGAGGCTTTGAGTGTACTGGTCGATGGAATCGGAACTCATATATCCCGGGTAAAAAGCAAGACCTGACAATAGTAGGCCGATCGCGGTCACTCCGAGGATGAAAAGCATCGTCGCCGGCCGATTGGCGGCAGGAACAGCGGCTCGTTCGCGCTGCTTAGGACTCAGAGGCATAAGGTAAAACCGAGGGCGTGTGTCTGACAGATCGCACAGAATAGAGATTGTATTATTAATATATGCAATCGAGACTTCAACCCCTCGCTAGTTCAAGCTTTCCCGAACCTGATCAGCGAGAAATGCCCGAACGGCGACATCGGGCGGCGGTCGATCAGGCGCACGCCGTCGCGGCGTGCCGCCCAGGCGACCAGCCGCTCGTAGGGAAAATCCGGCTGCCAGCCCAGCCGCTGCGCAAGCGGCGCGAAGGCGCGCTCCATTGCGGCGCGCGGACCTTCCTCGGCGCCGAGATGATTGAGCAGGATGATCTCGCCGCCGGGGCGCAGCACGCGCGCGAACTCGTCGAGCGTCGCCTCGGGGTTCGGCACCACAGTGATGACATAGAGCGCGACCACCACGTCGAACGCCGCGTCCTGAAAAGCGAGATGCTGCGCGTCCATCACGGCGAGGCCGTCCACATTGGTCAGCCTGTGCTCGCGGGCCCGCAGCTTGGCCTTGCGCAGCATTGGCACCGACAGATCGACGCCGGTGATGCGGCTGGTCCAGCGATATTCAGGCAGCGACAGGCCGGTGCCGACGCCGACTTCCAGTATGCGGCCGCCGATGCGTTCGGCCGCCGCGATCGCCGCCTTGCGGCCGCGCTCGAAAATCGGCCCGAACACAAGATCGTAGAACGGCGCCCAGCGCGCATAGGCCTTTTCGATCGCCGCCTTATCGAGTTGGCCCGCCATTGCGACCGTATCTTCCAACGCCTTGCGAACAGATTTTTGCGACGGTTCAGCGTGCGGTGGCCAGAGTCGCGGCCGGGACATTACTGGGGCGGAGGGTGCTGGCGACGGCGACAGTGCTGGCGATGATGCCGCCGCCCAACACGCGGGCTTGGCCCTCGGCGGCGTCATAGAACGCACAGGCCTGGCCGGGTGACACGCCGTCTTCGCCGGCGATCAGTTCGACTTCGATGCCGCCCGCGCCGGAACGCAACCACGCCGGCTGCGGCGTCCGCGTCGAACGCACTTTGACGAACACGTCCGGACGGTTCGCCAGCGCCTCGTCGATCGTGCCCTCGCCGAGCCAGTTGACGTCGCGCAGCCGGATGCGGCTCGTGCGCAGCGCCTCGCGCGGACCGACGACGACGCGGCGCGCGGCAGCATCGAGCCGCACCACATAGAGCGGCGATCCAGTGGCGATGCCAAGGCCGCGGCGCTGACCGACGGTGAAATGAATGATGCCGTCATGGCGGCCGAGGACGCGGCCGTCAAGGTCGACGATCTCGCCCGGACCGGCCGCGCCCGGCCGCAGCCGCTCGATCACCTGCGCGTAATGGCCGGTCGGCACGAAGCAGATGTCCTGACTGTCCTGCTTGTCGGCAACCGAAAGCCCGAAGCGCCGCGCCAGTTCGCGTGTCTCCGCCTTCGTCCGGTCGCCGAGCGGGAACCGCAGCAGGTCCAGCTGGTCGCGTGTGGTGGCGAACAGGAAATAACTCTGGTCGCGCTCTGCCTCCCGTGCACGGAACAGCGCGCGACCGCCGCCCGGCAAGGCCCGTGAAGCGATGTAATGCCCGGTCGCCAAGACCCGGGCGCCCAACTCGCGGGCGGTTTCCAGAAGATCGCGGAACTTGATCGATTGATTGCATTCGACGCACGGCACGGGGGTCTCGCCGGCGACATAGCTTTCGGCAAAGCGATCAATAACCGCTTCCTTGAACCGGTGCTCGTAGTCGAGCACGTAATGTGGAATACCGATGCGCTCAGCCACGGCGCGCGCATCATGGATATCGCGGCCGGCGCAGCAGGCGCCTTTGCGGTGCATAGCCGCGCCGTGATCATAAAGCTGCAAGGTGATGCCGACCACGTCATAGCCCGCATCGGCGAGCAGCGCCGCGGTAACCGACAAATCGACACCGCCCGACATGGCGACGACGACGCGCGTGTCGGACGGGCGGCCCTCGATATCGAGATCGTTCGTCATTGCGGCGCGAGCATGCTCCCTGAAGATGGTCCCGGACCGCGGTGACGCACCGCCAAGTCCTAAGTCGTTACTCTTACTATATGTGGCGCGCTCAACCTCCGCCACGTCAACCTCCATCGCGATTTCGCAGGGCGCATCAACCGGCAGCAAGCGCCCTGCCACCGCACCGCCAAGCGGCATTTCTTGCCGGGCGGTCGCGTTTTCGGACTTGAGCGAAGCCAGGCGTCAGCCCGCAACTCCTTGAATCCAGGCCATTTTCGCACGCGCCCCCGTGTGGCCCACAGGTTGCAAGCCGATGGCGAGTCGCCGTCGTCCCGGGAGTGCTGCAGTGTCGAGTGCGCCGAGTATCACGTCAGACGTCAGTGCCAAGGCGGCGCTGTCGACGGCGCGGCCGCCGACCGGCAGCGCGGGCGGTCAGCAGGCGGCCTCGCCCTTCGCCGAGCTTCTCGATACGCAGAAAATCGCAGCCGTCCGGCACTCCTTCTACGCCGCCGCCCGCAGCGGGTACATCGGCCACCATGGCTTCCAATTCCGCCGCAAGCGGCAGCACCGGAACTACGGCTGTGGCGACCAACCATGGCGGGCGCGGCAGCGTAGCGGCGGGCGCGACCGCAAACACAGGCACGGTGGCCGGCCGCAAATCAAAAAAAAGTGCAGCGCAGCCACCGGCAGCCTCGAGCGCCCCTCAAGCCCAAAGCCAGCCGTCGTCGCCCGATCCTTCAGCATTGGCATCGGCGGCCAGCGCCGACGCCACCTCCACAGATAGCCAGGGCACCGGCAGCGCCTCGCCAGCATCAATCCCAAACGATGCGACGGCAGCCGCCAATCCCGATCTTCAATCGCTGGCCGCCGAGGCCGCCAATGCGCTTAATCAAGCCGGGACGAACGGCGCGGCAACCGCCAGCGGCGGCAAGACGGCGGACGATCAATCGGCCAAGACAGATAATGGGTCCGGAAAGAACGGCGGCGATGGCAGTGCGGCCGCCGGCACCTCGGCGGCGGGAGCCACCCCGGCGCAGACGAACCAACAGCAGGCCGCCACCGTACAACCGGTCGCGGCGGCGCTGGTCATTAACAGC
The DNA here is from genome assembly GCA_963763255.1 of uncultured Alphaproteobacteria bacterium. Classification (GTDB taxonomy): domain Bacteria; phylum Pseudomonadota; class Alphaproteobacteria; order Rhizobiales; family Xanthobacteraceae; genus BOG-931. The sequence continues at coordinate 271,266 of CAVXNW010000003.1, forward strand.
CCAGCGGACACGCCGGCGGCCGCCAACACGCGCGGCACAATAGACCCGCAAGGTAATGCGCGCGGCAAGGTCACGGCCATCCTCACCGGTACGACGAATTCCGCGGCGCAAGACGCCAAGGATACGAAGACGGCAGCAACCCCATCGGCGAACCCTGATGCAGGGCAGGCCACTCCCGCCAACACGCAAGTCACTCCGACCGCGTCGCAGAACACCAGCGACGCCCCGTCGGGCAATTCGGCGAACGCACTGCCAGCAAACAACGCCGCGGTACAACCGCAAAACCAGCCGCAACCGGCCGGCACGCCGGCAGCAGCCTTCACGATTACGGCGGGCGGCGTGCAAAGTAGCGGCGCCCATCCGGGACAAGCAAGCAACACCATCGGGCCGGCAGCAAATTCGGGTTCGGGCGCGGGCGGGCAGACAATCGGAGCAGCCGCCAATGCCGATGCGAATTCGAATGTAATGCCAAACCTCGGCGTTCAGACGGCGAATGCCCTGCCATCGCCCCCCGGCATGCCGACAGCGGCCGCTGTTCCTGTCGCCGGCCTCGCGGTCGAGATTGTCACGCGGGCGCGCGCCGGCTCCAACAAGTTCGATATCCGGCTCGATCCGCCGGAGCTCGGCCGCATCGACGTGCGCCTTGATGTCGACCGCAACGGCCAAGTCACCTCGCACGTCACCGTCGACCGCCCCGATACGCTGCAGCTCTTGCAGAGCCAGCAGCCAGAGCTGCAGCGCGCGCTCGAGCAAGCCGGTTTGACGACGACCAATAACGGCCTGCAGTTCACGCTGCGCGATCAGTCTTTTGCCGGTCAGAACGGGAGTGGCAATGGCGGTCAACCGCCCGCGCCGCAGCTCGTCATTCCGGATCCCAAACTCAGCGCGATCGACACCACGCAGGTCTATTCCCGATGGAATCTCGGCGGCGGACTCGACATTCGCGTTTGACCGCATTGGCGTGAGGGCGAACCATGACCACGACCACACCTGTAACGACCCCGACATCCAGCTCGTCTACCGCGCAAGCCGCGGGCGCCGCCGGTGGACAGCAGATCGCCGGCAATTTCAACGAGTTTCTGCAGCTCCTGACCACGCAACTGCAGAATCAGGATCCGCTCTCTCCACTCGACACCAATCAGTTCACCCAGCAGCTCGTCGAGTTCGCGTCGGTCCAGCAGCAGGTCGACATGAACACCAACATGCAGACGCTGATCTCGCTGCAGCAAACGACTGCGGCCACCCAGGCCCTGCAACTTGTCGGGTCGAATGTCACACTGACCGGCAACAACGCCACTCTCTCGAATGCGACTGGCAACCCGGCAAGTTGGAATTTAAACGCGTCCGGGGGTGGAACCGCCGCGATCACGATTACCAACTCGTCAGGTCAGACCGCCTATACGGGCACCACAACGCTCAATGCTGGAAGCCAAACGTATACGTGGAACGGCCAGGGGAATAACGGTGTGAAGTGGCCGGACGGCTCCTACACGATCGCGGTCACCGGCACTGGTGCCAGCGGCCAGTCCATGACCGTCACCACTCAGGTGCAGGGGACGGTGAGCGCGGTGAACATGAGCCAAACTCCGCCAACTCTTACCGTCAACGGACAAAACTACCCGATCAGTTCGATCCAATCGGTCGGCAGCGGCGGCAGCGGCGCGCTCTCAAGCAGCATGAGCAGTCTCAACACCATGATCGGCAACCTCAACACCACGATCAGCAGCCTGATCCAGAAGCTCTGACGATCCGGACGCGGCAAGCCGGTCCCGCGATCCCCTCATCGCGACTGGCATGGCGGAAATCCGCCGTTGCGCGACGGGCCGACGCAAAACGCTCCAGTCGCCGTTACGCTTAGCCAAATTTTAAGCCGGTCTGCGTAAAGTCTGCGTCTGTAGCGTTGTCGAGTGTGTGAGAGTGATTATGACTGAACCCCATCGCCCGAGGGTCAAGTATGTCATCGGGCCGGACGGTTCCCCGCTGACGATCGCCGATTTGCCGGCACCCGGCACGAAGCGCTGGGTCATTCGCCGCAAGGCGGAGGTCGTGGCCGCGGTTCGCGGTGGCCTGCTGTCGCTGGAAGAAGCGTGCAGCCGCTATACGTTGACGGTCGAGGAATTCCTCTCCTGGCAGTACTCGATCGATCAGCATGGCCTCGCCGGTCTGCGCACAACCCGCATTCAGCAGTATCGCCAGTAACACTGGCTTAATTCCCCTTAACAAGTCGTCAACGCCGCGGGCACTTCAATTCGCGCAACCGCGAAGAAGATTTTCGCGGGCGGTCAATACCGCGCGCGGTAATAATTCGGTAGCATTCCGGGCGCATCGGACAGCGATATTAACCGGGCGCTAACCATCCACCGGGCAAATCTTGCCGAGCGCATTGCGTCGCTTGGGGTGAAGCCTGGTGAAAAATCTGCTGGAGTTCGCCAAGACCATCGGCGCCCCGCGCATTGCCGCCATGGGCGCGGTCACACTGGCGCTGGTCGGCTTCTTCACATTCCTCATCCTGCGCGTCACTGCGCCCGACATGATGCCGCTGTTCACCGGCCTGACGCTCGATCACTCCGCTGCGATCGTCAAACAACTGGATCGCGAAGGAGTTGCGTATGAGCTCCGCAACAACGGCAACGTGATTCTGGTGCCCAAGGATCGCGTCGCCAAGCTGCGGATGGAGCTTGCCCAGAACGGCCTGCCCAAGGGCGGCGGCGTCGGTTACGAGATCTTCGACAAGTCGGATGCGCTCGGTACCACGAGCTTCGTTCAAAACATCAATGCGGTGCGCGCGCTCGAAGGCGAGTTGGAGCGCACCATCCGCACGCTGGATAGCGTGCAGGACGCACGCGTGCATCTTGTGATTCCTGAACGCCCGCTGTTTTCGCGCGACAAGGTCGAGCCGTCCGCCTCCATCGTTTTGCGGGTTCGCGGCTCGCTTGAGCCGGGGCAGGTGCGCGCCATCCGCCATCTCGTCGCTACCGCCGTCAACGGCCTGCGCCCGCAGCGCATTTCCGTGGTCGATGAGGGCGGCAACCTCTTGGCCGATGGCGCCGACGACGACCCGACCGGGAGCACCGTCGTCGACGAGCGGCAGGTCGCGCTGCAAAACCGGTTACGCAAGCAGGTCGAGGGCATCGTCAATTCGGTGGTCGGCTCGGGTCACGCCCGCGTCCAGGTCAACGCCGATTTCGATTTCAACCGCATCACCCAAACGTCGGACAAATACGACCCTGACGGCCGCGTGGTTCGTTCGAGCCAGTCGCGCGAGGAATCGTCAGCCACGACCCCAAACAACAACGAGGTGACGGTCGGCAATCAGATCCCTCAGGGGCAACAGAACCAAAATCCCCAGGACAACGCACAGCCCCGCGAACAGAGCAAAAAGACCGAGGAAATCGTCAATTACGAGATTTCCAAGACCACCAGGACCGAGGTGACCGAACCCGGCCGGGTCAAACGCATTTCAGTCGCCGTGGTCGTCGATGGCACTTACAGCAAGGACGACAAGGGGAACATCGTCTATAAGCCGCGCAGCAAAGAAGAGATCGATCAGATCGCAGCGCTGGTACGCTCGACGATCGGCTTTGACCAGAAGCGCGGTGACCAGGTCGAAGTCGCCAATCTGCGCTTCGCCGAACCACTGGCGCAGCCGATCACCGAGCCGACGGGCTGGATGTCCGCCCTGCATTTCTCCAAGGACGACATCATGCGGGCCATCGAAATGGTGGTGATGGGTCTGCTCGGATTCGCCGTCCTGCTGCTGGTCGTGCGGCCGCTGGTGCGGCGCATCCTCGCGCCGATGGAAGGCGGCATGCCGGCGCTACTGCCAAGCGCCGCGCCGAGTGAAGCGGCGGCAGACGTTGCCGCCGGCGCGGGCACCGCGATCAATCTGCCGACATTCAGCGCCGAGCCGAGCGAGACGTCGAAGATGATCGACCTCGCCCAGGTGCAGGGGCAAGTCCATGCCCAATCCGTGCAGAAGGTCGGCGAGATCGCCGACAAGAATCCGCGCGAGACGGTCTCCATCATTCGCCAATGGCTGCATGAGAGCGCCACCGCCTGAGCAACGCCATGCCTTCGCACCACGCTCCCAAGCCTGATGAAGCCGCCCACCGCGAGATCACGAGCGCGTTGGCGAGCCTCGCCGGCCATGCGTCCGGGCCGCCGTCCAAGCGCCGGCTGACCGGGCCGGAGCGCGTCGCGATTCTGATGCTGGCGCTCGGCGAGCAGCACGGCTCGAAGATCTGGAGCATGCTGGACGACGACGAACTGCGGCAGATTTCCATTGTCATGTCGACGATCGGCACTATCGACGCCGAGCTGGTCGAGGAACTGCTACTCGAGTTCGTCTCGCGCATGTCGGCCTCGGGCGCGCTGATGGGCAATTACGACGCGACCGAGCGCCTGCTGCAACAATATCTGCCGCCCGAACGCGTCGGCAACATCATGGACGAAATCCGCGGTCCCGCCGGCCGCAATATGTGGGAGAAGCTCTCCAACGTTCAGGAAGAGGTGCTCGCCAACTATCTGAAGAATGAATATCCGCAGACCGTTGCGGTCGTTCTATCGAAGATCGGGCCGGAGCACGCCGCCAAGGTGCTGGCCATTCTGCCAGAAGAGCTGGCGCTCGACGTGATCAACCGCATGCTACGCATGGAAGCGGTACAGAAGGAAGTCCTGGAGCGGGTCGAACAAACGCTGCGCACCGAGTTCATGTCGAACCTGTCGCAGACAAGGCGGCGCGACGCCCACGAGGTGATGGCGGAAATCTTCAACAATTTCGACCGTCAGACCGAGACGCGCTTCCTGACGGCGCTGGAAGAGGAAAACCGCGACAGCGCCGAGCGCATCAAGACGCTGATGTTCACGTTCGACGACTTGACCAAGCTTGATACGGCGTCGTCGCAGACATTGATGCGTCATGTCGAGAAGGACAAGCTTGCGATCGCGCTCAAGGGCGCGGCCGAGCCGGTGCGGCAGTTCTTCCTGTCCAACATGTCGACACGCGCCGCCAAGATGCTCGGCGACGACATGCAGGCAATGGGCCCGGTGCGCCTGCGCGAGGTCGATGAAGCGCAGGCGCTGTTGGTCAATCTTGCCAAGGATCTCGCAGCCAAGGGTGAAATCGTCATTTCCAAGAGCCGCGGCGAAGAAGAGCTGATTTACTGAGGACGTCATGGGCGCGACGACCAAATTCCTGTTCGATGTCGATTTTGCGCCGAGCGCCGAGCGCAAGCAGACGATTGCGCTCGCCGAACACGCGCTCAAGATCGCCGAAGCCGAAAAGGCCGCGCACGACCGCGGCTATGCCGCCGCCGAGAAGGACGCCAAGGTGGAATCCGATCGTCGGATCGCCGCCGCGCTGGAGCGCATCGCCGCCGGGATCGCCGCGGGAAATTCCGCCCTCAAGGCGATCGAGACGCGGCTCGAATGCGAAGCGGTCGAAGTCGCGGTTGCGGTCGGACGCAAGCTCGCGCCCGCACTGATGGCGCGCGAACCGTTCGCCGAAATCGCCGCGCTGGCCGCCGACTGCTTCCGCCAGCTGGTTGCCACACCACACATCGCCGTGCGCGTGAACGACACGCTGTATTCCACCACCCAGGAGAAGCTCGACGAAATCGTGCGGGCGCGCGGCTTTGAAGGTCGGCTGGTGGTGCTCGCCGAAAGCGACATCGCGCCGGGCGATTGCCGCATTGAATGGGCGGACGGCGGCGTCAATCGCGACAGCGCCGCGGCAGATGCCGAGATCAGCAAGGCGGTTACGAGCTATCTGTCCGCCCGCCGCAGCTTTGCCGAGACAAAAAATGGTGAGGAGGTGAGCAAATGAGCGACGACGCCAAGGTCGCGCTACCCGATCTGGAAAACGGCAACGCGCCGGCCGAGCCGCCGGCGGCGGTCGAGGCTGATGGGCCGACCACACGCATTGCGTCCGATCTGGAAGCGGTGTTCGACGTTCCCGTGCAGGTCTCTGCGGTGCTGGGCCGCGCCCGCATGGAGATCGGCAATCTGCTGAAGCTCGGTCCCGGCACGGTGCTGGAGCTGGACCGCAAGGTCGGGGAAGCGATCGACATCTACGTCAACAATCGGCTCGTCGCCCGCGGTGAGGTGGTTCTGGTGGAAGAAAAACTCGGCGTGACGATGACGGAAATCATCAGGGCCGAACGCTAAGCGAATGTCGGGGGCACAGGGGCACCGGGGAGACTTTTCATGCGTTTATTGATCATTGGCACGCTCAATGGCCAGCTGACGACGGCGACCAAGCTGGCGATGGACAAGGGCGCCACCGTCACGCACGCCGCCGATAATTCCCAGGCGCTCGCCGTTTTGCGCGCCGGCCGCGGCGCCGACCTGCTGATGGTCGACGTTGCCATCGATATTCGCGAACTGGTGCGCGGGCTTGAAGCCGAGCACATTCATGCTCCGATCGTCGCCTGTGGGACCGCTACCGACGCACGCGCCGCCGTCGCCGCCATTCATGCCGGCGCCAAGGAATACATCCCGCTGCCGCCTGACGCCGAGTTGATCGCGGCCGTGCTGGCGGCCGTCGCCGACGACAGCCGCGAACTGATCTTTCGAGACGACGCCATGGCGCGCGTGGTCAAGCTCGCGCAACAGGTGGCGCCGAGCGAAGCGTCCGTACTGATCACCGGCAATTCGGGAACCGGCAAGGAAGTGCTCGCCCGCTATGTGCATGCCCGGTCCGGACGCGCCAAGAAACCTCTGATCTGCGTGAATTGCGCCGCGGTGCCGGAATCGCTTTTGGAGTCCGAACTGTTCGGCCACGAAAAGGGCGCGTTCACCGGCGCTGTGGCGCGCCGCATTGGCAAGTTCGAAGAGGCCAACGGCTCGACACTGCTGCTGGACGAAATTACCGAGATGGATGTGCGTCTGCAGGCAAAGCTCTTGCGCGCCATTCAGGAGCGGGTGATCGACCGCGTCGGCGGCACGCGGCCGGTACCGGTCGATATCCGCATCATCGCCACCTCCAACCGCAATCTCGCCGAGGCCGTGCGCGAAGGCACATTCCGCGAGGACCTGCTGTTCCGTCTCAACGTCGTAAACCTGAAAATTCCGCCGTTGCGCGAGCGGCCGGCCGACGTGCTCGAACTCGCCGACTATTTCGCGCGGAAATACGCGACAGCGAACGGCGCGCCGTCGCGGCCACTGTCGGCGGATGCGCGGCGCACACTCTCGATCAATTATTGGCCCGGCAACGTGCGCGAACTGGAAAACACCATGCACCGCGCCGTGCTGATGGCGAGCGGTGCCGAGATCGGCCCCGAGGCGATCCTCGCGCCGGACGGCGCGCGCCTCGATCAGCAGCGCGGCGCAGCCGCGGTGACACATGCCGCGTTCGCCGCCGAACAGGTATCGCGCGCACTGGTCGGCCGCACCGTCGCGGAGGTCGAGCGCGATCTCATCCTGGAGACGCTCAAGCACTGTCTAGGAAACCGGACCCACGCCGCCAACGTACTCGGCATCTCGATTCGCACATTGCGCAACAAGCTCAACGAATATACCGCCGACGGCCTTGCGGTCCCGCCGCCAGGCAACGGCGGCGAACGATTTGCCGTGGCGTAGGGTCTGCGGGCCGTTTGCACCGAGGAAATCGCGGTTCATTTCGCCGCATCGCCGCTATCCTTGCGAGCCTTTCGTCTCCGGGCAGGGGCCTGTATAGGTGCCGGATGAAAAACAGAACACGCCGTCAAATCCTCAAACTCACAACCGGCACGCTCGCGCTGCCCGCCGTACTCCGTAACGCCTACGCCGATGCTTATCCGTCGCGACCGATCCATCTGCTGGTCGGCTTTCCACCGGGAGGTACGGCCGACATCATTGCGCGACTGATCGGACAAGCCCTGGGCGAGCGGCTTGGCAAGACTTTCGTGGTCGAAAATCGCGGCTCAGCCGCCCAGCAGATCGCCGCCGACACAGTAGTGAAGGCCGCACCCGACGGCTACACGCTTTTGATGCTGGCCAATCCGAACGTCATCAACGCGGTGATCAATCCGGATATCACCTTCTCATTCACCCGCGATCTCGCGCCGATCGGCGGCATTGCATCCGACCCCGCAATCCTCGTGGTGAATCCCAAGGTGCCGATCAAGACCGTGCCGGAACTGGTCGCCTACGCCAAGGCGAATCCGGGCAAGCTCAACATGGCGTCCGGTGGAGTCGGTTCGACGCCGCACCTTGCCGGTGAACTGTTCAAGATGATGACCGGCATCAACATGCTGCACGTGCCGTATCGCGGCGACGCGCCCGCCGTCACCGACATGCTCGCCGGGCAGGATCAGGTCATGTTCGACATGGTGATCCTGGCGCAGGGCCACGTTCGCTCCGGAGAGTTGCGGGGCATCGCGGTGACGAGCACCAAGCCGCTCGCGCTGTTTCCGAACCTGCCGCCGATCGCCAACTTCGTGCCCGGCTATGAGGCTTTCGCCTGGCAGGGATTGATGGCGCCGAAAGGCACGCCGCCAGATATCGTCAACAGGCTCAATACCGAGCTTAAAGCCGCGCTCGCCGACCCCAAGGTTCAGAAGCGCCTGGCGGATCTCGGCGGCATTCCGATGCCGATGACACCTGCCGACTTCGGCAAATTGATCGTCAACGAAACGCAGAAGTGGGACAAGGTCATCAAGTTCGCCAACATCAAGGCGCACTGACCAACGGCCGTCATTCCGAGGCGCGCGAAGCGCGAGCCCGGAATGACGATCACTTCGTTGCATCGCCGCCATCGACCATGATGGTCTCGACCTCACCAGCGCCATTGGCGCGCCGGAACGCGGCCGCCTGGTCGTATTCGTCGGATTGAAAGCAGGCGACGCCCTGCTCGAAGGTCGGGAATTCGATCACCACGAAACGGGTGAATTTCTGCGGTCCTTCCATGATCTGGAAGCGCCCGCCGCGCGCCAGCACCTTGCCACCATGCTTGGCGATGATGCCCGGCACTTGGTCGGTATATTTCTTGTACTCGACAGGATCGTTGATTTTCGAGCGTGCGACCCAATAGGCGGGCATTTCAGGTTCCTCCACACGTCAGCAAATATGGATGCCGTTGCGGCAATCCGGAATGATGACGTATCAGAGAAAGCCGCCTAGGTCTCGGCGAACAACCCGCGCAGCAACGCCCCGGCGCCTGCACGCGGCTTGGCGGCCGGCTTGGCGCCCGCCATGCGGCGGCCGAGCATGCCGACGAAATGGTCTTTCGGCATCGGCTTGGCGAACAGATAGCCTTGGCCGATGGCGCAGCCGATACCCTGCAGCTTGTGAGCTTCGTGCGTCAACTCGATGCCCTCAGCCACAGTCTTCAGGTCGAAGCGCTTGGCCAGCTCGACGATGGTTTCGCACAAGCCGCCGTTGACCTTGTCGGTGTGGCAATTGGTGACGTAGGAGCGATCGATTTTCAGTTCGCTGAACGGCAATTGCCGCAGCCTTGCGAGCGACGAATACCCGGCGCCGAAATCGTCGAGCGCCAGCGAGCAGTTCAGCGCGCGTAACTCGTCGGCCACTTCCTGCGCGATCGCGAGATCATGCATGACTTCGTCTTCGGTCACTTCGAGAATGAGGCCCGGCCAGGTCTCGGCCGCCGGCCGCTCCTCGCGCAGCATCTTGGCAATCGGCAGATTGATAAAGGCCGATGCCGGAACATTGACAGAGAGTTTCAGGCTGACGCCCTGCGCGGCGCAATCCTCGAAGTCGCGCATTGCGGTGAGAATGACGCGCTCGGTCAGCGCCAGCATGTCGGCCTCGGCGGCGCCGGGCAGAAACGCGGCGGGGCTGAGCATGCTGCCGTCGGGGCGCCGCGCCCGCACCAGCGCCTCGGCGCCGACCAGATAACGGCCACGCAGATCGATCTTGGGCTGATACCAGAGATCGAACCAATCGAGTCGCAACACGTCGGCGAGCGTGACCTTGCCGGTCATCGGCGCCTGCTCGACCTGTTTTTTCGTCGCGAATAGCTTTTGCAGACCTGGCAACATAGCGGGCCGAAATCGTCGATACGTATTAGTTATGAGGGAGCAACAACGCCCGGTCCGTTAATACGGCATTGTCGAGGCAGATCATGCTTGCCGTGCGGTTAGCGGCATGTGGAGAATTTTCACGAGCGCAGCGATAAAGCATTGAGCAATTGGTCGCCGCCCTAAGAGATCGCAATGGGCGGAGCACATCATCGATACCTGAGCGACGTTGAGCCGGTCCAAATAACGCCTTGCTCGCCATTTCAATCGCGACATGGACGTCGTCCAAACGGCTGGCCGCTAACCATTCAGGTTTGCCGAGTCGGTCGCCGCAGGCAAAAAGAATTCTTTAAGTCGCCCGCGCGCGTCCTTGCCGCGCGCCAGGTCCAAGCAGTTGATGACGGCAACGCGAAAGCCACCAGGCGGCATTGAGTGCCGTTCCGGAGTCCAGTCTTCGTGGAAAGTGATCTGCACGCTGGTGACACCATCCATAGCTTTGATCTCATCGATCAATTGTTCCGGCGGGTGCACGTAATTTCGGCCGTTAGGGCCGAACAGCACGACACTATATCCATCGCGCCTCTCGCGATCGGCAAATTGCCAATCGCCTTTTTCATAAAGCCTCACCAGCGCATCAATCCAGCCATCGCCGTAAAGATCAGGCCACTGATCTGCGAAGCGGAGATGCGCCTCGATGATGAAGCCGCCGATCGTTTCCAGATTAAGCATGCCGGTGTAACCAACCAGGTGCTGCCGAATCCATTGGCCGCAATGTCCTTCGATGTCCTGGTCAAATTCGGCGTGGATCCACCAATAATCGAACGTTCCTTCACCGGCCGGCTTGCCGGTCACGTGCCGCCACCAGCGCGGCTCGCCGTTGACGACAGCCACATCGGAGGAGACGTGGCGGCCTTCCAGGAGCGTCACCCACATGTGCCCGGGAGCATAGAATTTTTCATATTCGGCCGCCGAGTGCAGCACCCTGCTGCCGGCGCCCATGCCCTTTAGATTGATGATCGGCTTGGAAAAAACCGGAAAGCCAGGCGGGGCCGTGCCATGCGGCCCGGCATCGAGATTTTGACTGAGCGCGACCTTGAGCTTGTCATAGACCCAGCGATGCGCCGGATACCACATCCAGGCGTCGGGGTCCTCGGTCGGTATGTTAACGGCGGTCTGGATGTGCCGGAAATATTGCAGCCGCCAGGGATCGGCTTCACAGATTGGCATGGTCTGAACGCAAATGGTGGTGGGACCGCGGAGCGGAAACGTTAAACGACAATTCCCCGCTTGTCATCTGCTCTATTCGTTTGGAGGGCGCAAGCGGCGCTGCTAAAAGTCCGTTCTTGCCCGAGCCGGGTACTTATCAGATTATCGCCCCGGGGACTTGCTGTGCCACATCGCTGGTTTCTTAGCTATCATACTCCGGACGAACCGCTGGCGGCTCGTCTCAAGGCGACGATCGAAGGGAAGGACCCGACCTCGCGCGTATTTTTCGCGCCTGCGCATCTGCGAGCTGGGCGTTCGTGGTCGGCGCAGCTTGCAGGCGAAATTGCCGAATCGACCGCCTTTGTTTTGTTGGTCGGCGAGCATGGTTTGGGCGATTGGCAAGTCTACGAATATGACGAGGCCCTCGATAAGCGCGTCAAGTCTCCTGACTACCCGCTGATCATGATGTTGTTAGAGGGTCAGACCGCCCCCGGTCTCCCCTTTTTGCGGCGGCATCATTGGATTGTCACGCCCGATCCGGCATCGCAGCTCGAAGTCGGCCGACTGTTTGATGCCGCAGCGGGAAGTGAGGACAAGCCCGCAGAACTCTGGCGCTATACGTGCCCCTATCGTGGCTTGGCGGCGATGGAGGAGAAGGACAGCGGTTACTTTTTTGGCCGCAAGCGTGAAACCGTCGATGTACTGTCGACACTTGCCGGCGCGGCGAACCGGCTTCCCGTGCTGGTAGGGAATTCGGGAGTTGGAAAGTCATCGTTGGCGCAGGCGGGCGTCCTCGCCGCTCTGAAGCGCCAAGCCTGGCCGACCGATGTGGAAACTCCGGGCCCGTGGCCCCAAATCTTTGAAAAAAGCCGGCAGTGGGGTTTTTTGACCCTGCGGCCAGGAACCGATCCGCTCAAAGCGCTGGTCGAGGCGTTTTTGGACACTTGGCTGTTTGCGGCGATCGATCCGGAGCGGGTGAGAATTCAAAATGGCTGGATCGACCTCCTGCGGGACCGCAAAGCTACTTTGCGCGATTTGATCGACGCCACCGAACGCCGCCGCCAGGAACTCGACCAGCCGAGGCCGCCAGCTTTCTTCTTATACGTCGATCAGGGCGAAGAGCTTTATCTGCGGTCCGAGGAGCACCAGCGCCACCGTTTCTCGGAAATCCTTTCAGATGGCCAAAGCGACCCGCGGCTGCGCGCGCTGATGAGTCTGCGCGCTGATTTTTTGGGCGAACTGCAGAAGGATCAGCCGCTGCATTCGGTCTATCGTCAGATTGAAGTGCCTCCGCTGCGCGAAGACGGGTTGCGTGAGGTCGTGAGCCGGCCGGCTTCACTTCTGTCCGCGCGCTTCGAGACGGAAAATCTCGCTGAGAACATAGCGAGGCGAACGGCCGAGGATTCAACCAAGGACGCCGGCGCACTCCCGCTGCTATCGTATCTGCTCGATGATATGTGGCAAAGCATGGTCGCGCGGGGCGACGGAGTTCTGCGCCTGCCGGAAAAGTCGATCGATCTAGGCCACGTGCTCGTACAACGCGCCGACGCTTTTATTGCCAGTCATCCGCATTCGGAGGATGAACTCCGCCGCATCCTCACCTTGAAGCTCGCGACCGTTCGCGAGGACGGCGAGTCGGCACGGCGCCGCGCCACTCGATCGGAGTTCACCGACGCGCAATGGCGTCTGGTGAGTCAGCTCGCCGACCACCCCTATCGCCTTCTGGTCATTGCCACGCCCGAGTCCGGCGAGGCGCTTGCCGAGGTGGCGCATGAAACGATTTTCCGCCGCTGGGATAAGCTGCGCGAGTGGATCGCGGGCGAGCGCGAATTCCTCGCCTGGCGGAGTGGCCTCGAAGCCGCTCGCCGGACATGGGAGGCGACGCCCCAGAATTCGAAGGAAGCAGCGCTTCTGATGGGCCTCGGCGCGACCAACGCCGCGAATTGGCTGCACAAGAGACAAACCGACATCCCCGTGCCCGATCGGCAGTTCATTGCCTTGAGTTTGAAAGCGATGCGGGCACGGCGACGACGGCTCGGCACGCTGGTCGGTGTTTTGGCCCTCGCCATTGTGGCAGGCATAGCGGGCTGGATGCAGGAGGGAAGGATCACCGGACTGTGGCATTGGTTCACCGTCACACGCCCCTACATGAATGCGCGGGTGCGGCCGTATGTTCTCAGTGGTGCTGCCGAGCAATCGTTGAAGCCGAAGGATTCGTTCAAGGAATGTTCGGGCGAGTGCCCGCAAATGATCGTCATTCCCGTAGGCTCCTTCGCGATGGGCTCGCCGCCCGACGAAAAGGGATCGGACGCGACCCAAAAGCCCCAGCACACCGTGACCATATCTAAGGCGTTTGCAGTTTCGAAGTATGAAATAACTTTCGCTCAGTGGGATACCTGTACGACGTTTGGAGATTGTCCCCATCTCAGCAATTCCGGGTTTGGACGAGACCAGCAGCCTGTGATCGGAGTCACCTGGCAAGAAGCCCAACATTACGTCGCATGGCTCTCGAAGATGACCGGCAAGACCTATCGATTACTGGACGAGGCGGAATACGAATATGCGACCCGCGCCGGCACGACGACGGCGTATCCGTGGGGCAACGATATCGGTAACGGGTATTCGGACTGCTACGATTGCGGCACGCGATGGGATAACAAGACACCGGCCCCGGTCGGCTCGTTCTCCCCCAATGCTTTTGGTCTTTACGACATGGTCGGCAACGTTTGGGAGTGGACGCAAGATTGCTGGCATAATGACTACGTAGATGCACCTACCGACGGTTTAGCGTGGAACGCCGGCGGCGACTGCACGCGTCATGTCGTGCGGGGTGGTTCTTATGTCAGTTATGCGCCTTACATTCGCTCAGCCAGCCGCTGGGGATACCGAACCGACGGCCGTTTCGACAGCGTGAGCTTCCGCGTTGCGCGAACGCTCGGACCTTAAACTCTGACTCCGTGGATAATTGGAGCGGCCTGAAGCCATGGATAACTCGCAACCTGCCGAAGACGATTTGACAGCCTTTCAGGCCAGCAAAGACTCCCTCCGCAAGAACCTCAAATCTGCGACCATTAATCCAAGCGAGTTTCAGCGAAGACTCAAACGCTGTGCGTTAGTGAGTTGCCGCGGAATGTGCTGCTATGACGGCGCTTCTGTGGATGACAAAACCGGCGAAGCTGTGCAGGAACTCGCTGACCGGAGAGGCGACGATTTTGTCGCCATGGGCCTGAATCTGCCCAAGCAGGTGATCGAAACGGCCGAATGGAAAGGGGTCCCAGGTAAAAAGACGGTCGCGAGGCCGTTTCCCTTTCGTTCGTTGGTGAAGAATTATCCCGCTCATTTTAATGAGACCGCTTGCGTCTTTCTGCTCGACGACGGTCGATGCGGACTGCAGCTCCTGGCAGAGCAAGACGGCAAGCATCCGTGGTACTACAAACCGTTCACCTGCTGGCTGCAACCTATCAAGCTTTCAGCAAACGCCATCCGATTGTACGATGAGGACAGCGACCCAAACAAAATTCCCGGCTATGACGGATTTGTCATACGCACCTCCTGCGGACGAACCGAGGAATGCGGAGAGCCTGCCGCCGATGTTTTAAGAAGCGAGCTGGAGTTCTTGGGAAAGATGATAGGGCGGGATCTCCTCGCCGAAATCAGCGCGACCAGACCGGTCACGAAGAAGCAAGAACCATAATATCCCGTGGACCGGCGCGTACCGAGCCATGAACTTGCCGGCGGCCAGTCGACTTTTCGCCCGGGGGCAAAATCGACGCTCAATCACTCGGCGGCGCGGCGGGCGGAGACGATCTGATCGGCGGTGCGGCCCGTCAGTTCGGCCATGTGGTCGAACTTGAAGGTAAAGGTACCGGCGCCGGCAGTGGCGGAGCGTATTTCAACGATCAGATCGCCGATCTCGGCTTCCGGCATCATCGCCCGCACGGTGTCCCAGCCTTCCCAGCCTTCACGCGTGTCAAAGCCGAGAATCTGGCCGCGCCGGCCCGAGAGCAGCGCGTTGATCTTCGCGGTGGCCTCGTTCGGACAGACGATCTCGACCTGATCGATCGGCTCAAGCAGCACCGGCTGACATTGCGGCAGGCCCTCGTGAATGCCGATGCGGCCGGCGGTCTGGAACGCCATGTCGGAGGAATCGACGGTGTGATAGGAGCCGTCGACCAGCGCGACATGCAGATCGACCACCGGAAAGCCGAGCGGCCCGTGTTTGAGCGCGTCGATCACGCCCTCCTCGACCGACGGGATATAGTTGCGCGGCACCACGCCGCCGGTGATGTTGTCTTCGAACGTGAAGCCGGCGCCGCGCGGCATCGGCTTGATGTCGAGCACGACGTCGCCGTATTGGCCATGGCCGCCGGACTGTTTCTTATGACGGCCGCGCTGCTGGACGCCCTTGCGAATGGTCTCGCGGTAACCGACGGATGGCTGCCGACGCTCGATTGCGACGCCGTAGCGATCCGCGAGCCGCTCGGTGGCGACACGCAGGTGCATTTCACCCTGACCCCACAGCACGACTTCGTGCGTCTCCGGATTGTGCGCGATGGTTATCGAGGGATCTTCTTCGGCGAGCTTGTTGAGCGCCAGGCCGAGCTTGACGTCGTCCTTACGCTCCTTGGCCGATATCGCGATGGCGAGCACCGGCGCATAAGGTGCGACTTTGGCGATCGCCGCATGCGGTTGTTTGCCGGCGGTCAACGTGTCGCCGGTCCTGGCCTTGTCGAGCTTGGCGAACGCCACCGTTTCGCCTGCCATCGCGGGACCGCGCTTTTCCGTGTTCTGGCCGACGAGCTTGAACACGCCGGCGACACGGCCGGCTTCATCATCGTCCGCGACGAATGTCGTGCCGTCACCGGCTTGTCCAGCCAACATGCGCACGATCGACAGCCGGCCGCCATGGCTGGTGTTGAGCGTCTTGAGAACGTAACCGACCGCGTCGCCATTGTTCTTGACGCCAAGCCGTTGCGCGGTCTCGACAATGCCCGGCAACTCGTGCCGCAGCGCCTTCAACAACCGCAGCACGCCATTGGTGCGGCTCGCGGTGCCCAGCAGCACCGGGCAGACAAGACCATCGCGCAACTCATGCGTCAGGTCGTCGAAAATCTTGTCGCGAGGCGGCTGGATGTCCTCGAGCAACTGCTCCATGAGCTGATCATCGTGGTCGGCCAGCGTTTCCAGCATGGAGAAGCGCGCAGTCTTTTCCTGATCGGCCATTTCGCCTTCGAGCGGCACGATCTGCGACGCGGCGTGCTCTTTGTAGACAAAGGCGCGCTCCAGCGCGAGATCGACGAAGCCGCTGATGAGTTCGCCCGAGAAGGTCGGTATCTGCCGCAAGATCAGTTTGGTGCGCGATGCTGGCTGCAGCAGCTTGAGCACGTCGTGGACGCCGGCATCGGCCTTGTCGATCTTGTTGAGGAACAGGATACGCGGAATTTTCTGATCTTCCAGTTCGCGCAGGATGATCTGCAACTGCGGAATCTTTTTCTCGTCCATTTCGCAGACCACGACCGCGACATCGACCACCGGCAGCACCGCGCGCATGTCGTGAACGAATTCGACCGATCCGGGGCAATCAATGAACGTGTAGGAATCTCCCATGAACGTCGTGGTGGCGGCGGTCAGTTCCACGCTCATCTTGTGATGGCGCGCTTCCTGGCTGCCGTCACCTACCGTGTTACCGGCCTCGATCGAGCCTTGGCGGGCGATCGCACCGGAGCGCGCCAGGATTGCCTCGAGCAGGGTGGTTTTGCCGCTCTGAAATGGACCGACCAGCGCTACGGCGCGGGGACCTGCCGCGCGGCCGCCGTTGTTGCCGTTCGTGGCCATGAACACCTCCCGCCTCTGGACCCGTCATTTCAATGCGGGCCGTGGACTATGGTTTCAGGCGCCGGCAGGTCAGGTCAAGGGGCGGGACACTGTGTGCCGGGCTCGCACAGATACAAAGTGCCAATGCCGGCCCCGAAGTTGAGACCCATTTGGCCCTGGACCGACAACGGCTGCAGGGCGATCGACCTGTTGGAGCCGCCGATCAGCACGTTCGCGCCGAGGCCGAACGCTATCGATGCCTCTGCGGTCGCGCCCACATAGCTGCCGTTGAGCATGCCGGAAAAGCGATTGGTGGTGGCGAACACCGCCCAGATGATCCGGCCGCCGGAAGTGGCGCCGATGTCGAGACCGATTCTGCGACAATGTCCCCTGATACGGTTCGTCCGGCATGTTATCGGAATGCAGGATGCAGCTTACATTCTTCTGCGAGCCGACCAGCATGCCGACGCTGGCGGACAGCGAACAATTGAGGCTGCCTATCTGTATGCGGGCAGGCTGTGCGCTGGCGGGCGCCGCCGGCATGGCAGCGAGCACCGCCGTAGCCACGCAGGCCGTCGCGAACATAGTCCGAAACATATTCATTCTCCCCTCACTCGGGCCCGATGACCGAACCCGAGCCGGGATTGTAAGCGAGAACTGGCGCGACGTCGCCAATTTGTTTTATGGGCGAGTGCCGGCCCGGGCCGGCTATTTCAAATTCCCGCAGAAGCGCTGGATGCGCGTGCAGGCATCCTCCAGCGCGCTGGTCGCGGTGGCGTAGGAGATGCGGAACGCCGGCCCGACGCCGAACGGCGTGCCCTGCACTACCGCAACACCTTCGGCTTCCAACAATTCGGTAACGAAGTCCTCGTCGGTTCTCAGCATCTTGCCGGTCGGTGCGGTCTTGCCCATGGTGCCGGCGCACGACGGATAGACGTAAAACGCTCCTTCGGGCTTCGGGCATTTGATGCCGTTCGCCTGGTTGAGCATCGAGACGCAGAGGTCCCGCCGCTCCTTGAAGATCTGGTTGTGCTTCGGAATGAAGTCTTGCGGACCCTCGAGCGCCTCGACCGAAGCCCATTGCGCCACCGCGGTCGCGTTCGAGGTCGACTGCGATTGCAGCATCGCCATTGCTTTGATCAGTGGCTCGGGCCCGCCCGCGTATCCGATGCGCCAGCCGGTCATGCAATACGCCTTGGATACGCCGTTGATGGTCAGCGTGCGCGGATAAAGCGAAGGTTCGACCTGCGCGGGCGAAGTGAACACGAAATCGTCGTAGACGAGATGCTCATACATGTCGTCGCTCATCACCCACACATGCGGGTGACGCAGCAGCACGTCGGTGAGCGCTTTCAGCTCGGCGCGCGTATAGGCGGCGCCGGTCGGGTTTGATGGCGAATTGAACAGGAGCCACTTCGTCCTAGGCGTAATGGCGCGCTCCAACGCCTCGGGCTTCATCTTGAAACCGTCTTCCATATGCGTCTCGACCGTGACCGGCTCACCGCCCGCGATCAGCACCATGTCGGGATAGCTCACCCAATAGGGCGCCGGGATGATCACCTCATCGCCTGGATTGAGCGTGGCCAGAAACGCGTTGAACAGCACCTGCTTGCCACCGGTACCGACGATGATCTGCGACGGCTTGTAATCGAGCTGGTTCTCGCGCTTGAACTTGCGCGCGACCGCAGCCCGCAGTTCGGGAATGCCCTCGACGGCCGTGTATTTCGAGGCCTTGCCATCCCGGATCGCCTTGATGGCCGCCTCTTTGATGTTGTCGGGCGTATCGAAATCGGGCTCGCCGGCGCCCAGTCCGATGACGTCCCGACCGGCGGCCTTCAGCGCGCGCGCCTTATCCGTGACGGCCATGGTGGCCGACGGTTTCACGCGCGAGGTTCGGTCCGCAAGGAAGGCCATTTCGCTTCTCCGTTTGCCCCGTTTTGAGGCGTAAGGCGCGAGCTTCCTAAAGCCGCGGGCGTGCGCAGGCAAGCGCAAAGCGCCCCCCGCTCACATCGCAATTGCGCGACTGGCCGTGGCAGCCGGTAGGCCCGCCCCGCAACGCTCCGTTAAGCACGGACTGGCCTAATACTCACGCCGAATTCCAGACAGGAACCCCGATGCCCCGGCTGTGGCAGGCGTTGTGCAATGGCGACTGGCTGACCGCCGAGCGCATGAGGCTGGTCGCGGCCGCCGTGCTGATTGCTTCGGTAGCCGGCTTTGCATTCCTGGTCGTGACCGCGCACGACGGCGTCGACCGCCAGGGGCGCCCCCTGGGCACGGATTTCTCGAACGTCTACGCCGCCGGCACCTATGTGCTCGAGGGCACGCCGGCGGTTCCCTTCGATCCGCCGCGCCAGGACGCCCGCGAGCAGGAAATCTTTGGCAAAACGACTCCGTTCTACGGCTGGCACTATCCGCCGTATTTTCTGTTCATCGCCGGTGCGCTGGCAAAGCTGCCCTATGGCCTCGCGCTGACGATCTGGCAGGCCAGTACGCTCTTTCTTTATCTGCTGATGATCTGGGGCATTGCTTCAAGGCCGTTGCGCGGAAACGTCGAACTGTCGAACTCCGGAATGACGCTTCTCCTCGCGCTCGCCTACCCGGCTGTACTGATCAATATCGGCCACGGCCAAAACGGATTTCTCACCGCGGCGCTGCTCGGCGGAGCGCTTCTCATTTTGGACCGGCGGCCGATCGTGGCCGGTATGCTGATCGGCCTTCTGGTCTACAAGCCGCAATTCGGGCTGATGATTCCGCTGGCCCTTGTCGCGGGGGGCTATTGGCGGACGTTCGCCGCCGCCGCCGCGACTGTCGCGGTGCTGACGCTTGTCACGACGCTCGCGTTCGGACCGGAAGTCTGGCCGGCCTTCAAGGCATCGACCGAATTCTCACGCACCGTCGTGTTGGAACAAGGCCAGACCGGCTGGCAAAAGATCCAAAGCGTGTTCTCCTGGGCGCGCATGTGGGGCGCCTCGATCCCGCTCGCCTATGCGCTGCAAGGCGCGCTCACCATCGCGATTGGCGTCGCCATCGTCCGGCTGTGGCGAAGCGCCGCCGCGCCGGCGCTTAAGAGCGCCGCGCTCTGCCTCGCCGCGATCCTCGCCACGCCCTACTCGCTCGACTACGACATGATGGTGTTGGCGCCGGCCATTGCATTCTTCACCGTCGACGGCCTGCGGCGCGGGTTTGGCCCATGGGAGAAGACCTGCCTTGCAGCGCTGTGGCTCGTGCCGCTTCTTACCCGCAGCATCGCACAAGCTACCCTGATACCACTCGGGGTTCCGGCCATGCTGGTGACGTTCACGCTGCTGCTGCGGCGCGCCGAACATGAATGTGCGCTATCGCCGGCTTCAATTCCCGCCGTTCAACCGTAGCTGACGGCAGGGCAAGCGCGCGGCCACGACATCGCCGCGTTCGACTTGTAGGCCGGTTTCGCTTATAAATTGTGGGCTTCAAACACGGACGCAGCGATGTTTACGCTCTACTCGATGCAGCGTTCCGGCAATAGCTACAAGACGAGACTGGCGCTCGCCCAGCTTGGCATCCCGTATCAATTGGTCGAGATCGATATTCTCAAAGGCGAGAGTCACACGCCGGAGTTTCTGCAGAAGAATCCGAACGGACAGGTGCCGCTTCTGGAAGTCGCGCCAGGTCGTTATCTCGCCGAGTTCGAACGCAATCCTGTGGTACATCGCCGGCGGCACACCGCTGGCGCCCGAGGACCGCATCGATCGCGCCGACGCGCTGCAATGGATGTTCTTCGAGCAACACTCGCTCGAACCCAATCTCGGCGCGGCGTATTTCTGGCTCACGCTGATCAAGGGCGGGCGCGACCTGCAGAGCCACGCCATCGAGGACTGGATGGAAGAAGGGCATCGCGCGCTTGGCGTGATGGAGAAACATCTGGCGCTGCGCGACTATTTCGCGGCCGACCGATACACCATCGCCGACATCGCGCTCTACGCCTACACCCACGTGGCACATGTTTGCGGTTACGATCTCGCGGCTTTTCCGGCAGTCCGCGCCTGGCTCGGGCGCATCGCATCGGAGCCGCGCCACGTGACGATGGATTTCACTCCGACGGCGGCGATCCCGGCGCTCTAACGGACCGCGCCGACCGACGCGGTCTATCCAAAATAACGGCCGGCCGGCGCCGTTAACCAACCGTTAACCCAAAACACAAAATTGCCTTTGTTTGTCAATGGCTTCGCCCAAGTTTGGCCGAACCGATGCCGGCCTCCAGCGCGAATCTTGCGAGCATGCAACTGATTCGCTTCAGGATACAGCTATGACCGAACTCCCTGGGAGAGATGTCGGGTTCGTCTCTCCCGCAACCCAACAGAAGTTCTCCCTTCGCCGGACTGGCATTGAACTCGCCGCGACCGCCGGCCTCGTCATCGCTCTGGTCATCGCGGCCACGGCAGTATCGATCGGCATGGCGCGCGCTCAGGCGTTCGGCGCGGCGCATCACGGCGGCGCTCCGCTCGCCATAGCGGCCGTCGGCCTTAGCGTGGTTGTGGCCGGCTGGGGCGGCTTCAGCGCGCTGGTGGCACGCGACACGAAGCTGCCACCTCAGGCCTGACCGCCACCCACTTTGTTCGCGCCCTGCACATTCGGACCGCAACTGCCTTCCGCCGAGGCGTCGGCGCCGGATGCGACGCACAATAAATGACTTAAACCTGAGCGGCGTTGCCGATAATGTGTGCACTCCCATTCGCGGCGGAGTGCGCGCATCCATGAAACTCATCACTGCCATCATCAAGCCGTTCAAGCTCGAGGACGTGCGCGACGCCTTGGTGTCGGTCGGCGTCCACGGCATGACCATCACCGAGGTCAAAGGTTACGGCCGGCAGAAGGGGCACACCGAGATCTATCGCGGTGCCGAATACGTCGTGAATTTCCTGCCGAAAGTCCGGCTCGAAATCGCGGTCGCCGATGGCGACGTCGAGCGGGTGGTCGAGGCGATCAGTACCGCCGCAAAGACCGGCCAGATCGGCGACGGCAAGATTTTCGTGATGCCGATCGAGCAGGCGCTGCGGATCCGCACCGGCGAAACCGACGCGGACGCGCTTTGAGTGCGATCGCGGAAAGTGGACACCGGTTTTTCGAAAAGATCACGCTCCAACGAAACCAGATAAGAAAATCTCACTGGGGGGAAATTCAGATGAGGGTGGCAACCTTCGCTCGTGGCATGACCGCGGCCGCCGCAATCACCGTCACCGCGGCGCCAGCCATGGCACAATCCGTGACCCAATCGGCCAGCAAGATCGATGCCGCCGATACGGCCTGGATGATCGTCGCGACCGCGCTCGTCCTGATGATGTCAGTTCCCGGTCTGGCGCTGTTCTACTCCGGCATGGTGCGCAAGAAGAACGTGCTCGCCACGATGGCGCAGACATTCGCCGCGACGGCGCTGTGTTCCGTCCTATGGATGGCGATCGGCTACTCGCTCACCTTCACGGGCGCCGGACCTGTTCTCGGCACGCTGAACCGCGTTTTGATGCGCGGCATAGGCCTCGACACGATCAGCCCGCTGGCGCCCACCATCCCCGAGGCGCTGTTCTTCATTTATCAGATGACGTTTGCCGTCATCACGGTGGCCCTGGTCGCCGGCTCGGTCGCCGACCGCATGCGCTTCTCGGCGTTCCTGTGGTTCTCGGCGCTCTGGCTTTTGATTGTTTACGTGCCGCTCGCCCACTGGGTCTGGGGCGGCGGCTTTCTGCAAAAGGCGGGCGTGCTTGATTTCGCCGGCGGCACAGTCGTTCACCTCAATGCAGGCGTCGCCGGCCTGGTCGGCGCCTATCTGCTTGGCGCGCGCCGCGGTTACGGCGCCGACAATTTCGCGCCCTACGATCTGTCGCTTGCGGTGATCGGCACGGGTTTGCTGTGGGTCGGCTGGTTCGGCTTCAATGGCGGTTCGGCGCTCGCCGCCAATTCGCGTGCGGTGTTTGCCATCACGGCCACGCATCTCGCGGCGTCGATGGGAGCGCTGACCTGGATGGCACTGGAATGGTGGGTGCGCGGCAAGCCATCGGTGCTGGGCATGATCTCCGGCGCGGTGGCCGGCCTCGGCACCATCACGCCGGCCTCAGGATTCGTGTTGCCATGGCACGGCCTCATCATCGGACTCGCTGCCGGCGTCGTCTGCTTTTACGCCTGCACCTGGCTCAAGCTCGCCTGCGGCTACGACGACTCGCTCGACGTGTTCGGCGTTCATGGTATCGGCGGGGCCACGGGCACGCTGCTGGTCGGCGTGTTTGCTACCCGCTCGGTCGGCAATGTCTCAGGGCTTCTGGAGGGCCACCCAATGCAGGTGCTCATCCAGCTCTATGGCATCGTTGTCACGCTGGCATGGTCCGCTCTCGCTAGCTTCTTATTGTTCAAGGCAGTCTCGGTCTTCATTGACTTGCGCGTCGACCGGCAGAGCGAGATGGAAGGCCTCGACGTGACTCAGCACGGCGAAGCGCTGCAGTAGTCGCCTTGGGATTCCTCCGCCGAGCCGCGCCCCGAAACATTAATTCTATGTAGGCCATGTTGCGGCCACGGTGGCGTGATGGAACTATGTTCGCGGCAGCGGATTACACTGCCGCCCCAATTTGCTAGTCTGAAACGTCTATTAGAACTGCCGAATCACCCAAATTAAAAGGAGCTGCCATGCTACGGGTGACCACCTTCGTAGCGCTCGTTGCGCTTGCCTTGCCCACAATGGCCCTCGCCCAGCCGGCCGGCGGCGAACATGGCAAAGGCAAGCCCGCCCAACGGGCTGTCCATCCAGTCCATCCGGCTCCGCGCGCGATGGTTCATCCAGCGCCGATGGGCCATGGTCCGGTCGTCCACGGCCCCGTCGTCCACGCACCCATTGTTCATGGTCACGGCCCTGCTGTTGTGATCGGCCACGGCGGCCCGCGTAGCCCATTCGTGTTTCACGGCCATCCGTTCGCCTGGCATGACGTGCACTACCCGCACCCCTGGACCTATCCTCCGGGCTATGCGTACCGGACGTGGGGGGTCGGTGCAGTCCTGCCGCCGCTGTTCTGGCAACGGCCGACCTACTACTACACCGGCTGGGCCGAGATGGGCCTGCCGCCGCCCGATCCAGGCTATCAATACATTGAGTACGGTCCGGACCTGCTCCTCGTGAACGTGGCGACCGGCCAGGTCGTACAGGTGTTCCCCGGGGCCTTCAGCTGATTGCTGATCGGCGCAGGTCGTAGATTAGCTGCTCTGCCGCGGAGTAAAATCCGCGGCAGATTCGTTTTATGGTTGGCGGCCACCGGGAGGAGCAGGTGACATCCTTCGTGCTCGCGATCGATCAGGGCACGACATCGACCCGGGCCATTCTGTTCGGCGCCGACATGTCGATCGCCGCGACGGCGCAGCAGGAATTTCCGCAGTACTTTCCGGCCGACGGCGAAGTCGAACACGACCCCGACGATCTGTGGTCGACCACGGTCGCGACCTGCCGCGAAGCGCTGCGCAAGGTCGGCGCCACGGCGAGCGACGTCGCCGCTGTCGGCATCACCAATCAGCGCGAGACCACGCTGATCTGGGACCGCGCCACCGGTCTGCCGCTGCATCGCGCCATCGTCTGGCAGGATCGGCGCACCGCCGATGCTTGCGCGCGGCTACGCGATGCCGGCCACGAACCGGCCTTCACCGCCAGGACCGGGCTTCTGCTCGATCCATATTTCTCCGGCACCAAACTGGCGTGGCTGCTCGGTCATGTGCCGGATGCACGCGCGCGAGCCGCACGCGGCGAACTGGCCTTCGGCACCGTCGATACGTACCTCTTGTGGCGACTCACCGGCGGCAAAGTGCACGCAACCGACGCTACCAATGCGTCGCGCACGCTGCTGTTTGATATACACCACGGCCGCTGGGATGACGAACTCTTGGCGGTGCTTGACGTGCCGAAGAGCGTCCTGCCTGAGGTGCGCGATTTATCCGCCGCCTTCGGCGTAACCGAGCCGGCGCTATTCGGCGGACCGATTCCGATCTGCGGAATCGCCGGCGACCAGCAGGCGGCTTTGATCGGCCAGGCCTGTTTCACGCCAGGCATGGTCAAATCGACTTACGGCACCGGATGTTTCGCGGTGCTCAATACCGGCCCGACGCCCGTCGTCTCCAACAATAAGCTCCTGACCACGATCGCTTATCAGCTCGGCGGCGAACGCACCTATGCGCTGGAAGGCTCGATCTTCGTCGCCGGCGCCGCAGTGCAATGGCTACGCGACAACCTGCAAATCGTCGCCAGCGCGGATGCGACCGGCGCGCTGGCCGCCGCCGCAGACCCGACCCAAGACGTCATTCTGGTGCCGGCCTTCGTCGGTCTCGGCGCACCTTATTGGCGGCCGGAGGTGCGCGGCGCGCTGTTCGGACTGACGCGCGGCACCGGCCCGGCCGAACTCGCGCAGGCCGCGCTCGACAGCGTCGCTTTCCAGACCGCCGATCTCGTCACCGCGATGCGAGCCGACTGGCCGCAAGCCCGCGACGCGCTGAAAATCCTGCGCGTCGACGGCGGCATGGCGAACTCCGACTGGACCATGCAGCGCCTCGCGGACTTGACCTGCTGCATCGTCGATCGGCCGCAGATCAGAGAAACAACTTCGCTCGGCGCCGCTTATCTCGCCGGGTTGCATTGCGGTTTCTTTCCCGAGCCCGATCGCTTCGCGGCGCAATGGCATCTTGAGCGCCGCTTCGCGCCGCAGATGGACGCCGCAAGGCGCGAGCGCAAACTTTCAGGATGGGCGGCGGCGATCCGGCGATTGCTGAGCTGAGACTGCCGGGCCCGCCTCTGCTTTCGCTCGCGGACGGCGGACGCTCAACCATCCTCGATATTGTCAACGATGTTTTTGATAACGATCTCGGAGAGCTGAGTTACAAGCTCCCGAAGCCTGGCATTTTCTGCTTCCAGCGCCTGGATGTCCGGTTTCTCAATGTACCGTCGGAATGGCTCAGGCTTGATCTTTCTGCTGCTAATAGCGCTTTTTGGGAGAGCTTTTCCCATCGGCCGAATCCCCTTTACTTTTACTAGCCAGGAGCGAGTCTCTCTCCTTGAATTTCGTAAAATCCCCGACCGGACCGTCACCTGAGTCGCCCGGCATATTCGAGGCGAAATAAGGTCAAGATGTCGGCCGCACGTCGCCTTGCATGAACGCTCCAGCACGGCGTATCCCACCTTTGCCGCAGATCGATGGCAACGCGAGCGAGACCTGACGAGACCGATGGCGGCGATACAGGCGGTTGTTGAACGGAGGACTTGTAGATCTCGCATCGGTTGAGCCACGAAGCGACCTCAGCCTTGCTTGATGTTCTCGTTGCCCTGGAAGGCGCCGCCTATTGCGGTTTTTGTCGTCTTGTCTCGTTGTTCCCGCCTGATAGCATCCAGTAGCTCAAGCGGGCATTCGCCGGCAGCAAAACCGCGAACAGGAAGAATAATGAGGCACCGATCCAAAATATTACTCACGTGCGTTGCCCTTTACGCGCTGACAGCCCTTCCCAATTTGGCAGCAGCGGCCGATTGGCCGAACCGGCAGGTAACCGTCATCGTGCCGTTTGGCGCCGGCGGCAATACCGACATGATGGCGCGCCTCGCCTCCCAGGACCTGTCGGCCAAGTTCGGGCAGACCTTCGTGGTCGAGAACCGACCGAGCGCCGGGGGCGCGCTCGGTACCCGCGCGGTGGCGACCGCGAGCCCGGACGGCTACACGCTGGAATTCGCAGCCTCGTCGATGGTCACGCTGACGCCGCAGGTGCAGAAACTCGACTTCGATCCGGCGAAAGAACTCGTGCCGATCACCAATGTCGGCACCGGCACGCAGATGATCGCCATCAAGCGCAGCTTGCCGGCGAAGACGCTGCCAGAATTCCTGGCTTACGCGAAGGCCAATCCGGGCAGGCTCAATTTCAGCGTGGCCGGTACGCAAAACATAAGCCAACTGGCGCCGGCGCTGCTGTTCGCCCGTGCGGGCGTCAACATCGTCATGGTGCCGGCGCGCAGCGAGCCCGGAGCGATTTCCGATCTCCTTGCCGGCAATGTCGATCTCTATTTCGGCAATTCCTCTTCGCTGCTGCCATATCGCGACAGCGACAAGATCCGGCTGATCGCGGTCGGCACCGCGCAGCGGATTCCAGCGGCCCCCGATATTCCGACCGTCGCCGAGACGCTGCCGGGATTCGAATTTTCGTCCTGGAACGGATTTTTGGCGCCGGCGCAAACGCCCGAACTCGATCATCGACACGATCCGCGCCGAGGTGACGGCTTTCGTCAAGAAACCCGAGACGTCGCAACGGCTGATCAAGCTCGGCATCGTTCCGGGCGGCCTGACAAAGGAGCAGAACGAGGCGGTGTTCCGGCACGATACCGAAGCTTTTGCTGCGGGCATCAAAGCGGCAGGGATTAAGCCGCAATAGATCGCAGGGTTTTCGCGGTGGCGCCGGCAGCGTATCTATGGCGCCCTGCCATCACATCAGTGAAGAGACACCCCATGACGCCCGCCCAACGCTTGCGAGACATCCTCGCCACTCCGAATGTCGAGGTCATGCCGGGCTGCTACGACGCGCTCTCGGCAAAGCTCGTGGCCGACGCGGGCTTCAAAGTCACGTTCATGAGCGGCTTCGCCGTGTCAGCGGCGCGGCTCGGCCTGCCCGACACCGGCCTGATCTCGTTTGCCGAAATGCTCGATAGCGCGCGCAACTGCGCCGGAGCGGCCGGCAAGGTGCCGCTGATCGCGGACGGCGATACCGGATATGGCAACGCGCTCAACGTGCAGCGCACGGTCGTCGAATACGCCCGCGCCGGCGCGGCCGCGGTGATGATCGAGGATCAGGTCAGCCCGAAGAAATGCGGCCACACCCGCGGCAAGCTGGTGATCTCGCGCGACGAGGCGCGCATGAAGATCCGCGCCGCGGTCGACGCCGCGCGCGACACCGATATTCTGATTCTGGCGCGGACCGATGCGCGCGCCGTGCACGGCTTCGACGAGGCGCTCAGTCGCTGCCGCGATTTCGAGGCGGAGGGCGCCGACATCATCTTTCTCGAAGCGCCCGAGACCGAGGATGAGATGCGCCGGTTCTGCCAGGCGATGACGAAGCCCTGCATGGCGAACATGGTGCCCGGCGGCAAGACGCCGATCTTGCAGCCGAAGGGTTTACAGGACGTCGGCTACAAGCTCGGGCTTTATCCGGTCGCGCTGATGACGTCGGCGATCGCGGCAATGCAGTCCACGTTGGCCGCGCTGCGGGCGCCGGACGCCGGCACGAATTTGCCGCCCAGCATTTCATTTCTCGAATTGCAGAAGATCGTCGGCTTTCCGGATTATTGGGAGCGCGAGACGCGTTACAAGACGAACGAATAAAAGGGTCTCAGACGACAGCAACCTCGGCGGGCAGTGCAGCGACGATCTCCTGCGAGTCCATCAGGTCAGCGTATTTCTGTTCCATGTCGAACAGATTGGCCTCATGCGCGCCGAGCGAGCGATCTCCGACGCAGTCGCGTGCCACGATAGTGCGGAAGTCATGGCTCATGGCGTCGACCACTGTCGCGCGAACGCATCCAGATGTGGTGCAGCCGGCAACGATGACAGTGTCGACACCTGCCAGCCGGAGCCTCTCAACGTATCCGGTGCCGAAGAACGCCGACGGTTGCGTCTTGCGCAGGATCAGTTCACCGGGCCGCGGCGCAAGCTCCGGGACAATCTGGCCGTTCGGCGCGTGCTCGGTCAGCTTCGCCAGCGCCGGGACCTTGCGGACGAAAGCGCCGTGGTCGCGGCCGTCCTCGACATAAACCACGCGCGTAAACGCCACCGGCAGACCGCGGCGGCGAGTTGCCGCCAATAGACCGACAGTGTTGGCGACCGCCTCGGCGATATTGCCGCCGCCGAACACTTTTGAATCGATGAAGCCGTTGACGAAATCGACGATGCACAGCGCCGGCCGCGACCCGATGCCGACCTTGCCGCCAAAACTCTGTGCGCGATAAAGGGCGATGTCATCGGTTTTCATCTGCGTGCCTCGCTGATGGAAGTCATTGAATTTCGGCTGCGTGGCGCATGCTGGCGATCATCGACGACTTCAGCATATAGGCCCGCGCCGCCACTTTGTCGGCCGCCGTGCGGCGCAGTTCGTCGAGCGCTTTTTGGCGCGTCGCCGAATCGCGTTCGCGAATCACCTGCTGATTTCGGTGGGTCTGCTGTTGCACCGCTTCCACCGCAACGGTACGGCGCTGCCGGTCATAGCGGTCGAGCTGACGCTCGTCGCCGCCGGCCCAGATGTCGGCGAACTTCCCGACCAGGTTGAAGGCATCCTGCATGCCGCCATTCATCCCCATGCCGCCGAGCGGATTGTTGATGTGGGCGGCGTCGCCGGCGAGCAGTACCCGACCGTTGCGGAAGTTCTTCGCCACTTTCTGATGCACGTGATAGAGCGAGCGGTGAGCGATGGTGTAATCCTGATCACGCCGGACCACACGTTGCAATACTCCTTGCAGCGACTCGTCGGACAGGAGTGCGTTGCGATCTGAATTTTCCGGCGCCGGCACCAGCACCCGCCACAGGTCCGGCACGCGCAGCAGCACCAGCCACTCGTACGGATCGGCGATGTAATTGACGTAAGCGATATCGCTCAGCGTGTTCTCGAACGGAAAGTCGGTCGAAGCGATCAGAAACAATTCCGGATAGGTAAACCCCTCGAACTCGATGCCGGCTGCGCGGCGCACCGCGCTGTGGGCGCCGTCGGCGGCGATCAGATAGCGGCCGGCGACAGACACTTCATCGCCGTTGGTGTTGGCGACCACGGTGACGGAATTGGCGTCCTGGCGCATCGACACGACGTCATGGCCGTAGCGGATGTCGTGCCCGGGAATCTTGTGCAACTGCTCTTCAAGAAGCCGCATCAGCTTCCATTGTTCGCACTGCACGCGGTACGGATGATTGGTGTCGCCGGCAAGCAGCGACAGGTCGAAGGTGGCGACCGGGCCAATTTCGCGATCGCGGAACTGCCAGGTCGGTGCCTTGAGACCGATCTCGATCATGCGCGGCACAATGCCGAATTCGTCCAGCAGATCGAGTGTCGGAGGATGGAAGGTCGAGCCGCGCAATTCCATGACCGGCGCAGCCTCGCTGGTGAGCAGCGTCACCGGAATATTGCGCCGCGCCAGCCCGAGCGCCGCGGTGAGGCCGACGGGACCCGCACCAATGACGACGACGCGGTCATGCACTTGTGCCATCCGGGGCAAATATCCTTCCAGAAATTGAGTGCGTTCCGTCGATAACACATTCAGCCAGCATTGACAGGCGTTTCCCGCATAGCGCGCGGCCGCCGAACTTGACGCGTCCGGCGCGGCCTCGCACATTGCACGTCCCCTGATGTGAAGTGTCGAGGCAGTCTGAGCATGGGACGAGACGTACTTGGTTGGCGGCGCAAATTCGGCGTCATCGGCCCTTCCACCAACACGATCGTGCAGCCCGATTTCGAAACGATGCGGCCGATCGGCGTCACCAATCATTATCGCGGCATCTTCACGCCGAACGCCAAGGCCGTCAGCAACGACACCTTCATGGCGGGCACTCAACTGATCGGCGAGAACGTGCTCGATGCCGTACGCAACGTCATGACCTGCGAGCCGGATTATCTGGTGATGGGCATGTCGGCGGTGACCTTCTATGGCGGCGCCGCGGGAGCCGACGCGTTCCAAAAAAAGGTCGAGACCGAGGCCGGCGTCGGTATTTCCATCGGCTCGCATTCCTGCACCGCCGCGCTCAAAGCCTACGGCAGCGTCAAGCGGATCGCGTTCCTTTCGCCGTATTATCCGGTCGCCAACGAACAGGTACGCCGCTACTTCACAGATTCGGGTTTCGAAGTGGTGCGCGACATCTATCTTGAATGTAGAAGCTGGACGGCGATCGCCGAAGTCACGCCCGATGACCTGCGCGGCCGGCTGAGCGAGCTCAACGGCAATGGCCGCGATGTTGACGCCATTCTGCAGGTTGGCACCAACCTCAGCATGGTTCGCCTTGCCGCCGCGGCCGAGCTCTGGCTCGGCAAGCCGGTGATTGCGATCAACACCGCGACCTACTGGCACGCGCTGCGGCAGAACAAGATCATGGACAAAATTCCTGGTCTCGGCCGCCTCTTGGAAGAGTTTTGACCCCACCCTCACGAGGGGCCAGAGGCCCGCGCAGACCTTCGCGGCCGATGACGGGCTTTGTGACCCGGCAACCCGGACCGGCGTAGGACAGCCAACCAGGGGGCTAGTCTTGCCCTCCAGCGCTTGGTCGCCCAATGGTTAATCGCGTCTTAACCTCGCCGCTCCTATGGTGTCGGATCAGTGATCCGGCGGGCGGCCCCGCTGCTGATGATGTACAGGATGACCTCCGAAGTCCCCTCTCCGCCCGTCCGCGCGACCGGCTCGCGCTCGCCCTTCGTGCGGCTGCGCGAACTGCTCGACGGCGTCCAGCCGGGCCAGTCCGCGATCAGCCTCGCAGTCGGCGAGCCGCAGCACCCGATTCCGCTGTTCGTCGGACCGATTCTGGCCGCCCACGTCACTGAATTCGGCCGCTATCCGCTGAACAAGGGTATCGATGAATTCGCCGACGCTGTCGCCAACTGGCTCAACCGGCGTTACACGCTCGATCGTCCGGTCGATCCGGCGACTGAAGTGCTGGTGCTCAACGGCACGCGCGAAGGCCTGTTTCTGGCGGCGCTTGCCGCCAAGAACTGGGTCCCGCCTCGCGCCAGCCGCCCGGTCGTGCTCATACCCAACCCATTTTATGCGGCCTACGCGGCGGGCGCGATCGCGGCCGATTGCGAACCGGTCTATCTCCCGACGACGCGAGAGACCGATTTCCTGCCCGACCTCGATGCACTGTCCGACGAGCTTCTGGCGCGGACCGTGGCGCTCTATATCGCCTCACCCGCCAATCCGCAGGGCGCGGTCGCGGAAAAGGCCTATCTCACCCGGTTGATCGCGCTGGCGCGGCGCTTCGGCTTTTTGATCTTCGCCGACGAATGTTATTGCGAAATCTACAGCGAATACGCGCCACCCGGCATGCTGGAAGCAGCCGGCTCGGACTTTGCCAACGTTGTTGTCTTCCATTCGCTGTCGAAGCGATCGAGCCTGCCGGGCCTGCGCGTCGGCTTCGCGGCTGGCGACCGCAAGTTCCTGTCCTCGTACCTTGAGCTGCGCAACGTCGCCGCGCCGCAGGTGCCGACGCCGATGCAACATGTGGCCGTCGCCGCCTACGGGGACGAGACCCATGTGGCGGAAAACCGGCGGCTCTACCGGGAGAAATTCGACCTCGCCGATCAGATCATCGGCGATCGCTACGGCTATCGTCGTCCGGCCGGTGGATTTTTTCTGTGGCTGGACGTGACGGCCGCGGGCGGCAGCGAAGCGGCAACGCTGAAGCTGTGGCGCGAGGCCGGACTGCGCGTCGTGCCGGGTCGGTACCTTGCGCGTGAGCAGGCGGACGGCAGCAACCCGGGTGAAAACTATATCCGTGTCGCCATGGTGCAGAACATGGAGATCACCGCCGAGGCACTGCACCGCCTCGTCGCGGTGCTGGGTTAGCAGTTGATGCACCAGTTTCGGAGAACATCATCCGCCAACGTCTCGTCATTGCGGGCCAACAAACCTGCGCGCAGTCGCGCGGCCCAATGGCAGGGGCGGCGAAACAACGACGGCGCTGATCGAATTGGGCAAAGACGATGTCGCTGATCGACCGCGGGATTGATGGACTGACATTTGTGTCCGCACAGCTCGGCGCTGTGCTGCAGCGACGGCTGCGCGAGGCTAGTGGCCTGGCGTTGATCAGCCTCGCCATGGTGGCGGCGCTGGCGCTCGCCACCTGGTCGGTGCAAGACCCTTCGCTCAGCCACGCCACCGACGCACCGGTCCATAATCTGCTCGGCAAACCCGGTGCCATCATCGCCGACTTGCTGATGCAGCTGTTCGGCCTGGGCGCGCTGGCTCTGCTGCTGCCGATCGCCGTGTGGGGCTATCGCCTGCTCGGCCATCGTGCGCTCAGCCGTGGGCGGCTGCGCATTTTTGTCTGGCTCGTTGGCGCCGTTTTGAGCGCGGCTTTTGCCTCGTGCCTGCCGCGTAGCACGCATTGGCCGCTGCCGTCTGGACTCGGCGGCGTCATCGGCGACGCCATCCTGCGACTGCCGGCGGTGTTGCTGCATTCGCCGCTGTCGGTCACCCACCGTTTCATCACCGGAATTGTGCTTGGCACGGCCGCCCTGTTCACATTCGCCGTGGCGGCGGGCCTTGTGTGGCATGGCGAGGAGGAGGAAGAAGAAGAAGAGGAAGAAGACGAGGAAACCGAGGACGAAGACGGCAACGATCGAGCCTGGATTTCGCTCGGCTTTCTGGCCCATGAGCTCTTGAGCCTGCGAGCGCGCATCGCGCTCTTGTTCCGCGGACGCTCTTCCGCCGCCTCGCCACAAGCCGCGCTGTCGCACCAGCGCATCGAACCGCATTTCGGCAGGCCTACGCAGCCGCGCGCCACCGAGCCGGACGACGAGGAGGATGCCGACGAGATGCCGGTCGCCGCGGCGAAGAAGCCGCGACCGGCGCCGGCGCCCAAACCGATGCGGCGTGGCGCTGACGGTTACGCCCTGCCGTCGCTCAATCTTTTGAGTGCGCCGCGCGCCGGCGAGCGCACCACGGTGAGCGCCGAAACGATCCGTGAGAATGGCGCGGCGCTTGAAGGCGTGCTTGGCGATTTCGGTGTGCGCGGCGAAATCATCAATGCGCGGCCCGGCCCGGTGGTGACGCTTTATGAGCTAGAGCCCGCGCCGGGAATTAAATCGTCGCGCGTGATCAGCCTCGCCGACGACATCGCCCGCTCGATGAGCGCGCTGTCGGCCCGTGTCGCCGTAGTGTCGGGACGCAACGCC
The DNA here is from genome assembly GCA_963763255.1 of uncultured Alphaproteobacteria bacterium. Classification (GTDB taxonomy): domain Bacteria; phylum Pseudomonadota; class Alphaproteobacteria; order Rhizobiales; family Xanthobacteraceae; genus BOG-931. The sequence continues at coordinate 305,141 of CAVXNW010000003.1, forward strand.
ATCGGCATCGAGTTGCCGAACCCGCACCGCGAAAAGGTTTACCTGCGCGAACTCCTGGCATCGCGCGACTATGCGGATTCCGAGGCGCGGCTGCCGCTTTGCCTTGGCAAGTCGATCGGCGGCGAATCGGTTCTGGTCGATCTCGCCCGCATGCCGCATCTGCTCATTGCCGGCACCACCGGTTCGGGCAAATCGGTCGCCATCAACACCATGATCCTGAGCCTGGTCTACCGGCTGCATCCGGACCAGTGCCGGCTCATCATGGTCGATCCGAAAATGCTCGAATTGTCGGTCTATGACGGCATTCCGCACCTGCTCACGCCGGTCGTCACCGATCCGAAGAAAGCGGTGGTAGCGCTCAAATGGGCGGTGCGCGAGATGGAGCAGCGCTACAAGAAAATGTCGAAGCTCGGTGTGCGCAACATCGACGGCTACAACGCACGCGTCGCCGACGCGAACAAGAAGGGCGAGAAGCTCAACCGCACCGTCCATACCGGCTACGACAAGGAAAGCGGCGAAGCGATCTACGAGAACGAAGAGCTCGATCTCGAACCGCTTCCGTATATCGTCGTCATCGTCGATGAGATGGCCGACCTGATGATGGTTGCCGGCAAGGATATCGAAGGCGCGGTGCAGCGGCTGGCGCAGATGGCCCGCGCCGCGGGTCTCCACGTCGTCCTGGCCACGCAGCGGCCGTCGGTCGACGTCATCACCGGCACCATCAAGGCGAATTTCCCGACCCGCATCTCATTTCAGGTCACTTCCAAGATCGACAGCCGCACCATTCTGGGCGAGCAGGGCGCCGAGCAACTGCTCGGGCAGGGCGATATGCTCTACATGGCGGGCGGCGGCCGTATCAGCCGCGTGCATGGGCCCTTCGTCTCCGACGAGGAAGTCGAGAAGGTCGTGCGCCACCTGAAGGCGCAGGGCGTGCCGCAATATCTCGAAGCCGTCACTGCCGAGGAACCCGAGGAGGGCGACGGCCCAGCCGTCTTTGACGGCACGGCGATGGGCATGGCGAGCGAAGCGGAGGGTGCCGACCTCTATCAGCAGGCCGTGCAGGTCGTCACCCGCGACCGCAAAGCCTCGACCAGCTACATCCAGCGCCGGCTGCAGATTGGCTACAATCGGGCGGCTTCCCTCATGGAGCGCATGGAGAAGGAGGGCGTCGTCGGGCAGCCCAATCATGCCGGTAAACGCGAAATCCTTGTCGAGGCCGCCGGCGAGGAGCCCTATTGAGAATCGGCACGCATTGGCGGCAAGTGATACAGTCGCGAATTCGCCATAACGGGCGGGTAGCGACAGGCGAGTAGCAATGGGGGCGTCATCTTCCCACAGTTCCGGCTCCGCTTATGGCGCCCCGGAATGTGGGGACGGGGAGAGGGAATATGGCGTCACGGCGCTTAACACTCATTCTCGCGGCGGCGATTTGCGGTTCGCTGGCCGCTGCGCCGGCGTTAGCTGAAAGCGTGCCACTGCCGGTTCCGGCGCCGCAGCCGAAGAGCGGCGAAGCGCCCACGCCTCCCCTGTCGGTGCCGCCCCCGCAGGGCGATTCGGCGCCAGCGGCGTCAAGCTCAGGCCACGGCTTCTTTCCGTTTTCGTTGCCCTTCGGGGGACCCTCCAAATCCGACGAGGCGACCGCTTTCACGCCGGCCCAGCGGGCTCTGCTTGACCGTGTCAGCAAATACCTCTCGAACATGCAGACACTGGTCGGCAATTTCGTGCAGATCGCGCCGGACGGCAGCCGTACCGAGGGCACCTTCTATATCCAGAAACCCGGCAAGGTCCGCTTCGAGTATAACCCGCCGAGTCCAACCGAAGTCATCGCCGACGGATCGTCGGTGGCGGTGCGCAACCGTGATCTGCTCACGCAGGATCTGTGGCCGCTTTCGCAGACGCCTCTGCGCTACCTGCTCGCCGATCACATCAATCTCATTCGGGACACCGACGTCGTCAGTGTTTCCTCCGACGACAAGTTCATCACTGTCGTGATCGAAGAGAAGCAGGTCATGGTCGGCACCAGTCGCCTGATGGTCATGTTCGACGCGAAGACCGTGGCGCTGAAGCAATGGACCGTCACCGATCCGCAAGGGTTGGACACGACGGTCTCGGTCTATAATCTCGATACGGCGAAAAAGCCCGACCCGAACCTGTTCGTCATCAACTACACGCGCAATCCGAGCATCAGTAATCAGTAACGCAGGATTTTAGTGGATCGAGCGCCGGGGATTATGGATCCCGATGGCGTTTCGCCTCCCCGGTCCTTAATTATTGCCGATCTCTGGCAGCTGATCTGCTATCCCAGTGAAGCTCACGCTCGCAACCTGGAACATCAATTCGGTGCGGTTTCGCATCGATCTGGTGGCAAAGTTCATCAAGGCGGTCCGGCCGGATATTCTGTGCCTTCAGGAAACGAAGTGCCCGGACGACGCCTTTCCGCGCAAGCAATTCAAGCGGCTCGGCTTCGAGAACATCGCGCTGAATGGACAGAAGGGTTATCACGGCGTCGTCGTGCTCTCGCGCGTGCCGTTCGAGTCCAGCGGGATTGAGATATTTTGCGGCAAGCGCGATTGCCGCCACGTCTCCATCGTGCTCGGTGAGCGCGCCGGCCTGAAGGAACCGGTGACACTGCATAATTTCTATGTGCCGGCGGGAGGCGACATCCCGGATCCCGCGATCAACGACAAGTTTGCCCATAAACTCGCCTTCCTCGACGAGATGCATGGCAGCGCAACGCTGCGGCCGGCGCAGTCAGCCCGCAGCATCGTGGTCGGCGACCTCAATGTTGCGCCGCTCGAGTGTGACGTTTGGAACCATAAACAGTTGTTGGGCGTGGTTTCGCACACACCGATCGAATGCGAAAAACTCATTCGCCTGCAAGCCGCCGGCGGCTGGGTTGACGCCGTGCGCAGCTTCGTCCCGGAGCCGGCCAAGCTGTTCACGTGGTGGAGCTACCGCTCGCCCGACTGGGCCAAGGCCGACAAAGGGCGCCGGCTTGATCATATCTGGGTCTCGCCGGCGCTCGGTGACCGCGTGTCTGCCGTCAAGGTTCACAAGGATTCACGCGGATGGACGCGGCCATCCGACCACGTACCGGTTGCAGCGACGCTGGAACTGTGATGGACAAAAAGGTAGAGACGCCCGGTGGAGACAGTGTCAAACGAGCGGACCCGGATGAAGTCGACCGTGCACCACCTCAGCCGACACTACCACCACTTCATCAAATGGCAGGTGCGGACGCGCGAGCCCGGCCTCACCGCTCTGCTTTTCATCGAAGGCTCGTTCCTGTTCGTCGTCACGCCGCTTGCCGACATAGGCTGGCTGCCGGATTTCGTCCTGCCGGCCATGTTCATCCTGTTCGTTCTGGCGACGCTGGTCGTAACCTCGCACAGCCATTTTGCAGCGGCGGTTGTGGCGGTTTCGGTGATCACCAGTTCGGTCGGCATCATCGCTCATGCCGAATATCCATCCATATTCACCGAATGGTTGAGCGCGGGCGGGCGCCTGCTCGGCATCGGCACGCTAAGTGTGGTGATCGCCAGGGCGGTATTTGGCCCGGGGCGCGTGACCTGGCACCGCGTCCAGGGCGCCATAGTGCTCTATTTGAATTTCGGACTCCTCTTCTTCATCGCCTATCAGCTGATCGACCATGTCGTCGCTGATGCCTTCGTTGGCTTGCCGAAAACCGGTTCGCAGCACGGCTCTGGCGCGGCGTTGCTCTATTTCAGCTTCGGCTCGCTGACCACGGCAAATTTCGGCGATATCCGGCCGCTATATCCGATTGCACGCAATCTCACCAATCTGGAAGCAATGATCGGGCAGCTGTTCCCTGCAACCCTGCTGGCCCGGCTCGTGTCGCTTGAGATCAGCCAAAGGCGGCACGATCAAAAAGACGACTGACGAGAGAAGCGATGTCCGAGCGTTATTCGCCGCGTGCCATTGTACGGATGTCCGCCGTTATCGTCTCGCTGCTCGCCGGTCCATTTGCTGCTCCGCCCGCCGGGGCGCAGTCAGGCTCCTCAACACTCGCCGAAATCGCCACCTATTCCGGCCCGGATCGCACAGCACGCCTGATCGCCGGCGCCAAGAGAGAGGGCGAGGTCAACCTGTATACCTCGGAGACCGTCAACGACGAGGCTGCGCTGAGCGCGGCATTTCAGAAGAAATATGGTTTAGTACTGAACCCATGGCGCGGGAGCGCCAACGATATCCTGCAACGCGCCGTACTCGAAGCCCGCGGTGGCCGCTTTGCCGTCGACGCAATCGAAACCGGCGCCATTACGATGGAGTCATTGCAGCGCGAGCAGCTATTGCAGCCGGTTCTCTCGCCGGCTTTCGCCGACCTCAAGCCGGAAGCGATCCGCCCGCACCACGAATGGATCGGCACGCGCTATAATGTGTTTGTCGCTGCGTATAACACCGGCGCGGTGAACAAAGCCGATCTGCCCAAGACTTATGGCGACCTGACCGATCCGAAGTGGAAGGACAAGCTCGGCATCGAGGCGGAGAGCAGCGACTGGTTCGGCACGCTGATGGAAGCAATGGGAGGCCAACGGGGGGTCGCGCTGTTCCGCGACATCGTTGCGAAGAACGGCATTTCGGTGCGTCGGGGCCACACACTTTTGGCCAACCTCGTTACTTCCGGCGAGGTGCCACTGGGGATCTCGACCTATCTCTACCAAATGGCACAGCTAAAGGCCCGCGGCGCGCCGGTCGGCTGGTTGGCGATCCCGCCAGTCGTGGCTCGGTTTGAGGGTATCGGCGTAGCCCGTCGCGCGCTGCACCCCTACGGGGCGATGCTCTACCTCGATTTCATGCTCACCGATGGGCAAGCTATTCTCGCCAAGCGCGACTTCCTTCCGGCAAGCGCCAGGGTTTTGCCGTCTCCCGCCGCAACACTGCCGCCTGGCACCGCGCTGACCTTCATCGATCCGGCCAAGGCTCTGGATCAAAGCCAGGAATGGAGTACAACCTACCGGCAGATCGTCATGAGCCGGTCGCCGTGATTTGCGAGACTCTACGAGATTAAAGGGAGCACTGATGGGCAAAAAGCAGCACGATCCGGACAAGGAACGCGTCTTTGTTCGCCCGATTACCGGCGCCTACAGCCTCACCGATGAACTCAAGCGGCTGCGCTCTATGGCCCGTGTCATCAAGGGCAAGGAAACCAAGCTTGATGGCGGTCCGCAGCACTTCTCGCGCCACTATATCGAGCCCGAAGACGGCCTGTGCCAAACCCTGCACATCCATCTTGAGGAATATGTCCCCGGCGGAACCACCCAGAAGCACGGTCACGTCAATGAAGCCGCGTTCTATATCCTCGACGGCGCCGGCTACGAGATTCATGATGGGGTTCGCTACGATTGGAAGGCCGGCGACGTCGCCATCGTTCACAACAACTGCGTCCACCAGCATACCAACGCCAGCGCGACCGAGCCGGCGCGCGCGCTCGTGATCAAGACCAAGCCGATGTATCTGTTCATGAACATGTTGTTCCAGCATACGGTGATCAAGCGGCCGAAGACGCCGTCGCCGACACAGGGCAATTTCGTCCCGCGCGACTACGACGAGGACTTCAATCATCCGTCGGAAAAGGTTGAGGAAGAGGTTTAAGGCAGATGGCTTGGGACGAAGCGAAGGCTTGGCTCGCCGGAGCCGACAACAAAAAGCTTTATCAGGACCTGCTCGACGACGCGACCACACGCCCCTCTCGCATGGCGCTACGCAAGAAGATCGTGCACCCCGACGAAATGCCGTGGGAAATGTCGCGCCAGGGACTGCTGAAACATCTGCTCAACGAGCAGATGAACACCCGGATGGAGACGGTCGACGCGTACATGCAGCTGATCCCGCCGGGAAGCCGTTCGGGCAAGCATCGGCACCTCGCCGAGGAATGCCTCTACGTAGTCGAAGGCTACGGCTACGATCTGCACCAGGACTGCGACGTCGAAATCACCGATACGTACGCCTGGAAGCCCCAGGATGAGGTCAAGCGCTTCGAATGGGAGTCGGGCGACGTCATCTACATACCGCCCTGCACCATCCATCAGCATTTCAATGGCGACCCGAAGCGTCCGGCACGGCTGATCTCCTGCACCAACCGCATCTACAAGAATTCCGGGTTGAACGACCTCATGCAGATCGAAGATGCGCCCGAATACGATTCCGGCATCGTGCTGACCGCCGAAATGGTCCGGGCCTATCTGGAAGGCGGCAGGAAGAAAGTCGCCTGAGACTACTCAGGCCGCTTGCCGCGTGCGAGCACGGCCCGCACATTCTCCATCTCGCGCGCCCATTGATTGGCGCGGAACGCCAGATGATCGCGCAGACGCTGCGCGGCGTCCGGATAGGAGTCGAGGATTTTCAGGAACGTCGCGCGAGAGACTCGCATCAGCAACGAGGCCTCACGTGCCGTGGCGGTCGCGGGTCGCTTGGTTTCCGCGAGCAGGGCCAATTCACCAAGCAGCGTGCCCGGCCCGGCCACGGTTTCGGGGCCCTGTAGCGGCTTCAGCGTGACGGAGCCCTGTTGCAGGACATAGGCGCCGTCGGCGTCTTCCCCCGCGCTAAACAGCACCTCGCCGGGCTGCATCGAATAGGTTTCGGCCGCAATGGCGAGGCTGCGCAACGCGCCGCTACCGAGCGGGCGCAGCATCGGCACGCGTTCCAGGAAGATGATTTCGTCCTCAATGGTCATTGCAGCGCGTTCGGCGAGCGCACGTTACGGCACGAGTTTGTAGCCGCCCGCCTCGGTCACAAGAATAGCAGGCGCGGCGGCATCCCTCTCGATCTTCTGGCGCAGCCGATAGATGTGCGTCTCCAAAGTGTGCGTCGTCACCCCCGAATTGTAGCCCCAGACTTCCTGCAACAACGTTTCGCGCGACACTGGACGCTGCCCCGCACGATACAGATAGCGCAGGATTGATGTTTCTTTCTCGGTCAACCGCACCTTGTTGCCCTTGGGATTGAGCAGCAGCTTCGAACTTGGCCGGAACGAGTAGGGACCGATGGTGAAGATCGCGTCCTCGCTCGCCTCATGCTGGCGCAACTGCGCCCGGATGCGCGCCAGCAGCACGGCGAAGCGGAATGGCTTGGTGACATAGTCGTTGGCGCCGGACTCGAGACCCAAAATGGTGTCCGAATCGGTGTCATGCCCGGTCAGCATGATGATCGGCGCCTTGAAGCCGTTCTTGCGCAGGATGCGCACCGCTTCCCGGCCATCGATGTCGGGCAGGCCCACATCCATAATGACGAGATCGATCTGGCCAGCTTTCGCAGCCTGTACGCCCTTGCTGCCGTTTTCCACCGCGACCGCCTCGAATTCCTCGTGCAGCGACAGTTGCTCGCTCAGCGCCTCGCGCAGTTCGGGATCATCCTCGACAATGAGAAATCTTCTGCGTATTCGGCATCAATCCGAGCCCCAAAACCCACCCCGCGCGACGAGCGCGGGGCGCCTTTGCCGCACTGCTTCGGGCGAAGTAAAACATTCGACGGCTAAAGAGCAAGCGGCACTTGAAAAACCCGGTTAAAGGAGCGGCGGGAAGCAGAGCGCGCGGCACCACCCGCCGCACTTCGCTGTCGCTCGTTCGCGTCCGGCCCCGACCGGGACGGCGTTCGCAAGGCTGGCTGTTCGCCGGAGCGCTGACGATGCCGGTCGCACTCGGCCATGCCGGCATCCGGGCCGACAAGCGCGAGGGCGATGCCGGCACCCCTCGCGGCCGCTTTCGTCCGCTCAGACTGTGGTGGCGAGCGGATCGCCACCTACGCCCCGTGACGCGGCTTCCAGCCCGCTCTATCAGTCCTTCGGATGCCTGGTGCGAGGACCCGACCGATCGGCGCTATAATCGGCCCTTCCGACGCTCGGCCAGTGAACCAGGGGATCGGCTACGCCGTGCGGATGAGCTCTATGATATCATTATCGAAATCGACCACAACGTCCGTCCCCGCGTCGCCGGCCGGGGCAGCGCCGTATTTATCCATATGGCACGTCCAGGATTTGCGCCCACCGCCGGCTGCATCGCTCTACACAAGCGCGATTTGCAACTCCTGCTCGCGCGTCTCACACCCAAAACTCAAATCTTAGTTCATTTTTAGGGATGGGACGTGCGGGTGCCGAAAATCGCCGTCCCGACACGTACATGGGTCGCACCGAAAGCAATCGCGATCGCAAAATCGGAGCTCATGCCCATCGATAGCAGTTTGAGGCCGTTGCGCTTGGCGATCTGGGCGGTGAGTGCAAAGTGCGGCGCCGGCGCCTCGTTCACTGGCGGAATGCACATCAATCCCGCCACGGGTAGGCTGTAGCGGCCGCGGCATGCCTCAAGGAAGGCATCGGCGTCCTGCGGCTTGACGCCGGACTTCTGCGATTCGCCACCAGTGTTGATTTCGACGAAGAGCCGAGGACGGCGCGGCTGCCGCGTAAATTCCTTGGCGAGCGCCTCGGCGAGGCTCGCCCGGTCGAGCGAGTGGATCGCATCGAACAGTGCGACCGCTTCCTTGGCCTTATTCGATTGCAGCGGACCGACCAGGTGCAACTCAATTCCGCCTTGCAGGGCAAGCAGCGGCGGCCACTTGGCCTTCGCCTCCTGCACGCGGTTTTCGCCGAACACTTGCTGGCCGGCGGAGATGACCGGCTCGATGGCCTCGGCGCCGAACGTCTTCGATATCGCCACCAGCGTCACGTCAACCGGATCGCGGCCGGCGCCCCGGCAGGCGCGAACGATTTCCGAGCGCACCTCCGCAATCCCGGTCGGGTGGCTCATGGTTTCCCTCCGGTAAATGCGCCGCTCTGACCAATGTAAGGTTGCATCATTTCAATTTTGCCGCACCGCCAAAGCTGATTTTTACCCTTGTCGGCTACGTTGTGGAACGGGGCAGAGGGCGTGCAATGCCGGATAACCGGGACAAGTCTTACGAAGCGAAGTCTGACCGAGCGAATTCCGACAGGCCGGCGCAACGCAAGAAGCCGATCCTGAGCATCCGCGCACGCTTGATCGTACTCGCGCTCCTCGCCATCGCGCCACTGATGTTTGAGCGGGTGCACGCGCTTGAATCCGCGCGTGCCGAGCGCACGGCGGACGCCCACGCACAGGTCATCGAATTGGCGCGGCAGGGCGCAGAAGCTCAGGAGGAAACGATCTCCTCAGTGCGCGCGCTTTTGCAGATCGTGGCCAATGTCTTCGTCAAGATGCCGTTCGAGACGGCCGACTGCAATCACTACTTGACCGACTTGGCCAGCAATATTCCGTGGATACAGGCGTTGTCGATCGCCGGAACGGGCGGACAGATCAAGTGTTCGAGCGAAGCGCGCGCGATCGGATTGAATATTGCCGACCGACAGCATTTCGAGCGCGCGCTGGAAGCTCGCGAATTCACCCTGAGCAATTATTTCGTCAGCTCGACCAACCGTGTACCGACGCTGTTCGGCGCATTCCCCGCGATCAACGCGGACGGCGCCGTCGTCGGCGTCGTTCTGGCTTCGATCAACCTGCAATGGATCAACAAGATTGCGGCGAGTGTCAGCCAGCAATCGGGGAACTCAGTTCTCTTAATTGACGGATCCGGCACGCTCGTTGCCGCTTCGGCCAATGCACAGAACTTTATTGGCCACCGCTTCAGCGACAGCGCTCTGTTCCGAGGCATGTCGGGCCAAAGTCAGGGCACCGTCACTGCGGCCGGCTTTGACGGCATACCCCGGATCTTTGGCTACGTCGGCGTGCCATGGACGCAGGCGCGGCTTGCGGTCGGTCTCGACGAAGCCGCCATTCACAACGGCATCGATCACGAAATCAACGTTGCCTATCTGCAACTGGCGTTGATCGGAATTTTTGTCCTGATCGTCACCTGGTTCGGTGGCGAGCAGCTAATCGTGCGCCCGATCCGCTCCCTGGTGCGTACCGTGGCTCGCTTTGGCCGCGGCGATCTGCACGTACGCGCGAGCCAGGAGCGCTGGGTCGCCGAGTTTGTGCCGCTCGCCGCCGCTTTTGACGATATGGCGCTCAAGCTCGCCACGCGCGAGGAGGAGTTGCGTATCGCCAACCAGCACCTTGAAGAACTGGCAAGCCTTGACGGACTCACCGGCCTCGCCAATCGGCGCGGCTTCGACCGCGAGCTGGAGCGCATCTGGCAAAGCGGAATCGAGGCGCGCACGCCGGTCGCGCTGATGATGATCGATATCGATCATTTCAAGCTTTACAACGACCGTTACGGCCACGTCGCCGGCGATACCTGCCTGCGCGCGGTTGGCGAGACGCTCTCGCTGGTCACGCTGGAAGAGGCCGTGCTGGTCGCCCGCTATGGCGGCGAAGAATTCGCGTTGCTGTTACCCGGACTCGATCTCAATCGCGCTGCCGCCCTTGCGGAGGAGGCGCGCAAGTCGATCGAAGACCTGCTGATCACGCATGCGGAGGCGCCGCGCGGTCTCGTGACCATCAGCGTCGGGGTCAATTCGATGGTTCCGGCCAAGGGTCAGCCCGCCGCCGATGTGGTCGAAACCGCAGACACCGCGCTCTACGCCGCCAAGCGCCGCGGCCGGAATATGGTCGTGGCGGCCGCTCCGGCGCTACTGAGCATGGCGTCTTGATCGTGAATTTTCGAGTTTGCGGACGCGAGTAACGGCGCGCGGTTTCTTTCGTTTCATTTGCGGCGGCGCCCAGATCATTCCTTCAAGCTTCATGCCGTCGGGATCGGTGAAATAAACGGCATAGTAGTTGCGCCCGTAATATTCGCCGGGCGGGTCAACGACGTTCATTTCGTTCTCTTCGAGAAAGGCGCCAAGCACATCCACGTCCTTGCGGCTGGACAACTCGAATGCGTAATGATGAAAGCCGATATCCCCCTTGCGGTATTTGTGCTTGCGGCCCTGCGCATCGGCGGCGGAAATCCAGAACAGTGTCTTGCCGTTGCTCCAGCCCGCCATGTCATCATACTCGTATTTGAGCTTGAACCCGAGGAAGCCCAAAAGGCTTTTGTAAAACGCCTTGGAGCGGGCGAAATCGCCGACGCTCAGAACAAGGTGATCAATGCCGACGACCCGTGGCATGAGATGCTCCCGCTCGTAGCCCGGATTGAGCGCAGCGAAACCCGGGGACGATCTTGCGGCTTCATTGCGGCTCCCGGGTCTCGCTACGCTCAACCCGGGCTACATCGCGGCGCTAACGCATGCCTCCTGCGCTTGCCTTGAGCCGTACGTCCGCCCAAGATAGTGGCAGCTTAGCCCAAAACATCGACCGTAAGGACAACCACATGGCGCGCACCCTGTTCGACAAGATCTGGGATTTGCATCTGGTCGGACAACGCGCCGACGGCCGCGATCTGCTCTATATCGACCGTCACGTCCTTCATGAGTTGCACGCCCATCATGGCTTTGCGCATTTACAGAAGGAGCAGCGCAAGGTGCACCGGCCGGACCTGACCTTTGCGGTGCAGGACCACACGGTCGCCACCAAACCGGGTCGCGACGACGACACCAATCCCACCGGCACAGCCTTTATCAAGGCGATGCGCGAAGGCACGCGCCGAAACGGTATCCGACTGTTCGACGTCGGCGATCCGGAACAGGGCATTTCCCACGTCGTGGCCCCCGAAGTCGGCATCGTTCTGCCGGGAGCAACGCACGCGGTTCCCGACAGCCACGCCAGTACGGTCGGTGGTGTCGGCGCGCTGGCGTTCGGTTGCGGTACGACCGAGATGACGCACATTCTGGCGACGCAGGTCATGGCGCTTAAGCGGCCCAAGCGCATGCGCGCGCGGCTCGATGGCCGGCTCGGCACCCATGTCAGCGCCAAGGACGTAGCGCTGCGGCTGATCGCCGAACTCGGCGTTAGCGGCGGACGCGGGTACGCGGTTGAATATGCCGGCTCGGCCATCGCGGCCATGCCGATCGAGCAGCGCATGACGCTGTGCAATCTCAACATCGAGATGGGCGGCCGCTCAGGCTTCGTGGCGCCCGATGACACTACCTTCGCCTGGCTGGCGGGCCGGCCTTATGCGCCCCAAGGTGCGATGTGGGATCGCGCGCTTGCGCATTGGCGCACACTGGTCACGGATGATGACGCCGCGTTCGACCGCGAGGTTGAACTCGATTGCGGCGCACTCGAACCGCAGATCACCTGGGGCACCGATCCGAGCCAGGTCGTCGGCATTTCGGGCCGCGTGCCCGACGTGGCCACACTCGACGCCGGCCGGCGGCCAGCGGCGGAAAGCGCGTTCAGCTACATGGGATTGCAGCCTGGAACGCCGCTGCTTGGACTGCCTGTCAATCGCGTCTTCATCGGCTCATGCACCAACAGCCGGCTCCCCGATCTTGAAGTCGCCGCCGCCGTGGTACGCGGACGGCGCGTCGCCGCGGGCGTATCCGCCATGGTGGTGCCAGGTTCGTCGACCGTGAAGCGCGAGGCGGAAGCGACGGGGCTCGACCGCGTGTTCCGCGACGCCGGATTTTTCTGGGGCGAGTCGGGCTGCTCGATGTGCGCCGGCGGCAACGGCGACCGCGGCGCCCCCGGCGAACGTATCGTCTCCACCACCAACCGCAATTTCGAGAACCGGCAGGGACCGAAGACGCGGACGCATCTTGCCTCACCGGCAACCGCGGCGGCCAGCGCCGTTACGGGCCGCATCGCCGACGTCAGGCAAATGCTGGGAGGCGTGTGATGCAGCCATTTTCCAGCCACACCGCTGTCGCCGCACCGCTGCTTCGCGACGACATCAACACCGACCAGATCGCGCCGGTCATGCACTCGCGCGATCTCAAGGAGGACTACAAAGTTACACTGTTCTATCGCGCACGACGCCGCGAGGACGGCAGCGAAGACCCGGATTTCGTTCTCAACAAGCCGCAGTTTCGCAATGCCGGAATTCTGGTGACGGGGAACAATTTCGGCGCCGGTTCATCGCGAGAGTCGGCAGTCTGGGCGATGGTGGCAAACAATATCCAAGTCGTCGTGGCAAAAAGCTTCGCCGACATCTATCGCGAAAATTGCCTGCAGAACGGCGTGCTGCCGATCGTGATGGCGCCCCAGGAGGCCGATGCATTGACTGCCCGCGTCATCGCTGCGAACGGCGCGGCGCCATTCACCGTCGATCTCGTCAGCCAGCGCATCAGCGGGCCGGGCGGTGCCGATATGAGCTTCGATATTGCGGCCGCCGACCGGACGCGCCTCCTCGAAGGCCTTGACGACATCGGGCTGACGCTCAAACACATGAGTGAGATCGTGAGCTGGGAGCAGCGCACCGCGGTGGCGCAGCCCTGGTTGCAGACCGCAAGAGACAGTCGCTGACAAAAGGGAGTGCGGGGATGAACGCGCGCAAGAAATTCAGAGCCATCATGGCGGGCAAGCGCCTGGTGCTGATGCCCGGCGCCTACGACGCGCTGTCGGCGCGAATCATCGAAGCCGAGGGCTTCGAAGCGATCTGCGCCGGTGGCTACGCCGCGATCGGCTCGATGCTGGCGCAGGCCGACATGGGCCAATCGAACATGCGCGATTACGCCGATCATTACGCGCGCGTTGCCGGAGCAGTTGAGGTGCCGATCTATGTCGATGCCGATACCGGCTTTGGCGGCGTCAATAACGTGCGGCAGATGATACGGGCATTCGAGGCCGCCGGCGTTGCCGGCGTCTTCATCAGCGACCAGGTGTTTCCCAATCGCTGCGGCTATCTACCAGGGAAGCAGGTGGTTCCAGTCGAGCAGATGCTCGCCAAGGTGAAGGCCGCGCTCGACGCGCGGCGCGATCCGGATTTTTTCATCGCCGCACGCACCGACGCCGCCGCAGTCGAAAGCCCCAACGCGGCCATCGCGCGCTGCCAGATGTTCATGGAGGCGGGCGCCGACATGGCGAAGCCGATGGGATTCGAACTCGATCGACGAGATCAAACGAGCGAAGCGCGAGATACCGGGGCCGCACATGGCAACGCTGTCGCAGGCGGCCGGCAACAAGAAGCGCAGCCTCGAAGATCTTGAAGCAGCGGGCGTCGCGGCGGCGACATTTCCGTCGGTCGCGCTGTTCGCCGCCGCCAACGCAGTGCGCAACGTGCTGCGCATCCTCAAGCAGGAGAACTCGCTGACCCCGACCTTCGACCACTTGCTGCCGCTCGAAGATTACTACGAACTGGTCGGCCTCAAGCAGCAGCTGGCGCGTGAGGAAGCCTACGACAAGGCAGCGGCGGCACTCGCTCACAAGCGCGCCGCAGAATAAGCGCCGGCGACTTCAGTCAGGGGTCCCCGCAAAAGGAAAAAAGGCCGGCGTAAGCCGACCCTTTCCCCAATCTGGCTTGTCGTACCCAGATTACCCCTTCGTCACCACCGGCGGCGGCGGGGCGGCACAGCCAGCAATAGTCGCGAGAGTGAGCACCGCGATGATTGCTAACGCAAGCTTCTTCATTGACCATTCTCCCCGGTGCCATGAACGGTTGCACCATAGTTGGATGATGGCCGATGCCTAGTGCAGAAAAGACACAGTTGACATCAAATCACCGTCTCGCTGCCATGTTGTGCCGCACGTACGGCGAGTGATTATCAATTGTCTGGGATGCACTATCCCGTACGGCTTCAGGGATTGACCGTGGAATGGAATCGGTTCCATACCCTTGTCGCGAAGACCACGAGCCGCCGGGGCTCGTGACGTCGCAGCCGGCCTGACGCCGTCTCGACCGGCACCCGCAAATTTGAGCAGGAAACGCGGCTCGTGAAACTTGCCGATCTGACAGTATTGGCGACGCTCGTCGCTGCCGCAATGCTCTCGGCATGCGCGGCAAACGCGCCATCAGCGGGCGCACCGACAGCCGCCGCGGGCCCTGCCCCGGCCGCAGCGGTCGGCCAGCGAGACCTGACGCCCGCTGAAAAGAAGATCATCATGGACGCGGTCGGGCTCAGCCTCGTCGATCCGAAATCTGCGCGATATCGCTGGACGAAATTCCCGGAGATGACGGCGCAGGATTCGGTCAATTATTGCGCGATCGTGGTTGGCAGAGATTCCTACCCGGCCTACAGCGGCCGCCAAGCCTACATTGTCGAAACCAAGGTCCTGGGCGGAAGGGTTATTGCCGCCACGATGGGCCTGATCGCCGGCGGCAAGGACGTGGCGCTCGTCGCCAAGATGTGCGCCAAATACGATCTCGATCCCAATAAGGCGAGCTGATTCGCGCAGTCGCAATCAGGCCGGCCATGTCATCTTGCAGCCGGTCTGTTCTGGCGGACCGCTGATACTGTCTGCCTTGATGACCTGGGTGACCTTGAAGAGGTCTTCAGGGTCGTCACCTTGGGCTAGTGCGCTGCCGACATAAAGGTCCGGCATAAGCTGGTTCTGCGCCGCGCGATAAAACCCGCCGTCAGGCATCAGCGAAATCTCCGGCGGCAGTTTGAAACCCTGCATCGCCTTGGCCATTTTGACGGCATCGAGCGACTTCGCCGCGCGCGCGGCAAGCGCGCAGGTCCACGTCGCCACATAGCCGAACCAGGTGCGCGCCGACGGCACATGTCCGTCGGTTCGTTTGCGAACCTCGGCGACAAAATCGGCCACGTGCGGCACACCGGGTTGTTTCCAGTACCATTCAAATACCCAGGTGCCGATGCGCGCCTCCGGCGGCAGACCAAGCAACACTTCAAGCTCCTGCTGAACGCCGGCAACGCGGGTCTTCTTTTCGAGGCCGATTTGCGCCGCCTTTTTGAGCGCATTCACCAAATCATCGCCTGCGAGCAGAAGGAGGACGGCATCAGGGCCCGCGGCCTGCGCCTTGTTCAGATGAGAAACAAAATCAGTCTCGCCAACCGGCACGAGATCGCTGTCGAGCTTGCTGCCGCCCAGCGCCGCACACGCCTTCTCCAAGCCGGCCTGCAGTGTATGACCGAAGGCGTAATCCGATGTGATGTAGTACCACCTCTTGCCGGCGCTCTTGATTAGCTCCTTCGCCAAAGCGTTTGCTTGGGTTTGCGTCGGATTGCAAACGCGAAATACGTTCCAATGACAATTGGTGCCGGTAATCAGATCGGCGTGACCACCCGGATCGACGTGGAATACACCCTTCTGATGCGAAACCTCGGCCATTGCTGCGGCAAGTGCCGAGTTGACGTTGCCGAGCAGAAAGTTGACCTTATCGCGCTCAATCAGCTTAAGTGCCTTTTCGACGGCGGCGCCGACGTCGTCGCTGGTCGAATCCTCCTCAACAAGTTCTATTGGACGGCCAAGAACGCCGCCGCTGGCGTTGATTTGATCGCGCGCCAGTCGACAACCAGCCAGCTCATTTTTGCCAAGCGCCGCGAAGGCTCCGCTCAACGGATTGTCGAAACCGATCTTAACCGGTTCGTCGGCGAACGATTTTGCCACGAAAGGGCATGCAAGCTGCACGACGCCCAGCGCCAAGCCGCCGCCCAGCACCGCGCGGCGCCGAGCAAACGTGCGAACGCGGTTCTCGGGCATCACGGTTCGGACTCTCATGAGCGTTATTGGGCTGGATCCGGACGGATGACCGGCAGGGTCGGAGCACACGACGCGACCGTCGTAGCGACGTATCTTGGCGGCTTTCCGTCTGCAAGTGGCTCCGGCCGGCGCTTAGGCGTGCGCCTGCAGTGTCCACTCCTCGGCGCTGGCGCCGGCCAGCGATTGGACGCGGGCAGAATCGGCTGCAAGTTCGCGCGCCGGCCCCGAATAGACCACGTGCCCGTCGTCAAGCACATATGCGTGATCGGCAATTTCCAGGCTCATGCGAACGTTCTGCTCGACAAGCAAAACGGTGATTCCCTCGGCGCGCATCTGCCCCACGATGCGGAACACTTCACGTACGATCAGCGGCGCCAACCCCTGTGAGGGTTCATCGAGAATGAGGAGCTTCGGGTTGATCAAAAGTGCCCGCGCGATCGACAACATTTCCTGCTCACCGCCGGAAAGCTGACGCCCGCGGTTGGTTTTGCGCTCCTTTAGCCGCGGGAACAGCCGATACACGCTGTCCGGCGTCCACGGTCCGGGCCGTTCGAGCGGTACGCGCAGGTTCTCGTCGACAGTGAGATTGGGGAAAACCTTGCGGCCTTCCGGCACATAGCCAACCCCGAGCGCGGCGACGCGATACGGCGGCCAGCCCGTAGTTTCCCGGCCGAAGATTCTCACCTTGCCATCGCGGGGTGGCGTCAGCCCCATAAGGCTGCGCAACGTCGTCGTCTTGCCGGCGCCGTTGCGACCGAGTAGTGCCGTGACCTGACCTTCGGCCGCTTCCAGGCTGACGCCGTGCAGAATGTGGCTCTTGCCGTAATAGGTATGAAGCCCTTCGGCGGTCAGCGCAGCGGTCATGCGGCTTTGCCCAGATAAGCGGTCTGCACGGCTTCGTTCGTCGCGATTTCCTGCGGCGTTCCTTCGGCGAGGAACTTGCCCTGATCGAGCACCATGATGCGGTCCGCCAGATGAAAGACGACGCGCATGTCATGCTCGATCAGCACGATCGTCAATTTCGAAGTCCTTGTGCAGCTTGCGGACCAGTTGGATGATATCCAGTGTTTCCTGTTCACCCATGCCGGCGGTCGGCTCGTCGAGCAGCAGCAAACGGGGATTGAGCGCGATCGCCATCATGATCTCGGTTGCGCGCTGATCGCCGTGCGCCATTTCGCCGACAAGACGTCCAGCCTTGCTGCCGAGACCGCCCATTTGCAGCAGCTCGTCGACGCGGGCTCGCACCTTCGCGTCGGCGTCGTGCGACAGCCAGGGCTGCAAGCGAAAGCCGGACGCCACCTCGACTGGGATTCGCAGGTTTTCGTGCACCGTCAACTCGGGAAACACTTCGGTGATCTGGAACGTTCGGGCGATGCCGCGCCAGACGCGGCGCGCCGGCAACAACGCCGTAATGTCGTCGCCCTCGAACATGATGCGCCCGGTGGTGGGACGGAAGAAACCCGTGATCAGGTTGAAGAACGTCGTTTTGCCGGCGCCGTTGGGACCGATAACGGCGCGCAATTCGCCCGGCGCGACAGTCATCGACACGTCGTTGACGGCAACCAGGCTGCCGAAATGCTTGGAGACGTTCTCGACCTGCAACAGGCTCATGATACCGCCTTGCGACGCAACATGCCGAGAATGCCGCGCGGGAAAAACAGCACGACCAGAACGAAGAACAGCCCGAGAAACGACATCCAGTTTTCAGTCGCGCTCGACAGATAATCCTGCAGGACGACGAAGATAGCTGCGCCAAGGAGCGGCCCCCAGAACGAGCGCATGCCGCCGAGCACCGCCATGATTACGAAATCGCCGGACTGGGTCCAATACAGCGCGCGCGGGTCGACGAAGTTGTTGAGCAGGGCATAGAGTGCGCCGGCCACACTGACGAAGCCGCAGGAGATGACCCAGGACATCCAGATGTGAATATCGACCGGAATGCCGAGAAACCGCGCGCGCCGCTCATTTTCGCGGATCGCGATCAGCGTCCGGCCGAACGGCGAGCGCAACAGCCACGCCATGATGCCGACCGAGATCGCGAACACCACGAATACGAGATAATAGAACGCCACCGGCTTGTGCAGGATATCGACCTTGGCGAAGCCGAAATCGAGCGGCATGCGCGTCCACCCAGTCAAGCCGTCGTCGCCACCGGTCACTGAATTCCAGCGAAACGCTATGAAGTAGAACACCTGGCCGAAAGCGATGGTCACCATCGCGAAATAGACGCCACGCAGCCGAATGATCAGCGGGCCGATGATGGCCGCTGCGAGCGTGCCGACGAGAGTGCCCACCACGATGCCGAGACCGGTGCTGGGCACGACATAGCGGATGATCATGCCGGTGCCGTAGGCGCCGAGGCCGAAATAGGCGGCGTGGCCGAACGACAGCACGCCCGTGTAGCCGAGCAGAAAGTTCAGCGCCATGGCCGCTAAACCCAGCACGACGACGCGCGTGCCGAGTTCGACGTAGCCGCCGACCGCCACCAGCCAAAACGGCATCGCGAGCAGCAACAGCCACACGATGAGATTCGGCGCCTGTCTTTTGAGATCGAAACCGCCCACTAGAATCTGCCCTCTTCGCCGAGCAGGCCGCGCGGCCGCACCAGGAGCACCGCCGCCATCATCACGTAAATGACGGCCTCGGTCGCCGACGGCCAGAACACCGTGGTGATGCCCGAGGCGACGCCGATCAAAAGGCCGCCAAGCAGCGTGCCGGGCAGGCTGCCCAAACCGCCGACGATGATGGCGACGAAGCTCGGCATGATCAGCGATGCGCCGATCGTCGGCTGCAGTCCCAACTGACCGACCGCCAATACGCCGGCAAGGCCAGCGAGGTATACGCCAAGCCCGAAATTCAGGCTGCGCAGGAGGCGGACGTTGACGCCGAGCAAGGAAACCGTTTCCAGATCGAGTGTGCCGGCGCGGATACGAATGCCGAGCCTCGTATAATTCAGAATGAGAAACAGCGCGGCGACCGCAATGCCGACAATCAGCACCATGAACAAGCGGTAGCCGGTGAGAAAGAAATAGGCGCTGCTCAGCGGCGACAGGAGCCAACCCGGGACCTGATATGGCAGGCTTTGCGCGCCCCAGATGAACCGCGTACCGTCCTCGAACATGAAGGCGAGGCCGAAGGTCAGGAGCAGGCTGTAAAGCGGATCGCGGCCGTAGAGCGGGCGGATCAGCACGCGCTCGACGATGATGCCGAGAAACGCCACCAGAAACGGCGCGATGATGAACGCGCCCCAGAAGCCGACATAAGGGATCAGCGTGTAGGCGAGGTAACCGCCGATCGCCAGGAATCCGCCGTGGGCGAAATTGATCACGCCGGAGAGATTAAGAATGAGCGAGAGGCCGAGCGCCATCAGCGCATAGAAAGCGCCGACGATGAGCCCGTTGAAGACGTTGAACAGCAGAACTTAAGTCATGCGCTCGATAACGTCATGCCAGCCGGCAGATCGCGTCGCCGCCACTTGCGGCGCGAAATGCAGTCACGATCCACGGGCATCGTCCGTCATAAACCCCTCGACCCGGACAGAATTCCGGGCGCCGCGATGGGCGGCGCCCGGCGCTTGCGCCCTTAGGTCGGCCACGTCATCTTGCAGCCGGTCTGCTCCAGCGTGCCGGCGGCCGACTGGCCTTTGACAATTTCGGTCACGTTGAACAGGTCCTCGGCGCCGCCGGCCCCCTTCGATTGCGCGTTGCCGACATAAAGGTCGGGGATCAGCTGGTTTTGCGACGCGCGGTAGAACGCGCCGTCGGGCATCAGCGAGACTTCCGGCGGCAGCTTAAAGCCCTGCATGGCCTTGGCCATCTTGAGGGCGTCGAGCGACTTGGCCTGGGCTGCGGCGATCTGGCAGGTCCACATCGCCGCATACCCGAACCAGGTACGCGCGGTGGGCACATGGCCGCCGCTTCGCTTTTTGATCTCAGCAACGAACTCATCGACGTGCGGCACGTTGGGTTGCTTCCAATACCACTCGAACACCCAAGTGCCGATGCGTGCCTCCGGTGGGAGGCCGAGCAGCACTTCAAGCTCCTGCTGCGCACCGGCGAGATGAAATTTCTTGTCGAGACCGAACTGCACTGCCTGCTTGAGGGCATTGACCGCGTCGTCGCCGGCTTGCAGAAAAATGATCACATCCGGATTCGCCGCTTGCGCTTTGATCAGATACGAAGAAAAGTCTGTTGTGCCGAGCGGCGTAAGATCGCCGCCGACCTTGGTGCCGCCGAGCGCCGTACAGGCCTTCTCCAGGCCCGCTTGCAGCGTATGACCGAAGGCATAATCGGGCGTGAGATAGTACCATTTTTTCCCGGCGGTCTTGATCAGCGTGCCGGCCACCGCATTAGCTTCCATCTGCGTGGTGTTGCAGACGCGGAAGACGTTCCAATGGCAGTTCGTGCCGGTGATCGGATCGGTGTGCCCGCCGGGAACGACATGGAACACGCCTTTCTCGAAAGACACGTTGGCCATGGCCGCAGCAAGCGCCGAATTGATGTTGCCGAGGAGGAAATTGACCTTGTCGCGATCAATCAGTTTGCGGGCCTTCTCGACGGCGGTGCCGGCATCGCCGCTCGTGGAGTCTTCGATCAGGAGTTCGACCTTGCGGCCGAGGATGCCGCCTTTGGTGTTGATCTGATCGAGCGCGAGCTGAGCACCAATCAGTTCGTTCTTGCCGAGCGCCGCGTAGGTGCCGGTCGCCGGGTTGTCCAAACCGATCTTGACCGGCTCATCCGCGAGCGATTTGACCACAAAGGGGCTTGCGATCTGCAAGGCGCCAATCGCCAAGCCGGTTTTCAGTACCGTTCGGCGCTGCACGGGCGCGCTGATCCAATCCTTGGACATCACGGTTCTCCCTCCCATTCGATGCTGTCGGTGTGTCGCCGACTTCTTTTGAAGGGCCAGCATTCAGAAGCCGTCCCCCTATCGGTAAGTTCTATCAGCATATTCCGACGCGGGATGCAAAAGGAAACGGGAAAGTTAATTGCCGGCGCGGCGTAAGATTGCGCAGGATGGGCCCGCTTCATGAGATTTCGCAACCGACACGCAAGACATTCTGTTGGAACCGCGAGTTGGGCGATCGCCCCCGACCACACGGTGAGACAAAGCGCCGCTATCCTGGCGCGATTTTTACGCTGATTTAATGCCACCCCTCCGACCGCCTTGGCTCAGGCGCGAATGATGTGCAGGCACTTGTCGCCGCCACATGCTGCGGAACGGCAGTGCCACCGTCACGGCGACGCGTACATCGTCCGGGCATCCGCAGTGAATGCCTTTCGCGAGACAGGATCGAGGTAAAACATGTGACCGCCGCGGTACAGCCGCAGCTGCGTTCGTTCCTCCGCTTCTGACGGCGGCAGATGATCAAGCACATAACGCGTCACCGCAAAGGGCGTGACCATGTCGCTCCGGCCATGGGCAATCATCAGCCGAAATGAAGGCGTGAGCTCAAGCAACGCACGGAGATCTTCGGAGACGCTCGGCTGTGCGCGTCCCTGTCCCCATTTCCAATGTCCGGAAATTTCGGAGTTCAACAAATTGTACGTCATATCGGTCTTGAAGCCGAGCTCATCGCGCGCATACGAAACGAAGGCGCTGCCGTAGGACCGCACCAGACCGTCGAGGATCGGATCGGGGCCGCGCGCCTCCGGCGATTCCGGATTCGGATCGTCGACCGCGAACGTCGCGTCGTAATGGCTGACGATCTTGCGATCCTTCAGGTGCAAGTCTTTGACATACGAGTTGCCGATGAAGCCGCGACGCTTCGCCAATACGTCCTCGGGCAGTCCGGTCATGGCGGCGACGCGCGCATAAAACGCCTTGGCGGCGTCGCCCTGCAGCGGCGGCCCGGCCAGCGTGGACAGATAATCGGTCAGCGCGAAATGCTCGGCCTGCGCCAGCGCCTCCTTGCTGAACGTGCCTTTGCGTTCCATTTCGGCCGCCGCCAGAGAGGGTAGCTGCAGCGCTGCGCCCAGCGCAAAACGGTTGCCGCCAAACGTGAATGAGCCTTCCAGCAGCGGCGATAGCATCACAATTCCGTTGACCGACATGCCCTGCTCTTCCTGGAGCGCGCGCGCCACCTTGGCGGCGCGGAAACCACCGTAGCTTTCGCCGAGCAGAAATTTGGGCGAACTGACGCGGGCATTCTTGGCAACATAGAGCGCAATCACCTTCGCCATCGATTCGGCGTCTGCGTGGACGCTCCAGAAGCTGTCGCTGCTGTCTGGCTTGGCCGCACGGCTCCAGCCGGTGCCGACAGGATCGATCAGCACCAGATCGGTGAAGGCGAGCCAGGTATCCGGATTATCGATCAGGCGCACTTTTGCGGGGTCACGTCCGTCCGGACCGAACTGGGCCAACCGCGGACCAACGAGACCCAGATTCAAAAATGCCGAAGCGGCGCCCGGGCCACCATTGAACACGAAGGTCACCGGCCGGTTGGCCTGTCCGGACGGCCTCGCCACATAGGCTGTATAGAAAATCGCAGCCGAACGTTCGCCAGATTGATCGAACAGCGAGAATGTTCCGGCCGTTGCCGTGTAGTCGAGTTTGCCGCCATCTGCGAGATTGATGCTGTGTTGCGTGACGGAGTCGCCTGGCAACAGCGACAGCACGCCCGGGCCACCCTGCTCTGGATGTCCTGCGGCAGCGCCACCGGGGTGAGCCGGTGCCGGGCGATGGTCCGCTCCGCCCCGCCCCGAATGCTCTTGCCCAGGGCGCTCTTGCGCATTCGCCGAAATCCCGAACGTGGCCGCCACGCAGGTTGCCAACACGCAAGCGACAAGAGTCCGCAGACGCCGATCCATGAGTATATTCCTGAAAATTCCGAGCTTCATTCGAGTTCAATAGCGCCCTCGATATCGAGCGCGAGGCCGATTCCCTCGACCGTCAGCGATACCTTGGCAGGTAAAGTTTCGTTGCCTTTGAGACGGCCGCCGCTCACGGCTGCCCGCACGGCCTGCTCAATCTCACGCTGGGACGTGATGCCCACCTTTTTGAGAAATTTACGTACGCTGCCATTGAGAGCATCTTCGTTCATGATCGTCTCCTGAAAACGCCGGAAAGATGGCCACAACGGCGGGCATTCTAGCGCATTGCCATCGCTGCAACGATCCGCCGATCGCGCGAGCCGGTAGACAACGGCGATCAGATCGGCAAAGTTTCGCCCGCCAAATTTTCCCCGATCTCGAGGCGCCCACGATGTCCTTTCCCCACGCTTCAAAAGCCCTTGCGCGTTTCACCGTGCTCGACCTGACCCGGGTGCGGTCGGGACCGACATGCGTGCGCGAACTCGCCGACTGGGGCGCCAATGTCATCAAGATCGAGAGCCCTCCGGGCCTCGAAGAGCCGATGGGCGGACCGCGCGAGGGCGGCGATTTTCAAAATCTGCACCGCAACAAGCGCAGCATGACGCTTAATCTCAAGGCGCCCGAAGGGCTCGCCGCCTTCAAGCGCATGGTCAAGAAAGCCGATGTCGTGGTCGAGAATTTCCGTCCCGACGTGAAGAAGCGGCTAAAGATCGACTACAAGACGCTCGCCAAGATCAACCCGCGTCTCATCTACGCCAGCATATCGGGCTTCGGCCAGGACGGGCCCTACGCCAACCGGCCGGGTTTCGACCAGATCGCGCAGGGCATGGGCGGCCTGATGTCGCTCACCGGCTTGCCCGGGCAAGGTCCGGTGCGCGTCGGCATCCCCATCGCCGATCTGAGCGCCGGGTTGTTTGCATCGATCGGCATTCTGGTGGCACTGTTGGAGCGGGAAAAATCCAAGAAAGGCCAGCACATCACCACGTCGCTGCTGCAGGCGCAGATTTTCATGCTCGACTTTCAGGCCGCGCGCTATCTGGTGCAGGGCGAGGTCGCCAAGCAGGCCGGCAACAATCATCCGACCAGCATTCCGACCGGCGTCTTCAAGACCAAGGACGGCTTCGTCAACATCGCGGCGACCGGCCAGAAAATCTGGGAGCGGTTCTGCCAGGCCGCCGGCGCGACCGACCTGCTGGAAAAGCCGGAATATCAGGGCGGCGCCAACCGCTCGAAGAACCGCGATGCGCTCAACGCCGAAATCCAGGCCTACATGGAAAAGCGCAGCAGCACCGACTGGGTCGAGCGCCTCAACGCAGCCGGTGTGCCCTGCGGACCGATCTATGCGGTCGACGAGATGTTCGCCGACCCGCAGGTCAAGCATCTCAAGATGGCGCAGAGCGTCACCAAGAAGGACAAGAGCAAAATGCAACTTGTTGCCCAGCCGGTGACGCTGTCGCGCACACCGTCACGTTTCGCAGCGCCGCCGCCGAGTATCGGCCAACATACTGACGCGGTGCTCAAGGAATTCGGCTTCTCGGCGCGCGATATCGCCGCGCTGCACAAGGCAAAGGCGGTTTAGCTATCACGTCGTCATGCCCGGCCCCGTGCCGGGCACCCACAACTCAAAGGAAAAGACGTGGATGGCCCGGACGAGGCCGGTCGTGACGAATGACAGAAGGAAACAACATGACCCAAACCGACAAGATGCTCTCACGCAAGGAAGGCGGCGTCGGCATCGTCACCTTCAACAATCCGGAGCGGCACAACGCGGTGTCGCTGGACATGTGGGAGGCGACCAAGCGCATTCTCGACGATTTCGCCGCCGACAACGCCATTCGGGTCGTGGTGCTGACCGGCGCCGGCGGCAAGGCGTTCGTGTCCGGCGCCGACATTTCCAAATTCGAGACCGAGCGCGCCAATCTTGAAGCCGCGCGCGCGTATGGCAAAAAGTCGGAAGCCGCTTACGACAGCATCGCGGAATTTCCCAAGCCGACCATCGCCATGATCCGCGGCTATTGCATCGGCGGCGGGCTCGGGCTTGCCACCTGCTGCGATCTGCGCATCGCGTCCGACAATTCCCGCTTTGCGGTGCCCGCCGCCAAGCTCGGCATCGGCTACGGCTACAAGGGGCTGAGACGGCTGGTCGACATCGTCGGGCCGGCTTTTGCCAAGGAGATTTTCTACACCGCGCGCCAATTCGACACCCAGGAGGCGCTCGCCATGGGCCTCGTCAACCGCGTGGTGCCGTCGGCCGAACTTGAAAACGCGGTCAAGGCGATCACCGACATGATCTGCGCCAACGCGCCACTCACCATCCAGGCGGTGAAATACACGGTCGGCGAAATTCTCCGAGACGAGAGCAAGCGCAACGTCGCCCGCACCGTCGAGATGGTGGAAAAATGCTTCACCAGCCGGGATTACAACGAAGGCCGCGCGGCGTTCATGGAAAAGCGCAAACCGGTGTTTACCGGCACCTGACGCGCACTTTCTGCCCACTGTTGCCCAACCCCAGAATCTGAAAGTGGGGCGGTGCCGCCGCGGCGCTTCATGCCCCGTCGCGTCGCCTTTGATTGCTTGCTAAGCTTGCCCCGCACACGGCAGGCGGGTCGCCGCTCGCCAACAAAAACTCTGGGAGGGCGTTCGCATGTACCGGGGCACCAAGGACATCATTCTGCCGACGACCATCACCGGCTCGCTGCCGCGGCCGAGCTGGTACACGGAGAATCTCGGCACGCGCCACTTTCTTGAAGCGATGGTCACCCGCCGTTTCCGCGAACAGTACGAGGATGCGGTCACCTGTTATCTGCGCGACCAGGAATTGGCGGGTCTCGATATCGTCACCGACGGCGACGCGCATTTCGACGATGATGTCGGCGGCCAGAGCTGGACCGCGTATCCGCCCAACCACATGAGCGGTCTCGATATCGCGCATCCCGAACCGACCCCGGCCGGCCGCGGCGGCATCATGTTTCCGCGCGGACACATTCTGCACGATTATCTTGAATCGCGCGTCATGCCGGTGATTACCGGCCCAATCGGCCGCGGCAATCTGCAATACACCGCGATGTGGAAGGCGGCGCAGCGCTTCACCACCCGGCCGGTGAAATTTGGCGCGGTCTCGGCCGAGATCGTCGCGTTTGCGCTGCAAGATCGCCACTACAAGAGCATTCCCGACCGCATGTTCGCGATCGCCGATGCCTTCAACGAAGAATATCACGAGCTCGCGGATGCGGGCTGCCCGGTCATTCAGATCGAAGAGCCACAAATTCATCTGATCGCCATCCGCAAGATCCAGGACAAGGTGATCACGCCACAATTGATGGTCGAGGTGTTCAATCGCACCGTAAAGGGGCTGCGCGCCAAGACCGAAGTCTGGGCGCATTCGTGCTGGGGCAATCCTTCGCAGCAGCGCATGTTCGCCGAGGTGCAGAGCTACAAGCCGGCGCTCGAGACCTATAATACCGTCGATGCCGACGTGATCACGTTCGAATCGTCAAGCTCCGGCGGCATCGATCTCGAAGCCATCGGCAAGACTATCACCGGCAAGAAGATCGCGATCGGCGTCATCGATCATCACGGGCTGCAGGTCGAGACGCCGAACGAAGTCGCGACAAAGATTCGCGCCGCGCTCAAGCATATTCCGCCGGAACGGCTGGTGATCTCGACCGACTGCGGCATGGGCCGCGAAGGCATGAGCCGACGCCACGCGTTCTATAAGATCGTGTCGCTGGTGCTCGGCACCAATATGGTGCGCAAGGAGCTTGGCTATCCGGAGGCCGAATGCCTCGCCGCCGACGAACGCTATTCGCTGGTGGTGGCTGCGAAGTAAGGAGTCGTCATGCCCGCGCTTGTCGCGGGCATCCACGTCTTCCTATCAGCCTCCAGCAAAGACGTAGATGGCCGGGACAAGCCCGGCCATGACGGTGTTGGAATTTGCGGACGGCGGACCTACGGAATCTTCTTCACCACCTTGGTGTCGAGATTGAATACGCGCGCGGCATTTCCGCCCAGAATGTTGCGCTTGGCGGTTTCGTCTAGGAACGGCAGGTCGTAGATCACGCCGGGCAGGTCGAAATCCCAGTGCGGGTAATCCGACGACCACAACAGCTGCGTGTCGGCTTTGATCATCTTGAAGGTCGCTTCCAGGATCGACGGATCCTCCGGGACTTCCATCGGCTGCGACGAATAGTACATTTCGCGCATATATTCGCTCGGCTTGCGCTTCAGCGACGGGCAGTCCGAGGTGCGCATCATGAAGGAATGATCGAGCCGCTGCATCAGCGAGTAGGCCCAGGTCAGCCCGCTCTCGATCCACAGGACTTTCAGCTTCGGAAAACGCTCGGACAGCCCGTTGATCACCCAGTTGGTCATGTGGATCATGTTGAACCACATGAAGCCGAGCGAGTGTACCGAGATGAAGCGGTTGGTCATCTGCAGCGCACGGTCTTCCCACGAATAGGCGGCGTGGAACGAGATCGGCTTGCCCAGTTCTTCGAGCAGCGCGTAGGTCTTCATGTAGGCGTTGTCGTGCACCGGCTTGTAGCGCGGCGAGGTCACCATGAAGCCGACGACGCCCTTCTTGTCGCCAAAATCCTTCACGGTCTTGTAGGCGGCGTCCGGATCGTTGAACGGGATATAGAGCATCGAGACCAGCCGCGGCTCAACGGCGAGAATCTTCTCGCACAGCCAGCGGTTATAGGCGCGGCACAGCGCCACCTCGATCTCGACCTGCGGATGCAGGCCGAGGAACAGCATCGGCGTCGGGAACATGCAGGCGTAGTCGACGCCCATCGCGTTCATCCAGTCCAGGGTCATGGCGACGTCGCGATGGCGGCCGTCGTTCGGCACCTTCTCTAACGATCGCAGATTGGAGCGGGTGATACGGCCGCCGAGGTTCTGATTGCCGACGGAGGAATTGAGCAGCCCGGAGCGTCCCGGACGCTTCGCCGAATCGATCATGTCGCGGCGGATCACCGGGCTTTCGATGTACTGAAAAACGTCCTTGTAGGATTCGTTTTCGTAATGGTGCGCGTCGACATCGACGATCAGAAAATCCTGGAAATTGCGCGCGCGGGCCTGCTGCGCCGCGTGCTCCAGGTGCTTTGAGGTCGAATAATCGTCGAAATTAAGCTTGCGGACTTCGTTCGGCGTTGCATCCATCTTAACCTCCTTCGGCGCGCATGAGCGTACCTGAGAACCGGCAATCTGCTCTCCGGATCACGCGTTACGCGACGACGTAGATGTCGTCGCCGCGGCGCACCACCTGGTATTTTTTCAGCTTCAATCTGCTGTCGCCGACGCAGCGGCCTGTGGTCATTTCATATTCGTAGCCATGCCAGGGGCAAACGAAATGCATCTCGTCGGAGAAGGTCTGGCCCTGATAGGTGCGGTCGGCGTCGATCAGATCGACCACCTTGTTCATCAGAATGCCTTCGCAGGCAGGCCCGCCCGAATGGACGCAGTAGTTGCTGTAGGCGTAATAGGCGCCGCCCTGATGGAAGACGCCAATCTCTTCCTTGCCGGCCACGACAATTCGCCGGTCGCCGTCCGGCAACTCCGATGCCTTGGCAACAAACCATTCCGCCATTGAAACGCTCCCACTCGACCCTTACGGGTCAGTATAGGCGGCCCATCGCGCAACCAACAAGAGAAGGCGACACACCGCTAGGCATGGCTGCATCCGTCACCTATGCTCTACCGTAATAAGCTGGGGGGATCTCGATGGCTGAATCAGAAGCCGAACCGAAACTGCTACTGCCGATCCTGCGGCCGTTCTACGACGCCGCCATACCGCTGTCGTGGCTGATCGTGCGCGTCGCGATCGGCTGGAATCTGCTGGTGCACGGCGGCAACAAATTAATTCACGGCGCGGTGCCGGCCGCGGTCAAGGGTTATGCCGATATGGGCTTCACTCCGCCCGAGCTCTGGTTCTGGATCTCGACGCTCAACGAGACCGTAGCGGGGCTGGCACTCATCCTCGGACTGTTCACGCGTTTCTTTGCCGCCACCGCGGCGATCGAGATGCTGGTCATCACCATCTCGTATTGGCACAACGGCTTTGCCTGGCTGCATCGCGGCTACGAGTATGTGCTGCTGTGGGGCCTCGTGGCGTTCGCGGCCGCGCTGCGCGGCGGAGGACCTTATTCGCTCGACCGCTTGCTCGGCCGCGAACTGTAGGCAATCTTACTGCTCCGTGGGGGCGCATCAAGGATGGCAGCACAGCGGCACGCCGTGCGCAAATGAGGGGATCATGACAATCACGACACCGGAGCAGGGCGGCGCAGCCGAACCAAAGCTCCTCATTCCGGCCCTGGCGCCGTTCTACAGCTTCGCGCGCGAAATCTCATATCCGCTGATCCGCGTGACCGTCGGAGGCACGCTCCTGGTCCACGGGATCAACCGATCGATGATCCCGCTGTCGCACGCCGCCGAGGAGATGGCCAAGTCCGGGCATCAACCCGCCATGCTGTTCGCCATTCTAGCCCTGGTCAACGAGACTGTGGGTGCCGTCTGCGTCATGTTGGGGCTGTTTACGCGGTTCTTCGCGGCCTCGATCGCCATCGAATTGGCGATGATCAGCATCCAGTTTTCCCATAACGGCTGGGCTTGGGCCAAGCACGGCTGGGAATACGTCTTCCTGTGGGGGCTGATCTTCTTTGCCATCGCGCTGCGAGGCGGCGGACCTTATTCGCTGGACCGCAAGATCGGCCGCGAGTTGTAACCCTGGCGGCCGCCTCGATCGCGGCCTTGTTTCTGCACAGCGCGGCCGCTAAATACGGCGGATTCCACTCAAACCTCAGTCTGCGGAGAGGTGGCAGAGTGGTTGAATGCACCGCACTCGAAATGCGGCATACGGGCAACCGTATCGGGGGTTCGAATCCCTCCCTCTCCGCCACCCCCAGGCGAGCGGAACTGTAAACTAAATTTCTCCGCTTCACTGGTTTTCGGCTCTACTCCGCGGCCGGCACACGGGGCCGATATGGCGCGCATAACCTGTTGCCAACACCGTGACAAAGTCACAATTATGTTGACAAATGGGAATAAAAGCCGAATAGCTTGATCGTCAAGGATCGAATCGAGCGATGATCCACGTCTGGCGTCTGAGCGAGGGCGGCAAGGATAATCTCGGCGTTTGCTGTAGCGAGGACGGTTTGGTGCTCGGTACGACGCCGCTGATTGAGCGACGAGACAATCGCTTCGTGGTTCGCGAACGGCACGAGATCGACGGCTGTTGGGCCGTGCTTATCAGGCTGGCCCACAACAGAACGGATTTGACGTTGCTCGGCTCATGCCAGGGCTGGCGACGGTGGCGTGCGCGTTGAACGCGAACGATCCGTGTCTGGCGTGCATTGCCGCTGTCCATCTGCGGCTACCCGACCTGCCTGACCAGTTCGCCCGAAGTCGTATGGAGACAGAAGATGCCCTGATCAAATCCGCCCCAAGCGATGGTCAGTCGGTCAATTGGGATCCTGCACTGCATCCGCGCACCGGAACGCCGCCAAATCCCGGCTGGTTCGCTCCGACCGACGGCTCGGCCGACGAAACACGCTCGATCCAAACAGCGGCGAACGACAATCCGACAGTGCGCTCTGATGCCTCGCAGGGCGCCGACGCCAACTGGGTCAGGTTAAGAGCTGGGCCAACGCGCATCGACGAACTCGCCGATTTCGTGGAATGGCTGGCGAATGCGAGACGGGAGGACGAGCAGGCGATCAGAGCGGAGATCAAACGATATTTCTATGATGTTGGCGACCAGGGCAGCGCTAATGCGCTAAACAGCGCGCTTTCTGTTGTGCTCAGAGCCGGCACCACCGAGGACGACCGGCAAAAAATACTCGATAGCCTCGACGTGTTTACGCGCGCCGATCCGGCGGTTTACGCTCAAACCCGCGACGAGGTCATCCTCGGCGCGCTTCTCTCGACTGGAATTCCGTCGGGCGCCGCTACGGATCTGCCCTCGGCCGCGTGGAAACTCGGCTGGGCGGCGCGAGGCAACTACTTCAGCGAACAACTGGGCGCCGATTTGCCGGCCACATTCAGAACCATAGATAGCTTTTCAAACGGCATCGCGACCAGCATCAAATCAATAGACCTGAATGCCGCGTTATCAGGATGCCGCGCGTCTTACCTATCGCCTGAACGACTATACCGACAAGTTGGCGCTGTATGACGGCAGCAAGATGGGAGATATAGCGATTGGACCATCCGAGATCAGCGGTCGTGTACTTAGCCTCGCGATTCCCAAAGAGAGCATGACGGCCGCTCAACGAGCCGCCATTGAAGCCGCACGGACGCGGGCTCAGGCGTTCGGTGGTCGATCTCACCGTTACGCCATTTTAGGGGAATGATCGTGTACTCCCATTTCTACTTGCGGAATGGCACGGTATATGTGCCGACCATGGGGATGATGGAAAAGGGCTTTTATCGGGGCATCGAACCGGTTGCTGTTGTGTCTGTCGTGAATACTGACGCGCTTCGTGAAGCGCTGGCTGCCACAATTGCCCGCGGCAACCCGGTTGTTCCCAAATTGCGGCGTCGAGAATGGCCGCCACCTGTGGTCTTGAAGCATGCCGGCATGAAAAATTGGTCTGCATTCGAGCGCGGGATGCTGCTTTGGTCGGTTGAGGAAAAAGACGGCGTTTGGAAGGTCGTTGGTACGAGGAAAGGCGCCGACGGTGCGATGGTGGACGATCCGGAGCAAACAGTTTCATTCCCGCCGGGCGCCCCGGTTCAGGACGTGATCAGCCGCATGATTGTCATACTGCAGGAAGCTGCCCAGAAATGACCGCATAGAATCGAGCTGTGGCGAAATCGCGCGAAATCCTGCGAGAGAATGTTAGTTTCCAGTTCCTCTCCCTCCGCCACTACGCAGAACTTCGCTGCGATACGCACGTTTTCGCTTAAATGCGATTTGGCCGCCAGACGGGCGGCGTTCACTCCGGATCGGGATATTGAGTGGGTGCCTTTCCTGCCGAGATCAGCAATCACGGAAGTTTGACCTTCGGTTCCTTCGGCTTTCGTTCGACGAGCTCGATCAGAAATTCCCAGCCGTCGCCGTAATCGAAGAGAAACCGCATCTTCGTCCCGATCGATGGGAAGGCCTCGATGACACGTGTCCGCTTGATGCTCCGCGCCTCACCCTGGCTCTCTCCCATATCGACGAACAGTCCGTATCGAATAGGCGAATCGTAGATGTTTCCCTTCAACTTGCTGTAGAATCCGAACGCATGATCGAAGTCGAAATCGAACGACCGGACTATCGCCTGCGCAAGCACATACAGGCTGCTCGTATCGGCTGTCTCGAATGCCCGATAGACACCCTTACCAAGGGAAGCTCGAAAAATCAGGGTCTCGGTACCGGCCATGGGCACGCTCGCTTCATGTTTGATGCTGATCAGGTCAGCACGTACCAGGTCGAGCGGCCGCCGCCCTGCTTTGCGAGATAGCCCTTCTCGACCAGTTGCCGAAAGTGCTCCTTAAGCGTGTTGCGGCTGACGCCGGCCAGCTTGACAATCTCGCCGATGCTGACGCGGCCGTGTTCGCGGGCGTGGTCGAGAATCTGGACTGAGTGTTCCGGCAGGCTGGAGACCACGAGCTTCTCGCGCTCGATCTTTTTCGCCAGTCGCTCCTTCTGCTGGCGCAATGCACGCAGGAAGAACAGAAGCCACGGCTCCCAGTTTGGGCTGTCGGTACGGATCGTTCCCTGCGTCTGCCGCAGCGCCAGATAGTAGCCCTCTTTGTTTTGCTCGATGACGCTCTCAAGCGAGCTGTAGGGCACGTAGGCGTAGCTGGCGCGCAGCGGCATCAGCGTGGTGAGAATGCGGCTGAGCCGGCCGTTGCCGTCCTGGAACGGATGGATGGCGAGGAACACGACGGTAAAGATCGCGGTGACGAGCAAGGGATGGAGGCGCTTCTCCTCCGTGGCCTCGCTAAACCAGGTGACGAGTTCGGTCATCAGCCGGGGCGTGTCGAACGGCGTCGCGGTCTCGAACACGATGCCGATCTGCTTGCCGTCCTGGTCGAAGGCCATGACGTTGTTGGGGCCGATCTTGTAGCCGCCGCGGTGCCGTTCGTCCTTCCCGCTGTGGACGAGCAGATCGCGGTGCAATTGCTTGATGTGGTTTTCGGTGATCGTGATCTCGTCCCAGGACTTGAACACAAGGTCCATCGCCTCGGCGTAGCCGGCGACCTCCTGTTCGTCGCGGGACGCGAAGGACTTGATGTCGAGGTTGGACAGCAGGCGCTCGACCTCGCGGTTGGTGAGCTTGCTGCCCTCGATCCGGGTGGAGGAGCCGATGCTCTCGATGGTGGCGACGCGCCGCAGCGCCGACAGCCGTTCAGGCGCGATGGTTCTGAGCGCCCGCCAAGCGCCCTTGAACTCATCGATCTCTGCAATCAGCGCCAGGATTTCCGGGGTGATCCGGATGGTGTCTGTTCGAATGCTCACACCCGAATAGACACCCAAATACACCCAAATAGCAAGGCCCCGAATGCCCACCCAATTGCGCCCGATTAGGTCGGACTTAGGAAAGGGAAGGCCGTCAAACCTTTCGTCAGCGGAACCGGCAACTAAAAGATCGAGCCGTCGGATCGCTCACGCGTCCCTACTTGAGATCACTACCCTCCCTGTTTGCCGGCAAACGGTGGCTTGTACGAAAACCGCGTGGCGGCTGCATAGAAGCGCTTAGAATTGCATCGAAGCGGAGCGGCGCAATTCTGCGAGAGAACGTTGGAATACAGTTCCTCTCCCTCCGCCACTCGAAGCCTTCATTGACCTATCAGGCGCTTCAGCCTATCCAGCCAATGCGGCGCTGGGGATTACAAAACATGAAGGCTGGGCACTTCTCCGTTCGTAAGAACGGAGGCCGCCGATGATGGGCGAAGGTTTTCTCGCAATTCTGTTCGTCGGCGGCTTTGTCCTTTACGGCGCGATCGGCACCACGGCTGTTCGCAAACTGATTCACGGTCAGATCGCTGAAGGGCACAACGACGTGCTGGTGCCGCTTTTCCTCACGGCAGGCGTCATCTACGCGGTCCTGCTGGGCTTCATGGTGGTCGGGGAATGGGAATCCTACGATACGGCGCGCGCCAATACCGGCGAGGAGGCCGCAGTCCTCGTGCCGCTCTATCGGCAGACAACCGTCATGAATGCGCAGGGCCGCGATGCGATGCGCAAGGTACTGCGCGAATATGCGGAGCATGTCGTCCAGGGCTGGGAACGCTTCGCTAATGGCGAGCGCAACCGGCGAGCCGGACACGATGCCAATGAAATTCTTAACGTTATCGGCGAGCTAAAATTTGAGACCAAGGCGCAAGAGCTGATCGCGGCCCAGTTTCTGCAGACGTATTCGCAGCTCGTTCTCGATCGCAACAAACGCTACGTGCAGGCCGCCGACTCGCTGTCCTGGCTGATGTGGTTTGCCGCTATCGGCGGCGGTGTCGTCACGGTCACGATGAGCTTCCTGCTCTATATGGAGCGCCGTTGGCCGCAGATTTTGGCGATCTGCGTCATGGCTGCTCTGATTGGCACGCTGCTGTGGACGATGGCCCTGCTTAGCCGGCCCTTTCTCGGCCCTCTGGCGATCGATCCGGCACCTTTTGAGCAGACGCTTTCCGTTTTCGACGATGTCGACCACGGCTTTTAGGTCAGGTGGCACATGCGCATCAGCAGCCTGAATGCTCTTCCGTCCGGACATGAGGAGCTCGGCGTCGTCTACTCGTCGGTCGAGGGAGTGAACGACGCTTCGTACGACGAGTGTCTGGAGAAGCTGATCCACAAGGCTCACGGCCTTGGCGCCACGGCACTGGTCGCGTTGCAGCTGGTGCAAAGCCAATTCCAGTGGAATCAGCGCACCAGCCTGCTCGCGACCGCAGTGCGCGAGCGCGGCGGCGGTGCCACACCGGCCTGACGGCCGTCACGGGGCCCGCTAAAGCTCATTAAGGCAACTCCGAAATTCGCCATCCGGCGGCACGCGGAGCCCGGTCAACCGCCTGGACGGCGCTGGATTCTCCGGGAATATCAGGTATATGCAGCGCCACCGCGCCGCCCTTAATCGGCCGGCGCGTGACACTTGGCCGAAACACCAGGCCGCTAGGTTAAGGCTATGCAGGCGCCACAACCGAGTATTTCCGGCACCCGCGACTATGCGGGGGGCGACGCCGTCGCGCTGCAGACGGCGCGCGACGCCATTGAGGCGACGCTGCGGCGCTACGCCTATGCGCCTGTCAATCCGCCCATTCTGGAAAGCCCGTTGCCGTTCCTCAACCGCTCCGGCGAGGACATCCGGCGCCACATGTACATTTTTCCGGACCCCGGAGGCAGCGAAGTCTGCCTGCGGCCGGAGCTGACAATTCCTGTCTGCCGCGCCTATCTGCGCCAGCTCCAGGCCGCGGGGAGCGACGCAGAAAAATCCTCGGAACGCGAGGCGCGGCTTTGCTATTTCGGGCCGGCTTTCACCTACGAATCGGCCAACAACCGACGCTACCGGCAGTTCTATCAGGCCGGCGCCGAATTCATCGGTGCACCAGACCGGGAATCGGCGGATGCGGAAACTCTGGCCGCCGCCCTGGACGCGCTGGAATCCGCCGGTCTCAAAGAGACACGCGTCGAAATCGGCGATGTTGAAATTCGCACCGCATTCATCGATCAGCTTCCGGTCAGCGAGCGTTCGAAGACGCGCATCCGGCGGATCGCGCTGCGCAACCAGAAAGACTTGCGCGCCGATGCGCTTGTGAAGGCAGGAACAGTTGCGGCCGACGCGGAGATCGAATTCGGCGAGCTTGCGTCCCTGCTGGCGGCGGTCGAGCCGGGCAAAGCCGAGCTTCTGATCCGGGAAGTTTTTGCCCTCGCAGATGTCCGCCACGTCGGCGGACGCACACCGGAGGAAATCATCGAGCGGTTGATCAGCCGCAACGCACAGCAGGCGGAGCCGGTTTCGGCCGAGCTGATGCAGGGCGTGATGGATTTGCTCAATGTGCGGGCCAAGCCGGAGGCCGCCTTCAGGCAGATCCGCGAGCATTTCCGCAAATTTCGCATCGGCTCCATCGATCGCATTCTGGAACGATGCGACAAGCGGCTGCGCTACATCGACGCCTACCGGCAGCAACCGCCAGAACTGCAATTCAACGTCGGTCTGCGCCGCGGGCTGGAATACTACACCGGCTTTCTTTTCGAGATTTACGCAAAGGACTTTGCTGAGATCGGGCACGTCTGCGGCGGCGGGCGATACGACAACCTGCTCGACGGATTAGGTGCGAGCGAATCGATCCCCGCGGTGGGCTTCGGCATCGGCCTCGACCGTCTGCTCCCCGCCCTGCAGAAGATCCGCAACGCTGCGACAGGCACAGCGCCGGCTCCGCAGGCGCTGATTGTTGCCGAGGGCCGCAATCGCGAGGAAGAATGCATCGCAGCGAGCGTCGCGCTGCGGCAGGCGGGCTGCGCCGTCGAACTGGACTTGTCGGGCCGGGATGAACGCGACGCCCTCAGCTATGCGGCCAAACGCAAGATTCCGAACGTAATTTTCATCGGCGCCGACAGGTCCAAAAAGGGTCAGGCGCGCGTCCGGCAGATCGGCAGTCGCGGCGATCAGTCCATGCCGATTGCGGCACTTGCGGCCTATCTCAATGGCGTCGCGAGCAAACCACGATGAACGCGGCCACACCACGGCAGAAGTTCGTACTTGCCTTGCCGAGCAAAGGCCGGCTGCAGGAACAATGCATCAATTTCCTCAGCGGATGTGGCTTCGACGTGCGCCGCATCGGCAACGGCCGCGAATATGTGGCCCGCATGGTCGGCGTCGATGACGTCGACGTGATCTTTCTGCGGCCCGAGGAAATTCCGAGCCGAGTTGAGCAAGGCGACGCGCACGCCGGCATGACCGGCGAAGACCTTTATCGCGAATATGGCGAGGGATCGCCAGCTTCCGCGCTGGTGATGCCCAAGCTTGGATTCGGCGGCGCCCGGCTGGTGGTGGCGGTACCACAATCGTGGGTCGACGTCGCGTCGATGAGCGATCTCGACGAGGCGGCGATGCTGTTTCACCAGCGGCACGGCCGAAGCCTGCGCGTCGCTACCAAATTTACCCGGCTGACGCGCGGTTTCTTCGCCGACAGCGGCATTACCGAATATTCGCTGGTGGAGTCGTCGGGCGCGACGGAAGGTGCGCCGGCTTCCGGCGTCGCCGATTTCGTGGTCGATCTTACATCGACCGGGACCACGCTCGCGGAAAATCATCTCAAGGAAATCTCCGGCGGTACCGTCCTGCGGACCGAGGTATGCCTGATCGCCTCGTTGCGTAACGCGCCGTGGAGTCAGCGTGCCATCGCGGCACTGGAACACCTGGTCGAGCAGATCGAGGCGCGCATTCGCGCGACCTCGCAGCTCGTGCTTCGCTTTTCCATTCCAAATAAGGCGTCGGCGGACGCCAAGCGGCAATTGACGGAAAAGTTTGGCTGCGTGCTCAGCTCATGGAGCGACGGCGCCTCGACGCCTTCGGCCGCGGGCCGAACCATTGTGGTGGCCTATTGCCAGCGCGCAAAATTGTACAACGTCGTAAAATTCCTCAAAGCGTCGGGCGCGGCGGGCATCATCGTCGATCGCGGCGAATTCATTTTCGAGGGATCGTCGCCGGCCTTCGAGGCGTTCAAGCAGGCGCTCAAGGGTCACGACGCTGCGGCAACGCCCGTAACCACAGCCGCCAAAAAACGAGCGCGCCGCTGACCGCAGTATTGGCGGTACGCTCGCTGGCACAATAGCCGGCAAATTGCTACGTGATGAAACACCTTCGGCAGGATTCTCGGCCATGAACGACCAGGCATCGCGGTCTAATGATCGGCCCAAAGCGCGCTTGCCGCGCGGATTTCTCGATTCGACCGGCAAAGTGCTCGCGGTTTACGACCGGCTTATCGGGAAGCTGTCGGACGTCTACGCGTCATACGGCTTCGATCGCCTGACGACGCCGAGCGTCGAATTTGCGGATGCGCTGGGCAAGTTCCTGCCCGATCAGGATCGGCCGCACGAGGGCGTGTTCTCGTTCCAGGACGATGACAACCAATGGCTGGTGCTGCGCTACGACCTGACAGCGCCGCTGGCGCGCTACGTGGCGGAAAATTTCGACACGCTGGCGTTTCCGTATCGCCGCTACCAAACCGGCCTGGTGTTTCGCGACGAGAAACCGGGACCCGGCCGCTTTCGCGAATTTGTGCAATTCGACGCCGACACGGTCGGCACCGCCGCGATGGCCGCGGACGCCGAACTCTGCATGCTGGTCGCAGACAGCCTGGAGGCGCTCGGCCTCGCGCGCGGCGAATACGTCGTCAAGGTCAACAATCGCAAAGTGCTCAATGGCATGCTCGACATGATCGGCGTGCCTGAAGGCCCCGAAGGCGACGCCACCCGTCTCACCGTGCTGCGCGCCATGGACAAGCTCGACCGCCTCGGCATCAAGGGCGTCGGGCAGCTCCTGGGCGGCGGCCGCAAGGACGAATCCGGCGACTTCACTAAAGGCGCCGGATTGCCGACCCAGGATATCGACCGCGTGCTGAGCTTTCTCCATGCCGAGGGCGAGACCCGCGCCGCGATCTGCACCTCGATGATGGAAAAGGTGAAAGGCAACGCGGTCGCCGAACAGGGCGCCGCAGAGCTCCTGGAAATCGACGCCGTGTTGACGGCGGCGGGATTCGGCCTCGATCGCGTGCGGTTCGATCCGGCGATCATCCGTGGCCTCGGCTACTACACCGGTCCGGTATTCGAGGCGGAGCTCAATTTCGAGATCAAGGACGATGACGGTCGCACGGTCCGGTTCGGCTCGGTCGGCGGCGGCGGACGCTATGACAATCTGGTCGAGCGATTCCTGGGCAAGAAAGTGCCGGCGACCGGCGTGTCGATCGGCGTGTCACGGTTGGCCGCCGCGCTTGAAATGCGCGGGTTGCTGGCGCGAGAGACGCACGTCGGGCCGGTTGTCGTCCTGGTGCTCGATCGCGATCAGCTCGCGCGCTATCAGGGCATGGTCAGCGAGTTGCGCGCGGCCGGCGTCCGCGCCGAGCTTTATCTCGGGCAAAGCGGCATGCGGGCGCAGCTCAAATATGCCGATAAGCGCGCCGCGCCGATCGTCGTCATCGAAGGCGGCGATGAGCGTGCCAAAGGCGAAGTGACTCTCAAGGACATGGCGCTGGGCGCCGAACTGTCCGGCGAGATCAAAAGCCGCGCCGAATGGGCCAAGGGCGCCGCATCCCAGGTTTCGATCAAGCGCGAGGACCTGACGCGGCGTGTTTGCGAGATTCTCGCCCGCAATCGCACGTGAAAAATAGATTTTTCGGGGGAATGGGCGCGGGAACTCCGCAATCGGTCGAGCGTTAGCAGGCCGAACGGGTGGAGGTTTTGCGCCAATCAAACCGATAAGGCGCCGTCGGCGGTGCATTCGGCGTGCATCGAGCCGCGAAGGAATGCGCTTGATGCGGTGCGTGATCGTCAACGGTGCGAAGCTCAAGGCTGAGGTGTCGTGCGCCCATTGCGGCAGTGCGATTGGGGAAGGTTACGTTCGCGACATGCGGAACCGCCAGATCTACTGCGATTTCGATTGCTACCGCGTGGCCGTCGGAGTGCCGCTTGTGGCGCTCGAACAACGGGCCACAATGCTCAACGGATGGATGCGGCGATCATGAAGGCGCGTTGCGACTTCTGCCGGGGAAAACTCGGTCTCATGGTTCACCGTTACTGGCATATGCGATTTTGCTCCTCGGGCTGCGCACAGGGCTACGAGAAACGGCTGGATGAGACGAGGGCGAAAATACGCCAGCTCACCTACAGTGTCGGCGGCGATGCCGCTGTGATCGATGGCCTGCTGGGATCGCCGCGCCTGGCGCCGTCGTAGGAATTTGATCGGCAACCGCGTTGCCCATGCCGATGGGCGGCAAAGGAGCTATGCTCTGGCCGGCCGAAGCGGCACTTGGGCGGCACACCTGTGCAGTACACTTTAGGTCCATGATGACATCCGGTTTCCGCACGCGTGGCGCGACATGCCCCGCTTGGCCGCGCAGCGACGTCAAATTTATCGCGGTTGCCGGCATTCTGATTCTGATTCCAACTGCCGCGCTAGCTGCGCAGGAGGCGCCGCCGGAAAGCGCGATAGCGTCGTTTGTCGCCGAACTCGGAATACTGCTGTTGGTAGGCCGAATCATGGGTGAGCTGGCGCAGCGCATCGGTCAGCCGGCAGTGATGGGGCAACTGATCGGCGGCATCCTCCTCGGCCCATCGGTGCTCGGCCTGTTATGGCCGCAGGCGCAGCATGCTCTGATCCCGACGGGCGCCGAGCAAAAAAGCATGATCGAGGGCGTGTCGCAGCTTGGCATTCTGATGCTGTTGCTGCTGACCGGCATGGAGACCGATTTGCCCTTGGTCAAACGCGTCGGGCGAAGCGCCATTGCGGTGGCCTCCGCTGGTGTCGCAATCCCCCTCGCGTGCGGTGTAGCGCTCGGCGAAATGCTGCCCGCTTCGTTACTGCCCGACCCGCGTGCGCGTACCGTCACCGCATTGTTTCTCGGCATCGCGCTCTCGATCTCCTCGGTGAAGATCGTGGCGATGGTCGTCGGCGAGATGAATTTCATGCGCCGCGACATCGGTCAGATCATCGTTGCCTCGGCAATTCTTGAGGACACGATCGGCTGGATCCTCGTCGCCGTCGCGTTCGGACTGGCCGCGGCGGGCAGTATCGACGTCTGGTCGCTGGGACGTGCGGTTCTGGGAACGGTGCTGTTTCTCGGCATAAGCCTGACGATCGGCCGTCGCGCGGTCTTTAGTCTGATCCGCCTCGCCAACGATAACTTCCGGAGCGATTTTTCCGTCATCACGACCATTCTGGTCATTATGGTCGTCATGGCGCTGATCACGCAGTGGATCGGAGTCAATCTGGTGCTTGGCGCGTTCGTCGCCGGCATCCTGGTGGGCGAATCGCCAATCCTGACGCGTCACATCGACGAGCAATTGCGCGGGCTCATCGTTGCGCTGTTCATGCCCGTCTTCTTCGGCCTCACCGGGCTTAACGCCAATCTGACCGTTCTCGCCAATCCCCGCTTGGCGGAATTGGCACTCGGGCTCATCGTCATTGCCTCCGCCGGAAAGTTTATCGGCGCCTTCGCCGGCGCCAAGCTTGGTGGTCTCGTTCGCAGCGAAGCCGTCGCGCTTGCCAGTGCGATGAATGCGCGTGGCTCGACCGAGGTGATCATCGCCTCGATCGGATTATCGATGAATGTGCTCAGCCGCGATCTTTTCACCTTAATCGTCACCATGGCGGTCCTCACGACCATGTCGATGCCGCCGATGCTGCGGTGGGCGCTCAAACGCGTGCCGATGCGCCAAGAGGAGAAAGCCCGGCTTGAGCGCGAGGAAATCGATGCCCGCGGCTTCGTCACGAATATCGAACGGCTGCTGGTTGCCGTCGACGACAGCGCGAACGGGAAATTCGCCGCGCGGCTCGCCGGAATCATCAGCGGATCTGACGGAAAGCCGACCACCGTGCTCGAATTGGCTCAGGAGCGAGAAGCGAAGAAGCTGAGCGAAACCGACAAGGACACTGGCGCAGAGGTTGCGGGCGAGGAGAAGCAGCCGGAAGAAGCGGCTGACCACGTGAAATCGGCAGCCGAGCGCGTGACGGCACTCGATGGCTTGGACGAAGAAAAGCGCGGACGCATCGACGTCACGACCGTGCGCAAGCACGCCATCGGACCGGATGAGGTCGAAGCGGAAGCACGCAAGGGCTATGGCCTGTTCATTATAGGCGTTGCCGATACGCACAACTCCAAGGGAGGCTTCGGCAAGCAGGTTTCGCGCATCGCCGCCACGTTTGAGGGCCCGGTCGCCATCGTCGACGCGCAAGATTCAAACCCCGAGCGGCTGTTGCGGGGACCCAGAAAAATTGTCGTGCCTGTCAATGGCACCGAAGCGTCACGCCGTGCGGCGGAGATCGCGTTCGCCTTGGCCCGGGCCAACAGCGCCGAGGTCGCGGTGCTCTACGTCGCTACTCCACGCAACGCCACGGGCAGCGGCGGCCGCCAGGCGCGCCCGGCGCGACGCAATTACAGGGCCATCCTCAAGGATATCAGCACGCTTGCAGAACGCTACGACGTCGACACGCGCCGCAACATGGTGGAAGACGCGGCGCCCGTGGAGGCGATCCTCGCAGAGGCAAAGCGGGATTACGATCTGATTGTGCTGGGGGCAAACCGTCGGCCCGGCGACACGTTGTTCTTCGGTAACACCGCAGCCGAGATCCTCGATCGTTCACCAATCCCGAAACTGTTTGTCGCGAGTTAACAATCATGCCGCCTTTCAGTTCCACGACCAGTGCTGTTGAAGCACCCCCAAACGGGCGTCGGAACTCGCGGCGGAAAGGACTGGCAAATCCGCTGTCCCTGGCGCATATTTTTACTATGCTGGATCAAGACAGCGACATGACCGGCGCGATCAGCCCAAAGCGGTTTGCAGATTCGGCTGTGAAGAAGGGAGTGCGGCCATGTCCATAGTACCGCTGCTTGCACAGTCAGCCTTCGATCCGGAATTCATCGAAACATTAGTTGCGGCGTATGAAGACGCGTGGCGGGAGCTCGAAGCGTCCGGCAGCACATTCGCCTCACCGCGCTATCGCCGTGCCGCGCAGGAAATCGTCGCCAAACAAATCATCGAAATGGCCCAGCGCGGCGAACGCGAGCGTGCGCAGCTTGCGAAGGATGCCGCGGCCTACTTGGCCCGGTCATACGCGTAGGCTGGCGCGTCCCTGCTGGCTTCAGCCGCTGCCTTCGGGTTACACATCGCTGCTGCACGCCACTTTCGCATTCCTTTCTACTACGGCCTTCTATTCCCGCTGGGCTATACCGTGGGCGCAGTCATGGCACTCGATAGCGTCCGCGTCCGCCGCCGCCTAAGTGGACGCGTCACCTGGAAAGGCCGGATCTATTCATGACCACCGCCAAGACGAGGGACCAGCATGGCCCCGCGCAAAAGCGCCAACCCAGCGCGCCCCGGCTCGACGCCGACGAAGCGCGCGCGGTCATTCTTGCGGCCGCGGCGCTTGCGATATTTCTCTATTTCATCAAGCTGATATTGCTGCCGTTCATCCTGCCCGCGATCCTGGCCTACATCTGCACGCCCGCAATCGACTGGCTGACCAAACGCACCCGCTGGCCGCGGCTCGTTTTTGCCATCGGTTTCTTCCTGGTCATTATCGGCATCGGCATTCTATTCGGCATCTTTGCGGCGGGCCGAGTTGTCGACGAGACCAGAAGTCTGGCGTTCGACCTGCAGGGCACGCTCCAGAACTCGTTGGCGATGCGATTGGAAATCATCCAGTTCAGATACTTGGTCGCACCGTAGATCCGCAACAGATCGTCAAGTCGATGCTCGACCGCATTGGCGGATGGGTCGGGCAAACCGATCAACTGGCGCTGTTCGCCAGCGTTGGCCTGGCACTCATCGCCAGCTTCTTTCTTTGTGTCGTGCTGCTGTTCTATTTCCTGGCCAGCGGCGAACATATTGCGCGCGGTCTGCTGTGGATCGTGCCGCCGCACAGACGGGGCCTCGTTAGAAGGATCTGGGCGAGACTCGACCCGGTTCTGACGCGCTATTTCGTCGGCATGATCGTGGTCGTGATCTACGCCACATCGGCGTCCTATGTGGGACTCGGTTTCTTCCTCAACATCCATCACGCGGTCCTGCTGGCGCTGCTGACTGGAGTTCTCGAAACCGTGCCGTTCATCGGCCCCATGGCGGCCGCGATTGTTGCCGGGCTTGTTTCACTGCAAACGGCGACCGGCCTCATGAGCATTTTGGATTATGCGCTCTACGCCACCGCATTGCGCCTTTCGATCGATCAGTTGATCGGCCCGATCGTCCTCGGAGCCGCCGCGCGTCTTCACCCCGTTCTGATCATTTTCTGTTTTCTGGCCGGCGGTGTTGTGTTTGGCATTCCAGGGGTCATTCTTGCGGTGCCAGTGGCGTTGCTGATCAAGAGTACGCTCGCGACGCTGTACGGCGACACGAGCGATTGAGCGGCGCCATTTATTCGTCGAAATGTCTCGTCCGTTCGAAATTCCGGGCTAAAGTGTGGCAACTTTTTCAACGACTGAAAGTTGCTGATTCGGGGCGGCCGCACGCGGGGACGCCCGCATGGCGGTATTCGCCAGGCACACTCCGGCCTCATGCTACAGCCATCCGTGGTTGGCGGAGACGCTTTTTGCGTTCGACACGAGGCTGCAGCGGCACCACGGCGTCGTCGAATATTCCGCTGATCCGGTCTGTATTTTCCGGCTGGAAATCGCCCCGACCCACCGCGACCTCAAGCTAGCCGACGGCACCAATTTGCACCCCGGTGAGCGCATTGTCCGGCTGCATTTCTGGAACGAGCATATCCCACCTGTGCCCCCCAGTGGGACAATGATCTGGTGGGCGCGGCAGATAC
The DNA here is from genome assembly GCA_963763255.1 of uncultured Alphaproteobacteria bacterium. Taxonomy (GTDB): domain Bacteria; phylum Pseudomonadota; class Alphaproteobacteria; order Rhizobiales; family Xanthobacteraceae; genus BOG-931. Next base: position 349,814 of record CAVXNW010000003.1, read on the forward strand.
AAGGGAGCATTTCCATATCGCTCCGTGAGCTCGCGCGTTATTTGTCGTCGAGGCCTGATTTGTGCGATATTTGCGTGATCTGTGGCGACGTTCTGTCGGCCGCGCGGAGCCAATGCCAGCAGATCGAATACATCATGGCGTATTGCGGCTTCGAGACCATCATGGAAACGCGACGACTGCCCTTTTCCGAGCGCCTGCACCGGCTGGGGGCGAATATTCTAATTTCGCTGACAGTCTTCGCGCAGAATCGCGCTGCGCTTCGGCTTGACACGTTGCAACGCATGCGCGTTCCGATCTATCTATCAAGGCGAACTCTCGAACGGAAATTCGGCCCCGTAAATGCTGCCGCGGGAGCCGTGGGGGCATGATGAGTTTGGTTCCGTTTATTGGTGAAGCGACAAGATTTGTCGCATCGCTGTGCGACGTCTGTCTTGCGGGCGCCTTCATCGGATGCGTTCTGATGCTGTTCGAGGCTGGGTTCGTGCTCGGCTTTGGTGGACGCCGCCGGACCGCGGGCGGCAGCTCGCAGCCCCCCGTCACGGTGTTAAAGCCACTGCATGGCGCCGAGCCGGAACTGATTTCGCGGCTGACCGCCTTTTGTCAGCAAGAGTACGACGGTCCGGTTCAAGTCCTCTGTGGCGCACGCGAGGCGAACGCCCCGTCGGCTAACGCGGTGCGCACGATGCAGCGCGAACATCCGGATTGGCCGATCGAGCTTCACTCCGACCCCCGCCCCCACGGGGGCAACCGCAAGGTCTCCAATCTGATCAACATGTTTCCGCACGTCCGACACGACACGCTGATGCTGTCGGACAGCGATATCGTGGTTGACCCGACTTATTTGCGCGACATTACCGCCTTGCTGGGCCAGCCCGGAGCCGGCGCAGTCACAACGCTGTACCACGGCATGGCTGGCGAGGGTCTGTGGGCGCGGACATCAGCGCTTGCCATCAATACGCATTTTCTGCCTCAGGCGATTACCGGGTTGGCGTTAAGGGCGGCGAAGCCCTGCTTCGGCGCCACCATCGCGCTGCGGCGATCCATGCTTGAGAAGATCGGCGGCTTTACCCATTTTGCCGATGAGCTTGCCGATGATTACGCGATCGGCACGGCGGTCCGGGCCGCCGGCTATGACGTCGTCATCGCGCCATTCCTGGTCGGCCATGTCTGCTTCGAGACCAGTCTGCGCCAGTTCATCCGGCATCAGATTCGCGTCGCCCGTACCGTCAAAACCATCGATCCGCTCGGTTACGCGGGCACAATCGTGACTCATCCGTTACCGCTCGCGCTCCTCGGCATGCTGTCGGGCAGCGCCGCTGCGGCGGTGCTGGCTGTCGCCGCGCTGGCATCGCGCATCGCCTTGTGCCGATGTGTCGAACGCCGGTTCGCGCTGAAGCGGGAAAATTATTGGCTCGTCCCGCTGCAAGACATTCTTGCTTTCGCCGTATATATAGCGAGCTATTTCGGGGCGACGGTTCACTGGCGGGGCGCCGAGTATCGTGTGGCGACGGACGGCACCCTGATCGAGGACGATCCGAGGCACCCATGATGCGAACTCTATGCCTGCAGGCCCCGTCCTTCGACGGCTTCGACGGCGGGGCGGGCGCGCGCTATCAGGCGCGGCGGGAAATTCGTTCCTTCTGGTATCCGACCTGGCTCGCCCAGGTCGCGGCCGTTGTACCCGGCAGCAAGCTGATCGATGCCACCCCGCACGGATTGCGGCTCAGCGACGTTGTCGCCAAGGCGCGCGACTATGATCTTGTCGTGCTGCATACTTCGACGCCCTCCTTCGCTTCCGATGTAAGCGTAATCGAAGCGCTCAAGGCTGCGAATCCGGCGCTCAAGGCGGGCTTTGTCGGCGCCAAGGTCGCGGTTGAGCCGCGTCCCAGCCTGCTTGCTTCAGAAGCTATTGATTTCGTCGCCGGCAACGAATTCGATTTCACCATCAAGGAAATCGCCGAAGGGCGCGACTGGAGCACCATCAACGGGCTGTCCTACCGCGATGCCGGCGGCGCAATCCGGAACAACGCGCCGCGCGCGATTCTCGAAAACATGGACGAGCTGCCGTTCGTCACGCCGGTCTACAAGCGCGACCTGAAAGTCGAAAGCTATTTCATCGGCTATCTGAAACATCCATACATCTCGCTCTACACCGGGCGCGGCTGCAAATCGCGCTGCACGTTCTGTCTGTGGCCGCAGACCGTCGGCGGACATCGCTATCGCACCCGCAGCGTCGGTCATGTGATCGACGAGATTCGCTGGGCCAAAGCGGCGTTTCCGCAGGTCAAGGAATTCTTCTTTGACGACGACACCTTCACGGACGATCGGCCGCGCACCGAGGCGATCGCACGCGAACTCGGCAAGCTCGGCGTCACCTGGTCGTGCAATGCCAAGGCCAACGTGCCGCGCGACACGCTGAAAGTCATGCGTGACAACGGCCTGCGGCTGCTCCTTGTCGGTTATGAGACTGGAAACCAGCAGATTCTGCACAACATCCGAAAGGGCATGCGTGTCGACGTCGCGCGGCGCTTCACCCGCGATTGTCACGAGCTCGGCATTGCCATCCACGGCACCTTCATCATGGGTTTGCCGGGCGAGAGCAAAGAGACGATTGCGGAAACCATCAGGTTTGCTACCGAAATAAATCCCCACACCATTCAGGTCTCGATCGCCGCGCCTTATCCGGGCACCGAGCTGTATCGCGAAGCGCTCGAAAATGGCTGGCTCGACGAGAGCCACGCGCAGTTGGTGGATACGAGCGGCGTCCAAATTGCCCCGTTGCATTATCCCCACCTGACGCATACCGAGATTTTCCAGTCGGTTGAGGACTTCTACCGGCGCTTTTACTTCCGCGCTCCCAAGATCGCGTCGATCGTCTCGGAAATGGTGCGCAGCCCGGAAATGATGAAACGGCGGCTGCGCGAAGGCGTGGAGTTTTTCGCGTTCCTGCGCGGGCGCCGCGAACTGGCGAACTGAGCGGCGTGGGTACGCTTTATTTGCGATCCAGATACCCGTTTCTTTGGAACCACTCGATCGCGTCCTGCAGGCCCGCAATGTAGGGCCTCGGCCGATAGCCAAGGTCGCGCTCCGCCTTCGCCGCCGTAAAGAACATGCGGTACTTGGCCATGCGGACGCCATCCACGGTGGCGAACGGTTCACGCCCGGTGAAGCGGGCCAGTGCTTCCGCCGCATAGGCGACCGGGATGATAGCGGCGCGCGGGATACGCACGCGTGGCGGCTTTCGACCGACCAGGCGCGCAATATCCGCCAGCATGTCGGCGAACGTCACATCGGTGCCGCCAAGTATGTAGCGCTGACCCACGACACCGCGCTCAAGCGCCGTGAGATGTCCGTCCGCGACATCATCGACATGCACGAGGTTGAGACCGGTATCGACGAAGCCGGGAATTCGGCCGCGCGCGGCCTCGACGATGATCCGGCCGGTCGGTGTCGGCTTGACGTCACGTGGCCCAACCGGCGTTGACGGATTGACGATGATGGCGGGCAAGCCGTCGCGGGCGATCATGGCCTCCACCAACCGCTCCGCCGCGATCTTGCTGCGCTTGTAGGCGCCAATGCCCTGCGCCTCGGCGAGCGGGCTCGATTCGTCCGCTGCCGTCCTGTCCGCCCGCAGCCCGAGCGTGGCGACGCTGCTGGTGTACACGACGCGCTCCACGCCGGCCCGCAACGCGGCCTGCATCGCATTGTGAGTGCCATTGACGTTAGCGGCGAAGATTTCGCGCGGATCACGCGCCCAGAGCCGGTAATCGGCGGCCACATGAAACAGGTAGCGCGCACCCTTGGCGGCGCGGCCGACCGAGTTCAGCGTCGCGCAGATCGCCTTCCACAAACTCCAGGTCGAGATCGCTGAGATGAAAGCGCGGGCTGCCGGGCCGCACCAGCGCCCGCACGGAAAATCCGGCGCCAACCAGGGCGCGCGCTACGGCCGAGCCGAGAAATCCGGTGGCCCCCGTCAGCAGAGTTTGTCCTGTGCGGCGCATGGCGGAATCGAGTCGACTATGCTAGCGTCACGGGTAGTTACGTGGGTTTAGGTCTTCCATGAATCCACCATCTTCTTGGGGGAACTATCCTGCGTCGCGGGTTCGGGACTGGTGCGGAACTAAGCCGGGGAAACTGCACTTTTCCATGTAGTTGCAAACGAATTACCGCGCCTCGTGTTTTGACCAGGATCGGGCGAGGACACCGGCAGGTGTTCTCTGAGTGGGGAAAGATCGACGGCCGATCAAGCCGCGGGGGCCGGTCTGACTTATGTCATTGGAAGCAGATTTCGACGCTGTGGAAGGCCTGCTGGGCGCGGACGCTGCCTGCGCGCCTGCGAGCGCGTCGGTTGAGCAAAACCGCCGCGCCGTCATTGCCTTCGTCGGCATGGCGTTTGAAGCCCGTATTGCGGCGGGCCCCGGCATTCACGTGTTTTCGCGCGATGCCCGACACGACCTCGAGGCGGCCGTGGCGAATGCATCGCGCCACGGTTATCGCGGCATCATCAGCTTCGGCGTTGCCGGTGGACTGGCAGAACAGCTTCGCCCCGGCGATTGGGTCGTTGCTTCGGCGGTCGCCGAAGCGCAAGGCTCGCGGCCAACCGATGCGGCATGGTCGCAGAAGCTTCTGCATGCCATCGAGGGCGCCCATCATGCGCCGGTGATCGGCGTCGACACACCTGTCGCCGACCCGGCAAAGAAGCGCGAGCTGCACCGCCTCAGCGGCGCCGCGGCGGTCGATATGGAATCGCACATCGTCGCCAGGCTCGCGGCGGCGCATGGCCTCGCATTTACCGCGCTGCGCGTCATTGTCGATCCGGCCCATCGCACCATTCCGCGGGCGGCACTGAAGGGAATGGGCGCGGGACCGCGCGCCGATGGCGCCGCGGTGGTGCGCGATCTTTTCGCGCGGCCGTCACAGCTGGCGCTGCTGCTGCGCATTTCACTCGATGCCTATATCGCGCGCAACGCCATGCAGCGCCTGCGGCGGCGCCTTGGGCCGCATTTTGCTTTCACGGATCCAAGCAGTGCCGCCTTGGCGGCATCCGAATTGACGTTGAACGGCCTGGCAGATGCGAGCGTTGCGCATTACCGCTCGCCCGCCTGAAGCAGATCGAAGTCGCCGCCGAGCACGAGATCAAGACGCCCGCTGCGCCATTTGCCGGCGGCATCACGCACCAGCGGCGGCTCCTCGCGATAGCGCCGCACCACCGTGTTGATTCGCTGAGCGTCGTCGAGCGCCTTGGCGATCAGCTTCCGCTCCTTGGCGGCGGGCACGTCGCCGAGCGGCACGGCGGCAAGGCGCACGCGCGCCGTGACCCGGCCCATCGCGCCTTCGGACTGTTCGAACACGTGCAAGCCCGCTTCCGGGGCCAGGATGCGATGCGCGCCGAAGCCGCTGACCGTCAGGATCGGTGCGTCCCTGTCCTTTCCCACGCCTTCGATTTCCGCGACCTGCATGCGGCGCTTGTCGGCCCAGGCGCGGTACATCGCTCGTAATCTCTGGCACCAGCCCAGAGTCGCGAGCCGATCTCCAGTGCCCTCGAATACCGGCTCGATCGTCAGCGCAAGTTCGATCGGCGCATCTTCGAGCGCATCCTTGATGCCTTCGCGGATCAAAAGCAGCTGGGACGCCAGACGGCCGCTGAGCTGGGTCGAGTAATGCGGCGATCGGCTGTAGCGCTGCAGACGCCCGCGCAACGCATTCGCCGTCTCGGTCGCCGATTTGATCCGATCCATCAGTGCAAACCGCGCCAGCACGCCGAAGCGATCCGGACGTATCCAAAATTCCGCGGTTGCCATGTCAGTAACCAAACTGTCCTTCAGCCCGGTCCACTCGGCGGATTGAAGGGTGCGTTCGACGTCGGCGTATTCGTCCTGCAGCATCCGATATTCGGCGCCTGATCCGCTGGGCGTGAGCACCGCTGCGGTCAACGAGGGCGGCGCCGACGCGCTCGCTGCAACGGCCAAAACCTCGCCGTCCGCCTGCGGTCCGGCGTCGGGATCGACAAATTCCGCCTGGATGCCGTTGCCGTCGCTGCGCACGAACAGAAACTGCTCGCCTTCCGGAAAGCGCTTCTCGACGATGATCGCCGCCAGGGGCGCCACCACATATTGGTCGATTGCGCGCTTGAGTGGCCGGGCGCCCATTTCGGGCGAAAAGCCTCTTTCCAGCAGGAATTCCAGCGCGGGCAATTCCCACTCGATCGCCCAGGCGCGATCCTTCAGGCCGCGGCGATCGAGCAATGCGGCCAACTCTTTCTTCAGAATGCCGCGCATCAGTTCGCGCGTCAGCGGCCGGAACACGATGACCTTGTCGAGCCGATTCTGGAATTCCGGCCGATAGGTCTGGGCAATCGCGCGCAGCACCTGCTCCTTGGTGAAAACATCTTCCTGCGGCGCGAAGCCAAGTCCCAGGCTGCGATGCGAGGTGGCACCGAGATTCGATGTCAGAATGATCAGGCAGTGTCGCAGGTCGGCGGTCTGCCCCATCGCGTCAGTCAGCCGCCCCTCATCGAAGGCCTGCAGGAACAGATCCCAGATCATCGGGTGGGATTTTTCAAACTCGTCAAGCAGCAGCACCGAGAAAGGCTGTTTGCGCACCCGGCCTACCAGCAAATCGGCCTCGAGCGCCGACGCTGTGCTTTGCCCGAGGATCTTGCTCATCGAGTCGGGGGTTTGAAACTCGCTCATGTCGAGCCGGATCAGGCGCTCGGCCGAACCGAACAGAAATTCCGACACCGCCTTGGCAAGCTCAGTCTTGCCGGTTCCGGTCGGTCCGGCGAACAGAAAGACGCCGATCGGTTTGCCGGGATCGTTGAGACCGGCCTTGAGCATGGCGATGCGATCCACCACCGCCCCTACGGCCTCGTCTTGGCCCAACACCCGCGCATTGAAGAACTCGCGTACCGCCGCGAGGTCGAGCTGTTCCTTGGTGTCGAGAATCGATAGCGGCAGGCCGGATAGCAGCGACAGCGTTTCCAGAATCTGACGCGACGAGATGATTTCGTCCTTTTTCTCGGCGCGGATCGCGGTGAGCTTGAGCATCAGCAGCACCGAGCCCGGCAGCGCGTTGCTGCCCATAAACTGGCCGACGGTATCGCGTGCGACTTCGGCGCAATCTGGCTCGAAGCGGATATTCGCCCGCTCCTCCATGCGCCGCATCACATCGCGCGTCAGCGACAGCGCATCGTTGGGCGACATCGGCTCGATCGTGACGGTTTCGAACAGGCCACGCAGCGACGGGTTGATGCGCAAGAGCCGCGCCATCCCCTTCGGCGAGGCCTCCGCCCATACCACAAGGCGGCCGGCGCTGATCGCCGGAATGATCTGATCGAGAATCGTGGCGCTCTGGCCCGAATGGGTGCCGGACATCGCGAGCTGAACGATATCCGGAATGTACCAGATCGTCCGGCGCGCCTTCGCCAGTTCATCGACGACCTGACGGATGCGGCCTTCCAGCTGGCCGATATAAATCTGATCCGCCTGCAGATCGGCGCCGCGCGCCTCGAATACGCTCCAGTCATCGGGCGCGATTTTTTGCGCCAGCAGGCTAAGAAACGAGGTCTTGCCCACCAGCGGCTCGCCCGAGACCAATACCGAGCGCGCCGGATTTTGTTGTAGCGTCGCTCCTGCGGTAGCGAAAGCTTTGCGCCAAGCCTCCGGCTCGACCAGAAAATCCGTTTCCTTGTCGCTCCAGAAGCGGCCGACCTGAAACAATATGCTCGAATTGTCGATCGACGGCAGCGATGAAGTGTCCGTCGACAGCTCACCGCGATCAAGCTCTTCAATATCAAGCTCCTGGGCCAACACCACGGCAAATTGCAGCGGCACGCGATCGAGAAACTTCTTGATGATGCCGATAGCGGAAGCGCTTTGGCCCTTAAGTTTCCCGGAGCCGCCGAACGTCGCCTTGTCGCCGCGCCGCGAGCAGAGATCGAGATAGTCGCGAAAAATGTTCGGCATCCAGCGATTGTCGGTCCACCAATCCCGCGCGCGCAGGACCGGCTCGCCGGGCAGGATTCGCGGTTCGGACTCGAACAGAAATTCGAGCGCGAAATGCATGGTCCAGGGCGCATAATGCTCGCACTGCCGCAACACGCGCTGAACCGTGTAGGGGTCCTTGTCGCCGCGCAGTCGCAGCGCTGCGAGCCCGACGCTCGACAGTGACCAGTTGTTGCCCTCGACAAACTGCATCACGGTCGCGAGCGGCACGTTCGGCCCCGTGAGCAACCGCAGGGCCTCCTTGAATTCCGTCTGTGCGTAGAGATCGCTCGGATGCGCCGCGTTGGAGCCGAACGGACCAAAAACCTTGTCCAGCTCGTAGAGGCGGGCAGTGAGGGCCGCCTGATCGAAGGGTGCAGGCGGAATGATCTCCGCCGGCGCCGTGAACGGCTTAGCCTTGGCCTGGCGTCTGCGTTCAAGCCACGGGAGAAACCGTCTCCGGTAAAGCACTCCGAAGATGACGGCGATGACAACGAGGGAAGCTGCGCCGTCCCAGTTCACGCGGTCAGCTCCGCCCTCGATGTCGGACGTTCATAGTCGCACCGGTCGCAGCGGCCACAATCGCGATCTTGCGTGACCGCCGCATCGCTCCGGCGTCCATCACGCCTGCGAAATGAACTTGGTGACCAGATAAGCACCCAAGCCCTCTATGCCGCCTTCGCTGCCGTGGCCGCTCTCCTTGACGCCGCCGAACGGCGTCTCCGGCGTCGAAATCGCAATCGAGTTGACGCCGACCATGCCGGATTCGAGCGCATCGCCGATCGCCGCCGCGGTCGCATTCGAGCTGGTGAACGCGTAGGCGGCGAGCCCGTATTCCAGCGAGTTGGCGCGCTCGACCACTTCGTCGAACGTCTTGAACGTGACCACCGGCGCCAGCGGCCCGAACGGCTCCTGTGTCATGATCTTCGAAGTCGTCCGGCACGTCGGTGATCACGGTGGGCTCGTAGAAATAGCCCTGGTTGCCGCGCCGCGCGCCGCCGGTCTGGATCTTGCCGCCGCGGCTCTTGGCATCGTTGACGAACATTTCCATCGTCTCGATGCGGCGCGCGTTCGCCATCGGACCCATGGCGATGCCTTTCTCGAGGCCGTCTCCGACTTTCAGGCCGCTTGCGTATTCGGTGAAGCGCTTGAGGAACCGCGAATAGACATCCTGCTGCACATAGAAGCGCGTCGGTGAAATGCAGACCTGGCCGGCGTTGCGATATTTGAACGCCGCGATGGTGTCGGCGGCTTTCTCGGGATCGGCATCGGCGAACACCACGACCGGCGAATGACCGCCAAGCTCCATGGTGGTGCGCTTCATCCCCTTGGCGGCAAGCGCCGCCAGATGCTTGCCGACCGGGATCGAGCCGGTGAAGGAAATTTTGCGGATCGCGTCCTTGGCGAGCAGATACTCTGAGACTTCGGACGGCACGCCGAATACCAGATTGAGCACGCCCGCCGGCAGGCCGGCATCGGCGAAGCAGCGCACCATTTCGACGCACGCGCCCGGCGTCTCCTCCGACGCCTTGAGAATGAGCGAGCAGCCGGCCGCGAGCGCCCCGCCGATCTTGCGCGCCGGGGTGAGCACCGGAAAATTCCACGGTGTGAATGCGGCGACAACGCCGATCGGCTCCTGCACCACGAGCTGGCGCACGCCCTTGCCACGGCCCGGCACGATGCGGCCATAGCTGCGGCGGCCTTCCTCGGCGTACCAGTCGATAATGTCGGCCGAGCCGATCACTTCGGCGCGGGCTTCCGGATACGGTTTGCCCTGCTCCAGCACCATGATCTTGGAGATCGCGTCGAAGCGCTCGCGCATCAGATCGGCGGCCTTGTGCATGATCTTGCAACGATCGTAGGCCGAGGTGGCGCGCCACAACGCGAAGCCCTTCTTGGCGGCGTCGAGCGCCTGGTCGAGATCGGCTTTGCTGGCATGCGGCAGATGCGCGAGCGGCTTTTCGGTCGCCGGGTTGATCACGTCCTCGCCCTTGCGGCCGTCGCCGCCGAGCCACTTGCCATCGATGAAGAGTTCGAGATTACCGTACATGACGTCCTCGCTGGGGCTTATCGCTGGGCTGGTTTCCTTGGCTCGTTGATTAGCAGGTTTTTCGGAGGGGATCACGGGGCTGGTGCCGGGACGATCAGCAGGGCGGCAATGGCTTCGCCCACGACGTCATTGCGAGGAGCGATAGCGACGAAGCAATCCAGAAGGCCTCGCGGCTAGCGCAAGCCGCCCTGGATTGCTTCGTGGAGCCTGTCATCGGACCGCAATGACGCGTTCCCGCGGCGCGCCTTTCCTCGCGCCCGAGTCATTCCAACGATGTGCATGAACCAACGAACGGGCCTTCCCCGTGAGGGAGGCGGAGCGCCGAAAGGCGCATAGTCTCTGCCGCGTCCGCACATCAAGCGGAGCGCCGCCTGGTGTTGCGCATCGCGGCGCGCGCCCCTTTTGGGAAGCGCGCTCGCCTCTCGGCGCTCTACCGCGGCTCTTGCCGAGATTTTACCTTCGGCTCAGTCCGGTCCCGCGCTTCATGGCAGCGCCAACGGAAGTAACTCCGTCCGCCACCCGGGCAGCCAGCTCCTGGCAGACCTGCGTCTGGGCAGGCCGGGCGAGTTTCCGAACCGCCTGCGCGCAGAGTGTATGGCTCCGCCCGCAGGGACCGCCCTCGCTCCCTCTCGGGGAGTACCCTCGGCCGAAAGGCCCCTCACAAACAGTGAGCGAGGTCCGGACCTTGTAGCATATCTGGGGACAATGTCAAATGGAAATGTTACAATGGCACGAACGTAAGGGTCTCCGGTACAATAAAGAGCGATATTATTCTTCAGGATTATACTGCATGTTGTCTACTGCAAAAATTTCATTATATTATTTCATATGAATGATATGGCAGGCAAGCATGGCAGGCAAAGCTGTCAATCCGGACCGAACCGACGCCGGATCTGACGCGGCGCTCGTCGGCAATGCTCTGTTGCGGGCGTCCGAACATCTGGGGATTGCCAACAAGGTGCTCTCCCGGGTTATCGGGCTGTCCGAGTCCTCTCTCTCGCGACTGCGAAAGCGGGATTTTGAGATGGACGGCAAATCGCTCGAGTTGGCGATCCTGTTTATCAGAATGTATCGATCCCTTGACGCAATCGTCGGCGGCGATGATGCGGTCGCGGCTACCTGGATGAAAAACGCAAACACGGCGCTGGGCGCTGCGCCGCTTGTTATGATTCAGACCGTGTCAGGACTGAATGATGTCATCAGCTATCTCGACAGCCGCAGAGCTCGCGTCTAGCGCGCGACCGATCGCCGGCCGCTCCTGGCGATTTGTCGAAGCTCAGCATCTGGTCTCCACCCTCAAGCTGACAGATACGCTGCAAGAACAACGCAGGCTCGAAGAGATAATTGACGGCACGAAGCCTCGCGTTCCAGCAGAATGCAGGCACCTGCATTTTCTTCTGTACACACCGTTTCGCTACGGCGTTTATCCGAAGGGCTCGCGATTCCGCCGCGCCGGGCGGACCCAAGGAGTATTTTACGCATCCGTCTGGTCGGAAACGGCCGCGGCCGAAATGGTCTTTTACCGGTTGTTGTTCTATGCGGAATCACCCGCGACACCGTGGCCTTCAAATGCGGCCCAATACACCGCGTTCGAAGTTCAATTCGCGACGAAGCGCTCCATCGATCTGACGCGCGATCCGTTTCGGGCCGACGCCGACAAATGGACCCATCCGGTCAATTACGACCCCTGCCAGACACTGGCGGAGCTCGCTCGAACGGAGAATATAGAAATCATCAAATACAAGTCCGCGCGAGCGGAAGGCGGCATGAACGTCGCGCTCCTGACATGCTCTGCTTTCGCCAGCAATGCGCCCCTCGGGCGGGAGACGTGGCGGATCCATTTGAGCGCCAGCGGCGCGCGGCTGCTGAGAGAATCGCCGGCACTGGAACTCAGTTTCGGCCGCCATGCTTTTGGCAACGATCCCCAAATCGCGGCACTGAAATGGGATCGGTCGTAGCGGATGAGGAGCTGGTCTCAGCGCGCTTACGCACGACGTGTACGGGGCGGCCCAGTGCGATAGGATTGTCAGCACACGCGAGAGAGGATCGGGTATGAGGACGTCGCAAGCAGTCGAAATCGGTTTATGCGTAGGTCTTCTTGCAGGCGCTGCGTTTGGATTCGTGGCCGGTGTCGGACTGGTGGTCAAGAAGCCCGACAGATTTGGGCTCGTGCATATCGGATCCGGTCCACTACCAGGCACCTACAGTTCGAGACCGCCAAACTCTGAAGGGTCGAAATAAAATCCGACGATTGCGCTCGCCAAGCCCGCGCTCGCGGGCATCCAACGTCTTAGGGGCCGCAGCCGATCAAAGACGTGGATTGCGGGGCGGGCGGGCGATTTTCTACGCGACTATCAGCCATGCGGGAACCCAAATTGGTCGCGCAAGGCCGTTATCTGGTCATGGATTGGACAATAGTTGTGGTGGTGGCCGTATTCGCCATCGCCATAGTCATCATACTGCTTTGGGGCCGCGGCAGAAGATGAGGCGATCCGCCTCAAGGCTTGTGGCGCTTGCGCAATTGTATCCCGTTAAACCCGCGTCGGATCGATCACAAAATTCGTAAACCCGCCGTCGCGATCGTCCATGCCGGCGAGCACTTCGTTGACCTTCGACAGCGGCGAAACGCGGTGCTGGAGGATGGAGAGATCGAGCGTGCCGGCCGCCGCCATGGCGGCCATGTCCTCGCCTTCGCCGGTGGTGAACCAGACCGAGCCCTCAAGCCCGATGCGGTTGGTCATCATCCAGAAAGCGTTGATCGGCAGCGTCTCCATCACGGCGCCGACATTCACCGCGCGGCCGCCGCGGCGCAGGCAGAACAGCGCGCGCAGCAGCGCAGTCCCGGGCGCGCCAGGCGGCAGGCAATCGATCATGCCGTCAACGCCGTGGCCGTCGGTGAATTGCTTTGCCCACGCCACCAACGGATCGGCCGGACCGGGCGGCGCGTTCGGCACCGAGATCACCTCGATGCGCGCCGGCGCCAACGCCTTGACGCGATCGAGCAGTTTCTGATTGCGCCCGGTGCCGAGAATTTTGGTCGCGCCCATCGCCAACGCGAGCGACGCGGCGTTGAGCCCGAGCTGGCCGCTGATGCCGTTGATCAGAAGCGACTGGCCGGGACCGACACCGATCTTCCTCATCGCCGCGTAGGCGGTGCCGTAATAGCCGAAGCGCGCCCCAGCCTCGAAGCTCACATTGTCCGGCAGCTTCACCAGCGCTGTCGCGGGCGCGGTGATGAACTGAGAAAGCCCGCCGTACGGATAGGCGCGCATGATCTCCTGCGATCGGCCGAAATAGCCCTGCAGTGTCCAGCTTGGGCAATCGTGGGGCTGGCCGCTCCGGCACATGCGGCACGAGCCACAGGAGCGGCCCGGATTGACATAGACGCGCTCGCCCGGCCGCACGTGCCACACCTGTTCGCCGACCTTGGCGACCACGCCGGCCGGATCGAGGCCGAAGATCGCCGGCATCGGCGGCATCATCTTGTTGTCGGGCGTGAGCGTTCCGAAAAAATTGCTGACCACGCGCGTGAGGTTTGGAACGACGCCGCACGCCTTCACTTCGACCAGCACGTCGGTCGGCCGCGGCTGTGGCACCTCGATGCGGTCGAGCGTCATCGGCTTGCCGAACTCATGCAGCCGCGCCGCGATCATGGTGGGCATTGCTGTTCCTCCCAGGCCGCCTTATGGACGGGCTCACTGAAATTATAGGACGTTTCCCGGACGCAGTGCAGCAAAAGCGCGTTCACGCGCGTCTTCGACGCGCTATGGCGAAGCGGAGTGATGCACTGCAGAACCGGGATCGTTACAAATTCCGGGCGTGCGACGATCCCGGATCAGCGGCGCACCGTGCCACGCTGCGCCGCGTCCGGGAAACGATCAGCTATTTCGCTTTTGCGGCGGCCGCCAGCACCACGTCGACCGCCTTGTGGAGCTCGGGGCGGTCTTTGGAGAGTTCGTCGCCGATGGTTTTCGTCTTGGCCATGAACGCCGCCTGCTCATCGGCTGGCAGACTGATGAGCTGGCCGCCCTTGTCGGTCCACGCCTTGCGCTGCGCGGCGAAGAAGTCGTTGACGAACGGAACGATGCTGACCGACGTCGCGGTTGCATCGTCGCGCACGATCTTCTGCAGATCGGGCGGCAGCGTTTCCAGCCATTTTTTGTTCATCACCGCGATGGTGTTCACGTAAGGCTGGCCGATCTCGACGATGTATTTGGCCGCGTCCAGATAATGCAGCGGGCCGAACACCGGCACGGTGCCGAGCGCGCCGTCGACGGTGCCCTGCTGCAAGGCCGGCAGCACGTCGGCGAGAGACATCGCCACCGGCGATGCATTCATCCGCTTGATCATCTCGAGCTGAAATGGCGACGCCAGCACGCGGATCCGCTTGCCTTTGAATTCGGCCAGGTGATGAACCGGCTTGGTCAGCACGATCGAAGACGGGCCGAGCGGCAGCAGCGCGATCCCGGTCAGGCCCTTGTTGGCGCCGAGCCCGAGCATCATGGCCCGCACGGCCGGATCCTGAATGACTTTCACGTCCTGATCCTGGCTGGCGAACATGCCGGGCGCGCTCAGCGCCTCATAGCGCTGATCGACGCCGACCAGAAATTCCGGCGGGCCGATCCAGGCCTGGATCGAACCGAATTGCGCGCCCTCGATCTGGCGCGGGATCGAACCGAGCTGGCTGGCCGGATAGACCTCGGCCTTGATGCGGCCGCCCGCATCCTTGGTGACCGCCGCGGCGAAGCGCTTCATCCACTCGTGCTGCGTGTCGTTGAGCGTCGCCGTGGAGAGCTTCATCACATAGGTTTTTCCCGCCTGCGCGGCCGCCGGGGACGAGGCCCCTATCAACGCGGAGACCATCGCTACGCAGATCGCGGCTGCGGCGCTGCGCACATTACCACTCACACTCATTTCCATTTCCTTTTTCGACTTTTGGAGGCGGGTCGCTTAGCACACGGGCGATGCCGGCAAAAAGCCGGCAGCCGCATGGCAGCAACGCGATGCGGAAACAGCAGCCCGCAACCGTCTGCGGCGTGTCATCTGCGACGGCCTGCGCATTACCCCCGATGATGGCAAGCTGCTAGTTTTGCGCCGAATCGCGGCATTGGCGTTATCCCTCATGGACCGCTTATCGATCTGGCCCCGGATTCGGGCTCTGGCGAGGAGCACCAGATCGCGCTGGCGTTTTGCCGCGCGCGTGACGGCGTCGGGCCTGCTGGGCTACGCCGCCGCCAACGTCATGCACCTGCCCTTGCAGGGCCTTTGGATGATTCTGACCGCCATCGTGGTCACGCAAGCGAGCGCCGGCGGATCGGTCCGCGCGACACTCCAATACATCATCGGCACGGTCGGAGGCGCCGTGTATGCGGCGATCCTTGGCATCCTGATACCGCATGCGACACCGCTTGCGGAGAGCGGCGTCCTGGTGCTCGCCATTGCGCCGCTCGGCCTCATGGCCGCGTTCAATCCGAACTTTCGGGTTGCGCCGTTTTCGGCGGTGCTGGTGCTGCTGCTCGCCGGGCAGTTCGGCGAAGGTCCTGTCCAATCGGCCATCACGCGAACCGCCGAAGTGGCGCTGGGCGGCCTGATCGCCGTGGTCGTGTCGCTGCTGGTCTTTCCCGAGCGTGCGCTTCAGTTACGGCTCAAAGCAGCCGTCAACCTGATCCGGCAGCTGGCGCGCGACCTGCCCCGGCTGGTGGCTGGATTCACGGGTGGCATCGATCCGACCATGAACACCCGCATCCAGAACGACATCGGCGCGGCGGTTTCCGATTTCCAGGACATCACGGCCGAGGCCCAGCACGAGCAGATGATCACGCTGGTGACACAGCCCGATCCCGGCCCGCTGTCGCGCACCATGCTGCGGCTGCGCCACGACCTCGTCATCATGGGCCGCGCCGGCATCAAGCCACTGCCCGAACCGCTGCGCAGCCGTCTGGGCGCGCCGCTCCATCGCGTCGCCGACGCCGCGCGCGATTTCCTCAACGACAGCGCGACCGCGCTCCACGAGCGGAACGTACCGCCGCCGCTTGACGGCTACGAAGTCGCGCTCACTGCCTATACGGTTGAAGTCGAGGCGGTGCGCAGCGAAGGCCTGACCCTGCCGCTGACCGCCAACGAAGTCGAACCGCTGTTCGCGCTGGGCTTCACGCTGGAGCAACTGCGGCAGAATTTCATCGATCTGCAGCGCTGCGTGCAGGACTACGCGCGGCGGCCAAAGCGGAAGAGGAAGGACGCTCCTCCTCCGCGATAGGATGTCATCAGCCGCGCAGCGCCGTCAGCTCCATCGGGCCATCAAATAACGCGGCCAGCGATTTGAGGACACGCGCGGCACGGTCGGCGGTCCAGCCGCCATGCCGGGCGTTGAGCAAAAATTTGTCCTCTATGTCGGCGCGCGTCAGCGGCTCGTGGGCGCCGCCGCGCATGTGGGGCTGGTGCTCTTCCACCATGGCGCCGTCGCGCAGGGTCGCGCGGATGTGACCGGTGAAGTTTTTCGGATAGGGATTTTGCGGATCGATGTGGTAACGCACCTTGGCGGCGAGCGCGACGACTTTTTGATCGCGCACGGCCGCATCGGTGAAATCTCCCAGGCCCACATTGCCGCGCACGAAGCCCGCGGCGATGCAATACGGCGTGGAGAATTTTCCGGCGTAGCCGTTGGCGGGTTTTTGCTTGGCGGCGAGCGGCTCCCACAGCCGATGCACCGTGCCTTCGCCGACGTCGCAGATCATCTCCACGACATCTTCCGCCTTGATGCCGCGCGCGGCGAGACGGCGCGCGCAATCGATATACGGATGCGTCATGGTCCCGCACGGATACGGCTTGAAGGCGAGCGTCTCGGTCACCCACGTTTCGCCGAAGCCGTTGGTGATCGCGCCGTAGTCGCCCTTGGTGGTGTGGGCGAAGGCATGGAAGAAACCGTGCACACCTTCGAACACGGTGCGCGGGCCGGAGAAACCGGCGCGGCCGAACAGCGCGGCCTGCAGGCCCGCTTGCGCCGACCAGCCGGCATGCAGCCGCTTGGTCCAGGCGCCCTCGGCCAGATATTCGATGATGCCCGACGCCATCGAGGCGGCGGTGCCGAGCGCGTCGACCAGTTGCCTGGTGTTGAGCTTGAGCGCCGCGCCGACACCGGCGGCCACACCCATCGCGCCAAACACCGCGGTCGGATGAAAGCCGGCCTTGTGGGTGAGCGTCGGCGCCACGGTGGCGAGCCGGCACATCGTCTCGACGCCGACCGCGATGCCGAGCAGCGCCGCGCGGCCGTCAAGCTTATGCCGTTCGCAGGCCGCCAGCACTGCCGGCACGATGACGGCGCCGGCATGCACCGGGCCGCCCTCGAAGGTGTCGTCGAAATCCTCGCCGTGCACCGCAGTGCCGTTGACGATCGCCGCACCAGTCGCCGTCAGCGTGCGGGCGTGCCCTATCGCCGTGCACGGGCCATCGTCCTCGCAGGCCGCGAGCGCGGCGCGCACATAGTCCTCGTTGCGGGCCGTAACCGCGAGCCCGACCACGTCGAGCAGAAGCTCCTCGCACTTGGCGCGGACGGCTTTCGGCAACCGCGCGGCATCAAGCCCGCAGATCGTCTTCGCCAGATGCTCCGCAACCGCAGTCTCAGGCAACGCGTCATTAGCCACGTTCACAACCCGCCATTCCGTTGAACGGCAGGCATGTCACCGGAAATCCTGCTCCGTCAAGCCGTTGACGAGAAGGAAGAACCGCTTCGGCGCGGCTCGTCCCGCGCTCCGCGTCAACCTGCGGTGAAACCTTTTCGCACTTCGGAACGACCAATCGCACGGGGCCTTCGCGGGCCATCCCGTCACCGCGCCTTAATGGGGCTCCCATGCGCCGCGTCCTCTCCACTCTCGCCGCCTGCCTGGCGCTCGGTCTGCCCGGCGCTCTCGCGGCTCCTGCCGTACCGGCCGACGCCGGCGCCAATGCGGATATCTGTGCCGCCGGAAAGGGCAGCGCCTATTCGCCCGAACAGCGGATCGCGGCTTGCGCGGCGCTGATCCCGACGTTGAAAAACCAGCCGCAGGCCCAGGCCACGGCCCTGGTCAACCGCGGCGCCACCTACTGGTACATCGACAAGACCCAGCTCGCGCTCGCCGATTTCGATCGGGCCATCGCGCTCGATCCAAAGAACGAACGGGCGTTCCGCGAGCGCTCGAATGCCTACCGCAGCATCGGCAAGCTCGATAAGGCGCTGGTCGACGCCAACGAGGCGGTCCGGCTCAATCCGAATGATCCCGTGGCGTTCGACTATCGCGGCAACGTCTTCAACAACATCGGCCAGTACGACCGCGCCATCGACGACTACAACGAGGCGCTGCGGCTGAAGCCCGACAACTCGCAAACCTACATGGACCGCGGCGTCGCCTACTACTTCAAGGAAGACTATCAGTCGGCGATCAAGGATTACGATCAGGCCATCAAGCTCGATCCGAAGAAATCGCGCGCCTGGACCAATCGCGGCGCCGCCTACAAGAAACTCGGCCGCATCGATCAGGCCCTGGCGGACGAAAGCGAGGCGATCCGGCTCGATCCGCTCGATCCGGAATTTTTCGACAATCGCGGTCTCGACTATGCGGCGAACGGCGACTACGACCGCGCCATCGCCGATTACAACGAGGCGATCCGGCTCAAACCGCAGGCGAATTTTCTGACCAACCGCGGCGACGCCTACAATCACAAGGGCGATTACGACCGCGCCATCGCCGATTACGACCGCGCGCTGGCGCTCAATCCGGGATTTTATCTGGCCTACAACAATCGCGCCGCCGCTTACGAGAAGAAAGGCGAGCTCGACCGCGCCATCGCCGATTACGAGCGGGCGTTGCGCATCAATCCGCAATTCGATAAGGCCGCCGAAAATCTCGCGGAGGCGCGGGAGAAACGCGACCGCCGCAATTCCGCGGCATCCGAGAGCTTGCTGCCGACCTTCGATTGCGGGCGCGCGCACCGCGCGGCCGAGAAGGCGATCTGCTCCGACCCGGACCTCACGCAGCTCGATCGCGAGATCGACGCCGCCTATCGGGCGGCGCTCGCCTCACGCGAGGGCAAGGCCGCCGCAACGCTCCGCCGCGAGCAGCGCGATTTCATCGCCGAGCGAAACACGCGGTTCGGCAATCCGAAATACAATCTCAAGCATGCGATGGAGCTGCGTCTCGCCGCTTTGCGCGGCGAAAGCGCGAGCGCGAAGCCGTAACACTTTCCACTCATTCCCGCGCAAGCGGAAATCCTGCGCTGGGTCCCCGCTTTCGCGGGGACGAGCGGAGCGAAAGACTAATACCGGTTCGCGATCGGCAGTTCCTCGGCTGGGAACAGCGTGATCACGCGACAGCCCTTGTCGGTGACCACCACTTCTTCCTCGATGCGCGCCGCCGAGAAGCCGTCCTTGGCGGGGCAATAAGTCTCCAGCGCGAACACCATGCCTTCCTTGATCTCGGTCGGATGGTCGAGCGACACCACGCGCGAGATGATCGGCCGCTCGTGAATGGCGCAGCCGATGCCATGGCCGAATTGCAGCCCGAAGGCCGACATCTCGTCGGGGAAGCCGAATTCCGGCGCCTTGGGCCAGACGCTGCACACGTCGTTGGTCATCACGCCGGGCTTGATCAGGTCGATGGCGAGATCGAGCCATTCGCGCGCCTTCTTGTAGGCGTCGTGCTGCACCGGCGTGGCGCGGCCGACGTTGAAGGTGCGGTAGTAGCAGGTGCGATAGCCCATGAAGGATTGCAGGATATCGAAGAACGCCTGATCGCCCGGCCGCAGCATGCGGTCGGTGAAATTGTGCGGATGCGGATTGCAGCGTTCGCCCGAGATGGCGTTGATGGCTTCGACGTCGTCCGAGCCGTGGTGGTAGAGGAACTTGTTGACCTCGGCGACGATGTCGTTCTCGCGCACGCCGGGCTTGAGCTGCTCGTTGATCAGATGATAGGCGCCGTCCACCATGGCGGCGGAGCGGTTGAGCAGCGCGATCTCGTCGGCCGATTTTATCTCGCGGGCTTCCAGCATGGTCTGCTGGCCGTCGGCGACCTTCAGGCCCGCCTTCTGCAATTCGAACATCATCGGCGGCTCGATGATGTCGACGCCGATCGGCATCTTGTCGACCTTGGCTTCCTTGAGCAGCGAGGCGATTTCCTTGGCGTGGCGCTCCATCAGGCCGAACGCCGGATTGACGGTGCCGCGCAGGCCGATCAGACCGGCCTTGCAGTTCTCCGGCTTGAGCCACGGCGTGTAGAGCCGGTGATGTACCGCCGCCGAGCCGAAATCCCACAGGATCGGATCGGCACTGGTGCGCGTCACCAGCGCCCAGCGGCAGAGCTTGTCGCGCTCCCACTCGCCGATCTTGGTCGAGGTCACGTAGCGGATATTGTTGACGTCGAACACCAGCAGCGCGCCGAGTTCGGATTTTTCCAGCGCCTGCCGCACCCGGCCAAGCCGGTAGCGATGCAGACGGCGGTAATCGACCCGCTCCTCGAAGTCGACCGCCATGGTGCCAAGCGCCGGCAGCGCGCGGTTCCAGTTGTGGCGCGGATTGATGTCCTCGGCGCGGATCGCCGTCGGCTCGCGGGTGATATCGTCCATCGGAAACTCCTTAGCCAGACTCAGGCGGGAATCGGCACTTCGCCGACGTCCTTGGGCACCTTATAGCCCTTTTGCGTCGCCGGGCGCTTGGCAATTGCCACGTACCAGCGCTTGACGTTCGGGTACTGGTTGAGATCGACCGTCTGCCATTCGTAGCGGGACACCCACGGCCAGGTGGCGATGTCGGCGATCGAGTATTCATCGGCGACGAACTCGTGATCGGCGAGCCGCTTGTTGAGCACGCCATAGAGCCGGTGCGCTTCTTTCAGATAACGTTCCTCGGCGTAAGGCGCCTTGCCGGGATTGTATTTGGTGAAATGGTGCACCTGTCCGAACATCGGGCCCGGGCCGCCCATCTGCCACATCAGCCATTCGATGGTGTGGTAGCGCGCCTCGCCGCTTTTCGGCAGCAGCTTGCCGCACTTATCGGCGAGATAGATCAGGATCGCACCCGACTCCATCAAGCTCATGCCGTTGTCGCGATCGACAATCGCCGGAATGCGGTTGTTCGGGGAGATTTTCAGAAATTCCGGCTTGAACTGCTCGTCCTTGCCGATGTCGACGGCGTGCACCGTGTAGGGCAGGCCCATTTCCTCGAGCGCGATGGAAGCCTTGCGGCCGTTCGGCGTCGTCCAGGTGTAAAGATCGATCACGGTTCTGGTCCTGTGCTTGGTTGGAGTTCCAAAATTATCACCGTCATTGCGAGAAGCGAAGCGACGAAGCAATCCAGTCCTTTTACTCAGCAGTCTGGATTGCTTCGCTCCGCTCGCAATGACGCTATGCCGCCTTCTTTCCCCACAGCCGCGCCGAGGCGATGTCCGCGCCCCGGCGGATCGCCGCAAGCTTGAGCCAGACCACGGGCTCGATCACCCACTCTCGTCTGGTAAAGGTGCCGAAGCCGCAATCGGTCGAGGCGACAACGCGCTCGCGGTCGCCCACCGCCGCCACCGCTTCCTCGATGCGCCGCGCCACCACTTCGGGATGCTCGACGAAATTGCTCGTTGTCTCGACCACGCCCGGAATGAGGATCATATCTTTCGGAAATGGCACGCGCTTGAGCGCGGCGTATTCATGGGCGTGGCGCGGATTGGAGAACTCGATCGACAGCGCGCCGACCTTGGCCTGATAGAGCGCCGGCAGGATCTTGTCGAGCGCGATGTCGTGGATGTGCGGGCCTTCCCAGTTGCCGTAACAGATGTGCAGCCGCACCCGGTCGCGCGGGATGCCTTCGATGCCCTTGTTGATGGCCGCGACGTGGCGTTCGCAGCGCTTGACGAAATCGGCGTCCGACAAATCGCGGTACATCATGGTGCGATCCATGGCGAGATCCGGGGCGTCGATTTGCAACACGAGGCCTGCTTTGTTGATCGCCCGGTATTCGTTGCCCATCTCGCGCGCGATGGCATCGAGATACACGTCGTGCGACGGATAATAGGCGTTGAGCATCGTGGTCGAAATAATGCCGGGCGAAGCGGCAGTCATGAACCGCTCCGAGAAGGCATGCAGATCATCGGCGATGCGATTGAAACCTTCCGTCTCTTCGGTGATAGGTTTCAGGTCGCGGTATTTGATCTCGGCCTGGGCCTCGGGCGCGCCGTGCTGGCTCTTCGGCGGATTGGGAAACCGCCGCATCAGGTAGCTCATCAACTCGGGGAATTCCTCGAACTCACGGCCACGACGGCGCTTGGAGACCCCCGCAAAGCCCGACATGCGCTGCGGTACATAGGTCTGGAAACCGATCCGCCGCTGCTCGCCGTCGTTGCCGACATCGATGCCGGCTTCCATCTGCTTCTGCACGACGTGACGAACCGCCTTGTCCATCTCGGCGGCGAGTACCTTGGGATCGGGCAGCGTGCCGTCTTCCTGCTCGATCAGGAGTTCGCTGAGCGTCTCGTTGCGCGGCAGGCTGCCGACATGGGTGGTGAGGATGCGGTCGCGGCTGAAAATCATGGGGATTCCACCATTGTCATTGCGAGGAGCCAACGGGTCCGGCCCGGAGTGGCCGGCCCGATGACAAGCTCCTCGACGAAGCAATCCAGGGCCGCTTATTCCGGGTGACCGATCCTGGATTGCTTCGCTTCGCTCGCAATGACGGACTTCATAGCGCAATTTACCGCGCTTGAAAGGGGCCGTTGCGGCCAAATTTTCACGTCGGCATAATGCGTTGATGGGAGCGAAGGTGGGCGAAAGCCCCCGTCCCTGGGAGGAAATACTGCGATGAGTGCGCCCGTCGATACCATCCCGCGCGCCTACAATTTCGCGGCCGATATTCTGGAGCGCAATCTCGCCGCCGGCCGCGCCCGCAAAGCCGCCTATATCGACGGCCGCGGCAGCACCACGTATGGCGAGCTGGCCGACCGCGTCGAACGTTTCGGCCATGCGCTGCGAACGCTCGGCATCCGACGCGAAGAACGCATCCTGATCTGTCTCACCGATACGATCGACTGGCCGACCGCGTTCCTGGGCGCGCTCAAGACCGGCGTCATCGCCGTCCCGGTCAACACGCTGCTCACCGAGGACGACTACGCCTATATGCTGGAAGACAGCCGGGCGCGGATGCTGATCGTGTCCGGCGAGCTTTATCCGAAATTCGCCGCGGCAATCGCCGGAAGCAAAGACCTCGCGCATGTCGTCGTGTCGGGTAACGATGCGCACGGACACACGCCCTTTGGCGACATGCTCAAGTCCGCGCACGCCGAACCCTACACCGCGCCGACGACGCGCGACGATATGGCCTTCTGGCTCTACACCTCGGGCTCGACCGGCAAGCCCAAGGGCGCGGTCCATACCCACGCCGACCTGAAACTCACCGACGATCTCTACGCCAAGCCGGTCATCGGCATCACCGAGAATGACGTCTGCTATTCGGTGGCAAAACTGTTCTTCGCCTACGGGCTCGGCAACGCCCTGACATTCCCGATGTCGGTCGGCGCCACCACCGTGCTGCTGGCGTCGCGGCCGACGCCAGACGTCGTCGCCGACCTCCTGAAAAAGCATCAGGTCACGGTGTTCTACGCGGTGCCGACCTTCTATGCAGGCTTCCTGGCGAGCCCGGCTGCGCCGGAGCGCGCCGCGGTGAAACTGCGCTGCTGCATCTCCGCCGGCGAGGCGCTGCCGCCCGAAGTTGGACGGCGCTGGCACGAGCGCTACGGCGTCGACGTTCTCGACGGCATCGGCTCGACCGAGATGCTGCACATCTACATCAGCAACCGCGCCGGCGCAGTCAAATACGGCACCAGCGGCCAGCGGCTGCCAGGCTACGATTTGCGCCTGATCGACGATGACGGCAACGAGATCAAACAGCGCAACGAGATGGGTGAGCTGCAAGTACGCGGGCCGACCAGCGCGATGATGTACTGGAACAAGCGCGAACAGTCGCGGACCACATTTCTCGGCGAATGGACCCGCACCGGCGACAAGTATCTCGAGGACGACGACGGCTACCTGGTCTCCTGCGGCCGGCGCGACGACATGCTGAAAGTCTCAGGCATGTATGTATCGCCTTTCGAGGTCGAGGGCGCGCTGCAAAGCCATCCCGACGTGTTGGAAGTCGCCGTCGTCGGCTGGCCCGACGACGAGAAGCTGATCAAGCCGAAGGCCTTCGTGGTGCTCAAATCGCGCGAGATGGGCAGCAGCGATTTCGTCCGCGTATTGCAGGACCACTGCAAAGAAAGTCTCGCACCCTACAAATATCCGCGCTGGATCGAATTCCGCGCCGATCTGCCGAAGACCGCGACGGGAAAGATTCAGCGGTTCAAGCTGAGGGCGGAGGCGGAGGGGAAGTAGCTCGCGTCATGCCCGTCCTTGTGCCGGGCATCTCAATTCCTGACACACGGCGCATTGTGTTTGGGGATGGCCGGGCCAAGCCCGGCCATGACACGGAGTCAATCCAACGGTTCGACCTTGACGATCGAAGCGCCGTGGTTGTTGCCGACCCAGAGCGTGCCGGGATTCGTCCGATCGTCAACAAAGACCCGGCGGATATTGGTCGGATGCGGCAGCTGATATTCGATATACTGCCCGGTCTTGACGTCGAGCCGTGACACACGGTCGGTATTCATCGACCCGGTCCAGGCATCGCCGTTCCGGTCGAACACGGTGTCGTAAGGCGACGCCCACGCGGTCGGCACCTTCCATTCCTCGATCTTGCCGGTCTTCGGATCGAGCATGCCGATCGCGTTGCCGAAATATTCGGCGAACCACAGCCGGCCCTGATCGTCGACGCGCCCGCGCCGCGGATGCGAGTTCGGCGTCGGCGTCAGAAACACCGTGGGCTGTTCGGTCTTGGCGTCGATGCGCACTATATTGCCGGCGGAGAAATCGAGCAGATAAAGATTGTTCTGCGCGTCCGAATGAATGCCGTAGCTGCCGATGCGTTTGCCGGTGCGCGGGTCCTTCGGCGATCCGACGTCCTGAAATTTGCTGTCCGCAAGATTGAGCCGATAGATGTGGCCGCCGGCGGAGTTCTTGATCCACACGGTGTCGTCTGCCGGTGTGCCCTCGACCGCGAGATGGCCGAGCTGGCCGGCATCGGAATCCCACTCTTTCGGTGTCTTCCAGATCTGGAATGTCTTGGTCTTGCGGTCGAATTTCGCAATCGCGCTCTGATACATCAGGCCGACCCACGGATTGTCGTCCTTGTCGATTTCGAGATCGAGCGTGCCGAGCGAATAGCCGGGCTTCTCCACGGGGATCGGATATTGCGTGACCTTGCCGGTCTTCGGGTCCATCTCGCCGAGGAACATCTCGCCGAAATCCGAGTACCAGACGTTGCCTTCGTGATCGAGCATGACGTCATGAGGTTCGATCAGCTTGTTGGGCAGATCGTACTCGGTGATGATGACGTGGGTGGAGCGGCCGGTGAGCCGCGGCAGCGTCTTGAGCGGGAAGCTCCAGGTGTCCTGCTTGCTCAGGTTGATGCTGGCGAGCCACGCGGCGGTCTGCTGCGCTTCCGGCCCCTTGCCGAGATTGCGCACAGCGTTGCCGGTGAGCCGTTGCGGATGCAGCGGCGTCGACCCGGGATAGTAGCCGGCCATGCGCTGGAACACCTGCATGAACTCGGCGGCGTCGTGCGTCGATTTCACGATGCGTTCGAGCGTGTGGCAGCTGTTGCACTGAAGCAGAAATTGTTTCTGCTTGTCGGTGCCCGGAATGCTCAGAAGCCATTCGGCATTGGTGAGCTGCCCGGCGAGATTTTGCGCCGGCTTGAGTGTGAGGTCGGCCTTGCTCTCCCGGCCGGCTGTGAGCGTCACGTCCTTGGGGCCGTCAAGGACGTAACCGGCAGCGCGGATGCCGAGCGCGTAGTGCCCCGGCTCAAGCCGCGCGACCGGGAAGCTGAACCGGCCCTTGGCGTCGGTGATGACCGAGACCGTGATGGTCGAGCCATCGCGCCTGGCGCTGACCGCCACGCCTTCCATCAAGCCTTCGCGCGCCGAGCTGACCTGGCCGGAGAGCGCGGCCGCGCCCTGCGCGGAGATCGGCGAGGACGGCAGGAGGAAGGCCCCGGCGGCGACAACACACCCAAGCAGGATCGCGAACAACCGCATGAAAATCCTCCCATTTTGCGCCGCTTATCGTGCCAGCCGCGCCGGTTCACCCGTCGTCTTCGGCTGCCTCAGCGTAGCCCCCGCGCGAAAGCCGCTCAAGGATTCGGGCGCAATGGGGCCCCGACGGCCCAGCACTGTGCGAAAGCCCGCCAATAGGATATTTTGGCGGGGAGTGTGAGTGCGGAGTGGGGTATGGCGTCGAACGACGAAGCGCGTCAAAAGGCGATTATCGGCATCCCGCGGGTCGCCGAACGCATTGTGAAACTCTCGGATGAGCAGCGGGAGAGGGCCCTCAAGGCCGTCGAACTGAGCTATCTGCAGACCGTGTCGGACACAGGTTCCGTTGCGGGCGACGGGCAGCGCTGGGTCGGCGCGGTGATGGACACCTTGCGGGCCGAAGTGGCCGACCAGGCGCGGGACGGAACCGAGGTCGCTATCGGCCACGACGAGTTCGCTTCCCTCGAGCGGGTCATGAAGCTCCTGGTGAAGTCGCGCTAGGCGATCGTATTGATCCGGCCCCGTTAGGGCCGCTTTGGCCCCGTATTCGCCTGTCCTGCCGGGAATGTGCGACGACAACGCTGGCCGCGTTGACGAAGCCTTACGGCAAGCGATACAGAAGCGGCACGCTGGCCAAAATCGTAGCAATCCGGTAGCAATTCGCGGCTACCAGGGGCTGGCGAAAGAGATTATCTCGCGTAGTCTCGACAGATGTGCCGCGGTAGCTCAGCTGGTAGAGCACCGCATTCGTAATGCGGGGGTCGGGGGTTCGAATCCCTTCCGCGGCACCATTCCAACCTCTCGTTCAAACATCTACGCTGCCTTGACTGTGCGCAGGCAACTTGCGCTGCCCCGAGCAAACCAATCGGCTCGAGCTGATCTGATGGGAGAACCCCCTTGCCCGTAATGAGTGGAAAACGCGCCTTCCTCGATCTGCTGCGGCAGGAGGGCGTCAAGGTGATGTTCGGCAATCCGGGCACCACCGAATTGCCGCTGATGGACGCCTTCGCGGTCGAGAACGACATCCGCTACATCCTCGGCCTGCAGGAAGCGGCCTTGATGGCGATGGCCGACGGCTACGCGCAGGCGTCCGGCGAACTCGCGGTGCTCAATCTTCACGTCGCGCCCGGGCTCGGCAACGCCATGGGCATGCTGTACGACGCGCTGAAGGCGAATTCGCCGGTGCTGATCACCGCGGGGCAGCAGGACCTTGAATACATCGCGACCGAGCCGGTGCTGACCGCCGACCTCGCCACCCTGGCGCGGCCGTTCGTCAAATGGTCCGCGGAAGTACATCGCCCCGAAGACCTGCCCCTCTATGTGCACCGCGCGGTAAAGACCGCGCTGGCGCCGCCGACCGGTCCGGTGTTCCTGTCGCTGCCCGGCGACATTCTGAAAAACGACGCGGACATCGAGCTAGGCGAGCCCACCCGCGTCGCGACGCGGATTCGCGGCGACGCCGAGGCGGTTGAGCGCGCCGCCGAGATGCTGTCGAAGGCCGAGCGGCCGGTGATTATCGCCGGCGATGCGGTAGCGCAGAGCGGCGCCCACAAGGAGCTGATCGCGCTGGCCGAGGCGATCGCCGCGCCGGTCTATGTCGAGTTCATTCCGAGCCGCGCCTCGTTCCCGGCGTCGCATCCGCTCTATCGCGGGATGATGACGCGCACCCAGGCGGGGGTGCGCGACGTGCTCGACAAGCACGACCTGGTATTTTCGGTCGGCGGCGATCTGTTCACCTGGTCGCTGCCGTCGCACATCGATCCGTGGCCGAAGGGCCTGCCGCTCATCCATCTCGACACCGACCCGTGGCAGATCGGCAAGAACTATCCGGCGCAGGTCGCGATCCTGGGCGATCCCAAGGCGACGCTGCCCGACATCACCGCGGCGCTCGGCGCGCACATGTCGGCGGGCGCAAAGAGCGCCGTCGCGGCGCGGCTGAAGTCCACCACGGAGACGATCAAGAAAGACCTCGAAGCGTTTCGCGCCAAGGCGCGCGCGCTAGCGGGCAAGACTCCGGTGCAGCCGCTGGCGCTCCTTGAAGCGATCGGCGCCATGCTGCCGAAGGACGCGGTGGTGATCGAGGAAGTGCTGTCGTCGGCGCCCGGCATCCGCATGCTGATCAACAGCAACGACGAGCAGAGTTTCTTTGGCCTGCGCGGCGGCGGCATCGGCTGGGGACTGCCGGCCGCGATCGGCGCCAAGGTGGCGCTGCCGGATCGCCCCGTGGTGGCGCTGATCGGCGACGGCAGCGCCATGTACACCATCCAGGCGCTGTGGACCGCGGCGCATTACCGGCTGCCGGTGATCTGGGTGATCTTCAACAACACCAGCTACCGCATCCTCAAGCAGCGTCTGGTGATGCTGCGCGGGCTCGCCGAGCAGGCCGACAAGTTCGTCGGCATGGAGCTGACCGATCCGGCGGTCGATTTCGTAGGCCTCGCGCGTTCGCTTGGCATCGAAGGCCAGCGCGCCAAGACCGTGAAGGAAGCCACCGACCTGATCGGCAAGGCGCTGAAAGACGGCACCGCGCTGCTGATCGATGTCGACATGGAGCGCGGCTACAAGCCGATGTGACCGCGTCATTCCGGCTCTCGCTGTCGCGCGGCCGGAATGACGGCAGTGAACGGATTACTCTGCCGGGACCGGTGCGACCGGCTCGGCCACAACGGCCTTCCGTTTTTCCAATCTCTCCAGCTTCACCGGCGAATACACCGGCTCGAGATTGAACAGGCGCTGGGCGTTGCCGCCGAGGATGTTGCGCTTGCCCTGCTCGCTCAGGAACGGCAGATCGTAGATCGTGCTCGGCAGGTCCATGTCCCAATGCGGATAGTCGGACGAATACAGCAGCTGCGTATCCGCCTTGATCATCTTGAAGGTCAGTTCCAGCGCTTCGCGGTTGTCGACCATTTCCATCGGCTGCGACGTGTAGAACATCTCGCGCATGTATTCGCTCGGCTTGCGCTTGAGCAGGCCGCAGTCCGACGTGCGCATCATGAACTCGTTGTCGAGCCGCTGCATCAGGAACGGCACCCAGGCGAGCCCGCTCTCGATCCACACCGTCTTGAGCTTCGGAAAACGCTCCGGCATGCCGTTGGTGATCCAGTTGGTCATGTGCAGCATGTTGCACCAGGAGAAGCCGAGCGCGTGCACGCCGATGAAGCGGTTGCACAGCTGCAGGCTCTGATCGGTCCAGGTGAACGCAGCGTGGAAGCCGAGCGGCAGGTTGCGCTCCTCCAGCGCGTGATAGGTCTTCATGTAGGCGTTGTCGTAGTTCGCCCGGTAGTGCGTCGAGGTGACCATGAAGCCGATCACGCCCTTGCGGTCGGCGAATTCCTTGACGATCTCGTAGCTCGCTTCCGGATCGTGGAACGGCAGATAGAGCATCGAGCGGATGCGCGGGTCGGCGTCGAGGATCTTGTCGCAGAGCCAGCGGTTATAGGCCTTGGCCATGGCGACCTCGACCTGGATGCGCGGGCAGTTCGACAGGTTGAGCATCGGTGTCGGAAACATCACCGCCATGTCGACGCCCATCGCGTCCATCCAGCGCTCCATCAGCGTCAGGTCGCGATGCCGGCCCGTTGGCACCTTTTCGTTCTTGCGCTCCGGATAGCGCGTGATGCGGCCGGCCAGCTCCTGATAGGAGCCGGTCTCGGCGGTGAAGCCGCCGCGCGAATGGCCCTGGAACTTGGCCTCGAACCGCATCACCGGATCGTCGATGTACTCGGCAATCTCCTTGAAGGCTTCGGTCTCATAGTGGTGCGAGTCGGTGTCGACGATCAGAAAGTCTTCGTACTTGCGGGCGATGGCCTGATCGACGGCGTTGCGCAGCAGCGTGCGCGTGTCGAAGCTCTCGTCGGCCAGATCGCGGAAGTCGCGGTTGGCCATGTTCTGCATCGCTTGCGGATCAGTCAGCATTTCGAAACCTCGTCATTTGCTTTCGCCCTAGGGCGTGAGTTTTCCGATGCCCGACATCGACTGCCAGGCGCCCAGCTCGAACACTTCGAGACCGGCGCCTTCCAGCAATGCCGTGCAAGCGATGGCGACGTCGGTCACGGTGACGCCGCTGTTGCGTCCGTAGGGCCGTGGCGCCGGCCCGAGCTGCGCCTTGGCGGCGTAGAGCCGCACGATCGCGCCGAAGGCCTGGCCGAGCGAGTCGTCGGGAATATCGTCCAGCCGACTGGTCTCGATCGCTTCGGCGCACGCCGCGGCGAGATCGCTCGCCAGTTCGGGAAACGCCGCGATCCGCTCAGACTGAGACATAGATTTCGTCGCCTCGTTCGACCACGCTGTATTTCTTCAGCCGGTGCCGGCGATCAATGACGTGGGTGCCATCTTTCAGATGAAACTCCCAGCCGTGCCACGGGCAGACGATGTGCATGTCGTTGTGGTCGAAGTCCTGGCCAAGATGGATGCCCTTGTCGCCGATGCGCTCGACCACCTGCGGCATCTTCAGGCCCTCGCAGGCCGGGCCGCCCTGGTGCGGACAGAGATTGCGGTAGGCGTAATACTCGCCGCCATGAAAGATGACGCCGATCTCGGTGGGGCCGCTTTTCACCAGGCGCGTGGCGCCCTCGGCGATCTCACCCTTCTTGCACACTCGAACTTCCGGCATCGGTCGCGGTTCCTGGACTTGATGGTGTCTGCGTTCGTTACATAGAGCCGGACGACGCCGCTGTCAGCGGCATGTCGGCGAAGATCTTGTACTGCTGCAACTTCGGCTTCGCCTTGTCTTCTTCGTTGAGATACTCGACCGAGCTTTTGCCGAGGTACGACGCCGGCAGGATCATCACGCGGATGAAACGCGTCTGCCGATCGGCCGCGCCCTGCGCGAACACCGGATCGGGCCCGCTCTCGTACCACGGACAGCCCGGGCCGTAGGACGTCGAATGACCGTGGGTGTCGATGCGGATGCCGCCCTCGATGAGGCAGCGGATGCCGGGGCCCTGGTGACGGTGCCGATAGGCGCAACCTCCCGGCGGAAACGCAACACTGTCGCCGCGCAGCAGCAGCGGACCTTGCGGGATGGTGTCGAGCCGCGCGCAGAGCTTCTCACGCGAGACCTCGCCCGGCCCCGATGCGGCGCCGCCCGCCTGGGCCGTGGTCAACTCCCAGCGCCAGAGGGTAGCGCCTTGTTCGCCGGCCCGGACCGCAACCGCGCCCTCCCCGTTCCAGGTTTCGTTGTCGCGGATCGTCCGATCGCCGATCGTCGCCGAGCCGTGCACGACGAAAATCATGCGCGGCAGCGGCGGCAGCGACACGCTGACGGCGTTCGACAGCGTGTCTTCATGAAGTCGCAGAAAGTGCGGCATGGACTGCGTTCCGGACAAGTTTCGACGGGCCGACGTTCCAGTAATCGCTGCGCGCCAAATTGACAATCAATGCGGGCGCAGCGCCGCCGGGCGCGGCAAGCATGGGATTTACACCCTCACAAAGCCGCTGCTAAATCGCTTCCGACTTAATATCCGCCTTCGCACGCCATTGGGAGCCCGCCCATGCCGACGATCGATACCGAGCGCTTTCGGCTGCGCAATTTCGTCGAACAACTGGTCGACAGCGGTGAGTGCGAGGTGCGCGACAACCCCGTCGATCTGGTCGACGTCGGCGGCGTTCTCGACGGCAATCCGCGCGCGGTGCTGTTCAAGGCAGTGGGGCCCGAGAAGGCCGAAATGGTCGGCAATGTCATGGGCTCGCGCAAGCGGCTTGCCACGGCGCTCGGCACCAACGAGCGCGATCTTCTGAGCACAGTGAATGCGCGCCTCAACCGCCTGCAGCCGCCCGTCCGGGTGTCGTCACAGCAGGCGCCGGTGCAGCAGGTCGTGCTCAAGGAGGACGAAGCCGACCTTACCGCGCTACCGGTGCACTTGCAGCACGGCGCCGATGGCGCGCCCTACATTTCGGCCGGCATCGATTACGCGCTGTTTCCCGGTACGGGCCTCACCAATGTGGGCTGCCGCCGCATCATGCTGCGCGGCAAGCGCCACGCCGGCGTCGACCTGATCGCGCCGAGCGACATGCGCGCCATCTATCTGGAAGGCGCCGCCCGCAAGGAGCCGGTGCCGGTCGCCTACACGGTCGGGTCGCATCCGGCCGACTTTCTGGCCGCGATGACGTCGCTGCCGTCGGTCGACGAACTTGCCGTGGTCGGCGCGATACGCGGCGCACCGGTGCCGGTGGTCAAATGCATCACCAGCGACATCTATGTGCCTGCGGACGCCGAGTATGTCATCGAGGGCTATCTGGATCCGGCCGGGCATGTCGAACCGGAGGGACCGTTCGGCGAATATGTCGGCTATTACGGCGTGGTGAAGCGCAATCCGGTGCTGCACGTCACCGCGATCACGCATCGTGAGGACGCGCTGTTCCAGACGCTGACGATCAGCGGCCGCACGCTGACACACACCGACACCACGCAGCTCTCCGCCATCAAGACCGAGTCGGCCGCCTGGGCGGCGCTGATGGCGTCGGTCCGCGAGCCACTCGCGGTCTACGCCACATCGTCGAGCGGCGGCATGTACAACGTGCGGGTCTCGCTGCGCCAGCGCGTGCCCGGCGACGCCAAGAACGCCATCGCGGCGGTGTTCGGCTCACACGCCGAGGCCAAGCACGTGTTCGCGTTCGATCCGGATATCGACGTGTTTTCCGACGCCGAGACCGACTGGGCGTTCGCCACCCGCTTCCAGGGCGATCGCGATCTTGTCACCGGCTCGGGCTTTCGCGTGGTGCCGCTCGATCCATCGCTTGGCGGCGCGCGCACCGGCGCGAAGCTCGGCTTCGACTGCACCATTCCGTTCGGCAAGAGCAACGCCTTCGAGTTCTCGGTGCCGACACCGCCGGCGGCCAAGAAAATCGCGCCGCAGAAATCCGTGGCCGACGCATTGGCGGCCGGCCCTGCGAGCTTTCTGGAACTGATGACCGCGCTCGGCAGCAAGGATGGCCGCGAAATCGTCCGTGAGCTTGACGCGCTTTATGCGGCGCAGCGGCTCGGCCGGCTCGATGACGGGCGGTATGTGCTGAAGACGAACGGCAAATAAAACGCGCGCGCCGACCACCGCGCGCAACAAGACCGTCGGGAGGAGTCAATGCAGCGGACGACACCGCCTTTCCGCGCCGATCATGTCGGCAGTCTGTTACGCACCGCACCGCTGAAAGATGCACGCTCCCAGCACACAAAAGGGGCAATCACCGCGACGCAACTCAAGGACATCGAAGATCGCGAGATCGAGAAGATCATCAAGAAACAGGAAGACGTCGGCCTGAAGCTCGCGACCGACGGTGAATTTCGCCGTTCGTGGTGGCATTTCGATTTCTTCAGGGGCCTGCAAGGCGTCACGGCCTTCACCACCGAGGGCGGCATTCAATTCCACGGCGTGCAGACCAAGCAGGAAGGCATCAGGATCACCTCGAAGATGGGCTTCGCGGGCCATCCGATGCTGGAGCATTTCAAGTTTCTCAAGGCGCACACGCGCCTGACGCCGAAGATGACAATACCGGCGCCATCGACACTGCATTTCCGTCAGGGCCGCAACCAGATCAGCAAGGACGTATATCCGACGCTCGACCCGTTCTTCGACGATCTCGCCGCCACCTACCGGACCGCGATCCGCGCCTTCTACGACGCCGGCTGCCGCTATCTGCAGCTCGACGATACGGCCTGGGCGATGGTGTGCGATCCGAGCGAACGCGCGCATTCGAAAGAACGCGGCGATGAGCCCGACGCGCTACCGGCGCGCTATGCGCGGCTCACCAACGCGGCGCTCGAAGGCAAACCCGCCGACATGACGATCACCATGCATTCGTGCCGCGGCAATTTCCGCTCCACCTTCATCGCCTCCGGCGGCTACGAGTTCGTGGCCGAGCAGCTGCTCGCCCATACGGGCCTCGACGGCTATTTCCTCGAATACGACAGCGATCGCGCCGGCGGGTTCGACCCGCTGCGGTTCTTTCCGAAGGGAAAGAAGCAACTCGTGCTCGGCCTAGTGACGTCGAAATCAGGCAAGCTCGAAAGCAAGGACGCCATCAAACGGCGCATCGATGAAGCCACCAAATACATCGCGCTCGACCAGCTTTGCCTGTCACCGCAATGCGGCTTCGCCTCGACCGAGGAAGGCAACGTGCTGGCCGAGGACGAACAGTGGGCCAAGCTGCGGATGATTGTCGAGATTGCCGACGAAGTATGGGGCTGAAGTGCATCGCCCTATCGGCCACAAGCCGTGAATGTAGGAGTAGAATGTGAGTCAGCGAACCAAGCCGCCTTTTCGTGCCGATCATGTCGGCAGTCTGCTGCGCACTGCGTCACTCAAAGAGGCGCGGGAGAAGCGGAAGAACAATCAGATTTCCGCCGCGGTCCTGACAGAAATCGAAGACCGCGAGATCGAGCAGGTCATCAGGAAACAGGAGGGCGTCGGGCTCCATTCGGTCACCGACGGCGAGTACCGGCGCATCTCCTGGAACTATGACTTTCTGGAAAATCTCCACAACGTCGAATCCTACGTGGGCGAGCGCAAGATCAAGTTCGCCGCCACCGGTCCGCAGCCGCGGCCAATTCTGCTGCGCGTCATCGGCAAGCTCGGCGGCTACAAGCCGCACCCGATGATCGAGCATTTCAAGTTCCTCAAAGCGCACACGCGGCAAACGCCGAAGCTGACCATCCCCTCGCCGACGTCGCTGCATTTCCGCTATGGCCGCGACGCCGTGCCGGAGTCGATCTATCCGTCGATGCACGACTTCTATCGCGATCTCGGCGAAACCTACCGCAAGGTCGTGCGCGCCTTCGCGGACGCCGGCTGCCGTTATCTGCAACTCGACGAGGTCAACCTCGCCTATCTGTGCGACCCGGCGCTGCGCAAGCAGATCAGCGACCGCGGCGAAGACCCCGCGGCGTTGCCGGAAATCTATGCCGGCATGATCAACGCATCGATCTCCGACATTCCGCCCGACATGACCATCACCATGCATCTATGCCGCGGCAATTTCAGATCGAGCTTCGTCGCCTCGGGCGGCTACGAGCCGGTCGCGGAACTGCTCTTCAACAAGATCAACGTGCACGGCTATTTCATGGAGTACGACAGCGATCGTGCCGGCGGCTTCGAACCGCTGCGCTTCGTGCCGAAGGGCAAGATGGTCGTGCTCGGCCTCGTCACCACCAAGACCGGAACGCTGGAAAAAAAGGACGACATCAAGCGGCGCATCGAGCAGGCCGCGAAATTCGTCGATCTCGATCAGCTCTGCCTGTCGCCGCAATGCGGCTTCGCCTCAACCGAAGAAGGCAACGCTCTGGCCGAGGAAGAGCAGTGGGCAAAGCTGCGCATGATCGTGGAGATCGCCGACGAGGTATGGGGCTAGGCGTCATCACCGGGCCGGCGCATCCGGGCCGAGTCCCGGTGATCTCGATCCGCCAGGCAACGCCCGCATCAGCGAGACGGCCGGGACAAGACCGGCCATGACGATAAGGAGGACAGAATGACTCAACGAACCAAGCCACCGTTCCGCGCCGACCATGTCGGCAGCCTGCTGCGCCCCGCGGCGCTCAAAGCCGCGCGCGAACGCCGTGCCAAGGGTGAAATCGGCGCCGCCGAGCTGAAAGCGGTGGAAGACCGCGCCATCGAGGATATCATCAAAAAGCAGGAAGGCGTCGGGCTGCAATCGATTACCGACGGCGAATTCCGCCGCTCCTGGTGGCATCTCGATTTCCTGTGGGGCCTCGATGGCGTCGAGAAACACGTCATGGACACGGGTATTGCATTCGCCGCCGTGACAACTCGCAATGAGGGCATCAGAGTCACCGGCAAGATCGGCTTCTCCAACCACCCGATGATCGAGCATTTCAAGTTCCTCAAGGCGCACACGACACGGACGCCGAAAATGACCATTCCGTCGCCGTCTGCGCTGTATGGCCGGCCGATCGGAACGCCGGTCGACAAGTCGATCTATGCGAACAAAGACAAAATGTTCGACGATCTCGGCCAGGCCTACAAGAAGGCCGTGCGCGCCTTTTACGACGCCGGCTGCCGCTACCTGCAGCTCGATGAGGTGTTCATCGCCATGCTGTGCGATCCGCACTACCGCCAGCAGATGAAGGATCGCGGCGACGATCCGGCCGCGCTCGGCCCGCTCTACGGCGATCTCATCAATACGGCGATCTCGGACATTCCCTCCGACATGACCGTGACCATGCATCTGTGCCGCGGCAACTACAAATCGACCTTCATGGGCACCGGCGGCTACGATGCCGAACAGGAAGTGCTGTTCGACAAGATCAAGGTGCACGGTTATTTCATGGAATACGACACCGCTCGCGCCGGCGGCTTTGAGCCGCTGCGCAAGCTGCAGAAGGGCCGCTGCGCCGTGCTCGGACTGGTCACCACCAAGAGCGGCACGCTCGAATCCAAGGACGCCATCAAGCGCCGTATCGAGGAGGCCGCCAGGTTCACCGACCTCGACCAGCTCTGTCTGTCGCCGCAATGCGGCTTCGCCTCGACCGAGGAAGGCAACGTGCTGGCCGAGGACGAGCAGTGGGCGAAGCTGCGGATGATCGGCGAGGTCGCCCGCGAAGTCTGGGGCTAACTCGGCACTCTCACGTCGTCATGGCCGGGCTTGTCCCGGCCATCCCGACAAGGGTGCCACGGAGTATTAGGATCGGGATGCGCGGGACAAGCCCGCGCACGACGCCAAGGAGGGGCGAATACGAATGCCAAACATCGTTGCCGGCAAGGTTGCCATCGTCACCGGAGCCGGGCGCGGGATCGGGCGCGGCATCGCGCTGTTGATGGCGCAGGAAGGCGCACGCGTCGTGGTCTGCGATATCGGCGCCAGCCTTGAAGGCGCCGGCACCGACGTTGGACCGGCCCAAGCCGTCGTCGATGAGATCAAGAAAGCAGGCGGCGAGGCCCTCGCGTCGACATTGTCGATCAGCGAACCGGGCAACGCCGACAAGATCGTCAAATCCGCGCTCGACGCCTTTGGCCGGGTCGACATCCTGGTCAACAACGCCGGTATTCTGCGCGACCGCATCTTTCATCGTATGAGCTGGTCCGACTGGTCGGACGTGATCGCCGTGCATCTGCACGGCAGCTTCAACATGAGCCACGCCTGTGCGGTGCATTTCCGCGAGCAGAGTTCGGGCAGCTTCATCCACATGACGTCGACGTCGGGACTGGTCGGCAATTTCGGCCAGGCCAACTACATGGCGGCAAAGCTTGGTATCGTCGGCCTGTCGCGCGGCATCGCGCTCGATATGGCGCGGTTCAAGGTGCGCTCGAACTGCATCGCGCCATTCGCCTGGACGCGGATGATCAACTCGATCCCGGCCGAGACCGAGGAAGAGAAGCAGCGCGTCGCCCGCTTCCGCGAGATGACGCCCGAGAAAATCGCGCCGCTCGCGGTCTATCTCGGTTCCGATCGCGCCGAGGGCATTTCCGGACAAATTTTCTCGGTGCGCAACAACGAGATTTATCTGTTCAACCAGACGCGCCCGATCCGCACGCTGCATCGCTCCGACGGCTGGACGCCGGAGAAGATCGACGCGCAGCTCAAGGGCGCGTTTGCGTCCTCCTTCACGCCGCTCGACCGCTCGACCGATGTCTTCTCGTGGGATCCGGTCTAGCCGTCATTGCCGGGCTTGACCCGGCAATCCATAGTGCGGCGCCGCCCCATGGACCCCCGGGTCAAGCCCGGGGGTGACGAGTAGGAATGTCCCAATGACCATCGTCTACGACAAGCTCATGGCGCTCGAAATTCCGCTCGGCGAGCAGACTTACACGTCGAAGGATTGCATCCTCTACGCGCTCGGCGTCGGCCTCGGTCAGGACCCGATGAACGAGGACGAGCTCGCCTTCGTCTACGAAAAGAACTTGAAGGTGCTGCCCACCATGGGCGCCGTGCTCGGCCATCCCGGCTTCTGGATGCGTGACCGTGACACCGGCATCGACTGGGTGCGCATCGTCAACGGCGAACAGGGTGTGCGGCTGCATCAGCCGCTCAAGCCGCAGAACACGGTCGTCGGCAAGCAGCGCATTCTTGAAGTCGTCGACAAAGGCGCCGGCAAAGGTGCGCTCGTCCTCACCGAGAGAAAGGTGACCGACAAGGCGACCGGCGAGCTTATTGCGACCGTGACGCAGACGACGTTCGCCCGGGCCGACGGCGGTTTCGGCGGTCCGCCGCGAACCGCGCCGGAGCCGCACCCGATCCCGACACGTGCGCCTGACGCGGTGTGCGATTTTACCACGCGCCCGGAAACGGCATTGATCTACCGGTTGTCCGGCGACCGCAACCCGCTGCATGCCGAGCCCGCGGTGGCCAAACAGGCCGGCTACCCGCGGCCGATCATGCACGGTCTCGGCAATTTCGGCTTTGCCGGCCACGCGGTGCTGAAAACCATGTGCGGCTACGATCCGGCGAAGCTCGTCGCCTTCGCGTGCCGTTTCAC
Organism: uncultured Alphaproteobacteria bacterium; assembly: GCA_963763255.1. Taxonomy (GTDB): domain Bacteria; phylum Pseudomonadota; class Alphaproteobacteria; order Rhizobiales; family Xanthobacteraceae; genus BOG-931. The sequence goes on from CAVXNW010000003.1 coordinate 388,406, forward strand.
CGCACCGGTGTATCCGGGCGAGACGCTGCGCACCGAGATGTGGCGCGACGGCGATGTCGTGAGCTTCCGCACCCGTGTGGCCGAACGCGACGCCATTGCCGTCAACAACGGCCGGGCCGAGGTCAAATCGTGAGCGAAAGCGCCGAGCTTGCGCCGATCCGCGAAGCGGTGCGCGCGCTCTGCGCTGATTTTCCCGGCGAATACTGGCGGGCGCTCGATCGCGAGCGCGCCTATCCGGACAAGTTCGTCGCCGCGCTGACCAAGGCGGGCTTTCTGGCCGCGCTGATCCCCGAACGGTACGGCGGCAGCGGGCTGACAATGAGCGCCGCAATCGCCATCATGGAAGAAATCCAGGCGGCCGGCTGCAACGGCGCCGCGTGCCATGCCCAGATGTACACGATGGGCACGGTGCTGCGGCATGGCAGCACCGAACAGAAGGCGCGCTATCTGCCCGGCATCGCGCGCGGCGAATTGCGCCTTCAGGCGTTCGGCGTCACCGAGCCAAGCTCCGGCACCGATACGCTGAGCCTGCGCACCACGGCGGCGCGCGACGGCGATCACTACGTCATCAACGGCCAGAAAATCTGGACGTCGCGCGCGGAGCATTCCGACCTCATGCTGTTGCTGGCGCGCACGACGCCGCGCGAGCAGACCAAGTCGCGCACCGCAGGCCTTTCGGTCTTTCTCGTCGACATGCGGGAGGCCAAGCAGCACGGTCTGACCATCCGGCCGATCCGCACCATGATGAACCATGCCACCACCGAAGTGTTCTTCGAGAACATGCGGGTGCCGGCGGACAATCTGATCGGCAATGAGGGCGAAGGATTTCGCTACATTCTCTCCGGCATGAACGCCGAGCGCATCCTGATTGCGGCAGAATGCATCGGCGACGCCAAGTGGTTCATCCAAAGGGCTTCCGCTTATGCGGGTGAGCGCGTCGTGTTCGGCCGGCCGATCGGCCGGAATCAGGGTGTCCAGTTCCCGATCGCGCGCTCGTACATCTCCATGCGCGCCGCCGAACTGATGGTGCATGAAGCCGCCAGACTGTACGAAGCCGGCACGGACTGCGGCGCAGAAGCCAACATGGCCAAGCATCTCGCCGCCGAATGTTCGTGGGCCGCCGCCGACATGTGCGTGCAGACCCACGGCGGTTTTGGCTTCGCCGAGGAGTTCGACATCGAGCGCAAATTCCGCGAGACGCGGCTCTATACGGTGGCGCCGATCTCGACCAATCTGGTGCTGTCCTACATCGCTGAGCATGTGCTCGGGCTGCCGAGGTCGTATTAAGCCGTCATGGCCGGGCTTGTCCCGGCCATCCACGTCTTTAATGTTCGCCGACCCAAGACGTGGATGCCCGGCACAAGGCCGGGCATGACGCACCGGGTTCGTTGAGCTGACAGATGACCCTTCCTCTCTCCGGCCTCCTTGTCGTCTCGCTCGAACAGGCCGTCGCGGCGCCGATGTGCACCTGCCGGCTCGCCGATGCGGGCGCGCGGGTGATCAAGGTCGAACGGCCGGAAGGCGATTTCGGCCGCTACTACGATGCGCTTGTGCATGGCGAGTGCAGCTATTTCGTCTGGCTCAATCGTGGCAAGGAATCCGTCGTCCTCGATCTGGCCAAGCCCGATGACAAGGCCCTGCTCGCCTCCATGATCGCGCGCGCGGATGTGTTTGTGCAAAATCTGAAACCCGGCGCGGCCGAAAAACTCGGCTTCGGCATCGCGCGGCTGCGGCACGAAAACCCGCGGCTGATCTGCTGTTCGATCACCGGCTATGGCGAGAGCGGCCCATACGCGACGCGCAAGGCGTACGACATGCTGATCCAGGCCGAGTCCGGCCTTGCCTCGATCACCGGCACGGTCGAGCCGTCGCGGGTCGGCGTCTCGGTCTGCGACATCGCTTCGGGCATGAACGCCTACGAGGCGGTTCTTGAAGCGCTGATCGCGCGCGGACGAACCGGCGAAGGTGCCGAGCTTTCGATTTGCATGTTCGACGCCATGGCGGACTGGATGGCGGTGCCGCTGATGCAGCAGGAGGCGGGCGCGCCGCCAAAGCGCGTCGGCCTCGCCCACACCTCGATCGCTCCCTACGGCGCGTTCCGCAGCCGCGATGGCATCGATATCTTGATCTCAATTCAAAGTGACCGCGAATGGCGCATGTTAGCCGAAAGGGTCCTCGGCGATGCTAACCTGGCGGCCGATCCGGCCTTCGCCACCAACGTCGAGCGGGTGAAGCGCCGGAGCGAAACCGACGGCAGGGTCGCCGCCGTATTTGGCGCGCTCGACGCCGACGCGCTCGAAAAAAAGCTTGCCGCCGCCGACATCGCCTTCGCGCGGGTCAACAGCCCGGCCGATCTCGGGCACCACCCGCATTTGCGCCGCATCACCGTCGGGACGCCAAGCGGCACGGTCTCGTATCCGGCGCCGGCCGAGCAGCACGCCTCGGCGTCACGGCGCTATGGACCTGTCCCGGCGCTCGGCGCACATACCGAAAAGGTGCGCGCGGAGTTCATGCCGTCTACAATCGCCGCCAAATAGTTGGGGCAAATCGTCGGGTTAAGTGATCCGGGAGGCTTTCATGGAAATCGGCTTTATCGGTCTCGGTAATATGGGCGCCCACATGGCGCGGCGGCTGGTCGAGGCCGGACACAAGGTCATCGTCTACGACGTCCGCCAGGAGGCGATCGGCAACATCGCGGCGCTCGGCGCGGCGGCGGCGCGCTCGCCCAAGGAGGTCGCCGACGCCGTCGAGATCGTCATGGTGAGCCTGCCGACCCCCGACATCGTCCTCAAGGTCGCGACCGGTCCGGACGGCGTGATTGAGGGCAAGCGCGTGAAGCGCTTCGTCGATCTGTCGACCACCGGCTCGGTGATGGCGCAGCGCATCTTCAAGTTGCTAGCGGCCAAGAATATCGTCCAGATCGATGCGCCGGTGAGCGGCGGCGTGCGCGGCGCCGCCAAGGGCACTGTTGCCGTCATGGCCTCCGGGCCGCGCGCCGACGTCGATGCCGTCGAGCCCGCACTGAAAGTGATCGGCAAGTTTTTCTATATCGGCGAGAAATCGGGCGCCGGGCAGACCATGAAGCTCTGCAACAACGTGCTGTCCGCCGCCGCCACCGTGGCGACTTCGGAATCGTTCGTCACCGGCGTCAAAGCCGGGCTCGATCCGCGCAAGATGGTCGATGTGATCAACGCCAGTTCGGGACGCAGCACCGCGACCGAGCAGAAATTCCCCGAAACGGTCATCCCGCGCACCTTCAATCAGGGCTTCACCGCCGGCCTGATGCTCAAGGACGTCAATCTGTTCATCTCGGAAGCGAAGACCCTTGGCGTGCCGGTGGAGGCCATCGAGGCCGTGGCGGCACTGCTCAAGCTGACGTGCGACGAACTCGGCTCGGACAGTGACATTACCGAGGTGATCAAGCCGATTGAAAAACGCGCCGGCGTTGAGGTCCGCGCCCCCGAGGCCTGAGCATGCGTCACGCATCTCGGCAGACAGGTTTGTTTGGTTGGTCATGACGACGCCCCGTCTCGACGACTTTCGCCGCATCGTCGTGAAAGTCGGATCATCGCTGCTCGTCAATTCGCAGGCTGGACGGCTCAACGAGTCCTGGCTCGCTTCGCTGGTGGCTGACCTCGCCGCCCTGCACGGCAACGCGCGCGACATTCTGGTGGTGTCGTCGGGCGCGATCGCGCTCGGCCGCGCGGTGCTCAAACTTCCCTCGGGCGCTTTGCGTCTCGAAGACAGCCAGGCCGCGGCGGCGGTCGGCCAGATCGAACTGGCGCGCAGGTGGACGGCGGCTCTCACGCGGCACGGCATCACCGGCGGACAGGTGCTGGTGACGCTCGGCGACACCGAGGAACGGCGGCGCTATCTCAACGCGCGCTCCACCATCGACAAGCTGCTGGAATGGCGCGCGGTGCCGGTCATCAACGAGAACGACACCGTCGCCACCAGCGAAATTCGCTACGGCGACAATGACCGCCTGGGCGCGCGCGTCGCCACGATGATGAGCGCCGACCTGCTGGTGCTGCTGTCGGACGTCGACGGTCTCTACGATGCGCCGCCGGGCACGACGAACTCGGCGCAGCTCGTGCCGTATGTCGAGCGCGTCACGCCGGCGATAGAAGCTATGGCGGGCGCCGCCGGATCGGAGCTGTCGCGCGGCGGCATGCAGACAAAGGTCGAAGCCGCGAAAATCGCCACCGAGGCCGGCACCCACATGCTGATCGCGTCGGGCCGGGTCGAGCACCCGCTGCGCGCGGTCGCCGAGGGCGCGCGCTGCACCTGGTTCATGGCCGCAGGCAATCCCGTTACCGCGCGCAAAAAGTGGATCGCCGGCTCACTCGAGCCGAAAGGCACGCTCTCCATCGATGCCGGCGCCGTCGCGGCGCTGCGCCGCGGCAACAGCCTGTTGCCGGTCGGCGTCGCGCGCATCGAAGGCGCCTTCGAGCGCGGCGATGCCGTGATCATCCGCGGCCCGGACGGCGTGGAAATCGGCCGCGGCCTTTCTGCTTACGATGCTACCGACGCGCAAAAAATTCGCGGCCGCTCGTCCGCCGATATCGCGTCGATTCTCGGCTACAGCGGACGCGCCGAGATGATCCATCGCGACAATCTGATCGTCGGACGCGAGTAACGCGACGCTCTTGCCGTCGGTCGCGCGCGATGCTGCCGCGGCTGTTGTCGCCGAAGAATTACCCTGATCGCGGTGTTAGTATCAGGCGGGCGACATGTTAGTCCGGGAGAAAGCTCCATGTGGCGGATCTTGAGAGCGTTGTTCGCGGCAATCGCATTGATGAGCCTCAGTAGCCTCGCAAGCAGTGACGCATTTGCCGCCGGACACGGCGGCGGCCATGGTGGCGGCGGTGGCCATTTTGGCGGCGGCGCGCATTTTAGCGGCGGTGGCGCACACTTCAGCGGAGCCCGCATGGGCGGTATGGGCTTCAGCGGCGCACCCGTCGGGGCAATGCACTTCGGCAGCGCGCATTTCAGCGGCGCACACATTGGCGCCGTGCGTTATAGCGGAGCGCACTTTGCGCACTTCGGCCACGTTGTTCACTTCGGCCACGGCCAATTCTTTGGACCGCGGTTCCGGCACGGTCGACGGTTCTTTGGACCGGGCTATTACTACTATCCCTATTATCACCACCGATGCTGGGTGCGCCGCCTCGTGTTGACACGGTGGGGCTGGCACTGGCGCTGGTTTAATCGCTGCCGCTATCACCGCTATTGGCGCTACTACTGAACCGCTTCGCCAGATCGTCCGGTAAAATGAAGAGGCCGGGTGCGTTTTCCCTGGAGGGGTCGCACACCCGGCCTCGCGCCAGACACCACTGACACGCAACTCACTCGCGCACACTCAATGTCGCGTCGGTTGGTTGGTTCCGGCCACCACCGGCCGTCATCTGATATGGTTAAAAAAGAAGAACCCCGACCGCTAAGACGGCCGGGGTTCGACACCGGGTGATTGAGGGTGAGGGGCTGGGGGGCTTCGCCCGGCGCCGAACGGTCAACGTTACTTCTGACCTCTTGTTCCGCGAACCACTGCAAATTTTTTGGCTCCCTGCGACAAGCTTTTGGTTCTGGAACCCAACCGGCTGCGACGGCCAGATAGCCGTCTTGCCGCGGCCCGGACTGCCTGCGTCTTCGCGAGCTCCGTCGGCATTTTCACCTTCTCACCGCTCGGCATGACCAGGTAGCGCGACGAAACGCGAAGAAACCCTTGCCGACCGATGCGGCCTTCAACCACGTAAACGCTGCCCGCCGGAAGACGCTTCGGCAACTGGGGCATTTCATGCTCTGTCGACAGGCTCATCGCACCCTCCAGGTTGTAGCCACGACGAGAACCGGCGGCGGTTCTGGAGTGTTCCGGTAAAACCATGACGGGCTTACGAATGCTGTGGGTTGCGGTGGATAACCATCCGACCTGCGGCCGCCTCGCCGGGCGCCGCCAAACATGGTAGAAAACGCCGAATGCGAGACGGATCAAGGCCATGAACGCGCCGCTCAAAGCGGTTCCAAGTGCCGGAAGCCTCCAGGCCGCGATGGGCGCCATCGGGCGCGAGGCGCGCGCCGCCGCGCGCCCGCTGGCGCTTGCCGGGGCCACCCAAAAGAACCGGGCGCTCGCCGCAATGGCCAAATCCATCCGCACCTCGCGGGACGCGATCCTCACCGCCAACGCCGAGGATGTGAATGAAGCGAAGGCCTCAGGAGCCACCCCCGCTTTCCTCGACCGGTTGACGCTAAGCCTTGGCTCCATCGAGGCCATGGCGGTCGGCATTGAGACGATCCGCCGGCTGAAGGACCCGATCGGTGCGGTCCTTGCTGCCTGGCGCCGCCCCAACGGCATGCGGATCGAGCGCATCCGTGTGCCGCTCGGCGTTGTCGGCGTGATCTACGAGAGCCGGCCGAACGTCACCGCGGATGCCGGTGCACTGTGCCTGAAGGCCGGCAACGCCGTCATCCTGCGCGGGGGATCCGAGAGCTTTCGCTCATCGCGGGCGATCCATGCGGCACTGGTTGCGGGTCTCGTCGAGTCCGGATTACCGGCCGCAGCGATTTCGCTGGTGCCGACGCGCGACCGCGAGGCCGTCGGCATGATGCTCGCCGGCCTCGACGGCTCAATCGACGTGTTGGTCCCGCGCGGCGGCAAGAGTCTGGTCGGCCGTGTCCAGACCGAGGCCCGCGTGCCGGTCTTTGCCCATCTGGAAGGCGTTTGCCACGTCTACGTCGATCGCAAGGCCAAGCTGCCGATGGCCAAGGCCATCGTGCTCAATGCCAAGATGCGCCGGACCGGCGTATGCGGTGCGGCCGAGACGTTGTTGGTCGATCGCGCCGCCGCGCCGAAGCTGCTCAAACCGCTGATCGCCATGCTGATCGATGCCGGCTGCGAGATTCGTGGCGATGCCGCCGTCCAGGCCGCAGACGCGCGGGCGAAACCTGCAAGCGAAGCGGACTGGAGCACCGAATACCTGGACGCCATCATCACGGCGGGCGTGGTCGACGGCGTCGATGCCGCAATCGCCCACATCGAGCGCTTCGGCTCGCATCACACCGATGCAATCGTGACCGAGGATCGGCAAACCGCGGAGAAATTCCTGCGCGAAGTCAACTCGGCGATCGTGCTGCATAATGCGTCGACGCAATTTGCCGATGGCGGCGAGTTCGGCTTCGGCGCCGAGATCGGCATCGCCACCGGCCGGCTGCATGCGCGCGGGCCGGTGGGCGTCGAGCAACTGACAAGTTTCAAATACCGCATTCGCGGCAACGGCCAGACACGGCCGTGATTGGTGTTTCGCCCCAGCCGACGCAATGTAAAATGGGCGGGCGATGCGTGGGAGGGGGCGTTTTCGACGGGCATGAGTTGTGAATCTTTTGACGCGCGCTCGGCTGCGGCACGGGCGCGGGTTGTTCTGCCACCCCATGCGCCCGGCATGCGGATCGGCCTGTTTGGCGGGACATTCGATCCGCCTCATGCGGCCCATCGGGCGGCATGTCTGCTGGCGTTGCGTCGCCTCGGGCTCGACCGCGTATGGTGGCTCGTGACGCCGGGCAATCCACTCAAGGACACGCGCGGCCTGGCACCGCTCAGCGAGCGTGTCGCCGCCGCTCGCGCCCTGGCCAACAATCCGTACATCAACGTGACCGATTTCGAAGCCCAGTTGGGCATCCACTACACTTTCGAAACGGTCTCCTACCTGGTCCGCCGCTGCCGTGGCGCGCACTTTGTCTGGATCATGGGCGCTGACAACTTGCGCAGCTTCCACCGCTGGCAGCGGTGGCGGGACATCGCCGCGCTGGTGCCGATCGCGATCGTCGACCGGCTCGGTCCGAGCCTTTATGCCGCCGCGAGCGCCGCCGGTCAGACATTCGCCCGCGCGCGCCTCCCCGAGACCGCGGCTAAGATGCTGCCGGAACGAAAGCCGCCGGCCTGGATTTATTTGCATGGCCTCAAATCGCCATTGTCATCGACCGCGCTGCGCGCGGCGCGGGGGCGCGCAAGGGGCCGCAATATGAAGGTTCTTTGAAGCAATCCGGTTGAAACCGTTAACTGAGCATGCCTATCTTAAGGACATTCCGGATTCGGTGATCCGGTCTCGGTAAGGAGCGAAAGGATCAGGACCCCTGTCCCACCCCGCCACTGTTTGGGCCGGCCGTCGCGTGCCCGAAGCGGTCTCCAGAATGCGTCCTGACGCAGAGGAGATTCTCCGTCTGGTTCTCGCGCGCCTCGACGATATGAAGGCCGAGGACATCCTCACCATCGATCTGCGCAACAAATCTTCGATCGGCGACTACATGGTCGTCTCGTGCGGGCGTTCGCAACGTCACGTCGGGTCGGTTGCTGATCGGATCGTCGAAGATCTGCACAAGGCCGGCATCGCGGCGCGCGTCGAAGGCATGCCACATTGCGACTGGGTGCTGATCGACGCAGGCGCGGTGATCGTTCACGTGTTTCGGCCGGAGGTCCGTGCCTTCTACAATCTGGAAGGTATGTGGACGGCCGGCCGCGCGACCAGACGCGCGAGTTAACCGGCGCACGATCAATTCGTGCGCCGCGTGGGTCTGCCAGTTGCGCCGTGAGGGCGACGGAACACTCGCATGCGCGTCGTCGTCATCGCCGTTGGCCGACTTAAAGCGGGCCCCGAGCGCGAGCTCGCCGAGGCCTATCGAAAACGGGCCCAAGCCACCGGACGCGCGCTGGGTATTCGCGACATTGAGATCGTCGAAATCCGTGAAAGCCGCGCGCAGGACGCGGAACGGCGCCGCGTGGAAGAGTCAATCGCCATCGCCAATCTCATTCCTGAGCGAGGCATCCTCGTGATTTTGGATGAGCGCGGTGAGAACCTCGACAGCGCGGCCCTGGCGGGCCTGCTGCAAGCGTGGCGGGCGCAGGACCCTCCAGCTGTCTGTTTTGTCGTCGGGGCCGCCGACGGGCTGGCCCAAAGCCTGCAAGAGCGGGCCAAGCTCAGGCTTGCCTTCGGGACCGCCACCTGGCCCCACCAGTTGGTGCGCGTCATGCTCCTGGAGCAGATTTACCGGGCCGCCAGCATCGTCGCGGGCCACCCGTACCATCGGGCCTGATTGCCCTTAATTCTTCTTAATCCGGTCTCACTGATTTGTGACGTTTGCGCCAGGGCAACGTCTTATTCTGGTCGAACCACTGCTTTTTCTTGCCATCCTGGGGGCGGCAGTTACCGTGAAAAGCATGATTCTCCGACGGTCGCGCCCAACCGATCCGTGCCTTGTGCTCGGCTCGGCGTTGGCTTTGGCGCTGCCGTTGGGCGCCAATCTGGTCGCTTTCGCACAATCGCCGGCTTCGCGAGTTCCGCCCCCGTCGACAGTCCCCTCGGCCGAGGCGCCTTCCGCCGACGATGCGATCAGGCAGCATGATCAAGAACTCGACACGGTACGATCCCAACAGCGCCAATCGGCGGACAGCCAAGCCAAGCTCAGACTGCAGATCGAGGCGCTCAGCGAAGACCGGCGAACGCTTAACCAGCAGCTTATCCAATCCGCGGCGGCGGTACGCGACGTCGAGGCAAAGATCGATGACACGAAGTCGCGGCTCCAGTCGCTCGATGCGCGCGAACAGGTTTTTCAGAAATCACTCGATGAACGGCGCTCGGCGATCATCGAGATTCTGGCGGCTCTGCAGCGCGTCGGGCAACGGCCGCCCCCGGCATTGCTGGTGCGGCCAGAGGATGCCTTGAAAGCCTTACGCACTGCGATCACGCTCGGGGCCGTGGTGCCCGACATGCGCGCGGAGGCGGATGCGATCGCCAGCGACCTCGCCGAGTTGTCCCGCGTCCGAAAGGACATCGTCAGCGAGCGTGCGACATTGTCGCAAAATCTGGACCGGCTCGCGAATGAGCAGCTTCGCTTGAATATGCTGATCGACGCGCGGCAGAGAAAGCAGGCCAGTACCGAGCAGGCGCTTACGACCGAACAACAGCATGCTACGGATCTGGCGCATCAGGTTGACAACCTCAAAGACCTCATCGCCAAACTCGAAGCGAGCCTTGATCCGGCAACCCGCGCGGCGCGCAACTCGGCCCGCGGCATCGAAGCCGATGCAACCCGGCCCAAGCTTGCGGCGCTCGGCGATCCAGGCCGACTGGCTCCGGCGATCGCTTTTGCAAACGCCCGCGGCCATCTGCGACTGCCCGTCAACGGCATGCCGATTCGGGCATTTGGTGCTTCCGACGGGGTCGGCGGAACTCAAAAGGGCCTCTCAATAGCCACCCATGCGGGCGCGCAAATCACGGCTCCGTGCGACGGTTGGGTGGTTTACGCCGGTCCATTTCGCAGCTATGGGCAACTCTTGATCCTCAATGCCGGCGGCGGTTATCATGTGCTGTTAGCGGGGATGGAGCGGATATCCGTCGATCTCGGACAGTTCGTGCTGACCGGAGAACCCGTAGCGGTGATGGGCGGCCAAGCGCAGTTGTCGGCCGCCGTTGCAACCGGTTCTAAAAAACCTGTTCTCTATGTGGAGTTCCGCAAGGACGGCACTCCCATTGATCCCAGCCCTTGGTGGGCGACAAACGAAGGCGAAAAGGCTCGCGGATGATGCGCAAGACCCCTCTGATCCTCCTCAGTGCACTGGCCGGCGCCGCGGTCACATTGCTGGCCGTCCAGCCGCACTCGCTTCCAATCGGCTCGAGCGCCAAGGCGGCGGCCTCCGATACCTATCGGCAGCTCAACCTGTTCGGCGACGTGTTCGAGCGTGTCCGCGCCGACTACGTCGACAAGCCGGATGACACCAAGCTCATCGAGTCGGCGATCAACGGCATGCTGACCGGGCTCGATCCGCATTCGAGCTACATGGACCCGAAGAGCTTCCGTGACATGCAGGTGCAGACGCGCGGCGAGTTCGGCGGTCTCGGCATCGAGGTCACCATGGAGGACGGGCTGATCAAGGTGGTGGCGCCGATCGACGACACCCCGGCCGCCAAAGCCGGTGTGATGGCAAATGACATTATCACCATGCTCGACGACGACGCTGTGCAGGGGATGACCCTCAATCAGGCCGTCGACAAAATGCGCGGGCCGGTCAACACCAAGATCAAGCTGACGATCATGCGCAAAGGCTCGGCCAAGCCGGTCGTGCTGTCGATCACTCGCGACGTGATCCGCGTGAAATCCGTGCGCTGGCACCCCGAGGGGGGCGATGTCGGCTACATCCGCGTCACGCAATTCAACGAACAGACGACTGACGGACTGAAGCAGGCGCTTGCCGATCTGAAGAACAAGCTCGGCGGCGACAAGATCAAGGGCTACATCCTCGATCTGCGCAACAATCCGGGCGGCCTGCTCGACCAGGCGATCTCGGTGTCGAATGCATTCCTCGACAAGGGCGAAATCGTCTCCACGCGCGGCCGCAACTCCGACGAGACGCAACGCTTCAACGCCCGACCGGGCGGCGAACTTACCGGCGAAAAGCCGCTCATCGTTCTGATCAACGGCGGTTCGGCGTCGGCCTCTGAAATCGTCGCGGGCGCCCTGCAGGACCACAAGCGGGCAACGCTCATCGGTACGCGCTCGTTCGGCAAAGGCTCGGTGCAGACCATTATTCCGCTCGGCGCTGGTAACGGCGCACTGCGGCTGACCACCGCGCGCTACTACACGCCCTCTGGCCGCACCATCCAGGCCAAGGGCATCGTTCCCGACATTCAGGTCATGCAGGAAGTGCCCAGCGAGCTCAAAGGCGAGACCAACTCCAAGGGCGAGGCCTCGCTGCCCGGCCACCTTTCGGCCAGCGGACAGGAACAGTCCGGTTCGCAGTCCTACGTCCCGCCGGATGAGAAGAACGACAAGGCGCTCCAGGAGGCGATCGATCTCCTGCGCGGAACGGCCACCAATGCGGCTTTCCCGCCAAACCCAAAGGCGCCGGTGCCGAACTAAGGCGGCCTAATTTTTGATCGTGTTGCGGGGCGGCCTTGTGCCGCCCCGTTTTTATCCGAAGTCGAGGCAGCGCAAGCTCGCCCTGCCAGCATAAGGAATGGTGCTCACGGGCAGGCTGTTGGCCTGCCGTGATAGACTGCCGCTCGTGATTCGCGCGTGAGCGATCCACGAGGAAAGGGCGATGGCGACGGATGATTTGAGCGCCCCGCTGGGCCAGCATCGGAAGAAGCGCCGCGCCTCCATCCGCCTCCCTGTCCCGCAGATCATCGCCGGGGCGCTTGCGCTTTTCCTGGCCATTTTCGTCCTCTGGGCCGTCATGGGTGACAACCCATTCGGTGGTGAGCCGGTGGCGGTCATCCCGATCCACTCCCCATCCGGAACGCCCATAAAGGCCGCAGAAGGCGAGAAGAACGCGCCCGTGGTGGCTGCCAAGCCAGGCGCTCCAGGCGGCCCCGGCCGATACGACGGTCCAGGCCAGTCCCCGCCTGCCGTAGCCCAAGGCAAGGAGGCGATCCCGCCCGGCTCGACCACGGTCAATATCATCAACGGCACCACTGGAGCCCACCAGGAGGTGGTGATTCCGGCGCCTGGCAGCGGACCGGCGCAGCCACAACCGGGCCCCAAGGTCGACCCGAAACTCCTCGAAATGACGCCGCTCGGGCCGCTACCGAAGATCGCCGCCGACGGCGTGCGCCCGGCGGACGCGTTCGCCCAGCCGGTGACGCCCATACCCGGCAAGCCAGACGCTGTGCGGATTGCCCTCATCATCGAAGGTCTCGGCGTCAGCGCCAAAGACACCGCCGAAGCGATCGCGAAACTTCCCGGCGCGGTGACCCTTGCTTTCGTGCCCTACGGCACCGATGCGGCGATGGCCGGACGTGCGCGGGCTGCGGGTCACGAAATCCTGCTCGAAGTGCCGATGGAGCCGTTCGATTATCCCGACAACGATACCGGCCCACAGACGCTGCTGACGTCACTCGCCCCGCACCAGAACATCGATCGGTTGCACTGGCTGATGGCCCGTTTCCAGGGTTATGTCGAACTCATCAACATGATGGGCGCGCGATTTACCGCCTCCGAGCAGGCATTCGCGCCCGTGTTGCAGGAGGCCGAAAAACGCGGCCTGATCTTTGTCGACAACGGCGCCAATCCCCGAAGTGTCGCTGGGCGCATCGCGGGGGCCAACAATCTGCCTTTTGCCAAGGCCGAAGTGACGATCAATTCAGTTCCCACACCGGAGCAAATCGACCGCGCACTCGCTGGACTGGAAGCGACCGCCCGTCAGCATCGCTTGGCAGTCGGCGTTGCGTCGGCTCTGCCCGTTTCGATTGCTCATATCGCCAAATGGGCCAAAACAGCCGCGAGCCGCGGCGTGCTTCTCGTGCCGATCACAGCGGCGGCGACCAAGGAGAAACAAACCTGACGACGAATGACAAACGGCGGACCGCGTGCCCCCGTCTATGATCTGTCGTCTGGCCCCTGTACTCTGTACTCCGTAATGTCCTCCAAATCCGTCCCCTATCGTCCCTGTGTTGGCATCATGGTGCTGAATCGCGCCGGCCGTGCCTTCATCGGCCGTCGCATCGACGGTCCCGAACACGTCGATGAGACGCACGCCTGGCAGATGCCGCAGGGCGGCATCGATCCGGGCGAAGAGCCGTGGCCGGCGGCATTGCGGGAACTGCGCGAGGAAACCAGCATCTCGTCTGTCGAGCGGCTCGGCGAAATCGCCGACTGGCTCACTTACGACATTCCGCCCGAGATCCTGGGCCAAGCCTGGAAGGGCAGGTACCGGGGCCAGACGCAGAAATGGTTTGCGGTCCGCTTCATTGGCGATGAAAAGGAAATCGACGTCGAGCATCCGGATGGTGGCCACAAGGCCGAGTTCTCCGGCTGGCGCTGGGAGCCGATGCAGAGCATCCCGGGCCTCGCTGTGCCGTTCAAGCGCCAGGTCTACGAGCGCGTCGTAAAAGAATTCGCGAAATTGGCGCGCTGATAAATGGGCAGCGGCGTTATTGCGCCAGCGCCGCCTGCAGCGATTTGAGTTGGTCGAGGCGGCGCATAAGTCGGTCGCGCTGCGCCTCTGCGGCATCGGCGACGTCTTCCTCGGTATTCTTGATCTCTTCGGCAAGCAACGCCGTGTCGTAATCTTCGCGCGGCACGGCGCGGTCGGCGAGGATCGTCAGCCCGGCGGGACTGACTTCGGCAAAGCCGCCGATCACGACGACAGGCTCGCGGGCGCCGCCGCTGTAGATCGTGACAATCCCCGGACGGAGCGCCGTCACCAAAGGCGCGTGTCCGGCCAGGATGCCCATGTCGCCTTCAGCGCCCGGCAAATCGACCTGATCGACGTCGCCCGAGAACAGCACGCGTTCAGGCGAGACAAATTCGAAATGAAGCGCGGCCATAATTGATTGACCCTGGCTGATTACGCTGCCTCGGCGGCAAGTTTCTTACCCTTCTCGACCGCCTCATCGATGGTGCCCACCATGTAGAACGCGGCCTCAGGCAGGTGATCGTATTTCCCTTCGACCAAACCCTTGAAGCCATTGATCGTATCCTGAAGGTCGACGAGCTTGCCGGGCGAACCGGTGAATACTTCGGCAACGTGGAAGGGCTGCGACAGGAAGCGCTCGATCTTGCGTGCGCGCGCGACCGTGAGCTTGTCCTCTTCGGAAAGCTCGTCCATCCCCAGAATGGCGATGATATCTTGCAGCGCCTTGTAGCGTTGCAATATCTGCTGCACCTGCCGGGCGACGGCGTAGTGGTCTTCGCCGACGATCATCGGCGACAGCATGCGTGACGTCGAGTTCGAGCGGATCGACCGCCGGATAGATGCCCTTGGCGGCGATATCGCGCGACAGCACCGTCGTGGCGTCAAGATGCGCGAACGAGGTCGCCGGCGCAGGATCGGTCAGGTCGTCGGCGGGCACGTAGATTGCCTGCACCGACGTCACCGAACCTTTGGTGGTCGTGGTGATGCGCTCCTGCAGCGCGCCCATGTCGGTCGCCAGTGTCGGCTGATAACCCACCGCCGACGGAATGCGTCCGAGCAGCGCCGACACTTCCGAGCCCGCCTGCGTGAAGCGGAAAATGTTGTCGACGAAGAACAACACGTCCTGACCCTGATCGCGAAAATACTCGGCGACCGTCAGGCCGGTCAGGCCGACGCGGGCGCGGGCGCCGGGCGGCTCGTTCATTTGCCCGTACACCAGCGCGCATTTTGAACCTTCAACGGAGCCCTCTTTTGGGTCCTTGTTGACCTTGGATTCGATCATCTCGTGATAGAGATCGTTGCCCTCGCGGGTGCGCTCACCGACGCCGGCAAAAACCGAGTAGCCGCCGTGCGCCTTGGCGACGTTGTTGATCAGTTCCATGATCAGCACGGTCTTGCCGACTCCGGCGCCGCCGAACAGGCCGATTTTGCCGCCCTTGGCGTACGGTGCGAGCAGGTCCACGACCTTGATGCCGGTGACCAGAATTGCGGCCTCGGTGGATTGATCGGTGTAGGCCGGCGCTTCCTGATGGATGGCGCGGATGCCCTCGCCCTTGACCGGGCCGGCTTCGTCGACCGGGTCGCCGATCACGTTGATGATGCGGCCGAGGAGCCCGGCGCCGACCGGCACCGAAATCGGCGCGCCGGTGTCCGTCACTTCCTGCCCGCGCACCAAGCCCTCGCTGGTATCCATGGCGACGGTGCGCACCGTGTTTTCACCAAGCTGCTGCGCAACTTCGAGCACCAGACGGCGGCCCTGGTTCTGCGTTTCCAGGGCATTGAGGATCGGCGGCAGGTCGGCGTCGAAATGCACGTCGACGACCGCGCCGATGACTTGGGTGATGTGTCCGACTGCTTTAGCCATAGGAGTACCTGCCTTTACGGGCGCACCGCTCAGAGCGCCTCAGCTCCAGAGATGATTTCGATCAGTTCCTTGGTGATCATCGCCTGCCGCGTACGGTTATAAGTGAGCGTCTGGCGGCGGATCATGTCGCCCGCATTACGGGTCGCGTTGTCCATGGCGGACATCTGTGCGCCATAGAAGGAAGCCGCGTTTTCCAGCAAGGCGCGGAAGACCTGCACGGCGATGTTGCGCGGCAGAAGCTCGTGCAGAATATCCTCCGCTTCCGGTTCAAACTCGTAGACCGCACCACCCAGCCCCTCGGCGGCCTTGGAGTCGAACACCGGCGGAATGATTTGCTGTGCGGTCGGAAGCTGCGCAATCACCGAGCGGAAACGCGAGAAGAAAAGCGTGCAGACGTCGAACTCGAAATTGTCAAAGCGCGCGATCACCTTCTCGGCGATCATCTCGGCGTGAGAGAACTGCAGCGTGCGCGCCGCGCGCAGATCGACCATTTCGACGATCTGCTTGGCGTAAAGCCGCCGCAGCTGATCGTAACCCTTGCGTCCGACGCAGAAGAATTTGACCTCTTTGCCTTCCGCCATCAGCGCGGTTGCCCGCTCGCGCGCAAGCCGCACGATCGCGGTATTGAATGGGCCGCACAAACCGCGTTCCGCGGTGCAGACCAGAAGCAGATGCACATTGTTGCTGCCGGTGCCGCGCAACAGCCGCGGCGCCGTATCGAGGCTGCCGACCGATGCTGCGATATTGCCCAGCACTTTGTCCATGTGGCTCGCATAGGGCCGCGCCGCCTCGGCCGTGCTTTGCGCGCGGCGCAGCTTCGACGCCGCCACCATCTGCATGGCTTTGGTGATCTTCTGCGTCGCCTTGGTGGCGGCGATGCGGTTGCGGAGGTCCTTGAGCGAAGGCATGGGTCAGGCAAACGTCTTCGCGTAGTTGTCGACCACGCTCTTGAGCTTCCCGGCCGTGGCATCGTTTAGATCGCCGGAGTCGCGAATGCTGTTGAGGATATCGGCGTTCTGGCCGCGCAGCGTGCCGAGGAGACCGTCCTCGAAAGCGCGCACGCGGTTGACAGGGAGCGGATCGAGATAGCCGTTGACGCCCGCATAGATGACGCAGACCTGCTCTTCCATCTTCAGCGGCGAAAACTGCGGCTGCTTGAGCAGTTCGGTCAAACGAGAGCCGCGGTTGAGCAGGCGCTGGGTCGTCGCATCGAGATCGGAGCCGAACTGTGCAAATGCCGCCATCTCGCGGTATTGCGCCAACTCACCTTTGATGCGGCCGGCGACCTTTTTCATCGCCTTGGTCTGCGCCGCCGAACCGACGCGCGACACCGACAGACCGACATTCACCGCCGGACGGATGCCTTGGTAGAACAGATCGGTCTCGAGGAAGATCTGCCCGTCCGTGATGGAGATGACGTTGGTCGGGATATAGGCCGATACGTCGTTGGCCTGTGTTTCGATGACCGGCAGCGCCGTGAGCGAGCCCGCCTTATGCTCGTCGTTCATCTTCGCCGCGCGCTCCAAGAGCCGCGAGTGCAGATAAAACACGTCGCCCGGATAGGCCTCGCGGCCCGGCGGCCGGCGAAGGAGCAGCGACATCTGCCGGTAGGCGACGGCCTGCTTGGACAGGTCGTCATAAATGATCACCGCATGCATGCCGTTGTCGCGAAAATATTCGCCCATGGCGCAACCGGCGAACGGCGCCAAGTATTGCATAGGCGCGGGATCGGAAGCGGTCGCCGCGACCACGATCGAATATTCGAGCGCGCCGTTTTCCTCCAAGACCTTGACGAATTGCGCGACGGTCGAGCGCTTCTGCCCGACCGCGACATAGACGCAGTAGAGCTTGATCTTCTCGTCGCCGGTCGCATTCAACGGCTTCTGGTTGAGGATGGTATCGAGAGCGATCGCGGTCTTGCCGGTCTGGCGATCGCCGATAATCAGCTCGCGTTGACCGCGGCCGATCGGAATCAGCGCATCGATCGCTTTGAGGCCGGTCGCCATCGGCTCATGCACCGACTTGCGCGGGATGATGCCAGGCGCTTTCACGTCCACGCGAGCCCGCGTGTCGGCCTTGATCGGCCCCTTGCCGTCGATCGGATTGCCGAGCGCGTCAACCACGCGACCGAGCAAACCCTTGCCGACCGGGACCTCGACGATGGCGCGGGTGCGCTTGACGGTCTGGCCTTCCTTGATCTCGCGGTCGGAGCCGAAAATGACGATGCCGACGTTGTCGCTTTCGAGATTGAGCGCCATGCCGCGCACGCCGCTCTCGAATTCGACCATCTCGCCGGACTGCACATTGTCGAGCCCATAGACGTGAGCGATGCCGTCACCGACCGACAATACTTGGCCGACTTCGGAGACTTCCGCCTCCTGGCCGAAATTCTTGATCTGCTCTTTGAGAATGGCGGAGATTTCCGCCGCGCGGATATCCATTAGCGGACCTCTTTCATCGCGTGCCTGATCGCATTGAGTTTGGTGCGCAGCGAGGTATCGACCATGCGGCTGCCAACCTTGACAATGAGCCCGCCGAGGATGGCGGGATCGACTTTAACGGCGAGATCAACGTCCTTGCCGCTGACCTCCTTCAATGCGGCGCGCAGCGCCGCCGCGTGCTCGTCCTTGAGTTGCTCCGCCACCGTGATCTCGGCGGTGGCCTCACCCTTATGCTCGGCTACCAGAGCGCGGAACGCCTTGACCATGTTACGCGCCGCGAACAGGCGGCGGTTGGTCGTGACCAGCTTGAGAAACTTTTCCGCGAGCCCGCCGATGCCGGCGCGTTGCAGCACGACCGACAGCGCCTGCAGCTGCTCGTCGGCGGAAAATACCGGACTGCGGACCAGCCGCAGCAGATCCGGGCTCGCGGCGACAAGCGCGTCAAACCGATCGAGATCGGCCTTGACGGCATCGATCGCGTTCGCCTCGCGGGCGAGATCAAACAGGGCGGTTGCGTAGCGGCCTGCCACGCCGGAAACGATGGTGTCTTCGCCTGCCAATTTTGCTTCTCGTCGCCTGCCTGGGAGCCGTTCCTCAAAGGCACTGCCGGCGCGGGACGCCGGCCCAAGCCCTTGGGACCAAACCCTTGGATCATGCGGGATGTGGATTCCGGGGCAGCGCAAGGCCCCGCCGACCCGCGAAAATCGCGGCGTTGCTAACATACCAGGCAATGCGGCGCAACATCGCGGAACAGCGGTAAAATCGGCATCTTCCGGCGCTCGGCGTCAGGGCAGTTTAGCCGCCGGCTGGCGCATGCTGCCGGATGACGTCGAGGAAGTCCTGACCGTACTGCGCGAGCTTGGCCTCGCCGACGCCATGCACCCCGGCCATCTCCAGCACTGTTTGCGGCTTGCGCCTCGCCATATCGATCAGCGTCTTGTCGGCAAATACCACATAGGCGGCCACGCGCTTCGCCTTGGCGAGTTCCGACCGGCGCCGCCGCAGCGCCTCGAACAATTCCGTATCGCCCGGCGATCCTTCAGCGAGCGCGGCGGCTTTGGCGGCAGAACGCGCGGCCTTGCGGCCGGCCTTCAATGTGTCGGTGCGCAACGTGATCTTCTCTGCGCCTTTGAGCACGCGCCAGCCGGCTTCGGTCACCTTCCAGGTGCCGTAGCCGGTGATGTCGAGCGTTAGGACGCCGGCAGCGTGCAGTTGGCGGAAAATCGAGCGCCACTGTTTTTTGTCGAATTCCTTGCCGACGCCGAAGGTGGGCAGGCGGTCGTGACCGAGTTTTTCCACCGCTTCGCTTTTCTCGCCGAGCAGCACGTTTGCCAAGTGCTCGGTGCCGAAGCGCTCGCCGGTCCGCACGATGGCGGACAGCGCTTTCTGCGCCGCGATGGTGCCGTCGATCAGCTGGGCGCCGTCGCAGCAGAAGTCGCAGTTGCCGCAAGGCTCCGTCGATTTGCCGAAATAGCTGAGCAGCGTTTGCCGGCGGCAACGCGGCGACTCGCACAACGAAACCAGCGCGTTGAGGCGCTGGCGATCGACACGCTTCTGGTCATCGGTCGCCTCGCTTTCGTCAATCTGCATGCGGCGCAAGCGGATGTCGCCCATCGAATAAAGCGTCAATGTGTCGGCGGGCAGTCCATCGCGGCCGGCGCGGCCGATCTCCTGATAATAGCTCTCGATATTGGCCGGCATGTCGGCGTGCAGCACGAAGCGCACGTCCGGCTTGTCGATGCCCATGCCGAACGCGACCGTCGCGACAACAACGACGCCATCTTCCTGCAAAAACGCGTCCTGATGGCGCGATCGGGCCGCATTCTCCATGCCGGCGTGATAGGACAACGCCTTGATGCCGGTCTTGCGCAGATGATCGGCCAGTTCCTCGGTCTTGCGCCGCGACGCGCAATAGACGATGCCGCTCTGGCCTGGATGCGCCGCGATGAAATCGGTGACCTGATTGCGGCTGCCGATCTTTGCCTGCATTGCCAGCCGCAGATTGGGCCTGTCAAAGCCGTGCACGAATACGGCCGGCGGCCGGCTAAACAGCTTTTGTAAAATATCCGCCCGTGTGGCGGCGTCAGCCGTGGCAGTGAACGCAACCGTCTGCACGCCACCGAGCGCGGCCTGGACCTTGCCGAGTTCGGCGTATTCGGGCCGGAAATCGTGGCCCCATTGCGAAATGCAATGCGCCTCGTCGATGGCCAGCATCGTGACCTTGGCGCGTTTGAGCAACTCAAGCGTATCGGCCTTCACCAGCCGCTCCGGCGCCACATAAACGAGGCGCAGTTCGCCGCGCGCTATGCGATCGAGAATCGCGCGGTTCTCAGCCGGGTCGTTGGCGGAATTGAGCGCCGCTGCCGCGATGCCGTAGCCGCAAAGTTGAGCGACCTGATTGCGCATCAGCGCGATCAGGGGCGACACCACGACGGTGAGCCCATCGCGCAACAGCGCCGGCAGCTGATAGCAAAGTGACTTCCCGCTGCCGGTCGGCATGACGGCGAGCACGTCACGGCCTTCAAGTGCCGCGGCGACGATTTCCGCCTGGCCGGCCCGGAAACCATCGAAGCCGAAGGTGGCGCGAAGCACCTTCTGAACATTCGCAGCATCAGGCTGTCCGACGACCATGGTTGTGTTCTATAT
Source organism: uncultured Alphaproteobacteria bacterium (assembly GCA_963763255.1). Classification (GTDB taxonomy): domain Bacteria; phylum Pseudomonadota; class Alphaproteobacteria; order Rhizobiales; family Xanthobacteraceae; genus BOG-931. The sequence continues at coordinate 409,260 of CAVXNW010000003.1, forward strand.
TTGTTCCAAAGGCGGGGCAAGCGACCTCTGCGCGCACCTTTCTTGCGCCTCGCCGCCGCCTGATGCAGTTTGCGCCCTCAAGGATTGTTCCTCTCTCATGCTTTCTGCCGGGAATTCGGCGGCCGGGTCATCGCGCGGCCGCCTGCTCAAACTTCTGTCGCTGCTGTTTCTCGCGGGCGTCGCCATGCGCATGACGATTTTCGCCATGCCACCCGTGATTCCGCTGGTGCACGACGAACTGCACATGTCGGAGACGCAGGTCGGCCTTCTGGTCGGACTGCCGTTGGCGCTGTTTGCCATCGCGGCCATTCCGGGTTCGATGCTGATCGCGCGGATCGGCACCAATCTGGCGGCGATCATCGGCATGACGATTGCGGCGGTCGCCAGCGGCGCGCGTGCCGCGGCGATCGACGTGCCGACGCTTTACGCCGGCGTGATCGCGACTGGCTTCGGCGTCGCAATCATGCAGCCCGGAATGCCGACGCTGGTCCGTGAATGGCTCCCGGGCCGCGTCGCGCTCGGCACCATCGCCTACACGGCCGGCATGCTGATCGGCTCGACCGCTTCATCGGCCCTGACCATTCCCTATGTGCTGCCGCTGCTCGGCGGCTCGTGGCGGCGCGATCTGATTTTCTGGGCAATCCCAGCGCTCCTCATCGTCCCGATATTTTATCTGTTCGGTCCCAGCCGCGGCGACAAACCGGGTGGCGAGATCGCGATCGGCGCACGCTGGTGGCCGGATTTTCGCAATCCGCTTGTCTGGCTGCTCGGCTTTGCGCTCGGGGGCAACAACAGTTCGTTCTTCTCGGCCAATGCGTTCCTGGGGGACTATCTGGTCAGCCTCGGCAAGACCAGCTTGCTTGGCCCGGCGTTGGGATGGCTCAACGGACTGCAGATGGCGGCGCCATTTCTTCTGCTGCTGTTGGCCAATCGCTTCGAACGCCGGGCGTGGCCGTTTCTGCTGTTCGGGCCGATGCTGCTGGCATCGTTTCTGGTTCTGATCCTGCTGCCGACCAACCTCGGTCTTCTCGTCGCCGCGGCATTTGTCGGCTTCACCACGGCAATGACCTTCCCGGTAATCCTGGCGCTGCCGGCGCTGCTGAGCGCGCCCGGCGATGTGTCGCGCACCTCGGCCGGCATGTTCACGGTGAGCTATACTTGCGCGATCATTATCCCGACCATCAGCGGCGCGTTGTGGGATGTGACGGGACGGCCCTGGACGGCGTTTCTGCCGCTGTGTGTTTGCGCCGTGGGACTTACGATATTCGGCACGATAGTGAGCCGGCAGCGGTCGGCGGCTGAAAAGGTACCCTCGCCGGTCGCGGAGTAGCCTTTGAGGCAGGGAGGAAAAATCGACATGGTCAAACGCGCGAAGAAAGCCCCCGCAAAACGGCAATCCAAAGCCGTGATGCTGCCGGACGAACGCATCGCCTATTCGCCGATCACCGAACGACCGCCGCTGAAGCTGCCGGACGGCGCCCGCATGGTCGTGTGGGTCATCGTCAATGTCGAACACTGGGACCCGATGCAGACGATGCCGCGCACCGTGCTCACGCCGCCGGCCGGCGGCTCGCCGATGCCGGACGTGCCGAATTGGGCCTGGCACGAATACGGCAACCGCGTCGGCTTCTGGCGCTTCATCAAGGTATTCGACGAATTCCAGATTCCGGGCGTGATCGCCATCAACGGCTCGGCGCTGGAGGCCTACCCGGCGATCGTGCGGGCGGCGGTCGAGCGCAACTGGGAATTCATCGGGCATGGCTTCACGCAGACCAACATGCAGAAGGTGCCGAACGAGCGTGCCGACATCCGCAAGGTCCGGGAGACGATCCTCAAGGCCACCGGAAAGGCGCCGCGCGGCTGGCTCGGGCCGGGCCTGACCGAAACCTGGCAGACACCCGAACTGTTGGTCGACGAAGGCTATGACTACGTCTCCGACTGGGTGCTCGACGATCAGCCGGTCTGGCTCAAGACGCGCCGCAAGCCGATCCTGAGCGTGCCCTATACGCAGGAATGCAATGACGTCGCCATGATGCTGATCCAGCACCACAAGGCGTCGGAGTACTGCGAACGCGCGCTCGACCAGTTCGAACAGATTTATGCCGACTTCGGCCGAACTCGGTGCGCGTCATGGCGCTGTCGGTGCATCCCTACATCATGGGCGCGCCGCACCGGCTCAAATATTTCCGCCGCATCTTCGAGGTCATCCGCAAGAAGCCCGACGTGCTGTTCTGGACCGGCGCGCAGATCGCCGACTGGTACCTGCGCACCGGGCCCAAAGCTCCCTGAAGGGATAAGACCGGAAAGAGTCATTGAAAAATCCCGATCTCACGCGCGACGCCGCGACCCACTCCGAAGCCGGCGCACGACTTATGCTGATCGCCCTGTGCGTCGTCTGGGGCGTGACTTGGCCGATCATGCGGATCGCGCTCCGCGAAGTTCCGCCACTCACCATGCGCACAACAAGTACGCTGGTCGGCGGCATCATCCTGTTCGCGGTATGCCTTGTCATGCGCCGCGGGCTGCGGCTTACCGGCGTCAAGAGCTGGGCTCACGTTTTCGTCGCCTCGCTTCTCAACGTCGCGAGCTTCAGTGTGTTCTCAACCTTTGCCCAGCTTGCCGCGGCGACATCGCGGGTAGCCGTCGTGTCTTACACGATGCCCATCTGGGCCGTCGTATTGAGCTGGATTTTTCTCCGCGAAAGACCAACCGGGATGCAACCGCTCGCCATCGGCTTGTGCGTCGCCGGGCTTGCGATCCTGATCTACCCATTGACCGCAGCCGGAATCCCGCTCGGTATCGTGTTGGCGCTCGGTACCGGCGTAAGCTGGGCAGCCGGCACGGTTTATTTGAAATGGGCTCGGGTCGAAGCCGATCCGATGGCGCTCGCCGCGTGGCAGGTGGCGATTGCGCTCGTTGTCATCGGCGCCTGCATGGTGATTTTCGAAGGCGGGCCGGATTTTCACGCCGCACATGCTGACGGCGTTATCGCGACGATACTTTCGGGCGTTCTGGGCACGGGAATCGCCTACGGCCTCTGGTTTTCGATCATCCGCAGATTGCCGGCCACAACGGCATCGCTTGGCGTGTTGGGCAGTCCCGTGATCGGCGTCATCTCCTCGGTCGCCTTCCTCGGCGAACGTCCCACTGCCCCGGACATCATCGGATTTGCGTTGATTTTGGCCGCGTCGGCCTGCGTGCTGTTCACGCGTCCCGCCTCCGGTCCGCCCGCCGTGGCCAAGCATACGAGCCGCGCTACTGTTTGATTGCCTGCGTCAATGCAGCGATGCGCGTCACCATCGCGCTCTCCGGATCGGTGAGCGGGTCGAGGATCGTGAAATGGTTCGCGCCGGCAATTTCCTCATAACGCGTCTCGACGCCGTGTTGCCGCCAGGTATCGGCGATCAATCTGCTCTGGCGTTTGAACTCCCCGGATTCGAGGCCCCCGGCGACGGCATCGAAGGTCCGGCCGGGGCCGGGTTGCCAAAACGCCGTCGATACGCGGCGTGCTTCGGCGGCATCGAGCCGCAAATCCTGATTCACGCTGACGCTCACCAGAGGGGCGAGGTCGAACACGCCCGACATCGCAAATCCGGCCGGCACCAGATCGGGCGGCGCCTTCGGATAGAGCGCTTGCCAATCAGTCGCCACCATTGCGGAAGCCAGATGACCGCCGGCCGAATGTCCGTAGACCAGCAGGCGACGGGGTTGCCGCTGCCACAGAAACACGCAAGCCCGGCGGATCTGCTCAATGATGTCGGCGATCGTCACGTTGGGACATAGATCATAACCCGCGATCGCAACAGCGATTCCGCGGGCGTTCAACCCACATGCCATCTGGCTGAAGCTTGACGCTTCGAGCGAACGCCACCAGCCGCCGTGAACGAACATGGCAAGCGGGGCCCCCTCACCGGCGTCCGGCAGCATCAGATCGACGGTCTGTCGCGGCGTATCGCCATAGCTGAGACCGAGTTCCGCGCGCCCAGCCTTCAGCCGCTCGACCCGGTAATTCTCCGCTTCGCGCGCCCAACGCAGGAAGATGTCCGCGTATTCCGGCACACGCGCCCGATTGTCGTATTCGACCTCGTAATTCATATCGGCCATTGCCGTCTCCAGCATCGGAGCAAGATTGCGGCATCGTCCTGCGCCGGGCAAGCGGCTTTACCCTCCACAATCGCCGGCAATATTGCTAGGCAGCGGTCATGAAGGTCGACGGCAAACCGATGCGCTCCATCTGGCTCGAGCCCGACGGCTGGTCCGTCGGCATCATCGATCAGACCGCGCTGCCGCATCGCTTCGTCACGGCACGCCTCACAACCCTCGCCGAAGCCGCCCATGCGATCCGCGCTATGCTGGTTCGCGGCGCACCGCTGATCGGCGCCGCGGCGGCGTACGGCATGTGCCTGGCGGTGCGCGACGACACCTCCGATTCGGCGCTCGATCACGCCTATGCGACGCTGATCGCCACGCGACCGACCGCGATCAACCTCAAGTGGGCGCTGGATGAGATGGTGGCGGCCGTGCGCAGCCGGCCGCGCGCTGAGCGCATTGCCGCGGCGTACAAGCGCGCCGCGGAGATCAGCGATGAGGACGTCGCCATCAATACCGCGCTCGGCCGCAATGGCCTGTCGCTGATCGAAGCCATTGCGACGCGCAAGAGAAGCGGCGAACACGTGAACATTCTCACCCACTGCAATGCCGGCTGGCTCGCTACGGTCGATATCGGCACCGCGACGGCGCCGATCTATCTGGCGTACGACAAAGGTCTCGCCATCCATGTGTTTGCCGACGAGACCCGGCCGCGCAATCAAGGGGCTTCGCTTACTGCCTGGGAACTCGGTCAGCACGGCGTCCCCCACACCGTCATCGCCGATAATGCCGGCGGCCACTTGATGCAGCATGGGCTTGTTGATCTCGTCATTGTGGGCACCGACCGCGTCACCGCCAACGGCGACGTCTGCAACAAGATCGGCACCTACCTGAAGGCGCTCGCCGCGCACGACAATAACGTGCCGTTTTACGTGGCTCTGCCGTCGCCGACGATCGACTTCACGATAGCCGACGGGATCGCCGAGATCCCGATCGAGGAGCGGAGCGCCGACGAAGTCGCAACCATGAGCGGACTGACGGCAGATGGCCGGATCGAAACGGTACGGGTCGTGCCCGACCATTCCGCCGTGTCGAATTATGGATTTGATGTCACGCCGGCTCGGCTCGTCACGGGGCTCATTACCGAGCGCGGCGTCATCGCGGCCACGCGAGTCGCGTTGGCCGAAGCATTTCCGGATCGCGCCGCGGCACGGGACAGAGTTCCCAGGTGACAACAAACGGATAAGTTGCAATGATCCGCCATCTGACGTGTGCCGTCCGTGGTTTGGCGTGCCAATCGGAGTATCTGGCGTGCGTAAACCGGAAATCCGTCCGCTATCCAGTTTGCCGCTGCCCGGAATTCTCGCGATGAGCCTCAACGCGCTGGCGCCCGCCTTTCCTCTGGATGGCCGGCAGTCGCCGACCGCCTTTGCGATCGCGCGCGGCACGGCGCGTTATCTTCATGCGCTCGGCTATTGTGTCGTCAGCGAATTGCCATTGCCGTCGGGACGGCGCGCCGACCTCGTGGGTCTCGGCGGCGACGGCGAAATCGTCATCGTGGAAATCAAATCGTCAGTTGCCGATTTCCGCGCCGATCAAAAATGGATGGACTATCGGCTGCATTGCGACCGGTTATTCTTCGCAACAGTGCTTGACGTACCGCGCGAGATTTTTCCGGTAGACACCGGATTGATCGTTGCGGATGCGTTCGGCGCGTCGATCATCAGCGAAGCGCCGGAGCACCGGCTGCGCGCGCCGACCCGCAAGGCAATCATGCTGCGCTTCGCCCACGCGGCGGCGCTGCGCCTGCAGGCGTTGGCCGACCCGCAAGGACCCTACGCGGGCGAAACCTGATCGCTTTGCGGCGTATCGGACGGTGACACGTCCCAGCTTGCCTTAAGTCGTTCGAGCGACTCGCGCAGCGTGGCAAGATTTACCGGCTTCGGGATCGATTCCCAGACATTCAGTTTGAGCGACTCGGCTACCTTCGCGCTTTCATTGCACGTCTCGTTGTCGCAGCCGCTGATGATGATGATCGGCGCCTTGCAGCCGATCACCCACAAGTGACGCAGCATCTCGTCACCCGCGTGGTCGCCGAGCGACAGATCGAGCGTGATGCAATCGAACGCAGTTTCCTGCGCCAGCTTGACGGCCTCGTCGTAGCTCGCGGCACCTGCCGGAAGGTAGCCCACCTTGGCGGCGGCGCGGCAGATGATCATGCGATGAAGATTATCGTCGTCGATAACCAGAAGCCGCGGCAGGATCGCTCGCGCGCCGCTCGCGCGAGCCAAGTCCGCTTGGCCCGAAGCGGCAGAAATTGACTGCTCGAACATCCGATCCCCGCTAACAGTCCCGACTAAAATCGTCTGGAATGATACGGACGGCCTGCCAAGTTTGGCCTAACGAGTTCCGTACAATTTGAGCGAGCTTCACGCCGCCACAACCGTTTTGTGCAACAGTAAATCCCGCACCAACCGGCGTTCATGCCGGCCTTGCCGCCGCGAGCACTTGGCGTCCGGCGATACCCCAGCCATAATTCCCTTTGGCACAAAGGGACGCGATCGGGAGGACGGAAATGATCGATTGCTACACGTGGACGACGGACAACGGCTACAAGCCCAGAATGATGCTGGAGGAAACCGGGCTCCCGCACAAAATTATTCCCGTCAATCTGGGACAGAAGGCCCAGATGTCACCGGAATTCATGAAGATCAGCCCGGGCCATAAAATACCGGCGATCGTCGATAACGAAGGCCCCGGTGGCACGCGCGTAACCCTCTGCGAATCAGGCGCTATTCTCAAATACCTGGCCGAGAAATCCGGCAAGTTCTACCCGGCTGATCCGGCCGCGCGCGTCAAGGTCGATCAATGGCTGTTCTACGGCTCGGCGACGTTTACCACGCTCGCACAGCAGTTCGGGCACTGGACGATCCGCTCGCCCGTGAAGGCGCCGCCCGCGCAGCAGCACTATGAGGCGAACTTGCGCGACATGCTGAGCACCCTCGACGGACATCTGGCGTCGAATGAATATTTTGGCGGCGCCTATTCGATCGCCGACATGACGATGTATTCCGACGTGCACATTCACGGCGTCAGAGACATCGGGCTCAAGGACTATCCGAATGTGCAGCGCTGGCATGACGCGGTTCAGGCGCGTCCGGCGGTTCAGCGCGCCTGGGGCCCCTTTCCGTCGTAGGCGGCCAGGCAATTACAAGTGTGAGCCGGGGAGCGCCGCGCTGGACTACGCGGCGTTGTCCAGCGTCACCGCGCCGTAGACGGCGTTGAAGTCGAGCTCGGAAACGGGTCCGGGGCGCTTGAACAGATAGCCCTGGACCGACGTTACACCGGCCAACCGCAGCACGCGATACTGATCCACGGTTTCGACACCCTCGGCGGTCGTCGCGATGTCGAGACTCTGCGCCAACGTGAGCGTTGCCGATATGATCGCCGCGCATTCGCTGCGCTTGGTCAGATTCTGCGTGAAGGATTTGTCGATCTTGATCCGATCGAACGGGAACATCGCAAGCTGGCTGAGCGATGAGTAGCCGGTGCCGAAATCGTCAAGAACAATCGTGATGCCGAGAATTCTTGAATTGCCGCAGCGCCGGCAGGCATTCGGCGGCAAACTCGATGAGCGCCGTCTCGGTGATTTCAAGCTCGAGCCGTTCCGGCCGCAGCTCTGAATCAAGGAGCGCGCGCATGACTGTATCTGCCAGTTTCGTCTTGCGGAACTGCACCAGGGATAAATTGACCGCGACCTTGACGTCGTCCGGCCACGTCACGGCGTCCATGCAGGCTCGCCGTAATACCCATTCGCCGATCTGGGCGATCAGACCGGTTTCCTCGGCGAGCGGAACAAACAGATCGGGGAATAGCAGCCCTTTTGTCGGATGCCGCCAGCGGACCAGCGCCTCGACGCTGGAGATCTTGCGCGTCTTCGCGTTGAGAATGGGCTGATAATGCAGCTCCAGCTCGTTTTGCTGGATGGCCCGGCGGAGATCGTTCTCAATTTCTTGCCGGGCGCTCGCGACCTCGCTCATCTCCGGATCGAAGAAACAATAACCGTTGCGTCCAGCCGACTTGGTCCGATAGAGCGCCAAATCCGCCATCTTCAGAAGCTCGCCGGAGCCGGTACCGTGTTCGGGAGCGAGCGCAATGCCGATGCTGGTCCCGATATTGATCTCGCCGCCATCGATCGCAAACGGTGTGCCGAGCAGTTCGAGGATGCGCTCCGCCAGCGCCCGGGCAGCGCCACGCTGATCGCGTTCGCCGGCTTGGATTATGGCGAATTCATCGCCGCCGAGCCGTGCCAGAACATCCGTCTCGCGCAACAGCGACTTAAGCCGCATTGCGACCTCGGTCAGCAGCGTATCGCCGGCCGGATGGCCTAGAGTGTCGTTGACCTCCTTGAACCGGTCGAGATCCAGCAAAAGCACCGTGAACGGCTCGTCGCGGCGGCGCTGGCGGGCGGCCGCCTCCTCGATCTTCTGCGCCAGAGCGGCACGATTGGCCAAGCCCGTCAGAGGATCGTGATGTGCCAAAAAAGCAATCCGCTGCTCCGCCTTCTTGCGTTCGGTAGCATCCTCGATAACGGTGATGATGACTTTCGCATCGCCCTGGTTATTCTTGATGACGATACGATGGGTCGCCTGCAGGCGAGCCCCCCGCAGCAGCGTGTCGACTTCGAGTTCGTTGTAGCTGACGCGGTCGCTGTTCTGAATCGCCTCGGTGTCGGCGTCGTCGATATTCTTTGCATCATTCGGCCGATGAATATCGAACGTGGTTCGTCCCAGTAATTCTGTCCGCGGAATTCCGAGCATCATTTCGAATGCGCGATTGACCAAAATGTATTTGCGCGTCGTCACATCTTTGACGACGATGGCAACCGGGATGTGCTCGATGATTGAATCCAGGAACTGCTTCGTTTCTTCGAGTTGCCGCTCGGCGCGGCGCTGTTCTGTCACGTCAATGTGGGTCGCCACCCAGCCGCCATCGGGCATCGGGCGGTGGCTGACCGCATAGACGCGCCCGTCCGTCAGATCGTTCTCAGCATGGTGGGGATCGCAACGTGAGACTTTTGCAAGCCGCACCCGGATATACTGATCGGGATCTCCTGGCACCAAGCCGGCGGCGACGCGCGCTTCCAGAACGGATCGCAAGGTCGTCCCGGGCGCGAGCTGCTCCGGGCGAAGACCATACATTTCAGCGTACCGCTCGTTACACACCACCAGACGCATGTCGCGATCGTAAATGCACAGACCATGGGCCATGCTTTTGAGCGCGGTCTGGAACAGAATGTTGGAGTGTTCGAGAGACTGAGTGGACTGCTGCAGTTTCTTCGCAGTCGACAGCATTCGCGCCTGCCGGGCCGCACCGACAATCATCACGATCAGGACTATGAGGGTGAGGATAGTCCCGGCCACGATATATTTGCGAAGCGTCGCATTGGCGTGCCGAAAAATATCGCTCTTGGCCAGGCCGACCACCGCGATCAGGGGTAAGCCTGAAACCGCGCGGTAGGACATGAGCCTTTCGACGCTTTCGAACCGCGCGCGATCGCTCGCCACATTCCAATAGATGCCGGACGGGCCATTCTTCAGCATTTGAAACAGCCGGTTCTGCCTCACGATCATCCCGGCAAAGCCCCTTGTCGCCGGGTTGGTCCCGCCGCGAGCCAGAACGACGCCGTCTTTGCTGACCAGCGAAACGATGCCGCCGCGGCCGAGATCGAGCGAGCTGAAAAAGCGCTCGAGCTCCGACACATCGAGCGCACTGGCCACGGTGCCAGCGAAAGTGCCATTGGCATTGCTCAGCCGACGGGTAAATTCGATGGTAAGACGCTTGGTGGCTTGCCCAATCAGCGGCGCGCTGATGAAAAGTTGATCGGCCGCGCTGTCGCGCTGAAACGTAAATGGCAGCCGGTCGGCGACGGACAGCGGAGTGCGTAACGGGCCGTGGCTTGAGAGGATGACCAACCCCTTGGCGTCGGTAATTCCGAAATGAGCCGTCAGGTTGTTGTGTGACTGCGTATGCGCGACCCAGGCCGCAAGATCAAAATTCTGTGGGTCGCGCTGATAGTCCTGCCTCAGCGCCAAGAGTGCATTATCGGATTCCTGCACCACGCGCCTGATATACTCTTCCAGAACGCGCGCGAGATTGCTCCCCTGGCGAACTGCGTCCTGGTAGGCCAATTGGCGTTGCTCGCTGGACAGCAAATAGATGCCGCCCCAAATGATCGCGATCACGACGAGGCCCAGATAGGTCGTGGTCTGCCGTAACGCCTGTACCCACTTGGCCATACCAACCAGCCTCGAAGTCCCACACGCGGAGGAGCTACGATATTTTACTTGCCACAGATTTATTACTTTGCCGTTGGGATACCCTGACGTCGGTATTGCACGATTCAATAACGTTAACCGGGCCTTAGCACCAACGCTTCGGGCCACGCGCGCTCCGTCAAGGACGCTCGATGCCCAACGCTAAAAGCTTGCGGATTGGCGAGTCGCGGCGCACCATTGCACAAAGCTGAAGGCGAACGGCCGAGCGACCAGGATGACAGCACTCCGTGCGGCCGGCGCGATCCTGCTGGCCTTCGCGATCGCGCCAAACGCGGTCCGTGCCGCAGAACCGCAGCGGCCTTTGTTTACACTGTCGTCGCCCGCTTTCAGCGATGACGACATGCTGCCGCTCAAATATGCGGGCGGTGCCCTGTGCGGAAAAGACAGCCGCGGCGGCAACATCTCACCGCCGCTGACTTGGTCGAATCCGCCGCCGGGCACCAAAAGCTATGCCGTTATAATGATAGATCCGGACGGGCGGCGCGGCCTGGGCTCTGTCCATTGGGTTGCCTACGGAATTCCGGCCTCTCGGACGAGCTTGAAAGAAGGCGAAGGCGCGCCCGGGTCGGCGATCGATATCGTGGACGGAAAAAATTCGCGGGGAACGCTCGGCTACACCGGCCCGTGCGGTCCGGCTATCGACGCGGCGCACCATTACGTCATCGATCTGATTGCACTCGACGTGCCGCCAGGCGCGCTTAAGGACGGCTTGGGCCGCGACGAATTGCTCATGGCGATTGCGGGCCACAGTCTCGGACCCGCGAGTTTAGTGGTGCGTTACCACCGCACGCCATGAAGGTAATGGAGCAATTGCTTTGCTCGCTGCCGGATCGCGAAATTCAATTCGGCAACTGTTGCAGCGGCCGCTGCCGCTTGGCCGAATGTGAGCGATGGACGTTCGAGCGGTTCTGATCCATCATCTCCGCGCAGCGCAGCCATCGTTGCGCCAGACCGTTCCACACCGCCTTGTTCTCGCGACTGCGCGTAACCTTCGCCATCACCTCGCATTCGGCGGCAAACCTGAGAAAACGGTCCATAGCGTCCACGTGGAACCTCCGGCGCTGTTCGTTGATCCCCGTCACCTCGCCAAATATCAGCGTTGCGAATCGTTCCGGCCGCCCGACATTAAATTTGCGGATTGACTGACGTTAGCGCAGCGCAGCCGCGCCCGGGGCAGGCGCCAAAACCGGTTTAAGGGCAGGAACAAGATGCCGCCGTTCGCGCCGCACCGGAACAGCGCGGTAAACCTGCTTGGTTGCTTCGACAATATGCACGCCGGCAAATGGGGCAGACAGGCTGGCTCCGGTCCGCTCCCACGCTACCGCCGACCGCAAAAACCAGCCGCGGCCGATCGGCGGCACATAGAGCGCCTCTCCCCAGCCGGTCGGAGTAAACCAAGTTTCGCGCAGGAGCTGGGTGATCTGGCTGCGGGAATATGGACGGCCATGTCCGAAGGGAGTCGTGTCCATTCGCGCCCACAGCCCGCGTCGATTGGGGACCACCGCCAGCAATCGGCCGCCTGGCGCCAGCACGCGCCAGACTTCGCGTAACAGTTCCATCGGATCGGCCGACATTTCAAGCGCGTGCACCAGCAGGACGCGGTCGACGGCCGAGTTGGTCAGCGGCAGATCGGCTTCCTCGACCAGTGCGGCCAGGGCGGGCCGCGTGGAAGGCCAACGCACGACCCCCTGCGGCGCCGGCATCAACGCCAGGCAGCGTTCGGCTTCCTCGCGGAACAACCCGAGATACGGCGTCGCATAGCCGATACCGAGCACACGCAAAGTACCGGTGTCGCTCCAGCGCGAGCGAATGCCGCGGCCGACAAACCGCCGCGCCACGGTCCCCAGCCGCTGGGCGTAGAAATTGCGAAGGTCAACGACATCCATGAATGCCAAAATAGCACGTCGGTGACGGTTTCGCCGCAGGCGCGCGCCCTGAATTCCGCAAGCCCCATCTTGCAGTAAATACAGCGCAGCGCTTACCTTGAGTTTCCCTGATCGTGACGCGCCAGCAGCTTGATGGCGTCCCAAAATTCACGGTGAAAAGATGCCTGCACAAACCGATATTTTTCTCTGTTTGAAGGATAATTTTGGCGTTCTGCTTCACGATCCGCAGAGCGGCGCGACTGCCGCAATCGACGCGCCGGAGGCCGCGCCGATCGAGGCTGCGCTGCAAAGGACCGGATGGAAGCTCACCGATATTCTGGTGACGCATCATCACGCCGATCACACGCAAGGCATCGGCCCCCTCAAAGATCACCATCATTGCCGCGTCATCGCGCCGCGCGATGAAGCAAAGCGCATCGCTCACGTCGACGAGACAGTCGGCGAGGGCGATATGGTCCGGGTCGGCTCGCTCGAAGCACGCGTCATCGACACGCCCGGCCATACCGCCGGGCACATCTCATATTTTTTCCCGGCTGACAGGCTCGCCTTTGTGGGCGACACGCTGTTTTCTATCGGGTGCGGCCGCGTCATCGAAGGCGATCCCGAGATGATGTGGAAGTCGCTGCTCAAGCTGCGCGCTCTGCCCGACGACACGCGTTTCTACTGCGGGCACGAATATACCGACGCCAACATCCGCTTCGCCAAGACCGTCGAGCCGAGCAACAAGGCGCTTGCCACACGCGCAGACGAAGTTGCGGCGTTGATCGCGGGTCACAAGTTCACTATCCCGGCCACGATCGGCGCCGAGAAGACGGCCAATCCGTTCTTGCGTGCGGACGACGCCGAATTAGCTAAATCGTTAGGCCTTTCGGGCAGCCCGGCATGGAAGGTCTTTGCCGAAATCCGCGAACGGAAAAATCGGTTCTGAGCCGCATCACCTTAACTCGTGATCGCCGCGACGAATTTTCCGTCTCGCCTACACGAAATACTGCCCGCCATTCGCGGTGAGGGTCGCGCCGGTAATCAGCCCGGCGTCGTCGGAGGCGAGAAACACCACGCAACGCGCGATCTCTTCCGGCTCGCCGAGCCGGCCAATCGGGATCTGCGGCAGGATACTTTTCTCCATCACGTCCTGCGGCACGGCTTTCACCATGTCGGTTGCGATGTAGCCCGGACAGATCGCGTTGACGGTAATTCCGGAACGTGCGCCTTCCTGGGCCAACGCCTTGGTAAAGCCAAGCTCCCCGGCCTTCGCGGCCGAATAATTCACCTGGCCCATCTGGCCCTTCTGGCCGTTGATTGATGAGATGTTGATGACGCGGCCAAACTTGCGGTCGCGCATGCCGCCGATCACCTGCCGGGTCATGTTGAACAGCGAGCCCAGATTGGTGCCGACCACCGCGTTCCACTGTTCGGGCGTCATCCGGTGAAACATGCCGTCGCGGGTAATCCCCGCGTTGTTGACCAGCACATCGATGGGACCAAGATCGGCTTCAACCTGCTTGACGCCGGCGGCGCACGCTTCGAACGACGAAACGTCCCACTTGTAGACCGCGATGCCGGTTTCCTGCTTGAACTTCTGCGCCGCCTCGTCGTTGCCGCCGTAATTGGCCGCGACCTTGTAGCCGGTGGCCTTCAGGGCCTTGCATATCGCCGCGCCGATTCCGCGCGTACCTCCACTCACCAACGCAACTCGCGGCATCGTCGTCTCCTCCCCTGTTCCCTGCGGGCCTCGTTCGGCGTGCCTGACTGACGCCTGGCGCTGAAGACAGCTTAAGGACGTAGATGGCCGGGACAAGCCCGGCCATGACGTAGATCAACCGCTGCGATCAACGCGGGGGACGCGGTCAGCGTTCCAAACACATCGCGATGCCCATGCCGCCGCCGATGCACAAGGTGGCAAGGCCTTTCTTGGCATTGCGCTTCTGCATCTCGTACAGCAGCGTCACGAGAACTCGCGTCCCCGACGCGCCAATTGGATGGCCGATGGCAATGGCGCCGCCGTTGACGTTGACTTTCCCGGTATCCCAGCCGAGATCCTTGTTCACCGCGCAGGCCTGTGCGGCGAACGCCTCGTTGGCCTCTATCAGGTCGAGGTCGCCGGTGTTCCATCCAGCCCTCTTGAGCGCCGCGCGCGACGCCGGGATCGGCCCGGTCCCCATGATCTTCGGATCGACGCCGGCCTGCGCCCAGGACACGATGCGCGCAAGCGGCGTCTTGCCGAGCTTGGCGGCTTCGCTCGCCTTCATCAGCACCACCGCGGCGGCGCCGTCGTTGATGCCGGAGGCGTTCGCTGCGGTCACGGTACCTTCCTTGTCAAAGGCGGGGCGCAGCTTGCCGATCGCTTCGAGCGTGGTGCCGTGTTTTGGGTATTCGTCAGCATCGACCACGACGTCGCCCTTGCGGCTCTTGACCGTCACCGGCGTGATCTCATCCTTGAATTTTCCCGCCTTCTGCGCCGCTTCGGCCTTGTTCTGGGAGCCGACCGCGAACTCGTCCTGTTGCTGGCGGGTGATCTGCCATTGCCGCGCAACGTTTTCGGCCGTGGTGCCCATGTGATAGCCGTTGAAGGCATCCCACAGGCCGTCTTTGATCATCGTGTCGATCATGTCGAAATTGCCCATCTTCACGCCGCTGCGCAGATAGGCGCAGTGCGGCGCGACGCTCATGGACTCCTGACCGCCAGCCACCACGATCTCGGAATCGCCGTTGAGAAGCGCCTGATAGCCGAGCGCGACCGAGCGAAGGCCGGAGCCACAAAGCTGATTGACTCCCCAGGCCGGAACTTCGACCGGGATACCGGCCGCGATCGAAGCCTGCCGAGCCGGATTCTGGCCCTGCCCAGCGGTGAGAATCTGCCCCAAAATGACCTCGGACACGCGCTGCGGCTCAATGCCGGCTCGGTCGAGCGCCCCCTTGATCGCCGCCTTCCCCAATTCGTGGGCCGGCAGCGTCGCAAATGCGCCGTTGAATGCGCCAACCGGCGTGCGCGTCGCACTGACGATGACGATGTCGTCTTTCATGGCAGGTTCCTTCCGGGCTTTAGCGGGTTTGTCACGCGCGGGCTGACCGCGGATCCTCAATCAAATCTGGATATATGTCATAGGGAGGCCGCCTGCCGCCGGCAAGGTGGAAGGCGCCCCCACAGCAGGCGCAGATGCCTCTGGGCCTTGATCCCATCACAAAACGGTAGCCGCGCCCGTCGAAACCGCCTATTTTGACGGCAAAGCTGATGCGGTGACACGACGCTCATGTCCGAAGCCACGACCAAGGCCGCCGAGCCGATTGAGATCAAGAAATACGCCAACCGGCGCCTCTACAACACCGGTACAAGCGCCTACGTCACGTTGGAAGATCTCGCCGCCATGGTGAAAAAAGGCGAGGATTTCATCGTCCATGACGCTAAGAGCGGCGAGGACATCACCCGCTCGGTGCTGGCCCAGATCATCTTCGAACAAGAGGGCAAGCAGGGACAGAACCTGCTGCCGATCACGTTTCTGCGCCAGCTCATCCGCTTTTACGGCGACAGCATGCAGATGCTGGTCCCGCGCTATCTCGAAGTGTCCATCGAATCGCTGACCCGCGAACAAGAAAAATTTCGTCAGCAAATGGCGCAAGCCTTCGGCGGCAGCCCATTCGGCGCGCTGGAGGACCAGGTGCGCCGGAACATGGAGATGTTCGAGCGCGCTTTCGCAATGTTCACGCCGTTCGCGCGGCGTGAAAGCCAGGGTGGCGGCGCCGTCGAGCCGGAGAAATCCGCCGGAAAATCAGGCGACATCGACGATCTCAAGCGCCAGCTTGACGAGATGCAAAGGAAGGTCGACCGGCTCACCGACAAGGGCAGTAGCTAATTTTGGGCGGCAGCTAGTCTCGACGCGCTTTTCGCGACCCATCGCGGCATCCGGGGCCACCCATCATATCGCCTGCGCCATGCCTTTGATCCAAGGCCGCTCGGTCGATGCCAGCCCGACAAGCGCACCTTGCAGGTAATCGCAACCCCAAGCCTCGAGCATGCGTGCCGCCTCTTCGCTCTGCACCCACTCGGCAACGGTGGTGAGCTTGAGTTGTTTGGCAAGATCGATCAACGTTCTCACGAATGCTCGATCGTCGTCGGAACGCATGATGTCGGCAACGAAAGCACCGTCGATCTTGACGATGTCGACACCGAGCTTGCGCAGATTGCGGAATGACGTGTAACCGGCGCCGAAATCGTCGATCGCGATGCGGCAGCCGAGATCCTTGACGCGGGCGACGAAGCCGCGCGTTTCATCAATGTCCTGAATGGCAGCACTCTCGGTAATCTCAACCGTCATGCGGGACGCAACGCCGCTATGGGTGCGCAGCAACGAGCCCAGGCCGGCCCACCAATCAGGATCGGTCGTCGACGGCGCCGACACGTTCAGACTGACTTGCAGGTCCGGCGCTGCAGTCATCTCATCGACAACAAGCTCGAGCACGCGGTGGTCGAGCAGCCGTACAAGCCCGAGCCGCTCCGCGATCGGGACGATGTCGCCTGCGTTGATGAGGGTGCCATCGGCGCGCCGGATACGCATCAGGCACTCATAGAAGGCGGTTTGCCGGCCCGTCGCCGTCACGATTGTCTCATAGGCAAGGAAAATGCGCCGCTCATTGAGCGCCGCGACGATCTCATCGGTCGCGCGTACGTTTTCACGCCGGAGGGCCTCGCGTTCGATGCTGGGCCGGTAAGCAAGAAACGAACCGCGACGCTTGCCCTTGGCGATATCGAGCGTCTCCTGTGCGCGGGTCAACACCTCCGCGACACTGCGCGCGTGACGCGGGCCCGTAACGCCGCCGATGGTCACCGTCACCGCAATTGATCCGGACTTCGTCGGCACCATCTCGTCGCGGACGCCGGCCAACAGCCGGTCTGCTGCGATCGCCATGTCGTCGGGCGTGCAATCGCGCAGCACCAAGCCAAATTTGTTGCCGGAATAGCGGCCAAGTGTGTCTTTGCCACGCATCCGGCTGCGCAGGCGCTTGCCGACCTCCGCGATCACCTGATCGGCAACATCGAAGCCATAAGATTCGTTGATGCGTGACAGATTATCTATCGCAACCAGAAGGAAGCCGCAGGAGGAGCGGAAACGAATTGCGTCCTCCAGAGTGTCTTCGAGAAATTCCGTGAGGTAGTGGCGGTTCAATTCGCCGGTAAGACCGTCATGGTGAGCAAGGAACGTCAGTTCCCGCTCGTGCTCATAACGTTCGTTGATGACGCGCAGCACGCCGTGCGTTCGCATGGGACGACCGTCGCGGCCGGCAAACCAACGGCCGCTGTCCTCGACCCACAGCTTGGTTTCCGAGTCGGGGTCGGGTCGGATGCGATACTGAATTTGGAACGGTACCCCATTGCCATCGTCGCGCTTGTCAGACTGCATGACTGCGTCGAACCGGGCCTGCGCATTTTCGGCCTCGAGCAGTTGCGCATAGCCGCGGCCGGTGGAAACGGCCGCCATATCGCGGATCAGCAGCACGTCCTTGGCGTTTTCGCTCCACAACAAGGCGTCGGTATCAAGATGCCAGTCATACGCAACCTCACCCACTGAGGTGAGGATTTCTGCGGCATCGAGCGCCGGCTCTTGCGAGGACGCGGTTGCGGCTGTCATGGCCGTCTCGCTCTTGGGCATTCCGGGGGAAGCGGAAAGCGACTGTCGCGGACCATCCTGGGTCACGGACACTCCATCGGAAATCGGGACGAGGCGCAGATGGCGCCGACAGACGGCACCTGCAATCTCAATCTAGCGACGTACCTTAAATAATTCGGAAAATTGCCCGTTCCACGTAGTTTCCCTGATAAGCACACTCGCTGCGGCACGCTGCTTGCGCTTTCGGAGTCAGAAGACCCGAAACGTCCCGTTTTGGGACAAGACGCGCCAAGCGATGCCGATGAAAAACGCTCTCGTCCCCATCACACCGCGAAGAAGCGACGCCCCTCTGAACCGATCAGATCGGCGCGCCAATGCCGATTTCGTCGCGCATCTTATTGCTATGGCGGTGCAGGCGCCGCAAACGCGGGCTCGCCGCCGCGCTGATCCCGCCGACGCCGCCGCAGTCTATCGGTCGCTCGGCCAATGGCCGACTGAGCCCGGCAGTGAACTCTCTCGATCGCTTTGATCGTCGCCGGCTGGCGCGCGGCCTTAAAGCCTGGGGCTGTCGAACTCGACTTGCCGGGTCGCGCCGCGAATGCCGATAATAAAACCGGCCAACACATCAACAAAGCCGACCACGACCAACAGAAAGAATGTCGACGTCCCGGCACTTTTGACCAGCAAAAACTCGACCAGCATGGCGACGAACAACAGCATCGCCAGGACATGATCCATGATCACGCGGTTGCCGGCACGCGTCGATTTTATGATTTCGATCCACAGCAGGAAAATCGACAGGGCGAGGAACGTGTCTTCCCAGGTCAACTTCCAGATTTGGCCGGACATCATCGGCACGGCGGCCGCCTGCGCGGTCCAGATATCGGGCGGCAACTGCAAAATAAACGCAACGATATTGTAGATCGCGAAAGGGACCAGCAGCAGCGGGAAGCCAAGCAGATACACCGTAAGGCTCCTTGGCGGCCTAGCTAGGCAGCTTCCTTATCGCGCCCCCGCACGACCGCGCTCCAACAGTCTACCCGTGTCGCCGCTGAGCCCGGAGCGATCCGCTCCAGGCCGCCGTCGATCCGTGTCAGGCTTCCGCCTTTTTCGTAATCACCTGGCGGCCGCGATACATGCCGGTCTTGAGATCGATATGGTGCGGCCGGCGCAGTTCGCCGGAATCCTTGTCTTCGACGTACGTCGGCGCCTTCAGGGCATCCGCCGACCGGCGCATGCCCCGCCTCGACGGCGATGTTTTTCTCTTCGGCACGGCCATAGCGGCGTACTCCTTCGTATCCTGGGCTTATCGGAAGGCGGCCTTATAGAAGAACAACGGGCCTAATGCTAGTACCCGCCTTCCAGAGTTCCCCTCGCGGATTCGCTATTTTCGGGCGCGAACGCAGGCGGCCAGCGCCGGATGGGCTGCGGCGCGGCGCTCATGGAGGGCGGCGAGGCGGCGGACCAGAGTGCTCGGGTCGCGCGCACTTCGAAGATGCGGGTTGGGCAGGATCGCGGTCAGTTCCGCTGCCTGCCAAGCATCCAGATCACGCGCTGACTTGCCGAATGCCCAGCGTGCCCCGGCCTCAATGCCGAACTCCCCGTTTGGACCCCACTCGGCCGTATTAAGGTAGATTTCCATGATTCGTCGCTTTGGGAGCACCAAAGTCAGCCAGACCGCCAGCGGCATTTCCAATACTTTGCGCACGATGCTGTGGCCGGACCAGAGGAACAGGTTCTTGACGGTCTGCTGGGTGATTGTTGAAGCTCCGCGTGACTCGGCGACATCGTCGTCGGACTGCTGCAGTGCTTCCCGTATCGCGCCAAGGTCGATGCCGTGGTTGTGACAGAAGCTCGCGTCCTCGGCCAGGATCACGGTCTGGGGCAGCACCGGGGCGACGCGGCTTAGCGGGACAAAGATACGCTGTACTCGTTGCCCGCTTGCCCAGCGCCAAAGCATGGGAGTCGAGACCGGATCAATCACCCGGTAGAACGGCGCGATGACGTAAGGCGCCGCCAGCACGACCAGCACGGCAATCACGCAAAAGCCGAGCAGTCTCCGGAGGCCCGATCCCGGCGCGCGTGATGCACGCTGTCGGCGCCGCGGCGGCCCTCCGTCCTGCAGACGATCGCGTCGCGCGGCGAAAACCATCGGTCACACCTAATGCGCGGTTGCGGCGAAAGCTTGTGCCCGCGATCCCGTATGCGGCGGCTGACGCTAGCGCCGACCGGCCACCGCTGCTAGCTTTGCGCAAAATACGCAGGAGGAAAACGTGGCAAACAGTGCCATCGGGGCAAAAGATGCTGTCGCTTCAGAAGAACTGGCGCAGAAGTTCCGGGTCGAGAAGGATTCGGCCTACGAGCGGTTCGTGCGCAATGACGGCCTCGACATCATCGGTGCGCATTACGTCCCTAATCTGCGGACAGTCGAACTAAAACCCTGGCTGCGCCGCGCCGCCAAGGGGGTCTACATCAACCACGAAGCGTCGCGCTTTTCTAACGACTGCTACGTCTGTGAGATTGCACCCGGCAAAAAACTGGAGCCGGCTCATCATCTCTATGAAGAAATGCTGCTGATCCTGTCCGGCCGCGGCTCGACGACGGTCTGGAATAACGCCGGCGCCCGCATCACCTTCGAATGGAAAGCCGGATCGATTTTCGCCATCCCACTGAACTGCTGGTATCAGCATTTCAACGGCTCGGGCCAGGAGCCAGTCCGTTTTGTGGCCGTCACCAACGCGCCGACCGTCATCAATCGCTACGATGATCTCAATTTCATCTTCAACTGCCCGTACGACTTCAAGAACCGTTTTTCCGGCGAGCCCGACTACTTTTCGTCGAAGGGCGAACAGGAGGGCTTTCTGCTGCGCACCAATTTCGTGCCGGACGCTGTCAACCTTCCGCTGATCACCGCCAAGGAACGCGGCGCTGGCGGCGGGCATATCCGCTTCAACATGGCGCGCGGCACCATCGCGAGCCATATCTCGCAGTTTCCGGTCGGCACCTACAAGAAGGCGCATGCGCACGGACCCGGCGCGCATGTTATTATCCTGTCCGGTGAAGGCTATTCGCTGATGTGGCCGGAGGGTGAAGAGCCGCAGCGTTTCCAGTGGCAGGTCGGCACTCTGGTGGTGCCACCCAATATGTGGTTTCACCAGCATTTCAACGCTGGGCCAACACCGGCGCGCTATCTCGCCTTCAAGCACTGGTCGCCGCGCAATGCGCAAGGCGTGCCGATCTCATGGATCAGCCGCAGGCTCGGCGGCACGCAGATCGACTATGTGGACGAACATCCGGAGGTGCGGCAATTGTTCGCCGAAGCGTTGGGCAAGCACAGCATTTCACCGCGCATGGACTCGGTCTACGAGGCCGAAGCCACGCAGCTCCCGCCGAGGGCAGCCTGATGCCGTCGTCCACCCTGCGAAGTTTGCTCGCGCTGATCGTTTGTTCAGCGTGTTTCACTTTCGCGGTGCCGGCGCGCGCTCAATCAGTCGCCGATATCGCCCGGTATTCCGGGCCGGATCGCATGCAGCGCCTGATTGACGGCGCCAAGAAGGAGGGTCTCGTCACGATCTACTCGTCGGCGGTGATCGCCGACACCAACGCCATCATTCAGGCCTTCGAAAAGAAATATGGCGTGCAGGTCCGTCTGTGGCGGGGCAGTTCGGACGATATTCTGCGGCGCGCCGTTACCGAGGCGCGCGGCGAGCGCTATGACGCAGACCTCGCGGAAACCGCCGGCGACTCGATGGAGGGATTACAGCGCGAGCGCCTGCTGACCGAAGTCTCTTCTCCGGCATTTGCACACCTGATGCCGGGCGCGGTTGTGCCACACCGCGGCTGGATCGCCGATCGGCTGAGCGTCTTTACGGTCGCCTACAACACCACGCTGATCAAGCCGGCCGATGTGCCGAAGAGCTATGCCGATCTCGCCGACCCGAAATGGAAGGGCAAGCTCGGCGTCGACGACGAAGCCGACAATTCAAGCTGGTTCATGTCGGTCGCCGAAGCGATGGGCCGAGACACCGGCCTGGCGCTGTTCCACAAGATTGTTGCCACGAACGGCATGTCCGTGCGCCGCGGCCATACGTTGCTGGCGAATCTGGTGGTTGCGGGCGAAGTACCGCTTGCGCTCAACGTCTACGGCTATCGGGTTGCCGCTCTAAAAAAGAGCGGCGCGCCGATCGATGGCGTCGTGCTTCCGCCCGCATTTGCACTACCAACCGGCATCGGTTTACTGGCCAAGGCGCCGCATCCCAATGCGGCGCTCCTGCTGCTCGATTTTTACCTGACAGACGGACAGCGCATTCTGGCCGAGCGCGGCAACGTGCCGACCAATCGGGCGGTCGCTGAGCCACCTCCGGGTGTGAGCCTGATCGACAACAGCAAATTCCTCGATAACGAAGACGAATGGACGCGGCTCTTCAGGAGCACGTTCGCAGGCGCCGCGCCTTAGAGCCCGCGAGACCGCTATTGCGGCCTGTATACCAGTACGGCAAGCGTGAAGCCGCCGGTCCACTCGTTGGCCATGGTGTTGGCACCGACTGAAATGTCGCAATTGCCCGATACCTTGATGGTGATGCTGTTGCCCGTGCCCGCGTACGGCCCATCGCCGACCCCGCCCTGACAGGCCACGCTGCCGCGCATCGGGCCTCCGCCTGCAAACGTGATAGTCATCACCTGGCCCGCGTCGACGTCGACGCGATAGACCTGCTGCGGCGCGTGCGGCGTCACGTGCCCCTGGACCATCACGCCGTAGGAGCCCCTGGCGAATTTCAGAATGATGGGCGAGGCGGCTTCGGCCCGCGAACCAAGGCAAGCCGGAGCAACACCGAGGATGAGGCTCGTCAATATGAAGGATCTGATCATCGCCGCCTCCTTCTTGTCGCTTAAGCCATCGGCTCTTCAACCAATGGGTTCACGCATTCAATGCAAAGTAGCGTCGTTACCTTTCGGCAATGTGACGCGGCGATAGAGCCGCGTCCTGCGCGGTAGATGGCGTGCAGCGAAGCTAGGCCGCCTCAGCACGCGGCAACGCCGTCCTGCCGCGAATAATGTCCGAGGCCTTGTCGGCCATCATGATCACGCAGGCGTTGATGTGTGCGGAGACAAGGTCAGGCATCGCGGAAGCATCGCAGACGCGCAGGCCTTCAATGCCGCGCACCTTCATGTCCGGCTCAAGCACGCCGCCCTGACCCATCGCGCAGGTGCCGGCCGGATGGTGCGCGGTAATCACCACCTTCTTCAACCAGGCATCGATCTCGGCATCGGATTTGACCTGCGGTCCCGGACCGATCTCCTCACCGCGGAACGGATCGAGCGCTTTGTGGAAGGCGAGTTCGCGCGCACGCTTAAATCCTTCGCGCAAGGTCGGCAGATCGTTCGGCGCGGTGAAGAATTTGTAGACGATCCGTGGCGGCTTGAGCGGGTCGCTGCTCGCCAGCAGAACTTCACCACGGCTGTCAGGATGCAGCAGCGTCGGGCGGATGCCGTAGCCGTCGAGATAGGCCGGCCGCACCACCGGAAACCACAAACGCGGATCGTGCGAGGTGCCGCGGAACATGAATTCGATATCGGGTACTTCGAGCTCGGGCCGCGTCTTGACGAAGGCGTGCAGCCCACCCGGCACCACTGTTCCGGGACCGGTGCCGAACAGATAGGCCCGCACCATGCTCATCGCCATGCGGTCGAAGCGCATTTCACGATGAAATGTGCCGGGCTGCCGGCGCGTGTAGGTCATATAGGCGCCGAGATGATCCTGAAGATTTTTTCCCACCGGCAGATCGGCCACCACGTTGATGCCGAGACTACGCAGATGCTCCGCCGGACCAATACCTGAAAGCATGAGAAGCTGCGGCGTGTTGAAGGCGCCGGTCGCAACGATGACTTCGCGCGCCGCGGTGGCATGCTGCGTCGATCCGTTTTGGACGAATTCGACGCCCTTGGCGCGGGTACCTTCCAGCAGCACACGGGTGCTGTGCGCGTCGGTCGCGATGGTCAGGTTGGCGCGGTCTCGCGCCGGCTTGAGAAACGCGTTCGCGGTCGACGAACGCCGGCCATCCCTGATCGTGTACTGGCCGCGACCGAAGCCCACCTGCTGTTTGCCGTTGTAGTCGGGTGTGATCGGATAGCCGCATGCCTTGGCGGCTTCGAGCCACGCCTCGTAGAGCGGGTCCTCGGTCTTGGCGAATTCGGTGCCAAGCGAGCCCTCGCCGCCCCGATAGGTGTCGGTGCCGTTCTCCCAGGTTTCGCAACGCCGGAAATACGGCAGCACATCCGCATAGGACCAGCCGCGTGCGCCCTTTTGACCCCAACGGTCATAGTCGCCCGCATTGCCGCGCGTATAGGCCATGACGTTGATCGACGACGAACCGCCCAGCACCTTACCGCGCATCGCCTCGATGCGACGTCCATTGAGGTTTGGTTCGGGATCGGTTTCGTAGCCCCAGTCGAACATGCCGTATTCATGCATGCGGCCCATGCCGAGCGGGATGTGAATGTAGGGGTGCCAGTCGCGGCCGCCGGCCTCGAGCAGAAGCACGTTCGCGGCGCCATCCTCGGACAACCGGTTCGCCAACACACAGCCGGCCGAGCCAGCCCCAACGATGATGTAATCGTACCCGTTGCCCGCCATTTCACTCCCTCGTGCGCGTGTCGCGCCGTTGCTATTCGCTTAATCCCTCGCGTAACCGATCAGCTTCTTTTTCTTGCGGCCAAGCATGATCAGGATTGCGGATAGTACGGCAAGCACGGCCCAGGTGGGGAGGCCAAAGAGCCATTGTCCGTATGGCTCCCATGCCCAAATCGCTTTGCCCTTGATCCAATCCTGCACCGCGTTGAGGCTGTGCTGGTCGATGTCGGCCCACAATTCGCTCACGCGCACGTAGACGAATTGATGGTTGGCGATCGATTTTGTCCCGTCATAGACGAAGAATACGAAGGTGGTCGCCAGCAGGAGCAGGCCAAGGAAGCGGAGCAGGAAGCGGATCATGGGGAGCCGGCAATCTTCCGGGGTGGCGAGACGGCAGCACGCCATACTCTGCCGCGCACTTTAGTTCAATGCATGGCAATTTGTGGCGCATCCGGCGTTGCTGCGCCGCAAGAGCAAATCTCGCTGCATCTCCAAGTCCCTATGTCCAAGTCCCTGCCTCCAAGTCCCTTGAGTATCGGGCGCTGCTTTCGCTAAGGTTCCCGTTTCGGCGGCGACGCGCTGGACGCAGCAAGGAAAGACAAAAGAATGGCCTCCAAAAGCGGCAGCCACGCGAACCGTCCGACATTCACCGACCAGGAAGCGCTGCTGTTTCACAGCCAAGGCCGGCCCGGAAAGCTGGAGGTTGTAGCCACGAAACCGATGGCGACCCAGCGTGACCTGTCGCTGGCCTATTCGCCCGGTGTCGCGGTTCCGGTGCTGGCGATCGCCGAGGATGAAGCGCGCGCCTACGATTACACCACCAAGGGCAATTTTGTCGCCGTCATCACCAACGGCACGGCGATACTTGGCCTCGGCAATCGCGGCGCGCTGGCGGCCAAGCCGGTGATGGAAGGCAAGTCGGTGCTGTTCAAGCGTTTCGCCGACGTCAACTCTATCGATCTCGAAGTTTCCACCGAAGATCCCGACGAGTTCATCAATTGCGTGAAGGTGCTCGGTAAAAGCTGGGGCGGCATCAATTTGGAAGACATCAAGGCCCCGGAGTGCTTTATCATTGAGCAGAAGCTGCGCGAGCTTCTGGACATCCCGGTCTTTCACGACGATCAGCACGGCACCGCCATCATCGCGGCCGCGGGCCTGATCAACGCGCTCGAATTGACCGGCCGCGAGGTGGCAACCACCAAGCTCGTCTGCAACGGGGCCGGCGCCGCCGGCATTGCCTGTCTCGAACTCCTACGCGCCATCGGCTTCCGGCCCGAGAATCTCGTCCTCTGTGACACCAAGGGAGTGATCTACGAAGGCCGCACCGACGGCATGAACCAGTGGAAGTCGGGCTTTGCGGTCAAGACCAAGGCGCGCACGCTCGCCGAGGCGCTGGCGGGCGCCGATGTATTCTTCGGACTTTCGGTGAAGGGCGCGGTGAACAAGGCGATGGTGAAATCCATGGCCGACAAGCCGATCATCTTCGCCATGGCCAATCCCGATCCCGAGATTACCGCGGAAGACGTGGCGGAGGTGCGCACGGATGCCATCATGGCGACCGGCCGCTCCGACTATCCGAACCAGATCAACAACGTGCTCGGCTTTCCCTACATCTTCCGTGGTGCGCTCGACGTGCGGGCCCGCGCCATCAACATGGAAATGAAAATCGCGGCCGCTCACGCGCTTGCCCAGCTCGCCCGCGAAGATGTGCCCGACGAGGTCGCCGCGGCCTACGGGGCGCGGCCGAAATACGGTCCCGACTACATCATCCCGGTGCCGTTCGATCCGCGGCTGATTTCCGACATTCCTCCGGCCGTCGCCAAGGCGGCGATGGAATCGAACGTGGCGCGGCGGCCCATTGCCGATATGGAAACCTACCGTCAGCAATTGCGCAGCCGCCTCGACCCGATCGCCGGCGTGTTGACCGGCGTTTATGAGCGGCTGCGCCGGCGGCCGCGGCGCGTCGTCTTCGCCGAGGGCGAAGAGCAGCAAGTGATCCGCGCCGCGGCGAGCTTCGTCCACCAGGGACTCGGCTCGGCGCTGCTCTGCGGCCGCGAGAACCGCGTGCGCGAAACCGCGAAGGCGCTCGGCGTGGAGCTGGGCAGCGGCATCGAGATCGTCAATGCGGCCTTGTCGAAGCGCAACGCCGCTTACGCCGCGTACCTTTACGAACGGCTGCAGCGGCGCGGTTTTCTGCAACGCGACTGTCAGCGCCTGGTGAATCAGGATCGCAATCATTTCGCGGCCTGCATGGTGGCGCTCGGCGATGCCGACGCGATGGTGACGGGCGTGACCCGGAATTTCTCTGTCGCGCTCGAAGATGTGCGCCGCTGCATCGATCCCAAGCCCGGCCATCGTGTGATGGGCGCCTCGCTGGTGCTGGCGCGCGGACGTACCGTGCTGGTGGCCGACACTGCCGTGACCGAGATGCCGACCGCGCAGGATCTCGCCGAAATCGCGATCGAAGCGGCGGGCGTCGCGCGCTCGCTGGGCTACGAACCGCGGCTCGCCCTGCTCGCGTTCTCGACCTTCGGGCATCCGGCGGGAGAGCGCTCCGAGCGCGTGCAGGAAGCGGTACGTATTCTCGACCGCATGCACGTCAATTTCGAGTACGACGGCGACATGGCGGCGGACGTGGCGCTCAACATGGAATTTCGCGAGGCTTATCCGTTCTGCCGACTGTCCGGCCCCGCCAACGTTCTGATCATGCCGGCGTTTCACTCGGCCTCGATCTCCACCAAGATGCTTATGGAACTTGGCGGCGCCACCGTGATCGGTCCGATGCTGGTCGGCCTCGATCGTTCGGTACAGATCGTGTCGCTGTCGGCGAACGACGCCCAGCTCGTCAACATGGCGGCGATTGCCGCCTATAACGTCAGCGGGTAACTGAGCTTCTCCCGAGCGCCTCATGCAAAAGCGCAGATTGGGACTTGCGGGCCCCGAGGTTTCGCTCGTCGGGCTCGGTGCCAACAATTTCGGCGGGCGCATCGATCTTGCGGCGTCGCAACTCGTGATCGACAAGGCGCTCGATCTCGGCGTCACGCTGATCGACACGGCCGATATCTATGGCAACAAGGGCGGCTCTGAGGAATGTCTGGGCCAAATTCTTGGGCCGCGCCGCAAGAACGTCGTGCTGGCGACCAAGTTCGGCTTGCCGATGGATGGCGCCGGCAAGCTTCGCGGCGCGGCGCGGCGCTATGTGATGCAAGCCGCAGAAGCGAGTTTGCGCCGCCTGAAGACTGACTGGATCGATCTTTATCAGCTCCATCGCCCCGATCCGCAAACGCCGATCGAGGAGACCTTGCGCGCCCTTGACGACCTGATGCAGTCAGGAAAGGTTCGCTTCATCGGCTGCTCCAACCTGTCGAGCGCGCAACTTGAGCAATCACTGGCCGTCAGCGAGCGCGCACATCTTGTGTCATTCATCTGTTGCCAGGACGAATACAGCCTGCTTGAGCGCGATCTGGAAAAAGGCTTGCTTGGCGCCATGCGCCAGCACGGCCTCGGTCTGCTGCCATACTTTCCGCTCGCCAGCGGCCTGTTGACCGGGAAGTACCAGCGCAGCGCGGCATTGCCACCCGGGTCGCGCCTGGCCAACGACCCGCCGCGTGGCGGCGAGGTATTCAACGATCGAAATTTGCGCCGCGTCGAGAAGCTGTCCGCTTTCGCTGCAACCCGCGGGCACACGCTTCTGGAACTGGCGATGAGCTGGCTCGCGAACCAGCCGTTTGTTCCCAGCATCATCGCGGGCGCCACCAAACCCGAGCAGGTCGAACAAAACGTTGCCGCCGTGGGCTGGACGCTGTCGCCACAAGATTTGGCCGAAATCGACCGCATCACCCTTTAGTCGCCCCATCCTTTAGTCGCCCGGTAATTCGCGGCATCCGATTCACACGGCCGAAACCTCTACCCGGTAGGCTTTCGGCCCATGCAGCCCATTGCACCGCCGACGCCGGCCGCTCTCGAAATCCAAGGTCTCGTCAAACGCTTCGACCGCCCGGCGGTGGACGGCTTGGAACTGACTGTGCGCGTGGGTGAATTTTACGCGCTGGTCGGACCGAACGGCGCCGGCAAGACCACGACGCTGCGGATGATCGCCGGGCTGTTGCGGCCCGACGCCGGCTCGATCCGCATCGGCGGCATCGATGCGCTGTCTGATCCGACCGCCGCAAAGCAGATTGTCGCCTGGGTCTCCGACGAGCCGATGATCTATGACAAGCTGACGCCGCGCGAATATCTGGAGTTCGTCTCGGGCCTGTGGGGCGTGGACCCGGCGCCGGCGGCGAGCCGCGCCGAGACGTTGTTGGATTGGCTCGATCTCGCGCCGAATGCCGACGAGCGCTGCGAAAGCTTTTCCAAGGGCATGCGGCAGAAGGTTGCGCTCGCGGGCGCGCTGGTGCACGAGCCGCGCGTCATCATCCTCGACGAACCGCTGACCGGGCTCGATGCCGGTTCGGCGCGCCAGGTCAAGAACGTGCTGCGCGAGCGTGCGCGCTCGGGCGGCACCATCGTCATGACCACGCACATCCTCGAAGTGGCCGAGCGCATGGCGGACCGCATCGGCATCATCGCTCACGGCAAGCTGATCGCCGAAGGCACCCTCGATGAACTGCGCCGCCGGGCCGGCACCCACGCGCACGCGGACGCGCGCGACGGCGGCAGCCTCGAGGAAACATTCCTCGCGCTGGTCGCGGAGCCGGCGCGAGCCGCATGAGCGCCACAGCCGGCACCGCCGTCTGGTTCGCGCGGCACGAGTCGCGGCTCGTCTGGCGCGACTGGATTTCCATGATCACGGCCGGCCGGCGCGAACGCCTGCGCGTCGTATCCATAGGCGTGGTCGCCTTTATCCTGTTCATGCATTTCGTCGCCTATTGGGTCGTCGGCCCGCACGCCGGCGCCGCAATCGACAGACAGACGCTGCTTACCATCACCACCAGCGCGCTGCTGTCGTGGATGCTGATGATTTCCCAGGCGATGGAATCGATCACGCGCGCCTTCTATGCGCGTTCCGATCTCGACCTGATCCTCGCGTCGCCGGTCGACAGCAACAAGCTGTTTGGCGTGCGTATTGCCACGATCGCACTCGGTACCACGTTGATGGCGCTGCCTCTTGCCGCCCCGTTCATCGACGTCCTGATCGCGCGTGGCGGCTGGCGCTGGCTCGGCGCCTACGGATTGATCGTGGCGATGGGAGCGGCGGCGACGGCGCTGGCAGTGGAACTCACCGTCGCGCTGTTTCGCGTGCTCGGCGCACGGCGGACCCGCTTCGTGGCTCAGGTGGTGGCCGCCGTCATCGGCGCGGCGTTTGTCATCGGCCTGCAAGTCGTCGCGATCCTGTCCTACGGCACGATCTCGCGCACGGCGCTGTTGCAATCGAATACTTTGTTGGCGCTGTCACCCAGCCTCGACAGCGTATTGTGGTGGCCGGCGCGGGCCGCGCTCGGCCAGACATTGCCGCTCATTGCGGTGCTGACCGCGAGCTTTGCGTTCCTTGCCGCCGCCGTGATCGTGGTCGCCCCGCGCTTCGCCAATTACGCCATCGCGGCGGCCGGCGTTGGCAATGCCAATGTCGTCCGTTCGCGGCGTAATGCTTTTCACAAAAGGCTTTCGCCGCGCGGCGCACTGCGACGCAAGGAATGGATCCTGCTGCGCCGCGATCCGTGGCTGATGTCACAGACGCTGATGCAGATGCTGTATCTGGTGCCGCCGGCCTTGATGCTGTGGCGCGGCTTCGATCAGGACAACAGCGCGCTCCAGCTCGTCGTACCGGTCCTCGTGATGGCCTCGGGACAGCTCGCCGGCGGTCTCGCCTGGCTTGCGATCTCCGGCGAAGATGCACCGGACCTCGTCGCCACCGCGCCAGTGCCCCGGCGTTTCATTCTCGGCGCCAAGATCGAAGCGGTCCTCGGCGCTGTTGCGCTCATCTTTGCGCCTTTGGTTGCGGCGATCGCGTTCGCTTCGCCGTGGCACGCCCTGATCGCAACAGGCGGAATCGGCATCGCGGCCGCGGCATCGACGGCCGTGCAGTTCTGGTTTCGCAGCCAGGCCAAGCGAAGCCAGTTCCGCCGCCGGCAAGTTTCGTCGCGGCTCGCTACCTTCGCGGAGGCATTTTCTTCTATCGGTTGGGCCGCGGCCGTGGCCTCGGCCAGTCTGTGGCTTGCCATCGCGCCTGCCGTGCTGGCGATTCTGGTCCTCGGCGGCGCCTACGTGGTGAGCCCACGCGCCCACAACGCGTGGTGAGGCGCCGGTCTCGACGCGGCGGGTTCAAGATGATTAAACGTTGGCTCCGAACGTCGGCCGGAGCCGCGAATGAAGAAGCAGCCAGACTGGACGTGGCCGAACGGCAAGCGCATCGGCGTCGTGTTCAACGTCTGCCTGGAGGCCTGGTCGGACGGCAAGGCGCCAGGGATCAGCCCGATGGGCAACCCGCTGCCGCCGGGCGTGCTGGACACCATGGCGATCTCGTGGGCCGCCTACGGAGTGGAAGTCGGTATTCACCGGCTCATGGAGGGGTTTGCGCGCCATGGCGCCAAAGCGAGTGTGATGATCAACGCAGTCATCGCGGAGCGCGCCCCCGCGACCGTCAGGGCGATCGCAGACAACGGCCACGAAGTGCTGTCCCATTCCTACGCCATGGATGTGATCCCGGCGCTGCTGTCCGACGAGGACGAGAAGAAAAACATTGAGCGCTGCACCGCGCTGCTGCGAACGGCGTCGGGCCAGGACATCATCGGCTGGCTGTCGCCGCGCGGCACATCGAAACCCGGGACGCCGAAGCTGCTCGCCGAAGCCGGCTACCGCTGGTACGGTGACGTGTTTCACACCGACCTGCCCTTTGTGACGCGTCACGGCAACAAGCAGATCGTCGCTATTCCGTTGTCCTACGATGTCAACGACATGCCATCGATGAAATATGGCCATCCGCCGCGCATGATGCTTGACTCGTTCAACGAAGTCATCGAGATCGCGCGCACCCGCGACGATGAACTCCGCATTATCGACGTCACCAGCCACGCTCACATCTTCGGCCACCATCGTGGCGCGCATTTCTACGAGAAGATCGTCGGGCAGGCGATGACCGCGCCGGACATCTGGGTCGGAACCCGCGCCCAGATCGCCGATCATGTGCTAGGCATGGCGAATGCCTGAGAGTGAAAAAGGTATCAGGAGAAGCGTAAAGTGATTCCGTTCGAAATGGTGGAACCGACGTCGCTCAAGGAAGCGCTGTCGTTGCTCGATCCGCAGGAGCCGACAATCCGTCCGGTCGCGGGCGGCACCGCGCTGATGCTGATGATGAAGGCCGGCGTCTTCACGCCGACGCGGCTTATTTGCCTGCATCGCATCGAACCGGAATTTTCGCGCATCTCGCTGACCGACAAAGGCGAATTGCGCATCGGCGCCATGGCGACATTACGTGATTTAGAAAAAGACCTGAACGTCGCTTCGCGACTACCCGTCCTTGCCCGGGCCATGCGTTCGCTGTCGAGCGTGCGGGTCCGCAATGTCGCGCGCGTCGGCGGCGCGCTGGCGCACGGCGATCCCCACATGGATTTGCCGCCGGTTCTGAGCGCGCTCGGTGCCCGCATCTCGATCACAGGTCCCAATGGCAATCGCGAATTGCCGCTCGAAGGGCTCTACGCCGGCTATTACGAGACCGTTCTGGCGAAGAACGAACTGATCACCGCCGTAATGGTCCCGGCGCTCAACGGCCGCAAGGCCGCCTACATGAAAGTCACCTCGCGCACGGCAGACGATTGGCCCTCGCTCGGGGTCGCGGTGACGTTCGCGCTTGCGGGCGGCCGCATCACCAATCCGATCGTCGTCGTCAGCGCCGCGACCGAGAAGGTCACACGCGTGAGCGCGGCCGAGGAAGTGCTGCAAGGCGCCGCGCCCGACGACGCGGCACTGCAGCGCGCGGGCGATGCGGCAGCCGATGAAGTCGAAACGCTGTCCGACGCGCACGGCTCCGCGCCCTACAAACGCGAATTGCTGCGGGTCTATCTCCGTCGCGCCGTCCGCCAGGCGCTCGACGGAAACGTACACTAGGGGACGGGTAGTCATGAGCACGCGCCTTATAAACTTCACGCTCAATGGCCAGCCGGCCTCCATCGCGATTGAGCCGCACCACAATCTCGTCGAGCTGCTGCAGCGTTTCGATCTGTTCGGCGCGCGGGAAAGCTGCGGTCAGGGCCTGTGCGGCTGCTGCACCGTGCTGGTGGATGGCAAGGCGGTATCCGGCTGTCTGTATTTCGCAGTGTGGGCTGACGGAAAGACCATTACCACGGTCGAATCGCTGGACGCCGACGGCGAGCTGGCGCCGATGCAGCAAGCATTCATCGAGACCGGCGCATTTCAGTGCGGTTACTGCACACCCGGTTTTATCCTGATGTCTCAACAACTGCTGAAAGAAAATCCGAAATCCGAGTGACGACGATATCCGTCATTATCTGTCGGGCAATCTATGCCGCTGCGGAACCTATCCAGAAGTCATTGAGGCGGTGAAGGCAGCGGCTAAACGGTAACCAGACGTTCTGTATCGATTGCAACGTTTATTCCGCCGACGTTTCTCAAATTAGTTTCGTTAAAACGTGATGTGGAATGTTACCGGGCGTTTAATCCGCCTGGAAACAATCCGCAATGGTGGCGTCGTCTCCGAAGCGAGGCCCGTACACCGGGTGGGAGCGACACTCGCGTCCTTCATGGAGGCAAACATGTCAACCAAGACAACCATCGGGCTTGTTGCAGCGATCGTCTTGAGTTCTGTCATCGGGGCAGCCGCTCAAGCGCCGCGCTACTATAACTACATTCCTGGCAACGGGCGCGACCTCGGTGCACCGCCGCTGTTCTCGGACCATCCGATAGCCACAGGCGGCGGCAGCGTCGGGTATAATCAAAATCTCCGGCAAGACTGGTGAGTTTGACTAGGGTGTCGTAGCCGGGTCGCGTCGGCCGGCATCGAGCGCGGCGATAAATCGCTGTTTGATTGCGTGTCCATCGCGCAACGGCAGTACGCGCGGCGTATCTTCGGCGCTGATGTGAGCGCTGACCAGCGTCGGCCCCTCACCGGAATGCAGTAGCGCGCGGACGCCGGGCGTCTCGTCGACGCGCGAAATCGCGCGCGCCTGCCTGAAGCGGCACGCGAGCGCGGTGGCGACGAGATCGATGCCCGACTGCGTAGCGCTCGCCTGCATGCCGGTCTCGCCGTAATGCGCATTATCGAGCACGACGATGCCGAGATTTTTCGGTTGCTTGACACCGATAGTGGCCAGGCTGCCGATACCCATCAACATGTCACCGTCGCCGGTGAGCACGGCGACGCGCCGATCGGGCCGCGCCAACGCGAGCCCCAGCCCGATCATGGCGGTGCCGCCCATCGCGCCCCAGAGATAAAAATTCAGCGGGTGGTCGCCGGCCGCGGCGACATCGTAGGTCGCCGAGCCGAGACCGCTGACGACCAGCAGATCGCCACGCTCGACCAGAAGCTGCTTGACGAATTCGCGCCGGTCCAGCATCAGCGAACCCACTGCTTGCGGCCGATCAGCCGCTGCGCCAGGAGAATGGCGACCTGCAGATTGCCGTCGAACGCCATGTCACACCCGGCGCCGACAATGTCATCGACGTCCTCGGCGTGTTCGACCCGATAGGTCAGAAAACCGGACAGCCGCAGCACCTCCCCGGTGATCGAGCCCATCGGCACTTGCCATTGATTGAATTCGCCAAATTCGCCGCGCATGGTCACGAGCACCACGCAGCCGAAACCACAATTGCGCAGCAGCGAAAACATATTGATGCAGTTACCGACGCCACTCGATTGCATCAGCAAGGCCGCGCGCTGGCCCCCGAGCGCCGCGCCGGCAACCAGCCCGACACCCTCCTCCTCTGTGGTCAGCACCACATCGGCGATGTTGGGGTCGTCCTTGCAAAGCTTGATGAGGCTGCTGTGGCCCGCATCAGGGACGTAGCCGACCTGACCGATGCCGACACGGCGGAAATGCGCGTAGATGGCGTCGGGCCACGTTGTTTCGATTTGCGAAGGCGTGTCCAAATTGACCTCGTTCGTCACGCATTGCTCGGTGACAATGCCGGCCGGCCGCGAATCATGTCAGCCGCCTTTTCGGCAATCATGATCACTGGCGCATTGATATTGCCACCGACAAGGTCCGGGAACACCGACGCATCGACCACGCGCAGCGCCTCGACACCGCGCACCCGCAGCTCTGCGTCGACTACGGCGCCTTCGTCGACCCCCATCCGACAGGTGCCAGCCGGGTGATGCACGGTAATCGCCGTCGCCCGAATATGGGCATCGATCTCGGCGTCCGAATTCAGCGGTGGCAGTTCAGCGCCGACGAAAGACTTCAACGGTGCCTGTCGACCCACTTCGCGCGCCATGCGAATGCCGTGACGCAAGACTTTCAGGTCATCCCCGGCGCTGAGAAAATTCTGAAAGATCCGCGGCTGCGCGTGCGGATCGGCCGACGCAAGCTCAACGCGGCCGCGACTCTGCGGCCGCAGCAGCGCCACGCGGCAGCCGAACGTATCGGGAAAGCTCGGCAGGAAGGGTGGCAGATAAGGCTTCGCCATCATCGAGCCAGCGTTGAGCAAAAACTGCACGTTGGGCAGTTTTGCCTCGGTATCGGTGCGCAGGAACGCAAATATCCCACCCGGCACATCGCTCGCAAACCCGGAACCGAACAGATACGCCTTGACGAGCTCGCGTACGATGCGATCGAGCCGCATGGCGCGGTGGAAACTTCCGGGCTGCTTGCGTGCGTAAGTGAGAGCCGCGGAAATGTGATCCTGAAGGTTCTTGCCTACGCCGGGGAGCGGCGCCTTCACCTCGATGCCGTGGGCGCGCAACTCGGCCGGATCGCCGACACCCGAAAGCATCAATACCTGCGGCGAGTTGATAACGCCGCCGGCGAGCGGCACTTCGCGCGCGGCGCGCACCCGAATGGTTGCTCCGCCGCGCGAAAGATACTCGACGCCGACGGCGCGATTGCGTTCGATCAGCACGCAACTCACCAGCACGCCGACCTCGATGCGCAGATTTTGCCGTGCCATCGCCGGCTTCAGATAGGCGAGCGCCGCGCTGCAGCGGCGGCCGTTGCGGATCGTCGATTGCCAGCGGCTGAAGCCTTCCTGAGTGCGGCCGTTGTAGTCGCCCGTCCACGAATGACCGGCCAGCGCGCCAGCCTCGGCGTAAGCTTCGACCAGCGGATCGGCGAAGCGCGTGAGCTGGGTCGTCAGCGGGCCGTCGCCCCCGCGGTATTGGTTCGCCCCGCCCTCCCATGACTCCTGACGCTGGAAATACGGCAACACGTGCGCATAAGACCATTGGCTCAGCCCAGCCGCAGCCCAGCGGTCATAGTCGCCGCGATGGCCGCGCACATAAGCCATGGCATTGATCGACGACGAACCGCCGATCACCTTGCCGCGCGCGCATTCAATCCGCCGTCCGTTCAGCTCCGGTTCCGGCTCGGAGAAATACATCCAATCGTGCATGCGGCGAGTGAGCATGCGGCCCCAGCCGAGCGGAATGTGTATCCAGGGGTCGCGATCCCAGCCGCCCGCTTCC
The DNA here is from genome assembly GCA_963763255.1 of uncultured Alphaproteobacteria bacterium. GTDB lineage: Bacteria > Pseudomonadota > Alphaproteobacteria > Rhizobiales > Xanthobacteraceae > BOG-931. The sequence goes on from CAVXNW010000003.1 coordinate 445,385, forward strand.
AGCAGCAGAACGCGTGAATCCTCGGATAGCCGATTGGCGAGCGTGCAACCGGATGAACCGGCGCCGACAATGACGTAGTCGTATTCAGCGGCGTTGGCGTCTGGCATCAGGCATTACTCGGCGCAAGCGCTGGACGGCCGCGGATCATATCGGCGGCTTTCTCGGCGATCATAATAACCACCGCATTGATGTTGCCCCCGATCAGATCGGGCATGACCGAGGCATCGACCACGCGCAACGCCTCGACGCCGCGCACTCGGCATTCGGGATCGACCACGGACTCGCTGTCGCTGCCCATGCGGCAAGTGCTGATCGGATGATAGACCGTGATACCCGTGGCGCGAACATGGGCGTCGATTTCGGCGTCGGTTTTAAGCGTCGTCACTTCGGACTCCACGTATGGAACGATCGGGCTCTGGCGGCCGACGTCAACCGCCATGCGCATTCCGGCGCGCAAGGCTTTCAGATCATCCTGATCGCTGAGGAATCCCAGTTCAATGCGCATTGCCGCCTGTGGATCAGCCGACCTGAGCGAAACGCGACCGCGGCTTTTTGGCCGCAACAGCGCTACACGACAGCCGAAAGTATCCGCGAAGCTCGGCAGGAATGGCGGCAAATAGGGTTGAGCTGCCAGCGACCCGGCGCGAAACAGGAATTGAACATCAGGCAGCTTCGGATCGAGTCCCGTTTTCAGGAAGGCGGTAATTCCTCCAGGCACATCGCTCGCGAAGCCCGTGCCGAACAAATAGGCCTTGGCAAGATCAAGCAGAATGCGATCAAGCCGCATTTCGTGATGGAATTTCCCCGGCGTCTTGCGCACGTAGCCAACGTCCGCGGAGAGATGATCCTGCAGGTTTTTGCCCACACCGGTAAGCGGCACCTTTGTTTCAATGCCGTGAGCCTTGAGTTCGCTCGGATCGCCGACGCCGGACAGCATCAGGAGTTGGGGTGAATTGATTGCGCCGCCGGCGAGGATGACTTCGCGGCCGGCAAAGGCCTGCACGGAGTCCCCGCTGGCATTCGTGTATGCGACTCCCGTAGCCCGATGCCCCTCGATGAGGACACGATCAACAAGGGCGCCGACTTCAACGCGCAGACTTCCCCGTCCCAGAACCGGCCTCAGATAAGCGACCGCGGCGCTGCAGCGGCGGCCGTTTCGGATCGTTACCTGTCGGGCCGTGAAACCTTCTTGTTGTCGGCCGTTGAAGTCATCCGTCCACCCATACCCGGCGGCCGCGCCCGCAGCCGCAAAGGCTTCGACGATGGGATCGGAAAAGCTGGTCCGACGTGTCGACAGCGGGCCATCGCCGCCGCGATATTGATCCGTGCCGCCTTCCCAGGATTCCTGGCGCTGAAAATAGGGCAGCACATGTGCATAGGACCATTGCGTCAGGCCGCTGGCCGCCCAGCGGTCGTAATCGCCGCGATGACCGCGCACATACGCCATGGCATTGATCGAGGATGAGCCGCCGATGACCTTGCCGCGCGGAATTTCGATCCGGCGGCCGTCCATGCCCGGCTCGGGCTCGGTCGAATACATCCAGTCGTGCATGCGCCGCGCCATCATGCGGCCCCACGCCAGCGGAATGTGAATCCAGGGATCTCGGTCCCAGCCACCCACTTCGAGCACCAGGACACGCGCGTCTTCAGACAGACGATTGGCCAGGGTGCAGCCGGCCGAGCCGGCACCGACAATGATGAAATCGTATTCGTTGGCATTCGCGGAAGGCATGACGGATGTTCGCCTTTGCTGAGACAGGAGGCATCATCCGCGAATGCGCGGCCTTTGCAAATAGCGGGCTGGTTATTATTGTGGCGGCCTCAAGCCAAGAAGTAGAAACGGAGAAGTAGCATGGCCACGAGACTTCGCCACATCGCCATCATCGTTCCCGATCCCGAAAAGGCGGCCAAATTCTTCGAGGACGCCTTCGGCATGACGCGCGCCGGCACCGCTCGCCGCGGCATCTACATGAGCGACGGGACCATGAACGTGGCCCTGCTCAAGACCGAGGGCAACGAGAAGACCGGCCTTTATCATTTCGGCATGTGGGTCGACGATCTCGACGCGGCGGAAAAGAAAGTTACGGACGCCGGCGGCACCTATCTGGCCGGGCGGCCGACCTCGCCGAACTCGTTCTATGAGGCGAAGTATCGCAACCCCGACGGCGTCGTGTTCGACCTCACGCATAACGGCTGGGCCGGCGCCACCAAGGAAGTGGTCGCGAAGACCTGATCGCCATTATCGAGTCTCGGTCCGGCAAGCCGTGCGGCAATGAGCTGCATGGATGCCCCGGTCACGCCCGGGCATGACGATCAGGTTACAAATGGCCGCACGAATGCCAATCTATCCCAATCGCATCGTCGTCATCGGAGCCGGGCCAGTCGGTTTATGCCTGTCGCTGGCGCTGGCCCAGGCCGATCAGAAAGTCTGCCTCGTCGAGGCGTTGGGCGACGACAACTTCCTCGAACAAGTTCCGCGCGCCGGGACCAACCATCCGGCTACGCTGGAAATGTTCGATCGCCTCGGCCTTTATCCAAAACTCGAACCGCGCGGCATCATTGCTCCGGTGTTTCACTACTGGGACCGGCACGAAAACGAACTGATCGCCGCCTTCGATCACGCCGAACTGAAGAATGACACGCGCTTTCCTTATGTGCTGCAATGCGAGCGCATCAAGATCGTCGAAGAAGCGCTTAAGATGGCAAAGGCGCAGCCCAACATCGACCTGCGCCTGAACACCGAATTCCTTTCTTTCACGCAAGATGCCAACGGTGTCACCGCACGCGTGCGCAATGTCGACGGCGACGAGGAGACGATCGCAGGGTGCTACCTCGTGAGCGCCGAAGGTGCGCGCAGCATCGTGCGCAGGGATCTCGACATCGCTTTCGATGGGTTCACCTACGACGATCGCACGCTGAACATCGAAGTTGCCTATGATTTCACCCGGCACGGTTATGCTCACCGCAACTACATTTCCGATCCGGCCGAGTGGTCCAATCTGTTTCACTGGAAGGGGCCGCCCGACCGCTGGCGTGTGCACTTCCCGACCGATCCGAAAGCCGACGAAGCGGAGGTGATGCGGCCCGAAGCCTTGCAGGAGCGGCTGCAACGGTTTCTGCCAACCGGCAAGCCATTCGATATCGTCGGCAGCAATCTCTACGTCGTGCATCAGCGGGTCGCCGACAAATTTCGCGTCGGCCGGGCGATCCTGGCGGGCGATTCCGCCCACGTGAACAGCCCAATCGGCGCCATGGGGATGAACTCCGGCGTACACGACGCCATGAATCTCGCCGACAAGCTCATCGCCATCGCGCGCGGCGAGGCCGACGACAGCGCGCTCGATCGTTATGAACGGCAGCGCCGGCACGTCGCCATCGAACACACGCAGGCGCAAACCATCCGCAACAAGCGGCTGCTCGCCGAACAGGATCCGGCGGTGCGCCGGCGAAATCGCGAAGAACTGCGCCGGACGTCCGAGAATCCGGAGCTGGCAAGAAAGTTTCTGCTGCGCACGGCCTTGTTCGAAAGCCTGCGCGAAGCCGACGCTATCGTCTGACGACCCGAGGACCTGACATGCGACGCAATTTTCTCGCTTTTGTCGTTGTGGCAATGGCCGCGATTTGGGCCGGCATCCCAAGCGCCGCGCGCGCGGCGGGCTGGCCGGAACGGCCGATCCATCTGATCGTGCCCTTCCCGGCCGGCAGCAGCTCCGACATCGTGGCGCGCATCGTCGCGCTGGCCTTGGGCCAAAAACTCGGCCAGACCGTCGTCGTCGAAAACCGGCCCGGCGCCAGCGGTGAGATTGCCGCCGAATACGTCGCGCACGCCGCCCCGGACGGCTACACGCTCGGCCTGATCAACACGAGTTTCACGCTCCTGCCGAGCCTCACCACCACGCACAAGTTCGACGCGATCAAAAGCTTCGCGCCAATTTCGATGCTGGGGGCCTCACCCTTCGTGCTGGCCTGCAATCCGGCCGTGCCGGCGCACACCGTTCAGGAGGTCATCAAGCTCGCGAAATCTGCCCCCGGGAGGCACACCTTTGCCGAGGCGGGACCGTCGACCCTCTCCAATCTGTCGGGAGTTCTGTTCAACAAGATGGCTGGCGTGAAGCTAACGCCAGTGTCCTATCGCGGCACCGAGCAGGAAGTGCCGGATCTGATCGCCGGACGCGTGGACATGGCCTACGTGACCATTCCGCCGACGCTGCCGCTCATTCAACAGAACAAGGTTCGTGCAATTGCCGTAACGAGCGCGCAGCGCAGCCCAGCGCTACCACATGTACCGACAATCGCGGAGAGCGGGTTGTCCGGCTACGAGGCCGTACTCTGGCAGGCACTCAACGCGCCGGCGGGCACGCCAGCCCCGATTCTGGCTCGGCTCAATACGGAAACCAACGCGCTCCTGCGCGACGCGAAGACGGCGGGCGCTTTGGCCAAAGTCGGAGTCGAGCCCGACCCCAGCACACCGCAGCAACTCGGCGACCGCATCGCGGCCGACATCAAAAAATGGCATGAGGTCATCGTCAGCGCCGGCATCAAGGTCCAGTAGGCCCGCCGGCGCTTGACGCCTTGCTGGCCGCGGCAGATGCTATCCTGGCAAACAGAGGCGCTGGACGCGCCCGCATGGCATTAGCGGAGGCTTTCATGGCTGCTCGGCTCCGTCACATCGCATTGTCCGTTCCCGACCCCGACAAGGCGGCAAAGTTTTTTGAGGAAGCCTTCGGCATGAAGGTTGTCGGCAAGGCCGGCATTGGCTGTTACGTCTCCGACGGCACCATCAATGTTGCTCTTCTGAAATACGACGATGAGGTTCCCGGTTTTCACAAGGGCTATCATGGCCTCGTGCATTTCGGCATGTGGGTCGACAACCTTGAGGAAAGCTCCAAGAAGGCGATGGACGCTGGCGCCAGCTATTTCGGCGGCGCGCCGCAGAACAATCCGCATGCCTTCTACGAGGTCAAATATAAGGACCCGAACGGCATCATTTTCGATCTGACGCACAACGGCTGGCGGGGCGCGGTAAAGGAAGTTGTGCCGGCCGAGGCGGAGAAAGTGCCGGCCGAATAGGCTTCACTCGCGCCGCCACGGCAGCCCCGACGTATCTTCGACGAAGAACCACGCACCTTCACCAAGCGCGACGGGGAAAGCCGCGGTTATTCCGCCCTCGAACGTGTGCCAATCGAGATCGGCCCGATCGACAGCGGTCTCCGCGGCGGCGAGCGATCGCACACGCAACGCGTAGCCGATCATGAACGGCAGCCGGGTGATCGGCACCTCCGGCACCCGCTCCGTTATTCGGTCGTAGGTAACCAGATAAACACCGCCGCGATCGAGAGACAGAACGGCGCCGCCCGATGTCCGTCTTGTTTCACGGCCGGTGAAGCGCGCGAAACGCGCCGCCGCCTCGTCCACGTCAGCCACCGCGATCACGACATCGGCCAAGCCGACCGCGCCGTTCGAATGACTGAGCCAACGCTTCTGCCACACGGCTTCCTCGGTGTGGTGCGTCAGCATCTGGATGCGCCCCTCCGGCATGACGCCGGGTTCGACGCGGGCGATCGTGAACGCTGCCGTCGCCACGCCGGCTTGCGCGTCGACCGGACGTGACATGCGGACGAGATCCCGTACCGCGAAGCCGCTGTCCGCAAGCCGCCGGTGCGCCGCTTCTGCATTGGCGACGGCGAACGCAGCCAGGTGCAATCCGGAGTGCTTTTCCAGCATTGCGTCGAACTCACGCGACAGCGGTGTATCCGCGGTCTTGAACAGCACTTCCGCATAACCGCGCTCGAACATCGCCGTGACGTTGCCGGTCCCGGTTGGCCGCGTACCGCCGCCGGCTTCGGGATTGACCTGGATCGAGATCGGCGTCGGGGCAAAGCCGCAGTGGATCAACGCACGCTGCGCAGCCTCGGCGTCACGCACAAAATGAGCGACATGATCAAGAAAAATTTCGTCGCCGGCGGGAAGCTGGCGATCAACTTCGTTCGGCGCGGCTGATGGCACGAAAGGCCCTCGATCATCACTGCGATTTGGCAAGCCCGGCGGTTTCGACGATCTTGCCCCAACGGACGAATTCAGCCTTCAGGAAAGACGCAAGCTCGTCCGGGCTGCCTTTGCCGATCGGAATCATGCCGAGATCGCGCATGCGAACGCTCACGTCCGGCAACACAACAGCCGCGTTGAGCTGCGTATTGAGCTTGGCGACAATGACGTCCGGCGTCTTGGCCGGAGCAACTACGCCTTGCCAAGCGGCGAGATCGAAACCCGGCACGCCGACGTCGGCGAGTGGCGGCACGTCGGGCAACACCGACAAACGCTTCATCGTGGTCACCGCCAAGGGGCGAACCTTTCCGCCGTTAATCAGGCCCTGTGCGGGGCCGTAATCGGTAAACATCAACTGGATGTAGCCGCCGACCAAGTCATGCAGTGCCGGCACGGTGCCGTGATATGGCACGTGGGTCATTTTGATGCCGGTCATCTTTGCAAACAGCGCACCGGCTAAATGGTGAAACGCACCGATCCCGCCGGAGCCGTAGCTCAACGGCCGTTTCTTGGAGAGCTGGATGAGATCGTCGACGTCATACACCGGCAGCGACGCGCTGACGACGAGCACAAACGGCACTGTCGCGATCAGTGCAACCAGCGCCAGGTCCTTGACGGGATCGTAGGGCAGCTTCCGGTACAAGGTGGCGTCGATCGCCAGCGTCGAGACCGCCATCATGATCGTGTAGCCGTCGGGCGGCGATTTGGCGACGAAATTGGTCGCAATGACGGTGCCTTCGCCCGGCCGGTTGAGGACGTTGAATGTCTTGCCGAACTGCTCCTGTAGGATCCCGCCCAGCAGGCGCGCAAGCGTATCGGTGCCCCCACCCGACGCATACGGAACCACGAACGTTACCTGATGGGTCGGATATTCCCCGGGTTCCTCCGCCGCACGTGCATTACCTGCTGCGAAAGGGGTCAGTGCTGGCAATGCGCTCGCGAGAACCGTGCGGCGGGACAGTGGTCTCATTGCGGTCTTCTCCGTGCCCAACCGCCCCGGCCCGGCACCAAGCCGTAAAGTCGCGCCATCGCATAAAATCGCGGAATCCGCGCAGGCTGCCAAGACTATACCGGCAGGATCGCGGCGGCACGTCGCCGCAATTGTGGTAACACTAATCGCTGCCGCTTTATTGCCTTTCGCCAGGCGGCCGAAATGCGCGGGCTTTGCCTTTTCTTGACAGTGACTTACGGGACCGCCATAAGGGCGCCGCGGCGCGGCAGCCTGGGCGCGACAAAAAGCCCGTCCTGTACGCCGAAAACCATTCATTCGACTGGAAAAAGCCGGTCCGGACACCATCCGCGCACCGGGTTCGAACACGGAGAAAAAGATGTTCGCGGTCTTCAAAACGGGCGGTAAGCAATATCGCGTTGCCGCCGATGAAGTGCTCAAAGTCGACAAGATCAAAGGCGAGCCAGGCGAGATCGTCGAGTTCGGCGAGGTCCTGATTGTGGGCGGTGACGCCGTGACGTTGGGGACGCCAACAGTCGCGGGCGCAACCGTGACGGCCGAAGTTGTCGCGCAGGCGCGCGGCCCCAAGGTCATTGCTTTCAAGAAGCGTCGTCGAAAAAACTCGCGGCGCCGGCGCGGTTTTCGTCAGGAATTTACGACGCTGCGCATTACAGAGATTTTGACCGACGGCAAAAAGCCGAGCAAAGCGGCAAAATCGAAAGAAGCGGCACCGGCGGCATAGAAAAAGCTCACTCCGGTGATGCTTTTGTCACGAATCCCGTATAGGTAACGAAGACGAGTTTGGAGCGGAGCGATGGCTCACAAGAAAGCAGGCGGATCCTCGCGTAACGGCCGCGATTCGGCGGGCCAGCGCCTGGGGATCAAGATTTTCGGCGGCGAAGCTGTGACTGCCGGCAACATTATCGCGCGCCAGCGCGGCACCAAGTGGCATCCCGGCCGCAACGTCGGCATCGGCCGCGACCACACGCTGTTCGCCCTGATCGACGGCAAGATCGAGTTCCGTACCAAGACCAAGGGCCGCGTATTCGTCTCGGTACTTCCGATGACGGAGGCCGCGGCCCAGTAATACGGTGGATCATACGAGGTCCGCCGGCATCCAGTCGCCCGGCGGGCCCGAATGGGCTCCGAAAAAGGGGGAGACCGGGATGCCGGCTCCCCCTTTCGGTTTTTTTGGCAGGAGCTCATGCCATGACTCTCTCGGAACAAGAATTGAGCCGAACTCGGCAAGATTTCAGCGTTCCCGCGCTTGCGACAGAACGGCTCGTTTTGCGTGCCCCGCAGGATCGCGACGCCTCAGCCATCGCGCGCCTCGCCAATGACATGCGCATCGCAGTCAACACCGCGCGTATTCCGCATCCTTACGGCGTCGGCGATGCGGAGCGGTTCATCGCGGCCGCGAACGGACGCAACGGCGGAGCCGCATTCGTCATCACCCGAGAGGGCGAGCTGATCGGCGGCTGCGGGGTCGATCCGCGCGATGACGGCCCGGAGATCGGCTACTGGCTTGGCGTGCCCTATTGGGGTTGCGGCTACGCCACCGAGGCAGTGCGCGCCCTGATTGACCATGCATTCGACGATTTGCAGCACGAGGCGCTGGCGGCCGGAGCGCGCGTCAGCAATCCGGCGTCACGGCGCGTGTTGGAAAAGTGCGGCTTCCAGTGGACCGGCGTCCGGCTCACGCGCGTGCGCGCGATCAATTCGGCTGCTCCCGCGGACCGCTTTCGGCTTGATCGCGGTCTATGGGCGTCGCTGAAATCCTGGGGGGCGGTCAAGCGCGTCGCCTAGATGGCCGAAATCCGCACCGAGCGGCTGCTGTTGCGCCCTTTGCGGGCCAGCGACGCCGAAAGCATTTTCGTGGCTTTCAACAATTGGGAAGTCGTGCGGCGGCTCGCAGCGCCGCCGTGGCCCTATACGATTGAAGATACTCGCACATTTGTTGCGAAACGAGTTTCCTTTCGCTCGGAACCGACCGAAGCGCTGCACATCATCCAACTTGCAAACGCTGTCATCGGGGGCGTCGACTGCACGCCGAGATGGCAGCAGCGCCCCGGCACTGGGCCGGTCTTGGGCTATTGGCTTGCACAGCCATTTTGGGGGAGCGGCTACATGACCGAAGCCGCACGGGCTTTCGTCGAAAACCTGTTCGCGTCAGGCGTGGGGGACAGGATCTACTCGGGAGCGTTTGCCGACAATCCCGCCTCACTGCGCGTTCAGCAAAAACTCGGGTTCGTTCGCGTCGGCGAGTCGTTGCTATTCTGCAATCCACGCGGCGCGGAATTTCCTCATATCGACACGATGCTGACCCGCGACAAGTTTCTCGCGACTGTGCCGTGAGCGAGCGCCTCTATCGGCCGGCCGCAGGCGCCGATTGAAAGAACGGCGCCAACTTGGCGACCAAACCCGGCCCGAAAAAGCCTTGCGGGTTTGACGGCACAGCGCGGTCCATCAGTTCCCAGCCTTGAATCAAAATCTGGGCATGATGAAACGAATCCTGAAAATCTGTTCCGGGCTGCAGCGACTGCCGGAAAAAAGCATCGCCGAAGTACGTCCAATCGCGCTCCGGCGCACAGCCGAACGAGGTATGCGTCGCGTCAGCAGCGGTCAGCACGATGGTATTGGCATTCTGCAACGGCGGCACGAAGATTCCCGAATAACATGCTGAAACGATCACCATGCGGTTTTTGATGCCTTCACGCTTGAAAGCCGTCGCGACATCGTGCGGCGTAAGATTGATCACTTGGTTCGGCAATTGCAACGCGATGCCCTGGCGGTCGCCATGGGATGTCATGAAGAGAACGAGCACATCGTTCTCCTTGTCCATCACCTTGCCGACGTCGCGCACCGCATCCTGGAAATTGCGCAACGTCGCGAGCGGCACATAGGCCGCCGTGGCCGGATGATTGATCAAACGGATCATCCGATCCTTGATCGGCAAGACCTTGCCGATTGCCGTCAGTCCACCGTCAACCTCCTTGGCGAAGACGTCGAGCGTGGCCCAGCCGGCCATGCCGATGGCATAGACGTCGGTCTCGCCTTTGCGGTGTGGCGCGAGCGCCGCGGCCTCCGCTTGGAGCAGCGCGGGCTGCCGCTGCTCCAGCCGGGCAAGCTCGCTTTTGCGCGTCGCTGCCTGGGCGCGCCGCCCACCCGGACCGTCCTGCGCTTGGGCAGCGATCATCCCGGCAAGGCAGAGCATCGCAATCGGCAAAGCAATTCGCTGCAACGACCGCACGGTTAACTCATCCGTCCGAATTTCTGGTTTTATCGGCCAGTTTCATCACTATATCAGGCGATGTCCGCCGGCGCTTGTTGTGGCATTTTGCGGTTGTGCGCCCTGGTGATCGGCCCTACGGAAGAACGATGAAATTTCTCGACGAAGCCAAGGTCTATATTCGCTCGGGCGACGGCGGGAACGGCTGCGTGTCATTCCGCCGGGAGAAATTCATTGAGTTTGGCGGCCCCAATGGCGGCGACGGCGGCAAGGGCGGCGACGTGATCGCGATCGCCGTCGAGGGACTCAATACGCTGATCGACTACCGCTACCAGCAGCATTTCTTCGCCAAAAACGGCCAAGCCGGCATGGGCAAGGATCGCCACGGAGCCGATGGGGCGGATGCTGTCCTCAAAGTGCCAGTCGGTACACAGATCTATGAGGAAGACGACGCGACTCTAATCGCCGATTTCACCGAACCAGGTCAGCAGATCGCGCTGCTGCGCGGCGGCAATGGCGGCTTCGGTAACGCGCATTTCAAGTCCTCGACCAATCGCGCGCCGCGGCGCGCCAACCCGGGCCAACAGGGCGAGGAGCAGACCATCCGGCTGCGCCTTAAGCTGATCGCGGACGCCGGTGTGGTCGGGTTCCCGAATGCAGGCAAATCGACGTTTCTCGCGGCGGTCAGCGCCGCCAAGCCGAAAATCGCCGACTATCCGTTCACCACGCTCAATCCGCAGCTTGGCGTGGTCAACGTCGACGGCCGTGAATTCGTGCTCGCCGACATTCCAGGTTTGATCGAAGGCGCGCATGAAGGCACCGGCCTCGGCGACCGCTTCCTCGGCCATATCGAACGCTGCCGCGTCCTTTTGCATCTCGTCGATGGCACCGCGGGAGATGCCGGCGAGGCCTATAGGACCGTGCGCGGCGAACTTGTCGCCTACGGGAATGAACTGGCGGAGAAACCGGAGATCGTCGCGCTGAACAAGGCCGACGCCATGAGCGCGGAAGAGATCAAACAGCAGGTGGCGCGGCTCAAACGAGCGGCCAAGAAAACGCCGTTCGTTATCTCCGCCGTGAGCCGCGACGGGGTGCGGGACGTGTTACGCGCCTTGCTCAAGGTTGTCGACGAGGCGCGCCACGATGGAAGCAACCGCGCCATTGAGAACTCCGCCTGGCAACCTTGACCCGACGGCAAACGCCGGCGCGCTCAGCCGCGATAGCTGGAAAAGCTCACTGAGCCGTCGCGCTCAAGGCGCGGCAGCAAGTCGATCTCCCACGCCAAGTATTCTTTCATGGCCGCGGTCACGTCGCCGGCGCGTTCATAAGGTTTGCGCCACTGATCGGCCGCTTCGTCGGCCATCAGCGGCTCGGCCGAAAGCTCGTAGCCCGCAGCCTTCCAGGCGGCGTTGCCGCCAACGAGGAAGCGCACCGAAGTGCCGGTCAGCGCCTCGGCTTCGGCAACCGCCAAACGCGCCAAAACGCCATCTTCGGACGTGAGCACGAGCGTTCCGCGTATCGGAATTTTCTCGAGCGCACGGTCAAGTCGGGCGCGGATCGCAAACCAGGCACCCGGAATGTGCTCTCTGAGGTATTCCCGGCTGAGCGACAGATCGATGACCGTCGCGCCGTTGCGGGCGAACAGTTCGCCAAACTCAGCCAGACCGAGGGCCGCATCAGCACGCGTCTCGGCATCGAGCATCGGCCCAGCGGGCCAGCCTGTCTCGGCTCCGGCTGCGGGCAGCACAAAGACTTCGGGCCAACCCATCTGGCGCAGCCACGACGCCGTCATCAGCGCGCGCACTTCGGCATCGTCGACCAGCACGAGGCACGCGCCGAGTGTGCCGACATACTGATCCGTCGCCTGCACCAGCTGCCCCCCTGGCGCCGATACCGCGCCCGGCATATGGCCGGCCTGGTACTCGGCGGGATCACGCACATCGAGCAGATAGACGGTTCGCTGCGCGTTGGTCCGAAGCGCATCAAATTTGGCGCGATCTATCACACTGACGCCGCAACTGCTGGCGACGCGCTGCGCCGCTTGCCGCGCCCATTCCAGAGTCTTTTCAGATACCCCCGGCGCGCGCCGGTTCTTGCCGCTATCGCAGGTATAGCCGGCGAGGCTCCAACCCATTGTGCCATTACGCAATGCCACGACCTTGTTGGGCAATCCGGCATTGATCAGAGACTGCGCACCGATGATGCTGCGCGTCCGCCCGGCGCAATTGACTACGACCGTCGTCTTCGGCGATGGCGCGATCTCGCGGGCTCGCAAAACCAACTCCGCACCCGGAACATTGATCGAAGTCGGAATCGAGACCCGCGAGTATTCATCGAACGGTCGACTGTCGAGCACGGCGATATCCGCGCCCTCGCGAATAAGCTGCTCCAGTTCGCCGGCGGAGACGCTTGGCGTATGGTTGGCATGTTCGATGAATTCTCCGAAGGCCTTGCTCGGCACATTCACACCGGAGAAACATTCGAAGCCAGCCGCCGTCCACGCGGCTACGCCGCCGTCCAGAACCGCGACATTGCCGTAGCCGTTGCGCACCAGGATCGCGGCGGCGCGCGCCGCAAGACCGTCATTATCATCGCACAGCACAATGCGTGTCCCGCGCCTTGGCACCAGCTGCGCGAATCTCAGCTCAAGGCGGCTCAGCGGTATCGAGCGCGCCAGCAACAGATGATTCTTGGAGAAAACCAGTTCCTCGCGCACATCGACCAGCGCGAGTTCCTGACCGTCCGCGAGCATGTCGCGCAATGTGCGCGCGCTCACCGGCCGTGGTGACGCTGGTGCCGGTAAGCGAGCATCTCTCGCGGTGGAATTGCTGGTTACCGAGCTCACGTCGCTTGCTGAGGCGTCATCTGGTGCACTTCGCCGGTCTTCAAGTCGAAGCGAACGCGGTTGATACGATCGAGATTTGTTCCGGTCACGCGAACGAAGCGTGCATAATCCGGATAGTCGATCGAATGAATCTTGCCGTCCTGATAGATGCCGGCGTGACCGGGCGTAAGCCGGTATTTCTTCACCGGCTTGAGCTTGGCGTGCTTGGCGTCGGCGCCGTTATCCTCACGCTCCCATTCGGTCATTTCAGTGTAGTGGCTCGCCTGACCATAGATAGCCCACGACGCACCGTGATCGTGTGGCGGCGACACGCGCGCCTTGTCGTTAATGTGAGCCAGAACCTGAAAGCCCAGGTCTGGGTCGTCGTGCAAGACATGCAAACCGCGCGGGGTGCCCTCACCGCAATGTTCGGAAATGAACGCGGGATTTGAGAGCAGTGACTCCAGTTTAACGCGGACTTCTTCGCGGCCGTTGGGGCCGGGGTCGCGCTTGAGGATCGAGCGGCAGTCGGCGATGAACTGATCGAGCTGATAGGCCATGCGGTGGCTCCCGAATGGGTTGGTCATTCGCCGGCTAGTGTGGCGCATTCGCGCGGCCGGCGCCAGCGGCATACGGCCCCCTTCGATTAAGCCGCCACAAACGATACATTGGCGGCATGTTTGGCATGCCCCGCAGTTATGACCGGTCCCGCAACGTCAGGCTGGACACCCTGGTCCGCTTGCGTTGGCTCGCTGTGTTCGGCCAACTGGCCGCACTGGTGGTTGTGCATTTCGGCCTCGACTATGTCGTGGTTCCTATCTGGTCCTGCCTCGCCGTGATCGCGGTAGCCGCGCTCTTGAACGTGGCGTTGCGATTTGGCTTTCCCAAAACGCAGTGGCTCGATCCGGACCGCGCCGCCTGGCTTTTGGGCTTCGACATCGCCGAACTCGCGGCGCTGCTCTACCTGACCGGCGGCCTGGAGAATCCATTTTCGTTTCTGTTGCTCGGACCCGTCCTGATCTCGGCCACCGCACTGCCGCCGCGCATGACTTTGCTCATCGGCACCTTTGCGATGCTGTGTGCGACCGTGCTGGTTTTTTTCCATTACGATCTGCCGTGGGAAACGCCGCACGGGCTCGAGCTTCCCGAAATCTACATGGTGGGCGTCTGGTTATCGATCCTGCTCGCGATCGGTTATATCGGCGTCTATACGTGGCAGGTTGCCGAGGAAGCGCGGCAATTATCCGACGCGCTCGCCGCGACCGAGCTGGTTCTGGCGCGCGAACAGCATCTTTCCCAGCTTGACGGTCTGGCGGCCGCCGCCGCCCACGAACTCGGCACGCCGCTCGCCACCATCACCCTTGTGGTTCGCGAAATCCAGCGGTCGCTTGATCCGAATTCGCCGCACAGCGACGATGTGAAACTATTGCGCGAGGCGGCGCAGCGCTGCCGCGAGATTCTGGCAAAGATCACCGAGCTGCCGACCGCCGAGCCTTTCGACCGCCTGCCGCTGTCGGCGCTGATCGAAGAAGCTGTGGCGCCGCATCGCAATTTCGGCGTCTCTATCGGCGTCACTTATCCGGCCGATCGCGCCGGCGAACCGTTCGGCGCCCGCAATCCGGCGATCCGGTATGGCCTCGGCAATCTGATCGAAAACGCCGTCGATTTCGCCCACAGCCGGGTCGAGATTTTCATTCAATGGGACGACAGCGAGCTCAGCATTGCCATCAGCGACGACGGCCCGGGCTTCGCTCCCGAGGTGCTGGATCGCCTCGGGCAGCCCTATGTCACCCAACGGCGCCCGGCGCGCGGCCCGGACGGTGAAGAAGAAGCCGTCTTCGGCCTCGGGCTCGGCTTTTTTATCGCCAAAACGTTGTTGGAGCGGTCTGGCGCCAAGCTCTCGCTTGTTAACCAAGCGCCGCCGCTGCACGGCGCCACAATCAAGATGACCTGGAATCGCGCAGATTTCGAGCGGCAGCTAGCATCGTCGCCCTCCGCCCCTCTTGAGGCCGCGGCCCCCGTCGCTTAACTCTAAATCTGCGACCGGCCCGATTGGTGTCTTGGCGCAGCTTGATCCGGGCAAACGCCATGCCTCCCATTGCGGCCGGCCAAAATCGCAGCGATACTGATAAAGGTTCCTGCGAAGACGGGTTTTTGCTAAGGCCTGGGCGGCGCCGTGCAAAGCGGGAACGGCCTCGTATGCGTGTTGACGGAGAATTGCGATGTCCAGTCTTTCGGCCGCTTCCATCCCCAATGAGCGATCTCTTCTGATCGTTGAAGACGACAAATCTTTTTTGCAGCGGCTGGCACGCGCCATGGAGGGCCGCGGCTTTACGGTTTCCACCGCCGAGTCAGTCGCGGACGGTCTTCTGCAAGTCGAGAAGGCAGCGCCTGCTTTTGCTGTTGTCGACATGCGGCTTGCCGACGGGAATGGCCTCGACGTCATTTCGGCCATGAAAAAACGGCGGCCGGAAGCCCGCGCGATCATCCTGACCGGCTACGGCAACATCGCCACGGCAGTCACCGCGGTCAAAATGGGCGCCGTGGACTATCTGGCAAAGCCGGTCGATGCCGACGATGTGGCGGCAGCATTGCTCGCTTATGAGAACAAAAGAATCGATCCGCCCGAAAATCCGATGTCGGCCGATCGGGTGCGCTGGGAGCACATTCAACGTATCTATGAACTGTGCGGCCGCAACGTATCGGAAACTGCGCGCCGGCTTAACATGCACCGTCGCACTCTTCAGCGCATCCTGGCGAAGCGCGCGCCCAAGTAATCGGCGAAGCGGTTTCCGCAACGCCCGCACCTCAAAGCACCCGGCGCTATTGCGGCCATGGCTCCGCGGTAACGGATGCGGCGTCGGCTCCGACATAGTCCCGAAGGTCATCGATCTGATCGCGGTCGAGAGCGCCGACGAGCGCATTCTTGATATCGGCCAAAAGCCCGAGGCCGCGAAAAACCAATCCCGAATAGACCTGAATGAGGGTTGCGCCGGCGCGGATCTTGGCGAGCGCAGTCTCGCCCGAATCGATTCCGCCAACCCCGACCAACGGAAAGACGCCTTCCACGCGCACAAAGGTTTCTGCCAGCATCCGATTGGCCAGCGGCAATAATGGCCGTCCTGAAAGCCCGCCCGCTTCCTTTGCAACTGCGGTTTCGTGCAAGCGCGCCGGCCGCGTAATCGTGGTGTTGCCCACAATCATGCCATCGACCCGCCGCGACCGGGCGATGCCGACCACATCATCCAGATCGGGCAGCGACAGGTCCGGTGCGATCTTCAACAAGACCGGCGTCGGACCGGAGCGCAGTGCGACGCGCTCACGCGCATCGATCACGCGCGCCAAAAGGTCGTCGAGAACGGCGGCCTGCTGCATGTTGCGCAGACCGGGTGTGTTGGGTGAGGAAATATTGATGGTAACGTAGCTCGCGACAGGTGCAAACCGCTCGATCAGCCCGACGTAATCTAGGATGCGATCGGGCGCGTCCTTATTGGCGCCGATATTGAGCCCGACGATCCCGCCCTTATTGCTCCGCGCCGCGAGGCGGGCGAGCACCGCTGCGGCCCCCTCTGAATTAAATCCGAGCCGGTTAATGACGCCGCAATCGGCGTCAAGCCGGAACAGCCGCGGACGCGGATTGCCCGGTTGCGGCAGCGGCGTAACGGTGCCGATTTCGACAAACCCGAAGCCGAGGCGCAGCAGCGCATCGGGGACTTCGCCGTGCTTATCGAATCCCGCGGCGACGCCGATCGGGCTTTCAAAATTGAGCCCGAATGCCCGTGTCGCGAGGCGCGCATCGTCGGAAGTGCCCCGCGGCAGTGGGGCTAATTGCAGCATCCGAATCGCGAGCCTGTGGGCGTCCTCAGGTTCGAGCGCGTGCAACAGGGGCATCGCCAGTCGGCCGAGCAGTCCAATCACGTTGCGAGCTCCGGCAGAAGGCGGCGGCCACCGGTTTCGTCTGGCAACGGCCGCGACCAGCGTACCGCCGTAAGCGGCAAGATCGCGTAGAGATGCGGGAAAAGATCGCCGCCCCTTGAAGGCTCCCACTTCAGCTGCACGCCCAGCGCATCGCCCTCGACCGCAACGAGGATCAAATCGGTTTGCCGCGCGAAATGTTTTGCCGCCGTTTCGGCGAGTTGTTCGGCGGTTGAGAAATGAATGAAGCCGTCGCGTTCATCGACCGCCGACCCATGATACCGACCCGTGGCAAGGGCGGCCTGCCACGCTTCCCTTTCACAGATTTTGTAGATGGTCGTCACGCAAGCGCGCCCAAGATTTCGCCTTGAGCCTATATCGGCGCTGCAACGCCGGCACAAGCCGCACTGATTTCAGCGTGCAAAAGTTCGCGCGAAGAACAAGGCGCCGCCAAGGTCAAATTCGGGCCGCCTTTTCCGATCATGGCAGGTGTCGGGGAAAGCCAAACACGGGGCTTGAGCGGGCAGGTAATTTATTCCTATCATGGCGAGAGTTGGGGGACGGCCGAGGGCTCGGCCGCGGGTAATTTGTCATGCTTACACACGCGCAGGTTTGGTCGGCGGTCGATCGTCTGGCGGAGCGCTCGGGACTATCTGCATCGGGGCTGGCGCGGCGGGCGGGGCTCGATCCGACGACCTTCAATAAGTCGAAGCGCATCACACCGGCCGGCCGGGCACGCTGGCCTTCGACGGAGTCGATTGCCAAGGCGCTGACCGCGACCGGTACGCCGTTCGACGTCTTCGTCGGCCTGGTCGAACAGACCGGCAGCGGGACGATGGCGCGCGCCGTCCCGCTGATCGGTTTCGCCGAAGCCGGCGCCGGAGGTTATTTCGACGACGGCGGATTTCCCGCCGGCGAAGGCTGGGACGGGATCGCGTTTCCATCGCTCAACGACGAGCATGCCTATGCGCTCGAAATCTCCGGCCAATCGATGGAGCCGGCGTACCGCGACGGCGACATCATCGTGGTGTCGCCGTCGTCACCGATCCGCCGCGGCGACCGGGTCGTGGTGCGAACGCGATCCGGCGAGGTGATGGCCAAGGAACTCAAGCGGCGCACGGCGAAATCGATCGAGCTGAAATCGCTCAACGCCCAGCATCCCGATCGCACGCTGGCGGCCGCCGACGTGCTTTCGATGGCACGAATTCTGTGGGCCAGTCAGTAATCGGCAGGCGGTCCTAGGCAGAGCGCGCCAGCGCGCCATCGATCATGTCGACCGTATTCTGAAGACCGTAGGCCGAGACGAAAGAGCCGAAGCGCGGGCCTTTCTGCTGGCCGAGCAACACCTGATAGAGCATGTCGAACCAGGCGAGCGAGACCCCGGGCTTGCCATCCTTGGCCTTCTTCTTCTCGTCCAAAAACGGCTCGCGGCGGCCGACCTCATAGACGACTTCCTGAATTCTTTCCGCGGGCGCCTCGGCGGCGAGCTGAGAGAGCGCGTCGCGTAGATCGGTGAGTGCCGCACGCTCTGCGGCGCCGGGCTCGCGAAATTTTTTCGCCGGCAGCACGAAGTCGTGGAAATAATGGATCGCGTAATTAACAAGCTTGTCGAGATGCGGATGCGTCTGCCGCGTCACGCCCGGCCGGTAACGGCCGATAAAACCCCACAGGGTGTCGGCGTTTTCCGCGTTCGATGCGGTGACGAGCGACAACAGCATCGCGAACGTGATGGGATTGTCCGCCTTTGGCGGCGCGCCGCCGTGAATATGCCAGACCGGATTAGTCAGGCGGTCGCGGGGGGCCTGCCGCTCATAGCCGTCCAGCAATTGCTGATACTCGTCGACATGCCGCGGAATGACGTCGAAATAGAGCCGCTTGGCGGCCTTCGGCTCGCGGTACATGAACAGCGACAGGCTTTCGGGGCTGGCGTAGCGCAGCCACTCGTCGATGGTCAGCCCATTGCCTTTGGACTTCGAAATCTTCTGGCCGTTTTCGTCGAGAAACAGCTCGTAATTAAATCCGTCCGGCGGATCGCCACCGAGCGCGCGGCAGATCTTTCCCGACAGCTTGACGGAGTCGATCAAATCCTTTCCGGCCATCTCATAGTCGACGCCGAGTGCGAGCCAGCGCATCGCCCAATCCGGCTTCCATTGCAGCTTGCAGCGTCCACCCGTCACCGGCGTGACGATACGTTCGCCAGTGTCGGGATCGTCGTAAGTGATAGTGCCGCCCTTGGCGTCGTGGGCGATAATCGGCACCTGCAACACATCGCCGGTCCGCTCGGAGATCGGCAGGAATGGCGAGTAGGTCTGCGCCCGTTCCTCGCGCAGCGACGGCAGCATGATCGCCATCACGTCGTCGAAGCGCTCGAGGACTTTCAGCAGCGCGGCGTCGAACCGGCCCGCGGTGTAGCAAGCCGTCGCCGACATGAATTCGTAGTCGAAGCCGAACTGATCGAGAAATGCGCGCAGCCGCGCATTGTTGTGTTCACCAAAGCTGCCGTGCGTGCCGAACGGGTCCGGCACCTTGGTGAGCGGCTTGTTGAGATACCGCCCCACCAAATCCCTGTTCGGAATGTTGTCGGGAACCTTGCGCAGCCCGTCCATATCGTCCGAGAAGGCAATGAGCCGCGTCTTGATCTTGTCATCGGTCAGCACGCGGAAGGCGTGACGCACCATGGTGGTGCGCGCGACCTCGCCAAACGTGCCAATATGCGGCAGCCCGGACGGTCCATAGCCCGTTTCAAAAATGACTTCGTCTTTCGCCCTCCTTTTCAGCCGCGACACAATTTTGCGCGCCTCCTCAAACGGCCAGGCGTTTGAGGCTTCCGCCAACTCGCGGAGATTTGCTGAAACTTCATTCGAGATCGATGACATCGTACGACCGGTCATTCAGAAAGGGCTTATCGGGAAATAGCGCAGCCACAGATCGGTGAAGCTGCCTTTCTCCCAAATCTGGAACAGCGCCCAGTTCAGCGCCAAGCGAAGCACGTTATTGCCGGGTTTGACCGCGATGCCAACGCCATCGCCGAAAAATCGGCTGTCCAGAAACGGTCCGCCGCGAAACGCACAGCAGCCGGCAGAGTCCGTGCCATTGAGCCAGAACGACAGCGCAACGCCGTCTCCGAACAGGAGGTCGACCTGCTTGTCCTTGAGCGCCGCGCGGGCCGCGGCGGCGGTTGGATAGGAATGTATTTCGGCCTGGGTGAACATCTGCTTGAGATAGGCCTCGTGAGCCGTACCGGCGACCACCGCGATCGTCTTGCCTGCGACCAATTCGGGCAGCACATCGCCGATCGGGCTGTCGATGCGGGCCACGAACCGCGCCGGCGTGCGGTAATAAGGATCGCTGAAATCGGCGCGTTTGCGGGTCTCCGGAGTGACGGCGATCGAAGCAACGACGGCATCGCCCTGATTGGCAGCAAGCGCATCGAGGAGCGATGCAAAAGGCCGCGCCTGAATAGTGCACGCGGCCTTGATCTCGGTGCAGATCAATCGCGCCAGGTCAACGTTGAAGCCGGCCGGATTGCCATCTGGGCCGGCATAGTCGAATGGCGGATAGTCGAGATCGGTCAGAAATCGCACGGCCTGGAGGTGGGACAGATCGGGCCGTTCAGGACGCCGGCGTGGATCCCAAAAACCCGGGACCACAACGCTGTGCGAAGGCAAGGCGGCCGCGCCGGCCCGTGGCGCAGGCTGGGCCGCCACAGGAGGCACCCACAGCCCGCTGACCGCGCAGGCCATGGCAACCGCACGCCATGCGCGCCTATTCCTTAAGTTGAGAAATCTTGCGTTTCGCCATTTCATCGCTACGATCCACCGGCAACGCTGGGGAATGCCAAATCTTTGAGCCCGCTTAGCGGCGGCGCGGCAAAAAGTCGAGGTGAGGCGGCGCGTCTCGTTGCGTCGAGCGGTAGCGGTGGCGTTTAGTGATCTGGTTGGGGTTGGCGCGGGACGGCCCAGCGTAAGGGGAAGGCCAAGCGGCGGGCGGCCGAGGGCACGGCTCCGCCGTGGCTATGATGGCCGTCCGTACTCGCTGCAAGCCACCCCTTGCCGGGAACTTGATTGCGTGCGCGACATCCTTCCGCGGTGGCTGCTTGCCGCCGCCGAACAGCGGGCGCGCGCGATCGGAATTGGCGCCGACCGTGTGCTGATCTGCGCCGATGCCATCACCGAGGACGCCTACCTTCACGCGCTCGCCGCGTCACTAGGCACCTCCTACGACAAACTCGATACGCTGACGCGAGCCGAGGTGGCGCTCAATGACGGCGACCTGATCCGTGCCGCAGCGGCTGGACTCATCCCAGTACGCGAGGCGGGGCGGATCGTTTGGATCATCGCTCCAAGCGGCTGGGCGGCGCACCGCCTCACCGACCCGCATCGGCCGGTGCAGCAACGGATCCATTCTTTTCGGCTGACGTCGTCCGAGCGGCTGCAGCGCTTCATTGCGCAGCATGCACAAACCACACTCGGCAGCCGCGCCGCTTATGATCTGCGGCGCACGCAGCCGTCGTTTTCCAATGCGGCGCCGCTGCCCGTCGGGAAGGCTGTCGCCATGGTGACGATGGCGATCCTGCTCCTGACAACGCTCGCACTTTATCCCGCCGTCACCATCGGCATCTTTTCGGTATTACTGTGTGCGATTTTCCTGGCAGCGGCCGCGCTGCGCTTGTCGAGCGCGCTGCACAAACAATCAACGTCAGAGCCTTCCTTCCGCGTCAACGATCGCGAGCTTCCGATCTATACGATCATCTGCGCGCTCTACCGCGAAGAAAAGGTGGTCGACAAACTGGTGGCCGCGATCCGTGCGCTTGATTACCCGATTGAGAAGCTGGACGTTAAATTCGTTCTGGAGGTCGACGACGCTCCGACCCGGCGCGCGCTGAATCGCCTCGACCTCGGGCCACCATTCGAGATCGTCATCGCCCCATCAGTGGGACCGCGCACCAAGCCGAAGGCGCTCAATGTGGCGCTGCCGCTGGCGCGCGGCTCCTACACGGCCGTGTACGATGCCGAAGATACGCCGGAACCCGATCAGCTTCGGCGTGCCGTCGCCGCGTTCACCACCGCGGACGAAAAACTCGCCTGTCTCCAGGCCAGCCTGTGTATCGACAACACCTCCGACAATTGGCTCGTGCGCATGTTCACCGCCAATTATGCGGGTCAGTTCGACGTGCTGCTACCCGGCCTTGCCGCGCTGCAGCTGCCACTCCCGCTCGGCGGGTCATCGAATCATTTCCGAACTGACGCATTGCGGCAGTCGGGCGGCTGGGATCCTTACAATGTCACCGAGGACGCCGATCTTGGGGTTCGTCTGCATCGACTTGGCTACCGGGTCTCGGTTCTGCCGTCGACGACCTACGAAGAAGCACCGGCGCGGTTCGTCCCATGGCTCAAACAACGTACCCGTTGGTACAAAGGCTGGATGCAGACGTGGCTGGTGCACATGCGCCGGCCGTTGCGGCTTCTGCGCGAGCTGTCTCCGGCCGGAGCCGTGGCCTTCCAGTTGTTCCTCGCCTGCAACGTACTTTCGGCGCTGATCCATCCACTATTCATGGCGGCGCTTTGCTATTATCTCATCGTCCAGCCGCCGCTCGAAGCCATCTCCGCAATGGGGAACGAAGCGACAGTGTTTTTTGTGACCCTGTTGGCCGGCTACGCATCGACTGTCGCGCTGGATCTGGTTGGCTTGCAGCGCCGCGGACTTTTGGCACACGGATGGGTTCTGCTGCTCACGCCGCTGTACTGGTTTCTGCTTTCAATCGCGGCGTGGCGCGCGCTGTTTCAGCTGTTGTTTGCTCCGCAACTTTGGGAGAAAACCGAGCACGGATTGGCGAAGAGCTCGCGGCTTGCCAGGACGTTCGACAAGGCATTCGCCAACGCCAAGCCAAGCGACAAGCCGCGAGGCATTCGAGTGGCCGGCGGTCCGGCTGCAATCATGGCGCGATCAAATCGGAGGCAATAGAGCCACCGCCAGGCAGACCCGAGCAGTGTACCGAAGAACGGGAACGGCCCAGGAGCGGAACCCTATTCAAGTTCCGTCCCGAGCCGCCCGGCCAGGGTGTCGCCCCCGCTGGCCGAGGACGGACATTATGGCAGGCAGGAATTCTCCGCATTGAGGCAAATCAAGCGGGGCCCCCTAGAGGTATCGGCGTAATTCGGTGGCCTCGGCGTCCGGCGTGCGCTGCATGCTGAATGGCGCGACAAAATGTCCATCCTTGTCCATGAGGTACACAAGGGCGGTGTGGTCCATCGAGTAATCGCCGCCTTTGAGCGGGACCTTCTTGGCATAAACACGATAGTCCTTGAGAACCTCCTCAATCGCTTTGGGGTCCCCGGTAAGGCCGCGCAAATGCGGATCGAAGCTCGCCAGGTAGGACTTCATCACAGTCTGGGTATCGCGTTCAGGGTCGACTGTGATGAAGAGCGCCCCTGCCCGGCCGGCGTCAGGCCCGAGCTTGCGGAAAAGCTGGGACAATTCGAACAGGGTGGTCGGGCAAATATCCGGGCAGTGGGTATAGCCGAAAAAGACCAGGTAGGGCTTTCCCTTCATGTCCTGATCGGAAAATGGCTTGCCGTTCTGATCGATGAGATGAAATGGACCGCCGACGCCGGGGAGTCCCCCGCTTGGAGCGAGCGAAAGACCGGTGACCAGGAAAATGGCGCCGAGAAACAGCACCAGTCCGCCAAGGAACGCGCCCAGCAGCAGCGCGATCCGAGAGGTCTTGAGGTTCATCGGCGTACTTTCCATCAGCCGAAACACGCCACGAAACCGGCGCGGATCGTCTCAAAGAAGACCGTCACCCCGTAGTGAGCCCAAAGCGTGACCGTGCCGCCAAGCGCGACAATGGCTACCGCTGCGGCCACCAAGAGGGACCGCGGCAACGGGCGCGATGCGGCCGTCTCGGGCATGAACGGTAGATAGGCCGGAACCTCGCAGCCGACAACTCGCGCAGCCGACCTCCACCCATCACGTAGCCTGTGCCAAGTGGACTTAGCGGCAGGTTTGGTACATCGACGTCAACTGATGCCCGCGCAACTCGATCATGTGCGGCGTGAGCCCACCGTGGCGCTCGATCCAACGGCGGATTTCCGGCGGGTACAGGTGCATCACCACACGACTACCTGCCCGTGTCGGCACCAGACGCCGCGACGTATCGTCGTAGTAGGACGCAGCATGAAAGCCGAGCATCGCGCGGCTCGTCACACAGACGTGGCTCCTGGGAACAATACCCGTCAGCAGCGTGCAGGCTGAAAGGCACGGCCCGTCAATGACAACGCGTTCGCCGGAATCTCGAATTTCCCGATACTTGTGCACATAGGCCGCAACTTCGCCGCCCGGATCGCCGGAGATGCGCACTTCGGCGAATGTGAGCGATGGTGTCAGCACGGCAAAGCTCACCGATGCCAGCGCACCGGCTGCGAATTTCCTCCAGTTCATGACGAAACCCTCTCCCTCGATCGCACGCGACGGTGGTGGCGCATTGTGGCAAGAGTTCGGGGGAATTTGGCTTCCGCTGCATTAAATCGCTGGGGGTCGCGTTGCCAATGGAACTTCGTCTGCACTAGCATCCGCGTTTCATAGCGAATTCGCTGCGCCGCAGCGCACGCACTTTTGCGCGTTAAACTTAATGGGGGAGCTGTGCCCGAAATCGAGACCAAAACGATCCGCTGCGCCGGAAGCATGCCCGCTTTCCTCGCGATGCCCTCCGGCGCCGGAAAAGAAAAAACTCCAGCAATTGTGCTGATGCACGAGCGCTATGGACTGGTGAAACACACCTGCGATCTGGCCGAGCGCTTCGCGCGAGATGGCTTTGTCTGTTTGGCGCCCGATTTCTTCTACAAGCATCCCGACCAGGATGCGTTACATCGGGGCGATGCCGGCTACGAATTCAAGGACGGTGAGGCGATCGAATATCTCGATGCCGCAGTCGCGGAACTCACCGCGCTGCCGCGGGTCGATGCGGGAAAAATCGCCGTCAAAGGCGTCTGCCAGACCGGCCGACATCCCTTGGTGTACGCCGCCGAGCGCAAGACCATTGCGGCGGCGCTGGTCTGGTACGGCGCAGCCAACGCCCGCGAGTGGGAGCCGAACGATCGTTACGCCAAGCCGCTCGACGACATGCTGGCGGTCATCGAGTGCCCTACGCTCGGCATCTTTGGCGAGGCCGATCACCTCATCTCGCTCGACGACGTGCGCCGCTTCCGCAACAGCCTTGAGCGACACGACAAGACATTCACCATCAAGGTGTTTGCCGGCGCTCCGCACGGCTGGCTTAACGACACCATGCCGGGACGTTATCGCCGCGAAGCCGCCGAGGCCGGCTGGGCGCTGCAGCTTGCGTTTCTGCGGCAGATTTTTGCGCCCGGCTTTGACCGGGCGCGGCGCATTCAGGCTTACGAATGTGATTATGCGGCCAATTATGATTTCTCGAAGAACGTTCGGATGGAATGACGAACGAGACTGCCTGCGACCACAAGCAATCAAGCCATTGGAGAAAATCTTGAGTGAATACGAGCGTTGGGAAGCGCGTTACGCGACACCCGAATATGCCTTCGGCAAGGTCCCGAATTATTTCTTGCGATCATGCAAGCGATTGCTGCCACCCAGCGGCCGCGCCCTGGCGGTCGCTGACGGCGAAGGCCGCAACGGAGTCTGGCTCGCCGAACAAGGGCTCGACGTCGTCTCGATCGACTTTTCA
Source organism: uncultured Alphaproteobacteria bacterium (assembly GCA_963763255.1). Classification (GTDB taxonomy): domain Bacteria; phylum Pseudomonadota; class Alphaproteobacteria; order Rhizobiales; family Xanthobacteraceae; genus BOG-931. Next base: position 471,048 of record CAVXNW010000003.1, read on the forward strand.
CCGGCTGCGCAGCGCAAGGCCAAGGCATTGGCGGCCGAACGCGGCGTCAAAGTCGCCTTTGAACTGGTCGACGTGCACGCCTGGAATTATCCGCACGCCACGTTCGACGTGGTGGCCGAAATCTTTACGCAGTTCAGTTCCCCGGCCGAACGAGCTCGCAAGTGGGCCGGCATGCAGAGCGCGCTTAAATCCGGCGGTCTTCTGATCGTTCAAGGCTACACGCCCAAGCAGTTGGACTATGGCACGGGTGGGCCCAAGGAGATCGAGAACCTGTATACGCGTACAATGCTCGAACAGACGTTCGGCGGGTTTCGCGACCTGTCCATCGCTGAGGAGGAACGGGAAATTCACGAAGGCACGTCGCACGGCGGCATGTCCGCGGTTATCAATTTGACCGCGAGGAAGCCTTAAGGTCGCTGCCGCACGACATACGCCGGGCGCAAGCAGCAAGGCCATACCCGATGGCACCGGCAAACATCGGCGCCCTGCGATAAGCCCGCTTCGCGGCGGCACAAACAGCGGTTATAAAGGCCGACGACCCAACGGGAGCCCACCATGGCGCGTGATTTCGAAGACCATTGCTGGAAAGACCTGATCGACGCTGAGACGACCGAGATTTATCAGGCCTACCGGCGTAAAACCTTTGTGGGCGACAGTCCCGCCTTGCTCGCGATCGATCTCTACAACAAGGCCTACCAGGGCGGCAGTCGGCCGGTGCGCGAGGTTGACCGCGAATTTTCCGGCTCATGCGGCGAAAATGCCTGGAAGGCGCTGCCGCCGACGCAACAGTTGTTCGCGGCGGCGCGTCGCGCCGGCGTTCCGGTGATCTACACCACCCGCCATGTCGACACGGCCGGCGTGCACTCGACCAACCGCAACATGAAGAAGGAACGTGACGACATCTACGACATCAAGGCCGAGTTGGCGCCGCATCCGGGCGAACTGGTCATTTACAAGGAGCGTGCGTCCGGCTTCTTTGGCACGCCGCTGATCGCGCACCTTCAGATGCTGCGCGTCAATTCACTCATCATCTGCGGCGAGAGCACGTCTGGCTGCGTGCGCGCATCGACGGTCGACGCCTATTCGTATGGCTTTCACAACGTCCTGGTCGAGGAATGCACTTATGACCGCTCGATGATCAGTCACAAGGTCAATCTGTTTGATCTACACCATAAGTACGCCGACGTGATGCACATCGAGGAAGTCCTCGCGCATCTCGACGGCCTGGCTGTGCAGCGCAAGGTCGCCTGAGCGGTCCATCCGTCCCTTTCACAAACAACCGCAAACGAGTAACCCCCATGTCCACGTCTGTTGCCCGCAAGACCAATGCCCCGGAATTTGCCACCGCCTATTATTTCCTCGAAGGCCTGACCGAGCTTGGCGTCGAATATCTGTTCTGCAATTTCGGCACCGATCACGCGCCGATCATCGAGGAGATGGCGCATCGCAAGAAGCTCGGCGAGCCGATGCCGGGCGTGCTGCATTGCCCGCACGAGAATACGGCGGCCCACATGGCCGAAGGCTACGCCTTCGTCACCGGGCGTGGTCAGGGCGTACTGGTGCATGTCGATGTCGGGACCGCCAATACCGCCAATGCCATGCACAATGCTTACCGGAGCCGCCTGCCGGTGCTGCTGATGGCCGGCAAGGCGCCCTACACCGCCAACGATGAACTGGTCGGCTCGCGCGACACGTATGTGCATTTCGTCCAGGAACCGTTCGATCAGGGGAGCCTGGTGCGCCCTTACCTGAAATGGGAATGGACGCTGCCGTCCGGCGTTGTCGTCAAGGAAGCCTTGCGGCGAGCCTATTCGATCGCCCAAAGCGAGCCGCGCGGCCCGGTCTATCTGATGATGCAGCGCGAGACGCTGACCCAGCCCTGGAGCACGGACGAGATTCGCCGCTACTCCGCCGATCAGTTCGCCGCAACTTCGGGCGGCGGTGCCGATCCCAAACTCGTGGCCGCGCTGGCGGACCAATTGCTAACGGCAGAAAATCCGGTGCTGGTCACGGGCTACGCCGGCCGTAACGAACATGCGTCGAAGGCGATTGACGCGCTGTCGCAATTTGCCGGCATCGCCGTTTACGAAGCCAACATGACCAACAACATCTCGCACGACGCACCGTGCTTCATCGGCTTTGCCGCCGACAAGGCCGTCCCGGAGGCCGACGTCGGTCTCCTGGTCGACGTCGACGTGCCGTGGTTCCCGAGCGACGTGCAGACGCACGAGAAATCCTTCTGGGCGCATATCGATATCGACACCCTCAAGCCCGGCTCGCCGATGTGGACGTTCCCCGGTAACCTGCGTATGCAGGGCGATTCCGGCCGGATCCTCGAACAGGTGCTTGAAGACCTCAAAGCCAAGGCGACGCCAAAGTTCAAGCAAGCCGCGGCGAAGCGCATGGAGCGCATCAAGGCGCTGCGCGACGAGCGCATCGCCCGCGCCGCCAAACTCGCCGCAGACAAGGGCAAGCCCGGCGCGATCAATCCCCACTATCTGATGTCGGAGCTCGGCAAGGTGCTCGACGACGACGCTATCATCTTCAACGAGGGCGTCACCAATGCGGGTGCTGTGCTGCTGCAAATCCCGCGCAAGCGGCCCAACACCACGATGCGCTCCGGCGGCGGCGGGCTGGGCTGGTCCGGAAGCTTCGCGCTCGGCGCCAAACTCGCCGCGCCGGATCGGCTGATGGTGCAAATCTCAGGCGACGGCGGTTTCTATTTCGGCAACCCGAGTTCGGTTTTCGCCGTGTCGCAGCAGTACAAACTGCCGTTCCTCTCGATCGTCATGGACAATACCGGCTGGAACGCGGTGAAGCAGTCGACCTTGCGGGTCTACCCGGAGGGCGAAGCCAAAGGGACCAGCGAGTTCGAATCCAAGCTCGCTCCCAAGGTGGCATTCACCAAGGTTGCGGAGGCTTTCGGCGCTTATGGCGAAGAAATCAGCGATCCGGCTGACGTGCCCGCCGCGATCGAACGATGCCTCAAGGAAGTCCGCGGCGGCCGGGCGGCGCTGCTGCATGTGCGCGTGACGAAGATGTAAGCGCGATCCGAAACTCTGGACAGCACTCAATGCAGTGGCCGGGCCTTGTCCCGGCCACTTGCATTTCAGATCAATCGACGAGACCGTTCTGGGACGCGAGGTCCTTCAGCGAAGTTTCCGGCCGCGCGCCGAGATGCTGAATCACTTCGGCGGCCGCCATAGCGCCGAGCCGGCCGCAGACGCGGTCGTCAACGCCGCGCGCCAAGCCCGATAAAAAGCCGGCGGCGAACAGATCGCCGGCGCCGGTGGTGTCGACCACGCGCTTGACCGGGAAAGCCGGCACCGCCTCGATATCCTCAGGATTAATCACGATGCAGCCCTTCTCGCTGCGCGTCACCACCGCCACATCGATATCTTCTCGCAACGCCTTCACGGCGGCATCGAAATCCGACGTTTGATATAGGCTATGCACCTCCGCCTCATTGGCGAAGATGAGATCGACGGTACCCGAGCGCATCAGCTGCAAGAATTCGTCGCGCCAGCGATCAACACAAAACGCATCCGATAAAGTCAGCGCCACCTTGCGTTCGGCTTCATGGGCGATCTTGGCCGCCTTGAGAAACGCGTCCTTGGCGTGTTTGGGGTCCCACAGATAGCCTTCGAGGTAGATAATAGCGCTTGCAGAGATCGCCGCTTCATCGATGTCGCCGGGATGCAGGTCTTGGGCCGCCCCCAGAAACGTGTTCATGGTGCGCTCGCCGTCGGGCGTGACCAGGACGTAACACCGGCCGGTCGAGGGACCATCGGCGGCCGGCTTGGCATCGAAAGCAACGCCCGCGGCACGGATGTCATGGGCAAAAGCGCGCCCAAGCCCATCGTCCTTGACCTTGCCGATGAAGGCCGCGCGCGCGCCGAGTGAGGCAAGGCCCACAATGGTGTTGGCGGCCGAGCCACCGGACATTTCCACGGCCGGTCCCATCGCATCGTAAATGGCCTGGGCCCGCGGCTCGTCGATCAGCGCCATCATGCCTTTGCGCATGCCCTGCTTGAGCAAAAAGTCCTCTTCGGCGCGGGCGATCACGTCGACGATCGCATTGCCGATGCCGAGTACGTCGTAGCGGGCTGAGGCCATTGGCGGAAACTCGCAAAAATAGGGGCGGAACGGGCGCGCACTATACTGGGCGCAGCCGCGCTGACAATGCCGGCCCCAGCCCGAAATGCCCGCTCCGACAGGCGCCCGTCGGTTCGATTGAACCCAGGAGGCACGCTCCTCGACCAATGACGGTCGCCCCCGGGGGTTGGCCTCGCATGAGGGCTTGGCGATGACCAGAGCAATGGCTGCGATCGATCGTCAATTTGGCCAAAGTCGCAACGGATGGACGTTTCGCGCCCGTGGCTGGCTTGCACCGTTCGACAGGCCATGGATTTTTATCTTGCCGTGGTCGGGGATCACCTACCAGCTCGATCAACCGCAAAAGGAAGCCATCGCGGGCATATTGGTTTCGTATGAGCAGTTTCTGATGAGGGCCGCATCAGCGGCCTTGTTGTTGGCGGTCGTGCCGTTCGTTCTCGTGCTATGGAGGCTTGGGTTAGGCAATCTGTCACCCCTGGGCTTCGCGTTGGCGCTCTTTGGGTTATGGGGGCTGTTCTCGCTTGTTCTGACGCTTGTCTTCGTTGCCTGCGGCATCGATGGTTTCCGCAGCCAGTTATCGTTGGCGCTCGCCGAAGCCAGACGGGTCGCGTAGCCGGTCCTCTTGCGGCGCGAGCCGCGCTCGTGGCATTGGATGCCCGCCGCCGCGGGAGATCGTTATGGCGTTCAAAGAACTGGTTTTTTCCGGTGTGCAGCCGACCGGCAACCTGCACCTCGGCAACTATCTGGGCGCGATCAAGCGCTTCGTCGAATTGCAGGATCGCTACGACTGCATCTATTGCGTGGTCGATCTGCACGCCATAACGACGTGGCAAGACCCTGCCGAATTGCCGCGCACGATCCGCGAAGTCACCGCCGCCTTCATCGCCTGCGGGATCGATCCCAAGAAGCACGTCGTGTTCAATCAGAGCCAGGTGGCTGAGCATGCCGAGCTTGCGTGGGTGTTTAATTGCGTGGCGCGGCTGGGTTGGCTCAACCGCATGACGCAATTCAAGGAGAAGGCCGGCAAGGATCGCGAGAACGCGTCGGTTGGTCTCTATGCGTATCCAAATTTGATGGCGGCCGACATTCTGGTTTATCGCGCCACGCACGTTCCTGTCGGCGAGGACCAGAAGCAGCACCTCGAACTGTCGCGCGACATCGCTCAGAAATTCAACAACGACTACGGCGCCTCGATTCACGCTCACGGTTTTGGCGAAACCTTCTTTCCGTTGCCGGAGCCGGTGATCACCGGCGAAGCGACGCGGGTAATGTCGCTGCGTGACGGTTCGAAAAAAATGTCGAAGTCGGACCCCTCCGATCAGTCTCGTATCAATCTCACCGACGATGCCGACGCCATTGCGCTCAAAATCCGGCGCGCCAAGACCGATCCGCACCCTCTGCCGAGCGAGGAAAAAGGCCTTGAAAGCCGTCCCGAAGCCGACAACCTGGTCGGCATCTATGCGGCGCTTGCCGGCACCACCCGCGCCGGCGTGCTGGCGCAATATGGCAACGCCCAATTTTCGACCTTCAAGTCGGCGCTCGTCGATCTTTCGGTGGCGAAGCTTGGTCCGATCGGCGCGGAGATGAAGCGGCTGGTCGCCGATCCGCTATCGATCGATGCGATACTCGCGGACGGCGCCGAACGTGCGCAAAAAATTGCCGGTGAAACGATGAAGGCGGTGAAAGATATCGTAGGCCTCGTTCGGCGCTGATTGCGCCACGCAGGGAGGTTTCCCTTCATGTGCGAAACCGCGCCGCAAAAGTCCTACGGCTGGAAAGGGTGGAGCGATCTGCCCGAACCCCACATCGGCTCAGCGACAGGCCCGTGGATCGACCTTTCGCACCGCATTACCGAGAACCTGTCGCGCATCCCGTTCTTTCCGCAGCCGGTGATCCGCCAGATCACCACAGCGCCAATCCGACTGACGCAAATCCAGTGGGTCGTGCACCACGGCACGCATCTCGACGCGCCGTGTCATTTCATCAGCGACGGCCCGGCCATGGACGGAATACCACTCGATCGCTTCTACGGTCCGGGCGTCATCTGGCGCTTCGATGCGCGGGATCGCGCCGCTATCGATGCTGGCGATCTTGAGCGCGCCAGCCCGCGCATGCGGCCGGGCGACATCGTGCTGATCGACACCGGATGGTGGCGCTACATCAACTCGGATCGGTACGAGGAGCATCCTTTTCTGACGGGCGAGGCGGCCGAATGGCTGGTCGCCCAGGGCGCCAAGATCGTCGGCATCGACGCCAGTTCGCCCGACCAGGCGGGCCACTACCGGCCCAAGGATTTTGCCTTCCCGGTGCACAATACGCTGCTGAGCAATGGCGTGCTGATTGCCGAGCACCTCACCAATCTGAGCCCCCTGGCGGGCCGCCGCGTCGAGATCATGTTTCTCGGCATCAATATCGCAGGCTCCGACGGCGCACCGGCACGGCCGGTCGCAAGGCCTGTGGACTGAAATCGGCCAACCGGGCCCGGCTTGCACCACCGCACCAAAAGGGCCATTTATCGTTCTGGATCAATGGCGGGCCTGCCCTGCTAGATCCTGTTCCCACACCCTCATTGGGGAGCGAACTTATGTTCATTCAGACCGAAGCGACGCCGAATCCTGCGACGTTAAAGTTCCTGCCGGGACGTCCCGTATTGGAAAGCGGCACGCTCGATTTGCGCGAGCCTGCCGAGGCGGCAAAGTCGCCGCTCGCCGGGCGGCTGTTCGGCATCTCGGGTGTCAGCGGCGTGTTCTTCGGCTCCGATTTCATCACCGTCAGCAAGAATGGCGGCGACTGGCAGCAGCTCAAGCCGATGATCCTCGGCGCCATCATGGAGCATTTCATGTCGGGCGAGCCGCTCCTCAGCAGCGGCACCGCTGATGAAGGCGACGGCGAGGAGTTTTTCGACGCGGCAGATGCCGAAACCGTGGCGACCATCAAGGACCTGATTGAAACGCGCGTACGGCCTGCCGTCGCCAACGACGGCGGCGACATCACGTTCAAGGGCTTCAAGGACGGCATCGTTTTTCTGAGCATGAAGGGCGCATGCTCCGGCTGCCCGTCGTCAACGGCCACGCTGCAGCATGGCATTCAAAATCTGCTCCGGCATTTCGTGCCCGAGGTGACCGAGGTGCGCCCGGTCTGATCAGTCCGATAGACGAATATTGCCCGATCCCGTCGCGTTGTTCCGGCCTTGGCTTGCCGGACGTATCGAATGCCGTATGACTGCCTGCCATGCGTGTGCTCGCCATTGATACGGCCCTCGCGGCCTGCTCCGCGGCCGTGCTCGACACTGTCTTCGGCGGGGTTATCGCCAGCGAGAGCCTGCCGATGGTGCGCGGCCACGCCGAAGCACTCATGCCGCTGATCGCGCGTGTCATGGAGCGCGCCGAACTTGGGTTTTTCGACATCGATCGCGTCACGGTGACGACCGGACCGGGCAGCTTCACCGGGTTGCGTGTCGGCATTTCGGCTGCGCGCGGCATCGCGCTCGCCGCCGACAAGCCGGCCTTCGGCGTCTCGACGCTATCAGCCTATGCGGCTCCACACCTCGCCGAAGACAAAACTGTCCCCGTGATCGCCGCAATCGATGCGCGTCACAATCACGTCTATCTCCAAGTGTTCGGCCCCAGCGGCCGCATCGCTTTGGCGCCTCGGCTGGCGCCGATAAACGAGGCCGTTCGCGCGGCGTCCGAAGCAGCGTGTCGGCTCGTGGGCTCGGCAGCGCTCTCGATCGCCGCACAGATATCCCCGGGCGCACCTGCGCCATTGCGCGTCGACGGGCGCGACGCTCCGGATATCGACTGGGTCGCACGGATGGGCGCCGTCCTGCCCGAAGGACAATCGCCGCCCAATCCGCAGTATCTCCGCGCGCCCGACGCACAGCCGCAAAACGCCGCCCAATTGCCCCGCCGATGATGAACATTGTCTCTCGACTGCTGCCAGGCGCGCCGCCGCAATTCACCGCGGCGGGCCCGGCTGACGCAGCGGCCATCGCGGCCCTACACGCCGCATCGTTCCGCCGCGGCTGGGGCGAGGACGAGGTTTACCGCCTTCTGACGGACGGCGCCGTCGTCACACACCGCGCAATAATCCGGCGTACGGTGGTTGGTTTCATCATGTCGCGCCTGGCGGCCGACGAAGCCGAAATTCTCTCGGTCGCGATTGCCCCCGCGCGCCGCGGCCGCGGGCTGGCGGGGCCGATGCTCGACTTTCATCTCCGCACCCTTGCGGGCCGTGCCGTCCGCTCGGTCTTCCTCGAAGTCGACGAGCACAACGCCCCTGCATGCCGGCTCTACGCCCGGGCCGGTTTTGCCGAAGTGGGGCGCCGCCACGGCTACTATGAAAGCGGCGCCACCGCGCTGGTTCTGCGCCGCGACCTCGGCTGATCCATAAGCCATCCAAGTATCCAAATTGTCGTCGAATCCCCATATTAAGTTCTGGACACACACCGCATTCCTTTTTGGCGGCAAATCCGCTAAGGGAATGGGTGGTATGGCTAAGCCCCGCGAGCAAATTCGCAAGCGAACATAAAGACTTAAAGCTCGGCCCGACCGGCATGAACGAACCCCGCAAGCTGTTTGTCAAATCGTTCGGCTGCCAAATGAACGTTTATGACTCGCGGCGCATGGCGGATACGCTGGCGCCGCAGGGTTACGTCGAAACGCCTGCCGCTGATGACGCCGACCTGGTCATCCTCAATACCTGCCACATCCGGGAAAAAGCAGCCGAAAAAGTCTATTCCGAGCTCGGCCGCATCCGCCAAATGAAAGAATCGGCCGTCGCGGACGGCCGGCGTGTCGTCATCGCCGTGGCCGGCTGCGTCGCACAGGCCGAGGGCGAAGAAATCATCCGCCGCGCCCCCGCGGTCGATCTCGTGTTCGGGCCGCAGAGCTATCACCGGCTGCCGGAGCTTCTGGCGCGCGCCGAACGCGGCGACAAGCCGGTCGACACCGAGTTTCCCTTTGATGACAAGTTCGACCATCTGGCCGCCCCGAGCGTTGCGGCGATCCGCAACCGCGGAGTCAGCGCGTTCGTCACGGTGCAGGAAGGCTGCGACAAGTTCTGCACGTTCTGCGTCGTGCCTTACACGCGCGGCTCGGAATTATCCCGCCCGGTCGATAAAATCGTCGCCGAGGTCGAACAGCTTTCAGCGGCTGGCGTGCGCGAAGTCACGCTGATCGGGCAGAACGTCAACGCCTATCACGGCGACGGATCGAACGGGGCGCCGTGGTCTTTGGCGCAACTGCTCGGGCGTGTTTCGGCAATCGATGGTGTCGAGCGACTGCGCTACACCACAAGCCATCCGCGCGACATGGACAACGAGTTGATCGCTGCGCACGGTGCGTTGCCAAAACTGATGCCGCAGCTGCATCTGCCGGTGCAGTCGGGATCCGACCGCATTCTGGCCGCGATGAACCGCCGCCACACACGCGCCGATTATCTCGCAACCGTGTCGCAGTTGCGCACGGCGCGTCCCGATCTCGCGCTCACCTCCGATTTCATCGTCGGATTTCCGGGCGAAAGCGAAGAAGACTTTGCCGGGACCCTCAGTCTCGTCGGCGAGGTCGGCTTTTCGGGAGCGTTCTCTTTCAAATATTCGCCCCGGCCCGGTACTCCGGGCGCCGACCTGACTGATCAGGTGGACGAGGAGACCAAGTCAGATCGGCTGCGTCGGCTGCAAGCCGAGATCGATCGGTGCCAGGCGGAATTCAATCGAAGCTGTCTCGGCCGGACTTTCGATGTTCTTTTTGAAAAGGCCGGCCGCCACGCCGGCCAGCTGGTCGGTCGGTCGCCATATCTGCAGCCAGTTCAAGTAACGGCGCCGGCGTCGATGATCGGCGAGGTCGCGACGGTGACGATTGTCGACGTCGCGAGCAACTCACTCTTCGGCGCGATGGCGCAGATGAGCGCGCGCGAACCAGCCCTTGCGGACGCAGGAGCCTGAATTGGCAGCACGTGGTCCCGCCGGAACGGATGAATCGGTGTTCGTTGCACCGGACAACGCGACACAAATCGCACTCACCTTTGACGACAATCGTCTCGCCTCGGTGCTGTTCGGCCAGTACGGGCAAAATCTCGCGCTGATCGAACGGCGGCTTGGTGTCGTCGCGAACTCGCGCGGCAATCACGTAACGCTGGACGGCTCGCGCGAGGCCTGCGAGCAGGCGCGTCGCGTACTGGAAAATCTCTACGAACGGCTCAGGAACGGCGACGAACTGGTGCAAGGCGATGTCGAAGGCAATATCCGCCTCGCCATGGCACAAGGGTCACTGTTCGACTTCGATCCCGCCACGGCGCGCGACAGTTTCGAGGAAATCAATCTACGCAAGCGTCGCGTGCGCGCACGGACGCCGGCGCAGGACGCGTATATCCGTGCGCTCAAACGACATTCCCTGGTGCTTGCCACGGGGCCGGCCGGTACCGGCAAGACTTGGCTGGCGGTCGCCCATGCGGTGCAGCTGTTCGAGCGCAAGGAAGTCGATCGCATTGTGCTGTCGCGTCCTGCAGTGGAGGCCGGCGAGCGGCTCGGCTTTCTGCCAGGCGATATGCGCGAGAAGGTCGACCCATATCTGCGGCCGATCTACGATGCGTTATACGATATGATGGACGCACGCATCGTCGAACGGGCGCTGCAGACGACAGAAATTGAAATCGCACCGCTCGCATTCATGCGCGGCCGCACATTGTCAAATGCCGCCATCATTCTCGACGAAGCCCAGAATACGACCACGATGCAGATGAAGATGCTGTTGACCCGGCTTGGCGAGAACAGCCGTATGATGGTCACCGGCGACCCAAGTCAGGTCGACTTGCCACCTGGCCAAACCTCGGGGCTCGCAGACGCGGTGCGGCTCCTCGAAAATGTCGAAGGCATTGGTCACGTCGCCTTCTCGGCGGCGGACGTCATCCGTCATGAGCTGGTTGCCCGCATCGTCAACGCCTATGACATGGCGGCGGCTCGCAAGGGCGAGCGCTCTTGAGCGCGATGAGTGCCACTGAAGGCAATGGGATCAAACTCGACGTGCTGGTCGAGTCCGGGCTGTGGAATGAACCTGGCAAGGTCAAGGCCGTCCTGCGCCGCGCAATCGGGCAGGCTGCCGCAACCCTGTCAACAAGCGGGGTGGAGATTGCTATCGTCCTCACCGATGATTCGGCGATCCGCCTGCTCAATCGACGATGGCGCGGCATCGATGCGGCCACGAACGTGCTGTCGTTCCCAAGCCAAGATCCGGGCGGACAGAGGCCATTTATCGGCGACCTTGTGCTTGCCCGGCAGACGATCGTTCGGGAAGCCAGCGCCGAGCGCAAGCCTTTCGCCCATCATCTCGCCCATCTTGCGGTGCACGGGTTTCTCCACCTTCTTGGCTACGACCACGAGAACGACAAGGACGCCGCGGTGATGGAACAACTCGAGCGCAAAATTCTGCGGCAACTCGCAATTCCCGATCCCTATCGACCGGCCCAGGCCGCCAAGCGAGCACTACGTGCCAACGTGCGCCGAGATCTGGAGCGTTAGAGCGCAGACGCCATGGCCCAGCACCCGACACGCAGTGAACCGGCCGACAGCGAGCATCGCGGGTTGCCGGCGGTCGTGCCCAACACCGGGCGGCCGCAGCCGGAAGGGCGGCTCGCGCGCGTCGCGCGCATCCTGTTCGGCTGGAAGGCGGCGGCGACACGTGCCGACCTCGAACACGTGCTCACGGCCGAACAACCGGCCTCCGGCTTCTCGCCCGAAGAAGCCGCGATGCTCAAGAACATCCTCACGCTGCGTGAATGCCGGATCGAACGGGTCATGGTGCCGCGCGCCGACATCGTCGCCGTGCAACACGATATCGCCCTCGGGGCCCTCGTCGACATCTTCGCCAGCGGTGGTCATTCACGGCTTGTTGTGTTCAACGACACGCTCGACGACCCTACCGGGATGGTTCACATCCGCGACCTGGTCGCCTTCATGGCGGCCCGTGCGGCGGCCGATCCCGGAAATGCGCGCCAGAGCGAACGAGCCGCGCTCCCCAATCTCAATTTTGCAGCCATCGATCTCGCGATGCCGCTTCGGCAGGCGAAAATCGTGCGCGAAATCCTATACGCACCACCTTCGATGCCGGCGCTCGATCTACTAGCCAAGATGCAGGCAACGCGTATTCACCTCGCGCTCGTGATCGATGAATACGGTGGTACCGACGGCCTTGTCTCCATGGAGGATCTGGTCGAGCTCATCGTCGGCGACATCGCCGACGAGCACGACGTCGCCGAAACGCCAACCCTTACCCGCCAGGGCGACGGCTCGTTCCTGGCCGACGGGCGCGCCAGCCTTGAGGATGTCCGCGCGGTAGTCGGCGATGAGTTTGATGTCGGCGAAGCCGGTAGCGAGGTCGATACGCTTGGCGGTTATCTGGTCATGCGGGCAGGACATGTCCCGGTTCGCGGCGAGCTTGTGCCGGGTCCCGGTTCGTTCGAGGCGGAAGTACTGGATGCCGATCCGCGCCGGATCAAACGGGCGAGGATCTACCGGCGCAAAGACCGTCGCCCCGCAGCCCCGCGGGACGTGCCTGCGGGCACCAAAGTGCCGCAGTCCCGCCCGGCCGCGGCACCGGATGAGTCAAGTCGGCCTGGTCAAAATTCGCCGCGTCAGCCGTGAAATTGAAGGCGCCGATCAACAGCATCGTCCTGGCTTGGGGCTGGCAGCGGCGGCTCATCGCTTTCACGGCGGGCGCACTATCAGCGTTGGCCATGGCGCCCTTCAACGCTTGGCCGATACTGTTTCTGACATTTCCGACGTTGGTCTGGCTGATCGATGGCGCTACGGCCGGCCGCTGGAACGGTGTACTTGTTGCGGCAACGACCGGGTGGTGGTTCGGATTCGGCTATTTCGTCGCCGGCCTGTACTGGATGGGTTTCGCATTTCTGGTCGATGCGAAAACGTTCGCCTGGATGCTACCGTTCGCGGTCATCGGCCTGCCGGCGGTCCTGGCTCTCTACACTGCCTGCGGCGTCGGCCTTGCCCGCATCCTGTGGGTGCGTGGACCAACCCGCATCCTGGCTCTGGGCGTGACGCTGACCGTCACCGAGTGGCTGCGCGGCCACTTGTTCACCGGATTTCCCTGGAACGCATTCGGCTATGCGATTACCTCGCCTTTGGCGTTGGCGCAGAGCGCCTCAGTCATCGGCATTTGGGGCCTGACTTTTATTGCCGTGGTTGCGTTCTCAAGCCCCGCGACCTTGATCGATGATCGCGCCGAAACGCGCTACCCTTGGCTACCGCTTGCGCTAAGTCTCGCCGTGCTCGCCGGGCTTGGCGGATGGGGCGCGTTGCGCCTTTACGGTACACCGACGCGCTACGTGGACAAAGTGAAAGTGCGCATCATGCAGCCGAATCTGCAGCAGGATGTGCGTTTCAATTACGCGGCACGCCAACAGGTCATGGATCGCTATGTCGCGCTTTCGAATCGCGTCACCGGTCCCCAATCACACGGCGCGCATGATGTCACGCATCTGATCTGGCCTAAATCGCCGTTTCCATTCATTCTCACGCGCAATCCTGAGGCGCTGGCGCAAATCGCCAAATTGTTGTCACCAGGCACGGTGCTGATCACTGGAGCGACGCGGCTGCCCGAAAATTTCAATCCGGCCGATCCGCACGCCTACAACTCCATTTACGTGATCGATCACGACGGCTCGATCCTGGCGCTGTACGATAAGGTTCACCTCGTTCCATTCGGCGAGTACTTGCCATTCGAGCGTCTGCTGGAGCGTCTCGGCCTTCAGGAATTAACAAAACAGCAGGGTGGCTTTCTCTCCGGCGACAGCAGGCGGCTGCTTCGCATTCCGGGCGCTCCATCGGCTCTTCCGCTCATCTGTTACGAGATCGTCTTTCCGGGAGATGTAGCACCGCCGGGCGAGCGAGCCGGCTGGATCGTCAACGTCACCAATGACGGCTGGTTCGGCATCAGCACCGGACCGTATCAGCATTTTCAGCAGGCCCGCGTGCGTGCCATCGAAGAGGGTCTGCCGCTGGCGCGTGCCGCTAACACCGGCATCTCCGCGATGGTCGACGCTTTGGGCCGAATTATCGGCTCTCTGCCATTGGGGAATGAGGGGGTTCTCGATGCACGCCTGCCGCGTGCGATTTCCGCACCGATTTATGCGAGAACTGGCGACGGTCCCGTGGCGATTTTGGTCGGCCTGATACTTCTCGTCGTAATTCACCGCCGGTTTATCTGAGCATAATTAACACGCAAAAAGAACCGATGCTGACCAGAAGTTGTTATTTCACTTCTGGTGGCAAATAGCGCAAATTTTCAGCGTATTATTGGGGATATTTCCACAACCATGCCGCGCATTATATCTTGCCAAATCCGCGCCAGCCGCACTTAACAACGGTCCACGCAGGATCGGGAAGCCATGGTTGAATATACAGATCACTCAACTGAGTTGTTTTCCTTAAGGTTGCGCTAATATGTCATTACTGCAAATATAGGGCCCATAGGAGTTCGTTATATGACAATGATGGCACAGAAAGTCCCAATATGATGATAGTGGCAAAGAAGGCTCCTAACCCGATCGACAAGCACGTCGGCGCGCGAGTGCGCATGCGCCGCATGATGCTATCGATGAGTCAGGAGAAACTCGGAGACGCGCTGGGGCTCACGTTCCAACAAGTCCAAAAATACGAGAAAGGCACCAATCGCATCGGTGCCAGCCGGCTGCAGCAAATCTCGAACATCCTGCAGGTCCCGGTCTCATTCTTTTTCGACGGCGCGCCGCATGTGCCTGGGGCAGGACGATATGAGGGCATGGGCGAGGCGCCATCGCCGGCTTACGTTTCGGACTTCCTTGCCACGTCCGATGGATTGGCGCTCACCAAGTCTTTCATGCGCATCCACGATTCCAAACTGAGACGGCGCATCGTCGATCTCGTCGAGCAAATTGCCGCGGGCGAGAAGCGGTAAATTCGGCTGCCTTGCACGTTGGGCGCCCGCGTTGCGGACGCCCACTTTTCGCCCACATCTTGACCGCGGCTGCACGACGCGGCAACAACCTTGCGAACAACAGCGCTTGGCATTGCTGGCGCTGACCGCAGTTGCGGCCTTCGCCAAGGCTGCCGTGCCGCTCAGTCGAGGAGGGAGTGTTTCGTGGGACGCACAAATTACCTTTTTACCAGCGAATCCGTGTCGGAAGGACACCCGGACAAGGTTTGCGATCAGATATCGGACGCGATCCTCGACGCCTTCATTGAGCGGGACGTCAAGCTCGGCATCGCCGACGACAGCCTGGTCAATACCCGGCTCGGCTGCGAAACACTCTGCACCACCAATAAGATCGTCATCGCCGGCGAGGGGCGCGGCCAGCTGTTCCGCAGCATCAACGGGTCGGCGGTGGTGGATCGCGAGCTGATTACAGAGATCGCCCGCGGGGTGGTCAAAGACATCGGCTACGATCAGAGCGGCTTTTCGTTTCACGGCGCCGACGTTGAAGTGCTGTTGCACGGCCAGTCGCCCGACATTGCCATGGGCGTCGATGCGAAAAAGAAAAAGGGCCAGGAGAATGAGGGCGCCGGCGACCAGGGCATGATGTTCGGCTACGCCTGCACGGAGAGCGAGGTCTACGAGAAAAACTCGTTCATGCCGGCGCCGATTTATTTTGCGCACAAGATTCTCAAAGTGCTGTCGGACAAGCGCCGCGCCAAACAGTTGTTCGATCTGCAACCGGACGCCAAGAGCCAGGTGACGGTGCAGTATGTGGACGGCAAGCCCGTTGGCTGCACCAAGGTCGTCGTCTCGACGCAGCACAACGCCCAAAGCCGCAACGGCAAGAAATATACGCCCAGCATGGTCAAGGACCTGGTCGGCGACGCCGTCGCATCCGCGTTGCCCAAGGGCTGGATGCCGAAGAAAGACTCCGACTTTCTGGTCAACCCCACGGGTAACTTCGTCGTCGGCGGCCCCGACGGCGACTGCGGCCTGACCGGACGCAAGATCATCGTCGACACTTACGGCGGCTACGCCCCGCACGGCGGTGGCGCCTTCTCCGGCAAGGACCCGACGAAAGTCGACCGCTCGGCAGCTTACGCGGCACGTTACCTTGCGAAGAACGTGGTCGCGGCGGGCCTCGCCGACCAATGCACCATTCAGGTGGCATACGCGATTGGCGTTGCCGATCCGATGTCGCTCTACGTCGATACGCACGGCACTGGCAAAGCAGACGAGAAAAAGCTGGCAAAGACACTGCAGGAGCTGTTCCCGCTGCGACCGACCGCCATCCGCCGCGCGCTGAAGCTCAATCGGCCGATCTACAAGCGCACTGCGGCTTATGGCCATTTCGGCCGCGCTCCCGACAAGGATGGCGGCTTTTCCTGGGAACGCACCGATCTCGCCGACGCACTGCGGCGCGCGGTGCGTTGATCAGCGACACCCTTTCATCGCCTTATCGTCGTGGCCGGCCTTGTGCCGGCCACGCGCGTCTTTGATAGTCCTTTGACTGAAAGACGTGGATGCCGGCGCCCAAGGCGCCTATGCGATCGATGGAATCCGAACCGCACAACGAGCCTCGGGCATTCTTCGGACGCCGCAAGGGCCACAAATTGCGCCCGCGGCAGGCGCATCTGATCGAGACGCTGCTGCCGCGCCTTGCCATCGACATTTCGCATACGGCGCCAGCGGATCTTCGCGCGCTGTTTCCTACAGCGCTCAGTGGCGTTGCGCTCGAGATCGGTTTTGGCGGCGGCGAGTTGATGATAGCGCAGGCGACCGCGCAGCCCGACATTGGCATCATCGGGGTGGAACCCTTCATCAACGGCATGGCCAAAGCGCTCGCCGCCATCGAGACCGGCGATGTCAAAAATATACGTCTGCATTTCGACGATGCCGCCGCTTTGATCGAATGGCTTCCCGATGCGTCGGTGATCCGCGTTGATCTCATTCATCCCGATCCCTGGCCGAAGCGCCGTCACTGGAAACGACGCTTCGTCCAGGACGCTATGGTGGCGCGGCTGGCCCGTATCCTGGTCCCAGGCGGGCAGTTTAGGTTCGTGACCGATGTGGCCGACTACGCTGCCTGGACATTGCAACGCTTGTTGCGATCAGCGGAATTTGAGTGGACCGCACAGTGCGCCGATGATTGGCGCTACGCTTGGTCCGGTTTCACGCCGACGCGTTACCACGCCAAAGCCGCGCGCGAAGATCGCTCCTCGTGCTTTCTGATCTTTCGCCGGCGTTAGCGTACGATCCCGAAGGTGAAGATCGGCTTCCGGGAGACAGCCATCAGCTTGCCCGCTTGAGCTGCCAAAATCGGATCACGCGCCGTGCTGTCGAAGACGACAGCCGCACATAGTTGGCGAACGCCACTGCGAGGCCCTGGCCTGATGCGGCCTTGCCGTCCGGATGAAGGACGAAAACGGACTGAACGGTCGGCCATGCGAGCCCGGCCGACTTGCACAAGATCAAGACCGGATCGCGCCGCTCGCCGGCCATGAGTCGATCGACCACATTGATCGGTACTTTGGCCAGCGCGGCCAGCGCAACCACCGCTTCCTCGTATTTGCCGTCGATACAGAACGTTGCCAAAGCCGCCTCGTCCATGCGACCGGCGCGGCTCAAGCCCAGCACGGCACGTTGAGCTGCGCGATAATCGCGCGGGCCGACGCGCGCACCGACTTCTTCGGCAACCTTGTTCAGGACATTTTCGATTTCGGCTTTCCGCTCCGGTGTCGCCAAGGCAAGCAAGCGCTCGTGCACGACCGCGGTCGCCCGTGTCAGCAGCTCACGAAACATCGGAGCGGGGATATCGGGCCGCCGTCCGATTGTTTCAGCCAGGACACCGTCATCCGCGGCGCGTTCGATCAAACACGAAAAACCGCTTGCGGAAATCCGGGCATCGCAATTCTGGGCAACGCGGCGCGCCACGACGTGATCGCCCCGGCCGACCAGCACATCGGTCACCGCTTCGCCGAGCACCCGGCGCGCCGAGATAGCATGGAGATGGGCTTGGCCTTTGTTCTTTGCCACTTCAACGAGATCGGTTTCGGCCAGACGCGGCGCCAATTTCAGGACAGGACCCGCAACCGCAATGTCGTCATCATGAGCAAGCGTGCGCAGCACCTTTACGGGCGCGTTCGTAACCGGCGCCAGATGGATCGAAAGCTGGGCCCGCGCCTTTGTTTCGATCTCCTCGATAAGCAGGCCAAAAACGCGATCAAACAAGTCGACGTGTTCGTCCGTGTAGGTGCTGGCGCCATCAAGAAAGAGCGTGGTAATACGCTGCAACGCGTCGGCGCGCTTGTTCCGCGACCCACGCTGCAAGATCTGCTCGAGCTCCGGGATCAGCGGGAAGACAGCGTTCATTGGCGGGTAGTCGGCAATCTGACGGTCTTGTGCCAATTTGATTACTGTCGAGTGATTACTGATCCCTGAAGGCCTTGGTTACCACTTGGCGTCTTCTGATCCCGCGCAGGCCTTGTCACGAGCAGGCCTTGTCACGCGCAGCTCTTGCGTTCGGCCAACGGAACGCTATATTCGGCCCATCCGTCATGGATACCTCATAACGGTCGGTTGATCCGAGCGGTTTTGAGAGTGGGTTCCCCCGGGACCCGCTCTTTTTTGTTACTTGAGGCCGGCCATACGTGGCGGACGGGTTTGCAGGATCATTGGCGCGCATTAATGGACGATAGGCCCGCGAACTTCGCCGACGAGAAACGGCTCATTATTGAGCCGGGTCGCGCGGCGCGCGTCGCCGCCCTTGCCGAGCCGGTCATCGCCAGCCTCGGTTTTCGGCTGGTGCGGGTGCGTGTTTCCGGATTGGCCGGTTGCACCGTGCAGATCATGGCAGAGCGCCCGGACGGCACCATGTCGATCGAGGATTGCGAGGCTACGTCGCGAGCGCTGTCGCCGATCCTCGATGCTGCCGACCCGATCGAAGGCGCCTATCGGCTGGAGATTTCATCCCCCGGCATCGACCGGCCGCTGGTGCGCCGATCGGATTTCGACCGCTATGCCGGCCACGTCGCCCATGTGGAAATGACGGCCCCGATAGAGGGGCGCCGCCGGTTTCGCGGTGAACTCCGCGGCACGGAGGGCGATTGCATCAAGCTGCGCAACAACGATGCGCCGGCAGGGTCTGCCGAAATTTTGCTGCGGATCGACGATATGATGGAAGCAAGACTTGTCCTGACCGATGAGCTGGTCGCCGAAGCGCTGCGGCGGAGCAAGCACGGCGAGCGAGCAAATGGCGCACATGATGCCCGGGAACGGGCATCGCCGCGCCGGCACAAACACAAAAACGCTGCCCTGGCGCAAGCCCAGCGCGCAACTCAACCCGATGGAGAGTGACGATGGCGACGGTAAGCGCCAATAAACTCGAGCTGTTGCAGATTGCCGACGCGGTGGCGCGCGAAAAGGCGATCGATCGCAAGATCGTGCTCGCCGCGATGGAAGATGCGATCGCCAAGGCGGCGCGCTCGCGCTACGGCAGCGAAACCGAGGTCCGCGCCGAGATCGACGCGAAAAGCGGTGAGCTTCACCTGTCGCGCCACATGCTGGTCGTCGATACCATCGAGAATCCCGCCACTCAGATCAGTCTGGAAGACGCACGCCGGCGCCATCCTGCCGCGCAGATCGGCGACACCATCGCCGACCCGCTGCCGCCACTGCCGTTCGGCCGCATCGCCGCACAATCGGCCAAGCAAGTGATCGTCCAGAAAGTGCGCGAGGCCGAGCGCGACCGACAATATGATGAATTCAAGGATCGCATCGGCGACGTCGTCAACGGCGTCGTCAAGCGGGTTGAATACGGCAACGTGGTGGTCGATCTCGGCCGCGGCGAGGCGATCGTTCGGCGCGATGAGATGTTGCCGCGCGAAGTGTTCCGTAACGGCGACCGTATCCGGGCCTACATCTACGACGTGCGCCGTGAACAGCGTGGGCCGCAAATCTTCCTGTCGCGTACCCATCCGGAGTTCATGGCCAAGCTATTCGCGCAGGAAGTGCCTGAAATCTATGACGAAATCGTCGAAGTGAAGGCGGTGGCCCGCGATCCAGGCTCGCGCGCCAAGATCGCGGTGGTGTCGCGCAATTCATCGGTCGATCCAGTCGGCGCCTGCGTCGGCATGCGCGGCTCGCGCGTGCAGGCGGTCGTCAACGAGCTACAGGGCGAGAAGATCGACATCATTCCGTGGTCGAATGAAATTGCCACTTTCGTCGTCAACGCCCTCGCGCCCGCTGAAGTCAGCAAGGTCGTGATCGACGAGGAGCGCGACCGCATCGAAGTGGTGGTGCCCGATCAGCAGCTTTCGCTCGCTATCGGCCGGCGGGGCCAGAACGTGCGGCTCGCCTCGCAGTTGACCGGCAAGGACATCGATATCCTCACCGAGCAGGAGGAGTCGGAGCGCCGCCAGGCCGAATTTGAAAACCGCACCCGCATCTTCATCGATGCACTCAACGTCGACGAGGTGATCGGGCAACTGCTGGCGTCGGAGGGCTTCAACTCAGTCGAAGATCTGGCGCTGGTCGACTTGAAGGATATCGCCAGCATCGAAGGCTTCGACGAGGACACCGCGACCGAACTGCAGACGCGAGCGCGCGATCACCTGGCTAAGATCGAGGCGGAGCTGGATGAAAAGCGCAAGGCGCTGGGGGTTGAAGACGCGCTCAAGGACGTGCCCGGCGTCACCACCGCAATGCTGGTGAAATTTGGCGAGAACGACATCAAGACCGTCGAGGATCTCGCCGGCTGCGCCACCGACGATCTGTCGGGCTGGACCGAACGGAAGGATGGCGAGGCGGTGCGTCAAGCCGGCATTCTCGATGGCTTCGATCTCGCGCGCGAAGAAGCCGAAGCGATCATCATGCAGGCACGGCTCAAAGCCGGCTGGATCACTGAGGCCGATTTGACGCCACCGGCGCCGGCCGAAGAAACGCCGGCTGCCGAGGCGGAAGCGTAAGGATCGACGAACCGTAGGAACGCATGACCGCTCAAGTCCAGCAGCGTGACGACGACGGCGCACTCGATGGCGGCCCACACAGCCGCAACCGCGAGCGCCTTTGCGTGGCCACGCGGACGGTGCGGCCGGTCGAAGACCTGATCCGCTTTGTCGTCGGGCCGGACGGTGCGGCGGTTCCGGATCTCAAATGTCGCCTTCCGGGTCGGGGCGTCTGGGTAACGGCGACGCAGGAAGCTTTGGCCGACGCGATCTCGCGCAAGGCCTTTGCCCGCGGATTCAAGCGTGATGTCCGGCTGCCCGCCGATCTTGCGGCTCAGACTGAGGGCCTCCTGCTCCAGGCTGTCCTCGACGCCTTGGCCATGGCGGGCAAGTCCGGGCTGGTGGCGGCAGGATTCGCCAAGGCGACGACCGCATTGGAGCACGAATGTGTGATCGCACTCGTGCACGCGGTCGAGGCCGCCAGCGACGGGGTGCGCAAACTCGACGCCATCGCCCGTCGGCAAAGAGGTGACCAAGGGGTTGACCGAGCCCCCGAAACACCCCCTGTGATTGAATTCCTGACCTCCGCGCAATTGGATTTGGCATTGGGCCGGTCAAATGTGATACACGCTGCCTTGCTCGCCGGGCCCGCGAGCGACACCTTTTTATCGCGTTCGCGGCGCCTTCAACGGTATCGGACCGGCGGCACGGGCGATCGTGGCAATCAGGCTGGCAAAGGTGCGACGCACTGAGCCGACCGACCTATTGGATGCGTATGACTGAAACGACGAAGAATACCGGTGAAAAGCTGAGCGTGAGCTCGACCAAGACGCTGACGCTCAAGCGCGGTGGCGTCGAGCAAGGCGTTGTGCGCCAAAGCTTCAGCCACGGCCGCAGCAAGGCCGTCGTCGTCGAGAAAGTGAAGCGACGCGGCGCTGCGCCAGGCGAGACCAAGCCGGATACTGCCGCGGTCCAGGAGCGCACGGCAGCGCTGAAGCGGCTCACGCCTGCAGCGAGAGCCCCGGCAGCGGAGCCGGCGCCCTCGGCTGTTCCCTCTCAGGCGAAGCCGGGCGTCGTCCTGCGGCCCCTCACTGCGGCGGAGATCAATGCCCGCGCCAGCGCGCTGGGCAAGGCCGAACTGGTCGAGGTTGAAGAGCGCAAGCGCGCCGAGGTGGAAGCCGAGAGTCTGCGCGTTAAAAAAGTAGCCGAAGAAAAAGAGCGCCGCGAGGCGGAAGTGCGCAAAGTGCACGAGGCGGAGCGCCGCGCGCACGAAGACAAGACGAAACAGAAGGCGACCGAGGTCGCCAACAAGCGTTTCGGCGCCGAGGCGGCAGTCGTCGCAAAGCCGAGCGCCCCGCGCGTCAATCAGGAAGAGGAAGAGGAAGCGCCGCGCCCGCGCCGCGGGCCCGGCGGCGCCGTCGTACGCCCTGCTCCGGCACCCAAGCCGCAACGCGTTAGCGCCGAAAAGCGCCGCGGCCGGTTGACCGTTGTTACGGCCTTTTCCGCCGACGAGGTGCGCGAACGATCCGACGCCGCGTTCCGCCGGCGCGAACGGCGGCGCAGCGGACTTCGTGACGCCGAGCCCAAGGAGAAAATCACGCGCGAGGTCACAATTCCGGAAACGATCACCATTCAGGAATTGGCCAATCGCATGTCCGAACGCTCGGTCGATGTTGTGCGCCTGCTCATGAAGCAGGGCCACATGGCCACCAGCACGGACACGATCGACGCCGATACGGCCCAGCTCATCGCCGAAGAGCTCGGCCATACCGTCCGCCGCGTGTCCGAGGCTGACGTCGAAGAAGGCATGTTCGACGCTCCGGATGAGCCGGAGAACCTGCTGCCGCGCGCGCCCGTCGTCACCATCATGGGTCACGTCGATCACGGCAAAACGTCGCTGCTTGACGCCATCCGTTCGACCGAAGTTGCAGCGGGTGAGGCCGGAGGCATCACCCAGCACATCGGCGCCTATCAGGTCACCTCGCCTTCGGGCGGCCGCATCACCTTCATCGACACGCCGGGTCATGCGGCGTTCACCGCGATGCGCGCACGTGGCGCCAAGATCACCGACATCGTCGTGCTGGTGGTTGCGGCCGACGACGGCGTCATGCCGCAAACGGTCGAAGCCATTCAGCACGCCAAGGCGGCGAATGTGCCGATCATCGTCGCTATCAACAAGATCGACCGGCCCGACGCCAAGCCGGAGCGCGTGCGCACCGAACTGCTGCAGCACGAGATCCAGGTCGAAATCTCTCGGCGGCGACGTTCTCGAAGTCGATGTTTCGGCCAAGGAAAGGACCAACCTCGACAGGCTCCTCGACGTCATTGCGCTGCAGTCCGAAGTTCTTCAGCTCAAGGCCAACCCAAACCGTGCGGCCGAAGGCACCGTTGTCGAAGCGCGGCTCGACCGCGGCCGCGGACCGGTAGCGACCGTTCTGGTTCAGCGCGGCACGCTCAAGCCGGGCGATATCGTTGTTGCGGGCGCCGAGTGGGGCCGCGTACGCGCGCTGATGTCCGATACCGGCCATTCGGTCGTTGCGGCCGGACCTTCGATGCCTGTCGAGATTCTGGGCTTCAACGGCACGCCGGAAGCGGGCGATCGCCTCGCCGTCGTCGACAACGAGGCGCGTGCGCGTGAGATCACCGCTTATCGCGAGCGGCAAAAGCGCGAAAAGGCGGCGGCGCGGCAGACCGGCATGCGCGGCTCGCTCGAGCAGATGATGAAATCAGCTCAAGACCGCCGGGCGCAAGGAATTTCCGCTCATCATCAAGGGCGACGTGCAAGGTTCGGTCGAGGCGATTGTCGGCGCACTGGATAAGCTCTCGACCGACGAAGTCGCCGCGCGAATACTGTTCTCAGGCGTCGGCGCGATCACCGAATCCGACGTGACGTTGGCGGAAGCGTCGAGCGCCGTCATCATTGGCTTCAATGTTCGCGCCCATAAGGAAGCGCGTGAAGCGGCCGAAGCGGCCGGCATCGAAATCCGCTACTACGATATTATCTACGGCCTGGTCGACGACGTTAAAAAGGCGATGTCCGGCATGCTCGCGCCGACGCTGCGCGAAACCATGTTGGGCAATGCCACGATTCTGGAAGTCTTCAAGGTTTCCAAGGTTGGCAACGTCGCCGGCTGCCGCGTCACCGATGGCACCGTCGAGCGCGGTGCGAATGTTCGGCTCATTCGCGACAGCGTCGTCGTTCATCAAGGCAAGCTGTCGCAGCTCAAGCGTTTCAAGGACGATGCGCGCGAAGTCCTCGCCGGGCAGGAATGCGGCATGGCATTCGAGAACTATCAGGATATGAAGGTCGGCGACGTTATCGAGTGCTATCGCGTAGAGAGCGTCCAGCGGACGCTCTAGCCGTCATTGCCGGGCTGGCCGCGCCTGCGCGGCGAAGGTCGGGCAAACCATGCAGCCAAATCGATCGTCACGAGAATAGATGGATGCCCGGTTCAAGCCCGGGCCTGACAAAATATAAAATGGCTCGGCACCAACACCATCGCGATCATGACACGGGCGGCTCGCAGCGCCAGCTGCGCGTCGGCGAACTGATCCGGCACGAACTTGCCGCCATGCTGTCGCGGGGCGACATTCACGATCCGGTTGTTGAAACGCACATGATCACGGTGCCGGAGGTGCGCATGAGTCCCGATCTGCGGCTCGCCACCATCTACGTGATGCCGCTCGGCGGCCGCGACGAAAAAGAAGTGCTGGGCGCGCTCGAACGCAACAAAAGATACGTGCGCGGCGAGATCGCCCATCGCGTTAACCTAAAATTTGCTCCCGAGATTCGATTCCGCCTCGACGAACGATTCGGCGAAGCGGAACGGATCGAGAAGCTTTTGCGAACGCCTGTAGTCCAGCGCGACCTGACGCAGGATAGCGACTCAGGTGACAACGATGACGAGTAACGTGATGCCTGCTGCAGACGCCGGGGACGCATCTCAGTCCGATGCTCACCCGCCCGATCGCGCGACCGATGGCAAACCGGCCGCGATCAAGCGCAAGAAGCGCGACGTTCACGGCTGGATCGTTCTCGACAAACCGATCGGGATGACCTCGACCTACGCGGTCTCGGTGATCAAGCGGCTGTTCGAGGCCAGGCGCGTCGGGCACGCCGGCACGCTCGATCCGCTGGCGTCGGGTTCGCTGCCGATCGCACTTGGCGAGGCCACCAAGACTGTGCCGTTCGTCGTCGATGGCCGCAAAAACTATCTGTTTACCATCCGCTGGGGCGAGGAGCGCGATACCGACGACGCCGAAGGCCGCGTTGCAGACACCAGCGCGTTACGCCCCGATGCGGATGCGATTCGCGCCCTGCTGCCCCAGTTTACGGGCACGATCGAGCAGATTCCGCCCCGTTTTTCCGCCATCAAAATCGAAGGCGAGCGAGCTTACGATCTCGCCCGTGAAGGCGAGATCGTCGAACTCAAGGCCCGGGCAGTCGAAATTTACCGGCTGGACCTCATCGAAATGCCCGATGCAGACCATGCCGTCCTTGCGGCCGAGTGCGGCAAGGGGACCTATGTGCGCTCACTGGCCCGCGACCTCGGCAGGGCGCTCGGGGCCTTGGGCCACGTCTCGGCGCTGCGCCGCAGCCGGGTCGGACCGTTCGGCGAGGCGGACATGATTTCGCTGGAACGGCTTGAGGCTTTGTGCCATAGAGCCGCCGGCGGCGAGCGGAACCAAAACCTCGCCGACGTGCTCCTGCCGATCGAGACCGCGCTGGACGACATCCCGGCGCTGGCCGTCAGCCCGGCAGATGCGGCAAGGCTCCAGAGGGGCCAAGCCGTTTTATTGCGCGGACGGGACGCTTCCATCTTCCGCGGCATGGTTCAGGTGACGTGCGGTGGTCAAATCTTAGCCATCGCCGAAGTCGACCGTGGCGAGATCGTCCCCAGACGCGTGTTCAATTTGACCGGTATCGTTGGTCGAGCCGGCAGAAAGGTAAATGACGATGTCGATTACGACCGCGCGTAAGGCGGAGGTTATCAAGTCGTATGCGGTGAAGACCGGCGACACCGGTTCGCCCGAAGTTCAGGTGGCGCTTCTTTCGGAGCGCATCAACAATCTTACCGAGCACTTCAAAAGCCACGGCAAGGACAACCACTCGCGGCGCGGGCTGCTCAAGCTCGTGTCGCAGCGTCGCCAGATTCTGGACTATCTGAATCGCACCAACGAGGGGCGATACAAGGAACTCATTGAACGGCTGGGTATCCGCCGTTGACAGGTTCGCGCGCGGGACGCCCCGCGCGTTTTTGCGGCGGGACGCACGGTGCGTCCGCCGTTTGTACGGCAGCAAAGCTGCCTGTTAGAGCGTCGGGCAGGTGCCCGCGCACATCACCGGAAGGCCCGATGGCCATGGCAGGATCGCTGGACGCTGTTTGGATTCGCACGTTTCTTGCGAACGGCAGCTTCTCGCCGTCTTGCTCATGGCCTTCGCGCTCGTCCGAAAACCATGAGAGAAAATCGATATGTTCGCTACACACAAAGTGCAACTTGACTGGGGTGGCCGACCGCTCACGTTAGAGACCGGGAGAATCGCTCGTCAGGCCGACGGCGCGGTCCTCGCGACCTACGGCGAGACCACCGTACTCGCGGCTGTTGTGGCCGCCAAACAACCGAAAGAAGGAATCGATTTCCTTCCACTCACCGTCAATTACACCGAGAAATATTATGCGGCCGGCCGAATTCCCGGCGGCTATTTCAAGCGCGAGCGCGGCCCGACAGAAAAGGACACGCTGACTTCGCGCCTGATCGACCGACCGATCCGACCATTGTTCGCCGACGGCTGGCGCTGCGACACCCAGGTCACTGTGACGGTGCTGTCGCACGATCAGGAGAACGATCCGGACATCGTCGCCATGGTCGCGTCGTCGGCGGCGCTGACGCTATCGGGCGCGCCATTCATGGGGCCAATCGGCGCTGCGCGCGTCGGCTTCATCAACAACGAATACGTGCTCAACCCGCAGATCGACGAGATGACCGAGAGTCAGCTCGATCTTGTCATCGCCGGCACCCAGGATGCCGTGATGATGGTGGAATCGGAAGCCAAGGAGCTATCCGAAGAGATCATGCTCGGCGCCGTGATGTTCGGTCACCGGCATTTCCAGCCGGTGATCCGGGCGATTATCCAGCTCGCCGAGAAAGCCGCCAAGGAGCCGCGCGAACTTGTCGTCCCCGACAACAAGGCGCTCGAGCAGGAAATCCTCGGGCTGGCCGAGCAGGACCTGCGCAAGGCGTACGCGATCGTCAAAAAACAGGATCGCCAGGACGCCGTCGCCGCAATGAAGCAGAAGGTGATGGCGCATTTCTTCCCGGAAGGCGCCGAGCCGAAACACGACAAGCTTCAGGTCGCGGCAGTGTTCAAGG
Source organism: uncultured Alphaproteobacteria bacterium (assembly GCA_963763255.1). Lineage (GTDB taxonomy): Bacteria > Pseudomonadota > Alphaproteobacteria > Rhizobiales > Xanthobacteraceae > BOG-931. Next base: position 498,448 of record CAVXNW010000003.1, read on the forward strand.
AACTTGAAGCCAAAATTGTGCGCTGGAATATCCTGGACACCGGCAAACGCATCGACGGCCGCGATGTCAAGACCGTCCGCCAGATCGTCCCCGAAGTCGGCGTGCTGCCGCGCACCCATGGCTCGGCGTTATTCACCCGCGGCGAAACCCAGGCCCTGGTGGTCGCCACGCTCGGCACCGCCGAGGACGAGCAGTTCATCGACGCGCTGCAAGGAACATACAAAGAGACGTTCCTGCTGCACTACAACTTCCCCCCTTACTCGGTGGGCGAAACCGGCCGCATGGGCGCGCCGGGACGCCGCGAGATCGGCCACGGCAAGCTCGCCTGGCGGGCGATCCATCCGATGCTGCCGTCAAAAGACGAGTTCCCCTACACCATCCGCATCGTCTCCGAGATCACGGAGTCGAACGGCTCGTCGTCGATGGCGACGGTGTGCGGCTCTTCGCTGGCGCTGATGGATGCCGGCGTGCCGCTCAAGCGGCCGACGGCCGGCATCGCCATGGGCTTGATTCTTGAAGACAAGCGCTACGCCGTGCTGTCCGACATTCTCGGCGACGAGGATCATCTCGGCGATATGGACTTCAAGGTGGCCGGCACGGAAAACGGCGTCACCTCGCTGCAGATGGACATCAAGATCGCCGGCATCACCGAGGAGATCATGAAGGTCGCCTTGGCCCAGGCCAAGGACGGCCGTCTGCATATCCTCGGAGAGATGGCCAAGGCGATCACGCAGCATCGCGCCGAGCTCGGCGAGCATGCGCCGCGGATCGAGTTCGTTCAAGATCCCCGTCGACAAGATCCGCGAAGTGATCGGCTCCGGCGGCAAGGTGATCCGCGAGATCGTCGAGAAGACCGGCGCCAAAATCAACATCGAGGACGACGGCTCGGTGAAGGTCGCCTCGGCAAACGGTGAGTTCGATCAAGGCGGCGATCAACTGGATCAAGTCGATCGCTTCGGAACCCGAAATCGGCCACGTCTACGAGGGCACGGTCGTCAAGGTGATGGACTTCGGCGCCTTTGTGAATTTCTTCGGCGCAAAGGACGGCCTCGTGCATATCAGCCAGCTTGCGTCGCGGCGCGTGCAGAAGACCTCCGATGTCGTCAAGGAAGGCGACAAGGTGAAGGTCAAGTTGCTCGGCTTCGATGAGCGCGGCAAGGTGCGCCTGTCGATGAAGGTCGTCGACCAGCAGACCGGCGAAGACCTCGAGGGCAAGCAAAAGTCCGAAGGCGAACAGCCGCGCGAAGTCGCGGCAGGTGACGCGGCGGAATAATCAACTATTCGAGCGGCCTGCAGCCGCTCGACCGTCTCAGGCAAACGCGAGCGGCGCACCGGTGCCGCTCGCGTTTTTAATCGGCGACGGCGACGGGCGGTCCACCTTTGGCCCGCGGGGTCGTAAATATGACCAGCAGCGGCAGCACCGAAAGAGTTGCAATCATCAACAGCTTGTAATCGTCAATATAGGCGATGATCTGCGCCTGCTGGGTGATCACGGCATCGAGTGCGGCGCGGCCCGCGGCCGTGAAAGGGCTCCAGAAATGCGCAACGTCGGGGTTGTCAAAAGCGCGGTTCACCGCGGTGACGTTCGCTCCAATAGCGGCATGATTGATTTGCGTGTTGCGCACCAGCAGTGCGCTGACGACCGAAATCCCGATGCTGGAGCCGATATTGCGGAATAGGCTGTAGAGGCCAGCCCCTTCGGTTCGCTCTGCCAGGGGCAGGGTCGACAACGTCGCCGCGCTGAGCGGCACGAACAGAAAGCCAAGGCCAAAGCCCTGAACCATGGTGACCCCGATGATCGACGCCTGCGAAACATTCGGCGTCCATCCGGTCATCGCATAGTATGCCCAGGCGGTGAGCAGGAGTCCGATGGCAAGCAGCACGCGGGTGTCGGCGCGGCCGACAAGACGGCCGACGATCAGCATTGAAACCATGGTGCCGACGCCGCGCGGACCCATGATGATGCCGGCGGAAACGACCGGATAATTCATCAGCTGCTGCAAATAGGGCGGCTGTAGTGCCATCGAGGCGTAATAGGTAAGACCAACGATGACGATGAAGATCATTCCGGTGGCAAAGTTGCGGTCGCGAAACATCGACGGTCGCACGAACGGTCGTTCGGCGGTGAAGGTGTGAACGATGAACAGATAGAACGCGGAAGCCGCAATAATGGCCTCAATGATGATCTCGCCCGAGGTGAACCAGTCTTTTTCCTGACCGCGATCGAGCATGATCTGCAGTGCCGCGAGCGTAATGCTCAGGGTGCCGAAGCCAAACCAGTCAAGCTTGCCGACCGGATCGCGCCGCGGCTCCGGTAGAAAGATGAGAATGCCGATAAAATCGAGAATGCCGATCGGCAGGTTGATGTAGAACACGAAGCGCCATGAATAGTTTTCGGTCAGCCAGCCGCCGAGCACCGGACCGAGCACCGGACCGATCATGACTCCGATGCCGAACATCGCCATGGCAAAGCCCTGACGTTCGCGCGGATAAATCGCGAATAGCAAGGATTGCGAAATCGGAACCAGCGCCGCACCGAAGGCGCCCTGCATGACGCGGAACAGCACGATCTGCGTCAGCGATTGTGCCATGCCGCACAGCACCGAGGCCACGGTGAACCCGCCAACCGAGACGAGGAACAACCGTTTGATGCCGAATTTTCCCGCCAAGAATCCGGTCGGCGGGGTCATAATCGCGGCGGCGACTATGTAGGAGGTGAGGACCCACTCGATCTCCTCGTAGCTCGCCGACATGTTGCCCTGCATGTAAGGCAACGAGACGTTGGCGATCGTGGTATCGAGCGCCTGCATCAGGGTGGCAAGGGTAAGACAGAGGCTGATTGCCCCGCGATGACCACCGATCTCCGCTTTGTTCTCTGAAGCCATAAGGCAGGCGCCGAACCAGGATTACCAGAAATGCGGAAAGCCGCGCGGGTGACCCGTATCGATGTCGACTTCGACGCTCATCCCGGCGGCGAGCGGCGGCAGCGATTTGTCGCTGGTATCGACGCGGATGCGCATCGGTACGCGCTGCACGACCTTGACCCAGTTGCCACTGGTATTTTGCGCCGGCAGCAACGAAAACTCCTGCGCGGCCGCGGGACTCACGCTCTCGACCGTCCCGCGCCATGTGCGCCCCGGATAGGTATCGACGGCTACCGTGACCGGCTGGCCCGGCCGCACGTATGTGAGTTCAGTTTCCTTCGGCTGGGCCTCGATCCAGACGTGGTCAGTGTCAACGAGAAAGAACGCCGTGGCTGAAGCCGCGAGATATTTTCCGCGCGCGATCGAGGGGACGCCGGTGACGATCCCGGCGAACGGCGCTTTGACGATGGTGTCGTCGAGTTGCCGCTGGGCCTCGTCGACCTTGGCGTTGGCCTCGCGATACTGTGGGTGCTGAGCGACGACGATATCCGGATTGCCGCCGAGCTTCGCGAGCTGGACCTGCGCCTGCTGGCGTAACAATTCTAGCTTGTTCCTGTCGTTGCCGAGGGTGGCCTTCGCCTGGTCGAAAACGGCCTGCGAAACGGTGTGAGTTCGCAGCAACATCGAATCGCTGTTAAACATGGTCCGATCGAATTCGACCACCGCCTCCTGGGCGGCGATATCGCTCAACATCCGCTGATAATCCTTCTTCATCGATTCGATCATCAGCGCGATTTGCGCAAGATTAGCCTTGGCGTTGTCGAGCGCGATCTGAAACTGCTGAGGATCCAAACGATAAAGCACTTGACCGGCTGCCACGCGCTGGTTCTCGGCCACATCGACGTCTTTGACGATCCCCGCAACATCGGTCGAGATGCCGACCTTCTGGGCTTCGACGTAGGCGTCGTCGGTCGACATGATCCGTCCACCAGTGACATACCAATAACCGCCGATCAGCAGGACAAGCGGCAGCAGCGCGAAGAGGCCCCATCGGGTCCAATTGCGGCGCTTAATCCTGGGCACGTCTTTGTTTGTGGCGCCGTCCTTCAGCGATTGCTTCTCGGCCGGCGAGACGAGAGGGATCGTCCGCGGCGCCTCCTGCGCCTCGGCGATCTCCGCCCTTTCGGGCGGCACGGATTTGCGCAGCGCTTCAGCCATGATGTTGACCTTCCAACTGTCGCGCTTCGGCCGCATGGCCGGCGGTGCGATGTTGGATCGCCTGACGCAAATTCTCTTTCACGACGTCAAGGTACTCGACCATCTGCTCGACGCTTTCCGGCGCGACGCCGCGCAGCGCCGTCGCCATCAGGTCTTCGCCCAGGTCACCAAGCTTCTCGATGAGCGGGTGGGCAGCCGGCGTGAGGAACAGCCGCTTGGCGCGGCGATCGATTGGGTCGGCCCGACGCTCGATCAATCCGCATTCGGCGAGCTTGTCGAGCAGCCGGGTCAGCGAGATCGGTTGCAGGTCCAACATCTCGGCCAATTCGGATTGCTTGAGGCCCTGAGATCGGTCCAAGCGCACCAACACAGCCCACTGGGCCCGCGTGATCCCGAATTGCGCCGCCTTCTGATCTGCATAGGTCCGCAGCATTCTGGCTACATCATTGAGGGTAAAAGCGAATTCTCGATTTATTGTGCGCGGGAGCACGGCTTTCTCCAGCAGTATGGTGGCTCAAATCAACGTTGCATAATATAAGCAAGCTTATGGATTTGTCCATGCAAATGTTGCATTGCAGAATTCGGTTCAGGGGCTGCTAGGCTAAGCCCAGATCGGCAAAAGCGCTCGTGTGGTGGTCCGCGGCGTTTTGTGCGAAGCAGCAAAACACCACGCGCGTAATGCCGCGTGGTGAGGCCGCAAGCTCCGACGCAACCGTTCCGACGGCAATTCGCGCCGCACGGTCTGGCGGAAAGCGGTAGACACCGGTGGAGATTGCCGGGAAGGCGAGGGACCCGAGGCGGTGCGTCGCTGCCAGGTCGAGCGCCGTCCGATAGCAGCACGCCAGCAACTCCTCTTCGCGCTCCCCGCCGCCGCTCCATACCGGACCGACAGCGTGAATGACGTGCTTTGCCGGCAGCCGATAGGCGCGCGAGATCTTGGCAGAGCCGGTCGCGCACCCGCCGAGACCTTCGCATTCAGCCAAGAGCTCCGGCCCTGCGGCGCGATGAATGGCGCCATCGACGCCGCCGCCACCGAGCAGGCTGCGGTTGGCGGCATTGACGATCGCGTCAACTGTGAGCGTCGTGATGTCGGCGACGCAGACTTCGAGCCGGGTTGCGCCAAATTCGGCCACAAGGAGCGGGGCAGGGTCACTCATCGGCACGAGGGTATCACGCCCACTCCGCCTGCGCTTCCGCTCGCAGATCGACGGTACTCTTCACGCCGATATCGTCGAAATGCTCGTCGAGGAAACGTCGCGCTGCGCGCCTGCCGCTGACGCGCAGCATTTCGAAAAAATCGTAATCGGTGGAAAGCTTGCTTGACGCATCGACACGCGTGCCGAAGCGATCGAGCACCACGCGGTGGACATTGATGCGCCGGTATTCGCCAGGCCCGATGCCGCGCGGCAGCTTGCCCTGATCGATCAGGCGCGTCACGAAATCAATGGCGCGGTATTCGTCGATCAACGACGAATTGAACGTGATTTCGTTGATGCGATTCATGATCTCGCTCGACGACATCGGCGTTGCCTGCCGCACCAGCGGATTGATCTGAACGACCAGCACGTCTTCGGTGCTCGTCGTGCGAAAGAACGGAAAAATCACCGGATTGCCCAGATAACCGCCATCCCAATACGGCACACCATCGATCTCAACGGCGCGGAACAACAGCGGTAGGCAAGCCGACGCCATGACGGCGTCCGCGGTAATTTTCTCGCGCGAAAAAATCCGCACCCGGCCGGTTTGCACATTGGTCGCTGAAATGAAAATGTGAAGATCGGGACAGGCGCGAAGCGCGGCAAAATCGACGAAGCGTTCGAACAAATCCTTCAGCGGATTGATATTAAGCGGATTGACGTCGTATGGCGAAAAGTAGTGGGCCAGCGCATCGAACCAGGCCTGCACGGGCGTACCTTCGATCGGCGTGAAAGACAGCAGCCGCTCCATGACGTTACGCTGCAGGCTGGGCAGGTTGCCGGTGCTCGACACCGCCCGCCAAAAATCGGCGAGCCGCTTCTGCGCTTCCTCGCGTCCGCCGCGCGCAAGTCCATCGGCCAGCATCACCGCGTTGACCGCTCCGGCCGATGTGCCCGAAATGCCCTCGACCGCGATTCGTTCGTCACTCAGAAGATGATCGAGCACGCCCCAGGTGAATGCACCATGCGCACCACCGCCTTGCAGCGCCAGATTGATGCGCTTGACCGTTACCGAACTTTTCTGTTCGGTCGCGCGGCCCGCCAGGAAGGACGTGAACGGATTTTTCATGCGGCCGAGGCGCGCCGATCACTCAGCCGTCCAGCCGCCGTCGATCGATAGATTGGCGCCTGTGATGGCTTTTGCCGCATCGGAGCAGAGATAGACCACGAGGCTGGCAACTTCGTCGACGGTCACGAACTCTTTGGTCGGCTGCGCGGCGAGCAGCACATCGCGTTTGACCTGCTCCTCGGTCAGACCTCGCGCCTTCATGGTGTCGGGAATCTGCTTCTCGACCAGCGGCGTCCACACATAGCCGGGGCTGATGCAATTGCACGTGATGCCGAAGGTGGCGACCTCGAGGGCGACCGTCTTGGTGAGACCAACAATCCCGTGCTTCGCCGACACGTACGCAACCTTGAACGGGGAAGCGACCAGCGAATGCGCCGACGCCGTGCTGATGATCCGTCCCCATTTGCGCGCCTTCATGCCTGGTACCGCAGCGCGCACCGCATGAAATGCCGCCGACAGGTTGATGGCGATGATCTGATTCCATTTCTCGACCGGGAAGTCCTCGATCGGCGACACAAACTGGATACCGGCGTTGTTCACCAGCACATCGAGGCTGCCGAAAGTCTTCTCGGCGGTGTGCACCATGTCGGCAATCTCATCCGGCTTCGTCATATCGGCGGCCGAATACGCTGCCTTGACGCCGAATTCCTTCTCGATGCCGCCGCGCTCCTTTTCGATCGCGGCCTTATCGCCAAATCCATTGATGGTGACGTTGGCGCCCTGGGCGGCGAGCGCGCGGGCGATGGCCAAACCGATCCCCGACGTCGAGCCGGTGACCAGCGCAGATTTCCCTTTCAGCATGGCGAACCCCAATTGGTGGCTGAGTCTTGGCGAGAAACAGGGTAATTCAGCAGCGTTTGCCGCGAAGCTTGATGGCCGGGCGGACTGTGCTGCCACATTTGCTGCAATGCAACATAAAAGTCGAACGCGGCGTCACGTTTTCGCGACCCGCCGAGAGTCGCTACACTGCGGGGCAACGACCCCGCTGACGGCAAGAACGAAGGAAGGGTAATGCCGCGCGCAATCTTTCCTGCGCCCAATCACGATCACGCGCGATGCGCGAGCGATGCACTGGCCTACGCGGAGGCGCAATGCGCGGCGCGATCGCAGCGCCTGACTCCAATCCGCCGGCAGGTGCTGGAGACTCTGCTTGCGAGCCACAACCCGCTCGGCGCCTATGAGATCATCGACCGGATGGCCAGCAGAAAGCGGCGCCCGGCGCCGATCACGGTTTATCGCGCGCTCGATTTCCTGCGTGAGAACGGACTGGTCCACCGCATCGAGAGCCGCAACGCATTCGTGGCCTGCGGTCACAATCACTCGGGCGGGGATCTTGTAGTGTTTCTGATCTGCGAACGCTGCGGCGCCGTCGGCGAAGTTCCGGGCGGAGCTGTCGCCGAAGCCCTCAAGGCAGCGTCGCGCGCGGCCGGTTTTGCCCCCAAGAATCCGTTGATCGAGATCGTCGGTATTTGCGCGCATTGCCGCGAGCGTCGATAGTCCCTCGCAAAGCTGGACGTGACGCAAAAGAAAACGCCCGGAAATGCCGCCCTCCCCTTCGTCACGCCCGCTCGATGCTGTGGCAATTGCCGTTACACTCGGGCTCTGCGTCAGCTGGGGTTTCAACAACGTCGCCATCAAAGTGGCTATCCACGATATTCCGCCGTTGATTCAATCCGCCACGCGCTCATTATTCGCCGCGATCCTGATCACTGCCTGGTGCCAGTTGCGCGGCATCGCATTGTTCAAGCGTGACGGCACGCTCGCGGCCGGGGTTTTCGCCGGTGTTCTGTTCGCATTCGAGTTTTTGTTGATCTATCGCGGTCTGGCGTGGACAACGGTGACACGCGGGACGCTGTTCCTCTATCTGGCGCCGTTCTTTGTCGTCATCGGATCACGCTGGCTTATTCCTGGCGATCGTTTTCATGTGTGGCAGTGGATCGGCCTGTTGCTGTCATTCGCCGGGATCGTCATCGCCTTCGGCATTCCAGGGCCGGTCAGCGACCCGCACCAGATCCTCGGCGATCTGATGCTGGTTGGCGCTGCGCTCGCCTGGGCGGCAACCACTTTACTCATCAAAACAAGTCCGCTCGGCCGCATCAGCCCGGAGAAGACACTGTTGTACCAGCTCGTCATTTCGGTGCCGTTGCTCGGCATCGGCGCGCTGGTGTTCGGCGAGCACGTCGACGCGATGCCGTCCGCGCTGGCGCTCGGCGCATTCGCATACCAAACGCTTTGGGTCGTCAGCGTCACCTTCGTGGTGTGGTTCTGGCTGATCGTGCGTTATTCGGCCGCCCGTCTCTCGGTCTTCACCTTTCTGGCGCCGCTCTGCGGCATGACTGCCGGGCATCTGGTGTTGAACGAACCGCTCACCACGCCCTTTGTTGTAGCCGCGATTCTCGTGGTCGGCGGCCTGATCCTGGTGAATTGCCCGGCATGACAGGATCCTGAACGTTCCGGCAGACCTGGACTGCTGCTGTGCGTTTGTCTCTCCAGGATGTCGCCATAAAGCTGTGCGGCCCCTGGCTTAGGCATGCTTCCATTATTGCCTGCCGAAGCGCGGCGCGGCGCCTCGTCAAAGCGTCACGGCGGGGCTATATCGTTGCAGTAACACGGTTCGCGCTTTCGGGCCGAGAGCAGAGCGCTCCGGCTAAGGGATTGAATACATGATGGAATTTTCCGGCCCTGCGGCAAGACACGGCACTGTCGGCGTTCGCGTCGGCAAGGTGACTGTCGGCGGCGGGGCGCCGATCGTCGTCCAGTCGATGACCAACACCGATACGGCCGATGTCGACGCCACCACCAGGCAGGTCGCAGCCCTGGCCCGGGCAGGGTCCGAGATCGTCCGCATCACCGTCGATCGCGACGAAGCCGCAGCCGCGGTGCCGCATATCAAGGAGCGCTTGCTGAAGCAGCAGGTGGATGTCCCGATCGTCGGCGACTTCCACTACATCGGCCACAAGCTCCTGGCCGATTACCCCGCCTGCGCCGAAGCGCTCGACAAGTATCGCATCAATCCCGGCAACGTCGGCTTCAAAGAGAAGAAGGATCGCCAGTTCGGCGCCATCGTCGAGACCGCGATCAAATACAACAAGCCGGTGCGCATCGGCGCCAACTGGGGCTCGCTCGATCAGGAACTACTGACGCACCTGATGGACGAGAACGCCAAGTCAAATCGCCCGGTCGATGCCCGCGACGTGACGCGCGAGGCCATGGTGCAATCAGCTTTGCTGTCGGCACAGCGCGCCGAAGAGATCGGCTTGCCGAAGAATCGCATCATCCTGTCGGCCAAAGTCTCGGCCGTGCAGGATCTGATCGGCGTCTATGGCGAACTGGCGCGGCGTTCCGATTACGCGCTGCATCTCGGCTTGACCGAGGCCGGCATGGGAACGAAAGGCGTTGTCGCTTCTTCGGCCGCGATGGGCGTGCTGCTGCAACAGGGTATCGGCGACACCATCCGTATTTCGCTCACGCCGGAGCCAAATGGCGACCGAACGCTCGAAGTCAAAGTCGCGCAGGAACTGCTGCAGACCATTGGATTGCGGACCTTCGTGCCGCTGGTCGCCGCCTGCCCGGGCTGCGGCCGCACCACGTCGACGACGTTCCAGGAACTGGCAGCAAGCATCCAAGGCTTCATTCGCGAGTCGATGCCGGAATGGAAGAAACGCTACCCGGGCGTCGAAGGCCTCAACGTCGCGGTGATGGGCTGCATCGTCAACGGCCCGGGCGAGTCAAAGCATGCCGACATCGGCATTTCGCTGCCGGGTACCGGCGAGCAGCCGACCGCGCCGGTCTTCATCGACGGCAAGAAGGCCGCGACGCTGCGCGGTCCGACGGTCTCGGCGGATTTCCAGAAAATGGTGATCGATTACATCGAGCGCCGTTACGGTCATGGGGCAAGAACAGCGGCGGAATAGCTGGGCGGACGCCGCATGCGACGCATTTCGTCGAAAGCAACACAGTTCAACAAGCGTATCGTCCCGGTGATGTGGTTTGGATTTTTGGCTCTGTTCATAGCCATTCCATTGTTCGCTGGGCCGCGCCCGGATGCTGCGTTCTCAATCCCGTTCCTGCTTGTCCCGGCGATCATGGCGATCATTGGCTTTTTCATCATGAAAAAGCTGATATTCGATTTGGTCGACGAGGTTTGGGACGATGGCGATTCCCTTTTGGTCAAGAATCGAGGTCAAGAGCAGCAAGTCGCCCTTAGTGATATCAAGAACGTCAGCTATTCGCCGTACATGAATCCCCCGCGTGTGACACTGCTGTTGCGGCGGCCGACGGTGTTTGGCGATCAAATTACCTTTGGCGCTCCGGTTCGGTTCGTCCCATTTTCGACGAGCCCGATCATCGATGACTTGATCAACCGCATCGACGCCGCACGGCAGAAATAGCGCTCGACAGACCAAGAAGTTTGCGATGGCCGCAGATCAGGGAAGCCTCGGCGCGGATTGACCAATTCGTCAGCCCCGCTAGGCTGACCGCCTGAAAAACGGGGAGGGTCGGTATGGAAGCGTCAGCGGCAGCAGCCGGAACAGGCGCGCGCGAGCTTCACGGCGAGGCCATCATCAAGGCCATCAAGGCGAGCGGGATCGAATACGTTCTGGCTGTCCCCGACATCGTCACCAGCAGGGGCCTGCTGTCACCGATTGCCCGCGACAAGGACCTGAAGCTCATCCGCGTCTGCAAGGAGGACGAATGCATCGGCATCGCCTCCGGCCTGTACTATGCCAACAAGCGCGCGTTGACTCTGATCCAGTACACGGGCTTTCTCAATTCGCTCAACGCGATCCGCGGCATCGCGGTCGAGTACAAGCAGCCGATCTGCATGATGGTCGGCCTGCTCGGCCATGAACCGGATCTCGCGCCGCGCGAATCGCCGCGCTACGGCGTCCGCATCATCGAGCCGATCTGCGATGACATGGGGATCGCGCATCACCTCATCAGTCTCGATGCCCACGTTGGCAAAATCCAGCCGGCTATCGAGAACGCCTATCGCACGTCGGAGCCGGTTGCACTGTTGATCGGGCGGCGTCCTCAAGCAGCAGACGGGCAGGGCAGCAATGATGAAGAGGGATGAGTGCTTTCGCATTCTGGCGCGCCACATCGGTAGCGAAGCGGTGGTGGCGACCTACAGCTCGGCGGTCGATTGGGTCGAGATCGCGCCGCGGCCGCTCAACTATCTGTCGATCGGCGCCATGGGACTCAACTCCTCGCACGGGCTCGGGCTGGCGCTAGGCCGGCCGGACAAGCGCGTCGTCGTGCTCCAGGGCGATGGCAGCCTGTTGATGAACCTCGGTTGCCTTGTCACGATCGCGGCGGCGGCACCAAAGAATCTGGTCCACCTGGTCGCGCAGAACGACACCTACGAGGCCAACGGCAGCCAGCCCATCCCAAATCCGAAAGTGGATTTTGCCGGTATCGCGCGCAGCTCCGGCTACGCCGCAGCTTACGACTTTTCAGACCTGAAAAACTTCGAGCAACAGATCGGCCACGTGCTCGAACAGCAGGGCCCGGTGTTCGCCACGCTGCACGTCGAACCGTCGAAGCAGCTCAAGTACAACTACCCGAGCATGTACGATCCGAAAAAGCGCGAAGCTTTCAAAGCGGAGTGGCGGCGGTAGACCTGGACGGATTTCCACCATGCCGGATAGCGCATCTTTTTTCATAGGTCTCGTCGTCGTGATCCTGGTCGCCGCGCTGGCGCTCTGGATTCTGACAAAGCGAAAGAGTCGCTGGGGCATTAGCTTTTCTCGCAAGCCCTGTCCGCGATGTGGAACGATTGCTCCGATGGTCCGCGTGCCGAAAGGCATGGAGGAAACGCTTTGGGGTGGCTGGACCTGCCCAAACTGCGGCTGCAAGGTTGACAAATACGGTCGCGAGCGCTCCGCTTGAATTGATGTTGGTCTGCTTGCGCCTCGTTGTGAAAGTTCCACCGGCGGAACTCGCAATGATGCGCAAGGGATGAACCGCAAGGGGAGACGATGACCCATATGGCATCTCGCGCCGCGATCGCGATCCGGAAAACGGCGGCCGCCGTTGTTGCTGTCGTATTCGTTAGCTTGGCGATTGCGCCCGCTGCGTCCGCTGCTCCAAGTTTCTCGTGCGGCGGCAACCTGGCGCCCACGGAAGCCGTGATCTGTTCGGACAACTCCCTCGCAACGCTCGACCGCCAGCTCGCGGCCGCCTACGCCAGGATGTACGCCAGTTTCCCGGCCAGCGAGCGAGGCACGTTGACCGCCGTGCAAAAGGGCTGGTTGGCGCAACGCAACGCGTGTCGGACAGACAAGGCCTGCATCCGCAATGTTTATCAGGCCCGCCTCAGACAGCTCGGCGGCGCGCCTCAGGCCCCCGCGCAAATGTCCTGCGCGGCGAGTGTCGGCGCCCAGCAGGCGGCGATTTACGTCAAGCAATGCATCGACGTTTCGCCGGCCACCCATCCGCCGTGCAATGCGAGCAACGCCTGCGCGTTGATTATCTCGGAAATTCGCCGCGGCTGCGCGATGATTGGACCGCATGCGCCGGCGTTCTGCGCGGCTTACAAATAAGGCCGGCGTAGGATTGAGCTACGCCACGTTAGACCACGAGCCTTCGGCGAGAAACCACCGCAATGAAAATAATTCTTGTACTGATAGCGGTCCTGCTGATTTGCGGAATCAGCTGGGGTGCTTATGCCTATTATACGCACTGCGGCGGCTTCAATAGCTGCGTCAATCCGGTGTGCCAATCTGACTGCTACGTAAACGGAAAGCGTGTCAGGTAGTATCGTTGTCGATCGATCAACGTCCTGGACTGGCTCAAAGCGGTTTGAGCTATTTTCGGCAAGCATAACTCCAACAGCCGCTGCGGCCGGTCCGTGTTTTGCCTCGTCTTTTCATCAGCCACTCAAGCAAGAATGACGACTGGGCGATTGCGCTGAAGGATTGGCTCGTCCGCGAAGGTTGGAGCGGAGCGGACGACATTTTCCTCGATCTCGATCCCGATCGCGGCATCTCCGCCGGCCAGCGCTGGGCGCACGCGCTGGAGGACGCCGCCACCCGTTGTGAGGCGGTCCTGTTTCTTGTCTCGGCAGAGTGGCTCGGCTCGAAATGGTGCGCCGACGAATATCAGCTTGCCAGCAAGCTCAACAAAAAACTGTTCGCGCTTCTGACCGACGATGTGGCGCTCGATCAGCTGCCCGGCGGACTCGCGGCACAATGGCAAGTCGTGCGGCTCAAGGGAGAGCCGGCTGAGCGCTTCGTCGCCGTGCATCCGCTGACGCAGCGGCAATCGCCCGTGCACATCGCCGAAGCCGGGCTCAAAAGCCTCCGGCGCGGACTCGACAAGGCCGGCATTGGCGCCGAGACATTCGAACTGCAGCGAGATGCCGATGGTCCGTTCGGCTGGCGGTCGCCCTATCGCGGGCTCGAAGCGATGGAGCCCGAGGACGCCGCGGTATTTTTCGGGCGCGGCGCTGACATTCTGCGCGGTATCGACGACCTGCGCGGCCTCGCCGGACGCAAGCCGCCCCGATTGTTCGTCATTCTCGGCGCTTCGGGCGCCGGCAAATCCTCATTTCTGCGCGCCGGATTGTGGCCGCGCCTTGTGCGCGACGATGCGCAATGGTTGCCGCTTCGGCCGATCCGCGCGGGCCGCGGCGGCGCCATCGAAGGCCGCGAGGGATTGCTGGCGGCGCTCGAAGAGGTTCATCGCCGCTTCGCGCTGCGCGTAAGCCGCGCCGATCTGCGCGACAACCTCGCGACCCCGCAAACCTTCATCGCTCTTTTGCGGAAATTGCGTCAGACGGCGGCGCAGCGCGCGCTCATATCGGCGCCGCCTTATCCACTCCCCGTCCTGTGCCTTGACCAGGGCGAGGAGTTGTTCACGGCCGAAGCCGACCCTGAGAACGAAAATTTTCTGAACCTTGCGCGCGCGGCGATCGATGCCGACGAAGCGCTGCTGCTGGTGACAATCCGGTCTGATTCGTACGGGTTGATGCAGAGCGCGAACGCGCTCTCCGGCGTGGATCAGATCCCGCTCAGTCTAGGACCGGTTCCGCACGGTGAGATTGGGCGTCTCATTCGCGAACCCGCGGAGATCCTCCGTCGCAAGGCAGGCCCATCGGCGCCGGTGTTCGACGCCGCGGTGACGGCGCGCTTACAGGCTGAGATCGAAGGCGAATCCGACGCGCTCCCCCTGCTCGCTTTCGTGTTGCAGCGGCTGATGCGCGAACACGAAAATGCCGGCACGATCGGACTTGCCGAACTGGAGCGCACCGGCGGCGTCGCCGCGGCGATCGAATCGGAAGCCGAGGCTGCCCTTTCGGACGCCGGCTTTGGACTCGACCGCAGCGCGCGCCGAGATGCGTTGCGGCGACTGTTCGTTCCGCGGCTCGCGCGCATCGACCGCGAGAGCAAGTTCGCACAGCGCCGGATCGCACGGCACGGCGATCTGCCCGCCGACTATTTGTCGCTTGCCAAGGCGCTCACGGCCCGACGGTTGCTGGTAGTCAAGCTCGGTGGCGAAGCACCGGACGCGGCAACGCTCGAAGTGGCGCATGAGGCGCTGCTCCGCCGATGGCCGACGCTCGCCGATCTTCTGGCCGAAGATCGTGATGCACTCCTGCTGCTTGATGGCGTGCTGTCCGCCGCCGCTGATTGGGAGAAAGCCGATCCGGCGCGCAAAGCGGACTTCCTCGCCCATCGCGGCACGCGATTGGCCGATGCGCTGGCGCTCGCGTCGCGCGGCGCCGACTGGGCGCACGCGGTCACTCCGGCGCAAGATTATCTCGCCGCCTGCCAGGCACGCGAAGCGGCCGAGCGCGCCGAGAAGGAGTCGAGGCGGCGCCGTTTCTTTGTAGGCGCCATCGCCGCCGCGGCAGTGCTTGCAATCACGACGGTGGTCGCGGTCCTGCAGTGGCACGCGGCGCGGCTGGAGCGTGACCGCATGGAACAGGGGTTGGGCGCCGCAACCGATCTCGCACATTCGCTGGTGCTCAATATCTGGCAGGGCTCAGACCTCAGCGGAATCCCGAAGGCGACAGCGTTCGCGATGATCGATCGGGCTATCCAGGGCTACGATGAGGTGATCAGGCTGGATCCATCCTACGCTCCCGCCTGGACCTACCGCGCGACCGCCTATCTGGAAAAGGGCGACTTTGATAAGGCGATCGCCAACCTGAACCAGGCCATCGCGCTCGATCCGAAATCTGCCGTCGCCTACAACGGTCGCTGCTATGCCTATGTCATCTCGAACCGGCAATTGCAGCAGGCTTTGGCGGACTGCAACGAGTCACTGCGGCTTCGGCCCAACAATGCGGCGACGCTTGACAGCAGGGGCTTTGCCTATTTGCGCCTCGGCCGCTTCGCCGATGCAATCGCCGACTTCAGCGCCGGTCTGGCGATCAGGCCGCGCTCCCCCAATTCGCTCTACGGGCGAGGACTGGCAAAGCTGAAGATGGGCGATACCGCTGGCGGCGAAGCCGATATGGCGGCCGCAAAAGCACTGTTGCCGACGGTCGGAGACCAGCTGGCGGCGTACGGCATCAAGTAAATAGTCAGTTCCGCCGCTCCAGGCGTCGTACGACTTCGTCGAGCTGATCCAGGTTGCGATAGCGGATTGTGAGCGAACCGCCACGCTCGCGATGATCGATGACCACGGCGAGACCAAGCGCATCGGCCAGGCGTTTTTCGAGCGCGAGCGTGTCACTGTTCTTTGCTGCGCGAGCACTCGCCTTGCCGGCGTTTGTTTGTTCCTTGCCGCCGCGCTTGGACGTTTCGCGCGTTATCTCCTCAACCTGGCGGACATTGAGACCGCGGGCGACGATTTCGTCCGCCAGCCGCTCCGCGTCGTGATGGCCGATCAAGGCGCGAGCGGCGCCGGCGCTCAGCCGGCCGGAATTGATATGCTCCCTGACCCGATCAGGCAGTGCCTGCAGTCGCAGGATGTTGGCGACATGGCTGCGGCTTTTGCCGACCATGCGGGCGACATCGTCCTGACTGTGGCTGAAATCGCGGATCAGCGAGCGATAGCCTTCCGCCTCTTCGAGCGGATTGAGATCGGTGCGCTGCACGTTTTCGACGATCGCAAGCTGCAGCGCTTCGCCGTCGGTCGCCTCGACGATGACGACCGGAACATCGTGCAACCCGGCACGCTGCGCCGCGCGCCAGCGCCGTTCGCCGGCGATGATCTCAAACATGTCAGGCGCGCCGCCGCGGAGAGAGCGCGCGACGATCGGCTGGATGATGCCGCGCTCGCGCAACGAGCTCGCCAGCTCGTCAAGCTCGGCGTCGGGGAATATCCGGCGCGGATTGCGCGCGTTCGGCTGCAACGAACTGATCGGCACGCGCCGCTGCGAGCGCCCTCGCCGATCGCTCGAGCTTTCGGCGCCGACATCGCCGATCAGCGCGGCAAGCCCCCGCCCCAACCGCGATCGTGCCGCCTCTTCCGCCACCGGAGATTCTCCAGAACTTTCGCTCACGCGCACGTACCCATCAGCCAGCGGATAATTCTTTTTCGCGCTGGATGATTTCGGTCGCGAGCCGCAGGTAGGCTTCGCTGCCGCTGCATTTCAGATCATAGACCAGCACCGGCTTGCCGTAGGACGGCGCTTCCGAGACGCGCACGTTGCGCGGAATGATGGTGTCGTAGACTTTGTCTTTCATGAATTCGCGGACGTCGGCAACGACTTGGGCGGACAGATTATTGCGCGAGTCGTACATGGTGAGCACGACGCCGTGGATGGTGAGGCCCGGATTAAGCTGATCGCGCACCTGGTCGACGGTCTTGAGCAATTGCGACAGACCCTCGAGCGCGAAGAACTCGCATTGCAGTGGCACCAGGATGGCGTGCGCCGCCGCCATGGCGTTCACAGTCAGCAGATTCAATGATGGCGGACAGTCCACCAAAACGTAATTGAAGTTGATTGCGCCCGACGCCGGCACACTAAGCGGCGCGAGCGCGTTGCGTAAACGATAAGCGCGGTCGCGCTCCTGGCCGATTTCAAGTTCGAGGCCGGACAGGTCGAGCGTCGATGGAGCGAGATGAAGCCGTGGCACAGCCGTCGCGACGATCGAATCGCGCAGCGTCGCTTCACCGGTCAGAACATCGTATGTCGAATGAAGCCGGCTGCGGCGATCGATGCCGAGACCAGTCGATGCATTGCCCTGCGGATCGAGGTCGATGATCAGAACCTCGTCGCCGATTGCGGCAAGTGCCGTCCCGAGATTGATCGCGGTGGTGGTTTTGCCGACGCCGCCTTTCTGGTTGGCAACGGCGAGCACGCGCGGCGGTCGCACCGAGCGGGTCAGCAGTTTCTGATCCGGCGCCGATCCCGGCGCCGCCGTGGATGATTGCTCCACCAGCGGAGCGTCAGTCATCGCCATGGGCTCGCCTCTGAAAGCTCATCGCTTCTTCAAATCCTTCGTCCCAGCCGGTGCCGCAATCGGGTCGAGACCGCGCACGATCACAATACGGGCGTTGGGGTCGGTTCGAACTCGGAACCAAAGTCACCTGAAGCCTCCAATATTTAGCGGCTTCGGTCAATTCAGCATCTACCCCTTGTCCCTTCGGGAAAAGTCCGGCGGCGCCGCTTTTCAACAAGGGATAGGCCTCCGCCAGGAGTTTGGGAAGCGGGGCGACGGCGCGGGCGGTGACGACGTCGACCTTTGCCGGCGGGGCCTCGACGAAATCGGCAATCCGCATGGGATGGACGACACCCGGCGCTCCGGTGGCCTGGAGAGCCTCGCGGAGAAATGCTGCCTTCTTGGTGCTGCTCTCCACCATGTGGACACACGCGCCTGCCGTTTCCGCGAGGGCGCAGGCAATCGGCACCCCCGGGAAGCCTGCGCCGGAGCCGGCGTCGACCCAGATACGAGCGTCCGGCGCGAGCGCCAGCAATTGCAACGAGTCCGCGACATGACGCGTCCACAGCATCGGCTCGGTCGACGGCGCGATCAGATTTATCCGGCGCTGCCAGTCGAGCAGAAGCGCAACGTAGCGATCCAGGCGATCCAATGTTTCACGTGAAACAGGGATGAGCGCCAGGGCGCGATCGCGGTCTTCCGCAATCTCGGTGGCTGATGCCGATTGCGATCGCGAGAGTGCCGGACGCACGCCCGAGCGCTCTCGCTCCGCCCCGCTCATGCGGCCCCGCGGGTTGGCCTGCGGTTCTTGTCGCGGCGCAGATGCGCGACCAGCAGAGCCAGCGCGGCCGGCGTGATGCCGTCGATCCGACCCGCCTGTCCGACCGTTCGCGGCCGATGCGTTTGCAGCTTGTGGCGCGCCTCGTTGGAGAGGCCCGGAAGCGCCGCATAGTCGATGTCCGCCGGCAAGGCGAGGTTCTCGTCGCGACGATAGGATTCAACGTCGGCCGCCTGCCGATCGAGATAGACCGCGTATTTGGCATCAATCTCGATCTGCGCCGCGATCTTCTGATCGAGCGCTGCCAGCGAAGGCCAAATCCGCGCCACGTCGGCGATGCCGATGTCCGGATATGACAGGAGATCGAAGGCGGTCCGGCGCTGACCATCCTTACGCAGCGCCAGGCCGTGTCGGTTCGCTTCACTTGGAGTGACGCTGAGTTCGCGCGTCATGATCCGTGCGCCGTTCAGCGCGGCCATCTTGGTCCGATGCAGCCGTGCCCGTTCAGCACCGACGCAGCCGAGCGACACGCCCTTATCAGTCAAGCGCTGATCGGCATTGTCGGCGCGCAGCGTGAGGCGGTATTCGGCCCGCGAGGTGAACATCCGGTACGGCTCGGTGACGCCACGCGTCACCAGATCGTCGATCATCACTCCCAGATAGCCCTCGGCGCGATCGAACACGATCGGACCTCCGCCCCCTGCCCGCGCCGCGGCATTGAGGCCAGCCACCAACCCCTGGGCGGCAGCTTCTTCGTATCCCGTGGTGCCGTTGATCTGACCGGCCAGAAACAGTCCGCCGAGCCGTTTGGTCTCCAGCGACGGCAGCAACTCCCGTGGATCGACGTGATCGTATTCGATAGCGTAACCCGGCCGGCTCACCCGCGCGCGCTCCAGGCCCGGAATGGACGCCACCAGCGCGGCCTGCACGTCTTCCGGCAGCGAGGTCGAGATCCCGTTCGGATAGACCGTGCTGTCGTCGAGGCCTTCGGGCTCGAGGAAAATCTGGTGCCCGTCGCGCTCACCGAAGCGCACAATCTTGTCTTCGATCGACGGGCAGTAGCGCGGGCCGCGGCTCTTGATCTGGCCGGAATACATCGGCGAGCGATGCACGTTAGCGCGGATGATGTCGTGGGTCGCCGGCGTCGTCCGCGTGATGGCGCATGAGATCTGCGGATTAACAATCCGCTCGGTGAGCACCGAAAACGGTTCGGGCGGATCGTCGCCCGGCTGCATCTCAAGCCTCGCCCAGTCGATCGTGGTGCCATCGAGCCGCGGCGGCGTGCCGGTCTTCAGTCGACCAAGCGCGAAGCCAAATCGCTCCAAAGTTCGTGAGAGCCCCATCGCGGGCGCCTCGCCGACGCGGCCGGCCGGGATCTGCCGCTCGCCGATATGGATGAGGCCGCGCAGGAATGTGCCCGTGGTGAGAACGACTGCGCCGGCGCTCAATTCGCGGCCGTCGGCTAGCCGGACGCCGCTCACTCGGCCGTCGATCAGCAGGTCATCCACCTCGCCTTCAATGACAGACAAATTCCCAATCTCGTCGATCGCCCGCTGCATGGCCGCCGCATAGAGCTTGCGGTCGGCCTGGGCGCGCGGCCCGCGCACCGCCGGCCCTTTGCGCCGATTGAGAACCCGGAACTGGATACCGCCCGCATCCGCCACGCGGCCCATCAGTCCATCGAGGGCATCGACCTCACGGACCAGATGCCCCTTGCCGAGCCCGCCGATCGACGGATTGCACGACATGGCGCCGACCGTCGCGAAGCGATGGGTCACCAGCGCGCTTCGCGCCCCCATGCGTGCGGCTGCGGCGGCGGCTTCACAACCGGCATGGCCACCGCCAACCACGATCACGTCAAAGCTGGCATCCATTGAAGGCATTACCTTATGGCGCTCGGCACGCCGCCATATCCCACCGCATATAGACCCGATCGAAACCGTTCTCCATCCTCTGGAGTGCGAACGGCTGGGCATGTTGTTTCACGTGAAACAACCGCGGTCGAAGTTGCGGTTTGCTAGTCGTTAACCATGTTTCTTAACCACTCACTTACCGATGCAAAAATCGCGGAAAATCACATCCAGAACGTCTTCGACGTCGACCCGACCGGTAAGACGGCCCAGAACGGTCGCGGCCGAGCGCAGGTCTTCGGCGATCAGCTCTTCCTCAGCGCCGGTCTGGTGGGCCAGCGCACGATCGAGCGCCGCCATTGTGTCCTCGAGAGCCTGGCGGTGACGGGCGCGCGTGATAATCGCCGTCTCGGTCGCGCCGAAATAGCTCTGGGCAAACTCGGCGAGTGCTCCAACAAGTAAATCGACCCCTGCCCCTGACTCGGCTGAGATGGCGAATGAACGGTTAATCTTCTTCTTCGCGGGTGACAATTCAATCCGCGGGACTCGCTGCGTGAGCAAATCAGTTTTGTTCTTGAGTAGCCAGGTCTCTGCACCCCTCGGCCTTTGACCGACGTCGTCCGCTGCTGTGCCGGCGGCCGATGCGTCAATGACCCACAGCACCAAATCAGCAGCCGTTGCCCGCGCGCGAGCGCGGCTCACGCCCTCCTGCTCCACTGGATCACTACTCTGGCGAATGCCCGCCGTGTCGAGCAGCGTCAACGGATAACCGTCGAGGTCGAGGTGTACCTCGATGATATCCCGCGTCGTGCCGGGAAACGGCGAAACGATTGCTGCCTCGCGCTTCGCCAAGCGGTTGAGCAACGTTGATTTACCCGCATTCGGCGGGCCCGCGATGGCGACCACCAAACCCTCGCGCAACCGCTCGCCGCGAGCGCTATCTGCAAGGGATGCTGCAATTTTGCTGCGCAATTGCTGCGCAGCAAAAAGCGCTGGCTCGACCAGATTTTCCGGCACGTCCGCTTCGTCGGAAAAATCGATGCGCGCCTCGATCAAAGCCAGTGCTTCAATCAAATCGCGGCGCCATTCTTCAGCTCGGTCGCCGATCAGTCCCTTCAACTGGCGGAACGCTTGGCGCCGTTGCGCCGGCGTTTCCGCTGCGATCAAATCCGCAAGACCCTCGACCCGCGTCAGGTCGAGCTTGCCGTTCTCAAACGCCCGGCGGGTGAACTCGCCCGCCTCTGCCGGACGACAGCCATCGATCCGGCCAAGCGCAGCGAACAGGCCGGCAATAACCGCCCGACCACCGTGCAATTGCAGCTCGGCCACATCCTCGCCGGTCTCGCTATGCGGCCCGGGAAACCATAGCGCCAGCGCTTCGTCGATCGCCTCGCCGCTCGCCGGATCGCGTACGCGCGCCAGCGCCGCCTTGCGCGGCTCCGGCACGCGGCCGATCAGCGCCCCCAACGCAACGCCTGCATTCGGGCCGGAAATGCGAACGACCGCGATCGCCGCCGGCGGCCGCCCGGAGGACAGCGCGAAAATCGTGGTGCGAGGATTCGTCACGTGGTGCGCTCAGAACAGATGCCATTGCGGCACGCAGCAATCGGCACTAGGTTACATGTAACCGGAGGTTTCTTCGTCATGGACAACAAGCGCAACCGCCCCGCGGCACAAATGCGCGCGAAGGCGCCAGCGCGCAAGACGGCCACGAAGACGTTACGAACCGCAAGGCAGACCACAGTGAACAGCTCACGGGACAAGGTGCGCGCGTATCGCAAGCGCATGCGAGCCAAGGGATTGCGGCTTGTCCAAATGTGGCTGCCGGACACGCGGACGCCCGAATTCGCCGCCGAGGCGCGCCGTCAATCACACCTGGCCAACGCCAGCTCGTACGCAAGCGAAGACCAAGCGTGGGCCGATGCCATATCCGACTGGAACTCAAATTGAAACGCGGAGAAATTTGGACAGCCGCGGACGACGGGCAATATGCAGGCAAGCCGCGGCCCGTCGTCATCGTTCAAAACGTCAATTTTGAAGAATTGGAATCCGTAACGATCTGCGGATTCACGAGCGATCCAACCATGTTGCCGTTGTTTCGCATTCCTGTTGATCCATCGAAACTGAATGGCCTGCAGCTTCCGTCCCGCATCATGGTGGACAAGATTGTCACAATCCGAAAGAACCGGCTCGGCTACCGTATCGGTCGACTTGAAAGAAAGGACGTTGCGCGACTTGATCAAGCGATCGCAACGTTCCTCGGCTTGGCGGATTGATTTTGCATGACGCAACACACTTCAGGTTTTCCGCAGAACCGCCTCAGCCACGAGACGAGTCCCTATCTCCTGCAACACAAGGACAACCCGGTGGCCTGGTGGGCTTGGGGACCGGAAGCCCTGGCGGAGGCAAAGCAGACCAACAAACCAATCCTGCTCTCGGTCGGGTACGCGGCTTGTCATTGGTGCCACGTCATGGCGCACGAGAGCTTCGAGGATCGCGACACCGCGACCGTGATGAACGAGTTGTTCGTCAACATCAAAGTCGATCGCGAAGAGCGTCCCGACATCGACCAGATCTACATGGCGGCCCTGCATCACCTCGGTGAACACGGCGGCTGGCCGCTGACGATGTTTCTCACGCCCGCCGGCGAGCCGATCTGGGGCGGCACCTATTTTCCGAAATCATCGCGTTACGGCAAGCCAGCTTTCGTCGACGTGCTGCGCGAGATCGCGCGCATCTTTCGCGAAGAGCCCGAAAAAATCGAACGCAATCGTACGGCGCTGATGCAGCGGCTCGAAGCCGCGGCGCGGCCTGCTGGTCTCGTCACGCTCGGCCGGGCTGAACTCGACAACGCTGCCCGGCAACTCGCGGGTCTCATCGACCCTGTCAATGGCGGCACGCGCGGCGCACCGAAATTTCCGCAGGCCGCGCTGTTCGAATTGCTGTGGCGCGCGGGTTCGCGCACCGGCAAGTCACATTACATCGCGGCGGTCGAAATCACGCTCGACCACATCTGCGAGGGCGGCATCTACGATCATCTCGGCGGCGGCTTCTCGCGCTATTCGGTCGACGAGCGCTGGCTCGTGCCGCATTTCGAGAAGATGCTCTACGACAATGCGCAGTTGCTCGAGCTTTTGGCGATCGCGCACAAACGCAGCGGCAAGATACTTTACCGGCAGCGCGCGCATGAAACAGTCGCTTGGCTCAGGCGCGAGATGACGACCGCGGAGGGCGCGTTCTCTGCTTCGCTCGACGCCGACTCTGAAGGCGAGGAGGGCAAGTTCTACGTCTGGTCGCTTGCCGAAGTGATGCAAACGCTTGGCGCGGAAGACGGCGCATTTTTTGCGCGGCATTACGACGTGACGCCGGACGGCAATTTCGAAGGCCACAACATTCTCAATCGGCTCAATCGGCAACCACGCGACGCGAACGATGAAAGAAGACTGACGGCATTGCGCGCCAAGCTTCTCGCCGTGCGCGACCGCCGCGTGCGTCCGGGCCTCGACGACAAAGTACTGGCCGACTGGAACGGTCTGATGATTGCGGCGCTCGCGAATGCGGGCTTGATGTTCGACGAGCCGCCGTGGGTCGAGATGGCGGCGCGCGCATTCGATTTCATTGCGCACGCCATGACGCGCGGCGATCGGCTCGGTCATTCCTGGCGGCAGGGACAGCTCAAGTTCCCGGGGCTGGCGTCGGACTTCGCCGCGATGATCCGCGCGGCGCTCGCGCTCTACGAGGCAACCGGCCGTCGGAATTACCTCGACCAGGCACTCGAATGGCAACACGCGCTTGACCGCGACTATGTCAATGCCGAGACGGGCATCTATTATCTCACCGCCGCCGACGCCGAGGGACTTGTCGTGCGGCCGGCCGCGACCAGCGACGACGCCACGCCCAATCACAATGCCATCGCGGCGCAGAATCTGATCCGGCTGGCGGCGCTCGCCGGCGACGACGCATTTCGGGAAACAGCGGACCGCGTCATTGCGGCGGTCGCCCCGCAGGCGGTCGAGAACCTCTACATGCATATGTCGCTGCTCAACGCCGTCGACCTGCGGCTGCGCGGCGCGGAGATCGTCGTAACCGGGGAGGGCGACCGAGCAGTCGCATTACTCGCGGCTGCGCGAACGATTTCGCCGCTCGATCGCATTGTGCTGCACGCTCCCTCAGCCGCCGCATTGAACCCGGCGCACCCGGCGCGCAACAAAGTAAGCGCGGCAAGCGAACCGCAGGCCTTTGTCTGCGCTGGCGAGACCTGTTCGCTACCTGTGACGGACGCTGCCGGCCTCATTCGTGCCATGGACGCGATGCGACATACTTGACGCAGCCCTTCATTCGGCGACGATTCGCGGCTAATGAAGTCTGCAAACGACAGTCACGGAGAACAGACGATGCGGTGCTGGACTATTGCTCTTGCGGCGGCCGTTGCTGCCTTCCCTCTGGCAGCCACGTCGGCCACCAGTGTGCATGCCGAAGAATATTGCGGTTTCACCCCACACCTCGGCGCCATGGTCCAATGCGGCTATTCGAGCCTGCAAGGCTGCGAAAACGCCATCGGCAAAGGCGCGATGTGCTTCGTCAACCCGTACCTGGTGCTCAACACCCGGCGGCCCGGAATGGACCGAGCAGCCGCCAATCGCACGCGGCTGACGAAGGCTTCTTTCGACCACGCGTAGGCCCGCGAGGTTTACGTATTCATCGAGTCGAAGAACTCGCTGTTGCTCTTGGTGCTGCGCAGCTTGTCGAGCAGGAAGTCGATGGCGTCCATCGTGCCCATCGGGTTGAGGATACGGCGCAGCACGTACATCTTCTTGAGCTGATCGGGCGGCACCAGGAGTTCTTCCTTGCGGGTGCCCGAGCGGGTGATGTCCATCGCCGGGAAGGTGCGCTTGTCGGCCACCTTGCGGTCGAGGATCAGTTCCGAGTTGCCGGTGCCCTTGAACTCTTCGAAAATCACCTCGTCCATGCGGCTGCCGGTATCGATCAGCGCGGTGGCGATGATGGTGAGTGATCCGCCTTCTTCGATATTGCGCGCGGCGCCGAAGAACCGCTTCGGACGCTGCAGCGCATTGGCGTCGACACCGCCGGTCAGCACTTTGCCGGAGGAGGGCACCACGGTGTTGTAGGCGCGGCCGAGGCGGGTGATCGAATCGAGCAGGATCACCACATCACGCCCATGTTCGACCAGGCGCTTGGCCTTCTCGATCACCATCTCGGCGACCTGGACGTGGCGCACCGCCGGCTCGTCGAAGGTGGAGGACACGACCTCGCCCTTCACCGAGCGCTGCATGTCGGTGACTTCCTCGGGCCGCTCGTCGATGAGCAGCACGATCAGATAGCATTCGGGATGATTGTGGGTGATCGAGTGCGCGATGTTCTGCAACAGCACCGTCTTGCCGGTGCGGGGCGGCGACACGATCAGCGCACGCTGGCCCTTGCCGACCGGCGCGACGATATCGATGACGCGTGCCGAAAGATCCTTCTTGGTCGGATCCTCGTATTCCATCTTCAGCCACTCGTCCGGATAGAGCGGCGTCAGGTTGTCGAAATTGACTTTGTGGCGCGCCTTCTCGGGGTCCTCGAAATTGAGCGTGTTGACCTTGAGCAGCGCGAAGTAGCGTTCGCCCTCTTTGGGGCTGCGAATGTGGCCGTCGATGGTATCGCCAGTGCGCAGGCCGAAGCGGCGGATTTGCGAAGGCGAGACGTAGATATCGTCAGGCCCGGGTAGATAGTTGGCCTCCGGTGAACGGAGGAAGCCGAAGCCGTCCGGCAGCACCTCGACAACGCCTTCACCGACGATGTCGGTTTCGCGCGCCGAGAGCTGCTTGAGGATGCCGAACATCAGCTCTTGCTTGCGCATCGTCGAGGCGTTCTCGACTTCGAGCTCCTCGGCAAACGAGACAAGTTCGGCCGGAGTCTTGGCCTTGAGTTCTTGGAGTTTCATTTCCCGCATAAAAAGACCTATGGAAATTGCGCCAGCGGCGGTGTTGGGTCGCGGCGTCGCTGACGGGAAGGATCGCAGGTCGTGGATTGCGGGAAGCTGGCCCCGTAACCCGATGCATCAATCGGCTCCAGTCCGTAAGGAGCCAGGACTTAAACTGCATCCGCCTACGTTCGGTGGGATGACGCGAAGATAGGAAAAGACCGCCCTGCAGGCAAGAGGCGAGACAGATTTTGCACTGCCA
The DNA here is from genome assembly GCA_963763255.1 of uncultured Alphaproteobacteria bacterium. Classification (GTDB taxonomy): domain Bacteria; phylum Pseudomonadota; class Alphaproteobacteria; order Rhizobiales; family Xanthobacteraceae; genus BOG-931. The sequence goes on from CAVXNW010000003.1 coordinate 524,950, forward strand.
ACGCTTGGGCCTCAGAACGGTTTCACGACCGCAAGGATCACGATCCCGATCATGAGAATCGTGGGCACCTCATTGATTATACTATAGAATCTCTGCGAATGCCGGTTGGCGTCGACGGCAAAAGCCTTAACCCAACGCGCAAATAAACCATGGAGGGCTGACAGCAGCAGGACCAGACCCAGCTTGGCCTGTAGCCAGCCAAAAACGAACCAGCCGTAGTGAGAATCAGGCCCGTCCCAGGCGAGCGTCAAACCAAGGATCCAGGTCACGATCATCGCCGGATTGATGATAGCGCGTAGCAGACGACGCTCCATGACCTTGAAGGTTTCTGACTGAACCGAACCTTTTTGGGCCGCACAATGATAGACGAACAGCCGCGGCAGGTAGAGCATCCCCGCCATCCAGGCGATCACCGCGATGACGTGGAAGGCTTTGAGCCAAGGGTAGATTGCAGCCATCCTGGATCGGTTCCTCAATCGCGTGATGACGCTTCAACCGCGACTTCTCGAACGCCGAACACGCCCAATCAGTTGTTCCACATGTGCGACCGGTGTGTCGGGTAGCACCCCATGACCAAGGTTGAAGATGAATGGGCCTTCGCCGAAAGCCTCGAGGATCGCATCCACGGCGCGATCCAGCGTGTGACCCCCGGCAAGCAACGCCAGCGGATCGAGATTGCCCTGAATCGTGCGCCGCTTCTGCACATGCTCGCGGGCAAACGACAGTTCCACCATCCAATCAAGTCCGATCGCGTCAACCGGAACGGCTTCGAGATATCGCTCAAGCCTTGTTCCAGCGCCTCGGGGAAAACCAATGATTCGTGCCGACGGTATTCGGCTGCGCACATTCGTGACGATTTGCGATACCGGACCGACACACCATTTTCCAAATTCGTCATCGGGCAGGATACCGGCCCAGGTATCGAAGATCTGCACAGCATCCGCGCCAGCTTCGAATTGGCGGACCAGATAGTCCGATGATGCTTCGACGAGCCGATCAATAAGGCCCGCAAACGCTCGAGGATCACGGTAGGCAAAAAGCCGTGCCGGAAGCTGATCGGCCGTTCCACGACCGGCAATCATGTAGGTCGCCAGCGTCCACGGCGCTCCGCAAAAGCCAAGGAGTGCCACCGCCGGCGGCAATTGCGATTTCACGCGCGCAATCGTTTCATAAACCGGTTCAAGCGCGGCGTGATCGATGGCTGGGCGCAATCGCTGCAACGCGCCGGCATCCGATAAGGCATCAAGCCGCGGTCCTTCTCCGGCTTCGAAGCTGACGCGCTGACCAAGCGCATGCGGCACCACCAGAATGTCGGAGAATACAATCGCTGCGTCGAATCCAAAGCGACGGATTGGCTGCAAAGTCACTTCGGCCGCCAACTGCGGATTAAAGCAGAGACCAAGGAAACTTTCGGCGGTCTCTCGTATTTTCCGGTACTCGGGCAGAAATCGGCCCGCCTGCCGCATCAGCCAGATCGGAGGAATGGAGAGAGGTTCCCCCGCCAGGGCACGAAGAAGCGGCTTATTTGCGAGAGCGTCCACATCGCTATCCTAATCCAAATTATATCTAAAGAGAGTCTGTTGTAGTGGTTGGACCGTTGATTAGACTCATACTTTTGTCTTCACATCGGATTCACCGCTCTTCCACATATTCCCGCAAATCACAGATCGTCGATGCGCGATATGTGCCGCGATTGAGCCGCCGGCTATCGAGGTTTCTGCGGGACGGCTGCACGTAATCCACAATTCACACCGTTTCAGGAGGACACCCCCATACCAGTCCCGGGCGGCAGCTGTGTGGATGATCTTTCACCCTCAGGGCTGAGATGCTTGCCTAACCCGGCAAGCCGTGGCCTTCTCCCCACTTATCGACAGGTTGTCAGACGGCCCAAAGATCCGTCGCAAAGATCGCTATGGCGCACACTGCGGGTTATTTTCATTTGCACCTGATCTCCGATGCTACCGGCGAGACGCTGATCACGGTGGCGCGGGCGGCTGCCGCCCAATACGCCAGGGTCATGCCGGTCGAGCACATGCACCCGCTGGTCCGAACCCAAAAACAGCTCGACCGCGTGCTGGGCGAGATCGAGGAAGCCCCGGGGATCGTGCTCTATACGCTGCTCGAGAAAGGCCTCGTTGATCGTCTGGAAAGCAAGTGCCGCGAGCTCGGCCTGCCGTGTCTGTCGATTCTCGGGCCGGTGCTGCACCTGTTTCAGGCCTATCTGGGGGCGGAAACCACCCACAAGGTCGGGGCGCAGCACACCCTGAACGCAGAATATTTTCGCCGGATCGACGCCCTCAATTACACGATGCTGCACGATGACGGTCAGCAGGGCGACGATCTGGAAGAAGCGGACGTGATCCTTGTGGGCGTATCGAGGACCTCGAAAACTCCGACTTCGATCTATCTGGCCAATCGTGGGGTGAAGACCGCGAATGTTCCGTTGGTTCCAGGCGTACCGCTTCCGTCCGAACTCGAGCGTCTCCAGCATCCACTGATTGTCGGCCTGTTCGCCACGCCCGAGCGGATCGTACAGATCAGGCAGAATCGGCTGCTTGGTCTCAAGGCGCACCGAGACGATGACCGGTACATCGACCGGGCGGCGGTCGCGGAAGAAATTGCGGCGTCGCGGCGGCTATGCGCGAAGCATAATTGGCCACTGATCGATGTGACCCGGCGTTCGATCGAAGAGACGGCGGCGGCGGTGCTGGCGCATCTCGGCGAGCGGCGCCGGCGCAAGGCATCGTGATCGATGGAACTGTGGCGCGCGGCCGATCCGCTTGTGCTTGCCTCGGGGAGCAAGATACGGCGCAGTCTGCTCGCCGCCGCCGGCGTTGCGCTCGAGATTGCGCCGTCGGATGTCGATGAGCGCGTGGTCGAAGCCGCCGCACAGTCATCTTCACCCACTGCGGTGGCGGCCTTGCTGGCACAGGCCAAAGCCTCGGCGGTGGCCCAGACACGGCCTGGACGCCTCGTGCTCGGAGCCGACCAGGTTCTGGCGCTTGATGGCAGGCGATTTACAAAGCCCGCTGATCGCGCTGCCGCGGTGGCGCAGTTGCGCGCGCTTGCGGGACGGGTCCACGAACTGCATTCTGCCATTGCTTTCGTTCAAGATGCGAAGGTGCTGTTTGAGCACGTCAATACTGCGCGATTGAGCATGCGGGCGTTCTCGGATGAGTTCCTTGAGCGCTATCTGGACGCCGCAGGCGCTGCCGCCACCGAGAGCGTTGGCGCCTATCAGCTCGAAGGACTCGGCGTGCAGCTGTTTGAGTTTGTGGACGGCGACTATTTCACCGTTTTGGGTCTGCCGCTGCTTGCGGCGCTGGATTTTCTGCGCCGTCGCGGATGCCTGCTGTCATGAGCGAGCAAAAGCACGGCGCGCGGCCGTTCGTCCTCGGCCTGACCGGTTCGCTGGGCATGGGCAAAACGACGGCCGCGCGCTATTTCGCCGAGGCCGGTGTGCCGGTGCACGATTCCGACGCGGTGGTCCACGCGCTGTATGAAGGCAAAGCCGTTTCTGCGATCGAGCAGGCATTTCCGGGTTCGACGTCGGCCGGCAAGGTCGATCGCGCCAAGCTTGCCGCCAAAGTGCTCAACGATCCTGCGGCGCTCGCCCGCCTTGAGGCGATCGTGCACCCGTTGGTCAGCGAATCAACCGATGAGTTTCTTGCTGATGCGAAAGCCAAGGGCGTTCCGGTCGTTGTTCTCGATGTGCCGCTCCTGTTCGAGGCCGACACGTATAAACGCTGCGACGCCATCGTCGTGGTGTCGGCGCCGGCCGAGGTTCAGCGGCGGCGGGTGTTGGAACGGCCGGGCATGACCGAAGAAAAATTCAATGCGATCATTGCCAAGCAGTTGCCGGATGCGGAAAAGCGCCGGCGCGCGGATTTCATCGTGGACAGTTCCCAGGATTTCGAACACGGGCGCGCGCAGGTGCGCGACATTTTGCGTGCGGTCGCTAAAATGACGAAACGCTAATTCGTGGTGTTCCGTCCGCCGAATGCGGCAACGGAATTGGCCGCTACGGAGCCATAAGTGCGCGAGATTGTGCTCGATACGGAGACCACCGGTCTCGATCCCCTGAATGGCGATCGCCTGGTGGAGATCGGCTGTATCGAACTGGTCAACCGGATCCCGTCCGGTCAGACGTTCCACGCCTATCTTAATCCCGAGCGCAACATGCCGGCGGAGGCGTTCGCGATCCACGGACTGAGCGACGAGTTCCTCAAGGACAAGCCGCGATTTGCGGCGGTCGCCGAGGCGTTCCTTGGGTTCCTCGGCGATGCTCCCCTGGTCATCCACAATGCCGGCTTCGATGTTGGCTTCCTGAACGCCGAGCTCGACCGCGCCGGCCGGCCGCAGATCGGGCGCGAGCGGCTGGTCGATACGCTCCTGCTTGCGCGTCGCAAGCATGCCGGCGCATCGAACCGGCTGGACGATCTGTGTGTCCGTTACGCGATCGATAATTCCCACCGCACCAAGCACGGTGCGCTGCTCGACGCTGAATTATTGGCGGAGGTTTACGTCGAACTGATCGGCGCGCGGCAGGCGCAACTTGTCCTGTCGCAAACGGCAGCGCCGGTTCTCGTGCCTGGCGCGCCGATCATCGTGCGCGAACGGCCGGCGCCCCTTGCACCGCGCGTATCGGCCGAAGATCAGGCAGCGCACCGTCAGTTCATCGCCTCGCTCGGCGAAGCCGCGATCTGGCGCGACTATATCAGCTTGGATTGATCGGCTGGGACGGCGGCTGGTTCTGCGATTCCGCGATGCGCTGCCGATAAAGTCCAACAAAATCGATCGGATTGAGCAGCAACTGGAACCCGCCGTTGCGTACCGTGCTGGCGATGATCTCACGTGCGAACGGAAACAGCAGGCGCGGACATTCGATCATCACGAACGGCTGCAAGGTGTCGGCAGGCACGTTCATGACGCGGAACACGCCGGCAAAGACCAGTTCGAAACCGTAAAGCAGCAAACCCTGCGATTCCGATTTTCCCTCCAGCCGCAACGTCACCTCGAAGTCGGTTTCGCTCATCGGCGCGGCATCGACATTGACCTGGACGTTGACGGTCGGCTGCTGGGTACTCGGGGTCAGCGAACGCGGGGCGTTCGGATTTTCGAAGGAAAAATCCTTTACGTATTGGGCGAGCACAAAAACCTGCGGCATCGCCCCCTGGGGCTGCGGCCCGCCATTCGTCATCGACATGCGCGTCTCCGGCCCGCGACCTGCGGGTGTCGCGGCTTCGCTAACACAGCGGATAGCAGCGAACAATGCAGCCGATGGCGCCTGCCGGCGGCCCGGCTGGGGGCGGGCCACTACGCTTGGACGGCGCGATCATGCCCAAAGTCTCGCTATTATGCGCCAGGGCAGGCAAAGGCCGTAAGGATCACGCGAATTCGACCATAATCGGTAAGGATGCTCACCCGGAAATATTGGCGCTGCCGCGCTCAATCGTTTAAACTCCGACCAGCACCCATGATCACCAGCGGCCATTGGAGGCTTTCCCAGGCGTGCCTACATTGACCAGGGAATCTGGCTTCCTGTTCCGGCTCTGCTCGCTCCGGCCGCCAACGGGAAGCTCCGCACCTTCACGGGCAACGCCGAAAGATTTTGAGACGTGTTCGAGGACAACATCTACACCATCATCTTTCTGGCGCTCGCAGTGTTTATTTTCCTGCGGCTGCGCAGTGTTTTGGGCCGGCGGACCGGGCGGGAGCGGCCGCCCTACGATCCGTATTCGGCCCGCGATGCGGTACGCAGTCCGGCCAGCGACAAGGTAGTGACGCTGCCGGGACGCGCGGTCGAGACACCGCCGCGACCGCCCGAGATTCCGCCAGCTCCAGGCGAGCGCTGGAAGGATATCGCCGAGAGCGGATCGGCCGTGGCGGCCGGGCTCGATGCCATCGCAGCCGCCGATTCCGGATTTGATGCCAAACACTTCGTCACCGGCGCCCGGGCCGCTTACGAAATGGTTGTCACCGCGTTTGCGGCAGGCGATCGCCGGCAGCTGCGCGGTCTGTTGTCGCGCGAGGTCTATGATGGTTTCGATGCCCACATTGGCGAGCGTGAGTCGCGCGGCGAGACGCTCGAGACCAAATTTATTTCTATCAATTCCTCGGTGATCACGGCTGCCGAATTCCGCAACCGGACAGCTCAGATTACGGTGCGATTTGTCTCCAAGCTTGTCTCGGCGACGCACGACCGGTCCGGCACCGTCGTCGATGGCAACGCCGAGAAGGTCACCGATGTGACCGACATATGGACTTTTGCGCGCGATGTGTCATCGCGCGATCCCAACTGGAAAGTGGTCGCGACCGAAAGCGGGCAGTGATTCCGATGACGCCGCGTTATTGGATCATCGGCGCGGTGGTGCTGGGTCTGGTCGCTGGCCGCGGCGTTGCATTCGGTCAGACTGATGCGCCTGCACCGCTTGTCTTCCCGGGCGCGCAGTATGAACCTGTAGGATGGTCCGATCTCGACGGCTGGGCCGATGACGATCACGCGGCGGCGTTCGCCACGTTTCTCGACAGCTGCTCGGCACTCACCGGCAAGCACCCAACTCCGAGCGGGATAACCGAGATCACCGTCGCACTGAGGGGTGTGTGCGAACGCGCCCAGGCGGCCATTCCGCTTGACGATGCCGGTGCGCGAAAGTTTTTCGAGGAAAATTTCCGGCCGCTGCAAATTTCGAAACTCAATGAAAGCGACGGGTTTCTCACCGGCTATTACGAGCCGATCATTGATGGCTCGCGCGTGCCTACCGGTGAATTTCACGCGCCGCTTTATCGCCGGCCGCCCAACCTCGTGGCTTCCGGCTGGCGCAGGCTCGGCGATGCGTTTCCCTCGAAGGGTGTGAAAGTCGGCCGTCGCGTCGGCCGCCGCAAGATCGTGCCGTATTACACGCGCGGCGAGATCGAGGACGGCGCGCTCGATGGCTGGCATCTGGAGATTTGTTATCTGCGCAGCGAACTCGACGTTCAGTACGCGCAGATCCAGGGCTCGGCGCGCATCAGGCTTGAGGACGGCTCCATCCTGCGGGTGAACTACGATTCCTATAACGGCTGGCCCTATACGCCGATCGGCCGGGTGCTCATCGAGCGCGGCTATCTGACGAGGGACCAGGTCTCCATGCAAAGCATTCGCCGCTGGGCGGAAACTCATCCGGACGAAGCCAAGGAGGTCATGCGCCAGAATAAGTCCTATGTCTTCTTCCGCGTCACCGGCCTTTCGAACGAGGAGGAAGCCGTCGGCGCTGAGGGTGTGCCGCTCGTGCCTGGCCGTTCTATCGCCGTCGATCGCGCGCTGCACACCTATGGCACGCCGTTCTTTATCGACGCGAATTTGCCGATGACGAATGACAGGGCCGCAACGGAGTTTCGCCGCCTGGTCGTTGCCCAGGATACAGGATCGGCCATCGTCGGCCCGGCGCGCGCCGACATCTATTTTGGCGCGGGGGATGAAGCCGCGCGCATGGCGGGCCGCATCAAAAACACGGGCCGCTTCTATATGCTGCTGCCCCGGGCGCTCGATCCGGTACAGGCGGGACGCGATACGCCGCTGCCGCTGGAGCCGACGAAGGCGACTGGCGTCGCAGGCCTGAGTTTTGGGGCTCAAGAGGCACCGCCCGCTGCGGACGACCCGCCGCCGGAGGACGAAGAGAAGCCTGGCGCTGCGAGCCCCGCGCCGTCGTCGGTTGCCAGGCCGGCGAGGCCGCGCAATCCATAAGGTTTCAAGATGACCCGGCGCCGGCAATTGAGCGACGAGGAGCAGGCGCTATGGAGTGGTTTCGTCCGCTCGATCACGCCGCTGCGCCATGCAAAGAACGCGATCAAGCCCGAAGCGAGCGAGAACAGAGCCCCACCCAAATCTGCGAAAGCGCCTGACGTCAGGTCTCAACCGCAGCCGCCGAAATCGCCGCCGCTAGCGCCGTTAGGCCGGCGGCTCAAACAGCGTGTGGCGCGCGGCCGCGAACCGATCGACGCGCGGATCGATTTGCACGGGATGACCCAGGCCCAGGCCCACGCCGCCCTGCTTGTCTTTCTCCAGCGGGCGCAGACCGATGGCGCAAGAACGGTATTGGTCGTTACCGGCAAAGGCTCGGGCGCCAGCGAGCGCGATCCGGCGGCCGCAGGGCGGGGCGTACTCAAGCGCCAAGTGCCGATGTGGCTTGCTTTACCTGAGTATCGCTCTTTCGTCCTGGGCTTCGAAGACGCCCATATTGGGCACGGCGGGCAGGGGGCGCTTTACGTGCGTTTGCGGCGATCCAGGTGACCCGCAGAATGCGACCTGCAGAATTAACGTTAATCGCCGGAAATCCACCTGACTCACAAGCAATCGCCGGCTTCATCTGCGACAAAAGCCGCGCCGCAGGGGAGGGAGGGCGATCATGTCGGATACGGTGACCGGGCCGAAAGCGGAACCGCGACAGAGCGGTCCCGCCGACCAGGATGCGTTTACGCAAGTGGAGAAGTGGCTCGCCGTGATTCGGGAGCTTGCGCGCGAGCAGACGAAACGCGTCAGTTGATCTTCAATCCCGATGATTTGATGATTGAACTCCACTTCGCCGTGTCGGCGGCCAGGAACGCTTTCAATTCTGCGGGAGTGCTGGCCTCCGACGAGTAGGCACCCAGTGCCAGCTTTTTGACAAGCGATGGTTCTGCAAGAGCCTTGACGATGCCGGCGTTCATTTTCTCGATGATGGCGGGCGGCGTCTTGGCCGGAGCAAAGATTGCCTGCCATGATTCAACTTCGTAACCGGGTACGCCCGCTTCCGCGATGGTTGGCACGTCCGGCGCCGACGGCGACCTTTTCGTCCCGCTCGATCCAAGTACACGCACCTGGCCCGAACGCGAATAGGTGAGCAATTCGCCGCTGCCGAAATAGCAGTCGATCCGTCCCGGAATCAGATCAATGAAGGCCGGCGCCGCGCCGCGGTATGGCGCGTGCGTCATCTGGATGCCCGCCATCTTCATGAACAGCACTTCGGCGAGATGTGGACCGCTGCCGGTGCCGGGAGATCCCATAATGAGCTTGCCGGGCTTTGACTTGGCGTAGTCGACGAACTCCTTGACGGTTTTCGCCGGCGACGAATTGGGCACGAACATGAAGAACGGGAATTTCGAGACCATCGAAACCGGCGCCAGATCCTTCGTCGGGCTGTAGCTCAGCGCACGATACAGCGCCCCGTTCGAAGACAACGACGACGTTCCATAAAGGATCGTGTAGCCGTCCGGATCGGCGTGGGCGACGAATTCGTTGCCGATGTTGGTGCCGGCGCCGCCTTTGTTGTCGATGACGACCTGCTGTCCCCAGAATTTCGTCAACTGCTCGGCGACGATGCGCCCGTTGGTATCGGTCGGTCCGCCGGCGGCGATCGGCACGATCATGTGCACGGGGCGTTCTGGCCACTTGGTTCCAGCATCCGCGAGAGCGGAGCGTGACAGAACAGCCGGTGCGAAGGGAGATGCGGCGGATAATGCAAGTAGGCGACGACGCGTCAGCATGGCTAACCCCCGGGCAAATACGGCCAAAGCTTAGCCGCAAATTGCTGCGGCGGCCACGCGCCGGGGTGCGTCATGCTGACCGGGCTTTGCCGGCACGGTTCCGCGCACACCTAAAGGATAAACCGGCTAAGATCGGCGTTCTTGGCGAGATCGCCGATGTGTTTTTGCACATAGGCGGCGTCGATTGTCACTGTCTCACCATGGCGGTCCGGGGCGGCGAATGAGACCTCATCGAGCACGCGCTCCATCACGGTCTGGAGCCGCCGTGCGCCGATGTTTTCCACACTCGAATTGACCGCCACCGCGACATCGGCAACCGCGTCGATGGCGTCTTCCAAGAACTCGAGCGTCACGCCTTCCGTCGCCATGAGGGCGATGTACTGCTTGATCAGCGACGCCTCCGGCTCGGTCAGGATGCGGCGAAAATCATCGCGGGTGAGGGGCTTGAGCTCGACGCGGATCGGCAGTCGGCCTTGCAGCTCCGGCAGCAAATCCGACGGCTTGGAAATGTGAAACGCGCCCGAGGCGATGAACAGGATATGGTCGGTTTTCACCGAACCGTGCTTGGTGGCGACGGTGGTGCCCTCGATCAGCGGCAACAGATCGCGCTGGACGCCCTCGCGTGAGACGTCGGCCCCGACGCGTCCGTCGCGCGCGCAGATCTTGTCGATCTCGTCGAGGAAAACGATACCGTTCTGCTCGACGACCCTGATGGCTTCCTGCGTCAGCTGATCGCTGTCCAATAGCCTGTCGGATTCCTCGCTGATCAGGATGTCGTAGGAGTCGTGCACGGTGACGCGGCGGGTTTTGGTGCGGCCGCCGCCGAGCTTGCCGAAAATGTCGCCGATCGAAATCGCGCCCATCTGTGCGCCGGGCATTCCGGGAATATCGAACAGCGGCATGCCGCCGCCGGTCTGCACCTCAATCTCGATTTCCTTGTCGTTGAGTTCGCCGGCGCGCAATTTCTTGCGAAACGCCTCTTTGGTCGCCGCACTCGCGCCGGGACCGACCAGCGCATCGAGCACGCGGGCCTCCGCGGCCTGCTCCGCTTGGGCCTGTACGTCTTTGCGTTTGCGCTCGCGCGTCTGCGTGATCGCTATCTCGACGAGGTCGCGCACAATCTGCTCGACGTCGCGGCCCACATAACCGACCTCGGTAAATTTCGTCGCTTCGATCTTGAGGAACGGCGCACCTGCAAGTTTGGCAAGGCGCCGCGAGATCTCGGTCTTGCCGACGCCTGTCGGCCCGATCATTAGAATGTTTTTTGGCAGAACTTCATCGCGCAGCCGATCGTCGAGCTGCAAGCGCCGCCAGCGATTGCGCAGCGCGATCGCCACCGCGCGTTTGGCATCGCCCTGACCGACGATGAATCGATCAAGCTCGGAAACGATCTCGCGGGGGGAAAACTCGCTCATGCGTCACGTACCATAAGAGGTGCTGGCCATCACAAGTTTCAACCAGGTGTTGATTCTGAAAGCCGGCCTTTTGAGGTCGTCTGCGATCATTGTTGTGAAAGTGCAAGCAGGCGCCACCATGCTCAGGCGCTCGGCAATTTTTCGATCGTGACGTTGCGATTGGTGTACACGCAGATGTCGGCCGCAATATCCAGCGAGCGGCGAACAATCCCTTCAGCATCGAGCGCACCGTCGAGCAGCGCGCGCGCAGCGGCCAGCGCATAATTGCCGCCGGACCCGATGCCGGCGATGCCAGCTTCCGGCTCCAAAACGTCACCGGTACCAGTGAGCACCAGCGAAACGTCCTTGTCGGCGACAATCATCATCGCTTCGAGCCGACGCAGGTACCGATCGGTGCGCCAGTCCTTGGCCAGTTCCACAGCCGCACGGGTTAGTTGACCGGGATATTGCTCAAGCTTCGCCTCAAGACGCTCGAACAACGTGAAAGCATCGGCCGTAGCACCCGCAAATCCGCCGATGACGTCACCCTTGCCGAGCCGGCGCACCTTCTTGGCGTTGGCTTTGACGATCGTTTGACCGATCGAAACCTGGCCATCGCCGCCGACCGCCACGAGGCCGGCCTTGCGGACCGTCAAGATGGTGGTGCCGTGCCAGATCGCGCTTGTCGGGTTCGAATCGGCAGAATTCATGCGCCGGGGGGCCCCTGATCAAAGCCATCATTTAGGATCAGGTCATCGGCAATGCAAATGCGGGACCGCGTTAAGCGCTGCAGCGAGGCGCAATGGCGCGCCGGCCGATCCCCTGATAAAAGGCGCGCAGCTTTGAGCCCTGGAGCACGATATGCGCAAGGCCGTCGTCAAGCGCGCCACGAAGGAAACCGACGTCGAGGTCGCGGTCGATCTCGACGGCACCGGTGCGTCGTCGATTTCGAGCGGCATCGGTTTTCTCGACCACATGCTTGATCTTCTGGCGCGGCATTCGCGGATCGATCTCAACGTCAAGGCCAAGGGCGACCTGCACGTTGATCATCATCACACCACCGAGGACGTGGGGATCGCGCTCGGCCAGGCGCTCAAGCAGGCGCTCGGCGACATGAAGGGAATCACGCGTTATGCCGATGTTCACCTCCCGATGGACGAGACGCTGACGCGTGTGGCGATCGACATTTCCGGCCGGCCGTTTCTGGTTTTCAAGGTCGAGTTCGTGCGCGCCAAGATCGGCACGTTCGATACCGCGCTGGTACAGGAGTGGTTCCAGGCCTTCGCGGTGAACTCTGCGGTGACGTTGCACGTCGCGACGCTCTACGGCAGCAACGATCATCATATCGCTGAATCGTGCTTCAAGGGGTTGGCGCGGGCGCTGCGGATCGCAATCGCTATCGATCCGAAGGCCGCGAACGAGGTGCCGTCGACCAAGGGCACGCTGGGAGGCTAGCGCGCCGTCATTGCGGTCGCTTGCCGCGAGCGGCGGCCAGCCGGTTTGGTGCCTATATGGCAAACCACAGGATGGCTGGAGGCCGTCTTGCGGGCTCGAAGTGAAGAGGGGCAGCTCCTCAGGTAGCTGAAAGACCAACATGGCCGTTTACACCGTTCACCAGCCCCCGGTCCGTCATGCCGACCCGTTGCCGGACGCGGAGCGCATCGTTTTCGTGCGCGATGGCTTTTCGTTCTGGGCCTTTCTGGTCGGCCCGGTGTGGATGCTCTGGCACCGGATGTGGCTGGTTCTGCTTGGCTACGTGGTGGTGGTTGCGGCGGTTGATGCAGCGCTGGCTGTGCTCGGAGCGTCGCGCATGACGATTTCTGTTGCCGGACTCTTCATTGCGGTTTTGGTCGGTCTCGAAGCGAGTACGCTTCGCCGCTTCAGCTTGCGGCGTCGGGGCTTCCACAACGTCGGGATCGTCAGCGGTGCCGATCGTGAAGATGCCGAACGGCGCTTCTTCGGAACTTGGTCTACCGATCCGCGGTCCGGCAGTAGTGCCGGATCGCGTTCCGCAACGCCGCCCCCGGTTCCCGCGGCCTGGTCGACGCAAGGTTCGCGCGCGCCCGATGTGATCGGGCTGTTTCCCCAACCCGGAGCGAACCGGTGAGCGTCGCGATTGTCGACTACGGTTCCGGGAATCTGCACTCGGCCGCCAAGGCCTTCGAACGCGCCGCGCAGGACGTGGGTCAGGTTTCAGGCGGCGCACAAAAGATCGTCGTGACCGACAGGCCGGATGTGGTCGCGAGCGCGGATCGTGTCGTGCTGCCCGGCGTCGGCGCCTTTGCGGATTGCCGGCGCGGGCTCGACGCCGTCGACGGTATGGTGGCGGCGCTCGAGGAAGCGGTGCGCGGTAAGGGCCGGCCGTTCTTCGGCATCTGCGTGGGCATGCAGCTTCTCGCCGAGCGCGGTCGCGAATACGAAGTGACCGATGGCCTCGGCTGGATCGCCGGTGAAGTCGATCGCATCACGCCGAACGACGCTTCGCTGAAGATTCCGCACATGGGCTGGAACACCCTCAACGTGGCGCGGCCGCATCCGTTGCTCGAAGGCTTGCCCTTGGGGCCGGCCGGCCGGCATGCCTATTTCGTGCATTCCTATCAGCTCAATCCGTCGAACCGTGCCGACTTGGTGGCCGACGCCGAATACGGTGGTCCAGTTACAGCGGTCGTCGCGCGTGACAATATTTTCGGGACACAGTTCCATCCCGAGAAAAGCCAGCAATTCGGGCTTGCACTGATTGCAAATTTTTTGAAGTGGAAGCCGTGATCCTGTTTCCCGCCATCGATTTGAAGAACGGCGAGGCCGTGCGTCTGCAGCAGGGCGACATGGCGCGCGCCACCGTGTTCAACCGCGATCCCGCCGCGCAGGCGAAAGCGTTCGAGCAACAAGGTTTTGCGTATCTGCATCTCGTCGATCTCGACGGCGCATTTGCGGGCAAGCCGATGAACGCTGCGGCGGTCGAGCGGATTCTCGCGGCGGTGAAGATTCCGGCGCAGCTTGGCGGCGGCATCCGTGATCGCGAGACGATCGAGAACTGGCTCGGCAAGGGCATGGCGCGGGTGATTATCGGCACAGCCGCTGTGCGGAACCCGTCGCTGGTCAAAGAGGCGGCCCGCGCCCATCCGGGCCGCATCGCGGTGGGGCTCGATGCGCGCGACGGCAAGGTTGCGGTCGAGGGCTGGGCCGAGACCTCCGAGCTTGCGGCGCTCGATATCGCCGGACGCTTCGAAGACGCTGGCGTCGCGGCGATTATTTATACCGATGTGGCGCGCGACGGCATGCTCAAGGGGTTGAATCTGGAGGCGACGATCGCCTTGGCGGACGGGGTCTCTATTCCGGTCATTGCATCGGGCGGGCTTGCTTCGATCGAGGATATTCGGGCGCTGCTGGCGCCACGAGCGCAAAAGCTGGCTGGCGCCATCGCGGGCCGTGCATTGTATGACGGCCGGCTGGATGCAACCGCGGCGCTGCAATTGATTGCCAGTGCGCGGGCGGCCTGAGCCATGTTCAAGGTCCGCGTCATTCCCTGTCTCGACGTGAAAGATGGCCGCGTCGTCAAAGGCATCAATTTCGTCAACCTGCGCGACGCCGGCGATCCGGTTGAAGCGGCGATCGCTTATGACCAGGCGGGCGCCGACGAGCTGACGTTTCTCGACATCACCGCGAGCCATGAAAATCGCGGCATCATGCTCGACGTGGTCCGGCGCACCGCGGAAGCCTGTTTCATGCCGCTCACGGTCGGCGGCGGCGTACGCACGATCGAGGACATTCGCGCGCTACTCACCTCGGGCGCCGACAAGGTCTCGATCAACACCGCGGCAGTGGCCCGACGCGGCTTCGTCAAGGAAGCGGCGGAGAAATTCGGCGATCAGTGCATCGTGGTGGCGATCGACGCCAAGAAGGTGTCTCAGGCCGGCGAGGCGGACCGGTGGGAGATTTTCACCCATGGCGGTCGTAATCCAACCGGCATCGATGCGCTGGCCTATGCGCGTGAAGTGGTCGCGCTCGGCGCCGGCGAAATCCTGCTTACCTCGATGGATCGCGACGGCACGCGGCGGGGCTTCGATATCGGGCTGACGCGCGCCGTTTCCGACGGCGTGACCGTGCCGGTCATCGCCTCGGGTGGGGTCGGCAATCTCGACCACCTGGTCGACGGTATCCGCGACGGTCACGCCAGCGCGGTGCTCGCCGCCTCGATTTTCCATTTCGGAGAATACTCGGTGCGCCAGGCCAAGGAGTACATGGCCCGCGCCGGCCTGCCGATGCGGCTCGATCCTTGATCCACCTCTCGCGGGCGGATGGATATGTGATAAGGAATCCGCATGACAACCTTTACTCTCCATGACCTTGAGAAGCGTGTCAGTGATCGGGCGCAGGCCAGTGCCGACGTGTCCTATACGCGCAAACTGATCGACCGGGGCGTGGCCCATTGCGCCAAGAAGCTCGGCGAGGAGGCGGTCGAAGCCGCCATCGCCGCGATCGCCGAAGATCGCCAGCGGACCATCGCGGAAGCTGCCGACGTGCTTTACCACCTCCTGGTCGTGCTCCATGTGCGCGGCATCACGCTCGATGAGGTCGAGGCCGAGCTGGGCGCGCGAACGCGCCAGTCGGGCCTCGATGAAAAGGCATCGCGCAAGGGCGGCTGAGGATCACCGCATGGAGCAACGCATCGAACCGGAGGTGTCGCCCTACCGCGTGTTCTCACGCGCCGAATGGGCCAGCCGGCGCGCCGACACGCCGATGACGCTGCGGTCGGAGGAGATTACGCGGCTGCGCTCGATGCACGACCGGCTCGACATTACGGAAGTGGAGGAAATCTATCTGCCGCTGTCGCGGTTGTTGTCGCTGTACGTGGCGGCGACCCAAGGACTGTTCCGCGCCCAGCAAGGCTTCCTCGGCACCGAGGATACCAAGATGCCGTACATCATCGGCGTCGGCGGCTCGGTTGCGGTGGGCAAATCGACCACGGCGCGCGTGTTGCAGGCGTTATTGGCGCGCTGGCCCAATGTGCCCAAGGTGGATTTACTTACCACCGACGGCTTTCTGTTTCCCAATGCGGTGCTCGAGCGCGAAGGCCTGATGGAGAAAAAGGGCTTTCCCGAGAGTTACGATCTGACCGGGCTCTTGCACTTTCTGTCCGACATCAAAGCCGGACGCCGCCCAGTGCGGGCGCCCGTATACTCGCATCTCGTCTACGATGTGATCCCCAATCAATGGATCGAAATCGACCGGCCGGACATTCTCATCGTTGAGGGGCTCAACGTGCTGCAAGCGGGCCGTCTGCCGCGAGATGGCAAGGCTATTCCGTTCGTCTCGGATTTTTTCGATTTTTCGATCTATCTCGATGCCGATGAGAACGTGCTGCTGTCGTGGTACGTCAACCGTTTTCTGACGCTGCGCGGTACGGCGTTCGCCGATCCAAAATCCTACTTTCACCGCTATGCCAAGTTATCGGATGCCGAGGCGGTCGCGACCGCGACGTCGATCTGGAATCGCATCAACCTCGTCAATCTGCATGAAAATATCCTGCCGACCCGCCCGCGCGCCGATCTCGTTCTGAAAAAAGGCGAGACTCACCAGGTCGAGGAAGTGGCGCTGCGGCGGCTATAAGCGTTCACGCGGCCAGCGCGGCTTTGTTCGAACCCGCCAGCGCGGCAGCCAACCGTTCGCGATCGAGCGGCTTGATCACGAAGCCGTCCATACCGGCGGCAAGGCACGCATCGCGGTCTTCGACGGAGGCGTTGGCCGTCAGCGCGATGATCGGCGTGCGTGTGCACTCGTGCTCGGCTTCGAGGGCGCGGATGCGGCGCGTCGCTTCAAGACCATCCATGCCGGGCATATGCAGGTCCATCAACACGCGATCGTAGGGCGAGCCGGCGTCACGCGCGGCAAGCCATTTTTCGATTGCGGCCGCACCATCCGGCACCATGGTCGGACGATGACCGAGCTTTACCAGCAGCGCACGTGTGAGCAGCGCGTTGATGTCATTGTCTTCGGCGACCAAAATCGACATGCCGCCGCCAGCGGAAGCCTCCGGT
Source organism: uncultured Alphaproteobacteria bacterium (assembly GCA_963763255.1). Classification (GTDB taxonomy): domain Bacteria; phylum Pseudomonadota; class Alphaproteobacteria; order Rhizobiales; family Xanthobacteraceae; genus BOG-931. The sequence goes on from CAVXNW010000003.1 coordinate 541,886, forward strand.
GTTGTGCTGGATAGCTCGGCGTCGGCAGCGGCAGCGGCATCGAAGGTGTCCTCATCGGCAAAGCGTGCCGCGAGCGAGACAGCGCGCACCGGTTTGATCAAATAGCCGGTATAGCCGGTGTCCCTGAGCGCGGCGAGCTCGAAGCGTGTGGCTGGCGTGACCAGCGCGATGCGTCGCCGTACCATTGCGGCCAGTGTGGCTACCGCCCTGGTCGCGGAAGTGCCGAGCGCGATATCAACCAGCACCATGCTCCACGGCTGTTCCGGGAGTACGGCGGCAGCGCCCCGTTCGTCGGGGACGATACGGGTACGCGCGCCCCAGCGCTGCAGGCGGCTTGCCATCAGCGAAGCTTCGATCGCCGCCGCTGCGACGATGAGGATATCTTCGCCGCGCAGGTCGGGTATGGCGAGCGGGGTCTCGGCTGTGTCGCGAGCAGGCGCCAATGGAATGGCGACCACAAAGGTCGAGCCTTCGCCAGGCGCACTGTGGACCGCAATCGATCCGCCCATGGCTTCGACAATCCGCTTGGAAATCGTCAAACCGAGACCGGTGCCGCCGAACTTGCGCGCTGCGCCGCCGTCAGCCTGTTCGAATTCCAGAAAGATGCGTGACAGGTCCGCAGCCGAGATGCCGATGCCGGTATCGCGCACCGCAACTGTGATCGTGTCAGGCAGAGCCGCCGGTTCGACGACGATCCAAACGCCGCCATGCTCGGTAAACTTGATCGCGTTGCCCGCAAGGTTGAACAGCACCTGACGCAGCCGCGCTGCGTCTCCGATCACCTGCGCCGGCAGCCGTTCGTCGACATAGCCGCAGATTTCCAGGCCCTTCGCCTGGGCGCGCGGTCCCAACAGCTCTACCGTTTCCTCGACGAGCGCCGCGAGTGCAAACGGCCGCGCGGCAACATCAATCCGGCCAGCCTCAATCTTGGAGAAATCGAGAATTTCATCGATCAGCATCAGCAGCGTTTCGCCCGATGTCTTCACGGCTTTGAGATATGCGGTCTGTTCCGCCGACAGCGGCGTATCGGTGAGGAGATCGGTCATTCCGAGAATGCCGTTGAGCGGAGTCCGGATCTCGTGCGAGACCATGGCGAGAAAACGGGACTTTGCCCGGTTCGCCGCTTCCGCCTGATCGCGGGCTTCGCCCAGCGCGCGTTCAGCCATGACCCGGTCGGTAATGTCGCGGCCGACGCTCTGAGTTTCGCTTGCACCTTCGACGCGAATTGTCACTTCGCGCCAGGCGATCCAATGGTCGCCGTCCGGAGAGCCGATTTTCTGGTCGTAGGCGCGGGTGCCGTCGGCCAGCAATATCGTCTCGCCGTGCTCCCGCACCTGCAAGGCGAACGCGGTTGCGAGCAAGCTGGCGCGCTCGCGGCCCACCAGCCTGCAGAAGGCATCGTTGACATAGGTGATGGCGCCGGTGCCATCGCGGCGCACGATCACGTCGTCTTGTGCCTCGAAAAAGCTCGTGGCGCGCTCTTCGGCCTCGCTGATTTCCCAATTGCGGTCGGCTGCTTCATCAAGTCGCGCCTCAAGCGCGCGCAATTCGCGCTTCATCTGGCGCACACGCGAAATGAGGATGCCGATGGCGCCGCACGCGGCGCCGAACAGAGCCGAGACGCCGACGGCGAAGCTGTTCGGGTCGTAATGGGCCCATTGACCCGAGGCGCCCGACAGAAAGCCGAATGAAATGCCAAACGACATCGAGGTGATGGCGGCGGCCCGGACGATCAGCGATAGCAAGCGGCGGCTGACGATGGCGGGCTTCCGCATGGTGGCGCGCGAGCGCATGGTCCGGTTCCCGCTCGGCCCGTTACCCGTGGAGGCGGTCGCAGGCCATATCCGCAGTGAATTTCATCGACGAATAACGCACATTGGCCCATGAACCTTGCGCATCCCTTGCATCCGCCAGATGCGATTGGAGGGACGGTTGCCGATTTGTTAACATTGCGTCTAAGGGATCATATGGCTATTTGCCCGAGATACTTGTGCCCCCGGGTCTGCGGGGCGGCCGGAGAAATCGAATGGACAAGATGGTGAATAAGAAGCGCTCACGAGGGCGCCAGGCGGGGGATTCGGCCTTGACGAAGCCGTCGCGCGAGGAGGCCGAGGCCGCCGTACGTACGCTGATCCGCTGGACTGGCGACGATCCCGACCGTGAGGGCCTTTTGGCAACGCCGTCGCGTGTGGTGCGTGCCTACGAAGAGTGGTTCGCGGGCTACAACGACGATCCGCGCGAATACCTCAAGCGCACCTTCGAGGAGACCGGCGGCTACGACGAAGTCGTGGTGCTGCGCGACATCCGTTTCGAGTCGCATTGCGAGCATCACATCGCGCCGATCATTGGGCGCGTGCATATCGGCTATCTGCCGCGCAACCGCGTCGTCGGGATTTCGAAACTGGCGCGACTTGTCGAGGTTTTTTCCCGCCGGCTGCAAATCCAGGAAAAAATGACGGCCGAGATCGCGTCCTGTCTTGATGCGGTGCTCAAGCCGCACGGTGTCGCCGTGGTCACCGAGGCCACGCATCAGTGCATGACCACACGCGGCGTGCACAAGACTGGCGTCTCGATGGTGACAAGCCGCATGCTCGGCGTTTTCCGCGATCACGCCGAGACTCGTCAGGAATTCCTATCCGCGATCGGGGTTCGCAACATCCACAGCGTGGCCAACGGGGCCTGATGAAAAACCAGTTTGACGCATGGACGCATTTTCTTCGGCAGCCGGCGTCCGCTGTGCGGAAGATGCGCTAGGCGGCGGCCGGCGTCTTGATCGTGATGCTCTCCCGGCAGCTGTCATCCTTGTGGATGGCGATGAAGTTCAAGCCGATCGGATAAGCCGAATACCCTTGATTTTCGAGCCAGCCGCGCAGCGCGTTCGCGTCCGTCTTCAGGAGTTCGACCAGGACGATCGGCCGACGATCGGCGATACACTGCGCGGCGCCGGCCAGCACTTCGAGCTCCATGCCCTCAACGTCGATTTTGAGCAGGTCAAGGCGCGGGAAGCTGAACGAATCGAGGTGGACCATTCGCACGTCGGTCATCTTGTCTTCCGAATAATCGATGGTTTGGCCGACGAATTCGCCGTGCTCGCGCTTTGTCAGCTCGATGCTGCCGAAGCTCGCGTTCGTCAGGTAATTCGGCTGCGGTATTTTCATGGTGCCTGACTGCCGCGCCACCGCGGCGTTGATGGCGCGGGCGTTAAAGCAGTTATTGAGCGCGAGATTGCCGGCCAGCGCATAGTAGATGCGCTCCTGGGCCTCGAATGCCACCACCGCGCCCCAACCGGTCATGTGCTTGGCCCATTCGACGGTGTGAACGCCGAGGTTGGCGCCGCAATCGACCGCAACAACGCCGTCGCCGTGGTGTTTGCGGCGCAGGTCCAGCAGTTTAAGCAGCAGCGAAACCTCGTCTGGATCGTAGGAGGCCTTGCTCAAGAGCTGGTAGCCGACCCCATAGGCCTTATCGCCAACGCCGTGCTGATCGAAGCGGTTCACGATCATGGCGCCGTGATTGGTTGAGGCGAGAATGAACGCGAGAGGTCGAGCTGGATCTGGCATGGCGGCCCTGCGGTGGAAGTGATGTTGGCGCCGACCTTATGCGATTCGGGGCACGGTGTGAGGGTGACCGTGATGCGATCGGGCGCGGCGCCGAGTTCGTTCCGCGTCAGGCCGCGCGGCGGATTTCGTCGGCCAGCGCCCGGTAGGACAGGGCTTCCGCCAGGTGGATGCGGCCGACCTTCTCGGCGCCGTCCAGATCGGCCAGCGTGCGGGCCACGCGCAGGACACGGTGGTAGCCGCGGGCCGAGAGCCGCATGGCGTCGGCCGCTTCCCGCAGCAGGCTAAGCCCGCTGCCGTCGGGCTTCGCGACGTCCTCCAGGACGGTGGCTGACACTGCCGCGTTGCTGCGGATATGCGGCACTCCGATCGCCGCGTAGCGCGCCGCCTGCCGCTCCCGCGCCATCGCCACGCGCTCGGCAACCTCGCGGCTGCCCTCCGCCGGCGGCGGCAGGATCAGATCGGCGGCGGTGACCGCCGGGACCTCGATGTGCAGGTCGATGCGGTCGAGCAGCGGCCCGGAGATGCGCGCCCCATAGTCGGCGCTGCAACGGGCGTTCGGCTTTCGGCTGCACGTATAACCGGGCTCGTTCGCCCGCCCGCAGCGGCACGGATTCATCGCCGCCACCAGCATGAAACGCGCCGGGTAAGTGACGCGATGATTGGCGCGGGCGATGGAGACTTCGCCGGTCTCGAGCGGTTGGCGCAGCGAGTCGAGTACCTGTGGCTGGAATTCCGGCAATTCGTCGAGAAACAGCACGCCGTGGTGGGAGAGTGAGATTTCCCCGGGGCGGGCATGCAGTCCGCCGCCCACCAGGGCCGGCATGCTCGCCGAATGATGCGGGGCGCGGAACGGGCGGCGATTGGTGAGCGCGCCCCCTTTGATCTCGCCGGCAATCGAGGCGACCATCGAGACTTCGAGGAGTTCCGCAGGCGTCAGCGGCGGCAGAATGGACGGCAGCCGCGCTGCCAGCATCGATTTGCCAGAGCCGGGCGGCCCCACCATGAGCAGATTGTGGCCGCCGGCCGCAGCGACTTCCAGCGCCCGCTTGGCGCTCTCCTGGCCTTTGATATCGGCGAGGTCGAGTGCGATGCCCTCCATTTCGAGAATCTTCGGTTGCGGCCGCGACAGCACTTGCGTGCCCTTGAAATGATTGGCGAGCTGGATGAGCGAGGACGCCGCGATGATCTCTATGTCCGGGCTCGCCCAGGCGGCTTCCGGCCCGCACTGCGCCGGGCACATCAGCCCTTCGCCGCGCGCATTGGCGCCGATCGCCGCGGGCAGGACGCCGGCGACCGGAGAGATCGAGCCGTCAAGGCCAAGCTCGCCCAGAACCGTGAACCCCGCCAGCGCGTCGTGTGGAATGGCGCCGATCGCCGCCATCAGGCCCAGTGCAATCGGCAGGTCGTAGTGGCTGCCTTCCTTCGGCAGGTCGGCTGGCGCCAGATTGATGGTGATGCGCCGTGCCGGCAGCGCCAGGCCCGATGCGATCAGCGCTGAGCGGACGCGCTCACGCGCCTCCGAGACCGCTTTATCGGGCAGGCCCACGATCGTGAAGGCCGGCATTCCAGGGGCCACCTGCACCTGAACATCGACGGGTCGGACCTCGATGCCCTCGAATGCGACCGTGGATACACGCTGGACCATCGCCCGTCCCCGCCACCAATCGTTACAGCCTAAAGTAGCGAACGGTTGCGGTCAAGAACGTTTCATGAACAAACTTGGGTCACTTCAGCAGCATGGCCTGGGCCAGCCCGGCGGCTATCCCCACCAAACAGGCAATGTCTGGCCCACCCAGCTGCAGAACTCGCGCAGGTGTGTCCGGCCCGGGAGAAGCTCGAAGCGAGGCGAGCACCGCAAGCCCGATCCAGCCGAACACGGCGGCGCATGCGCCAAACGTGGCGACCTGGCCGCGGGGAACGAAGGCGACAAGTGTGGCGACCGCCAAGGCGCCGTAAAGCGCGCGGATCGCATTCAGCATTTTCCGCTTTTGCGCAAATCGGCGGCTGATGCGCGGCTCGGTGCACATCTGCGCGGCGGCGGAAACAATGACGGCCGCGGCGATCAACACGACGGCGATATTCACGGCGGCAGATCCCTTGGTCTATGACGCGTCCGGTATTGCCACATCGGCCAGCAGCCCGTCGACGATGCCGTGGAATTTCTCCCACGGCGCCTCGCGGTCGCTCTGATTGCGCACGATGATCGAATTCCCAGCATAGAATTTCTCGTACAGCATATGGCGGCCGGCGAATTCCGAGCCAATCAAATCCCAGACCAGCTTGTAGAGCTTATAGCGCGCGTCGGCCCGCATGTTCGCAGTGCCCCACCAGCGTTCGAAACGATCCTTAAGCGCGGGATCGGCGAACAGATCAAGGCTTGCGGGCATCTGCAGCGGCGCAGCGCCCGCCAATGTCCGCAACGTGTCAATGATCTCGGTGTGGTGTTCCTGACACCAGTTCAGCGTGGCATAAACCATGCGTCGATTGGGCGTGGCGAAGCCTTCGGGCCAGTTCTCGTTAGCCTCGATCTGGCCGTGGACCAGACCCGCAATGGTTGCTTCCAGCGCGGCAAGGCGGCCGAGCGTTTCGCGCACCGCGGGTACCTTGTCGACGCCGTTGGCCTGACACATGCGGCTCGCCAGTCCGACGACGAGGCCCATCTTGGCCCAGAAGCGGATGTTGGACTGCTGGTTCTGATAAACGTTCGCCGGCGTCTCGATATAGATGCGGCGCGACCAGGCGCCGTTGTTGTGCAGGAAGACGCGCTCCCACGGGATCTTCACCCGGTCGCACACCAGCACGGCGTCGTTCTCGTCGAACCGATAGCTCAACGGATAATCGGCCGCCTCGCGCACGTGACGCTCGTACGGCTCGCGCGCCCAGAACGAGACGCCGGGGGCGTTGTTGGGAATCGCCGCCGTGATGCTCTCACCCTTGCGGCTGTCGTCGATCGCCGTGAGATTGCCGATGTAGACTTCGTCGCCGAAGATCGCGCCGGTCGCCAGCATCTTCATGCCGGAGACGACGACGCCGGAGTCGTCGTCTGAAATCACCTGCAGGGTCGGGTCGTCGCGTACCACGCCGGTGTAGATTTCGCGGTCGCGGATGCCGGACGGCGGCGTCACTGCGAACGACAGATAGAGGTCGTTCTTCCGTGCGCGGTCGTAGAAGCGGATGAGATTGTCGCCGAAGCCGGGATGCAGTTCATCAAGCACTTGCGGCCGCATGGCAAGCCCGGTGATCAGCCCCGCGACATGATCCGGCGAGCGGCCGATCAGCCCATAGGTCGCGTCCGCGATCGCCTTCATGGCGCGCATGCGGCGCGCGAGATCGTCGCGCGTGCGGCAGCGGAGCCATTGCAGGCCGATGCGCTGCCCGTTCTCCTCGTACGTGAACAACTCGCGCTTGCCGGTATCGGCTTTGAGATCGTAGAGCGCCGCGATGGTGCGCGCGGCGTTGCGGAACGCCGGATGGCTGGTGACATCATCGACTCGCTCGCCGCCGATAAAGACGACGCGGCCGTCGCGCATGCGCTCAAGTTTTTCGCTGCCGGTCACCAGCATGGCGTCATTCCTCCGATAGTGAGGCCTGCACCAGCAGGCTTATTCGGATTGACGCACGATAGCGCATCGGTCCCGCGAAGTGACCTTAATGCGGGGAGGTCAGCGGCCAGCGCGGTCCAACAATTCGCGCCTGGTTGCTTCGAGAATCTCGTCCGAGAGCTCGCGCTTGCCGATAGCGCGCGCCAGCAGCAATGCCCCGACCAGGCCCGCCATGGCGGCGACGGCCTTGCGGCGCCGTGCCGCTTTGGAGGCGCCGGGTGCCGACTCAGCGAGAAGCGCAATCAGCGGCTCGAGGCCATCCGCAAAGGCGTCATGCACGAGCGGGCCGCTGCGCGCCGCATCGGCGCCCAAGGCCGCAAACACGCAGCCGCGCCCCGGTTCATCGCGATGACGCGGCGATAAATAACGCGTGAGCAACGCGCCGAAGGAATCGTCGGGATCGCTCGCGGCGGTCTTTTCCCAGCTCGCGATCGCCAACGCCGTGACGCGCCGGCAAGCCTGCGCGACCAGATCGTCCTTGGAGGCGAAATGTCCGTAGAAGCCGCCATGCGTCAGGTCGGCGGCCTTCATGATGTCGGCGACGCCGATGCCGCCGAACCCCTTTTCGCGGAACAACGCGCCGGCGGCCTCGATGATGCGCTCACGATGCTCGGCGGCCTTCTCGCGGCTTACTCTCACGATGCACCTCTGCCATGCAGCACCACGGCGATTGACAATTTATATGATGGCTGACATGAATAAGCAAGCATTGATGACGATCATCATGTATCCCGTCGCAGGATAAACACATGACCCCGTCCGCATTGGCCGCAGCATTGGCTCGCCGCAACATCCACTATGGCTGGGTCATCGTCGGCGTCACACTTCTGACCACGGTTCTGACAGCCGCCGCCATGAGCACGCCGGGCGTGCTGATCGTGCCGCTCGAGCAGGAGTTCGGCTGGACCGATGCGCAGATCTCCTCGGCCCTTGCCATCCGGCTCATGCTGTTCGGATTGTTCGGCCCATTCGCCGCAGCTTTCATGAACCGTTACGGCGTACGGGCCGTGATGGTGACGGCGGTCGTCATCATTTCAGTGGGCTTTATCGCCTCGCTGGCAATGACCCACGTGTGGCAACTCGTGCTGCTCTGGGGCATCGTCGTCGGCGTCGGCACCGGGCTGACCGCGATGGTGCTTGCCGTGACGGTGGCGACCCGCTGGTTCAACGCGCGGCGCGGCCTGGTGATGGGCATTTTCGCCGCCAGCAACGCGACCGGACAATTGCTGTTTCTGCCGCTGATCGCAAAACTGGAGACCAACTACGGCTGGCGCATGTCGCTGGTGTTTGTCTGCTGCACGCTGGTGGTCGCCGGCTTCGTCGCGTTGCTGTTCATGCGCGACCGGCCGAGCGACCTCGGCCTGCCGCTCTATGGCGAGACCGCGATCGCGCCGCCTCCCAAGACCGGCGTCGGGCTTGTCTCGCTCCTGTTGTCGCCGCTCGTCGTGCTCAAGGATGCCGCACGCGTTCCTATTTTCTGGATTTTGTTCGGCACGTTTTTTGTTTGCGGCTGCAGCACCAATGGACTGATCCAAACTCACTTTGTCACGCTGTGCCACGATTACGGCTTGCCGGCCGTCACCGCCGCCAGCGTGCTCGCCATGATGGGTTTTTTCGATTTCTTCGGCACCATCGGTTCCGGCTGGCTTTCCGACCGGTTCGATCCGCGCTGGCTGTTGTTCTGGTATTACGGCTTGCGGGGGGTGTCGCTGCTTTATCTGCCGTTCACCGATTTCACGTTCTACGGTCTGTCGCTGTTCGCCGTGTTCTACGGCCTCGACTGGATCGCAACGGTGCCGCCCACGGTGAAACTTGCCGCCGACCGTTTCGGCCGCGAGAAGGCCGGCATCGTGTTCGGCTGGGTATTCGCCGGCCACCAGATCGGCGCCGCCAGTGCGGCCTTCGGCGCCGGGCTGGTGCGCACCGAATACTCGACCTATCTGCCGGCGTTCTTCGTCGCCGGCGCGTTGTGCATCATCGCGGCGCTGGCGGTGGTCTCGGTGCGCAAGTCGTCGGGCGCGGGCATCGCGGTTCCGGCGCCCGTTCCAGGGCGTGCGTGAGGCGGAGAGACTATTTCCGCTTGTCTTCAATCTTGTCCCAGAGCAGCGCCGCGATATCCGGCCCGCCGAAGTTTTTGATCGCGCGAATACCCGTCGGCGAAGTGACGTTGATCTCGGTAAGGAAGTCGCCGATCACGTCGATGCCGACGAACAGGAGGCCGCGCTCGCGCAGCGCGGGCCCGAGCCGCGCGCAGATTTCGCGCTCGCGATCGGTCAGTTCGGTCGCCGCCGGCGCGCCGCCGCGCACCATGTTGGAACGCAGATCGTCGGCCGCGGGCACGCGATTGATCGCGCCGGCAAATTCGCCGTCGACCAGGATGATGCGCTTGTCGCCGTCGCGTACCGCTGGCAGGAATTTCTGCACCACCCATTGCTCGCGAAAGGTCGCGGCGAACAGATCGTAGAGCGAGCCGAAATTGAGGTCCTCGCGCTGCAGCCGGAACACCGCCTCGCCGCCCTTGCCGTAAAGCGGCTTCATGACGATGTCGCCGTGCTCGACGCGGAACGCCTTGATGGCATCGAGATCGCGCGTGATCAGCGTCGGCGGCATCAGGTCGGGAAACTCGGTGACAAACACCTTCTCGGGCGCGTTGCGCACGTGGTTAGGATCGTTGACCACCAGCGTCTTGGGGTGGATGCGTTCGAGCAGATGCGTCGACGTGATATAGGCGAGGTCGAACGGTGGATCCTGACGCAGCAGCACGACGTCGAAGGATGCCAGATCGGCATGGTGCGGCTCGCCAAGCGTAAAATGGTCGCCCAGAATGTCGCGCACCGCGAGCGGGCGCACCGTCGCCGACACCTTGCCGTCGCGCATCGCCAGCCGATCGGGCGTGTAGTAGGACAGCGGACAGGCGCGCTTCTGCGCTTCGAGCAGCAGCGCGAAGGTCGAATCGCCTTTGATGTTGATCCGTTCGATAGGGTCCATTTGGACGGCGACGTTGAGGCGCATGGCGTTGTGATGTGCTGGACTGAATTGGCTGGGCGCGATGTGTCGATGTAGCTCTACGCAATTTTGTCGAGGACGGCTACCCGGCAGGCGTGATGGCTTCAGCGCGTCGAATCGAACGCGTTGACGATATGGCGCGGCATCTTGCCGGGCAGCATCAGGATCACATCGAAACGAATGGCGCGCTGCGCGTCCTGCGGATGATGCGCGAGCCAGAGTTCGGCCGCGGCGACGATGCGTTGTTTGTTGCGCTCGGTGACGGCTTCCGCCGCGCCCGCGAACGTGTCGCGCGCCTTGACCTCGAAGAACACCAGATCGTTGCGGCGACGGGCCACGATATCGATTTCGCCGAATGGCGTTTTCCAGCGCCGCGCCAGAATCCGGTAGGCCTTGGCAATAAGAAAGAGCGCGGCGCGGCTTTCGGCCGAGATACCGAGTTGGAACGCCGCCACGCGCTGCTGCCGCGGCGGCGGTTTGCGCGGTGCGCCGCGTAGCGGTGATCTGACGGGGCGGCTCACGGCTCTTGGCTCGCTTTGTTCGGCTGTTTCGTCAGCTCGAGTGCCCGCTGATATAACTGCCGGCGCGGCAGCCCGGTCGCTTCCGCAATTTCCGCCACGGCATCCTTGAGCGAGTTTTTGGCCAACGCTTCCCGCAACATTTCTTCGGCGTCGTCGGCGCTCGGCTGGGCGGATGCCGCTGGCGGGCCAATGACAAGCACAATCTCGCCGCGCACCTCGCTCGTTCCTGCTCCCTGCGCCAGCGTGTTGAGATCGCCGCGGCGGATTTCCTCATGCAGCTTGGTGAGTTCGCGGCACACGGCCGCGTTTCTGGGGCCGAGGCCAGCCGCGAGGTCGGCGAGAGTTGCGGCAAGCCGCGGGCCGGTCTCGAACAGCACAATGGTTGCCGGGATCGGCGCGAGTTCCGTGATGCGCGTCCGCCGCGCGGCCTGCTTTGGCGGCAGAAAGCCGGCGAACAGGAACTGGTCGGTGGGCAGGCCCGCAATCGCCAAGGCCGCCAGCAGCGCCGAGGCTCCAGGCAGCGCCGTGACCGCGTGACCCGCGTCCTGCGCCGCGCACACGAGCTTGTAGCCGGGATCCGAAACGAGAGGCGTGCCGGCGTCTGAGACCAAAGCGATGGCGGCCCCATCGGCCAACCGACGTAGCAGCGCCGGCCGTGCTTTGGCGGCATTGTGATCGTGGTAGGCGGTAAGCGGCGTGGTAACACAATACCGATCGAGCAGCTTGCGAGTCACGCGCGTGTCCTCGCAGGCGATCAGGTCGGCTCCGGCCAGCACGGCCAATGCTCGCAAGGTGATGTCGCCAAGATTGCCGATCGGCGTAGCAACGACGTAGAGGCCGCCCGCCAAGGGCGCCGCGTCAATGGCGCTGCCGCCGATGACATAGCGTCTTGTTGTGCGGTCCTGCGGCGAAACCGCACTGGGCGAACTGGCGGGCGCCGGGCTCATAGTGGCGAATTTAGCGCCGTTTTCGGCCGCGCGTTAGGGTGAACGCGATTTATTATCCTTTTCATTTGGTTAACTATTCGCCCCCAGGATGACGAATTGTTATAAGCCTATGCCGAGGCGCAGGCAGAGGTGAGGGGAACCGCAATGTCCGCGGAATTGCAGGTTCGGGCAGACGCGCCGGCGATGCTGACGCGGCGCCGATCGGTTGCAGCCTTGCTGGCGACCAGCGCTGCCCTTCTCTCCGGATGCTCCAGCGCTTCGAGTGTCTTCAGCAATTCGCATTTCTTCTCTTCGACGCCGCCGGCGGCCGAAACTCCGCCGCCGGCGCCTGCCGCCACGATCGGAACCGGTCAAGTCAAAGTCGGCTTGATCCTGCCGATGTCAGCGGGAGGCAACGCCGGCCTGGCCGGGCAGGCGATGCGCAATGCCGCCGAGATGGCGCTGGCAGAGTTCAATTCGCCCAACATCCAGCTGATTGTTCAGGACGATGCCGGCAACACCGATACGGCCCGAATCGTCGCCCAGCAGGCGCTCGACCAGGGCGCGCAGATCATCCTCGGTCCGCTGTTCGCCCAGTCGGTCAATGTCGTCGGTCAGATCACGCGGCCGCGCAATATCCCGGTAATCGCATTTTCGACCGATGCCAATGTGGCGTCGCCCGGCGTCTATCTGTTGAGCTTTTTGCCCGAGTCGGATGTCGAGCGCATCGTTCAATATGCCAACTCGACCAGTAAGCGATCGTTCGCGGCGCTGATCCCAAGCAATCCGTACGGCACTGTGGTCGAGGCCGCATTCCGGCAGGACGTCGCGCGTCACAACGGTCAAATCGTTGCGCTCGAACATTACCCGCACGACAATGCCGGCATGGCGGCGCCCGTTCGCGCCGTCGCACAGGCGGCAGCGCGCGCCGATGCGCTGTTCATCCCGGACGGCGGCGATGCGGTCCCCGGCGTCGTCCAGATGCTTGCGGCCGACGGCATGAACACCAAGCGCATCCAGCTTCTTGGCACCGGGCTATGGGACGATCCGCGCATCTACGCGACGCCGGCGCTCGATGGCGGAGTCTATGCGGCCCCGGATGCCGCCGGATATCGAAACTTCTCCAATCGATACCGGCAGCGCTTCAAGAGCGATCCGGTGCGCACCGCGACGCTCGCTTACGATGCGGTGGCGCTGGTTGCCGCCCTGGTGAAAACCCAATCCGACCCGCAAGTGCGGTTTTCGCCCCAAGTGCTGACCAATCCTTCCGGCTTCACCGGCATCGACGGCCTGTTTCGCTTCCTGCCGAATGGCACCAACCAGCGCGGCCTTGCGGTATTGCGAGTCACCCGTTCAGGGCCGCAGACCGTTTCGCCGCCGCCGCGCAGCTTCGGTAACTCGGCAATTTAGCGCGCGTCTCCTCCGCGTAATGCTGCTGTCGTGGCGGTGCCGTTGGGCAAGCGGATCGTCATCGACGATGCGAGCCCGGCCCCAGATTTTCGGCCGCCGGCCGCGCTCGTGGTCGATGATGATGAGCAGCACGCGGTCATTCTCGGCCAGATTGCCGACCGTGATATATTGTTTTGTTTGTTGCCGGAAAAATCGGCGAAGTCGGATTGATCCTCGTCACGCCGCCAGATCGGCCACCACGGCGTCCAGCACCGGAAAGCCCGGCAAGGTAACGCGCAGACGTCCGGCCGGCGTCGTCTCCACAAGGCCGTGCTGGTGCAGCGCCGCGATGCGTTCCGGATCGAGGGGGCGGCCGGCAAGCTCGGCGTAACGGTCGAGCGAAATGCCCTCGGCGAGGCGCAGTCCCATCAGCAGAAACTCGTCACACATTTCCTCGCGCGTCAGCACTTCGTCGCTGACGATGCCGTGGCCATTCGCCTCGACGCGTGCGAGCCACAGCTCGGGGCGCTTTTCAGTGACGATGGCGTGGCGATCGCCGTCGATATCGAGCCGGCCATGCGCGCCCGGTCCGATGCCGGCATATTCGTGGCCGCGCCAATAGATCATATTGTGCCGGCATTCGGCGCCTGGGCGCGCATGATTGGAAATCTCGTAGGCCGGCAGATCGCGGGCCGCGCAAATCTCCTGCGTCGTGTCGTAAAGCGCCCGCGCGATATCGTCCTGCGGCGTCTTGAGTTTGCCGGCGGCATGCAGTGCATAAAACGGCGTGTCGGGCTCGATGGTGAGCTGATAAAGCGACAGATGCTCGCCGGCTTCGGCGACAGCGCGCTTCAATTCGCTCGCCCATGCGGCCGGGGTCTGTCCGGGGCGCGCGTAAATCAGATCGAATGAGTAACGATCGAACACCGTGCGGGCCACCGCAACGGCATCGAGTGCCTCGCGCGCCGTATGCATCCGCCCCAGTTCGGCGAGCGCGCGGTCGTCGAGCGCCTGCACGCCGAGTGAGACGCGGTTGACACCGGCTGAGCGATAGCCGCGAAAGCGTTCCGCTTCGACGCTGGTCGGATTGGCTTCGAGCGTGATCTCGGCGTCGTCGGCGACGCGCCACTGCCGCGCGATCGAATTGAGCACTCCGGCGATTGTCGAAGGCTGCATCAGCGACGGTGTGCCGCCGCCGAAAAAGATCGAGGACACCGTCCGGCCGCGCGTGCGCTCTCCGGTCGCCGTGATCTCCTGGTGGAACGCGCGCAGGAAGCGCGGCTCGTCGATCGGCTCGCGCCGCACATGGCTGTTGAAGTCGCAATACGGACATTTCGACAGGCAGAACGGCCAGTGAATGTAGACGCCGAATTTTTTCTCGTCAGTGCCGCTCAAGGCAGGCCTCCGCAAGTTTTACGAAGGCGCGGGCACGATGTGACAGCCCTTTGCCGCGTGGCGGCAAGCCGTGTTTCTCCTCGCTCGGCATTTCGCCGAACGTGCGCGTATGGCCGTCGGGCAGGAACATCGGATCGTAGCCGAAGCCCTTCTCGCCGCGCGGCGGCCACACCAGCGTGCCGTCGACGCGCGCTTCGAATTCCTCGACGTGGCCGTCCGGCCAGGCGACGCACAGCGCGGAGACGAACTGCGCCTTGCGTCGCTCCGGCGTCGCGGCGCCGTGCTCGCGCAGCTTCTGTTCGATCGTCTGCATGGCGTGCGAAAAATTCTTGTCAGGGCCGGCCCAGCGCGCCGAATAGATGCCGGGTGCGCCCTCGAGAGCGTCCACCGCGAGCCCGGAATCGTCCGAAAAGGCCGGCAAGCCAGAGGCCTGGGCGGCGGCTTCCGCCTTTATCCGCGCGTTTTCGCGAAAGCTCATTCCGGTTTCGTCCGGCTCGGCAAGCTTGAGTTCACCCGCAGAGATGGCGTCGATGCCGTAAGGCGCAAGCAGCTCGCGCATCTCGGCGAGCTTGCCCGGATTATGCGTGGCGATCACGAGCCGCCCGGTCAGCCTCTGATGTGCGGCGGGGTCCGACACGCGACGATCACTCACCCGCAGGCCATTTTTTGCAGATCGACGAGTTTCATCACGCCCTTGCGGGCGAGCGAGAGCAGCGTGGTCAATTGCTCCTCGGAAAACGGAACCTTCTCGGCAGTGGCCTGCACTTCGACAATGTTGCCGGAACCGGTCAGGACAAAATTGGCGTCGGTTTCCGCCTGCAAATCCTCCGCATAGTCGAGGTCAAGCACCGCCACCCCGCCGCACACCCCGCAGGAGATTGCCGCGATGTGGTCACGCAACACCTCGCTCTGGATCATGTCGCGTGTCTTCATCCAGGCCAGGCAATCGAAAAGCGCAATCCACGCGCCGGTAATGGAGGCGGTGCGGGTGCCGCCGTCAGCCTGAATGACATCGCAGTCGACGGTGATCTGGCGTTCGCCAAGCGCCTTCAAGTCGACCACGGCCCGCAGCGAACGGCCGATCAGCCGCTGGATTTCCACGGTGCGTCCGGTCTGCTTGCCGGCCGAGGCCTCGCGCCGCGTGCGCTCCAGCGTGGCGCGCGGCAGCATGCCGTATTCAGCCGTGATCCAGCCGCGCCCCTGGCCTTTGAGCCAAGGCGGCAGGCGATCCTCCAGCGTGGCGGTGACCAGCACATGGGTCTCGCCGAACTTTACGAAACAGGAGCCCTCGGCGAATTTCACCACGCCGCGCTCCAGCGATACCGGGCGCAACTCATCGGGCTGTCGGCGGCTTGGCCGCATGCGTTACTCCTCGCTGTGCCGCGCCCGGCGCCGTTTAGGCGGCGGCAAGGGCGGGGCGCACGCTTTTAGGCGTTCTGATATGGTCGCCACAAGGGCATACGCCGCAGGGGAGTCCGGTATGGCAACTGAAGTGACACAAGCACTGGCGAAATTCGCCGCTACGCTGTGCTATGAAGACCTCCCTGTTCGCGCCCGCGAACACTGCAAGAACCTGCTGCTCGACGCGCTGGCTTGCGCCGTCGCCGGCCGGCTCGGCGAAGAGACCGGCCAGGTGAAGGCGTTCGCGGCCGCGCTGGCGCAGGGCCGGGAGGCCAGTGTGCTGGGCGGGGATTCGCTGTCGCTCGCCGGCGCGACGCTGTTCAACGCCTACCTCGTCACCGCAGTCACCATGTGCGACGTGTACCGGCCGACGCTGACCCACATCACGCCCGAAGTGGTGCCGCCGGCCCTTGCCATCGCGGAGCGCGATGGTTGCTCCGGCCGCGATCTGCTTACGGCGCTGGCGGCCGGTTGCGAGGTGACGACCCGGGTCGGACTCGGCCTCGATTATCCCAAATTCCGCGCTCGCGGCTGGCATGGACCGGGCGTAATCGGCCCGTTCGGCGCTGCGGCTGCGGTCGGCAGGTTGCTGGCCTTTGATGCCGACACGATGGCGCGGGCGTTCGGACTGGCCGGCAGCCAGGCGGCCGGTACGTTCGCGGCCTGGGGCACGCCGACGGTGAAATTTCACCAGTGCCGCGGCGCCCTGTCGGGTCTGATGGCGGCGCTGTTGGCGCAGCAGCAATTCGTCGCCACGCGCGAGTTTCTCACCGCCAAGGACGGCGGCCTCTACAACGCCTATGTGGACGGCGGCCTGCCGGATGCGGCCGTCGCGGAGCTCGGCAAACGCTGGGAGCTTGAGCAGATTGCGCTGCGGCTGTGGCCGTCAGCGTCGCTCATCCAAGGCATGGCGACGGCGGTATTCGATATTCTCGACCGTCACCAGGTCGAGTTCGGCAAGGTCCGCAAAGTCCGCATCGGGCTCAGTCCCGGCGCCTACAAGATGCACGGCGGGTTCGGCAGCTACAAAGGAAAATTCGAAGCGCTGCTGTCGGCGCATTACACCGCCGCGGTGATCCTGCGCGATCGCGCGCTGACGTTGGCGCAGTTCGAACCCGATCGTTACGACGAGCCGGAGTTACGCCGGTTTGCGGCCGAACGGGTCGAGGCCTGCGGCGATGACTCGGTCGACGGCTCCCAGGCCAAGATCGACATCGAGATGGACGGCGGCGCGAAAATATCGGCTCGCTGCGAGCATCCGCTCGGTTCGTTCGAGAATCCGCTGTCGCGCCATCAGGTGGCGCAGAAATTCCGGACCTATGCGGCGGGCCTGCTGCCCGATGCCAGCATCGCGGGTGTCATCGAGGCGGTCGAGCATCTGGAGGATTTCGGCACGATAGGCGGGTTAATGGACATGCTGCGGGCCGCGCCGCGGGCTATGGCGGCCGCCGAATGATATTATATGCTGGCTCGCAACAGCGAGGGCAGCCGTGACCAGTCATGACCTCCCGCTCGCCGCCAATCAGCAGGGCCTCGCCCAGCTGAACGAGCGTTCGCGCGAAATCTTTCGCCGCATCGTCGAGAGCTATCTGGCGACCGGCGAGCCCGTGGGCTCGCGCAATCTGTCGCGCATTCTGCCGATGACGTTGTCGCCGGCGTCGGTGCGCAACGTCATGTCGGATCTTGAACAGTTGGGGCTCGTCTATGCGCCGCACACCTCGGCGGGCCGGCTGCCGACTGAACGCGGCCTGCGCTTCTTCGTCGATGCGCTGATGCAGATCGGCGATCTTACCGAGCAGGACCGCAAGGCGATCGAGGCGCAAGTCGCGGCGTCGGGCCAGCAAAAATCTCTCGAGGCGGTGCTCACCGAGGCGTCGGGGCTGCTGTCCGGACTGAGCCGCGCCGCCGGTGTGGTGTTGACCGCGAAAGCGAACCCGCGATTGAAGCACGTCGAATTCGTGCAGCTCGAACCCGGGCGCGCGCTGGTCATCCTGGTCGGCGAAGATGGGCAGGTCGAGAACCGGGTCCTCAATCTTCCAGCCGGATTGCCCGCATCGGCTCTGGTCGAGGCCGGCAATTACGTCAACGCGCGCATCCGTGGCCGCACGCTCGACGAACTGACGGTCGAGATCGAATCCAAGCTAAAAGAGGGTAAGGCCGAGCTCGATGCGCTCACCCAGAAAATTGTCGCCGCGGGGTTGGCAAGCTGGTCGGGCGGCGAAACTGACGAGCGCAAGCTGATCGTGCGAGGCCAGGCGCATTTGCTCGACGATCTCAAGGCGCTGGCCGACCTGGAGCGCGTGCGGCTGCTGTTTGACGATCTGGAAACCCGCCGCGAGGTGATCGATCTGCTCGGCCGCGCCGAGCGGGCCGACGGGGTGCGCGTGTTCATCGGCTCGGAGAACAAGCTGTTCTCGCTGTCCGGCTCGTCAACCATCGTAGCGCCCTATCACGACGCGTCCGGCCAGATCGTCGGCGTCCTGGGGGTCATCGGGCCGACCCGGCTCAACTACGCCCGCATCGTGCCGATGGTGGACTACACCGCCAAGGTGGTCAGCAGGCTCTTGGGCCGATGAGGGTGCATCCAGGACCGGTGTCCCGGACACGGGACATCCGGACCCTTTGATTCGCTGAAATTCCCGATTTAGCACGGGACGCCCGCCTCATGACCGCTGTGCCGCGGCTGCGTAGCTTCCGCAGTCTGCAAGGCCTGCATGCGCCTTGAGAGCTTTGGAGGGCACGTCATGATCAGTCCAGTGTCTATTCGCTGTTTCGTCGCGACTGCATTGATCGCCGTCGCACCGATCGCGGTTTCAGCGCACAGTAGTTATCCCGATCACGCAGTAAAAGTCATTGTTCCGCTGCCGCCAGGCCCAACCGCGGATACATTGCCCCGAATCATTGCTGAAAAACTGGCGAAACGTTGGGGCCAAGCTGTTGTTATCGAGAACAAGCCTGGAGCTGCCCAAAATCTCGGCGCTGAACTCGTCGCCAAGTCCGCTCCCGATGGGTACACGCTGCTGGCAACGCCGCAGGGGCCTTTGGTGATCAGCCAGAGCTTCTTTCCGAAACTCGGCTTCGATCCCAGCGCATTTGTGCCCATCTCGATTTTCGCGGAGCAGCCGCTGTTGCTTGTTGCCAATCCTCGCGTGCCGGCTGCGAACCTTGGCGAGCTGATCGCGTATGCAAAGGCAAATCCCGGCAAGCTCAATTTCGCATCGCCGGGCATCGGCAGTTCGCCGCATCTGACCGGCGAAATGCTGCAAACGGATGCGGGCATCCGCTTCACCCACGTACCCTACAAGGGGATGGGGCCGGCGGTCGTGGATCTTCTGGCAGGACGCGTCGACATCGCGTTCAACAATCTGGCGAACAGCCTGTCACTGATACGCAGCGGAAAATTGAAGGCCGTGGCGGTCGCCAGCCTGAAACGTATTCCTGAGCTTCCCGAAGTGCCGGCAGTCGCGGAACTCTACCCAGGCTTCTATTCGAACAGCTGGTTTGCCTTTGTGGCGCCGCCGCAGACGCCTGCGGCTACTGCCGCCAAAATCTCGCAAGCCATTGCCGACGTGGTGCGGATGCCCGACATCGTTGCCTGGTACAAGAAAACATCGATGACGCCGATTGCCATGTCGCCGGGAGAAACCGGCGCCTTTTTGAAGAAGGAAGGCGAGCGCTGGCGCAAGGTGATTATCAGCAGCCATCTTGAGCCGAAGTGAATTGGCGCGCGGCGATCCCATGACCTCGATGCTCGACACCGCATTGCGCCATCATCCGCAAGCGGTTGCGGACCTGGTGAGCCTCATCAACAGCGGCGCAATGGCGCAGGCGCTCAGCGTTGCCGCGGAGCTTGGCATTCCGGACCTGCTCGCCTGCGGTCCCAAGCATGCCGAGGAACTGGCGCGGGCGACCGAGACGCACGCGCCTTCGCTGCGGCGTTTACTCAAGGCGCTGTCGAGCGTCGGCGCCTGTCGACAATGTGACGACGGTTCGTTTGCGCTCGGTCCAATTGGCATGCTCGTGCGCTCCGATACGCCGGAATCGCTGCGGTCGTGGGTGGTGTGGTTTGGACGATACCAATGGCCGATGTGGGGAAATCTGTTCAGCAGCGTCAAAACCGGCGAAAGTGCGCGCAAGGCGGCCTATGGCAGCGACGGTTTCGGTCATCTGGAGCGCGATAGCGGAGCCGCGACCGTCTTTGACAACGCAATGGTCCAGCTCAGCCGTCTCGTCGCTGGCGAGGTTGCTCGGACATATGACTTCAAGCATATCCGCAGCGTCGTCGATGTCGGCGGTGGCCGCGGCGCATTGCTGCACGCAATCCTTGAAGCTTATCCGGATGTGCGAGGGACCGTCCTGGACCGGCCTCGTGCATTCGCGGGCGGCACGCAGCGGCAGGATCGCGATTTCGGTGATCGCTGCACTTATGTGGCCGGCGACTTCTTCCATCGCGTGCCGCCTGCGGCCGATCTGTATCTGCTCAAGAACATCATCCATGATTGGGATGATGACCGCGCAACGCTGATTCTGCGCAATTGCCGTAACGCGATCCCGCCGCGCGGAACGCTGCTGCTCATCGAGCGCATCATGCCGGAGCGAATTGAATCGGCACCGCGACACCGCAGCCTCGCATGGTCCGACTTGGCGATGCTGATTGGACCAGGAGGCCGGGAACGGACCGAAGCGGAATTCGCCGCGCTGCTCAGGGCTGCGGATTTCGATCTCCGAACGGTGATTTCCACGGCGGTGGAGTTCAGCATTCTCGAAGCTCTGCCGGGATAGGTCTGATGACTCCCGCCTTTAATCGTCAATCGAATCGGAATTCGCTCTGCGGCGATTTCCGCCGGCTCTGGTCCCGGCGAGGTTGGCTCGCTATCATCATGCCCGCCACCGTTCGTTGGGTTCGATGCCTCAGCCAGCCGAACAGATTCGATTTTGCACGAGCCGCGATGGTACGCGCATTGCTTATGCGGTTTCGGGGACCGGACCGCCGCTGCTCTGGGCTGGCCATTGGATTCGTCATCTGAAACTGGACTGGGAGACGCCGATCTGGCGCCCCTGGCTTTCGTTACTGACACGCCATCACACCGTCATTCGCTTTGATTGGCGCGGTTTCGGCCTGTCGGACCAGAATGGCGTCGAATTCTCGCTCGAAAGGCATGTCGAGGACTGTGAAGCGGTCGTAGCTGCTGCGGGCTTGAAATCGTTCGTGTTGTTCGGCCTGTCGAGCGGCACATCGATGGGACTAGCCTACGCGGTGCGGCATCCGGAACGTATCGACAAGCTGATCTTGTTTGGATGCCAGACCTCCGGTCGTTTGATACGCGGGATGACGGCAAGGGAGACAGAGGAGTCTGAGACACGATTGAGACTGGTGGAGCTCGGCTGGTCGAATGAGACGCCGGCTTATGGGCAGTTCTTCACCGTAATGCACATGCCGGACGCAAGTCCGGACCAGACCCGTTCCTACAACGAACTGCTGCGCCGGATCAGCTCTCCGGGCAATGTAATCAATCTGGTGCGGGCATTGTGGGCAATCGATGCACGGGAGCTGGTGCCGCGAGTGCGTTGTCCGACACTTGTTCTGCATTCGCGCCAAGATGCCATCATCCCGTTTGAGGAGGGTCGCCAAGTCGCCAGTCTGATTTCCGGCGCACAGTTTGTGCCGTTGGAGAGTCGCAACCACATCCTGCTCGACACCGAGCCGGCCTGGCAGCAATTCGCAGGCGCGCTGGATGACTTTTTGCCGGCGGCGGTGGCGCCGCCTGCGGCGTACGGCCCGGCGAAAGCTGTGATCCTTGACGCCCTTACCATCCGTGAACGCGATGTCCTCGAACTGGTCGCTCAGGGTTTGGACAACGATGTCATCGGTTCTCGGCTCGGCATAAGCGCCAAGACCGTGCGTAACCAGGTGTCAATCATCTTTTCCAAGCTCGGTGTCAGCAGCCGGGCGCAGGCGATCGTCCAGGCTCGCGAGGCGGGGTTCGGCTACAAGGCGACCGCCCCAGCCGGTTGAAAACCCTTTGGGCGGTCATTCTGCCTTGATTTTTGCCGCTCAAGCCCTGATATCCCGGAACTCGAAGAAGGGGAAGACTATGACGAAACAGACCGCTCGCGAGGACGATGCGGCCCAGGCCAGCGAGGGCGCCGCTGCGGCGGCCGATCCGGCGCCGGCCGCGGCTGGGGCAGTCGCGGCGGGTGGCGATCCGGCGGCGCTGGCGGCGGAGCTGAAAGACAGGCTCCTGCGGACGCTTGCCGACATGGACAACATGCGCAAGCGCACCGCACGCGAAGTCGCCGACGCGCAGCTGCGCGGCATCACGTCGTTTGCCCAGGACTTGCTCGGCGTTGCCGACAACATGCGCCGTGCGCTCGATGCCGTGTCGCCGGAAGCGCGCCAGAGCGCGCATGCGGCCGTGACGGCGCTGATCGACGGCATCGAATTGACCGAGCGCGAGCTGCTGAAAGCGCTGGAAAAGAACGGCGTCCGCCGCTTCGCGCCGCAAGGCGAAAAATTTGATCCCAATCTGCACCAGGCGATTTTCGAAGTGCCCGATGCATCGGTACCGGCCGGAAGCGTTGTCCAGGTGGTGCAGCCGGGCTACATGATCGGCGACCGCGTGCTGCGCCCCGCCATGGTCGGTGTATCCAAGGGCGGACCGAAGCAGGCGCCGACGCCTGCCACCAACGATAACGTCAAGATATAGCCGCGGCTCTTATTTGAGGCATTCACCAGCAAACCCTCCTAGGCCCTAGGAGTTGTGTTCGCCCGCTGGTTGCGGGAGTATAATTTTCGGGCTTTCGGGTGGGGGAACGTCCTCGTGCGGGTCTATGGATGGCTGACAGCAGTGGTCTTGGCCGTTGTCCTATCGGCATGCGCTGCTCAAACGATCAAAGATAAAATGCCTGCCTATATGGGGCAGCCGATTGATGCGCTTATAGCGAAACTGGGCTTCCCGACTAAGCAAGACACGATTGCCGGGGAAACCGTCTATATCTGGAGCACCGGTCAGTTTATCGAGGGTACCAGCTATGGCTGTACCATCCGTGCTATCGTGAACGCACAGAGCGTAATCGACCATTGGGATTATATTGGAAACGAAGGTCAGTGCATGCGCTATGCCGCGCTGCTTGGCCGCTAGTCAGACGGTCTAATTCGGTGCGTCGCGGCCCTCGCGGCGTTAGGCTGGAATCCTCCACAGCCGCAATTCGCGGGCAACATGGAGGTCCAAAATGACGCGCATTGGCGATACGAAACCCCACCGTGGTATCGAATTTGGCGTCAACGATAACCGCGATGGGACATGGCTGTGGGCTTATTATCCGAAGATCGGACAGGGTGTCGCTGAGCGAGGTACCATAAAAGGGAGCCGACAAGACGCAATCGTGGCGGCTAACGCAGCCATTGATAGGTGGCTGGGTCCCGATCTTAGGTGCTGAGTCCTTTGAAGGCCACGAACGGGGATACGAGCCTCCTAGGCATCCTTCCTCGCTGGAGGTCAGCTTTATCGAGATTTCCGATTTTTATCTCGTCGTTGTTTCTAGCGGCCTCATCCAAGATTGGCCTAATGGACGGAAGATCAAATCGCTGAGCCCGCAGCCAATTATTTGAACGCGATGCTGTCGCGAATGGCGCGCAGCCGGGGCAATTCCTTGTCCCAAATCTCGGCGCGCGAAACGCCGATCATTTGCAAAAACGCGCCGCCACCAAAACGGAGCCACTGCACCACCATCAGATTGGCGCCGGTGGACACGTCTTTGGCCGATGCCACCGTTTCAAATGCTTCCTGGCCGTTGATTCGCACGGGCTCGGCCATGGTCACATGTTTATCCTTGATGCCATCGATGCTGTTGAATGCATCGCGGGCCAGATTGGCGCGTTGCCCCGGATCGCTTGGGCCGCCCGGCGCCGCCGTCACGATGAAGCGGGCGTTGAACTCGTATTCGGGCAGCCCGTTGGTTGCGACCATGTGCGGGTAGGCCGGCGCATCGATCAACAGCAGTGCCCGTCCCGGAATGACATTGCCGATGCGAAAGCCGGCCGTATCCCCGACCTTAAACGGCAGCACGGCGAGATAGTCGGTATCGGGCACCTTGTCCCGCACCGTCAGGCTGGCAAGCGCGGTGCGCACCGCGGCGTCCGAATAGACGCTGTCGTTGGCGGGCGCCTGGACACTGACCGCCGCGGTGAGATCTTTGGTCGCCACCAGAAGGAGCCACTTGCGGAACGGCTTCTTGTCGGGGGAAAGCTCGCTGCCCACGATCAGATCGGCTTTGCCAATGGCAAGCTGCATGGTCTCGCGCTTCTCGACCGTGAAGCCCTGCTTTTTCAGAGTGTCGTCGGCAAGCGACGTTTTCATCTGTTCGTAGGCGTCCGGAGGCATCACGCGAATGACGATGCCGGCGTTCTTTTCCGGGTCCATGAACCCTGGAAACGCCTTGCTCGCTGTCATGCCGGGAGGCGGGACAAGCCCCACGCGCGAACCAGGTGGAAATACCGCATCAGCAGGTTTGGCAGGTTCGGCGCACAGTGCGGGCAGCGTCAGCGTCAAAAAGGCAAGCGCCGCGGCAAGCGCGCCACGAGCGATGCTGGAAGCGATTTTGCCGTTGGTCATTCGGAGAATCTCCGCTGTCGCCCGCTTAGAACGAGGTTTCGATGCCAGGGCGTGTGACCCGGCGCAATGTCAAATTGATCCTGCCGCCCTGCGCAAGCAAGGTCGAGGTCCCCGGATAGATGCGGTCGACGCCGTGGAACGCAAGCCGATCCTTGCCCGCCAGCACCAATGCATCGCCGGAGCTTAATCGAAACGACCGGGTCGGGTCGCCGCGCTTCGTTCCGCCGATCCTGAACAGACAGGAATCGCCGAGCGATAGCGACACGACCGGAGCATCGAAATCCTGCTCGTCGCGATCCTGATGCAGCCCCATCTTTGCCGTCGCGTCATAGAAATTGATCAGACACGCCTGCGGCAGGTCTGCGTAGCCGCCAAGCTCTTTCCACATGGCGACCAGCATTTCGGGCATCGGCGGCCAGGGCTGTTTGGTGACGGGATGGTCCGGCTCGTAGCGATATCCCCGACTTATCGGTGATCCACCCGAGTGGACCGCAATTGGACATGCGCACCGACATCGGCCGGCCCGACTTCGGCATGCGTGGCGTAAACAACGGCGCCGCTGCAAAAATTTGCTCGAGCATGGCGATCAGGGCCATCTGCGAAGCGCGGTCAAGATAGCCCGGATAGAGCCGCAGGCCGCTTGCGCCGGGAGCTGCAGCGCGTTGTGTTTCCGTCGCCAATTTGCCGGCCGGTTTCATCGTGCTTTTTGCCACTTTGCGGGGCGTCGCGCACCAGTGTCTCTGCTCTGTCCGCAGGTCCATATTGTGGCGCGGTCCCGACTCCCGCTATCTGGCGGCGCCAACGGATGACGTTGCCATCAACGGTCGTAACTTCCCTGTGCAGCACGCTTTTTAGGTTGCGCAAAATCCAAAGTCCTGTGGATAGCGCGCGAACACGCCTTGTTTGCAGCCCCCGGCTCGGGCGCAATGACGACGGAAGAGTGGTGGTGTGGGGTGGCGTTCATGGTTGCGGAGAGTACGGGTGCGCGTCGCACCAGGGTACGAGAGTGCGTCTGTTGTGGAGCGGCGACGGCAACGCCAAGCCTCCCGGCATGTTGGGACGATTGGAATCTGCTCCCTGAGGACTTGCGCTCGTCAATCGTCAAAAATTACGGACGCCGTCTGATCAACGAATACGCTGACGATCTGTTGGCCGCCGTGGCGTTTTGGCGCCAGGTGGGCGCGTGGCGCAGCAAGCTCGGCAGGAAGGTTGCTCCTGCAACGGCGCCGGCCGAGGCGAGCGCTCCCCCCGCTCCGATCGCGAGCAACGAGCGTAACGTGATTGCGCTCGCCGAACGGCGGCGAAGCTCCGTGGTGCCGACCGAGCGCGAGCGCCATTCGGAAGCGGAGTCGGATTGGAATCGGAGTACACGCTGGACCGGCCGATGACGGCGGCGCGATAGGGCAGCGCGCTTCAGCATTAGCGGGCGAGTTACGCGGCCCGATCTGCGGCGACTTTTTCGGGAACGCGCCGCACGCTATCGAGCGCTTCCTGGACGCCGGATTCTCCCGCTTCGTGATACTCTGCGTCTTCGTTGACGTTCCAGACGTCGTAAAGCCGGGCGCCCGCGACGATATTGCGAGCGGTCAGCATCGCCGTCATCATCGCGTGGTCCTGATTGTTGTAGCGGTGCATGCCGTTGCGGCCGACCACGTGCAGCGTCGGAAAGCTGCCTTCGAGGTCGCGCCGGATGACGGCGACGTTGTCGGCATAGCTCTCGTCGTAGACCGGATAGGCCTTGGCCTGACGCACCACGCAGGCATCCACCACATCGTCGGGCGCCACGAGTCCGATCTGCGCGATTTCCTTCTTGGCCAGCGCGACGAGTTCACTGTCGGGCGCGTTCCACAGGCCGTCGCCTTCGAAGCAGAAATATTCGAGGCCGAGGCAGCTCATGCCTTCCGGCACCATCTCGGGCGACCAGGAGCGGAAATTCTGGACGCGGCCGACCTTCACGCTCGGGTCGTGGATGTAAATCCAGTTGTCGGGGAATGTTTCGTCCTTGCGCACCATCAGCGCGACGGTGAGGAAATCGCGGTAGCGCAGCGCGCGCGCATGCAACAGCGAGATCGGGGTCGGCTTGATCCGCTCGACCAGCTCGCGCAGCGGCGCCGAACTGATGACGTGGCGCGCCGTATAGGTTTCGCGCTTGCCGCCTTCGACTGCGACTTCGATCTGCCAGAGCTTTTTGTCGGCATCATAATCGAGCGTCACCAGCTCACGGCCCATCATGATGCGGCCGCCCAGCGCGCGGATTTTTTGCGCCGCCGCCTGCCACATCATGCCAGGGCCCTTGCGCGGATATTGGAAGCTTTCGATCAGCGTCTTGACGGTGTCGCCGCCAGGACCGGCCTTGCGGCGCAGCCGCAGTGAGCGCGTCAGCGCGTTGAAAATGGCGGTGGCGAGGTCGAGGCCCTTGATGCGTTGCGCCGCCCAATCGGCGGAAATCTCGTCGCACGACATGCCCCAAACCTTCTCGGTGTAGGTCTTGAAGAAGATCTGGAACAGACGTTCGCCGAATTGATTGCGCACCCATTGATGGAACGTGCGTGGCTGCGTCACAGGGCGCAGCTTTGCGCGCGCATAGGAAACCAGACACGCGGCGCTGGTGAAGACGCCGAGCTTGAGGAGCGCCTCGAATGCCTTAAGCGGGTAGGAGAAGTACTTGCCGTTGTAGTAGATGCGCGACAGCCGCGGCCGGGTAATGAAATCGTCGGGCAGAAGCTCCTGCCAGAGCGCGACGACCTCCTTCGATTTGGAGAAGAAGCGGTGGCCGCCGATGTCGAACAGGAAGCCCTTGTAATCGACGGTGCGGCTGATGCCGCCCACATAGACGGGATCGCGCTCGATAACGACGACGGAGCGGCCCTTCTTGGCGAGGCAATAGCCGGCCGTCAGACCGGCTGGACCTGCGCCGATCACGAACACATCGGTCTCGGTACTCATGACGCTACTCATCGGGTGGTGATCAGGCGGACTCGGCCGGCCGGTTCGGCCGGAAGGCGAAGAGGGCTTGTCCCGAATAGGAAACGGCAGCGCCGGCGACCGCACCGCACAACACGGCAAGCTGAGGGAGGGGGCGGAATACGGTGACGACGAGGGCGGCGAAAAGCGCGTAGCTCACCGCTTGCGACGCCGCCGCAACGGTCGCATAGCGCATGGCTTCGTCGGCCGGCCGGCGGCCGCTCTGGTCAAAGGTCAGGGCCCGATTGAGCCGCCAGGTAATCAGCGTCGCCACGGCCAGCGACACTAGCCGCGCGGCGAGCGGCGGCACGCCGTGCCCGATGATCGCAGTGAAAACCGCAAGGTCGGTGATCAGGCCGAGCCCGCCGACGCCGAGAAAGCGTATCGGCCGTGGCAGCACTTCGAGCAGGCGGCGAACCGGATCGTCGATTTCGGCCGCTGGTGCGGACGCTGCGGATTTGGCGGCGCCAAAGTTTTCGATATCGCCGAGGCGCATCACGTCTCCCCGAGGAAGGGCAGGCGTTCCGGCGCCATATCCGGTCTCGTGTCGGCCGCCGTCCCTTCGTCCGTGGCATCACTGGCAGGCTTTCCTTAATGGCCCGCTAGCGCGACGGTGGTGTCAGGTGCTCGCGTCGGACACTGTTAAGAGACCCTCACCACAATGCTGGAGCTTGCTGGCCGGATGCGCGCCGATTGCGGGCCAATGGCCCAGTAAAGCGCGTTGCATCGGCATTCCTGCCTTGCAGGGCGATGACGCTCTCCTATATGAGCCAAGGGTAATCGCTTGGAGCTGCCGGGCGATGTGAGGCTACATGGGGGTCGGATTGACGGGTGCCTTTGGGCCTGCCCGACCTGCCGAGAAAGAGAGGATTAACAACCATGGCCAAGGTCATTGGTATCGACTTGGGGACCACGAATTCGTGCGTTGCCGTCATGGAAGGCAACACACCGAAGGTTCTCGAGAATGCGGAGGGAATGCGGACCACGCCCTCGATCGTCGCCTTTACGGATGAGGGCGAACGATTGGTCGGCCAGCCGGCGAAGCGCCAGGCGGTGACCAATCCGGAGCGCACGATTTTCGCGGTCAAGCGCCTGATCGGCCGGCGCTACGACGACCCGATGGTGGAGAAGGACAAGAAGCTCGTCCCCTACAAGATTTCGCGCGCGTCTAACGGCGACGCCTGGGTCGAGATCGAGGGCAAGACTTATTCGCCTTCGCAGATTTCGGCCTTCATTCTGCAGAAGATGAAGGAGACCGCCGAAGCCTATCTGGGCTCCAAGGTCGAGCAGGCGGTCATCACCGTTCCTGCCTATTTCAACGACGCGCAGCGCCAGGCCACCAAGGACGCCGGCAAGATCGCCGGCCTCGAAGTTTCTGCGCATCATCAATGAGCCGACCGCGGCCGCGCTGGCCTACGGACTCGATAAGCAGAAAACCGGCACCATCGCGGTCTATGACCTCGGCGGCGGCACGTTCGATATTTCGATCCTGGAAATCGGCGACGGCGTGTTCGAGGTGAAGTCGACGAACGGCGATACGTTCCTCGGCGGCGAAGACTTCGACATGCGGCTCGTCAACTATCTGGCCGACGAGTTCCAGAAAGAGCAGGGCATCGACCTGCGCCGCGACAAGCTGGCGCTGCAACGGCTCAAGGAGGCGGCCGAGAAGGCCAAGATCGAGCTGTCGTCGACGACGCAGACCGAGATCAATCTGCCGTTCATCACGGCGGATGCATCCGGTCCGAAGCATCTGACCATGAAGCTCACCCGCGCCAAGTTCGAGGCGCTGGTCGACGATCTGGTGCAGAAGACGATCGAGCCCTGCAAGCAGGCGATCAAGGACGCGGGTCTGAGCGCGGCTGAGATCAACGAGGTCGTTCTGGTCGGCGGCATGACGCGCATGCCCAAGGTCCAGGAAGTGGTGAAGCAGCTGTTCGGCAAGGAGCCGCACAAGGGCGTCAATCCCGACGAGGTTGTCGCGGTCGGCGCTGCGATCCAGGCGGGCGTGCTGCAAGGCGACGTCAAGGACGTGCTGCTGCTCGACGTGACGCCGCTGTCGCTCGGCATCGAGACGCTGGGCGGCGTGTTCACCCGGCTGATCGATCGCAACACCACGATCCCGACCAAGAAGAGCCAGGTGTTCTCCACGGCGGAGGATGGCCAGACCGCGGTGACGATCCGCGTGTTCCAGGGCGAACGCGAGATGGCGTCCGACAACAAGATGCTCGGCCAGTTCGATCTGGTCGGTCTACCACCGGCGCCGCGCGGCGTGCCGCAAGTCGAGGTCACTTTCGACATCGACGCCAACGGCATCGTCAATGTCTCGGCGAAGGACAAAGGCACCGGCAAGGAGCAGCAGATCCGCATCCAGGCTTCTGGCGGCCTCTCCGAGGGCGACATCCAGAAGATGGTCAAGGATGCCGAGGCTCACGCCGAGGAGGACAAGAAGCGCAAGGCTGCGGTCGAGGCCAAGAACCACGCCGAAGCGCTGGTCCATTCGACCGAGAAGGCGCTCTCCGAGCACGGTTCGAAGGTCGGCGACGCGGAGCGCCGTGCCATCGAGAACGGGCTGGCCGACCTCAAGGAGGCCCTCAAGGGGACCGACGCCGAAGCGATTTCGGCCAAGACCAACGCGCTGGCGCAGGCTTCGATGAAGCTCGGCGAGGCGATGTACAAACAGTCCGGTGACCAGCCGCCGGGTGGTGATGCCGGTGATGGCGGCGGTGCCACCGAGGGCAAAAAGGACGACGTCGTCGACGCCGAATTCACCGAAGTCGACGACGACAAGAAGAACAAGAAATCCGCCTGACGCGGCGAGACATTCGATGCCGCAGCCGATTCTCAGAACAGCACCCCCGCAGATGAAGCGGGGGTGCGTGCATCTGGCGGGCACGTGGCGGAAGTGCAATGATTGGACGTCATCGGGTGGGGTATGATGGCCAAGCGTTGTTATTACGAGAGTCTCTCGATCGAGCGGACCGCGAGCGATACCGAAATCAAATCGGCGTTCCGCAAGCAGGCGATGGTCTGTCACCCGGATCGCAATCCGGGAGACAAGGACGCCGAGCATCGGTTCAAGGAAATCAACGAAGCCTACGAAGTTCTCAAAGACCCCAATAAGCGCGCCGCCTATGACCGCTTCGGCCACGCCGCGTTCGAGCACGGCAATGGCGCGGCAGCCGGGTTCGGGGCCGATTTCGCCACGACCTTTTCTGACATTTTCGACGACCTTTTCGGCATGGGCGGAGGCGGCCGCCGCGGCCGCGGCACGCGGCAGGAGCGTGGCGCCGATCTCCGCTACAACATGGAAATCGCGCTGCAGGAAGCGTTCGTCGGCAAGACGGCGCAGGTCCGTATTCCGACGTCGGTCACCTGCGAAGCCTGCTCCGGCTCCGGCGCCAAGGCCGGCTCCAAGCCGAAGACCTGTCCGATGTGCGCCGGCCAAGGTAAAGTTCGCCATGCCCAAGGCTTCTTCACCCTGGAACGCACCTGTCCGAATTGTCAGGGTCGCGGCCAGGTGATCGAGAGTCCGTGCGCATCCTGCTCCGGCTCCGGGCGCGTGACCCGCGAGCGTACGTTGTCGGTGACGATTCCCCCCGGTGTCGAGGACGGTACGCGCATCCGTCTTTCCGGCGAAGGTGAAGCCGGTGTGCGCGGCGGACCGTCTGGCGACCTCTACATTTTCCTGTCGATCGGCGCGCACCCGTTCTTTCAGCGCGAAGGCGCCGACCTGCATTGCCGCGTCCCGGTCTCGATGGTGACGGCGTCGATCGGGGGCGAATTCGAAGTCCCCACCATCGACGGCGGCAAGACCCGGGTCAAAGTGCCGGATGGCACGCAGTCTGGCCGGCGCTTCCGTTTGCCCGGCAAGGGAATGCCGGTGCTGCGCTCACGGCAGAGCGGCGACATGTATGTGCAGGTCGTGGTCGAGACCCCGCAGAAGCTGACAAAGCGGCAGCGCGAACTGCTCGCCGAATTCGACAAGCTGTCGTCGCACGAGACGCAGCCGGAATCCTCGGGCTTCTTCGGCAAGGTCAAGGAGTTCATCGACGGCCTGGGCGGCCGTGGCGGCTCCGCCTGACGGCCCGCTGGTCTTTGCCCCGCAGATGTTTTAAAAACGGCAAGAATTTGTCGTGTGAGAATCTATGCCTGTGCCCGCCCTGCAGAATTTCGAGCGTACCATCGAGCGGCAGATCCGGCTTTTGGAAGCCAAGAAGTATCTGATCGAGCGCAAGATCGGACGCCACATCCGGCTGTTCGAGGAAAAGCGCGACGGCATCGGCAAGAAAATCGAAGGGCGAATCCGGCAGTTCGAGCGCAAGCGAGGCATTCGGTTCGACGACGAAGTGCGCTTCATTCGCTCGTGGCTGGAACGGCCGCTGTCGATCGGCGCGGTGACACCATCCGGAAAGGTCCTGTGCCGCGCGATGGCGCGTTACGTCGACCCGAACAGCAACGGACCCGTTGTCGAATTGGGCCCGGGGACCGGCCCGGTGACCGAGGCCCTGCTCGAAGCCGGCGTCTCGCCGGCGCGCCTGGTGCTCGTGGAATTCAACCCAAGTTTTTGCCGTATTCTGCGGGCGCGCTACCCCGAGGCGACCGTCGTCCAGGGCGACGCCTATAGCCTTCGCCGCCTGCTGGAGACGCTGCTTATTCAGCCCGCCGCTGCCGTCGTTTCCGGCCTGCCGCTCGTAACAAAGCCCATCAAGCAGCGTTTGCGGTTGATCCGCGACGCCATCGACCTGATGGCCCCGGGCGCGCCGTTCGTCCAGTTCACCTATTCGGTAGCGGCGCCGTTGCCCAAACGGCTCGGCGGCTTCGCGGTGGAAGCCTCCGAACGCATCTGGATGAACATCCCGCCGGCGCGGGTGTGGGTGTACCGGAGGGCGTAGTGCCTGAGGCCGCTCGTCCCCGCGGAAGCGGGGACCCAGAAACTGGATTCCTGCTTGCGCGGGAATGAGCGGAAGGTGTCATAGTCCCTCCGCCATGCCTGCTCCCAAAATCCTCGTCATCCCCGGCTCGCTGCGCACCGGCTCGCACAATGCGCGGCTCGCAGCGCTTGCGGCCAAGGAGCTGGTGCTGGCCGATGCCGAAGTGACGGAAATTTCGCTGCAGGATTATCCGCTGCCGCTGTTCGACGCCAATACGATTTCGTCCAACGGACTGCCGCCCCATGCCGTGCAACTGCAGCGCATGATGGTGGCGCATCAAGGCGTCTTCATCACCAGCCCCGAATACAGCGCATCGGTGACGCCGCTTGTGAAGAATACCATCGACTGGACGTCGCGCGCGCGTGCGCGCGGCGAAGCAAACTACACTGCCTTCAAGAACCGTGTGTTCGCCATCGGCGCCGCTTCGAGCGGCTCCGGCGGCGGCATGCGCTCGCTGATGGCGCTGCGCCATATTCTCGAACTCGGCTGCGGTGCGCTGGTTATTCCAGAACAGATCAGCGTCGCCAATGCGGCGGACGCTTTCGACGACATGGACAACCTGAAGGACGAGCGCGCGGCCGCGGCGCTCAAGAACCTGGCGCGCCGCTTGGTCGACGTAGCGCGCGTGCTGGCCCGGGAGGATTGAACGATGCCGCTTGAACCGCGCCAGCGTCTGATCGTTGCGCTCGACGTGCCGTCGGTCGAGGCCGCGAAGACCGTGGTGGCGCGGCTCGGCGATGCCGTTGTTTTCTACAAGATCGGTTATCAGCTCGCATTCGCGGGCGGCCTTGCCTATGCGCCGGTGCTGTTGGATGCCGGCAAGCGCGTGTTCCTCGATCTCAAACTCCACGACATCGGCAATACGGTCGCGGAAGGCGTGAACAGTGTCGCGCGGCTCGGCGCCAGCTTTCTGACTGTTCACGCCTACCCGCAGACCATGAAGGCGGCGGTCGAGGCGCGGCAAGGCGATCTGCGCATTCTCGCCGTCACGGTGCTCACCTCTTACGACGATGCCGATCTGGCCGAAGCCGGCTATCGCGACTCGGTGACCGAGCTCGTCGCCGCGCGCGCCGCACAGGCGCGCGACATCGGCGTTGATGGCCTTGTCTGTTCGGCCGCCGAGGCCGCCAGGGTCCGTCCGATCGTCGGCAGCAAGCTCGCTTTGGTGACGCCGGGTATTCGCCCCGCCGGCGCCGACGCAGGCGACCAGAAGCGCATCATGACGCCGTCGCGGGCGATTGCCGCCGGCGCTGATTATCTGGTGGTCGGACGGCCGATCATCGCGGCCGCCGATCCGAAGGCGGCGGCGGAAGCGATCGTTGAAGAAGTTTCACAAGCCGCGAACTGACAGGGAGGGCCACGATGGCAAAAGGCTATTGGATCGCACGGGTCGATGTGACCAACGAGGACGGCTACAAGCATTACGCGGCAGCCAATCCGGCAATTTTCAAGAAATTTGGCGGCCGCTTCGTGGTCCGCGCCGGTAAATTCAAGTCAATGGAAGGATCGGGCCGGTCACGCAACATCGTCATCGAGTTTCCCGATTACGCGGCCGCGCTCGCCTGTTATCGTTCTCCGGAATACCAGGAGAACATCAAGCGGCGGCTTGGGAATGCCGACGTCGATCTGCTGGTCATCGAGGGGTATGACGGCCCGCAGCCGTAACCAACCACCGCTTGTTTTTGCAGGAGAACGCCATGCCCAAAGGCTACTGGCTTCCGCAGATCGACGTCACCAACCCCGACGGTTACAAGGCCTACATGGCGGCGACACCGCCGGCGCATGAGAAATATGCCGGCGTTGCATTGGTGCGCGGCGGCAAGAACGAAGTTGTCGAAGGCCGCAGCCGCTCACGCGTCGTGATCCGCGAATTTCCCGACTATGCGGCGGCGCTCGCGTGCTATCGCTCCCCCGAATATCAGAGCGCGCGGTCATTGCGTCTTGCCCATGCGCAGTCCGACTTTGTGATCGCCGAAGGCTACGACGGCCCGCAGCCGGTTCAGTCCGGCTCGGCAAGGACGGCAGGGGACGCCAAGGGCTATTGGATTGCCTATGTGGATGTGACGAACCCGGATGGGTTTGCGGCGTATCAGGTTCTTCTTATGCCATCGGTCGGGAAATTCGGCGGCCGTTTTCTGGTGCGCGGGGGCGCCCGCGAAGTCGTCGAAGGCGCGGTGCGCAGCAGAACCGTGGTGCTCGAATTCCCGAGCTATGACGCGGCGCGCGAATGTTACCGCTCCAACGACTACCAGGCCGCCAAAAAACTTCGCGATGGGAACGCCGACGTTGATCTCACCATCGTCGAAGGCTACGGCGGGCCGAAGTTCTGACGCTTTCTTCCTCCGCGCGGCCCCGCTATATGGGCGATATGCGGGAGACAAGCCGATGGCCGACATGCGAGTTGTAATTGCCGGCGCGGGCGGCCGCATGGGCCGCACGCTCATTCACGCCGTCGCGGCGAGCAAGGGCTTGACGCTCGCCGGCGCCGTGGAGGCCGAAGGCTCCGCGGTGATCGGCCGCGACGCCGGCGAACTCGCCGGTCTCGGACCGAACGGCGTCAAGGTCACGAGCGATGTCGCAGCCGCGCTCAAAGGCGCCGATGGGCTGGTCGAGTTCACGATCCCGGCCGCGACGCTGGTTTTCTCTGAGCTGACCGCCGCAGCGGGAATCGTCCACATCATCGGCACCACCGGTCATTCGGCCGAAGAAGAAAAAATCATCGCCGAAGCGGCGCACCGCGCGAAGATCGTCAAAGCCGGCAATTTCAGCATGGGGGTCAATCTGCTGGTGGCGCTGACCAAGCGGGTCGCCAGGACGCTCGACGACGCCTACGACATCGAAATCGTCGAAATGCACCACAACAATAAAATCGACGCGCCGTCCGGCACCGCGCTCATGCTCGGCCGCGCCGCAGCCTCCGGCCGCGGCATCGACCTCGCGCAACATTCGGTGCGCGGCCGCGACGGCATAACCGGTGCGCGCTTTGCCGGCGATATCGGCTTCGCCTCGCTGCGCGGCGGCACCGTGGTGGGTGAGCACAGCGTCATTTTCGCCGGGCCGGCTGAGCGCGTCGAACTCACCCATCGAGCCGAGGATCGCATGATCTTCGCGCGGGGCGCGCTGCACGCCGCGCTGTGGGCGCGCGGCCAGAAGCCGGGGCTTTATTCGATGACGGATGTCCTGGGCCTGGGCGATTCGTAAGACGGGCGCGCATGATGCCGGCAATCACACCCAAACAAAGACTTTCTATTGTAGCGCTCATCGTGTTGGGTTTTGTCGTGCTGTTCGGCGCGCGTGAGGTTGCGATGACAGCTCCGCCGCTCGGCGCCGCGCGCGCGGTTGGGCCACTCATGCTTGTCGCGCTGGGCACGTTTTGTTTCGTCGCCGCCGGCCTTTTGGCTCGCAAGCTGATGCGCTAGCGGGTGTCGCGACGGGTTATCGGGGGACGCTCATGACTATTCGCATCGCCGCAGTCGAAGTCAGCCATTGGCACGCGCTGAACGACGCCGCCTATCTGCGCCATCTCCTCACGATGCCGGATGTTGAGCTGGTCGGCATTCAGGACTCCGATGCGAGCATCGTCGCAAAGCGTGCCGCCGAGGTGAAAAACCCGCCGACGTTTACCGATTACAAAAAGATGCTGGCCGAGCTCCGCCCGGATTTCGTTGTCGCGCTTGGCCGCCACAGCCAGATGGCGGCGATTGCGCACGATCTGCTCGATGCCGGCTACCCATTTCTGATGGAAAAGCCGATGAGCTTGAACGCCGCCCAGTTGGAGCCGGTGGCCGAAAAGGCCGCGAAGCGCAATGCGTTCGTTGCCGTGCCGCTGGCGCAGCGCTACTCGCCTTTTGCGAGACGCTCCCGCGAATTGATGGGTGCAGGGCGCATCGGTGAGCTGTCGCACATCTACGTGCGCATCAACCGGCCCGGCCCGGCGCGCTACAAGGCCTGGGATTGCTCCTGGATGTTTGATCCCGCCGAATCAGGGGGCGGTTGCGTGCGCAATCTCGGCTCCCACGGGTTCGACATGTTTCTGCATCTCACCGGCGAGGAGGCGCAGGTTACTGGCGCCCAGCTCAGTCACCGCGCGCACGCGCTCGCGGTCGAGGATTACGCCACCGTGACGCTGCGCTCGCGCAGCGGCGTGCTCGGTACTGTCGAGGTCGGCAACGGGTTCCCCCGCGACGGCACCGACGGCGAGTGGAAGCTCGCCGGCCGCGATGGAATCCTCACCATGAAGGACGGCGTCTTGAAGCTTGCGACGGCGGCCGGCGACGAGGTGCTGCCGGGCACCGACGTCACTGCGCCGTATTTCAC
Organism: uncultured Alphaproteobacteria bacterium; assembly: GCA_963763255.1. Taxonomy (GTDB): domain Bacteria; phylum Pseudomonadota; class Alphaproteobacteria; order Rhizobiales; family Xanthobacteraceae; genus BOG-931. The sequence continues at coordinate 578,513 of CAVXNW010000003.1, forward strand.
CACGCTGCGCGATGCGCTCGATCATTGGCAACAGGGGAAAGCCCCGCCGATCGGCGTGCAAGATTGCCTGCGCGCCGTACGCCTCATCGACCAGGCCTATGCGTGCGCGAAGAAGGTCGGCTGACTGCCGCAGCGCTTCGAATCGCAATCGATCAATGCACCATCAGCACGTGCGGCGTATCCGCGGCCCCGCCGGATTTCTGGCTCGCGATCTCGGGCGCCGATTGCAGCGCCTTGAGCGGATCGACCAGGCCGGCGCCGAATTGCGGATTTGTGCCTTCAGTGCCGAGATGCTTTGCTGTTCGCACCAGAATATCGCGAACATCCTCCGGTGACCGCGTGGGCTGTTCGGCAAACAGCAAGGCCGCAACGCCACTGACATTCGCGCTCGCCACCGAAGTGCCGGTCGTATATTGCACACGGGCATTCGGCGCTGGCACCAGCACATTCACCCCGGGGGCCGCGATGGCGATATAGTCGCCCTGGTTGGCGCCGGAGAACAGGCGATCGTGCGCGTCGGTCGCGGTGACGGCGAGCACGTTCGGATCGGCGCCCGGATACAGTGGCGGCGATGTCGGCCCCGCGTTTCCGGCGGCCGCAATGACCAGAATGCCCTTCTCGCGCGCGATCTGAAGCTCTTGGGCGAGGGCCGGATCCTGCGGTCCGGCAAAGCTCATGTTGACGATCTTGGCGTTGTGGGCGATCGCGTAATCGAGGCCGCGAATGATATTGGCCGATGTCGCCTCAACTGAAGAGCCGGTGCCGCCGAACGCACAGATCGCCATGATCTTGGCATCGGGCGCAATGCCGAGGAGCCCGACATGGGACGCGATCGCGCCCGCCATGCCGGTGCCGTGCGTATCGGGCGGCGCGGCTGGGCCGCAGCCGGCGTCGTAGCTGTCGACGATCCTGTCTGCGAAGTCCGGCTGCCTGAGATCGATGCGCGAGTCGATCAGCGCAATGACGACATCGTTGCCCTCGGTGATCCGGTGTACGGCGGCAAGGTCCAATTTCTGCACGACGTATTGCGCCGGATCGCCCAGATCGGTGCTGGGGCTGCGGGGATCCCGCATCAAATTATAGGTGTAGTCGGGCTGCGCCGCGGCCTTGAGTCCGGCGCCCTGAACTTCGCGAATCACGTCCGGCACCGACTGTCCGTTGTTGATGCGGAGCGTGTAAAGCGTGCGGTGCAGCGCGGCGATGTTTTGCTGCGACACGACGGTGAGGCCGAAGCGCTGCGCGGTGGCGGTGACCTGCTGCGGCGTAACTTCGGGGCCGAACTGCAGCACGACCTGGCGCGTGACGAAGCGTGTTTCGCCGGCAGGCGGAAGGCCGGTGCCGGGCGGCAGCGGCATGACGCGCATGTCGATCAGGCGCGTGCCGGGCGGTGCGCCGTTGCCGCCGCGCAGCCGGTTGGCAAGGCCGGCCACGGTTCTGCCTCGCCCGAATTGGGCCGCCCCAAAGGGACGACCGCGCGCGCCGAACGCACCTCTGTTGCCGAAATTCGCAAATCTCCCGCGTGCGCCGAGCGCGCCTCTGTTGCCAAAATTGCCAAACCGCCCACGTGCCCCAAGGGCGCCGATGTTCCGTCCATTTGCCGACGCGGCGCTGCGCCCGCCGAACGCTCCGACGTTCCGGCCGTTGCCGAGCGCTCCCACGGTGCCGCCGCTGCCCAACGCTGCCGGACCGCGCGCTCCGAGGCCGAAGGCGCGGCTGCCAGCGGGGCCGAGCGCAGTTCCGACGCCGGGCCGCACGCGGCCCCCTGGTCTGAAGCGGTTGCCAAGGCTTTGCTGCTGGTTTGGGAGGCCGCGCCGCTGCACAGCAAATGCACGCGGAACCAAGCGCGGATGCTGGACGGCGCGCCTGGCGGGCGGTTTTTCTCTGGGTTCGGCGATTGCGCCACTGGAAACGATAGCTCCGATGCCGACCAGGCTGCCGATCAGCAGAAGAGCCACATTCCACCAGGGAGGGCGCATGGGTTTTCCTTGAGTGACGTGACCACCGTTAAGGTGCCGCTTACAATACGGCTAAATCTTGATTTTTGATCTAATTGCTCTGCTGGCTGCGTCTCATCGGGCTGGCCTGATTTGTTTGGAAACATTGCTTTCAGATTCCAGCCCGACTTTTGGGCAATTCCCGGTCGTGTGCCGAGGATCACTGCCGGACGCACCGCAATCCGTTAGGAGAGCAAGGCGCTCCTCGCTCGTTTCGGGCCGCGGTACGCAATGCGTATCGCGCTGATTGCGGCCATCGGGGCACTGCTATTCGTTCGCGCGAGCAATTCGGGCCGCTGTCCAATCGTGTTGAGCCGTGATTGGCCCTGATTTTGCAACGCCATGCTTGAAGGAGGCCTAAGCCATGCCAACGCGCGACACGGTTCGAACCGACAAGCTCAAACCTCACGGCTTCAAGGAGCCGGCGGATGCACCTGACAGCGTTGAACTCCTGACCAGCGGCGAATTCGAAGTTGTCTCCTGGATCACGGCTATCGGCGTTTTGATCTCAGTCTCACTGGTGGCCGCGCACTCGGCCTTCGATCCCGCGGCTGCTCTGCTCGGTCACTTTCCCTGATCGGGCTCATCAGCGGAGCGACGGCACGCCGCTCCGGCGTGCTTGCCGCAGGGCGCGCAGCGCCGGTTCGATATCTGGCTGGGTCGATTGCGCCGATTGCTGCGTTGAATTCGCGTTTCGTGGCCGCGACGTCGAAGATCGGCCCCGTTCGGCCGCGGATCGATCCAGCCATTCCTGCGTATGCAGATCGGCGAGCCCGTATTGCTCTTGAGGATCGAGGAATGGAACGTCCGACTCCTCATATCCGGCCTCCGGCTCGTTCCGTTGGCGCTCGGATCGAAAATTGAGCCACGCGGTATCGGGATCGACCGAAATCCTTGGCTTGCGATAGAGGCCGACGATCTTGCTGATGATTGCAGTCACCGCTGCGGCGAGCCCGAGGACGAGCGCCAGCAGAATGAACATTTCAGCCGTCTTCGTTCTTGCCTCGACAGCTGCCGCCTGAGCGGTTTGGGCGGGTGCGCTGATTGCAGCCTCCGCCTTGTCCTGCGGAGCGGCTTCCGTGCCGCTTGACGGCTTCGTCGCGGCCGTATCCGGCGTATTCTCGCCGCGTGGCGGTGATTGAATCGTCGACGGCGCCGGAGGACTTTCAGATGTGCTCGGCTGCGGCGCCGGTGCGGTGGAGACAAAGGGTGTGGATGTCTTCACCGTGAGAACGGTGACGTGCGGTGCCGGCGGCGCGTTCCCGGTCGCTGTGTCCGTTGCCGGTGCCGGCGGTACTGGCAACCCTGCGGGGGGTGCCGGCGGCGCGGCTGCCGTGACCGGTGCCGGGGCCGCTTGGGAATCGGACGCAGGGTCGGCGTCTTCTCCAGCAGCCGCATGATGCCGAATCATGGCGCGGTGGTGCAGTGCAACGGTCCCGTGCAGGTACCAGCACTTATGCCGCGTCGCACGATCGATATGATAATACCAATGCTGTCCCTGGGGCGCGGCCGCTTTTGGCGCTGCAAGACAGGCGTCCGCGTGAGCGCTGTCTACCAAAAGGCCGGTGTTGGCCGACGCCAGCGTTATGGTGACGAATAGAGCAGCCCCGACCGGGCCGGAGATTTTCAACATGATCCCCTCCGCCGAAATTCCAGCAATCAACTAGCTTTAACGAATCGATGAGAATGGGCGGCAAGTTTGGCGATCTCCGCGTTTAATTGCGATCAAAGTTTGGCTCGGGAACTTATTTTGATGACGAACGCCGCTATTCGATGAGTCTTGGTCCGGGGCCCTTGGATTGCGGCTCAGCGCGCCGGGGCGGCCTACGCCACCAGCGAGACGCCTGAAAACAACAGGAACAGCAGGACGACTTGCCGGAATCGCTTGTCGTCGATGCGATGGAAAAGTTGCAGCCCGAGCCACGTACCGACGGCGACGGCCGGAGCGCACCACAGGAATGTCGTCAGCGTTCCGGAGGCGAGAATGCCGAGCTTGGAAAAATAAACCAGCGTTGCGATCTGCATGAGCAGAATGAACGGCTGAATAATGCCCCGCTGTTCCAGTTTTGAGAGTCCCTGGACGCTGCACCAGATCGTCGGGATGGCGCCAGGAAACGCCGTCGCACCACCCGTGATGCCGCCGGCAAAACCGGCGGCGATTTCCGCGTAGCGCCCGCCGCCGCGAAAGACCGCGTGCGGCCGCAGCAGCATGTAAAGGCTGTAGCAAATCAGAAATGCGCCAAATCCGGCGGCGAACACGTGCGGGCTGAAGGCTTTCAGCAACTCCGCCCCGATAGGGATGCCTGCAAGCCCGCCGAGCAGATAGGGCAGGGACTGGCGCCACTGCATCGTATGCCAGAGCTTGGAAATGCTGAATATCTGGGTGGTGATGCTGCATGCAAGCAGTAGCGGCACCGCTTCGATCGGCGACAGCAAATGAAACAGGACCGCCCCGGTGATCGCCGAGAATGCAAAACCGGCGAGGCCGGCGGCCAGCGCGCCGGCGAAGACCGTGAGCTGCGTGACGACGAGTGTGAGGTGTTCCGCGGAGAGCGAAGCAATATACGGAGTCGACATTGTCTGGTTCTCCACGAAAGCGCCGCGCGCCGACGCGGCCGGTGCCTATGCGCGCCAGAACGGCTTGTTCATTTCTTCCTCTGCCTCTGACTCTCTTGGGCAGAAATCGCGAATGTCGCGCGGACTGAGCGAGCGCAACTCGGCGCGATCCCGGTAGCGTCGCCTCCACAGGCCCACGGCCTGCCAGGCGTTGCCGAATTGCAGGCTTAGCCGCGCGAACAGACCACGAAGGGTCAACGGATCGTTCTGAAGTGTTGCCGGAGTGGCTCTGAGGGCGGCTGAGACATTTCCCGCACGGCGGGTTGCCGGCGCGACTTGATGAAGCGATGACATGAGCGTGCTCTCCAGGATGGCTGGACGATGCTGATGTCCTAGGAGAACGAGGCGCGCGGTTCAGTGCCGCGAATCACACAACCGGAGCAGCACGGTGTCGCCGTTATTCGCTGTGACGAACGGCACAGATATTGGTGCCGCCAGCGAGTTAGACTTGATCGCGATGTGGCGGATCACTTTGCCAAGGAGGCAGCGATGTCAGCCCGTGACCATAAGAATCCCGAGCGGAGTCCGAAAGCGGCTGCGGATCGTGGCCCCAAGTCCACGGTGAAAGTCAGCCGGCGAAGCACTCGATTGAGCGGTGCAACTGAGCGCACGCTCACGCTGCCTGCAATCGATCAGGATCGCCTGACGATCATTTTGCTTTCCATCATCGTGGTGCTGGGAGCGCTAAACTTCATGCTCCGGTTTCCCGAGCTCGGCGCCGTCATCGCATCGTACAACCAGTTCTGACGGCTGGCTTGCCGGATTAATCGGCCTTCAACAACGACGTACCGGTCATCTCCTTCGGCTTCGGTAATTCCATCAGCTCGAGCAAGGTCGGCGCGATGTCGGCGAGGCGGCCTTCGGCATTGAGGGCGCGGTTGCGCGCGCCGACGAGCAGCAGCGGCACCGGATTGGTGGTGTGCGCGGTGTGCGGGCCGCCGGTTTGCGGGTCGCGCATCATCTCGCAATTGCCGTGGTCGGCGGTGACGAGGAGCGCGCCGCCGGATTTCTGCACCGCGTCGACGATGCGGCCTAAGCCGGTATCGACCGTCTCCACCGCCTTAATGGCCGCCGGCAGGCTGCCGGTATGGCCGACCATGTCGGGATTGGCGAAGTTGAGCACGATCAGGTCGTATTTGCCGGAGTTGATGGCGCTGACCGCCTTGTCGGTCAGTTCGGGCGCCGACATTTCCGGCTGCAGATCGTAGGTCGCCACCTTGGGCGACGGCACCATGATGCGATCTTCGCCCTCGTAGGGCTCCTCGCGGCCGCCGTTGAGGAAATAGGTGACGTGCGCATATTTCTCCGTCTCCGCCATGCGCAATTGCTTGCGGCCGGCTTCAGCCACGACCTCGCCGAGGATGTGCTCCAGGCTCTGCGGCGGAAAGATCGAGCCCATCAGCTTGTCGAGCTCGGCCGAGTATTGCGCCATGCCGACCGCCGCGGCGAAGCGCACGGTGCGCTTGCGTGCAAAACCGGAAAACTGCGGATCGAGCATCGCTGACAGAATCTCGCGCACGCGATCGGAGCGGAAGTTGAAGCACAGCACGCCGTCGCCGTCTTTCATGCCGCGATAATCGCCGACGACGGCCGGCACGACGAACTCGTCGAACTTTTTGTTGGAATAGGCGTCGGCCACGACCGCGGGCGCGTCGGCAAAATGCGGCCCGTCGGCCGCCACCATGGCGTTGTAGGCTTTCTCGACGCGATCCCAACGCTTGTCGCGATCCATCGCGTAGTAGCGTCCGGACACGCTCGCGATTGTCACGGACTTCGGCAGCGCCGCAAGCAGCCGCTTGATATCGTCGCCGCCGGATTGCGGCGGCGTATCGCGCCCATCGGTGATGGCATGCACCAGCGTCGGCACCCCGGCGCGGTCGAGAATTTTCGTCAGCGCGGCGCCGTGACGCTGATGCGAATGCACGCCGCCCGGCGACACCAGGCCGATCAGGTGGCAGGTGCCGCCGCTGTCTTTGAGCTTTTTGATCAGGTCGAGCAAAGCCGGCGCGCGCTCGATCTCGCCGTTTTCGATCGCCGCGTCGATGCGCGGCAGATCCTGCATCACCACGCGGCCGGCGCCGATGTTGAGATGCCCGACTTCGGAATTGCCCATCTGCCCGTCGGGCAGGCCGACATCCTTGCCGGAGGTGCGCAGAAAGCCGTGCGGCCCCGCCTGCCACAGCCGGTCGAAGGTCGGCGTCTTGGCCTGAAGCACGGCGTTGTCGGCGCGCTCCTCGCGCCAGCCGAAGCCGTCCAGGATCACCAGCATCACCGGCCGCCGCTGCTGCATGTCGTATTCCCTTCGTACGGACAACACCGCACAGATAACGCCGAAGGGGGTATTGCGGATCGGGGCTGAGGCGTCAATCGCGCCTACGCCGCTACCTTGCCGGCCTCCCAGCCGAGCATGGCGCGCTTGCGCGTGATGCCCCAGTGGTAGCCGGTGAGATCGCCGGCCTTGCCGACGACGCGATGGCACGGCACCACGAATGACACCGGGTTCTTGCCGACCGCGGCGCCGACGGCGCGCGCCGCCTTCGGCGCGGCGAGCTTGCTGGCGATGCCCGAGTAGGTCGTGAGCCGGCCCATGGGGATTTGCAGTAGCGCGTCCCACACCCGCACCTCCCAGTCGGTGCCGATCAGCACGACGCGCAGCGGCTGCTGGGCGCTCCACTGCGCCGGGTCGAAAATGCGGCGCGCGATCGCGGCGGTGCGGGCGCTGTCTTCCACATAGGTCGCGCGCGGCCAGCGGCCTTTCATGTCGGCGAGCGCGGCGCGTTCCTCGCCGGGATCCGCGAAGGCGAGACCGGCTAGCCCGCGCTCGGTCGCCATCACGAGCGCGCTGCCGAACGGCGAGGGGTGAAAGCCGAAGTGGATGGTCAGGCCTTCGCCGCCGGTCTTCCATTCGCCCGGCGACATCGCCTCGTGGGTGACGAACAGATCGTGCAGGCGACCGGGGCCGGAGAGACCGACTTCGTAGGTGGCGTCGAGGATGCTGGCGGAGTCGCGCAGCAGCTGCCGCGCACCGTCAAGCGTGAGCGCCTGCAGAAAGGCCTTCGGCGTCAGCCCGGCCCAGCGCCGGAACAGATGATGCAGCTCGGTCGGCGTGACGCCGGCCGCTTCGGCGATGGTTTCGATTTCGGGCTGCTCGCGCCAGTGGCCGCGGATATGGCCGATGGCCTTGCGCACCACGTCGTAATCGGCGGCGGCGGCGGCGAGCGGCATCGGGTTCGGGATACGGTCGGGCGACAGCATGGGAGCCTCCATTATTCTGTCTCCCATTTAGGCCGCGATTGCGCGCCGACCCACCCGATTTCTGATGAAAGCGAATAGCGAAATCGCGAATGGCGAATAGGCACAAGCAGATGATTTTATTCGCTATTCGCCACTCGCGATTCGCCTATTCAAATATCGTCCGGGTCGGTCCGCGTTTGGCTTCGCCCAGAGCCGCCGACAGCGCCGTGGCAAAGCTCTCCTTCTCGCGAGCACCAAGAAAGCCGGCGACACTCAGGCGCTGCCCGCGCGACACCAGAAACAGCCGCTCGACGCCGAACTCCTCGTGCACGATGCGCTCGAGTCGCACCCACACCGGATTGAGCGTCCATTCGCGCACGCCGCCACGCTGGCTGACCTTGCGCAGCGTCAGCTCCGAGGCCGTCACCGTGACTTCCTCGTAGGCGCGGGCCGCGCGGAAATTGGCCCGGAACGCCACATAGACCAGCAGCACGTCGAGCCCGAAGAAGCCGCACACCGGCCACGCCCCCATCGAGACGAACACCACGCCGGAAACGAAGCTCACCGCGCCCAGACACAGCATGAGGATCAGAAAGCCGCGCGGCGACAGCGAGCGGTGCGGCGTGATCACCGCGGAAAAGATCTTGGGATCGGCGGGCGCGGCGGCGTGGCCGCTGTTGTTCTCGCTCATGGCGCTCAGTATAGGGGAAATATGGCGCGCAAAACCATGAAGAAGTCCGTCAAAGCGGGGCTGCGGGCGGCCCGCAAGGGCAAGGCGGCGCGGCTCAAGCCCGGAAGCGCGCGGGCCAAGGCCGACGCCAAGGCGGGAAAAGGCGCGCTGCCGCAATGGACCAAAGCCGAGATCGAGGAAGCGTTCCGCCGCTTCGCCGCGGCGAACCCCGACCCGAACACCGAGCTCCAGCACACCAGCCCGTTCACGCTGCTGGTCTCGGTGGTGCTGTCGGCGCAGGCGACCGATGCGGGTGTCAACAAGGCGACGCCGGCGCTGTTCGCGCTCGCCGATACGCCGGGGAAGATGGCGAGGCTCGGCGAGGCCAAGGTGCGCGACCTGATCAAGACTATCGGGCTGTTTCGCACCAAGGCGAAGAACGTGATCGCGCTGTCGCAGCAGCTTATCGAACAGCATGGCGGGCAGGTGCCACGCGACCGCGAGGCGCTGGAGGCGCTGCCCGGTGTCGGCCGCAAGACCGCCAATGTGGTGCTCAACGTCGCATTCGGCGAGCCGACCATCGCGGTCGACACGCATATTTTCCGCGTCGGCAACCGCACCGGGCTTGCCGTCGGCAAGACGCCGACCGACGTCGAACTAAAGTTGATGCAAGTGGTGCCGGAGAAATATCTGCTCCACGCCCACCACTGGCTTATCCTGCACGGCCGCTACACCTGTGTGGCGCGGCGGCCGCTGTGCGAGAAATGCATCATCGCCGATCTGTGCAAGTGGCCGGGGAAGACGGTGAACGCGGCTGAAACATTGGATATCGATAGACATTCAAATAATGACATTGCAGAATCTGCAAATAATGTGCTTTCCGAGGTTGGGCAGCTGTCTAGGATGGGATCGATGTCTTCTCTCAAAGTCAATCAGATCAAGGCAAAACTTCGGAGCATGTTTGAAACACATCTTGATCTGAAAGATATTTCGTCGACCGATAAGGATCGAGATCAGAAGATTTTATCCCGTTGTTTGGCTGCATTGGCCGTTTATTCGCAGACAGGGTGCACTCCAAGGGAGGCCGCCGAAGCCGTTTGGGATGGAGGCAGCGACAATGGCATCGATGCGGCTTATTTCGATCAATCGGATTCGAGAGTGATCTTCGTTCAATCGAAATGGATCAACAAAGGAACTGGCGAGCCAGAGGCGAAAGAAATTGGTGCCTTTGTCAAGGGAGTTGCGGATGCAATCGAAGACGATCAAGAAAATTTTCACTCTCGACTCCAGGGAAAACTGAGCGATATTGCGCTTAGGCTCATCACTCCAGGAACGTCGGTTCACCTCGTATTGGTATCTACAGGCGCAAGCAGCCTCGCCAAGCCTGGCCAGTCAGTTATTGATGACCTCTTGGAGAGCCTGAACGGAGATGACCCCGAAGGCATAGCTTCTGCGGAAGTTATGGGTTTGGCGGAGGTCTACTCATGCCTCGCGAACGATCCCTTTCAGGGAAATCTCTCGCTCGATGCGACAATTTTAGAATGGTCGTATATTCCCAACCCTTATCCAGCTTATTTTGGAATGGTCGATGGGCTGCAGCTGAAAATCTGGTGGAAGAAACACGGAAAAGGACTTGTTGCCTCGAACATTCGTCATTCGCTAGGAGCAACAGAGGTCAACAATGAAATACGGCAGACTGCCTCAAGTGCGCCCGAAAAATTTTGGTATTTCAACAATGGTATAACGCTTGTTGCTGACGAAGCGTCGAAAGCTCCGGCTGGGGCGGCGTCACGATCCGCCGGTGTGTTTCTATTCCGGGGGGCATCAATCGTTAACGGAGCTCAAACCGTCAGCTCGCTGGGAAAAGTCGAAAACGCTGAGAGTTTGGGTCATGTACGCGTCCCAATTCAAGTCATTCTGCTTAGGACGGCACCGGCCGGATTCGGAAATGAAGTGACGAGAACGAATAATCTACAAAATCGAATTGAGCCTCGTGACTTTGTCGCCCAAGATCCAGAGCAACGACGAATTCGCCAGGAAATGTCGATCGAGGGCATAGACTATCAGTTTGTGCGAAGCGAGGATACGGCTCCGACAGCAACCTCGTGTGAGCTTATTGAGGTTACAACAGCGCTTGCGTGCGCCTCTGGTGATTCGGCGCTGCCGGTTCAGGTAAAGACGGGTATTGGGCGGTTCTTTGCCGATCTATCTAAAGCTCCGTACAAAGCAATCTATAACCCATCGGTAAGCGGTGCGTTCGCGTTTAATGCGACGTCAACATTGCGTGTGATTGAGGATTGGATTGAGCGAAAAAAGAAAACTGTCGCTAAGAAGAGTGGCACTAGGTGGGGTGCGCTTGTGCACGGCAATCGCATTCTCGCGGCAGCTGTCATGAAAAAATATGACACGTCGAATTTTTCAAGATCAATAGATGAGTTCGCCAAAACACTAAAGCAAGGCGATATAGATGCGCTCTGTGAGGCAGGATATGAGAAAATGGTCGGAAAAATTGATGCGGAATTTCCGGGGAAGTTCTTAGCTGTTCTCTTTAAGAATCCCTCAATGAGCAAACAGGTGTTTGACGCCGCCAAATCATAGCTAAGATGATTGGGTTTTGGATCGTCTTTCCGCCGCCATGCGCATCAGCGCGCCGCGGTCGAGCTTGTTGGTCGAGGCCAGCGGCAGGTCGTCGACGAACCAGACAAAGCGCGGGTGCTGATATGCCGGCGCATGCGCCAGCGCGTATTGCTTTATCTGATCCTCGCTTAGGTCATGTCCCGGTTTGCGGATCACGAACGCGACCGGCTTCTGCCATTTGATCTCGTCGTCGATCGGCACCACGGCGGCCTGCGCGATGCCGGGATGGCGTTCCAGCATGCGCTCGACATCGGCCGGATAAATGTTCTCGCCGCCGGACACGAACATGTCGTCGGTGCGGCCGACGAAATAATAGAAACCATCAGCATCGCGGCGGAAGACGTCGCCGGTGACGTAATAGCCGTCGGCCGTGATGGGCTGATCGGCAGCCGGCCGGTTGTGATAGCCGAGCATCAGCGCCGGGCATTTCATTTCAAGAACGCCCTGCTCCGCATCGTGGTTGGCGCCGTCGACGAGCCGCAGCGATACCTTGGAGTGCGGATAGCCGACCGACAGCTCCGGCTGCGGCAGGCCGCGCGGATGCGGGCCGAACACCACCGGCCCCGCCTCGGTGGTGCCGTAGGCGTTGGTCGCCGCGGCGCGCGGCAGGGCGGCGTGCAGCGCCGCCATCAGGCTCGCGCTCACCGGCGCCGAGCCCATGCGGACGAAAGCGACGCTTCCAAGATCGGTCGCCGCCATCAGGTCGCGCTCGCGCAGCATCATGGCGATCATCGGCGGCACCGCGGTCAGCCAGGTGCAGCGGTAGCGCCCGATCGCCTCGATATAGGCGCGCGCCGTGAACTGCGGCAGCAGCACGATGGTGGCGTGCGCCGCGCAGGCGAGCTTCGCCAGCGCCAGCGCGTTCATGTGATAGAGCGGCGCCGCGATCAGATAACGATGCCGGTCGAGTCCAGGCGCGAGCCGCGTTTCCACCACCCATATGTGGCTCTGGTGCGACAGCACCACGCCTTTCGGCGTGCCGGTCGAGCCGGAGGTGTAGAGAAACATCGCCGGTTCGTTCGCGGCCGGCACGATGGCGTCAAACGGTCCGGGGTCCAGGAAGGAATCGAAATGCTCGTCATTGCGAGGCAGAAGGGCGTTTACGCCCGTCTTCGACGGGCTATGGCGACGAAGCAATCCAGCCTGCGTCCCTGGATTGCTTCGCTGCGCTCGCAATGACGAATCCTGGGGACCGAAACACACAGCCGGTAAATCATCCGGGCTGTCCGCCGCGCGCGCCGCGTCACAGAACACCAGCTTCGCGCCGGCGTCACGCAAAATGAAATGGATGGTCTCGCGCGGAAACTTGAAATTGACCGGCACCGCCACGAGGCCCGCGCGCATGATGCCGTAATACGCAGCGATATATTCGGCACGATTGGCGGAAAGTATCGCGACACGGTCACCGCGTTGCAGCTCGCGCTTGCCGAGCGCACGCGCCACGCCATTCGCCATGGCGTCAATTTGCGCGAAGGCAAACTCGCGCGGGGCCTCTTCGCGACCGAGGTCGATGATCGCGGTCTTGGTCAGATCGCGGTCGCGCGGAATGAGATCGCCCAGATTGCTGAAGGCCGGCATCTCAGCCTTTCGGCGGCGCGGTAAAATAAGTGCCGCGGCCGCTGGCGACGAGCTTGCCGCCGAGATCAAAGATATGCGCTTCGGCGGTGGAAAATTGTCCGCCGGCGCGCACCACTTTGCCGTGGGCGACGAGATCGCTGCGGATCGTCGCGCGATGATAATCGACACGCAGATCGATGGTCGGCACGCCACGGCCGGTCTGTTTGACCATCGCCCAATCGGCGGCGAGATCGATCAGCGCCGCGAGGATGCCGCCGTGGGTGTAGCCCTGCTCGGTGTTGACCACCCACTCCTCGCGCCACTTGGCGCGGATTTCGATTGAGTCGTCCGTCGCCTCGACGACGGTCAATCCGAGCCATTGATGAAACGGCGCGCGGGTGACGAGCGCCTGGATTTGTTCGAGGGTCAGGTCGTTGGGCATGTGAGAGAGCTCCGCACATTGATCGTCATGGCCGGGCTTGTCCCGGCCATCCACGTCTTTCCGTTTCACAGCAGAGTAAGGCGTGGATGCCCGGCACAAGGCCGGGCATGACGGAGAGTATCACGGCGTCACCACCACCTTGCCGATCACCTCGCGGTCCGCGATCAGCCTTAAGCCCTCGCGCGCCTCGGCGAGCGGCAGTACCTTGTCGATCACCGGCTTGATCTTGCCGTCGCCGATCAGCTGCATCAGCGCCGCGAGATTATCGTCGTAGAACGAGTTGGAGCCGATGATCTTCAGCTCGAAACTCCACACGTAACGCAGATCCTCTTTCGGGTCGTAGCCGGCGGTGGCGCCGCAGACCAGCAGCTTGCCGCCGCGCTTGAGACAGCGCAGCGACGGCAGCCAGGTGTCGCCGCCGGTGAAATTGATCACCGCGTCGACGCCGCCCTCATAGGTGCGCCGTTGCGGCTTGCCGTATTTCTCGACCGCCCATTTGGACCAGTCGGTCTTGGTGTAGTCGATCACCTCGTCGGCGCCGAGCGCCTTGAGCCGGGCGAGCTTTTCGTCGCTCGACGCGCAGGCGATGACCTCGGCGCCGAGCATCTTCGCCAAGAGCACGCAGCCGGTGCCGACGCCGCCCGAGGCGCCGAGTACCAGCACCCGCTCGCCCGCCGCCACGGTGTTGTGGGTGATCAGCATGCGATGCGCGGTGCCGTAGGCGACCGGCAATGCGGCGGCGTCCTCGAAACTCACCGCATCGGGCATGCGCACCAGCTGGTCGGCGGCGACGAGGCAGTATTCCGCCATCCCGCCGTCGAGCATCTCGCCCATCAGGCCCTTTTTCTTGTTGACCGGGTTGATGAGGACCCGGTCGCCCGCCTTCCAGCCCGCGACGCCCGCGCCGACCTCGGCGATCTCGCCCGCCATGTCGAGGCCGATGATTACCGGCAGCGGCACCTTGATGCCCGGCATGCCGCGCACCGTGAACACGTCATGGTAATTGAATGAGGCCGCGCGCACGCGGATGACGACATGCCCCTCGGTCACCTTGGGTGCGGGGAAGTCGCTGACGACCTCAAGGTCGTCGAGGGTGCCGTGTTTACGAAGGACCAGGGCTTTCATCGTGACTCCAGTGCCGTCATGCCCGGCTCTATGCCGGGCATCCACGTCTTGGTTGGATGTCTGTAAAGACGTGGATGGCCGGGACAAGCCCGGCCATGACGGAGAATAGGTGGTCTATGCGAAAAACGATATAAGCTTCTTCGAACCGCGGGTTTATTGGAGTGCAAATGCAAGAAAACTTCCGCCAATTCCTCGACCGCCTGCGGGACAGTCGCGAGCTGGTCGATCTCACCCAGCCGGTCGACATCCGCCACATCGCCACCCTGGTCGATCAGGCCCAGACCGCGCTGCTGTTCCATAACGTCATCGGCTACGAGGTGCCGGTCGTCTCCGGCATCATCCGCTCGCGCGAGCGCGCCACCATGGCGCTCGGCTGCGCGAATTTTGCCGAGATCGAGCAGAAGCTCGCGGCCGCCATCGCCAAGCCGATCCCGCCCAAACACGTCAATGGCTCGCCCACCCGCGAGGTGACGATGGTGGGCGATGACGTGGACCTCTTCAAACTGCCGATCCCGATGTCGTCGATCTATGACGGCGGGCCGATGATCACCGCCGGCGTCGTTATCGCGCGCGATCCCGAGCTTGGCTTCAACTCCGGCATCTATCGTTTCATCGTCAAGGAAAAGGCCCTCACCGGCATCGACATCGTTACGCCCAACAACATGCGGCTGTTCGTGCAGCGCGCGCTCGCCCGCAAGGAGCCGCTGCCGATTTCCATTTCGATCGGCACGCATCCCTTCGAGATCACAGGCTCGGGCTTTCGTGCGCCGCTCGGCGTCGACGAGATGGCGATCGCCGGCGGCCTGCGCGGCGAGGCGGTGGCGCTGGCGCCGTGCTCGACGATCGACGTGCCCTACATCGCCGACGCCGAGATCGTGCTCGAAGCCGAGGTGCTGCCGACCGGGTGGACCTGGCCGGAAGGCCGGTTCGGCGAGTTCACCCGCCTGATGGGCGGCCTGCACTGGAATCCGCTGGTCCGCATCAAGGCGATCGCGATGCGCAAGGACGCGATCTACTACAATCTGCACATGCCGTGGGAAAACACCTGGCTGGCGGCGCCAACTCGCTACGCGGCGATCCGCCAGGCGCTGCGCACCGCCGGCGTCCAGGTGAAAGACATCAACGTCACGCTCGGCGGCTGCGCGTTCTGGCACGCCGTCATCTCGATCAAGAAACAGCCGGGCGAAGGCAAGAATGCTCTCCTCGCCGCGCTGTCGGTGATGGATCTCAAACACGTCGTCGTGGTCGATGACGACATCGACGTCAACGACCCGGGCGAGGTCGAGTGGGCCATCGCGACGCGCGTGCAGGGCGACCGCGACGTGATGATCGTGTCCAATGCGCGCGCCAAGCCGCTCGATCCGAGCCTGCCGCAGGGCTACGGCGTGGTGCCGACCGGCGCCAAGGTCGGCATCGACGCCACCATTCCGGAAGGCATTCCGCACGAGTATTACGAGCGCATCACCTACGCTTATGCCGAGACCGCCAAGATCGACGATTACGTCGCCGGCAAAAAAGACAAGGCGGGCGCGAGCGGCGACGACAAGGCCATCGCGGCGCTGGCGCAGCAAATCCTCGACGTCATCGCCAAGGAGCCGCTCTACTACACCGACATCGCGGAAAAATTCTCAGGCTTTGACTTCAACACCGTGGCGCGCGCCATCGCCCACCTGCACACGACGGAAAAGCTGTGGCAGGACCCGCGCGGCCGTCTCTGCGTGCGCGGTTCGGCTTTCGCCGCCGTCCCGCCGAAGCGATAGCGTGGAGACGTCCCGTGCTGAAAATATTCGATCTCAACACGTCCCCAACGAAGCCGATGGAAAACGGCCGCGGCGAGACCATCCGCCTGATCAATACCGGCACCGGCACCGAGAAAGTCGATCTGCATCTCAACCGTCTGGTGCCGGGCGGCCCGCGCGGAAAGCTGCATCGGCATTCGCAATCCGATAACGTCTATATCGTGCGCCGCGGCGAGGGGACGCTGACGGCGGACGGCGCGTCCTATACGATCCGTCCCGATCAGGTGATCTTCATCCCCGCCGGCATGCCACATTCGCTCAGCAACCTCTCCAACGAGGTTCTGGAAATATTCGAAATCTATGCGCCGGCTGGCCGCCAGTTCGATTTCACCGTCGTCGAGTGATCGGGCGGCCGTCTCCCGATAAAATTAAAATCCGCCGGAACAGAAAAACATGAGCTACCCCGATCTGCTGTTCGTATCGTATCAGGACACGCTCGAACTCCTCGACGTCGACGATGCCATGCGCGTCTGCGAGGAGGTCTATCACATGCTGGCGCGCGGCACCGTTGCACATTCCAAGCCGCCGAGTTTCAAGCTCGACATTGCCGAGGATTTCAACAACCACTGGCACGTCAAGGCGGCGCTGCTGCGGGAAATTCCGACCACCGGCGTGCGGCTCTACAACTATTTCGACGATGGCAAGCGCAACACGGTCGGTGCGCTCGAATGCGGGCGTTACATCGTGCTGGCCGATCCGAAGACCGGCCACGGCCTCGCGATGGTCGACGAGCATCTGACCTATGGGGTGCGCAGCGCCGCCGCCGCGGCAATCGCCTGCAAGTGGCTCGCTCCCGCCGCGCCGCGGATTCTCGGCCTGGTCGGCGTCGGCTCCATGGCGGAAAATTCGCTGCGTTGCCTGACGCGGCTCTACCGGTTCGAGGAAATCCGCTGCACGTCGCGCCGGCGCGAAACCCGCGAGGCTTTTGCCGCGCGCTGGTCGGCCGAGCTCGGCATTCCGGCGCGGCCCTGCGACACCGTCGAGGAGGTGGTGCGCGGCGCTGACATCGCGGTTGGCGGCACGACATCATCCGAAATCATGACGCGCGAGCCGTGGCTGAAACCCGGCTCGCTGTTCATTTCGCTGGCGCGCCGCGAGCTTGACCCCGATGGCTGGAAGCACATGGACAAGGTCGTGCTCGACAGCTGGGAAATGAACATGCGCATGCCGGTGTTCTCATCGATGGTGGAGAAGGGGCAATTTCGCCAGGACATGATGTACGCCGAGATCCAGGAGCTGGTGTCGGGCGCCAAGCCGGGGCGTGCCAGCGCGCAGGAGCGCATCCTGCTTCACACCACGGGGCTGGTCGCCCACGACATCGCGCTGGCGCACTCGCTTTACGTCAAGGCGCGCGAGACCGGACGTGGAATTGTGCTGCCTGCGGCGCGGCCGCCGCAGCAATAAGACCCGCGAGGTTCGTCATGGCCGGCGAAGCCGATGCGCTCAGCGGCGTTTTGTCCCGGATCGAGGCGTCGCGCATCAAATCCGTGATGGTCGACCTGGCGCGCGTGCCGAGCCCGCTCACCGCGCTGTTCGAGGCCGAGCCGCAACTGCGCGCCTTCATCGACAGGGCGGTCGAACCGCGGCTTCGGTCGCTGGGCATCACTGACATTCGGCGCGACCCCATGGGCAACCTTGCGGCCACATGGGGCCGCGGCGAGAGCGGCCGCTCGCTGATGCTGGTGACCAACGCGATGAATCAGCCGGCGTCGACCATGCCCAATCCGTACGGCGGCGAGGTGCGCGACGGCGCCGCCTATGGGTTGCCGGGCGAAGTCGTTCTCGGCAAAGGCTTGAGCGAACAGAAAGCGCCGCTGGCGGCGATTCTTGTCGCCATGGAGGCGATCGCGCAAAGCGGCTTGGCGCTCAGCGGCCGGCTGGTGTTCCTGTGCTGCGTCTCCGGCGAAACCGGACGGCATGACGCCATTCGCAGCATCATCGACGTCACCGGGGTGAGCGCCGACATGGCGGTGCTCAACGGCACCGGCAATCGCATCAGCCTCGGCAATCGCGGCCGTGTCGATGTCACCGTGACGGTCCACGGCATCCCGTGTCACAGCAGCAGGCCGGCCGAAGGCTGCAACGCCATCACGGGCGCGGTCGAGGTCATGCGCCGCCTGAGCGCCGAGGTGCGGCTGCCGCCGCCGCATCCGCATCTCGGCCCGGCGAGCCTGACCGTCAATCGCATCGCCAGCTTTCCCGATTCGACGCACACCATTCAGGCGCGCTGCGACATCGGCATCGATCGGCGGCTGTTGCCCGGCGAGACGCCCGAAGCGGCGGTCGCCGCCATCGCCGCAATCGCCAGGACGGTGGATGGCGCCAAGGATCCGGCGAGCGGCAAGCCATGGCGCGTCGAGGTGACCCAAGGCCCGATGATGTATCCGGCGCTGGTGGCGGAAAATTCCGCTGTCGCGCGCGCGCTGACGCAGGCTTCGCAGACGGCGATCGGTGGCGCGCCCGAAATGTATTACGCCACCAATGCCTTCGATCAGGGCTTCCTCAATCACATCGGGATCGAAGCCTGCACCTATGGGCCGGGCGAAGCCAAATATGCTCACACCGATCTCGACATGGCCTCGGTGGATCGCACCCGCGACGCGGCCAGGGTTTATGCGGCCTTGATCATGCAGCGTCTGGCCTGAGTTATCGATGCGGCAATCGGTGCGTTGCTGCACCGTGAGAATTTCGCTCAGATCGGTTTTTGGCTGAAGGGGGAGCGCGTACGCGATGATGCGGAGATTTTTCCTGACGGTGCTGGCTCTGATGCTCGCGATCGGCGCCGCCGACGCACAAAGTGCATCCGCGCAATGGCCGACCAAACCCATCAAGCTCATCGTGCCGTTCCCCGCCGGCAGCAGCACCGACGTCGTCGCGCGGATTGTGGCGCAGTCGCTCGGACAGCGTCTCGGCCAGTCCGTCGTCGTCGAGGACCGTGCCGGCGCCAGCGGCATGCTCGGGGTCGAGTACGTCGCGCACGCGGCGCCGGACGGCTACACGATCGGTCTTGTCACCACGAGCACGCAGGCGCTGGCGCCGAGTCTCAGCGCGCATCTGCCGTACGATCCGTTGAAGGATTTTGCGCCGGTGTCGATGATCGGCAGCGCGCCTTACGTCATGGTGACCTATCCGGGGCTCGGAGCAAAAACGGTGGCGGACTTCACCGCGCTCGCCAAGGCGCGGCCCGGCAAGCTGACCTACGGCTCCGCCGGTCCCGGCAGCCTCGCTCATCTGGCGGCCGTGCTTTACGCCAACACGGTTGGCGTCAACATCGTGCACGTGCCGTACAAGAGCACGTCGCAGTCGGTCACTGATCTGATTGCAGGCCGGCTCGACATGCAGTTCGCCACCATTCCGCCGACCCTGCCACTCATCCGCAGTCACCAGATGCAGGCGCTTGCGACCACGGGCTTAAAGCGCAACGCGGCGCTCCCGGACCTGCCGACGGTCGCCGAAGCCGGTCTTCCCGGTTACGAGGCCGTGCTCTGGATGGCGATGGAGGCTCCCGCGGCCGTGCCGCCGCCGGTCGTCGCGCAGCTCAATCGCGCGCTGGCCGCAGTGCTGGCCGAGCCGAAGGTGAAAGCCGCCCTGCTGGCGCAAGGCTTCGACACCGAACCCGGCACACCCGACGCGCTGCGCGCCCGCATCGCCGCCGACATCGCGCGCTGGCGAGCGGTGATCGCGAAGGCGGGGCTGAAGCCGGAGTGAACCTGAGCTGCCTTCTCCGCCTCCGCGGATTTGTTGAATCGTGTGCTACGCATTCCACGGATTGATTACTGGCACCCGTGCATTCTCGTAATCGGCCGTGTCCCTGGATACGACCGTCAGCCCGTGTTCGAGCGCCGTCGCCCCGATAATGAGATCGGGTTGAGAAAACGTATGCCCCCTCTTACGCCCTTCTTCGACCAATAGCCGCCACTTGAACATGATGTCTTCGCTGACCGGCAAGGCCCGCTGGGCAAACATCGGCCGCACCTTGTGGGTGAGCCAATCATTCAGTTCCGCGCGCCGTCCCGCATCCGCGACGAGTTCTATACCGAAGCGGATTTCTGCCAGCGTAACCGCACTGATGTGGAGACTTTCAAGCGGCTGTGAAGCAACGAAGGCGACAACCTTCACGGCCGGCTTGGGACGACGCAATTCCGAGAGAACATTGGTGTCGAGCAGCCAGCCTGTCACAGCTCGACGTCGCGTACGGGCAAACGCGAGCGCCTCGGTTCAATGTTAAGTTCGCGATGCGGCGAAGCCTGGAGAGCGGCAATGAGCGCCGCCCCGCTGAGGTCGCCTTGCAGGCGGCGAAATTCTTCGGCAGCGATGACCACAACCTCGTCGCGTCCGTGAACGGTAACGTGCTGCGGCCCTTCGGCATGCACGCGCCGGACAAGTTCGCTGAAACGCGCCTTGGCATCTTGCAGAAGCCAGCGGCCGGGCCGCCGGTCACGCGAGCGCGGGCGAGCCTTGGAAACCTTCGTCGTCTTTGATTTTCCGAATCTAGTCATCCTGACTATATTAACGTCGGACGGGCGGGTTTCAAGTACGGCGTCTCGTCTCGCGGAGGGCGAGCCCGGTCGTGTGGTCACCCCAAATGTCACGTTGGAGGCACACCGCTGGTGATCGAATTCTGAGACGTTGAGCCGCCGCTACTTCGCCTGCGCCTGCTGCGTACCGGCGTCGGCGTAGCGCGCGTAGAGCGTATCGATGCGGCTGCGCCACATCGCGACGAACCCCGCCGAGGTCAGGCGGTCGACACTCTTCCATTCTTTTTTGACTGCCGGCAGCGTGTTGCCCCAGATGGCCTTTTTGCACCAGCGCTCGCCCTTGTGCCGGCCTTCGTCGGTGGCGCACATCGACTTCCAGGCGACCCAGTCCGGATGGCTGATGTGTTCTGCGGCGCCCTGCCAGCCCTGCTGATGGATCAGATAAAGATCGGCGATGGTCGGCTTCTTGTGCGTCACGTATTCGAACATCTCGGCTTCGATGACAAACTTGTAGGCGGCTGCGACGGCGTTATCGCGCGAATTGGTGATCTCGCCGGAGCCTGATCCGAAATGCTTGAACTCGCGCTTGCTGAGCTGGAACAGGCCGATATACGAGCCGGTGCGGTTTTTGGGGTTGAAATCGGATTCGATCTTGGCGACCGCTTTCAGGAAATTCGGGTCGAGACCGAACGAATCTGCGGCACGCTTGATTTCTTCGATTGGCGTGCCGAGCGGAACGTCGCTCAGCGCCGCAAGCGCAATCACCGATGGCTTCTTCGGCGGCGGCAGTTCGGAATAAACGTAGTATTTCAGATAAGGTCGTTCCTGGTCGGCCCAAGCGGTCGAGCCGGTTGGCGCGGGCTGGCCGGACGGCACCGGCGCGCGATCGGTGTGAATGCTCGTGAATGCCGGGGCGTCGTTCTGAATCGGCGGGATCGAACCGGTGGTGTCCGCATATGCGAGCACGCGGCCGTGTGAGAGCTCAGCCTGATCGGCGGATGTCGACAGCGCGTCGGGCCAGGCCGCCTTGAAGGCCGCGGCGACAAGCAAATTCGGTGCGATCGTGCTGACCGGCCTGTCGCTGGAGCGCGGCTGCGGTACCGATGCGAGGCTGTAGATGGCAGGCGCCTCTTTGGCAGGAGTGGACGCGGGAGGAGTGAACTTGGCGAGAATCGTCGTGGTGTTGAGTGAGACTGCGCTGAACGCGGCGTCAATGCGCGCAGTCGGCAGCGTCGCCGCCATGGCCGGCCGCTCGCTCGCGAGCTGCCAAATCCCGGCAACGATCAACGCCGTCAAGGCGCCGACTACGCAGCTTAACTGCCAGATCTTCAAATTGTCCCGAACCGCCCCGACGCGGTTTCCCCCGAGTCAACTCCGACCGTAAATCCCCGACTTCCGACACGCATACCCTAAGCCAATCCCAGGCAGAGAATGAGGCACGGGTGTGGCGGACTTGGGGTCATTCGAACTTGCGTCATACAGCCCCAGCGTGCGCCGAAATGGTTAATGCTCGCTTGATTCGCACGAAAAGCGTGTCAGCAGGGAGCCTCGTAGGGTGCAGGTGACCTGGAAAATAGTGTTGAATCAATTCAATAGTCTGCTCAGTGGCGACTAATCTTGACAATAGTCGCCGAACGCGTAAAAGCGCCGGCCTCTCGCTCTTCGTAAAAGGACGCCAGCCAGTGACGATGGCTGGCGGGAGCGAGATCGCGGTGCCCGCGAGCGGGAGTTTCGTCGCTTCCGCGCTCGGGCGGTATCGGACATCATGCCCGCCGGCACTATGACCGGTGTGCGAGGTGCTCGCTGTAACCGGGGCCGGCGCCGGCGGGAGATCCCCGCCATCGTGGTGCTGGCTCCGCGAAGCCTGGTCCGAAGCCGCACCAGGGGATGCGTGAGTCCCCTGGGCAGAACCGCAGTGGAACGCCGACAGGCGAGCGCGCCCTGGCCAGGGTGCGCGCTTCGCCGCAAGGTGAAGCAGGGAGACCCGCGTCTGTCGGCGTTCTGCTTCCTTGGTTGCCGGAAGCGAGTCTGAAAGAAAGATTTGCAGCCGGTTGTGCGCCGCGTCCGATCGTGATGATCCGGCCGATCCACTCCGGGGCATCCGACGAAGGTCGGGACCGCGGCGTCGTTCGTGACAGTGCCGTGCTCATACCTCGGGTGCGAACAAAAAACGCATCGCGAGAACGAAAACGCTTGCGTCATTGCGAGCGGAGCGAAGCAATCCAGGGCGGCTTGCGCAAACCGCGACGCCCGTCTGGATTGCTTCGTCGCTACGCTCCTCGCAATGACGAGAACTATTCCGCCGCCTGCTTGGAGGCGGGGCGGGGTTCGCGATCACGGAACGCTGGCAGGATTTCCTCGGCGATCGCCGTCATGTTGGCGCGCGCCATTTCGTTGGGCAGCGTGCCGAACTGGGTCTTGGTCAGCGAGGTGTTGAAGCCGGCGAGGTCCTGATATTCGGCGAGCTTTTCGCGGACTGTCTCCGGTCCACCAACAATCACGACGCCCGCGGCCATCAGTTCTTCGAGCGTCTGCGATTTGCCGGTGACCTTGACGGCGCGCACGCGCTTCATCGACGCGATGTCGGTATAGCCCGGCGGCAGCAGCATCTCGGTCGGCATTTTGAGGAAATAGTTCACGAGGGCTTCGAGATGCGGCTTGGCTTCCTTGATCGCCTTCTTGTCGGTCTCGCCCACATAGATGGTGTTCGACCAGGCGAGCTGGTCGGGCGTGGCCACATAGCCGGCCTTCTCGGCCTCGTCGCGGTAAAGCTGGAAAAACCGGGCCACCGCGGCGATCGGCGACAGCGTCTGCGCGTAGGTGTAGCGCATCTTGGCCGCCCAGCGGATAGTCGAAGCCGAGCCTTGCGACGGAATCCAAATCGGCGGATGCGGCGTCTGATAGGGCCGCGGCCAGGTGTTGACGTAGCGGAACTGATAATGCTTGCCCGCATAGACGAACGGGCCGGGCTCGGTCCACGCGCGTATGATCAGATCGTGCGCTTCGGCGAAGCGCTCCTGCGATTCCGCCGGATTGACGCCCGAGGCGTGATACTCGGCGCCAATACCGCGCACGAAGCCGGCAATGATCCGGCCCTGCGTGATGTTGTCGAGCATGGCGTATTCTTCGGCGATCGTCAGCGGATTGTTGACGAGCGGCAGCGCGCGGCCCAGCACCGCGATCTTGGCGCGCTTGACGCTGCGCGACAACGCGCCGGCGATCACGCCCGGGGTCGGCATCAGGCCGTAAGCGGTCTGGTGGTGCTCGTTGAGGCAGACGCCGTCGAAGCCGAGCTGATCGGCGAACTCCATCTGGTCCAGATAGTCGTGATAGAGCTCGGCGCCTTTTTCCGGATCGTAGTGGCTGTTGGAATACGTCACCCAGGCCGAGCCGTTTTGGGCGATTGCCTTGAGGTCGGCGTGCGCATACGGCATCAGATGAAAATTGAAGAATTTCATGCTGAATCCTCAGGCCGTTCTGCGTTTCCGTTGCCGCCCGTCGATGAACTGTTCGAGCGCGCCAACGAACGCGTCGGGCTGTTCGATCTGTGGCACGTGTCCGCATTTTGGAATGGTCACAAGCTTGGCGTCGGGAATGGCCGCCTGCCAGGCTGCCGCGTGTTCCTTCGGGAACAACCGGTCGGTGTCGCCCCAAATCAACAGTGTGGGTACATCGATACGATGCAGCCATTTGGCAAGATGCGGGTCGTGGCTGCGCGGCTGCCAGGAGACTTTGGCGGCTGTCGTGCGATTCTTCAGCGCAATGTCCTCCAAGTCGGGATGGAGCACACGCGTGATCATCTCCTTGGCCTTGCTCTGGTCGTAGAAGAAGCTCGTCAGCCGTTGTTCCTCGGTGATCATATACGAATCGACCTGCGTGACGCCGGGAACATAGAGGCCCGCCGAGCCGGCCAGCGTCAACGACGCCAAGCGCTGCGTCGAGCGTACGGCGATTTCCGCCGCGATCCAGCCGCCGAGCGAATTGCCGACGAGATGAACGCCGGACAGTTGCAGCGTTTCGAGGAGATCAAGATAGAAGTAGGCGAGATCGTGGATGTTATCGAGCCAGGCGGGCGTATCCGATTCGCCGAAGCCCGGATGCTCCGGCACGATGACATCGAATTTCTTGCTGAGCGTTTGCAGAAACGGCAGCCAGCTCGCACCGCTTGCGCCGTGCAAATAGAGAAGCGGTTCGCCGCTCCCGCCGCGCATCAGCCGGATGCGGCAGTCCCCGAAAGCAACCGCCGACGTCGAATAATCCGCCGCCATGTTGTTAGCTTGGGGCTTCGCTCGCTCAGCGTCAAGGACCCCGACGGCGATGTCATGGTGATGTCACGCTCGCGAACGCGCGAAGCGTGCAGCAGCGTCAAGGCGATAGGTGTTTATCCTCAACATATGCCGTTAGCGCATGGGCCTCTGCGCGAGTATCGAATTTTTTATTCAAAACAGAAAATACCGCTGCGCCATCGGCAGCACGTCCGCAGGTGCGCAGGTCAGCAGTTCCCCGTCGGCGCGCACTTCGTAGGTTTCGGGATCGACCTCGATGTCGGGAGTCGCATCGTTGTGGATCATGCTCTTTTTGGAAATCTTTCCTCGGGTGTTTTGCACCGCGAAAAGTTCCTTCTCGATGCCGAGCTTTTTGCGCAATCCCGCCGCAACGGCCGCCTTCGAAGTGAAGACCACCGAGGACGCGGTGCGGGCGCGGCCGTAAGCGCCGAACATCGGACGGTAATGCACCGGCTGCGGCGTCGGGATCGAGGCGTTCGGATCGCCCATTGGTGCGGCGACGATGGAACCGCCCTTGATCACGCAATCCGGCTTGACGCCGAAAAACGCCGGCGTCCACAGCACCAGATCGGCGAGCTTGCCCTTTTCCACCGAGCCGATGAGCTTCGCCACGCCGTGCGCGATCGCGGGATTGATGGTGTATTTGGCGACATAGCGTCTGGCGCGAAAATTGTCGTTGTCGCCGTTCTCCTGCGGCAGCCGGCCGCGCTGCTTCTTCATCTTGTCTGCGGTCTGCCAGGTGCGGATGATGACCTCGCCGACGCGGCCCATCGCCTGACTGTCCGACGACATCATCGAAAGCGCGCCGATGTCGTGCAGAATATCCTCGGACGCGATGGTTTCCTTGCGGATGCGGCTTTCGGCGAACGCCAGATCCTCGGCGATCGACGGATCGAGGTGGTGACATACCATCAGCATGTCGAGATGTTCATCGATGGTATTTCGGGTGTAGGGCCGTGTCGGATTGGTCGACGATGGCAGCACGTTTTTCAGTCCCGCCACTTTGATGATGTCGGGCGCGTGGCCGCCGCCGGCGCCTTCGGTGTGGAAGGCGTGAATGGTGCGGCCCTTGAAGGCCTTGATGGTGTCCTCGACGAAGCCGGATTCGTTGAGCGTGTCGGTGTGGATCATCACCTGCACGTCGTAATCGTCGGCGACCGACAGGCAGCAATCGATCGCCGCCGGCGTCGTTCCCCAGTCTTCGTGCAGCTTCAGCGCGCAGGCGCCGGCCTTGATCATTTCTTCAAGCGCGGCCGGCCGCGAGGCGTTGCCTTTGCCGGCAAAGCCGAGATTGACCGGCAGTTCGTCGGCAGCCTGAATCATGCGCCCAATGTGAAACGGCCCTGGCGTGCAGGTGGTGGCGAACGTGCCGTGCGCCGGTCCGGTGCCGCCGCCGAGCATCGAGGTGACGCCCGACATCAGCGCCTCCTCGACCTGCTGCGGGCAGATGAAATGAATGTGCGTGTCGAAGCCGCCGGCGGTGAGGATTTTGCCTTCGCCGGCGATGATCTCCGTGCCCGGACCGATGACGATCGTGACGTTCGGCTGGATGTCGGGATTGCCGGCCTTGCCGATCGCGGAGATTCTTCCGTCCTTGATGGCGACATCGGCCTTGACGATACCCCAGTGATCGAGAATGACCGCGTTGGTGATGACGGTGTCGGCCGCGCCCTGTTTGTTGGTGATCTGCGACTGCCCCATGCCGTCGCGGATCACCTTGCCGCCGCCAAACTTCACTTCCTCGCCGTAAGTGCAAAAATCCTTTTCCACTTCGACGATCAGATCGGTGTCGGCGAGCCGCACGCGGTCGCCCGTCGTCGGCCCGAACATGTCGGCATAAACGGAGCGGCTGATACGAGCTGGCATGATTTTCTCCGGTGCGACCTGTTAGTTCATGCAGTCCATGATGTTCTCAGAAAGCCGTTTCTTGCTTTTGGCGACACAACAAATCCCCAGTGTTATCCCCAAACAGATTCTGCGCACGGCAAAACACACTTTAACTTGCAGACGGCAAGCGTTGCGCTATCCTCACTTTCAGATCGCTCGCGTTTGGTTCTGCCGGATACGAGGGATCGCCAAGATCAGATCGGACCGGTCGCGCCAGCCGCTACCAGCGTCGCGCGAAGGGCAGGTTTGATCCTTGGTTCCCAGCAGCGGGGTAGCAGCGCTGAGAACGTGACGGGCGGACTGCGCAAGTCCGCCCGCCATGATATTTTCGGCCTCCCATCACGTTTTCAGTTTCCCCATGATGTCCTGACGGAATCCGTAAACCGTGCGCGTGCCGGCGAGGGCGACGAGCGTCACGTCGCGGGTCTGGCCGGGCTCGAACCGTACCGCCGTCCCGGCCGCGATATCGAGCCGCATGCCGCGCGCTTTCTTGCGGTCGAAGCGCAGCGCCGGATTGCTTTCGAAGAAATGATAGTGCGAGCCGACCTGGATTGGCCGGTCGCCGGTGTTGGCGACACTGAGCGTGACCCTCCTGCGGCCCTTGTTCAGTTCGATGTCGCCATCCTGGATGAAATATTCGCCGGGGATCATGCGGGACCTCTCTCAGCCGTCATGGCCGCGCTTGTCCCGGCCATCCACGCCTCTCTGCCGCAAAGAAAGCAAGACGTGGATGCCCGCGACGAGCGCGGGCATGACGCAATGGAATTGCGACGCGCGCGTTCATCGTATCGGCTCGTGCACCGTGACAAGCTTGGTGCCGTCGGGAAATGTCGCCTCGACCTGAATCTCGGGGATCATTTCGGCGATGCCATCCATCACCTGCGCGCGCGTAAGTACGTGCGCACCCTGTTCCATCAGCGCGGCGACGCTTTTACCGTCACGCGCGCCCTCGACGATGAAATCGGAAATGAGCGCGACCGCTTCCGGATGGTTGAGCTTGACGCCGCGCTCGAGCCGCCGCCGCGCCACCATCGCCGCCATGGCGATCAACAGCTTGTCCTTTTCACGCGGAGTGAGGCGCATCGGCGACTACTTTTTCAGTTGGCGCATGATCTTATCCGAAAACCGGCTGCCACTTTTCGGGATCATGCGCTAATTCAGCCAAAGCCGCGGCAGCGGCGTTGCGCTCCAGGCCGTGACGATCGCGGCCAGATCGTGCCGCAGCGCGGCGCCATTCGGCGCAACAAGCCGCGCCAGCGCCAGGCCGTTCCAGGCCGATGCGCCGACTTCGCCGTGAAAATTCTGCTGCATGGCGTTGACAGACGCAATCGCCGCCTCGTCGCCGGGGATTTTCAGGATGCCGGCGATGGCCGCGCCGCCTGCCGCCGTTGGCCGCGCGGCGAGTTGCTTGGCGATTGCGCCGTCGATCCGCAACGTCTCGGCGAAGACCAGCGCTCCGTCGCGCCGCACACGCCAGCGGTCAAAGAGATGTCCGTCGCTGACAGTCTCACCCATCGCGGCGCGGCCGAAGACGATCGCCTCGGCGAGCAGCAGATCGGCGTTGCCGGCGAGCGTGACGTCGATGCTGCGGCGAAGGCGTACGCGATCGAACAGAATCGTTTCCTGGGGCAGCCAGGTGAGCGTGCCGCCATCGCCGATCGCGAGCTTGATGCCTACATGGGTGTCCGGCCCGAGCGAGCGATAGACCTTTTCGGCCGCGGCGGTCGTGATCGACAGCCGCGCCCCGGCGCCGACATCGAAGTCGAGTTCGAATTGGTCGCCGCCCGTCATGCCGCCCGCCGTATTGACGATGACGGCGTCGATCGAGCCGTCATGATGACCGTTCGGGAAACGCACGCGCAGCGAACCCGCCTCATGCACGCGCTTCCGCCGGCTCAGCCCGTGCGCGGCCGCAACCGACAGCGCGATATGTCCGGTGGCGCGATTGGCCGCGAAGGTCTGTTCGCGCAGTACGGCCGCGGATGCGAGCATCGTCAGTCGCCGTTATCAAATAGCCATGGCGCGTTTCAGCGCGCCTTCGTCAAGCGTCTCGCGGTCGCACGAATAGACGATGGCGCCCCGATCCATGACGACGAAATGATCGCCCAGCTCGCGGGCGAAGTCGAGATATTGCTCGACCAGCACGATGGCGATTTTGCCCAGCGAGCGCAGATACGTGATGGCGCGGCCGATGTCCTTGATGATCGACGGCTGGATGCCTTCGGTCGGCTCGTCGAGCAGGAGAAGCCGCGGCCGCATCACGAGTGCGCGGCCGATCGCGAGCTGCTGCTGCTGGCCGCCCGACAGATCGCCGCCGCGCCGCCGCAGCATGTCCTTGAGGACGGGGAACAATGTGAACACGTCGTCCGGCATGCTGCGCCCGGCGCGCGGCAACGGCGCGAAGCCGGTTTTCAGATTTTCCTCGACGGTAAGCAATGGAAAGATCTCGCGTCCTTGCGGCACGTAGGAGATGCCGCGCCGCGCGCGCTCGGGCGGCCGCAGCGCAGTGATGTCGCTGCCTTCCCAGGTGATGGTGCCCCGACTGACCGGGTGCTGGCCGGCCAGTGCGTCAAGCAAACTGGTTTTGCCGACCCCGTTGCGGCCGAGCACGCAGGTCACCTTGCCGGGTTCGGCCTTGAGCGAGACGGCGCGCAACGCCTGCGCGGCGCCGTAATGCAGGTCGATGGCGTTGATGTCGAGCATCGCCTCGGTCACCTTCCCAAATACACTTCAACGACTCGCTCATTTGTCGAGACATCGTCGATCGTGCCCTCGGCGAGCACGGCGCCTTCGTGCAGGCAGGTGACCTTGACGCCGAGGTCGCGCACGAAGGTCATGTCGTGCTCGACCACCACGATGGTGTGCTCGCGGTTGATCTCCTTGAGCAGCTCGGCGGTTTGCTGTGTTTCCGCGTCGGTCATGCCGGCGGCTGGTTCATCGACCAGAAGGAGTTTGGGGTCCTGCGCCAGCAGCATGCCGATTTCGAGCCACTGCTTCTGGCCGTGCGACAGGCTGCCGGCGAGCCTATCGCGCATGGCCGACAGCCGAACCGTCTTCAGGATGTCGTCGACGCTGCGCTCTTCGGCCTCGGATCGCCGCCACAACAGCGTTGCGCGGGCGCGTCGGTCGGCCTTCAGCGCGAGCTCGATGTTGTCGAACACCGTGTGGCTGTCGAACACCGTCGGCTTCTGGAATTTTCGCCCGATGCCGAGCCGCGCGATCTCGGTTTCGTCGAGGCGGGCAAGATCGTGGCGCTGGTCGAAAATGACGGAGCCGGTGTCGGGCCGTGTCTTGCCGGTGACGACATCCATCATCGTGGTCTTGCCGGCGCCGTTGGGACCGATGATGGCGCGCATCTCGCCGGGCTCGATGGAAAAGGACAGATTGTTGAGCGCCCGGAAGCCGTCGAACGAAACCGTGACGTTTTCGATGAACAGAAGCGTCCGCTCGAAGGCTGCCATCGCCTCCTGTTCGCGTTTCTCCAGTCGCTCCTGCCGCTTCATCGGCCGACCCTCACTCCGCCGCCAGCGGCTCGACGACGCCGTCCTCGGCGGCCGCCGAGGCGCGGTCGCGGCGCAGCGCGTTCCAGTGATGCAGGCTGCCGACGATGCCGCGCGGCAACAGCAGCGTCACCGCAATGAACAGGCCGCCGAGCATATAGAGCCAGTAGGGCGCGAGAATTCCCGAGGTGAAATAGGTCTTGGCGTAGTTGACCAGGACCGCGCCAACGACCGCGCCGGTGAGCGTGCCGCGGCCGCCGACCGCCACCCAGATGACGGCTTCGATGGAATTGCCGGGCGCGAATTCGCTGGGGTTGATGATGCCGACTTGCGGCACGTAAAGCGCGCCGGCGATACCCGCCATGCAGGCCGACAAGGTGAAGACGAACAGCTTGTAGGATTCGACGCGGTAGCCGAGAAATCGCGTGCGCGCTTCGGCGTCGCGGATCGCCACCAGCACCTTGCCGAATTTCGAAGCCACGATGGCGCGGCACACCAGAAAGCCGACGATCACCGCCAGGCAGGAGATCGAGAACAGGGCCGCGCATGTCGTTTCCGCCTGCACGTCGAAGCCGAGAATGTCCTTGAAGTCGGTCAACCCGTTATTGCCGCCGAAGCCGAAATCGTTGCGAAAAAATCCGAGCATCAGCGCGTAGGTCAGCGCCTGGGTGATGATCGACAGATAAACACCGGTGACGCGGCTGCGGAACGCGAACCAGCCGAACACGAAGGCGAGCGCGCCCGGCACAATCAGGACCATGAGAAGCGCGTAGGGAAAATGCTGGAATCCGTACCAGGCGACCGGCAGTGCCTTCCAGTTCAGGAACACCATGAAATCCGGCAAGATCGGATTGGCATAGACGCCGCGGGTGCCGATCTGCCGCATCAGATACATGCCCATGGCGTAGCCGCCGAGCGCGAAGAACGCGCCGTGGCCGAGCGAGAGAATGCCGCAAAAACCCCAGATCAAATCGATCGACAGGGCCAGCAGCGCATAGCAGGCGTATTTGCCAAACAGCGCCACCAGGTAGCTCGACATGTGAAATGCCGAGGAAGCCGGGATCGCGAGGTTGAGAATCGGCACCCCGATCGCGATCGCCGCCATGGCGGCGACGAACAGTATTGCGCCGCGGTCGAGCGAGCGGATGAGGAAATGCGGCGCCGCGCCCATTATGCCTCGACCGCCCGGCCCTTTAGGGCAAACAAGCCCCGCGGCCGTTTCTGGATGAACAGAATGATCAACACCAGGATGGTGATCTTGCCGAGCACCGCGCCCGCATACGGTTCGAGGAATTTGTTGGCGACGCCGAGCACGAACGAGCCGACGAAGGTGCCCCACAAATTACCGACACCGCCGAACACCACGACCATGAAACTGTCGATGATATAGCCTTGACCGAGATTGGGACTGACATTGTCGATCTGCGACAGCGCCACTCCGGCCATGCCGGCGATCCCGGAGCCCAGGCCGAAGGTCAGCGCATCGATGCGGGCGGTGCGAATCCCCATCGAGGCCGCCATGACACGGTTCTGCGTCACCGCGCGCATTTCCAGGCCGAGCCGCGTGAAGCGCAACAGCCCGATCAGCGCCACGAAGACCGCGAGCGCGAAACAGACGATCCAGAGCCGGTTGTAGGTGATGGTGATGCCGCCGAGATCGAAGGCGCCGCTCATGAAGGATGGATTGCTGACCTCGCGGTTGGTCGGCCCGAACACGGTGCGCACGGCCTGCTGCAGCACCAGCGACAGACCCCAGGTCGCCAGCAGCGTCTCGAGCGGCCGCCCATACAGAAAGCGGATGATGCTGCGCTCGATCAGGATGCCGACGCCGCCCGAGAACAGGAATGCGAGCGGGATCGCGATGGCGAGCGAATAATCCAGCAGCGCCGGATCGTTTGCCCTGATCACGTCCTGGACCACATAGGTCACGTAGGCGCCGAGCATGACCATTTCGCCGTGCGCCATGTTGATCACGCCCATCACCCCGAAGGTGATGGCAAGCCCGATCGCCGCAAGCAGCAGCACCGAGCCGAGCGAAATGCCGTACCAGGCGTTTTGCACGGCGTCCCATTCGGCCAGCCGTGTCTGGATCGCGGCAATCGCCGCGGTTGCTGCGTGTGCGACCGCGGGCGACTCACGATTGGGAATGTCCGCAAGCAGCGCCAGCGCGTCCTGATCGCCGCGATCGCGGACGACCGCGACAGCGTCGAGCTTTTGCGCGTCGGTGGCGCCGGGTGTGTTGAGTACGATGGCGGCGCGCGCTTGCTCAAGCGCACGCTTCACGCTGGCATCGGTCTCTTGCGCAATTGCCTTGTCGAGCGTCGGCAGCGCACTCGCCTCGTGCGACTTGAACACGGTCTGCGCGGCCTTGTAGCGCGTGCCCGCATTCTTCGAGAGCAGTGTCAGGGTACCAAGCGCGGCGCCGATGGTGCCGCGCAGACGATTATTGATGCGCACATTGTCGAGATCGTCAGGCGCTGCGCCCGCGATCGGCGCGCCGGTCGCGGCATCAAGCAGCTTGCTGGCATCGTCCTGGATGTAGACCTTCTTTTGCGTGGCGCTGAACATCAGCTGGCCGTTCTGCAAGGCGCGCAGAATGATTTCAGCCCGAGGACTGCCGCTCGCCGCGACGGCGTTGATACCCGTTTCGGTCTGATCGAAATCGTCAGCGGTGAAGGACGTGAGGGCCTCGTCAAGCGTCGCCGCACGCGCGGCGGTGTGGCCGAGGCAGAGGCCGGAAGCCAATGCCAGGACAAACAGCAGAGCAGCGAGACATGCTCGGCCACAACGCATCGCAATTTTCCCCGGCGCTGCGGCGTGAAGGCGGACAATCGCCTTCACGCCACTATTGTTATGCGAGTACCGCGACGACTATGCGCCGCCGCACTTTTTGGTCACCTTGTTGTAGTTGCCGCACTTGAGCGTGACCCAGTCGGCGACCAGATCCTTCGAGCCCGGCAGATAGGGCGACCAGGCGTCGCCCGGCACCAGACTCTTGGTCTTCCACACCACGTCGAACTGACCGTCGCCGCGAATTTCGCCGATGAACACCGGCTTGGTGATGTAGTGGTTGGGCAGCATCGTCGAGACGCCGCCCGTGAGGTTGGCCTGTTTGATGCCGGGCAGCGCCGCGATCACCTTGTCGGGATCGGTGGTCTTTACCTTCTCGACCGCCTTCACCCACATGTTGAAGCCGATGTAGTGGGCTTCCATCGGATCGTTGGTGACGCGTTTCGGATTTTTCGTGTAGGCGTGCCACGCCTTGATGAAGGCTGCGTTTGCCGGCGTCTTGATCGATTCGAAGTAATTCCAGGCGGCCAAATGGCCGACGAGCGGCTTGGTGTCGAGCCCGGCCAGTTCCTCTTCGCCGACCGAGAACGCCACAACGGGAATTTCAGTCGCCTTGATGCCCTGGTTGCCGAGTTCTTTGTAGAACGGCACGTTGGCGTCGCCGTTGATGGTGGACACCACGGCGGTCTTCTTGCCGGCCGAACCGAACGCCTTGATCTTGGACACTTCGGTCTGCCAGTCGGAAAATCCGAAAGGCGTGTAATTGATCATGATGTCGTCGGGGGCGACCTTGAGCACGTTCTTCAGGTAGGCTTCGAGAATCTTGTTGGTGGTGCGCGGATAAACGTAGTCGGTGCCTTCAAGCACCCAGCGTTTTACCGAGCCGCCGTCCTTGCTGGCCAGATAATCGACCGCCGGAATGGCCTGCTGGTTCGGTGCGGCGCCGGTATAGAACACGTTGCGCTCGCCTTCTTCGCCTTCGAATTGCACCGGATAAAAAAGGATGTTGTTGAGTTCCTTGAAAACCGGCAGCACCGATTTGCGCGACACCGAAGTCCAGCAGCCGAACACCGCCGCGACCTTGTCCTTGCTGATCAGTTCGCGCGCCTTTTCGGCGAACAGCGGCCAATTGGAAGCCGGATCGACGACGACAGCTTCGAGCTTCTTGCCGAGCAAGCCACCCTTTTTGTTCTGCTCATCGATCAGCATGAGCATCACGTCCTTCAGCGTCGTTTCGCTGATGGCCATGGTGCCGGAGAGCGAATGCAGAATGCCGACCTTGATGGTGTCCGCAGCGTTGACGGGGCCCCCGGTCGCCGCCGCCGCCGCAAAACTCGCTGCGCTTGCCAGCATGTGGCGGCGTGTGAAGCGAACCGACTTTACCCGGGCGTTAGACATGGCGTTGTCCTCTGGTTGACGCGCGGCCGGCGCGGCGCCGTTCCGCTTCGCACCGAAATCGCAAGGAGCGTGCCAAGCGGTAAAAGAAACCAAGCCATTGATTCGGAGGAAGTTTCTGCGGGTGGCGGATGCCCAAAGGCTTGCTGCGCCCAATTTGAATCCGGCGCGCCCGCTGTCTGCTTATTATTTGGGCGGCCCGCTTGAATTGCCCACAATCTCGGATGAATTATTAGGCAGGAACTTGAGGCGCCAACTGGTTTGACACGCTGCCGAAGACGCTGTTGATCGCGCCAGCGGGTTCGGCGCCTCGTGGGATGCCCAATGGCGAATTTCCTCAACCGACGGCAATTTACGATCGAATGGTCGCACTGCGACCCGGCCGGCATCGTCTTTAACAGCCGCTTCTTCGAATATTTCGACTGGGGCACCTGGAGCCTGTTCGAAGCCGCGCTGGGCGTGCGGCCGCCGGAGCTTGCCGCCGCCTTCGGTATCGACTCGCTGCCTCTGGTCGACGCCAGCGCGCGGTTTATCGCGCCGGCCCGGTTTGGCGACCGCGTCGAGCTCGCGTCCCAAGTCATTGCATTCCGCCGCTCGAGCTTCGACGTCGGTCACCAGCTGTTCGTTAGTGGCACGGTCGCCGTCGAAGGCCAGGAAACGCGCGTCTGGGCTGGGCGTGATCCGTCCGACCCTTCGAAGCTGAAATCGCAGCCCATTCCACGCGAAGTCATCGAGCGTTTTCATCCGAACGATGATGCGACGCGGGCGCCGGCCACTAGCGGTTAACTCTGCGGACAGCGATTTGTTTGTTTGACCGGAGCCGAATACCGCCGTTCGGCCATTTGTCGTATTAAGAGCAACATTTTGAAGCCAGTCGGCTAACGGTTCTTGGTTTAGGGCATTCTGGGGCTGACGATGCAGGACGGCGCAATCGCTCCGCGTCCCGGCGAAACGATCCCGCGCAGCAAGGCCGAGATCGCAGCCATTCATTCTTCGCGCAAACGGCATGCTGTACGGCAGGCAATGCGCGCGCCATTCTTTCGCGGCAAGCTCGACAATATCGATCTCGATCGGCTCGATGAGCCGCGCGAATGGGCAAAAATCCCGCTGCTCGATAAAGACATGCTGCGTGGCATGTCGGACAGGGAATTCTACCGCGACTTCTGTCTGCCGCCCGCCGCGGATGATCCCGTTGCGCAATTTTGGCGCTCGGGCGGCACGACGGGACGTCCGCTGTTTTATCCGCGCAGCCACATCGATATTGAAGTCGCGATGCGCGGCTTTTCCCGCGTCTATGCGTGCGCGGGCGCCAAACCGGGACATATGGTGCATTGCGCATTTCCGCTCGGCATTCATCCGGTCGGCACGATGATGGCGCGCGCCGCCGAAGCATACGGCATGGGCGCGTTGTTGGCGGGTGCCGGTACCACGACGCCGTCCGCGCTGCAGATCGAGCTGGTCGAGAAACTCGGCCCCGACGTGCTCGTCGGCATGTCAAGCTACGCGCTGCATCTTGCCAACCTGGCGGATCAGAAAAAGATCGATCTCGCCCATGGACCGGTGAAGCTCGTGATCTGTTCGGCGGAGCCGCTGTCGGCGGCAAAGCGCGAAAAAATCGGCCGCATGTGGGGCGCCGAAGTCCGCGACTCGTTCGGCATGACCGAAGCCGGCATGATGGCCGCCGAGGATGGCGTTGCCAGCGGCTTCCGAATCTGGAGCGATCTGTTTGTCGTCGAGGTGGTCGATCCAGCGTCCGGCGAGGCGGTGCCCGACGGCGAATCCGGCGGGCTTGTCGTCACGCCGCTTTACACCAACAATATCACGCCGTTTCTGCGCTGGTCGTCAGGGGACGTGGTCACGCTGCAGACCGATGTGCCGGGCGATGGTCCGTTTTCGGTCTTTCCGATCATGCATCACGCCCATCGGGCCAGCGAGTTCTTCAAGATTCGCGGCATCAACATCGATCACGGCGAGTTCGAGGACTTCATGTTCCGGATGCCGCCGATCAACGACTTCAAATGCGAGGCCGTCACGGTCGGCGATCTTGAAGAATTGCGGGTGTCCATTGAGGTTCGGCGGGAGGCCGATCCGGCCGCCGCAGCGGTTGAGGTTGAGCACGAGATCAAGCGCGTGTTCGAGATTTCGCCGCACGTTGTGACACTCGAACTCGGGACGCTGGCGCGAGAATTCGAGTCCAGCGTGAAGGCGCCGCGCATCCGCGATCTTCGGATTTAGCTTCCGCTCTGCTCCGCGGTGCTGTGGCCGGCCGATGTACGCTCAGCCGCTATCGCGGTGCGCCGCTGTCCACGCAATACGCGCGCGCCCAGCGGAATGGTGCAGATCGCGGCGGTCGCGGCCCAGCTTAGAACAAGGGTGACGCCGAACACGATCACGCCCTTCGCGATGGCCGGCATCGCAACGCGCAGCAGCAGGTATTGCGCCCAGAGAATGAAGACGTAGTGGACCAGATAAATGCCGTAGGAATTCTCGGAGATGCCGTCGAACGATGGCCACGGCTTGGCGGCGAAGCGCAGGAATGTCGCTGCGGCGGCAAAGCAGGCCGTCGCCGCGAACAGGGCCTGGCCGAGTTCGGCGACGATCTGCACCCCTGGCAGGGGGTGTCCGGTAAACATGAGCGCTGAGCACGAGATCCAGACAATGAACGAAGCGACCGTGCCGATGCACCAGCGGCCCCATCGCCTCGCCAGCGTGCCCTCGGCGCCAAACAGGCCGCGCTCCAGACCCTGTGCCCCGACAACAAGGCCGAAAAAGAAATAAACCGCATACTGCGGCAGCTGGAGCGGCTGAAGCGCGAACGGCCCGTAGTCGATCCACTGCCAGGGTGTGTACAGGCTCGACATGGCGAGGTTGAGCAGTGCGGTGAGACCGGCGAGCGCGACAAACAGTCTGTTGGCCGTCGCCTTCGCGGCGATCCGCGCCAGAAAATCGACAGCGCCTGGGGCAATAACACTCAAGGCCGCGGCGATAGCGTTGAACAGCAGCAGAATCCACAGAAACCAGAGGGGGCCGGCCGGCCAGAACGGCAGGGCCGTGAGGTGCGACCAATAGGCCGACCAGCTCGGATCGAGCGCGGTCTGGCGGTAGACGGCGAAATAGCCGATCGGCATCAGCAGATAGGCGCCGAGCGCAAACGGCACGCCAAGCCGCACGAACCGGTCGTACATAAAGACGGCAGCGTTCTTTCGTCTCAGGCTCTGCCATACGAACAGCCCGGACAGAAAAAACATCAGCTGCATCATGTAGAGAAACGTGAAGGCGCAAAAGATATCGAAGCCAAGCCAGCGATCGCTGTCGACGATCGGATTGGCGATCCAGGCGTAGGGCGGCTGATTGAAAGGCAGCGCGGCAGACGGCTGATGGCTCACATAGGCAATAGACGAGTGAAACGCCAAGACGATGATGACGGCGTACCCGCGCAGGTTATTCAGTGCCAGGCTGGTTTTCGACATGCGCGCGCTGCTAGCCCCCGATAGCCGCGTACTGAAGAATGCGGACGGGGCGGCGTCAACGCACGTTTTCTGCTGCGGTAAACGCCGGCTGGCTGTTTCGTGCGCCGATTGCCGTGCGTGCCGCTTCCAGTCCGCGGGCGGTAACGTAAACCCCGTGCTTGGTTACCACGAAATCGACGCGGCCATCGAGCAGCGCGCGCCGGCATTCCTCCGGTCTGTTAACAATCGGCTCTTCGTGCACGTTGAAGCTGGTATTGATCAGCACCGGTATCCCGGTGTGGTCGCGAAACCGGCGCAGAATGCCCGCAAATAGCGGGTTATCGCTGTCGCGAATAATCTGGGGCCTGGCCGTAGTGTCAATGTGCATGACCGCCGGAATACGCTCCCGCCATTCCGGCCGGACCGCGCAGGTGATGGTCATGAAGCGGGCCGCATAGCGGTTAACCGGCCCGATCTCGAACACGCGCTCGGCGTCCTCTTCGAGCACGTAGGGGGCGAACGGCATGAACTCTGAACGGTCGAGACGCTGATTAAGCCGATCGTTAATGGTCGGGTCGGTCGGATTGGCGATGATGCTGCGGGCGCCGAGCGCGCGCGGGCCATATTCCATGCGCCCGACGAACACCGCGCCGGCGGCGCCAGCTTCGACCATGGCCGTCGCGAGTTCGATCGGATCGCCCGGCAACTGCCGGATTTCGGAATCCGCCGTCAGAACCGCGTCGATGCTCGAATCGAAGTCCTGGCCGAGATAGACATTGTCGAGGCGGTGGCGTTGCTGGAGCCAGGTTGAAAGACCGTCGCGATCGCGCAGGTAGCAGAGCGCCGCGCCCACCGCCAAACCATCATCGCCCATTGCGGGAAAGATGAAGATTTCTTCGACCGGAAGCGTTTCGGCCAACAGCCGATTCAGCCGCACGTTGGCAAATAGCCCGCCCGCAAGGCCGAGGTGCCGCGCCTTGGTCTGGGACAGCCAATGCCTAATCGCGCCGGAGATCAGATCCTCGGCCAGTTGCTGGATCGATGCCGCGATGGTTTCGCGGCTTTGTCCTCGACAGATCGCCTCGATGCCCTTCTCCATCACCCGCCAACTGGTGAAGTCGCAGGCGATCAAGCCATCATCACCGAGACGGAAATGCTTTCCGAGCGCGTCGCGCAACTTCGGCTCGCCTCGTGCGGACAGCCCGGTGAGCTTGCCCTCGTGGCGCCACATGCGAAATCCGGCCGCCTTGGTGGCGTGACCGTAGGCCGTGGCCAGACTGTTGCGCGGCGCGCGCTTGGCCTTCAGCCATTCGTCGCCGCCGACCAGACAATCGAGTTGTCCGTTCTGAAGTGTGCGAACGCTGTAACTGACGTTGTCGCCAATTCCGTCGGCGGTGTAGATCAGCGCATCGTCCCAGTCGGTAAAGAACAGCGCCGCCAGTCCGTGCGCCTCGTGGTGGTTGACGAAGTGAAACTGCGTGTCGCCACGAAAGCCGTTTTCGGCGAGAAACCGATCGCTGCGGAACAATCGATCTTCGCCAGTGCCGCTGCGCGTGATGGCATTGGACAGGTCGCGACTGACTCGCTCACGACCCAAATGCTTGCGCACCGCATAGTAAAGGTCGCGCGGCAGCGGGAACGAAAAATAATGCAGCGGAAAAATGCCACGGATCGCCGCAATGATATCGACCTCGTTGCGCGCCCATCCGGCAATGCGCAGCACTTCGTCGATGGCAAGCCAGGGCACGTCGTTGCCCCAGCCCTTCTCGCGCCGCAGCCGCTCTTCCTGAACAGCGGCCACGAGCCGGTAATCCTCGAACGCGGCCGCCGACGCATCGTGGAGACCCGACTGAAACGACAAAATACGCACGAGACCCGCACCCCCTTTATACGCGCCGGCATTATGGAAGGCGCGGGCCTTACCGTCGAGGGGCTCGCGGTTCGCGCCGTTTAACCGGCAAGTTGCGGGACTTGCGAATTGAAGGCGACCGCAGATGCTGTTATGGAAAGCGCCAAACAAAAAACGTTGGCCATGCGTTGATCTTGGCCAATTGAACTGGGCCGAGGAAACCGAGCCATGGCGCGCATGCTTTCGCTCACGCTCAATGGCCGCGCCCGCACCGACGCGGTGCCCGACAATCTGCTGCTGCTGGATTATTTGCGGGAGTTGGCTGGGCTGACCGGCACGAAAACTGGGTGCGACGGCGGCGAGTGCGGCGCCTGCACGGTGCTGGTGGATGATAGTCCGCGCCTGTCGTGCCTTACATTGGCGGCGACAGTCGACGGCCGTCGCGTCGATACGATCGAATCGCTTGGTGTCGATGGCCGCTTGTCCGCGGTGCAACGCGGCTTCCACGAAAAGCTTGGTTCGCAGTGCGGATATTGCACGCCGGGATTCATCATGGCCTCGGCCGGATTGTTGCGCCGCAATCCGCATCCCAGCGAGGACGAGATTCGTGCGGCGCTCGGCAGCAACATCTGCCGCTGCACCGGCTATGTGAAGATCATCGAAGCGGTGAAGCATGCGGCGGCGCTATGTGATGAGGGGGTAGCGCCGTGAACCAGATTTTGCCCGCACATAACATTGGCGACTACGTGCCGATGATCGACGGGCCCGAAAAGGTTTCCGGCCGCGCCAAATTCACCGCCGATCTGATCGTACCGGGCGCGCTCGCCGGGCGCATTTATCGCAGTCCATACTCGCACGCTGAAATTCTCGAAATTGATGTGTCCGAGGCGGTGAAGCTGCCGGGCGTGAAGGCGATCGTCACCGGCGCCGACTGCGACACGACCTTCGGCGTGCTGCCGATTGCCCGCACCGAGCACCCGCTGGCACGCGATAAGGTGCGCTATTGCGGTGAGCCGGTCGCGGCGGTCGCCGCCGTCGATGACGCAACCGCAAAACAAGCGCTGCGGCTCATCAAGCTGAAAGTGCGGGAGCTTCCCGCTTATCACACGGCCCGCGCGGCGCTGGCGCCGGACGCGATCAATATTCACGAACGCCGCGCGCACAACATCGAGCGCGATGTTTTTTTTGAACTTGGCGATGTCGAGGCGGCCTTCGCGGGCGCCGACCTGGTGCGCCAAGGCACCTACAATTGTGCGGAGGTGTGCCAGAACCAGATGGAGATGCACGCCGCGCTCGCCGACTATGATGCGGTACGCGATCGCATCACCGTCCATGCCTCGACCCAGGTGCCGTATTACGTGCACCTGATGCTGTCGCAAATCCTCGGCATGGACATGTCGCGCATCCGCGTAGTCAAGCCGCATGTGGGCGGCGGCTTCGGCTGCCGCACCGAGACGCTTAATGTCGAGCTGATCGCCGCGCTGTTGGCGCGGAAGGCCGGTGGCTGCGTGCGGCTCGTGGTCAATCGTGAGGAAACTTTCATCACGCACCGTGGCCGGCCGGAAACCGATATCCGGCTCAAGATCGGATTGCGCAAGGACGGCCGCATCACCGGCGTCGAATGTGAATGCATCCAGCGCGGCGGCGCTCACTCGGGCTACGGCGTCGTGACGATCCTCTATGCCGGCTCGATGCTTTACGCGATCTACGACCTGCACAACGTCAAATACATCGGCAAGCGCGTGCTGACCAACACGCCGCCATGCGGCGCGTTTCGCGGCCACGGCACTGTCGATGTACGGTTCGCGTTCGAAAGCCTGATTGATCAGATGGCAACCGAGATGGGCCTCGATCCCATCGCGGTGCGCCGCGCCAACCTGTTGCAGGCGCCGACCTTCACCGACAACGATCTGATGGTGAACAGCTACGGCCTGCCCGAATGCATCGATTGGGTCGAAAGAGAGAGCGGCTGGAAAGAGCGTAAGGGCAAGTTGCCGAGGCACAGCGGCATCAAAAAGGGTCTTGGCTTCGCCTGCTCACATTACATCAGTGGTGCGTCCAAACCGGTGAACTGGACCGGTGAGCCGCATGCCACGGTCAAGATCAAGCTCGATTTCGACGGCTCGATCGTCGTTCTTTCCGGCGCCGCCGACATTGGCCAGGGCTCTACCACCATTCTCGCGCAATCCGTCGCCGAAGTGCTGGGGCTCGACCTTGCGCGCGTCCGCGTGGTCACCGGCGACAGCGAGGTGGTGCCAAAGGACAATGGCTCGTATTCCTCGCGCGTCACCTTCATGGTCGGCAATGCAGCTATCGACGCGGCGAACAACCTGAAAGCGGTGCTGATCGCCGCGGCGGCGCGAAAGCTCGATGCCAACCCGGGCGAGATCGAGTGCCTCGGCGAACTTTATCGCGCCGGCGCGCAGGACAAGGGATTGGCCTTTAACGAGGTCGTCACCGAAGCCCTGAAAGACACCGGCACCATCACGGTCACCGGCAACTATTCGACGATTTCAGAATCGCATGGCGGCAAGAAATATCGCGGCTCGGCCATCGGCGGCACAATGGGTTACAGCTACGCCGCCCAGGTCGTGGAGGTCAGCGTCGATGAGGACACTGGCGTCGTAACCGTCGACAAGGTGTGGGTGGCGCACGATTGCGGCCGTGCGCTCAACCGTCTTACGGTCGAGGGCCAGGTGCAAGGCTCGGTTTGGATGGGCATGGGCCAGGCGATGAGCGAGGAGGTGGCCTATCACAACGGCCTCATGCTCACCGCCAAC
Source organism: uncultured Alphaproteobacteria bacterium (assembly GCA_963763255.1). GTDB lineage: Bacteria > Pseudomonadota > Alphaproteobacteria > Rhizobiales > Xanthobacteraceae > BOG-931. The sequence goes on from CAVXNW010000003.1 coordinate 621,001, forward strand.
ATGCTCGATTATCGCGTCCCGACGATCCAGGATTCGCCGCCGATCGAGGTCGGCATCGTCGAGAGCATCGATCCACATGGTCCATTCGGCGCAAAGGAAGCCGGTGAGGGCTCGCTCGCCGCGTTTCTGCCGGCGCTGACCAATGCCATCGCGGATGCGATCGGCCTGCGTTTCAACGATCTGCCGGTGACGCCGGATCGCGTTTTTGCGGCGCTGGAGAAGCGTGCGCGCGAGGGTGGTCGCAGGCACAACGGTGGTGCCTGATGGACGCGCTCCCGCAATTCGATTTGGTTCGCCCGCGCACCCTCGACGAACTGGTCGCCGAGCGTGCGAAGCATACCGAGAGCCACCTGCTTGGTGGCGGCACCGATCTTGTCGTCAACATCAGGCGCGGGATCGTGGCGCCGCCGGTGCTGATCGACGTCAGCGGAGTGCCGGAGCTGCGTGCTATCAAGGCCGACGCGCGCGCGCTTGAAATCGGCGCCGCAGTCACGCTCGCCGATCTGGCCGAACATGCCGAAGTCGTGCGGCATTATCCCGTAGTGGCGCAGGCGGCGGCCCATATTGCCGGACCGACGCATCGCGTCATGGGGACGGTCGGCGGAAATCTCTGTCTTGATACGCGCTGCATCTACTACAATCAGAGTGAATGGTGGCGCGACGCCAACCACCATTGCCTGAAGACCACCGGCACGATCTGCCACGTCGCACCGAAGAGTCGCGGCGTCTGCTTCGCCACCTTCAGCGGCGATCTGGCTCCGGCGCTGCTCACTCTCGACGCCGAGATCGACATTGCGGGCCCGAACGGTCGGCGCACGACCGCGCTGGCCGACCTTTATATCGGCCATGCGCGTCAGGACGTGCCGGTGACCGAGACGCAAGGCGACGGAAAATATTTTCTATCGCTGCGCCCGGGCGAATTCCTCGCCGCGATCCGCGTGAAGAAAATGACGGGCCTGCGTTCCGCTTACGAGAAGGTCCGCATCCGCCGCTCGATCGAATATCCCGTAGCCGGCGTTGCGGTGGCGCTGCGGCGCGACGGTGATACGCTTGCAGACCTGCGCGTCGCCTTCACCGGCACCAACCCGCGACCGGTGAGGCTCGCCGGCACGGCGGCCTTGTGCGGCGGCCCGCTCGACGCACGTGTGTTCGCCGGGCTTGATGCCTTGGTGCGCGATCAGATCATGGCAATGAAGACCACGTTTACGCCGGGTCACTATCGCCGCCGCGTCGCCGGCGTGTTGTCGCGGCGCCTGGTGCAGCGGTTGTTCGAATCCTGACGCCGCGATGGTCCACAAAGCGCATGACTGAAAATTTTGATGTCATCATTGTCGGCGGTGGCGCCGCCGGCTGCGTGCTGGCGAACCGGCTGTCGGCGCGTTCGGCCACGCGCGTTCTTCTGCTCGAAGCCGGCCGCGATGCGCCGCCGGGATCTGAACCGGACGACATTCTCGATACCTATCCGCGCTCCTATTACAACGACGCCTATTTCTGGCCCGGGCTGAAGGTCCACTGGCGGCGCCGCGATAATTCTCCGCTGACCGGCTTCTCGCAGGGGCACGTGATCGGCGGCGGTTCATCCGTGATGGGCATGGTCGCCTATCGCGGTACGCCGCACGATTACGCCGAGTGGCAGTCGCTCGGCGCTGCAGGTTGGGGCTGGGACGACGTGCTGCCGTTTTTCCGCAAGCTGGAGAACGATTTCGACTTCGACGGCGTACTGCATGGTAAGGACGGTCCGGTGCCGATTCGGCGGACCGCGATGACGGATTGGGCGCCGTTGTCCAACGCCGTACAGATTTACGCGCAGGAACGCCAAATTCCTTTCATCGCCGATATGAACGCGGATTTCCGCGACGGCTATGGCTCCGTGCCGATGAGCAACTGGCCTGACAAGCGTGGCTCGGCCGCCATTTGCTATCTGGATGCGCCGACACGCCGCCGCGACAATCTGACGATCGTTCCGCAGGCTTTCGCCACTGGTCTTATCTTTGAAGGCTCTCGCGCGGCTGGCGTCACTGTGCGGATCGGCAGCGAACTCAAAGAATTCCGCGGGCGCGAAATTGTCGTTGCGCTCGGCGGCATTCACTCGCCGGCGTTTTTGCTGCGCGCCGGGATCGGCCCGGCGCGCGAGCTGCGAGAGCATGGCATCGCGGTGCGCGCCGACCTGCCGGGTGTCGGTAAAAATCTCGCCAACCACGCCATTCTCTTTCTCGGGCTGTTGCAGAAGACAGGAATGCGGCAGGCGGAAAAAATCCGCCCGCACCCGATGACGTGCTTCCGCTACTCCTCGAACCTGCCGGGTGCGCCACCGCTCGACATGTATATCAACGTGCAATGCAAGACGTCGTGGAGCCCGCTCGGCGCGCAGGTCGCCAATCTGGCGCCATCGCTGCTCAAGCCGATGGCGCGCGGCCGCGTCTCGCTGGTCTCTGCCGATCCGGCGGCGCATCCGCTGGTCGAGTTCAATTTCACCGGTCACGAGCTTGACCTGCAGCGCTTCATGCAGAGCTTCCGCCGCTGCGTCGATATCTTGGCGCACGACGCCGTGCGCAGCATGACCGGCTTGACCTTTCCGGTGAAATTCTCCGACCGGCTGCGGCGGCTCAATCGCATCACGGCGGGCAACAGGATCAAAAGCGCGGCGGTCGCTACACTGATCGATCTGGTGCCGCCGCTCGCCGGGCCGGTCTTTTCGACGCTTGCCGACCGCCGCGTCGATCTCGCCGCGCTCGCCGAGGACGACGACGCACTTGCTGATCACATTCGGCAGAACGTCGCCGGCACGTTTCATCCGGTCGGTACCTGCCGCATGGGCGCTCCGAGCGATCCCGAGGCGGTGACCGATCCGTCAGGCCGCGTGCGTGGCTTGACTGGCCTTCGCGTGATCGATGCGTCGATCATGCCGGCGCCGCCGCGCGGCAACACCAATATTCCGACCATCATGGTGGCGGAGAAACTTGCCGCCGAGATGCTGGCGGCTACTCCGGCAAACTGATGTAAATCTGCCCGTCGCGGACCGAGACCTTGACGGGCGTGAGCCGCACCGACGGGTCGCCCGGATGGCAGCCGGTAGCGAGATCGTATTCGTAACCGTGCCATGGACAGACGATGTGCCGCGATTTGCCGAAGCGCAATCCGGCGCTTTTCTTGTCGGGGGTGATCACTTCCTCGACCTTGTTGAAGATCTGGCCCTGGCAGATCGGGCCGCCCGCGTGCGGACAGGTATTCTCGTAGGCCAGCACCTTACTGCCGGTGCGGAAGATGCCGACTTCGAATTCGTCGACGGCGAAGACCCGATAGTCGCCATCCGGAATGTCGGCGAGCTTGCCGACCGAGATTTCATCCATCGCGCCCTCCATCATTTCAATACGCGCACGCGCATTATTCGATCCCCGGCGGGCGATGAAACCAGATCGCCACGTCGAACATGTTGAGGTCGGCGGCGCGGATCATGCCGCAGGCGGTCACCACCGTCTCGGTTGCCGTCACCGTATTCTGCGGAAATGGCGCCACATCGTGGCCGCGCCGCTCGACCTTGGCGGCATAAACCTTCACCGCCGCGCTGAGCACCTGCTGCAGCGTCTTGTCCGGAATCGCGTCGGGATCGCCGCGCTTGAGCGCGTCGCGCGCCGCCGCGCAAAAGTCCGCGGTTTTGGCGGTGCCGCGCTTGCGCGCCGGCTCCGCGGTGCGGCTTGCAGTCTTCTTCGCCGTCTTACGCCGAAACGCTTTGGCCATTGCAGATCAGGCCGTCACCGGTTCGCGTACCGACGCGGGCTTCTTTGCCTTGATCATTTTGTGTTTCGGCACATCGAGATTGAACAGACGGGCCGCGTTGAGACCGAGGATGTTGCGCTTGGCCTGCTCTTCGAGGAAGGGCAGCGTGGTAATCGAGTTGGGCAGATCGAAATCCCAATGCGGCCAGTCCGAGGCGAACAGCAATTGCGTGTCGGCGTTCATGGCTTTGAAGGTCGCTTCGGTCAGGTCCATATTGGAGCGCTCCAGCGGCTGGCTCGAATAGTACATGTCGCGCATGTAGTCGCTCGGCTTGCGCTTGAGCAGCGGCGCCTCCGATGAGCGCATCATGTATTCGGAATCGAGCCGCTGCATCAGGAACGGAATCCAGGCCAGCCCGCTTTCGATCCAGATCACCTTCAGCTTGGGAAAGCGCTCCGGCATGCCGTTGATGATCCAGTTCGTCATGTGGATGATGTTGTAATAGACAAACGAGATCGCATGCATCGAGATGAAGCGGTTGCACTGCTGCATCGACTGGTCGCCCCAGTGGAAGCCGGAGTGAAACGACAGCGGTTTGCCCGTGGCCTGAATCGCCGAATAGAGCGGCATGTAGCTATCGTGATTGACAGCGCGGAAGCGCGTTGAGGTAACCGAAAAACCAATGACGCTCGGATTGTCTGCATACATCTCGACCGCTTTGACACAGGCTTCGGGATGATTGAACGGCAGATAGAGCATCGCCTTCATTCGGGGCTCTTGCGGCAGCACTTCTTCGGTCAGCCACTTGTTGAAGGCGTTACCGATGACGACCTCGACTTCGGCCTGCGGATGCATGCCGAGCACCAGCATCGGCGTCGGGAAGACAACCATGTAGTCGATGCCGAGCGAGTCCATGGCGCGCTTCACCAGCGCCACCTGCCTATGAGTGCGGCCGCCCGGCACATCTTCCCCAAGGCGTTGCTGATGCGGAATGCGGCCGAACACGTCCTGATAAAGCATGCCGGGTGTGGCGTTGATGAGGCCGGGCGCCCCGCCGCGCTCCTTGAACGCGCGCGCCATCTGTTTGTAGACGTCGCTCTCCATGCGATCGACGACTTCCGGCCAGAACGCTGTTTCGGTGACGTGAGCGTCGACATCGACGATGAAATAATCGTCGCGCCTTGCCTCCTTGGCGGCATGCGCCAGGATCTCGCGCGTATCGGTCGTCGTGGTGATCTTTGGCAACTCTGTGACGCGCGGGCGGCCATTTCCATTCTTCTTGCCGTTCTTGGCGCTGTGCTCCTTGCGCGGGGTCGGCTTCGCCATGGCTTCCTCCAGCTGACTGAGCGGGCGTCTGGGGCGCCCGGACTTGACCTCAAGCGTAGCAGAAACTCGTGCGCAATGCACACGTCGTATTGTTTTGTATGAGCGTAGTGCCACTTTGCCTTGCATTTCCGGTGTGCGATCGGGGCGGACCCGGTGTGCGGTCGTAGCCGATTGATTTTTCCGCAATGCGGGCGGATCATCCAACAACTTTTCGTCTCTCTGCCTCCGTTCTTGGAGCTGCCGTCGCGTATGGACCGATCCGCCGATACCGCGAGTGGAGCCCAGGTTCGGCTGCGCAATCTCCACAAGGCTTATGGTCAGACCGCGGCTGTCGACGATGTCTCGCTCGACGTTCCAGCTGGCGCGTTTGTGTCGCTGTTGGGGCCGAGCGGCTCCGGCAAGACCACGACGCTCAATCTGATTGCCGGTTTTTTGACGCCCGATCGCGGCGACATTCTCATCGATAATCGTTCGGTCGCCGACGTGCCGCCGCACAAGCGCAATATCGGCATGGTGTTTCAGTCCTATTCGCTTTTTCCGCACATGACGGTGGCGGACAATGTCGGATTTCCGCTTCGCATGCGCAGCAAACTCACGCGCGTCGAGGCACAGAAGCGCATCGCTGAAATGCTGGCGCTGGTGCAGCTGTCGCATCTGTCGGCGCGCTACCCGCGCCAGCTCTCCGGCGGGCAACAGCAGCGCGTCGCCATGGCGCGGGCGCTGGTGTCGCGGCCCCGGCTCCTGCTGATGGATGAACCGCTCGGCGCGCTCGACAAGAAGCTGCGCGAGCAGATGCAAACCGAGATCAGGCGGATTCACCGCAGCGTCGGCGCAACGGTTGTCTATGTCACGCACGATCAGTCGGAAGCCTTGACGATGTCCGATCTCGTCGTAGTCATGCATCGCGCGCGCATCGCCCAGATCGGGCCGCCGAACGCGCTCTACGAGACGCCCGCCAGTGCTTTCGTGGCAGATTTCATCGGCAATTCCAATCTGATCGAGACAACGATCATTGGCGTGGTCGGCGATCGTTGGACCGTCAAGGCCGGCAATGGCGCAGTTATTCACGCCGCGCCGCCGGCGTTTCCAGCTTCGGCGGGCGACCACGTCTTCCTTCTCATCCGCCCCGAAGACATGACGGTTCGGCCGCTGACGACGGAGCCGTCGCCGCAGGGGGATCAGATTGTCGGAATCCTCAAAGAGCGTAGTTTCCATGGCGATGTGTTCAAGCTGGGCATCGCGGTTGGCGGCGATATGCTCAAGGCGAAGGTTGCGCGGGAGGTCGGCGGCTCGTTTGAGATTGGGCAGTGGATCGCGCTGACCTGGAAGAACGGCGCCGTGCGACTTTTGCCGGCAATGAGAGACGATGCCGCGAGCGGGCGGAGCGATGCGCCATGACGGCGATTGCGGAACAGGCACCGCCGCGCACCCAATCCGTCCAGCCTCGGCAGGCCTTGCCAGCGCTGTTGCTGCTGCCGGCTCTGATCTGGATCGCGGTATTCTTTTTGCTGCCGCTCGTTCTGATGTGCTGGCGCAGTTTCGCGGCCGAGGCCTATTCATTCAAGGCGTACGAAACAGTGTTCACGTCGCCGCTCTACACCAAAGTGATGCTCACCACGGTGGAGAGCGCCAGCATTGCGACGGTTCTCGCGCTGTTTCTGGCCTACCCGATGGCCTACACGTTGACCATCACCAAGGGCATTCTACGCGGTCTGCTACTGATGTTCGTGTTCATCCCCTACTGGGTCGACATCATCGTCCGCACATTCTCCTGGCTGATCCTGCTTGGCGACCATGGCCTGATCAACACGTTGCTGCGGAAACTCGGCATCATCCACGCGTCACTGCCGCTGCTCTACAGCGAGTTCGCCGTGTTGGTCGGGATGGTGCAGATACTGCTACCGCTGACCATCGTCGTGTTGTTCGGCGCCATGTTGCGTATCGACCGTACGTTGATCTCGGCGGCCAAAATCCACGGCGCCAGCGGTTGGCACGCCTTTCGCACTGTATTCTTTCCTTTGAGCCTGCCGGGCGTCTACGGCGCTGCGCTGCTGGTCTTCGTGCTTTCGCTCGGCTTCTACGTGACACCGTCACTGCTGGGCAGCCCGCGCCAGACGATGATTGCGCAGACCATTATGGTGGAAGCGAGCGAATTGCTTGAGTGGGGACAGGCGAGCGCGGCGGGTTTGGTGCTGTTGATCATTACCACGCTGATCGCCGCGATTTATAATCGATATTTTAGCCTCGATCGGCTGTGGGGAGGGTCTGACGCATGAATCCCACAGCCGACCGGATCGTGCTTGGAACCGCCGCCGCGGCGATCGTCGCCTATCTGATCTTTCCCGTGATTGTCGTGCTGGCGATTTCGTTCAGCGCGGGAAATTTCCTGGAATTTCCGCCGCCGGGTCTGTCGCTGCGCTGGTACCGGGCGATCGCGGGCGATCCCGAATGGGTCTCGGCCTTCATGGTGACACTGAAGGTCGGCAGCCTCACGGCGCTGCTGGCAACGCTGCTTGGGGTTCCGGCGGCGTTCGCGCTGGTGCGCTATGTCGTCCCCGCCAAGGCGCTTCTCAGTGCGCTGATCCTTTGCGCCTTGGTGACGCCCCCGATCGTCACCGCGATCTCCACCTATCTGTTCTTCGTTCCGCTCGGCTTGAACAATTCGATCGTCGGGCTCGCCTGCGCGCACGCGGTCAGCGGCATGCCCTTCGTGGTGATCAACACGGCGGCGAGCCTGCGCAGCGCCGATCGCAACCTGGAACGGGCCGCGATCATTCACGGCGCTCACCCGCTATGGGCTATCATCCGCATCACCCTGCCGATCATCTCGCCAGGCATCATTATCGGCGCAATCCTGGCGTTCGTGCATTCGGCGCATGAACTGCTCATTGCGATGTTCGTCCTGGGCGGCGTCGGCAAACCGGTTACGGTGAAAATCTGGTCGGACGTGCAAGCGACGTCGGACCCGACAATCGCGGCCGCTTCCGCGATCCTGATTGGGGTGGCGATTCTGACGTTTGTAAGCGTATCGACCGCGCAGGCGCTGGCGCGCCGGCGCAACGGCTAGGACAGGAGGACAAGCGATGACGATATTGCCGCAGGACTTCGACGTAGACGAGACATGCGCCCGTTTGCGAGCGGTGCTGGACGAAACGCGAGGACTTGGCCGCCGGGAGTTCGTTCGAGTGCTCGGCGCGGCCCTTGGCGGCTCGGCCTTGTCGGGGCTGTTCGGCGCATTCGGAGGCGCAGACGCGGCGCCGTCGCCGGTGACGGCCTTCGTATTCGGCGGCGATTGGCAGAAGGCCGCCGCTAAAGCGTTTGGCGAGCCGTTCACGACCAAAACCGGCATCCCGGTGCGTTATCAGGCCCCCTATGTGTTCGCGAAGCTGCGCGCCATGCACGAAGCCAATGCGATGCAGATCGATGTGGTCTCCGTCCAGGGCGAGGAGATTTATCAAGCCGAGCGGATGAAGATGATCATGCCGCTCGATTTCAACGTCATCGACCGCTCGGCGCTCGACCCGCAACAGCTTCGCTACGGCAACGCCATCGGTGGTCATTCGTTGTCGTACGTCATCTGCTACAACACCAAGAAATGGCCCGGCGACGACCATCCGAAGTCATGGGCGGATTTCTGGAACGTGGAGAAATTTCCCGGTCGCCGCTCGATGCGGACTGACCAGATGTGGACCATCGAGGCGGCGCTCAAGGCCGACGGTGTCAAGGACAGCGAATTTTATCCGCTCGATGTCGAGCGCGCGTTTCGCAGCCTCGATCGCATCAAGCCGCATATCAAGGTGTGGTGGTCGGACAATTCAATGAGCCAGCAGATGATGGAGCAGGAGGAAGTCGACATCATCGCCGCGATGAACGGCCGTGCCACGGAAACAATTCTGCACCATCACGCGCCGTTTGCGATGGTGTGGAACGAGGCGATCTGCGAGGGCGGCAATCAGGCCTGGCTGGCGCCGGTCGGCTGTCCAAATCAGCAAGGCGCGATGAAATTCCTCGATATCGTCGGACGGGCCGAATATCAGGCCACTTTCGCCCGTCTCATCTATTACGGTCCGCAAAATCCCAAGGCGTATAATTTCCTTGAGCCGGCAATTGCCAAGCTGATGCCGACCTATCCGGACAACCTCAAGGTCGCCCACAAGGTGGATTTCACGTGGTGGGACAAGAACCTGCCGGCGATGCAGAAGCGCTTTCAGCTTTGGCTGCAATCGTAAGCGAGGCGGAAATCTCGGTCAGGACAAGAAACGGATAACGATATGGTGCCGATGAAATCGCTGCTCGCACCGCGAGCCATTGCGGTTATTGGAGCGTCGCAACGCGGCGGACGCGGCGCGAGCGTGATTGCCAATCTGCGCGACTGCGGCTTTTCAGGACAAATCTTACCCGTTAATCCGCGTTACCCGGAAGTGCATGGCCTTAAGTGCTTCCCCGGCATTGCCGAACTGCCTGACGGTGTCGATTGCGTGCTTGCGGCGGTCGGCGCCGACGCAACCTGCGACGTGCTTGAGGAAGCGCATGCGAAAGGTATTCCGGCCGCCGTGGTGCTCGCGGCGGGATTCGGCGAGGGCGGACATGGCGAAGCGCGTGCGCTGCGTCTGAAGGCACTCGCCGCCAAAGGCATGTGCATCTGCGGCCCCAATTGTTTCGGCTACATCAACGTCAAGGATCGCGTGGCGGCGTTCAGCGGCCCGATCGCGAAGCCGCTGCGATCCGGCTCTGTCGCTATCGTGTCGCAGAGCGGCGGGCTCGGCGCGACTGCGTTCACGCCCCTGATGGCGGACCGTCACCTTGGCTTCGCTTGTTTCGTCTCATGCGGTAATCAGCTCGGTGCGACGATCGAGGACTTCGTCGATTATTTCGTTGACGATCCGGACGTTCAGGTCGTTGCGATCGTTATCGAGGCACTGAAAAATCCGCAAAAGCTTGCCGCCGCCGCGCGCAAGGCACGGGCGCAGAAGAAAACTCTGGTGCTGTTTCAGGCCGGCCGCTCGGAGGCCGGTCAGATGATGATCCGCTCGCACACCGGAGCGCTTGCCGGCAATTCCGAGGTGCTGGCCGCATTCCTGCGTCGCGACGGGATTGTTCAGGTGCGCGGCTTTGACGAATTTGTCGAAGCGATCGAGATTTTCGCCATCGCACCGCGCGATCTCGATATTTCAGACGATATCATCGTCGTTTCCGGCAGCGGTGGCGGCGCTGCGATCTCGACCGACGTGCTGGAAGAGGCCGGATTGCCGCTGGCGCAATTCGAGCCCCAGACCAAAGAGCGCCTGCGCACGACGCAGCCCGATTTCGGCAGCGTCACGAATCCGCTCGATGGCACCGGCGCGATGTATGACGACCCAGCGCTGATGCCGAAAATCTTCGCGGCGCTGGTCGGCGAGCGCCGCCGTCCTGTCATCGCCGCGAGCGTCAGCGTGCGTGCCGGCGGCAATGAAAGCATGCGTCGGCTGGCATCCCATATTGCGGATGCCGCGCGTAGTTCGGGGCGCACGTTCGTCGCCTTTCAATACACGCCGCTTGGCGGGCCGCTGGACGTCGAGCTGATCAGCACGCTGCACGGCGCCAACGTGCCGATTTTGCTTGGCACGACGAACGCAATGCGGGCGCTCCGCTATTTGCCGATACGGCGGGCTTATTGGGCGCGCGGCGCGGCGCCCGTGGAACGCCCGGTCCAAGCAAAGACAAAACCGGATTTTGCCAAGGCCGACTTTATGGAGATCAGGCAAGCGCTGCTTGCGCATGAGATCCCGATTGTCGAGGCGGCACTCGCCAGCTCGGAGACGGAAGCCGTTGCGTTGCAACGCCGTTTTGATGTGCGCGTTGCACTGAAAGCCGAAGTACCTGGGCTTCTGCACAAAAGCGATGTGGGCTGCGTGCGGCTCAATTGCGGAACCGGCGAGGTGGCCGAAGCCTATCGGGCAGTCATCGGCAACGCGCGAAAGGCAGGATTCAAATCGGCCGCAACCGTGCTGATCCAGCCGATGGTCGGTGGCATTGCGGAGGTTTATGCCGGCGCGATCGACGATCCGCTGTTTGGACCGGCGATCTGCTTCGGTCTCGGAGGTGTCTTTGTCGAAATCTTCAACGATGTTCGAACCGAGATGGCGCCGCTCTCGCACGACGAGGCGCTGGCGATGATCCATGCGGTCAAAGGCGCGAAGCTTCTCACCGGCGCGCGCGGCCGCCAGGAAGGTGACATCGATGCGCTTGCCGATCTCCTGGTGCGGCTTGGCCAGTTCGCCTTAGCGCATAGCGGTCGTTTCCGCGCCATCGATCTCAATCCCGTGATCGTTAAGCCGCGCGGCGAAGGTGTGGTCGCTGTCGATATTGCGGTTAAGTCATTGCAGCAGGAGACGATGCGTGCCGCCATTCATGCGGCATCCTAAAGTCACGGACAAACAAGAAAGGGTCAGGAATGAGCTATCAGGATTTACTTTACAGCGTCGACGAGAAGGTCGCGACCATCACGCTCAATCGCCCGGATCGGATGAATGCGCTGTCGCGCAGCCTTGAGGCGGAGATCTATCAGGCGCTGGACGAGGCCGATGCGGATCGCGGCGTCCGCGCCATTATCCTCACCGGGGCTGGCGCGGCGTTTTGCGCCGGCTACGACCAGACGTCCGCGCCGGCTTCGGGCGTGCGGCATTCGGATCCTAAAGGCAAGTCGCACGCCGAGTTCATCGAATACTGGCAACGCCATGACGGCAAACATGTCGCGCAATGGGAGCACATGTGGCGGCTCGGCAAGCCGGTGATCGCGGCGGTGAATGGCTGGGCCATGGGCGGCGGGTTCTGGTACCAGCTCGCCGCCGACATCACGATCGCGTCCGACAAGGCGGTGTTTGCGCAGCCGGAGGTGCGTCACGTTTCGAACTCCTCGTATCTGTTCACCCATTTATGCGGCTGGAAGGCCGCCAATCGCTGGGCGTTGACCGGCGACCATTTCGACGCGCATGAGGCACTGCGTATCGGCATGGTCAACGAGGTGGTGCCGCACGACGAACTGATGACACGCGCACGCGCGCTGGCAAAGCGCATTGCGCTGGTGCCGGAGCCGTCGATCCGCATCAACAAGGCGATTGCGATGCTCGGCATGCAGGCTGCGGGCGTACATTCCGCGCTGCTGGTCGAGGGAGCCCTGAGCGCGCTTGTTCATTCCTCACACAACGAGGATCGCGAGCGGCTGTTCGAAGCTCAACGCTCCAAGGGTCTCAAGGCATATCTCGAGATGCGCGACGGCCCGTTCCAGCCCGAGCCGATGGGCCCGCGGTCCAAGCCCCGGCCGAGCAAATCGGCGGGATGACTGGCGGTTTGATCTCGAAGGGTCCAGGATGGCACGCCATAAAGCAGCGCAGAGGGGAGCGCATCGATGAGTAACCAGTCGCACAGTGAAGTCGATGAGGCCTGTTTGCGGCTACGCGAGGTTCTGCTGGAAACTCGCGGTCAAGATCGCCGCGAGTTTCTTCGCGCTCTCGGCAGGGCCGCAGCAGGGTCCGCGCTGCTGTCGCCATTCGGTGCGCTTTCAGCTTCGGCCGATGCCAAACCGATGACCTATTTCACCTATGGGGGAGCCTGGAAAAAGGCCATCATGGCGGCCTTCGGCGAGCCGTTCACAAAGAAGACCGGCATCCCTGTGCGTTATCAGGAGCCGTATAATTTCGGCAAACTGGTTGCGATGCATCAGGCGCACGCACAACAGATCGACGCCGTGACGGTTTCAGGCGTTGAGGTCATCATTGCGCAGCGATCCGGCATGCTCACGCCGCTTGACTGGAGTCTGATCGACAAATCGGCACTTTCCGACGTGCAATTGCGGCGGCCCAATGTTGTTGGCGGTGAAGCGCAATCGATGAATGTCACCTACAGCACCAAGAAATGGCCGGGCGCCGATCACCCAAACTCCTGGGCGGATTTCTGGAACGTGGAGAAATTTCCTGGCCGCAGAGCGCTGCGCCGCGACGCACTGTGGACGATCGAGGCTGCGGTAAAAGCCGATGGCGTCAGCGAAGCTGCGTTCTATCCGCTCGACGTCGATCGCGCATTCCGGAGCCTCGATCGCATCAAACCGCATATCAAAACATGGTGGAGCGACAACTCGCAGTCACAGCAGCTGATGGAGCAGGAAGAGGTTGACCTCATTCACATGACCAACGGCCGGGCCACGCAATCCATTATCGATCATAAGGCGCCGTTTGCTTTGGTCTGGAACGGAGCAATCTTTTCGGGGCACGGCGAAGGCTGGATTGTGCCGACGGGTTGCCCGAATCCGGTCGGCGGGATGAAATTTCTCGACATCGTCGGTCGTGCCGAATACCAGGCGGTGTTCGCTCGGCTGCTCTACTATGCGCCGCAAAATCCAAAGGCCATCCCGCTGCTCGACGACAAGATTGCAAAGCTAATGCCGTCCTATCCGGCAAACGAAAAGGTCTCACACATCGTCAATTTCGATTGGTGGGCCGATAACCTGAAAACCGTCCAGCGGCGTTTTGAAGAATGGCTGCAATCGTGAGCGGCGACAATTTCCCTGTCCCTGAATTCCAAGGTGATTGACTGCGTGACTGATACCCACACGATCGGACACAGGGTGTTGCGCCTCGAAGACGGGCCACTATTGCGCGGTGGCGGCCGCTTTATCGACGATCTCAAAGTCGCCGGCATGCTGGAGGCAGCCTTCGTGCGCAGCCCGCATGCTCACGCGGGCATTCGCGGCGTCAACACCGACGCGGCCCTGCGGCTGCCGGGTGTGCATGCGATACTCACTCATGCGGATCTGACGCCGCTACTGAGCGCCGAGCGGTTGCCGCTGCAATTTCGAACCGATCAGTTGCCGGCCGATGTCGCGCCGTTCGTCCTGGCCAAGGACGAGGTCGTGTTCGTCGGCGAAGCGATCGCTATTGTCATCGCGCGTTCGCGCGCTGTCGCCGAGGACGCCGCCGCTCTGGTCGATGTCGACTATGAAGTGCTGCCCGCCATCTCCGATTGCCGCGCGGCGCTGCGTCCGGGCGCGCCACTTGCTCACCGGAATAAATCAAGCAATCAGCTTATCGAGCTTCGCCAATCTTATGGCGATGCTACTGCGGCGTTCGCCCGCGCGCCGCATCGCGCCAAGGTCAACCTCAAGCAGCACCGCGGCGGCGCCCATTCGATGGAGGGCCGCGGCGCAGTGGCGGTCTACGACGCCAACGAGGACCGGCTGACCTTGTGGTCGTCGACCCAACTTGCCCACGAAGTGCGTGCTTTTCTGATGCGGCTGCTGCGGCTCGACGAAAACCGCTTGCGCGTCGTGGCGCCCGATGTTGGCGGCGGGTTTGGCGCCAAGTTCGTCCTCTACCCCGAGGAAGTAGCAATTGCGGCAGCCAGCTTGCGGCTGCGGCGTCCGATCAAATGGGTCGAGGACCGCCGCGAGCATTTTTGCGCAGCCGTCCAGGAGCGTGACCAATACTGGGATCTTGAAGTCGCGTTCGACGGCGAAGGCAAGGTGCTCGGCGTGCGCGGCGAGTTGATCCACGATCAGGGCGCCTACACGCCGCAAGGGCTTAACCTGCCCTACAACACATCAACGGGCGTTCCAGGTCCCTACATCGTGCCAGCCTACGATTTGCGGGTCAGGGTGGTCGAAACCAACAAGGTCGCCACCATGCCGGTGCGCGGCGCCGGCTATCCGGAAGCCGCCTTCGCGATGGAGCGGATGCTCGATGCCGTCGCACGCGAACTCAAGATCGATCGCATCGAGGTGCGCCGGCGAAATCTCGTGCCGGCCGAGAAGATGCCCTACGTCACGCCCCTGAAGACGCGTTCCGGTTCGGCGATCGCCTACGACAGCGGCGATTTCCCGCGCTGCGTCGAGATGGCCACCAAGGCGATTGATTATGCCGGCTTTGCGGAACGGCAGCGGCGCGCGCGCGAGCAAGGGCGCTATCTCGGCATTGGCCTGGGCAGCGGGGTGAAAGGCACAGGGCGGGGGCCGTTCGAGTCCGGCATCGTTCGCGTCGGCCGGTCCGGGCGCATCTCGGTCTACACTGGCGCGATGCCGATGGGGCAGGGCATCCGCACGGCGCTGGCGCAGATCTGCGCCGAGCAAT
Source organism: uncultured Alphaproteobacteria bacterium (assembly GCA_963763255.1). Lineage (GTDB taxonomy): Bacteria > Pseudomonadota > Alphaproteobacteria > Rhizobiales > Xanthobacteraceae > BOG-931. Next base: position 636,144 of record CAVXNW010000003.1, read on the forward strand.
TCGCAGTGCCCGCCGACAACGTCACGGTTGTTGCCGGCGACACCGCGGTCATTCCATACGGGCAGGGCGGCTTCGCCAGCCGGCAGACGGTGACCGCCGGCTCGTCGGTACACCTCGCGGCCGTCGCAGTGCGCGAAAAGGTGCTCCAGGTTGCCGCGCATCTGCTCGAAACCGGCGTCGAGGATCTGGAGCTGCGCGATGGCCGCGTCGAAGTGGTGGGCGCACCGGGCAGCGGACTGTCGCTGCGCGAAGTCGCCGAGGCTGTTTCCGGCGTGCCTGGCTATTCGATGCCCGGCAAATTCGAACCCGGCCTGGAAAGCCTGCAGAGCTTTTTGCCGGATGCGTTGACCTACGGCATGGGCTGTCATGCGGTCGAAGTCGAGGTCGACATCGAAACCGCCCGGGTGCGCATCGTGCGCTACGTCGTGGTCAACGACTCGGGCCGACTGATCAATCCGATGATCGTCGAAGGCCAGCTCATTGGCGGCACCGCGCATGCCATCGGCAATACATTGTACGAGTGGATGGGATACGGCGAAGACGCTCAGCCACTGACCACGACATTTGCCGATTATCTGCTGCCGAGCTCCACCGAGGTGCCGAATATCGAGCTGCATTTTTTGCAGTCGCCGTCGCCGCTCAATCCGCTCGGCGTTAAAGGCGTCGGTGAATCCGGCTGCGTCCCTGCGGCAGGAGCGATCGTTGCCGCCGTCGAGCATGCATTGTCACCGCTTGGGGTAACGATCGGCGAATATCCGGTGACGCCGGCCCGGTTGTTTGCTTTGATTGCGGCGGCGCGCGCTTGAGTTCCGGAGTGGAGGCCTGTCATGAATGAGATTCCACGCCTTTTGCCTTGGATCGGCGGCACTGCCGCTGCCGGTGGCGCGGCGTTTTCACCCCTGGTTTCGCCGATCGACGAGACCGTCGCCTCGCACATGATCGAGTCCGACACCGGAATCGTCGATGCGGCGGTCAAGCATGCGCATCAGGCCTACGTTAAACACTTGGACGCGACCACGGCGCAGCGCGTCGCCTGGCTGACAGCCGCGGCCGATGCCATGGACAAGATCGAAACAGAGCTGGTGCGCTCGCTCATTCGCGTCATCGGCAAGCCTCGTCGTGCAGCGACCTTCGAGGCCAAGCGCGCCGGCGCTTTCATCCGCGCCTGCGTGGCGCAATTGCCGCATTTGAATGGCGAGGTGCTGCCGCTCGATGTCGCAGCGACCGGCGCGGGCCGCTTCGGTTTCACCACGCGCATTCCCTACGGAGTGGTGGCGGCGATTACGCCGTTCAACGGGCCGGTCAATCTCCTCATTCAGAAAGTCGCGCCGGCGCTGGCGGTCGGCAATGCGGTGGTGGTCAAGCCGTCACCGCCCGGCACCGAAGTCGCTTTGCTGATGGCTCAGGCGATGAAGAGCGCCGGCCTGCCTGACGGCTTGTTCAATGTTGTGCCTGGCGGGCGCGAGACGGCGAAACTCCTCGTTGCCCATCCCCTGGTTGCTGCCGTCACCGTGACCGGCTCGACGGCAGCCGGTAATGAACTCGCCCGCGCCGCCGGTGCGAAGAAATTCGTCGGCGAACTTGGCTCGAACGCCGCCAACATCGTGTGCGCTGACGCCGATCTGGCCGACGCGGCGACGCGTATCGCCGGCGCCGGATTCGAAGCCAGCGGCCAGCAGTGCATTTCGGCGCAGCGCGTCATTGTCGAGCGCGCGGTCTACGAGCGTTTTCTCGAACTGTTCGTCGCCGCAGCCAAGAAATTGAAAGTCGGCGATCCGGAGGACGGGGCGACCGATGTGGGTCCCATGGTTTCGAGCGCCGCCGCCGATCGTGTCGAAGCAATGGTCGGTGACGCCGTCGCCAAGGGCGGCAAGCTTGTGCTCAAGCCGGAGCGCCGTGGTGCCATCCTCGGCCCCGCGATCGTGGCCGAGGTGCCGCCGACCGCCCGGTTGATGACCGAGGAGGCTTTCGGACCGGTTGTCGTCGTGCAGCCGGTGGCGGACGTGGACGCGGCGCTCGCGCTCGCCAATTCGTCCGAGTTCGGCCTGCAGGGCGCCTGCTTCACCAAAAGCCTCGACACGGCATTCAAAGTGTCGCGCAAGCTGCATGTGGGTTCGCTCTGGATCAACGATGCCAGTCGCTTTCGCCTCGACACGTATCCGTTCGGCGGTGTCGGCTCATCGGGATTTGGCCGCGAAGGCGTGCGTTACACGATGGAAGAACTGTCGCAGTGGAAGTTCACGGGCATGCGGTTGTGACCGCTTCGGTCGGCCTGATCGGTTACGGCGGCATTGCGCAGGATGCCGTCGCGGCGGTGCGCGCCGCAGATGGTGGAGTGCAATTTGCGGCGGCGCTGTGCCGGCCGGGGCGCGCCGCCAAGGCGCGCGCTGCGTTGCCGGGGATCGATATTGTCGAGACGTTCGACGATTTGCTCGCGCGCAAGCCTGGCGTTGTCGCCGAATTGGCCGGGCAGGGCGCGGTTAAGGAGTACGGCCCTGAAGTCTTGCGGCGCGGCACCGATTTGCTGGTGATCTCGATCGGCGCGCTTGCCGAGCCGAAATTGCTCGAAGCCCTCCGGACCGCAGCGCTGGGCGGCGGGCGCCTTCTGTTGCCGGCGGGCGCCATTGGCGGCATCGACGCTATCGTGGCGATGCGGCTCGGCGGCCTCAACACCGTGAGCTATCGCTCGCGCAAGCCGCCGGCGGCTTGGCGGGGTTCGCCGGCGGAAAAAGTTGTTGATCTCGGCAGCCTGAAAAGCCGCACTGTGCTGTATCGGGGAACAGCGGGAGAAGCGGCTCTGCTTTATCCGCAAAATGCCAATGTGGCGGCGGCCGTAGCACTTGCAGGCCTCGGTTTCGACGCCACCGAAGTGGAGTTGGTTGCCGATCCCGACGCGCCCGGCAATGTGCACGAAATTGAAGCCGAAGGCGCCGCTGGCCGCTTCGCCATTCAGCTGCAAGGCAAACCGTCGCGGACCAATCCCAAAACATCGGCGCTCGCCGCGCTCAGCGTCGCGCGCGCTCTGCTGAATCTGGAAGCGAGCATCGTCATATGAGCACGGCCACTCAGCGCGCCAGCAATTTGTTTGTCGGCAGTCCGATCGAGCGACTGGAGGATTTGCGTTTCCTCACCGGGCGCGGGCAGTATGTCGACGATCTGCACAGCGAACGCATGCTTCACGCGGCAATTCTGCGCAGCTCGGTGGCCCATGGTCGCATCCGCGCGATCGATGGCGCGGCGGCGCTGGCGCGGCCTGGCGTTCATGCGGTCATCACTGCGGCCGATATCGGCAAGGTGCCGACTATTCCGTTGCGCCACGATCCGACGCCGAAAATCCGGCGTTACGAACAGCCGGTCATCGCCAGCGGCAAGGTGCGCTATGTCGGCGAGCCACTCGCCGTGGTCGTCGCCGACACACCCGCTCTGGCTGAGGATGCGCTGGAGGCCATAGCGGTCGATATTGAGCCATTGCCGGCAGTCGCCGATCGCGGCAAGGCGCGCAAGGACGCCGTGATCCTGTTCGAGACCGTCGGCACCAATCTCGCCGACACGATCAGCGCCGTGCGCGGCGACGCAGATGCGGCTTTTGCCAGCGCGCCCTATACGCGCCGCGAACATTTTAGCGTGCAGCGCCATGCCGCGGTGCCGATGGAGCCGCGCGGACTGCTCGCCGAATGGGACGAAACGCAAAAACGCATCACGGTGAAAGGCGTCTGCAAGGTGCCGTTCACCAATCGGCGCGCACTGGCGGAGATGATGGAGCTGCCTGAAAAGTCAGTGCGCATGGTTGAGTATGACGTCGGCGGCGGCTTCGGCGCGCGCGGTGAGTTCTATCCGGAAGACTTCTTGATTCCCTTCGCGGCGCGGCTGCTGCGCCGCCCGATCAAATGGACCGAGGACCGGCGCGAAAATCTGACGTCGCTCAATCATGCCCGCGACATGGAATGCGATCTTGAGATCGCCTGTGACCGTGACGGCACGGTTCGCGGGCTGCGCTGCCGCGCATTCACCGATATCGGCGCCTATGTGCGCACCAACGGCGCGACGGCGGCACGCAATATCTCGCAGGTGATGTCCGGGCCGTACCGCATTCCGGGTGTACGGGTCGACGTGACGCTCGTGGTCACCAACAAAACTCCGGTGGGTACCTATCGTGGTCCGGGCCGCTTTGAATCCGATTTCTGCCGCGAGCGGTTGTTCGACATGGCGGCCGCGGACCTCGGCATCGATCGCCTCGAGTTTCGGCGGCGCAATCTGATCGGCGAACAGGAAATGCCCTTTCCGCTGCCGACCGTGCTGGAGCTCGACATCGAGAGCGAGTGCGACAGCGGGGACTATCAGAAGACGCTCGACCGCTGCCTCGATGAATTCAAATGGGCCGAGCGCGCGAAGGAGAACGGCAAGCTTGTCGACGGGCGTCATCGCGGCATCGCGGTTGGCTGTTACCTTGAGGGCGGCGGCACCGGGCCGCGCGAGAACGTGCGTCTCGTCATCGAGGCAAACGGCTCGATCTCGCTCTATGTCGGCTCCTCGTCGGTCGGCCAGGGCGTCGAGACGGTGTTTGCGCAAATCGCCGCGGATGCGCTGGAATTACCGATGACGCGCATCAATCAGGTGCTGCACGGCTCGACCGATTACGTCGCCCAGGGTTACGGCTCGTTCTCGTCGCGCTCTATCGTCATGGGCGGCAACGCCATCATGGACGCCGCCGGCAAACTGCGCACCCTCATCCGCGAGGGCGCGGCCAAGCGCCTGGGCTGCGAGCCTAACGCCGTCACGATCGACCAGGGCGTCGCGGTCGGGCCCGGCCGCGCCACCATCGAACTGAAAGAATTTGCCGGCCTCGCAGCCGACGGCACGTTTGCCAGCGACAAGCGGACCTATTCGTATGGCGCCCACGCCGCCTATGTGGCGGTCGATGCAAGGACCGGACATGTCGAACTGATCGACTATGTCGCCGTCGAAGACGTCGGCCGTATCGTCAATCCGCTGACACTGCACGGTCAGTGCGTCGGTGCGGTAGTGCAGGGCTTGGGCGGCGCTTTTCTTGAGCACTTTATCTATGACGATGACGGTCAGCTGCTCACCGGTTCGTTCGCCGACTATCTGATGCCGACCGCGAGCGATTTTCCGCAGATCAGGGCCATCGCGCTCGAAGATAAGCCATCGCCGCTCAACCCGCTTGGCGCCAAGGGTGCCGGCGAGGGTGGTATCATCCCGGTCGGGGGGGTCGTCGCCAACGCCGTGGCGGCCGCGCTCAGCTCGTTCGGCGTGCAGCCGCGCGAATTACCGCTGTCGCCGCCGCAGGTCTGGCAATTGGTCCAGGAAGCGAGGAAGGCGAAAGCCCGCTAACCGTCAATGCGAAGTCAGTGTCGTCAACAGGCTGGTCGCACCGCCCAACAACACGGCCGCCGCCGTCCAGAGCGCAGCTATTTTGTTCAGCGTGCTTGTCTCGCGTCCGGCCATCATGATCGCGCGGATAAGCTCCCAGTTGAAATCCGCCTCGTGAACGTCATCGGACAATTCGAAGAGATTGGGTTTCACCACGATTTTGCTGGCGCGGTACCATTGCGCCGCAGCGATGAGCCCGCAAATCAGGGACGCAATTCCAAACAGAAGGGAAACCAAATTCATCGTGAGCCTCGCGGCCGCAACCGCCTCATGCGCATCCTGATGCCCTGCAATGCATCCCCTCGGCTCATATTGCAATACGTTGACCGGCAAAGCGGCACGATGCTAGAAAATGTGGAAAATAAGCCCTTTCCTGCGGTTCGAAGTGGACGCGCCCGATGAAATTACCCCCCTTCGAATACGCCTGTCCGACCAGCATTACGGAAGCCGTGGCCTTGCTGGCCGCGCATGATGGCGAGGCGAAGCCGCTTGCCGGCGGCCAGAGTCTGGTCCCGATGCTGGCGTTCCGCGTCGCTGCGCCGTCGCTGCTCGTAGACCTGCGGAAGCTTGAGGAATTGCGTCAGATCAAGATTGCGCCTGATAGCGTCGCGCTCGGCGCGATGGTGCGCTGGCGCGACATTCTTGAGGACGCGCGGCTGGCCACGGCGCATCCGCTGCTCGTCGCCGCCGTCGAGCATGTCGCTCATTATCAGATCCGCAACCGTGGTACTGTTGGCGGTAGCATGGCGCATGCCGATCCGGCGGCCGAAATGCCGGGCATCGCGGTGACCTGCGATGCGCAGATCAGTGTCCTTGGCAAGGCCGGCGCGCGCGCGATCGCCGCGGGCGATTTTTTCCAGGGCCCGCTGATGACGGCGCTCAAGGCTGACGAAATCATCACCGAGATTCGTCTGCCAGCGTGGCCGGCGAAACGCCGCTTTGGTTTTCAGGAATTCGCGCGCCGCCGCGGCGACTTCGCTCTTGCGGCGGCGGCTGTGTTCTATGACGACGACAATGGCACGGCGCGCAACGCCCACGTCGGCGTTATTGGCGTCGGTGACCGGCCGACGCGGCTGCCGAGCGTCGAAGCTGTTCTCAACGGGCAAAAAATCACCGAGGCCGTAATCTCCAAAGCGGAAGCGGCCACATCCGCCGCCGTTGATCCGCGCGACGATATCCACGCCAGCGGCGCCTATCGTAAAGCGCTGGTCGGCGTCATGGTCGAACGCGCGCTTAAAGCCGCGACCGTATAGAGCTTAAAATTCATGAGCATGAAGTTCGAAGTCAACGGCAAGCCGGTCGAGGTCGAGGTCGAGCCGCGGCTGACGCTGGCCGACTGTCTGCGTCATCACCTGCGTCTGACCGGCACGCATGTGGGTTGCGAACACGGGGTGTGCGGCGCCTGTACGGTGTTGGTCGACGGCAAGGCGGTGCGGTCGTGTTTGATGCTCGCGGTGCAGGCCGAGGGCGCCAAGGTCGTGACCGTCGAAGGCTTGTCGCGCGACGAAGGTCTCACGCCCCTGCAGACCTCGTTTCGCAAGCACCATGCGCTGCAGTGCGGGTTCTGCACGCCCGGCATGATCACCACGGCGCACGCGTTGCTCAGCGAGGAGCCCGACTGCGACGCCGATCGGGTGCGCGAAGTTCTGTCGGGCAACCTGTGCCGCTGCACCGGCTATATCTCGATCGTTGAGGCGGTTCTCGACGCACGTTCCGCGTACAAGAAAGCTGCGCCATGACGGGCGCCGCGCGAGGTGCGACGTCAGGCAAGACGAGAGCGTCAGGCAAGACGAGACTTGCGCGATGAAAAATACCTTCATCGGCGCGTCGATCGAGCGACGCGAGGACCTGCGCTTCCTACGCGGCCGCGGCACCTACGTCGACGATCTCCAGGTGCCTGGCCTGCTCTATGCGGTGATCCTGCGCAGTTCCGTGGCGCACGGCCGGTTGCGCTCCATCGAGAGCTCCGGCGCGCTGAAGATCGAGGGCGTCCACGCCGTCATCACCGCGAAGGACATGACGTCGAAGGAGTACCCCTCCGGCGTGCCGATCGTCCCGATGCGGTTGCAGCCGCTGCCTGAATTCCAACCCTACGAGCAGCCGGTCATCGCCTATCAGAAGGTGCGTTACGTCGGCGAGCCGATAGCGGTGGTGCTGGCGTCGAGCGTGGCTATTGGTGAGGACGCGCTGGAGCAGATCGTCGTTGAGATCGACGAGTTGCCCGCGGTCGCCAGTTGTCAAACGGCATCGACGGACCAAAGCGTGCTGTTCGAGGCCACCGGTACTAACCGGTCGCTCACTTTCGAGGCGCGTAAGGGCGATGCTGACACGGCGTTCAAAGACGCGCCCTATACGCGCCGCGAACGCCTGAGCACCGGCCGCCACTACGGCCTCACCATGGAGCCGCGCGGCGTTTTGGCGGAGTGGGACGCGACCAACGACAAGCTCACCGTGTCGGGCGCCGCGAAAGTGCCGTTCTTCAATCGCCGCATCCTGGCGAAGCAGATCGGGCTGCCGGAATCCGCCATCGAGATGATCGAGAACGACGTGGGCGGCGGTTATGGCGCGCGCGGCGAGTTCTATCCGGAAGACTTTCTCATCCCGTTTGCCGCCATGCACGTCAACCGGCCGGTGAAGTGGATCGAGGATCGTCGCGAGAACCTGATGGCGATGAACCATGCCCGCGAGACCGAGGCGGAGCTCGAGATCGCCTGTCAGCGCGACGGCACGATCATCGCGCTGCGCGGCGAGATGCATACCGATATGGGCGCCTACATGCGCACCAATGGTGCGGTCGGCGCGCGCAACGCGCCGCAGTTTGTGACCGGGCCTTATCGGGTCCCGCACCACAAGGTCGACTCTCATCTATGGATGACGAACAAGACGCCGGTCGGCACCTACCGCGGGCCGGGTCGCTTCGAAGGCAGCTTCTACATGGAGCGGCTGCTCGACATGGTCGCCGCCGATCTCGGCATCGACCGCGTCGAACTGCGCCGGCGCAACCTGATCCGCAAGGCCGAGCATCCGTACAAACTCGCAACCGCGCAGCCCACTAATGCCCATGACGAAACCGACTCGGGCGACTATGAGGCAACGCTCGACCGCTGCCTGAAGGAATTTAACTACGCCGAGGTCTCAAAGCTCGGCGGCAAGCTGATCGATGGCAAGTATCACGGTATTGGTGTCTCGTGTTTCATCGAGGGTGGCGCGGCCGGTCCCAAGGAAAGCGCGCGCCTCGAAGTCAACGACGACGACACCATAACGGTCTTCATGGGTACGGCGTCGGTTGGGCAGGGCGTCGAGACGATCTACGCCCAGATCGCCGCCGACGCGCTTGAGGTGCCGATCGATCGCATTCGGCATGTCTATCATGGCTCGACCGGCATCGTGAGCGACGGCTACGGCGCCTATCATTCGCGTTCAGTGGTGATGGGCGGTTCGGCGGTGCTCGACGCCACCCAAAAGTTCATGACGCTGTTGCGCCAGGCGGCGGGCCAGCGTCTCGGCTGCGCCGAGTCCAAGGTCACGCTCGACGTCGACAAGCTCATCGGTGACGGCGGCTCCCTGCCGCTCAAGGAATTCGCCGGTCTCACTGCGGAGGGCGCGTTCCTCAACCACAAGCACACCTACAGCTACGGAACCCATGCCGCTCACATCACGGTCGACGCGCGGCTCGGCCATATTCAAATTGTCGATTATGTCGTGGTGCAAGATGTTGGCCGCGCCATCAATCCGCTCACGGTCCGGGGGCAAGTGATCGGTTCGCTGGTGCAGGGACTCGGCGGCGCGGTGCTGGAGGACCTCCAGTACGACGCGCAGGGCCAGTTTCTCACCGCCTCGCTGGCCGATTATCTGCTTCCCACGGCTTCGGATTTCCCGAACCTGCGCTGCTTCGTCACCGAGGACCATCCGTCGCCGATCAATCCGCTCGGCGCCAAAGGCGCGGGCGAGGGCGGCATCGTCGCCGCCGGCGGCTGCATGGCGAACGCGCTGGCGAATGCGCTGCAATCGTTCCGCGTCCAGCCGCGCGATTTGCCGCTGTCGCCGTCGCGCGTATGGCAGCTTGTCCAGGATGCGCGCAAGCAGTGATCCAGCACCCTCCGAGGCCCGCGCTGCGCGCGGGGCACCTCAGGATGACCGGACATGGACGAGCGGCCAGCGCCGGAATAGATTTGGAACAACTTCTCAATCAGGAGCAAAGCCATGTCCGTCGCCCGTCATCCGCGCCCGAAGGAGCTTGAGGGCGTTCCCGTCGAAGACATCATGAAAAGGTATGTGGGCCGCTTCCAGGAAAAGAAGCCCGACTGGGCCGCGTTCGAAGACGCCAAGATCGAAGGCTACAAGCGCGCCCAGCACCGCTTCATCGGCGCTGGCGGCTCCGGCAAACACGGCGACCCGTCGGTCATTCCGGCCGGTAACTTCACGCTCTCGATCATGTATGTCGAGCCCGGCCAGGGCAACGCCGCGCATACCCACGAAGTCGAGGAATGCTTCTTCGTGCTGGACGGTTATCTCGATGTTTTCGTCGAGGACGAAACCGGCCATCGGCTGACGACGCGTCTTGGACCGTGGGAGTGCATCTCCTGCCCGGCTGGCGTGATCCACGGCTATCAGAACGATTCGCTTGGACCCGTCTATTTCCAGGTCATGCTCGGCCGCGGCAAGCCGGAAACAATGGGATACGCCGATGAGGAACTGTACAAGCGCAAGGACGCGCATCTGAAAGCCGTGTAGTGGCAATTCGGGCGGCAGCGGCGGCCGTAAGGCTCGTGGCTGGTTTCGTTGCGTTAAGCGCGCTGCCCGCCATCGCCGCTGCGCCGAGCTTTTCTTGCACCGGGGCGCTGAGCCCGACCGAACGGGTCATTTGCGCCGACCCGGATTTGGCGGCACTAGACCGCTCGGTCGCCGCGGCCTATCGCAACAGGTTCGACGGCCTGCCGGTCGAATCGGCCAGCGCGCTCGAACAGATCGTAAAATCGCTCGTCATCACGCAGAAGGCGTGGCTCAAGCATCGCGACAGCTGCGGCGCCGATCGGGGATGCATCTACAAGGCCTATGTGGCGCGCACGTCGTCCCTGGCGGCCAGCGAGGGCACAAAAGATGTGCCCTGCCGCGATGTGGTCGGCACCGCGCAGGCTGCGATCTACGTCAAGGAGTGCGTGGCGGTCGCGACCGAAACCCGTCCCCCGTGCAATGCGGCTAATGCCTGCGAGCTGATCGTCTCGCACACCATTTTCCGATGTACGGGGCTTGGCGACGCCGCCCCGAAGTCCTGTGCCGCCTATACGAAGCCGGCGCGGTAAGCGCCGTTTCGCCCTTTACCCGTAGGTGGGAACGAACAGCTTCTCGATCGGGATCTGCTCCGGAATCAGCCCCTGCTCGACCATGTAGGTGACCAGCGCCTCGAGCGTCGGCCGATTGGGCTCGATGCCATAGGGCCAGCAGTCGCCGCCGAACACGTCGTCGATTTCCTTCACGTCATCCGGCAGCCACGGCAGCATGTAACGCAGCGTTCCGCTGAAGCGGATTTTCTGCCAGGCGCGGTCCTTGGCGGCGCAGCAGGCGTTGTAGAGGCTGGTCGCCACGAACGGGTTCTTCTCATAAAGGTCCCGTCGGATAACGATGGTGTGCATGATCGGGAATATCTTGGTGCGCTTGTAGTAGTCCTTCTCCTGCGCCCGGTAGTCGGGAATGAGCCGCACCACATCGGGGCTGGTCTTGAGCGAGTTCGGCATGTTGGAGCCGATCAGCCCCTGAATCTCGCCGGCCGCCAAGAGGTCGCTCAGCGACTTGCCGCTCTTGTTCGGCTTGAGGTTGATCTTTTTCAGGAGCGGCATCACCGACGGGTTGCCGTAGGAGCCCGGCTCGTTTACCGCCCCCTCGATCCACTCGATGGTCGACAGATCGATGCCGAGGTCATGCTGCATCAGCCCGCGGACGAACAGCGCCGCGGTCTGCGTATAGAGCGGCACGCCGACCCGCTTGCCCTCAAGGTCCTTCGGTTTCTTGATGTGGTTGCGGTTCACCGTGATGAAGCCGTGGCGGAAGACCCGCGAGGCGAACACCGGAATGGCGACGAACGGCAGCTTATTGGCGGCGTGGCGGCTGATCAGTTCGGAGCTCGACATCTCGCAGGCGTCGAATTCCAGCCGGTTGGACATGCGGTCGAAGATTTCCCGCGGATTGTCCATCACCAGGAAATTGAGATCGATGCCGTCGGGTTTGATCTCGCCGGTCTGCAGGGCGAGCATGCGATCGTAGAGGCCGCAGGCGAAAGTCATCGGCAAGCCAGACATGAATTCACATCCTTCAGAGCGTGGAGCGGTCGACGCACGCCACTATCACACAGCGGCTGTGCGGCGTCATCCAGCCGGCGCGCACGCGTCGCCGCTGCCGAGCACGGCACGCGTTGTGAAATTTTTTGCCGTGCCTGTCGATTTTTCTTGCAATGCGGAGTCGATACGCCTATGTGCCGCTCGCCCAAATTCGCACGTGCCTGTGGCCGTGTGTCGATCGGTAGGCATCCGGACAAGAGGCCGGACAGTCGCCTGAGGTTCAAGTTCTCGGAGCCTCACTACGTGATCGGCAGCCGGAGGCGAAACCGGCGCACCCCGCGCTCAACGGGGGACGCGGCTTAAAGCAACGACGGAGCGGGCTTTTTTGGTCTCGTTGGCCGTCCAAAGGTCAGCACCGAAGAGGCTTGTCCATCTTTGTCTTGCCGGCCGTGCGGAACGGGTTTCCCCGCTCCAATCCAAGGCAGCATCTCGGCGCCAGCGCCGCGCGTCCGCACCGTGTCCCCAACGCACGGTGCGGCGCCAAATCGCTGCAGCCGCTGACTGAATTTCAACGCGGGCCGGAAGGCCCCTTTGAATTGGAAAGGAGCGCGCCAATGACCGAGCGCATCCACGACTTCCTGCGCCGCCGCCGCGAACAGGGGCTGGACGATGGTCCATGCCTGGTCGTCGATCTCGACGTCGTGCGCGACAACTACAAGGCCTTTGCCAAGACGCTGCCGGACAGCCGGGTGTTCTATGCCGTGAAGGCAAACCCGGCGCCCGAACTGCTGTCGCTGCTCGTTTCGCTCGGCTCCTGCTTCGACACCGCATCGGTCGCCGAGATCGAAATGGTGCTCGCGGCTGGCGCCGCGCCCGATCGCATCTCCTTCGGCAACACCATCAAGAAGGAGCGGGACATCGCGCGTGCCTTTGCGCTCGGCGTCCGCCTGTTCGCGGTCGATTGCAATGCCGAGGTCGAGAAGATCGGCCGCGCCGCCCCTGGCGCCAAGATATTCTGCCGCTTCCTGTTCGGCTGCGCCGGCGCCGAATGGCCGCTGTCGCGGAAATTCGGCTGCGACCCCGAAATGGCGGTCGATGTGCTCGAGCACGCGCAGCGGCTCGGCCTGGAGGCGGTCGGCGTGTCGTTTCACGTCGGCTCGCAGCAGCGTCGCACCGCGGCCTGGGACGAAGCGTTGAAGTCGGCGGCGGCGATCTTCCGCGCCTGCGCCGACCGCGGCATCAACCTGTCGATGGTCAATCTCGGCGGCGGGTTCCCGACCAAGTACCTGCGCGACGTGCCGGCGGTCGAGTCCTACGGGCGCTCCATCTTCCGGGCGCTGCGCAAGCATTTCGGCAACCGCATCCCGGAGACGATCATCGAGCCGGGTCGCGGCATGGTCGGCAATGCCGGCCTGATCGAAGCCGAGGTAGTGCTCGTCTCCAACAAGAGCGAGCACGACCACGTGCGCTGGGTCTATCTCGACATCGGCAAGTTCGGCGGCCTCGCCGAGACGATGGACGAGTCGATCCGGTACCCGATCCGCACGCCGCGTGACGGCGACGACGTCGGACCGTGCGTGCTCGCCGGCCCGACCTGCAACTCCGCCGATGTGCTCTACGAGAAGCGGCCTTACGATCTGCCGATCAGCCTTGAGATCGGCGACAAGGTGCTGATCGAAGGCACCGGCGCCTACACGGCGACCTATGCGGCAGTGGCCTTCAACGGCTTCGCGCCGCTGCGGACCTATCACATCTGACAACGTGGCGGGCCCCTGTTGCCCCGGCGCGGCTCTCCCTGCGGGGAGCCGCCGCGTCGGCGGCACGGGAGAAAGGAGCAGGACCATGGTCAACATCCGCGAAGAAAAGGCATCCGACGCCGCCGCGCGCGAAGCGCTGCTCGATGCGGCCTACGGGCCGGCGCGCTTTGCCAAAGCTTCGGAGCGGCTGCGCGAAGGCCGCCAGCCGGCGCGTGGCCTATCGCTGGTCGCCATCGACTGCGGACAAGTCGTAGGGACGGTGCGGCTTTGGCACGTCAACGCCGGTCCAGGGCAGCCTGCCTTGCTGCTCGGCCCGCTCGCGGTTCATCCAGATCATCGCTGCCGCGGCATCGGCTCGACGCTGGTTCGCCGCGCTATTGCGCGCGCTCGCGTCGCGGGCCATCGGGCGATCCTCCTGGTCGGCGATGCCGCCTACTACGAGCGTTTCGGCTTTACGGCGGCTCAGACCGGGGGCTTGTGGATGCCCGGGCAGTTCGACCGCAACCGGCTGCTGGCCCTGAAGCTGCGCCAGGACGCACTTACAGGCGCGTGCGGATTGATCGGAGCCACCGGGGATTTGCAGCCGAAACCCGATCTGAACGTACTGATTGCCGCGAGCGGCGACAGCCGGCGTGCTCGTGTGCGAAAGCTTGAGAAACGCGCCGCCTGAGTGCAAAAGCAACCTTCGCTTCTGGAGGCTCGGGGATGACCGACTGGCCTGTTCACGCCCGCATCAGCGGCCCAATTGTCATGATCGGCTTCGGGTCGATCGGCAAAGGTACGCTGCCGCTGATCGAGCGTCACTTCGAATATGACAAATCCCGCTTCGTGGTCATCGATCCCGAGGACAAGGATCGCAAGCTGCTGGACGAGCGGGGCATCCGCTTCGTCCACCAGGCGGTGACGCGCGACAACTACCGCACGCTGCTGCGGCCCCTGCTCACCGAAGGCGGCGGCCAGGGCTTTTGCGTCAATCTCTCGGTCGACACGTCCTCGCTCGACATCATGGAGTTCTGCCGTGAGATCGGCGTGCTCTACATCGATACCGTGGTCGAGCCGTGGGCCGGGTTCTATTTCGACTCGAAGCTCGGGCCCGAGAAGCGCTCGAACTACGCGTTGCGCGAAACGGTCCTGGCGGCGCGGCGCAAAAATCCCGGCGGCGCCACAGCCGTCTCCTGCTGTGGCGCCAATCCGGGCATGGTGTCGTGGTTCGTCAAGCAGGCGCTGCTTAATGTTGCGGGGGACCTCGGCCTCAAGTTCAAGGAGCCGAAGACACGCGAGGAGTGGGGTCGGCTCGCCAAGAAGGCAGGCGTGAAGGGCATCCACATCGCCGAGCGCGACACCCAGCGCGCCAAGCAGCCGAAGCCGCTCGAGGTGTTCGTCAACACCTGGTCGGTCGAAGGCTTCTTGTCGGAAGGCATGCAGCCGGCCGAACTGGGGTGGGGCACGCACGAGAAGAAGCTGCCGAAGAACGGCTTCAAACATAAGGTAGGTTGTCAGGCCGCGATCTACCTGACGCAGCCTGGTGCCAACACGCGCGTGCGGTCGTGGACACCGACCGCCAAGGCGCAATACGGCTTCCTCGTGACACACAACGAGTCGATCTCGATCGCCGATTTCTTCACGCTGCGGGCCGGTCGCAAAGTGGTGTACCGGCCGACCTGCCACTACGCCTATCACCCGTGCGACGACGCGGTGCTGTCGCTGCACGAATTGTTCGGCCAGGCCGGCAACAGGCAGCCGGCGATCCATATCCTGGACGAGCACGAGATCGTCGACGGCATCGACGAACTCGGCGTGCTGCTCTATGGCCACAAGCAGAATGCCTATTGGTACGGCTCGCAGCTTTCGATCGATGAGACGCGTTCGCTCGCGCCGTTCCAGAACGCGACCGGCCTGCAGGTCACCTCGGCAGTGCTGGCCGGCATGGTCTGGGCGCTGGAAAACCCAAACGAAGGTATCGTCGAAGCCGACGAGATGGATTTTCGCCGGTGCCTCGAAGTGCAGACCCCGTATCTCGGTCCGGTGATCGGGGCCTATACGGACTGGACGCCAATCATGAATCGGCCCGGCCTGTTCAAAGAAGACATCGACAAGCGCGATCCGTGGCAGTTCACCAACGTGCTGGTGACCTGACAGCGAGCCGGCTCAGTTCGCCGCGTTGGCGGGCGCGATCTCGATGTTGAGATAACCGTCGACGACGGCGCGCTGGCCGGGATAGAGGACGATCGTCGAGGTCTTCTCGTCGATGATGCCCGGCCCGTCGATCACGGTGCCGGGCTGAAGCGACGAGCGGCGAAACACCGGGACCTTGGTTTCTTCGCCCGGTCCAAAATACGCTATGCGCATCTCATGCGGTATTGGTCGCTGTTCCCGTACGGCAAGCTCGTGAAACTGTGGCTTGGGGATGGTTCCGACCGCGGTGACCTGAAAGTTCACGATCTCGACCGCTTCCGATTGCGCCATGTGACCGTAGCGCCTCTGGTGCGCGTCGTGGAAGCGGTCGACGAGCGCGGCAAGATCGGCGTCGGTTTGCAGCGCCGCGACCGAAACGCTCACTTCGTAGGACTGGCCGCGATAGCGCATGCCGGCGCTGCGCAAGGTCGTCAGCTGCTCACGCGGAAATTGCTCCTGCTGCAATTCGGCGAGCGCCGCCCGTTCCATCTCCGCAAAGGTCCGCTCCAGCTCCTCGGGCTTCACGGCATCGAGCCGGGTGATGCGTGTAAAGCTTCTGGTCTGATGAACGTCGGTTACCAGCATGCCGAAGGCGGAAAATGTGCCAGGATCGCGCGGCACCAGAATGCGGCTGATGCCAAGCTCGCCGATGAAGCGGCCTGCGATCGTCGGTCCCATGCCGCCGAAGGCGATCAGCGTGAACTCGCGCGGATCGTATCCGCGCTCGATCGTGATGGTGCGCATCGCCATCGTCACGTTGGTGGCGAGCACGGTGAGAATGCCCCAGGCCGCCTCGGCTGGCGAAAGTCCAAGCGGTTGCGCGACCTGCGCGGTCACCGCCTCGCGGGCCTTCGCTTCCGAGATCGGCATGGCGCCTTCGAGCAAGGTAGCCGGGTTCAAGTGCCCGAGCACCACCAGCGCGTCGGTCAATGTCGGAGCGCTGCCACCGCGGTCGTAACAAGCCGGTCCCGGCTTCGCGCCCGCGCTTTCGGGTCCGACTTTCAGCGCCCCAAGACCCACCGAGGCGATGCTGCCGCCACCGGCGCCGATGGTTTCGATGTCAACCGTACGGGTGCGCAGCGGATGCCGCGCCACCGAGAATTCCGACTTGAACAGCGGCTGTCCCGGCAGCACCGCCATGTCTGACGAGGTGCCCCCGGTGTCGAAGGTGATGATGTTCTCGATGTCTTTGATATCGCCGAGGTAACGTCCTCCAATGACGCCCGCCACCGGGCCTGACATTACGGTCTCGATCGGTGTCCGATCAAGCATGCGAGCGCTGGCGGCGCCGCCATCGGACTTCATCATCAGCGCGCGCGAGCGCGGAAAGCGCCGCAGCGAAAGCGCTTCGAGTTCGTGCAGATAGCGCGAAACCGGCGGTCCGATATACGCGTTGCCTACGGTCGACGCGGTGCGTTCGTATTCGCGCCACTCCGGATTCGCTTCATGCGAGAGCGAGACGTAGAGGTCAGGTGCGATCTCGCGAATGATCTTCGCCGCTGCTTGTTCGTGTGTCGGATTCGCGTAGGCGAACAGGAAGCAAACCGCGATAGCCTCCGCGCCCTGGGCCACAAGTTTGCGGGTCGCTGCCGCGACCTCATCCTCATCGAGTTTCTCGATCACATTGCCCCTGGGATCGAGTCGCTCGCGCACCTCGTGGATGCGATCGCGAGTCAGCAGCATTTTCGGCGCCGGGGCGAAAATGTTGAACACCTCGTCGCCGCGCCATTGCCGGCCGATCTCGTAGACATCGCGAAATCCACGCGTGGTGATAAGGCCGACTTTGACGCCCTTGCCTTCCAGCATGGTGTTAAGCGCCGCAGTCGAGCCGTGCAGAATCAACGCTACCGAGTCCGCGCCGAATTCCGCAGCAAGGTCGCCGGTGATCTGCTCCATGACGGCAGCCGGTTGTGCCGGATTGGAGACATATTTGCGCACGGCGACGAGCGCGCCCGCATCTTCATCGAAGGCGGTGACATCGGTGAATGTCCCGCCGACGTCGATACCAATGCGCAATTTCATGAGGCAGCCTTCGACGGGGTAGCGCTGCGCAGCCGCGCTGTCGCCTCGGCATCGATGCTGAGATCATCCGCAAAGGCGACACCGTAGTCCTTAAGCGCGGCTTCGCGCGAAACGTAGCCGCGCTTGACGTCGTCGCTCACGCGCTCGACCGCACGCTCCTTCGGATCGCCCCAACCACCGCCGCCGCCGAATTCCATCGACAACACATCGCCTTTCTTCAGTCGCAGGCCGGCGACTTTCGATGTCAGAGGCCGCGGCGGTGCGCCGGCAGATTGCAGCGATGCGGCTGACGGATGTGCGGGCTTGGCGCCGAAAATTCCCGGCGATGAATATTTGAAACGGTCGGTGCGCAAATTGATAACCGACTCGTCGCCGAGAATCCGCCATTGCCGGCGTACGCCGAGGCCGCCGCGATAAGTCCCGGGGCCACCCGAATCCTGAGCCAGCCCATAGCTCTCGACCCGTACCGGAAACTCGGTCTCCACCGCCTCGACCGGCGTGTTCATGACGTTGACGACGAGTTCGTCCATCGCACTGACGCCGTCGCTGTCCGGTCGCGCGCCGGTGCCTCCGCTCAAGATTTCGTATTGCGAATACCAGCGGCCCGACTGCGGATGGCGGCCGGCGCTGGAGATCGAACCACCGGCGGCGCTGCCTGGGGCCGGCACGCGGCCCGGCACGGCGCGCGCCAGCGCCCGGATGGCGACCGACGTCGTCACCTGGCTCGGCCGCACGTACATGTTCACGGGCGCCGGAAAACGCGGATTGAGCAGCGAGCCTTCAGGCGGATAGGAGACCTGCACGGGCCGCGACAGACCGTCATTCACCGGCAGGCGCGGGATGAACACCATCTTGACGAGGCATTGGATGAAATTGCGCGATACGCACGGTCGCAAATTGATCGGCCCGCGCGCCTGCGCGTCGCTGTCCAGAATGAAGCGCAGCACGTCGCCTTTCACTTCGAGCGACGCCGAGATGCGATGGGATTTCTCGAGATCGATGCCGTCGTCGTCGAGATAGTCGGTCTCGGGGCCGTACAGGCCGTCCGGCACCTTGGCGATTTCCTTGCGCAGCTCGCGCTCGCAAATATCCATCCATTCCTGCCAGCAGGCGAGCACTTTGTCGGTGCCGTATTTGCCGAATAGTTCGGCGAAACGTGTCAGGCCGTAGCTGTTGGTGTTGATCTGAGCGTTGATGTCGCCCCAGGTGACTTCCGGCGTCCGGGTGTTGGCGCAGATCACGACTTCGAGGTCGGCCACCAGCTCGCCGCGGCGGAGGATGCGCATCGGCGGGATCAGCAACCCCTCCTGAAACAGGTCGGTGGCATCGCCTGCATTGGTGCCCGGCACCTTGCCGCCGAGATCGGGTTTGTGCGCGGTGTTGCCGATGTAGCCGACGATGCGATCGCCGACGAACATCGGCGTGACGATGGTCACGTCGGTCGAATGGTTTTGGCAGGCCTGGTAGGGATGGTTGACGATGAAGGCATCGCCCGGCGCCGCGTCTGGAAAGCGCCGCCGGACCTCGTTCACCTGCGCGGCCACCGGACCGATATGCAGCGGCTGCGGGATGCCCTGCGCCACCATGCGGCCCTGAGCGTCGAAAATCGCGAAGGTGAAATCCTGGCTCTCCTTGATGATCGTGGAGTAGCCGGTACGCAGCATGTTGAGCGTGAGTTCGCGCGCAATCTGTAGTGTCGACTGGTAGATGACTTCGAGATCGATGGGGTTCATTGTTCTTCCCAGTGCCACGAATCCAGTGCCATGACCACGGGGACAAACACAATGGCCGTGAACGAGCGGTTTGATTTTTCCGGACGTAGCGTACTCATTACCGGCGGCGGCAAGGGTATCGGCAAGGTCTACGCCGAGGAATTCGCCAAGGCGGGTGCCCGTGTCGCCCTGGCGGATATCGACGTGGCGGCGGCCGAGGGCGTCGCCGCGACACTCACCAAGGCGGGGCTGCAGGCCTTCGGGCTCGGTGTCGACATCGCCGACGAAGGCTCCGTCAAGGCGGCGGTCGGGGCTGTACTCGATCGCTATGGTTCGATCGAAATACTCATCAATAATGCCTCATTGATGAGCGCCCTGCCGCGGCGGTCCTGGCTCGAAATCCCGGTAGAGGAATGGGACCGCGTCATGGCGGTCAATCTGCGCGGCATGTTTCTATGCTGTCGTGCGGTCTTCCCCGCCATGAAGGCGCGCATGCGCGGCAAGATCGTCAACATTTCTTCCTCCCGCTTCTGGGAGGGCACGCCGAACCGGTTGCACTACACGACTTCGAAGGCGGGCGTCATCGGCTTTACCCGCGCGCTCGCCCGGGAGGTTGGTGGGTTCGGCATCACCGTCAACGCGGTGACGCCGGGCATGACACAGAGCGAAACGCAGGTGGCAAGTTCTTCGGGGAATTACCTCGCCACCCGCATCGCCGGCCGCGCTATAGAGCGTGTGCAGGTGCCCGCCGATCTCGTTGGCGCAGTCATGTTTCTGTCGTCGCCGGCGAGCGATTTCATGACCGGACAGACCATCAACGTCGACGGCGGCAAGTCGATGCATTGATGATGCGCGAAACGTGCATCACTTCAGCCGCTTCGCCGCCTCTTCGACGATGCTCAGATCGGTGTATTTCTTGACGTCGAAACTCGCCTTGGTGAAGCCGAGCTCGTGCGTCAGATCGACATTCTTCTGCAGTGCGTCAAGGTTCGGCATCATGTTGGGATCGTGATAGACGTCCCGCTTCGTGAACGCCCAATCGAAGATCGCCGGCGGGCGCTTGACCAGATCGCCGAGGATCTGCATCGCCGCCTGATGATTGGCAGGATCCTCGTACCAACGCGTGATCCGCAGCGTGTCCTCGTAGAAGTCCACCAGAGCGGCACGGTTCTTGTCGATGAATGGCTTGCGCGCCACCCAGACCACCATGTCGGCAACGCCGATGGCGTCCTTTTGCACGAACAGGTCGCGGGCGATCTTCTGCAGCGCCGGATCGTAGGAGAACGGCAGCACCGCGGGAATGAGGTCGACCTTGTGTTCCGCCAGCATCGCCCGCATGGCCGGGAACGGCGCCTCGACGACCGTGTAGTCGCGGTTCGGCTCCAGGCCGTGCTTGTGCAGCATCGCCTTCATGGCGACGTCGACGGCGCTGCCCTCGGCGTTGGTGGCGACGACTTTGCCCTTGAGGTCCTCGATCTTGTGGATCGGGCTATCCTTTAGCACCATGAATTCTTGCGAATAGTAACCCGGTACGCCGTCCTGGAACTCGTCCGAGACGATGCGCAGGTCGTCCAGTCCGGCGTTCTGGATGGCGATGCCGAGCGTCGAGTAGGCGAGGTTGGCGATCGCGACCTGATTGTTGGCGAGCGCCGTGACCATCGGCGGCGTGCCCACATAGTGCTCTGGGACCATCACGTAGGATTTGCCGACGTGCTTGGCCAAATCCTTCTTTTGCAGCCAGATCGACGCCCAGTTGCCGGGAGCGACCCAGCCCTCACTGATTTTCAAGGGTTCGGCGCGAGCCCCTCCGGCAAATAGGGCAGCGCAGACTCCAGCTATCGCGAGTGTCGCAAGGCGCATTGCTTCCTCCCAAATTTGTGAGCGGGCGCCGTTTGCCGGCGCCTCGCTCCCCACGTGACTTTTATTTCAGGCGCTTGGCCGCGTCTTCGACCAGGCTGAGATCAGAATGTGTCTTCACGTCGAAGCTCGATTGAACGAAGCCGAGGTCTTTGGTCATGTTGACGTTCTGCTGCAGCGCGTCGAGGTTCGGCTTCATATCGGGGTTGCGGTAATAATCCTGCTTGGTGAACAGCCAGCCGAACCGCTCGGCCGGCTGTTTGGTCATCTGCGCGGCAATAGCCGCCACCGCACCGTGGTTCTTCGGATCGAGATACCAGTGCTCGATGCGCATGGAGTCTTCCAGAAAGTCGACCAGCGCGGCACGATGCGCGTCGATGAAAGGCTTGCGCGCCGACCAGACCGCGAACTGAGAGACGCCGATGGCGTCATGGATGGAAAACAGCGGCCGTGCGAGCTTGTATTGGGGGCCGAGCGCAAACGGCAGGATCGCCGGGATCAGAGCGACCTTTTTCTCAGTTAGCATCGCCGCCATGGCGGGAAACGGCGCCTCGACGATGGTGTAGTCACGGTTGGCCTCAAGCCCGTGCTTACGCAACATGGCGCGCATGGCCACATCGACGCCGCTGCCAATGGCGTTGGTGGCGACCACCTTGCCCTTTAGATCTTCGATCTTCTTGATCGGCCCGTCGGCCAGCACGTCGAAGGTGTCGTCGCGATAGCCCGGCGCGCCATCCTGGAATTCATCGGCGATGACGCGAATATCGTCGAGGCCCGCATTGGAAATGGCGATCGGGAGAGTGGAGAAGGCCAGATCGCCGATCTCCGCCTCATTATTGGCGATGGCCGTGACCATTGGGGGTGTGCCGGCAAAATGTGTCGGCTCGAACACGTATGACTGGCCGAAATGCTTGGCGAGGTCCTTCTTTGCCAGCCAGATCGACGCCCAGTTGGATACCGGCGCAACCCAGGCGCCGCGAATTTTCAACGGCTCCGCCTGGGCGGGCACGACAATCGCCACGGCGCAGAAAGCCGCCCAAGCGAGACTTGCAGCACGCATCAAATCCTCCAAACTCATTTCCACGATTGCCGGGTCAATGCCTTGCGCATTTCCGGCCTGTTCGAGCTACCGGGCGACCTGGCAGCCCGCCTTGTTAGGACAATTGTGCGCATACGGAAAGTGCGGCGCAAGCGCATGCCTTGCCGCACCGTATCGTTAACGCCTGGCCGCGCGGGCTTGTTATTTAAGGCGCTGCGCCGCTTCCTTGACCATGCTCAAGTCGGAGTAGGCCTTGACGTCGAAGCTTGACTGCGCAAACCCAAGCTCCTTCGTCAAGTCGACGTTTCGTTGCAGAGCGGCCAGATCAGGCAACATGTTGGGATCGCGATAGGCGTCGATTTTGGTGAAGACCCAACCCATACGCTCGGGCGGCGCTTTGACGAACTTTGCGGCGATCTTTGCCGTCTCATCGTGGTTCTTCGGATCCGTATACCAGTGCAGGATGCGAAGCGTATCCTCCAGCCAGTCGACCAATGCGGCGCGATGCGCGTCTATGAACGGCTTGCGCGCCTGGAAGCTGACGAATTCCGACTTGCCGATGGCGTCTTTGGCGGTGAAGAGCGTTCGCGCGATGGCCTTCATTTGCGGATCGAGCGCGAACGGCAGGACGTCCGGAATAAGATCGACCTTGTGCTCGGACAGCATCGCCTTCATCGCCGGGAACGGTGCTTCGATGACGGTGTAGTCGCGGTTGGGCTCAAGCCCGTGTTTGTGCAGCATCGCCTTCATGGCGACGTCGACCGCGCTGCCTTCCGCGTTGGTGGCGACGACCTTGCCCTTGAGGTCTTCCACCTTTTTGATGGGCCCATCCTTGAGCACGGCGAACGGGATCGTCCAATAGCCATCGACGCCGTCCTGAAAGTCGTCTGCGATGACGCGGATGTCGTCGAGGCCAGCATTCTTGATTGCAATCGGCAGCGTGGAAAACGCAAGGTCGCCGATTTCTACCTGATTATTGGCGATCGCCGTGACCATGGGCGGGGTACCGGCAAAATGAACCGGCGTGAACGTGTAGGATTTGCCGAGATGCTGGGCCAGGTCCTTCTTGTCGAGCCAGATCGATATCCAGTTGGCAATCGGCGCCACCCAGGCGACGCGTATCTGTACGGGCTCGGCGCGTGCGACGCCGCCTCCCAGCAGCATCAAAGCCAGACCTAAAACGGCAGCAATTATACGCATGATTAGCCCTCCCAGATGGCGATTTTGCAAAATTGCCCAGCGTGCGCCGGCAGTCTTCTTGTTCCAATTCTCGGCGCAAAGGCTCATGCAGTGCAAGCCTGTCAGTTGCCGCACCGCGGCCCAGACAGGCGGCGCGCTAGAATTTGGTTAAGCGGCTTCAGGGTGCCAGACCAGAAGCCTCCGGCGCAGGATCGCCGTGGCTTTGATCAGGACGAAGCCGACGACCGCGATTTCGACGATGCCGGCGAACACGCCGGGCGAATTGGCAAAGCGCGAAGCGCTCATCATGGCGCCGCCCAGCCCGTAACCGCCCATGACCATTTCGCCGATGATTTCGACGATCAGCGCAATCGGCAGCGCGACTTGCAGGCCAGTCAGGATTTGCGGCGAGGCGGCCGGGAGAACCACCTGCCAGGTCAGTTCACGCTCGTTGGCGCCCATGTTGCGGGCGGACCACAGCAGCTCCTTTTCCACGGCGGCGATGCCGGCAAGTGTTGCCGTTACCACCGGGAAGATCGCGTCGAACACTACGATGGAGATTTTCGATACGTCGTAGACCCCAAGCCAAAGGATGATTACGGGCAGGAACGCGATCTTCGGCATCGGAAAGCCGACCGAGATGATCGGGTCGAAGAACCAGCGTACCAGCTTGCTGCGCGACATCAGCGTCGCCAGCACGATCCCGCCGATGGCGGCGATGACAAAGCCGATCGTGGCTCTATACAGGGTCAGTCCGAGATTGATCCAAAGCACGCCGGACACGGCATCGCGCCAAATATATTTGGCAACCACCGTGAATGGCGGCAGCATGAACATCGTCACCTTGCCGCTGCGGGCGAACAGCTCCCAGGCAATCAGAAGCAGCAGAATGGAAAACACCGCCGCGCCACCACGGAATGCGACGTCGAGCCGCCGCGTCGCGGTTGCGGCCACATCCGCTTCGGCTGCGGCCAGTGAGGTCTGGTCTTCTACTCGCGCCATCGCAGCAACCATTGCATGATTGTTTGATAGATACGATCGGCCGCAAAGCCGAGAAAGGCGACTGTCAGCACCACCGCGTACATGCCTTCATACGAACCGGTGGAACCGAGATAGCCTATCAGATAGCCAAAGCCCTGCTGCGCCACGATGAGCTCGGAACTGACCAGAAGAATGAACGCCAGCGCCAGCGCGGTGCGGATGCCGTTGAGCAGCTCGGGCAGCGCGCTTGGCATGACGACGTCCCACATCATGCGGAGCGGGCTTGCACCCATGCTGCGGGCCGACCAGACAAGCACCTGTTCGCTGCCGCGCGCGCCGTTATAGGCGCCGATGGTGACCGGGATCATGCAGCCGAGAAAGATCAGCAAAATCTTCGAGCCGTCGCCAAATCCGAGCCAGATCACGGTAACCGGAATAAGCGCCGATTTCGGCAGCGGATAAAACAACTCGACCAGCGGGTTGAGGAAAACGTCGAGCAGCCGCCAGCGCGCCATTGCCATGCCGAGACCGCCGCCAATGACGATGGCGAGCAACAAGCCGAGCGAGCCGCGGTAGAGCGAAACCGCGCCATTGTCGACGAGTTCGCCGTCACGAATGAGATCAATCCAGGCGACCGCGACTTTGCTCAACGGCGGCAGGGCAAGCGAATCAACGATATTGAGGCGCGCCAAGAGTTCCCAGCCGAGCGCCAGCAGGACCAGAGGCAGATACCGCAGCGCCGCGGATTTCATCGCACTCGCTCGGCTGGAATGACGACCAAAAAAATCACGGCGTCTTGTCCTCCTGTGCCTTGAGCGCCTCGACCCGCACCAGATTCCACAGTTCGTCGACCTTTTCGACGAATGCCTTTTCGCGGAACACGCTCGGATCGCGACGATCGAACTTGGTGTCGACGAGGGCTTTGATCCGGCCCGGCCGCGCCGACATCACCGCGACGCGGTCGGCGAGATAGACCGCCTCTTGCACGTCATGGGTGACAAAAATAACGGTCTTCGGCGTGCGCTGCCAGATGCCGAGCAACTCGGTCTGCATCAGCGACCGCGTCTGTGCGTCAAGCGCGCCGAACGGTTCGTCCATCAGCAGAATGTTAGGATCGAAGGCGAGCGTGCGGGCGATAGCGGTGCGCTGTTTCATTCCGCCGGACAACTGCGACGGATAGCTGTCCTCGAAGCCGCGCAGGCCGACCAGGTCGATAAACGCTTTCGCGCGTTGTTCGCGTTCGGCGCGCGGCAGGCCCTGGCGTTCGAGACCGTAGAGAATGTTGCCGCGCACCGTCTTCCACGGGAACAGCGCAAAGTGCTGGAAGACGATGCCCCGATCCGGTCCAGGCGCCATGACTGGCTTACCTTCAACCATGATGCGGCCGGTCTCGATCGGGAAGAAACCTCCGACCAGATACAGCAGGGTAGATTTACCGCAGCCGGACGGGCCGAGGATGGCGAGAAATTCGCGCGGCTTTACCTCCAGCGACACGTCGGCCAGCGCCAGCACCGGCTTGCCGCGTGGCGGCCGGTAAGTGTGGTTCACCTTGTCGATAACAATCTGCGCGTGGCCGGTCATTTGGCCGCTCATCGGGTCCCCATCCCCTTCCGGCAGGTTCCCGTCCGCCGGCGGGCCGCACCCTACCCGGCCGGCCGCCGAACACCAAGCTGAGCGATGCCGCGCCCAGGACGTCCTTCCGGGCGCGGCCATCCGGAATGACGGATTCGGCGAAAGCGGGTATACGGGTCAGTCTTTAAGTCCACTGTGAAAAACACAGCCATGGAACGGTCTTTCAAGAAAGAAGTGGATGCCCTGCGGCTCGGCGCCGGCGAGACGTTTCGCGGCGAAGGCATCCTCGCGGTCACCAAGGCGCTGCTGCAATCGGGCGTGAGCTATGTGGGCGGCTACCAGGGCGCGCCGGTGTCGCACCTGCTCGACGTCATGGTGGATGCCGAGGACCTGCTGGCCGATCTCGGCGTCCACGTCGAGACCTGCACCAACGAGGCTGCCGCCGCGGCGATGCTGGGCGCCTCGATCAATTATCCGTTGCGCGGCGCGGTCACCTGGAAGTCGATCGTCGGCACCAATGTGGCGGCCGATGCGCTGTCGAACCTGGCGTCGCCCGGCGTCATCGGCGGCGCGCTGATCGTGCTCGGCGAAGATTACGGCGAAGGCGCCAGCGTCATTCAGGAGCGCTCCTACGCTTATGCGATGAAATCCTCGATGTGGCTTTTGGATCCGCGGGCCGACCTGCCAACCATCGTCCACATGGTCGAGCAGGGATTCGAGCTTTCGGAAGCAAGCCACGCTCCGGTCATGCTCGATCTGCGGGTGCGCGCCTGCCACCTGACCGGCGAATTCACCGCCAAGGACAACAAGCGCGCGGCCTATAGCGGCCGGCATCGTCTCGAAGGTCCGCCGCGGTTCGAATACGGTCGTCTTGCGCATCCGCCAGTCATTTTCACGCAGGAGCGGCTGAAGTTCGAAGAGCGGCTGCCCGCCGCGCAGCAATTCATCCGCGAGCGCAAACTCAACGAGATCATCGCGGGCGATTGCGACGATGTCGGCATCATCGTGCTCGGTGGCTTGACCACTCCGCTGCTGCGCGCGCTGGCGCGGCTCGATCTGGCCGATCTCTACGGCGGCTCGCGGATGCCGCTCTACGTGCTCAACGTCGCCTATCCGCTGGTTCCCGAAGAGGTGACGGCGTTTTGCGCAGGAAAGCGCGCCGTGCTTGTGGTTGAGGAAGGCTCCCCCGATTATGTCGAGCAGCAGATCAACGTCATTCTGCGCGGCGCGGATATGGCGACGCGCGTGCTCGGCAAGGGTTGTTTGCCGAAAAGCGGCGACTACACCTCCGAAGTGTTTCTGCGCGGCATCGCGGCGTTCCTCAGCGAGACGCGCCCGTCCGGAGTCGATGTCGACGCAGTTGCGGCGCACGTCAAGGACATGCTCGCCCACAAGTCGGGCGTGCTCGCCGCCATCGGTGACATTCCACCGCGGCCACCGAATTTCTGCACCGGCTGCCCGGAGCGGCCGGTGTTTGCCGCCATCAAGCTGGCGCAGCGCGAGATCGGGCCGACGCACATCAGCGCCGACATTGGCTGTCATTCGTTCGCGACCTTTGCGCCATTCTCGCTCGGCAATTCGATCCTCGGTTACGGGATGTCGCTCGCCAGCGCTGCCGCGGTCGGCCCCAACATGGCGAAGCGCCCGATCGCGGTGATGGGCGACGGCGGCTTCTGGCATAACGGGCTGATCACAGGCGTTGCCTCCAACATGTTCAACAAGGGCGACGGCGTGCTGATCGTGATGCAGAACGGCTACGCCTCAGCGACCGGCCAGCAATATCTGCCGTCGAGCAACGCGAACCGATCCGGCACGCCGACCGGCATCAGCATCGAGAAGACGGTGCGCTCGCTTGGCGTGACGTGGCTGCGCACAGTGCGCACCTACAGCGTGTCGAAGATGGTGGCGACGCTGAAGGAAGCGATGCGCACCGCCGAGCGCGGCCTGAAGGTTATCATAGCCGACGGCGAATGCATGCTCGCACGCCAGCGCCGGCTGCGATCCGAGAATTCCGAAAAGCTCAAACGCGGCGAGCGCGTAGTGACGACGCGCTTTGGCGTTGACGACGAGATCTGCACCGGCGACCACTCGTGCATCCGGCTGTCTGGCTGTCCCTCGCTGACCGTGAAGCCCAATCCCGATCCGCTGCGGACCGACCCGGTCGCGGCCGTCGTCGAAAGCTGCGTCGGCTGCGGGCTGTGCGGCGAGGTCGCGCACGCGGCCGTGCTGTGCCCATCATTCTATCGCACCGACGTCATCAGCAATCCGACTTGGTGGGACCGCACGTTGTTCCGCATGCGCAGCGCGGTAATCGATTGGATGCGCGGCACGCCAGCCACTCCCGCGCAAACCAATACTCCGCTCCCTGTCTCTCCCCCTCAAGAGAGAACGGAACAGGCCGTGCAAGTTGCCCGGGAGCAAACAAAGGTACGCCCACTTACCATCCTTATCGCCGCACTCGGCGGCGAGGGCGGCGGCGTGCTCACCGACTGGATCGTGGCTGCCGCGGCAAGCCAGGGATTCCCTGTGCAGTCGACGTCTATCCCAGGCGTGGCGCAGCGCACGGGCGCCACCACCTATCACATCGAGTTGCTGCCGCAGGCGGAGCCCGGTAACCGCCGTCCGATACTCGCGCTCGCGCCGGGCGTTGGCGACGTCGATCTGGTCGTTGCCAGCGAACTGATGGAGGCCGGACGCGCCGTTGCGGGTGGATACGTGACGGCGGACCGCACCACGACGATCGCCTCGACCGGCCGTTCCTACCTGGTGGTTGAGAAAATGGCGATGGCGGATGGCCGCTACGATCAGAAACGGCTCGTCGAGGCAGTGCAGAAGAATTCACGAAACTCGCTGCTGCTCGACCTGGAATCGATATCGCGCCAGAGCGGGGCCATGATCAATGCGGTGATGCTCGGCGTTGTCGCTGGTGCGGGTGCGCTGCCGATTCCCGCCGACGCATTCGAGGCGGCGATCCGCACCGACGGCAAGGCGGTCGAGTCAAACCTGCGCGGCTTCCGCGCCGGATTGGCGGCGGCACAGAATGGCGCGCGCCCGGCTGTTGCTCCTGACAGGCGCGCACGGCCGGCGACACCTTCGCTCGCCGAACTGGAAAGCGAGATTGTGCGACTGCCGGAAGCCGCACGCGCGTTCGCCGGCGAAGGCATGCGGCGCCTCGCGGCCTATCAGGACCTCGCCTATGCGCGGCTTTATCTCGATCGTCTCGCGCCGGTCCGCGATGCCGACGCGAAGGCCGAAGCCGGCGGCCGTCTTGTCGCCGAGACGGCGCGACATCTCGCGGTGCGCATGTCCTATGAGGACGTGATCCGCGTCGCTCAGGCCAAGATCGATCCCGAGAGGATGACGCGGATCGCAGGGCAAATGGGCATCAAGCCCGGGCAGCCGTTCGGCATCACCGAGTTTCTCAAGCCCGGCCTCGAGGAGTTCTGCTCAGTCCTGCCGCATTGGCTCGGCGCGCGCATTCTGGCTTTCGCCGAGCGTCATCCCGCGCTCGGCCGCGCACATTGGGGCATGGAGATCAACACCGCATCGGTGTTTGGCTATTTGCGCTTTTATCTGCTCGCAAAGCTGCGCGCCTTGCGGCCAGGAACTTATCGCTATCGCGAGGAGCAGCGTGCCATCGAGGCGTGGTTGCGGCTGATCCTACAGGCTGCCCCGCTATCCGCAGAACTCTCACTGGAAATCGCGGAATGCGCCCGTCTCATCAAGGGCTATGGCGACACGCACAAGCGCGGCACCAGCAATTGCCGTTTGATCGAACGGGAGCTGATCTTGCCCGCGCTGGCCGGCGCCATGTCGCCGCGCCAGGCGGCCGAAGCGATTGCCAACGCGCGAACGGCGGCGCTGCTCGATCCCGAGGGCGAGGCGCTCGCCAAATGCCTCGCCGAGATTCAGGCGCAGGCCAACCGACCGATCGCGGCTGAATAATGGGCTGCGCACGCGCCACAAGGACGGAACAATTGTCGTTGGCGATGTTTTCCTTGGCGTACCGCACAAGGGAATTGGCGCATGGCCAAAGCTGCGAACTCGTTCGAGAACACATCGTCGCAAGCCGCCGCGCAAGCGAACGGCGGCTCAAAAAGATCGCCTTAAGCGTGCCAGCGGCCGCTATTGGTCGGGTCGCGTGACCCGCGAAAGCGATGCGCTCGATCTCGAAGGTGGTGTTTTCAATGGACGCGATCCGAAACGTATCGCCGCTTCGCTGAAACGCTCGGCTGAGCGCAGCCGGCGGCGTAAATCGGATCCGTATCGCTCGGCGATTTCGATGCTGAGCTTCTACATAAACCGCGCCGGGAAAAACCTGCCGGCCTCCCGACGCCGCGTCCTCGAAAAGGCCAAAACCGAATTGCGTCGGCAGTTCGGGCGGGAGTAGGATTTCGGCGATCCTAGGGAGACTCGCCGATGCAGACCACGACACAAACCGATGCCGCGGATGTCCGGCAGCCGGCAAATCAGTTGCGGACGCGGCCGTTGTCGCCGGCGCTCGGCGCCGAGATCCTCAATGTCGATTTGAGCCAGCCCATAAGGGATGAGCTGTTCGAAAGCATCCGCGACTGCTGGCACGACAACGCCGTCGTGCTGTTCCGCGATCAACGCTTGAGCGAGGCCGATCAGGTGCGCTTCGCCGAACGGTTCGGTACGCTCGCGCTCAGCCACACGCGCCGTTACACCACGGCTAATCCGGCGGTGATGTTGATCTCCAACATTCGCGAGAACGGCAAGCAGATCGGCGCGCTGCCGGACGGCGAAATGCAGTTTCACTCCGACCAGTGCTATCAGGAAAAGCCCGCGATGGCCTCGATGCTGTACGCCATCGAGGTGCCCTCTACCGGAGGCAACACTCTGTTCGCTAATGCCTATAAGGCCTACGAGACGTTGCCTGACGACGTCAAGCGCCGCCTCGACGGCCGCAAGGCCCTGCACGCCTATGATTACGATAATGCCTCAATGAAGCGTGGCACGCTGATCAAAGAAGGCGTGCCGCATTTCGCGCACCCGGTGTTTCGCACCCATCCGGCGACAGGCCGCAAGGCGCTCTATGTGAATCGGCTGATGACGATCGCCATCGAGGGTCTGCCCGAAGCGGAAAGCGACGAGCTTCTCAATTTCCTGTTCGCGCACCAGGAAAATCCCGCATTCGTCTACGAGCACGTCTGGCGGGTGAACGATCTGTTGATGTGGGACAATCGCTGCGCGCTGCACGCCCGCACCGATTTTTCCAACGACGAGCGCCGCCTGATGCGGCGCGTTACGGTGCTGGGCGAGCGGCCGATGTGAGCGGCTACGCGGCTTCGGTCAGCGCCTCGCGTTCGATCTTGAGCTCGTGGTGCTCGCCACAATGCGGGCAGCGGACATAAAGCGCCGCAAACTCGATCCCATCGGAACCGGCAGGGTCGGCTTCGACGTCCGCGATCCCGGGATCGATCTCAGCTCCGGTCTTCGGACAGGAAAATACCCAGCCCATTGTTGCCACCCTCCGCCGCGTGCTCGTGGGGCGTGAATTTCCCCGCAACTGTGGTGATTGTTTGGTCGATGCTGCGCTTTTCAATGGAACCGCCCTCATTCGCCGCCTTTTTGCGTGCCTGGTTGCCGTTCCACGCCGCTCTTGCCGCCTCCTGCCGCGCTTCGCTATTCTGCCGTCAGCGCGGGCGTAGTTCAGTGGTAGAACATCAGCTTCCCAAGCTGAGTGTCGAGGGTTCGATTCCCTTCGCCCGCTCCAACCGGTGCGCCCAGGGCGCGAGGGTTTGGTAACGCATAAGGGGTAGGGAGCGTCCAATGCCACTCACCAAGATCAATGGCGTCAACATCAATTGGCAGGTCATCGGCGACCGCGGGCCGTGGGTGATGGCGACCACCGGCGGCCGCCGCGGCTACGACGAATTCGTTCCGATGGCGCAGAAGATTGCGGGCAACGACTTTCGCGTCATGTTGCACGATCGCCGCAACACCGGCGCGTCCGACCTGTGGATCGACGGTGACGAGGGCGAGGAAGCGCCGTGGCTTGGCGACATGCACGAACTGATGCGCCAGAACGATGCGCTCCCGGCGTTCTTCTGCGGGTCTTCGGCTGGGGCGCGTACTTCGATCCGCTTCTATCTGAAATATCCGCAAGCGGTGCGTGGCCTGTTGCTGCTGCGCGTCACCGGCGGCGCGTTCGCCGCTGGCCGCTTGCCCGAGAATTATTACGGGCAGTTCCTCACCGCCGCCAGGCAGGGCGGCATGGCGGCAGTCTGCGCCATGGAGGCGTGGAAGGAGCGCTTCAAGGAGAACCCGCGCGGCCGCGATTACTTGGCCAATCTGCCGGTGGATAAATTCATCAAGGTGTTCACCCGCTGGAAAGAGGTGTTCGAGGCCGGCGGTAAATATCCGGTCATGGGCGTCACCGAGCAGGAGCTGGGCTCGATCAAGGTGCCGGTCATGATCATTCCCGGCAACGATCAGACGCATTCCAGCGCCAGCGCCGCTGTTGCGCACAAGCTCATTCCGGGCAGCGAAGTGCACCAACTGCCGATCACCGATCAGGAAGTGCCGCTGATCCCGTTCCCGGACTGGGGCTCGTACGAGGCAGAGATCGCGCGCACTTTCGTGGACTTCATGCAACGCACCGTGGCGGCGGAAAAAAACGCGGCGTGAAGCCAGCCGGTATTTGCTGCACTGCCATATCGCAGTCGCCGCCGTGCTTGCCGCTTGCATCGCGGCCTTGCGGCGTTATGCTGATTCGTAAAGGGCGTTAAAACAGCCCGATCGGGACGCGATGTCAGGGCGAGTCCTGAGGTCGATATCGAGATGCAATGACTTGGGGGAAGACCAATGGATCAGCAAGACGAACGGTCGGGATGGAGCTGGTGGTATCTGCTCTTCCTGATCCAATTCATAGTCTGCCTCTGGGTTCCCTTCTACAACAAGGTTGATCCCGCCTGGTACGGTATTCCGTTCTTCTACTGGTACCAGATGCTCTGGGTGATCATCGGCGCGGTTCTCACTGCGGTTGTCTATTTCGCGACTGACGCCTGACGCAGCGCGTTTTTGCTGCGCCAAGCAGACGTCAAATAGACATCGACCGGGAGACTCGCCGTGCAAGAGCTGAACTGGACTGCCCTCACCATCTTCATATTGCTGTTCGCGCTCATCACCGTGATGGGCTTCGTCGCTGCGCACTGGCGCAAGGGTGACCTCGATCTGCTGCACGAGTGGGGGCTCGGCGGACGGCGCTTCGGCACCCTCATCACCTGGTTCCTGATCGGCGGCGACCTTTACACCGCATACACCTTCATTGCGGTCCCCGCGCTCGCGTTCGGCGCCGGCGCCATCGCGTTCTTCGCGGTGCCCTACACGATCATGATCTATCCGATCCTGTTCCTTGTGTTTCCACGGCTCTGGCAGGTCTGCCACAAACACAACTACATCACCGCGGCCGACTTCGTGCGCGGCCGTTTCGGCAATCGCTGGCTGGCGCTCGCTGTCGCGGTCACCGGCATCGTCGCGACGATGCCCTATATCGCGCTGCAATTGGTCGGTCTGCAGGTCGTGATCGGCGGCATGGGCGTTTCCGGCACCGGCTACATGGGCGATCTGCCGCTGGTCATCGCCTTCGTGATTCTGGCGGCCTTCACCTATACGAGCGGGCTGCGGGCACCGGCCTCGATCGCCATCGTCAAGGATATCCTGATCTACATCACCGCCTTCGCGGCCATCATCATCGTGCCGATCCATCTCGGTGGTTTTGGCGCGATCTTTGCAAAAATTCCGCCGGCGAAGCTGCTGCTGCCGCATCCCGGCGCCAACACGACGGGTCTCTACGGCGTCTATGCGACGCTGGCGCTCGGCTCGGCGCTGGCGTTATTCCTTTACCCGCACTCCATCACCGGCATTCTGGCCGCCAACAGCCGCCACGCCGTTCGCCGTAACGCCGCGATGCTGCCCGGCTACTCGTTCATGCTCGGGCTGTTGGCGCTGGTCGGCTTTTTTGCGCTGGCCGCGCGGTCTTGGCGGGCTTCCCGAGTTTGCCGCGGGCTTCAAGCAATTCGGCAACAACTTCGCGGTGCCGGCGCTCTATCTTGCATCAACTTCCCGTCATGGTTCGTCGGCGTCGCGTTCGCGGCGATCGGGATCGGTGCGCTGGTGCCGGCGGCGATCATGTCGATCGCGGCGGCCAATCTCTATACCCGCAACATCCACCGCGAGTTCATCCATCGGAATCCGACCGACAGGCAGGAATCGCAGATCGCCAAGTGGGCCTCGCTGATCGTCAAGTTCGGCGCACTGCGTTCATCGTGTTCGTGCCGCACGCAATATGCCATCTATCTGCAACTGCTCGGTGGCATCTGGATCATCCAGACGCTGCCGGCGGTGATGCTCGGTGTCTACACGCGCTGGTTCAACGACTGGGCGCTGCTGATCGGGTTGGCTTGTCGGCATCGTGCTGGGCACCTGGATGTTTATCGCCGCGAAGCTGGCGCCGAACTATCCGCTGGTGATCGCCGGGCACACGTTCCCGGGCTATACGGCGCTCTACACGGTGATACTCAATCTGGCTCTGGCCATCGTTCTGACGCCGCTGTTCAACGGCATGAGCAAAACCCGCGCCGACGAAACCACTGCGGCCGACTATCGGGCGTGAACCGTTCGGCGCGCCGTTACGATGTGAGCATGTCCCGCGAGGGCATGCTCATATGGACGGACATCGGCGCTATCGCCCCTTTTTCTTGACGTCCTTGATCGCGATCGCATCCTTCACCATGGCGATGATGCGCGGTGGCGCCACCACGATCTCAGCCACCGTCTTTTGCAGTTCCTCGCCGCCCATCGGCGCCATTTCCATGTGGGCCTGTTTCGCCGCTTCGATGAATTGCGGGTCGCGCATCGTGTCATCGAACGCCTGACGGAGCGCCTTGACGCGCTCCGCCGGAACATTGGGCGCGGTGAGGATCGGCCGACCGACCGATACATCGCCCGACAGCAGCGCGAGTATCTGGCGCTGATCGTCGTTAGTGGCTAGCTCGGTCCATAGCGGCACGTTCGGCAGGTCGGGTTCGCGCCGCGGTCCGATCTGGAACAAAATGTTGATGAGGTGATCGTGCAACCAGTCGGCGTGCGTCGCCTTGATGGAGGCCCAGGAATCGCTGCCGCGTCCGTCCAGTTCGTGACGCTCGACCGCGATGTTGATATCGCCACCGCCCGGATAACCGGCGATGATGCGAAACTTGCTCCCGAGCAGATTGTTGGATACCTGCGGATAAAGCACCGACGGCGAACTTGCACGGGTGGCGCCGATCGCCAGCGACTTGGTCTTGGCCTGCGTGAATGTCGACACCCCGCTCGCCGCCGTCACGTACAGGATGTTGTTGACGACGCTCAGGTTGCCGATCGAGTTGAACTTGCGCGCGTCGAATTGCACGCCCGGCTGGCTGAGCACCTGGTCGGTGGGCGTGGCCTGGCCCAGCGTGGCGATCACGCTCCCGTCCTGCGGCGCCACCCGGAACAGCCAGTTTGCCGCGCTGCGGCTCCCCGCTCCCGGCATGTTCTGCGGCACAATGGTCGGATGGCCCGGAATATGCGCGCCCATGAAGCGCCGAGCATGCGCGCATAGATGTCGTAGCCGCCACCCGGACCGTAACCGATGACAAGCGTGATCTGCTTGCCATGATAGAAATTGGCGACATCCTGAGCGTGTGCCGGCGCTATGACCGCCAGCGCCGCGGCGATCCAGAACAGTTTGCGGATGCGGTCGAAATACATCGTTCCCCTCACGGTGACGGCCGGAAGCCCGCCTTGTAATAGGCGGACAGGTCGCTCCCCAGCCAATCGGTCGGGATGACTTTATTCGATCCCTCAGCCATTGCCTTGCGGTAGAGCACGCTGCCGGCTGCGGCAAATTGGATCGCCAGCCCGGAATTGTTCTTGTAGTAGATGATCCCGTCTTTCGCGCTGCCGCGCGGCTCCCGCTCGATGCTGACCGTGCCGTTGAGCAGTTCGCCAAGTTCGTGAACGTTGTCGCGGCCGATCACGCCGTCTTTGATCGGATCGAGCAGCTCGGTCTGGTCGTTGTCGATCACGCTCTCCCAGTCGTTGACGATGACGCAGCGCGCCCGTTCATAGGTCCGCCGATCGACCTCCGAGCGCTTGTTGGTCACGTCAGAATTGGCGATCCAGACGACGAGCTGTCCGTCTTCCAGCCATTGCCCGTCGAACACGGGTTTCATTGCGGTCGTGGCGCAGCAAACGACATCCGCGCCGCGGACGGCAGCGCGTGCATCCTCCACCGCGTTCACGGCGAGACCCTCGCGCGACAAGTCGCGCGCGAGGGCGGCGGGGTGTTCGACATCGGGCTATAACATTGACACGTTCGATCGGCCTGACCAGCGCGATGGCCTCGAGCGCATTGCGGGCCTGTTCGCCGGTGCCGAAAATCCGAGCGTATGGGCGTCGGGCCGCGCGATCGCGTCGACCGCTACGGCCGTCGTGGCGCCGACCCGCATGCCGGAGAGCTCCAATTGGTGCAGCAGCGCCAGCGGCTCTGCCGTCGAGATGCTAAACAGGATCACAAAGCCCCAGTTGAACGCTTGCGGATTTTCGTAGGTGCGCCGCTCGCGCTCGGCGGTTGCCGGCCGCATAATCTGGAGCCGGCGCGAACTAGGCGACGCCGGATGACGGCACCGCGCCGAGATCGACATCGGCCATATAGCGTTGGTCCGGGTCGGGATGCTTGGCCAAATAGCGCACGCGCGGTCGGTTGACCGCGTCGCCCGCGGCGAACTCGCGAAATGCAGACGCATGGCGTCGATGCATTCGCGCATCGGCAAGAGCCGGCGCACGTCCTGGCCGGTGATGCCGTCGTCGTGAGGTCAAATCGGGCCCTTGATACGCGCCTGCGAAACGGCATTTCCTGCGATCGCGGCGGGCGACCGGCAGGAGTTCAAGCTAGCTCCGCCGCGGATCGTGGCAAATTGTGCCGAGTCGCCGAGATGTCCAATCGGGAGGGACACATGGCCCGGGCCAAAGTCACCCATATCGCGTATGGGCGCCTGCGCTGCCCGACCTCGAGTCACGGAGGAATTTCGATGGTTTCGGCATCATCGGTCCGAACGCACCGCCAACGCGCTCTATATGCGCGACACCGACCCGGCGCATCACATTGACGTCACCGAAAAAGGCGATCGAAGTGGTCTGGATCGCCGATTACGCGCGACAGCGAAGACGATCTGAAGCAGCTCAGCAAGGCGCCGGGCGCGACCGGCATCGAGAACATCGACGAACCCGGCGGCGGCAAGCGCGTGCGGCTCACCGAGCCGAACGGCTATCAGATCGAGTGGACTTGCGGCATGGAGCAACTCGCTCCGATCGCGGTGAAACGGCTAAGAACTTCATTCGGGCGAAGCGCCGACCGCGCGCGCCGGCGAACTGATGCGGCCGCCGTGTGGCCCGGTGCACGTCAAGCGCATCGGCCACGGCGTGATGATGACGCCGAAATTCAAGGAAACCGTCGGCTGGTTCCGCGAGACGCTCGGCATGATCTGTTCGGATGACGTCTATGTCGAGCAGAAGGACAATCTGATCGGCTCGTTCAATCGCTGCGACCGCGGCGACACCTATGTGCAGATCATCACGCGTTCTTCTGCAACAATCACCAGAAGACCGGCTTGAACGACTTTTGGTTTGAGGCGCCCGACATCGACGACGTCTGCATGGGCCACGACTACCTCAAGCAGGCCGGCAAGTACGAACACATGTGGGGCATCGGCCTTCGACGTGCTCGGAAGCCAAGTCAACCATGATTGGGCTGATCCGCGGGGCCTGCCGCGTGCACGAGCATTGGGCCGACAGCGACCGGCTCAATCTCCGCAACGGCTCGAACTTGATTGCCGCCGACGAAGCCTTGCGCTCGCAATGG
>CAVXNW010000004.1:0-556097 GCA_963763255.1 uncultured Alphaproteobacteria bacterium
GGGGTAGTGTCCTAATTTGGGCTTCGGCGGTTAAATTGGGCGTTTGAAAATCGCGACCCACGGTCGGCCATCATCGGAAATCTTGCCGGGGACAACCGCAACTAGTTCCCAGCCGTCCGCCCCGAGAGCGTTAAGGTCTTCTTCAAGGGCAACGGGACAGGCAGTCAAAGCAGTTTCTATCGCGCGCTTAACCTCCTCCGCTGTCGGAATGTCGCTGCTAGCGGGGGGCACTTCAACATCGGGATCGTAATAGATCGCCCTATAGGACCATTTCATCAATCAGCACCTTTTCGATGCTCCGCCACGATCGCCGCCCGCACGGCCTCTGTCGGCCCCGTAACCGGCCCCTGATGCAGCACCGCGAAGAACCGCTGCTTATCACTTCCCTCAATCGGCGATGACCAGGCGTAAGCTCTGGTCGCCCTGGAGTGGCCAGTGATGTCGAATACATGCACTAAGCCCTCCCACACCACTTCGCTGCCGTAACGCTCTATAATTGGCACAGATTGAACGAGATGGGCCTCGCAGGCATGCATACCCTCGACAGCCTTCCTTAAATCATCCGGGGCGTCCATTTAAGCGGCCCTATCATTGATAAATGCCAGCGGCCCAACGCGAATGAAAGATCGCGGGCCGGCAGTGGATCGCTCAGCCACGCGAGCGAGCATCGTGTAGCTCAGCGCCACCGTGAACGCACAGCAACTTATAAACTCTTCGAGCGCAGTATTGCCCTCGTCCAATCGAATACTCATGGGGTCGTTTTGCCACTCTGCAGCGCGGCGACTTAGTCTCTCGCGCTCACGCGTCCTTAACTGCTCTGGAAACCATACTCGATGTTCGTGCCTATATTGAATTTCATTGCGCAGAGCACTTAGCCAAGCGAACCCCGTCCGACGAGCGAGCATAAGTCGGAATTGTTCTAGTTGCACGAAGACTGATTGCGCATCGGTCTGCAAGATACCCCCTTGCAAAACTGCCTCACCAACTGCTTGCATTTTTGAACCGAATACCAACCAAAAAGCCTCATGTGCGCCGCCTGCGCCGGCCCTGATTTTTCTGGATGAAAACCAAGTACCGGATTGATCCACGATGCACTGATACAGGCCAACCTCTATTGCAAACTGAGGCGTTCGCCCAAGCGCATCCGCGAGCTGCCTCACTCTCAACGCGTGGCGGCGATCAAAATACGAACAGCTTTCACCAAATAATCTAAGTAGAGCGTTTCCGGCGTAGAATGCAGCATAATAAAGCTTCACCAAGCTCCAAGCCATCCCGTCCCTATGTAGCATTTCATTTACTGCAAGCGAAACCGTTTGAAACGATGCACACGAAAGGCGGCACGCATCAGCAGCCAAAGCCAAGGCTACAGGCTCAGACGCCCTAAAATCTACGACGATAGCCTCATGGACATCATCAAAATTCAGGTCGTAGGCGGCAAGCGGTTCGACCAGAGTGTCGGGCAACGTCTTTAATCCGAGCCGTCCGGTGACGGACGAAAGATGAGATAGAACGAACGGCTGAAGGGCGTCTGCAAATAGGGACATTTTAGAAGAGCGCGCTTGAGCCGGAAATTGAAAACCCCGATTCTAATCGCTTTCGGAACAGGTTACTAAGATCAACATGCGTAGCCCCCTGCCGATGAATGTCTGATTTCTTTAGTTTCCCGAGCATTGGGGCGAGAACCTCATTGAAATTTTCTACGGTGTACTTTCCCTGATACCGGTCGTAGACGCGGCCGGCGACAAACGGAAATACCTGCAATACCGCCCTGAACATTGTCGGATTGCTCATGCTCTCCGGAAAGCCTCGCGCCCGAAGACCGGCAAGCCATGCGTGAAAATACGCACTCAACACCTCATATATTTTCTTGGCGTCGCTATCGCCGAATGTGTCACCAACGGAGCGGACAGCCGCATTGAAAGTAACGCGAGATATTTTTCCATCGCGCTTCTCCGTAGGGCTCATCAAGCCCAAAAGAGGGCTATCTGTTTGTTTATCGAACAGATCAAACACATCATGCAAAATTGCCTCTTCGCTCGTTTCTGTTTCAGCCAGTCGATTTATGTCGAGCAAAAGCTCATTTGGCACCGGCTTTTGATTTGTATTGATGTCCCGGAACAGTCGTGCCTCTTGCGCTTTGGATAAGCCATTGTAGATGACCACAGGGACGCGCAACTTGGCCTTTGCAAAATGAAATCCATAAACCCTGTGCTGCCCGTCGAGAATCAAAAAGGAACGGGGGTGCTTTTTGAACCTCATCGTGCGCGTCCGGCTATCGTAACTTAGCTCCGCTTGGGGTTGGGCCGACAGAATGATGGACCCGGGAATTGTTCCGAACCCTTCATCGATATACTTCGCAATATCTTTTGCCCTACGTTGGTCAAGCCGCCGCTGGAAGCCTTTTATTGGGTCCTCTATACGCACGTCGACACTGCACGTCTGCGCTAGGACTTCGCTAGGCATTGTCAGGGTGTAGAAGCGGTGGATGCCTTGCCGAACCAAGCTTGCCGCGTAGCTTACCGTCCCGCCGACCGGGGCTGGCGCCTCGTCTTCCTGGTCGAGTTCAAAACTGTCGGACATTGGAGTGCCCTCCCTCCTAGGGCCGCCACTTTTTTCTTTTCTTTTCAATGGCTTATTTTGCGGCCGCATTTACAACCTGTTCCATTTCTACAACCAAATGTTGGTAATGCGCTAGACGCTTTCGGACTAAGCGTAGCACAACCCTTTCCCATCCGGCCGGAGGGGCTCTATGAGCCAAGGCTTTCGGAGTCAGCCGCGCCTGTCGGATCGAAGCCACCGAAACGCCTAAGGCATCGGCCAATTCTTCATGGCTGATTCGGTCAAACAGGCCGTCTGTAGCTTCTTTGAAATTCATGTATGCACTCTAGTTGACAAGAGGTGGCTTGTCAACTATACTGCATACAGTCGATTGGGGATAGTGCCATGAACCGGACGCCGCTCGCCCGCCGAACTCAAATCATCAACTGCTTGGTGGAGGGCAATTCGATTCGCTCTACCGAGCGGATGACTGATACGCACCGGGATACGATCATGCGGCTCATGGTCGAGGTCGGGACCGGTTGCGCCGCCATCCACAATGATGCCATGCGCAATCTTGATTGCCGCCGCATTCAGTGTGACGAAATTTGGACGTTCTGCCGCATGAAGCAGGCTCGCATTCCGCGCTTCACTGATCGGACCAAGATCGGCGACCAATGGACGTTTGTAGCGATTGACCCGGATACGAAGCTCGTCCCGTCCTACCGCGTCGGCAAGCGAACCCGCGAGACCGCCCTGGCGTTCATGACCGATCTTTCGGATCGGCTGAGCAATCGCGTTCAGCTTTCATCGGACTCGCTGCGGACCTATGTGGACGCGGTTGAGCGGGCTTTCGGCGCAGACGTGGACTACGGGCAGATTGTTAAATTTTACGATGCTGAGCCGATCGGGCCGGGGCGGTATGCCCCGCCGCGCGTGACAGGCGCGGCGCGCACAGTAATCGCGGGAAGCCCTGACCAAGCCCATATCTCGACCAGCCATATCGAGAGGCAAAACCTCACGATGCGGATGAGCATGCGCCGATTTACGCGATTGACCAACGCCTTTAGCAAGAAGCTGGAAAACCTGCAGGCGGCGGTGTCCCGTATCCCTCCGCCGGCGGCCGCCTGGCATTGGTCTCGATATTGGAGATAGCTGTCTGAGGAGTGGCTCGATGATCGTGTCCACTACCTGGATGATGGACATTATATCTGATGTCGGTTGGCAATGGCGGTAATTTTGCGCCGGGCGAGCGCAGACGTCGATCCTGGACGCGGGACGAGAAGCGTCGGATCGTTGTCGAGAGCCTTCAGGAAGGGGCATCGATCGCCGAGGTCGCTCGACGTCACGAGCTCAACGCCAATCTCTTGTTCACGTGGCGTCGCCAGATGGGCGTTGAGTCGACTGAGCGGAAGGGTCCGATGGAAATCGTTCCCGTGACGATTGCGCGGGGATTGGCCACGGAAGGGCATTGCCCGGACGCGGCCGGCCGGATGGAAATCGTTCTTTCGGAAGGCGACCGGATCATCGTGTGGGCTGATGTCGAGACGGCGGCGCTGGAGCGAGTTTTAAAGGCGCTATCGCGGCAATGATTCCGATTCCGAGCGGCGTCAGGGTCTGGATTGCGACCGGGCATACCGACATGCGGCGCGGCATGCAGGGTCTGGCGCTTCAGGTTCAGGAGAGTCTGAACCGTGATCCGCATGCCGGCGATCTTTATATTTTCCGAGGTCGTCGCGGCGATCTCGCCAAGATCCTCTGGCACGATGGAATCGGGCTATCGCTATACGCCAAACGACTGGACCGCGGAAAGTTCATATGGCCGTCGGCATCAGGCGGCGCGGTGTCGATCTCGGCGGCGCAGATGGCGTATATGCTCGAAGGGATAGACTGGCGAAATCCGCAACTGACGTGGCGGCCTGAAAGCGCTGGTTAGAGTGAGCGGATTGAGCCGAAAAAATTGCGGTCGCGTGCATTTTAGGGCGCCTCAAATCACGCAAATTATGATTCACTTCGCCTCGTGGATGCCGCTCACGCCGTTCTTGCCCGAGAAAACGCCGCCCTGAAAGCGGCACTGGCCGTTGCGCAAACCAAGGGCCAGGAAGTTGCGGCGGAACTGGCGGTCGCCCGCGCGAAAGCGTCGGAAGACATGGCGCTGATCGCCCAGCATAAGCTTCGGATCGCGAAACTGGAGCGTCAGGTCTATGGGCAGCGGTCTGAACGCTCGGCGCGCCTGATCGATCAACTGGCGCTCGGCTTCGAAGAGCTGGAAGCCAGCGCCACGGAAGACGAACTGGCGGCGGAGAAAGCCGTCGCCAGGACGATCACGGTCGCCGGATTTACGCGCAAGCGTCCCGAGCGCAATACATTCCCCGATCACCTTCCCCGCGAGCGCGTGGTGATCGATCCGCCGACGGCATGCGAGTGTTGCGGTGGCAGCCGCCTGCGCAAACTCGGCGAGGACATTACCCGGACGCTGGAATCGCAGCCTCGGCAGTGGAAGGTAATCGAGACGGTGCGGGAGAAGTTCACTTGCCGCGACTGCGAGAAGATCTCGCAAGCGCCGGCGCCGTTCCATGTCATCGCGCGAGGCTGGGCGGGGGCGAGCCTGCTGGCGATGATTGCGTTCGAGAAGTTCGGTCAGCACCAGCCTTTGAACCGTCAGGCCGAGCGTTATGCCCTGGAAGGCGTGCCAATCGCGCTGTCGACCATGGCCGACGCGGTGGGCTCGGTCTGCACGGCGCTCGATCCGCTCCTTCGCCTTGTGGAAACTCATGTGATGGCGGCCGAGCGCCTGCATGGCGACGATACGACCGTGCCGGTTCTGGCCAAAGGCAAGACCGATACCGGGCGGTGCTGGGTTTATGTTCGAGACGACAAGCCCTTCGGCGGCGTCGGGCCGCCCGCGGCGATGTTCTACTACTCGCGCGATCGCCGGGGCGAGCATCCGCAGGCGCATCTGGCGAGATATGCCGGCATCCTGCAGGCGGACGCCTATGACGGCTACAACAAGCTCTATCTGGCGGATCGCAAGCCCGGCCCAGTCCGGGAAGCGGCGTGCTGGGTGCATGCGCGGCGTCCCTTCTTCGCCATGGCAGATCTCGACGAGAACGCGCGTCGCAGGGCCGCTGGCAAAAAGGAGATCCCTCTATCGCCGATCGCGATCGAGGTCGTTCGTCGCATCGACGCCCTGTTCGAGATCGAGCGGTCGATCAATGGCAAGAATCCTGAGGAGCGTCGGGCGGTCCGACAAAACTTGAGCCGACCGCTGGTCGACAATCTCCGGGTCTATATGCACGAGCAGGCCGCCAGGCTCTCGCGTGGGCATGATCTGGTCAAGGCCGCCAATTACATGCTCAAGCGCTGGCCGGCCTTCACCTTGTTCCTCGAGGATGGGCGCGTTTGTCTCTCGAACAACGCCGCCGAGCGAGGGCTGCGCGGCATCGCGCTGGGAAGAAAATCGTGGCTGTTCTGCGGGTCCGATCGCGGCGGGCAGCGCGCTGCGGCCATGTACAGTCTCATTATCACGGCGAAAATGAATGGCGTCGATCCGCAGGTCTGGCTCGCCGACGTGCTCTCGCGCATCGCCACCCATCCCGCGCATCGGCTTGATGAACTGCTGCCCTGGCATTGGGCGACACAAAGTCCGGCAATCTCCGCTCGTGCGGCCTGATCATGCACGTCAACAAAGTCTCTCGCGTCACGACCATCGACCGCGTCGCGGCGGACCTCGGCGAAAGCGAAGACTGGCTGTTTGATGTCGCCTGCGAAATGGACACTGAGGACGGCGTGATCTGGATCCGTGGGCTTGGCGAGGATGCCGTGATGGCGTTCACCGACTTCGGAATCGAAAATCTGATCGAACTGATCAAAATCAACAAAGACGATCCGACGCTCCTGCAACGCTAAAATCGCCCGACTGCAATGCCCGCGGCCTACGCCGGATGGCTACGGTGTCCCTACACTTTGCGCACTATAATCTCGTTCGGCTGCATAAGACCTTGCGCGTTACGCCAGCGATGGCGGCGAACGTGACGGATCGGATATGGTCGCTGGAAGAATTGGTGGAACGAACGTCTAAATAGGAAAATAAGATGACTGACGCGCAAAAGATTGACGCACTTAGGACTATGCTACGCACATTCATGGATTGGGTAGTCGAAGTGCCAGAGAGCTATTTGAAGCAAAACCCTGATGCCCGACGGGCCTTGAAGGAAGATAAGAGTCGGGCTCTCACCCTCCTTGAGGCGACCCGAGGATATTGAAATTAGGACACTACCCATTTCGGTAACGAATTGCTAACGCTCGGTGGTTAACGAAGGGTCGCCAAAATCCGCGCAATCCGGAGGATCCGCCATGGACGACCGCCACGACCAGGATCAGGGCAAATCCACGGGCGAAAACAGCGAACCCGCAGCCGCCAATGCGTCG
This sequence comes from uncultured Alphaproteobacteria bacterium, assembly GCA_963763255.1. Lineage (GTDB taxonomy): Bacteria > Pseudomonadota > Alphaproteobacteria > Rhizobiales > Xanthobacteraceae > BOG-931. Next base: position 6,970 of record CAVXNW010000004.1, read on the forward strand.
CCCGCGACCGGCGAGGGTGCAACGCCGGCCAGCGCCGAAAGCGGTGGCGGTAACCAGTTGCCAATGATCGAGTCGCCGCGGCTTGGCGGCAGCGACGCTGACGACGCGCCGGTTCGCGGCGCGTCCGCCAAAACCATCACAGCACTGCCGGTGCGGTTTGCCGAGCGGGTAAACGAGGCGCCGCGTGGAGCGGCCGCCGGGCCGGGTGCGCAACAGCGCTCGTTCCGTTTCGCGCTCTTGGCGGCAACGATTGCGGGTGCGGCCGGAATTGGCGCGCTCGGCGGATCGCTCGCCGCCTTCGGCCTCAGTCATCAGCCGGCCGCGCAGGCGACCGTCGTGAAAACCACAGAATCGCGCGACGTGATGCAGGCCTTGAAGTCGCAGCGCGCCGAAATCGCCTCGCTCAAGGCAAGTCTCGACAGCGAAAACCGCAGCACGAACGCGCAGTTTGCGAGGATTTCCGACCGCTTCAACACCATGGAGCACGCTCAGGCCGATCAAGCCGGCAAGCTCACGCATATTTCCGAGGCCGTCGACCGGTTCGGCAAGAAGGCGACCGCGCCCGAAGTCACCGGCTCGATTGCCGCGCCACCGCCGGCTGCCAAGCCGGCGCCTGTGGTTCCCGTGCTGCGTGACTGGGTCGTACAGAATGTGCGCAACGGCCGCGCCATGGTCGAGACGCGTTATGGCAGCATGTTCCTCGTCGCTTCCGGCGGGATGCTGCCGGGCCTTGGCCGCGTCGCCGAAATCAAGCGCCAGAACGGCGAGTGGGTTGTCGTGACCGAGCGGGGACTGATCACCTCGAATCCTTGATGCGCTCCGGGTCAGGTGTTTGATTCCTGACCGCGTGAAATCTTCAGTCCTGGAATGAGCATCGGCACGCGGCGCCGGTAGGCGCCGTAGGCCTCGGCGCCGAGCTCCGCCGTCAGAAAACGCTCCTCGATCCGCGCCTTCACCCAAAATCCGAATGCGATCAGCGCCGCGCCGGCCAGGCTGCCAACCGAGGCCTGTGCAAGAGCAGTAGCGAACAGCGCAAAGATCAACCCCGTATAGATCGGATGCCGCACAAGGGCGTATGGCCCCGTGTCGATCACCCGATGACCCTCCTTGCGGGTGATCGTGCCCGACCATAGCCGGCCGAGGTGAATGCGCGCCCACCACGTGAACAAAAGACCCGCCAACGTCAAAAATGCCAATGCGATCCCGCCGGCATATCCCGCGTGCCAGAGCGGCTGCTTGTGCAGCCGCCGTGCCACCCACGGTGTCATCAGCGCTGCGCCTGCAAAAATAGTGAGCTGATAAGGGAGTGTGTCCCAGGTGAACGCGCGCTTTTCCGTGCGATTGGCCCAGAGTGCTGCGGCGATCCAGCTCACGAGCCACGCGATCCAAAAAATGGCGAACAGGACGTGCGGATGGAGGATCATCGAATGTGGAACTCCGTAGTCTTGCGGCGATAGCGGGCGGCTCTGGTCTTGCGGTCCCGGTCCGTGCCAAGCTTGCCGACATATAGGGCGCGGCGAGCGATCCGGAACGGAGCCAGGCATGGACGCTATTGCACGGCTGCTGCGTAACTTGGCGATTGCAGCGCTGATCCTGCCCGCGCTCGGAGCCGCTGCAGGCGCGCAGCCCGCGCCGCAGCCGGCGGCGAAGCCCGATGTGGAGCGGTCGTGTCCGGGGCTGGTCGCCCAAGCGCGGCCGCCGGTCGTTCCTGCCGCGTTTCGGCTCGCGGCACTCAACGCCGATCAGGCCCGCATCAGCTATATCGGTCACGCCACGTTCCTGCTCGAAAGTCCGCAGGGCGTGCGCGTCGCTACCGATTACAACGACTATGTGCGGCCGGCGATCATTCCCGACATCGCCACCATGAACCACGCGCACGACACGCACTACACCGATCATCCCGACCCGGCGATCAAGTATGTGCTGCGCGGCTGGGGCCCCAGTCCGGACAAACCAGCGATCTGGGATGTGCAATATCGCGACGTGCGCGTGCGCAACGTGCCGACCAATATCCGCAGCTTCGGCGGCGCGACGGAAAAATACGGCAACTCGATCTTCATTTTCGAGATGGCGAGCCTCTGCATCGCGCATCTCGGCCATCTGCATCATACGCTGACCAAACAGCAGCTCGACGATATCGGCCGCGTCGACGTGGTGATGGCGCCGGTCGACGGCTCGCTGACGCTCGATCTCGACGGCATGATGGAGGTGCTGGCCGCGTTGAAGCCGCAGCTCGTCATCCCGATGCACTTTTTCGACCAATATACGCTCGCGCGGTTCCTCGATCGCGCGCGCGAAAACTTCGATGTCGAACGCGCCGAAGTGCCGACCGTCGTGGTGTCGAGGGCGACGCTGCCGGCGAAGCCGAAGGTTCTGGTCCTGCCGGGGCATTGAGCCGAGTTGTTCTCTCTCGGCCCTAACCGTTACAATGACTGTTTCCCGGATGCAGTGCAGCGCACCACTGCGTGATGCGCTGCACCCGGAAAACGAATGGATACTGTCGAGGTACCTTAGATGCTCAGCTCCGAACAGAACGATCTCATCACCCACACCGATCCGGGGACCGCGGCGGGCGCGTTGATGCGACGCTATTGGCAACCGGCGGCGCTGGTCGACGAGCTTGCCGGCAACCGCCCCGTCAAGCCGGTGCGGCTGCTCGGCGAGGACCTCGTCGCCTTCAAGGACGACAAGGGCCGCTATGGTCTGATCGGCCGGCACTGCCCGCATCGCGGCACCGATCTGGCCTATGGGCGGCTCGAGGACGGCGGGTTGCGCTGCGCCTTCCACGGTTGGCTGTTCGACGTTGCCGGCCAATGCCTGCAAACGCCGGCTGAGCCCGACAACAGCAACCTTTGCGCCAATATCAAACAGAAGTCCTATCCGGTGATCGAGAAGAGCGGCATCCTGTGGGCTTATCTTGGCCCCGGCGAACCGCCGGCGTTTCCGGACTTCGATTGCTTCGTCGCGCCCGATACGCACACTTTCGCGTTCAAAGGAATGATCGACTGCAACTGGCTGCAGTCGCTCGAAGTCGGCATCGATCCGGTGCACACCTCGTTCCTGCACCGCTTTTTCGAGGACGAGGATCCGAACAAAGCCTATGGCCGCATGTTCCGCGACACGTCCAAGGATTCGGACATGCCGATGACGCAGATCATGCGCGAGTTTCCGCGCCCGCGCATCGAGATCGAGCCGACGGATTACGGTTTCCGGCTGGCGACATTGCGCGAGATCGGCGGCGGCAACGCCCATGTGCGGGTCACCAACCTGATCTTTCCCAACGCCTTCATCATTCCGATGAGCCGCGAGATGACGATCTCGCAGTGGCACGTGCCGATCGACGACAGCAAGCATTACTGGTACGCGATCTTCACCTCGTTCGGCGGGCCGGTCGACAAGGACACGATGCGCAATCAGCGTCTCGAACTGTATGAGCTGCCGGACTACGTCCCGCGCAAGAACAAAGGCAACGAATACGGCTTCGATGCGCACGAACAGGCGCACACGACCTACACGGGCATGGGCACCGACATCAACGTCCATGACCAGTGGGCCTGCGAGTCGATGGGTGCGATCCAGGACCGCACGCAGGAGCATCTCGGCACGTCCGACAAGGCGATCAGCGCCTACCGCCGGCTGTTGCGCCAGGCGCTCGACGATTCTGGAAAAGGTGCAAAGCCCCTGATGGTGCTCGGCGCCGCCGAAGCCGGAAAGATCACCGGTCCGGCCTGCGTCGACGGCATCGGTCCGGCGGCCGACTGGCAGGGCTACTGGCAGCGCACCGATGCGGCGCGGCAGCAAACAAAAAGCTGGGCGAATTGATTCGTCATTGCGAGCATAGCGAAGCAATCCAGTGCTGCGGCGAAGACTGGATTGCTTCGTCACTTCGCTCCTCGCAATGACAAGCCTCATTCCCCTTGACGAGAACTGACCCTGATGGCGTCGCGTCCGGTTTCCACCCACAAATCCTTCGTCGAGCGTCACGGTCTGTGGACCGACGAGCAGACGCGCGCCGCCAATGCGGCCGCGCAGGCGATCAAGAAACACCGGCTTGAACTGGTGCGCTTCGCGTTCGCCGACCAGCACGGCGTGCTGCGCGGCAAGACCGTGATGGCCGAGGACGCGCCGGCGCTGATGCGATCCGGCGTCACCATGACGACGACGCTGCTCGCCAAGGACACCGCGCACAAAACGGCGTGGCCGGTGTTCACGCCCGGCGGCGGCTTCGGTATGCCGGAGATGCAGGGCGGCGGCGATTTCGTCATGGTGCCGGATCCCGCGACGTTTCGCGTGCTGCCGTGGCCGTCTGGTGAGGACGGTGCGCCGAATACGGGCTGGGTGCTGTGCGATATCTTTTTCACGAACGGCAAGCCGGTGCCGTTCTCGACCCGGCAGGTGCTGCGCGAGGCGCTGGCGCGGCTTGGCAAAGCGGGATTTGACGTCCTCGCCGGGCTTGAAGTCGAGTTTCATCTGTTCCGGCTGGAGAACCCGCGGCTGCTGCCGGCCGAAGCCACGTGGCCGCCAGTCGCGCCCGAGGTCAGCCTGCTCAACCAGGGCTATCAGTATCTGACCGAGAGCCGCTACGATCAGCTCGATGCGGCGCTGGCGCCAATCCGCCGCGGCATCGCGGCGCTCGGCCTGCCGCTGCGCTCGCTGGAGATCGAGCTCGGCCCGAGCCAGTGCGAATTCACCTTCCGGCCGCAGTCCGGTCTGGACGCTGCCGACACGATGATCCTGTTTCGCGCCGCCACCAAACAGATCGCGCGGCGTCACGGTCTGTTGGCAAGCTTCATGTGCCGCCCGGGCCTGCCGAATATTTTTTCCTCCGGCTGGCACCTGCACATGTCGCTGATCGACCGCGCTCGTAAGCTCAACGCCTTCGTGGGCCAGGAGCGCGAAGGCCTGTCGGCGCTCGGCCTGCATTTCCTCGGTGGCCTGCTGGCGCATGCGCCCGCGGCGGCTGCCTTCACCACGCCGACGGTCAACGGCTACAAGCGCTACCGCGCCTATGCGCTCGCGCCCGACCGCGTAATCTGGGCGCGCGACAATCGCGGCGTCATGGTGCGGCTGCTCGGCGAGCCCGGCGAGCCATCGACGCATCTGGAAAACCGCGTCGGCGAGCCGGCCGCCAATCCGTATCTCTACATGGCATCGCAGATCCATGCGGGCCTCGACGGTATCGCCAACAAGCGCGATCCCGGGCCTTCGGCTGACACGCCCTACGAAACCGAGGCGCCGATGCTGCCGAAGAACCTGGGCGAGGCGCTCGCGGCCCTGCGCAGGAGCGACGTGCTTCGCCAAGGCTTCGGCGAAGCGTTTGTCGATTATTTCGTGAGGCTGAAGGAAGCCGAATTCGCGCGCTTCAAGGCCGAAGCCGAAGACACGGCGAGCGGCGAGGTGACGGCCTGGGAGCATAACGAGTATTTCGATCTGTTTTAAATCGTCATTGCGAGGAGCCAACGACGAGTTCTCCCGTTCTCGCGCTGCGCTTTTTCTGGCGCCCCGAGCTTTGCCAATGATGTGCACGAACGGGCCTCCCATAAGGGGAGGCGGAGCGCCGAAAGGCGCGTACCAGAGGCCGCTCCACGCAATCCGGGCGTTGCCGCCCGGGCGGGGTCGCGGCGCGCGCCGCTTTTGGCGGACGCGCTCGCCTTCCGGCGCTCTACCGCGGCTCTTGCCGAGATTTTATCCTCGGCTCAGTCCGGTCCCGCGCTTCATGGCAGCGCCAACGGATCACTCCGTCCGCCACCCGGGCAGCCAGCTCCTGGCAGACCTGCGTCGTGGCAGGCCGGGCGAGTTTCCGAACCGCCCGCGGATGGAGTTACGAGCTCCACCCCGGGCACCGCTCCCGCCCGCATCAATCGGCCGTCACCGGTTGACGTCCCTTGGACGAGCAGGATGAGGTCTTTTAGTTCGCCATGCTGCCTAGTACCAACAAATTCCGCCGGCATCCGTTATCTGTCTGAAGCGGCGCGTTTTTTATTTTTGTCTTTGTTTGATTCGCGGGCGCAAAAATTGTGGCATTGCTGCCATGATGCAAATCATTCTGCTAAGGTATGGAAAGTACAAGCCTTTCCAATTATGGCGGCGTCATGCCGCGAGATTGCGCCGAACCACCAGGCAGGTGATGTCGTCGGCTTGCACGGTGCCGATCGAGAAGCGGTCGACGCTGTCGGTGACGGCCAGCATCAAGTCGTGGGGCGGCCGGTCGGCAAAGCGTTGCGCGATATCCATCAGACGCTGAATACGAAAGAATTCGCCTGCGCGATTGGACGCCTCGGTGACGCCGTCGGTGTAGAGGAAGAGCATTTCGCCGGGCAGAAGCGTGAAGTTGTGTTCGGCGAAGACGCGGTCCTGGAGAACGCCGAGCGGTGGATTGCCAGAGCGCCGGATCAGGCGCGCGGTGCCGTTCGGGGCGGTGACGATGGGCTCGCAGTGTCCCGCGTTGACGAAATTGACCGCGCCCGAGGCCTCATCGAGCTCGGCGTAGAGCGCGGTGACGAACATGTCGATTGGATTTTCCCGGCACAGCGTGCGGTTCACGTGAGTTACGCACTCGGCAAGCGACCCGCCGGCCAGCGCCGTGCCCCGCAGCAGGGTGCGCGTCACCGCCATGAAAAACGCCGCCGCCATGCCCTTGCCGGAGACATCGGCGATCACAAGGCCCAGGCGCCCATCGCGTAACGGAAAGACATCGTAGAAATCGCCGCCGACTTCGAGCGCCGGCCGCATCGACGCGGCGATGCCGGTGCCGGCATACGCCGAAAAATCGGTCGGCAGGATGGACTCCTGGAGAATCCGCGCGGTGTGCAGGTCTTCGTCGATGCGCGCCTGCTTCTCTTCGAGCAGGCGGTTTTTTTCGGCGACCTCGGCGGTCCGTTCATTGACGCGCTGCTCCAGCATCGCGTTATAGGCCTGCAGCGCCGCTTCGGCTTCGAGCTGCTGCGCGCGCACTGCGACCACCAGCAGACCGGTGAACGTGATCACCGCCACGAACACTTCGAGCAGCAGAATAAACTCGGCATCGGTCTTGCCGACGAACGGACCGACGCCCGCGACGGTGACGTGAATGGCCGCGATGGTGATGGCGGCGGCGGCAAGCGTCACGCCGCGCGGGCCGGCCCGGAATCCGGCGAACAGCAACAGCGGCAGATACAAATAGTCGATCGGATAGCGCAGCCAGGTTTCAACCGACGCGATGGCGGCGACGACGAGCAGAATGAAGCACGCGTGCGCGAGGATGGAGAGATTCAGCCGCGGCTCGCGGTACCAGGCGAGGATCAGCGCGCCGAATACCGCGATGCCGGCCGTGTCGGCGAGCATGAACGTCACGAAGGTTTCGTTCAGTTCATCGTTGGGCACGAAGCCGAAGGCCCATAGCGACAGCGTGCCGATCGTGCCGCCGACAAAAGCCGCCAACAGGCAGGAGCCGACCAGGAAGACCACCACATTGCGGGCGCGATCGAACGGATGCCACGTGCCGGCAAGCGCCCGCAGCATCCCGAGCGCGATCAGCGCTTCCAGGATGCTGCCGACGCCGGTGCCGCTGTTGGCGAGCGCATACGTCGCCACCGTCGTCTGCGGCAGCGACAGCAGCGGAAACCCGTTGCAGAACTGTCCGAGGAAGACAGCGGGCAGGATGCGCGGCCCGAGCAGGAGCGTCGCCGCCACCGCGATCCCGGCCGGCGGATAGATCGGGCTGATCTTGGCCGGCCCGATGCCGAACAGCACCACCACAAGGCCGGCGACGCTGTAGGCCGCAAGGACGATGATGTTGAGAACGATCCATGCCCCGAGACTGCGCGGCCGTGCGTCGGCAGGTTCGAGGAATCCTGCGAGCGTCGTCTGGCGCAACGTCTTGCGTTCAAGCATGGCGACGGACAAGCGATCTGGAGATTACCGCGGCAGCGCGGCGATCGCGGCCTCCACGGTGTCGTGCACGGCGAACAGGCTCAGCAGGCCGCTGATCTCGAATATCTCGGCGATTTCGTCGCGTACGCCGCACAGCGAAACGGGCTGGCTCCTGCTCTGGGCGTGTTTGGCGAGCGTGACGAAGGAGCGCAACCCCGCGCTCGAAACGTAGCTCATCTCCGCCAGGTCGATGACGATGAAGCGGTCGACGGCGATCACGGCGGCGACTTTCTGCTCCAGAAGCTTTGATACGGAGCCGTCGATGCGCCCGACCACGCGCAGCGTCGTTGCCTCGCCGATCCGGCCCTCGGTGATTTCCATTGCCGCTCCGTCCGGTCCGTCACGCGGATCGAATAGTTCACCACGTCTTAATCACGATGACGGTCCGGCATTATCTGTTGAGAAACTTGCAAACTTCCTACCGCAGTACCGAAGCCGACGGGCCGCCTGGGCGGCCGGGAGGGCGCGGCGTGGCCTGGTTATCGCAACTCATCGAACTGTGGCGCGATATCCCCGAGGACGAGAAGGTCAGGAAACCGCGGCCGCCGGTCAAGCCCAAGGAGATCGTCTACGGGGTCGGCGACCGGCCGCCAGCATACGTCACCGTCGTGGCGGCAATCCAGCACATCCTGATCGCCACCACGGTCGGGCTGTTCATGCCGACGCTCATTCTCGACGCGGCGCATGCGTCGCACGAGGCGACGCTGCATATGACGTCCGTTTGCATGCTGGCGCTCGGCGTCGGCACGATCCTGTCGTGTCTCAATCTGCGCGATTTCGGTTCCGGCTACCTGATGCCGGCGTCGTTCTCCGGCGTTTACTTTTCGGTCAGCATCCTAGCGGCGCGGCAGGGCGGGCTGCCGCTGGTCGCCGGCATGACCATGTTTGCCGGGCTGGTGCAACTGGTGCTGAGCCGGCTGGTGCGATGGCTGCGGCCCTATCTGCCGACCGAGATTGCCGGTTTCGCCATGCTGATGAGCGGGTTCACGCTGGCGGTGGTCGGCTTCAACCAGATTACCGGCGTGACCGACGCCTCGGAAACGATGAGCGGCCACATGGCGCTGCCGGCGCTCCTCGGCATCGGCTGCATCGCGGTGATGGTGGGGCTGCACGTCTGGGGCTCCGCCGGCTGGCGCATCTATACGGTTCTGATCGGGCTCGGCGGCGGGTACGTCGCGGCGCTGGCGCTCGGTTTCACGCCGCTTGCGGCGTTGCGGCCGTCCGGCGCCGATCTCATTGCCTTTCCGGCATCCGATCTCGGCTGGCCGGCCTTCGCCGCCAACATGATGGTGCCATTCGCGGTGGCGGCGATCGCGTCGTCGCTGCGCGCCATCGGCGATCTGACGACGGTGCAGAAGATCAACGACGCCAAGTGGCTGCGTCCCGATATGCACGTGATCCGCGGCGGGCTTGCCGCCAACGGGCTGGCGACGCTGCTGTCCGGCCTGCTCGGCGCGCCGGCTATCGGCACCACGTCGGGCTCGGTCGGCGCCTCGGCGGCCGCGGGGGTGACGTCACGCATCGTCGGTCTCGCCACCGGCGCGCTGTTCATCGTCATCGCATTTCTGCCGCCGGTGCACGATGTGCTGATCGCCATTCCGCGCCCGGTGATGGGGGCGGCGCTGCTGTTCTCGTCGTGCTTCATCAATGTCAGCGCCATGCAGGTGATGACGAGCCGCCTGATGGATGCGCGCCGCACGCTGGTAATCGGTATCGCGCTGCTGCTGTCATTGAGTCGCTTCATTTTCCCGAGCTTTTATGCGGCGGCGCCGTCGCTGCTGCAGCCCGCCGTGAGTTCGCCGCTGGTGATCGGGCTGATCGGCGCGCTCGTGCTCAATCTCGTGTTTCGCATCGGCGTCAAACAAACTGCCTCGATCGATTACACGCCCGGCGCCGATCCGCTGACCAAGCTCGAGGACTTCGCCGAGCATCAGGGCGCGGTGTGGGGGGCACGGCGCGATGTCATCGAGCGCGTGGTGCGCGCCCTGATCGAGACCGCCGAAAGCCTCGAGCTCCTGATCGCGCCCGGCAAGACCGCGCGCGTGACCATGATGTTCGACGAGTATTGGCTCGATGTGCAGACCGAGTACGAAGGCAAGCCGCTGGTCACCAGCGCCGCAGCGCCGAGCCGCGACGAGCTGTTGGCCGACGCCTCGCAGCTGACCCGGCTCGGTGTCATCATGATCCGCCGCCAGGCCACCCGGCTTGCGACCAGGGTCCATGGCGCGATGCAGTGCATCGACCTGGGCTTCGAGCATTGACGAAAGCGGGGCTTTAGGCGCGTTGTTGTCTGGCGGCCCGAAAAGGCCGAAGGGGTGACATAGGCCTGTGAGCGACGACAGCCTGTCCATCGCCGTCGACAATGACGTGTCGGCGGTCTCGCGCGCGACCGAGCAGGTCGAGGCATTCTGCCGCCGCCGCGGCGTCGCGGAGGCCATCGCCCGCAAGTTCACCCTGGCGCTGGACGAGACCCTGACCAACGCCGTGTCCTACGGCTTTCCGGAGGGCGGGCGCCATTCCATCGCAGTGCGGATCGAACACCGGGCCGGCACCTTGACGGCGCTGGTCAGCGACGACGGCGCGCCGTTCGACCCGCTGGCGCAGCCGGCAGCCGATATCCACGCGCCGATTGCCGAGCGCAGGATCGGCGGCCTCGGCATCCACCTGCTGCGCACCCTGATGGAAAAAGTCGAATACCGCCGCCACGGCGACCGCAACGAGCTGACGTTCCGGATCGGGGATGGAACGGGGATGGCGGAGTAGGGCAATGCCGACGCAAATAACCCAGATCGGACTTCAGCTGCCGCCATCAAACGCCCAAGTGCTTTAATGAAGCCCATAGCAGGCACACACCCGGACTCTCCTGTGGGCGGCACGTCTTTCAGACCATGTCTTCCAAAAACGTATTTAACTCTTTCAGAAAATTAGGCCATGCGGGCTCGTCCGGCAGAACCGCGTGATTGGCGCTCGCTAAACTGACAAATTTTGCGTTAGGGATGCCCGCAGCCAACTGTTGACCTTGACCGAATGGCACAAGGTTATCATGAATACAGTGAAACACAATCGTTGGCACCGAGACCTTTGTCAGGAGGCGATACACATCGATGTCGTCGACAGCCGTTCTTAATTTAACGGCATTCTTGCCCGTCGTTGAGACGCGCTGAAAATCGATAAACGATTTGATTAGTTCTGGTGGCGCTCCAGGCAGAAAAAACGATGAGAAGGCCCGCATGAAGACCGAATGCTCGTTGCCCCAGCCACTTCTCAGCATTGTCAGGAATGCCTTCGCTTCCTCCGCATCCTGCGGTGAACCTCGTTTATTCCGTCCGCGCGCGTAGCCGCCAATAATGACCAGCTTCGACACACGATCTGGATGCTTGGCTGCATATGAAATCGACGTCGCGGCGCCCCCTGAGATGCCGAGCAATGCGAACCGGTCGAGCCGCATTGATTCAACTACGGCTTCCAGGTCGTCAAGCATGGTCGCGAAAGAAATCTCTGGGACCATGCGGTCGGAGAGACCCATGCCTCGGCCGTCATAACGGATTACGCGAAAACAATTCGCGAGATGTTGCAGTAATGGTCCAGTCGACAGATTGTTCCAGTCGTAATCGGCACTTGTCGCCCAATGCGATGCCCTTACCAAGGGTGGCCCGGACCCAACACTCGCAACTGCAAGGTTAAAACCATCTTTGGTTTTGCAGAAGCTTACCGCTTGGGAGGCGACGTGCGCTGACGGTTCATTGTCATCAATGGCCCGCCGTTCAGAGATTTTTGCCTCACGAGTTTCGCCGACAAACCGGAAGCCCCTTCTAGGCAGTGTTTTGATGAAGCGTTGATGCTGTCCGTCATCACCTATGGCTTGTCTCGCGGCATTTATTCGGCTCGTCAGGGTTGATTCAGATACGATCCGGCCATTCCAAACACCTGCAATTATCTCGTCTTTGCTGACGACGTGATCGCGGTGTTGGATAAGGAAGTGCAGCAGGTCGAAAACGAGGGGTTCGACGGCTATCGGAGCTCCGTCCCGGCATAACTCGCGACGGCTCGGGTCGAGCGAAAACTCGGCAAAACGGTATACCAATGGCGGCCGCCCCAGTCCGCTTCTGCACGAGAAAACAAGCATATCCGGAGATTTGCCGGAGGATACGGCAAGGACGGGCCCCAATTCAAGGACCTATGGATTGCCTGCAGCTTCGCAGAGCAGGAGGTCGTTATGTCGATAGCCTACAGAATGATAGCCGCAGTGGCGATTGCTTTCAGACTAACGCTTACCGTCGCCTCAGCCGACGAAATCAGCCCACTGGCCGGGGCCTGGAATATTCGCGCGTTATATACAGAGGATATTATTTCGAAGGAGCGCCACGATGTGTATGGGCCCAACCCAACGGGCGCTATGCAGGTACGGCCTGATGGTCGCTTCAATGCGCACGTCCAATCTTATAAACCTGTACCCGTGCTGTCGATGTGGGATGACGTCGCGAATGTACTGGCGTCGGAAACAGGAGAAGCAATCGATTACGGGGGAACATACCGGATCGATGGGGAATCGTTGTTCGTCCGGGTAAAGTATGTCCGGCACGAGGGACCAGTGGGTCCGGATACGTTTGACATGAGCTGGGACGAAGGGCGTAGCGTTGACGAAGAGGAGCGGTCGTTTCAAACGGTCATTGGGAGCGATCGGCAAACCCAATTAATCATTGAGACCAAACCTATGCCGAACCCCAACGGTGCTGGAAATACCATTATTGGTCGAATCATATGGCAACGATTGCCAAACTGATCCGCAGGCTCAGCGAACAAGCCTCCGTCGATGGCGGCTTGTTCTCTGTTGAGGCAGCCGAGTCTCGTATCACGTCCGCTCCTGGCACATCGCGGCGGTTCTTGACGTCGCTGTCACGGTACCTAGTAAAAAGCAGACATTGGCCAATTCCGTCTGCGCCGCGGCGGCGTGACCAGACACGGCGGCCGATGCTGTCGCCTACACATCCACGCTGGCCGACAGCGCGTGCTCCTCGATGAACTCGCGGCGGGGTTCGACCTTGTCGCCCATCAGTTCGTCGAAGATGGTGTTGGCCTCGTCGATTTCCTTGACGCTGACTTGCAGCATCGTGCGCGCATTGACGTCGAGCGTTGTCTCCCAGAGCTGGCCGGGATTCATTTCGCCGAGGCCCTTGTAGCGCTGCAGCGCCACGCCCTTCTTGCCGGCGTTGGTGACGGCCTCGAACAGGCTGACCGGGCCGTGGATCGGCGTATCGTCGTCCTTGCGCCGCAGGATCGCCGGCGGCGTCGGCCGCGGAAACACCTTTTGCAGCGAGGGCGCAAACTCGTCGAGCTTGCGGGCGTCGGCGGAGCCCAGCAGCGCGTGATCGAGCACCGCCACTTCCTTGACGCCGCGCACCGTGCGTTCGAACGTGAAACCCGCTCCCTCGGTGAACTCGCCCTGCCAGCCGCGCTCGGTTTCCTCCGAGAGGGCATCGAGCCGCTTGGCGATGTAGGGGACGGCGGCGACGGCCTTCTGCGGATCGCCGAAAATATCGCGGTTGAGCACGCTCAAGATGACCGCCTGCTCCACCACGCGCCGATTGTAGCGGCTATGCAGACCATTGAGCAGATTGCGCACGGCGCGGGAATCTTCGACGAGCTTGCGCAGATCGTTGCCGGCCAGGACTTCGCCCGACGACAGGTGCAGCGTGGCATCTTCCAGGCCGGCGTCGATCAGATAATCCTCGAGCGAGCGTTCGTCTTTCAGATATTGCTCGGACCTGCCGTGCGAGACTTTGTAGAGCGGCGGCTGCGCGATGTAGAGATAGCCGCCGTCGATGATGTCGCGCATCTGCCGGTAGAAGAAGGTCAGCAGCAGCGTGCGGATATGGGCGCCGTCGACGTCGGCGTCCGTCATGATGATGACCTTGTGGTAGCGCAGCTTGTCGATGGCGAATTCGTCGGTGCCGATGCCGGTGCCGAGCGCGGTGATCAGCGTGCCGATCTGTTCGGACGACAGCATCTTGTCCATGCGGGCGCGTTCGACGTTGAGAATCTTTCCGCGCAACGGCAGCACCGCCTGGAAGGCGCGGTTGCGGCCCTGCTTGGCCGAGCCGCCGGCGGAATCGCCCTCGACGATGAACAATTCGGATTTGGCCGGGTCCCGCTCCTGGCAGTCGGCGAGCTTACCGGGCAGCGAGGTGATGCCGAGCGCGCTCTTGCGCGTCATCTCGCGCGCCTTGCGGGCGGCCTCGCGCGCGGCGGCGGCCTGGATCACCTTGCCGACGATGATCTTGGCTTCGCCGGGGTGTTCCTCGAACCAGGCCTTGAGCATGTCGTTGATGACGCCCTCGACCACCGGACGCACCTCGGAGGAGACGAGCTTGTCCTTGGTCTGCGAGGAGAACTTCGGATCGGCGACCTTGACGGACAGCACCGCGGTCAGGCCCTCGCGGCAGTCGTCACCGGTCAGTGCGACTTTTTCCTTGCGGGCGCCACCGCCGGAATCCGCGTAGGCGACCACCTGGCGCGTGAGCGCGCCGCGGAAGCCGGCGAGATGCGTGCCGCCATCGCGCTGCGGGATGTTGTTGGTGAAGCACAGCACCGTCTCGTGGTAGCCGTCATTCCACCACAGCGCGCAGTCGACGACGATGCCGTCGCGTTCCGCGTTCATCACGATCGGATTTTCGATGAGCGGCGTCTTGTTGCGGTCGAGATATTTGACGAACGCCTCGACGCCACCCTCGTAGAATAATTCCTCGCGCTTCTCGACCGCATGGCGCATGTCGGACAGCACGATGGTGACGCCGGAATTGAGGAACGCGAGTTCGCGCAGCCGGTGTTCCAGCGTGGCGAAGTCGAACTCGGTCATCGTGAAGGTCTGCTTCGACGGCAGGAACGTCACCTCGGTGCCGCGCTTGTCGAGCGCGGCGCCCACCACGGCGAGCGGCGCGACCGCTTCGCCGTCGCGGAATTCCATGACGTGCTCGTGGCCGTCGCGCCATATGGTGAGCTTGAGCCACGATGACAGCGCGTTGACCACGGACACGCCGACGCCGTGCAGTCCGCCCGATACCTTGTAGGCGTTCTGGTCGAATTTTCCGCCGGCGTGCAGCTGGGTCATGATGACCTCGGCGGCGGACACGCCTTCGCCCTTGTGAATGTCGGTCGGAATGCCGCGGCCGTCGTCGCGCACCGTGCAGGAACCGTCGGGATTGAGCGTGACGACGACCGACTTGGCGTAGCCCGCGAGCGCTTCGTCGATCGCGTTATCGACGACCTCGTACACCATGTGGTGCAGGCCGGAACCGTCGTCGGTGTCGCCGATATACATGCCGGGCCGCTTGCGAACGGCATCAAGCCCCTTGAGGACCTTGATCGATTCCGCGTCGTAATCGGAAGGATCGGTCGCTGCGGGTTTCAGGGCAGGTTCGGCCATGCATGGGGCTTTCGAGAGCGGCAAAATTGCGGTTGGAGAATCAGTCTTTCTTGTACACCAAAACGGCGCTGCGTACAGGCCAAATCGGCACCCATTAAGGTATTGTTAAATCGGCATTTTTCAAGGTTTTGGCGGCGCACAAAACGGCCGATTTCGCGGCCTCTTTTGATGGGCTTTGCAGCGGTATCGGGGAGACCGTTCAGGACAGGCGAATCCGGCGTCGCGGACGCCCAAAAATCCGCGAACGGTTACGCGGGCCGAGGGGATGTGTTTGCTTGGCGCTACTTCGGGCTGGCGCCGCGTTGTGTCGTTTTCCGTTGCTCGGAAGGCAGAAGATAGCGCTCGCTCGGCTGGTAGTCCGGCACTGGCTTTTGGAAGCAGCCCAGCGCCCCGAGCCAAAGCTCCACCTTGTCCAAATCCTGGTGCAGCCGTTCGATCAACTCGAACAGATGCAAGAGAATCGTATCTTTTACCGGTTCCGCCATCGCCTTTCCGCTATCGTCTTTCCGCTATCGTCCTGGGCCCTTGCTCCTGCAAGCCTGTTCTGCCTGAGGTTAAAAGGGCTGCTCGCACTCTGGTTCCCGGACTGCCAAGAGCCATAACTGCCTTGCAAAAGACTCAGCCCGAAGGAACTTGGCGAAACTTTTTGCTGTGAACTCAGTTCCGCCCGACTTGCGCCGTCAGGCGACCGGAATGGACATCGACAAATTTCGCATCGCCGGAAATTTCGGCGAACAATGTCGGGTCGGCGCCGGTCATCCACACTTGTGCGCCCAGCGCGGCAAGCTCCGTCTGCAATGCGGCGCGTCGCGACGGGTCGAGATGCGCCACCACCTCGTCGAGCAGCAATACCGGTGCGAAGCCGCTCATCTCGGCAATGAGCCGGGCGTGGGCGAGCACCAGGCCGATCAGCAGGGCCTTCTGTTCGCCGGTCGAGGCATCGGCGGCGGCAATGCCTTTGGCCGCATAGCTCACCGCGAGATCGGTGAGATGCGGGCCGTCGAGCGTGCGGCCGGCGGCGGCGTCGCGGGGACGATTGTCGCGCAGCACGGTGCGATAGCGCTCCTCGATTTCGCCGGCGGGATGCGAAGGGATCAGTTTTTCCATCCAGCCGTCGAGCGCGATATCCGCCGGCGGAAAAGCCGCGTCCTTGCGGCTTCTCAGTACGGCGTCGAGGCGGCGCACGGTTTCGACCCGCAGTCCCGCGACCGCGACCGCAAGCTCTGCGGTCTCGTGCTCGACGGCATCGAGCCAGTGCGCATCGGGTTGCGGATCCTCCAGAAGCCGGTTGCGCGAGCGCAGCGCCCGCTCCAGCGCGTTGATGCGGCTGCCGTGTTCGGCGTCGACCGCGAGCGCCATGCGATCCAGGAAGCGCCTGCGCTCCGATGGCGCACCGGCAAACAGGCCATCCATCGCGGGAATGAGCCAGACGACGCGCAGATGATCGGCGAAGGCGGCCGCCGATGGCGCCGGCTCGCGGTCGATGCGGAATTTGCGCGACGATGTCGTGTCCTCGCCGAGCGGCCGCTCGATGCCGGTGCCGAGCGTCGCCAGTCCGAGCGCGCCCTCGATCTCGGCTGACGCCGCCCAGGAGCCGTCGCCTTCACCGAAGGCCACCTCGTCAAGCGTGGCGCGGCGCAGGCCGCGGCCGGGGGCCAGAAAGGATATCGCTTCGATCAGGTTGGTTTTGCCGGCGCCGTTCGGCCCGACCAGCACCATGATGCTGGCGCCGGCCTCGAGTGAGGCCGAGTGATAATTGCGGAAATTGGTCAGCGTGAGCCGACGCACCAAAGCAGCGGTCATGGCAAACTGTCTTTAACGACCAGCCGATCCGTCATTGCGAGGAGCGAAGCGACGAGGCAATCCAGGCGGCGCCGCCGAGCTGGATTGCTTCGCTGCGCTCGCAATGACGAGAGGACGCCTACACCCGCATCGGCATCAGCACGTAGAGGGCGCCCTTGGACTCTTTGTCCTGAATGAGCGTGGGCGAGCCCGGATCGGCGAGCTTGAGCACGGCGGCTTCGCTCTCGATCTGCGCGGCGATGTCGAGCAGATAGCGCGAGTTGAAGCCGATATCGATCGGATCGGACTCGTATTCGACTTCGAGTTCCTCGTTGGCGCTGCCGGAGTCCGGATTGGTCACCGACAACGACAGCTTGCCGCCGGTGACCGACAATTTGACGGCGCGGCCGCGCTCGCTCGACACCGTCGAGACGCGGTCGACCGCGGCTTCAAATTCCTTCTTGTCGACCACCAGTTCCTTGTCGTTGGCGGCCGGGATGACGCGCCCATAATCCGGAAACGTGCCATCGATCAATTTCGACGTCAGCACCACGTCGCCGACCGTGAAGCGGATTTTTCCGGGTGACAGTTCGATCAGAACCTCGGCCTCGTTGTCTTCGAGCAGCCGCTGCACCTCGCCCACCGTCTTGCGCGGTACGATGATGCCCGGCATGCCCTCCGCGCCTTTCGGCAGTTCTAGCTCCATCTGCGCCAGGCGATGGCCATCGGTCGCGACCGCCCGCAAGGTGTGCGCCTTGCCGGTGCCGGCCGCGTGCAGATAGATGCCGTTGAGGTAATAGCGGGTTTCCTCGGTCGAGATGGCAAACTGGGTCTTGTCGATCAGCCGCTTGAGCTCGCCGGCCTTCAGCGTGAATTTGTGCGTCATCTCGCCGGGCGCGAGATCCGGAAAGTCGCTTTCCGGCAAGGTCTGCAGCGTGAAGCGCGAGCGGCCGGCGCGGATGGCGAGAGCGGCGCGTTCGCCGGACAATTCCAGCACGACCTGGGCGCCCTCAGGGAGCTTGCGGACGATGTCGAAGAACATGTGCGCCGGAACCGTGGTCGAACCGGCGGGCCCGACCTCGGCGGCGATCGTGTCGGTCACTTCGACATCGAGATCGGTCGCCTTCAGGCTGAGCTTGGCGCGGTCGGCGCGAATGAGCACGTTGGCCAGGATCGGAATGGTATTGCGGCGCTCGACCACGCGATGCACGTGCCCCAGCGATTTCAATAATTCCGACCGCTCTACGGTGACTTTCATCGCGCAACCCGTCCGCTCCAGCCGATGACGCACTTCGCAGCGTCATCCGCAGTCGCTTGTTTGAGGGAGCATGATCTTGTCCGAAAACCGGTATTCACTTTTCGGGATCACGCTCTAACCAGAGCCCAAACGTGGCGCGGACAGCCGGTTTCGGCAAGTCCAAGCCGGCCCCCATCCGCCCGTTTTCCATGCCTTTCAACAGGGGCTGGCTTTAAATAGGGGCTGCCGCGCCGCTTCAGGGCCGCGATGGCGGCCCCGGAACTGGTCCTAATCCTGGAGCTGGCGCTTGAGCCCCTCGATCTCCTCGGCAAAGGTGGCGTCGTTGCCGGTCAGCGCCTCGATCTTGCGGACAGCGTGCAGGACGGTGGTGTGATCGCGGCCACCGAACCTGCGGCCGATTTCCGGCAGCGAGCGAAGGGTGAGGATCTTGGACAGATACATCGCCACCTGCCGCGGGCGCACCACGTTGGCGGTGCGCCGCGACGACAATAAGTCCGAGCGGCTGACGTTGTACTGGCGCGCGACGACGCGCTGAATGTCCTCGATGCGCACGCGCTTCGGCTCGGCCGGGCGGATCAGGTCGCGCATTTCGCGCTCGGCCATTTCCAGCGTGACCGGTTGTCCGGTCAGCTTGTTGTGGGCCAGGAGGCGGTTGACGGCGCCTTCCAGATCGCGGCCGTTATGCGTCACCGACCTGGCGATGAACGCCAGCACCGGCGTCGGCACTTCAAAGCCCGGATGATAATGGCGCGCGGCCGCGACGCGGCTCTTGAGGATTTCAAGGCGCAGCTCCTCGCCGAGCGAGCCGACTTCGACAACGAGGCCGCCGGCGAGCCGCGAGCGCACGCGGTCGTCGAGACTCTCAAGGTCCGCGGGCGGACGGTCGCTGGCGATCACCACCTGTCGCCCGGCGTCGATCAGTGCGTTGATAGTGTGGCAGAACTCGTGCTGGGTCGAACGGCCCTGCAGGAATTGCAGGTCGTCGATCACCAGAACGTCGATGGCGCGCAGCGCTTCCTTGAAGGCCAGCGTCGTCTGGCTCTTGAGTGCCGAGACAAAGCCATACATGAAGCGCTCGGCGGTGAGATACAGCACCTTGCGGTCGCCGCTGTTGCCCGCCCAGGTAATGGCCTGCAGCAAATGGGTTTTGCCGAGTCCGACGCCGGCATGGATGTAGAGCGGATTGAACATCAGCGCGTCGCCGCGCCGGCTGATCGCGATCTGCTTGGCCGCGGCATGCGCCAGCGTATTTGAGCGCCCGACGACGAAGGTTTCGAATGTCAGACGCGGATCGAGCGGCGAGCCGCCAAGCGCGTCGTGTACCGACAGATACGGCACACTGGGGCGCGGTTCGCCGTTCATGTGTGGTGCGTCGCGTGTCTCGCGCGGCAGGGCCTGCGGTTCGACAAGTTTCACTTTCGGGGTCGGCAGGCGAACGGTGGCGGAGCGGACGCTCAGTTCCAGGCGCATGATCTCCGGCAGCTCGACCTGCCACTGCGCCAGCACGCGGTCGGCATAGTGAGACTGAATCCACTTGCGCAGGAAGCGCGTCGGCACCGAAAGCCGCACCGCGTTACCGTCGACTGCCTCGAATTCCATGCGGCCGAACCAGCTATTGAAAACGTCTTCGCCCAGTTCGACGCGCAGTTGTTGTTTGATGCGCTGCCAAAGATCCTGATTGGGGTTCATGTCGGTGTGCTGCATTTGTTGGAGCATGGGTCATTTCCACAGTGAGGCGAGGGCGCAATCCGCCCTGCCCGTTACCGGGGGACGCAACGCACTGACTAACGAATGATGTGAAGCGAGAGAGCCGAAGGCCGAACGAGGCGGACGGCAGAAAGCGGACGAGCTATCCGCTGGGTCGCACAGTAACGCCGCCGACGCGATGCAGCGCCGCTTGCCGCAGGGGCGCAGACGAACAGTCAGGGCAGGCTATTGTGGTCGCTAGTTCGAGAACAAGGATTGCAGTCAGCATTGCCCCACCTCTCCATCGCTCCCAGTTTCGATGGTCCCGAATGACGTTTCCCGAAGGCGCGATTGGCTATCAGCCTTTTATGCGCCGTCAGGCCATTGCCACGTCTGCATTTCCTCCCGTTGCGAAAGTCCTCGGCAGTTACGTCGTTGGCCGTCACGTCGTCGGCAGTCCGGCGTGGACACGCGAGCAAGGATGACGCAGGATCGCCCGGCATTGAAGACAGACATACCCGCCTCATTCCTCAATGAGTGTCGCTTGCACCGAACTGTGAGGGCTTTCGAAGACCGAAAGTGTTCAGGAACGTTAACCATCGCGCGGAGCGGCTGCAACGGCGAAAATTTTTCTGAAATTCGTCTTGTTAGTTCCGTGACCCCGAGACGGCGCCGTGACGTTGACGCAAAATATTGACGTTACAAGTAAATTACACTGCGGTAACGGTCTGATGTCATCTGCAAGACGAATTCAGAATCAAACAAATCGGCCACTGCCACATTGACGGCTAATTCAAAGTCCCACTGTGGGCGTGCCAGCTAACCCATTCTTCCTACAAACATTCTTTTGTACGGCCGGGGAACCCACCCGTCTGCCGAAGTGCGAAAAGTACGCGTCAAATCGCGCAAAAATGCGCGTCGGGCCTCTAAATCCGGCTCCAGACGCGCCAAACTGGCTGCGGGAGCGATCACGGGGTGCAATTTTACCGACGTGTTGCAAGGACGCAACAAATCAAGCCACCGTCTAGTCTTCCCGGTCGAAGCCTGGCGCGAGCAAAAAGTGCGTGCCGTGGTGCAGCAAAGTCCGGCGTGGCCGGACTGGTTCGATCAGGGGAAGGAGGGCTGTGATGCAACGGATCCGGATAGCCAGCGGCGCTTCCGGTCAGTCGTCCGGCGCAAGGGAAGCAGACCTGGTGTGAGGCGGCGGCCACGGCCGACCTACTCCTACCGGTGTACCGGCAGGTGGCCCGCCGGGCTTACTTGCCTAGCTTGGCGATGCGATGCGCGAGCCGGGACACCTTGCGGCGCGCCGCATTGCGATGGACGACGCCCTTCTGCGCTCCGCGGATGATGGCCGGTTCGGCCTCGGCCATGGCGGCAACCGCCGCCGTGCGGTCGCCCGAGGCAATCGCCTCCTCGACCTTGCGGACCGCGCTTCGCACCCGCGTACGGCGCGCCTTATTAATGACGGTGCGGCGCGCAATCTGCCGCGCGGCCTTCTTGGCGGATTTTGTATTGGCCATATTGGTTCGAACTTCTGGTTTCGGGCGCTTCGGGTTTGGGTGCGAAAGTGCTGGCCATGGCACGCGACATGCCATCCGGCCTTGCGTGGCGCGTTATAGGGACGCAGCGCCGAGCCGTCAACGCCGGTTGCTTTGCCGGCCGCTGAAGCGATGAAAACAGGCGGGCAGGGGTTCAGGCCACGCGCTTGGCGCGGACTGCATCGTAACCGGCGGTCACGCTCGCGCTGTCACCGGCCGGAAAGCCCGCGAGCGGCGGCGCCACGCGGGCCCATTGCGGCTCACCATGGATGTGGGCAAGCAGCGCCTTGACGCCCGGCACCAGGGCCTTGCCGTCGAACAGTTTGCGGATGGCGACTGCTTCGGCCAGCGCTGCGGCATCGCCCGAGCGATAAGCGCGGGCGCACAGATCGGCATTGAGGTTGGCGGTCGCCGAAATGCAGCCGGCAAACGGTCCTCCGGACCGGGCCTGCGGCAGCGCGGCTTCGGTGGACGGAAATACCGCAAAGCGCGGCGTGATGGCGGCCGCGGCGCGGGCAAAATCCATGTCGCCCGAGGAATCCTTCAAGCCGACGATGCGCTCGCCGAAGGTATCGAGCAGTCGCCGGATCAACGCGACATGCCACGGCAGGCCGGACAGCGCAGGGTAATGATAGAGATAGATCGGGATTGGCTGCGATGCCGTGGCGGCAACGATCGCGTCCAGATAGGCGACAAGCCCGTCATCCGGCACGCCTTTATAATAGAACGGTGGCAGCACCAGTGCGCCCGCAAAGCCCAGTTCGGCGGCGTGGCGGGTGAGTGCGATGGCGTCCGCGGTCGCGGCGGCTCCGGTCCCGACCATCATGCGATCGAGCGGCAGCCCGCTTGCGGCGTAAGCGCTCATCACGCGTTTGCGCTGCTCGAGCGAGAACGAGGTCGCCTCGCCGGTGGTGCCGAGCACGTTCAGTCCGTCGCAGCCGTTGCCGAGCAGGAAGCGCGCCAGCCCCAGCGAGCGCGCGCTATCCGGTTCGCCGTTGTCGCCGACCGCCGTGGCGATCGCCGCGATCACGCCTTGCAGGGTTTTGCCGCTCGGTTTGCCAGTCATGAGAGTGCGTCCTTATTTGCCGCTACCCCTAGCACTGCGGGTCCGGTCGTGCGAGGCGAAATCGGCCGGAGCGCGGTTCGCGCGCTGGCGCAGTGCAGGTCCGCGCTTGACGGGGTGGCCGGGTCACGGAAATTTGCCGATACCTGAACGAAATCGCCACGGTGAGGGAGAGGATGATGGCCGATCTGCGCTTGAGTTTTGCCTGTGGACCTTATGACCGGACGCAGGCGCTGCGCGACGGCTCGATCAAGCCGGAAGGCGTTGAGCTTACGTATGTGGCCTTGCAGCCCGCCGAAATATTTTGGCGCATGCTGCAATATAAAGAATTCGACGCCTCCGAAATGTCGCTGTCGAATTACGCGACACTGGTCGGCGGCGGCGAGGCTCCGTTCATCGCCATCCCGGTATTTCCGTCGCGGGTGTTTCGACACGGCTATTTCTTCGTCAACACGCAAAAAGGTATTTCGAGGCCGGCCGACCTCAAGGGCAAGCGCGGCGGCGTCCCGGAATACAGCATGACGGCCGCGGTCTACATGCGCGGGCTCTTGCAGCATGAATACGGTGTGAAGCCGAGCGACGTCGAATGGGTGCAGGGCCGCGCCGATCGGCTCGGCCACAAGCTGCCGTCCGACGTGCGGCTCACGCCGGCGCCCGCCGGCGCCGAGCTGGGCGATCTGCTCGAGCGCGGCGAGCTCGACTTTCTGATGACGGCCAACAATCCGCTGTCGTTCCGCCGCGGTGCGCCGAACGTGAAGCGGCTGTTTCCGAACTATCGCGAGCTCGAGCAGGACTATTATCGCCGCACCAAGATCTATCCGATCATGCACACCGTGGTGATCCGCCGCGACGTTTACGAGCGCGATCCGTGGGTGGCGATGAGCCTCTACAAGGCGCTATGCCGCGCCAAGGACCGTGCACTGCACCTGGTCAGCGAGGCGGGCTCGCCGAAAGCCTCATTCGCCTGGTTGCAGCCGTTGATCGAGGAAGAGCAGGCGATCATCGGCAAGGATTGGTACCCGTACGGCATCGAGGCGAACCGCCCGTCGATCGAAGCGCTGGTCCAATACGCGCACGAACACGGGCTCACGCCGCGCCGGCTCAAGGTCGAGGAGTTGTTCGCGCCGAGCACGCTGCGCGACATTCCGCTGAGCGAAGGTCAGCAGGTGTGAGGCGGCGGCCGAGGTCCAGCGTGCAATAGCGCGACATGCGGCTTTGGTAATGCGCCACGTCGCTGTCACGTCATCCGCGCCGGCCATCATTTGCTATTGACGACGGCCGTTCCAGGCGCTGCTAGTAGGCGCCGCCGGATGCGGGCGTGCAAGTTTCTTAAAATCCCAGGGATTACGACGTCGGGGGCACGGCTTCAGGGGTCACGAAATGGCGCTCAGATACAGTCTGATCGACGTTATTCCCAAAGGCGACAGCGGCGAAAGCAATCAAGACTCGGAACCGAGCGTAACGGTCAATCCGGCCAATCCATCGCAGATTATTGCCGGAGCATTCGCAGCAACCGGGACCACCTACTACAAGAGTACGAACGGTGGCGTCACCTGGATACGTTTTGGCACCGTTCCGTCCGACGACAAGTCGCTGGCATGGGAGACGGACGGGTCGGCGGTACTGACCGTATCCATGGTGGATACGACGACGCCCAATACGTTCTCCACCTACTCGAGCACGACGGCCAACAGCAACTTTGGTTCGGCGATCAACGTCTTTTCCGGCAGCGATCTGGACCAGCCGTGGATCGCGACCGGGCCCGATGACCACGTTTATGTGACGTACAACGATCTCAGCAAATCCGGTCCCGATGCTGGCGGCAGCGGAAATGGCGAGACGGCGAGCATCCTTGTCTCCACAGACGGCGGAAACAACTACACGTCGGTCACGCTCGATCGGGTCGGAACGACCTACCAGGACGATCCGTCGGTGCGCGTCGCGGTCAACGGCAGCACCGTCTACGGGGTCTTTGTCCGCTGGAACAGCTCGGTCGAAAGCGATTCTCACGGCGATCGCTATGACTCGCAGGTCGTCGTCGTGCGTTCCGATAACGCCGGCGCCGACGGATTCACTGCGCTCGGCGCCGGCGGCAACGGCGTTCAGGTTGCGACGCCGATCGATGTGTTCACCGACAGCGGGGGGACTTCGCTGAGCGTCGGCGAGGAGCGGATCGCCGCCGAGGCGGCGATCACGGTCGATCCGAACGATCCAAACCATGTGCTGGTTGCCTATCCGGACGCGCCGGGCGCGAACGGCGCGGGGCAGGTGCAATTGGTGCTGGCCGAGTCGACCGACGGCGGCGCGACCTGGAACACCAAATACACGACCGCGTCGTCAGCCAGAACCGGCCAGCCGGCAATCGCGATCCTCGCCGACGGCGCCATTGGTTTCCTCTACGACAGCTACGACCAGACGACGAACCAACTGTCGCAACACTTTCTGACCACGACCGACGACTTTGCAACGACAAACGACACCACTCTCGCTACCGAATCGAACAACAATCCGGTGAGCCAATACGATCCTTATCTCGGCGATTTCTTCAATCTCACCAGCCTCGGCAACACGTTCTACGGGACCTTTTGCGCGTCGAATGCCGACGACGGTACCGGTGCGCAGTTCGCCAATCTGACCTTGCAGCGGGATTCCACCGGTACGCCGGGCACGGCCAGCTTTGCGCTTACCGACCAGAATGGAAATTCAGTTCCGTTCTCGATCGACCCGTATGTCTTCACCTGCACGCTGCAGCCGCCGGTCGTCGCCGGGCTTTCGGGTGCGGCCTTTACCGAATTTGCCTCGCCGGTGATGCTTTCGGCTGGTCTGAACCTCGGCGATGCGGGCAGCACAACGCTGGCGTCGGCGATGGTTCAGGTGACCGGCGGCACATTCGCGGATGACGGCGATGTGCTGGCCGCCGATACCAGCGGGACCGCGATCAGCGCAGCCTACGACAGTGCGACCGAAACGCTGACGCTGACGGGCTCGGATACCCTGGCGAACTACCAGACCGTGCTGGGTGGCGTGACGTTCTCGTCGACGAATCCAGATCCGACCGACGCCGGCAAGGACGATACCCGCACGATCAGCTGGAGTGTGAACGATGCCTCATTCTCAAGCTTGACGCAGACGTCGACCGTCACGCTGACCCCGAATCCGTCGCTGCCCGGCGGCACCGCCGCCGACGTGATCATGAGCCGCGGTTCGACCGGCGATTGCGAAATTTACGACATCGGACAAAATACAATCCTGGCCGCGTATCAACTGACGACTATTGCGGCGCCGTGGCAGGAGGCCGGCCTGGGCCGGTTCGACGGCAGCGACACCACCGACATGATGCTCCGCAATGCCAGCACCGGGGCATTCGAAATCGACGACGTCAGCGGCAACAGCGTAACCGGCACCGTCGCGATGGGCCAAGTTGGCGTCGAGTGGCAGGTCGCCGGTTTTGGCGATTTCAGCTCGCGTGCCGGCGAGACCGACATGCTGATGCGCAAGACCGCGACGGGCGCGTTCGAAGTCTACGACATCGCCCACAATGCCATCACGTTCTCGGGCGGCATGGGCCAGGTCGGGCCGGAATGGACGATCGCCGGTTTCGGAGATTTCTCGGGCAACGCCAACGAAACCGACATGCTGATGCGCAACAGCGCCTCGGGAGCATTCGAGGTTTACGACATCGCCAACAACGCCATCACATTCGCGAGCGGCATGGGGCAGGTCGGACTGGAATGGACGATCGCGGGCTTCGGCGATTTTTCCGGCAACGCTGACGAAACCGACATGCTGATGCGCAATAGCGCGACGGGCGCGTTCGAACTCTACGACATCGCCCACAACACCATCACATTCGCGGGCGGCATCGGGCAGGTCGGACTGGAATGGACGATCGCGGGCTTCGGCGATTTGTCGAGCAACGCCAACGAAACCGACATGCTGATGCGCAACAGCAACGACGGCTCATTCGAATACTACGACATCACCGGCAACACGATTACAAATGCGGGTTCGATGGGCCAGGTCGGACTGGAATGGCAAGTCGGTGGCATCGGTGCTGATGCGCCTGAAAATCCCGGCGCCAGTCTTTCAACGGCGCAGTTGACGCAAGCTGCTGCGGCGTTTGCTTCGCGGGGCGCCACTATCAATGCCGCACCGGCCACTCTCGGCGTCGCTGATGCTTCGCCGCCGCGTGTTTTGACGCCGCCTCACGCATGATCCGCGGCGGTTACTTGGTCACCATCGGCCGCGCAGCGGCGGCAGCTTCCGGCGCTTTCGGTGACAGCGAAAATGTCAGCCAGACATTGTAGCCGTCCGGCCGGTTCGCGTTGTCGAATTCTTTGTAGCCTTTCAGATTCAGATAGCCCTGCATGTCGCCGACGGGAAACAGGTAGCCGACCTGCGGGCCGACGCCCAACACGCGCGACTCGAACGGGCACAGGATCGGCGCGCAACCGCTGTCGGGCGTGAGCTGATTGTAAATGTAGCCGACAAGGCCCACCTGAAGCTGTTTGGTCAGAAATTGCGACGCGCCCCAATCAAGGTGCAGGTCGACGCCGTTGGTATAGTTCGTGGAGGTGTTCTCGAAATTGCCCGTCAGGCCCAACACGGCGGAAAATTCATGACCGGCCTTCGGATCGAAATAGGTGTAGCCGACGCCGCCGTCTATCGCCCCGTGGCCGATACCTATGTTGGCGAGGTTGCTCGAATGGTACAGGCCGACCGGGATGTCGCCCGTTAGATAGGCCATGTAATTGTTGACGCCGGCATTCCAGCGCACGGCGAATTGCGGAACGAGATCGCCGAGGCCATCGGTCGTCTGACTGAGAGCGACCGTCTTGGTGAAGGGGATTGGCCCAACCGTTCCGGCGATCGTGCCATTCAGTGCCGTGCTGTTTTGTCCGTAAGCTGCAAGCAGGCTCACGGATGCCTGACCGCCGAGAAATGACGTCGCAAATACGTAGCTTGGCGCGAGAAATCCGATGTCCGCCCGGGCGCTGACATTCGCGCTAATGCTGGCGTGGAGCGCCGGGTTGAATTGACCGATGGCAATTTCCCTGGAGACCGCCGCGTTCCCGCTGGCCGATACATTCGTATAGTAGTTGACCGCCGCGAGTGACCATCCGGGCTGCTGCGGTGTAGCGGCCAGGCTTCCAAAAAATCCCGGCACCCAGAAACTCACGCCGGTTTCGTCGGCGAGGGAAACAGTCGGTGCGGCCGTGACGGTGGTGAGAGCAAGCGCGGCGGCGACAAGGGGAAAGGCAGGCCGCAATCTGCCAGATGATGGCCGGGACAATTCAACGGCGACGCTGTGCGCAGCGCGGCAATTTGATCGCATGGTGACCCCCCGTCAGTGACTTGGTTCGCTCTCTCCTTGAAACAAGGCACGCCATCCCACAGTGAGCTTACGTGAGTCGCGGGAGCTGACCAACGATGCCGTCCAGGGAGTCTGTAAGGGAGGCGCGGGTGACCGAGTCACGGAGTAGTGCGCCACCCGCAGTCATTAAGAGCCTGAATTGATTGAAGTTGGAGACGAATGGGGATTGTGACACACCGAACGGAGTATCTGGTGCGAATGCACAAAGTTCCATCACGAAGGCGTGACACGCCTCCTGTTACGGGCGCGAAAGGCCGCCACGACGAAACAAAACGATGCGTATGGCCTTTGCCATTGGCGGCTTCGCGCTAAAAATCGGAGATAGCTTGCGATTTTTGCAACAGACGATTCGTATTTTTGACGGACGCTCGGCGCGAAGGCTGTGAAGGCTTAGCTCGTTTGATGCGAGAGGCCGATGGGCGACGTTGCAATCGCGCCGAGCGTGCGGGGCCCGGAAGATCCGGCGCACCGGAGCATGATTTTCGTTCCCGGCGGCACGTTCCGCATGGGGTCGGACAAACATTATCCTGAAGAGGCGCCGGCGCATCGTGTCTCGGTCAGCGGCTTCTGGATCGACCGCACTCCGGTGACCAACCGGCAGTTCAAGGACTTCGTCCGCGCCACCGGCCACGTCACCTTTGCGGAGCTGCTGCCAGATCCAAAAAGCTATCCCGGCGCACTGCCCCACATGCTGTACGCGGGCTCGCTGGTATTCACGCCGCCCGGCCGTCCGGTCGATCTGAAGAACTGGGGTGCGTGGTGGCGTTTTCTCAAAGGCGCGAACTGGCGCCATCCCTACGGCCCGAAGAGCAACATCAACGCACTCGACAATCATCCGGTGGTGCACGTCGCCTACACGGATGCGTTTGCCTATGCGCATTGGGCCGGCAAAGAGCTGCCGACCGAGGCCGAATGGGAGTTCGCCGCACGCGGCGGGCTCGACGGAGCCGAGTTTGCTTGGGGCGACGAGTTCAAGCCCGGCGGGCAGCACCGCGCCAATACCTGGCAGGGCAATTTCCCGAACGAGAACCTCGCCGAGGACGGGTTTGATCGCACCTCGCCGGTGATGGCGTTTCCGCCCAACGGCTACGGTGTCTACGACATGATCGGCAACGTCTGGGAGTGGACCGCCGACTGGTGGTCACAGCGCCACGAGGCCGATGCGCCAAAGGCGTGCTGCATCCCGGAGAATCCGCGCGGCGGACCTGAGGACGGCAGCCGCGACCCATGCCAGCCGCGGATCAAGATTCCCCGCAAGGTCATCAAAGGCGGCTCGCATCTGTGCGCGCCGAATTACTGCCGCCGCTACCGCCCGGCCGCGCGCCATGCGGAAGCGGTGGATACATCCACGAGCCACGTCGGTTTTCGCTGCGTGGTCAGAACCGGGAGCGCGTCATGTCCAAGTCAAGCGATGGAGACTACTCAAATCTGAAAAGTAATACTCTTAACCGCCGCAACGTTTTGCTTGCCAGCACGACGCTGGCCGCAGCGTCGGCGTTGGGTTCGGCGGCCGGTGTTCAAAAGGCGGTTGCGCAAGCGCAATCCGCATCGCCCAGCGGAAAACCGAACATCCTCGTCATCATGGGTGACGACATCGGCTGGTTCAACATCGGCGCCTATCATCGCGGCATGATGTCCGGCAAGACGCCGAACCTCGACAAGCTTGCCGCTGGCGGCATGATTTTCACCGACTACTACGCGGAGGCGAGCTGCACCGCGGGCCGCGCCAATTTCATCACCGGAGAAATCCCGCTGCGCACGGGTTTGACGACGGTCGGGCAGGCTGGGGCGGATGTCGGACTTCCGGACCAAGCGTGCACAATCGCCACGGCGCTCAAGGCGCAAGGCTACGCGACCGGGCAATTTGGCAAGAACCATCTCGGCGACAAGAACAAATATCTGCCGACGCTGCACGGCTTCGATGAATTCTTCGGTTATCTGTACCACCTCGACGCGATGTCCGATCCGTACTGGTTCGACTATCCGCAGGATTGGATCGACAAATTCGGCCCGCGCAATCTGGTGCATACTTACGCAACCGACACCGACGACCCGACCGACATGCCGCGCTGGGGCAGGGTGGGCAAGCAGCGCATCGTCGACGAAGGCCCGCTGCGGCCTTTCAAGGACATGTCCGCCGATCACCAGTACTGGCAGAAGGGGCTGCCGTCCAAATACGACATGGAAACCTTCGACGAGGTGCTTGTCGACAACTCGAAGCGCTTCATGGATCAGGCCAAGCAGGCCGGCAAGCCATTCTTCATCTGGCACAACACCACCCGCATGCACGTCTTCACTTACCTTCAGCAGAAGTACCAGGCGAAGATGAACCCGCAGAGCAATTACGGCCTGGAAGAAGCGGGCATGGCGCAGCTCGACGACGACGTCGGCGATCTGCTCAAGCACCTCGACGATAGCGGCGTCGCCGACAACACCATCGTCATCTTCACTACCGATAACGGCGCTGAAGTCTTCACCTGGCCGGACGGCGGCATGACGCCGTTCCGCGCCACCAAGGGCACGTCCTACGAAGGCGGCTTCCGTGTGCCGGCGATCATCCGCTGGCCCGGCAAGGTGAAGCCCGGCAGCGTCGAGAACGGCATCATCTCCGGTCTCGACTGGTTTCCGACACTCGTTGCAGCGGCCGGGAATCCTAACATCACGGAGCAACTTCTTGACGGCGTGCAGTTGGGCGGGCGGACCTACAAGAACCATCTCGACGGCTACGATCAGACCGACATGCTGACCGGCAAAGGGCCATCGAAGCGGCACGAGGTCTTTTACTTCGCCGAGGCCAACCTCGGCGCCATCCGCATCGACGACTTCAAGTTCCAGTTCATCCAGCAGCCGTATGGCTGGCCGGGCGAGAAGGTCTCGACCGACATGCCGACGATCGTGAACCTCCGCCAGGACCCGTTCGAGCGAACGCCGTCGATTCGCGGCGAGTCGCTCAACGATCAGGGCGGCGGCTACATGAACGACTTCATGGCGCGCGAGTTCTGGCGCTTCGTTCAGGTCCAGCAATACGTCGGGGCGCTGGCGCAGACGGCGATCAACTATCCGCCGATGCAGTCGCCGGCGTCCTTTAACCTCGCCGCCGTCAAGGCAAAGATCGACGCGGCGATGAAGAGCCACGAGGGACAATAGTCCAACGAGCCGGGGTGCGCGGTGAAGCGTGCCCGCCACTGTCATTGAGAAGGTGGGATGCGCAGGCGGTCGATACGCCCACGAGCCGATTATGTTCGCGGGCGGCGGTGGCCAGCTAAGTGACTGTGATGAGCGAAGTGACTGCGAAGAGCAAGGAGGCTAACCATGAACGTAACTCGAAATCTATGTGCCGGCTTGCTGGCGGGCGTTGCCGCGGTTGCGGCGATGGTCTCACAAGCATCGGCGCAAGCGAAGCGGCCGAACATCGTCATGCTGATGACCGACGATACCGGCTGGAACGACTTCGGCGCCTATTCTGGCGGAGGTGCCGGACTAGGCCATCCGACCCCCAACATCGATCGGATCGCCAAGGAAGGGGCGGTCTTTACCAACTGGTACGGCCAGGCAAGCTGCACCGCGGGCCGCGCCTCGTTCATTACCGGGCGCATTCCGATACGCTCGGCGCTGTCCATCGTCGTGGCTCCGGGCGACGAAAACCGTCTGCGGAAAGAAACGCCGACGATCGCGGAATTCTTTAAGAAGAACGGCTACTCGACCTACTTCTCGGGCAAGTGGCATCTCGGCGATAAGCCTGACGCTTATCCGACGGCGCACGGCTTCGACGAGATGAAGGAATTCGCCGCGTATTACGCCGGCGTTTACGCCTACGACGACACCGACAGGAACTTCCATCCCTGGTTTCCGTCGTTCAATCCCGAATTCAACAAGATGTACGATAACATCGTGAACTTGGGCGAGTGGGAAGGTACGGCCGGACAACCGGCCCACATGGTCGGAAGAATTCGCTACGACAGCTTGGCCACCTTCGACATCCGGCAGTCGGATTCTGCCATCGGTTACATCAAGCAGCATGCGAAGGACAACAAGCCGTTCTTTTTGGACGTCAACTTCATCAAAATGCACAACCCGACCAATGCGGCCCCGGCGTTCCGCGGCAAGTCGCATCTCGGCGACTACTCCGATTCGCTGATGGAGTTGGATGCCGACATCGGGCGGATCATGGATGAAATTCGTGCCGACGCACCCGACACGATCGTCATCGTGACGGCGGACAATGGTGCATGGCTCGACGCCTATCCGGATGCCGGGACGACGCCGTTCCGCGGCGAGAAGGGCACTCCGTTCGAAGGTGGCTGGCGCGTTCCAGGCATCATGTGGTGGCCGAACCACATTCCCGCCAGCGTTCAATATAACGAAATGATGTCGCACATCGACTGCTGGGCGACGCTCGCCGCCATGGTCGGTCTGACGCCGCCCCCGCACGATTGGGTCGGCAACGACGGCAAGCCGATCTACTTCGATAGCATCGACAACAGCGCCTACATCCTCGGCAAAGCACAGCACTCGGCGCGAACCTCATGGATCTACGTTGATGGCGAGAATTTCGAGGGCGCACGTGCCGACATCGGCGGCGATCCAAAGGAGCCTTGGGTGCATATCGCCTGGAAGTACCTTCTGACTGCGAAGGATTCTCTGGCTTGGCTCGAAGGCGGACCTCGGCTCGATCGGCGCTCTCTACAACCTGACCATGGATCCGTACGAGAAGTACGACATGATCTTCAACGGCGCGGCGCCGGCGCGCGTGGTGACGTCGTCGCCTGGGAAATACGCGGGCGAGGACAACGGCTGGGTGCTGGCGTTGATTTATCCGGCCATCGTCGATTTCGACAAGTCGATCATCAAGTACCCAAACATCACCCGCTACGTAGGCGGCGCTTCGACTGATCTGGTGCCTGACCTGCAACATCCAAACGACCCGGTTCCTCTGCTGAAGCAGCAGATCGATCGTCTGCATATCGGCGGCGGCGGCGGTTGATCGCCTGAAGGACGAAGGGGGACGGTCAACGCCGTCCCCTTTCCACCGTCAGATCCACGAGGTGGTGACGGCGGAGCGTAACCAGGGAACACTCCCATGAAATTACTGTGCGCCGTGGCGTTGTTCGTCGTGGTATCGAACGGAGTTACGGCAGCGCCAAATCTAGTCTCCACACAGGCAACTGCGCTGACGGATAAGAGCGTGGAGACGATCGCATTGCAATGGTTTCGGCGAATGCGGACCGGTCAAATCGATCGAGCACAATTGGCACCACAGTATAGCGCCCAATTGACGGACGACGCCGTGCACAAAATGTCGGTGTACCTCACTGAATACAAGTACGGGGCATCGCCGACGGGCGCCAAAATCTTGCGGACACGCACTGCTGGCGACCAAACATTTTACGATGTGAAGCTGACGTTTCCGCGTGGCGATGCGGCCAGCCTTTTGTTTGGTTTCAACGAGGCTGGAAAAATCACCGGAATCGTTCTCATGAGCATGGCGGGGGACTAATCAGGGAAAGGCGCTAACACCGCCGCCCTGAAGGCGGGGGGCAGATGCACACCGCTGCGACGCTCGTCCTTTGGAGAACGGCCATGAAATCCAACCACCCGCCGTCTGGAATTGACCGTCGCGCTCTGGTTTCAAGCCTTGTCGTGTTACCGGCTCTTTCCACGACCGTGCTTTCCTCGCAAGTCCTAGCGCAAGCCACGCCGAATTTGCCGCTCGCGTCGTGGAATGACGGGCCAGCGAAGCAGGCGATCCTTGATTTCGTGCGCGCGACGACCGACCGGGCTAGCGCGCAATTCGTGCCGTCCGAGGAGCGCATTGCCACATTTGATCAGGACGGCACGCTGTGGGTCGAGCACCCGATTTACACCCAGGTCGTCTACTGCCTGGACCGGGTGCCGGCGACGGTGGAGCAGAAGCCAGCCCTCAGGAACCGCGAACCGTTCAGAACAATTCTCTCCGGCAATCGCGAGGCGATCGCCAAGCTGTCATTGCATGATCTGGAAGAGGTGCTCGCCGCGACATTGACCGGCATGCCGGTGGAGGTATTCCAAACCGAAGTCAAGAACTGGCTTGCGACCGCCAAGCACCCGCGCTGGAACCGCCGTTACACCGACCTCAGCTATCTGCCGATGCAGGAAGTCCTGCAATATCTGCGCGACAACGGCTTCAAGACTTACATCGTGACCGGCGGCGGCCAGGACTTCGTGCGGGTCTATTCGCAGCAGATTTACGGCATCCCGCCCGAGCAGGTGGTTGGGACTGCCGGCGGCACGAAGTTCGGCTACGGCAAGGCCGGCAAGCCGTTCCTGACCAAAGAACCGAAGCTCCTGCTCAACGACGACAAGGCCGGCAAGCCCGAAGGTATTCATCTGATGATCGGCCGGCGGCCGCACGCGGCATTCGGCAACTCAACCGGCGACCGGGAGATGCTGGAATATACCGGCGCGGGCGACGGCGCGCGGCTGATGATGCTGGTGCTGCACGACGACGCACAGCGCGAATACGCCTACGGCCCGGCGCGCGGCTTGCCCGACAGCAAGATTGGCACCTTCACGCCCGCGCTCGACGCCGAGGCGAAGAAGCACGGCTGGACCGTGATCAGCATGAGGAACGATTGGAAACGCGTCTTTCCGTTCGACTGAACGGACGCGCAGCCGAGAGGCAAAGCCAAGAAGTCAAAGAGGCGAGGGGACTGGACTTTCGTTGCAAAGCAAACCGGGAGAGTCGGATGTCCAACGATGTTGATAAAGGCACATCGAGCCTGAAAAAGGCCGCGTTCAATCGCCGCAACATGCTGCTCGGCGGCACCACATTGGCCGCGGCAGGAGCCATGGCGGCGAACGCACCGATGCGGGTCGCGCAGGCGCAGCAGCAGCCGGCGCCGTCCGGCAGCAAACCGAACATCCTTGTCATCTTCGGTGACGATATCGGCATCACCAACATCAGCGCCTATTCGATGGGCTTGATGGGTTACCGCACGCCGAACATCGATCGCATCGCCAGCGAAGGAATGATCTTCACCGATTATTATGCCGAGCAAAGCTGCACGGCTGGACGGTCGAGTTTCATCACCGGCCAGGCGACGCTTCGCACCGGCCTGTCAAAGGTCGGCGTGCCTGCGGCGCCGGTCGGGCTCCAGGCCCGCGACATTACGATTGCCGAGGCGTTGAAGCCGCTCGGTTACGCCACCGGTCAGTTCGGCAAGAACCATCTTGGTGACCGTAACGAGTATTTGCCGACAGTGCACGGTTTCGACGAGTTTTTCGGCAATCTCTATCATCTCAATGCCGAAGAAGAGCCGGAGGATTTCAACTATCCGCGCGATCCGGCGTTCCGGCAAAAATTCGGGCCGCGCGGTGTGCTCAAATGCAAAGCGACCGACGTTGACGATGCCACCGTCGACCCGCGCTTCGGCCGGGTCGGCAAACAGACTATCGAGGATACCGGCCCGCTGACCCGAAAGCGGATGGAAACGATCGACGACGAAACCTCGGATGCGGCGATCGATTACATGCGTCGGCAGGTCTCGGCCGGAAAACCGTTCTTCTGCTGGATGAATTCGACGCGCATGCATTTTCGCACGCACGTGCGGCCGGAGCATCGCGACCATCCCGGATTGACCGCCAGGACGGAATATGCGGACGGCATGATCGAGCACGACGGAACCGTCGGTAAACTGATGAAGGCGCTCGACGATCTTGGCATCGCCAACAACACGATCGTCATCTACACGACCGACAACGGGCCGCACATGAATTCATGGCCCGACGCGGCGATGACGCCATTCCGCAGCGAGAAAAACACCAACTGGGAGGGTGCGTTCCGGGTGCCATGCGTGATCCGCTGGCCCGGCCATATCCAGCCGAAGCAGGTCTCCAACGAGATCGTCAGCGGTCTCGACTGGTTTCCGACGCTCTTGGCCGCCGCCGGCGATGCCAATGTGAAAGAAAAGCTGCTCACCGGCTACGCCGCCGCCGGCAGGACGTTCAAGGTTCATCTCGACGGCTACAACCAGCTTCCGTATCTCACCGGGCAACAGCCGAAGAGCGCACGGACCAGCTTTATCTATTTCAATGACGACGGCGACCTCGTCGCCTTGCGGTACGCCAACTGGAAGCTCGTGTTTGAGGAGCAGCGTCAGCAAGGGACGTTGTTGATCTGGGGCAATCCGTTCACGAAGCTGCGGATTGCCAAATTCTACGATCTCCACGCGGACCCATACGAACGGGCTGACATCACGTCCAATACATATTGGGACTGGCTGATCGACCACGCCTACCTGGCATACGGCGCGCAGGCTTACGTGGCCGACTTTCTGGCGACGTTCAAGGAATACCCGCCCAGCCAGCGCGCTGCGAGTTTCACGGTCGATCAGATCATGGACCAATTGCAGAAGCCGTCGAGCGATTAGCGCGTTCGCAGAGGTGTCGTCTCAGCCGGCGTTCGAATTGCCGACTGCCTTCGGCGCGAACGGCTTTTGTCACTTTTCGGAGGAAGACAATGATAGTCAAAGTCGTAGTCGTCGCATTTGCTGCGCTTGCACTGGCGAGCCGTGCCGCATCGGCTCAGGCACCGGCCGGTGCCGTGCCGGTGACGGTCGATAATTTTGCGCGCGCCGAGTTGGACAACTATTTTGCGATCAATGCGAAGGAAGCCGGCGGTCTCGGCAAGCTTGGTCACCGCCGCGAACCTGCTCCGATCGACAACCAGACGGTCATCAGGCTCAACCGCGACACGCTCTATTCGTTTGGCGTGTTCGATCTCGCCGCTTCGCCCGTCACCGTCACGCTGCCCGATGCCGGCAAGCGCTTCATGTCGCTGCAGATCATGAAGATCACTACGTGCCGTTCGTCGCTTACGATCACGCGCCGCATACCCTCACCGAGAAGAATGTCGGCACGCGTTACGTGATGATGGCGATCCGCACGTTGGTGAACCCGAACGACCCAAAGGATCTCGACGAGGTTCACCGGCTCCAGGATGCGATCAAGGTCCGCCTGAAGGAAGCCGGCAAACTGGAGCTGCCGGATTGGAATCAGGCCGATCTAAAGGACATCCGCAATGCATTATTGGTCCTCGCCAAGCACACGGGCGGCTTCAAGCATGCTTTTGGCGCCAAGGGCCAGGTCGATCCGATCAAGCATCTGATCGGCACCGCCGCAGGCTGGGGCGGCAATCCCGACAAGGATGCGACCTATCTGGGCCTCGCCGTGCCCAAGAACGACGGTACGACGATCTACCGGCTCCACGTCAAAGACGTGCCGGTAAACGCCTTCTGGTCGGTCACCGTGTATGACGCAGCCGGGTATTTCGAAAAGAATCCGTACAACGCCTATTCGCTCAACAACATCACGGCGAAGAAAGACGCCGGCGGCGCCGTCACGGTTCAGTTCGGCGGCTGCGATGGCAAGATTCCGAATTGTCTCCCGATCATGAAAGACTGGAACTACACGGTGCGGCTCTATCGGCCGCGGCCGGAAATCCTCAACGGCAAGTGGACATTTCCCGCGCCCGTGGCGGTGAACTAGCGATGACGATGCGTCGGCGCACTGACATCGCCGATCTTCGCAAGGCGCTGTCTCGGCTAGCCCAGCGGCAGAGGAGCGCTGTTCTTCGTGGCGAGTTTCCGCCCATAGGTCTTTCGCTTGTGTTTGCTGGCCGCCCCCTTGCCGGCGGAACGGGCGTCATCGCGCGGCATGGCGGCCAATTGTGATTTAGCCGGATATTTGGCGCGGCCGACCAGCAGCAAGGGCGCGTCAGGGAGCGCGTCGCGCACCCTCCGCCGCGCGATCTCGACATAGGCTTTGCTGATGTCGATGCCGATGAAGCGCCGGCCCATGCTTTTGGCGACCGCGCAGGTCGTTCCGGTACCGGCAAACGGGTCGAGCACGATCTCGCCGGGAAAATCCTTCGCCGCGCCGTAGGAGTAAAGCCGCATCAGCCGGCCCGGCAGTTTCTGCGGGAACGGCGCCGGGTGGTTGCCGCCGCGCTTCACATCCTCCGGATACATGAACCAGACCTGCTGGGTGAGGTCGAGCCATTCGCCGCGGCCCAGCACATTGGCCGCCTTCACCTCGGGAGAAAATTTCGGCGGCTTGCCGGGCTTCACATAGACGTTGATGAACTCGATGGTGTTGTTCTCGATCAGATTACCTGGATGCGGGTAGCTGCCGAACATCATCTTGGAAGTCTGCTTCTGCCACACGAACAGCGCGTAGCGCTCAAGGTCCGTGCCTTTGAGCAGCTCGTGCTCGATATCGAACGCGATGTTTTTCAGATGCCGGGTCTGCTGCCGGATGACGGCCTGCGGGATCGGCATGACCGGCGCGTTGATGCAAAGCTTGCCGTTCGGCCGCAACACCCTGGCGCACTGCGCCCAGACCGTCTGCAGGTCGACGAGGTAATCTTCGTAGGACGTCCACGACGCCTTGCCGCCCGCGTATTCGACGGCGGTCCAGTATGGCGGCGAGGTGATGATCAGATCGATGCTGCCCACAGGCAGATCGGCCATCACGGCCGCGGCGTGGCCGGCTACAACCCGGCCGATCACCTCATCGAGCGGCGTGTGCGCATGATTGTCCATTGCGGTCATTCCGCCGCTCAGCCGAATTGAGCATGTCGCCGGAAGAGCTTAGGCCGATCGGCACAGCACACCAATCGGCCTCACAGTGTCGGCTCGGTCGCGCTACCGGTGTGCTCGCGACGCCTTGCCTTCCACGCCGAAATCTTTCGATCGCGCACCGGCCGGCGCGGACAGAAACCCTTCCGCCGCGAGGCCGCGTTTGAACAGCTCCCGCACCGTCGCAGCCCTGCTGGGCATTCGTTTTGCGAAACGGAAATTGTCGATCAGGACCAATTCGTCGGCCGACAGCATGATCTGCAGCCGCTCGCCACGCGCCCTCTCAGCCATGATCATGTCCCTCCAGGAGAATTCATTATGTTAGTAGAAATAGTCAGTAACATTTTCACAGTCAAGGGTGCCTTTAGCCTGTTGATAGGTTTAAGTGTACTGCACTGTGGTAACGCCCATTCCCCGCATGCGGGCCAAGTCGCCAAATGGCCTGAAGCCTAATTAATCATCGATGGTTGATTGACAGTAAGCCATTGATAATAATTGACAATTCTCGGAACAGCCCGGTACTGTATGGCGTTTAATAATC
This sequence comes from uncultured Alphaproteobacteria bacterium, assembly GCA_963763255.1. Taxonomy (GTDB): domain Bacteria; phylum Pseudomonadota; class Alphaproteobacteria; order Rhizobiales; family Xanthobacteraceae; genus BOG-931. The sequence continues at coordinate 46,165 of CAVXNW010000004.1, forward strand.
GCGGCGACGCCCGCTCCGGGCGGAGGCTTTGATGGGCACGATTTTGCAGTTCATAAGGGAACAGAACGCGTTCGATCCCGAGGCCACGAGCGCTATGTCGGCCGCCTTCGAGGACGCCTGCCGCGCCCTCAATCTGCTCGACGACGACGCCCCCGGCCGCGAGGCTGTAGCGGCCCAGATCATTGAACTTGCCCGTCGCGGCGAGAAAGACTCCGCGAGGCTGCGCGACCGTGTGTTGCGCGATGCCGGCACCGCACAACGGCCGATCCGGCTTTAGGCTTCCAATTCGCGCAGCTTGAAGCGTTGTAGCTTGCCGGTCGCGGTACGCGGCAGGTCGCGCCGGATGTCAATCCAACGCGGATATTTCCACGGCCCGGCGCACTGTTTCACGTGCGCGCGCAAGGTCTCGATCAGGCGATCGTCGGCGGCCACGCCGTTGCGCAGGACAATGAAGGCCTTCGGTTTGACCAGGCCGTCAGCATCCTGTTTGCCGATGACGGCCGCTTCCAGCACGGCGTCGTGGGAGGCGAGCGCCGCCTCGACCTCGAGTGGCGATACCCACATGCCGCTGACCTTGAACATGTCGTCGGTACGCCCGCAGCAGTGGAAGAAGCCGTCGGCGTCGCAGAAATATTTGTCGCCCGTGAACGTCCATTCGCCCGCGAAGGTGCGTCGGCCCTTGTGACGCTGGTTCCAGTAGCCTTCGGCGGCGGTCGGGCCGCGGACCACGAGTTCGCCGATCTCACCGGTGGTGACTTCGCGGCCATCCTCGTCGACGATTTTCAACTCGTAGCCCGGCACCGCCTTGCCGGTGGTGCCGTAGCGCACCGTACCCGGCTGGTTGCTCAGAAAAGTCTGAAACATCTCCGTCGAGCCGATGCCGTCGTATACCTCCACGCCGGATGCGTCGCGCCAGCGTTCGCCGAGATTTCGCGGCATGGCTTCGCCGGCTGACACGCACAGCCGCAGCCGGTCGGAGCCCGCCCCACGCCGCATTTCCTTGTGCGCCAGCAACGAGGCGAACAAGGTCGGCACGCCGTAAAACACGGTCGGGTGGTGGCGCCGCATGACAGCGAAGACCGCCTCGGGCGTCGGCCGGTGCGGCAGCAGCACCGCCGTGGCGCCAGCCGACAGCGGAAACGCCATGGCGTTCCCCATGCCGTAGGAGAAGAACAATTTTGCCGCCGAGAACACGACGTCGTCTTCGTCGATGCCGATGACGTGCCGGCCCATCAGCCGGGCCGCTGCCATCGGCGTGGTGTGGACGTGCTTGACGCCCTTGGGGTCGCCGGTCGATCCGGACGTGTACATCCAGAACGCCACTTCGTCCGAGAAAGTCGGTGCGACAAACACATCGCGCCGGCCGCGCGCGACCAGATCGGCGAAGTCGTAGACCTCGCGGTCGGCGAAGGCAGCGCTGTCGGCGGCGTTCGCGCCGATCAGAATGATGGTACGCAGCCTCGGCAGCCGATCGAGGATGGGAGCGAGCGCCCTCGCCAGCGGTGCCGCAGCGACGATCGCCTTGGTGCGACTGTCGGCCAGAATGTAGGCGTACTGATCGGTAGTCAGCAGTGTGTTAAGCGGCAGCGCCACGATGCCGGCGCGCACGGCGCCCCAGAACGCCACCGGAAAATCCACCGTGTCGTAGAGCAGCAGGGCGACCCGCTCCTCCTGCCGCAGGCCGAGATTTTGCAACGCCGATCCAAATGCACAGCTGCGCGCCTGCAATTCGCCGTAGCTCAGCGAGCGCTCGGCGTCGACGAAGGCGAGTTTTCCCGCGAGCCCGCGCGCGACCTGCGCGTCCACCAGATCCGTCACGGCGTTGTACGGCCGGTGCTGCAGAAAGTCTTCCAGCATGGGAAGGCCTGGCGTTTCCGTTGGACTCTTTGCTCGACAGTCCTTAGCGAACGAGCCTAGTCTGCTCTGCAAACAGCCGCAACGCGCGCCGTTCGAAATGCCGGTGTGGACCGCGGATTAGCTTAATTCCCGAAAACGTCCCGGCGCCGTCGCCGAAGTCCCGTGAGTGCGTGCCACGACAGCCTGAGTGACCTGACATGAGCCGCACCAGCGCCATTTCCCGCGCTCAGACCTATTTCGACGGCGGCGGGTTCTTGAGCGATCTGACGCGGCGGGTTGCGATCCCAAGTTCAAGCCAGGAGTTGGAGCGCGCTAACACGCTACGGACCTATTTGCTTGACGAGATCGTGCCGGCGCTGAGCCGGCTCGGCTTTACCTGCCAGCTCCTTGACAACCCGTCCGGCCCGCCGGTGCTGGCAGCTGAGCGGCTGGAAAATCCGGCCTATGTCACCGCGCTGATCTACGGCCACGGCGATACCATTCGCGGCCTCGACGATCTGTGGCGGAAGGGACTTGCGCCCTGGCGCGTGATTGTCGAGGGCGAGCGCATCTATGGCCGCGGCACCGCCGACAACAAGGGTCAGCACAGCGTCAATCTCGGTGCGCTTGCCGCGGTACTGGAAGAGCGCGGAGCGCTTGGCTTCAACTGTAAAATATTGCTGGAGATGGCCGAAGAGCTCGGCTCGGTCGGTTTGCGCGAGGTGTGCGCCGCGCATCGCGTCCTGCTCAGGGCCGATCTTCTGATCGGCTCGGACGGCCCGCGCGTCGCGCCGAAGGAACCGACGATTTTTCTCGGTGCGCGCGGCGGCTATCCGATCGATCTTCAGGTCGATCTGCGCGAAGGCAGCCATCATTCCGGAAATTGGGGCGGGCTCCTGGCCAATGCCGGCATGGTGCTGGCCCAGGCGTTGGCCACGATCACCGATTCGCGCGGCGCCATCCGTGTTCCGGAATGGCGGCCGCCGCTGCCGCAGAACGTGCGCGACCTCCTGGTCGGCGTCGAGGTCGATGGCGGCGAGAACGGCCCTTCGATCGACCGTGACTGGGGCGAGCCGGGCCTGACGCCGGCCGAGCGCGTCTTCGCCTGGAACAGTTTCGAGGTTCAGGCCTTCACGGCTGGCACGCCGGAGCGGCCAGTCAACGCCATTCCGGGCAGCGCGCGTGCGCACTGTCAGCTCAGATACGTGGTCGGCACCGACGTCGACGACATCATCCCGGCGCTGCGCCGGCATCTCGACCGCCACGGTTTTCCACAGGTTGAAGCGCGGATTGGCCGCGGTAGCTTCTTCAATGCCAGCCGGCTCGATCCGGCCGATCCATGGGTAGAATGGACCAAGAGCTCGGTTTCGCGCACCCTCGGGCGGGCGCCGACGGTGCTGCCAAACTTTGGCGGCTCGCTACCGAATGACATTTTCGCCGAAGTGCTCGATCTGAAGACGATCTGGATCCCGCATTCCTATCCGGGCTGCTCGCAGCATGCGCCCGACGAGCACCTATTGGCTCCAATCGTCCGCGAAGGCCTTGGCCTCATGGCCGGCCTGTTCTGGGACTTGGGCGACCCCGGTCTCGCGCGGCCTCCTGTGTAGGCCTGTGCGCTGTTAGTGGCTTGTTTCAACGTCGCGTCGGCCTTATTCTGGGTAATCGGCACGGAGACGCGAAATGCCAACAGGTACTGTGAAGTGGTTCAATCCGACAAAGGGCTACGGATTCATTCAGCCTTCCGGCGGCGGAGGCAAGGACGTGTTTGTCCACATCTCAGCCGTCGAGCGGGCGGGCCTCCGCTCGCTCAACGAAGGACAAACTGTCGAATACGAAATTGAGAGCAGCCGGGGTAAAGAATCCGCGGTCAACCTCAAGGTCAAATGACCGTTTGCCAGAGCGGTCGAGCTTTGGTCTCAGATAGTTGACGCTATCGTATCCGGCTTGACCGCTATTTTTTTCGTGCGCCGGCCCGGCGAATGCTTTTGATAGCCAGCGGCAGGCGCCCCGATTTCTCGGCGATTTCCCGATCCTGTTCGATGATGAAGCCGCGCGCGGCTTCGTCCTTCGTCTGGCTGTCGAGCAGTTCGGCCGGCACACGCCGGTTTGAGCGCTGCGAGCCATCCTCATAAACCACGTCGAAGAATACGAATTCGTTCTTGGGCCTGGTGCCCGGCTTGGTGGCCATGTTGATCGTCCTTCCTCAGTTCTTTTTGCTGAGGCGAAAAAGCTGATACCCTCGAGCATTGATCGCGCTCTCGATCACATCGCGCGAAAGATTGTACGGAGGGTTCTTATCGGGTGCGACGGCGCCGACGGCACGCCATGGCTTGAACTGACCAGGCAATCGAAGGCCGGCCAGATCGCCGGTAAATGCCCCCAGATTGGCGTTTGCCTCGGATTTAAAGATGAAAATCCGCATGGCATCGCCTCGGGTTGGCGCCGATGCTTCGTCGCGTTGGGGCGTTTCATCAGCCATAATTCTCACCGCCTCCGAAACTGATTGCGTTGTGGCGGGCGCGCCGCCGTTGCCGCGCGTTCGTCTTTGTGGCGGAAGATCAATCGCCCTTTTTCCAGATCGTAGGGCGATAGCTCCACCGTGACACGATCCCCCGCCAGGGTTTTGATTCGATTCTTCTTCATTCGGCCGGCCGTGTAGGCGACGAGCTGATGGCCGTTATCGAGCTGAACGCGATAGCGGGCGTCCGGCAAGATCTCGGTTACGAGCCCCTCGAACTCCAATAATTCTTCCTTCGGCACGCTCAGGTTCCTTGTGAATGACCGGCCCAGCGTTGCGCGTGTGGCATTCGGTTGCGCGCCTGTCTGTTCTTGTCCCGCATGAAGGCAACGGATTCGATGCCGTGTGGCGCCTCGTTTGCCTGGCGCTGATTCGCGTGCTGCGCAGGCTTTTGAGACCGATTTGGTTCGCCGTGCCGGCTTTGATGACGCGCCGACCCCTTATGTTTTCCGGAGCGCTGCTTATTGGGGGCAGATGGCCTGGCGGCGGCGTTCGCCGCGCGTGGAAGCTCCGTCCGCCGCTGATCGGGTCGCGCGTCGGTCGCCGGAATCGTCATGCGAATAAGCTTTTCAATGTCGCGCAAGAACGCGACCTCCTCGCCGTCGCACAGCGAGATCGCGATGCCTTCGGCGCCGGCGCGCGCCGTGCGGCCGATACGGTGCACATAGGTCTCCGGCACGTTTGGCAAATCGAAATTCACGACGTGGCTCACCCCGTCGACATCGATGCCACGCGCCGCGATATCCGTCGCAACGAGGTTTCTGATATCGCCCTTGCGAAAGGCTGCCAGCGCTCGCTCGCGCTGATTTTGCGACTTGTTGCCGTGGATCGCTTCGGCGCCGATTCCCGCTCGAACCAGATTACGCGCGACTTTGTCGGCGCCATGCTTTGTCCGTGTGAAGATGATCGCTCGATCGATCGGCTCCCGCCGCAGCACGTCGATGAGTATCGCGGCTTTGGCCGCGCGATCGACGCGAATAAGGCGCTGCTCGACCCTCTCAACCGTTGACGCGGATGGCGTTACCGCGACCTTGACCGGTTCGCGCAGCATCTGAGCGGCCAAATCGGCGATGGGGCGAGGCATGGTGGCGGAAAACATCAGCGTCTGCCGCGCGGCCGGAAGCTTGGCGACGATCTTCCGGATGTCGTGAATGAATCCCATGTCGAGCATGCGGTCGGCCTCGTCGAGCACGACGCATTCGACAGCGTCCAATCTCAACGCATTGCTCTTGATGAGATCAAGCAACCGGCCCGGTGTGGCGACAAGAACGTCCACCCCATTGAGCAGGGCGCGGACCTGCCCACCCATCGATACGCCGCCGATCGCCAGCGCGGTTCTGAGCCGCAGATGACGCCCATAGGCGCGGAAGCTGTCGAGGATCTGGCCGGACAGCTCACGCGTCGGGCTGAGCACGAGGATGCGGCAGCTCTTGCGCTCCAGCGGACGCGGGCTGGCGGCAAGCCGGTGCAGGATTGGCAACGCGAAAGCGGCGGTCTTGCCGGTTCCGGTTTGGGCAATTCCGATCACGTCGCGACCCGACATGACGGTCGGGATGGTCTGCGCCTGGATCGGGGTAGGAGTGAGGTACTTTTCCTCGGCAAGCGCGCGTGTGATGGCTTCGTTAAGCATAAAGTCGTTAAAGGAGGTCAAAAGAGAATCTTTCTTGCGTACGCGTTGGCGCGGCCGCTGCGCTGTATGCGCCGGCCGGCATGCGGGTTGAACAAGACATCCCGCGCGATCTGGGTTGTCAGTGATAATGGAAAAAACGAGCAAAAGCCCTTAGCGGGTTCGTACACGCGGCTCGTCGCCGGCCTGTTTGAGGCCGCAGACTTCTATATGCGCCACCGGTGTGTTCGTTTCAAGGCAAATCTGCCTATCGGCCGGACTTGCTCTCCGCAGCCTCTTTGGCCAACCGAAGTGCTTTCAGCTTCGCGGTCTTCTCACGGACCATGCGGCTATTGTCCTGATATTCCAGCATTGCCTTGGCGCCTTCCTTGGCGCGCTCTTCCTTCTTGAAATTCGCTTCGGCGCGGGCGCGCGCCGCATCGGGTGTTACTGTCACGTCATCTCCTCTGAGCAATTCGGAAAATATCGTTTAGTGCCAACGCCTTCGTGACGTTCCACCTTTCCTATATAGCTATCGTTATGGGTTTCCGCCATGAGCTCGTCAGGGCCGTGTTCCAGCAGCAGGATTGCGTGATTCCTGCAACCAAGGGGAGGAGTTCATGCAAATCGTCCACGCCGCCGCCTTGCCCTGGCTCGAACGTGAGGAAAAGCATCGCGAGGGCAGCCTTGCGTTCAAGAATTTGTTCAACGGAGATGAGGGCGATCCAAACAACTCCCGCTGGGTGCTGTCGCGCAACAGCGGCACATATCGCAGCGCGTGGTTTAGGTCTTGCGGCGCCCGCGCGCACGGCGCGCACCATAAGGTTGTCATGGATCGATGCCACGCTTATCGTCCAAAAAGTACGACATCGTATGACGGCAGTCTCAGCTGTGGCATCCACGATGAGCAAAGCAACGAGCGGCGCACTGCCGTACAGCGCCCGCGGCGTTCTGGCTCGCGCATTCGCGCTCATCCTTTGCGGCCTTCTCGGGACCGGTGCGGCATCGGCGCAAGCCCCGGACGGCTGCAATCCGCTTCCTCCGGCGCCGCCCGGCGATTTCTCGACGGCGCCGAATCTCGATTTGATCAAGCTACGGGCGGTTTATTATCGCTGTACGCAATACGAGGCCGACATCGCGGCGGTGTTGCACGAGGCCAAGGAATGGGTCGCGGAGCGGGCGCCGCAGGTGACGAAGCCGGCGATCGTTCTCGATATTGATGAAACATCGCTGTCCAACTGGACCCGAATCTACCGGGATCAGTTCGCCTATTTTGCCAACGGTCCGTGCCGGCTCGATCGGGCCGGTTTCTGCGGTGACCTGCAATGGCAACGCAGCGAGATGGCGCCCGCGATCAAGCCGACGCTCGAGCTTTACAAATTTGCGCGTTGCCAGGATGTGACGCCCCCATGCCGGTCCCTGGAGGTGTTCTTCGTTACCGGACGGCATGAGAGCGACGAGACGATTGACGCCGAAACGCCGACGCAATGGACCATCGAAAATCTCGACAAGGCCGGTTATCTGGGCCTGAGCCCGGATCATCTCTACATGCGTCCCAAAGACTCCACTGGCCTCGTTGAGAATTTCAAGACGCAAGCGCGCGCCGAGATCGAGCAGAAATTCGGCGTGACGATCATCGCCAATGTGGGCGATCAGGACAGCGATCTTGTCGGCGGCCACGCCGAGCGCACGTTCAAAGTGCCGAACCCGTTCTATTTCATTCCGTAGAGGTTGCGCTCTCCTCAGGCCACCCGTACCTCGAGCGGCAGGGTCGCGAAACAGCGCACGGCGTTGTTGCGGCGGCGTGTCGGCGGACCGGCCAGTTCAAGCGAGGCGGCGCGTTGCGCCAGCGCGGTCAGCAGGAGTTCGCCTTCCATGCGCGCGATCATCTGGCCGACGCAGACGTGAAAGCCGGCGCCAAGGCCGACGTGACCCTGCACCCGTCGGGTGATATTGAAGCGGTCCGGCTCCTGCCAATGCTCGGGGTCGCGGTTCGCCGACGCGAGCAGCAACAGCACCTTTTCATTCGCGGGAATGCGGGCGCCGTCGAGCTCGACCTCGCGCGTCGTCGTGCGGAAGAGGTTTTGCAGCGGCGATTCCATTCGGATCGTTTCCTCGAACACGTTTCGGGCGAGCGACGGATCGGCGCGCAGCTTGCGCCACTCGTCTGGATTGGTCGCGAGCAGATAAAGAGCGCCACCGATCGCGGCGACGGTCGTATCGAGCCCGGCGGACAGGAATGAGCGCACCAGCAGCGCCGCTTCCTCTTCGGTGGCCTCGCCGGCTTCGACAGCCTGGTAGATCTGCGCGCCGAGCCCGTCGGGCGCGAGCGCCGCGCGCGAACATTTCGCCGTGATCCACGGCACCACCGTGCTGGCGCTCGCCGTCGAGGCTTTAAAGCGCGCATTCAGCGGCCCGAAGCCGTTGAACACCATGTCACCGTAGGGCAGCAGGTTCTCGCGCCCTTCGGCGTCTAGTCCGATCGCATCGGGAAACACCTTCAGCGGAAATGCCTCGGCCAACTCCGTCACGCCGTCAAAACGGCCGCGCGCGAGGACGCGCTCAACCGCAGCCGCGGCCTCCTTGGCGAACGGCTCGCGCAGGCGCTGCAATGCCGGTGGAAACACCGCGCGGTCGACGATGCGCCGCGCGCGGTCGTGTAGCGGAGGGTCGGTCTCGAGCAACAGGCTGGGCGGCCGCCACGGCTTCTCCTTGCCGAAATGCGTGTAACCCACGCCCATGCCGGAACTGTAGGTCTTCCAATCGAGCAGCGCCGGCCGCACCTCTTTGTAGCGCGCCATGCCCCAGCAGGCGTATTTCGGCATGTAGAAGGCTGGCCCGGCGCTCCGCATCGCCGCATACCCCGGATAGGGATCGGCGATAAAAGCATCGTCGTAGGGATCGATATCGAGATCGGGCGCGCGCTCGAGCAATTCCGCCATGGCCGCCTCCGCGAGCATTTGGTCCTTGGGCTTTTTGCACGAATGATGCCGCAGTGGCGGAGGTGGGCGCAACCCTGACGCAAGCTGGAAGACGCGATTTAATGAAGTCGCTGGGCAGCGGCCCTGGGAGCAACGGAGGCGCCGAGACGCGGAGGGTGCGCATCTATTGTCAACGGCGCCGGCTGCTGTGTATGGTTTGGGTGCCGGAGAAAACCTACAACTCAGGGGAGACAGAAGGATGCGCCTGCGCGTCGGAAGTCTGTTTTGGGGGACCCTCTTTCTTGCCGGCACGTTCGCCGTCGGCTCTACGGCGTCGCTGGCCCAGTCCAGCGTGACGCTGCAAATCGGCTGCTATGGCGGCGCCTTCACCGATGTCGAACAGAGGTTCGTCGCCGAACCGTTTACCGCGCGCACCGGCATCAAGGTCACGTGGATCAATGGCAATCCAAGCGACCATTTGGCGAAGCTGATCGCGAGCAGAGGCCGCCCTGCGCCGTACGACATCGTCTATCTCGACGACGACATCGAGGCGGAGGCAATCAACGCCGGAGTGCTCGGCAAGAGCGGTCCAAGCGACCTGCCGAATTTGAAATTTCTCTACCCGCAGGCGATCAACAAGGACGGCTATGGTCCGGCGTTGAATTTCTATTCGACCGGCATCGCCTACAATGTCGAGAAATTCAAAGCTGCGGGAATTCCGGCGCCGACATCGTGGGCCGATCTGTGGAATCCCAAGCTCGCCGGTCACGTCGGCGTGCCGACGCTCGAGAACACCATGGGTCATGCGTTTCTGGTTGCCGCCGAGCATCTGGCCGGCGGTGACGAGAGCACACCCGAAAAAGGCATCGACAAGATCGCGCAGATCAAGGCGCAATCCTATCCGGGTTCGTCGCCGGTGCTCGATCCGCTGCTGCGTTCCGGCGACGTCTGGGTCGCGCCCTGGCTCAATGGACGCACTTGGGGCCTGATCGATCGCGGTGTGCCGCTGGCCTTCGTGCTGCCCAAGGAGGGCGGCTTCTTCGGCATGACCACGATCAGCGTCACCGCCACCACACCGCATCGCAAGGAAGCGCTCGCCTTCGTCAACGACGTGCTCGGCCCGCTGGCGCAGCTCGGCATGGCCAGCCAGATTCCATATGGGCCGACCAACAAGCTGCTGGCGAGCGTGGTCGCCGCCTATCCCGACATGGCGAAGAAATTTCCCTCCTCGCCCGAAGATCTGGCGAAGCTCAAGCTCATCAATTGGAATGTATTCCACCAGCAATACGCCCACGCCGTGGATCTCTGGAACCGGAAGATTGCGTCCAAATAATCGGGCCAAGGTGCTCGTGAGTTCCATTGCATGAGCACGACGGGCGTTGAGCGGTTCGAGCGTCCCGGCCGGTCGCGGCAAGCTGATCCGTGGCTGTGGATTTTGTTGCCGACGCTCGCGGTGTTCGGACTGATCTTTGCCGTGCCGCTCGTCGACCTCATTCTGCTCAGCTTCCACCAAATGTCGGGGCCCGCGCAGGTCGGCGCCGCGTTCACGCTGGCGAATTACCAGGCCTTCGTCACCGATCCGTTTTATCTCGAAATGCTGTTGCGCACCTGCGGCCTCGGATTGGCGGTCACGCTGGGTTGCCTCGTCCTCGGTTATCCGGTGGCCTATTACCTCGCGCGGACACCGTCGCGCTGGCGCGGTTTTGCGCTGTTTCTGGTGATCGCGCCGCTCCTGGTCAGCGCCATTGTGCGCAATCTCGGCTGGTTTCCGCTGCTGAGCCAATCGGGCGCGGTCAACTGGGCGCTACTGGGGATCGGCCTGATCGCTGCGCCGCTGTCGCTGATCAACAATTTCACCGGCGTTGTCATCGGTCTCGTTCACGCATTGTTGCCGTTCATGATCCTGACGCTCGCCACGGTGATTCAGCGTATCGAAGGCGATCTCGAGGAGGCCGCCGCCAATCTGGGCGCTGGTCCGCTGCAGACGTTCTGGCGCGTGCTGCTGCCGCTGAGCCTGCCCGGCGTCGTGTCGGGTTCTCTGCTCGTCTTCGCCATGGCGATCAGCGCCTACACCACGCCGGCGATCCTGGGCGGCAACCGTGTGCTGGTGATGGCGACCTATATCGCGCAGCAGTTCCGTACCGTGTTGAACTATCCGGCCGGCGGTACCGCGGCGGCGCTGCTGCTGGTGTTTGCCATCGTGCTCACGGTGCTGGCCTTGCAGGTGCGCACCGCCGAGGAGCGTGCCCCATGATCCGATGGCTCGCACTTCGGGCGACGTTGTTTCTCGTATTTGCCTTTCTGCTGGCGCCCGTCGTCATTGTGGTCGTGGTTTCGTTCAACGGCGGTCCGGTGCTGTCGTTTCCGCCGACCAGCTTCACCACGCAATGGTATGGGCTGATCAAGCCGTCGTTTTACACGGCGCTCTATGTCAGTTTGATTGTCGCCAGCTGCACGGCGCTGCTGTCGGTGGCGTTCGGCTTGCCGGTGGCGCTCGCGCTCAGCCGCGGCCGGTTTCTTGGCCGTGACGCCCTGAATTCGATCCTGCTGTCGCCGCTCGTGGTGCCGGCGCTCGTCACCGGCGTCGCGCTCTATCAATATTCGCTATCGTTCTGGGATCTCACCCATGTGGCGCTGGGCGGCACTCTGATCGGCCTGATTGTGGGCCATCTCACCTTCGGCATTCCGTTCGGCATCCGCGCGATCCTTGCCGGCCACGCCCGTTTCGAGCCGGCGCTGGAGGAGGCGGCCCTCAACCTCGGTGCCACGCCCCTCCAGACATTCTGGCGCGTGACGGTTCCAATTCTGCGGCCGAGCATCGTTGCGGGCGGCATCTTCGCCTTCGTTATGTCGCTCGACGACGTGCCGATCGCGCTGTTCATGGGCGGCGGCGACGCGACGACATTGCCGGTTCAGATTTTCACCACCGTCGAGTTCGACTTCGGCGGCGATGTGATGGCGGTCGCCGCCCTCATTGTCGGCGCCTCGGCCGTGCTGATGCTGCTGCTCGACAGGCTTATCGGCCTGGAGCAGCTGTTCGGCGCCTCCAGGCAGTGATCGGGAAGGGCGTCGCCGTGTCCGAAGTCCGCTTCGTCGGTGTCGAAAAATCCTACGGCGATCAGCTTGCCGTGCGCGGCATCGATCTCACCCTGCAGCCCGGCGAATTCGTCACGCTGCTCGGGCCGAGCGGCTGCGGCAAGACCACGTGCCTGCGCATGGTGGCGGGCTTCGTCGCGCCGAGCCGCGGGCGCATCATCATGGGGGGCCGCGATATCACCGCGCTGCCGCCTTACCGGCGCAATACCGGTATGGTGTTCCAGTCCTACGCGCTGTTTCCGCACAAGACGGTTGCGGAAAACATCGCCTTCGGCTTGCGGATTCGCCGTTTGCCGCGCGCCGAGCGCGAGCAGCGCATGGCCGAAGCGCTACGGCTCGTTCACCTGGAGCAGTTCGCCTCCCGCTATCCGGCGCAATTGTCCGGCGGGCAGCGGCAGCGCGTTGCGCTAGCGCGCGCCATCGTCATCAGGCCCGAGGTATTGCTGCTCGATGAGCCGTTGGCCGCGCTCGATCTGAAATTGCGCGAGGAATTGCAAGTCGAGATCAAGCGGGTTCAGTCGGCGCTGAAAATCACGACGCTGTTCGTCACTCACGATCAGGGTGAGGCGCTGAGCATGTCGGACCGCGTCGCGGTGATGCATGACGGCCGCATTATCCAGATCGATACGCCGGAAGCGCTCTACGAACGGCCGAACTGCCGCTATGTGGCGAATTTCGTCGGCCGCACCAATCTGCTCGACGTGATGGTGCGGGAAAAACTCGACGGCAATCTCGTTCGAGTCGAGGCGCGCGGCGCCTCTAAGGCCTCCTTCGTTGCCTTCGCCGGCCCGGTGTTCGACGGCAAGCCCGGAGATCTTTATCTGCTCGGTGCGCGGCCTGAGCATTTTCATCTCACTGGCGATCGCGCCAACACCATGCAGGCCAAGGTGCGCGGCGTTACTTATCTGGGCAGCATCCGCTACGTCGAAGCCGAAGGGCCGGATGGCGAGAGCCTGACGCTGCAGGCGCAGCCCGGTGAGACGCTTCCCGGCCGCGGTGAAACTGTCGCCATCAGCTGGCGTCCACAAGCTTGTTTTTTGCTCAAGGAGTAGACCCACATGCGCAATATCACGAAAATGAAAGCTATCGCGTTGTCTGGCCCGCTGGCGGCCGTTCTGATCGGTGCCGCGCCGGCGGCCTGGGCGCAGACTTCAAACGTGACGCTCAACGTCGCCACGTTCGGCGGCCATTCGGGTGATGTCGAGAAAAGCTATGTGGGGGATCGCATGACGCGGATGACGGGCGTCAAGGTCGAATGGACGCACGGCAATCCGAGTGATTTCTTCGCCAAGATGCTGGCCTCGCGCGGGCGGCAGGCGCCGTTCGACGTCGTACTGCTGGACGATGCCGTGCAGGATGCTGCCATCAAGGCAGGAGTGGTCGCCAAGCTCGATCCCGCCCTGGTGCCGAACCTTGCCAAGCTTTATCCGCGCGCGCGCAATCCGCAGGGCTACGGTCCCTATGCGATCCTTTATTCGATCGGCATCGTCTACAACAAGGACAAGCTGAAAGCGGCGGGTGTCGCCGAGCCCACTTCATGGCAGGATCTGTGGAATCCAAAACTCGCCGGCCACATTTCGATCCCGGACATTTCGCTGCCGCAAGGCGCCGACTTCGTCATGAAGATGGCGCAGCTCAATGGCGGCAGCGAAGCCGACGTCATCCCGGGCCTGAAGAAGATCGCCGAGATCAAGGCCAATTCGTATTACACCTCGTCGAATACGCTGGGTCAGCAGCTCGCATCCGGCGACGTGTGGATCTCGGTGTGGACCTCGGGCCGCGCCTGGGCGATGATCAATCAGCGCTATCCGGTCGGTTACGTGATCCCGAAGGAAGGCAGCGTGCTTGGCATCGACACCGTCGATATGGTGGCCGGCACGGCGCATCCGAAGGAAGCTCAGGAATTCATCAATATGCAGATCGATCCATTGAGCCAGCTCGGCTGGGCGATGGAGATGTCGTATGGGCCCAGCAACGCGACGCTGCAAAGCGTGTTCGCGGCCTATCCGGAGCTGGCGCGGATGATGCCGTCTTCGGAAGCCGACCTGCAAAAACTCTATTCGCCCAACTGGGGCGTCTATAACGCCAACCTGGCGAAGGCGACCGACTACTGGAACCGCAACGTCAAGCACTGACGCGGCGGCCGAGAGGGCGCCGCGTCAGCCGTCCGGAACCTATGCCTCCGCGACGAAGCGATTGCGCATCTTGCCGAGGCTCTCGATCTCGGTCTCCATCACGTCGCCCACCTTGATGAAGGTGTTCGTTCCCTGGCCGACGCCGCCGCAGGTGCCGCAGCTGAAAAAGTCGCCGCTCTCGAGGGAGAGGATGTTAGAGGCGTATTCGATCTGCTCCTCGGGCGTGAAGATGAACTGCGAAGTGTTGCCGTTCTGCTTGATCTCGCCGTTGAGCGTGAGCCGGATGAACAGCTTCCTATGGTCCGGCACGAAGGCGCGCGGCACCAGGAACGGCCCCGTCGGCGCGAAATTATCGTGGCTCTTGCCGTTGAGCCAGTCCGAGCGCAGCCCGGGACGGTCGGCGCGGACCTGCAGGTCGCGGGCAGAGACGTCGTTGGTGGTCATGAAGCCCGCCACGTGATCGAGCGCGCGCTCGGCCTTGATGCGCTTGCCTCCCTTGCCGATGACAAGCGCGATCTCCGCCTCCCAGTCGATCTTCTTCAAGCCGGTCGGGACGGCGATGTCGTCATTGGCGCCGCACAGCGTGCTCGGGGCCTTGAGAAACAGATAGGGATCGCTGGTCGATTTCTCGCCGGTGAATTTCGGGCCGCTGGCCGGCGTCATGCCGGCGCGCAGCATCTCATCGACGTGCTCCTGAAAATTCTGCGCCGCATAGAACATCTTGCCGGGCCGCCGCACCGGCGGCAGCGGCCGCAGGCTGGCAAGCTTGACTGCGCCTGGCCTGCCTTCCTTTTCCAGCGCGTCAGACATCTTCTGCAATACGGCGAAATTGGCATCCCAATCTTCCAGCAGCCCGTCGATGCTGTCGGAATTGCTCAGCACTGCGGCGTTGTGCACGCCCTTGAGATAAATGACATCGTCGTCGCCCAGCACGATGCCGACGAAGGGCCTGACGCCCGCTTTGACGAAGGTGCCGAGTTTGAAGGGAGTGCTGTTCATGTGCGTTTCCTTTTGTTTTGGATTTCAGCTGCCGCGAAATACCGGCTTGCGCTTGGCGTGGAAGGCTTCGACGCCTTCGCGGAAATCGTCGGACTGCCTCAGCCGGCTGTAGCAATGGCCTTCCAGCTCGATCGAGGCTTCGAGATCGGTGTTTTCGGTCGCGTTGAGCAGCGCCTTGGCGGTGCGCTGCGCCAGCGGCGAGAAGCTGCGCAGTTCGTCGACCAGCGCGTCCGTCGCCGCTTCGAGCTTGTCATCGGGCAAACATTCGGTGGCAATCCCCCACTCATAGGCCTGCCTGGCCGGAATGCGCTTGCTTCGCATCACGATATCCTTGGTGCGGGTGATGCCGATGATCTTCTGCAGCCGCGCCGAGCCGCCCGAGCCCGGGATCTGGCCGAGCCGCTGCTCGGGCAACGCGTACAGGCAAGTCTCCGAGACGAGGCGGAAATCGCAGGCGAGCGAAATCTCGAAGCCGACGCCGAAGCAGTAGCCGCGATTGGCGACGATGACCGGCTTGGTGCAGCGGGCCGGCGCGGCGATGTTCCAGGCGAGCTTGGAGACATGCTCAGGCGACGCCGCCAGGAAACCCGCGATGTTGCCGCCCGAGGAGAAATGCTCGCCGTTGGCGCGCAGCACGATCACGCGGACACGCGCATCTTCGTCGAGAGTCTCGAACACGAGGCGCAACTGGTCGCGCTGCGCCATCTCGATGACATTGAGCGGCGGCCGGTCGAGGACAACGTCGGCGCGCTCGCGCGCGGCGTCG
Organism: uncultured Alphaproteobacteria bacterium; assembly: GCA_963763255.1. GTDB lineage: Bacteria > Pseudomonadota > Alphaproteobacteria > Rhizobiales > Xanthobacteraceae > BOG-931. The sequence goes on from CAVXNW010000004.1 coordinate 62,042, forward strand.
ATCTCGACGCGAAAGCCGTCGAGTTTCTGCAGTCGCGGGTCGGCAAAGTCGGTCATGCGGCTGTTCCTTGCTGGCGCGGCGCGACATTGGTGGGCGCATCAGGTTCTGCGGCGTACTCGCCAGATACCAGCTTGCGGCGCAACAGTTTCCCGACCGGAGATTTTGGGATCTCGGTGACGAATACGTAGCGTCGCGGGCGTTTGAAACCGGCGAGTCCCGACGAGCGGCAGAAGGCGTCAAGCTCCCCGGGTTCGACCGGTGCGTGGCGCTTGATAAAGGCGGTGACGATTTGGCCCCAGCGCTCGTCCGGCATGCCGGCGACGGCGACTTCGGAAACGCCAGTGTGCAGGGACAGGCACGATTCAATCTCGACCGGCGAAATGTTTTCGCCGCCGGAGATGATCATGTCATCGACCCGGCCGGTAACGAAGATGTCGCCGTCAGCGTCGACCAATCCGGTGTCGCCGGTGAAATACCAGCCTTGGCGGATCGCCTTGGCGTTGGCCTCGGGCCGCCGCCAGTAGCCTTCGAACGATTCGTCGCCGGCAATGAGCGCCACGATCTCGCCTTCCTCCCCGGGAACGGCGGCTTCGTCGACCGACCTGGCGCCGAGCTTCACGACCCGCACCATCTGGTTGATGCCGGCGCGGCCGGCCGAACCAGGCTTGTTCAGCGCGTGCTGGTCGATCGTGAAGGTATAGATTTCCGACGAGCCGTAATGATTGACGAACAGGTCGGGCTTGAACGCCGCCTGCAGCTTTTTCAACAAGGCGTCAGTCATCGGCGCGCCGGCAAAGCCAAGCTTCCTGACCGAACCAACATCGCTCGTCGCGAACCGCGGATGATGCACGAGATCGTGGTAAAGCGTCGGCACCAGATAAAGGTTGGTGACGCGCTCGGCGCCGATCAGATCGAGCGCGCGTTCGACATCGAAGCGGCGCAGGCAGACGAATGCGCCGCCGATCAGCGACATCGCCAGGAGTGAACGCACCCCCATGGTGTGGTAGAGCGGCATGACTCCAAGCGTGCATTCGCCATTGCCGTAGAGATTCTGCGCCACATGCGCGATCGCGGCGGCGCGCTCGGCGCGCTGGCGCCGCGGCACACCCTTTGGCTGAGCGGTTGTGCCGGAGGTGTAGAGCATCACCGACCAGGCTTCCGCATCGGCGCGCGGCGCTGCGTCGGGCGCCGCCTGCGACGCAAGGGCGACGAAGGACAGATCCGAGGACGCTACGGCGTCGAGCGCGATCCGCGGCAGCTTTTGCGCCACGGCAGACCCCGCAACCGCAGCCGCCGACACATCCTCGTATACGACCGCCTTGGCCTCGGCGTCCGCAAGGAAGAAATCTATTTCGTCCGCTGTCGAACGCCAGTTCACCGGCGTGATGATGATGCCGGCAAACTGGCAGGCCCAATGCAGGGTCGCCGCCTCCCAGCGGTTCGCCAGAGCGGTAACGAGGTGGCCACCGGCCTTAAGCCCGATAGTGTCGAAGGCGGCGACCAGCGCCGAAATGCGCCGGTACCATTGCGCATAAGTGAGCCGCACCTCGCCGTCGACGATCGCGAGCGCGTTCGGATCGCGGGCAACGCTGGCGAGAAAGCTAAGGCCGAGGTCGAGCATGGAGGTAATGGAAAATGCCACTGCGGGCGGGCAGCCAGGATGTCGCGCTCATTGTTCGCCGCTATTAATGCCAGCCCGTCATCGGTAATTCCAGCTTGCTGGTCGCACGGTCTTTCCGCCAGAGCGGGACGTATTCCATGCCTTTCAGCTGCGCCAGAAAGGTCGACGCCAAATGCTCTGACGGGCGAAGACGAGCTTAACGCCGTTATGGCCGATCGATCAACTGATCGCGGCCGTGTTCTGTCGGCATTTGGTACACGATGGAGCTGTTCGATCCCGGATTACCGACGTCGAACGCGCTGCGGTCGGCTGCCCCTTGGGCGGGCGATGCCACCGACATTGGGGACGGGGGTCGGATCGGAGGAGCCGGATTCGTCGCCGAAGCAAATATTAGCCGGAGGAAATAAGAAGAGGAGGCCCGGCGGGGCCTCCTCAGCATCCTTATTGTTGGTAACAATTGTTGGCAGGGCTACCAGCGGTGCCAGCGGTGCTCGTGACCCCAACTCGGCCTCACCACGACAGGCCCGCCATAGTAGTCATAGTAGCCATCATAATACGGGCCGCCGCCATAGTACGGACCGCCGACGTCAATCCCGACGCCCCCAGGCCCCGCGTAGAAGCCCACTTGAGCCGTTGCGGGGACTGACGCGGCCATCAGAGCCGTTGCCGCCGCTATACCCAGTGCAAGTTTTCTCATGTTTGCCTCCTTTCTCGCTCGAAAACGAATTCTCAGGAAAACGCGCAGTCCGGCGCGCCGTTCCGAAGCGAGCACCACATTCTGTCGCCCAAAATTGTGATGGAAGGCGTGGAACAAATGTCTTGGAACCTGACAGAAAAATTCCGCGACAGTTAACTGTCGTTCATTCGGCGGCGATGCGCAAAGCATCGGGTGCTTGGTGATGTTCACGCTTCTCGCCGCGCAACCAAGCCTGAAACCGGTCGAGGTAAAGGTAGATGACCGGTGTGGTGAACAATGTGAGACACTGGCTGAATGCGAGACCGCCGACCATCGCATAGCCGAGGGGCTGACGTAGTTCCGATCCGGAACCGTGGCCCAGCATCAACGGCACGCCGGAGAGCAGCGCCGTCATCGTCGTCATCATGATCGGACGGAAACGCAACAGGCAGGCCTGCCGCACCGCTTCTCGTGGCTCGAGCCCGGCGCGTTCGCGGCTGATGGCGAAATCGACCAGTATGATGCCGTTTTTCTTGACGATGCCGATCAGCAGAATGAGGCCGATAATGCCGATCACCGACAGATCGAAGCCGCCGGCCCACAGGCACAACAGTGCGCCCACGCCGGCGGAAGGCAGCGTCGACAAAATCGTCAGCGGGTGGATGTAGCTCTCGTACAGAACCCCAAGGATGACATAGACGACGACCAGCGCGGCGGCGATCAGTATCGGCTCGTTCGCCAACGCCGCCTGGAACGCCTGGGCGTTCCCCTGGAAACTCGAAATCAAAGTTGAAGGCATCCGGATATCGTCCGCCGTCTTCTGGATGGCGTCGACAGCCTGGCTGAGCGCGACGCCTGGAGGCAGATTGAACGTCACAGTCACGGCAGGGAATTGACCCGAATGGGCGACCAGCAAGGCGCCGATGTGCTTGGTATCAATTTTGACCAGCGTCGAGAGCGGCACCAGCTGCCCGGTTGCCGGCGCGCGGACATACAGCTGGTTGAGCGTGTCCATGTTCTCCTGAAGGCTCGGCAGCACCTCCATCTCGATGTAGTAGGAATTGTTGGTGAAAAATTGCGTCACCTGGCGCTGGCCAAAGGCGTCGTTGAGGGTGTCATCGATCAGCTGCGGCTGGATGCCGAAGCGGGCCGCCGCGTCGCGGTTGATGGTCACCGACAGCATCGGCGCTTCGTTCTGCGCGTCGGTGGCGACGTCGGCGAGTTGCGGCAGCTTCTTGAGCCGTTCGATCAGGCGAGGCGTCCATTCGTTCAGCTCATGCTGGTCGGGATCCTGCAGCACGTACTGAAATTGGCCGCGCGCGATACGGCCGCCGACCGTGATGTCCTGCGCGGGCTGCAGGAACAGCTTCACGCCCGGCACCTTGGCGAGCTGCGGGCGCAGCCGATTGACGATCTGCGCCGCCGAGACGTCGCGGTCGTCGCGTGGTTTGAGGCCGATGATGAAGCGGCCGGTATTCTGAGTGTTGCCGTAGCTCGGGCCGAAGAACGACCCGAAGTCGGCAACGTCGGGATCGCGCGCGATCACCGCGGCGAGCTGCCGCTGGATGTCCTTCATTTTCTCTGGTGCGACGTCCTGGCCCGCTTCCGAGATGCCCATGATCATGCCGATGTCCTGGGTCGGGAAGAACCCTTTGGGCATGAACACGAACAGCACGCCGGTGGTGGCGACAGTCGCGAGGAACACCAGCAGCGTCACGAATTGATGCCGCAGCACCACGTCAAGGCCGCGCCGATAAGCGTCGAGCGTCGCGTCAAAAGCCCATTCGATGGCGCGATAGATGGGACCGTGCTGGCGTCCGTGCTCGCTTACCAGGAAGCGGGAGCACAGCATCGGCGTCAGCGTCAGCGAGACGACGACCGATATCAGGATCGCGGCCGTCACCGTGATCGCGAATTCATGGAACAGGCGACCGACAATTCCGCTCATCAGCAATAGCGGGATGAACACGGCGATCAGCGAAATGCTGATTGAAATGACCGTGAAGCCGATTTCGCGCGCGCCTTTGATCGCGGATTGCAGCGGTGTGGTTCCCGCTTCAAGGTGGCGAAAGATGTTTTCGAGCACGACGATGGCGTCGTCGACCACGAATCCGACCGCGATGGTGAAGGCCATCAGCGACAGGTTGTCCAAGCTGAAGCCGGCCAGATAGATCACGGCCGTAGCGCCGAGCAGCGACAGGGGCACGGCGGCGGCGGGAATGAGCGTCGCGTGAATGCTGCGCAGGAACAGCAGGATCACCAATACGACCAGCACGCAGGAGAGTATCAGCGTGAATTCGACGTCTTTGACCGAAGCGCGAATGGTCTGCGTGCGATCGACGATCGTGTCGAGGTGAATGCCCGGCGGTATGATAGAGCGCATGCGAACGAGCGCCGTCTTGATATTGTCGACGGTCTCGATCACGTTGGCCCCGGGCTGCTTGAATACGAGCAGCATGACTGCGGTCTGTTGGCGATGCAGGGCGCCCAGTGTCACGTCCGCCGGTCCATCGACCGCCTGGCCGATGTCGCGCACACGGATCGGCGCTCCATTTCGATACGCAACAATAACGTCGTTATACTCCTTCGACTTGGTCAATTGGTCATTGGCGGTGATCGTGAAACTCTGATCGCGCCCCAGCAATGTGCCCTTGGCTGAATCCGTGGTTGCGTTCGTCAGCGCGGTGCGGACATCCTCGAGTGTCAGGCCGCGTGCGGTCAGCTTGGCAGGATCGATCTGCACACGAATTGCCGGCGTCTGCTGGCCGCCGATGAAGACTTGCGCCACGCCCGCAACCTGCGAGATCTGTTGCGCGATGACGTTCTCGGCAAAATCGTCGACCTGCGGCAGCGGCATCGTCTTGGAATTGACCGCCACGATGAGGATCGGAGAATCCGCCGGGTTGACCTTACGATAGGTCGGCGGGGTGCTGAGTTTTGCCGGCAGCTGTCGCGCTGCAGCGGTGATTGCGGCCTGCACGTCCTGGGCGGCAGCGTCGATATTGCGGTCGAGATTGAACTGAAGGGTTACGACCGTCGAGCCGAGCGAACTCACCGAACTCATCTGCGCGACGCCGGCGATTTGTCCAAACTGGCGCTCAAGCGGGGTGGCGACGGTGGCGCCCATCGTCTCGGGGCTCGCGCCCGTCAGCGTCGCGCTGACGTTGATGGTTGGGAAGTCAACCTGCGGCAGCGGTGCGACCGGCAACAGGGGGAACGCCACGATTCCCACCAGCGCCAGCGCGGCCATCAGCAGCGACGTCGCAATCGGTCGGCGAATGAATATTTCGGAGACGTTCATCGAGGCTAGCCCGCCTCGTGCGGCGCGCCGCCGGAGGGCCGGACATTAACGTGCGTGCCCTCGTCCAGGCGCGACTGTCCCTCGACGACCACCTGTTCACCGATGTTTAGGCCCTTGGAAACGATCGCAGTCTTGTCGTTGACCGTCTGCGCGTCGATTGGGCGCTGTTCGACGGTTTTGTTGGGCTTGATGACCCAGACATAAAGCCCGTCCGGGCCGCGCTGCACGGCAACGGGTGGGACTGTCACTGCGTTTTTCCGGGTGGTGACCAACATGCGGATATGGACGAACTCACCGGGCCACAGCCGCTCGTCCTGGTTCGGAAATTCGGCCTTCAGCCGGATCGTGCTGGTTGTCTGGTCGATCTGATTGTCGATCAGCAGCAGCTTGCCTTGCGCCAGCTGTTTGGCGTTGTCTTGATCGAAGGCGAGCACTTTGACGTCGCCTTGCAGCATTGCCTCGCGCACGGGGCCAAGGTCGTCCTGCGGCAGGGTAAAGATCGCGACGGATGGTTTGACCTGCGTGAGCACCGTCAGCGGATTGGTGTCCGTCGTATGGACGATGTTGCCGATGTCCACTTGACGGAAGCCAACGACGCCATCGATCGGCGCGGTAATCGTGGCGTAGTTCAGTTGCGTCCGCGCCGCCTCAATCGAAGCTTGATCGGCGTCGATCGACGCCTTGAACTGATCAACCTTGGCCTGTTGAGCATCTAGGTTTTGTACCGTTTCGGCGTTCTTGCGCACCAGGGTGGTAAATCGCACCAGATCTTTCTCGGCGTCGATCAGCATGGCCTGGTCCTGGCCCTTTTTCGCAATCGCCTGGTCGAGGGCGGCCTGTAACGGTGCCGGGTCAATCTTGGCCAATACGTCGCCGCGCTTCACCTCCTGGCCCTGACGGAAGCTGATGGAGATGATCTGTCCGTTCACCTGGGCGCGGATGGCGACCGTATTCAGCGCATTCACGGTGCCGAGCGCGTCGTAAAAGATTGGAACGTCTTGCCGTCCCGCCGCCGTCGCGGTCACGGGAACCGACGGAGGCCCCGCCGCGCGCGCCGGGGCGGGCTTTGTCAGCCGCTGGACAGCTACGGCGGCAATGACAGCCAAAATCGCCACACCGGCGATCGCGAAGATCGCCCGCCGGGATCGCCGCCCCTTCGGTGATGTGCTCATTCGGTCAGCTATACCTTAGCTCCGGCGTCCCCTCAAAGCGCCGCCTCTTCGGGTCTCGGGCGGGGACTTGCTTGGCCAAGCACAACAATCACACCGTTATAGCCGCGGAAGTCCCGGGAAGCCCATTAAAGTTCGGTAACATGCTACGGAGCATCCGCCTACTCCGGCGCTGCGGGCAGGCCGGCGCGACAGGTTCCGGCCGCCGCCGTTAAGGTAAAAAGTCGCAAAGGCGAAGCACCCCGCCAGACCGATGTATGGAAAGGGCTGAGGCAATAGGTAACGCCGGGCGGCGGCGGACAAGATTTCATATGCGGCTGGCGCAATCAGTCACGAACGGGATTTCCGGCATTCTCCTGAACGGCCGGCTGCGGGCTTATCTCGACATTCTGGTCGTCGGCTCGGGGGCTCGCGTGTTCGGGCTCGCCTCGCAATTTGTCGTCCTGATCATTCTGAGCCGGTTCCTCACCAAAGGAAGCTTCGGCGATCTGATGACGGCGTTCGGCTTCTATCGGCTCGCCGGCGTGGCGATCGGTGTGGGCGGATCGCTCGTTTTGTTGTTTCACGTCTCGCGTCATCGCGACGACCCTCCGACAGAAATCAGGCTGCAGCGCTTTTCCGCGCTGGTGGGAGCTGTTCCGTCGGGCGCGATTGCACTGGCGACAGCGCTTGCGGCCGGGCCAATCGCGATGGCGCTGGGCAAGCCGTCGCTCGCCGGCTGGCTGCAGCAGCTCGCACCGTTCCTGCTGTTCAGCACATTGCTGGTCATCACGACCGGCGCGCTGGAAGGCCGCTCGCGCGTCGCAGAGTTGATCTTTTGGGGCGAAGTGGCACCCAATGCGGTGCGCATGGTGCTGTTACCGATCGTGTTTGTGCTCAAGCTGCCGGATGCCTTCGTGGCGCATGTGCTGACGCTGTCGGTACTGGTGCCGTGGCTCTTGTTGGCCCGGCGCATGATCAATCGCGACGTTGCGGGCTGGCAGCGCTGGTCGCGTTGGGACTACAACTACTGCGGCAAGTTCGTCGTTGCGACGTTGTTTGCCAATCAGCTCGGCGCGGTCGATATCGTCATCGCCAGCGTGCTGTTTCCCTCGGCGACCGTCGCCGATTACGCGGTCGCGGCGCGACTTGCGGCGCTGTTCACCTTCTTTGAGCAGGCGCTGCTGAAACGTTTCGCGCCGCGTGCCGGCCGTTTGCTGCAGGTCAAGGACGACGCCGGCCTGCATCGTGAATTCGACATGTGCCGGCGGCTGGCGATCGGCTGCGTCGCCCTGACGACGGCGGGCGTATTGCTGGCGGCGCCGATACTGTTGCCGCTCCTCGGCAACTATCTGGATGCTCGCACGCTGTTGCTGTGGCTCGCCATACCGTCGTTTGTGGCCGCGTTCTACGCGACCTCGGATCGGTTGCTGATCATCGCCGGCCAGGCCAACGTGGCATTGGTGGTGACGGCCTCGTCGTTCGCCATCCTGGTGGCGAGTCCATTCGTGACGGCGCCTTGGCTCGGTCCCGCCGCCATCCCGGCCGCCATGATTCTTGCCGTTGCGGTGACCAATCCGCTGGTCGCCGTGCGCGCTCATCAACTGGTGGGCGTTTCGACGTTTCATGCGCTAGATGCGGTTTTGATGGCATGCGGCTGTGTTGCGCTCGTTGGAGCCGCCGTCGCGGCGACCTATCTGAGTGCCGCGATCGCCTGCGCGATGCTCATGGCGATTGGTGCCTACTACGTCACAACGGCGTTGTCGCGATCGGCCGGCGACGATTACGACGGCTCTTTGATCCTCGCGGCGCGCGAGTCCGCCGCGAAGGCGTCACTCGCGCTTCCCGACAAGGCATCGCAATAAACGCTCAGCGTGCGCTGCGCGATGTTGTGCCAATCATGCTCGGCGAGCAGCCTGGCGCATTCTGCGCCATCGAGTTTGCCGCTTGCTGACGACGCGCAGGCCGCGGCGAGGTGGTCTGCCAGCGCGGTCACATCGCCTACTGTGAAATAGCGGGCGCGCGGAATGGCGAGTTCGTGATGTGCTGCGATGTCGCTCAGGATCACCGGAAGACCATAGCTTGCGGCTTCCAGTACCGCGAGCGGCTGGCCTTCGAAGCGCGACGGTAGCACGAAGGTGCCGGCATGGCTGTAGAGCTCGGCGAGCGCTGCTCCGGTCTGATGGCCCAGCAACACGACGCCGGGAGATCGGGCGGCGGCTTCACTGACCTCGCGCGCATAGGCGCTCGAATAGTCGGCGCTGCCGACAAGTGCCAGTTTCCAGTCGGGCCGCTGGATGCGGTTGAAGGCCGCAATGAGATCGAGCTGGCGCTTATCGTCATCGATCCGCGCGACCATTAGCAGGTAGCGGCCGGGTGCAAGCCCGAACGTCTGCAGAGTTGCGGTCGAGTCAAGGCGATCCGGACGGTCGATGCCGTTGGGAATTGTCGTGACCGGCATATGGTGGGACTGCGCGAGATATTTCGCCAAACCGTCCGACACGGCAATGCGGCCATTCGCGAACGCCATGCCGGCGCGTTCACCGAGTCGCAGAACCGATCGGCCGAGGCGGCCCCATTTCTTGTGCTCGTAATTGCGGCTGTGGCAGGTCACCACCACCCGCAGCCCCAGCGCCCGGGCCAACGGCGTGAAGAATGCCGGCCCAATAGCATGGATGTGCAGGATGTCGGGGCGCTCGCGTGCAGCGCGCAGCACGCCCAGAAATGTATGCACAAACGCTTCGACGCCGGTGATGCGCGGCGCCCACAAGCGGGTCAGCTTGATGTTGCGCCAGCGCGCGGGCTGTTCTTTGGCGACATAGCCGCTGCGCATGATCGCCTCGACATCGCAGCCGAGGTCGGTAAGCGCGCATGCGAGGCTTTCAACGTGTTTTTCCGCGCCGCCCTGCACATTGGGAAAGCCGCGGATCCCCAGCATGGTGATGCGCAGCGCCCGCCGCTGTTGGCTCTCGAAACGCCAAGGCTGCGCGACTGTGTTCATCGCACCCGCACACCGAGCGCGTCGTACAGCGCGAGCTGCCGATCCACGTAGGTTGAAGCGTTGAAGTCGCGCTCGACCCAGGCGCGGCCCGCGGCTCCCATGGCGGAGACGCGGGCATCGGGCAAGGCCGCAAACCGCGACAGCGCTTCGGCCAGCGCGGCCGCGTCGCCGACCGGATACAGCATCCCGGTTTCGTCCTCGCGCACGAGTTCGGGGATGCCGGCGATACGCGAACCGATCACGGGACGGCCGGCCGCATAGCCCTCGAGCAGCGACAGCGGCGCGTTCTCGTTGCACTCCGACGGCACGATGATGGCGCGCGCTTCCTGGATGGCGGAGGCCAGCGCGTCCTTGGTGAGATAGCCAGGGAAGACAACGTCGGCGCCGAGCTCGGTGCTGAGCGCCCGCAGGCGTGCCTCAAGGGGGCCGCGGCCGATCAGCGTGACCGGCTGATGCGCCAGCGCCGCGGCGCGGACCAGCGTTTCGAGGCCTTTCAGTTCATCCAGCCTGCCGCAGTACACAAAGCGCCGGCCGGCTTCGGCGCGCGGCTTGAAGCGATCGACGTCGACGAAATTTGGGATATGGACGAAGCGCTCGCGCGGCCAGCCCCATTCCACCAGCTTGTCGAGCAAGAACCGGCTCGGCACGACGAAGCGGTCGACATTCTCGGAGTAGAGACCGAGTGCACGGTGCGTATAGGCTTCGAGCATGACGAGGCCGGACAGCGCCAGCGACCCCTTGATGCAACGGTTGAGTGCGACGTTGTACAGCTTGCCGCCGCGGCAGCGCTCGCATGGCTTGCCGCCGGACATCATCGTGTAGGCGGGACAGGCGAGTTTCAGATCGTGCAAAGTCATCACGATAGGAATGCCGCGCTCCTTGAGGAGCGGCAGCACCGACGGCGACAAGTGATGATAGATGTTGTGAATGTGCGCGATGCGCGGCGCGACGGCATCGAGCAGACCGCGCATGCGCGCTCGCGCCTGCAGCGAATAGATCACCCGCGGTGCGCGGATGAGTTTGGCGGCGAGGCCGTAGTCCGCGCCGAATTCGATCTCGTCGGGAAAATGGTTCGACCACGGCGTCGGAAGATTCTTGGCGTGGCGCATCGAGAACGGCACGACTTGCCAGCCGATATTCTCGAACAGCCGGTTGTGTTCGAGAAACAGCACCTCGGCGCCGCCGCGGGGATAATAGTAATTGTTGATCGCCAGGAGGCAGTTCGTGGACGTCAGCATGTCACGCGGCACTCTTTGCCAGCGACCGGAAACGCAATCCGACGATGGCTGAGATCGTCAAAAACCATTGGCCGCTGCCGCCGGCGAAGAACACGGAACTCGTAGCAACCGAGGCAGAGAGCGAAGAACCAGATTTGCAGGAACAGTGTGGCGAGCGGCCGGTCGGCGGACTGAGATCGTTCGCGCCAATAATCTGCGAACGGCTGTGCGATCATCCACCACAGCGACAGTCCGAGGCCGACCAGTCCGGTCGTCACTGCCAGATTGAGATAGCCGTTGTGCGCGTCGCTGGCGCGGTAACCCCACGATTCCAGATAATTCCAGTCCGCCACCAAATCGGGCATGCCCCAGAACGCTTCGTAGCCGAAGCCGAACAGGGAGCGCTGCCTGACATGATCGAGCGCGAACTGCCAGATGACGTCGCGGCCGGTATAGGTCGGGTCCGACATCAGGTGTGCAACCAAGTCGTGGATCGGCGTGAACATCACCGAACCGACGCTCAGTAGATTGAGCGTGAACGGAATGCCGGCAATCAGGCCAAGCGCCGCAACGCTGCTGCGCAGGCGTGGCACCAGATACGAGATCAACAGGACGATCGGCAGCAGATTGATCGGTGACTTGGAGTGCGTGAAATAAAGAAAGATGGCGGACAGCGTTATGATGCCGATGCCGATGGAACGGTTCCAGGTGCGGCAGACAAAAATTCCAATAAAAATCAGCAGCACCATTCCGGCGCCGGCGCCATTTTTGTGAGTGAAGAAACCGCGCCAATCGCCCGCAAGCCCGGGCTCCGCAACGTCGGTAGCCTGATGGATCGAGAACTGCGGCAGGAACGCAACTCCGAAATAACAGGCCGCAAGAATGACGATCGCGGCGACCGTCAACAACCGGGCGAAATGCTCGCGCCCGTAAGGCAACAACAGCAGCACCGAGCCCTGAAAGATGTTGAAGGCGGCGAGCAGCAGCCGGCGCCCGGCGACATCCGGATAGGACGACAGTACAGCCGAGACGGCGAACGCCGCGAGCGTGGCCACCAGCGGCAAGGTAATGGCGCGGGGCAGCAGCGCCGGGCGTTTGACAAGGACGTAGAGCGCGAGCGCACCCGTCGTCAGCACGGCTGAAGCCTGGCTCGCCAGGTCGCCCCCAGTACCGCCCGTGGCCGCCCGCTGGCCCAGATCGGGGAATGGTGAGACGGTGAACCAGGCGAGCAGGAAGCTGGCGAGAAACAGAAAGCTGCGCACGAGGCGCTCGCCGCCCGCGATCGCCTGCGGTACCGGGTGGTCCAGCGTGGAAAGCGTCGTCATCGGCTGCGGTTGTCCTCGGCCGCCAAGAGCCGTCCTCGACGCCGACTATCGGCAGCGAATCGTTAACTATTAGCTGCCCAACCTGTGACCAGATTCTTAAGGGCGGTAGTTCCGGCGTCATGCAGCATGTACCGATCGGTTCAACATGGCGGCGTCGCGAATGACCACGCTTTGGATCCAGGCGGCCGGGTCGACGCGCCGGTGCAACAGTCCGGGCCACAGGCCGGCCGCGTAAACGTTCCAGGCGGTCACCGAATAGATGCCGATGTTCAGCGATCGGCAGCGCAGCGCCATCGTGACGAAGGGGATAAGGGCGAGCGCCGTAACGGCGGCCGTTGCCCTGGCGACGCTGCCGGCGAGGAACGGCGCTGCGATCAGGCAAAGCCACCAAGCGTGGACCGCGGCGAACAGAAACAATTCCCAGCGCAGCTTTCGAAGCACGAGAGGAAATGCTCGTGTGCCGAAGGTGGCGCGCAGGATTTCGCCGGTCGAGAACGCAAACCGGCTGGTCCATCGCCGCCGAAGCAAAGCGTAGGCATTGCCGTGGTGGCCGTGGTGATCGATCGCTTCGACCGGAATGCGCGCCAGTTTCCAACCTTGCGCTCGGAGCCGCGCGCCAAGCTCAAGTTCCTCGCTGCCATGCAGATTGCGGTCACCAAGATAGCGAACGGTCTGGATGGCTGCACGCCGATAGACGCCGCCGCAATCGAGCCGCGTCACCTCGCCGGGCAGCAGATCGGAACCCTGGTCGCGTGCCCGTTTGACGTATTCGATATTCTCGGTCTCGCGTTCGACGATCAAGCCGCCAACGCCGGCAAACTCCGGATTAGCGACGAGAAAATCGATGGCGGCGGGGAGAAAGGCCTCGTGCAACGCCATGTCGCCGTCCATCAGACAAACAAAATCTCCTGCGCTGTACTGATAGGCGAGCTGGGCGCCGGTCCCGCAGGAGCGATCGGCGGCGTGCAGCAGCGTCACGATCTTGATCGGATTCTTTGCGGCGATCTCGACGGTGCGGTCAGTCGAGGCACTGTCGGCAAGAATGATTTCGCCACTGATTTCGCCGCGCAGGCTTTCGAGCGCCGCCATGGCGCTTTCGATCGCGGCCGCGACGTGGCGCTCCTCGTTGAGCGCTTTAATGACAATACTGACGTTCGGACGTGTGCTCGGCATAGGCCGCACCAATCAAATGGCGAAAGCTATAAAATTGACCGGACGTTTCCGGGCCGGTAGAACAATGCTGTTGGGCCGGTCCGCCCCCGGCATGTCTTGCGCTCAATCTTCCAGTTTCTTAGCAAGCGCAGGCGTGAAACGGCCGACTTGTCGCCATTAACGCTAACGTCGCGCACAGTCATGGAAGTTGCGGCGGCGGGCGCAAAACTGGCGCGGTTTCGGCCTTTTGCGCCGTGTCGGAATGCAGCCCCAGGGCGGCCGCGATGCGCGGCTCAATCGCGTCTGCGGTATCGCTCTGAGCGAGCGCGAAGCCGCCGCCGCGGTAAGCCCATGCGGCCCAGCCGAAACCATTCGCTTGCGCCGCCTGGCTGACGTCATGGAACCATCGCGCGCGCTCGGCGGCGCCGTAACCGCTAAGCTGTACGGCTGTCCGGTTGGCGCCAAACTCGCCAAGCAGAATGTGATCCGGCCGGATGCCATGCGACTTCGCCCAACCGGCGATTCGCGCGAAATCCGCCGCGACGGTGCGGCCATTGAAGTCAGAGGTGCGATAGTCCTCTAGTCTTGCCCGCGCGTCCTGATAGGCCAACGCGCGCTCCGGGGCCGTAAGATCGGCGGCGGCGATCAGCGCCGCCGTCGCCTTCAAACTATCGTCAAGCGGCCTGGCTCGCGCGGGGTAGGGCACATCGGCCAGATAGCGTGCCGGATTCCATGAGGCACCCTGATGCGTGAACTGATACGGATCGTAATAGTGGAAGGAGTAGATGACCGCAGGATCGCCGGCGAAAGGCGCTGTGTTCATTTCCATCAGGGCTGGCGCGGACGCCTCGTGACCGCCTTCGAGAACCAGCGCCAAGCCACGCGAACCGCGCCGCGCCGATGCATAGGCCGCTTCCAGCATGGGCTGCCATTCGGCTTGCGGTGCCGGCGGCTCATTCATCAATTCGAGCGCAATCTTGTTGGAGTGCAGGGTGCCAAGCAGCCCGGCGGTATGCTCCACGAGTTGCAGATACGATTGAAACACGGGCGCCATTACGCCCGCAGTCAACCGCTGCGCGGTGTAATCCGGATGCATGTCGCTCGGATGGAAGTCGACAATGACTGCCAGGCCCGCAGCAAGAATCAGATTGACGCGATCAATCAGGATGCGATCGACCCGATTGCGACGTGCGCCCTGAAACTGCAGGAAAGGCCCGGGATCGACGGCAAAGCGGACGAAGCCAAAGCCGGTGCGACGCAGCATCCGCAATTCGGCGGCGAATTGCGCGTCACTTACATCCGAGAATGGCGGGAAGACGAATTGCCGTGCTGGCCCGGGCGCGATGGCCGCCCACGCCATCACATGCGAGATGCCGATACCGCGTCCGAACGCCGCCTTGTCTTCCGCGGCCCGTGGGGTCGTAACGAGGCACAACCAAACAGCCGCAACGAAAAGAAGTGGCATCTTGATGCGTAAGTGTCTTCGCATCGTATTCACTCAGTACAACAAGACGAAAGCGGCCCGTGTCTCAACGCCGAGCGACACGCAACGGGCCGCGGTCGGCCATTGGATCCTTGATGACGCTGCTTGCGATCCAGTTCGCCGGCGGCCTTCGTGGTGATAGAAATCCGGGCAGAAAACACACAGCCTGCGCGTTCCAGGCCATCACCGAATAAATGCCGTCGCGCAGCGAGCGCCAACGCAGCGACATCGCGGCAAATGGCAGCGCGACCAGCCCCGCAGTTGCCACGAATGCCCAGCCGCCGCTCCCCAGCAGCAGCGTGGCGAGCATCGAACACCACCACAGGCCGACGAGCCCGCACAGCATCGAGTTTCGGTCGTTGCATACGAGATAACCGAATTGCGGCCGGCCGATCGCGGCCCTGATGACTTCGCCCGGACCCCAGGCGTTGCGCGTCGTCATCCGCCGCAGCAATTGGCGATACGAATTGCCAGTGCGGCAATAATGATCGACCGCCGGGCAGTCGATTTTGGCGAGAATCCAGCCCATGGCGTGAAGGCGGGCTGCCGCTTCCAGTTCTTCGCCGCCATGCAGGTTGCGATCGGTCAAATAGCCGACGGCGGCGATGGCGGCCCGCCGATAAAGCCCGCAACCGCCCAGTCGGGTCACGGGCCCCGGCTGCCGATCCGCATCGAAGCGGCGGACGCGCTGGGCATATTCCAAATTGTCGGCGTCATGGTCGACCACAGCGCCGCCGACGCCGGCGACGCCGGGATTTTCTTTGAGTGCCCGAATGCCGGCGGCCAGGAAGGCCCGGCGCAACCGCATGTCGCCGTCCATCAGACAAATGATGTCGCCGCTGCTGTACTGGAAGCCAAGCTGTGCGCCGGCTCCGCAAGATCGGTCCGCGGTGTCATCGAGCTGGACGATCTTGATCGGATATTTTTCGGCGATCTCAACGGTGCGGTCCGTGGAGGCGCCGTCGGCCAGGATGATCTCGCCGCCAATCCCGGCGAGCGCCGCAAGCGCGCTTTCTATGGCGTCGGCAATATTCCGCTCCTCGTTGAACGCCTTGATGATGATGCTGACAGTTGGCCACTGGTTTTCCGGCATGGTCATCTCGCCCGATTACATCACTGCGATGGGGCTGCCGAAGCGCGAATTGACCGCACGGCTCAAGCCATTGAGCTTGCACTGCAGCGTTGCCGTATTTTCGTCTCCCGTCAGGCAGACCCGCGGCAGCGCATGCAGATGATTGAGGTGCTCGGGAAATACCGTCCCGGCCCGGGTGGTGACGGCAGTCCGGAAGCCCAGCTCGCGCGAAATCTCCGCCTCCCGCTCGCTGCAGGCGCCGGAATGGCCGAACGGATAGGCGTTGTGATTGATAGGTTGGCCAGTGATGTCCCGGAGAAATCTCCGATTGTCGGCCATTTCGCTGCGCGCCGCGGCAGCGGAGGCGCGCTTGAGGTTCAGGTGCGTCGTGGTGTGGCCGCCGATGGTGACGAGCGGATGCTGGGCCAACGTTCGCAACTGCTGTTCCGTCAGTGCCTCGCGATCGACAAGCGCGGGAATTTCGATGCCGGCGCCGGCAATCGCTTCACGCACGCCAGACAGCACGTCAAAATCGGCATGGATCGCGGCCGTTATCGCCGCGTAGGTGCGGCGCTTGGCGGCCTGATCCGCACATTCAAACCGGCCGAGTTTCGGCAGATCGATCTGATCGCGCCTGCGAACGAGTTCGGTCACGCCGAACCACCAGGCGTCGATCTCCCGGGTGATCATGCCGGTCGTGACGAAGACGGTGAATGGCGCCGCGAACTTTTCCATCACGGGAAGCGCATTGGTCAGATTGTCGGCATAACCATCGTCGAGCGTCATGGCGACGAACGGGCGCGCGGTTGCCGCCCCAAGCCGCGCCACGGCCTCGTCGAGCGTGACGAAATCTAATTGCTGGTGCCGCAAACGCTGCAGGATCCATTCAAGCTTGATGGCTGGACAGCGCAGCATGAGATCGTCTGGATAAAACGCGTCGCCGGCAATCACGCTGTGCAGCGCGAAGATGATGCCGCGGCCGCGATAGCGGAGCGCCAGTGCCCGGCTCAGCCCGGTCACATGGGCGGTCCTGTAGACGCCGCTTTTTATCAAGGGGTGGACTTGCACCGCACGACCCGCTCGGCTTGCGTTGATGACACAACCGATTAAGCGCACGCCGCGTTGGCCTCGGCGTACCGCTACAGAAATAGCCAATCCCGTGCCGGTGCGCTGTGCTTCATTGAGGTAACCCTAACGGCAATTGGAACTGTGCCGCCGTTGCGTGGCCACGCTGGATCATGGCGAATCCACGGGACGCGGCACGGCCGCTGTTCGGAGGTTCCGATGCAGGAAATCGCGGTGGACGGCATCTACAGCGATGGCGCCTATCTGGCGCGGAATCCGAGTTGGCACGCCGAAGATTCACCATGGAAAGCGCGGCACATCGAGCGCATTCTGCGTCAAAATGCCATTGCGCCTCGCACCATTGCCGAAGTCGGATGCGGTGCCGGCGAGATTCTGGTGCAATTGCAGAAAGCCTTTCCGGATTCTGACTTTTCCGGTTTCGAAGTGTCACCCCAGGCTTTTGCGCTGTGCAGCAAACGAGAAACCGCGCGTATTCACTTTCATCTGAATGACTTGCTCGGGACCGAGACAGCCGATTTCGATGTGCTGCTGGCAATCGACGTGTTCGAACACATTGACGACTATCTGGGATTTCTCAAGAAGGTCAGAAGCAAAGCGCGATTCAAGGTCTTTCACATACCGCTCGATCTGTCGCTGCAGACGCTGTTCCGGGTCAACCCGATCCTCAAGCAGCGCGAAACGGTCGGTCACCTTCATTATTTCTTCAAAGATACTGCGCTCGCGACGCTCAAATATTGCGGCTACGACGTGATCGACAGCTTCTATACAGCGGCGGGCGTGGAGAACAGCCATCTGTCGCTCGGCGGCCGACTGTTGAAACTGCCGCGGAAGTTATTGTTCAACGTCAACGCCGATATGGCGGTGCGGATTTTGGGCGGCTATTCGCTGCTCGTGCTGGCGCAATAGGGCGACAGGCACTCGCCTGCACGATTACGCCGCCTCGGCTTCGGTCACCACGGCGCCGCGCAGTTTACGCGCATCAAGGCCGAGATCAGACACGACCTCGTCCACGGCGCCACGCTCGGCGTCCTCGGCCTTGGTAACCACCACGATATGGTCGACCAGTCCGGCAAAAAGCCGCGCGCTAGGATCGCGGGTCAGATCCATCGCTGCGACAATCACCACGTCGAAATGCTTGGTTTGCGCAAACGCCGTCTTGATGTCTTCGCCCCTGATGGCGCGATCGCGGCGACTAAACGGCGTGATGAAAGGAATCATGCTGATGTTGGTGTCGTGGTCGCGCATGACCGCGTCGGAGAGAAGTTGCCGCCCGACGGCGACGTCGACTAGACCGGTCTCGCTCCGGTCGGCATCAATGGCCGAAAGGGTGCGCTGGTCGAGGTCGGCGTCGATCAAGAGAACGCGCTGGGTCGCGGCCGCCAATGCGGCGAGCGTGAGCGCCACGGCGGCCGTGTCGTTGTCGTTGTGGCAGGCGACAACCATGATGCTCGGATTGCCGCGCTTTTTGTGGTTCGCCTGCACCGCCTCGTAGACCTTGCGAATGCCGGCGGCGAAACGGAGGTTGGGCTCGCCCGCTGAAGCTGAATCTGTGCCGGCGCTGTCGACGCCGGGGAGTTTTGCCAATACCGGGACGCCGGCCGAAAGCTCATCTTGCGGGGGCCGATCGCCCCGATCCCTCGCGCGTCTGAAGCCGGGCAAGCGGCCGGGCGGCAGCCGCGGCATCATCTCCGGGAACGCGTCACGCAGCAGCACCAAGCCACTGCCGGCGATCAAACCGAGCAGAATTGCGCCCAACGCCAGAATGGCGTTCGACGGCGGTGAGGTGCGATTCAGCGGCAGGTCGGCCTTGGAGATGACCTGTATGTTCTTGGTGTCGACGCGCTCCTGCTCGCCCGTCTGGCGGGCGCGCAGCAGGAAGGCTTCATAGACGGCGCGATTGGCTTGCACGTCGCGCTGCAATTCGCGCAGACTCACCAGGGCCGAGTCGGTGGTCAGCGTATTCTGTTTGAGCGTGTCGACACTCCGCTCCAGCAATTCCTGGTTTGCTTTGGCGCTGTCGTAATCCGTGCGGGCGGCGCGCGCGATGCGATTGACTTCGTCGCCGATCATCCGCTTGAGACGTTCAGCCTGGGCCTGGATTTCGATGACTGCCGGGTGACGTGGCCCGAGGCTCGTCGTTTGCTGCGCCTGCAAGCGCATGATCTCGGCGTATTGGGTGCGCAGCGCGGTGATCGTCTGCGATTGCACGGCTTCTGGAAACGCTCCGACGTCATCCTTGGATTTCTGCAAGGCCTCGACCTGTTCGAGGCGGGCTTTTGCCGCCGCGGTGCGGGCGCGAGCCGCGGCCAGCTGATTGTTGAGATCGGAAAGCTGTTGCTCGTTGACAAGCTGTCCGTTGGCGCTGACGATATTGCGACTCGCCTTGAAGGCTTCGACGCGCTCTTCGGCTTGATGCACGCGTTCTTTCAGTTCGTTGAGGCGCGCCGTCAGAGATTGCGAGACCTGCCGGGCGGCGTCGGCGCGGACTTGCGTCTGCTCGGTCAGGTAGGATCGGGCGACGGCGTTCGCGAGGCGCGCGGCCTTTGCGGGGTCTTTGCTGGAAACCGCTACGTCCACAACGTAAGTGCGCTCAGCGCGGGTTACCCGCATCGCCTTCTTGAGCGCGTTCAGCGCAGTTAGTGTCGGATCGTTGGCGCCAACCGGCTTATGAAGACCGAGAGCGGCGAGCACGGCATTTGCAACGGCGCGCAGCGGTGACGGGTTGCCGACGAATTCCGGATCACGGCTCAGTCCCTGACTCTCGACCACAGGGCGCAGCACGTCGTCCGACATCAGTACACGGACCTGGCTGTCGATCAGCAATAGCGCCGTGTCATTGGTCGGGGTGGACGGTGAAGCTTCGTTGGCCACCGCCCGCAAATCGACCGGATCGATCAGAATTTCCGTCACTGCGGTATAGCGATGCGGCGCGACCAGGACGAACGCCACCGCCAGCAGCAGCGCCGCGATCGTGGTGCCGAGGATCGTGCCGCGGCCGCGCCACAGCGTTGCGGCGATTTTGAGAAGATCGATCTGGGTTGGCGAGGCGGCCGGCGGCTCGGCGCCGGAAAGCACTGCCGACTGGACCTGACGCGGCGCCTCGAACATCGACTACTCGAACTCTTTCCACAAGCGAGCCGCGCTGCGACGCTGGCTTCGCCGTTACTCATCGTTTGTTCCGGCCGCACACTCGCAACCGATGCGGGCTGTACGGTGACCGCAAACGTAAACTTACAAATTCATAGATAATTAAAGTTAATGGGCGGTGTACGCGCTTATCGGGGTCCGAACCCGCCGCGAAACAGACGGATGAGCGCGCCGACGATTAACACCGCGGCGATCACCGGTATCCAGATCAGCACCGCGCCGATTGCGGCGACCACGACGATCAGCACGATGGCCGCAATAGCCAGGAGCACGAGCCCGATGCCGAACGGGCCCAGCCGCGTCACGTAGACGCGCTGTGTGGTGTGGGTGTCACCGAACGGAGCGCCGCGCCAATTTGAATTGCGGAATGGCGTATGGCGCCATGGCGATTGTTGCCCGTCGCGATCAGGAGGAATGATCTCGGGCTCGAAACGCGGCCGTTCGGCCTTGTCTTGGTCGTCCGTCATGAATCGCTCTGCTTGCGCCGCCGCCCTCAATGTAAGGCGTAGCGCAGCGCGCACAAGCGGCGGATTTGTGGCTGTGCAGATCGCGCGCCGTCAGCTCGGCGCTACTTCGAGCAAGTCGAACCGTCCGAGCCTGTAGACCGCGATCGACACGATCCAGCTGCCGACGAAGATCGCGATGACCAGATAACCGAGACTCCCGAAATTGTCGTTGAGCGCGCCGATCCAGCGCCAGAACGGCCCTTCGAGCTTCATCTGGTCGGCGACGAGGCCCAGCGCCTCAATACCGCCGATCAATGTGGCGACCAGAACCGATACGAACGTGATCGTCAGATTGTAATAAAGCTTGCGGATCGGCTTGATGAATGCCCACCCGTAGGCACCGAGCATCAGAATACCGTCGGTGGTGTCGATCAGCGACATGCCGGCCGTGAACAGCGCGGGGAACACCATGATCGACCAGATCGGCAAGCCCCGGGACGCTTCGGCGGCGGAAATGCCGAGCAGCCCGATCTCGGTCGCGGTGTCGAAGCCGAGCCCGAACAGAAAGCCCAGCGGATACATGTGCCAGCTTCGCGCCACCAGGCGGAACATCGGCCGGAACACACGGCCGAGCAGACCCCGCTGGGCCAACAGGCGGTCGAGGTCTTCCTCGACGAAGGCGCCGCCGCGGCGCACGTCCCGGAAGGTGCGATATACCGACAGCAGGATGAGCAGGTTCGCGGCGGCAACGAGGAACAGAAAACCCGCCGACGCCAGGGTGCCGATCGTGCCACCGATGATTTTGTAAGAACTGAAGCGTCCTTCGAGGGCGCTGGCGGCGATTGCGACGCCAATGGATCCGAACACCACTACGGTCGAGTGACCGAGCGAGAAGAACAGTCCGACCGAAACTGGTCGCTTGCCTTCCTGCATGAGCTTGCGCGTGACGTTGTCGATCGCCGCGATGTGGTCGGCGTCCACCGCGTGCCGCAGGCCGAATGTGTAGGCAAGAAACGCGGTGCCGATCAGCACCGGGTAGTGGCGGAACGCGACGAGCGCCCAGATCCACGCCAGCACGTTCGCGGCGATCAGGACACAATAGAGGCCGGCGATCTTGCCGCCCAGATCCGCGTCCTGATCGTTGAACAGCCTGGCTACGGCCCGCATACGCAATCCGCTTGGGCCGTCCATACGGCTCAGCCCATCGATACGACGGCATGCGGCAGACAGGCAATACCTTGTGAGACGATTCCACTAAATCGTCATACCGGGTTTGCCCAGCCTGCGGCCTGCGCCGCCGGCTCCGGAAAGGCTATTCGGGCTTGATGCCGGCGGCGCGGATGACCTTGCTCCAGCGCTCGGTCTCTTCCTTGATGAACGCCGCCATCTCGGCAGGCGTGCCGCCGCCCGGGGTGGCGTTGAGCTGCTTGTACTTTGCGAGCATCTCGGGAGTATGCATCGCCTTATTGGCGGCGTCATTGAGCTTGGTGACAATGGCGGTGGGCGTTTTGGGTGGCGCGCTCAGTGCGTTCCAGGTGTCGGATTCGCAGCCGCTTACGCCCGCCTGGGCCAACGTCGGGATATCCGGCGCGGCGGGCACGCGCTCCTTGGTGGCGACGGCAAGAATGCGCGCCTTTCCGGCCTTGTGCAGCTGCATCGAAGTCGACAACTCGGTGAAGAACAAATCGACATGGCTGGCGATGATATCATTGAGCGCCGGTCCGGTGCCCTTATAGGGCACGTGGGTAAGCTTGATGTGGGCGATCGAGGCAAACAGTTCGGCGGTGAGATGCGACGTGGTGCCGACGCCCTGCGAGGCATAGTTGAGCTTGCCCGGATTGGCTTTGGCATAAGCGATCAAATCCTGCACGGTCTTGCCCGGAAAGTCAGGCCGCACCAGGAGCACATTGGGGATGTGAGACATGATCGCGACCGGCTCGAACTTGGTCGGATCGTAGTTCAGCCCCTTGATGAGCAGCGGATTGGTGGTGATGGGTGCCGGCTGCGAGGCGAGCAGAACGTAGCCGTCGGGCGCAGAATGATAGACCAGATCGGCGGCGAAGCTACCGCCGGCGCCTGCCTTGTTTTCGACCGGAAGAGGCTGGCCCAACACCTTCTGCATTTGGGCGGTGACGAGCCGGGCGAACGCGTCGACACCGCCGCCCGCCGCAGTGGAGACGATGACCCGGATCGGATGATTGGGGAAGTTTGCAGCGCCCTGCGCGCGCAGGGCTGTCGGCGCGAGCACGAGGCCTACCGTTGATGCGATTGCGGAACGTCTGGAAATGGTGCGGCCGGACATCGAAAGGCTCCCAAAATGGCGGCATATTCGCCGCATCTATGACATAGCGCAGAACGGCCGATAAGCCCCTGTGACGCGTTGTTGCGGCAGTCCGGGCACGCCGGCGACGGCGGTTCACAAATCGCGCAGCCCCCCATAGGATCGCGCCCGCAAAGGGAGACGCGCGAAATGAGCAAACTCGACTTTATTCTCGAAGAACTGGTGACCGCTAACCGCATCCTCGCCAACGAAGGCGTCGTCGACTCCTTCGGCCATGTCAGTGCGCGGCACCCCGACAATCCGCAGCGTTATCTCCTGTCGCGCGCCCGCGCTCCCGAGCGCATCGAGCGCGACGATATCGTCGAATATGAGCTCGATGGCACTCCGATCGACGAGCGCGGCCGTACGCCTTATCTGGAGCGTTTCATTCACGGCGCCATCTATGAGCAGCGGCCGGACGTGCAGTCGGTGGTGCACAACCATTCGCCGAGCGTGATCCCGTTCGGAGTTACCGGGAAGAAGCTCAAGCCGCTGCTGCATATGTGCGCCTCGATCGGCCACGAAGTGCCGATCTGGGATTGCCACGACAAGTTCGGCGACACCACGCTGCTTGTCACCGACATGGCGATGGGGCGCGATCTTGCCCAGACGATGGGACCGCGCCCGACCGCGCTGATGCGCGGCCATGGCGCCACCGTGGTCGGCCGCTCGGTGCGGCACTCGGTCTTCGTCTCGGTTTATCTGGAAGTCGGCGCTAAGCTGCAGATGCAGTCGATGGCGATGGGCGACATCAAGTTTCTCACGCCCGGCGAGGTTGACAAGATCGTCGCGCGCGTCACCGATTACACGCTCAACCGCGCCTGGGAAAACTGGGCCCGCCGCGCCGGACGTGAGATGCAAAAGCAGCCTGGTTGATTGCCGCCAACACGGGCGCGCGACTGTGCATGCGGACGATACCCGCCAATCCGCGCTTTTTGGGCTGGTTTGTGCGACGAGCGAGTAGTCCGGCTTGTGATCGCTGCCGCTCTGCATTGTACCAGACCAGTCAGACTGGTCTGGACGGATGATCATGCCTAAATGGCAAATGCAGGACGCGAAGGCGAAGTTTGCCGAGATGGTAAAGCGTGCGACCTCCGAAGGGCCGCAATTTGTTACCTATCGGGGTACCGACACTGCAGTCGTGCTCTCCATAGAGGAGTATCAACGACTTAATGCCAACCGGCCCGACTTCGCGGAGTTTCTGATCAGCGGTCCGAAATGGGACGACAGAACAATCGCACGGATCAATGATCGCTCAAAAGATGTCGGACGGGATATTGATCTGTGACTTTCCTGCTCGACACCAATGTTGTTTCCGAACTGCGCCGGAAGCGGCCGGATCCGAAAGTGGTGTCGTGGGTCGAGCGTGCCGATCCGCCAACTCTGTCCATCAGCGTGTTGACCCTCGGTGAAATCGCAAAGGGTGCCGCACAATGTGCGCAGCGTGATCACGCCCAAGCGGACATGCTTTATCGATGGCTCGCGTTCGTGCGAACGAACTATGCGGACAGAATATTCGCCATCGACGCCAGTATTTTCGAGGCGTGGGGGCGAATTGCTGCGAAGCGGCCTATGCCAGTTATCGATGGGCTGCTCGCGGCGACGGCTTTGGTCCGTGGATTGACTCTCGTGACGCGAAACGTGCGCGACTTTGCTAACGTGGGCATTAGCGTATTCAATCCGTGGATCGAATAAGCCG
This sequence comes from uncultured Alphaproteobacteria bacterium, assembly GCA_963763255.1. GTDB lineage: Bacteria > Pseudomonadota > Alphaproteobacteria > Rhizobiales > Xanthobacteraceae > BOG-931. The sequence goes on from CAVXNW010000004.1 coordinate 86,736, forward strand.
CGGGTCTACTCCGCCGCGATGCGTACTTCCGGCGCGGCGGCGCGCACGTCGGCATCGACGTGCTTTTCATATTTGGTGAAGTTTTCCTGGAACATGCGCACGAGCTTGCGCGCAGTCTCGTCGAACGCGGCTTTGTCCTTCCAGGTCTTCATCGGATAGAGCAGATGCGGCTCCACTCCCGGAACCGATGTCGGCACCGCAAAGCCGAAATACGGATCGGTCCGGAAGCTCGCCTGCTTCAACGAACCATCCAGTGCGGCGGTGACCAGCGCGCGCGTCGCCTTGATCGGCATGCGGCGGCCGACGCCGTAAATGCCGGCGGTCCAGCCTGAATTCACCAGCCAGCAGTCGACATTGTGCTTCTTGATCAGCTCGCGCAGCAGATTGCCGTATTCGGACGGTGGCCGCGGCAGGAACGGTGCGGCGAAACAGGTGGAGAATTCGGGCTGGACGCCGACCAGGCCCTTCTCGGTGCCGGCGACCTTGGCGGTGTAGCCGGAGAGAAAATGATACATCGCCTGCGCGGGAGTGAGCTTGGCGATCGGGGGCATGACGCCGAATGCGTCGGCGGTCAGGAAGATGATGTTCTTCGGCTGACCGGCGTGTCCTGTCTTTGACGCCAGCGGCATGAACTCGACCGGATAGGCTGAGCGGGTGTTCTCGGTCTTCTTGTCGCTGTCGTAATCCGGAATACGGGTCTCCGGATCGAACACGACGTTTTCCAGAACCGCACCGAAGCGGTTCGTCGCCGCATAGATCTCCGGCTCGGCTTCCTCGGACAGCTTGATGCACTTGGCGTAGCAGCCGCCCTCGAAATTGAAGACGCCGTTCTCGCTCCAGCCGTGTTCGTCGTCGCCGATCAGCGTGCGGTTCGGATCAGCCGACAGCGTGGTCTTGCCGGTGCCCGAAAGGCCGAAGAACAGCGCCACGTCGTCATCCTTGCCGACATTGGCCGAGCAATGCATCGGCATGACGCCTTGTGCCGGCAGGTAGAAGTTGAGCGTGGTGAACACGGACTTCTTCATCTCGCCGGCATAAGAAGACCCGCAGATCAGGACAATCTTGCGGGTGAAATCGATCGCCACCATGGTGTCGGAGCCTTCGCGGCCGCCGTGACGCTTGGCGTCCGGCTTGAACGACGGCATGTCGACGATGGTCATGTCCGGCACGTAGTCTTCGAGTTCAACATCGTTCGGACGGATCAGGAGCTGGCGGATGAACAGCGAGTGCCAGGCGAGTTCGGTGAAGACGCGCGCCTTGATGCGGTATTTCGGGTCGGCGCCGCCGTAGAGGTCCTGCGCGAATAGCGTCTTGCCTTTGGCGTGGGCGCGAAAGTCCTCAAGCAGATTATCGAAATGCTGCCGGCTTTGCTTGCGGTTGCCGTCCCACCACACAGTGTTTTCGGTCGTCGCATCGACCACCGTATGCTTGTCTTTGGGCGAGCGGCCGGTGTGATGACCGGTTTCGGCGCACAATGCACCGCCGGTTACCAGCGAAGCTTCGCCGTTGCGGATAGCGTGTTCGTAAAGCGGCGCTTCGGTGAGATTCCAGTGTACCCCGGCGAGCTCTTTGAAGCCGAATTTATCCGCCCCGTGGGCGGCGTTCCTGAAACCCGTTTCCTTCACGCTAGCCTCCGCTAATTGGCGCAGTGTTTTTGGCGCGATTGCGCGACCAATGCCACAGACCCGCCGGTCAGCCGAGCGGCGGACCTGCGAGGCTATATCGGCCAACTTAGCATCTGCCAAGACTTTGCTTTTGCCAAGACTTGCTGCTGCCAAGACCACAACGCGCGCAACGCTAACCGGTGGATTGCGGTGAACGTTCCGCTGTTGCGATGCAGCGCAGCGCAGGAATTATCCGGTTGCCATGTATTACGGGGCCGCGCGGGCTTTGGCGGCGAGGTTGACCACGGCTGTTCGCAAGGTTTGGGGATCTGTGACCCGCTCCGGAAACGGCAGACGCAATATTGCATCGCCGAGTGCAAGGTCGAGGCCGTCGGGATCAAGACCGGTCAGCCGCCATTTGCCGTCGTCGGCGCCGAGCAACCGCGTCGCATAGAGCCGAACCGCTTCGGCATGGTCCTCATTCATATGCACGATCGCGCCATTTTCAGCTTCGATCAATGATTCTGCGCCCGCGACGTCAGTCATCACGTCGGCGGCTTTGAGATCAGCCGCGCGGGCAAAGCCGCCGTTGAGGTGTGCTGATACCGCGCCTAGCCGCCAAAACGAGAAATCTGCGAAACCCGCATAAAGTTCGGACTTTGGGTGCCGGGCGAGAAAACGGCGCCGTACTCGCGGCTCATCAGCGGAATCGCGCTCGATCTGAACGAAGGTTCCGAGAACGGTGAGGCGAGGGTGGGCAAGCGGGTCGCCTTTGCCGGTCGATGTCAGCAACACGGAAGCTCGGCCGTCCTGTTCCAGATTGGCGGTGTGGGTCGACAAGCGGGAGACAAGGATCAAAGGGGCGCCGTCGATATCGGTCGCCACGTTGACCAGGGAAGCGAAGGGATATCCGGTATTGCGGTCGATCGTCGCGAGGGAACCGGCCCGGGTGGAGCGCAGCAGGCCCTTGGCGACCGATTTCGGGTCGAAATCCGGGGCGGGCGCGTTCTCCGGCAGGCGATTTGGCATGGTTCCGGGGAGCGATTGGCCCCCCGTCGGGGGCACCTTATCGGCTTCGGCCATTAGCCAAATTCCTTTTCGGATCCTTACCTATGCCATTCAATGTCATTGCAATTGCCGCGATTTCGCCTTGTCCGGTCACACTTCCGCCCCCACATGGGCTTTGAAAGGCAGTTGGGGCCGGGCTGATGCTGCGGCCGGATTCATGCTAGAAGGCCGCCATGCCGACAATCGCTCTCGTCGACGACGACCGCAATATCCTGACCTCGGTATCGATCGCGCTCGAGGCTGAAGGATATCGCATTAACACGTACACGGACGGTGCGTCTGCGCTCGACGGCTTTAAGACCGCACCGCCCGACCTCGCCATTCTTGATATCAAGATGCCGCGCATGGACGGCATGGAAACGCTGCGCCGCTTGCGGCAGAAATCCGATTTGCCGGTCATCTTCCTGACTTCGAAGGACGAAGAGATCGACGAGTTGTTCGGCCTGAAAATGGGCGCGGACGACTTCATCCGGAAGCCGTTTTCGCAGCAACTCCTGGTCGAGCGCGTCAAGGCCGTTCTGCGTCGGGCCTCGCCAAAAGACGGCACCGCGCCGAAGGAGGCCGACAGCAAGGTCCTGGAGCGCGGGCTTTTGCGCATGGATCCCGAGCGCCATACTTGCACCTGGAAGAACGAGCCGGTGACGCTGACCGTCACGGAATTCTTGATCCTGCAGGCCCTGGCCAGCCGGCCGGGAGTGGTGAAAAGCCGCAACGCCTTGATGGATGCGGCCTACGACGATCAGGTTTACGTCGACGATCGCACCATCGACAGTCACATCAAACGGCTGCGCAAGAAGTTCAAGGCAAGCGATGACGAGTTCGACATGATCGAAACGCTGTACGGCGTCGGCTACCGGTTTAAGGAGTAGCGTCCCGCTCCGGCGTTTGGCGCTATGGCGGGTTACCGCGGTGAAGCCGCGGATTTTTGACAGGTCAGGCGAGAGCAGTCGCGTACCTGTTTTCGTGACCAGTGCGTAGGCAATCGGCAGGCGCAGGGCCAAGCTGCCAAAGAGTCGAGCAAGGCGATAATGGCCCGCTGACTGGGATGGCCGACGTGCGGTAGTGGTAGTAATGGCGTTCGGCCCGCCCCCGCTTCCGTATGGGGCAGGGTTGAGCCAATCCGGATCCCGGCAGACCACGTGCTCGATAAGACGACAGATATCGCCGACGATGGGGCCCCTCCGCTGGCCCCCGTCGAAGTTCACGCCGAGGCCGAAGCCGGCAGCGAGGCGAAGACGCGTTCTGTGTCGCGCGGCTTGGGCAGGGTGGCCGAGTGGCTGCGCCACGCCGCCCAGTTCTTCGTCACACAAAGTTCATCGAGCCTGACGCGCCGCATCGTCGTCCTCAACGTCGCCGGCCTCCTGGCGCTTTCCATCGGCATCAACTATCTGTCGCCGTTCCGTGCTCGGCTGATCGATGCTCGCATCCAGAGCCTGCTGCAGCAGAGCCAGATCATCGCTCGCGCTATCGCCGACCAGGCCACCGGTGAAACCGGGTCAGCCATCACGCTCGATCCAGGCAAACTGCAAAATCTCCAGCCAGGCGAGAGCTACGGTCCAAGCGAGGACGCGCTCTACGGCATAGATTTTCCGATCAATCCCGAGCGCGTCGCACCGGTGCTGCGCGATCTGGTGTCGCCGACCAAGACGCGCGCACGCATCTACGATCGGGATGGCGTGCTGCTGGTCGACAGCCGCGATTTGTTTGGTCGCGGCGATGTGCTGCGGTTCGACCTGCCGTCGCCAAGCGCGAACAAGCCAGGCTTATTCCAGCGGGTCGTCGTCGCGGTGCGAACCTGGCTGGGCCGTGGGGACCTGCCGCTCTATCGCGAACTGGGTCCCGACGACGGCAAGGGCTATCAGGAAGTCGCGCAGGCGCTCAATGGTCAGGATGCCAGCATGGTGCGCATCAACGAACGCGGCGACGTGATCGTATCGGTCGCCGTGCCGGTGCAGCGCTTTCGCGCCGTGCGCGGCGCATTGATGCTGTCGACGCAGGGCGCCGACATCGACAACATGGTGACGGCAGAGCGCCTTGCCATTCTCAAAGTGTTTCTCATCGCGGCGGCCGTCATGGTCGTGCTTTCGATCCTTCTGGCCGGCACCATCGCCGAGCCGGTGCGGCGGCTTGCCGATGCGGCCGAGAGCGTGCGGCGCCGCATTCAGTCGCGCGTCGAAATTCCCGATTTTACCCGCCGCAAGGATGAGATCGGTCATCTGTCGGGTGCGCTGCGCACCATGACCAACGCGCTTTACAGCCGTATCGAGGGTATCGAACGCTTCGCGGCGGATGTCGCTCATGAACTGAAGAATCCGCTGACCTCGCTGCGCTCAGCGGTGGAGACGCTGCCGCTCGCCAAATCGGACCAGAGCCGCGCGCGGCTCCTTGAAGTGATTGCGCACGACGTCAAACGGCTCGACCGCCTGATTTCGGATATTTCCGATGCGAGCCGGCTCGATGCCGAATTGCAGCGCCAGGAATCGGCGCCAGTCGACCTCGCCAAACTGCTCAGTACCGTCGTGACGGTCGCCAACGAAGTGAAGCGCGACGATGGCGTCAAGGTGACGCTCAAATTCGAAGGCGGCAGTGCGCGCGCCTTCCAGGTGCCGGGCCACGATTCACGCCTCGGCCAGGTGATCGACAATCTGATCGAAAATGCGCGATCGTTTTCGCCGGCGGGCGGGGTTGTGCGCGTCACCTGCCGCCGCATCAAAAATCAGGTCGAGATTTATGTCGACGATGACGGGCCTGGCGTGCGCCCCGATGCGGTCGAGAAAATCTTCGAGCGGTTCTACACCGATCGGCCGCACCAGGGCTTTGGTCAGAATTCGGGTCTCGGACTGTCAATCTCGAAACAAATTGTCGAAGCCCATGGCGGCGCGATCTGGGTGGAAAATAGGATCGCCGCGGCAGCTGCGCCGGCGCCAAACGCCGAGCCGAAGGTCGCTGGCGCACGTTTCATCGTGCGCTTGCCGGCGACGTGACTGAAACCGTCCACGCTTCCGCGGTCTTGGCCGGCCCGCGCGCGGTATTGATCCGCGGTCCCTCAGGTTCCGGTAAGTCGCGCCTTGCGCTCGCGCTTGTCGAGGCTGCGGGGGCGGGGCTGCTGCCGTTTGCCAAACTCGTCGCGGATGATCGGGTGCATCTGTCGCCGGCCGCTGGGCGCTTGCTCGTGCGCCCGGCCGCGGCGCTTGCCGGGCTGATCGAAATGCGCGGCGTCGGTATTGTCCGCATGACCTATGAGCCGTCCGCCGTCGTCGGTATCGTGGTCGATCTTGGTGCCAGGGCCGCGCGGCACCCGGCGGCCGAGCAACGCCAAACCGTCATCGAAGGCATCCGGTTACCGCGGCTTGCGGTCGCAGTGGCCGAGGATGCCTTGCCATTGCTCGTTACTCTCGGCACTTGCTCGTCCGAGGCGCTCAGTGTGCCTCACGATACCGTTTTAGGAAATTAATCCAGCGCGATCGGGGAGAGTTGTTCTCTCTAAATAGCAATTGTTAACCCTAACGCTCTTAAACTCGCCCATTCCTGCACAAGTCCGCCGCCTCAAGGCGGCGCTGCCAAATCGGATTCGACTTTGTTCTACCGCAATGCAACAACCTCCGAAAATTCGCCATTAATGCCCTTGCGCAGGAACTTCGGATGGCCATGATGGAGCGACCCTCGTGCGGTGCAACCGGGACGCGCCCGCGGTGAATGCGATGATCGGTCTAGTGCTCGTCACCCACGGCAGGCTCGCTGTCGAGTTCCGCGCGGCCCTTGAGCACGTGGTGGGACCCCAGCCTCAGATCGAAGCGATCACCATCGATCCTGAAGACGACGTCGAAGAGCGGCGCCGGGATATCATCGCGGCAGTCAAACGTGTCGATTCCGGCGACGGCGTGGCCATTCTCACCGACATGTTTGGCGGTACGCCATCCAATCTCGCTATCTCGGTCATGAGCCAGCCCAAGGTCGAGGTGCTGGCCGGCATCAATCTTCCCATGCTGGTGAAGCTCGCCAAGGTGCGCGATGAATGTCCGCTCGCAGAAGCGGTCGCCGCCGCCCAGGAGGCAGGCCGCAAATACGTCACCATCGCCAGCCGGGTGCTCAACGGCAAATGAACGCATCGGCGGAAGGCCGTGGAGCGTCTGAACCTGAACAGCGCGCCGGCCGTGACGCCGCGGTACGCGAGTTCACTATCTGTAACAAGCGAGGACTGCATGCGCGCGCTTCGGCCAAGTTCGTGCAGACCGTGGAACGGTTCGACGCCGAAGTTCGTGTCACCCGATCCGGCGAAACCGTCGGCGGTACGTCGATCATGGGGCTGATGATGCTGGCCGCATCGCCCGGGACGACAATCACCGTCGAGGCGACCGGCAAGGAAGCCGCCCAGGTTATCGAAGCCTTGGCGATGCTGATCCAGTCGCGCTTCGGCGAAGAGGATTAAGCGGCCCGCGGTCCGAAATTTTCCGGCCGGTTATTTCAATCAATCTCTGAATGGAGAAAACACGATGGCACTCGAACCTCAGCCGGCCGGTGCGACTGCCGGCGCGCAGCAACAGCGTCAAGCGACAGTCCGCTACATCGATCGTCCGGAAGTGACCGAGACCTTCGCCGATTCCATCACCAACGTGACTTTCGACGGGCAGACGCTGCGGCTGGAATTCGCGGTGACGCGTCTCGACGATGTGAAACCAAACACGCCACTCACCGGCCGGCGTTATCCCGCCTGCCGCATGGTGCTCTCGCCGACCGCAGCGCTGGACCTCATTAATCGCGTTCAGCAAATCACGCAGGCAATGACCCAGTCTGGAGCTCTCAAAGCAAATCCTTGAGCGCCACCCAAGCTGGCGAATTAGCCGGCCATTCCACCAAGATGGGCCGGAGTTCGGCATGTAAGTGTTGCCGCGAATGCGCGTCAGCCACGCCGAACGCCATGTCAGTGCAAGCCTCAAGCCCCGAGCGTGCGGTCTAACGGCGGACATAAAGCTATCTTTATGTGTTTGTTGCCGCGCGGGCCCCGCCCTGCTATAGGCGCGCAGCCGAGCGATACAGCCACCCACCGTAGTGTCCGCAAAGGATCATCATGAACACGACGTCCAAGTCTAAAGCCAGTTCGCATGCCGATTACGTCGTCAAGGATATCGGGCTTGCCGAGTGGGGCCGCAAAGAGATCTCCATCGCCGAGACGGAAATGCCCGGATTGATGGCGACCCGCGAGGAATATGGGCCGCAGCAGCCGCTGCGCGGCGCGCGCATTGCCGGCTCGCTGCACATGACCATTCAGACCGCGGTGCTGATCGAGACGCTGCGCGCGCTCGGCGCGGACGTGCGCTGGGCTTCCTGCAATATCTACTCGACGCAGGACCACGCCGCGGCCGCGGTCGCCGCCGCCGGCACCCCCGTATTCGCCGTCAAGGGCGAGTCGCTGAAAGAATACTGGGACTACACCCACCGCATTTTTGAATGGGCCGATGGCAGCGGCCCCAACATGATCCTCGACGACGGCGGCGACGCCACGCTGTTGATGCATCTCGGCATGCAGGCCGAGAGCAACGCGGGCGTCATCGCCAAGCCGACCAACGAAGAAGAAGAGGTCTTGTTCGCGGCGATCAAAAATCGGCTCAAGGACAAGCCGGGCTGGTACACCGCGATCGCCAAAGCCATCAAGGGCGTCACCGAGGAAACCACGACCGGTGTGCATCGGCTTTATCAGATGGAGAAAGAAGGCCGACTACTGTTTCCGGCCATCAACGTCAATGACAGCGTCACCAAGTCGAAATTCGACAACCTTTACGGCTGCCGCGAGTCGCTGGTCGACGGCATCCGTCGCGGCACCGACGTGATGATGGCCGGCAAGGTGGCGATGATTGCCGGATACGGCGACGTCGGCAAAGGCTCAGCCGCCTCGCTGCGTCAGGCCGGCTGCCGGGTGATGGTGTCGGAGATCGATCCGATCTGCGCGCTCCAGGCCGCGATGGAAGGCTACGAGGTCGTCACCATGGAAGAGGCCGCGTCGCGCGCCGATATTTTCTGTACGGCGACCGGCAATGTCGATGTCATCACCATCGACCACATGCGCAAGATGAAGGACCGCGCCATTGTCTGCAACATCGGCCATTTCGACAGCGAGATTCAGGTTGCGGCGTTGAAAAACCTGAAATGGAGCAACGTCAAGCCGCAGGTCGACGAGATCGAATTCCCCGACGGGCACCGCATCATCCTGTTGTCCGAGGGCCGGCTGGTGAATCTCGGCAACGCCATGGGCCACCCGAGCTTCGTCATGTCGTCGTCATTCACCAACCAGACGCTGGCGCAGATCGAGATCTGGACCAACCCCGGCAAGTACCAGAAGAAGGTCTACACCCTGCCCAAGCAGCTCGATGAGAAGGTGGCGCGGTTGCACCTCGACAAGATCGGCGTGAAGCTGACGAAGCTCTCGGACAAGCAGTCGACCTATATTGGCGTGCCGCAGAGCGGGCCGTTCAAGACCGATCAGTACCGGTATTGATCTCGTCATTCCGGGGCGCCGCGAAGCGGCGAGCCGGAATCCATAGTCCCGGTTCGTGAATATGGATTCCGGGTCCGCGCCTTTGGCGCGTCCCGGAATGACCGCCCTTCGGGCGGTCACTTGCCGCTCCGCCACGCCGATGTTATCTGCGCGCGCATGAGCGTGACGCCCATCGACACTATCCGCAATTTCTCGATCATCGCCCATATCGATCATGGCAAATCGACGCTCGCCGACCGGCTGATCCAGCTCACTGGGGGCCTGGAAGCGCGAGAAATGGTCGATCAGGTGCTCGATTCCATGGATATCGAGCGCGAGCGCGGTATCACCATCAAGGCGCAGACCGTGCGGCTCAATTACCGGGCACGCGACGGCAAGGATTACGTTCTCAATCTCATCGACACGCCCGGCCACGTCGATTTCGCCTACGAGGTCAACCGCTCGCTCGCCGCCTGCGAGGGCTCGCTGCTCGTGGTCGATGCCAGCCAGGGTGTCGAAGCGCAGACGCTCGCCAACGTCTACCAGGCGATCGACAACAACCATGAGATCGTGCCGGTGCTCAACAAGGTCGACCTGCCGGCGGCCGAGCCCGACAAGGTCAAGCAGCAGATCGAGGACGTGATCGGGCTCGACGCCTCGAATGCGGTCCTGATTTCGGCCAAGACCGGACTGAACGTGCCAGAAGTGCTGGAAGCGATCGTGCACCGGCTGCCGCCGCCCAAGGGTGACGCCACGGCGCCGCTCAAGGCGCTCCTGGTCGACAGCTGGTACGACGCCTACCTTGGCGTCGTCGTGCTGTTCCGCGTCGTCGACGGCGTGCTGAAAAAAGGCCAGCGCATCCGCATGATGGGCACGGATGCTGCCTACGACGTCGACCGCGTCGGTGTCTTCACGCCGAAGCGCGTCGAGCGCGATGAGCTTGGCCCGGGCGAGATCGGCTTTCTCACCGCATCGATCAAGGAAGTCGCCGACACCCGGGTCGGCGACACCATCACCGATGACAAACGGCCGATCGCGGCGCCGCTGCCGGGTTTCCGGCCCGCCATCCCGGTGGTGTTCTGTGGGCTGTTCCCGGTCGACGCCGCCGATTTCGAGGCGCTGCGCGCCGCGATGGGCAAGCTGCGCCTCAACGATGCGAGCTTTTCCTATGAGATGGAAACCTCGGCCGCACTGGGTTTTGGCTTTCGCTGCGGCTTTCTCGGCCTCCTGCATCTGGAAATCATCCAGGAGCGGCTCGAGCGCGAATTCAATCTCAATCTGATCGCGACCGCGCCATCGGTCATCTACAAGATCAAGCTGCGCAACGGCCAGCAGCTTGAAATCCATAATCCGGTCGACATGCCGGATCCCAATTATATCGAAGAGATGCAGGAGCCGTGGATCGAGGCGACCATCCTGACGCCCGACGAATATCTCGGCGCCGTGCTCAAACTCTGCCAGGACCGCCGCGGCGAGCAGAAAGAGCTGACATACGTCGGCAATCGCGCGATGGTGAAATACAACCTGCCGCTCAACGAGGTGGTGTTCGACTTTTACGACCGCCTGAAATCGGTATCGCGCGGCTACGCTTCGTTCGACTATCACCTGACCGACTACAGGCCGGCCGACCTGGTCAAGCTGCAGATGCTGGTCAACGCCGAACCGGTCGATGCACTCGCCATGCTGGTGCACAGGACGCGCGCCGAAAGCCGCGGCCGTGCCATGGCGGAGAAGCTGAAAGAACTGATTCCGCCGCACATGTTCCAGGTGCCGATCCAGGCCGCGATCGGCGGCAAGGTCATCGCCCGCGAGACCGTGCGCGCGTTTCGGAAAGACGTGACGGCGAAGTGCTACGGCGGTGACGTGTCTCGCAAACGCAAGCTCCTCGAGAAGCAAAAAGAGGGCAAAAAGAAAATGCGCCAGTTCGGCAAGGTCGACATCCCGCAAGAGGCCTTCATCGCCGCGCTGAAGGTGGATGTATAAAGGCCGCGGTGGCTTCCTTGCGTAACATGTTACGCTTCGTTATATGATGGCCATGCCTTCAAAGCTGAAGACTACCAAGCCCAAGGGCGCGAAACCCAAGACGAAGAGGCCGAAGACGGCACGGGAACGCATGAGTGCGCGGCGCGAGCGATTGCGAGCACAGGGTCTGCGGCCAGTGCAGCATTGGGTGCCGGACCTTCGCGATCCTAAGGTGCGCGCCGATCTTCTCCGGCAAGGCCGCTTGCTCGGTAAGCACCCGGAAAACGCCGAAATCGACGCTTGGATCGATGCCAATTACAATTGGAGCGAATGGAAGTGAAGCGCGGCGACGTAGTTATTGTCGCTCACGGCGACTTTGGCCGCCCGCGTCCCGCAATAATAGTCCAAGCCGATGAGTTGGGCGAAGCGACGACGACGCTTCTCGTGTGTCCAATAACATCGGACCTAACCGAGAAGTTGCCAATCAGACCGGCCATCGAGCCTAACGCGCAAAACGGGCTGTGCTTAGAGTCCCAGCTCATGACCGACAAAATGCTGGCGATACCGCGCGACCACGTCGGGCAACTTGTCGGCAAAATCGATACCGAAACACGCTTCCGCCTCAACGCCGCCTTATTGATCGTTCTCGGCTTAACACGTTAGCTAGGCACTCGATTGCCGCCGACTGCACGGCGGCTACGGTGACGCTGGCGTTTCGGCGATCGACGCCGAATAACCGACTGGGGGCGATCCAATGCATCTGCGACTGAAGGCACCGAAAATTCTGCTGCTGGCCGCCTTGCTTGCGTTGGCATGGCCGGCCGCGCGCAGCCAGGCCGCCGGCCCGGAAACCAGCCAGGCGGTGAACGCCACGCTCGGCCAGTTCTTCAATCAGGTGCCGTATTCGCGCGAGCTTGCCAACAAGGCGCTGGCGGTTCTCGTATTTCCGACGGTCGTGAAGGCCGGCTTCGGCATCGGCGGCGAATATGGCGAGGGCGAATTGCAAATTCGTGGCCGTCATGCCGGCTATTACAATATCGCATCAGCCTCGATTGGCTTTCAGTTTGGCGCCCAGGCACGCTCGGTCATTATCATGTTCATGACGCCCGGCGCGCTCGCGCAATTCCAGAGCACCGACGGCTTCAAGGTTGGCATCGACGGCTCGATTGCCATCATTACCATCGGCGCAGGCGGCGCCATCGATACCAACAGCGTAACCAAGCCCGTGATCGGGTTCATCTTCGATCAGAAGGGCCTGATGTATAATCTGACCCTGGAAGGGTCGAAGATCAGCCGCATCGGTCCGTAAATTATCGCAGCCCGGATGAGCGAAGCGACATCCGGGGATGTCTTATGCCGCCTCGTCGGCCGTCCCGGCTATCGCTGCGCTCACCCGGCTACTGCTCCAGGTGAATGTTGTTGGCCCGGATGACCTGGCCCCAACGCGCGATCTCGCTCTTGACGAAGCTCTCCGCGAAGTCGGGCATGCGCTGCTCCGGCGGGAAGACGTCGATCCCCTGCGCCGCCCAATTCTTGACGATCGCCGGATTGGCGACCGCCTTTTGCGCCGCCTCATTGAGCGTCTTGATCACCGCCTTGGGCGTCTTTGACGGCGCAAACAGTGCCTGCCAATAGACGAAATCAAGCTTCGGTCCGAGCGAAGTGACGAAGCTCTCTACCTTCGGCATTTCAGGCAGTTTGTCTTTCGAGGTCACGCCGAACGCCTTCAACTTTCCGGAATTGACCATCTGCACGACCGATTGCGGTGTGGCGAAAAACAGATCGACCTGACCGCCCAAGAGGTCGGTGATGGCTGGAGCGGCGCCCCGATAAGGAATCATGTCGACCTTTACGCCAGCTTCTTGCGCGAGCAGCGCGGTGGCGAGATGGCCGGTGGCGCCATACCCGGGGATCGCCGCCTTGAGGGTCTGCTTCTTCATCAGCGCGATCAGCTCTTTGACATTGCTCGCGGGAAGCGTATTGCGCCCGACCAGCACCAGCGGATTGCGGTTGATGAGCATCACCGGCGTGAAATCCTTTACGGTGTCGAACGGGAGTTTCTTGAACAGCGTCACGTTCGCTGAAATCTGCAGGTTGGGCAGGATCAGCGTGTAGCCGTCGGGCGTGGAGTGTGCGGCCTTCTCGCAAGCCACGATGGTGTTGCCGCCGCTGATATTCTCGACGACGAAACTCTGCTTGAGCTGCGTGCCCATCGATTGCGCAACGACGCGCGCAGTTTGATCGGTCGGGCCGCCAGCCGGGTAGGGGACGATGACGGTGACGTTGCGGCTCGGATACTGCTGCGCCGAAACCGGCGCCGCCAAGGCGAGCAACCCGCAGATCGCGGCCGCGATGCCGCCGTACCGTTTCATTGTCATACGCTCCTCCCCTTTTTGTTAGTTCCCGAGTTCTACCTCGGCGGAATGACTGGCAAAAGCAGGTATGGCAACCGTCCTGCGGCGAAGTGCAGCGTGTTGCGTGTCACGAAAACATTGGCGGGCCGGTCGTTTGGATCGATATGGAGGAACGGCCCGACGCCTTTCATCGGATATGGTGCGTTCGGCAACGCAATGTCGGTGCCGTCGACTTCGTAATCCCTGCCGCGCACAGTAAGCGCGAGGTGATAACCGGGCGGCACCACGATCGAGGTCGGCCAGATCTCGATGTCGAGTTCGACAGGCTCGTGCGGCGTCAGCGGCCGTTCCTCGTCATGGGTGTGCCAGGGCCGATACGGCAGCGATTTTTGCGCATCGAGCTTGCGCTGCGAGGCGCGCAGCCAGCCGAGCCCGACCGGCACGCGCGGATCGTTGGAGCCGATGAAGGTGATCTCCTTGCCCGCGGGATCGAATAGCCGCAGCGCGAGGAAAATATCGGCATCACGGGTCGGCGAGGACAGCCAAAGCTTGGCTGCAACCGGTCCGGTGATTTCAAGACTGTCGGTTAGCCGCGGCACGCGGAATGTAAGCCCCTCGCCCGCGGTGTCGTAGTCCAAGGTCGCCGTTGTGGTAGGTATTTGCGGCGACAGCGTCAAATCATCCGGCTGCAGAAAATATTTGGTCCATTGCGTGCGCGCGAGCGGCCATTCGTTCTCGGCGCGCAAGACGAATGTTTCGTGTGGATGGCGGACGTTGAGCGACACGCGCGGCTGCCTGTTCCAACCCGTGTCTTCGTCCTTAAGGAAATGGCCGAAGAAACGCTTCTGCAGCGTTTCACCATAATGGCTGTAGAAATGGGTGAAGTGCGTGTCGCCGTGCACTTCCAGCCATTTTTGCTCGCTGCCGGCGCGCAGAAAGCCTTCGAAATTGCCCCGGGTGTGCAACCCCATCCCGCCCCAGTTGGCGGCCGATAGCAGCGGCGTCTCGATCTCCTCAAATGCTGCGGTGCGCTCAGTGTAATAGTCATCAATCAGGCAGCGGCGCTCGGCTTCGCCCGGCGAGTCGGCGCAGTTCTCAGCAAGTTGTTCACGTGGCAGCGTGTCGGGACCGGCGACAGGTTCGCCGGTCACCACGCTTTTTGCGCCGCCGCTGCCGACGCCATATTGCACGCTCGCCACCTGGCGCGGATGCCAGCTGCGGAGGAAGTCGCTCAGGATGCCGCCGTGCCGACAGAGTTCGCGGTAATAGTCGGACGAGCCTTCCCAGATGCATAGGGCGGCCAGGTGCGGCGGCTTGAGCGCGCCGATATTCCATTGATTCATCGCATAGTATGAAATGCCATTGATGCCGACCTTGCCGTTGCTCCAGCGCTGCGTGCCGGCCCATTCGACGCAGTCGTAGAGATCGTGGGTCTCGCGCGGCGACCATACGTCGAGCAAACCGGGCGAACGTCCGGCGCCGCGCGAGTCGACGCGAACAATGGCGTAGCCGTCCGGCACCCATTTCTCCGGATCGACCAGCTCCCAGTTTTGATACTTGTTGCTCGAACCGGCCAGGACTTCGGGGGCGGCCTTGGTCAGCCGTGTCCAGTTGCCCTTGTAGCCTTCCTGAAATGACAGGCCCTTGGCATAAGGACCGTAACTGAGAATGACCGGATACTTTCCATCGCTGACGGGACGGAACACATCGGCGCGCAGGATGACGCCGTCATCCATCTCTATCGGCGCGTTCCATTCGATGAGCATCCCATCGCGTATTTCGGATTTCTTGTCAGTCATGTCGTTTCCACCCAACGGGTCATATTGGACTGCGCAAGCCGCGGCGTCCACGACTTGGCCCGAGGACGGTTCCAACGCTGTCGCGTCACCCGCGACATCCCCGGGCCATTATGCTAGCGTGACGCGTTCAGCGGAGTTTTCCGCACCAAGCTCAAGCCACAATTCGTTCGAAACAGTCGGTAACCGGGAGGATCGCCATGTTGGAGCGACTAACCTTGCGTGCGCCGCGGCGGTTTCGCGCTGCGGCTTTATCCACCACATCGTTGTTCGCGCTATTCATCGCCGGATCGTCGGCCTTCGCCCAGGCGCAGAGCGCGCCCACCAATAGCTGCCCCGGCAACAACGGCGGCCTCACGCTGCCATCGGGTTTTTGCGCCACCGTTTTCGCCGACAATCTCGGCCATGTCCGTCACATGGCTGTGGCGCCGAACGGCGTGCTCTATGCCAATACCTGGAGCGGGCGCTTCTATCGTTTTGACAAGCCGCCCGCGGGCGGATTTCTGATCGCACTCAAAGATTCCAAGGGCGCGGGCCGTGCCGACGTAATCAAGCGTTTCGGGGCCGGCGTGCCCGAAGGTTCAGCGGGTGGCACCGGCATCGCCTATTATAACGGTGCCGTTTATGCCGAGCAGAACGACAAGATCATCCGTTATGTCCTGCCGACCAATTCCGATTCGATTGCTCCGACGGGAGAGCCGCAGACCGTCGTCTCCGGTTTGCCGCTCACCGGCAGCCACAACATGCATCCGTTCATCATCGATGCGCAGGGCCACATCTTTGTCGATCTCGGCTCGGCGACCAATTCCTGTCAGATAAACGATCGCGCGCCGGGTTCGTTGGGGCATAATCCGTGCACCGAACTTGAGACACGGGCCGGCACCTGGCGCTACGACGCCAACAAGACCGGCCAGCGCTTCTCGGCGGCCGAGCGTTACATTACCGGACTGCGCAATGGTGAGGGCTTCGGCATCGACTCCGCCGGGCGGCTGTTTGCGACCCAGCACGGTCGCGATCAGCTCAACCAGAATTTCTCGAAACTCTACACGCCCAAGCAGAGTGCCGAACTTCCGGCCGAGGAATTGGTCGAGCTTCGCCAGGGCGCGGATTACGGTTGGCCGGAGTGTTATTACGATGAATTCCAGAAAAGGCTCGTTCTGGCGCCCGAATACGGAGGCGATGGCGGCAAGAAGATCGGTGTCTGCGCCGAAAAGACGGCTCCCGTTGCGGCATTCCCCGGACACTGGGCGCCGAACGATCTGTTGATCTACACCGGGAACAAATTTCCCGCGGTCTATCACGACGGCGCCCTGATCGCCTTCCACGGATCGTGGAATCGCGCGCCCGAACCGCAGGGCGGTTACAACGTCGTGTTCCAGCCGCTCAAGAACGGCAAGGCAGCGGGCGACTACGTGGTCTTTGCCGACGGTTTCGCCGGCCCGATCAAAGAACCGGGCCAGGCGGCGTTTCGGCCGACTGGTCTGGCCATGGCGCCGGATGGCTCGATCTACATCTCTGACGACAAGCACGGCCGCATCTGGCACGTGACTTATCAGGGCAGCGCCGATGCGGCGGTGGCGGCCGCGCCGGTACCGAAGATGTATGCCACCGCGTCCGTCGAGCCGGCACATCTCACTGCGGCACAAATGAATCCGGCAACGCTGCCTGTTGCGCCGGGCGCAACCAGAGAGCAGGTCGTGCTTGGCGACAGCATCTTCCATGGCAAGGCGGCGGGTGGCACCTGCAGCGGCTGTCACGGCTCTGATGCGGCGGGCGGCCCCCAAGCGCCGTCGCTGGTCAGCGGGCATTTCTTCGTCAGCGACGGCAGTCTGCCGGCCATTACAGCGACGATCGACGCCGGCGTGCCCAAGCCGCATGACTACGAGGTGCCGATGCCGCCGAAGGGTGGCGCGCCACTGACGAAGGACGACGTTGCCGCGGTGGCGGCTTACGTTTGGGCCATCAGCCATATGGCGGCGAAGTAGACGAGCCGCCTCTGCCTTGAGCCGCATAATAAGATGCGAAGAGCGAACAGACATGTCGTTCGCTCTTCGCAATTAGGCAGCACTTGATCAAAGTGTCTTCAGGTATTCGAGGAGCGCCTTCTTTTCTTGATCGGTCAGCTTGGTGCCGTACTCGTGACCGCAATTGCTGTTGCCTGAATTCAGGTTGCTGCAATCGGTCGTCACAAAAATGGACATGGCCTGCGGTTGTTCGGCTGCGAGCCCGACATTGACGATGTCGTAGGCCGTCCCGATCTTGAACTCCTTGACGCGCTCGGAAGAGGGCTTGAGTAGCTCACTCAGCGTTGGCACCGAGCCATTATGTAGATACGGCGCGGCTGCCCAAATTCCTTGCAGCACTCGAGCCTCATAGGAGCCCTTCGGTGGCGGCGGGGCGGCCGGGAATGCCGGAATCGGAACTGGTAGGCCCTGCAACGTCAGTGGATTTTGCGGATGCGTCCCCGGCAGATGGAAAGCGCGTTGGAGATCCCGCAGCGCAGGCGGCAGATGTTCAAACTTCAGCGGCAGGCCCGGCACATTCTCGATTTGCGCGTGCGGCACAGCTACCAGGATAGGAGATTTGGGTGCACCGCTTCCCAACCCTGCTTCTTGGGCAATCGTACCAATGACAGATACCGCCAGAACGTTGAAGGCAAGGTCTTTCGGCTGCAACGGATTGGTTACGAACGGAATAAAGGCACCTTCCAGCGTCCCCGTATTAACGGTCCAAGCCAGAGTATCGTACTCCCGAGTGTCGGTGCCGACCGGCTGAACCGGCGTCGCCCACGTTTGCATTAGTGGAAGACGCACTTTGCCGCTCTTGATACCGTGGCAACTCGCACAGCCGCCCTGATCGGTCGGCCGGTCGAAAATCGTCTTGCCCTGCGCTGCGAGAGTGCTATCGATCAGCCACGGCCACTTTGGCGGCCCAATCTCCTTCACCAAGTCTTCGAGCGCGCTTAGGCCGTCGAAATTCGCTGAATTATTATTGAGGAAGTCGACGTACCAACCATGGTTTACCGGCTCAACGACAGCAAACACACCGAACACTTCGCCAAGGTTGCGAGCGAGTCCGAGAATATCGCTGCCGTTATCCGCAAAGCCCGGCCATTGCGTTTGATCTTGCTCGGGCGCCTTCCAAAGGAACGGATAGCGCACCGGCGCGTCCGCCGTTTTGATATTGTCTGCAATTAGGTAAGAGGGCGGAGGCCCGATGTCGAGACCGGTGAGGCGATCGAAGATCATGCCGACCGCGTCGAGCCGTGCTGCTCCCCAGCCGGATTTCGGCAAGGCCCGCGTCATGAGTGTGTGGAAACGCAGATACCACAGGTCGACCTGTTGACGAAGCGTGGCGACATCGTCCGCGTCGGGAGTAGCCGAAGCGAGAACTTGCGCGGCGAAGGCATCGAACGCTGGTGCGTTCGCCAAGACTTGACCGACGGCTGTATCGAGGTCGGCCAGAAGGCTCTGGAAATCGACGATCGCCGGCCCGCCATCGATGCGATAGGTATTTCCTTCGGCCGTGATCTGCCGTGTGTGGCACGCCGAACAGGTCATGCCCGCAATCTGATTTCCGGTCGGCCCAGAGGCCGTGAAACCGATCGGGAGTCCATTGTTGTTTGCAGGCTTCGGGAGATAGCCGTATCGGGCAAGGCTGTCAGCGAGAAAGGGTTGGCCGTTTCGCTGTTTCAAGGCTTGCAGCCACGCCAGCGGGATTATTCTTGATCCTTGATCGCGGCTGTAGAAATCAGTCCGCGTCGTCGCATTCCAATTGGGTCCCTGGTCGACAAAAACTGTCGGTGCGGCAGCCCAGGCCGCAGGCACTGCAAATAGCGCAACAACGAGGCCGAACAGCGAGAAAGCCGAGGTCATGACCGCCCCTCGAACAAACCTCTGATTGTAGATCATCCAACGCTCGCGCGCGGTTTGCAAGAGCAATTCTCGGCGTTTCGCCTCTCTTATTATTGCAGCCGCAGGGTGAGCTGAGCGAACCGCTGCAGCGGCATCGAAAGCCGAACCTGCGTCTCTGGACTCCGGGAGCGCAAGCGTGGCGTTCAGCCTTCGCCGATCTCGCGCAAAACCTCGTCGCTGTGCTCACCGAGTCGCGGCGCGGGGCGGTCGGAGGCCATCGGCACGCCGTCGAGCACGATCGGAGTGCGGATGCCAGGGCTGACGCCGCCTTTGGCGGCGGGATTTTTCAGCTCGAGCTTCATGCCGCGGTGAATCACCTGCGGATCGGAAAACACCTGGTCGAGATCGTTGATCGGGCCTGCCGGGATCCCGGCGCCTTCAAGCTTCTCCAAAAGCTCCTCGCGCTTGAAGCGTGACGTCAGCGAGGAAAGCTTGCCGACCAGCACGTCGCGCGCGGCGAGGCGGCCCTTGTTGTCCTTGTAGTCCGGATTTTCCGCGAGCTCCGGCGCGCCCAGAATACCGCAAAGCCTGACGTATTGGCTGTCGTTGCCGGTGGCGATGATCACCAGACCGTCGGCGACCGGAAACACCTGATAGGGAACAAGATTGGGATGCGTGTTGCCGATGCGTTTCGGCAAGTTGCCGGAAACGAGGTAATTGAGCGCCTGAAACGACAGTACGCCAACCGTCGAATCGACCAGAGCCGTGTCGACGTAGCCGCCCTTGCCTGTCTTCTCACGCTGCGTCAGCGCGGCAAGGATGCCGACTGCCGAATAGACGCCGGAGAAGATGTCAGAAATGGCGACGCCGCAGCGCATCGGCTCGCCGCAGGCGGTGCCGGTCAGTCCCATGATGCCGCCCATGCCTTGCGCCATGAGATCATAGCCGGCGCGCGGCGCATACGGACCGGTCTGGCCAAAGCCGGTCACCGAGCAATAGATCAGTCGCGGATTGTCGACAGCAAGACTCTTATAATCGAGGCCAAACTTCGCGAGGCCGCCGACCTTGAAGTTCTCGATCACCACATCCGAGCGGGCAGCGAGCTTCTTGACGATGCGCTGGCCTTCGGGCGTCGTGAAATCCGCTTCGATTGAACGCTTCCCCCGATTGGCGCAGTGAAAATAGGCGGCGCCAAGATTTCCTCCGTCGGCGGCCGGCACAAACGGCGGGCCCCAGGCGCGCGTATCGTCGCCGGCGCCCTGGCGTTCCACCTTGATCACATCGGCGCCGAGATCGGCCAGGATCTGGCCGGCCCATGGCCCAGCCAGGATGCGGGCAAGTTCCAGCACACGTAACCCAGCTAACGGACCCGGCATGCGTAAATCCTCGTTGCGCTGCGGCATTGCACAATGAACCATTCAGCCGCGCGCGCGATTAACTGGCCCAGGCGGCCCGCTTTGTCCACTATTGGGCTGATGTTGGTGGAGTATTAGGTAGGGTTAGTACAAGGCTCCGCTTGCTATCGCGGACTCCCGCCATTAGCTACAGGCCTGCCGTGCGGATGGGTGCTGAGCGGTGAATTCCAGCTTTTTCAGTGAAATGCTGCAGAGCATTGCCGATCGCGGGCGCGCCCTCATACAGCGCCGTGAGCCGGCGCGCGAGCGTTCAGCCGGCCTGGTGGAGGCGTGCGAGGCGCTGTTGTCCGGGCGCGGCGAAGCTTCAGGCGTGGCGCTCGCGGGTGACATCCTGGCGCGTTATTCGGCACTGACAATCGGCCCGCGGGTCGCCTTCTTCGAGGCGTTGGAGACCACGTTTGGTCACGACCGGCCACGCATCGACGCGGCCATTGCCGCCTGGCGGGAATCGCCGACACCGGCCAACGCTGCCGAACTGCATCGCGCCAGCGAGCCGCGGCGGCTCGAATTGTTTCGCCGCCTCAATCTCGCACCGGGCGGCACCGCTGCACTGGTGCGTATGCGCGAGCAGTTGCTCGACGCCATGCAGCATCGCGAGGATCTCGCGGCCATCGATAACGACTTCGTTCACCTGTTCACCTCGTGGTTCAACCGCGGGTTTCTGGTGTTGCGCCGGATCGATTGGTCGACGCCTGCTTCGATTCTGCAAAAGATCATCCAGTACGAAGCAGTGCATCAGATCAGCGACTGGGACGATCTGCGCCGCCGCATCGACCTGCCCGACCGGCGCTGCTATGCGTTCTTTCATCCGGCGCTGGTCGACGAGCCGCTGATCTTCGTGGAGATCGCGCTGACGCGCGAAGTGCCCGCCGCGATCGCGCCGATCCTTGCCGACAAGCGCGACATCGTCGATCCGGAGCGCGCCACTACGGCGACGTTTTATTCGATCACCAATTGCCAGCGCGGGCTCAACGGCGTGAGCTTCGGCCATTTCCTGATCAAGCAGGTGGTCGAGGACGTGTCCCGCGAGGTGTCGCGGGTGTCGACCTTCGTCACGTTGTCGCCGGCGCCCAATTTCGCCGATTGGCTCAAGCGCGAGCGCGCGCAGGAGGCCTCGCTTGCGCTCGACGACGAGGACCGTGAGGCGCTCGCCGCACTCGATAATCCGGACTGGTGTCGCGACGAGGATGTCGCCGACAGTGTGCGCGAGCCGCTGTTGCGCGCCGCCGCCTGGTATTACATGCGCGCGCGCAATCGCCGCGGCTTGCCAGCCGATGCGGTCGCGCGTTTCCATCTCGGCAATGGAGCGCGGCTGGAGCGGCTCGATTGGCTCGGCGATACCTCGCCGCGAGCGCTCGCCCAGTCCTGCGGACTGATGGTCAATTACCTCTACGACCTCGATTACATCGAGCGCAATCATGAGGCCTATGCGCAGCAGCATGCCATCGTGGCGGCGAGCGCGGTGACCCGCCTGCTGCGTTCGCCGTTGCGCGAAATCGTCCCGGTTTCTGGTTAGACTGCGGGCGCGTCATTCGCGGCTGAGTGAAGCGGCTCGCCGCGTCGCGGCAATCCGGAATGACGGGAAACGCGAGACGCCATGCCCGACCTGCTTGGTGTGTTGGAAACGGTTTTGTACGTCGACGATTTCGAACGTGCCTGTCCGTTCTACGAGCAGGTGCTGGGCCTAAATTCGATCTATCGCGACTCGCGGCTTTGCGCCTATGACGTCGGCGCACGTGGGGTGCTGCTTTTGTTTCTGCGTGGTCATTCGCTGGTGACCGTTCGCCTGCCAGGTGGCACGATCCCGCCCCATGACGGCAGCGGCCCGGTGCATATCGCCTTCTCGATTGCCGCCGATGATCTTGCCGATTGGGAGTCCCGGCTGGGCGAAGCCGGCATCGGGATCGAAGGCCGCACCACATGGTCGCGTGGCGGCACCAGCATTTATTTTCGCGACCCCGACGGTCACTTGCTCGAACTTGCGACGCCCGGCCTGTGGCCGGGATTCTAGGTCTTCCCGTATACGGGTACGATTGCACCGCGGGTGACGCGATTGTCTGGCGAGGCGAGAAACGCGATCGTTGCGGCGACTTCCTCGACCTTGGGCCACAGTGCGAAATCGGCTTTGGGCATCGCTTTACGGTTGGCTTCCGTGTCCATGGTCGAGGGGGCGACCGCATTCACCAGGATATTGTCCTTGGCGACTTCTTCGGCGAGCGCGACGGTGAAGGCGGCGACTGCCGCCTTGCTCGCCGCGTAGGCGACCATGCCGGCGCCGCTGCGCCATTCCAGCGCCGGGCGGGCAGCGACATTGACAATGCGGCCGCCGGTGCCAGCCATAGTCCGTACTGCGGCGCGGCAGCACAGCGCGCAACTGACGAAATTCATGTCAAGCTGTTGCCGGATAGCACCTGGCTCCGTGTCGCGCAGCGGCGCAGCCGCAAAGCCGCCGGCGATGTGGATCGACGCCCACAGCCGGGCGATGCCGCCGTAGAGCCGCTCGCTGGCCGCTTCGTCAGCCAGATTTCCGGTGATGCTGAGCACCACTTGCTTGTGGTCGCGCAGCCGGAAGCGCTGTGCTTCCGCCTCGTGGAAGCACGGCACGTGACAGATCGCGCCGGCCTCGATCAGCGTGGTAACGATCGCGGTGCCGAGGGCTCCGGCGCCACCGGTGACGACGACGTGTTGATCGCGAAGGTCCATGGAACACCTTTCTCGCGGATCATCGCCGATCCTGCCTGACTTGTCATCGCCTGTTGCCTCGTTCGGCGAGGCTTCCCGATTGCGCGGCGCCCAATCCACGCTACGATTCTTCGAAAGGAGAATCGAGTGGCTGACTTCGACCTGGCGGTCATCGGCGGCGGCATCAACGGGGCCGGCATCGCGCGCGACGCCGCGGGGCGCGGCTTACGCGTCGTGCTGGTGGAGCAGAACGATCTCGCGTCCGGCACCTCATCGGCATCGTCCAAGCTCATTCACGGTGGCTTGCGCTATCTGGAGCAATACGAGTTCGGCCTGGTACGCGCGGCGCTGGCGGAGCGGGAAGTGCTGCTGCGCGCCGCGCCACATCTCATTCAGCCGTTGCGTTTCGTGCTGCCGATCAATCCGGCGCTACGCTCGGCGTTGCTGCTGCGGCTTGGGCTTCTGCTTTATGACTGGATTGGGCGGCGCAAGATCCTGCCCGGCACCCGCGAGCTTGACTTGTCCGCCGATCCGGCCGGCTATCCGCTGCGCGACATTTTCCATCAGGCCTACGAATATTCCGATTGCTTTGCGGACGATGCGCGCCTTGTCGTCGTCAACGCGATGGATGCTGCCGAACAAGGCGCGTCGATCCGGACCAGAACGCGCTGTGTCCGTGCCGAACGCGGCGACGTCTGGCGGCTCATTCTCAATGCGCGCGGGCAGCGCGATGTCGTGACCGCGCGCGTTCTGGTCAATGCGGCTGGCGCCTGGGTCGAGTCGGTCGCCGAAACGGTGTTGCGGCAACCTCCTTCCCGGCCGCATCTGCGGCTCGATAAAGGGACCCATATCGTCGTACGCCGCCTCTATGAGCATGATCGCGCCTACATTCTGCAAGCCGCCCATCGGCGCGTGGTCTTCGCCATTCCGTTCCAGCGCGACTTCACGCTCATCGGCACGACGGATGCGAGTTTCACCGGCGATCCAGCCGCCGTAGCGGCAACCGGGGAGGAGATCGTCTATCTGTGCGGCGTCGTGAACGAATATTTTCGCGCGGCGGTTTCTCCCGCCGACGTGGTTTGGGCATTTGCGGGCGTTCGGTCGTTGTATGACGACGGCGCCGGCAAGCCGCAGGACATCGGCCGCGAATACACGCTCGCGCTCGACGAACGCTTCGGCGAGGCGCCGTTACTGCAAGTGTATGGCGGCAAGATCACGACCTACCGGCGGCTTGCCGAAGACGTACTTGACCGGCTTGCCCATTTCTTTCCGCGGTCGCAGCGCTGGACTGCGCAGCGCCCGCTGCCCGGCGGCGACTTCGCTTATGACGGCCTGGATGCGCTGGTCGAGCAAACACTGCGCCGCTGGCCGTTTCTCGGCGATGATCACGCGCGCCGGCTGACCCGCGCCTACGGTACCCGCGTCGAACGCGTGCTGAAGGATGCAAGCGGCATCGACGATCTCGGCCAGCGTTTCGGCATCGACCTCACGGCCGCCGAAGTCCGTTATTTGATGGAACGGGAGTGGGCGCGGTCCGCGGACGATGTGCTGTGGCGCCGCTCGAAACTCGGTTTGCGCTTCAGCGCGGCGCAACGGGGCCAGCTCGAAAACTTTATGAGCGCGGTGCACTGCTGAGTGCAATGTTCACTCGTTTCCGCCGATACGATCGGCATTGAACGAGTTCGCAACCCCATCAAATTTTAACAGTCTGATTCATGCCACTTTTAAGCGTCGATGATTTCATGAATTGAGTGAAATTGGATTTTCACCAGCAACGTCGTGGTAAGAACGTCATGGACCACTCCGCAAGCCAACTTCGCCGACAACTCGATGCACTGAAAGTGCTCGTCGTCGATGACGAACACGCGATGCGCCGCGTGACGCGCTCGCTGCTGCAAACAATCGGCGTCAAAAATATTCGCGACGCCTCCGATGGCCGCGAGGGCCTGGAAGCGGTCTGCGTCTGGGGGCCGGACGTTGTGATCGTTGACTGGAAAATGCCGAATATCGGCGGGTTGGAGTTCGTCCGCCGGGTTCGCTCGCCCAACGAGTTTCCCTACCCGGACGTGCCGATCATCATGCTGACGGCGTTCGGCGAGCGGTCGCGCGTGATGGAGGCGGTTGATCTTGGCGTGAACGAGTTTCTGCTCAAGCCGGTTTCGTCGAAAGCGCTGCAGGCCCGTCTCGTTTCAATCCTCACCGGGCCGCGCCGGATGGTGAAGAAGGACGGCCGCTACGTTCCGGAACCGCGCAAGATATCGAGCTATCTTCCAGATATCGATCTGGAACTGAACGAACTCACGTTGGCGAATTAAAACGCGACCTTTGCGGCGATTGCGCCCGCATTAACGGAACACTCACCACGCAAACGCAACGGACGTTCAGCGGCGCGGTATTCGCGCGAACTGCGCCTTCCAACTTTACCAAGCCGCAACACGCCCGTGCTCTGATGCGGCCTCATCGCCGCGTGGATTTCGAACGCCTCATCAGGGTTCCATCACTGCATCATGTTTACAAAGCCGTCGAAGAAAGAAATTGAGGACCTCATCCAGTCGCTCTGGGTGCTCGTGGTCGACGACAATCAGTACATGCGCAAAATGATCAGAAACCTCCTGGTCAACTGCGGCGTGAAGGACATCTACGAGGCCGCCGACGGCATTGCGGCGCTCGACGCAATCCGCACCGTCGCGCCCGACGTGGTGATCCTCGATTGGGAGATGCCGCTCCTCAACGGCGCGGAACTGGTGCGTATCGTGCGCTCGCCCGGCGTATTTCCGATGCCGGACATTCCGATCATCATGCTCACCGGACACTGCGAGCGCTGGCGCGTGGTCGAGGCTGTCAAACTCGGCGTCAACGAATATTTGACCAAGCCGGTTTCGGCGAAGGCGATTTACGATCGTCTGGTGTCTATCATGACCCAACCGCGGCCGGTGGTGCAGTTGGGCGATTATTACGGGCCGGAGCCGCGCAAACTTCTGAGCGACGGCGTCGACGACGATCTTCTCGCGGTTCCAATCGTCGAATCGGCTGCCGGCTGACTATTGCCGCGCCTCGTCGCTGCATCGTGCGGCGATTGCGATCTCACACTTGCCGAAAATTTGCGCTAGGTATTGCAACGGGGCATGTGCGGACGTTACGCCGCCGACGTTGGGGTACCGATGCACACCGTCGAATCGATGCGGAGTGCCGCTTCGGCGGCTGAAGGCAATCCGCGCCCACTGCTGCGTATTGATGGTCTGACCAAGCGATTCGGCGGCGTGGCTGCCGTCGATCGGTTGTCGCTCGACATCCATGCGGGAGAGTTTTTCGCGCTGCTGGGACCCTCCGGCTGCGGCAAGACCACATTGCTGCGATTGATCGCTGGCTTCGAGCGGCCGAATGTGGGCCGTATCCTGCTCGACGGCGTCGATCTTGCGCGTGTGCCGCCGTATCGGCGTCCGCTCAACATGATGTTCCAGAACTATGCGCTGTTTCCGCATCTGACCGTCGCCGACAATGTGGCGTTCGGACTAAGGCAGGAGGGCCTGGCGAAAGGCGAGATCGCCGGCCGGGTTTCCGACATGCTGGCGCTGGTCAAACTGGACGACTTCGGCCCGCGTAAGCCGAGCGAGCTGTCAGGCGGCCAGCAGCAGCGGGTGGCGCTGGCCCGCGCGCTCGTCAAACGACCACGGCTCCTGTTACTCGACGAGCCGTTGGCGGCCCTCGATAAAAAGCTTCGCGACGCGACGCGGTTCGAGCTGATGGAATTGCGGCGCCAGCTTGGGCTGACTTTCGTGATCGTTACCCATGATCAGAGCGAGGCAATGATAGTCGCCGATCGTATCGGGTTGATGGACAGCGGCCGGCTTATGCAGGTCGGCACACCAGCGGACATTTACGAGCGGCCGGCATCGCGCTGGGTGGCGGACTTTATCGGCGACGCCAATCTGTTCGAAGGCCGGGTTGGCGATGACCGCCGCAGTGTCGAAGGCACCGCGGCGGGCCGTCTGGTTGTCGCTGCGCCGATCGATGCGGAACCGCGCACGGCGGTGTGGGTGGCGGTGCGACCGGAACGAATGCATCTGACGCGCGACAAGCCGCCGATTCCCGATAACTGCCTGAGCGGATTGGTCGTTGAGATCGGCTATCTGGGGGATCAGTCGATCTACCAAATCCGCATCGCGGACGGTTCGCGAGTGACGGCGGCGGTAGGTAATACGGCGCGCACCGGCGAAAGGATGCCGCAGCAGGACGAGCAGGTCTGGCTGAGCTTTTCGGCCGAAGCCCCGATTGTGCTGGCGCGATGAGATAGTGATGGACAGAGTTCCGGAGAAACCAAAGACGTCACCTGCGCAAAAGCTGCTGCTTGCGCTGCCGTTCGGGTGGCTCCTTGTCTTCTTTCTCTTGCCGTTTCTGATCGTGCTGAAGATCAGTTTCTCGGAAAGCGCAATCGCGCTGCCGCCCTATAGGCCTCTCTTTGATCCCTCGGGTGGCTGGCGCGGCATCGAAAGTTTTTTTGCCGGCCTTTCATTCGACAATTACGGACGGCTCGGCTCCGATCCGCTCTACGTGCTGTCCTACGTGAAAAGCCTGGAGATTGCCGCATTCTCCACCTTGCTGCTGCTGGTCATCGGCTATCCGATTGCCTATGGGATCGCGCGCACGCCGCGACGTCTGCAAGCCATCCTGGTCGTGCTGGTTGCGCTGCCGTTCTGGACTTCGTTTCTCATCCGCATCTACGCGTGGATGAACATTCTGCAACACGACGGCCTGCTTAATCGCCTGCTGTTGGCGCTGCACATTGTGCGCGCGCCGCAGGTCTGGCTCTCCACCGACACGGCGATCTATATCGGCATCGTCTATTCCTACCTGCCATTCATGGTGCTGCCGCTCTATGCGGTATTGGAGAAGCTTGATCATTCGCTGATTGAGGCTGCGGCCGATCTCGGCTGCCCACGCTGGAAGGCGTTCTGGCTCGTTACGCTGCCGCTGTCGTCGCCCGGCGTGCTGGCGGGCGTGCTGCTGTGCTTCATCCCGATTGTCGGCGAATTTGTCATCCCCGATCTGCTGGGCGGCTCGCGTGTGCCGATGATCGGCCAGACGATCTGGATGGAATTCTTCGGCAACAAGGACTGGCCGGCCGCGGCTGCCGTCGCCGTGGTGCTGGTCTGCCTTCTGGTCAGCCCGATCGTGCTCTTTCAGCATTACGCGATGCGCGCGGCGGATCGGAGCTGACGATGCGCAAGGTCAGCCTGTTCAATGTCCTCGCCATCGTGCTCGGCCTTGCATTTCTATATCTGCCGATCGCGATCCTGGTGGTCTATTCGTTCAATGCCTCGCGCCTGGTAACCGTATGGGGCGGCTGGTCGACGCGCTGGTACACCGAACTTGCGGGCGATAGCGCCATCCTTGACGCCGCTTTCGTCAGCTTGCGCATTGCCGTGGTATCGGCGAGCGCGGCCACATTGCTCGGCGTACTCGCGGCGCTGGCGCTCGTTCGCCTCGGCCGCTTTCGCGGCCGCCTGATGTTTGCATCGATGATTTACGCACCGCTGGTCATGCCCGAGGTCATTACCGGCTTTTCGATGCTACTGCTGTTCGTCGCCGTCGCCGCCGATCGGGGTTTTTGGACCGTGGCCATCGCTCACACCACGATGGCGATGTGCTTCGTCACAGTTATCGTGCAGGCGCGCCTGATTGATTTTGATATGAGTCTTGAAGAAGCCGCCATGGATCTCGGCGCGCCCCCGCTGCGCACGTTCCTGACCGTGACGCTGCCTCTGATCGCGCCCGCTATCGCCGCCGCATGGATGCTCGCTTTTGCGCTGTCGCTCGATGATCTGGTCGTCGCGAGCTTCACCACCGGGCCGGCTGCCACCACGTTGCCAATCCGGATCTATTCCGAGATCCGGCTGGGTGTGAAACCCGAAATCAACGCGGTGTGCAGCATCTTCATCGCGATTGTCGGGGCAGCGGTGCTGAGCGCCTCTCTGCTTGCGAAGCTCACCGGTATGCGCGGCGTTCCGGCTCGTCCTTGAGCGCTTCCCGACGTGACGCGTTCCAAATCATGGATTTGGTCGCATTTCTTCGGAAACCGGCCCCACTTT
This sequence comes from uncultured Alphaproteobacteria bacterium, assembly GCA_963763255.1. Lineage (GTDB taxonomy): Bacteria > Pseudomonadota > Alphaproteobacteria > Rhizobiales > Xanthobacteraceae > BOG-931. Next base: position 116,032 of record CAVXNW010000004.1, read on the forward strand.
TCCGGAGAATGCCCCACTCAATCTCTGCTCTCGGCTGGCGGATGGAACAAATAGAACAGGAACCAGACCGGCACGATGATAAGCGAGCCGAGCAGCACGTTGGGGAGTGCCCACGCCAGCCCTTGGCGCGCCAGGTCGGCGAGGCGCGCGGGCGACAGGCCCGCGGCCTGCATGAGCTGGTCGGTGGTGAGCCCGAAATGAGCCAGGATCGTTCCGACGATCAGCGACGCGACCAGCACCTTGATCATAGTGCGCGTGAGGCGGCTGAACATCGTGGCCTTGCCGTTGGCAGAATCCGCTGATTCGTGCGCCGCGAATCATAGAGCATAGGACAGGAAAATGCCCGCCCGGTTTGGTGCGTTTCGACACCCGCGAGGATTTGCCGGGCCAAACAAATAGGCAGTATCGCCGCAGGCAATGCTGCGGCACCCGCAGTTTCAGCTATTGGGCGGTCGCCGGCGCGGTCACTGCCGCGGGCTTGTATTCGGAAGGCGCCGGGGTGGTCGCGGTGGCGGGCTTGGTCGTAGCGGGAGGCGGCGCTGCCGCTGGAGCCGCGAACAGCTGATCGATGACCGAGCGCACCGCGTCTCCGGCGGAGTGCCGTTTGACCGCCTCAAGGAGCGGTGCGGCTGCATTCGAGTGGCGGATAAGGCTCGATGCGTCCGGCAGCGGTACCGGGTTGTCCCAGGGCCCTTGAACGGTGAAGGGCAGGGCAAACTCGTCGCTCGTCTTGGCCGAAACCAGCGTTGCGGTGCCCTGGAGATCAAGGTCGCGGGCCGGGATCGATGCCTCGCCGGCCACTTTGAGCTTCACGGAGGGGCCGTTGAACTCGAGTTTCTGCACCGAAATCATTCCCTGGTCGATCTTGACGTCGAGCAGCAGCCGGTCGAATGGAGTTCGTCCGGTGCGGAAGTCCCCGTTGCCCGACAATGGCCGCTTCTCAAGCCGCTGCAGCAATTGTTCGACATCGATGCCGTTTAATGCGCCGTCATGCGCGCTTAGACTCGCCGTGCCGTTGAGCGTGTGAGTCAATGCCCATACGGATTGGCCGGAGCCGTCAACGTCGAGCGCCAGCGTGCCGCGGCCTTCGAGCTTATGCAGGCCGAATATCTGGCTCAGACAATTGCCAAGATCGACGTCGTCGAACCGCACGTGCGAGCTGACCTCGATACCATCCTTGCCGTTGCCAATCCCGAAAGTGCCCGTAGCGGAGCCGCCAAAAGCCTGCGAGTCGCCGATGGTCACCTTAAGCTTGCCGCCGCTCATGTTGGCGGCCGCGGCCGTGCGGCCCAACTGCGCGTTTGCAATCTTGACGCTCGCGGCCGAGAGCCGCAGATCGAGATTGAAATCCGAAAGTCCATCCAGCGCGATTGGCAAGCGATCCCAGGTACGCTCGTTGGTCGCCATCAAACGAGCTCCCTTCACGTAGGGCGTGAGGTCGAGCGAGTCTGCGGCGAGCGTGCCCTGGACCGCACGGTGACTGTCGGTCGCCAGTGTGAGAACGCCCTCGGCGCGGTTGCCGTCAAGCTCGACATTGACGTTTGTAAGCGACACCGTGCCATTGCTGATGTCGCTCTGCGCGCGAAGCGCGAACCGTTTGAAGCCGCCGAACGGTACTCTGCGTTTGCTTGTCCAGCGCAAGGCATCGCGCAGCGCCGGCGATTCAACGTCGAGCGTTCCGGTCATCTTCAGCGTAGGCTCGTTGCTGGCCGTGCCGTCAAAGGCAACGTCGAGGGGTTGCGACGTCACCCGCAATTTGACCCCGGAATTCTTGCCGGTCAGGGCTGCCAGGAAATCGCTGAGCGCCAGGCTTGCCTCCACCGGCTGATCGCGCCAAACAAAGTGGCCCGTTGCCGCGAAGCTGCGCGAAATCGACGGCCAAGCGACCTCAAAATCCACGTTGTCGATCTGCTCGGGAGCACCCGCCCGTGAGTCGCGCACGACGATCGTGCCGTCATGGATGCCGATCTCAGAGAAGGAACCGCCGCGTTTTGGATTGGGCTCCAGCGCGTGGGCGAGCGAGGCGGTGAGCCCTGACCAGTTCGATTGGCCATCCTGGGCGAACGCGACCGTGATGGTGGGCCGAACCAGTGTGATATCGGAGATTTCGACCCGTCCGGCGAGCAGCGGGAAGTAGCTGAGCCGGGCAATCATCTCATCGGCGGCGAGCGCCGGCTGGGCGCCGTTGTCGGCGAACAGCACGCTGTGAAAGGTGACCGAAGCGTGAGGAAACAGCGAAACCGAGATGTCGCCCCGCAATGTCGGGTCGAGGCCGGTGACGTCGTGGATTTCCTTTTTGACCGCATCTCGGATTGACGTGGCCGGTATCAGGAAAGAAAGGCCTATCAGCGTAGCAAATGCCGCAGCGGCCACGCCGGTAACCACAATCGCGAGGCGCTTTAATCCGGTAGCCGCGGGCACAGCAGGCGTTTCCGATGTTGCGGGGCCAATCGAGGGCGGTGGGTGGTTGGCAAGGCTGAAGACATGCGTGGCGTCTGTGTCGGATTCGTGGCCGTTCGGCGCGGTTTGGGCTACTCCTGAGGCTCTTCCGCCGGCACCCTGGTAGGCTGGCGGCTAGCGCGCCGCCGTCCGGTTGGAAGGGAAAGCTATCTCAATAAGGGTCCCCGCGTCGGCTGCGCTCATGACGCTGACATCGGCGCGATTCGCCTCGGCAAGAGCCTTGGTCAGCGCCAGGCCCAAGCTGCCGCCGTTCTTGTCCCAACCAGCCGCTTCGGCGTTGTGGCGGAGTGGCTCCGTCAGTGCGGCCTCTTCTGCCTCCCGTATTCCGAAACCAGTGTCGCGCACGCGCAACACACCCTCGCCGCCGTTTCCGCCTGCGGTCGAAACGATGACCTGGCCGCCAGGACCAGTGAACCTGATCGCATGAGCCAGAAGATTGAGTACAATCTGGCGCACTGACCGTTCGTCAGCCACGACGCGCGTCAGCCCTGGAGCCAGCGCGCTGCGGATGATGATACGAGAGCGATTGGCCTGCGGCTGCATGATGCCGACGCATTGCTGGGTGAGTTCGTTCAGGTCGAACTCAACAAAGTTCAGCTCGAGTTGGCCGCTCTCGACCTTGGAGAGGTCGACGAGATCGTTGAGCACCGAGACAAGGTGCGCTCCCGCCGTGTGAATGTCCTTGAGATATTCGCGATAGCGTTCGTTGCCGATGGAACCGAAGCGCTCGGCCAGGATGACCTCGGCGAATCCGATCATGGAGTTGAGCGGCGTACGGATTTCGTGATTCACCTTGGCGAGGAATTCGGCCTTGGCGGCTGCCGTCCTTTCAGCCTCACGCCGCATGGTGCGATCGAGGGCGCTCTTGATGTCGCGGTTCTCGCTCACCGCGGCTTCGAGCGCGCTCTTCGTCGCTCGCAGGTGCTCGGCGGTCTGGCCGCTCGTCAATATGAGGGCCAGCGCTGAGTCGCCGTTCCATGGCACGCTGAACAGCCGGCCGTCGACCGGATGCTGCTCACCGCGTCCGGTCGTGATCGATAACGTCTCGGAGTTGCCGCTGTCACGCAGCGCCGCCGGCCCCGGCGCCGCAAACAGGGCAGGAAGTCCGCCCGCCGCCGCCAGCGCATCGACGCGGTCGTAGCCGCACAGTTCAAGAAAGTAACGGTTGGCGTACAGCGGCGTATCGTTGCGATAGACCAGAACGCCCGCCGGCACTCGATCGAGCAACGCATGTTCGACCGACGGTGCGGCGTGCAATGGTTCGGCGACGACTGCGGTACCGGGATGAGCTTTCGCGTCCGAAGAGATCGCGGCAAGTTCGGCGGTCGTCGCCGCTTCGGCTCCTGAACCGCGCAGCCGTGCGGTCAGTTCCTGCGCCAGTTCGCGAAAGGCATTGCGCTCAACCGGACTCAAGCTCGGCGCTTTTGGTTCCGGCGTCGGTGCGGAGCGAAACGGCACCACATTGGCGGCTGCAGGGACGATGCCGAGCCTGGGATGTTCTGACTGGCGCTCTGTAATCTGCGCGACAGGTGCAATCGGGGTCTGGACAATCGGAGTTGGCGCTGCGGCACCCTGTTCCGCGGAAGGCTCGGCTTCGCCATGCACGGCAGACAGCGTTTCGTGTTCGGCAGTAAAGCCAAGCGGCCGCGTTTGCCGTTCGCGTGCCAATTGATTGATCCGGTCGATGTCGCGGCAAACTCCAAAGCCTCGGTACCCGCGGAACACGCGGTCGCGATCGAACACCGGCAGTCCGGACAACTCGACCGGCAGACGCTCGTCGGTGTCGTCCACAGGCCATTCCACCGGAATGCCGCTCCAGGTTTCGTGCGTCGCGACGGCGTGCGCGACCCGGTTGTCCGGGTCAAGTTTCAGTTCGGCCGCGATCTCGCTCCATGGCCGGCCGCAGGCTGCGGTGGCGCGCGGGCCGACGAGTTCGGCGAATTCGTCCGAACCGATGGCGAACCGATTCTCGGCATCCATGTGCCAGACGAAGCGCAACGGATGCCGCCGTTCAGCAACAGGCGAGACGCCGGGGACCGGCTGGTCGGCTCCCGGTGTTTCCGCGGCGGCCGAAACCGGCCGCGCGTCGGTCACCGGCGGCGATGGATTTGGTGAAGGCCGTGACGGCTGCTCTGGCGCTACAGGGTTCGCCGCGGCTTCTGGTTCAGTTGGTGTCACGGCTCCTGGTGGTTGTTCAGGTTCTGCCGGAAACTGTGCGAGTACTGCGTCGCCGGGCGGCAGCGCGATCACGAGCGCGCGTGTATCATCGCGGCCAAGCCGTAGTGCGGTGAACGGTGCGGTGGAAGGACCAATGCGGGCGCTGCCGCTGGCGCGTCCGGATCGGAGGGCTTCAGCGGCAAGCTCATCGAGCCCGAGGGCGGAGAGCGTCGGGGAGCCGTCAAGCCGCGGCAGCGCCGCGTCGGTTGAGTACAACAGCTTGCCATCGGCTGAGAAGGCCGCGATTGCACCTGCCAAGCCAGCAAAAAGGCGACGCAGGCGCTCGCTGAGCGTCAGCGCGGGGCCCGCCGGTTCGCACGCAGCAATCAATATCGCGGCCGTACCGTCGGGCAGTACGATACGTGAGCAGTTGCAGACCACCGGGCGCCCCAAGCCAGCGCCAACGCCGCGCAGCCGTTCAAGGCGATCTTGTCCGGCTGGCGGCAAGGCTGCATCGAGGCGAGCGATCTGAGCGAGCAAGGGATTGTTTGGCGCGAACCGCACGCTGCCGGCATCGGGCACGCCGGAGGCGCCAAAGACTGCCGCGCCGACGGCATTCGCCCACAGCAGACGCGGTATATCGGGGCTCCATAGCCAAACCGGCCGCGCGCATATTGCCTCGGCCGCAAGTCGCGGGATTTGCAAAAATGCGAGTTCGGACTCGACACTCGGCATGCGGCGGAACCCGTTCCCTTAAGGAATTCTTAATAATGCGGACGAGGTGCGCCGTCCATGCCGGGCGTTTCCACGGCCGGCCGGCATGACGCGCTAACGTTAATTCGGTCCAGTGGTCAGACAGGCCGCCGCGGTGCAATTGGCTAACGGTGTCGTTTTTGCGTTGCACGTTAGCGGCATTTTCGCGCTAGGATCGAGGGCCGGCCGACGGAGGACACCCATGGCTAAGGAACCATTCGAGCAGTTTGCGGTGCCGAACGAGCTGCGCTCGTTCGCGGAACAGAGCGTCACGCAGGCCCGCAAGGCCTTTGAGGGCTTTATCCAGGCGGCCAACCAGGCGGTCGGGCAAATCCACGGCCAGACTCAGGCGGCGCATTCGAGCGCCAGCGAGATCGCGCACAAGTCGATGGAATATGCCGAGCAGAACGTGGCGGCGACGTTCGACTTCGCGCAAAAGCTGATGCAGGCCAAGGACGCCACCGAAGTCATGGGGCTGCAGTCGGAGTTTCTTGGCCGCCAGATGCAGGCGCTCTCGACGCAGGTCCGCGACCTTGGCCAGAGCGCCGCCAAGATAGTGATCGACGCCAGCAAGTCGACTACAAAGTGAAATCGCCGCGAATTTCGCGCGGCCTTGAAAAACCTAAGGAATTCAGACCATTACAGTTTTGTGCATTGCAATATTTTCTATTGCGATGCACCAATACCTATGTTATATAGATCACCAGGAAGGCCCGGGTTCTGAAGAGTATCGCGTTCGAGTGCCCGGTTTTGCAATGAAACTCAGGCCTTGCGCGACGGGCGGCGGGGCCAAGTGCAAGTACACACCGTGAAACAGCCCAAGAGCAAAGGCAAAGTTAAGGAACGTGCCATGGCTGAAGCCGCAGAAGCCAATTCGAAGCCCAGGACCAGCAAGCCGGCCTCGAGCGCATTCGAGATGCCAAAATTCGAAATGCCGAAATTCGAGATTCCGAAGGTAGAAATGCCGGCCGCTTTCCGCGAATTCGCGGAACGCGGCGTGGCTCAGTGCAAGGACACCTACGAGAAGATGAAGGCGGCGGCCGAAGAGGCCACCGACGTCCTCGAGACGACCTATTCGACCGCCTCCAAGGGCGCGTCCGACTACGGCCTCAAAATGATCGAGGCGACGCGGACGAATACCAATGCGGCGTTCGATTTCTTCGGCGAGTTGATCACGGCCAAGTCGCCGTCTGAAGTCATCGAGCTGTCGAGCGCGCACGCACGCAAGCAGTTCGAGGCGTTCACGCAACAGGGCAAGGAACTTACCGCCCTGGCGCAGAAGGTCGCGACCGAGACCGCCGAGCCGATCAAGAGCGGCATGAACAAGGCCTTCAGCAAGGTTGGCTGAAATCGTTCTTCCGCGTCTCAGCGGAGGTTCACCGTTCTGTCGAAGCTGTCGAAAGCCCGGGCTCGCCCGGGCTTTTGCGTCTCTGGGGCAGGCTTGCCAAAATTAGGCGTTGCCCATAGTTTCCAGAGCGCGATTGGCCGTGCGCCATGCAGCTGTAGCTCAGTTGGTTAGAGCGCCTGACTGTGGATCAGGAGGTCGGTGGTTCGAATCCCCCCAGCTGTACCAGCATTCACCCGCGGAAATTCGGATCCTGGTCCTGGAACGGGCCGCATTTGGCGGCCGAGCCGAAGCGGTGGTCGAAATCGACCGTGCCGCCGCCGACGGGAATGCGGGTCGGCGGCAAGCCCCGCGTATATTGATTGACGATGACGGTCTTGCCGTCCGCCGTCATTGAAATCTTGACCGGCTCCAATGGCTTGCCCTTGTTGTACGGGGTCAGATCGAGTGTGTAGTAGCCGATCACAGGTTTCTGCAGATCGTGCACCATTCCTCTGACGTCCAGGGCGATCGACTGCGGTATGTAGATCTCCATGGTGGCGTCGGGGCCGGTGCAGCTCAGCATTCGGATCAGATAAGCGTTCTGAGCAGGATCTTTGGCTCCCGCCGAAGGTGCAAGCGCCGTGACGCCCAAGACAGCCAAACCAACGCGCAACAAAAAATAGCCGCTCGGAAAGCCTCCGCACATCATGACAGAGTCTCCTGCTTCAAAACCAAAAAGTGAGCAGCCACGAGCGCTTTATTTGTCTTTGGAATTTTCCAACAGCGGCAGCCAAGTATCCTGTTGCTGCTTGACGAAGGCAAGAACCTGATCGGGCGTCATGGCGTGCGAATAGCTGCCGATGGTGGCGAGGCGTTTCTGAAACTCCGGACTGCCGACCAGCTTGCCCAAATCGGCGCTGATCTTGCTGACGACCGGCTGCGGCGTGCCATTCGGGGCCAGCAGAACTTGCCATCCGGTCGCTGAAAACCCAGGGATCGTTTCCGCGATCGGCGGCACGTCGGGAAATTCCGGCAGGCGCTTCAGCGAGGCGACCCCGATCAGCTTAATCTGCTTGCCCTTGACGGCGCCGGCAATGCCCGAATAACCCTCGATGATCATCGACACGCGTCCGCCGGCAACGTCCGCAACGGCGGCGGCGGTGCCGCTGTTGTAAGGCACGCGAACGAAGCTCACGTTTTCGCGCTGCTGCAGCAGGCGCCCGGTCAAATCCGTCAATCGGCCGGCCCCCGACACCGCGATCGAAATCGAGCCGGGCTTCTTCTTGGCGAGCGCGATCAGGTCGGGCAGCGAGCTCACGCCCAGCGACGGATTGACCGCGACGAACATCGGGTTCTCGGCGGTGAATCCAATCGGGATGAAATCGTGCGGCAGGTGCAGCGGAACATTGGGCGCCGCCGTCTTCGGGGCCACGAACGTCGCCAGCGCTGGCATATAGAGCGTATAGCCATCGGGCGCGGCCTCGGCCGCGGCGCGTGCGGCGATGCTGCCGAACGCACCCGGATGCTCGATAACGACCACTTGGCGACCCCACATCTTGCCGAGGCCCTCGGCGACAAAGCGGGCGTCGACGTCTGGGGTGGAACCGGGTGATGCGTCGGCGATGATGGTGACGGTTCTCGTCGGATAGCCGCCGGCCTGTGCGTGGGCGGCGCCCGAAACGGCGCCCATCCCCAACCAGATAGCCGCTGCGACAGACCAAATGCGCACTGCGTTCATTTTATCCTCTCGTGCATCTTTCTTCAAACTTGTTCAGATTGTTTCTCATGGCGGCGCCAGTGACGCCAAACAGGCGGCACGTAAAAGTCGAGCAATCCTGTTGAGGGGGGCTTTACCTTAACCCGAATGGAAAGACGGGGAGCGATGCTCCCTTAGCTATTCTCCTCTATCACGCTCTCCTGGGCATCCATCATGTCAGCGGATTGCGTGACAAGCAGACCATTGGCCGCATCGCGGAACGCCGGGCTGGCTTTCGATGCCGGGCGTGAAACGCCGGGACGCGTTGGCGAATTCAGCAGCGCTCCGGTCATGCTTAACCTTTCGATCCACGATCGGCTCGAATCCGTTGAGGCCGAATGGCGGCGCTTCGAACGAAGCGCCGATTGCACACCGTTCCAGACCTTCGACTGGCTGCGGCGGTGGCAACGCCATATCGGGATGCGGCAAGGCGTGCAACCCGCCATAGCGGTCGGGGCGCTGGGCGACGGACAGACCGGCATCATTCTGCCCCTCGGCATCGAACGCCGTGGCGGCGCGCGACGCTTGTGCTGGCTCGGCCAGGATTTGAACGATTACAACGCGCCGCTCCTCATGCGCGACCTACCGCAGCGCTTATCGGCGGAGCAGTTCCGGGCGTTTTGGAAAGCACTGCGCGCGCGCATGCAGCGCGAGCCGCTGTTTCGCCACGACTGGATCGAGCTTGAGAAAATGCCGCAATTGGTGGGCGGCCAGGTCAATCCGTTCTTCGCCCTGGCGCTTGCCACGAACCCGAGTGGCGCGCATTTCGCGGAGCTCGGCGCCGACTGGAAAAAATTCTACGCCGCCAAACGCTCGTCGGCGACCCGGCGCCGCGACCGGTCCAAGCGCAAACGGCTGGCGGAATTCGGCGAGATCGGGTTTGCGATCGACACCGATCCGCAGGACGCGAAGGCGACGCTCGAAATCCTGATGGCGCAAAAGCGCCGGTTGTTCGCGCATCGCGGCATTCCGGACATGTTCGAGCGCCCCGGCTGGCGCGAATTCTTTCTCGATCTTGCCGAGCACGCCTCGCCGCTCTCCGCCTCGCCGCTTGCACACGACGGCACACTTCAAATGCATATCGGCCACACGCAGTTTGGCGAGCTTCGCGGTGCCACGCACCTCGGCGTGGTCTTTCGCGACGCCTACTATCATGTGCTTGCCAGCTACGACGATGGTGCAATCGCTCACTATGGGCCGGGTGCGCTTCACCTCCGCGAACTGATTGCCAATATCATTGGGCTGGGGCTGCGCCGTTTCGACTTCACCGTCGGCGACGAGCCCTACAAGCTCGAATGGTCGGACACGCACATCAACCTCGGGGACTACGCGGCTGTGGCGACGTGGCGCGGCCTGCCGGTGTTGGGCCGATCGGTGCTCCAGCGCCGGATCAAGCGTTTCATCAAACAAACGCCGGCTGCGTGGCGGATGGTCTCGCGTCTGCGTGCGCGGGTCGGACCGCTCTTGCCGCACGCGAAGGGCGAGTCGTGAAACTCGCACTGATCTCCGACATTCACGCCAATCTCCCGGCTCTGAAGGCGGTTCTTGATGACATCGTGGCTGCCGGAGCCGATCGGATCGTCTGCCTCGGCGACGTAGTCGGCTACAACACACAGCCCGCGGAATGTATTGCTGCGCTCCGGCGCCTCGACGTACTTTGCGTCGCCGGCAACCATGACCTTGCGGTCTGCGGTCGGATCACGACCAAAACTTTCAGCCGCGCGGCGGCCCGTGCGGTGGCCTGGACGCAACGCTCGCTCGGGCGGGACGATCTGCATTTCCTCGCCGGCCTGCCGCTCAAGGCCGCGATCGACCGCAAGCTGATTGCCGTTCACGGCGCACTGCATCCCCAGACGGATTGCGCCACCGTACGGCTCGACAGCGACGAGCGCCGTCTGCAAAGTTTCCAGGCGCTCATGGCCGACCCGTCAGGCGCACGCATCTGCGCCTTCGGCCACACCCATCACGCCGGCGTTTATGAATTCCGAAAGGGCGGCGCCGTTACGCTGCCGCCGATGAAGGTCTCGCTGCGTGATGATGCGTACTATCTGATCAATCCGGGCACCGTCGGTGACCCGCGCGAGCGCGACCGGCGCGCGAGCTACATGATCGTGGATCTGGCGCAGCGCACCGTGAGTGTGCACCGGGTTGGCTATGATCTCGTGGCGCCGCTCGCCGCCACCCGCAGGGCAGGGCTCGCGCCCGCGCTGTCGTTCATCCCGATGCCGATCCGCGCCTCGGTCGCTACCGGCTTCCGAACCTTGCGGCTCGATCGGCCGGTCCGGCAATTCACCGGCCTTCTCGGCCTCTAATCGCGCCGCGAGGCGTCTAGCGCTCGATCTGATCCAGGTTCGCCGCCATCCGGGTAATGACGCGGCGGAACGCGGTGAGATCGCGCGCCGCGATGCCTTCCTCGGATTCATCGGTAATGCCGCGCGCCACGGCGAGTAATTCGTCGCGCAGCCGTTTCGCCTTGGCGGTCAGCAGCACGCGCGCTCTGCGGCGGTCGTCATGGCTGCGCTCGCGCTGGATCAGTCCCGTCTTCTCCATGCTGCGCAACGCGATTACCGTGGTCGACTCCATCATGCCGACACGCGCCGACAACTCGCGCTGCGACAGCCCGTCGTCGATCCACAGCACGCGCAGGAAATACCATTGCCCGCGGGTCACCCCGTACGGCGCAATGCGGCGCTCCAGAAGGCGTTGAAAGGCGCGATGCGCGTCGCGCACCAGATATCCGGAGGACTGCTGCGGCGGCAGATCGCCGCCGCGCGGCGCGGGTTTCGTTTTCGGCGACGGCCGCGTCGGCATCGGCGTTGACAGCCCCTTTAATCCCGGGCAGATAATTACTTAGAAATCTATGCAATAGGAAGACGGACAATGCAACAGCCGGTGCGCAAGGAACAAACAACGGCGACCACGCCGAACCAGGCCTTCGATCTGCGCAGCACATTGCAGTGGTTGCGCGCCAATGGCGAGTTGATCGAGACCGACAAGGAAGTCGACCCCGACCTGCAGGTCACCGGGCTGCAGAAGCACATGGACGGCGGTTGCCCGGTGCTGTTCAACGCCGTCAAAGGCAAGCCGAACCATCGCGTCATCACCAATCTGTTCGGCGACATGGCGATCATCAACAAGATGTTCGGCTGGAAGGACGACGCCGAGCGCGTGCGGAAGCTCGCGCATGCACTGTCGCATCCGGTAAAGCCGGTTGAGATCGCCCAGAGTGATGCGCCATGCCAGGAATTCGTCATCGAGAAGCCCGATGACGTCAATAAATGGCTGGTGCCGATCCGTCACACAACCTACGAGCCGGAATTGACCGTCGGCTCCGGTATCCGCTGCGTCACCGGTCCACAGTTCGAGGGCGGTTCGGACCTCGGCTACAACCGCATGAATTTCCGCTGGGGCAACGTCGGCACGTTCCAGATTTCGCCCGGTTCGCACATGTGGCAGGTGGTCAACAAATATTACAGGGAAGACCAGCCGGTTCCGATCACCATGTGCTTCGGCGTGCCGCCGGCCTGTACGCTGCTGGCCGGCGCCGGCTTCGACTATGCGGTGCTGCCGATGGGCTGCGACGAGATCGGCATCGCGTCGGCGGTGCAGGGCACGCCGATCCGTCTCGTCAAGGCGCGGACCGTCGACGCCATGGCGCTGGCCGACTGCGAACTTGTGCTTGAGGGCTATGTCAACCCGCGCGACCGCCGCTTCGAAACCGAGGAGGCCGAGAAGGCCGGCGTGCAGGGCCGTTACCATTTCCATCCGGAATGGGCCGGCTATATGGGCAAATCCTACAAGGCGCCGACCTTCCATGTCACCGCCATCACCATGCGCAAGCCGGAGACGAAGCCAATCATCTTCGCACTCGGCGTGCACATGCTCGACGACCACAACATCGATACGACGGTGCGCGAGGCGGCAATCTACGAACTGTGCAACCGGCTACAGCCCGGCATCGTGCAGAACGTCGTGATCCCTTACTGCATGACCGATTGGGGCGGCTGCGTCATCCAGGTGAAAAAGCGCCACCAGATCGACGAAGGCTGGCAGCGCAACTTTCTCGGCGCGGCGTTGTCGTGTTCGCAGGGCATGCGGCTCGCGATCGCGGTGTCGGAGGATGTCGATCCCTACTCGATGGACGACGTGATGTGGTGCCTGACCACCCGCGTCAATCCGCAGACCGACATCCTCAATCCGATCCCCGGCGGACGCGGGCAGACCTTCATGCCGGCGGAGCGCATGACCGCCGGCGGGCAGCAATGGACGGCGTCGAATACGCGGTTCGAGGGCGGCATGGGCATCGATGCCACCGTGCCGTTCGGCTACGAGAGCGACTTCCTGCGGCCGGTCTATCCGGTCGACAAGGTTAAGCCCGAGGATTGGTTCTCGAAGGAAGACATCGCCAACGTCAAGAAGCGCATGCACGGCTGGGTCCACTCGCTGGCAAAGAGCGGACGGTGAGCCGCGCGCTTTCCAGGGTTGCGGGATAGGCGACAGCGCCGCCGGCGAGCTTCGCTCGCCGCGAGGCTTGCTTTTACAAATGCCAGATTGTGTGGCGTGGCGCGCCACGTGTATCTCATGTGTGCCGGCGCGATCGTTAGTTCGCTGGCCATGACGACGCCTGCGGCGCTGGTCGCAGCGACCGGCGGCATGGCGATCGGCCAGGCACTGCGCTCACGCTTGCCGCCGATGGTGTTCCGCCGCTGCTTCTTCGGCGGCTTGCTGCTGCTGGGTCTCTATCTGATCGCGGCTGCTTTGCGCTGACACAGAGGCCGTCTTGAACGCCGGCATAGCGGTGGCGCATAGTTGGCGTTCGCAATCGATCTCCGCGGAGCGCCAATGCAGTTTGACGTCGTAGCCATCGGCGGCGGGTTTTCCGGACTGATCCCCGCCTGCCGCGCGGTCGAAGCCGGATTGTCCGCCGCGGTTCTCGAAGCGCGCAGCGAAGAGCGCTACCCGTGCAGCTCGCGGTGGTCGACGGGCGTCGCCAACGTCATGGGATTGCCGATCATGGCGGAACCGGACCGGCTGTTCCGCGCGATCATGGACGGCAGTGGCGCTAACGCGCACGCGGCCGTCGCCCGGGCGATTGCTGATAACGGCATGCGCGCCATCAAATGGCTGTCGGGGCAAGGCGCAACGTTCGTGCAGCGCGCGTTGCAGCATGATCAGCCGGGACAGCAGGTGTTGGCGCCGCCGCGGCGGCCGACGGTGGGATTGGACTGGGAGGACCGCGGGCCCGATCTCTTCATGCAGCGGCTTGAGGAAAATCTGAAACAACACGGCGGTGTCCTGATGCGTGGCACCGAGGTCGAAGCTCTTGTGACCGAAGGTGGCGCCTGTGTGGGCGTTGATGTCGTGCGCGGTGGTGCGCGTACGCGCATTTCGGCCAGGGCCGTGGTGATCGCCGACGGCGGCTTTGCGGCCAATCGGGAGATGATCGGCAAATATATTACGCCGCGCGCAGATCGCGTGCTGTGCCGTGTCGGCCCTGGCGCCAACGGCGATGGCATCCGCATGGCCGAAGCGGCGGGTGCGGCTATCGGCGGCTTCGGCGCGTTCTACGGCCACATCCACCACCGTGACGCGATGACGAATGCCCGGCTGTGGCCCTATCCGCACCTCGATGCCGCTGCCGAATGTGCCATCCTGACGGGTCCCGACGCCGAGCGGTTCACCGACGAGGGCCGCGGCGGGGTCTGCATGGCCAATGCCATCGCGCAACTGCCCGATCCTTTGAGCGCTGTGCTCATCGTTGATGATGCGATCTGGAAACAGGAGCCGGCGATCACCACCACGGTGCCGGCCAATCCGAGCATGGCCGAGGCAGGCGGCGCGCTCATCAGCGCGCCCGATCTTGAAACGCTGGCGGCGCGCGTCGGCCTGCCGGCAAACGCGCTTAAGCAAACCATTGCCGACTACAATCAGGCGATCGCCCGCAACGATTTCGCGCGTCTTGCCGTGCCGCGCAGCGTGCGCAAACACAAGCCGATGCCGATCGGCACGGCGCCGTTTCACGCTGCGCCGCTCTGCACCGGCGTTACCGGCACCATGGGAGGCGTGGTCATCAACGGCCATGCGCAGGCGCTCAGGCCCAACGGCAGCGTCTTTCCCGGCCTGTACGCGGCCGGAACGCCAGTCGCCGGTCTCGAGGGCGGACCGCGTGCCGGTTACGTCGGCGGTATAGCCAAATCGTTTGTACTCGGATTGCTGGCGGGCGAGCACATCGCCGAACATGTCGCGGCGCGTTAACGAGGGGCCTGAGATGCACGCTGCCGATTGTATGGGCTTTCCCCGAGCTATCAGGTCGCTTTTGGTTTCGGCTGCGGTCTTCTTTGGCGTTGTCGCGGTATGCGACACCGCCGTTGCGCAGGTTTATCCGGCGCATCCGATCAAGCTGATCGTGCCATTTGCGGCGGGAGGGCCGACCGACGTCACGGGTCGCATCTTGGCGGACGTGCTGTCGCGCAAACTCGGACGCCCTGTCGTGGTCGAGAACTCGGCGGCGCAGGCGGTAATGTCGGGGCTGAACGCGCCGCGCATGCGCCGCCGGATGGTTACACGCTGCTCTTTACCAACATCTCGATGGCTATCAGTCCCGCGCTTTATGCAAATCTCGCTTACGATCCCGTGCGAGATTTCGTCAGCCTCGGCATCGCGGTGTTTTCGCCGACTATGCTGGTGGCGAAGCCTTCCTTCGCCAAGGTGCCATTCAAGGATTTCATCGACTATCTCAAGAAGAACGGGCCCAAGGTCAACGCCGCCAATACCGGGCCGGGCGGACCATCTTTTCTCTGCGAGTCGCTGCTGATGCGACAGCTCAAGACGCATTTCAACATGATCCCCTATCAGGGCACCGGGCCCGCCATGATCGACGTGGCGGCGGGCCGCGCGGATATTGTCTGCGATGCGGTAATCACGGCTTCGGTGCAAGCCAAGGCCGGCAGGGTCAAGGCTTACGGCATCGTCGGCGGCACCCGTGCAAAACTTCTGCCTGACCTGCCGACCTTGGCCGAGCAGGGCCTGCCTAATGTCGCCATACAGGTGTGGAGCGCGTTGTACGCCCCGAAGGGCACACCAGCGCCGATTGTTGAGCGCTTGAATACGGCATTGCACGGCGCATTGAACGATCCGGATTTTCAGCGTCGGGCCGTAGCGGTCGGTCAAGAGATCGTGCCACCCGCGCTTACCACGCCGGCGGGCGCGCGCGATTTCTTGCAAGCTGAAATTGCCAAGTGGACGCCGCTGCTAAAAGCGACCGCCTCAGTGAAATAGTTTGCGGGCCTCGGTTTCGAGGCCTTCGTGGGCGAGCCACGCGTCACCACAAAACACGCTGGGAAATTTGTTGCAGTGCAGGACGCTGGTTTACGTGTCCGAGGCGCATGCATCTTTGCTGGGCAATCGGCGGAACTTTTTCTCATCGAGGCCCTTGATAGGGACGACACGTTTTGGCGTCACGAGATCATTTGGGAGCTCCCATGGATACTGCCATCCGTTCCGACAATTCAATTTTGACCGATACTCTTTCGGCTGTTTCCTGGGCCAGCATTGCGGCGGGCGCAGTGACTGCGTCGGCGGTGACGCTGCCGCTGCTCGCTTTGGGCGCGGGGCTCGGATTGTCCTCGATCTCGCCCTGGACCGATACCGGACTATCGGCCGCCACGTTCAAGGTGGCCGCCGGCATTTATCTGGTCATCGTTGCGGTGATGTCGTCGGCCATCGGCGGCTATCTGGCGGCGCGTTTGCGGACCAAATGGATCGGCGTCCACACCAATGAAGCGTTCTTTCGCGATACCGCCCATGGCTTCATCACCTGGGCATTCGCCACACTGATCAGCGCCAGCCTGCTGGCCGCCGCCACTACTCATCTGCTCGGCGGCGCGGCCTCGATGGTCGGCACCGCGGCGGGCCAGGCGGCCACTAATCCCGCACAGATTTATGTCGACCGGCTTTTCAGGCGCGAAGCCCCGGCAACTGCCAATCCCGCTCCTGCTGGCAGCGCGGCCGTCCCGGCGCCGGCAGGCGGAACCCCTGCTCGTTCGAACGCCGCAGCACGTGCGGAAGTGCTTCGGCTCTGGACCACAAGTTATGCCCAGGGCAGCGGACTGTCGGCCCCCGATAGAACCTATGTGGCGAAGCTTGTCGCTGCCCAAACGGGACTGAGCCAGACTGACGCCCAAAAGCGCGTCGATGACGTGATTGCTCAGGCCAAGACCGCGGCCGATCAGGCGGGGCGCGGCGCCGCCAAGCTCGCCTTCTGGATGACGGCGGCCCTCCTATTTGGAGCATTTGCGGCGAGCCTCGCGGCTGTCGAGGGCGGACAATTGCGTGATGGCAGCTGGAATGAGCGGCGTCTTGTTCCACGTCCCTGGTAAGCAGAAAAATTCTGGAGGTAACGGCGATGCCAATTCTGTTGTGGCTGTTGGGCGTTCCAATTCCGATCATCATCCTGCTCGTCCTGTTCTGGCATTAGGACGCAGCTTCGAAACTGAAACGAGTTTATTCGGAGAATGGAGGCGATTATGGGATTTGGGAGAGGATTGCTGTTGTGGCTTCTTGGCATACCCCTGCCGATCGTGATTTTGCTGGCGTTATTTTGGAGATAGCGAGAACCGATGCAGCGCTTCAGCTTGAAGCACAATTGATTTTGCTTCTACCGCTCAGGACTGAACCGCACTCAGGTGATCTTTCTTCCAACGCTCCGTCAGCGCCTTGCGATCCAGTTTTCCACGCTCCGTCTTCGGCAGCAATTCACTGAGCAAGATCCGCTTCGGCGCCTTGAACGGCGGCAGCGTCGCGCAGTAGCGGAGCAACGAAGCAGCGTCCGTGCCTGCGCCCGGCCGCGTCACCACGTAGCTGACGACTTCCTCACCGTAGATCGGGTCGGGTACGCCGACGGTGGCGGCTTCGATCACGTCGGGGTGCTGCATCAGGAACGAGTCGATCTCCAGCGGGGAGATTTTCGCGCCGCCGCGGATGATCAGTTCCTTCTCACGGCCCGACAGTGTCAGAAACCCGTCGGCGTCGAGCGAGCCGAGGTCGCCGGTTCGGAAGCGGTTGCGGCTGTGCACCTTGATGCCACCGTCGTCGCCAAGATAGCGGTAGGCATGTTCGCCTAGCCCGCCAAGCTCGACATAACCGATTTCGCCGGGTGGCAGGCGTCGTCCGTCGGCGTCGACGATGGCGAGGTCGTGATAGCGGAACGGCCGACCGACCTTGCCGAGCCGCCGCTGTTCGCCCGGAATTGCGGCGATCCAGCTCACCTCGCTGGCGCCGCAGCCCTGTGCGACCGGAATGCCGAATAGCTGCTCGAACCGCTTCCAGTCTTCAAGCAAAAGTGGTGCAGAGCTTGAAGTGATGAAGCGAAGCTTCGGCACGTCGCCGCGTCGCGCGGTCTGGTTGCTGTTGAGCAGGATGTTGATGGTCGTCGGATTCCCGGTCGCGACCGTCACATCGTAATAACGCAGATGCTGGAAAAACCGGCTGGCCGAAAATTTTTCCGAAAGGACCAGCGTGGCGCCGCTGCAAAGCACCGCAAGTCCGCCCAGGGTCTGTGCCGAGTTCCAGCTGAACGGGCGAAAGTCATAGAGACGGTCGTCCGCCGTAATGCCGAAACCTTCGGCCAGCGGTCCGATGTTCAGAAGAAATTCGCGGTAATTGAGGATGACGCCTTTTGGCGTGGCGCTGGTTCCCGAAGTGAAGAGAATGACGGCATCGTCGTCGGGGCCGGCCGGGCTTTTCGGCCCGCCCGGCGCGCAGCGCGCTAGTTCGTCGTATAGCGATCCCGGCTCGGGTTTGTCCCAGCGGCTGAGCCGAAGGCTCGGAACGCCGGCATTCTCGACAAGGTCATCGAGCTCGAGGCCGTCTTGGAAGAGAATAAGGCGCGGCTTAAGCCGCTCGAAAATATTGCCGAGCTGGTTGCGGTTCATCTCGACGTGGACGGTGCAGATGGTGGCGCCGGCCGCCATCACGCCCAGATAGCAGATCAGATGCTCGATCGAATTGTTGGCGAGTAGCGCGACCCGATCATTGGGCTTGAGGCCGCGCTGCTGCAGGAATGTCGCGAACTGTGCCACGTTGTGGCGCAGTTGGCTGTAGGACACGCGCCGCCCGTCCTCAGCCGAGATGATGTAAGGCTTGTCGGGCGTGCTCTGTGCGGCGCGTGCGATCCAGCTATGCAACAGGTTTGAGCCGGCGTCAGTCTGCATGATAGGATACTCCGGCTAATTCCTTAGCAATATAAGCAATTCGGCTGCAACCCAAAATGCTGGCGGCACGGAGTGGCGCAATGCGCAGAGCAGCGGTGACGGCGATCTTGACATTCTGCGGCCTGCTTCTCCTCGCGAGCGCCGCGTCGATGGGCGCCGCCAATGCGGCGGGCTATTGTCCGAACCCTGCGCATACGCGGCCCGAAAAGGTACCGGCCGAGCTGGTGCCGGCCCTGGCCGCGGCGTTCAGCGTCGGCAAGGACATGGCGCGCGACGGTGGTGTCGTGCGCTGCGTCGGTCGCAAATTGATGGGCTGCGTCGTTGGCGCCAATCTCAATTGCGGCAAGGCCGATGTGCGCCGTACGTCGTTCGGAGCGGCGGCGTGGTGCCGCAGTCATCCGGGCGCGACCGACATTCCGATGGCCGCCACGGGACACGACACGATCTATGCCTGGTCGTGCAAGGGCCACAACGCGGTGCCCGGCAAGGCGGTCGTGAAGGTCGATCGGCTGGGTTTCGTCGCAAATAACTGGAAAGAGATTCATTAGCATGGCCGAGCAGAGTGTGATGTCCGATCCGACGGCGCCGCCCAGCGACGCCGCAAACCCTGCGCGCTCGAATACGGCGCCGTTTCTGCCCTATCACGATCTGCGCCAGTGGCTCGATGAAGCTCAGAAGCTCGGCGAGGTGAAGGAAGTCGGCGGGCTCACCTACGAGCGCGATATCGGCATGGTGGCCGAAATGTCGGCGCACGCTGACGATGCGCCGTGCTTTGTCTTCGACAACGTGCCCGGTACGCTGCCGGGCAGCCGGCTCCTGGTCAATTTCTTCGCCGGCAAGCGCAAGAATATGACGCTCGGCTTTTCCAGCGAGCTGTCCAAGCTGGAATTGAGCGAGAGTTTTCGCGTCAATCATGCCGCCATGATCAAACGCATCCCGCCAAAATTCGTCGAAACGGGGCCGGTGATGCAGAACGTCATGCAGGGCGATGCCATCGACGTTACCAAATTTCCGGCGCCGCAATGGCACCCTCAGGACGGTGGCCGCTATATCGGCACCGGCTGCTACAACATCATGCGCGATCCGGATGACGGCTGGATCAACTGCGGCACCTATCGGGTGATGATCCACGATCAAAAGACGCTCGGCTTCTACATTTCGCCCGGCAAGCACGGCCGGGTGATGCGCGACAAATACGCCTCGCGCGGCGAACGCATGCCGGTCGCCATCGTCTGCGGCGGCGACCCGATGAGCTTTCTGATGGGCTCGAGCGAAGTGCCGCCGGGCGTGTGCGAACTCGAGATTGTCGGCGGCATGCGCGGTCAGCCGGTCGAGGTCATCAAGGGCCCGGTCACCGGGCTGCCGATTCCGGCAAACGCCGAGATCGTCATCGAGGGCTTCGTCGAGCCCGGCAATGCGCGCGGGGAGGGCCCGTTCGGGGAATGGACCGGTTATTACGCCAGCGACGAGCGACCCGAGCCGGTGATTGACGTCAAGGCGGTGTACTATCGCAACGAGCCGATACTGCTCGGCTGCGTGCCGCAGCGGCCACCCGATGAAATCTGCCGCTGGCGCGCGATCGTGCGCTCGGCGCTGTTGCGCGAGAACGTCGAGAAGGCTGGTGTGCCCGGCGTTACCGCGGCATGGGCGCATGAGGTCGGAAACGCGCGGCTGTTTCTCGCCGTTGCGGTCAAGCAGCGTTATCCGGGCCACGCCAAGCAGGCCGGCCACATCGCCGCGCAGTGCCATGTCGGCGCGTATTGCGGACGCTACGTCATCGTCGTCGACGACGACATCGACGTGTCCAATCTCGACGAAGTGATCTGGGCGCTGATTACGCGCTCCGATCCCGCCACCTCGATCGACATCATCCGCGGTGCCTGGTCGACGCCGCTCGATCCGCGCATCGAGCCCGAACGCAAGGCGATCGGCGACTACACCAACAGCCGTGCCGTCATCGACGCCTGCCGGCCCTTCCATTGGCGCGATAAATTTCCGGCAGTGAACATGCCGAGCGCCGACGAGCGGCGCGAGGCGCTGCAGAGATTTGGGCACTTGATGAAATCGTAAGGTGGGCACACGGGGAGAGGGCGACGCAAGGACAGGAACATGACCTCAGACCCGCAATGGCCCGACCTGCCGTACGCGGCATGGAGCGAAACCTGCGAGACGCTGCAATTGTGGATGCAGGTCGCCGGCAAGGTCACCATGGCGCTCACGCCGCTCATCAATCATTGGTGGAACGTGACTTTCCACGTCACCGCCCGCGGCATGGTCAAACGCGTCATTCCCTACCGCGACGGCGTGTTTGATATCGTGTTCGACTTCATCGACCACCGGCTCGACCTTGTCACCAGCAGTGGCGAGCGCGAGAGCCTGAGGCTTGAGCCTATGACGGTGGCCGAGTTCTATGCTGCGTTCATGGAACGGCTGCGGCGGCTCGGCATCGATGTCGATATTACGACTATGCCGTGCGAGATCGAAGGCTGCATCGCCTTCGAGAACGATCGTCAACATGCGCAGTACGAGCCGGCCTGCGTGCGAAAATTTCACCAGGCGCTCGTCCAGGCCGACCGGGTCATGAACCAATTCCGGGGCCGCTTTATCGGCAAAGCGAGCCCGGTCCATTTCTTCTGGGGCAGCTTCGATCTTGCGGTGACGCGGTTCTCTGGCCGCACGGCGCCGCCGCCGAAGGGACATACGCCGCACGTCGACGACTGGGTGATGGCGGAGGCCTACTCGCACGAGTGTTCAAGCTGCGGCTTCTGGCCCGGCAACGGCGGTTTTGGCCGCGCGGCGTTTTACGTCTACGCCTATCCGGAGCCGGCCGGGTATGGCGATACGCGGCTCAGCATGGCGGAGGGTGCCTATAACAAAGACGTGGGCCAATTCATTCTGCCCTACGACGCGGTCCGCCAAGCGAGCGATCCGGACGCGTTGCTCCTCGGATTCCTGCAGGAGACCTACGCGGCAGCGGCCAATTTGGCCAAATGGGATCGCGCCGCGCTGGAAAGAGCTGACATCAGCAAGCGATCGTAGGAGCGCGTTATGCTCGCCGTTCGCATCAGCAAGCTTGCTAGGCTGCTTGCGGATGGAACCTGCGTACGGAAAGAAAGCCGAGCAGCAGGAACAGCGCCAGCACTGCAAGCTGCGCTACGAGGAAAGGCGGCTCCGATTGTGTGGGCGCCAGCGCATGCAGTGACGGAATCTTTGCGAACGACTGTATGACAGTGACGAAGCAGTTCAGATAAAGGGCCGTCATCGCCGTAACGACGTACACCCATCGCCACGCGCCGCCGAGATGAAAAACGTAATAGGCCCCCACCGCCGTGGCCAGCAGGATCAGCGAAAGAATGCCGACCATGCGCGGCGGGTCGAGCCCGAATGGCGGCAATGGAAAGCCCGTGATGCTGGTCAGGATCGTGGTGGCAAGGAACAGGGCGGTCCAGCCGCCGAGCGCGCGCCCAGCCAGAAGACCGTAAAGCACGATCAGGCCGGTCACGATGCCGATCAGACTGAGCGCGACATGGATCTGAAGGAAAAGGTGCGTTGGAATACCCCAGGTCATGACAACCTCCTTGCGTTCCGGCAGTCGATCGGAGTTTCTAATTCAGGCGGCGGGCCCGGCAGCAAAGCGCGGCTTGACGGCCGGATTGGCAAGTCGCAGCGGCCCGCCTTTTTCGAATTTTTGGATCTGCTCGAAGCATTCGCGGAAATAGAGCTCAAAATTGTCCCATTCGGCCCAACCGAGATGCGGCGTACACAGCACGTTCGGCATTTTCAGGAATGGATGTTCGCCGTTCATGATCGGCTCGTCATCATAGACGTCGACCGCCGCATAGCCGGGGCGGCCTTTGCGCAGCGCTTCGAGCAAGGCGCCGGGCTGCACCAGTTCGGCGCGCGCGACATTGACGAACAGCGCGGTTGGCTTCATGCGGGCGAAATCTTCCGGGCCCACAAGGCCTCTGGTTTCGCGCTGCAGCCGGACACTGATCGAGAGCGCATCGGCCCGCTCGAACAGCTCGGCCTTCGACTGGGCGAATTCGTAGCCCGTGGCGGCGGCCCGCTCCCGCGATTTATCCTGTCCGAAGGCCAGCACCTTCATGCCGAGGCCTTTGCCGCCTTGCGCGACCAGCGAGCCGATGGAGCCGAGACCATAGATGCCGAGCGTCGATCCGCGCAGCCGATACGACAGCGTACATGGCCAGTCGCCGCGCCTCATGCGCTCGGCTTCAAGCGCGACATTGCGGCGTGAGGCGAGGATCAGCGCCAGCGTCATCTCGGCCGGCGCGTCCGGGGAGTTGCTCACGCCGGTCGAAACCGGAATGCCAAGCTCAGTGGCGGCGGCGAAATCGATCCGCTGCGAATTGCGGCCGACCAGCGCAATGAGCCGGCACCTGGGCAGGCGCTGGAGCAGGGCGCGAGAAAAATGGACGCGCTCGCGGATGGAGACGATGATGTCGGCGTCCGCGAGCCGCTCAACAAGCTGATCGATGTCCCGGGCGGGTTCGCGGTAGCGGATGACATCGTGATGGCGGATCAGGGAAAAGCACGCGAGACGATCCACCATGTCCTGGTAGTCGTCGGGGATGGCGATTTTCATGGGCGTGAACGGGCAGGGCGGCGAGCCTTGTGTTGGCTCTCCGCGGGTTGAAGGATACCGGCATCCGCCGCTCCCTGCGGCCGAGACCGTTCGATGGAATTAAGCGCGCGTTACGCGGCGGCCGCCCGCGCCTGGCGTTCCAGCACGAAGTCGTAGCTCACGACACAGAACGGCTCGTTCATGATCTCGCCGGAAGGCGCTTTGCTGCCGGCCGGCATTTTCTTGAATTCGACGATCAGCGGCTCCTTCACGCCATAGACTGCGTCGTGTTCGATCCATTTGTCGCCGGACTGGAACAGATGCGTCACCAGGCCATGATAGCCGGGCGCTTTCAGCGCGAAGTGAATGTGGGCCGGCCGCATGTGGCTGAGATTGGTGCGGTTCATCAGTTCGCCGATCGTGCCGTCCATCGGGATCGTATAGGCGATCGGCGCCACGGTGCGGATCAGATACGAACCGTCGGGCTGCGAGCGATAAAGGCCCCGCATCCATGCGCCTTCGATTTCCGGCCGTTGCGCTTCGTAGAGGCCGTCGCCGTCGGTCTGCCAGAGGTCGAGGGTGGCGCCGGCGACCGGCTCGCCCGCCAGCCCGCTCACCTTGCCGACGACGAAGCACGGAAGACCGGGCGCATTGGCCGCCATGCTGGCGCCGTTACTGAAGACCGGAGCGTCGGGAACGTGGAATGGGCCTTCGACCGTACTCGGCGTCGCGCCGCTCGGGCGGCGATGGTTGATGGCGTCGACCAGCATGCTGACGCCGAGAACGTCAGACATCAAAATAAATTCCTGGCGTTTCTCGTCGCACATCTGTCCGGTGCGGGTGAGGAAATCGATCGCCACGGCCCATTCGGCTTCGGTCGGCTCGATCTCGCGCACGAAGGCATGAAGGTGCTTCACCACCGCCTGCATCACCTGCTTAAGACGGGCATCCGGAATATCGCTCCAGCGGTGTCGCACCACATCGGTCAAAGTCTTTTCCGTCACGAACGGCATGGGGGTCTCCCTAGATTTCGAAATTCATTTGCCGGCGATCTCGTGCCGCACCAGGGCGGCGCCTGCGGCCATCGCCTTCATTTTAGCAAACGCCACCGGGCGCGGCAGGTATTTCATGCCGCAATCCGGCGCCACCACCACCCGGTCGGCCGGCACATGGGCAAGCGCCCGCCTGATGCGGGTGGCTACAACCTCCGGCGTTTCCGGCTTCAGGTCTGACAGATCGATGACGCCCAGAATGATGGTTTTCGTCGGCAGTTCGCGCAGGACCGCAAGGTCGAGCTTGGGTTGCGCCGCCTCGATGGAAACCTGCTGAGCCTTCGAGCCTTCGAGTTCGGGCAGGAACGAGTAGCCCGACGGCTTGTCGTGCACGACGGCCGCATAGCCGAAGCAGAGGTGGACTGCGACCGTGCCGCTTACGCCGTCGAGCGCGCGGTCGAGCGCTTTGAGGCCATATTGGCGCGCCTTGTCCGGATGCTGCTGCATCCAGGGCTCGTCGATCTGCACCACCTCGGCGCCGGCGGCGAACAGGTCCTTGATTTCGGCGTTCACCGCCTCCGCGTAGGCGAGCGCCAACGCCTCCTCGTCCTTGTAATAATCGTCCTGCGCCTGCTTGCTCATGGTGAAGGGGCCAGGCACGGTCGCCTTGATGGCGCGTGTGGTGTTGGCGCGCAGCACTTGCAGGTCGCGCAGTTCGACCGCGTGGCGCCGGCGAATCGGCCCAACCACGCGGGGCACCGGGATGGCCTTGCCGTTGCGGTTGATGGTGCTGCCCGGATTTTTCACATCGACGCCGTCGAGCGCGGTAGCGAAGCGGTTGGAATAGCTTTCGCGCCGCTGCTCACCATCGGTGATGATGTCGAGGCCGGCGACCTCCTGGTCATGAATCGCGATGACGGTGGCGTCGTCCTGTGCGGCCTCGAGCTTGTCGGGCGGCACCAGCCAGAGATCGTCGGCGCGCACGCGCGGCACCTGCTTCGACAGCCGGGCGCGGTCGATCAGCCATTCGGGCTGCGGGTAGGAGCCGACAAGCGAGGTGGGTAACAGCATTGAGCGCCTCTGCCCCCACCCCGTACAGTTTATCTCATCCTCGGTGAAGAGGATAAGTTCACGCCTTCAGCGCGTTGGCGTAGGGATAAATGACCTTGCCGGTGGTCTCCTCGGGGGGCGCCAGCACCGTCTGATAGCTCATGCCGCGCCACGTATCGAGGTTCGCGGCATCGGTGATGCCGTGATACTGGACCTGCAGCTGATGGGCCTTGACCCATTCGCCGTTTTTGCCGAACCGAACACCTTCCGCCATGATGCTGTTGACGGCGTTGCTGCGCAGATAGTTGGCGAGCTTTTCGTCCGCGATGCTCTTGGTGCCTTCGACGGCTTGCTGCAGCACCTGCAGGTACGCGTAGCCCCAGCCACCGAGGTAATAGCCGAGCGGATCGATACCCAGCTTCGGCGCGCGTGCCTGGTATTTCTTGAAGAAGTCCGCTGCCGGGGCCATCATTTTTGCCGACGGGACCCAGTTATCGTAATTGACGACGCCGTTGAGATGGCCCTTGAGCTTGCTCTTGATGGCCGTCGCCTGCAGTCCGACCATGGCGCCACCGATCATCTTCGGCTTGAAGCCGAGTTCGTTGGCGGACAACAGCATGCCGACTGAGCTGAGCGGATACGAGCAGATCGCCAGCAGATCCGGGTTGGTCGCCTGGATGGCGCGGATGACCGGCGAGAAGTCGGTCGTGTTCGGCGGGTAGGTTTTGTCATAGACGACCTTGAAGCCGTACTGCTTGGCGTTGGCGCGTGCGCCTTCCGCGGCATTGCGCGAGAATTCGGCGTCCTCGGCCGCGATCGCGACCGTCTGCGGCTTCGGAGTCTGCGCCGCCGCGACCTGAAAGAAACCCTCGCTGATGGTCTGCTTCGGGTTCGGGCCGCCGGTCGGAATGTACGAGAAGTAGCGCGGATAGTGGAATTCACTGTTGGCGTCGAGCGCGAACAGGCTGATGAAGGTCTTGTTCTTCTGCATCACGATCGGAATTGCGGGCGCCACCATGTTGGTCGCATAACCGCTGACCACAAGGTCTGCTTTGTCGACTTCGAGCAGCTTGGTGTAGAGGCCCGGTATGTTCGACGGATTCGACTGGTCGTCATAGTGGATCAGTTGAACCTGACGGCCGAGCAGACCGCCCTTGGCGTTGACTTCCTCGGCCCAGATCTGGGCGCCGAGCAAAGCCTGCTGGCCGTTCACCGCGAGAGGTCCGGTCAGCGCCATGCCGAAGCCGATTTTGATCGGTGCGCTGCCTTGGGCGAATGCGCGCGATCCGGCCAATGCGGGTGAAATCAATGTGGCGCCGATGGCGGCATTGGCGCCGCGGCGGGTCATGTGCTTGGTCATGCGTTCCCTCCAGAGAGCGATTTTTCAATTCTTGGACGTGCCACCCCTAGGATGCCCCGCTTTGGCGCCCGTGAAAAGGGAGCGCGAAGGGGCAGTGGCAATCTGCCCAGTGTGTCCAACCTGTGGTGCCTGGCGGGACGCCGGC
The DNA here is from genome assembly GCA_963763255.1 of uncultured Alphaproteobacteria bacterium. Classification (GTDB taxonomy): domain Bacteria; phylum Pseudomonadota; class Alphaproteobacteria; order Rhizobiales; family Xanthobacteraceae; genus BOG-931. Next base: position 142,825 of record CAVXNW010000004.1, read on the forward strand.
AGGGTTAGTGCGGAAACGGAATGAGTTGCCCACCACTTGCGCAGGTCCGGGAGCCCGGATCGCCTAGGCGTTCTCGTAAAGGGCGGCGGCCCGCACGTCATCTTCGATCAGCCGCCAGATATGGTCGACCAGGGCGACGAACTCCGGCGTGCGCTTCATGGTCAGATTGCGCGGCCGCGGTAATCCGATCTTGACCTCTTCCTGCAGGCGGCCGGGGCGGCGCGCAAATACCAGCACGCGGTCGGACAGGAAAACCGCTTCGTCGATCTGATGGGTCACGAACAGTACGGTCTTGCGCCCTTCCTCCCAGATGCGCAGCAGTTCGGTCTGCATGATCTCGCGGGTCTGCGCGTCGAGCGCCGAGAACGGCTCGTCCATCAGCAGAATTTCCGGATCGATCGCGAGCGCTCGGGCGAGATTGACGCGTTGGCGCATGCCGCCGGAAAGCTGGCGTGGATAATAATGCTCGAAACCTTCAAGCCCGATGAGCTTGAGCAGCTCCATGGTGTGCCGGCGCTGCGCCGGACCCGCCAAGCCTGAGATTTCGCGGCCGATCATGGCGTTGGCGAAGACGTCGCGCCACGGCAGCAGGTTGTCGTTTTGGAATACGAAGCCGCGGTCGCCGCCCGGCTTGCGCACCAGGTGGCCGTCAAGCCGTACTTCACCAGAGCTTGCTTGTTCGAGGCCGGCGATGATGCGCAAGAATGTGGTCTTGCCGCAGCCGCTCGGCCCGACGACGGAGAGGAACTCACCGCGCTCGATGGAGAGATCGATGTTGCGCAGCGCTTCGAGGCCGCTGAACGTCTTGTTGAGACGCGAGATGGCGAGTTTCGACGGCATACTCAGTCCCGCGTCCATGGCACGAGCCGCTGCTCAAGCTTGCTGAAGCCCGCGGTCATGACGATGCCGGCGAAGGCCAGGATGACCACGCCGGCAAACAGTTCCGGCATGTTGAAGGCATCGGCGGACTGGCTGATCAGGTTGCCCAATCCGGCGCGCGAGCCGAACAATTCCGCCACCACGACGCCGATCAGGCCGCGGCCGATGCCGAGCTTCAGGCCGGCGAGAATGAACGGCACCGCAGATGGCAGCGAGACCTTGAAGAAGATCTGCCGCTTCGTGGCGCCGAACGATCGCAGCATTTCGATCAGACGCTCGCTTGTGGTGCGCAGTCCGGCCTCGGTATTGATGGCTACCGGGAACAGTACCAGCGTGATGACGACGATCACCTTCGACCAGATGCCGATGCCAAACCAGAGAATGAACAGCGGCGCCAGCGCGATCGTCGGCGTGGCGTAAAGGCCAGATACCCAGGGTTGCGCCGCCTGCTTGAAAGTGGCGCTCGATGCCATGGCGAGGCCGAGCGCGATGCCGAGCACGCAGGCAATGACGTAGCCAACGGCGAATTCGGCGCTGCTGACGCCGATATGGCGCCAGAGCTCCCCGCTGCGGGCGAGGTGGAAAATAGCAACGGCAATCTGCGATGGCGCGGCCAGAAACAGCGCATTGGCAATGACGAAACGGCTGATCACTTCCCACAGCACGAGGCCGCCGACGACCGACAGCGTGCTGGCGAGATAATGACGCCGCAGCGTCGTCACGAACCGTGGGCCCGTGCGCGGCTCCGCCGGCCGTGCGGCTGGCGCATTGGCCACTTTCAGTCCTTCGCTGGTTGCGCTCATCTCGCCTGTTGCCCGTCAGTCTGATATTTGCGTGACGCCCGGCAGGATCACGCGGTCGACGGTAAAATCGGCGCCGACGTCGCCGAGACCGCGCAGCGCATCAATGACGGAATTGACGCTTTCCTTCGAGACCTTTCCGGTCGGCTCGAATAATTTCTTGTCGTGCAGGAAGGTATAAGCCTTCTCGACGTCGTCCTGCTTGATCTTGCTCGTCGTCATCTGAATCTTGACGGCTGCTTCGCGATTGGCCGGATCGTCGAACCAGGCGACGCCCTTGTTGTAAGCATCGAGGAAGCGTTTGACGAGATCGGGATGCGCCAGCGCCCAGGCGCGGTTCACCGCCATGCCGGCGAACGGCATTTTCGGCAGATAATCGAAGGTGAAGCCGAGATTTCGGTAGCCTTGGCCTTCGGCGAAGAAATTGAAGGGCAACGTCAGCAGTGCCGCATCGACGGCGCCGGATTTCAGCGCGGAGAAGCGCGCACTGGTAGCGCCCGCATAGACGTAGTCATAGTCGCCGGATTTAAGCCCGTGGGGAGCAAGCATTCGCTCGGTAAAGATGCGGGTGATGTCCTTGGGCCCGCCGATGATGATGGTCTTGCCCTTGAGATCTTCGATCTTGCCGATCGTGGGTTTGGCGAGCAGTGCGTAGGGCGGTGCCTTGATGACGATGCGAACGAGCGCCACCGGCGCGCCCTTGCTGATCGCACGGATCGGGTCAACCATGCCGGCGCTCGGCGCAATATTGTAGGACCCGGCGGCCAGTTGCTGAATCACCGAGGCGTTCGATTGCGCGAATACAAGGTCGATCTTGAGGTTCTCGGCGGCAAAATAGCCGTTGGTGATTGCGATGTGCAGCGGCCAGAGATTGGCCGAGGTGGCGTCGACCGAGCCGATCTGAACCGTATCGGCGGCGCGCGCCGCCGGTGCGGCGAAAAGCGATGCTGCGATGGTCAGAACAAGTACGCGCAACAATTGCGGCCGCATGCGATCAGTCCGATACCTGGGTGACGCCGGGCAGCACGAGTTTGTTGATATCGAGGGCTCCCGGCATGTCGCCCAGGCTTTCCATCCCCTTTGCGAGCGCAGTGAGCTTCGCCTTGGATACTTTCCCGCTCAGATCGAACAAGTGCCCATCGTGGAAGAAGCCGTACGCCTTTTCGGTGTCGTCCTTGCTCAGGTGGCTTGCCGTCTGCAGAATGTTGACCGCCTCCTCGCGATTAGCGGGGTCCTGGAACCATGCGGTAGCCTTATCCTGCGCGCGCAGCAGTCTGTTCAGCGCGTCCTTGTGCGCGTTGGCCCACGCAACATTGACGGCCGTTCCCGAGAACGGCAGGTCTTTGGCGTAATCGGCGGTCAGGCCGAGGCTGTGGAAGCCTTTGGCGATTGTCTGGAAATTGAAGGCAGGTAAGAGAATTGCCGCGTCGACCGCGCCGGCGGCGAGGGCCGAGGCGCGTGCCACTGTGGCGCCGGCGAATACCATGTCGAATTCGCCGCGCTTGACGCCGTGCGGCGCCAGCATGCGTTCCACATAGATGCGGGTTATGTCCTTGGGGCCGCCGAGCGAGATCAACTTGCCCTTCAGATCGGCGAGGGTCTTGATGCTCGGTTTGGCGACCAGATCGTAGGGCGGCGCCTGCACTTCGATGCGCACCACGGCCACCGGCGCGCCCATGCCGACGGCGCGCAACGGATCGACCAGTCCGGTCGAGATGCTGACGCCGAGCGAGCCGGCCGTCACCTGCTGTACCAGCGCCGCACTCGACGGCACGTAGACGATGTCGGGTTTGATCTTTTCGGCGGCGTAGAAGCCCTTCTGCATGGCGATCAACGTCGGCCACATGTTGGCCGACGGCTGCCCGACGGTGCCGAGCGTGATCGTGTCTTCCTGGGCGTGTGCCGGCACGACAGCCGCACCGGCGAGCAGGACTGTCAGCAGTACAGCGGCGGAACGCAGAATGGCTTCACGGCGCATGATCCTCTCCGATCACTGTTTGCCGGCGATCACTGTTTGCCGGCGTTGGCCCGAAAATGCGCTGCAATCTCCGTGCCGGTAGTCTTCCACACTCGGCCATGCTGGCCGATGTAACGCAATGCCGCGTCGAAGGCGTCGATCCGGTGCGGCACGCCGGTGAGATAGGGGTGGATTGCAATCGCCATCACACGGCCCAACTCGGCGCCTTCGCGATACAGCACGTCGAACTGCCGGCAGATCATGTCGTGGAACTGCTCCGCCGTACGGTTGAAGCGCTCGAAGGCCGGTTTGTCGTTGATTTCATGGCTGTACGGCACGCTGACCAGCGTGCGGCCGCCTTCCAGCGTCATGATGTACGGTTGGTCATCGTTCGTCCAGTCGCACACATAGTCGCAGCCTTCCGCGGCGAGCAGATCGAGAGTGTCCCAGGTTTCCTGCAACCCGGAGCCGAGCCAGCCGCGGGGCCGGGCGCCGGTAGCCTGATCGATGGTCGACAGCGCATTCTTGATGATGCGGGGTTCCTCACCCGTCGCCGCCGCGTTGAGCCGGCGGGTATTGCTTTCGCAATGCCCCATCCACTCCCAATGCAGCTTGTTGCCGTCCTCGATGATCTCCGGATGCTCCGCGCACAATTCACTGTTGAGCGCCACGGTGGCGCGAATGCGGTTCCGCTCCAGGACTTCCATCAGACGGAACACGCCGACGCGATTGCCGTAGTCGCGCGACGACCATGTCGGCACGTCCGGAACCGGTGCGCCGGTACCGCCCGAGCCGGCCGGCACTTTCTCATCGAGCGCGAAGAACTCGATGTTGGGAATGACCCACAGCGCCACATGCGCGCCGTTCGGCCATTTCAACGGCGGCCTGCGGGTAATCGGCGAATAGGGGAACGGACCGTAGCGCGCCGGCTTCATTTCAGCTTGCCCTTTTTATGGCTGGGGTTTTGGCGAGGTGTGCAGCGATGTCATCAACGTGCATCACGTCGGCGTATTTGTGATGCATGTCGAACAGATTGACTTTGTGCGACATCAGGCTGCGATCAAAGCAACATTCCTCGGCCAGCACCACATGGTAGCCATGCGAATAGGCATCGACGGCGCTGGCGCGCACGCAACCCGAGGTGCTCTCGCCGCACACGATGACCGTCTGAACGCCGAGTTGCGTCAGATGCGCGGCGAGCGGCGTACCGTAGAACGCGCTGGCGCGCTGCTTGGTGATGATGACGTCGCCCTTGTGCGGTTTGAAATCCGAACGGATTGTGTAGTCGGCGGCGTCGACCGAGGCTTTGACGCGCTTGGTGGCGCCGACGAAGTCGGGCTTGCTTTCGCCGCGCATATCGCCGGTCGAATAGAAGATCGGCAAACCTGCCGCCCGCGCGGCGGCGAACAGGCGCTTGGTCGGCTCTATCGCCTCGTAGGCGTAACGGCCACAACCGCTGGGATTGGTCTTGATCAGTTCTATCGGCAGCTTATCGCCGCCCCGGTAGGCGAGCTCATACAGGTCGATGGCGAGCAGAGCCGGCGCGGGTCCGATGAAGGTCTGGCGCCGGTAGTGCGAGTAGATTTCCAAATCATCCGGCGAGACGATATCCCGCCAGCAATGGTCTTCGAAATCGCCGCTCATGTGCCGTGTTCTCCTCTTCGATCCGGAACTCGCTTGAAAGCCGCGGTACAGCGGTTTTTTGCCCCCGGTAGCAGCCAAAATTATTTCAGAAGGGGCGATCCGCGCCAATCCCGCCGGCGTGGAATTTTCATTTCGCGGAATGATTGCAACGCGGTATCTTGACCTCGTGGAGCGGATTTGACATTCGCAACCACCCAGCTGGGAGTTTCAGAGCGAATGCCGCCAGGGGCGGTGCCGGTTCTTAGATCAGTCGCGGTTGCCGCCCGGCCGCGAGGAGACGGGGATGATCGCGCTTTCCGTCAATGGCAAAGTCCACGAGGTCGATGTCGAGCCCGACACGCCCTTGCTCTGGGTGCTGCGCGACACGATTGGGCTCACCGGCACGCGCTACGGCTGCGGCATTGCGCAATGCGGTTGCTGCACCGTGCATATGGACGGCGCGGCGACGCGTTCGTGCCAGGTTCCGGTCGGCGCTGTCTCCGGCCGTAACATCACGACCATCGAGGCGCTGATGCAGAACGGCAAGCTGCACCCCGTGCAGCAGGCCTGGATCGATCTCGACGTGCCGCAATGCGGCTACTGCCAGAGCGGTATGATCATGGCGGTGGCGGCCCTGTTGAACGATAAACCGAAGCCCACCGACGCCGATATCGACGCCGCCATCAGCAACATCTGCCGTTGCGGCACCTATCAGCGCATCCGCGCCGCGATCCACCAGGTGGCGGACTCGGCCTAGCCATTCTGGCCATTACGACACGCTGCGGCCGACCGAGCAGCAATAAGCCGTGCCGGCAGGATCAGCTCGGGAGAACCGGGGGCTTGGTCTTGAAGAGGTACTCGGCAAATCCGGGCAATGTGCGGAAAGCGATGTGCAGATTGTTGGTGAGGGACGCGGTCCGGTAGCCGTAATGCTGCCAGGCCAGTATGAGGGCATTGCGGCTGAACATCGAAATGTGACCGTTGCGCGGGCCGACGTACCACCAATTCAGACGCAACCTGTCGAAGTCCTGCGGCTGCAGCGTCGTCGTGAAGAGAACGAGCCCGGGTTCCGCCAAGCTCGCCAACATCGCGGCGATGCCGGCCATCGGATCTGGCAGGTGCTCGAGCGTCTCGAAGCAGGTAACGAGATCGAACGCTCCTTCCGGACGTTGCGCGTAATCGGGAACGAATGGATCGTAGGTGACGGCTACGGGATAACCCGCGCTCCGTAACGCCGAACACAGGACGTCATTGCCGCCGCCATAGTCGAGCACGCGCGTTTCCGCCCTATGCGCACCAAATAAATACTGCACCACGTCAGCGTGGTTACGCGGCCGCGTATGAGTGTATTCGGGATCGATCGCGAGATAGCCGGCGTTGTAAACGTGCGACTTGAAGTCTGCTTCGCTCCAGCAGTCGAACGCATCAGTAAACAAGAAACCGCAGTTCTCGCAGCGCCGATAATAGACCGGTATGCCCGATACCGGCAGGCGCGGGCCGCCCGTTATCTCGCAGCACCTTTGGAAGTCGACGACGCCATACAGGGGGGCCTGTGCGCCGCAAATCTTGCAGGGCACGGATGACTTCGAAACCGCTTTCAAAGTTATCGCCGGTGCTTCTTTCGTCCAGTGCCCCGTGTCATGACAGTCGAGCCCGCGGAGCGCGCTGCCGGGGTGTTTCGCTGCGTTGGCGTGTTCGGGTTCAAGCGCCTGGTCGGGAGTTTGGGCGTGGCCGGTCATGTCCTGCCGCCGGTAAGACGAGGGCGCCGACGGTGTGCGATTCGTGACAACGAATTGTTAATGCGCACGCCCCGGAGCGGCGATCCGCGCTCCAGCGCGGCGTTGCCGCCGGCCGCTTCGCGGCCTAGTGTGCCGCCCGCAATGGCAACAGGGACATTCCGATGAACGACGTGACCGCCGCTACCGAGGCACAAGCAAGCTACGCCAAAAAAGCCTGGCAATCCGACGTCATCGTCGACCTCATCAAGCACTACGATTTTCCCTTCATCGCACTCAATCCCGGCGCGAGCTATCGCGGGCTGCATGAACTCATTGGTCAATTACGGCGGCAACCAGCCGCCGATCCTGCTCTGCCAGCATGAGAAGATCGCGGTGCAGATCGCGCATGGCTACGCCAAGGCGACCGGCAAGCCGATGGTGGCGATCGTGCACGACGTGGTCGGCATGCTGCACGCCACGATGGGCATCTACTACGCCTATATCGACCGCTGCCCGGTGTTCGTGATCGGCGCCACCGGCCCGATGGACGAAAGCCGGCGGCGGCCGTTCATCGACTGGATTCACACCGCCAACGTCAACGGCGAGCAGCTCCGCCACTATGTGAAATGGGACTACCAGCCGTCGAGCATCGAGGGCGTGCCGGATTCGTTTGCGCGTGCTTATGCGGCGATGATGACCGAGCCGCAGGGCCCGATCTACATGTGCTACGACGCGTGGCTGCAGGAACAGCCGCTGACGCATGACGTGGCGCTGCCGAAGGCCTCCGACAACAAGGTGCCGGTGCCGATGGCGGCCGACGCCAAGGCGCTCGGCGAAGTCGCCGACCGGCTGCTGGCGGCCAAATATCCGGTGCTGATGGCCGAGTATGTGGCGCGCAGCGAAGGCGGTTTCGACAACCTGGTGGCGCTCGCCGATACGGTCGGCGCCGCGGTGTTCGACGTGCACGCGCGGCTCAATTTTCCGAACCGCCACAAACTCAATCTGTCCTGCGAGAAGGAAATCTTCCGCGACGCCGATCTCATTCTCTCGCTCGACACCCGCGACTGGGAAAAGTCGACGCATTTCAACGACCGCACCAAGCGCCAGGTGATGCCGCACTATCCGTCAAACTGCGAAATGATCGAGATCGGGTTCGGCGAAATCAATTTAAGCAAATGGTCGATGGACTACGCGCGCATGCCGACCTGCGCGCTGCGCGTGCTCGGCGATACGCTCACCGCCATTCCGGAGCTGACGCGCATCTGCCGCGAGCGCATCGCCAAGGATCCGGCACTGGCGAAGAAGATCGCCGAACGCACCAAGCTCGTCGCCGCCAAGCATGACGCGATGTTTGCCAAGTGGGCGCAGGACGCGAAGAAGGACTGGGACGGCTTGCCGACCACGCTGCCGCGGCTCGCGCTCGAAATCTGGGACGCCATTAAGGATGAGGACTGGGTGCTGACCGGCGCCAACCTGCAGGACTGGTGCTACAAGCTGTGGGACTTCGACAAGTCCTACCGCCATTGCGGCCAGGCGCTCGGCACCGGCACCCAGATCGGCACCTCGCTCGGCGTCGCGCTGGCGCACCGCGACAAGAAGCGGCTCGTCGTCGACATCCAGCCCGACGGCGATCTGATGTTCGATGCCGGCGCGCTGTGGAGCGCAGCCAAGAACAACATCCCGATGCTGATCGTGATGTACAACAACCGCGCCTATTACAACGACTGGGAGCACCAGATCCGCGTGGCGAATTTCCGCGGCACGCCGGTCGAGCGCGCCTATATCGCGCAGGACATCGCCGGCCCCGAACCCGACTTTGCCACCATTGCCAAGGGCATGGGCTGGTACGCCGAAGGCCCGGTCGAAAAGCCCGCCGACATCGCGGCGGCGCTGCGCCGCGCCATCGCGCAGGTCAAAGCCGGCAAGCCGGCGCTGGTCGATACGGTGGTGCGGCCGCGGTAAATCTTGCACTCGTAAAGGAGCTTGCAACTCGTTATTCTCCTGAATGCTGGCGCCTGCGGCGCAGGGAGAGTTCCATGAAGTTCACACGCATCACGGTCAAACCAGACCAGATGGGCGGCGTACCGTGCATTCGCGGTCTGCGCATCCCAGTGGCTACAGTCGTCGGAATGATTGCCGACGGCATGCCGGAAGGGGAAATTCTTGCCGCCTATCCCGACCTTGAGCGTGACGACATTCACGAGGCGCTGCATTTCGCCGCCGACGCTGTGCGCGAACGTGAGTTGCCGCTGACCGTCCCGTGAAATTTTTGATCGACAACGCTCTGTCGCCCCTGGTCGCGGCGGCGTTGCGGCACGAAGGCTACGATGCCGCGCATGTGCGCGACTATGGATTGCAGGCTGCTGCTGATGAAACGATTTTTGCTCTCGCGGCTAGCGAAGATCGTATCCTTGTTTCGGCAGATACCGATTTCGGCGTGCTCCTTGCACTGAGGCAGGATCAAAAGCCGTCGCTGCTTCTGTTCAGGCGGGGAACAGAGCGCAAGCCGCAGAGGCAGGTTGCGTTGCTGTTGGCCAATCTGCCGGCCCTGGAAGAGCCCTTGCAGCGAGGCAGCATCGTTGTTCTCGAAGATGCACGGGTCCGTATTCGTTCGCTTCCTATCGGATCGAACAATCCGCAAACATGAGCAGGCTCAAGCCGAGCCATCGCGCAGGTCAAAGCCGGCAAGTCGGCGCTGATTGATACGGTGGTAAGGCCGCGGTGAGCCATTCCAGGGCGCGGCTGAAACCGCGAGCCCGGAATCCACATTCCCTGACCTGTGGCTATGGATTCCGGACTCGGTGCTTTGCGCCGATCCGGAATGACGGAGCTACCAATACCGCCCCGTGCCGCCAACGACGACGACGATGATGCCAAGCGCAAGATTGATCGCGACGATCTGGCGGATCTGATTGAGCGCCTTGCCGGCCTCGGGCAATGCGCCTTGATCGAGCGCACGGCGCAAGCGTTTCCACGGGGCGAAGAACAGGTGCAGATAAAGGAGCACCATCAGGATGCCCAGCCCCTGCATCACGTTGATGTAGGTCGGCGCCGCGGCGAAGCCGCCGAAATACTTTGCCAGCATCCAGTAGCCTGAGCCGAGCAGCACCACGATAGCCACGCCGACCCAAGGCAGAAACTTTTCGAACACGCGCCGCCACAGCGGCAGCCGCACCGGCGGATCGAGCGCGCCTGCGGCCGGGCGCAGCACCCAATAGGCGAAGGCCATGCCGCCGACCCAGAACACGGCGGAGAGCAGATGGAGAGCGAGCAGGGTGGCGAGCATGGGACTCCTCTTACACTGATAGCCGCTGATCGGCGGCGGCCAGTACGCCATCGATCGTCATCGGCTCGCCGTCAAGCGAGGCCGAGCAATCCGCCATCGGGATATCGACGTGACACGGCGAGTGGTTGGAGCCGCCGGCCTCGGCGTTCGGGCCGGTCGAGAACAAGAAATTGCCCGCAAACGAGCGCGAGTCCATGCCGTAGGACTGAACCTTGTCGCGCATGCCGAGCGCACCCCAGTTAGCCTTCGGATGCAGGCCCCAGCCGACATGGGCGATGCCGAAGGCGGCGGGGTCGTTGTAGGACTCCAGATGCTTGCGCAGATATTTGGCGTCGAAGCCGCCGTCGATGCGGGTGATCGTGCCGTCGCGGATATCGAGCTCGATCTTCGACTGCACATAGAATTTGAACGGCAGCAGAATGTCGCCGGCATCGATGACGACGCGGCCCGATGACGCGCCTTCGTTCGGCCAGGTGGCGACGAAGCTGCTCGGCCAATGATCCCAGTGGCCGGGTTCGTCCGAATAGCCCCATTGCGCCAGGGTCGGAAACTCGCCGATCGGCATTTTTAGATCGGTCCCGGCTTTCGATGTCACTGTCATGACCTTGGCGGACTTCAGGCGTTTCTGCGCCGCCTGGACGCGGCGCTTGTCGTCGGGGCTCGGCATCATGCGGGCCAGCATGTCGGGCGGCTCGACCACCAGCAATATGCGCGCGCCGGCAGCGAGGATTTCAAGCTGTTCGGGCGAATGCAGAAGCCCCATCAGGTCAAGCACCATGTCGGCCTGCTTGAGCATGTCGACGACGAGGCGATGCCCGGTCAGCGGCGTGATGCCGACGTCGGCGCGCTGGCCGAACGCGCCACCGGCGTCGCCCGGCGGTACATCGATCCGGCACACCCGCGCTCCCAGCGCGGCAGACGCGCGCATCGCCATGTCGATATTCGCCGCCAGGCTGGTCTCGCCGGTGAGCACGGCGACGTTCTGCCCGGGCTTGACGCGGCACAGCTGCAGGACTTCGCGCCACATGGCGAGTTTCTGATCGTCGCTGACGGGCATGATGACGGCTCCTTTTTTAGGAGGGCTTGCCTTTTCCCATGGTCTTCCAGATCAGGCGGCAGATATCGGAGTTCGGATCGTCCAACGCGCCGCGCATGGTGAAATGATCGGCTTCCGGAATGATCGGCGCAACGAGGTGCGGCATGGCCGGCCGCCATGCGGCGGCAAGATCGTTGTGCTGACGGAGATATTCGTCGCCTTCGCGCGCGCCCATTGTCAGAAGCAGTCGCGGTGAAGTATCGCGCGGCTTGAGCCGCACCGGGCTCAGCTCGGCGACGTCGCGTTCGGTCAGTCCGAGCTTGTCATTGACGAAGCTCAGGCGCACCGGCTCGAGATCGTAGAGACCGCTGAGGCTGGTGACGCCTTTGATGCGTCTCGGCACGATATCCGGATCGGTCAGAAGGCTGACCGACAAGTGCCCGCCCGCCGAATGCCCGGTGACGTAGATCTGCTCCGGGTCGCCGCCGTAGTCGCGAATATGCGCGTGCACCCACGCGACCGCGGCGCGGCACTGGCGCACCTGCTCGTGCATGCGCACGCCGGGGATCAGCGTGTAGTTGATCACGACGTTGACAAATCCGGCGCCGGTGAAGCCCAGCGCCACATAGGAGCAATCGGTCTTGTCGTTGCTGATCCAATAGCCGCCGTGAATGTAGATCTGTACCGGCGCGAGGCCGCTCGCCTCCCGGGGCCGGAAAATATCGAGGCGCTCGCCGGAGCCTGTGTCATAGGGCACGTCGAATGTGGAGGGCAGGGTGTCGCGCGCCCGCGCGCTCTGTTCGACCCAGCGTGCGCGTTGGCCTTTCAGCCATTCTTCGCCGACCTTGAGCCCGTTGTCGTATTGGCGGTCGAGCGCCGCCTGATCGTAGTTGCGAAAGACGGCGACGCTCATGGCTCCTCCAGCTTTGACCTGCGGAGTATGCCCTAATTTTTGAAGCTCTTCACCGGCGTCTCGGGCGTAAGGCCGCCGCGGCGGTGCGCGAACGTCTCCTTGCCGGTCTCCTCCCATTTCCCGGTCACCGCGCGTTCCGCATAGGTGTCCCACACGGCGTCCCAATCGCCGAGCGAGTAGCCGTGCCAGGGCGACTGCGGCTTGAGCTTGGGCAGGCCGAGCTCGTCCCAGATGGTGCGCGCGTGCTCCATGAATTCGCGCTTCGGCAGCGAGATCGGCGGATTGGTGTCCTTAAGCGTCGCATCGACCAGCATGGTCGATTCTTCGCGGCCGCCACCTTCCGACTTCGGCCCATGCCCCTCGGAGCGATACGGCGAGATCTGCACGTCTTTGATCGGGTTGGCCCTGTAGGCGAGCGACCAGAACACCGCGTCGGGATTGCGCGCATCGATGTCTTCGCTCACCGCGATGACGTATTTGCCGATGTCGGCCTGCAGGCTTGCGGCGCCATGCAGCGCGCGCCAGACTTCGGTGCGCGGGGTGCCATGCGCGATTTGCAGGAACATCACCTTGCGCAGATTGGTCAGCGCCTCGTGCATGACGACGCTGCGCACGCCCTTGATGGCGAGCGAGTCGCGCAGGTAGGCGAGATAGCGGGGCTCATAGGCGACGCGCTTCATTACGCTCAACTCGCTCGGCGTCACCTCGCTGAGGATCGAAGCCCAGACCGGCTTGCCCTTGCGCGTGATCGCGGTGACCTGCATCGACATGTTGTAGCCTTCGAGCGCGACGTGGCCGTGGCTTTCGCCGAACGGCCCTTCGGGCTCCAGCAGTTCTGGGTCGATCAGGCCTTCGATCACGACTTCGGCGTTGGCCGGCACGTGCAGGTCGATTGTTGCGGCCTTGACGACATGGATCGGTGCGCCGGCGAGGCCGCCCGCCACCGCCATCTCGTCACAGCCGATCGGCAGCTTCTGTGGGCCGGTGAACATCACGACCGGCGCGCAGCCGATCACGATGGCGATCGGCATCGGCTTTTTCAGCTTGCGATATTTCTGCCAGTGCAGATAGCCGCCGGCGCCGCCGGGCCGCGCCGCCATGCGCACGCCGAGCCGGTCGGTTGCTTTCAGTCCGGCGCGGTAGGTGCCCATGTTGCGCACGCCGGTTTCCGGATCCTCGGTTATGCACAATGTGGCGGTGAGATAGGGCGCCGCGTCGTAGCCGGGCGTCGACACCGGCACCGGCAGTGATTTGAGGCCACCGTTCGGCTTGCGCAGCTCGTCGCCCTTGATGATCACTTCCTGGCAGGAGGCGGACGGCACTTCCACCGGCGCGATCGGGTTGGCGATGGCGGCCATCCAGGCGTCGCCGATCTGCTCGACCGGCCGCCCCATGCCGATCGCGTAAATCTGCGCGGAGGCCGCGAGCGCGCCGATCGCGACCGGCGTGTCGTAGCGGCGGCCTTCGGCATCGACCACGTTGGTGAACAGAAATGCGCGCCGCTCGTCCTCGGCGAGCCCGCCCTGGAACTGCCAGCGCACCAGCGGATGCAATTCGGTTTCTTTGTTGATCGGCCGTTCGACGCGGGTCAGCAAACCCGCGGCATCGAGCCGCGCCAGGTGCTCCTGGAAATCGAGCGGCGGGCCGGAGCCTTGGCGTTTTGCAGTTCCGGGTGCGGGCTTATCGAGCATTACAAACCTCTCATGTCGTCATGGCCGGGCTTGTCCCGACCATCCCACGTCTTTGCGTCTCGCCGTGGAATAGACGTGGATGGCGTCTACTATTTTTTGTTCTTCAGATGCTCGGCGATGATCGGCTTCGCGACGCGGAAGCAATCGACGCCGATCGGGGCGCCGCAATAGATCGTGACCTGCGTCAGCGCGGCGCGGATCTCATTCGGCGTCAGGCCGTTGTTGATCGCGCCGCGCACATGGGTGGCGAACTCTTCCATCTTACCCAGCGCCCCGATCATGCCGAGGTTGAGGATCGAACGTTCGCGGGGGCTCAGGGTATCGTCGCCCCAGGTCTCGCCCCAGCAATATTCGGTGAGCAGCCGTTGAAAATCGCGATTGAATTCGTCGACGTTCTGTAGCGCGCGATCCACGTAGGCGTCGCCCAGCACCTGTTTGCGCTTGGCGAGGCCGATGTCGTAGCGTTTCTGGTCCATGGCGGTGTCTCTCCCTGGGAATGGCGGCTAGTGTATCCGTCATTCCGGAAGCCGCGAAGCTTGTGGGTTTCGCCTGCGACCCGGAATGACACCGTCAATCTTCCGCCGGCCCGCCCTTCCAGCGTTTGACGATGCCGGTGTCGATGCCGAACAGGTCCAGCAGACGTCCGCATGTGTGATTGAGGATGTCGTCGACGGTCTTCGGTCGATTGTAGAACGCCGGAACGATCGGCGAGACGACGGCGCCGATTTCGGCAAGCGTCAGCATGCTGCGCAGGTGCCCGACATGCAGCGGCGTCTCGCGCACCGCCAGCACCAGGCGGCGACGCTCCTTCAGCACTACGTCGGCGGCGCGTGACAGCAGCGAGGCGGTCACGCCGCAGGCGATCTCGCTCATGGTGCGGATCGAGCACGGGGCGATAACCATGCCCATCGTCGGAAACGAACCGGATGAAATCGCCGCGCCGATGTCGGCGTTTGGATAATGGACCGCAGCGAGCGCGCGCACATCCTTCGGCTTGAGATCGGTCTCATAGACCATCGTCATCTCGGCCGATTTGCTCATCACCAGATGGGTCTCAACCCCGACGTCGCGCAATATTTCCAGTAGCCGTATGCCGTAGACCGTACCGGAGGCGCCCGAGATGCCGACGATCAGCCGTTGTGGATGCTTGGCCATACTTGCTCTTTACCCCCGCACCGCGTCGGTGGAAGCATTTGAACGCTCGCCGTGCGCGATTGAATTGAACGCGTCTTGCAGGGCTTTAACGGTGTCCCGCGGAAACGTCGCGCCCATGATGTGTTCGTAAGCGCAGATGTTGCCGTGCGCTGCGGTCCGTGGATCGGTCCCCTTGCCGAGCGGCGCCAACTGGCTGAACGCATACAGCGCCTGCTGCTGCAGGCGTTCGGCTTCGAGTTCGATCGCCTTGATCTTCGTGCGAAAGACTTCCTGCTCCCCGGCTTCGATCAGCGAGCGCGCGCCTTTGAGCTTGCGCCGCACGTTACGGATGGGGATGACCGCATCGTTGCGCCAATCGCGTACCTTGGCGTCGATGTTTTTGACCTCATCGACCGAGAGCAGGCGTCCATCGCTGGCGCGCCACAAGAGAAACAGCAGGAGATTGACGTCGACGCCGTACTCGTCCTGCAAGGCGATACAGGCGTCGGACACGCCGGCGAGCCGATAGAACTGCAAGGAGAAGCGCCAGAACGGCGTCGTCTCGGCCTGAGGCTGCGTGTCGGTCATGCGGCAAACAGCCTTTCGTAGGCGCCGGCGGCGCGCATCGCGGCGACGATGCGTTCCGGCGTCAGCGGCGTCTCGGCGAAATGCACGCTGAAAGGCGACAGTGCGTCCTCGATGGCGGAAATGATCGCAGCCGGCGCCGGAATGGTCCCGCCTTCGCCGGCGCCCTTGACGCCGAGCGGATTGAGCGGATTCACAATCTCAACATGGGCGATGGCGCAGGTCGGCACATCGGTCGCCATCGGCAACATGTAATCGGCAAATGACGTGGTGAGCGGCTGCGCGTTGGCGTCGTACTGCATCCATTCGAGCAACGCGTTGCCGATGCCGTGGGCGACGCCGCCCTGCACCTGACCGTCGACGATCAGCGGATTGATCACACGGCCCGCATCATGCGCGACGGTGTAGCGGAGGATTTTCACGCCGCCCGTCATGGCGTCGACCTGCACTTCGACGACATGGGTGCCGGAGCAATAGGCCGCCTGCGACGGCGTGTAGTAAGCGGTATGTTCGAGGCCCGCGGCCTGTCCGGCGGGCAGCGAGACACCGGGAATGCCCTGTGCCAGCCGCGCCAGATCGCCGAAGCCGATCGACGGTTTGTTGCCGCGGCGAGAGGTTGCCTGGCCCTCGTCGAGATCGATGTCGTGTTCCGACACGTCGAGCGTGCGCGCCGCCAGAGCGACGAGTTGCTTGCGGACGGCCAGTCCGGCAACGAGCGCCGAAGAGCCGGCATTAACAGCCTGCCGGCTCGCGAAGGCGCCGACGCCTTGTGCAATGGCGGCCGTGTCGCCGACCGTCATCACGATATCGGCGATGCGGCAGCCGATCTGTTCGGCGACGATCTGCGATAGCGTCGTGCGCGTGCCCTGGCCCTGGTTGGTAGCGCCGGTCGCGACCACGACCTTGCCGCTCGCCAGGACGCGTACGGTTACGCCTTCGAATGGGCCGAGTCCGGTGCCTTCGACGTAGTTGGCGACCCCGATGCCGATGAAGCGGCCCTCGTCGAGTGCCGCCCGCTGCCGCTCGCGGAAGCCGTCGTAGTCGGCGAGCTCCAGCGCTTTCTCCTGCACGCGCGGATAATCGCCGCTGTCATAAACGAGCGGCTTGCCGTCGCGGAACAGAAGACCGACCTCATAGGGCATCTGCTCGGGCTGGATCAGATTGCGCCGGCGCACTTCGGCGCGGTCGATGTTCAATTCCCGTCCGACGCGGTCGAGCAGCCGCTCCATGGCGAATACCGCCTGTGGCCGGCCGGCGCCGCGCACGGGCGTCGTCGGCACCTTGTTGGTGAGCATGACCGACGTGTCGAGCTGATAAGACGGCACCACATAGGGGCCCGGAACCGTCGTCGAGGCGATATAGGGCATGACGATACCCCACGGCACGAAGGCGCCGCTGTCGTGCAGCATGCGGCCTCGCACCCCGAGGATCTTCGCGTCGGCGTCGACCGCGATCGACATTTCCCAGTGCTGGTCGCGTTCCTGTGTCGCGCACAGAAAATGTTCGCGCCGGTCTTCGACCCATTTCACCGGCCGAGCGACTTTCATCGCGGCCGCCGGGATTACCGCTTCTTCCGGATAGAAGATCGCCTTCGGTCCAAAACCGCCGCCGACATCGGGCGCGATCATGCGGATCGATTGCAGATCGCGGTCGAGCAGGTCGGCCAACGCCTGGCGGCCGAGATGCGGCGTCTGCGTTCCGGACCAGACCGTGAGCAGGTCGGAGGCCGGATCGTGACTGGCAAGCACTGCGCGGGTCTCCATCGCCATGCCGCCGCCGCGGTGCTGCCAGAGTCCTTCGGTGAAGACATGCGCGGCGTCAGCGAATGCGGCATCGGTGTCGCCATAGGCCAAGCGAAACGTGGATGCGACATTTGAGGACAGATCGCCATGAACGTGCGGCGCATTCTCCTCGGCGGCGGCGCGGCAGTCGGAGACCGCCGGCAGTACGTCGTATTGCACGATCACCGCCGCGGCGGCGTCTTCGGCGATGTAGCGCGTATCGGCGATCACAACCGCAACGGCCTGCCCCACATAACAGACCTCGTCCCGCGCCAGCGCGTGCTGGGTTTTTGTTGTCGCCAACGCCGGATTGGGTAACAGCAGCGGCAGCCGCTGCGTGCGCATCGAATCGGGCAGATCGGCGGCGGTGATGACGGCGTGAACGCCCGGCATGATCAGCGCGACCTTGCTGTCGATGGTGCCGAGCTTGGCGTGCGCGTGCGGCGAGCGGACGAAGCAGGCATGGAGTACACCGGGCAGTTTCACGTCGTCGACGAAACGCCCGCGTCCGGCGAGCAGCGCCGGATCTTCGAGCCGCGTCACGCGCGCGCCGAAATGTTTCGCGCCCATCAGGCGGTCTCCGGTGTGTCGTCGCCGCGCATGCGCCGCGCCGCATCGAGCGCCGCCGCCACGATGCCCGCATAGCCGGTGCAGCGGCACAGATTGCCGGTGAGCGCCTCGCGCACCTCCTGCTCGGTCGGGTCCGGCGTGTCGCGCAGCAACTCGGTCAATGTGACCAGCATGCCGGGCGTGCAGAAACCGCACTGCAGGCCATGGTTGTCGATGAAAGCCTGTTGCAGCACCGAGAGTTTGCCTTCCGGCGTGAGTCCTTCGACCGTCGTCACCTCGCAGCCATTGGCCTGCACGGCGAACATCAGGCACGAGCGCGCCGTGCGGCCGTCGACCAGCACGGTGCAGGCGCCGCATACGCCGTGCTCGCAGCCGACATGGGTGCCGGTGAGGTTGATTTCGTGGCGCAGGAAATCGGCCAGTGTCAGCCGCGCATCGATGATGCGGGCGTAGGACTTGCCGTTGACGTTCATTCGTGCCGCTTGCCTGCCCATGATCGATCCTAGGCTTGCACGCCGGCACGCTGCGCCGCGTCGTTGAGCGCGCGCAAGCTCAAAACCTGCGCGAGGTGGCGGCGGTAATCGCCGCTGGCGTGGATGTCGGCGATCGGCTCGATCTGCCGCGCGGCCGCAGAGGCGGCGCGGATCGCTGCGGCGTCGAGCGGTTGCCCGGTGAGGCGCGCTTCGGCGGCATCGACCCGCATCGGCGACGTGGCGATGCCGAACAGGGTGAGTCCGGCGCGGCGCACGACATTATCGGCGCCGACATCGATGAGTGCCGCGGCGCCGGCGAGCGCGAAATCGCCGTGGCGCCGGGCAAATTCGTGGAAGCCGAAGCCGTGGCCTTGCCGCCAGAGTTGCAGATCGATGGCGGCAATCATTTCGTCCGGCGCGACAGATGTCGCCATGAATCCGGCGCCGAGTTCGTGGAACGCGATCTGCCGGATGCCGCGCACGCTCGCAACATGGATGATCGCATCGTGGGCCGCGCAGACCGCGGGGAGTTCGGCGGCCGGATCGGCGTGCGCCAGGCTACCCCCGATAGTACCTCGGTTGCGGGTTTGCCGATGCCCGACATGGCGGAGCGCCTCGGCCATCAGGGGGCAATGCCTTTTAATTTCGGGCGACGTTTCGATGTCGCGCTGGCAAGTCATGGCGCCGATGCGCAATCGGCCGTCACCCACCACGATACCCCGCAATTCTTCGAGCCCATTGAGGTCGACCAGATGGTCGACGATTACGTAGCGAAAATTCATCATCGGCACGAGCGATTGGCCGCCGGCCAGCACCTTGGCGTTCGGCAATTTCGCCAGCAGTTCGGCCGCTTCCTTGAGCTGCCGCGGGGCGTGATAATCGAAGGGCGCTGGTTTCATCGTCCCGGCATCGTCATCCGCCGGGCTCGATCCGGCGATCCATGCTGAATTGCGGCGTTTTCCGCGGGCAAAACGCCCGGCGTGAGGTGTTTTTGTTGCTCAAAGTCAGCATAGATTGCCGGGTCAGGCCCGGCAATGGACGATCGATGCGGGCCGCGATGCGGGCGGTTACGCGGTCTTGATGCCGAGCTGTTCCATTTCCTTGGCGTAGGCCGCTTCCATGCGCGAACTGGCGCCGTGCTTGGCCAGTTCGCTCGCGAACAGGCGGCGGGTTTCCGGCTTCTCGTCGATGTAATCGATCTGGTCGCCGCCGACGCGCCGGCTGATCCAGGCTTTGGGCACGCCCTGCGCGTTGCGGATGGCGACGCCCTCGTGCTTGAAGGCGAGATAGCGCGCCGGCGTCGCACCGGAATTGAAGTGCTGGTGGAACCACATGTTGGGCGGCACGATCAGGGTGCCGACCTCCCAGTCGAAGCGCTGCGGCTCCTCGCCTTCCGGCCACATCAGCGAAAAGCCCTCGCCCGACAGCACGATGACGTGGGCGCCCGGACCGTGGGCGTGCGCCTTCTTGTAGGTGCCGGTCGGGAACTGGGAGATGTGGCTGTTCATCGAGCCCTTGGCGAGGTTGAAGCGGATATGGCCGCCGCCGGCGCCGCGCTCAGCCGCCGTGATCAGCGGAATGTTGACCGCATCGGGCACGAAATTGGTGGTGAGAAGGAAACCCTTCTGCTCGCCCTTGGAGCTGAAATAGTCGGGCTCGCCGGAGAAGCGGTCCTTGAAGTCGTATTTGGTGTTGAAGATGAAATCGATGTCCTCGTAAAGGTTGATGACCGGCGGCGCATTGGTCACCGAGACGTAGCGCACCGGCTCGCGGCCCGAGCCGTTGAAATGCTGGTGATGGCAGTTGAGCGGAACGGCGAACAGGGCGCCTTCCTTCCACTCGAAAGTGATGCGGGCGCCGGCGTCGTTCCACACCGTGGTCGAGCCGCGGCCCGACAGGATCATGATCATCTCTTCATAGAGCTGCCGGTGCGGGCTGAGGCTCTTGCCGGGGGCGATCTCCATCACATGGCAGTCGTTCGAAGTGCGCGAGGCGTCATGGTTGAGAAACACCGCGTTGCCGCCGCGCCGCGCCCAGGGCTTCAGCTCTACGGTTTTGAGGTTGCGCACGTAGATCGACGGCAGAATATCGAGCCCTTCGTCCTTGACCCAACGCGTATACGGCGTTTCCTTCTCGGTCTTGAACTTGTTGGCAAGGTCCTCGGAAACGACGGCGTTTTTGGCCATTGGGTCACTCCTGTTAAACTTCTAGGCCGCTGCGCGGGACGCAGCAGTCTCGGCAATCGCCACACATTTTTCCGCCCGCATGCGCACGTGAATAGGCTCGCCAGTCGGCGTGCGCAAGGAGGGGTGGACCCGGGCAAGAAGCACAAATTCGCCTACTTTGACCTGGAAATCCAGGTAGTCGCCGAGAAACACCTTGGCGTTTACGACGCCGCGGTAAAGATTGTCGTCCTCGTCCCGCGTCGGCGCGCTTTCGGACAATTCCACGTCCTCCGGGCGCACCGACACCAGGACCGGGGCGCCTTTGCCAAGTGGCTCCACGCACTGAACATTGAGCTCGCCGAGCGGGGTCGCGACCCGGCAGCGGCCATTGCCCGTGGCGGCCGACAGCATGGTGCCATCGAGGAAGTTGGTGTTGCCGACGAAATCGGCGACGAACTTATTGCGCGGCCGCTCGTAGATGTCGCGCGGCGAGCCGATCTGCACGATGCGGCCCTCGCTCATGACGCCGATCTCGTGCGACAGCGCCAGCGCTTCGCTCTGATCGTGGGTCACGTAAATGGTGGTAAGGCCGAATTCACGCTGCATGCGCTTGAGTTCGAACCGCATCTTTTCACGCAGCTTGGCGTCGAGATTCGACAGCGGTTCGTCGAGCAGAAGGAGCTGCGGCTCCATCACCAGCGCGCGGGCCAGCGCCAGCCGCTGCTGCTGGCCGCCCGAGAGTTTCGTGGCGTCGCGGTCGGCGAGTTCGGCAAGCTGCACGGCCGCCAGCACGCGCATGACTTTTTGTTCGATTTCCTTGCGGCTCGGACGCGATTTGCGCACTTCGAGCGGGAAGGCGACGTTCTTGAACACGTTCATGTGCGGCCAGATGGCATAGGATTGAAACACCATGCCGAAGTTGCGCCGGTTGGGAGCGACGAAGATCCCCTTGTCCGAGGAAAATACGACCTTTCCGCCGACCTCGATCTCGCCCTGCCGCGGGCGCTCCAGGCCGGCGATCGAGCGCAGCGTCGTGGTCTTGCCGCAGCCGCTGGGACCGAGGAGCGTAAACAGCTCGCCATCCGGCACCTCGAACGTGACGTCCTGCGCCGCCTTGACGGCCGCGCCGCGTTCATTGGCGTATTCGGTAAACAGCCCGCGCACGCTCAGCACAGTGCGAACCTCCCTGGTCGACGGATTGTCTTAAGCTTCGGGTGCGTTTGCACCCGGGCGCTCTATTCCGCCTTAAGTCCCGCAGCCTTAATCACCGGCCACCACTTGGCAACATCTGCCTTGCGCAAGGCCTCCAGCAACTCGGGGGTGCGCTGATCCGCGGGTGGCATATCGAGCCCCATTTCGATGATTCGCTTGTGAAAAGTCGGATCCGCCATCGCGGCATCGGCGGCGACGTTCAGCTTGGCGATGATTTCGGGGGGCGTTCCCGCAGGTGCCCAGAGCGCGTTCCACACTGACACATAAAGCCCGGGCAGGCCCGCTTCATCGACTGTCGGAATATCGGGGGCGGCTTCCGACCGCTTCCTGGCGGTGAGTGCGTAAGCCCTGATCTTTCCGGCGCGCACCAGGGGCAGGAAACTCCCGGTTGCCGTGCACATGAAATTGATCTGTCCGGCCAGCATGTCCTGCATGGCCGGCGGTCCGCCGCGATAGGGAATGAGCTGCCATTTGGTTGCGATCGTATGCTGGATCGACAGCCCGCATAGCTGCTGCATGGTGCCTGAGCCTACAGTACCTTGCAGCACTTTCTGCGGATTGGCTTTGATCCAGGCGATCAGCTCTTTGAGAGTCTTGGCTGGCACATCGTTGGTGCTCACCAGAATGAATGGATAGCTGGGGAGCAGTGCGATAGGTGCGAACGCCGTGGAGGGATCGTATGGCAGTTTCATGGTCGCGGGCGTCAGCACGAACGCCTCGGAATTGCCAAGCAGCAGCGTGTATCCGTCGGGCGCCGCGCGCGCGACGTGCGCAGCCCCGACCGTACCCGAGGCGCCGCCCATATTCTCGGTCACAATAGGCTGCCCGAGAACGGTCCGCATGCGCTCGGTCAGCAGCCGGACGACGCTGTCGGTGACGCCGCCCGCCGGGTACGGCACGACAATGGAGATCGGCCGCGTTGGGTAACCCTGCGCCTGCGCCGCGGCCGCGCCGAAGCTCGCTGCCAGAATTGCGCCGCAGAGAATCCTGCCAATTTGGCTCAACATGACCCGCTTGATTTCGCGTTTGTTCACGTGCGTCCGCCCTGAAGTTTTGTTGTATCTGTCTGGATCATCGCTCTATTTCACCTTTGCGCAATACCAAAGCGGCGGCTGAGGAACTGCGCGAGAGCGACAAAGCCAAGCAGCACCAGGATCATCATGACGCCAAGTGCCGATAATTCAACGTATTGGCCGTTTTGCCACATTTCCCAGATGGCGACCGACACGACTTCGGTTCCCGGGCTGTAAAGCAGGATCGAACTGGCGAGTTCGCGGATCGAGACGATGACGATGTAGATCCAGCCGGCGATCAGGCCCGGCTTCAGCAGCGGCAGTACAATCCGGCGGAATATGGCCGCAAGCGATGCGCCGCTCATCGCCGCCGATTCTTCGAGTTCCTTGTGCACCTGCAGCAGGGACGCGCTGTTGTAACGCATGCCGTAGGGTAGAAAGCGCGTAACGTAGGCGATCAGCATGATCCAGAGCGTGCCGTACACGCCGATTGGCAGCATCAAATAACAGACCATGATGGCGAGGCCGAGCACGAGGCCCGGATAGACCAGGGGCAAGGATGCGAGATTGTCGATCAGCCATCGCCCCGGCAGACGGGTGCGTATCACGATGAAACACAGTGCCGAACTCGCCAGCATCACCAGGGTCGCGCTGACGAGCGACAGCAGAACGCTGTTCCAGATCGCGGTGCCGATTTCCGGATAGGCGAGCACATTGCGGTAGGCCGCAAGCGTCAGATTTTTCAGCGCCGCGAGCGACGGCACGCTGTAGAAGCGCTGTAGCGACGACCACAGCAGCACCAGAAACGGCAGCACGATCACCAGAGCCACGTAGGTGAAAAAGATCGCCGCGGCGGCGTAGCGCCAGGGCCCGATGCTGATGACACGAGGGCGATAGCCCTTGCCGGTCACGGTCGAAAAGCGGCTGCCGCGCGTGGCGATGCGCGCATTGAGGTATATGCAAAGCGAGGTGATGACGAGCAGCGTCAGGCCATAGGCCGACGCGAGCCCGATCCGGCTTGGGTAGGAATGGATCGCGTTGTAGATCGCCGACGTGTAGACCTCGATGCCGACCGGCAGGCCGAGCAGCGCCGGCACCTCGAACGATTCCAGCGCGCGCACGAACAGCACGATCAGCGCCGCCGCCGTCGCGGGCCACGCCAGGCGAATGGTGACATGCCAGGCGATCTGCACGACGCTCGCGCCGCTCATCATCGCGGATTCCTCGAGTGAGGGATCCATTGAGCGGAATGCCGAGCTCATCAGTAAGAACGCGACCGGCGAATAGTGCAGGCCGTCGACCCAGATCATTCCGGGGATCGAATAGATATTGATAAACACGGCGTCGGAGTGAAACGCATAACGCAGCACGAGATTGATGATGCCGATCTTCGGGCTGCCGAGGAAAATCCACGACACCGTGAACAGGATTCCCGGAATGATCAGCGGTACCAGCGCCAGCGCGAAGAACAGCGATTTGAACGGGGTGTCGGTGCGCTCGTTGATCCATGCGAGCACTGTGCCGAAAAAGAATGCCAGGGCCGCGCTGCCGAGCGCGAATTGCAGCGAATTGACGAACAGACGCGCGGTTTCGGCGCTCGCATAGGCGCGGCGGTAGTTGTCGAAGGTGAAGCGCGCCGCGGTTATGGCGGTCTGCGGTGACAGCACGCTCTGCCACACCATGAAGACGAGCGGCACCAGGACGAGCCATCCGACCAGGACAATCGCCGCCGCGCTGACGAGCCAGTTCCAGTCGGCGCGCCGCGGGATCGCAGCAAGGCCTGCCGTTGGCGTCGTCGCCGTCACGCTCAGGCTCGCGCCGCGTAGCTTGCGAGTGCACCGCGCAGAAGTTCACGCGAGGGCTCGGAACCATCAACCAGCCGGATGCTGCGTCGCTTGATCTTCCAGCCGGACGGGGAGCGGCGCAGTTCCCAGCGGTTCGTCACCACGCGGTGGATGTGATAGCCGCGCGAAGCACCGTGATTGGGCACTTCGATCGGCTCGCCGGATTTGTTCGGCGTGAGAATCTGCAAATAGGAGATGACGACCGCATCGTCGCCGTCGATCGTGACGTGCGGCAGTCCGGTGAAATGCGCAAGGCCGCCGGCGATGGCGGCCTGGTGGGCGGGGCTTGTCAGCATCGCCGCAATGGCCTTGTTGCCGGAGCCGCCGGACAGGCCGGCGCCGCGATCGAACTCGCCGTCGTCGGCGTAGACCGCTTCGGCGTAGTAATCGGCGCCGGTATCGGCGCTCGGCGGATGACCGGCGATCAAATTGTATATCTCCAGGCGATCCTCGATGGCGCGGACGCGTTGTTCGAGCGAAAGGTTCCGCCCCCCTGTGTTCCGGTCCGTCTCCGCTGTCTTCTCTCCCATGGCAACTCCCCGACTTGTGATAGCCCGCCTGCCGTGATCGTAACGTATCATGGACCGCGACCCTGGTCGGGGCAGTTGGGTTGGACTGGCAAGCGGGTTGCGGACCGCGTCATCCACGGTACAAGCAGGGTTGAGTTCACTTTTGCGCTGCATGCGGCGGCGAAATTTGGCATCGTGGCAGCGCGTTACGGGCGCTTAGGGATGGGGGATCCATGAGTTCCGGCGGCGAACTTGATCGCCGTGCATTTCTTGTCGGCGCCGCCCGTGCGGGCGGCGGCCTTGCGCTCGGCATGCTCGCCCCGGCCGGCCCGGGAGCCGCGTCCCTTGGGCTGGGCGGCGCCGCCGAAGTCGACTGCTGGGTCGTCATCGCGCCGGACGACGCGGTGACCATCCGGATCGCTCGCGCCGAGATGGGCCAGGGCGCGATGACCGGTCTCGCCATGTTGGTGGCCGAGGAACTGCAGTGCGACTGGGCTCGGGTGCGCACCGAATTCGTTGCGCCGCAGGAAAACCTGCGCCGCGGCCGCGTTTGGGGCGACCAGTCGACCGGCGCCAGCCGATCCATTGCGGCCTCGCAGGAGTATCTGCGTCGCGCCGGCGCGACTGCGCGAGGAATGCTGATCGCCGCCGCTGCGGCGCGCTGGAATGTGCCGGCTTCGCAATGCACCGCGCGGAACTCGACGATCACGCACGCGGCAAGCGGCCGGAGTTTGAGCTACGGCCAAGTCGCCGATGACGCCGCCAAGGTCAAGCCGCCCGCCGTGAAGCTCAAAGCTCCATCCGAGTGGACGCTTGCCGGCAAACCGCGCAAGCGCCTCGACGTATTCGACAAGGTCGCGGGACATCCGGTCTATGCCATCGACGTCCGCCTGCCGGGCATGCTCTACGCCGCCATTCGGCATTGTCCGGTATTCGGTGGCGCACTGAAATCGGTCGACGAAGCCCCGCTCAAAGCAATGAAAGGCGTGCGCCGCGTCGTGCGCATGTCGGACGCTGTCGCGGTCGTGGCGGATTCCTGGTGGCGCGCCAACCAGGCCGTAAAGGCGCTGGGCGTGACGTGGGACGATCGCGGCAATGCCGATCTGTCGAGCGCGGCGATCCGCGATTTTGTCAAAGTCGGGCTCGACGCAAAACCGGCCGAAATCGGCCGCTCGGACGGCGATATCGCCGCCGGATTCGCTCGCGCGGTACGCCGCGTCGAGGCGGACTATGAAGTGCCGTTCCTCGCTCACGCCACCATGGAGCCGCAGACGTGTACCGCGCATGTGCGGCCGGATCGCGTGGAAGTGTGGGCGCCAAGCCAGGATGTCTCGACCGCGCTGGCGACGGCGGCGCTCGCGGCCGGCGTGCCTGACAGCAAGGTCGTAATCCACGGCATGCTGCTTGGCGGCGGCTTCGGCCGGCGCGGCACGATCCAGGAGTTTGTGCGTCAGGCGGTGCTGATTGCCAAGGAGGTCGAGCAGCCCGTCAAGCTGGTCTGGAGCCGCGAGGAGGATGTCCAGCACGATCTCTATCGGCCGTTCGGGATGGCGCGTCTCGTCGCCGGGCTCGATGCGGCCGGCATGCCGGTTGCCTGGTCGGTCAGGCTTGCCGGACCGTCGTTCGTCGCGTCGATCGTGCCGAATCTCACCGGTAATTTTCTCGACCGCAGCTATGTCAGCGGCCTCACCGAGGAAATGCCGTACGCGGTCCCAAATTATTTGATCGACTATGTCATCCGCCCGACGCCGGTTCCACTCGGCGTTTGGCGCGCGATCAATTACACGCAGAACGCCTTCTACAAGGAATGTTTCGTCGATGAGATGGCGCACGCCGCGGGCGTCGACCCGTATCAATTTCGCCGGCGTCTGTTGCGCAACAGTCCAAAAAATCTTGCCGTGCTTGACGCTGCCGCGAAACGCGCCGGATGGGGGACGCCGCCGCCGCGCGGCATCTTCCGCGGCATTGCGCTGAACGAAGCCTGCGGCAGCTATTGCGCTCAGGTTGCGGAAGTGTCCGTCGACGATGGCCGGGTGCGCGTGCGTCGCGTTGTGGCGGCGATCGACTGCGGCCACGTGGTCAATCCGCTTTCGATCGAGATGCAGACCGAGAGCGCGGTCGTCTATGCGCTGACGGCGACCCTCTACAACGAGATCACCGTAAAGAACGGCGCCGCCGCGCAATCGAATTTCGACAATTACCCGATGCTGCGCATTGGCGGCGTGCCGCAGGTGGAAACCGTAATCGTGCCG
This sequence comes from uncultured Alphaproteobacteria bacterium, assembly GCA_963763255.1. Classification (GTDB taxonomy): domain Bacteria; phylum Pseudomonadota; class Alphaproteobacteria; order Rhizobiales; family Xanthobacteraceae; genus BOG-931. The sequence continues at coordinate 170,266 of CAVXNW010000004.1, forward strand.
AGCGGCGACTTCTGGGGCGGCGTCGGCGAGCCGTCGGTGCCGCCGCTGGCGCCGGCCGTGTGCAACGCGATCTTCGCCGCCACCGGAAAACGCATCCGCTCGCTGCCGCTGCAGAATCACGATCTCCGCAGGGCGATCTGAATTAAAGCTCATCTGCGCCGGGGGCGTACCTGCGGCATTGCGGCCGCTGCCGCCAACCTTGTCACCGCGTCGGCATGCTGAAATAGTCGGCGCCCGCCACATTTGGCGTGAACATCCAGCGCGATCGAGGAACAGACCATGCTGCAATTGCGAACCGCAGCCCGGCTTTTTGCCGCCACCGCGGCTCTGGTGTGCTTTGCGTCGCAGACGCAAGCGCAGACCTATCCGGCCGGCAAAATCACGCTGATCGTCGGTTTCGCGCCGGGCGGCATCGCCGACACGCTGGCTCGCATGATCGGCCAGGGGATGAGCGACCGCCTGCATCAGACCGTCGTGGTGGAGAATCGCGGGGGCGCAGGCGGCAACATCGCCGCCGGCGTCGTCGCGCGGGCCGTGCCCGACGGCTATACGCTGCTCGCCACCACCACCGCCCTCGCCATCAACGAGACGCTGCACCAGAACAATCCATTCTCGCGGACCGATCTCAAGGCCGTTGCGATTGTCGCTTCGAGTCCGGAGGCGCTGACGACAAATCCCAGCAATCCGGCGAAGAATCTCGCGGATTTCGTCGCCAGAATGAAAGGCAAGACCATCAATTTCGGCTCGGCCGGCGTCGGCACCGGATCGCATATCGAGGCCGCCTATTTCTTCAAATTCCTCGCCAAGGTTCCGGCGCAGCACATCCCGTTCCAGGGCGGCGCGCCCGCGATCAACGCCGTCATGGGCGACCAGATCGACATGCTGGCGTCGACGCTTGGCGGCGGCACGGCGGCGCAGATCAAAGGCGGCAAGCTCAAGGGGCTCGGCATCGCGGCCGACAAGCGCGCCGCCGTCGTGCCCGATGTGCCGACTTATGCGGAGCAGGGTTTCGCAGGCTTTACCGCTGCGTCCTGGGTCGGTTTTTTTGCGCCGGCCAAGACCGATCCCAAAATCCTGGCCGCACTCAATGCGTCGATCGAAGCCACGCTCAAAACATCGGCGGTGCAGAACAAGCTCGTCGGGCTCGGCTTTGATCCGATCGAGCAGTCGCAGGCCGAGGCCGACACCATGTTCAACGCCGAAACCGACAAGTGGGGCAAGATGGTCAAGGCGCTGGGGCTGTCGGTCAAATAGCAGCTGACAGTTCGCCATCACCGCCGTCCAAACAGCTTATCCAGAATCCAGAAATCGAGCCCGCCGCCGTGGCTGGGTTGCCGGCTGCGGCTGGCCACGACAGGACCGGGCGGCTGCTGCGTCGGCTGCGGCGGCTCGGCCCAGTCGCCGAAGCCGCCGGTGAGCCCGGGCAGCGGCGCCGGCGCCATGCCGTGCAGCGCCGTCTTCATGAACCGGCTCCAGATCTCGACCGGCAAGCTGCCGCCGGTGGCTTTATGCGTCGGCGACGAGTCGTCGTTGCCGAGCCAGATGCCGGTGACCATGCGTGACGTGTAGCCGATGAACCAGGCGTCGCGGAAATCCTGGCTGGTGCCGGTCTTGCCGGCCGCCTGCCAGCCGGGGAGGCTGGCGGCGCGCGCGGTGCCGGACGCAAGCGTCTGGCGCATCATCTGGTTCATCATCGCCACGTAGTGCTCGTCGACGATGCGGCCGAGCGCTTGCGGCGCCCGCGCGTAGAGCAGCTTGCCGTCGGCGGTGCGGATGCGCTGGATGACGTGTGGGGAATCCGCGTAGCCGCCGTTGGCGAACGGCGTGTAGGCGGACGTGAGTTCGTAGAGCGAGACTTCAGACGTGCCGAGCGCGATCGAGGCATTCGGCTGCAACGGCGAGACGATGCCCATCCGGTAGGCGGTGCGGATGACCGCGGCCGGCGTCAATTCCAGCACCAGCCGCACCGCGACGGTGTTGATCGAAATCCGCCAGCGCCTGCGTCAGCGTCACCGGGCCGAGATAGTGATGCTCGAAATCGCCCGGCTTCCAGCCGTGCACCGAGATCGGCGCGTCGTCGCGCACCGTGTCGGGCGTCATGCCGTGTTCGAGCGCGGTCAGATAGACGAACGGCTTGAACGCCGAGCCGGGCTGGCGCTTCGCCGCGATGGCGCGATCGAACTGGCTCTCGGCGTAGTTCCGCCCGCCGACCAGCGCGCGCACCGTGCCGTCCGGCGTCATGGCGACCAGCGCGCCCTGGCCGACGCCGAACTTTGCGCCGCGCTGCGCCAGCGTTTCGACCAGCGCCTGCTCGGCCGCATTCTGCAGATTGGGGTCGATCGTCGTATCAATGACGATGTCGGTGCCGACATGGCCGACCAGATCGTTGACCGCGTCCATCACCCAGTCGGCGACGTAGTTGGCGGAGCCGGCGCCGATCGGCGGCTTGGCCTGCGCCGGATGCGCGATCGCCTGGCGCGCCGCGTCGGCGCTGATCATGGCCTGCTCGCGCATGTCTTCGATGACGAGCCTGGCGCGGCGCTGCGCGCCGTCCGGATTGCGCGTCGGCGCGAGCCGCGACGGCGATTTCACCAGCCCCGCCAGCATGGCGGCCTCGGCAAGCGTCAGTTGCCGCGCCGATTTGCCGAAATAGCGCTGTGCGGCGGCTTCCACCCCGTAGGCGCCAGCGCCGAAATAGACCCGGTTGAGATAGAGCTCGAGAATCTGCTGCTTGGAGAACTTGTGCTCCAGCCAGAACGCCAGCGCTATTTCCTGGAGCTTGCGCGAGACGGTGCGTTCCTGCGTCAGGAACAGATTCTTGGCGAGCTGCTGGGTGAGCGTCGAGCCGCCCTGCGCGGTACCGCGATGCAGGATGTCGGCGAACGCAGCGCGGGCGATGCCGAGCGGATCGACCGCGTAGTGCGAATAGAACCGGCGGTCCTCGATGGCGATGAAGGCGTTCGGCACATAGGCGGGCAGTTCGCGCAGCGGCACCGCGGCGCCGCCCATGTCGCCGCGCGTCGCGAGCGTCGCGCCGTTGTCGCCGAGAATGAGAACCGACGGCGGGCGCTTCGGAATTTCCAGCGACTGGATCGGCGGCAGGTGGATGCCGACCCAGACGACGACGCCCGCAACCGCGATCACGCCCCACAGCGCCAGCACGGCGGCCCAATAGATCAGGCGGCCGATGCGCGAGCGGCTCTTGCCGCTGCCGCGCTTGCGCTGCGGAAATATCCTGAAGCCGCCGCTGCGCCGCCGTCCGCCGCCCCGCGATTTGGGTGCGCCCTTCGGCTGAGCTTTGGGCGGGCCGCCGACCCGATCCTGCGGGCGCAGCCGCAGGTCGAAGCTGCCAGCATCGCTGGCGCGCTTACGGCTGCCTTGTCGCCATGCCATGCGGCGTCCCCCGGCGCGCTCCCCCGCGCCAAACTCACGGTAGAGGGGGCGGTTTAAGGGGTCGTTACTGGTCGTCACGCGTCCTCCCTGGTTACAGATCGCGCCGCCAAATTTCCTCATCCTGAGGTGGCCGCGAAGCGGCCCTCGAAGGACGAGGCCACCCAGATCGGCAATCGCCGATCCGGGCACTAAACATTCTCGAAATCGGCAAATCGATTTCGATTTGCGCCCGGGCCTGCATCCTTCGAGGCTCGCTCGCGCTCGCACCTCAGGATGAGGTTTAGAGGCAGGCACTCTCATTCTCGCGCTGCGCTTTTTGACGGCGCCCCGAGCTTTGCCAACGATGTGCACGAACGGGCCTCCCATAAGGGGAGGCGGAGCGCCGAAAGGCGCGTAGATAGAGACCGCGGCCGCGCACAGGCGGAGCGCCGCCTGGGTTTGCGCTATCGCGGCGCGCGCCGCTTTTGGCGGACGCGCTCGCCTTCCGGCGCTCTACCGCGGTTCTTGCCAGGTTTTAAGGCCCAGCTCAGTCCGGTCCCGCGCTTCATGGCAGCGCCAACGGATTGCTCCGTCCGCCACCCGGGCAGCCAGCTCCTGGCAGACCTGCGCCGAGGCAGGCCGGGCGGGTTTCCAAACCGCCTCGGAATGAGGTTACGAGCCCCATTCCGGGCACCGCTCCCGCTCGCATCAATCGGCCGTCACCGGTTGACGTCCCTTTAGAACGAGCGAGATGTGGTCTTTTAGTTCGTCGGGTAGTAGGGATTCAAGAAATTCCGACGGGCGCCGCCATCCCCTTGAAATGCCGAGAATCTTTTTTGCTGTTTGTTTGATTCGCCAGCGCGAAATTGTGGCATTGCCGCCACGATTGCTTGAGGGCGCCTAACGCGCGGAGAGTGCTGGCGTTTTGGAATTGCGGGCAGCAAATCATGGCGACCGTGTGGAATGGGTTGAGCGGAGCGAAACCCATCATGCAGCTTGTGCGCCCCCAATGACGGGTATCGCTTCGTTCAACCCATCCCACGCGCTACGCGCTCATCCGGGCTACGCTTGCTGACCAATTTCCTGTATCGAGGTAATGTACTATTGCGCGCCACCGGCGTGCATTTAAGGCAAAGGCAAGAGAATGCGCTGGTCACTCATTGTCGCTGTCATTGCACTGGGCCCGGGCGTTGCATTCGCCCAGTCTCCGGTCAACCAGGAGGGCATCGCCAACTACTGCTATTACGGCGGCCAGCTGTATTCCATCGGATCGAAACTGTGCATCTCGGGCGCGAAGGCGAGCACGGTCATGCTGCTCTGCCAATCCGCCGATCAAGCCAAGGACGTCTCAAAAACCGGCCGCGCCGTTTGGGTCAATAGCACCGGCGAAAATTCGACGTGTAAATAGAACGTAGGATGGGTTGAGCGCAGCGAAACCCATCATGCAGCCTTCGAGTCGTCATGCAGCCTTGTCGGCCCAATGATGGGTTTCGCTATCGCTCAACCCATCCTACGCTAAGGGCATGACCAACTATCGGCGCAACTTTGTTGCTGGTGGCAGCTTCTTTTTCACGGTGAATCTCGCCGACCGCCGCTTGTGTCTGCTCACCGAGCACGTCCGGCTGTTGCGCCAGGCATTCCGCGATGTGCGGCGGCGCCATCCATTCGCCCTTGAGGCGATCGTGGTCCTTCCCGACCATCTGCACGCCATCTGGACGCTGCCGGAGGGCGATGATGATTTTGCCGTCCGGTGGCGGCTGATCAAATCTGCATTTTCGCGAGGCGTGGGGACAGGCGAACGAATCTCACCGAGCCGTGCCGAACGGAAGGAACGCGGTATTTGGCAGCGCCGCTATTGGGAACACACGCTGCGCGATGAAAGAGATTTTGTTCGCCATGCCGATTACATTCATTTCAATCCCGTCAAACACCGACATGTCCCGCGCGTGCTGGATTGGCCGCATTCGTCCTTTCACCGCATGGTCAAGCTCGGTATTTATCCAGCCGATTGGGGAGGGACGGCGGCCGCAAGTCATGAGTTGGGCTTCGGCGAAAGATAATGGCGGCATGTAGGATGGGTTGAGCGTGAGCGAAACCCATCATGCAGCTTTCACGGCCCAATGATGGGTTTCACTTCGTTCAACCCATCCTACGCGCTTTGGAAACTCACGCATGACGTAGACGTGGTGTCCGAATGAAGCGCGCGCAAGCCGGGGAGGATTCGGGCTTCAGGCCGATAGGTTAGATTAGCTCAATGCGCGAAAACTCCACGCTTTGCTGCCGCCACTCGGTTAGGCCGCAATTCCGCTTATTTATGCGGCCATTCACATATCCGATAGATTCGCTTTGTTAGCAGTCGCACATGGAGGAGCGACAATGTCAAACAAGCGGCCCATTGATCGCATTAGGGACTCCGCTCTCAGCATGTCAGTCGGTGCGCCTGACGATCTGAGCGCGATTACCGCGATGATTTCACTCGAGGACGTCCTTCATATTGTGAAGGAGAAGAGCATTTATGCCTGCAAATTGGCCGATACCATCGATCCAGGCCGGACAAATCCACATATCCCAAATGTGCAGCAGAAAGTGCTTGCCCTCGGTTCGGATTCTCCGCTGGTCGGCAAAACGCTGCTCACCGCCAGAGAACTCTTTCACGAGCATTTCCTGCCCAACTCGTTCGACTGCAAAGCGAGCTTGGCGTTCGCCTTTAGCGCCCTCAAGGACCTGGCTGCCATGTCCGCCATGGCGGATCGCTTCCAGGCGGCGCAGTCGGCCTCGCAGCTGGAAGATCGTCGACGCCAAGACCGATCCGTTGTACTCCCAACGGTAGGCGACGTATCGGACGTCGCTAAGTCTTTTCTTCAAAAGGCTGACCATACCCTCCAAGCACTGCTGGGTATCGTTAAACTTTTCTACGGAGAAGCTGCATGCAAAGCTTGGTTTAAATCGTTGGCACAACTTGTGACTCACAAATACGGCTCCGACGACCAGTTTTCCAAGTTCTTAGCCCAAACGTTACCGTTATTTCAGTTCGTACGTCACGCGCGAAACTGCATTGAGCATCCAAAGCCTGGACAGCGAGTCGTTGTTGGCGATTTTGCTCTCAATGCGCAGATGCAAATTGTGCCACCATGTATTGAGATTATACATCCCAAAAGTCACCAGCTGCCGATGCCGATCGAACAGTTCATGCACGAGGTAATTGAACAGATTTCGGGTGTATTCGAGTTGATGATCGTATTTATGTGTGCCAAGCACGCCCAATCGATTGGAGGCCTTCCGCTTGGCCTAATGCAACTTCCGGAAAACCAAAGACGCTACAAGCACGTCCAGTACTCCTACGCCACCTATGACGGAATACCGGTGTTGAGCCCAGGATGACCTAAGCAAGCGTAGGGTGGGCAAAGGCGTGCAGCGCCGTGCCCACACGTTCATTCGCCGGATCACGCGGCCTTGCGGATTTGCAGGCGCACCACGAGGCCGGCTGGCGCGGCGAGATTGACGAGCGCATCGAGGCTGAACTTGTCGATGCGGCCGCGCATCAGATCGTTCAGGCGTGGCTGCGTCAGTCCAAGTCTGCGCGCGGCTTCGGTCTGATTGACCTGCCAGCCATCGACTTTCGTTCGCAAGGCGATCATCAGCTCCGAACGGGCGCGCATGTTGGCTGCTTCCGCCGCGGTATCTTCGATCGCATTCCAGACGCTGGCGAACTTTTGTTTTGCCATGGCCTCAATCCTTCTGCAGCTCGCGTAATCGTTTGGCCGCCAGTTCGATATCGTGTTTCGCGGTTCGCTGCGTTTTCTTCTGGAACGCGTGCAGCACGACGATGCGGTCCGACAACGCCGCCAGATAGATCACGCGAAACGCCCCGGCCCGGTCGCGAATACGCAATTCGCGAACTCCCTGACCGACGGCCTTGATCGGTTTCCAATCGTCCGGCTCGAGGCCGTGCTGAACCCGATCGAGCTGATAGCCCGCGGCGCGGCGTGCGATTGGCGGAAAATCCCGCAACCGCGCCAACAAGTCGCCGATAAATTCGATCGGTTTCACACACTGTGTATATCAAAACTGATATAAACGTCAAGCACGCGAAGTGCGGAGGGTGGGGGCCTTTCCGCCATTCTCAGCCTGGCGGCAACGCCCCCTCATCCCGACCTTCTCCCCGCGTGCGGGGAGAAGGAGAAGGGTTCTCACCCCGCCGCAACCTTCGCCTCCCCCGCCGGCGGTGCGAACAGCGCGAGCAGCGGCCGCTTGATGGCGGCCTGGCGGGTTGGGGCTGTGATCTGCGCGCCGGTGAGGTCGGTGACGTAGAACACGTCGACGACGCGCTCGCCGAATGTCGCCACGTGGGCCGAGGCGATGTTGAGGTTGAGCTTGGACAGCGCCGAGGTCAGTTCGTAGAGCAGGCCGGGCCGGTCGAGGCCGGTGACTTCGACCACGGTGTAGCGCGCCGACCATTGATTGTTGATCGAGATTTCCGGCTCGACCGCGAAGGCCTTGAGCCGGCCCTTCGGCGGCGCGCGCTTGGGCACCGCGTCCGGCAGCTTGATCTCGCCGCGCAGCGCCTTCTCGATCAGTTCGCCGATGCGCGCGGCGCGGCGCGCCTCGTCGTCGTCGCGGTCGAATTCGCGCGTGATCGAGATGGTGTCGAGCGCCAGCCCGTCGGTCGTGGTGTAGATCTGCGCGTCGACGATGTTGGCGCCGGTCAGCGCGCAGGCGCCGGCGATGATCGACAACAGCCACGGATGGTCGGGCGTGAAGATCGTCAGCTCGGTGACGCCGCGCGCCGCGTCGAAACCGACGCTGGTGGCGAGCCGCTGGCTGGCCGCCTCGGCGCCGCGCACGAAGCGCGCATGCGCGCCCTGATGCGCCAGATCGACCTTGAGCCAGTAGGCCGGATAGTGGCGCGCGATATAGGCCTCGCGCATCGCTTCCGGCCAGTCGGCGAGCTCGCGGCGCAGCTCGGCCTGGGCGGCCTCGACGCGCTGCGCGCGATTGACCTCGGAGAAGCCGCCGGTCAGCGCCGGCTCGGTCTCGTAATAGAGCGTGCGCAGGAGCTGCGCCTTCCAGCCGTTCCACACGCCGGGCCCGACCGCGCGGATGTCGGCGGTGGTGATGATGGTGAGAAGCTTCATTCGTTCGAGGGATTGCACCACGCCGGCGAAATTCTCGATGGTCTTGCGGTCGGACAGGTCGCGCGACTGCGCCACCGTCGACATGACGAGGTGGACCTCGATCAGCCACGCGATCAGGTCGGTGTCGGCCGCCGAAAAGCCGAGCCGCGGACAGATGCGCCGCGCGATGCGGGCGCCGGCGATCGAATGATCCTCGATCCGCCCTTTGGCGATGTCGTGCAGGAACATCGTCACGTAAAGCACGGCGCGGTGCTGCGGCTGGATGGTGCGCATCAGCTCGCTGGCGAAGGCCAGCGCGGGATTCTCGCCGCGCTCGATGGCGGCGAGTTCGCCGATGCAGCGGATCAGATGCTCGTCCACCGTATAGTGGTGGTACATGTTGAACTGCATCATCGCGACGATGCGGCCGAAGGCGTGGACGAACTCGCCGAGCACGCCGGCTTCGTTCATGCGCCGCAGCACGGTCTCGGCGTCGTTCTTCGAGGTCAGGATTTCGAGAAACAGCCGGTTGGCCTCGGGATCGTGACGCACGCGCTTGTCGATCAGCTTGAGCGAGCGCGTCGCGATCCGCATGGCCTCGGGATGCAGCGCGAGATTGTGCTTCTGGGCGAGGTGAAACAGCCGGATCAGGTTCACCGGATCGCGGGCGAACACGTCCGGCCGCGCGATGTTGATGCGGTTGATGTCGACGACGAAATCGTCGGACTCGCTGAGCGTGCGGCGGCTCCTGGCCGGGCGCAGCCGGGCGATGAAGCGGCTGAGCACCGGCGCGGGCTTGGCCTGCCGCTCTTCCAGGCCGGCGCACAGGATCGCGGTCAGATCGCCGACGTGCTTGGCGGTGAGAAAGTAGTGCTTCATGAAGCGCTCGACGTCCTGCAGGCCGGGATGCTCGGTGTAGCCGAGCCGGACCGCGATCTCGCGCTGGAAGTCGAACGACAGCCGCTCCTCGGCGCGGCCGGCGACGAAATGCATGTTGCAGCGGACCGACCAGAGGAAATCCTCGCAGCGGCGGAACAGCCTGAACTCCTCGGCCGTGAACACGCCGCGATCGACGAATTCCTCGGGCTCGCTCACGCGGTAGACGTATTTGGCGATCCAGAACAGCGTGTGCAGGTCGCGCAGGCCGCCCTTGCTGTCCTTGACGTTGGGCTCGACCAGATAGCGCGACTGGCCGGCGCGGCGGTGGCGCTCCTCGCGTTCGGCGAGCTTGGCGGCGACGAATTCGGGCGCGGTGCCGGCCACCACTTCCTTGTCGAAGCGCGTCGTCAGCTCGTCGAACAGCCTGGCTTCGCCGAACAGATAGCGCGACTCCAGCAAAGCCGTGCGGATCGTCATGTCGGCCTTGGCCTGGCGGATGCACTCGGCGACCGAACGCGTGGCGTGGCCGACTTTGAGGCCCATGTCCCACAGGCAGTAGAGCAGGGCCTCGGCGACCTGTTCGCCCCAGGCGGTTTGTTTGTAGGGCAGCAGGAACAACAGATCGATGTCGGAGCCCGGCGCCATCAGGCCGCGGCCGTAGCCGCCGGTCGCCACCACGGTCATCTGTTCGGCCTCGGACGGCACCTGCGTCGGATAGAGCGTGGTGGTGACGAACTCGAACAGGACGCGGATGATGGTGTCGTGTGCCTCGCACAGCCGTTCGGCGCAGCGCCGGCCGTGGCGGTCCTTGAGCAAAAGCTGTTCGGCGTGGGCGCGCGCGGCGGTGAGCGCGGTCTTGAGGCGCTGCGCCACCGCGGTGCGCAGTTCGCGCTCGCGCCCCGCATAGGTCTCGGCCAGGCTCGCAAGCTCGGCGGCAATCCCCGCGCTGTCGATCAGTTCGGCGCGGGCGCGGTCGGAACGGTCAACATCAAGCATGATTGTCACGCTAGCGGAGCGGCCGCCCTGTGTCACCGTGCGCGGCAGGCTGGCGGGGCCAACCGGGGCGCGCTGGCCATGAGGAAGATAATTCCGCAGGCCCCAAGTTCAAAGGCGGCAAGTTCAAAGGCGGCAAGTTCAAAGGCAGCAAGTTCAAAGACTTGCTTTTTCGAATTCGTCCACTGTCGCCCGTCCCGCGTTGTCTATACCCTGCGGCCGATACTGCCCAGGAGGGCCCCGCCGGAGCATGAGTGGCGTCGTCGCGCTCGATCATCTGCAAGTCGCGATGCCGGCCGGCCGCGAGGCGGAGGCGCGCGCGTTCTACGGCGATATTCTCGGCTTGCCAGAGCTGACAAAGCCCGCCAATCTGGCGGTGCGCGGCGGCGTGTGGTTCGCGCTAGGAACCCAGCAATTGCATCTCGGCGTCGAAGGCGATTTCCGTCCGGCCAAGAAGGCGCACCCGGCATTCCTGGTGCGCGACCTCGGCGGTTTGCGCGCGCGCCTCGAACGGGCGGGCTTTGCGCCCTACGAGGACGAGCCGCTTTCCGGCTACCACCGTTTCTACGTCGCCGACCCTTTCGGCAATCGGCTTGAGCTGATGGAGAAGAAGGTAACGCGCAAGAAGTGACGCGTTGCCCGGACTTGTTTCGCCTCCATCGCCCATCCGTCCCTCTGCCGAAGAACTGCCATGTCCCCTGAAATGCTCTTTCTGGTCGATCTCGCGCTCAAGATGGCGCTGACGGCCTTCATCGTCGTCGTCATCTCGATCACGGTCGAGCGGACCGGCCCGTTCATCGGCGCGCTGATCGCGGCGCTGCCGACCGCCGCCGGCGCCGCCTACATTATTCTGGCGTTCGAGCACCCGCCGGCTTTCATTGCCGCCGGTGCCGTCGGCAGTGCCGCGGCGGTCAGCGCGGTGTCGGTCTTCGCGCTGATCTACACGGTGCTGGCGCAGCGCCGTGGCGTGGTGGTCAGCGTCGGTCTCGCCATCATTGTCTTCTTCGCGGCGGCGGCGGCATTGCGCGCCGTCGCCTGGACGCCGTTGACCGCCTTCGTGCTCAACGTGGCGGTGTTTGGTCTGACCGTGCCGCTGAGCTGGCGCTATCGCACCTCGGGTCCGCCTGCAAAGTTCATGCGGACCGCCTGGGACATTCCGGTGCGCGCGATCTCCGCCGCCATCGTGGTTGTCATCGTCACCTCGATCAGCACCCGCATCGGCTCGTTCGCCTCCGGCATGTTCGCGGTGTTTCCGATCGTGATGGCGTGCTCGGCCGTCATCCTGCAATTGCGCGTTGGCGGCCGTGTCTCGGCCAGCATGTTCGCCCACGCCCAGATCGCGCTCAACGGCCTGTGGCTCGGCTTCCTCGCGATGCACTTTCTGGTCGCGCCGCTCGGCGTCTGGCCGGCCTATGGCCTCGGGCTGTGCGTGTGCATCGCCTGGAGCGGCGTGCTGTGGGTGGTGCGGAGAAAGCGTAGCCCAGCTTGAGCGGAGCGAAAGCCGGGGTCGAGGTAGCGGCTCGCTGCGAAAGGCTTTCCCTCTCGTTTTCCCGGCAACGTGGCCCTTGACGACTTATGGTAATATCACCATAAAAGGCGAGTGAACCCGACCCAGCGCCCCCTCAAGCCGTGCCTGTTCGTGGGTTCAAGCCGGCGGGAGCTGAAAGCCTTTCCCGACAAAGTGAAGGGCAGCATCGGTCATGCACTTCACACCGCACAATGCGGCGGTGAGGCAGAGTCGGTGAAGGCCCTGAAAGGCTTTGGCGGCCGTAGTGTCCTTGAAGTCTTGGAGGATTTCGACGGAAGCACCTACCGGGCCGTCTACACCGTTCGCTTCGGCGGCGTGGTTTACGTGCTCCATGCCTTTCAGAAGAAATCCAAGAAAGGCATTGCTACGCCACATCAGACCGTCGAACTCATCAAATCGCGTTTGCGGGACGCCGAGGAGGACTACCGCACGCGCCGGAAAAAGGAAGCGACGCCATGACCAAACGCCGGGCGAAAGTGCACGTTGGCAGCGGCAATGTCTTTGCCGATCTCGGCTTGCCCGATGCCGAGGAGATGCTGCTGAAATCCACCATCGTGATCGAACTGCGCCGACTGATCGCCGAGCGAAAGCTCACCCAAACCGCGGCGGCCGGACTGATCGGGATCGGTCAAGCCGATCTGTCCCGCATTCTGCGTGGCCAATTCCGCGGATATTCGGAAGCCAAGCTGATGCGTATGCTGACCGCTTTTGGCCAGGACGTAGAAATCACCACCCGGCCGCGCCGCAGGGCGGGCGAGGTCGGTCGAATCGTGTTCAGTCCGCGCGCAGCGTGAAGGAGCAAATTGCGGAACGCGCTCAACGGATTGTGGCTCGGCTTTCTCGCCATGCACCTTCTGGCCGCGCCGCTCGGCGTTTGGCCGGTTTTGCGTGTGCATCGCCTGGAGCGGCGTGCTGTGGGTGGCGCGGAGAACGCGTAGCTGGGGGCCACTTCCTGGTATGAGCCGTTGGTCCGAACGGTCCTACGGAGATTGCAGATGGCTTTACCACGCTATTACAGCAAGAGGGACCTGGAGAAGATTCGAGAGAGACGGCGCGAAATACAGGGCAGGACCGATAATCTGCTCATGCAATTTGTTGGCTTTAAATTTTCTAACGCAAAGGCAACCGAATATGCGCGACACGGATTTGCTCGCCGTATTCAGATACTGAACCGCTGCATACAAAACCTATTCAAGGTCGTTCCGGCCGGAACTGTAAGAGTGCCTAGAAAAGATAGATTGCACGATGCTACGATCAACTTGCAGGCGTTCTATGCAAACGCCTATGGATGCGTTGACAATCTGGCGTGGATTTGGGTGCACGAGCGCGAATTAGAAAAGGGATTAAGGCGGAACGAAGTTGGTCTCCGAAAGCAAAATGCCAAAGTCAGGGAGTCCTTCTCGCCTGACTTACAAAATTTTCTTCAAACACGTGACGGGTGGCTCGGTTACCTCGCAGAATTCAGACACGCCCTAGGACATAGAATCCCACCGTACATCCCACCAGGGAGCGTCCGCCCGAAGGATGCCGATGCCTACAACGATTTACAACGACGAATAAATGAAGCAGTCACAAGGTTCGATTCGATCGAATATGAAAATCTGCTGGAAGAACAAATGCGACTTTATGTTTTTCAGCCGCTTATGACCCATTCTCTCAACGAGGCTACGGGCACAATTCGCTTCCATCTACAGATTTTGGTCGATTTTCTCACTGTAGAGGAACTGGCAATCAAAATGCTCAGACAACTTCGGAAACCGAGTGACTGAGGCTACGACTTCGTCTTCGCAACTTTCGCCTTCAGCGCATAAAGCGCCTCGAGCGCCTCGCGTGGCGTCAGTTCGTCGGGGTGGAGCGCGGCGAGCGCTTCGATCACGGCGGTCGGCGCGGCGTCGCGCTCCGGCGGTGGCGCTGCGGGCCGGGCGGCGGCGAACAGCGGCAGGTCGTCGATCAGCCGGTGCGCCGGCGAGGTGCGGTCCTGCGCTTCGAGTTGCGCCAGCACGAGCTTGGCGCGTTCGATCACCGCGGGCGGCAGGCCGGCGAGCTTCGCCACCTGGATGCCGTAGGAGCGGTCGGCGGCGCCGGCGACGACTTCGTGCAGAAACACGACTTCGCCCTGCCATTCCTTCACGCGCATCGTGGCGTTGTGCAGCCGCGGCAGCTCTTGCGCCAGCGCCGTCATCTCGTGAAAGTGCGTGGCGAACAGCGCGCGGCAGCGATTCTGCTCGTGCAGATGCTCGATCGCCGCCCAGGCGATGGAGAGGCCGTCGAAGGTCGCGGTGCCGCGGCCGATCTCATCGAGGATCACCAGCGCCCGCTCGCCCGCCTGATTGAGGATCGCGGCGGTCTCGACCATCTCGACCATGAAGGTTGAGCGGCCGCGGGCGAGATCGTCGGCGGCGCCGACGCGCGAGAACAGCCGGTCGACCACGCCGATATGCGCGGCGCGCGCCGGCACGTAGCTGCCCATCTGGGCGAGCACGGCGATAAGCGCGTTCTGGCGCAGGAAGGTCGACTTGCCCGCCATGTTGGGGCCGGTGACAAGCCAGATGCGCCCGCCTGACAGATCGCAATCGTTGGCGATGAAGGGCGAGCCGCCGCCGAGCGATTGCTCGACAACCGGATGACGCCCGCCGGTGATCGCGAACGCCAGACTGCCGTCGACTTCCGGCCGCACGTAATCGCGTTCGACCGCGAGGCTGGCGAGCGCGGTCGCCACATCGATCGCGGCGAGCGCGTCGGCCGCATCCTTGATGGCGGCGCTCGCCGCCGTCACGGCGGTGGCGAGGCGATCGAAAATCTCAAGCTCGAGCGCCAGCGCGCGATCGGCGGCGCTGGCGATCTTGGCTTCCAGTTCGCCGAGCTCGGTGGTGGTGAAGCGCACCTGGCCGGCGGTGGTCTGGCGGTGAATGAAGGTCGCATTGAGCGGCGCGCTCATCAGTTTGTCGCCGTTCTGCGCGGTGACGTCGACGAAATAGCCAAGCACGTTGTTGTGCTTGATCTTCAGCGAGCGGATACCGCTCATTTCGGCGTAGCGCACCTGCAAGGCGGCGATGACGCGGCGCGACTCGTCGCGCAGCGCGCGCGCTTCATCCAGCGCCGGCTCGTAGCCCGCGCGCACGAAGCCGCCATCGCGGCGATAGGCCGGCAGCTCATCGGCCAGCGCGCGTTGCAGTTCAGTGGCGAGCGTCGGATCGGGGCGGCGCAAACCCACGGCCGCCTGCGCAAGATCGCGCGGCAAATTGGCGCCATGCCGTGCAAGCGCCGAGAGTTCGCCGGAAAATTCCACGCCGGCGACAATGCCATCGCGGATAGCGGCGAGATCGCGCGGCCCGCCGCGGCCGATGACGATGCGTGACAGCGCGCGCTGCAGGTCGGGCACGGCCTTGAGAGTCTTTCGTAGCGCGCCGCATGCGGCGCTATCGGCAACGAATGTCGCCACCGCATCGAGCCGGTGCGCGATCTCCGCCGGATCGGTGAGCGGCGCGGACAGCCGCTGCGCCAGCGCGCGCGAGCCTGCTGCCGTCACCGTGCGGTCGATGGAGGCAAGCAAAGAGCCGCGCCGCTCGCCCGCGAGCGTGCGGGACAGTTCGAGATTGGCGCGCGTCGCCGGGTCGATCGACAGTGTGGCGCCCGCGCGCTCGCGCACCGGCGGCGACAACGGCGGGCGCTTGCCGATCTGCGTACGCTCCACGTAGGTGACGACCGCTGCGGCGGCAGTCAGCTCGACGCGCGAGAAGGAGCCGAACGCCTCGGTGGTCGCCACCGCGAAATAGGAGGCGAGCCGACGCTCTGCCGTCGCGCCGTCGAACAAATCGCGGGGCAACGGGGTGAGCGCCGGCAGCGAGCGCAGATAGGGCGCCAACTCGGCGTCGGCATAGAGCGCGTCCGAGACGATGATCTCGCCCGGCTCGATGCGGGCGATCTCGGCCGACAACGCGCCGCGCTCGCATTCGGCGACGCGGAACTCGCCGGTCGAAATGTCGATCCAGGACAGTGCGAAGCGGTCCTCGCTCGACGAAGCGCGGCTCCTTGCCAGCGCGACGAGATAGTTGTTGCGCCGCGCGTCGAGCAGCGAATCCTCGGTCAAGGTGCCGGGCGTCACCAGCCGCACCACGTCACGGCGCACCACGCTCTTGTTGCCGCGCTTCTTCGCCTCGGCCGGGTCCTCGAGCTGCTCGCACACCGCGACGCGATGACCGAGCGCGATCAGCCGGTGCAGATATTCGTCGGCGCGCTCGATCGGCACGCCGCACATCGGAATATCGAGTCCCTGATGCTTGCCGCGCTTGGTCAGTACGATGCCGAGCGCGCGCGAGGCAGTTTCGGCGTCGTCGAAGAACATCTCGTAGAAATCGCCCATCCGGTAGAACAACAGACAATCCGGATTGGCGGCCTTGATCTCGATGTACTGCTCCATCATGGGAGTCACGCGCACGCCGTCGACGGGCGCCACGGGAGTGACGCGCGCCGCAGTTTCGGTTGCGGCGGCAGATTCGTCGGGCATGATGGGGCGAACGGCGTCCATGGCGGCGGACGCTAGCAAAAAACGCGACTGAAAGGGCCTTAAGAAAATGGGAAATAGCCTTCTGCTTGTGGGCAGCGTGCCACTCGACAGCGTCGAAGACGTGATGCGGACCTTCGGCGGAACGCTGGGCCGCTTCCTTCCGGCAGTTCCGGACGGTGAGGTCGGCGAGCGCCGTTCCTGGGTGAATTGGCTCGGCTATCAGATTTTCAACGGCCATCTCGACCTCGACACCGTCCGGCGGCCGAAGCCGATCGACGGCGTCGAGCAGCTGTTGCCGCGCGGCCGCGACGATTCCTGGCAGTTCAAAGTCAAGCCCGGCATCGAGCGGGTGCGCTTCGGCAATCCAGGCTCGCGGCTCGGCTATGCGCGCGACGCCGTCAATTCGTATTTCGTGTTCCGCACGCTGCGCGAGAAGGGAGTTCTGCCGGACGGCATGCGCTTCCAGATTTCAATCCCGATGGTCCACAGCGTGATCCGGCCGCTGTATTTTCCCGATCCGGCCGATCTGCCGCGCGTGCGGCCGGGATTCGAAGCGGCGCTGGCGGCCGAGGTCGCCGTCATCGTCGACAAAATTCCGCATCGCGACCTCGCCATTCAGTGGGATTGCGCCTGGGAACTCCAGGCAGTGTGCGGCGCCGGCAAGGCCGTCCCGTCCGAGCTTGAAGTCGCGACCCACGTGCCGCCGATCGCGCGGCTGTCGAACATTGTCCCCGACGACGTCGCGCTCGGCTTTCATTATTGCTTCGGCACGTTCGGCGGCTGGCCGGCCTTCGCGCCGGACGATCTCGGCAAGCCGGTCGAGCTGATCAACGCCGCCAATGCCGGTATAAACCGCCGCATCGACTGGATTCATATTCCGACGCTCGACCGCACCGACGATGCGTTCTACGCGCCGCTCTCGTCGCTCGATGCAAAAGGCGCGCGCGTCTATCTGGGCGCGATCCACACCATGGCGACGCTGAAGGCGCGCGTCGCCGCGGCTCGCAAGGTTCTTCCCGATTTCGGCCTCGCCGCCTACTGCGGCTTCGGCCGCACACCGCCGGAGCAGATGCCGCGCATCCTACAGGATCACATTGATGCAGTGAAGGTGGCGGGGCTTTCGTAACTCCCTCTCCCCGCGTGCGGGGAGAGGGAGTTATTACTTCACCAGCTTCTTGCCGGTGACCGCTTCGAGATTCTTGTAATAAACCTTGTCGGCGGTCGCCTTGTCCATGTTCAGCGAATCCATGATCTTCAGCGTCTCGCGCGGGAACATGGTGCCGCCTTCCGGATCGAACGGGCAGTCGGAGGCAAATACGATCTTGTCGATCGGATAGAACTCCATGCCGGCCTTGGTGGCCGGGATGGCGGTGAACGCCGCGGTGTCGGCCCAGAAGTCTTGCTTGAAATAGTCGAGCGGCCGCTTCTTCAGGCTCTTGCGCAAGCCCACGTAATCCTGATCGGTGGTGCGATTGCCCATCACGTCGTTGCCGGGGCCGAGCCGGCCTTCCAGCATCGGCGAGATGCCGCCGAAATGGTGGGTGATGATTTTCAGATTGGGATGGTTGTCCATGATCTTCGAATAGATCAGCCGCAACTGTGCGCAGCTCGTCTCGTACGACCAGCCGAGCGTCCACCAGATTTCATAGAGCGATTTGTCTTCGACCTCGGGATAATCCGGCGTCTCGGCGCCGCGCGCCGGATGCAGCCAGATCGGCGCACCCAGCTCGTTCATCTTCTTCCAGAATGGCGCGTATTCCGGCCGGTCGAGCGGTTTGCCGGCGACGTTGGTGTAGATCTGCACGCCGAGCGCACCGTTCTTGATCGCGCGTTCGGCTTCGGCGACGCCCGCGTCGCGCGCTGCGAGCGACACCTGGGCCACCCATCCCGGGAAATGATCCTTCTCCTTGGCGCACAGCTCGACGAAGCCGTCATTGATGATCTTGCAGAACTCGTCGATGTCGGCCGGCGACTTGGCGAATTTCTCGATTGGCGGCTGCGGGTAGGACAAAATCTGCTGATAATCCTTGTGCCCGTCGACGATCTTCTTGCGGACATCGAGATCGAACAGCGCCGGCAGCGAGCGGATGCGCTTGCCCATGTCCTTGTAGTCGCCGGCGACTTCGTTGAGCTTGTCGAAGAATTTTTTCGGGAAAAAGTGGGTGTACGCGTCGATGCGCATGGGCGGTTTCTCCTTGTGGTGGGGAGGCTTCTAGCACTGTGATTTTGGTCCGTCACCCCACCGTCGTTGCGAGCGAAGCCAAGCAATCCAGGCGGCGCGAAAGGGCTGGGTTGCTTCGTCGCTCCGCTCCTCGCAATGACGGATGAGAGCTCAGGATGACGGAACTGAAGCCGTCAGCTTCGCGACGACATCCGCGGGAATCGGCTGCGATTTCATGCGCGCTGGATCGGTTGGGTCGCGGCCCACCCAGATGCGCGTCTCGAAGCCCTCGACCGAGAGCGTGCCGTCGAGCGACAGCCGGTGCTCGATCTTGATGCTCGACCGGCCGCAGGCGACTACCGTGGTTTCGATCGAAACCTCGTCGCCGAACCGCGTCGGCCGCAGAAAGCGGCCACGCGTTTCCCCCAGCGGGTGGCCGAGGAAATCGTAGGCCTTCAGATACGCGGTCTTCTTCATGCCGAGCGCGCGCTCGATCAGCATCGTGGTCGATACATCGAAAATCTCGAAATACCGCCCATAGAAAATAATACCGGCGGGATCGCAGTCACCCCACTCGATGCGCGTGGTTCGGGTGTTGGAGAACATGTCGATGAGCGCTTCGCCTACCGCGGCGCCATGCGCAGCGCGCCGTCGATGCGGATGGTTTCGCCGTTGAGATAGCGGTTCTCGATGATGTGGCGCACCAGCGCCGCATATTGGGGCGGCTGGCCGAGCAGTTTCGGAAACGGCACCGACGCGGCGAGGCTCTGCTGTGCGGCTTCCGGCAGCGCGTGCAGCATCGGGGTCGAGAAAATCCCCGGCGCGATGCCGTTGACGCGGATGCCGAACTGCGCGAACTCGCGCGCCGCCGGCATGATCAGCCCGACCACGCCGCCCTTCGACGCCGCGTACGCGGCCTGGCCGATCTGGCCCTCGTAGGCGGCGACCGATGCGGTGCAGATGATGACGCCGCGCTCGCCCTCATCGAGCGGCGACACCGACTGCATCGCGGCGGCGGCAAGCCGCATGGCGTTGAACGTGCCGATCAGATTGATCGAGATGACGCGTGCGAACTCGTCGAGTGGCATCGGTCCGTCGCGGCCGACGATGCGTTTGGCCGGTCCGACGCCGGCGCAATTGATCAGGATGCGGGCCGTGCCGTGATCGGCCGCCGCCTTGGCGAATGCTTTTTCCGTCTGTTCGCTGTTCGTTACATCGCAGGCGATGGCGATACCGTTGATGTCGATCGCGACTTCGGCGGCGGCCTTCTGATTGACGTCGAACAACGCCACCTTGGCGCCGGCGGCGGCCAGCATGCGCGCCGTGGCGGCGCCGAGCCCCGAAGCGCCGCCGGTGACGATGGCGGCATGTCCTTTGATGTCCATTTCTCTAGCTCGCTTTGCTTTTAGGTTGGGCGGCCCGCGCCACAATCACGTGCGGCGGCGGCGGATCGGCGTAAAGCTCTTCGACCAAAGCCGAGCGATGCGCAAGCACCGCGCGCTGGTTGATCGAGCCCTTGTCGGTCATCTCGCCGCGGTCGAGCGAGGGCGGTTCGGCAAGCAGCAGCGCGCGCACGATGCGGGCGGAGGTGCCGCGTCCCGGCGCGGCGAGTTCGCCGAACAGGCGGGTGAATTCCGCCGCGACCCGCGGCGCCGCCAGCACAGCGGCGGCCGGCGCATCCTTCGGCAGCTCGGGCGCGAGCGCGCGGCAGGCGCCGAAGTCGGGGAACACCAAAGCCGTGACCTCGTCGCGCTCGGCGCCGGCCAGCACCACGTCGCGAATGAGCGGCGCGCAATGTGCGATCACTGCGGTGCGCAGCGGCCCGACACTGACCCAGGTGCCGGTCGCGAGCTTGAAGTCTTCCGCCAGTCGGCCGTCGAACAGCAAGCCCTTCGCCGGGTCGTCAGGATCGGCGAATTTGAGCGCGTCGCCGATCATGTAAAACCCTTCGTCGTCGAATGCGGCCGCGGTGAGATCGGGCGAGCGCCAGTAACCGGGCGTGATGTTCGGCCCCTTGAGGCGTGCGTCATACTTGCCGTCGCGCGGCACGAGTTTCAGCTCGACGCCCGGCAGCGGCAGGCCGATGTTGCCGGTGCGCTCCGACTCCCAGCTGCAGGCGAGCGCGGCGGGCGCGGTCTCGGTCGAACCGAGGCTTGAGAGAAAAATGATGCGCTCGCCCGTGGTGGCGACCGCCAGTTCCTGCAATTCGTCGCGCACGTGCTGCGCCAGCAGGGCGCCGGCATAGAACAGCACCTTCATCCGGCTGAAGAAGGTCCGCCGCAGCGCCGCGTCGTCGCGCAGATACGGCAGCAGCATCTCGAAGCCCTTCGGCACGTTGAGATGAATTGTCGGCCCGACGTCGCGCAGGTTGCGCACGGTCGCTTCGATGGCGCCAGGCAGCGGCTTGCCCTCGTCGATGTAGAACGAGCCGCCGTTGTCGAGCACCATGCCGAAATCGTGGTTGCCGCCGAAGGTGTGATTCCACGGCGGCCAATCGACCAGCACCGGCGGCTCGTCGGCGATGAACGGCATGCCGCAGCGGATCATCGACTGGTTGGCGCACAGCATCAGTTGCGTGTTGATCACGCCCTTCGGCTGGCCGGTCGAGCCGGAGGTGAAGAGAATTTTCGCGATGGTTTCGGGACCGACCTTGGCGTGCGCGGCTTCGACGGCCGCGGTCGGCGGCGTGGCGACGAGGTCGGCAAACAGCGTCGCTGCGCGGTCCGGCGGCGGATTGGCCGTAACCACGATTTCGATACCGTCTGGCAGCGACGCTGCGACCGCGCGTGCGAACGCCGCGCCATTCGCTGCAAACACCAAACCTGGCGTGAGGATGTCGATGATGGCTTTGAGTTTTTGGAAATCCTGCGACAGCAGCGAATACGGCACCGAAATCGGCGCATACGGAATACCCACGTGCATCGCGGCGAGTCCGAGCAGCGCATGCTCCAGGTCGTTGCCGGACAGAATCGCGATCGGCCGCTCGGCCGAAAGATCGCGGGTCAGCAGCGCCGCCGCGATGGCGCGCACCTGTGCGTAGACCTGCGCGTAGCTCAGCGTGCGCCACGCGCCGGCCGCGTCGCGCTGCGCGAGGAACACGCGGTCGGGTGCGGCGTGCGCCCAATGCACCAGACGCTCCGTCAGATTGCGCGGGTAGGGCGGCAATTGATGCGGCGAGCGCAGCAGGATCGCGCCGTCGCTACGGCGTTCGACGGTCACGTCGGCCGGGCCGAGTTTCACCGGCCGCAGTGGCGGCAAACTTTGCGTCGCCGCTCTCATTTGCGCGCCACCTTCGGCCCGCGCTTTTCCAGAAACGCTTTGAGCCGCGCCTTGGCCTCCGGCTCGCCCTGCGCGATGGCGGCGGCGAGCGCCTCGGTGGCATAACCGGCGGCCGGATCGCTCTGCGCGATGCGCGGCAGCAGATGCGTCGCCGCGAAATTGGTGAACGGCGCGTTGCCGGCGATGCGTTCGGCGAGTTCGAGCGCAGTCGCAAAACCTTTGCCGTTCTCGACCAGATGATGCGACAGGCCGATGGCGTGGCCTTCCTCGGCATTGAGCGTGCGCCCGGTCAGCATCATCTCCATCACGCGCGAGGTGCCGATCAGGGCCGGCAGCCGCACCGAGGCGCCGCCGCCCACATAGATGCCGCGGCTGCCTTCGGGCAGCGCGTAGAACGCCGAACGCTCCGCGACGCGCACATGGGCGGCGGCCGCAAGCTCGAGCCCGCCGCCGATCACCGCGCCGTGCAGTGCGGCGACGACCGGCGCCTTGCCGAACTCGATATGCTGGAAGGCGCGGTGCCAGGAGCGCGAATGCTCGATGCCGGCGCGGACGTCGCGTTCCGACAGTTCGGACAGATCGAGGCCGGCCGAAAAATGCTCGCCGTCGCCGTTGAGCACGACCGCGCCGATGCCGTCCGGCAGGCCTGAGAAGAACGCCTCTATCCCGGCCACGGTCGGATCGTCGAGCGCGTTGCGCTTTTGGGCGCGCATCAGCGTGAGCACCGCCACCTTGCCGCGCCGCTCGGCGCGCAGCGTGGCAGGCAGCTTGGGAAAGCCCTTGTTGGAATTCGCCTTGTTCATGTGCGCCCGGTCGTTGGAAGGGCCATTTGACCCTGTCGGGCACGCCCCGTAAATAGCCCGGAAACACGGCCGCTCATTCCCGCGCAAGCGGGAATCCAGGAGGAGAGCCCGATGCGCGATGTGTTCATCTGCGATGCGGCACGCACCCCAATCGGCCGCTACGGCGGCGCCCTCGCCAAGGTGCGCACCGACGATCTCGCCGCCGTTCCGCTCCGGGCGCTGGTTGAGCGCAACCCGAAGGCCGACTGGTCACGGCTCGACGAGGTGTTCTTCGGCTGCGCCAACCAGTCGGGCGAGGACAACCGCAATGTCGCCCGCATGGCGCTGCTGCTTGCCGGCCTGCCGGCGTCCATTCCCGGCGTCACCGTCAACCGGCTGTGCGCATCGGGGCTCAACGCCGTGGGCGATGCCGCGCGGGCGATCCGCTCAGGCGAGATGGAATTCGCCATTGCGGGCGGCGTCGAATCGATGACGCGCGCGCCGTTCGTCATGGGCAAGGCCGGCGAGGCCTATTCGCGCCAGGCCGAAGTGTTCGACACCACGCTCGGCTGGCGCTTCATCAATCCGCTGCTCAAGGCGCAGTACGGCGTCGACTCGATGGCGGAGACCGGTGAGAACGTCGCCGAGGAGTTTCAGGTCGGCCGCAAGGAGCAGGACGCGTTCGCGCTGCGCTCGCAGCAGCGCGCCGCGAAGGCTCAAGCTAGCGGCTTTTTCGCCGAGGAAATCGTGCCGGTGCAGGCGCCGGGCGGCAAGGCGGGGCCGATCGCGGTCGACAAGGACGAGCACCTGCGTCCCGGCACCACGCTTGAGGACCTGGCGAAGCTCAAACCGATCGTGCGCAATCCCGGCACCATCACGGCCGGCAACGCCTCGGGCATCAACGACGGTGCCGCGGCGCTCATTCTTGCCAGCGAGGACGCCGTGAAGGCGCATGGCCTCGTCCCGCGTGCGAAAATTCTCGGCATGGCGTCGGCCGCGGTGCCGCCGCGCATCATGGGCATCGGCCCGGTGCAATCGACCAAGAAGCTGATGGAGCGGCTCGGTCTGAAAATCACCGACTTCGATCTGATCGAGCTGAACGAGGCGTTCGCCTCGCAGGGCATTGCGGTGCTGCGACAGCTCGGCGTTGCCGAGGATGCCGAGCACGTCAATCCGCATGGCGGCGCCATCGCGCTCGGCCATCCGCTCGGCATGTCGGGCGCCCGCCTCGCGCTCACCGCGGCGCACGGCCTGGAGAAACGCGGCGGCAAGCGCGCCCTCGCCACCATGTGCGTCGGCGTCGGCCAGGGCGTCTCGCTGGCGATGGAGCGAATTTAGGCGCCGTTGTAGTCGTACAGCGGACGATTAGCCGTCTTTGAGGAACGCGAGGATGATGGCGATAGCCTGCTGTGGCTGTTCCTCCATGATCCAATGTCCGGAATCCTTGATTGCTGCCGCGCGGACATCCGTGGCGGCAAAACCGACTTCGATTGCGAGCTGCGCCCCATAGGAATGATCGCCGCCGATGGCCAGTACCGGCATCTTCAGCTTACCCTTGGCGAGAAGTTGTTGATTGTCGATGGCGTCCTGCGCGAACGCGGCGAACTGTCCGCCCAGCGCGTTGTGGATGGCGCCCGGACGCGCATAAAGCACGGCGTAATGCTCGCGCGTCGCTTCGTCGATGCGAGACGGGTTGGCTGAAAGTTCGTTGTAGAAGCGGTCGAGCAAAATTCGCTCACGTCCCGCAACCAGCCGCTCGACGTCGGGGCCACGGAAGTTGAAGTGCCAGGTCTTCGGATTTTTCAGTTGGTCGTCCCAGTGGCCGATGCCGGGCAACGGCGCGTCCATCATGACCCACTTTGTCACGCGCTGCGGAAACAGCGCCGCAAAAGCGTAGCCCACCATGTTGCCGATGTCGTGGGTGACCAGGGCGACTTCCTGGGTCTTGAATTGATCCAGAATGGCGGCAAGGTCACGCGCCTGCGCGACTTTTTCGTAACCGCCTTCGGGATGGGACGACAGCCCCATGCCGCGCAAGTCAGGAACGATGACGGTGTGGTCTTTCATCAGTGCATCGGCGAGCGGCACCCACATGTCGCCGGTATCGCCAAACCCATGAAGAAGCAGGACCGCCGGTCCCTTGCCGCCGACACGAACGTATTGGGTGCCGCCGGTCACCGCTATCTGACTCGCGGTAAATGCGTCAGACCAGGAGCCAACCGCCATGATGATATCCTTCAATCTGCAAGCTGCGCCCGAATGAGCGAAGCGACGTCCTGCGCTGTGTTGGGCGGGGAGTCTACTCCTTCGAGATTGGCGGTGCGATCACGCGGACAATCTGCCTCGTGCCCTTGCGGAACCTTCCCGCGCTCTATACGCCACGCCTATCGATCCGCGACTGACCGAAATGGAGTTGCAGCCTTGCCGATGTCGCCTGGTTACGTTCCGTTCCACCCCAATCCGTCAAAGCCGAAATACAAGCCGCCGGCGGGGGCGGTGGATGCGCATAACCACGTGTTCGGCCCGGAGGCGAAATTTCCGTTCGCTCCCAAGCGCAAATACACGCCGTGCGACGCCCCGAAGGAGAAGCTGTTCGCCCTGCACGACTTCCTCGGCTTCGACAAGGCGGTGATCGTCCAGGCCACCTGCCACGACACCGACAACCGTGCGCTGGTCGATGCGCTCACGACGTCGAATGGCCGCGCCAAGGGCGTCGCTTTCCTGGACGAGAATTTCAGCGACGACGAACTCAAGGCGCTCGACCGCGCCGGCATCCGCGGCGTGCGTTTCAACTTCATCAAGCGGTTGGTCGATTCGACGCCGAAGGACGTGATGCTGCGGATCGCCAAGCGTATCGCGCCACTCGGCTGGAATTGCGACATCTATTTCGAGCACGCCGATCTCGACGAAATGGGCTCGTTCCTGAAATCAATTCCCACGCCGCTGGTGTTCGATCACATGGCCTGCCCGAATGTGCACGAGGGCGTCGACGGCAAGCATTTCCAGAACTGGCTCAAGGCGCTCGACGCCAACAAGACCTGGATCACCAAGGTGACGTGTCCGGAGCGCTTCACGGTGACCGGGCCGCCCTACGATGATGTGGTGCCGTTCGCCCGCGCCATCGTCGAGCGGTTTCCCGATCGCGTCATCTGGGGCACCGACTGGCCGCATCCCAACATGCCGAAGGAAGCGCCCGACGACGGTGTGCTCGTCGATACCATTCCGAAAATCGCGCCGACCGCGGCGCTGCAGCAGGCGCTGCTCGTTGACAATCCGATGCGGCTTTATTGGAGTTAGGCCGTCATTGCGAGGAGCGACGAAGCAATCCAGGCGGCCTCGAACTTTCGCAAGCGACCTGGATTGCTTCGCTTCGCTCGCAATGACGCAAGCAGAGGAGCACACCCATGGCAACCTTCGTTCTCGTACACGGCGCCTGGCATGGCGCATGGTGCTGGCGGCGCGTCGCGCGGCTGTTGGCGAAGAACGGCCACGAGGTGTTCACGCCGACGCTGACCGGGGTGGGCGAGCGCTCGCACCTGCTCAATCCGTCGATCAACGTCGACACCCACATCCTCGACGTCGCCAACGAGATGAAGTGGCAGGAACTGAAGGACGTCGTGCTGGTCGGGCACTCCTACGGCGGCATGGTGATTTCGGGCGTTGCCGAGAAGATGGAAAAGGCGATCGGGTCGTTCGTCATGCTCGATGCCTTCATGCCGGAGAACGGCCAGGGCGTGCTCGACATCTATCCGCCGCCGATGCGCGAGCCGGTGCAGTCCGCGTTGCGATCCGGCGCCACCACCATGCCGCCGCGCAGCGCCGCGCTGTTCAAGGTCAACGAGCAGGATCGCGCCTGGGTCGACGCGCAATGCACGCCGCAGCCGATCCAGACCTTTGTGCAGCCGTTGACGCTGACCGGAGCGCGCGACCGCATCGGCAAAAAGACCTACATCCGGGCCGCCGCTTACGCGAACCCGTATTTCGACGCGGGCCTCGCCAGCGCGCGCGCGAAGAATTGGCGCATTTATGAGCTTCCCTGCGGCCACGACGTCATGCTCGATATGCCGGAACGTCTGGCGGACATTCTGCAGGATGCGGCTTGATTGGAACGGTGCGAAGCTGCAGCGCTCGTCATGGCCGGGCTCGTCCCGGCCATCCACGTCTTTGGCTAGGCGGTTCAAGGCGTGGATGCCCGGCACAAGGCCGGGCATGACGGAAACTCGCACTACGTTGCCAAGCTTTCCTGCGGTATATATGTGAAGACAGATGGGAGTAACGCCGATGGCCCGCGAACAGCGCGAATATGACGACATCCCGGGCACGTTTGTGTTCGACGCCGAACGCTCGCGCGAGGGCTACGGCATCAACATGTTCTGCATGTCGCTGATGAAGGATGAGAACCGCCGGGCCTTCAAGGCCAACGAGGCGGAGTACCTGAAGAAATTCAAGCTGACGCCGGAACAGGCCGACGCGGTGCTCAAGCGCGACTACAACCGCATGCTGGAACTCGGCGGCAACATCTATTTCACCGCCAAGCTCGGCGCGACCGACGGCCACTCGTTCCAGCATCTGGCCGCGACCATGACGGGGTCGACCCAGCAAGACTACGCCGACATGATGCTCGGCGGCGGCCGCTCGGTGGAGGGCAATCGCTCGCGCACCGGCAAGAACAAGCCATCGCCCTTCCTTTCGGCCGGGGAATCGAAGAGCGCGGCAAAGCCGGCGGCGAAAAAGAAAGCCGTCGCCAAGCCGAAGGCGAAAAGCAAGCCGAAATCCAAATCCAAAGCAGTCAAACGCAAACCAGCGAAACGGAAATAGGCCGTGGCCAGAATCATTGCAGGCGTAGGTTCATCGCATGTGCCCGCCATCGGCGCGGCGCTCGACAACGGCAAGACCGAGGAGCCGTACTGGAAGCGGGTGTTCTCGGGCTTCGAGAAATCGCAGGAGTGGATGCGGGAGACCAAGCCCGATGTCGCGATCATCGTTTATAACGATCACGCCTCGGCATTCTCGGTCGACCTGATCCCGACCTTCGCGCTTGGCTGTGCCGCCGAATTCCCGCCGGCCGACGAAGGCTGGGGCCCGCGCCCGGTGCCGGTGGTCAAAGGGCATCCGGCGCTGGCCTCGCATATCGCGCAGTCGGTCATCCTCGACGAATTCGACCTCACCATCTGCAACAAGATGGAAGTCGATCACGGCATGACGGTGCCGATGAACCTGCTGTTCGGCAAGGTCGAGAAGGATTCGCACTGGCCGTGTCCGGTGATTCCGCTCGCCGTCAATGTGGTGATGTATCCGCCGCCGACCGGGCACCGCTGCTTCATGCTCGGGCGCGCCATCAGGAAGGCGGTGGAGTCCTATCCGGACGACCTGCGCGTCGTGATCTTCGGCACCGGCGGCCTGTCGCACCAGATTTCCGGGCCGCGCGCCGGGCTGATCAACTCGAAATGGGACAAGGCGTTCCTCGATAACCTGTCGAAGGATCCGCAGCGGCTCGTGAAGATTCCGCATCTCGAATACATGCGCGAGGCCGGCGCCGAGGGCATCGAGATGGTGATGTGGCTCATCATGCGCGGCGCGCTCGACGACAAGGTCGACGAATTCTACCGCTTCTATACCGTGCCGGCCTCGAACACCGCGGTCGGTCACATTATTCTGGAGAACCGCAAGCGCGGTACGGCCAAGAAGCCGGCCCCGGCGAAGCACAAGCGCGCCGCGGCGCGGGCGAAAGTGCAGCGGGTTCGCAGCTAGTGCTGGCTACGGAGTGATCCATGCGAAAGCTGAACAGACTGCCTGCTCAGGGCACCAAGGATCGAGCAAAACTTGAGGCGATGCGTCGTTCGGGCGGCGCATGGCAAGTGGAGTTGCAAGATATCGATGGCAACGGGGGTTGGGGAACGTACAAGAATGATGGAAAGGCCTATGCAGACTTTTTAGGTCTTGAATTGCAGATTTCGGGCAGCGGCTCGAAGCGTTTGTATCGTCTCGTCTAAGAGGTCATCATGAAAATTTGCGTCGCCGGGCAGGGGGCATTTGGACAAAAGCATCTCGACGCGCTCAAGCGCATCCCTGACGTCGAGATCACGTCGCTGGTCGGCGGCAACCAGGATTCGACCGCGCAGGTGGCGAAGAAATACGGCATCCCGCATTACACGGGTGAACTCTCCGAAGGCATCAAGCGCGCCGATGCGGTGATCCTGACCACGCCGACCAAGATGCATTTCCGCCAGGGCGAGCAGGTGATGCGCGCCGGCAAGCATGTGCTGGTGGAAATTCCGGTTACGGACTCGGTCGAAGATGCCGAGGCGCTGGTGAAGATCGCCAAGGAAACCGGCGTCACCGCGATGGGCGGCCACGTGCGGCGTTTCAATCCGTCGCATCAGTACATCCACAAGAAGATCGTCAAGGGCGAGCTGAAAATCCAGCAGATGGATGTGCAAACCTATTTCTTCCGGCGAAAGAACATCAACGCGGCCGGTAACGCGCGCAGCTGGACCGACCACTTGCTCTGGCACCACGCCGCGCACACCATCGACCTGTTCCAGTATCAGGCGGGCGAGAACATTTCCGATTGCTACGCCGTGCAGGGGCCGATCCATCCGCAGCTCAACATCGCGATGGACATGGGCATTGTGGCGCGCACCCCGTCCGGCGCGGTGCTCACCCTGTCGCTGTCGTTCAACAACGACGGCCCGCTCGGCTCGTTCTTCCGCTACATCTGCGACAACGGCACCTTCAAGGCGTTCTACGACGACCTGTCCGACGGCAAGGACAACAAGATCGACGTCTCCAAGGTCGACGTCTCGATGGATGGCATCGAACTCGAAGACCGCGAATTCATCGCCGCCATCAAGGAAAAGCGCGAGCCGAACGCGAGCCTCGCGCAGGTGCTGCCCTGCATGCACGTGCTCGGCAAGCTGGAAAAGATCATCGATCCGCAGCGCAAGGCGCACGCGTAAGCGTCGTCATTGCGAGCGAAGCGAAGCAATCCAGCGCGGAGACGCCGCCCTGGATTGCTTCGTCGCTTCGCTCCTCGCAATGACGGATCAGAAAAACCCGATCAATTCGCAGCCGGTGCCGGCCTGGAAGCTCGTCTTGTGGCGTTTGTTCGGGATGTCGATGACGTGCACGGAGCCGTCGCCCTGGCAGGCGACGAACAGTTCGTCGCCGTGGAACGCCATGTCCATCGGCTGGCTGCCGACCGCGATCGCGGCTTGCTCGCGGAATGACGGATCGATCAGGCTCACGGTGTTGCTGTTGAGGCTGGTGACTCCGATCAGGCTGTTGTCGGGCGCGTAGCGGGCGATCTGCGCTGCCTTCGGCACGTCCTTGAGCACGAGCTCCTCGCGCACCTTGCCGGCTGCGGTGTCGATCAGAATGAGCTTCGGCTCGGCGTCATCGACCGCCACGACGGTGCGGCCATCGGCCGAAATGGCGATGCCGGCCAGCGGACGCGGCGTCGCGATCTTGCCGAGGAGTTTCCGTTTCGGCAGGTCGATGACCGAGACCGTACCATCTTCTTCATTCTCGGTGTAAAGACGCTGGCCGTCGGGCGCGATGATCAGCCGATGCCCGTTGGTCGAGCCGGAATCGATCGCTTCAACCACCTTGTTGGTCTTTGGGTCAATCGCCACGACGGCCGCACTGTTCTCGCAGGTGATGTAGATCAGCCCGTCGGGGCCGAGCTTGAGCGTGTGCGGCGCGATGTAGGGACGCAAGTCGATGGTGGCGACATGCGCGCGCTTGTGGAGGTCGAACACGCAGAGCAGATGCTGCGGATTGGGATTGCGGCCGTGGACGCCGTCGCCGAAGATCGGCACGTACGCCATGCCGGTTTCGGAGATGATGAGCAGTTCGTGGACAGTTCTGGGAAAGCCGTCGATCACCACTTCGGTTGCATGGCTGACGGGATTAAGGAACAGCACCTTGCCGCCCATCTTGTCGACCGCGATGATACCGTGATCGTCTTTTCCGTTGCCGTTGGCCATCGGTTCTTCCTTGAGACTACTGATGAATATAGCGCGTCATGGCCGGGCTTGTCCCGGCCATCCACGTCTTTGGCCTCGCGCGTGCAAAGACGTGGATGCCCGGGATGAAGCCGGGCATGGCGAATTTGGAGTATGATGGGTGCGGGACGTTGAGACTTCGGGAGAAGTATGACCCATGAACGCCGTCGCGTCGCACAACATCAAGTTCATCAGCCATTCCGACCAGGGCGGCCGCGGCGACGGCGTGCAGGTCATGGTCAACAAGGGTTATGCCTATATCGGGCACGGCTTTTCCAACGGCATCACCGTCATCGACGTTCGTGACGTGAAAAATCCCAAGCCGGTCGAGTTCATCGCCTGCCCGCCGAATACGCGCGCGCATCATCTGCAGACGCACGGCGATTTGCTGCTGGCCGTCAACGGGCCGAGCGTGTGGACCATGCAGGTCAGCCACGAATCCTACTTCCAGGGCAATTCAGGCGACGCACTTGCGGGCCAGAAATTCACGACGGGTCTGCGCGTCTACGATCTGGCGAAGCCCGCAGCGCCGCGCGAGATCGCGTTTCTGCCGCTCGGCGGCCTCGGGCCGCATCGCATCTGGTATGTGGGCGGTCGCTACGCCTACTTGTCGGTGCATCTGCCGGAATTCTCCGACCACATCCTGGTGATCGTCGACATGGCGGAGCCGACCGAGCCGCAGGTCGTGGGAAAATTCTGGCTGCCCGGCATGTGGACTGGCGGCGGCGAAACGCCGACCTGGCCGAAGGGCCGACGTTACGCGCTGCATCACGGTCTGGTCGCCGGCAACCTTGCCTACACGGCGTGGCGCGACGGCGGGCTCGCCATCGTCGATGTCGCCGATCCGGCGCGACCGAAGCTTGTCTGTCACCGCAACTGGGATCCGCCGTTCGGCGGCGGCACGCATTCGCCGCTGCCGCTGCCTGATCGCAATCTCCTGGTGGTGGCCGATGAGGCCAATTTCGCCGATTGCAGTCTCGGGCTGCGCTACGTCTGGGTGTTCGACGTGCGTGTGCCGGCCAATCCGGTGAGCATTTCGACGCTGCCCGTTCCAGACGAAGCCGACTATTGCAAGAAGGGCGGCAATTTCGGCCCGCATAATCTGTGGGAGAACCGGCCGGGCGCGTTTGTCAGCTCGCGTTACATCTTCGCCACGCTGCACAATGCCGGCGTGCGCGTCTGCGACATCGCCAATCCATTTCAGCCACGCGAGATCGCATATTTCGTGCCGCGCGATCCCGAGCGCATGTACGATCCGCGCCCGAACCGGCCGCAGATTGTGCAATCCTGCGATTGTTTCGTCGACGCGCAGGGCGTCATGTATGTCACCGACTCGAATGCGGGCCTCAACATTCTACAATTCGAGGGCGCGTGAAACGTGAGATGACGGACGCCGCCGTGCTCTCGCATTGACAGTGGGAGCTTGCCCCGCCACAGTGATCGACCTCAGAGCCGCGACAAGCGGCCGGCGGAATATGCAAACGGGGAGGACGCAATGGCCACAGTAACGGCCCAGGCTGCAGGCCGCAGCACGCAGACCATCGAACAATTCGTCGGTGCGGCGCTGGACGATGCAAAAATATCTCCGCTTCACCGCAAGGTGATTGCGCTGATCGCCGCCGGATATTTCTTCGACGTCATCGACTTCACGGTGTTCGGTTCGCTCGTTCCGTTCCTCCTCAAATCCGGGTTCGCTACGCCGGCGCAGGTCGCGGCAATCGGCAGCGCCACCATTTTCGGTCTGTTCATCGGCACGGCGGGACAGGGCGAGTTTTCAGATCGCTTCGGCCGCCGCTTCATCTATCAGTTCAACCTGCTGCTGTTCGGCGTTTTCACCATCCTGGGAGCGCTGTCGCCGAGCGTCACTTTGTTGATCATCTGCCGCTTCATCGCCGGACTCGGACTCGGCTCCGAGCAGCCGCTGTGTTTCGCCTACGCGGGCGAATATGCGCCCAAGCGCATCCGCGGCCGCATCCTTGCGATCATTCATTTCATCGGCGGCGCCTGCGTGTGGCCCATCGGTACCGCGCTCGTGCTGCTCCTCGGCAACGTTCTGCCCAACGCCGATCACGTCTGGCGCGGCGTCTGGCTGATCGCCGGGATCGGCGCGCTGTTGGTCTGGGTGCTGCGGTTCGCGCTGCCGGAATCACCGCGCTATCTGGCGACCCATGGGCGCGGCAAAGATGCAATCGACGTGCTGGGACGGCTCGGCATTGCGGGGCCGACGCAGCCGCTGTCGACCGATGCCGCCAGCGACACCAAGAGCGATCCGTTCGCGGTGGTGTTCAGCCAGTTTCCCGGCCGCGTTATCGCCGGCATGATCTGCTTTACGGCGTTCTTCGGTGTCGCGATCGGACTCGGCGCTTGGCTGCCGAACATCATGAGCGCCAAGGGCTTCTCCATCACCAAGTCGCTGCAATATACGCTGGCGATGAACTTCGCGGTGCCCTGCGCGAGCCTCTTCATGATGTATGCGCTCGATAAATTCGGCCGCAAGGTCACCTCGGTCTGCACCTTCATCGGCGCAGGCATCATGGCGGTCGTGTTCGCCAATGCGGGCACGCCGACGGAGTTGATCGTCGCCGGCTTCATCATGATCTTCTTCGTTCAGGTCGCCGGCAATTCGATGCAGATTTTCGCTTCGGAGGTGTTCCCGACCAACGCGCGGGCATCCGGCTTCGGCTGGGCTGCGGGCGTCGGCCGGCTTGCCACCGCCTTCATCATGCCGACCATCCTGTGGGTGCAAAGCGGATACGGGCTGACGACGGTGTTCGTCTCTCTCGCCATTCTGCTGTTCATCGCTGCAGTATCGGTAACGCAAATGGGCCCCGAGGCGCGGCAGAAGAGTCTCGACGAAATCGCGCCGCCGACCGGCTGAGACGGCGCGGCAAAAACTGCATGTCGCTCGGTCGCGCGGCGGGATTGTGAATTCCGCCGCGTTGCCTATGGGAGCGGGCCAACGCCCCGTCAGCGCCACCGCCGCTGCAGCCACAGCCACTGTTCGGGGCGCTCGCGAATCCAGTTTTCGATCGTCGTGGTGATCGTCTGCATGGCGGTCGCGATGTCGATCTTGCCGTCGGGGCCGCGCGGCATTTCGATCTCGTCGGTAAACTCGACCTCAATGCGATTGTCCGGCAGGCGGATGGTCCGGAAGCCGTGAACCGGACAACTGAAAAACTGCGCAAAGCGCGCCGCCATCGGATTGGCCTTGCAGCGCCGGCCGAAAAACTCAACGTCGACGCCGTTGGCAAAGTGCTGATCGGCAAACAAGGCGAGATGCAAGCCGCTCTTGAGCGCATCCCGCAGACGCCACACCGCGTCGGGGCCCAACTCGACGAGCCGCCCCATGGTGTTCTTCTGCATGTCTGCGAGCTGTTCGGACAGCGGCCCGAAATTCGACGGGTTGTAGAAAATCGCGAGCTCGAGCCCGTTGCGCTCGACCCAGATGGCGCCGACCTCGTAGCTGGCGAGATGCGAGGTGAAGAGCACGGCCGGCTTGCCGTCCTCGCGTAACCGCGCGAGCTTTTCCAGAGTGCCCGGCGCGACGACGATCCGCCCGGAATTGGGACTGTTCGGGTCGACCAGCCGGTCGAGATTGACGTACTCCACCGCGAGCCGGGCAAGATTGTCCCACATGTCGCCAAGTATCCGCTCGATCTCGGCGGCGGATTTTTCCGGATAGGCGGCGGCGAGATTGGCGCGCGCGGTGCGATGGCCGCGCAATCGCGGTCCGATGCGGCGCAACAGGCGCGCGGCAATGTTCGACGAGCGGTAGAAGTCGGACCACCGTATCAGTCTAAAGAACAACAGGCCGATGCGGTACCACAGGCGATCCGCGGCGTTGGCGACCTTGTATGACCAGCGCAGGTCGTTGATCGATGTGACATTTGGGTTGGCGGCGGCGACCCGCCGGCGCAATTCTTCGACCAGCGTTGTGCAACTCGCGGCGCGGTTTTCGGCGGCGCCAAAGCGCGGACGATGAATGGAGTTCAGCAGATATGTCTCGCCATCACGGCCACGCAGGACATAATCGAAACTCCGCGACAATTGCGCCGACAGCCCGCCGAAGACCTTGCCTTTGTATTCGCGAATTTCGACGATGTCGCCGTACGGCACGACGTGCGAGGCCGTGCCTTCGCGCCATTCCAGTCCATCCGGCAGAAGCCGATAGCTCCGCTCCGGGGCAAGGAAGTTCCGCTGAAAGGAATGCACGAACGCGCGCATGAGCGGGGCGCTGGCTGCGATATCGTTCATCGGCGGAATTATAGGAATTGCGTGGCCGCGAAGCAATTTCGGCCGTCACATCCCGGTTTGGACGCTCACTTCACCCGCGCCAATAGCGATCCTCCCAGCTGCGCGATAGCCGCATGGCCGAGAGGATCAGGCCGGCCATCGAATAGGTCTGCGGAAAATTGCCCCACAGCGTGCCGGTCTTGGGATCGACGTCTTCGGAAAGCAGGCCATAGCGGTTTCGGTGCTCCAGCGCGTCCGTGAACAGGTCGCGTGCGGCCTCGTGCCGGCCCAGCGACCACAACGCGTCGATCAGCCAGAAGCGGCAGATCAGGAACGCCGTCACCGGCAGTCCGAAATCATCCTCGCCCGCGTAGCGCATGACATGCTTTTCGCGCATCAGTTCGCGCTCCATGGCGCCGACCGTCGAGGCAAAGCGCGGGTCCTCGACCTCGACGACGCCGAGGTCGGCGAGCAAGAGCGCGCTGGCGTCAAGGTCGTCGGATCCGAACGCCGCCGTGAACGCGCCGCGCTTGCCGTTCCAGGCGCGTTCAACCAGTTCCGCGTGCATCGGCTCGGCGATCGCATTCCAGTGCTTGGCGCGGGCGTCGAGTCCGATCCGTGCCGCGATGGCGGCGAGGCGCTGACAGCCGGCCCAGCACATCGCCGCCGAATGGGTGTGGATGCGCTGGCGGCCGCGATACTCCCAGATGCCGGCGTCCGGCTCGAACGCTGCTTTGGCGGCGTGCCGGCCAAGCAATTCGAGCAGATTAAACAATCCGGCATCGCCGGGGCGCGGCAGCCGTCGGTCGAAGAACATCGGCATCGCGGCGAGAATGACGCTGCCATAGGTATCGTTCTGGATCTGGTCGACCGCGGCATTGCCGATGCGCACCGGACCGTCGCCGCGATAGCCGGCAAGATCGGGCGCGGCGCGTTCCTCGACCGAAGACGTCGGCACTACACTGTAGAGCGGACGCAACTCCTGACCGGGCTTCGAGGCGATCGAAAGCGTAAACGAAATGAACTCCTCCATCGTGCGCGTGGCGCCGATGCGATTGAGCGCGTGTACGACGAAATAGGCATCGCGCAGCCAGCAGTAGCGGTAATCCCAGGTGCGGCCGGTTCCCGGCGCTTCGGGAATTGACGTCGTATGCGCGGCGATGACGCCGCCGGTCTCGTCGAAATTTGAGAGCTTGAGCGTGATGGCGGCGCGGATGATCGCTTCCTGCCAGTCGATCGAGATCGACAGCCGGCGCACCCATTCGGTCCAATAGTCGTGGGTGCGCTCGACGAAGTCGCGGCACGTTTTCTGCAGGTCGCCGGCGAACGGCTCGTCCGGACCGAACACGAGATGCAGCGGACGCGTCACAACAAACGGCGCCTCGTGGTCGATCATCGACAACGGCGCGTCGGTGGTCAGGCGGATGAAAGTGGAATCGTTGGCGTAGCGGATATGGTTGCTGCCGAGCGAGCGGTGGGGCAGTGGCTTGCCGTATTCGCAGGTCGGCCGCATGCAAATCGTGATCCGCGGCAGGCCGGCGA
Organism: uncultured Alphaproteobacteria bacterium; assembly: GCA_963763255.1. GTDB lineage: Bacteria > Pseudomonadota > Alphaproteobacteria > Rhizobiales > Xanthobacteraceae > BOG-931. The sequence continues at coordinate 206,662 of CAVXNW010000004.1, forward strand.
TCGGCTCGATGATGCGGTAGAGCTGCGGCGGCCGGAACACGCGCTCATACTGGCGAAAGCGCGGGGTAAAATCGGTGATCCGGACTTTGTTGCCGTGGCTATCGGTCAGTGTGGTGGCGACGATGGCGGTGTTGCGCACATATTCGGATGAAGATTCCGCCATGTCGTCGAGCACGACATCGGTGAAACCCTTCTCTTCCTGTCCGGAGACGAGCCGGCAGAAGATCGGATCGCCGTCGAAGCGCGGGTAGCACCACCAGACGATGCGCGACGACGGATCGACCAATGCGGCCGTCCGGCCGTTCCCGATGACCGCAAGATCCAGCCCGTGATCTGTCATCCCGCCGCGCCCAGACTTTCAGCCGCGATGCGCGCCAGCCACGAGCGCACGCCTTCGGGCGTCTCAAAATGACCGTCCACCTCGGCCGTAATGCCGCCGACCGAGTAAGCGCGGCCGCCGAATTTCGGCACGATATCAAACACCGAAAGGTCGGTCAGGTCGTCGCCGATAAAGATCGGATGACGCCCGGCAAACGGCGGAAGCTGCATCAGTTCGTCGACGGCCTCGCCCTTGGTGACGGCGGCGGGTTTGACGTCGACAACAAATTTTCCGGGGAGAATCTCGGCCGCTTCCTGCGGGAAGCCGGCCCGGATCTTTCAAATCGCGCCCAGCATCTCCGGTTCGTTCGCGGACGATTGACGGTAGTGCAGGGCAAGCGAATAGCCCTTGTCTTCGATCAGGATGCCCGGTGCCAGTTTGGCAACTTTCGCGAGCGCGCTTTTGAGTTCTTCGCTCAATGGTACGGCCCGTGTCTGCACCGGCGCATCGCCGCCCGTGCGCATTTCGGCCCCGTGCACACCGATGGCGGCGAGCCGCAGCGGCGAAAAGATACGGTCGATGTCATCGACCGACCGACCGCTCACCAGCGCCAGCGCGCCCTCGGTCAAAGTCCGAAGGCGCGTCAGCGTCTGCCGCAGATCCGCCGGCACCGCGACCTGGCGGGGCGATGGCGCGAAATCGAGGATGGTGCCGTCGATATCGAGCAGGATTGCGCAGCGGCGCAGATCGGAGGCAGGCGGGGTTGGGACAACAGCCATCGTGTCGGTGAATCGGTCGGGAATTTTGAGTTGCCTTTGCACGTCCGCTCCCAGCTTTCAATCGACGAGTGCAAGCGGCCGGCTCACGGTTTCGAGCGGCTTGCGCTCGGCGGCGATACCCCAAAGAGCTTCGACGGCCGCTGCGCCGATCATCATTGCGGCGCCGATCCAGTAGCCGACAGCGACGCTTTGGCGCGAGCCGGTATCGATCAGCATCCCGAACACCAGTGGTCCCGAGATGCCGCCGATGGCTGTACCGATGGCGTAGAAGAACGCGATCGCAAGCGCGCGGAGTTCAAGCGGGAAAGTCTCGCTGACCGTCAGATAAGCCGAGCTTGCCGCCGCCGAAGCAAAGAAGAACACGATCATCCAGGCCATGGTCAGCTGCTGGGCAGAAAGATAGTTGCGGCTGAACAGATAAGCCGTTACCGTGAGCAGTACTCCCGACAGCGCATAGGTTGAAGCGATCATGGTCTTTCGGCCGATGGTATCGAACAGCCGGCCGAGCAGCAGCGGGCCCATGATATTGCCGGCCGCGAACGGCAGAATGTACCAGCCGACCGCATCGGCGGGCGCTCGGTAGAAGTCGATCAGAATCAGCGCGTAGGTGAAGAAAATGGCGTTGTAAAAGAAGGCCTGCGACGCCATCAGGCACAAGCCGACCAGGGTCCGTTGCCGATAGGTGACAAACAGCGCGCGGGCAACCTCACGCAAGGGGGTATGATCGCGCGCACGCAGGCGCACGTGCGCGTGCGTGCCAGGATCGATATCGCGGCCACACCGCGTTTCGATGCCACGGACGGTTTCTTCCGCTGCCTCTGCGAACCCGTGAGTTACCAGCCAGCGCGGGCTCTCGGGAATCCACAGTCTCATCATCACAATCATAATCCCGATTGCCGCTCCGATCAGGAATGCCAAGCGCCAGCCGATTGCGGGGTCGATAAAGCGCGGATCGAGCAAAACAATCGATCCGCCGGCCCCGATTGCGGCGCCGATCCAAAAACTGCCGTTGATCAGCAGATCGGTCCAGCCGCGCAGGCGCGCCGGAATAAGCTCCTGAATTGTCGAATTGATGGCAGAATACTCACCTCCAATGCCGGCGCCCGTAATCATGCGAAACAACGCGAAGCTCCAAAAGTTCCATGACAGGCCAGTCGCGGCTGTAGCCAGCAGATAAACGACGAGTGTGACAGTGAACAGCTTCTTGCGGCCAAGACGATCCGTCAGCCAGCCGAACAGGAACGCTCCGAATACCGCACCGCCCAGGTAGCAGCTTCCGGCGAGACCGACTTCGCCGTTGCTCAGGCCCAAGGCGGCACTGTTTTTGAGTTCGCCGGAAAGCGATCCGGCGAGAGTCACCTCCAGCCCATCCAGAATCCACGTGATGCCCAGCGCGACGATCACCAGGATATGGAATCGCCCGAATGGCAGCGCATCAAGCCGCGCGGGGATCGCGGTTTCTATAATGGGGTTCGCATGCGCTGCGACCTGGTCGCCACGTTGAGCGACCGCCGCCCGGCGATCGGGCGTCCGATGCGGCAACGCGTTGCCTATGAGTGAAAGCATGTTTGCGGGCCCGTGCCATCGTTAACTCCCTGTCCAGACGGGTGTTCCGGCCAATGTTGGGCTGCTTCCACGTAGTGGGACTTGATGCGGCGAAAACCAAAGGTTCAGCGCCTGCCGAAAATCGTTGACTTCGCGGCATTTTGGGACGATTTGCTGGTACTTCGTTGGTGCAGCGCACTTTTCCGTCCCGTTTCGCGCCGGCGCGGCCAGTTTGCGGCCCGGCCTGTCCCAGGAGTCCGCTCAACCGTCACATCTGCCAACGATTGCGTCGCGGTCAGGTGTTTGCGGTTGCACCGGGAAGTAGAACTGCCCGCCCGTTAAGAGCCCCCGAACGATGGCCGATGCGTCTTGATTGCTGAAGTGGCCGAGCGATTCGAAATACCCCGGCGCCTGCGCGCCCTCGTTCGAGCACGGGAATCGAGCCTCGTCGCGCTGGCGACCATCGTCGGCGCCGTAGCCGGCCTGGTCGTCGCCACGATGGGCTATCTGGTCGACCTGCTGCACACGATCTTCTTTCATCTGCAGCCTGGCGAGCGCCTCTCGGCGCGGCTGGCGCTTGATCCGATTCTGGCCATTTCCGTGCCGTTGCTCGGCGGACTGTTGTTCGGCGCGTCGACCGAGGCCATCAGGCGCTGGCGGCCGGACCGCGAGATCGACCCGATCGAAGCTAATGCGTTGCATGGCGGCCGCATGTCGCTCCTTGGCAGCATGATCGTGGCCGTGCAGACGATCTGGTCGAGCGGCGTCGGTGCCTCCGTCGGGCTGGAAGCCGGCTATACGCAGGCCGCGAGCGGCATCGCCTCGCGCATCGGCAACGCCTTCAGGCTGCGGCGCGGCGATCTGCGGATCCTCGTCGGCTGCGGCGCCGCGGCCGGCATTGCGGGCGCATTCGGCGCCCCCCTGGCCGGGGCGTTTTACGGCTTTGAGCTGATCATCGGCAGTTACACGCCGACCAGCCTGGCGCCGGTCGCAATCGCCGCGCTCGTCGGCTATGTGGTCGCGGACGGGCTATCGCCAGCCGAGATCGGCGTGGTCGCGCCCGAGAAGATGACGATCGTCAGCCACGACTACGTGCTTGCCGCCGCGGTCGGCCTGCTCGCGGCATTGCTCGGCATCGCGATGATGCGCGGCGTGGCGCTGTGCGAGGCGATTTTCTCGCGGCTGGCGCTGCGCCCGATGTGGCGCACGATGATCGGCGGCTTGTTTGTCGGGCTGTTCGCGATGGTTTCGCCGCAGATCATGTCATCCGGCCACGGCGCGTTGCGTGTCTCCGGCATGCTCGATCTGTCGTTTAATTTCGTCGTGCTGTTGTTCGTGCTCAAGGTCGCGGCGTCTATCGCTTCGCTGGGTTCCGGTTTTCGTGGCGGCATGTTCTTTTCATCGCTCCTGATCGGCGCGCTCGGCGGCCATCTCGTGGCGGTGGCGCTGACCATGATGTTCCCGACATTGTATTTCGATCCCAACGCTTATTCGGTGATCGGCATGAGTTCGCTTGCCGCCTCGGTGATCGGCGGACCGCTGACCATGATCTTCATCGCGCTCGAAACGACCAAAGATCTTTGGCTGACCACGCTGGTGCTCATCGCAGTGATCATATCGGCACAGGTCACACGCGAAGTATTCGGCTATTCGTTCGCCACCTGGAGATTCCATCTCCGCGGTGAGACGATCCGCAGCGCCGCCGATATCGGCTGGATGCGCGATCTCACCGTCTCCAGGATGATGCGGCAGGACGTGCAGACGGTACACGCCTCGACCAACGTGGCGTCTTTTCGCGAGGCCTTCCCGCTCGGCTCGGCCGCCTACGTGGTGGCCGTCGACGAGGCGGATCGCTATGTCGGGCTGGTGCACGTCGCCGACCTCTACGGCACCGACATCGAGACTGACAACGCGATCAAGGACTATCTGCACTACGGCGACGAAATGCTGCTGCCGGGCATGGCCGTAAAGGAAGCCGTGCTCGCCTTCGACCGCGCCGAGGCGGAAGCGCTCGCCGTCGTGGATTCTTATCTCGACCGCCGGGTCATCGGGGTGCTGACGGAAGCCTATGCGTTGCGACGCTATTCGGCGGCGCTGGAACGGCGGCGACAGGAAATGTTTGGCGAGGATTGAACCGCGTGGCGCGCCCTCGACCAGCCTCCCGCCATTATCGCCATTGTGCTAGCGTAGGTTCGGCCGAGCGAAAATGTCCGTTGCTGAATCAGAATAAGCTCGGCGAGGGGAGGAGTTGCACGTGGCATTGGTCAGATCGTGCGCATTTGCACTTGCGTTCATCGCAATGGCTTGCGGGCTTGCCCACGCGGAGGAGCATTTTCCATCGCGCGTTATTACGATCGTGGTGCCCATAACGCCCGGGACCGCCATGGATATCCAGGCGCGCCTTTTCGCCCAGGGTCTGTCGCAGCGCTACGGCTATCAGGTCATTGTCGAAAACAAGCCGGGCGCCGGCACGCTGATCGGGGCCGAGACAGTGGAGAAGGCCGCTCCCGACGGATACACGATTCTGTTCACCAATTCCGCGCACACGATCCTCGGCACGATGAACAAAAATCTGCCGTTCGATCCGGTCGCCGATTTTTCCGGCATCTGTCTCACTGGACAAACGCCCGCGGTGGTGACCGTGGCGCCATCGTTGGGCGTGCACAACCTGCGCGAATTCGTGCAACTGGCCAAGGCAAAGCCCGGCACGATCAATTACGGATCGGCCGGCATTGGCACGGCCACGCATCTCGCCGGGGCGTATTTCGCCTACAAGACCGGAACGTCGATGGTGCACGTGCCCTACACGGTGACCCAGAACATCATCACCGATCTGCTTGCCGGCAACATTCAGGCGACCTTCTCACCGGCGGCTTTTACGCAGGCCATGCTGCAAAACGGTCGTCTCATAGGTCTGGCGGTCGGCGCCGACACGCCACTGCACGACCCGATCGAAATTCCGACCGCGGCCTCGCAGGGCGTCGATTACATGTTCTCGACCTGGTACGGCTTCCTCGCTCCGGCCAAGACGCCGCGCCCGATCTTGCAGAAGCTGCATGACGCCATTGTGGACGTGGCCAAGGATCCCGCGATTGCGGGCAAAATTCGCGTGCAGGGGATATCGCCTGCGAATATCGGGCTTCGCGAACTTCGACGCCTATATCCGTAACGACATGAAACGACTTTCGCCGTTGCTGGCCACAATCGCACACGCCAAGCAGTGAGGCGGTCAAGGACGTAGATACGCGCGGGCCCTGCGACTGTAATTCGGCGCGCAGCACGGCGATCCAGTTCGCACCATCGTGGGTTTCCGGCGCGCCGGCGCGTCCCGATAGACCACATGTGCGGCGGCGGGTAAGAATGTCGTTTGGTGAATGTGTTGGGAGCGTGCCGGAATGGACGAACGGGCGAGAGTGGATTGCGTCGCCAATGCCCGGGCGCTGGCGCCGCTGATCGCGGCAGCCGCACCACGTATCGAGGCGGACCGCGAGTTGCCGGCCGACCTGGTCGAAGCGTTGCACGAGGCGCGCCTCTATCGCATGCTGGTGCCCCGCTCCTATGGCGGGGAAGAGGTCTCCCCGGTCGATTTCGTCCAGGTTATCGAAGAGATCGCCAAAGCCGACGCCTCCACGGCGTGGTGTATCGGCCAGACCTCGGTGTGTTCGACCATTTCCAAGGCCATGCAGCCCGAAGTGGCGGAGGAAATTTTCAAGACAAATCCACGCGGCGTGCTGGCCTGGGGCCCGACCGGCAGCGGCAGGGCGGTCGTCGACAAGGACGGCTTTCGGGTGAGCGGAACCTGGCCGTTTGCGAGCGGCAGCCGGCAGGCGACCTTTCTTGCCGCTCATTGCATCATCTACGAACCGAACGGCGAGCCGCGCCGCGATGCTGACGGCAAGCCGATCCAAAAGACGCTCGTGCTGCCGCGCGAAAAGGCCAAGGTTGATGATGTGTGGCACGTCATCGGCCTCAAAGGCACCGGCAGCGACACTTACACGTTCACCGACGTGTTTGTGCCGGAGCAGTACGCCATCGGCTTTCATGCGCTCAATCCGGCAGAGTGGCGCGAGCGCGGTCCGCTTTATCAGTTCACGATCTATCAGTTGTTCGGTGCGAGCTTTCCGGCCGTGGCGCTCGGCATTGCGCGCGCCATGCTCGATGCGTTCTGCGCGCTGGCGCAAAAGAAGACACCGACGGGCCAGACCGTCATGCTGCGCGACAATCCCGTGGTGCAGTCGCAGGTCGGGGTCGCGCAGTCGTCGCTGGCCGCCGCGCGCTGTTTCCTGTTTGACGCCCTGGAAGAAATTTGGCGCGCCGCGCAGTCGGGACCGCTCACGATGGATCAGCGGGTGCTGCTGCGGATGGCCTGCATCAATGCCAGCCAGCAGGCGCGGCAGGTGGCCGAAACCACCTATCTGGCGGCGGGCGCCACCGCGGTGTTCCAGGGCAACCCGTTCGAGCGGCGGTTTCGCGACATGCATGCCGTGTCGCAGCAGGCCCAGTCGCAGTTCGCCATCTATGAAGTGATCGGCCGGCATTTTCTCGGCCTGCCGCCGAATTCGCGATTGATTTGAGCGGCTTGCCGCAGGCTGCGAAAATAGCCGTTATTAACTCGTCGCGCCGTGGCGGCTGACTATGTCTTCGAAAGCCATAGGCCGGGTCATGTTTTTTGAAGAGCGTGTTGCCGATCTGACGCGCAAGATGTTGCGCAAGAAACTCTACGTGGTGCTGTCAAGGCCGCTGGTCGAGCCGCAGAAGCTCCAGCCGTTTCTTTCCGCGCACCTCGAATACATGATCGGCCTGGAAAAGCGCGGCCTCGTATTCGCTTCCGGCCCGCTGTCGGACGGCGATGGTCCGCCGTCCGGTCTGGGCCTGACGGTTCTGCGCGCCAAGGATGCCGCGGAGGCCCGCGCGCTGGCGGAGGCCGACCCGTTCTTCATCAACAAGCTGCGCAGCTTTGAGCTGAAGGAATGGACCGTCATGGAGGGGACGCTCGGCCTGCGCGTCAACCTTTCCGATCAGACGATCGAAGTGGCATAAGCATAAAAAACGTCGCGAGGAACGTCATGGCGACTATCGGCTTCGTTGGGGTCGGCAAGATCGGCATGCCGATCTGTCAAAATCTGATCAAGAGCGGCCACCGTGTGATTGGCTATCGGCGTTCGTCGCTGGCCGAATTCGAGGGCATCGGCGGCGTGCCGGCACGATCGTCCGCCGAGGTCGGCGCACAGGCCGATATCGTGTTCTCCTGTCTGCCGTCCACGGAAGCGCTCGACGATGCGATGCAGGGCCCGAACGGGCTCGTTCACAGCGCTCGCCCGGGACAGATCGTGGTCGAGCTTGGCTCTCACCCCGTGCCGGACAAGAAGCGGCAGATCGCGCCGCTGGCCCACAAGGGCGCCGCGTTCATCGACGGCGAGGTGTCAGGAACGCCCGGCATGGTGGCGGCCCGCAAGGGCGTGATCTATCTCGCCGGCGATGCCGATGCGTGCAAGAAGATCGAGGGCGTCGTCTCGGGCTTCGCCGATTCCTGTCTCTATTTCGGCCCGTTCGGCGCCGCGAGCCGCGTCAAGCTGGTCAACAATCTCTTGGTCGCCATCAATATCGCGGCGACGGCCGAGGCTATGGCGCTTGCGCTCAAAGCCGACGTTGACGTGCCGCTGATGATCAAGGCGATCGCCAACGGTTCGGGCGGCTCGACCCAGTTCGGCATCCGCGCGCCCTGGATGGCGGAGCGGCGCTTCACGCCCGTGCAGGGTCCGGTGCCGACGCTGCAGCATTATTTCGGCATGATCGACGATCTCGCCAAGGAGGTCGATGTCGCGACGCCCATTCTCGATTGCGTCAAGCCGCTCTATGAGCGCTTCATGGCGATGGGTTTCGGCGAGTACGATGTCGCCAAAATGGTCGATGTGCTCGGCTCGCTGCCGCCTGCAAAACAATGAGGATTGAAGGAGTGTCCGCATGATCCGCGTCAAGAAAATCGCCCACGCCAGCTACGAAGTGCCGGACGTGGAAAAGCAGACCGATTATTACACCAACGTCCTTGGCATGACCTTGATCGCCAAGGAGAAGGACGCAACGTTTCTCGCCAGCACGGTGGATCATCACTCCGTGGTGCTGCGCAAGGGCGCGCAGGCGCAGTGCGTGCGCGTCGGTTTTCAGATCGGCGAGGGCGACGATCTCGATGCTTTCGAGAAGCAGGTTCAGGGTCACGGCGTCAAGACGGCGCGCAAGAAGGATCCGGAGCCGTCGATCGGCGAGTTGCTCACCTTCGAGGATACGAAGGGCACCGTGATGGAAGTGTTCAAGCGCGCCGACTTTTCGCACCAGAAATTCCAGGCCAAGGGCATCGTGCCGCACAAGCTCGGCCACGTCGCGTTCCATGTCACCGACGTCAAGCACGCCACGAAGTTTTATTGCGACGTGCTGGGCTTTCGCGAGTCGGACTGGATGGCCGATTTCTTTTCGTTCCTGCGCTGCGGCCCCGATCATCACACCATCAATCTGATGCAGACGGGGTCGAACCGGCATTTCCACACCGCTTTCGAACTGCGCGACTGGGGTCATATGCAGACGGCGTGCGATTTCCTGTCCACCAACGGCTACAAGCTGTTGTGGGGTCCGGGCCGTCACGGCATCGGCCACAACCTGTTCACGTATCATCGCAGCCCCGCCGGGCTGATCACCGAGCTGTTCGCCGAACTCGATCGCATGAACGAGGAACTCGGCTATTTCGAGCCGCGGCCGTGGCACCGCGATAATCCGCAGCGCCCGAAGGTCTGGGCCAAGGACCCGACTGCCTCGAACCTCTGGGGCATCATGCCGCCCGACGAGATGCATCACTAGAGAGCATTTTCCGGAAAAATGGACGCCGGTTTCCGAAGAAAATGCGACCAAAACTATAAAACCGGAGAGCTTCCCAATTCAACGTAATGGGGAAGTGCTCTGGATCCGGAAGTCAAGTTCGAGGGTGCGGTCCGCTTCCGCTTCGAGCGTGCAGCGGACCGCCGGCGCCTCAAGCGTGCGGCGCTGTCTCGTCGATCAATGCGAACTGAGCAACCAGCCAGCGCACGTACCAGCGCAGGCCCCACGGCATCGCTATGAGCAGATAGCTGGTGAGGATGACCGTCAGCGTTCGCCACAGATAGCCCCAGCCGGTGGCCGTAAAGGCGAACTGCCGGTGCATCCCGGTGACGTTCTTGCACAGCCAGCGTCCCCAGGCGGCGTAGACCCAGGCCCATCCGACGATCGTGACGAACGACAGCGGCGCCAGAATCGACCAGCCGAGCAGCCCCACATAGCTGCCGGTGAATTGCAGCGGGGCGGCGCGACCGGCCCAGACCAGATTGGCGAAAAACCACCGGGTAATGAGCAGCGCAAAAAACGTCGTCAGCGGAATCAACAAAAGAGAAAAGAAGCCGTTGAACTTGAGCGATATCCCCGCCGACGCGTAGGAGCACAGCCCATAGCCCACGAAGATGTACCAGATATCTCCCGGCTTGCCTTCAAAGCTGACATGCTGGCGATCCGGCAGCTCGATGCGCTCAACGAACCAGCGCAGAAACCACGGCGCCGCCCAGGGCAGCGGAATGATCGCGAAGACACTCAGTCCCAGAACCGCGACGCGCCACCACAGTGGCCAGACGCGATCGAATGGTTGCTGCGGGTCGAACACCAGCCGGCGATCGTCGGCAACGGCCATTGGGCTGCCGCCGGCCTTGGCGGTTGGCGCCGCAAAGGAGCGAACCGGCTGTTGCGCCGCGCCGGACGCCGACGACAGCAGGCCGGGGATTTCCGCGGCTCGCGCCCAGTTGCTCATGCCGTCGCACCAGACGAGAGTGTCGGCGCGCACCGAGCCGGCGGCAATCAATTCGCGGAGCTTCTGGTCTGAAAACGGCCCCTCTTGCTTTCCCCCAATTGCAGTATACCACTGTCGCTCCGACATCGATTTCGCCCCCTGAAGCCCCGCCGCGCAGCCGATGAGCGCGGTCCGTCTCGTGATCTGGAGCCTGACGGCCCCCGCTTGGCCTCCTACTATATTGATGAGGCTTTGCGTGTCGAGAACAAATGATCTGATCGACTTAAGGGGCGAAACGCCGGTGCCCACAAAATCAGAACAGTGAGGAAACAATGAACGCGGACGCCAAGAAGACCGTACTGCGCATGATCCCTTACGGCATTTACGTACTCACCGCGGATGACGGCAAAGGCAACATCGCGGCCGCGACCGTGAACTGGGTGACGCAATCCGCCTTTGCGCCACCGCTCGTCGTCGTCGGGGTCAAGACCGACTCGGGTGCTTATAAGACCGTCAAGGCGGCGCAGACATTCGCACTGAACATGCTGGGCAAGGAGCACAAGAGCCTGGCGTTCACGTTCTTTCGCCCGGCGGATGTCAGCGACGGCAAGCTCAGTGGGCAGGCCTATCGCAAGGGCACGACCGGCGCGCCCATCCTGGTCGACGCGCCCGGCGCGGTCGAGTGCCGCGTCACCGCGATCGTCGAGCAGGGCGATCATCACATCGTGGTCGGCGAGGTCGTTGAGGCGCATCTCAACCGGCCGCCGGCGGGCCGGCCGGACGCCGCTATCCTGGAAATGAAGGACCTCGGCGACAACGTATTCTACGGCGGCTGAGGCAGCGCCGCGTCAGCTAGGAAGCGGGCGTCGCCTTGCCTGGATGCAGCGCCGGCCGGCGATGCCCCTCCTTCACCGTCGCGATCTTCTCCAGCATCTCCTTGAGCGCATCGATCGCCGCTGTATCTTTTTCAGACAGCGGTTCGCGCGGATGAAAATGGTTCAAGAGCACGATCAAGGCGTCGCCGATGCGGCCGAGCTGCTTGCCGTAGCTCGCCACATCCGACAGGACGTCCTGCTCGACCGCGGGCTCGGTCGATTGGCCGAGGTTGATGTTGACCAGCCCGAACTGACCACCGGTCATGAACGCCGTGAATGGATTGATCGATTGCACCACATCGCCGGACAACGGAAGCTTGAAGATGGGCATGCGCGGCTCCTTCGTCTATCGCTGGAGGCAGGTACGCTTCCCGGCATTTCGGCTGCCAGTGTAGCGGCGCTGACCAGCCATGAGGAGAGGGCGCGACGGCCCATCGTTCGTCAGCCGATGACTCGCCAAATTCCGCCCTGTAGGCTTGTTCGAAAGACGTAAACTCACGCACCCAAGAACTTTCGCACCCAAGAACTCTCGCACCCAAGGAATGACGATGCGAACCATCACACTTGAAGAACATTTCGCCAGTCCTGGATTCTTCGATGGACCCGGCCGTGAATTCAAGGACCGGGCGCAGAAATCCGGCGGCCGTGACGCGGACTTCTTCAACCGCCTCGCCGATATCGGCGCCAAGCGGCTGGCCGAGATGGATGGCGCGGGCATCGATATGCAGGTGCTGTCGCTGCAATATCCGGGCACCGAGCAGTGCGAGGAAGCGGAAGCAATCGCGGTGTCGCACGAGGCCAACGATTTCCTGGCCGACGCGGTGAAGAAAAATCCGAAGCGCTTTGCCGGCCTTGCCGCGCTGCCGACGGCGGCGCCGGAAAAAGCCGCCGCGGAGCTGGAGACGAGAGTCCGTGCCGGCTTCAAGGGCGCGATCATCAACGGCCACAATCGCGGCCGCTATCTCGACGACAAATTCTACTGGCCGATTCTCGAATGCGCCGAGAAACTCAATGTGCCGATCTATCTGCATCCGACGCGGCCGCCCAAGGCGGTGATCGAGGCATCCTATGGGGGCTTTGCGCCGGAGGTGAGCTGGATGTTCTCCGGCCCCGGCTGGGGCTGGCATATCGAAACGGCGGTCCACGTCGTGCGCCTCATCCTTGGCGGCGTGTTCGACCGCTATCCGAAGCTGCAGATCGTGGTCGGCCATCTGGGCGAAGGCCTGCCCTTCATGCTGCCGCGGCTCGATCGCAACATGGCGCCGGCGCTGACCAAATTGAAACGCCCGCTCGGCGAGTATCTGCGCCAGAACGTGCACTACACCTTCGCGGGCTTCAATTTTCCGGCGACGTTCCTCGATCTGCTGCTCGAAGTCGGCGTCGAGCGCATCATGTTTTCGGTCGACTATCCGTACGGCTCGATGGCCAAGGCGCGCGAGTTCCTGGAAAACCTGCCGGTGAGCGCCGCCGACCGTGAGCAGATCGCCCACGGTAATGCAGAGAAACTGTTTGGAGTTTGACAACCATGCGCACCATCACGCTTGAAGAACATTTCGCCACGCCCGGCTTTTTCGACATCGCCGGCCGCGAGCTGAAAAACCGGGCCGAAACCGTCGGCGGCCGCTACGCCAATCTGATCGAACGGCTGTGCGACGTCGATTCCAAACGGTTGGCCGAAATGGACGCCGCCGGAATCGACATGCAGGTGCTGTCGCTGACCTCGCCGGGCGTCGAGCAGCTCGACGCGGCCGACGCCGTCGCGCTTGCGCGCGACTTCAACGATTACCTCGCCGCGGCGGTGAAAAAGCATCCGACGCGTTTCGCCGGATTTGCCTCGATCCCGACGTCGGCGCCCGACAAGGCCGCCGCCGAGCTTGAAACCCGCATGCGCGCCGGCTTCAAGGGCGCCGTCATCAACGGCCACAACCGGGGCCGCTATCTCGATGACAAAATCTTCACGCCGATCCTCGAATGCGCGCAGGCGCTGGACGCGCCGATCCACATTCACCCGACGCCGCCGCCCAAGCCGGTGCTCGATGTCTATTACGGCGGCTTCAACCCGATGCTGACCGAGATGCTCGCCGGCGGCGCCTGGGGCTGGCACATCGAAACCGCCGTCCACGTCATTCGCCTGATTTCGGGCGGCGTGTTCGACCGCTTCCCGAAGCTGCAGGTCGTCATCGGCCATATGGGCGAGGGGCTGCCGTTCATGTTCCAGCGCTTCGACATCATGCCGCCGGCGGTGACCAAGCTGAAACGGCAGTACAAGGATTATCTGCGCGAGAACGTGCACTACACCTTTTCGGGCTTCAATTTCCCGCCGTGTTTCCTCGATCTGTTCCTTGAGCTCGGCGGCGTCGATCGCATCATGTTTTCCGCCGATCATCCGTACCAGTCGATGCCGCAGGCGCGCGCGTTCCTGGACCAGATCCCGGTCCCGGCCGCCGACAAGGAACGCATCGCGCATGGCAACGCGGAGAAACTGTTCAAGTTGTAGTCGGGCTACGCTTTCTCCTCGTCATTGCCGGACTTGATCCGGCAATCCATCCGGCGGTTCAACATGGATACGCGGGTCAAGCCCGCGTATGACGAGACAGAAAATTGGAGCTTCCCATGACAACTTCGGACTCGCCGGCCCCCGTTCTCCTCGACATCGACAGCCGCGGCGTCGCGCGCGTCGTGCTCAACCGCCCGGAGCGCAACAACGCTTACGACGGCGACCTGATCGGCGCGCTGCTGGCGACGCTCGATACCCTGGAGCGGACCAAAGGCCTGCGCGCCGTTGTGATCAGCGGGCGCGGCAGGCATTTCCAGGCCGGCGCGGACCTGAAATGGATCGACGCCGTGCGCGCCGCGTCGCGCGACGACAACGTCGCGGCCTCGCGCGCCACCGCGCAGGCGATCTGGCGGCTCAACGCCGCGCCGGTGCCGACCGTGGCGCTGGTGCAGGGCGCCTGTTTCGGCGGCGGCACCGGGCTGCTTGCCGCCTGCGATGTGGTGATCGCCGCGCAGGATGCGGTGTTCTCGATCGCCGAGGTGCGCTGGGGGCTGACCGCCGCGATCATCATTCCGCAGCTCAACGACGCCATCGGCGTGCGGCGGGTGCGGCGCTATGCGCTGACCGGCGAGCGTTTTGACGCCACGGAGGCGCGCCGCATCGGCCTGGTGCATGAGGTCGTGCCAGCGGCCGAACTTGAAGCGGCGGGTTCACGCATCGTCGACGCCATCCTGCAGAACGGTCCGGACGCGATCGCCCAAACCAAGGCGCTCGCTCTCGAATCCGCCTGGACGCGACTCAGCGACGACGTCGCGAACCGCCTGATCGAGAGCCACGCCGACAAGCGCCGCTCCGCCGAGGCCGCCGAAGGCCTCGCCTCGTTCGTGCAGAAGCGCGCGGCGAAATGGAATTAGAGACGCAGGCGTCTGCCTGCCCAATCGTCATTGCCGGACTTGATCCGGCAATCCATGCGGCCGTTCAGCATGGATACGCGCGTCAAGCGCGCGTATGACGAACGCAAGGTCATTGACGGCGACTTGATCGAGGTTAAGCGAATCCCCGCCGCAGGCGCCCTGATCGCTAAAATTTTAACGATTGCGGCAAGCCGCCGTTGCCGCCGTGCCGCCTATCGAAGCGGCATGAGTTCGATCCTGTCGATCGCCACATCGGGCATGCTTGCCGCGGAAACGCGCCTGCAAGTCTCGGCCAATAACGTCGCCAATGCCAATTCCGACGGGCCTTTGCCGACCGCCTCGCCGGCGATTCAATCGCAATACCAGCCGGCCTACGCGCCGCAGCAGGTCAACCAGGTCGCGGTCCAGGGCGGCGGCACCCGCACGGTCGTCAGCAACGTGCAGCCAGGCTACCAGGCGGTGTCGGATCCGACCGTGCCTTATGCCGACGGCAGCGGACAGGTCGCGGCGCCGAACGTCGACCTCGCCAATGAGGCGATCCAGCAGCAGATGGCCAAGATCGAGTTCGCCTCGAACGCGCAAGTCGCGCGGGTCTATTCGCAGATGATGCAGTATCTGCTGAACATCAGGACTTGAGCGCCGCACGGCCGTTCGCGGCACGTCCCATGAACCTGAGGCGGCGATGGTGCGACCAACTCCTCGATCGAGTCGAGGGGTGGTGCCATGTATTTTATCGCCGCGCTGCAAGTGCTGTCGGTCGTGGTCGCGTTGTGCGCGGGCGCTGCCGCGGCGCTCGGGCAGACCGCCGCGCCGGCTGCAGCCGCTGACCTGCAATCCTGCCTGCAACAGACCGGCGACTACATGACCCACGGCAAGACCGTCACCTACGTGATCGGCATCACCAACACCTGCACGACGCGGCTGCGCTGCGAAATCTACGCCAACATTTCCGGCGCGCGCGGCACCTCGCTCGGCCATGCCATCATGACACTCGGCCCGGCCGGCAGCGGCGTCGCGGCGAAGCAGACCTACACGATGCGGGTGAAAGCCGAGGGCGGCATCGCCCAGGTGTCGCGCGCCTGCAAGGCGCTGTGAGCGGTCACTTTTGTTTCCTAAAACCTTAGCGTTTTCCGCGAGCCGCCGTTAGCGCGCGGCGCGCTAGCGCTGCGGCATGAGTTCAGTGCTGCCGCTTGCCGCGTCTTATATTGTTGCATCCGCCGAACGCGTGCTGCTCTCGGTCGGCAGGACTGCCGACGAGAATTCGAGCGGCGCGCCGTCTGGCGCGCGGCCGGCCAACGCCACGCAAGGCGCGCCATTCGCCGCGTTGCTGCCGGGCGATCCAGCCGTTGTCGTCGTCGTCGATCGCGTGAACGATCTGGCGCCCGCCGGGGCCACGCGTCCGCTGTCGGTTGCGCTGGTCGCTAACGCGGCCCCCGCGCTCTCCGCTCCGCCGGACATGCCGATTCCGTCGCCGGCAAGCGCCGCGGCTGCGGCGCTCCTGCCTCCGCTCGCAGGCGACACCGTCGTCGCGCCGTCGCAGGCCGCCTACGCGTACGCGCAGATGATGCAGGTGTGGCTGGAGAGCAGAAACCCGCGCTCTGTTGCCGCACGCCTGGCGCCGAAAGCCAAGCCGCGCGAGCCACGCTGACACCGTCGGGTGGGCAAAGGCGCAAAGCGCCGCGCGCACGTCTTTGCTGCCAGACTGTGAAGTCGTTTTAGCGCCGCGCAGGCGTGGGCACGCTTCGCTTTACCCACCCTACGTTTTACTTGGTTCTTCCCGAATAGGGCCCGCGAAAATTAGCGCCGGGGATTTAGCTCGCGACGTGATGATCTTACGTACGTAGGCCCGCCACTGACGGATAGATATCAATTATATGCGAACGATACGGATGGTCCTTAGGGATACCGAGTACATGCCAAGCGATTTGGTAGGCTCCGCGCCACTCCTCCTCGGAAGATGGACCGCACATGTCATCGTCACCGACGAAATTGACGAGCACTAACCACGCCCTGACACCCTGTTTGCGAAGAAAGCATAGGTGTGCAATTCGGTTTGCCAATTGATAAAATAAGTCTGTCCAAGGGGCGCGCGGTTTAGCCTTTAAGAGTCGCGCGGTCCATTCAAACGCTTCCTGTATCTTCGCTCGTGAAGTTGCGCTTGCCTGCGTAGCTGGTGAGCATAGTTCGCCAATATGAGCTTTGGCTTCGATTAAGAAGACCTCATCCTGGTCGGAGCAAGCGAGAGCGTCCCATTGTGGCCCGCGACTTGGCCAGAAGTCCGCAAGCTGCCGCGTCAAATTGCCCGCGCCTATTTTCTTCAGAAACTCGGCATCGCGATATTCCGCGAAGCCATCCGACTTGATCGGGGAATGCCAGGATATGCTCGACGCACCTGCCAGCTTCGATAAGATCAAGCCGTCCAGGAGAGCAGGGTCGCCGTTCACGGCCCGCTGAAGCCATTTCTGGCTCCCTCGCTTACCCTCGGGTTGCTCAATTCGCGCCATGTTAGCCGCCCTTATTCCGTTAGCACTTCCAGTCTTTAAAGTTTTCTAAAACCGTACGATAAGAAGCCGTTACATCCGGAGTCTCCCATGAACGCCCCCCTCTCCACCCACCAGACGCCGCCCTACAAGCACACCCCGCTGTTCCCGCTCGGCAAGGACACCGCGCCCTTTCGCAAGATCGCCGACGGCGTGCGGGTCGAGCGCGTCATGGGCGAGGACGTGCTGGTGGTGCCGCGCGAGGCGTTGCGGGCGCTGGCGGAAGCGGCGTTCACCGATATCAATCATCTGCTGCGTCCCGCGCATCTCGCCTCGCTCAGGCACATCGTCGAGGACCCGGAGGCGTCGGATAACGACAAGTTCGTCGCCTACGATTTTCTCAAGAACGCCAATATCGCGGCCGGCGGCGTGCTGCCGATGTGCCAGGACACCGGCACGGCGATCATCATGGGCAAGAAGGGCCGGCTGATCTGGACCGACGGCAGCGACGAGGGCGCGCTCGCCGAGGGCGCGCGTGACGCGTATCTGAAACGCAATCTGCGCTATTCGCAGCTCGCGCCGCTGTCGATGTTCGAGGAAACAAATACCCGCAGCAACATGCCGGCGCAGGTCGAGATTTATGCGGAAGGCCACGATCCCGATCACGCCGAGGCGGACGGCGCCTACAAATTCCTGTTCATCGCCAAGGGCGGCGGCTCGGCCAACAAGTCGTTCCTGTTCCAGGCGACGCCGTCGATCCTCACGCGCGACCGCCTGCTGGCGTTCCTGAAAGAGAAGGTGCTCACCCTCGGCACCGCGGCGTGCCCGCCGTATCATTTGGCCATCGTCATCGGCGGCACCTCGGCCGAACTGACGATGAAGACCGTCAAGCTTGCCTCGACCAAGTATTACGACACGCTGCCCGACCACGGCTCCGAGGACGGCCACGCCTTCCGCGACAAGGAGATGGAGCAGGAAATTCTCAAGATGACGCAGTCGCTCGGCGTCGGCGCGCAGTTCGGCGGCAAGTATTTCTGCCACGACGTGCGGGTGATCCGGCTGCCGCGCCACGGCGCGTCGCTGCCGATCGGGCTCGGCGTGTCGTGCTCGGCCGATCGTCAGGCGCTCGGCAAGATCACGCGCGACGGCGTGTTCCTCGAAGAGCTTGAGCACAATCCGGCGAAATACCTGCCGGAGGTCGAGGCGGCAAAACTCGGCGGCGAGGTGGTCAAGATCGACCTCAACAAGCCGATGAAAGAGATCCTCGCGCAGCTCGCCAAATATCCGATCAAGACGCGGCTGTCGCTCACCGGCCCGATGGTCGTGGCGCGCGATCTGGCGCACGCCAAGCTGCGCGAGCGGCTGGAGCGCGGCGAGGGCCTGCCGGATTATTTCAAGAACCATCCGGTCTATTACGCCGGCCCGGCCAAGACGCCGGACGGCTATGCGTCGGGCGCGTTCGGGCCGACCACGGCCGGGCGCATGGATTCGTTCGTCGCCGATTTCCAGGCGGCCGGCGGCTCGATGGTGATGCTCGCCAAGGGCAACCGCTCGCCGGCGGTGCGCGAGGCCTGTAAGACACACGGCGGCTTCTATCTGGCCTCGATCGGCGGCGCGGCCGCGAACCTCGCCGAGCACTGCATCAAGAAGGTCGAGACGGTGGAATATCCCGAACTCGGCATGGAGGCGATCTGGCGCATCGAGGTGGTCGATTTCCCGGCCTTCATCGTCATCGATGACAAGGGCAACGACTTTTTCAAGGCGCTGAATTTGGGGTGAGTTGTGAAGTCCGGGCTCCGGCCTTCGGCCGGTCCCGGAATGACGCGAATCAAGAAACATCAGCGCTCTCAGCGCCCTAGGTGCAAATCAAAGCAATCAAGGCAACGTGCCATATTTGACGCGTTGCGAAATCAAACAAACAGCCGAAAAAAGTTTGCATCGGATCAAAGGGATGGCGCGGCTCCCCGGAATTTCTTGAATTCACCCCACGCGCCGAACTAAAAGAACTCCATCCTGCTCGTCTTAAGGGACGTCAACCGGTGACGGCCGATTGATGCGGGCGGGGGCGGTGCCCGGGATGGGGCTCGTAACCTCGTCCGCGGGCGGTTCGGAAACTCGCCCGGCCGGCCACGACGCCGGTCTGCCAGGAGCTGGCTGCCCGGGTGGCGGACGGAAGTCTTTATCCGTTGGCGCTGCCATGAAGCGCGGGACCGGACTGAGCCAGGCCTAAGAATCTGGCGAGAACCGCGGTAGAGCGCCGGAAGGCGAGCGCGTCCGCCAAAAGCGGCGCGCGCCGCGATGCGCAGACCAGGCGGCGCTCCGCTTGTGCGCGATTGCGGTCTCTGACTACGCGCCTTTCGGCGCTCCGCCTCCCTTTTAGGGAGCATGATCCGATCCGAAAACCGTGAACACTTTTCGGGATCATGCTCTGGGGAGGCCCGTTTCGTGACATCGTTGGCAAAGCTCGGGGCGCGAACAAAAAGCGCAGCGCGAGAACGATGGAACGCGTCATTGCGAGCCAACGGACCCGCGCGAAGTCGCGCGGTCCGATGACAGGCTCCGCGAAGCAATCCAGGGCGGCTGCCGAGAACCGTGAGGCCGTTCTGGATTGCTTCGTCGCTTCGCTCCTCGCAATGACGGAAACCGGCGCGCGGGGAAGAAGGAGCAGGGAGGGACCGCGAAGGCCGCGCCGTTCATTGACGCTGTCGTACCAGCGTGCTTGGGAGCGTGCGGGGCGGTCGTGGCGGCCGATCTTGCGCCGCCGCGGCTCGGAATCGTTATGCGGCGTTTATACAGGACCCGGACATGAACCGACTGAAACTCACCATTGCCACCACCGACTACGATCACTTCCGCGATTTTCGCATGGGGCTGGTCAATGCCGAGGGCATCGACCACACGTGGCTGACGCTCGGTCATCACGAAGTGTTCGCGCGGTTCACCTTCAACCGCGAATGGGACGTGAGCGAGCTGTCGTTCGCAAAGTTCATGGCGCAGGTGACGCGCGCGGAAGCCGACATCATCGGCCTGCCGGTGGTGTGCTCGCGGCTGTTCCGGTTCTCGTCGTTCTACGTCAACAAGAAGAGCAAGATCAAAACCGCCAAGGACCTCAAGGGCAAGACGATCGGCTCGCCCGAATGGGCGCACACCGCCGCCGTCTACATGCGCGGCTGGCTCAACGACGAGCACGGCGTCGGGCTGAAGGACGTCCACTGGTACCAGGCCGGCGCCAACGAAGCGGGCCGCATCGAGAAGGTCGAGCTCGATCTGCCGCAGGGCGTCAAGCTGACGCGCGTCTCCGACAAGTCGCTGAGCGAGCTTCTGGCGGCCGGCGAGATCGATTGCGCGCTGATCGCGCGGCCGCCCGACTGCTTCCGCCAGGGGCATCCCGACATCGAGCGCCTGTTTCCGAACTACTGGGAGATGGAAGAGGACTATTACAAGCGCACCAGGGTGTGGCCGATCATGCACATCATCGTGGTGCAGAAGCACATCCTCGACGCCAATCCGTGGGTCGCGCGCAACCTTCTCAACGCCTTCATGGAGTTCGAAGCGGCGCAGCCTGGAGCGGCTGCTCGATCCTGCCGTGTCGCGCTATCCGCTGGCGTGGCTGCCGTCCTATGCGCGCAAGATGCAGAGCATGTTCGACGGCGACCCGTTTCCCTATGGGATCGAGGCGAACCGGCCGACGCTGGAGCAATTCATGCGCTACACGTTCGAGCAGGGCATCGCCAAGCGGCTTGCCAAGCCCGAGGAGATATTTCCGAAGGGCGTGATGACGATGGTGCGCGTTTGATCCGCCAGCGGCACCGCGCGGGGCTGCTTTAAGGCGTCGCTCTCGCGGAGCGGCGCAAGACGGCGTATGGTTTGAAAAATGGCGGATGGCTACGGCCACGGCCGCCGGGTGGGCGAACAGAAAGGGTCATAGCGCGGACGATGAGTGAACCGCCGGGTCTGTCGCAGCGCACGCCGCTGTTTCACCATCGACCGTTCCGGCTGTTGTTCACCACGCGCATCGCCGCCAATACCGCCAACCAGATGCAGGCGGTTGCGGTCGGCTGGTACATCTACGCGCTCACCGGCAGCGCGCTGGCGCTGGGCCTGATCGGGCTGGTGCAGTTCCTGCCGCCGCTTTGTCTCGCGCTGCTCGCCGGCCAGATCGTCGACCATCACAGCCGCCGCCTGATCCTGCTCTGCTGCTATGCGGTCGAGGTCAGCGTCTCGCTCGCGCTGCTCGTGCTGGCGACGTTTTTCGCGCATCCGGTCGGGCTCGTGTTCGGCCTGCTCCTCATCAACGCGATTGCGCGCACCTTCGAGGGGCCGGCGTTGCAATCGCTGGTGCCATCGACGGT
The DNA here is from genome assembly GCA_963763255.1 of uncultured Alphaproteobacteria bacterium. Classification (GTDB taxonomy): domain Bacteria; phylum Pseudomonadota; class Alphaproteobacteria; order Rhizobiales; family Xanthobacteraceae; genus BOG-931. The sequence continues at coordinate 228,224 of CAVXNW010000004.1, forward strand.
GCCACGCGAGGTTCTGATGCGCGCGGTGTCGGCGCATGTCTCCGCCGGGAAGATGTCGCAACTCCTCGGCCCGGCGCTCGGCGGCTTGCTGTATGCCTTCGGCGCTGCGGTCGATTTCGGCCTGTGCGCGCTGCTGATCGGCACCGCGGGCATCGCGTGTGTGCTGCTGCCGATTCCGGCGGCGCCGGCGGAACGGCCGAAAGTCACCTGGGAAACGATCCTCGCCGGCATCACCTTCATCTGGCGCGAGCCCGCCATGCTGGGCGCGATGTCGCTCGATATGGTGGCGACGCTGTTCGGCGGCGTGGTGGCGCTGCTGCCGATCTTCGCCCGTGACATTCTCCACATTAACGCCTGGGGCTTCGGCCTGCTGCGCAGCGCGCCCGCGATGGGCGCGCTGGTCGTAGCCACTCTGCTGACGCAGCTGCCGGTGACGCGCGCGGCCGGCCGCATCATGTTTGCCGCGGTCGCAGTCTACGGCATCGCCACCATCGGCTTCGGGCTGTCGGACCGCACCGCGGTGTCGCTCGGCATGCTGATGATGGTCGGCGCCGGCGACATGCTGTCGGTCGTGGTGCGGCAATCGATCATGCAGTTCGCCACACCCGACGAGATGCGCGGCCGCGTGTTCGCGGTGAATTCGCTGTTCACCAACTGTGCCGGTCAGATCGGCATGTTCAAGTCCGGCGTGACGGCGGACTGGTTCGGGGCGGTCGGGTCCGCGGTGCTGGGCGGCGTCGTGGTGCTGGTCGTGGTCGTGCTGTGGGCGTGGTATTTCCCGAAGCTGCGCAACGTCGAGCGGCCGGAGGAGCTTGCACCCGCAATGCCGTTGCGGCTTGTGGCCGAGGGCCCGTGATGCATCAAGACAAGGAATACGAGCGATGACGCAGACGAACGCCTCGCCCAAGCCGGTCTGGCGCGACATGGATCAGAAGGCGCTCGACGACGCCTACGATCAGGACGTCTATGCGCCGAACCGGCCGCTGATCGTGACCCGCCGCATTGCCGCGAGCGAGCGTACGCGCGCCATCTTTGGTGCGCCGGAACGCGTCGCCTACGGGCCGAGCGAATACGAACGGCTCGATATTTTCCGCGCCCCTGTGGCGAACGCGCCGATCAATCTTTTCATTCACGGCGGCGCGTGGCGGCGCAACAAGGGACCGGATTATCATCTGCAGGCGGAGCCGCTCGTTCACGCCGGGGCGCATTGCCTGATCGCCGATTTCATCAATGTCGAGCAGTCCGGCGGCGACCTGTTTCCGATGTACGACCAGGTGCGCCGCGCCATCGCGTGGGCGTGGCGCAATGCGGAGCAATACGGCGGCGACCGCGAACGATTCTATATTTCAGCGCACTCGTCGGGCTCGCATCTGTCCGCCTGCGTGCTGACGCGTGGCTGGCGCGAAGAGGAGTTGCCGGTAGATTTCTGCAAGGGCGCACTCCTGCTTTCAGGCATGTATGACCTCGAAGCCGTGCGGCTGTCGAAGCGTTCGTCCTACGTCAAATTCACCGACGCGATGGTTAAGTCCTTGAGCTCCCAACGCCAACTCGATGGCCTGCATACGCCGCTCGTGCTTGCCTACGGCACGCAGGAGACGCCGGAATTCCAGCGCCAGACGCGCGAGTTCTTCGCCGCCGTGCAGGCGGCCGGCAAGCCGGCCGAGCTGATCGTCGGCGAGGCCTACAATCATTTCGAGCTGCTCGAGACGCTCGCGAATCCCTACGGCCTCATGGGCCGCGCCATGCTGCGGCAGATGAGGCTTGTCTAGGGGGCTTATCCCTGCACAATGCGCCAATAACTTTTTGGGGGAGAGACACCGTGACGTTGAAAAGATTTGCAGCCCTATCAATCGGCGCCGGTCTTGCTCTTGCGGTGGCTGGAATGTGGACTACGAACGCCCAGGCAGAGACGACGCTGATTACGCTCGGTACGCGCGGCGGGCCGCTGCCGACCAAGGACAGAATGCAGTCGTCAAATCTGCTGATCGTCAACGGCACGGGCTATCTGATCGATGCCGGTGGCGGCGTAACGCATCGCATCGCTCAGTCGGGCTACGATTTCCGCAAGATCAACAAGATCTTCATTACGCACGCGCACGACGATCATGACGCCGGGCTGGCGACGCTACTGACGTCCGCCTGGGAGTATAAGCCCGCGCAGCCGATCGACGTGTATGGCAGCGGCGTTGAGGCGCTGGTGAAGGGGGCGATTGCATATCTGACGCCGAATGCCGAAATCCGCTGGTCGGAAGGCAAACGCTGGTCCATGACCGAGTTTTTCCGCGGACACGACGTCAATCCCGGGGTCATTTACCAGGATGCGAATGTGAAGGTCACCGCGGTCGAGAATACGCATTTCCATTTCGAGCCCGGCTCGCCCCCCTATGGCAAATATCGCTCCTACTCCTATCGATTTGAGACGCCGGGCCGCGTCGTGTTTTTCACCGGCGATACCGGCCCGACCGATGCGGTGGTCAACCTCGCAAAGGGTGCCGATCTGTATGTCACTGAAACGACTTCGCCGGACGACGTGGTCGATCTGTTCAAGAAGAACGGCGCCTGGCAGGTCAAGACCAAGGCCGAGCAGGATGCCTTCTTGCGTCACATGCATGAGGAGCATGTGACGCCGGCGGATATCGGCAAGATGGCCGCCAAGGCCGAAGTCAAGGCCGTGGTCATGAGCCATCTGGGCCCGTCGATAAATTCCAACGACGACTATCAGCGCTTCGTCACGGAGGCGAAGAAGTATTATTCGGGTCCGATCATGATCGCCAAGGATCTGATGAGGTTCTGACAAGGAGTCTCAATCAGCCTGTAGCGGCCTCACAGAGGGATGGCGCGAGGGGGCGGAAAACGCGTAACGTCGCCGCCCCTAAAAAGGGAGATTTTGTGTGTCGGAATTGCCTTTGACGCTCGCCTGCGGCGACTACGAAATTGTCAACGCGCTCATCGACCGAAAGGTCAAGCCGGACGGCATCGACCTGAACGTGCTCACGGAAATGGACTCGACGACGCGCCACTGGCGTTTCCTGCGCAACCAGGAATTCGACATCGCGGAAGTGTCATGCTCGTCATATCTGATCGCGCGCGATCAGGGCCTTGAGTTCGACGCGCTGCCGGTGTTCCTGCACCGCCGCTTTCGTCACGGCTTCATCTTCATCAACACGCAGAAGGGCATTCGCAGTCCGGCCGATCTGGCGGGCAAGAGGATCGGCCTCAAGCAGTTCCAGTCGACCGCGATTGTCTGGATGCGCGGCATCCTCCAGCATGATTACGGCGTGCCGCTCGAATCGATCGAATGGGTCTGCGAACTCGACGAAACCATCGAGCTTGCAGGCCCCTCGCGTCTGAAAGTCGTGCGCCTGCCGAACGACAGCTCCGTCGAGCGGATGCTGGCAGACGGCGAGATCGATGCTTTGCTGCATCCCGATCTCATCCATCCGCTTGTGGAGAAAGACCCGCGCGTAGCGCGGCTGTTTCCGGAATTCCGCCAGGAGGAAATCGCGTATTACCGCAAGACGCAGATTTTTCCGATCATGCACGTCATGGGCGTCAAGCGCAGCGTGCTCGAACGGCATCCTTGGATCGCGATCAATATGTTCCACGCCTTCGACGATGCCAAGAACGCGGCAATGAAGCGCCTCGCCAACCCTCGCGTCGTGCCGCTGGCGTGGTATCGCGAGGCATGGGAGGAGCAGGAGGACCTGCTCGGCCGTGATCCCTGGCAATATGGCTTGGGGCGGCAGAACGCGATGAATCTCGAAACGCTGATCACCTATGCGCACGAGCAGGGACTGATCCGTCGCAAGCCGACGCTCGATGAGATCTTCCTCGACGTGTTTCAGGGCCGCAAACGCGGCGATCAATTCCGCATCTAGGCGTCGGCGCGGTCAGCCGGCTTTGCGCGGCCGGTGGCTGTGCCCGTGACCATGGCTGTGGGACTCGCCGCGGCCATGGGTGTGCGATCCGTCGGCCGGCAGATAGATGACATGGCCATGGCGCACGCCGCGCTCGGCGATAATGTGGTCGGCGAATTGCTGTACCTCGGCGCCACGGCCCTTGAGCACGGTGACTTCGAGGCAGTTGTCGTGGTCGAGATGCACGTGCAGCGTGGTGTGGGCGAGATCGTGCCGGGCATGAAAGTCGCGCGTCAGTCGCTTCGGCAACTCGCGCGCCTCGTGATCGTAGATGTAGACCAGAGCGGCGACGCACGGCCGCGTGCCGCCGACCTCGGTTGCGGCCTGCTGGAGGCCGGAGCGGGCGAGGTCGCGGATCGCCTCGGATCGGTTGGCATAGCCGCGCCCCTCCATGAAGCGGTCAAGCTCGGCGGCAAGTTCGTCGTCGATGGTGATGGTTACGCGCTGCATGGCAATTCTTCCCTGGTGGCAGGGCGAGCATACCACGCTTCGCCGGCAACATGGACAACATCGGCGGCGGCCGATAGCCTCGGCGGCCAATCAGCATATCGGGGTTGGAATGACTGAAACAAAAAACTCGCGCGCCGACATCTACGGCAGCCGCGCGCGCATCGGCTACACCTCGCCGCCGCTCACCACGGAAGTGTTTCCGTACGAATTCTACAAGATCGTACCGGCCGGCGTGACCCTGGTCGTCACGTCGCTTGCCATCGTCGTACGCAGCAAGGACGAAGTCGACCAGTCCTACGATATCAGCATGCGCGCGGCACGCGAGATGGCGGCGGCGGGCTGTGACATCGTGGTGCTCGGCGGCGTGCCGATTAATCTGTCGCGCGGCACGGCCAATGCCGAACAGATCATTCGCGATCTTGAAACGGAGCTGAAGGTCAAGGTGGCGACCAGCGCGTCCGCGCAGGCCGCTGCCGCCAAGGCGCTGGGCTGCAAGAAAGTGGTGGTGGCGCAGCCATATGAGGCGAAGGATACCGACCGCATCGCCGGCTACGCCAAGCATTTCGGCTGCGAAGTGCTGGGCGCTACCGGCTGGGGCTCGCCGTTCAATCAGATCGGCCGCATCCCGCGCCACGCCGCGATCGACATGGGCCGCGCGCTGATGAAGCAGCATCCCGACGCCGACACAATCATGTTTCCGTCGCCGCACTGGCCGACTGCGGGCGCGCTCGACGTGCTGGAGCGCGAGTTCGGCGTCAACTGCATGTCGGCGCACCAGGCCATCGTCTGGGACGCGCTGCGCCGCTGCGGCATCAACGACCGGATTGTCGGCTTCGGCCGCCTGTTCCGGGAATTTTGACGTCGGACCGGCCGTTGTGGACAATGCCGCGCTTCCTGAATAGTGGATGCAGAACCGCAGCCTGACACCGGTCGAAATGACCGACCCAGCCAGTTACGTAAGAAGCCGAATAACAGGGCAAGGAGGAACGCCACGATGCCGAGCAAGCGCTCCTTCATTGCGCTCACTCTCTCCGCTCTGATTGCCAACCCCAGAAAGCCAATGGCCCAACAATCATCCGCTCCGCTTCTCATCAAGGCCGGCATTTCCGATCCGGTGAATACGGTGCTCGCCTGGTACATGGCGCGCGACGCCGGGCTCTATGCTGCGCAGGGACTGAACGTCGACATCATAAACATGAACGGCGGCAGCCGGGGCGCCGAGGAGCTGCAGGCCGGCCGCATCGACATCATGCATGTCGGTCTGTCGTCGGTCATTCGCGTCAATCATGCCGGTGGCGATCTGCGCGTCATCGGCTCGCTGTCCAATGTCATCCGCTTCACGATGTTTTCGGCGCCGGGCGTGACGGGCGCCGCCGCACTCAAGGGCGGCATCGTCGGTGTCAGCACGTTCGGTTCGGAAAGCGATTCGACGGTGACGCTCGCGCTGCAGAAACTCGGGCTCAAGCGTGACGACGTTACGGTCAAGGAATATGGCGGCGGCGCGCGGCGGCTGCAGGCGGTGAAGTCGGGTGAGATAAAGGCGACGGCGTTGAACGAGCCGACCGCCTCGCTGGCGCGCGCCGAGCACGTCAATGTGCTGGTCGATCTCGTTCCCGACCAGATCCCGTGGCTGTTTTCCGGCATGGTGGTGCGACGCGCCGATATCGCCGCCCGCCACGACGTGTTGCTGCGCTTTCTCAAAGCCAGCATCGAGGGTAACTATCGGGCGTTGACCGACGAGAAGGGTGCCAAGGAAGTCCTGGCCAAGGAGCTGAGGATCAAAGATCCGAAAATTCTTGATATCACCTACGGCGATTTCAAAAAGCAATCGCCGGCGAACCTCGTGCCATCGCGCGAGGGCGCGCAGAACATTCTCAAGCAGTTTCCCAATGTCAGCCAGAATGTCGGCGATTTCGTCGATACCAGCCTCCTCGACGCGCTCAAGAGCAATGGCGTGTTCGCGGCGATGGAACAGAAATACAAGCAGTAACGAGCGATGATCTGCATGTTGCCGACGATGAACTGTTTTTCCCTTCGTGCCTGGAGCGTGGCGAAGCGGCGGAGAGGCCTAGGCATCCTGCTTGGCGCGGTGATTGGCTGTTTTGGCTTCGCGCGGCCCGGCTTGGCCCAATCGCTCGAGGAGTTTTACAAGGCGCACCCGATCACGATGCTGGTCGGAAGCGGTGCCGGCGGCGGCTACGATGTCTACGCGCGAACCTTCGCGCGGTTCTGGAGCAACCATATTCCGGGGCATCCGGACATCATCGCCAAGGACATGCCGGCGGCAGCGGGTTTGGCGGCTGCCTCTTCGCTCTACAGCAGCGCGGCACGCGATGGCTCGGTGATCGGCGCTTTCACCAACGGCGCGGCCATGGATCCGTTGTTCGGCAATCCAGGCGCGCATTTCGATGCGCTGAAATTCAATTGGCTGGGCAGCATCGGTAAGCTGGAGAACGTCTGCGCCACGTGGCACACGAGTCCGGTGAAGACCATTGCGCAGGCGCGCGAGCGGCAGGTGATCGTCGCCGCGGCCGGCGCGACGTCGAACACCGCCATCGTGCCAAATATGCTCAACGCCTTGATCGGTACGAAATTCAAGATCATCTCCGGCTACGACCCCGGTTCGGGGCTGACGCTTGCGGTCGAGAGCGGCGAGGCCGAAGGCATTTGCGGCCTGTCGTGGTCGACCATGAAGGCGTCGCGGCCGCGCTGGATCAGCGAGCATCTGCTCAACGTGATCGTGCAGATGGGCCTGACGAAGCTCGCGGAGCTGCCGCAGGTGCCAAGCGCCCTCGATCTGGTGAGCGACCCGCAGAACAAGCAGGTCATGGAACTGATCCTGATGCGGCAGGAGGCCGGACGGCCGTTCGCCGCCCCGCCGGGAACGCCGGCTGACCGCGTTGCCGCCTTGCGCCAGGCGTTCGACGCAACACTCGTCGATCCGGCTTTTGTTGCTGAGGCGCAGAAGACCCGGCTTGAGATCGATCCGTTGACCGGGCAGGAGATTGCCACGATGCTGGCGAAGGCTTATGCGGCGCCGAAGCCGATCATTGCGCGGGCCGCTGCCCTGGTCGAGCCTAAAGTGAAGTGAGGAACAATAATGAACACGATGACCGCAACCGCCACAAGAGAAAAGGGCCCGATCGTCTGGCTAGATATGGATCAGCAGGCGCTCGATGACGCCTACGATCAGGCTGTCTACGCGCCGAACCGCGATCAGCTCGGCAAACGTCGACTGGCGGCGAGCGCTGCGGCGCTGACACGGCTCGGTAAGCCAGACCGCTTCGCCTACGGGCCGACGCCGATCGAGGGCCTCGACGTCTATCGCACCAAGAAGGCCGGTGCGCCGGTTGTCATCTTCGTGCATGGCGGCGCCTGGCGTAATGGCGCGGCGCTGGAATTCACCTACCTGGCCGAGCCGTTCGTGCACCTCGGTGCGAATTTCGTCGTGCTCGATTTCACCAACGTCGACCAGGCCGGCGGCAATCTATTTCCGATGGTCGAGCAGGTGCGGCGCGCGGTCGGATGGGTCTATCGCAATGCCGAGAAATTCGGCGGCGATCGCAACCGGCTGCACCTGGTGTCACATTCTTCGGGCTCGCATCTCTCCGGTTGCACGGTGACACACGACTGGCCGAAGGACGGATTGCCCCTCGACATTCTCAAGGGTGCGACGCTCTCCAGCGGCATGTACGATCTCAAGCCGGTGCGGCTGTCGAAGCGCTCCAAATACGTCAAGTTCACCGACGAGATGGAGCAGGAGCTTTCGGCGATGCGCCACCTCGACCGGCTGCACACGCCGCTCATACTTACTTACGGCACTTACGAGACGCCGGAGTTCCAGCGTCAGACGCGCGATTTCGCCGCCGCGGTGAAAGCTGTCGGCAAGCCGGTCGAGCTACTGGTCGGCGAAGGCTTCAACCATTTCGAGATGCTTGAGACACTCGCCAACCCGTTCGGCCTGCTTGGCCGCGCGGTGCTCGAACAGATGCGATTGCCGCTGGTCTAGGCAGCTTTCGCTGCACCACGGTTTTCGGCGCCGCTCGGATGGCGCATTACGGTGCGGATCAGCTCGGCACCACAGCGCTTGCACGCATAGACGGTGTCTTCGACGTCGGGGGCGACCGCTTGAGAACCCCGGTAAGTCATTCGTCCGGCACAAACGGGGCAGGGCATCATGATCGACGGCAGTCTCGACGCAGGAGCAGCCGCAGAGTGGCGCATGAGTAAACCCCGGTTGACGCTTTTGTGACTTTCCCCCTTGTTGCGATGATGAGTTAAGAAGATTTGTGCATTGCACACAATGCGCGCTGCGCCGCCGCATTGCCTTCGGCCCGCGGCGATGGCCACAAGCCATTGTAATATTAAGAGAATTCTCGCGCGTTAATACGGGGCACACCGAGTGCCGACAGGCTTGTGTGCGTTGCCGTTACTGAGCCGTCGAGATCGATGCTGCGGCAGGCGTCCTCAACAACGAACGCATCGAAGCCCTGGCGGCGGGCGTCCTCGGCCGAATAGCGGACGCAAAAATCGAAAGCCAGACCGGCGAGGAACAGCCGTGTCAGACCGCGTTCGCGCAGATAGCCGACGAGCCCCGTCGGCGTCTTCCGGTCGTTCTCATAGAACGTCGAATAGGAATCGATGGCGCTGTGCATGCCCTTGCGGACGATCAGTGCGGCGTGCGGAATGTCGAGCGCCTTGTGAAAAGCCGCCCCGCGCGTGTTCTGCACACAATGATCGGGCCACAGCACTTGCAGCCCGTAGGATGCGTTGACGGTCTCGAATGGCTTCTTGCCTGGATGCGACGACGCGAACGAGGAATGTCCGCGCGGATGCCAATCCTGCGTCAGCACCACGTTGCGGAATCGCGCCGCGAGACTGTTGACGATGGGGATGACTTCGTTGCCACTTGGCACAGCCAGCGCGCCGCCGGGACAGAAATCGTTCTGCACATCGACCACGATAAGAACGCCGTCGTCGCCGAATTTTGCGCGCGTCTTTGTGACTGCCATCAGGACTGCGATCCGTTGCTTTGCAGACGGCGGTCGACCTCCGCAGCAAGGGTTCGCAGTTCGGGGGCGACCTCAACACCGTATGTCGCGTCGGGATCGAGCCGCCGCAAGGGCTCGGGCAAGCGGTCAAGCTCGCGCTTGGCTCGACCTTTGATTTCGGCGAGCGATTCTGGTGGACGGAGACGCCGGCCGTCCTTCATCACCAATGCGAGAAGCGGTTCGCCGCTCTTGTCGTGACCCTCAACGGCGAGAATATCTTCAATCATGCAGCTGTCGGCGCCATAGCGGCGCCACACCTGCTTGCGGCCCGGCCAGGTGGCCTTGTGCTCCGATTTCTTGCGCCGCGGCAGGCCGGCATATTCCTGCAGCTTGTAGACGCAGTCGACGTTCGGCACGTCGGCTGATGTTGTAAGGCTGGTGCCGACGCCGAAGCCGTCGATCGGCGCGCCCTGACGCGCCAGGCTGGCAAGCGAATCCTCATCGAGCCCGCCACTGGCAAAGATCGCCACCTCGGCGAGGCCGCCTTTATCGAGAATTTGGCGCACGCTCCTCGCCAGCGCAGCAAGATCGCCGCTGTCAAGCCGCACACTGCGGATCGTGATCCCGGCAGCCTTCAGCCGCGGCGCGAACGCCACGACTTTCCGCGCCGCGGCCTCGGTATCGTAGGTGTCGAGCAACAAGGTGAGATTGTCAGGCCGCGATCGTGCAAATGCCTCGAAGGCCGCCGTCTCGTCATCGAACGCTTCGATGAAAGAGTGCGCCATGGTGCCGTAGAGCGGAATGCCGAAACGCTCGCCGGCGAGCACCGTTGCGGTGCCGGCAAAGCCGGCGAGAAAACTCGCGCGTGCTGCCATCAATCCGGCCTCGGCGCCGTGCGCGCGACGGAAACCGAAATCGACCAGGAGTTTTCCCGGCGCGGCCAGAATGCAGCGCGCCGCCTTGGCGGCGACCAGCGATTGGAAATGCAGAATGTTGATCAGCCGGGTCTCGACGAACTGCGCCTGCGGCAACGGCGCGGTGACGCGCAGGATCGGCTCGCTGGCGAAGAACGCGGTGCCTTCCGGCACGGCATGCACGTCGCCGGTAAAACGGAACGCGGCGAGATAATCGAGCATGTTGGACTTGAAGCGGCCAGTGCTTTTGAGCCACGCGATGTCGTCCGCCGAGAAGCGCAGGTTTTCCAGATAATCGAGCGCTTGTTCGAGGCCGGCGGCGAGTAGGAACCCGCGCCGCCGCGGCAGGGTGCGCACGAAAAACTCGAATACCGCGGTCTGCGTGACGCCATGATCCAGGTAGGCCTGGATCATGTTGAGCTGGTAAAGGTCGGTCAGCAGCGGACTTTCTGGGTGCATCGGATCTGCGTCTGCAATGATTTCCGCGAAGGGCTGTGTACTCTATCGTGGCGCGGGCAGGTCGGGGAGAGGACCTTCCTCTCGCGTGCGGCGGAATGCGAGCGAAAGGCCGCGCGCCAGATAAGGAGCGCTCTCATTGAATTGCCATGAGGCGAGGTTTGCGCCTAGCCTGCGGGCCGATGCAGGTACGAGGAGCACGCGATGACGACGACGGCGGAAAGCGTTGAGCTGACGCGGGTCGGTCCCGGCACCGTGATGGGGCAATTGATGCGGGAATACTGGATTCCCGCGCTGATGACCTCGGAATTGAAGCGCGGCGGCGCCCCGGTGCGGCTGATGCTGCTTGGCGAGAAGCTGATCGCATTTCGCGACAGTGAGGGACGGGTCGGCGTAATGGATCATCGTTGTCCACATCGTGGCGCGTCGCTGTTTCTCGGCCGCTGCGAGGAAGACGGGCTGCGCTGCATCTATCACGGCTGGAAATTCGACGTGACCGGCAAGTGTCTCGACATGCCGAACGTGCTGCCGCAGCAGGATTTCAAGCACAAGGTCAGCGCTAAGGCATATCGTACCGCCGAGCGCGCCGGTGTTGTTTGGGTCTATATGGGTGCGCACGCCGAAGCGCCGCCGCTGCCGGGCTTCGAGATTCTCGACGTTCCCGACGACGACGTCGGCGTGCTCATGATCCAGCGCAACTGCAATTATCTGCAGGCGCTGGAGGGTGACATCGACACTTCGCATTTCGGTTTCTTGCATGCCGGCCATGTCGAAGCCGGCGATTTGGCGCCGGACGATCCGATCTATTACACGGTCGCGTCGCGCACGCCGGACTATCACATTGCCGAGGCGCCTTGGGGCACGACCTATGCGGGCTATCGCGCTGCCGGCTCTGGCCGCATATCCTGGCGTTTCGGGAACTTCATGTTTCCGTTCTGGGCGCAGGTGCCAAACGGCGAATTCAGTCAGCATGTGCAGATTCGCGGTTGGGTGCCGCTTGACGACGAGCACACCATGTACTGCGTGCTGTGGTGGAAGCGCGCGTCCTCCGCCATGACGCAGCAGGACCCGGCATTCAGGAACGGCGCGCCGATCGGCGGCATGGGACGGCGCAATGATTTCCTGCCCAACACCAGCGACTGGCTCGGCCGCTGGCGCCTGGCGGCAAACGCGGGCAACGACTGGCGCCTCGACCGCGCGGCGCAGCACGACGACAGGATCTACAGCGGCATTGAGAGTATCCATCTGCAGGATCAGGCCGTCACGGAAAGCATGGGACCGATTCTGGATCATACTTTCGAACATCTCGCGCCGTCGGATCAGATGATCACGCGCACCCGCCGCCGGCTACTGATGGCGGCGCGCGCACTGCGCGACAATGGCGAGCGGCCCCCGGGCGCCAAAGACACCAGGGTGTTCCGCGACGCGCGCGGCGGGTATCTCGTCGCCGGCGAGGGCAGCAGCTGGCAGGACGTCTATGCGGAGCAGTTGGCAAACGGATGGCGGCCGGCCGCATCAGGCTTGCATGCCGCCGAGTAGGCGGTCGCGCTAGCGACAGTCAGTTACAAAGATTGCAATACCGTCGAGTGTCCTGATGCGGCGATGATACGCCATTGGACCAGATTACTGCGCCTGAGCCGGAGTCTCAGCCGGATAGACGCCATGCAGAACGCTTTCGAAATGAGCCTTCACGGAATCGTTGCATAGACAGGACCGTGCGTTGAGCATCTTGTAGTTGCGCACGACGATCGAGCCGCGCCGCGTTTCCAGTATTCCCTCGGACTTGAAGATCTGAATGACGCGGCTGGTATAGCTTCGACCCACGCCCAACATCGAAGCAAGCTGCTCGTGCGTCAAAGGTACGACGTCAGTCCCGGTGCGCTCCATCGCGGATATGATCCACTTCGCGGTGCGCTGCTCTATCGAGTGGATCGCATTGCAGGCTGTTGATTGGAATACTTGGGTAAGAAGGCAATCCGCGTAGCGGCCGAAAAGGTAACGCAAGGTCGGTGATTTCGACTTGCCCGCCTCAAGGTGAGAAACCGGGAGACGCACGAACTGGCCGCCAAACTTCACGACGATTTTGCAGAACGCCGGCAAGTTGCCGAAGCTGACGATTCCCCCGACCGCCCCTTCGCGACCGACCAGGGTTGCTTCGACGTCGCGTCCATCTTCGTTGGTGACGAGGTAGGAGACGAGGCTTGGCCCGCACGGAAAGTGCGCAACCTCAACGTTGTCGCCGTGATTGTAGAGAATTTCGCCGGGGGATGCCTGAACTTCCTGCAAATACGGCGAAATCAGCGCGTAATCGCTGTCGCGTAGCCGGCCCAGGAGATTGTTGAGAGGACGATCGTTCGCCAACTGCATTCTTGACCATCCAACGCGGGCAAAGACGGGCGACATTTTCACCGCACACGTCCTATCGTGAGCAGCCGCCCTTATGTTCACTAGTGCACAGACGGGAGGTTGGCAATAGCTTACCGATGGATTCGAACGCAACGTTTCGCCGCGTGGGGATTCCAACTGCTTGACCAGGCCCTGACCGCATGACCGGAGCACTCGACCCGCGCGAAGTCGTGCTCAGGGCGAGCGGTTCGTCCGAATTGCCCGAATTAGAGAAGCGCGATTATCTCGATCGTCTGGCAGACTTGAGTTATCGCATTGAGCCGTTCTCGGCCGCCGCGCTTGGCGTGGGCATTGCGTGCCTGGCCGTTGTCACCGCGCTTCGTTTTGGCATCGGCTGGTCGGAAACTGATCTGCGCTATGCGATATTCCTTCCTGCGATGCTGGCCGCGGGCTTGCTTGCCGGCGCGCCTGTGGCCATTGGCGTGCTGTCCGGCTCCATTTTCATCGTCGTCTGGGCGTTTGTGCCGCCGTATTTCGCGCTGAAGCCGCTGACTTCGCCGGAACTGGCCAATGTGCTTTGGAGCGTGATTGCCGGCATATGCGTGGTGCTGTTCGCGGAGGGCTGTCGTACGGTCTTCAAAAGACTGCGGGCGCATCAGCTGGCAAATGACATCCTGGTGCGGGAATTGGCGCATCGCGGAAGAAACATCTTCGCGGTGATCGAAGTGATCTTGCAGAAGACGCTCGCTAGCGACCGAGAACAGGCTGACGCCCTGCTGGGGCGGCTTCGTGCGGTGAGGTACGCAAACGAGCTGCTCATCAACAGGCGCGATCAGGCCATCAATATCCTGTCCCTGTTGCTGCAGGAGTTCACGCCTTACGGTGAAGGTCATTTGAGAACCAGCGGGCCGAAAATCGACGTCGAACCCGAGGCGGCTCGACACCTGGTCTTGCTTTTTCACGAGCTTGTTACAAATGCTGCAAAATACGGCGCGCTGGCGTCGCCAACGGGCGTCGTCACAGTACATTGGTCGTGGAAAGATCAAGACTTGCTGCTGGATTGGAGAGAAAGCGGTGGCGCGAAGGTCACACCTCCGGTTAAGGAAGGTTTTGGCAGCCGCCTGATCGCCGTATGTGCGAAAGCCCTGTCGGGAGCCGTGCACCCTCGTTATGCTCCGGAAGGGTTCGCCTGCTCCATGCGATTCCGGCTCCGCAAATAGTGAAATTGTCGCGCGACTGAAGTCGGTCGATTGTCGCAAAGCAGGCGGCCCATGGTGACGGGGCATTCTGACACGATGCCAGCCATCGGCTGATGGCTGAAAATCTCGCGCATCCGGTTCCGCAACCTGCCTCGCAGTTCCGCCGACCAATCATTCATCGTGCTCCGTGACCGGCTCTACCGGCGCTAGCCACGACGCAGGACGATCATACGCGCTCGTTCGTCGCTCCTTGGTTCTGACGGTGGCGGGAACGTTTGTGCCCCAGAGCGATTGGACATGGAAGGCTGGCTGTGTCCGGCGCTTCCGGTTTATGCGCGGAGCCGCCGAGGAATTGGAATATCTGAGGTGAGGGGATAAGCCACATGACGAGTTGGAGCTGGGGAGTCGGAGCAGGTCGCGACGACTGCCTCGCGCTGCACGCACCCCGCTGGTGTAACATCGTGACGAGGGCAGCGGTCGTGACGATCCCGATCCGGAGGGCGCCGTGATCAATGCCAATGCAATTGCCATCGCGGGCGGCGCCGTTGCGGCGAGCCTTGTTGACGCCCTGACTGATAAAGGTCTGCTGACAGAGGACGAGGCCGCCAGCGTGCGTGCAAGAGGCGCTACAGCTGCTTACGCCCTACACCATGACCTCGAGCGATGCCGAGGCGGCATGCCGCATGATTACCGATATGCTGATCGGACTGTCGAAAGCACGCGCCAAATAGCGCAGCGCGGTGCTGCCGAGGTCTGGCAGCCGTAAGAAGCACCGAGGGGACGGTCGGATCCGGATCACACCGACGACGCCGACGGCACGCTTTGCTGATGCTGGAACACGTTGTCGGGATCGAACGCCGTTTTGATGCGTTTCAGCCGGGCAAGATTCTGGCCCCAATAGGCTGTCGGCCAGTCGGCCAAGTCGACATCGCAATAATTCACGTAGGCGCCGCCCGACACGTGCGGACGCATCGCCGCGTAAAACTTGCGCAGGATCGCGAGCCGCTGCGGTGTATCTCCCGGGTCGGTCCAATAGGTGGCGTACTGGATGGAAAACAGCGTGCTGCCGCGATGCGCGAAGGCCGTTGCATCGACTGCCGGGCGGGAGATCGCGCCACCGTAAGCATCGCAAATCACATAGACGTCCGGGGCGTTGTTGATTTGCTCCATCAGCGTCGCGAGACCGCTATCCGTCATCGGTGCGGTCACGTAGTCGGACTTTCCCTTCATCATGGAGGAGGCGTAAATCCAGCCGGGTACGCCGCCGGCGAAATCGTTGATCGCCCCGATCAACGGCTGTGGGCTGAGGCGTGGCGCGCCCGGCAGCGCCTTCAGTTCGCGCTTGAGCTCGGCGAGAGTACCAATCGACTGGCCCGCGCAATGCAGATTGATGCCCCCCTCTGGGTGGCGGTTGATCACCAGATTTCCCGTGATGGAAGCGGGCGCATGCGGCGCCCAGCGCTGCCAGACGTTGAGGACATCGGCCGCGCGCGCCGGTGAAAGTTGCCGCCAGTTGATGCTGTAGGTGATGACGCTCTTGAGGCTGTGAAGCTGCAGCCGAAAACCGGTCGCCGCGCCGAAGCTTCCGCCGCCGCCGCCGCGGCAGGCCCAGAACAGATCCGCGTTGTGCGTGCGGTCGGCGCGGAGTGCGTGGCCTTGCGGGTCAATCAGGTCGATCGACAGCAGGTTATCGCAGGCAAGCCCGAATGGCCGGGCTAGAAAGCCGTAACCGCCGCCGAGCACATGCCCGGCCACCCCGACGGTCGGACAGCTACCCCCGGGAAAAGCCAAGCCGCGTGCCGCAGCCGCAATGTAGACATCGCCGAGCGAGGCGCCGGCACCGACCGTTGCGGTCTTGGTGGCGATATCGACCGTGACCTTGCGCATCGGGCGGGTATCAATGACGACGTCCGAGCTTTCCGAAAATCCTTCGAAACAGTGGCCGCGGCCGCGCAGAGCAAAGGATACGCCGTGGTCGCGACACCAATCGACCATCACGCCAATCGCCCGCGGTGTTTGGCACAGGGCGCGCAGTTGCGGCGTCAGGACGGTCCGGGAATTGAATGCGGAGTCATAGGCGGCGAATTTAGCATCGCCGGGATGCAGCAACGTCGCCTCGCTCGGCGCGAGGTTTGGCGGGGCCGGCAGGCGCGCGAGGGCAGGACGGCCCGACAGCACCGTCGGCGCGAACGTCGCCGCCGCTGCGAGGCGCTTGAGAGCGATGCGTCTTGTAAGCTGAACGGGAATGAACCCGGCTCCTCGCAATTGCTGGCGCGAATGCTTCCCGACAACGCGAAGCAGACGCCGCCGTCACCTCGAATACGTATTAAGCGGCTGCATTGTGAGCAATGACAAATGTCAATGATTGTTGTTTTCAGAATGACTGCATCATGGCGGCGGCGCGTCATTCTCAGTTATGACGCCTGAAAGTACGGGGCATTTACAGAACTTTTATGAGGATGCTGATCTCTGATACGAGTATTTGATCTCAATCAAAGGGCGCAGCTCGCGCTGCGCCCTTGCTTCATGTTTTTAACGTTTCCGAGTCAGTCCGCCAGCGGATCAGGTCGCAGCTGAATGTGCACGATCATCGGTTGGCGGCCCTTGCCGCCTTCCTGGTGCCACGGCACGCGGTCGCCACTCGATGTCCACAAGCCACGGCCCTTCCAGCCGCCGTTGGGATCGTCGATGCGGCCGTCGAGCCCCTTGGCGTAGAAGCCGGTCGGATACGGCACCTTCATGGTGATCATCTTGCCGTCCGCAAAGGCGATCAGCCCGTCGTTGAGATTGCCGGTGGACACCGGCACGTCATTGCCGAGCCCCAGCGTGTTGTGCTGGTCGACCCAGGTGTAATAGCTCGAACTCAGCGGAGTTATCGCCGATACCGGCAAAACCCGGGCCTGGATATTTGTAGAATGACCAGCCTTCGGGGCACTGATCGCCGGTCGCCTTCGGGCCGTTGAGCGGGCCTTTGCATTTGCGCCGGTCGAAGCTGCCGAGATGGCCGCTTGCCAGCGACACCCAGACCACGCCGTGCGAGTCGATGTCGCCGCCGCGCGGGCCGAAACCCGGCGCCGTCACGTGATAGATTTCCGACAGCGCAGTTGCGGGCGGATTGCTGCCTGGATTGATCCGCACGATCGAACCGGGATTATTGCGCACGGTGCCCCACACCGTACCGTCCGCGGGGCTCGGCATCACCGCGTAAAACACCTGGCCGATACGCATGTCCTTGCCGGGCTCGAGCGGCTTGCCAGGCTCGGTGTAGGCGACGCCTTCCCGTTTGCCGGTGCCGGCCGTGTCGACGATCAGCGCGGTCCAGCCCTGAGAATGTTCAGCGTCACCGGTCTCGAGAAATTTCTTGGTGTCGAGCCAGCCGACCACGCCGCCGCCACCGCCGCTCGACGTCCACAACGTATTGTCCTTGTCGAAGGCGAACTGCAGATGGTGGGTGGTGAAGCAGGTGTCGATGAACGTGTATTTCATCGTCTTCGGATCGAGCATAGCCAGCTGCCGCTGGCTCTTTTCCAACGGGAAAAGTTTCGCCGAGGGCAGATCGGAATTCTTGCCGCAGAAATCCGGATCTTTGACGCCGCGCACGGCGGCGGCGAGCCACAACCGACCCTTATCGTCAAACATCGAGTTGTGATTGTTGATATGCGTGTCCCAAATTTGCTCTTTCCCCCAGTAGGGCGAGGGCGCCAGGTTGGTGAGGGCGGCCGCATGACCGGGGCCGAGCGAATAGGGCATGTCCTTGTCGCGGACCGGGGCATGGAAAATAAACGACTTGTTATGTACCGGATCGAGATAGGGCACGTTGTCGGTGGAATATTCGGGCGAGCCGAAGATCAGGCCATTGGCGTTCACCGTGGGATGACGCTTGTCGGTTGAGATTTCGTCGTGCGTGTAGTGCTTCGGGTCGGCGTAGTCCCAGGTCGTCACCACGATATCGCGCTCGACGCCCGACGGACGGGCAGGTTTGCTCGGCAGCGCGCCTGCCGCGATGCGATCGGTCCACTCGGCGAAATATTTGATCGGCGCTGAACCGAACTGACCGGCGATGATGTTGACCATCGTCGGACCTGATTGGCCGGACTGGATGCGGCGCGCCCAGGCGTCTTCCGAGGATTCAAACTTGCCGAGCGTCGCTGGAATTGTCCGCGTTGCGATATCGCCGAGTTGATGGCAGCCGATGCAGCCATTGTTCTTTATGGAGTTGAGCCAATCGGAAATCTTGATCTTCGGCGGAATGTCGCTCTTGCCGCCGAATTGGTCGGCGGCCGGGATTTTCATCATCGCGTACCAGTAGATCGCCGGGTAGTACTGCGCAGCGGCGGCGTCATCCGGAGCCGGCACGGCGGTCAGATCGAGTTGTTTGCCGGGATCGCCATCGACCTTGGGCGAATCGATTAAACCGTAGCCGCGCACCCAAACCTTGTAATGTGCGGGCGGCAGATCGGGAACGACGTAGCGGCCTAGATCGTCGGTGACGACCATCCTGGCGTAACGGGTGGCGAGATCGTGCGTTTCGGCGATCACCCACACGCCGGCTTCGGGCCCGTGCGCGCTCTTCACCACGCCGCCGATGTCGTGACTTTTGATCGGTACCGCGTTCTGCGCCTGCGCCGATGCCAGTGAACCGGCCATGCACAATGCCGCAGCGCTCAGATAGAGGCTTCTCGTCCTCATGCTTCGCTCCCTGAAAGTTCTTGGCTTGTTGGTATTGCGGGAAGTCTGCCCGAGCGCCGAGACGTTTGCAATGCCATCCGGTGCTCCGGAGGACGCCGATCTCGGGTTTACCCGGGAACGGCATTTGCAAAAGCCAAGTTGGCAACAACGATTTGGTTGGCGGCCAGCGCGGAATCCTTACTAACGGCCGGTGCAGAAGTATTCTGCCGTCCGAGCTTCCGACTGGATAGCGGTGGTTATGGATTCCGGGGGTTCAACCCTTCGGAGCGGCCCGGAATGACAGCTACGCCCCGTCGTTCGGGTCGTGATAAAGGTCGCCCACTATGCCCGTCGAGCCACGCGTGGCAGCTTGCAGGTGATATCGGCCGTCGCGATCGCGGCCGAGCTTCCCCGATTGGCGCAATTCGTCGAGCGCGCAGGCCACTTCGCGGCCGTCGTCGCTGCCGAGTGCATCGACGATATCGGCATAGAACATCGGCGATGCAGAGAGCGCCTGCTCGACATCTTGATAGCGCGCCGGCCCCTTGAACACGCGCGAGGCGCAGCGCGTCAGCGGAATCTGCCCGTCGCGGCCGAACGGCTTGGTGCAGTCGAAACCTGATTTGGCGCCGGTGCGTCGGCCGTTGAGCGAGGGATCCATGGTCATGCCCAGCATGCCGGTGAGGATCACCATGTCCTGATCGGCCTGGAAGCGCGTACCCATGGCCCAATCCACCTGGCGCTCGTCGTGGATGTCGATGTCCTCATCGAAGACGTAGACGTGCTTCAACCGCATGATGCCGCCGAATAACGCGGAGATCGCCTGCTTGGCCTCGCCGTACGCGCGCTGCTTGATCGAAACGCGCAGCGTGTTGGCGCCGCCGGACACCGAACGCAGATAGACCGCGATCGGCTCGCGCACGGTGGCTTTCAAAATCTTCATCGCATCGGCTTCGACGCGCATCGACGAGATATTGGCGCTGTCTGTCTGATCGAGCAGAAACGCCGTGCCGTGCAACAGGGTGTGATGCAGCACGTCTGAGCGCATGGTGATCGCGGTACAATGAAACACCGGGTCCATGTGGATGGCGCCGTAGTAGCCCATGTATTCGCCGTACGGTCCTTCCGGCTCGACGTAGCCGCGCTCGTCCAAATAGCCTTCGAGAGTCATCTCGGCGTCCGCCGGCACAAGAATGTCGTTGGTGAGACTCTTCACTACCGGTGCCGGCCCACCGCGGAAATTTGCGACAAGGCCGAGTTCGTCGCCGGGCTGGCGCGTCGTCGCGGCGAAGAAATCAAGCGGGTGGACGCCGACCGTAAACGTTATCGGCAATTTCTGGCCGCGCGCCACGCAAGCGGTGTAGATGCGCTTGAGGTCTGACGGCGCGGTGACGTTAGTGCCGCACTCATAGCGATTGCGCAGACTCAGGCGGCGAGAGCCGACATTGCGCCGGCCGGTCGCCGGATCGATCACATAATCAATCCCTGAGCTCATATAGCAACTGCCGTCATAGGCATGCTGCGGGTGGAACGGCAGCTTGCTCAGATCGACGTCCTTGCCGGTCATCTTGATCTGATGCACTGGCGCGTCGCCGGATGGCACTTCCACGAGCGGCTGCGGACTGCCGAGGCGCTTGAAATATTCGTCGTAAAGATTGCTCTCATTCACCCCGAAAGCGGCGGCGAGGCGTTTGCGGTTGCCAGCGGTTTTCGCCACCAGCTCGACCTGTTCGGGGCCCGCCTTCTTGAACAGCACCGCCTTTTCGGTGCCTTCGATGATGCTGCTGACGCCGGTCAATGGCACCGGTTTATCGTGCACCTCCACCTCGCCGAGTTCGATCAGGCGATCGACGAAATTGCGCAAGCGATATTTGTCGAAATCGATGGAAGAGGCAGTGCTGCTCATGGCCCAATTCCGGCAACTGGTGAGGTTGGCCGAGAACTGACACCAGGGGCTGGGCCGGAGTCAATGAGCGTGCCGCGACACTACGTGCGGCCCCGCATGCGCAAAACTAAGGGAAGGGCTACTTGCCCCAGCCGAAATGGTAATTCACGCCGGCGCGAAAAACGTTGTCGCGCATCGACACGTTCTCGTTCGGCGCGCCACCGCAATTGGCGCCGCAATTGAAGCTGCCGAGATCGACATGCAGGTACTCGGCCTTGGCGCTCCAGTTGCCCGGGAGGGCGAATTCAACGCCGCCGCCGACGGTCCAGCCCGCGTTGGTGCTGGTGGCGCCCGGAAAGCCGGGCGCGGTGGCATGGATATCGCCCGTCGCGAGACCGCCGGTCACATAGGGCATGACGCGGTCGAAGGCATAGCCGACGCGCCCCCGCACGGTCGACAACCACGAATCGCTGGTCGAGCAACTGCCGCCTGGGCATGCCGGGGAGGAGAGCGTGCCAGACATGTGGCTCCAGTCGAGATCGCCTTCGAGGCCAACCACAGCTTGGCCGAACTGCCAGTTATAGCCGGCGGTGCCGCCGACCTGGCCGCCTGAAAGATTGGTGTGGCCGATGCCCTGCCAGTGCGAATCGCCCCAGCCGCCGCCACCGTTCAGGCCGAGGTAAAAGCCGCTCCAGTTATAGGCCGGCGAATACTGCACTGGCGGCGCCTTGTAGAGCGGCGCCACCGACAGATCGGCCGCGTGCGCGCCCACCGGCGCGACAAGCGCACCAATCGCCAGACATCCGGCAAGAAGACGTTGCTTCACGGTTCTCGGCCTCGCAGACACCGCGCTGACGTAACAGCTTGAGCCATTACGATACTGCGCACAACTTTCTTACCTCAGGCTTACACTATGGTTAACGCCTGCCGATGTCGCCGCCGCAGTCGCTACTCTATTGGCGACAAAGGCGAAAATGCGCCCGGACTGGGGCAGCGGGTTCCCCGGAATATTAAGCTTTCGTCATGTTTGCAGATGGAGATTGCTGCACGGTCGCGCAACCACGGGCCCCCGCCGGCACCAGCGACGGAACCCCGGTCAATGGCCGAGGCGGTGTTGCCATCAGCCGTAGGTTTTGAGGACGTGGCGCGCGATGACCATTTTCATCACCTCGCTGGCGCCCTCGGTGATGCGGAAGCTCCGCTGCTGACGCCAGAACTTCTCGATTGGCAGATCGGTGGTGAGCGCAATGCCGCCATGGATCTGCATGCACATGTCGGCCGCCTTGAACGCCATTTCGTCGCAGAAATATTTGCACACATAGGCATCCTGGCGTGCGTCCTCGCCCTTATCGAGACGGGTCGCGGCCTTGTAGACGAGCAATCGTGCCGCCTGCAGCTCGATATACATGTCGGCCAGCATCCATTGCACCGCCTGCCGGTCGGCCAATGGCCGGCCGAAGGTGGCGCGCTGCTTGGCGTATGACGTCGCCAGTTCGAGGCACCGCTCGGTGACACCGAGCGCGCGCGAACCATGCCGTACCCGGCCCGCGCCGAGCCACTGCTGGGCATGGCGGAAGCCTTCGCCCTCGTCACCGACCCGATGGCTCGCCGGCACGCGGACATTTTCCAGCACGATCTCCCATGGCCGGTCGCCCATCATGGTGTTGTACTGCGCGGTCAGTTTGACGCCCGGCGTGTTCATGTCGACGATGAAGCAGGAAATGCCGCCATGCGAGCCCTTGGCGCGATCGGTCGCCGCCATCAGTTGCATGAAGTCGGCTTCGCCGGCGCCGGTGATGAATCGCTTGACGCCGTTGATGACGTAGTGGTCGCCGTCGAGCACCGCGACCGTGCGCATGCCGCCGGGATCGGAGCCGGCATCGGGTTCGGTCTGAGCAAAGCAGGCCTTCTTCTCGCCGCGCACCGCCGGCAACAGGTACTTCTCTTTCATCTCGCCTTTGAGCGAATAGAGGATGGCGCGCACGGGCGGTCCAGCAATGCCGCCCATGCCGCGCGCCGGCAGCGCGATCGAGCGCGACAGCTCCTGCTCGACGATCGAGCGCGCGAGCACCGACAATTCGGCGCCGCCGAATTCTTCCGGAATATCCATTTTCCAGAAGCCGAGATCCTTGGCGCGCTGCGAAAAGCGCTCGTAATATTCCGGCTTGAGCTTCTCGCCGCCGTCGAGCGTGGTCTGCCGCTCGATTGGAATCATCTCGGCGTCTACAAAGCGCCGCAGCGATTCCTGGAACATCCGAAGTTCTTCGGGAAGCTCGAAGTCCATTATTTTTCCTCCTCACGCCAGACCACCCGTATGTCGACCGCAACAGCGCCTTGCTGGCGCACCATGAGCGGATTGATCTCGATCTCGGCGACGCGCGTGCGATGATCGAGATAGAAGCGGGCGAGCCCGAGCGCGGTGGCTTCCAACGCTTTGCGGTCGGCGGCGGGTTTGCCGCGGTAGCCGGCAAGCAGGCGGGCGAGCTTGATCTCGTCGGTCATTGCGGTGATATCGCGCGCCTCAGCGGGAAGCAGACGCTGCGCAATGTCGCGCACCAATTCGACCATGATGCCGCCGGATCCGACAAGCAGAAGCGGACCATAGAGCGGGTCGGTATGAGCGCCGACAATCGCTTCGATGCCCGACACCATCTCTTGCACCAGAAAGCCGTCAATTTTGGCGTCCGGATGGGCGACGCGAGCGGCTTTCGCCAGCGCATTGGCGGCATCGACGACTTGTTCGCGGCTGCGCAGATCGAGCATGACGCCGCCGGCTTCGGTCTTGTGCACGATATCGGCGGAGCGGATTTTCAGCGCTACCGGAAATCCGATCGCGGCGGCGGCCTCAGCGGCCTCGGTGGCGTCGGTGACCGCGCGGCTTTGCGGTTGCGCAATGCCATAGCGTTTCAGCGTTGCCTCAAGGTTGGCCGGCGTTAAATCGCTTTGCGGCGCCGGCGGCAGCGCTGGCGGGGTGCGGCCGGTGCGTGCGCCGAAAAACCACAGCGCGTTGAGTGCGCGCAGCAGCGGCTGCTGACCCTGCAGGAACGGGAAGCCCGCCTTCTCCTGCACGTCCAGTCCGTCCTGCGTGACCTGATGGATCATGCGTCCGAACGCGATCACCGGCTTGTCGGTCGCGCTCAAGACGCGCTGGAGCTCGTGAATGTCGTTCCAGCTGCCGCCTTTGCCGGGAAGCGGCGACGCCCAGGCCACGATGTCGATGCCGGGGTCGCGTGCGACGATCCCTAATTGATCGGCGGCATCCTTGAGCGTCGTCGGAATGCCGACGTCGAGTGGATTTTTCGGCTTGATGCCCTCCTGCATATACGGCAGCAGCGCCTCGTTGGTGGCGGCGGAAAATTCAGGGATCACAGCGCCTTCGGTTTCAGAGTAATCGTAAAGAAGATCGACCGTGCCGCCGGAGGTGGTGACAAAGCCGATACGGGGGCCTTTCGGCAGCCGTCCGCATTGAAAGGCCAGCGCGGCTTCCAAAAGATCGTCGAGCGAGCGGCAATTGACGATGCCGTAGCGTTCGCACATTGCCAGATACGCGGCATAATCGCCGCCGATGGCGCCGGTATGCGACTGCGCTGCCGAGCGCGAGCGTTGCGTGGCGCCAGTCTTGATCGCGAGGATCGGCTTGCCCGCCGCGAGCGCGCGTCCGGCGGCGCGCATGAACGCGTCAGGGTGCCGAATGCCTTCGATGAACAGCACGATTTGTTTGGTGTGCGGATCGTCGACCAGAAAGTCGACAAAATCGGCGAGATCGAGATCGGCCTCGTTGCCGGACGACACCGCGTAGGAAAAGCGCATGCCGCGCTCGGCGGCGCTTTTCAGCCAGAACTGCATGGTGCCGCCGGATTGAAACACGCCGCCGATCGGCCCCGGGGGCACGCTGCACAGCTCGGTGTTGGGATACGCGAACAGCTTCTCGCGATACGAATAGGACCCCATGCAGTTCGGGCCGCTGACGCGGAGCTTGCTGGTCGCGATAAAATTCTTCAGCCAGGCGCCGCGCTCGCGTGACGCCTCGCCCTCGCCATCGCCGACCGCCGCCGCATAGACGGTCGCGGATTTGACACCGGCTGCCTCGGCATCCGCCAGCACGCCGGGAACGTGCGCGGCCGGCACGATCACCATGGCATGATCGACCGGCTCCCGCAGATCGCGCAGCGAGGGTACGCAATCCTGGCCGAAGACCTTCTGCTGCCGCGGATTGATCAGAACGATGCGGCCCGCATAGCCGAAGTCGCGAAGGTTTGTGTAAATCTGACTTGGCCAGCGCGCCCGTTCGGACGCGCCGACGATCGCCACGGATTCAGGTTGCAATACGCTTTTCGCCGAACCCGCCCTCACGCTACTTCCTGTCACACCAACTCCCCATCCTCGTCCGTTTTCTCGTTTGGTATCGTATTTCAGTGCGGGGAGCTATGCTTGCCGCGGCCCGGGAGGTCACATGCCATTGCAAGGCTCATCACTAAATGGCTTGCCACGGCGACACTTGCTCACGGCGGTTGCCGCCGCGATCGTGCTCGCGTGTGGCGCGCCGGCCGCGCGTGCCGCCGACTTCTACGCCGGCAAGACGCTGACCATGATCGTCGGCTTTGCGCCGGGCGGTGGCGTCGACACCACTGCGCGGGTCGTCGGCCGGCATCTGGTGCGCTTCCTTCCCGGTGCGCCAACGCTCCTGGTGCAGAACATGGAAGGCGCGGCGGGGCTCGTGGCGATGAATTATCTTTCCCGGCGTGTCGCCGCCGACGGACTAACGATCGCCATGCCGGGCCGTTCCTGGTACGTCGAAGGTGCATTGCGGAGCCCGGGCGTCGCGTTCGACGTCGATAAGCTCAGCTATATCGGCAGCCCCGGTGGGGTGAATTCCGCGCTTTACGTGCGGACCGCGACCGGCGTCCATGACCTCGCTTCCCTGAAAACGTCGCCCAAGCCGCTGACGTTCGGCACGCTCGGCGCCACGACGCCGACCGCCTTGGTGCCGGCGTTGTTGGCGGCCGAGGGTTATCCGATCAAGATCATCTCCGGTTATGTGTCGACCGCGCGGGTGCTGGTCGCGCTCGAACAAGGTGAGATCGATGGCTTCTGGACGGTCGAGGATTCCTTCGCCCGCCGCCATGACTTGATCGACAAAAATCTGGTGCGTCCGATTCTTCAGACCCGGCCGCATCTCCCTGGTGCACCGCTTTTGAGCGATGTTATTCCCAAAAACCTTCGGCCGCTGTTGATGCTGCTTGAGGCACCTGACAATTTCGGACTGCCGCTGGTCGGTCCGGCGGGCGTTCCCGCCGACCGAACCGATGCCCTGCGCAAGGCCTTCATGGCGATGGCGGCTGACCCAGCTTACCAATCCGATGCGCGCAAGGCCGATCAGCCGGTCGGAGAGCCGATTGCCGGCGCGCGGCTGCAGGCGATGGTTGACGAGTTGGCCAAAGACGCTACGCCAGATATCGTTGCCGCGTACAGGAAGCTGGAAACGGCAAAATGACCGGCCGCGGGTGGGCGCCGGCGCGGTCCGCAACTGATGGAGTGAGGTGAATGCAGCTTGACCGATTGGAAGGAAAACCCGACGCGCGCGTGGCCTGGGGCAGCGATATCGCCGCACAGATGCTGCGGCGCTTCGGCATCCGCTACATCAGCCTCAATCCTGGCGCGAGCTATCGGGGTTTTCACGACAGCCTCGTCAACCATCTCGGCAACGAGAATCCGGGCATCATCCTGTGCCTGCACGAGGACCATTCGGTTGCGATCGCGCACGGCTACGCCAAGGCGACCGGTGAACCGATGGCCTGCGTGCTGCATTCCAACGTTGGACTGCTGCACGGCATGATGGGACTGTTCAACGCTTGGTGCGACCGCGCTCCGATGTTCGTGCTTGGCGCTACCGGTCCGGTCGCTGCCGAGAAACGCCGTCCCTGGATCGATTGGATTCACACCTCGCGCGACCAGGGCGCCTACATCCGCTCGATCATCAAGTGGGACGATCAGCCGACCTCGCCGGACGCGCTCGTTGAATCCATGTCGCGCGCCAATCTGTTGACGCGCGCGGCGCCTACGGCTCCCGTCTATATCTGTCTCGACGCCGGCTTGCAGGAACAGAAGCTCGACAAAGAACCGGAATGGCCCGATGTGAAGCGCTTCCGTCCGCCGTCGCCGCCGCGGCCGTCACAGCAATCGGTCGACGAGGCGGTGGCGCTGCTCAAGGGCGCATCCCGGCCGGTGATCATGTTGGGTCGCGGTTCGCGCAAGGCCGAATACTGGACGCCGCGCATAAAGCTTGCGGAAAAACTCGGCGCTTGCGTCGTGACCGATCTCAAGCAAGGCGCCACGTTTCCGACCGATCATCCGGCGCATTATTGTCCACCCTTCAATGCGCTCGGACAGGACGCGCGGAAATTGCTGTGCGAGGCCGATGTCATTCTCGCGCTCGACTGGGTCGATCTCGGGGGCGCGCTGCGGCAGGCGAAGAGTGTCGGCCCCGTCGGCGCCAAGATCGTTGCCTGCTCGCTCGATCAGAATCTGCACACCGGCGCCAACATGGAATATCAGGCGCTGCCACCGGTCGACGTGGCGATGGCTTCGACCGCCGATGTGGTGGTGGCCGAGCTGAACGACGCACTCGGCAGCGGCCGCAAGGATCCATGGAAGGTCAAAGTGCCCGCCAAGGCGAAATCGGGTAACGGCGCCGCGATCAGCATGGAGCAGGTCGCCGGTGCGCTGCGCGATCAGTTCAACGATCCTGAGAATGTGACATTCTGCACGCTCGGCCGCGGCTGGCCGTTTGATGTCTGGCCGCTCCAGAACGGCATGGCATATCTCGGCAAGGACGGCGGCGGCGGTTTGGGCTCAGGACCGGGCATTTCGGTCGGCTCGGCGTTGGCGCTGGCGGAGCAGGGCCGTTACGCCATCTCGATGCTTGGCGATGGCGACTTCTGCATGGGCGCGACCGCGATCTGGAGCGCGGCGCATCACCGCATTCCGCTGCTGGTGCTCATCAACAACAACCGCTCCTACTTCAACGACGAACTGCACCAGGACGGCGTTGCCCGTACGCGCGGCCGCGACGTCAAGAACCGCTGGATCGGTTTGCGCATGGAGGACCCGTCGCCCGACATCGCCAAGCTTGCGGAAGCGCAGGGTGCGGTCGGCATCGGCCCAGTGACGAAAGCCGAAGACGTGAAAGCGGCGATCGAGAAGGGCGTCGACGTGCTCAAGAAAGGCGGCGTCTGCGTGATCGATTTTCACATCGATCCGCCGTCCGAGCGGCAGGCGGCCCATGCGCTGGGTCAACGCGCTACTGGAGAGTAGCTGCGTTTCCCGGATGCGGTGCAGCACGAAGTGATGCACCGCTGATCCGGGATCGTTTCAAACACCGAGCGCGCAACGGTCCCGGGTCTGCAGCGCATCATTTCGCTTCGCTTGATGCTGCGCTGCGCCCGGGAAACATTGTCTCAGACCGATGTCTTGGCTCTTTTTCGCATTCTCCGGTCCGGTGCTGTGGGCGATCTCGGTCCATTTCGACAAATACCTGGTCGAGCGCTTTTTCAAGGACAGCAATGTCGCTGTCCTGCTGGTGTTCACCGCGTTCATCGGCGTGGTGATGCTGCCGTTCATCTGGTATTTCGATCCATCGGTCGTCAGGCTGGATGTAAAGAGCGTCAGCATCATCGGTACCTCGGGCCTGCTCTACATGGGCGGGATGCTGTTCTATCTGCGGGCGCTCCAGTCCGAGGAGGCATCCGTGGTGGCGCCGTTTTTCCAGGCGTCGCCGCTGTTCGGCTACGTGCTGGCCTATCTGGTGCTTGGCGAAACACTCTCGCCACGCCAGATGGCCGGCGGCGCGCTGATCATCATCGGCGCGCTGACCGTTTCGATCCGGCTCGGTGAGCGGCGCGCGTTCAAGCTGCGGCTCGCTGCACTGATGCTGGCCTGCGGCTTCGTGCTGGCGCTCGCTACGTTGATTTTCAAGATATTCGCCATCAAGGTGGCGTTCTGGACCACGACCTTCTGGCTGTTCGGCGGCGAAGCGGTGTTCGGCGCAGTACTGCTGCTGATCGGGCCATACCGCAGGGAGTTCAGCGCGCTGCTGCGGCAGAACACCGGTGCGTTGCTGTCGATCAACGCGTCGAACGAGCTGATCAATCTCGGCGGCGGCTTGGGCAATCGCTACGCCCTGTTGTTCGCGCCACTCAGTATCGTACAGGCGATCGGCTCAACTACGACGCTGTTTGTCTTTTTGTTCGGTGTGCTTCTGAGCCTGGTCTGCCCGCACTTGGGCCGCGAGAACCTGTCCGGCCGTGAACTGGCGCAAAAGGGTTTCGCCGCTGCATTGGTCGCCGGCGGCGTTGCGCTGGTGACGCACTAAACCTTACCCGCAAGGCAGGTGAAGCTGTCATTCCTCCGCGCTGATGCCGAACTGCGATAGCGCTTCCTCCAGATAGTCCGGCAGGAGCGGCATACCCAACAGGTAGGATGCAGTGCGATTGTTGTGGGCGCGCGCCGCTTCGGCGCGCAGCTCGCTCCAGTCCGCCAGAGTGCCGTCGCCGCGCCCTAGCCAAACAAGGGTCACCAGGTCGACCTGCTCATCCACGCTCATGTCGTGGATGACCGAGGTGATCTCCTTAACGACCGGGTCGTCCTTATGATCCTCCAGCACCGCGATCATCGCGTCGTCGCTTGGATTGGAGGCGTCATCGGGATCGGTGACCTCGTCCTTGACGTCGAATTCCCGGGCCTTCTCGATGATGAAACTAAGCTTGTCGGTCGGTATCGACAGTTCGGGTATCTCGTCTACGTCTACGGCGGCGTTCGGCATGGTTTCCTCATACGGCTAGACGCGCAAAACTCTCAATGATCAATAACGCGCGTCGGCGCGGCCCGGTTTGACATGCGTCAAATATATTTCGGCGCGTGCGGCAGCCGGGAAGGCTCGATCTCGCCCAGGAAAGGTCGCGCCGCCCGGCCTAACCAGGGCGGTTGCGCAGAGGCCGGCGAAAATATATCTGCCGCAAAAGGCGTGGTAGGATGTTTTCGCAGGGGCCGATTTCTGCGTTGCAATGAGGTGAACGAGCGATGAATTGGATTTCCCAGGTGCGGCCGAAAATTCGCTCGTTTCTGCGCCGCGAGGTCCCCGAGAATTTGTGGATCAAGTGCCCGGAAACCGGCCAGCTGGTGTTCTATAAGGACGTCGAGACCAATCAGTTCGTCATTCCGGTTTCCAATTATCACATGCGCATGAGCGCGATGGCGCGGCTGAAATCGATGTTCGACAACGAGACTTGGTTCGACATAGCGGTACCGGACGTGGCGACCGACCCGCTGAAATTTCGCGATCAGGAGCGTTACGCCGATCGGCTCAAGACCGCGCGCACCAAGACGGGACTGAAGGACGCGGTCAAACTTGGTTACGGCAAGCTCGATTCGCTGGCGGTCGTCATCGCCGTGCAGGATTTCGATTTCATGGGCGGTTCGCTCGGCATGGCGGCGGGCGAGGCCGTGATCAAAGGTCTTGAAACCGCAGTGGAGAAGGCCTGTCCGTTCGTACTGTTCGCCGCGTCCGGCGGCGCGCGCATGCAGGAGGGCATTCTGTCGCTCATGCAGATGCCGCGCACCACCATCGCCGTGCAGCGGCTGCGCGAGGCGCATAAGCCTTACATCGTCGTCCTCACCAATCCGACCACGGGCGGCGTCACCGCGTCTTATGCGATGCTCGGCGACGTGCAGATCGCCGAGCCGGGAGCCCTGATCGGCTTTGCCGGGCCGCGCGTCATCGAGCAGACAATTCGCGAAAAGCTGCCCGAAGGGTTTCAAAAATCCGAATATCTGCGCGATCACGGCATGGTCGACATGGTGGTGCATCGTCACGAGCTGCGCGCCACCATTTCCCGGCTGTGCCGGCTGTTGACGAAGGCACCTGCGGCTGCGCCACTTCCGCACTTGCCCGTTACGACGGCGCCTGCCCCGGACACGGTCCCTTCGGCAGCTCCGGCGTGAGCAACCCGGGTGCCGGAACGTCGCCGCTCGAGGCCGTCGCCGCTCGGCTGTTGGCGCTTCATCCAAAGCGCATAGACCTGTCGCTCGGCCGGATCGAACGGCTACTCACCGCACTTGATCATCCCGAACGCCGGCTGCCACCTCTCATCCATGTCGCCGGCACTAATGGCAAGGGTTCGACCGTCGCGTTTGCGCGTGCCATTCTGGAAGCGGCAGGCAGGAGTGTGCACGTCTATACGTCACCGCACCTCGTGCGTCCTAATGAACGCTTTCGCATCGGCGGCACTCTCGTAAGCGACGAGGAACTGGTCGATACGCTGCGCGAGTGCGAGTCCAAAAATAACGGCTCGCCGATCACTGTATTTGAAATGGAGACCGCGGCGGCCTTTCTGCTGTTCGCGCGCCACCCGGCCGATGTGCTGTTGCTCGAAGTAGGACTTGGGGGCCGGCTGGATGCCACCAATGTGATTGAGCGGCCGTTGGCCAGCATCATCACCCGTATCTCGATCGACCATCGTGACTTTCTCGGCGACACGATTGAACAGATTGCTGCGGAGAAGGCCGGCATCCTCAAGCCCGGCGTACCTGCGGTGATTTCCAGCCAGGCTCGCGAGGCGCTGGAGGTCATCGAGCGGCAGGCGGCGCGGGTGCGAGCGCCGCTTTCGATCGCGGGCGAGTCCTGGACCGCGACGGAGGAGCGCGGGCGCTTGGTTTATCAGGATGGCGATGGACTTCTCGATCTGCCGGCGCCGCGGCTCTACGGCCGCCATCAGTTCGAGAATGCCGGCGCCGCGATCGCCGCGTTGCGGGTAAGCGGGCTGACGCTTCCCGCCGCGGCCTTCGAGGGCGGCATGATGCGGGCCGACTGGCCGGCGCGCATGCAGAGACTGGCCAATGGCCGGCTTGCAGGGTTGCTGCCGGCCGAGGCCGAGTTGTGGCTCGACGGTGGTCATAACGCGGACGGCGGTCGCGCCATCGCCGCCGCGCTCGCCGACCTGGAGGAGCGGGTGTCGCGCCCGCTCGTTCTCATCGTCGGCATGCTGTCGAGCAAGGACAGCGTAGGATTTCTGAAGAATTTTTCCGGACTCGCGCGTCGTGTTATCGCGGTGCCGATCCATCAGGACAAGGCGGTACCAAACGCTGCGCTGGCCGACATCGCGCGCGACGCGGGTCTGCCGGCGCTCGCCCGCGACGATCTCGAAAGTGCGCTCGACGCTGCCGGCAAGCTCGATCTGCAGCCAGCGCCGCGCATCCTGATCACCGGATCGCTCTATCTCGCCGGGGAAGTGCTGGCGGCGAACGGTACGCCACCGCAATGAATGATGGCGGGGGCGGGTGGTTGTGAAGCGGCGCGGCATCCGCTAGGTTCCGCGCAAATTTTGGCCGCCTGCGGCCGGACTGCAGCGGATTCGGACAGCGAATGGCGAAAGAAGAACTCCTGGAATTCCCCGGCGTGGTGACGGAACTGCTTCCGAACGCCACCTTCCGCGTCAAGCTCGAGAACGAGCATGAGATCATCGCCCACACGGCCGGCCGTATGCGCAAGAACCGCATTCGTGTGCTCGCCGGCGACAAGGTGCTGGTGGAGATGACCCCTTACGATCTGACCAAGGGCCGAATTACCTATCGGTTCAAATGATCGGCCGGCCAAAACTCGTGTTGGCCTCCGGCTCGCCGCGCCGGCTTGCACTCGTCAATCAAGCCGGCATCGAGCCCGACGCGCTGCGCCCGGCCGATGTCGACGAAACGCCCAAGCGCGGGGAATTGCCACGGGCCTGCGCTGTGCGTCTGGCGCGGTTGAAGGCCGAAACCGCGCTCGCCATGGTGAACCTCGATGATGGACTCCGCGGCTCCTACATCCTCGCCGCCGATACTGTCGTAGCGGTGGGCCGCCGCATTCTGCCCAAGGCGGAGATGCTCGACGAGGCGGCGCAGTGCTTGCGGCTTCTGTCCGGGCGCAATCACCGCGTCCATACTGCCGTCTGCCTGGTGACGCCAAAGGGCACGTTCCGCCAGCGCCATGTGGAAACCCGCGTCCGCTTCAAGCGGCTGTCCGAACAGGACATCGAGGCCTACCTCGCCTCCGGCGAATGGCGCGGCAAGGCCGGCGGCTACGCGGCACAGGGCATTGCCGGCTCTTTCCTGGTCAAGATTGTAGGCTCCTATTCCAACATCGTCGGCTTGCCGCTGTACGAGACGATCACGATGTTGGGCGGCGAGGGCTATCCCATTCATTTCGGCTGGCTCAACGCCGGGGCGTGAGCCAGGAACGGCAGAGCGCCGCGGTCTGGCGCGGCGCCGCACGGGACCCATATTTGGCTGATGGCCGATCCGGCAAAACGCAATGTCTGCCCAATTTGTGGCAAGCCGGCCGAGCAGCAGTTTCGTCCGTTCTGCTCACGGCGCTGCGCCGACGTCGATCTCAACCGCTGGCTCTCCGGCGTCTATGCGGTGCCGGTCGTAGCGGAGGAGGGCGACGACTTACCTGACACATTACCCCCCGTAGGCGACGACACCGCACATTGAACAGCGCGCGGACGCGGGGATTTTGTTGCTCGAAGGCCCATCCTGGACAGCCGGGGGGTGAGTCTCTATAAGCAACCCCCGCTCGGCCCGCTCCGCGCGAAAGCTCGAGCGGCCCTCAAGCGCCCAGGTAGCTCAGTTGGTAGAGCACTGCACTGAAAATGCAGGTGTCGGTGGTTCAATTCCGCCCCTGGGCACCACTTTTCAAACACGGTCGCGTTTGTGGGTGTGATGCCAGCCGATATCGCGCAGCCTTCCGCCGCGAGCGGCTTCGATGCCCGGCCGAAGCCGAGCCGTTCCATCGCCATCCTGTTGTGCACTTACAACGGCGCACGGTTCCTGCCGCTGCAGCTCAAGTCGTATGAGGCGCAGGACTTCGCCGATTGGCGGCTTTACGTCTCCGACGACGGTTCGCAGGATGCTACGCTTGAGTTGCTCGCCGAGTTTCAGATTAAGCACGGCGCGTCGCGCGTCCAAATCCGTCAGGGGCCGCGGCGCGGCTTTGTGGCGAACTTCTTGTCGCTGCTCTGCGATCCGGCGATCAAGGCCGATTACTACGCGCCGTCGGATCAGGATGACGTGTGGGAGACGCACAAGCTGTCGCGCGCGTGCGAGCAGCTCGCCGACGCGTCCATCGACAGACCCGTGGTTTATTGCGCGCGCACGCGGCTTATCGACGAGCAGGGCGTCGAGATCGGATTGTCGACCTACTACCGGAAAACGCCGCACTTTCGTAACGCGTTGGCGCAAAGCCTCGCCGGCGGCAACACGATGGTGCTGAATGAACAGATGCGGCGGCTCTTGAAGCAG
The DNA here is from genome assembly GCA_963763255.1 of uncultured Alphaproteobacteria bacterium. Classification (GTDB taxonomy): domain Bacteria; phylum Pseudomonadota; class Alphaproteobacteria; order Rhizobiales; family Xanthobacteraceae; genus BOG-931. The sequence goes on from CAVXNW010000004.1 coordinate 262,382, forward strand.
GCCGGTCCCGATGTGAAGGTCGCCTCGCATGATTGGTGGGTGTATCTGCTCATAACGGCGGTAGGCGGCACAATTCTTTATGACAGCGTGCCCAGCGTTTCCTACCGGATGCATGGCCGCAATGTGATCGGCTCGAACGAGTCGGCTCTCGCCAAGGTACTCCGTGCGCGCCTGCTGTGGCAGGGCCGCTATAAAAGCTGGGCGGAAATGAACGTCGCGGCACTGGAGCGGATTGAAAATCTGATGACCGAGGAAAACAGAAAGACATTTGATCTGTTCCGCCATGCCAGAAAGCAGAGCCTGATCCCACGCGTCTGCGGGCTGATGCGGTCCGGAATTTATCGGCAGTCGCTGCTTGGCGATCTCGGATTACTGGCTGCGGCGGTGACCGGAAGAATTTAACGCCGTGGTTTAGGCCGCCAGCGTCTTGCCGCTCACTTTGTTCTCCACGTACCAGCGATAGGTGCCGGCGACGCCGTCCTCGAGCGGAATTTCGGGCTTCCAACCGAGCGCGGCAATGCGGCTTGAATCCAGCAGTTTGCGCGGTGTGCCGTCCGGCTTGCTGGGATCGAACACGAGCTTGCCGCGATAGCCGATGATCCGGGCGACCATTCCGGCAAGCTCCGCAATTGAAAGGTCGCTGCCAGCCCCGCAATTGATGTGGTCGTAGGCGTCGTAATGGTCTAGGCAGAAAACCACCGCCCGCGCCAGATCCTCGACATGAAGAAGTTCGCGCAGCGGCGTCCCGGTTCCCCACACCACGACTTCGGCAAGCTCGGCCTGCTTCGCCTCGTGGAAACGACGGATGAGCGCTGGGAGGACGTGGCTGTTCAGTGCGTCGAAATTATCGCCCGGCCCATAGAGATTGCACGGCATGACCGAGACGTAGCGTCGGCCATATTGCTTGCGATAGGCTTGGCACAGCTTGATCCCGGCGATCTTGGCAATCGCGTACCATTCGTTGGTCGGTTCCAGTGGGCCAGTAAGCAGAGCTTCCTCTTTGATCGGCTGCGGGGCGAATTTCGGATAGATGCAGGACGAACCGAGGAACAGCACGCGGTCGACGTCCGCGCCGTGCGCGGCATGAATGATGTTGGTTTCGATCGCCAGATTTTCGTACAGGAACTCGGCCGGGAACGTATCGTTGGCATAGATACCGCCGACCTTGGCGGCGGCTATCACGACGGCATCGGGGCGATTGCGCTGCAGCCACCCCTCGACGGCCGCCTGATTACGCAGATCAACCTCCGTGCGGTCGGCCTTCAGAACGTCGTTGCCGCGTTTGCCGAGCTCGCGTGCGACTGCAGAGCCAACCATGCCGCGGTGGCCCGCCACCCAGATTCTTCGTGTGCTCATGCGTTATTCGCCTGCGATCGGCTGCAAGTAATATCATGTGGCGCGCTCCCGCCGCCAGCCTTTCGCCGCTACCAAGAGATGCGCCGGGATCAGGAGGAGTGTCCGCAATCACAGTGTCGGCAGCACAGCGCTCGCCATATAGAGAAACAGTGCAACGCCCAGAAGGCCGATCAATGAGGCCAACGCCACGTCGAAGCGCTCGCCAGGGCTTCGCACCGTGTCTTCGGCATCAATGGCTTTGGCGGTGGCGGTGAATCGGATGCCCGCCAGCACGATCATCACCACCCCGATGGCGATAAAGGCGAGCCCCGCCACATTAGCGAATTTTTGGCCATGCGGCGCGATCTGCTTAAGCGCCGTCTGCGGCGCAAGCGCCACCAGAAACAGGTCGAATTTCTCGATGACAAATCCGAACGCCATGATCGCAATTGCGGTCCGCACCCAGGCAAGGAACGTTCGCTCGTTGGCGGCGTGATCGCTGTAGCGCTTGATCATGACAACTGTCCCCGACGGTCGGTTGGCGCCGCTACTATACCGAAGGCTGTGTATCATCCACACCGCCGCGCAAAGCTATTCGCAGGCTCTTGCCGCCGCTGCGATAAGGGCGCAGTTTGGCGATAAAATCCGCGCGCGCAAAATGCGGAACTTCGAGGGGGAGCGAGAGACATGGCGGAAAACCTGGCGGAGTCCACCCAAACGCAGCCGAGCCGCGGCCGGTGGTATGTTCTCCTGCTGATCAGCGTGATGTACCTCATCACCTATCTGGACCGCGTCAATATCTCGACGGCGGCGCCCGCGATCAGCAAGGAATTCGGCTTCGACAAGGTCACGATGGGCATCATCTTCAGCGCCTTCGTGTGGGCCTATGCGGCTTTCCAGGTCCCCGGTGGCTGGCTCAGTGATCGCTTTGGCGCGCGCGGCGTGCTGGCGGGGGTGGTCGGCTATTGGTCGATCATGACGGCGGCGACGGCCGCAGCCTTCGGCTCAGTATCATTTATTGCAGTCCGTTTCCTGTTCGGCGTCGGCGAGGCCGGCGCCTTTCCGGGCGCGACGCGCGCGATGCAGCTCTGGTATCCGCGGCCAGAGCGCGGCCTGGTGCAGGGCGTGACGCACAGCGCCAGCCGGCTTGGCGCGGCGATCGCGCCGCCGATCGTCGTCCTGGTCATGAGTCATTTCGGCTGGCGATCGGTGTTTTACATTTGCGGCGCGGCGGGCCTCGTTTGGTCGCTGTGGTGGTACCTCACGTACCGCAACCTGCCTGAAGAGCATTCGCTGGTGAACAAGAGCGAACTCGAGACCATCCGCGGCCTCGACGACAAGGGCGCGATCAACCCGCCTCCGGTTGAAAAGCAGACCAACGTGCCGTGGTCCGTGCTGGTGCGTTCGCCCAACATGTGGGCGATCATGTGCGCCTATTTCACCTACGTCTATTGTCTGTGGATTTTTCTCAGCTGGCTGCCGTCTTATCTGATCGAAGCGCGTCACTTCACGCTGATCAAGGTCGGACTGTATGCGTCGCTGCCGCTGTTCGCCGGCGTTATTGGCGATACGGTCGGCGGACTTGCGACCGACTGGCTGCTCAAAGCAACGGGCAGCGCCAAGATCGGCCGCCGCGTCGTCGCCATTGTCGGATTGCTCGGCTGCGCGATCTGCATCGTGCCGGCGGCGCTGACCACCAACGCCTATGTGGCCGTTTATGGCCTCACCGCCTCGATGTTCTTTCTGGAGTTCACCATCGGGCCGTCATGGGCGGTGCCGATGGACACCGGCGGAAAATATTCCGGCACCGTGTCGGGCATGATGAACATGGCGGGCAATATCGGCGGCGCACTGTCGCCGCTGGTTTTCGGTTTTCTGGCGCAGGGCGGCAACTGGCAAGCGCCATTCATCGTCGCTGCCGCGCTTCTGGTTGCCGGTTCCGCCGTGTGGGCATTCTGGCTTGATCCCGACAAGCAGATCCTTCCGGGCTGACGCGACTAGGCCGGCTTGCGTCGAAAGTCGGCAGCCCGATACCACAGTTTAACGCAACGTAAATCGGTGTTCGCTACCTGTGAACGGCCGGATATTGGGCGGGCGTTCAGAGGTACAATGTTTCGCGTTTTGACCTGTCTGACCACGGAGCACGACTGGCGCCTGGTCGTGGTCGCCGGGCTTGTGTGCCTGCTCGCGAGCCTCACGGCGATTACTCTTTTCAATCGCGCTCGCTCGACTGCGGGCCATTCCCGCGCGATCTGGATTGCGGCAGCCGGCGCCGCCACCGGCTGCGGGATATGGGCCACGCATTTTCTTGCGATGCTCGCTTTTCATCCCGGTATACCAATCGCCTACAACGTCAACCTGACGGTACTGTCGCTCTTGGTTGCGGCGATCATTACGGCAGGCGGCATGGCCGTTGCGGTCCTCAATCAGTCACGATGGGGTGCGGCGGTCGGTGGCGGTATCATCGGCGGCGGCGTGGCCTGCATGCATTATCTCGGCATGTGGGCGGTCGAACTTCCCGGTCGAATCACCTGGGATGTTCCGCTCGTGCTGGCATCGATCGCCATCGGCATGCTGCTCGGTATGGCGGCACTAGCCGTCGCGGTATCAGGCAGCGGGATGCGCGCATTCTTCGTCTCGGCGCTTCTGCTTACGCTTGCCATCGTGTCGCATCATTTTACGGCGATGGGGGCGGTGACCATAGCACCCGACCCGATGCGCGCGTTCTTCGGGCTGTCGCTTTCCCCAGGCGTGCTGGCGGTGGCAGTCGCAAGCGTGGCGATCGCGATATTGGGCATGAGCCTCATCAGCGCATTCGCCGACCGCCTAGTCGACGACAAGGGCCGTCTGCTCGACATGGCGCTGAACAATATGACGCAAGGCGTGGTGATGTTCGATCGTTCCGGACGCCTCGCTGTCTGCAACGACCGCTATATTGAAATCTACGGATTGTCGCGGGACGTCGTGAGACCGGGCGCGACTCTTGCCGACATCGTTCGGCACCGGTCCAAGACCGGGAGCCTGCATCGCGATCCGGAGCGCTATTGCGCGGAGCTTATGGAACTGGCGGCGTCCGGAAAGACGCAAACCTTCGTCGTCGAAATCGAGGACGGCCGGTCCATCGCCGTCATCAATCGCGCCATTCCCGGCGGCTCCTATTGGATCGGGACGCACCACGACATCACCGAGCGGCGCAAGGTCGAGCATCGGAACGCCTTGCTCGGTGAGCAGGAGGCGCGTCGCGCGGTCGTCGACGAGGCCATCGTGTGGTTCCGTCAAAGCGTCGAGGGGGTGCTGAGCACCGTCGCCGATGGCGTCGCGACAATGAAATCGACCGCGGCCGCTCTTTCGGTCACATCGAACGAAACCACAGCGCATACCGAAGGCGCGCTTCATACCTCGAACGAGGCCTCGTGCCGCGTCGAGAGTGCTTCCACGGCCGCCGAGGAATTGTCGCGTTCGATCGCCGAGATCAACCGCCAGCTCTTGCGCGCGACCGAAGTGGTCTGCGCCGCCGCCAACGAGGCGCAGTCCACCAACACCGAGATAGCCAGCTTGGCGCAGACGGCGCAGAAGATCGACGACGTCGTCAAGCTCATTCAAAGCGTTGCCGGGCAGACCAATCTGTTGGCGCTCAACGCCACCATCGAGGCGGCGCGCGCCGGTTCCGCCGGCAAGGGTTTCGCGGTCGTCGCCTCCGAGGTCAAGGCGCTGGCCGTGCAGACCGGCAAGGCGACCGAAGTGATCGCCGCGCAGATCGCGGCCGTGCAATCGTCTACTCAAAGCACAGTGCGCGCCATCGCGAGCATTACGGGCCGCATGCAGGAAATTCAGCATTTCACCGGTGCGATCGCGGCCGCCATCGAGGAGCAGCACGCCGCCACCAGCGAAATTTCTAACAATGTGGCCGGCGCGGCAACCGGCACGAAATCAGTGGTCTCGGATCTGCAGCGTGTTTCCGCGGCGATTGCCGACATGCGCGCGACGGCCGGGACGGTGCTCGCTGCCTCCGGCGCCGTGGAAACTGCGGCCGAGAGTTTGCGCGGCAGCGTCGACGGCTTCCTGCATAAGGTCGCGATGTAGTGGCGATGCTGCCGTCCCGAACGGCGGCCTTGCGAGCCTCACATGGTGTTCTTGCCGATCGACGTGCTTTCGACAGCGTGTGGTGGCAGCACCAGGCGTTCGACGACGCCGATCAACAGAAACAGCACCACGCCCAGGACGGTGAGCGCCACGATGCCGCCGAACAACAGTGCCGTGTCCATGTTGCCGTTGGCGATGAGTAGCAGATAGCCCAGACCGCCCTGGCCGCCGACGAATTCGCCGACGACGGCGCCCACCACCGCAAACGTGATCGAAATCTTCAAGCCGGCGAAGATCGACGGCATCGCGTTGGGCAGCTGGATTTTGAAAAACGTAGCGAATGGTCCGAGTCCCATCGACTGCGCCAGATAGATTTTCTCGCGTTCCAGTGCCGCAAGTCCCATGGCGGTATTGATCACGACAGGGAAGAAGGCGATCAGAAACGCGATCAGCACTTTCGGGAGGAGGCCGAAGCCGAACCACACCAGGAACAGCGGCGCGATTGCGACTTTCGGCACCGCTTGCGAGGAGACCAGCACTGGGTAGATGGCGCGAGCAAATGGCCGCCACAGATAGATGGCGAGCGCGAGCGGGATGCCGACGACGACGCTGAGCCCGAAACCGAGCAGAATTTCGAGCGTGGTGCCGATGCTTTCCTTGATCAGCACCGCGGAGTTTTTGTCCATCGCCTCGATGATGGAGCTCGGTGCCGGCAAGAGATAAGACGGAATCGACAGCGCCCGCGTGGCGATTTCCCACAACGCCAGCGCCCCCACCATCATGCCGACCGGATAGGCCACCGCGCCGATCCGCTCGCGGCGCACGCGCTGACGGCGGCGACGCTGCACGGCGGCTTCGAGATCGTCGTCAGATCGCGGCGTCGCAAACCCCGGTGAATTCACCATATCGGTCATTGCGCCACTCCTTCTCGTCTCAACACGGTTCAGTGTTCGCGCAGCACGCCACGGGCTAAAAACAGGTCCAGAATTTGCCGGCTGTACTCGGCGAATTCCGACGTCTCGCGCATCGCCAACGTCCGGGGTCGCGGCAGGTTGATGTCGATGATACGATCGATGCAACCGGGCCGCGGCGTCATCACGATAACGCGGTCGGACAGGAACACCGCCTCGGCGATGCTGTGCGTTATGAACAATACGGTCATGCGCCGCTCGGTCACCAGCGCCTGCAAGTCCAGGACGAGCTGGTCGCGCGTCAAGGCATCAAGCGCGCCGAACGGCTCGTCCATCAACAGGTGATCGGGATTATGGATGAGCGCGCGACAGATCGAAACCCGCTGGCGCATTCCGCCGGACAGTTCGTGCGGATAACGCTGCTCGAAGCCGCCGAGTCCCACCGTCGCCAACAGTTCGTGGGCGCGCGCCGCGGCGTCCTTGCGATTCATCTTCCGCGCTTCTGCCTGGAGCATGATGTTCCCGAGCGCCGTTCGCCAATCGAGCAATACGGGGCTTTGAAACACAATGCCAATGTCCGTCCGCGGACGTTGCACCGCGTGCCCGCTCACCTTCACGGCGCCACTGGACGGCGGAATAAGGCCGGCAGCGATCATCAGCATGGTGCTTTTACCGCAGCCGCTCGGGCCGACATGCGAGATGAATTCGCCACGCTGTTGCGTGAATGAAATACCGTTGAGCGCGCGCACTTCTCCGTCGCGCGTCGCATAGACCTTCGAGAGGTTCTCGATGCGCAGGTAGGGCGGATCGTCGGTAATCTGGTTCACTCTTGGTCCGATTCTGACATTCGCATCCGATATCAGCATGCCTTCACGTGAGTGTAAGCCTCCTGCTGCGGTACGGCTGCACGATGCAAGACACGTGCCGGGTCGCCAGTCGATTTTTGAAGGTTTACCAAGCCTTTAGGCCGACTGCGGCGGTACGTATTGGGCGCCGTTGGGCACGAAGTCGTTGGTGTAAACCTGGCTTATCGTCAGCGGAGCGGAGACGCCGCCGTACTGCTTGAGCACCGAAATGGCGGATGTCCAGTCGGCGTCGGAGCCCCAGCCGAGCGGCTTGCCCTTGGTATTCGGCGTCACCCAGGTCTTCCACGAGATCTCGAACTCGCGCTTGATAATGGCGACATCGACGGTCGGCGAGTATTTCTTCACAGTGGCTGCGGCATCGTCCGGATGCTGGCGGGCATGGATGAAGCCCTTGATGCTCGCCGGCACGAAGGCGTGCAGCAGATCAGGGTCGCTCTTGATCAGATCGTTGTGCGCAATGATGCCGTTGGAGACGACATTGACGTTGTAGTCGGAAAACCAGAACGACCGCACCGGCGACTTGCCGCGGATTTCGATGATTGGCACGTAGCTCTGCACGTAGCCGCCGATTGCATCGACCTTGCCGTCGATCAGCGCGGGCCCGAGGCTTGGGGGCGTCAGATTGACGATGTTGATCTTCGAGGCATCGAGGCCGGCGCCTTTGACGAAGGCGGGCCACTGCTGGAACTGGCCGCTGCTGGCGACCATCGCTACCGTCTTGCCTTCCAGATCCTTCGGCGACTTGATGCCGGAAGCCTCTTTCACCATGATCGCCGAAGGGTTGCCGCGATAGACGCTGCCGATCGTCTTGATGTTCATGCCCTTGCCGATGCCGATGCTCACCGCATAGCCATCGGCGAAGCCGATCTGCGCGGCCTTGTTGGCAATAAGCTGGGCTGTGTTGGCAGAGCCTTTGCCGGCGACGATGGTCACGTCCAGCCCGGCATCGCGGTAATAGCCCTGGTCGTGGGCGACCAAAAAGCCGAGATTGGGTCCTTCATAAATCCAATCCAGCGTCATGCTGACCGGCTTCAGTGCGCCGGCAGCGAGTGACCGCCTTGCCACGAACGGCAGTGCGAGAGCCCCCGCGGCTGACGCCCCGAGTAGACGCCGGCGCGACAATGGCAAACGTTGAATGTCGGAAGGGCTCATCGGATCACCTCTGCAGCTTACGGCTCATGAATTTACGTCGATGGCTTACGGCAGGCGTTTGTGGCCTCACGCCGATTTCGGCGGGACGTATTCCGCGCCATTTGGCACGAAATCGTTGGTATAAACTTGGCTCGTCGTGAGCGGCGTGGAGACGCCGCCGTATTGCTTGAGGACCTCAATTGTAGAGGCCCAATTCTCATCCGCTTCCCAGCCCAGCGGCTTGCCTTCGGTATTGGGCGTAACCCAGCTCTTCCACGACACCTCGAAGCCGCGCTTAAGAATTGCCGGATCTGAAGTCGGCGAGTATTTCTTCACCACAGCGACAGCATCGTCGATGTGCTGCCTTGCATAAAGAAAGCCTTTGATGGAGGCCGGCACAAACTTGTGCAGCATTTCAGGGTCGCTCTTAATCAGATCGTTGTGCGCGATGATGCCGTTGGAGACGATGTTCACGCCGGCATCGGCGAACCACAGCAGGCGCGCTTCCTTTTTACCCAGAATTTCGATCGACGGCACATAACTCGCGGCGTAACCGCCGATTGCGTCGACCTTTCCACTGATCAATGCCGGGCCAAGACCGGACGGATCGATATTAATGATCTTGATCTTCGAAGCATCGAGGCCCGCACCCTTGACGTAAGCGGACCACTGCTGGAAGACCCCGCTGCCGGCGGTCATCGCCAGCGTTCTACCCTCGAGATCTTTGGGAGCCTTGATCGACGAATTGCTCAGAACGATGATTGCCGCCGGTGCCCGGCGGAAGATGCTGCCGATGGTCTTGATTGCCATTCCCTTGCTGATGCCGTTGCCGCACGTATAGCCGTCGGCGAAGCCGATTTGCGTCGCTTTGCTGGCGACAAGCTGTGCGGTATTCCCCGAACCTTTGCCTGGGCCGACTGTCACATCCAGTCCAACGTCGCGATAGAAACCCATCTCGCGCGCGATGATGAAGCCGGCGTTCGAACCTTCGAATACCCAGTCAATCGTCATCGCCACCGATGTGGCCGCAAGCGCACGGAGCGGTGAAAGTGGTAGCGCGATAGCTCCGGCGGCAAAAGCGGAGTTCTTGAGCAGGCGGCGGCGCGACATTGGAGAGCACTGAAAAGCGGAATGGCTCATGAATCACCTCTCGGGCTTATGGCTCATCGGGTCGGTTCAGGGCTTATGGCCGGGCAGAGAGCATACAGGGACGTTGCGGGCAGTGTCATCAACACGCCGCGTCGCAGCACACGGCGAAGCAAGGGGCCGTGCCGGCACGTTAAAGTAGCAGCCGAAAATGCGGTTGCCTCGCTGGCGGAAATTCGTGACAACGGGTTCTGCCAGGCGGCGAAATTCGTGAGGAGTTGCAATGGCCAACAAGGATTTGCGGGATTGGATCAGGGGCGTCGCGGCCGCCGGGGAGTTGAAAACCATCAAGGGCGCCGAACCCAAGGAGGAGATCGGCGGCATTGTTGACATCTACCAGCGCAAGATGGGCAATCCGGCGCTGATGTTCGACGACGTCCCGGGCTTTCCCAGCGGCCGGCGCGTGGTCGCCAACATCCTGACCTCGGTGCCGCGCATCAACGTCGCGCTTGGGCTGCCGCCCCAGTCGTCCGAAATGGAGCTGATACAATGGTGGCGCAATTACATGAAGCACGCGCCGTCGTATCAGCCGCGGGAAGTCAACGGCGGGCCGCTGCTGGAGAACGTGTTCGAAGGCAAGGACATCAACATCCGGCAAATCCCGACGCCGGTCTGGCACGAGCATGACGGTGGCCCGTATATCGGCACCGGCTGCATGGTGGTGATGCGCGATCCGGATTCCGGCTGGCTCAATTACGGCTGCTACCGCGTGCAGAGCCATGAGCCGGACGTGGCATCAGTGATGATGTCGCCCGGGAAGCACGGCCGCATCATCATGGGCAAGTACCACGATCGCGGTCAGCCTTGTCCGGTGGCGGTGATTGCCGGGATGCACCCGGCACAACTGATGCTTGCGGGATTGGAGATTCCCTACGGCAAAAACGAGATGGAGGCCGCGGGCGGCATCCTCGGCGAGCCGATCGAGGTGGTCAATATGCCGCGCACCGGATTGCCGGTGCCCGCCAATGCCGAGATTGCCTTTGAGGGTTTCATCCATCCCGACGACAAGGTGCAGGAAGGTCCGCTTGGCGAGTGGACCGGCTACTACGCCTCTGGCAGCGCGCCGGAGCCGGCGATTCGCATCGCCACGTTCATGCATCGCAACGATCCGATCCTGGTCGGCGCCATTCCGGCAGTGCCGCCCAACGACAATACGTTCTATCTCGGTACCTATCGGTGTGGTGCGGTGTGGAATCAGCTTGAAGCGGCCGGCATCCCCGAGGTCAGAGGGGTATGGGCGCACGAGGCCGGCGGCAGCCGCTTCATGCTTACTGTCTCGATCAAGCAGCTCTATGGCGGTCACGCCAAGCAGGCCGGCATGGTCGCCTCGCATTGCCACGCCGGCGCCTACTGCAACCGCTGGACCATCGTGGTCGACGAAGACATCGATCCGACCAACGTCAACGATGTGATCTGGGCGATGTGCACGCGCTGCGATCCGCGCATGCAGGTCGACGTTATCCACGGTGGCTGGAGTTCGGCCTTGGACCCGATGTGCTACGACACCGAAAAGGACCGGCGCAATTCGCGCGTCGTGATCGACGCCTGCGTGCCGTTCAATCGTCAGAAGACGTTCCCGACGATCGCCCGCTCGAGCAAGGCACTTGACGCACGCATGCGGGCTAAGTGGGCGCACGAATTGCCAAAGGATTTCTGACCCTGGTATTTCTACCGATGCTCATTGTTCATTCACCAGCAACCGAACGGTGGATAGGAACGCATTCGCGACTGTCGAGGTTGGAACTGTCGTCGGGGGATGACGCTTTACCGGAAAGAATGTATAGCCGCGGCCCTCGCCCCCGTAAGATGATGGTATCAGGAGCGGGATAAGGTCCTGTTTTCTTCTCCATGACAGATGAATTGACTGCCACGGCCGGAGCCGACGGAACCGTCGAATCCGAGCGCAACGCGCATTCCGGGTTTGGGCTGTTCGGGTTGGCGCTCGGCAGCCTCGGCGTCGTCTATGGCGACATTGGCACGAGCCCACTCTATGCGTTTCGCGAAGCCATTCGTGCGGCGTCGGGCGAGCGCGGTGCGGCTGTCCAACCCGCTGTAGCCGAACTTGCCCGAGACAACGTGCTCGGCGTGGTGTCGCTGATCCTCTGGGCGCTCATCGTCACCGTCACTCTGAAATACGTGGTGATCCTGCTGCGCGCCGACAACAATGGCGAGGGCGGTACGCTTACCCTGATGGCGCTCGCCACGCGCGCGGTTGGCCCCGTAGGCAAAGCTGCCGGGATGGTTGCGCTGCTCGGTATCATGAGCGCCGCTTTGTTCTACGGCGATGCCGTGATTACGCCGGCGCTGTCGGTACTGTCAGCCATTGAAGGTCTCGATGTCGCCACACCTGCTTTCCATCCTTTCATACTGCCGCTTACGGTGTTGATCTTGCTCGCGCTGTTTGCGATTCAGGCGCGCGGTACTGCAAGCGTGGCCTCACTGTTTGGTCCAATCACAGCGGTGTGGTTCGTAGCCATTGCGATACCGGGCTTGTTCTGGATCGTCTCCGATCCGGCTATCTTGTGGGCACTGAGCCCGCATTTTGGCGTCCATTTTCTGCTCAACCACGGCATCGTCAGCTTATATACGCTGGGCGCTGTTTTCCTCGCGGTCACCGGCGCCGAGGCGCTTTATGCGGACCTCGGCCATTTCGGCCGCCGGCCGATCCAACTCGCCTGGCTATGTGTCGTGCTGCCGTCACTGGCGCTTAACTATCTGGGGCAGGGCGCCCTGGTGCTGGCGCATCCGGGCGCGACGGAAAATCCGTTCTTTCTGCTTTATCCGCGCTGGGCGCGGCTACCGATGGTGCTGCTCGCCACGGCCGCCACCGTCATTGCGAGCCAGGCCGTTATCACCGGCGCGTATTCGCTGACGAGCCAAGCCATCCAGCTCGGGCTGCTGCCGCGACTTGAGGTCCGGCACACGTCCGCCCATCAGGCGGGGCAGATCTACATGCCGCGCGTCAATATCCTCTTGTTTGTTGGAGTGCTCCTGCTGGTCGCGCTATTTCGCTCGTCAAGCGCGCTCGCCTCCGCGTATGGTATTTCCGTCACTGGCACGATGGTGGTGACCGGCATGATGGCATTCATCGTGTTCTGGCGCCTATGGGGATGGTCGCTGCTCGCCGCTGCTGCGCTGATGTTTCCATTCATCTTCATTGATCTGACGTTCCTGTCCGCCAATATGCTCAAGGTGGTGGAAGGCGGCTGGGTTCCGCTGGCGCTTGGCGGTGCGCTGATGCTGGTCATGTATACGTGGCGGCGCGGCACGAAGATCCTGTACGACAAGACGCGCCGGCTGGAGACGCCGCTTGAGGATCTCGTTGGCATGCTGGAGCGAAAGCCGCCGCAGCGGGTGCCTGGCACGGCAGTCTTTCTCACCAGCGATCCGACGAGCGCGCCGACCGCGCTTTTGCACAGCCTCAAGCACTACAAGGTGTTGCACGAAAAGAACGTCATTCTTAGCGTCGAGACCACCCATACGCCTCGCGTCGACGGGCGTGAGCGCGTTCGCATCGAGCCGGTAGGCTCAAGCTTCCTGCGTGTCTTGCTGCGCTTCGGCTACATGGAAACGCCAAACGTCCCGCGCGCGCTTGTGATCGCGCGCAAGCTCGGCTGGCAGTTCGACATCATGTCAACGTCGTTCTTCCTGTCGCGGCGCGCGTTGCGGCCAGCGCCGCATTCCGGTATGCCGCGCTGGCAGGATCGGCTGTTCATCAGGCTCGCCCGCTCCGCCAATGACGCCACCGACTATTTCAAGATCCCGACGGATCGGGTGGTCGAGGTCGGTACCCAGGTGACCGTATAGCTGTGGCGGCCTTGGTGGATGCGAAATAGGCGCCGGAGCATTTCTGAGGCTGCCGCACCGCCACGAACGGCAATTCGTTCTCCGACGGCGCATCTGGAAAACGTCCGTAGCCTCGCCTACATTCCTTGCAGATGTTTCGTGGTCGTGTCCTGCATTCGATCTTCACATTCACTCTACTGATCGCGGTCCCTGTTGCTCTCTCCGGCATTGGCTATTTGCTCGGCGATCGGCAAGGTAATTGGCGGACGGCCGATCGGTCGAGTGCCGGGCTGCTACCGGATCCTTCGCACCATCCCGACGCGGCTATCCGTGTCTATTCCGCGCGGACAGTGCGGTGGCGCGGCATCTTCGCGGTCCATAGCTGGATCGTCGTGAAGGAGCGCGGTGCGGCCCGTTACACCCGTTACGACTACACCGCTTGGGGAGAACCAATCCGTGTGGATGGTTTTGCGCCAGATGGCCGCTGGTTTGGCGCGGTGCCGGAGACGGTGGTCAGCGTGGACGGCGACGCCGCCACGCGACTTATTCCTCAAATCCGTTCGGTCATCGAAAATTACAAATTCAAATCTTATGGCGATTACCGGCCTTGGCCGGGTCCGAATTCCAACACCTTCGTTCAGGCCGCGCTTGACGCGGTTCCTGAGCTAAGAGCGGTGTTACCGCCGACGGCGATCGGCAAGGATTTTCCCTATCGGGGCGTGTGGGCCGGCTTCACGCCATCCGGCACCGGAGCGTTCGTGACCTTGGGAGGTTATTTTGGCCTGACCATCGGTTGGATTGAGGGCGTCGAGTTGAATGTCTTCGGCGGTGTGCTCGGATTTGATCTGCGCCGGCCGGCGCTCAAATTTCCGGGCCTTGGTCGCATCGGCGTGGCGGCAGGCCCCTAGCCGCGCCAGCCGCGGGTCCACGGTTGCAAGCCCGCGTCAGGAACCGGATGAGTCCGGCTTTTCCGGTTTAGGCTGGGTAATGCTGACCGGATCGGAGCCCGCCAGGGTCTCCTCGAGGCCTTGCTCGAGCTTGCGTTCGGCTTCGTTTTTCGGACGTTCGTGCGCGGGCTTTCTCGGTACGTGCGGATCGGCCCCACGCTTTTTCGTTGCCGGATGAACCATGCTCGTTCTCCAACATCATGTTGTTTTGAAGTGTCGCTGCCCGCCCAGCCCCTTAGACGCGGACGCCATGATGCCCGAACAAGAGAACGACGATGACGATAATCACAAGGAGCCAAATAAGTCCGTGACCGCCACCGCCGTAGTAGCCGCGGCGATAACCCCAATAACCTCCGCCGCCTCCGCCAAAGAGGAGCACGAGGATGATGATGAGAAGAAGGAGGCTCACCGCACACCTTTCGCTTGGGCACGTCGTTTCAAGGTAATGCGCGGCCTTCAAAGTGGTTCCATCCCGACTCTGTCGGCCAGAGCGGGTCTCACAACTTTCAAATCGCTAGATTTATCTCTTTGACGGCTTCGCGCGCCGTGCTGTTGCGATCGCCTCGCAGACGCGGCGCGGCGTCAGGGGCGTTTCGTTGAAGCTCGCGCCGATATCGGCGAAGGCATCGGCCACCGCGTTGGCGATCGCGGCTGGCGGCGCAATGGCGCCGCCTTCGCCCAGTCCCTTGACGCCATATTCGGTTGTCAACGCCGGCGTGATCAGATGCTCGATGCGGATGTACGGCATTTCGCTCGCGGTCGGCACGAGATAGTCGGCGAGGCTCGCGGCAAGCGGCTGGCCCTCCGCGTTATAGGGTATCTCTTCGTAGAGCGCGGTGCCGATGCCCTGGGCGATACCGCCGACCACCTGGCCGTCGACGATCATCGGATTGATCATCGTGCCGCAATCCTCCGACACGACGTAGTCGAGGATTTCTACAGCCCCGCTGTCGGGCTCGACGGCGACAAGCACCGCGTGCGTGCCATAAGCGAATACGCCGCCGGAATCGGACGGCTCGTAGGTGGCGGTGGTTTCGAGTAGCGGTTCCATGCCGGCTGGCAACTGGTCCGGCCGCGCATTGGCCGCAAACGCGATTTCGGCGACGCCGATCTTGTTGGATGGACCGTGCACCATGCCGCCTTCGATGCGCACCGCGCTGGCGTCTGCCTGCAACAAATGCGCGCCGATGCGCCGGATTTTTTCGGCGAGCGCGCGGGCGGCGCGGCCGACGGCACCGCCTGCGAAAACAATCGAGCGCGACGCGAACGTACCGAAGCCGTAGGGGCCGACAGCAGTGTCGCCGTAGCGGACGGAGATTTGCGCAGGGTCGATGCCGAGTTCATGCGCGGCGATCTGCGCCAGCGTGGTCTCGTGGCCCTGGCCGTGGTTTTGCACGCCCACATAGATCAGCACGCCGCCGTCCGGCAGCATGCGGATATTGGCGGACTCGTAGCCGGGAATGACGCGGAATTTGCGCTTGGCGAATTCCACGATGCCGTGTCCGCTCTGCTCGGTGTAGAAGGCAAAGCCGACGCCGATCCTACGGCCGTCGGATTCGCCCTGCACCTGACGCCTGCGGATCGCCGGCAGATCGATTTTGTCGCGCGCGATCTCCAGCGCCGCGACGTAATCGCCGGTATCGAGCTTCATTCCGGCAGCGGTGCGATAAGGAAGCTCGGTCGAAGTGACAATGTTCTGGCGGCGCAATTCGAACGGTTCGCGATGGAGTTCGCGCGCCATTTCGTCGACCAGCCGTTCCAGCGCGAAGGTCGCGCCCGGCCGCGCCACGCCGCGATACGGACCCATCGGCGCTTTGTTGGTGGCCACCGTATGGGCGTTGAGTTTCAGATGCCGCATGCGGTACGGGCCGGTCAGGTTACGCGACGCCATGCTGGCTTCCTGAAACGCGCCTGTCGGCCACAGCGCATAGGCGCCGGCATCGATGTAGATGTCGCCTTCGAGGCCGAGCAAGGTGCCGTCGCGCTCGGCGCAGATGGTCAGATCGTAGGTGTGGTCGCGCGCGTGCGGCGAGGCGAGCAGGTGTTCGCGCCGGTCCTCGATCCAGCGCACCGGATGACGAACCTTCAGCGCCAGTGCGGCGACCGCAACGTCCTCGGGCATGATGCGGTTCTTGCCGCCAAAGCCGCCGCCGACATCGGGCGCGATGACGCGTACCTTGTGCTCCGGGAGTCCGAGCATGCGTGCCAGCGCCATGCGCTTTACCTGGCCGCCCTGCGTCGACAGATAAACGACGAGTTCGTCGAGCCGATGATCCCAGTAGGCGAGGGCGCCGCGGCCCTCCATCGAGACGGTGGCCTGCCGGTTGAGCCGCAGCCGGCGGTGCAGCCGGACCGGCGCAGCCGCAAGGATCGACGGATCGCCTTCCACAACGCTGGTGCTGATATAGGCGTTGCTTGGCCATTCGTCGAAAACGCGCGGGCTATCGCCGCGCATCGCGGCGACCACATCGACGACAGGCGGCAATTCCTCGAGATCAAGCTGCACGGCTTCGGCCAAATCCTCGGCATGCGCACGCGTCGGCATCACGCAGGCCGCGATGGTCTGCCCGACATAGCGGACGCGGCCATCGGCGAGCGGCGGATAAGGACTGTGGCGGTGGGTGGACAGTTCGGGCCCCGCCTCCAGCACGTTGATCGGGCCGATATCAGCGAGCGTAAACACCCGCGATGCATTGTCCGATGGCTTGATCACGCGGTTCACGCGCGCATGCGCCATCGGACTGCGCACGAAGGCGATGTCGTGCACGCCCGGTACCTGGACATCGGCGATGAACATGCCATGTCCGTAAAGATGGCGCGCATCTTCTTTGCGCAGCAGGCTCGCGCCGATCCAGCCCGCCGCGGTTCTTGTTTCTGACACGCTATGCCATCGCTCGATGCATGCAGCCTTCTGCGCTCAACCCTGCGGCGGCACGTAGTCGGCCCCGGTCGGCACGAATTCGTTCGTATACAGCTGCGCCGTTGTCAGCGGTGACGAAACGCCGACATATTGTTTGAGTACCTGGATCGTGCCCGCCCAATCGGCGTCGGAGCCCCAGCCGAGCGGCTTACCCTTGGTGTTGGGTGTCAGCCAGGTCTCCCATGACAGCTCGCATTCGCGTTTGGTGACGCCATCATCGGCGGTCGGTTGATACTTCTTTACCGCCGCAATCGCTTCATCGACGTGCTGGCGTCCGTACAGAAAGCCTTTGATCGAAGGAGCGACGAATGCGCGAACCAGATCAGGATCGCTCTTCAGCAGGTCCTGATGCACGATGATGCCGTTGGAGACGATGGTCACGCCGGAATCTGCGAACCAGAATGTGCGCAGTCGCTTCTTGGCGCGCACCTCGATGCTTGGCGCATAGCTGAACACATAGCCACCAATCGCATCGACCTTGCCGCTGACCAGCGCGGCCCCGACGCCGGCCGGATCAATGTTGACGATCTTTATCTTATTCGGATCGATGCCCGCGCCCTTGACATACGCCGGCCATTGCTGGAATTGCGCACTGCCGGCGGTCATCGCCACGGACTTCCCTTCCAGATCCTTCGGCGATTTGATCGGCGATTCATCGAGCACCATGATGGCGGCCGGATCGCGCCGGTAGATGGTGCCGACGGTCTTGATCGACATGCCCTTGGCGACGCTATTGGCGACGACAAAACCGTCCGAGAAACCGATGGGTGTCGCCTTGCTGGCAACGAGCTGCGCGGTGGTGCCCGAGCCTTTGCCGGCGAGGATGGTCACATCGAGCCCGGCATCGCGGTAAAAGCCCTTCTCGTGCGCGACGAGAAACCCGGCGCTGGCGCCCTGGTAGAGCCAGTCGAGCGTGAACGTCACTGGCTTGAGCGCAGTCGCGGCGCGGGCGACGAACGGCGCGGCCGGCACCGCGAGTGCGCTGGCGGCAAGTGCGGATTGCCTGAGAAAACGGCGTCGGGACACCGGCGCGGTTTGAGAACGCCGAGGGCGCATGGCTTCACCTCCAAGGATCCGTATGCCGGCATGATAGGCGGCACCAAGCCGCTCGCCCGCTAACTTGATAGCCGGTCACAAAGCCGCTGAAAAGCAAGCCGCGCGGGAGCGGTGGACGACGTGGAGGGCTGATCCCGCCGCTTAAGCTGTCTGCGGCGGCACGAACTCGACACCAGTGGGCACGAAGTCGTTCGTGTAGATCTGGCTTGGGGCCAGTGGCGCGGTCACGCCGGCATACCGCTTCAGCACCTCGACGGTTGAAGCCCAATCGGCATCGGCGCCCCAGCCGAGGGGCTTGCCCTTGGTATTGGGTGTTACCCACGTCTTCCACTACGTTTCGAGCTCAAGCTGCGTGATTGCAGGATCGGCGGTCGGCTGGAATTTTTTCACGGCCGCATAGGTTGCATCCGGGTGCTGCCGACCATAGAGGAAGCCTTTGATCGCGGCAGGAACGAACGCGCGAATGAGGTCTGGGTCGGTCTTGAGCAAGTCCTGATGCACGATAATGCCATTGGAAACGACGGTGACGCCGTAGTCCGCAAACCAGAACATGCGCAGCTGTTTCTTGGCGCGGACCTGGATGGTTGGGGCGTAGCTGAATACATAGCCACAGATGGCGGGAACCTTGCCGCTCACCAGTGCCGGCGATACGCCCGCTGGGTCGATATTTACGATCTGCACCTTCGAAAGGTCGAGGCCGGCGCCTTTGATGAAAACCGGCCATTGCAGAAATTGCGCACTGCCGGCCGTCATGCCCAGGCTTTTTCCCTCGAGATCTTTCGGTGACTTGATGTCGGAATCGGCGAGCACCATGACGGCGGCTGGATCGCGGCGATAAATGCTGCCGACGGTCTTGATCGCCATGCCTTTGGCGATGCTGCTGCCGACCACGAAACCATCGGAGAATCCGATCTGCGTCGCCTTGCTGGCGACCAGCTGGGCGGTCGTGCCGGAGCCCTTGCCGGGACTGATCGTTACATCGAGCCCGGCATCGCGATAGAAGCCTTGCGCGTGCGCGACCAGGAATCCGGCGTTAGGCCCCTGAAACAGCCAATCGAGCGTCAGCGACACTGGCTTCAGCGAGCCCGTGGCGCGGACGAAGCTTGGGTGCGCCACGGCGGAAGCCGCAGCGGTTAGTGCGGCCGAGTTCTTCAGGAAGCGCCGCCGAGAAATTGATACGTGTGGCCGTTTTTCAAAGCCCATAACTGAGCCCATGACGCATCTCCGGGTTATTGCCCGGCGCACCGGCGAAGCCGGCAAGTCGTTGTTGGACTCTCGTGGCCGAGCGGGTGGTCACACAAAATGCAAGTCGTGTGCCATTCCAACGTCAGCCAAACGTTGGGTGCCACCTGTTGGCTGCTGCTCAGCTCTCTTGCGGTGGCACGTATTCGGCGCCGGTCGGCACGAACTCGTTCGTGTAGAGCGCCTCGACGGCCGGCGGTGTCGAGACGCCGCCATATTGCTTGAGCACTTGGACGGTCGATGCCCAGTCGGTATCAGCCTCCCAACCTAGCGGCTTTCCCTTGGTATGGGGTGTCACCCAAGTCTTCCAGGATAATTCCAGTTCGCGCCGCGCAATCGCCGGATCTACGGTCGGCAGGTAGCGTTTGACCGAGGCGATTGCTTCGTCCGGATGCTGGCGGCCGTACAGGAAGCCCTTGATGCTCTGAGTCACGAAGACGCGCACCAATGCCGGGTCGCTCTTGAGCAGATCGTTGTGCACGATGATGCCATTGGAGACGACGTCAACGCCATAGTCGGCATACCAGAAGATGCGGACCTGCTTCTTGGCGCGGATTTCGATTGCCGGCACATAACCTTGTGCGTAGCCACCGATGGCATCGGCCTTTTTGTTGACAAGCGCCGGGCCGACGCCCGCAGGGTCGATATTGACCATGCGGATTTTCGTGGCGTCGATGCCGGCGCCTTTGGCGAAGGCCGGCCACTGTTGAAACTGACCGCTACCCGCCGTCATGGCGACAGTCTTACCCTCGAGATCTTTCGGCGTTGCGATGCCGGAATCCGCGAGCACGATCATGGCCGCCGGATTCTTGCGGAACACGCTGCCGACGGTCTTGATCGCCATGCCCTTCGATATGCCGGTGGCGACCGCATAGCCGTCGGCGAAGCCGAACTGGCTCGCTTTGCTGGCGACGAGCTGCGCGGTCGTGCCTGAGCCTTTGCCGGAATTCACCGTCACATCGAGTCCGGCGTCGCGATAGAAGCCCTTGTCGCGTGCCATGATGAAGCCGACGTTGGGGCCCTGATATATCCAGTCGAGCGTCATCGAGACAGGCTGCAGTGCGGCTGCGCGCGCCACGAACGGCGCTGCCGGGAGGGCGAGCGCGCCTGCGGCAAGCGTTGTGTTTTTCAGGAAACGGCGGCGCGATAGCGGCTCGCGGGCGGCAGGGTAGCTGCTCATGGTTGACCTCGTGAGGAAAACGGCCGGCGAGGGTAAGCATACAGGCAAGCCCCGGCCGCTGTCATGGCCTCGCTGTCGCAACCTTTTGTTGCTGGCGGGACAGAATTTCAGGAGCGCTCGTGACGGTAGCCTGAATCGGCGCAAGCGCACCACTGCACCGCGTCACGATGTCGGATGATCGACGCTTGACTAGATGGCGTTTGCCTTGGCTTTGGCCTGGGCTTCCGCTTTGGCCACGGCTTCCGTCCATGTGTCGACGGCCTGGCGCGCCTGCCGGACAGCCTCGGCGAAAGCCTCCTCCTTATAGAGGTGCCGCCATTGGCCGCTCTCGTACAGTTCCACCAGATGACTCAATGCCCGGCGCGCGGTGAAAAGCTGCCGCTCGGCATGTTTGTGCTGCATTTCAGCGGTCAAGGCCTTGGTCATCGCGCCACTTTGACCTGAACTCGTAAAAAAACGTCAAAAGCAGGCTTGGATATTTGTCTCGATGACGGAGACAATGCAGATGGAGGCGATGGGCGACCCGTAATTGCAGGGACGCGGCGCCCGACCTTCCGAGAGCCGGTATTCGCTTTCGATCAGGTCCGGGACGGGCTTTCCGGGTTCACGGTCTAATACGCGTCCTCGGTAAAAATTGGATCCACAGAGCCGTGCCATGGTCCGTTGAATTTCGCCAAAAGATCCTGCGCCGGTGTGCTGCCGCGTAATAGGCGCTCGTGGAGTACACCCAAATACCGCGTCTCGTCCTCGCCGGCGGGGTTGAGCCGTTTGCGGTGCGCCAGCCCGGCACGAGCCAGCTTGAGAGTTTCGGTGGCGATTTCGAACACGGTGCGGCCGTGTACCTTGGCGGCGAGCGCGAACTTGGGCACGTCATCGCGCAACTTTTGCCGTTCCTCCGCGGTCCAGTCTTTGACCAGGTCCCAGGCGGCATCGAGCGAACTGTCGTCATAAAGGATGCCAACCCAGAAGGCGGGCAGCGCCAGCAAATTCGGCAGCGATCCCGAATCGGCACCGCGCATTTCCAGATAGCGTTTGAGCCGTACTTCGGGAAAAGTCGTACTCAGATGATTTGCCCAGTCTGAGATAGTGGCGCGTACGCCCGGCATGTCGGCCAGCTTGCCGGCCAGGAGATCGCGAAACGACAGTCCGGCTACGTCGACATACTCGTCGCCATGCTTGATGAAATACATCGGTACGTCGAGCGCATAGTCAACCCAGCGCTCGAAGCCCATGCCCGGTTCGAATGCCCACGGCAGCATGCCGGCGCGATCGTTGTCGGTGTCGCGCCAGATTTCCGAGCGGAACGACAGGAAGCCGTTGGGTTTGCCGTCGGTGAACGGCGAGTTGGCAAACAGCGCCGTGGCAATAGGCTGCAGCGCCAACGACACGCGCAGTTTTTTGACCATGTCGGCTTCAGAGGAGAAGTCGAGATTGGTCTGTACCGTGCAGGTCCGATACATCATGTCGAGGCCGAGGCTGCCGACTTTCGGCATGTAGGCGGTCATGATTTTGTAGCGGCCCTTGGGCATGCGCGGCACATCGGCTCGGCTCCAGGTCGGCGCCATGCCGAGCCCGAGGAAGCCGATGTGCAGCGGCTGCGCCACTTCGCGCACCTGTGCCAGATGCGCCATCAACTCGCGCGATGTCTGGTGTACGGTCTCGACTTGCGCGCCGGATAGTTCGAACTGACCGCCCGGTTCGAGCGAGATGGCGCCGCCGCCGGTGACGTCGTAGAGGCCGATCACGTTCGGCCCCTCCATGATCGGCTCCCAGCCAAGCAGATGCTGCATGCCTTCAAGCAGGGCGCGTATGCCGCGCGGCCCCTCGTAAGGCACCGGACGATGGCCTTCCAGCGTAAAGCCGAATTTTTCGTGCTCGGTGCCGATCCGGAATTGGGACTTGGGCCGGACGCCTTGCGCCAGCCAAGCGACGAGTTCGTCCCGCCGCTCGATCGGCGTCAGGTCGACTTGATCACGCGCCATGCACTGTCCCGGGAAAAATGGGCCGCGACCTTACACGCGGCGTGCCGCAAAGGCCAATGTCGGTTCCATGACGGCTAGGCCACGGCTTTGCGCTCGCTCGGCGGGAAGCGTCCGTAGAACGTCTCGCCCTTTTTCGCCATATCGGCCAAAAGCTTGCAAGGTTTGAAGCGGTCCCCATAACGCTTCGCCAAACGGCTGCACAGTGCCACGAAGGCTGCAGACCCCATCCCATCAATGTAGGAGATGGTTCCGCCGGTGAAAGGTGCAAAGCCGAAGCCGAGGATCGAGCCGAGATCAGCCTCGCGCATGTCGGTGAGCACGCCCTCCTCGACACAGCGGGCCGTTTCGAGCGCTTGCATGGCAAGCAGCCGCTGTTCGAGCTCGGCAACGTCCAGCATGTCGGGATCGAGCTTTGTCGGCTGCAAATCGGCAAGCCCCGGCCACAGCCGTTTCGTCCCGTTTTGCGGATAGTCGTAAAAACCCTTGCCGTTCTTACGGCCGAGTCGGCCACGCTTCTCCACCATCTCGGACAGCAGCGCCTTCTGCCGGGCGTCGACTTTGTCGGCGCCAAGATCAGCTTCGGTTGCCTGCAGGATCTTCCAGGCGAGATCGACCGCAACTTCGTCGTTAAGCGCCAGCGGACCGACTGGCATGCCCGCCATGCGGCCGACATTCTCGATCATGGCGGCCGGCACGCCTTCGCTGAGCATCAGATGACCTTCGCGCAGATAGGTGCCGACCACGCGCGAGGTGTAAAAGCCGCGCGAGTCGTTGACCACGATCGGCGTCTTGCGAATGGCGCGCACGTAGTCGAGCGCACCGGCGAGCGCGGCGTCGCCGGTGTCCTTGCCGAGAATGATCTCGACCAGGTTCATGCGCTCGACCGGCGAAAAGAAATGAATGCCGATGAAGCGGCTGCGGTCCTTGAACGCCGCGGCAAGCGAGCTTATCGGCAACGTCGAGGTGTTGGAGCCGAAGATCGTGTCCTTGCCGATGACGTTCTGCGCCCGGCCGATGACCTCTTCCTTGACTTTGCGATCCTCAAACACCGCTTCGATGATCAGCTCGCAATCCTTCAGCGCCACGTAGTCCGCGGTAGGCTCGATGCGTTCCAACTGCGCATCCCGTTCGGCCACGGTGGCGCGGCCGCGTTTGACCTGTTGGTCCATCAGCGCCTGCGAATGAGTCTTGCCCTTTTCGGCGGTTTCTGGATCGCGATCGACCAGCACGACATCGATGCCGGCGAGAGCGCTCACATAAGCGATGGCGCCGCCCATGAAGCCCGCACCGAGCACGCCGATCTTCTTGAATGTCTTGCGCGGTACGGCCGGCGGCCGGCGGGCGCCTTTGTTGATCTCCTGCAACGAGACGAACAGCGAGCGGATCATCGCCGCCGCCTGCGGTGAGCGCAGGATGTGGGCGAAGTAGCGCGACTCGACGCGCAGCGCCTGGTCCATCGGCAGTTGGAGGCCTTCGTAGACGACCTGCATGATGGCGCGCGCAGCCGGATAATTGTCATAGGTCTCGCGGCGATAGAGTGCGTTCGCCGGCGTGAACACCATCATGCCGGCCTTGGAATGCACGGGCCCGCCGGGCAGCCGAAAGCCTTCACCATCCCAAGGCGCTTGGGCCGAGCCGCCGGACGCAATCCATTTCTTTGCAGCCTCGATCAGTTCCTCGGCAGGCACCACCGCATCGACGAGCTTCAACGCTTTAGCGCGGGCGACATCGATCTGGTCGCCTTTGAGCAGGAATTGCAGCGCGTCGGCCGGCTGCATCATGCGCGCGATTCGCTGCGTGCCACCGGCCCTGGAAAGAAGCCGACCTTCACTTCCGGCAGTCCAAGCCGCGTCTTGCTATTGTCGGACGCGACGCGCTGATGGCAGGCAAGCGCCAGCTCGAAGCCACCGCCGACCGCGGTGCCGTTGATCGCTGCGACCCAGGGCTTGCCGCACGTCTCGATGCGGCGGCAGAGCACCGACCATTTGCGGCTGTCCTCGAAGAAGCGCGCGTTCGCGGCGTCCTCGCCTTGCGAGGCCGCTAGTTCGGCGAAGGCGCGACTCAGGGATTGCAGTACCGTGAGATCAGCGCCGGCGCAGAACGTGTCCTTGCCCGATGTGATGACGACGCCCTTCACGGCTGCGTCGGCCGCTGTCTGTTCGACGATCGTCCCAAGCTCCTCGGTCACCGTTCCGTCGATGACATTCATCGAACGGCTGGGCGCGTTCCAGGTAACGATCGCGATGCCATCGTCGCCGGTATCGACAGTAAAGTTGGTGAAGCTCATCAGTACGGCTCGCCGTTCTTGTGGGTGTAGCGCGCACCCTTGTCGTCGCGCACCACCATCAGATCCACGTCCGGATCGGAGTAATGCGCGCGCTCGTATTTCGAGCGGGTGCCTATTTCAAGATAGACGGCGTCTCGGTCCGACTTGTTGACGAGGTGGTGGCCGGTTCCGCTGTTGGCCTTAAAGCCTGCAGCATCGCCCGGTTTGAGCGCCGTTTCGCCGTTATCCTCGATCAGCACGACTTCGCCTTCCAGGATAAACACCAATTCGTCTTCCTGTTCGTGCCAATGGCGCAGCGCCGAGGCCGCGCCCGGCTTCAGCGTCGTGAGATTGACGCCGAACTGATCGAGCCCGATGGCATTGCCGAGCCGCTTGCGTTCGCGGCCGACGACCACGCGATCGTACGGCGGTGGATAGCCGGTGCGGGTATCGGTCGGCAGCTTGGCGATGTCGATTTTCGGCATCCAGGTCACCCCGTCGTTCAGACCCGCTCGATGATCGTCGCGGTGCCCATGCCGGCGCCGATGCACAGCGTGATCAGTGCGGTGGACAATTGGCGCCGCTCCAGTTCGTCGAGCACCGTGCCGAGGATCATCGCGCCTGTGGCGCCGAGCGGGTGGCCCATGGCGATGGCGCCGCCGTTGACGTTGACCTTGGCGGGATCGAGATCGAATGCCTGCAGATAGCGCAGCACCACCGAAGCGAATGCCTCATTGACTTCGATCAGGTCGATGTCGGCAAGCGTCATGCCGGATTTCTTCAGCACCTTCTCGGTCACGTCGACCGGGCCGGTCAGCATCAGCGCCGGCTCCGAGCCGATATTGGCGAACGCCTTGATCTTCGCCCGCGGTTTGAGGCCAGCACGCTTGCCGGCGCGCGCATTCCCGACCAGCACCGCGGCGGCGCCGTCGACGATGCCCGACGAATTGCCGGCATGGTGGACGTGATTGATGTATTCGACGTCGGGATGCGCCTGAATGGCGACGGCGTCGAAGCCGCCTTTCTCACCCATCTGGACGAATGAAGGCTGCAGCGACGCGAGCGACTGCATCGTCGTGCCGGGCCGCATGTGCTCGTCCTTGTCGAGGATGGTGAGGCCGTTGACGTCCTTGACCGCCATAACGGAATGAGAGAACCGGCCGGTGCTCCACGCCTCCGCTGCGCGCTTTTGGCTCTCGACCGCATAGGCGTCGACGTCGTCGCGCGAAAAGCCGTATTTGGTGGCGATCAGATCGGCTGAAATTCCCTGCGGCAGGAAATAGTGGGCGACCGCGATCGACGGATCGACCCCCCAGGCGCCGCCGGCCGAGCCGATGCCGACGCGGCTCATCGATTCGACGCCGCCACCGATCGCGAGGTCCTGCTGTCCGGCCATGACCTGGGCGGAGGCAAAATTAACGGCGTCGAGGCCGGAGGCGCAGAAGCGGTTGATCTGCACCCCGGCGACGCTGTCGCCGAAACCCGCGACCAAAGCCGCGAGCCGCGCAATGTTGGCACCGGCTTCGCCGATCGGATCGACGACTCCCATCACCACATCATCCACCTGCGATGTGTCGAGCTGATTGCGATCCCTGATCGCGCCGAGCGCCTGGCTCGCCAAATTGAGCGCGGTCACTTCGTGCAGGGCGCCGTCGACTTTGCCGCGGCCGCGCGGTGTGCGCACGTGATCGTAGATGAAGGCGTCAGGCATGGCGTCTCCCCGGCGAGAATCCATTGTGCACCGCACATACTAGCCATGGCATGCCACGCGGACTAGCCTTTGCGTAGCGGATGAGATCGGCGGCATCGCATGGGTCGCGTTGAGGGCAAGGTCGCCCTGGTTACGGGTGGGGCATCGGGCATCGGCTTTGCCGCCGCGAAGCTGCTGCTCGACGAAGGCGCCAAAGTCGTTTTGACGGATCGCGAGCAGGCTTTGTCGGCTCCCGCGCTGGTTCCG
This sequence comes from uncultured Alphaproteobacteria bacterium, assembly GCA_963763255.1. Taxonomy (GTDB): domain Bacteria; phylum Pseudomonadota; class Alphaproteobacteria; order Rhizobiales; family Xanthobacteraceae; genus BOG-931. Next base: position 289,190 of record CAVXNW010000004.1, read on the forward strand.
CTGGCACACGGCGCGTCCGTCCGCAGTCTCGACGTAACGCGCGAGGCCGATTGGATCGCTGTCACCGACGCCGTCGCCGCCGCCTTCGGGCGCATCGACATCGTTGTCAACTGTGCGGGCGTGGTGCTGCTGAAGGATGTTGAGACAACGACACTTGAGGAGTGGCGGACGCTGATGGCCGTTAATCTCGACGGCACGTTTCTCGGCTGCAAGCACGCGGTGCGTGTCATGAAAGACCGCGGCGGCGGCTCGATCGTCAACATGTCCTCGGTTTCTGGGATGATCGGGTCGGGCAATCTCGCCGCTTACAGCGCCAGTAAAGGCGGTGTACGCCTGCTGACGAAATCGGTTGCACTGCATTGCGCGCACAGGGACTACAATATCCGCTGCAATTCGGTGCATCCGTCGTTCGTCGAAACGCCGATGCTGCGGTCGATGATTGCATTGGCGCGCGACCCGAACAAACTGGAGGATAATTTCACCCGAGCCGCGCCGCTCGGTCGGTTGGCGCAGCCCGAAGAGGTCGCACGCACGATCCTGTTCCTGGCGAGCGACGAGTCTGCGTTTACGACCGGAGCCGAACTGGTGATCGACGGCGGCCTGACTGCGGCCTGAGCGTCCGGTTTTGGAGTGCAGTCAGTTTGTGAGTCGATCTTCCAGCAGCGACTTATAGAACGACGTGTAGATCTGGCGCAGTTCGGCGAGCGCCAGCTCAATGCCGCGCTTCTGGCGCTCCAATAAATTGATCTGCTCCAGGCATTTCTCACGGGTGAGCTGCAGGTGGCTGCCGCCCGGCTCATCGACCAGATCCTTGATCTCCGCCAGCGTGAAGCCAAGCCGCCGTCCGCTGAGGATGAGGGCTAATCTATTGCGGTCGCCGCGGTCATAGAGACGAAGCGGCCCGTTGCGGAGCGGTGAGATCAGGCGCTTCGCTTCGTAGAAGCGCAGCGCTCGCAGCGTAATGCCGAACTCGCGCGCGACTTCCCCGATGGTCATTAGCCGATCGGGCTCCGCCGCGCTCCAATTCTCGCCGCCCTGAATGGCCGCGAAATCCGCTGTGCCGAGATTTGCACCTTGCCGCATGTGGCCGTCACCCATCGAATTCCCAGCATTCAGGCTCGCACGCGGAACAAGCGTTTAGGAATGCTTTACACGTTACGGTAACGGTTACGCGGCGCTGGGAGCGTCGGCGCTGGCGCCGGGATTTTAATCCAGTCGAGCCGGGGCAGCCTCGGCAAAGTCCAGCAAAACCGACTGTTCGGTGTTTCACCGACTGATTCTTAACCGCTTGTTTACCCTAATCCGGAAAAGTCGGGACGCGGGGAAAGAGGGCCGTGCCGTGCGCTTGTTTCGTAACCAGCGTTGGCCCGAGAGGGAGGAGCATACAGCCCCTTCCGAGGTGGTCTGAGCGCGAGGATGAAATCTGGCGGTCCGTGGAATCTGAGAGGCCTCCGCCCGCAGCCGCGCGAGGATGAACGCGACGTGGCGCAGCGAATCGACGTGTCTGTCGACGAATGGCTCAACAGGGTGATCAAAAAGAGCGGCGACGGCGCTCCTGACCGGCGTCCGGCGCCTACGGCCATGCCCGAACCGCGGCCACCGGCGCGCGGTGCGCACGATCGCCCCACTCCCGGATACGACGTCAGATATGAAGGCCGCCCCTATCGCGAGGATCGTCGCGACGGCCGCGACGAACGCCCCCGCCAAGATGAATCCCAAGCCGAACCGCAACGTCGCGATCGCGACGGCTGGCCGCGTCGCGAGTGGGGCGATGATCGTCCGCACCGCAACTGGGAACACGGCGATCCACGCGAGCGCGATCGTGGGCGCAATGAGCCTCGCCGGGATGACGCCGGACGCAAGAGGCAGCCGGCCTGGCAAGCGGGACGCGGCGAGCCGCGCCGTGACGCCGTAGCGCGTGAGAACGCAAAACGTGATTCGCGGGCGCGCGATGCCGAGGAGGCGCGGCGTCTAGATGCCATTCGCGAGGCCGCGCGCCAGGCCGCGCGGGAAGAAGCGCGTCGCGAGGCGGCCGCCCGCGCTGCCGAAGACGAGCGCCGTGTCGAAGCGGCGCGCGCAGCCGTACGGGAAGAGGCGCGCCGCGAGGCGGCCGTGCGGGCTGCCGAGGAAGAGCATCGTCTCGAAACCGCAAGGGAAGAGGCACGCCAACAGGCTCTCCAGGAAGCGGCCCAAGAGGCTGCGGCGCGCGACGCCGATGAGGAGCGTCGCCTCGAGGTCGCGCGGGAAGCTGCGCGTGAAGAAGCGCGCCTGGAGGCGGCACGCGCCGCCGAGGAGGATCGCCGTCTCGAAGCCGCACGTGAAGAGGCGCGCCGCGAAACCATCGCGCGCGCTGCCGAAGACGCCCAGCGTCGAGATGCTGCGGCGCGCGAGGCCGAAGAGGCGCGGCTTCTCGTAGTTGCCCGCGATGAGGCGCGTCGCGTGTCGGCGCCGGCGCGCGAGGGCATTGGCGAGATGCATGCGCGTCTCGATCAGCTATCACAGCAGATCGAACGCCTGTCGCGCGCCCCGCCTCGCTCTAGAACTCCGCCGCCGATGCCACAATCGCCGGATAATGAGCAACAGCCACGCCTGACGGGGTCGCCGCAGCGGCGCCGGGCGAGACCTGAGTTCGAACCTGTCGATTGACGATGCGGTCGCGGAAATTGCGGCGCGGCAGCGTGCGCTTGATGGTGGATCAACAACGGCGCGTGCGCCGCTGCGTGAATCAATCGTGGCCGCGGAAGCCGCGCCGGCACTTACCGCGGCGCGTGAGATTCCCGCACCGGCCGACAAACCCGCAATTCCGGTTGCAGCGATCAGTGTCCCGACGGTCGATTTCTCCAGCCTTGAACAGCAGCTGCGTCAGATCACGGCGCGTATCGAGGCGTTGCAGCCATCGACCGATATTGAGAAGGCCATTTCGTCGATCCGTTCGGACCTCTCCGACATTGGCCGCCAGCTCAACGAAGCGCTGCCGCGCCGCGCCGTGGAGTCGCTCGAAATCGAGATCAAGGCGCTCGGCGAGCGGATTGATCACAGCCGCCAATCCGGCATCGATTCAAACGCACTAGCCGGTCTTGAGCATGGACTGACGGAAATCCGCGAGACGCTGCGCGTGCTGATGCCCGCGGAAAGCCTGGGCGGTTTTGAGGAAGCGGTGAGGGTGTTGTCGCAGAAAGTCGACATGATCCTCGCCAGGGACGATCCTTCGGCGCTTCAGCAGCTTGAGACTGCGATCGGCGGCTTGCGCGGCGTAGTTTCACACGTTGCCTCGAACGATACGCTGGCGCGCGTCGCCGAAGAGGTGCGCACGCTCGCCGCCCAGGTCGACGTCATCGCCAACACCGCGGCAACTGGCCACGCGGTCTCGGCGCTGGAGCAGCGGATCGACACGCTTGCGGCGGCGCTTACATCATCGAGTGGCACCGGCCAGGACGTGTCGGGTCTCGAACAACGCATCAATTCGCTGGCCGCTTCGTTGACGGCCTCGTCGGGCATCGGGCACGACGTCTCCGCGTTCGAACAACGCATCGATTCGCTGACCGCTTCGCTGGCGGCATCGGCGGGAACCGGCCATGACGTTTCCGCGCTTGAACAGCGCATCGACTCACTCGCTGCCACGCTGACGGGACCGGGCCAAAACGTCGCTGCTCTCGAGCAGCGGATCGATTCGCTTGCCGCCGCGCTGACCGCATCGAGCGAGGCCGGCCACGCCGTGCCGCGCGATCTGGAAAAGCTGCTCGCGGGCCTGATCGAAAAGCTCGAATGGGTTCAACTCACCCATACCGATCATGCGGCGCTTGCGCATCTTGAAGACCGCATCGCCGCCTTGGTGCAGCGGTTCGATGCGTCCGACGCGCGGCTCGGACATCTGGAAGCGATCGAGCGCGGACTTGCCGATCTTCTGGTGCATCTCAATGAGATGCGCAGCAGTGGTGCGGCCGCCAGCGCGCTCGGCGCGGCGCCGCCGCCGGCGGTCGAGCGCGATGTTGCCGAGATCAAGGACAACGACCGCCGCACCCGCGATTCGCTTGAGGCTGTGCAGGAGACGGTCGAGCACGTTGTCAATCGGCTGGCCAGCATCGAAAGCGGGCTGCGCGGTGACGCGCCACCGGCGGCGATGCGGGTCGTTGCGCCGGCCATGGCGGTGCTGCCCGTCGCGGCGCGCGACGCTGAGCCGTCACCCGCCAGTGTTACTCCGCCGCTTGCTCCGGAAGCGGCGTCGGAGCCCGAGCCTGCAGCCGAGGAGTCACCGGGCAGGACGCCGATCGATCCCACGCTGCCACCCGATCATCCGCTGGAGCCGGGCTCCGCTCCAGGCCGGACACGCTCCAACCTGTCGCCGGCCGAACGGATCGCCGCCTCGGAGGCGGCCGTAGGCTCCGTCAAGCCGCCGGTGATTGCCGATTCTGGACGGCCGGATTTCATCGCCGCCGCGCGCCGAGCCGCCCAGGCCGCGGCTGCGCAGCGGCCTGGAGAAAAGCCGTCAGGGGCTGTCGGCGCGTCCGTTGCGGCCCAGCCCAAGAAAAGTTCGCAACGGCTGCACAAGCTCATCGTCGCTGGCGCCGCCGTGCTTATTCTGCTCGGCGGTGCGCGGGTTGTGGCCAGGTTTTTCGAGAACAGCGGCGTGACTATCGTACCGCAAACGCAGCCGCGGCCGGCGCCACAGCAGGCGGCGCCACCCACCCCACCGGTCGTCACTCCGCAGAAACTGCCGCGACCGGCCGAACCGGCTCTGCCCGTTCCGCCTCACGCGCTCAATGCTCCGGCTGTCGAGCCGCCGGCGACCAAGGCGGTCGCGCCGCAACGGGAGTCAATGCAGCCGCAAAATGGCAGCCTGCCACCGGCGACCGCGCCAGCGGCGGGCGGCCGACACGCTGCCGCGACTCTGCCATCATGGGCGTCGCCTGACATCACCGGCGCCTTGCCAAGTCCCGAAGCGGCGCCAGTCGCATCGCCGGCGCGGCGCGGCGCGCCGATCGCTGACGACAAGCTGCCCGCCGCCATCGGCGACCCGGCGTTGCGCGCCGCCGCCATGGCGGGCGATCCGGCTGCGGCTTACGAAGTCGCGACGCGCTTTGCCGAGGGCCGCGGCGTTGCGCAAAATGCCCAGGTCGCCGCACACTGGCTCGAACGCGCCGCCCACGGCGGCCTCGCTCCCGCACAATTCCGGCTCGGTGGGCTTTACGAGAAGGGCGTCGGCGTCAAGAAAGACCTCGCCCGGGCGCGCGAGCTTTATGAAGCCGCCGCCGACAAGGGCAATGGCAAAGCCATGCACAATCTGGCGGTGATCTACGCGGAGGGCGTGAGCGGTACGCCGGATTACAACAAAGCCGCGGAGTGGTTTCGCAAGGCGGCTAATCACGGCGTTCGGGATAGCCAGTACAATCTCGGCATCCTGTACGCGCGGGGCATAGGCGTGCAGAAGAACGAGGCCGAAGCCTATAAGTGGTTCGCGCTTGCGTCCGATCAGGGCGACAAGGAAGCGGGAGTGAAGCGCGATGAAATTGCCTCACACCTCGATCCGCAGACGCTGGCCGCCGCGCGTAATGCGGTGAAGAGCTGGACGGCTGAGCCACAGCCCGACGACGCCGTCAATGTGAAGGCTGCCGCGGCATGGAACGCGCCTGCCAGTCCGGAACGCACGGCGAAACGAAAATAGCGCCTAATCCGGCATGCAGCGCGCGGCTGTAACCCTATAGAGGCGGCTGTCCCCCAGCATGTGGGCGTTGAAATCGAGCGTGCCGAACAGCGTCGCGATGGCGCGGTCGCGCACATTCAGCCCACCCGCGTAAGTGCCGAATGCTGGCATGACGAGACGCTGCGCGTCGGCGGCGAAGCAGCGCCGGCTTACGGCACGGCCCCGTCGCGACACCCGCGCCCGCGGATGCAGATGGCCGGCAATCTCCCCTTCAGACGTTACGACCGACGGTTCGTGCCGGAACGTGAGGGGCCCGAGCGCCAACGCGTTGGCGAAGCGGCCGCCAGCGCCATTTGTCGGATCCGGGTCATGGTTGCCGGCGATCCACACCCAGTCGCGCCCGCGCTGCAGAGCCGCGAGCGCGGCACGGTCGGTCTCCGCCATGCGCGCCGCTCCGCCGCGGTCATGAAAACTGTCGCCGAGCGCGACGACGAGGCGCGGCGCATAGCGCGCGATGAGGCGTCCGAGGCGCACCAGCGTCGCCGCCGTGTCGTAGGGTGGCAACAGCACGCCCCGAATGGCGAAAGCAGAGCCTTTCTCAAGATGCAGATCTGCTACCGCGAGCAAGCCTTCATCCGGCCAGTACAGCGCGCCGGCGGGGTCGGCGGCGAGGGTGGCGCCTGAAATGACGATCGCGTGCTCTTTGTTGGCCGCCGCTTTCGATGGCAGGTCGACCGGCACGGTCGCACGTCCCCTCACTGCATCGCCTCCTTCACAAGGTCGGCCTCGGTCTCGGCGAGGAGCGTCTCGGCCGCTTCTCCGTAAACCGCTTCGCGGCCGATCTCCAGCATCACCGGAACGGCAAGCGGCGAGACGTGGTCGAGCGCCTTATGGACGATTCGGCCGCTGATGCGCGAGAGCATTTCGCCGAGGCGTCGGACGTCGAGGAGGCCAGTCGCCGCGTCGGCGCGCGCCGCCCGCAGCAGCACGTGATCCGGTTGGTGGCTGCGCAACACGTCATAGACCAGGTCGGTCGAAATCGTGACCTGCCGGCGCGACTTTTCCTCGCCGGGAAAGCGCCGTTCGATCAGCCCGGCGATGATCGCGCAGTTGCGGAAGGTGCGCTTCATCAGCGCCAACTCGGCGAGCCAGGCTTCGAGGTCGTCGCCGAGCATGTCCTCATCGAAAAGCTCATCGAACGAAAAGGCGCCGCGCTCGACCTGCTGCGCGACATTGCCAAGGCCCCACACCGCCAGCGCGTATTCGTTGGCGACAAAACCCATCGGCTTCATTCGCGCGCGTTCCAGCCGCCGCGTCAGCAGCATGCCGAGTGTTTGGTGGGCGAGGCGGCCTTCGAACGGGTAGCAGACGAGATAGTGTTTGTTGGCGCGCGGAAAGGTCTCGACCAGGAGTTCGCGCTGTCCGGGCATTTGCGAGCGCCATTCCTGGATTTCCAGCCACTCGCGCACCTGCGGCGGCAGTGCACGCCACGCTTGCGGCCGGGCGACGATGTCGCGCACGCGCGCGGCGAGGTAGGTCGAAAGCGGAAACTTGCCGCCCTCATAGGCCGGGACCTTGGGATCCTCTGCGGCCGCGCGCGACACGTAGACTTCGTCCTCGACGATGGTTTCGTATTTCAAGATCTCCCCCGCGAATACGAACGTGTCTCCGGGCACCATGGTCTCGACGAAATATTCCTCGACTTTGCCCAGCATGCGGCCGCCGCGCGGAATAAATTTCGACGCGCGCGAACGCACCAGGCGCACTTTCAGCATATCGGCTTCCACGATGGTGCCGACGTTAAGCCGGTAGCGTTGCGCCACGTTGGGATGGGTGATGCGCCACAGTCCGTCCTTGCCCTGACGGATGCGCGCGAAGCGCTCGTAGGCCTTGAGCGCGTAGCCGCCGGTGGCGACAAAATCGACAACGGCATCAAAGTCTGTTCGGCTTAGCGCAGAATAGGGCGCTGCCGTCGTTACCTCAGCAAACAAATCGTCGGAGCGGAACGGCTCGCCGCACGCGCAGCCGAGCACATGCTGCGCCAGCACGTCGAGCGCGCCGATGCGCGCCGCCGGCGTGTCCTGCGCGTTCTCGGCGATGGCGTCGAGCGCGGCGCGGCATTCCAGCACTTCGAAGCGATTGGCCGGGATGAGCACCCCTTTGGAGGGCTCGTCCATGCGGTGATTGGCGCGGCCGATGCGCTGCAGAAGCCGAGATGCGCCCTTTGGCGCACCGACATTGATGACAAGATCGACGTCGCCCCAGTCGATGCCGAGATCGAGCGACGAGGTGCAGACCACGGCGCGCAGCAGACCGCCCGTCATCGCGGCTTCGACCTTGCGCCGCTGCGCCACGTCGAGCGACCCGTGATGCAGCGCGATCGCCAGATTGTCTTCATTGATGTGCCAGAGGTCCTGAAAGATGCCTTCCGCCTGGCTGCGCGTGTTGACGAAGATCAGCGTGGTGCGGTGCGCCTTGATCAGGTCGTACATTTCGCCGAGGGCGTAGCGCGCCGAGTGGCCGGCCCAGGGCAGTCGCTCGCGGCTGTCCAGCATCGTCACATCGGGTGCGGCGCCGCTTTCGGCGATGATGAGGTCCGCCTGCGAGTTCTCCGTTCGTTGCGGCACCATGAAACGGCAAAGTTCGTCCGGTTCGGCGACGGTCGCCGACAGCCCGATCGATGTGAGTTGTGGCGACAAACGAAAAAGCCGCCCCAGACCCAGCGATAAAAGATCGCCGCGCTTCGAAGTGACGAGCGCGTGCAGCTCGTCGAGGATGATGCGCGTGAGCGAGCCGAACAGATAGGGCGCGTCGGCCGACGCCAGCAGCAATGCAAGCTGCTCCGGCGTGGTCAGCAGGATTTGCGGCGGGTCGCGGCGCTGGCGCTGGCGCTTCGAGGTCGGCGTGTCGCCGGTGCGCGTCTCGATGCGGATCGGCAGCCGCATCTCGCTGACCGGCGCTTCCAGATTGCGGGCGATATCGACCGCGAGCGCCTTGAGCGGGGAGATGTAGAGCGTGTGCAGCCCGCCCTCGCGCCGCACGCCGCGGCCGGTGGAGAGGAGACGGCGGGCCAGCGGCTCCGCCGTTTCCACTCCTCGCGCACAGGGAGAGGGCGGAGGCGCGCTCAACTCCACCAGGCTTGGCAGAAAGCCGGCCAGCGTCTTGCCGCCGCCGGTCGGTGCGATCAGCAGCACCGAGCGTCCGGCACTTGCCCTCGCCAGCAATTCGAGCTGGTGCGCGCGCGGCGCCCAGCCGCGGCTTTCGAACCAGCGCGCAAACTGTTCGGGCAGGGCGGCGGGTCGTTCGAGGACGGTCACGCGTGAGAAGTAGCGGGCGCGTTGGGGGCGGTCGAGGGCTCCGCGATCACGATCAGGTTGTCGACCGGCACGCCCTTCTCGCTGCGCACTGACGCTTGCGTGAGCGATGACACCGCCAAGCCGGCGTCGCCCAGCGTGGTGCGCAAGTATGCCTCGCCGTGAGCATAGCGCAGTGTCGGAAGCAGCTTGACGGCGTTGCCCGCATGGCTTTCGACCGTGAAGGCGAATATCCCGTCCGGTTTAAGGACGCGCGCCACGTGGGCCAAGATTGGTGAGAGATCGTTCACGTATACGAAGACGTCGGCCGCGATTACGAGACGATATTGCGCGTCGTTGGCGGCCTCATCAGCGAGCGCAGCCGCGACGTCGGCGGTGATTAAGCGATCGTAGAGGCCCTTGGCGGCGGCCTGTTTGATCATCGCGGGTGAGAGATCGACGCCGACGAGCCAGTCGGCCAACGGGCGAAACACCGCGCCGGCAAGTCCGGTGCCGCAGCCGAGGTCGAGCACGGAACCGAAGCGTATCGGCCGCCCGGCTCCGCGCATCACGACTTCGACAGCGTCGCGCAGCAGTGCGGGTCCCCGATAGGCGAGGTGTTGGGTGAGCGAGACGTCGTAGCGCGCGGCATACTGATCGAACAGCCGGCGCACATAGGTCGGCGTCATCGCGGGCGCGGCGTCGCCCGCGCCAAGCCGGGCGAGTTGCAACCGGGCGCCGTGGTAATCCTCGCGGTCGGTCTCGCGGACTTTTTCGAACGCCGCGACAGCCCCTTCGCGCTCGCCGAGCCGGTCCCGGATCGCGCCGAGCGCAAACCAGGCGGTGGCAAAGCCCGGCGCCAGTTCGACGGTCTGCACCAGGATGTCGGCGGCGCCGGCAAAATCGCCGCGCGCCGCAAGGTCAAGCGCCCACTTGTAGCGCCGATCGGCGATGGCATCGCCGGAGGAGACAAAGAGCGGGCCTGTTTCGGTCATGGTGCTCGCGCGGTGTGCGGAAATGCTTATCTAATCTTTTGCGATGCGTCCTGAAGATATCCTGGGGCTGACGCCGGCAGGCGTGTGCTGCAAGCTTGGCGGCTTCCATATCGACCCGACCCGGCCGGTCGAGCGGGCGCTGATCACGCACGCTCACTCGGATCACGCCCGCCCCGGTCACGGCGCGGTGCTGGCCACGCAGGAGACGCTCGATCTGATGCGGCTGCGCTATGGCGAAAATTTCGCCGGCGCAATGCAGGCGATCCGGTACGGCGAGACCGTGACGCGCGACTGCACCACAGTGACATTTCACCCGGCCGGTCACGTGCTCGGGTCAGCGCAAATCGCGGTTGAGGCGGGCGGGCTGCGCATCGTCGCCTCGGGCGACTACAAGAACGTTCCCGATCCGACCTGTGCGCCGTTCGAACTCGTGCCCTGCGATGTGTTCATCACCGAAGCGACCTTCGCGCTGCCGGTGTTCCGTCACGGCGATCCCGACGGCGAGATCGCGAAGCTCTTGCGCTCGGTCGAACTGTTTTCCGATCGCGCGCATTTGGTCGGCGCCTACTCGCTGGGCAAGGCGCAGCGGCTGATCGCGCTCATACGCAAGGCCGGCTACGACAAGCCGATCTATCTGCACGGCGCGATGGAAAGCATCACGCGCTATTACGAGAGCCGCGGCATTGCGCTAGGCGAGCTGCGGCTGGTGCGTGGCGCCGACAAGGGCGCGCTGGCCGGCGCCATCACGATCTGCCCGCCGTCGGCGCTCAATGAGCTGTGGGCGCGGCGTTTCCCTGATCCGGTCAATGCGTTCGCGTCCGGCTGGATGCGCGTGCGCGCACGGGCGCGCCAGCAGGGCGTCGCGCTGCCGCTGGTGATTTCCGATCACGCCGATTGGGACGGGCTCACCGCGACAATCGCGGCGACCGGCGCCGGCGAAATCTGGGTGACCCACGGCCAGGAAGATGCGCTGGTGCATTGGTGCGGAACGCGCGGGTTGAAGGCGCGGCCGCTTGATATTGCCGGTTACGGCGAGGAAGAGGAGCCCGGCGAGCCGAACGCTGGCGAGGCGAGCGAATAAATCGCTTCGCCGAGTTGATAAATCGGCTGGCCTACGAGCCGGCGCGGAACGCCAAGCTACGGCTGATGACGGATTATTTTCGCTCGACCGGAGATCCCGAGCGCGGGTGGGCGCTGGCGGCACTCACCGGGGCGCTGACCTTCCCGCACGCAAAAGCCGGACTGATCCGCCAACTCATCGCCGAGCGGACCGATCCGGTTCTGTTTGAGCTTTCGTACGATTATGTCGGCGATCTTTCCGAGACCGTCGCGCTGATGTGGCCGCCTGCGAAGGCCGACCTCGCTGAGGAGGGGTTGGAGGAACTCACCCTCAGCTCGGTCGTGGAGACGCTTACGACGCTCGGCAAGGCGCAGCTGCCGCAGCAGCTTGCACGATGGCTCGATCGGCTGGACGAGAATGGTCGTTGGGCGCTGATCAAGCTCGTCACCGGCGGGTTGCGCATCGGGGTTTCGGCACGGCTGGCCAAAACCGCGGTGGCCGCGCTGGGCAGCGCTGACGCGCAGGAGATCGAGCTGTTGTGGCCGGGGCTCGCGCCCCCCTATACAGAGCTGTTCGCCTGGCTCGAAGGCTGGGGTGAAAAACCGGCGAGCGCCGATCCGGCGCCGTTCCGGCCACCGATGCTGGCGCACGCGCTCGACGAGGCCGATCTCGCTGCCCTCGATCCTTCGGACTTTCTGGCGGAATGGAAATGGGACGGCATTCGTGTGCAGGCCGTGGCCTCTTCTCCGCAAGCGGCGGAGGACAGAGTGGGGGTCGCGCGGCTCTATTCGCGCACTGGCGAGGATATTTCCAGGAGCTTTCCCGATCTTGTTGACGCGCTGCAATTGCCGGGCGCGATCGACGGCGAGCTTTTGATCCGCCGCGACGGGCTGGTGCAATCGTTCAACGTGTTGCAGCAGCGGCTTAACCGCAAGACCGTAACGCCCAAGCTTTTGACCGAATTCCCGGCACACCTGCGCGCCTACGATCTGCTGGCCGACGGCGACGAGGATTTGCGCGGGCTACCTTTCGCGGCGCGCCGAGAACGGCTCGAGGCTTTCGTGACGCGCTTGTGTTCGCCGCAGGTCGATCTATCGCCGATGGTGGGATTTGCGACGTGGGATGAGCTCGCGGCAGCGCGCAAGGATCCGGCGGCCGCGGGCGCTGGCGCCGACGCCGCGGCGGTCGAGGGCGTGATGCTGAAACGGCGCAAGTCGGCCTACTTGCCGGGCCGGCCGACGGGGCCGTGGTGGAAATGGAAACGCGATCCGTTCACCATCGATGCGGTGCTGATGTATGCGCAGCGGGGCCATGGCAAGCGATCGTCGTATTATTCCGACTATACATTCGGCGTCTGGACGCGCGGCGACGCGGGTGATGAACTCGTCCCGGTCGGCAAGGCTTATTTCGGTTTCACCGACGAGGAACTGCTGCAGATCGACCGCTTCGTGCGCCGCAACACCACCGACCGTTTCGGGCCGGTGCGTGAAGTTGTGCATGAGGCGGATCAGGGCTTGGTGTTGGAAGTTGCCTTCGAGGGATTGCAGCGCTCAACACGGCATAAGTCAGGCTTGGCGATGCGCTTCCCGCGGATCAGTCGTCTGCGCTGGGACAAGCCGCCGGGCGAGGCCGATCGGCTGGAGCGGCTCGAAACGATGCTCGCCCGGATCGAGCAAGGCCGCATAACGTGACCCGATCGCGAACCCGGTCGCTGCCGTGGGCAAAACTCCGGCGTGGGCGTTTGGCCGATCTCGATGCCCTGATCGCCCTCGAACTGGAATTCTTTACTTCCGACCACGTCATCTCACGGCGCAGCTTCCGCCACTTCATCACCTCGCCAAAGTCGGCGCTGATCGTAGCCGACGTGGATGGCCAGACCGCCGGCTGCGCGCTGGTGAATTACCGGCAGGGCTCACGGCGCGGCCGGCTCTACTCGATCTCGGTCGGCAGGGATTTCCAGCGCCGTGGCATCGCACGCCAGCTCATGGCGGCGGCGGAGCGTGACGCGCGGCGGCGCGGCTGCGGCTTCATGCGGCTTGAGGTCCGTGCCGACGATGTAGGCGCCATCGCCCTTTACGAGTCATCGGGCTACGTGCGATTCGGCCGGCGCCGCCGCTATTATGACAATCGTATTGACGCGCTGTGCTTCGAAAAATCGCTTGGTCGCCCAAATCCCGCCTGACTCCCGCGCGCGAATCGGTTTTGATGGTGGACATCGCAGGTGGCGCTGTCGCCAAGCGTTTCGCTTCCAGCTAAGACATTTCCAGCCGTGCCTGACTTCGAACGCATGATCGGCCGAAAATTACATTTCGCCCTGGACACGAAAGGGACCCGCCCATGACCGGCTGGGTCATCCTTGTCGACCAGCCCCGCGATCTGCCCAACGCCGAGACCCCCCACAAGGTCATCACCACGAGCGAATACCTGGCGCGGCCTCGCCTGTTCGACATGGCCCGTCCCAAGCTCGTCAACCTTGCGCGGTCGTACGCCTATCAGTCGAAGGGCTATTACGCCTCGCTGCTCGCCGAGGCCCGCGGCCATCGCGTGGTGCCGACTGTGGAGACCATGCTGGAGCTGCGCGAGCAGAAGCTCTACGAGCATGCGCTGCCGGAACTCGAGGACGAGCTGAACCGATGCGCGCGCCGCGCCGACTTTCAGCCCGAGGGCGAATGTAAGCTCCTGGTCTGTTTTGGCATCGCCCGCGATCCGCGTTTCGAGCCGTTCGGCCGATTGCTGTTCGACTGGTTCCGCTGCCCGGCGCTGGAAGTCATCGTCGATCCTGGCGACTGGATGTCGATCAATCGCATCCGGCCGCGCGCCATCACCCGACTTGCCAACGGCGAGGCCGAGTTCTTCCGCGAGTCGCTGCACAACCACACCAAGCGGGAGTGGCGCGATCCGAAGGCGCGCTCTGTCGCCAAATACGATCTCGCCGTCCTTTATGATCCCAACGAGAAAATGGCGCCGTCGTCGCCGAGCGCGATCAAGCATTTCGCGCGCATCGCCGAGAAAATGTCGGTCGATGTCGAGCCGATAACCAAACGCCAGCTTGCCGAGCTCGCCGAATACGACGGCCTGTTCATCCGCGAGACGACGTCGATCGACAATCACACCTACCGCTTTGCGCGACGCGCCTGGCAGGAAGGCATGCCGGTCATCGACGATCCGATCTCGATGATCCGCTGCACCAACAAGGTCTTCCTGATGGAGCTGTTGCAGCAGAATCAGGTGCCCACGCCGCCCACCGTGATCATCGCCGAAGACACCGATCTCACCAAGGCGATCGACGAACTCGGCCTGCCGCTGGTGGTGAAGATTCCGGACGGATCGTTCTCGCGCGGCGTGCACAAGATCGAATCCGCCGCCGAGTTCAAACGCATCTGCGATGAATTGTTCGAAGAGACGGACCTTCTCCTGGCGCAGAAATTCCTGCCGACAGAATTCGACTGGCGCGTCGGTGTGCTTGCCGGCGCGCCGCTGTTCGTCTGCCAGTATCGCATGGCGCGCGGCCACTGGCAGGTGGTGAAATACCGGCCTGACGGCTCCTCACGTGAGGGTGGCTTCCGCGCTTTCGACATCGATCAGGCGCCGCCCGAAGTGATCGACGTGGCGGTGCGCGCGGCGCAGCCGATCGGCGACGGACTTTATGGGGTTGATCTGAAGCAGACCCAGGATGGCATTGTCGTCATGGAGGTCAATGACAATCCCAACATCGAACACGGCATCGAGGACGCGGTCGGCAAGGACGAAGTCTGGATGCGCGTGTTGCGCTGGTTCATCGACCGGTTTGAGCAGTAGGCCCGTCCCTCCGGAGCGCGGACGCTTCACCGCGCCGCCGCCCTCGCCACCTGGTCGAGCGGCCAACGGGCACGCGGGGCGACATCAAGCGGATCAGTCAGTCCAAGTGCAAGCCTCTCGGCGCCCGCCCAGGCGATCATGGCGCCGTTGTCGGTGCACAAGGCCGGGGGAGGCGCGACCAGTTGTGTATCGGCTTCGCCGGCGAGGCGGTGCAGCACCTTGCGGATCGCCTGATTGGCGGCGACGCCACCGGCGCATACGAGTGCATTGGGGGCGCCGACCCGGTCGCGGAACATGCGCATGCCTGCGCGCAGGCGATCCGCCACCACGTCCACCACCGCCTGCTGGAACGAGGCGCATAAATCGGCGACATCCTGGTTGCTCAGCGGCGCGATCTTTTGCGCTTCCAGCCGCAGCGCCGTTTTCAGGCCGGAGAGCGAGAAATCGGCATCGTGACGGCCGCTCATGGGCCGCGGCAACGCAAAACGGGCGGCATCGCCGCGTGCCGCTTCCTTTTCGACCAGGGGACCGCCCGGATACCCGAGGCCAAGCAATTTGGCGGTCTTGTCGAACGCCTCGCCGATGGCGTCGTCGACAGTGCCGCCAAGCCGCACATAGTCGCCGACGCCACGGACCGCCAAAATCTGCGTGTGACCGCCAGAAGCAAGAAACAGACAATAGGGGAACGGCGTCGCGTCGGTGAGCCGAGCCGTCAACGCATGCGCCTCAAGGTGATTGACGGCGATCAGAGGCTTGCCGTGGGTCAGCGCGATCGCCTTCGCGGTGGTCAGTCCGACGATCACGCCGCCGATCAGGCCCGGCCCGGCGGCGGCCGCGACCCCGTCGAGCGACCCGAATGCACACTCCGCTTCGGCCATGGCCGCGGCGATGATCCGATCGAGGGCCTCGACGTGGGCGCGAGCGGCGATTTCCGGTACGACACCGCCGAACTCGGCGTGTTCGGTGATCTGCGACAGCACGACGTTCGATAGAATCCGGCCGCGGTCGTCGTCGGAGCGCGTGACCACCGCCGCAGCGGTCTCGTCGCAGGTTGTTTCGATGCCAAGAATGATCATGGGTGTATTATATGCACCCAAGCGTCCAATCGTGTAATGGCCAGTCCTCGCAGATGACATTTCCGCCGAAGGTCTCTGTTTTGCGCATCGGTTCGCGCGGCTCGCCGCTGGCGCTGGTGCAGGCGCGCGAAGTGCAGCGCCGCCTTGCGGCCGCGTGCGGCCTCGTGGCCGAGCACATTGAGATCAAGGTCATCCGCACCACCGGGGACGCGATCCAGGACCGGTCGCTCGCGGAAGCCGGCGGCAAGGGACTGTTTACCAAGGAGATCGAGGAGGCGCTGTTGGCCGGCGCGATCGATCTGGCAGTGCATTCGTCGAAGGATATGCCGACGATGCTGCCGGCGGGCCTCGTTCTGTCGGCCTTCCTGCCGCGCGAGGACGCGCGCGACGCTTTTGTCAGTTCCAAGGGCAAGTCGCTGCAAGCTCTGCCGCGGGGTGCGACGCTCGGCACTGCGTCGCTGCGGCGGCAGGCATTGGCCAAACGGCTGCGGCCCGATCTGCGCGTGGCGCCGTTGCGCGGCAACGTCGAGACGCGCTTGCGCAAGATCGACGCCGGCGAGGCCGACGCGACGCTGCTTGCGGTCGCCGGATTGAAGCGCCTCGGCTTGCTGTCGGCCGCGACCGAGGTGCTGGAGATCGACGAATTTCTGCCGGCCGTCGGGCAGGGCGCCATCGGGCTTGAGACGCGCGCCGATGATGAGGCCACGCGAGCGCTGGTCGCCACGATCAACGATGCCGATACCGCAACCGCGCTGGACGCTGAGCGCGCGTATCTCGCCGAACTCGATGGCTCCTGTCGCACACCCATCGCCGGCCATGCGCGCGTCGCCTGTGGTATTGTCAGCTTTCGCGGCATCGTCGCCAAGCCGGACGGCAGCGAAGCTCATGAGGTCGCACGCGATGGCGGGGCGAGCGATGCCGCAGCGCTTGGGGCCGACGCGGGCCGTGAATTGAAGGTGCGCGCCGGCCCTGGCTTTTTTACACGGGTCTGAACGATGCGTCTTCTCGTCATGCGGCCCGAGCCGGATGCCGAGCGCACCGCAGCCGCCTTGCGGGCGCGCGGCCACAGCGTCGCGATCGTGCCGCTGCTTTGCATCGAGCCGCTGGCTGGTGTGGCGATCGGCTCGGGACCATGGGCGGCCGTGCTAGCGACCAGCGCCAACGTCGCCCAGGCCATCGTCAGTCACGCCAAGTGCGCCGATCTTATTGGCCTGCCGGTATTTGCGGTCGGCGAGCGTACCGCCCAGGCGATGCGCGCGCTGGGCTGCGCGAGCGTCATTTCGGCCGGCGGCAATGCCGGTGATTTGTCCAGGATCGTGGCCGCCCATCTCAATCCGCCCGCGCGGCTGCTCTATCTCGCCGGCGAGCAGCGTTCCGGCGACCTCGGCGGCGAACTCCGCGCCAAGGGTTTTGCGGTCGAGACCGTAGCGGTCTACCGCGCGGTGACCACGGACATTCTGCCCCCCGAGGCCGCAGCCGCTTTGGCTGGCGGTATCGATGGCGTGCTGCATTTCTCGCGGCGCAGCGCCGAGGCCTATGTCGAAGCCGCACGCGCCGCCGGCCTGCTCGAAAGTGCATTGCGGCCCGCGCATTTCTGCCTCTCCGCGCAGGTCGCGACGCCGCTGCAGAGCGCGGGCGGTCGTATCGTTCGCGTCGCGCGGGCGCCCGC
Source organism: uncultured Alphaproteobacteria bacterium (assembly GCA_963763255.1). Taxonomy (GTDB): domain Bacteria; phylum Pseudomonadota; class Alphaproteobacteria; order Rhizobiales; family Xanthobacteraceae; genus BOG-931. Next base: position 306,722 of record CAVXNW010000004.1, read on the forward strand.
CGAGGCCGCGTTACTCGATCTGGTCGGCACAGATTCAGGTTAAAGAACTTTGTTTAGGTCAGGATTGATCCGATCTGTTGCCGCCATACTTCCCCCGTACTATGCGTGCGGACAGGAGCCCGGCAGCCGAATCGGCGGCATGCCTCGGAGCAACCATGACCAGCGAGCCTGACAGCCCTTCGCGCCGCCGGCCGCCGACCATCGACCTGACGGCCACGGAAGTGAAAGACGAGCAAGCGGCGCCCGAAGTGGACGTCCCGCAGAAGCCGCGCACGGACGGCAGGTTTACGGGTATCGTCGGCGCGCTCATCGGCGCGGTGATCGTGGCAGGGATCGGCGCCGGGCTGTGGTTTGCGGGAGTGGTGCCGGCCCACAACGTCGCGCCTGCACCTGTGTCCGCGCCAGGCGACGGCGCCATGAATGCAATCTCGGCGCAACTCAACCAAATTCAGGCAGCGCTGGCGGCGCGTCCGGCGTCTGCCGATGGCGCGCCCGACGCTCGCGTGGCGGCGCTCGACGTACAGATCAGGGCATTAGGCGATCAGCTTGCCGCGGTGAACCGCCGGCTCGATGGCATCGCGGTCGCGGCGCAAAGCGCGAAAGAACACGCCGATGCGGCTGCCGCTGCGGCGCAGAGCGCCGGCAAGCGCGCCGATGAAACTGCGGCCGCAGTGAAGGGCGTGCCGCATAGCACCGTCACGCACGGCGATCTCGATGCGTTGGCGAGCCGCATTGCCGCGCTGGAAAGCACGATCAAGAGATTGTCCGATACGGCTCACGGTGCGGCAAGCAGCAGCGATCGTGCCGCCCGCGCCGCGGTCGCTGCCGAAGCGCTGCGCGGTGTCGTCGAGCGCGGTGAATCGTTTGTGGCTGAACTCGCAGCAGCGAAGGCGCTTGGTGCGGATCAAAACGCGGTGGCGGCGCTCACGCCATTTGCCGCGGCAGGCGTCCCGACCGATGCGGCCCTGGCGCACGAGCTTTCACAGTTGCTGCCGAAACTCCAGCCGCCAGCTCCCGCTGCATCGTCGTCGAGCGGCGGTGGATTTCTCGGCAGGCTGGAGAGCCACGCCAAAGGCCTGGTTCGCATCACGCCGGTCGGTGCGCCAGCGGTTGACGATCCATCCTCGGCGCTGACGCGCCTCAATGCTGATGCGGCGCGGGCCGACATCGGCGCGGCGCTCAAAGACATCTCAAGCCTGCCGCCGTCCGCGAAGACTGCGGCCGAACCTTTCGTGCAGCGCGTGAACGCCCGCAATGCCGCGCTCGCCGCCAGCCGCCGCATCGCCGCAGCGGCGCTTGCCGAACTCGCAAGCGCGAACACCCAGTGATTTGTCAATGATCAGGGTCGTCCTTTTCCTTCTCGTTGTCGGTGCGCTGTCGTTCGGCGTCGCGTGGCTCGCCGATCGGCCGGGTGACGTCATGATCACCTGGCAGGGGCTTCGCTTCGAAACCTCGTTGATGGTGCTGGTCGGCGCGGTTCTGGTGTTGATGGCCGTGCTGGCGGCGCTTTGGATCCTGATCAGCGTCGTGCTGCGCTCGCCTGGCATCGTCGCTCGAATGCAGCGCGATCGCCGCGGCGCACGCGCCTACGAGGCGCTATCGAGTGGACTGATCGCGGTCGGCTCCGGCGATGCCGTGGCGGCCCGTCTGCACTCGACCGCCGTTAATCGCATCGCTCCCGGCGAGCCGCTGGCGCTTCTTCTCGCCGCGCAATCGGCGCAGCTCTCCGGCGATCGCGATGCAGCCGAAAACACTTTCCGCACCATGGCGAGCCGCGCCGACACCAAGACTCTCGGACTGCATGGTCTCTATGTCGAGGCGCACCGGCGTAATGATCTGACCGGTGCGCGAGCGTATGCGGAGGAGGCGGCGCGGACCGCGCCGGCACTTGGCTGGGCGAGCCGCGCCGTGCAGGAGTTCCGTTGCGCCGTCGGCGACTGGGCCGGCGCGCTCGCGCATCTGGAACGCACCAAGGGTACGCTCAGCAAAGACGCTTATCGCCGTCAGCGCGCTGTCATGCTCACTGCACATGCGCACGCTATCGAGGACACCGATCGCGACCAAGCCAAGGCGATGGTGCTTGAAGCCGCCAAGCTCGCGCCGGGTCTGGTGCCGGCCGCGGCGACCGCCGGACGCATGTTGGCCGAGGGCGGCGAATTGCGCAAAGCCTCGCGCATCGTCGCCAAGGCGTGGCGCGCCAGTCCGCATCCCGATCTGGCGCAGACCTATGCGGATCTCCGCTTTGGCGACGCGGCGCGTGATCGGCTCACGCGGGTCGAAGCACTGGTCAAAAAGACGCCCGCACATGTCGAAGGCGCGCTCGCCGTGGCGCGCGCCGCGCTTGATGCGCGTGAGTTCAAGAAGGCGCGCGCGGCTCTCGCGCCTTACCTGACGGCGATCACCAGGCGCACCGCGCTCATGATGGCGGAACTTGAACGCGCCGAGCACAACGACGAGGGCAGGGCGCGCGAATGGCTGGCGCGCGCCCTGAATGCGGCGCCCGACCCGCGATGGACGGCCGACGGACACGTCTCGGATCGGTGGCAGCCGGTATCGCCGGTCTCGGGCCGAACTCGATGCGTTCGAATGGCGCGTGCCGCTCACCGGCATGGTCGCGGCGCCCGTGATCGAGCCTCTCCCACCGGTTGCGCCGGCAACTCCGCACGAGCCTGTGATCGCGCAGGCGGTGCCGGCAGCGGTGGAGAGTTCTAAGCCGAGCATCTCGCTGCAGGACGCTTCGCAGCCGAGCGCCGCGCCTGTACCACAGCCCGCCCAGCCGCCAGCTTGGTTGTCTGCTCGCGCGCAAAGTCCGGTTGGCGCGCGGAAGGCTCCCGCAGTAATTCCGCTCGTTCACGCACCCGACGATCCCGGCCCCGAAGCGTCCGAGGATGTGGACCAGCCGGCCGAGCCTCAAACCTCCGGCTGGCGCAAGATTTTCGAGTAAATCCGCAGCGTTCGCGTTGCCGCGTTTGGCAATGGTGGATCGAATTGCGCTATACCATATGCACTATAATGGCGATATTATACTTGACAAACCTGCCGCCACATGCAATATAATGCCGTATCCCAGAGGGTACGGCCATGGCCAGCGTTCTCAATGAACCTTATTTCCACGACGAAGCGGCAGCTTTCGCTGCCCTAGAACGGATCGTTTGGCCGGATGGCCCGACATGCCCGCATTGCGGTGCCGTGGATAGGATCGGACGTCTGGAGGGGGTTCGCTCCAAGCCGAGCAAGAAACATCCTGAGGGCATTGTCCGCCACGGCCTGCACAAGTGCTACCATTGCAAGGGGCAGTTCACGGCCCGCAAGGGTACTGTGTTCGAAAGCTCTCACATAGAGCTACGCCAATGGCTTCAGGCGGCCTTTCTGCTGTGTTCCAGCAAGAAGGGGATCAGCAGCAATCAGCTTGCCCGAACGCTCGGCATCACGGTCAAAAGCGCGTGGTTTGCTTCTCACCGCCTTCGTGAAGCCATGCGGGATGGCAAGCTTGATCCTATTGGTGGCGCTGGAAAAATCGTCGAAAGTGACGAGACATTTCTAGGACGCAAAAAGGGTCGCACCGCGCGCGGCGGGACGGCTCACAAGATGGTGGTTCATAGCCTTGTAGAACGCGGGGGAGCGGTGCGCTCTACTGTGCTCGATACAGTGAACCGGCCGGATATTGAGCGCATTGTCCGCACGAATGTGCATCGCGAAAGCCGCCTGATGACAGATACTGCGCCGTACTATCAATTCAGCAAATTTCCAACGGTTGCCGACCATGAAATGGTCAATCATGAAATAGACGAGTACGTGCGCGGCGATGTGCATACCAATACGCTTGAGGGCTACTACAGCATCTTCAAGCGCGGAATGAAGGGCATATATCAGCATTGCCAAGAGCAACACCTGCACCGTTACGTTGCCGAGTTCGATTTTCGCTACAACAATCGCGTTCGATTTGGCATCGGTGATCAGGCGCGGACAGAAAACGCCATCCGTGGTATTGTTGGCAAACGGCTGAAATACAAGGACTCGTCAAAGGCGTCGATCTAGGCCCGCGGCAAAAAGAGTTACCAATGGGCATACTCGTTAAAGGAAAGCCGAAGAAAAAGACGCCAGCACCTCGACGGGTGAAGGCTGCTGCCGCTGAATTTAACTTTTGGATCGACGCCTTTACTCCAGCAACAATTCCGATGGCACGGTTAGCCGAATACATGACGCAGCTCGCGGCCATGCTTGGCGAGCCCGACTCCGTGCATTTTGTGAAGTTGAAGCCTGGCAGTACTGGCATCGTGCACCGGGTGCAGTACGAGGCCGTGCCAAAAGTTCGCGACCGCGCCAGCGCCATTCGGCGTGGCGACGCGCCGCGTGATGCGCTGCGTGCTTACAATGCCGTCAATAAGATGCTTCGCGATGATAACGGGACTGGCGCGCTCAAGGAAGAAGTCCAAGAGGCGGTCATAATTCCGTTCCCCGGCATCCAAGAGACAGAAGAAGAAATTGCGGGGATTCGGGAGCGTGGAACCATCGTCGGTGAAGTTCAGCGCGTAGGTGGCCCTCACAAATGGGTTCCCGTTCTTATTAAATCTGAGGGAGAAGTCTTTAGCGGTTGTTGGGCGGATCGAATTATTGCCAAGCAACTTGGTCAAAGACTTTTCGAGCCGGTGCGCTTGCACGGGATCGGCAAGTGGGATCGGACTGGCGAGGGAAAATGGGTTCTTAAAGAGTTTGTCATCGATCACTTTGAACCGCTTGTCGATGAGCCTTTATCCGATGCCCTTAGTCGGATAAGGGCGATCGGTGCCTTTAACAACGCCACTGTGGATGATCTAACTTACCTTCGTATCGGACCGCCGGAGAAGCAGAATGGTGGTCATTGATGCCACCATGCTGATGCTTCTTTTCCGGTCGGGCGTTCCGGCCAGAATGATCAACTCCAACGGCAAAACCATTGATTACGTGAAGGAACGCTTGGAATATCTGATAAAGACATTAGAGGGCAGCAAATCAAAAATCATCGTCCCGACGCCAGTTCTCAGTGAATTGCTGGTCCGGGCAACACCGCAAGAGACGCAGCAAATCGTAGAGCAGATAAATAAATCAGCAGTTTTTCAAGTTGAGCCTTTCGAAACGAAGGCGGCCATCGAAGTCGCTATCATGACGCGCACGGCACTCGCCTCAGGCGATAAGAAGGCTGGAGCGACCGCTCATTGGACGAAGGTTAAGTTTGATAGGCAAATCGCGGCTATTGCCCGTGTTGCTCAAGCATCGGCCATCTATACCGACGATGATACTCGACCGCCAAGCTCCTAAATATTCCGGTGGCTGGTTTGGCCGATCTGCCTCTGCCGCCAAAAACGGCTCAAGGGGTGCTTCCGTTCGAAACAAAAGGGCCGGATGCAATCGATGAAATCGCACAGCAAGCAAAAACCCTCGAAGAACCCAAAAGCCCCGAAGACGACGCGCCCGGCGCAGCCTAGCGACGATTTTGTCTCTGTGGCTCGGCGCCTGGAATGTGATGAGGATAAAGCCGCCTTTGAGGCCAAGCTGGCGAAGATCGCCAAGGTCAAGCCAAAGGCACACGAATGAAAGCGGTTGCTTTGGTGTGCGGGCTGCTATCCGGCTTGTCAGGGATGATCTCTGCTCTCGCCTTTTTGTGGGGGAGCAAAGGCGTTCCCTGGAACATGCGGACATGGACCGCAGAGACAGAAGCGGAAAGGGCAATCGAGGCTAGCGCGCGATGGTGGAATAAGATCGGGCTAGTCGCGCTCCTTGTGGCGTTCGTCCTCTCGACCGCCGCCTCGGTGGCCTCGTTCTGCACCTAGGTTTGCGAAGTATAACATCGCCACTATAATGCATCGAAGGCGCCTGATTTGGCTGGTCCCGCAGAGAAGAAGCTGGAGAAACCGTCGGCTGCTCCGCAGACCGACGAAGGGTCGGCTGCCCCCTTTCTCGCCGCTATCGGCGCCGAGGTGCGGCGGAACCGCGCCAAACGCGGCATGACGCGGCGGCAACTGGCACAAGCGTCCGAAACGTCCGAACGCTATCTGGCGCAGATCGAAAGCGGCGCCGGAAATCCGTCGGTCAGCGTGTTGCGCGCCATCGCGCGCGCCCTGGGTCTCGCTGCCGCAGGGTTGTTGCCGGATGCAAGCGGACGTCCGGCGGCGTTCGGCCACGTGCTCGATCTACTCGCGCAGGTGCCGGAGTCAGAGTTGCCAGCGCTCGTCAAAGACATCGAAGCGCGCGTAGCCCGCGCCGAACATGCCGACCGCGGGCGCCGCATCGCGCTGGTCGGCCTGCGCGGCGCCGGCAAATCGACGCTCGGGCGGATGCTGGCGCAGCATCTTGGCTGGCCGTTCATCGAACTCGATCGTCTGGTCGAAGAGGATTACGGTGCCAGCATTCCCGATCTTATGGAAATGGCGGGCACCGTCACGTTCCGCCGCCATGAGCGGGGTGCGCTTTCGCGCGTCATCGTTGAGAACGAGGCCGCGATCGTCACCACCGCAGGCGGCATCGTTGCCGATCCGGAAACCTATGCGCTGCTGCTGCGCCGCAGTCATACGGTGTGGATCAAGGCGCGGCCCGAGGAGCATATGAGCCGCGTGATGGCGCAGGGAGATTTCCGCCCGATGGCGCAGAACCGCCAGGCCATGGCCGATCTGGTGGCAATCCTCGAATCGCGCCGCGCCGACTACGCGCGCGCCGAGGCTGAAGTTGATACGTCGGGCGAAGGTGTGGAGCACAGCTTTGCCAAGCTTTTGCACGTCGTCGCCGGATGGATCCGGCCATGACTCTCGTCGATACCGGCTTCCTCGATCTGCCGCCGCTGCGGCTTGAATACCGGATGATCGGGCCGAGGCCGGGCGAAGCGCCGACCATAGTGATGCTGCATGAGGGCCTCGGCTCGGCGGCTTTGTGGGGCGCGTTTCCGGACAAACTTGCGCAAGCAAGCGGCGCCGGCGTGTTTGTGTATTCGCGCGCCGGCTACGGCAAATCTGCGCCCGGACAATTGCCTCGTACGGTACGCTTCATGCACGAAGAAGCGTGCGATGTGCTGCCACGCGTGCTCGACGCCATCGGTTTCCAACGCGGGATTCTGTTCGGCCACAGCGATGGCGCGTCGATCGCGGCGATCTATGCGGGATCGTTGCAGGATCACAGGGTGCGCGGCTTGGTGCTGGTGGCGCCGCATTTCTTCACCGAGGACATGGGCATCGCCGAGATCGAACGGGCCCGTGCCGCATTCGCCGCCGGGAAGCTGCGCGATAAGCTCAAACGCTGGCATGCTGATGTCGATTGCGCGTTCCGCTCCTGGAGCGAGCCGTGGCTCGATCCGGAATTTCGCAACTGGGATCTCACCGATGCGCTCGGTTATATCCGGGTGCCGATGCTGATCGTGCAAGGCGAGAACGACCAGTACGGCACACTGCGCCAGATCGAAGTCGCCAAGGAGGAATGCTATTCGCCGGTTGAGGTGGCGATCCTGCCCGGCATTCGCCACGATCCGTGCCGTGAGGCACCGGAGCGAACCCTTGAGGCCGCCGCGGAGTTTATCAACCGGTTGTTTCGCGACCACCATGAGGGCGATGACAGCGCCCGGCCGGGGGTTGCGGCATCATGAAATATAATGCATATAATGAGGGTCGCCGGCGGCTAACTGCATTATAATTCACGCTGGCAGCTGCGACCCGTTGCGGCGAGGCGGCAGATGGCAGAGGCCGAACACAGCGCTACGCGCAATCTGGCGAACGGCAAGACGCGGATCGAATTTCAGACCGAGCCCGCGCGCTATCGCCATTGGAAGCTTGCTGTCGACGGCGAGGTCGCCACGCTGACGATGGACGTCGACGAGAAGGGCGCGCTGTTCGAAGGCTATGAGCTGAAACTGAATTCCTACGATCTCGGTGTCGATATCGAGTTGGCCGATGCGATCGAGCGGCTGCGCTTCGAGTATCCGCAGGTGCGGGCAGCGGTGCTTCGCTCAGGCAAGCCGCGAGTGTTTTGCGCAGGCGCCAACATTCGGATGTTGGCCGGCGCGACGCATGCCCACAAGGTCAACTTCTGCAAGTTCACCAACGAGACGCGCAACGGCATTGAGGACTTTGCCGAGAATTCCGGGGTCGCCACGATCTGCGCCATCAACGGCACCGCGGCCGGCGGCGGCTACGAACTGGCGCTGGCGACCGACTACATCATGCTGGTGGACGACGGCTCGTCGTCGGTGTCGCTGCCCGAATTGCCGCTGCTGGCCGTGCTGCCCGGCACCGGCGGCCTGACGCGTGTCTCCGATAAGCGCAAGGTTCGGCGTGACCACGCAGATGTGTTCTGCACCACCGAGGAAGGCGTCAAAGGCAGGCGCGCAATGGAGTGGCGGCTGGTCGATGAAGTCGTGCCGGGCTCCAGGTTCGATGAGACGATCACGGCACGCGCGCGCGAATTGGCCGCCAAGTCGAACAGCCGTGCTCCGGCGCAAGGCATCAAGCTCACGCCGCTGAAGCGCACCGTCACGGCCGATGCCGTCGAATACAGTTCGCTGTCCGTCGAATTCGATCGGCCGGCGCGGCTCGCCACCATAACCGTGCGCGGGCCCGACACGCCACCGCCCGCATCGGCCGAGGCGATGAATGGGCAAGGCGCCACATTCTGGCCGCTTCGACTCGCGCGCGAACTCGATGACGCGATCCTCAATATCCGGCTCAACGAACTCGACGTCGCGGCCATCGTGTTCAAGTCGTCCGGCGACGCGGCGGCTGTGCTTGCCTACGATCACTTTCTCGACGCCAGCAAAGATCACTGGCTCGCGCGGCAAATCCGCAATTTGTGGAAACGCGTGCTCAAGCGCGTCGATCTCACGTCGCGTTCGCTGGTGACGCTGATCGAGCCTGGCTCGTGCTTTGCCGGCACGCTCGCCGAACTCGCCTTTGCCAGTGATCGCTCCTACATGCTGATTGGCAGCCGCGAGGGCGACAACAAGCCGCCAGCAGCGATTGGGCTAAGCGATGCCAATTTCGGCCCCTATCCGATGTCGAATGGACTGACACGGCTTGGCTGCCGGTTCTTGGCCAATCCGGCCGATGTCGATGCGGCGAAAGCCGGGCGCGGCTCAATGCTTGATGCGGAGCGTGCCCAGCAACTCGGTCTGATCACGTTCGCGCTCGACGACATCGACTGGGACGACGAGGTCCGCGTGTTTCTTGAAGAGCGTGCCAGTTTTTCGCCCGACGCGCTCACCGGCATGGAAGCCAATCTGCGCTTCGCCGGACCGGAGACCATGGAATCGAAAATCTTCGCGCGGCTGACCGCGTGGCAGAATTGGATTTTCCAGCGCCCCAACGCCATCGGCAAGGAAGGTGCGCTGAAGCGATATGGCACCGGACAGAAGCCGGTGTTCGATACGAAAAGAGTTTGAGCCGCCTCTTCCAGCGGGAAGAGGAAGACGTTTGGTGGAGCGTGAACCAGAGGTGACGCCATGACAATCGAAGCTGTCGATTACACCACCAAGATTCCGAACAACGTTAATCTCGTCGAAGATCGGCAAGTGCTACGGGCGCTTGAAAGCTGGCATCCCGGCTACATCGATTGGTGGAAGGATATGGGGCCGGAGGGTTTTCAGCAGGCGCTGGTCTATCTGCGCACTGCCGTCTCGGTTGATCCCAAGGGCTGGGCCAAGTTCGATTACGTGAAAATGCCCGACTACCGTTGGGGCATTCTGTTGGCGCCAAAGGAGGAGGGCCGCACCATTCCGTTCGGCCGTCATCTCGGCGAGCCGGTCTGGCAGGACATTCCGGGCGAATACCGCGCCATGCTGCGCCGCCTCGTCGTCATCCAGGGCGACACCGAACCGGCGTCCGTCGAGCAGCAGCGCCACCTCGGCAAGACCGCGCCATCGCTCTACGACCTGCGCAACGTGTTTCAGGTCAACGTTGAGGAGGGTCGCCACCTGTGGGCGATGGTTTATATCCTGCAGAAATATTTCGGCCGCGACGGCCGCGACGAGGCAGCGCAGCTGTTGCAGCGCCGCTCCGGCGACGCCGACAAGCCGCGCATGCTCGGCGCCTTCAACGAGGCGACGCCCGACTGGCTGTCATTCCACATGTTCACGTTCTTCACCGATCGCGACGGCAAGATGCAGCTCGAAAGCCTGGCGCAATCCGGGTTCGATCCGCTGTCGCGCACGTGCCGCTTCATGCTGACTGAAGAAGCGCACCACATGTTCGTCGGCGAAACCGGCGTCGGCCGCACCATCCAGCGCACCTGCGAGGCGATGAAGGAAGGCGGCATCGAAGACCCGAATGACGTGGAAAAAATTCGCGCTCTCGGCGTCATCGATCTGCCGACCATGCAGCGCAAGCTCAATCTGCATTATTCGCTATCGCTCGATCTGTTCGGCTCCGAAGTCTCGACCAACGCCGCCAATTGCTTCACGGCGGGGCTGAAGGGCCGTTTCCAGGAAACCAAAATCAATGACGATCATCGGCTGGAGAACGCGTTCTATCCGGTGCTCAAACTCGTCGACGGTGAGATCAAGCGTGTCGATGAGCCGGCGCTCACCGCCATCAACATGCGGCTGCGCGACGACTATACCGCCGATTGCCAGCGCGGCCTCGATCGCTGGAACAAGATCATCGACAGGACCGGCGTCGGCTTCAAACTTGAACTGCCGCATGTCGGCTTCCATCGCATGATCGGCGAATTCAGGGATGCTCACGTGTCTCCGGCCGGCAAGCTGATCGACGACGCGGCGTGGGAGAGGGAGAAGAGTCAGTGGTTGCCGTCGAAGGACGACGGCGAGTTTATCGCCAGCCTGATGAAGCCGGTCACCGAACCCGGCAAATTCGCCAGCTGGATCGCCCCGCCGCGCGTCGGCATCGACAACAAGCCCGGTGATTTCGAATACGTGAAAATCGCGGCGTGACGCCATTCCGGGGGCTGCCGCAGGCTGGCGCCCGGAATCCATAATCACAAGTCGGCCAGATTGAGCGCCGAGCAATCAGCCGTTTGCGCAGGGCTAATGGATTCCGGGCTCGCGCTCCGCGCGCCCCGGAATGACGGCTCAAAAATCCCTGGGCTCCGCCAGCGGGCCCTCTCTCAGCCGTGCAAGATCGAAGCGATCGATTTCGCGCAGCAATTCCACGAACGCCCTGGCGCCATGGTCGAGCGCCGCTTCACCCTTGGCGGCGGTGGCGAGCGTGGCGTCGCCGACCGCGCCCGTCGGATTGAGGTCCTGCGTCATCCAGGCGAAACCAGCGGGCCGATAGGCGCCGAGCCATTTGAACTCGCGGGACATGGCGATTGTCGCCGGCGTCGCATTTGGCGCGTGCTTCATACGCACTGTTTCGGGCTTTCCAACCAGCATCAGCGAAGTCTCGATGTCGCCGCCATGGATGCCATGCTTTTTCTCGTCGGCCGTGAACACGCCCTCCGGATAGCCGAAGCGATGCCAGCCGAGCGTCACCGCCAGCATGCCGAGTCGCGTACGCAGGTCGCGCGCCACCGATTCCATCGCGGCGACGTTACCCCCGTGGCTCGTCACCAGCACGAGCTTACGCACGCCGGCGCGCACCAGGCTTTCGCCGAGCTCAATCCATGCCGCCATCGCGGTCGCGGCGGAGAGCGTGAGCGTGCCCGGAAACGACAGGTGCTCCGCCGAGACGCCGATGCGCTGCACAGGCAGGAACGTCACCGGCAGGTCGGCGGGGAGCTGCGCCTGCACCCGCGCCAGATAGGCTTCGGCGATATAGGTATCCACGCCGAGCGGCAGGTGCGGGCCGTGCTGCTCCACGGCGGCAAGCGGCAGCACCGCGATCCAGCGCACGGTCGCGCCCGCCGCCTCGGCAATGTCCTGCCAGGTCATGTCCATCCAGTTGCGCCGGGGTAGCGTCATCGCGTCACTCGCTAATCGTTGCCGTACTTAGCATTTTTTGCGCATGATCTTTCCGAAAACCAGTATCCACTTTTCGGGATCATGCCCTATTGTCGCGTCGCCGACGCAAAGGAGCAACCGATGCCGCCTGCCGTGACGCGCCGAACCCTGTTGAGCCTTGCCGCCGGGGCCGCCGTCGCGCCGGCGTCGGCGCAGGGCCTCGACAAGGTCTCGTTCGGCACCAACTGGGTTGCCGAAGCGGAGCACGGTGGCTTCTATCAGGCGCTCGCCGACGGCACTTACCGTAAGCGCGGCCTCGAGGTCACCATCGTGCCGGGGGGCCCGAATGTGAACAACCGCATTCTGCTGGCGGTCGGCAAGATCGACTTTTTCCTGTCCGCCAACACCCTGCAGGGTTTCGACGCGGTCGAGAACAATATTCCGACCATCGAGGTCGCGGCGCTGTTTCAGAAGGACCCGCAGGTGCTGATCGCGCACCCGGATCAGGGCGTCAAGAAATTCGCTGACTTGAAGAACCTGACGCTGTTCATCTCCAAGGAGGGTATGACCAGCTATTTCCAGTGGCTCAAGTCCGATTACGGTTTTTCGGAATCGAAGGTCAAACCCTATACCTTCAATCCGCAGCCATTTCTCGCCGACAGCAAGAGCGGGATGCAGGGCTACGTCACCTCGGAGCCGTTCGCCATCGAGAAGGCGGCGCATTTCAAGCCGGAGGTTTTTTTGCTCGCCGATCAGGGTTTCTCGGCCTACTCGACCTTGATTGAGACGCGCCGCGAGCTGGTCGACAAGAAACCCGACGTGGTGCAGCGTTTCGTGGATGCTTCGATCGTCGGCTGGTACAACTACATCTATCATGACAACAGCGCCGGCAATGCGCTGATCAAGAAGCAGAACCCGGACATGACCGACGACTTGCTGGCCTATTCGGTGGCGACGATGAGAAAATACGGCATTGTCAACTCCGGCGATGCGCTCAGCCTCGGTGTCGGCGCCATGACGGACGCGCGTATGAAGAATTTCTTTGACCAAATGGTGCGCGCCGGCGTCGCCAAGGCCAAGCTCGACTATCGCAAATGCTACACGCTGCAATTCGTCAACAAGAAGATGGGACTTGATCTGCGGCCGAAATGACTTTGTCATTGCGAGGAGCGAAGCGACGAAGCAATCCAGTTCTGGCTCGATGCAGCGGACTCCGCCCTGGATTGGCAATGACGAGAGAATGACTGGTCCGAAATCATCCTGTGTAATAACAAAAAAGGAGCGCTTGGCCTTGCGCGTTTTCATCCTCTCCCTGCTGCTTGCCGTTATCGGCGTGAACGTGGCGCCAGCCGCGGAAACGTTCCCCGCCCGTCCGGTTCGTTTGATCGTGCCTTTCCCTGCGGGCGGCATCGCCGATCTGTCCGGCCGGCTGATTGCTCAAGGATTGCAGGAGAGATTCAAGCAGCCGTTTGTGATCGAGAACAAGCCCGGCGGCCAGGGCGTGATTGGCTACCACGATATGATCAAGGCCGCTCCGGACGGCTACACGCTGATGATGGGCACTGTCGGCTCTGTCGTGATCAATATCGTGATGGACCCGCATCCGCCTTTCGATCCACTGCATGATCTGACGCCGATCGCCAATGCCGCCGAATATGCGACCGCACTGGTGGTCAATAATTCAATGCCGGTGAATTCGGTCAAGGAATTCGTCGACTACGCCAAGGCGCATCCCGGCAAGCTCAGCTTCGGCTCGACCGGCGTCGGCGCGCTCGATTACACCGCCGCGCAACTGCTGATGAAGGAGACCGGCATCAAGATGCTGCATGTCCCTTTCAAGGGCGGTCCGGAAGCGCTCAACAGCCTGATGGGTGGATCGATCAATTCGATCATCGAGGTCTTCCCGGTCGTCATGGGACAGATCAAGGCGCATACGATCAAAGGGCTGGCGGTCACGAGTCCGTACCGGCAACCGACGCTGCCCGATCTGCCGACCTTTAAGGAAGCGGGTTTCCCGGGGGTCGAATTGACCGGTTGGCTCGGGCTTTATGGGCCGCCAAAAATGCCGGAAGGCATCCGCCAGATGCTTGGCAAAGCCGTCGTCGATATCGTCAAGCAGCCGGCGATGGCCCAGCGCTTCCGCGCAATCGGCTTTGAGCCTACTGGCCAGGACGCCAACGCATTCGCAACCTATCATGCCGCCGAAGTAGTCCGCTGGAAGAAGTTCGTCGGCGAGATCGGCATGCACAAATAGGAGAGCGGCCATCTCGTCGGCGAAGCAAACCTCGGGGCCGGTGCTGGTCACATTGCGCGGCGTCGGCAAGACGTTCCCGAACGGCACGCTGGCGCTCAGAGGCCTCGAACTTGAGGTCCGGCAGGGCGAATTCCTATCGTTGCTCGGACCGTCGGGCTGCGGCAAGTCGACGGCGCTGCGCATCATCGCCGGATTGAGTGAGCCGACGCAGGGCCGAGTGGAGTGGGTGGCCACCGGCACGCACAGCAGAAGCGGTGACATCGGCTTTGTGTTTCAGGAGCCGACGTTGATGCCGTGGACTACGGTGTTCAACAACGTGCGGCTGCCGCTCAAGCTTTCCGGTGTGGCGGCCGGCACGGCGCGCGAGCGCGTCAACGCCGCGCTTGAGCGCGTCGGTCTGCAGAATTTTGGCTCGGTATATCCGCGCGAACTGTCGGGCGGCATGCGCATGCGCGTATCGATTGCGCGCGCGCTCGTCACCGAGCCCGAACTGCTGCTGATGGACGAGCCATTCGCCGCGCTCGACGAGATTACCCGCTTCAAGCTCAACGACGACCTCTTGGCAATGTGGCAGTCCCTTGGGACCACCGTGGTGTTCGTCACCCACTCGGTGTTCGAGTCGGTATATCTGTCGAACCGCATCGCCGTGATGGCGGCGCGGCCGGGCCGCATTTTCACCGAGCTGACCATCGATGCGCCGTATCCACGCGGCGGCGAGTTTCGCACCTCGACTGAATACGCTGCGTTGTGCCGCCGTACTTCTGAGGCGCTGGGCGTCGCCATGGCCGCGGGAGCCGAGTCATGAGTCCGCAGACTTCCGCCCGCGAACGTGGCGAACGCGCATTGCGCTTGGGACTGCCCGTCATCGTATTCGCGATTGTTATTGTTATCTGGGCGGCGGCAGTATGGTTCTGGCAGATCAAGCCGTACGTGCTGCCGACGCCGAGCCTTGTCGCGCACACGCTGGTGGCGGATTGGCCCCTGCTGTCGCAGTCGCTGTTGGTGACCCTGATAACGACCGTCGAGGGCTTCGTGCTGGCGTCGCTCGGCGGCTTCATCCTCGCGGTCCTGTTCGACCTGTCGCGCTACGTCGAATATTCGCTGTATCCCTATGCGGTGATCCTACAGGTGACCCCGGTGATCGCTATCGCACCGCTGCTGTTAGTCTATCTGGCGCAGCCGACGGCGGTGCTGGTCTGCGCCTGGATCGTGGCGTTCTTCCCCGTGCTGGCCAACACTACCCTCGGGCTGCGTTCGGTCGATCGCAATCTGGTGGATCTGTTCGCGCTCTACGGCGCCCCGGCCGGACGGGTGATGTGGGATCTGAAACTGCCCGCTGCGCTGCCCCAAATGCTTGCCGGCCTGCGCATCGCCGGCGGGTTGTCGCTGGTCGGCGCGGTGGCGGCCGAGATTGCTGCCGGTTCGGGCGGGGCCGGCGCCGGTCTCGCCTTTCGCATCATGGAGGCGCAGTACCGGCTCAATATCCCGCGCATGTTCGCGGCGCTCCTGCTGCTTTGTGTCGCCGGCCTCGTGATTTTTTACCTGCTCGCGCTGGTCAATTACTTGGCGCTGCGCCGCTGGCACGAAAGCGCGCTGGCCGCGGAGCGTTAGGCGTCACGTTGCCGGCAAGCTCATCGCCAGCACGCGCGCCACATGCAGTGCTTCGCGCCCGGTGCCGTCGCGGATCTGCTGCCGGCACGAGGTGCCGTCGGCGACGATGAGGGCGTCGGCTGGCGCTTTGCGCACCGCGGGCAGCAGCGACAACTCGCCCATGGCATGGGACACGCCGATGGTGTCGGCCGCATAGCCGAACGCACCCGCCATGCCGCAGCAGCTCAATTCAATTTTTTCGACCGCCAGGTCCGGAACGAGCCGCAAAGCTGTTTCGACGGCTGACATCGCATCGAACGATTTTTGATGGCAGTGGCCGTGCAAAAGCGCGCGGTTTTCGGTCCGCACGAGCGGCAGCTTCAGTCGCCCGTTCTTGGCTTCGTTGGCCAGAAACTCCTCAAACAAAACGGCGTGCTTGGCTACTTGATGCGCCATATCGGTCTTGATCAGTGCCGGAATTTCGTCGCGGAAGCCAAACAGGCAGCTAGGCTCAAGACCGATGACCGGCATTCCCTGGGCGACAAGTGGCGTGAAGGCTGCGAGCGTGCGCTCCGCTTCACGCCGCGCTTCATCCACTTTTCCGATCGAGAGAAAGGTGCGCCCGCAGCACAACGGACGACCACCATCCGCCGGTGCGGCAAAATGAACGCGATAGCCGGCCGCCTCCAGCACGGCGTGCGCCGCGTCGATATTCTCCCGCTCGAAATAACGGTTGAAGGTGTCGGCGAATAGCACGACGTCCCCGCTTGCTTCCTCACCAGCGCGGGGGGAGACGACGGCGCTGTCCTCGCGAAAATAATCCGTCCGCCACTTCGGCAAGCTGCGGCGCGCGCTGAAACTCGCAACAGCCTCGGAAAGCTTTGCCGCGCCAGGCAGCCGGTCGCGCAGGTTCACCAGCCACGGCATCTTTGCCGCGTAGGGTGCGTAGCGTGGCAAATAGCCAACCAGCCGTTCGTGCAGTGACAGTCCATGTTTTGCGACGCGCGCTGACAGAAATTCAATCTTCATGCGCGCCATGTCGACGCCGGTCGGGCACTCGCGCCGGCAGGCCTTGCAGGAGATGCAGAGCTTGAGCGACTCCGCCATTTCATCGGACGTGAATGCGCCGGGACCGAGCTGGCCGGTGATGGCAAGCCGCAGCGTATTGGCGCGGCCGCGAGTGACGTCGCGCTCGTCGCGGGTCACGCGATAGCTCGGGCACATGACGCCGCCCGCGAGTGCGCGGCACGCGCCGTTGTTGTTGCACATCTCGACCGCGCCCTGGAAACCGCCGCCCGCGCCCGGATAGGCCGACCAGTCGAGCGCGCTGGCGAGTTCGCCGGCGCGGTAATTCGGGCCATAACGAAAGTTGCCGCGATCGTCGAATTTCGGCGCGCGGACGATCTTTCCCGGATTGAACAGGCCGTCCGGATCGAAGCGGTCTTTGACTTCTTCAAATGCGTGTACCAGCTCTGTACCGAACATCTTTTCATGAAATTCCGAACGCACGATGCCGTCGCCGTGCTCGCCGGAATGCGAGCCCTTGTATTCGCGAACCATCGCGAACGCTTCCTCGGCGATGGCGCGCATGGCGCGCACATCCTTGTCGAGGCGCAGATTGAGCACCGGGCGCACATGGAGGCAGCCGACAGCGGCGTGCGCGTACCAGGTGCCGCGCGTGCCGTTTTTCTCGAACATTTCGGTGAGCCGTGCCGTGTAGTCGGGCAGATGCTCCAGCGGGACCGCGCAGTCCTCGACGAAGGAGATCGGTTTGCCCGCGTCCTTCATCGACATCATGATGTTAAGGCCGGCGGTGCGAACCTCGGATATGCCGCTCTGCAATTTTGCATCGAGCACCTCGACCACTCCGCCCCATCTGGCGTCGCTGTTGGTCCAGGACAGGCCAAGATCGCAAAGAAGCTCGCCGAGCCGCTTGAGGCAGCGCAGATTTTCGTCCCAATCGTCCTCGGCGAACTCGACAAACAAGATCGCCTCCGGATCGCCGCGCAGGAACGCGTCTACGGTCGGCCGGAACATGGCGATGTCGCGCGCCAGCCCCAGCATGGTGCGATCGATCAGCTCGACCGCGATCGGTCCGAGCGTGACGATGTGGGCCGCAGCCTTCATGGCCTCGTGGAAGCTGCCGAAATGGCAGGCGCCGAGCGCGCGGCGACCGAGCTGCGGTGAAAGCTTCAGTTCGATCTTCGTTGAAAACGCCAGCGTGCCTTCGGAGCCGACCAGGAGATGCGCCAGATTGATGTCGTTTCGGCCCGGCACCAGCGCATCGAGATTATAGCCGCCGACGCGGCGCTGTACCTTCGGGAAGCGGCGCTCGATTTCAGCCGCCTCCCGCGCCACGATCGCCAGCAAATCCCTTTGCAAGGCTTGCGGTACCTTGGTGGTGCTCTCACCCAAGCGGCCGAAACGGGCGTGGCTGCCGTCGGCCAGCAACGCGTCAATGGCGATCACGTTCTCGCGCGTGTTGCCGTAGCGCAGCGAGCGTGCACCGCAGGAATTGTTGCCCACCATGCCCCCGATGGTGGCGCGCGATGCAGTGGAAATATCGACCGGGAACCACAGCCCGGTGGGCTTGAGCGCCCGATTGAGCTCGTCGAGCACGATGCCCGGTTCAACCGTGCAGCGTCGTGCCGCCACATCAACATCGAGAACGCGGTTGAGATATTGGGAGCAATCCAGCACCACCGAGCGGTTCACGGTCTGGCCGGCCTGCGAGGTTCCACCGCCGCGTGGCGTCACCGATACGCCCTCGGTGCGGCAAATCGCGATGGCGCGTTCGGCTTCTTCTATCGTGTGCGGCGTCACCACGCCGAGCGGCACGATCTGATAGTGCGAGGCGTCAGTGGCATACCGCCCACGCGTGAAGGCGTCGAAGCGCACGTCGCCGGCGCGCTCCGCGCTTAGTCGCCGTTCCAGCGCGGGCACTAGCGATGCGGACAATTCGTAACCCCATAGGGAGAAGGCGCTTGACCGCAATGTCGCATTCGCTATTCAACGCCACAAGCTCGCGAGCGCCCTCGGATAGACGCCGCCGGGACCGATCGATTTGTCCGAAGGAGTGCTGAAAATGCCGCAAACTAACACTTCGCGCGCCGCCGGGCGTCATTTCCTGCAGATTCCGGGGCCGACGCCGCTGCCGGACCGCGTGCTGCGCGCGATGGACACGCCGATGATCGATCATCGCGGCCCGGAATTTGCGAAGCTCGCCAAGCGCTGCCTCGACGGCGTCAAGACCATTTTCAAGACCAATAATCCGGTCATCATCTACACCGCGACCGGCACCGGCGCGTGGGAAGCCGCGCTGGTCAACACGCTGTCGCCCGGCGACCGCGTTCTCATGGTTGAGACCGGCCAGTTCGCCGCGCAGTGGAAGGACATGGCGCGTAAACTCGGGCTCAAGCCGGAATCCATTCCCGGCGATTGGCGCACCGGTGCCGATCCGGCGAAGATCGAAGAGCATTTGCGCAACGACAAGGCGCACGAGATCAAAGCGGTCTGCGTGCTCCACAACGAGACCGCGACGGGCTGCCTGTCGCCCATCGATCAGATCCGCAAGGCGATCAACGCCGCCGGTCATCCGGCGCTGCTCATGGTCGATACCATTTCGTCACTCGCCTCAACCGATTACCGCCACGATGAATGGGGTGTCGATGTTACGGTCGGTGGCGCGCAGAAGGGTTTGATGCTGCCGCCAGGCATGTCGTTCAATGCGGTCAGCGACAAGGCGCTGAACGCGGCGAAGACTTCGAAGCTGACGAAGGCGTTTTGGTCGTGGGACGACATGCTCAACATGAACAAGGTGGGCTTCTTCCCGTACACGCCGGCCACCCAGATGCTGCAAGGACTTGCGGTGTCGATCGACATGCTGCACGAGGAAGGGCTCGATAATGTCTTCGCCCGCCACCATCGGCTTGCTGAGGCGACCCGCCGTGCGGTTCGCGCCTGGGGTCTCGAGACCCTATGCCGCGATTCGAAATATTATTCGCCGACCATCACGGCCGTGCTGCTGCCGGAGGGACACGACGCTGACGCGTTCCGCAGCTTGGCGCTGGAGACGTTCAACATCTCATATGGTGCGAGCTTCGGGCCATACGCCAAGAAATATTTCCGTATTGGGCATCTTGGCGATATCAACGACGGCTGGATGATGGGTGTGCTGGCGATGACCGAGATGGCGCTGTCGCTGGCGCGCATCCCGCACAAGAAAGGCGGCGTGCAGGCGGCGATGGATTACATCACTTCGGTGCACGCCAGCGGCGCACGCGCTGCGGCGGAGTAGTCTTGTCATTTCGGGCCCGGCCGCGGGCCGGAGCCCGGAATCCATAATGACACGATAGGCAAACGGTCCGGCGGTTGCTTCACGGATTGTGGTTATGGATTCCGGACTTGCCGCGTCGCGGCAATCCGGAATAATGCTACGTCAGCGGCACGGCGCCGACGTGATCCTTGAATGCTTGGTGTGCCGAAATCGCCGAATACCAGCGCTCGAAATTTTTCAATTGCGGGCGGTCGGGCACCAATTGCCGGTAGCGGTACGCCATGACGCCGACCGGGATGTCGCCGTAGGAAAACGCATCGTCGGCGAGGTACGCCGTTTTTGCAAGCTGTGCGTCGACCATGACCATCGCAGCCGTCGTTGCCTTCTTGCCGGCTTCGATCGCCGCGTGGTCACGCTTTTCCGGCGGGGTGCGAATGAGACCCCAGAATACCGGCGTGATCGCCGGACCGCAGACTGACAATTGCCAATCCATCCACTGGCTGGCGCGAGCGCGCACCTTTGGATCGGCGGGTTCCAGTACGCCCGCTCGATGCTTGGCGGCGAGATAGCGGACGATCGAATTGGACTCCCACAGCAAAAAGCCATCTTCTTCCTCGAGCGTTGGTACGAGTCCGTTGGGATTCATGGCAAGATAAGCCGGCTCACGGTTCTTGCCGAACGGCCCCGCAATATCGATGCGCTCGTGCGGCAGTCCGATCTCGCCGACTGCCCACATTGCCTTCTGCACGTTTGATGAGGTTTTCCGCCCCCAGATTTTGATCACCGATTATCCTCCCGCTGCGAATGGGTCTGGCGTCGAGCTTAGTGGAACGGCCCGCCCGCTCCAACCGTCCGCATGGATGGGCGGTGCAAGTCCGCGTATGACGGACCTGAAGAAATTCGAATGGAGGCGACATGACCAGACTGTTTCTGTCCGGGCCGTTGTTCACGGTGGCGGAGCGCGACTTCAACGCCGGTTTAGCACGCTTCCTAGAGGCACAAGGTTTTGACGTTTGGCTGCCCCAGGAGCGGGCTGCGCGCGGTGGCGCCAAGGCTACATTCCAAAGCTGCATCAAAGGCGTCGAGTGGGCTGATGCTGTCGTGGCGTGCATGGACGGCCCAGATCCCGACAGTGGCACGGCCTGGGAAGTCGGCTTTGCCTACGCCAAGAAGAAGCCGATCGTCTGCTACCGCACCGATTTCCGCAGCGGTGGCGACACGAAGGGCACGCCGTATAATCTGATGCTCAGCGAGGCCGCCACGGTCCGTGTCGAACTTACGCCGAAGTCAACAACGGCCGATTTGAACCGGCGCGTCCTCGCACAGATTCGCAAGGCTTTGCGCGTCAAGTCCGCAAAGCGATAGGTGTGGGTGTCGGAGGCTGAATAATGGCCACTGCAACTGCGAAACCTTTGACGATTGCGGTCAACGATAGGGTCGAAGTGTCCGGACTGCTGCAAGCGCCGCAGCGCGCGCTTGCATGTTACGTCCTGGCGCATGGCGCCGGTGCGGGTATGACACATCCGTTCATGGCCGCGGCCGCCGCAGGCCTCGCTGAGCGGGGCATCGCTACTTTGCGATTTCAGTTTCCCTATATGGAGCGCCGCTCGAAGCGGCCCGATCCGCCCATGCTCGCGCAGGCCACGATACGCGCAGCGGTCGAAGCGGCGCAAGCCGCACTGCCAAAACTGCCGCTCATCGCCGGCGGCAAGTCGTTTGGCGGCCGCATGACCTCGCAGGCGCAGGGCGCAATGCCGTTGCCGGGTGTGTTGGGCTTAGTGTTTCTCGGCTTTCCGCTGCATGGCGCGGGGCGGCCGTCAGCCGAGCGCGGCGAGCATTTGTTCAATGTGCAGGTGCCGATGCTGTTCCTTCAGGGCACCAGGGATGCGCTGGCGGCGCTCGATGAATTACAGCCGCTTTGCAAGAAGCTGGGACGGCGGGCGACACTTAAACTGATTGCCGACGCCGATCACTCATTTCATGTGCCGGCACGGAGCGGGCGCAAGGATGTTGAGGTTTTCAGCGAGCTGCTCGATACGCTGGCGGGTTGGGTGAGCGGCATAATCGGCTCGGCGTCGCCTTGAGGCAGCTATGCGAACCGCTCGCGCGCCCGAACGCGCGCTTTCTCAGCCTCGACTTCACGATTCTTCGCTGGACTTGCGGTCTGTAGCGCATCGAGAAGCCGTCCGGCCGCGTCTGCGACCTCGTCAACGGCGCGATTGAATGCCGCTTCGTTAGCGTGCGACGGCTGAGCGAAGCCGCTGAGCTTGCGCACGAACTGCAAGGCGGAGGCGCGGATTTCCTGCTCCGTTGCGGGAGGCTCGAAATTAAACAGCGTGCGGATGTTGCGGCACATGGTTTGCTCCGTCATTCAACGGTGCCACCATAACAGCCGCAACGCCTTGGGCGAAACGTCAGCCGCTGGCGAAAGTGTCGGCCCCGACGCGCCCTATGAAGCGCAATCCGACAGCGCCGTCCCGGGACCAGACCACTTTGCATACCATCGCCAGATCACCGCCCGGCGTAAAGCGGACCACGAACTGCTCGGGCAGCGCGATGTTGGGAGCGATAGCAAGTTTGACGCCGGTTCGCGACAAATTCACCGCGGTGCAACTCATAAGCGGCGAGCCATCGCGGCGATCGATCCAGACCGGGCAGTTGACTTCGGCGCGCGGCGCCGGCGCTCTCTGGTCCATAGGTGCGTTTCGACTAGCGGCTGTGGCCGTTCTCAGGCCCTCGGGAGGCACCGAACGCGGTGATGGAGCCTCCTTGCTAAGCCCGCCATGATTAGCGAGCCTTGAAATACGGGATAGGTACAAATCCAGATCACGTGCATGGAGCGAGAGATGGCGCGAAAGATCAGTGTTCCATCCAGAATAAATGCCCCGGTCAGCGTGCTGACGCTAGCAGTCGGCGCAGTTGCATTTGGGGCGCTCGCGATTGGCGCGCTGGCGATCGGCCGTCTTGCCGTGGGACGTGTCGGCATCAGGAGGGGACGGATTGATGCACTTGATGTGGGGGAGTTGACCGTTGGCAAACTTCGAATCGTCGAAAAGGGTGAGTCCAAAACGTAGCAGGCCGCCTCGAAAGTCTGCCGCCCAATTTAGCCTGCGCGGCGCGGCTGCGCGCCCTGGCGGCGCATCGCCAAGTCGTCTGTCTCGACGATCATCTTGCCGATCGGCCACAGCGCGATGCCGGCGAGCTTCAGGTGCGCCCACGCGAACGGAATGCCGATGATGGTGATGGCGAGACAGATCGCGGTGATGAGATGCAACAACGCCAGCCACCATCCCGCCAACACGATCCATATGATATTTCCGATCAGTCCGAACGGGCCGGTGCCGAGATCGTCGGTGCCGAGATATTCGGCGCGCGATACGGCTTTGCGGCCGAATGGCAGTAGCGTGTAGGACGCGATATTGAATGCCGCCCGCGCCCACGGCAGGCCAATAATGGTCACCGCCATGATTACGGTGGCGAATAGCCAGCCGACAGCCATATACAGGCCGCCAAACGCGATCCATAACACGTTAAGCAGCAGCGACATCGGCGACATGACGCGTCCTATTTGCGGCACGACTTCGGCAGCGCCGGGTGGCGCGGTTGTGATCTAGGTATGGTTGCGTCACTCCGCCAGCCGCCCAGCGAACTTTAACTTTGCTAACGTGATACGATTCGCGGGGGTAAATACGGGGCGCACATGCGTCTTAGCACGATCATTTTCGTCGGTCTTGCGGTTGCCATTTTCCTTGGCGCCACCGTCTTCGCTATTCGTGCCCTTTGGCCGTCGCAGGTCGTACAGAGCCCAGTGGCATTGACGCCGCTGCCGCCGCTAAAGCCATTGACTGGCACGTCGACGGTGCTCGCGCCGACTGCAATTTCTCTTGCGGCAATTCGTGAGTCGCTCGACGCGCGGGCGCCGCGCGATTTCTCAGGCACGCCGCAAAATCCGCTCGGCAAATTGCTCGCGAACACGCAGCTCAAGCTTGCGGTGTCGCGCGGGCCACTCAGCGTTGCCGGCCAGCCGGGAGTCCTGGTTGTCACGACGCCACTGACCGGCTCGTTCGAAGCCCTCGGAACATTCAGCGGCGCGGCCGGCAGCGGACTGAGTGCAGTCGGTGGTGCGCTCGGCAGTCTGCTCGGCGGCAATGTCGGGCAGCAGGTCGAGAGTCTCGCCGGCAAAGCGTTCGATCAGCACACCAATATTCAGGGCACCGTGACTACGACGGCGCGGCCGACGATTTCGCCGAATTGGCGGTTGGCGCCCAATCTGGCTGCTCAAGTCAACCTCGCCGACGTCACGCTCCCAATCGGTGGTCTCAAGCTCAACGTCGGCAATGCGGCCAAACCACTGCTCGACAAGCTGGTGCACGACCAGACTGGCGCGCTCGAAATATATTTGCGCGGCAACCCGTTCATCGAAAATGCAGCGCGCGCCGAATGGGCGAAGCTGTGCCAGGCTGTTCCGCTCGGGGCGGCCGGGCAGGGCGTGCCCGATCTCTTTCTCGAAATCCAGCCGGTGAACGCTATCGCGGCGCAGCCGAAAATTGACGGGCAGGCCGTCACTCTCCTGATCGGGGTGAAAGCGCAGACCCGCATCGTGTCGACCCAAACGAAGCCCGACTGTCCGTTTCCGAAACAGCTCGATCTCGTACCTCAAGCCAATGAGGGCGCGATCAATATCGCGGTTCCGATCGATATTCCGTTCACCGAAGTAAGCCGGTTGTTGGAGGCACAGGTCGGGGGAAAAACCTATCCCGAGGACGGCAGCGGCGTGTTCGCAGTCAAGATCAATCAAGCTTCAGTCGCGGCTTCAGGCGACCGCCTCCTGATCACCCTTCTGGTGAACGTGAAGAAGCGCGGCTTTTTCAGTTTCCTCGGCGCCAACGCCACCGTCAATGTCTGGGGGCGGCCTGTCCTCGATCAGCAAAATCAAATTCTGCGCCTCGCCGACGTAACTCTCGACGTGCAGTCGAACGCTGCGTTCGGATTGCTCGGAGCAGCGGCGCAAGCGGCCGCCCCTCTGCTGCAAAAGGCGCTTGCCGAAAAAGCCGTCATCGACCTGAAGCCACTCGCCGCTGATGCGCAAAAGCGGATTGCTGCCGCAGTCGGTAATTTTGCCAAACAAAGCCCCGGAGTGATCGCTGATGTCGCAATCAAGGACCTTCGCCTTACCGGCCTCGTCTATGACGACAAGACGTTGCGGGTGATCGCCAGTGCCAACGGCGCCGCGAGTGTGGCGGTTTCCTCGCTCAACGGGCTGTAGCAACGAGTGCCAATCTGGGCTATCCGTCCGCCCGGCTGCAACCAACGCGACGTGAGGCTTTCATCGATTTTGCGCCACACCTGGGACATCGCCCAATTTGTGGACAAAACTGTTTCTCATGCCGGTGTTGTGATCCGATCAAGCTTTCCTGGAATAACCGGGTGCGCTATGTCGAGGCCCGCCTCAGGGGAACCAATTTAATGCGAACTGCGCTTTTGGCGATACTTGCGGTTGCCCTCGGGGGTATCGCCGCAGGTGCGGCGGCGCAAACATACCCCGCCAGGTCGATAACTTTCATTGAGCCATTTGCGGCGGGCGGGCCGTCGGACTCCGTGGCTCGGGTCGTCACTCAGGCTATGTCACAGACGCTGGGGCAGTCGGTCGTCGTCGAAAACATCACCGGCGCGGCCGGGACCATCGCGGCGACGCGTCTCGCCCACGCGACGCCCGACGGCTACACAATCGGCATGGCGACCTGGTCGACCCATGTGGTGAGCCCGGTCGTCTATCATCCGTCCTATAACGTTTTTAAGGACTTTGCGCCGGTGGCGCTGCTCACCGAGACTCCGCTCGTGCTCGTGGCCAACAAGAAGATTCCAGCTGACAACCTGCGCGGGCTGATTGCTTGGCTCAAAGCCAACCCAAACACTGCCTTTCAAGGGGTTGCCGGCGGCACCGATCAGGTCATCGGCTTTCTGTTTCAAATGCGAACCGGAACGAAGTTTCAGACCGTGCCTTATCGCGGTCTCAGGCTCGCCATGCAGGACCTCGTAGCTGGGCGGATCGATCTGTTGTTCGATCAGCCCTCGGATGCGCTGCCGCAGATCCAGGCCGGCACGATTAAAGCCTATGCGGTTACCGCGAAGCGCCGTTTGACGCTCGCCCCCGATATTCCAACCGTCGACGAGGCGGGTCTTTCAGGGCTGTATCTGACGCCGTGGCAATCGATCTGGGCCCCGCACGGTACGCCAGCGGCCGCTATCACCAAGCTCAATGCCGCCGCAGTCGCAGCCCTTGCCGATCCGGACGTGCACAAGCGGCTCGCGGATCTCGCCCAGGAAGTGGTGCCACGCGACCGGCAGACGCCGTCGGCACTTGGCTATTACTACACGGCCGAGACTGACAAATGGTGGCCAGTCATCAAGGCAGCAGGCATTAAGCAGGAGTGAGCGAATCCAGGCCTGCCTGTCGGAGAGCCCGGCCTTGCTTGAATTTCAGAAAAATGCCTGGATACCGGTCTGGGCGCGGCCTAGCACGAGCGCATGGATGTCGTGCGTGCCCTCGTAAGTGTTCACCGTTTCGAGATTGCACAGCACGCGCATCACGTGGAATTCTTCCGTGATGCCGTTGCCGCCGTGCATGTCGCGCGCGACGCGCGCGATGTCGAGTGCCTTGCCACAATTATTGCGCTTGAGCAGCGAGATCGCGGGCGGTGACGCCTTGCCTTGATCGATCAGCCGCGACAGACGGAGCGCGGCATGCAGGCCAAGCGCGATCTCGGTCTGCATGTCTGCGAGTTTTTTCTGCACAAGCTGATTGGCGGCAAGCGGCCGGCCGAACTGCTTGCGGCTGAGCGCATACTCGCGGGCGCGATGCCAGCAGAATTCGGCGGCTCCCATGGCGCCCCACGCGATGCCGGCCCGTGCCACATTGAGGCAGCCGAATGGACCGGCCAGTCCGGAAACGTTCGGCAGCAGATTTTCTTCCGGGATCAAGGCACCCTCGAGCACAATTTCGCCAGTGATCGAGGCGCGTAAGCTGAGCTTGCCCTGAAATCTTCGGCGTGGAGAGTCCCTTGGTGTCCCGCTCGACGATGAAGCCGCGGATTTTGCCGTCAAGTTTGGCCCAGACGACCGCCAAGTCGGCAACCGGTGCGTTAGTGATCCAGGTCTTATTGCCGGTGAGGCGAAAGCCGCCGGGCACTTTTTCGGCGCGCGTTGTCATGGAGCCGGGATCGGAGCCGTGGTCGGGTTCGGTGAGTCCGAAACAGCCAAGTAGCTCGGCGGTAGCCATTTTGGGCAGGTATTTGCGGCGTTGCGTCTCGTTGCCGTAGGCGTAGATCGCCTGCATGGCGAGTGAGGACTGCACCGACATGGCGGAACGGAAGCCCGAATCGACCCGCTCCAATTCCCGCGCAATCAGCCCGTAGCAGACATAATTGAGGCCAGCGCCGCCGTATTCCTGCGGGATGGTTGAGCCGAGCAGACCGAGCGCACCCATTTCGCGCTGAATCGCCGGATCGTAGCGTTCATCCCGGTTAGCTTCGATCACGCGCGGAAATAGCTTCTCCTGGGCATAGTCGCGCGCCGTATCGCGCACCATGCGCTCCTCTTCGGTCAATTCGCCTTCGAGATCGAGCGGATCATCCCATTGAAACGCGGCGTCTCTGATGGATGCGCTCTTGGGCTGCAATTTTTCTGCTTTTTCTGCGAGTTGTGTCATAGCGTGGCTCCTCGGCTCGTGGCGAAGCTTAGGAGCGCTCCCCGCGGGCGGCAAGCGGCGCCGTTGCCGGATTGGCGGCATTTGGCTATCTAGAGGCCGATACGCGCTCGGCGCCCGTAGCTCAGCTGGATAGAGCGCTGCCCTCCGAAGGCAGAGGTCAGGGGTTCGAATCCCTTCGGGCGCGCCAGCCTCAGACTGACCGGTTTGACCCGCCACGTTCTCAGTGCTCGCCTGATAGTCGTCCCGAAGGCTTGGAGATTGCATTCCACGGTTAGCCGTCCAAGGCTCCCCTGGCGCGTCGCGACGCGCTCAAGGCAGGCGCGTCATACCCGGGGCTGATTGGTAACCAGACGATTAACGCAAGTGCAACGATTGTGACGCACCATGCGCAGCCTAGGCGATCTCACACATCCAGATACCGGTATGGCGACGACCGAATCCGTACAAGCATTCGACGCACGGCTCGTAATGTACGGCCTCGACGAACGCGCGCGGCGCGTCGTCGAGGAAACTTGGCCTGTTATTGCGCCCAGTCTCGATGGCGCCATCGAGGAAATTCTTGTTGCCACGATGGCATTGCCAAAAATTCGGGATATCGTCGCCGCCAACAGAACGCTGCTGCAAAAGCTTGAAACGGCGCATTTTACGGCGCTGCTCGGCGGCAATCTCGGCGCTCAATACAGCCAGACATGTCGCGAGACGGTGGCGCAGGAGGCCAAGCTGGGCTTTGACGCGCGCTTGCGCAGCACGGCCGGAAGTTACGTGCTCAAGGCAGCGCTCTCGGCGCTAGCACGCAAGTACCGGTTTTCCTCCGCCCGAGTCGCCGATTACGGTTCGATCATTGCGCGCGCCATCAGCTTCGATGTGGCAAACGCCATGACGCTTCACCGCCAAAGCGCCGAACAGGCGGCATTCGCGCGCCGGAACGTCATCGACGACGCTATTGCGGATTTTGCCAGCGCCATCGGCGATGTGGTCGCGGCGATCAAAGAAGCGTCGATCTCGCTCACGACGACGTCCGCCACATTGAACCAGGCCGCAGAAGATACGCGAGGTCGCATGTCGGCGGCCTCATCAGCCTCGATGGAAACCGCCGAGCGCATGGACGCCACGGTCACGGCGACCGAAGAACTTTCCGGCTCGATCGAGGAAATCGGCCGGCAAGCCACGCGGGGGCTTGCCATGGCGCAGTCCGCGGTCGGTGACGCCGAGCGCAGTCAGGGCGCCATCCGTTCGCTTGATTCGGCGGCCGAGCGCATCGGTTCGGTGGTCGAAGCCATTTCGGCGATTGCGGCGCAGACCAACCTTTTGGCGCTAAATGCCACCATCGAATCCGCGCGTGCCGGAGAAGCGGGTCGTGGCTTCGCGGTGGTCGCCGCCGAGGTCAAGACACTGGCCAATCAAACGTCGCGCGCCACCGAGGACATTGCCCAGCAGATAGCCGCCATCCAGGACGCCACCAAGCGTTCGGTCGGGGAGATCGCCTCGATTGCGCGCGCCATCGGCGAACTCACCGGGGTATCGACCAGCATAGCCTCCGCGGTGGAGGAGCAGACCGTCACCACGCGCAACATCGTGGAAAGCGTCCATGGCGCTGCCGGGCATACAGCGCAGGCCTCGACAGAGATCGCTTCGGTAGAACAGGCTGTGGCGCTTGGAGCCGCGGCGGTGGGCGAAATCACAAACTGGACCGCCCAACTCTCAGCCCGCGCCAATGACCTGGAGGCCAAGGTGACAACCTTCTTCGGGCGTGTGCGTGCGGCATAAAACGGGTGCGCCAGCCTGAGGGCGACTGATTTTCCCGTGTCAGTGGAACTCGCCGCCAGCATGCCATTGCCCGTCCGCAATTAATGAACCGCGGGCACTGCCGCCGAACCCTGACCAACGCTTCCACTGACCAAAGCTCGCGCGGGCGAAATGCTTGTCTCTGCCGCGCCCGTGTTCCGCATGACGCATGCTGCTTCCGCGCATGTTGCCGTGCATGTGGGGAAGCCCGCGCTCAAATCCAAAATGACCGCGGCCCGTATGGAAGCCGGTGACCACGCCGCTGCCGCGGAATCCGCCGCCACGGAATCCGCCGCCACCGCGCGCATCCGCATCGCTCCGCGGGAATAAAACGCACGCGAGGGTAACGACGATGACGGTTGTAATCGATCGGAGCAACATTGGCGGCCCAATTCCACACGGGAACGCCGGCGCATGAGTATTGTCCCGCCGCGGTCGATAAATTGCGACCGCCCGCGGCGCGCAAACGTGTGGGATGGTTAAGGTATTATTCCGCCGGTTGCTTCGGCTTGGGCTTGAACAACGAGTTCTTGATGTTGTCCCAGAGTTCGATCTTGGCCCCGTTGCGGTGCATGATCACACTCTGCTGGATGACCGAGAGCGAATTGTTCCATGACCAATAGATGACAAGCCCGGCCGGGAAATGGGCCAGCATGAAGGTGAAGATGACCGGCATCCACTTCATCACCATCTGCTGGGTGGGATCGGGCGACGCCGGATTGAGCCTCATCTGCACCCACATGGTCACGCCCATGATGGCCGGCCAAAAGCCGAGATGCAGGAAGCTCCCGACCGCTGGGAGCAACGTGGGATCGAACGGGAGCAGGCCGCCAAGGTTGAAGATATTGGTCGGGTCCGGGGCTGACAGGTCGTGGATCCAGCCATAGAACGGCGCGTGCCGCATCTCGATGGTGATGAACAGTACCTTGTAGAGTGAGAAGAACACCGGAACCTGTATGGCGATGGGCAGGCAGCCGGCCACCGGGTTGATCTGTTCCTTCTTGTACAGCTCCATCATCGCTTGTTGCTGTTTCGTCCGGTCGTCGGCGTAGCGTTGCTTTATCATCGCCACTTCGGGCTGCACTGCCTTCATTTTCGCCATTGATGCATAGGACTTGTTGGCGAGCGGAAAGAACAGCGTCTTCACCAACACAGTGACGATGAGAATGGCGATGCCGAAATTGCCGACCAGATGAAAGAAAAAGTCGATGGCAAGAAACATCGGCTTGGTGATGAAGTAAAACCAGCCCCAGTCGATCAGCAAATCAAAATGATTGAGATGGAGTGCCTGGTTGTAACCGCCTGGGCCGAACGGAAAATCGATGCCGACGACGGAAATTTCCTTGGCGCCGGCGAACAGCTTGGCGTTGGCGCTGGCGCTGGCGCCCGGCGCGATCGTCTGTGCGGCCGCGAGATAATCGGTTTGATAGGTCTGCTCACCACCGACATCGGAGGCGGAGAAACGTGTCTTCACCTTTGCGTCCGTGTCGGGCAGTAGCACGGTCGCCCAATACTTGTCTGTAAAGCCGAGCCAGGCGTTGGTGACGTCCCAGCAGTATTGAACCGCACAATTCGGTAACGTACCTGGCTTCTGCTCAGCCAACTTCTTGTAAGTGAACTCCTGCAGGCCCTGGTCGCCCATGACGCCGATCGGGCCTTCGTGGAGGATGTAATAGCCGAGCACCTCGGGCGTGCCGTGGCGCGAGATCAGCCCGTAAGGAGAGAGCGTGACCGGACTGCCGCTCTTGTTCTGGACCTGATCTTTGATGCTGAACAGGTAGTGGTCGTCGACCGAAATGGTGCGAGCAAAGACTAGTCCCTTGCCATTGTCGTAACTGAGCGTCACCGGATGATTGATGGTGAGTGAGCCGCTGCCCTCCTGCTTCCACACCGTATCCGGTCCGGGCACCGGCTCACTGGTTCCCGAAGTGGGTACCCAACCGAATTCGGCGTAAAACGCCTGTGGGGCGCCAGAGGGGGAGAGCAAAACGATCGGCGGTGACTTGGGATCGATCGTTTCGCGATATTGTTCGAGCGCCAGATTATCGATCCGGGCGCCCTTGAGGTCGACGCTGCCGTGCAGCCGGGGTGTGTCGATCTCAATGTGCGGCGAGGCGGCGATCACCGCCTCACGGGTTTTGGTGGGCGGTTGCGCCGACGGCGCGGCCGGCATTTGCGCGGTAGCGCCGGGCGTCGCTGGTTGCGTTTCACCCGGGCCTTGGCCCGGCTTGGTCTGTGCTTGGTGCTGTTGCGCCTGCTGCTGCAACTCCGGCTTGGCGAAGAAATACTCCCAGCCAACCACCACGATTAGCGACAGCACGATGGCGAGGATGGTGTTCTTGTGCTCGTTCATTCAATGCTCGGATGGCTGGATGCGGCGCATTCGCCTTCGTAACAGCGGCACATTTGCCGATGAATCAGTGGCCGTCGAACCGGCTTCATGTAGGGGCCGTTGCCGCGTGCTACCAGTTCCTTCGGCTTCTCGGGCATGTACCCGGCCAAGCGCCTTGTCTAACTCGCAAATCATGTCCCCGAACGGCAGCCGTAGGGCCGCTCTGCGCCCGACCAAGACATAATCATGGCCACGGCGCAGGCTTTCAGAATCCGCTAGCCGCACCAATTCGCGTAACCGTCGCCGGACACGGTTTCGCTCGGCGGCATTGCCAACCTGCCGCGACACTGTGAAGCCAACGCGCACGCCGTCTTCATCAGTGCGCCGCCGCGCCTGCAATACAAAAGCGCTGCCTGCGGCCCTTACTCCGGCGGCAGCAGCGCGAAAGTCCGCTCGGCGCTTCAACCGATCCATGTTGAGCAACGCTTGAACGGGAAAGACGCGCCCGTCACGCACTGAGTCGCTTGCGTCCGCGGGCCCGCCGCGCCGCCACAACCTTGCGGCCGCCCTTGGTTGCCATCCGGGCACGAAAACCGTGGCGCCGCTTGCGCACCAACTTGCTCGGTTGATAGGTTCTTTTCACGAAGTCTCTCCGCCGAAGCGCTCGGACCAGGTCCGGCCGCGCCACCACGGCGCATGAACTGGGCGCGCAAGCGCGCGTTTGGCGCGGCTTATACGGGAGCCCTCCCGCCCCGTCAATGTGATGGCTTACGACTGGACCTCACCCGCAAGCCATTGTAAATGCCGGACTTTGCTGCTCCGAAATAAGGTCACGCACGGCTGACAGTCACCGCTCCTCCATGTGCTGAGTCGTATAAAATGTGTGTGACGCGACTGAGCCTTTAGAAAAATGCCGATTGGTCGAAAGATTTGAGTACGACTTTCATTTTGGCGCAGTGGATTTGGTCGGCCGATGGCGGACGAGAACAGCGAGCTTAATCCGGAAATCTGCGTGATTGGCGCTGGCTCAGGCGGGCTTGCCGCTGCTGCGGCCGCCGCCGCCGTGGGTGTGTCGGTCGTGCTCATTGAAAAGGGCCGGATGGGTGGCCAAAGCCTTTACGGCGGCTCGATACCGGCAAGGGCGTTGCAAGCGGCAGCCGGCCATGCCAACGCCGTGCGGGTCGGCGCAGCGTTCGGCGTCAAGAGCGTGCGCTCGGGTATCGATTTTGCCGCAGTGAACGCCCACGTGCGCCGCACCGTCGAGGCCATTGCGCCACAAGATGCGCTGGAGCGTTTCACCGGCCTGGGTGTGCGCGTTTTAGCGGGTACGGCGCGGTTTAAGGATG
Organism: uncultured Alphaproteobacteria bacterium; assembly: GCA_963763255.1. Lineage (GTDB taxonomy): Bacteria > Pseudomonadota > Alphaproteobacteria > Rhizobiales > Xanthobacteraceae > BOG-931. The sequence goes on from CAVXNW010000004.1 coordinate 339,864, forward strand.
CCCGCTCGGTGGTGGTCGGCGCCACCACCGTGAGGGCGCGTCATTTCATCATCGCGACCGGTTCGACTCCCTTTATCCCGCCGATTCCGGGGCTTTCCGACACGCCATATCTAACGCCCGAGACTGTGTTCGATCTCGCCGATTGCCCGCGTCATCTCCTCATTGTGGGCGCCGGGCGGACCGGCCTCGAACTGGGTCAAACGTTTCGCAGGCTTGGCTCCGAGGTCACGGTTTTTGAGGCTGAGACCCCTCTCGGACAGGAAGATCGCGAATGCGCAGCGATCGTGCTCGATGCTCTCGGCGATGAGGGTGTGAGGGTTCGCAGTGGTGTTCGGATCGCCCTGATTCGCCGTGTGCTGGCGCGGATCCAAGCCGTAATTGCCAAGCCGGCTCAACCGGACGTCTCCGGTTCCGTCGGCGAGGAGGTCGTTGAGGGTTCGCACATCCTGGTTGCCGCGGGGCGCCGGCCGAATATCGGCGATCTCGATCTCGACGCGGCCGGCATCCGCCACGACGAGAATCGCATCATGGTCGACCAGCGCCTGCGCACGACCAACAAAAACGTCTATGCGATCGGTGACGTTGTCGGTGGGCCCAAATACGCCCATGCCGCCAGTCACCATGCCGGCCTCGTTGTTCGCAATGTGCTGTTCCGCCAAGCGGCGACCCTCGATGCTCGCGCCGTCCCGCGGGTGATATTCACCGAGCCCGAACTCGCCCAGGTCGGTCTGCTCGAGGACGAGGCACGCGCGCTCGCCAGGGACATCCGCATCCTGCGCTGGCCTTACCGCGAGAACGACCGGGCCCTCACCGCCGGCGCGGCGAACGGCCACATCAAGGCCATTACCGACATCAAAGGCGAGATTCTGGGCGCGACCATTGTGGGGGCGCAGGCGGCCGAAAATATTACGAGCTGGGCTCTGGCGATTGGCCAAAAGCTCAATATCGCTGCGCTTGCCGGCCTTATCGTTCCCTATCCGACCTATGGGGAGGTAGGAAAACGCGCCGCCATTACCTATTTTATGCGGGGTTTGACGAATACACGGGTGCGTCGCATCATGGGATGGCTGCGTCGTCGACGCTGATGCTTGGCGAGCTGGATCTACGGGGTCCGCAGCGCTGCCGGAGAACGCAGAATCCGCGAGCTAAATCAGCGAGATAACAGGTCTGTGGCGTCTCAAGCATCCCTGACTTCGCAGCCGAAAATCGCGGGTGCCGACGCAGTCGGAGTGGAGAACGGCAAGGCTTTCGCATGACTGACGATACCGCCGTGCGGCACCAGCCGGTCCGCGCGTCGCGATTTGGGCTCTCAGGCAAGCTCCTCCTCCTCACGATCTTGTTCGTGATGATCGCGGAAGTGTTGATCTATGTGCCGCTGGTGGCCAATTTTCGTGTCAGCTGGCTGCGCGACCATCTGGAAGTAGCCAAGACGGCCGCGCTCGTGCTCGAAGCCGCGCCGAATGGCATGGTTCCCGACCCGTTGGCCAAACGGATCCTCAACTCCATCGGCGCGCGCGCCGTCGCCATGAAGATTGGCGGTACGCACTACATGCTGCAGCCGAGTGATGTAGCTCTGCCGCCGATCACCGACGTCTACGACATGCGCCAAGTCCATACCCTTGACGCCGTGGTGGATGCATTCGAGACGATGCTCAACAGCAAGAAAAAAGACGTGATGCGCGTGGTCGGGCCGGCGCCAATGGGCGGCGAGTATATCGATCTCGTGATGGATGAGCAGCCCTTGCGCTCCGCCATGCTGCGCTATTCGGGCGACCTCTTGCTGATGTCCTTGCTGATCTCGGGCTTCACAGCGGCGCTGGTCTATCTCGCGTTGCATTATCTGTTCGTGCGGCCCATGCGGCGTGTCACCGATAATATGATGGCGTTCCGCGCCGACCCCGAAAATGCCGACCGCATCATCGCACCCTCGATGCGGGTCGACGAAATCGGCACCGCCGAGCGCGAATTAGCTGCGATGCAGAGCGAACTTGCATCGATGCTGCACCAGAAGAACCGGCTTGCCGCGCTCGGGCTTGCCGTGTCGAAGATCAACCATGATTTGCGCAACCTGCTTTCGTCGGCGCAATTGTTCTCCGACCGGCTCGCCAGGCTGCCTGATCCGACGGTGCAGCGTTTCGCCCCGAAACTCATGCAGGCGCTCGAACGTGCGATCGCATTCTGCCAGTCGACCCTGTCTTACGGCCGGCTGCAGGAGCCGCCGCCGGAGCGCCGGCCTATCTTGCTGGAGCCGTTGGTCGAAGAGGTGCACGAGACGCTCAACCTCGGGCCCGATGCACCGATCCGCTGGATCAGCGCGGTGGAACGCGGCCTGACCGTTGAGGCCGATTATGATCAGCTGTTCCGCATCCTGCTCAATCTCGCCCGCAACGCCGTGCAGGCAATGGAGAGCCGCGCCACGCGCGATCCCGGCCGTGATCAGATACGCATTACGGGCCGTCGCGAAGGCGCGGTCGTCGTGATTGAAGTGTCCGACACCGGCCCGGGATTTTCCGAAAAGGCGCGTGCGCACCTGTTCGAGGCATTTCAGGGTTCAACCCGCACCGGTGGCACTGGCCTTGGCCTTGCCATTGCGGCCGAACTGGTGCGGGCCCATGGCGGCGAAATCCGGCTGGTGGAGGGTACCATCGGAGCCACGCTGCGGCTCACTATTCCGGACCGTGCCGTGGAGCTTTCCGCACATCGCGGCGCCCGAGCCCACGGTTAACCGGCTCGGCCGCCTTGCCAGATCGTGCGCGAGCCTATAGCTATGGCCCGCGCCGCAAGCCGCATTCGTGGCACGGCCTTTTCCGCGCGACGCGCAACGCGCCCGTAGCTCAGCTGGATAGAGCACCAGACTACGAATCTGGGGGTCAGGAGTTCGAAATCTCTTCGGGCGCGCCATTCTCTGCCGATGCCTCGCTTGATTGACCCCCCGCGACAGGAATATCGCCGCCGCGCTCTTGTTGTGCCATTCTCCCGCCGACGGAGATGCGTTTCGGACATGCAAGTCAAAGCCACAAAGATCCCCAGCGTATTGTTACTGACGCCTCGCTATTTCAACGACGCGCGCGGCTATTTTGTCGAAACCTATAACGCGCGCGGGGCGCGTGACGCTGGCCTCATGGCCGAATTCGTGCAGGACAATCAGGCTCTGTCGCTCAAGCGTGGCACTGTGCGTGCGCTGCACTTTCAGGTGCCGCCCAAAGTGCAGGCCAAGCTGGTGCGTGCGCTACGCGGCAGCATCTACGACGTCGCCGTTGATCTGCGCGCCGGCTCGCCCAGCTACGGTCGCTGGGTCGGCGCGACGCTGACGGCGCAGGGCGGCGAGCAAATATTCGTGCCGCGCGGTTTTGCGCATGGATATTGTACACTCGAGGACAACACCGAAGTCGCCTACAAGGTCGACGACTATTACGCCCCGGATTGCGAGCGCGGTCTCGCCTGGGACGATCCGACCTTGAGCATCCGTTGGCCGGTTTCGGCCGCCGACGCGGTGCTATCTGAGAAGGACCGTAAGCTGCCACGCTTTGCTGACTTCGCGGCGCCCTTTCGGTATGATGGCGGGTGATGCAGAGACGATTTCTCATCACCGGCGGCGCGGGGTTCATCGGGTCGGCCGTCGTGCGGCACTTGATCCGCGAGACCGACGATCGGGTCTGCGTGGTCGACAAGCTCACTTATGCGGGCAATCTGGCCTCGCTGGCGCCGGTCGCCAACAACCCGCGCTACGTGTTCGTTCGTGCCGATGTGGCCGATGCGGTGCGGATGCACGAGATATTTTCCAGCTACCGTCCTGACGTCGTCATGCATCTCGCTGCCGAAAGCCACGTCGATCGCTCGATCGACGGCCCCGCAGCGTTCATCCAGACCAATATCGTCGGCACCTATACGTTGCTCGAAGCGGCACTGTCATATTGGCGAGAACTGTCGGGCCAGGCACGACGTGACTTTCGGTTCCATCATATTTCGACCGACGAGGTGTTCGGGTCACTTGAGACCGATGGCTGCTTCAGCGAGACGACCGCATATGCGCCCCGCTCGCCCTATTCGGCTTCGAAAGCGGCATCCGATCATCTAGTGCGCGCGTGGCATCACACATATGGGCTGCCGGTCCTGGTGACTAACTGCTCCAACAATTACGGCCCTTATCACTTTCCGGAAAAGCTCATCCCCCTGACCATCATCAATGGACTCGAGGGCAAAAGTCTGCCGGTCTATGGCAATGGCGGCAATGTGCGCGACTGGCTGTATGTCGATGATCACGCCCGCGCGCTGCTCGCCGTCGTCAAGGGTGGCCGACTTGGCGAAACCTATTGCATCGGCGGGCGGAGCGAACGCACAAACCTCGATGTCGTGAAGGCAATTTGCACATTGCTCGACGATCTCGCGCCCAGTCGCACGATTGGCAGCCGTGAGTCGCTCATTACTTTCGTCACCGACCGTCCCGGGCACGACCTGCGTTACGCCATCGATCCAGCGCGCATCTGCTCCGAGCTCGATTGGGAGCCGCAGGAAACCTTCGCCACCGGTCTGCGCAAGACCGTGCAATGGTATCTCGACAATCGCGCCTGGTGGCAAGCAATCCGCCATAATGTCTATGGTGGCGAACGCCTGGGAGTTCCGGCGTGATCCTGGTGTTTGGCGGCAATGGCCAACTTGGCCAGGAGCTGACCCGTGCAGCTGACGTGCGTGCCACCGTGCTGCGCGCGCTGTCGCGTGCAGAGGCCGATATCGCGGACGCGCCTGCGGTTGCAACAGCCCTGGCGCTCTGGAAACCAAACCTGGTAGTGAACGCCGCCGCCTACACGAAGGTCGATCTAGCCGAGACCGAGCTGGAAGAAACGCGCCGCGGCAACGAAATCGGGCCGGGAGTGCTCGCGGCAGCATGCGCACGCGCCGACGTGCCGATGGTGCACATTTCGACCGACTATGTTTTCGATGGCGACAAGGAAGGCGCGTACCTGGAAAGTGATCCGGTGTGTCCGATCAGCGCCTATGGGCGCAGCAAAGCCGCTGGAGAGGATGCGGTGCGCGACCACGCGAAGAATTACGTGATCCTGCGCACCGCATGGGTCTACAGCGAATTCGGCCACAATTTTTTGAAGACTGTGCTGCGCCTCGCGGCGACGCGCGACGAGTTGCGTATAGTGTCCGATCAGCACGGCAGTCCAACCTCGGCAGCCGAGCTTGCCGAGGCTGTTTTGAATGTCGCCGCCGCCTTTGTCCATGACCGGACTCTCGCCGGAACCTATCATTTCACCGCTGCCGGCAGCACAACCTGGCACGGTTTCGCCAGTCGCGTCGTCGAGGTTTCGGCGCCGGTCACTGGCCGTAATCCACGCGTGATCCCGATCGGCACCGCGGATTATCCAATGGCGGCGAAGCGGCCGGCGAACTCGTGCCTGGACTGCAGACAATTCGTCAAGAAATTCGGGTTTCTGCCGCGCCACTGGACCGCTGGCGTCGACGCGACAACGCGCGCCGTTGTCGGCTCCATGCGACAAGCAGGCAGCCATGTCGCGTAAGGGGATCATTTTGGCCGGTGGTGCCGGGACGCGGTTGCATCCGCTTACCATGGTGACATCAAAACAGCTGCTGCCGGTCTACGACAAGCCAATGGTCTACTACCCATTGTCGGCATTGATGCTCGCAGGCATTCGCGACATTCTGATCATCACGACGCCGCAGGATCAGGCGGCGTTCAAACACCTGCTTGGCACCGGCAAGCAGTGGGGCGCCCGTTTCGAATATGCGGTGCAGCCCGCGCCGGAGGGCATCGCGCAGGCGTTCGTGATCGGAGCAGATTTCGTGCGCGGCCATCCGTCTTGCCTGATCCTTGGAGACAATATTCTGTACGGCCACGGACTGCCCGACGCGTTGCGCCGCGCCGGTGCACGTCCACAAGGCTCGACTATCTTCTCCTACTGGGTGGAAGACCCGCAGCGTTACGGCGTGATCGATTTCGACGGCGAAAATCGGGTGATCTCAATCGAGGAGAAGCCGCAGACGCCGAAATCGAACTGGGCGGCGATTGGCCTTTATTTTTACGACGAAGACGTGGTCGACATGGTCAAGGAACTGAAGCCTTCGCCCCGTAACGAGCTGGAAATCACGGATCTCAATTTGCTCTACATGAGGCGTGGCCGGCTCGGCGTCGAGCAACTCGGCCGGGGCTTTGCCTGGTTCGACGCTGGGACCCACGATTCGCTGCTTGAGGCCGCTGAGTTCGTGCGCGTGCTGCAACGTCGGCAAGGTCAGCTCGTCTGCTCGCCGGATGAGATCGCTTATCACAACGGCTGGATCGATGCGGGCGAGCTGAAATTGCTCGCCGTCAATGCCGGAAAGACGCTGTACGCACAGCGACTGCTGGATAATCTGCGATAGCCTACGCCGCGATCGCCTCCAGCCGTCGCCCCGTCACCGCTGGCCCGAAGCCACCGATTACAATGAACACGACCGCCATGGCGCTGGCGATGAAGCCGAACACGCCGAACGTGCCGTAATGGCCGAGGAAGAAAGCGATAATGAAGCCCGAAAAAATCGCTGAGAATCGGCTCCACGAATAGACGAAACCGACAGCTTGAGCACGGATGCGCGTCGGATACAGCTCCGCCTGATAGGCGTGGAACGAGAACGACATCCAGTTGTTGCAAAGAGTAATCAACAGGCCGCAGATGACGACACCGATGGCGCTCGACTGTAGTGCAAACAGGATGCCGAACACCGCGATGCCGACCGCCGCCCAGGCGATCTGCCATTTGCGCTCGAATTGATCGGCGAAAAACACGCCAATCAGCGGGCCGATCGGCGCCGCAATTGCAATGATGAAGGTGTACGCAAGCGATTTGGTAACCTCGACGCCTTGAGAAATGAGCAGCGTTGGCACCCAGCTCGAAAAACCATAATAGCCGATGGTCTGGAACAGATTATAGATCACCAGCATGATGGTGCGGCCACGATAGGTGGCATTCCACATCTCGCTCCAGGCGCCGGTCTTTATCTCGGCTTCGCCCACTACCGTCTCGGGTGGCGGCAGGTCGGTGCCGAGATCCTTGCGAATTTTGTCCTCAAGGTCGGACACGACCCGGTCGGCTTCGGCGGTGTGGCCGTGTTGCGCGAGCCAGCGCGGCGATTCCGGCAGGCTACGCCGAATCCACCAGATCACGACCGCTCCGATCGAGCCGAGAATGACTACCCAGCGCCAGCCGTCGAGGCCGAAGATTTTCATCGGCACGAGTTGCCAGGCCAAAAATGCAACAATGGGAACGGCCGTGAACATGACGAACTGATTGTAGGCGAAGGCGGGTCCCCGTTGCGCCTTTGGCACGAGCTCTGACACGTAGGTGTCGACGTTCACCAGTTCGACGCCGAGCCCGATGCTCGCAATAAAGCGCCACAGATCGATGCTCTCAGGCGTGCTCTGAAACGCCATGATGAATGCGCCGATCGAGTACCAGAGCAGCGAAAACGTGAAGATCGAGCGACGTCCGAAACGGTCGGACAGCCAGCTGAAAGCGATGGTGCCGATGAAAAGGCCTGCGAACAGGGCGGCGACGAAGCTGGCAAAGCCGTGCAGATCGAACAGCCCACTCGTCGTTGGTTTGAAGATGCCGGCCTTGAACAGCCCAAGCGCCACATAGGCGGTAAAGAACAGATCGTAGAATTCGAACCATCCGCCGAGTGACACCAGTGTCACGAGCCTGCGCGTGTGACGTGATGCCGGCAATCGATCGAGCCGTGCTGCTACTGTAACCGCCGCGTCCGCCATGTCGTCCCCCCGACGTTTTGCTTATTATACGCCGTCTTCGTGCGGAGCGAAGCCCGCGACACGCTGGTCAGACGATCGCCAAGAGCTTGCCGGCGCGGCAGCTCCGTCCGAAAGGCGGAAGCCGTCATAGAGCCAGGCGAGGCATCGGAATGTGTCGGCTTCGCTACGTTCACCGAGCATCTGTCGGTACACGTCGCGCGTGATTCCGTCGGCGTGATAGACATCCCAGATAGCGCGGGATTCCAAGGTCACCCGGGCGGTCCGCACCGAACGGGCGTTCTCAAAGCGGCGGAAGGCTGCTTCGTAGTCGCCGCTGGCGCCATCGATGCAATCAGCGAGACACGGGCCGTCCTCGATCGCCATGCAGGCGCCTTGCGCCAGCGATTGCAGCGTCGGATGGGCCGCGTCGCCGAGCAGAACCACGCGGCCCTTGTGCCAGTGCCGGATCGGATCGCGGTCGCCGATCGCCTGCCGGCGGCCGAGATCGAGCATCGCCAGGAGCGCCTTCATGGTCGGGTGCGCGTTGCGATAGACGCCTTCGAGCTCGGCCCGATAGGCGGCGACATCGCCGCGCTCGGAATGCGCCGTCCGGCGAAACACCGCAACGATGTTGAAGAGCGTGCCGTGGCGTAGCGGATAGTGCACGATGTGAAAGCCGGGGCCTGCCCATAGTGCGACGATGTCGCGCTGCACGTTGGCGGTCACCTCGCGCATCGGCACAATGGTTCGAAAGCCCATATAGCCGTTTGGCAGGGGTTCGCCGTCCGCCAGCAGCAGGGTGCGGATGCGCGAACGGATGCCGTCGGCGCCGATCAGCAGCGCGCCCTGAAAGCTGCGGCCATCCTCTGTCGTCACGCTGACGCCATCCGCGCTTTCGTCGAAGTGCGTCACCATGGCGTCCGGAACGAGGGTAATTAGCGGCTCGCGCCGGCAAGTATCGAGCATTGCATTATGCAGATCGATTCGATGAATAATGATGTAGGGATATTTGAACCGCGCACGGAAGCTGGCGCCGGTCGGTACTCGTGTGACCTCCTGGCCGTTGAGTGCATCGAACATCATGACGTCGGGGGGAGAATCGGCCTTTTCCAGGACCGCGGTGCTCACGCCGATACGATCCAAAGCGTGAAAGACGTTGGGGCCGAACTGGATACCAAAGCCGATGGCACCAAATTCAGGCGCGCCTTCGAGCACGCGAACGGTGTAGCCGAGGTGCGCCAGCGCCAAAGCCGTGCTCAGCCCGCCAAGGCCGCCGCCAACGATGATAATAGGATCGTTGCGATCCACCGCCGTTTCCTCCCGGCTATTGTCTGTGTGTTAATTTACTCTCTTTTGGCCGGCTCGATGAGTTATATTTGAGCACCGCGCCCACCGGACGGATCAGCAATGCGCATTTCGGAAGATGACCTCGGCATTCTCGGCGAACTGGAGCGCAAGGTACTCTGGCTTGCCAGCTGGACCATTCATCACGCCAATCATCTGCGCGAGAATTCGGACGGGCTGAAGGTTGGCGGCCATCAGGCATCGTCCGCCTCGCTTGCCACCATTATGACGGCCCTTTATTTCCATGTGCTGCGTCCAACCGATCGCGTAGCGGTTAAGCCGCACGCCTCGCCGAATTTCCATGCCATCCAATATCTGCTCGGCCGGCAGACTCGGGAAAAGCTCGAAAATTTCCGCGGCTATCACGGCGCACAGTCTTACCCGTCGCGCACCAAGGATACCGATGACGTCGATTTCTCGACCGGCTCGGTGGGTCTCGGCGTGGCGCAAACACTGTTCTCTTCGCTGGTACAGGACTACGTGCGCGCCCATGGTTGGGGCCAGGAAATTAATGGAAACCCGCGGCCGGAGGGCCGCATGGTGGCGCTGATCGGCGACGCCGAACTCGACGAAGGCAACATTTTCGAATGCATTCTCGAAGGCTGGAAGCAGGGGCTGCGCAATTGCTGGTGGATCGTCGATTACAATCGGCAAAGCCTCGATGCCGTCATTCGCGAGGGCTTGTGGGAGCGTATCGAGCAGCTTTTCCGCAATTTCGGCTGGGACGTGCGCATCCTGAAATACGGCTCGCTGCTCGAAGCCGCATTCCGCGAGCCCGGCGGCGCGGCGTTGCGGCGGTGGATCGATAACTGCCCGAACCAGCTTTACTCCGCGCTTGTGTTCCAGGGCGGCGCGGCGTGGCGACGGCACCTCAATGACGCCATCGGCGATCAGGGTTTGGTCTCGCGCCTGATCGAGGCGCGGAGCGACGACGAGTTGGCGCGGCTGATGACCAATTTGGCCGGTCACGACCTGCCGACGTTGCTGGAGGCGTTCGGCAGCGTCGATCACGACCGGCCGGTTTGCTTCATCTGCTACACCATCAAGGGCTACGGGCTGCCGTTCGCGGGGCACAAGGATAATCACGCCGGCCTGATGACGCCGGCGCAGATGGAAAGTTTCCGTCAGGCGATGCACATTCGGTTAAACCACGAATGGGACCGCTTCGAAGGTCTGAGGCACCGGTCCGAGGTCTTGCAGGATTTTCTCGACCGCGTGCCCTTTGCGGCCGGCGGCGCGCGGCGGCTTACGGCACCGCGCTTCGCCGTACCCGACGCGCTGACCGTGACCATTCAACCGGAAATGTCGACGCAGACCGGCTTCGGGGCACTGCTCAACGAACTGGCGCGGGAAAAATCCGATCTCGCCGACCATATCGTCACCACGTCGCCGGACGTCACGGTGTCGACCAATCTCGGCGCCTGGGTGAACCGGCGCGGCCTGTTTGCGCGTGAGGCGCTGGCCGACACATTCCGGAGCGAACGCATTCCCTCGACGTTCAACTGGGATTTTTCCGCCAAAGGCCAGCACATCGAACTCGGCATTGCCGAGAACAATCTATTCATTCTGCTGTCGGCGCTCGGCCTGTCGCATGCGATCAATGGCGAGCGGCTCATTCCGATCGGCACGCTGTACGATCCGTTCATCGCCCGCGGGCTCGATGCGCTCAACTATGCCTGTTATCAGGATGCCCGCTTCATTCTGGTGGCGACGCCATCGGGCCTGACCCTGGCGCCCGAGGGCGGCGCACACCAGTCGATCGCCGAGCCGCTGATTGGTATGGCGCAGGACGGCGTCGCGGCGTTCGAGCCAGCCTTCGTCGACGAACTCGCGGTCGTTCTCGCTTTCGCGCTCGACTACATTCAGAAAGACAGCGGCGCCGAGGGCGGCGAAATATCAGAACGCAATTGGCTGCGCGACGAAACCGGCGGATCGATCTATCTGCGGCTGTCGACGCGGCCCATCGAGCAGATTGCGCGGACCATGACGCCGGCGCTGCGGCAGTCGATCGTCGATGGGGCTTATTGGCTGCGGCCGCCTGGCCCGAATTGCCAGGTGGTCGTCGCCTACACGGGCGCCGTTGCGCCAGAGGCGATCCAGGCAGTGGGCTTCATGGCGGAAGACCGCCGCGACGTAGGCCTGCTCGCCGTCACATCGGCCGACCGGCTCAATGCCGGTTGGACCGCGGCGATGCGGGCGCGCGAACGCGGCCTCATTCACGCTCGTTCACATATCGAGCGGTTGCTCGCCGATCTGCCGTCGCATTGCGGGATCGTCACCGTGCTGGATGGGCATCCGGCGACGCTGGCTTGGCTCGGTGCGGTCGCGGGGCACCGCGTACGCCCGCTCGGCGTCGAGCATTTCGGCCAAACCGGATCGATTCCCGACCTCTACCGTCACTACGGCATAGACGCCAACGCCATTATCGCCGGCGCCCAGGCGCTGACGCCGGGCGCGCCAATCCGGCACTTGAAGGCGCTCTGATCCGATCAGGTTTTGCGCGGGCCGTAATACCACTCGCGAAGCTGCAAGTAAGTCATCGGCTCATAAAGCGCCGGGCGCTCGGCGCTCTGACACGTCGGCAGCACTTCGATCAGTGCATCGCCGCTCGGACCGAAGAACAACGGAATGGAGTAGCGGTCGACCGTGTTGGTGTTGATCACGCGATGCTTGGTCGACAGATAGTCGTCGTTGGTCCAGCGCACCATCAGGTTGCCGGTATTGACCAGAAGCGTGCCCGGCACCGGTTCGACCGCGCGCCAATGGCCGGACGGCATGCGTACTGCGAGTCCGGGAATGTCCTTTTGGGCAAGGAACGTCATCAGCGCGTTGTCGGTATGCGGCGCGATACCGTATTGGCGGTTGCCGATCTCCTTCTGCGGCGGATAGTGCAACAGGCTCATCGTCATGTGCGGTGTGGCGAAATACTGGTCGAAATAATCCAGGGGCAATTCCAACGACGTCGCCCAAAGCGGGAGAAACTGACGTCCCAGCTTTTCAATGCGAGCGTGATAGTCGGACACCGTCTCCCTAAAACCCGGTAGGTCTTCCGGCCATATGTTGACGCGCGCCTTGCGCTGCTCATCGGTCATGCTCAGTCCGCCTGAGCCGCCCTCGCGATTGATGGAAAACTTGGCGTTGAGATTAGGCTTCGCGTCGTTGATGATGTTGATGTTGGTACGCTGGTAGTCGTCCTTGGTGCAGGGCTGGTAACCTGACTTGAAGCTGCCGGTTTCGAAATAGGGGATCTTGGTCTTCGTCTCGATGGGCAACGCGTGAAAGCGACGCGACTGTTCGAATACGCGATCGATTAGCTCCTGCGGAATGCCGTGCCCCTTCAGGTAGAAGAAGCCAACTGTCTTGCTGACCTCGCGCAACTTTGCGGCGGCTGCCTCGCGGCCCCCCGGCTGGCCGGCCAGATAAGCCGCGATGTCGAGCGTCGGAATTTCCTCATCCGAGTCCGGATGGTCCATCAGGTAGATGGTTTCGTCGTCATTGCGGAGATCGCCACGGACGTCATGAGTTTTGGCAGCTTTGGTTCCTTGCGTGTGCAGTTCCATCGCTTTGTCCTCAATCGCCAAAATTGGCGGCAAGATAGTCGGTGATGGTCTTGGCTTCCTCGGCCGTTGCCGGCGCGCCCCAAGCTACCATGTTGGCGACAATCGGTCCCCAGTTCTCTTTCTTGCGTTTGACCTCGGCAACGCGCTCGAGGTCGTGGCACAGCGCGCAGCGCGTTTCCACCAGCTGTTTGCCGTTACCGTCCGGTAGCGTCACGGCTTTCTGCGGCGGCAAGTTGATTCCGGGCCCCAGATTGGTCGAAAGATAGTTCACGACCTTATCAACTTCGACCGGCGTGAGCTGCGCGCCGCGCAGCACCATATTGCTGACATAGATACGCCACCCTGCGGCGCCGTCCCAAATCTTCGCGATCGTCCCCAGATAGTGGCATTGCGAGCATGCCACCGCCACGATCTCTCGGCCATCGCCCGGCGGCAGTGGATTGGCGGTCTGCTGGGCATGGCTTGGCGATGAGGAAGCTGCAAGCGTTGCTCCCAGCGCAAGCGTAATGAGACCTGACGAAACAATACGCATGTCTTACACCTTCCGCGTCCGCTGTCCGGCGATGGAGTAGGGCGGATACCAATCCGATATCGCGCCGAGGCCTTCGCGCTTGATATGAATGTCGAGCAGATACGGCCGTCCCTCCACCGTCGCGGCCTTGGCGCGGGACAACGCGCCAGACAATGCTGACGGTTCCTTGACGGTTTCGCCGTCGACCCCGAAGGCATTCGCCGCCTTGGAAAAGTCCACGTCCGGGCTGCCGTTGTAGCAGGTCATGTCGCGGGCGGCGTCGAACTGCCGGCCGGCGCCGTTCCAGATGCGGTTGCGCTCATTGTTGTAGCTGTGGTTGTTGAGCACGATGACGGTGATTGGCGCCCTATAGCGCGCCATGCTCCACAGCGGCTGAGGCCCCGAGAACAGGAAGCTGCCGTCGCCGACCACGGATACGACCGGCACATCGGGCCGCGCCAGCTTGACGCCGAAACCCGCCGCCATGCCCCAACCGAGCACGTTCGGACCCGTGCCGAAATATTGCTTGTTGTCGCCGCCGAACGTCATCAGCGGGTCCATGGTCTTCCCAGAGTCGACGTCAGCGACGTAACAGGTCTCGCGGTCGAGCGTCTTCTCCAGCTCAAGTCCAAGCCGCTCCATGCTGATCGGCGTCGAATTCGGCGAGCGCGCGAGCGATCGCCTCACGTTCGTCCTGCATCTGCTTCGAGTAGGCGCGTGCGCGCGCCGCGCGCTGCTCGGCCATGTCCTTGAGCGCCGACGCGGTCGCCATGCTGCGGATTGCGTCAATAAGATCGGCGATGGCGAGTTTCAGATCGGCCACCATCGGCAGATCGACTGGCGCTTCGCGCGCCAGGCTCGTCGGGTCGAGCCGGATCGAGATAAGCCGGGTGCCCGGCGCGGCGAGTTCGCCCCAGCGGTTGCCAAGATTAAGCAGCACGTCGGGCTTGCCGGGGAAGCGCATGGTGCGCAGCACGGTGCCGATGAACAGTGGGTGCCGGGTCGGAAATGGCTTCGACCAATAGCCGAGCGAACCTGCCTCGCCAGCGACCGGCGCACCGAGCAACTCTGCAAGTTGCACCAATTCCTTGTCGCCGCGGCACCAGGTGACTTCGTCGCCGACGCTGATCAACGGGTTTTTGGCTTCGATGAGCATGCGCGCCGCTTTCTCGACATCTTCTTTGTCGGGACGGATGCGCATCGGTACGTCGAATTTGCTGCGTTCCCAGACCTGCGCCTTGGCATGCTGATTGAGCGTGTTGGTCGGCAGCGACAGGAAGACCGGCCCGCACGGCGGCGTCGAAGCGAACTTGAGTGCGCGCCGAGTGGTCTCGGCCATCGCCGCCGTCGACTGCGCCTGCCAGTACCATTTGGTAATCGGCTGGGTCATCAGCTCGTGATGGTCGACCTCCTGCCATTGATCGCGGCCGAGTTCGTTCTGGCCGATCGACGCGACTGCGACCAGCATCGGGATCTGGTCCTTGTAGGTGTTGACCATCTGCGTCATGGCGTTGGGCAGACCGATATTGGCGACCACCACCACGCCGGTTCGCCCCGACGCCCGCGCATAACCATCCGCCATCGCAGTGACGGCGCCTTCCTGGATGCCCTTTATGATCGTGATCTCGGGCACGTCGACAAGCGCGTCGAAGATCGGATGATCGCCGGTCGACGGATTGAAGAACATATATTCGACGCCGGCCGACTTGAGTTGCTCGACGAACAGCCTGCCGCCGTTGCCTTCGACTTCACGGATCGCCGCCGGCGCCGCCGCGGTGGCGGGAACCGCCGCCGCCTTGCCGCCGCCCGGACCGAGCGGCGCGAGATTTTGCGCCACCGCCTTGGCGGCGACCGTGCTCATGCCTAGCGCGCTCAGGCCGGACACCAGTTTTCGGCGCGACAGACCTTGATCGAGGTATTGTTTGATCAGTTCTTTCATCAACTCCTCCCGGGTCCGTTCGTTCAATGTTGCGGACGCTGACGCCGTTTGAGCTGCCGTGAGCCTAGCACCAATGCGCGGACGGCCAAAGCGCGAGCCTCCGTTGGAGCCCCTCCATTTTCAGCATGGCGATATCGAAGTCGCGCGGGGCACTGCCGTTCGCCGGATCCCGCATCATCATCTAAACCGGCGGCGCCGTCGAGAAACTTGGTGTCTCTGTGACGACCTCATGGGGCATGTCGCCCTGAGCTGGGGCATGGCCGGCCATTGACCTCCGGCCCCGGGCGCGGGAATAAGGCTGGAATTGCGCGGGCACCGGGCAGCAGGAACGAAGGAACGAGGAATGGCGGACGCCGACGACAAGAACGAGAAGAAGCCGGGGGGCCACAATCTTTCCGACCATCTTTACGGTCAGAACCTCGTGCACGAGCACAACGAGGACACTGACCACGATCACGACCACGATTATGATTTTGAGAACGACGAGGTTCCGCTCGAGGACAACCCGCTGTGGCGGCAAGACAACGTCTCGCTCACCACGGTGGGCATCGATATCGGCTCATCGGGCACGCAAGTCATCTTCTCACGCGTCCACCTGCGCCGCCTCGCCGAAGACCTGACCAGCCGCTACTATGTCGTCTCCCGCGAAACGCTATTCCAGTCGCCGGTCGCGCTGACGCCATACTCAAGTGAGGAGCGCATCGACGACGCCAAGCTCGGGGCCATCATCGATGACGCGTACGACGCGGCCAAGCTGCATCCCGACAACATCGATACCGGCGTGGTCATTCTCACCGGCGAAGCGCTGCGGCGCGAGAACGCGCAAGGCATCGCTGCGATCTTGTCCGAGCAAGGCGGCGAGTTTGTCACCGCCACGGCTGGGCATCACATGGAATCGATGCTCGCGGCCTACGGCTCCGGCGCCGCGCGCGTTTCCAGCGACGAAAACAAGCGCATTCTCAACATCGATATCGGCGGTGGCACCACCAAGCTCGCGCTTGTCGAAAAAGGCAAGGTGGTCGCCACGGCGGCCGTGCATATCGGCGGCCGGCTCCAGGTCGTCGAGAACGGCAGGATCGTCCGCCTCGATCCGGCGGGAAAACATCACGCCAAGCGTGCCGGTTTTTCCTGGGAACGCGGCGATGCGATCGACACCGCCGATATGGAGAAAGTCGCCAACGTGATGGCCGATACTTTGATCACCGCGCTGACGGTGAGGCCGATGCCGCACGACGTCGAGCATCTCTATCTGACCGATCCGATCGCCGATTTCGGCCACCTCGACGCCACCATGTTCTCCGGGGGCGTTGCCGAATACATTTATCAGCGCGAGAGCCGCGATTTCGGCGACATGGGACCGCGGCTCGGCCGCGCCATTCACGAGCGCATCGAGAAGGGCGCATTTCCGTGGCCGGTGCTGCCGGCCGGTGAATGCATCCGCGCCACCGCGCTCGGCGCGTCCGAATACTCGGTGCAGCTCTCCGGCAACACGAGCTACATCTCCTCGCCCGGCACGCTGCTGCCGCGCCGAAATCTTCAGGTGCTGCAGCCATCGTTCGAGTGCGGAGAGGTTATCGATTCTGACAAGCTCGCCGCCGCGATCAAAAACCACATCACGGCATTCGATCTTCAGGACAGCGAGCGCGAAATCGCGCTGGCCCTGCGATGGACGGGGATGCCGGCGCACGAGCGGCTGTTCGCCTTCGCCAAGGGAATTAAAGGCGGCATCGCCGACCGCATTGTTAAGAAAGAGCCGGTCTTCATCATGCTCGATGGCGACGTGGCGCAGACGCTCGGCCACATTCTGCGTGACGAACTCCACGTCGACAGCGAACTGCTGGTGATCGACGGTGTGGTCTTATGGGATTTCGACTACATCGATCTCGGCCGCATCCGCATGCCGTCCTACACGGTACCGGTGACCATCAAGTCGCTTGTTTTCAGTGAAGACCCGCGCGGCCCGCGCCCGCGCCAGCGGCTGCATCATCACGATCACGAACATTCGCAAGACCATGAGCACGGTCACGCTCATGATCACGAGCATGGCCATCATCACCACCACGGCCATGGCCACACTCATTCCCATGATCGCGACCACACCGCATGAGCGCGTGACGCGAGCCGGGAGCGAGTTCGGCGCTCACGCGTTCAGCAACTTATCTTCGAGCCAGTTCCACATCACGGCGGTGCCAAGCGAGAGATAATCGCGCTGGCAATGCTGCGCGCCGCCTTCCTCGGCGGTGAACACGCGCAAGGTCTTGTCGGCGGAACCGCTGGCTTCGTAAAGCGCCTGTGCATCTTTGAGCGGAATCTGCTCGTCGTCGGCGCCGTGAACAATGAGAAAGGGGCAGCGCATTTTCTGCACGACGCCGTCGAGCCGAAAGGGTTCCAGCTTTTTCAGTGCGGCATCAAGCGAGTCGACACCCAAAATCCACATAATGTGGTGGCCGGGCACCGACATCGAAGCCTTGAAGCCGGCATCGATACGCTTCTTCCAGGTGCCGTAATAGTCCCAAATCGCGCCCCAGGCGATGCAGGCGGCGAAGCGCGGCTCCATCGAAGCGCAGCGCGGTGCGTAATAACCACCAAGGCTGATGGCCATGATGCCGATGCGCTTCGGATCGACGTCGGACCTTGTTTCCAGATAGTCGATGCAGGCACCGCCCGCCTTCTCGTAATCGTAGCGCAGCGGCATGCCACGGAAGCGGATCGCCTCGCCAGTGCCGGGACCGTCCATTACCAGCACCGAAATGCCGCGCCGGACCAGGTCGGGCACGCCGCGCAGATACTGGATTTCCTTGGTGACATCGAGCCCGTCGAAAAACACCATGCAGGGCGGCCGCGCGGATTTTGCGTTCTGCGCCGGGACGAAATAGCCCGGCAGCTTCTTGCCCTCGAACGGCACGTTGACGATTTCGATCTTGCTGCCGGACAGTGCGACGAACTGATGAAAACACTCGACCGAGGTGCGATAGGCGTCGAGCGCGCGCGAATCCTTCGGCGTACGAAAGCGCTCGCCCATCTGATAATAATGGCACGCGCGCAGATAGAACGAGGCGGCCGATGCGGGATGCCGCTCGGCACGGAATTTCTCGGCATGACCGCGCACGGTGTCGGCGACTTTCACGCTGGCGTCGAACCATGCTTCATCGTCTTCGCTGCCTTTGCCGTCCAGCATCCGACCGATGGCGTGCAGCTCGCTGATGTCGACGCCGCCAAACGGTGCGGTGCCCAGCATGTTCACGAACGCTGCCGACCAGCGGTAATTGCCGGGAAAGTACATGAAGTATTTTGGGCTTTGGGACATTCTCGTTTCCTTCCTGGATTTACGCGTCCCACACCGGCGCGCGTCCTATCGGGTTGGCCGTGCGGCCGTCGGGCCGCTTGAGCGCCCCGATCCGGCGCATGTCGTCCTGGTCGAGCTCGAAATCGAACACGTCGATGTTCTCTGCGATACGCGCGGCGTTCGATGAACGCGGGATCGCCGCGATCATGTCCTGCTGCACCAGCCAGCGTAGCGCGACCTGTGCGGCGGTTTTGCCGTAACGTCGGCCGATATCGGTCAACTCGGCATCGCCCTTGATGCGGCCACGGGCCAGCGGGCAGTAGGCCGTCAGTACCAGACCGCGGGCGCGGCACGCGGCGATGACCTTCGATTGATCGAGATAGGGATGACATTCGACTTGCAGCGTCACCAACGGTTCCGGACAAAGCCGGATCGCGTCGTCGAGCATGGCGATGTTGAAGTTGGCGACGCCGACGTGGCGAGTGCGACCACCGCGCTTTGCCTTGGCGAGCGCGCCCATGGTTTCTGCAAGCGGGGTATTTTTCTCCGGCCAATGCACCAGCAGCAGATCGACATAGTCGAGGCCGAGGGTTTTCAGGCTTTCGTCGACCGAGCGGGCGAAATCGGCGGCGTGGAGGTTTTCGTGCGAGACCTTGGTGCACACGAAGATCTCGCCGCGCGGCACGCCTGAGGCGCGAATGCCGTCGCCGACGGCAGGTTCGGTGCCGTATTTCCGCGCGGTATCGATGTGCCGATAGCCGGCCTTCAGCGCGGCAGCGATATGGTCGGCGCGCACAGTGCCGAGGCCGGATGTGCCGATACCGATGACCGGAATTTGCGCGCCATGGGCGGCGAGTTTCGGAGCTGTAGACATGTGCTTAAGCGCGCTTCCCAACCGGAGAAGACGCCAACATAGCGTATGCCAGTGTGGCCGGCCACGCCGTGACGCCCCGGCGATGTGCGGAATGTGGTGTGATCCGGCGCTTGGGCTTAACGGACGAGCGCGCGGGATCGCTGCGTTTTGCCGGTCTTTGCGGCGAGTGCCGGAGCGGGTGCGCTACCGGCAACGATTGAAGGCGTCGGGTCGGCGCTTCTGATTTGATCTTGACTCGATTTGCAGTGTGTAGCGCAGGCCCGCCGGCGCATAGCTTGCTTCGGCCCTGCGGCTGAAGCTTCTGGCAAAAGCCCCGAGTATCCTGCTGCCGAATCCGGAGCCCTCGGGTTCGACAACGGGCGGCCCGCCGCGCTCCTGCCACGTGAAGGTCAGCACCCTTTCGGCCCAATCAAGCCGCAAACTCACCCGGCCCTGCGGAACTGAGAGCGCCCCATATTTAAGGGCGTTGGTGACGAGCTCGTGCAGGATCAGCGAAAGATCCTGGGTGAGTTGGGCGCCGAGTAAGAGCCGACCGTTGCCGCCGACTTCGAATTGCGTTTCGAAGCCGCGGATTTCGCCACTGATGAGATCCAGCAGATGAACTCCATCGCCCATCGAATCCGTGATGGCCCGATTGGCGGCGGACATCGATTGCAGCCGGTCTGTCAGTCGTTCCCTGAGCGCGGCAGCCAGCACGATCCCATCGCCCGGCAGGCTGAACCGAATGACGCCCTGGATGACTGTGAACAGGTTCTGGATGCGGTGATGCAGTTCCTTCGCCAAGATGGATTGGTGCTGCTTGGCCTGCTTTTCCCGATCGACATGGGCGAGCAGGAGATCAAGCGTCCGGTTGATGTAATCGATCAACATCACGCAGATAGTGGCATCGACTGCATAGGAAGCAACAGCGAGCCAGTGCAGCGCTGGGATGAACAGAGTCCACTGCGATCCGCCGGCCAAAATCGCCGCGAGAAAGCCCGGACCGCGCCCGCCGATCAACGCCGTCACAATGATGGCCGGATAGATGGTCAGGAACGGCGCGCCGTCGTATTTGCTTCGCATCGCCCACTGCAGCAGCGTCGCCAGTCCGATCGTGACGAAAGCCATCGTGTAGCCGAACAACGGATGCCGCCGCAGTTCTTTAGTGGCCTGTAGCACGCGGACTGTAACCGCGGCGCCTGTCTTGTTGAAGGGCGGCCTGGATGGCGATGGTCGCATCTGTCGTCTGTCCCACGATCGAGATGCTGGCTCCGTCCACGACGGCGCCGAGCCTGCTGGGGATGACGATCGCACGCTGCGCCGATGCCAGATTGCCTCGACGATTGGAACTTTCGCCATAGCGCCCGAACGGGTCCATGGTCCTGGTAACACCCTGCGATCAGATTAAGATGCAAGCGATCTAGCCGCGTAGGTGAATTGTCAGTATACGTGCACAACCGTAAGGGGGCTGATGCCGACTCTCTCCCCGCCGGAGTGCGGGGGCTTTCCCGAACCCTAGCCGCCATGCTCTGATGATCTTTCAGTATCCGCCGCGGCACGTTCCACACGCGAGCCGTCCAGGGGAGGTTCCGCTATGTTGACGCTTTATTACGCGCCAGGCGCTTGCTCGATGGCCGCGCACATCGTGCTCGAGGAAAGCGGTGAGAAATACGAGGCCAAGAAGGTCGACCTCGCCGGCGGCGAGCAGCGCACCGAAGCCTATCTCAAGATTCACCCGCTGGGACGCGTGCCGGCGCTCCGTCTCGATAATGGCGCGCCGCTCACCGAGAACACGGCCATTCTGCCCTATCTCGGCAAACGCTTCGGTCTGTGGCCGCAGGACCCGCTTACTGAAGCCCAGTCGCTGTCGCTGATCGGCTTCTTCGCTTCGAGCGTCCATCCGGCGCACGCCCATATCGGGCGGCCCGAGCGATATACGGCCGATGCCACGGCGTTTCCCGGCATCAAGGAAGCAGGCCTGAAAACGTTCCACGGTTATCTGAAGCAGATCGACGGCATGCTGGCGAACCGTGAATGGTTTTCCGATGGCTACAGCGTGCTCGATCCTTACGGCTTCGTGTTCTACACTTGGGGCGTCCGCCGCGAGTTGCCGATGAGCGAGCTCAAAAACTACACGGCGTTCAAGGATCGCATGCTCAAACGCGCTGCTGTCGGCCGCGTAACCGAGGATGAGAAGATCAAGGTATAAAAAGCGAAATAAAAGGGGAGAGTATTCATGGCCAAGATTACCTGGGATCACATTCATCTGCGCACCACCAATCCGGAAGCGATGGCGCAGTGGTTCGAGAAAATGCTCGGCGCCGAGGTGGTCCGCAGCATGCAGGGAGGCCAGACGCGCATCGATCTGAAACTCGGCGGCGGCAACATCTTCATCGCGCCGGTGAAAGACGGCGACGGCACCAACGTGGCGCCGGCCATCCCGTATCGTGGCCTCGATCACTTCGGGCTGTCGGTGAGCGGCATCGATGCGCTTGCGGCCGATCTGAAAGCCAAGGGCGTTGAGTTCACTCGCGAGCCGACGACGGTGCGGCCGGGGGTGCGCGTCTGCTTCATTCGCGCACCGGAAGGCGTTTCGATCGAGTTGCTCGACCGGGACCCCAAATACACGAACGCGGCGGCGTAGACTGCTACGCCGCAATTGTCCTATTCGAGATACTTGCTCGGTGGGTAACCGCGTGAGAATGGCGGCCGCGTGACGAACTCCGCAGGCTTATAAGTCCAGAATTGGCCGACTTGCGGATAGGTCTTGAGGATCGTGTTCTCAAGCTTGCCGTTCACCCGCGCCACTTTTCGTATGTAGATGTCGAGGATCGGCGTGCCGTATTCGTCGAGCCGCACAGGGCCGATCGGCCCGTGCGTCAGGCGGACTTCGTGCAACGCCTTGAGGAAGGCCGCCGCATCGGCCGTGTTGCCCCCGGTTGTTTTGAGCGCCTCCTCGATGATGAGCAGCGCCGTGTAGGGACCGGCGGTGTAAAATCCAGGATCGTGGTGATCGGCGGCATTGATGCTGGCGACAAATTTCTTGTTGTCTGGCGTATCGAGGCCGGCGGCGTACCAGCCGGCGGTGTAAACGCCGGCAGCTTCGTCGCCCATCAGCTTGAGAATGCCCTCATCAGTGCTGGTGGTATTGCCCAGCACACCGAGCTTGCCCTTCAGGCCGTATTCGTTGAACTGCTTGAGGAAGCGTAGCGGATTGATGCCGGCGAAGCCCATATAAATGCCGTCGATGTTGCTTTTGATCTGCGCAAGATATGGGGCGTATTCCGGCGCGTTGAGCGGCGGCCAGAGCTTTTGCACGATTTTGCCGCCAGCCGCTTCGAACGCGAGCTGGAATCCTCCGGCGCCCTCGTAACCGTAGGTGAAATCCTCGGCGACGATCGCCATGCGCTTATAGCCGAGTGTCTTGGCTGCGTAGTCGCCGAGCGGAAAGGTCACCTGTGGCGCGGTACCGAAGGCGTGCAGCACCCATGGATTGACCGGGTGCGCCTTCAGATCGACCGTCGCGGCCGAAGTCGTGGTGATGAGAGGGACCTTCGCCTCGCGAACGTAGCTGTCCATCGCCAGCGCTTCATTCGTCGCCAGTGGACCGATCATTACTGGCGCTTTGTAACGTTCGACCAGTTCCTGCGTCTTGGTCCGTGCCAGCGACGTGTTGCCGGCTGTGTCCTGTTTGATCAGTTCGACCTTGCGGCCGGCAATCATCCCACCGCGCTCCTGAAGAAAGAGCGCCGCGCCTTCTTCCTGCTGTTTGCCGCCGGCAGCGAGCGGGCCGGTATCGACCGTGAGAAATCCGATCTTGAGAGGCTCGGTTGTCTGTGCCGACGCGCGCCGCGACGGCAGTGCACTGATCGCCGCCACGCCCGCGAGCAACGTTCGGCGCGAGATTCCCTTTTTCCGGTTTTTATGCAGCATCCTCCCACTCCCCAAATTTGTTCCGGTAGTTGTGCGATATTTTGGTGCCGAGCCTATTAGCTCCCACCAACACCTACAAGGTTAGCATATGACTTGCGCGCCAAATATTTTTTCGCAGCTCATGTCACGCGACGGCGGGTGCTGATGCCGTGCCGCGTGTCGAACTAGGATTTTGGCGCCAAACGCAAGACACGCGCTTTGAAGTCGCTGGGCGTTTTCCGATCGCATTTTCACGCGTATGCTGCGGACCTTGTCGCGGGTCTGCCCGCGATCACTGACAGCCGTAAGGCAAGCGATGACCAACGATGAACCCCCTGCGTCGGCGGGTCGCCCGACTCGAGAGAGTGAAATCTTTCGCGAGCCGCCCGGTAGCGGAAGCTACTCGAGCAGTATCGGTGCTGCGCAGGGCACCCAGCTGTTCAGCGGGGATGGCAGGGCGCGGCGACCGCGACCCCACAAAACGCTAGTGGAACCAGCGCGTGAAATCCCGGTTTTTGCCGAGACAGACGTGCTGGTCGTCGGCGGCGGTCCGGCTGGGATAACTGCAGCGATAGCGGCAGCCCGGCTTGGGGCCGATGTCTTGCTGGCGGAGCGCTACAATCATTTGGGCGGCCTTTCGACCGGCGGTCTCGTCATCTGGATCGATCGCATGACCGATTGGTTCGGCCGCCTCATCATCCGCGGGCTCGCCGAGGAATTCATGGCGCGCCTGCCGCAGAACGCGATCCAGGGGCCACCCCACCGCGATTGGGGCTCTCGCGATGCGCAAACGGCCGCCTATTGGGCGCAGCGCACGGCCGCCTACCACGGCATCGTGACTTGGTCGCCCACGATCGACCCCGAGGCTCTCAAAACGCTGTCAATGCAAATGGCCGGCGAGGCAAGAGTTCGGTTGTTGCTCCATGCTTGGTGCGCAGCGCCAATCACTGAAGATGGCGTCGTCAAGGGCGCAATCTTTGAAAGCAAGGAAGGCCGTCACGCAATTCTGGCCAAGATCGTTGTCGACACAACGGGCGACGCCGATCTGATCGCGCGGGCCGGCGCGCAATGCGAGTCTGATATCGACGCCCACGATATCCATCACTGCATAAACACCGCTTTTCTGTTTGGCGGCGTCGATATGGAACGCTGGCTCGCGTTCCGCTACGGCGAACCGGAGGCTTTTGCGACCTTCATGGCGTCGGGCCGCGAACGGCTGAAATTCTTCGAGAAACCGTTCGTCTCGTGGCGCAACGACGTTGCCCTTTTTATGGGGCCGCGGCTGGCGGGCTACAGCGCAATTGATGTCGAAGATTTGACCAGTGTGGAGCTGCGCTCGCGTGAGCTCGCCGTGGGGCATCTCGAAGTCTATCGCGAGGCCGCGCCGGGTTTCGTCAACGCTTTCCTGATGCTCGGCGCACCGCAGATCGGTGTGCGTCACAGCCGGCGTCTTGCCGGGATGCGTAAGGTCATCCGCCAACAATGGGATAGCGGGTACATTTGGGACGACGAAATTGGTGTCTCGACGTCATTGTCACCGAAGACTCCAAACATCTCGGTCCCGTATGGGACACTAGTACCGGAAAAGCTCGACAATATATTGGGCGCAGGTCGCCACGTCGCTTGCGACGCGAACTCTCACACTTTTCTGCGCGAGATTCCACAATGCTGGCTTACTGGCCAAGCCGCCGGGATTGCCGCCGCGCTCGCTGCGGGCTCCAGTGTTCGGCCTCGCGACCTCGCGCCGAGCGAGATCCAGCGCGAATTGCTGCGGCAGGGCGCCTACCTGTCGCCAGCGGTTGAGGCCAGGCTCATTCCGGCTCCGGCGGCTGAGTGATGGCGAAAGGTGCGCATCGCGACACTCCACGCCATCATACGTCGAGCAGCGGCGGCCGTGTCACGCGACGCGATTTTCTCAATGGCTGCCCAGTCGCGGCCGGCGGTGCGATTGCGGCCGGGCTGCTGCCCGATTTCGTTGTCGCTGCCTCTGCGGACGCGGCCGCCCAGGATGCGCCGGGATATTATCCACCGGCGTTGACCGGGCTGCGCGGCAATCACGTCGGCAGTTTCGAGATCGGCCATCGGCTGCGCGATGGTGATTTTTGGTCTCGCGCCCGACCGGTCGATGATCTCGGTGAGACCTACGATCTCGTTGTTGTTGGCGGCGGCATAAGCGGGCTGGCCGCGGCGCATTTCTATCTGGCCAAACACAAAAGCGCGCGGATTCTCATCCTCGACAACCACGATGATTTTGGCGGGCATGCCAAGCGCAATGAATTCCAATTAGGCGGTCGTGTGGAGTTGATGCATGGCGGCACTTACGAAATCGACAGTCCGCGTCCGTATAGCGCCGTGGCCGATGGTCTCATCAAAGCGCTCGGCATCGATCCTGCTGCCATGGCCAGGAAATACGCGGATCGCGGCTTTTATCAAAGGCTCGGATTAGCGCGTGGCCTTTTCTTCGACAAGGAAACCTTCGGCGCCGACAAGCTCGTCGTGCGAGGCCCCGCGGCATCCTGGACGCAACTGCTCGCGGACGCACCTTTGTCGCCGAACGTTCGGCGCGACATCGCGAGAATCGAAGAATCAATAACCGACTACCTTCCGGACCTGTCTTCCACGGAAAAGAAGTCGCGGCTGTCGCGGATGAGCTATCGCGACTATTTGTTGAATGTCGTGAAGGCGGACGCCGGTGTCATTCCATTCTATCAGGCGCGGACGCACGGCGAATGGGGTGTCGGCATCGATGCTGTTTCGGCGCTCGACGTCTGGGCTTTTGATTTCCCCGGCTTTCAGGGGCTAGGACTTACGCCAGGATCCGCGCCACGCATGGGATATACGGCCGCAGGCTACGCGGACGGTGGCTCATACAAATTTCATTTTCCCGATGGCAACGCGTCGATCGCGCGGCTGCTTGTGCGTCGCCTTGTTCCAGGGAGCTTGCCCGGGGAAGGGGCCGAAGACGCCGTGACGGCGCGGCTCGACTATGCAAAGCTCGATCAGCCGAAATCGCCTGTGCGTATCCGACTCAGCAGCATCGCCGTACGCGCTCGCAACGTTGGCGATCCCGCATCGTCCACAGGGGTTGAGATCGCATATTTTCGCGCTGGCGAGGTGTACGCGGTGCGCGCCAAGTCGTGTGTGCTCGCCTGTTACAACATGATCATCCCGCATCTCTGCCCGGAATTACCAGAATCGCAGAAGCAGGCGCTGCACTACGCGGTCAAAATTCCGCTGATCTACGCGAGCGTGGCGCTGAGGAATTGGAAGGCGTTCAAGAACCTCGGTATCGCGTCGGTCCATGCGCCGGGTTCTTATTTTTCGTCGATGGCGTTGAACCAGGTTGTTGATATCGGTGGCTATCACAGCCCGCATTCGCCGGACGAACCCATTTTGATTCATCTGACACGAACGCCGGTCAAACCGGGTCTGCCGGAGCGCGATCAGCATCGCGCCGGGCATTACGACATCCTGAGCACGAGCTTGGATACGTTCGAGGAAAAGATTCGCGATCAGCTGGGGCGTATTCTCGGCCCGGGTGGATTTGATCCGAACAGAGACATTACCGGGATCACAGTCAATCGCTGGCCGCACGGTTATGCTTACGAATATAACCCGCTATTTGATCCCGATTGGCCGCGCGACGGTGCGCCGCACGAACTCGGCCGCAAGCGCTTTGGCCGCATTGCGATAGCTAATTCGGATGCCGGTGCAGCCGCCTACACGGATTCAGCGATCGATCAGGCCTACCGAGCTGTGGAAGAACTCACTGCGGCGTAGCGGTCCCTCGATCCGGTCGCCAAGTCGAGATGGGAACGCTTCCGAAAATGCCTGCCGACGATGTGCTGTTCACGATGCAATCTTTGCCCGTTAAGTTGTAAAGGGATGAGGGAACGATGACGACTGTGACGACCCCTGTCACCAATCCTAATGTGACGCGCTCGCGTCTGGTGCTGGAAATCGCTTCCGAAATGTCGGGCGGCGATGCAGCCGACGCCGTGCCCGATTATATCCTTCCCAAGGTGGAGTTGCGCCGCTCGCGCGGCGGCAAGTCCGTGACGCTGTCAGCCAGCAGTTCGGCGGAGGGCATATTCGCTGTCGTCGCCCGCGAGGTTGATCTGGCGATGATCAACCCAGCTTCCGTGCTGTCGGTCGCATTGCGCGGCAAAGGTATTTTCAAGCGCCCTATGCCGGTCCGGGCGATCGCCGTCATTCCCTCATGGGATGCATTTGTCTTTGCGGTGCGGCCGGAAACCGGGTTATTGCGCTTCGAAGACATTGCAGCGCGAAAGCCAAAGCTTAGCATTTTGATGCGCGCCACGCCGGATCATTGCCTGCACCACATGTTCGATGATGTTGCCGCGGCAGCGGGGTTTTCGCGCGATGACATCAAAAACTGGGGCGGCGACGTGCAAAAACGCGGCAGCGTACCGTGGCCGCATACCGAGACATTCAAGGCGCTTATTCGCGGCGACGTCGATGCGATCTTTGACGAGGCGGCGAGTTCCTGGGTGCCACAGGCGCTGGATGCGGGAATGAGGCTTCTTCCGCTCGCGGAAGCGACCGTACAAAGTCTCGAAGCGATGGGTTATCGCCGCGCCGTGCTGCCGCGATCTGCCTATCCCAAGCTGCCGGGCGATGTGCTGTCGCTCGATTTCTCCGGCTGGACGGTCTTCGTCCACGAGGAAGCCGAGGCCGCACTGGTGACGGCGATCTGCGCCGGGCTCGATGCGCGCAAGATGCGCATTCCTTGGGAGGAGCCGGGAGAATTGCCGGTCGAGCGCATGGCGCGCGAGGCGCTCGATACGCCGCAGACTGTCCCGTTGCATCCAGCCGCCATGCAATTCTGGAAAAGCCGCGGCTATCTGTGAGGGTGTCGCGGCCGCAAGTCAGTGCCGCCTGATGAAGTCCAATACCTTGTCGTTGAACGTGCCGGGCTGCTCCCAGGCCATGGCGTGGCCGGCATCGTGGATCTCCGCCCACTCGTGATCTTTCAAGTGGCGCGACCAGAGACGCATCAGCGCCGGAGGCGCCAGCAGATCGGCATCGGCGGCGATGATCAGCGTCGGTATCGGGATCGTGGCAATCTTGGCGAGGGTGTTCGGCGTGCGCAGCTGTGGTTGAAAGCCTGCTCCCGGCTGGCGCGCGTGCTCGTCAATCTCGATCCAACGTTTAGTGCCTTCCGGATTGGCGCCGCGATACGACGCGCCGATCTCGCGGTAATGGGCGGATTGCTTTCTGATCTCGGGAATGCCGATGCGGGCGATAAAGTCGGCAATCTCCTTGTCCTCGATGGCACCGGTGCTGGCGCCAACGATCAGGCTTCGCACGCGTTCTGGATGCCATGCGGCGTAGTCGAGCGCAATGAAACCGCCACCCGCCACCCCGAGCAGATGAAATGCGTCGAGCTTCAGGTGCTCGGCGAGCGCTTGCAGATCCCCGGCGATGCTGCCCGGCTCCGAACTTGTCGTCGGATCAGCCGTGCTCTTGCCCCAGCCCCGGCGGTCGAAGGCCACGACCCGATACCCGGCCCTTGCGAAGGCAGAAATCTGCGGCTCCCAGGTTGCGACGGTGCCGGTGTTCGGATGCAGCAGCACGATAGGAACGCCGGCGCCGCCGGTGTCGACGAACCATAGTTTCACACCGGGCAGAGCGGCATACCTGCCGCCGCATGCACTCTCTTCAGTCATTGATAAGTCCGCAATTGCAGCCGTCAGATGGCCGGCGAAACATGTTCGAGCACCTTTCCGCGGGTCTCGATAGCGAAGAAGAAGGCCGTGACCGCGCCCAAGAGCGCGAACAGCCCGAACATGACGAAGACCGCGTTGATGCCATAGTACGGTAAGACCCAACCGACCACAGTGGTGCCGACCACCGATGCGCCGCGCTGAAACGAACTGGCCACGCCGCCCCCCAGGGCGCGCAATTGGGTCGGATAGATCTCGGCCGTGTAGGTGGCAAGCGACAGCAGAGTGGAACTGAGGAAGAAGAATCCACAGGACGCCAGTGCAAGCGTTCCGATGGCGCTGAGTTGCGGCAGGAACGCAAACGCGATGAGTGAGACCGCGCAGCCGCTGAGACTGAGAACGAACATCCGGCGCCGTCCGATCGCCTCGATCAGGTAAAGGGCCATGAACGCCCCGCACAGCCCGAAGACGTTGTTGATCAGTCCGTAGTTCAGCGATTGCTGGATGTTGAGATGATAAACGGTACGGAACAGCGTCGGCATCCACGCGGTGATGCCGTACGAGACGAAATAGGCGCCGATCCAGATAAGCCATACCGAAATGGTGCGGCGCAGATAAATACCTTTGAATAGATCGGCAACATTCGGCCGAGCCTCGGCTACCGCCGGAATGTCGGCGGGCAACGGCGCGACAGTCAGGCCCTCGCGTGCCGCAATCGCCTCGATCCGCGACAGTGCCTGGTCCGCTTCGTCGTAACGCCCTTGGCTCGCGAGCCAACGTGGCGATTCCGGCAGTAGCGTGCGCATCGGGATCGCGATCAGCCCCGGTATGGCGCCGATGATGAACATCCACTGCCAGCCCCAGTGCGGCACCACATAGACGCCGACCAGAGCGACCGCCATCAAGCCGACCGAGAACAGAATTTGGATCGATATGGAGAATTGGCCGCGGCTCTTGGCCTGGGCGAATTCGTTGACATAGGCGGCCATGAGCGGGATCTCGCCGCCGAGCCCGATGCCCTGGACGAAACGCAGCCAGAACAGCATGCTGTAGCTCGTCGCCGCCGCGCAGGCTAACGCGCCCAGCGAAAATATCAGCAGCGTCGCCAGCATCGATGAGCGGCGTCCCCATTTCTCGGCGATCCAGCCGAAGGCGATCGCGCCGACCAACTGGCCGAGAAACCCAATTCCGATCAGCGGACCGATCTGCTGCGGCACGAGGTGCCACATTCCGATCAGCGGCGGCAGCACCACCGCGATGGCAATCGAGTTGAAGGCATCAAAGAACCATGCGGTGCAGATGATCAGCCGCATCTTCAGATGCCACGAGCAGTAGGGCAGGCGCTCGAGCCGCGCCACGACGTGGCGCATGTCGCCGCGCTCATTCAAGGCCGCGGCGCTGCTCGTGGTTGCAACATTGGTCATGGCGATCCTCCCGTCCGCTCTTTTGGAGGCGCTGCGCCGTCGCGATCTTGCCGCCGCGTAGTGCGCGTTGCCCCCGGCTCCAACCATACTCCCGAAACGCCGTTGAGGCCTACAAACGATTTGTCGCGCAAACGCCGGCGCTTCTCCTTCTCCCCGCGTGCGGGGAGAGGTGATTTTCCGTCATTGCGAGGAGCGATAGCGACGAAGCAATCCAGCGCGGCCTCCCGGCCATCGCAAGCCGCGCTGGATTGCTTCGCTTGCGCTCGCAATGACGAACTCCATCGTTCTCGCGCTGCGCCTTTTCTGGGCGCCCCGAGGTCTGTTCACGTTTTTCACGAACGGCCGCCTCACCAATAAGGGAGGCGGAGCGCCGAAAGGCGCGTAGATAGAGACCGCAATCGCGCACAAGCGGAGCGCCGCTTGAGTTTGCGCTTGATCGCGGCGCGCGCCGCTTTTGGCGGACGCGCTCGCCTTCCGGCGCTCTACCGCGGCTCTTGCCGAGCTTTTACCCTCGGCTCAGTCCGGTCCCGCGCTTCATGGCAGCGCCGACGGATGTGACTCCGTCCGCCACCCGGGCAGCCAGCTCCTGGCAGACCTGCGCCGAGGCAGGCCGGGCGAGTTTCCGAACCGCCCGCGGATGAAGTTACGAGCCCCATCCCGGGCACCGCTCCCGCTCGCATCAATCGGCCGTCACCGGTTGACGTCCCTTTAGAACGAGCAGGATGGATGGGCTATAGTCTTTGTCTCTGGATTTGTCAAATATTGTCTCGATATAGCCGACAATGGGTCTGATTCTCCGCCGGTTTTCCCACAGCCGCCGGTGCAGGAGGTCACGCTGAGAGCGCGATTTACGCCAAATGATGCGAATCATCGGCGCGTGGCCGCGTCAATCTGGGACGCCAATACCTGACAGAGCGCGGTTTTGGCGCCGCCGAATCCCTGATAATTCTCCGCCAATGACTCCGCTGGAATTCATCAAGAAATGGAAGCCGGTCGCGCTTACCGAACGTGCCGCCGCGCAATCGCATTTCAACGATCTTTGCGCTCTGCTTGGCCACGACGATCCGATCAAGGCCGACCCGGCCGGCGACTGGTTCACATTCGAAAAAGGCGTGCCCAAGACCGGAGGCGGCGACGGTTTTGCCGACGTATGGAAGAAGGGCTTCTTCGCGTGGGAGTACAAAAAGAAGAAGCGCAATCTCGACGAAGCCTTTGGTCAGCTCGTGCGCTACGCGGCGGCGCTGGAAAATCCGCCGCTTCAGGTCGCCTGCGACACCGATCGGATTCTGATCAGGACGGCCTGGACGAACACCGTTCCGAAAACCTACGAACTTTCGCTCGATGACCTCGCCGATCCGCAGAAGCTCTCGATCCTGCGCTCCGTGTTCTACGAGCCCGAGAAACTGCGGCCGACCGAGACTCGCGCCGGCCTTACCAGGGAGGCGGCGGACAAGTTTTCGACCATCTCGCTGCGCTTGCAGGGGCGCGGCGAACCAGAGGAGATCGCGCATTTCGTCAATCAGCTTGTATTCTGCTTTTTCGCGCACAGCGTGAAACTTCTGCCCAACGGATTCTTCCCGAGGCTGCTCAAGCGCGCGTCGGAAACCCCGGAAAACGCCAAGCGTTATTTCGACAGCTTGTTCGCCGCGATGGAAACCGGCGGCGACTTCGACCTCACCAAAATCGCGCATTTCAACGGCGGCCTGTTTGACGGGTGGCGGGCGCTGCCGCTCGATTCCGGTGATGTCGGCCTGCTGATCGCTGCCGCGAAGTCTCGACTGGAGCCTGATCGATCCATCGATTTTCGGCACGCTGTTCGAGCGCTTTCTCGATCCCGAAAAGCGCGGACAGATCGGCGCACACTACACCGACGCCGAGAAGATCATGATGCTCGTCAATCCGGTGATCGTCCGCCCGCTGCGCGAGGAATGGAGCGCGGCGAAGAAGGACATCGAGCAATTGGTCGACGAAGCTCACCTCAAGAGCGGCCAAGCCTATCGGAACGCGATTGCCAAGGCCGAAGAAGCGCGGTCGCGCTTTCTGGAGCGGCTGCGCAAGGTGACGGTCCTCGATCCGGCCTGCGGATCGGGAAACTTTCTTTACCTCGCGCTGCAGGCGGTGAAGGACATCGAGCTTCGGGCCAATCTTGAATGCGAAGCGCTCGGGCTCGCGCCGCGCGCCCCGGCCGTCGGGCCGGAAATCGTCAAGGGCATCGAGATCAATCCACTCGCCGCCGAGCTGGCCCGCACCACCATCTGGATCGGCGACATCCAGTGGAGCCTGCGCAATGGCATCTACGCACGGCCCGAACCGATCTTGCGGAAACTTGACGCGATCGTATGCCGGGACGCTGTGTTGTCGCAGAATGGCGACGGCGCCGCGATCGAGACGCAATGGCCCGAGACAGAGTTCATCGTCGGCAATCCGCCGTTCCTCGGCGGCAAGCTGATGCGTGCCGGATTGGGTAACGAGACGGTCGATCGCCTTTTCTCCGTGTACGAGGGGCGCGTCTCGCCGGAAGCCGATTTAGTTGTCTATTGGTTCGAGAAGGCGCGGGCGGCTCTGAAGGCCAAGCAAGTGAAACGCGTCGGCCTCGTCGCGACGAATTCCATCCGCGGTGGCGCTAATCGCCGCGTCCTCGACCGCATTGTCGCCGAAGATCGAATATTCGACGCCTGGAGCGACGAAGCATGGGTTGTGGACGGCGCCGCCGTGCGCGTGTCGTTGATTTGCTTCAGCCAGGATCACGACCCTGCTTGGCTCAACGGGCAGGCTGTGGCCGGGATCAATGCCGACCTCACATCAGGTTCTCTTGATCTGACAAGGGCGCGGCGGCTGACGGAAAATCTAAGCACAGCATACATGGGAGATACAAAAGGAGGCGCATTCGACGTTCCGGGCGGAATCGCCCGCGGGTGGTTAGCTCTTCCGAAAAACCCAAATGGGAATTCAAACGCAGAGGTTCTGCGGCCTTGGCGCAATGGCATGGATGTAACCCGCCGCTCACGCGATATGTGGATTGTCGATTTTGGGTGGGAAATGCTGGAACGCGATGCTTCTTTGTATGAAGAACCTTTTGGGTACGTCGTCGACAAGATTAAGCCTACCCGAATCAAGAATCGTCGCGAGAGTTATGCGAAATTTTGGTGGCGGCATGTCGAGCCACGGCCGGCCATGTGGCGCGCACTGTCAAAGCTGAAACGATATATTGCAACCCCCACGGTTGCTAAACACCGTGTGTTTATCTGGATGGATTGCAGAATATGTCCTGACCACCAGCTGATCGTGGTGGCACGCGATGATGATGTGACATTCGGAATTCTTCATTGCCGCTTTCACGAAGCATGGTCGCTCCGAAGCGGCACTTGGTTAGGGGTGGGGAACGACCCACGTTACACGCCAACTACGACGTTCGAAACTTACCCGCTGCCTGAAGGACTAACTCCAGACGTTCCAGCTACGAACTTCGCCTCTGACCCGCGTGCCATTACCATCGCCACGGCGGCGAAGCGGCTCGACAGTCTACGCAACAACTGGCTCAATCCGCCCGACCTGGTGCGCATCGAACCGGAGGTGGTGCCCGGCTATCCCGACCGCATCGTGCCGAAGGATGCGCATCCGCCGTGACGCTGCGCGAACGCACGCTGACCAATCTTTACAACGCGCGTCCGCAGTGGCTGGCCGACGCCCACCGCGACCTCGATGCCGCGGTGGCTGCCGCCTATGGCTGGTCCGCGGATATTTCTGAGGATGATGCGTTGGCAAAATTGCTGGAACTAAATCTTGCCCGTGCCGCTGCCGGAAGCGTCGCAGCCAACGATGACGATGTCAGCGGTGCGGAGGAGGGTGAATGAGCGAGTTTACCCAACCCGACCTGTTCGGCGCCGAGCCGGTTTCGGCCTATCGGCCCGACCCCGACAAGGTGCGGGCGCGGCTGCATAAGATTCTGGCCGAGGCGCGCGCCGCCGACACAATCTCGTGGGGCCCGGGGCGGCTGTCGCTCCATCGGATCATTGTTCCACAGATGGCGAACTTGTTGCCCGTGGACGAAGGCGCGCAATTGCGCTTCGATTTCGAGACGGAATTGGCTCGGCTAGAAGCGGCGTAGTTTCTCACGATGAGGTGAAGAAGCGGAGCGCGCGGCGCCGCAACGGCCGACCCGGACTCGCGCCGATGGGCCGAAACCGGCACCCTCTGCTGCAAGCGGGCGAGGCAGAGGCAACGCGCCGGCCGCGGCACGCCGAGATGCTCGCGCACCGCGACGGGCGCATAAACACGTGCACGAAGCACATGCACAACGAGGAACACATGCACAAAGAAATGGCGCCGGTTTCAGTGCCGGGTTACGAAAGGCATTGAGCAGTCATCTCTCTTGAAGGTCTCCCAGGAGTTTGCCCAATGCCAACGCTCGATGAGGCGCGGTCCCAGGTCGCGCTTGCCAACCGTATTCTGGCCCATGAGGGCGTGCTCGACGCGTTCGGTCACGTCAGCATGCGGCATCCGTCCGATCCGTCGCGTTATCTGCTGGCGCGCTCGCGCAGTCCGGAATTGCTGGAGCCGGCCGATATTCTCGAATTCACGCTCGAACTCGCGGCTGGTCGAGCCGACCAGCATCGTGCTTTACGGCGAGCGGGTCATTCATGGCGAGATCTACCGCAGCCGGCCCGATGTGCATGCGGTCTGCCATCATCACTCGCGCGCCGTGATGCCGTTCTGCATTTCCGGCGTGCCGTTGCGGCCAGTCGATCATCTCGGTGCCACCATGGGGGCCGAAATTCCGTTCTGGGATCAGCGCGACGAATTTGGTGATACGGATCTGATTGTGGCCAAGCCGGAGGAGGGCCGCTCGTTGGCGCGCGCACTCGGGCCGCACTGGGTTGTGCTGATGCGCCGGCACGGGGCGACTGTGGTAGGCACAACCCTCCAGGAACTGGTGTTTCGTTCGGTGTTTTCCTGCCGCAATGCCGAAATGCAGCGCGAGGCGCAAATGCTCGGCGCCGTCAGTCCGCTCACGGCGGCTGAAATCGCCAAGGCTGGAGCGTTCAACCTCGAGCCGCGTCCGATCGGCCGGGCGTGGGAGTATTGGACAACCCGGCTGAAGAAGGCGGGTGAAGCGGCGTTCTAGTGGATTCTAACATTCGCATGATGGGGCGCCGAAACGGGATGCGAATGTTAGAATCGGACCACTAGCAGAGTGATGGCTTATCCAGACGCCATAAAAAGCACGGTTGAAAATTCGTCGTTGCGAGGAGCGAAGCGACGAAGCAACCCAGCAATCTGAGCCGAAGGACTGGATTGCTTCGCTCCGCTCGCAATGACGTGTTTTCGTGAGCCAATCCTAGATACGGTTAGTGCGACATGCTGCAGAACGCTCCTCTCGTTCACACACCTGTCCTGATCGTCGGTGGCGGTCCGATCGGGCTGGCGCTCGCCGCCAATCTGGGGCGCCGCGGCGTCAAGACGCTGCTGATCGAGCAGCGCGAGAACAAACTTAACCCCGCGAAGATGCTGGAGGTGAGCGTCCGCACCATGGAATTTTGCCGCCAGCTTGGCATTGTCGACAAGGTTCGCAACTGGGGCTTTCCGCCGGATTGGCCGCTCGACAGCGTATTCGTTACCGACATGCGCGGCTACGAGCTGGGTCGCATCCGCACGCCGGCGCTTGCGGAGCTTGCCAATATTCCCAGCAGTCCTGAGCGTGGCATGCCGTGTCCGCAAACCTGGTTCGACCCCATTCTGCAGGCCAACGCGCGCTCCTACCCGCACGTCACGCTGCGTTATCGCGTAGCGCTTGAGAGTTTTGTCCAGGATCCTGGCGGCGTCACAGCGACGCTGAAGGACGAAAATACCGGCGCCACTGAAATTGTCCGCGCCCAATATCTGATCGGCTGTGACGGCATTTCCAGTACGGTGCGCGAATTGCTTGGTATTCAGATTCGCGGCGCACTGCACATCGACTGGGCGATGACTGTTTATCTGCGAATTCCCGATCTTCACGCCCAGCATGACAAGGGACGCGCCTTCCGCTACGTGTTTGTCGGTCCTGAGGGCACGTGGTCGTTTTTGTCGATCGTGGACGGCAAAGACCTTTGGCGCCTCCAGCTTGTCGATCTCGATGAGGAGCGATTGCATAAGGCCGATATCGCGGCGCTGATGCGACGCGGCATGGGCAAGGAGATCGTCTACACGATCGAGCACAAGGACCTGTGGACGCGAAAGTGCACGGTCGCCGACCGCTTCATGGATGGCCGCGTCTTTCTCGCCGGCGATTCCGCGCACGCCCATCCGCCAAATGGCGGGCTCGGCATGAACACCGGCATTCAGGACGCCTTCGATCTCGGCTGGAAGATCGCCGCGATGCTCGAAGGCTGGGGTAGCGACGGACTGCTGGAAAGCTATGACACCGAGCGGCGCCCGGCGTCGGCGCGCGCCGCGGAGGTCTCGCTCAAGAACTATCGCCGCCTGATCAGCGCCAAGCAACGCGCCGAAATCTATTCGCCGACGCCCGAAGGCGATGCTGCGCGCCGAGCCATCGGCGCGCAGATGGTCGAAGAAAACGAAAAAAGTTGGCACCCGGTCGGCATCCATCTCGGCTACATCTATCATCCGTCGCCGATCGTCGTGCCGGATGGCGCGTCTACTCCCGCAGACGATACGGTTGGTTATGTGCCGACGACTTTCCCCGGCGCGCGTGCGCCACATGTCTGGCTCGCGCCCAGCAAGTCGACCCTTGATCTGTTCGGCGACGGCTTTGTGCTCCTGAATTTTTCCGGCGTCCCGGTGGACGAAATCATGCGGGCAGCATCGCGGCGTGGCGT
Source organism: uncultured Alphaproteobacteria bacterium (assembly GCA_963763255.1). Taxonomy (GTDB): domain Bacteria; phylum Pseudomonadota; class Alphaproteobacteria; order Rhizobiales; family Xanthobacteraceae; genus BOG-931. The sequence goes on from CAVXNW010000004.1 coordinate 376,945, forward strand.
CCCGCTCGTCGTGCATCGCATCGATCATCCGGCCGCGGCGGCACTTTATGAACATGCGCTGGTGCTTGTGCGGCCGGATGGCCACGTCGCATGGCGCGGCGATAGCGAGCCCATAGACGCGCTGGCCATGATCGACACGGTGCGGGGTGCGGGGCCTCGTATTGCTGCCCGCCGCGCTCAGGACGCAGTGCACGAGGTTTAGCAAGGCGGGTAATGGCGGGCGTGGCGTTGCCGAACCTGGAATTCCAGTCGGGGGGCTAAAGCAATCGGTCAAAACGTCGCCGATGACGGTCGCGATCCAGTGGTGAAACGGGCGCGCCGAAGTGATAAGGTCGTAAAAAAATATGGGAGGGAACACATGAGCAAGCTAAATCGGCGGCCCGCGATCGCGGCCGTGATCGTTGGAATCGCAGCCTTGTCCGGCGCACAGGTCGCGGCGGCAGAGCAATTCCCGTCGCACCCCCTGCAGATGATCATACCGTTCGCAGCCGGCGGCCCGACCGACATTGTCGGGCGCATCCTCGGCGGAAAAATGAGCGAACTGCTGGGGCAGACTGTTGTGGTGGAAGATCGTGGCGGGGCGGGTGGCACGATCGGCGCCGCAGCCGTCGCCAAAGCGCCGCCTGACGGTTACACGATGCTCATGGCGACGGTTTCGACAAACGCCATCAATCCCGCATTGTACCGGCACCTGCCGTACAACTCAGAAACCGCCTTCACGCCGGTCGGGCGCATCGGCGTAACACCGACAATTCTGATGGCAAATCAGTCGCTTCCGGTAACTGACGTCAAAAGCCTGATTGCGCTGATCAAGAAAAATCCGGGCAAATACTCTTACGGCTCCTCCGGTGTCGGTTCGATCTTGCATTTGTGCGGCGCGGAATTCGCCGCGGATGCTGGCGGGCTCCAGATGATACATGTGCCCTACAAAGGCTCGGCACCGATGGATACCGACCTCCTTGGCGGGCAGATCGCAATGGCGTTCGACGCGACGCCGACCGCGATGCCACTGGCGCTCGCCGGCAAGGTGCGCGCCCTCGGTGCAGGCATGGCGACGCGCATTCCATCGATGCCCAATCTGCCGACGCTGCAGGAGCAGGGGATCAAAGGCTACGAGTGCTACACCTGGAACGCCATCATCGCCCCCGCCGGCACGCCGAAGCCGATCGTCGCCAAGCTCAACGCCACCATCAACCAGGCGATGGCCGATCCCAAAGTGTCGGCCGCGCTGAAAAAGGCTGGCATCGATCCGACGCCCGGCTCGACGCCGGAGTCGACGCAGCAATTCATCGATGCCGAGTTGAAGAAATGGGCGCCGATCGTTAAGGCATCCGGCGCAAAGGTAGATTGACAGCATCGTCCGGGGCGAGGCCCGCCAGGCCTCGTTCTCCCCGCGTTCCAACGAATTTGCTGCATCCCGCCGTGATCGCGTGCTATGGCGATTTTGTCGCTGGCCACGCGGCGCGCGCTGGAATTCAACGGTGCGTCAGCCGTTGGCCGGGGCCCCGGACAACGGAGAAATGCTCTTGCCTTCACCCAAGCACGTTCCGGTTTTCGACGGCCATAATGACGCGCTCCTGCGTCTGCATCGCCGCGCCAGCGGGGATCCGGTGGCGGCGTTTCTGGAAGGCGAGGATAAGGGCCAGCTCGATATGCCGAAGGCCCGTAAAGGCGACTTCGCGGGCGGGTTATTCGCGATATTTGTGCCTTCGACCCAGAAGAAAAGCGCGCCCAGTCAGACAGGCGGACCCGACTTCACAAGCACAGCCGAACCGCCAAGCGTCGAACTGGCCGAGGCGCAGCACGCCGTGCTCGCTATGGTGTCGCTGCTCTACCGCATCGAACGGCAGGCGGAGGGATCCCTGCGGGTCTGCCGCACAGTCGATGACATTGACGCATGCCTCGACAGGAATGCGCTCGCCGCTGTGCTGCACATCGAGGGCGCGGAAGCAATCGATGCAAATTTTGAGATGCTCGATGTGCTGCACGCCGCGGGGCTGCGCTCGCTCGGGCCGGTATGGAGCAGGCCGAACGCGTTCGGCCACGGCGTGCCGTTCCGCTGCCCGTCGTCGCCCGACACCGGACCGGGCCTGACCGATCTTGGCAAGGCGCTGGTCGGCGCCTGTAATCGGCTGAAAATTCTGGTCGACTTGTCGCATCTCAACGAACGCGGGTTCTGGGATGTCGCAAAACTGTCCGATGCGCCGCTCGTCGCCACGCACTCCAACGCGCATGCCATCAGCCCGCATTCGCGGAATCTGACCGACAAGCAGCTCGGCGCAATTCGCGAAACCAAGGGGCTGATCGGCGTCAATTTCGCCGTAAGCTTCCTTCGCCCCGATGGCGGCCGCGACAAGAACACGCCGCTCGACCTGATCGTGCAGCACGTTGAGCATCTGATCGAACACGTGGGCGAGGATGGCGTCGGCTTCGGCTCCGATTTCGACGGGGCGCTGATACCGGAGGAGCTTGGCAGCGCCGGCGGGTTGCAGAAGCTTGTGCAGGCATTGCGCCAGCGTGAATTCGGCGAAAGCCTGATTGAGAAGCTGTGCTTCCGCAATTGGCTGCGCATTCTGCGCAAGACCTGGAAATAAGACTTGGGAAAGTATTGCAGGTAAGACTCGATCGGCGAATAGCGTGCGGCCTCTAAGGCGCCGCCTTATTGGCTCCGCAAATCGCGAGCAAACAGCAATTTTCGGCTCTGATCCGGCCGGTAGGAGATTCCCATGGCTGCAAAACGTCTCGCCGTACCATCCGGCGCCGTGCTGACGGCGATTTTGCTTTACGCGATCGCCGCGCCCGCGTGCGCACAGCAGTCACCGGGACCGGCCCCGCAATTGCCTCCAGCGCGAATTATCGTCAACGGCAACGGCAGTGTCTCGGTGCCACCGGACTACGCGGAGATTGCAAGCGGAGCGACGAACCAGGCCAAGACAGCCAAAGAGGCGAGCGACGCCAACGCAAAAGTGATCGTGGCGCTTACCGCTGCATTGAAGAACGAAGGCATCGCCGCCAACGACATCCAGACGCTGCGTTTTTCCGTCTCTCCGGTCTACGGGACGCCACAACAAAATTCCCCGCCAAAGCTCGTCGGGTTTTCAGTTTCCAACGAACTTGGCATCAAAGTTCGACAGATCGGCAAGGTCGGCGAGGTTCTCGATTCACTGATCCAGGCCGGTGCGACCAATTCCGGCAGTGTACAGTTCCTGCACTCCAACATGTCGCAGGTGCTCGATCAGGCCCGACAGGCCGCGCTGGCCGATGCGCGGCGCAAGGCCGCGCTGTATGCACAGAGCGCGGGCCTCAAGCTCGGCGGTGTAGCGTGGGTCACAGAAGTGCCGGCCTACGCTCCGCCGACGCCGTTTGCGGCGCGCGCCTATGCGGTAGGGGGTTCGGTGCCGATTTCCGCAGGCACCGATATGTTGAACGTCCAGGTCACGGTCGGTTTTGAAGCCGCGCAATGAAGATGGATTGCGCCGTTCCGCGGGCCATCGATGGCTGCTCGACCCTGTAGCTTTCAGGCCTTCTTGGGCAGCGCGTTCACATCCGAACCGTCCCGGTAGGCCGGATGCTTCCAGCCATCCTCATCGTAGTCCGCCATGCAGGCTTCCGCGAGACCGATCATCTGTTTGAACTCGCCGTTGAACTGCGCCTGTTGCAGCGGGAAAATACGCACCAATTCGTGGCTGCCTGAATAGTTCATTTCGTAGAGCTCGTGGCGGGCGCCGAATTCGCTGCCGATGGCGTCCCACAATAGCTTCATGGTCTTGATGCGGTCCTTGTAATCGATGTCGTTCGAGCCGCGCACGTATTTGGCCAGATATTTGTCGATGCCGGGATTTTTAAAATCAAGCGCGCTTGACGGCAGATATATCAGGCCGGACGCGACCACTTTTTCGATGATGTTGCGAACCGCCGGATAGGCTTCGGTCATAAACAGCCGGTAGGTGCTTGACGCGCGCGAGTTCGGCAGCACGGCGCCGTCGACCCAGGGCTCGGGGTTGTAGGCCATGGCGTCGGTCAGCGACCAGAACAGATTGCGCCAGCCGATCACTTCGCCGATCTGCGCCTGCACGCCACGAAACGCCTCGACGCCGGTGGCGCGGGCCGCCTTGTAGAGAAGGCCGGCGAGAAAATCGAGCTTGACCGCCAGCCGGGTGCAGCCCTGCATGGTGAAACCGTTGAAGAAGCCGGATTTTGGATAGAAGTTTTTCAGCCGCTCAATGTCGCGATGGATAAAGACGTTTTCCCAGGGAATGAACGCATTGTCGAAGACGAAGATGGCGTCGTTTTCGTCGAAGCGTGATGTAAGCGGGTAATCGAACGGCGTGCCGGTAGCGGCGGCTGCGAACTCGTAAGATTGCCGGCAGATCAGTTTGATGCCCGGGGTGTTCATCGGAGCGATGAACATCACCACCATGCTCGGGTCGTTGATTTCCTGACCCATATTCTGGCCAAGGAAGTTGTAATTTGTCAGCGCCGAGTTGGTCGCGACCACCTTGGCGCCCGAGACGTAGATGCCGGCGTCCGTCTCCTTCTGGATCGTAATATAGACGTCCTTGACCTGTTCGACCGGCTTATTGCGGTCGATCGGCGGGTTCACCAGCGCATGGTTGAGAAAAAGCACGGCCTCCTGCGCGCGCTTGTGCCAGGCGCGGGCGTTGCCGGCGAACTTGCCGTAGAAATCAGCATTGGCGCCGAGCGTGTTGAGGAACGCGGCCTTGTAGTCGGGGCTGCGGCCGAGCCAGCCATAAGTGATGCGTGCCCAGGCGGCGATCGCGTCGCGCTGTCCCACGACCTCTTCGCGCGAACGCGCTGCTTTGAAGAACTTCATCGTATAGCCGCCGGAACCGGTATCAGTGGGGCCGGTAAGCGCGTCCTTGGTCTTGGCGTCGTGTAGCGCGTCATAAAGCAACGCGATCGAGGCGGCGGCGTTGCGAAAAGCCGGATGGGTGGTGACGTCCTTGACGCGCTCGCCGTAGATGTAGACCTCGCGGCCGTCGCGCAGCGATTCCAGAAATTCGGCGCCGGTGAAAGGCCGGTTCTTGCCTGCAAGAATATCCTCGGGGTGCTGAGCCATGCTGGTTCTCCGTTCTCGTCAGGCAGCGCTTGCGTCCGGAATAATTCGTCAGCATACTGACGATATCTTCAGTGTACCGATTGTTGCGGGCACCCGTCAACGCGCCAATCCAGCACGGCCGTGATCCAATGTCAGACGACAGCGACCTTATCGGGATGCCCGGCCATCTTATTCGCCGGCTGCAGCAGATCGCCTCGGCGCTGTTTCTGGAACAGGCCAAGGCATTCGACTTCACGCCGGTTCAGTATGCGGCCCTGATGGCGATCGACACACATCCCGGCCTGGACCAGACCGCGCTGTGCAATGAAATCGCGCTCGACCGCTCGACGATCGGCGACGTCGTCGGGCGCCTCGAAAAGCGAGGCCTGATCAAGCGCACCAGCGGCGCCGCCGACCGCCGCACCAAGTCGCTGCACATCACGGCGGCTGGCAGCCGCATGATCCGCGATATCGAGCCGGCTGTCGAAACCACGCAGCGCCTGATCCTGGCGCCGCTCAAGGCCGGCGATCGTGCAGCCTTCATGCAGATGCTCAAACATCTGGTGCATCTGAACAATGAGCACAGCCGGGCGCCGCTGCGTCCGCGGGAGGCGCGGCCTAAGACGAACGGCCGCGGGCGAGCGTCCATAGCGCAAGGCCGACGACCACGGCGACCGCAACCAGCGCGCCGCTAACTCCAACCGCCACAAAGGCGACCGCACCTGCGGCAGCGCCAACCAGAAAACCACCGGCAACGGAAAGAACGACCAGTAATTGGTCGCGCACCGCGTGGTAGTGCTGAACGGCCGCGGCGTCGTGGGTGCTTTGCGCGAAGCGACTGCGGGCGATGACGAGTTCGGTGATGGCAATGCCGAGTTGCGTCATGTTGCCGGTCATGACGTTGGTCTGCGGGATTCCCTTCATCAATAACCGCACCAGAACGCTTTGCGCGCCCATGGCGCTCGCCGCGAACAGGCCGGCGACGATGCCATTCCTGTCGGTCGGGCCGTTGATATTCGGGTTCAGAAGGACGATGGCGACAAACACCGCGAGCAGGATGGCTTCGAGCGCCAGCATCCACGGCATCGGCGCGTGCCCCCGATCGCGGACGAGACCGATCAGCGCACAGGTGATCGCAGCCGCCGCCACGAAAGCGACGATGGCAAGGAGCTTGCCGGTGACGCCGGTATCGTGGTGAACGAATTCGGCGCCCGCGATGACGAAGCTGCCGGTAACCTGCGCGGCGAACAGCCCGAACAGCGCCAGGTATGTGTAACTGTCGACGTAGCCCGCGACGAAGCTGAGCAGCATCGGCATTGTCTTTTGCAGCGGTTCGTGCCGATGCGGCATCGCTTCGGTCATGACTGATCTCCGCGCCTCGAAGCCAAAATAGCGTCATTCCGGATCGGCGCGTAGCGTCGAGTCCGGAATACATATTCACGGATGGTGGTTACGAATTCCGGGCTCGCGGGCTTTCGCCCGCGCCCCGGAATGACAGGCGCCTAATCCAGTGGCTCGATCCTGACGATCGAAGCGCCGTGATTGCTTCCGACCCACAGCACCGGACGCGCCCCGCGGTCGTCGACGAAGACGCGGCGGATGTTGGTCGAGCGCGGCAACTGGTATTCGGTGATGCTGTCAGTTTTCGGATCGAGCCGCGCGACGCGGTCGGTCAACATCGAGCCCGTCCAGATTTCGCCGTCCTTGGCCTTGACCACGTCGTAGGGTTCGTCCCACGGCGTCGGCAACTGCCATTCCTTGATGGCGCCGGTCTTCGGATCGAAGCGGCCGATGCCGTTGGCGCCGTATTCGGCGAACCACAGCACGTTGTCCGCGTCAACACGGCCGCGGCGCGGCCGCGAGAACGGCAGCGGCGTCTTCCAGATCGTCACCTGTTTGGTCTTGGCGTCGATGCGGCCGATCTCCGCGCCGCCGAATTTCAGCTGATAGGCGTCATTCTGCAGGTCCGTCGGCATACCGTAGCCGCTGATGTGCACGCCATTCTTGTCGACCGACTGGCCAAGATTCTCGTATTTGCCGGTGGCGACGTCGAGCCGATAGACCAGGTGGGTGTCCTGATTGTTGGTCCACACCTTGCCGTCGACATCGTCATGCTGCGGCGACACCATTGATTCCTGCGTGGTCGGGCCAAGCCACTCCTTTGGCACCGGATAGACCCGGATGCTTTTGCTCTTGGGGTCGAATTTCAGAACGCCCGCCTGATACATCATAGAAAGCCAGAGGTTTCCCTGCGGATCGAGTTCCAGATCGAGCGAACCCTTCGGTTCTTCGGGTCGCAGCGTCGGAATCGGGCGATCAGTCACCTTGCCGGTCGCCGGGTCGAGTTCGCCAAGCATCTGGTGACTGAAGTCCGAATACCAGATGGTGCCGTCGCTGGTCATGACCACATCGTGCGGCTGCGCGCCTTGGCGCGGCAGGTCGTATTCGGTGATGATTACGTGGGTTGAGCGGCCCTTGAGCCGCGGAAACGGTTTTAGTGGAAAGTCCAGTGTTTCGGCATTGCTCAGGTTCACGCTCGCCAGATAGTCGGCCATCTTCTTTTGGATCGGCTTCGGCATCGGCGAGCGGTTGGAGTTGTTTCCGCCGGAAACGAGGTGTTGCGGGAACAGCGGTGTCGAGCCCGGCGCATAACTGCCCATGCGCTCGAATACCTGCATGAACTCGGCGGCGTCGTGGGTCGATTTCATGATGCGTTCCAGCGTGTGGCAGCCGACGCAATTGGTCAGCGCCACCCTGGTTCGCTCGTCACCCGGTAGGCTGTTGAGCCATTCGCCGTTGGAAAGCTGATCGGCCAGCGCATGCGCGGCGACCTTTGTCAGAGTCAGATCGGCCGTCGTTGCGGAGCCGGTTTTAATATCCGCCGCTTGAGGGCTTTGCAGCGCATAGCCGACTGCGCGGATCGACAGCGTGTAATGGCCGGCAGGCAGGCGCTGAGCCGGGAAGCTGTAAACACCTTCGGCGTTGCTCACCACGGTGGTGGTGATGGACGAACCATCGCGCCTCGCGCTGACCAGCACGCCTTCCATGACCGGATCCTGCGCCGAAGTCACCTTGCCGGTGAGTGCGACTGCCTCCTGCGCCCGTGCGGCGCTTGCCAGCGGCAAAGTTGCCAGCACAGCGATCAGAGCGCACGAAGCAAATAATGAGTGGATCAATGGCATGCGCACGATCATTCCTCCCCTTGGCTTGGCGAATGGCGGCGTCAAATCGCAACGGCGGCCGCGCGCGGCTATCAGTATCCGCTGCGACGGCGCCGCCTGCAAGGCAGGCCCAGGCCGGACGGCTCATTGCGCGGGAGAGCGCCGGTATGCTTCCCAGAGCCGCGCGGCCGAAGCCGGCATGTCGAGATTATTTCCAGCGCCGCCCGGAATGGCGTCGGCCACTGCATTCATGACTGCGGAGATCGCCGCCGTCGTACCGGCCTCGCCGACGCCTTTGACACCGAGCGGATTGGTGGTCGCCGGCACATTGAGCATGGCGTCGCGCAGCGGCGGCATGTCGTCGGCGCGCGGCATCGCGTAATCCATGAACGAGCCGGTAACGAGCTGGCCGTTGCCAGCGTCATAGACGATGTTTTCCATCAGCGCCTGACCGAGCCCGGCCGCGACCGAGCCGTGCAACTGGCCCTCGACAATGGTGTGGTCCAAAGCGCGTCCGCAATCGTCGACCGCCGTGTAGGTCACGATCTCCATCGCCCCGGTCTCGGGATCGATTTCGACTTCGGCGGTATGCACGCCGTTGGGAAATGACAGCGGCGTTTCGGTTGTCGTCTTGGTATCCAGGTCTTCGGCAATCTCACCGCGCTTCTTCATCTCGGTGGCGCGCTGCGCGACATCGAACAGCGCGACGCGGCGGTCGGTCCCGACGACTTCGAAGCGTCCGTCCTTGAAGACGATGTCTGCCTCGCCGGTTTCCAGCATCGCGGCGGCGACGGGCTTGCCCTTGGCGACGATCGCTTCCATGGCCTTGACGAGAGAGTGGCCGACCGTCATCGCCGAGCGTGAGCCGACCGAGGCGTAGCCTTTGATCTCCATCGCCGAGTCGCCGTGGCGGTGCTCGATCTTGTCGGCCGGAATGCCGAGATGTTCGGCGATCACCTTCGGAAACACCGTGGCGTGGCCTTGTCCGGTATTCTGCACGCCGAGTCCCATCACCAGCGTGCCGTTGCCTGGAAACGTCAGCATGGCGCTTTCCGTCGGCGCGCCGCCCGCGTGCTCCAGCAGGCAGCAGATGCCGAAGCCACGATGTTTGCCGCGGCGCGCGGCTTCGCGGCGGCGCTGCTTGAAGCCGTCGTAGTCGGCCAGCGCCAGCGCCTTGTCGAGGAGCGGCTCGAAATCGCCGCTGTCGTAACTGGTGCCGACGGCTGTCTTGTAAGGCATCTGCGATTTCTTGATCAGATTACGCCGCCGCAGCTTCACCGGATCGATGCCGGTCAGACGCGCCGCCTCGTCAACCACCCGCTCGAGGATATAGCTCGCCTCCGGCCGCCCGGCGCCGCGATATGGCGCGGTCGGCAGCGTGTTGGTGAAGACACATCTGGTCGACACGTCGATCAGCTTGATGTCGTACATGCCCGGCAGGCAGCGCGCGAAATTCCCGGTCGGAATATTGGCGCCGACTGCGCCCACATAGGCGCCGAGATTGCCAACGTTGCGGACGCGCAGCGCCAGAAATTTTCCCTTCTCGTCGAGTGCGAGTTCGGCTTCCGAATAAATATCGCGCGCCTGATTGTCCGACAGGAATGCTTCCGAACGCGTCGACATCCAGTGAATCGGTCGGCCGAATTTCTTCGCGCCGACCAGAATCGCAATGTTTTCCGGATAGGCTCCGGTCTTGAGGCCGAAGGCGCCGCCGACATCTTCGGTGATGACATGCACGCGCTCAGGCGTAACCTTCATGATGCCGACGATGTTCTCGCGCATCGGGCCGGCGCCCTGCGAGCAGGTGCGCGTCGTGTAGGTATCGGTCGCCGGATCGTAGCTCGCGGTGGCGCCGCGCGGCTCCATCGAATTGGTCAGCATGCGCTGATTCATGAATGCCACCTTGGCGATATGCTTGGCCGCCGCAAACGCCGCGTCGACCGCCTTGGTATTGGCATCGGGATTGGGATTGGGGCCTGCCCAATCGACGGCGATATTGCCGGGTGCCTGCGGCCACAATTGCGGCGCGCCGTTGTCGAGGGCCGCGCGCGCGACGGTCACTGGCGTGAACTCCTCGTATTCGGCGTTGACGAGTTCGGCGGCGTCCTGTGCCCCGGCGAACGTCTCGGCGACCACCATCGCCACCGGTTCGCCGATATGCATGACGCGATCGAGGGCGAGCGCCGGCCGATGCGGCATGACGAGGGTGGTGCCGTTGCGTCCCGGAACGGGCGGATGGCGGCCGATGCTGCCGATGTCGTCGAAATCCTTGCCGGTCAGTACGCCGATAACGCCCGGCGCCTTGGCGGCCACTTCGACGTCGACGCGTACGATCTTGGCGTAGGCATGGGGTGAGCGGACAAAATACGCATAGGCCTGGTTCGGCAACGGTGCATCGGCGACGTAATGGCCGTGGCCGCGCACCAGCGCGTTGTCTTCGACGCGGCCCTTGAACGGCGCGTGGTTATCGGTCCCTGAATGCGTCTTGGCGTCCATGCTGCTTCCAAATGTGCTGGGGAAAGTTGTCATATGCGGATTTCAGGCCTCTTTATAGCTAAAACCGCAGCGAGCTAAAGGGGACATCGCGCCGCCTCCAGGTGGCCCCCAATACCTTGCGTGGCCATGCGGGTTGCGTGCACAAGGTGGTTCGCCGTCCAAAAAAGAGGGGAGGGGCTCATGCCGCGCACAATCGACACCCACACACACGTGCTTGACGACGACACCATCAAAATCCTGCAGAAGGAAATTCCAAGGCTTGGGCTCAAGCTCTCACCGCTCGATGCCGACAACTCGCTGATCGAAGTTGCCGGCGTGCCGTACCGGCCGTTTCCACGCGGCGGGCACAATATCGAGCGCAGGCTCAAAGACATGGACGCGACCGAGGTCGACATGCATGTCCTGTCCGGCGCGCCGCAGACCTGGCTGTACGGGCAGGAGGCCTCGGTCGGCGTCGCCGCAGCGGTGATTCAGAACGACGGCATCGCGCGGCTGGCCAAGCATCAGCCTGACCGTTTTTGCGGGATCGCCACCTTGCCGATGCAGGCGCCCGAAGAGGCGGCCAAAGAGCTGCGCCGCGTGATGACGACGCTCGGGCTGCGCGGCGCCATGATTGGCTCCAATGTCGGCGGCAAGAATCTGGACGATCCGAGTTTCGAGCCGCTATGGGCGACGGCATCGGAGCTTGATGCCTTTTTCATGATCCATCCCGGCAATGTCGCCGGCGCCGACAGACTTCGCTCCTATTATCTCGGCAACCTGATCGGCAACCCGCTCGACACCACGATTGCCGCGGCATGCCTGATCTTCGGCGGCGTGCTCGAGCGCCATCCGAATTTCAAACCCGTCATGGTGCACGGCGGCGGCTTTACGCCTTATCAGGGCGGACGGTGGGTGCATGGCTGGCACGTGCGGCCGGAGCCGAAGATCCATCTCAATCATTCGCCGGAAAAATATCTGGAGCGCTTCCGCTACGACACCATCTGCCACTCCAAGGCGTCGCTCGAATTCCTGATCGCCTCGACCGGCGCCGACCGCGTGTTTCTCGGCAGCGACTATCCCTACGACATGGGCATGATGGATTGCGTGCAGCACGTTCGCTCGCTCGGCATTCCGGCGGCGGATCGGGATAAAATCCTGGGCGGGCATGCTGCGGCGCTTCTCGGGCTTTGAACAAAACCGAACCGCTGGTGTTGCTATCGCGCCGGCGGGGGGCAGTCCCCGGTCGATAAAGCCGAATGGAGCTGATCATGAGCACAAGCGGTTCGGAATGCGTGTCACGGCGCATAGTGTTGAGGCGCACGGCCCTCGCACTTAGCGCCGTAGCGGCAGCGACAGGCGCGGTGGCGACGCGTGCCGCCGCCCAGCAGAAAATCAGCCAGGCGGACGCCAAGTACCAGCCCCAACCGAAAGGCCAGCAGCGCTGCGATAATTGCGTAAATTTCCAGGCCCCGAAGGCCTGTAAATTCGTCCAGGGCGACATAAGCCCGAGCGGCTGGTGTCAACTGTATGCAGCCAAGACCTAGGCGAAGACCCGACCCAAATACCAGGCAGACGCATGCGTCGCCGTAACGACGTTTCCCTCACGCCGAAAAAGGCTGTAAGCCGCAGCCGGGCGACTGCCGTCATCGCGAGGAGCCAACGAGCGGGGCGCGAACTGCCCGGCTCGATGTTGGGCTTCGGCGCAGCAATTCGGTGATTGCCCGCCGGATCGTTCCGCGTGTTGGCGATAACGGATTGGAAATGCTGCGGCCCGATACCTTTGCACTCACGCTGCTACTGGCGTCGTTGACGGGGCTCGGTCCGATGTCATCGGACATGTACGTGCCGTCGTTGCCCGACATCAGCCATTCGCTGCACGTGCCGATTGCGCAGGTGCAGTTGACCATCTCCAGCTACCTGGTCGGCTTTGCGGCCGGTCAGATTATTTACGGGCCGCTCTCCGACCGCCTTGGCCGCAAGCCGGTGTTGCTGGTTGCAATTTTCATTTACGGCCTCGGCAGCGTGTTGTGCGCAACGACCCGATCGATCGATGCACTGATTGCGGCGCGCTTCGTGCAGGCGCTCGGCGGCGCCGGCGCCATCGTGCTGGCGCGTGCGGTCGTTCGCGACCTTTACTCAGGCGTGCGTGCCGGGCGCGAGCTGTCGCTGATGGGGTCGATCCAGGCTTTCGCGCCAATCGCCGCGCCGCTTATCGGCGGCATCCTGCAAACGGTGTTTGGCTGGCACGCGAGTTTCATCCTGCTGGTTGTCGTCTCGATCGTGTCCGTCACGGTCACGGCGCGGCTTCTTCCCGAGACACTGCAGAAGCGCACGGCGGAGCCGTTGTCATTCGCGACCATGGGCAATCTCTATCGTTCGGTGCTCGCACACCGCAGCTTCGTCGCGCACCTCGCGATCATGACCACGACCTTTGTCGGCCTCTATGCGTGGGTCTCGGGCGCCTCCATCGTCATTCAGGGCGTGTATGGGCTTTCGCCGCTGGCCTTCGGGATGACCTACGCGGTCGGATCGTTGGGCTACATGATCGGGACCAACATTGCGGTCCGTATCGTGATGCGGCTCGGCCTCGGTCCAATGATTGGTATCGGCACCGCGATCATGGCGGCGGGTGGCTTGCTGATGGCGTCGGTCGTGGCATTCGGGCTCACCAGTGTGACGTGGCTGGTTGGATCGATGACGATCTATTTGGCCGGCATGGGGCTCGCGATGCCGCAGACCATGGCGGCGGCGCTGACACCGTTCCCGGATCGCGCCGGCACGGCGTCGTCATTGCTCGGATTTTCGCAGCAGTCATGCGGCGCGGTCGCCGCGGCGGCGATCGGCGCCTATCTGGGCCACTCGGCGTGGCCGGTCGCCGGCACCATCGCGGCCATGGGTGTGACGGCGTTCTTGCTCTGGATCGGCACGCTCAAGGTACGCGCCGAAGCGCGCTGACACACTACTCCGGCTTGATGCTGGCGAATTTGACCACCTTGGCCCACTTCGCCGTGTCCGCGGCGATGAACTTGCCAAACTCCGCCGCCGAGCCCGGCATCGAACTGCCGCCCAATTTGGCAAATCGATCCTTGGTGGTCGGGTCCGCCAGCGCGGCGTTTACCTGCTTGTTGAGCGTCTCGACAATCGGCGTGGGCGTGTTCTTGGGTGCGCACATGCCCCACCACGCGCTCGCCTCGTAACCCGGCACGAATTCACTCACTGTCGGCAGATCAGGCAAGGCTTGAGAACGTGTCGCCGTGGTCACCGCCAAGGCCCGCAGCTTGCCGGCTCGGATATATCCGATCGCATCCGGTAAGGGACCGAATTCGACCTGGACCCGTCCGCCGAGCAAGTCGGTCAGCGCCGGTGCGCCACCGTGATACGGAACGTGCACCATGTTGAGGCCGGTCATCATCTTGAACAATTCGCCGGCAACATGCCCCGCTGTCCCGATACCCGGCGATGCCATGCTGAGCTTGCCGGGATTGGATTTGACGTAAGCGATGAACTCCGGAACTGTCTTGACCGGAACAGCCGTGTTAACCGCCATCACCAGCGGCACGAGACTGATGCCGGAGACCGGCGTCATATCGGCGGGAAAATGAAATTTCGGATTCGGATGCAGCGTGGCGTTGATTGAATTGGCGACGCTGGCGATCAGCAGCGTATAGCCGTCAGCCGCCGCCTGAACGAGAGCTGCGGCGGCGATATCGCCGCCGGCACCTGGCCGGTTTTCGATGAGAAATGTTTGACCGAGCGAACTGGAAAGGCGGGGCGTTATGAGGCGGGCAAAAATGTCTGCTGCGCCGCCGGGAGGAAATCCGACCATGACGTGAACCGGCCGGGTCGGGTAATCGAGCGCTACCGCGACACGCGGAAAGACCGCGAAGCCGGCTGCTGCGGCCACGGTTTGCAGGAGGGCTCTGCGTTGAATTCTCATCGTCGCTTCCTTGAACAAAGGGTGATCCCCCTGGTGGGCGTCACTCCAGCTTGATGCCGGCAAATTTGATGACATTTGCCCATTTCGCCGTAGCGTCGGCGCACAATTTGCCGAATTGTGCCGGCGTCATCGGATTGGCTTCGATGCCTAAGCCAACAAGGCGAGGTTTCATTTTCGGATCCACGACAACGGCGTTGATCTCCTTGTTGAGCCTGTCGATAACAGATGCGGGCGTGTTCTTCGGCGCACCAACGCCGAGCCAGCCGCTGCCCTCATAGCCCGGTACGAACTCGGCGATGGCCGGAATATCCGGCAGGATGCTCATGCGGGTCGCGCTGGTGACGCCGAGCCCGCGCAACTTGCCGGAGCGCAGAAAGGGTATGCCGGGAGCGACGGCAACGAACGAGACCGGCACCTGCCCGCTGAGCACATCGGCAAAGTAGTTGGTGCGGTAGCTGATCTGCACCAGATTGACTCCGGCCATCATCTTGAACAATTCGCCGGCGAGGTGCGGCGCCGTGCCGGCGCCGGCAGTTGCGACATTGATCTTGCCGGGATTCGCCTTGGCGTAGGCGATGAACTCGGGAATGGTCTTCGCCGGGAACGATGGATGGACCGCCAGTACGAACGGTGTCACCCCGATGAAGGCGACGGGGGCGATGTCGCGCAGGAAGTCGAACGTCAGCTTCGGATACAGAGTCGCGTTGACGGCGTTGCCGGAAATCACCAGCAGCAGGGTGTAGCCGTCGGGCGCCGCCCGGACGACGTATTCGGCGCCGATATTGCCGCCGGCGCCCGGCTTGTTCTCGACCACGACCGACTGGCCAAGCCGCTCCGCCAGCGGCGGAGCGACGAGCCGCGCGGCAACATCGGGCGCCAGTCCGGCCGGCAGATCGACGATGATTTGCACCGGTCGTGTCGGGTAGGTATCGGCCCGCGCCAGGACGGGCACGACAGGGGCTGCGGCAGCTCCGGCTGCCAAGTTCAGAAAGGTGCGGCGCGCTAGCGTCATGGCGGTCCCTCCCAGGGTTTTCGGTAGCGTAGTAGCGATCAAACGGCATGGAAATCCAGGGCTTGTTTCGACGCAGCCGCAGCGCGTCGCCCGATTTCACTGCACCCGGAGCCGCGTGCCTTGGTATCGTGGAGGGGCCGGACGGCCGGAGAGTCGCCAGACCGAAGGGGGTTGCCGTGAAGGTTGTGTCTTACCGCCATCGGGGCAAACACGGCGTTGGCGTCGTCAGCGGCCCCAATGGTCTAATCACCTTGGCGGCCGCCGCGCCGGACCTGCCCAACGATCTGCGCGGGATTCTGCAAATCGATCCGGCGCTGTCGCGGGTGCGCGCGGCCGTGGCGGGGAGATCCGCCGACCTCTCGCTCGATGAGATCGCATTCGATCCGGTGATCCGCGAGCCGCATGCCACCTGGGCGCTGGCGCTCAACTATAAGCTCCATATCGAGGAGACCGGGCTCGCCACGTCGCCGACCTATCCTCAGATTTTCCTGCGCATGCCGATCTGTCAGGTCGGACACAAAGAACCGTTGTGGGTGCCGAACAAAAAGATCGCCGAGGCCTACGACTACGAGGGCGAACTCGCGGTGATCATCGGCAGGCCCGGCCGCTTCATCAAGCGCGACGAGGCGCTCGCGCATGTCGCCGGTTATTCCTGCTACAACGAAGGTTCGGTGCGCGAGTATCAAGGCCACAATCGCCAATTTGGATTGGGCAAGAATTTCGAGCGTTCCGGCAGCTTTGGGCCGTGGCTGATGACGCCGGACGAGTTCGGCGACCCCGCCGACCACACGCTGATCACGAGATTGAACGGCATCGAACGCCAGAACGCCAAGATTGACGGCCTGCTGCACGACGTGCCGCGGCTGATCGAATATCTGTCCGAAGGCTACACCCTGCAGCCGGGTGACGTGATCGTCACCGGCTCGCCGGGCGCGTTGCCGCTGCGGCCCGGCGAGCAGCCGGAAAAGCCGGTGGGCCGTGTCATTGTCGCCGGGCAGCTGCACATGCGTGCCGGCGACGTATGCGAGGTCGAAGTCGATGGCCTCGGCGTGCTGTCGAACCCGGTGATCGAGGATCCGACGCCGCTGCGATAACGCCGCGAGGACGAGCCGACAATTCAAGCCGATTGGAACGCGCCGCACCGGGGCACGACGCGTCAACGGGCAAGATGTCCGTCGAGCCCGATGCCCTTCAGGTGGCCGAACAAGGCCGCGAGCTTGTCGCGGTCGGCATCCGGCAGAGGCGGCTTGAGCAGCGAGGCAATGTTGGTGCGCAGATGCGCGGCATTGCCGGTGCCGAACAGCACCACGTCGACGCCGGGTTCGTGGCGCACGAAGCGGTAGGCGGCGTCGATCATGCTGTCCGCCCCACTGGGGTGGACGAGGAAACCAAGCGGATCGTCGGTTGCGGCGAGCGATTTATCGACCAGTCCCTTGGCGGCGAGCGCCTTGATCTCGCGCGCCACGCGCGGCGGGTCGGCGAAGATGCTGCGGACCGCGAACATGATCAGCGTGCCGATGCCGTTCTTTTGCGTCAGCGGAAAGACGTTCTGCCGCGCACCTTGGTGCATCATGTGGAAGCCCACCATGAAGACCTCCCAGACCGGATCGTTCAGCGCGCGCTTGAGCGTCTCGTTGCTGAAATCGACGATCGGGTTCTCGGTCAGGCCGATGTGCCGGATTTTGCCCTTGCGCTTCTGCTCGACCAGCTCCGGTGCGAGCACATTGCGCGCATGGTCGTACATGTCCGGTTCGATGCCGTGCAGATTGAAGACGTCGACATAGTCGGTGCCGAGCAACCGCAGCGAATTGTCGAGGCTCGCCACCATGCGCTCCGGCGTCCACCATTGGCCGTCGCGGAGCACGGTCGATTTGGTGGCGACGACGACCTGGTCGCGCGGGACCCCTTTGAGCGCCTTGCCGACCACGCCCTCGGTGCCGTAGGGCGGCGCGGTGTCGATGAAGTTGACGCCGAGATCGATGGCATCGCGTACGAGCCGGGCCGACTGGTCCTCGTTCAGGCCGGATTTCAGCCCCATGCGGGAAAAGCCGCCGGTGCCGAGCCCGGCGACGCTGACGCGCAGACCGGTTTTGCCGAGTGTGGTGTATTGCATTATGCCCTTCTTCGATGGCCCGCCGTTGACCCAAAGCTGGCTTTCGTGCCACGACGCGCCACTTTAGGGAATGCCGAAAACGACTGCGAATCCGATGCCAATTGAACGCTACAACGCCGCCGAGGCCGAGCCCCGCTGGCAGAAGGTCTGGGACGACCGCGGCATCTTTGCCACGCCCAATCGCGACCTGGGCAAGAAATACTACGTGCTGGAGATGTTCCCCTATCCGTCGGGGCGCATCCACATGGGGCACGTGCGCAATTACACGATGGGCGACGTGGTGGCGCGCTTCAAGCGCGCGAAGGGTTTTTCGGTGCTGCACCCGATGGGCTGGGACGCCTTTGGCATGCCGGCCGAGAATGCCGCCATGGAGCGCAAGGTCCACCCCAAGGCATGGACCTATCAGAATATCGCGGCCATGAAGGCGCAGCTCAAGTCGATGGGCCTGTCGCTCGACTGGAGCCGCGAGATCGCCACCTGCGATCCGGCCTACTACAAGCACCAGCAGAAAATGTTTCTCGATTTTCTGCGCGCCGGCCTGGTCGAGCGCAAGAAGTCGAAGGTGAACTGGGACCCGGTCGACAACACCGTGCTCGCCAACGAGCAGGTGATCGACGGCCGCGGCTGGCGCTCGGGCGCGCTGGTCGAGCAGCGCGAGCTGACGCAGTGGTTCTTCGCCATCACCAGGTTCGCGCAGCCGCTGTTGGCGGCGCTCGACACGCTCGACCGCTGGCCGGAAAAAGTGCGGCTGATGCAGAAGAACTGGATCGGCCGCTCCGAGGGGCTGCTGGTCCGTTTCGCGCTCGATCCGAAAACCACGCCGAACGGCGAAAGCGAACTGGACATCTTCACGACGCGGCCGGACACTCTGATGGGTGCAAGTTTCTTAGCTGTCGCTCCTGATCATCCATTAGCGGCTGCGGCAGCTAGACAAAATCCGGCGCTTGGCGCCTTTATCGAAGAGTGCAAGCACCGCGGGACTGCGCAAGCCGACATCGATACCGCCGAAAAGATGGGCTTCGATACGGGAATCAAAGCGCTGCATCCATTTAATTCGAATTGGCAGCTGCCTGTTTATGTCGCGAACTTCATTTTGATGGAGTACGGGACCGGAGCCATCTTCGGTTGCCCCGCGCACGATCAACGCGACCTTGAATTTGCTCACAAATATAAGCTGCCGGTATTAGAGGTGCTGCGACCGCTGGGCGCCTTAGATCCGCCGTCTGAAGTAGAAAGCATTTTTGCAGATGCGTTCGATGCGAACCCACTCTTAATTCTTACAGTGCCTGCGGGAGACGATCACCCGGAGTTTGATATTGAATATTTCAAAATCACTAGTACAGCGTTTGATGTCGGCGCAGAGGAAAAGTATGTGCCGCAATCTCATCAGCGAAAGAGAATAGAAGACTTGGAAAGGTTCCCAAGTCATTCTGTTTGGTTCCTTGAGAGAATGAAAAAAGTCAGAGAACAAGGAGACTTTGAATATAAGAGGCCCGTCCCTGGAACCGCTAATTCTGTAGATGGAATCAAAAAAGCGATCGATCTAGCGATTAAGAAAGCTGAGGAGGTAGGAGTAGGTCGTCGTCAGGTGAACTATCGACTGCGCGACTGGGGAATCTCGCGACAGCGCTACTGGGGCTGTCCAATCCCGATTATCCATTGCGATACTTGCGGCGTCGTGCCGGTGCCAGAGAACAAGCTTCCGGTGAAACTTCCGGAGAAGGTTAGTTTTGCGCACCCCGGCAACCCGCTCGACCGTCAAACCAACTGGAAACGCGTAAAGTGCCCTCAGTGTAGAGCATGGGCTCGGCGTGAAACCGACACAATGGACACATTCGTCGACTCTTCCTGGTATTTCGACCGATTTACCAATCCGTGGATCAAGAGCGAGCCGACCGATCGCACGGTAGTCGATGCCTGGATGCCGGTCGATCAGTATATTGGCGGCATAGAGCACGCGATTCTGCATTTGCTCTACAGTCGTTTCTTTACGCGGGCGATGAAAGCCACGGGTCGCGTTGGTCTCGACGAGCCATTTGCCGGGTTGTTCACCCAAGGCATGGTCGTGCACGAAACCTATCAAAATAGGAGGACTGGTGAGTGGGTTGCGCCAACAGAATTGACAATTAAAGAGGTGACCGCTCTTGACTCCCGACGAACTTGAGCTCTTTTCTACCGAGACTGTGAAGGGGTCTCCGGTCTCGCGAATTGCATATGTCACGAGCACGAAAGCGCAGGTCGAGATCGGCGCGATCGAGAAGATGTCGAAGTCCAAGCGCAACACCGTGGACCCCGACGACATTATTGAGACATACGGCGCTGACGTAGCGCGCTGGTTCATGCTGTCGGACTCGCCGCCGGAGCGCGACGTGGAGTGGACCGAGCGCGGCGTGCAGGGCGCGGCGCGTTTCGTGCAGCGGCTGTGGCGGCTGGTAGGCGAGGCGGGCGAGATTGGCCGCGCCGCGCCGGCCGAGCGGCCGGCGCAATTTTCGGCGCCGGCATTGGCGCTGCGCAAGGCGACGCACAAGGCGCTGGCGAATGTCGGCGACGCCGTGGAAAAACTGCATTTCAACGTCTGCGTCGCGCACATTTACGAGTTCGCCAATGCACTCAATGAGATCGTCGGCGACGCCGACTCCGAGGATGGCAGCGTCGCGCCTGACTTCACCTGGGCGATGCGCGAGGCAGCAAACATTCTGGTGCAGCTGTTCGCGCCGATGATGCCGCATCTTGCCGAGGAATGCTGGGCGGCGCTGGGGCACGACACGCTGGTGGCGCAGTCATCCTGGCCGGTCGCCGAGCGCGATTTGCTGATCGAGGACACGATCA
The DNA here is from genome assembly GCA_963763255.1 of uncultured Alphaproteobacteria bacterium. GTDB lineage: Bacteria > Pseudomonadota > Alphaproteobacteria > Rhizobiales > Xanthobacteraceae > BOG-931. The sequence continues at coordinate 397,534 of CAVXNW010000004.1, forward strand.
CGCTGCCGGTGCAAATCAACGGCAAGAAGCGCGCCGAGGTTACGGTGCCGCGCGAGGCCGGCAATCCCGACGTCGAGGCCGCCGTGCTTGCGCTTGATGCCGTCAAGGTTGCGCTCGAAGGCAGAAAGCCCAAAAAGGTGATCGTCGTGCCGCAACGGATCGTCAACGTGGTGGCGTGATGGTCGCCATCAAGGCCGCGGACGTTGACGCGTTCATTGCTCGCCCCGATCCGGCGAAGCCGGTCGTGCTGGTGTTCGGGCCTGACTCCGGTCTCGTCAGCGAGCGCGTGAATGCGCTGATCAAGGCATCGGTCGACGACGTCAACGATCCGTTCGCGCTGGCGCGGCTCGAAAGCGATGATCTTGCGTCCGAACCGTCGCGGCTCGTTGAAGAAGCGCAGACCATTCCGCTGTTCGGCGGCCGGCGCGCGGTGTGGGTCAAGGCCGGCGGCCGCAATATCGCGGGCGCGGTCGAACCGCTGCTGGCAATCCGCGGCTCCGAGTGCCGCGTCGTCATCGAGGCCGGCAATCTGCCGCGCAACGCGCCGCTGCGCGCCCTGATCGAGCGCGCCAAAAATGCCGCGGCGTTGCCGTGTTACGCCGACGACGAGCGGGCCCGCGAACGGCTCATCGACGCCGAGATGCGCGACGCCGGACTGACGCTCGCGCCCGACGCACGGGCGCTCCTCCTGCCGCTCCTGGGCGGCGACCGCGCCGCCTCGCGCAGCGAAATCCGCAAGCTCACGCTTTACGCGCGCGGCCAGGACCGTGTCGGCATCGACGACGTCGCGGCCGTCGTGTCGGACGCATCGGCGCTGGCGCTCGACGACATCGTCGATGCGGCCTTTGCGGGCCAGACCGCCGAGCTTGAGACCCGGCTCGCGAAAGCGCGCACCGCCGGCACCGCGCCCGGCTCGATCTTCTTCGCCGCCCAGCGCCAGGTGGCGCAACTGCACAAGTGGCGCACGGCGATCGAAGCCGGCGCCGGCTTCTCGATCGATTCGGCGCTGCCGCCGGCGCAATTTCGCCGCAAGCGGCTCGTCGAAACGGCCCTCAAGCTGTGGAACGCCGCGCGGCTTGCGATCGCGATGGCGGACCTCGCCGACGCCGTATTGCAATCGCGGCGCACCAACGAACTCGACCAGACTATCGCCGATCGCGCATTGCTGGCGATTGCGGTCAACGCACGGCGCAGCGCGGCGTAGCGGCAACTTTATTGCGTCACCACCGCGGTAACGCGGCGCCTGCGCCAGTCGGCCAGCGCCTGGCGTCCGGCCGGCGACATTTTTGCCGTGGCGCCCGCCACGGTCTCGTGCACCAGACCAAAGAAGCGATCCTTGGCTTGGCTGGACTCAGCCATGGCCTGCCGCACTGCGGCGGGATCGAACGGCTGCGCGCGCAGGCTGTCGCGGATGGCCTGCTCCGAGAGCCGCACCTGCGTTTCCGCCGTCGCCAGCCTGATCGCCTGAGCGTGGAAATCCGCGCGCAGGATACTGGCATCGTTCGCCGGCAACGCAGAAGCGATACGATCGAAGCGCTGTTCGACGCCGCAATTCATCCCGACCACGGGCTGCAGCGGTGGCAGCTTGGTGGCGTGCCGATACGCCACGGCGCCGGCCGCGCCGGCAAACGCCAGATTCAGCATCAACGACCCGAGCAACAGATAACGCGCACGCGTCCCGCTTAGAGCGTCCGTGAAGATAGACATTGTCGCCTCCCGATAACCGGCTGACGTTCCTCGCCGAGCGAGTTCCATCAACCGGCCGCCGCAATCATACGCCGCGGAAGGAGCCGCACAAGTTCGGCTACGACGGGTTCTCCAAACTGAACGCCCCGGAATCGTCGTCGTAGGCGTAAACCTCGGCGAAGCGGCCCCATGCAGTCACGGCTCGCAGCGTGCCTTCCGCGTCCTCGGTGCTCATATGATCCTCGAGTTCGTCGAGAAAGCGGCTTTTTGGAGCCAGATGGTTGGTGCGTTCCTGCAGCACACGGCGAACGTGCGCGGCGAGCGGCACATAAGCCAGAAGCTGCCGCTGAAACAGCTTCTTGCGGTCATCCATGCCGAATTCGGCAAACTGTTTTCCTGCATCGGACAGCTTGATGTCGCCGCCCTCGATCTCGGCAAAGTGAAGGAGCTGAAGCGATTCCGAAACCGGAAACAGTTCGTCGAGCTCCAGATGCAACTCATCGGCGAGCACCGGCAGATCCGCCTTGCCGTTGAACGGCGCCGCGGCAAGCGTCTCGATCAAGCCGGACAACAGGTTGGCTGAGACGCGCGGCAGCACGGTATCGATCGTCGCCGTCCGCTCGCCGCCGGTTCCGATCGCGACCGGCGAGCTTTTGCGGGCGGTCATCGCCACGTAGATCTTCTCGACCAGATCCCGGAATTGCGGATCGAGACGGTTGCGCGGCTGTTTCAGATCGACCGCGATCTCGCTGATGATGCGGCCCGGATTGGTGGAGAACAACAGGATGCGGTCGCACATCAGCACCGCCTCCTCGATATTGTGCGTGACCAGGATCACGCCCTTGATGGGCAGCTTGCCTTCGCCCCACAGTTCGAGAAAGTCCGTGCGCAGCGTTTCGGCAGTCAGAACGTCGAGCGCCGAGAACGGCTCATCCATCAGCAGAATATTGGGGTGCACGACGAGCGCGCGGGCAAAGCCGACGCGCTGTCGCATGCCGCCGGATAATTCGCGCGGATAGGCGGATTCGTAGCCGTCGAGTCCGATCAGATCGATGGCCGCAAGCGCGCGCTGACGGATTTCCGCCTCGGGCAGGCCGAGCGCCTCAAGGCCGAGCTGAACGTTTTCCAGAACCGTCAGCCACGGGAACAGCGCGAACGACTGAAACACCATGGCGATGCCGGGCGCCGGCGCGTGCACCGGCTGGCCGAGATACGTGACGGTGCCGCCCGAAGGTTGCGTCAGACCGGCGATCAGGCGGAGCAGCGTCGACTTGCCGGAGCCGGTGCGGCCAAGCAGGCCGACGATCTGGCCCTGCTGCAACGCAAGTTCGACCCCGTCGAGCACCAGATGCTCGCCACCGTCGGCGCGCGGGAACGACTGGCGCAGCCCGTGAATGTCGAGAAGAGCGGGAGCAGCGGTCATGGTGTTTCTCCTCAGCCCAGCCGGAACTTGCGTTCGGCGTAGTAATAGAGCGGCCGCCAGAACACGCGATTAACGACCACGACATAGAGGCTCATCACGATGATGCCGAGGACGATGCGATGAAAGTCGCCGGCTTCGGTTTCGTGCGCGATGTAGGCGCCGAGCCCGGCGGCGTGGAGGTGCTGGTCGCCCCATGATGCCACTTCGGCGACGATGCTGGCGTTCCAGGAGCCGCCGGACGCGGTGATCGCGCCGGTGACGTAATACGGAAACACGGCGGGCAGGGCGATGCGGCGCCACCATAGCCAGCCGCGGACGCGGAAATTGTCGCCGCAGGCGCGAAGCTCGGCCGGAATTGCCGATGCGCCGGCGATGACGTTGAACAGAATGTACCACTGGGTGCCGAGGATCATCAGCGGGCTGAGCCAGATATTCGGATCGAGCCGCCAGGCGACGATGACCGACACGAAGATCGGAAACAGCAGGTTCGCGGGGAATGCGGCCAAAAACTGCGCCACCGGTTGCGCCATGTTGGCGACGCGCGGCCGCGTGCCGACCCATACCCCGATCGGCACCCAGATGACGCTGGCGATGGCAATCAGCACGATGACGCGCACGAGCGTCGCCAGACCGAGCAGCAGCGTCGTGCCGACATCGCCCAGCCCGATCGAGCCAATGAAGAAATCCGCCACGCGCCACACGAGATATGCGGCAACCACGATCGCGAGGAAACCGAACAGGTAGCCTATCCAGGCGCTGCGCGGACTTGCCTGCTTCGCCGGCAACGGCCTGTCATGCCTCGGCCGCATCGTCAGCCGCCATAGTCGCGCGAAAGGCTCGGTCAGGCGCTCGACGACGCGCGAGCGGCGCAGCACATCGAATACCCACGACTTCGGCGCGATCACGCCCGGTTCCTGCTCGAAGCGGAAGCGGTCGGCCCACGCCACCAGCGGCCGGAACAGCACCTGGTCGTAGATCAGGATCACCACCAGCATCGTGGCGATGGCCCAGCTGACTGCCTTCAGGTCGCGGTGCTCGATGGCGAGAGCAATGTACGATCCGACACCGGGCAGCGTGACGGTGGTGTTACCGACGCTGATCGCCTCCGACGCCACAACGAAGAACCAGCTGCCGGACATCGACATCATCATGTTCCAGATCAGCTGCGGCATGGCGAAAGGCACATCGAGGCGCCAGAAATTCATCCACGCGCTGAGCCGGAAGTTGCGCGACGCCTCCTCGAGTTCGGCCGGAACGGTACGCAACGACTGATAGAAGGAAAACGCCATGTTCCAGGCTTGGCTGGTGAAAATCGCGAAAATGGCTGCGTATTCGGCGCCCAATACGCGGCCCGGCGCCAGCTCCATGAAGAACACCACCGTCACCGAAATGAAGCCGAGAATCGGAACCGACTGCAAAATGTCGAGCAGAGGCACGAGGATGCGCTCGGCGTATTTGTTCTTGGCCGCGAAGGTCGCGTAGGTGAAGGTGAAAATCAGCGAGAACACCATCGCCACCAGCATGCGCAGCGTGGTGCGCGCCGCGTATTCGGGCAGATGGCGCGGATCGAGCGACGGCGGCTGTTTCTGCAGGTCGGCCAGCGGCTCGAACAGGTGGCGGCTTGCTTCGCCGAGGAATACCAGGAGCCCGATGATCAGCAGCACCGCCAAGACGTCCCAGCGGCTGAATAACCGGACCCAGCCCCCGACCGAGATTGGGACGTTCACGCGCATGCTCGATGCCCGGCTGTCACAGAACGGTCAAAAAATTCACGGCCTCGCCCCGTCGAGGCCGCGTGATCGCGACCACATAACACCGACTTTGCGTCATTCAAACCTTTTTGCGGCGCGACGGCGATTTGTCCCAAATCGCCGTCGGTCCCCTCCCTCAGGGAAGCGTGACGCAATGTACTCCCGTTCTCGCGATGCGTTATTTGTTCGCACCCAAGTCATGCGGCACGCCATTCCCAAAAACGACGCCGCCAGCCCGACCTTCGTCGGATGCCCCGGAGTGGATCGGCCGGATCATCACGATCGGACGCAGCGCACAGTAGCCCGGATTGAGCAAAGCGAAATCCGGGAACGATCGCGCGGCTTTCACCGCCGCTCCCGGGTTTCGCTCCGCTCAACCCGGGCTACAAATTCTTTCAGACTAGCTTCCGGCAATCAAAGGAAGCAGAACGCCGACAGACGCGGGTCTCCCTGCTTCACCTTGCGGCGAAGCGCGCACCCTGCGCAGGGCGCGCTCGCCTGTCGGCGTTCCACGGCGGTTCTGCCCAGGGGACTCACGCATCCCCTGGTGCGGCTTCGGACCAGGCTTCGCGGAGCCAGCACCACGATGGCGGGGATCTCCCGCCGGCGCCGGCCCCGGTTACAGCGAGCACCTCGCACACCGGTCATAGTGCCGGCGGGCATGATGTCCGATACCGCCCGAGCGCGGAAGCGACGAAACTCCCGCTCGCGGGCACCGCGATCTCGCTCCCGCCAGCCATCGTCACCGGCTGGCGTCCTTTTACGAAGAGCGAGAGGCCGGTGCTTTTAATATTGTCTCTGGAATTGTCAAGCATTGTCGCAACAGAGGCGACTACCTATTGATCCGGCGAGTTTTTTTGAGTTGCGCTTTCCGGGATCAGCGGATGCCGCGACGACAGAGCGCACGAATCAAGAAATGATAGCTGTGAATCAAAGAAACATCGGCGAGCGGCAGCGACATGACGACGCTGCCGCGGCTCGCAGATTGGTTCGGGCCAGGCTGTCTGCTGATAAATCCGCCGCGATGTCCGCTTAAATCCAAAGGCGACCGAATTTTCGCTCTGCAGCGAAACGACGCGACGTGCCATGAGCAGACATGTAACGGACTGGTAAGCCCACTCGCAGCTCACGTTGGGGCCGAGGGATGGTTCTCAGAGAGAAGTTTGATCTGGAGCAGAATAAACAACGGACCTTTTGCAGTCCGGGATGGACCCGAGATGGCTTGTGCTCCAGGGGACTGTTCACTCCAGTTTTAGTCCGACAGACTTAATGACCGGTCCCCACCGACTGATTTGTTCTTTGACGTACTCTCGCGCCTGTTCCGGCGAGGAGTTGAGCATCGGTTCAAAGCCTGCGGCGATGTAACGTTCGCGAAGTTCGGAAACGGCCATTCGCGTGGCTCGTGAAATCGACGCGATATGTGTTTCGGGCGTTTTCGGAGGCGCGAAGAGACCGATAAAATTCTGCGAGATCATTCCAGCCAACCCTGCTTCGACCGCAGTTGGAATGTCAGCTGCCGCGCTGATACGAGTGACGCTTGTGATCGCAAGAAGCCGCAGCTTTCCGGTCTTGTGGAGCTGCAGGACTTGCGCGGTGATGTTCGGCATCATCAACTGCAGTCTGCCCGAGATCAAATCTGTTACGGCAGGCCCGACGCCGCGATAAGGCACGTGCACGATATCAGGGCAGCGAGCGAGTGACTTGAATAGCTCCGCGGTGAGATGGCTCAACGTACCAACGCCGGGCGAGCCATAGGAAAGGCCTTTAGATGCCTGTTTCGCATACCGAATGAATTCAGAAAGGGTCTGAGCCGGGACCGAGGGGCTGATCGCGACGCCGACTGCGGTGACTCCCAGGATCGAGATCGGCTCGAATGACTTTATCGGGTCATACGTCGAGCGGGAGGCGGCAAGTGGATGGATCACTTGCGTCCCGGTATTGCCAAGCAAGATGGTGTAGCCGTCAGGCTGCGCTCGGGCGACCGCGGACGCTCCTAATGCACCACCCGCGCCACCCATGTTTTCAACCACCACTGTACCGAGTAGCGATTTCATTTTTTCGGCCCAGGGTCGCCCGACCTCGTCATTCACTCCGCCTGGCGGATATGGAACGATCAGCCGTATCGGTCGCTCCGGGAATGCGGCTGCGGCTGCTGGCGAGCGCAACATCGGCAAAGCCGCGGCGCTGGCCGTCAAGCGTAGGAGTTTTCGGCGCGAGATGTTCACAGCACGCTCCTCTTCGCTGGTTCGGGCCGTGCGAGCTTGGCTCCTGGTTCGGCACGATAGGGCCTGGTAAATTGATTTGTCCAATTGATTAATTCTTTCAAAATATATAATTTTTTTGCATATGAAACTCGCCCAACTCCGGACCTTCGTCGAGATTGCAGATAGCGGCGGATTTGCTCGCGCAGCCGCGCGCCTGCATCTCACCCAGCCGGCCACATCACGACAGATCAGCCTCCTCGAAGCGGAATTCGGTGTGGCGCTGTTCGACCGCGAAGGTCGCCGTGTAAAGTTGACCCCCGAGGGCGAAGATCTTTTGCACCGGAGTCGGCAGATTTTGGCCGACGCCGAATTTCTAGGGCAACGTGCGCAAGCACTGCGTGGCGGCCATACAGGACCGCTGCGTATCAGTGCGACGCCGCAGGTGATCGAAAATATTCTGGCGCCATTCCTGGTGAAATTTCTCCGACGCTGTCCCGGTGTCGACGTTCAACTCCAGGAAAGCGGGTCGGCGCGGCTAACGCAACTCGAAGCGGGTGACATCCATTTGGCGATCATGCCGTTCGCGGAGGCCCAGCGCTTCGAGAGACGGCTGCTGTATCCCATTTGTGTCTTGGCAGTGCTCGCCAAAGATCACCGCCTCGCCCGTCGGGCTGCGATCGACATCGCACAACTTGACGGTGAGGCGCTGCTGTTGCTGAAACATGGATTCGGTGCGCGGGGGTGGTTCGAGAGTGCGTGCGCGACAGCCGCGATCCACCCGCGGATCTTAGTTGAGAGCGGGGCTCCCGCAACGCTCATTGCGCTCGCCGAGGTCGGCCACGGCGTTGCGATCATCCCCTCCAACGTGAGCATTCCGCCCAAATCGGTCCGCGCCGTTTTGCTGGTTCATAGGGCGGCTCCGATCGGGCGCTGGTCATCAATCGTGTGGAACGCGCATCGGCATCTTCCGAAATACGCGACGCAGTTTGCTGAGGAGCTGGTTGCCGAGTTGCGCCACACCTATCCCGGTCAGGACTTTACTCGGCGTGCTCCGGCGTTGCCCCGCCCGACCGAGGCGTAAGCGGGAGCAACTTGAGCGGGCAACGGACTCCTTGTCCGCCAAGTGAGGTCGTAGATCATTTGGTATGGTCCCGGATTCGGAAGTCGATTGCGAGCGTCTGTCGTGCATGGGCTTCGCCCGCGGTGAGATCGTGCGCCAGCACGGAGGCAGCCGACAACATCGCATGAACGAGCGGGTCGCCAACGGCGAGCGCCGATGCGCTCGATGCAAGTTCAAGCACCTTGCGCCGCTCTGCTTCGCGGAGGGCAGTGAAGTGATGACCGGATCGCAGCCCATGACACCACCGCCATGGCGATGCGGGGTCGGCCGCAAGCGCTTTGTTGGGTAGGCAAAGGCGCAACGCGCTGTGCCCACGTCATTCTCAAACCACGTGGGCCTCGCTGTCGCTCAGCCCACCCTACGAAACTGGCGTCCTTTTACGAAGAGCGAGAAGCCGGCGCTTCCATTCCTAGCGCGTGCAGGGTCAAGCCGGATTATCGGCGTGGATTTCCCCTTGATTTAGTGGCGCTTTTTGCTTTGCGCCTGCTTGGGTGCGGAATATAGCGACGGCAAATCGCGCGAATCAAAGATCAATGTCCGACCTGTGTAACGGCTTGGCGCCCTGCCGACCGGCGAACCGATGCGCGATCCGGCGGTTTCAATCATCGCTATTCAGGTGACGCCGTTCGCCGCGAACGTCTGCTTGGCCCTGGGTGACGTCAAGAACTTGATAAAGCTTTCGGCCGTCGCGCGCTGCGGGGCGCTCGTCATCAGCGCGGCAGTGTACGGGATGGAACTCTGGAGATCGGCCGGCAATGGTCCAAGAAGTTTTATGCCGGGCGTTGTCGCGATCAGCGGTATCGTGCCCGCCGCCATGTCGTTGCCCTTGCCCTTCAGCACAGGAGCAAAAATGGCAAGTGGGGCCGTGCGCACGATTTTGGGCTTGAGCGTTCCGGCAATCCCCAGCCGGTCAAGAACCTTTGCAAAGGCCTCTCCGGATTTAACGCTGTTAAAAGCGATCAGATCGGCGCCCAGCAAAGTGTTCTTGAATTTTTCGATGGTCGATATGTCGTGCGCGGGGCTGCCGATGCGGTTGCCAAGGCCGACACCGACATGACCGATCATCGGTCTGTCCCCCGCGCGCACCTTGCCCGCATCGGTAAGCGCCTCGACAAAATCCGGTTCGACCACCACGACGTCGGCGATCTCGCCGTCTTCGATCCGCTTTTTTATGACAGGCCCTGCGTTGCACGCCAGAGTCACCTGATTGTTCGTCTGTTGGCGAAAGAGGGCGGCGGCCTTGACCAGGGCTGGCTCCACCGGACTGTCGCACATGACTTTGATTGCCGCGGCGTGGCCGGCCGCGGCGAATAGAGAGAACGCACTCGCGAGCAAAATACCGAGAGTGCCGCGCTTAAGTTTCGTGCTTGTGCGAACCGAGACTAGTTTCGGCAAGAGTGTCTCCTGCTTTTTTGCCCGGCCGGCGCTTCGGCGCGAAGGACCTGAGCGTCATTGCCGATTAATTCTGTCGCCGGATACCCCAGATGCGTCCAATACATAATTTCTCTAGAAATTCATGCCGGGTGAGCATAAGCCATTGCGAACATGGATCTTCGACACACACGAACCTTCGTCACGGTGGCCGAGCTCGGTACGGTCTCCAAGGCGGCTTTGCACCTGCACATCGCCCAGCCTGCCTTGTCCCGGCAGATCGGCGATCTTGAGCGGGAGCTTGGCCTGAAGCTGTTCGATCGTGTGGGTCGCCGATTGCTGTTGACCAGCGCGGGCGAGCAGTTGCTCGCCGATTGCCGGGCTTTGTTGAATCAAGCCAGTGCGGTGGGCGAACGGGCCCGGCTGTTGCAAAGCGGAGATTCGGGTGTGCTCAAGGTCAGCGCGTCGCCCCAGCATATCGAAAGCGTGCAAGCCACGTTTCTGCATCGCTACGCGCAGCGCTATCCCCACGTGCAGGTGAAATTGATCGAGGCCGCCGGGCGCGACACGATGACGATGCTGGCACGGCAGGAGATCCATCTGGGCCAGAACCTGGCTCCGATTCTGGAACCTGACGACCGGCGTTTCGGCTCACTGCCACTGCAACAAGTCGAATTGCTGGCGGCCTGTCATCCGTCGCTTGCCCTTGGCAAGGCGAACTCCATCGAGATCGGTCGGCTGGAGCCTCATCCCTTGCTGCTGCTCGACCCGAGCTTTGTGTTCCGCAGGGTATTCGACGCGGCTTGCCGTCTGGCCCAGCTCAAGCCGAACATCTTCATCGAAAGCCACACGCCGCAGACATTGCTGGCCTTGGCGGAAGCCGGACATGGAGTTGCGGTGATCCCCTCGCAATTGCAAACGCGTGACTACCGGCTGCGCATCGTTGCGCTGACCTATCGGGGCCGGCCGCTGCGAACACCGATGGTCATTCTATGGGACAAGCAGCGCCCGCGGCCGCCCTATGCGGTAGCGTTTTGCGAGATGCTCGCGGATTATGTCCGCGAGATTTTCCCTATCACGCGCCCATCGGCAGCCACGGACGACTCCAACTCGCAACGCACGCGCACGGCTGGGGGACGCACCTACAGCCCGACGTGCGGCGAAGAGAAGTCGCGCAGATCAAGGAAGCAACGGACGACGGCGATTTGACGCGTTGCCGCCGGCGCCACCCTGTCCGGTGAGCTGGTACTATTCTTGGTTCGCACGGTCAGACAAGCGCAAGGTCGCGACAATGCCGGCATGATCGGATGGCCAGAAGCCCTGGACACGATCCGACGAATTATTTCCGATCAAGTGGATATCGCGAACTTCGATGCCGCCCCGCAACAGCACCAAATCTATCCTTTGATTGAGGTTGGTGGTGGCATTCGTGACACTCGCATCTTGACAACAAGTCGCGCCCGGGTCCGCCGGGTGCTTGAGCTCCCACGCGTCGGAGAGACCGGCGCCAAGCAATGACTGGTAGGTCGCGTAGGTGGAATTGGATGGAGCGTTGGCTTGAATATTGAAATCACCGACCAACACAACCGGCAATGTGGTCGCGCTTATAGCGCTTTGCAACATCTCGAGAGCTTGTGACTTGTTGTAGGGCTGGACTTGCTCCAAGTGCGTCGTGATGAATTGGAATCCACGGTTGTTAATCGTCACGTCTACGGGATGCCCAGCCGCGGGTATTGGGAATTGAAACCCCGATCGGCGTAGGAAGCGAGACAAATGCCAAGAAGTCCTGAACCTGTGCATTGGCAACGCGAATGCCGTCCAACTTGCGATCGCCCCTTACCAGAATGACCGTGCGTTCAGTAATCCGCACGCTTGTCCCAAGCGAACTCGGTGCCTGGGCGTCGAGGTTGGGAACGATTGCCACAGGGTTGTACGGTTGGCCCAAATGCTCCAGCGCGCCCAGCACTGACGCGAGCTGATCCATATCCACCGTCGCAACGGGTGTAGGCGGATTAGTTATCGGCACGAGGCCAGACCGCAAAATCGTGACCTCTTGTAGTGCAACGATATCAGGCCGTTCGCGGGCAATCTCCTGAGCGACGGCCTTGGCCCGTATGTCGGGCCTAGTTGCGAGAATATTCTGATAGGTCAGCGAAACTGCAGTTAGAAACGCCGGGAGAGTCGTGGCAGAGTTGATTTCTGTAAAGTTTGTACCTTCGTACACATTTTGCGTCATGATGCGGAGCTCTGCACCGCCGTCCGCAAACGCAGGTGCGTTCGGTCCGAGAAAGCAAACGCATGTGGTAGCCAGCGCGGCAATTAGTGGCACGGCACGCATGAGTAGAGCCCCCTTTTGTTGACCAGCTTAGCGGCCATACACCTCAGCAAGGCAAGCGATCATAAGCAAGTTTTTGGCAGCTTTATCCCGCCGACAGAAAATTTTATTTTTGCATGGAATAAAGGGCGCGCCAGCGAATTCTTGAATCCTGGATTGGCTTAACTGATCGCTTCTTGCCCGAGGCTGAGTTGCATGCTGCACTGCAAATAGGCGCCACCTTTGTCTGCGGTACGGGTCAGGAACGTCATTGGCCTTAGTCCGCTTCGTCCGCTTTGCACCCGTTAGCTGCCGTGGAAGCAGGCACCATCAGCGGTCGAAAAGTGCCATTAAGCGACATTGGGGATCGGGCCGCAGTTGACGGTTGTGGCGGCGCGCAGTCTACGTCCTAGTTCGACCGGCTCTTTGAATTCCGCCGCGCCTGAGCGTACTTGACCTCGCCGATCGTTACGTCAGGCGTGCGATTGTCGCCGCCCTTTGGGGGCTGCTGCTCCGAATCGTTTCGCGCGGCTTTGGCATCTGATTTGCCGGTGTCGTGGCCCTCGTGGCGACGCTCTTCGTCGTGCTTGCGCTGGGCGTACTTGACCTCGCCAATTGTTTTTTCGGGAGTACGGTTGTCTCCGGCCATCGTGTTCCTCGCATGCTTTGCGAGATAACAACGGCTGAACGGATGTGTTCCAGCCAACCGATATGGCTGGCGGAGATTCCGGCTAGCGCTTTCAGATTGCGCCTGTCTGTCCGGCGGATTGTTCAGCGCGCGAACAACATCGCCGGATCCATGCGCATCACTTTCACGATCGCCGAAACGGCGGAAAGGACGCACATGGCGACGGTAATCACGAACAGGATGACGGTCAGGCCGGGCGTCATCAGCACCGGCAAGGCCGTGTTCGCAGTCGCTCCCATGATGGCGAGGCCGACGGCCGCCGCAATGAAGAAGCCGATCGCCGCGCTGATCAGGGCCTGAATGATAATGACGGTGTTGATGTAAGCGGCCGATGAGCCCATCGCCCGGAGCACCGCGAATTCGTACAAATTATCCATCGTGCTTGAATAAAGTGTCTGTCCGACAATGACAGTGCCGACGATCAGTCCAAGCAGCGCGCCGAAAAAAAGCCCGGCGCCCGCGCCGGTCCCGAACAGCCAGAACGATCGGCTGCGGCTGGCAAATTCCGCGGGCGTCAGCACCTCGACATGCGAGAGGGATTGCTGCAATCGGCGGCGCACATCCAGAAGCCTGGCGCCCGGCGCGAGGTGAACGAGCGCAAACGTGATCTTGTTGGGCGCGATCCCCATGTAAGACTGCGCCCGATTGAGCGGGACAAATACGATGGGCATGGTCGTGAACGATCGAATGCCCTTGGTGACGGCCCGCACCTGCGCCCGCTTGCCGTTGATCTTCGCAATATCGAGCATGCCTTTCGACTTAAGCTCGCCGAAATAGCTCTGGTCGATCGCGACGGCATCGGGGATCGCGAGCGCCCGGTTGTTGCCGGCGACCAGGTTCCAGGCGTGCAGGCCGGGAGACTCCAGCGGCGAGCCGATCATGAATATCCCGATCCTCTTGCCGCCGGACGCCTGCCATTCCGCAAAGCCAATGACTATGGAAACAGCGTCGGCGACGCCCTTGACCGACAATGCACGGAAGCGCTCGCTGTCATCGAGGGGCGCCGGATCTTCGAAGCATCTGGTGCCCTGCGGCACGATCCACAGGTCGGCTGGCGCGTGGTCGATCGCGGTGGCGACCATTTGACTGAAGCTGACGAACAATCCCAGTTGCACCGTGACGAGCACGATCGAAAATACAATTCCGATGATCGTCGCGACGAAGCGCCAGCGGTCGTAAAACAGGTTCTGGACCGCCAGCGTCAAACAAAGCGAAGACGGATTATAACGTTTGAAGAAACGCCCGAGTAAACGGCTCGTGTGCCGCCGGACGAAGGTCGCCGCCGACGCGCGAGCGGAAAGCGAGTTTGCCGTTTGCAGCATTTATGACACGGAAAAATCGTGTGCCTGAATTGGAGCAATACCACCAAAGCCCAGCGTACCGCGCGTGATGCGCAGTGTATTGACCGAAATCAAATGTTAGTGCGGTCCCTCCTGGGTGCAACATCCTCAAATGTGTCACGCACAGGTTACATTACCTGGACACCCAGAGAACCCCGAAGGGTTCAGGGGGGCTTGATTCGGACCTGAAAGAAGGCCGCGAAGCTGTGGTGGCCTGGGAGAATAGAGGTGAACCGATATTGGGTCAGATTCGAAAGGCAGCAAACGCCATCCGGACTGAATCTGGGCGTAGGGGTTACGGCTTACTCCGAAGCAGACGCCCGCCAACTGGTCGGTGAGGCCACTAATGAGCGGATCGTGACTGTCGAACTGATCACCGATATGAGGTTGATCGACCAAAAACACGTTGCCCCAAACATGGGCAACCACTTTGAACGCGGTACCTGGTATCCTTTGGAATATTCCAAACCGCGCGAGGGCTGATTTCAGCCGGCACGTCGCGCGGACCTGACGAACAGAAGACTGGTGGGCTTAGTTGGGTCTAAGCCTTGAACCTTGGCGGCAGCCGTGGCGTTTCCGATATTTGATGCCAGAGCCGCCTGTCAGGCTCAGTGCGTTGGGATAGGTCTGCTTCACCGCCAACGTTTGCCGTCGGGATCGATGTGTTCGCGTTGGCCGTCTAAAACTTGCTGGATATCCTCACGGATTCCGAGTGTTTCGACTTTAGGATGGAGCCAGAGTCCGGCGACGATTCGGCCACCGCCCATCACGCCGGTGACGTTTGCGCCAACCGGGATGGTCTCGTAGACCACACGAGTCCCGTGAGTGTCCGACCAGCACATTGTGTCGATGTCGAGTAGCAGTCGCTTCAAAGCGGCTTCTCCGCAAGTCACCTCACGGACCGGAATCGTAAGGTAGATCGTGCCCCCATAATCCCCTTCGAAAATGACAACGCTACCCGCATGTTCGCGGGCTGCTGCGAACGTCGTGAACGCGGTGTAGCTGTCACCAGATGCCTCGGCCACCATGGAACGAACCTGGCTGTGGTGCCCAGGCAGAGGTATCTCCCATGGCGACTAGCTCATCCACGGCTTGAGGTTTGGTCGAGGTCCTTCACGTCGTCCTGCTCGCCAGAGCGCGTATCCACTATTTATTTCCCGATTGGCGACCGTCGGATTACGCGGCCTTAAAAGAGCGCACTTTGATGGCGCGCGCGCGGCCGCGTGCCTGCGCAAGATCGTAATCGGTTTGCAGGCCGAGCCAAATTTCAGGACTCGATCCGAACGCTTTGGAAAGCCGGATGGCCATGTCGACCGAGATGCCTGCTTTGCCGTTCAAC
Organism: uncultured Alphaproteobacteria bacterium; assembly: GCA_963763255.1. Taxonomy (GTDB): domain Bacteria; phylum Pseudomonadota; class Alphaproteobacteria; order Rhizobiales; family Xanthobacteraceae; genus BOG-931. The sequence continues at coordinate 412,770 of CAVXNW010000004.1, forward strand.
AGGTCTGACAACGCTTGGCGCGTCACACCCAATCCGTCGGCAGCTTCGGTCACCGAAAGGTGCAGCGGCTCGAGGCACTGGCGTCGTACGATCCCCCCGGGATGCGGCGGATTATGCAAGGGCATGGCGGGCATTCTCTCCCTTAGTGATAGTCGAGATAATCAACATCGTATGTATCGCCCGCCTCAAAGCGAAAGGTAACACGCCAGTTTCCCGACACCCAAACGGCCCAGTGCCCTTTGAGTTCGCCCTTGAGCGGATGCAAGCGAAACCCCGGTAAATTCATATCATCCGGTTTTCGACTCCGATCCAGAACTGCAAGAATATCGCGCAACTTGACAGCGTGTTGCGGCGACACCCGCTTTTCGGTTCTTCCTTCGTACAGGGCCTTCAGACCGCGATGCCGAAACGAGCGGATCATACTTCAATCTGTAGTGTCGCCTGTCGCTTGTCAAGAGACACTCACCGAAGCATGTGTTCAAATGCGAACTTCCGGGCAGTCTCGATGCGTCGCCCTCCCTCAGGAACGAGCGTCCGGCGGCTTTCGCAGTCCCGTGAACGCCTCCAGCAATTCCATGGGGAACGGAAACACGATGGTCGAGCCGCGTTCGCCGGCGTTGGAAATGTCGAACAGCGTGCCGAGATAGCGCAGCTGCATCGCTTGCGGCACGTCGCCCAAAATGCGCGCGGCCTCGACCAGCTTTTGCGCCGCCTGCTGCTCGCCTTCGGCGTTGATGATCTTGGCGCGGCGTTCGCGCTCGGCCTCGGCCTGCCGGGCGATGGCGCGCACCATGCTCTCGTCGAGATCGATGCGCTTTAATTCGACGTTGGAGACCTTGATGCCCCAGCCTTCGGTCTGCTTGTCGAGCACGTCCTGAACATCGGCGTTGAGCTTGTCACGCTCGGCCAGCATCTGGTCAAGGTCGTGCTTACCCAACACCCAGCGCAGCGTGGTCTGGGCGAGCTGGCTTGTCGCCGCGAGGTAGTTGCTGACCTGGATGATCGCTTTCTCTGGATCGACGACGCGAAAATAGATCACGGCGCTGACTTTGACCGAGACGTTGTCGCGCGAGATCACGTCCTGCGGCGGCACTTCGTCGACCACGACGCGCAAGTCGACGCGCACCATCTGCTGAATAAACGGATAGAGCAGGATGAGACCGGGACCTTTGGTGCCGGTGAAACGGCCGAGCGTGAAGATCACGCCGCGCTCGTATTCGCGCAGGATTTTGATCGACGCATAGAGAAACGTCAGAACCAGAATGACAACGACGATAACAGCTGCAAAAAACATGATGTGCTCCTGAACGTAGCTGGGTTCACCGCCCGTCAGCCGATGTCACATAGGCTCGACACGAAGGGCGAGGCCGTCGCGGCTGACGACCTTGATGCGTTTTCCGGCAGCGAGCGGCGCGTTGGCGCGCGCCCGCCAGATTTCGCCCTGCACGCGCACGCGGCCTTCGGCGCCGTCCCAGAACACGGCTTCGCCCTCGGCGCCGATCAGCGCTTCGCTGCCGGTGACGACCGGCCGCTTGCGCGAACGCAGCAACGCGGCGAGCGCCAGGAGGATGAGCGCGGCGCTGCCGAGCGCGGCGCCGATCAGGACGCCCCAGGACAACGTGAAACCCGCTCCGCGGTCTGGAAACATCATGAGGGCGCCGATCACGAACGCGGCGATGCCGCCGACGCCGAGCGCGCCGAACGCGCCGATATGCACCTCGGCCAGCATCAGCCCGATGCCGACGATGACCAGCGCCACGCCCGCGTAATTGATCGGAATGAAGGCGAGTGCGTAGAGGGCGACCAGAAGCGAAATGGTGCCGATCAATCCAGGCGCGACCGCGCCCGGATTGAAGAATTCGAGAATGAGCCCGTAGATGCCGATCAGCATCAGGATGAAGGCGACATCCGGATTGGTGATCAGGCCGAGAAGCTCGGTGCGCCAGTCCTGCGGCACGTCCACCACGCTCAGGCCTGCGGTGGCGAGCCGCGCCGGTTTGCCATTGACGGTCTCGGTCTTGCCGTCGACCTGGCGCAACAGATCGGGGACGTCGGTGGCGACGGCATCGATCACGTGCAGCGACAGCGCCTCGGTGGCCGGCACGCTCACGGCGGAGCGCACGGCGTCGGCTGCCCAATCGGCGTTGCGGTTGTTCAGGGCGGCGAGGCTGCGGATATAGGCAATGGCGTCGTTGGTGATCTTGCGGGTTTCGGTATCCGCAGCCGCGGCACTCTTGCCTTGCGGTTTCTGGTCAGAACCGCCGGGCAAGAACGAGCCGCCGCCAAGCTGGACCGGCGTCGCGGCGCCGATATTGGTGCCGGGCGCCATGGCGGCAACCGCGCTCGCATAGGCGATGTAGGTCCCGGCGCTTGCGGCGCGCGCGCCGCTCGGCGCCACATAGGTGGCGACCGGGACCGGCGAGGCCAGGATCGCGCTGACGATCTGGCGCATCGACGTATCGAGGCCGCCCGGCGTGTTCATGCGCAGCACGACGAGGCCGGTGTCGGCCGGAGTCACCGCCTTGATTTCGCGCACGATATAATCGGCCATTGCGGGACCGATAACGCCGTTGACGTCGAGCACGACGGCGCGCTTGGCCGCGTCCGCCGGCGCGGCGCCGAGCGTGGCCAAAAGCAGCGCCCCTATCACCCAGAACAGTCGTGCCGCGCGCGAATGCATCATGAAATGAGCCCTAAAAGGCCGGTCGCGGCGAATTTTAAATCATCCGCCGTCCCGCTTGCGATGCCAAACCATTATATCGCGCCCGACGGGGGGCGTCCCGCGGTCCTGGACGGTCCAAGTAGAGCTTTGGGAACCGCGCGCCCGCGCGGCGAGTTAAGCGTGGGGGAGGCCTTAAACAACAGCACGGACACATTTCGTGGCCAGAACCAACTTTCGCAGACGCGAATCGCACGACGCCGCCGCCGGCCAATGGGATGAGAGCGCGCGCCTCGCCCTCAGATGCATCGATACCATCCGCACTTTGGCGATGGACGCCGTGCAAAAGGCGAATTCCGGCCATCCGGGTACGCCGATGGCGCTGGCGCCGGTGGGCTATACCCTGTGGCAGGAAGCGCTGACCTACGACTGCGACGATCCAAAATGGTGGAATCGCGACCGTTTCGTGTTGTCGAACGGCCATGCCTCGATGCTGCTTTACGCGCTGTTGCATCTGGCGCAAGTCCGCGATCCGGCCGAGGGCGGTCGCCCGGCGGTCAGCCTCGACGATATTCGGCAGTTTCGCCAGTTCGGCAGCCGTTGCCCGGGCCATCCAGAACACGGTCACACGCCGGGGGTGGAGACCACGACCGGTCCGTTGGGACAGGGCTGCGGCAACAGTGTTGGCATGGCAATTGGCGGGCGCTGGCTCGCGAGCCGGTTTAACCGGCCGGATTTTTCGCTGTTCGATTTCAAAGTTTACACATTTTGCAGCGACGGCGATCTGATGGAGGGCGTCGCCAGTGAAGCGGCTTCGCTGGCGGGCCATTTGCAGTTGTCGAATCTCTGCTGGATCTACGACAACAATCACATCACCATCGACGGCGGCACCGGGATCACGTTCACCGAGAATGTCGCGGCGCGCTTCCGCGCCTATCGCTGGAACGTGGTCCATGTCGCCGACGCCAACGACACTGAAGCGGTGATGGAAGAGCTTAGGCAATTTCGCCGCACCAGCGACCGGCCGACACTGATCATCGTCGACAGCCACATCGCTTTTGGCGCGCCTCACAAGCAAGACACCAGCGCGGCGCACGGCGAGCCGCTCGGCGTGGAAGAAATCCGTCTCACCAAGCTTGCCTACGGGTGGCCGGAGGATTCATCGTTCCTGGTGCCTGATGGCGTGTACGAGCATTTCAGGACCGGCATCGGCGAGCGCGGCCGCCGCGCCCACGCGCAATGGAACGAAAAGTTCAGCGACTATTGCGAGCGTTTTCCGGAGCTGGGCGCGCGCCTGCACGCCATGATGTCACGCGCGACGCCGCCGCATTGGGATAAGGATCTGCCGGATTTTCCCGCCGACGCCAAAGGCCTCGCCACGCGTAAATCGTCCGGCAAGGTACTCAATGCCGTGGCGAAGAATTATCCTTGGCTCATGGGCGGCGCTGCCGATCTCGGCGCGTCGACCAAGACGCCGCTGAAATTCGAATCCGCCGGCGAGTTCGAGCCCGGCGAATATGCCGGCCGCAATCTGAATTTCGGCATTCGCGAGCACGCCATGGGCTCCGTGCTCAATGGGCTGGCGCTCGACGGCCTGCGCCCGTTCGGTTCGAGCTTTTTGATCTTCTCCGATTACATGCGGCCACCGATGCGGCTCGCCGCCATGATGGGCTTGCCGGTCATCTACATCTATACCCACAACTCGATCGGGCTCGGCGAGGACGGGCCGACCCATCAGCCGGTCGAGCAATTGATCGGGCTGCGTTCGGTCCCCGGCATGATCGTGATCCGGCCCGCCGACGCCAACGAAGTGGTTGAGGCCTGGCGGGTGGTCGCCGAACTCAAGGACGCGCCTGTCTGTCTGATCCTCAGCCGCCAGCCGCTTCCCACGCTCGACCGCACCCGCTACGCTCACGCCTCGGGACTGGCGCGCGGCGGTTATGTTTTGTTCGATCCGCCGAATGCCCGGCCCGACGTGATCCTGATCGGCACCGGCAGCGAAATCGCGTTATGCGTGGCCGCCGCCGAAAATCTCGCTGGCCAGAATATCGCGGCGCGCGTGGTGAGCCTGCCGTCGTGGCAGTTGTTCGACCGGCAGGATGAAGCGTATCGGCAAAGCGTGTTGCCGCCGGCCGTCAAGGCGCGCGTCTCGGTGGAGACCGGTTCGACGCGCGGCTGGGAGCGCTATGTGGGCGCGGACGGCGGCATGGTCGGGTTGGATCATTTCGGCGCGTCGGCGCCGATTAAGGATCTGATGAACGCTTTCGGTTTTACCGTGGACAATGTCGCTGCCGCCGCGAAGGCGCAGATCGCAAAATGGAAACAGCCATGAACCCGTTGCGGGCGCTTGCAGAAAAGGGCCAGGCCGTCTGGCTCGACTTTCTGTCGCGCGAGATCATTCAGAACGGTCATCTGCAACAACTGATCGACCGGGACGGTCTCGCCGGCATCACGTCGAATCCGTCGATATTCGAAAAGGCGATCGGCGAGACGGAGACCTATGACTCCGCGATCGGCCGGATGGTCACCGAGAACGGCGCGTCAGTGAGCACGATCTATGAGCGCATCGCCACCGCCGACATCGCCGCCGCCGCCGACATGTTGCGGCCGCTCTATGACCGCACCGAGGGGCGGCACGGTTTCGTCAGCCTCGAAGTGTCGCCGTATCTGGCGATGGACACCGGCGCGACGATGGAAGAGGCGCGGCGGCTGTGGGCGGCGGTCAGGCGCCCCAATATTTTCATCAAGGTGCCCGCCACCAAGCCCGGCATTCCGGCGATCCAGCATCTTCTCGCCGAGGGTCTCAACGTCAATATCACGCTGTTGTTCTCGCAGAGCCGCTACCAGGATGTTGTCGAGGCGTATTTGAGTGCGCTCGAACAGCGCGTCGCCGCCGGTAAGCCGATCGATCGTATCGCCAGCGTGGCGAGCTTCTTCGTCAGCCGCATCGATACCGCGGTCGACAAGCTCTTGGACGAAGCCGCCGCGCGCGCGCCGAACCCGGCCGAGCGTGGCCGGCTCGAAGCGTTGCGCGGCAAGGCCGCAATCGCCAACGCCAAACTCGCGTACCGAGACTGGCAACGGCTGTTCGCCGGCGAGCGCTGGGAGCGCCTGAAGAAACACGGCGCGCGGCCGCAGCAGTTGTTGTGGGCATCGACCGGGACCAAAAATCCGGCCTACAGCGATGTGCTCTACGTCGAAGAACTGATCGGCCCCGAGACCGTCAACACCATGCCGGAAAAGACCATGGACGCGTTCCGCGACCACGGCACGGTGCGCGAGACGGTGACGGCGGACGTAGGTGCCGCGCAAGCGACGCTGGGCGCGCTCGATCGCGCCGGCATCTCGCTCGACAGCGTCACCGCTACGCTTGAAGCCGAAGGCGTGACGCTGTTCTGCGACTCGTTCGACAAGCTCCACGGTGCGCTTGCCGAAAAGCGCCACCGGATGCTTGGTGCAGCACACGACGAGCAGGCCTTGGCGCTTCCCGACACGCTCAAGAAAGCGGTCAAGGACGCGGCGGAGTCCTGGCGCAAGAAGGCAACTATTCACCGGCTTTGGAACGAAGACGCGACGCTGTGGACGGGGAGCGGCGAAGGCGATTGGCTCGGCTGGCTCGACGTGATCGATGCGCAATTGCGCGACATGCCGGCCCTCCACGAGTTCGCCGCCGAGGTTAAAGCGCAGGGCTTCCGTGACGCACTGCTGCTCGGCATGGGCGGCTCAAGCCTGGGCCCCGAGGTGTTGGCGACGACGCTCGGATCGGCGCCCGGCTATCCGAAGCTGCACGTTCTCAACTCCACCGATCCGGCGCAGGTGACGAGTTTCGAGCAAAAGATCGATTTGGCGCGTACGCTGTTCATCGTTTCCAGCAAATCCGGCACCACGCTCGAACCGAACGTGCTGATGGAGTATTTCCTGAAGAAAGCCGCTGACGTCATCGGCGCCAGGGATGCCGCCCGTCATTTCGTAGCCATCACCGATCCGGGCTCGGCGCTTGAGAAAGTGGCCGGCGAACGCGGTTTTCATCGTGTGTTCCACGGCATACCCAGCATTGGCGGCCGTTATTCGGTGCTGTCTGCATTCGGCATGGTGCCGCTCGCGGCGGCTGGTCACGACGTACAGGGGTTTTTGGAATCGGCGCGGCTCATGGCGCGTTCCTGCGGCCCCGAAGTGCCGCCGGCGCAAAATCCCGGCGTTGGGCTCGGGCTCACGATCGGCGTTTTGGCGCAGCACGGCCGCGACAAGGTGACGATCGTGTCGTCGCCCCCGTTCGCGTCGTTTGGCGCCTGGGCCGAGCAGCTTCTCGCCGAGTCAACCGGCAAACATGGCAAGGGCGTGATCCCGATCGCGGACGAGCCGCTCGGCGCGCCGTCCGTTTATGACGCGCACCGGCAATTCATTTACGTGCGCGACGCCGCTCAACCCGACGCCGCGCAGGACAGAGCTATCGATGCGCTGGAAAAGGCCGGGCAGCCTGTGGTGCGAATCGGCGTGACTTCCAGGAAAAATCTTGGGCAGGAATTCTTCCGCTTCGAGTTTGCCACCGCGGTTGCGGGCGCGATCATCGGCATCAATCCATTCGACCAGCCGGACGTCGAGGCCGCCAAGGTAGCGGCGCGCGAGCTGACGGATGCTTATGAGAAGAGCGGCGCGCTTGCTCCGGACAAGCCGGTGTTCAAACAAAACGGCGTCGCGCTCTATACCGATGAACGCAATGCGCAGGCGTTGCGGCAGGCCGGCGCCAACTCCACGCTGGAGAGCTGGCTGCGCGCGCAGTTCAATCGCCTGCACGATGGCGATTATTTTGCCGTGCTGGCCTATCTGGAACGCGACGATGCCCATATCCGCGCGCTGGAGGCGCTGCGCCTGGCGGTGCGCGACGGCAAACGCGTCGCCACCTGCCTGCAATTCGGTCCGCGCTACCTGCATTCGACCGGTCAGGCCTACAAGGGCGGGCCGAATTCCGGGGTGTTTCTGCAAATCACCGCGGACGGCGCCGCCGACGTGAATATTCCGGGCCGCAAGGCGAGCTTTGGCGTGATCAAGGCCGCGCAGGCGCGCGGCGATCTGCGCGTGCTGGCTGAACGCGGCCGCCGCGTCCTGCGCGCGCACGTTTCCCATGATCTCGATGCCGGCATCGCTGCGCTCACCGACGCGGCGCACGCGGCGTTACAATGAGGTAGGCGCATGCAGCTCGGCGTTGTCGGTCTCGGCCGCATGGGCGGCAACATTGTGCAGCGGTTGCAGCATCACGGCCATTCGTGCGTCGTCTATGACCGCAATCCCGATGCGGTTGCGGCGCTGACCAAGACGGGTGCCGGCGGCAGCGGCGGACTTAAGGATTTGGCGGCAAAGCTCTCAGCGCCGCGCGCAATCTGGCTGATGCTGCCCGCGGGCGAAGCGACCGAGGATGCGGTCACGGAACTGCGCGGCGTGCTTCAATCCGGGGACATCGTCATCGACGGCGGCAACAGCTTCTACAAGGACGATGTGCGCCGGGCGCGATCGCTCAAGGAAAAGGGCATCCACTACGTCGACGCCGGCACCAGCGGCGGGGTATGGGGGCTCGACCGCGGTTATTGCCTGATGATCGGCGGCGACAAAAAGGTCGTCGATCATCTCGATCCGATCTTCTCCGCGCTCGCGCCGGGCCTCGGCAACATCGAGCGCACCGCCGGCCGCGACGGCCGCGATCCGCGGCCGGAACGCGGCTACATGCATTGCGGTCCCTGCGGCGCCGGCCATTTCGTCAAGATGATCCACAACGGCATCGAATACGGCATGATGCAGGCCTACGCCGAAGGCTTCGCCATTCTCAAGGGCGCCACCGCCGACGCGCGTCCGCCGGACGAACGCTTCGATCTCGATGTCGCCGACATCGCCGAAGTGTGGCGGCGCGGCAGCGTAATTTCGTCGTGGCTCCTTGATCTCAGCGCCATTGCGCTGGCGGGCGATCCGAAGCTCGAGCAGTTTACCGGCACGGTTGCGGATTCCGGCGAAGGCCGCTGGACCGTGATGGCGGCGATCGAGGAGGCGGTGCCGGCGACCGTGCTCTCGGCGGCGCTCTACGCGCGCTTTCGCTCGCGCGACGACCACGGCTTTGCCGACCGGCTGTTGTCGGCGATGCGCAAGGGTTTTGGGGGGCATATTGAAGCGAAAGGGTCCTGAGCATGGACATCGCCACGCCCGGCATTGCCGCCACGACCGGACGTGCGCCGCGTCCCGCTGACCCGTGTGCGTTCGTGATCTTCGGCGCGGCCGGCGATCTGACAAAACGGCTGTTGCTTCAGGCGCTCTATAATCTCGCGGCCGGCAAGCTGTTGCCCGATGGGTTCGCGCTCGTTGGCGTCGCCCGCGCGCCGTGGTCCGGAGACGAATTCCGCGATCGCATGCGCTCAGCGCTCAAGGAATTCGCCACCGACGGCGTCGAGGAGAAGACGCTCGATGCGCTCTTGCGCCATTGCCGTTATGTGCGCGGCGATTTCGACGACGCGGCAACTTATGCGGAGCTCAAACGTCAGGTCGCCGATCTCGGCCACAGCGCCGGCACGCAGGACAACGCCCTGTTTTATCTTGCGACGCCGCCGGAATTGTTCGCACCCGTTGCGCGCTACCTCGGCGAGGCGGGCCTCGCCAACGAGGATAATGGCGCGTGGCGGCGATTGATCATCGAGAAGCCATTCGGCTTCGATCTGAAATCGGCCTGCGCGCTGAACGCGGAATTGCTGCGCTTCTTCGCGGAGCCACAGATCTACCGGATCGATCACTACCTCGGCAAGGAAACCGTGCAGAACATCATGGTGCTGCGCTTTGCCAATGGCATGTTCGAGCCGATCTGGAACCGACACCACATCGACCACGTGCAGATCACCGTGGCCGAGACGGTGTCGGTGGAAAACCGCGGCAAGCTTTACGATCACACCGGCGCGCTGCGCGACATGGTGCCTAACCATCTGTTCCAGCTTCTTTCGTTGACCGCGATGGAGCCGCCGAGTTGCTTCGATGCCCTCTCGGTGCGTACCGAGAAGCTCAAGGCCATCGAGGCGATCCATCCGCTGACGCGCGAGAACGCGTTCGCCGACGTGGTGCGTGGCCAGTACGTCGCCGGACGCGTGCGCGGCAAGGAGGTTCCCGACTATCGCGCCGCGGCCGGGGTTTCGCCGCAGAGCGTCACCGAAACCTATGTCGCCATGCGGCTTGCAATCGACAACTGGCGCTGGGCCGGCGTGCCGTTCTATCTGCGCACCGGAAAGGCGCTCGGCGCGCGCAAGACAGAGATCGCCATCCGATTTAAGAGCGCGCCGCTTGCGCTGTTTCGCGACATGCCGGTCGACAATCTGGCGCAGAATCTTCTGGTGCTCCGCATCCAGCCCGACGAAGGGGCGGCGCTGCATTTCAACGCCAAGATTCCCGGGCCTGAAATCCGTATCGAAAACGTACGGATGAATTTCAAATACGAGGACTATTTCGATGCCGCTCCCTCGACCGGCTACGAAACGCTGATCTACGACTGCATGACCGCCGATCAAATGCTGTTTCAGCGCGCCATCGATATCGAGGCGGGCTGGCGTGCTGTCGATCCAATTCTCAATGCCTGGCAGGAGGCGGCCGGACGCGATCTGTGCACCTACGCGGCCGGCAGCGATGGGCCCGACGCGGCACAGCGTCTCTTTTTGCACGGCGGGCAGCAGTGGCGGGCGATCGTATGAACGGCGTTCGCGGCGCCCGGTGGAGTTTGGATAATGGATATGAGGCAATCAGATCTGGCGATGGGCACTCGGCCACGCACGGGCGCGATCGATGCAGCGGGGTTGCCTTCGGTGCTCGTGGTCATGGGCGTTTCCGGGAGCGGTAAATCCACGGTCGGCAGCCAGTTGGCGCTGGCGTTACGCTGGGATTTCGAGGACGGCGACTGGTTTCATCCAGCGCGCAATATCGACAAGATGCACGCCGGCATCCCGCTGACCGACGAAGATCGCGCGCCGTGGCTCATCGCTATTGCGGATTTCATCGACCAGGCGCGGCTTGCGGGCGACCATGTGGTCATTGCCTGCTCGGCGCTCAAGCGCCGTTATCGCGCTGTCATCATCGGCAACCGGCCCGACGTGCGGCTGGTTTATCTCAAAGGCGATATCGAACTGATCGGCCGCCGTGTCGCCACACGGCACGAACATTTCATGCCGACAAGCCTGCTCGAGAGCCAGTTCGAGGCGCTGGAAGAGCCCGGCCCCGACGAGCATCCGATCGTCGCGTCGATCGAGCCGCGGCCGCGCGAGATCGTCACGCAGATATTGGCCCAGTTGCAGGCGGAACAAGCCTAGGACGGGCGGGTGGCTGCAGCAGCCAATGGCGGCGCCGCGTCCGAACTATCAAGCCTCTGAAAACGCGGAACTTTTTGCCCGCCTCTGCCAGGCGATAGCCGAAAATGCGTCGTCAAATCTCCTCATTGTGGCGCGATTAGTATAAGTCACGAAGGATTTGATTTTGATTCGGCCAAAGAGTGAGGAACGGAGGCCCGATGATCGCGCATTTTCGAATTTTCGCATTGGCGGCTGTTGCGTTGCTGTTTGCCGTCACGTCCGCCACCGCCGCCGAGCCATCTGTGACAGGGCTGTGGCAGAAGACCGATGAGGACACCGGCAAGTCGGTCGGCTGGTTTTTGTTTTTCGAGCAAAACGGTCTCTACGAGGGCGTCATCGCCAAGTTCACATTGCGGCCGGGCGACAAGCCTGACGAGGTCTGCTCGGCCTGCAAGGACGACCGCAAGGATGAGCCGATGCTTGGCCTGCCGCTGATCAGGGACATGAAACGCAACGGCTTGAACTACAAGGAAGGCAATATTCTCGATCCGCGCGACGGCACCATTTATCACGCCCTGATGAAGGTCAGCCCCGACGGCCAGACGCTGACAGTGCGCGGCTATCTCGGCATCGCGCTGTTCGGCAAGGATGAGATATGGCACCGCCTGCCGGACTCTTCCCTTAAACAGCTCGATCCGAAAGTCGTGGCGAAGTACGCTCACTTCTTGCCCGCCAAGATGTCGCCGTCAGGTTCGAGCGCCGCCAAGCGACATCCGGAAACGACAGCGCGCTCGGGCAGCCCGGCGCAGTAACACGGCAGCGCACGCTCGCGCACCGCCGTCACGTACGCGATTTCTGACGAAAAGCCCGGCTCATGTCCGCCTCGCAAAGGCGGACATGAGCCGAGTGCCTTTTGACGCCGCCTGAGACCCGCTTTTCGACGCGCCTTGCTGGCGTCGCCGGACATCGTGTCAGTGGAAATTGACGGCCTGGACAACAGGCGCCCTTCACGTCCTGCCGCGCATATGGTGGTGCTATCTCCGACTCAGCGTCGACATCCCGAGGCCAGTAATCATGCCGGAGCGAGACCGCCCTGCGGACGAGCCGCGTTCCGCCGAAGCGCGCCCGGGAGCGATGCATTTCAATGCCAAGGCGCACACCGGCGCCTACAGAATATTGCCTGCCGGCGACACCGCAATCGTAATCGAGTTTGGCGACTCGATTGATCGAAACATCAATTCGCAGGTCCTGGCACTCGCTCATCGCTTGAATCAGGATCCCATCGAAGGGCTGATCGAGTATGTGCCGACGTTCCGGTCGTTGATGCTGCACTTCGACCCGCTCTCCCTTCCTGCTTCTTCGCTCACCGCGCACATCGTCAAGTTGATGCGAGACTTGCAGTTTCGGCAGGTGTCCGGCCGGACGTGGCATTTGCCCGTGTGCTACGACGTACGAGTCGCACCTGACCTCGACCAAGTCGCGATGCGCACTGGGCTGTCACCGGCTCAGGTCATCGAGGCTCATAGTGCTGTAACGTATCATGTCTATATGCTCGGCTTTCTCCCGGGCATGGCCTATCTGGGCGACCTGCCCGCAGCACTGGTCCTGCCACGGCTGCCCACGCCACGACTTAAGGTTCCAGCGGGATCCCTGGCCATCGCGACGACGATGACTTGCATCATCCCGCTGGAAACGCCGTCAGGTTGGCATCTGATCGGACGGTCGCCGATATCGTTTCTTCGATGGCGGCCTCATCCGGAGGCGCTGCTTGCGGCTGGCGACAAGGTCAATTTTGCACCGGTGTCGCTCGATGAATACGAGCAGCTCTCGGCTCAGTCCGCATCCGGCAAGTTGAACATCATGCCCGTTGGCGAAATCACAGAAGAAGCAACATGATCCCGACGCTACGCGTGCTCAAACCAGGCTTGCGTACGACCATTCAAGACCTCGGCCGGCCCGGCTATCAGCGTTTCGGTATCAGCGTCAGCGGTGCGCTTGACCCCGTTAGCCTTCGTGCAGCAAATGCCCTTGTGGGCAATCCGCCCGGAATGGGCGCGCTCGAAGCCGCTTATGTGGGTCCGACCCTCGCGGTCGAGGCCGAGGAAGTGAGGTTTGCCTTCGTTGGCGCTCACGCAACGGTCGAAGTATTGCCTGACGCGACCGCCGTCATCGGCCGAAAGATAAGGCCTCCGCGAAGCATCCGGCTGCGACGCGGCGAGGTCGTCCGTGTCGGTTCGCTCTCCCGCGGAGCCGTTCTGTACATTGCAGTCGAGGGTGGCTTCGATATAGCGCCTGCACTCGGCAGCGTCTCAACCGACACGCGCGGCCGTTTCGGAGGCTGGCACGGACGTGCCTTGATGGCCGACGACCAACTGCCGCTGCACAACGTGCGAGCGACTGACCGGGACGATTATCGGCTTGACGGGCTTGATGTTGGTCCGCCACAGCGCTTGCGCGTCGTTCTTGGTCCGCAACACGACTATTTCCCGGATGACGCGCTCAGTACGTTCCTTGGCAGCAACTTCGTCGTTTCCACCGATTCGGATCGCATCGGTATGCGGTTGAAAGGTCCTCCGGTCACCCAAGCCAGCGAAGCCGCTTTCACGTCCGATGGCACCGCGACCGGATCGATCCAGGTGACCGGCAGCGGACAGTTGATCGTGCTGCTCCCCGATCGTCAAACAACGGGCGGATATCCGAAAATCGCGACAGTCATCTCGGCCGATCTTCCCGCGCTTGGCAGGGTACCGATTGGAAGCCAAATCGCATTTGAGCCGGTCACAACCGAAGAGGCACTCCATCTGCGGCGAGAATTATTGGCCGTGATTGCCGGTATCCACGATAAGCTTTTGCCGATCCGCCGGACCAGCGTCGAGCTTTCGGCCAGGCTGCGGGACGCCAACCTCATCAGCGGCGTGGTCGACGGTCTATACTAGTGGAGCGGATTTGACATTCGCTACCCACCCAGCCGCACACTCCGCTAGCGAATGTCAAATCCAAAAGCTCCACTAGCACTTATAGTTGCTAGTGGTCCTTTGATTCTAACATTCGCATAATGGGGTGCCGAAACGGGATGCGAATGTTAGAATCGGACCACTAGAACGACTTGCCGGAAGCAGTCGCTGCTTCCGCCCGTCGGTAATATGCCTTGCCTGACAGATCGGAAGAGAAGCTAGGCGGCTGTCGCCGCCCGAACAGAAGCCTTGCGGTTCATTGCCACGATATCCTCGAAGGGCATGGGCTTGCCAAAGAGGTATCCTTGCGCGTCATCGCACCCAAGCGCGCGCAAAACATCACTCTGATTTTCAGTTTCGACGCCTTCCGCGGTCAGGTTCATCCCGAGGGCGCGTACGATACTCACCACACCCTGGATAATGGCTATTTGCTCCCCCTGGTGATCGAGATCGGTGATGAAACTGCGATCGATCTTTACTTTGTCGAGCGGGAACTTGCGCAAATAGCTGAGCGACGAATAGCCGCTGCCGAAATCGTCAAGTGCAATTGTAACCCCGAGCCGATCGAGTTCCTTCAGGATGGATAAAGTTGGCGTACTACTCTCAAGCAGCAACCGCTCTGTGATCTCCAGCTCGAGACGATTTGGCGCCAAGCCGCTTGTTTTCAGCGCTCGCTCTACGGTGTTCACAAGATCGCCGCTGGTGAATTGCGCCGGTGACAGGTTCACCGAGACGCGAATGTCATGAGGGAGTGTCGCGATCTGGCGACAAGCCGTGTTCAGCGCCCACTCGCCGAGCTTGACCATCAGGCCGGTATCTTCAGCGATAGGTATGAAGGTCGCAGGAGGCACAAAGCCTCTCTGTGCGTGCTTCCACCTTGCCAGCGCCTCGTAGCCGTGCACTTTTTTGTCATGCAAGCTGACGATAGGCTGATAGTGCAGTTGCAACTCATCCCTGTCGAGCGCGTCACGCAGATCGGCCTCGATTTGCCGCCGCTCCGACATTTCTTCCGTCATGGCGGGCCGATAAAACTGGTATCCGTTGGGGCCCGACTTTTTTGTGGCATAGAGCGCCAGGTCGGCGGCGGCCAGGAGGTCATCCGGAGTTCGTCCATCGGAAGGAGCAAGCGCTATGCCGATGCTGATTGACGTTTGGACGCGATGACCTGCCAGGCCGAACGGTTTCCGAATCAACTCGCTCAGCCGCGAGGCGAGGTTCGCAATCCCTGCCATTCCAACATGGTCCACCGCCATGACGGCAAACTCATCCCCGCCAAGCCGGGCGAGCACATCGTTCGGGCCCAACGATGCCCGTAATCGTTCGCCAACGCCTATCAAGAGGAGATCGCCGACCCGATGGCCGAGGGTGTCGTTGATAATCTTGAAACGGTCCAAGTCGAGGAAAAGTACCGCATAAGCGATATTTTCCCGTCGCGGCTCTTCCCGTTCGGTGGCGTGTTCCAAGGCGTCCTGGAAGCCGCGGCGATTGAGCAGGCCAGTCAGCGCATCTTCAGATGCAAGTCTCGCCATGGCCCGGGACGTCGTCTCGAGCTGCTTGGATTTTTGGCGCGCGCCCTCTTCGGTACGGAGCATGAATTCCATGGCGCCAAGGATAAGCAGTGTCAGCACCAGGGCGCCGATCGCCGCGACGAGGAAGCCGCGCATGGAATCGGCAAGAACCTCAGCCTTGTTCAGGCTGACCATCACCCATAACGGCAGGCTGCCTACTTTGCGGAGGGTGACAATTCGGGTGGGGGAATTCTGCGCGTCGCTGAGTTCAAACGTCCTGTTCCCGCCAGCACGCATCGCGGTAAACAGGGGAGTGCCACGAATGTCCTCCCCCATTCGGTGGTCCTTTGTCACGCCGCCGGCCGCTCTGACGATCCCGTCTTCGCCTATGAGAGCGATGGACTCGGAAAATGGCAGATCGACGCGCGTGTAGAACTTCGTGAAATGGTCCGGATTAAGCGACGCAACCACAGCACCGCCGAATTTCCCGTCGTAGGAAATGCGACGAGAGAGTTGAATGGACCACTCGCGGCTCGCGCGGCCGATCACCGGACGACTGATGAACAGATGGTCTCCCGTGGCATGCAGCTGTGCCTGAAAATGGTCGCGATCATGAAGGTCCAGCACGGGCGCCGGCTGCTTGCCGGCGGTTGACGCGCGCATCATGCCCTTGGAATCGATGATCCCGACCTGGACAACGATATCGTGAGGGACGTCAATCTTGTGCAGGATCTTATTGTAATCCGGAGATGGACCGGCGTCCTCGATTTGCCGGCGAAAATAGAGGAGCGTCGTATCGAGTTCGTCGATCGAGCGGATGACATTCTCCTCGAAGACCATCGAAAAGCTGTGAGCGGTCTGGCGCGCCTGTAACAAGTCGTTGTTGCGGTCCTCTGCATATTTGAAAAAAATGCCGGCCCAAAGCATCGCGATGACGACGACGCCGAAGAGCGCCGAGCTGCGATGCTCCGCCAGCAATTTTGGAAGTCGAAGGATATGTAGAGTGTTCTTGCTCATACTGTCCCGTCCGTCGGAGGAAAGGTATGGCAAGGGCCTTGTTAATATATTGCGATAGAAACCAAAATCATTCGGGTATGGAAATGATTTATTGAAGACGATCGGAACGTTTTAATTTGTCGAAGGCTCGGCGGCTGGTGTGCGACCTCTAATATTAATGACTTGTGTAGCAGTGCAACTTTGCGGCTGTGGCGCGGGACGGCCTCGCGGAACCGTACTTGGGAACTGTTAATGTCATATTTCCATCACAAAACATCCGGCGGCGCTCCTCAGTAGAGTTGCTTTGCGACGAGGCTCACGCCCAGGAAGCCGAGCACCACCTGAACGATGAGCCTGTAATGCTGCGCCGGGATTTTGGAGCGAAAAATCGACCCCAGGTAAATGCCAAGAAGCGCCGGGCCAAGCGCCAGAACGGAGGCAACGAAAGAGCCGGTCGTCCCGACACCCGATTGGTACAGTGCAATCAGCATGACGCCGGACCATATGGTGATCGCCAGATTAATTGCCTGGGTGGTGCGGTCTGGATCCAGGTTCAAGCCAAGTATGTAGGGCAGGAATGGCAGCACCTGCGATCCGGTCAGGCCTGTGAGAAAGCCGTTGATGAGCCCGACGGGAACCTGCAAAGGCAATTCAAGTTCCTTGGGAACCTGCAGCGACGGTCGCACGATCGAATAAGCCGCATAGGCGATGATCAATATCCCCAAACTCATGGTCGGGACTCTTTGGCCGAACCAAACGAGCAGATAGATGCCGGCGAAGATGCCGGGGATCGCCGCAATATAAAGCGGCCAAAAACGCCGTAGTGTCTCGATGCGATGCGGGGTGATACAGATGATCAGGAAGTTGCTGGCCAATGCAGGCAACATCACCAGCGCGATTGCCTGCTTCAGTCCCATTGCCATCGCCAGGAATGGCAACGCGCACGATGCATAGCCAAGTCCCGTTGCGCCTTTGATGATGCCGGCAACGAGTAGCCCCAGCGTCGCGATGCCGAGGCTCGTTGGGTCACTATGCATTGCAGCTTTGCTCCCGCGCGGAATGTGGTCCGCTTGGGGCGGACCATCCGGCCTGAGGGGCGCCGTGCTGCCATGCAGATCGAGGCAATATCGATCGAATTCGTAGAGCTAAGCCCGTCACCTCTCGTTCCCCCGTACGAGAATCGTTTTACGTGGCGGTTGCGTTCGCCCGCAATGCGGCGCAATCGCAGCTCGCCGTGCGATTGAGCGCGGCCCGGCTCATGTCCCGCGGGATGCAGGGCGCACGAACGCGATGCTTGGTGCTCGGCCCCTCCGGCGGGGTAAATAGGTAAACTTTTAGATATTCCGTCAACGCGCGGTAAATCCAATGCTGTTACAGCATGGCGAAGGGAACACGGGTCATGACGGGCCGCAATGCGCGATTACTCTTTCATTCTGACGAGCCCATCCGGAGCGGAACAGCTTTATCGCCTGGGGCAATTTCCTGACTCCGAACATGCATTTTGCCTGGCGGAGCTCATTGCCTCAGAGTTGAGCCTTGATGAAAACGCACAGTGGCGCGGCTGGATGCTTGAGGTCCGAGACTGCGAGGGGGCACCGGTGTTTTTCAGTCCAGTCACCGCCGGCCATGGCGACGATCTCCGCGTGACGAACGGCGCGGTTGAAATCGCAACCACGCTGCAAGCAGCCTGAACGATTTGCCGGAGCGCGCCATCGCGCATCCGTCGACATCCGACCGCAAACCTCGATCTGATTTGACCTCCCGATAAGCGATCGCGGAGCCCAACACGACGTTTGCCGCCGGGCGTTGCGCGATCGCTTGCCGGCTGCGAAAGTCTCCCGGTCGGTGAAAAATTCGCCGTCGGGGCGCCGCTATGCCGGTTGTGCCCGTGGGCTATTGGGAGATGAGACCTTGTTTCAGATCGAAATGACGAAGCGCAATGTGGTGGCAGCTCTGCTGGCGACGCTGGCGAACGGTGTGGCCGGCGCGGGACCTGTGTTCGCCGATGCCTACCCGAGCAAGCCTGCTCGCATCATCGTGCCGTATTCGGCGGGCGGCATCACCGACATCCTGGCCCGCGCGCTCGCGCAAAATCTGTCGCTGGCCTGGGGCCACCCCTTTATCGTTGAAAACAAGCCTGCGGGCGGCGGTCTGGTCGGCGTGGAGTATGTGGCAAAATCGCCTCCCGACGGCTACACGCTTCTGGTGAGTGCGGACGCGACATTCGTCACCGATCCCTACACCCACGGCAAGCTTCCATACGATCCTATCAACGACTTCGCGCCGATCACCGGTCTCGGCATCAGTCCGCAAGCCCTGGTCGTTCACCCGTCGGTTCCGGTGAAGACCTTCGCCGACCTCATCGCGCTCGGCAAGCAGAAGCCAGGCACGCTCAACTACGGCACGTTCGGCATCGGGACCAGCGGCCACCTCAACATCGTCCTCATCGAGCAGACGACCGGCGCCAAGTTCACGCCGGTGCACTATCACGGCGCGGCGCCGGCGATCGTCGATCTTCTGGGCGGCCATATCCAGATGATGATCGTCAGCATCGGCCTGGTGGCGCAGTCCTGGCAGGCCGGCAAGCTCCGGGTGCTTGGATTTGGATCCGCGGAGCGGATCGCGCGCTTCCCCGATGTACCGACACTCGCCGAAAGCGGATTGCCGGGCTATCAGGCGGGGTCGTGGTACGGCCTCGTTGCGCCGAAAGCCACGCCACGGGACGTCGTGGAAAAATTGAACGCGGAGACGCAAAAGATCTTCGGCGATCCGGAGTTCCGGAAAAAATTTCTCGATCCTAATTTCATCTACTCGATCGCCTCTTCGCCCGAAAATTTCGCCACGCAGAATCCAGGCTAACTCGACGAAATGGGGCAAAGTCATCCGCGACACAAAAATACACGTCGATTAGCCCCCGATCGGGCAACGGGGCTGTTCGGCAACGTGTTTTGATACCCCTGTCATCGTTCTGTCACGCAATGCATCGTCACCTGCTGCGGGTTTTTGCCAGCGGGGACCGCGCATGGATACGGAACAAGCAACTGCGGCATCGGCCGCACCGGCTTCCGGCATCGTTTGGGTATATCGCTTCCTGGAAGACGGCAACGCGGTCGAACTGCCCTGCGAAGAAGCCGACGCGGCGTTAGGCGATCCAACCGGCTGGGTCTGGATTCATGTCGGTCTCGCCGATGTGCGGGCACGCAGCTGGATCGCTCGTGCGCCCATCTCGGAAACCGCGCGGAACCTGCTGACCGGGGGCGACGAGCATCTGCAGCTCGACATACTCGGCGGCGCAATCGTGGGTGTCCTGCCCGACCTGCACCAGGAATTCGCCCGGACCGGTGACGATCTGGTGCGGCTGCGCTTCTGCATGACGGAGCGCATGTTGATCACCTCGCGGCGCACGCCGGTGCACGCGCTGGAACTGACGCGGCGTTCGATAAAAGCCGGCCGGCGCTATCAAGCGCCGATCGCCTTCCTGGATGACGTCGTCGATCAGTTCGCCGATGCCATCGACCGCCGTGGGGAAAGTATCGGGAACGCGCTCGACCACATCGAAAGCGCGCTGCTGGGTGACGAACTCGGTGATGAGCGGCTCACGCTCGGGCGGCTTCGATTGCAGCTCGTGCGCATGCACCGCCAACTCGGCCAGTTGTCCGCCTTGTTCCGCCGTATCGAGCCGCGGATTGCCGCCGAGAACGTGAAAGTCGCGCATGCAATCCATGCGTTGGCGCAAAAGCTCGATTCCATCGATCACGAGGTCCGTGCGCAATACGAGCGCGCCCGACTGCTGCTCGAGGAAGTCACCGGCAAGATGGCGGATATCACCAACCGGCGACTGTTCACGCTGTCAATTCTGAGCGCATGCCTGCTGCCGCCGACGCTGGTAACGGGCATATTTGGCATGAACACCAAGGACCTGCCGTTCCAGAGCACTGACGGCGGCACCTGGTGGGCGCTGGCAATCGCCGGTGCGTCTGCGGTGACGAGCTACTGGCTGCTGCGCCGACTGCGGGCCTTCTAGCGCGCGCTTCAGTATGGTCGCACCACCGTCATATCCGCGCCTCACCATCGGACAGAGCTCGCTCTCATTGGAGTGCAGGACATGGACGTGAAACAGACGGATGCTCGCGCGATCGAGGAGCGCTTACACGACGAGATGGAGGATGCCGTCGATGAGGAACTCGAATTGGAAGTCGACGACGACAGACTGTCAGATCTGCTTAAGCAGGCTCCCGCCGCCAAGCCTCAGGACGACCTTGACCGCCACACCTATTTCAAGGAACTGCTGCGACTGCAGAAGGAGCTGATCAAGCTTCAGGATTGGGTGGCCCATCAGAAGCTCAAACTGGTCATCCTGTTCGAGGGCCGCGACGCCGCCGGTAAAGGCGGCGTCATCAAGCGGATAACGCAGCGGCTCAATCCGCGCATCTGCAAGGTCGTGGCGCTGTCGGCGCCTACAGAACGCGAGCGCTCACAGTGGTATTTCCAGCGCTACGCGGCGCACCTTCCGGCGGGTGGCGAAATCGTTCTATTCGATCGGAGCTGGTACAACCGCGCCGGCGTCGAGCGCGTCATGGGATTCTGTTCGGACGCCGACTGCGAGGAGTTCTTTCGCACCGTGCCAGATTTCGAGCGGATGCTCGTGCGATCCGGGATTATTCTTGTCAAATACTGGTTCTCGATCACTGACGAGGAGCAGAATTTGCGCTTTCTGATGCGCATCCACGATCCGCTCAAGCAATGGAAGCTCAGCCCGATGGACCTGGAATCACGCCGTCGCTGGGAAATTTACACCAAGGCCAAGGAAGAAATGCTGGAGCGGACCCACATTCCCGAAGCGCGCTGGTGGCTGGTCGAGGGTGTCGACAAGAAAAGAGCGCGGCTCAACTGCATGCAGCATCTTCTGCACCAGGTGCCCTACGGGGCGGTGCACCATGAGCCGATCGTGTTGCCGGCGCGCGAGCACAAACCGGACTACATGCGCCACCCGGTTCCGCGCGAGCTTTATGTTCCCGAAGTGTACTGAAGCCGCCGGGGCGTTTCGGAATCGCGCACCCCGCCGGCCGGGTCTAATACTCGCCGACGCCGAATTCGCAGCCAGGCCGGGCGTAGTGATACCGTGCGACGCCATATCGGTCCTGGCGCAGTGTCGGGCGGCAACGCGCCACCCAGCGCTGATCTTCTTCGTTGGCCTGCGCCCGTTCAGCCGCGTCGCGCGGCTGCGGCACCTTCCTGATGTAGGTATCGCCGAGCGGCGCCCAGATCGAGGTGCAGCCGACCGCGTGCCAGGTGCCGACGCAGCCATCGACCCTGACTTCTGCCGCTTCCGCTGGACGCGCGGCGGCCAGTGCGATCAGCGGCAGCGCGAGCGCGGCGCCGGCAAACATTGTCAATCGCGAAACGCGTAGCGCTCTGGCACAGGTGAAAGTTAACACGGCACTCTCCCGTTGCGCGCGTCGCGAGCAGTTTGGTCGCGTGGCGCGGCAAGATTGGCGACTGTTGCCGCGATCAGCATTCGGCAGGATGCGGCAAGCGACAGTCGGGAGAGCAAGGCAGGTGCCAGCTTATCTGCCCTGTTTTGGCACAGCCGCGGTTCCGGGCGTTAAGCTTGATGCGCGTCGCCAAAAAGATCTTCAGCGCCGGACCACGACCGACGCCGGCATTTGCCGGCGTTCCCAGCCGCTTTGCTCCAGCTCCGGAATTGTGCCGTCGGTCTGCGGATAGCCGAGACAGAAATAGCCGATGAATTTCCACGCGGGCGGCACGTCGAGAATTTGTGCCACGGCGTGCGGGTCGAGGATCGACACCCAGCCCATGCCGATGCCTTGCGCGCGCGCCGCAAGCCAGATGGTGTGGACCGCGGTAACGGCCGAGTACTCGGCCATCTCCGGCATGGTGCGGCGCCCGAGGCCGTGACCCTGCGCGGTTTCGCCGTCGGCGAACACGGCGAAATGGCAGGGCGCTTCGGCCAGGCCGGCGAGCTTGAGTTGCGCGTAGAGGCCGGCGCGTTCGCTCTGCTGCGCGGCGAGGGCGGCGGCGTTGCAGGATTCGAAATTGAGTTGGATCGCGGCACGCCGTTCCGCATCGTCGACAACGACAAAACGCCACGGCTCGCTCAGGCCGACCGACGGCGCGAGGCATGCAAGCTCGATGAGCGCGTCCAGGGCGCCGGCCGGCAATGGATCGCGGCGAAAGCGGCGGACATCGCGGCGCCACAGCAGAAGGTCGCGGAGCCGGGCGCGAAATGGAGAATCGAACCCGGCCGGCTCTCTTGCTTCCGCGCGAGGATTTGTGCTCGGCGACCGTGAAGCTGCGCTCATGCGCGAAGCTTAGTGCGAAATCGCCTCAGGTTACATCGGGTTTCGACGGCAAGGCTTTTGCCGCCAGTGGCTACGATGTTGCCATTGCACGCGTAACGGCCGGGGCGGCGTCGCCTTGACGGCGCGCCAGCAGATAGAACGCGGCGGCGTGGGTGATCATGAGCAGCGGCACGTAGATGATTGGAATCACGTAGGTGGCGCCAAACTGCCCCGGGTTGACGTCAACGCCGAACTGAATAGCGTGGTAGTAATCGACGATGATGTCGAGGGCGCCCGCGGTGTTGAAGGCGACGACGAACAGCCAGAACAGCGGGCGTATTCTCACGGTGAGCAGCGCCAGCATGGCCAGCAGTCCGGTCGCGAAATCGGCGTAGGCGGCGAAGCTTGCAAATTCCGCCGGCAGATTGCCGGTCACGCCCGGAAGAATGAAGACGAGCCCGAAAAACCGGAAGCTGTGCAAGGTGGCAATGGCGCGCTGCGCTTCGACGCGGTCCATCGACTGCAGCTTCGGCCAGAAATAGGCGCCGAAGCACAACAGCCACGCGACGTAGCCGAAGACGAGATGGATGCGGAAGACGGTTTCGGGCGACATGGGACATTCTCCTGTCAGGTGCTGCACGGTTTGCAGGCCCCTCACGACGCCGAGACATACGGCCGCTTTCCGTGAGCCGCTATCTGCGATAATGTTGATGGACTATGAAGCAAAACTTCACAGTCAGGCAGGGCGCCCTCGACGGTATCGAAGCGTTCCTGAGCGTGGCGCGGCACCGCAGCTTTCGCCGCGCGGCCGCGGAGCTCGGCGTCACTCCCTCGGCGATGAGCCAGGCGGTCCGTACCCTTGAGGCGCGGATCGGCGCGGCGCTCTTCACCCGAACCACGCGCAGCGTCGGCCTCACCGAGGCCGGCGAGAAATTCCTGTCGCGCGCAAAACCCGCCTTCGAGGAACTCGTCGCCGCAAGCGAGGACGCGCGCGGATTGGGTCAGCGGCCGGCCGGACTGTTGCGTCTCGCGGTGCCGCGCGCGGTAGTGCCGATCCTGCTGGAGCCGCTGATCGCGTCCTTCTGCGAGGCCTATCCCGAAATACAGGTCGAGGTTGCCGTCAGCGAGCAACTGATCGATCTCGCGGCCGAGGGTTTTGACGCCGGCATCCGGCTCGGCCAGTTCATCGCCGCCGATATGGTCGCGGTGCGGCTGACGCGGCCGTTCCCGTTCGCGGTTGTCGGCAGCCCCGATTATCTGCGCCGGCGCGGACGGCCGGAACGCATCGGCGATTTGCGTGAGCACGCCTGCCTGCGCATGCGCCGCTCGAACGGATCGATCGCGCCCTGGTCTCTTCGTAATGGCAATGAGACCGTCGAGGCAGTTGTTTCCGGCCCCTTCATTGCCAATGATTTTCCGACGCTTCTTGGCGCGGCCATCGAAGGCGTGGGTCTGGCGCAAATCCCTCAGCCGGTCGCCGCCACCGCGATCGGAGCAGGAAAACTCGTGCCGGTGCTGGAGAAATTCGCGCCGACGTCGCCAGGAGTGTTCCTCTATTATCCCAGCCGCCATCAAATGATGCCGAAGCTGCGGGCCTTTATCGACCATGTGAAGCGCCGCCCGGACTCCGCTCACCCCGCGGCCCCGGCAAATCACGGACGCGTCGGATCGCGTAAAAGAGGGAAGCCCAGCGCTAGCGGCCGGACCTGAATGCGGCCAACGCATTCTGCAATCGCCGCCAGGCGGACTCGTTTGCCGGCAGGCCGAAGCGGACCCATTCGGACTGCTCCGGGAAGATGCGCACCAGAATGCCGGCGCGCCCCAGATGGCGAAACAATTTGTTTGCTTTCGGCGTGCGCGCGAGACGAAACAAACTCGTTCCGCCGATGATCGCGAAACCATTGGCGACCAGCATCGCATCCAGCCGCGCGGCGGCTTTCGCGAGCCCGCGGCTTGCTTTCTCGATCCACGCTGCATCGGCCAATGCGGTGGCGCCTGCGGCGAGCGCGGGACCTGAAACGGCCCATGGTCCAAGCATGCCGGAGATTCGCGCCGCGATCGGTGGCGCCGCCAATGCGAAACCGAGCCGCAGACCGGCCAGCCCGAAAAATTTGCCGAATGAGCGCAGCACGACGATGTTGCCGCGAGAAAGTTCAGGCGCGATGCTCGCGCCCGTCGGGCCGACATCCATAAAGGCTTCGTCAACGACCAGCAGGCCGCCGCGCGCGCGCAAATCCTTGGCGAGATCGATCAGGTCGGCCGCGGCAAACAGCCGGCCGTCGGGATTATTCGGATTGCAGACGAGGACAAGCCGGGCTTTGCTTGCCGCGGCAAGGTCGCAGACGGCCGTGACCTTGTGTCCGGCGAGCGAAGCGACGCGAGTCAATTCGCCGTAGGCCGGCGATAGGATGGCGGCACGGCCCGGGCGCGCCAATCCAGCCACGAGCGGCAGCAAAATCTGCGTGCCGGGCGCCGGTACGACGCGGGCCGCCGATGGCGCGCCGTAAGCCCGCGCCGCGATGGCGGCAAGTTCGGCGGTTGCGGCCGAAGCCGGAAGGCGTTCGAATAGACCCGCCGGAAAACGTGGCAGCCGGTAGGGATGAGGATTGATCCCGGTCGAAAGGTCGATGAAAGGTTGCGGCGCGCCGGGAAACAGGCGCCGGGCGGCGGTAACATCGCCGCCATGGAGGAGCGGCTCGGTATCGCCGCTAAACGCAAATATGCCGGTCGCCTTCGCGCCCTTTCTTGCTGTCTTCGCCATGCTGATCGAGCTCGCGGTCGGTTATCCGCAGGCGTTGCTGCGCGCAGTCGGCCATCCGGTGACCTGGATCGGCAGGCTTATCGCCTCACTCGACCGCTCGCTCAATCGCGAGACCGACACGCCGGAGCGCCGCCGTGGCGCCGGTGTATTGGCGCTGTTGATCGTTTGCGCGGTCGTCGGCGCGGTTGCGTTGCTCGTGCAGAGCGCGCTTTTCCGTCTGCCGCTTGGGTTGTTGCTCGTCGCGCTTGCCGCGTCCGCGTTCATCGCACAGCGCAGCCTGTATCGCCATGTCGCCGATGTGGCGCTTGCGCTCGAGAAGGACGGCATCGATGCCGGCCGACGTGCCGTCGGCCATATCGTCGGGCGCGACACCGCGGCGCTCGACGAAGCCGGCGTCGCGCGCGCCGCGATCGAGAGCCTGGCGGAGAATTTCTCCGACGGTGTGGTGGCGCCGGTGCTGTGGATGGTCATTGGCGGGCTTCCTGGCGCGGCACTCTACAAGGCGATCAACACGGCGGACAGTATGATCGGCCATCGTACGCCGCGCCACGAGGCGTTCGGCTGGGCCGCGGCGCGGCTCGACGATCTGGTCAACCTGCCGGCGTCGCGGCTGAGCGCGGTGCTGATCGTCGCGGCGGCGGCGCTCGGTGGCGATGCGGCGGCCGGGCCGGCCTGGGGCGCGGTTGTGCGCGATGCGCCGAAGCACCGCTCACCCAATGCCGGCTATCCGGAAGCCGCCATGGCGGGCGCGCTCGGCCTGGCGCTCGCCGGGCCGCGCGTTTACGGCGGCGTTGTGGTCGACGATGCGATGATGGGGCAGGGACGGCGCGACGCGTCGGCAGCCGATATTCGCCGCGCGCTCGCGCTCTATCGCCGGACCGATGCCATCCTGCTGGCGCTGGTCTCCGCTCTCGCCGCTGTCTGGTTCATCGTGCGAGCGTAAGCAGCTTTTCAAGATCGAGATGCGCGGCGAGGTGCGCGGCAAGCGCGTCGAGCGTGCGTTCGATCAGGTCGTCATAGGCCACGGCTGACGGGCCGGCGGAGAGGCGCTTGAGCCACGCCGCGCGCTGAAGATCATTGGCAAATAAACCATGCACATAGGTGCCGGCGATGCGCCCGTTGGGTGCGGTCGCGCCCTCGGGCGTTCCGTCGGCGAGGCGTGCGAACGGACGTGCGCGGTCCGGTCCATCGGTGACGCCGATGTGCATTTCATAGCCGGCGAACGGCGCGCCGTCGGCGGTCGCGCCACGCACCGGTTCGAGGCTTTTGTCAGCCGACAGGACGGTGTCGACATCGAGCAGGCCAAGGCCTTCGACCTTACCGGGCGGACCTTCGATGCCATCGGGATCCGCCACCGTGCGTCCGAGCATCTGATAGCCGCCGCACAGGCCGAGCACGAAGCCGCCGCGGCGTACATGCGCGGCGATATCGATGTCGAAACCGGTGGCGCGCAACGCCGCGAGATCGGCGATCGTCGCCTTGGCGCCTGGAAGTATGATGAGATCGGCATCGCCCGGCAGCGCGGAGCCGGGTTTGACGCGGACCAGATCGACCGCGGGCTCGGCATCGAGCGGATCGAGATCGTCGAAATTCGAGATGTGCGGCAGGATCGGCACGGCGACGCGGATGCGCGCTTGCGGCTTCGCGGGCCGGTTTTGCTCCAGCGCGAGCGCGTCCTCGGCCGGCAGCAACCGCGCATCAGCAAAGTACGGCACGAGTCCGAGCGCCTGCCATCCTGTGAATTGCGCAATGCGCGTCATGCCGGATGCAAACAGCGCCGGATCGCCGCGAAATTTGTTGACGATGAAGCCGCACACTAAAGCCGCATCCTCCTGCGCGATCACGGCCTTGGTGCCAACGAGAACTCGCGATGACGCCGCCGCGGTCGATATCGCCGATCAGCACGACAGGGACATCGGCGGCGCGGGCAAAGCCCATATTGGCGATGTCGTTGTCGCGCAGATTGACCTCGGACGCGCTGCCGGCGCCTTCAACCAGCACGATATCGGCCTCGCCGCGAAGCCGCATGAAGCTGTCGCGTACATACGGCAGCAGCTCCCTTTTCATCTGCTGATAGTCCGCGGCCCTGGCGCCTTTTGCGTAGATACGACCCTGCACCACGACTTGCGCGCCAATGTCGCTCTGCGGTTTGAGCAGCACCGGATTCATATGCACGCTTGGCGGCGTGCGGGCGGCGCGCGCCTGGAGCGCTTGCGCCCGGCCGATCTCGCCGCCGTCGGTCGTCACCGCGGCATTGTTCGACATGTTCTGCGGCTTGAACGGCCGCAC
Organism: uncultured Alphaproteobacteria bacterium; assembly: GCA_963763255.1. GTDB lineage: Bacteria > Pseudomonadota > Alphaproteobacteria > Rhizobiales > Xanthobacteraceae > BOG-931. The sequence goes on from CAVXNW010000004.1 coordinate 440,542, forward strand.
TTTCAGGCCGCGCAGCGTCAGCGCGCGGGCGAGCCCGGCGACAATGAGCGATTTGCCCACGTCCGAGCCGGTGCCCTGGAACATCAGCGCGCGCGCCGGCATGTTTTAGAACTCGATGCCGGGCTGCGCCTTCACGCCGGCGGCGAAATGATGCTTGACCAGTGTCATCTCGGTGACAAGGTCGGCGGCGGCGATCAGCTCCGGCTTAGCGTTGCGGCCTGTGACGACAACATGCAGGTTCGGCCGCCGCGCGGTCAGCGCCGCAATCACCGTGGCGAGGTTGAGATACTCGTAGCGCAGCGCGATGTTGAGCTCGTCGAGAATCACCAGCGCAAACTCCGGGTCGTCCATCAGTTCGCGCGCCTTGGCCCAGGCGCGCTCCGCCGCCGCAACATCGCGGGCGCGGTCCTGCGTTTCCCAGGTGAAGCCTTCGCCCATCGTGTGCCAGGACACCTGTTCGCCGAATTTTTGCAGCGCGTCGCGCTCGGCCGTGTGCCACGCGCCCTTGATGAACTGCACCACGCCTATGCGATGGCCACGGCCCAGCATGCGCAGCGCAAGACCGAACGCGGCGGTGGATTTGCCCTTGCCGGTGCCGGTGTGCACGATCAGCAGGCCTTTTTCGATGGTCTTGCCGGCGACTTCGGCGTCCTGCACCGCCTTGCGCTTGGCCATCTTGGCGCGATGCCGCTCGGCTTCGTCTTTATTGGTGTTGTCGTTCATAGCGTCCCTTTTACCGCGAGCGGCAAGCCTGCCACCATGAGCACGACGCGATCGGCGCGCGCCGCGATCCGCTGGTTGAGCGTGCCCTGCTGGTCGCGGAATATTCGGCCGAGGGGATGCTCCGGCACGATCCCCGAGCCGACTTCGTTGCTGACCAGGACAACCGGGGCGGTCGCGGCCTCGAGCGCGCGCTCCAGCCGGGCGATTTCCGCTTCGATGTTCACCGCCGCGAGCATCAGGTTCGACAGCCATAATGTCAGGCAATCGACCAGAACCGGTGCTGGCTGTGCCAGCACCACCGCCTCGGCGAGCTCATGCGGCGCCTCGACGGTCTGCCACGACGATCCGCGCCGCGCGCGATGCGCGGCAATGCGCGTTCGCATTTCCTCGTCGCCGGGCTCCGCCGTTGCCACGAAGGCCCAAGGCGGCGGCAATGCGGCAAGCACACCTTCCGCATAGCGGCTCTTGCCCGATCGGGCGCCGCCGAGAACGAGGGTGAGCTTCGGTGAATGAGCCATCACGTTGAAATCAGGTTGCACAGAGTGCTGCGGTAGATTGACAGCGTGGCTCGCCGAAATCTATCGTTAGCCCATCGACGGTCCCTCGTCAGAGGGCGAAAAGGGAATGCGGTGCGGAACGTCAGTTCCTAATCCGCAGCTGCCCCCGCAACTGTGAGCGGGTAGTCTCGTCCGCACGCGCCACTGGTTTACGCCGGGAAGGCAGGGCGAGGCGCCGATCCGCGAGCCAGGAGACCTGCCGTCGGTCCGAGGTCGACGCGACAAACATCGGTCGGGGTGTACCGGTGGATGATCCAAAAGACCCCCAGGTTAGGGGTGGGGGGCTTTCGGTCCTCGCTCGCGCCGGCTGGCAGACTGCAGGTCACGCGAGGACCATCGTGCTTAGAATCCTGCAAATCGCGGCGGATGACACGTCCGCCAATCGGCGCGCGAAGATCTCCGCCATCTACGGCCTTCTGCTCGCCGCCAACGCCCTGATCTGGGCGTGGGCGGTGATCGTGCTGGCCGACCGGCCGGCGCTGCTGGGCACCGCGGTGCTCGCCTATGTGCTGGGGCTGCGGCACGCGGTCGACGCCGATCACATCGCCTCGATCGACAACGTCGTGCGCAAGCTGATGCAGGAGGGCAAGCACCCGTTCTCTGTCGGCCTGTTCTTCTCGCTCGGCCATTCACTCGCCATCACGCTGGCGGTCGCCGGGATCGCCGCGGCGGCATTCGCGCTGGCCGGGCGCTTTGGCGAATTGCGGGCGATCGGCAGCGTCATCGGCACCGGCGCATCGGCGTTTTTCCTGCTCGCCATCGCGGTGATCAATCTCGTCATCCTGCGCGGCGTATGGCGAAGCTTTCGCGCGGCGCGGCGCGGCGAGCCGGTCGCCGAGCATGAACTCAATGCGCTGCTTGCCGGCCGCGGTCTTCTGGCCCGCATTTTCCGGCCGCTGTTTCGCATGGTGTCGCACAGCTGGCAGATGTTTCCGATCGGCTTTCTGTTCGGCCTGGGCTTCGACACCGCGACCGAGATCACGCTGTTCACCGTGTCGGCGAGCCAGGCGAGCGGCGGCATGAGCTTCGGCACCGTGATGATCTTCCCGGCGCTGTTCACCGCCGGCATGACGCTGGTCGACACCACTGACAGTGTGCTGATGGTCGGCGCCTACGGTTGGGCCTTCCTCAATCCGATTCGGAAAATCTGGTACAATCTCACCATCACGGCGATTTCCGTTCTCGTTGCGCTGGTCATCGGCGGCGTCGAGGCGCTTGGCCTGATCGCCGGCAAGCTCGGCCTCGAGGGCGCGTTCTGGGATGCCATCGGCGCGCTCAACAGCGGGCTCGCCAATTTCGGCTATCTGGTGGTCGGCATTTTTCTCTCAAGCTGGGCGATCTCGTATCTGCTTTACCGGTGGCAGGGTCTTGATCAGCCGGTCGCCGAGCGGGCGCCGGTGTCGCCATGACGGGGCCTGAAGCGATGGCCGTCGATCGCGACACCGCATCCGGCAAGGCGCCGGTCATCTACGTCTGCATCACTTGCCGTCAGGCCGGCGAGCCCGATCGTGAGCCGCGCCCGGGCAAGCTGCTCGCCGACGCAACCGAGCGCGCGGCTGAAGGCACCGAAGTCGAAGTTCGACGCCTTCGATGCTTCGCCAATTGCTCGCGCGGGCCGAGCGCTGCGCTGCGCGCCAACGGCTCGTGGACCTATGTGTTCGGCGGGTTGGATGAGACATGCGCGGAGGCGCTCATCGTCGCCGCGCGCATGATGGCCAACGCCGCGGACGGCATTCTGCCGTGGCGCGGCCGGCCGGAAAGATTGAAGCGCGGCCTGATCGCGCGTGTTCCTCCCATCGGTTTCACAGAGATCGACCCATGAATCGACCCATCAACGGCTCGCTCGCGCGCGTCCCTTGCACCATCGTCACCGGCTTTCTCGGCGCCGGCAAAACGACGCTGATCCGCCACGTGCTCGCCAACGCGCAGGGCCGCCGCCTCGCCGTCATCGTCAACGAGTTCGGCGACGTCGGCATCGACGGCGAAATCCTCAGAGGCTGCGGCAATGAAGCATGCCCCGAGGAAAACATCGTCGAACTGGCGAACGGCTGCCTGTGCTGCACGGTGGCCGACGAATTCGTGCCGGCGCTCGACGCCATTCTGTCGCGCGAGGGCGTCGAGCACATCGTGATCGAGACGTCGGGCCTGGCGCTGCCAAAGCCGCTGGTGCAGGCGTTTCATTGGCCGGCGATCAAGAGCCGCGTTACTGTCGACGGCGTCGTGGTCGTGGTCGACGGCGCCGCGCTTGCCGATGGCCGGGTGTCGGCCGATCTCGACGCGTTGGCGCAGCAGCGCGCCGCCGACACGGCGCTCACCCATGATGACCCGGTCGAGGAAGTGTTCGAGGACCAGATCGCCTGCGCCGATCTGGTCGTGCTCAACAAACGTGATTTGCTCGACGACGCGGGCATCGCCAAGGCGCAGGCGGCGATTTCCGGAGCGCTGCCGCGCAGCGTGAAAACGATCGCGGTCGCCGACGGCAAGGTCGACGCGGCGCTGCTGCTCGGGCTGGGCGTCGGCACCGAGGACGACATCGCCAACCGCCGCACCCACCATGATGACGAGGCGGAGCACGACCACGACGATTTCAATTCATTTGTCGTGCCGGTCGGCGAGATTACCGATCCGGCATTACTGGCCGCACGCATTGGCGTGCTGCCGGAAAAGTTCGACGTGCTGCGGGTCAAGGGTTTTGTCCCGGTGGCCGGCAAGCCGCTGCGCCTGCTGCTGCAGGCGGTTGGCGCCCGTGTCACCCATCATTTCGACCGGCCGTGGAGCATGGGCGAAGCGCGCGAGGGCCGGCTTGTGGTGATCGGACTGAAAGGCCTCGACCGCGCCGCGGTGACGCGCGCGTTGGTCGGCGCCTAATGCATCTGCTCACGACCAGTTCGGCGACGCTCGACGATCTCGTCGAAGCGGTCGATCTCGGCCAGCCGCCGGGCGACATCGCCGTGCTGTCGTTCGTCGACAGCGATCTCTCGGGGCTTGCGGCCGCGTGGGACGTGGAACGCGACGGCCTGCCGAGTGTGCGGCTCGCGCATCTGCGCGAGTTGCGGCATCCGATGTCGGTCGACCTGTGGATCGACCGGGTCGGCGCGCACGCCAAGGTGATTCTGATCCGCCTGCTCGGCGGTCTTGATTGGTGGACATACGGCATCGAGCGGCTGTCCGTGCTGGCGCGCGAGCGCGGTATCGTCCTTGCGGTGCTGCCCGGCGAGGACCGCGACGATGCGCGGCTGGCTGTCGCGTCGACGCTGCCGGCCGATGAGCTTGATGTCCTGCTCGGTTATTTCCGCGAAGGCGGCCGCGAGAACCTGCGCGCGCTGCTGCGCCGTCTCGCGCGTCACGCCGGATGCGATCTGGCGGTTTCCGTGCCGCAGGCTGTGCCGCGCTGCGCCGGCTATCTGCCGGGCGAGGGTGCGGTCGATTTGGCACGGGTTGTTGAAGCGGGTAAGAAACGAAACGTCGTCCCCATTATCTTCTATCGCGCCATGCTGCTCGCGTCCGACACGGCGCCGGTCGATGCGCTGTATGAGGCGCTCGCGGTGCGCGGACTTGCGCCAGCGCCGCTCGTTGTTCCAGAGTCTGAAGGACGAGGCGGCGGCCGAGTTCTTGCGCAGCGCGCTGGCGCGGCTCGATCCGGCGTTGATCGTCACCATGACGGCGTTCGCGGCCGGCAATCCCGGCGGCGAAACCGCGCTCGATGGGCCGGATGTGCCGATCCTGCAGGTCATCAGCGCCACCACGAGGCGCGCGGCGTGGCAGGGCTCTCCGCGCGGGCTCGGCGCCGCCGATCTGGCCATGCATGTGGTGCTGCCCGAACTTGATGGCCGCATTCTCGCCGGCGCCTGCGCTTTCAAGGACACGCTGCCGGTGCAGGACGCGCTTGCCTTCGCGGCTGTTGCGAGCCGCCCCGAAGCCGATCGCGTCTCGATGGTCGCGGACCGCATCGCGTCGCTGGTGCGGTTGCGCAACCTGCGTCGCAGTGAGCGCTGCATCGCGGTGCTGATGCCCGACTATCCGGGCGCGCCGGGACGCAGTGGTTACGCGGTCGGGCTCGACGTGCCGGAGAGCGTGCGGGCGTTGCTCGGCGATCTGGCGCCGGCTGGGTACAGCGTCGCCGATGTACCAAGTAATTCGCGCGCGTTGCTCAACTCACTTGCCGGCGGCGAAGCGATCCTGAGCTTGGCGCAGTACGAGAGATTGCTGGCGCGCGTGCCTGAGGCGGCAGTTTCGCGCCTGCGGGAAGCCTGGGGCGATCCGGCGGCCGATCCCGACTGCCGCGATGGGGTGTTTCGCTTTCGCGCCAAGCAATTCGGCAAGCTCTGGGTGGCGCTGCCGCCCGATCGCGGCCGCAGCGCGGAACGCCGCGCCGACTATCACGATCCTTCGCTGCCGCCGCGCCACGCGCTGGTCGCCTTCGGACTCTGGCTGCAGCACGTCGCCAAAGCCGATGCGCTCGTTCACATGGGGGCGCACGGCACGCTGGAATGGCTGCCCGGCAAGGCGGTGGCGCTGACGGCGGATTGCTTTCCGGAAATCGTCACCGGGCCGCTGCCGGTGGTCTATCCGTTCATCGTCAGCAATCCGGGCGAGGCCGCGCAGGCCAAGCGCCGCATTGCCGCGGTGACGATCGGCCATTTGCCGTCGCCGCTGGCGAACGCCGGTCTAACCGGCGATGCCCGCGAGCTTGAACGCCTGATTGACGAATATGCGCAGGCCGACGGTCTCGATCGCCGCCGCCGCGAGCGGCTCGCGCTCCTCATTGTCGAGACGGCGGAGCGCACCGGGCTCGCGCGCGAAGCGGGCCTCGCCGGCGCCGACGATGCGCTGCGCCGCATCGACGCCTGGCTGTGCGATCTAAAAGACCTCGCGGTAAAGGATGGCTTGCACATTTACGGTAGCACGCCGCAGCGCGTCGAAGATCCGGCGTGGCGCGCCAGTGCTGACTCCGAGCGTGCGGCCATGCTGGCCGCACTCGACGGGCGCCGCGTAAAGCCCGGGCCCGCCGGTGCGCCGGCGCGCGGCCGCCGCGACGTGCTGCCGACCGGGCGCAACATGTTCACCGCCGATCCGCGCACGCTGCCGACACAGACCGCGATGGATCTTGGACGGCTCGCCGCCGACGAGGTGGTGCGTGCGCATATGCAGACGCATGGCGAGATGCCGCGCGCCATCGTCGTTGATCTCTGGGGCAGCGCCACATTGCGCACCGGCGGCGAGGAAATCGCGCAAGGCCTTGCGCTCATGGGCTGCCGGCCGATCTGGGAGCCGGCAACCGGCCGCGTCACCGGCGTCGAAGTGCTGCCGACCGGAGCGATGGGCCGCGCGCGGGTCGATGTCACGTGGCACATTTCGGGCCTGTTTCGCGATCTTTTCCCGGCGCAGATCGCGTTGCTCGATGCCGCCGTGCAGGCAGTAGCGGCGCGCGACGAAGACGAAGGCGAAAATCCGTTGGCCGCGGCGCGGCGCGCCAACGGTACGCGGCTTGATCGCATTTTCGGCAACGCACCCGGAACCTACGGGGCGGGTGTGGAGGATTTGCTTGGCCGGGACGCGGATCGCGACGCGATCGGCGCCGCATATCTCGCGGCGGCCTCGCACAGCTATGGCGGCGGCGCGGGGGAAGGTGCGGCGGCGCCCGGCGCGTTCGCCGAGCGCATCGCTCACGCCGATGTTCTGTTGCATGCGAGCGACGATCCCGGACGCGACCTGCTGGAAGGCGCCGAGGACGCGGCCTTCGTCGGTGGCTTCGCGTCGGCCGCAAGGCTCGTCGGCCGCGCCGCCGATCTGGTGATGCTCGACGTCACCGATCCGCAACGGCCACGGGCGCGTCCGCTGTCGGCGGCACTTGCCCGCATTGTCCGCGCGCGAGCGATCAATCCGCGGTTCATTGCCGGACAGATGCGACACGGCCCGCGCGGCGCTGCCGAATTCGCCGAGACCGTCGACCGGCTCGTCAACTTTGCCGAAACCACCGATGCAGTGGCGGGCGAATTGTTTGATCTGTTGTATGAAGCATATGTGGCGGACGCGGACGTGCGCGACTTTCTGCTGCGCGAAAATCCGCAGGCGGCGGCCGCCATCGCGGCGCGGCTCAATGCTGCGCGACGGCGTGGCTTCTGGCATCCGCGCCGTAACGATGTCGACACGGGCCTCGCGGCGCTGTGCGTGGAGGCCGTGGCATGAATGTTCCATTTCGCCGCGGCGCCTGCCCGGGATTGTCGGCGCCGATGCAGACCGGCGATGGATTGCTGGTGCGCTTGCTGCCCGTCGGCACACTGTCGCTTGATGCATTCGTGACGCTCTGCGCGGCGGCCCGCGAGCATGGCAACGGTGTTGTTGAGATAACCGCGCGTGGCAGCATTCAGGCGCGCGGGTTAAGTCCGGTATCTGCGCCACGCTTTGCCACCGCCGTTGCGGCGCTCGGCATCGCGGCGGCAGACGGCATCGCGGTTCATGCCGATCCGCTCGCCGGTCTCGATCCTGGTGAAATTCTCGATGCGGAAGCACTTGCGGCCGATGTGCGCCGGGCGTTGGCCAGGCACGCGATGGCCGTAAAGCTTGCACCCAAGGTTTCTCTCGCCGTCGACGGTGGCGGTGCATTGGCCCTCGACGGGCTTTCGGCTGATATAAAACTACTTGCTGAACTCAAAAATGGCCGCGCTGTGTTGGCGGTCAGCGTGGGCGACGCCGAGCATATCGGCTTTATCGCTCCCGAAGATTGCGCAGCGGCAGTCATTAGCCTGCTTGAGGTCATTGCGGAGCGCGGTCGCGATGCTCGCGCGCGTGACGTGCTTGCGGATGCCGGGTCCAGTCAATTCCACACGGCAATCGGCGAGTTGCTGCTCGGTGCGGACCCAGAACTGGCTTCCCGCTTGCGCGGGAATGAGCGGAAGTCCGTGATCGGCACGCACCCGCACCGCGATGGATTGTTCGCCTGCGGCGTCGGGCTCGCCTTCGGACATGCTGACGCAGCCTCGCTCGAAAATCTGACGAGGGCCGCCGCCGCAAGAGGAGCAACCGGACTGCGCGCGGCTCCGGATTGCGCGCTGATCTTCATTGGATTCTCGGCCGAAGCGCTCGGCGCGTTTGCCGCCGATGCCGAACAGCTCGGTTTTATTGTGCGCGCCGACGATCCGCGCCGCTTCGTCATCGCCTGCGCGGGTGCGCCGATTTGTGCCTCTGCGCAGATTGCGGCGCGCGCACTCGCTCCGCGCGTTGCGGCTGACTGCGCTCTCTTGTTGAACGCCGGATTCGTGATCCATGTGTCCGGCTGTGCCAAAGGCTGCGCGCATCCCGGGCCGGCGGCGTTGACGGTGATCGGCACCGCGGAAGGCTGCAAGCTCGTTGCAGACGGCACAGCGCGCGATGTTCCGTTCGCAACGGTGACGGAGGACGAGTTGCCCGCAGTGCTTGCGCGGCATGCCCATGCGTCGGCCGGCGGGGCGCATCATGTCTGATCGCCAGCCTTATCTGCGCGACGGCGCCGCGATCTATGAACGGTCGTTCGCCATCATCCGCGCTGAAGCCGATCTGTCGCGCTTTTCCGCCGAGGAGGCCGACATCGTGGTGCGCATGATCCACGCCTGCGGCGTGGTCGAGGCGGCGGCCAATATTCTATTCGGCGGCAATCTTGTCGCCGCCGCGCGCGGCGCGCTCGCGTCCGGTGCGCCGATCCTGTGCGACGCCGAAATGGTGGCACGCGGCATCACCCGCGCGCGGCTGCCGGCCAACAATGAGGTCGTATGCACGCTCAACGATCCGGGCGTTGCGGCACTCGCCACGCAACATGATACGACGCGCACGGCGGCGGCGATCGAGCTGTGGGGCGATCGTCTGGCCGGCGCCATCGTCGCCATCGGCAACGCGCCGACCGCGTTGTTTCATTTGCTCGACCTGATCGGCACCGGCGCGCCGAAGCCGGCTGCGATCCTCGGCATTCCGGTCGGTTTCGTCGGTGCGGCGGAGTCAAAGGAAGCGCTCGCCGCCAATTCACACGGCGTGCCGTTCCTGACCGTGCACGGGCGCATGGGCGGCAGCGCCATGACGGCCGCCGCCGTCAACGCGCTGGCGAGGGCGGGGCTGTGAGCGCCGAGATGGGAAAACTGATCGGCGTCGGCGTCGGGCCGGGCGATCCCGATCTCGTGACACTCAAGGCCGCGCGTATCCTGGGAGCCGCCGACGTGGTGGCGTTCTTTGCCAAGGCGGGACATTCCGGTCACGCGCGCACGATCGCGGCGCCGCATCTGCGCGCCGGCATTGTTGAGTTGCCGCTCTATTATCCGGTCACGACTGAACTGCCGAGTTGCAGTGAGGCCTATCGGGACGCGCTTGCGACGTTTTATGACGATGCCGCTGGAAAAATCGAAACGCATCTGAAAGACGGCCGCGCCGTGGTCGTGCTGTCAGAGGGCGATCCGTTGTTCTACGGCTCCTACATGCACCTGCACGTGCGCCTCGCCGGGCGCTTCACGGCCGAGATCGTCGCCGGCGTCAGTGGCATGTCGGGTTGCTGGTCGGCGGCCGGGTTGCCGATCGCGCAGGGCGACGACGTGTTCACCGTGTTGCCGGCGACGCTGCCGGAAGCCGAACTGGCGCGGCGGCTCGCCGATGCCGATGCGGTCGTGGTGATGAAAGTCGGCCGACATCTGCCGAAGCTCCGCCGCGCGCTGGCGTGCAGCGGGCGGCTCGATCGCGCCATCTACGTTGAGCGTGGCACCATGGCGGATGCCAAGATGCTGCCGCTTGCCGCCAAGCCGGATGAAGAGGCGCCGTATTTCGCCGTGGTCCTTGTCCCTGGCTGGGAGCAGCGGCCATGACGGGGCAGCTCGCGGTTGTGGGTCTCGGACCCGGCGACGCGCGTTGTCTGACGCCGGAAGCCAGTGCGGTACTTGAAGATTCGGAGGCGCTTTACGGCTACGCGCCTTATCTGGATCGCGTGCCGGTGCGAGCGGGCCAGCGCCGGCACGCGTCGGATAATCGCGAGGAGCTGGTGCGGGCAGGAGCGGCGCTGGAGGAGTCGGCCGCGGGGGCGCGCGTTGCGCTGGTTTCCGGTGGCGATCCCGGCGTGTTTGCGATGGCGGCTGCTGTGTGCGAAGCGATCGAACGCGGCCCCGACGACTGGCGGGAGCTGGAAGTTGTATTCGTGCCGGGCATCACGGCGATGCTTGCTGTTGCGGCAAAAATCGGCGCGCCGCTCGGCCATGATTTCTGTGTGCTGTCGCTGTCGGACAATCTGAAACCCTGGGAGCTGATCGAGCGGCGGCTCGATGCGGCGGCCGGGGCGGGTTTCGTCATCGCGATCTACAATCCGGTATCGCGGGCGCGCCCGTGGCAACTCGGCAAGGCGTTCGAACGGCTGGGCCGACATCTGCCGGCGAAGACGCCTGTCGTATTCGGCCGCGCTGTGAGCCGTACGGACGAGAGCATCAATGTCGTCACGCTTGACGCGGCCGACACAGCCCCCGCCGACATGGCGACCCTGATCATCGTCGGCTCGCGTGAGACGCGCGTCATTACCCGCGCCAACAAGACGCCGCTGGTCTACACGCCGCGTGCCGCCCGGGATGTCAGCGCATGATCGAGCCACGCGATCGCGGCTTCGATGGTGCTCACGGACGCGGCGGGCGGCGGCGGCCGGCGCACCATGATGACGTCGATGCCGAGCGCGCGCGCCGCGGCGATCTTGCCGTAGGCGGCGCTGCCGCCGCTGTTCTTCGAGATGACGGCGCCGATATCATGCGCCGTCATCAGCGCGCGGTCATCAGCTTCGCGAAACGGGCCGCGCGCAGTGACGTAAGTGACGCTCGGCAGCGGCAGCGGCGGGTCGATCGGATCGACGCTGCGGATCAGATAATTGTGCTCGGGTGCGTCGGCGAGCGGCGCGAGCTCGTTGCGGCCGAGCGCCACAAAGACGTTGCGGCTGTGTTGGCCGATGGCGCGCACCGCGGCGCTGGTATCGTCGACTTCGGTCCAGCGGTCGCCCGCGACGGCGTTCCACGGCGGCCGGTGCAGCACCAGAAAAGGCACGCCGGTGCTGCGCGCGGCTTCCGCCGCATTGGCCGAAATCACGGCCGCGTAAGGATGCGTGGCGTCGATCAGAGCGTCGACATGTTCGGCGGTGAGGTGCGCCGCCAGGCCCTCGGCGCCGCCGAAGCCGCCAATGCGCACCGGTACCGCATGCGGCACGGGCGAGGCAGTGCGGCCGGCAAGCGATATCGTGACATCAAGGCTGCCGCGCCTGGCGAGGCGCTCGCCCAGCAGGCGCGCCTCCGTGGTGCCGCCGAGAATAAGGACGCGTGGCATGGCTAACGTGCCGCTCTCCGATGTGCCGCTGCGCGACACTGCCGCATCGCCGCGCTGGCTGTCCATCGTCGGCATCGGCGAGGACGGTGCCGAGGGTTTAAGTGCCGCCGCGCGCGCGCTGATCGGTACGGCCGAGATCGTTTTCGGCGGCCGGCGGCATCTGTCGCTGGCGGCACCCCTCATCCGCGGCGCGGCGCGGCCGTGGCCGAGCCCGTTCGAGGGCGCCGCCGCCGAAGTGCTGGCGCATCGCGGCCGCCAAGTCTGCGTGCTCGCATCGGGCGATCCGTTCCATTACGGCGTTGGCGCGGTGTTGGCGCAGAAGATCGATGTGCGCGAGATGACGGTGCTGCCCGCGCCCTCGGCGTTCAGCCTGGCCGCCGCACGGCTCGGCTGGTCGCTGCCGGCGACGGTGTTGCTCTCGCTGCACGGCCGTTCGCTCGATCTGGTGCGTCCGCATTTGCAGCCGGGCGCGCGCATTCTCGCGCTCACGTCGGACGGCGACGGGCCGGCCGCACTGGCGAAGATTCTTGCGGATACCGGCTTCGGTGCGTCGCGGGTCATGGTACTCGAAGCGCTCGGCGGCCCGCGCGAAAACGTCTGCGCCACGACAGCGGCGGCGTATGATCTCGGAAGGGCCGATGCACTCAATACGGTGGCGATCGAGGTCGAGGCCGCGCCGGGTGCGCGTGTGCTGGCGCGCGTGCCGGGTCTCGCCGACGATTTGTTCGAGCATGACGGTCAGATCACCAAGCGCGAAATTCGTGCGGTGACGCTGTCGTCATTGGCGCCGCGCCGCGGCGAGTTGTTGTGGGACATCGGCGCGGGTTCGGGCTCGGTCGCGATCGAGTGGCTGCTGGCCGATCCGGCGATGCGTGGCATTGCGATCGAACAACGCGCCGACCGCGCCGCGCGGATCGCGCGCAACGCGGCGGCCTTCGGCGTGCCGGGTCTTGAAATTGTCGAAGGCGCAGCGCCCGAAGTGTTCGCGGCGTTGCCTGCGCCCAACGCGGTGTTTGTCGGCGGCGGTGCAAGCGACGCCGGCGTGCTCGACGCTGCTGCGCGCGCGCTGCGGACCGGTGGTCGCCTGGTGGTGAATGCCGTAACGCTTGAGACCGAGGTTCAGCTGATCGCGCGTCATGCAGCGCTGGGCGGTGAACTCATCCGCATCGCGATTTCGCGCGCCGAACCGCTCGGCGGCATGAGCGCGTTGCGGCCGGCGCTCCCGGTGACGCAATGGGTCTGGACCAAACCATGACGGTGAAGGCGTGACGGTGCATTTCATCGGTGCCGGACCGGGAGCCGCGGACCTGATCACGGTCCGCGGCCGCGATCTGATCGCGCGTTGTCCGGTCTGCCTCTATGCGGGTTCGATCGTGCCGCGCGCCCTGCTTGATTTCTGTCCGCCGGGTGCGCGCATCGTCGACACGGCGCCGCTGTCGCTCGACGACATTGAAAACGAATTCGTCGCCGCGTACGCGGCCGGCCATGACGTGGCGCGGCTCCAATCGGGCGACCTCTCGATCTATTCGGCGCTCGCCGAGCAGCTTCGCCGTCTCCGGCACCAAAAAATTCCCTATACGCTGACGCCGGGCGTCCCGGCTTTCGCGGCCGCGGCCGCGGCGCTGCAATGCGAACTGACCGTGCCGGAAATCGCCCAGAGCGTGGTGCTGACGCGCGTGCCCGGCCGTGCCTCGCGCATGCCCGAGAAGGAAAAACTGGCGAATTTCGCTGCCACCGGCGCGACGCTGGTGCTGCATCTTGCGATTCACGCCGTCGACAATGCCGCCAAAGAACTGGTGCCGTTCTATGGCGCCGACTGCCCGGCCGCCGTGGTGTTCGCCGCCAGCACGCCGGACGAGCGCGTGCTGCGTGGCACGCTGGCCGACATCGCCGCGCAGGTCGCGGCGGCGCGCATCGAGCGCACCGCCCTCATTCTGGTCGGGCCCGCGCTCGCGGCGGAAGATTTTCGCGACAGCGCGCTCTACGATGCCGGCTACCACCGTCGTTTCCGGGGAGGCGTCGGATGAGAAAATCAGTTTTTGAAAGGCGCGCGGCCGACGAGCGTGCCTTCGCGATCAAACAAAATAATCTCGATGTCGATGGTGCGTCCCGTCACGAGGTCCATGGCGGTCTGCTGTCCGGCACGCGCGACCTCATCGCCGAGTGCGACGCCTTCGCTTTGCGCCAGCGCAAAGGCTTGCGCGGCCGTGTTGGCGGTGGCGATGCCCGCGCACAGTTCAGCCGAGCCGCCGGCTGTGCGGGCAAGTTCGGCCAGCAGCGTGCGATCGACCTCGCCGCGTTTGGAATGCAGATCGGTCAGGCCCTGCGCGAGCTTCGTCATCTTGGCGACGCCGCCCGCGATGGTGACGCGCGGCAGCGGATGCCGGCGCACGTATTTGAGCATGCCGCCGACGAAGTCACCCATGTCGATCAACGCGGTGTCGGACAAGCCGTAGAGCTTGCGCACGGCAGCCTCGGAACTCGCGCCGGTGGCGCCTGCGATGTGCGTCAGGCCCGCCGCGCGCGCCACATCGATGCCCTGATGGATCGAGGCGATCCACGCCGCGCACGAATACGGCACGACGATGCCGGTGGTGCCGAGGATCGACAGGCCGCCGACGATGCCGAGCCGGCCGTTGAGCGTCCTGATCGCGATCTGCTCGCCGTCCGGAATGGCGATTTCAACGTCTGCATCTGCGCTGCACCCCGCCGCCGCAGCAACCTCGGCGATCGCATCGCGGATCATCTGCCGTGGCACCGGATTGATGGCGGGTTCGCCCGGCGGAAGCGGCAGCCCGGGGCGTGTGACCGTGCCGACACCGGCGCCGGCGCGGAACGTGACGCCGGTGCCGCGCGCGCCAGCGCGCACCGTGGCAAGCACCAGCGCGCCATGGGTGACATCGGGATCGTCGCCCGCATCCTTGATCACTCCAGCAGTGGCGGAGTTTCCATCGCGGTGTACGCGCGCCAGCGCAAAACTTGGCCGCTCGCCGCGCGGCAAGGTCACGGCGACCGGATCGGGAAATTCGCCGGTCATCAGCGCCGCGAACGCCGCCTTGGCGGCGGCGGCGGCGCAGGTGCCGGTGGTCCAGCCCCGGCGCAGGGGGCGTTGCTCCTTGGCCATGTTTGTTTCTTTAGTCCCGCGCGTCACCCAGGTCATTATCCAAGTCACCACGGAGAGTGCACGTGACCGCGTGGGATGCGCTTGCGGCCCGGCGCAGCGGCGTGCCGGTGTTTGCGCCCGGTCATGTCTGGCTGGCGGGAGCCGGGCCGGGCGATCCCGGCCTGCTGACGCTCGACGCGCTCGCTGGCCTGGCGCAGGCCGACATCATCGTGCACGACGCGCTGGTCGATCCGCGCGTGCTGGCACTCGCCGGCGAGAAGGCGCGGCTCGAATTTGCCGGCAAGCGCGGCGGCAAGCCTTCGGCGACGCAGGCCGATATCTGCGAGCGTCTGATCGTGCTGGCGCGGGCCGGCGAGCGGGTGCTGCGGCTCAAGGGTGGCGATCCGTTCATGTTTGGCCGTGGCGGCGAGGAAGCCTCCGCGCTCACCGCCGCCGGGGTGCCGTATCGCGTCATCCCGGGCATAACGGCGGGGCTTGCGGCTCTGGCGGAGGCGGGCATTCCGGCGACGTTGCGCGGCGTGAACCGCGCCGTGATCTTCGCCGCCGGTCACGGCGCCGACGAGGATTTCGACTGGACGCCGCTGGTGCGCGCCGGCCAGCCGATCGTGCTCTACATGGTGATGCACAATCTGGAGCGGATTGCAGCTGCGTTGCAGGAAGCCGGTATGCCGGGCGACACGCCGGCCGCCGTGATCGCCTCCGCGACCACGCCGAAGCAGCGCGTTCTGGTCGCGACCGTCGAACAGCTTCCCGCGGCGGCGCGTTCACAAAACATCGATCCGCCGGCGATCGTTGTGATCGGTGACATCGTCAGGGCGCGGGCGGACCTTCTGGGAGAGAAGGGGCAGCCGTGACGGCGCGCGAACTCATCGTCGCGGCGCCGCATTCGGGCGCCGGCAAGACCACGGTGACGATGGCGCTGCTCGCCGCACTGGCCCGGCGCGGCATCCGCGTGCGCGCCGCGAAAGCGGGGCCCGACTACATCGATCCGGCGTTCCATGAGGCGGTGACGGGTAATCCCAGCGTTAATCTCGATTCGTGGGCGATGTCGGAAAATCTGCTCGACGCGCTGGCGGCGCAGGCCGCCGGCGGCGCTGAGATTTTCGTCGTCGAGGGCGTAATGGGCCTGTTCGATGGCGCACCCGGTGCACGGGGGCGAAGCGGCTCGACTGCCGATCTCGCAGCGCATTTCAAGCTGCCGGTGGTGCTGGTGATTGACGTGTCGCGGCAGGCGCAATCGGCGTCGGCGGTCGTGCGCGGCTTTGCGGCGCATGATCCCGCCGTGCATATTGCAGGAATAATTTTGAATCGCGTCGCCAGCGAACGGCATCGCGCTCTCGTGACGGGGGCCATTGCACCGCTCGGAATTCCGGTACTGGGCGCGGCACCGCGCGAGCAGAAACTTGCGTTGCCGGAACGGCATCTCGGCTTGGTGCAGGCGAGCGAACATACCGATCTGGAAAATCTCGTCGATCATCTCGCCGAAATGGCCAAACGCCATTTTGATCTCGATGCAGTAATCGCTTGCACCGCGCCGCTTGCCGCCAAAGCGGCGCCGCATGCGATGCCGTTGCCGCCGCCCGGCCAGCGCATCGCATTGGCGCGCGATGGCGCATTCAGCTTTGTCTATCCACACGTGCTCGATGGCTGGCGGCGCGCCGGAGCCGAAATCTTGCCGTTCTCACCGCTTGCTGATGAGGTGCCGGCCGAAGATGCCGACAGCTGCTGGCTGCCCGGCGGTTATCCGGAACTCTATGCCGGTGCGCTCGCCGCGGCGCGGCGTTTTTCAGATGGACTGCGGCGCTTCGCGCAGACGCGGCCGGTGCACGGCGAGTGCGGCGGCTACATGGTGCTTGGCCAAAGCCTGGAAGATGCGCAAGGCAAGCAGCACGCCATGGTGGGCTTGCTCGCCCATTCCACGAGTTTTGCCAAACGCAAGCTGCATCTCGGCTATCGCTTGGCGCGGTTGCTCTCCGACTCTGTCCTCGGCCGCGCCGGAACGGAGCTGCGCGGCCACGAATTTCACTACGCCACGCTCACCGCTGCTGGAGATGACGACGGCTTTGCCGAATGCTCGGATGCGGAGGGCAAGCCACTCGGCCGAAACGGGGGCCGCCGCGGCCGCGTCAGCGGCACGTTTTTTCACGCGATCGCACAGGCTCGCTAGGCGGGCTGGATTTCAGATGAACCCGGCCCCTCTGGCGGCGCTCCAAAGCAGGCGCAACGCCAACGCGGTCAGCACAATCTGAAAGATCAGGCGAAATCTCCCTTCGGAGGTATGGCTCAAGGCCACCTTGCCGACCCAGTTGCCGGCGGTGCTGGCGGCGATCATGGCAACTGCCAGAGGCAAGAAAGGACCGATTGCGAATCCCATCACGCCGAACGCAACAAGCTTGGCGATGTGCGTCGTCATCATCAGGGCGCCCAGGGTCGCGGAATGATTGCGCCGGTCGGGTGCGGCGCTGGCGACGAACGGCGCCAGCAGCGTACCGGTCGCGCTGACGAAGATGCCCAGAAACGTGGTGATGAAACCCAACAGCACGAAGCGTCCGCGCTCTGCGCCGAGGCGGCCGAGTGTCGGCATCCAGGTCACCACCAGAATGAAGACGCCGAGGATGCCCAGCGACAGCGAGATCGGCAGCGCGATGAACACCTTGGCGCCCAAGGCGGCGCCCGCGGCCGCGCCGATCAAGTAGGGCAGAAGCGTCTTCTGCATGACGTGCCGCCACATGATCATGGTGCGCGTGGCGCCGGTGCCGAGCATGACGACGGTATGCACCGGGACGAGCACCGGTGCCGGCACGACCATCGCCATCGCGGCGAGCAGGATCACGCCGCCGGCCGCGCCGGCGAAGACACCGAAGAAGGCCGACGCGAACGCCGCCATCGACAGGCCGAAGAACAGCAGCGCACCGATATTGGGCGCAGTAAGAATGTGCATTTTGGTCTGGTTGTTGGCGCGGCTCGGCCGGCGAACGGGACTGTTTTTGTTGGCGATGGCGCGGTGGAGCGCCTGTCGGTGGAGGAGCTGTGGATGCTAAATCCGCTTGACGGGTAGTGTCAACATCTGCGAACAAGAGTTCGCTATGCGAACAAAATCGGCAACGCGGCGGGCACGCCCGGCGGGTATCGCTGGTGACCGCGAGTATGTCGCGGGCCTCGAAAAGGGCCTGGCCGTCATCGAAGCGTTCGAGCGACGTCAGTCCGCGCTGACCGTGACGGAAGCGAGCGAACTTGCCGGGCTGTCGCGGGCCGCGGCGCGGCGCTGTCTGCGCACGCTGGAGCGTCTCGGCTATGCGGATTGCGACGGCAAATACTACCGTTTGGCGCCGAGCGTCCTGCGGCTCGGCCACGCTTACGTCAGCTCGAATGCGCTGCCGCGCTTCGCGCAGCCGATCATCGAGGCGGCGAGCGAGCGCACGCAGCGTTCCATGTCGGTCGCGGTGCTGGACCGGGGCGAGGTCCTGGTGGTCGCGCGCGCCCATGTCCGGCGCAGCCTTGAGAGCGGGCTCGGCATCGGCAGCCGGCTGCCGGCGTATTGCTCGGCGAACGGCCGTGTGCTGCTCTCCGCGCTCGCCGATCCGGACATCGTGCGGCTGTTGAAAGGTATGGCGATCCGCCGCCTGACTGCGCGCACCAAGGTGCAGCCTCGCGACATTCTGAAGGAAATCAGGGCGGTGCGCGCGCGAGGCTATGCGACCAACGAGCAGGAGGTGGAGGCCGGTGTGAGAACGATTGCGGTGCCGATCTGCGATCGGTCGGGGACAATCATCGCGTCGCTGAGCCTGTCGGCGCCGGTTGGCGAGCCGGCGCGCGATGCCTTGGTCAGGCTGCTGCCGGAATTGCAGGCTGCGCGCAGCAGGATCGAAACCGCGCTGTAGAATCCGGTTGCAAACTTGACGGCCGTCGGGCCTCTGCCTACACTAATTCGAACAATTGTTCGCTAAACGAACAAAATGATCCGGGGTGAGCGCAGCGTCGCACGGCAAGACGAAAGCAGAGAATCCGCATGCAATAACGATCTGCGCAAGACGCCGCGTCCTCCCGCCGAATTCAAAAGCGAATCCCGCATCGATTACGAGAAGCGCGCCTTGCCGCCTGCCGAGTCTCAATCAAACGGCGCCGCCCAAGCAAGCCCCCCTGTATCGGCGGCTGCGACTGGGCCGTTGTTTACGCTCGCGCTGGCATCAATCTCGTTTATCGGACCGCTGGCGGTCCACATTTTCATGCCGGTTATCCCGGCGGTGAAGGTGGCGCTCGGCCTGTCCGAAGCGTTGGCGCAACTCACCTTCAGCATCGCGCTGTTTTCCATGGCGTTCGCGACGCTGGTCTACGGTTCGCTGTCGGACCGCTACGGGCGCCGGCCGGTGCTGCTGTCCGGCCTGTGCCTGTTCCTGGTCGGCAGCGGCATCTCGGCGGTGGCGGATTCCATCGGCGTGCTGGTGGTCGGCCGGCTGGTGCAGGCTGTCGGCGCCGGCTGCGGCATTACCCTGGTGCGCGCGATCGCGCAGGATGTCTACGGGCCGGCGCGCCTCGTCAAAGCCATCGCGTATCTGACCATGGCCTACACCATCGGTCCGATGATTGCGCCGCTGGTCGGCGGCGTACTGATTGACGTCTTCGGCTGGCGCAGCGTGTTTGGCTTCGCGCTCGGGGCCGGCAGCCTGATCACACTCGGCGCCTATCTGGCGGTGTTCGAATCGCGGCCACCATCGCCCGCCGCGCGAAGCGGCGGCAATGTGCTGGCGAATTACGGGACCCTGCTGCGCCATCCGCGCTTCACGGCCTTCGTGCTGCAGAGCGGATTCTGCACCGGCTCGTTCCTCGTGACAGCGACGGCGGCGTCGGGCCTGATGAAGGAAATGCTGCACCGTCCGTCAGCCGAGTTCGGCATCTATTTCCTGCTGTTTCCGTTCGGCTTTCTGTTCGGCAATTTCATCACCAGCCGTATCGGCAACCGCGCCGCCAACGAAACCATGGTGCTGACCGGATCGGTACTGTCGCTCGTGGCCGTGGCGACGCAGGCGAGCCTGTTGCTGAGCGGACATGTAACGCCGCTGACGCTGTTCGCGCCCGGCTTCTTCATCACCATGGCACAGGGCCTGTCGCTGTCCTACGCCCAGGCTGGCGCCATGGCGATCAACCCAAAGCTCGGCGGCACCGCCGCGGGTGTGGGCGTTTTCACGCAAAATTTCGTCGGCGCGTCATTCGCCCAATTGTACGGTCTGTTGGCAGACGGCACGACGGTGCCGTTGGTACAGGCCGCGATGGCGAGCGCGATGCTCGGGCTTGCGGTCGGCGCGGTGCCGTTTCTGATGGCGCGGAGCGCGCGGGCCAAAGCCCTGACGTGAGCCCTGCGCCACGAGCCGGCGGCGTTTGAGTCCGCCGGCGCGCAGACAGCAGCTCTTACTGAGCGGACGACTTGGCCGCCGTGATCGCGTCCTTGAGGAGAATGCTCTCATTGGCGATGCGCGCGCTAAACTCCTTCGAACTGCTGCCAACCGGCGCGATACCGAGATTCGTCAGCAGCTTTATCACCTTTGGGTCGTGGGCGGCCTCGATGGTCGCTGCCTCAAGCTTGTCCTTCACGTCCTGGGGCGCTTGCGCGGATGCCATCAATCCGTTCCAGGACGTGAGCACAAACCCGGGATAGAACTCATTCATCGCAGGGACGCTGGGCAGCTGCGGCAGGCGTTTCGCCGCCGAAGTGGCGAGAATCCGAATGTGCGGATCGTTCGCCAACGGGATCAGTTCGGAGGCGTTGCCGTAGTAGGACTGGACCTGACCGCCGAGCAGCGCCTCCACGGCGGGCGCGCCGCCACGGAAAGGGACGTGCACGAGGTTCAATCCCGCCTTTTTGAAGAACAGCGCCGCTACGAGATGCGTTCCCGAAAATATGCCGCCTGAAGCATACGTCATCGCGCCCGGCTTGCTCTTCGCGTAAGCGATGAAGTCGCCCAGCGATTTGGCGGGAACGCTGGAATTGATGGCGAAGACGAAGGGGCCTTCGCCGAAAATGCTGATGTACGAGAAGTCCGTCTTCGGGTCGTAGTTGATTTTCTGCGTATAAGGCAGAACCGAAACCTGCTGGAAGGCTCCGAAAATCAGCGTGTAGCCGTCGGGCGCGGCGCGCTTGACGTCCGCCATCGCGATCGCTCCGGAAGCGCCCGGCCTGTTCTCGACAACGAAGCTGCGCCCGAATTTCTCACCGAGTTTCTGCGCCAGGATGCGCGCCATGCTGTCGGTGTTGCCGCCCGGAGGAAATGGCACAATGATCGTGACCGGCCGCGCCGGCCAATCCGCGCTGAACGCAGGATGCACGACTGTCGCGGCGCAGATGAGGGCCAGGCTGACCGCCAGCCACCAAGCTCGTGACGCTGCAAATCGCCGCCGTGCGACGGCGCGCAAGGAGAAACGCATCTTGAACGACATTTTAGTCCTTTCTGTCGACTGCTGAGCACCTCCCGGTCTTTGGTTCATTTCACTCAATCTGTTCCGATTTCTCCCACATAGAGATGAGCGAAGCGCGTTTGACGAAATCGAGATGACGCGCCGGATCGTCCTGGATCTTGCGCAACTCGTTCAGCCGTTCGCGGCGAACGGCGGGAACTTTCTCCTCTAGCAGGCGCTTGTTGGCGATCGACTGCGCCTGCACGTATTCGATAGCCGTCAGGCGCCGCTGGCGGTCAAAGCGATCGAGCAGCACGTCGGCGTCGCCGCCGTTGGCGATTTCGATAAGCTTGCGCGCAAGCGTGATCCCGTCCTGGAAGCCGCTGTTCATCCCCATGCCGCCGATCGGATTGTTGACGTGAGCCGAATCTCCGGCCAGCACAATCCGGCCGCTGCGGAAGCGCCCTGCGACCCGCTGGTGCACGTTGTACATGTTGCGATGAACGATCGGGTATGGCCCGGCATTCATGCACTCGCGGAAGCGGGCGTCGATCCATTCGTCGCTCATCACTTCATCGTCGCTTTCCTCCGGCTTGGCGGGGAAGACGCAGCGCCACAGGCCCTTTTGGTCTTCGCCTGGAACCTGCATCAGCGACATCCAGCGGTCCGGATGCGAGCAGTAGTTCCGCAGCCGAAAGCCGTGGATTTTTCCGAGATCGGTCGGCGTCGACACGATGTTGAAACGCTCGGGCCACGTGAACCCGTCAAATGAGACGTCGATGGTCTTGCGAACGATGCTCCGGCCCCCGTCGCAGCCGACCAGATAATCGCCCCGATAGGTGGCGCTCTTGCCGTTGTCATGCCGGACGTCGCACTCGACCCAATCGGCGCCCTGGCGAACGGCAACGACTTCGGCCGGCCGGTGCAGGACGAGATTGGGGTAACGCGAAGCCGCGTCGAGTGCGGTATAGACGGTTTTGTGCTGCTCGAGCTGGATAACGTAGGGATGCGCAGAGACTTCCCCAAG
The DNA here is from genome assembly GCA_963763255.1 of uncultured Alphaproteobacteria bacterium. Classification (GTDB taxonomy): domain Bacteria; phylum Pseudomonadota; class Alphaproteobacteria; order Rhizobiales; family Xanthobacteraceae; genus BOG-931. The sequence continues at coordinate 462,671 of CAVXNW010000004.1, forward strand.
CCGCCCGTAATCGAATTCGGCGACGATCTCGCCCTTGACGCGATCGCGCCACTGAAAATAGCGGGATTTGAATCCTTGTTCGAGAATGGATTCCGTCAGTCCGAGTTCTTCGAACAGGTCGAGAGTCGACGGCTGCAGTGTCGCGGCCCGATGATCCTCCGGCGGCTTCGGGGCCATATCAAACAACGTGACGTCGAGTCCGTGCCGCGCCAGATAAAGGCCGGTCACAATTCCAACGGGGCCGGCGCCGGCAATCAGGATCTTCTTCACGTCAGTCACTCCGCCTCTCCAGCTTCATGGTCATGAGTGCGCGGCATCCCGGACGATGCAGCAGACAGTCCCACCGCCGATCGGGGCCTGCTGTACCGGGTCGAAAGTGCTGAAGAGTCGCGTTGTGTGCAGCGTCGCGCCGAGTGCGCCTGAAAGCGCGGCCCGAACGTGCTTTTCCGGCGGGGTGGCGGAACCGAAGATCGTGGTAGGTGCGCTGGAGACCGTGCCGCTCGGGTCGACGCCGAGTTTCGCCAGCGTCGCTACGAGCCGGCCGGTATCGAGTTCGCCATCCTGATCGAGCCGCAAGCCGGCTTTAACGAGCATGCGTTTCACCGCGCGCATGTCCAGCAAATCCGTCGTCAGCGTGTTGCAGGCAAAGAGCTCGCCGCCGCGTCCGGGCGCATTGCCGACAACGATGACTTCAAGATTGGCAATCGCCGGCCCCGTAAAGGTCTGGACGCGGCCTGTATAGAGCGAGCCATCGTTGACGATCGCCTCGTCCCGGACCTGCTCCGGTGCGACTTCGCCAAGAGCCAATCCGGCGCCGAGCGCAGCCGCGGCTCTTCCTTTGCGGGCGCGAACGCTTACGTCACCGCTGGTTGGTTGCGGCACGTTCACGATGACGACCTCCGCGTCCGCGGGACTCATAGCGCCATCATTCATTCCGGCTTCGACCGCCGCCTTGACGGCAAGCGCAAACGTCGCCGTTCCGATTGTCTCTTCCGGCGGCGAGGCCGCGCGCGCAATGCCAAGCGCGAGACGCCGCGGCCCATTCGGCGACCCGGTATTGCCGTTGTCGATGAAAGCGTAGCCGCAGGGCGTTGACGCGCCTTCAGCGCCGATGACTGTGACGTATTGTGATTTGTCCGAAAGATTTCTGCGGTCCAGCAAGGCCGCGATTGCCGCGCGTGCTTTTTCCCGCGAGCCGTCGGTGTACTCTCCGGCGACTCGCATCAGCAGAGCGAGGCGGCGGAGGCCACCCGCCTCGGCGGCCGCCAGCGCGGTTTCAAGTCCCGAGAGATCATCGGGACTTTTCATATCAAACGCTTTGACGTCTACACTCATGACACGCTCCGTGCCTTGCAAGGATCGTTCCAATGCCGCAATGCGCGGCGACCGTATCGATTGACCGAGATTGTTGCAACTGATATTATTTCATCTGAAACTATCTGGCTGCAAATGACGGGCGGGGAGGAATGGTCGGATATTTCGAGCGGCAATTCGAGAACGAGGAGTTCCTGCTTTACAGGCTCTCCAGCGTATCGCGCCGCGTCGCCGCCGCGTGCGCCAACGTGTATCTGACGGAATTCAGATTGAGCGTCGCGGAATGGCGCCTGATGGCGCAGATCGGCCGCTTCGGCTCGATCTCGGCGACGGACATCGGGGAAAAAATTTCGATGGACCGCGTCACCATAAGCCGCGCGGCCGCAAAATGTCTTGCCGAAGGTCTTATCCAGGAAAAGCCCAGTCTCACCGACCGCAGGAGCAAGGTGCTGTCGTTCTCTCCCAAGGGGAGGGCGCTCTATAAGCGCGTGATCCCGCGCGCCTGTGAGCTTGCCAACTTGATTGAGGCTGGCCTGACAAAAGGCGAAGCCAAGATGCTCAAAGCCTTGCTCGAGAAGCTCGACAAGGCTGTGGTAAAAATCAAACCGTCGGCGGCTGTCGCCGTTGAGGCGGCGTGACTGTAGATTGGTCGCATTTTCTTCGGAAAACCGGCGGCCACTTTTCCGGAAAATGCTCCAGCCGCGTCTAGCTGGCCGTTTTCGGCTGCTGCGCCGGATCGTCTTCCTTGTCGGATACGCCGGCCTGCGCGAACGTCGCCATGCCGGTATGGCAGGCGAGTGCGGCGCGCAAAATGTTGAGCGCGAGCGCCGCGCCGGAGGCCTCGCCAAGCCGCATGCCGAGGTCGAGCAGCGCCTTGAGTTTCAGTTCGTCGAGCAGCATGCGGTGGCCGGCCTCGGCCGAAACGTGAGCGGCGAGCGTGTGCGCCAGCGCGTCGGCGCGCAATTTGACGAGCGGCGCCACGGCGGCGGTGCAGACAAAGCCGTCAAGCAGCACGGGAATGCGCTGCCGCCGCGCCGCCAACGCCGCGCCCAAGATCGCGGCGAGTTCACGGCCGCCGAGTGCCGCCGCGGCGTGCAGCGGCTCGTGGAGCAAATCGCGGTGACGCGCGAGCCCGCGATCGATGACGTCGCGCTTGCGCGCGAGTCCGGCCTCGTCAACGCCGGTGCCGCGGCCGGCCCAGCGCGCGCCGCCGCCGCCGAACAGCGCCGCCGCGATGGCGGCGGCAGCCGTAGTGTTGCCGATGCCCATTTCGCCGAGACAGATCAGGTCGCTATCCGGCGACACAGCCCGATAGCCAGCCGACACTGCGGCGAGAAATTCAGTCTCGCTCATAGCCGGTTGTTCAGTGAAATCAGCCGTCGGTTCATCGAGTGCGAGCGGAATGACGCTGAGCGTAGCGTTGGAGGCGCGCGCCAGCTGATTGATGGCGGCGCCGCCCGCCGAAAAATTCGCCACCATCTGTGCGGTGACCTCGGCCGGATAGGCCGATACCCCCTGACGTGTGACGCCGTGATTGCCGGCAAACACCAGAATCTTGATGCGGTCGAGCCGCGGCGGCGCAAACCCCTGCCACAGCGCCAGCCAGGCGACCATATCCTCCAGCCGGCCGAGGCTTTTTGGCGGTTTTGTCAGGGTGGCTTCGCGCGCCGCCACGGCGGAACTGGCCGCGTGGTTGCCGTGCGGCAGGTCGAGACAGGCCGCGCGCAGCTCTGAAAACGAGGTAAAATCCGTCATTGCCGATTCACTCTTTGCACCGGCGAAGCCCTTGCGATGCGTAGCAAAGTAGGGGTGCTGCCGTCACCAGCAACGTGCGGGGAAAAGCGATGACGACCATCAATCAGGCATGGCTGGCCGAGCGCGGGCGTGAACTCCAGGCCGGAATACTGTTCCTGACGCGGCTGCGTTACGGCGCCTCGGCGCCAGTCTCCGGCGGGGCGATTGGCGGGGCCGCGTGGGCGTTCCCGATTGTCGGCATCGTGGTCGGCTTGGTTGGCGGCGTGGTCTATGGGCTCGCGTACCGCCTCGGTTTGCCGTTTTGGCCGGCAGCGGCGCTCTGCGTTGCCGCCACCATGATGCTGACGGGCTGCCTGCACGAAGACGGCCTTGCCGACACCGTCGATGGCTTCGGCGGCGGCCAGACGCGCGAGCGGAAACTTGACATCATGCGCGACAGCCGCATCGGCACTTATGGGGTCTGTGCGCTCGTGATCGCCATTCTGTTGCGTACAAGCGCGCTGGCGCTGATCGGCGCGGCCGGGCCGGTTACTGCGGCGCTGATCGCCGCGCACGGGGCGGGGCGCGCGGTGATGCCGGCTCTTATGGCGCTGCTGCCGCCGGTGCGCCACGACGGACTTTCGGCGAGCGCCGGACAGCCGCCGCTCGGCAACGTCGCCGCCGCCGCCGGGTTCGGCGTTGTGATCCTTTTTCTATGCCTCGGCCTTGGCCACGGGCTCGTCGCGCTGATCGTGCTTGCGATTGCGGCGGCGCTCATGGGGTGGGTGTCGGCCAATCAAATCGGCGGCCAGACCGGCGACGTGCTCGGCGCGATCGAGCAGGTGAGCGAGATCGTTGTTTTGCTCGTCGCGTTGTCCTGACGCATTTTGGTGGGGCGAAATCAGCGCCCGGCGCCGGCTTTTCAAGCTGCATGCAACGCTTTGTTCGCCATTCTGGCGGGTCGCTCCGCATCGATTGTGAGACTCTCGCGGCGATTTAAGTAAGTACTAATACTGATGGGTCTTCTATCCCCGCGAGTACGGCGGGGTGGATTCCATGTTCGGTAGTCTACGGCTGTTTCTGGCCTTTTTCGTTGTCTTTTCCCATCTCGTGGGAACCCACTATCTTCAGCACTTCGGCTTCTATGCCGTCCGAGGATTTTACGTTCTGTCCGGATTCCTGATGACTGCCGGGCTGAACGAGCTCTATGCCTTTGATGGCCGCCGGTACTTTACCAATCGCTTATTGCGGCTGATGCCGCTTTATTTCGTGGTCTGCCTGCTCACGTTAATCGCAGTGGTTTGCCTGCCGGCCGAGGCCACGACATTCATCGGCCAGTGGAAACCGGATTTGTTGTGGCACGACGCCATCACCAATGTGCTGGTGCTGCCGCTGCACCATCCCGAGCCGCACTACAGATTGATACCGACAGCCTGGTCGCTCGCGGTCGAGATCGAAATGTACGTTGTGCTGTTCCTGTTCGTTTCCCGAAGCGAACAGCATGCAATGGTCGCTCTGTTTTTTGGCCTGCTTTATCACGCCGTCTGCGGCTTATATCACCTGCCGTTCGATTATCGCTATTTCGGAGCACCCTCCGCGCTGCTCGCATTTTCCCTCGGGGCACTGATTTACTTCTACCGAAAACGCGGCCTGTTGCTCGACGTCACGCCCTTCATGGCGGTCGCGGCCCTTGCGATATGGGTGGTCGATGCGCTCGCGCCCCGAACATCGTTCATCGAGAATTCGGGCTATTATACCGACACGATCCTGTTCGCCGTCGTGGTCACCGGCCTCGCCAACGCCGAAGGTGGTCCGCTGCTGAAGTCCGTGGACCGCGCCCTTGGCGAAATCGCGTATCCGGCTTTTCTCGTGCAATGGCTGGCCGGCTTTGTAACCGCTCTTGTGTTCCTGCCCGGTATCTGGAGGGGTTGGTCGCTGGCGCTCGCCAGTATCCCGGTTACGCTGGCCGCCGCCGTTGTCCTCGCTGTATTCAATCAGAAGATTATCGAGCCCCTGCGCGATCGCATACGCCGGACGCCGGTCGATCGCCCACTGGCCGCAGATGGGCAGATCCTCCCCGAATATGGCGAACCCATAGCGTTGCCGGTTCCCGTGGCGGCTAGTTTGCTCGAACAGGAAGACGCGATCGCGCTTTCGGGCGTCAGCGTTTAATAAAAGCGATCAGCGCCAGGACAAGCGCGCTCGTATCAGCGACTGGCGAGTGCCGCGCGGACGCGGGCGACCACGTCAGGCGGCGTATGCGCGACCTCTTCGACCAGTTTCTGCACGTCTTCGCCGGATAGCGGATCGATCTCAAGTTTCTCCCGGGCGCAGTCGGCGAGGAAACCCGGATCCTTCACGGTGGCATCGAAGGCGCGGCGCAAAGCCGCGACGCGGTCGGCGGGCACGCCGGGCGGTAAAAAAAATGGCCGTCCGAATTCGAGCCGTGCCACCATCAGCTTGACGGCGGCGCGGTCGGCGTCGGTGTGCAGAAATTCGAAGATGTTGGGAACATCGCCCACCTCGGGCAGTTTCTTGATGCCCCATTGCACCAGGAGCCGGATTTTCTTTTCAGCGAGCCAGTTGGCGTTGAGCGCCCGCAACGTCGACCAGTTGGCGATGGTGCCCTGCACTTCGCCGCTTTCCAGCGCCAGGTGAATCTTCGGCGTGCTTTGATAACCGGTGATGACCTTGAATTTGTAACCGAGCAGTCGGTCGAGCAATATCGGATAGTCGTATTGGGTCGAGCCGGGCGCTTGCGCGCCCATCGTCAACTCCTTGATCTTGACGTCGTCGAGTTTCTGGATCGGCACCGTGTGCCAGACATACATCACCTGGGTTTCGCGGTTGGTGCTGCCGAGATAGATGAGCTTATCGGCGTCGAACCGCGCGCTCTGCGGCTGCAACAGCGGCATGGTTGGCGTGCCATTGAAGGGTGCTCCGATCACCGTACCGTCGAATGGGCCAGTGGCATTGAGCGAATTGGTCATGGTCATGCCGCCGGCGCCTGGCTGGTTCTGCACGATCATGAGCGGGTGACCCGGGATGTAGGCCGGCATGTGACGCGCCAAGGTGCGCGCGGTGATGTCGTAGCCCGACCCGACGCCGGAGCCGACCAGGATGCGCAGTGTTTTGCCTTTGTAGAACGCGGCGACGTCGTCGGCGCCGCGCGCCGGTGCCATCGTGGCGAGCGCCAGGCCGATAACAATCGCCACCTTGCGCGCAGCCTTTGCTTTCGCGTGCATCATTTTTGTCATGCCCTGTTACTCAGCCGCTCAGTTCGCCTTGATGTTGGCCTGCTTGATTATTGGAGTCCATTTCGCGATCTCGGCCTGCTGCAACGCCTCCAGCGCCGCTGGCGTCTGCTGATCGGATGCTGGAACCACGAACGCCTGGGCGTCGAGCTTCTTCCGAGTGGCTGGATCGCGCATCGCCGCGACCGCCGCGGCGCCGACCGCTGCGACAACGGCCTTGGGCGTGCCGCGCGGCGCGAACAGTCCTGACCAATAAGAGAAATAGAAAGCCGGCAGTCCCGCTTCCGCCATTGTCGGAATATTCGGCGCTGCCGCCATGCGCGTCTCGGCCGTGAGGCCGAAGACCTTGACGTGGCCGGCGGTGATTTGCGGCAGCGCCGGCGCGACCGTGATGAATGTCGCATCGATCTGCCCGCCCACCACATCCAGCATCGCCGGCCCGGCGCCGCGATACGGAATCATGCTGAACCGTGTTCCGGTCTGCTGCCGGAACAGCAGGGCCAGCATGTGCGGCGGGCTGCCGACCCCGGCGGTGCCCATCGAGGCTTTGTCAGGATTGGCCTTGAGCCAGGCGATGAACTCCTGGAGGTTGTTCGCCGGCACTGTCTTTCTGGTGATCAATACCATCGGCGCCGACGGCAGCAGCATGACCGGCTCGAAATCCTTCACCATGTCGTAGGGCAGCGAATAGATCAGCCGGTTCGCGACCTGGGTGTTCCAGTTGCCTACAAGGATCATGTAGCCGTCGGGCGTGGCACGGACGACGCGATTGGTCGCAATAGTGCCATCGGCGCCGGCGACGTTCTCAACGATCACGGGTTGGCCGAGCGATGCGCTCATGCCGTTGCTCAGCAGCCGCGCCACGATATCGTTCAGGGCGCCGGGAGCGAACGGCACGATGACGGTGACGGGCCGTGCCGGATAGGTTTCGGCCGCCGCGACCCGTGCGAGGGCCGGCAGCGCCGTCGCGCCGACGACGAGGCGAAGAGTTTGCCGACGAGGAAATTGCATCAGTCCCTCCCGAAATTTTTGTCTGTTTATAGTGCAGCGTGTTCGTGCTCCGGCTCAAGCGGCAGCTTGACCGGCTGTTTGCGTTTGGCCGAAAGATCGAGCGCCTTGGTCAGCATCAGCCGATTATGCGCCTCGGCGGCGGTCGCGGCCTGCGTCGGCAAGCCGAGCGAGACGCGATTGAGCCACGACACTGTTTCTTCCGCCATCGGCCCGCGCAGTTCGCCGAGCGCCATGTCGCCCGGCGGGTACGAGCCCATGAAATCGACCAGCCGGCTGGCGTCCGGCGCGTAGCCTTCGCCCTGCGGCGACGACACGGCGAGCACGATGTCGCGATGGGTGTCGTCGATGGTCAGCACGCCATGGGTGCCGTTGATGCCGACTTCGAGGCTGTAAACCGCGCCCGGCCATGTCACCGGCAGCGCCCAGGAAATCGACAGCGTGTGCACCGAACCGTCGGAGAACATGATCATGCCGGCGGTGGCGTCGATGCCGTGGTAGAGCGGGCCCAGAACCTTGTCCACCGAACGCGCGTAGCATTCGACCGGCGTTTTCTTTTCCAGATACCACATGACGATATCGAGCGCGTGCGTGCCCGAGATCACCATCGGCGAGATGGTCGCCGGATCGTTGGTGCGCTTGTAATTGTCGATGGCGACGAGGCAATTCATGAACGCGCGCGATGATACGAGCGTGACGTCACCCAGCGCGCCGGTGCGCACCTTCTCCTTGGCGCCGAGCCATTTGCGGCGGAAGCGCTGGGTGTAGCCGACCACGGCGTCGAGTTTGGCGTCGGTGATGGCCTTGAGCACGCGCGCCGACTCCGCCAGATCGGTGGCGAGCGGCTTCTCGATCAGCATGGGCACGCCACGCTCGACCGCCGCCAGTACCGGCTCGACGTGCAGGTGCTCGTCGGTGGCGATGATGGCGCAGGTGACTTCCGGCCGCGCCAACAGCTCGCGGTGGCTGGTGGTGATGAAATCGGCGCCGATGCGCGCGCCAACATCGCCGCCACGGTTGTGATTGAGCTCCGCGATGCCGATCCACTCCACCGCTGGATGCCGCATCGCCACTTCGCCGCGGAACAAGCCGACCCGACCGGCGCCGATGATGGCAAGGCCGATGCCCTTGGCGGATTTTTTCATGGGAGCGCCTCTTCACGTTCCGCAACGATCGTCATTGCGAGGAGCGAAGCGACGAAGCAATCCAGGAGTGCGGTGCAACTTGCATCGGCCGCTGGATTGCTTCGCTGCGCTCGCAATGACGGGGTCATACGTTCAGCCCCGCGCGGTTCTTGGCCTTCAGTTCGGCGATGCCGGAGATCGTCTCGTTGGACAGCGGCAGATCGATCGGCTCGCCGCGGTCGGCGGACAGGTCGGCGGCGCTGTAGGTTTCCATCACGCGCCGCGCACTTTCGGGCGACACCATCACGGCGGTGTCGCGGATGCAGGCCTCGAGGAAATGGATGGTCTCCGGCCCGATGCCGCCGGCGAAGACATGATCGACCCATTCGCCCGGCATCGTCGACATCGGAAATTCCTGGCCGCGCTTCTCGGTGTTGAGCCAGTTGTCGCGCTGGGTGTCGTCGAGGAACAGCGAGCCATCGGTGCCGGTGACCTCGATCCAGGTGGCGCAATAGTTCGGGTAGCTCGGCGGCAGATTCCAGCCACCGCCGATCATGACCACGACGCCATTGTCCATCGTCACGGTGGTGAACATCACGTCGTGCGAGCCGTTGATCGGCTTCATATAGCCGTAGGCCCCCTGGCTGTAGACGCGCACCGGCTTGGCGGGCTCGAGGAGCCAGAACACGAAATCGAGGTCGTGGGTCGATTCCATCACCACGGGCGACAGCCGCACCCGGCTTGCGATCTTCTTGCCGAGTTCGCGCGACAGGTGGCGGCTCACCAGCACGGAGACGACGTTGCCGAGCGTGCCGTCGGTGATCTTTTTCTTGGCGAAGGCGATCTTGGGATTGAAACGCTGCGAATAGCCGATGGTGAATTTCAGGTTGTTGCGTCTCGCGAGTTGGATCAGCTCGTCGGCTTCCCACAGCTCGAGCGCGATCGGCTTTTCCAGCATGACGTTCTTGCCGGCGCGCAGGCAATCGCGCGCGATCGGATAGTGGTTGGCCTCCGGCGTGGTCGACACATAGACGACCCGGATGGCGTCGTTCTTGATGATGTCCTGATAATCGGGCGTTGAGCTCGCGGGCGTGTAAAGCCGCGTCACCTCGGCGAGCCGGTCGGGCTTGATGTCGCACAGATGCAGTTTCTCGACCAAGGCGGTGCGCGACAGCGTGTCGGCCCTCAGGCCCCCGATCCAGCCGACCCCGATGACTGCTGCTTCTACGGTGCGCACCTGAGTGTTTCCCCCTTATGTTGGGGGCATAAAGACCATGGCGCGGCGGGGTGTGCAAATGGTGTTTCGTCATTCCGGAAGCCGCCAACGGGTCCGCGCAAAGCGCGGCCCGATGACAGGCTCCGCGGCTGTCCGGAATCCATATCCACGGTTTGCGCGGGAAGCTCTCAGGCGGAGCTTATGGATTCCAGGCTCGGCCCGGCGGGCCGCCCCGGAATGACGGCGCCAAACACCCTTCGGGCAAACTCCGGGTAGACCTCCGCCAGCATCGGCGCGACCACGGTGCGCATGAGGCGAAGAGTCTCAGCCGACGGTGCGGGTGTGGTCGGCACATCGGCGGGCTGGTCGAATTCGAAGCCGGTGTTTTCGATCACCTCGGCGACGCTGTGTCCCGGATGAACGCTGGCGAGGCGAAAGCGCGCGCGGGCGCGGTCGAAATCGAACAGGCAGCGGTTGGTGATGAGGCCGACCGGGCCGCCGGAGCGTGTCACGTTGTCGGGACTCCCACCCGGGGCACTGATGAAGTCCACCTTCGGCACCAGCGTACGGCGCGAATGCTCGGTGCGGAACAGGATCACCTTGGGCACGACATAATAAAGGTAGGCCGAGCCGAACGAGCCGGGGAAGCGCGCTTTCGGATGTTCGTAGTCGCCGACCGACACCAGATTGATGTTGCCCTGGCCGTCGATCTGTCCGCCGGAAAGAAAGAACACGTCGACGCGCCCCTGGCCGGCGCAATCGAACAACTCGCGAGCGCCGTCGGTAAAAAATGTGTGGTCGCGGCTGCCGAGGAGCGACACGTATGGCCGGCTCACGCTGTTGTTCAGACCGGCGCGCTCGCGAGCCAGCAGCGCGGCGGTCGCCGGGATCGGCGATTGCGCGCCGACCGCAATGTGGCGCACATCGCCGATCAGCCGGCAGATCACGTCGGCAAGCAATTCCTCGTCGCGGAATTCCGTGTCGGTAATTTTTTTCATCGTGCAGAAGTTGCAGAAGCTGGGCCGGCCGGTATGCCGCTCATGCGGCAACGCCGTTCCAAAAGCGCAAACCCTACGCTACGCTCCGATGGTTCTAACTATGCAGGTTAGCGATGCCAGGGCAATGCAAAATCGCAGCCGCGCTACTGTCCGCCGTGATCATTGCCGGACTGTGCGGATCGGTTGTCGCGCAATCCTATCCGGCCCGAGCCGTCACGATCATCACGCCATCGCTGCCCGGCGGCGGCATCGACATCACGGCGCGGCAGATCGCGGCGGAATTGCAGAACGCGCTGCATCAGCCGTTCGTGGTGGAGAACAGGGCGGGCGCCAGCGGCAACATCGCCACGCACGACGTCGCGCGCGCGACGCCGGACGGCTACACGCTGCTGCTGACGATCTCGGGCTTTCAGACCACCAACCCGGCGCTGTTCAAATCGCTGCAATGGGACCCGGTACGCGACTTCGCCGCGGTCGCGATGGTGTCGCGGTCACCCCAGGTGCTTGTCGTCAACAAGAACTCGCCGGCGAACACGCTCGCCGACCTGATCGCCTATGCACGCGCCAATCCGGGCAAGCTCACCTATGGCAGCCCGGGGGTCGGCACGCAGAATAACATCGCCTCGCTGCAGCTCGCGCAGGCCGCGCACATCAAGGTGACGACGGTGCCTTATCGCGCCACGGCTGCCGCGTTCAACGATCTGCTTGGCGGCACGCTGGGCTTCTTCGTCAACACCACGCAGCAATTGGTCGGACCGCTGCAAGGCCATGTCGTCAAAGGTCTCGCCATTTTCAGCGCGAAGCGCCACCCGTTGTTGCCCGATGTGCCGACCACCGCCGAAAGTGGTTTCCCCGACTTGCAGATCGACACCTGGTACGCGCTCTACGCGCCGGCCGGCACGCCGAAGGCGGTCGTCGACCGGCTTTCGGGCGAGATCAAAAAAATCGTCGAGCGCCCCGACTTCAAGGCGCGCGTCGAGAAAAGCGGCGCGACCATCTATTACATGGGACCCGAGCAACTCACCGAATACACCAAACAGGAGGTCGCGCACTGGAGGGATGTCGTTCGTAATCTCGGCATCCCGGCGCAAAGCCAATGAGTGAATTATTCAAGCCGATAAAGCTGCGCAATCTTACCCTCGATAATCGCATCGTGCTGTCGCCGATGTGCCAATACGGGTCGAAGGACGGTTTCTCGAGCGACTGGCATATCGCGCATCTCGGCACCTACGCGCTTGCCAACCTGGGCCTCGCCATCACCGAGGCAACCGGGGTCGAGCCGAAGGGACGTATCTCGCCGTTCTGCCTCGGGCTTTATTCCGACGCACATCAGGAAGGGCTGGCGCGCATCCTCAAATTCTATCGCGACTACGGCACCACCAAATTCGGCATCCAGCTGGCGCATGCCGGACGCAAGTCATCGATCAATCCCTCCTTCATGGTCCGCAAGCCGGTTCCGATCGAAGAGGGCGGCTGGACTCCGATCGCGCCGTCATTTTACGACGACGAATTCTACACGCATCCCGCGGTGATGGATCTGGAGGAAATCGAGCAGGTCAAAATCGATTGGCGCGATGCCATGCGGCGCGCGGCCGAAATCGATATCGACCTCATCGAGCTGCATTTCGCCCACGGTTATCTGGTCAGCGAATTCCTGTCGCCGGTCGTCAATACGCGCAACGATCAGTATGGCGGCAGCCTCGAGAACCGCATGCGGCTGGCGTTGGAAATTTTCGATCTCTGCCGCGCCGCGTTCCCGGCGGAAAAGCCGGTGGGCGTCCGGATTTCCGCAACCGATTGGCTGGAAGGCGGCTGGACTATCGCCGACTCAGTCGTGTTGGCCAAGGAGCTGCACGCGCGCGGCTGCGACTACATCTGCACGTCGAGCGGCGGCGTGTCATTGAAGCAGAAGATCAGCGCCGGGCCGCTTTATCAGATTCCGTTCGCCGCAGCGGTGCGTGCCGGCTCAGGCATCGCCACCATGGCGGTCGGGCAGATCACCGAGCCGCAGCAGGCCGAAGCGATCGTCGCCAACCGCCAGGCCGACATGGTGGCGCTTGGCCGGCGGCTGATGTTCGATCCGCACTGGGCCTGGAAGGCCGCCGCCGAGCTCGGCGTGTTCCTCAAATATCCGGCGCGCTACCGCAACGCCAACCCGCGTCTCAGCCAGGCGCAGGGTTTTGCCGAGACCGCGGAGAAACAGAAGCGGATAGCCGAGCTGATCCGCGACGAAGAAAAGTTTTCGGCGGCGCGGGAGCAAGCACCGTCATTGCGAGGAGCGTAGCGACGAAGCAATCCAGGGCGGCTCGCTCAGAGCTGGATTGCTTCGCTTCGCTCGCAATGACGAAAGTCACGCCGCGCGCTTTTCATAAACGTAGCGGTCGAGATATTGCGAAAAGCCTTCCGGCGTCGCCGCCAGCTTGGCGTATTCCGCCATATGGGCGGCGTCGGTGCCGTAATGATCGGGCAGCGGCAGCGGCCAGGCGCCGCGCGGTTCGATCGCGACGGCCTCGACATAGAAGCCGGGCAGTGTACCGGCGGCCAGCAGCGGATCGCGCAACAGATCGCCGTCGTGCATTTTCTCCACGGTGACGATTGTCTTTTGCGCGGCATGCGCCATGGCGACGAGCTCGCGCTGCGTGCCGATGAAGACATTGCCGTCGCGGTCGGCGACGGCTGCATGAAACAGCGCTACATCGGGCCGGAGCGCAGGCAATAGCACGATCGGATCGGCGCTATTGGAAGAGTCCGGTCCGAACGGATTGTCGATCGTCTTCCAGTCGGGCCGATGCGCCAGCACATCGGAGCCGATCAGACCGCGCAGCGGCATGAACGGCACACCTTTCTCGGCGGCCTGGAACTGCGCGTGGAGCGCCGGGCAGGTGGCGTCCTTCATGCGGATCGCGCCGGCCAGCATCGCTGCGGTGAATCGGGGCGCCGGGCCGAACTCGCCGAGGCTGACCGCCGACGTTTCCAGCGTTTCGATCGCCCCTGCGCCGATCAGCAGATCCGCCTGCAGGCTCGATGTCGGCAGTGTGACGAGGTGCAGGCGATTGACGCCGCGCCGGATCAGCGCCCGCGTCGCCGCCATCGCGACGCCAGAACTCTCGCGCGGCACCGCCAGCATGGCGCCGTCACGGATCGGCGCCAGGGCTTCGTTCAGCGAATGGGCAATGATCGGCATTTCGAAATGCTACTACCTCTCCCCGCTTGCGGGGAGAGGTAGTCTTTCTTACGACAGCGCCGCTTTCACATAGCTCGGCGTGAGCGGCGCGCGGCGGATGCGCACGCCGGTGGCGTCGAACACCGCATTGGCGATCGCGCCCGGCACCGGCCGGCTCGCGGCCTCACCGGCGCCGGATGGCGCGATCTCCGGATGGTTGATCATCACGATATCGACCTCGGCGGGCGCCTCGGTCATGTCGAGAATCGGGTAGGTGCGCCAGTCGACGCTGGTGACGTTGCGGGTGTCGAACTTGACCTCTTCCCACAGCGTGCGGCTCGTCGCCTGCACGATGTTGTTCTCGATGGCGTGATGCAGCCCGTTCGGATTGATGATCTGGCCGCAATCGTGGGCGACGGTGAACTTGCGCGCCCAGATTTTTCCGGTCGAGCGGTCGACATCGACCTCGGCGACCACGGCGACGCGCGTCGGTCCGCGCTGCACATAAGCGATGCCGCGGCCCGAGACCTTGTCGCCGCGCTGGTCGTTGCGCGGCGACGGCCGCGTCTGCCAACCCGACTTCTCCGCCGCCGCCTTGATGACGGCGATGTCGCGCGGGTCGCGCACATACCGCAGCCGGAATTCGACCGGGTCCACTTTGAGTGCGGCGGCCAGCTCGTCGATGAATGACTCGCTGGCGAAGTGGATCTGCGGTCCGACCGGATCGCGCATGTGAGCGGTGCGCAGCGGTGAAGCGCGATCGAGCAGCGGTGCAATCGTCTCCCACGCAGCACGCTTGTTGGCGAAGCCATAGGAATCGCCTGGGAAGCCGAAGCCGTCGCCAGATTTGAGTGCGACGCCCATATCTTGTCCGGCAAGCGTGTCCCGCGGCTCGCTGCCATTGGTGTTGACGTCGACGCGCGAGAAGCCCTTGCTCAAATAGTCGTAGGCAATGACGTTGCCCGAGGCATCGATGGCGGCCCGCGCCTTGTGGATCGAGGCCGGCGCTTTCGGGTCCCAGCCGGTGCCCTGGTCGCGCATGTATTGCACGCGCACCGGCTTGCCGACCGCTTTGGCGAGCACAGCGGCATCCGCCGCGACGTCGTCGGCGTCGCTGCGGCCATAGGAACCCGGCCCCGTGGTCCAGATGACGTGCACCTGCTCCTTCGGGATGCCGAGGATCGCTGCGACGCCCATCTGCACGAAATGCGATTTCTGCGTGCCGCTCCAGCAGGTGGCGTGACCATCCTTGAAGTCGACCAGCGCGCAGCCCGGACCCATGCGGGCATGCGACTGGAACGGCCACTCGTATTCGGCCTCGATCACCTTCGCGGCGGTCTTGAACGCCGCATCAACGTCGCCGATGTGCTTGCCGACGTCGCGCTTGCGGGTCGGCGCCTTGCGGATGTGATCGTAAAGCGCCGGCTGATCGGGGAATGGCGAGTCTGCATTCGACCACTCGACCTTGAGCGCGCGCGCCGCCTTGATGGCGTCCCACTCGCGGTCGGCGACGACGCCGAGGAAGCCCTTGTCCCACACGACCTTTGCGCCCGGGATGTCCTTGATCGAACTTTCGTCGATTTTCACCGGCACGGCGCCCGCGACGGCCGGCCGGATCATGCGGCCATGCACCATGTCGGGGACTTTGATGTCCATGGCGAAGTCGGTCTGCGCAAACACCTTGCCGGCGATGTCGTCGCGCGGAATCGGCTGGCCGACGATGGTGTAATCCTTCGGGTCCTTCGGCTTGGCCTTGCCCGGCGCATAGAGCGGGTTGCCGTACTTGCCGTTCCAATCGAGATGCACGTTGAAGAACCTGCCGCCGATGAGATCGGCGTAGCTGACTTTCTTGCTCGCATCGCCAGTCGCGCTGACAACGCCATCCTTCACGGTCAACTGGGCAGCGGGAACGCCCAATTTCTCCGCCGCCATGTCGACCAACACGCGGCGCGCCTCCGCGGCGGCCATGCGCATCTGCTTGCCGCCTTCCATGACGCCGGTGGAGCCCGAGGCGCCACCCTGATTCACGCTGGTATCGGTGTCGCC
This sequence comes from uncultured Alphaproteobacteria bacterium, assembly GCA_963763255.1. Taxonomy (GTDB): domain Bacteria; phylum Pseudomonadota; class Alphaproteobacteria; order Rhizobiales; family Xanthobacteraceae; genus BOG-931. Next base: position 478,528 of record CAVXNW010000004.1, read on the forward strand.
GATGAAGATCTTCATGCTGGCGTAAGGGACGTCGAGTTCCTCGGCGATCATCTGTTTGATGGCCACCGACAGTCCCTGGCCCATGTCCATCTTGCCGAAATAGGCGAAGACGGTGCCGTCCGCATTGACGGCGATGTAGGAGGACAACTGGTCGGGCATCAGCGGCGGTTTGGTCGCGACGGCGGTGGTGCTGTCGGCCGCGTGCGCGGCATCGAATGTCACCGGTGCGCCGATTGAGACGACCAGGGCGCCGCCGGCCTTGAGCAGCGTGCGGCGTGAGAAATTGTTTGCTTGTTCGTGCTTGGTCATGGCGGCCTCCATCAACCCATCATCGCGGCAGCGCGCTTCACGGCGCGCAGGATGGCCATGTGGGTGCCGCAGCGGCACTTGACGTGGGTGAGCGCAGTTCGGATCTGTTCGTCGGTCGGCTTCTTGTTGTCGCGCAGGAACGCGGCGGCGGTCATGATCCAGCCGTTAATGCAATAGGCGCACTGCGGCACCTGCTCCTCCACGTAGGCCGTTTGCAGCGGATGCGGATGCTCGGGCGTGCCGAGGCCGGCGAGCGTCACGACCTTCTTGTCGCCCACGGCGGCGATCGGTCGTCGGCATGAATGGATCGGCTTGCCGTCGAGATGCACGGTGCAGGCGCCGCACTGGCCAAGCCCGCAACCGAAATGCGGGTTGTTGAGACCAAGATCGTCGCGCAGCACGTAAAGCAGCGGCGTGTCAGGATCGGCCTCGACGGTGCGGTCGACGCCGTTGACGTTGAGCGTGAATTTTTTGCTCATGAGAACCGGACCTCCCTGGTGGGGGCGTACAGCCGCCCGATCGTAAGTCCTTGCGGTGTGGTACAACGCCGCAGAGGATTCGAACATTATTCCGAAACGGGCCTCAAGGGAATGCGTCCGTCGGACAGTTCCGCTATGCTTCGATCACAAAGACACGATGCGAGGGCACGTTATGAGGGCACGTTCCATGGTCAGATTGTTCGCCGTTTTCGCCGCGTTGGCGCTGACATTCGTCACCGGCAGAGCCGACGCACAGTCGTCAAAACCGTGGCGGCACGGCCTGATCATGCCCAAGAGCGACTCAGGCATTTTGCTGATGGCCGCGGAGCACGGCTTCTTTAAGCAGGTCGGGCTGAACGTTCAGATCGTGCCCATCAAGGACGACGAAATCCTGCTCAAGGCGCTGATCGCCGGTGACATCGACAGCTTCGAGGGCGGACCGGGCAGCGCGCTCGTGGCCGATGCGCACGGCGCCGACGTCAGGGTGATCGGCTGCACGTGGCTGGTCGTGCCGCACGGCATCTTCGTTCACGACAACATCACCTCGATGGAGCAGTTGCGCGGCAAGACCATCGCCATCTCCTCGCCTGGCGCCTTTCCGGAGATTTTCGCCAAAGGCGCGCTCGACCATTTCCACATTCCCGAGAATGCGGTGAAATACGCAAGCCTCGGCGGCGATCTCGACCGCTATCGGGCGCTGGTTGCGGGTGTCGCCGACGCCGCGGTGGTGTCGGGCGAATACGTGCCGATCGCCGTCAAGGAACACATCAAGATGCTGGTCAGCGCCCAGGATGCGCTGCCGATGTTCGTGCGCATGTGCCTGCATTCGACCGGCAAGACGCTGGCCGAGCGTCCGCAGGATGCAGCCAAATTCCTCGCCGGCGAAATGCTCGGCCTGCGCTACGCGGCGACCCATAAGGACGAGGCCATGAAGGTCGCCCAGAAGGTGGCCAACATCAAGCCGGACGATCCGCGGCCGTCCTACATCTACGATCTCGTCAGCAAGCAGCACGCCATCGGCACCGACGTGCCGATCCCGATGGACAAGTTCAATTGGCTGAACGAGGAACTGGTCAAGGTCGGCAGCATCCCGAAACTCCTGGATCTCTCCAAGGTGCTCGACAGCAGAGCGCGCGAGGCCGCACTCAAGATCGTCGCGCAGATGAATTGACCTCATTGCGAGGAGCCAACGGTCCGGCCCGTAGTGGCCGGCCCGATGACAGGCTCCGCGACGAAGCAATCCAGAAGGACCTCTACGCCTCTTGAGCGGCTCTGGATTGCTTCGCTACGCTCGCAATGACGATTGAATCGGAGTGAGAGCTGATGGGTGAAGTCAGCCTGATCGATGTGTCCAAACGCTTCACGCTGCGCGTCGACGGCGACTCGCAGAATGTGCAGGCGCTTGATCGGCTGAGCTTCACGGTGCGCGACGGCGAAGTGGTGGCGCTGATCGGACCCTCGGGCTGCGGCAAGACCACGGCGCTGCGCATCGCCATGGGGCTCGAAGACGCCAGCAGCGGCCGTGTCACCGTTGACGGCGCGCAGGTCCATGGCTGCGGCTACGATCGCGGCATGGTATTTCAGCACGCCGAATTGCTGCCGTGGCTCACGGCGCTCAAGAACGTCGAGTTCGGCCTGGAAATGAAAGGCGTGCGCGGTGCGACATTGCGGGACACGGCGATGAGATATCTGACGCTGGTCGGGCTCGGCGACAGCGTTAACCGGCGGCCGTATCAGCTCTCCGGCGGCATGCAGCAGCGCGTCGGCATCGCGCGGGCGCTGGCGATCGACCCCAAGGTGCTGCTGATGGACGAGCCGTTCGGCGCGCTCGACGCGCAGACGCGTGAGACGTTGCAGGGCGAACTGTTGCAGATCCACGCGCGCACCAAAAAGACGATCCTGTTCGTCACGCACGATCTCGATGAAGCTGTATTGTTGGCGGACCGCGTCGTCGTCATGCAGCGCGGCCGCCTGCATGAAATCGTCGACGTGCCGCTGCCGCGCCCGCGCGGCGATCTGGCCAAGGTGCGCGGCTCGGAGGCGTTCGCCAGGACCCGCTATCACATCTGGCGGGCGCTGCATGACGGCGTCGGCGAAACGGTGCATTGAGGATCGCGATGGCGGACGTTGCCGATCGAAGTTCAGCGACCAAAGCAGCAGCCGACCCTGTGTCGCCGCGGCGTGTGTTGCCGCGCTGGGTCATCACCACGATATCGCTGTGCGTGTTTCTGTTGCTCTGGGAGTTCTTCGGCCGGCGGATCAACCCGATCTTTGGCTCCTACCCGACCGCGATCTTTTCGGCGTCCATCGAACTCATCCGCAATGGCAAGCTCGCAGGCGCGCTCGTTCAGAGCCTGCAACCGTTCGTGCTCGGCTACTGCCTCGCCATCGTGGCCGGTGTGCCGCTTGGCCTGGTGCTGGGGCGGTTTGCGGCGGTGGAGGCGGCGCTCGGCATGTTCGTCACCGGTGGCTATGCCATGCCGCTGGTGGCGCTCGTGCCGTTGTTGATCCTTTGGTTCGGGCTCGGCTTCACGGTGAAGGCTGCCGTTATTTTTCTGATGGCGATCTTCCCGATCGTCATCAACACCTGGCTCGGCGTGAAATCCGTACCCAAGGCGCTGATCGACGTCGGCAAATCGCTGGTCGCCTCCGACGCCGTGATCCTGCGGCGCATCGTGCTGCCGGCGACGCTGCCTTACATCATGGCGGGCATCCGGCTGGCGGTCGGCCGTGCCGTGGTCGGCATGGTGGTGGCCGAGTTTTTCACCGAGATATCGGGGCTCGGCGGCATCATCATCAATGCGGGCAACAATTTCGATACCGCCACCATGTTCGTGCCGATCATCGTGCTGATGGCCATTGCCATCGGGCTCAATCACCTGATCGGCTGGCTGGAGCGCGTCATCGCCCCGTGGCAGGCGGAAATCGCCGGGCGGAATTAATCCGCTGGCCCGATCTATCCGACAAAAGGCCAATTATTAACACAATATCTACCCCGATCCGGTCAACTAGAGCGTAGGGACCGCGCTGCTAGCTTCCGGGGGGTTGCGCTTGCGCGAAAAAGAACTCCGCATTGCGCTCGTCTGCTTCGGCGGGGTTTCGCTCGCGGTCTATATCCATGGCATCTGCAAGGAGATCCTGAAACTGGTGCGCGCTTCGAGCGCGCTGCACCGCATCACGGACCGCTCGCTGCGCGCCAAAGCCGAGTTTTTCGATTCCGCCGACCCCAACGATCCGGAATACGATACCGAAGCCGATTATTTCGAACTGCTGCGCGAGATCGGCCGCAAGGTTGAACTGCGGGTGATCGTCGATACGCTGGCCGGCGCTTCGGCCGGCGGGATCAATGCCAGCATGCTGGCACGGGCGCTGAGCCACGATCTCTCCACCGCGAAGTTACGCGATCTGTGGCTCGAGAATGCCGACGTCACGGTGCTGCTGGCGCCCGAAGCGCGCGCCGGGAGGTGGAGCAAATGGATCTTGCGGCCGCTGATCCGGGCGATCGCGGCAACAGGCGCGTTTGAATTGGTCAAGGACAGGGAGGTGCGCCAGAAACTTTCGCTGTTCCTGCGCTCACGCTGGTTCAAGCCGCCGTTCTCCGGTCCCGTCATGGCCGGGCTGATGTACGACGCCGCGACCGCCATGGGCGAGCCGAAGACGCCCGCGGCGTCGCTGCTGCCGTCAGGGCAGGGCCTCGATCTGTTCGTGACGCTGACCGATTATCACGGCTACCGTCAGCAACTTCAAATACACGACCCGCCGCTGATCTACGAACTCGAACATCGCCACGTCCTGCATTTCAAATATCGGCGACGGGCGGACGGCGACGTCGAGAGCGACTTCGACCTGGATAATGCTCCGGGCCTCGCCTTCGCGGCGCGCGCGACCTCATGTTTCCCGGGCGCATTTCCGCCGGCCCAGATCGTCGAGATGGACGAACTGGTCGCGAGCCGCCGCGGGCACTGGCCGCGACGCGAGGAATTCATCCTGAAGAATTTCGAACGGCACCTGCGCGCCGACGTCGATCCGGCCACGGCCGCCTTCATCGATGGTTCCGTTCTCAACAACCGGCCGTTCCGCGAAGCGATTGCGGCGATCCACAACCGGTCGGCCTATCGCGACGTCGACCGGCGGCTGATCTTCATCGACGCCAAGCCCGAATTGATCGGAGCCGGGATCCACGCCGAGATGCCGAACTTCTTTTCGACCATAAAGGGCGCGTTGTCGGATCTGCCCTCGGAGCAGCCGATCGCCAATGAGCTGGCCTGGGTGGTCAATCTCAACGCCCAGGCGCGCAGCATCAAGTCGATCATCGCGGACGCCCGGCCGCACGTGAGCGAACTGGTCGGCGACATCATCGACAAGCCGCTCGACGGCCCGTTCACGACCGAAGACATCCGCGGCTGGCGCGAAACGGTCAACGATCGGGTCGCCCGCGAGGCGGGCTTCGCGCACGAAGGATACGTCAGGCTGAAGCTCGCCTCGGTTCGCGGCTTCGTCGCGCGGACCATGGCGATGATTGGCGGCGTGCCGCCAAACTCGCCCGCCGCCCGCGCCATGGAAGAGATCATCGGCGCCTGGGCGATTGAGCGCGGCGTCGTGTACAGCAAAACCGGGAGCGAGGCGCTCAAGCACGAGGCCGCCGCCGCGCCGCAGCTGCCGGCCTGGATCGAATTCTTTCTCGCTTTCGACGTCGACTATCGCCGGCGACGGCTGCATTTTTTGATCGAAGGTCAGAACCGGCTGTACCGGCTGCTCGACGAAGGCCGCTTTCCAGGACTGGACCCGGTGGTGGTCGATCGGCTCAAGCGGGAACTCTACCTGCGTCTGGATGTGTTGCAGCAGTGCGAGGAACCGCGGTCTTTCAGTCCCGGCATCCACGCGCTGGCCGAGAAGCTGTTTCAGCACGCGCCGACGCCGGCCGAGGCCAAAGACCTGCCGGCTTATGCGCGCGCCGTTGTGGCGAGCGGTGCCGTCAAGACCATCGATCAACTGGTGGATACGCTGGGCCGGGAAATCGATCTCAATGCCACGACGCGCGATCTCGACGAACTGCTGGCGTCGCTCGATCCGGCGGCGTGGCATCCGGAAGCGCGCCGCGAGGTTCTGGTCAATTATCTCGGGTTTCCGTTCTGGGACGTGCTCACCTTTTCGGTCAGCACCGGGCGCGGCACCGGCGAACTGCGCGAGATCCTCATCGATCGCATCAGCCCCGAAGAGATGCATACGCTCAAAGGCTTTGCGGGTGCGAAAAGCCTCAAAGGGATCGCGCTGAACAATTTTGCCGGTTTCTTCTCGCGCCGCTATCGCGAGAACGATTACCTGCTCGGGCGTCTCCACGCCGTGGAGCGCCTCATGGATATCGTCTGCGATGCGGCCGGCGTAGATCCGCAGACCGGCGGCATCGACGTGCTTGCGCTCAAGCGGCGAGCCTTCGAGCGTGTTCTCGCCGCTGAAGAGAACCACCTCATTCACAGTGCTGATCTGGTCGCCGCGCTGCGCCGCGCCGTCGCCGAGATCGGCTGTCCTGAGCCGAAATAGCGGCGCGGCCTGCGCCGGCGCGCAGCCGCCAGGCCGTGCCACGCCAACGTGCCGGCCGGCGCGTGGCACTCATCCATTTCCGTCAGTTGTTTCCCATACGCCCGGGACGTTAAGCTGAGCCGCCGGGTGGCCGCATCGGCGATGCGATGAAGAGTGAACCCGGCCGGGGAGGGTGAATGTCCGATGCATCCGTGATGGCGCGCGAGACGATCACGCTCGCCGGGATTGAGCTTGAACTGCACGAAGGCGGCAGCGGGCCGCCGCTGTTGTTTCTGCACGGCGCGTCGGGCTTTACGCCCGATCCGCCCTATGTCGGGCTGTTGGCGCAGCGTCGCCGTCTGATCGCGCCGTCGCATCCCGGGTTCGGTGCGTCGAGTTTGCCGCTCTGGCTCGACAGCATCGACGATATCGCGCACCTCTATCTCGAACTCATGGATCGCCGCGGCCTTGGCCGGGTCGACGTGGTCGGCACCTCGCTCGGCGGCTGGCTCGCCGCTGAAATCGCCACCAAAGTGCCGGAGCGCATCGGCAAACTGGCGCTGGTGGGACCCGTCGGCGTCAAGCTTGGTCCTGCCGACAAGCTCGACATCCCCGATATTTTCGCCATGGCGCAGGACAAGGTGATGCGGCTCATCTACCACGACGTCGACAAGGGAAAAGTCGACTTCTCGAAGATGAGCGAAGCGCAGCTGACGACACTGGCGCGTAACCGCGAGACCACGGCGCTGCTTACCTGGGAACCGTGGATGCATAATCCAAAACTCCGCCATCGGCTGCATCGCATCGTGTCGCCGACATTGTTCATCCGCGGCGCCAGTGACGGCCTGGTCGGCGCCGGCTATGTCGACGGCTACGCCAAGCTCATTCCCAATGCGCGGGTGACGACGATCGCCAACGCCGGACACGCGCCGCAAATGGAGCAGCCCAATGAGTTTGCGCGCGTGCTGTTCGGCTTTTTGGACGGCGCAGCGCAGACGGGAGGAACGCGATGAGAGCGTGGCATTTCAGCGAGACGGCCTACCCTTATCTGCCGCCGGCAGAAGAATATGAATTGATTCGCGTCAGCCTGCCGAACCGCATCTACGACCCGAAAAAAGGAGCGGCGCTGTACGACCGCTACATCGAGGAGTGGCAGATCGCCGAGGAGGAAGGCGTCGAGATCATGCTCAACGAGCATCATCAGACGGCGACCTGCGTCGATCCGGCGGCGCCGCTCCTGCTGGCGGCGCTGGCGCGCGTCACCAAAAAGGCGCGTCTCCTCATCCTCGGCAATCCGATCGCCAACCGGCGGCAGCCGGTGCGCGTCGCCGAGGAGATGGCGCTGGTCGACATGCTGTCGCACGGACGGCTCGAAGCGGGCTTCGTGCGCGGTGTGCCTTACGAAATTTCCGCCGGCAACAGCAATCCGGTGCGCATGAACGAGCGCTTCGCCGAGGCGCTCGATCTGATCGTCAAGGCCTGGACCAGCCATGAAGGTCCGTTCAGCCATGAAGGACGGTTCTTCCATCATCGCCAGATCAACATCTGGCCGCGGCCCTATCAGCAGCCGCATCCGCCGGTGTGGGTTTCGACAACGACGCCGGCGGGAGCGCAGCGCGTCGGCGCCAAAGGCTACGTGCAGGCGACCTTCCTCACCGGCTATGACGGCACGCGCCGCGTCTACGACTCCTACCGCCAGGGCTGGCGCGAAGCCGGGCGGGGCGAGAATGTGCCGATCGATCGCCTGGCCTATGCGGCACTGGTCTATGTCGGCGACAACGAGGCCGATGCGCGCGCCGGCGCCGAGAAAATCCTGTGGTACGTCCGCGCCAACAAGGTGCCGCCGCAATTCTCCTTCCCGCCCGGCTACGCACCGCCGGCGGCGTTCGCCAAAATCATGCGCGGCGATGTCGGCGACCAGCACCGGAATTTCTCCGCGCAGGCCACGGTCGATGGCACGATCAATGCGGGCCTGATGATGGCGGGCACGCCGGATCAGGTCTATGCGCAGATCCGCAAGATGTACGATGCCGTCGGTGGTTTTGGTCATCTGCTCATCATGGGCCAGGCAGGCTTTCTGGAACATGACGAGACCGTGCGCAGCATTCGCAATTTCGCCCGCCACGTTTATCCACGGCTCAAGGCGGAAATGCCGGACAGCACCGTTTCCGGGTTTGCTTCGGCGGCCGCCGCCGAATAGGGGCAACGATGCTGTTTCTTGTTGTGTCGACGCCGCGGCCGGAACGGCCATCGGAAATGGCCAGGACGCGGCAGTCGTTCTGGCCGTGGATCGCTGGCTACGAGGCGCGCGGTATCTGCCGGCACATCTATGCGCGCGCTGGGCGCGGCGCCGTCGCGGTGCTCGACGTCGAGAACAACGATCAGCTGCATCGCATCTTGAACGAATGGGCCGACATCATCCCGGCCCATTTCGACACCTTTCCGTTGATCGACGCGCAGGCGGCGCAGCGAATGCTGGCCGCGCAGACCGCGGCGAAAACATAAAGCAGTTCAGGACTGCGGCTTGATGCCATGATCGGGGATGGTCCCGGAGGCGACGAGCCTGTTCCAGATAAACAGCACGACCACGGCGCCGATCGTCGCGGCAAAGATGCCCGCGCCCTGATCCGCCCGGTACCAGCCGATCGCCTGACCGATGAACGTGGCGACAAAGGCGCCGACGATGCCGAGCACCGTTGTCAGCAGGAAGCCAGCCGGTTTGTTCGGCCCCGGCGCGAGCAGGCGCGCGAGAACGCCGGCCACGAAGCCGACGATGATGATCCAGATGATGCCCATGGTGTGTCACCCCGTTGTATTGCCGAGCAGTCTGATTATCCGGCCGCGAGTCGCTCCGCCTCCTGGTCGGTCGGCACGCGGCCGCCCGGTGTCAGACGATCGATCATGCCGGGCAGATGCTGGCTGAGGCCGTTGAGCAGATCGTCGCGCGACATTCCGGAAACCTGCATCATCTGATTGATGCGGTCGGTGCCGAGCGCGTTGGCGAGATCGTCCGGGGCGATGGTCTTGTTTGGTCCCGTGCCGACCCAGGATTTGGCGACGTCGCCTTGGCCGCCTTGCTCGAACTGCTTGAGCAGATCGTTGAGCCCGCCGCTCAGCACGCTGCCGGCTGAGCCGCCTCCGAGCAGGCTGCCCAGTCCGCCCTGCAGCAAACCGCCAAGCCCGCCTGCAAGTCCTCCTGCGAGTCCTCCTGCAAGTCCGCCGCCTGGTGCGGCCGTCCCGCCCGCCGGAGCGCCCTGCTGGGTGCCAGTCACGCTCTTGATTGCCTTGTAGGCCAGCAGGCCCAGCAGCGCCATCGTCAGCGGCGACATGCCGCCTTGGCCTGGGGTCGTCTGCCCGCGCGGGCCGTTTTGCATGCCATTGAGCACGTCCATCAGTCCCATGTCGGTCTCCTCAACAAATATCGGCGCGCATCGCCGCCTCGCCCACGATACTGCCGCGACGCCGCAGCTTTAATAAGGGCAGCCAATCATCACATTCGTGTGTCTGCCATAAGGCGCGCATTCGCAGAGCGTTTCGACGATTGCGTGGATTTTCCGAAAATGCGCGCTGCTCGCCGGGCCGCGCTGTCACGCAGCGGGCGTGGTCGGCAAATCAGCCAGCGCCTGTACGGCCGCGAACAGGTCGCGCACCTGCTGCTCCGGCACGCCGCGCGTGATGAAGACCACGCGGCTGACACGGCCGGCATCTGGCCAGGATTCCAGTTCGACCGGAGGGTGGGCGAGATGCTGCACATATTGAATAATGACTGGCCCGCGGCAGCCCTTGATGTCGAGCAGGCCTTTGACGCGCAGCAGGTCGGCCCCGCGCAGCGCGGTCAACGTTTCCATCGTCTGTGAGAAGCTCGGCCATTCGATCGGCTCGGACATCGTGATGACGAAACTCTCGATGCCGTCGGAATGCTCGGCCTCGGCGACGAAGCCCGAGCGCTCGGCATTTGTCGGCGCGATCATCCGATCGGGGTCGAGCGCGCCCGCGACCGCGATATCGATGGCCGCGCGCGGATTGAGCTGTTGCAGGCGGCGCGTCAGGCGCTCGACCGTCGCGGTGTCGGCGAGGTCGGTTTTGGAGATCACAAGACGGTCGGCGAGGATGACCTGCTTGCGCGCCTCCGCGGCAGCGTCGAGGTTGGCCCCGCCGCCGACGGCATCGACCACTGCAAGCACCACATCGATATGAAATTCGCCGCCAAGCGCGCGGTCGGTCGAGAATGTCTGCAGGATCGGCGCCGGATCGGCGAGGCCCGAGGTCTCGATGACGACGCGGCCGAACGGCGGCACCGAGCCGTGCTCGCGGTCAAACACGAGACGGCGCAGTGCGAGTTGCAGATCGCTGCGCGTGATGCAGCAGACGCACCCGTTGCCAAGGAGCACGGTTTCGTCGGCGCTCGAGCGCAGGAGCGCGTCGTCGATGCCGACGGCGCCGAACTCGTTGACGATTACCGCCGTGCCGGCGCCCTCCGGCGATGCCAGAAAGCGGCGCAGCAGCGTGGTCTTGCCGGCGCCGAGGAATCCGGTGACAACCGTCACTGGAATGCGCGCGCCGCGCTCGCGCTTCAGCCGGCGCCCAAACGGGCCGGCTGAGCGCGAGGGGAAGAGGTCGAGCGTGGACGTGGCTAGAAATCCATCTCGAGAATGTACAGCCCGCCGACATGGCGATCGACCGTGTAGACGATGCCGCGTTCGTCGACGAACACATCGTTCATCTGGATCGTGCCGGTCGGTGCCCCGTTAGGCGCCGGCGGCATGAACACGCCAACTTCCTTCGGCTGATACGGATTGGAGATATCGTAGGCCCGCAGTCCGCCGTTGAAGAATGTGCCGAGCACGATCTGATCGTTCTGCCATGCAGTCGGCAGCGGTACATTCTCGTGAATGTTGTGTGCGCCGAAACGGCCAGCCTTGGCGTAGATCGTGTGATCGGGCAGGGGGCAGGTCGAGATCGGCACCAGATTGGTCTCGTCGCGCGCATCCAGTACCCAGATCAGCTTCGGCCAGTCCTTCGCGTTATTCTCCGTCGACTCGTCGGTCACCAGCATCAGGCCGCGGTCGAACAGCGGCACGATGGTGTGCATGAAGCCCGTATAGGGCGGCGAGTTGGTCCACGACGAGATTTTCTTCGGGTTTGCCTTGTCGGAAATGTCGAGCACGAACATGCCGCCGTCGATATAGGCGAGGTAGCAGCGGTCGGGGCGCTGCGGATAGACGTTGGTGTTGTGGGCGCGATAGCCCTTGTCGAGCTGGTGCCGCGTCGGCGGCATCACGTTGTCACCCTGCCGCGTGCCGGGCATCCACCAGCGGCCAACTTCGACCGGCTTCGACGGATTGCGCACGTCGACGCAGCGATAGAACTGGTCGTCTTGCGGGTGGGTCGGCGTGAAATCGCGCGAGCCCGAAGCGCAGTGGACGTATTCGCCGTCGCAGAACCAGAGCTGGTGCACACCGCGCGAATGCGGGCCGGAGCAATCGAAAAACGAAATCGATTTCGGATTTTCCGGTTTGGAGATGTCGAACAGCTCAAAACCGGCGGGCTGAAGATCTTTTTTGGAGGTCTGATAGGCCACCGCCATGATGTTGCCGGCGGTCTCGAGCGAATTCGAGCGCATATTGGCGTGCGGCAGATCGGTCTGGCACACCACCTTGGGCTTGCGCGGGTCGGTCACGTCGACCGCCGTGAAATTCTTCGGCGCGCTTTCGTGCGCCAGCCAGATGATGCGCCGGCCGTCGGGCGCGATTTGCACCGACATGCCTTCGCCCATGCCGCCGAACCCGCCGAGCATGTCGTGCGCCAAAAGCTTGAAATTCCAGACAACGGGCTGGTAGCTCGTCGTCACCGGGCTAGATCCTGTAGCGGCCATTCAGGCGTCTCCTCTTGCACAATACACTTTGCTCATGCCCGGCTTTTTCGCCGGGCACCCACGTCTGTCGCTTCATTCAAGACGTGGATGGCCGGGACGGGCCCGGCCATGACGATGAGGGAACTGTAACCCATCCGGCAGGCTTTGAACATCGCGCGCCGGAACGTCGCGCCCCAGACCGTTATGCGCCAGCCTTGGCTTTTTCCATGAAATCCGGGCGCAGCGCCTTGCTCCAGTCCGGAATGGTCTTGATGGTCTTGTTCTTGACCAGGATTTCGGCCTGTTGCTGCATGTAGGACTTGAGGTCGGGAAATCCTGGATCGACCTCGACGCGCGATAGCGCAGTGGCGAAGGTGTCCGTCGACATCTTGTAGCCTTTGCTGGCGTAGAACGCGTAGATCGTGTCGTTGACCTTCTTCTGCTCGTTCTTGAAATCCTTGGCGGCGTCGAGCCATGCCTTGAGATAGGCGACGATCACATCCGGCCGCTTCTCCACCATGTCGGCGGTCGCGGCCATGAAGACCGGCATCTTGTCGAATGGAGAAAAGTCCAGCAGGTCGCTGCCGATGCCGTCGGCGACCGCGATGACATTATACGGTTCGACATTCACCATGGCGTCGACCGTCTTGGCGGCGAGCGCCGCCACCATGTTGTTTACGTCCATGCGAACTTCCTGGAAGTCGCCTTTGTGGATGCCATAGTGCGGCATGACGAGATCGTCGAAATCGTTGCCGACCGACGAGCCGACCAGATTGGCGATGCGCTTGCCGCGCAGCTCCTCGGGCTTGGTGATGTTGAGATCCTTGCGCGTGGTGACGCGCGCGGTCTTGCCGACATTCTCGATCACCGCGATGGCGACGAGGCCGCCTTTGACGTTGCCGATGATGAAGGACGGACCCGCATAGGTGCCGAGGTCCACTTGCCCCGCCACCATCTGCTGCATGGTGATGTTGCCGGACGGCACGGCAAAATCCTGCGCCGTGATCCCATGCTTCTGCAGGTAGCCGGATTTCATCAGATAATAGGTCGGCATGCCCCAGATGTTGGTCTGGTAGCCTTGGCGGATCGTCTCGGCTGCCATGGCGCGGCGCGAGTTGCCAAGGCCGAGCACCATGGCGCCGGCGGCGCCGAGATAACCGCGTCTGGTCATTTGATTACATTGGGTCACGTTCTTCTCCTCCAGGTCCGTTACCATTGTTGTTCTGCGTCATTGCGAGCGAAGCGAAGCAATCCAGTAGGCTTGCCAGACGTCGAGGTCGTCTGGATTGCTTCGTCGCCTCGCTCCTCGCAATGACGATTCTCTCACGGCTGCTCCAGACCGAATTCCTTTACCGCCGGCACCACGTCAGCAAACGTCTTTTGCATGATGGCGCCGAGTTCCTGGGGCGTCGAGGACGTAGCGATCGAGCCGGCGTTTTCGATCAGCGCCCGATAGGGCGGCGAAGCGACGATGGATGCGATGTTCTTGTTGAGCGTTTCGACGATCGGCTGCGGCGTGCCGGCGCGCGCGCAGACGCCGAGCCAGCCGAATTGGACGAAATCGAAACCGGCCTCCTTGAGAGTCGGCACTTCGGGCAAGGTGGCGAGCCGTTCAGGGCTGGTGGTCGCTACGATCTTCAACTGCTTGGCTTTGTAATACTGCATGATCGCCAGCGTGGGCGACGGATAGAGATCGACCCGGCCGGCGATCAGCTCCTGAACCACGCCGAGGCCGCCACGGAACGGCACGCGGGTCATGCTGACGCCGGTCATTTTGCCAAGCTGGCGCGCCATGATCTCCTGCGCGGAGGCGGCGCCGACGGTCGCATAAGTCACTGCGCCGGGATGCGCCTTGGCGTACGCCACAAAGGACTTGAAGTCTTGCACCGGAACCGCGTTGGCGAGCGCCAGCCCGTAATAGTATTTGGCAATCAGCGACACCGGAGCAATGTCCGAGAGCTTGTAGCCGGCATTGCCGTAGACCGCGACGTTGGTCGCGTCGAAATGGGTGCAGAGCAAAAGCGTGTAGCCGTCGGGCGGCTGCGCCAGAACATCGCGCGTCGCAACGATGCCGCCGGCTGCAGGCTTGTTCTCGACTACGACAGCCTGCTTGAGCGCCGCGCCAAGCTTGTCGGCGATGAAGCGCGCCGGAATATCGGTCGGTCCGCCGGCGCCAAATCCGACCACGAGCCGGATCGGCCGGCTTGGATAGATGTCGGCCGCCGATGCCGGCAAGGTGTACGCCAGGGCTGTGACGGCGAGCGCCGTGAGCGCGCCGCGGAGCATCTGCGTATTCTTCGGTCGAACCGGCCGCATGTTTCCGTTCCTTGTGTTGCCCTTGTCAGGCGTGGCCGTTGTCGTTGTGCCCGGCTTTCTGGCCGAGCAGACGCAGCAGCTCTTTCTGGTAATCGAGAAACTCGATGCTTAACGGATCGCGCGGTCGCGGCAGGGTGATCGTCACTTCGGTCTTTATTGTACCGGGATGCGGCGTCATCACCACGACGCGGTCGGCGAGATAAACCGCTTCGGCGACGTTGTGGGTCACGTAGATCACCGTCTTTTGCGTCTCCCGCCATACATCGGCGAGCAGCCGCTGCATGTCGTCGCGGGTCAGCGCATCGAGCGCCGCGAACGGCTCATCCATCAACAGCACCGCCGGATTGTAGGCAAGCGCCCGCGCGATCGCGACGCGTTGCTGCATGCCGCCGGACAGGTGGTGTGGAAACGATTTGGCAAAATTCTCGAGCTTGACCAGGCGCAGCTGTTCGAGCGCAATCCTTTCGCGCTCCGCCCTGGCGATCCCCTTCATCTCCAGACCGAACGTCACGTTGCCGAGCGCCGTGCGCCAGGGAAACAGCTGGGCAAAGTCTTGAAACACCACGCCGCGATCCATGCCATAGCCGCGGACCGGTTGCCCGGCGACGCGGATTTCGCCCACGCTCGGCGTCAGGAAACCCGCGATAATGTTAAGGAGCGTTGATTTGCCGCAGCCGCTCGGGCCGACGATGCAGAGGAATTCCGAGGCCTCCATCGCGAAACTGACGCCGCGTACGCCCGCCACGGCGCCTGCGGGCGTGTCGTAATTGAGCGTAATGTCGCGCGCCTCGATATGGGGCATGGCCGCTTCCTGTAACGCTTCCTCTCAAATAAATTGCCGGTCTATCCACACCACCAAGTCGGCGCTGAGAGCCGACCGGAAAGCGGGGGAACGCCGTGCGGATCATTAGCAGCGTTATTGCGGTCACGACAATCGTAGCCGGACTGGCGGCGGCAACGCCGCAGGCTTCGGCGCAGGCCTATCCGAACCGTCCGATCCACCTGATCGTCAATTTCGCGCCGGGCGGCGCCGGCGACATTCTGGGCCGGATCATCGGCAACCAGCTCGGCGTCGAACTGCATCAGTCGGTGATCGTCGAGAACCGGGCCGGCGCCGGCGGCACCATTGGCGCACGCGACGTCGTTAACGCGGCGCCGGACGGTTACACGCTGACGGTGGCGCAGACGCCCGAAATCGCCATCAACCCGTATTTCATGAAGAACGTCGGCTATGATCCGCTGAAGGATTTGCAGCCGGTCGCGCTCGGCGGCGTCATGCCGCTGGTGCTGGCGGTGCCGGCGAAGTCGCCCTACGCGACGGCGGTCGAGTGGGCGGCAGCGTTGCGCGCCAGGAAGGCGATGACATTCGCCTCTGCGGGCGTCGGTACGCCGGGCCACCTCGCCGGCGAGTTGCTAAAGCTCAAGCTCGACAGCAAGCTCGTGCATGTGCCGTACAAAGGCGCCGGCCCGGCATTGAACGACGTGGCGGCAGGCCAGGTCGATTTTTATTTTCCGGCTTACCCGAGCGCCGTGCCGCTGTCGCAGGGCGGCAAGATCAAGCTGCTGGCGGTCTCGACCATCAAGCGCGCGGCAGCAAACCCGGACCTGCCGACCGTCGCCGAAGTGACCGGCATCTCAAATTTCGACTTTCCGCTGTGGGTCGGCTTCTTCGGGCCACGGGGTCTGCCGATGGACATCGCACAGAAACTGAATACGGCGATCAACAAGATCATTCTTGAACCGGCGATCAACGCCAAGCTGAAAGCGATCGGTCCGGAAGTGCAGGCCTTGTCGATCGATCAGTTCGCCGCCTTCGTGCGCACCGATATCGCCAAGTATCAGGCGATCATCAAGGACGCCAATCTGAAGCCGGAGTGAACTCCGTCCGACAGGGATCGGTCGGAGCCCCGAACTGTCTGGCGCGAGCTGCCACTTTGCTCAAGGCTCTCGCGTGAGACGTCATTCTTGCTCGCCGATTCCTGTTGGCACGGATTGGCCGAGTGTGCAGCCAGGTTCTCCACGTGCCCAGCCCGATCGAGCGAAACGAATTGACGAACACAATCACAGGTAGTATCGTTTTCTCGAATACGGCCAGGGAGGGAACCATGAAAGCGACCTTTGTTATTCCGACTTTGCTAATCCTTGCGCTGCTCGCACCTGTATTTGCGGACTCGGTTGCGTGGGCACAGCGGCATCCTCATCATTGCAAATACGACACTCAGGGCCATAAAAACTGTGGCTGAGCCCTCGCCTGCGTTTGCGCAACCCAATGTTGAGCAACAGCAATGACGATCCGATTCATCCTTCTTCTCATCGCGTCGGTTGTTTTCAATTCCAGCCCGTCTCTTGCTCAACAGCCCTCCTAGGCGGCCAGTTGCTCTCGTTCGCTCGCAGATCGTTCCTGCCCGTCAGATTTCAACGGCTCGCATGGCCAGGCGCAGCCCGCGCGCCGGCTGTCAGCCCATACTGACGATCAAAAAACGCCTTCACGGCCGGGACGTAGCGGCCGCCCATCAGGGGATCGTTCTTGGGCAATCCCTCTCGCTCGAATGACGGAACCAGATTGCTCCACAGCGCGGCGCGCGCCCGCCCCAGCAACGCGACGCCAAGCTCGGCGTCGGTGGCGAACAACGGCAGGTCGGCGAACGTCAGTCCCGGCCGCCGTTTCTTTGGTTGCGGGCTAACGCCGTCGGCAACAGCCTGCTCTTGCATCGCAATGCTCCAGATCCATCAGCAAAAGACCCGTCAACAAAGAGCCCATCAACAAAAACAGTGCGGCCGGCCCTCTTAGGAGAACCGGCCGCTGCGCACTAACCCGCTCGGGGTGTCGGGGATGGGGATCGGGCTAGAGTGCCGGTGTCGGGGTAGACACCACGCCAACAGTCCGCGCATCCGGGCAACGACTCAAGCTGTCGCTGGTCGCGTGGTTAAGCAACGCGGTAAATGTTAAAATCCGGCGCCGATGGTCTTTCGCGACAAGGTTGGAGGCCGGCAGCGGCTAGCCCTTCGCCATGCGGGCCATGCCCCAGCGGTAGATGGTGGCGCGTTCGAGCGAGCCGAAGACCAGCCGTTCGGCGGCAAAACCGATCAGGCCGATAACCAGTATCGACGCAATCATCACGTCGGCATTGAGAAACTGCTGAGCGTCGAAGATGACCCAGCCCAGGCCCCAGTTCGAGGCCGCCAGCATCTCGGCGCCGATCACCGCGATCCATGAGCGCAGAAACGACTGCCGCAAGCCGGCGATGATGAACGGCGATGCGCCCGGAATGATGACCTTCCAGAACAGGCGGCGCTCGTCGGCCCCCATGGCGCCGGCAGCGCGCAGCCAGATCGGGTTAACGGCGCGAACGCCTGACCAGGTATTGAGCAGCATAGGAAACAGTGCGGCGTAGAACACGATCAGCACGGTGACGACATTGCCGAGACCGAACCACAGGATGAATATCGGCACCCAGGCGAGCGAAGGGATCGGCATCAGGGCGCTGGCGAGCGGCAGCACGAAATGCTCGACCGGCCGAAAGCGCGCCATCAACACGCCGAGCGGAAGGCCGACGGCGACCGCCAAGCCGAAGCCGATCAGCACGCGCGCGAGCGTCGCGGCGGCGTGGCCGAACATGCTGCCGTCGGCGAGCATGCCGCCAAATGTCTGCGCGATCGTGCCGAGCGGCGGCATCAGCGCCGGCGCGATGAAGCCGGAGTGCGCGGCCGCCTCATAGAGCACGGCCAGCACCACGAAGCTCGTGGCTCCGCGCCGCAGCGATCGCGTCCGCTCTGCCGTCATGACACCAGCATCCCCCAGCGCACCACGGTGAAATTCTCCAGCGGCTGGAACACCAGCTTCTCCAGGCTGACGCCGATCAGCGCGATCACCGCGATGCCGGCGAGCATCACGTCGGTGTTGAGAAACTCCTGGGCGCCGAAAATCATCCAGCCGAGCCCCCATGGCACCGCGGCGAGCATCTCGACCGCGACCAGGATGCGCCACGCCTGTGCCAGTCCGAGCCGCAAACCCGTGAGGATATAAGGCAGCGCGCCCGGCAGAATGACATAGCGGAAGAGGCGGCGGTCGTCGGCGCCCATGGCGTGCGCGGCGCGCACCCAGATATCCTTGACGGCCTTCACGCCCGTCCAGGCGTTGTAGATGATCGGAAACGTCGAGACGAAGGCGACCAGCAGAATAGACGGCACGTTGCCGGGACCGAACCACAACAGAAACAGCGGCGTGTAGGCGAGGCCTGGAATCGGCGCCGCGACGCTGATCAGCGGCAGGAGATAATCCTCGACGCGGCGCGAGCGCCCCATCGCCACACCGATGCCGACGCCGATGATCGCCGCGAGCGCAAAACCGGCGACGAGACGCAGCAGCGTATCAAGCGCGTGATGCGGCAGCACGCCGCTTACGGTCAGCCGCACGAACGTCGCCGCGACGGTTTCCAGCGGTGGGAAGAATTTCGCCGGAAACAGCCCGAGATGGGCCGCCCCCTCCCACACGCCACCGGCGACGACGAACGGAAAGACGTTGCGCAACACGCGCCACAGCGGACCGGCGTCGCCGCCGGCCGGTTGTGCGATGTCGGCAATTTCCGCAACCTGCGCCATGGCGCGAAACTACAAATCGGCCGGCGCTGCCGCAAGCGCGGGTCTTGGGGTGGGCTTGGGGCGAACTCGGGACGGGAGGCGTTGCAGTAACCGCGCCCTGTGATAGGAACTTTAGCCCTGAATGCAGTACGCCAAGGAGTTCGCGATGGCCACCAAGAATGCGCAGAAGATCGGCTGGATCGGCATGGGCCGCATGGGCCTGCCCATGGCCGAGCGGCTCATCAAGGCCGGCCACGACGTTTCGATCTGGAATCGCACGCGCGCCAAGGCCGAGCCGCTGGCCAAGATCGGCGGCAAGGTGGTCGACCATCTCCACGAACTGAAAGACGTCGACATATTGTTTTCGATCCTCGACACCGGCAAGAGCGTGCAGGACGTGCTGTACGGCAAGAACGGCGTGTGCAGCCAGGCCGGCAAGATGCCGCCGATCGTGGTCGATTGCTCTACCATCGCGGTCGAGGAGTCCGCGGCCATCCGCGACAAGCTCAAGCAGCTCGGCGCCGACTTCGTCGCCGCGCCGGTGAGCGGCAACGCCAAGGTCATCAAGGCCGGGAAACTCTCCGCTGTCGTCTCGGGCCCTGAGGCCGCCTGCAAAACGGCGACCCCGTTGATCGAGATTTTCGCGCCGCAGGGCGTGTCTTATGTGGGCGAAGGCGAGCTCTCCCGCGTCTGCAAGATCGCCCACAACGTCATGCTCGGCGTGGTGATCGAGAACCTGATCGAGATCACGCTCTTGACCAACAAGATGGGCGTGCCGCGGCAGGCATTCCTGGCGTTTCTCAACAACGGCGTCATGGGCTCGATGTTCACGCGCTACAAGTCACCGGCGCTCGTCAATCTCGACTGGACCACGACGTTCACGCCGGAGCTGTTGCGCAAGGACCTCGATCTCGGTCTCGAACTCGCCCGTGAGATGGACGTGCCGATGCCGGTGACGGCGGCGACGCGCGAAGTGCTGCAAAGCCATTTCGGCGCCGCCATGCTGCAGAAGAATCCGGAAGAGTATCTGCAGAAGGATTTTGCCGCGCTTGCCGAAACCATGGCGCTTGCCGCCGGCATGAAGCTTTCCAGCGAGAACAAGAACGTGCCGACGGGGCTGGAAACTTAAGTTGATCCGTTCGGCTGGAATTCTGATGAAGAGCCAGACAGCACTGTAGGGTGCAACGGCGGCCTGGTTGCCGTAACTCAAAGGGGGGCGAAGTGAAATCGCAATTCCGTTTCCTGCTGGCCGTTATCCTCGGCCTTGCCACCATCATGATGGCTGCGAGCGCCGCTTCGGCGCAGGCGAAATGGCCGACCCACCCGGTCAGATTCATCGTGCCGCTCGGTGTCGGCAGCGGTGCCGATATCGGTGCCCGGCTGCTGGCCGATCGTCTCAGCAGGCGCTGGGGCCAACCCGTCATCGTCGATAATCGGCCCGGCGGCGATGCGCTTGTCTCCATCGCCGCATTTGTCAACGCGCATGACGACCACGTGCTGTGGTACGGGCCGTCCGGGTCGTTCATCTCGCATCCGTACACTCATGACAGCTTGCCGTATCGGTCCAGCGACCTAGCGCCGATCGCGCAGGTGTCCAACACGATCATCGTGCTGGCTGTCCCCACGGCGATTCATGTCGATAGCCTCGCCCAGCTCGTCGCCCGCGCCAAAGCCGAGCCGGGCAAACTCAATTGGGCCGGCGTCACCGGCACCAACGATTTCATGTTCGGCGGCTGGTTGACGCTCGAGCACCTCGACATGACCAAGGTGCCGTACAAGAACCCGGTCGATGCCGCCAAGGACCTCGGCGAGGATCGGGTGCAAGTCTATCTTCCGGCGCTTGCGATCGTGCGGCCGCAGCTCGATTCCGGCAAGATCAAGCTGCTTGCGGTGACCAATACCGCGCGCGCGCCGACGCGCCCGGACCTGCCGACCGTGAAGGAGGCCGGTTACCCGGCTCTGACGCTTGACGGCCTGGTCGGCCTGTTCGGGCCGCCCGACATGCCGAGCGCTCTGCGGGAGCGCATTGCAGCCGATGTTCGTGCCGCGGCCGACGACACCATCAAGGAGCGCCTGAATCAGACCGGCCAGACTCCCAACGTCGGCGGGCCGGACGAATTCGCCAAATCGATCGAACAGCAGCGCGCCACGGTCACGGCCATGGCCAAAGTGCTGGGTGCCAAGCCGATGCAGCCCAAGCCATAAGCCGCCTGGGCTGCTGCCGCGCGAAATCGGGAGGATAACATGCGCCGCAAGTTTCACATCCTGCTTGCTCTGACGTTGGGCGTGTTTGCCGCCGGCTTTCTGGCGGGCGGCGCGCGCGCCGCATCGGCTTGGCCGACACATCCGGTGAAATTGATCCTGACGCTCGGCGCCGGCAGCGGTTCAGATATCGGCGCCCGTTTGTTCGCTGATCGGCTCAGCCGCAAATGGGGCCAGCCGGTCGTCGTCGAAAACCGTCCGGGCGGCGACGGCCTTGTCGCCATCAACGCGTTCGTCACCGCGCATGATGACCATGTGCTGTTGTTTGCGCCGTCGTCGTCATTCACCGCGCATCCGTTCCTGCACGACAAGCTGCCCTACAAGCCGAGCGATCTGGTGCCTATCGTGCGGGTGTCGAACACCTTCATCGTCATCGCCGTGCCCAAGGCGCTGAAAATCGACACGCTGGCCGATCTGGTCAAACGGGCGCGCGCCGAGCCCGGCAAGCTGAACTGGGCGGGCGTGACCGGAGCGCTCGATTTTCTGTTTGCGGGCTGGCTCAAGGACAGCGGACTGCAGATGACCAAGGTGCCGTACCGCAACCCGGTCGATGCTGCCAAGGATCTCGGCGAGAACCGGGTGCAGGTCTATGAGTTGGCGCTGGCGATCGTGCAGCCACAGCTTGACTCAGGCAAGATCACGCTGCTCGCCGTCACCAATACGCAGCGCACGCCAGCTCAGCCGAACCTGCCGACGGTGCAGGAGGCAGGATTCCCGGCGCTGACGATCGACGGGCTGGTCGGCCTGTTCGGGCCGCCCGGCATGCCGCTCGAATTGCGCAAGCGGATCGCGGCGGATTTCGCCGCCGCGGCGGACGCCACGATCAAAGATCGCCTGGCACTGACCGGCCAGATTCTCAACATCGGCGGGCCCGAGGAGTTCGCCAAGTCAATCGAGGATCAGCGCTCCAAGGTCGCCAAATTCGCCGAGACGCTCGGCATCAAGCCGATGCAATAGGCGGCGCGTCTGCTCAGTCGTTAGCGCGCATGCCGGACGTGATGGACGTAATGCACGCGGCGGTGATGATACCGCGCCTCTCTGCGGCGGCGCTGTCCCTCGGCGCGCATGGCGTTGCGGCAGGGCGCGCTGATCTGCGAACGCTTGATCATCATGCAGTGCGTGATCTTCGCCCGGTCCGGAATGAATTGCTGACACAGACGCATCGCGTCTGGCGTGCAGGCTTGCTGGAGCGCCTCGCTTTGCGCGCTGGCCGCGGTGATGCCGCCAACAAGAATGGAACCCGGAATGATCAACCAGCAGATGAAATGCAACGCCCGCAAAAACGTCCCCATTTTGTCGCCCTCGTTGTTGCTCTCATACTCCGGCGGTGCCGGTCGCGAGCGGACGACGGGCCATGCGAATAAGGTTATTAAAGGGCGAACAAAAAGTTCCAGCGGCTTGCAGTCGCCAGTCTGCCGATCGGTTCAGCGCGGGCCGAGTATCAGTGCGCGCCCCACTTGAAGCCGGTTCCGCGGCCGCCGGAGTCGCCACCGACATCGGGGTTGCAGCGATCGATGCCGCCGGACGTGATCCGGCCGGTCGCGTTATCGAACGTCATGTGCTGGCAGAATGTGCCGTCCGGCATGGTGTAGACGATATCGCCGCGATTGTTGGTGCCTTCGCCGCTGCCGACCGCCGGGGCGCGCAACAGCGGAGTCATGATGGCGTGGCCGCCGACCATGAGGGCGGAAGCGAACAGCGCAAACAGCAGCGATGTGGTGATGATCAGCGCCAGCGAATTGGCGCGCCTTTCGTTGAGGCTGGCGTGTGTCGCGTGCAGGCCGTGGCCGAGACGCCGGATGTGGTCCGACTGGACGTACCAATGGGCGCTGTCCGTGGCTGCGGGCTTGCCGGCACTCATGATGGAAGCAAACGATAGAAAGCTTGCCGTCGCGATAAAGAAATTCTTTCGAATTGATTCGAAATTCGGGCCATAATCGTCGACGGGGCGTTGCCGGGTTGCGATGGCGGCGCCTCTCGCGGCGCGCCGCGAGACATGAAATGATCCGCCACTTCGAACGGCGTATCGCAGGGAGGTAGAACGTGCTCACCGCTGCACGCAATGACATGCTCACCCGGGTCGGACCCGGGACCCCGATGGGGGCGCTGCTGCGTCGCTACTGGCAGCCGATCGGCGGCGCCAGCGAGCTTGACTCCGGCAATCCGATCAAGCCGGTGCGGCTGCTTGGCGAGGACCTCGTCCTCTATCGCGATCGCGCTGGCCATTACGGCCTGGTCGACCGCCATTGTCCGCATCGCCGCGCCGACATGTCCTACGGCTGGGTCGAGGATCGCGGCATCCGCTGCTCGTATCATGGCTGGTACTTCGACGAGACCGGGCGCTGCCTCGAACAGCCCTATGAGGACACCACCAATCCGAAGCCGTCGAAGTCCGGCTGCGAGGTCAAGGCTTATCCGGTCAAGGAATGCGCCGGGCTGTTGTTTGCCTATATGGGGCCGCTGCCGGCGCCCGAACTGCCGGTGTGGGAGCCGTTCACCTGGAACAACGGTTTCCGCGAGATCGTGCTCGCCGACATCCCGTGTAACTGGTTTCAGTGTCAGGAAAATTCCTGCGACCCGGTGCATTTCGAATGGATGCACGACAATTGGGGTGCGCGGCTGCGCGGCGGCGACGAGAACGCCGCGCCTAAGCATCTGAAACTCAAGTTTGAGGAGTTCGATCACGGCCTGATTTACAAGCGTGTGCGCGAAGGTCAGAGCGAGGAGGACCGCTACTGGACGGTAGGCCGCGTCGCGCTATGGCCGAACGGCTTTTATCTCGGCAGCCACTTCGAATGGCGCGTGCCGGTCGATGACGAGAACACGCTGTCGGTGGCGTGGTTCTTCATGCGCGTTCCCAAGGGCCGCGAACCTTACGCTCAGGAGCGCGTGCCAGTGTGGAAGAGCCCGAATTCAAGGCGACGACGGCCGCTGGATCACCAGCCACGTCATCAATCAGGATATCGTCGCCTGGGTCGGCCAGGGCCGCATCGCCGATCGCACCAAGGAAAATCTGCGTTCGAGCGATATCGGCATCTCCCTGATGCGCGCCCGCTTCTTCAAGGAGCTTGAGGCGCTGGCGGAGGGCAGGGAACCGGGCGGCGTGATCCGCAGCGCCAACGAGGCCGCCTGCATCTCGCTGCCCAACATGGCGCGCGAGATCAACACCGAGGGGATTTCGCTCGCCGATTACGACAAGGACCCGATCCTGCGCCAGCGGCTGAAGGAATTCCGTCACCATTTCGGCCAGCCGGCCGAAGTACGCCGCGAGTTTGTCGAGGCCATGGGGATCGCTGGCCCGTAATCGCCCCAGGAATGAGGGGGCCTGTCCGCCGCTCAGATTTGCAGACAGGCCCCTCACCCTCACTCCCTCGATTGCATCGAGGGAAGCGCACCCAGATCGGTTTGTCAGATTGGGCCGCGACGGCTAGGCGTTCACGGCCTTTGCGAAGTGCGACTCGAACAGCTGCATGACCTCGCTGGCCGGACGGGCGCGGCTGAACAGATAGCCCTGCATCTCGGTGCAGCCGACGGCTTGCAGCGTATCCAATTGCTGTTGCGTTTCAACGCCTTCGGCGGTCGAGATCATATTGAGGCATTTCGCCAGTCCCGCGACCGCGTGCACGATGGCGCGTGGCTCGGCGCCGTTCGACAGATCCTGAATGAAAGAGCGGTCGATCTTGATCTTATCGAACGGGAAGCTGCGCAGATAGCTGAGCGACGAATACCCGGTACCGAAATCGTCCATGGCGATCTGCACGCCGAGCTTGCGCAACTGATGCAGCGTGCCGAGGGTTGCAAACGTATTCTGCATCAGCATGGTCTCGGTGATTTCGAGTTGAAGCCGCTCGGCCCGCATGCCGCTGTCTTCAAGCGCGCTCAGCACCAGCCCCACCAGATTTTTGCTCTTGAGCTGCGCCGGCGAAAGATTGACCGCGACCTTGACCTGCTGCGGCCAGTTGGCGGTTTCCTTGCAGGCCATGCGTAACACCCATTCGCCGATCGAGACGATCAGCCCGGTCTCCTCGGCGATCGGCACGAAATCGGCCGGCGAAATCAAACCTCTGCCCGGATGATTCCAGCGCAGCAGCGCTTCGAACGCCGTGATTTCATTCGTTTGAAGATTAACAAGCGGCTGATAGTGCAGCTCGAATTCGCCGTTGCTGAGCGCCTGGCGCAAATCCATTTCCAGCCCGCGCCGCTCCTTCATGCGCTTGTCCATTTCGGCCTCGAAGAAGCGGTACATGCCGCGGCCGTCGCCTTTGGCGCCGTACAGCGCCATGTCGGCGTTCTTGAGAAGCTGGTCCGGCTCGACGCCGTCGATCGGCGCGATCGAAATGCCGATGCTGATGTCGGTGATGATCTGATGGCCGTCAACCTGATACGGCTTGATGATCGAGTCGCGGATGCGGCGTGACAGTGCCGAGGCATCGCCCGGCTGGTGCATCTGCGTCATAATGATCGCAAACTCGTCGCCGCCGAGCCGGGCGATGGTGTCGGGCTCGCGCGTGCAGCCACGCAGCCGGTCGGCGACCAGCTTCAGGAGCTCGTCGCCGATCGGATGGCCGAGCGTATCGTTGACGCTCTTGAAGTGATCGAGGTCGAGGCACAGCACCGCCAGGTTCTCGCCGCGCTTGACGCGCTTGAGTTCGTGGTCGAGCCGCTCGCGCAGCAAAACGCGATTGGGCAGATCTGTCAGCGCATCATGCCGCGCCATGTGCGCGATCCGCTCTTCGGCCCTGCGGCGGTCAGTGACGTCTTCGTGAGTGGCGAGCCACCCGCCGCCGGCGAGCGGCTTGTTGAGAACAGAAATGGCGCGGCCGTCACCCGCGGTGACGACGCTGTGAAATGTGTCGCCCTCGGCGATCTTCGTCAGCAATTCCTCGATGTATTCTTCGGGATCACCCGAAAACGTCCGCGCTGCGAGGCGGTATCTGAGCAGATCGAGCAACGACGATCCCGCTTTGGCGGCGTCGGCCGTCAAGCCGTACATTTCGATGTAGCGGTGATTGCAGAACACGAGGCGCGCTTCAGCATCAAACATCAGTACGCCCTGCGACATGTTTTCGAGGACGGTGTGCAGGAGCCGCTGATCCTGCGGCATCGGCCACACCGGCGCGCGGCCATTCAAAGTGGAAGGAAACGGCAGTATGCCGGCATTCGCCAGCTGCGATTCATTCAGCCCCATAATGGGTCACCCTAAAGTATGCGTTTGTACCTAGCCCGGCATGCATCCGTAGAGACCATTCATTTTGAAGGGTTCAATGGGGTCGTTCCGCTTTTAATCAAAGCGGCCGGCGATCTGTCGTTCCTTTGCAGTAATTAGAATGCGGCATGAAATCGTCCGCACCCGGTGCAGAGAAAATTAGCCATGCCGGGGACGGTGCAAACGCGACTGAATTGCGTGCAAAAGCAAGCGTCTGCAGGCACCGGCTCCGCCGAGCAATCAAGCCGGATTTCCAACCCGATGGGCTTCTGCCAAACGGAAAGCAGGGCCGAGAACACGGCCCTGCTTCCGATGATAGATCAGTCAGTTCAGATGTAGTCGTGGTGGACGTGCTCGTTGTAACCGGAGCTGCCGCCGCCAGTCGCGTTGGGATTGTCCGAATAGTCGATCAAAACCGGAGCGGTCTGGTAGTTGCTCGGAACGACCTGGTGGAAAGCCACTTCATCGAGCTTGGCCGCCGTCGTCTGATCGTCGTTCTGGGACTGGGCTAACGCGGGCGACGCCACGCTGAGCGCCAGGAAGGCCGTCATAAGGGCAAATTTCGATTTCGTGCTCATTGTCTGTCTCCTGATTATCCGGCAGGAGCGTCGTGCTCCCGCTGCGAACCATGTGAGCGCAGCAACCGCGTTTTTAATCTGGCGCCGGTCGAATGGAGCACTTGGCCCGGCCGAATAATCGTGCGGCCAGCCGTTGCGACCTTCAGAATGGCCACGGAATCGCAGAATGGCCACGGAATCGCGATTCCAGCGCCGCGGACACGCGAGCGGTTGCGCTCGGTCGGTCAATCACCCAGTTTCGAGCCCCTGCTTGGCCTTGAATTGGTGATGCCGGCGACGTCAAGCCCTCGATTGTTGAGCCTCCCGCAACAGTGCTTTCGAGCTTCGGCGCATTAATAGCCGGCCGCCCAAGCCCATCTCAACGAACGAGATTACGGGGATCATCTACGACCCCGCTGACGTTTGGAGATGATCATGAGACATTACTGGCATCTTCTGGTCGATGTCCTGCAGCGCGGCTACGACGCGCACAAGGAAAAAGCGCAAATGCGGCTGGCGCCGAGCAAGCCGCCGCGTTCATGGCACGATATTCCGGTCGCCGGAGGCAGGTGCCATCAAAACGGCCTGTGAGCAAAGCTCACATATTGCCGTGGCCGCGCTTGATGGTCTGGCGGATCACCGGCGCAGTGACCTTGTCGGAGATCTGGATGTTCCAGATTTCGCTTTCGCCCTGCGCGGTGAAGTCTGCAAACAGCTTCGGGATAACTGATACGTCGCGGATTTCATGGCCGCGCAGGCCGAAGCCGCGCGCGATGTCGTGCAGCGGCGGACGGCCGAACACCGCCAGGCTGTCGTCGAGGCCGTCGGCGCGCAGCTTGTGGAACTCCGAGCCGTATCCGCCGTCGTTCATCGCGCAGATCAGGATGCGAAGTCCCTGGCGCTTGAGCGTCTCGAGTTCCTGGATATGGAACAGGAGGCCGCCGTCGCCCTCGAACAGCACAACCTTGCCATCGCTGCCCTGTCGGCGAGCGGCCGCGACGCCGAGCGCATACGACAGGCCATTGCCGACCGCGCCGAATTCGCGGACCGTTGTGTAGCGCTCAGCCGGCCTGCCGCGCATCTGCGTGTTGAAATAGGCCTGGTGGCCGCCGCCGACGACGCAGTCCCAATCCTTCGGCACCACCGCGTCGATGGCACGGATCACCTCACGCGGATCCAGCACTCCGGGCTCGATGTCGAACGGCATCGAGTCCGGCGGCTCGGTCGCGATGCGATGCGCGAGTTCTTTCGAGCGTATCGCCGCCGCGGTCGGTTTGCCGGCGCCCAGCTTCTTGTCGAGGCCGGCAAGGATCGCCTCGACGCCGGCGAGCGCATCCGATTTGACATAGATGTCGGCGGCCTTCTGCCCATCGCGCAAGCCGCGCGGAGAATCGTCCAGCTGAATCTTGACGGCCTTTCCCCAGTAGTGACCGCCGCCGACGTAGTAGGACAGGCTGGTGCCGACCGCGAGCACGGCGTCGGAGGACTCGTACATCTCTCGGCCGAGCGACGTGAAATAACTGCCCGTGGTGCCGAGCCCGAACGGATGGTCGTGGAAAAGCCCGCGCGCCGGCAGCGTGTTGGAGAGCAGCGCCCCGCAGCGATCGGCAAGCTTGACCACCGCATCGCGCGCGCCGGACCACAGCACGCCGCGGCCGCCGAGGATGATCGGCCGTTTCGCGGTGGCGAGCCGCTCGACGACCTCGGCCACGAGTTCTGGATCGGGCTGCATACGCCCGACCTTCGGCTGGTACATCGCCGAGGTCTCGTAGGGCTGGTTCGACATGTGCTCGACCTTCTGCAGGTCGTAGGGAATGCCCAGCACCACGGGGCAGCGGTCGTACTTGGCGACGTGGAAGGCCTCGCGCACATAGTCCATCATGCGCGGTACGCTGTGCGCGGCGATGTAATGCGCTCCGGTTGCCGTCACCAAAGGCGCCTGGTCGATGTACTGGTTGTAGAACTTGGCGTTGATCGGCGACTCGCCGGCGAACACCACCATCGGCAGGCGGGCGCGCACGGCGGCCGGCAGCGCCGTCATGAGCTGCGTCACGCCGGGGCCGCAGGTGACCGACGCAACGGCGACCTTTCCGGTGGCGACGTTATAGGCCGTCGCCGCCGCCACGGTGACGTGCTCGTGCCGCACGTGGACGGTGTGCACACCCGGCAGTTTGGCGAAGGCGGTCGACCAATGCATGTTGCCATCGCCCATCAGGACGAACTGCGTGTCGACCCCCTCGGCAAGGAACGCTTCGGCGAGGGCTTCATAGAGCTTGGGCATGGCGGGGGACTGCTTGAATGGTGAGCTGAAGTGATGCGCCGCAAGCATGCCCGGCGGCGCGCGGTCAGTCAATCAAGCCAAGCAGTCGATCAAGGCAGACCGGCGTAAGCGAACCGATGCCCGCTCATTCCAAAACCTTTGGCTTGCTAATTTCCAATATGACTTCGCAGCGCGTCAGCCGCACATCGCGCAGGTCACGCTCGCCGAGCTTCGACAGCTCACGGCGCGAGCGGGATCGCCGGCGCCACTCGCAAATGGCTTCAAAAAATCTCCCGCCGAACGAGGCAATCGCCTCTGCGTGCGCAAAGACATTTTCGCCTGACAAAGTTGGAGTTGTCGCCATGGATAATCTCCCGCCGATGCTGTCCGGGATATCGGACGTCCGGTTCGGGAAGATCACCTAATGGCGTGCAATTCGTCCGCAACGGCGGCAGAATTAATTGATTGCAATCAAACGCACAAAGCCGATTACAGGAACGTAATGGAACGAAGATCGCGCCTGCGAATGGCGGATTTTAGGGAGTGCCATTGACGTGCCCGCATCAGCGCCGCGCTTGCAAATGCCTGGCGAAGGTTCACAGCCTGGCGTGGGCCGCGTGCCGTCGCCGGCACTCGTGACCGCACGACAGGCTTGCGTGCCGTTCGGATCTAAGCCGCGATCTCGCGGTATGCCTTCTTGTCGGCCTGTCACTCTGAACCCTCGCGGGCTGGTCCGCGTTCATGCTCAGAACATCGCGAAATGTCGGTTCAGAAATGGTCTCTCCGATGAATTCAAGCGGACTGGTAGATACCGAGGCCCCTTGATCTGAAACATGGAGATAGACCTTTTTGTTATCCTTGACCATGGTGAGGACCTGCTTCTTGAATTCAGGCCATTGCTCTTTTTTTATTGAGACGCAGCCATCCGTCGAAAGTTTGTCGTTGGTGGCGGCGTGCAATTCAATTCCGTCTCGGTCACGATGCAATTTTGGATCCGGTATGGTTCCATTGGCAACACCGATTGCCCCGTGTCGGCTGCCCCATGAACCTACGGCATCGGGGGTTATGAGATAATCTCCGTACGGAATGGATTGACCGCGGCCGCCCGAGCCGAACGCGTATTCCTTGCCTTCAACCGTTAGTGTTCCGGTAATCTGCTTTGGCCGAACCTTGTTCATGATGTCGCGGATGAATGGGGTCACTTCTATTTCGCTTGGGCTAACCGGCTGGCCCCCATCTTCCGCGGAAGCCACGTGATAAAGCGGCTCTTTCGGTTCGATGGCGGCGTAGTTGCGCAGCTTGCAAAGATTCTTGATGGTGACGTCGGCGGTCAGATGGCGGGTTATTTCGATCCGTTTCGCTGGCGTCTCGTTAACGGCAGTTCGAATAGTCGAAGTCGCTTCGATCTCGGCTGAAGTCCCGGCTTCGTCCTGGCTTTGTTTGGGAGCCGAACGCTGGATGGCGGCATATTCACGCAGCTTGCATAGATTTTTGATGGTGACGTCCCGGACAAAATGCTCGGTTCTTTTGACCGGGAAGCTTTGCGGCTTCGGCGCAAGATGAGTCGTCAACTTTCGATTCGGCTCAGGCTGGGTCCGGACCTGAATGTACGTTGGTGAATAGTCGGGCTTGGCCTTACTTTGAGAAAATCCCCACAACAGAATACTCGCTGTCCCTATGGTGCCCAGAAAATTGATGTGACTTCCAAGTTTCATACTGTACGCCTCACTGTTGTTTGAAGAGAGGCAATTCTCTCTTCAGTTGTTCGGTTTACGGTGCTTCAATTGAACCCGGCCGAAATCGGATCATTTGCCTCGTGCCATTTTCCGGCCGGCACGCGCTGCCGGGGCCGCGCGTGCAATCACAGACATGCCGAAAAATTTGTTTGATGCGTCCCGTGCTTCACGAGGGGTTCCAGTTGGCGACTTGCATCGAAAGACACCGAGGCATCACCGAGGCTGTCCCTGGGCAATACTGGGGCAATGTCAGGAACTTGGGCCGATCCCCGTTCGCGTTAAGCTGTGTGGAACAATTGTGTTCCATTGTCAGACATCTGACTCGAGAGCATATCGTGCTCCCAAGAGAG
The DNA here is from genome assembly GCA_963763255.1 of uncultured Alphaproteobacteria bacterium. Taxonomy (GTDB): domain Bacteria; phylum Pseudomonadota; class Alphaproteobacteria; order Rhizobiales; family Xanthobacteraceae; genus BOG-931. The sequence goes on from CAVXNW010000004.1 coordinate 509,958, forward strand.
CTCTAGACTTGGGAATTGCGCGAGAAGTCTGGAAAACTGGTGCAAGTTTGGAAGGCCGGGGCTGTTTCAGCTTTAAAAGTTCCGGCAATCCTCATGGCGTGCGACTCTTCGCTCTCGCGCGGCGCCTAAATGAGGCCAAATTCGTTCATTGCCCGGCGAACGATTCGAAGGCAGAATTTTCGAATGGAAACGCCTGCTCGATATCGCGAACTCGCGGCCGAGTGCTCGCGGCTGGCCTCAACAGCCGAAACGGAAGAGCGTCGGGAGATGCTGCGACAAATGGCGCAGGCCTTGCAAAAATTCGCCGATCCCATTCCCAGGCCGCTCGACGTTTCGAACGCCCAGGTTCCGCCGTTGGGCAGTTCGCAGCAATCAGCGCTGCGGGACAGTGAGGAGCGCGCCCGGCAGCTCGCAACCATCGTCGAGTTCGAGCGATGACTTTATAGTCGGCACCGATCTCGAACGCAGGGTGACAAGCTGGAACCGAGGGGCTGAACGGCTTTTCGGCTATGGCGCCAAGGAAGCGCTGGGCATGCCGATTGCAACCATCGTCCCTGAAGAGCGGCGTGATGAGGAACTCGCAATATTCGGACGTTTCCGGGCCGGCGAACGTGTTGACCCTTTTGATACTGTTCGCCGGCGCAAGGACGGCGGCTTGATTGATGTGTCCCTGAGTGTCTCGCCTATTCGAAACCTCGACGGTCAAGTCGTCGGAGCGTGTTCAGTGACGCGCGACATAACGGAACGAAAGCGGACTGAGAAACGAATAGCGATGCTCGCCCGCGAGGCCGAGCATCGAACGAAAAATGTGCTTCAAGCCGTTCAGACGGTCGTCCACTTATCTCAGGCTCAAAGCGCCGAGGATCTTAAGCGGGTCATCGAAGGCCGAATTCAAGCCCTCGCCAACGCCCATGGCATGCTTGCCCAAACGCGTTGGGTCGACGCTGACTTGGCCAAGCTCGCGAGGCAGGAACTTGCGCCCTATGTCCAACAAGAACGACCTCGTGCTCGAATTGACGGGCCGCTTGTTCCGGTCCGGCCCAGTGTGGCCCAGGCGATCGCGATAATGCTGCATGAACTTACAACCAACGCGGCAAAATACGGCGCGCTTTCCGAAGTCAACGGACATGTTGCGATCAAATGGGCCCGGCTGTCGGATGATCGATTGCTCCTCACCTGGACCGAAACGGGTGGTCCGGTCATCACCCGGCCGAGCCGCCAGGGCTTCGGCACGCATGTTATGGAAACATTGATAAAGCTGGACCTCGGTGGGCATATGCGTTTCGACTGGCGTGCACAGGGGCTCGTCTGCGAGATCGAGCTTCATATCTGATCTCTGCATTCCGTCGGCGCGAATTGTAACCCGTCCTGCTGTTACGCCCAGCGCGACGCCCCCGTCGTCGGTCATCCCGACAAACAGAAAAAAAGTGAGTGGCGAGTGTGACGGCTCGCCGTCAATGCTTCTTCCGTGACGACTGACTGTTCAGCCGAACGGATTCAGAGAGCGACATGGCGGCGGTTGGCGGCGGGCGTCGCGGCCCGAGCGTGCCAGCGTGATTGCCCGGTAGTCCTAAGATATGAACTTCGATCTCGGCTTCCCGAACCCTGATGAAGTAATTGTAGCCGTCCAGCAAGCGCGGCAAAACCTGCGCGAGCGAGCCGGTGAACCTGCCCCCGACATGTCTGTCGAGTGCGACTGAAGCTCGCACGCGCAGCCGAAATGCCGCTTCGAGCGCGGAAAGGACTTCGCCAACATTGGATTGACTTGCATCGACTTGAAGGGCTCCCGCAACGCCATTCACGCGCACGTCGGCGTGAGCGGCGTCGAGCATCAGGCTCGCCGCCACAACGGCAAGGGTCGCCGCCAGCCACGATCGCGGCCCAACAGGAGCGTTAGCCATCGGAAGTGCATCTGCCTTGGTGACGCGGCACCCGAAGGTGCCGCGTCTTCAGATCTGCGCTGTCGTCAGTGCGTCAACGCGTACAGGACACGCGCCGGCGTGATCGGCACCACGGTCATTCGCTTGCCGATGGCATCGAAGATCGCGTTGGCGATCGCCGGCGCGACGGGGCCGATCGTCGGTTCCCCGGCACCCCAGGCTGGCGTGTCGGGCACCTGAACGAGCTGCTCCGGGTGATTGAGCAGCACGATCTCGATCGACGCCGGCGTCTGGTTGAAGTGAATGACCGGGTACGTCGTGCCGGGTGGAGGCGTCGGATTCGTCGAGGACCACAGCAGGCTCGTGACACCTGAAGTGTTGAACCCGACTTCTTCGATCAGGGTGCGGCTGATGCCCTGGATGACGTTGCCTTCGATCTGATTTTTCAGCCCATCCGGATTGATGATGAGGCCGCAATCGTGAGCAACGACCACCCGCCGCACCCACACGTCGCCGGTCGCAGAGGTCACTTCGACCTCGGCGTAGACGGCCACGTAGGTTTCCACGGTCTCGTATTGCGCGAATGAGACCCCCTTGCCCACCTTGTCGCCGCGTGTTGGTGGCGCAAGCCCGCCGCCCCATCCCGCCTGATGGGCGATCGCGTCGAGCACATCGGCCGCCCGCTGAGCGAAAGCTCCGGGCACGGCGCCGGCCGCGCCCGAACTGGGAGGATTGAGTGAGCAGACGTATTTCTTGCGGAACGCAATCTGGTCCGCACTCGCCCCACGTGCCAGCTCGTCCATGAACGACTCGTTGGCAAAGCAGTTCGACATGCCCCCGAGACTGCGCAGCGCGGAAGAGCGTGGCAGCGTGTTCACAAGTGGATGTGCCGCGACGCCCGCACTGGTCTGGTACGGTTGCACGTGATGCGCAGTCAGTTTGAGCGCCGGGAAACTGTAGTTCACCGGAGCGTTACGCGTCCCTAGATTGACCGGCGCCGTTGGAAGCCCCGGAGGAAACTGCCCGGTTTCCTGGCCGGCAAGCAGGCTACCGGCGCCGCCCGGTCGACTGTTGTGCGGCGGCGTCCACACCTCGTGGCTCCATGAAGCCACGCCGCCCGACCCGTCGAGGGAGCCTTTCAGCGTGTGCGCCATCGCCGGCCCAAGCGGCTCCCAGCCGTGTTCGTCCTGGCGCATCCACTGCAAGCGCACCGGTTTCCCGACGGCCTGGGACAGCAATGCGGCATCGACGGCGACGTCGTCGGCAGCGTTGTGGCCGTAGCAGCCCGGTCCTTCGACGTAGATAATTCTTACCAACGATGGACGGCTGAAGCCGAGGATCTGGGCAACTGCCGCCTGCAACGGATAAACGCCCTGCGTGCCCGACCAAATTGTAGCTTGGATGCCGTTGGCGTCGGGTGCGGCGGTGACATTCGCTACCGCGCAGGAAGGCCCGACGGAGCCATGCATGTGGTAGGGGGTGTAGTAGTCTCGCGTAAACTGCCGGCTGGCGCCTGCGTTGTTGTAGACTGTATCAGGATCTCCGACGACCTCCTGCGCGCTGTTGGCGTAGGTGTTTGCGGGATTTTTCAGCGCGGTTTCCAGATCGGCCTGGGTGAAGTCCGACACCAGCGGTGTGGTATTTTGCCAAGTGACATGGACGCCTCGCGCCGCCTGGATCGCACCCCACTCGGTGGTCGCGACGACACCCACGAAGTTGCCCTGTTGGACTGTTTTCACGAATCCCGGCACGGCTTGCGCCGCCGAGTTGTCCAACGATCCGAAGGTCGCGTTCTTTGGCTTGCTGGTGGCTGCACCGCTGCTGTTGAAGTCGTTGCGTACAACGCGCCCGTGCAGCATTCCAGGAAGCACGATGTCGGAGACGAAGTTGAATTTCCCAGTGAATTTGTCCGGCAGGTCGACGCGGTGAACGGGCTTGCCGACGACCGTATAGTCGCCAGCGTCCTTGAACGGCGCGGTGTAGTCGGCAGTGATCGAAAGCTGCTGGCCGGCAACCAGCCTGGCGTACGGCGTACGGCGTTCCATGTGCGGCCCGATCCCGATGCTTCCGTCCCGCGCCACGAGTTCGCTAGTCGAAACGCCAAGATACGCGGAGGCGAGGCTGAGCACTTCCCGGAACGCCGTAGCTGCCGCGCGGCGGACGAGCGGGCCTTGAGTCTGGATCGATTTGCTGCCCGCCGTGGTCCCTTGATCCGGCGTCTGGCTGGTATCGCCCTGCACGTAGGTGATTGCCGCAACATCGATATACAGCTCCTCGGCGACGATCTGCGAGAACGCCGTCTGCGTGCCGGTGCCGAGTTCCACCTTGCCGCTTAAGAAGGTGATGCCGTCATCATCGATGACGAGCCATGCATCGGTCGGTGGCGATGCGGGCGGCGGAGTGAGGGTGCCAACCGTAACCCTGAGGCTGCCCTCGTGGTGGTGCTCTCGATGATCGTCGTCCGCCGCCGCGATGGAAGCAGCCACGGGCGAGAGGCTGAAGGCGACGACCAGGCTGCCCTTGCCGAGCTTTTCGAAGAGCTGCCGCCGGTTCATGCCATTAGTGGTGATGGTCGTCATGGTGGTGATCCTCCTGCGATGCTTGTTGAATGGCGCGGACGACGCGCATGTGCGAACCACAACGGCAGAGATAGACCGGTGAGGACAGGAAGGTTTTCACCTCATCGTCGGTCGGAACAGCGGTGTTGCCGGCAGCGCGGCGCCCTTGCAGCCAGTTGTAGGCCGCGACGATGATGCCGGACATGCAATACGCGCATTGCCCCGCCTGGTTGTCGACGAAAGCCTGCTGGAGGCGGCTGAGATCGTCGCCGTGAGCGAGCCCCTCCAGAGTCGTCACCTGCGATCCATCGGTGACCGTGCTGAGCTTCGTAATGCACGATCTGGTCGTCACACCATTGAGGATGACGGTGCAGGCACCGCATTGCGCGACACCGCAGCCGAACTTGACGCCCTGCATTCCAACTTGGTTGCGCAGGACATAGAGCAGCGGTTCAGCGTCGTCGTCGACGGAAACTGTCTTTTGCTTGCCGTTTACGTATAGGTTTCGCGTTGCCGGGGTTGCCATGTTGACTCCATGCATGTCACAGGGCGCGCCAATCTTGCCGCGGCGGTCAGCTCGCAGACGAGCCTACCTAGACCACCCGCACGTTGGCTCTGAAGACTATCGGAAGTTTGTTTGTTGCGACGCGACTGCTGAGAAGCGAGCCGCGCTGGATGCTATGTGGTGTTCATCGTCGCTGCCCCCTGAAATGGCGCGGGGCCGCTGATCCCCGACCTGGTACAGTTGAATTTTTTTGATGTGTTCTTGGCGGCGAGTTCAACGTAGCAACGCTTGAGACGCGTGACTGGAACAATTGGAACTTTTCCATTCCGGCAAGTCAACAAATTTGTAAACAGGTAGCATATTTGCTCGCCGACACTTTTACCTTGTGTTGGAAATCCGACAAACGCCGCCAGAGGAGGAGCGATCTGATTTTTGAACGGCCGTGGTTGCAGGAAAGGTTTGTCCATTTTCGCCTCAGGCGAGCATTCCTGAAAGTTGTAAGAGCGTAGCGTTGCGCGTGATCGCAGGGCGTGACAGAGAGCGGCGAAACGACATTGACATGCCCCCAAGCTCGGCTGCGGTGTCATGCTTTTTTTAGAAGATCGCGACGTTTGGATCAGTGACTCAAATCACATGCAAAGCGGCGCAATCTCACCGATTACGGAAATTGCCGGACTGCCGTTCTTCGCAAGAAATCCGGCAGCCGTCGTCAACCAGATGGTTGATGTGGAGTGGACTAAATTCCGTTCTGGGGTGCGACAAATTGGCAGAACTGTTGTGTGTCTCTGCCGCTCCGGCTGCTTTTCAATCCTGTACGGCCATGATCCTGCCCGCGCGCGTTTTGCAGGCCCGCCTCTGTTGAGATGCGATGGGCGACACAGGACAGATCGAGCCGCTTTTGGATAGCATCCGCCTCTCATCCTGTGGGGCGAGCGGACGGATAGGGCGGGGAGGCGATGGCAGGCAAACTCACTTTGACTGGGGACGTCAATCTGATGAACGTCACCGATCCGAGAATTCCGTTCCGGCAGGTCGCCGCTGAACTGCATACAGCGGATGTTTTGTTCGGTAACCTGGAATGCTGTTTGCATCTGCCGGTGCGGCGGTCGCACGACATTGAAGGTTTTTTTGCCGATCCGAAGATCGGCGGCGAGGCTTTGCGGCTTGCCGGTTTTCATGCGGTCGGCGTCGCCAATAACGTCAATTACGGCGCCGACAATATTGCTGTCTCGCTCGCCGAACTTGACCGGCGCGGCATTCTGCACACCGGCGCCGGCCCCAATCTTGCCGCGGCACGCGCGCCGGCAATCGTCGCCCGCAATGGGTTGCGCGTCGGCGTCGTGCAGCGCAGCTCGGTATACTGGCCGACCGACCACGAGGCCGGCGCCGACTCGCCTGGCATCGCGGTGATCCGCGGCCATACCGCCTATCAGGTCCCGACTGGCCGGCTTGCGCCGGGGATGCCGCCGCCGAACCGCCCGGGCGTGCCGCCGCTGGTGGTGACCTGGGCGGATACCGGCTATCTCGCGGATTTCGGCAAGGACATCGCGGCGCTGCGGTCGCAAGCCGACATCGTCGTCGCCTCCTGCCATTGGGGCCTGCGGCGCGATCCGCTGCAATACATGACGGATATCGCGCATGCGGCAATCGACGCCGGCGCGGATATCGTGATGGGTCACGGGCCGCATTATCTGTTGCCAATCGAAATCTACAAGGGCAGGCCCATTTTTTATGGCTTGTGCAATTTCACGTTCTCGACCGGGCATCTCGGCCGCAAACATTCGGGCTGGGTGGGTCTGTTGATTGACGTAACGTCCGATCGCGGCGCAGTCGCGGGGTGTGAATTTCGCTTCGTGCGCAGTAACGAGAACAACGAAACCTACCTGTGCGATCTGGCCGACGAAGCCGAGACGCTCGCCGATCTGGTGGCGCGAAGCGAAAAAGGCGGTGCAAAACTGGTGCCGGTGGGCGATCGGGTTCGTGTCACAACCGGCTAGAGCTTGGGGCGACGAAATGGCAGGGCAAATGACAATACCTCGGCGAGAATTTCTGCGACTTATGGTGACCGCGTCGGCAATCCCCGCGGCTTCGGGGCTGGCGTTCGCCGATACCTATCCGTCGCGTCCGATCCGGCTCATTGTCGGCTTCACCGCAGGCGCGGCATCCGATGTGATCGCGCGCATCTTCGCGCGCGAGGCGGCGCCGCTCATCGGCCAGCAGATGGTCGTCGAGAACAGGCCGGGGGCAGGTTCCAGCATCGCCGCGCATTACGTCGCGCGCGCGCCGAAGGACGGCTACACGCTGTTCCTGCCGCCGCTGTCGTCGCTCACCAACGAGATCATCAATCCAACGTCGCCCCCGCTCGACATGAGCAAGGACTTTGCGCCGATCGCGCAACTCGCCGAAGGCCCGTTCTTCCTGACGGTCAATCCGGCGCTCGGCGTGAAGAGCGTTGCCGAGCTTGTCGCGCTCGCCAAGGCGAAGCCCGGCGTGCTGACCTTCGGTTCGGTCGGCGCCGGCAGCCTGCCGCATCTGTGCGGTGTGCTGTTTGAGCAGAAGGCCGCCATCAAACTGGTGCATGTCCCGTATCCGGGCAGTCCGGAGTCGGTCACCGACCTCATCGCCGGCCGTATCACGATGTCGTTCATCGTCGGATCGTCGATCATCGGGCAGATCAGGGCGGGTAAACTTGCGGTGCTGGCGACGACGGGCGCCAAGCGATCCAAGCTGTTGCCGGATGCACCGACCATGACGGAGGCGGGGATTTCCGGCTTCGACTTTAACCTGTGGCTCGGCGTGATGGCGCCGGCGGGCACGCCGCAGCCGATCATCGCCACGCTGTCCAATGCGGCGCACAAGGCGATGCAATCGCCCGCCGCGGTCGACGCGCTGCACAAGCAGGGCTACGAGCCGCTCGATGTCGGGCCCGGGGAGTTCGCATCACGCATTCGCACCGATATCGCCCGCTGGACCGCGGTCGCGCGCGCAGCGGGAATGAAAGGCTGACGGACGCCGAAGCCAGTGCGCGGTACCGCTTATGCGGGGCCCGCGTTTCGCTGAGCGCTTGTACGTTTTTGGGAATGACTTGCAAAAAACAGTGTTCGCTGCCGTGCGCGGACGCGGTCGGATGAAGACATGACCGTCCCTGGCAAAAAGCATTTGCCAACCGGAAGGACTGAATAAATAACAAGCGCCATGCGCACCCAAGTTGTCATTATCGGGGCTGGACCGGCCGGCCTCCTGCTTTCTCACATTCTCCACCGCAACGGCGTCGACTCGATCGTGCTGGAGAGGCAGACCCGCGTTCATGTGCTGGAGCGGATTCGCGCCGGTGTGCTCGAAGCCGGCACCATCGCGCTCCTGCGCGAGGTCGGGCTCGGCGAACGGATGGATCGTGAGGGACATCTGCACGACGGCTCGTGGATCGCCTGGGAAAATCGCCCGCGGTTCCTGATCGACACTAAAAAATATACCGGCAAGCCGATGATGGCCTACGGCCAGACCGCCATCACCGAGGATTTGTTTGCCGCCCGCGATGCCGCCGGCGGGGTCATCGTCGACGAAGCCGCCAATGTGCAACTGCACGGTCTGACAGCGGCGCGGCCCTACGTCACCTATGAGAAGAGCGGCGCGCAGATTCGGGTCGACTGCGACTACATCGCCGGCTGCGATGGCTATCACGGCGTCAGCCGCGGCTCAATTCCAGCGGATGTGCTCAAGACCTACGAGAAGGGCTACCCGTTCGGCTGGCTCGGCATCATGTCGGAGACGCCGCCCTATCCGGACATCTGCTACTGCTATCACAGCCGCGGTTTCGCGCTGGCTTCACAGCGCAGTCCGATGCTCAGCCGCTACTACGTGCAGTGCGATCTCGACGACAAGATTGAAGATTGGCCTGACGAACGCTTCTGGGAGGAATTCAAGGCGCGTTGCCCCAAGGATATGGCTGACAGCATCGTCACCGGCCCGTCGATCGAAAAATCAATCGCGCCGCTGCGCAGCTTCGTTGCCGAGCCGATGCGTTACGGCACACTGTTCCTTGCCGGCGACGCCGCCCATATCGTGCCGCCGACCGGAGCGAAGGGCCTCAATCTGGCAGTGTCGGATGTGTATTACCTGTCGCGCGCACTGATCGAAGCCTATCGCAAGGGCAACAACGCGTATCTCGACTCCTATTCCGGCACGGCGCTGCGCCGGGTGTGGGGCGCCGCGCGCATGTCGTGGTGGCTCACCATGCTGCTGCATCGTTTTTCCGACGAAACGCCGTTCGAGGAAAAGATGCGGCTCGATCAGTTCGATTATCTGCACGCCTCAGAGCACGCTGCCGCGTCGCTGGCTGAACAGTATGTCGGGCTGCCATATTAGAGCACGATCCCGGAGGCTCGACGTTTCCGGGAAACGTCGCGCTCCCTAGACAGGCTTCTTCTTCCGCGCTTTCGCCTGCTCGGCCAAAAACCACGACAGTCGCGCTCGCACGGCGTCGGCTTCGCCCGGTGCCCAGTGGCGCAAGCCCTCGCCGGTCTTCATGCCGAGCTTGCCGGCCTTGACCTTGTCGCGCAGGATCGCCGGCGCCGACGCGGTACGGTCGAGATGCTCGTACAGCACATCGGCGATATCGAGCGCGAGGTCGAGTCCGACGAGGTCCGATTGTTCCATCGGCCCGAGCACCGCGGTGCGTGCGCCGAAGCCTTCCTTGACGACGGTATCGACCGTTTCGGCGTCGCAGACCCCGGCCGCGACCAGCGCGAAAGCTTCGCGCTTCATGGCGTGCTGCAGGCGGTTGCCGACGAAGCCCGGAACGTCGCGGCGCACGTGGACCGGCGACTTGCCGGCGTCGCGCAGCAAGTCCATCGTGGCGCGCACCACCGCCTCGCTGGTCTTTTCGTTCTGGATGACTTCGACCAGCGGCACCAGATGCGGCGGATTCCAGAAATGCGTGCCGATGACGCGCTCGCGATGCTTGAGGCCACGCCCGATCTCGGTCGTCGGTATGGCCGAACTGTTGCTCGCCAGAATCGCATCGGCGGAGACCGTGCTTTCAAGCTCGGCGAATATCTTCTGCTTGAGCGGCAGCTTTTCTGGCGCTGCCTCGAACACGAAGCTTGCGCCCTGCACCGCCGGAGCCATCTGCTCATGCGCGGCGATGCGCTTGAGCAGCGCCGCATCGTCGCCGAGCAGGTCGAGGATGGCGGCAAGCCGTCGCGGCATTGAGGCGCGGAGTTCGGCATCGGGTTCGAACACGCCGACCTCGTGGCCCGCCGCGGCCAACAGATATGCAATGCCGTGGCCCATCAGGCCGCCGCCGATCACGCCGATTCGCTGTTTTTGCATGCTCGCCTCGGAAGGAACTTTGCGGAACTCGCGCGAACGTCAAGCGTTAATCAGGTGAGCGCGAATTCTTTAGCGGATTTCATCAGGAGATCGGTTATGCCAGCTCTTATGTGGGTCACGTTTTGGTCTTGTCTGATGGGCGGAGCGGCCTGCTGGGGTGAAACACCTCGATCGCACGCAGACGAAAAATCCCGATCCGAGTCCATCGAATCGTCAGACCGTCGCGATCACCCGGCGGTATAGCCGCCATCCACATACATCACCTGTCCGGTGCAGAAATCCGACGCGGGCGACAGCAGATAGATTGCCATACCGACCAAGTCCTCGACCTCGCCGAGCCGGCCCAGCGGAATGCGCGCCAATGAACGAGCGCGCGTCTGCTGGCCGAGTTCGTTGTCGCCGTACATCCAGGCGGTCAGCTTGGAGCGAAACACAGTCGGCGCGATCGCATTCACCGTGATGCCGTACTTGGCCCATTCGGTCGCCAGCACGCGGGTGAGCGAATCCGTGGCGCCTTTCGAGGTGCAATAACCGGTATAGCCGGAGACGTTGCCGTGCCGGCCGCGCACCGACGACATCGTCAGGACCTTGCCGCGGACCTTTTTATCGATCCAATAGGTGCCGACGGCCTTGGCCATGAACCAGATGCCGCGCACGTTGGCGTCCATCACGGCCTGCCAGTCTTCGTAAGCGAGCTCGTGAATGAAGCCCGGCTTGTTGTAGCCGGACGCGACAACGAGCTGATCGACGCGGCCGAATTTTTCCAGCGCGGCATCGAGCATGGCTTGCGCATCGGCCTGGCTGTCGGGCCGGCGCAACACGGTCGCCGGATCGCCGCCGAGTTCGCGCACCTCACCCGCGACCTCGTCGAGCTCACCCTTGCTGCCGGAAGCGAGCAAGACCTTGCCGCCAAGCGAAGTCAACGCCAGCGCGGTGGCGCGTCCGAACGTGCCGGATGCGCCGGTAATGATCGCGACCTTGTCCTTGACGTCGAACAGCGACAGCGGATGGCGCAGCGGTTCGGAGATCATGTTTGTTCCGTTATCCTGTTATCGCCCCGTCTCGAAGCGGAACGCCTGCTTCGGATCGAGCACCGCGACCACGCGCAACGCGCAGCCTTCGCCTTCGGGCCAACGCCACGGAAACGCGAAGAACGTGCAGCGCTGGCCGGTGATCTTGTCGATCTCGCCGCCGATATTCTCGATGCCCGGGATGCCGTTGGTCATCATGATCTTGTGGGCCGGCTCCCAGTAGGGAAAATCCTCGATGATGTGGCGGCCGGTCTCGGCCCTGTATTCGACGTCGAGATGCGGCTGTGCCGGTCCGGGTCCGTGCGGACCGAGGAACGTGCCAAGCGGATGATCGAGCGCCTGAACGTCGATGCCGACGAGCTTGACGCCGCGCTCGACCAGCCATTCGGCCGCGTCTTTGTAGAGGCCGGGTGAGTAGGCGAAATAATCCGGGTTGTCGCCGTATTTCAGGTGACTGCCGGTATTGATCATCACGATGTCGTTTCTCTGGATCTTCGGCTCGGCCTTTTCCAGATCCTTCGGCATGATGACGCCCCACTTGCCTTTCGGGATCGACACCACGACGCCGGTGCCGAAAAAGCGCCACAGCGGATAACCGGTGATCGACGGCTGGTTCTCGGCGACATGGATCGGCGCGTCCATGTGAGTACCGCGGTGCATGATGCCTTCGAATTGCTGCACCAGAAGCCCGTCCTTGGAATGAAACTCGACGACACGCACGTTGAGGTTGGCCCGCGACGGCCATTGCGGCATGCCATGCCCCCATGGATGGCTGAGTTCGAAGAACTGCACGTCGCCGAGTTTGCCTATCCCGCGCGCCGCTTTGCCTGCGGCTTGCGATTTGCGCGCGGTGCCGCGCTCGAGGCGAACATCGCCCTTCGGATCGAGCATGGCGACGAGGCGGATGACGCAGGCATCGCCCTCGTGCCATTTCCAGGGAAAGCCCTGGAAGGTGCAGCGCTTGCCGCCAAGTTCGTCGAGATCGCCGCCGACATTCTCGATGGTCGGAATCCCGGCTTCGAGCAACGTGCGGTGCGCCGGATTCCATTCGGGAAAATCTCTGATCGCGTCGCGGCCAGTAGCCTCCTTGTATTCCGGCAGCAGAAATTTGATTTGCGGGCCGTTGCGGTGCGGGCCGAGTGATGTCGCCAGCGGATGATCGACGCAAGCGGTGTCGACGCCGACCATTTTCACGCGCTTTTTTACAAGCCAGTCGGCGGCTCGTTTGCTCAAGCCCGGCGCATAACCGAAATATTCCTTGCTGTCGGAATAGCGCCGGTGCCAGCCGGTATTGATGAGAACGATATCGCCGCTCTTGATCGCAGGCTGGGCGCGCTCCAGATCCGACGGCTCGATAAGCTGCCATTTCTGTTTCGGAATCGACAGCACGACGCCCGTGCCGAAAAACGTCTGCAGCGGCAGATCGCCGACCGCTGGCGTGCCTGGAATAAGATGGATTGGTGCGTTGACGTGCGTCGACGTATGAAAAATCGTGGTGATCTTATGCGTCATCACGCCCTGCTTGGCGTGATGCGTGATGCGCTCGAGCTTGATCTCCTCGTAACCCGGGAAGATGGGCGTATACATCCCCCAGCGATGGCTGAGCTCGTAGAGCTCAAGCCCGCTCACTGGATCGACAATGGCCGGCATTTTTGTCCCTCACCCGACGCGGTGGTCGGTTGGATCGCCCACCGCAGCCAATGTATTGCAATTCGGACCCGGTGTGTCACGATCTGGCGGCGCTTTTCAAGTGCTCCGCAGAGATGCCGCAAGGGCGCACGCGGGAATCAATGGGAGGAATCAACATGCGTCGTCGCATGGGCTTGATGCTGTCCGCCGCCGTTCTCGGCATCGGCGTCGCCGCTCTCTTTACGATCGCCGGCCCGCAGGCCAAGGCGGACGATCCGAACAGTGCACCAAATCCGTATCACGTGATCGATCATTGGGCGAAACTGCCGGCAGGCCGCGTCTGGGGACAGGCGATCGGTATCGACATCGATCCCGATGGTAACGGCGTCTGGGTTTACGACCGGTGCGGGGGGAAAACCTGTATCGGATCAAACGTGGCGCCAATTCAAAAACTCGACGCTACAGGCAAGGTTGTGACGAGCTTCGGCGCCAGACTGGTCAATTGGCCGCACGGCCTCGGCGTCGACCGCGATGGAAATGTCTGGGTGACCGATGCCAAGGCCGAAAACGGCAAGGGCGAGACCGCCATCAAATTCAGTCCGAGCGGAAAGGTCGTGATGACGATCGGTACACCGGGAGTTGCCGGGAATGGCCCCAATCAGCTTAACGGCCCGTCTGATGTCGTCGTCGCGTCGAATGGCGATATCTTCATCGCCGACGGCCATGGAGAGAAGACCAACGATCGCATCGTCAAATACTCGAAAGACGGCAAATTCATCAAAGCCTGGGGTCACCACGGATCGGGGCAGGGCGAATTCAACGTCCCACACGGGCTGGCGATGGACTCGGTCGGGCACCTCTACGTCGCCGATCGCTCGAATAACCGCATCCAGATTTTCGACTCCGACGGCACGTTCATAGCAGAATGGAAGCAATTTGGCCGGCCCAGCAGCGTCTACATAAGAAATGACGTTCTTTATGCCTGCGACTCTCAATCCAACGAAAAGACCAATCCGCCGTTCCGCCAGGGCATCCGCATCGGCAGCGTTAAGGATGGCAAAGTCACAGCCTTTATTTCTGCGCCTGAACCAGGGTTTGAGATGCCCGAAGGCTGTGCGGCCGACAAGGACGGCAGCGTATTCGGCGGTTTCACGGCCAAAAATGATGTGAAGAAATTCGTAAAGAACTAGGCAGTTCGCCCATCATTCCGACGGGCCCGGTTCTTGTTGCGGCGGCGTGACCTCGCCGTTATCTATACGCGCCGTATGCGCCGGCGTCCCTTTCGCCGGCGCCTCGATTTTGAAGGCACATATCGACCGCAGAGTACTAATAGACTTATGGCTCGTCTCGTCATGAAATTCGGCGGAACCTCGGTCGCCGATATCGACCGCATCCGCAACGCCGCGCGCCACGTCAAGCGTGAGGTGAATGCCGGCCATGAGGTCGCGGTCGTGGTCTCGGCCATGGCGGGCGTGACCAATCAGCTTGTGGCTTGGTGCGAGGCGGCGCTCAGGGAGCGGCGCATATTCGATGCCCGCGAATACGATGCCGTCGTCGCCACGGGCGAGCAGGTCACGGCCGGCTTGATGGCGATCGCGCTACAGGATTTCGACATCAACGCCCGGTCCTGGCAGGGCTGGCAAATTCCGATCGAAACGTCGAACGTGCACGGCTCGGCGCGCATTCTCGGCATTGACGGCGACGAACTGGTGCGACGGTTCAAGGAGCGCAAGGAGGTCGCGGTCATCGCCGGCTTCCAGGGCATGCACATGGAAACCAACCGCGTCACCACGTTAGGGCGTGGCGGATCGGACACGTCCGCCGTGGCGATCGCGGCTGCGGTTCACGCCGACCGTTGCGACATCTACACCGACGTTGATGGCGTCTATACCAGCGATCCGCGCGTGGTGCCGCGGGCCAAACGACTCGACAAGATTGCATTCGAGGAAATGCTGGAACTCGCTTCGCTCGGCGCCAAGGTCATGCAGGTGCGCTCGGTCGAGCTCGGCATGGTGCATAATGTGCGCATTTTCGTGCGTTCGAGCTTTGACAAGCCCGAAAGCATCGATCCGCATGGCAACCCGCCCGGCACACTCATTTGCGATGAGAGTGAAATCATGGAACAGCAAGTCGTCACCGGCATCGCCTTCTCGCGCGACGAGGCGCAAATCTCGATACGGCAGGTGCAGGACAAGCCCGGCGTCGCGGCGGCGATTTTCGGTCCGCTCGCCGAAGCCAGCATCAACGTCGATATGATCGTGCAGAACGTCTCGGCCGACGGCAAAACCACCGATCTGACCTTCACGGTGCCGGCAGCGGATTATCAGCGCTCGATTGACACCATCGCCAAGGCCAGGAATGCGATCGGCTACTCGCGGCTTGATGGCGCCACCGACGTTGCCAAGATTTCGGTCATCGGCATCGGCATGCGCAGCCACGCCGGCGTCGCCGCGCAGGCGTTCCGGGCGCTCGCCGACCGCGCCATCAACATCCGCGCCATCACCACATCGGAGATCAAGTTTTCGTTGCTGATCGACGCGGCGTTCACCGAACTCGCGGTGCGCACGCTCCATTCGCTCTATGGCCTCGACAAGGCAACGCCCTAATTCCGCCGGTGCATCGCAGCAAAGCCCGCGCGCTCTGATTTAGCTTATTTTCAGTTTGGTATTCAGGTGCCGCTCGGAGATTGCGCCGAATTCAGAGCGTTTTCGCTGCGATGCACAATAAACGGCGCGCGTCATAGTGGTGTCTTTGGCTTGCGGTTTGCATGGTGCATTCGATATAGGCTTGGGATGGTCGCTGCGGCTTAAGGCTCCGGCGAATTCCAATTCGATCCGGCTGGCGCGAAGCGGGCGACGCTCCGGTCATAGTTGGGTGCCCGAGGGACCTCACGCCATGCGTGGCGCGCTCGGCGGTCCGCGCGTGCTGTTGCGCCGGCTTCGCGAAGTCATGGCGGAGCCGGTCAGCGCGCAGGAACGCCTTGACAAGATCGTGGTGCTGATCGCCGCCAACATGGTTGCGGAGGTCTGCTCCATGTATGTGATGCGCGGCAACTCCACGCTTGAGCTTTACGCGACGGAGGGCCTCAAGCGCGAAGCCGTGCACCAGACCGTGCTGCGTCCGGACGAGGGCCTGGTCGGGTTGGTTGCTAGCCAGGCGACCGCCATCAATCTGTCGAACGCGCAAGCCCATCCGGCCTTTGCCTACCGGCCGGAAACCGGCGAGGAAATCTACCATTCGTTCCTTGGTGTGCCGGTACTGCGGGCCGGCAATACGCTCGGCGTGCTGGTGGTGCAAAACCGGGCGCGGCGCACCTATTCGGAAGAAGAAGTCGAGGCGCTGCAGACCACCGCCATGGTGCTCGCCGAGATCGTCGCCTCGGGCGAACTGGCTCGGCCCGGCGACGAACTGGCGGCGCGGCGGCCAGTGCACATCAAGGGCTCGGCGCTTAGCGATGGGATCGCGCTTGGCCATGTGGTGCTGCATGAGCCGCGCGTCATTGTGACCAACTACATTGCCGATGACATCCAGAGCGAATTGAAGCACCTGCGCGCGGCGATCGAGACGCTGCAGGCCAATCTCGATCAGCTGCTCGAGCACGGCGACGTGGTCGACGGCGGCGAGCATCGCGAGGTGCTCGAAGCCTATCGGATGTTCGCCTACGACCGCGGCTGGGTGCACAAACTCGAAGAAGCGGTGATGACGGGATTGACTGCGGAAGCGGCGGTCGAGCGCGTCCAATCCGACACGCGCGCCCGCATGCTGCGCCAGACCGATCCTTTCCTGCGCGAGCGGCTGCACGATCTCGACGATCTCGCCAATCGACTGATGCGGCAACTCACTGGCCGCGATCACGCGCCGTCGCGCGACAACCTGCCGGAGAATGCCATCCTGGTGGCCCGTTCCATGGGCCCGGCGGCGCTGCTCGACTACGATCGAAAGCGCTTGCGCGGACTCGTGCTCGAAGAAGGCGGCGCGCACTCGCACGTCGCGATCGTGGCCCGTGCGCTCGGCATTCCGGCGGTCGGCGAGGTCGATAACGCCGCGGGCATCGCCGATCCGGGCGACGCGATCATCGTCGACGGTTCGACCGGCGATTTGCACATTCGGCCGCTGCCCGACATGGCGGCAGCCTACGCGGAGCGCGTTCGGCTGCGCGCGCGGCGGCAGCAGCAATACCAGGCATTGCGCGATCGTCCTTGTGTGACCAAGGACGGCGAAGAAGTGCGCCTGATGCTTAACGCGGGCCTGACCGTCGACCTGCCGCATATCGCCGACACCGGAGCCGCCGGCATCGGACTGTTCCGCACCGAGCTGCAGTTCATGGTCGCGCCGAATTTCCCGCGCACCAGCGAGCAATACACACTCTACCGCGCCGTCATGGATGCGGCGGGCGATAAGCCGGTCATTTTCCGCACCCTCGACATCGGCGGCGATAAGGTGCTGCCCTATATGCACAGCATCGAGGAGGAGAATCCGGCGCTCGGCTGGCGGGCCATCCGGCTCGGCCTCGACCGGCCGGGCCTGCTGCGCACGCAGTTGCGTGCGCTGTTGCGCGCCGCCGGCAGCCGCGCGCTGCGCATCATGTTCCCGATGGTCTCTACCGTCGCGGAGTTCGAACAGGCGCGCGAACTGGTCGAGCGAGAGCTTACGCATCTGCGGCGCCACGGCCATAAACTGCCTGACGAAGTACAGGTCGGCAGCATGGTTGAGGTACCGTCACTGCTCTATCAGCTCGACGATCTGCTGGAGCGCGCCGATTTCCTCTCCGTCGGCTCCAACGATCTGGTGCAATTTCTCTACGCGGTCGATCGCGGCAATCCTCGTGTCGCCGCCCGGTTCGATGCGCTGTCGGCGCCGGTCTTGCGCGCGCTGAAAGAGATCGCCGACAAGGGCCGCGCGCACAACAAGCCGGTGACGCTGTGCGGCGAACTCGCCTCGCAGCCGATCGGCGCCATTGCGCTGGTCGCCATCGGCTACCGCGGACTGTCGCTGACTGCATCGGCGATGGGGCCCGTCAAGGCCGTGCTGCTCGATCTCGACGCCCGCCAGGCAGCCGAGTTCTTGTGTCCGCTGATCGAAAAACCCAGCAAAAGCAAGCCGATCCGCGTGCAGCTCGAAGAGTTCGCCGCCACGCAAGGCTTGCAGATTTGACCTGATTTTCTTATGTCCGTGCCCACCAGCAAAAAGATTGTGTCGTCGTCCATGGTAGCGGACGATCCAGTGCTTTCCGCGCCGACGTAGCTGCGATCTAAAGCGCTGCTCTTTACGATTGCTGGATGCCCGCGTGCTTGGGCATGACAATGGACACTGCGATGCTTCCCGACCAGAAACTCACCGCTCTTGTTACGCGTCACGCTTCGCTGGAACGCGATCTGTCCGGGGCGCTGCCGCCCGAGACCTATGTGAAGCTGTCGCGCGAGTTTGCCGAGCTGGCGCCTGTGGTCGAAGCGGTGAACTCCTATCGCGCCGCAAAGCGCGAACTAGACGGGCTCACGGGTCTGATCGCCGATCCTTCGACGGACGCGGAGATGCGCGCTATCGCCGAGCAGGAAAAGCCCGACCTGGAATTGCGGCGCGCGGCGCTCGAACAGCGGCTGCGGCTGGCGCTTCTTCCCAAAGATGCGATGGACGAGCGCAACGTCATTCTCGAAATCCGCGCCGGGACCGGCGGCGACGAGGCGGCGCTGTTCGCAGGCAATCTGTTCCGCATGTACGAGCGGTTCGCCGCGAAGCAGGGCTGGAAGGTCGAAACCATCAGCATGAGCGAAGGCTCGATGGGCGGGTTCAAGGAAATCATCGCCGAGATCTACGGACGCGGCGCTTTCGCCAAGCTGAAATATGAATCCGGTGTGCACCGCGTGCAGCGCGTGCCCGACACCGAGGCGTCGGGCCGCATTCACACCTCGACCGCGACTGTGGCGGTACTGCCCGAGGCGCAGGAGGTCGATGCCGCGATCAACGAGCAGGACTTGCGCATCGACACGCTGCGCTCGGGCGGCGCCGGCGGCCAGCACGTCAACAAGACCGAGTCGGCAGTGCGGATAACGCACATTCCGAGTGGCATCGTGGTCATGATGCAGGAGGACCGTTCTCAGCATCGAAATCGCGCCAAGGCGATGGCCGTGCTGCGCACGCGGCTCTACGATCTTGAACGGCAAAAGCAGGATGCCGCGCGCGCCGCCGAACGCCGCGGACAGGTCGGCACCGGCGATCGGTCCGAACGCATCCGCACCTATAATTATCCGCAAGGACGCGTCTCGGATCACCGCATCAACCTCACGCTCTACAAGCTGCCGCAGATCCTGGAAGGCGAGGCGCTGGGCGAGATCGTCGATGCGCTGGTTGCCGAACACCAGGCGGCGCAGCTCGCGGCCGAGGAGGCGGTTTGATGCCCGCTGCTGCCGAGGTCGCCGTTGGCGCGGACCGGGACGTTCGCACGGTTGGTGCCGTCTGTCGCGAATGGGCCAAAAAATTCCGCGCCCGCGGCATCGATTCGGCCGAACTTGATGCGCGCATCCTCGTCGGCTGTGTGCTGGGCATTGATCGCGCCGCGCTTGCCAGTGCCGACGGCCGCCAGCTCGGCCGCGACGAGGAAGCCGCAATCGCGCTGCTGGCAGAGCGGCGGCTGGCGCACGAGCCGGTCGCACGCATTGTCGGTCGGAAGGAATTCTGGAGCCTTCAGCTCCTCGTCGATGCCAGCACACTGGTGCCACGGCCAGAGACCGAAACCGTGGTCGAGGCGACGCTGGCCGCGATCGACGCTGCCGGCCCGCGCACACGCACATTCAGTATCGCCGATCTCGGTACCGGCAGTGGCGCCATCCTGCTGGCGTTGCTCAGTGAGTTGCCGAACGCTTGGGGCGTGGGCACGGACGTGAGTTTCGCGGCGCTGCTTGCCGCCCGCGAAAATGCCCGCCGTCTCGGGTTGGATCGCGCGCAGTTCCTAGCGTGCGACATGGTAGCGGCCCTGCGCGGTTCTTTCGATGTCATTGTCTCAAATCCGCCCTATGTCGGCTCTCACGAAATTGCCGCACTTGCTCCCGAGGTGCGCGATTTTGACCCGCGCCGGGCGCTCGACGGTGGCGCTGATGGGCTCGATTTCTATCGGTCGATTGCCGCTGCGGCGCCCGCGCGGCTGGCGTCAGGGGGTATCCTGATCGTGGAATTGGGCGCCGGACAGTCACAAGCGGTGGCTGCATTGTTTGCTGCGAGGGGGCTTGTGGTGCTACCGCCGCGCCCCGATCTAAGCGGCATTCCGCGCGCGCTGGTTGTCAAAACGGCATGAGCCTGTGGCATTGGGCCCCGGCAAAAAAGCGCCTCAGGCGAATAAAAAAGCTCTTGGAATGTCGCGCGGAACGGAATAGCTTGCGGCTACGGAGTCGCCCCAAGATGTGGGCCGCCGCGTTGCCTGAAGCACCCGGAGCATTGCTCTTTAGAGGTTGGCAGCGCAGGCCAGATAGATAGCTCGATAGCGGAAGCCGAATCGGACGGCATACGGGATCGCCAAGATTCAGACCGAGATGTTTCATCGGTGAGGCGCGCATGGTTAACGACCGGGCGCGCAAATGACGGGGGTGCTCAACACCTTGGCAATAGTGCCGGTGGGAGCCGGATGAGGGATTCGTTTAGGTCCGCCTTAGGCCCTGACGGGAACGATTGTGAGCGAAACGCAGTGATCAATGCCGATAATGCGATTGAGGCGCCTGCGCCAGCGCGCGCTTACGGCGTGTCTTTATCGTGACGGAGTTTTTGGTGAGAAACGGCGGCATCCACGCCGCCGCACATAACGGGGGTTGGCAGAAAAGCAAACCATGAGAAACGGTCAGAACAAGCGCATGCGGGGTCGCAACCGCAAGGGTGGACATCACCAAAATCCGTTGTCGCGCATGTACGAGTCCAATGGACCCGACGTGAAAATTCGGGGCACCGCATCCCACGTCGGGGAAAAGTATCTTCAGCTCGCCCGCGATGCGCAAAGCTCCGGCGATCCGATTGCCGCCGAAAACTATTACCAGCACGCCGAACATTATTTCCGCGTCATCGCCGCCGCCCAGGAACAGTATCGCCAGACTCAGCCTTACTATCAGCAGCAGCAACAAGGCGACATGCGCGGCAATATGTCGGACAATTCATTTGATGACGGCGAGGACGAGCAGCCGTCCATGGGTGGCGAGCCGTTTGCGCCGCGTGAGCCGCAGCCGTTCTATCAGCGCGAGCAGCACCAGCCGCAACCTCAGCCGCAACCTCAGCCGCAGCATTTTCAGCCGCGCCAGCAGCACATCCCGCCGCCGACGAGTGACGCTGATGTCGACCGGTTGCCGTCTTTCATCACCGGCGGCCAGGCAGCGCCGCAGCCGCCGCAGCAGGCCCAGGCTCCGACCAATGGCAATGGCTATGACGGCGGTCAGCCCGATCGCTTTCCGCTGCATCGCCGCCGCCGCCGCCACCGTGGCGGACCGCGCGATCATGGCGGGGCGGGCGACAGCGATTCGCCGGCGTCTTCGGGGTCATCTCAGCTCGACGACTAAGAGCAATAAGCTCGTGCTATCGGGCAGGCGGCGTCCACCGGACGCCGCCTGGAGCGCTGCCGATGACGTTAAATCGGGAAGCGCTCCAGTTTTATGGATTTGGTCGGGTTTTCTTCGGAAAACCTGCGTCCACTTTTCCGGAAAATGCTCTAGCGGCCGCGTGGCGCCTTGGCGAGGCGCACCAGGACCCAGATGGGCACGACGATGACTGCCCCGAGCAGGAAATAGCGCCACAGCCAACGCACTGTGTCGAAGCCCATCGTCCAGATGTGCTCGATCAGGTGGCGCACGGACTGAATGATATTCCAGGGATCAAGTCCGATCGCGGCGAGAATGACGCCGACCAGAATCGACAACAGGATCAGGCGGCCGATCACCGCCAAAGGTGGGCCGCCGAAGAAGCGGCCGACGTAAGATTGGCCGTCGTCACGATTGTACTGGTGGGCCATCAGAGCCTCCCGCCTCACGGTTGGGTCAATTAGGTGCTGTCGAGGCCCTGCGCAAGCCGATGTGCGGATGTCCGGCGCCCGGATGGCGTCATTTGGCTCACACGGACGCCGTTGCCTCGGCTTTATAAGAGGCGCTAAGTTGCGCGCCGCAGGACGCGCTAATTTGCACCGATTGCGGGGCTTTCAAGAGGAATATCATGGCCAATGTCGAAGACCGCGCGCTCGCGCCGGCGGCGACCCTCAATGACGATATCGGCGAGGAAACGCGGCTGCGCCTGTACCGCATCCAGGTCGAGCTTCGCGAGGCGGAGCAGCGCGCCTTCGACTTGTTTCTGCAAAATCTGGTGAAAGGGACGAGCCACCTTTCGCTCGGCCAAGAGGCGGTCGCGGCCGGCTTTGCCGCCGCCATGAAGCCCGGCGACCTGTCGTTCTGCACCTATCGCGGCCATGCGCATACACTTGCTCGCGGCGTCCCGATCGAAAAAGTTCTGGGCGAGCTGATGCAGCGTGACAATGGCCTGATGCGCGGCAAGGGTGGCTCGATGCACCTGACCTCCACCGACCACGGCGTCATGGGGTCCTATGCGATCATCGGCGCGCACCTGCCGATCGCCTGCGGCGCCGCCTGGCGCGCGCAGTACAAGGGGCAGAAGGACGTGTCGGTGTGTTTCTTCGGCGACGGCACCACCAACATCGGCGCTTTCCACGAAGCGCTGAATTTTGCGGCGGTGTGGAAGCTGCCGGTGATCTTCGTCTGCGAGAACAATCTCTACATGGAATACACGCCGATCGGCGACGTGACCGCCGTGCAGCATCCGGCGGCCGACCGCGCCGCGTCTTACGGGCTGCCGCGCATCGTTGTTGATGGCAACGACGCCGACGCGGTCTATCGCGCCGCAAACGCCGCATACGCCAAGGCGCGCGACGGCGGCGGCCCATCTTTGATCGAGTGCATGACTTATCGCCACAGCGGCCACTCGCGCGCCGATCCGGCCAAATACCGGCCAGAGGGCGAACTGGAAAAGTGGAAGGAGCACGATCCGATCAAGCTCTATCGCGAGCGGCTCAAACAGTTCGGCGTTGCCAACTCTGTTATCGCCGAGATCGATGCCGACGTGCGCCGCCAGGTCGATGACGCGACGGAGAAATGCAAAGCCGCGCCGATGCCGCCGCTCGATATCCTCACTACCGATGTCTACGCCGACGGGGGCTTCGCATGGCGGAACTGACCTATCGCGATGCCGTGGCGCGCGGCATCGCCCAGGAAATGACGCGCGATCCCGACGTGGTGTTTCTCGGCGAGGACGTCGCCAAGGCCGGCGGAGTGTTCAAGGCGACGGTTGGACTTTATGAACAGTTCGGCCCGTTGCGTGTGCGTGACACGCCGATCTCCGAGCAGGCTATTCTGGGCGCCGCCATGGGGGCGGCGATGACTGGCCTGAAGCCGATCGCCGAAATCATGTTCTCTGACTTCTTTGCGGTGTGCTTCGACCACATCGCCAACGAGATTGCCAAGAGCCGTTACATGTCGAACGGCCAGCTCAAGTGCCCGCTGGTCATTCGCACCGGCAACGGCGCGGGCTCGCGTTTCGGCGCTCAGCACAGCCAGAGCGTCGAGAACTGGTGCATGATGATTCCGGGTCTGAAAGTCGTGGCGCCGTCCACTCCGCTCGATGTGATCGGGTTATTGGCGGCCGCCGTGCGCGACCCCGATCCGGTCATCTTTTTCGAACACAAATCGCTTTATCCCACCAAAGGCGAAGTGCCGGACGGCGAGATCATCGACACGCTGGGCAGCGCCAAGATCGTGCGGCCCGGCAAGGACGCCACGATCCTGGCGTTGGCGCTGATGGTGCCGCGCGCGCTCGCGGCGGCGGAAAAGTTGAAAAGCGAGCACGGTATCGATTGCGAAGTGGTCGATGTGCGTTCGCTGGTGCCGCTCGACACGCAGACCATCCTCGGCTCGGTCGCGCGCACACATCGGCTGTTCACCGTCGAGGAAAATCCGCGGCTGTGCGGCTGGGGCGCCGAGATCGTCTCCATCGTTGCCGACGAGGCCTTCTACGATCTCGACGGCCCGCCGGTCCGCATCACCACGCCGCACATCCCGCTGCCCGCCGCCGATATTCTGGAAGATATCGCGCTGCCGACGGTCGACCGGATCGCGGAGCGGGTAAGGAAGTCGCTGGAGTCTTAGCTGATACCGGTCGTCCCCGCGAAAGCGGGGACCCAATTGCTGGATTCCCGCGTTCGCGGGAATGAGCGGATAACGAGACAGGTGCATCATGGCCATGTACGACAATCTGCTTGCCAAAGTTCCGACCGACCTGTGGATCGGCGGCCAATGGAAGAAATCGTCCGACGGCGGCCGCTTCGACGTGATCGATCCGGCGACCGAGAACAAGGTCGCCTCGGTGGCCAGCGCCACGGTCGATGACGCGATCGCGGCGCTCGATGCCGCAAGCGAAGCATTTCCGGCCTGGGCGAAGAAGAAGCCGCGCGAGCGCGCCGAAATCCTGCGCAAGTCCTACGAGCTGATCATGCGCGACGCCGAGCGGCTGGCGAAGCTGATCACCATCGAAAATGGCAAGGCGCTGTCGGATTCGCGCGGCGAGGTCGCCTATGCGGCCGAGTTCTTCCGCTGGTACGCCGAAGAGGCGGTGCGCAACATCGGCTCCAACACGGTGGGTCCTTCCACGGGCGCGCGCATCTTCGTGCAGCACAAGCCGGCCGGCATCGCGGTGCTGGTGACACCGTGGAATTTCCCCGCCGCCATGGCGACGCGAAAAATCGGTCCGGCGCTCGCCGCCGGCTGTCCGGTGGTGCTCAAGCCGGCGTCCGATACGCCGCTCACCATGCTGGCGCTGATGCCGATCCTGCAGGAAGCCGGCGTCCCGGCCGGCGTCGTCAATGTGATCCCGTCGCGCTCGTCCGGCAAAGTCGTGAGCGCGATGCTGCACGATCCGCGCGTTCGCGTGGTGTCGTTCACCGGGTCGACCGAGGTCGGCCGCAAGCTGCTGCACGAGGCCGCCGACTGCGTGGTCAAGCCGGCGATGGAGCTCGGCGGCAACGCGCCATTCATCGTGTTCGACGACGCCGACATCGATGCCGCGATCGAAGGCGCGATGATCGCCAAGATGCGCAACATGGGCGAGGCCTGCACGGCGGCGAACCGCTTCTACGTGCACGAAAAGGTGCACGACGAATTCGCCAAAAAGCTCACCGCCAAGATGTCCGGGCTCAAGATGGGGAACGGCCTCGACGACGGCGTTGCGCTTGGCCCGCTGGTCAACAAGGACGGCCTCGACAAGGTGATCGAACTGGTCGGCGATGCGGTGCAGAAGGGCGCCAAAGTTTTGACCGGCGGCAAGGCGCCGGGAGGCCCCGGATTCTTCTACCCCGCGACCGTGCTGTCGAACGTGTCGAACGACGCCAAAATGCTCAACGAGGAAATTTTTGGGCCGGTCGCCTCGATTCAGACCTTTAAATCCGAGGATGAGGTGATCACCCGCGCCAATGATACGGAGTACGGCCTGGTCGCCTATCTCTACACCAAGGATCTGAGCCGCGGCATGCGCGTCTCCGAACAGCTCGACTTCGGCATGATCGGTTTGAACCGCGGGCTCGTGTCCGACCCGGCGGCGCCGTTCGGCGGCACCAAACAGTCCGGCCTCGGCCGCGAAGGCGCACATGAGGGTTTGTTGGAGTTCATGGAGACCCAATATGTCTCGGTGACGTGGTGAGCGCCGCCGCGCAAAAGCCGCAAGCCGCACGCGAGCGCCTGCTCGGCGCGTGGCGCTATGTCGGCACCCGCATCAATGGCGGCAACTGGGATCGCGGCGCCAGTCCGAAGGGCATGATCTATTACGGTCCGCATGGCGAGATGGCGGTGCAGATCGCGCCTGACGTCAAACGTACGCGTGCCGGTGCGGTGATGACGCCCCAAGAAGCCTTCGTCGCGCTCAAGGATTACATCGCCTATTTCGGCACCTATACGGTCGACGAAAATGCAGGCACCGTCACCCATCACCGCGCCGACAATTTGCAGCCGGGCGAAAGTGGCGATCTCGTCCGCCGCTACGAATTCGTCGGTGACCGCCTGGTTCTGCGCCCACCCAACTCGACCATGGAAGTCACCTGGGAACGGATCAAATAAATTCTGAACGCATCAAATAATTCGGGAACACATCAAGTGAGTGGAGAGAAGCAATCCGACGCGCAGCGCCTCATTGGTTCGTGGCGGCATGTCGGTTCGACTGTGAATGGTCAGCCGCGGCCGGGGCAGGGCGAGCATCCGCGAGGCATCATCATCTACGACGCCCTCGGCCATATGGCGTGCCACGTGGCGCCGGACCGTGTGGTGACCAGGGCCGGCGATAAGCCGACCGGCGACGAAGCGATCGCCGCGCTCGACGGTCATATCGCCTATTTCGGCACCTATTCGGTCGACGAGAAGGCCCGCACTGTGACCCATCATCGCCAGGGCAGTGTGCAACCCGGCGACAAGGGCGACCTTGTGCGCGGCTACGAATTTGCAGGCAATCGGCTGATCCTGCGACCCGCGGGCACCAACGCGGAAGTCGTGTGGGAACGGATCACGTGATGCGGCAGCAGAGAACGGGCTCATGGACGTCCTGATGCCGCAACTCGGCGAAACCGTCGCCGAAGGCAAGATCACCAAATGGTTCAAGTCGGCCGGCGAAAGCGTGAAGCCGGGCGATAATCTGTTCGAGATCGAGACCGACAAGGTTTCGATGGAAGTGCCGTCCACCACGACGGGCGTGCTCTCGGAGATTCGTGTCGCGGCGGGCGAGGTGGCGCCAGTCGGCGCCGTCGTCGCGGTGATTGGCGATGGGACGCGTGCGGCTGCCAACGGCGAGCCGCAAACCAAATCTCAACCCCTCGTCCCCGCGAAAGCCGGGACCCGAAGTGCCGCTCCGTCATCCCCGCAGAGTCCGGATTCCCGCTTGCGTGGAAGTGAGCAGATAAAAATCCCGCTCGACCCGTTCTTCGAAGTGCGCACGCCCGAACGCAACTTCGGGCCTGCGCGATTGCCCGGCGGAGGCACAGTCACACCGCTGGCGCGCCGGCTCGCTGCCGAGCGCGGCATCGATCTCTCTCGCGTGCGCGGCTCCGGTCACCATGGGCGCATCGTAGCGGGCGATATAGGGAACGCGCCGCAAGCGGTGCAGGCATCGCTTTTATCGCGCGTGGACGGGCCGACCCCGGCCGAAATCAAGACGCTCTTCGCCCCCGGCAGCTACGAGGAGGTCCCGCTCGACGGCATGCGCCGCACCATCGCGGCGCGGCTGACGCAGGCCAAGACCGTCCCGCACTTCTATCTCACCGCGGATGTCGAGATCGGGCGCCTGATTGCGCTGCGCGAAGAAGCCAATGCCGGGGCGCCAAAGGATGCCGACGGCAATCCGGTGTTCAAGCTGTCGCTGAATGATTTCGTCATTCGGGCGCTGGCGCTGGCGCTGCTGCGCGTGCCCGCGGCGAACGCCGTATGGGCGGGCGACCGCATTCTGCGCTTCAGGCATGCCGATATCGGCGTTGCGGTCGCGCTCGACGACGGCCTTGTGGCGCCGGTTCTGCGCGCGGCGGATACGAAGTCGCTCAGCGCGATTTCGGCCGAGATGAAAGACCTTGGGGCCCGCGCGCGCGAGAAGAAGCTTGCTCCGGCCGACTACCAGGGCGGCTCGTCCGCCATCTCCAATCTCGGCATGTACGGCGTCCGCGAGTTCTCCGCGATCATCAATCCGCCGCATGCGACCATTCTGGCGGTGGGTGCCGCGCGCCGCCAGGCGGTTGAGAAGGCGGATGGCGGCGTCGCCTTCGCCAGCATGCTGAGCGTGACGCTGTCGTGCGATCATCGCGTGGTTGATGGTGCACTCGGAGCAAAATTGCTGGCGGCCTTCAAGGCATTTGTCGAAATGCCGGTGAGCATGCTGGTCTGATCGGGAAGCCGCAATGGTCACGGCCAAGAAAGAAGTCCTTCTCGTCGGCCCGCTTAAGCCGGTCGTCATCCGCGGCCTCGATGGACCGTGCACACTGCATAAGCTGGCGGCTGCCAGTGATCCCGAAGTGCTAATCGCCAGACATGCGCATGTGCGCGCCATCGCCTGCAGCAACACGCGGGAGACGATTCCCGGGAGCCTGATGGCGCGCTTTCCAGAACTCCAGATCGTCTCCAGCTTCGGCGTCGGCTACGATCACATGGATGTAACGTGGGCGGCAGCGCACAACGTCATCCTCACCAACACGCCCGGCGTGCTGACCGAGGAGGTCGCCGATACCGCACTCGGACTGTTGCTTTGTACCGTACGGGAATTTCCGCAGGCCGACAGGCACGTGCGCAGCGGCAAATGGGCCGATAAGGCCTATCCGCTGACCAAGGCCTCGCTGCGCGACCGCACCGTCGGGCTGCTCGGCATGGGCGCGATCGGCCAAGCCATCGCGCGCCGGCTCGACGCCATGAAGGTGCCGGTTGTCTATCACACCCGTCACAAGCGCGACGGTCTGCCGTATCGGTACTATCCGAAGCTGATAGACATGGCGCGCGATGTCGACATCCTGCTCGCGATCGTGCCCGGCGGAGCTGGCACCACCAACATGATTAATGCCCAGGTGCTCGATGCACTCGGACCGGAAGGTATTCTGATCAACATGGCGCGCGGCTCCGTGGTCGACGAGTTTGCTCTGATCAGGGCGCTCCAGGAGAAGCGCATCATGTCGGCCGGCCTGGATGTCTTCGCCAACGAGCCACAAGTTCCGCGCGAACTGCTGACAATGGAAAATGTCGTGTTGTTTCCGCACCTTGGCTCCGCTTCCATGGCCACGCGCGAGCGCATGGATCAGCTCATGGTCGACAACATTCTGGCCTGGGCCGCCGGTCAACCGCCGCTCACCCCGGTTCCCGAGACGCCATGGCATTCATGGAACTGATAAATTTTCCAGCTTGTCCGGCAGAAATCGCGTAATAAGCCCGAAGCCAAATGAGGGCGTGGGACTTGACGCCGAATCTCCGGCCCGCCTTGCCGGAAGTTTCGATCTGCCTCGGTCCGCACGGCATATGAGTGAGATCGTGGATCGAGTGTCCGTTCCGAAGCCGCTGGCTCCGCTGTACTGGAGCCTGCTTGGTTGCGCGCTGCTCGCCGCCGTCATCACGCTCGGCACGTTCTGGCTCGGGTTCCGTGAGCAGGACCAGGATCGGTGGGTCCGCCACTCGCTCGCGGTACGCAGTGAACTGCAGCTGATCCAGACTTTGATCTTGCGTGCTGAAAGTTCTCAGCGTGGCTACCTGGTCACCGGCCGCGAAGACTACTTGGCGCCGTTCAATCCCGCCAGGGGAGCGCTGGAGAAGGCGCTCGATCGAGTCGCGGCCCTGGTGAGCGATAACCCGCAGCAGACAGAGGCTGTGCGGAGTCTGCGCCAAACCATCTCAGCAAAGCTCGACGAACTGGAGCGCACCATCGCCTTTCGCAAGGCCGGGCGCACCGACGATGCTCTGGCGCTCGTCAATACCGATGCCGGCCAGCGTGTCATGGGCAGGATCGTCGATCAGATTGTTGCGACGCAGGACAATGAGGATCGGCTATTGGTTGCGCGCGAGGCGGATGCGGTCTCGCTGGATTTGATGCTGCAGGTTGGCTCGGTCGCCGCTTTTTTGTTGATTTGCGGCATTGCCATCCTGGCCGCTTACCTGGCGAGACGTTCTGTGGCAACGATCCACGCCGCAAATGCCCGGCTGTCGCTCGCTAACCAAAGTCTGATTGATCAGATCGGCCGGCGCGAGCAGGTCGAGGCGCAGCTGCGGCAGGCGCAAAAGATGGAGGCGGTCGGACAGCTTACAGGAGGTATGGCACACGACTTTAATAATATGCTCGGCGTCATCGTCGGCGCTCTCGACCTGATAAAACGTCGGCTGAAGCAGGATGAATCCGGCGTCGGCCGCTTTGTCGAAACCGCCATGAAGGCGACCGAGCGTTCGGCAGCGCTGATCCAGCGTCTGCTCGCTTTCGCCCGCCAGCAGCCGCTGGCGCCGGAAGCGGTCGACGCCAACAAGATGATTCCCGACATGTCGGAGCTGCTGCGCTCGACGTTGGGTGAGCAGGTTCAAATCGAGACCGTGCTGGCGGCGGGATTGTGGAAGATCAACGTCGACCCGCATCAGCTGGAAAGCGCCGTCGTCAATATCGCGATCAACGCCCGCGACGCCATGCCCGATGGCGGAAAGCTGACGATCGAGACAGAGAATGTCTATCTGGACGAAGCCTATTGCAGCGAGAACGCCGAGGTGACGGCCGGTCAATATGTGATGATTGCGATTTCCGATCAGGGTGTTGGCATGGCGCCAGATGTCGCAGTGCGCGCCTACGACCCGTTCTTTACCACCAAGCCGCCCGGCAAGGGAACGGGTCTCGGCCTGAGCCAAGTCTACGGTTTCATCAAACAATCGTCCGGGCACATCAAAATCTACTCCGAGATCGGCACAGGCACGACGGTCAAGATCTATCTGCCGCGGCTCAATCGCCAGGCGGAGGAGGTCAAGCGCGCGGTACCCAAGCCGGCAAGCGGGGACGCTGACGAAATCGTGCTGGTCGTCGAGGACGATCCGCTGATGCGCCGCATGTCGTGTGACGCTCTGCGCGAGCTTGGTTATAGCGTGCTCGAAAGCGAAAATGCCGCCGCTGCGCTGACGATGATCGCTGATACGCCGAGCATCAAGCTCCTGTTCACCGACGTGGTCATGCCGGAAGTCAACGGCAAGAAACTCGCCGATGAGGCCTTGAAGAAGAGACCCGATCTGAAGGTGTTGTTTACGACCGGCTACACGCGCAACGCGGTCGTGCACGGCGGCGTTCTTGATCCCGACGTCAGCTTCATCAGTAAGCCATTCACAATCCAGCAGCTGGCGAGCAAGGTGCGCGCCGTGCTGGATTCGTAAAGTTCTCCTCCTGCCAGCGAGCATCGCATCATGTCGCAGATTAAACGGATTGGAATGTCTGTGTTCTTCGTCGCTCTGAGTGCCATCTTTGGCGTAGAAGTCGGCGCCTACAGAGCTCACGCCGACACGGTTTCCGATTTCTATAGTCACAAGACCTTGACGCTGGTTGCCGGCTTCCCGCCTGGAGGCGGCTACGATACCTATGTGCGCGTTCTGGCCCGCCATTTCGGCGGCTTCATCCCGGGCAAGCCCTCGGTCGTGCCCTCAAACATGCCGGGCGCCGGTTCGATGACGGCGGCCAATCGCATCTACAACGACCAGCCGAATGACGGCACGGTGCTGGGCGAGTTTGCATCCTCTGTGGTGATGGAACCTTTGCTTGGCAACAAGGCCGCCCGTTTCGATCCGACCAAATTCAGCTGGATCGGCAGCATGTCACAGGATGTGGCCTATTGCGGTGTCTGGCAGACGCCGGGTGCGGCTGGATCATTCAGCGACATGATGCGCCAGGGCGGCAAGGAGACGATTTTCGGCGGCGGCGCACCGGCGGCGATCACCTATCAGCACCCGATGATCCTGAAAAATGTGCTCGGCGCCAATATCCGCGTGATTCCGGGTTACGCCGGCACCCGCGATATCGATCTCGCCATGCACCGCGGCGAGGTGAACGGCGAGTGCGGATTCTACGCTTCGTCCATCAAGGCGCAGTTCTCCGACGATGTGAAATCGGGACGTCTTAAGCTCGTGATCCAGATGGGGCCGCATAAGTCGAACGAGTTCGGCGATATCCCAAGCGTGTTCGACTATGCCAAGACCGAGGAGCAACGCGCGGTCCTGGAAGTTTTTTTCGACCAGCTCGTCCTTGGCCGTCCGCTCGCCGGGCCGCCCAATATGCCCGCCGACCGGCTGGCGGCGCTGCGGCAAGCCTTTGAGGCGACCATGAAGGACAAGAATTTCCTTGCCGAAGCGAACAAGGTCGGACTCGATATTAGTCCGGCGTCGGCCACCCAGGTCGAAGGCCTCTTGCATCATTTTGCGAGCTTTCCGCCGGCGATATTCGCCAAGGCACGCGAAGCCATCGGGCGCTGACGCTCGCGCCCGGGGATTGCGCGAAAATGGTGCCGTGCAGCTGCTGAGAGATTAATGGAGGCGGGCTGGGCGTGCAGGGTATGTGCGTCTTGATCTTACCGGATTTTGTTCTTTAATTGTGCGGCCTGCGACTGGGCGGCGACGGATTTGACACGATGGGAATCGTTTCGGGCTTCAAGCACGACCTGTTCGTCAGCTATGCGCATTTTGACAACGAGGCCGATGCGCAGGGCGTTCATTGGGTGAGCCGATTCCAGGTCGACCTGAAGAATGCGTTGCGACAGCGCATCGGCAGCGATCCGGAAATTTTCTTCGACACCCGGAATTTCGAGGCCGGCGACCACGTCGATTACCTTGTCGATAACGTTCGTCAGTCGGCGATCTTTCTCGCTATGCTGTCGCCGAGCTATGTGGCCCGCGACTTCACGATCCGGGAGTTGCAGGCCTATTGCGACCGCGCGGCCGAGGCCCGCGCTGTCGTCACGGTGGAACTGCTGCCGGTAGAGGACGAGAACAATCACGAGCTGCTGCGCGGACGCAAGCGAACGCCGTTCTGGTGGAAAGATCAGATGGCTCAGGACATTCCGCTGCGGCTGACGTCGAAATTCAATGCCGAGCTTTACAATGAGCGTCTGCAGGTGCTCGCGCATCAGCTTAAGAAGCTGCTGGTGGACCAGCGCGATCATGGCGTGATTCGCACTGCCGCTGAGGAGCCGCGGCCGCAGCCGAAGCTGTCAACCACGCCGGCAGTGGCTATTGCGCCTTCATCCGAGGGCAAGGCGGTGCTTCTGGCGCAGACGACGGACGATCTCTACGACGAGCGCGAACGGGTGCACGCTTGCCTCGATCAATACGGCATCAAGGTTCTGCCCGAGAATGACTATCCGCAGGGTGGACAGGAGTTCGCGGCCGCTTTCGAAGCCGATGTGCGGCGCAGTGGACTGTTTGTGCAGCTCTTGGGCAATTTCGGCTCACGCAAGCCGCCGGATCTGCCGCAGACTTATGCGCAATATCAGTGCGAAACCGCAAAAGGCTCGGGCCTCAAGATCTTGCAGTGGCGTCATCCCGACCTCGATCTTGCCAGCGTTACTCATCGTGACAAGCCGCTGCTGGAAGGGCCGGAAGTGCGCGCTGTCGGGCTTGAGGAATTCAAGGGCGAGATTTTGCGGTCCCATGCGCAACTGGCGAAACCTGCGCCTGCGCCGGTGACGTTCGAGGACGGCTGTCATGTCTTCATCAATGCCGACAGCAGCGACAAGGAATTGGCGGACGCGCTGTTGAAGATTTTTGACGATCGCAAGAATTTCACCGCCGCCCGGCCGCTGTTCGAAGGCTCCGCCAAGGATATCCTGGAGGACCTCGAGGCTAATCTGATGAATTGCGAGGCGCTGGTTCTGCTGTATGGCCGCGCGCCGCCCGCCTGGGTGCGCGCCCAACTCTTGCGCTACAGCAAGCTTGAACGGCTGCGCGAAGCGCCGCCTCGACTCAAGACGCTTTTGCTTGGGCCTCCGGCGCCAAAGGCGGATCTCGCCTGGGCCGGTGGCTTTGAAAAAATGGATTGTCAGGACGGAGACCTCGCGCAGCGTATCCTCGGCGTTCTTGGCGGACTACAGCCTTGATGCCTGAAACGACCTCGCGACTGCCCTATCCCGGCCTGCGTGCGTTTCGCCGGGAAGAGAGCGATCTATTTTTCGGCCGCGAAGACTGCATCAACGGGATGGTGGATCGCCTCGCGGCGACACGTTTTTTGGCGGTGCTCGGTTCGTCCGGCACCGGCAAATCTTCGGTGGTCAAGACCGGTCTGCTTGATGCGCTCGATCTTGGTCTGATGGCGCCGGCTGGCTCCGCTTGGCGCGTGGTGGAGTTCAAGCCCGGCGGAGCGCCACTGAAAAACCTGGCGCACGGGCTACTGCAAAGCCGGACCGAGGAGGTCGGGGCAGCGAAGCCGGTTACCGACGCCGATGCAGCTCTGTTTCGCGCATTTCTGTTGCGTGGCCCGCGATCCGTTGCCGAGTGGTGCGCTGACGGGCATCTTCCGGCGGGCACCAATCTCCTGCTGCTGGTCGACCAGTTTGAGGAACTGTTCCGCTATCAGGATTACGCGGGTCGAGAGGAGGCGGAAGCTTTCGCCGCACTGCTGATCGAAAGCGCTCGGCAAAGCAAGGTGCCGATCTATGTAACTCTGACGATGCGTTCGGAATATCTCGGCGCCTGCGCGCTGATCGACGGCTTGGCTGAGGCGATCAGTGCCGGCCTGGTCCTCATTCCGCGCATGATGCGCGAACACTGCCGCAGCGCCATCGCAGGGCCTGCGGCAGTCTGCGGCTTCAAGATTGCCGACGAGCTGACCAATCGGCTGCTCAACGATCTCGCCGCGTTCGCGCCGTGGGACGACCGCAGTACACGCGATCAGCTCGATCGCCTGGCCCGCCGCGCCGATCAACTGCCGCTGTTGCAATACTGTCTCAACCGCATGTGGACGCGCGCCCGCGATGACGCTCCCGATGCGCCGATCACGCTCACCCTCGCGGATTACGAACGCATTGGCGGGTTGAGCGGCGCGCTCAATGCCCATGCGGACGAGGTGCTGCGCGGACTTGGCGACGACTGTCGGCCCGTCGCCGAGACCGTCTTCCGGGCGCTCACGGAAGGATCGGTAGCAAGCGAAGCGGTGCGGCGGCCGACGCGGTTTGACGAACTGGTGGCGATCTGCGGCGAGGATGAAACGCGCGCGCGCAAGGTTGTCGACGCGTTCCGCGCGCCAGGATGCAATTTCCTCGCGCCGGGCTTCGATCCGGTCACCCAGAGGCCGCTGACGCCGGACACCATAGTCGACATCAGTCATGAGAGCCTGATCCGGCAGTGGAAACAATTATCAGAATGGGTCGAAGCGGAGGGCCGCGCCCGCCGGCAATGGCAGCGATTGCGGGATCGCTTCGACGACAAGCAGCCGCTGCAAGGACATGAATTGGCCGCCATGGAGGCATGGCGCAGCGAGCAGCAGCCGAGAGCCGCGTGGGCGCGCCGTTACGGCGGGGATTTTGCCGCGCTGATGAAATTCATGGACGACAGTGAGTGGAGGCGCCGGAGATTTGCGCCACTGGTCATGCCGTTGTTCGCACTGGCGGCGCTGTCGGTCAGCATGGTCTTTGCCGTCGGCGTGCTGATCCTCGTTTTTCACCAGTCGACGGCAGGTCAGGCGGCGCTGGTCAATGTTCTGTGCGCGGCAACAGCAATAACATTCAGCTTCGGTGTCTGGCGATACGCGAGGTTTACGCCGAGAGGTGCAGTACTTGCCGGAATGATCATTCTTGTCATTGTCGCCACTGTTGATGTCAGTTTTCTGACCTGGATCGTTCCCGGGCGCACCAACGCTTCATTCCTCCTGCATACTAGTGTCGCGGCGCCGGTGGCCGTTACGGCGATGATGATCTTTATTCCTCGCCTTCGCAATTTGTACGTCTGGGTCCTGCTGGTGGGGACCTATATCACTCTGCTCCGCGTTACGGATTCTCTTACGAATAGCGAAGGCTGGCTCGATATCGTCATTTGGTGCGCGTGGTTTTCGCTGCTGGGTTTTCAATTGGGGCAGATGGGAGTTTCGACCGCCGCTGGCCCGGCTCATGGGCCCCGACTTGCGGCGTTCCGGTTGGCCCTGATGGCTTTCTTCTTGGTCGGGACCATAGGTTCGTTCTCTGCCGTTACGCTGTTGATTGCCTTCAAATCGGTTCGGCCAACATGGTGGTGGTGGACCGATCAGGGCGGCGTCGCGACGGTGATGGCGCTCACGATGGCTTTCGGCCTGCGAACCTATTCGGTGCTCGGCATGAGGCGGACCTTGCTGGCCGGTGTAGTAACTTTCATTGCAGTATTTGCGCCGGGCGCCGCTCTCGTGATCGCGCTGCAATCGCACAACGTACCGGTTATCGTGGCTGATCATTGGGCTGGGGCGACACTCTTCGCTCCTTGCACCCTTGGCGCCTTAGCGCTGTTCAATCCCGCTTTCCGCAAGATTTCGGTATGGCTGGCGTTCGCCGTTATGTTCACGGTGCCCTATGCGGTCTTGGTCTGGCTCGCCGACACCGGACGCATCGTGATTGCCGCCGAGGCGCGGAATTTTCTGATCTTGATCATCGCCACGCTGTGGATCGGTGCCATCGGTTACTGGCTGCAGCGCGCGTCCCTTGCGGAGAGGGCTGCTAGCGGCGATAACGCCCGGCGCAGCGAGACGTCGCCAGTGCCCGGAGCGGTTGCCTCCGCGACGGCCTGACAACGTCAATCGCCAATCGCACGGGTGAAAGTTGCCTGCATGAATAAGCACTATCAAGTCGTCATTGTCGGCGGTGGGCCAGTCGGCGCCGCGCTGGCGGTTGAACTTGGACTGCGCGGTGTATCGTGTGCCGTGGTCGAGCGGCGTCTCGAGCCGCAGCGCATTCCCAAGGGTCAGAATCTGACGCAGCGCTCGATGGAGCACCTCTATTCGTGGGGCGTCGCCGACGCCGTGCGGGCCTCCCGCATGCTGCCACCTGAATATCCGATGAGCGGCATCGTCTCCTACCGTGACCTGTCCAGCGAGTTCTGGTATGCGCCGCCGCTGCGTGAGATCGTCAATGCCTATTATTTCGAGCAGAACGAGCGGTTGCCGCAATATCTGGTCGAATACGCGCTGCGCAACAGGCTCGCGAAGATCGCCAATGTCGAGCCCCGTTTCGGCTGGGCCGCCGAAAAAATCGAGCAGGATGCTTCCGGGGTTCGCGTCGCAATCGTCAAGGAGGGCGGCGGCGGCAATGACATGTTGAGCGCCGACTATGTGGTCGGCTGTGACGGCGGCCATTCTATCGTGCGGCGTCAGATGGGGATCCAGCGTTCGAGCTCCGATTTCGACCAGCTCATGGTGCTGGCGCTGTTCCGTTCCAAGGAATTGCATGAAAAACTCAAGCGCTTTCCGCCACGCTCGACCTACAGGGTGCTGCATCCAGACCTCAAAGGCTATTGGCAGTTTTTTGGCCGCGTCGACGTCGGCGAGAGCTGGTTTTTTCATTCGCCCGTGCCGGCGAGCACGACGCGGGACAATTACGATTTCCACGGCCTGTTACGGCGGGTCGCCGGGTTCGATTTCGCCTGCGAATTCGATTACGTCGGCTTTTGGGACCTCCGCATCGAGGTGGCGCAGAACTATCAGGTCGGCCGTGTATTCATTGCCGGCGACGCCGCGCATTCGCATCCGCCGTACGGCGGCTACGGCCTCAACAACGGTCTCGACGACGTCGCCAATCTGGGCTGGAAGCTCGCCGCGAAGCTGCAAGGTTGGGGCAGCGATGCGCTGCTGAAGAGCTACAGCGAAGAGCGACAGCCGATCTTCCTGGAGACCGGTCGTGATTTCATCGAAGCCGGGATTCAGAACGATGCTACATTTCTCGCCCGCTACAGCCCGGACAAGGACCGCGCCGAGTTCGAGCGCGCGTGGAAGGATCATCAGGGTGCTGCGGCCCCGCGCGTGCTGACCTATGAACCGCACTACGAAGGTTCGCCGATCGTATTCGGCCCACCCGGCGGCCGATCGAGCGCTCGTGGCGCGCATATGTTTGCGGCCCGCACTGGCCATCACCTGCCGCCGCAGCCTCTAAGCTCCGGCCGCAACGTGTTCGAGGAACTGGGGCCGTATTTCACCTTGCTGGCGTTCGACGCGGACGACAACATCGTTGCCGCCATCGTCGACGCAGCGAAAGGGCAGGGTGTGCCGCTCAAGGTCGTCCGCGACACCTATCAGGACGGCCGCCAAGCCTATGAGGCGAAGCTCATTCTAGTGCGGCCGGATCGGTATGTTGCGTGGGTAAGCGACGGCGGGCGGGTCGATGCGAAAGACATTATCGGCAAGGTCATCGCCCGCGCGTAACGCTGCGTCACACGAGCTTCAATCCCTTCAGGCTCGCGTGCCCGTCCTTGCCGACGATGATGTGATCATGCACCGAAATGCCAAGCGGGCTCGCGACTGAAATGATCTGCTGCGTCATCTTAAAAACGAGAACAGATCGTAATCGTTTATTCACCATTTCCCTTGATCTATGGGCCTTTCCGCGCGCATCCTTCGGCAATCGACGGTCCCCACTGGCAACGTACTGGCAACCGAAATGGTCGCGAAGGTCCGCCAAAAGCTTAGCGATAGCTACATCGAGGCAGTGCGCGATTTCGCCGAAGGCGAGACGGCCACGGTTTGGGACGCCGAGATAAAGCCACTCCGGGTGACGGTCGGCAAGCATCGCATCACGTTCTCTTATTTCCAGCAGCATCGCATTCACGGCAAGCGTTCGGCGAGCGTCATCGTCTTGGGCCATTACCCAGTGATGAACGTTGCGACGGCTCGCAAGGCTGCGCTGGTCCATGCAGGCAGGATTGCAGCGGGCAGGATCACGCCCGGCAAGCGAACTGCGGTGCGGTTTGAAACAGCCTTCGCCGACTATCACAAGCACCTTGAACACAAGGCGACCAGCAAGGGCAAGAATGCCAAGTGGGCATACAATGCACAGAGCATCGCTAACACTGTGCTGTTGCCTGAATTCAGCCGCTGGCCGTTGGCAGACTTATCGCACGCGCCGGGTGTCGTGCGCGATTGGCATCTGAAGGTCACCAAGGATCGAGGTCCTGTGCTGGCAAACCGCGCCGCATCCATTCTGCGCAGTTGCTACCGCTACGCCGCGAAGCTTAATCGTCAACTGCCGCCGGCGTTGCCGACTAGCGCCGTACTGTGGAACGTCGAGGAACCGGCAGAGAAGGGCGTGACCGATTTCAAAGCATGGGCCAAGGCGTGGGGCGCCGTCCCGTCGCCAGTGCGACGCGGCTATCACCTTGCGAATTTGTTGCTCGGCACGCGCGGCGGGGAACTGGCGAGGCTTGAATGGCGCGATATAGATGCGCGCTCGCGCTCGCTGCTACTGCGCAACGTCAAGAGCCAAGGATCGAAGAAGCGCAACGTGCGGCTGCCGTTGTCGCTGCCAATCGTGCGGGCATTGAAGCTGGCGAAGGGCGCTGACGCCGTGATGGTCTTTCCCGGCTGTCGCTTCAATCCACAGCGTGACGGCTTGCCGGAATTCGGCCATGCACTAAGACACGCATACGAAAGCATCGCCACAGAGATTGGCGTTGATCCACTGTTTCGTAAAATGCTCATAGGCCATTCGATAGGGCGAGGCGCAGACGTGACCGACACTTACGCATCGCGCAAGATGCTGACCGGCGCGCTAGGCCATGAACAGCGGCGGATCAGCACGGAGATTGTGAAGCGGCTCGGTATCAAGCTATAGCCAGCGCGTGTCACGAAATGGGTCCCGCGCCGTCTCGTAAGTGACATGAACGAGCGCGCCGCCGGCGCCGATTGTCTGGCGCTCGTGCCGCAAAAATCCAGAAACGATACCCAGAGCCGCGATCAGCACCGCGGCGATCGCAAGCAGCCCCACAATCGCGATCGCCACCGATTTGATCTTCCTCATGGCGAAGCTGTCGGGCTAAGCAATTTCCTCTTCCTCTTCCTCTTCCTCTTCCTCTTCCTCTTCCTCTTCCCTCAGCGCCGACGTCGACATCGACGGAGCGCCGACGAAACCACACATGCGCAGTTCCCGAATTAGATCGGGTACCTTGTGCTCGTCCTCTTTCACGAGAGAGATTGTCAAGTTGATCTCGCTGCCGTCATTTTCTTGATCAACCTCGACGGTCGAGAAAACAACGCCCGGGGACCGGTCACGCTCGGGCCATTCGATGACATCGCGGCAGAGCGTGCCGCCCTTGGCCGTTGCGCGGCATTCGTCTGCAGTCCTGACGAAATGCGTGGGGACGATGTTCGCGATTTGCTCCGGAGTTGGCTGAAACGGGAACGAGCCGCCGCTGGGCCATTCGGGAACGATGCCGAATTTTATAAGCACGCGTTCAACTTGCCCGGCAATTGTGACCGGTCGGGCGCGGTAGCATTCGATAATCATGACGCGCGCGCTGTTTTGGTTTGTTTGATCTTCCTCGCCTGCGCCAGGAGGGCGGTACAGGTGCGGCTCAATGCGTCGTGCCAAGCTGCCATCCGTTGCAGATCGCCGTCGGTGCAATCGCCCAAGCGCTTACCGCACGGTGTCACCCAGTCAAATCCTTTTTCCAGGTCGACGTCATAGATGCCGATATTTCGATGCACTTGATCGAGGACGACCGCTGTCTTGTTGGCAGCGGTGTCCCACTTGGCGAATTCGACGACGTAGTCGGGCTGCGGCAGTTTCATAGCTTTTGCCTTTCTCTGTTTGTTTGGTGGCCGGCGCGGATTGTTGGTCCGCGCCGGATAGTTGTTAGGCTACCGCGACCAGCTTAGGCCGCCGCTTCGCCGCACGTCCGGCGCGGGCCTCGCCCTCGGTCGCCTCTTTCTTTCTCAGAAAGAGTTCATGCCGTATCGTTTGGTAGGCGTGAACATAGATCGCGAGATCATTAAGGAGGCCGTTGCCATCGAACCCGGTTTCGTCCTCGTCCTCAGGCGTCAAGGGCATTTCCAACATCGCCTCTTCCAGATCGGCGATGCTACAACCTTGCCAATCGCCTGTGGCAATGGCGCGGACTTGCTCGGCACACTCTTTGAAGCGTGCTAGCAACTCCTCTTTCGTAGCCGGAGCCTTGAGATGGGCGAGGCGATTGTCGCCTGCCTTCGTAAGGTCCACTGGCTCGCCCATGAGCCGGGCGAGGTCCACACGTGTCATGGGTCTGTGAGTAGCCATGATGTAGTTTCCTTTCTGGTGCGGGTTCTGCCGTCACCTGTTCATGTCAAAACCCCTGGCCAGACCGATAACGACGGTCACCAAGGTCCGGGGCACGATGCCCCCTGGGATTGGCGTGGTCGGTAGCACCAACGGCCGGCTGCCGGCAACTTGAAACCGGAAACATGGTGAACGATCAAACAACCAAACAAATTTGGTTAACAGCAGGGCGGTCCGGTTCGATGGTGACCGCCGCGGTGATGGTGACCGTTATGGTGGTGGTGGTGGTGGTGACTGTGATGGTGACCGCCGTGGTGGCCATGACCGTGAGAGTGGCCGCCGGCGCCATGGTGGCCATGATGATGGCTGTGTTTCTTTTTGTGTTTGATCAGCGGGTGCAGTTTCGCCTTAGCATTCGCCGGCGTGCAACAATCGAAATAGCTGATCGGGATTGCGTCGACGTACGGCCGTGTCGGAATACTGATTTGCGGCGTTGCTTGGACGGTCGGCGCTGATGCGGGCGCTGGGAGTGGGAACACGAAAAACGTAACCCAGACTGTTGCGGCGAGGAGCGACGCGGCGAGGATTGCGGGAAGCCATTTGCGCATGGGGGACCTGCTTTCGATCGTGAGAAAGCCCGGTCCGCTATGCGGATTTTTCGCCAGCCGTTCGGCTGTAGACGCTCGGGGGCTGAGCGTCGCCGGCGCCAGATCAAATAGCGATGACCGGGAGCACGCGCGAATTAGATCACATTCGGCGCACCGTTGCAAAGCCGGGAGCACGTACGCGACGGATTTTATTTGACGTCGCCGGCGCCGATCGTTGTTTGTTTGGTCGTGCCGCGCGCGTCGAATTTCCTTTTTTGCAAAAACCCCAAATCGTTTCTTTTTGCTCTAAAATTTCTTTTTGCGAAATTGTTTTTGCCAAGCCCCGGCATGCAAGCAGGCCCATGCCCTTTTGGGCAACGCACCCTCCAAAGTTGGATACCCCGTAGCTCACAACCGAACCGGGTACTGGCCAGCGGCTTAATTGGCGACGCCTTGTCAAGTCTATTCGCTCGACGTGGTTGCCAGATCACGAATGCGATCGAGCAAACGCGCGATCTGTGCCGCTGCGGCACGGTTCCACGTTAACGAGGTTCCATAATCCTCCTTCTCGGAACGGCCGGCGCGCGATTTGTTCACGCCATGTCCCCGCGTAGAATGGGCACAACTGCAACCGCGGCCGATTTCAAACGCGGTAACACCTTAGGCGATCTGCCACAGCGGTGAAGATTTGCGCTCGACGGCGCCGACGTGGTGAAAAGTTCGTTGATGTTCTTTTTTACATTCGGGCGAGGGGGCCAAAATCGAAATTAGGGTTAACAAAAAGTTAACGCGGCCCCTGGAGGACATTTTGGAGCCCCAGCGACCGCGGATTTTGACCTGATCTTTGGAGAAGTTTTAGTACGCCTCGAAAAACCCTAAAGATCGGGCCCGCTCTTCGACCATATTGGGGGCGGAGCCGGACTACACGCTACACTGCACAGAAGCGCATTTCTTATACCGCTCCCCACCGCTGCCTACCACTCCTACCGGGCTCCCCTATTTCTCCCGCGAATATAAAAAGGGGCATGTGTATGCGTAGTGTGTAGTATTTGACCGCCTCGCGGGACGCTACACAGTTGCCTACACAGAAGCCTACACAGTTCGCCAATTTCGAGCGCGTCCCGCGCCCGCACCCTATTGTTGATCGGCGCGACGTCGCACCTTCGATGCGCGTCTGTGCTGTCGCGACGACGCCGCGCGCATGGGCGGCGGCAAGATAGTTCCGCAAAGTAAGACCACGTCTAACGAAGTATTAATCTCGGCCTATCCAGTAGTGATCCAAGATAAGAAAAGTAATAATCCCGCACTTAGAACCTCAAAACCTTCCGCGATACTTTCAATCATCTTGCATATAAGCCATTGATTTCCTTGACGAATTCCCTTGCGTCCCGCCTCTGGTTGTGCTACCAGACGATCGCGCACGTTTTGCGCCATGGCTCTAGCCCCTCACGGGCTCCGCCGGCTGGCCCCGGCAAACCCACAACCGAACGTCTTTCGCCTTCCAAAGTAGGCGAAGCCGCTGCCCGCGGAAAGGCAACGGCTTCAAACCTTCGAGGAGGGTAATTTGATCCGGCCGCGTATCGAGCGCGAACCGGGGAGAAAGACGGCAACGCTGAGGACGCTGCCATGAGCAACAATATAGACACAAACATCTCTTCAGAACAAGACGCTGATCTGCTCAGCGATCGGCCGTCGCGAAAGCCGGCCGCAATTCCTTTTGGACTTAATCCTGATGCCGACTTGCTGACCAACAAACCGACGCCCGACACGTCTCACCAACGTGCCAAGGCGGCCATCATCAAGCGCGACAAGGAAGAGCCCGAACGTATCTGGTCGTTCACTGAACTGTGCGAGGAGTGGATTTACGTCACGCAAATGGACCGCTTCGTCTGTCTCACTGATCGTGATCTCATTCTCAAAACTGAACAGTTCGATAAGCGCTTCGCCTACGCGAAGCCCGACAGCACTAAGCTGAAGTCCATTTCGGCATTCATGTTCAGCAAAATACGCGGCACGATCCGCCGGCCGATGCGCTCAGTGTATCTTCCTGGAGAGCTTAATGGCATGTTCGGTGCCAACTGGAATGCGGCCAAGCCTTCGAACATCGAACCGGCGCCGGGCGATACCACGCTTTGGGACGAGCATCTTAAATATTTGTTTCCGAACAAGGAAGATCGCGGCCACGTGCTGAATTGGTGCGCTTGGCTGCTGCAGAACCTCGCGCTGAAGCCGAAACACGCATTATTGCTCGCAGGCCACGTGCAGGGTACGGGCAAAAGCTTCATCGGCGACGTGCTCACTCAGATCATCGGACCCGATAATGTGTCGCCGGTCGGCACCATCGAACTGTCCTCATCGTTCAACAAATGGGCGCTCGGCTCCAAGCTGTTGCTGATCGAGGAGCTAGACGCGGTGGACCGCAACGTCATCAGGCACAAGCTTCATCCGATGATCACGCAGGAACGGCTCACTATCAACGATAAAGGTATTCAGACGTACGCAATCGACAATTGCTTTGGAGTGCTGGGGTTTACGAATGAAGACGCGGCGATCCGGCTCACCAAACAGGATCGCCGTTATCTGGTCGTGCGAACGTACGCAGAGCCACGAGACCCGAAATACTATGTCGATCTCTACGCCATCCTGAAAAACCAAAAAGCGCTCGGAGCCATCGCGCACCAATTATGGGTGCATGACGTCGGCGACTACAACGCCCAGGGTCGCGCGCCCGAAACCGCAGCGAAACGCGACATGGTCGACGCCGGCCGCGGCGATCTGGAGGCTTGGCTGCACGATCACATTGATTGCTTCCCCGACATCGTGACTATCGAATATATCGTCGACATGCTGCCGCTGTCGCTGCAGCCTCGTCACGGTAACAGCGGCGTCCGTCGCGCGATCAGACAATTCATTCAGTACGAGTTGAAAGGCGAGCAGCCGGCAGAAGCGCTCTATGTCGCCGAGAAAATTCGGCCACGCATCTGGGTCCTGCACGGTAAGCTGAAGGAATTCGAAGCGATGCAGAACGCGGAACGTGTGGCGCTCTATTTGGAGGGATTGGAGACGCCCAACGCGCTCGCCATCACTGATCAGCGTAACGAGGCCAGGGCATGGGCCGTATGTAGAGGGCCGGCGAACGAATTCACCGAAGAAAGCGACGAGCATTTGTTGTCATGAGCCGCGGGAGCGGCGAAAGTTAACCGTACGAGATGCCACGGCCAGCGCGGGTTAAACCGCACACATGTGAAGAGGAGTAGGCGCAATGAAGCCGGTACAGGTAATCGAGTTTGTCCGCGAACGTTCTGAGCGCGCGTCGGGCCCGGGGACACGCCGCGCGTGAGGCGTCGGGCTTTGCTAAAGTCCCGTAGGCTTGCGCCCGCCGTGGTCCTTCGTTCTGATCTGTGGCTTGTCGTACAAGATGACGTTTAGCAAGGAGCTATGGATTTCAATTTTTCCATTGTAATTGATGTAGCCCAATTTGCGGAACTTGTTCATGAACTGACTGACGCGGGATCGGGTCGTACCAACCATCTCGGCGAGAAGTTCCTGACTAAACTTTCCGACAATCGGCTCTGGTGCGTTTTCCTTACCGAAGTTCGCGAGGAGAAGAAGAACGCGAGCGAGGCGCTTTTCGCTCGAATTGAACAATTGGTCGATCAAGTCCTCTTCAATT
Organism: uncultured Alphaproteobacteria bacterium; assembly: GCA_963763255.1. GTDB lineage: Bacteria > Pseudomonadota > Alphaproteobacteria > Rhizobiales > Xanthobacteraceae > BOG-931. The sequence goes on from CAVXNW010000004.1 coordinate 554,891, forward strand.
CGACTGTTGCGGCTCAATAAATCCGCCATGAACAGATCAGAAAATTGCGATTGCCGATGCAATGCAGCAATCATTGCCGACTTGGCAATGCGCGTAATGAGACATTCTTCAATTGCTGTCGCTGTTGTGACGCGGAGCGGATGGCTATTGAGACAGCCTTCGCCAAGGAAGTGACCGGTCGCGAGAAGGCCGACAACCGCCCCCTTGCCTTGCTCGGAAACGACAGTGAGCTTGACCTTGCCCCGCTGGATATAGAAAACCGCGTCAGCAGCGTCGCCCTGTGAAAAAACAATCTGATCCTTTTGATATTTCGATATTGTTTTGCCTTCGCCCACTTTGGCAAGAAACGTTTTTGGATCGAACGAAGCCCTGCCTCGTTTCCTTAAAACGGCTCCGCTTTTCTTACTCACCGAGCGCCCTCCCCAGAACAAGTTTGTGGTCGAGACGGCCAACACATTGATTAAAATGGATTATGTACCATAACGAACATATGGGATGTTCGCAAACGGCCTAAAGCTGTGAGGATTATAGCGGGGCCAAACACCCCGCAAAAATCAACTCGGAGTGTTCAAAATTGATCAGACCGCCCTCTCTGTCTGGCTCCAGACTAATGTGCGCTTTTGTGGATGGAGGCCAACATGGCTAAGTCTATGGACGAATTCGTCCGGCGCCAAAACGTTGAGCGCTACCGTCGTCTTCTGGAGCGCGTGACCGAAGAGACAGACCGACACAAAATACTCAATCTGCTTGCCGCAGAGGAACAAAAGCAAAAAGACAGTGGGAAAGGTTAGTCGCCGGTTTCGATTGTCGGATCAGGGAGGCGCGTTATGAAATTGCTTGCGGAATACCTAGAACACGCTCGCCAGTTTGAGGCGCTGGCAGGTGAAACGAAAGATGATCCTCGCCTTAAGCGCAGGATGCTACGTCAAGTGGTAGCCTATCGGACGCTCGCAGTGAAAAGAGCCTACAAGCTTCATCTGCCAATACCATCGCTCGCTGCACTCCGAACGGCGCGCCGCAAAAATCTAGTTGAACCATCTCAGCATTTATAGGCACTCCAGTTCTGCTGAGGGTCATTTTCGACGGATTGAACATCCTTTGCGATGTCCGGATGTCCCCCTAACAGGGGACATCAAGACGCTAGCATTTAATGAGTACACGCACTAACTTTTTCGCGCGCCGTGTGCTGACCGCGGCGGCCGGGTTT
>CAVXNW010000005.1:0-754038 GCA_963763255.1 uncultured Alphaproteobacteria bacterium
ACTTGTTCCGGCCATCCACGCCTTTTTCGCTGACAGCTTTAAGACGTGGATGCCCGCGACAAGCGCGGGCATGACGGAATCAACGGAAGCCGATCTTACGCCGAGATCGGATAAACCGCCTTCTCGCCCGACAGCACCCGCGCCACATCGCTAGCGCACTTGGTCTGCAATTCCTCCAGCGCCTCGACTGAGTAGAACGCCGTATGCGGCGTGAGAATCACATTGTCGCGGCCGAGCAGGGGAGAGTCTTTGGCGAGCGGCTCAGTCGTGACAACATCGAGCGCGGCGCCGCCGAGGTGGCCGGAGTCCAGCGCCGCGATCAGCGCCGGCTCATCGACAAGCGGACCGCGCGCGGTATTGATGAGACAGGCGCCCTTTTTCATCTTGGCGAAGGTTTTTACATTCATCAGCCCGCGGGTCGCGGGTTGTAGCGGTGCGTGCACCGAGATAAAGTCGGACCGGGCCAGCAAATCGTCGAAGCTCACAGGTTCGACGCCAAGGGCCGCCGCCGCTTGCGTGTTGACGTAAGGATCGTAGGTGAGAACCTTCAAACCGAACGCCTTGGCCTTGGGTGCCAGCGCGCGCGGAATGTTGCCGAAGCCGACAAGGCCGAGCGTCTGGCCTTCGAGCCGGCGCAGCGGCACGATCGGCGGCACTTCCCAGCGGCCCGATTGCACCAGCTTGTTGGAAAGCGGCACCTTGCGGGCGAGCGCCAGCAAGAGCGCCATGGCGTGGTCGGAGACTTCGCGCAGGCAATAATCCGGCACGTAATTGACGGCGATGCCGAACTCTTTCGCCGCCGGCAGGTCGATGTTGTCGACACCGAGGCCGAAGCGACCGATCGCCTTGCAGTTCTTCAATTGCCGCAGCAACTCACCCGGGAGCTTCGCGTAAGTGACCAGGATGGCGTCGGCGTCGCGCGCGACGGCGAGGATGTCGTCGGCAGCGGCGCTTTTTGCCATTCGGTATTCAGGGTCGAGCCGCGCGAGCGCTTTTTTCGCCGGATCGAGCGAGGGGAACGGGCTGTCGGTGATGGCGATGATGGTGTGGGGCATGGACGACCTCCCTGCATCCGTCATTGCGAGGAGCGAAGCGACGAAGCAATCCAGAACGGCGCGGCATAACTGGATTGCTTCGCTTCGCTCGGAATGACGGACATCATAAAGCAAACACCTGCGGGTTGACGCAGTTCGGCAGCTTGTGGCCGCCGAGGAAGGCGAGAATGTTGTCGACCACGATGTTCGCCATCGTCTCGCGCACCTCGGGGGTGGCACTGCCGACATGCGGTGTCAGCACGACGTTGGTCATCTTGATGAGCGCCGCGTCGATCTTCGGCTCATGCTCGAACACGTCGAGCCCGGCGCCGGCGATCTGGTTCTTTGCAAGCGCGCGCACTAGCGCGGCTTCATCGATAATGGGACCGCGCGCCGTGTTGATGAGAAACGCGGTCCTTTTCATCAAGCGAAGCTCGCGCGCCGAAATCTGATGCCGTGTATCCTCTTTGAGCGGCGAATGAATCGAGACGAAATCGGATTCGCGCAGCAATTGCTCGAACGGCACGTAGGTGAGCCCGGCTTCGCGCTCTTCCTTCTCCGGCTTCCGCCGCGGTGTCCAGTACAGCACGCGCATGCCGAAGCCGTGGGCGCGGCGCGCCACTGCCTTGCCGATCAGTCCGCCGCCACCGATCAGCCCGAGCGTCTTACCCCACACATAGGAGCCCATCAGATAGGCCGACTGGCTTCCGGGAAAGACACCGCTGCGCGCCAGCCGGTCGCCTTCGAGCATGCGCCGCGCCACCGCCATCATAAGTCCAAATGTGAGATCCGCTGTCGCCTCGGTGGTGACGGGCGCCGTGACGGTGACGGGAATGCGCCGCGCGGTTGCGGCCGCAACGTCGATGTTGGATGGCGTGATCGACTGCGCGGCGATCAGGCGCAAATCGGGGTTGGCCGCGACAATGTCGCGATCAATTTTGTCGTGCAGCAGGCAGAACAGAATATCGGCCTTGCGCACCTGCGCGATCAGCGTGCGCTTCGGAATGATCCGGCGCGAGTCCGCATTGACCGTCACCCTCGCCACTGCGCGCAGCCGTTTGAGCGCCTGCTCGGAGACCGGCTGCGTGACGAAGATGTGCGGTCGCGTTGCTTTCTTCGTGTCGGTGCTTTTGGCCATCAGGAGAACCACCGTACGACGCCGGCGACGCCGTCGACCGCCACTTGCGCACCGTCGGGAATGCGCAGTGTGGCGTCGTTAACGCCGAGCACCATGGGAATGCCGCGCTCACGCGCGAGCGAAGCGAGATGCGACGTCGAGCCGCCGAGTTCTGCGACCACTCCGGCGACTCGCGGCAGGATGTGAGACAGCGCCGGCCCGGCGACGCGGGTGACCAGAACGTCGCCTGGCGCGACCCGCGCCAGTTCGCATTCGCAATTGACGACCACCGCGCGCCCGCTGCCCCAGCCGATGCCGGCGGGATGGCCGTTCAGGCCCGGGTGCTTCAGCCAAATTTCATCCGGCACGAACGGTTCCTGCACGCGCAGCGGCCGCGCCTGCAGCAGCTTGAAGCCGTCGTCGTCGAGCGCCCATTCGATCTCGACTGGATGGCCGAGAATCTCTTCAGACTTGCGCATCAGCCGGCCGAGCGTTGTCGCCTGCCCGGCTTCCAGGCACGGCGCGCGGACGAGATCGTCGGGCACCGCCTGCGCGGCGGTGCCGGCCCCGTGTGCGCAGGCTTCGCGATGGTGCTTTCGCCCGGCTTCGTTCGTGCGCACGAAGCCCTGGCGCGACAGCACGATGCGGTCGGGCACCACTTCGCCCTGCGCAATGGTCGAGCCCAAACCCCAGGTCGCCGACAGCACCATGTGACCGTCGGCGGTCTCGCTCAAGCCGCCGCCGGAGGCGCGCGCGGCAATGAGCGGCTGCACCAGAACCGCCATCGCGGTGTCGGCGGGGTTGAGATCGTGCTGCGCCATACCGCGGCGCGCGTTGGTGGTCCAAAGCGCCGCCCAGCAGGCGCGCAACGTAGTGAGAAACTCCGCGTCCTCGCGTACACCGAGGAAGCTTTCGAATTGTCCGGCGAAACTCGAAGTTCGGCGCGGTCCTCGATCAGCGCTGACGAGCGCACCGCCGCGGGCTTTTGCTGCTCCCACCAGGCGGCCAGAATGGCGGCGAGCAGGTCAGGCGCGAGATCGCTCTGGTAAAGCGCGAGCCTGATCTCGACGGAGAGTTTGCGCTGCGTTGCCTCATCGGCGCGCGGATAGGCCTCTACCGCTTCGGTAATGCCGAGATGCTGGATTTGCCGGCGATAGGCATCCGCGCTGATACAGAACCCACCCGGCGTCGGCAGGCCAGCCTGATGGAGCCGCGCCTGAACTCGCCGCCTTCGGTCCGACGCGATCGGAGTCGAGCGCGTCCGGCGAGGCGAGGGGGAGGATGAAGTGACTCATACCGACGCTCTGTAGCTTTGGACCGTCATGGCCGGACTTGTTCCGGCCATCCACGTCTTTAACGCCGCAGCAAGTCGTGGATCACCAGGTCTTCGCCCGGTGATGACGTCGAGCAAAGCTCGACGTCATTTCACATGATCGCCGTATCCCGGCAGCGGATCGACCACGGTGATCTGTTTGACCGGGAAATTGGAAACGATCTCGATGTCTTTCTTGTGAACGATCAGCATTTCCTCGATACGCACGCCATAACGGTATTTCTTTCCGTGCTGCGTCTCGAGCGCGAACGTCATGCCCTCCTGGATTTCGATCGGATGATCGAGCGACCAGATGCGCGAAATCACCGGCGGATCGTATTGCGCGAGCCCGAGGCCGTGGCCCCATAGGTTGGCGGCGGCCTGGTCTTCGTCCTCGTAGCCCCAGGTTTTCATCGCCGACGGCCATTTCATGGCGATGTCGCGCGTGGTGGCGCCAACCTTCACCGCGCCGATCGAGTCATAGAGCCATTTCAGCGCAGTCGCGTACGTGTCTTTCTGCTCCTTGGTCGGCTCCTTGCCGACGCAGTAGGTGCGGTAATAGCAGGACTTGTAGCCGTTCCAGGTCAGCGCCGCCAAATCCATGAACACGATGTCGCCGGGCTGGATGATGCGATCGGAGAAATTGCGCCAGTTCGGCCAGGTGTTCGGGCCTGAGGATACGATGACGTCCTCGACGTCTTCCATGCCGGGGATGTTGTAGAGATACTGCATCAGGTGCGCGGTGACCTGGTTCTCGGTGATGCCCGGCCGCAGGAATTTCATGCATTCCCAGTGCGTGGCGTCGCCGATGGCGCCGACGATGCGGAAGCATTCCTGCTCGTCCGGGCTCTTGACCGCGCGCGCGTCCATCATCGGCGACATGCCGTCGGCCCACTCGATCTTCTCTTCCTTGAAGATGTTGAGCATGTTGATGTCGATGAAGTCGCAGCCGAGCTTTTCGCCGGCGACGCCGTTGTCCTTCATCGCCTGCTTCACCGCCTTGGTGAATTTCTTCACCTGTTGGGTGGCGGCAGGGCCCGCGGCGCCTTTGATCCAGGCAAACGAGTGGCGCACGTTCTCCTTCGGGATCCACGGCGAATGCCGCTCGATCTGAAAGCCGAGGTCGCCCTGTTCGAACAGCACGGGGCGGCCGTCGCCGCACAGCATGGCGTAGCGCAGACCGGGCTTGAGCCGGTTCCAGCCGGGGGTGAGCGTACCGGTGATGTAGCGGACGTTCTCGTCGTACATGCACAGCATTGCGCCAAGCTTGTGCTTTTTCATCATCTGTCGCGCACGTTCGATGCGATATTCGCGCAACCGGTCCCAGTTGATCCGCTGCTGCCAATCGAGACCGGCGATGCCGAAATTTGCTGTGCCCATGTGCTTCTCCCCGTCGGCTCCCGCGGCTTGCCGAGTTGGTGGTGTGGCACCCGATGTTATGCGGATGGCCACCCCCGAAGAAATGATATAATCTGGCATTCCCCATCAAATTTTCTAATATGGTACGATGCACAACATTCCTCTTCGGCAGGTCCGAGCCGTCATCGCCGTGTGCGAAGAGGGTTCATTCACCCGGGCTGCCGCGCGCGAGAACGCCACGCAGTCCGGCATCTCCCAGCATGTCGCGGCGGTTGAGCGCGCCCTTGGCGTCAAGCTGTTCGAGCGCTCGCCGTCGGGAGTGACGCCGACGCCCGCCGGCCAACGCTACTACCGGCGCTGCGTCGAGGCGGTCGGGCAGCTCGACAGCGCCGGAGAGGAAGTGCGCGCCTTCGGTTCGCGCGTCACCGGCGATTTGCGTATGGGTATGATCCCGACGCTGACGCGCGCCGCAATAGCGCCGGCGCTGGAAAAATTCGTACCGCGTTATCCCGACGTGCGTGTACACGTCGTTGAGGGATACAGCGGTGCGCTCACCGACATGGTGCAAAACGGCGACCTCGATTTCGCCGTGGTGCCGGCGATGGAGGGGCGCGTCGGGCTGAAATCGCGATTGATCGTGCGCGACCGCGAGATGCTGGTGTCGAACGTGCGCAGCGGGCGCAAGCCGTTTGCGCCGGTGCGGCTGAAAGACTGCGGTCCGCTGAAGATCATCCTGCCCGGCCGCAACAACGTGCGGCGCCGCAATATCGAGGTCTATTTCGAGACGCACGGCATCGAGGTCGCCGGGATCATTGAGATGGATGCCATGATCTCGACGCTGCAATTCGTGCTGTGCTCCGACTGGGTCACTATCCTGTCCGGCCTGATCTGCTATGCCGATATCGGCCGCGCGATTGGCCGTGTCGTCTCGCCGATCTATGATCCGGAAATGATCGCCGAGTTCGTGGTGATCTCGCCGGCGCGGCGTACGCTGCCAACGCAGGCGCAGTTGTTTCTCGAAATTCTGGAGGCTGAGATCGCCCGCATCCAGGATGTCTGGGCACAGACCATCCCGCCCGCGGTCTATCCGATGCGGGCGCGCCGCATGGTTCGCTGATTGTTGCTGGGGTCGACGCAAAAATTCCAATTCGGAGAACAAACAAAGATGACGACGATCACACGCCGCAATCTCGCGCGCGGCGGCGCTGCGGGAATTGCCGGTGCCATCGCGGCGCCCGCGTTGGCGCAGACCGGGAAGCTGCACTGGCGCATGGTCACCTCATGGCCGAAGCGGCTGCCCGGCCCCGGCATGTCGGCAGAACGCGTGGCCCAGCGTATCGGCGCGCTGTCGGGCGGCCGGCTTGAGGTCACCGTGTATGCGGCGGGCGAGATCGTGCCGGCCTTCGAGGTGCTCGATGCCGTCGGCTCGAGCGTCGCCGAGATCGGCCACACTGCCGCGTTCTACTGGCAGGGCAAGGAGCCCGGCGCATCGTTCTTCACGACCGTACCGTTCGGTCTCACGCCGAACGAGCACGTCGCCTGGATCGATGCCGGAGGTGGCCAGGCGCTGTGGGACGAGCTTTACGCGCCGTTCGGGGTCAAGCCGTTCATGGGCGGCAATACCGGTGTGTGCATGGGCGGCTGGTTTCGCCGCGAGATTAAGAGCCGCGACGACGTGCACGGCCTGAAAATCCGCTCGTTGGGTCTAGGCGGCGAAGTCTACCGCCGGCTCGGCGCCATTCCGCAGACCACCGCGCCCGGCGAAATTCTGGTCGCGCTGCAATCCGGCGTGCTTGATGCCGCCGAGTTCGTCGGCCCGGGATCCGACATCGCGCTTGGCCTGTTTCGCTTTGCGCCGTTCTATTACGGTCCAGGCTTCAACAAGCCGAACGGCACCGGCGAGTGCATTGTTTCGCTGAAGGCATGGCAGGCGCTCGACGCCGAGCTCAAGGCAGTCGTGTCGCATGCCTGCGCGACGGAAGCCGCCTTCGCGCTGGCCGAAATGGAGCGGCTCAACATCGAGGCGCTCGCCGCGTTGAGTACGCGCGACAAGGTGCAGTTGCGCACCTTTCCATCCGACCTGATTACGGCGGCGCGCAAAGAGGCGGACGGCGTGCTCGGTGACGTCGCCGGCAAGAGCCCGGGTGCCCGCAAGGTGCGCGACGCCTATGTGGCATTTCGCGACAAGATCGCGCCATGGTCGCGCATTTCGCTGCAGGCGGTGCTGGCAGCGCGGGGAGGGTGAGTCGCGCGGATTCCCGCGGCGCGCCAGCGGCTGAGACGGCATGAATCAACCGCTGTGTAACATCCTTGCAACACCCATTGCGACTCGCGGCGTGCTAAGAACTTTTCCCAGGGGCACGGCTCGGGATCAGCCGGGTGGGCATGAATTTCAGACCGGCATCGCACGTTTGTGCTTCGGTGCTCGCAGCCTTTTCGTTGCTTGCCGCCGGCCATGGGAACTCAGGCCCAGGGGCTCAACCAGTTTGTCGGATTCGGCGACAGCACAGTCGACAGCGGCTGGTACTTTACGCACACGCACGACCTCAATGCGACCGCCGAGGCGCTTTACAAGAGCGCGCAAGCGGCGGGCGGCGGCGTCGCAACGTCGATCGGCGGCCGGATGAATTCGGCAATCCTGGCGTCGCTGTTCGGCCTCTCCGCAATTCCGGTCGGGGAGCCCGGTGGCACCAACTACGCGGCAGGCGGCGCGTCCAACATCACTTACGCCAACTATTCGACGCTCGCGCCCAATACGGTCAGCCAGCTCGGCTCGTATCTGACAGCCGTCAACGGCGCCGCCAATCCCAACGCGCTTTATATGATCAGCTCGGGCGGCAACGATATCGCCCAGGCCATCTGCCCAGGCGGGGTGTGTGCGAATAACGCAACCCAATTGGCGCAGACGTCCGCGGCAGATCTCGCCGCGGCGATCGCGCAGCTTCACACATCGGGAGCACGCTACTTCGTCGTGCCGATCGCCTATGGCGCTTCTCCGCTCGCCAACGGCGGCACCGCTCAAGCGACGACGGATGGTGTGTACAATCGGGCTTTGTATGCGGACCTGGCGGCCAGCGGAATCAATTTCGTGCCGGTCTCCGGCAAAGTCATCGCCGACGCTATCGCCTTCAATCCCGCGCTGTTCGGTCTTACCAATCTCGCGCCGGGTTCGACGGTCACGCATCAGGGCGGCGCCTGCGTCAATGCCAATCCCGGCAACGGCAGCGGCGGAACGATCGCGTCCGCCTGGGCGGTGTACTGCACCACGCTGGTCGCGCCCAACGCCGGGCAAACGTATTTGTACGCCGACAACGAGCACTATTCGGCAGCCGGACAATTGATCGAAGCCGACTACGCCTACAGCCTCATCGTAGCGCCGCAGGAGATTTCCTACCTGGCCGAAGCGCCGGTCAAGACACGAACCGTCCTGGTCGATTCGATCTTTCAGCAGATCGCGATCTCCGGACGTAACCGTGGCGTCGGTACGTTTAATGCATGGGTGACGGGCGATCTGTCGTCGTTGGCGATGCACTCGAACGACGTCGGATTTCCCAACGACCCGGGCACGCCCGGCATGGTGACGGCCGGGGCCGACTATTCGTGGGCGCCAAACTGGCTCGTGGGCGGCGCGGTGTCGGTCGGAACGACGACGCAAAGTTTCAGCCTCGGCGGCAATTTCCAGCAGAACGAATACGCGTTCAGCGGCTATGTCGCTTACGTCGGGCGGCCGCTGTGGTTCGACATGGTCGCGAGCTTCGGCGGGCTGCACTACAACGTCGATCGCGTCGTGCCGATCGGCATCGCGACGATTGCCAATACTGGAAACACCAGCGGCACCAATGCGTCATTTGCCGCCGAAATCGGCTACGACTTCCACGCCGGATGGCCGGGACGACTTGCCCCCGCCTTCGCGAAATCACCGCCGGCGGCGGGCCTCGATTTCACCTACGGTCCCGTCGCCGGCATCATTTTGCAGCGCGTCGGCGTGAACGGCTTTGCCGAGTCTGACATGTTTGCCGGCGATCCCGACGGCGGGTTCACGGCGCTGAGCTACGGCAGTCAGGTTCGCAACTCGGCGGTGACGGAGCTCGGCTTGCAGGCCGGCGTCGACGTCGGCCTGTGGCATCCTTTCGGCAAGCTCGTGTGGAATCACGAGTTGAACCCGGACAACCGGGTGGTGACGGCGATCGAGCCGGAGATACCGTTTGCGCCCGCCTATTCGATGCCCGCGGTCAGCTTCGGGCGCGATTGGGCGACAGCGATCGTCGGCGCCACTCTGAAACTCGGCCGCGGCATGACCGGCTATGCGAGCTTCAGCAGCGAACTAGGGCAGGGCGACGTGACCTATTACGGCGGTCAGCTCGGCCTCAATGTTGCACTCAACGCGCCCGCCGAACCGCACTAGGAACCAAGCCGCCGCAGCCGCAATTCAACGTTGCGCAGCAGATGCTCCAACTGCTCGACATAATCGACGAAGGAGTTGATCGCGTCAGCGATGCCGTTCAGTTTTTCCTCGATCCTGCTCTCGCTTCGAGCGCGCCGGATGCACTCCTGTACCTTTGCCCGCGACGACATGGCCCGTTATCCATCAAGAAAGACCGGGCCATTGAAGCGGACAATTATTTACATCTCGTACCGAGCGCACGCGTATTTGGTAGGTAGTTGCCCGGATGCGTTATCGATGCGAGCACTCAGCTTGCACCGCAACGCGAGAAACGGTCGCAGTGTTTTTTAGGCTATTTCTTAAACTTCACAATCTTCTGCCGCTGCTCGCCGAGTCCGTCGATGCCGAGCGTCACTACGTCGCCGGCCTTGAGGAATTTTGGCTCGGGCTTCATGCCGAGCCCCACGCCGGGCGGAGTGCCGGTGATGATCACGTCGCCCGGCTCCAGAATGAAGTACTGCGAGCAGCACCACACGATGTGGCGGCAGTCGAAAATCATCGTCGAGGTGTTGCCGCGCTGGCGCTTTTCGCCATTGACGTCGAGCCACATGTCGAGGTTCTGCGGGTTCTTGATCTCGTCCTTGGTGACGAGCCACGGTCCCAGCGGCCCGAAGGTCTCGCAGCCCTTGCCCTTGGTCCACTGCCCGGCGCGTTCGATCTGAAACACGCGCTCGGACACGTCGTTGGCGAGGCAATAGCCGGCGACCACGTCGAGCGCCTTGTCTTTGCTCAGATAACGGGCGCGGCTCCCAATGATGATGCCGAGTTCGATTTCCCAGTCCAGCTTGGACGAGTCTTTGGGAGTCATGGTGTCATCGTTCGGACCGCAGATGCAGCTCGTGGCCTTGTTGAAGATGATCGGCTCCTTGGGGATCGCCATTCCGGCTTCGGCGGCGTGATCCGAGTAATTGAGTCCGATGGCGATGAAGTTGCCGACCTTGCCGACGCACGGACCGATGCGCGGCTTGCCCTTCACCAGCGGCAGCTTGTCTGGGTTGAGCTTGCGCAGCTTGGCGAGGCCCTTGGGCGACAGCGTGTCGCCGGCGATGTCGGGCACGACTTTCGACAAATCGCGGATGCGTCCCTGCGTGTCGAGCATGCCGGGCTTTTCGCGGCCGGGTGCGCCGTAGCGAACGAGTTTCATGGAACTCTCCTTGGGTCGGTCATTTGAGGCTATCGGAGATTGCTGTTCAGAAGGCGCCGGGGAACCGTCCCCCGTCGATCAGGAAGTTCTGTCCGGTGATGTAGCCGGCGTGCGCCGAACAGAGAAACGCGCAGGTTGCGCCGAATTCGTCGGCTGTGCCAAGCCGGCGCGCCGGAACCGAGTCGACGTTCTGCTTGAGGGCTTCCTCGTAGCTCGTGCCGCGCTTCTTCGCCGATGACTGGGCGTTGGAGTGAAAGCGGTCAGTGTCGAAGATGCCCGGCAGTATGAAATTGATCGTCACGTTCGAGGCCGCCACCGAGCGCGCCACGCCGGCGAGGAACGCGGTCAGCCCGGCGCGTGCCCCTGACGACAGATCGAGGCCGAACAGCGGCATCTTCACCGAGCCCGAGGTGATGTTGACGATGCGGCCGAACTTTCTGGCCACCATCGCATCGATCGCCTTCTGCGTGAGTTCGATGGCGACGATCATGTTGCCGATCACGCCGTCGATCATTTTCTGCCGGTCGAGGTCGCGGAAATCACGAAACGGCGGGCCGGCATTGTTGTTGACCAGAATGTCCGGTTCCGGACAGGCGGCGAACAGCGCTTTCTGGCCTTCGGGCGAGGCGACGTCGGCCGCGACCGCCGTGATCTTCGCGCCGGTTTCCTTGCGCAAATCATCGGCGGTGGCGGCGAGGCGGTCCTTGTCGAGGCCGTTGATGACGACCTCGCAGCCGGCTTCGGCGAGCCGCTTGGCGCAGGCCCGGCCTAGGCCGCGGCTCGATGCACAGACGATGGCCTTGCGGCCGGCAATTCCAAGATCCATCCCCAGTTCTCCTGCTTTGACGCGACAGCGGGGCGCGGCGGCTGTAAGTGTTCTCGTGACGGCAAGGTGCCGAACTAACCGGTCAAGTCAACGCCCGAATCCAGCCTAATTGCGCGCACAATGCCGCTGATCCCCGACATCTCTCCCCTGCAATTTGCGCTGATCGTCGGCCTGGCGGCCTTTTCGGGCATCGCCGGCGGGGTGGCCGGCTACGGCACCGGCGCGATGATGCCGCTCGTGCTGGTGCCGCTCGTCGGCGCCAAGCCGGTGGTACCGATCATCGCGATTTCGGCAATGTTCACCAATTCGGCGCGCATCGTTGCATTCCGCAAACGGCTTGACCGACGGCGCGCCGTGATCGCGCTGGTTTGCGCGCTGCCGACCTGCGTGCTGGGCGCCTGGCTGTACACACTGTTGTCGGGCCGCGGCGCGGCGCTGGTGATCGGCTTGACCTTGATCGCCACCGTGCCGCTGCGCCGCATTCTGCGCCGCCGCGGCCGCCAGCTCGGCGAAAAAGGCTACGCGGCCGGTGCGCTGCTCTGGGGTCTCGTGGTCGGCGGTACCACCGGATCGGGCGTGATCCTGCTCTCGCTGCTGATGGCGACCGGTCTCGAAGGCGCCGCCGTGATCGCAACCAACTCGCTAGTCTCGGTCGTCATTGGTGTCATCAAGCTGACGGTGTTCGGCTACGCGGGCGTCATCACACCCGTGGTGCTGCTTATCGGCACACTGATCGGCGGCATCGGCTTTTGCTCCACCTTCATCGCGCGACTGATCGTCGAGCGGATGCCCGTCCACGTGCACACGGCGATTCTTGACGCCGTCGTCCTCGCCGGCGCCGCGATCATGATTTCCGAGGCGATCAGATAGCGGCGTTCAACAAATACCGCGGTCGCGAACGGCCGAAACTGCGGAATGCGACCGCGGTCATCTTCAGCGCCGCTTTGCGCGCCTCTTGTTGTCTTCGTCCTTGTCGTCCTCGTCTTCTTGCTCGTCGCCCTCGTCTTCCTTGTCTTCCGCTTCTTCATCGTCCTCCGCCTCACCCGCTTCGTCGATGTCGATGCCCTCGACGACCGTCAGGGCAATTGCGGGAACGGATTGCCGGAACATCTGGCCATCGTCGCCGACCCACAGGCAATCGATGTCCTCTTCTTCGACAGTGATAACTGTCATGGAATGGCCGCCAGACTTGAGCATGACCACGTCGCCAGGCTCGAATGCCATCGCCTCCTCCTTGGTTTCGATAATGGGACGGTCACACCCTAGGCGGAGCTTGTGACGATTGTTCGTCCTGCGGTCATCGAATCGCAGATTTGTGAATGTCGTTTTGCGCACTCAGCGTGACGCGCCGATTTACGGCCATTTCACCACGGGCGGCATCGATGAGAGTATCGACGCGACATTGCCGCCGGTGCGCAAGCCAAAAATCGTGCCGCGATCGTAGAGCAGATTGAACTCGACGTAGCGCCCGCGGCGGATGAGCTGTTCGTCGCGCTCGGCTTCGCTCCAGGGCTTTGTAAAGTTCCGCCGCACCAGCTCGGGATAAATACGAAGAAACGCGCGGCCCACATCTTGGGTGAAAGCGAAGTCGGCGTCGAAGTCGCCCGTATCCAGCCAGTCGTAGAAGATACCGCCGATGCCGCGCATTTCGCCGCGATGCTTCAGGAAGAAATATTCGTCGCACCAGTTTTTGAACTTGTCGTATGGCGCGACGGCCGGGTGCGCGTCGCAAGCGGCCTTCATGGCGGCATGAAAGGCGGTTGAGTCGGGATCGTCCTGGCTGCGCCGACGGTCGAGTACCGGCGTGAGGTCGGCGCCGCCGCCGAACCACGCTTTGGACGTGACGACGTAGCGCGTGTTCATATGCACCGCAGGGACGTGCGGGTTGTGCATGTGTGCGATGAGAGAGATGCCCGAGGCGAAGAAGCGCGGATCGTCGGCGGCGCCGGGAATCTCCTTGCGGAACTCGGGCGCGAATTCGCCAAACACCGTGGAGACGTGGACGCCGACCTTCTCGAACACGCGGCCCGTCATCATCGCCATGACGCCGCCGCCGCCGGGGCCGCCGCCATGTTCGGTGCGCGTCCACGGTGTCCGGCGGAAACGGCCCGGCGCGCGATCGGTGAACGGTGCGCCGGCGGGAAGCGCGTCCTCAACCGACTCGAATGCTGCCGTGATCTGGTCGCGCAGAGATTCGAACCAGACCCGCGTGCTCTCTTTGCGTTGGCTTATTTGGGTGCTGTCCATGAGTTGAATGTCTTATCGGAATGCCTCTAGGGCGCTTTGCCTTACGTCAATTTCCCAGCACTCGTTCGTCAGCCAGCCGGGCCAACCCTATCGGGATCGGCAACACCCGGCAGTCCCCGAATCTGCCTCAGCGCCTCGCCGGCCGCCATCGCGGCCGCCAGCGCCACATTGAGCGAGCGCAGGCCGGCGCGCATCGGGATGACGAGGCGGGCATCGGCTGATTCGTGGACCTCCTGCGGCACCCCTGCCAATTCGCGGCCGAACAGCAGCACATCATCCGCCTGGTACGCGAAATCGAGATAGTTGCGCGCCCCGGCCGTTGTGAACAGCACAAGCCGGTGATTCTCCGCCCGACGCCACGCCTCGAAGGCCTGCCACGACGTGTGCCGCACCAGCGTTACGGTATCGAGATAGTCCATTCCGGCCCGCCGAAAGGCGCGATCGGAGGTCGGGAACCCGGCCGGTGCAACGATATGCGCCTCAATTCCCAGGCATGCGCACAGTCGCAGGATCGTGCCGGTATTCTGCGGGATGTCGGGTTGGTACAGGGCTATGCGCATGCCGGTCATTTCGCGCGTTCGTCACAGCGTTTGGAACGCGGCGAAGCCACACTTGCACTGAGGCGGCAAGGGTGCCAATAGAACCACGCCGGAATGCGTCGCGCTCGGCCTCCCCCAGGTCGGTGCGACCGGATCATTCGCCACCGGTCTTCTGTCTGCCCTTCGTGTATGCGTCGGAGGGCAGGGAAGGTGGCGGCCCGCAGCGCGGATGGTCAAGCGGCAAGACGTAACGAGGGTCGGCAGGGTGACTTCAATCTCAACGGCGGAGCCAGCGCGCCGCAACTTCCGCTTCCTTCGTTGCATCATCGGTCAGGTCTTTTAAGGTTCGACAATGAGCGGACACAGCACCTATCAGCCGCAAGGCGCCTTCATGAAGTGGATGGAACGGCGGCTGCCTATCGCCAGCCTTATCTATTCCTCCTTCATTGCCTATCCGACACCGCGCAATCTGAACTATTGGTGGACGTTCGGCGGCATTCTTACGTTCATGCTCGCCGTGCAGATGGTGACCGGCATCGTGTTGGCGATGCACTACACGCCGAACGTCAATTTGGCCTTCGATTCGGTCGAAGGTATCATGCGCGACGTCAATTACGGCTGGCTGCTGCGCTACATCCACGCCAACGGCGCCTCGTTCTTCTTCGTCGCGGTCTATATCCATATGGCCCGCGGCATGTATTACGGCTCCTACAAGGAGCCGCGCGAGGTTTTGTGGATTCTCGGCGTCATCCTGTTTCTGCTCATGGTTGCAACCGGCTTCATGGGCTACGTGCTGCCTTGGGGTCAGATGAGCTTCTGGGCCGCGACCGTGATCACCAACCTGTTCTCGGCGATTCCGGTGGTCGGCCATGGCGTCGTCACCTGGCTGTGGGGTGGCTTCGCGGTGGGCAATCCGACGCTCAATCGGTTTTATTCGCTGCATTACCTGCTGCCGTTCGTGATTGCCGGCGTGGTCGTGCTGCACGTCTGGGCGCTGCACATGGTCGGGCAGAACAACCCGACCGGGGTGGAGGCGAAGGACGAGAAGGACAGCGTGGCGTTCACGCCCTACGCGACCGTCAAGGACGCGTTCTTCATCGGCGTGTTCTGCATCTTTTTCGCCTTCTTCATCTTCTACATCCCGAACTATCTCGGCCACTCCGACAACTACATCCCGGCGAATCCGAGCCAGACGCCGACGCACATCGTGCCCGAATGGTACTATCTGCCGTTCTACGCGATCCTGCGCGCGATCCCGAGCAAGCTTCTGGGCGTCACCGCGCTCGCCGGGTCGATTGTTATTCTCGCCTTCATGCCGTGGCTCGACACGTCGCGCGTTCGTTCGGCAAATTACCGCCCGCTCTACCGGCAATTCCTGCTGATCTTCTTCGCCGCGGTGGTGGGGCTCGGCTATCTGGGCTCGCAGGAACCGGTCGGCGGTTACGTGCTCGCCGCGCGGCTGCTCACTGCTTACTATTTCGCTTTCTTCTTCATCATCCTGCCGCTTCTGGGCTTGTTCGAGAAAACCAAGCCGCTGCCGAATTCGATTTCGGAATCAGTGCTGGGCAAAAGCGCTCCGACTGGCAGTGGAGGTCAGGCATGAGCAGGCACGGAACCATCGTAGCCGCGGTCATACTCGCGGCGTCGCTGTCGGCGATCGCAGTGCCGGCCGTGGCCCAGGAGGCGGCCGCGCCGCCGCGCGAGCATTGGTCGTTTGCCGGGCCGTTCGGTCAGTACGATCCGCAGCAACTGCAGCGCGGCTTCAAGATCTATCGCGAGGTCTGCTCGACCTGTCACAGTTTGAAGCTGTTGTCGTTCCGTAATCTCGCCGACCCGGGCGGCCCCAGCTTCACCGAGGCTCAGGCCGCGGCCATTGCGGCGACCTTCCAGGTCACCGATGGACCGAACGACCAGGGCCAGATGTTCCAGCGGCCGGGCAAGATCTCCGATTATTTCCCACCGCCGTTTCCCAATGCGCAGGCCGCTGCGGCCGCGCTCGGCGGCAAGGCGCCGCCGGACATGTCCACGCTCGCCAAGGCGCGCAGCCACGAGTGGGGTTTCCCGCAATTCGTCTTCGACGCGTTCACCACCTATCAGGAAGATGGCCCGGACTACATCCACGCCATCATCAACGGTTACACGGCCGCGCCGGCGGGCGTCGTGCTGCCGCCGGGCGGCCAGTACAACAAGTACTTCCCGGGTGGCGCCATCGCCATGCCGCAGCCGATCAAGGACGGCCAGGTCAAATACACCGATGGCACGCCCGAGACGCTGGACCAGTACGGCAAGGACGTGTCAGCGTTTCTGATGTGGGCGGCCGAGCCGAAGCTCGATGAGCGCCACCGGCTCGGCTTCCAGGTGATGGTCTTCCTGATCGTCTTCACCGGGCTGCTCTACTTCACCAAGAAGAAAGTCTGGCACGACATCCACGAGCCGGCCGTTTCATCATAGCGGGCGCACAGCGAGCGAACGGAACGAGTTCGCTCGCCCGATTTCGGCTCGGCAACATCTCTCATCATGACGAAGAGCACAGGCGCGGGTCCGTCAGGCCCGCGCTCCATTCTCTTTGTCCTCGGCCGTTAGCCCGTTGCGCCGGTCGCTGTCGTCCGCCACAGTGCGGCAACTCCAAGCGGGCAGCGCCTAGGGGATGAGGCTCCAGCAATGACCACCGCCGCGATCGAGAACGATCTGAAGGCCGCGATCCGCTCGATCCCGGATTACCCCAAGCCGGGGATCATGTTCCGCGATATCACGACGCTGCTCGGCAATGCGCGGGCGTTCCGCCGCGCCGTGGATGAACTGGTTCAGCCTTGGGCCGGCGGCAAGATCGACAAGGTCGCCGGCATCGAGGCGCGCGGCTTTATTCTCGGCGGTGCCGTGGCGCATCAAGTCTCGGCCGGCTTCGTTCCGATCCGCAAGAAGGGCAAGCTGCCGTTCAAGCGCGTGAGCATCGGCTATTCGCTGGAATACGGCATCGACGAAATGGAGATGCACGAAGACGCGATCGCGCCCGGCGAGCGGGTGGTGCTGGTCGACGATCTGATCGCCACCGGCGGCACCGCGGAAGCCGCCGTCAAGCTGATGCAGCAGATCGGCGCCAATGTGCTTGCCGCCTGCTTCATCATCGACTTGCCGGAACTCGGCGGTGCGAAGAAAATCGAGAAACTCGGCGTGCCGGTGCGCACGCTGATCGCCTTCGAGGGGCATTGAAGCTTCAGGGTTCTTTTATCCAAAATCGTTGGGAGGATTGCCGTGCCGGCTGCGATGCAAGGTGAACTGCAGGGGACTGTCTACCGCTTCAAATTCGGTGAATTCGAAATCGCCACGATCCTCGACAGCAAGTCGATCCGCGAAGGCCTGCATCCAAGCTTCGGCCCGGAGCATTCCGCCGAGGAGGCGAAGGCGCTGTGCGCCGCCAACGGCATCGAATCAAATCGCTACGTGCATCCGTTCACGCCGACTTTGGTCAATACCGGCAAGCAACTCGTTTTGTTCGACACCGGCAACGGTTTTCTGCGCCGCGATTTCGAACAGCTGCGCGGCCGCGGCGTCGACGGCAACTTGCGCGAACGGCTCGGCGAGGCCGGCTACAAACCGGGCGACATCGACATTGTCGTGACCACGCACGGCCATCCCGATCACATCGGCGGTCTGTCGGACGGCGGCAAGCCGGTTTACCCGAATGCCCGTTACGTCTTCGGCGCGACCGAGTTCGATTTCTGGAAGCGCGGCGAGAATGTGCGCGAGGCGCGCAAGTTCAATCGCGAACTGTTCGTCAAGCTTGCGGTGCCGTTCGGCGAACACGCGACCTTCATCAAGCCAGGCGATGAAGTCGCTTCCGGCATCCACGCGGTCGATGCCATGGGGCATTCGCCCGGCATGCTGGCTTTCCACGTCGAAAGCGCCGGCAAGCGCCTCTTGATCTGGGCCGACACCTGCAATCACTACGTCATCGGCGTGCAGCGGCCGGACTGGACGCTCGATGTCGACGACGACAAGGAGAAAGCCGCGGCCACGCGCAAGCGCATTCTCGACATGGCGGCGACGGACAGGCTCGTTGTCGCCGGCTACCACATGCCGTTTCCGGCGCTTGGGATGATCGAAAAAGCGGCGGGCGGCTATCGCTGGGTGCCGGTAGGTTATCAGCTCAGTCTGTGAACTGCGGGTGGAGTGGCGCCATGGCCGATCATGTTGAAGGTCCGTTATATTACGAACGCATGGGCCGCACCGGCCCGGTCATGGCGTTCGTGCATCCCAATCCGATGGATCAGTCATGCTGGATCTTTCAGATGGCGCATCTGTCGACCTGGTATCGGTGCATCGCCATCGATATTCCCGGGTACGGACGCTCGCCGAAGGCTACGAAAGGCCTGACCATGTCAGACATGGCGCAGGCGTGCTGGGAGGCGATCGACGATGCCGCGCCGGGCGAGCGCGCCATTTTGGTGGGCTGCTCGGTCGGTTCCGCCATTGCGCCCTACATGTACCATCTGCGCCCGCAGAAGACGGCGGCGCTGGTGCTCTCAGGTACGGGCTACAGCCCGAACAAGGAGCATGCCCCCAAGCGCATTGCCGGTTACACAGCAGGCGGCATTGACTATCGCTGGGACTTCACGTTCGAGGATCTGAGCCCCGCGTTCCGCCCGACGCCGCTCGCGCATTTTTTTGCGCAGATGTTCACCGAGCGCAACGCGCAGGCCGACCTGCAATCGATCATCTATCAGTTCCAGGCAGCGGCGATTCCCGATGCGGAGGATCATCACTCCCGCATCGCCTGCCCGACTATCATTCTGACCGGCAGCGAGGATGGCGCACACCCGCGTGCCGCGGCGCTCAAGGCGCGCATCCCGGGCTGCGAGATGAAGATCCTCCACGGCGCCGGGCATGCCTGCCAGATCGAACAGCCCGGGCTGTTCGACCGCTACATGATCGAGTTTCTCAAAGCTCACGGCCTGTTTCCGTCCGGCCCGCAAACGCGCTAAGCTGGTCCGTTGCCGGGTCCATCGCGTTCGTACCGAGGGGCCAGATCGTGACCATTCCGCGCCGTCAAATTTCTCCGCCTCGCCACCGGCGCCACCGCGCTGGCTGGTGCAACGACCGCACACGGGCAGACCTATCCGGGGCGCCCGGTTCGCATCATTGTGGCGACCACCGCGGGAGGTTCGACCGACATCGTCGCGCGGCTGATCGCCCAGTGGCTGACGACCAAGCTCGGACAATCGTTCGTCGTCGAGAACCGCGCGGGCGGCAACAACAACGTCGGCAGCGAATTTGCCGCGCATTCACCCGCCGACGGTTACACGCTGTTCATGGCCAACTCGGTCAATTCCATCAACACGGTGCTGTACAAGCACCTGAACTACAATTTCGTCATCGATTTCACGCCGGTCATCCATGTCATGCGCTCGTCGTTGTTCCTGCTGGTGCATCCGGCGGTGCCCGCCAAAACCGTCCCGGAATTCATCGCCTACGCGAAGTCAAATCCCGGCAAGCTCGCCATGGGCTCGGGCGGCAGCGGTTCGACAGGACACCTCGCCGGCGAACTGTTCATGATGCGCACCGGCGTGCGCATGATTCACGTGCCGTATCGCGGGGAGTCAGCGGCGCTCAGTGATATGCTTGGTGGCCAGCCGCAGGTGCTGTTCTCGACCACCGGTTCGGCAATGTCTTTCGTCAAGGCCGGCACGGTGCGCGCGCTTGCCGTCACATCGTCAACGCGCCTCGCCGCGCTGCCGGATGTGCCGCCGCTTTCGCAATTCGTGCCTGGTTACGAGGTCAACAGCTGGAGCGGCCTGTGCGCGCCGAAGAACACCCCGGCCGCGATCGTTACGTTGCTCAATACACAGATCAATGCCGCCCTTGCCGATCCAACGATCCGGCAGCGCATCGCCGATATGGGCGGCACGGCGCCCGGCGGCTCGCCGGCCGTGTTCGCCGCGACCATCAAGGATGAGATCGGCCGCTGGGAGAAGGTCGTGGCCTTCGCCCACATCCAGGTGAATTGAAAAGCCGGCAACTTGCCTTACCGCCGCGATGTCCCGGAGGGTAGGGGCGGCGGTCCGAGCGACACGCCGCCGAGCGCCGATGTCACCCGCCCCATCATGAGCCGCAATTCGAGGTCGCGAAAGGCGTTGAAGATTGTCGCCACCCAGTCATGAATTTCGGTCGGACCTGATGGCGGTTTGACCAGGTAGCTGCCGAACGAAAAGCTGGGCCGGTCGACGACGCCGCGGACAATGGGCGACAGACGCGGAATGCTGATTGTCCGAAACTCGGGCCGCGATGCCGGAAAGTCGTCTTTGTCGAACGAGACCGAAACCAACTCGTTATGAACCGGGACGAAAGCGACGTTGGCAAGCTGTCGCCGCAACGCGCCATAAGCCCGCACGGTCGCAGGCGCGCGATCGGAAACGAACAGCACGACCGTTTCAATCCCGCGCCGCCGCGCTTCATTGGCGAAGCCGATTTCTCCCAAAACCGAAAAGAATTGCTCGAACGCGCCATACCCCAGATCGATGACGGTGCTGACGGGCTTGTCGCCGATAAGCCGGTCGAACAATTCCATCTGCCCGCGCGTATCGGCAATATCGACCGCAAAGACCCAGCGCGGGAAATAACCCGCAAAGGTCGGCTCGCGTGGATTGAGATCGTAGCCGATCAGCTGTCTTTTTTCGGAGTGAAAGAACTCGAGCAAAAGCCTCGCCAGCAACGTCTTGCCGACACGCGGATGCGGCGATGCGACGATATAGAGCGGCGTCTGTTGCAATTGTCGTAGCCTGGACGTTTCAGGCGCCGCGTCGAACCCGCCGTTATGCTGGCGCTATCGGACTACTTGCACACGCGGATTTGCGGGCGTCGCAGAGATGATATCGTTGAGTTTGATGCGGTCGTACTCGGCCCAGACGTTGCCGAGCCAGTGGCGGACGTAGCCGCGCAGCACGAACGAATAGTTGGCGGCCTCGCCTTTCGGTCCCTTGTTGGCGACGAAGGTCAGGAACGGGACGGATGCCACTTCGACCTGCTCGTAGGCCATCTCGTTGAGCTTCGGAATCGTGATCTCGACCGCGTCCTTGAGCTTCTTGAAATAGTTGGCGTGGGTGGCCTGATCCCACTCGAAGAACGTGGTGTTGTTGAAGTAGTTTTTCACCAGAAAATATCTGGCGTCGGCGGTGAACTGCGAGGTGTCCTCGATTTCATTGAGCGAGGCGATCGACGAGCCGAGGATGTGAAACACCAGGAAGGTGAACTGGCCCTTCTTCACCGCATCGAGAAAGCCGATGTCGCGCAGCGCGCGCAGCGTCGGCGACAACAGGCCGGCGCGCACGTCGATGACCGTCACGGCGGCATCCGACAGCGTATCGAAAATACGCATCTGATCGGGGATGGTCGTAACGTCGACCACGTCGGTGATGTCAGGATGGAAGCGCTTGAGCGTACCCTTGGGCGCCTCTAAATCAAAGGCGCGGGTCGGGACCTGATGGGCGGTAAAATAATCCAGCAGCGTGCGCGAGACGGTGGTCTTGCCGACGCCGCCTTTGTCCGCGCCGACCAGGATTACTGTTGGCTTCGCCATGGCTCTCCCTCACTGACGCGCCGCTGTGTCATTGGGAGCCCCAAACCCCGGGCTTCAACGCGACCAAACCGGATGCGTCGTGTCCCCTGCATCTGTCTTTGTTGTACACATCCGACGCGCCATTTGGAAGTGCGACGGAAACAGCCGCGACCCCATTCGACGAGTTCGTCTTGGCCGAGGCGCGAATTGTGACGCGATTGCGGCTAGCCGCTATGCGGTCCCCAAGGACCCGGCGGTTGATCAGGTGTGGCGGGGCTTTCCTCATTCCGTGCGGCCCCGGTATCGGACTGCTGCGTTGAGCCCCAAGGCCCGGAAGGCGGCGGCTGATCGGCCTCGTCGGCATTAACCATATCCGAGTCGTTTGAGTCCGACAATTCGGGCTCCGGCAGCGCGATCGGGCCGGGATCGTGGCCGCCCGTATATTTGACCAGCGCGGCGACACGGTTGTCGACCGTCGGATGAGTATCGAACAGTTCGCCGAAGCCTTCGCGCGGATTGTCGACGCACAGCTCCATGATCGCCGAAGTCGCTCCCGGCAGCTCGCCGCGCCCCTCGATCTTGCGCAGTGCCGAAATCATGGCGTCGGGATTTTTCGTCAGCTCGACCGAGCCGGCATCCGCCAGGTATTCGCGCTCACGCGACAATGCGAGGCGAATAAGAAACGACAGCACGTAGGCGACGACCAGAAGCGCGATCGCGATCAAGATGGCGATACTGGCGCCGCCGCCGCCACCCTCGCGGTCGCGCGAGCGGCCGAAACTGAAGCCGTTATAGAACCACAGCCTAGCAACCAGTTCGGCGGTAAACGCGATGGCGCCCGCAATGATGACGGCGATGATCATCATGCGCACGTCGCCGTTGCGGATATGGGTGAGCTCGTGGCCGAGAACCGCCTCGAGCTCGGCGTCGTCGAGCAGGGCGAGCAGGCCGGAGGTGACGGTGATCGAGTACTGCTTCTGGTTCATGCCTGACGCGAACGCATTGAGCGCGTCGCTGTCCATGATCTTGAGCTTCGGCATGGTGATGCCGCGCGAGATGCAGAGATTTTCCAGAAGGTTGTAGAGGCGGGGCTCCTCGGAACGCGTCACTTCGCGGCCGCCGGTGATCGCATCGATCATGCTCTGATGGAAATAATAGGCGATGACGATCCAGACCAAGGTTCCGAGCGTTGCGATCGGGAACGCATGGATCAGATCGTTCCACGCCAGCTGCATCAGCGCGTTGGTGTCGGCATTGACCGACAGCGCCTCGGCCACGAGCGCGCCGGCATAGACCAGCACATAGACAAGCAAAAACAGCCCGGCGAGCAGCACGATCGAACGGCGCCGGTTCGACTGGATGTGCGTATAGAGTCCGTAGGCGGCGGCCATGGTTATCGCGTCATTTCGGAGCGGTGGGCAGAAACATGCTTGCTACGATCGTGGCTAACAATTCCGGGCTCCGAGCTTTGCTCGGCCCCGGAATGACCAAATCAGAACTTCACCTGCGGCGCCTGCACCTCGGTCTGGCGATCGGGGCCGAGATCGAAGAAATCCTTCGGTGCGAAGCCGAACGAGGCGGCGAACAACGCCGCGGGAAATCGCTGAATGCCGGTGTTGTATTCCTGCACGGCGCTGTTGAAGAAGCGCCGCGACGCCGCGATCTTGTTTTCGAGATCGCTCAGCTCGTTCTGCAATTGCTGGAATTCGGCATTCGCCTTCAGGTCCGGATAGGCTTCCGAGACGGCCAGCAGTTGCCGCAGCGCGCCCGTGAGCATGTTTTCGGCCGCCGCCTGCTGCGCCGGGCCCTGCGCGGAGACTGCCGCGCCGCGCGCCTTGATCACCTCGTCGAGGGTGCCGCGCTCGTGGGCGGCGTAGCCCTTCACCGTTTCGACCAGGTTGGGAACGAGGTCGTGCCGTTGACGCAGCTGCACGTCGATGTCGGCGAACGCCTGATTGACCCGTTGCCGCATGGTGACGAGGCCGTTGTAGACGCTGATCGCCCACAGTACGAGCACGACGATCACGACGAGGATGACGATTGCCGAGGTACTCATTGGAGAGGCTCCTTGGGGGCGGCCGGGGTCAAGACATAAGGGCGAAATATGACGGCGGCGAGCTCGTTCGAAAACCCTCATTTCCGTGAGGTACGGGGATAACAACGCCCCCCATATAGGAGGGCGGAGCGCCACCGTTAAGGTTAGCGCTCGATCAATATCGCGCTGCGCCGCCCGGCCGTTTAGGATTTTGATGAAGCACAACAGGGTGGCGTCATGCCCAACATCGACCATGGCGACCCGTCGTCCGGCGGCTTGGACGGCGACGCTTTGCACGAGATACGCGCTTTCGAGATCGCCCTGCGTGAAAGCTCACGCGGGGCGGACGATTCCGCCGCGCCCGGTCAGGCCAATCAAATGGCCCGCGATCTGGCCGATATCGAACGTGCGGCCGCAGCGCTGCGCCGCGCCCAGCCGGCGCTGGAGGCCTGGAGTAGCCCGCGGACCGACGACCGCACTCCGGTTGCGATGCGCAAGCCGCGCCCGGTGTGGCTCTTGGTCGGGCTGTTGTGGTTTTCGACCGCTTTGGTGACGGTGGGCGCCGTGGCCGCCATCGCACGGCTCGCCGGCTGACGTCTTATCGCGTTGTCTATCGGATAGGTCTCAATACGCGTTGCGGTATGCCGTCGGCGACAGCACCGTGCGGGCGATGATTTTCAGATCGAGCCACATCGACCAGTTGTCGATATAGAACAGATCATACTCGACGCGCTTGCGCATCTTATCGTCGGTATCGGTCACGCCGCGATAGCCGTTGATCTGCGCCCATCCGGTAATTCCGGGTTTGACGTTGTGCCGGCGGGCGTAAAGCGAAATGCGCTGCTCGTATTCGCGGTCGTGCGACAGGGCGTGCGGGCGCGGGCCGACCAGTGACATGTCACCGGCCAGCACGTTGAAGAGCTGCGGAATCTCGTCGATGTTCCAGCGCCGCAGCCAGCGCCCGACGCGTGTGAGCCGCGGATCGTCGCGCACCGCCTGCGGCACCACCGCGCCGTCATCGAGCGTGCGCATGGTGCGGAATTTGATGATGCGAAACGGCTGCTGATTGAAACCGAAACGCCGCTGAACGAAGAACACCGGCCCCGGGCTGTCGAGGCTGATCAGCACCGCGACCACGAGCAGAAGCGGCGTCAGCGCCAACAATGCGATGGCGGCGAACACCAGGTCGAACACCCGCTTTTGCACCACTTCGAACGTCGTCAGCGGCATCCGCGTGAGTTGCAGGCTCGCCAGCGGGCCGAGCTTCGACAGTTCGACATCCTCGAATTTGTGCAGGATCTGCTCCGGCCCGAGGTGGATTTCGACCGGCAGCGTCAGGAAGGCCTCGGCGCAGCGCTCGATCGTGGCGGTCGCCGACCACGGCAGCAGCAGGAAAATCGCGTCCGGCTCGACGCTGCGCACGCTGGCGGTCGCCTCGGCGAGGTCTTTACCCAAGGCTGCGCGGCGTTCGGCGTTCGTGGCGCTGGCGGCGACCGGCGTGATGAAGCGAGCGCCAACGATGTTGATGCCGAGCGTCCACGGTTCGTAATAGTTGATGAAGGCGCCGATATGGGCGCCGGTGCCGATCAGGAAGATGCGCTGCGCGGAAACGAGGCCGGCGGCGCGCGCATGTGCAGTGATGCGCACCACCAGAAAGCGCTCGAAAATCAGCACCCCGAGCGTAGTGGCATAAAACAGCACGATCCAGGCGCGCGAATACTGTTCGCTGATCTGGGTCAGGAAGCCGAGCAACAGGAGGCAAATCAGCGTTACGTTCCACAACTGGATGGTGCGCCGGGCGTGCGGTTTGACGGCAAAGAAATTCGGCAGCCGGTATTCGCCGCGGAAAACGTTGGAAATGGCAAAAATGCTGGCCGCCAGCACTCCGACCTGGACGAATGCGTACACGTCGCCGGTATTGCGGTAAGCAGCGAGCGAATAGGCAAGCCCGGTGCCGCACGACATCGAAACGATGAGCACCACATCGAGCAGGAAGATCGTGCTGGAGAACGTGCCGCGCAGCAGCAGTGCCCACAGCCGCAGGAAGCGGCTGGTCTGCGGTCGCGACGCCAGCGTATAGCTCGAAAGCGTATTCATCGGCCGCCTGGCAAAGCTCGCTCGATCGCGGGCAGGCACGCCGCCGCTGCCCCAAATCGGGACATCGGCTGGCCTCGAGGCGTGAGGTCGCCAGAAGCGTGCCAGCGGGCGGTACGAAAGAAGCTGCGGCGCGTGCCGCGCCGGATGTGGCGTGTTAAGATTAATCGGCGGGCGATGGCCGCGCTGGGGAGGAACGATGCAGGGCAAGATTGCGCTTGAAGAACACTTTGCGATCCCGGAAACCGCCGCGGATTCGATGGGTTATTTTCCGGAGGCCGTGCGGGCGGAGGTCGCCGAGCGCAACGCCGACATTCACGGCCGGCGGCTGTCGCTGATGGATCAGTACGGCATCGAGATGATGCTGTTGTCGCTCAATGCCCCCGCCGTTCAGGCGATCCGCGACAAGGCCAAGGCCAACGACATTGCGCACAAAGCCAATGATTACCTCGCCGTCGAGGTGCAAAAGCGGCCGGGCCGTTTCCAGGGACTTGCGGCGCTCGCCATGCAGGATCCGGACGGCGCGGCGCGCGAACTCGAACGCTGCGTCAAGGATCTCGGCTTTCGCGGCGCGCTGGTGAACGGCTTCTCCGAGGGCGCCGGCGCTGACGAGGTTCTTTATTACGACCTGCCGCAATACCGGCCGTTCTGGGCCACGGTCGAGCGGCTCGATGTGCCGTTCTATCTGCACCCGCGCAATCCGCTGCCGCGTGATGCGCGCATCTACGACGGCCATCCGTGGCTGCTCGGACCGATCTGGGCCTTCGGCCAGGAGACGGCAGTACATGCGCTGCGTTTGATGGCGTCAGGTCTGTTCGACGCGCATCCGCGGTTGCAGATCATTCTCGGCCATCTTGGCGAGAACCTGCCTTACGGCATCTGGCGCGTCGACAATTCCAACGCCTGGATTCCGAACCGCAACAAATGGCCGGCGAAGAGGCCGCTCGGCGAATACTTTTCGGCCAATTTCCATCTCACGACGTCGGGCAATTTCCGCACCCAGGCGCTGATGAACGCCATGCTGGAAATCGGCGCCGATCGCATCATGTTCTCGACCGACTGGCCATTTGAGAACATCGATCACGCCGCCAACTGGTTTGACGCCTGCGCCATCAGCGAGAACGACCGGCTGAAAATCGGCCGGACCAATGCACGGCGGCTGTTCAAGCTGGGAAATGATTGATTACGGCCGGACTTTAAATTGACCTCATCCTGAGGCGGCCGTGCATTGCACGGCCCTCGAAGGGGGCGGGACCGGGTGTGGCGGTCTCGCACGTTTTATCGAAAATGCTGCGAGAATTTGGCCGGCTCTCTTAGGCAGCGCGCAATGGACGCCGTGTAGGCCTAATGGGCCAAAGCGCCGCCGCGCGCTCGACCCAGCCTAAACCGGGAGCCGCATATATGAGTTCGCTCGAGACCGGAACGAATTCGCTCGCAGCCGCAGCAGGAACGAATTCACCGGCCACGGAGGAGCGGCGGCGCAGCCCGCGCGCGCGCCTCGGCCGCCTCGCGACGATCAAGCTCGGGATTGGCATGGAGCCGCGCTATGTCCTGGTCACCAACGCCTCAGAGGAGGGCGTGCGGCTGCAACTCAACGGCATCGAGCCCCATGATGAGTTCGTGCTGCTCTTTCACGGCAACGGAGGCCCGGCCCGCGACGGCACCTACAAGATGATCTGGCGCCACGGCCAGGATGTCGGCGCCAAGTATATCAGCGACGTGACGCAGAACGCGTGACGCTTCGCTCGGCCATCGTAACAGATTCAATAAATTTGTTGTCGGGTGCTTGGCTCCAGGCTGATCAGCCAAAGGGCCCCGGCGCTGGTGCATGCCGGGGCCCGCAAACCGCCGTGGTCCGTCAGCGGCAGATTCACAGAGATGCTTGCCTTCGGACGAACGAAGCGTCAGCGGCCGCCTTGATAGTAGCCGTAGAGCCGCCTTCTGCCCCGAGGGCTGGTCTGATTGCCCGTGGCTGCTGTGTTCTTGTCGACCGAATAGCTTGGCATCCCACCGGGCCCCTTGTAGCTCGCGGGCGGCATGCCGTTGCCTCCGAAGGCATAGCCGTTCTGATTGCCAAGGACCTTCTGCGTGTTTGCCGCGCTCCCTGTCTTTTGAGCGCTTTGATGCGCTCCACTGCCACCGCTTGCAGCCGCATTGGCTGCGGTGTTCCCCTTGACCGGATAGCTTGGCATCCCGCCCGGTCCTTTGTAACTCGCGGGCGGCATACCGCTGTCCCTGCCGTAAGCAGGGCCGTTTTGCGCCAATGCCATTGATGTCGCGCCCGCAATCATAACAGTGGCCAGCGTCACCGCTTTCAGGGTGCTCATGTGGGCTTCTCCTCCTAAGCGTGAGCCACGCTCACCCGGCAAGGGAACGATTGGGCCGCGATGACGTTCCGCTCGCCTGCGTGTCATTGCGTTTGAAGGCTGGCGCCGCATCAGACGGTTCCGAGTTCCTACTCCGTAGATGGCAAGGCGTAGCGATGATCGCCGAACTCCGGCCGCGCCAGCGCGCGATTGTTGGAACCGCTCACAAACATATCAGTGCCGTCGGCAGGCAATCTTTTGGTTCACCCGGAACGGCGCTCCGGCCAATCCGGTTAACGCACGACTCGCATGAGGAACGGAGGACAACATGGCCGCACGCCACACCGAGCACGAGGCCGAAGAGATGACACGCGAAGCCACAAGAAAAGCAGGCGATCAGGCGGCGCGAACCGCGCGAGTGATGTCCGAGGTGACAGAACGCGCCGCGCGTGGCGGAGCGGAGACTGTGGAGCGGAACTCTGAACGCGCTCTGGGTTCCTGGCGAAGTGGAACCGAAGCCGCCAATCGAATTCGCGGAACGATCGCTGGCCCAGTTTACAAAAATGTTTGGCCTGTCTGGGGACACGGCAACTCAGACCCTCCAACGATCGTCAGGCAACCTGCAGGCTCTTTTGGAGACCACCAGCATCCTGGCTAGCGGTCTGCAGGACCTGTCCGGGGAACTGAGCCGGTTCGTGCAGAGCCGGGCGGAACACAACATCGAGCTGATGGACAAAGCGCTGTCCTGCCGCAGCCCGCATGAATGGATCGCCCTCCAGACGCAACTGGTCCGGGACCATCTCGAGGCGTTTTTGGAGGCCGCCAAGAAAACGTCCGAGCGAACGACGCAGGTGGCCGACCAGGCCGTTCGAAGAATGAGCGAGAGCTCGCTTGCTCCCGAATGAGCGGTAACTCGCGATTCTGACCGGATGACGCCTGCGGCTACACGGCTTCGCGCAGCTTCACCGCACCTTCGAGATCGACTGAGACGAGCTGGGATACGCCGCGCTCGGCCATGGTGACGCCGTAGAGGCGATTCATCCGTGCCATGGTGATCGGGTTGTGGGTGATGATGATGAAGCGCGTCTCGGTCGAGCCGGTCATCTCATGCAAGAGATCGCAGAAACGCTCGACGTTGTAGTCGTCGAGCGGGGCGTCCACCTCGTCGAGCACGCAGATCGGCGCCGGGTTAGTGAGGAACACGGCGAAGATGAGAGCGAGCGCGGTCAGCGCCTGCTCGCCGCCGGAGAGCAGCGACAGCGTTGCCGGCTTCTTGCCGGGCGGCTTGGCGAGGATTTCGAGGCCGGCTTCGAGCGGGTCCTCGCTCTCGATCAATTGCAGCTCGGCGGTGCCGCCGCCGAACAGCTCGGTGAACAGCTTCTTGAAATTCTCGTTGACGGTCGTGAACGAGGTGAGCAGGCGTTCGCGCGCCTCGTGATTGAGGCTGTGGATGCCTTGCCGCAGCCGGCGGATCGCCTCGACCAGATCGTCGCGCTCGCCGACGAGCTTCTGGTGCTGCGCCTCGACCTCTTCGAGTTCCTGTTCGGCGCGCAGATTGACAGCGCCGAGGCGCTCGCGTTCGCGGCGAATGCGATCGAGTTTCTCTTCGACCTCGGCGCTGGTCGGCAGTTCCGCGCCGGGCTTGAGCTCGGCAAGTTCCGCCGCAGCCTGGGGTTCAATTTCGAACGCCTCGCGGATTTCGTGTTCGATGTCGGCGAGCCGGCGCTTGGCGGCGTCGCGGCGTTCCTCGCCGCGGGCGGCAAGCGCGCGGGCCTCGCCGACGGCTTCCAGCGCCGCGCGCGCGACCTTATCGGCCTCGGCAAGGTCGTTCTCCGCCTCGGCCAGCCGGTCGGCGGCAACGCGGCGTTCGGCGGTTGCGGTTTCGATCTCGCCGATCAGCGACTGCCGCATTTCGGCGAATTTTTGCGGCGCGCTTTGCAGCTCGTTGCGTTCGTTCTGGGCTTCGACGCTGCGCTCGCCGATGGTGGCGATCTGCGCCGCGGCACCATCGCGCCGCTCGCTCCATTCGGCGCGTTCGGCGGCTATCGCCTGGAGGCGGCGGTCCGCAAGCTCGGCCTCGCGCGCGATCGCCTGCGCCTCGACCCGCACTTCGGCGCAGGTGCTGCGTTCCCCGGCGATGACCTCGTTGATGGCGGTGAGCTTGGCGTCCAGGTCAGCCCCGGGCGGCAAGTCGTTCAGCGCGCGCTCGGCCTCGTCGCGCGCCAGCACGGCTTCGTCACGGCTGACGACGATGCGCGCCTGCGCTTCCGCAAGCGCCGAGATGCGCGCCGCGTTGCGGGCGATCTCACGCTCGGCGGCGGCGTGATCCTCGCGCGCCACATCGGTCGCGCGTTGCGCGTCACGCGAGGCGGCGCGAGCCTGCGTCTCTGCGGCGGACGCGGCTGCAAGTGCAGCTTCCGCGGCGGCGACGGCTTGGCCTTTCGCCTCGACGTCGCCCTGTGCGATGACGAGTTCGCTCTGGATCGCCTGCAAACGGCCGCGCTCGGCGAGGCGCCGGGCGGCGCCGGTCGGCGCGTGGGCGGCGACAGTGAAACCGTCCCAGCGCCACAGATCGCCCTCACGCGAGACCAGCCGCTGACCGGGTTTGAGAATCTGGGCAAGTCGCGGCCCGTCGACGCGCTCGATCACCCCGATCTGCGCCAGCCGTCGCGCCAGCTCGGGCGGGCCCTGGACGAATTGCGACAGCGCCACCGCGCCTTCCGGCAGCATCGGATCGGCCGGATCGCTCGCGACGCCGCCCCAGCGCATCGGCGCCGTGTCGCCGACCGGCGCGTCGAGGTCGTCGCCGAGGGCTGCCCCCAGCGCCTTTTCGTAATCGCTCGCGACCGTGAGCGCGTCCATCACCGGCGGCCAGAGATTCTTGTTCTCGACCGCGAGCAACTTGCTGATCGTCCTGGCTTCGGTTTCGAGCCGCTGCACCGCGCGCTCGGCGGCGACCAGCGGGCCGCGGGCCGCATCCATCTGCTCGCGCGCCGCAATGTGGGCGGCTTCCGACGCACGCGCGACGCCTTCAGCTTCGGCAAGCGCGGCCTGCGCCGCGGTGAGCGCATCGGTCAGTCCTGCCAAATCAGG
Organism: uncultured Alphaproteobacteria bacterium; assembly: GCA_963763255.1. Classification (GTDB taxonomy): domain Bacteria; phylum Pseudomonadota; class Alphaproteobacteria; order Rhizobiales; family Xanthobacteraceae; genus BOG-931. Next base: position 31,103 of record CAVXNW010000005.1, read on the forward strand.
CGCACCGCTGCCGGATGCGGCCAAACCGGCTTCGATATTGACGAGCTCGGCGGCAAACTTTTCAGCGCGTTCGCTGTGGTCGCGCAACGCCGCCTGAAGCTGATTGCGCCGGGCGGTCAGGTCGGCCAGCGCGCCGGTGAGTTCGGCGAAGGATTTTTCCGAGACCGCCAATGCCGCGTCGGCCTGTTCGACGCGCTCGTTGACGCCCGACAGCCGCATCGCGTTGGCCTGCGCTTCAGCCTTCAGCGTCCCTTCCTCGGTATCGAGGCGTTCAAGCGCTGCCGCGGCATCCGCCGCCAGCGCTTGCTCGCGTTCGAGATCGGCGGCGAATTGTTCGAGACGGCGATCGAGTTCGGCAATGCGTTCCTTTGCCCGCGCTTCTTCACGTTCGAGCGTTTCACGAGCGACGATCAGCCGTTGCAGCGCCGCCGCGGCTTTGGCCTCGCCCTCGCGCAGCGCAGGAAGTCCCGCGGCAAGCTCGGCCTGCCGCGTGGAAGCCTGTGTTTGTTCGCTGACGCGGGCGGCAACGACGCGAATGGCCTCGTCGTGCGCATGCTCGGCGTCGGTGACTTCGATACCTGCCGCGGTCCAGCGCAGGTGGAACAGCAACGCCTCGGTCCGCCGCACCTGTCCGGAAATGTTGCGGTAACGCACCGCCTGCCGGGCTTGCGTTTTCAGCGCCGCGGTCTGCGCCGCCAGTTGTCCGATCACGTCCTCGGCGCGAATGAGAATTCTGCTCGGCGGCCTTGAGGCGCAGCTCGGCTTCGTGGCGCCGCGCATGCAGGCCGGAGATGCCGGCGGCTTCTTCCAGCACGCGTCGGCGCGCTTCGGGCCGCGCCTGGATGATCTCGCCGATGCGGCCTTGATGCACCAAGGCGGGCGAGCGCGAACCGGTCGACGCATCGGCAAACAGCATAGAGACATCACGCGCGCGCACTTCGCGGCCGTTGACCCGGAAGGTCGAGCCCTGCTCACGGACGATGCGGCGGGAAACTTCGAGTGTTTCGTCTTCATTGAAGGCCGCCGGCGCACTGCGTTCCTTGTTGTCGACCTGGACCGATACCTCGGCATGATTGCGCGACGGGCGCTGGTTGTTGCCGGAGAAGATGACGTCGTCCATCTCGGACGCGCGCATCGCCTTGTAGGAGGCCTCGCCCATGACCCAGCGCACGGCCTCGACCAGGTTCGACTTGCCGCAGCCGTTCGGGCCGACGACGCCGGTCAATCCGGGTTCGATGACAAAGTCGGTGGGTTCGACGAAGGATTTGAAGCCGATCAGGCGCAGCCGCGTGAGCTTCATTCGCGTCTTATATCCGTTCCGCTTGCTGCGGCGGCCAAGGGAATCATGATTGGTTCACGCCCAGGGGCCCCGTAGGCGTGTTGCAGGTGCCGCATCGGCGCGGAGAATAAATCGGGCCGCCCGCAAGCGCAACAGCGCGGTTAATTTTTTGACAACTTTCACAACATTCGCCTCTCCCAGCCGCCCCAAAAGGGCTTGGCCGGCGCCTTTGCCGTGAGGCGAAAAACCCTTATCCTTCCTTGAGATAGGGGTCGATTTCCTTGGCGATGGTGTCGATCGAAACGTCGCCCACAACCTTCTTGCCGTTGACGAAGAAAGTCGGTGTGGAGTTGACGCCAAGCTTGTCTACGGCGCGATCGCGCACGGCTTCGATGTCATTGAGCACCGCCTGATTCGTCAGGCAGGCCTTGAATGAGGCGTCGGAGAAGCCGAGCTGCTTGGCAATGTTCTCCAGCGGTTCCAGCGGGTGATCGTTGACCCACTGATCCTGCTTGGCGAACAGGGTCTCCACCACCGCCATGTATTTGTCGCTGCCGCCGTCCTTGGCGGCGCAGCGCGCCAGCATGAACGCGGCGGCCGCGACCTTATCGAACGGGAATTCGCGGAAGATGAAGCGGACCTTGCCGGTGTCGATGTAGCGCTTCTTCAATTCGGGGAACGTCGTCTCGGAGAAATGCGCGCAGTGCGGGCAGGTCATCGAGGCATACTCGATGACGGTCACCGGCGCCTTTTCGGAGCCCAGCACCATGTCGCCGGCCGGGCCGGGCTTGGCCAATTCGGCCAAAAGCTTTGCGTCAGTGGGCGGCGGCGGTGCCTTGGCGTCGGTTTGCGGGGTGGCGGCCGGATCCGCGAAGGCGAAATGCATGGGTGACAGCAGCACGCCCGAGAGGCCTGCTGCGGCGAGGACAAATGTCCCTCCGACGGTAAAAAATCTGCGGCGCGTGATCGACAAGGGCTGCTCCTGACGTGATGGCGCGTAATGGCGGAAAACCCGGCGGTTTCGCGGGAATTTCTGCGGCATCAATGTGGCATTAGCGTGCCCGCAGGCCAAGTCCCTGCGGCACTGCGGGACGTTATGATCGTTATCCCGACAATGCCGCTCAACTCTTTTTGATCGCCGCGCCGAGCCGCGCCAGCGCCTGCTTGAGGCCGTCATCGGCAATGCCCGGCAGGGTCGCCGCGATCCGCGCCGTGGCGGCGGCATCGGCGTCGCGGCGCGCCTTGGGCTCGTTGCGGCGGAGCGGCGCCTGGCGCAGGGCGATGCGCGCCACGGTGCGCCAGCCGACGAAGCGATTGACGCGCTCGCAGATCACATTGGCGAGATGCTGAATCTCGATCGCCGCCGGACCTTCTACCCTGAGCACCAGCGTGCCCGGCTCCTGTCCGCCGGACAGCGCAGTGGGGCCCGGCCGCTGCCATTGCAGCTTGATCGGCTCGCAGTGCGCCGCAATCTCTGGCCCGACGATTTCGCGCCAGCGCGTCACCAGCTCGGCCGATGCGAATCCCTGCCGGGTAAAGGTCTGGCCGACGATTTTGCCGGCGACGTCACGCAGCGGTTTGGCAAACGAGCGGGCGGGCTTGTTCATGGCGCGTTGCTCTGTCATGCCTCGATGGAAGCGGGATCGTCAATGACCGTAGCAGTGACGGCGGCACGACAACAGCGCGGTAAGCGCCACGCCGCAAAATCATTCCCGCAACCCACCGCATTGCTGACCTGGTACGATCGCCACCGTCGCGCACTGCCGTGGCGCGCACCGCCGGGCAAGTGCACCGATCCATACCGGGTGTGGCTGTCGGAAATCATGCTGCAGCAAACGACCGTCAAGGCGGTCGCACCCTACTACGCGCGCTTTCTGGCGCGCTGGCCCGATGTGGCGGAACTCGCCGCCGCGCCGCTCGATGATGTTCTCAAAGCCTGGGCCGGCCTCGGCTATTATGCGCGCGCTCGTAATCTCCACGCTTGCGCCCGCGCCGTGGTCGAGCGCCACGGCGGACAATTTCCGCAAGCCGAAGAAGAATTGCGGGCGCTGCCCGGCATCGGCGCCTACACGGCCGCCGCCATCGCGGCGATCGCCTTTGACGCGCCCGCAATGCCGGTCGATGGCAACATCGAAAAAGTCATTGCGCGACTCTATGCGGTCGAGACGCCGCTCCCGGCCGCCAAGACCGAAATCGGGCAATTGGCGCGGGGGCTGACGCCGTCGCACCGGTCCGGCGATTTCGCCCAGGCGATGATGGACCTCGGCGCCACGATCTGCACGCCGAAACGGCCGGCCTGCGCGCTATGCCCGTGGAACGATGGCTGCGTGGCGCGGCAGCGCGGCGATGCCGAAACCTTGCCGCGGCGTGCGCCCAAGCGCGAAGGCGCGCTGCGCCGCGGCGCCGCCTTTGTCGTCCTGCGCGCGGACGGTCATCTCTTGGTGCGGACGCGACCTGAACGCGGCCTTCTCGGCGGCATGACCGAAGTGCCCACCACGGAATGGCTCGCCGACTTCGAGGAGGGCAGAGCTCTCGAAGCCGCGCCGCACTTCGGGGCGGGGCGATCGGGACAGGACATCGTATGGCGCCGCATCCCCGGACTCGTGCGTCACGTATTCACGCATTTCCCGCTGGAACTCAGCGTCTACGTCGCCAAGCCGCCGGCGCGGGCACGCGCGCCCGCCGGCATGCGCTGGGTGACACCGGAAGCTATCGCAGGCGAAGCGTTCCCGAGCCTGATGCGCAAGGTCCTTGCCCATGGCAGGGTGACAGATTGAAATAGAGCGACATTCAAACCAAGAAGGACGCACAATGAAAATCGAACGTCATGAGGCCGGACCGCGCATGAGCAAGGCGGTAGTGCACGGCGATACCGTTTATCTCGCCGGCATTGTCGCCGACGCGCCGAAGGGCAAGAGCATGGCCGATCAGACCAAAAGCATTCTCTCCCAGATCGACGGCTTTCTGGCCCAAGCCGGCACCGACAAGAGCAAGCTCCTCTCCGCCAACATCTGGATCACCGACATGGCGAATTTCGCCGAGATGAATGCGGTATGGGACGCCTGGGTGTCGCCCGGCAACACGCCGGCGCGCGTCACGGTCGAAGCCAAGCTCGCTTCGCCGGACTACAAGGTCGAGATCATGGTGGTCGCGGCGCGATGACGGCGCTGCCGGGAATCCTCGCGATCTTCAACGACTGCCGCGCCGGGCGCGAAGCGGAATTCGAAGCCTGGTTTCAGGGCGAGCATTTGCTCGAGCGGCTTGCCGTGCCGGGATTCTGGTTCGGCCGCCGGCACAAGGCGCTCTCGGGTTCGGCGGGCTATTTCAATTTCTACCTCGTTGAAACGCCCGACGTGCTCACATCAAAGCCTTATCTGGAGCGGCTCGATCATCCGACGCCGATGACGCGCACCATCATGTCGGAGGTTTTCATCAACATGAACCGCACGGTGTGTCGGCGCACCACGCGCCGCGGCAGCTTCCGCGGCGCGTTCGCGGTCACCGCCCGGTTCAACCGGACGCCGGATGAAACCGTACTGTCGGATGTGTTGGAGAAACTGACAGCCGATCCGGCGGTTGCGGGCGGCGAGATATGGATCGCGCTCGATCCCGCCGGCATGCCAGTGTCGATGGAAGAGAAATTGCGCGGCGGCGACAAGAAGATTGCCGGCGCGCTGATGATTGACACGCTGTACCGGAAAGATGCGGAATCGGCCGGCGCGGAATTGGTAAGGCAGTTTCCGGACGCCGATGTCGGCGTGTTTGCCGTGCTCTGCCAGATCGGGAGAGGTGATCTATGAGAACGCTGTTACCGCTGGCGGAAGCCGTTGCGCTGCGTCTGATCGCGCGCCGCGAGACGATCGCGGTTGCGGAATCCTCGACCGGTGGGCTGATTTCCGCGGCACTGCTGGGTGTCCCCGGCGCTTCGGCGTATTTTCTCGGCGGCGCCGTGGTCTACACCAAGGCGGCGCGAGGGGCGCTTCTCGGCATCGGCGATGCCGACATGAGGGGCTTGCGGCCGTCGACCGAAGACTATGCGCTGCTGTTGGCGCGGCGCATGCGCGAGCGGCACGGCGCGATCTGGGGCGTCGGCGAAACCGGCGCGGCGGGGCCGACCGGCAACCGCTACGGCGATCCTGCCGGCCACACCTGCGTCGCGATCGTTGGTCCGGCGCAGCGCACTGCCACGCTGCGCACCGGCAGCGACAACCGGGTGTCGAACATGGAGGCGTTCGCCAAACGCGCGTTCGAGCTGCTCGGCGACATCTTTCCTGGCGATTAAATGGCTCTCAGTCGGAGAAGAACAGTGGCCCGGAAGCAACGCGCCCGGCCGCATCGCCGCGCCGAAACGAAGACGAAGTCCAGTCAAGCAGCGCGGACTCGCCGGTCGCCGGAAGCCATGCTGGCGGAGCTGAAAACGCGTTGCCGCGAGATCAGCGATCTCTATTCGTCCTGCTCGGTGCTGCATTGGGATCAGGCGACCTACATGCCGGCGGAAGGCGCCGATGCGCGCGGCCGGCAACTGGCGATGCTGTCGCAGTTGGCGCACGAGCGGCTGGTCGCTCCCGCCATGGGCAGACTGATCGAGGGGCTGGCACCGTATGGCGAGAGTCTGCCGCGTGACAGCGACGACGCCGGCGTCATCCGCACGGCGCGACGCGACTACGAGAAGGCCATCAAGGTGCCGGCGGACTACGTCGCGCGATCAAGCGCGCACGGCTCGGCGACTTACCAGGCCTGGACGCAGGCGCGGCCCGCAAGCGATTTCAAGCGGATGGTGCCGTATCTGGAAAAGACGCTCGATCTCAGTCGCGAGTATTCGGAGTTCTTTGCTCCCTACGCGCATATCGCCGATCCGCACATCGACAATGCCGACGAGGGCATGACCACGACGGCGATACGAAAACTGTTCGGCGAGCTCAAGCGCGGACTGGTGCCGTTGCTCGATGCAATCTGCGCGCAACCGGAAACGGATGACTCCTGCCTGCGGCGCGATTTTCCTTCGTCCGAACAACTGGAATTTGCCAAGCTTGCCGCCGGGCGGATCGGTTACGATTTCAAGCGCGGCCGGCTCGATCTCACGCGCCACCCGTTCTGCACGACGTTTTCAGAAAGCGACGTGCGGATCACGACCCGCGTCAATGAGAGCGACCTCGGCGACGCGCTGTTCTCGACGCTGCACGAATCCGGCCACGCCATGTACGAGCAGGGCGTCGATGTGGCGCTCGCCGCCACGTCGGCAGGACGCGGCGCCTCCGCGGGGGTGCACGAAAGCCAGTCGCGGCTCTGGGAAAATATCGTCGCGCGCAGTCGCGGCTTTTGGGAGTATTTCTATCCGCACGCGCAGCAGCGCTTTCCCGATCAGCTTTCGGGAGTCGCGCTCGATGCCTTTCATCGCGCCATCAACAAGGTGGCGCGTTCGCTGATCCGCACCGACGCCGACGAGGTTTCCTACAATCTGCACATCATGCTGCGCTTCGATCTTGAGCTGAGAATGCTCGAGGGCAGGCTTGCGGTCAAAGATCTTTCGGAGGCGTGGCGGGCGGGGATGCAGACCGATCTCGGCGTCGCGCCGATCGACGATCGTGACGGCTGCCTTCAGGACGTGCACTGGTATTCAGGCGCGATCGGCGGCGCATTCCAGAGCTACACGATCGGCAATATCCTGGCGGCGCAGTTTTTTGGCGCTGCGCTAGAAGCCCATCCAGACATTCCCGCCGAAATCGCGCGCGGCGAGTTCGCGACGCTGCTTGGCTGGCTGCGCGACAACATCTACCGGCACGGCGCAAAATTTCCGCCGAACGCGCTGATCAAGCGCGCGACCGGCGCGTCGCTCAGCATGAAGCCTTATCTCGGCTACCTGCGCGAGAAATATGGCGCGCTGTACCGGCTGCCGTCGGCGCTCGCCGAGCGCTTGTCGTCATCGAGCGCCGGCTAATAGCTGTTTCCCCAAGCCCGTGGCTGCGGCTGCCGAGCATAGGGCTGGCGACCGGGCCGGCGCGCATTGGCGGGCTGGGAGTCGCCGCCGAACCAGCTGTTGAAGCCGCCGAAGAAACTGTTGCCCCAGCCGTTATCGGTATCGCGGCGTGCGATCCGCATATCGGGAGAGCGCGCGCGATTAAGGAAGCCGCCCTGCGGCTGGTTGTTCAGCACCACGACGAACTCGGTGCGGTAGTTGGTTTCGCTGCTCAGCGGCTCGTCCGAGATGGTGATCGAGGATCGCGGTAATGCGGTGGGCGCGATCTGATCGAGTACCTCCTTCGGGAAGGTGATGCGGGCGAGCGCGTCCTTGGCGTTGTCACCGTTGTCGATCGAGACTTCAGTCCAGCGCAGGCCCCCGCCAGGAGCAAACCCTACCGCCGTCAGGATGTGCGTGCCGATCGGCTTGTCCGGATCCTTGATCGTGACGGGGAATTCGAGGCTGGTGTCGTACATCTCGCCGCCGTCCGGAATGTGCTTGTGCGTGTCGCGCCGTACGTAAAGCTTCTTCGTGGCGCGGCTGATGAAGATCGAGACCGGCTCGAGCGCGAGCTGTGCATCAAGCGCCGCCTTGGCGGCGGCGGCGCGCTTGGCCTCGGCCGTCTTCGCGGCGTCCTGCGCCGTCAAGGCACCGGCAAGCTTCGGGTTTGTCTTGGCGGTGTCGATCTGAGTTTGCAGTTCCGCGACCTTGGCGGCGGCCTTCTGCTTGAGATCCGCGTCTCGCGCCTTGGCCTGGTCGGTCTTGGCGGCAGCGAGAATTTTATCCGCATAGGCGAGCGCGGCGTCGGCGCGTTTCTTGAGATATTCAAGCTTGCGAAGCGACGCGGAAAGCGCTGCCGCCTCGCGCGTTGCCTTAAGAGCGGCGGCCTTGGTGGCCGCGGCCGCCTTGGTGGCCTCGTCGGCCTCGCCGCTGAGCTTCGCGGCCCGCTCCGGTACGGCGTCGATCGCCGCCTGGTTGGGCACGGGCAGCGAAGGATCGGAGAACGCCACCGGCTCCACGTCGGTCGGCGAGATGATCACCCGCATGCCCATCGGCACCTTGTCGAACATCTTCCCGGCGAAATCGTACGGCATGCGCACGCAGCCGTGCGAGGCCGCGTAGCCGGGCAGGGGCCCGCCGTGCAGCGCGATGCCGTTCCAGGTGATGCGCAGCATGTTCGGCATCCAGGCATCGTCGTAAAGAACTCGAATGGTGATCCTTTTGCTTCTCCACCACTGCGAAGAGGCCGGCCGGCGTCTCGCGTCCGGTCGTGCCGCTCGACACGGGTGCGCTGTAGATCCAGCCGTCGGCGTCGTAGAAAGTCACCTTCTGGCTCTTGATCGACACGATCGCCATGATCGGCTCGCCTGCGGGGCGCGGGGCCGTCATTTCGGTGGGACGCGCAGGCCGCGCCGCCCGCCGGGCGGTGGCCGCGTCGGTCGGCGCGGCGATCACCGCCGTCAGCGCGATGGTGGCGGCAAATGTCGCAATGGCGGCGGGCGTCCAGCGCCGTGCCTTGGCTTGTGAGCGGAAGCCCGTGGCGCGAATGTGGACGGCTCGCGCCGACGTCAATCGATTTGTCATGCTATTCCTCGGTTGAAAATTGCCCGGACGAGTCACAAACCGGACAGATGGTAGCGATTTTGACGGCTCGCCGAAAGCGGTGAACTACCTGGCGGCGCGCCGCCAGCATTCCGCGCCTGGCATGCCTGGGCTACGCCTCAGGCAGCCCCCATTTCCGCGCGCACCTGCGCGCGGAAGGTGTCGATCACGGTGAGGCCGCGCGCCGTTTCGACGTGCCAGAAGGTCCAGCCGTTGCAGGCCTCGAGACCCTGGGCGAGCGCGCCAATGCGGTGGATCGAGCCGACCGCCTCGCCCAGCGCCAGTGCCCCATCGGCACGCACCAGCGCGCGGTGGCGGCGCTTGGCGTCGACCAGCTTGATGCCGGGCGCGACCAGGCCGCGCTCGATCAATGCCGCGAACGGCACGCGCGGCGCCTCGCGCGCTGTCATGAAGGTCGCCAGCGCCGGCTCATCGAGCGGCTCGGCGGCCTCGATTCGCGCCCGCGCAGCCGACGCATACTCGGCCTCGCGCTCGACGCCGATGAAATTGCGATGCAGCCGCCGCGCCACCGCGCCGGTCGTGCCGGTGCCGCAGAACGGATCGAGCACCAGGTCACCCGGCCGCGACGCGGACAGGATGACGCGCGCGAGCAGCGCCTCCGGCTTTTGCGTCGGATGCAGCTTCTTGCCATCGCGGCCCTTGAGCCGCTCCTCGCCGGTGCACAGCGGGATGAACCAGTCGGAGCGCATCTGGATATCTTCGTTGCCGGCCTTCAGCGCTTCGTAGTTGAACGTGTAATCGCGCTTTTGCGCACCGCGCGCCGCCCAGATCAGCGTCTCGTGCGCGTTGGTGAAGCGGCGGCCGCGGAAATTCGGCATCGGATTGGATTTGCGCCAGACGATGTCGTTGAGAATCCAGAAGCCGAGGTCCTGCAGGATCGTGCCGACCCGGAAAATATTATGATAGGAGCCGATCACCCACAGCGTCGCATTCGGCTTCATCACCCGGCGGCACGCCGTCAGCCAGGCGCGGGTGAAATCGTCGTAAGCCGCGAAGCTGGAAAACTTGTCCCAGTCGTCGTCGACGGCGTCGACATGCGAATCGTCGGGCCGTTTGAGATCGCCGGCAAGCTGCAGATTGTAAGGCGGATCGGCGAATACCAGATCGGCCGAAGCCGGCGGCAATTTCGTCATCTCGGCAACGCAATCGCCGACGACAATGCGCGCTGACGGCGCCGACTCAAAACTCACGCGGGGCGTCCTACTGGACGCCCCGCGACGCGACACTACCATGACCCAGAACTCTGACTCAGGCGACGCGGCCGGCGACGCGGGACCTACAACCGACCAACAACAAGATGCCCTGCCAAGGTAAAAAACGGCTTAATCGAGACAACTTTCGACTAGGCAATAAATGCCGGGAAACATTTGGTTAACTGCGTTCGACGGACGGCGATTGCGCCGCTACAATGCGGACAAAGAATGCGGCGTGAGCGCCGGCACTCGACAGGAGAATGAGGCATGCGTACCGACGATTTCCGGCCAAGCGACAATGTGGAAGACGATCGCGCGGGCGGCGGCGGAGGCGGCATTGGAATTCCAGGCGGCCGCGGCGGGCTCGGCATCGGCACGGTCATCATCATCGGATTGATCAGCTGGTATTTCGGCATCGATCCGAGCGTGCTGCTCAATGGCGCGCAAATTCTCACCGGCGGCGGACCAGTAACGCAGCAGGGCGGTCAGGCGCCGCCCGTCAGCGCCGGCACGCCGACCGATCCGACCGGGCGATTCGTTGCGCTGGTGCTCGGCGACACCGAAGACCGCTGGAGCGAAATCTTCACCGCCGCGGGCCGCACCTATCATCCGCCGAAGCTGCGCCTGTTCCGCGGCTCCGAGCCGGGCGCCTGCGGATTGGCGCGGTCGGCGATGGGGCCGTTCTACTGCCCGCTCGACAAGCGCATCTATCTCGACACGGCGTTCTTCTCCGATCTGCAAAACAGATTCGGCGGCTGCACCAGCAGCAAGGCCTGCCAGTTCTCGGAGGCGTATGTGATCGCCCACGAGGTCGGACATCATGTACAGGACGAGCTGGGGACGCTCGGCAAGGCGACCAGCGCGCAGAAAGTGGCGTCGAGTCAGGCGCAGGCCAATGCGATTCAGGTGCGCATCGAATTACAGGCGGATTGCCTTGCCGGGGTCTGGGCCAACCGAGCCCAACAGAAACATAATTTCCTCGATCCCGGCGACGTCGATCAGGCGTTGCAGACCGCATCCGCGATCGGTGACGACCGCCTGCAAAAAGAGACGCAAGGCTATGCGGTGCCGGATTCGTTCACGCACGGCACGTCCGAGCAGCGCAAGCGCTGGTTCTCGAACGGGTTCAAGAGCGGCGACGTTGCGGCCTGCAATACATTTGGCGCGAGTTCTCTCTAGAGCGGGGTCGCGCGGCGCATCTGGAACGGCAGGCCGCAGGATCAGGCCTTATGTCGCTGCCATTTGCAGCCGGGCGTCCGCCGCCGTAATCTGAGGTCAGGAAGTGCAGGCCCATGCCCGGAATTGACGAAACCAAACGCTTCGTGCCGCTCAAGATCGCGGTGCTGACAATTTCCGACACGCGCTCGATCAAGGACGACAAGTCCGGCGCGGTGCTGGTGCAGCGCATCGTTGCCGCCGGCCATCTCGTCGCCGAGCGCAGCATCGTCACCGACGACATCGATGCGATCCGTGCCCGCGTCAAGGCATGGATCGAAGATCCGGTCATCGATGTCGTCATCACGACCGGCGGCACCGGATTCACCGGCCGCGACGTCACGCCGGAGGCGGTCGAGCCGCTTTTCGAGAAGAAGATGGATGCGTTCTCGGCGCTGTTTCTGGTGGTGAGCTTCCCGAAGATCGGCACGTCGGCGATCCAGTCGCGCGCCACCGCCGGCGTCGCCAACGCGACCTACATATTCTGTCTGCCGGGCTCGCCCGGCGCCTGCAAGGACGCCTGGGACGAGATTCTCGTGCATCAGCTCGATTACCGCCACGGACCGTGCAATTTCGTCGAGATCATGCCGCGGCTCGACGAGCATCTGCGCCGGCCGAAAGCGAAGGGCGCGACGGCGTAGTCGCCAGGCCGCGTGGCGGCACCGCCGGTTCTATTTGGCTTTTACGATTTTGCGCTTTTACGATTGCCTAATGCAGCGGGCATGGCCAGGCTTTTCTGAGGGCCTCCCAGGCCAACTCAGTGAACATCTCGTTCTGCCGTGCAGGATTTTCATCGATGTATTTCACGACAACACGATAAGCCTGCCCGCCTGTCATCCCCGAAGGAGCACAAAGGCCTAGCTCGTTACCCAAGTCCATCAGGGCATTGACCTGCCCGGCGCAGATCCCTTGTCGAAACGGCTCATCATAACCCTGACGCTGGATCAGTTCGTGGCAACCGGGCATCGCCCATTTAGCGCTCTGTGTCTCGCCGGCATGCGAAGGCTCGATCGCCCCCAGAACCAAACCCAGTACGGCGCCGGCAGTGACAATGCCCCTTTTCATCCCTTACCCCCAGATCGTAGCACACACGCAACTTGATACGACTTTGCAGATCGATCGGTATCGATCTTACAACTTTACGGCTTTACGATTTGTAAAGCGGCCGGGCCGCTGCCGTAGAGGCTCGGCTCTGGCAGACCGGGGCCGGGCCGCGCCTCGGATATTCACAGCCGACGAAAGCGCCAGGCCCTCACTGCCGCGGGACGCATTCGCAGTAGATCGTACCGTCACCGTTGTGGGTGCACTTGTGTCTCATGCCATCAGGGCAATCATCTCCCCAAGCTGGCGCAATGACACCGCAAAGCATGCCAGCCATCGCAGCCAGCAAAATCAAGGATTTCATCGAAGCCCCCTGGCATCATGTTGATCCGGTTCCATGTTATTCCGATTCCTCGCCTCGACCATTCGTCGGCCGATGTTGTTCACAACATGGGCTGCGTTGCAAAGTCCCACTGATGCTTGTGAAGCATCCGTCTGCCACATGCCCGCCTTGCGTTCTGTTTTCCGAGGGAGGGCGGACATCCGTAGAGCCTTTTCGGGTCGCGCTCGACTTCGCGCGGGCCTGTCAACTCGCAATGACGCCTAAAATTCCAAATCCCAATATTCGCTGACCACCGGCTTGCTGAAGCTCACGCGCTCCTCGCTGCTGGTGAGCGCAAATCCGGCTTTTTGATAGATGTGCCGCGCGGCGGTCAGCACGCTGTGCGTCCACAGCGTGATCTTTTTGTAGCCGGCGCCGCGGGCGAAGCGGACGCATTCATCGACCAGCCGCGCGCCAAGGCCGAACCCGCGCGCCTTCGGATCGACGATCAGCAGACGGATGCGGGCGACGGTGGCCGAGTTGGCGACCAGAAAAACGCAGCCGACATTGTCGCCGTCCAATTCGGCGATCCAGCAGCGCTCGCGCTGCGGATCGTTCTTGTTGGCGAAATCGGCGACGATCTGTGTGCAGACGCCTTCGAACGGTTCGGTCCAGCCGTATTCCTGCGCATAAAGTTCGGCGTGGCGTTTGACGATCCAGCCGAAGTCGCCGGGCCGCGGCGCGCGCAGCACATAGTTTTTTTTCGGCGCCAGCGCGGTTTGGGCTTCGCCGCCCGCTTTATCGCCGAGCAGCGTCTGGATCGTTTTCATCGCTGCGATCAGCCGTGACTGATCCTGCGGCGACAGCTTGCCGAGCATCGCGCCGATATCCTGTTGGGAGCGCCGTTCGAGCGGCGCGTAGGCCTGCCGGCCGCGCGCGGTGAGCGCCAGGTGGCTTTGCCGCGCGTCGTGCGGCGAGGCGGTGCGCCGGATCAGTCCGCGTTTTTCGAAAGTGCGCAGCACGCGCGACAGATAGCCGGCATCGAGATCGAGCGCGCGGCCGATATCGCTGGCGGTGGTGGCTCCGCCGCCGCGCGAAATCTCGTAGAGCACGCGCGCTTCGGCGAGCGAGTAGGAGCTGCCGAGAAAGTTCCGGCGCAGCACGCCGATCTGCCGCGTGTAGAAGCGGTTGAAGCGCCGCGCCGCGCCGACATGCGCGTCGTCGGCGCCGGGTTTGGCGGTGTCATTGCGCTGGTGAACACCCATGCTGGAGGCTCGCGTAGATAGTTGACTTAGTCAAGTATCTTGGTGGCGCCGGCCGCCAGGGTCGTGAGGCGCCGGCGGCCAATGCGGCGGATGAGATCGCGGTCCGGATCGGCGGCGGCTTCGGCGTGACCGCCGAGTGCATCGTAGGACTGGCGAGAAATGAGCAGGCCCTGATCGGGGTGGGGCAGGGCGCCGAGCACGGCTGCAAGCAGCGTCCACAATTCGCGGAGGGACACTTGTCCCGCGGTACCGCGCCGAAATACAGCGGCCCGTTCCGGCGAAGATCGTTCAACAAACCGCCTCGCTTCGCCGATCCAGCCCGCATCGAGCACAACGCCCGGCCGCAGAAACAACAGAAACGGCGCCCGCGCCTTGGCGGTGGCGGCTTTCAACCGCCGCCCGAGCGGTCCCTCGGCAGTCATGAAAACACAGCCGGCCGCATCGGCGACAATCGCAGCACCGTCGTGCGAGCCGCCGTCGGCGACGATCGCCTCGCTGACCAGACCGTCGACCGCCCCCGGCACCAGCGCCGCCAGGGTCCGCGCGAGGGCGAACTCGCAGTCGAGGGTCGCGATGATGACGCTGATCATTGGTTCCTGCGCCAGTGGCGGAAGGGCAATCCACCACTCCTATCCTTCAGTGCGGATCACAGGAAATTGTTCTTGTTTTGTTCACGCGAGCCAACTATCTTCCCCCCCATGAGCCGTTCGTCCGCCTTGGAACGCCCGTCGGCGCCTGAGCCCTCAGCGCCGGCGGGCGGGTTGGGAACCGCCGTCGAGCGCGAACGCCGCCGCGGCCGCGGGACGACGTCGAACGCCTCCGGCCGTTACGAACCGCTGGCGCGCATCGCTTTCGACGACGGCTGGCAGGGGCTGGACGAACTGCCGCCGTTCAAGACCGACATCAGCATCAACTCGACACGGAAGATCATTGCCCGCAATGACTCGCCGGACATTTCCTTCGACCGCTCGATCAATCCGTATCGCGGCTGCGAGCACGGCTGCGTTTATTGTTTCGCGCGGCCGACCCATGCCTATCTCGGGCTGTCGCCGGGGCTCGATTTCGAATCCAAGCTGTTCATGAAGCCGAATGCGCCCGAGCTTCTGGAGCGCGAGTTGTCGGCGCCGGGCTACGTGCCGAAGATCATGGCGATCGGCACCAACACCGATCCGTACCAGCCGATCGAGCGGCGCTTCAAGATCATGCGCAGCATTCTCGAAGTGCTGGAGCGCGCTGGTCACCCGGTCGGCATCGTCACCAAATCGACCTTGGTGCTGCGCGACCTCGATATTCTGGCCCGCATGGCGGCGCGCAACCTGGTGAAGGTGGCGCTCTCGGTCACTTCGCTCGATGCAAAGCTGTCGCGCACCATGGAGCCGCGCGCGCCGACGCCGCCGCGCCGGCTTGAAACGCTGCGGCAACTGGTCAGCGCCGGGATTCCGACCTCCGTCATGGTGGCGCCCGTCATTCCGGCGCTCAACGATGCCGAGATCGAACGCATCCTCGACGCGGCGGCGGCGGCCGGCGTGCGCAATGCCGGCTATGTGCTGCTGCGCCTGCCGCTCGAAGTGCGCGACCTGTTCCGCGAATGGCTGATCGAGAATTATCCCGATCGCTATCGCCACGTCTTCAAGCTCGTTCGCGACACCCGCGGCGGCAAGGATTACAACTCGACATTCGGCAAGCGGCAGACCGGCTCCGGCCCGATCGCCTGGATGATCGGCCGCCGCTTCGAGGTGGCTTGCGAGCGGCTAGGCTTCAACAAGTCGAGCGTGCGGACCACGACCGAGCATTTCCGCGCCCCGCGCCCGCCGTCGCAGCAACTCGATTTGTTTTAGGTGATCGCGCGAACGGCCTTCGCTCCATCTTCCTCCTGTGCATGCCCCCGCTTCATTCCCTTGTCGCAAACGTTTTCAGCGTCGCTTTCGAAGGCGCAACGGACATCCGAGCCGCCGGATTCAACTTCGCATTTTGACCCATCATGGAACCGGTTAGCAGCGGGGACGACAATTGCGCGTGTGGACCTGAGTACGGATTCGGGCATATCAGTCCCGATCGATAGAGAAGCATGGCTCTTTATGTCTGAAATGCGATCGGGCTTGCCGGTTCTTGGCTTCGCGGATCAACGATCGCTCGAAAGATGGCTCGCGGCCCAACCGCCTGATGCGGTTGGCGTTTGGATCAAGTTCGCCAAGAAGGCGGCGACAGGAGCAAAACTGACGAAAGCAAAAGCGGTTGACGCTGCGCTCTGTCACGGATGGATCGATGGAAAGCTGGAAAGGTATGACGACCAACACTGGCTTGTTCGCTTCACGCCACGGAAATCGCGCAGCAAGTGGTCGGCGCTGAACCGGAGCAGAGCGCTGACGCTCATCGAGGAAGGCCGCATGAGACCTGCGGGGTTCGCGCAGGTCGAAGCCGCCAAGGCGGATGGTCGGTGGGAGGGCGCCTACGCCCCGGCGAGTTCGGGCGGAAGTGCCTGTCGACCTCCAACAGGCCCTGGACAAAAACCCGAAGGCGTCCGAATTCTTTGCAACCTTGAACAGTCGAAATCGCTACGCGATCCTGTACCAAATCGGCAACGTCAAAAAAGCCGAGACGAGGGCGCGCAAGATTGCGCAATTCGTAGCCATGCTCGAGCGTGGCGAAACAATCCACGGGTAGGAAAGACGGGGCTGCACAAATGTCAGAGCGCGAAGGACGCAAGTTCTTCTTTTTGCTTCAGGCGATCCTGGCGGTGTTGTTCCTCATCGTTGGCGCCGCCCTCGCCATCGAAGCTGCGTCCGGTGGGTACGGCATAGGGCTCGTCGTTGTTGCGGTGATGGCCAATGGGCCCGGCTTGGTGTTCTTTATTTTGGCGGCGCTGTCCGCTGCGACAGCGATCCATTTACGGCCGTGAAGCCCGCGACCCCGCAACGTGGCCCTCGGTCATTTTCCGAGGGAAGCGCATGCACGGCGTTGCCGCCGCCGATCCAGTTTCCACGGTTTTCATAATCCGTTCTTAAGCCCGTAACAAAGAGGCACGACTTTGTCAGTGGCTGTGGCGCAAAGGCGCCGACGGCCGACGGGTTTATAGCCCAAAACGGGGGATTCAATGATCGCGAACAAAGCTCATGCTTTTGCCGGTGCTCGAACGATGGCGACAAGTCTGCTGGCCGTGCTGATCGCTTCGGGCATTGCCGGCAGCGGGAGCGCCCGCGGCGATGACGACCACCACCGCGGCTTCCAAGCGCTGGTGCCCGGCAATCTGCTGGTGAGCCGGTCCGTCTATGACAACCAGGCGAGCAACGTCACCCCCGGCGTCACGATGTTGCCAGCGGGATGCACCAGCTCCTGCACGCCCGCGATCGCCGACGGGGCGTACCCGGGGGTCTTCAACAACGATACCATCGACGGCAGCTTCGGTATCACCTCGAAAATTCTGCTCGACCAGCTGACGCCGAACGGCCGTTGGGTCGGCACCATCGAGGTGCCGAACAGTTCGCAGCGCGATGTCCGGGCCCGTTCAGACCAGATGGTGACGAGCTTTTCGTCGAAGTCGGAGCTGTCGCTCAACCTGTCGACCGACGGCCGGGTGGTAACATTTATGGGTTACTTGTCGCCGGTGGACGCGCTCGATATTTCGAATTCCAACACGCCGGCTGACCCCAACTCCACCAATCCGGTCAACGAGACCGCTTATCGCGTCGTCGCGGAGTTGGACCAGTCTGGCCACTTTCGCTTCACCAAAACCAACGCCTACAGCGGCAACAACGGCCGTGCCGCGATCGAGCACGCGAACGATCACGAGCGCCTTGTCTATACGGCGGGCAATGCCGGCAACGGCAGCGATCCGCAACCGAACGGCATCATCATCGGCGCCGGCGCGCAGATCATGACCGCGGCTGACCGTGCGCTCGTCGCCCAGTCGCCGGGCGACCCGACGCCGGTCGGCAGTTTCAGCATCACCCAGCTCGGCAAGTCACTCGACAAGGTCGGCAAGGATACCAATTTCCGCGGCCTCACCATCTTCAACAACGTCGTCTACTTGACGAAGGGCAGCGGAGGAAATGGCGTCAACACCGTCTATTTCATCGACAACAGCGGTTTCAATTCGGGCGTGCCGGCGGCCTGCCCGAGCGGTAGCGGCATTCCGGCATTATCGGCGACACTGCCGCTGTCTCCGATCTCTTATGATGCGTCACAGCTTCAGACCGAGGGCGTGGTTCCATACAACATGTGCATTCTCAACGGTCTGCCGACCGCAACCAAGAGCAAGACCGCGTTCCCGTTCGGCATCTGGTTCGCCAACGCCACCACCCTCTATGTCGCAGACGAGGGCAACGGCACCAATACGTTCGCGTCAGGCATATACACGGCCGCCGCCACGCAGACCCTGGCAGGTTTGCAGAAGTGGACCTTTGACGGCACGAAGTGGAATTTAGCTTACGTAATTCAGGCGGGACTCGATCTCGGCACGCCCTATACGGTTTCCGGCTATCCCACCGGCAACAACGCCGCGAACAAGAACCTTCCTTGGTCACCGGCCACCGACGGCCTCCGTAATATCACCGGCCGCGTCAACAAGGACGGCACCGCCACGATCTGGGCCGTCACCTCGACGGTCAGCGGCAGCGGCGACCAGGGTGCCGATCCTAACAAGCTGGTCATGATCACCGACGCGCTGTCGGCGGGCGCGCTGCCGGCCGGCGAGAGTTTTGCGACGGTGAAATCGGCGGGCTTCGGCGAAGTGCTGCGCGGCGTGTCGTTTACGCCGGGCACTGATGTGCGCTGCATGTTTGGCCGCTTAGGCGACGACGACCGTTGCGATCATCACTGACGTTTAGAGGTCGCGCCGGTTCAGGGGCAGCGAGGAGTCGCCTGCTGGGCCGGCGCATCTATTGAGCTACAGAGGTTATCGGCACCGAACGACATTTCCGTTCCGGCTGTACGATCGCGATCGGGTGGCAAGCGGACATGGCGCAAACATGCCAACGCGGCGTGGATGGCCCGGAGCGTCGGTTGTCTGCCTCCGATCGATGCAACGCAAAGGCGGCATCGGGCACCCCGGCCGCACCATCACGTTCCGCTTGCGAACTGGAACTTTATTCGAATAATCTTCGGATGAGCGACAAAGACGTGCCGCTTTAAGGTGCTTCATGGGGCGATATCCCTGAAGAAGTCGTAGCGGAGAATCCGACTTCGCGGGCCGTCTTCTGGACCGCGTCATGCAATGCCGATGCCCGGGGCTGCGCGGCGCCAGCAAATCCAGGCGAAATGACTGTTTTTGAGCACGGTGGACGATTGCAGTCCGCCGGAGCGGTCGACGTGCGCAACCGACGACGCGCTGAGGGCGCCGCATAACAACGAGGGTACATCGTGCCGATCACCACGACTTTCACCGCGAGCGACTTCAACTCGCTCAACACCGCGATCAAGGACATCGATGCCGGCGGCGCCGACGCGGCGACCAACACCAGCTACACGATCAAGGTCACGGCGGGGATCAGTCTCAGCGTGCTCGAGGCGATCAACCTCAACTCCGGCTCCTCGGTCACCATCGAGGGCATGAACGCGGGCGGCACCAGCGCGCAGGTCCAATCCATAAACGGCCAGGATTTGGAGCGCGGCTTCTTCGTCTACAGCGGCAGCGTCACGCTGGAGAACCTGACGCTGACCAACATGACGGCAGGCGAGTTCAACAGCGGCGGCGGCGGCGACGCTGGCGGCGGTGGTGGCGCCGGACTTGGCGGCGGGCTGTTCGTCGCATCCACCGGCAGCGCCACGCTGATCGGCGTGCAATTCAGCAATGACAGCGCCATTGGCGGCAATGGCGGCTCGTCATCAGGTTCTGGTTTTTTCGGCGGCGGCGGTGGTCTTGGCGGCGCTGGCGGCGATGCCAGCAGTGGCGCCGGCAACGGTGGCGGTGGTGGCATCGGCGTTACGGCTCTTGGTGGTGCCGGCGGTTCTAACACGGGCGGTGCCGGCATCGTGCAGGGTGCTGGCGGTGGTGGCGCAGGTGGTGGCCTTAACGCTGGCGGCGGTGGGGCCAGCGGCGGCGGCGGCGGCGGAAGTACTAACGGCGTCTACGGTGCCGGTCATGGTGGAGTAGGTGGCGGCTTCGGCGGGGGCAGCGGCGGAGGCTCCGGCTCCAGCAACCCCGGCGGCTTCGGCGGCGGCGGAGGCGGTGCCAATTTCGGCGGCGGCAGCGGCGGGGGCTTCGGCGGCGGCGGCGGCGGCGGCATTTCCTTTGGTGTGGGCAGCGGCGGATTTGGCGCCGGCAACGGCTCGGCCAACGGGGATGGGGGCGGTGGGCTCGGTGCTGGTGGCGACATTTTCGTGCAGCAAGGCGGTGCGCTCACCATCCAGGGCGGCGGTCTCCAGGCAACCAGCCTCGGCGCGGCCACGCTCCAGGGCGGCACCGGCGGCAGTGCCGGCGCTCAGCATGGCGGCAACGGCGACGCGCTCGGCGGCGCGCTGTTCATTCAGGGCAACAACACCGCCACCTTCGGCGCCGCGGCCGGACAGACAACGCTCGTCGCCGACGTGATCACCGACCAGTCCGGTAATCCCACAGCGGAGAATTTCAGCGCCGGCACTGGCAGCGTCGTCATCAATGCCTCCGGCACGGTGAAGTTTACAGCCCACGACACCTATACGGGCGGCACCACGATCCAGGCCGGTACGCTCGAACTTGGCAGCGGCGGTTCGGTTGCCGGCACTGTGACGTTTGCGGATACCGGCTCGGAGACGCTGCGCTTCGACACCGGCGCCAGTCAGCTCGGCGGCAGCGTTGCCGGCATGGCCATCGGCGCGGACAGCATCGACATCGGCTTCCACGCCTTCGCCTCGGGCGATCATGCGGTGTGGTCGCAGACCAGCGCAGGCAGCGGCGTGGTGTCGCTCGTCAGCGGCAGCGGCACCACATTGGCCTCGTTCAATCTCAGCGGCAATTTCGGGCCGCAGCAGTTCAACGCGGCGAGCGACAACAACGGCGGCACGTCGATCACGGTGGTGGCGCAGCCGCCCAACGCGCCGCCGCCGGCGGGCACCACCGCGGCGATGATCATGCGCGACGGCAACAATGGCGATTACGAGATTTACGATCTCGGCAACAACTCCATTCTCGGCGCCGGCTTTCTGGGCCAGGTCGGCCTGGAGTGGCAGGTCGCGGGCGTCGGCGCGTTCAATGCTCCGAATAATCCCGACATGATCCTGCGCAACAGCAACTCGGGGGCGTTCGAGATTTACGACGTCAGCAACAACACCATCACCGGCGCCGCCCCGATGGGGCAGGTCGGGCTGGAGTGGTCGGTCGCGGGCTTCGGCGATTTCTCATCGCGCGCCAATGAGACTGACATGCTGATGCGCAACAGCAATACCGGACAATTCGAGATTTACGACCTCGCCAACAACGCCATCACCTTTGCGGCGCCGATGGGGCAGGTCGGTCTCGAATGGTCGGTGGCGGGCTTCGGCGATTTCTCGACACGGCCGAACGAGACCGACATGCTGATGCGCAACAAAAATACCGGACAGTTCGAGATTTACGACATCAGCAACAACACGCTCACCTCGGCAGCGGCGATGGGGCAGGTCGGACTGGAGTGGTCGGTGGCGGGCTTCGGCGATTTCTCCGGCAACGCCAACGAATCCGACATGCTGATGCGCAACAAAAATACCGGACAGTTCGAGATTTACGACATCAGCAACAGTCAGCTCACCTCGGCGGCCCCGATGGGACAGGTCGGCTTGGAATGGTCGGTGGTCGGCTTCGGGTCGATCAATGGCGCGGGCTCAAGCGACATGCTGATGCGCAACAGCAATACCGGCGCGTTCGAGGTCTACGATATCGCCAACAACCAGCTCACCACTGCGGCCCCGATGGGGCAGGTCGGCTTGGAATGGTCGGTCGCCGGCATTGCCGCCGATCCGCCACCCGGAGCCGCCGCAGCGAACGGCCAGCTTGCACAGGCGATGGCGTCGTTTGCACCGAGTGCCAGTGCCTCCGATCGTGGTTCCGCGCTGGCTCAGCCGCCGTCACCGATAGGTTCAGATACGACCGGCCATTTGACAATGGCTGATCGTCCGCAAGCGGTCTCATAAGCAGTCGCGTGCCAATTCCTCGCGCGTCGGCTGCTGCCACCGTGCGTACCGACTTGCCGCAGCTGCTCACGGCAGCAGTTGACGTCTCGTCAGTTGACGATGTCCGCTCCGTGGCAGCTATGGAGGGCCAAAGCCGACATGGCGTCGCCATGTCAGAGCGGCGCTCGTGACCCTCAACCGACATGAACGGCGTCATTCTTTTGTGCCGCACAACGCTCGCCCAAATGGATTGGCGCAGCGCCCCAGCTTTGGAAGGCAGCACTGCCCAGCCTGCCACGGCGATGCTAGCGGTTAGCCTCCGGCGCGTAGATGGCATCCACCCGGGACGGGGCAAAGCGGATGGCGCATTGCGTTGTGTCGGGTTCTAGCGGCGTAGATTGATCATCGTCCCGGTAAGTTCTGCCTTGGGGGCGATCGTGGCAGATCAGGAACCGGAACGTCACGTTCGCCGCTGGCTAGCCGCACTTGGTATTGAACGCGCTCATCGCGTGTAAGCACCCCATCTTCGATGTATATGATCCTGTCAGCAAATTCAAAAACACGCTGATCGTGTGTCACCACCAGCACGGCACGGCCTTGCTTCTTGGCAATGGCAGAGAGTATCGCAGTGGTGGCGCGCCCATTAGCGGCATCCAGCGAGGCAGTGGGCTCGTCGGCGAGTATGGCCATTGGCTCGGCAACAATGGCGCGCGCAATTGCAACACGCTGTTGCTCGCCCCCGCTTAGTTGACGGGGAAATACCCTCATTTTCGAACTCAAGCCCAGGCTCGCAACTGCCGCCTCGGCCTTAGCTAATGCGGCAGGTCCGCGCTCACCGCGTAAATCGAGAGACAGCATTACGTTCTCCGCGACCGTAAGAGTTGAAAAGAGGTGATAAGATTGGAAGACAAAGCCGAGATGTTGTCGACGGATCTTTGCAAGTGTTTCCGGCCGCGCTTCACTAACTGATTCACCGCAGACCCGCACCGTTCCCGTTGTGGGAGCGAGCATGCAGCCAAGGATTGAAAGAAGGGTAGTCTTGCCGCTGCCAGAAGGCCCCATCAACACGGTCAGTTTACCGCCAGCCAGAGCTAGACTGATATCCTTGAGCGCCTCTACCCGTGTGGGTCCATTGCCGTAAGTCCTGCAGACATGCTCAGCCTCGATGAAGGGCTCAGTCATCGGCTAAGCACAATCACGGGATCGGTGCGAACGACGCGAATGATCGCAGCAAGAGCTGAAGCAATGCACATAATTACCGTGAGAATGAATATTTCAATCAGCAGATTATTCGTTATTACAATCTGTAAAGCGGTATTTGCAGTGAAATGAACCAATGCAAGTCCGATAACGGCGGCAATGCCAAATCCGATGACGGCATTTAGCAGCGCCTGGTAGATGATTACGGTGTAAATGTAATGATTAGTGGCACCCATCGCGCGCATAGTGGCGAACTCGTACAGGTGATCCTTAGTACTGGAGTAGAGCGTCAGCGCGACGATTGCGGTTCCTACAATGACGGCAAGCACGGCACCCGCCACCAACGCCACGCCGGCGCCCGTTTCGAACAGCCAGAATGACCGACTTTGAGCGCGGAATTGATCAGGAGTAAGAACATTGACTTTCGCGATGCTCGACAGATTTGCGATGATATCGCGACGCACGGCTTCGATATCAAAACCCTTCTCAACGTGCACAAGAAAGTAGCTCACAGAGGCCGGCGACAGCCCTATGTACGACCGTGCAGTGCTAAGGTCCGCGAACACATAGGGCATCATAGTCAAAGAACGAATGCCATTCGTAATCGCGCCAACTGCCGCCGACTGCCCATGGATCTGCGTGCTCGCGCCGACATCTTTCACGCCAAGCCGATCGGAATACACTTGGTCGATCGCCACGGTTCCTGGCTTAGCCAAACTATCGCCCGAGCCCTCGACGACGTTCCAGGGGTATAGTCCGCCGATGGTAAAGTCTGACCCAACAACAAAGATCGGAATCATGGGCCCATCTGGATTTTTCCAAGCAGAATAGCCGGCCACCAAGGGCGCAGCTTTGGCTACGCCATTGGTCCTCAACAGTTGGCTCTGCAATCCAGCGTTCAACACCGGGAGGTCTTCGAAGTATCTGACGCCTTTGGGAACGATCCACAGATCGGCGCCGGCGTGGTCAATCATGATCGTAACCATACGAGAGAAGCCGAAGTAGAGCCCAATTTGCACGGTCACCAAAACTATAGAGAGGACAATTCCAATTAGTGCGGCCGCAAAACGCAGCCGATCGTGAAAAAGATTTCGCGACGCGAGCGTGAAGACGATCGACATCTCAACGGCTCCATTCGAATAGAGTTTTCAGCAATTATTGTCGGCGAGATTCGCTCCACGTTTCCGAGGCGTGCGTTCGAAGAGAGCGTGGGGCGAGCTACGACAGCACAACAATAGTCCTAAAGAGCTAGTTCCCCAAAGGCAGCAATTTGTTTCACGACCATATCCGCGCGGATGCAACTGTTATCTATAGGGATAGGAGGGGTGGACGTTCGAGAGGGATATACTGATTTCCATATCCTGCGCGCGGCACCAGAAGGGACAGACAATTCAAATCAGCAGTAGCGAAGCTCGATGCGACCCCTTTAGGTGTTCGTTGGAGACAGATAGCGAGCGGCGCGATGCGATGATTCCGCCGGAGGAACGCCTTTGTGGAGAGGCGCAACGGTCCGCCACGATTCTCTTGCCCGGATATCTTGGGAGCGAGCTTCGCGACGTTCAGACCGGCCGACGTATTTACATGAACCTAGCGCAGGCCGCACTAAGGCCCAGCGTCTTGGCGCTCTATCACGGGAAGCTTGGAACGCCACCGGGCCCACAAGTCGAAGCGGACGGGATTCTTCGCGACGTAAAGGTTATTCCAGGTCTGTTCACTGTCGATGTTTATGCAACGCTGATCCGCAAGCTTGAATCCCTCCCCAACCACACAATAGTCCCGGTTGGTTATGATTGGCGACACGGCCCTTATCTCGCCGTGCAGATAGTTGGAGCGGCGGTCAGCAGGTTGCGGAGGGAAGGCTTTACGCAAATCAACATTGTGGCTCACAGTTACGGAGGAGTCGTCGCGGCCTACTATCTAGGCTACGGAATCCAGCCGCCGGAGAGCGCTGCCCTCGATTGGTCGGGAGCCCGAAACGTTCGGAAGATTGCCTTGTTGGGAACTCCCTTTCAGGGCGGCTTCATCATGTTTAGAAATTTGATTCGTGGAATTGGTCTGCCCATTATTTCGCGGCTATTTCCAACGGAGGCGGTCGGATCCTATCCTTCGAATTATCATTCACTGCCTTTCGCTCCAATCCACCTTTATAACAACCGGACGGGTCGCGAGTGGACCGTCTCCGCGCTTGATCCCGAATTCTGGATAACCTGGAACTTGGGTCTCATGGCGAAGCGGAACGTGCCGAAGGCGATTCGCTCCAATCGAGCTACCTTCATTCACGAACAACTGGCGTCGGCCAAGCGATTCGGCGATCGACTTCAATTCTCGGAAAGATCCGACAGCCCGGCACCGATAATTCGCATCTTCAACGTGATCGGACAGGGTACGCCAACTGAAGACGCGGCTTATTACAGACCATCCGGCGGTGAATTGAACTTCATTTTCAGCTCCGATAACCCCAATCGCTTCGGACTGCCTGTGGAACAATTGCTCAAGGACGGAGATAGAAACGTGACCGTGGAATCCGCCACTTTACCAAACCGGCTCCAGTCGGTGGCCGAGACGCGCTTCGTGAACGTTGGCCACGAGCAACTAGTTACCGATCGGCGGGTTCAAGATATGGTCTTAGATTTTCTGCTCCATTAATCGTTCTGCGCCATAGATATGACAGCAACAGTGACGACGCCGCTCTGCTTTGACGCCAAATCATTTGGCGAAAGTGCTGCCTTACAACTGATCGAGTAGAAAGCAAAGTGCGCCTATGATACCCAAAGCGCGTTCTGACAGTCTGGGCTTCGCGGAGGTTTTTCTGTCTGACCGCGAATACGCCGAGCAATCTGACAATTGTGCGCTCGAACAGGAAGATCGTTTAGTTATTGCCTGCGTGGGCATGGCTTTTGAAGCCAAGATCGTTGCCGGACCTGGCGTTCTGGTTTTCTCCCGCGATCACCACCGGGAATTGCCCTCAGCAGTCAAACACGCAGCGCGGCGGGGTTGTCGAGGCATCATCAGTTTTGGCGTCGCTGGGGGATTAGTGCCTGGCCTATGCCCCGGTGACTGGGTGGTTGCATCGGCAATTGTCGAGCAAGCAGGGACACGTGCGACTGACGCCGCGTGGTCCCGCAAACTGTGTGACGCAATCCCGGCAGCGAGTTACGCTCCTATCCTTGGTGTCGATTTTGCCATAGCGGAACCGACAGCCAAGTGTGGGCTGCACCACGCCACGGGCGCGGTTGCGGTCGACATGGAGTCTCACCTCGTAGCTCGCCTTGCCGCCACTCACGGCCTTGCATCCACGGCGTTGCGCGTGATCGTTGATACAGTCGATTGTCCCATACCTCCTGCCGCGCTGCGCGGAATGGGTGCAGGTGCTCGGGTCAACGGCGCGGCAGTTATCCGTGATCTCGTCGCGCGGCCCTCTCAATTGTCGCGCCTCCTTCGTGTGTCGTTCGATGCATTCATCGCGCGCTCGGAAATGCTGCGGGTGCGCCGGCTATTGGGGCCGGACTTCGGGCTCACGCTATCAAGCACGTGCACTACGGTCCCATATGGCAAAAAATGGAGCGTCGAGACGGTAGGCGAGGCACCCATGGTGCGGCTTCAACGGGGCAATGCTGCCGACAGCGCCGCGAATGGCGAAATGACCAACACTGCCGCCGCTCGGAGACCAGTCTGATCGTGTACACCGAAGAAGAATCCTTCTGTATCGTCGCAACCGTGGTGAACTCCCTGCAAAGTGGCGTACCGCTACTTAGGTCTAATTCTGAGAAAACTGGGCTATTGTGCGCAATCGTTCCATCACGCGTTGGTATTAGGGCTTTGCAGGGCCGTTAGAGTGCGCCAATGAGTTATCGGTCGTCTGGTAAAAGTGTTTATTAGTTAACAAACGAATTACGCTTGATCGCGACGACTTCGGTCGGCGGAGATCACTCTCCATGCACTGCCGATCGGAACAAAACGAAAGTAGGGTAGTTCCTTTCCGACACGCATGTGTTTTTGGGCGGTGCTGGTCTCATGCACAAGATTTGCCTGCCGCGCTCTGCGACCAGTCGGGTGCTTGCGCTCCGTCCCAATTTCCGCGCCTTTGACAGCATCAAACCGCTGAACGCCGCCCACATTGTTATCAATATGCAGAACGCGTTCCTTGCGCCTCATCAACCCCTTGAAATACCCACCGCACGAGAGATTGTTCCGAACATCAATAAAATTAGCAAAGCGCTGCGCGCAGCGGCCGGGCGCGTGGTCTATGTGCAAAATTCAGCCGACGGCGCCGAAGCGAAGACTTCCTCCAATTATTGGTCATTCTCGGCCGATGCGCATGACAGGATCAGAGCGTTCTTTAGCGTTGGTAGCCAGACCCACGCCCTGTGGCCTGCGCTCGCGTTGGACCCACGTGACCTAAAGGTGCCTAAGCGTCATTTCAGCGCACTGTCACTTGAATCCTCTCCGCTACATGTTGCTCTTCGGACGCTTCAAATCGACACGCTCATTATTACCGGAGCCCCGACGAACATCTGTTGCGAGTCGACAGCGCGAGATGCACTGTCGCTCGGCTATAAGGTCATATTTGTCTGTGATGCAACTGCCGCACTCGACGACAGCGAACACAATGCGGCGTTGGGCAATATGCTGGTTATGTCAGCAGACGTCATGTGCACAAACGAAGTGTTGCTTTTGATCGACCAATGCGCATCGCGTGAAAGCCCACCAATAGTGCCTGTCGGCGTGTTTCATCACGACGGTCCAATCAAAATTCCGACTGAGCAGGCGAATCAAGGCGGAGAGTGAGAAAGCCCCTGCGACGCTATTGGCGAGAAATGGCTAATGTCCAGATCGAGTATTGCCATTGAAAATCTGCGGGGGTTCGTCGTTGTCATGGTGGTGGCGTTTCACTCCTGCATGGCGTATCTCCAATCGCTGCCTGCCGCGGAACCGCTGTTCGACAGTCCGCCTTACGATTGGATGGCGACTCCTATCGTCGATGGCAGTCGCTGGCTGCCGCTCGATCTATTCTCTGCATTCCAGTTTCTCTATTTGATGCAGTTGCTATTTTTCCTGTCAGGCGTATTCGTTTGGCCCAGTCTGCGACGCAAAGGGCCGGCGGCGTTTCTGCAAGGCCGCGCGCTGCGCTTGGGAGTGCCCTTTCTGCTCGGCACGTGTGTACTGATGCCGGCGGCGTATTATGCCGTCTACCGCGTCACCGCGATCGACCCAAGCCCCTTGGCGTTTTGGCAACATTTGCTGGCGTTGCCGTTCTGGCCGAATGGTCCGATGTGGTTCCTGTGGTATTTGCTTTTGCTCGACGGCATTGCGGCTGCACTTTACCGGCTCACGCCGCAGGCGATAGACGCGATGGCGTGTCTCGCCGTGACGGCAAACGTGAGGCCCGGCCGTTTTTTCATCGCTTTGATCGGCATCTCGGCGCTGACCTACTTACCAATGGCCGGCACTTTTACGCCGTGGCAATGGACGGAATTCGGGCCATTTGCGTTTCAACTGAGCTTTGCGCCGCAATATGTCATCTATTTTTTAACGGGGCTGATTGTCGGAGCGGCCGGCGTCGACTCCGGACTGCTTGACCCCGACGGGATGCTGGCGCGACATGCTGTCCGGTGGATGGTCGCAACGCTCGCGGTTTTCGTCGTGTGGCTTCTCGCCATGGCGATGGTAGTGAAAGGCTTGCTGCCGAGGCTGCCGGGGAGGCAGATTGCGGCCGATCTCGCTACCGTACTGTTCGTGGCATGCGCATGTTTCAGCGCAGTGGGCGGATTTCTTCGCTTTGCCGGCATGCGGCGGCCGGCTCTGCGCAGCCTCGCCGAGAACGGCTACGGCATCTACATCTTCCACTATATGTTCGTGCTGTGGGCGCAATATCTTTTACTTGGGGTCGCGGCATTCGCGCTGATTAAGACCGTGATGGTGTTCAGCATCACGCTGGTTTTGAGCTGGGCGGCCAGTGCGGCGGTCTGCAGCGTTCCAATCGGCGCCCGCCTGCTGCGCGGCGTAGGCCGTCCGCCTGTGCCGTTACCGGCAGGCGCGGACGCTACTGCGGCAATTTCATCCATGACCAGCGACGACGCCGGGATGGCGCAACGCGTTCGTCTGTGATGTCCGACGCGTGGCCCTCATGGACAGGCCATCGCGTGGCCGCATCGTAAAATTTTTCTGCACCGGCCAGACGCTTTCACCCGGGGCCAGCTCAAGTACGAACTGTCGCATAATCGCCGCTAGCGCGAGCGTTGCTTCCTGCATAGCGAAACCCGCGCCCACACACATTCGCGGTCCCATCCCAAACGGCAGATAAGCATAACGCGGGATTGTTTCGGAAGCGCCTGGCAGGAAACGCCGCGGATCGAACAGGTCCGGCTCTCGCCATAACAGCCGATGGCGATGTATCACGTAGGGTGGCATGACGACCAGCGTGCCGCGCTCGATGGTGTTGCCAAGAATCTCGGTGCAGCGAGCCGCGTTGCGTGTGATAGCGATAATGGGTGGATACAGCCGCAGCGCTTCCTCGACCACCGCGCGTGTCTCGATCAGGGCCTCAACAGCAGTCTCGGGAGGCGAGTCGGAAACGCGGTCGGCTTCCGCAATGACACGCTCGCGCCATTCGGTGGATTGAGACAGGAGATACAGTGCCCAGGTCAGCGCGCTCGATGTCGTCTCCTGGCCGCCGAAAATGAAGGTCATGACATTGTCCTTCACCTCAGCCTCGGTCATGGGCTCCTCGGTTTCAGGATCCCTGGCGGCCAACATGGCGCCAAGCATGTCCTGCGGGGCCTCAGGATGTGCGGCGAGATGGCGCCGCCGCTCGCGAATGGCTTCATTCAGGCCTTCATCAAACTCCTGCATGATCGGTCGCTCCCGCAGGCGCGTCAGCCGCGGAATAAAATCAGGAAATCCCAACACGTCGAACGGATCCATCGTACCGCACACCGAATAGTAGCGTACCGTCGCGGCCGCGACGGCGTCCGGATCGCCGAGCCCATCGGCGAAGATGCAGCGCAGCAGACTGTCGAGCGCGAGCCGTAGCATTTCGGTCTTGATTACGACGACGCTGCCATCCGGGCGGCTACGCCAGCGGTGCAGCATGGCCTCGATCACGTCCATCATGGCCGGCGCAAAGGCCGCGATCGTCTTGCGCCCGAACATCGGGGCCAGAGTGCGTCGCAGCCGCTGCCATTGCCCTCCATCGACGGCGACCAAACCATTGCGCAACCTCGCCGAAAGAATGCGCCGCTCAAGGGTGCTCTTGTGATAGGCCGACTGATCCTCGACCAAAATCCGGCGCACCGCCGTCGGATCGCTCACCACAGCGACCTTGGCGAATGGAAATCCACCTAACACGATCGGCTCTTCGAAATGAGCTTGGGTCCAGCATTCGAGCGCGTTCTTCCGAAGAGTTTTCAGAAGCGCGAATGGCCTGAGCGGGCGCGGTTGCGGTACTGGTGCAGGCGGTCGAAGTTCTGGTGTGGGAGGATTCATTGCGCGGAGGAAACCTCGAATGAAACGCCGAATGACAATCCGATAACTGGAATTTCCTGTCGTAGTTCCGAGTCGCAACCTCCCGCGGGATGGTCCGTGTTAGACCATGCAGCCGATGCCGTCGGCTGGCTGCAATAGCTGGGCAAATCAATCAAACGGGTTACGGACAAGATCAAATTAAATGAAGCCTGGTAATGATGTGTTAGCTGCGCACGTTCCCGGCGTCACCATCCAAGCGATGACACGTTTGTGCCTTGGCGAGTACGATGCTCAGCTGTCTGAGATTGGTGAATAACAGACATAACGCCCGCAGCGTTGAGAGCATAATGTCGGAGATCACAAAGGACACTAATGCCACGTTGCACCAACTGGTCGCTGGTGAAGACACAATCAAAGAGCAAGGCCGGCTCAAGGATTTAGTGCTGCGATATATCAGCCTTACCGGCGGTCAGCGGCCGGAATATTTTATTACGATCGACCAAGTCGAGTATCTACCAAAGCAGATCGAGCGCTGGGCGAGAGATTTCGGCTGTATATAGCCTGCGAACCTAGCCCGCGCTGACGAGGTGATCGAGTAAGAGTGATGTTGCTGCAACTGCTTACGGCAGCTTGTGGCACTTCGCCGACATAGTCAGACGGTCCATTGATGTCCGTTGTCCTCTCAGAGCGGACTCGGCGCGTTCTCCCCGTAATTCTCCGGCGCAATCGTTCGACATTGCGACACGCGCCGTGGCGTGGTCATGATGCGGCCCATGAGTCGAAATGAAAGTGGTCGAAACGGAACTGGCCGCAAGGAACCGCCGGCGCGCCTGCCGCTTGGAGAAGAAAAGACGCGCCCGACGTTTCGTCGCGAGCGCGCCGCGCTCAAGCGCGGCGTCTGGCCGATCGCCGGCTGCGACGAAGCGGGCAGGGGACCGCTCGCGGGTCCGGTCGTCGCCGCGGCCGTGATCCTCAATCCTGACGACGTGCCGCGTGGCCTCGACGATTCCAAGGAGCTGACGGCCGAGCGTCGCGAAGTGCTGTACGAGCGCATCTGCGCGCGCGCGCAGGTCGCGGTGGCGATGGCCCCGCCGGCGCGCATCGACCGCGACAACATTCTGCGCGCCTCGTTGTGGGCGCTGGCGCGCGCCGTCGCGGCGCTGCCGGTCAAGCCGCGGCTGGTTTATGTCGACGGCCGCGACCGTATCGCCTGCGGCTGCGATTGCGAGGCGGTGATCGGCGGCGATGGGCTCGTCGCCTCGATCGCGGCGGCCTCGATCGTCGCCAAAGTGACGCGCGACCGGCTGATGACATGTCTCGGTGCCGCACATCCCGGCTACGGCTTCGAGCAGCACAAGGGCTACAGCGTGCCGGAGCATTGCGCCGCACTGACGCGGCTCGGCCCGACCATTCACCACCGCCGCTCGTTCTCGCCGGTGGCGATCGCGCTGGGCCTCGTCGACCGCGAGGCCGCCGAGGCGATCGTGGACGCGCTGCCGCTCTAACCCGGCGTCATTCCGGGGCGTGGGCCGGTCGGCCCACGAGCCCGGAATCCATACTCACGAAACTTGCGGCACCGAGCACTATGGTGCCAATTTCGCCGAACTGTGGATATGGATTCCGGCTCTCGTTCGCTGCGCTCGCTCGGCCGGAATGACATTGAAGAGCCCGATGTTCTACGTCCCTCTCTATTTCGAAGCGATCCGCTCGCGGCCGGTGCTGGTGTTCTGGCTGGCGACGCTGGGGCAGGCGGTGCTGTGGATCCTGGTGCCGATGCTGTTCTATGCGGCGCCGCCTGCGGAACTCGCGCAGGTGCTCGCCATCGGCCATGAATTCCAGTTCGATAGCGACGTCGGTCCGCCGCTCGCCTTCTGGCTCGCCGAAATCGCGTTTCGCATCGGCGGATTGTTCGGCGTCTATGTGCTGGCGCAATTTTGCGTGGTCACGACCTATTGGGCCGTGTTCAAGCTCGGCACTGCGATCGTCGGCCCGGCGCAGGCCGTCATCGCGGTGCTGCTCATGGTCGGCATCTCGCCGTTCACGGTGCCGTCGCCGGATTTCGGACCGCCGGTTTTGGCCACGGCGCTGTGGGCGCTCGTTCTGCTGTTCTATTGGGAAGGCATGACGCAGGGCCGGCGGCAATCGTGGTACGGCGTTGCCGGCGCAGGTGCGCTCCTTCTCCTCACCAGCGAAGCGGCGCTCATTCTGCTCGGTCCGCTCGCCCTGTTCACGGTCTTCACCGCGCGCGGACGCGCGGCGCTCGAGCGGATCGGGCCGTGGATCGCCATCGTGGTTCTGGTCGGGGTGCTGTTTGTTCATCTGCTCTGGCTTGAGGGCGCGAGCGACAGTCTGACGCCGATCATGGAGCGGCTGCGCGATGCCGGCGTCGCCGGCAAGAATACGGTGTCATGGCTGCGGCTCATCGCCATGGTGGCGCTGGCCCACGCCGGCCTTGTGATCCTTGTTGGGTTGGCGGCCGGCTGGCCGAAAACTGGCACCGATCCGTTGCCCGCACTCAAGCGTGGCGCTGTCGACGACTTTGCCCGCAGCTTCGTCAAGGTGTTTGGCGTCGTCCCGGCGCTGCTGTCGACGATTGTGGCCGTGCTGCTCGGTCGGACCTTGCCGATCGGCGGCGTCGCGCCGCTGGTCGCGCTGTCGGCGTTGGCACTGGTGGTCGTCGCCGGCGACGTCATCGTCCTTTATCACCAGCGCATTCTCGGCTTTGCCTGGGCGGGGCTTCTGCTCGTGCCGGCCCTCATGGTGCCGGCGGTGATCATCGCGCTGCCGTGGACGCTCGGCACCGATCTGACGGTCGCCGAGCCCGCTTCGGCGATGGGCCGTTTCTTCGCCACGACATTCGCCAGCCGGACCGGGCATCCGCTCGCCGTCGTCACCGGTGAAATCAGCACCGCGACCATCGTCGCGCTGGCCGCGCCGAGCCGCCCGAGTGTTTATTTCGAGGATGATCCGGCGCGC
The DNA here is from genome assembly GCA_963763255.1 of uncultured Alphaproteobacteria bacterium. Lineage (GTDB taxonomy): Bacteria > Pseudomonadota > Alphaproteobacteria > Rhizobiales > Xanthobacteraceae > BOG-931. The sequence continues at coordinate 64,704 of CAVXNW010000005.1, forward strand.
TCGCCGTCGGTTACGCCCGACACCATCCGCCGGAATGGTGCCGTGGTGCTGTGGATCACGCCGGATACCAACCCGGCGCCGCCGCCGGGCATCAAGGCGCTGTTCCCCGATCTGGTCCCCGAAGTGCCGCAAGTGTTCGAGCGCCGCATCCAGGGCCGGATGCCGCTGTTGCGCGTCGGCTGGGGGATGATCCGGCCGGCGCAGCCCGCGGCAGCGGCGGAGCCGAAGCCGAAGCCGTAGGAAAAGCCGGCGCGGCGCCGCTCATTACGGATTCATGTGGATTACCGCCGTGCAGCGGCCCGCGCCCTGACGCGTTCGGTCGCAACCGCGACTTATAATCGGCGGCCAAGCGCTGAGGGGGAATGCCATGAGTGATGTCGCCGCCGGCAAGCAATCAACTGATAAACAGGCGCCGCAGCCTTTGCTGGAACGCCTGTTTGGTCTTTCTGCATCAGGCAGCAACGTCCGCACCGAATTCGTCGCCGGGCTGACCACGTTCCTGACCATGGTCTACATCGTATTCGTCAATCCGCAGATCCTCGGCAACACCGGCATGGACAAGGGCGCGGTGTTCGTCGCCACCTGCATCGCCGCCGCGGTGTCGACCTTGGTGATGGCGCTCTACGCCAATTATCCGATCGCGCTCGCGCCCGGCATGGGGCTCAACGCCTTCTTCGCCTTCACGGTCGTGCTGACGATGAAATACACCTGGCAGCAGGCGCTCGCCGCGGTGTTCTGTTCGGGCGTGATCTTCTTTCTCATCTCGGTGTTTCGCATCCGCGAATACATCATCAATTCGATCCCGCGGAACCTGAAGCTCGCCATCTCGGCCGGCGTCGGCCTGTTTCTCGGCATCATCGCGCTCGAAGAATCCAAGATCGTGGTGGCGAGCCCGGCGACGCTGGTGACGCTCGGCGATCTGCGCAATCCGGCGGCGATCCTGTGCCTGTTCGGCCTGGTGCTGATCACGGCGCTCAACTACCGGCGCATCATCGGCGGCACGCTGATCGGCATCCTCATCGTCACCGTTATCGGCCTGCCGTTCGGGCTGGCGAAATTCTCCGGCGTCGTCGCCATGCCGCCGTCGCTCGCGCCGACCTTCCTCAAGCTCGATTTCTCGCGCATCGCCGAAGGCTCGTTCCTGATCGTGATCTTAAGCTTTCTGTTCGTCGACGTGTTCGACAATGCCGGCACGCTGATCGGCGTCACCCATCGCGCCGGTCTCACCGACGCCGACGGCAACCTGCCGCGCATGAAACAGGCACTGCTCGCCGACAGCTTCGCGGCGATGTTCGGCTCGCTGATCGGCACCTCGACGACGACGAGCTACATCGAGAGCGCTGCCGGCGTCTCGGCCGGCGGCCGCACCGGGCTCACGGCCCTGTTCGTCGCCGTCTTCTTTATCTTGGCGCTGTTCTTCGCCCCGCTCGCCGGCATGGTGCCGGCCTACGCCTCGTCGGCGGCGCTGCTTTATGTCGCCTGCATCATGGTGCGCGGGCTTGCCGAGATAAACTGGGAGGACATCACCGAATCCGCGCCCGCGGTGGTCGCCGCCGTCACCATGCCGTTGACCTATTCGATCGCCACCGGCATCGGGCTCGGTTTCATCACCTACGCGCTCGCCAAAATCATCGCCGGCAAGTTCGCCGACGCCAAGCCGGCGGTGCTGATCCTGGCGGTGATCTTCGCCCTCAAGTTTGCGATGGGGTGACGGCCGCCGCCAGCGCTTTCCTGATCGCCATGAAATCGCGCCATGCCAGCCGCTTCTGCAACGGGCTGCGCAGCAGGAAGGCCGGGTGGAACGTCGCCATGGCGCGGATTTCGCGCGTGCCGGTGTCGTAGGGAAACCAGCGGCCGCGCATGCGGGTGATGCCGTCGCGGGTTTCGAGCAGCGTCTGCATCGACGGCCCGCCGAGGCAGACCAGCACGTCCGGATTGGCGAGTTCGATCTGGCGGCGGATGAACGGCAGGCAGATCGCGGTTTCCTGCGGCGTCGGCGTGCGATTGCCGGGCGGGCGCCACGGCACCACGTTGGCGATATAGGCGCTGGTGCGGTCGAGCCCGATCGCCGCCAGCATCAGATCGAGCAGCTTGCCGGAGCGGCCGACGAACGGCTTGCCGCTCTGGTCTTCCTCATAGCCGGGCGCCTCGCCGACCAGCATCAGCCGCGCCTGCGGATTGCCGTCGGCGAAGACGAGTTGCGTCGCGGTGGCGCGCAGCCCGCAGCCGGTGAAACCTTCGAGCAGCGCGCGCAGTTCGTCGAGCGTCTTGGCGCTCTTGGCGGCCTCGCGCGCCTCGACGGCGGCGACGTCGGGCGCCGGCAACGGCGCCGGCGCGCGTGGCTCATGCTCCACCGCCGCAGGACGGCCGGATCGTGCAGTGCGATCGTCGCGAGGCGCGGCCGCCGGGGCAGGGGCCGGAGACGGCGCCGGGACCTCGTCCGCCATGCGGTCGATCGGCCCCTCGCCGATCAGCGCATCGACGCCGGCATCGCGGTAGAAGGCGAGCAGTTCGCGCGCGTCGCGGGGATCGGAACTCATGAGCAAGGCCATTTCACAGTGAACGTGGTTAGTCTAGGCGAGCGGCGCAAAGCGTGAAACAGTCCTGCGCGAATTGGAGCAAGTCATGAGCAGTTCGGAATTGCCGGCGCGCGAGGCGATGGAGTTCGACGTCGTCGTTGTCGGCGCCGGACCCGCCGGCCTCGCCGCCGCGATCCGTATCAAGCAGCTCGCGCCCGACACCTCCGTCGTCGTGGTGGAAAAGGGCTCCGAGGTCGGCGCCCATATCCTCTCCGGCGCGGTGATCGATCCGATCGGGCTCGACGCGCTCCTGCCGGACTGGCGCACCGAGGACGCTTTCACCAGGACCGCCGTCACCGACGACCGCTTCTATATGCTCGGCCCTTCGGGTGCGGTGCGCGTGCCCAACATGTTGATGCCGCGGCTTCTGTCCAACCACGGCAATTTCATCGTCTCGCTCGGCGACGTCTGCCGCTGGCTCGCGCAAAAAGCCGAAGCGCTCGGCGTCGAAATCTATCCGGGCTTCGCCGCGGCGGAAGTGCTGTTCGACAACGACGCCGTCGCCGGCATCGCCACCGGCGACATGGGCATCGGCAAGGACGGCCACCACAAGCCGGGCTTCGCCCGCGGCATGGAACTGCGCGGCAAATACACGGTGTTCGCCGAAGGTGCGCGCGGCAGCCTCACCAAGGGGCTGATCGCCCGCTATGGCCTGGCGCAAAACAGTCAGCCGCAGAAATTCGGCATCGGGCTCAAGGAGCTCTGGCAGGTCGCGCCCGAAAAGCACCGACCCGGCCTGGTCCAGCACACCGCCGGCTGGCCGCTCGACAATGCCACCGGCGGCGGCTCGTTCGTCTATCACTTCGGCGACAACCTGGTGGCGGCAGGCTTCGTCGTGCATCTGAATTACACCAACCCGTATCTGTCGCCGTTCGAGGAATTCCAGCGCTTCAAAACTCATCCCCTGGTGAGAGACACCTTCGCGGGCGGCAAGCGCATCTCGTACGGCGCGCGCGCCATCAGCGAAGGCGGCTGGCAGTCGGTGCCGAGAGTCGCGTTCCCGGGCGGCGTGCTCGCCGGCTGCGGCGCCGGCTTCCTCAACGTGCCGCGCATCAAGGGCAGCCACAACGCCGTACTGTCCGGCATGCTCGCGGCCGAGCACATCGCGGCGGCGCTCGGGGCCGGCCGCGCCCACGACGAACTCTCAGACTACGAGGCGGCGTGGCGCGGCTCGCCGATCGGCCGCGATCTGCGCCCGGTGCGCAACGTCAAGCCGCTGTGGTCGAAATTCGGCACGCTCGCAGGCTTTGCGCTCGGCGGCCTCGACATGTGGACCAACATGATCGGCCTGTCGCTGTTCGGCACGCTCAAACACGGCAAGCCAGACTTCGCCACGCTCAAGCCGGCGTCACAATGCCGGCCGATCGCCTATCCGAAGCCCGACGGCAAGCTGACCTTCGACCGGCTGTCGTCGGTCTATCTATCGAACACCAATCACGAGGAAGACCAGCCGGTGCATTTGCTGGTCCGCGATCAGACCTTGCAGAAATCCTCCGAGCACGACGTCTACGCGGGCCCCTCGGCGCGCTATTGCCCGGCCGGCGTCTACGAATGGGTCGAGGAGGGCGGCAAGGAGGGCGGGCAGCCGCGCTTCGTCATCAACGCGCAGAACTGCGTCCACTGCAAAACCTGCGACATCAAGGATCCCAACCAGAACATCACCTGGGTGCCCCCCGAAGGCGGCGGCGGCCCGAACTATCCGAATATGTGACCTGTCGTCATTGCGAGCGAAGCGAAGCAATCCAGCTCTGAGCAAGCCGTCCTGGATTGCTTCGTCGCTTTGCTCCTCGCAATGACGACCGCAGCATCACCCCGCCTACGCCCCGCCCGCAGGCCCCGCCTCATCCACCCCGACCGGCCGGTCCCGCATCCACGCCGCCAGCAATTCCCAGGCGATCGCCAGCACCACCGGGCCGACGAACACGCCGATCATGCCGTGCACCAGCACGCCGCCGAGCACGCCGATCAGGATCACCAGCATCGGCGTCTTCAATCCATGCGCCATCACGATCGGCCGCAGGATGTTGTCGAGCAGGCCGACCGGGACCAGATAAACCGTCAGGATCAGCGCCGCCGTCGTGCTCATCGTCATCCACGCGAAGATCAGCACCGGCAGCACCACGATCATCGTGCCGATCTGCAGAATGCCGAGGATCAGCGCGCACAGCGCGAGCAGGCCGGCGCCCGGAATGCCGCCGGCGATCAGGCCGATGCCGATCAGCAGCGCCTGCAACAGCGAGACGCCGATCACCCCGCGCGCCAGATTGCGGATCGTCACGCTGGTCAGATGCATGAACTCGTCGCCGCGCCTGGCCTCGACATGGCGCACCACCGCGCGCGCCTTGTCGGCGAGCGCCGGGCCGGGCACGTACAGAAATCCCGACAGCGCCACCGCGATCACGAAGCTCAGCATGCTGATCCCGGAGCTGCCGGCGAACGACAGGAGCGTGCCGGCGAACGGCTTGAGCTCCGGCCCGATCTGCAGCAGCAGGGCCTCGAGATTGGTCGAGGCCTGGTGCCAGAGCTGGAACGCCTGGCCGCCGATCAGCGGCCAGCTTTTGACTGAGGCGAATGGCGGCGGAATGTGAATGTCGCCGGCCTGCAGCCGGTGGGCGAACGAGCGGATGCTGGTGATCAGGCTGAGCGACAGCCAAGTGATCGGGCCGAACAGCACGGCGAGGCTCGCCACCGTCATCAGCAACGCCGCCGCCACCGGCGGCAGCCGCAGCCTTGTCGTGCACCACACAAAGCCCGGATAAAGCACCACCGCCAGAATGACCGCCCACGCTATGATCGGCAGGAACGGCAGAATGATCATCGCCGTCCAGTACAAGAGCAGCGCCAGGCACGCCACCCGGATGATCAGATCGACCACGTTGGCGTCGAGCAGGCGGGACGAGCGGGGCGCGGGGTCGGTCATTGCGGCGCCGATGCATTGACAACAGATTTGGTGGACGCCGCCATCGTTACTCCGGCTCGGCGAGCAGCGCCGCGACGTCCCGTCGCAAGGCGGCGAGTTTGCCCTCGACGACACCCCAGACCAGGAGGTCATCTACATTGTTGTAGCCGTGGATAAGCATATTGCGAAAGGCGATGATGCGCTGGTGTTCGCCGATGCGTGCGGCGACAGCCGGGTCGCGCTTTGCGAGCTGACTCAGCGCCTCACCGACAACCTCAAACTGTCGTTCGACTGCCGCACGGAGCATTGCGTTTTGCATATAATTCGAGAGTGTCTCACCGGCAGTGAACTGTGCGATCAGTTCGGCCGCCTGCGCAATATCTTGCAGATACGTCTTGGTCTCATGCTGCATAAAGCAGGGCCTTGGTGCGTTCGACACCCTGGCGGAAATAGGGATTGCGGATAGAAGCGGGGGAGATCAAATCGACCCGTCTGCCGAAAAGCCGCTCCAAGCCCTCCTTGAGGCCGAAGAAGGCATCGGCATAGGCGCTGGGCTGCAACGGCTCGAACTCGACCAGAAAATCGATATCGCTCCGCGCCGGATCGAACTCCGCCTCGCGCGCTGCCGAGCCGAATATTTCAAGCCGCCGCACCTGGAAATGCCGGCACAAGTCCCGCAATTCGTCACGACGGGTCGCAATGTCGGCGATCATCGGCAGCTCCAAAATCCAAACTACCATACCATGACATGGCCCGTCCGGGTGTCGCCGAACCGGCGGCGTCCGCCGCCAATAGAGCGGGCCCCAGGGCATTGCGGGCGCGGCCGAAAATTGTATATACCGACTATCTACACTGTGTACATATGTCGTCTACACACACGAGGATGCCCGCCCATGGCCCTGCATATCCGCGACGACCGCGCCGCGGTGCTCGCCCGCCGCCTCGCCAGGCGCAAAGGCACGACCATGACGCGGGCGGTGGTCGAGGCGCTGGAAGACGCGCTCAAGCGCGAGGAGCGGCCGCTGGCGGAGGTGTTCGCCGAGATCGCCGCCGACCTCAGGCGCAAGGGTGATCCCAAGCGCGGGCGGCCGGTGACCAAGCAGGAGATCGACGAACTTTGGGGCAACGAGTGATCTTCATCGACACGTCGGCGGTCATTGCGATCCTGCGGGAGGAGCCGGAGGCCTCTGCGTTCACCGCCAAAATCCAGGCGGAGCGGGATCGTATCTGCGGCCCCCATGTGATTCTCGAAGCGTCAATGCGGCTCTCGACCCTTTCGGGGCTGGCGCCGACCGCCGCCGATGCCGAGGTGACGCGCGCGCTGCGCGCGGCCAACGTTGCGATCGTGCCGATCACCGAAGAGGTCGCCCACGTCGCGGTCGCCGCGTTCGAGCGCTACGGCAAAGGCCGCAAGAACAGGGCCGGCCTGAATTACGGCGATTGCCTGTCCTACGCCTGCGCCAAGGCGCACGGCGCGCGGCTTCTCTTCAAAGGCGGCAATTTCGCGCACACCGACATTGCGAGGGCGTAGGGCGTAGGGCGCTTTCCGGCTGAGGTGATCGGTCTCAGTTGAGCCAAGGCCGATTCGCCCGCTAAAGTAGCCCCATGCAGGCTGGGGCCTTCCATCCCGAGGACAGATCGCGCGCGCAAATCGACGCGAAGCTGTTGGCGTGCGGCTGGGTCATCCAGAACCGGAACGAAATGAATTTGGGCGCCGGTCCCGGCGTGGCTGTGCGCGAATTTCCGACGAGCCAGGGGCCTGCTGATTATGCCTTGTTCGTCGACGAAGTTTTCTGCGGCGTGGTCGAGGCGAAAGCCGACGGCACGACGCTGAGCGGTTTTTCCGAACAGGCTTCCGGGTATCTGAGCGGCGCACCGGATTATCTGCCCGGCGGACCTGAGAAGCGACGCTTCGAATATGTCTCGACCGGAAAGGAAACAATCTTCCGTGATCTCGCTGACCCCGATCCGCGGTCGCGCCCGGTCTTCGCCTTTCATCGGCCAGGCACTCTGCGGATGTGGCTGAGCGAACCCGAAACCTTGCGCGCGCGGCTGCAGCACATGCCGCCGCTCGTGACCGAGGGTCTGCGCACCTGTCAGATCGAAGCCATCGACGGCCTCGAAAAATCGCTCGCGCGCGGCGACGCCCGCGCGCTGATCCAGATGACCATGGGCGCCGGCAAGACATTTACGGCCTGCACCGCGTCTTACCGGCTGCTGAAGGAGGCCGGCATCCGCCGCATTCTGTTTCTGGTGGATCGCCGCAACCTCGGCAACCAGACTGCGACCGAGTATGCCGGCTTCAGCCCGCCCGGCTCTGGCCGGCTGTTTCCCGAACTTTACGGCGTGCAGAAGCTTGGCGCGGCTGGCCTCGACACCAACGCCGCCATCGTCATTTCCACCATCCAGCGCGTCTATTCGGTGCTGACCGGAAAGGAACTCGCCGAGGAGGAAGAAGACGCTTCGGCCTTCGAGCGCGATGACGACGAGGAAAAGCTCGTCGCTTACAATCCCCACATTCCGATCGAAACCTTCGATCTTGTCATCACCGACGAATGCCACCGTTCGATCTACGGCTCGTGGCGGCAGGTGCTGGAATATTTCGACGGCTTCATCGTCGGCCTCACCGCGACGCCGTCGACGCACACGCTGGGCTTTTTCAACAAGAATATCGTCGCCGAATATCCCTACGAACGCTCCGTCGTTGATGGCGTGAATGTCGGGTACGAAGTCTACCGCATCCGCACCCGCATCGGTGAACAGGGGGGACGCGTATCGAAGGGCTACACCATCCCGGTGATGGATCGGCACACCCGCGCGCAGCAGTAGGAAACGCTGGCCGACGATCTGGTTTACACCAAACGGGAACTGGACCGGTCCGTAGTCTCGCCGAACCAGATCCGCACGGTGCTGGAGACTTATCGCGACACCGTGTTCACCGAATTGTTCCCTGGCCGCACCACGGTGCCGAAGACTGTCATCTTCGCCAAAGACGATAACCACGCCGAGAACGTCGTCGGCATCGCCCGCGAAGTTTTTGGCAAGGGCAACGACTTTGCGCAGAAGATCACTTATCGCGTGAAAGATGCCGACCCCGAACAGCTCATCAAAGGCTTTCGCATCAACGCCAATCCGCGCATCGCCGTCACCGTGGACATGATCGCGACCGGGACCGACATACGGCCGATCGAAGTTCTAATCTTCCTGCGCGACGTGCGCTCCGAACTCTATTTCGAGCAGATGAAGGGCCGCGGCGTCCGCACCATCAGCAATACCGAACTGCAGGCGGTGACGCCCGACGCCGACGCCAAGACGCGTTTCGTCCTGATCGATGCTGTTGGCGTCACCGAAAGCGCCAAGACGATTTCCACCCCGCTCAATCGCGATCACGCAATCGCATTCGACAAGCTGCTGGAGCGGGTGGCCGCCGGCGACCGGCGCGACGACACGATCTCCACCCTCGCCGCGCGGCTGGCCATGCTCGACCGCAAGCTCGATCCCGACAGCGCCTTCGAACTGACGCAACTCAGCGGCGGCAAGACCCTCGCCGGCTTGGCCAGCGGCCTTCTCGACTCGATCGATCCTGATTCCGTCGCCGCCGCCGTGCAGGCCAAGCACGGCGTCGCCGCGACGCCGCAACAGACGGCCGAGGTGCAGAAAGAGCTGAAGCATGTGGCCTGCGGGCCTTTCAATTCGCCGCCGCTGCGCCAGGGCTTGATCGCCGCCAAAGCCAGAACCGATCTCAAGATCGACACCATTTCCACCGATCAGGTGATCTCGTCCGGCTACAGCGAAACCCAGGCCCAGAAGACCATCGATCGCTTCAGGGAGTTTCTCGAAGCCAACAAGGATCAGATCACAGCCCTGCAAATCCTCTATGGCCGGCCCTATGCGCAACGCCACTTGACCTATCAGGCGCTCGACGATTTGCGCGAAGCGCTCAAGCGTCCGCCGTGGCTGCTTGAGCCGACCGATATCTGGCGGGCCTACAAGCGGCTCAACGATGCCCGCGTGCGCGGCAATCCGACCCGCATCCTCACCGACATTGTCATGCTGGTGCGCTTTGCGCTCGGCAAGGATGAGGTGCTGCAGCCGCTGCCGTCGATCGTTGCCGGGAAATTCAATCTCTGGCTCGGCCGCGAACAAAAGGCTGGGCGGGATTATTCGCCGGAGCAGCTAACGTGGCTTGCGACGATTCGCGATTATCTGGCGCAGAACGGCGGCTTGGAGCGCAAGGAGCTGCAGGACGTGCCGGCATTTTTCGACAAGGGCGGGCTGTTGCGGGCGCAGGCGCTGTTCGGTCCGCGGCTCGATGCCGTGCTCGGCGATCTGTCAGATGCGCTCGTTGCTTAACGACCCGTCATGGCCGGGCTTGACCCGGCCATCCACGTCTTTCTTGCCGCGCGTCACGAAAAGACGTGGATGCCCGGCACAAGGCCGGGCATGACGGTGTGAGGTTGCGAGCGAGAGACTGATGCCGATCGAATTTCATCGCGATGGCCTGTGGGAATTGCCTGAGGGGTGGGTGTGGGCGCGCGCTGGTGACTTTGCGCGCATTATCGGCGGTGGGACTCCGAAGAATGCGAGCGACGAATTCGAACTTTGACCCCGACGGCACCCCTTGGATAACGCCGGCAGATTTATCTGGATACCGAGGAACCTATATCTCGCGCGGAGCAAGGTCTCTCTCTTCGAAGGGACTCTCCAATTGTTCGGCAAGGGCGTTGCCCGAGGGCTCCCTATTGATTTCGTCCCGGGCGCCCGTCGGTTACTCCGTCGTAGCGACCAACCAAGTGAGCACAAATCAGGGATTTAAGAGCTTGGCGTTTAAAGGCCCGATGTGTCCGGAGTTTTTTCGATATTACGTCATCTATAACCGGAGGTATTTCGTCGAAAACGCAAGCGGCACGACCTTCAAGGAGCTCTCCGGCGAGGTGATGTCGGACCTATTGTTTCCGATTGCGCCCCTCGCCGAACAGCGTCGCATCGTGGCGCGCATCGACGAACTGTTCACCGAAATCGCCGACGGCGAGGCGGCGCTCGCGCGCGCCCGCGACGACCTCGACACCTGGCGCCGCGCGCTGCTCAAGGCCGCCGTCACCGGCGAGCTGACAACGGAGTGGCGAGAGGCGAATCTCCCAAACGAGTTCAGGCAGGGACGTTATTGAGCGCATTAAACGGGCCATAGCCGCCACGCAGCACCCTTTTGTCCGGCGACAGCGAAAATCCGCGGAAGCGGATCAAATCGAAGTCGATCTCGCGGGATTGCCAGAATTGCCCCCAAATTGGGGTTGGTCTCGCATCGGAGAAATCGGTCATGTGAGTGGAGGGTTGACCAAGAACCCGGATCGCTCCTCGATAGCGCGAACACTCCCGTACCTTCGCGTAGCCAACGTTCAATACGGGGCGCTTGATTTGTCCGAAATCCGCGAAATCGGAGTTCATCATTCCGAATTAGAGCGAGTGCTATTACAGGCCAATGATCTATTAGTTGTAGAGGGCAATGGCAGCATTGACCAAATTGGTCGTTGCGCTGTTTGGAACAACCAAATTACTCCGTGCGTGCATCAAAACCACATTATCAAGGCCAGATTCCTAGAAGCCAACCTCGGTCTCTGGGCGTTCCATTGGCTAATGTCGCCGCACGGACGCCAATTGGTGACGAAAGTGGCGAGTTCGACATCTGGCCTCCACACACTGAGCATCTCCAAGATTGAGGCTATCCCGATTCCCATTCCGCCAATCGTGGAGCGAGATCAAATTCTCAGCGCGATAGCCGCAGATGCAGACGTAGAGACGACAGTCGAAGTCGAACTTGCTGATGGGAATGGGTCGGTCGGGCCTTTTCGTCAATCCATCCTCAAAGCCGCCTTCGAAGGGCGCCTCGTCGCCCAAGACCCGCGCGACGAGCCGGCCGAACGGCTCTTGGCTAGATTGGGCGAACAAGCGGATAGCGGCCCACCACGCTCCCGGCCAAAGCGCCGCGCGTCGCTCGTGGCCAAGTGAGTTGACCCATGCCAGAGCGTCATTGCGAGGAGCGAAGCGACGAAGCAATCCAGTCTTCACGGCCGGCTGGATTGCTTCGCTTCGCTCGCAATGACGAGTGCGTTCCATTCAGCGGAAATCTGATCCCATGAACGAATCTTCCCTCGTCCAAAAAGTCTGGAACTACGCCACGGTGCTGCGCAATGAGGGCGTCCACTACGGCGCCTATATTTCGCAAATCTCGTTCCTGTTGTTCCTCAAAATGGATGACGAGGCGTTCTCGCAGCTTGGCGAGCCGTCCGGTCTGCCCGAGGACTGCCGCTGGGGTGCGATCAAGGATTTGCAGGGTGAGGCCCTTTCCACGCGCTACTCGAAAATCCTCGACAAGCTGTCCCGTCAGCCCGGCCTGATCGGCGGCCTGTTCCTGAAGGCGCAGAACGAAATCCAGGACCCCGCCAAGCTTCGCCGGCTCGTCACCATGATCGGTGAGGAAACCTGGCTCGGCCTCGATCTCGACACCAAAGGCACGATCTACGAGGGGTTGCTCGAACGCAACGCCGCCGAAGTAAAAAGCGGCGCCGGACAATACTTCACCCCGCGCACCCTGATCGATGCAATGACCACGGTGATCGATCCGAAGCCCGGCGAGACCGTGCACGATCCGGCCTGCGGCACCGGCGGCTTTCTGCTCGCCGCCTGGGAGCGGATGAAGAAGGCCGGCGACCGCCGCGCCCAATTGAAAGCGCGCGACAACCTGTCCGGCATCGATATCGTGCCCGAAGTCGTCCGGCTCTGCGCCATGAACATGTACCTGCACGGCGCCGCGCGCGACAAGGACCCGATCCTGCGCGCCGATGCGCTCAACAAGGTCATCGGCCATTACGACGTGGTGCTGACCAATCCGCCGTTCGGCAAAAAGCAGGGCTACAAGATCGTCGGCGCCGACGGCGACGTCGAAACCGAGCGCGACGAATATAACCGCGACGACTTCATCAAGACCACGAGCAACAAGCAGCTCAATTTCCTGCAGCACATTATGTCGATCCTCAACATCGCCGGCCGCTGCGGCGTGGTGTTGCCTGACAACGTACTGTTCGAAGGCGCCGGCGCCGATATCCGTAAGCGTTTGCTCGACATTTACGACTTCCACACGTTGCTGCGGCTGCCGACCGGTATTTTCTACAAGCAGGGCGTCAAGGCCAACGTGCTGTTCTTCGACCGCAAGCCGGCGTCCGAGACGCCATGGACCAAGGATTTATGGATCTACGACCTGCGCACCAATCAGCGTTTCACGCTGAAGGAGCGGCCGATGAAGCGCGCCGATCTGGACGATTTCGTCACCTGCTACGCGGCCGGCAACCGCGCCAAACGCAAGGAAACCGAACGCTTCCACAAATTCGCCTACGCCGACCTGATCAAGCGCGACAAGAGCAATCTCGATATCTTCTGGCTCAAGGACGACACGCTCGACGATCCCGATCTGTTGCCGCCGCCCGATGAGATCGCCGCCGAAATCGTCGAGAGCCTTGAAGTGGCACTTGAGCGCTTCCGCAAAGTTGCGGTCAGCCTGCAGGGCGCCAACGGTTTGGTAGCAAAATAACTTCAGGCAGTTCTATGCCGACCATCGCCATTTTCTACGGCATAATCGTCCAGATGTACTGGCGCGATCACGCGCCCCCGCACATTCATGTGCTGTACCAGGGCTTCGAAGCCGTCGTGGATATCGCAACAGGCGAAGTTTCCGGCGGACGCCTGCCGCGAAACGCGGCGCGCATCGTGCGCGATTGGGTGTTGCTCCGGCGCACCGAGTTGATGGATAACTGGCACCGTGGCCGTCAGCACGAAGCGTTTCAGCGCATCGCCGGACCGGATGAAGAGCCATGATCGAGATCGTACACGTGACGAAGGTGGAAAAGCTTGGCGGCTTCCGTCTGCGGCTGGCCTTTTCCGACGGCACGGTGGGCGAACGCGACTTTTCCGACCTCGTCGCCGAAACGGGCACGATGGTCGAGCCGCTGCGCGACCCGGCATTCTTCAGTCGCGTGTTCATCGAGTGCGGCGTGCTGGCCTGGCCGAACGGCTTCGACCTCAACTTCATCGCGCTGCATATGGAAATGCGGGAAAAGGGCCTGCTTCATCGTACCGCGGCGTAAATCGCCGGGCACTTTGCATCCAGCACCGCGCGAATCACGGATCGTCTCGCCGCACAAGAGTCGGCGACCACTTTCTCCGGCCTGCGGAAAAAATGCCCTGAAATCAAACCCATCGTCCTTCTTGCCGTGACAATTATTGACAAATCCAGAGACAAGGACTATAAGCCCATCCATCCTGCTCGTCCAAGGGACGCCAACCGGTGACGGCCGTTTGACGCGAGCGGGAGCGGTGCCCGGGATGGGGCTCGTAACTCCGTCCGCGGGCGGTTCGGAAACTCGCCCGGCTGGCCTCGACGCCAGTCTGCCAGGAGCTGGCTGCCCGGGTGGCGGACGGAAGTCTTTATCCGTTGGCGCTGCCATGAAGCGCGGGACCGGACTGAGCCGAGGATAAAATCTCGGCAAGAGCCGCGGTAGAGCGCCGGAAGGCGAGCGCGTCCGCCAAAAGCGGCGCGCGCCGCGATAGCGCAATACAGGCGGCGCTCCGCTTGTGCGCGATTGCGGTCTCTGACTACGCGCCTTTCGGCGCTCCGCCTCCCTTTTTAGGGGGCATGATCTATCCCGAAAACCGCGAACACTTTTCGGGATCATGCTCTTTGAGGCGGCCGTTCGTGCAGAGCGTGCCGCATGACTCGGGTGCGAGAAAATCGCGCCGCGGGAATAATAGAACTCGTCATTGCGAGCGAAGCGAAGCAATCCAGGGGGCTTGCGATGGCGGCGAGGCCGGCTGGATTGCTTCGTCGCTTCGCTCCTCGCAATGACGAGGCAACCCGGGAACGGTGGAGGGGGCGTCTGATTTGCCGCGTCACTGTCGTTGCAGAAGTTTCGTTAGGCCCGCGCCCCTTCCACCATCCGCGCGCTTCGCGCCCGGATGGTCCCCCTTCCCCGCTATCGCGGGGAAGGATGAAGCGCAGCCCGCCGCGATTTTGCCGCCGTTGCGGCCTAAACGGCGTGGCTTGGGGCCGCGATTGATCGAGGTTGGCGCGTTTTGGCGTCCCTTGCGGGGTTGCGGCAAAAGGGTCATGGTTGCGCGTGCGAAGCCGGGCGCGTGATTCCCGTTCCGCCGATCTGTCCTGGGATAATTTGCCAGGAACTTATTTTTGCAATGGAGCCGTCGTGATTTATTCGCTGCTGTTCCGGCATGCTGCCGTCATCGGCACCGCCGTCGTCTTGAGCCTGTCTGTGAGTGTGCCTTTGGGGTTGTCTTCGGCCCACGCCGCGCAGCCGCAGAACGACCAGGATGTGCTGCGCGAAAACGCCGCCGGCAATTATCTGGCGGCGCGGCACGCCGGCATCGAACGCGATGCGGGCACGGCGGCGAGCTATTACCTCAACGTGCTCAAGAGCGATCCGAAAAATCCCGATCTGCTCAGCCGCGCGTTTTTGTCGGTGCTCACCAACGGCGACATCGATGCAGCCTCCAAGCTTGCCGACAAGCTGCTCGCCGTCGACAAGAACGATCGCATCGCGCGGCTCGTGCTCGGCGTGCGCGCGCTCAAGCAGCACCAGTATTCGCTCGCCCGGCAGGACTTCTCCCAGTCGGTGCATGGTCCGGTGACGGATCTCGCGGCCGCGTTGCTGACCGCCTGGGCGCGCGACGGCGCCGGCGATCCGCATGCTGCGGTCGACGAAATGGACAAGCTGTCCGGGCCGGACTGGTACGGCGTGTTCCGCGATCTGCACGCCGGCATGATCTTCGATCTCGCCAACATGAAGAAGGATGCGGCCAAGCGTTACGAGAGCGCCTACAAGGCCGACCCGACGGCGCTGCGTACGGTTCAGGCCTATGGGCGCTACCTGTCGCGTAATGGCGGCAAGGCCGCGGCGCTCAAGGTCTATGACGATTTCAACAAGCAGTTGCCGAATCACCCGTTGGTGACGGCGGAGATGAAGCAGATTTCCGGCGGCGACAAGCTGCCGCCGCTGGTCGATTCCCCGCAGGCCGGCGCGGCCGAGGCGCTCTACGGCATCGGCGCGTCGATCGGGCGGCGCGGCGGCGAGGATCTGGCGCTAATCTATCTGCAACTGGCGCTTTATCTGCAGCCGTCGCACGGCATGGCGCTGCTGTCGCTCGCCGATCTGTACGAGACGCTCAAGAAACCCGAGCTGGCCATCAAGGTCTATGACCGGATCCCGGCGTCGTCGCCGCTGCATCGCAGCGCCGAGATCCAGTCCGCGCTCGATCTCGATGCGCTCGACAAGAGCGATGACGCCAAGAAGCGGCTCGCCAAGGTCGTCGCCGATCACCCGAAGGACGTCGAGGCGCTGATGGCGCTCGGCAATATCGAGCGCGAGCGCAAGGATTTCGCCACCTGCGGCACCACCTACAGCAAGGCGATCGACACGATCCCGACGCCCGGCAAGTCGAACTGGGTGTTGTTCTATTTCCGCGGCATCTGTTACGAGCGCTCCAATCAGTGGCCGAAGGCCGAAGCCGACATGCAGAAGGCGCTGGCGCTTTATCCGGATCAGCCGCTGGTGCTCAATTACCTCGGCTATTCGTGGGTCGATAAGGGCCTGCATCTCGATCAGGGCATGGACATGATCCGCCATGCGGTCGAGCAGCGGCCCGATGACGGCTACATCGTCGACTCGCTGGGCTGGGCCTATTTCCGCACCGGCAATTACGACGAGGCGGTCAAGGAGCTGGAGCGCGCGGTGCTGCTCAAGCCCGACGATCCGACGATCAACGATCATCTTGGCGACGCCTATTGGCGGGTCGGGCGCACGCTCGAGGCGCATTTCCAGTGGGCGCAGGCGAAGGATTTCAAGCCGGAGCCGGACGAGCTCGCTACCCTTGAGAAGAAGCTCAAGAACGGGCTGCCGCCGGATACGTCGCCTTCGGCCGACGTGATCAAGTCGAAGAAAGCCGGCAACGGCGGCTGAGTGGTGTCCTCGACAGAGTCGCTCGTCGAGACCGCGCCGGCCAAAGTCAATCTGACGCTTCGGGTGCTGGGCCGGCGCCCCGACGGCTATCACGAACTCGAAAGCCTGGTGGCGTTTGCCGACGTCGGCGACACGCTGCGGCTTGTACCGGGTGACGGCCTGTCGCTTTCCGTGCGCGGGCCGAACGCCGTGCAGGCCGGGCCGGACGCGGACAATCTGGTGCTCAAGGCGGCCTCCGCGCTGGCGTCGAGCATCGTCGGGGTGCGGCTCGGTTCGTTCGAGTTGGAGAAGCTGCTGCCGGTCGCCGCCGGGCTCGGCGGCGGTTCGGCCGACGCGGCGGCGGCTCTGCGCCTCCTGGCGCGCGCCAACGAGCTGCGGCTCGACGATGCGCGGCTCTACGAGGCGGCCTGCGCGACCGGGGCGGACGTGCCGGTCTGTCTCGATCCGCGCCCGCGCGTCATGCGCGGCATCGGCGAAATCCTCTCCGCGCCGCTCGGCCTGCCGCCGCTGCCCGCGGTGCTGGTCAATCCCGGCGTAGCGGTCGCGACCAAGGACGTGTTCGCGCGCTGGAGTCCCCACGCTGCGCCCGCGCCGCTGTTCGACTGGACCGCCGTCGGCGACCTCGCCAACCGTGACCAGATCCTGCGGCTGTTGGCCTACCAGCCCAATGACCTCGAGGAGCCGGCGATGGCCGTCGCTCCCGCCGTCGGCGAGACACTTACCGCCTTGCGGGCGCTCCCCGGCTGCCGCCTGGCGCGCATGTCGGGTTCGGGCGCGACCTGCTTTGCGCTGTTCTCCACTGCCGCCGAAGCGATCCTGGCGGCGCAGACCCTGAGCGCCCGGCACCCGCAATGGTGGGTGCGGGCCGGGGCCCTCGGCGGCGCCTGATGGCAGACTCCGCCGCGGCGCTGGGACAGTACGCGGATGTGTGGAAGCGCAAGCCGGTGCTGCGCCTCATCTATGAGGATTTCTACGACCGGATTGTCGCGCAATGTCGGCCGGGTCTGACGATCGAGATCGGCAGCGGCATCGGTAATCTGAAAGACCGTCTCGGTCACGTCGTCACCACCGATATTCAGTTCGGGCGCTGGCTCGACTGCGTGGCCGACGCGCAGCGTCTGCCGTTCGCCGCATCCTGCGCCGCCAACATCGTCATGGTGGACGTGCTGCATCACGTCGAGTTTCCGGTCGCCTTCTTCCGCGAGGTTGAGCGCGTGCTGCGGCCCGGCGGGCGCTTGCTGATGATCGAGCCGGCGATAACCTGGGGCAGCACGCTGTTCTACCGCCTGCTGCACCAGGAGCCGGTGCGCACCTCGGCCGATGTTCTGCTCGACGGCCGCCCGACCGCCGGCCGCGACCCTTACGACTCCAATCAGGCAATCCCGACCCTGCTCGCGACACGAGACCGCGACGGATTCCACAAGCTGTTTCCCGGGCTGCGCATCGCGCGGGTCGATTGGTTCTCGTTCGCGGCCTATCCGCTCAGCGGCGGATTTCAGCCGTGGAGTCTGCTCACCCCCGGCTTGGCGCGCCGCATGCTGCAAATCGAGCGCGCCGTCGAGCCGGTGCTCGGCAAGTACGCGGGATTTCGCATAATGATGGTGATCGAGAAGGCGACGGCCACAGCTTAATGTGTGCGGGCGATGCAGAAATCGACGGTGCCGGTGAGCGCGGCCTTCATCGGCGAGTCGGGAAACAGCGCCAGCGCGTCGCGCGCCATCGCGCCGTAATGCTGGGCGCGGCCGAGCGTGTCTTCCAGCGCGCGGTGCTTGGTCATGAGTCCGATGGCATGTTCGAGATCGGGGTCGGTGGCTTCGCCGCGTTCCAGCGTGCGGCGCCAGAAATCGCGCTCGGCGTCGCCGCCGCGGCGGAAGGCAAGAACGACCGGCAGCGTGATCTTGCCCTCGCGGAAATCGTCGCCGACATTCTTGCCGAGTTTCTGCGCGGCGCCGCCATAGTCGAGCGCATCGTCGACAAGCTGAAAGGCTATTCCGAGATTCATGCCGAACGAACGGCAGGCGGCCTGTTCGGCCTTGTTGCGGCCGGCGAGCGTCGGCCCGACTTCGCAGGCGGCCGCGAACAGCTCCGCAGTCTTGGCCCGGATTACGGCGAGGTACTCGTCCTCGGTCGTCGCCGTGTTCTTGGCGGCGGCAAGCTGCATCACTTCGCCCTCGGCGATGACGGCGGCCGCGGACGCGAGAATTTCCAGCGCTTTGAGGCTGCCGACTTCGACCATCATCTTGAATGCCTGGCCGAGCAGGAAATCGCCGACCAGAACGCTCGCCTCGTTGCCCCACACCATCCGCGCCGCGAGGCGGCCGCGCCGCATCTCACTTTGGTCGACGACATCGTCGTGCAGGAGCGTGGCCGTGTGCATGAACTCCACCGCGGCGGCGAGCTTGATGTGGCCATCGCCCGCGTAGCCCGTGAGTTGCGCCAGGGCGAGCGTCAGCATCGGTCGCAGCCGCTTGCCGCCTGAATCGATCAGGTGCTTGGCGACTTCCGGGATCATGGCCACGTCGGAGCCGGTGCGCGCCAGAATGGTGGCGTTGACGCGTCCCATGTCGCCGGAAACGAGGTCGACCAGAGGGTCGATCGACGGCTCGTGGGGGCTCTCAAACGGCAGGATAACGGCCAAATCCGGCTCCTCGGTTAAATAAACAATAGGAAGGCGCTGTTGGCCCGGCAAGTCACCTAGCTGTCAACCGGTGTGGCGTCCTGATGCGGGAAGGTAGGAGGCAACCACCATGTAATTTACTCGAGATAGTACCGCCAGACGATGGCATGCATCATGATCGCGAGCGAGATCAAGGGAAACGCGATCACCAAAAGCATCAACGGCTTTTGCAGCCAACTGACACGAATAACTCCGAACGCGGGCAGCAGGACCGTTCCGGCAAGGGCGAGCGGAAGGAAATAGCGGCCCTGCACTCCTTCCACAACCAGCTGCGCTGGCGCGGTTCCCGTCACATACTGGATGCCGAACACTCCGCCGACAGCCGTGCCTAGCCCGGCAGCAAGAATCAGAGCGCTCCAGGGCTTCATCGGTTTTCCTTCGGTGCCGAACATTGCGGCGCTGGCGGCAAACGTCATGACGAAAGCCGCAGTCACGCCGTACGCGCGAGGTAGTCTGGTATCGAGCCAGCCCAACACTCCGACAAAAGTAGCAAAATAGTGTTGCCAATTCTGCGCGGCTGTCGCGACCGCCACGTGAGCGACCAGAGTGGGATGAGCGAGCAAGTTGCGCCAACTGCTCCGACGGGTGGTGGCCGCCCATTTCCGTAACAGCGTAATCGAGCCACGCGATCCGCGCCCCGGCAACGGCCCAGGCCGCTCCGCAGCCCAGGATCGTCAATGCCGCCACTATGCGCCAGCGTAGGGAAGGCCGCGGCAGCGCGAGCGGCGTTACAGCGAGGGCCAGGTAGGGAGGTCGTCCCATCGCCAATGCAGTCAGTATGCAAACGAGAGCTGCCAGCAACTTGCCGTTTTGCGCGCCTGGCCAGCGAATGGCACGGATCAGACACGCGCCTGCCAGCGCGCCGGACGGAATGAGAAGCGCGTCCTGCGAGGCCGATGCCAATAGAAATAGCGACATGGGCAAAGTGAGGATCGCGAACATCCACGGCGCCGCGCCATCGGCGAGAACAACGGCGAGTGTGCCAAGCGCAATTGCGCTAGCCGCTGTCAGCACGCGTGAGAGAATCAGCGTCTGTACGACCGTCAGATTTGCGGCTCGCCCCGCCAAAATCCCAACCACCGAGGGGGCATAAAGAAATGGCGGATACATCGCGGTGTTTGCGAAGTCGGCCGCTACACGCTTATCCGACCAACGTGTTGGCGGCGCCCAATCGGCGCGCTTTGCCTTCGCATCGGGATGAAAGCGCAACGACGCGAATTTGGCCGCGGCGTCCAGAATGGCCGGGTCGACCAGGCCGCCTGCCATGTTACGGGGCAAACCGTCGGCGCCCGTGACCGAAACGCGCGTGCCGATCAGCGCGCCATCGGCAATCTGCGCGGCACGGAGAAAATGATTAGGTTCGTCGGGGACCTGAAATGGCGGAACGTTGAACACAAGGAACGCCGCTGCCACGAGGCCATAGAACGCAAACGCCGCCGCGAGCAAACGCGCGACTCGCGCCGGCCGCGATCGGAGCGATGCTCAGCGTCTCGTGCCGGTTCAGACTTTGTCATTGTCAGGGAACTTCCCCCTGGCGCCGAAGGCAATTACTGTAACGGACGGATTCGCGCGCTTTTTTGGATCAGATTGCCGTGGACGTTGCCGTTCTCATCCCATGCTATAACGAGGAGCGCGCCATCGCCAAGGTCGTCGCCGATTTCCGCGCCTCGCTGCCCGAGGCGACGATCTACGTCTACGACAACAATTCAACTGACGGAACCGACGCAGCCGCCAAGGCCGCCGGCGCCGTGGTGCGCCGCGAGGGACACCAAGGTAAGGGCTACGTGGTGCGGCGGATGTTCAACGACGTCGAAGCCGACATCTACATTCTGGTCGACGGCGACGCGACCTATGACGCGCCCAGCGCGTCACGGATGATCGAGAAACTCCTGGCCGACCGGCTCGATATGGTGGTGGCAACCCGGGTCGATCATGAGACAACCGCTTACCGCTCCGGGCACCGCACCGGCAATCTCCTGTTGACTGGCTTTGTCGCCCACATCTTCGGCCGCGCATTCACGGATATGCTCTCCGGCTACAGGGTGTTCTCCCGGCGCTTCGTGAAATCGTTTCCGATCCTTTCGGGCGGCTTCGAAATCGAAACGGAACTGACCGTGCACGCGCTCGAACTCGAATTGCCGGTCGGCGAAGTGGCGACTCCGTATTATTCGCGGCCAAGCGGATCGGCCTCGAAACTTTCGACCTGGCGCGACGGATTCCGTATTCTCTGGACGGTGTTGAAACTGTATCGAGCCGAACGGCCGCTGTCGCTGTTTGGCGCGTTCGGCATCGCGCTTGCGATCATGTCGATCGGTCTCGCGATACCGATTTTCATCACCTACGTGCAGGAGGGGCTGGTGCCACGGTTGCCCACCGCCGTTCTCTCCACCGGTCTTATGCTGCTCGCATTCCTGTCGGTTGCCTGTGGCCTCATTCTCGATACCGTCACCCGGGGGCGGCGCGAGGCGAAACTGATCGCCTATCTGGCGCTGCGCGCTCCGGGCGAGGAGCGGCGGCGAGGTTGAACGCAGGTTTTGCAACACACCAGCCAAGACTAGGCGGGCACTGCGGCTGCGTGTTCGATTTTGCGGAGCAGCGCACTGTCCAGGTCTCTGCCAGAAGCATCGACCGCCGCAAGCAGGTGGGGCAAGCGTGTCGTTCCGAACACGGCGCAACTGATCGCGGGATTGGCCAAAACCCAGGCCAGCGCGATTGCGCCCGCAGTCCAGCCAGCCTGCTCGTTGAGAAACTGAAAGCGCCGGCTGCGGTCAATGTTGCCGCGGTGATTTTTCCAGGCGCGGGCCGCATACCAAAGATCACGCAGTCCGAAATTGCCGAATAGCGACCGGCCATAGAGGCCACCGGCAAGCGCCATCCCGGCCAAAATTCCGAAATCACGCGCCGCCAGCCTGTCGATGATCGCGGCACGTTCCGGCCGCAGAATGTTGTAATCGATCATCACCGTCTCGAATGCCGGCAGCGTCATGATATGCTCGACCACGGGCATGTCGAAACTGTTGACACCAAGATGCTCGATCTTGCCTTCCTGCTTCATGCGCAACAGCGTGTCGAGCAACTGGTCGGTCAGGTGTTCGATCTGGGGACCGTGGAGCTGAAGGAGCGGGATCGTATCAAGCTGAAGACGGCGCAGACTTTCCTCGATGCTCCGGCGTATAGCGTTGGACGACCAGTCTTTGTACGCTCTGCCCCGCGCGTCGAGATGGGTTCCGGCTTTGGTCGCGACAATGAGGTCGTCCCGATTTTTCAGGCTCGCCAATGCGCGGCCGAGCCGCGGCTCTGCATTGCCGCCGCTGTAACTCGATCCGGTATCGAAGAAGGTCACTCCCTTGTCGGCCGCTGCGTGCACCAGGCGAATGGCATCGGTTTCGCTAAAAATTCTTTTGCCCCAGAAACTGGCGCAGCCAAGCCCGATTTCCGAAATGCGCAAATTGGTGCGGCCGAGACGGCGATAAAGCATCGGGATTTATAGCCTGAAAAGCTGCTCACCTGTGCAAACTATCGCCGCGCGGCGCCATCACATGCAAGGCCGCTGGGATTAGGCGCGCGGGAATTGTGCTATAGGCTTCTGGCCCGGGCGGCGCTGGCTCGCCGGCGCTGCGAATGGATGAAACGGCGGAGCGGAAATCTTGCGCGAACTGGTACGGACCAATGATGCGGTGTTGATATCGGCGATCGAGGCACTGCTCCGCGGTGCGGGGATCGATCATTTGACCGTCGACCAGAACATGAGCGTGCTGGAAGGCTCCATCGGGATTTTCCCGCGTCGCATCCTGGTCGGTGAGGATCAACTCACCGCGGCGCGGCGCCTTTTGGCGGATGCCGGCTTCGAAAAGGAACTCCGCCAGGACGATCGCTGACGGCGATTATTTTTGCGGCGGCGCGGCGCAAAATGGAAACGTCCCAAGCCGCTGATAGTAGTTTGGCAACCCGGCCTCGCAAAGCAGTTCGGGTCCGCCGGTCCTGAAAATGTGCTTCACCGGCTCGGCTTGGCTGACGACGATAGTCGCCGCGACAAGCGCAATGCCGAGCGGATAGGTCCAGCGGTGCCGTTGCAGGTCGGCGAGCCCCGCAATCAGCAGTGCCGCGGCGACGATCGCGAGCGGATCGGTGAACAGGAAATAAGCCTGTTCCAGATGACGGCCCATACCGAGGACATCGACGCCCCAATCGGTCAGCATCAGCGCAGCGACCGTGCTGACAAGACGCCACTCGCGCCGCCGGATCGCGATCACGGTTGCGGCGATGACGAACCATTCGAGAAAGATGGTCGGGCGCGGGGAGGATTGCAGGAAAAACGTGCGTCGTGCGATCACGCCGCCGACCGCCTGGAGCAGAAATTGGACGCGGGCAGCGCTCAGCAGCGATCCGCCGGTCGAGAGCCGTGGGTCGCCTGCCGACGCCCACGCATACATCGTCTCCAGCGGATGCAACACGACGATCGCATCGTTCGGGGCGAAGCGCAGAACGAGCGCCAGCAAGCCGATCATGCAGCCGGCGAGGACGGCCGCCATCGCGGCGAGTGCCTCCGCGGCCGGTACTCGCCACACCACCCAGTACGCGATCATGCCGAGTGCGAGCCAGCCGGCGAGGGTGGTCCAATATGTCGCCGTGCCGATGCCAAGGGGCAGAAGAGGTTCGCCGGGGTTGGCGGCGGCCAGTCCGAGAGCGACGAGGTCTTTGGCCAAATAAACTGCGAGCAGCGCAATGGCGACGGCGGCGGCGAGCGCCGGCCACGCTCGTCCCGGTGTCTGCCAGAAGCCGCGCTGTGGCTTGAGTGGTGCAGCGTCGGGGCCGAACGGTAGCAGCAGAACGGGCAGGGCGCAGATCAGAAAAAACACCTGCACCTTGCTCTGCATGCCGAGCGCCATCAACGCGCCGGCAACGCCGATCATGGCCGGCCGCCACGCCCATGATCCGCGCCGCGCCACGGTAAGCAGCATGAGAAGAGCGATCGTGAACAACCCTGCCGCCAGAAGCTCCGTGCGCATCGTGCGCATCTGCATCGCCATGCCGCCCGAGAAGGCAAACAGAAAACCGCCGAATCCGGCGACACGCGAATCGCGAACAAGTGCGCGCAGCAGAAACGTAAACGCGGCAACGAGCCCCATCGCCATCACCAGAGAGAGCACGCGCCCGGCTTGCGTCATCGGCATCCACACCGCGCTGAACGCTGGAAAGTCCTTGACCGGGGGCAAGCCCGATAGCGCATCGACGCTGATCAGTCCGATGCCATGCAATGCACGCAGCCACCAACTCAGCAACAGAATCGGCAGGTAGCCCGGATGATCGAAATATTCCTGCGGCAAGTGGCTGTTGAGCAGCAGTGCGTTGTAGACGATGACGAAATCCATATCGGCGACGCGCCAGTACGGGTACCAGAAGCCGGCGATCAAGAACGAGGCGATCATGCCGGCGAAGATGATAATGAACTGCCCCGCGAGGTTGACCTTCACAAGGCGATCGAACGGTTGCGTCGTATCGGGCAACCTGATCGTCTGCATCAGGCGTGAGACACCAGCCATGAATCGCAGAGATTCCTCACCAGTAGGAATGAGAATGAGGGTAGAGTCCCACTCTTATAGAATGTACGCACACGCAGGCAACCAGGGCATCGCAATGGAGACGAGCGAAGACGCCGTGCTCGGCGGCCGGCTCGTGCTGCGCCAGCCGGTGCGCGGCCATCGTTTCGGCCACGATGCCATTCTGCTGGCGGCGGCAACGGCTGCGCCTGCCGGCGGCGTTGCGGTCGAGCTTGGCGCTGGCGTCGGCGCCGCCGGATTGGCGCTGGCGCAGCGCGTCAAAGCGCTTGCGGTCACGTTGGTCGAGATTGATGCGGTCCTGGCGGAACTGGCCCAAGTCAATGCCAGGCGCAACGGGCTTGCGGAATTGGTCCGCTCCGTCTGTATCGACGTCTTGGCGCCTGCCGCAGCGTTTGCGGCCGCCGGCCTTCAGATGGAAACGGCTGATTGCGTGCTGATGAACCCGCCGTTCAATGCGGCTGATAATCCTTCGCCCGAACCCGGCCGCCGCCAGGCGCACACCGCCTCGGCTGAGGCGCTTGCGCAATGGGTGCGTACCGCAGCGCGGCTGCTTCGCCCGGCGGGCGTACTGACACTGATCTGGCGCGCCGACGGTCTTGGTGAAGTGTTGGCGGCCTTGGCGTCGGATTTCGGCGCGTTGGCGTTGCTGCCGGTCTACGGCAAGCCTGGCGCGCCCGCGATCCGTATTGTTGTGCGTGCTATCAAGGGTAGCCGGGCGCCGCCGACGCTGCGTCCCGGTCTGCTCCTCGCTGACGCGGAGGGATCGCCAACCGATGCGGCCGAGGCGGTGCTGCGCCATGGCGCGGTCCTGCCGCTAGGCGAGGGCTGAGGCGCCGGGCGGTCACTTGAGGGGGCGGTGCGCGCATCCTATGTCAACCGCATGACCGAGCCCGGGACTGGCGCGCACCTTCGTGATCTCAGCCTGCGGGCTCTTGCTCCTGTGCGCTGGCTTATGCCGCGGCGCTTTCGCGCCGACCGGCCTCGCGTGCCGGTGGTGCGGCTTACCGGCGTCATCGGTCTTTCGACGCCGTTGCGGCCCGGCCTCACGCTCGCCGGTATCGCCCGCTCGCTCGACCGCGCCTTCGCCATTCGTAATGCACCGGCCGTTGCTCTTTCGATCAACTCACCGGGCGGCTCTCCGGTGCAGTCGCATCTGATCTTTCGCCGCATTCGTGAACTGGCCGACGAGAACAAGCGGCGCGTCATCGCCTTCGTTGAAGATGCCGCTGCATCGGGCGGCTACATGATCGCCTGCGCGGCGGACGAGATCGTCGCCGATCCGCATTCAATCGTCGGCTCGATCGGCGTGGTTGGCGGCTCGTTCGGCTTCGACAGGGCCATCGCCAAGCTCGGCATCGAACGGCGGCTCTACACGTCGGGCGAACACAAGGCGACGCTCGATCCGTTCCTGCCGGAAAATCCCGACGACGTGGCGCGGCTGAAAAAGCTGCAGCGCGAAATCCATGACAGCTTCATTGCGCTGGTGAAGTCGCGGCGCGGGGCCAAGCTCAGCGGTCCGGAAAATGACTTGTTCTCCGGCGAGTATTGGGCCGGTCAGCGGGCGCTGGAACTCGGCCTTGTCGATTCGATCGGCAATCTGCGCGCGGTGTTGCGCGAACGATTTGGCGACAAGGTTGTTACACCTTTGATCAGCGCCGAGCGCGGCTGGTTGGGACGGCGCGTTCCCGGCGTCGGATTGGGGCGCGGCGATCTGCTGCAGGCCGGGCTTGCCGCTGGATTTGCCGAGGATTTGATTTCGGCGTTGGAAGCGCGTGCGCTATGGGCTCGCTACGGGCTCTAGGGCGTGAATGAGGAGATCGGCGATGCCTCCGGTAATCGCGGTAACGCTGGGATTGATGGGCGTGGCGGCGCTGGCCCGCTGGTGCGTCAAGGAAATGCAGCGCGTCAACGCCGAGCTCGACGGCATCCGCGCCACCGCGGCCGCGGAACCGATCGACCGCCGCAGGCTACCGACCCTGCGGCGCGATCCGCGCACCGGCGAATACCGGCCCGACTGAGTCGAACTATTCCATCTTGATGCCGTTTGCTTTAATGACGCGGCCCCATTTGTCGTATTGCGCTTTCATGAAGGTGCCCAGTGCTTCCGGCGTGCCGCCGACCGGCGTCGCGCCGGTCTTGACCAGCTTGTCATGCACGGCGGGGTCGGCGAGCGCGGCGTCGAGAGCCTTGTTGAGCTTGGCAATCACCGGCTTCGGGGTCTTTGCCGGCGCCAGCAGCGCGTACCAGTTCGACGCGTCGGTATTGGCATAGCCCTGCTCGGCCAGCGTCGGCACGTTGGGCAGCACAGCGTCGCGCTTGTCGCCGGCGATGCCGATCGGCACCAGATTGCCGGCCTGGATCTGCGAGATCACCACTGGAATGTCGAGCGCGACCACTTGCACTTGACCGCCGAGCAGGTCGGTCAGTGCCGGCGCGGCGCCGCGATAGGGCACGTGGAGAAATTTCACGCCTGCGGCGGCGTCGAGCAACAGTTGGGTGAGATGCGGTGGTGAGCCGACGCCGGTCGATGCGAACGTGAGCCCGCCCGGTTTTTTCTTGGCGAGCGCGACCAGCTCCTTGGCGTTTTTGACACCGAGTTTCGGCGAAACCACGAGCACTTCGTGAACGGTCGTGACCAGCGCGACCGGCGCGAAATCACGGAAGGTGTCGAACGGCATTTTCGCCATCATGTGCGGCGACACCGTCACCGCGCCTGACGTGGTTAGAAAAAGCGAGTAGCCATCCGGGTCGGATTTGGCGACGTCGCCGCCGCCGAGCGTGCCGTTGGCGCCGGGTTTATTGTCGATATAGACGCGCTGGCCGAGAATGCCGGTCATTTTTTCGGCAACCAGGCGGCCGACGAAATCGGTCGGGCCTCCCGGCGGGAATGCGACGACGATGCGGATCGGCCGGGTCGGAAAGTCCTGTGCCTTGGCGAATTGTGGCGCCAGCGCAAGCAGGAGCGCGGCCAGGCTGCTTAGGATCACGCGAATCGTGTGCACAGTTTCCTCCCGTTTCAGGCGCCGGCGTCGAGGCCTCGGCGGCCAGCGGCAAGGTATCGGCTATCGGTGAACCGCCATCAAGGGCCGAAGCCCGGCCGTCACCGCCCGTGCTCACTTGACCTGCGCCGGTCCTTCCACCAACAACGTCGCCCATGGCTGACGATTTGCCGCCGTATATGCGCCCGCAGCGCTCCTTCCAGGGGCTGATCCTGGCTTTGCAGCGCTATTGGGCGGACTGGGGCTGCGTCATTTTGCAGCCATATGACATGGAGGTTGGGGCGGGCACCTTTCACCCGGCGACGACGCTGCGCGCGCTCGGCCCGAAGCCCTGGAATGCCGCCTACGTGCAGCCGTCTCGCCGGCCCAAGGACGGGCGCTACGGCGAAAATCCCAACCGGCTGCAGCACTACTATCAGATGCAGGTGATTCTCAAACCATCGCCGGACGATTTGCAGGACCTTTATCTGAAATCGCTCTACGCCATCGGCATAGATCCGAAGCTGCATGACATCCGCTTCGTCGAGGACGATTGGGAGAGCCCGACGCTCGGCGCCTGGGGGCTCGGCTGGGAGTGCTGGTGCGACGGCATGGAGGTGTCGCAGTTCACCTATTTTCAGCAGGTCGCGGGGTTCGAATGCGCGCCGGTTGCCGGCGAACTGACCTACGGTCTCGAGCGTCTGGCGATGTATGTGCAGGGCGTCGAGAACGTCTATGAGCTGAATTTCAACGGTCGCGACGGCGCGCAGAAGGTCACCTACGGCGACATATTTCTGCAGGCCGAGCAGGAGTATTCGCGGCACAATTTCGAATATGCCGATACCGACATGTTGTTCGAACAATTCCGCATGGCGGAAGCCGCGTGCAAAAAATACCTGGAAGCCGGGTGGCAGGGCGACCGCGCCAGCAACCGCGGCCAACATCTGATGGCATTGCCGGCCTACGATCAGTGCATCAAGGCAAGCCACGTCTTCAATCTGCTCGACGCGCGCGGCGTCATTTCCGTGACCGAGCGGCAAAGCTATATTCTGCGGGTTCGCGAACTCGCCAAGGCCTGTGGTGAGGCGTGGCTGACAACAGAGGGCGGAGGGAAAAGCGCATGAGTGAGCCTCAAATCGGCGGCCGGCGGCCGCTGCCC
Source organism: uncultured Alphaproteobacteria bacterium (assembly GCA_963763255.1). GTDB lineage: Bacteria > Pseudomonadota > Alphaproteobacteria > Rhizobiales > Xanthobacteraceae > BOG-931. The sequence goes on from CAVXNW010000005.1 coordinate 93,578, forward strand.
ATCAACGTGGTCGCTGGCGAGAGTTATTGGTGGTGCGCCTGCGGACGTTCCAAGTCGCAGCCTTTTTGCGATGGCTCGCACAAGGGCACCGAATTCCGGCCGCAGGAATGGAAGGCCACGGCGAACGAGGAAGTCTGGTTCTGCGCCTGCAAGCGCTCGCAGCACCAGCCGCTTTGCGACGGCAGCCACAAGGCTCTGCCGGCGACGTAGTTCGACAGCCTCGGGCGGGGCCGATCTGACTCATGTTGCTCTGGATCCTCATCGCGGTCGTCGTGGCGATAGCGGTCTACGCCATCGTCACGTTCAACAAGCTGGTGCGCCTGCGCCAGATGGCGAACGAGGCATGGAGCGGCATCGACGTCCAGCTCAAGCGGCGCTCCGATCTCGTCCCAAACCTGGTGGAGGCGGTTAAAGGCTACGCCGCGCATGAGCGCGCGACGCTCGACGAGGTCGCGGCTTTGCGCGGCGCTGCGGGCGCTGTGCCAGAGGGCGACGTGGCCGGCCGCGCCAAGGCTGAGAGCGCGTTGTCGGCTGGGCTCGGCAAGCTGATCGCGCTTGCGGAGGCCTACCCCGATCTCAAGGCGAGTGGAAATTTTCTCGATTTACAGAAACAGCTCAGCGCACTGGAGGACGACCTGCAGATGGCGCGGCGCTATTACAATGGCGCGGTGCGCAATCTCAATGTCGAGGTGCAGTCGTTTCCGAGCAGCGTGATCGCCGGTGTCGGCGGATTTGCGGCGCGCGATTTTTTCGAGCTGGCGGACGTGAGCGACCGCAACGCGCCCCGGGTTCAGTTCGATCCGGCGCCGACATGAACCGATTTTGGCGCGTCATCGCCCTGATCACCGCGCTCGTAATTGCCGGCAAGGCGTCTGCCGCCGAAGTCATCCATTCCTTTAATTCTGACGTTCAAGTCGCCAAGGACGGCGAGCTTAACGTCACCGAGACATTGCGCGTGCATGCCGAAGGCAACGCCATGCGGCACGGCATCTACCGAGACTTTCCGCTGACGTTTCGTGACGCCGGCGGCCGGCTGCGCGAGGTGACGTTCAGCGTTATCTCGGTTTCCCGCGATGGCCATCGCGAGCCGTATCACACCGAGCGCGTACACGGCTTCATTCGTATCTATGCGGGCGACAAGGACGTACTTATCCGGCCGGGCGAATACACCTACGTGTTTGAATATCGCACCGGGCGGCAGGTGCGTTGGTTCGACAACAAACCCGAGCTGAACTGGAATGTGACCGGCAATTTCTGGCGCTTCCCGGTCGAGGCGGCGACCTATCACCTGCATCTTGTCGGCGGCGCCGCGCCGCTGCGCTGGACTGCTTTCACCGGACGCGTCGGCGCGCGCGGCACGGATTGGCGCGGCGCTATCGGCGGCGACGGCACGCTTACGGTTTCGACCACACGGCAGCTTTCGCCCGGCGAAGGCCTGACCGTCGTCGCCGCGCTGCCGGAGACGGCAGTGGATCAGCCGAGCGCGGACACGCTGTTGTGGTACCGGTTCTTCGACAATCGGCAATGGATCATCGGCGGCATCGGTTTTCTCGGAATCCTGATTTACTATTTCGCCGCCTGGGAGGCATTCGGGCGCGACCCCAAGGGCGGCCCGATCATTCCGCTGTTCCATCCGCCGGAAGGCATCTCGCCCGCGCTTGCCAACTACATTCACAAGTGGGGCCTCACGCGCGAGAAATGGCGCGCGTTCACCGCGGCGGCACTGTCGCTTGCCGTGCGCGGCCTGATCCGCCTCGACCGCTCGGGCGGCGGCCTGACGCTCAAGGCGGCCGGAAACAATCCGCCCGGCGCCGCACCGCTTTCGCCCGAAGAACTCGCCATCGTTACCAAGCTCGCGGTGGCGGGCGGTACGATCGTCATCGATCGCGCCCACGTCACGACCGTCGCCGATCTCGCCACCAAATTCACCAATGCTGTTGTCACGCTGAACCGCAATCGCTTCTTTCGCCGCAACCTCGGCTATGTGGTGTTCGGCGTGGCGATGACGGTGGCGGTGATGGCCGCCATCGTTACGTTCGGCGGGCTGCAGGATACCGACATCTCCATTTTGGCTTTCGCCGGCTTTGGCGGCGTGTTCGCCGGCGTATTCCTGCTGCCGATTCTGCAGTCTCTGCTCGGTGAAGGCCCCAAGCTCGCAAGGCTGGTGGGGCTTGCGATTTTTCTGACGATCGCGGCGATCTTCTTCTCGATTGTTTTCAACGTAGCCGGTTCGGTGTTGTTCACTGCGATGAGCGACAGCCTGCCGGCGATGCGCGGCTTCGTCGAGAACTATCCGTTTTCGTTCGTACTGATCGCCGCGTTTGGCGCACTCAACGGCATCTTCCTCTATCTGATGAAGGCGCCGACCGCGCTCGGCCGCAAGGTGATGGACCAGCTCGATGGTCTTCGGCTCTATCTCGAGACCGCGGAGTCCGATCGGCTTAATATGGCCGCGCCGGAGCTTACGACGGATCATTTCGAGGCGCTGTTGCCTTACGCGGTGGCGCTCGATGTGGAGAAGCCGTGGTCGCGTGCCTTCGAGGCGGCGCTGCGGCGCGCGAATCCCGAAGATGCCGATCCGATGCGCCACTATCAGCCGGGCTGGTACGGTGGCGGCGGCAACTGGTCGAGCAGCAGCTTCGAGAGCGCCATGGGCTCGACGGTCGGCAGCGTCAGCAGCGCCTTTGCCGCGGCGGTGCCGGCGTCGTCCGGCTCGTCGGGCTTCTCGGGTGGCGGCGGCGGTTCCGGCGGCGGCGGAGGGGGCGGCGGTGGCGGCGGCTGGTAGATTGCCGTGGTGACAGCGGACCCATGCCTTGGTAGGCAGGCGCCGGCCCTTCCGAAAGTCACGCGATGCCCGACCTTCTGCTCGAACTGTTCTCCGAGGAAATACCGGCGCGGATGCAGGCGCGGGCGGCGGAGGATTTGCGCAAACTGGTCACCGACCGGCTGGTCGCGGCAGGCCTCGTCTATGACGGCGCCAAGGCGTTCGTGACGCCGCGGCGGCTGGCGCTGTCGGTGCACGGCGTGCCGGCCCGGCAGCCCGACGTGCGCGAGGAGAAGAAGGGTCCGCGCGTCGGCGCGCCTGACAATGCCATCGCGGGTTTCCTGAAGGCCTCGGGCCTCAAGTCCATCAGCGACGCCAAGGTGCAACCCGACAAGAAGGGCGACTTCTATGTCGCGGTGATCGAGAAGGCCGGCCGGCCGGCGCTCGACGTCATCGGCGAAATCCTGCCCGACGTGATCGAGCATTTCCCCTGGCCGAAATCGATGCGCTGGGGCGCGCCATCGAAGGAGCCCGGCGCGCTCGGCTGGGTGCGGCCGCTGCATTCCATCGTCGCCACCTTCGGGCCGGAAACCGAGGACCCCGACATCGTGCCGTTTCGCGTCGGCGGCATCGCGGCGGGCAACGAGACCCGCGGCCATCGCTTCATGGCGCCGCAGCCGTTTTCGGTGCGGCGGCTCGACGACTACATGGACAAGCTCGGCAAGGCCAAGGTCGTGCTCGATGCCGAGCGGCGGCGCGACATCATTCTCACCGAGGCCAAGCAGCTCGCCTTCGCGCAGGGGCTTGAACTGGTCGAGGACGAGGGCCTGCTGGCCGAGGTCGCGGGCCTCGTCGAATGGCCGGTGGTGCTGATGGGCTCGTTCGACGAGAGCTTCCTGCGCATTCCCGAGGAAGTGATCCGCGCCACCATCCGCAACAACCAGAAATGCTTCGTGCTGCGTGACGCGGCGCACGCCAGGCTCGCCAACAGGTTCCTGCTGGTCTCCAATATGGAGGCCGCGGACGGCGGCAGGGAAATTGTCGCCGGCAACGAGCGCGTCATCCGCGCCCGGCTGTCGGATGCGAAGTTCTTCTACGAAACCGATTTAAAGACGAAGCTCGAAGACCGGCTGCCTAGGTTCAAGGACATCATCTTCCACGAGAAGCTCGGCACCCAGGCCGAGCGTATTGCGCGGATTGAGCGATTGGCCGCGGAACTGGCGCCGCTGGTCGGCGCCGACGTGGCGAAGGCAAAGCGCGCCGCGCGCCTGTGCAAGGCGGACCTGCTCACCGAAATGGTCGGTGAATTCCCCGAACTGCAAGGCACGATGGGGAAATATTACGCCGAAGAGCAGGACGAGGACGAGGCCGTCGCCCACGCCTGCGAGGATCATTACAGGCCGAAGGGGCCCGACGACTTGGTGCCGAACGATCCGGTGTCGGTCGCAGTCGGGCTGGCGGACAAGATCGATACGCTGGTTGGATTTTGGGCGATTGACGAGAAGCCGACTGGAAGCAAGGACCCGTATGCGCTGCGGAGGGCGGCGTTGGGTCTAATAAGACTTGTATTAGAGAATAGGGTGCGGCTGAATCTTTCAGATATTTACGCGACTGCGTTATTGATCTCGATTTCCATTAGCGAAACTAACGTGGACGCAGAGGCGATCGAGTTATTGAAGGGTGAAGACATTGCATATTCTGAGTGGTATGGGATTGCAAAAGAAAAACTTATTTCACCGATCATCAATTTTGACGGATTAATGGACAAGTATTTCGACATTATCTATGAGAATGATGAAATTAAGACGGCTGATCCTAACATCATACCGGTAATTCAAACCTTGTTGGAAAGGGCAGGCGAAATCAAATTTTATCTGGATACGGTTCACTTCGCAGAAGCCAAAAATATAGACCAAGAGACTCAATCGGTTGCACAAAAAGCACTTCCTTTACTTCGTCGAGCGCTGCAACCGGCCCTTCATGCCTTCTCCAGGCGTCGACTTGAATTTGATGCTGAACGTCTCAAAGTCCAATTACGCGAACACGGTGCGCGACACGATTTGGTTGATGCAGTATTCGCGCTCGAAGGTCAGGACGATATTCTGCTCGTAGTTCGTCGAGTCGAGGCCCTTGGCAAATTCCTCGATACCGAGGACGGCAAGAATCTGCTCGCCGGCTATAAGCGTGCCGCTAACATCATCCGTATTGAGGAGAAGAAGGACGGCCGCGGATATACCGGCGCGCCGGAGCTCGGGCTTTATAAGCAGGACGAAGAGAAGGCCTTGGCGCAAGCGATTACTGAGGCCAAGACTGAGGCCGAAGGCTCCGTCGCTGCCGAAGACTTCGCAGCCGCAATGCGCGCCATGGCGAAGCTGCGGCCCTATGTCGACGCTTTCTTCGACAAGGTGACCGTCAACGTCGACGATAAGCCGCTCCGCGAGAACAGGCTCAAGCTCCTCAACGAAATCCGCGCCGCCACCCGCGCGGTCGCGGATTTCTCCAAGATCGAGGGGTGACGTAGCTCTGGCAAAAGCCGTCATGCCCGGCCTTGTGCCGGGCATCCACGTCTTCCTGGATGAACAAGCCCAAAGACGTGGATGGCCGGGACAAGCCCGGCCATGATGCGGTGGATGGAGCAGTTTCCAAGCACACGGAAAGTGCTAGAAACCGAATCGCGGGTTGTGCGTTATGGGTACGTCCCCCGCCCAATTACCTAAGCCCCTTCCATCACGCATCCTATTCAAACCTAAGGAAAATCCGATGGTCGTCACCGCTACGCAGATCACGCCGCTCGTCGCCATCGTGGCCGGGATCCTGATTCTCATCATGCCGCGGCTCTTGAATTACATCGTTGCCCTGTATCTGATTTTCATCGGCCTCGTTGGGCTCAATCAGACCCATCATTGGGTGCATCTCGGCATGGACACGCACGCCGCGCACGCCATTTCCGTCGCCCAAATGCTGTCGTGGTTACACGCTTAGTCTCAAGCTCATTGTTTTAAGGGCCTAAGCCGCAAAAGCTGGACCAACATGGCCAAATCGCGCACCAAAAACTCGCGTCAGCCGGTGAAAAAATCTCCGGCGAAGAAATCCGCCCACCAAATCCGCGCCGCCAAGCCGCGTGCGGACAAGGTCGCGGCGCACAAGCCTGCCGCAGGGGGCGTCCGCAAGGGCCAGTGGGTCTATGCCTTCGGCGGCGGCAAGGCGCAGGGGCGCTCGTCGATGCGCAACCTCCTCGGCGGCAAGGGCGCGGGCTTGGCCGAAATGGCGCATCTCGGCCTGCCGGTGCCGCCCGGCTTCACCATCACCACCGAGGTCTGCACCTATTTCTACGCCCACGACAAAACCTATCCGAAGGACTTGAAGTCCCAGGTCGAGGCGGCGCTGGACGCCGTTGGCCGCATCACCGGGAAAAAGTTCGGCGATCCGCAAAATCCGCTGCTGGTGTCGGTGCGCTCGGGCGCGCGCGCCTCGATGCCGGGCATGATGGACACGGTGCTTAATCTCGGTCTCAACGACGTGACGGTCGAGGCGCTGACGGAAAAGTCCGGCGACCGCCGCTTCGCGCAGGACAGCTACCGGCGCTTCATCACTATGTATTCCGACGTGGTGCTGGGCATCGAGCATCATCATTTCGAGGAAATCCTCGACGATCACAAGGACCGCCACGGCTATTCGCTCGACACCGATCTCAATGCCGACGACTGGGCCGAGATCATCGTGCGCTACAAGGAGCGCGTCGAGGAGGAAACCGGCAAGCCGTTTCCGCAGGATCCGCACGACCAGCTGTGGGGCGCGATCGGCGCCGTGTTCGGCTCCTGGATGAACCAGCGCGCCATCACCTATCGCCGCCTGCACAGCATTCCGGAAAGCTGGGGCACCGCGGTCAATGTGCAGGCCATGGTGTTCGGCAACATGGGCGAGACGTCCGCGACGGGCGTCGCCTTCACGCGCAATCCGTCGACCGGCGAGAAGAAACTCTACGGCGAATTTCTGATCAACGCCCAGGGCGAGGACGTGGTCGCCGGCATCCGCACGCCGCAGGAAATCACCGAAGAGGCGCGCCGCGAGGCCGGCTCCGACAAGCCGTCGATGGAGAAGGCGCTGCCCGAGGCCTTTGCCGAGCTCAAGCGCATCCATGCCGTGCTGGAAAAGCACTATCGCGACATGCAGGACATGGAATTCACAGTCGAGCAGGGCAAGCTGTGGATGCTGCAGACGCGCAACGGCAAGCGCACCGCCAAGGCGGCCTTGCGGATCGCGGTCGAACTCGCCAATGAAAAGCTGATCAGCAAGCAGGAAGCGGTCACGCGCATCGAGCCCGGTTCGCTCGATCAGCTGCTGCATCCGACCATCGATCCGGAGGCCGAGCGCAAGGTGATCGCCACCGGGCTGCCGGCGTCGCCGGGCGCGGCGTGCGGCGAGATCGTGTTCTCGCCCGACGAGGCCGAGCTTCTGAAAAGCCAAGGCCACAGGGTCATTCTGGTGCGGGTCGAAACCTCGCCCGAGGACATTCACGGCATGCACGCCGCCGAGGGCATCCTGACGACGCGCGGCGGCATGACCTCGCACGCGGCCGTGGTGGCGCGCGGCATGGGCAAGCCGTGCGTCTCCGGCGCGGGGAGCTTGCGCGTCGATTATCGCGCGCAGACCATGACGGCTGGCGGCACGACGTTGAAGAAGGGCGAGATGCTCACCATCGACGGCTCGACCGGCCAGGTGCTGGCCGGCCAGGTGCCGATGATGCAGCCCGCGCTCGCTGGCGAGTTCGCCACGCTGATGCAATGGGCCGATACGGTGCGTAAACTGAAAGTGCGCGCCAATGCCGATACGCCGGCCGATGCGCGCGCTGCGGTGAAATTCGGCGCTGAAGGTATCGGGCTGTGCCGCACAGAGCACATGTTCTTCGACGAGGACCGGATCCGCGCGGTGCGCGAAATGATTCTTGCCGGTGACGAGGCGGCGCGCCGCGCGGCGCTCGCCAAACTGTTGCCGATGCAGCGCAAGGATTTTTCCGAGCTGTTCGAGATCATGGGCGCGCTGCCCGTCACCATCCGCCTGCTCGATCCGCCGCTGCATGAGTTTTTGCCGCATGGCGAGGAAGAGATCGCCGAAGTCGCGCAAGCGATGGGCGCCGATCCGAAGGCGCTTGCCGATCGCGCCCGAGAGCTGCACGAATTCAATCCGATGCTCGGCTTCCGCGGCTGCCGGCTCGCCATCGCCTATCCGGAAATCGCTGAGATGCAGGCGCGCGCCATCTTCGAGGCTGCGATCGAGGCATCGAAGAAGACCGGCAAGCCGGTGGCGCCGGAAATCATGGTGCCGCTGATCGCCACCAAGGCGGAGCTCGATCTGGTGAAAGAGCGCATCGACGCGGTCGCCAAGATGGTCGCCGCGGAAACAAAGAGCGCAGTCAAATATCAGGTCGGCACCATGATCGAACTGCCGCGCGCGGCGCTCAAGGCAGGTGAGATCGCCGAGACCGCCGAGTTTTTCTCGTTCGGCACCAACGATCTGACGCAGACCGCGTTCGGCATCAGCCGCGACGATGCCGCGAGCTTCCTCGGCGTCTATACGGCAAAAGGCATTCTGCCGGGCGATCCATTCGTGTCGATCGACCGTGAAGGTGTCGGCGAACTCATCCGTATTGCCGCAGAGCGTGGCCGCAAGGTGCGAAAGAACCTCAAGCTTGGCATCTGCGGCGAACACGGTGGCGATCCGGCCTCGGTGGCGTTCTGCCACGAAGTCGCGCTCGACTACGTGTCGTGCTCGCCGTTCCGCGTGCCGATCGCACGCCTCGCCGCCGCGCAGGCCGCGCTCGGCAAGGACGCGGGCGGCGACGGCTAATCGCCCCTTAAAGGGCGTTGATTTCAGGTCAGGGCCTCGTCATTGCGAGGAGCGAAGCGACGAAGCAATCCAGAACGGCGCCACCGCGCTGGATTGCTTCGCTCCGCTCGCAATGACGGCTGAAATCGCCCCCATTAACACGATCGCAAGGTTAATGCGGCAAAAACCATACCTGTCGCATTTGCGCCACGGCGACTTAACCGCGGCGGCGTAGCGTGTGTGTTGCGTTTGGGTGAGGACACAATGGCGTCGCGTATTCTGGCGCTTGGGGCCTGTAGGTCGCGCTTCTGGCTGGGCGCGTTTTGCATCGCCTTGATGCCGACTTCGACCGGTTATCAGGACATCGCGGCGCTGATTTCGCACCGCGCCGGCGCGCCGCACCATTCTCACAGGCATCTGCTCGCCTCGCCGTTCGGCACCATCGAGCCCGCGACTTTCAGTTATGGAATTCGCCCGATCGGCACCGCGATCCCGCGGCCGCCGGCGATCGAACTGGTCAATTTCGATCCGCGCGCAGGAAAGGCCCGCGTGTGGTCGCTCGATCAGCCGGTGCGCACGCAGCGGTCCGCCGCATTCAACTACCCGAAGGTCAATCGCGAGCGGAAAGGCAATCGCCTGCCCATCGCGCATCCGGCGGCCGCTCCGGTAAACCCGGCAACGCTGCCCCAATTGCAGCCGATCTCCGTGCCGCCTGCCGCGGAGCCGGTGTACCCGCATTTGACACCCGCGGGGCCGGTCGCGCCCGCGCTGCCGCCGGTCGAGCCTCATGCACAGGCTCCCGCAGCTGCGCCCGTCGAACAGCGGGCTGAGGCTGGCGCGCCACCCGCAACGGCGGCGGCGACCGTATCGCCGGCAATTGACAGGATCGCCACCGATATTCCCGCCGACGTGCCTGCTTCGGGGCAGATCGATGGGACACCATTGCTCACCACGGCCTCGCTCGCCTTTGCGGACGACGGCAACCAAAACCGCAGCGCGCAGATCTATTTCGGCGCCGGTATGACGGAGGCCTCAAGCGAACTCGAGGCCTGGGCGCCCGGCGCCGAGCCGGTGCTGGCGACGCCTTCACTCGATCCGGGCATCAAGCTTGCGGCACTGGAGCAGCCCGGCGCGGATGCCGCTCTCGCCAATGAGCCGCCGAATCCAAAAAGTCCGGCACAGCGTCTCGGACTGAGCGGCAAGGCTCGTGGCAAGGCAGAAAAGTGTCTCACCGAGGCGGTTTATTTCGAGGCGCGCGGCGAGCCGCTGCGCGGCCAGCAGGCGGTGGCTCAAGTGGTAATGAACCGGGTGTTCTCAGGCTACTACCCAAACAACGTTTGCGGCGTAGTGTTTCAGAACGCCAGCCATTATCTGGCCTGCCAGTTCACCTTCGCGTGCGAGCACAAGGACTTGTCCCGTATTGAAGAACCCGACATGTGGGAACAGGCCAAGCGCATCGCCAAGGACGAACTCGACGGCAAGATTTGGCTCAGCGACATCGGCCACGCCACGCACTATCACGCCACCTGGGTGCACCCGAGCTGGGTCCACGAGATGACGAGACTCTACAAACTCGGCGTGCACACGTTCTATCGGCCGCGCGCCTGGGGCAAAGGCGAGTATGAGCCGGTCTGGGGCACGGCACCGAATACGTCGAGTGCCGATCCGAAGGCTGCGCCGACCTCGTAGGCCGTCATTCCGGGGCGCGCCGAAGGCGCGAGCCCGGAATCCATAACCACAGTCCATGAAAGTTCTGCGCCAATCGTGATTATGGATTCGGGACAGCTGCGCTGCGCGCAGCTTCCGGAATGACGCATCACATCTCGATATCGAGCCCGATGTCGAGACTCTGCACCGAGTGCGTGAGCGATCCCGACGACAGATAATCGACGCCGGTTTCGGCGATCGCGGCGGCGGACGCAAGCGTGATGCCGCCGGAGGCCTCGATGACGAGCCGCCCGGCGACCATCTCGACGGCGCGTCGCATTGTCGGCGGATCGAAATTGTCGATCAGCACCACGTCGGCACGGCCCGTCGCAAGCACTTCTTCCAGTTGAGAGAGGGAATCAAACTTCGATCTCAATCTTGACCAGATGACCGGCGGATTCCCGGGCGCGCTTGAGTACGGCTGCGATGCCGCCCGCAACCGCGATATGATTATCTTTGATCAGCATTGCGTCATCGAGGCCAAAGCGATGATTGAAGCCGCCACCGCAGCGGATGGCGTATTTTTCCAGCGCACGCAGGCCGGGGGTAGTCTTGCGTGTGCAGATGACGCGCGCCTTGGTGTGGGCGATGCGCCTGACGAATTCCGCCGTCGCGGTGGCGATGCCCGACAGGTGGCCGATGAAATTGAGCGCGGCGCGTTCGGCGCCGAGAATGACGCGCGCGTCGCCCTCGATGGTCATCAGCTTGGCTTTGGCGGCGATCGCCTCGCCGTCGCGCGAACTCGCCGTGATCTTGATTGAAGGCGACAGCCGCCGGAACGACGCCTCGACCAGCGGCAGGCCGGAGACGACGCCCGATTTGCGCGCCACCACGACAGCACGGCCGCGCGTGTCCTGGGGTACTGTCGCAATCGACGTGATGTCGCCGGCGCGGCCCAAATCCTCTTCAAGCGCGCGCGTAACCGCCGCTTCGATTTCGAGCGGCGAGAGAAAGGCGTCGGACCGCAGCAGTGAGGGGTCAAAAAGCGACATGGCGTATTTCCACACATGAGGGCTTGGCGGTGTCGCAAGAACGACTTGCAACCGCGCAAACCCGCGCGGTCTCGATAGCATTGCGGAAACCCATGCGCCAGCGGGCGGGCCAGCTATGCGCCGGTTGGCCCGCGCGAGGGTTATTTTGCTGTGGGTGGCCGCTGGCCATTGTGCTACGCCGCTCTCGCTACTGATCTTGCTGCCGGGCGAAATGACCACCATCAATCATCGGCTCAATTCCGCACCGCGCGCCGCGATCCACTCGGCGACGGCCACTTGGCGTACCCCGGTGCTGATCGTGGGGTTCGGCTGCCTGATCGGCATGATGTCGTTCGGCCCGCGCTCGACGCTCGGTTTTTTTCTTACGCCTTTGTCGAACGCTAATCACTGGGGCCGCGATGTTTTTGCCTTCGCGTTGGCCTTGCAGAATTTGCTGTGGGGAATCGCTCAGCCGCTGGCTGGGCTCATCGGTGACCGCTTCGGCACGGTTCGGGTGCTCTGCGCCGGCGCGTTGATGTACGCTGCCGGCCTGGCGCTCATGGCCCACGCCACGACGGCGCCGCTCCTTGATGTCTCGGCCGGCGCGCTGATCGGTTTCGGTCTTGCCGGTTGCTCGTTCACGCTGGTGCTGGCGGCCTTCGGAAAGCTGTTGCCCGCGGAATGGCGCTCATTTGCATTCGGCATCGGAACGGCGGCGGGCTCGTTTGGACAGTTCCTGTATTCGCCGGTCGCGGTGCTCCTGATGGATACGTTTGGCTGGCGAGACGCCCTCACCATCTTCTCGGTGAGCATGCTTGCCATTCTTCCGCTGTCGCTGGCGTTGACCACCCCAAAGGCCACTGCCCTCAAGGAGGCCGCGCCTCAATCGTTCAGGCAAGCGGTCACTGAGGCCTTCTCCCACCCTTCCTATGTGCTGCTGGTGCTCGGCTATTTCACCTGCGGCTTCCAGCTCGCCTTCATCACGGTGCATCTGCCGTCCTACCTGGTTGACCGTGGGCTTACGGTCGAAGTCGGCGGCTGGACGCTGGCGACGATCGGGCTGTTCAATATCGTTGGTTGTCTGATGTGCGGCTGGCTCGGCAATCGCCTCCCGAAGCGCTATCTGCTTTCGTTCATCTATACGACTCGCGCTGTCGCGATCCTTGCATTCATCTCGTTCCCGACGACGCCGTTTACCTGCATTATGTTCGGGGCCGTCATGGGGCTCATGTGGCTGTCAACTGTGCCGGCGACCAGCGGCATCATCGCTGTCATGTTCGGCACGCGCTGGCTGGCCACGCTCGCGGGCTTCGCCTTCTTCAGCCATCAGATCGGCGGCTTTCTCGGCGTCTGGCTTGGCGGTCTCGTGTTTGATCGCTACGGCTCATATAGTCCGGTGTGGTGGCTCGCCATCCTGTTCGGAGTTTTGTCGGCGCTCATCAATCTGCCGATCGTGGAAAAGCCGGTGTCGCGGCTTGCCGCCGTCCCGGCATAGAGCGCTTCCGATACGTTAAATCACGAAGCGCTCTGGTTTTATAAGTTGGTCGCATTTTTTTCGGAAGACCTGCGGCCACATTTCCGGAAAAGCTCTGGAGGGAAGGGACGTGGCGACATTCAAGGCTATCGTCATCGACAAGGCGGAGAGCGGCCAGACGGTGCAGCTCACCGATTTCGATGAAAAGGATCTGATGGACGGCGACGTCACCGTCGCGGTGGAATGGTCGACGGTGAACTACAAGGACGGGCTCGCGGTCACCGGGAAGGCGCCGGTGGTGCGTCGCTTCCCCATGATTGCCGGCGTCGATTTTGCAGGCACCGTTAAATCGTCGTCCCATCCGGCCTGGAAGGCGGGCGACAAGGTGATCCTCAACGGCTGGGGCCTGGGCGAAACGCATCTCGGCGCCTACGCCGCGAAGGCGCGCGTCAAGGGCGATTGGCTGGTGCGGCTGCCCTCGAGCATGAGTGCGCGTGATGCCATGGCGATCGGCACAGCGGGGTATACCGCCATGCTGTCGGTCATGGCGCTGGAGCGAGCGGGGCTCACGCCGCAGCGCGGACCGGTGATCGTAACCGGCGCGGCCGGCGGCGTCGGCTCGGTGGCGGTCGCGCTCCTTGCCAAGCTCGGCTACGCCGTGACCGCCTCGACCGGCCGGCCTGCCGAAGCCGAGTATCTCAAGGGCCTGGGCGCTACCGAGATCATCGAACGCAAGGAGCTTTCCGGCCCGCCACGGCCGCTCGCCCGCGAGCGCTGGGCCGGCGGCATCGACGCCGTGGGTTCGACAACGCTGGCCAATGTGCTCTCCATGACGCGGTATGGCGGAGCCGTCGCCGCCTGTGGGCTCGCCGGTGGAATGGACTTGCCCGCCTCAGTTGCGCCGTTCATTTTGCGTGGGGTGTCACTCGTCGGTATCGATTCGGTCATGTGCCCGCTACCGCTGCGGCAGCAGGCGTGGCAGCGGCTCGAAACCGATCTCGATCGGGGCAAAATCGCGGCGATGACCACTGAAATCGGCCTGGGCGACGTCATCGAGGCCGGCAAGCGCATCGTCGAGGGTCAGGTACGGGGCCGGATCGTGGTGAAAATTCGGTAAATGGAGTCCATAATTCGGCTACGAACTCGCAGGACTATGCAGGGCGCTATGGTAAGGGGACGGTTAAGAAATTTCGTTAATGTCGAGCTCGCGTCCGTAGGGGGATTGCAGATGCTGCTCCGCGTAGTCGTTGCGTGTGTATGTGCGCTCGGTGTGAGTTCGGCTTTCGCCGAGGATTTGACACCGGACCAGGCGCGCGCCTTCATCGCCGGAAAGCTGTTCGCCTACAACTGTTTCGATGGCACGACCGGCGTCGGACGTATTTTCCGCGATGGTTCGGTTGTCGGCACCATACGGCCGTCGGGCAGCCCCACCGTGCGCTTTGCAACGCTGCCCCCGGGCACCATCAAGGTGACGGCGACGGCGGTATGCGCGCACTTGTCGGGCCTGCCGATCGAGCCTTGCTTCCGCGTGCAGCGCACCACCTTTCGCAGCTTCCGCGGCTCGGTCTCGGGCTTGGGCTTTGCCTACTGCGATTTCTACCAGCGCAATCCGCGCGCCGCCCTGACTAAACGCGAGCCGGCGCGTGCTCCCGCTACCGTTCATGCGCCGGCAACGGCGCTCGCAACTGTGCGTCCCACGCCGTAGCGTCTTAGCGACAGCACATCATTCCAGGTCGAGCCGAAACGGCGTGCCGGCCTCTGCGGTCGCGCCGCGGCCGATGGACTCTATCGCCTCGGTCATGCGGCCATTGCGCCCGAGCAGCCGATCGGCAAGCGCCACGATGCGGCTATTCGGTGTCGCGGTCGGCGAGGCGAGGCGTAGCGCACGAGCGATGCGGGCCTCGTCGCGATGGGGATTGAGCGCGCAGACGGTGACGTATGCGCTCGCGGTCGAGCGGCTGATGCCGGCGAAGCAATGCACCACCAGCGGCGCGCGGCGATCCCAGCCGCGCACGAACTCCAGAAGCTCGATGACGTGCGCCTGGTCCGGCAGCACATAGCCGTCGAGCGGCGAGCTGATGTCATGCAGCCGAAGCCAGAGATGATTCTCCGGCGCAATGCCGCGGGGTCGTTCGATGCGGAACTGGTCGTCGAGCAGCGACACCACATGCCGTGCGCCGGTCTCCTCGACCGTGTCATGCAGGAGCGCCAAGGGGCAAACGTAAATCATCAAATCAAACAGCGATCGATCGCGAGTTAATCATATAGGGATCGCGCATGGCACCGGGAAGACGGTCATGAACTGGGGACGGCGGGAGGGACCGGTGCGCGCGGGTACAGCAGGCGCTGGTACACCCAGCCGATGCCGAGCAGCACGACGCCGAGGCCGATGACCGACAGCGCGCGGAAAATGCCGCTGATGCTGGCGGTGTCGATGATGAACACCTTGGCGATGGTCAAGACAATCACACCGAGCGCCAACAGCCGCGCCGGTTGCGAGCGCAGGAAAAAGCCGACGGCGAGGACCACGATCCCGAACACGAGCCAGACCGTCGAATACATGTATTGCTCGGCGTCGCTGGTCGAGCCCGCCAGGATCGGGCCGTGAAACAGCCGCCGCACTTCGAGCGTCAGATAGAACAGCGCCAGCGTCATTGCGGTGACCGCGGCGACGACGCGATAGGGCAGCGGCCGTGTCGTGCGCGCGATCAGCGCCAGCGTGATCGCGAGTACCGCCGGGATGCCGTAGCCGAGCAGGATCAAATTGATGAAGGCGGGCCCGACCGGATGACTCGCCAGATCGGGGTCGGCCACGTACACGAGGTCCGCAATGATGGCAATCAGCGTCAGCGCCGCCACGATGCAGGCGCCGACATTATGGACGATGCTGCCGGAGCGCCGGCGCACGTGTTCGAGTCCGATCGTCATCGCCAGGCCGGCATTGACGTAGAGCGCGATCTCGGTGAGGCCGGCCGATGTCCGGTACACGTCGCCGCCGGTTACGTAGTGGCGGATTTCCAAGATCACCAGCAAAACCGTGAAAACAATGGCGGCGGCGTCGACCGTGCGGGCCGGCAGATCGTCGCGCCGGCGGCGGAGCAAATAACCGGCGAGCCAGAATGACGCGGCGGGGACGCCATAGCCGTAGAGCAGCCAGTTGAAGATCGGCGCAGAGCCCAGCGCGCCGCCGACGATGCGTGGCTCCCAGCCGACGCGGGCCGTCACCAGCGCAGCCATGATGGCGGCGAGCGAGCGCAGCCACGGCAGCGGCCGCTTTTCGGAAACCCACGCGGCGCCGGGCGCCATCAAGGCGAGCGCGACAGTGAGCCAGCCTTTCTCCAGTGCGAAGGTTAGCGCCAGCGCCAGCGCGGCGAGCGTGCCGGTGGCGTACAACGCGCTCGCTGCGGCGATACCGGGCCGTTTGTCTCGCCGCAGCAGCATCTCGGTGGCGATGGCGAAGATTGCGGCGAGCAGCAGCGCCAGGCCGGCGAACGGCAACGATCGGTCGAGGTTTGCGATGCGATAGTAGAGCGCGATCAGCATGGCGAGCGGTGCGAACACGCTCGTCGCGCTCCATAGTATCGGCGCCAGCGCGCGGATCGAGCGGCCTTGCGCCCAAAAACCGGACAGTCCGAACAAAGCCGCCCATGCGGCGGCCAGCATCAGGTGCGAGCCATAATCGTAGCGTTGCGGCTCGGCGATGGCGGGCGCGGCCGGACCCGCCGGCCATTTCAGAAAGTTGAGGTTTTCCTGCACCGCCCAATGAGCCATCACCGCCATGGCCAGCACCGCGGCCACCGGCACCGCGCCGCTCGCTGCCTCGGCACGCCAGGCGATGGCGACCGTCGCGATCGTGAGAACGACAAAGACGGTCAGCGCGGCAGCATCATGCCGGCTCGCCAGTACAAGCAGCGCTGCGGCGAGCAAATAAACAGAGAGTGCGAACACGGACACCGGATCGGGTTCGCCCGGTTTGGCTTCCGGTCCGTACAAAAGGCCGCACACCAGAAAGACAGCAGCCAGCGCAAAGCCGGCAAGCGTGTTGAACGCGTGAGCGCCGATCGCGGCGACCGTGCCGGGCGTCATGCCTGGCAGCGTCCAGGCGGCGCTCAGCACGATCGCGGCCAGCGCGAGCCAACGCCACAGGCGCAGCCTCGCCAGCGCGAACGATGCCGCGGTGACGACGGCGATGTAGATGTAGAGCGCCGAGTAATCCGGCTGCGCGGTGCTGACCAATAGTGGCGCCAGATACGCGCCGATGACGCCGAGGCCGGCGAGCGCCGGGCCGTGCAGCAGCGCGGCCGTGAGCGTCAACAGCGCTACGAGGCCCATCAAGACGAACGCCGCGCCCGGCGGCAGGAAGTTGTAAAGCCCGTAGGCCGCGTAGACGGTGGCGTAGGCCACGGTCGTGCCGGCGGCGGTGAGAATGCCTGGGATATGCGCCGTGGGGAGGCCCGGAAGTCCGGACAGGTTTTCCTTGCGCCGTGTCCACTCGCCGGCCCCGACCAGAACGAGCGCCAGCAGTGCGCCGAGCATGATGCGCACGCCCGGACCGATCAGCCCTTCCTGAATCGTGTAGCGCACCAGAAAAATGCCGCCGAGAGCGAGCGCTAAGCCGCCGACCCAGACTGTCCAGCGTGTGCCGAAGCGTTCCTCAAAACCGATGCGCGGAGGTGGTGAAGACGGCGCGTGCGTCGGGGCGCTTGGCACGGGGCTGGCCGTCGGCGCGGCCGGCGGAATAGGCGGCAGAACGGCGGGCTGGGTCGGCGCCGGTGCGGGCGGCAGTGGCGGCGCGGGGGCTGGAGTGGTCACGGGCGCCGGCGGTGGAGGAACCGCCGCGGTCCCCGCGCCAAGGGCCGCGACAGCGCGCTCCAGCGCATTGATCCGGACTTCCAGGCGGCGAACGATCCCGCTGAGCGACGACGCTTGAACAAGCGCGACAACAGCGATAACCGGAAACGCCAGCGCGATCAAAACCAGAATAACAATCCCATCAAACATTGCCGCCCCGTATTAGCAATGCGCCGAAACAATCCAGCCGATCCTAGCGGAATTCAGCCTGTCGGGCGAATAGCGGCAAAGTATGGTGTTCAATCCCCTGCGAGCTTACTGAAACGCTCCAGATAGCGCGCCTGCGCGGTTTCGGCCGGCCAGGGTTTCAGATAATCGCGCTCCATGGACGGTGCGATGCGCGGCGGGCGGCCGAAGAAGCGCCGCGCCTCGGCGGGAGAAAAGCCCGCAAGCCTTGTCGCCTCCAGAAAGGCGGACTGCAGGTCGGCTACCTTGATCAGACGCTCAAGCTCGGGCGCGGATTGTGCCGGCAGACCGAAGCGGCGGTGGATCGCAGCCAACAGGCGTCGCTCGACCGCCTTGTAGCTGTCACCGATCACCGCCTTGAACGGCGAGATCATGTCGCCGATCACGTATTCGGGCGCGTCGTGCAGCAAAACCGCGAGCCGGTCGGCCCGGCCGAGCCGTGGCGACTTTTCGCGTGCCAGCGCTTCGACCAGGCAACAATGCTGCGCCACCGAATAAATGTGGGCGCCGGTGGTCTGCCCGTTCCAGCGCGCCACGCGGGCGAGGCCGTGGGCAATATCCTCGACCTCGATGTCGAGCGCCGACGGATCGAGCAGGTCGAGCCGTCGCCCCGACAGCATACGCTGCCAGGCGCGGTCGTGTGGCGGTTTGGTTGCAGCGGGCGGCAAGTTCGCTATTCGCGCGGTTGTTCAGATTGGGGTATTACGCGATTCCACCCTGCCGGGACACTCGCCGGATCGCAAAGGACTTGCCATGCCGTTTCACCGTCGCCGTTTTCTGCACCTCGCCGCAGGTGCACTCGCCATGCCCGCCCTGCCGCGGGCAGCATCTGCGCTCGATTATCCGGTGCGACCGGTGCGTATTCTGGTCGGCTACAGTGCCGGCGGCGTCAGCGATATCCTGGCGCGGCTTTTAGCGCAAAAGTTGTCCGACCGATTGGGCCAGTCATTCATCGTCGAGGATCGTCCCGGCGCGGCCAGCAACGTCGCCGCTGACGCCGTGGTGCACGCGCCGCCCGACGGCTATACGCTGTTTCTCGCCGGCATCTCCAATGCCATCAACGCCGCGATCTACAAGGATCTCGACTTCAGCTTCGCCCGCGACGTGACGCCGGTCGCGCTCATCAGCCGCAGCCCACTGGTGATGGAAGTGAGCGCGTCGTTCCCCGCCAAGACGGTTCCTGAATTCATCGCCTATGCCAAGGCGCATCCGGGCACGCTCAACATGGCATCGGCCGGAACCGGTGGCGCCACCCATGTGGCTGGTGAATTGTTTCAGATGATGACCGGCATCAAGATGCTGCATGTGCCGTATCGCGGCTCGCCACCGGCGATCGCCGACGTGCTGGCCGGGCGCGAACAAGTCATGTTCGACAATGTCGCGGCGTCGATCGCGCTCATTCGCGCCGGCAAGCTGCGCGCACTCGCTGTCAGTTCGCACACCGATGCTCTGCCCGGTGTGCCGTTGATTAGCGATTTCCTGCCGGGCTACGACGCGTATGTCTGGAATGGCATCGTCGCGCCCAAAAACACGCCGGCCGAGATCGTCACTAAACTCAACGCGGCCATCAACGCGATCGTCGCCGACCCTCAGTACAAGACCGCGCTCGATCACATGGGCAACACGGCAGTTTCCGATACGCCGGAGGAATTCGGTAAATTGATCGCCGGCGATACCGCAAAATGGGCGAAGGTCGTGCAGTTTGCCGGCATCAAGGCGGAGTGATTTTTCCGGCGGCTGATGGCTCGGCTGGCTCAGGTTGAGCTGAGCAGCGTCTCTTTGCGGATTGCCGCCGGCAGCGGGGGCTCGAGCGCCGCCAGCAGGTCGTCGGCAGCGGCAAGTAACACGCCTATCGCCGTTGCGTCGCGCCGGCCAACATCGAGCAAGGTAACAGCCGCAGAGCTTGACCGGTTCGGCGATGCCTCCGCCATTTTGTGCCAGCAGTCATTGAGCGTTCGCCGCAGGAACGCGACGTCCGCCGTGGCATCGACCAGCAGTACGATCTTTTCCACCGGAACGCGATCGATCAGGGACTGCAGTTCGAATACGCAGCCCTGATTGCTCGGGGTGAAGCCGCGCAGATCCATCACCACAAGGTCGCTCGATTGCATCAGCCGCCGCACCGCCTCGCGCCAGGCGTCGTCGCCGCAGAACACCTCATTAATGCGGTAGCGCGCGTCCGGGTCGGGACGATCGTCGACGGCGGCGAGTCTGCGGTCGAGATCGGATGGTTCGATGACGAACCGCCGGCGCAATCGGCCGCCGAGGAAGTCGAGGAATTTTGCCGGGTCGACGGAGTGGCCGGCAAGATCAGGCGCCGCGATGAGTTCAATGGGCCCAGCGTACCGCCAGCGCGCGCTCAGCTGATCAAACAGCCTTTCGCTGCGGCGCCGAAACCCGAAGGTTCGCAACAGCAAAAGCCGGGCTGGCCGCATTTTGGCCGCCGCAAACCGCGGCGGCTGCATGCCGGCCCAGGAGATGGATTTGTAGAGGAAAAACGGGACAAGCGCGATCCAGGCCGAATAACCTATTTCCACGAACAGATTCTGCCAAAGCAGAAGCGTCTGGAACAGATAGATGGCGTCGAAGACGAGAGTCTGATCGCTAAATCGCTTCGCCGCATAGCCACGAGAGATGCTCCAGATGGCGATCCAGCCGAGCGGAATGAAACAGACAATGCCGGCCAAGCTGGCGAGCGAGAATATGGCTGTGCCGGACGCAATCCCAAGCGCGCTCGAAAGCGCCACTATCGCCGTTGTCACATTGTACATGCTGGACACGGCTAGCCCGGTCGCGTAGCCGCACGCCACGCAGATCACGAATACGAAGAGTACGGCGCCGATCGCGCGGATGCTGCGCGTGAGAAACAGCAAGAGGAACAGTGTCGGCGCGATTGACTGGCCCCAGAACACCAGCGGCTGAAAAAAGGGAGCAATTGCAAATCCATAGATCGTCAAGGGAGGTGTGGCGGTGAAGGCGACTCCGACGCAGACAGCCAGCAGAGCGGCGAAATAGACCAGCAACAGATAAGCGAGCCGCTGGCGATTCCGGCCCCACAGCAGATTCAGGACAAGGATAGTCGGCCAAGCCCAGACCAAAAACGTCATTGCGGCCCGGGCAGAATTGAAACCAAGCTCGCTGATCCGAAGGTACAGATAACTCGCGGAAATTGAGAAGGCGCAGCCCGCCATGGCATAGGTCCAGGCGGCCTGCCGGGTTGCGGCATAGGAACGTGCAATGGGCTGCGACCGTGAGGGTTTGGTCCGTGATGCGTCCGACGGGCTGAGCGCTCTTATGGCAATATCCGCTTGTTGCTCATCGATTGAATTCACGGGCAGTTTCGGGGGCTGCACTGCCCGAGTGGGCGTCGCCTTTGCGCTCTCACGCATCAACCGCGTGATGCGGCGCCGGTAGATTGCAAGGATCGCAAGGCCAAAAACGAGCGTCAGCACGCCGGCCGACACGAGTACCTGCAGCATCACGCCTGACAGCAGGCGTGGACGCAAGGGGTTGAAAATTGGCACAAATCCCGACCGTCTGGCGGCGACATCGTACAGATTAAACGCTTCCTGAACCGACTTGATCGCGTCATCGCGCAAATCCTGGCTTTGAAAAATGATCTGAAAGTGCAGCAGAGACGCGATCAAGTCGGCTTGCGCCCGCGCGTCATCCGGACGCTCCGCGGCGATTTGCCGGCGCATGGTCAGCGCCTCGTCGCAAGCCGGGCGCGCCTGTACAACAGGGGCGCGTTTGGCTTTCATCCAGCAGACCCACACAAGATTTCGCGCAAGCTCTCTCTGCGACGCAAGGTCCGATGAATTTGCTGCCGCTTGCGCGCGCGCGAGCGCCAAGCCATCCGCATAAACGCTGTCGGCTTCGGCAAGTTGTCGGTGCGGCTCCAAAACCATCACGCCATACAATTGTCTCGCGAAGGCCCCCGCCACGCGGTCGCCAGAAGCATCGGCGGACTGTTCGGCTGTCTTGATCTCGGTTTCGGTGGCGGCGCGATTTTTGTCCAAGATGGCGATGACGATCCAGCTCCAGGCGTCCGCAGGGTCGAGTTTGGCCGCGTCCTGGTATGCCGGCAGCGCTTTGTCGCCCTGCGGCGGCAAGGGAAGTGCTTCCCCGGGCGGCTTGAGCAGCTTCGCCAGCGCGTCCGGCAACTCATCAAACGCGACACTGTGGCGAAGGGCGGTTGCGGCCGCGCGCGGGTCGGCGGAATTCCGCGCCGCCATGGCCGCCAGAGCGGCGTTGGCATCTTTGGTTTGCCCCACCGCGACCAGCCTTTGCAGCGCATTTTCCACGGCCGGCGCGTGGCCCGGCTTCGCTGCATCGGTTGCCAGAGCATCTATCGCGTCATCGAAGTTCTTTTCAACGTAGCCCCGCAGAACCGACAGCAGATCCCGGTTCACGTCATAGATTTGAGCAAAGATAAGCTTGGGGATCGGCGGCTCCATACGCTCGACAAAGGCACTCTTGGCCGCCGCAGCGAGGCGTTCAATGGAT
Organism: uncultured Alphaproteobacteria bacterium; assembly: GCA_963763255.1. Lineage (GTDB taxonomy): Bacteria > Pseudomonadota > Alphaproteobacteria > Rhizobiales > Xanthobacteraceae > BOG-931. The sequence goes on from CAVXNW010000005.1 coordinate 115,863, forward strand.
TTCGGCACCGGCGTTGTCGTCGTTGCCGGGGGCTTCTCCACGGCAAAGGCGCGGTCGTTGGGCATTACAGCGAATACCGCAAAAGAAAGAGCGCACCCCAGACCACAGACGGCAACGCGCAAAGGCCAAATGATACGAGCTACGCGCATTCGCATTCGCCCTCTGCGAAGAAGCCGGATGCCGGGAATTGAAGCAGATTTTCTTGATCAGTGCAGCCGCGACCTGCGGCTTCCGACGCGGTGCCGTGCCGCCATGGCAGGTACCAACTTTATTTGCCGAGCTTCTGCACCTCGTCGTGCCGGTGGCACGCGATCAGATGATCGTTGACCATGCCCGTCGCCTGCATGAAGGCATAGACGATGGTCGGACCGCAGAATTTGAAACCGCGCTGCGCCAGTTCTTTGGACATGGCGCGTGATATCGGGGTTTCGTTGGGGACTTGCCGCGTGGATTTGTAGTGATTGACCTTCGGCTTGCCGTCAAGGAAGCCCCATAACAGCTTGGAAAAGCCCGAGCCTTTTTCCATGATGTCGAGCCAGCCGCGCGCCGAGAGCACCGTGCCTTCGATCTTGGCGCGGTTGCGCACGATGCCGGCGTCGGCCATCAGCCGCTCGATCTTGGCCGGCCGGTAGCGGGCGATCTTCTCCGGCACGAAACCGTCGAATGCGCGGCGGAAGTTTTCGCGTTTGCGCAGGATGGTGATCCATGACAGTCCGGCCTGAAAACCGTCAAGCACGAGCTTTTCGTAGAGCGCGCGATCGTCGTATTCGGGCACGCCCCATTCCCGGTCGTGATAGGCGATGTAGAGTGGATCGTCCTTCGGCCAGGGACAGCGGATCAGATCGTTCGACGAGGCGGAGACGGTCATTCTGCGGCCTTGCTTTCGCCGGGAAACAAAAACCGCGCCCAGTCCGGCTTGACCAGGCGCACCGGTGTTCCGCCCGCTGTCAGCGCCTCGCCGTGCGCGAGCGCGTCCGCGACGCGGTCGAGCCGCAACAACGCGATCGCGCGTCCGTCTGCGGCGGAACCCATGTGGCCAAGCTGGCGGTCGCCCGCGACGATGGAGGCGCCACGCTGCGGCGGCGCACCATCAAACCGGAGCGGCACGGCGCGCGTGCGCGCAGTGCCGCGGTGCTCCATGCGCGACACCACCTCCTGCCCGACGTAGCAACCCTTGGTGAAGTCGACGCCGGCGAGCTGATCCATGTCGGCTTCATGCGGGAAGGCGTCGCCATAGGCGAAGTCGAGCCCGCCGCTAGGGATGCCGAGCGCGATGCGATGCGTCTCATAGTCGTCCGCACCGACAAGCGCGGCGCCGAGTTCAGTCGCTGCTCTCCCGGCGAGGTGCGGTGGGAGCATCAAGCGAAGGCCAAGCGCCGGCAGGCGCGGATCGATAAAGCAGAGACCGGTCGCATCTTTTGCGCCCGGCGCCGGAGGGGAGGGCGGGGCGGTGCCGTCCCACACAGCCAGCAAACCGAGGATTTCGGACAAATCCTCGACGATCACTTTGGCGCGCAGCTTGTAGAGATTGAGCTTTTCGACAAGTGCCGGAATGCGTGCGCGCGGCGCATCGAGAAACAATCCGCCGCCATTTTTCGCCGGCGCTTCGGCAACCAGGAAATCGGTGATGATCTTGCCCTGCGGCGTCAGCAGGGCGCAGTAGCGCGCCTCCCCCTCCTTCAGGTTGAGGAGGTCGGCGGTCATAAGTCCATGCAGAAAGCTTCGCGCGCCGTCGCCGACGACTTTGACTACGCCGCGATCGGGAAGAATGGCAGCCTTCATGGCATCGGTACTTTCGAGCGTGCTCCGAAAACGTAAGGCAGGCCTGGATGGGTCTCAAGGGCATGTTCGTGGGCCGGCTATGGCCAATAACCGCGTAAAGGGGTCCCGGTCAGCCATAAGAGCCGGTGAAGTTTTGACCGGTAGCGCACACGCCAGTGCGAGTCACGATAATAAAACTGCAAGTTGTGTGATTTTAGGTCTTGATAATATAGTCCCCGTGAATTGCTCGTATCGTTGGCGATGACGTGCTTTGTGCTGCGTTTGTAGCGCGCGCAGCGATCGCCGTGTTTCATGGGGAAGGGGAACACAGGTTGCTTCTGGAAAGTTGAACATCATGCGCACAACTCGCAGCAGTCGTTCCTGGGGAACGAAGGCATAAGTGATAATCTGGTATCGCTGCGCTTGATCATTGTGTCGCGATCGACCGAGGACCACGAACTATTCCGGCAGGCGGCAGCTTCCGCAGCAACACCGGTTGAAATTTTGACGGTGGACAGCGCAGCCGCTGTGCACGGTAAGCTCGCGGGTGCCGATCTGCTTTATCTCGATAACGGGCTTCCGGGCGATGATATTGAGGCAACCGTCGCTGCGGCGCGCGCGGCGCGCAATCCGCCGTTTACAGTTCAGCTAGGCGCTTGCGCTGCAGATTCGTTTGCAACCGATGCCATTGCCGACAAGCCGGAGCGTCCCGAAGAGGCGCGGCGGCTGGTCAATCGCTCAATGCGCGTGCGGCTGCCAAGCTGGGTTCTGGTGGTCGACAATTCGACGACCATGCGCAGTATTGTCCGTAAGATTTTAGCGAGTGTTCGCTTCCCTTTGGAAGTTTGCGAAGCAAGCGAAGGTTTCGCCGCGATCAAGATGGTTCGCGACCACGTCATCGATCTTGTTTTCATGGACTACAACATGCCGGGTTTTTCCGGACTCGAAACGATTGCCGAGTTCAAGCGCGAGAAGCGGCGCGTGAACGTGGTGCTGATGACCTCACTTGCCGATCCCTCGCTCGAGGTACGTGCACGCGAGATGGGCGCAGATTTTCTGAAAAAGCCGTTCTATCCCGCCGATATCGAAATCGGCGCTGTGTAGGTTCTATGGATTGCGGGCGCTTAATCCTAAACGTGCTTAGAAAAAAACGCGGCCTTATTGCCGCAAGATCTCGACGGAAAACTCGCCGTTGCGGATTCGGGCGCTGAGGTTTTCCGCATAGCGCGCGGCAGGCTCCTCGCCGTAGGTCGAGATAAGCTCGGCCAGTGCCAGAAACAGCGCAGTTTGCGCCAGGCAATCGCCCTCGATGCCGTCGTGGCGCGCTTCCGCCCAGGCATCCTGAAGAAACCCAAGCGCCAGGCGCTTTTGCTCGTGCTCGGGCACCGGTTCGCGAGCCGGAAAAAGGTTTGTCGCCATCCTCATCGCAGTCATTTGATTGCCGCAGCCCTGCGGCGTCCCTACCCGGAGGCAGCTTTAGCACGGGAATACCGCCGCTAATCCCGAACCTTTAGGCAGGGTTAATGTCCCGCCATATCTGCGCGGGCTAAGCGGTCATGAAGCCGTCAGTTGGCGTAGCGGGCTGTGACATCGCGGGCGATCTGGGCGCCTTCCTCCAGATAGCGGCGGATGATGATGCGCGCCGCCGGAGTGCAGGTTCGGTAGCTTTGCCGGAATCCGAGATAGCCGCGGTTGAAGCTTTGCACCAATTGATCATGCCGCTTGCCGCTCGGCGCTTCGGCATTGATCAGCGACTGCGCTTCGTCGCGCCATTTCTGCCCTTCATCGAAGCCGCAGATGTTGCGCAGAAAATGCAGTGCGCCAAGAATTTCGGCGAGCCGCTGCAAGTCCGGGTCATAAGGCGTGGTGACCTCGACCGGCGGCGTGTCGGGCTGCGGTGCGACCTTCGGTGCGCGCGGCGGACCGGGAGGCCGGGGACGGGCCGGCGGCTCACGTTCTTGTCCGAAGCCGAACGGACTTTGAAAGAATTGGGCGGCGGCCAGCCCCCCGCACAGCCAGAGTGCGAGCGCAACAGCGATCGAAGTCCGTACCAATAAAGCAGGCATGATCGAGCCGTTGGTTCTGCGTTGCTTAACCGGCCGCGGCGATCCGTTCCACGGCGGCGCTGACGATCTGCGCCAGGCCTTCGGTGGTCGTCAACCCGGCAAGCTCGGAGGGCAGCAGCCAGTGGGCTTCGACCAGTTCCTCGTTCAGCGAAACCTCGCCGGAAATCCAGCGCGCCGCGAACGGTAAAATGACGAAATGCCGCTCGATCAGGCCTTTGGCGTCGCGGGCGATCGCCTGACGATAGCCGGCGAGTGCGACCGGCGCGATCTCAAGTGCCGTCTCCTCGCGCACCTCCCGGATCACCGCTTCCTCCAAGGTCTCGCCCAGTTCGACGCCGCCGCCAGGCAGCGTGTAGATGCCGTGCGCCGGCGGGCGTGCGCGGCGCACGATCAGGATGCGATCGCCGCGGAATATGGCCGCGCTGACTGCCAGATATGGCCGGGTCGGATAAACCCGAGAGGACTCGTTGCTCATTGAAGGGGTCTGCTGCATTAGCGTTGAAAAGTAAGTAACAAGGTCGCCGCGCACGCGATATCTTGCGGTGAGGCCTGATCGGCCTATTTTCGAGCGTATTAGACCATGTGCGGACGTTATGTCATCATTTCGTCGCCGGCGGCGATCCGGGCGATGTTCGGTTATCCGGAGCAGCCGAATTTTCCGGCGCGCTACAATGTGGCACCGACGCAGCCGGTTCCGATCGTGCGACTGCACGAGGGCAAGCGCCAATTCGTGCTGATGCGCTGGGGCCTTATCCCGGCCTGGGTCAAAGATCCCAAAGGCTTTTCGCTCTTGATCAACGCGCGCTCCGAATCCGTCATCGACAAGCCCGCGTTTCGTAATGCCATGCGCCGCCGCCGCTGCCTCATTCCGGCCGACGGTTTCTATGAATGGAAAGATCTCGGCGGACGCAAACAGCCCTATTTCATCCGCCTGCAAAATTCCGGTGGGCCGTTCGCCTTCGCGGGGCTGTGGGAGACCTGGACCGGGCCGAACGGCGAGGAACTGGACACGGCTGCAATTGTCACGACGAACGCCAATCGCACGCTCTCGGCAATCCACTCCCGCATGCCGGTGATCCTGCCGCCGGATAGTTTCGACCTGTGGCTCGACAGCGCCCATGTCGACGCGCAGACCGCGGCGGCACTGCTGGTGCCGTCGCGCGACGATGTCCTCGAAGCGTACGAGATTTCGCCGGCGGTCAATCGGGTCGCGAATGATTCCGAACAGCTCATCATGCCGCTGTCCCAATCCACCGCCAAGGATGAGCCCCCAGCCGCTGCGACTCCGGCCAAAAGAGCCGCGCGCAAGACTGCGAAAGAGCCAGACGGTCAAGCCTCACTGTTCTAGCGAGAGGACCTCCAAATACTTCGACCGCGGCCGAAGTATCATGGGTGGTAATCGGGCGCCGTTCCGCGCATATAAAGCAACATGTCGAGCGCACCGCAGATCGCCGAAGTCGCCGCGCTGGTGGGAGATCCGGCGCGCGCCAACATTCTGTGCGCGCTGCTCGGCGGGCGTGCGCTGACCGCAACCGAGCTTGCCTTTGCGGCCGGCGTGTCGCCCCAGACGACCAGCGGCCATCTCGGCAAGCTCGCCATGGCGCGGCTGATCCTGCCGATGAAACAGGGCCGGCACCGCTACTACAGGCTGGCAGGGCCGCATATCGGGCAAATGCTCGAAAGCATCATGAATGTTGCGCTCGAGGGGCCGCCGCGCTTTCAGCCAAAGTCGAAATTCGACGAGCAATTGCGCCATGCGCGCACCTGTTACGATCACCTTGCCGGCGTGCTTGGCGTCGGCCTTGCCGACAGCATGACGGAACGTGGCCTGCTCGTTCTCGGCGACGAGGGCGGCGAAGTGACTGCCCATGGCGCAGAGTTCTTGTCCGGGCTTGGCGTCGACCTGGTAGCTGCGCACGAGCGGCGACGGGTGTTCTGCCGCCCGTGTCTTGATTGGACCGAACGGCGGCCGCACATCGGCGGCGCCGTCGGCGCCGCGCTGGCCAATCGCTGTTTCGATCTGAAATGGATCGAGCGGCGGCGCGACAGCCGCGCACTGACAATCACACCCGCGGGGCGCCGCGGTTTGCTCCAAGCTTTTTCGCTGACAATTTAGCTGCGGCGCTCGATTTTGCGCTGCTCGGCGCCATGACCCTAGGCTTGCCAGAACGGGCGGTCGGCCCATTCGCGTGCGCCCGCGAGGTCGGTGCCAAGGTCCATGGCGGCGCGATGATCCGTGACGAGAAAATTGAGCAGCTCGTAGCGTTCGCGTTGCCGCCGCCGCCAGGTTCGTACCGTATCGGCAAGGCGTGCGAACAACTCATGCCAGGAAAACGCTCGACTTTGTGCAAATGCGGCGACATTTTCGCCGTGAAGGGTATGCGACATCCGGTTTCTCCAAAAAGAGGTTTAGGGCGATCCTCCCCTTTCGCTCCTTTTGGTGCGACCCGTTTTCTGCCAAGGCCGCCTGACGCCGCTGCACGTGTGCAGACGCATCACATGAGTACTTGGGATTGTCGACAAATCATGACCGTCAAATTGCGTACATGAAAATGACTACAGGTCGGCGTTAGGCGGCTATTCTGCCATCATGGGAGCGCTTCAATGACGGCCTCTCCGATGCCCTTTGACCAGCAGTCCGCACATTCCCGCGCAAGCGGAAATCCGGTACAAATCGGCGGCGAGCAATTTTCGAATCAAAGTGTAGGGAACGGCATGAAATTCGGTATCGGCCAGCCCGTGCGGCGCTTTGAGGACCTGCGGCTCATCACCGGCGGCGGACGCTATACCGACGACGTGGTGCTGCCGGCGATGACACGCGCCTTCGTGCTGCGCTCGCCCGTGGCGCATGCGCGGATCAAGCGCATCGATACGCAGGCGGCACGCGCCATGCCGGGTGTGTTGCTGGTGGCGACAGGGAAGGACATTCGCGCCGACGGCCTCGGTGACGTGCCCTGCGTCATTCCGCTGAACAATCGCGACGGGACGCCGCGCCACGATACTCCGCGCCCGGCGCTCGCCGTCGGCAAGGTGCGGCATGTCGGTCAGCCGGTCGCACTGGTGGTCGCCGAAACGTTGCTGGCGGCGCGCGATGCCGCCGAAGCCATCGACATCGAGTACGACGAATTGCTCGCGGTCGCCGAAGCGAAAGATGCGATCAAGCCCGGCGCGCCGCTGTTGTTTGATGACGTTCCCAACAATGTCGTGTTCGACTGGGACAATGACATGGGCAATGCGAAGGCGACGGAGGCGGCGTTCGCCACGGCCGCACGCGTCGTGTCGCTCGAACTCGTCAACAATCGCGTGGTCGTCAATTCGATGGAGCCGCGCAACGCCATCGGCGATTACGATCAGACGAACGGCCGCTCGACGCTCTACACGGCGACGCAAGGCCCGCATTTCGTGCGCGATCCGCTCGCCGACATCGTGCTTAAGCAACCGAAGGACAAACTCCGTCTGATTACGCCGCATGTCGGCGGCGGCTTCGGTATGAAGGCCTTCGTCTATCCCGAGCACGCATTGGTGGTCTGGGCCGCGCGCAAGATCGGCCGGCCGGTGAAATGGCAGGAGGATCGTTCGGAAGGCTTTGTCTCCGACAATCAGGGCCGCGACCACACGACCCGTGCTGAACTTGCGCTCGATGGGGACGGCCGCTTCCTTGGCCTGCGCGTTTCCATCCTCGCGAATGTGGGCGCCTATCTGTCGCCGTTCGGCTGTTTCGTACCGACGCGCTCGACCGATCTGGTCTCGGGGCTTTATGTGTTCGGCGCGATCCACGTCAACGTGAAAGGCGTCTGCACCAATACGGTGCCGGTATGCGCCTATCGCGGAGCGGGGCGGCCGGAGGCAGCTTATCTGCTGGAGCGTCTGGTCGATGCGGCGGCGCGCGAACTCGGTGTGTCTCCGGACGCCATCCGCCGGATCAATTTCGTGCCGCCATCGGCGATGCCCTACACGTCGGTAACAAAGCTCGTATTCAACTCCGGCGAATTCGAAAAGATCATGGACCTCTGCATGGAAACGGCCGAGTGGTCCTCCTTTGCCAAGCGGCGCGCGCAAAGCAAATGGCACAACAAGCTGCGCGGCATCGGCATGGCGACCTATACCGAGCGCTGCGGCGGCGGTTTTCCGGAGACCGCATCGATCGAGTTCAAGGACGATCGCATCGAACTCGTCATGGGTAACCAGGAATACGGCAGCGGGCTGATCACGTCCTACAAGCAGGTTGTCTCCGATCAGCTCGGCGTCGATGCGGACCGCATCGATGTCATCATGGGCGATACCGACCGCACGCCGGCGGGGCTGACCGGCGGCTCGCGCGCGCTCGCGGTCGGTGGCACGGCGCTTTACGAGGCTTCGCGGACCATTGTCGGCAAAGGCAAGGAACTCGCCAGCCATCTCCTGGAAGTCTCGCCACAGGACGTCGTGTTCTCCGACGGCGCGTTCGGCGTGCCCGGCACCGATCTGCGCGTCGACATTTTCGCCGTCGCCAAGGCGGCGCGCGATCCGGGTGCACTGCCTGCCGGCATGGAGCCCGGGCTCGATACCAAGCATACCCGCGTGCCGCCGGCCCAGACGTTTCCAAACGGCTGCCATATCGTCGAGGTCGAGATCGACCGCGATACCGGCACGGTCGAGATCGCGCGTTACACGGTGGTCGATGATTTCGGCCGAACCATCAATCCGCTGCTGCTCGAGGGCCAGGTTCACGGCGGCATCGTGCAGGGCATCGGCCAGGCGCTCCTTGAACACGCCGTGTACGACAATGACAGCGGGCAACTCCTGTCCGGCTCGTTCATGGATTACGCCATGCCGCGCGCCGATGATCTGCCGTCATTTGCGTTCTCGACCCACAATGTGCCGTCGACGTCGAACCCGCTCGGCGTCAAGGGCGCGGGTGAAGCCGGCGCCGTCGGCGCGCCGCCCGCGGTGATCAACGCCATCGTCGACGCGCTGCATCGCCACAACGGCGTGCGCCACATCGACATGCCGGCCACGCCGCGCAAGGTGTGGGAAGCGATGAACGGCCGGCTATAAGTTCGCGGCCGATGTGAATTTCAGGTGAATGTAATGCCATCACTGTCCAAGCTGCCTATCCTCATTGCTGGCGGCGGTCCGGTCGGCGTCATCACGGCGCTGGCGCTCGCTCGTCAGGGGCTGGCGGTGCGCGTGTTCGAGGCCGACAGCAAGATCAACAACTCGCCCCGCGCCGCGACCACGCACGCGGCCACGCTCGAAATGCTGGAAGAGCTTGGCTTGGTCGATGAGGTGATCCGCCGTGGCCTGGTCGAGCCGCTGTTTCGAAACTGGGATCGCACGACCGGCAAGCTCGTCGCCGAATTCGATTTCGGCATTCTGAAAGACGATACGCGCTATCCATTCGCCGTGCAGTGCGAGCAGCACAAGCTCGCCAAGATCGCGATCGAACGGCTCGCTGCCTTTCCCAATGCCCGGGTCGAATTCTCCGCCCGCGTCGTCGCGCTGTCGCAATCGAGCGATGGGGTCGCGATTACGGTCGAGACGGCGGAGGGGAGCCATACGGTCAAGGGCTCCTATCTGATCGGCGCCGACGGCGGCCGCTCGACCGTGCGCAAGTCACTCGGTATCGAATTCGAAGGCTACACCCACCCGGAGCGGTTTCTTATTCTCACCACGCCGTTCGACATCGGCACCCGCTTTCCCGGCTGCACGCGCAATTATCTGTCCGATCCGGAGGATTGGTGCGCGCTGTTCAAGGTGTCGGGTGACGACGGCAAGGGGTTGTGGCGCGTGCTGTCAACGACCCGGCTCGAACAGACCGAAGCAGAGCTGTTCGCCGACGAGGCAGTCGAGCACCGTCTGCAAAAATTCATTCCCAAGCCGGGCCGCTACGAGGTCGTACACCGCAACCTTTACAATGTGCACCAGCGCGTGGCGGCCTCCTTTCGCCAGGGGCGCGTGTTTCTCGCGGGCGACGCAGCGCACGTCAACAATCCGCTCGGCGGCCTCGGGCTCAATTTCGGCATCCATGATGCGGTCGAGCTGAGCGGTCTCCTGGGCCGCGTCATCCGCGGTGAAGCGCCAGCCGAGACGCTCGATCTCTATGACAAGCATCGCCGACCGCTGAACATCGAATTCGTGCAGCAGCAAACCATCGCCAACAAGAAGCGCATGGAAGAAAAGGACCCTGCGGCGCGCGCGCGGAATTTCGAACAGCTTGCCGCCACCGCCGCCGATCCGGTGGCGCATCGGGCGTATCTCTTACGCGCCTCGCTGCTCGACAGCGTGCGAAAGCGAGAGGCGGCCGGAGTGTGATGCCGCTGTCGGCCATTGCGGGGCGGCCGACGGCAGCCGGTCTGTCCGCTGGTGCGACGAATGGAAAGCGCAGGCCGCACCGCGCTGACGCATTTGGCTCACGAAACTTGAGCGACGCGTCCATCCTCCAAACTCGCATCCTGTGCGAAACGCGCCAGGGTCCACGCGCCATCTTGCGCCCAGTCGAGCAGGCGAACCGGGCCGCACACAAACATGAAATAATCGTAGGATGCGCGCTGGTCATTTGCCATGACGAATTGATAGTGCATGCGGAAGAAATTCCAGCGAAGCCGCGGATAGAATTGAGGCGAGACAACGTCGCGAAAGCGCACCTTCCAATAGAACGGATTGTGCTGCTCCGATCCGACTTGAACTCCAAGTCCCGTGACCATGTCGCAGTCCTGAAAGTTCACGACGTCCTTGCGCGCCTGGCAGTCGATCCATGTCAGGCTTGGTTCGATTGCGACGCGCCGGATTGCCCGGCGGAAGTCATCGCCGTTTGGATTGAGCGCCGCCAACGGCAAATTCGAGCCTAGCGCGAGAAGGGTCACGGGACTTCCAGCTCGGGCAAAATCGGCATCCAGTTCAAGCGCACGCGCGATCAACGGAATGAGGATGGTGCCGCCGGCGCTGTGGCCGACCACCAGGATTTCGTCGGCAACGCCGGCGCGCGCCTCGGCAACGATGCGGCGGGCGAATTCGTCGATGCGGGCGTGCAAGTCTTGCCGGCGTCTATGCGCCAGTTCCCAGTACCAGGGCCACATGACGCATATCCGTGTTATCAGCCACCGCCTGCAACACGACCGGGCCAAGGCAAGAGAGGCAAAGCCGGCGACGATTGCGGCTGCCAGCGATAGAGCCACTCCGGCGGCAAGGATATTCCGAGTGCTCAAATAGACTAGCCAGGTGATCAATGCCGCGCTCGCAATTGCAGCCGTCATGACAAATATCGAGAGGAGGTAGAACAATCCGAATCGCCAGCCGGCGCGAAAGGTACGCAATAGAGTACCGTTCAATAAATTTTCGCCGAGACTATAGAGAACCTGAAAGAAAATAAGGAAAAAGGGACGCTGCAGATCACGTGTGACCATGTCGTCCCAGCGTAAAAACTCGTAAGTGGTCGCGACTTCCCAATTCGGCCCTTTTGTTTCGATTTGCCATCGCGCGGCGACGCCGTCTGCGTCGATCTGCGGGTTACCGGACGTCGCGCTGACCGGCCAGACATGTTGAAATCGCCGCAACTCGCGGCAAAACAGCCGATGATAGCCGGAAACACCTTCTGGATCGTAGCCTGCAACATAGAACACGTGGCGCCGACGAATCATCAAGTTTCCAGAGCTGTTGACCCGCTCTAACATTCGCATTGAACTTTCGTATGCTCTCCGGCCTCGGGCACAAAAATAGCCACTACAGCACCTTGCCCGGATTGAGGATGCCCTTGGGGTCGAGCAGGCGCTTGATGCCGCGCATCAGTTCGATCGCGACCGGGTCTTTGACCGACGGCAGGAGATCGCGTTTAAGGAGACCGATGCCGTGCTCGGCCGAGATTGAGCCGCCGTATTTCTTCACCACCGCGAACACGACCTCGTTGACCTCGCCCCAACGCTTGAGAAACTCGGTCTTGTCGGCGCCGATCGGCTGAGAAACGTTATAGTGGATGTTGCCGTCGCCGAGATGACCGAACGGCAGCGGCCGTGCGTCGGGGATGAGCGCGGCGACCGCGGCATTGGCTTCCCTAATGAAGGCCGGGACGGCGGCGACCGGCACGGAGATGTCCTCCTTGATCGAGCCGCCGGCATGGCGTTGCACTTCGCTGAACAATTCGCGCAAGCGCCAGAACGCCTTTCCTTGTTCGAGGCTGTCGGCGATGGCGGCGTCGCGAACCAGACCGCGCTCCATGCCCTCCGTCAGGATATCTTCCATGCTTTCGCGCAGGCCGTCGCGCTGTTGTGACGACAGCTCGATCAGCGCGTACCAGGGATGCGGCGCGGCAAGCGGATCGCGCGTGCCGGCGCCGTGCTCGAGCACGAGATCGATGCCCGCCCGCGTCATGATCTCGAAGCTGGTGACGCCGCCGGAGGTGCGCTCGGTTGCAACGCCCAACAGCTCCAACGCGGCTTCGGGCAACTCAATGCCTACGAATGCCGTCTCGACTGAACGCGGCCGCGGCACCAGCCGGAGTACCGCCGCGGTGATGATGCCGAGTGTGCCTTCGGCGCCGATGAACAGGTTTTTCAGATCGTAGCCGGTATTGTCCTTTTTCAGCTTGTTGAGATTATTGAGCACGCGGCCGTCGGCAAGCACTACCTCGACGCCCAGCACGTGCGAGCGGGCGATGCCGTGGGCGATCGCCGCGGTGCCGCCGGCGTTGGTGGAAAGATTGCCGCCGATGGTGCAGGTGCCCTCCGAGGGCAGCAACTGCGGATAGAGTCGGTCCACGGCCGCGGCCGCCTCGCGCGCGCGCTGCAGCGTGACGCCGGCCTCGCAAGTCAGCGTGTTGGATGTCGCGTCGATCTCGCGGATGCGATCGAGCCGGTTGAGCGATAGCACGACTTCGTTATGCAGCGGGATCTGGCCGCCGACCAACCCGGTGTTGCCGCCCTGCGGCACGATCGGCGTCGCGGTATCGTTGCCGAGTTTGAGAATCTTCGACACTTCTTCAACTGACGCAGGCCGCAGCACCACCGGCGTGTGGCCCTGGTAAAGTCCGCGCAATTCGACCAGATAAGGCGCCTGTGCGTCGCGGTCGATGATCGCATATTTGTCGCCGACGATCGCGGCGAAGCGGGCGAGCAGGGCAGGATCAAGTGCCTTAGTCTGCGGTTTGTCGAGCATGGGTTGATTCCGTCTGGCTTGGGCGGTTGGCCCGATGCCGCTGCCTCACATTATCACAAGCATCGTAATCATGCCGGCCGCGGTGCCGCGGCGCGAGTGAGCCGATCGTTGATCGCTTCGCCAAGGCCGTCGTCAGGCACCGGCATTGCGGCGATGCAGGACGTACCGGCGGCATCGAGCGCGCGCAGGCACGCAAACAGATTGGCCGCCGCTTCGATCAGGTCGCCGCGCGGCGACAGATTGAGAAGGCGCGCGGCGCGCTCGGCGCCTGGCGGGAGCTTCGGCCCAAACGCGAGCAACGCTTCGCCGGGCTCGACGCTTAAAGCGCCAAGGCGAAGCCGGGTGCGCGGCGCGTAATGCGAGGCGAGCATGCCAGGGGCGAGCGGGGCATCTTCTGCGGATGCCGCATCGACGGCGGGGCGCGCGAGCGGGCGCCCTAGCGTCCGCTCGATCGCCTCGCTGGGTACGCCGCCCGGCCGAAGCAGGGCGGGTTCGCCGAGGCAGGCGACGATGGTGGATTCGATCCCAACCGGCGTCGCGCCGCCGTCGACAATCAGATCGACCCGGCCGCGCAGATCGGCAAGCACATGCGCGGCGGTCGTCGGCGAGACGTGGCCGGAGCGGTTGGCCGACGGCGCCACGATCGGCTTGCGGAATTTTTGCAGAAGCGCACGCGCCACCGCGTGGTCCGGCACACGCACCGCGACGCTGTCGAGCCCCGCCGTCGCCAAATCCGCCACCACGCAGCCGTCGGCCTTGGGCAGCACCAAGGTCAGCGGCCCCGGCCAGAATGCCGCGGCGAGCCGTTCGGCGTTGCCATCGAACCGCGCCAACTGCCGCGCCGCTGCGGCATCAGCCACATGGGCAATGAGCGGATTGAATGCCGGGCGGCCTTTGGCGGCGAAGAGCCGCGCCACGGCTTTGCCGTCGGTGGCGTCGGCGCCGAGCCCGTATACCGTCTCGGTTGGGAACGCGACGAGGCCGCCTGCCGCAAGGCAGCACGCCGCCTCCGCAATGGCGGTGTCGCCGGCGGTCAAAAGGCGGGTATCGAGCAGGGCTGTCATTGCGGCACCATCGTGCCTAAATAGCACGTGCAGCGGCAAAATTCGTCGCGCTTGCAGGCCCGCAAAGCCAAATGTATAAGCCGCGGCGCGGCCTTGTTGCGGCGATGTCGGAGTGTGGCTCAGCCTGGTAGAGCACCTCGTTCGGGACGAGGGGGTCGCAGGTTCAAATCCTGCCACTCCGACCAATTCTAATTGGGATCCCGGGCCCCGATCCGCGCTGACACAGCGCTTCAGTTGTGACGCGCCGATTTGGCTACGTTTGCGCCGCTCCTGCGGTGGCCAAGTGAGGCGTATCGCACCGCGATCTTCGGCCCGTCCGTGCTCCGCGCCGGTCATTTGCCGGCGCACAAAGCGTCAGCCGGCCGTTGGCGGGTTCGAACTCCGACTCTCTTCCGCCAAATACAGACATCTGAAACATCAGACCGCTGGACTGAGCCCACGCACTCAGGCGTCGTCGACGATAATTGCGGACGTTCGCTCCGGAGGGAAGATGACTTCGACTTCGTCGGCGGAGTCATATTGGCCGGCAGCCGCGCGCACCAGGATGGCGACGCCCCCGACTTGGACGACACATTCGGTAGCCTCGCCGAGGAACGCGACTTGCACGACGCGCCCGCGAAACCGGTTGATGGTTACCTCTCCATCAGGGTCGCCGGCTGCTTTCAGAATCACCTGTTCCGGACGGATCATCGCCGCTCCAGGCAATCGATCCGTGGCCGAATGTGATGCTTTGCAGAGAACTGGCCCAAGAGCCGTGGCGATCTGTGCACTCCGCTGATCCCGTTGCAGAAGTGTACCAGGAAGCAGATTGCTCCGGCCGATAAATGCTGCCACGAACGCGTTGCGCGGCTGATCGTAAATCTGGCGCGGCGGCCCGATCTGCACGATCGCGCCGTTATGCATGACGGCAATGCGGTCCGAAAGCGCCAGGGCTTCTGCCTGATCGTGGGTCACATAGATGGCCGTAACGCCGACGTCTTTTTGCAGCCGGCGAAGCTCGCTGCGCATCTGCTCGCGCAGCAAGGCGTCAAGGTTGCTCAACGGCTCGTCAAGCAGGAGCAGGCGCGGCTCGCCCACAAGGGCGCGCGCCAGCGCCAGCCGTTGCTGCTGGCCGCCGCTGAGTTGCGCCGCCGAGCGACCGGCCAGCGCCGCAAGTCCCATGGTATCGAGCGTGCGCATCACCCGTTGCCGGATTTCAGCCGTGCTCCAGCGCCTGTCGCGCGCCATGCGCAGCGGAAAGGCGGTGTTGTCGAACACGGTCATGTGCGGCCAGACCGCGTAGGATTGGAACACCATGCCAAGCCGGCGCTGGTTGGCCGGCACAAATATGCCTTTCCCGAAATCAAAGATGACCCGGTCTTCCAGGGTCACGCGGCCATTGCTTGGCTCCTCAAGGCCGGCCACCGACCGCAAGGTGGTGGTCTTGCCGCAGCCGGACGGGCCGAGGAGTGTGTAGAATTCGCCGGCCGCCACCTCGAAGGCGATATCGCGGATGCCGCCGCTGTCGTCCGCCGCATAGAGCTTCGTGAGATTTTCGACTTGAAGCACGTTCGCACTCCGGCCGCTTAACTGAGCGGCAGCTGATATCGGCGCGCCAGCACCAAAAAGGCCACGCTGAAGACCGTCATGATCGCCGTCCACACGCAGCCAAGCGCGGCGAGTTCGCCGATCTGTCCGTTGTTCCAGAAGTCGAAGAGCGTCACGGCCACGATCTGCAAATCCGGTCCCACCAGTAGCAGCATGAGTGAAACGGCGCGGACCGCGATCAGGAACACGAAGAGCCAGCACGAAATCATCGCCGGAACGAGTAGCGGCAGGACGATCTGGAAGAATGCCGTCCCCTGCCGTGCGCCGGCAATCGCGGCGGCCTCTTCGAGTTCGGGATGGATTTGAATGACGCCGAGCTGCGCGTAGCGCAAGCCGTACGGCATGTAGGCAACAGCGGAAGCGATGACAAGCGAAAGCAGGGTGCCATAAATATGCGTGCCGCCGTGCACGAAGATTTGCAGAAAGGCGAGGCCGAGCACGATGGCCGGGAATACCAATGGGAGCGCCGCCAACATATCTAGTACGGCGCCGCCACGCATCCGGCGCGCGACGCACCAGCCGGCGACGACGGAGAGCGCCGTGACCAGCGTCGCCGCGGCTGCGCCCAGCACCAGCGTATTGACGATTGAAGCCTGGAACGACCGCGAGTGCAGCACCTGCACGAAGTTGGCCACGCCAAGCTTGGGCAGCGCCGCGATGCTGAAGGGTTGATAATAGGGCAGCAGCGCGGCCCACAGGATCGTCGCGAGCGGGAGGACGATTGCGACGAACGGTATGACAACGATCAGCGCTCCGGCGGCATAGCGCCAACGCCCGAGACGGATCACGCGCGGCCGAAAACCTCTGCCGGTGACGGTTTGATAGCGATGGGTCCGTGCCGCCACACGATTGTAGATGTGCAGCAGGATCGCCATGATGATGAGCAGCAAGATACCGAAGGCGGAGGCACTCCCGGTGTCGGGCGGAATATTGAGGGTCAGCGTCTGATAGATCGTGCTGGTCAACACTCGCCTCGAACCCGGAAGTCCGACCAGGGCAGGCACTTCGAACGCCTCGGACGCCTTGATGAAGGCGAGCAAGCCGAACGCTAACAGGGCAGGGCGTACCATGCCCATCGTGATATGCCGGAGCGTCGAAAACACACCGGCGCCGCAGATGCTGGCGGCCTCCTCGAAGGAAGCATCGGAATTGCGGAACACCGGGGACAGCAGCAGGAATGCCAGCGGCGACCAGAGCATGCCCTCGACGAACATCATCCCGCCAAGCGAATAGACATTGATGTACGGGCCGGCGCCGCCGAACAGGTGCAGCAGGACGGCATTGACCGGTCCCGCTTTGCTCAGCAGCAGCAGCCAACCCACTATGTACAGGATATAAGGAACGCCGAGCGACACGATTGCCGCCACGTAGAGAATCTGCCGCAAGCTGGCGTCGGTACGCTCCGCGAGCCACGCTTGCGCCGTGCCGACCGTCAATGCGACCAGCGCTGCGCCCAACGGGTAGAGTACGCTGTTGATCAGCGTCGTCGCCAGGGATCGGTCGCGGAAAATCGTGGCAAAATTCGCCAAGGTGAGCGCGCCGAACGCTCCGTCGGCATCAAGCTGGTGCAGACTTGAATAGAGCAGAAAAACGAATGGAGGAACGATCCCGGCGGACAGGAGCGCGATCAGCGCAACCACCTTTACGGGATAACGGCGGAATGCCATGCCGCGGCCGGCGCCTGATCGCGCAGCGATGCCTATCTCTCTTTCTGTGCTCGCAATCGCCACGACACTGCGCCGTGTCACATCATGGTCCGCTCGCTCATTTCGCGAAGAGGTCCATGTATATCTGGCGCGAACGTGCCAGGTCCTTGTTCATCGTCACCGGCGAGATGAAGTTTTCGTGCAGGCCGATCTTGTGCGGCACGATCTTGTCGAGATCGGGTGCGGCAGGGACGTCTGGCCGGGACGGAAAATAGTCGGCTCTCTGCAGTCTCTGTTGCCCGTCTTTCGACAACAGATAGTCGATGAACAGCATGGCCGCGTAGGGATGAGGCGGCGCCTTGGGCAACATGACCGAACTGATCACGGTAATCACCGGATCGAGCGGCAGCGACGCCACCGGCGCGCCCTTGCGGGCGCTGATGATCGGATGGTGCAGGAAAGCGTCGAGACACATCGCGTACTCGCCAGCCATGACGCGGTCGACGATGACACGATTGGCGGAAGGGATCATCGCGATGTCCTGCTTCGCCAGTTTCTGCAGATAGGCGTAGGCCTTGTCCTCGCCCATGAAATTGCGCACTCCGGTGATGAACAGCAGGTCGCCCATGGTGGTCCCGGACCAGACCATCTTGCCCTTCCACTTTGGATCCAAGAAATCCTGAAAGTTCTTGGGCAGGTCCGCAGGCTTGACCAGATTGGTGTTGTAGCAGGCGCCCAGATAGCTCACGCGTGTCGGTGCCCAGTAGTGCTGCGGATCGCGCAGACTGTCCGGATAGGCCTCGATTTGCGGTGACCAGAACGGCTGGTCGATATTGGCGGTGCGCATCGGCACTTCCAGCCCGGTGCTTTCGACGACGTCAGCGACCATGTGGCCGGCGTGCGACTCCGCCATCAGCTTCTGCAATTGCTGCGGAGGGTCGTCGCGCACGTACTTTGTCTTGACGAAGGGATATTTGGCCTCGAAGCCCTCAATTAGAGGGCGGAGGGCCTGATCGACGATCATTGAGGAATAGACCGTGACCTCACCCTCCTTGCGGGCGCCGTCGAGAATGCGCTGGTCGCGGTCCGGTCCGCGATACATGGCGGGATTGTCACTCGCCGGAGTCTGAGCCGGGGCCTGAGTGGTGCCGAGTGCGGCGATTGCGCTGAAGATCAATAGAAGCGTACCGCGCGGTGCAATGATCCTCATGCGCCTTCTCCCCTTTGTGTGCCGGCCGGTGCCCTTGGCGGACGGCGGTCCGTTATTGAAATCAGAACTCCCGGCTACTTGCCGTACGTCATTTCAGCGCAGGAACGTGTCGTTGTGCGCACCGAGGTCCGGCGCGGCGGTTTCAACCCGCGGCGGCGTCGCACTGAGCCGCACCGGATTGCCTACGACCGAGACTGTGCCGCGACTGTGATGCGGCAGGTTCTTGCGCATATCGAGTGCGATGACCTGCGGATCGGCGAAGACCTCGTCGAGGGTATTGAGCGGCCCGCTCGGCACATCCTCCGCCTCGAGTAGCGTCAGCCATTCCGCACGGGGCCGCGACTGAAACGTTGCGGCCAGCTCGGCGAACAGCGCATCGTAGTTCTTGACCCGCAGTTCCCGCGTGCAAAATCGCCCGTCCGTGGCCAGCGCCTCACGGTTCATTGCCGTCAGCAGGCCGCGCCAGAATTTCTCCGGCGATGACAAATGGACCGCGAACGGCAGGCCGTCGCTTGCGGTGAACGTGAAAACCTGCGCGCGGCGGCACCGGCTCTGGCGCGACGGTACATCGCCGTCCTCGAAGAAGGTCGCGGAATTCTCGCCAAGGAACGAGAGTGTCGCCTGCAGCAGTGAGGTTTCGACTTTCTGGCCGCAGCCCGTGGTGGTCCGCGCCATCAACGCCGCCAGCACGCCATAGGCAGCGAACGCGCCCGCCAGATGATCCGAAAACGACACGCCCACCGGCTGCGGCGCCTTGCGGTCGGTCAGCACGCTCAAAAGCCCGGAAACCGCCTGACCAATGGTGTCGTAACCCGGGCGGTCGCGATAAGGGCCCTGCGAGCCGAAGCCGGTGATCGAACAATAGACGAGACGCGGATTGTCAGCCGCCAGCGTCTCGTAACCGAGGCCGAACCGTTCCATGGCGCCGGCGCGCATATTTTCGATGATGACGTCCGCGCTCAGTGCGAGCTTGCGCGCGGCAATTCGCCCAGTCTCAGTTTTCAAGTCGAGCGTCACGCTCTTTTTGTTGCGATTCATCGAACCAAAGGTGCCGTTGTAGTCGGTCTTGCCCCACCTCCGGAAAGGATCGCCGCCGTCGGGCGTCTCGACCTTGACGACCTCCGCGCCGAGGTCGGACAGCAGCAGGCCCGCATAGGGGCCGCTGACATAGCTTGCGAATTCGAAGATCTTGATGCCGTCAAGAGCGCCAGGGGACATGACAGGTCGCCTACGCGATGGGTTTGAACTTGGGGAGCGTAATCTTTTCCGTAATCGGCTGGTAAGCAACTTCGACGCGCATGTCGCACTCGACCTCCGCGGGCGCAATGCCGATCACGTTGCTGATCATGCGCGGCCCGTCGTCCAGCTCGACGACGGCGACCGTATAGGGCACCTCGTCGGCGAAGCCTGGGTGATAGACGCGGTGGTAGACGACAAAACTGAAGATACGTCCGCGGCCGCTGGTTGCGGCCCAGGTCGACTTGGCCGAGTTGCAGTGCGGGCATAGCAATGACGGCGGAAACCAGAAGCGTCCGCAGTCGTCGCAGCGCGGCATCATCAATCTCCGCTCGCGCAATCCGTCCCAGTACGGCCGCGATTCCTGTGACGGGACCGGTACCGGTTTGTTGTAGTCGGCCATGGCGTCACGCCCTCCCCAAGATCAAAGTCGAATGACAGACCTGGTTGCCGCCGTGGCCGCTGATCAGCGCAATTTCGGCGTCGGGGACCTGCCGATCCGCACCGTAAATGCCCTGCAACTGTCGCGCCCCTTCGACGATCTGCAGCATGCCTTCGACATGCGCTTCCGAAAGCTGACCGCCGGACGTGTTGGTGGGAAGCGCGCCGTCGAGCCGTAGCGCACCGGAACGTACAAACTCGCCGCCTTCGCCCTTTTTGCAGAAGCCGTAATCCTCAAGTTGGGTGAGCACCATGTAGGTGAAGCAGTCATAGATCTGCGCGGTGTCGACATCTTTCGGACTGACGCCAGCCATCTTGAACGCGCTCGCTCCACTTTCGACCGCGCCGGTCGACAGCATGTGGTCCTCCTGGATCCAGCCCTTGGTGTTGTTGTGCGTGGCAAATCCCTTGATCAGGACCGGCTTGCGCCGCAGCGACGTGGCCCGTTCGGTCGCGGTCACCACCACCGCGCCGGCGCCGTCGCTGTTCAGGCTGCAGTCGAACAGCCCGAACGGATCGACCACCAGCCGCGCCTTGAAATAATCGTCGACGGTCAACGGCTTCTTCATCTGCGCCTCGGGATTGCGCAGCGCGTGCTCGCGAAACGCTGTTGCGATGGCGGCGAAATCCTTTCGCGTCGTGCCGTATTCGAACATATGGCGCCGCGCGCCGAAGGCATGCTGAGACACCGCGCCGAAATGGCCGAATTCCGGACCATGCTCACGCGGCCGCTGCGCGGCGGGAATGAGATCGTTCTGCGCATGGCCGCGGCCTTCGGAGTGGGTCCGCGTCCAGCTGTCGCGGCCGTAGCCGCAGACAACCGTAGTCGCGAGTCCCGCCTCGATCGCCATGACGGCGAGAATGATCGCCAGTATCTGGCTGGCGCCACCGTTGTCGAGGCTGGTGCTGAAGTTGACGTCGATGCCCAGCCGGGCTGCGACCAGCTGGTGATGCGAGTAGACGTCGTCAGGGCCGCGCACCACTACGCCGTCTACGTCCTTGTTGGTGAGGCCGGCGTCGTCGAGCGCGTTCTTGATCGCCTCCTCCAGCAGCGCCAACGAATTCCGGCCGACCTGGCCGAGCTGGCTCTTGCCGGTGCCGACGATGGCATATTTGTCGCGCAGCGCGTTCATTGCCGTGTCTCCGATTTCTTGTGGCCGGCGCGGAGCTTCAGGCGTTCCAGGCGCGGCAGCACTTCGTCACGCAGGATGGGCATTTCCTGCACATAATTCACGAGGATCAGCGCCATGCCGTCGAGCCCCGCTTCCGACAGGCGCAGGAATTTCTGCGCGACCTCGTCGTAACTGCCGATGACCGGGAAAGTCGCTCCGCCGCCGATTACGCGCTCCTTCATCCGGCGCATGATGTCCGGCGACAGCGATTGCGAGCCGCCTGCGGCGCGTTTGGCGATGATCTGCTCGGCGGCTTCCCAATCGCCTTTCTCGCGCACCAGATAATGGTAGTACTCCTCGGTCTCCCTGGCGGTGCGCCGACACAGCAAATGGCCGCTGGCATAAAGCCCGCATTTGTCCGCGCCGGGGACCGCGCGCACCTGCGCGACGTCGGAGGCGATGTTTTCTTCTTCCGTGATCACCATGAACAGGCAATCCGTATAGTTCACCGCGAAGGCGCGGCCGGCCGGCGACGAGCCCGCACTCATCAGCAGCGGCCGACTGTCGCGCCACGGCTTCGGCTTTCCTTCGACATTTTTGAGACTGAAGTATTTTCCATCGTAATCGAACGGCGCATTCTCGGTATAGATTTTGTCGAGGATCGTGACCCATTCCGCCGAATAGGCATAACGCTCGTCGTGATCGCGTAGCGGAACGCCGAACATCGCGAATTCCTCGACATTCCAGCCTGACACGATGTTGATGCCGAAGCGGCCGCTGCCGACATGATCGGCGGTCGCAATCGACTTGGCGGCAAAAACCGGATGCACGAGCGGTACGTGAATGGTCGCGAAGGCAACGATGTCATCGGTTGCGGCAAGAAGCGCTGAGGCCCACGACAAGGTTTCGAAGGTGGTGCCCTGGCGATCGGTCTGGCCGCCATAGCCGAGCCAGCGCGCGATCGGCAGCAGAAACTCCAGCCCGGCCTCGTCGGCGAGCCGCGCCGCTTCGAGATTTTCCTCCCAGCCGGCCTGCCAGCGTTCCGGCGCGGTGGTCGCAAACGACCCTGAGCAGTTCATGCCGAACAGTCCCAGCTTGAAGCGGTTCGAGTTCTGCATGCGTGTCGCGCGGGTCGTAAGCGGCATTGAGTGTCACATCGCTTGTGCGTTAAGCGGCTGGCGCAGACCCAGCCGTTCAAGCCGCGGCAGGACTTCGTCGCGAATGATCGACATGTCCTGCACGTAATTCACAGTGGCGATCGCCATGCCGTCGAGGCCGGCATCGGAGAGACGCTTGAACGTCGCCGCGACCTCGTCATAGCTGCCGATCACCGGGAACGTGCCGCCGCCACTGATGAAACGTTCCATCATGGCGCGCAGACGCTCCTGCGGCAGCGAGCGACCGTCACCTGCGATGCGTTTCCGGATCACCGCTTCCGCCGCCTCCCAGTCGCCATTCTCGTGAACCACGTAATGGTAATACTCCTTTGTTTCTTTCGGGGTTGCCCGGCACATCAGATGACCGCTGGCGAATACACCAATGCCGGACGGGCCCGTCCGCAGCGCGGCGATCTCAGCGGCGAGCCCGGCCTCGTCGCCGATCACCATAAACAGACAATCGGCGTGGCGCGCCGCGAATGCGCGGCCTTCGGGCGACGATCCGGCGCTCATCAGCAAGGGTCGAGAGTCACCCCACGGTTTAGGCTTGCCGCCGACATGCTTGAGATCGAAATATTTGCCGGAGAAGTCGAACGGTGTGGTTTCCGACCAGACCTTCTTGACGATCGTCACCCACTCTTCGGTGTACTGATAGCGATAGTCGTGATCGAGAAGTTGCGTGCCGAACATGGCGAACTCCTCGACGTTCCAGCCCGACACGACATTCAGACCGAAGCGCCCGCGTCCGACATGATCCGCCGTCACGCAGGACTTGGCGGCGAAGACCGGGCTGAGTAGCGGCACGTGGACCGTGGCAAAGGCAACGATGTCTTTGGTCGCCGCAAGCAGCGCGGAAGCCCACGACAATGTTTCGAAGCTCGTGCCTTGACGGTCGGTCACGCCGCCATAGCCGAGCCACCTTGCGATCGGCAGCAGAAACTCGAGGCCTGCGGCATCGGCAAGCCGTGCCGCCTCGCGGGTTTCCGGCCAGCCGGCCTTCCAGCGCTCCGGCACGGCGGTCGGCACCGAACCTGAACAATTCATGCCGAACAGGCCGAGCTTGAAGCGATTGCCGTTCTGCATCCTGGTGCGGCGCGCCGGAGCGCGGTCGAGTACGCTCGTCATAACCTGCTGGCCTGATACCTGGGTCTTATTTCGTCTCGCCGGCGACTTTTTTGACGATCGGTCCCCACGCCTGCCGCTCGTTACGCACGAAATCGGCGAGCTCCTGCGGCGTCATCGAGCGCGTATAATTGCCAAGATCCTGGAATTTTTTCAGAAGCGCCGGCTGGGTTAGCGCCTTCCGCAAATCGGCATTGATCTTTTGCACGATCGGTGCGGGCGTGCCGTGCGGCGCCACCAGAATAGACCAGCCCGAGGACGTGAAGCCCGGAACGGTCTCAGAGACAGTTGGCAGATCGGGATGGTTCGGCAGCCGCTTCGGCGCCGCGACCGCCAGCAATTTAACCTCGCCGGAGGCGACGGCGCCGGCAACCGGCAGCAGCGTTTGGAACATCACCGGCACCCGGCCGCTGATGACGTCGGCCATCGATGCTTCGGTTCCGGGATAGTAAATCATGTTGAGGTCGGCGCCGCTGCGCTGTTTGAAAGCCTCCGCAGTCAAATGTTGCAGCCCACCAACCGTGCCAGCCACGGCGTTGAGGCCGCCCGGTGTCTTTTTGGACAACGCAATCAGCTCAGCCAGCGACTTCACGCCGAGCCGTTTCGACGCCAAGATCGCGTAGGGTTGTTCGGCGACGAAACCGATCGGCACGAAGTCGTTCACATCGAAAGGCAGGTTGTGCTGCAGCACCGGCATCGCGACAAACACCGAACCGCCCGCCAGGAACAGAGTGTAGCCGTCGGGCACCGCGGCCGACGTCGCGCGCGCGGCATTCAGACCGCCGGCGCCAGCCTGGTTGACGACGATGACCTCCTTACCCCAGATCTGCGACAGTTGCGCGTTAAGCAACCGCGCCAGTGCGTCGAGCGAGCTTCCCGCTGCCGTCTGCACGATGACGCGAACCGGCCGTGTGGGAAAATCCTGCGCGCGGGCGTGAGCCGTCACCACCGCGAGCCCCGCGGCGAGACATACGCGTAACAGGACGGACCGTAATGTGCTCATGAATGGTCCTCCCCCACGGTCGGTCGCAGATCTGTCTGCCCGCAACCGAGCTTTCGCTGGGGTTAGGACGACATGGCCGGTGATATCTGCAACCTCAACGTGCCACCGCGTGACGCGATCGCTGTCTTGGTGCAGCGTTCATACCTGTGCCGCTATTCCACAGCGCTTAAATCATTGTAACGGCGCTCGGCAGCCAGACAAGCTACGCATCTGCCACAAGAGCGCATCGCAGAAATTCGCCCGCGTCATGACGAATTGATTCAGCGACCAATGCGCTACGGTCTTCGAAGGCTACTGTCTTCGATGGAACGGATTTCCGCGACGATGATCGCACGGACTTCGCGGCCGACATCACGGCCGCGATTCAAGACGCAAAGCGTCAAAGGACTCTAGAGCCAGTTGACCGTGCCCAGGAAATCCCGCTTTCCGATCGGCACGCCGCGATGGCGCAGGATGTCGTACGCCGTCGTCACAAAGAAGAAGAAATTCGGCAGAGCGAACTGTTGCAGATAGTCGTTGCCCTTCATTTTTCGGTTGTTGCTGCCGGCGGTCCAGGCGATGACTTTGTCCTCTGCGCCGTCGACCTGTTGGCGCGTGAGCGACTTGACGAAACCGAGCGCGGTTTCGACGCGGCTTTTGGCTGCGGCGAAGCTGGTATCGTCTGCTGCCGGCAGGGCGGGCGGAGTAACTCCAGCAAGGCGACCGCCGGTGTTCATGGCGAAATCTGCCGATTGGCGGATCTGGCGGGCGAGGCAGAACATGTCGGGATATAACCGGTCCTGCAGCAAAGCCAATTCCTCAATCTTGTTGGCGGCACAATGAGCTGCGGCCTTGTCGATGATGCCAGCGAGTGCGCCGAGCTGCTGGGCGCAAGGGGTTACGGCCGCGTCGTACAATGAATACGCCATTTGGTATCTCCTTGGGGTCGTATTTTATGCCGGAGACCATAGGGAACTCCTCTTCGCTTGCCAACAGTTTGAACTCGCGAGCTGGGTAGGTTTCGAGCGGAAAAATGATCAAGCGATAGAATTGTCGCGCCGTCCGGCGCGAGCATCAGCGCTTGCAAACAGAACAGGCCGTGGACCAATTCCGCGGCCTGTTGTTCGTGACGGCTTGCTGCGAGCCGGAGCGCCGTTAGAATTTATAGCTGAGGCCGGCGCGCGCGACGTCAACACTCGTCCTGCTCCACGAGAAGCTCGACGGAAAGGCCGGGAACGCCGCTGGCGTGACGGTCGCGCTCGCGCCGCTGCCGAGACGATAGTACAGATATTCGGCGCGTAGCGACCAGTTATGAAGTCATCGCCCATTCAACGCCGCCGCCGACCACGAAGCCGTCCGATGTATGGTTGAACGACGTGCTTGCAAGATAACCGACGGCCGGGTCGGACGCTGTGCCGCTATAGTGGATGTCGCCCCAGGCGATACCGCCGGTGGCATAGGCCAGAACGTTCGGCGTCACCAGGTAACCGATACGCCCGCGGAACGAAGCGAGCCAATCGACGGTCGAACTCATCGTCGTGGCCGCGCCGGGGACGGGAGTACCCGTGCCGAACAGAGTCCAGGCCTGGCTGTTTGAGCCGTGATCATGCGTCCAGGTCCAGTCGCCTTCGAACTCCGAACACCCAGGTTGGCGCGAACTGGTAGTCGTATCCGGCGTGGACGCCACCCAGGAAGCCGGAGCCGCCAAGGCCGCCAGAAGTGGGATTGGCGCCGAAAGCCGCCGCCGACGGCAGGCCGGTCCAGCTACCGTTGGTATGCGACCAAGAGCCGCCGATGTCGCCGCCGATATAGAAGCCGGTCCAGCTTGCCGGCGGCACCATCATAGCCGGTGCCTTGTACATCGGCGCCGCTACCGGCGCTAAGTCTGCAGCGGATGCAGGTGCAGCCGCCAGCATGGCTGCCGCGGCAAATCCGAAAAGAGCGATCCTTTTCATTTCTTTTCCCCTGACACGTGGATGGAAAGATCATCGCCCTAACGCGCGAAGAAGCGTTTCGGCTGTGTCTTTCGCGTCACACCAATCCAGATTCGATTTCGGGATTAGCGAGGTAAAGTTCCAAGCCGTGGAGGGAGAGGCCGTGGCGACACGTGCCGATTGCGCCTCCATGCGGCAATCGACCCCTGTTGCGAGGTCGCAAAGTCTGGGCGATCATGCTGCCATGAATGGCCGATACGCCTGCCTGCGCGCCGGGGCCCTCGCATGAGCGGTTACATCCAGGGCCGCAATGTCACCCTGACCTTCCGGCCGCCAAACCGCGCGCCGGTGCGGGCGCTGGGCAATTTCGACATCGATGTCGAGGAGGGCGAGTTCCTTTCCATCGTCGGGCCGTCCGGCTGCGGCAAGAGCACCTTTCTCAATGTTCTGCTTGGCCTGACCAAGCCGGATTCGGGCGACGTGCTGATGCACGGCAAGCGCATCACCGGCCCGGGCAGCGACCGCGCCATGGTGTTTCAGGAATTCGGCCTGTTGCCGTGGCGCACCGTCGCGCACAACATCGAGCTTGGCCTCGAACTCAAGCGCGTGCCGGCCGATAAGCGGCACGCCGTGGCCGAGCGGCTGGTCAAGCTGGTCGGGCTGTCCGGTTTCGAGCAGCATTACCCGCACGAACTGTCCGGCGGCATGAAGCAGCGCGTCGGGCTGGCGCGGGCGCTGGCGACCGATCCGGACGTGCTCTTGATGGACGAGCCATTTGCGGCGCTCGACGCGCAGACCCGCGACCTGATGCAGGTCGAGCTGCTGCGCATCTGGCGCGAGGCGAGGAAGACGGTGCTGTTCGTCACCCATCAGATCGACGAAGCGATCTATCTGTCCGACCGCGTCATGGTGATGAGCAAGCGCCCGGGCCGGGCGAAGAAAATCTTTCCCATCAAGCTGCCGCGGCCCCGCGACTACGAAATGCGCGTGACGCCGGAATTCAACGACCTGAAGCTCGAGATCTGGAACACGCTCAAAGACGAGATCGTGGTGTAGACAATGGCCCAGGTGGCGATTGATCTGGCAACCGACGCGGCGATCATCACGCCGTCCTTCGCGGTGCGCTACCGCAAGCCGTTGCTTGGCGGCTTGGCGATCGTGCTGTTCTTCGTGGCCTGGCAGGCGATCTTTCTGGTCGTGCCGTTCAATCCGCTGTTCATCTCGAAGCCGAGCGTGATCGCGGCGGGCTTTGTCGATCTGATCGAGAGCGGCGACCTTGTGCACGACCTTGCGGTTTCCTCCGTGCCGTTCTTTGCCGGGCTCATCGCCGCCGCTCTCATCGGCGTGCCGCTCG
The DNA here is from genome assembly GCA_963763255.1 of uncultured Alphaproteobacteria bacterium. GTDB lineage: Bacteria > Pseudomonadota > Alphaproteobacteria > Rhizobiales > Xanthobacteraceae > BOG-931. The sequence goes on from CAVXNW010000005.1 coordinate 143,664, forward strand.
GTATCGTCATGGGCTGGCGTGTGCGCGTCGGCTGGGCGCTCGATCCGCTGATGACGATTTTTTACGCCAGCCCGCTCGTCGCGCTCGCGCCGCTGCTTGTGATCTTTTTCGGCGTCGGCGTCGCCGGCAAGGCAATCATCGTCTTTTCCCTCTCGGTCTTTCCTTTCATCTTCAATGCGTGCGCGGGCGTGCGCGCCGTGGACCGGCTCCTGATCAACGTCGTGCGCTCGCTTGGCGGCGGCGAATGGGACCTCTATCGCAAGGTCCTCTTCCCGAGCGTGCTGCCGTACGTGGTGGCCGGCGCGCGCATCGCGGTCGGCCGCGCGCTGATCGGGGTCCTGGTCGGCGAGTTCTTCGCCGCGTCTGAGGGCATCGGCTTTGCCATCTCGCGCTTCGGCGACATTTTCGCCATCGACCGGATGTTTGCCTGCATTCTCACCGTCATGGTCATCGCGGTGGTGCTGACCGAAGGCATCCGCTGGGCGGAGCGTGCCGCGTTCCCGTGGCGCGCCGGACAGTAAGATCATGGCCGAAACTCAAACCATCGAAGCGAATGTAGCCGGGAGCGAGCGCGCCGATGCATCGCCGGGCCGCGGCCTGTGGCGCCGGCTGGAACCGATGGCCTACGGCACCGGCAGTATCGTCGTACTGCTCCTGGTCTGGCAGTTCGTGCCTTATTTCTTTCCGCTAAAAGCGGGGACCAAGCTGTTCTTCGCGGTACCGAGCCAGATCATCGGCACGCTCTGGGACATGATTGTCACCGGCTCGCTGTGGGCGCCACTCGGGGTGAGCGCGGAAGCGTTCGCGCTCGGCCTCGCCATGTCTATCGTCGTCGGGCTGCCGCTTGGCATCCTGCTCGGCCGTTCGAACACGCTCAACGCCATGTTCGATCCCTTCATCACCGCGTTCAACGCGACGCCACGGCTGGTGTTTCTGCCGCTGTTGATGCTGTGGTTCGGCATTGGCCTGTGGTCGAAGGTCGCCGTCGTGTTCCTCGGCGCGCTGTTCCCGCTGCTCATCAATACCTATGAGGGCGTGCGCAACGCCGACAAACTCCTCATCAACGTTGTGCGTTCGTTCGGCGCCGGCGAATTGGACATCGCGCGGCTGGTCGTGGTGCCGAATGCGCTGCCCTTCATCATCGTCGGCCTGCGACTCGCCATCGGCCGCGCCGTGCTCGGCGTCGTCGTGTCCGAATTTTTCGGCTCGCAGGAGGGCCTCGGTGTCGTCATGGTGCGCGCCGCGAGCGGCTTCAAGGTCGACGTCGTGTTTGCAGGCCTCATTGTTTTCGCCGGCCTGTCGTTGTTGATGACAGCACTGGTCAAACTCCTTGAAGACCGCATGAGCCGGTGGCGGCCGCAGCACATCGGCGCGGACTGAAATCGGGTTGCAGTCTCCAGCCGACACCCGCCGAATTTTGACTCAAATTCGAGCGGCCACGCAGCTTGGCTTCGCGATCCGCGCACCGGGCCGTTGACACCGTTACCATGCTCCTGCATCATCGCTGCGCTCTTGCAACAGGCATCTGTAACTGTGGGCGACGAGAGCAATGCGGGCGACTTCAAATTAGCTGACTGAGATCGGGCGGCGGACCTGAACCACGGCGGTTCATGTCTGCGCGCATTGGCATTTTTCGACCTTCTGGCCTCGCGCAGCGATGAAGAGGGCAGAGGAGCCGTGCCGCATTATGGAGTGTCGTTGGCACGATCACCTGGAATGACAACGTGAACAACGATTTCGGGGGCGACGCAGGAAAAATAATCTCGAAGCGGCGGTCGAACCGATTGCCGCGAGAGCGCCTCTTAACTTGGTGGTGACGAACGCCTGTTGCCGGTGGCCGCGACGTGCCGCGAGCCCAGTGCTCGATCAAAAGAATGAGCGCGTAGGCCAAAGACGACGGGGAAAAAGCAAGGAGTTTCTCGACTTCCGAACCACGGAGGCTTTGCAACGATCTGTTGACAGAGAACGCTCGCGGGTTCGCGAGCCGTTCAAAGGAGGGCGACAATGTCTATATTTTTGAATCCACTCGGCGAGAAACAGGTCAACTTTTCGGGCATCGCTGGTGACGGTCTGGTTGGGACGCAGGCTGGTCCGGCCGTTGTGGCGTTGTCCAACGGCAATTTCGCGGTCGTCTATGTGGATCCATTCCAGGGCGGCGCGGACGTTGATCTCCTGGCGCATTTCTTTGACGCCAACGGCAATGCCATATCTCCCCCGGCCACAACCACGCTTTCAAATGGCGTCGTTGGCATCGATCGCACCGCCGATTTCACAAGCCAGCCCGCCGTTGCCGCAACAGCGAATGGCGGATTTGCCGTGGTCTACAGCGATAGTACGGCGGGCACCATCGACGTTCGAACCTACAATGCCGTGTCTGGCGTCAGTTCTCCGATGACGGTCTACAGTACCAGCCTCAATCCCAATATTCATGGCTTCCAGAACCCGGCGATCGCAACATTCGCCGACGGCACCATGCTGGTGGGGTTTGAACTGTTGTGGGGGGCGACAAACGACCACGACGAGTACGCCGGCTTTATCAATTCTACGGCCACGGGCTTCGTCGTTCCGGTGAACGCCATCGCGACGAGCAATGCGTTCGAAGGGCAAAGCAGTGTCGCAACATTTGGCAATACCGGTGTACTCGTTTATGCCGCCAACCCCGGAACCGTTGGCGGCGGTCAGGACATCGTTCTGCGGTTCTACAGTTCCACCGGAACCCAGCTCGCCGCGCCTACCACTGTTTTCGGCACGAATAGCGCGGATGTTTGGTCACACCCGTCCGTGGCAGCACTAAGCGACGGACGCTTCATTGTGGTCGCGCAGGATGACACGACGGGCACACTTGCCGCCGCGGTCTGCAATCCGACCACTCACACGGTGACAAACCTAATAGAGTTCCAGAACATAATGGACTTCTTCACCAACCCCATCAATCCACATGTGGTTGGTGTGCCAGGTGATCCAAACGATGCGTTCTTTGTCACGTTTGATACCGGGGGAGATGTTTTCGCGGTGCTGGATTATCCCGGCAACTCCTCTACCGACATGGCAGTTCCATCTTTTACAACAGGAACCCAGGATCAGAACGCCGTTGCCGCCAACGCTAACGGCCTGTTCTTTGCCTGGCAGGACGCCGGCTCAGGTAACCCGAACTCGACCGACACCGACACGCGCATCGAAGGACGAGCATTCCAGGTGTTGTCGCTGACGCCGCCGCCGACCCCGGCGCCGGCCGGGACGACGGCCGATATGATCATGCGCGACGCCAGCACCGGCTTTTACGAGATCTACGATCTCGGCAATCACGCCATTCTTGGCGCTGGCTTTTTGGGTCAGGTCGGCACCGAGTGGAAGGTCGCGGGTGTCGGCGCGTTCAATGCCCCCGACACCTCTGACATGATTCTGCGCAACAGCAATTCCGGGCAATTCGAGATTTACGACATAAGCAACAATAATCTGGCCGGTGCCGCTGCCATGGGCCAGGTCGGATTGGAGTGGACGGTTTCGGGATTCGGCGATTTCTCGAGCAACGCCGGCGAGACCGACATGCTGATGCGCAACAGCAACAACGGCACGTTCGAGATCTACGATCTCGCCCATAATGCCATCACTTCAGCGGCGCCGATGGGGCAAGTCGGCCTGGAGTGGTCGGTCGCCGGCTTCGGCGATTTTTCAACGCGGCCCAATGAGTCCGACATGCTGATGCGCAACAACAATACCGGCGCATTCGAGCTTTACGATATCAGCAACAATCAACTCACCTCGGCGGCGCCGATGGGGCAGGTCGGGCTCGAATGGTCGGTCGCCGGCTTTGGCGATTTTTCCGGCAACGCCAACGAGACCGATATGCTGATGCGCAACAACAATACAGGCGCATTCGAGATTTACGACATTCGCAATAATCAGCTCACTTCGGCGGCGCCGATGGGGCAGGTCGGGCTCGAATGGTCGGTGGTAGGCTTCGGGCCGATCAATATCGCGTCGTCAACCGATATGCTGATGCGCAACAACAATACCGGCCAGTTCCAGTTTTACGAGATCAGCAACAACCAGCTGACATTCTCCGTAACGATGGGCCAGGTCGGGCTAGAATGGCAGGTCGCCGGCATTGCCGCCGACCCTCCGGGCAGCGCCAACGCCCAGCTCGCGCAGGCAATGGCATCCTATGCGCCCGCGCCCGGCGCGCCCGGCCCAAGCGCGCCGGTCGTCGAGGCGACGTCATTAACGGGCTCGACCGGACTGCTCGCGGCGCAGGTGCCGCGCGGTGCTTCGGTTTAACCCGAAAAGCGTCGCGCGTGCTCCTGGTTACTCCGGCGATGCCGGACAGTTCTTTGGGCTCGTCCCCCGCTTGCAGGCGGGCGAACGACAGGATCAAACTCGGTCGTTTGCCCGGAGGATACCATCATGGTCCGCGAACCCCTGCTGACGACGGTTGCGATTACCGATCTGCGTCCGACCCAGATTACGGTCGGCATGCGCGAGGTCATGGCCAAGCGCAAGCACTGGAAGGAGATAGGCGTCAAGGACGGTGGCAAATTTCTCGGCCGGCACATGATCCCGGTGATCCTCGGTCCCAAGCACCGGCACTACGTAATCGATCACCATCATCTGGCGCGCGCGCTCCATGACGAAAAGGTCCGCGACGTCGCGGTCACCGTCATCGCCAATTTGAGCAAACTCGAGCCGGACGCGTTCTGGATCGTCATGGACAACCGCAACTGGATGCACCCGTTCGGAGCCGACGGTCGTCGCCGCAATCACGAAGAATTGCCGAAAGACGTCACCGGCCTCATCGACGATCCATTCCGCTCGCTTGCCGGTGAATTGCGCCGCGCCGGTGGTTTCGCCAAGGATACGACGCCGTATGCTGAATTCCTCTGGGCGGATTTCCTGCGCCGGCGCATCAAGCGCAAGCTGGTCGAGCAGGATTTCGAACGGGCGGTGGAGCGCGCACTGCAATTGGGCAAGAGCGTAGACGCCAATTATCTGCCTGGCTGGTGCGGCGCCGTGCCCGAGGAGTAACACTTAACGTGTCCCACCCGGCCTGTGCTATGCTCTCCCGTAGAGGGGCGGCGCAACTGGCTGTGCAGGGATGAGCAGGTTGCGGACCAAAGTGGTGTTGCTGATCGCGGCCCTGGCGCTCGCGGGCTGCAGCAGTTTCGGCGGGTCGAAGCCGGATTACGTGGTCAACCCCAACGTCTATCCGGCGAATTACCGCAAGCAGGTTGCCGACCTGCTCACCGTGCAACTAACCAACCCGCTCGAATTCCGCACCACGCTGATCTCTCAGCCGGTCGTGAAGCCGGTGACCGACGGTACGGAGCCGCATTACCTCGTCTGCCTGCAGTTCCCGAATCGCACCGACCACCAGATCAAGGTCGTGATCTTTCTGGAGGGCGCGCCGACGCAGTACGTCGATGCGACGCCGCAACAATGCAGTGACGCGGTCTACCAGCCGTTCTTGGAGCTGGCGAAGATGTCGCCCGCCAAGTGATCCGCCAGGCGCGGCTTGCCTGACGTCAACCGGGCAGAAATACCGTCCGTCCGGTATCACGATCGGTAATCCGTTCGACCGGCGTGCCGTAGAGCGCTTCGAGTTGCTGCCGGTCGAGAATCGTGCCGGTAGCGCCTTCGGCGATACGCAGACCCTGGCGCAGCAGATAAACGCGATCCGCGCTGCGCATCGCGTGGTTCGGATCGTGGGTGGTGAACAGCACGCCGTGGCCGGCCGCTTTGAGCGCCAGGATTTCGTGCATCACCCGGCCCTGGTTGCCGAAATCGAGGCTCGCGGTCGGCTCGTCGAGCACGATGAATTGCGGCTCCTGCGCCAGCGCGCGCGCGAGCATCACCAGCTGCCGCTCGCCGCCGGACAGCTCCGTATAGGGCCGCTCGCGCAGGTGCGCGATGCCGAACCGATCGAGAGCGCGCGCCGCGGCGTCGCGATCGCCGCGGCTCGGGCGGCTGAACAGATTGCCGTGCGCGGTGCGGCCCATGAGGACCACGGTTTCGACGGTGAACGCAAAAGCCGTGTAATGCGATTGCGGCACATAGGCGAGCAGGCGGGCGCGTTCGCGATCCGAGTAGGCCGAGAGCTGCCGGTCGGCGAGCCGCACGTCGCCGGCTTGCGGCGCCAACAGACCGAGCAGGGTTTTCAGAAGTGTGGTCTTGCCGCCGCCATTCGGGCCGAGCAGCGCCAGGACTTCGCCGGTCTCGAGCGCGACATCGAGGTCGCGGCCGACGATATGTCCGCTGTAACCGATCGTCAGCGCGTGACCGGAAAGGATCATCGGTTACGACCAGGTCCTCGACATGCCGGCCAGGAGCCAGATGAAGAATGGCGTGCCGACCAGCGCGGTGAGAATTCCAAGCGGAATTTCCGTCGCGGTCGCGGTGCGGGCAACCGTGTCGATCGCCAGCAGGAAGCCGCCACCGAGCAGTGCAGCAGTCGGCAAGAGCTTTGCGAAGTCCGGTCCGACCAGCGTGCGTGCGATGTGCGGCACCACGAGACCGACCCAGCCGATGATGCCGGCCGCAGCCACGCTCGCCGACGTTACCAGCGTCGCTGCGGCGATGATGGCAATCCGCAGCGGGCCGGTCGGCAGGCCAAGGGCGCGCGCCTCCTCGTCGGGCAGCGACATGACGTTCATGCGCCAGCGCAGCGCGACCAGCACGAGGGTGCCGAGCGCGACTGGTCCTAACAGCGGCACGAGATCGGAAGCGGTCGTTGCCGAGAGGCTGCCAAGGAGCCAGAACGTCATGGCTGGAAGCTGGTTGTACGGATCGGCGACGTATTTGACGAGGCCGACGCCGGCGCCAAGGAGTGCGCCGATCACCACGCCGGTCAGCACCAGGAGCAGGATTGGATCGCGCGCCCGCATCGCCGAGCCGATCAGATAGACGGCCCCGACCGCCACCAGGCCGCCGGCGAACGCGCACGCCTCGATGGCGAACACGCCTAGCGAAAAAAAGATGCCGAGTACGGCGCCGAGCGCTGCGCCCGACGACGCGCCGAGCAGATCGGGTGAAACCAGCGGATTGCGAAACAGGCCCTGGAACGCCGCGCCGGCGATGGCCAGGGCCGCGCCGACCAGCACCGCGGCGAGCACCCGCGGCCCGCGAATTTGCAGCAGGACGTCGATCGCAGCCGGCGGCACGCCGGAAGGCTGGCCGGTGAGCTTTGCGGCGATGACGTGGAACAGATCGCCGAGGCCGGCCGGATAGCGCCCGATCGTGAAGGCAAGCAGCAGCGCCGCGATCAACACGGCAAGCGCGATCAGCATGCCTGGTGCGGAGGAGCGAGCCATGGCGAGAGCGTATCAGCCTTGACTGGCGAGAACGCGGTCAAGCTGCGCGTCGGTCAGGTCGGTGTGATAAAATCGCTTGTAGAACTCGCGCGTGAGTGGCCCCAGATCTTCGGGGAATTGATCCGGGTAGAGCGCCTTGGCGAGCCACCACAGACCGATCAGGCGGTTTACCGACGGTGGAAAATCGACCCAGCCGAACGGCAGCGTCGGCGACAGATAAACGCGACCGGTTTTCACCGCCTTGATCGGCGCCCACACCGCATCGCCGCGCACCCCCGCCGCAAAAGCAGGTTCGATGGTGATGATCACGTCGGGATTCCAGGCGAGCACCTGCTCGACGGACACCGTGGCCATGCCGCCCTTGCGTTCGCCGGCAACGTTCTGCGCGCCGAGAAATTCGATCGTCTCGACGTTGATCGAGCCGCCGAGCCCGGTTTGAAGTCCGCGCGGACCACGCGCGTAATAGATGCGCGGCCGCTTATCGCTCGGAATTTTCGCAATGCGGCCCGTGATCGTCGCGATGGTGTTTTCCGCATAGCGGGCGAACGTTTCCCCTGCATCGGGCCGATGCGTCAGTTGGCCGAGTTGGCGATAGGTCGAAGCGATCGCGCTGAAGCGGCCATCGAGCAGCGCATAGGAAATGCCGGTCTGCGTCTGCACGCGGTTTGCGAGCGAAATGTAGGTGTCGTTGATGGTGCCTACGTCGAGGATCAGATCGGGCTTCAGATTGAGCAGCATTTCAAGATTCGTGGTGTTGCCGCGGCCGGTCAGGCGCCCGATCTCCGGCTTGTCGCATGCGCCGTTGCCGAGGAACGTACACTCCGTCGGCGTCGGACGGCGCGTCCACCCCAGCAGCAGTTCGGGCGCGAACGTGTAAAGCAGGATCGCGGCCGGCGGCCCTGCCGCGAACACGCGCTCGACTTTTTGCGGGACCGCGATTGCACGACCCCCGCTGTCGGTCACAGCCGCGGCGCGCGCGCCGCGTGGGACTACGAGCGTCGTTGCAAGTCCGGCTAGAACCGTGCGGCGGTCAAATACCATGGAAGCCTCAATGTTTGCCGCCTCGAATCGACGTCCGCTTCGCCGGTTCGCTCGAATTCGCGCGTCTGCCGTCGCGCAGCGCAAATTCAAGACGGCGCAATCGCGACTTCGCGGCGCCCGCCGCCGCTGTCTCGATGGCGCGATAGTCGCGCACCAGTCCGGCGCCGAAATCGGTCAACGCCGCGCCACCGCCCTGCGCACCGCCGGATTTCGCCCGCACAACGGCTTGACGAAACGAGTGATTCAAGTCGTCGATCAGGAGCCACGCGCGTCGGTAGGACATGCCGAGGCTGCGGCCGGCCTGCGAAATCGATCCGCCGCGGCCGATCTCCTCAAGCAGGCGTATCTTGCCGGGGCCGATCGATCGTCTCGAACCAAAGTCCACCCGCAAGGTTAGTCTGGTGTTGCTCACGGCGGCCTCTGTTTGAAGTGACGGGAGGCGGTACGATACAACGGCCGGAGGCGCCGCCAAAGCGCGCACCGGCTCATCTCACTGTTTGACGGGATGTCGTTGGCCTGATGCAAAGCCGTAGCCGGTCAGAATGGTCTGTCCGGCCGCCGATAGAATGAACTGAGCGAATTGCTCCGCGGTGACCGGCGCGTCCTTGATCACCGTGAGGCCGTAGTCGGCGCCCACTGCGAGCGCATCGGGCAGTTGAACGATCTGCTGGCCGGGATTTTGCGCCCGCGCTTCGGCGGCGGCGGTGCAATAGGCGAGGAAGATATCGATGCGGCCTTCGGCAATGTGCCAGCCATAAACCGAGCGGCCGGCTGGCGGCACGGCGCTTTCGGCAGTGCCCGTCAGTTTGAGCGCCTTGTTCTCCAGGATTGCCCGCGCGCCCGGCCGCATCGTGTCGGCTTTGCGAAAGACTTCGAATGCGTAGTCGCCGGACGGATCTGAATTTGGCGTCGAGGTGCCGAGCTTGATGACCGGATCGAGCATGCGGTCGAGCAAATTCGCGCTGCCGGCCGCGAGTCCCGGTCTGACCAGCGCGCACAGCTTGTTGCGCGCGAAGCGCAGGACCGGGCCGCTTTTGTTGGCGCGATTGAGCGCTTGCGGATATTCCATGTTGGCCGAAGCAAACACATCCGCCTTGACGCCGCCGGCGATCTCTTTCTCGAGAACGCCGGAAGGGCCGAACTTTGCCACGACGCGATGCCCGGTCTTCGCGGTAAACGCCGCGCCGATGTCGGTCAGTGCCGCCCGCAGGCTGCCGGCGGCGTAGAGGCGCACATCGTCGGCGCGCGCAACGGTGCTCATCGCAACGATCGCCAGAGTGAGACAATAGAACGTGAGACGCATGTGTGCTCTCTCGTTGGCATCTGGTCTAACTCAACGGCCACATCCGCACCGAGGCGGGATCGATATCGAAGCGGCAAGGGCCCTGGGGACGATCCGTGTAACCGTCGAGCGCACGGATCAGCGCATGGCCGAAACGGATCGAAAGCTGGCGTCCCGCGCCGACGGCCGTCACGTCTTCGATCTGGCCCTGGTAGCGGCCCTGGTCGCTCAGCCGGACGAGCGCCGAAGGAGCACTCCAGCCGACGCGCGTTCCGGGTTGCAGCGGTGGCCCGGACACAGCGAGAACCGTGCCGCCGTCGACGTTAATGACGCCGGTCTCCGCGACGATGCCCTCGGCGACAAACTCGGCGCCGAGCAGTCGCGCCGCCAATGTGCTGGCTGGGCGCAAGAACACTTGTTCTGTGGGACCGGATTGCAACACGCGGCCGCCTTCGAGCACCAGGAGTTCGTCGGCGAGCAGCGCGGCCTCTACCGGATCGTGCGTCACCAGAATGGTGGCGGCGTCGAGTTCGCTCTGCAGCGTGAGCATTTCCTGGCGCAGCGCCGAGCGCAGCGGCGCATCGAGGGCCGAAAAAGGTTCATCAAGCAGCAACAGGCGCGCCGGGCGAACCAGTGCGCGCGCCAGCGCGACACGCTGCTGCTGGCCGAGCGACAGTGCTTGCGGCTGCCGTTGCTCCAGTCCGCGCAGACCGAGCCGCTCGACCCAAGCCTTGGCCAGTGCCGGATCGGCGCCGAGCGGAAACTTGAGCTGTTCGGCGACAGTCAAATGCGGAAACAGGCCGTAGTTTTGCGGCACATAGGCGATGCCGCGGGCCGCCGGCGTAAGCCGTGAGATATCCTTACCCTCGAGCAGCACCTCGCCGCGATCGCAGGGTTCGATCCCGGCGATGATCTTCAGCGTCAGCGATTTTCCCGAACCCGACGGGCCGAGGATGGCGAGCCGGCGATGGCGCGCCGACCACTGCACATCGAGACGGAAGCTGCCGAGCTGCCTCTCGATCGCAAGCGCGAGGTCCGTTGCGCCGGCCTTGATTGAGGTTCGCCGCGGTTGCGCACGCGCTCCGTTATTTGGCAGGTCCTCCAGCGCAGGAACGCGCCGCGACGGCGCCGCAGCCAATCCGCTCAGCAGCATAATGACAAATGCCAGCGCGACCGCGGGGAGCAGCACCGGCATCATCGCCGGCAGTCCTTGCGAACCGAACGCCACGTAGGTGTAGACCGGCAGAGAGTAAGGGTGGTAGGCGACCATCACGGTGGCGCCGAATTCGCCGAAGGCGCGCAGCCAGGCGAGCAGCAAGCCCGACACCAGCGCCGGCCACGCGATCGGCATGCTGACGCGGAAGAATACGTGAAGCGGGCCGCGCCCAAGCGTTGCGGCAACATCTTCCAGGAGCGGATCGATCGCGGCAAACGCGGAACGCGCCGCAATGATCAGAAATGGCGCCGCCACGAACACCTCGGCGACGATGATGCCCGCAAACGAGTCCGTCAGTGCGCCCGAGGTCAGGCGGCCGATCGGCGTGCTGTAGCCGACCAGGAACAACAGCAAAACGCCGCTCGCGAGCGGCGGCAGGGCGAGCGGCAACTGCACGAGAAAACCTACCGTCGCCATCATCCGGCCCGACAGCCGCGCCAGCAGATAGCCGAGCGGAATCCCGCCAAGCGCGATGAGCAGCGTCGCCACGGTCGCGCTCGCAATCGAGACGAGGCTCGCGCGAAACAGGCCGTCCGTATCGACCGAGTTCCAGTCAGCGAGACCGGCCTGCTGCGCGCCGGCAATGAGCGGGGCGACCAGATAAAGCGCAAGCAGCCCCGCGAGCCAGGGGAGCGGCGCCGGGATGTGTCGGGTCAGTCGACCAGCTGCTTTTCTCGTCACTTTGCCATTCGCTTGGCCATTCATTTGGCCTTATCGACGATGGCTTTGATGTCCTGCGGCACGGCCGTTGCGTCTCCCGACACATCCATTTTCTGTAACGTGAGGCCGTGCTGCTTTAGCAGGTCCCGGCCGCCCGGCCCAAGCAGAAACGCCACGAACTTGCCGGCGCCTTCGGCATTGGGCGCGTCGCGCAGCGTGGTGACGGTGTAGACCGCCCTGGGAGCGATCTCCGGCGGCAGGTTCAGCGCTGGAATTTTGGCGTCCGACGTTTCCGTCGAATAGAAGAAGCCGACATCGAGTTGGCCCGACTGCAAGCGCCCGACCAGTGTTTCCTCGGGCAGAACCTGCGCCGGATTGTCGGGGGCGCCGAGCACCTTCTGCGCCAGACCTGGGCTCTTGTAGAAGGTTTCCGCCTGTTTCATCAGCGCCACCGTTAGTGCGCCCTTGGGATCGAGCTTTGCGTCCGTGCGGCCGATCTTGATTCCGGGCTCCAGCAGCACCTGATACCAGGGCTTGCTCTTGAAGTCGGCGGCGAATTTGCTTGACGCGTTGTAGCCGATCACCAGCGGCGATTGCGCGAAGGCGATGTACCATTTCACCCAGTCGCCGTTGGCGGCGCCCATCAGGCTCGTGTTCACCTTGGGATTGGCGCTGATGAATACGTCGCCCCTGCGCAGCTTGCCCTTGATCTGGTTGGCAAGCCCGACCGAGCCGCCCGCGTAGCCCTGAAAGTGGTCGCCTGTCGCTTTGTCGAACGCCGGTCCGACGCCATGCTCCATCAAATTCACCAGCGAGCCGGCGTAAACGACATTGACGGTGCCCGCGGCAAATGCCGCTTGGGCCGGCAAAATGAGTGTGGCCGCCGCAAGCAATAAAGCGGCGCCGTGCGAGCGTCCGGTTGGGCACGTTGACCGGGTAAACCGAAGGCCAGAAAACATTTACCTCTCCTATGACGTATGTAACGCTATATCCTATAGGATATTACGTAAGCCGCAAAGTGGCCATCTCCGCACATACGAGTCCGTTATAGCCGGTGGAATATGGCGAAATCGGCAATTGGCGAGGGTCAGGAGGCCGTTGGGCGCCAGCCCTGCTTGGCGAGCTGGATCTTTGAATAGATGTGCTTGCGAAGCTCGCCGAACCGCGCCATCGATCGCGTTTCGAGTTGTGTCCGCTCGGCGGGCAGATCGATGGCCACGTCTTCCATGATCACGGTCGGCGCGTGCGACATCACCAGCACGCGCTCGCCGAGATAAACCGACTCGTCGATATCGTGGGTGACGAACAGCACCGTGACCCGCAGACGCCGCCATAACACGCGGATGAGGTCTTCCAGATCGGCGCGCGTCTGGGCATCGACGGCGGCGAACGGCTCGTCCATCAGCAGCACATGCGGCTCGTAAGCCACCGCGCGGGCGATAGCCACCCGTTGCTGCATGCCGCCGGACAATTGCCACGGATAGGCGGTCTCGACGCCCTTAAGGTCGACCGAGGCCAGCGCATCCCGAACCAGTTCCTCGCGGCGGCCGGCCGCGAGCTTCTTATGTTTCAGCGGCAGAGCCACGTTGTCGTGCACGCTCATCCAGGGAAAAAGGCTGCGTCCATATTCTTGGAAGACAACGGCCATCGCCGGCGGCGGCTCGGCTACGGGCTGGCCTTCCAAAACGATCTCCCCGGAGGAGGGCGCCAGCAATCCGGCGATGCACTTCAGCAGCGTGGTCTTTCCCGCCCCTGACGGCCCGACGATACATACCAGCTCGCCCTGGGCGACGCTGAAGCTCACGTCACGGATGGCCTCGACCGTGCGGCTCGCATCGGCGTAAACCTTGCGCAGGCGCCTGACGTCGAGCATCGGAGTTGCAGCTCGGACCATAGAACCCTCTACAATCAGCTGGCGCGCTGCGATTGTCGCAAGCCGTGGTACCAGCCCAATATCCAGACCTCGAATGCGCGAAAGATCATCGACAGGACGATGCCGATGACGCCGAGAAGAATAATGGCGCTCCACATTTCAGGGATGGCGAAACTGCGCTGATACTGCACCAGGGCGAAACCGATACCGTCGCTGGCGGCAAACATTTCGCTGATGACCATCAGGATGATGCCGATGGAAAGCGATTGCCGCAGGCCGGTGAAAATTTGCGGGCTCGCTCCGGGCAGGACGAAATGCCAGAACCGCGCGACAGGTCCGATCCGATAACTGCGCACGACTTCCGCGAGCACCTCGTCCAGAGCGCGCACCCCGGCGACGGTGTTGAGCAGAACCGGCCAAATGCAGCCGAACAGGATCACCAGCGCCTTCATCTCGTTGCCAAGGCCGGCGAACAGGATCAGCACCGGCACCAGAACCGGTGGCGGAATCGCGCGGAGAAACTCAAGCACCGGTTCGAGCACGTTGCGCAGGTTGCGCGACGCGCCGACCGGAATTCCAATTGCGATGCCCAGGAACGCGGCTGCCGTGTAGCCGATGGAGAAGCGAACGAGACTCGGCGCGATGTTGTGAATCGACTGCGGCGAAAACCACAGCTTGCCGAACGTCTCCACAATGGTGCGCAGCGGCGGAAAATAGAAGTTCTGACTGCCAGCGCTCGCAAACCACCACGTCGCGATCAGCGCTGCGGGAAGCGCAAGCATCACCGCGATGCGGCGAGGCAGCGACGGCGTGCCGCTCTTCATGCCCGCGCTCCACCGCTGTCCAAACGCATCGATGGATGCCAGGCCAGCACGCGCCGCTCCAACGCGCGGGCGCCGACATTGACGATCACGCCGATAAGTCCGGCGACAATCACATATGCATACATGGCCGCCACCGCGCCGCCGGACTCGGTATCGGCGATCTCCTTGCCGAGACCCTGAGTGTCGATGGCAACCTCGCTGGTGATGGCAAGAATGAGCGCCACCGCGGCGGCGAGCCGGATGCCCGTCATCAGATAGGGCAGGGTGGTCGGCCATATCACGTAGCGGATCTGCGCCCAGGTGCCGAGACCGTAGGATCGCGCCGTCTCGCTCGCCACCGGGTCGACGTCCTGTACGCCGTAAAGCACCTGGATGAGCACTGGCCAGAACGAAGCGTAGACCACGAGAACGAGCGTCGATTGGATCTGCGAACCGAACAGCAGGACGGCCAGCGGGATCAGCGCGACCGACGGAATCGGACGGAGAAACTCGATCGTCGAGTGGGTCAGCGTCCGCAGCGCGTTCGAGCTGCCGATCGCGATGCCGATCGCCACGCCCGCGATCACCGATATGACAAGTCCGATTGCCCAGGCTTCGAGGGTATCGCTGAGCGCTGTCCAGAACTCGGCGCTCATCATCTCCTTGAACAGAGCCACGACGATGGTGCTGAAGGGTGGCAGATAGAGCGGCGAGATCAATCCGGACCGCGGTACGATTTCGAGCAGCGCCGCAAAACCCGCAAGGCCCGCGAGACCCTGCAGCCAAACGATCGTGCGGGCGCTGGTCCTGGCCCGCACGTCGGTCGTTGGCGCGTTCATGCGGTCGCTAGGGCAGCAGGGCGGCGACGTCCGCCTTTTTGGTGATCAATCCGTCCTCCAAGGCGTCATCGGCCAGAGCCTGAATGGACGGGCGATTAAACTCCGCCGGCCAGATAGGCAGAACGATCTTGTCGGCGACCTCGGGTGTGATCCGCGTATAGGTCGGAATCATCTTGCGGACTTCGTCGGTATGGGCGCCCGCATAGGCGAGCGACTCAGCCATTGCGGCCTTGAACCGTTTGACGATGTCGGGATTTGCATTGGCGTATTGCGCCGAGGCGAAATAGATCGCGATCATGACCTTCGGCGCGATAGCGACGAGCGGCCAATCCACCACCTTGTCGCCGCGCGACTGCGCGATGGTGACGAACGGCTCCACCATCCAGCCGGCCTCGATGCGGTGATTGGCAAGCGCTGCCGGCATGTCCGGGAACGGAACTTCGATGAATTTCACGCTCTTTGGGTCGCCGCCCGCAGCCTTCACGCCTGCGCGTACCGAAACGTCGCCGATGTTGTTGAGGTTGTTCACCGCAACGGTTTTGCCGCTCAGGTCTTTGGCAGTCTTGATCGGGCTGTCGCCGGGAACGAGGATCGCGGAAAAGTCGTGGCCGCGGACACCGGTCGAAGCGACGCCGGGCGCGATGCCGACGAATTTCAGTCCCTTGGTCTGCGCGATCAACAGCGAGGGAACGTTGCTGAAGCCGAACTGAAGCTGGCCCGACAACACGCCCGGGATGATCGCGGCGCCGCCGCCCTGCGTCGACAGCGTGATGTCGAGATTCTGTTTGGCGAAAAAGCCCTTCGCCTTGCCCAGATAGATTGGAGCGCAATCGGCGATCGGGATGACCGCAATGGAAAGCTTATCGGCCGCCCACGCGCGCGAAATCATCGGCGCAGCAAGCGTCACGGCGCCGGTCGCGGCAAGCGTGGACAGGTGTGTTCTTCGGGTAATCGGCATCGTTCCTCCCCATCGGGATTTGTTGTGGGCTTGGGCCCAAATAGGTGGGGGACCGGAGCAGAGTCAAGGCGCGGCTGGCGGCGGCCTTAATGGGCCATGGGCCGGGGTCCGAGGGGGCCAGTGGCAGCGCGCGTTGGGTCCGCGAGTTGCGCGGCGGCCAATTGCTCGTTCGCCGCAGCTATCGTTGACAAGTTCTCGCATGCGGGCAAGATCGCGGGCGCGATAACGCCGCGTGCAATGACAAGAATGCAAAGCCGCACGTCGCGCAAGGGAGGGTCCCATGGCCATCACCGCTCGACAGGGCGTCGTCCGCGACGCCGCAGCTGTTGGCACCGCAACTCGCGTGCGTTGGACTTACATCGCGCCGTCGCTCTTGATCCTCTGGATCGTGTCGATGTTCGACAAGAGCAACATCGCGATTGTCATCGCCAATCCGGGTTTTCTCAGCGACATGCACCTTGCCGGCCAGCCCAAGCTGCTCGGCTGGCTGGTCGGCGGACTCTTTATTGCGTACGGGCTTGCCTCTCCGCTGTGGGGTTGGACAGTGAGCCGTTATGGTCCGCGGCTGACGGCGATTGCTGGCCTTCTCATCTGGGCGCTGACCTGCTTCTGGTCCGGAGCAGCGCACAGCTATGGCAATTTGCTGGCGTCGCGCATCGCCTTGGGCGTCGGCGAAGCGATCTGCTATCCGATGACGTTGGCGCTGGTCGCCAACTGGTTTGCACTGCGCGAGCGCGGCAAGGCGACGGCCTATTGGTGGATCGGCACCATGATCGGGCCGATGCTGACAGGACTGATCATTACCGGGCTCATTATTTATGTCGGATGGCGTGGCCAGTTCTATGCGATGGGCGTTCTCGCGCTCATCCTGCCGCTGCCGATGGTCTGGTTCCTGGTGCGTGACAAGCCGGAGCAGCACCCGGCAATCAATCCGGCCGAGGTCGATTTTATCCGCGCCGGCGCAATCGAGAATAACGAGGACGCGCCGGGCCGCGTGTTGAAAACCGTCGACAGCGTCTGGAGCAATCACCGTTTCTGGCTGATGACGATCGCGATCTCGGCCAACGCGATCTTCTTCTGGGGATGGTCGGGCTGGCTGCCGACGTATCTGCGCAGCGAGCGTCATTTCACCTTCTCGACGTCAGGTTATCTGACATTCATCATCTACGGCTTCGCGGTCGTCACAATCCTGATCCTGGGTTATGTGTCGGATCGCGTGTTCCGCCGCGCGCCGTTCGCCGGACTTGGCTGGGCCTTGGCGGCGGTTTTCCTGATCGCCGCGGCGCTGGCGCCGAGCGCGACATGGAGCGTCGTGCTGATGATCTGCGCGTTGTGCGCGCAGCAGGTCGGCATTTCCGGCGCCGAGATGCTGATGCACAGCATTGTCGGTACCGCCGACATGGCCAAATCCCAGGGCGTTCGCGGCTTCGTGACGCAGATGTTCGGCGCATTCTCGCCGATCATGATCGGCTATCTCTTGGCGCTGTCGCACGGCGCCTTTATCGTGCCGTTCGCGGTTCTGGCGTTCGCCGTCGTTATTGCGGCCGGCTGCATGATCGCGCTCGCCAGAGAAGGGTTTTAGGGACTAAGGTTCTTGCCAGAGAGGACTTTGAGATGGCCTTGCCCACATTGCGCGCAGGCGGCATCGAGGTCGCGGGACTGAGCGACGGTATTCTCAAGACCTCGCTCGATCTCGTGATCGGCATGGAGCGAGCGCAGGCCGAGAGTCTGGTCGGCAAAACGGACAACGGCGCGTTCTACATTCCGGTCAATAATTTTCTCGTCCAGCGCGATGGCAAGATCATTCTGATCGACGCCGGCGCCGGCAACACCATGCAACCGACGCTCGGCAAGCTGCCCGACAACCTGCGGGCGGCCGGCGTCGCGCCGAGCGCCGTCACCCACATCGTCATCACGCACCTGCATCCCGATCACGCCAACGGTCTGGTGGACGATGCCGGCAACCCGCACTATCCGAACGCGGAGATCGTCGTGCACGAAACCGAAGCCGAGTTCTGGCTGCGGCCGGACGTGGCCAACGACGAGGCGCGGGTGAAGGGCAATCGGGCGCGCACGCGGATCAATCTGAAGCCCTACCTCGATCGGATGCGGCGCGTGCGCGACGGCGAGGAGTTCGCAGGCTTCACGCCAATGGTGGCGCCGGGACACACGCCGGGACACACCTGCTGGATTCTTTCACCTGGCGGATCGACCGGCGGCTTCATGGCGCTGGGCGACGTCGTCCATCTGTCGGCAATCCAGATTTCGCATCCGGACACGGCGCTGACCTACGATCTCGACAAGGATCAGGCGATCAAGTCGCGCAAGCGCATTCTCGATATGGCGGCGAGCGAGCGCTTTGCGATTGCCGGCGCGCATGTCAACGCGCCGGGGTTCGGCTACGTCGTGCGCAAGGGCGCGAGTTACGCGTTTGAGCCTGCCGTCTGACGGCGGCAGCGCGGATTCGGACGCTGACGTAGCCGGAGTCTTCTCCGCTTCCTCCTCCTTTGGCATTATTATCCTCTGCCAATAGAGCTCATTGGCAGAATATTTTGCTATTTGCGACCGAAAATGAGCTCCTATATAGAAATTCGTTCTTATCGGCATTGGAGCCGCGCGGTCGGCCTTCACACAGGCCCGCCATTGCAGATGAGGCCACGATGACATCCCCACTTGACCAGAAGATCAGGATCTCCGGACCGGTCGTGGTGACCGCGAACCGGGTTGGCGATGGCGTTGTGCTGTATCGCAGCGCCGACGCGCGCTGGAGCACCGATCTCGCCGACGCGGTGGTGACGAGCGATGCGGCCGTTGCCCGCGAACTCCTCAAGGGCGCGATCGACGACGATCTCAACGCGATCAGCTCTTACATCGCGCCCGTGAAGCGTACCGAGGCTGGCCGCTTGCAGCCCGGAAATTTGCGCGAACTCATCCGCTGGCGCGGGCCGAGCATCGAACTGCCGGCCACACCCGCTGAGCGCAGCCTCGCTCTGCAAAGCTGAATGGCCGGTCGCCCATGTACGTCTACGATGCATTCGACCGCACGCTCGTCGCAGAGCGAGTGGCGGAATTCCGCGATCAGGTCGCGCGCCGTTTGTCGGGCGAGCTGACCGAGGAAGAATTCAAGCCGTTGCGGCTGATGAACGGCGTCTATCTGCAGCTCCACGCCTACATGCTGCGGATCGCGATCCCTTACGGGACGCTGTCGTCGGAGCAGTTGCGCATGCTGGCGCATGTTGCGCGCCGCTACGACCGCGGCTACGGCCATTTCACCACGCGGACCAACATCCAGTTTCACTGGATCAAGCTCGAGGAATTGCCGGCGGCGATGGCCGAACTTGCCAGCGTCGGTCTGCACGGCATGCAGACCAGCGGCAACAATGTGCGCAACATCACCACCGATCAGTGGGCGGGCGTCGCTCCCGATGAGATCGAGGACCCGCGCATCTGGGCCGAGGTGATCCGGCAGCATGTCACGTTGCATCCGGAATTCTCCTTCATGCCGCGCAAATTCAAAATCTGCGTCGGCGCCTCCAGCCACGACCGCGCCGCCTTGCGCATCCACGATCTGGCGTTGCGCATGCATCGCAACGAGGCCGGTGAGCTTGGTTTCGAAGTCATGGTCGGCGGCGGGCTCGGCCGCACCCCGTACCTCGCCAAAACCATCAAGGCGTTCCTGCACAAGCGCGATCTGTTGAGTTACGTTGAGGCGGTGCTGCGGACCTACAATCAGTTTGGCCGCCGCGACAACATCTGGAAAGCGCGCATCAAGATTTTGGTGCACGATCTCGGTCCCGAAGCGTTCGCCAAGGAAGTCGATGCCGAATGGCAAGGCATCAAGGATACGCTCGCGCTCGAGCCTCCAGTTGTTGATGAGATCGCGGCCCGCTTCGTCTATCCGGATTATGCGCCGCTCGACGACAACCCGCCGGAATTTGCCGAGAAGCGGCGCGGCGACCGCCGGTTCGCCGCCTGGCTCGATAATTCCGTCGCCAACCACAAGACACCCGGCTACGCGATCGTGACGTTGTCGCTCAAGCCGGAAGGCGGCACGCCGGGCGATTGCACAGCCGATCAGATGGACGCGATCGCCGACCTGGCGGACCGCTACGCGTTCGGCGAAATCCGCGTCGGCCACGAGCAGAACATGGTATTGCCGCATGTCGCGCAGCGCGATCTGCCGGCGGTGTGGCGTGCGCTCGACGACATTGGTGTCGCCGGCGGCAATATCGGACTTGTCTCCGATATTATCGCCTGTCCGGGCCTCGATTATTGCAGCCTCGCCAACGCGCGCTCGATTCCGATCGCGCAGGAACTCACGCGCCGGTTTCGCAACATCGACCTGCAACGCGATCTCGGCCGGCTGCACATCAACATCTCCGGTTGCATCAATGCCTGCGGCCACCACCACGTCGGCCACATCGGTATTCTGGGCGTCGAGAAGAACGGCGAGGAGTTTTATCAGATCACGCTCGGCGGCAAGGCCGACGAAGGTGCCAGGCTTGGCACGCTGATCGGGCCCGCGGTGCCCTACGGGCAGGTGGCGGACGTGGTCGAGGATATCGCCGCGGCCTATCTGGAATTGCGCGCGCGGCCGGACGAACTGTTCATCGATACCGTCAGTCGGCTCGGAGTTGAGCCCTTCAGGGAGCGTGTCTATGCGAACTCGTTGAGAACGGCCGCATTGTCGAAGACCGCTATGTGCGCCTTGATGACGACGCGCCCATTCCGGACCGCGTGCCTGTCGTCGTGTCGGCGAAACGATTTCTGGCGGATGCGGCCGCGCTGACGCGCCGCGACGGCTCCGTTGGCGTGCTGTGGCCGAACGACAAACGGGTGGCCGAGCTTGAACCGTGGCTCGGCCATCTCGCGTTGATTGCGCTCGTGTTCCCGAAATTCAAGGACGGCCGCGCCTATAGCCAGGCGCGCTTGCTGCGTGAGACCTACGGCTACCGCGGGATGCTGCGCGCCACGGGCGACGTGCTGCGTGACCAGTTCCATTTCCTGGTGCGCGCCGGCTTCGACTCGTTCGAGGTGAAGAAGGACGCCGACGCGCACGCCTTCACCGACGTTCTGGCGCGCTACAGCGTTTATTACCAGGCTGGCGCCGACGGCCGCGCGCCGGCCCTGCGGCGGCGGGTGCGAAGCGCGACCCCCGTACCGACGACCGGAGAAACGGTGTAATCTTGTCATTCCGGATTGGCGCGTAGCGCCAAGTCCGGAATCCATACTCACAGATCAGTGAATGTGGATTCCGGGCTCGTGGCTTTCGGCCGCGCCCCGGAATGACAGTATGAGGCAACCATGACTCCAGTCGTCGCAGTGATCGCGCCCGGCATGATGGGTGCGGCAGTCGGAAAACGGCTCGTCGATAACGGGCTGAAAGTGCTGACGTCTCTCACCGGGCGCAGCGCCGAGACGGCGGACCGCGCCAAAGCGGCCGGCCTGGTTACGGCAGGCGACGAGGAGATCGCGGCGACCGATTACATTCTTTCAATCCTGCCGCCCGGCGACGCGGTGTCGCTTGCCGAGCGCTTCGTGCCGGCGCTGAAGGCGTCCAATGCGAAGCCGATCTATGTCGACTGCAATGCGATCAATCCGGTCACGGTTGATCGCGTTGCCGCCGTCATCGGGCCGACTGATTGTCCGTTCGTCGACGCCGGCATCATCGGATCGCCGCCGAAGCCGGGTGATGCCGGCCCACGGTTTTACGCCTCCGGGCCGTCGGCGTCGCGCTTTGCCGCGCTCCGGCAATACGGCCTCGACATTCGCGTGCTCGACGGCGCGATGAGCGCCGCCTCGGCGCTGAAAATGTCATACGCCGGCATCACCAAGGGCACGCAGGCGATCGGCGCAGCGATGATGCTGGCGGCGTCGCGTGCCGGCTCGGCCGACGCGCTGTTCGCCGAATTGAGCTCGAGCCAGAAGGAGATGTTCGCCTGGTTCAAGCGCGGGCTGTCGCTGATGCCGCCGAAGGCTTACCGGTGGATCGCGGAAATGCACGAGATCGCGGGTTTCGTCGGCCAGGACCCGGCCGCGCACGAACTCTACGAAGGCGCGGCGCATTTCTACGAGCGCATCGCTGAGGATTTCGAAAGCGGCGTGAAGAGCGAAACTTCGGCACTGGCAAAGTTTCTCGGCAAAAGCGCATCGTGATGGCAAGGTGCTGCCGTCACCTCTCGGCTCACGGACCAGCGGGGGTTATCCCGGGAATGATAAGCTGGTCTGGCGTTACTGTTTCGCCCTTCAGATCGCCGATCGACCGCATAGCCGCAATCAGGTGGGCCAAGCTCCCGCGCGATACCACGTCGCTGTTCGGCATCACCTCGATCTTGCGCTCGAGGTCGTAACTCTCGGCCGCCAGTTCGCGCGGCGAGTGGGACACTTTCACCATGATATCGATCAATTCATCCCGGTGGTTGTTGAACCAGGCGATCGATTGGTCGAGGACGTGGATAAGGCTCTTTGCCGCCGCCTGATGAGCGTTTGCCCATGCGACCGTCGTGAATGCGCCCGCGAACGGAATGTCGCCGGCGGTGTCTCTGACCGATGCAATATTATGGAAGCCCGCCTTGTCCGCGATCAGGCTGAACGGAGGTAGAAGCATGGTCGCGGCGACGGTGCCGGATTTCAGCGCGGCCAAGCGTTGGGCGGTGTTGGGAACGATGATGAAGCTGACATCGTTATCGGTGAGGCCGTTCGCTTTCATGATCTGTTCGACATACACGCGTGTAATATCTTCGCTGCCGCCGAGACAGATCTTCTGTCCTTTCAGGTCTTTCACCGATTTGATCGAGGCTTGCGCGTCGAACTCGTAAGGTGTCGTCCCGTTGATGATCCGGAGAGCGCCGACCTTGGCGCCGGCGGCATCGGCGTGCACCGCCTCGACGACCCCATCAAGACCGACGACATCGAGCGAGCCGGCCACAAGCTGCTGCATCAAGCCCGGCGCGCTCGGCACGTAGATGAAATCCGGCTCGATTCCCGCCTGCTTGAAGAATCCCTCTTCCTGAGCGATCGCCCAGGGCCAGGCGCCGGCCGCGGGGCTTCCGATAATTCCGATCGAGATTTTTTCGGCTGCCTGCGTGGGCGCCGTGAGCAAGAGTGCGGCCAGAAGCGTGGCGCCAATCAGCGCCATTGTCTGTCTCATAGACTTTCCTCCCAGTTACCGAATGTCGGCCGGTGCTCGATCTTTTTCGGTGTAGGCCCCGGACGATACTGAAATCGGCCGCCTCGGATTGTCAAAGGCGACTTCGCGGCGAACGAGACCGATGCCTGAGACAAGGTGTCACGCGGGACGACAACCGCGCCGTCACTCGCTCTAGCGATTAAGCCACCTCCGCGCAAAGCCGAGCAGGCCTTGCGGCAGGAAGATGATCATCACGATAAAGATGACACCGAGCGGAATCAGATAGGGAAACTGATCGCCGAACCATTGCGACAGTAATTGACGCGCGAGCTGGAAGAAGCCCGCGCCGACGATCGGCCCGACCAGCGTGCCAACGCCGCCGATGAGATTGTAGATCACGGCCTCGCCCGAGGTGAGGAAGTAGACGAAGTCCGGCGCGGCGAATTCCTTCTGCACGGCATAGAGCACGCCGGCGAGCCCGGCAAACAGGCCGGAGAGCATGACCGAGACGATTTTGTAGCGTTCGACCGGATAGCCGATCGCGCGCGTGCGCGCCTCGTTTTCGCGGATCGACTGCAGCACCATGCCGAAGGGCGACTGGGTGACCCGCCTTAAGATCAGATAGGACCCGGTGACCACAGCCAGCACGAACCAGTGCATCGTGTGCGAATTGAACGGCACGTTGACGAGGAACGGAATGGTGAAATGCGGCTGGTGGAAGATCAGGCCGTTCTCGCCGCCAGTCACTGCCGTCCAGGTGAATATGATGACATAGAAGATCTGACTGAAGATCAGCGTGGTGATCGCGAAGTAGATGTCGCGCAGCCGGGTCGAGAAGTAGGCGACGCACAATGCTGCGCCCGCGGCGCCGCCCAGCCCGAACAGGATCGCAAGCCACAGATTGGCTGGCTTCACGATCAGCAACGCCGCAGCCGCGCCGTACATGCCGAGACCGAAGAAGGCCGAGTGGCCGAATGAGACCATGCCGGTGTAGCCAATCAAAAGATCGGACGACATCGCCAGCAGGCCCCAGATCAACACTTCGGTGAGAAAGCCTGCCCAGAATTCAGGCAAGACCAGCGGCGCCACGATCAGGGCGGCCATCACTGCGCAAAAGACCAGCCAGAAAGCCGCGGTATGGCTCAGCCGTCTCTTGGCGAGCGGCATGGTTTTGTCGAGCGAGGCGCTGGTCATTTCGGCACCGCGAACAAGCCGGTCGGACGGAACAGCAGCGTTAGAATCAGCACGATGAACGACGCGATCACCGCCTGTGACGGATTGAGCCACACCGCCGCATAGGCCTCAAGCAGGCTGATGAAAATGGCCGCGACCACCGAGCCGCCGAGATTGCCCATGCCACCAACCACGACAACGATGAAAGCCTCCAGCACCCATTGCAACCCCATGCTGGAATCGACGCCGCCGAACGGCGCGAACAGTACGCCGCTTGCCGCCGCCATGGCGGCTCCAAGCGCAAACACGCCGGTGTAAACCCAAGGCACCGGGATGCCCATGGCTTGCGCCATGACGCGATCCTGCGTGGTGGCGCGGATCCACACGCCGAACTTGTTGTATTTGAGGAACAGCCAGAGCGCGCCGATGATGGCGCCCGACAACAGCGCGATGACGATGCGGTACCAGGGATATTGCAAATAGAAGAGGGTGAACTCGGCGCTGATCGGCGCGTTAATCTTGCGCGCGACCGGGCCGAACTGCCACAGCGCGTAATTCTGCAGCACCAGCGAAATGCCGAAGGTGGCAAGGATGGTGTTCAACGGATCGCGGCCGATCAGCGGCCGCAGTGTCAGAATCTGCAGCGCGGCGCCGAAAATGCCGATAATCAGCGCGGCAAGCGCCAGCGCCAGCCAGAAATTTCCCGTGGTGGCGAACGCGATGACCCCCATATAGGCGCCGAGCATGAACAGCTCGCCATGCGCAAAGTTCACCACGTCCATGATGCCGAAGATCAGCGTGAGCCCGGACGCGACCAGCGCCAGGATCATGCCGGTGACAATGCCGTTGATCGTCTGGATGATCAGCAGGTCGATGGGAATGGAATGAATAAAGTCGCCAATCGCGCCCAAGGCCTACACTCCGAGATACTGCTTGATGACGGCGTCGTTCACGTCGAGTTCGGATGCCGCGCAATGGTGGCGCACGTTGCCTTTTTCCATGATGTAGACGCGCTGGCTCGCGCGCAGCGTCAGCGGCACATTCTGTTCGACCAGAAGGATTGAGATGCCCTCCTTGTGCAGCGCCTCGATGATATGCCCGATCTGGGAAACCATGCGCGGCATCAGTCCTTCGGTCGGCTCGTCGAGCAGGATGATCTTCGGCTCAAGCATCATGGCGCGGGCGATCGCGAGCATCTGCTGTTCGCCGCCCGACAGCGTACCGCCGGCCTGGCTGCGGCGCTCCGCCAGCACCGGAAAATAGGCAAAGACCTTGTCGAGCAGCGTCTTGCGCGTTTCTTCAGTGACGCCGTTCCGGTCGAGGCCGGTGCGCAGATTTTCCATGACAGTCAGCAGACGAAAGATACGGCGATCTTCGGGCACATAGGCAATGCCCAGGCGCGCGAGCTTATGCGGCGGCAGGCCGGTGATCGCGTGACCGTTGAGCGAAACCGCGCCCTGGGTTGGCCGTACCAGGCCCATGATGCTCTTGAGCGTTGTCGACTTGCCGACACCGTTGCGGCCGAGCAGGCCGACGACCTCGCCGGCGCCGACGGTGAGCGAGACGCCGTGCAAGATGTGGCTCTTGCCGTAATAGGTGTGCACCCCCTCGACGCGCACCAGCGGCTCGGCGCTGTTGGCTTGCTCGCTCATGTTTTGAGATAGACCTCCAGCACCTTCGGATTGGCTTGAATTTCCTCCGGCGTGCCTTCCGCGAGAATCCGGCCGTAGTGCAGCACGGTGATGCGATGGCAAAGCTCCATCACCACTTCCATGTCGTGCTCGACGATCAGGATGCTGAGATCCTTGGCGATGCGGCGGATCAGCTCCTTGGTTTCGTTGGTTTCGGCGGCGCTCATGCCGGCGGTGGGTTCGTCGAGGCAGAGCAGCTTCGGTTCGGTGGCGAGCGCGATGCCGATTTCAAGATTGCGCTGCTCGCCGTGTGACAGATTGGCGGCGAGGTCGTGGGCTTTGGCAAGCAAGCCAACTGATTGCAGCGCGGCTTCGGCGCGTTCGTTGATGTCGGCGAATCCGGCATGGTGCGTGACCATGTTCCAGGCGTGGCGGCGCGACTGCGCGGCGATCCGCACATTTTCCAGCGCCGAAGCGTTCGGCAGAATGTTGGTGATCTGGTAGGAGCGGGCGATGCCCTTCTGCGAGATCAGGTTTGAGCGCAGGCCGGTGATGTCCTCGCCGTTGAACACGATGCGACCGCCGGTCGGCCGCAGCACGCCGGTGAGGCAGTTGAAAAACGTACTCTTGCCCGCGCCGTTCGGCCCGATGACGGCGCGAACTTCATCGCGGGCGAGTTCGAAATTCACCTCGGAAAGCGCCGCCAGTCCGCCAAACTTGACGGACAGCAGTTCGGTCTTGAGGAGCGGCGGCGATGCCGCTCCCCGGTCGCCGGCCGGGGAGCTTACGTCGCGCGAGGCTTCCACGTGCATTCAGCGTGCACTACGCGGAGAATGTGCAGGCCGGTGGGACGAGGGTTTGATCCTTCGGCACCGTCTCGAGGAGCTTGTAGTCCTGGTTCTCGATCTTGAACAGGAATTGGCGCAGGAACGCCTGATGGTCGGCCTTGCGCAGCGTCTTGTCGCCCTGCGGAAAGTCGTCGCTCTCCTTCATTTCCATGCCTTCGAGCGCGTCGATGAGTTTCGGCGTATCGGCGCGGCCATCGAACTTCGAGGCGATCATGGCCTGTTTCAAGGCGTTCAGCGCTTCGTAATTCGACTGCACGTAGCGGTCCGGCAACGGGCCGGACGGGTCGACCTTGGCGAGCCGCTTCTTGGCCTCGTCGAAGAAGGCGTGGAGGTAAGGTGTATTGAGCGGACCCTGGAACACCGGGATGTAACGGTTGATGCCGATGAAGCCGTTAATCTTGTTGCCGATCGCCGGCATGTTGGCCAACTCGCAGATCGCGCCGTCGCCTGCCCAGATGTACTTTTTGGTTAGGCCCAGATCGTAGGCCTGATTGCCGATGGTCACGCCGTCCTTCGCGAACTCGATGGCGAACAGACCGTCAAAATTGCCGGAAATCTTTGACAGGAAGGGCGTCATGTCGGCGGTGCCGAGCGGAATGCCCGTGGTGCCGACAACCTCGCCGCCGTTCTTTTTGATCGAGGTCGCGTAGGCGTCGCGCGTCGACTGACCCCATGAATAGTCCGCGTAGACGATGTGCCATTTTTTGCCGAGCTTGGTGAGCGTCGGGCCGAACGCGACCGCCTGCGCCGGCGCGTAGTCGTGGACGCGGAAGCTGACGCGGTTACAGGCGGATGTGGTCAGCGTCGTATCGAGGCAGACGCTGATCATATTGACGATCTTGGCATGTTCCCAGACGGGCATGCAGGCGAGGCAGATATTGGACAGGAAGCCGCCGACGTGGGCGTCGATGCTGTCTGCTTGCGCCATCTTTTCGGTTTTTTGCCGGGCGACGGCAGGCGAGCTCTGGTCGTCGACGATATCGAGTTCGACCGGCCGGCCCATGATGCCGCCGTTCTTATTGATGCGGTCCGCCGCCATTTGCAGGCCGACAACCGCGGTCTTGCCGCCGATGGCGGCGACGCCCGAAAGCGGCTGCTCAGAACCGATCTTGAAAGACTTGGCGGCGCCGAAGGCCGCGCGCCACGGCGCCGGCACCAGCATCGCCGCCCCGATCGCGCCGGCCCCCCAGCCGACGATCCGGCGGCGCGTTGTCTTGCCGCGATACCAGATATCCTCGGCCCATTTCTCTTGTTTCCACTTTTCAGTCATCGCGACTCTCCCTCTGGATTCGCACCGAAATCAACAACTCGCGCATGCGCGATTTGGTGGGCGCCGGCTCCGGCCTTGGCGGCTCTTGGCGAGCTACGGATGGGTTAGCAAACGCGATCTTGAGGGTAGTTTCAACCAGATTCGCGTCGCTCCGGCAGGGCTTGTCCGCGGGTCCGCGCGTAACATCGTCGCGGCGGCCGTGTATCTGCGGCGACGTTTGATGATAAAATGGGCATTGAGGTTTGGACATTGACCGGACAGGAGCCCGCCATGGCGACGGTGACACTGCAACGAGAGGCGCCGCAGGAGCCGCCGGCCGCGCCGCGTACCGGCGTTGCCGCGCGACAGAAGATCAGGCGAGGCGAGCATTCCGGACCCACATCGGGTCTGGCGCCAGGCTTCGTGCAAGCCAACCTTGCCATCCTGCCAAAGCGGCTCGCCGAGGATTTTCTGCGTTTCTGCCAGCTCAATCCGAAGCCGTGCCCGCTCATCGGCGTTTCCGCGGCCGGCGACTGGCGGGTGCCGGCGCTCGGCGCGGACCTCGATATCCGCACGGACTTGCCGCGTTACCGGGTGTGGCGCGACGGCGCCGTTGTCGACGAGCCGTCGAACCTCATGCGCTGGTGGCGCGACGATCTCGTCACCTTTGCGATCGGCTGTTCGTTTTCGTTTGAACAGGCATTGATCGAGGATGGCATCGAGCTTCGCCACTTTACTCACAATTGCACCGTGCCGATGTATCGAACGTTGATTGAAACGGTGCCGGCTGGGCCTTTCCACGGGCCGCTTGTCGTGTCGATGCGGCCGATGAATGCGGCCGACGCCATCCGCGCCGTGCAGATCACGACGCGGTTTCCCTCGGTCCACGGCGCGCCGGTGCATCTCGCCAAGCCGGAGGCGATCGGGATCAAGGACATCGCCAAGCCGGACTGGGGCGACCCGGTGCCGATCGGCGACGATGAGATTCCGGTGTTCTGGGCCTGCGGGGTGACGCCGCAATCCGTCATCATGGCGGTGAAGCCGGAGTTCTGTATCACCCACTATCCGGGCGCCATGCTGGTCACCGACCGCCGCAACACTGAATTCGCCATCATGTGACGCGCAGCGACATTCTGGGGCCGCGCAATCGGCATTGCTCCTGAAGCTCGCGCGGCATTGCCTTCCCCGCATTTTCATGAATATGGATTTTGGACTTGTCGCATTCGCGGCAAGCCGGAATGACGAGTGAAATCCCACCCAATGCTCATCGACTTCCAGCAGCACTACACACCGCCGGAGTTGCTCAAGGGCGACGCCAGCAAAGTCACGGTCGACCTCGATAGCGACGGCAATCCGCACTATCTGCTCAACCCGCTGCTCGCCGATCTGAACGCGCATGTTCGCGTGATGGATGCGGCCGGCATCGACGCCGGCGTGTTGACGTGCGGGTCGGGCTTCGACCAGCCGGATCTCGCCATCTGCCGCACCATCAACGATCGCATGCGCGAGGCCGAGAGGGCGCATCCCGGCCGCTTCATCGGCCTGGCTCACGTGCCGGCGCTCAAGGGGCCCGAAGCCGCCGCCGAATTGAAGCGTTGCGCCGTCGAGCTTGGCTTTCCGGGCGTCGTCATCGCCTCGGAGTTGCAGGATCAGGGCCTCGATGCCGAGGCGTTGCGTCCGTTCTGGAAAGCGTGCGCGGACCTTAACCTCTACGTCTTCATCCATCCGCTGCCGCGCGTGATCCGCTGGAGCCGGATGGATGCCGACGATCTCGGCCGCATGCTGGGTTGGGAGTTTTCGCTGATGACCGCGGCGGTGCGCGTCGTCAATTCCGGATTGCTCGACGAACTGCCGACCTTGCGCATCCAATTCTCGCACTTTGCCGGCGGCATCGGCCGCTATCTCGGCCGCATCCGCGGCTTCCAGCAGCGCAACAAGTGGGGCACCGCCGCGCTCGCGCGCCACGGCCGCCAGCCGGCGAAGCCGTTCGATCATTATCTCGATCAGCGGCTGTTCTACGACATCGCCGGCTGGGCCGGTCCCGATCATGCGGGCGAGTGGGGCGCCGATTGGGTGAAATTCGGTTTGCAGGAGCTCGCCTTCTCGCAGCTCGTTTTCGCCTCCGATTATCCGCAGGCCGTGCGCGACGCGGGCGAGGTCGCGTCTTATGTGGAGGCCATCCGCGCGCTCGGCGCCAATGGCCGCGCGCTTGCCGCCGGCGTCAATGCGGAGAAACTCATTCCCGATCTTGGCAAGTGCCTTGCCGCGCGGCCCAAGGCGTCCACCGAGGTTCACGCATGAACGACATGCCGCAAACGGAGGATGCCAACGCATTCGACCCGGCCGCTCATGGCTGGGAAGTGATTTCCAATCACACGGCGTTCGGCGACCTGGTAGGGCCGATCTGGCGCAAGGAAGAAAACGGGACGCTGCGCTTTGGCGTGATCGTCGGGCCGAAGCATCTCAACCGCGCCGGCAATCTGCACGGCGGCATGCTGATGACGCTTGCCGATCAGTCGATGGCGATGACCGCACGCGTCGCGACCGGCGGCAAGCGCCACGCCACGATCGAGCTGAACACGCAGTTCGTCGGCGGCGTGAAGATCGGCGAGTTCGTGGTGTCGCATCCCGAAGTGGTGCGCGTCACCCGCTCGGTCGTGTTCATGCAGGCCAAGATGTTCGTCGGCAAACGCACGGTCGTCACCACGAACGGCATCTGGAAGATTTTGGACGAGGGGTAGGCGTTACCTTCTTCCGCTCATTTCCGCGAAAGCGGGAATCCGGCACCTGAGAAACCGGCACCTGGGTCCCCGCTTTCGCGGGGATGAGCGGCCGACACTCACCCCCGATATTTCGCCAGCGTGCCGCCCTTCATCACCGAGCCGGGCAGGGGATGGCCGACCACGTCCTCGGCGAGCCGTGCGGTCTCGATGAGCGCATCGAGATCGATGCCGGTCTCGATGCCCATTTCGTGGCACATGAACACGAGATCCTCGGTGCACACGTTGCCGGCAGCACCCTTGTGGCCTGCGAACGGACAGCCGCCGAGACCGGCGACCGAGGCGTCGAACCGCGTCACGCCCATTTCGAGGCCCGCGTAGGCGCAGGCGATCGCCATGCCGCGGGTGTCGTGCAGATGCAGCGCGATGTCGAGATCGGGCCAGCGCTCCCGCAAGGCGCCGACCACGCGCTTGATGGATTGCGGCGTCGCCCACGCCATCGTGTCGGCCAGCGTCACGTATTCGAGCGTCACACCGTGCGCTTTCGCGACGTCGAGAATCTGCCCGACCAGCGAAACCACGTGCTCGGCCGGAACGTCGCCCTCGAAATTGCAGCCGAACGCCGCCATGACGCTGCCGCGTTCCACCGCGACGCCGTTCGCCTTGTAGAGCTCGACGATGGCGCGCTGACCGGCAAGCTGCTGCTCCATCGTGCGGTTCTGGTTGCGCTTGAGAAATTTCTCCGAGGTGCAGAGCTGGATGGTGCCTGAGAGCGCAAGCCGGTTGCTGTGATTGAGCGCGCGCTCGAAGCCTTTCTCATTGAGCCACAGCGCCGTGTAGGCGACGCCTGGCCGCGGCGTTATTCCGTTGACGACTTCGTCGGCGTCGGCCATGCCCGGCACCAGCCTTGGATTGACGAACGACACGATCTGCATGTGGTCGAGGCCGGTCTGCGACAGCGAGTTCGATCAGCGCGATCTTGCGCTCGGTCGGGATGACGCCCTTTTCGAATTGAAAACCCTCGCGCGGGCCTTCCTCGCTGATGTGGACCGATGCGGGCAGATCGCTCATCTGATTTTCTCTGTCGCCATGGATGCATGCTCAGCGATGGTTCGCCAACCCGACAATACCGCGCGCGGCCAGCGCCTCTATTTCGGAGCTCGCAAGTCCAAGCTCGGCCATGATCTCCGCGCTGTGCTCGCCAATCTCCGGCGGCTGGTGAATGAGCCCGAGATCGTGATCGCCCAGCTCGATCGGCAGGCGCGGCAGCTTGGCATGCACGCTGCTGGAAAGGTTGATGTCGAGCATGCGGCCACCGGCGTTGAGCTGCGGATCGTCAAACAGATCGCCGGGCTTGGCGGCCGGCGCGAACGGAATATCGAGACGATCGAACAACTCGGCAAGATCCCGGCGCGTATGCCGCGCCACGATCGCGGCGACGATCGGCAGCAGCGCCGGACGTTCGCGAACGCGATCCTCGTTGGTCTTGTAAGACGGATGGTGCAGCAGGTCGGTCTGTCCGAAATGCTCGCAGAAGCGTTGCCATTGCGCGTTGCTGGTGACGCCGACAAAGATTTGCTCGTTGTCGGAGGTCACGAACGGGTCGTAGATCGCCCAGGCGCCTTCGCGCGCCGGCATCGGCGGCGGTGCGCGGCCGGTGATGGCTTGTCCGGCCATGTGCTGCGCGACGAGGAAAGCGGTCGATTCGAACAGCGCGGACTTGACCAGCTGGCCGTGCCCGGTGCGCTCGCGCTCGCGCAGCGCCGCCTGGATGGCGATGACCGCAAACGTGCCGCCCATGATGTCGACAACCGACGAGCCGGCGCGCAGCGGCCGGCCGGGCGGTCCGGTCATGTAGGCAAGCCCGGCCATGAATTGCACCACTTCGTCGAGGGCAGGGCGGTGTTCATAGGGGCCGCTCAGAAAGCCCTTGAGCGCGCAGTAGATCAGGCGCGGGTTGAGCTTGGCGAAATCGCCATAGCCGCAGCCGAGCCGGTCCATGGTGCCGGGCGCGTAGTTCTCGATCGCAACATCCGCCGTTGTTACCAGCCGATGCAGGAGCGCGCGGCCCTCATCGGATTTGAGATCGATGGCGAGGCTTCGCTTGTTGCGGTTGAAAGTGCCGAAGAAACCCGCGGCGAAGCCGGGCAGGCGCCGCGTTGTATCGCCGCCGACCGGCTCGACCTTGATCACGTCGGCGCCGAGATCGGCGAGAACCAGTCCGGCGCTCGGTCCCATGATGGTGTGGCAGAATTCCAGCACGCGAATGTCGGAGAGCGGACGCGCGGCGGATGGTCCGGTTCCCGGGTTACTTGTTATCATGGTCACCAATGTACGCCGTCATGCCCGCGCTTGTCGCGGGCATCCACGTCTTTAGGATGCTGGACATAGCACAGACGTGGATGGCCGGAACAAGTCCGGCCATGACGAAGAGAAAGGACCCGAACCATGCAAAAGTCATTCATTCGCGGCACGTACCAGGAGACGCGCGCCTATTCTCCAGCGGTGATCACCGAGGGCGGCAAGACGATCTGGATCGCCGGCCATACCGGTGCGGTGGACGATGCCGGCAAATCGCTCGCCGGCGATTTCGACGCACAGGTCCACCAATGCTTCCGCAATATCGAGAAGACGCTCGCTCAGGCCGGCGCCAAGCTCTCTGACCTCGTCACCATGACGGTTTTTCTGATCGACGTGCGCTACACCACGCGCATGACCGAACTGCGCCACGAAATCTTCGGCAAGGATTTTCCGGCCAGCGCCGCCATCACCGTCGCCGGCTTCGCGCAGCCGCAAATGATGCTCGAGATCCAGTGCGTGGCCGTTGTGTAGTCGTCATTCCGGCGCACCGCGACGCGTCATCCCGAACAACGAGCATAGGAGGCATGATCGGAACAGGGTCGTCCGCCCGCCCGCTCTTCCACTCGCGCTCCACCACATCTAGTGTCAGGCCAAGGGCGCATTCCGCATAACAAGCCGCGCGTGGAGGAAATTGACTATGACGACATTGACGTCTCAAGAGATCGTTCAGGCCCGCGGATGGCCTCAGCGCTGGTGGAGGCTCTTCAGCTTCGCATTCTTCTTCATGATGACGATGCAGATCGACAAGCTCAATTTGTCGTTCATGTTCATCGACCACCCGTTCATGGAGCATTTCGGCCTGATCGGGAAACCCGCGTTGATCGGGTGGCTCACGGGCGGCTTTTTGATCACCTACGGATTCTGTGCGGTGGCCTGGGGGCCGGCAATTCATCGCTGGGGCGGGCGGCGGATGGCGGTCGTCGGCATCGTTGCATGGGGCGCGATCATGGTGCTCCATGCGTTCGCCGCGACTTATGGGCAGCTGTTGGCACTGCGTATTGCTCTCGGTTTCGTCGAGGCGTGCGCGATCCCGCTGCTTGCCTGGTTCACCGCGCACTGGCTGCCGTTCGATGAGCGGGCGCGCGGCCAGGCGCCGTGGACAACCGGTATTGGCATCGGCACGGTGATCACGCCGATCTTCGTCATCTGGCTCCTCGGACGGATGCCGTGGGAGACGACCTTCTACATCTTCGCGGCGCTGCCGCTGATTCCGCTCGTCATGCTGCTCTGGCTGCCCGACGATCCTGCCTCGGCGCCCGGTATGCCAGCGTGGGAGATCGAGCGGATCAGGGAAGGCACGCTGTCCAATCAGATCGACGCGCTCCAGCTTCCCGAGAGGCGGGTGCACACGTTCCTCCAGACGATCTCCAGTTATCGCGTGTGGTTGATAGGCCTCATGGATCTCGGCGCAACGGCCGGCTTCTACGGGCTCATCACCTTCGGGCCGGTCTATCTTGTCCGCATGCGGCACTTTCCCGCGACCGATATGAGCTTCGTGCTCTCGGCCGGGTCGCTGGTTGGCGCCGTGTGCGCGATCCTGTTCGCCATCAACTCCGATCGTCGTAAAAAGCGCGCCTGGTACGGCTTCGGGCTGTTTGTCGCCGGGGCTGTCTTCCTCACCGCCGAGTTGTTCCTGTCGAACACGACAGGTGCGGCGATTGCCCTGGCGCTGGCCAGTGCCAGCGCGACGCCGGCGCTCGTCATTATCTGGAGCCTGGCGC
Source organism: uncultured Alphaproteobacteria bacterium (assembly GCA_963763255.1). Classification (GTDB taxonomy): domain Bacteria; phylum Pseudomonadota; class Alphaproteobacteria; order Rhizobiales; family Xanthobacteraceae; genus BOG-931. Next base: position 178,472 of record CAVXNW010000005.1, read on the forward strand.
ACTCGGTCGCCGAGCGCACGACCATCGCGTCGACCGTGGGCGCGACCGCGGCAGTTGGAATCGGCTTCGCCGGCGTCATCAATGTCGTGATGGGAAGCGTCATCGCCGCTCATAACAACTACGCTGCAGGCTTCATGCTGGTTCTCGTGTTCTATGTGATCGCGGCACTCTCGGCGCTTATCCTTGCCTTGCAGCGATATTAACAATCTCATGCCGGCACCAACACGCGCCCCACAGGGCGTGTGTTGGTAGCGCCTGTTGGGATCGCGTAACCGCTGATGATGATCGTGAACGCGTTCGTTGTGCAAATTGCAGCCTCGTTGCAAACCGCAATTGGTCGTGCCATCCGCGTCTCAACAAGGCGATCAACGACACGCTGGTGGACCCTGCCATCAAGGCGCACCTTATCAGCCTCGGCGACACCGTAGCGCCGCGAACCAGCGCCGACTTCGGTATGCTCATGAAGAACGACGTCGAAAAATGGGCCAAAGTGATCAAAGACGCGAACATCAAACTTGAGCAGTAAACGCGCTGGAGCGGCGTTGGCGCGCTACACCACGCCTCCAGCTTATGGACGCGGTTCCGCGGACCAGCACTCAGCGGTGCTGACAAAGAACCCGGGATTAAGCGGTCCGCCGGTTGTCGTCCCGAACAGCTCTAGTGCCGAGGCGTCATATCGGATCAACCGGGTCACGGCGCCTTCCATCGTTGGCAACGCACGCTCGCACGCCAATTCATTACTCCATGGCATTGGGTGAGGGCACTGCGTCCTCATGAGCTCGGCGGCTTGCCCGATCATCGACTGTATGATCTCCGCGGCGCTGCGCACATCGTAAATCAAACCGGCGCACTCGCCGGCAATGACTGCCGCGATATCGAAATCGCCTTGATCCTTCGCTGCCAAATACCGTTGGCTCTGTTCGCCTTCGGCGGCGCGGTTGGAATTCGGGACGCTCGACGAAATCATAGGCTGTGTGGCGGCGAACATGGGCGTCACGCTCCTGCCGCGCGCCGTCGTCGAACGTGCCGGGTTGACCGGCAGCATCAGGGCCCGTTCCCTGAACGGTCCGTCGAAATGGGCGGAAACGCTCTTCATCCGCCGCAGGTCTGGTCACGAAGACAGCGCGCTCAAAAGCTTTGTCGGCTGCTTGAAGTTCGAGGTGGCAGAGCCGCGCCGGATAGAGACGGCGCCGATCGCGGTCTCGGAAGTCACTTAGCCATCAAGGATCAAACTGGCCTGCTGGCGTCGCGTCGGCTCTTTCCGGCGCGCCGCCGCCATGTTCTGTGACGAACCGGTGAATTCACTTGCGCGGCGCGCCGAGCGTCACGCCGTTTACCGCCATGCCATACATCGAGAATTTGGTATCGTGGAATTCTTTCCGCGTCTCGGCGACCGAACCAACAAAACGCGGGTCCTGAGGCCGCTCATGACTGTCGATGTACTGCGCGACGTCCCAGGCTTGCTGTGCCGACAGCGTCCCGCCGCCGCCAAGCGGCATGTTGGCCTTCGCGAAATTGGCGAGGTTGTCGATATTGCCCATGCCGGCGCCCCAATTGTAGGAATCGTTGCCCCAAAGCGACGGGAACACCGTCTGGCCGCGCACATATTGGCCAGCACCATCGGCGCCGTGGCAAAGCGCACACTGCGCCTTGAAGACGGCTTCGCCCCGCGCGTAGTCAGGCGCGGACGGCGGCTGAGGCAGCTTCGGATAGCCGCGCCCGGCGAGTTCGGCGCCGGTTGGCGCACCGGTCGCGAGCCAGTGAGAATACGCCTCCACGGCGACGATGATCGGGTCGTCGGCGGCCGGCACCTTGCCGTTCTCACTGAAGTGGAAACAGTCCTGCAACCGCATCACGTAGTCGTTGACCCTCTTGTTCTTCGATCGATACTCGGGATAGGCGGGATAGGCTCCCCACAGCGGTCCCGAACCGGCAATCGACCCGCCGCCGAGGTGGCAGTTGGTGCAATTGAGTTTCGCGCCGACCACGCCGCGCGCGTATGTGGTGGTATAGCGGAAGACCTTCTCACCGAATTTCACCGCGTCGCCGAACGGGCCGCTCGGCATCGCGCTCGCGGCAGGCGGCGTGAATGGGATCGGCTTTAGCACCGGCTCCTGAGCAACAGCGAGGGGGGCAGCGGCGCCAACGATGCTGAGCGCGGCGAAGGCCGCGACGCTGCGCGAAAAATTCCTCATTTGCGCAACTCCGTGACGCCGGGTTTCGGCAAGGCCGGCGGATTCGCCGAAAGCGCGGCGTAGTAAGCCGCGACCGCATTGATCTGAACTGCACTCAGCTTGCCGGCGACGCAATTCATCAGGCCGAGCGGATCGCCCTTGCGGCTGCCTTTCTGCCAAGCCTCGAGCTGGGCCACGAGATAGGCGCTGGGTTGTCCGGCAAGCCGCGGGACCGTGTTGCCGACCCCGACCCCGTACGGGCCGTGGCAAGAATCGCACGCTGGAATGCCGGCGGTGCTGTAATTCCAGTCCCCATCGATGGCGAGCGCAGCGCCCGGGCCGCCCGGCAGTGGTTCTGGCTCGGATGTCTGCGGCGCCGCCAGGGCCGCGTAGTAGGCGGCGATCGCCTCGATTTGCGCGGCCGAAAAACTCGCGACGATGCCGCTCATGATCGGGTTCACGCGCGTGCCTTTCTGGAAGCCCGCAATCTGTGCCGCGAGATACGACGCCGGCAGTCCTGCAAGCGCCGGGAAGCCGGCGTTCGCATTGCCCATTCCGTTGGCACCGTGGCAGGACGCGCAGATCGCGGCGGCCGCCGGGGGTGCGGCGACAGCGCTGCCGCAAGTGAGCGGCAGTCCGACGCCAATGATCGCGGCTGCAGCCCTAAGCAGAATGCGGTTCACCACAAGCCTCCGCCGCCCGGATCATTTGACTGCTCACGTGGACCCACATCGATCATTTGCCGATCAGATTGGCCATTCGCATCGGGATATCGCGGAACGCCACATGTCCCGCTGGCGACACTGAAACAAGCTTACACCAACATCGTCGATCTGCGTACCGCCCATGTCGCAGCCGGAGGGCAACTCGCGACCCCGAGGCGACATGGGCCAGCGGAATTCAGGCCGGCAACGTGTGTCGGCCAGTTGAGATATCCGGCCGGCAAAGTGTCGCGCGTCCCAATGCTCACTGCTCGCACGTTCCGCCTGTGGCACAACGTTACGCACCGGATGAGGGTCCCAATCGCCGGTACATTCTGGGAGGAATCGCTATGAACGGGAATACCTGCAAATGCGCTGCGGCAGCTTTTGCCGCGATAGGACTCACGTTGTTCGCGGCAGGAGCATACCTCAACGTCGATCTGAAATACGCCGCCTCCGCATGCATGCTTGCCGTACTCGGCTTGGCGTTGAGAGCAAGGCCATACGGGGTCAACGTCGGTTAACGCCGGGCGCAACGAGGCTCAATGCTGCAATCGTAGCAAGGCCATCATCCACCCTCGGATGGCGGCTCATTTTTTTCCCAATGCAAACGGTTGCGGTGCGGGCATGGAGAGCTGAACGGCAGGCCGCATCGAGGGCGGCCCGATTGCGGGGCGTTCACGGGAGCTTCGCCGACCGTTCAGTCGTGCCGCTCATTTTTCACGCGGGTCTAACCTGCGAAGCACCGTGCTTATTTCCGCGTAACGCGCTGCAGGACAGGCAGCCACTTTTCTTGTTCCTGTTTCACGAAGGTAAGGACTTGCTGCGGCGACATGGGCCGCGTGTAGCTGCCGACGTTTCCGAGCTTGCTCTGGAAGGCAGGGTCGCTCACCACTTTGCTCAGGTCGGCGCTCACCTTATCTACTATCGCCTGTGGAGTGCCACGCGGCGCAAGCAGGACCTGCCAACCCGTTGCGGTGAAGCCTGGCAACGTCTCGGCAACAGCCGGCAAATTCGGAAATTGAGGCAGCCGCTTGGCTGATGCCTCGGCTATCAGCTTGACCTGCTTGGCCTTCACGGAACCAACTATTCCCGAATACCCTTCAATAATCATCGACACCCGCCCGCTTGCGACGTCGCCCAGGGCAACTGCGGGGCCTCGGGTATACGGTACAGTGAGAAGCTTGATGCCAGCGCGTTCCTGGAGCACTTCTCCGGCCAGGTAAGTCAATCTTCCGATGCCGGTTACCGCGAACGACACCTTGTCGGGCGTTTTCTTGGCAAGCGCAATCAATTCCGGAAGCGTGGACACGCCAAGCGCAGGATTGACGGCGACGAACATCGGGTTCTCGGCGCAAAATCCGATGGGAAGAAAATCGCGGGGCAGTTTTAGCGGCAGGTTTGGCGCGACACTGGGCAAGGCCACGAAGGTGGAGAGAACCGGCATGTAAAGCGTATAGCCGTCGGGCGAGGCTTCCGAGGCTGCACGAGCTCCTACACTGCCGTTGGCGCCGGGATGGTTCACGACCACCACTTGTTGCTTCCAAATTGTTGAGAGGTCTTTGGCAATGAAGCGCGCATCAACGTCGGGGGTGGCGCCGGGCGCCGCATCTGAAATGATCGTTACCGGCTTGTCTGGATAGCTTTGCGCATGGACAGACGCTGGCGCCAGCGCCGTCAGCGCCGAAAAGACAATTATGATCCCGGCATGAATTCTCGACATTTCGGCCTCCCGCGATGGCGGCTGTATTCCAGGACGAAAGTACCTGGCTTGCCTGTCCTTATCGTATCGCTCGAATTTTCCTTAAGGACGCGACGTGCTGTCGCAGAACATCTGACGCACCGATTGATAAATCACTCCGTTTTGCGACGATGCAACGCCTCGTCTCACCGCCGTACCCAGCATCGCTCGTGGCCAAGAACGGTTCGCCCTCGAAGGAGCCGTCAGCCGAGTTTGTTTCCGCTTACCCAGTGGCAACCGGCCATCAAGGCCGTCGGGCCGAAACTGGAGTGAGCGGTTCTTAGATTGCGAAGCAATTCGCTGTTCAATCCCGGGCTGTATCAAGCCGGGCATCTGGCTTGTGCCGGCGTCCTGATGTAGATAGTGGAAACTTTCACATTATTTCCCCCGCATTGCTCCCGCCTACCAAAGCCGGCGCGGCAGCGCTTTCATTGGGATAACACGTCGATGATCCAAAACGACGAGATCAACGCTGTCGAAGAAAGCACTCTTCAAGTCGATGCAGCCAATGGGGTACTGGCCAACGATACGGCCCCGAATGGGCCGCTGAGCCTGGTCGAAGGCTTCCAGCGGACCACCGGTGGCGGGCAGATCTACTTCTTCTCGGACGGCTCCTACGACTACGTTTCGGCGCCCGGCTTTTCCGGCACCGACACCGTCCAGTACACGGCGTATGACAGCAACAATAATGTCGCCGGCACCGCCACGCTGACGATCAACGTTGCCGCCACCGCGCCGCTGCCCTTCGTCTCGGTCGGCACACAGCTTGGCGTGCGGACCGTCGTAACAGCCGGCTTCGCGGAAGTCGGCAGCGGCATCGACACGAACGCCGGGCCGCCGGTGCCGCTGACCGGCGGCGGTTATGTCATTACCGCCATCTATCTCCAGCAGGCCAACGGCGCGACCGAGCAGGTGCAGACCTACGACGCCAACAACAATCTGGTCGGCACGTTCACTCCGGGCGTGCCGGTTCACAATCTGCTGACGGCTGCGCTGACCGACGGCGACTATGTGGTCGGCTGGGCCACCGGAAGTTCTCCGACCGAGACGAGCCAGATCGAGCTTTTCAATGCGGCGGGCACGGCGCTGACCGGGCCGGTCACGGTCGACGTGCCAGGCGGTGGCGTCGGGATTTCCAAGATCGCGGCGCTGCCGGCTGGCGGCTTCGTTGTGCTGGAATTCGGCGGCAACGGGCAGCAGCTCTACGCATGGTCGTTCAACGCCGCCGGCGTGCCCGAGAGCCAGCCCTACGCGATCGGCGCGGCCACGCCGTCGAGGCAAATCCTCGCGGTCCTGCCCGACGGGGAGATCGTCGTCGCGCAGGTCGAGAATGGCAACGAAGTCCACGTGCAGCGTTACGACACGCACGGCAATCTGATCGGGAGTGAAATCCTTCCGCCGAGCGACGGCAACACCATCGATCCGAGCTCGATGTCCGTGACGGTGATGCCCAACGGCGGCTTTGCGGTGAGCTGGGAATCCATTGTTTCAACTCAGGGCCATACTCCAACTGAACTGGCTCACGTTCAACTCGTCGACGCGAATGGCAATCTTGTCGGCAATCAAGCCACGGCCCAGTTCACATTCACGTCGCTTTTCGGCGCCCCTCTACCGAGGATAACGCCGCTCGCCGACGGCGGGTTTGCTGTCAGCTGGCGCGGCATTATCGACAACGGCGCCAATAACGAGGGTGTCCAGGCCTACGATGCGAACGGCAACCCGGTCGGCAGCCTCCATGAGTTCCAGGACGAGAGTGCATTCGGCGCTACCTTCGCCCGCGTATTCGCGTTGCCGCAAGGCGGCTTCGCCGTCGTCCTGGAAACCGCCGACGATACGGGCAGTCGCCAGAATCTCCACATCTACGGCAACGACGGCAATTACATCGGCGACGTCCGAATGGAGGATACGGGCGACGGCTCCGATTTCGACAACATGTTTCTCGCCAACCAGGCCGACGGCAATACGCTTGTCCTCTATGACGCGGAAAACGACACCCAGGCGTCGAGCCGCGCCACCGTTCAGACGCTGAACCTGAACAACGGCACGTCGACGCCGAGCATTCAGACCGGCATCTCGTTCAAGGAGAACACGGTCGGCACGATCCCGGTGACCGTCTCGATCCCCGATCCGGACGGTTCGGAGGTCATCCAGTCGCTCGTCATCACGGGCATTCCGGCCGGCTGGACGCTGAGCGATCCCGGTGCGACCGCCGTGTTCGATGGATTCGACTGGACGATCCTCGGTGGAAACGTGACGCATGGTGGTACAATCGATTTTTCGCTCACGCCGCCCGCGAATTTCGTCGGGTCTGAAACGCTCACCGTAACCGCCCACGTCGTCGACACCGGGAACGGCAGCCAGAACCAGACTGTTCCGCTCGGTTTCAATGTGACGGTGACGCCTCTGGAGTTTGGAAGCACCACCGCCAACATGATCATGCGCGACGGCAACGGCAACTACGAGATCTACGATCTCGGCAACAACGCCGTTCTGGCCGCCGGCCCGCTGGGACAGGTCGGCCCGCAGTGGCAGGTCGCTGGCCTCGGCCGCTTCTTCGGAGCCGACGCTTCGGACATGCTGCTGCGCAACGTCAACACCGGGCTCTTCGACGTCTACGACATCAGCAACAACACGATCACCAACGCCGCCGATCTGGGTCAGGTCGGACTGGAGTGGAGCGTTGCGGGTTTCGGAGATTTCAGCTCGCGGCCGGGCGAGACCGACATGCTGATGCGCAACAGCAACAGCGGAAATTTCGAGATCTACGACATCGCCAACAACGCCATCACTTTTTCGGCGCCGATGGGCCAGGTCGGTCTCGAATGGTCGGTGGCGGGCTTCGGCGATTTCTCGACGCGGCCAAACGAAACCGACATGCTGATGCGCAACAACAATACCGGCGTGTTCGAGCTTTACGACATCAGCAACAACACGATCACGTCCACGACCACGATGGGACAAGTCGGATTGGAGTGGTCGGTCGCGGGCTTCGGCGATTTCTCCGGAAACGCCAACGAAACCGACATGCTGATGCGCAACAACAATACCGGCGTATTCGAGCTTTATGACATCAGCAACAACACAATCACTTCAACAGTGCCGATGGGGCAAGTCGGGTTGGAGTGGTCGGTGGCCGGCTTCGGTCCGATCAACGGGGCCGGTGCGGGCGACATGCTGATGCGCAATAACAATACGGGCGCATTCGAGCTTTACGACATCGGTCACAACGCGATCACCGCGGCGACCGGGATGGGGCAGGTCGGACTGGAATGGTCGGTCGCCGGTATCGCCGCCGTTCCGCCGGGTGCCGCGGCCGCTGCGAGCACTCAGCTCGCGCAGGCGATGGCGAGCTACGCGCCTGCGGGCGGGACCGTCATCACTCCCCCGGCGCCCGCCGAACCGGCAACGCAGTCCGTGGCGCCCAGCATCCTGACGGCACCAAATGGCCGGAGCCCGTTCCCCGGATAGGACGCCAAAGGGCTTGCCACGCTTTCGTGTTTCGTGACTATACGTCGCCTTTTGCTTGACAATAAGTCTCGTTTATTGATATAAAGACTTATTCTGCTCGAATTCGCGGGGGACGCTTCTCGAGACGATCCCTGAAGCGGAGCAGGAGCGGTGCCCGGGATGAGGCTCGTAACCTCATTAGCGGGCGGTTCGGAAACTCGCCCGGCCTGCCACGGCGCAGGTCTGCCAGGAGCTGGCTGCCCGGGTGGCGGACGGAGTCACATCCGTTGGCGCTGCCATGAAGCGCGGGACCGGACTGAGCCAAGCCTGGAAAACTTGGCAAGAGCCGCGGTAGAGCGCCGAGAGGCGAGCGCGTCTCCCAAAAGGAGCGCGCGCCGCGATCAAGCGCAAATCCAAGCGGCGCTCCGCTTGTGCGCGACCGCGGTATCTACCCCTGCGTCTTTCGGCGCTCCACCTCCCCCTTTGATTGTTTGGGAGGCCCGTTCGTAAACAGCTTTGGCAGACCTCGGGTGCTCAAAACGCGCCGCGAGAACAATGGAGTTCGTCATTGCGAGCGTAAGCGAAGCAATCCAGGGCGGCTTGCGGTGAGTGTGAAATCCGCTGGATTGCTTCGTCGCGGAGCCTGTCCTCTGACCGCGCGACTTCGCGCGGGTCCGTTGGCTCCTCGCAATGACACACGTACCCAGCAGCAAGGAAACCACCCCATGCCGCAACGAACCTACCCCGGCCGGCTGACGCGTGAGGAATGGCTGAAGCTTTCGGTGTGGCAACGCTCAATGCTGGCGGCGCGGGCGGACGCTGATCTCTTGGACTTGTGGCGCAGCTGTCGCAAAAAGCCGTGCCGGCGCGCACATGCCTGCCAGGGCGACAACCGGTGCAGGCGAAGGCTCTACGAAGCCGACTTCAAAGATCCAAAGTTCCGCGAGCCGGATTACATCTTCAGTTATCAGCCTCCCGAGCACCTGCGCATCCCGGCCGCGATCCTCGACCATCTGGCGGTGTGGTCCAACGTGCCCGCGCCGGAACAGATTCTCGAACAGTGCGCGGCCGAAGCCGGCGCCAAGGCCGCGGCGGCCTTGCGCCGCGCCTTTCGCCTGCGGCGGCGCGCGGCGCGAATGAAATGAGGCGCGCGATGATGAATGGGATTGCTTGCAGTGCTGAGTTGCCCGGGCGCAGCGCAGCATGGAGCGAAGCGGAATGATGTGCTGCAGACCCGGGATCGTTTCAAACGCAGTGTTCGTCACGATCCCGGATCGGCGGCGCACCACTGCGTGCTGTGCCGCATCCGGGAAACGCCTTTGTGTCAGCGTCGCTGCGCCTTCGCAAAGAAGAATAGCGCGTGGAGAGCTACGCGCTCTTCGCGCGCGCCTCGTGGATCGCCTTCCACAGCACTTCGGGCGTGGCCGGCATTTCGACGTGCCTGATGCCGAGCACCGACAGTGCGTCGACCAGCGCGTTGGCGACGGCCGGCATGGCGCCGACGCAGCCGGCTTCGCCGGCGCCCTTGACGCCGAGCGGATTGGTCTTGGTCGGCACCGGATTGGAGCCGACGTGATAGGAGGGCAGGTCGGTCGCGCGCGGCATGGCGTAGTCCATGAACGAGCCGGTGAGAATCTGGCCCTGTTCGTCGAACTTGATGTCTTCCATCAGGATCTGGCCGACGCCCATGGCGACGCCGCCGTCGATCTGGCCGTGCAGCAGCAGCGGATTGATCACTGTGCCGACATCGTCGACCACGTTGTAGCGGAGAATTTCCACAACGCCGGTGTCCTCGTCGATTTCCAGTTCGCAGACGTGACAGCCGTTCGGATAACTCGCGGCCTTACCCTGATAGATTGCCGTGGAAATCAGGCCCACCTCCATGCCTTCCGGCACATTCTTCGGATCGATCGAGGCCTTGGCGACTTCCTTGATCGTCATCGTCTGGTTGGTCTTCTGGCTGGAGAAGATGCCCTCGGAAAAGTTGACGTCGGCAGGGTCGATCTTGAGCATCTTGGCGACGATCGCCTTGCCCTTGGTCTCGATCTTCTCCGCCGCAAGCGTGAAGGCCGAACCCGAAAATGCCGCCGAGCGCGATCCGCCGGTGCCTTCGGCGAAGAACACCTGATCGGTATCGCCCTGGATATAGGTCACTTCGTTGGGATCGAGGCCGAGCTTGTCGCACACGACTTGTTTGAACGCGGTCTCGTGACCCTGACCCTGATTGATGCTGCCGGAGAAGATCGAGACGGTGCCGGTGCGGTCGAACCTGATCTCGGCGCCTTCGAGGCCGGCGGCGGCGGACCGCTCGATGGTGTTGGAGAAGCCCAGACCGCGCAGCTTGCCGCTCTTGCGGGACGTACTACGGCGCGCCTCGAAGCCTTTCTTGTCGGCGGCATCGAGCGCCATATTCATGCTCTTTTCGAATTCGCCGCAGTCGTAGGTGAATGTCACGCTGGTCTTGTACGGCATTGCGCTCGACGGAATGGTGTTGCGGCGGCGCAGTTCTGCCGGATCGATGCCGATCTGGTCGGCAGCAAGATCGACCATGCGCTCGATAATGTAGCCGGCTTCCGGCCGGCCGTTGCCGCGATAAGGCCGCACCGGCTGGGTGTGGGTGAACACCGCGGTGACATCGATGTGGGAAGCGGGCGTCTTGTAGACGCCGGCGAGCGTGCCGAGATTGCCCGTAAAGGCCGGCATGCCGGTCTGCATATAGGCGCCGATGGCGGCGATGATCTTGGCGCGGAAGCCGAGGAAATTGCCGTCCTTGTCGAGCGCGAGCTCGGCGTCGGTGACGTTGTCGCGCGCCTGCGCGTCGCACAGAAACGATTCCGAGCGCGTCGCCACCCATTTGACCGGGCGGCCGGTCACCTTGGCGCCAAGCAGCACCAGCGCGCATTCGTTGTAGACCGCCGACTTCATGCCGAAGCTGCCGCCGATGTCGCCGCACACGACGCGGATTTTGCTGTCGGGCACTTTCAGCACGTTGTTCGACAGCTCGGTCTGAAAGACATTGGTGCGCTGGAGTGTGGTGTAGATGGTGTAGCGGCCCTCGATCGGTTCATAGAGGCCGATGCAGCCGCGCGGCTCCATCGTTGCCGCGGTGACGCGGTTGACGACGAAATGATGCTTGACGACGTGGGCCGCCTTCGCAAAGGCGGCATCCGTGGCTTCCTTGTTGCCTTCGATCTGGATGAAGCCGACGTTGTTCGGGCAATCGTCCCAGACGAGCGGAACGCCCGGGTTGACTGCGTCGCCGGTCGAGACGATCGCCGGCAGCGGCTCGTAATCGATTTCGATCAGTTCGGCGGCGTCGACAGCCTGATAATATGTGTCGGCGACCACGAAGGCGACGTAGTCGCCGATCATCCGCACGCGATCCTCGACCAGGGCCGGGTAGCGCGGCTTGTAGCCGGGGGCGCCGTCGCGGCGCTTCAATCCGCCGGGCACCGGAAGATCGCCGAAGCCAGCCTTCTTGTAATCGGCGCCGGTCAGCACCGCGAGCACGCCGGGCGCGGCCTTTGCCTTCGACGTATCGATCGAACGGATGCGGGCATGGGCGTGCGGCGACCGCAGCACGTAGCCAAACGCCGTGCCAGGAAACACCATGTCGGCGACGTAACGGCCGCCGCCTTTGACAAGGCGCGGATCTTCAAAACGCGGAACCGGTTGACCGATGGCAAATTCACCCATTGCATCCTCGCATTCCGGCCCCGACCCGTCGGAGGGGGCGCACACCGCCGAAGGCTGTTTTTCATAAAGCTGCCCGGCGGATGGCCGGGCATCGGTGAAGCACACGTCTTACATCGTGTCGGCAAAGCCTTCAACGTGCGGCAAAGCCCTTCAATCGGGGGCGACTCGGCGTTACTGTGGCGCACCGGCGTCAAGCTAGGATTTGCTGCCATGCCCGAGACATTCGAATCCGCGTTGCACGCGCGCGTCGACGAAATGGTCGACGCCTGCACCCGGTGCGGCAAATGCGTCGAGGCGTGCCCCGTTGCGGGCGCCGCCGGCGTCGACGCCGAACCGCGGCAGGTGATCGAAGGCGTGCTCGACATTCTACGGCACGGCGAGGGCAACGGCGCGGCGCGCAAATGGGCGAACGGCTGCGTCCGGTCGGGCGACTGCATCGAGGCGTGCGACTACGGGGTCAATCCGCGCTTTCTGCTCAGCATGGCGCGCGTCGCGATGGCAAGCGCCGAGGATGACGTCGCCACCCAGCGCCGCAAGGGCGTCGAGTACTTTCGCAACACGGCGCGCGACGTCAACAACCTGTCGCGCCTGCAACTCGACGATGCGCTGCTGGCGCGGCTCGGGCAGGGCGCCAGGCCGACCGAGGGTACGCCGCCGGACTTTGTCTTCTATACCGGCTGCAACGTGCTCAAGACGCCGCACATGGCGCTGCTCGCGCTCGACATCATGGATGCGCTCGGCACCACCTATGAGGTGATGGGCGGTCCGACGCATTGTTGCGGCATCCAGCAATTGCGCGCCGGCGATCTGGCGACATTCGGCCGTTTTGCCGAGAACACGCTCGATAAACTGGCGCAGAGCAAAAGTGGTCAGGTGCTGTCGTGGTGCCCATCGTGCCATGTCCAGTTCACCGAAATGACGCTGCCGGCGGTCGAGCGGACGCGGGGCTCCAAGCCGTTCGAGATGACTCCGTTCACGATGTTCGTGCGCCGGAATCTGGATCGGCTGCGGCCGCTGCTGCGCGAGCCGGTGCCGATGCGCATCGCGCTGCACAAGCATCCGGGTATCCACGGCGTGGTCGAGGCGGCCGAGGAGATTCTTTGGGCGGTGCCGGGCATCGAGATTGTCGATCTGCACCAGCCGCGCGCTGGGCTGCAGGCCAATGACATGAAGGCGCTGCCGAACTATCGCCGCGAAACGCAGCTGGCCGAATTGCTGGCGGCGGAGGCTGCCGGCGTTGACGCGCTCGTCGCGCTCTATCACTCCGATCATCGCGAATTATGCGCGCATGAACGCGACTGGCCGTTCCGCATCATGAACATTTACGAGATCGTCGGCGCCAGCATGGGTCTGCACGAGGACGACCACTACAAGCGGCTGAAGATGATGCAGGACGCTGATGCGATCCTCGCCGACTGCGGCGATCTGGTGAACCGGCACGGCCTCGACGTCGAGGCGACGCGGCGCGCCATCAAGACGATGCTGGCCGAGCAGCCGGTGCCGCTGCGCGGCGCCTGAGCACATTCAGTTCAATTCGCGAATGGCCGGCATCGAATTCTTAACTGTGCCGGCGTGGACAATGCTTCGGCGCCACGTGCCAAACGCGTCTGGAGGTTTGTTTTATCGCAATTTTAGAGCTTTCTGCGCGATGACAGCGTGCTGGGATTCAACACATGTCCGACGAAAGTCACGTTGCTCTGGGTCGCGTCGTCGCGGTGAGCGGGTCGCAGGCGACCGCGCAATTTTCCGCCGCGTCGCTGGCGAGCGGCGGTAAATTTGAGTTTTCAGTCGGATCGCTGGTCGGCATCGAGAACGGTGAGTCGCTGGCGATCGGCGCGCTGTGCGACATTACGCTTCAAGGTGGCGCAAACGCCGACGCGGCCGCTTGTGCGGTCGGTCGGATCGATCTCTTGGGCGAGATTTCCGCGCAGAGGCGTTTTCACAGCGGCGTCGCCGTCTATCCGCGGATCGGCAGCGCCGTTGTCGGCGTCGGCGCCGACGACCTGAAGACCATTTTCGATCTGGCGAGCCCGCGCACGGTCGAACTCGGCCGCTTGCAGCAGGACGCCTCGATTGCGGCGACCGTCAATGTCGACGAGACGGTACGCAAGCATTTCGCGATATTCGGTTCCACCGGCTCGGGCAAATCGAGCGCGTTGGCGCTGATCTTGCGCAAGATCATGCAGGCGCGCAGCGATCTGCGCATTTTATTGATTGACGCCCACAACGAATACACCGAGTGCTTCGACGGCCGCGCCTGCGTGTTCGGCCCTGAAAATCTGAGCTTGCCGTTTTGGCTCTTCAACTTCGAAGAGCTTGTGCAAATTGTCTTCGGTTCACGATCCGGCGTCGAGCGCGAAGTCAGCCTCCTGGCGGAGTTGGTTCCCCTGGCCAAGACCGAATTCGCGCGCGCGAGCGGCACACTGCGTTCGAGCTACCGCGGGCCGCAAGCGGACGGCGCATCGCGATTTACCGCCGATACGCCGGCGCCCTATCGTCTTGACGACGTCATCGCGGCAGCCGAGAGCCGCATGGGCAAGCTCGAGAACCGCGACCTCGCGGTCGCCTACCAGCGGCTGGTCATGCGTATCAACGCGGCGCGCCGCAATCCGCGCTACGGCTTCATCTTCGAAAGCGCTGCCGGCGTCGGCGACCCGATGGTCGAGATTCTGTGCCAGCTCTTGCGGCTGAAAGACCACGAGCAGCCGATGGCCATCGTCCAGCTCGCCGGTTTCCCGGCCGAGACGACGGAAGTCATCGTGTCGGTGTTGTTCCGGCTGGCCTTCGAATTCGGCATCTGGAGCGACGGGCTGAGCCCGGTGCTCATCGTCTGCGAAGAAGCGCAGAGCTACGCCAATGCCGACCGTGACCTCGGCTTCCGCGTCGCCCGCGAAGGGCTGTCGCGCATCGCCGTCGAGGGCCGCAAGCACGGCGTGTTTCTCGGCCTGATCACGCAGCGGCCGCATCAGCTCGATCCGACTTTGATCTCACAATGCTCGACCGTGTTCGCCATGCGGCTCGGTCACGAAGAGGATCAGAAAATCATCCGCGCTGCGGTGTCGGATTCCGCAAGCCGGCTGCTGGCTTTCCTGCCCTCGCTGGGCACGCGCGAAGCGCTGGTGATCGGCACCGGCGTGCCAACGGTCACGCGACTGCGATTCGAGGCGCTGCCGGACCATTGCATTCCGCGTAGTCAGGCCGAATGGAGCGGGGACCTCAACAGGGCGGATAAGATCGACGACCGGGCCATCGCCGACGTCGTCGCCCGCTGGCGTGGCACCGCGCCGAGCACCAAGCGGGTCGCGGCGCCGCCGCTGGCCGATCTCAACGCCGGGGACATCGTCGGCTGGTCGGCGCCAAGCCACCGGTGATCGCGGCGAATGCGCCGGTCAGTCCCGGATATCCTGCAGAAACCAGTCGGTCGGAATTTCGCGCCCGAGCCCGGCGCGCTTCGCCGCCTCGTAGACCTTGCCGGCGACGGCAAAGAATTGCGCGCCCTGCAAATTACCGCGCTCCGAATAAGTAATCTGCTCGGGACCGACGCGCCCTCGCGCTTTTCCGTTCACCAGATCCGCCAGCGTCACGCGCCGGTCAGGAAGCGCATTGCCGTGGCGGCGGCGGCCGGCCCGACCGTCGCCGAATTTCGGCTTGTCAGGCCGCGCCTCGTAGCCGACCACCTCGTCATCGACGGCGAGGTCCGGCCGCCCAGTCGGCGCCGGAGTGTCGCCGAAGCGCAAATAGACATCGACCCGGCGTAGACTTTCCTCGTCCGGCTTGCCGCTGCCACCGACGTTGACGATATGCGTACCCATTTCGAGACGGACGCCGTCGATCACGGGCACGGCGGAATCGGTCAGGCCGGCGACAATATCGGCTCCTTTGTAAACGTCCTCGGGCCGATCGCAGACTACGACTTCAATATTGTAGGTCTGCGCCATCTCGCGGCCGAACTGCTCGCGGTGTTCGCGTGTCGGGCTGAACACCTGAAGCTTTTTGATGGTGCGAACAAGCGTAAACGCCCGCATGTGCGTGCGCGACATGCCGCCCGAGCCGAGCATGCCGACAACCTCGGCGTTGGGCTTGGCCATGTACTTGACGCCGATGCCGCCGTCGGCGCCGACCCGCATGTGCTGAAGGTGGCCGTCGTTGATGAAGGCGAGCGGTTCGCCGGTTTCGATCGAGGTAAGCAGAATAAGGCCGCAATAGCGGCCGGGCCGCGTGCAGTATTTTTCCTGGGTGATCGAGCCCTCGTATTCGGTCTCGTAGATCACGTCGGACTTCATGCGAATGGCAAAATACCCGGCGGTGGAACCGCCTTCCATCGTGCCCCACTGATAGTTCTTGCGAGGGTCGGAGGTTGGGATGCGGATATCGATACGCGGCCGGCACACGGCCTCGCGGCCCGCCAACGCGAGATAGGCCTCTTCCAGTGCCGCCATTGTGTCCTCCATGGTCAGGACTTTGGCGACCTCTGCATTGTTGATGACGAGCGTCATGGGACTAGCATCATGGGACTAATGGCCTGTAATCGCGTGGTCAGGGGAGGGATATCATACCGGTCCAGAATTGCCGCTCGGCGCCGGTGTCAATGTCGTGTTTGCGGACGAAGGTAAGCTTGCCGTCGTCGCCAATTCGGAAGACGGACAGCGCCGCGGGAATCTGAATGATGCGATTGCCCTCTCGAACCGGGGCTGGTGCGATGCTGGCTGCAACCAGCATGCGGCCGCTTGGATCGATGCCAAAGGTGCGAAGCTCGATGCTGTGCCCGTCGGCATTCTGGATCAGTGTCGGTTCTCCGGTGCTCTGATCGATCGCGAACACCGCGACGTCGTTCTGCCCGTCGATGACAGCCGGCCTGCCTTCGAAGCTCGAAAGGTCCGATGCCCGGTTGGTGACGTAGACGAACTTGCCGTTCGGATGAACATGAATTGCAGCGGCGGCCTGTCGCATCGCGGGCGCCTTCGACAGCGTATTTTTGACGAATAGCGGCTCACGTTTGAGGCCGGTGACTGAATCAAGCTCGTAGACGTAGAGCTTGTTCTGTCGTTCGATCGAGGCGAACACCCACGGCTTGGTCGGGTGAAAGTCGAGATGCCGCGGCCCGAATCCCAGCCCGGTGCCCGGGGCAATCGAGGCGAGATTACGCAGCACGCCGTTGTCGAACGCGAATGTCTTGATCGCGCCGGGATCTTCCGCTTTCCCGGGCTGGGCGTCATTGCCGCGTGCGACCAACGTCACCATACGGTTCGACGGCGCAGCGAGGACCTGATGCGCGTAAATTCCGGTGTCGAGTTTTTCCGGTTGGGTAACCGGCGCGCCGATAGAACCGTCGGCATTCAGGCGATGCACCGTGATGCGGCTCGGATTGTTAAAGGCCGTCAGCAGGTATTCGCCACGCCGGTCGACACTGAGATGGATCGGCCGCGACGGCAACGCCACCGCCTCGCCATACGGCCGCAGACTGCCGGTCGTGGGATCGATTGCCAGCGAGCCAGCAAAATGCGTGTTGCCGACCACACGCGGCCCGCCGTTACTCGAGGCGACGTAGAGTTGGCGCCGCGATGGATGCGGCCAAGCGTATTGGACATTGGCCGGCAGCGTGACCGATCCGCGCCGCGTCAATGCTGCGTCATCGACGTCGATACCGAATACGCAGAGTTCGGGACCGATGGCGGCGTAGTATACGGCCTTTGTCATGGCCAAGTACTTTGTCATGGCCAAGTACTTTGTCATCGCCAAGTGCCCGGTTATCGCGCCGTGCTCGTTGAGCCCTCCCGCTGGGGGCGGTCACTTTGGCAGGAGTGGAGGCAAAGTTCCATCGGAACTTCGGCAATAGAAATCCCAGCAGCCTGAGGAGCTGCCGCCGCCTTTTGCCGGGATACGCGTTCTGATAATCGCGCCGGGAGTAGCGCTCTATTCCGCGGCAACCGGATGGTCGAGACCGGTCAGGCTCGCGACGAGCGCCTCGATTCGGGCAATCGAGCGGAAATTCGCCGGCCGCATGTCGCGTTCGGGAATCTTGAGATCGAACTCGGCTTCGACCGCAAGCATAAGATTAACAAGATCGAGCGACGACAGCCCGTTCTCGCCAAGATCGTCGTCGCGTCCGACGAGTTGATCGACCGAGCGTTTGGTGAGCAACGCCTGCACCAGAGAGTTAACGCGTTCACTCACATTGGAATTGCCGCGATCAAGCACGCTGAATCTCCCCGAAATCCGCCGCCTGCGGAGTTCGGTTCTTTGATGACATTATCTCATTAACCGAACGTCACTCCGACATCACGATTTTGCGCAGTGCGGGCATTCCATCAGTAACCTTGATGGAAAAGAACAGCGCTAATTACCACTAAATGACATGATGAATTGGTGTTTAGTGCTGTACCTCTGGCAACGCACGGATCGCTGTCGAGGCCCGATTGCGAGGAATCCGATTCCATCGTGGGAGCGTATCCAATGAATATCCGCACTGCGAAGATCACGGGCATCCCAAAGGAGCTTCGGGTGCGCGACGCAGGGCGTAACAGCCAGCTTGCCGCCGACGTTTCCGATGCCGCTGCGCCGGCCGATTGGCGCGCGCGTGTCGATAAGGTTGTGGCGATTGCTGTGGCGCATGCAGCCGCGGTCGATTGCGAGTTGCGGTTTCCAGACGAGGCGATCGCCGCGGCGCGCGCGGAGCGTCTGCTCGGTGTCGCGGTGCCGCGCGAGTTCGGTGGCGACGGTTTGAGCGTCGCCGACATGGCGGACATCTGCTACGCGCTCGGCCGCGCCTGCGCTTCGACGGCGATGATCTATGCCATGCACCTCACCAAGGTCGCGTGCATTGTCCGCCATGGTCGCGGCAGCCCGTGGCACCAACTGCTGTTGCGCCGGCTTTGCGCCGAACAATTGCTGCTGGCGTCGTCGACTACGGAAGGACAGGCTGGCGGCGACCTGCGCCACAGCGTGGCGGCGGTTGACGGCGAGACGCGGATCACGCTGGAGCGTCAGGCGACGGTGATCTCCTATGGCGAAGCAGCCGACGGCATTGTCACCACCGCGCGCCGCTCGGCCGACGCGGCCAGCTCCGACCAGGTGCTCGTCGTCTTCCTGAAAGAGAATTATACGCTCGAACGGCTGAACGGCTGGGACGCATTTGGCATGCGCGGCACCTGCAGCGCCGGCTTCAAGCTTGCCGCATCCGGCCTGCGCGAGCAGATCCTGCCGGTAAGCTACGAGAAGATTTACAGCCACACGATGATGCCGATCGCGCACCTCGTCTGGAGCAGCGCCTGGGCCGGCATCGCGGCGGCAGCTGTTGAGCGCGCCCGCGGTTTCGTGCGCAAGGCCATGCATCGCTCCGGCGGCACTCTTCCGCCGGGTGCCGCTCATCTGACGCGCGCCGTCGCCAGCCTGAGGACATTGCGCAGCCTGATCGCCGCCTCGACGGAGCGCTTTGAAGCGGCTGCATCAGATCCGGCGTTGCTGGAATCGATCGATTTCCAGACCGGCATGAACATGCTCAAGGTCAACGCATCTGAGCTGGCGGTTGCGACCGTGATGAGCGCGATGCAGACCTGCGGTCTCTCGGGTTACCGAAACGACAGCGAGTTCAGCATCGGGCGGCATTTGCGCGACATCCTGTCGTCGCCGATCATGATCAGCAACGACCGTATCCTCGCCAACGTCGCGGCGGCGTCCGTTCTCGGCGCCACGCCGGACTCGCTGCGCGACTGAGCCATTGGCGTGCGGTCCAGAGAATAGCCAGGGTGGCGAAGACAGGAAGCAGGAGGCGGTAAGTCCAATGAACGTGGCATTCAAACAACCGGCGAAGGCGACCCACACGCTGGATTCCATCGCGGAAGCGTTGCTGCTGCCGTCCGGCATCGACGGCGTTTATGCGCGCACCGCGGTGTTTGAACAGGTCGTCAACGGCCTCAACGATCTGATCGCGGAGTACCGCGAGCCGAACACCGAAGTGTTGCGATTCCCGCCGGTGATGAGCCGCCGCCAGGTGGAGAAATCCGGTTATCTGAAGAGCTTTCCCCACTTTCTCGGCTGCGTGAGCTGTCTGGCCGGCGAGGAGACGGAGATTCGCGACGCGGTCGACCGCCACGAAGCGGGTCAGGACTGGACAACGGCGCTGTCTTCGGCCGATCTCGTTCTTAGCCCGGCGGCCTGCTATCCGGTCTATCCGCTGGCAGCAAGCCGCGGCCAATTACCCGCCGAGGCTCTCCTGTTCGATGTGGCATGCGACTGTTTCCGCCGCGAGCCGTCAAAGATGCTGGATAGGCTGCAGTCGTTCCGGATGCGCGAATATGTCTGCATCGGCACACCTAAACAGATCGAGATGTTTCGTAACCGCTGGATGAAGCTTGCAGAAGGCTTTGCCACTCGATTGGGCCTGAGCTGGCGTATCGATCACGCCAGCGATCCGTTCTTCGGCCGCGTCGGCAAGTTCATGGCGGTGAGCCAGGTCGAACAGGATCTGAAATTCGAGCTGCTCATTCCGGTGCATTCCGCCGAAAAGCCGACGGCGTGCATGAGCTTCAACTATCATCGCGATCATTTCGGCGGCACGTGGAATATTCGCACTGCGTCCGGAGAGGTCGCTCATACGGGGTGCGTGGCTTTTGGCATCGATCGCCTGGCGCTGGCGCTATTTGCCACCCATGGCCTCGATTTGGCGCAGTGGCCGGATACCGTGCGCAGATCTCTCGGGATCTAGTCGCCCGGTCCCTAAACGCCCAGCACCGCGTATTCGGTGTAGGCCAGGTCGCCGAGGCGCGGCTTCTGTGGGCCTTTGAAATATCGCGGCATGATGCCATTGCGATAGAAGCCGACGAGGCCTGGTATCGGCGCGTTAGCGTCAACGATGACGAATGGTTTGCCATGCCGGAGCAGACGCCGGCCAAGCGGTCCGGCGAAGCGCACGAAGTCGTCGACGTCGCGGCAGTAGATGAGTTGCGCGCAGGGCAGCAGCTTTTTGATGCGCCGCGGACGGAACACGAACGGATAGGCGCGCTCCGACGTGGCGCACCACAGGCTGATACAGCCGAGAGCGGCATGTTGGCGAAGGATATCTTGTTCCAACGGATCGAATGCCACAGTCGGCTGCGTGCGCGCGTCGAGTATCGTCACGCCGGAACCCCCGAATGGCCCGTCCAGCGCCGGCACCGCGACGAAGACACCGTTGGAATAACGCGAAAAGCCCTGTGCTTCGATAATCGGCCAGGTATGCGGCGCAGCGGAAATGTTCAGAAAGGTCGTGTCCTTGAGCGAAAGCGCGCGCGATACAAGCAGCGCTGCGTAGGAGCGAAATTCCGGTTCGACGTACCAGCTCGACAGATTGCAACGCCGCACCGACGTGTCGCGCGTTTGCAGGTGCGCGCAGATCAACAGGATCGCGCCGACCGGCTTGTCACCGCTCTCCAACAGGTAACCATATTGCGGCAGATCTGCCGGCGGGTGCCGCGCGCCAAGTTGCGCCAGTGCGTTCCGCCAGAATTGCGCGTCGCTGCTCGGGAAGCCACGCGCGAGCAATGCGGTGATGCCGGGAACGTCTTTGTCGGTGATCTGACGGCAGCGAATTGCCGGCACAGTCGCAACCTTTTGCGTTGACCACGATCGCGTCGTGAACTTGATCGTAAGTGTTGCAGGACTATACGGAAGCGAAATGAACAAAGAGTAGGTTCGCAGCCCATGTCGATAAAGTTAACCATAATGGAGCAGATGGCGCAGGTTGCGCGCGAACAGGGCCGGACGCTTGCACCGCTGCGCGACGATCTGGCGCTGCTCGACTCCGGTCTCGATTCGCTCAGCATCGCCGTGCTGGTGGCTCGGCTCGAGGATCGGCTCGGCACCGATCCGTTCACGAGCGGCGAAGACGTTCATTTTCCGGTGACCGTCGGGGACTTCGTGAAGGCTTATGAAAATGGCGCGCGTTGAGGCGCAGGCACTGCGCCACTACGTCGATCGCGGAGCCGCGGAACGGTTCTTCTTTGATCGAACCGCGCAGGTACTTGCCAGCGACTTGGCGCGAGGCACGAGCCTTGGAGGCGGACTGGCCGATCTGGCGGGCCGCTCGGTTCTCATCGCCGCGTCGAGCCAGCTCACAAGCGCGTTGGCGCTTATCGAACTCGACGGCGTTGCCCGCCGCATCACCATTCTGCCGCCAGACGTCGATCGCGGGCATCTGGGCGCCTTGATCGCTGATGCCGAGATCGATGCTGTGGTGGTCGATGACGAGACACAGCGCGCCTCCTGCAATGTTCCGGTCTGCGTCGTTTACTCGCCGAAGATCGCGCCGCTTACCGGTAACGTACCACCCGCCGTTCGCTCCGAATGGATTTTGCTGACCTCCGGCACGACCGGTGTACCCAAGATGGTGGTGCACAGCCTTGCCGGACTCGCCGCGGCCATTGCGCCGCGGACCGACAACGAAGCTATGGTCTGGGGCACGTTCTACGATATTCGCCGCTATGGCGGTTTGCAGATCTTTCTTCGCGCGGTGCTCGGCGGCGCATCGCTCATTCTGTCGAGCGCCGGCGAGCCGGTCGCCGATCACCTTGCGCGGCTGGCGCGGCATGGCGTGACGCATCTGTCGGGTACGCCGTCGCATTGGCGACGGGCGCTGATGTCGCCCGAGATCGGCAGGATCGCGCCGGGCTACGTGCGGCTGTCGGGCGAGATCGCCGACCAGGCAATTCTCGATAATCTGCGCACGGCTTTTCCTCAGGCGAGCATCGGCCATGCTTACGCTTCGACCGAAGCAGGCGTCGGATTTGCGGTCAATGACGGCCTCGCCGGGTTTCCGGCGTCCTACCTCGACGGCGTCCACGAGGGCGTCGAGATGAAGGTCGTCGACGGTTCGCTGTGCCTGCGTTCGTCGGGCGCGGCGTCGAACTACGTCGCACGCCGCGCCACTTTGCGCGACGACGATGGCTTCGTCGATTCCGGCGACATGGTGGAGCAGCGGGGCGATCGCTATTACTTCGTCGGGCGCCGCGGCGGCATCATCAATATCGGCGGCCTGAAGGTTCACCCCGAGGAAGTCGAGGCCGTGATCAACCGGCATCCGCAGGTGCGCATGTCGCTGGTGCGGCCGAAGCGCAGTCCGTTCACCGGCGCCATTGCGATCGCCGATGTGGTGCTGAAGTCCGCGTGCTCGCGAGCCGAGGACGAGGCCGGCGTTAAGGACGAGATTCTCACGCTCTGCCGCAACGCGCTGCCGCGCCACAAGGTGCCGGCCGCGATCAGCATCGTGCCCGCGCTTGCCGTCGCTGCGACCGGCAAGCTGGCGCGGCGCGCCTGAGCGACGGATGCAGCAATGAGCCAAGCGTCGCGCAATGTTCTGGTTACCGGGGCGAGCCGCGGGCTTGGCCTCGGCATTGCCAGCAAGCTCAGCGCCGTCGGCTATCGTGTCATCGCCGTGGCGCGGGGGAAGAGCAAGCAGGTCACCGAGGCCATCGCCGAAGCCGAGCGCAGCAACCACGCTCCGTTGCATTTTGTGCCGTTCGATCTCGGCGAGATCGATGAGATTCCCGCTCTGATCAAGAAACTGCGCCAGGAGTTCGGGCCGCTCTACGGGTTGGTCAACAACGCCGCGGTCGGTCACGACGGCGCGCTTGCCATGATGCACAACGCCAAGATCGAACAGCTCGTGCGGCTCAACACACTGTCGCCGATCGTGCTCACCAAATACGTGGTGCGCTCGATGATGTCGGAAGGCGTCGGCCGCATCGTCAATGTTGCCTCCATCATCGGCTTCACCGGCTATAGCGGGCTCTCCGCCTACGCGGCCACCAAGGCGTCGATGATCGGCTTTACCCGCTCGCTGGCGCGTGAGGTCGGCCGGCTCGGCATCAATGTCAACGCCGTCGCGCCCGGCTTTCTCGACACCGACATGACGCACGGGCTCGCCGGCGAGCAGCGCGAACGGGTCGTCCGACGCACGTCCCTGCGCCGTCTGGCCGACGTGGACGACGTTGCCAACGCGGTCGAGTTCCTGATGGGCGACGGCGCCCGCAGCATTTCCGGGACGGTACTTACCGTCGACGCAGGCGCGACCGCGTAGCGGCGCTGCGGCCAGACCGGCCCTCCGAATTCGTGATTTGCCGGAGGCCAGCCTCGGGCACTCGAACGCAATCCAGCCATAAAGTGCCATCAGGTCACGCGCGGCGCCATCCGGCCCGTGATAGATTGGCAGCGTTTGCCGTCCCGTCCTTGCGGCCCAAACGGACCGCGACGGACGGGATTGCGTATTGTGTACGATCGTCCCTGAGAAATTTGGAACCGACCGATGAAACCATTGAGCATTGCCGTAGCCCTGTTCGGCCTTGTTGCGTTGATCCAGCCTGTGAAGGACATGAATGCCGGGATGGCCGTGCTCGGCGTCGTTACCCTCATTGCCGCTCTCACCACGTTCCGTTCGGTCGCGATTTCGAGTTTTCTCAAGATTTTTATCGGCATCTTTTCGGTCGAGACAATCATTTTCGGGCTTGCGGTCGTTGCCGCCCGCGCTGGCTTTTGGCCGAAATATTTTGCCGAGGAACTGCCGCCGGAATCGCTGCCGCTCACGGTCGCGATCTTCGCTATCCTTGTCTACGTCGTGTCCCGGCTGCGCACCGTCGAGCAGATCATGCGCATCGCCGACCGCTATTTCGACGCGGGTGATGCGGCAGGAGCGCGCATCTGGCCGTTTGCCGCCTACCGGTCGCTGGAGCGGCGCATTGCCACGGCGATGATCGTGTTTCTCGTTGTCATCAATCAGGCCGAGGTCGCCATCACGGTCCGGCTGAATTTCTTCAATCGCGCCTGGTTCGACGCCATTCAGCAGCGGAACGAAACCGTATTCTGGGAGCAGCTGCTGTTCGTTTTCACGCCGTATGCTTTTCTCTATGTAGGGATGACGGTCGTCGAATTGTTCGTGCAACAGATGCTGGTGCTGCGCTGGCGCACATGGCTGACGGATCATTTCGTGAACCGCTGGCTGCACGGCCACAATCACTACAGGATCAGCCTCGTTGCGGGCCAGACTGACAACCCCGACCAGCGCATTTCCGAAGATATTTTCCGCTTCATCAATGGCGGCAACGACGGCTCCAACCAGACCTTTGGACTCTACGACTTCTCCATCCTGTTGATCTCGACCGTCACCACCCTCGTATCGTTTTCCATCGTGCTGTGGACGCTGTCGGCTTCGTTTACGTTTCCCGGCACCAACGTCGCGCTTCCGGGATTTCTGTTCTGGGTGGCCCTGATCTACGCAGCCGCGGGTACGTTGGTGACGCATCTGATCGGGCGACCGCTGATCAAGCTTTATTTTCAGCGCCAGCACATGGAGGCCGACTACCGCTTCTCGCTCGCCCGGTTGCGCGAATACTCCGAGCAGGTTGCGCTGCTGGACGGTGAGGCCGCGGAGAAAAATCTGCTCGGTGGACGCTTCGGGGCGCTGGTCGCCAATTATCTGGATGTGATCTACCGGCGCATGCGGGTATGGGCATTCACCCAGTTCTTTGGTCAAATTTCGCCGATCATTCCCTTCATCTTCACCGCGCCATTCTATTTCGCCCGCAAGATCGAGCTCGGCACCATGACGCAGACCGCCGGCGCGTTCGGGCAGGTTGCCAACTCGCTGACGTTCTTCGTCAACTACTACATGTATCTTGCCGGCTTCAAATCGGTGGTCGACCGCCTGAATTCGTTCGACGTGGCGATCGACGAAGCGCAGGCGCTCGCCGGCGCCGGGCCGGCGCGTGTTACGGCGGCCGGCGGCAATGCGATCGGCCTCGACAACGTCGGTCTCGCGCTCCCGGACGGCCGGCACATCGTCGACGCCCGCCATGTCGAACTCAAGGGCGGTGAGAGCGTGGCTCTGACCGGCCCATCCGGTTCCGGCAAATCGACGCTGTTCCGCGCTATTTCCGGCATCTGGCCGTACGGCAGCGGCCGCATCAGCGAACCCGCCGACCGCAAGGTCATGGTGCTGCCGCCGAAGCCCTACATTCCGATCGGCACGTTGCGTTCGGCCGTGACTTATCCGGCGGTCGCCGGCACTTATCGTGACGACGATATCCGCGCCGCGCTGGCCGATGCGCATTTGGGCAGTCTCGCCGGCGAGCTCGATCGCGAGGAGACCTGGTCGCAGCGGCTGTCGAGCGGCGAGCAGCAGCGGCTGGCGATCGCCCGCGCGTTGCTGCTGCGTCCTGACTGGCTGTTGCTCGACGAGTTGACCTCCGCGGTCGAGGAAAAACTCGAGGCCGAGCTTTACGCCATGGTGGCGCAGCGGCTGCCGGGCACGACGATCATTTCCATCGGGCATCGTTCGACGCTCGCCGGGCTGCATCGCCGCCATCTGGAAATGACCCCGGATGGCGAACGATTCACGCTGCGCGATGCAACGCCGGTCGAAGCGGCGGAGTAACGCGCCGTTGTGACGCAACGCACTTAGAGACGGATCGCGCCTTCTACAAGACGGGCGTGGAGCGCGGCGTCGAGCGGCACGAAGGCGTGCCGCGCCGGATCGTCGAAATAGAGCGCGTCCGGCGTCGCCGCGGGATCGTAACCTTCGCGCACCAGCTCGGTCTTCTTGTGCTTGAAGGTCGCCGTGACTTCAATGCGGTCCTTGATGCGCAGAAACAGCGGGCGCGCGTAGGTTGGGAGTCGCCGCGCAAGGTGATCGCGCAAAGCGGCAAGATCGAGTGCGTCATCGGCAACAATCGTCGCCATGCCCGCGGCGCCCTCGGCGCCCGGCACGGACACGCCGTATACCGTCGCCTCGGTCACGCCGGGAAATTCGGCGATGGCTTCGGCGACCTCGGCGGTCGCGACATTCTCGCCCTTCCAGCGAAAGGTGTCGCCGGTGCGATCGACGAAATAAAAAAAGCCGCCGGCGTCCTTGCGCATCAGGTCGCCGGTGCGATACCAGGCGTCGCCGCGCACGAACACGTCGTGCAGGATCTTGCGCTCCGACTCGATCTTGCTGGTATAGCCCTCGAACGAGGCGCCGCCGCCGATGCGGCCGATCGCTTCGCCCGGCTCGTCGGCGGCGCAGCGGACGCAAAAACCATCCGCTCCGCGCGCCGGCTGGCCGGTCGCATGATCGAAGCGCACCAGCGCCAGAGGAAAGCGGTGGCCGAGGAACGACGGCACGCGGCCGATGGCGCCGACCTTGCCTTCCACGTTGTAGAGCGAGAAATTGCCTTCGGTTGCGGCATAGAACTCCAGCACGCGCGGAATGCCGAAGCGCTTCTGGAATTCCCGCCACACGTCGGCGCGCAGGCCATTACCGCAGGCAAGCCGCAGCCGGTGGGCGCGCTCGCGCGGATGCTTCGGCGCATGCACCAGATAGCGGCACAGCTCGCCGATATACTGGAACAGCGTGCAATCGAAATCGCAGATGTCGTCCCAGAATTTCTGCGCGGAGAATTTTTCGCGAATGACGACGGAGCCGCCGTTGACAAGCACGGCACCGGTCGCGACCACGCCGCCGATCGAGTGATACATCGGCAGGCAATTATACATGCGATCGGCAGGCCCGCTATTCACCAGTCCGGCGAACCAGAAGCTCCATTGCAGCAGGCGGTGATGGCTGACATTGGCGGCCTTCGGCAGCCCGGTGGTGCCCGACGTGTAGATCAGGAGCGCGCGATCGCCGATCTGGGTTCCGCGGCGTTCGGTGGCGGACAACGCGTCGGCCGAGTAAGGCACGATGGCTTGCTCGATCTGAGAGGCATCACCGACGGCGCCGCCGTGCGACCACGGTGTCGGTCGGCTGGCAAGGTGCGCGCGCGCCGAGTCGAACGCATGGCTCAAATCCGCAGCGACGATGATGTGTTTCGGTACGACTACGTCGATGCAATGTGCGAGCGAGGGTCCGCGAAGCTGAGTGTTGAGCAGCGCCACGGCGCCGCCCGCGGCGGTAATGCCAAGCCAGATCGCCATATAGTCGGGGCAGTTCGGCATCAGGAGCGCGACGGCGTCGCCCCTGGCCACGTCCTGGTCGAGCGCCCAGCGCGCGTAGCGGTTGGCACGCGCGGCAAGGTTGGCGAAGCTCAAGGTCTCGCGTGTGGAAATAAGGGCAGGGGGCGCGCCGTGCGCCGCCGCCACGCCGGCGATGACGTCAAGCAGAAGGCGCTGCGGGTTGCGGGTAATTGGCGCGGTCGCTTCGAGCGCGCGCACCCAGTCGCCGAGCGCACTGTCCTTGCCGCCGGCCGGCCGCAGTGAGTGGTCTGCTTCAATCAAAGCCATACCGGATGATCGCCCGATAAGATGAATCTTACGCTTCGAGATCGATAAAATTTGAATCGTTTTTACAGTGATATCCGCCGCATTCGCGCAAAAGCAGCGGCGTTTGGCGGCATGGCAAACGATTAAGGTTATTTCTTTGGAACCAGGGCGGATGCATTGTCCGCAGCCGCCGCCACGGATAAGAAACCGAAACTCCCTACAATTGCGCCCATTGCCAATACGTGGCGGGGAAGCATGAGACGCGAGACAATCGCTATCCACGGCGGCTACGAGACCGATCCGACCACAAAGTCCGTCGCCGTCCCGATCTATCAGACGGTCGCCTACGAGTTCGACAGCGCCGATCACGGCGCCGCCTTGTTCAATCTCGAGGCGCCGGGCTATCGCTATAGCCGTATCAGCAATCCGACCACGCAGGTACTGGAGCGCCGCGTCGCCGCGCTTGAAGGCGGGCTCGATGCGCTGTGCGTCGCCACCGGGCAGGCGGCGATGAATTACGCGATCCTCAATCTCGCCGAGATGGGCAGCAATGTCGTGTCGGTGCCGCAGCTTTATGGCACCACCTACACGTTGTTCGCCCATGTGCTGCCGAGCCAGGGCATCACGGTGCGGTTCGCCGAATCCGATCAGCCCGATGCGATCGAAATGCTGATCGACGCCAAGACGCGCGCCATCTATTGCGAGAGCGTCGGCAATCCGGCCGGAAATATTTGCGATATCGAAGCGCTCGCCGCTATCGGGCAGCGTCACGGCGTCCCGCTGGTGGTCGACAACACCGTGGCGACACCGGTGATGCTGCGCCCGATCGAATACGGCGCCCACATCGTCATCCACTCGCTCACCAAATTCATGGGCGGTCACGGCACTACGCTCGGTGGCGCCATCGTCGACAGCGGCCGCTTCCCATGGAAGGCGCACGCCGACCGCTTCGCGATGTTCTGCACGCCGGACCCGTCCTATCATGGCATGGTCTACGCCGATCATTTCGGCGACGGCGCCTACATCGCGCGTTGCCGCAGCGTCTATCAGCGCACCACCGGCGCGGTGATTTCGCCGTTGTCGTCGTTTCTGCTGCTGCAGGGCATCGAGTCGGTCGCGCTGCGCGTCGAACGGCATGTCGAGAATGCGCGCCGTGTCGCCGAATTTCTCCGCGCCGATGCGCGCGTCGCCTGGGTCAACTATGCCGGCTTCGCCGACAATCCCTACAATGCACTGGCGCAGAAATATTTCGGCGGCCGCGCCTGCTCGCTGATGACCTTCGGCATCGTCGGCGGCCTCGATGGCGGCAAGAAATTCTACGACGCGCTCAAGCTGTTCAAGCGGCTGGTCAACCTCGGCGATTCGAAATCGCTCGCCTGCCATCCGGCCTCGACCACGCACCGGCAAATGTCGGCGGAGGAACAGGCCAAGGCCGGCGTGCTGCCGGAGACCATCCGGCTGTCGATCGGCGTCGAGCACATCGACGACATCATCGCCGACCTGGACCAGGCGCTGGCGGCGGCGCTGGCGGAGCGCTCGCCGCTCCTTGCCGCCGAGTAGGCGTTTCGGGATGCACGGGGAATAGGACCGATGCCGCTCCTGCTCGATACCGCAGAGTCTGCCGCCGTCCACGCGGTTCGGGGCGCGAGCTGCGTCAATATCGGCCTGGTCAACAACATGCCCGACTCGGCGCTTGAGGCGACCGAGCGGCAGTTCTCCGATCTCATTCGCGCCGGCAGCCGCGATACCGTGGTGCGCCTGTTGCTGTTCGCCATCCCCGAAGTGCCGCGCAGCGACGCGGCGCGCCGTGACATGGTGGGGCGCTACCGCGACATCGCCGAATTGTGGGATACCCAGCTCGACGGTCTGATCGTCACCGGCAACGAGCCGAAATCGAAGAACCTGAAAGACGAGCCGTATTGGCCGGCGCTGGCGCAGGTTGTCGATTGGGCCCGCGCCAATACTTATTCGACGATCTGGTCGTGCCTTGCGGCACACGCGTCGGTGCTTGCTTCTGACGGCATCGAACGCCGTCCGTTCGATCAAAAACTCTCCGGCATGTTCGCCTGCGCGGCTGCCGAGACACATCCGATGATGCGCGGTGTCAGACTGCCGATGCATATCCCGCACTCGCGCAACAACGACCTGCCGGAGCGGGATCTCAAGGCGGCGGGCTATCGCATTCTGACGCGCGCACCGACCGCCGGCGTCGATGCTTTCGCGCGGCAGGAGGGAAGCTTCCATCTCTTCTTTCAGGGGCACCCTGAATACGAGGCAACGTCGCTGCTGCGCGAATATCGCCGCGACGTCGGCCGCTTCCTGCGTGGCGAGCGCGACGACTACCCGGGGGCGCCGCAGAACTATTTTGACACCGAGGCGACGGCCTGGGTCGAGGCATTCCGCGATCGCGCGCTTGCGGAGCGGCACGGCGACCTGATCAAGAGTTTCCCGATGCACGCGCTCGAGGCCGGACTTGAAGCTGGTTCGGGCGGCAGCTGGCGCGCAGCAGCGAGCGCGATCTATGAGAACTGGTTCGAGTATCTGAAGGGCCGCAAGGCGGAGCAGCGCTCGCCGTTGTCGCTGATGCGGCGTGCCTGGCGCGACTGGCCGCACAGCGCCGGGCGGCTCGCCGCCGATCCGGCGACGGCGCGCTGACGAATTTTCAACTTTACCTTTAAGGGGCGCGTACCGCGGTTGCGCGGACGTTACACCTGCGCCGCCAGAATTTACGTTTTGTTTGCGACTGCGGCGCCTAAATGACGCCGTAACACAGGGGGCATACCGTGTCACAGATCACCTTTGCTTCTCCCGCCGACGTCGAACTGTTTGACGATCCGATCCCTCCGCATTGGGTCATCGCGGGAAACCCGCAGGCACGCTCGCGCCGGCTCGCCGCGAGCGCCGACGGCACATCCTCGACCATGGCGTGGTCGTGCACCGCCGGCCGGTTCAACTGGCATTACTCGGTCGATGAGACCCTCCACATCATCTCCGGCGAAGTGTTCGTCACCGACGAGAAGGGCGAGACGCACCGGCTCGCCGCGGGCGACATGGTGTTCTTCCCGGCCGGCACCTCGAGCCTCTGGAACGTGCCGAATTTCGTTCGCAAGATCGCGTTCTGCCGGCACGCCATGCCGCGCCCGGCGGGTCTTGCGCTGCGCGTCTGGAACAAGGTCGCGCGTCAACTCCGCGGCTTTCCCTCGGGCGCAGCGACCGGCGCCGCGCCGCGCCCCGTGAGCGCGGCCAATACCGGCGTCAGGGCAGGGGGCATCGCCGCCCCGTAGCGGCCGCACCGCCGTTCCGTGCTATCGTTGAGCCGCCGCCCGCGCCAATTCATTGGTGCGCGGCGGCGCTTTGTACGAAGGGACGGCCCATGCCCAAAACCGAAGGCGTTCTGCACTTCACCATTCCGGTGAAGAACCTCGACCGCTCGGAAAAATTCTACACCGACCTGCTCGGCTTCGAGAAAGTCGGCCGCACCGACCGCATCGTTTTCCTGCGCGCCGGCGGCGACTTCTTCAATCTTACCTACTCGGCAAATCCGATCACGCTCAATCCCGAAGGCGAACACCAAATTCATTCGGCGTTTCGCGTCACGCCCGAAATCTATGAACAGACGATCAAGACGCTGCCCGGCAAGGGGGTCGAAATCTTCAAGGAAGAGAACCGCGAGTCGGGCGTGTTCGTCGGCCGCAGCGCCTATATCCGCGATCCCGACGGCAACGTCATCGAATTCATCGATCTCAAACGCGCACCTGCAAGGACATAAGAGAATGCCCCACAAACCGATCCGCCGCGTCGTCACCGGACACGACGGCAAGAACGTCGCCAAGGTCATTCGCGAAGGCAACGCGGCCAACACCAAGGTGCCGCGCGACGGCGTTGCCTCGACCTTGATGTGGTGCACCGACTCGATGCCGGCCGACATCGGCATCGGTGAGAATGCCGAGGACATGGGCGCGCGCATCCTCGGCACCGCGCCCCCGGAAAACGGCACGCGCTTTATTGTCATGGAATTCGCTCCCGGTATCGAATCTGAAATGCATCGCACCGAAACCATCGACTACATCGCGGTGCTCGACGGCGAGATCGACATGGACATGGACGACTCCACCGTGAAGCTGCGCGCCGGCGACGTGATGGTGCAGCGCGGCACCAACCACGCCTGGGTCAATCGCGGCACCGTGCCGGCGCGGCTTGCGATCGTGCTGCTCGACGCCAAGCCGCTCGGCATCGGCCACCCCCGCGTCCGCGGCCAGCAGGCGCGGTAGATTTGTTTCATCTTCCCCCGCTATCGTGGGTGAGGATGTGCACCATTATTCTCGCGTCGCCCTCTCCTTTGGCCGGCACGCGGACCATTCGTAGGGGCGGGCCTTGTGCCCGCCCGATGCAACGCAGCCACAAAGACCAGTTCGGGCGGCCACAAGGGCCGCCCCTACGGTAGCCCCCGTCGCTCTCGCGGCGCGTTTTTTGTTCGCGCCCCGAGCTTGCCGGCCAACCATGTCCTTTTCGCTGCTTCCCCTCTTGCGCCATTCCTGGGTTTCGCTGCGCTCAACCCAGGCTACAAACAAAGGGGAAGCGGAACGCCGAGAGACGCGTAGTCACAACCCGCGCCTTGCGGGCGCGGGGCGCACCCGTCGGGGTGCGCTCGCCTCTCGGCGTCCCACTGCGGCTCTCGCCAGGGAGACAGCTGGTCCCCAAGGCTCTGCATCAGGCCATGCTTCGGGAGACAGTCCGGGGCGTTCAGTCCTGTACGGCCGCCTCAACCGGGAGGCGGAGACCTTGCGCTTCTCCACGGGCGTTACCCGCGCCGGAAAAACGAACGAAGTCCTGTCTTCGTACCGCGAGCACCTCGCGCACCGGTCATAGTGCCGGCAGGATGATGCCCGATGCCGCCCGGGAGCGGGTTACAAATCCGCCCGCGGGCACCGCACTCGCCCCGTCCCAAGGAGTGTCCTCGCGAAGAACGTCCCTTCGAAAGGCGAGATAAGGGTCTACGTATCCGATTTGGGGACAAAAGTCAAGGAAATAATCCTAGTCTTGAGTGGGCCTCGCGCGCTAGGGCTTCGCCGTGCCCGCTGACGCAGCGACCAGATCGCGCCATTTGTCCAGGTCCGCCGTGATGCGTTTCGCGAGTCCGTCAGGCGAGGTGGACTCGGCGACAAAGCTTCGCCGCAGCATCGCATCGCGCATGTCGGCCGTGGCAAGGATCGCGACCAGCGCTTTGTTGAGTGTTTCGACGATCGCCGGCGGCGTGTCGAGCGGCGCCGCCATGGCGAGCCACAGCGCCACGTCGAAGCCCGGCAGACCCAACTCGGCCAGCGTCGGCACATCGGCGAGCGTGCTGAAACGCTGCGCGCCGGTGGTGGCGAGCGCGCGCAGCTTGCCGGTGCGAATGAGCGGCACCGCGGGCGGCAACGTCGAGAACTGCATGTCGACGCGGCCGGCGACGACGTCGATCACGGCCTGCGCCGAGGAGCGATACGGAATCTCATTGAGTTTGACGCCGGCCTTTTGCTCGAACAACTTTGCGGCCAGAAAGCCGAGACTCATGGTGCCGAATACGGCATTGCTCAACGGTTGGGGCCTCGCCTTGGCGAGAGCGACCAGTTCGGCGATGCTCTTCGCCGGCAGGCCGGGAAAAGCCGCGAGCACATAAGGCGAGCTGCCAAGCAGTGTGATCGGCGCGAAGTTCTTCACAGGGTCGTACGACAGCGCCGGATTATACAGCTTGGCGATGACGTTGGTGCTGGTCGATATCTGGCCGATCGTGTAGCCGTCGGGCGCCGCGCGGGCGAGGTCGGCAATGGCAAGCGTGCCGACCGCGGCCGGCTGATTGACGATGACGAACTGCTGGCCGAATTTTTCGCCGAGCTTTTGCGCAACCAGACGGCAGACGTCGTCGCCGGCGCTACCGGCGGCTGCGGGAACGATGAAACGTACCGGCCGCACGGGCCAGTCTTTGTCCGCGGCGCCTGCGTTCTGTGCGCGCGCCTTGGCGCCGGCGAGCAGGAGAGGGATCGAGCGGACGACAGTCCGGCGGCTGAAACTCATGGCTGTGTGCCTCCCCCCTGCATAGCTCGCCGCACAGTTCATGCGCATCGGCGTTCTAAAGCAAGGGCGCAACGGTGTATGGTTCCGCGCTTAAGCGCCGCGGCTGTTTGCGGCAACACGTGGGAGAGGGACGCCGATGATTATTGATTTTCACACGCACGTTTTTCCGCCGGAGGATTTCGAGACCTTCACCGGCACCGGCTTTCACAAGAATGTCGGCGCCAAGAAGGGCCGGCCGCCAGCCACCATCGAGAACGTGCTGGAAGCGGCAAAAATCGGCGGCGTCGACATTTCGGTGATTTCCAATCCGATCCACAATCTGCGCGACATGGACCGCGCGCAGCAGCTCGAACGCTGCCAGCGGCAGAACCGCTACAACGCCTCACAGCAGAACAAATATCCGGGACAGATCTACGGCATGGCGTCGATCGTGCCGTATGGCGGCGATCCTTTTCTGCGCGAGTTCGAACGGGCGGTGAAGCAGGACGGACTGAAGGGCGCGTGGATTCTCTCAAGCCTTCAGGGCAGCTATCCGGACGATGACGACGCCTTTCCGTTCTTTCAGCTGGCGAGCGAGCTCGATGTGCCGGTGGTGATTCATCCGCCGTCGGTCGGGTTCGGCGAGGAGCGCATGCGCGACTATCGTCTGGCGTCGTCGGTCGGTCGGCCGATGGACGGCGCGCTGGCGGTGGCGCGCATGATCGTGCGCGGCGTGTTCGAGAGGCTGCCGAAGCTGAAAGTCGTCGCCACGCATCTCGGCGGCGGCATCTGCGAGATGATCGGCCGCATGGATTATGCCTATCGGCTGCAGGACGAGTGCTTCTTCCTCGGCACCTACGAGCCGATGCTGATCAAGCACCAGCCCAGCCACTATCTGAAAATGCTGTATCTGGAGTCGACGTCCTACTGGGTTCCGGGCGCGCGCTGCGCGTTCGAATCGGTCGGCGCCGACCATTTCGTGTTCGGCACCAATTCGCCGCCGCTGTTCGTGCTGAAAAAAGAAGGTGTCGAGCTGATCGAGAAAATGGGCCTCTCGGCGGAAGACAAGAACAAGGTCTATTACGAAAATGCGAAGAAGCTGCTGAAACTGTAAACGGGCCTAGTGGTCCAATTCTAACATTCGCATCCCGTTTCGGCACCCCATTATGCGAATGTTAGAATCAAAGGACCACTAGCAACTATAAGTGCTAGTGGAGCTTTTGGATTTGACATTCGCTAGCGGAGTGTGCGGCTGGGTGGGTAGCGAATGTCAAATCCGCTCCACTAGTTGCATCCAGGGACGATCCGGCGGGGTTACCACCGCAGTCCCCGCTTCGCGATGCGAAGCGGGGGCAGGAGATCGGACCTCATCAGCGGGTTCAGTTGAAGTTTGGCGTGCCGTTGACCAGTTGGCTCAGCGCCATGCCGCGCTTTCCCAGCCGCAGGGCGAGGGGACTGTTGGTCAGGCCTTTGGCATTGAGCTTGATGAGCTCGAGGCGGATCAGGAGAAGCTCGCGTTTGAGGCGAAGCACCTCGCGGGGCGTCAGGGTTTTCAGGCGGACGCGGTGGATTCTGCCGACCGTCTTCGTCGTGGTTCGGTAGCCCCAGCGAAGATGATGGTCGCTGTCATGCCGCCCGATGACAGTCGGCGGCTGGCTTGTCTTGCCCATGTTGCCGCTCATGTTGGCGCCCATGTGGCCCATGTGGCCCATGCCGCCGCCATGCGCGAAGGCTGGGGCAGAGGCGAGCAGCAAGAGGGCGGCCGCAGCGGCGTTGATTGCGAATTTCATGACAGTCTCCTTGTCGGTTGATACGGCGCTTTGAGGAAAGCCGCCGCAGGCCAATCCCGCGGCTCGGTGATTTCCGTGCACCGTCGATGGTGTCGCTTTTGACAAAGAGTTGGGTGGACTGATGTGAGAAATCTCACAGTGCGAACCGATTGGAGCATCGGATCTAAAACTCGATGACCGTATCCATGGTGACATGCGCGGGCGCCAGCGCCTGCGCCAGGCCGGGAAGCTGGGTGCGGTCGCAGAAGGCGGGAATGATCGTTCGCGGGCACACGGTTTCGGCGAGCGCAATGACGTCAGACAGCCGCGGATGGACGTTCCAGCGTAGAAATTGCGCGCGGCCGTTTTTGATCAGGCGATCCGCGGGGGTATCCGGCGCGCGGTAGCCGGTGAAGACGATCGCGGGCTCGACGTTCTGCGCCCATCGTTCGAGCAGAGTTTTGGTGGCGCCTGAGGTGCCGTCGGCGGACGCCGCCAGCATGATGCCGCGCGGTTCCTCGATCGGCATTGCCGTGCCGGCGATTGCCTCGATGTCGTCGACGGCGTCAGCGCGGAGCGACGCTTCATCGGTGCCGACGAGGCGCCGTAGCGCCTGCGCCATCGCGGCGTCGACAAAAATATCGGTGCGGCCGTAGCGCAGCACCTGCAATGCGAGTTCGGGGCCACGGCCGTTGGCGGGCACCGGCAGCAGCAGCGTTCCGCGCTCGACGAGCGGCGCGAGCGCCTCCCAACAATTGCCGAGCGTCTTCTGGTAGGTGCCGTAGGAACAATCGACCAGCGCGACTTCGGCGGGTTTCTCCGGCGCGTCGAAGGCGTAAAGGATCGATTCCGTCGACCAGTCGCCGGTGTAGAGGAGGCCGCCGCCGACGGGGAAATGCAGCCAGATGCCGCCCGGCGCATGGCCGTTGCGGCCGGTCGTGACTTCGATGCCCAGGACCTCGCCTGTGCCGCCGACCGGCAGGGGCCGCAAGGCGAGGCTTTTAGGTGCGAACCGCTTGGCCAGATCGCGCGCGACAACGTCGCTGGCATAGACCGGCGGGTTGCCGAGCGTTTGCAGGAGCGGCAGCCCGCCGACATGGTCCGTGTGGTCGTGGCTCAGTACCAGCGCATCGACCGGGCCGAGCCCCGTGACGTCAGGCAAGAGCCCCGGCGGCGGACCTTCGCCGAGGTCGAGCATGATGCGCCGGCCGCCGGTTTCGAGCACAAAGCAGGCCGGGCCCTTGGCGCCGACCCCGGAAATCAGCCGCAACGTGCCGGTTTTTGCGCTCACGAGGGGTTCCTTTGGCTGGCGAGGCTGCGTTGCGCATCCCACATTGACAAGCGCGGCCCGCCTCCTTATTCAACCGCCTTCCCAGGAAAAGCGCCATGAAAGTCCGTAACTCGTTGAAATCTTTGCGCGGCCGCCATCGCGACAACCGCCTCGTACGGCGCAAGGGCCGCGTCTACGTCATCAATAAGACGCAGCGCCGCTTCAAAGCGCGTCAGGGCTAAGCCGCAGAGTGGCTGGCGCCGCAGGCGCATAACCCGCCGCCCCGCGCCCAATTACGCCGCATTGATCACGTCCCTTTGAGCACTATTCGGGCTTGTTGCCGGGCAACGGGCGAATAAACTCTGGAGTTATGACGCTGCGATTCCCGCGCCTGTTCGGCCCTCTGTCCATGCTAGCGCTGGCTGCCGTGTTGGCCGCCCCGCTTGCCGCTTCGGCGCAACAGCCGCCGGGCAAACGCGGCGGCCATGGCTGGGTGCACCCGCCGCGCAAGCTGCCTTCGGTCGCCCGCGGCGATCCGATGAACAATCTCGATACGCTGTTCGCCGCGCTGAAGATCGCACCCGATGAAGACAGCGCCAAAGCGATCGAGCAGCGCATCTGGGCAATGTGGATGATCTCCGGCAGCGACACCTGCAATCTCCTGATGGCCCGGGTGAAGGCGGCGACCGAGGCCAAGGAGTACGACCTCGCGCTCAAGCTTCTCGACGCCGTGGTCGAGATCAGGCCGGACTATGTGGAGGGCTGGAACCAGCGCGCCACGGTCTATTATCTGAAAGACGATTACGCCCACGCCATCGCCGACATCGGCCAGGTGCTTAAGCGCGAGCCGCGCCATTTCGGCGCGCTGTCGGGCCTCGGCGTCATTCTTCAGGAAATCGGCGACGACAAGGACGCGCTCAACGCCTATCGCGACGCGCTCAAGATCGATCCTCACCTCCAGAATATTCCCGACGTGGTGAAGGAACTGACCGTCAAGGTCGAAGGGCGCAATATCTGACTTAATCAGATCTCGATCAATTCACTCCGTCGATCGCAACGAAGGTCTGTTCAGGCGTTGCGGCTCGCGGTGCAGATCGGTTGTTTTGCGTCCGAGTGCGATTACCGACTTTGAATTTCGGGCGACCGAATGACCGCAATTCTTGTCATGCTCGCGATCCTGTGCGCTGGCGCGGTCACGACGCTCGCCGGCTCGCGCATGATCGAACGGCGTTTTCCGCCGCGCGGGCGCTGGATCGCGGCGGGCGGTCTGCGCCAGCACGTTGTCGAACTCGGCGCGGCGTCCGCCGGCAAGCCGCCGATCGTTCTGCTGCATGGCGCCGGCTGCAATCTTGAAGACATGCGCGCGTTGGGCGAACGGCTTGCCGCCGCGCACCGGGTCATCCTGATCGACCGGCCCGGGCAGGGCTGGAGCGACGGCAATGGCCGCGCCACGCGCTCGCCCGCGGCGCAGGCCGCGATCCTGCGCGAAGTGCTGGGCCGGCTCGGTATTGCGCGCGCCGTTCTGGTCGGCCATTCGTGGGGTGGCGCGCTTGCGGTGGCGTTCGCGCTCGATCATCCGGATTGTGTCGCGGGACTGGTGCTGCTGGCGCCGCCGACGCATCCGCATCTGCACCGGCTGACGTGGCTCTATGGCGCGCTGTCGCTGCCGTTGGCGGGCTGGCTGTTCGCGCACAGCCTGGAACTGCCGCTGTCGGCGATAGCGCTGCCGGCGGGCGTGCGCGGCGCGTTCGTGCCGCAGACGCCGCCGCCGGATTATCTCAGACGCAGCGCGGCGTGGCTGTTGCTGCGGCCGCAATGTTTTCTCGCCAACGCCCGCGACGTTGCCGGACTGCACGGGTTCCTCGCCGCGCAGGCGCCGCGCTACGGAACGTTGCGCATTCCCGCCGTCATCATCAGCGGCGAGCAGGATCCCATCGTGGCGCCGCGGCAGCACGCGGTGGTGCTTGCTGCCGCGTTGCCGGGCGCGAAGCTCGTGCTGTTGCCCGGTGTTGGCCACATGCCGCATCATGCGGAAATGGAGCGGGTCGTCGCCGAGATTGAGGACTTGGCTGAGAACTTGGCTGAGGACTTGGCTGAGGACTTGGCTGAGGACTTGGCTGAGGACTTGGCTGAGGACTTGGCTGCGAAGAGCCAGTAGCGGCTAATCGCCTTCGCGCTGATCGCCCACAAACGCCACCCTTATCATGTTGGTGGCGCCGGGTGTGCCGAGCGGGACGCCGGCGACGATGATGACGCGCTGACCGGATTTGGCAAAGCCTTCCTTGAAGGCGAGGCGGCAGGCGCGCTCGACCATGTCGTCCTGGTCGCGTGCGTCCTCGGCGATCACGCAGTGGATGCCCCAGACGATCGACAGTTTGCGTCCCGCGCCGACGATCGGCGAGATCGCGACGATCGGGCATTGCGGCCGCTCGCGCGAGACCCGCAGGCCGGTCGACCCCGACGATGTCCAGCACATGATGGCGGAAAGATCGAGCGTCTCGGCGACCTGCCGCGCCGCCGCCGCGATGGCGTCGGCGCCGGTATGCTCCGGCTCGGTGTGCAGCACGTGCAGCGTCGACAGATAGTTGGCGTCTTTCTCCACCTGCTCGGCGATGCGGTTCATGGTCGACACCGCCTCGACCGGATATTGCCCGGCCGCGGATTCCGCCGACAGCATCACCGCGTCGGCGCCGTCGAAGATCGCCGTGGCGACATCGGAGACTTCGGCGCGCGTCGGCACCGGGCTCGCGATCATCGATTCCAGCATCTGGGTCGCGACCACGACGGGCTTGCCGGCGCGGCGGCAGGCGCGCGTCATGTCCTTCTGGACGCCGGGAACGCGCTCGAGCGGCATCTCGACGCCGAGGTCGCCGCGCGCCACCATCAGCGCGTCGGCGAGATCGAGAATGTCGTCGAGCCGCGCCACCGCCTGCGGCTTCTCGATCTTGGCCATCACGGCGGCGCGGCCGCGCGTGATTTTCTTGGCTTCGGCGATATCCTCGGGACGCTGAATGAACGACAGCGCCACCCAGTCGATGCCGGCGTCGAGCGCGGCTTCGAGATCGGCGGTGTCCTTTGCGGTCAGCGCCGCCAGCGGAATGACGGTGTCGGGCAGGCTCACGCCCTTGCGGTTCGATACTTTGCCGCCGATGTCGACCCGCGCGACGATGCGCTGCGGCGAGGTTTCTGTTGCCTGCAGTCGCAGCTTGCCGTCGTCGATGAGGAGGACATCGCCCGGCTTGATGGCGGCAAAGATTTCAGCGTGCGGCAGGTGCACGCGCGTGGCGTCGCCCGGCGCCGGGTCGGTGTCGAACACGAACTCCTGACCCTTGGTGAGGTTGGCGGCGTCATTCTTGAATGCGCCGACCCGCAGCTTTGGGCCTTGCAGATCGACCAGGATGCCGATCGGCCGATTGTTCTCGGCCTCGACGGCGCGGATTGCCGCGACCAGCTCGCGCATGCGCTCGTGGCTGGTGTGGCTCATGTTGATACGGAACACATCGGCGCCGGCGGCAAACAGCTTGCCGATGACCGCGGTTTCACCTGACGCCGGCCCGAGCGTCGCGACGATTTTGGTCCGCCGCTGCCGCCTCATCGGCCCTTGCTTCCGGATGCGGGCGGCCGTTGCCCGGGCGCGGCTCCGCCGCTGGACGGCGGGATAGCGCTCAGCGGATTGCCGGCAGGCAATGGCTTGGTAGCGGGTTGCTCCGAGGTTTCGGTGAGCTGCACCGTCCAGGTCGATTGCTCGCCGGTATCGACCTCGAAGAATCCGGTGCGGTCATAGCCGCGCGCCAGGCAATTGTTGATGCCGCGAATGGTGAACTCCTTGTCGCGCGTGCACATGAAGGCTTGGCCCATCCACTCGCCGCCGCGATCGTAATCGACCGCGTAGACATAGTAGAAACGGGCGACCAGATTCCCCTTGAGGACAGTTTCACAGGTCCGTGCCGGCAAGTTCCACCAGCCTTCCGTGGTCCAGCCCTGGGCATCCTTGTAGCCGATGGCCACACCGACGCGGCTGGCCGTGTTGTTGCACAGCCGGAAATTGGCCTCCGCCGGGCGAACCGACGCAGTCAGCCCGAACAGTGTAACAGCGCACAGCAACAGTGCGCTGACAGCCCTGGTAATAATCCCCTGCCTCATCGCCGGTTCAGCTTCCACATCAGGGCGACGGGCTGTCAACAACGATGGCGCGAAAGTCGGTCACGTTGGTGAATGTCGGGCCGGGCCGAAAAAGGTCGCCGATAGTATTGAAAAACCCCGTAGAATCGTTCTCGGCGAGAAACGCGGCGGGATCGAGGCCGGCGGCCCGGGCGCGGGCGAGGGTGGTGGGCTCGACGAAGGCCCCCGCCGGATCGTCCGGCCGGCCTCTGCCGCCGTCGGTCCCGTCGGTATCGGCTGCAAGCCCGAATATGCCCGGGGCGCCGCCGAGGTGGATGGCAAGCGCAAGCGCATATTCCTGGTTGGGGCCGCCCTGGCCTTGGCCGCGCAGCGTGACGGTGAGTTCCCCGCCGGACAGGATGGCGATGCGGTGGCCCTGCGCGGCGTAGTTGCGGGCGAGCGCGGCATGTTCGGCGGCAACCTCCCGCGCCTCGCCCTGGAGCCGGTCGCCGAGTACCACGGCCGAATAGCCGGCGGCCTCGGCGCGAGCCTTCGCGGCCGCGAGTGCATCGGCTGGCCGGGCGACAATGCGGTAGGGGGTGCCGGCAAAGACCCTGTCGCCGGGCTTCGGCGATTCGTTGTTCGGATCATCGAGCGCGCGGCGCGCGGCGTCCGGCAGTGCGAGCGGATATTTCTGGACGATGGCGCAGGCGTCGCTGAGCGTGGTGGGATCGGGCACGGTCGGTCCGGAACCGATCACCGACGGATCGTCGCCCGGCACGTCGGAAATCGACAGTGTTGCCAGCCGGGCGGGGTGAGCGCGTAGCGCCAGCCGGCCGCCTTTGATGCGCGACAGATGTTTGCGCACCGTATTGATCTCGCCGATGTTGGCGCCGCAACGCAGCAGCGCCCGCGTCACGTCCTGCTTTTCCGCAAGCGTGAGGCCTTGCGCCGGCGCGATCCAGTTGGCCGAAGCGCCGCCCGACAGCAGCACCACAACGAAATCGTCAGCACCGGCCGCGTCGGCGAGCTTCAGTGCGCGCTCGGTTCCGGCAAGCCCCGGCTGGTCCGGCACCGGATGGCCGGCCTCGACCACTTCAATACGGCTGGTCGGCCGCGCGTAGCCGTGGCGGGTCACGGCGATGCCGGTGAGGCGGTCGTCGGCGATGCCGCGTACGGCCATTTGCGCCAGATAGTGCCGTTCCGCAGCCTCGGTCATGGAGCCCGCGGCCTTGCCGGCGGCGAGCAAGATGAGGCGCCCGGCCGGCGGGAAATCGGGCAGATTCGGCGGCAGGCACTGGCTTGGATGGGCGGCCGCAACCGCGGCGTGGAACAGGGATTCGAGCAGGTCGCGCGGCGGCATGGTCATCGGCAGGAAAACATTGGCTTATGGCAAGAACGCATTGAGGCCTCTATGTTTGGCATGATTACCACGGCCGCCGCATTGTCGCGCGGTGTCGCGTCTGGCCGCCGTTTGGCCGGTTCCCGGTTCGGCCAAACGCGCTTTGGGAGAACAACATGGTGTCCGACGAAAAGACCCGTACCGAACTTGAAGCCGCCGTTTATCGCCGCCTGGTGCAGCACCTGCGCGAGCGCACCGACGTGCAGAACATCGATTTGATGAATCTCGCGGGCTTCTGTCGCAACTGCCTGTCGAACTGGATGAAAGAGGCGGCCGACGCCAAGGGCCTGCCGATGTCCAAGGACGAGAGCCGCGAAATCGTCTACGGCATGCCGTTCGACGAATGGCGCGCGAAACATCAGAAGGAAGCAACGCCGCAGCAGAAGGCGGCGTTCGAAAAAGCAAGCCAAAAGCATTAGGCGCGCGGCCGTTTCATTGTCGCCCTGTGCGTTGCGTGGATGAACGCGCACGCGGCTTGATTTCCGAGCCCGCAATTCCGAAACCTCACGACGGTTTACGGCGAAGTGAAGTGTGCTTCACCGAAGACCGGATTCGGTGCTTGCCGGATCGTGCGTATTCATCGTGAGGAGTGCCCGATGGCCAATGCCGCCGTTCGCGACGACCAGCCCGCCCACCGCTTCGCCAAGGAGCAGCTCAAGGCGCTCGTCGAGCGAGTCGAAAAACTTGAAGAAGAAAAGAAGGCGATCGCCGACGATATCCGCGACGTGTACGGCGAGGCCAAGGTGCACGGCTACGACATCAAGGCGCTGCGCACCGTGGTGCGGATGCGCAAGCAGGACGTCAACGAGCGCAAGGAGCAGGAGGCCATTCTCGAGACCTACCTGCATGCCCTCGGCATGCTGCTGGAATGACGGTCGCTATCGCAGCGCGGTGTGGGTGCGCGACCGTACGCGCAATTCCGCCTGCTTGTACGTCACCGTGGAGATGACACCGACGGCCGGGCCGCTGAAATGATCGGTGGTCAAACCGGGATTAGGTTCCGGCCCGAACGTCATCACCACCGATCGTGCGGGCTTTTGCACGAGATCGCTCAGGGCGCCATAGTTTTCCGCGCCGAGCATCAGCGCAGTCATGAAGTGGCGCAGATCGGGCGAGACCAGCACGGCGTCGAGCCACGGATTATCGAACCGCAAGCCTTGCAGCTGATCCGATCCGCCGTTCGGCCGCGCCGCCACGATGGTTGAGGTGGGCTGATCGGCGACGCGCTTCACGGCGATCGTGGTGTCCGGTTTCGGTCGCGGCAGCTGCGCCGCCTGTGCGACATGGACGGGCGCCGTCCGTGCGGCGGCTGTGGCGGGCGGTGTTTCCTGGCCCGTCTGCCGCGCATAGGCGAGTGCAAGTTGCGGCGGCACGCGATCCGCAAACGCGCCAGGCCATGGCGTAATCGCGCCCGTCATGTCAGCGCTGGCAAGCTGAAGTGTGCGCTGTTCATCACCCTTGCGGGCGCTCGGCGCGTCGCTCGCATCCGCGGCGATAGCAACAGCGGGCTGCAGCGACGGGGCAGGTGCATCTGCCGGCGCGGTGTAGGAGGCGGTCTGGTAGACGGCGCCGTCAGTGCGGGCGCTCGGTGTCCGCGCCGCGGCGGCGATTGCGGCTTGCTGGCGCTTACGCGCGGCTTCAAGCTGGAGCGCGGCGAACAGCGAGTTCATGGGCGCGACGGTCGCCGGCGCTGAAGCAAGCGAGTATCCCGAGGTCTGCGACGGCGCTGGAGCGGGGGCGGGCGCCTCCGCCGT
Source organism: uncultured Alphaproteobacteria bacterium (assembly GCA_963763255.1). Classification (GTDB taxonomy): domain Bacteria; phylum Pseudomonadota; class Alphaproteobacteria; order Rhizobiales; family Xanthobacteraceae; genus BOG-931. The sequence goes on from CAVXNW010000005.1 coordinate 222,766, forward strand.
GTGTGTTGCCGCCGCCGGCGCGGCCTGCGCCATCCGTAGCGGCCCTGGAGCGGCGATGTGTGCCGGCGCGGCCCGCGTACGGCTGGTGTCGGTCGCCAGCACGATGCTCTCGTCGAGACCCTCGTCGCGCGCCTCTTCGCTCCAGGTCGCCGTCGGGTTCTGACCGCGCTTGCGCAGATCAGCCATTGCCAGCGCATAGCCGGGCAGCGGATGACCATCGGTCGGCACGTAAACGGTGCGGCCGTCCGGGAAGACGTGCATGAGTTCGTTGCGCGTCATGCGCGGCCACATCCGCACGCCGCCGGTATCCATGTGCACGAACGGCGAGCCGGAGGTCGGGTAGAAGCCGACACCACCGCGTTGCAGCCGCAGGCCGATTTCACGGAGCTGTTCGAGCGGTACGCTAGGGATATAGAAGTCGATGGCGTGGCCGAGCATATGCTGGGAGAAGCGCGCCACGCCGCGGCTGCGCCGGCGCAGCATCGCATTGGTCTCCGGCGCGCGGTAGCCGCATACGATGTCGATCGCGGTCTTCGATCCGGTTTCGCGCTGCACTTCCCACAAGAGATCGATCAACTGCGGGTCCATGTGGGTGGACTTGCTCTGCCGCCAGTCGCGCAGCAACCAGTTGAGCTTTTCCAGCGCCGCCTCGTCGTAGCGGCCGTCGCGCTTGTAGGTGATGGTGATGCGTTCGTCGGTATGGACGTGATGCATCGAGATGGTGCGCGTATCGCCGTCGGCGACCGCGGTTTGCAGGCTGCGGCCTGCGAACAACGTGATGAGCAGAGCAAGACTGCACGAATAGCCGGCTTGTGCAGCCGAGAATCGATAACTCTTCGCGCGCGCGGTACCGGTGGGCACTGGCGATCTCGCGTCCCCGCGTTAAACGTCACCATCCGCCGCGTCCCAGCGACGAACAACGCTAACGCATTGCTAATTTGGGAAGGGTAAACGAGGAGTTACCGTCACCCCACCCCCGACCCTATAGGGATAGCGTGGCAGTGTGGCAAAATCTGGCCATGATTGGCCGGTTGCCCACAGGGTGCGCCGGCCCCGTCATCGGGAGCCCATGGGTGGCTCAAACCGGCGGCTCCGGCCGGTCTGCCTGGGGCCGGCCTGGAGGTTGCTACGGCAGCACTGAACTACCTGTAGTTCTGTGCCGTGTTGCTCCGTGTCTGATAGCTGTGGCTCACCTTACGATGGCGGACGCTCTGCCGCTGCTGTGGCGGCTGGTTGAAGCCGCCGAACAATTGCTGAAAGAAGCCGACGGGGCCACCGCCGTTGTATCCGCTCCCATAAGTCGGCGCGTGATCGGCGGCCGTCAGGATTTCGCGCTTCGTTGCCGAAATCGCGTGCTCAACCGGTATATCGGCGACCCTCATTTCGTTCGAATTGTGCATGATCGCCAACAGCTCTCGGTCGCGGCCATAGAGGTCGTCGCGGAACTGCAGTTTGCCTTCGTCGTCGACGAACGCCGTCTGGTAGGTCACATGGATCGGGATGAAGGTCGGAAAGTCGATATTGATCTCGTTCGGCCCGTACATGTGTTCGATGCGTTCCTTGGTGTAGTGGTCGTTAGGCCGCACCAACGACAGCAGCACTTCGGCGTATTTCGCCGGATCCTGCGTGCGCATGCAGCCGTGGCTGTAGGCGCGCCGCGCGTAATTGAACAGGTATTTGTCCGGCGTGTCGTGCTGATAGACCAGGAACTTGTTGGGGAAGTTGAAGCGCAGGCGTCCCTCGGCGTTCCTGTCGCCGGGCGGCTGATAGATGCCGACTACCTTGCCGGAGCCGTCGCGCTGGACCACAAGCCCCATTCGCTGCATGACGGTCGGGTCCTGCGCCATCGCCGGCAGGTATTCGCCGTTGATGATCGACGGTGGCACGTGCCAGGTTGGATTGACGGTGATGAACCGCATCAACGTCGACATGATCGGCGTTGGTTTGTCGACCTTGCCGATGACGATCTTCGTCTTCCAGATCCGCTTGCCGTTGTTGTAAACGCTGGCGGTGAAGTCCGGCAGGTTGATCATCACGTAGAACTTGCCGAGGTCGTGCGGCATCCAGCGCCAGCGTTCCATGTTGGCGAGGATGGTATCTTCAACATGCGTCGGACGTGGACCGTTCATCGCCTCGAGCGTGGGCGCCGTCAGTGTCCCGGTCTGCTTGAGGTCGTGCTCTTTCTGGAAATTCTTTACCGCCTGGGCGAGCGCCTTGTCGTATGTGTCGCCGTCGCCGGTCACACCGAGCTTTTCGCGCAGCGCCGGCACGCGCGGATCGTGCATGCCGATCTTGAGCATCGGGCCGCCCGGGATCGGCTGCTTGATGCCGTCTTGTTTGCCGCCACGGATTTCCGCCAGCTTGGCCTTGAGGGCGAGGTAGCCGGCAGCGTGCGGCTCGTAGGAGTCGAGCTCGGTCGCGACATCTTTGGTACTCGCCATGGTCGCAAGCACCGCAGCCGGGTCCGGCGCCTTGGTGTCGTATTCGATGTTGGCGTTGACGCGCGACCAGGCGATCCGGCCGATCGAGGCGTGCCGCGCGTAGGTCACGACCGCGACGGAGAATTTCAGCTCGGCTTCGGCGAGTGCCTGTGGGTCAGTCAGCGATTTGAAATCCGGGACCGCATAATCGGCCGGATTAAGCCCGTCGGCGCCGACACGGGACAAGTAGCCCGCAGCAGCCTGCTCGCGCGCATTGGCGTGGCCGTCTGTGAGCCAGATTGGCGCGAACGAGCGGCCTGAATAGAACGCTTCGATCGCGGCGCGCTGCGGCTTGCCGCCGAGAATGCGATCGAATTTGCCGCTGGAGAGGCCGCGCAGTTGATCGGCGATCTGGTCGGTGATCGTCGGTGTCGGGGCAGGAGCTGCCGCAGTGGCAGCAGGCGTGGCGGTTGCCGGCGCCGCAGCCGTTCCGCTCCCACTCGGTGCGGGTGTGGCGGCGGCCGCAGCCGGCGGAGTCGCGGGGGCAGGCGTGCTCGCCGCAGCGGCGGGTACAGGTGATGCGGGCGGCACGCTGGCGGTCGAGGGTGTTTGCGGAGTTTCCGCGGGTTTGGCAGACGCCGCGTCGGCCGCAGGAGTGGCGACGGGTGCCGGAGTTGTGGGTGTTTGGGTCGCGGTTTCCGCCGGCTGGGCGACGGGTGTCGGCGCCGGAGTTGCGGCCGCCGCGGGCGCAGGCGACCCCCACGGTTCTGCCGATGACGCGGAATTGGGCTTGGCGGGTTCGGCCGCGTCAGCGGGAGCCGACTTGGCGGTGTCCGGAGGCGTCACGGTCGGCGTGCCGGCCGGCGGCGTCGATTGCGCAAGCGCCCCGCCCGCGGACAAAAGCAGCGCGACAGCAGTCGAGGCTAGAAATCCATTCAGGCGGACGCCGGGCATTGCGAATTCTCCTTAAGTCAGCGTGCTTCCCCCCGAGCCCGCGCAACACACCGCAGAGCCCAAACTTCCGGGGAGTTTTCACCCCAAAAGTGTCAATGCTGCGGACGGAAGCCGAGAATCACCTTACGCGAGGGACGCCACCCTGTCCTGTCCGAGAAGGCGAATTTAAGGGCAGGTCAGGCGATTTTCCGCGGCTGTCGCTCCGCGGCAACGGCGTCGCTATCGCCTTCTGTGCGCTCGCTATTTAGCCCCAGCGCCTCGAGCTTACGGTAGAGGGTCGAGCGCCCGATGCGGAGCCGCCGCGCCACCTCTGACATCTGCCCCCGGTAATGCGTAACGGCATAGCGGACGAGTTCGGCCTCGATCTCATCGAGCGGCCGCACTTCGCCGGCCGCATCAAGCAGCGGCAGCGCATCGGCGAGAAGCGGAGCCTCCGAAGGAAGCAGTGGCGGGTGATCAGTCACGGTTGCAAAACCGGCTTGTTCGGCGTCCAGCATGTCGGGCCCGTCGACCGTGTCCGATGCGGGAGGGCCGAGAGGCGGTTCGCCGCTGCCATGCGCCCAGGCGGCCGCCGTAATCTGCGGAAACTCACCGATCCCGACGCTGTCGCCATCGGCCAGCACGACGGCGCGAAACAGCGCATTCTCCAATTGCCGGATATTGCCCGGCCAGGGGAACGCGGTGAGCAGTTGCATTGCATCGGGCGCGATCAAGCGAATGCGCTTGCCTTCTTCGGCGGCAAAGCGCGCCAGAAAATGCCGGGCCAGCGCCGGAATATCCGCCGGCCGCGCGCGTAGCGGCGGTACGGCGATCGGGAAGACATGCAGGCGGTAGAACAGGTCTTCGCGGAAGCGCCCGGCTTTCACGTCGGCGATCAGATCGCGGTTGGTCGCCGAGATGATGCGTACATCGACCCGCACAGACTTGCGCGCGCCAACCGGCTCGACTTCGCCCTCCTGAATGGCGCGCAACAGCTTGACCTGCGCGGCTGCCGGCAACTCGCCAACCTCGTCGAGGAACAGCGTGCCGCCCGAAGCGTCGACAAACTTTCCGGTGTGGCGTTCGGTGGCGCCGGTGAATGAGCCCTTCTCGTGGCCGAACAGGATCAACTCGACAAGGTTTTCCGGCATGGCGCCGCAATTGACCGCGACAAAGGGCCGGCTCTTCCGCTCGCCAGTGCCGTGGATGGCGCGCGCGATCAATTCCTTGCCGACGCCGAACTCGCCGGAGATCAGCACCGGGATGGTCGACGCCGCCGCCTTTTCGGCGACGCGAATGACCGCCGTCATGTTGGGGCTGCGCGTCAGGATGTCGGCAAAGCCGAGCGTGCCGGCGCGGCTGTGCTTGAGCCGGGCGAGTTCGCCTTCCAGCGCGCTGGTATTGAGCGCGTTGCGCAGGCTAACGTGCAGCCGCTCGGCGCCGACCGGCTTGACCACGAAATCGACGGCGCCGGCGCGCATCGCCGAGACCACGTTGTCGATGCCGCCATGCGCGGTCTGCACGATGACGGGCAGTTTGATGCCGGCCTGGCGCAGCCGCGCCAAGACGCCGAGGCCGTCGAGGTTCGGCATCACCAGATCGAGGATCATGCAATCGATCCGTCCGCCGTCGGGCAAGTTGAGCAGTTCCAGCGCCGCATCGCCGTTGTCGAGCGTGAGCGGCTCGTAGCCGAATTTCTGCAGCATGCCCTCAAGCAAGCGGCACTGCACCGGATCGTCGTCGACAACGAGCACGCGGCTGCTCATGGCTGCACCTTCCGTGACTCTGCTCTGTGCCGAATTGGGGCACTTTGCCGACAAGAGCCTTAAAGGCGTATTAAAGTAACGGTGAGGCTCCGCAACGAGAGCCGGACGAATTGCCGGGGGATGGAAATGACTGCCAAAGTAGGACGGCGGCGACTGATCGGCTTACTCGGCGCGGCCTCGCTCACGCCGCTCGCGCGGCCGGTGCTGGCGGCGGAACCGTGGCCGGTGCGGCCGGTGACGGTACTCTGTCCATTTGCGGCGGGGACGAGCGCCGACACGCTGATGCGCATGGTCAATGCATCGCTTGGCAAAAAATTCGGCCAGAATTTCATCGTCGAGGATCGCCCCGGCGCGACCGGCAACATTGCGGCGGGCGCGGCGGCGCGCGCGGCGGCCGACGGCTATACGATGTTGATCGGCACCGTCGGACCGATCGTCAACAACAAGTTCCTGTACAAACATCTCGACTTCGACCCCGACCGCGCCTTTGCGCCGGTCGCCGCGCTCGCCTCTTCGCCGCTCATTTTTGTCGGCAGCCCGAAGCTGCCGGTGAAAAACCTGAAGGAGCTCGTGGCTTACGCGAAGGGCAAGCATGGTCCGCTCAATGTCGGCACGGTCGGCGTCGGCTCGCAGGCGCACATCACCATCCAGCTTCTGAACAGGCTGGCCGGCATTTCCATCGGGCACGTGTCGTATCGTATCAGCTCGCAGGCGCTGCCCGATCTCGCTTCGGGCGATCTGCAGCTCTCGGTCCAGTACGTTCCGACCTTCGTGCCTCAGGTGCAGTCGGGCATGCTGCGCGGGCTTGCGGTCACGAGTTCAAAGCGGCTGCCGGAACTGCCGGATGTGCCGACCGTGCGCGAGTTGGGCTTTCCTGATCTGGAGGCAAGCGCCTGGTTTGCTCTGTTCGCGCCGGCCGGCACTCCGCCCGACATCGTCGCCAAGGTCAATGAAGGCGTGAACGAGTTTCTGCAAAGCGAGGGGGGCAAGAAGCAGCTCGCCAACATCTGGATGACGCCGATGGGCGGTACGCCACAATGGCTCGCCGATTACATCAAGAGCGAAAATGCCAAATGGGGACCGATCATCAAACAGGCCGGTATCAGCTTGCAGTAGATTTGTCATTGCGAGCGAAGCGAAGCAATCCACGGCGGCGGTGACAGACTCTGGATTGTTTCGTCGCCCTGCGGGCTCCTCGCAATGACGTTGCCGTCCAGAGAGCCGATCTGAAAATCAGGTAAGAAGCCATGCCCAAACGTCTGCCCAAAAACACCTGCGACACGCACTTGCATATCTTTGGCGATCCGAAGATTTACCCGGCCGCCAACCCGAACGCGCTCTATGCGCCGCCGGGCGATTGCAATTTCGCGGCGGTGAAAGCCATCCACGATGCGACGGGCGTCGATCGCGCCGTGTTCGTGCAGCCGACCATCTACGGCACCGATCACCGGGCGCTGCACGACGTGCTCAAGGTCGTGGGGAAACAGAGTTATCGCGGCGTGGCCATCGTCGACGACAGCGTCAGCGACGCCGAGCTTGAGCGGCTCAACAGCGTCGGCGTGCGTGGCGCGCGATTTAATTTCGGCGGCCGTTTCAAGCTGGCGCCGAGCATGACCGACTTCCGGCGCGGACTGGATCGCGTGCGCGAGCTTGGCTGGTTCGTCAAGGTGTTCGGCTTTGAGGATGACTTTCTTGCCGTTGCCGACGAGCTGAAGAAAATCGATTTTCCCGCGATCATCGATCACATGGGCGGCCCCGATTTCCGCCGCGGCACCGACGACCCGTCGGTGCATCTCATTCTCGACCTGCTGAAAAATGGCAATTGGTGGATCGGCCTGTCGAACGGCGACCTGCGCTCGCACGTTGGCTATCCGTGGGACGACGCCGTCGCCTTCGGCCGCATGTATTACGAGGCCGCGCCGGATCGCTGCCTGTGGGGTACCGACTGGCCGCACGTGCATCGCTTCATGCGGCCCGACAAGGACGGCCCCTCCGACTACGGCGTCGATCACGAGTTAAAGCGTGTCGCGCTGTTTGAACGCTATCTGCCCGACCGCGCCGCACGCGACCGCGTGCTGGTCGATAATCCGGCGCGGTTCTTCGGATTTGGGTAGCGGCCGCCAGCCATTCCCCGCGCGGCAGGCGATTGTTATGCTTCGCGTCATTGCAATGCATTGGAGGGGCCCATGATCGATCGTCGTTGCGCTATCCGTTTTGCCTTGGCCGCGGTTTCCGCGAGCGCCTTGCTGCGTTCCGCCGCCGCGCGCGCCGACCAGGCATTCCGGCGTTATCTGCCGCTGTTCGTCGATCTCGACGGCTGGAAGGGCGGCAAGCCTGACGGCATGACCATGGAGATGTCCGATAATTCCATGACGACGGCCAAGCGCGATTACACGCGTGGTCCGGCGCAACTGCATGCATCGGTCGTGACCGGCCCGGCGGCCGCCGGCGCGCTGGCGACGACAAAGACCGGCATGAAGATCGAGACCAGCGAAGGGCACATGATTTCGACGACGATGAACGGCTTTCCGGTGACCAAAAGCTACAACGTGCCGCAAAAATCCGGCGCACTCCTGGTGGCGCTCGGGCCGGCCGCGATGTTCAGCGTTTCCTACAACGGCATGACCGAAGACGAGGCGTTGCCGCTCGCGCAAAAGTTCGACTGGAAGGCGTTTGCGGCGGCGTCGCAGCAGAAATAGCGGCGGTGGCTGTCAGATCGCGAACCCCGACAGCCAGTAGAACAGGGCCGCAACCAGCGCCGAGGCTGGCAGGGTGATGATCCAGGCGATCACGATGTTGGTGGCGATGTTCCAGCGCACCGCCGACACCTTGCGGGCGGCGCCGACCCCGATCACCGAGCCGGTGACGGTGTGTGTGGTCGACACCGGGATGCCGAGGAAGGTGGCGAAAAACAGCAGGGCCGCGCCGGCGCTTGAGGCGCAGCAGCCTTGCACCGGGGTGAGCCGGGTGATCTTCGAGCCCACGGTGTTGACGATGCGCCAGCCGCCGATCAGCGTGCCGAGCGCCATCGCGAGCTGGCACACGATCACTACCCAGAACGGCACGTAGAAGCTTGTTCCGAGGTGGCCTTGCGAGAACAACAGCACCGCGATGATGCCCATGGTCTTCTGCGCATCGTTGCCGCCGTGGCCGAGCGAGATCATCGAGGCGGCGGCGAATTGCAGCCATTGAAACGTGCCTTCGACCGACCGCGGGTTGGCGCGCACGAACGCCCAGGACACGCCGAGCACCATCGCCAGCGCCAGGAAGAACCCGAGCAGCGGCGACAGCACGATGAAGGCGCCGGTGGTGATGAGCCCCGGCCAGACGATCGAGGCGATGCCGGCCTTGGTGACGCCGGCGCCGACCAGCCCGCCGATCAGCGCGTGCGAACTCGACGACGGAATACCGCCCCACCAGGTGATCAAGTCCCAGAAGATGGCGCCCATCAGCGCGCCGAAGATCACGCGCGCGTCCATGACATCGGCGGAGACGATGCCGACGCCGACTGTGCGCGCCACATGCACACCGAAGATCAGAAAGGCGATGAAGTTGAAGAATGCCGCCCAGATCACGGCGTAGCGGGGCCGCAGCATCCGGGTCGACACCAATGTGGCGATCGAGTTTGCGGTGTCGTGCAGGCCGTTGAGAAAATCGAACGACAGCGCCACCAGTATCAGGGCGACCAGGACCGGCAGGCTGAGCAGAATGTTCATCGGAGGATGTTCATGGCGCTGCCGCGGCCGTTACAACTGATCGACGACGATCGAGCTTATTTCGTTCGAGACGTCCTCGAACCTGTCGACGACTTTCTCCAGATGGTCGTAAATCTCCGCGCCGACGACAAATCGCATGGCGTTGCCGGAGCCGTGCTCTTGCCCGTTGTCCTTGGTGGCGAGGAACAGCGCCTTGAGGCCGCGATCGTGGACCTCGTCGGCCTGCTCCTCGACCGCAATGATGCGGCCCGTGAGCGTATTGAGGCGGCCGGCATTGCTGCCGATCGAGCTCAACAACGGCACCGCCTCGACCAGGAGTTTCGCCGCCTCGACGATGATGGCCGCCATCTCCTGCATCGGCGGTTCGAAGCTTTTGACCTCGAACATGGCAATGGTCTTCGCCGTCTTGTTCATCTGGTCGATAGCGTCGTCCATCGACGAGATCAGATCCTGGATATCGGTGCGGTCGAATGGCGTGACGAATGTGCGCCGCACCGCGGTGAGCACTTCCCGCGTCACTTCGTCGGCCTGGGCCTCGCGATCGAAAATCTGCTTGCGGTATTGCTCGATGGAGTTGCCGCCCTTGAGCAGTCCCTGCAAGGCTTCGGCGCCGGCGAGCACAATGGCGGCGTGCCGGGCGAACATGTCGAAAAATCGTTCTTCCCGCGGCATCAACGCCTGAAACCAGCCGAGCATCGGTATCCCACGGTGAGCAGCGACGATTCGCCCGGCTATGCTAGACGCCGAGCCGAGCAGGCTCAAACGCTGCGTCGTCGTCGTCCACTTTCGCCCACAGGCCCGCGCCCTTGCGAGGCCACTTTTGCCGGGCCACATCACGCACGACAGGTGAGGGCCCAAGTTCATGCTTCAGCGCCAGATTTCCAGACGAAATGCGGCGGCGGCGACCGCCAAGAAGCGGTCTCAAGCCCCGGTATCGGCGCGCAAATCGCCGCTCGGCGCGTTGCCTGAATGGAACCTCACCGACCTTTACGCCGGCCTCGACGACCCGGCGATCAAGCGCGATCTCGACCGCGCCGATGCAGAAAGCGTGGCGTTCGAGGAGGCCCATAAGGGCAAGCTTGACGATCTGGCGCGAGGACCGGACGGCGGCGCGGCGCTCGCGGAAGCCGTGCGGCGCTACGAGGCGCTCGACGACTTGATGGGACGGCTCGGCTCCTATGCGGGGCTGGTGCACGCCGGCGACACGATCGATCCGACGCGGACAAAGTTTTACGGCGACGTGCAGGAGCGGCTGACGGCCGCCTCCACGCACTTGCTGTTCTTTACCCTTGAACTCAATCGCGTCGACGACGCGCTGCTGCAGGCCGCGATGGCCGGCCCGGCACTCGGCCATTACCGGCCGTGGCTGGAAGACGTCCGCCGCTACAAACCGTATCAGCTCGAGGATCGTGTCGAGCAGCTGTTTCATGAAAAATCCATGACCGGCTATTCGGCCTGGAACCGGCTGTTCGATTCCACGATCGCCAACTTGCGCTTCAAGGTTGGCGGCAAGACGCTGGCGATCGAGCCGACGCTCAATCTCTTGCAGGACCGCTCCGGCGTGAAGCGCAAGGCCGCCGCCCAGGCGCTGGCGAAAACCTTTGGACAGAACCTGCAGCAGTTCGCACTGATCACCAACACGCTCGCCAAGGACAAGGAAATCTCCGATCGCTGGCGCGGTTTTGCCGATATCGCCGACGCGCGGCATCTCGACAACCGGGTCGAGCGCGAAGTGGTCGATGCGCTGGTCGCCGCCGTGCGCGCCGCCTATCCGCGGCTGTCGCACCGTTACTATGCGTTGAAGGCGAAATGGTTCGGCAGGAAAAAGCTGCCGCACTGGGATCGCAACGCGCCGCTGCCGCAGGTTGCCGCGCGCAATGTGAGCTGGAGCGAGGCGAGGGATACGGTGCTGACCGCCTACGGCGCATTCTCGCCAAAGATGGCAGCCATTGCCGAGCGGTTCTTCGATCATCGCTGGATCGATGCGCCGGTGCGGCCCGGCAAGGCGCCCGGCGCCTTCGCGCATCCGACCGTGCCGTCGGCGCATCCCTACGTGCTGCTCAACTATCAGGGCAAGCCGCGCGACGTGATGACGCTGGCGCACGAACTCGGCCACGGCGTGCACCAGGTGCTGGCCGCGCCGAACGGCGCACTGATGGCGCCGACGCCGTTGACGCTCGCCGAGACCGCGAGCGTGTTCGGCGAAATGCTGACGTTCAAGAAACTGCTCGCCGCAACGCCCGACAAGAAGCAGCGCAAAGCCATGCTCGCCGCCAAAGTGGAGGACATGATCAACACCGTGGTGCGGCAGATCGCGTTCTATACGTTCGAGCGGGCCGTCCATAGCGAGCGCAAGAACGGCGAACTGACCGCGCAGAAGATCGGCGAGTTATGGATGTCGGTGCAGGGCGAAAGCCTCGGCCCGGCGATCGACCTGAAACCGGGCTACGAGACGTTCTGGACCTACATTCCGCATTTCATCCACTCGCCGTTCTACGTCTACGCCTACGCGTTCGGCGATTGCCTGGTGAACTCGCTCTACGCCGTCTACGAGCACGCCGCCGAAGGCTTTGCCGAGCGCTACCTCGAAATGCTCGCGGCCGGCGGCACCAAGCACTATTCCGAATTGCTCAAGCCGTTCGGCCTCGACGCGCGCGACCCGAACTTTTGGCAGGGCGGGCTTTCGGTGATCGAACGGTTGATTGGGGAGCTGGAGGGACTGGAGAGGTAGCGGCCGGTTCGTACAAGCAAAGATTGAACCGCTGCTTCTTTGCCCCTAAGCTGCGGCGTCGACGTTAGGGGGCGGTCATGGCAGATGGCGGTGGAACTGCGCAGGCGCCGACCGGCAGTGGTGACTTCGGCCAGCTGTTTGTCTTTTCGAACATTTTTCAGCAGGAAATAGACACGATCAATGAGCGCCGGCGTAATTCGGCGCAGTCAATTGAGGTCGACGAACAGCATCGCAGGGTAACGGTCGAAGCGGACGGCGTTAGGCGCGTAGAAGTCACGCTTGTGGAAGAGGGCAAGGACGCCGATGGGCGAATTTTGCGCCGGCCAAATGAACAATCGAGCCTTGTCGGGCTGGCCCTGTCTGGCGGCGGCATTCGTTCGGCGGCATTTTGCCTAGGCGTGTTGCAGGCATTGGATGCGGCAAAGGCTCTGCCGAAAGTCGACTATCTCTCTACCGTGTCCGGTGGCGGCTATATCGGCTGTTCGTTGACCGCGGCGCTGCAAAGCGGAGCGGCACGAGGTAGCCCAGGTTTTCCCTTTGCCAGCATGCTTCAAGAAGACGAGCCACCGGCGCTGCAGCATCTTCGTGATTATTCGAATTATCTGTTTCCGCGCGGCCGTACTGGCAACGTTTTGCACAATGGGGCGATTTATGCACGGGGTCTCGTTGTCAATGCCGTGCTCGTCGCGCCGTTCCTATTTGGTGCGTCCGCCCTCACATTGCTGATCTATGCCTCGCGCGGCGCGGTCATAAAACTGTTTGATCCGTTTGGGTTGCGATATTTCTTCATTACGCTCGAACTGTTCATTTTTCTCATCGTGCTCGCTGTTGCTTGGGGCATTTTTCAATCATCGCCACAGCGCCAGCGGAAGACCGAAATTCCGGGCTGGCCGTCGGTTTCGGTGGGCATCGTGATCGTCGCATTTTTTGTGGTTGCGTTTGCCGAACTGCAGCCGTTTATCCTTTCCGAATTGATGCAAGCTGGCGGTAATTTCATCACCGCGGCAAAGCAACGGGTCACCGCGGTATCTACAATTCTGGCGCCCATCAGCGCGGCATTCGCTTACCTCTCCGGCAAGGTTGGCGAATATCTTAAATCCACCGCCCAATCGCCGAGATTCAAAGATCAAGCCAAAGGGTTAATGTTGAAGGCCGCACTCGTGGGCGCGGGGCTCGTCCTTCCGATTTTGCTGTGGGTGGCCTACCTTGACTTGACCTACTGGGGGCTCTGCATCAATACGCCGAGATCAGGGTGCGTTGAACCCCTCTGGCTCGACACCATCGCGTACAGGCATTTCGCCGCGTTGGGCTACAACCATGCGGCAACGATGCTTTATCTCTTAATTGCGCTCCTTTCTCTCGTGCTGTCACTTTTGATGCAGCCTAACGCGAATTCGCTGCATCCACTCTATCGCGACCGGCTGAGCAAGGCGTTCTTGTTTAAGCCGTGGCCGGTGAAACACTTGCGGCGACAGGCGCAAGCTGGCGAAAATGAGCCGTGGCCTGTTTGTCCGACAAAATCCGATCTGGTGGAGGAGTGGCGGCCGAAATTAAGCGAAATCACGGGGTTGGCGGGTCCGTATCACCTGATCAACACTGCCATCAACGTTGAAGCGTCGAGAGTTGCGAACCGGCGTGGCCGCAATGCCGATTTTTTCATCTTCAGCCCAAAATTCATCGGCAGCAAATCTACCGGTTACGTGCGCACAACCGACGTCGAAGAGGTTGCCACCGGTCTGACACTCGCAACCGCGATGGCGGCTTCGGGCGCGGCGGTATCTTCAAACATGGGCGCCGAAACCATCAAGCCGCTGACCGCAACCTTGGCGTTGCTGAATGTCCGGCTTGGCTACTGGCTGCGCAACCCAGCCAAGTTGCATCGGGCAAAGCAAACGACTTCGCGCGCCGGCGTCACCAAGATCGACCATCGTAATCTGCTGGCCAACTACTATTTCATTGGCGAGGCGCTCGGACAGCTCAGCGAGAAGCGCAAATCAGTGTATTTGACCGATGGTGGACACATCGAGAATCTCGGGATTTACGAACTGCTCAGACGGCGCTGCCGAGTCATTATTGCCGTCGATGCCGAAGCCGATCCGCAAATGGCATTTGGCTCGTTCAATATGCTGGAGCGCTATGCGCTGATCGACATGGGCGTCCGTATTGACCTGCCTTGGCAGCCGATCGCCGACGAAGGCCTCGTGACAAGCAAGGCGATCGATAACGCCGGAGCCCTCATCGATCGAGGCGACGGTGAGACTGGCAAGGCGCCGAGCCAAGTTAAAAAAGATAATGGCCCGCATTGCGCCATCGGCGAGATCAGTTATCCGGGCGGCCGCAAAGGCGTTCTCATCTACATCAAAGCCTCTCTTACCGGCGACGAAAATGACTACGTTTTCGATTACAAGAAGCGGTATAGCGATTTCCCGCACGAAACAACGATCGACCAGATGTTCACCGAGAGCCAGTTTGAGGCGTACCGCGCGCTGGGCTTTCATGCCGCTTTCAGGTTTTTCGACCGTAGCGACAGCTTTGCCTATCCCAAAGACGTTCCCGATGGCGATCTGCGGCGGGAGATCGGATTGCTCGACCGGCTCTTTCCTCGCGCGGCAGCCGGAGGAGCGCCCGGGCAGAAGCCGACCTTCACGGCCTGGCTGCCGTAGGCTGTGACAGGCTCGGCTCGACCTGAGCGGCCGCCGATAGGCCCACGACTGCAATTATCTTCAACCGTGCCGCTGGGGAAATCCGCCTGGCAGGCCTTGGCGCGTCAAATCGCTGCCCACATCGGGCGGTTTGCTTGTATCTGGGAACGCATATATCTCCGAACAGAACCATGCCCACTGACCGCGAAAAGAACCGCTTCTCCGCCCGTGCCGCGCGCTATGCGCGCGTCGGCGCCAATGTCGGCGGCGTGGCCGCGCGCTATGCGGGGCGGCGGCTCCTCGGCGGGGCGCCGAACCGCGCCGGCGAGGCGCTGGCGCTGTCGGGCGCGCTCGGGCGGCTGAAGGGGCCGCTGATGAAGGTCGCACAGTTGATGGCGACCATTCCGGACCTGCTGCCGCCCGAATACGCCACCGAATTGCAGAAGCTGCAGAGCGAAGCGCCCCCGATGGGCTGGGCCTTCGTCAAGCGCCGCATGATGGCGGAGTTGGGTGCGGGTTGGGAGAAGAAGTTCGAGAGCTTCGAGCACCAGCCGTCAGCGGCGGCCTCCCTCGGCCAGGTGCATCGCGCCCGCTCGCTCGACGGGCAGGAGCTTGCCTGCAAGCTGCAATACCCGGACATGCAGTCCGCGGTCGAAGCCGATCTGGTGCAGCTGCAAGTGCTGCTTGCCATCCGCCGCCGCCTGGATACGGCGATCGATACCAGCGAGGTCGCCAAGGAGATCGGCGAGCGCGTCCGCGAAGAGCTCGATTATTATCGCGAGGCCAAGCACGTCGCGCTTTACCGGCAGATGCTCGAAGGCGCCGCGGCGGTGCGGGTGCCGCGGCCGTGGCCGGAGCTGTCCACCGGACGGCTCCTGACGCTCGACTGGCTCGAGGGCACGCGCATGCTGACGCACAAAAACGATCCGCTCGAAGCGCGCAACGTGCTGGCGACCGCCATGTTCACGGCGTGGTGGTTTCCGTTCAGCCGCTTCGGCGTCATCCATGGCGATCCGCATCTCGGCAACTACACGATCTTCTCCCGCGACGGGGAGGCGGCCGGCATCAACCTGCTCGACTACGGCTGCATCCGCATCTTTGCGCCGAAATTCGTCCAGGGCGTCGTCGATCTCTATCACGGCCTGTTGCGCGGCAACGACGATCTCGTCGTCCACGCCTACGAGACCTGGGGCTTCCGCCGGCTGTCGCGCGACCTGATCGACACGCTCAACATCTGGGCGCGCTTTATCTATGCGCCGTTGCTTGACGACCGCGTGCGCACCATCGCCGATGGCGTGGCGCCGGGTGAATACGGCCGGCGCGAGGCGTTCCGCGTTCACCAGGCGCTCAAGCAGAAGGGCCCGGTGACGGTGCCGCGCGAATTCGTGTTCATGGATCGCGCCGCGGTGGGGCTGGGCGCTGTGTTCCTGCACCTGCGCGCGGAGCTGAACTTCTACCGGCTGTTCAACGAGGCGATCGAGCGCTTCTCCATCGATCGCGTCACCAAGCGCCAAGCCGACGCGCTCAAAGCGGCGGGGCTGTAGACTCTCGTCGTCTGCGCCAAACGAGAGGACCTGCTCGTTAATCCACTTTTATGTGCGCTTCCCGGATCACCTTGGCCCATTTCGCGGTGTCGTCGGCAATTAGTTTGCTGTATTGCGCCCGTGTCATCGACTGCGGCAGAACGCCCAACCCGACCAGGCGCTTGCGCGTATCCGGTTCGGCCACGATGGCGTTGATCGTGTTGTTGAGTTTGTCCGCGATCGCCGCCGGCGTGGATTTCGGCGCACAGATGCCGAACCAGCCGCTGGCGTCGTACCCTGGGACGGATTCTCCGATCGCCGGCACGTCGGGCAGGATATCCGAGCGCGCCGCGCTGCTCAGTGCCAGCCCGCGCAATTTGCCGTCTTTGACGTACGGCAATGCCTGCGTGATCGTTGAAAATGCCACCTGCACCTGGCCGCTGAGAAGATCAGGGATGTAACCGGTGCGATACGGCACGTGAACCAGCTGGATGCCGGTCATCATCTTGAGAAGCTCATACATCAGGTGTGGCGTGGTGCCGATGCCCGGCGACGCCATATTGATTTTGCCGGGATTGGCTTTCGCGTAGGCGATGAATTCCGGAAAAGTCTTTGTTGGCAGTGCCGGATTGGCCGCCAGCAGGAACGGGGCGCTGCAGATCATGCCGACGGCTGTGGTGTCGCGCACGAAGTTGAATGGCAGCTTCGGATAGAGGCTCGCGTTGACCGCGTTGGCATTGGCGGCGAGCAGCAATGTGTAGCCGTCCGCTGGGGCCGCCACCACATCCTGGGCCGCAAGGCTGCTGCCGGCGCCCGACCGGTTCTCGACGATGAATTGCTGACCCAGCCGCTCCCACAGCCGTTGCCCGATCAGGCGGGCGATCACGTCGGGCCCGGTGCCTGCTGGAAAGCCGACGATCAGGCGCACCGGTCGCGCCGGATAATCGAGCGCCGCTGCCATACGAGGAAGGGCCGTGGTTGTGACAGCGCTCGCTGCCAGGTGCAGAAATCGCCGCCGCGCAAGTGTCATGACGATACCCATGTGCTGAACGCCGACCGTCCCGCCGGGAGGCGCCAGGACCAAGGCTAGAATATTTTGCCCATTCTGCGTAGAGGCCGATGCCGCCGGTCGGTGCTTTCGGACGTCAGCAGCAGCTGCACTCCGCGCCTTCGATCCAGGTAAGGGCATTCTTCATGAAGGCCGGAGGCAGGTCGCCTTCGGCCACCTCGGCGAGCGGCTTGAACACCTTGAAATGATGACGGCCCACCGCCGTCCAAAACACCACGTGGGTCTCGATCGGCGGGCAGCCCGGGACGCCGCACGCAACCTCCGACACCATCACGGTTTCGTCCTCGCTGAGCTTGAAGCGCGTCTGCGTCCAGGCGCGCACGCGCTCGGGTGCGGCCTCATCGGCAGCACGCCTGCGCGAACGCATCATCTCGAACGGGCTGGACATCGGCCTATATATTGGCTTTGAAGCCTCATAGTCTAATGACCCGAAAGCGGTAAGGAGCGATTTCAGTGGCCGAGCAAGTATTGGCGGCGGTGCGAACCGGGCCGAGCAAGACAGAGATCCGCGAGTATCCCATGCCGGACATCGCGGCAGACGCCGCGTTGATGAAGATGGAGGTCGGCGGCATCTGCGGTACCGACGTCAAGCTCTACCAGCATCCGCCGACCACCGACCCCGTCATCATGGGGCACGAGAATATCGGCGTCATCGCCAAGGCCGGTCGCGAGTTCACCAACCGCAAGGGATTCAAGGAAGGCGATCTCGTCTTTGTCGAACACTACGTCATGTGCGGCAAGTGCGAATGGTGCCACGCCGGACAGTATCGGCACTGCGAAAACACCAACTGGCGCACCAATCCGGACGCCATCCGCTACGGCTATACCTCGGCGAAAAAGCCGCCGCATCTCTATGGGGGGTTTGCCCAATACGTCTATCTGCCCTGGAACGCGGTGCTGCATCACGTGCCGAAGGGCGTATCCGCCGAGCTTGCCGGCCTGGTGACGCCGATGGCGAACGGGGTGGAGTGGTCGCTGTTCGACGGCGGTGTGGGTTACGACTCCACGGTGCTGATCCAGGGACCGGGACAGCAGGGCCTGTCGCAGACCGTGATCTGCAAACAGGCCGGCGCTTCACTGATCATCGTCACCGGCACCTCCAAGGACGGCGCACGGCTCAAGGTCGCCAAGGAGCTCGGCGCCGACTATGTCATCGACGTGCAGAAGGAAGACCCGCTCCAGCGCATCATGGAGATCACCGGCGGCAAGGGCGTCGATGTCTCGCTCGACTGCACGGCCGGCGCCGGCACGATCCCGATCCTGCTCGGCATCGAGGCGCTCAAGCGCAAGGGGGGCACCATCGTGGTGCAGGGCGAGCTTGCGCAGTTTCCGAATTTCCCGCTGGAGAAATTCACGGTGAAGTTCATCACCATGCACTCCGCCCGCGGCCACAGCTACAAGGCCTGCGAGCTGGCGCTGGCGCAGATTGCCTCGAAGCGCTTTCCGCTGGAGAAGATCACCACTCATCGGTTCGGGCTCAAGGATGTGGACTTGGCTATCAGGTCAGTCGGTAGCCTGCCGGGCGGCAAGCCGGACGTGATCCACGCCTCGCTGATGCCGTGGGAATGAGCCGGCCCGGCCCGATGCTGCCATGGCGGGGCCTGGTTTATCGCATCTGAGAACCGTCCCCATCCGGGGCCGCGGCGGTCGCGTCGGCGCGGATGCTCTGCTATAGCAGGGTACCGGCGTCGCACGGCCATTGGGCTCAAGGCAACTTGTGACTGAGAAAATCGCAGTCTACACGGCGATCTTCGGTGCCTACGACGATCCCGTTCCGATCCGGCATCCCGATCCGGGCATCGGTTATTTTCTTTTCGCCGACAGCGCGGTCAAAGCGGCGCCGCTGCCATGGCAGCTGCGCACCATGCCGGCTGTCTTTGCCGATCCGCAAAGGGACGCGAGGCGACTGAAGACGCTGGCACACCTGTTTCTGCCGGCGGAATACACGGTCTCGGTCTGGGTCGACGGCAATTGCCAGATCGATCGTATTCGCGCCGATGCTATTCGGGAGCTGCTCGGCGATGCCGATATGGCGCTCCCGGCGCACGGCGAGCGGACTTGCATCTTTGCCGAAGGCGAGACCTTGATGGCGCTCGGGCTTCTGGACTCGCCGGGGCGCATAGGCCGGCAGATGACCGCCTATCAGGTCGCGGGACTGCCGCGCGATTTCGGGCTGCACCACACCAATTTTCTGATCAGGCGGCACAACACGCCGTCCTGTATCCGGTTCGGCTGCGAATGGTGGCGCCAGATCCACAGCTACTCCAAGCGCGATCAGCTCAGTTTCGATTTCGTGCGCTGGCAGCAGCCACAGACGAAGATCAGAACGCTGCGGATGTCCTATGACGCCAACGACATGTTCCGTTGCAGCGGTGTGCACAAGAACCCGCACCGTGTCGTTTCCGAGCATCTCGGCGTCGCGGTGCAACGCACCGACCTGCCGCAATCGTTTTTGGCGGCGGCGTACGATCCGAATTACGAGCAATGGCCCGCGCCGTTTCTGTTTCATCTGCGCCGCCTCAACGAGATCGTGGCCGGCACCGGCGAACCGCTCGAAGGCAACCTCTGTTATTTTCATCAGCAGCGCGAGTTCGTTCATGCTCCGCCCGATCCGCGGCGCGGCGCGCGCCGGGAGACGTTTCTGCGGGCGCTGGCCGGCCGCCACAGGATGCTGGAGATCGGCTTCAATGCCGGGCACTCGGCGCTGATGGCGCTGACGCACGGCGGCCTCTCCGTGAGCTCGATCGACGATTGCAGTCACGGCTACACCGAGCCGGCGGCGGCCTATCTCGGCTCGACGTTTTCCGAACGGTTTCGATTTTTTAAGACCGATTCTCGCAGGCTGCCGATGCTGGCCGACGAACTGAACTTGGGCTCGCACGATTTCATACACATCGATGGCGGTCACTCGCCGGACGCCTTCGCCGCCGACGTCGCGACCGCACTCGCCTGCAGCAGTCCGGGCACGCTGGTGCTGGTCGACGATCTGTACGTGCCGGCGATCCGGCAGATCAGCGATCGGCTCGTTGCGGAGCGGTTCTTGGCGCCATACGGCAATTTGGAGACGCCAGAGTTGGGGGCATTCTTGACACTGGAAACGGCGCATCCTCTCAGCTTGGCGGACCGGGATGCGCTCGCCAACAGGTTGCTGAACATCCTGCACACGCCGCGCGTCACTGAAGAAAAGCAGACGCCGTTCCTGTCGGAGTTGCTGCAGCGGTTGCAGGCTGCGCCGGCTCAGGTGGCACAGCACGGCAAATCGGGTGACGGCGAATCTTGGCCGGCGTCTACAGCGGCGGTGCACCTTGATGATGAGCTGATCGCCCTGATCAGGCATAACAGTCATCACCCGTTCATCATCACGCGCAACTCGCGCGATCAAGCTGAAGCACGTTTTCTGATCTGCGACACCGAAAACGACATCGCGGAGTTTGCCCGCGACCTGACGAGTCATCGCTGTTTTGCAAACAGCGCGCTGCTACGCGCCATCGCAAGGGCGCTTCATCAGGACATTGCCGGCGCTGCCGATTTGTTCTTTTTCTGGAGCACGAGCACGGAGCAGCAGTCCGAATCCATCTATATCGGGTTGCCGGCCGACGCCGACCTGCCGACCTATTTCCATTACCCGATCTTCGACGTGATGGATCGGCCGTCCGGAGCGGGTGTCGAACAGCGCATTCAACAATTGCACGCGATGTTCTGGGCGTACGCTCGCACCGACGGCAACGATAGATCGCGGCTGGCGTTGCTGGAAGCGCTTGCCCTGGCGCTGTCGCGATGGTGGGGCATGAACGATCGCTTCAGCGCGGCGGCTGACGTCATCGCGAGAGTGCTCAAGATCAATCCGGCATCGGCGCAGCTGCGCGCCGCAATCAATGCACTGGATCTGCGCAGCCGCGCCGCCATAAGCGCGCGCGATAGTGTCACGCTGCGCGCGGCCGAATAAGCGCCGATAGTTTCGGAAACCTTCGAAGCCGCCGTCTGCGGCGCATGCCCGGGAGCGTGGCGCTTCGGGAACCTTTGGCTGGATCGGCGATTGACGCCTTGAGCCGCCAAATTGGCCTTTAAGAGCATCCAGCCCTGGATGCTCTTTGGCGTTTCCACATGGGATCCCGATGGACGGTCGCGTCTGTGGCGTCCGAACAGCCGCCCGAACCAATTTTGCACGCATGCTCGTGCGCACAGCCGCGGCGTGTCCGGCACTCGCGCTCGGCGGCTGCGCCGGCGGCGTGCTGCAGCCGCGGGGGCCCATCGGCGAAGCCGACGCGATGATTCTGCTCAATGCGGTCGGCATCATGTCGGTGATCGTGGTGCCCACGATTGTGGCTCTCGTGGCGATCGGATGGTGGTTTCGCGCTTCCAATACCAGGGCCCGTTATCAGCCGAGCTTCGTTTATTCGGGCCAACTCGAACTCATCGTCTGGGCGATTCCAGTCCTCGTCATCATGTTTCTCAGCGGCCTGACCTGGATCGGGGCACACGAACTTGACCCCTATCAGCCGATCGCCTCGAAAGAGCCGCCGCTGACCGTGCAGGTGGTCTCGCTCGATTGGAAGTGGCTGTTCATCTATCCGCAGCAGCGCCTCGCCAGCGTCAACGAGCTGGTGATTCCGGAGCGCACGCCGGTGCATTTCTTTCTCACCTCGGCCACCGTGATGAACCAGTTCTTCGTGCCGCAGCTCGGCAGCATGATCGCGACGATGAACGGCATGCAAACGCAACTTTATTTGCAGGCCGACCATCCGGGAAATTATTACGGCCTGTCGGCGCAATATAGCGGCGACGGATTTTCCGGCATGCATTTCAACGTGCGCGCCGTGTCGCAGGCCGACTTCCAGCATTGGGTCGCAGACACGCAGCACGGCGGCGGGCCTGCACTCGACCGCAACGGCTATTCGGATCTGTTGCGCGAAAGCTGCGACGTGAAGCCTTTCACGTACAGCAGCGCCGATCCGACTCTGTTCACCGCTGTCGTCAAGCGCGACCTGCCTCCGGGGGGCGGTCCCAAGGGCGGCCGGGCCGGCCCCGGCGTCAGTTCAACGGGGTGCGGCTGATATGTTGGGAAAACTCACTCTCAACGCAATTCCGTTCGATCAGCCGATACCGCTGGTCGCCGGCGCCTTCGTATTTCTCGTCATGCTCGCCGTGATCGCGTGGGTCATCGTTCGCGGTCACCTGCCGTATCTGTGGCACGAATGGATAACAAGCGTCGACCACAAGCGGATTGGCGTCATGTACACGTTGCTCGGCATGGTGATGCTGCTGCGCGGCTTCATCGATGCCGTGATGATGCGATCGCAGCAGGCGCTCGCTTTTCACAACGCCGGCTATCTGCCGCCCGAGCACTACGATCAGGTGTTTGCCGCGCACGGCACAATCATGATCTTCTTCGCGGCGATGCCGTTGATGATCGGCCTGATGAATTTCGCCGTTCCGTTGCAGCTCGGCGTGCGCGATGTGGCGTTTCCGACCTTCAACTCGACCAGCTTCTGGCTCACCGCGACCGGCGCTCTCCTGGTCAATATTTCGCTGGTCATCGGCGAATTCTCGCGCGCCATGTGGCTGCCCTACCCACCGCTGTCGGAGCTGCGCTACTCGCCCGGGGTCGGCGTGGATTACTACCTGTGGGCGCTGCAAATTTCCGGCGTGGGCACGCTGCTAACCGGGATTAATTTTGTCACCACAATTCTGAAAATCCGCGCGCCGGGCATGAGCTATCTGCGCATGCCGGTGTTTTGCTGGACCGCGCTTGCGGCCAATCTTCTGATAATTGCGGCGTTCCCGGTGCTGACCGCCACACTGGGGATGCTGCTGCTCGATCGCTACCTCGGCTTTCATTTCTTCACCAATTCCGCCGGCGGCAACATGATGATGTTCGTCAACCTGATCTGGGCCTGGGGGCATCCCGAGGTCTACATCCTGGTGCTGCCGGCGTTCGGCATCTTTTCGGAGGTGTTTCCGACGTTTTCCGGCAAGCCGCTGTTCGGCTATCGCTCGATGGTCCTGGCGACGATGGCCATTTGTCTGATCTCGTTTCTGGTCTGGCTGCACCATTTTTTCACGATGGGAGCCGGCGGCAACGTCAACGCGGTGTTCGGCATCGCCACCGCCATTATTGCAGTCCCCACCGGCGTGAAAATCTTCAACTGGATGTTCACGATGTATGGCGGCCGCATTCGCTACACCACGCCGATGCTGTGGTCCCTGGGATTCACAGTGACGTTCGTCATCGGCGGCATGACCGGTGTGTTGCTGTCTGTGCCACCGGCCGATTTTCTGGTGCACAACAGCATGTTCCTGGTCGCGCATTTCCACAACGTGATCATCGCCGGCGTACTGTTCGGCGCTTTTGCCGGCGTCACTTACTGGTTTCCCAAGGCTTTCGGCTTCCGCCTGCATGAAGGCTGGGGCAAGGCCGCTTTCTGGTTTTCATTCGCGGGCTTTTACGTCACCTTTGTGCCGCTCTACACGGTCGGCCTTCTTGGCATGACGCGCCGCCTGCAGACTTACGACGTCGCGGCGTGGCGGCCTTGGGTGCTCGCGGCCGGCGTCGGCATTATCGTCCTGTGCGTCGCGCTGGCCTGCCAGATCATGCAATTCATCGTCAGCATCCGCCGGCGCGAGTCGTTGCGCGACATGACCGGCGACCCGTGGAACGGCCGCTCGCTGGAATGGTCGACCGCTTCGCCGCCGCCGGCCTACAACTACGCGGTCCTGCCCAACGTGCAGGGCGAAGAGCCTTATTGGGACATCAAGCGCCGCGCCATCGAAACCCAACAACTCGTGGCCGAGCCGGATTACAAGCCGATCGAGATGCCGCGTAACAGTCCCACCGGGTTCATCACCGCGTTCTTCTGCACCGTCACCGGCTTCGCCCTGATTTGGCATATCTGGTGGATGGTGGTGCTGGGACTGTTCGGCGCCTACGTGGTGTTTGTCCGGTTTGCCTGGCGCGATCGCGAGGAATACGTAATTCCGGCCGAAGAGGTGGCGCGTCTCGACCGCGCCCGCCGCCGCGTGCGCGCGCAATGGCTCGCGCAGCACGCGCGCGAGGAATGGCTTGCCGCCCACGCCGAAGCGGGTGAGCCGGCATGAGCACGACAGAAGCGCTGCGGACAACACATCTCCACGACTTTGATCCCTACAAAGTCGGCCATGGGCACGGTGACGGCGGCGGGCACGATTACGCAACGGGCCAAGGCGAAGGCGGTCCCGCGTCCAAAGAGGTCATCGTCGGTTATGGCTTCTGGCTGTTTCTGCTCAGCGACATCGTGCTGTTCTCGTGTCTGTTTGCCGCACACGCGGTGCTGCAGACGGCGACCGCCGGCGGTCCCACCGGACCGCAATTGTTCGATCCGTTCAGCATCGCGCTCGAGACCGCGTGCCTGTTGACTTCGAGCTTCACCTGCGGGCTGTCAGCCGTGGCGGCCGGCGCGCGCAATCAGCTCTGGACTCAGGTTTTCCTGTTCGTCACCGGTGTGCTCGGGCTTTCGTTCCTGTTGCTTGAGGCCCACGATTTCGCGGCGATGATGGCGCAAGGTGCTTCACCCCAGCGCAGCGCGTTCTGGTCGTCGTTTTTCGCCGTCGTGGGTTGTCATGGCGCCCACGTGACCGTCGGCCTGCTGTGGCTCGGCACGATGATGGCGCAGGTCTTCTTCAAGGGATTTCGTCCCGCCATCATGCGCAGACTGGTCTGTTTCAATCTGTTCTGGCACATGCTCGACATTATCTGGGTGGCGCTGTTCACGATCGTCTATCTCATAGGAGAGGGCCGATGACTGACGGGCGGAATGCCAACGGCGAAGGCAACCCGGGCGACGCCGGTTCCGGCTACCTGGGAGCCGCCGACCATTCGGTTCGCGAAGGCATCCAGGGCTACCTCATGGGCTTCGCGCTGGCGGCACTGTTGACCGTCGCGTCGTTCTACGTCCTGCATACCGACCTCATCTGGGGGCCGGGCATCGTCGTGATGCTGGTGGTGCTCGCAATCGCGCAAATTGGCGTCCATCTGGTGTTTTTCATGCATCTGACGACTGCGCCGGATAACACCAATAACGTGCTGGCCCTTGCTTTCGGTGTTTTGATCGTCGCGCTCATCATCATCGGTTCGATCTGGATCATGGGACACCTTAACGCCAGAACGATGCCGATGTCGGGAATGATGTAGCCGCGGCGCCAAGGTCACTTGCGCGTGCGCTTTCGTCATGCGCATCACTCATCCGGACATTGTGCGGCCGTTTCGGACGCCGGCGGTTTACGTGGTCGCGCCACCCGGTGTGCTGGCGGCCGTATTCCTCATGCTCGGCCTGTCGCTCGATACCTGGCTGCGCTTCGGCGCCTGGCTTCTGATCGGGCTGGTCGTTTACGCTTTGTATGGCATTCGCCACGGCAAGGTGCAGGCGCAAAGGACGTCATCGGCTCTTTAGGTGCGCTTGCGCCGCATGACAGACCGCGGCGCGCTGTGCTAGCAGCGTTGCATCGCGAAAGCAGGAACATCATGGCTCCGATTTTCACTGCGCGCGGGAGCGCTGATGCGGTCCCGATCTGGTTCGTCACCGCGGCGAGCTTTGCCGACGTGTGCAAGACGCTGGGTCCGGAGGCCAGTGCATTCGCCGATGCGGCGGGCTTCGAGGCGAAGGCCGGGCGGTATCTCCTGCTGCCGGGGCAGAAAGGCCTCGGCGGCGTGCTGTTCGGGCTGGAAGGCGAGGGCGAGACAGTCGACCGGTTTCTGCCCGGACGGTTGACGCAGCATCTGCCGGACGGCGTGTATCGCTTCGCCAACGAGCCGCACGATGCGCGGCTTGCGGCACTGGCCTTCGCGCTTGGCCTCTACAGCTTCGGCCGCTACCGCAAGACCAAGACGCGCGACATCAGCCTCGATCTGCCGCAGCATGTCGATCGTGACGATCTCGATCGTGTGGTCGAGGGTGTAACGCTGGCGCGCGATCTCATCAACACGCCGGCCAACGATCTCGGCCCAGCCGAACTTGAAGACGCCGCGCGCAAGCTTGCGGCGCGGCACGGCGCCGCGATTTCCGCCATCGTCGGCGACGATCTGCTGACCAAAAATTTTCCGCTGATCCATGCGGTCGGCCGCGCGGCGGCAGGCGCGCCGCGACTGATCGACATGACCTGGGGCGAGGCCTCTCATCCGCGCATCACGCTGGTCGGCAAGGGCGTCTGCTTCGATACCGGCGGCCTCGACATCAAGCCCGACTCCTCGATGCTCAACATGAAGAAGGACATGGGTGGGGCTGCAACGGCGCTGGCGCTCGCCCATATGATCATGGCGCGCGGGCTCAAGGTGCGGCTGCGTGTGTTGATCCCGGCGGTCGAGAATTCGATCGCCGGTTCGAGTTTCCGGCCGCGCGACATCTACACCTCGCGCAAAGGCATCACGGTCGAGATCGGCAATACCGACGCCGAGGGCCGGCTCGTTCTGGCCGATGCGCTGGCGCTGGCCGACGAAGACAAGCCGGAACTGATCGCCGATTTTGCCACGCTCACCGGCGCGGCGCGCGTGGCGCTCGGTCCCGATGTGCCGCCGTTCTTCACCGATGATGACGTGCTCGCCGAGACGCTCATGAGACAGTCGGCCGCGGAGAATGACCCGCTGTGGCGGCTGCCGTTGTGGCGGCCCTACGAGTCGATGCTCGAATCCAAGGTCGCCGACACCAACAATGTCGGCGGGGGACAGGGCGGCGCCATCACCGCGGCCTTGTTCATGCGCAAGTTCGTGACGATCAAGTCTTGGCTGCATTTTGACGTGTTCGCCTGGACACCGTCGGCCAAGCCGGGACGGCCCGAGGGCGGCGAGTGCCAATCGGCGCGTGCTCTCTATGCGCTGCTCGCCGCGCGATACGCCTGAGGCGCCCGCCGCCATGGACGCTTTCGATCCCCGCGTTACGCCAGCCCGCCCCGATCTCGCGGCGAAACATCTGCAAGGCAAGGTCGACGCGGTGCGCTTCGTCGAGGGCAAGTGCCGCGAGGTGATCGAGCCGCAGGCGCCGATGCGCAGCGCGCCGCGGCCCGACGCGCCGCTCCTCACCGAGGCGCT
This sequence comes from uncultured Alphaproteobacteria bacterium, assembly GCA_963763255.1. GTDB lineage: Bacteria > Pseudomonadota > Alphaproteobacteria > Rhizobiales > Xanthobacteraceae > BOG-931. Next base: position 249,623 of record CAVXNW010000005.1, read on the forward strand.
CAAGGGCGAGCGCGTGACGATCTACGACGCGAATGGCGAAGGCTGGGCGTGGGGCCAGCTCGACGCCGACGGTTACGTGGGCTGGCTGCCGGAAAGCGCGCTCGGTCCGCTCGGTGCGGCGGCCACGCATAAAGTCGCGGCGCTCCGCACGCTGGTGTTTCCCGGCCCGTCGATCAAGCTGCCGCCGCTCGCGGCGTTGCCGCTTGGCGCAACGCTCACCGTCGCGCGCATCGAGGATCGCCTGGCGGTCGCGTCAACCGGAGGCTACGTCCCGGCACAGCATCTCAAACCCATCGAAGACTACGAAACCGATTTCGTCGCCGTTGCCGAACGCTTTGTCGGCGTACCGTATTTGTGGGGCGGCAAGACCGCGCTCGGGCTCGATTGTTCGGGCCTGGTGCAGGTAGCGCTGACCGCCTGCGGCACTGCCTGCCCACGGGACAGCGACATGCAGGAGGCGGCCGTCGGCACGACCGTCGCATCCGCCGATCATGCCGACCTCCAGCGCGGCGATCTGTTGTTTTGGAAAGGCCACGTCGCCATCGCGCGCGGAGCCGGCAGCCTCATCCATGCCAACGCTTTTCACATGGCGGTTGCGATCGAGCCGGTGGCCAGTGCGATGGCGCGGATACAACAGGGCGGCAGCGAACTGACAAGCGTGCGGCGGGTTTAATCGTCATTGCGAGGAGCGAAGCGACGAAGCAATCCAGAACGGCCTGGCAGGACTTTGATCGCCGCTCTGGATTGCTTCGCTTCGCTCGCAATGACGAAGGCCCCTTGAGGCCGAGTGGCGGACGGTGGCATTAGCCCAATGTGTGCTTTAGTCTTGCGTCACAGGACAGATCGCCATCGTTTGGAGTAACCGCGATGAGCACCGCCGACACGGATTCGGCCCCGCATTCCAGCGTTCCACCGGTTCATCCGCGGGGACACCACTTGAGTTTCTGGATCAGGGAGCTGCCATTCAGCATCGTGCTGATCCTCACCTTGCTGGGTGTCGCCTACATCAGCTTTTCCAAGAAACCGATCACCGGCTACTGGGAAATTCTGGCGCCGCTGATCGCGCTGATCTGCGTCGGCGCCGGCTGGCATCACGCCCCCGACACGCGGGCGCGGGCATGGCTGATCGTCAAACAGGTACTGCACTGGCTCGCGTTTCTGGTGGTGATGAACATCATGCTGCTGGACAGCGTGCAGCGCATGTTCACGGCCGGCACCACGGGGCTGACCATCTTCACGCTGCTCGCGCTCGGCACGTTCACGGCAGGCGTCCATGTGCTGTCGTGGCAGGTGTGCCTGCTCGGCCTGATCATGGCGATCGGCATTCCGGCGATCGCCTGGGTGGAGAATTCGGCGTTTATCTTTGTGCTGCTCGCCGCAGTGATTTTGGGAATCGGTGGTGTGCTGTGGTGGCACTTTCGGGGCTGGCGAAGCCAAACGGCATGAGAATCAGACCTGCCCGCGGCGATGCGGGGAGTCCGGATGGGAGTGATCGTGCCGGGCGTAATGCTGCCGCAACAGGTCGCGGCCGTAATCGTTGCCGTTCGGCGTGCGCACGACGGTGTGGATGTGGTCGCGCGTCGGCTCTGAATTGTCCCAGATGATTCCTGGCAGATGGTCGAATTCGATGAGGATCACCGGGCTGTAGATGCGGTAATAGAACGGCTCGTTGTCATCGAAGCCGCCGATCCAGCCGAAGAACGTCTGCGACAGATGCCGCATGACGTCGGCCATGCGAACCTCGGCGTGTTCGGGCCGAATGCGGTCCACGTAGATCCCGATGAGCTTTCGAAAATGCTCGCGCTGCGGCGTCGTCAGCGCATCGTAGCAGATGCCGGCTCGCGGCAATTCGAGGTTGTCGACCTGCGCGGTAGTGACGACGTCGCGCGGAATTTTTTCGCCGATGATGGCGGTGTTGCGCTGATCGGCGGAGAGCGACGCCATGAGTGCGATCCCAAGCGCTTCCTCCTCGCGAAAAACGGTCGTGCCGGCATATTTGCCCGATCGCGCCGTCACCGGCTCCGAGCCGCGGAAGTCGGGCGTCATCGTCAGCTGGTCGCCGAGGACGAAGCAGTTGACGATCAGATGGTGGCCGTCGAATTGCCAGCCCCACGGCGCTCCAGCCGTGCTCGATGACGGCTCGCCGAACAGGCTGATCCAGTAGAACCATTCGTTGAATTCGTTGGCGTAGCCGGTGAGTTCGCCGGCATGATGGTTCAGCTTCATCACGTCGCGGGCGCAGTCGTAGCCGGCGGCGCTCATGCTTGCGCGCAGAATGTTCAAGGCAGCTTCGCGCTGCGGGCCGCCGATGTCGCGCAGCAGGAGGCCGTGGCGCTGGATGAACGGATGCATGTTGTGCCAGGCGCGCCATTGAATGCTGTCGACGGCGAAGCTGACGGCTTTGCGCTGCTCGGGCGTCAGCAGCGCGGTAAACGCTTGCGCCGCGTCGACGATCGACTGCACCGAAATGCCGGTCTTGACGATCGGGAACAGGCCGGATGGCGCCGCGCCGCCGGGGGTGGTGATGCCCCTATAGTCTTCAGCGAGAGCCTTCTGGGCGCGCGCCATGGCGTTGCGTACGGCCGTGCGGCCCGGATCGGGAAAGGTTTCCGGATCGACAAACCGGGTCGCATCTCCGAGCGGAGGCCGAAATTTTCGGGCGGCAAGGCTGTCCATTGGCGTCCATCCTGAGCGGTGCGAGGGCGGACCAGACCTTTGTCAATGCTGCACGAGCGGCCACAGGCTGACAAGCGCTCACGCGGGAGTTTCCGAGTGGCCCGGGTGCTCTCCCGCGCGCTGCGGCAGCAAGAACAGACATGCGACGATGAACGCCGCGATCACCGCCGAGGCGAGCGGGCGGCTTAAGGCCAGCCCGCCGTCGTTCACCGGCTTGTCGAGAAAATCGCCGACCGTGGCGCCGAGCGGCCGCGTCAGGATGAAGGCCGCCCAGAACAGAAACACCCGCGAAATTCGGGTGAAGAAATACAGCGCGGCGACCGCCGCCAACCCGACCCCGAACACCATGGCGCCGCCGCCATAACCAAGGCCGGTGTCGTCCGCCGCCCAGTCGCCGAGCGCGGTGCCCAGCGTCTGCGAGAATGTAATCGCCAGCCAGTAGAATATTTCGACCTTCGGCGTGCTGATCGTCGTCACCGAGATCGAGCCGAGCGACCAGTACCAGACGGCGAGCACGGCGATCAGGCATGCCAGCAGCAGCGACGAGCCGCCCGTGTAGCCGATGCCGAGCGACCGGTCGGCAAAATCCGCCATCGTGGTGCCGGCCGTGGTCGAGGCGACGATCGTCGCCCAATAGAGCAGGGGATGGAACCGGTTGGCAACGATCTGGAAGACGACAAGCACGACGAACAGCGACAGGAAAATCGCGGTGCCGATCAGGTAGCCCCAGTTCAGCGTCATGGTGACGCTGTCGCCGCCAGTTTCGCCGAGCGTGGTGGCGGCGATTTTTAAAATCCAGAATACGATGGTGACTTCAGGAACTTTGGTCAGTGCGCGGTCGGCAATATCAGTCATGGCCTGCTCGTGTGGTGGCATTGTGCCGACTGCTAGCAGGCGATTGCGGCAAGGTAATCACTTAGTGCAGGCCCGCGCCCGTATGACGCGCATCGAAATGGGATGGCTCCCCCGGAAAGCCATCCCGTTCGCTGTGTTTAGAAAGCCGCCCGTTAAGCTTTCGCAGCTGCGGGTAGAGGTGCGAACGTGCGCCCCGGGCAAATCTCACGGGCCTTGAATATCGCCCCGCCGAGCAACGCATAGCTCAGGAGACCATCGCCGATCAAAAACAGCACAATGATGGTATCGGAACTCGTCACACTGCCGATGGCGTCCCATGCGCCGTGCAGAGCGGCGGCGCTGAACCAGCCGATGGGCAACAGGATCGCTGCCATGCGCGGCTGCAGCACCGCGAGGCCGATGAAATAGCCGAACAGCCCGGCCCAGGCGGAATGTTCCGTCATCTCGGGCAGCCCGCGCGCCAGGAGCAGCACCAGTCCCTGGAACGCTTGCAGCCCGGGGACCGTGCCCTGGCTCATGACCTTGGGCACATACTGCAAGAGCGTTTCGTTGACGAAGAAGCCGGCTCCAGAAGCCACGCCCATGACGATGCCGTCGAGCGGATCGTTCAGTGCGATGCGCCGTCGCAAAAATGCAAGCAGCGCGCTCGTGTGTCCTTTGGTTCGGCGGCTGAAATAGCCCAGCACCACGCCGAGCAGCACCATCCCGAACAGCGGCAAGGCCTTGAAACTTTCTTCGCACAGCCCGGTGCCGAAGAAATAGCCCGCAACATTGGCCGCCGCATTTGAGGACTTTTCCAGCGCCGTGCCGGGGATCACCTGATAGAAGAAAATGTACCAGTAATGCCACAACGGCGAGGAGAGGAGCAGGAAGGTACAGAGCGCCACCACTGCCAGCACCCAGCCGCGTTTGGCGGGGCCGCACATCTGATTGATGTAGTAGCAGACGATGAAGGAGATGTAGGTGCCAAGGATCGAGAAAACCTGCCAAGCCATGTTGATCTCGGCCGGTGCCGGCTTTCCGCCGAGCGTCAGCTTGGGCCATGGAAACGGCACCAAAAACAGCCCAATGCCGGCCAGCAAGGTCACAAAAATCGGCAGCAGATGTTCGCGCGACCAGGTTGAGCGGCCGCCGACCAGCGGAAACACCGCGCTCTTCGTCAGCTTAAATTGCGCCGGACTCGGTGCAACAGGTTGTTGTTCGCTCGCCATTCAAAGCCCCCAAGTTCCACGTTGGAACCAAGTCACAGTCCTGCCCCAATGTGCGGGAGTTTTTGCAATAATGCAACGATGTCCGCTGCCGCAGTGTCAGACTTTCCTGTTATGCGCGTTCCACTCGCGCTCCAGGTTGGCGATCAACGCCGGGCTGTAATGGCAATAGGCCTGGTCGCGCGCGTAGGCGGAGAAGTATTGCCGGAATAGATCGAGCGGCTCTACGCCGATGCGAATGGCGCGGCGGTTCGAGGTGGCGCTCACCGCGCCCGAACTGGTCAGCCGTTCGACCACACGGTCGAGCGCCCGGTCGATGTCGGCGGGTGCTGCGATCTCATCACAGATCAGGCCGCCCTCGGGGCTGTCGCATTCCAGCCGCCGCTCATACTGAATGGCCTGGCGGGTGATGCGGTCGCCTGTAAAGCGCGGCATGCGCAGATTAGCGGCGCCCGGAATGATGCCTTCCTTGCGCGCCGGCAGTGTCATGAACGCGTCGCTGGCGGCAAGCACGTAGTCCATGGTCAGCAGGATCTGGCAGTGGCCGCCGATCGCGAAGCCTTCGACCGCCGCGATCCAGGGTTTCTCGATGCCGGTGCCGTGCACGTCGTCGGGAATGGCGTCGGGCCGCGCCACGCCGCGGAAGAATTTATGCACGAAGCCGAGATCGCGCTTGAGGAACCAGACAAACGGAATTTTGCCGCGATAGAGCTGCGTCAGGTTGATACCGGCGCCGAACAGGCGGCGGCCGGCATATTTGGGATGATCGACGGCGCCGCCGCGCAGCACCGCAACATCGCTTGCGGGATCGAGGATCGCGAGATCGACGGCGATCTCCATGGCGTCGAGCGTCGAATCATCTTCGGCATTCAGAAAGCGAGGGTTCTTTGCCGTCAGAACCGTTGCCTTGCCGCGCCGTTCGACTTGCGCCGGACCAAGATCGATGCGACCGTCAGTTTGAAGCTTTTTCAGAAGTTCGGTTGTCTCGGCCCGCGGCAACAGCATGGCGTGGCAGAGGTGGCGCCCGGCGGTTTCGCTGGCGAGGACATGCGCGAGAAAGATGCCCTGATCGATTTCGACTTCGTCCTTGTCGCGTTGCAGGTGTTCTGCATCGGCGGCGACTTCCGCGGCGGTCGGGGTCAGCCCGGGCACAGCGGCGGCTGCGGCGAAGACCAAGTCTTCAAGGCGGATGAACTGAGAGCGGTTGCGGGTCAATTTGTCGTAGAGCGCCTCGGCATGCAGGCTGAGGAATCGTTCACGTTGCTCGCGGGCGGCGCCGAGGATCAATTGCGCAGCAGCGGCCTCGGCATGGTTGCGCTTGGGCTTCGGCTGCAGGCGTCCCACAAGACTGTTGCTGATCTGCCAGAATTCCGGGTAGCCGCGCGGCTGGTCGTCGAAGCTTTGACCATCCGGTAATGCCGCTATCCAATCGACGACGGCCGCCTCGTCGAGGCCCGCGGTGCGCAGACAACGTGCGGCCGCGTCGGCGTCAATGCTCATCGTACGGTCCCCATGAAGGCCTCGATCAAGCTTTACCGCGCCGGTCGATCACGCGCTTCGCCTTGCCCTGTGAGCGCTTGATCGTTCCCGGCTCCAGAACGTTCACGGTTGCGGTGATGCCCACATAGGCCTTGATGAGATGCGCCGTTCGCTGCGCCAGCGCCGCGATGTCCCTGGCGCCGATTTGGCCGGACAGCTCCGGGCGCATTTCGACCAAAACATCGATCTCGTCGAGGCTGTGCGGACGGCGAACTTCGAGCAGATAGTGCGGCGCGAGCTGCGGCTCGCGACCCAGCACGGCCTCGATCTGGGAAGGAAACACGTTGACGCCGCGGACGATCAGCATGTCGTCGGAACGGCCCTTGACGCGTTCGATGCGGCGCATCGGCCTCGATCCGGGCGGCAACAGCCGCGTCAGGTCACGCGTGCGATAGCGGATCACGGGCATCGCTTCCTTGGTGAGCGAGGTGAGAACGAGCTCACCCGGCGCGTCGTCGGGCAGAACGCGGCCGCTGTCGGGATCGATGATTTCCGGAAAGAAATGATCTTCCCAGATTGTCAGGCCATCGCGGCTCTCCGGACATTCCTGCGCTACGCCGGGGCCGATCAGCTCGGAAAGCCCGTAATGATCGAGCGCCTGCAGGCCCATCCGCCGCTCGATTTCCGCCCGCATGCTGTCGGTCCATGGTTCGGCGCCGAACATGCCGATGCGCAGGCTGCAGTCGCGCGGCTTGAAACCCTGCCGCTCGAATTCGTCGGCGATGGCGAGCATGTAGGACGGCGTTACCACGATGATGTCGGGCTTGAAGTCGACGATCAGCTGTACCTGCCGTTCGGTGAAGCCGCCGCCGACCGGGATCACGGCGGCGCCGAGGTATTCGGCGCCGTAGTGGAAGCCCAGTCCGCCGGTGAACAGGCCATAACCATAGGCAACATGAACCTTGTCGGTGGAGCGGCCGCCGGCGGCGCGGATCGAACGCGCCATCAGCTGCGACCAGGTGTCGATGTCAGCGCGCGTGTAGCCGACCACGGTCGATTTGCCGGTGGTGCCGCTTGAGGCGTGCACGCGCACGATGTCCGCCATCGGCACCGCGAACATGCCGAATGGATAATTCTGCCGCAGATCGTCTTTTGCCGTGAACGGGAATTTGGCGAGATCGGACAGCTCTTTCAGGTCGCCAGGATGCACGCCGGCGGCATCGAATTTCTGCCGGTAATGCGGGACGCGCTCATAGGTGTGCTGCAGCGTCGTCTTCAGCCGTTTCAGCTGCAACGCCTGTAGCGTCTCGCGGCTTGCGGTTTCGATCGGTTCGAGCTCGTCGCGGACACTCATCGAGGCCTGCTTTGGGCAAAGTTGCGTGCCGATCATAACGGCGACGAGCCGCAAATTCGACCATTCCGCGGTCCAGGGTGTATAAATTGCCTCAAGGGCGCACCGGTGATGCAGGAAGTGTTGGCGGCCGCCGTATTCCACACTACATTTTACGCCGATTGATTGATCGGGCTCATTCACGGGAGTCGTATTATGAAGTTTAACGTGCGCGGAATTGGCGCCTGCATGCCGCTGCTGTTGGTCCTGGCGCTCACGTCGCCGGCCCCGGCTCAGTCGGCGGCCAAGCCGCTGAAGGAGCAGCTCGTCGGCCATTGGCAACTCGTTTCGGTTACCATCAATGAGGGTGGAACGCCGTACGGCGCCGCGCCGCAAGGTTCGATGTTTCTGGATGCTTCCGGACATCTGTCGGTTATTGTGATCAGCGATGGAGGCGCCAGGAACATCGCATATTTCGGCACCTACACGGTCGACGATGCCGACAAGACGATGAGCATTCACATCGATGGGAGCAGCGGCGGCGCCCGCAATGCGAGCGGCCGCACATTCAAGCGGTTCGTGCAGGTGCAAGGCAATGAATTGACCATTGCGAACCAGACCCCGGCGGGTACGCCCGGCCCGATCAAACAGACCTGGAAACAGGCGAACTAGCGCCAGGGGAATGCCGCGGGCGAGTTGCGGCAGCCCGGCTACTGCGCGTTCGGCGTGATTTGGCCGCCGGGCGGGCTTTGCGACGATGGCGCCGGTCCCGATCCTGGCCCGGGCCCCGGCCCGCCGGCAGACTGCGTGCCGCCGCCTTTGCAGCCGCCGGACACGAAGGCAAGCAGCGGATTGAATTCGGCGGCTGTGAGATAGGCCGCAAATGTCCCGCCGGGAAATTGCTGGGTGTTGCCGAGCCGTTTGGGGCCTGGCGGCGCGCCCGATGTGACCGCGACCAGTACGTTTTTACCGTCCGCTTCGGTGCTGCTGAGGTTCGCCACCCATGCGCCGCCGCTCATGCCGTGGGTGGCATCGGTAATCGGCCCCCATTGCACCACCAAGTTCGGTTGCGACCATGTCCCCAGTGGAATCGTATCGGCAGGAAACAGGACCCCCCCGACGCGCTGAATAATGGCGCCGCCGAGAATGTCGGCTGGATATCCTACTCTCCAAACGAACTTGTATTTGCCCTTCCAGTCGAGCTCGTATGGCATGACTCCCGTCGGGCTCTTGCGGTCGACCAGGATCATCGCGAAGTCGTGCTGCATGGCGGCGGCAAAAGCGGCCGTCTGCTGCGCTGCCGGCATAGAGCTATAGTTAGCGGGCAGCGTCCACGATGGGTTGGCGGCGCCGCAGACGATCTTGAATGCCGTACCTTGATTGTTCTGGTACTGCAGCCAGAACGTGCCTTTGGTCGGATCAGACCACGGCCCGGCGGGGTTGGTTTCAAGGTCCTTGATGCAATGGCCGGCGGTGAGCAGGACCTGAGGCGCGATGAACTGCGCGGTGCAGCCCGATAACAGCCCCGGCTGTTTCTGGGTCGGCGTCGGAATGAGCAACAGGCCGGCCCATTTGAATGGCGCTTGGCTGGGATTGCCGGTGGTCGCTTCCTCGGTCTTGACCTGTGGAACGATGAATTGCTGGGCGCGGACACCGGCTGCACCAACCAAAGTCGCAACCAATGAAAGCGCAACGCAAGCGACGCGCATTTTTGCCCCCCAATAAGTTCGCAAGACGACTTAACATCAGCCGCAAAGGGCGGGCAAGCGTCGGGCGGGGCCTAATGCGTCGCCGCCTTGAGCCCGAGCGTCTGGGCCAGGCTGGTGAGCGTGACGCGCTGTTCTTTGATCGCCGCGGCGAATTCGGCGGGACTGCGCAGCGACATGATCTGCCCGGTGAGGGCGAGTTTCTTGCCAATCTCAGGATTGGCGGCGGCGACCTTGCGGAAATCCTCCGCAATGCGATTGCGCAATGCTTCCGGCATGCTGGGCGGGCCGAACACGCCGCCGATGCTTTCAAACGTCAGGTCCGGAAAGCCGGCTTCGATCGCGGTGGGCACGTTGGGCTGGCTCGGTGCGCGCTGCTTGCTGGTCACCACCAGGATTTTGAGGCGGCCGGCATTAGCCAGCGGCTGCGGTACGGCGAGCGATGTCGACAGCACCTGGAGGCGGCCGGCCAACATATCCGGCGGCGCCTGCATGACGTCGCGGTACGGCACCTCGGCGACCTGCAGGCCCTGTTTCTTGAAGAAGCCGAACAGCAAAAAATCCGAAATGCCGTTTGCCGCCGCGGCGTTGAGCTTGCCGGGCTCAGACCGCGCCAGCGCCACCAGTTGAGCGACCGTGTCGATCTTCAGCGATGCCGGCACCGATACCGCAAGCACGACGACCGAGACGCTGACGATCGGGTTCATGTTGGGCGACGGATCGAACGGCAGCGTATCGTGCATGTAGGGCAGTGCGGTGAACGCGCCGGCCGGGCCGAACCACAGCACATGATCGTCCTTGGACTGGGCAAATGCGCTGAGGGAGACTAGCCCGTCGCCGCCCGGCCGGTTGTCCACGATCACCGGCTTACCCCACAGCTTGCTCAGCCCGTCCGCGAACAGCCGCGCAGCCGTATCGGTGGCGCTGCCGACCCCATAGGGTAGGATGAAGCGCACCGTGTGCGACGGGTAGGCCGATTGTGCCGCCGCGCCACTGATGTGCGCCAAGCCCAGCATGGCTGCCGCGGCGAACGCTATGAGCCGTCGCATTGCAATCCTCCCCGCCTGGATCGGTTCTGTGGCTTAGATTAGCATCCTCCCGCAAGCAAGATATCGCGAAGCAAACGGGGAGGATGCGGTGAAACGAAGCACGGATCGCATTTTAACCACGCATGCCGGCAGCCTGTCGCGTCCGGCCGATCTGATCGCCCTGAGCAGATCCATCGCCATCGGCGAGGCCAAGGGAGACGACGCTGCGTATGCGCAGGTGCTGGCCGCGTCGGTTGCCGACGTGGTGAAGAAGCAGCGTTCACTCGGCGTCGACATCCCGGACGATGGCGAGTTCGGCAAGCCGGTTGCGGGTTCCTACGACTACGGCGCATGGTGGAATTATGCCTTCGCCCGCATGTCGGGGTTTTCTCCCGCCGGCAGGGCGGCCACTGCAGCGCATGAAACGCAGCACAAGAAGTCGACCGTCGCGGACGTCGCACTCACATCGTTTGCCAATCGCCGCGACTGGCAGAAGTTCGGCGAATTTTATCTCGATCCGGAATCGAGCGGCAGCCTGATGGGCAGCGCGGCGCGCCGGCCGGTGGGACGGCCAGCCTGCACCGGGCCTATCAAATATACCGGCCAAGCGACGCTGCAAGCCGACATCGACAATCTGAAGAAGGCGCTGGCCGCGACCGGCGCGGAAGAAGGCTTCATGTGTTCGATCGGGCCAGGCAGCTTCGCTCGCGGCGTCGACCTTTACTACAAAACCGAGGAGGAATTTCTGTTCGCCGCGGCCGATGCGATGCGCGATGAGTACAAGGCGATCGTCGATGCCGGCATCGTGCTGCAGATCGACGATCCGAGCCTGCCGGACAACTGGGACATGATCAATCCGGAGCCGCCGCTAAGGGAATTCAAAAAATTCGAGCACGTGCGCATGGAAGCGCTCAATCATGCGCTGCGCGGACTGCCGGCGGATCGTATCCGCTTTCATATCTGCTGGGGCAGCTGGCACGGCCCGCACAGCACCGACATTCCGCTGGCCGACATCGTCGACCTCGTCCTGAGCGTCAACGCCGGCGCCTATTCGGTGGAGGCCGGCAATGTCCGGCACGAACACGAATGGCGCGTCTGGCAGGACGTCAAGCTGCCCGACGGCAAGATGCTCATACCGGGCGTCGTCAGCCATGCCACCAACATCGTCGAGCACCCGCAGGTGGTGGCAGACCGCATCGTGCGTTATGCCAAGGTCGTCGGCCGTGAGAACGTCATCGCCGGCACGGATTGCGGCCTCGGCGGCCGTATCCATCCGCAGATCGCATGGGCGAAGCTTGAGGCGCTCTCCGCCGGCGCGCGGCTCGCGACCAAGGAGCTGTGGAAATAAATCCGGTCTTCGGTTCCAGGTCCGGGATCGTTATGCCCGCCGACTGTTACTGCAAGCCGATGACGGGATTGCCGAGATGCGTCCATTCGTTCATGGAGCCTGCGTAAAGCTTCGCCGTCCGGTTCTTGAAGATTTCATGCATCACAAACCAGGCCCCTGAACCGAGGTGGCCGGTATTGCAATACGAGATAGATGCCCGATCAGGGTCGATCTGCAGTTGCTGCAGGATTGTTCGATACTGCTTTTCGCTCAGGAACTCCTGCGCGCCGCCTGCGGGCCGTGTTATCACTTCCGTCGGAAAGGAACGGGCGCCTTCAACGTGCCCGGCAGCAGTAACCACTGGACTTTTTGTGATCCCAAAAAACTGTGCCGTCGGACGCGCATCGACGAGCTGGATTGAATGACCTCCGATTGCGGCTTTGACGTCTTCGGTCGTTGCAAGAATGTCCCTGCGCTCGGCGGTGGCTACCCAATCGCCAGGGCTCGCCTTGATGGGAGCGCTGTTGATCTGATAGCCGGCGTTGAGCCAACCATTGGTGCCGCCATTGAGCACAGCAATGTTGTCCTCGCCAAAGTACTTTAGCTGGAAAAACAGCCTGGTCGCCATGTCCAGGGATTCAACGGTGTCGCCGACTGCGGCAATGACGATGGGCCGCTGCGCCTTTAGGCCGGCGGCATCCATCGTGCTCTGAAATGCTTCCTTGGTCGGCATCATCGCGGTCAGGTTCACGCCATTGACGACGCGAGTCTGCCTGATTTTCGTGAAATCGACGGAGATGGCCCCGGGAATGTGGCCGCCGGTTTCTGCGAGGGTCTTTTTGCCGGCAGCGTCGACGTTAAATCTCGGCTCGGCGGTAAGGCGCTGCATGGTGTCTCGAATATCGATGACGGTGACCTGATCCAGGTGAGCGCGCAGCCACTGCGCAGTCACGAGTGAACTCGGCAATGACGTTGCGGTTTGCGCTGCCGCTGGGAGCGGGAAGAGCGGCGAATATCCTGCCACGGACAGTCCGAACATTGCCGCGGCCAGCGCTAATTGGCTAACGATCTTTCTCATTGCTGTTGCTTCCGGAGTTCGAGACGAATTGGATGGAATAAACATACTGCCCTTGACGACGGAAACATTTGATCTCGATCAAGGACGGTGTGCCGATCATCTGCATATCCTGCGCATACAAAACACTCGGGTTCGCAGATGAATATCCGCCCGTTCTGGCCGCCGCTCACGGCGGGAATTGCGCTTGGCTTGGTTCTGTTGATGAGCTTCTTGCTCACAGGGCACGGTCTGGGCGCGAGCGGCTTCGTCACACGTCTGACCGCATGGTTCGGCGGGGAGGTTTTTGGAGCGGCGACCGCAGCCAATCCCTATCTGGGTCCGTTTCTCAGAGGCCCCACCCATCCGCTTGCCGACTGGATCACCTGGGAGATCGTTGGAGTCATGCTCGGCGCGCTGCTTGCCGCGGCTGCGGGCGGTCGCTTCCGATGGAAGCTTGATGGAGCGCCCGGGCTCAGTGGTGCGGGACGCATCGCATGTGCGATTGGCGGCGGCATGCTGACCGGCTTCGGCGCGCGATTGGCGCGCGGCTGCACCAGCGGCCTCGGGCTGTCCGGCGGGGCTCCGCTCGCGGTCGCGGCGTTTGTTTTCCTGATTGCCTTTTTCATCAGCGGAATCGCGATTGGGTGGCTGGTGCGGAGGGCGTGGGCATGACCTTTCCCCTGAATGATGCCGGATTTGCCTCCGGACTGCTGAGCGGCCTGCTGTTCGGATATGTGCTGGAGAATGCCGGGTTCGGCAGTCCGCGCAAACTAACCGCGCAATTTCGCTTTACCGACTGGTCCGTCTTCAAGGTGATGTTCACGGCGATTATCGTAGCCGCGATTGGCCTTGCTGCCGCGGCCGCGACTGGGCTGTTGGCTGCAAACAGCATCTTCATTCCGACAACCTATTTTTGGGCGATGGTGGCCGGCGGCGCGCTGATCGGCGGCGGCATGGCGATTGGCGGCTATTGTCCCGGCACATCGGCGGTCGGACTGGCAACGGGTCGGCTCGATGGCCTGTTCTTCATGGTCGGGATGGTCTTCGGCACCGCATTGTTTGCGGCATTCTTCGAGCCGATGAAGGCCTTTTATCTGGCGGGCGCAGGGCCGCAAGGGCAGACCCTGAGTGGCCTCCTGGGAATTCCGACTTGGGCAGTGATCGGCATACTCGTCGTCATAGCGGTCTTGGGGTTCATCGTCGGCAACAGCTTCGAGCGCGCGCATGGCGGCGCACTGACCGCCGAGCAATTGACCGAACCGGAGACGGCGTCGCGTGTCGATGAGATCGATATCGTCAGCCTGCGTTTGAGCTGACTTCAGCAGGAGAAATTGATGCAAGCCAAAATCAAAGTCGCGTTTCTCGCGGGCGGCCTGTCGAGCATCGCTGCGGCCATTGCCGCTACTGCGCCAGCGCCGGCAGCCGCGGCGGTCAGCACCATTCAGGTCGCTCAGGCGACAAATCCGTGCGCGCCGGGCAATCCTTGCGGACCGGGACAGCCGATGACTCCCGCCGCCCCAGCGGGCTCGGGCTCATCCGGATCCGCGCCAAGCCGCCCGGCGGGTAGCGCCGATGCGCCGAACGCGCCATGCGGGCCCGCTTCGGGCACATCAGCCCCGTCATCAGCCCCGTCGACGCCAGCCAATCCATGCGCTCCGTCCCGGTCCTGATTGGCGCTCTGCTTGAACGCGTCTTCACAGATTGCGGTACGGGCGAGTGATGCCAGTGCGCAGCGGCTCGCAACGTTGAGGCACGACGAACTGGGGGCGATGTATCGGGCCGCTGCGGACGCCACTGCCTGTCTCGCGGCATTCGCGGAGCGGGGCATCAATCCAGTTACGGCGGCGATCGCCGACGCTGCATCGGTCATCGAGTGGACGCACTACCCGGCCGGCGACGCGGTCGGTCCCAGTTGCCAATTCTATTATCACTCCCATGCGGCAGGTGAGCGCACTGCAGGCGAGCATGGGCATTTCCATATCTTTCTGCGAACCAGCAACCAGCCCGGATGTGAGCCGAGGCTCACCGTGAAATCCGGCGAGACGGCGTCGCTCTCACATCTCGTTGGAGTATCGATGGACGCCTCCGGAAACATCATCCGGATGTTCACCACCAATCACTGGGTCACTGGCGAAACCTGGTTCGGTGCGGACGCAATGATCCGTATGCTCAACGAACTCGGGTCCCGGCCAGCACGCCCATCTGGCGGTCTCGACCGCTGGGTGACGGCGATCCTGGGTATGTTCCGGCCGCAGATTGAGGACTTGATCAGCGCCCGCGACAAGAGACTGTCCGAGTTCGAAATCGCGCATCCCGGCTGCCATGTCCTGGAGGAACGCGCTCTCTACCTCACCTCCGAGAGGCCCGTGAATTTCCTGTCTCAGATCCGCGCCATCGAAGCCGCGCTCTGCGAGGCATCCGACACGTCGGCCAATCTGGTTGGGGACATCATCACTGGGGCTGGGTAAACGGTGGTGTGGGCGGCGATCGCGTAACGCCGTTCAGCACCCTATAGCGGGTCTCGTCGTCGTAGAGGATAAACTGCCCGTTTTGCATCGCATGGCATGAATCGCAGCTACCTTGAAGAGAGGCAAAAACCTTCGAGTGAAGATGGACGGAATGCATGTCGCCGGCGAAAGCCTTGCCATGACAGATCAGGCAATCCTCAACCCGCATCGGGATGCCGTAGCTGGTGGTAAAATTGCCGTGCAACTCCGGTGCGGGCCTGGGAACGGCAAGCCTGCTCACGACATCGGCAAGCTTCTCGCCATGACACGCGTTGCAGCCGCGTTCCAGGCCATGCGCGGTCCTCATGTTGAAGGTGGTATAGGGAACGCCGAGCTTGAATGCCCGGTCCAGGTCAGGTGTTGCCGTTTGCTTCGGCTGCGCCAGTGCGAAGACGATGCCAAGTGAGACTGCGCCAATCGTGGCAAGTCCCAGAATCACTCGCCTTAGCATTGTCCTCTCCCTGGCGTTCGCAGATGAAAAGGCGATCTGTTCAGCTCACCTGAACGGCAATCACACCTGGAATGTCCTGCTTTCGTCCGCTTGCGCTCGCGGCCCGCACGCGTAACACATAGAATCCAGGCTGCGGTGGCCGCCAGGTGACTTCCCAGGTCAGCCAGACATTCGGATCGGGTTGCACGGGCAGCGGCATCGAGCGGTAGGTCGTACCGTCGTCGGTACTGAACTCGACCTTTCCGACCGGCTCTGGTCCGCTAAACGCGTAACCGGTCAGCACTATCCCCGACATCGAGCCGCGCCCTTCCGGCGGGGCAGGAGACAGGAAGCCCGCCATCGGCGGCGCATCGTGAGCCGTGGCCTGTGTCTCGACGAAGCTGATGCGCGTGACCCACTTTGGATGATGATTGCCGCCCGCGCCCGGAATAAATAGGCGGGTATAGGGACTGCCGTGCTGCACCGGCACATCGTCAGTCCCGAATTTCCCGATCAGCATCGTGGACGGTCTTTGCAATTCGGCAAGCGGCAGCAGAAACGGCGGATGGCCGTCGCTCGTTTCAATTCGTGCCGCCTTGGCATTGGCTTTGATCGCGGCCTTTTCGAAGAGCGGCGCCAACGGAATGCCTTGAAAGTGCGATGTGAAGATCAATGAGCCACCGGCGGTATTGACAAAGCATTCGAGCGTCATCAATCGCGTAACAGCCGGCATGGCGGCCAATTCGTTCACCGCATAACGAGCCGGCGAAACGACCAGACCGTCGATATCGATGCTCGACGGCAGCTTGGTCGGCGTGCGCATCTGCGAATAGACAAAGAACTGGCCGTTCGGTGTAATCCACGGGCCACCCGGCGTTGCCCGGACCGAAAGGGCGCCCGTGTCGGCGTGACTGCCCGGCGCCGAAAGCAACAGCGCGCTGCCGATCAGGCCCGAGCTTGACGCAATGAAAGATCGGCAATTCATGGGGCGACCCGATCGCTATTGAACGCGATCGACTATGTCGCCTTGGCGGCCCGCAGCTTTGATCCAGATCAAAAAGCCTAGCGCGATGCCGACGCCTTGCTCATCGCCTTGCGCGCCGCATCGATGACCTTGCGCATTTCGGGCGTTGGATCGCCGAGCGTGACGAGTGCAAGGTGCTGCGCGATCTCAGTTTGCGTCTTGAGTTCAGCGCAGTTCGAGTTTTTCACGATGCCGGTCTGGGACAGGCCGATCGCGGCGGGAACAATCGCGGTGATCTTGACCACCTGCGCGCTGCCCTGGACCAGGATCGGCTTGGCGGCTTTGATGTGCTGACCGCCGAGGAATTCATTTTCGATCGAGGCCTGCACGCCGCCGCCTTCGCCAACCATCACGATGCTGATTGGCAGATCGGGACCGCCGACCTCGCGCCAATTCGTGATCTGGCCGAGCAGAATACGGCGCATGTCCGCATCGCTCACCTGGTGGACCGGATTGTCGCGGCTGATGGCAAAGGCCATGTGCACGGCCGAAATATCGAAAGTTTGCAGCTGGCCAAACGGCAGGTCCGGATTGGTCTTGCGAAGATCGGCGATTTCGTTTTTCAGCGGCCCGGAGATCATCGCGAAATCGGCGCGCCTTTCAAACAGAGCGAGCAATCCCTGGCTCGATTTTGTCGGTACGACTCTCAGCTTATGCCCGCTGGAGGCTTCGATGACGTTGCCGAACGGCTCCATGACCCGGTGCGTAAACGTCGTCGATCCCTGCACGACGTAAGGCTTTGCCCCGTCGGCCGCGGCCTCAATGGCGAGCGCGCCTGAGCACGACAGAAGGACGGTGAGGGCGCAAAGGGCCGGGAGACTGCCGTTTCGATGCATCGGCGCGTGGTCCAATATTCGCTAAAGCGGTGCGCCTCGTAGCATGGACCGGTTATCGTTGGCTTAAGGCGCGCCATCGCTTTGGCTGGCCGGTCGCCGGCAGCCCGGCCGAGGCTCCAGCGTCAGCAGCAGCAACCAGTATTAATCGCGGCTTTTGCCTGCTTGTGCGGCACAATTGCGGGCTATCAAGTGTGGCGTCGCGACCTTCAGTCTGCGATGATGTGGGGCCAATCCCACGGGACGCCAATGTGGGACGATCAGAATTCGCCAAGAGGGAGAACGGCTTATGAAGTCCAAGTCGACAGCACCGCGGACCGGGGGCCGCGCAAAGGTCGATCACGGCCGCCGCAGGTTGCTTAAGCTGGTGGCCGCCGCCGCCATCACTTCGCCCTGGACCTTTCAATCGTCGCGCTCGGCACCTCGCGCGATCAAGATCGGCATGATCACGCCGGAAACCGGCCCGATCGCCGCGTTCGGCGAACCGTCGAAATGGGTCGCCGAGGGAGTCAGCAAGTTTTTGGGGGACGGCATCGTCGTTGCCGGCGAGAAGCATCCGGTTCAGATTCTCAATCGCGACAGCCAGTCCAACCCGAACCGCGCCTCGGAAGTGGCCGCGCAGCTGATCAACAACGACCGTGTCGACATCATGGTCGCCTCGTCGACCGGCGACACCACCAATCCGGTCGCCGACCAGTGCGAACTCAACGGCGTGCCGTGCATCACCTCCGACGATCCGTGGCAGTCCTGGTTCTTCGGCCGCAAGGGCGATCCCAAGAAGGGCTTCCAGTGGACCTATCACTTCTTCTGGGGCTTCGATCAGGTCGCCAACATGTTCGCCGAGATGTGGCTGACCATTCCGACCAACAAAAAAGTGGGGGTGATGCTCACCAACGATCCGGACGGAATCGCAGCCAGCGATCCGGTGCACGGATTGCCGGCGACCATCAAGAGCCACGGCTTCGACGTAAATTTCCTTGGTCTCTATCCGCCGCTGTCGGACGATTTCACCGCGCAAATCACCAAGCTGAAGAACATGAATGCGGACATCGCCTGCGGCATATTCAATCCGCCGCAGTTTGCGATTTTCTGGACGCAATGCGCTCAGCAGGGCTATCGGCCGAAGATCATGACGCCGCCGAAGGCATTGCTGTTCCCGACCGCGGTCGAGGCGCTCGGCAACCGCGGCGCCGGCACCTCGACCGAAGTGTGGTGGTCGCACCATCACCCGTTCAAATCGAGCCTGACCGGCGAGACGGCGCAGCAATATTGTGACGCTTATGAGAAGGCGAGCGGCAAGCAATGGACGCAGCCGCTCGGCTTCAAGCACGCCAATCTCGAAGTCGCGATCGACGTGCTCAAGCGCGCCAAGAAGCTCGATGCCGCCTCCATCCGCGACGCGATTGCGCAGACTGATTACCAGTCGATCGTCGGTCCGATCACCTGGAAGGGCGGCCCGACCAATCCGGTGCCCAACGTCTGCACGACACCGATTGTCGGCGGGCAGTGGGAGAAGGGCACCAAATGGAAATACGATCTGAATATCGCCTTTAACAAGACGGCGCCCAATATCCCGCTCGACAGGCCGTTCTCGGCAATTCAATATTCCTGACGCTCGCTAGCTGATCAGACACCAGGTTCCCGCTCCCGCCCGTCCCTCAACTCGCGGATCGGACAGGGGATGGGCGGGATCGGCCGATCGAAGTTGTTCATGACGGTCCTGCTCCAACTTACAGCAGTGTCCAAGTCCTACGGCGCGCTCAAGGCCGTGGATACGGTGGATCTCGCCGTCGAGCGCGGCGAGGCGCTCGCCGTTATCGGCCCCAACGGCGCCGGCAAGACCACGCTGTTCAACCTGATCACGGGCGATGTGGCGCCGACCGGCGGGCGAGTGCTGTTCGACGGCGCCGATGTCACCGCAATGGCGCCGCATGGCCGCTCGCGGCTCGGAATCGGGCGCTCGTATCAAATCCCCCATCCGTTCGCCAATATGAGCGTGTTCGAGAACCTGTTGGTCGGCGCCATCTTCGGCGGCGGAGCAACCGAGCGCGAGAGCTACCGGCGCTGCAGCGACGTGCTTCGCGTCACCGGACTCTACGACAAGGCCAATGTGCCGGCGCGTACGCTGACGCTTTTGCAGCGCAAGCGGCTGGAATTGGCGCGGGCGCTGGCGATCGAGCCGAAGCTTCTTCTGCTCGACGAAATCGCCGGCGGCCTGACCGAGTTCGAATGCGGCGAACTGGTCAGGACGATTCGTGAAATTCACGCGCGCGGCACCACCATTGTGTGGATCGAGCATATCGTTCACGCACTGCTGTCGGTAGCGAGCCGGCTGGTCGTGATGAATTTCGGCCAGATTCTCGCCCAGGGCGCTCCCCGTGAGGTCATGGGCGATGCCCGCGTGCGCGAAGTCTATATGGGCATTCCGGTGTCATGACGCTGTTGCGAACGCAAAATCTGTCGGCGTTCTACGGCGACTTTCAGGCGCTGTTCGATATCAACGTCACGGTCGTGGAGGGCGAAACCGTGGCCATCATCGGCGCCAACGGCGCCGGCAAGACGACGTTTCTGCGCACCGTCGCCGGTGCGTTGCCGAGTGCGCCGGACGCCGTGCTGTTCGACGGCATGCCGATCGGCGGCAAGCCGCCGCACGAGATCGTCCGGCTCGGCATCGCCATGGTGCCAGAGGGGCGGCGATTGTTCGCGAGCCTGTCGGTGGAAGAAAATCTTTCGCTCGGTGCGCACAGCGAGCGCGCCGGACCGTGGAATCTCAAACGAGTCTACGAGCTGTTTCCGCGGCTATATGACCTGCGCCGGTTGCCGGCGCCATCGTTGTCAGGCGGCCAGCAGCAGATGGCGGCGATCGGCCGCGCGCTGATGTCCAATCCGCGGCTGCTGCTGTGCGATGAACTGTCGTTGGGACTGGCGCCGGTCATCATCCGCGACATCTATCAATGTCTGGGCGCGATTACGGCCGAAGGGACCACTGTGGTGCTCGTCGAGCAGGATATCAACCGGGCGCTTGATGCATCAGCGCGTTTCTATTGTTTTCAGGAGGGCCGGCTGGCGCTGACCGCACCGACCAAAAACTTCGATCGTGCCGCGCTGACTGCGGCTTATTTCGGCATGTAGGCGGGCGGCGGGCATGGAATGGCTTAACATCTTCATTCAAGGCGGCTTGCTTGGCGGTTTCTACGCGCTGTTTGCTATCGGCCTGTCGATGTCGTTCGGCATCATGCGGCTCGTCAACATCGCGCATGGCGATTTCATCGTGCTCGCCGCCTATGTTGGCATGGTCGCCGTGCAGAGTACCGGGCTCAGTCCGTTCTTGAGCCTCGTGATCGTCGTGCCGGTGATGTTTCTGCTGGGCTATGCGCTGCAACGCGGGCTCCTGAACTTCACGCTAAGCGGCGGGCTGTTGCCGCCGCTGCTGGTGACTTTCGGAATTTCGGTGATCATTCAGAACGGCCTGTTGCAGGGCTTTGGCGCCTACGATCATCGGCTTCAGGAGGGCGCGATCGAAACTGCGAGCTTGCAGCTGCCGGGCGGCATCGACGTCGGCGTCTATCCGCTCGTGGTTTTCGGCGTGGCTGTGCTCGGGATCGCCGCGCTGCAGCTTCTATTCTACGGCACGCGGCTCGGCCGCGCCTTTCGCGCTGTTTCGGACGACGCCGACACCGCCGAACTGATGGGTATCGATAATCGCAAGCTCTATGCGCTCGCACTCGGCATCGCGATGGTGTTCACCGCGATCGCCGGTGTGTTGTTCGGCATCCGCACGATCTTCGATCCGGCGTCCGGCCCGATCCGGCTCATTCTCGCGTTCGAGGCGGTGATCATCGGCGGCCTCGGCAGCATGTGGGGTACGCTGATCGGTGGAATGGTGCTCGGGATCGCGCAGGCGGTCGGGGCGGCGCTCAATCCGAATTGGCAGATCCTCGCCGGCCATGTCGCCTTCCTGGTTATTCTGATTTTACGGCCCAGCGGGCTGTTCCCGCGGACGAGGGACTGACATGGCTGATGCGGTGGAGACAGTCCGCGTCGAGCGCGCCACCAGTGCGAGCCGCGTCTTTGCCGCGCTGGCCGCCGTGATGCTGGCCGCCTTGGTGTTGCTGCCGTGGTGGGGCGACGCCGGCGACATGCGGCTGATCGCCGAAATGGCCTATTACGTGGCGCTGGCGCAGTTGTGGAATCTGCTCGCCGGCTATGCCGGCCTGGTCTCTGTTGGCCAGCAGGCCTATGTGGGTCTCGGCGGCTATATGCTGTTCTATTTGACCGGCGTCTGGAACGTAAATGTCTATCTGGCCGTGTTGCTGGCCGGGCCGTTTGCGGGGTTGATGGCGATCCCGGTGTCATTTGCGGTGTTTCGCCTGCGTGGCGCCTATTTCGCCATCGGCACCTGGGTGGTCTCCGAAGTGTTCGCGCTGTTGGCGAGCCTGATCACGGTGCTCGGCGCCGGCTCCGGAATGTCGCTCACCGTTCCGATCCTGCAAGAAATCTCGTCTGACCGCGATACGCGCGACACGTTGCTATATTTGATGACGCTCGGCATTGCGCTGTTCGTGGTCGGCGTCGTGTATCTGCTTTTGCGTTCCCGGCATGGTCTGGCGCTCACCGCCATTCGTGATTCAGAGCCCGCATCGGCAAGCCTCGGCGTCAACACGTTCCGGACCAAATTCATCATTTATATCGCGACCGCAGCCTGCACCGGCCTGATCGGCGCGCTGATCTTTCTGCAAAAGCTGCGCATCTCGCCGGAAGCCGGCTTTTCCATCAATGACTGGACGGTGGTGGTGATCTTCATGGTGGTAATCGGCGGCATCGGCACCATCGAGGGACCGTTCATCGGCATGCTGATCTACATCGTGCTGCGCGAACTCCTGGCCGATTACGGTACCTATTATCTGATCCTGCTCGGGCTCATCGCCATCATCATCATGCTGAAAGCGCCGTCGGGGCTTTGGGGATGGGTGCTCCACCGCTACAATCTGCAGCTTTTCCCGGTCGGCCGCCGGCTGGTGCCGACGCATCTTTCGGATTCCGGGAAGCGCTAGGGGGGATGATGCCGGACATTCCGGATGTGCCAGGGCGGCCCGCGCAGCGCGCAACGCGGCAAGACATTCTGGCGCGTTTGCCGGACATGGCGCGGCGCTTCGCCGAACGCGCCGCGGCGGCCGAGGAGGCGCGGCGTATCTCGCCCGAAATCGGCGCAAGAGATGCTCGACGCTGGTTTCGCCCGCATCCTCATACCGGAGCGGATCGGCGGCTATGGGCTTGGCTTCGAGGAATGGTTCGACATCACGCGTGAACTTAGCAAGGCCGATGCATCGCACGGCTGGTGCGCCGGTCTGATCATTCACCACGCCCACCTGATGGCGCAGTTTCCGGAAGCGGCGCAGAAGGCGCTGTGGGCCAAGGGCCTCGACGTACCGGTCGCCGCGTCGTTCGCGCCGGCCGTCACAGCCGTGCCGGTCGAAGGCGGCTATCGCATTTCGGGAGCCGGATCGCCGTTTGCCAGCGGGGTCGATCACTCCACCTGGGTCATGCTCGGCGGCATGGCGCACGACGACGCGAAACCGGAATGGAAATTCTTTCTGGTGCCGCCAGACGAATACACCGTGCGCGATACCTGGTTCACCGCCGGCATGCGAGCTACCGGCAGCAAGACCATCGTCACCGATCACGTCTTCGTGCCCCACACTCTGGTGCTGGGGCTGACCGAACTCCGTGACGGCAAGAGCCCCGGCGGCGCGGCGCATCCGGGCGTCATTTTTCACACGCCGTTCTTCTATTACGCGCCGATCTCGTTCGTCACGCCGATGATCGGCGCTGCGCAGGGCGCCTATGAGCTGTTCCGCAACTGGACCAAATCGCGGAAGGCGCAGGACGGTTCATCGGTCGCGGAGAAGACCGCCGTACAGACGCAGATGGCGCGCGCCGCGGCCGATATCGACGCCGCGGAGCTGCTCGTGCGCCGCGCGGTGCGCGTGACTGACGCGCCACAGGACTACTCGCCGCAGCTCCTGGCGCGCTCGGTGCGCGACTTTACCCGCGCGTCCGAACTATGTGTCGAGGCGATCGATGCGCTGCTCGCCTTGAGCGGCACCGCGGGCTTTGCCACCTCGCATCCGATGCAGCGGGCATGGCGCGACATTCATTTCATGGCGATGCATATCAGCCTGAACGTCGAAGCCAATTTCTCCCATTTCGGCCGCATGGAACTCGGCCTCGGGCGCGACGCCAGCCGGCCGTATTTTTAGTCGCCTGTTCCGTCATCCTGAGGTGGCCGCAAAGCTACCCTCGAAGGATGCGGCCGAGGTGCCCGGGCCGTCGCCCTCCGAGGCTCGCGCTTCGCGCGAGCGCCTCAGGGTGACGGAGAAGCTCACCTCAGCCCCGCCTGTACCACCAGCGGATAGACGCGATCGCGGAACCAGTGCTGATCCGCGATGTAGCGGGGCCAGTTCAGCAGCGTGCCGTCCAATCCCATCTTCGACATCCGCACGAGCCCGTCGGTAATCTGTTCGGGCGTGCCTATCAGCGGATAGCCGCCCCAGCCGGCAATGAAATGCTTCTTCATCTCGGCGAGCACCGGCGGCGGCAGCGTCTTGGCGTTGGCGATCATGGTGTCGACCAGATTGGTGACAGCCTCCCAGTCGCCCTTGTCGTGGACGTAGTCCTGAAAGTAGTCCTGCGCTTCCTTTTCGGTCTCGCCCTGGACCAGATAGGCGTAGCTCCACACCTGGATCTCGCGGCCATATTCCTTGCGCGCAAGCTCGCGGTAGGAATCGACCTTGGCCTTGCACTCGTCGAAATCGTGCGAGCCGAACACGACATAGACCATGTCGCAATATTTGGCGGCGAAATGCTGGCCGCGCTCCGACCCGCCGGCATTCATCACCGCGGGAAACGGCCGCTGGATCGGCTTCGGCTCCAGGTAGCCCTTCTTGATGTTGTAGAAGCGGCCTTCGAAATCGAACGGCTCGTCGCGCGTCCACAGCTCCTTCATGATCTGCAGCCACTCGATGGCGCAGTTGTAGCGGTCGTCGTGTTCCATCAGGGGCGAGCCGAACATCTCGATCTCCGGCCGGTTCCAGCCGGTGACGATGTTGAGCGCGAAGCGGCCGCCGGTGACGTGATCGATGGTGGCGGCCTGCTTGGCCGCCATCACGGGATGGATCGTCGGCACGTGCGAGGTGGCGAAGATGCCGGAATAGCGCGTTGATGCGCCGATGGCCGCCGCCCAGGAAAAGCACTCGAAGCCGGGCCCGTTGAAATTCGTGACGCCGCCGAAGCCGTGCCAGCGCCCGATCGGCACCAGCGCCTCGAAGTCCATTTCCTCGGATGTCCTAGCCAGCTCCAGCGTGTTCGGCCAGTTGATCTCCAGCACGCCGTCGATGGTTGAGATGGCGCAGCCCCGATCGAGATTGGTGCCGAAGGTGCCGAGCTTGAGCTTGCGGTCGTTGAACACCGGGTTGGTCTTGTGCCGGGTTTCCAGAGCCGGAGTCACCGCATCCATCGCTTCCTCCCTTGGGCGTTGCCGAAAAGCTTAGGAGCGGGATGCCGCGGTGGCAATCGCCGCGCAGCCATGCATAAGATGATGCAGAGAATGCGGAGCGAGCCATGTCGATCTTCGCCGTCAACTATCTTTGCCGCGAGGTGCTGCGCGATCACGCTTTTCGCGCCGCCATGAAGGCCGATCCGGCGAAAGCGCTGGCGCCGCTCGATCTGACCGTGGAAGAGCGCAGCGCGATGGTCGCGGGCGATGTCGGCACGCTGTTTCGCATGGGCGCCAACGCATTCCTGATGGCGTATCTGGCGCGCTTCGAAGTCTGCGGCTTGAACGTCGGCAGCTACAACGAGCGCATGCGCGCCGTGAAGGTCGACGAACTCGGCCAGCCGGTGGCATAGGCGAGGGGGATAAGAAACATGGCACAGATCGTCGCCGGGTTCGGCGTGCCGCATACCCCGATATTCCCGCATTTCGTCAAGCGCGACGGGCCAGATTGCGAAACCGCAAAGCTGTTCGCCGCGCAGAAGAACGAACTGGCGGCGGCGCGGCCCGACCTGATCCTGATGTTCGACACCGATCATCTCAACACGTTCTTCCTCAATGACCTTCCGATCTTCGCGGTCGGTGTCGACAAAAACTTCAAGGCGCCGAACGACGAGCCGCGCGACGTGCCGAATTACGTGGTGCCGTCGCATGCGGGGCTGGCGGCGCACGTGCGCGCCGCCGCCGTCGCGGCCGGCTTCGATGTCGGCATGACGCAGCATTTCTCCGTCGACCACTCGGTGACGGTGCCGCTGCATTTCCTCACGCCCGAGATGCACGTGCCGGTGATTCCGTTCTTCATCAGCGGCCACCTGCCGCCGCTGCCGTCAGCCGCGCGTTGCTACGCGCTCGGGCAGGCCGTGGCCCGAGCCGTCGAGTCATGGTCGGAGCCAAAGCGCGTCGTCATCATGGGCTCCGGCAGTTTCTCGCTCGAAGTCGGCGGACCGCGCATGGCGCCGGGCCGTTCCGACGGCGTTCCCGATCCGGACTGGGCGATGCGCGTCATCAAGCTGCTCGAAGCGCAAGACACCGACCGGCTGATGGCCGAGGCTACGGAGTACCAGCTGCTGAAGGCCGGCAATGTCGGCGGCGAATTGTTGAACTGGATTGCCATGCTCGGCGCCATCGGCAAGCGCAAGCCAAACTACGTCGCGCCGCAGATGGCGAACGGCCACGCCTATGGTGTTTGGCGGTGGTGATGGCGAGGCGCCCGGACGCTCCGAAGGCGACGTCGGAGACAAACCGCTCCACGGAAACTGGAAGGAAGGTGCGTCTAGAGAGGCGGCGCAGATTTTCCCTGCCACTGTCCAGGGTCAGAAATATAACGTGAAACGATGTCGGGCCGCGGCCGCATCTCAATGAGCGCCTTGACAATCTCGAAGGTGTCCCTGTCGTCAATGTCAAAGCCAGTGATCTTCGGCTGCACGATCGGCAAAATCCGATCGCCCATGAACAAAGCGCGGCGCTTGATCCATCCCTCATGACGGAAGACTTCAAGGTTATAGGGATAGTACGTTTTCGGAAATTTGGTGCGCGGCATCTTCGAAACGAGAGGATCCCATCCCCCGCCGTAGGGCGCCAGAAAACCGTGTTCGGTTATGCTATGCAGACGCGGATCCGCTTCACTGACCAGCCGCACGGAATCAATATCGGTGCGGTCGCGAAGGATTTTTACGGCCTCAAGGACCGGCGGTGCGCTTCGAAACGGGTTGACCGGCTTGAGCCAGATCCAGATGTCCGGAAGTGGCATGCGGTAGCGCGGCAGATTTTCCGCCAGGTCGGCCAGGATATCTTCCTCCCGTGCCGCGTCGTCGCTGGCCTTTGGGCCGCGAAGATAGGGACATTCGGCTCCGTAGCGCAACGCGATGTTGCGGTATAAGTCGGCATCGGTACTGACGATGACACGGTCGACAGCAAGCTGTCGTCCGAAGGCAATCGAGTAGGCCATGAGCGGATGCCCGTCGACCTGGGCGATATTTTTGTCGGGCAATCCCTTGGAGCCGGAACGCGCCGGAATGAGCGCGTACACTCTCAAGCCGCTGTCCGGCCGCTCAACCATGCCTTCTCCTGCTTCAAGATCCGTGGAGTGAATTTGGGCACCTTCGGTGCTGCCCATCGAAGCGTCGTTAGCTGCGGCAATCTGGTCATGCTATGCTTGATGCCACGTTCGTACCCCCGCGCTATAATAACCTTCGGGGCGCATGTCTGAACAGAAATCTCAACTGACGGTCGTTTTTCCAACTCGCAATCGCTCTCATATGGTGATTGCGGTCCTCAAACTTTTCAAGGCGGCGGGTCTTCGCCATGCGCTCGTCATCGCCAACTCCAGCGACGTCATGGAAGACGCGGTCTTGCAGGCGGCCGCGGAGTGTTCCGCGATCGTGCGGCGCTATCCTCCGAGTATCGGTGTGTACGACAAGCTCGCCGATGTGGTTGCCTCGATCACGACGCCATTCGTGCTGACGGTGCCCGACAAGAAGCTCACTTTTCTGTATGGCGTTAGTGACATGCTCGCGTTCCTGCAGGCGCACCACGATTTTGTCGCGGCCTCGGGCTATGTGGTGCGGTACGCGATCGCTGGCTCCGATGCCGACATTTACCGCGTCCATATTTTCACCCCCTCGATCGTCGACGAACATCCGCTGCGGCGGCTCTATAAATCGATGCGCCGATATCAGCCCTCGATTTTCGCTCTGTTCCGCAGGGAGGCGCTGCTGACATGCGCGAAGGCGGCGGGTGCGGTGCGTGGCCTACTTTTTCAGGAGATCACGTTCATGAACGCATGCGTGCTGCAGGGCAAGGTCGCCCGGTTACCTGCCATCTTCGGTTTGCATGGTTTCGAGCGGTCCCACGGCCCAATCGTGCGGCGTAATCCGATGTATTGGTTCCTCGACGACGGCCGTTCATTCCTCGGCCACTATGCCAGCTATTGTGACGCGCTGACCGAATTCATTCTGAACCACGGAATCACTCCCCCCAAAGGTGTGGAATTGCAGCGTCTCCTCGACCTCATTCACGCATCATGGCTTGGACACAATGTCGATACCGGGATGATCAACCACACCATTCGCGGGCTGCTCGGCGATGACATGCCGGCATTGGTGGAGGAGGACGATTGGCCGGGGCCGCGACCGATCGGACCGCGCGACCGTATCGATCAACGTGGAACCTTGCGGTGCATCTGGCGTCAAGCGGTGCTGGAAGGCGAGCCGCGGCGTGAGATCACTATCACCGGCCGTGACATCGATGAAGTCAACGATGCGCTAGCTATTGCTCACGCTACTGACTTGCACTGAACTAGCAAAGCAAGAATCGGGTCAGGGAGCTTACGGCTTAAAACATCGGGTACGCCGGATTAAGCGGCAGGCCGAATTCTATGCGGCCGAAATTCTCCGCCGGCACGTCCCAGTTCATCACCACATGCGAGGAGATGGCGTGCACGTCGCGCCAGCAGCGCTGAATGCTGTTGTCGTCCATCAGCCCGCTCGATCCGGAGATCTTGACCAGATCGTCCATCGCTTCACGCAGGATGCGCACCCCATAGGTGAAATCGCGCCGCAGCAGGGTCCGCGTCTCAAGCGTCATGCCGGCATAATCCGCCTGCGCCAGCTTAAGCGCGCGCCGCGCCAACAGCTCCGCGGCATCGATCTGAGCGGCGATCTCGGCGACGCGGATCTGCACCGGCACATGCTGGGCGATGTTGAGCTGCGTGTAGGTCAGGTAGCGCTGGCGCGTCCATGTGGTGAAATCGGCATAGCCGCCGCGCGCCAGGCCCAGCGCGGGCGCAAGCAGCACGTAGCTGTGCACCGCGATGAACGGGGCGCGGTAGATCGGGTTCGTGTTGACCTTCGAACCCGGCGAAATGCCGTCACGCAACGTCGAGAACGGCACGCTGCGGTGCTCGGGCACGAACACATCGTCGAGCACCGCCGTATTCGAGCCGCTGGCGCGCAGACCGGCGCAATACCACGTGTCATCCTGCGTGAGCTCGGATACCGGCACCAGATAGAGCCGCATGTCGGGATGCTCTTCGCCCTCGCGAAAGGCGAGACCGCCGATCAAAATCCAGTGAGAATGACGCAGGCCCGAACACCACGACCACCGGCCGTTGAGCCGGTAACCGCTCGGCACGACTGTGACCTTCCCGGTCGGTGCCGCCGAGGTAGCGATGCAGGCCGCCTTGTCGCAACTCCAGACGTCGTGCTGTGCTTCCTCTGGAAATAGCGCGAGCATGCAGGCGTGGTCGGCGAGATAGTTGAGACACCACGCCGACGAACCGCACGTCGATTTGCCGAGTTCGACCGCAATGTCGAACGCGACTTCGTGGTCGTGCTCGTAGCCGCCCCAGCGTTTCGGCTGCAGCGTGTGGATCAATCCTGCATCGATGAATTCTTCGACCAATTCCTGCGGGATGTTGCGGTCGCGCTCGGCCCGCACCGCGCGTTCGCGCAGTTTCGGCGCCAGCGCCCGGGCGCGCCCGACAAGTTCGTCGGCAGGCGGAATGGATTTCGACGCAGCCGCCGGCTGCAGTTCGGCGATGCTCATGCGTTTCCTCCGGTTGGCGAAAGTGTGCGCCGGGAGCGTATGCGGATCAAGGCTGCGGCGCGGCGCACTGTCGCGCGCCAGCGGTCATTGCGCGTCGAACGGAATTTCGCTGTAGTGTCGGGCCGTTGCCGGGAGACGATCATGCGAAGACTTGCCGTGTGCGCGAGAGCAATCGCCGCCGCAGCTTTGCTGATTGCCGCCGGTGTCAATGTCGCCGTGGCGCAAACGGTCGAGCAGTTCTACAAGGGCCGCCAGTTGACCATCCTGGTCTTTAGCGGCGCCGGCTCGACCTACGACATTTATGCGCGCGTCCTGGCCCGGCATTTCGGGGACCACATTCCCGGCAAGCCGGCCATCATTGTCCAGAACATGCCGGGCGCCGGCGGGCTGAAGGTCGAGCAATACATCTACCGGATCGCGCCGAAAGACGGCACCGTGGTCGGCACGATCGGACGCGGTCTGCCGTTCGAGCCGATGCTCGGCGAGAACGAGGTCAACATCGACCCGCTCAAATTCACCTGGCTCGGCAGCATGAACCGCGACGTCAGCCTGGCGATGTCGTGGCATACATCGAAGATCAAGACGTTTGCCGACCTGCAGCAGCACCAGCTCCTGGTCCCCGGTACCGGGGCCGGCGCCAACTCCGAAATCCTGCCGCTTGCCTTCAACCGTCTCGCCGGCACGAAATTCAAGATCATCGAGGGCTATCGCGACACCCCGATTGCGGCGCTGGCGATGGAACGCGGCGAGCTCGATGGCCTGGCGTACTGGTCGTGGAGCTCAATCATGGCGGCGCATCCGGACTGGCTACGCGACAAAAAGGTCAATCTGTTGTTTCACACCGGCGTCAATCCGATCCCGGCAGCGCCGGACGTACCGAGCCTCCGCAATCTGGTCATCAATCCCACCGACAAGGCGGCGCTGACATTTCTTCTGGCGCGTGAAATCATGGGGCGGCCGTTCTTCGCCCCGCCGGATTTGCCGGCCGACCGCGCTGCCGCATTGCGCTCCGCCTTCGCGGCGACGCTGCGCGATCCAGCATTTTTGGCCGACGCCAAGCGCACGCGCATCGATATCTCGCTGGTGACGGGCGCCGAAGTCGACGCGCTGCTCAAGGCCAGCGCCGGCGCGCCAAAGGCCGTGATCGCACGCGTCAAAGAGGCGCTCGGCCGCAAATAGAGTCTCGCCGGTTGACGGCGATGTAAAACCAGCCTTCGATCCGGCAGGGATTTGCTCGGGTGGGGAGAACAGCGTGCCCGGACGTGTTGCAGGAAAAGTGGCGCTGATCAGCGGCGCCGGCTGTGTCGGCCCCGGATGGGGCAACGGTCGCGCGTCCGCGGTGCTGTTCGCCCGCGAAGGCGCCAGGGTGTTCGCCGTCGACCGGGATGCCGAGTCGATGACGGAGACGGTCGCCCGGGTGGGCAACGACAGCGAGATTGTCACGCATGTCTGCGACGTCACCGACGACACGCAGGTTCAGGCGATGGTCGAAGCCTGCCGGAAACAATTCGGCCGCATCGATATTCTGGTCAACAATGTCGGCGGCTCGGCGGCGGGCGGCGTCGCCGAGATGGCCGAGGAGACGTTCGATCAGCAGATCAAATACAATCTGAAAACCGTGTTCCTCACCTGCCGCCACGTCATTCCGGTCATGATCGAGCAGGGCGGCGGCGCCATCGTCAACACCGCGTCCACGTCTGGCATCAGCTATTCGGGTTCGCCGCAGATCGGTTACGCGTCGTCGAAGGCCGCCGTGATCCAGTTTTCGCGGGTGACGGCCGTGCAATACGCCAAGCACGGCATCCGCGTGAACACCGTCATCCCCGGCCAGATGCACACGCCGATGGTGGAGGTTCGGCTCGCCAAGCAGCGCGCCGGCGGCGACGTCGAGTCTTTGCTCAAATCGCGCATAGCCCGCATCCCCCTCGGCTTCGCGGGCGACGGCCGTGACACCGCCGCCGCAGTGCTGTTTCTCGCCTCCGACGAAGCGCGCTTCATCACCGGCACCGAAATCGTGGTCGACGGCGGCATGACGGCGCGCAGCGACTAGGGTGGCGGTCGAAAGCCCGGCCTGAATCGCCAACACGGGTCCTGCGCGGTTTTCGTAACCGGAAGTTGCTGCCGGCTGATCTCGTCGGCGTTGACCCGGTCGATCCACGCGCCTTTTCGCCGAGGTCGGGGACTGCTAAAATTTTCCCTGTCGGTCAACCGATCGTTTTTGTTCGCGGGGCGAGTGCCGTCATGAGCAACAAACACGACATGCGCCGCGGCAACCGCTTGCTGCGGATTACGCGAATTGTATCGGGCGCTCTTATTGCCTGTGTTTTCGTAGCGCCTGCGAGAGCCGCCCCGACAAGTGAACCCTCAGCGGCACTGAGCCAGTGTGCCTGGGAACACGACGAAAGCGCTGACGTGGTTATCGCCGCATGCACTTCCTTGATCGAGTTGGGCCGACCCAGCGCCAAGGAACTGGCGCGTGTCTATGCGTATCGTGCACTAGGCTATGAGCGAAAGGACGATTTGAATCACGCGCTCGCAGATGCCGATCAGGCCATAAAGCTTGATGCCACGCTGGCAGTTGCTTTCCATCGTCGGGGCGATATCCGTAAGGCGATGTTGCAAGACGATCTGGCGCTGGCGGATCTCAGTGAGGCCATCCGTCTTGATCCAAAGGTGCCGTTGTACTTCATCAACCGCAGCAACGTTTATCTCGATCAGCATCAGTACGACCTCGCGGTTCGCGATCTCGACGAGGCCTTGCGGCTTGATCCGAAGGACGACACGCAGGCTACCGTCAACCGCTGCAACGTCCTGACGTTCAAGGGCGACTTCCCGGCGGCGATGACCGACTGCCAGAAGGCGCTGCAAAAATGGCCGGGCGATCCCTATCCGTTGTCCGTGCTCGGGTTCCTCTATTTCAAGATGGGCAAGCTGGAGGAGAGCATTCGGGCGTATGACGCAGCCCTCGCGGTTCCGGGCCTTGGGAAGGATGATCCCTATGACAAGGCTTACCCCCTTTACGGCCGCGGTCTCGCCAAGGTGCAGAAGGGCGACGAATCTGGCGGCAAGGCCGACATCGCCGCGGCAGTCGCACTGAAGCACGCTATCGCACGGGATTTCGAGTAGGGCCGATCACCGATGCGGCCACGGCCGCTCAGCGAAGCGAGGCAGCGCGCGCCGCACAAACTATTCGCCGCTGATGCCCAGCGTCTTGACGCGTTCCGGCCACTCGGCGAATTGCTGTTTCAGCATGGCCGCGAAGGCGTCGTGGTTGAGCGCACCGTGGGTGCCGTCGGCGGCAAATCTGGCCTTGACGGCCGGTGTTGAGATGACCGCGAACGCCGCCTTCTCAAGCCGGTCGCGCACGTCTTTCGGCGTGCCGGCGGGAAGCAGCAGGCCGTACCAGTTCTCCATGATCATGCCGGGGTAGCCGAGTTCTTTCGTCGTCGGCACATCGGGCAACAGTGGCGTGCGCTCGGGCGAGAATACGGCCAGCGCCCTGACCTTGCCGGCCTTCACCATCGGCAGCAGCACCGGCAGATCTGCGTTCAACGTATCGATATGGCCGCCGAGCAGGTCGGTGATGGCGGGCGCGGCGCCGCG
The DNA here is from genome assembly GCA_963763255.1 of uncultured Alphaproteobacteria bacterium. GTDB lineage: Bacteria > Pseudomonadota > Alphaproteobacteria > Rhizobiales > Xanthobacteraceae > BOG-931. Next base: position 282,783 of record CAVXNW010000005.1, read on the forward strand.
GTAGGGCACATGCGTGATCTTTACGCCGGCCGCCTTGTTGAGCATCTCCAGCGAGATGTTCATCGTGGTGCCGGGGCCGGCCGAGCCGTAGCTCAATTGCTGCTGCTTGGCCTTGGCGACCAGGTCCTTGAGCGACGCGATACCCGATTTCGGATTGACGACGATCAGCGACGGCACCGAACCGACCAGCATGATCGGCTCGAACGATTTGACCGGATCGTAGTTGGCCGGGGGTTTAAGGATCGGGCCGATCACGAAGGCGCCGAGACTTGCCAGCAGCACGGTCTTGCCGTCGGGATTGGCACGCGCCACGAATTCGCAGGCGATGGCGCCGCCGGCGCCGCCGCGGTCATCGACAATGACATCCTCGCCGAGCTTCGGGCCGAGACCGTTGGCGAGGACGCGGGCGAGTTGATCGACCGGTCCACCCGCCGCAAACGGCACGACGATTTTGATTGGCTCGGCATGTGCCGGCCGTGTGAGCGCGAGCGATGCGGCAAAGCATGTGCCGATCAGCAGTCCCAGAAAGCGCTTCATTGCTAATCCCCCCAATGTTTTGGGGGCATCGTGAGCCTTCCGCGACCGGGCGTCCAGCCGGACGGCGCTACTCCGCCGCCTCGCGGTGCTGATAAAGAAATGGCACGATGCGCGTCGGTTCGCCGGCCTTTGCCACCAGCACGTGGCTTTCGGGCACCGGCGTCCAGTTGCCGTGGTTCTTGTCCAGCGGCTCAGACACGATGACGATGCCTTGCTCGGATTCCCGATAGTAGAGCGTATTAGCGCGGTCGTTCACCGCGTAGCGGAAAGCGTAAAGATCCTTGCCGTTGGCGAGCGCGGCGGTGAAGCGCATGCGATCCGGCCCGACCAGATCGGCTAACCGCGCCAGGGTGGTTTCGGTCGCGACGACCGGATCGTCAATTCCAGCCCCCATGATGGCGAGGAAAATCGCCTCTAAATCGGTGGTGCCAACTCGCGCCGGATAAAGCGTATCGGGAATCAACGCTTCGACCTGGCGGCGCAGCCGCGCCCAGTTGCCGATGAAGCCGTTATGCATGAACAGCCACTTGGCGCAGGCGAAAGGATGGCAATTCGGCCGGGTGATCGGGGTTCCGGTCGCGGCGCGGACATGGGCGAAGAACAGGTGCGATTGCAAGTGCCGGCACAGATAGCGCAGGTTCTCGTCGGACCAGGCCGGGCGGATTTCGCGATACAGGCCGGGCTCCGGGTGGGTGCCGTACCAGCCTAGCCCGAAACCGTCGCCGTTGACGCTGGCCGTCAATTCGAGCGCCGCGATGCTTTGCGTCACCAGCGAATGCGACGGCGAGGTCACATAATGTTCGAGAGCGGTCGTTTCACCGCGGTAGGCGATCCAGCGGCACATGCCATTGCCTTAAGCGTCAGGCCCACCAATCAGGCCACCAAAGTGGCGTCTTTAAGCCATTCCGCCACCCTGTGGAGGGCAATCTCGGCACCATCGTGTTCATTTTCCGTAAAGATTCGCAATTGGGTATCCGCGGAGGTGCCTTCGGCGACGATGGTACGGCAGCGATCAAGTTCGCTCCAGCAGCCCAAAGTATCGGCATCGGCGGCCAAAAGTTCCACCAGCCGGTCGAGCATCTCGGCGACAGGCACGGCGCCTGTTCGTGTCACGAAACTGCCCTGCGCGCCATAACGCTGTGCCCGCCATTTGTTTTCGACCGCGATCGAACGGTCGACCACGTCGATCCCGGCATTGTGTTCGGGATGAGTGAACAGGTAACGGACCAGGGCGCGGTAGAGCACGGCGATCGCGATCGTGTCGTCAATGCGCGTGCAGCAATCGGCTGCGCGCAGTTCCAAGGTCGGATATTTCTGTGAAACGCGGACGGTCCACCACAAGTGGCTGGCGTCCGGCATTGCGCCGGAGCTCACCATCGCGTCGACGTAGGCTTCGTATTCGGCATTGCTGCGGAACAGCTCCGGCAGGCCGGTGCGGGGCAATTCGTCGTAGGCGGCGAGGCGGTAGCCTTTGAGCCCTGTGACGCGGCTTTGCCAGAACGGCGATGAGGTCGAAAGCGCGATGAACAGCGGCACGTAGGGCAACATGCGCGTCATGACGTCGACGCGGCGCGTCGGATCGGGAAATTCGACGTGCACGTGCATGCCGCACAGCATGTTGCGCTGCCCGATCATCTGCAGCAGGTCCATGACTTGCGAATAGCGGCCCTTGGGGCTCTGCACGGCGTCGCGCCAAGCCGCCAACGGATGCGTACCGCATGCCAGAATGGCGAGGCCGTGCTCCGCTGCCGCTGCGGCAGCGCTCTTTCGCAGGCGCAGCAATTCCTGACGCGCGCGTTGAGCGCTGCAATGCGGCTCGGTCGCCACTTCGATCTGCGCCTGCAAGAACTCGCGGCCGACGCGACCGCTCGAATAGATGTTGGCGGTTTTGTCAGCGGTTTCAAACAGCGCCTCGGGCGTTTCCGATGGCGTCTGAAGGGTCTTCGCGTCCGATAGAAAATATTCCTCCTCGACGCCGAACTGGAACAGATCATCGGCGACGAAGGCAGGCGCGTCCTGCCCGGCCGGAACCAGAGTCCGGATGTGCAGCCGACGCTCATTCGGGTCGAATCTGAATTCCATGTGACGATGCGCGTGAGACAGCCGGACTGGGCTGCCGGTTTCAACTCACCGAGAGGGGACCGGTTCCGCAGATGCGCATTGAAATGTGCTGGTGTTTCACAGCACGCATAGGTCAATAAGGCGGAGTCGCCCTCAAATCACCTAATTCGAGGTAATTGATTCGGTAACGCGTTTATTGACTGTGGGATGACGTGCTTTCGCACGTGACCTTGCCGCATGATCGCACGGCGTCGATCATGGCTTGCAGCGCGTGCCGGCCCGGATAGCCGAGCACGGCCACTCCGCCGATGATGAAGCCTGGTGTGGCGGCTATGCCAAGCGATCGGCCAAGCGCCAGATGGGCCTTGACCGTTTGTCCGACGCTGCCGCTGTCTGAGATGCGTTCGATCGCGTGGGCATCGAAGCCGGATTCGCCCGCCAACTGCAAAGCCCGCGGACCCGTAATGGTGCCGCGCTGCGCGTAGACTTTGTGGTGAAAAGCGTAGAATTGCTGCGGGGTGGCAAGCTGCGCCAGTGCCAGTTCGACCTGGCTTGCCGCGACCGAAGCCGGGCCGAGCACCGGGTAGGGGACCAGCACGAGCTTCAGATCACCGTCAGTGCTCACGATGTCTTCGATATCGACTGACGCGATCCGGCAGTACGGACAATTCAGATCATAGAACTCGACGAGCGTCGTCTTGCCGTCCGGATTGGCGACTGTCACGACACCCGGCATTTTCTCGATCGGGCCCGGCAGCTTGACTGTGTGATTTGGCACTACCCCGCCGTCATCGCCGGTCAGCGGAAATTGCGCGACATAACGCATGGCGCGGTCGCGCTCCTGCGCGGGCGCCGACGCGGCCATTAGAGTGCCGAGCGCGGCGGCGACAAGCGCGATTACGAAGCAGCGACGGATGCTCATTGTGCGACAATGCCCGTGGGTGCGGTTTCCAGATTGAACGCGGCGGCAAACAACGCGCGCGTATAGTCGGTCTGCGGTTTGCGGAACAGCGTCGCGGCATCACCCGACTCGACTACCTTTCCGGCGCGCATCACGATGAGCCGGCTCGCCAGCGCCGCGACGACGCGCAGGTCGTGCGAAATGAACAGATAGGTGAGATTGCGCCGCTTTTGCAGATCGCGGAGGAGGTCGACCATCTGCGACTGGATCAGCATGTCGAGCGCGCTGGTGGGTTCATCGAGCACCACGAAAGTCGGCTCCAGCACGATGGCGCGCGCTACCGCGATGCGCTGCCGCTGCCCGCCGGAAAATTCGTGGGGAAAGCGGAAGCGGCTGTCCGGGTCAAGTCCGACATCGCTAAGAGCGCGGCTGACGCGTGCGTCGCACTCGTGTTCCGGCATGTTGGCGTTGTGGACCTTCAGGCCTTCCTTGATGATCTCGGCCACCGAAAGCCGCGGCGACAGCGAGCCGTACGGGTCCTGAAACACGATCTGCATGTCGCGTCGGAACGGCCGCATCTGTTTGAAACGCAGGCCCTGAAGGTTGTTGCCCATGAACACGATCGGCCCGTCGGAGGAGATGAGCCGCAGCAGCGCCAGCCCGAGCGTGGTTTTGCCCGAGCCGGATTCACCGACCACGCCGAGGGTCTCGCCTTTGCGCAGTGCGATAGTCACGCCGTCGACTGCCTTGATGTAGCCGACAGTGTTGCGCAGCACGCCGCGCCTGATCGGAAACCATACCTTAAGGTCGTTGGCCTCAAGCAGCAGCGGCGCGCCGGGTTGCGGCGACGCGGGATCAGGCCTCGGCTCGGCCGCAAGCAGCGCGCGAGTGTAGGTGTGGGTGGGCGCCGTGAAGACGCGCTCAACGTCACCCTGCTCGACGATGCGGCCTTCCTTCATCACGCAGACTTTGCTGGCGATCTTGCGGACGATACCGAGATCGTGGGTGATGAAGAGAAGCGACATCCCCAGGCGCTTTTGGATGTCGGCCAGTAACGCGAGAATCTGCGCCTGGATGGTGACGTCAAGCGCTGTTGTCGGTTCGTCGGCGATCAACAAATCAGGCTCGTTGGCAAGCGCCATGGCGATCATGACCCGCTGGCGCTGGCCGCCGGAAAGCTGATGCGGATAGCTTTTGAGCCGGCTTAGCGGATCGGGAATACCGACCTGGCCGAGCACTTCGAGGGTCCGCGCTCGCGCCGCCGCGCCGGTCAGTCCACGATGCAGCAGCAGTATTTCGGCGATCTGCTTTTCGATGGTGTGCAGCGGATTAAGTGAGGACAGCGGTTCCTGAAAGATGATCGTGATGTCGTTACCGCGCACGCGTTGCATGTCGCGCTCTGCAAGCGGCAGAAGACTGTGGCTTTTGAAGACGATGCTGCCGGAAGGATGCCGCGCCGTCGGGTAGGGCAGAAGCTTGAGGATAGACAGCGCGGTGACCGATTTGCCCGAGCCGGATTCGCCGACCAGCGCCATGGTTTCGCCTTTGCCGATGTCGAACGATACCCGGTCGACGGCCAGCGTTTCACGGCCACCGTGGCGGAATGCGACCGAGAGGTCGCGAACGGAGAGGAGCGGATCGGCAGTCATGCGAATGTCTTTCGCGGATCGAAGGCGTCGCGCACCGCTTCGCCGATGAAGATCAGCAGCGACAACATGATGGCGACCGCGAAGAAGCCGGTCAGACCGAGCCAGGGCGCCTGCACGTTGGCCTTGCCCTGCGACAGCAATTCGCCGAGTGAAGGCGAGCCGGGCGGCAGGCCGAAGCCGAGAAAATCGAGCGCGGTCAGTGTCATCACCGACGATGACATGATGAATGGCAGGAACGTGAGCGTCGCCACCATGGCGTTCGGCAAAAGGTGCCGGAACATGATGACTGAATTTGACACGCCGAGCGCTCGCGCCGCCAGGATGTATTCGAAATTGCGTCCGCGCAGGAACTCGGCGCGCACGAGCCCGACGAGCCGCGTCCAGGAAAACAGCAAGAGGATACCGAGCAGCACGAAGAAGCCCGGCACCAGTACCGAGGAGATGATCAGCAGCAGATAAAGTTCCGGCACCGAGGTCCAGATCTCGATGAAGCGCTGGAACAACAGGTCGGTCCAGCCGCCAAAAAATCCCTGCACTGCGCCCGCGGCCACGCCAATGACCGACGACACAATGGTGAGGATCAGCCCGAACAGCACCGAGATGCGGAAGCCGTAGATCAGCCGCGCGAGCACGTCACGCCCGACATCGTCGGTGCCAAGCCAATTGTATTGCAGCGTGCCGCATTTGCCGTAGCCGTTCTTGGCGGCGAATTCGCAGTCCTGTTTGGTCAATAACCACGTCGGCTTGGATGGAAACGGCGACGGCGGACGGCTGACGATGGTGTTGTAGGAAAACGGGATGGGCGGCCACACCACGAAAGCGTGGTGCTCGGCGAGATACGTCTGCAAATGCGGATCGAGGTAGTCGGCGGCGGTGCCGAATACGTCGCCGAAATCGGTGTCAGGGTAGGTGACGAATACGGGGAAGTAGCTTTTCCCGTCGAGGTGAATGTAGATCGGTTTGTCGTTGGCAATGAATTCGGCAAACGCCGTAATCACGAACAGGACAAGAAAAACCCACAGCGACCAGTAGCCGCGGCGGTTGGCTTTGAAATTGCGCCAGCGCCGCGCGTTGATCGGCGAGAACGCATACTGTCCCGTGGGCGCGGCGGCGATGATAGGGCCGGTCGGTTCGACAGCGGGCGTCAGACCGGGCGTTGCCGTGCGCGCCTCGACTGAGGGGGCGACGGAGCGTTCGGGCGGCGTGCGGACGTCCACCTCACACCTCCCGCGTCTCGAAGTCGATCCGCGGATCGATCAGCGTGTAGGTCAGATCGGAAATCAGCGTCACGACCAGGCCGACAAGCGCGAAGATGTAGATGTTGGCGAACACCACCGGATAGTCGCGGTTGAGTACGCTTTCGAAGCTTAGTAGCCCGAGGCCATTCAATGAAAAGATCGTCTCGATCAGGAGTGAGCCGGCGAAGAACGCGCTGACGAAAGCGCTGGGGAAGCCGGCGATGACGAGCAGCATGGCGTTGCGGAAAATATGGCCGTATAGCACCTGCCGCTGCGAGCAGCCCTTGGCGCGCGCCGTCAGCACGTACTGCTTGCGCAGCTCTTCAAGAAAGCAGTTTTTGGTAAGCAATGTCATGGTGGCGAAAGCCGACAGCCCCATGGAAATGATCGGCAGCGTCAGATGCCAGAAATAGTCGAGGATTTTTTCCCACCAGGGAAATTGCGACCAGCCGTCCGAGGTCAATCCGCGCAACGGAAAAATCTGCCAGAACGAGCCGCCGGCAAACAGAATGATGAGCAGGATCGCGAACAGAAAGCCGGGAATGGCGTAACCGACGATGATGACGCTTGAAGTCCACATGTCAAACTGCGTGCCGTCTTTCACGGCCTTGCGGATGCCGAGCGGAATCGAAATCAGATAGCTCAACAGCGTCATCCAGATGCCGAGCGATATCGAGACCGGCAGTTTCTCGCCGATAAGGTCGATGACGCTCACGTCGCGGAAATAGCTCTTGCCGAAATCGAAGCGCGCGTAATTCCACATCATAATGAAAAAGCGCTCGTAGGCCGGCTTGTCGAAGCCGAACTGCTTTTCGAGGCTTTTGATGAAAGCCGGATCGAGCCCTTGTGCTCCGCGATACTTTGAATCGACGCCGCCCTGTGCAGTGCCGGGAAGGCCGGCGCGCCCGGCAAAGTCGCCGCCGGAGGAACCCGAGACGCGGGACGTTGCGCCGGTTTCGAGCCCCGAAAGCTGCGCGATGACGCGTTCCACCGGGCCCCCCGGCGCAAACTGCACGACCACGAATGACACCAGCATGATGCCGACAATCGTCGGGATCATGAACAGGAGGCGGCGAACGATGTAGGCGCTCATGCTGTGCAGTCGATCTGCGTTGTTCCGGGGTCGCCCGCCGGGTCTTCAGGTCTTACGGCATAGCGGCAAGATAAAGACGCAAATTTCCGGGACAAGCCCGGCGATGCCGTTCGCACTAGCCCTTTTGCTCGAGTTTCGCGGCCTTGGCGGCGTCATACCACCAGGTATCGGGGATGCCGCGAAAATATCGCGGTTGTGCCGGCGGGCGGCCGAACACGTCCCAATAGGCGATCCAATGCGTTGCCTTGTACCACTGCGGAATCCAGTAGCGGCCGGCGCGGACGACGCGGTCGAGCGCACGGCAGGCGGTTACCAATGCCGGACGGTTATCGGCGGCGACAACGGTTTCGATCAGGGAATCGATCACCGGATCGGCGATGCCGGCAAGGTTGTATGAACCTTTCAGCGCCGCGGCCTGAGACGAAAAATACGAGCGCAGCGAATCGCCGGGCGTCGCCGAGAAACTGAGCCGCTCGACGGTGATATCGAAGTCGAAATCGTCGAGGCGGGCGCGGTATTGCACCGGGTCAACGAGGCGGATGTTGGCGGCAATGCCCAGGACGGCAAGGTTCTTGATCAGGGCGAGATGATGCGGCTCGAAACTCGGCTCGTTGAGCAGAAACTCGACGGTGATGGGCTCACCGCTTGGCAGCACGCGTTTCCCGTCCTTGATGGCGCAGCCGGCCTCCGCCAGCAGTTCGACGGCTTTGCGCAGAATGGCGCGATCATTGCCGGAGCCATCGGTGACCGGCGGCACGTAAGGCTCGCCGAATACTTCATCGGCGACCCGGCCGCGAAACGGCTCGAGCAGTTTCAACTCCGCCGCGCTCGGCGTGCCTTTCGCCATCATGTCGGAATTTTGAAATACAGAAACGGTGCGCTCGTAGCAGCCGTACATGATGGTTTTGTTGGTCCACTCGAAGTCGAAGGCGTTGTTGAGCGCCTCGCGCAGCCGCTTGTCGGCGAATTTCTTGCGACGCGTGTTGATGAACCAGCCCTGAGCGCCGGATGGCGTGTCATCCGGAATGGTGTCGGTCTTGACGCGGCCATCGCGCGCCGCCGGAAAATTGTAGCGCGTTTTCCAGGTTCGCGACGTGAACTCTTCGCGAAACAGATAGGACTTGGCGGTAAAGCCTTCGAAACCGACTTCGCGGTCGCGGTAGTATTCGAACCGCAGCGTGTCGAAATTGTTCTGGCCGCGGGACACCGGCAGGTCGGCGCCCCACCAGGCTTTGACGCGATCGTATTCGATGTAGCGGCCGGCGTCGAAACGGCCGACCTTGTAGGCGCCGGAGCCGAGCGGCGGATCGAGCGTCGATTCGCCGAATTTCTTTTTCGAATAATAGGCGCGGGAAAAGATCGGCAGTCCGGCCACGAACAGCGGCACATCGCGCGCACGCTTGGGCGCGAACGTCACGGTGACGGTGTGATCGTCGTCCGCCTTGGCACCGAGCATGTCGCGCAACAACTGGGTGATGAGGGGATGACCTTGCGCTTTCAGCGTCGTGAGCGAGTATTCAACGTCAAGTGCGGTCAGCGGCGAGCCGTCGTGGAACCTGGCTTCCGGCCGGATGAAAAACGCATAGGTCAGGCCATCGGTAGAGCGTCGCACCTTGGAGGCGGCGAGCCCATACATGGCGTCAGGTTCGTCGCCTGATGGCGCGAGCAGCGTGGCAAAGGTCAACTCCATGCCCTGGGCCGCATCGCCTTTGAGAATAAAGCTGTTCAGTGAATTGAATGTAAGAAAGTTCTGATTATAAAGCTGGTTAGGGCCGATCTGAGAAAACATGCCGCCCTTCGGCGCATTTGGGTCGACATAGCGGAAATGCTGGAAGTCGGCTGGATAGGCGAGATCGCCGAAGGCTGACAGTCCATGCGACTCGATTGCATCAGCCGCGCCTGCAGATGAGCCTGCGGCGTAAGTTACGCCCGCCAAGGCGGTTCCGGCTGCCGCTTCAAGAACGTGCCGGCGCGTTAATCTAAGCATCGCGCGATTGAGCCCGGGGCGGCGTGGCGCGGCAAATCACGACTTGCTTCCTGTCTTCGCCGCCTTCGCGGCATCCCACCACCATATCGTGGGAAAGGCCGCCATGCCGTATTTCGGCATGGGATCGGGACGACCGAACCTGTCCCACCGGGCGGTGCGCACGTAAGGGTACGTCCACTGCGGCACGAGGTAGTGATTCCACAACAACACGCGATCGAGCGCCTTGGTGGCGGCGACCAGATCGGTGCGAGTCTTGGCGAAGATCACCTGGTTGATAAGCGCATCGACGGCCGGATTTTTGATGCCGATCAGATTGAACGAACCCGGTTCGTCGGCCGACTGGGAACCCCAGTAACCGCGCTGCTCATTGCCCGGAGACAGGGACTCCGTCCAGCTTTGGGTGATGACGTCAAAATCGAAATTGCGCAGGCGATTCTCGTATTGCGCATCGTCGATGACGCGCACTGTGACCGACATGCCGAGGCGGGTCAGCGCCGGCTTGTAGAACAGAAAGACGCGCTCAAACGCCGGGTCTTCGGTGAGAAATTCGACCGCGTAAGGTGCGCCGGTCTTGCTGTTGACCAGTTGTTGGTTGCGAATTTCGTAACCCGCCTCGCGCAGGAGCCGCACCGCCTGGCGGAGATTGTCGCGCACAGCCTGAGGATTGCCGCCGCTCGGATTGGTATAGGGCGTCGTAAAGACTTCGCGTGGGACTTTGTCGCGGACGGTCTGGAGAAGCTCCAACTCGCGGCCGGCTGGCAATCCGCTTGATGCAAGCTCGGTGCCTTGGAAATAACTGGCGATGCGGTTGTACTGGCCGAAAAAAATCTGTTTGTTCATCTCGTCGAAATCGAACGCATAATTAAACGCCAGCCGTACCCGAGGGTCCTTGAATTTGTCGCGGCGAATGTTGAAGGCAAAAGCCTGCATCACGCCGACGCTGTTTTCTGGAAATTTCTCGAGAACGACGCGCTTCTCGTCGACCGCCGGGAAATTATAGGCTGTGGCCCAGTTCTTGGCGCTGTTCTCGGTCCGCCAATCGACCGTATCGGCCTTGAATGCTTCGAGCGCGACGGTGCTGTCGCGAAAATACTCGAACCGCAGCTCATCGAAATTGTCGCGGCCGACTCGGACGTTGAGATCGCGCGCCCAATAGTCCTTGACGCGCTCGTAGATCACTTCGCGGCCGGGAGAAAAACTCTTGATGCGATAGGGACCGCTGCCAAGCGGCGGCTCAAGCGTCGTCGCCCCGACATCGCGCTTCTTGCCATTCTTGTCCGCACCTTCCCACCAAACCTTCGGCAGGATCATGAGTTCGCCGACAATTTGCGGCAGTTCGCGGTTTCCAGGACTGTCGAAACTGAATGTCAGTTCGCGGTCGCCGCTTTTTTCGACCTTGGTGACGTGGCGATAATAGGCGGCGAGCTGCGGACTGTATTTCTTCCACGCATTGAAGGAAAAGATGACGTCGTCGGCGGTCAGAGGACTGCCGTCATGCCACTTCGCTTCCGGGCGCAGCCGATAAGAGACCGAGGAAAAGTCATCGGGATAGCTCACGGCCTCGGCGATCAGCCCATATCCACTTGCCACTTCATCGAGCGAACTGGCGAGCAGCGTGTCATAAAGCAGCGTTATGCCGAGGGCCACGACGCCTTTGACGCCAGCCACGATCATATTGAAGCTGTCGAAGGTGCCGGTGGCGATCTGCCGCACCGTGCCGGTCTTCGGGGCATTGGCGTTGACGTAGCCGAACTTTTTGAAGCTGGGCGGATATTTCAGGTTGCCGTAGAGCGAAGCGCCGTGTCGCCAGGTGCGATTCGGGGTGGGGGGCGGCGCCGGCTGCTGTGCGGCGGCATTACTGATAAAGGCGGGTAGCGGCAAGGCGCGCGCGGCAGATGCGAGCGCGGCGGATTTAAGCAACGATCGGCAATTCACCGGGCGCTCCACGGCAGTCTGTCGGCCGGACGCCGCTTCGGGAGCGGCGCCGTGTTCGAGGCCGCTCATTATGTGGTTTTTGATTGCGGCGCCAGCATGCCGGCGCGTGACGCGACGAAATGTGCTTCACAACCGCGTGCGGAGCGGTCCGACTTTTCGCCAGAAAAACGGCCGGTGTCTGAGCTATTTCGCGGGCGTAGGGGCGGCGGGCGCCGCGCCGGCGGCCGGGGCCGGTTTCTCGGTGGCCGACGCACTCGCGGGCGCCCCGGCAGGCTTGGCTTCCGCAGCCTTGGGCAGCGGCAGCGGCTTGTCGGAATTCGTGTTCAGATAGGCGATCACATCGGCGCGTTGATGGGCGTTGGAGATGCCCGCGAAGGTCATGAGCGTGCCGGGAACGTCGGCGCGCGGATTGGTCAGCCAGGTATTAAGCGCCTCGAACGTCCAGGTGCCGCCCTTGGCCTTGAGCGGTGCCGAGTAGCTGAAGCCTGCCTCCGACGCGACCTGCCGGCCGACGACGCCGTAGAGATCAGGGCCGATCTTGTTACCCTGGCCCTTGCCCAGATTGTGGCAGAGCTCGCATTCCTTGGCGGTCTGTTCGCCGGTCTTGACGTTTGCGCTGGCGAGCAGCGCCTCGATGGGTTGCGCCGCCGGCGCTGCTTCTTTGCCGCCGCTCGGCTTTGCCCCGCCTTCCTGCTTGACCTCGATGATATAGCCCGGTTTGGCCGGCACGGGCGTCGCGAAGATCGCGCCCGAGGCGATGTGGACGGCAAGCAGCACCAGACAGGTTCCAAGCAGGGCGCCTAGAACCTTGTTGAGTTCGAACGAATCCATTGCCGAGAGGCTCCGAAGGGCGGGAAGAGTGGCGCACAGATAGCCGGTTTGCCGCGCGTCTTGCAACCCGTATAAGTACTTTCGGCTGGCGCAGCGAATGCCTGATGTCCTCATTTTGATTCCGGCCCGCATGGCCTCGACCCGGCTGCCGGGCAAGCCGCTCGCCGATATCGCCGGCGAGCCGATGATCGTGCATGTCTGGCGGCGCGCGGCGGAGGCCAATGTCGGCCCGGTGTGGGTTGCAACCGATTCGTCCGAAATTGCCGCGGCAGTGGAAAAGGCCGGCGGACGCGCGGCAATGACACGCAGCGATCACGCTTCGGGTACTGATCGTATCCACGAGGCGTTGGGGCAGGCCGATCCGGCGCGCCGGGCCGATGTCATCGTCAACGTGCAGGGCGATGAGCCGACGCTCAATCCGGCCGATCTCGCGGCGGCGGCCGCCTTGTTGTCCGACCGCTCGGTTGACATCGCCACATTGGCCGCCGAGATCGTCGAAGCGCACGAGCGCAACGATCCGAACGTGGTCAAGGTGGTCGGTACTCCGGTAGGCATGAACCGGATGCGCGCGCTCTACTTTACGCGTGCCACTGCGCCGGCGGGCGAAGGGCCGCTCTATCATCACATCGGCCTTTATGCCTTCCGCCGTGCCGCGCTGGAGCGGTTCGTCGCGCTGCCGCCATCGCCGTTGGAGCGGCGCGAGCGTCTCGAGCAATTGCGGGCGCTGGAAGCCGGCATGCGGATCGATGTGGCAATCGTCTCAAGCGTACCGCTCGGTGTCGATACGCCGGCGGATTTGGAAACGGCACGCGCCGTGCTAACGAGCCGATCATGAAGAAATCGCGCAAAATATCGTTCCAGGGCGAGCCGGGCGCCAACTCCCACATCGCGTGCAACGAGGCCTATCCGGGCTACGAGCCGCTGCCGTGCCCGACCTTCGAGGACGCCTTCGCGGCTGTGCGCACCGGCCGCGCCGCGCTGGCGATGATCCCGATCGACAATTCAGTTGCCGGACGCGTGGCGGACATCCATCACCTGATGCCGCGATCGGGCCTGCATATCGTCGGCGAATGGTTCCTGCCGGTGCAGCACCAGCTCATGGCGGTGCAGGGCGCGAGCCTGCGCACGATCCGGACGGTCGAAAGCCATGTGCACGCGCTCGGCCAGTGCCGCAACATCATCCGCAAGCTCGGCATCAAGGCCGTGGTCGCCGCCGACACCGCCGGCGCGGCGCGCGAAGTGGCGGAAGCGGGCGACATCACGCGCGCGGCGCTCGCGACCACGCTGGCGGCCAAAATCTACGGGCTGCGAATCCTGAAAAAAGACGTTGCCGACGCCAAGCACAACACGACGCGCTTTGTCGTGCTGTCGCGCAAGCCGAAATGGGCAAAGCGCGGCAAGCCGGTGGTCACCACCTTTCTGTTCGAGGTGCGCAACATTCCCGCCGCGCTCTACAAGGCGCTCGGCGGGTTCGCCAGCAACAGCATCAACATGACCAAGCTCGAAAGCTACATGGTCAATGGCGTGTTTGCGGCGACGCAGTTCTATGCCGATGTCGAAGGCCATCCGGACGACCGCCCGCTGGCTCTCGCGCTCGAGGAACTGGAATTCTTCTCGCGGCCAAGAAGCCTGAAGATTCTCGGCGTCTATCCGGCGCACCCGTTCCGTGCAACATTCAAATAAAGTTTTATACGGATGGCGCTGGGTCGGAACTGAACTACCTGCAAACATAAGGATCCAGGCAATGGTCAACGACGGCGCGAAGGTCAGGCGGACACTGCAACTTCGATTCACGCTTCCCGCAGCCGATGCAGGGCAACTCGCCGCCATGATCAAGGCCGCCGCGCCGTTCTATCAGATGTTCGGCAATGCCCAGGTGCGGCTGTTACAGAACGTCGATGATCCGGCCAAATTCGTGCAGGAGATCGAATACGAGGCGCAGGAAGACTGGGAACTGAACCGGAAGCGTATCGCCGGCGACGTGCGCATGCAGACCTATTTGCAGGCATGGCGCGCAATGCTGCCCGGGGCGCCCGAGATCGACGTGTATCAGGAAGTCTGACCCGACCGCTCACCACAGGGGTCCGGTATGCAACGCCTGGTTCTGCCGCTCGCGATCGGTGCCGTCATTCTCTCCGCGCTCTCGGCGGCGGACCCCGGCGCATCCGCCGACGACGTCAAGCAGGTGCCGTATCCGGAAGTGAAGGTGCAGATTGCCGAGCAGTACCGGCCCGACGCCGCGTTGGCGAAGCTGCAAAAATCGTTCTCGGACGCCGTCGCGGGTAAGAACGCGCAAGCCCTGTTTGCGCTGGTCGGACCGACTTTCGTCTGGCTGCAACAGAGTGAGATCGCCGATCAGTTCGACTTTGGCGGCGATGCCCTGCAGAACTTCAAGGTGCTGTTCGGCTTCCGCGAAGCCGGCAAGCATGTCGACGGCGGTGTCAAGGACGGCCCGTATTGGAATGACCTGGCGAACTTCGCCGCCAACACGAAAGTTCAGAGAGCGTCCGGGACACTGGTGTGCGGGCCGATGAGCGCCATCGTTTCGCAGGACGTCATCGATCAGGCGCGGCAGGCGATCGGCGCCGACGAATCCACGGACTGGTATTTCACGCTCGGCGATACCACCGTGACGGCCAATCCCGGCGCCGGCGCGACTGTCGGCCGCGTCAGCCAAAGGGCGCTGCCGCTGCTCAACGAATATCCGCAGGCGCCGGAAGGAAGCACCGAGACGCCGGCAGTGACCTATCTCAAGGTGCTGCTGCCGTCGGGCAAAAGCGGCTGGATTCCGGCCGCCGCCGCGATGCCGCTGAACCCGGACCGGCTTTGCTATGCGATGACGGCCAGTGGCGATTGGGGGATTGTCGCCTTCGATCAATCAGAATAACGGGCAGCGCGGAAGCCCTGCGTGCGGAATGGCGAAGGACGACGTTGATCGTCAGATCGTCTGATTATACGCGCCGACGTCCTTGTGGGTGCGCAGCACGGCGTCGACTGATTTGAACATGTCGCGCATGCGCGCTTCCGACACCGGGCTTTCGACCACGACGACAAGTTCAGGCTTGTTGGAAGACGCGCGCACCAGACCCCAAGTGCCGTCCTCCACGGTGACGCGCACCCCGTTGACGGTGACGAGATCGCGTATCGGCTGCCCGGCGACCTTTTGGCCTTTGCTCTTCTCGGTTTCGAAATGCTTCACCACCTCGTCGACCACGGCGTATTTGGTCTCGTCCGGACAATGCGGCGACATGGTGGGCGACGACCATGTTTTCGGCAGTGCATTCTTTAGGTCCGCCATGCTCTTTGCTGGATTGCGATCGAGCATGTCGCAGACTGCGGACGCAAATATCAGCCCATCGTCGTAGCCGCGGCCGAACGGCTTGTTGAAGAAGAAATGGCCGGATTTCTCGAAGCCGGCAATGGCGCCGATCTCGTTGACGCGGCGCTTCATGTAGGAGTGGCCCGTTTTCCAGTAATCCGTCCTGGCGCCGTTCTTGATGAGCACCGGATCGGTCATGAACAATCCGGTCGACTTTACGTCGGCGACGAACTGCGCGCCCTTGTGATTGGCGGAGATGTCGCGCGCCAGCATGACGCCGACCTTGTCGGCGAAAATCTCTTCGCCCTCGTTGTCGACGACGCCGCAGCGATCACCATCGCCGTCGAAGCCGAGCCCCACATCGGCATGGCTCGTGAGCACGGCGTCGCGCATGGCGTGCAGCATCTTCAGATCTTCGGTATTCGGATTGTAATTCGGGAACGTGTGGTCGAGCTCGCAATCGAGCGGCACGACCTCGCAGCCGAGCTTCTCCAGCACCTGCGGTGCAAATGCGCCCGCGGTGCCGTTGCCGCACGCGCAGACGACTTTGAGATGACGCTTGAGCTTCGGCCGGTTTGTCAGATCGGCGATGTATTTTTCGGGAAAGTTCTCGACGAACGCGTAGGCGCCGCCGGCCTTCATCGTGAAGCGGCCGTTGAGCACGATTTCCTTCAGCCGGGTCATCTCGTCGGGGCCGAACGTGAGCGGGCGGTTCGCCCCCATCTTCACGCCGGTCCAGCCGTTGTCGTTGTGCGACGCGGTGACCATGGCGACGCAGGGCACGTCGAGCGCGAATTGCGCGAAATAAGCCATCGGCGTTACCGCGAGCCCGATATCGTGCACCTCGCAGCCGGCAGCGATGAGTCCGTTGACCAGCGCCATCTTGATCGAGGCGGAGTACGAGCGGAAATCATGCCCGGTGACGAAGCGCGGCTGGACGCCGAGCTCGTGAACCAACGTGCCAAGCCCGAGGCCGAGGGCCTCGACGCCCATCAGATTGATTTCGCTGCCGAACAGCCAGCGCGCGTCATATTCGCGAAAGCCGGTGGCTTTGACCATCGGCTCGGATTCATAGGCGTAAGTGTTGGGTTTGAGCGAAGGTTTTGGTTTGGGAAACATTTGGGATCAATCGGTGGCGGATGCCACACACAGCAATAGCGTAAACGGCGGAAAACCGAAATGGTTGCGTGGGCGGCGAGTAGCGAATGGCGAGCAGCGAGTGGCGAGTAGCGGGGGTCTTATCCTTAATCGCTACTCGCTATTCCCTATTCGCCCTTCTTATTGCTCCAGAACCATCTTGCCTTCGCTGTACTCGAAATGGCGCAGCCGAGAGAGAAATGACAGGCCGAGCAGATTGTCGCTCAGCGCGCCGTTCGGCATCACCACGGCGGCGACGTCATGGACCATGATGTCGCCGACCTCGACCAGGTCGAGCGTCGTCGGCGCGGCGCGCACCGTACCGTTCGCGGTTCTGATCACCATGGTATATTCGTTGACGGCTGGATGAATGCCAAGCTGTGCCGCGTCGTCGGCAGTGAGCGCGACGATCGAAGCGCCGGTGTCGACGGTGAATTGCAGCTCACGGCCATCAATTCGGCCATCGGCGCGAAAGCGCCCAAGGCTGTCGCGTGATACCACGACCGAATATCCGTTAGATGACGACGCGCGTGTGACCGGCGCTACGGCCTGCGCCGGCGCGGCGGCGGAGGCTGTTTTGTCCTTCACGCTGTCGGCAAAATGCGGAACGACCAATCCGGCGACAACAGCGGCAGCTGCAAAAGCGACGACGGAGCGCATGGCCTTGATCCTCACGCACGCAAAAGCGTCGCATCTCAACGCCACGGAACGAAAAAGCCGCTAACGCCGGGCACTGCACGCCGGATTTGCATGTCGGCGGTAAGCGGCGCGGTAAAAACTTTGTTCAAATTTTATCGATTGCGCGGTTTGGCGCGGCGCGTCGGACTGGCGGACAGCGGATCGTCGGGCCACGGGTGTTTCGGATAGCGGCCGCGCATATCGGTGCGCACCGCCGCGTAGCTGCCGCGCCAGAAACCGGGCAGGTCACGCGTGGTCTGCACCGGCCGGTTTGCGGGCGAAAGCAACTCGATGACAAGGGGGACTTTTCCGCCGGCGATCGCCGGGTGGTTGGCGAGGCCGAACAGCTCCTGGACGCGGATCGCGATTTTGGGGCCGCCTTCGGCCTCGTAATCGATCGGCACTTGCGAACCGGTCGGCGCTTCGAAATGCGTCGGCGCCTCGGCGTCGAGGCGGCGCGGCAGCGGCCACGGCAACAGCGCGTGCAGGGCCATCGCCAATTCGTCGGCGGTCATTTCGGAAAGCGCCGTCTTGCCGGCGAGCGCCGGCATGAGCCATTCGTCAATGGAGTTCGTCAGCGCGGCATCGGACAGATCGGACCATTCCTCGCCTTCGCTCGCGCGCAGAAACATGACGCGGTCGCGCCACTGGCGCAGCGCCTTGCTCCACGGCAATCGGCCTATGCCGAGCGCGGCGATGCCGGCCGCAAGTTTTTTCGCGGCGTCGTCGCCCGGCGCGACCGGCGTCTGCTGTTCCGACAGGGCGAGCGCTCCAAGCCTGCGGCTCTTGCGCCCGCGCAGGCTCGCGCTTGCGGTGTCGAATGTCACTTCTTCGCACGCTTCGATCCGGTCGACGAAATCCGCCTCGATCTCGGAGAGCGTGATGGGCGCCGCGAGCAGGATGCGGCCGGCCGCCGCGGTGCCGGTCAATTCCGCGACGACGAGAAATGGCTCGCGGGCGAGCGGAGAGGCGGGGTCGATCTGCGCGCCGCGCCCGTTGGCGAGTAGAAACGCGCCCGCCGCGCTGCCGCGATTTTTGGCGATCCGTTCCGGGTAGGCGAGGGCGAGCAGGGAGCCGGCGGATTTTTCACCACCTTCATTGCGGGCGGCGCCGGACCGCGGCGCGGCGATATCCGCCCATCGCGCCGCCATGGCGCGGGCGTCCCGCGCACGCGGTGAGCGGTCGCGATGCAGCGCCTCGACGCGCGCCCGAATGTCGGCATCGTTGCCGCCCAATCCACGTTCGCCGACGATGGCCGCGATTTCGGCGGCCAGCAGCGCATCGCCGCCGGTCGCCGCATCGATCACCATGCGTGCAAGCCGAGGCGGCAACGGCAGGCTACGCAGCTTTTTGCCTTCCTCGGTGACCCGGCCGTCGCCATCGACGGCGCCGAGTTCGCGAAGGAGCGCTTGCGCTTCGGCGAGCGCTGCGCGCGGGGGCGGATCGAGAAACGCAAGCTGGTCTGGCGCCGCGCCCCACGCGGCCAAATCGAGCGCGAACGAGGACAGGTCGGCGGCGAGGATTTCGGGGCGGGCAAACGGTTCGAGCGAAGCGGTCTGAGGTTCGTCCCAGAGCCGGTAGCAGACGCCCGGCTCGGTCCGGCCGGCTCGTCCCCGGCGCTGGTCGGCTGCCGCGCGCGACACCCGCACGGTTTCGAGCCGCGTGACCCCGACATCGGGCTCGTAGCGCGGCACGCGCGCGAGGCCGCTGTCGACGACGATGCGTACGCCTTCGATGGTGATTGAAGTCTCAGCGATCGCGGTGGCGAGCACGATCTTGCGCCGGCCGGGCGGCGCCGGTGAAATCGCGCGATCCTGATTGTCGGCATCGAGCGCGCCGTAAAGCGGTGCGATCTCGGTTACGGCATCGATGCGCTCTTTGAGCAGGTTTTCGGTACGGCGGATTTCCGCCGTCCCGGGCAGGAATGCGAGCAGCGATCCGGGCTCCGCGCGTGTCGCCCGCACGATGGCATCGGCCATTTGTGGCTCGATCGGCCGCGTATCGCGGCCCGCATAGCGGGTCTCGACCGGGAAGGCGCGGCCGACGCTTTCGATGACCGGCGCACCGCCGAGAAGCGCCGCCACCCGCGCGCCGTCGATAGTCGCCGACATGACGAGGAGTTTCAGGTCTTCGCGCAGGCCCTGCTGGGCGTCGCGCGCCAGCGCCAGGCCCAGGTCTGCGTCGAGCGAGCGCTCGTGGAATTCGTCGAACAGCACCGCGGCGACGCCGTCGATCGCCGGGTCGTCGAGGATCATCCGGGTGAAGATGCCTTCGGTGATGACCTCGACGACCGTGTCGCGCGACACGCTGGAGCCGAACCGCACGCGCAGGCCGACCTTGCCGCCGATCCGTTCGCCCAGAAGGCGCGCCATGTAGCCGGCGGCGGCACGCGCCGCGAGGCGCCGCGGTTCCAGTACCAGGATGCGCCGGCCCGCGGTCCAGGCCTCGCTCGCCAGCGCCAGCGGCACTCGCGTGGTCTTGCCGGCGCCCGGCGGCGCGACCAGCACGGCCGTATTGTTGTCGCGCAACTGCGCGGTCAGGTCCGGCAGGACGGAATTGATCGGAAGCGGAGAGGGAATCGCTGTCATTTTTCCTTGTCGTTCCGGGGCACGCGTCAGCGCGAGCCCGGAATCCATAATCACTTTCGTTCCAGATCGAGTTCGCAGCGCCAGTTCTGCACAGGTTGTGGTTATGGATTCCGGACAGCCGCTTCGCGGCTTCCGGAATGACGCCAAACCCCTATATTATCGGCGGCATGCCCACAGCACAAAAAGCTCCCGCGAAAGCGCCGAACTCGCCGCCCCTCGCCGCAAGACCGGTGAAGAAGGGCGACCATGTCTTTCTGGTCGACGGTTCCGGGTACGTATTCCGCGCCTATCACGCGCTGCCGCCGATCACGCGCAAATCAGACGGGCTCCAGCTCAATGCCGTGTTCGGCTTCTGCAACATGCTGTGGAAGCTTCTGCGCGACATGAAGCCGGAGGACAAGCCAACGTATCTGGCCGTGGTGTTCGACAAATCGGAAAAGACTTTCCGCACCACGATGTATCCCGATTACAAGGCGCACCGGCCCGATCCGCCCGACGACCTCATTCCCCAGTTCAAGTTCATCCGCGAAGCGGTTGCGGCATTCGACCTGCCATGTCTGGAGCAGAACGGTTTCGAGGCCGACGATCTGATTGCGACCTATGCGCGGCTCGCGTCCGAGGCGGGCGCCAAGACCTCCATCGTGTCCTCCGACAAGGACCTGATGCAGCTCGTCAGCGACAATGTCACGATGTACGACACGATGAAGGACAAGACGATCGGCCGCGCCGAGGTGATCGAGAAATTCGGCGTGCCGCCCGACAAGGTCATCGAGGTGCAGTCGCTGATCGGCGATTCCACCGACAACGTGCCGGGCGTGCCGGGCATCGGCGTCAAGACCGCGGCGCAGCTGATCGGCGAATACGGCGATCTGGAAACGCTGCTCGCGCACGCCGGCGAGATCAAGCAGGAGAAACGCCGCCAGACGTTAATCGACAACGCCGAGGCGGCACGGATGTCAAAAAAACTCGTCACGCTCGACACGAACGTGAAGCTTGACGTGCCGATCAGCGATCTTGCGGTGCATGAGCCGGACTACAAGGCTCTGATCGCGTTCCTCAAGGCGATGGAATTCAATTCGCTGACGCGCCGCGTCGGCGAATTTTCCAGCGTCGACGTGGCGGAGATCGAGCCGGCGTCGCAGCTCTCCGGCGGCCAACCCGCGCGGCCCTCGTCCAACGGCAAGAGCGAGTTGGGCGCCGCGCCGCAGCTTGCGCTTGAGCGGCCGGCGCAGCCGGGCGACCTGTCGCGTCAGGGCCGGCCCGAGTTGCCCTCCACGGCGGTGCTCACCCCGCAGGCGCTGGCCGAGACGCGCCGCGAGGCCGCCCGCGCCGCCAAGTTCGATCGCAGCCGCTATGAGACCGTGCGCAGCCTCGACCGGCTCAAGGCCTGGGCCCAGCGCGCGTGGGACGTTGGCGCGGTCGCGGTGCACGCCAGTACGGTTAGCCTCGATCCGATGCAGGCGGAGCTGTGCGGTATCGCGCTCGCGGTGGGGCCGAACGAGGCCTGCTACGTGCCGCTGTCGCACCGCCAGGGCGGCGAGGGCGCCGGCCTGTTCCGCGGCGATGTCGTCGCCGATCAGATCGGTGAGGCCGCCGCGCTTGATGCGCTCAGGCTGCTGCTGACCGACCGGGGCGTGCTCAAGATCGGCCACGACCTGAAATTCGCCTGGCAGATGTTCGCGCAGCGCGGCATCGAGATTGAATTCTACGACGACATCATCCTGATGTCGTATGTGACCGATGCCGGCCGCGCCAGCCACGCACTGGAGTTGCTCGCCGAGCGAACCTTCAATCACGCCGCCACCGACATCAACGAACTGATCAAGGCCGGCAAGGCGAAGATCGGCTTCGACGCCGTCGGCATCGATCGCGCCACCGAATACGCCGCCGAGCGCGCCGATATCATCTTCCGCGTCTGGCAGGCGCTGTCGCCGCGGCTTGCCGCCGAGAAGGTGCGCAACGTCTATGAGACGCTGGAGCGCCCGCTGCTCTCGGTGCTGGGCCACATGGAGCGGCGCGGTATCTCGATCGACCGCAACGTGCTGTCGCGACTGTCCGGCGAGTTCGCCCAGGAGGCGGCGGGTCTCGAAGCCGAGATCAACACGCTCGCCGGCGAGACCGTCAATGTCGGCAGCCCGAAGCAGATCGGTGACATTCTGTTCGGCAAGATGGGACTGCCGGGCGGCACCAAGACCAAGACCGGACAATGGGCGACCGGCGCGCGGCTGCTCGACGAGCTCGCCGAGCAGGGCCACGAACTGCCACAGAAGATTCTCGACTGGCGGCAGGTATCGAAGCTGAAATCGACCTACACGGACGCGCTGCCCGGCTACGTCAACCCGACGACGCATCGCGTACATACGAGCTACGCGCTCGCTTCGACCACGACCGGCCGGCTGTCGTCATCGGAGCCCAATCTGCAGAACATCCCGGTCCGCACCGAGGACGGCCGCAAGATCCGCCGCGCGTTCATTGCCGACAAGGGCCAGAAACTGGTCTCCGCCGACTATTCGCAGATCGAGCTGCGGCTTCTCGCCGAGATCGCCGAGATCGAGCAGCTGCGCAAGGCGTTCCGCGACGGTCTCGATATTCACGCCATGACGGCGTCGGAAATGTTCGGCGTGCCGGTCAAGAACATGCCGGGCGAAGTGCGCCGCCGCGCCAAGGCGATCAATTTCGGCATCATCTACGGCATCTCGGCGTTTGGGCTGGCCAATCAGCTCGGCATCGGCCGCGAAGAAGCTGGCGCCTATATCAAGAAATATTTCGAGCGCTTCCCGGGCATTCGCGACTACATGGAAGAGACCAAGAATTTCGCGCGCCAGAACGGCTACGTACTCACCCTGTTCGGCCGCAAGTGCCACTATCCCGATATCAAGGCGTCGAACGCCTCGATCCGCTCTTTCAACGAGCGCGCCGCCATCAATGCGCGGCTGCAGGGGACCGCCGCCGACATTATCCGCCGCGCCATGGTGCGCATGGACACGGCGCTGGCGAAAAAGAAGCTCTCGGCGCAGATGCTGCTGCAGGTGCACGACGAGCTGGTCTTCGAAGTGCCCGAGACCGAAGTTGACAAGACGCTACCGGTGGTCACCGAGGTGATGCGCGACGCGCCGATGCCGGCGTTGTCGCTGACGGTGCCGCTGCACGTCGAGGCCAAGGCGGCCGGCAACTGGGACGATGCGCATTAGCCGAAGCCCGATGCATGACGCATGGCAGCCAAGCGTCGGTAGCAACGTGTCACATCGTTGCAGAGTTTTTCGCGGGTCGACCCCCGCGCCGCCTGCGGGTAAGGTCTTGCTTGCAAGGCCCTGAGGTACCGGCAGCGGCTGGTAAAGCAGCGACTGCCGCCCGACGGTATGAAATGCAAATGTCGTCCCATCCTCCGGACCAGACCAAGATTTTTATCTGTCATGCCGAGCACGAGCACGACCGCACCTACACGGAAAATCTGGTCGAATACCTGACAAGCCGCGATGTGCTGTCGCAAACCATTGCGCTCAATCCGACGCGCAGTCGGCCGGAGCTGCAAGCATGTCTCGATGGCGGCGCAACCGCCGTGCTGGGATTTAACGCACAGCTTGACCATTCATGGCTCGGCCCGCGCAATTTTTTGGACGCAGCGCGGCAGCAAGGCATCCCGGTTTTGCAATGGATCTTGGATCACCCGTCCAGCCGTTGGCCGGAATTCACACGCTCGACGCCGGCCAATTCGCGATTTCTCCTCAATTCAGAACATGAGCGGCAATTCTTCAATACCTATTGTCTGTCCGGTGCGTTGACGGCAACAGCCGGTGGTGTCGGCGCCAACCGGCGCTCGCGTGTCGAAATGTTGATGCGCGATGATTTTCTTCGACGGCCGATCGCCTGCCTCATCCCGCTGAGCCTGCGCCGGGTTCGCGGCATTGACGAAAACACTGACGGCATTAACGCGCTGCAGGCGCCTCTCGCCAACGTGGTGCACGATGCGGTTGCGAGAGCTCGCTACAATTTGGCTGATTCGCTGCAGTCGCATGTTTCGGCTGCGGTGTCGGCCGGTGGCATCGAGGTTTCGACGAAGGAGTTCGTGGTGTTGTGCCAAATGGTGGAACAGTCCGTGCAGACGTTTCGCCGTTTGAAGATTTTCGAAGTGGCGCAGCGGTATCCGGCCCTTATCCAGTCCGACGATAGCGCTGTCCCATTCGTCGGCGGTGGCGCCGCATCCCTGAAGACGAATGTCGGGATGCAGTGCACGCTGGCCCGAATGCCGCGTTGCCGCGCGGTGCTCAGTGTAAGCCCCGCATGCGATCTTATCCACGACCGGACCATGAATGCGCTAAATGCCGGATGCGTAGCCATCGCGGAGAACAGTCCCGTTGCGCGATCGCTGTTCAGGCATGGTGAAGATGCCCTGCTGTTCCAGTACGGCGACGATAGCTTGGACGAATGCCTCGATATCGTCTGCAACAAGCCGCAACTGGCCTGCGAAATCGCGCAGAACGGCATGAGGCTGCGCGACCACAGGCGCGTGCGTTTCGGTCAGTTTCACAACATCATCGATCTTGCGGCGCGGCCTGTCGGATAGGAGGCGTCCAGCCGTCATTCATCCGTTTCGGCCCAAGCCTCCGAGCAATTCGCGCAGGAAACGCAGTGGCGCCGCCCATCGCCAACTGCGGGAGGCGAGTATGGCATCGCGCTCGGCCACCAGCTTGTGGTGGCTATCGACGAGCCGCTCGTATTCGGCGGTCAACTCGCCGTGGGTGGCTGCAAGTTTATCGCGTTCGGCCCGCAAGACGGCGTGAGTTGCGGCAAACATATCTGAATTGCGGTGCAATTCGTCCGCTCGGGCAGTCTGTTTTGCGAGCTCTCCGCGCAGCGTTTCGACCGCCGTATGGTCCGCCGCCATTGCGGCCGCGAATATCTCGCAGCCGTGGTCAAATCGTGTTCGGAGCTCGTCCAGGCGATCGCCCTTCTCCGATATCTCTCCGTTCGCCGCGAAACTCGCCAAGATCGCATAGGTATCGCGCACCAGCGGAGGAACATCCGCGCTGGACCGGAATTCACCAAGCGCCACCCGTTCGCGATGCAGGTCTTTGGTCAGGAATTGATCGACGGCGATCCCGGAGCTTTCAGAGCGATCGGGCCAGGCGATTCCCAATTGTTTCGCCACACGATCCATTTCGGGCCGCCAATTGTTCACCAGGTCTTCATAGCGCACGAAGCACCGCGGCATTTGTCGCGAGAAAAACTCTGCATCCAGCATGTGTCTGAGCCACACGAGCATTGACGCCGAGAAAGGCAGCTGATCCCGGCGCTGCAGCGATCGGGCGACCTCGAGTGGGTTGCGTATCGGGACAACCGCCATAGGTGCGCGGTTGAGTTCTTTGAGCATTGACGACAGGTAGGGAACGAGACGGCAGAGGCGTGGGTCTTTTATGAAAATCAAGGATTGATCGCTGAACTCGTCGGTGAGCAGGGATCGTATTTTGCAACGATGCTGCTCCGCAGGATCTCCGACAAGCGATTGCGGGTCGAGCGGGCGCCAATCGTTCCAGGCCGAATCGACCGACGCGAGCAATTCATCAAGCGCCCGGAAGAACAATTTGCTCTCGAAATAACCCCGCGGGTTCCAGTTGTCCGGTTCCGGCGGAGTTTTTGGGCCTGCTACACCGAGCAAGCTGAGCACGCCACCGATGGCGGAGGTTCCGCCCCGATGCATTCCGAGGACAAGAATAGCCTGCTCTTGCGGGGGCAGTTCCCGATTGGCGTTACCGCCAATCGAGCCCAAAGCAATTTGCCCGGCAGAGGCCTCACTCATCGCGGTTCCCTAATCGGCTCGGGAATCGAAATTCCCTTGCCCTCCGGGGCCGCCCCCTTGAACGTATCCCCAGACTTGGGCGCCAGGCCCTTAACGGCGGTCTGGCTCAAGCGCTGGCTGGATAAACGACAGCCTGTGCGGTTGGGCCAGGCAAGCGTCGTCTCGCAACTGCAGACGAAATTAGCGCACCCGGTTGGCCGCCTCGCTGACGATCTTGTAGGCGTCATAGAGCGCCGGCTTTTCCTTGGCGACCTGGATCACGGCTTCGGAGAATATCTTCATCATCTGCGCCTGTTCGCTGGCCGGCAGGTCGATCAGTTCGCCGCCGTTGGCGACCCAGCCCTTGCGCGCGTTAGCGACGACCTCGTCGGCTACGGGGCCAATCGCTTTCTGCTGCGCGGCGGCGTCGCTGTCGACGATCTTCCGCAGGTCGGGGGGCAACGCGTCGTACCAGGCCTTGTTGACCTCGGCCATGACGAACACGGCCGGCTGGCCGGTCTCGGTCACGTATTTTGCCGCGTCGCTGAAATGCATCGGGGTCCAGACCACGATGCCGCCGACTGCGCCGTCGATGGCGCCCTGCTGCATGGCCGGGACCACGTCGGCGAGCGTCATCGCGACCGGAGTAGCACCGAGCTTGGCGATCGGCGCCATCTGAAACGGCGAGGCCAGCACGCGGATCTTCTTGCCCTTCAGATCGGCGAGGTGCCGGATCGGCGTCTTCGCGATCACCGAGGACGGCGCATTCATGAACATGGCGAGGCCGTGCAGGCCCTTGTTGGCGCCGAGGCTGAGCATCAGCTTGAGCACAGCCGGGTCGGCTGCGACGCGTTGGCCCTGGGCAAGCGAACTGACCAGGCCCGGCGCCGCCATCACCTCGAAACGGTTGTCGACGCCGACGAAGAATTCCGGCGGTAGGATCGCGCATTGGATCGAGCCGAACTGGGTGCCTTCGATCTGCCGCGGGATGGAGCCCAGTTGGCTCAGCGGAAATATCTGCGGCTTGATGCGCCCGCCGGAATCCTTCTCCAGCGCAGCGGCGTAGTTTTTTGCAAAAATATAACTCGGATCGTTGATCGTCGGCAGGGTGATCTTCATCGTGTAGGTCTTGCCCTGCGCCGAAGCCGTAACCGGCGACAGTGTCGACGCCAACGCAAGTGCGCAGCACGCGGCCAGCGCGTGCGCAAGTGTAACCCGCTTCATGCGGTTCATGGTTTCCTCCCAGTCAAATTAAAGAATAATCGTCATCCTAGCCCGCCGCCCGGAAAGCGATAGGTCGCCGATGAGTTGCATCGGGCGATCCGCTTCGCGCTGGCGGCGCAGTTTGCCACCCCGAACCGGCGCCAAGGTGCGGCGTTCGCGCGCAGCTGCCGCCATCTCATGCATCCATTTGTTACTCCGGCACCACCGCGATGGCCTCGACCTCGTAGAGCGCGCCATCGCGGGCAAGCTTCGAAATCTGGATCGTGGTGGAGGCCGGCGGATTCCTGGTGTCGACGTAGCGATCGCGCACTTCGAAATAGAGCGGCAAGTGCGCCATGTCGAGGAGGTAATTGTTGAGCTTCACGACGTGCTCGAACGTCGCGCCGACCGCGGCGAGCCCGGCCTTGATGTTCTCGAAGCATTAAATCGCCTGGCCGCGGAAGTCGCCGGGAGCGCCGGCAAACTTGCCGTCTGCCGTCATGCCAAGTTGGCCGGAGAGGTAGATCGTGCGGCACGGACCTTTGGTCTCGACGACATGCGTATAGCCGCGCGGCGCCGGAATGGCGGCGGGATTGAAAAAGCGATGGACGGCCACGTTGAACTCCTCTGGATGCGTTGGAAGTTGCAGAGCGAATATCGCCGGATCGGACTTAATCCAGCTTGAGGTTGGCCGCGCGGATGACCTTGCCCCACTTATCGTTCTCGGCGGTGATGAATTGCGCGAATTCGGCGGGCGTCTTCTTCATCGGCTCGACGCCCAAAGCGGCGAGCCGCGCCTTCGGCGTTGCCTGGTCGAGTGCGGCATTAACGGCCGCGTTCAGCTTGTTGATGATGTCGCCTGGTGTGTTCTTCGGGGCACCGATGCCATACCAGCCGATCGCCTCGTAGCCAGGGACGAACTGGTTGACCGTCGGCAGGTCCGGCAGTGCGGCCAACCGCTCCTTGGTCGTCACGGCGAGCCCGCGCACCTTGTTGGCTTTGACGAATTCCACAGCCTGTGGAATCGGATTGATCACCATCTGCACCTGGCCGCTGATCAGGTCCGGCATGTAGTTGGTCCGGTACGGAACATGCACCAGCTCCGTTCCGGTCATCGACATGAACAACAGGCCGAAGATATGCGATGACGTGCCGATGCCGCCGGACGCGAAGTTGATCTTGCCGGGATTGGCCTTGGCATAGGCGATCAGCTCCGGAACGGTCTTCACCGGCAAGGATTGGCTCGTGAGCACGACGTAAGGGGCATTGGCCACCGTCGCGACCGGAGCAATGTCGCGCATGAAATCGAAACTGAGATGATGATAGAGCGACGCGTTGAGCACGTTGCTCAGCACATCGGCCAGAACGGTGTAGCCGTCCGCGTCGGCGCGCACGACGATCTCGGTGCCTATATTGCTGCCGGCGCCCGGCCGGTTCTGCATGACGAAATTCTGGCCGAGGCTCTGCGAAAGCCATTCTCCGGAGAGACGCGCGATGATGTCAGGCGAACTACCGGGCGGGAATGGCACGATCATCTGGACCGGCCGCGATGGATAGGTGTCGGCAGAAGCAAGGCGCGGCAGCGCCGGCAGCAAGGTAGCGCCCGCTGCCAGATGCAGTACGCGTCGGCGGTGAATTGTCATCGAATCCTCCTGCTGTCGCCGCTCGTTGACTGGCGGCGCTTGTCATTCGGCTGCGCCGGGCGCGAGCATAGATCGTCCGATATCGCTGGCAAGTTTGCCTTTTGCTGTTAGGTTCCTCAACCGCGCCATCCAGGCGAAAAGCCGCAGGAGCAAGCCTTTCGGTGACGCCGCCGTTCATTCCGCACCTCATCTTCGGCCTCGACCCGATGTGGATGTCGGCGGCGATCCTGGCGCTGACCTACGTGCTGGTCATCGCGGGCCGGATCAATCGGGCGGTCGTCGCGCTTATCGGCGCTGTAATTGTCATCGCGATCGGTGCGCTCAGTCAGAATGAGGCGGTTGCCGGGATCAACTGGGACACGATCGGGCTTCTCACCGGCGTCATGATCCTGGTGTCGATCGCGCGCCGCTCCGGCGTGTTCCAGTTTCTGGCGATCTGGTCGGCGCAGCGAGCGAACGCCAGCCCGGCCGGTATTCTCGCATTGCTACAGGTGACGACGGCGGTGCTGTCGGCGCTGCTCAACAATGTCAGCACGGTATTGCTTGTGGCGCCGGTGACGCTCGTGATCGCCGAGGAGTTGGATCTGCCGGCCTTTCCGTTCCTGTTCGCCGAAATCTTTGCCTCCAATATCGGAGGCACCGCGACGCTGATCGGCGATCCGCCCAATATCCTGATCGGCTCGTCCGCCGGACTCGATTTCAATGCCTTCCTGGTCAATCTCGCGCCGGTCATCGTCGTGATCCTGGCGGTGCAGATGCTTATGGTTCACGCCATCTGGGGTCGCAAACTTCGCGCAACGCCGGAAAGCCGCGCGCTGGTCATGGGCATGAACACACCCGGCATGATCACGGACCGCCGGCTGTTATGGCAATCGGTCGCCGTCATCGGCGTGGCGCTTCTTGCCTTCGTGTTCGGCGCGTCTTTGCGGCTGGAGCCCGCCACCATCGCGCTCGCCGGCGCCGCCGTGCTGATGCTGCTCGACAACTGGCGGCAAGGAAGCACCAAGCAGTCTGAAAATGTCCACAAGACTTTCGCCGACGTCGAATGGATCACGATTTTCTTCATCATCGCGCTGTTTATTCTGGTCCATGCCGTCGAGGTCAGCGGCCTGCTGGGCGTGCTGGCGCGCTGGCTCGTGGCGTTCACCGGCGGCAACGTCGTGCCTGCGGGCGGCGTGATCTTGTGGGTTTCCGCAGCCCTGTCGGCCGTGCTCGATAATATCCCATTCGTGGCGACCATGATTCCGCTGATCAAGAGTGCAGCGCCGGCCTTTGGCGGTGCGGATCACATCGAACCGTTATGGTGGTGTCTGGCGCTTGGCGCTTGTCTGGGCGGCAACGGCACCCTGGTCGGCGCCGCCGCCAACCTCACTGTCGCGGGCGTCGCCGAGCGCAACGCGGTTCACATTTCTTTCGTACGCTATCTGGCCTACGGGCTGCCGATGACGATCGTCTCGATCGCGATCTGCCACGTCTACATTTGGCTGCGCTATTTTTAATTCGCGATTTGCGCGATCAGCTTGACAGACAGCCGACGACTTCTTCGGCCAGCGACAGCGATGACGTCAGCCCCGGGGATTCGATACCGAACAGGTTGACGAGCCGCGGCATGCCGTGCGCGGCCTCCGGCGCGATCATGAAATCGGCGGCAGGCTCGCCCGGTCCGGTGAGCTTCGGCCGGATGCCGCAATAGTCCGGCACCAGCGAGTCCGCGGGCAGTCCCGGCCAGTAGGCGCGGATGCGGTCGTAGAAGCTGTCGGCGCGCCGCGCATCGACCGTGTAGCTTTCCTCCTTGATCCACTCGACGTCGGGGCCGAAACGCATGCGCCCGGCCAGATCGAGCGTGACGTGAACGCCGAGCCCGCCGTCGACCGGTGTCGGGTAGATCAGCCGCGAGAACGCCGGCCGGCCGGCGAAGCCGAAATAGTTGCCCTTGGCCAGCACCAGCCGAGGGATTTTGGCGGCCGGGTAGCCCTCGATGCGGTGCGCCAGCGGTTGGGCGCCGAGGCCCGCGGCATTGACCACCGCGTCGAATTCGAGCTCGCCGGCATCGCTCCCGGAGAACTGCACGTGCCAGGACGGCGCTTTGAAACGCAGGCGCTCGACCGTGGTCTGGAATGCGATCATACCGCCGCGATCCTGCAGGTCGCCCCACAGCGCCAGCATGAAGCCGTGGCTGTCGATAATGCCGGTCTCCGGCGACCACAGCGCGCCGATGCACGATAGTTCGGCTTCCAGGTCGCGGGCGGCGTTGCCGCCGATCATCTCGGTGTTCTCGACGCCGTTGGCCTCGGCCTGCGCCCGGATGGTCTCGACCTTGGCAAGCTCGGCCTCGTTGGTGGCGACGATCAGCTTGCCGCATTTCCGATGCCCGACGCCGTGACCGGCGCAGAATTCGTACAGCATGCGGCGGCCGCGCACGCAGTGATGCGCGCGCGAGCTGCCGGTCGGATAATAGAGGCCGCCGTGGATCACCTCACTGTTGCGCGATGACACGCCGTTGGCGATGCCGCCCGTGGTTTCCGCAATGGTGACGTCGTGGCCGCGCAACACCGCGGCGC
The DNA here is from genome assembly GCA_963763255.1 of uncultured Alphaproteobacteria bacterium. Classification (GTDB taxonomy): domain Bacteria; phylum Pseudomonadota; class Alphaproteobacteria; order Rhizobiales; family Xanthobacteraceae; genus BOG-931. Next base: position 313,920 of record CAVXNW010000005.1, read on the forward strand.
GTGCGACCGCAAGCCCGATGACGCCGGCGCCGACCACAAGAACTTGCATTGCGTTTCCGCCCTCGCGGCCTTCCGGGAACGAGGAAGCGCCCCGGAGCGCGTTCCGGCCTTATAGTTGCGGCGGCGCGGCCGGGCAATTCGGCCGCGCTCCATGCATCATTGAAAGCAAATCCAACCTGCCGCTATAAGGGCCGGAACGAGGGCGAAGAAGAGGGGCATTTCCCATGACGGAATCGGTAGTCCGGGTTTGTGCGCAATCTGAGATCGGACCGGACAGTGTGAAGGCATACGAGGTCGGCGATCGGCGCCTTGCGGTGTTCAATCTCGGCGGCCAGTTTTACGCCACCGACGACGAATGCACGCACGCCTCCGCGAGCCTTGCCGACGGCATTCTCGAAGACGGCGTGATCGAGTGCAGCCTGCATTTCGGCGCGTTCGATGTGAAGACCGGAGAGGTGAAGGCGCCGCCGTGCTCGTTCGCGCTGCGCACCTACAAGGTGCTGCTGCAGGGAGACGACGTTTACGTCGACCTCGACAAGAACGCGGCCGGAGAGGCGGCCTGAGCAAGACCCCCATCGCGCTCGCTATCGCCGGCCTCGGTATGGCCGGCGCCGTTATGGTGCGTGCGGCCGCCGCGCATCCGTGGGTCAAGCTGGTGACCGTGGCGGAGCCGGACCTCGACACGCGCAACGCGTTTGCCCGCGACTTCAACATGGGGACCTACGCGCACCTAACGGAACTGTGTGACAATTCCCGTGTCGAGGCAGTCTATGTCGCAACTCCGCATCAATTTCATGCGCCGCACGCCAGCCGTCTCGCCGAGGCTGGCAAGCACGTCATTCTGGAAAAGCCGATGGCGCTCACGCTCGCCGATTGCGACAGCATTATCGATGCAGTTGAGCGCGCCAAGGTCCATCTGATCGTCGGTCACACTCATGCTTTCGATCCCGCGGTGCGGGAGATGGCGCGCATCGTCGCCAGTGGCGAACTCGGTGCGCTGGGCATGATCGCCGCCTGGAATTACACCAATTTCCTCTACCGGCCGCGGCGGCCCGAAGAACTCGATACCGCGCAGGGCGGCGGCATCTTGTTCAACCAGCTGCCGCATCAGATCGACATCGTCCGCACCATCGGCGGCGGAAGTGTGCGCAGCGTCCGCGCCCAGGTGACCACCCTCGATCCGTCGCGCCCGACAGAAGGCAGCGCGGCAGCGTTCCTGGAATTCGACAATGGCGCGGCCGCCTCGCTGGCCTATAGCGGTTATGATTTCTTCGACAGTGACGAACTGCATTTCTGGATTTCGGAGCGCGGTGCGGACAAGCCGCCGAATGAGCAAGGCGCCGCTCGCCGCGCCCTGGCGGCGCGCACGGCCGACAAGTCGCGGCTGCGGGTCGAGCGCTACGCCTACGGTTCGCCCGCAGGGCCGCCGCCCGAGCACCAGCCGCATTTCGGCATCATTGTCGTAACCTGCGCCCGGGGCGAGATGCGCGCGTCAGCCGATGGCCTGTTCATCTACGACCGGAACGGCAAGCGGGAAGTGGCCTTGCCGCCGAGCCATTCGATGCCCGGCCGCAGCGAGGTGCTCGACGACATGATCGCCGCCATCCGCGAGGGGAAGAAGCCCTTGCACGACGGCCGCTGGGGCAAGGCCAATGTCGAGGTCACGCTCGCCATTCTGCGGTCCGCCCGTGAACGCCGGGAGATCATGCTGGAGCATCAGGTCGCCGCTGCGTGACAATGGTGTGCGTATTGGCCGGCGTAATACTATTCTCTATATAAATCCCGATCCGATCGGAGCCCGCCTATGAATTACCAGCCGTTCAGCCACGATTTCGTGGTCGAAAATCCCGAGCAGCAGACCTTCTTCGTCAATCGCGAGGTGTTTGTCTCGGACGATGTGTTGGAGCGGGAGAAGCGCCGCATCTTCGATCGCTGCTGGGTTTATGTAGGACACGCTTCCGAGCTCAAGAATCCCGGTGACTTCAAGACGCGTCCGGTGGCCGGCCGGCCGATCATCTTCTGCCGCGATCGCGACGGCGAGGTTCATGCGCTGATCAATTGCTGCCGGCATCGCGGTGCGCTGGTCTGCCGCGAGCGCGAAGGCAACGCCCGGCAATTCTACTGCATGTATCACGGCTGGACCTATCACCCGGACGGCCGTCTCAAATCGGTGCCGGGCGCGGATGCCTACGGCGCCGCGTTCGATCAGAAGGAAATGGGCCTGGTTGCGGTGCCGCGGCTTGAGCAGTACCGCGACTTCTATTTCGCTAATTTCGATGCCGACGCCGTCGATCTCGACACCTATCTGGGCAAGGCCAAGGACTACATCGATCTCGTCGTCGACCAGTCGCCGTCCGGCAAGATGCAGATCATCTCCGGCACCCAGGAATACGACATCCGGGCGAACTGGAAATTGCTGGTCGAGAACAGCGTCGACGACTACCACCTGATCTCGACGCACTCGACCTGGCTCAACTACATGCGCAACTCCGGCGTCAACGTCACGCCGCCGAAGGGCGAGCTGCTGCCGACGCGCGGTTACGGCCGCGATCTCGGCAACGGCCATCTGACCACCGACAATCCGAACTATCGCGGTCGGCCGGTGGCGAAGTGGATCTCGGTCTATGGCGAGGACGCCAAGGCCGACATCGACGCGATGCGCAACGAACTGGTGCTGCGTCTCGGCTCGGCGCGCGCCGCCCGCGTCGCCGACACCAACCGCAATCTGTGCATCTTTCCCAATCTCGTCATCAACGACGGCTCGTCCGTCACGGTGCGTCACTTCTATCCGGTCGCGCCCGGCCAGATGCATGTGACCGCCTGGGCGCTCGGCCCGGTCGAGGAGACCGAGGCGCAGCGCGCCCGCCGCCTGCACGCGTTCCTGACCTTCTACGGCCCGGGCGGCTTCGCCACGCCTGACGATGTCGCCGCGCTTGAAGCGGCACAGCTTGGCTTCGCCGCCTGGCGCGAAGTGCCATGGTCGGACCTGTCGCGCGGCATGGGCAAGGCGTCCGACGAGCAGCTTGCCACCGACGAGGGGCATCTGCGCGTATTCTGGCGCAAGTGGCGCGAGCTGATGGAGGCGCGGCCATGAACGAGGTCGTGACCGCGACCGTGTCGCGCGCCGAAGTCGAGGATCTGTTCTTTCACGAGGCCGATCTGCTCGACAACTGGAAGCTCGACGAATGGCTGGCGCTGTTGACCGACGACGCGACCTATTACGTGCCGCCAAACGACAAGCCCGATGCCGACGCCCGTTTCACCCTGTTCACCATCGCCGACGACATCGTGCGGCTGCGCGAGCGCGTCATCCGGCTCAAGGACCCGAACTGCCACGCCGAGTATCCGCTGTCGCGGACCCGCCGGCTGATCGGCAACGTGCGCATCACCGGCGCCGATGGCGACGAGATTTCGGCGGCGGCGAATTTCATCATTCACCGCTTCCGCCACAACGACCTCTTGCGCGTATTCGTCGGCCAGTACCGCTACCGGCTCCGGCGTGTTGGCGGCCGGCTGAAGATCGCCGAACGCCGCGCCACCCTCGACGCCGAGGAACTGGGTCTGCTGGGGTCGGTGAGTTTTATTCTCTGAGGCGTCATACCCGGCCTTGTGCCAGGCATCCACGTCTTATACGAGCCGAAGACGTGGATGGCCGGGACAAGCCCGGCCATGACCAATGGGACGTGGCGCGGGCAATGTCCGAACTCGACAAAGTCTTCGGCGAACTCGCGCAAAAGCGCGCCCAGCAGGATGACGAGCGGCGCGAGCGGCAGAAGGTTGGCACAGCCTTCCTGGCCGAATTCTACGAGCAGGACATCAAGCCGTCGCAGACGCTGAAAAGCCGCGGCATCGAGGCGCATTTCGCCGACAACAAGCTGGTCCTGCACCGGCCGCAATCCGGCCATTACGAAGAGCCGCTCTACATCGTGGTCGGCGAACAGGGCGAGATCGACATTGCCGGCCGTTCGCTTGGCCGCTACCAGCCGGCGGAAAAGCTGGCGAAAAAACGCGAGCTGATCGGCGAGATCATCACGTTTTTTGATCTGTAACTCGTCCGGCTTCATAATTTGCAAATAAACATCGCGGCCGTCCGAGACGGCGGGCGGCAGAAAAGCGCGGATGCGCCATGATCGCCTCGCGCGAGCGGTGCGGCGGAACCGGCGCGGCAGAAGCGGGGGGACAGCCCCTCGCTGAAGGTCTTTCACGGCAAGGTCGGCATGAAATTCGACGATCCGAGCCTCGCGTCCGCGAGACCGACGATGACGCATTTCTTTTAAATGGATAAAAAAGCGCCCGCCAAGGTCAGGCGCTGGATCGGCGCGGTCGGTCCTGCCGGATTTAGCCGGGTCATTCCGGATTGCCGCGGAGCGGCAAGTCCGGAATCCATAATCACAGGTCAGCGAATATGGATTCCGGGTTCCGCGCTAAGTGCGGCCCCGGGGTGACGGTCGTCGCCGCCCGTCACAACGTCCTCTGTTCCTCGCCGCATTCCTTGCAGGTGAACGACACCCGTGTCTCTCCGGGGGCCGCCGAGGCGCGATTGGGCGCGCCGCATTTCCGGCATTTGGCCTCGATCCGCGTCTGGCCCTGCTTGATGGTGATGCCCTTGCGCTCCAACGCCTCTTTGACCAGGCGTTCGGTCTCGTCGCGCATTTCTTGCTTCGACATGTCGCCCTTTCTTGCGTTGACTGTCGTGTTTCCTACCTTCGCGCGCGATTGTCCGCAATGGACCTTTTCGGGGCCGCCGGACCGCGATCGCCACTCGGTTATGGGGGTCGGAACAAGCGTAGCCCGTAGGATGGGTCTATACGAGCGCGGCGTACACCAGGTGTCCGCCATTGAAGACGAGGAACACGGCGAACAGGCCGGCTAGCGCGCGCGACGGCAACCAGTGTGCGGCCGCAACGCCAAGACGCACCGTCAGCAGCGTGCCCAGCACCAAAGCAAGCGCCGCCGGCATATCGATATAGCCGACGGCCCAGTGGTCGCCCGACACGCCCCAGCCCTGCCAGCCGTAAGCCAGCGCGCCGGCCAGGCTGACCGGCAGACCGATCGCAGCCGATGTGCCGATCGCGATTTTCGGCTCCATTCCGGCCGCCTTGAAATACGGAATGAACAATGTGCCGCCGCCGATCCCGACCATTGCGGCAACGCCGCCAAAAACCAGCGAGAAGAAACCGAGCGCGATCCCGCCCCGTGCCATCGCCTGCAGCGTGACCAGTTTGGATACATCGGTGAGCATCAGGACGGCGGCCAGCAGTTGAAAGCCGCCGACGAAGACGAGCAGGGGATGCGCCGGTATCCGCACCGCGATCGCGCCGCCGATCAGGACCCCGGAGACGACCCAGGGAGTGGCGCTGCCGATCTTTTCGAGCGAAGCGCTGCCCTTGCAATAATGACCGTAGGCGCTCTGCGCGGAAGAAAACACGATCGCCGCCATGGAGGTGCCGAGCGCCAGCGTCACCACGTGGTCGCCGGCCATGCCCATTGTCCTGAATGTGTAGACAAGGACCGGCACCATGATCAGGCCGCCGCCGATGCCGAACAGGCCGGCGAAGAATCCGGATGCGATTCCGCTCAATCCGAACACGGCAAAAAGAACAGCAGCGCTCATGGAATCCCCCGTCTCGCGGGATCTTCGGCACACACCGCCCGTTCGGGGCCTCGATGAAAGCTCTAAGGTGAATTTGGTCCGGGAGATGTGATGCCGGGCACACACAAATCTCGCGCTCGGACGGTGGGCTGAGCGCAGCGAAGCCCACGCGGACGAAGTTGCTCGGACTGCTCTCCAGTCCTAATTCGAAAATTTCCACATTCTCAGCAACTTAATTGAATCGCGCAAATCATGGCGGCAATGCCACAATTTCCGGGCCTGCGAATCAAACAAACAGCAAAAAAAGACTCTCGTCAGATCAACGGGATGGCGCGTCCGCGCGGAATTTCTTGAATCGAACCGCGCGGCGAACTAAAAGAGATTTATCCCGCTTGTTTGAAAGGACGGCGGCCGGTGACTCCGGCCGGCGGAGCGGGTTGCGGCGCCCGCGGGCAAAGGGTTCGTCCCCTTCGCGCTCGGGCGGTTTTGGACATCAGTCCGTCGGCACTATGACCGGCGCGCGAGGTGCTCGCTGCAACCGGGGCCGGCGCCGGCGGGAGACCCCCGCCAGACTTGGCGCCTGCTCCGCGAAACCTGGTCCGAAGCCGCACCTTGGGATGCGTGAGTCCCAAGGGCAGAGCCGCTGTGGAACGCCGGAAGGCGTGCGCGCCCCGCTGGGCGCGCGCCGCGCCGCAAGGTGCGGCGGTTCAACCTGCGCCTTTCGGCGTTCTGCTTCCTTTTTCTTCTTTCCGTTCGTTCTTTCGTGCACCGCGCCCGATCGTGATAAATCCGGCCGATCCACTGCTGGTTCGTCTGACGAAGGTCGGGATACGGCGGGGCTTTGGGAATGGCTTGGGCAATGCTCGGGGCGCGAAGAAAAAGCGCAGCGCGAGAACGGTTTTGCTCGTCATTGCGAGCGGAGCGAAGCAATCCAGGCGGCTTGCGATGGCCGGCTGGATTGCTTCGTCGCTTCGCTCCTCGCAATGACAAGTTAATGCCTCGCCCCGCCGTGCGGGGCGGGAGGGAGCCGCCCCAGTTTCGCCTTGTGCCGAACTCCACTATAAGCGCCCCAGCGAACCCAAGGACAAAGCCATGTATTCAGGCCCCGGCGTAAAGACGAGCAAGGATGTTCCGGTTCCCGACACGATGCGGGCCTGGGTGCTGGGCAATCCCGGCGAACTCAAGCTGACCGAAAAGCCGGTGCCGGTGCCCAAGCGCGCCGAGGTGCTGGTGCGGATCGACGCTGTGGCGATCTGCGCGACTGATCTGGAGATTATCGATCACGGCCCGCCGGCCTCGATCCTGGGCGGCATGCCGTTCAACAAGAATTTCACCCCCGGCCACGAATACATGGGCACGGTCGCGGCGCTCGGACCAGGCGTCGACGAGTACAGGATCGGCCAGCGCGTCACGGTCGAAATCCACGCCGGTTGCGGCCAATGCAAGCGCTGCCGCGAGGGCATGTACACCTCGTGCCACAACTACGGGCTCAATTACGGCGACGTCGACAAGGGCCACCGCGCCAACGGCTTCACCACCGACGGTGGCTTCTGCGAATATCAGGTCAACAACATCAACACGCTGGTCGCCATCCCGGACGCGATGTCCGACGAGGAAGCGACCCTGGTGGTGACGGCCGGTACCGCGATGTACGGGCTCACCGAGCTGGGCGGGCTCGTCGCCGGCGAGAGCGTCGTCGTTACCGGGCCGGGGCCGATCGGGCTCCTCGGCGTCGCGGTGGCGAAGGCGATGGGCGCGTCCCCGGTGATCCTCACCGGCACGCGCGACAATCGGCTGAAGATCGGCAAAGAGCTTGGCGCCGATCACGTCATCAACGTGCACAACGAGGACGCGGTCGAAGCCGTGCGCCGGCTCAACGGCGGTAAGGGCGTCGATTACGTGGTCGAATGTTCGGGTGCGCCGAACGCGGTGAACGATGCGGTCCGCATGGTCAATCGCGGCGGCAAGGTGTGTCTCGCGGCATTTCCGCATGGCGAGACGCCGGTCGACGTCGCCCACATCGTGCGCAACAACATTTATCTCTACGGCATCCGCGGCGAGGGCAAGAGCGCGACGCACCGCGCCGAAGCGTTCATGTCGCAGAAGCGCTTCGACGCCACCAAGATACACACTCACACTTTTCCGCTCGACGATCTGCCGACCGCAATTCGCTATGCCAAGGAGCGGATCGACGACGCCATCAAGGTGGTGGTGAAGGCGCGCGGCGTCGCCGCCCATAGGGTCGCAGCAGAATGAACAATGGAATGATCTCGCGGCGCGGCGCGCTTCGCGGCGCGGTTGCTCTTACGTCTGCCGGACTTGCGTCGACTGTACGGCCGGCGGCGGCGGCCGACTGGCCGACGCACCCGGTGCGCATCGTCAACACGTTCGCGCCGGGCGGCGCCGCCGACATTCTCGCCCGCATGGGCGGCGAACAGCTGACCAAGGCGCTGGGGCAGCAGTTCTATGTCGAGACACGGGATGGCGCCGGCGGCGTCATCGGCGTCAACCTGATCGCGCATAGCCCGCCGGATGGTTACAATTTCGTCATCACCACACTGTCGTTGACCGCGATCAATCCGCTGATCAACAAGAAGATCGGTTACGATCCGTTCAAGGATCTGACGCATGTGGCGTATCTGGCGGGATCGCCGATCGTCTTCATCGTCAGCGCCAAAAGCGACGTGAAGACGCTCAAGGACTTTGTCGCCAGGGCGAAGACGAGCGCCAAACCTTTGAGCTACGGGGTCTCCGGTTTTGCCAGCGCCGGGCAGATGGTCACGGAGTCGTTCGCGCAGTTGGCGGGTCTGAAGTTCCAGGTGGTGCCTTACAAGGGCGCCGCACAGAGCCAGCTTGACGTGGTGGCCGGTAATATCGATTTCGCCACGCCCACGGTCACTTCGGCGTCGCCGCAGCTCCAGGGCAAAACGGTGACCGCGCTCGCGCACACCGGCAAGGAACGGTTGCCGGACTACCCGGACGTGCCGACCTTCAAGGAACTGGGCTACGACCTCGTCGCCACCAACTGGTTCGCGCTGGCGGCGCCGGCCGGACTTCCCCCTGCGATCGTCCAGAAGGTCAATTCCACGATCAACGCCGGCATGGCGCGGCCCGCCGACCAGGCGCGGATTCGCAAATACGGGATGATCATCGATCCGATGGACGTGCCGACGTATCAGGCGTTCGTCGCGCACGAGGCGCAGCGCTGGAAGCCGGTGATTCTGAAGGCCGGGCTCAAGATGGAATAGCGGCTCCCGTCAGCCGTTCTTGCGAATGCGGAAGGTGAGTAATTTCTTTTCCCTGTGCGTCGCTTCGAGCGCGTCGCCGGTCTGATTGAGCAGCGTCGGGATATCGACCGCGGTCAGCGGATCGGTACATTCGACGATCAGAACGTCACCCGGCTGCAAGCCGCCGAGCGCTTTCCTGGTGCGCAACGCCGGAAGCGGACATTTGAGGCCACGCAGATTGAGGGTCTTTTCCGTCATTGTTTGAGAGTCGTCGAAGCGGTCCAGGGACCTTATCATATTGGCTATGGTTGACGATTCCAGCACTCAGCGCATTTCACGGCTGACGCCGCTTGCGGAGATTTTGTCGCGGATCGAAACGCAGACGGTCACGGTCGCAGCGCAAAAATGGCTGGTTGCAGACGCGCTCGGCTATGTGCTCGCCGAGGATGTCGTGGTCTCACAGTCAGTGCCGTTGTCCGCAATTGCCCTGTGCGACGGCTATGCGGTCGACGCCGGAGCCTTCGCGGACGCCGGTCCATATTTCCCAGTGGCGCTGCCAGAGGGAACGCGGCGCGTCGACGCCGGCGATGCGCTGCCCGGTGGTTGCGACGCGGTCCTGCCTGCCGATGCGATCGTGCTGCGCAGTGGCCGCATCGAGGCGGTTGCACCCGTAACGCCTGCCGCGGGCACTCTCACGGCCGGAGACGATGCGACGCCGCGCACGCCGCTGCGTCTGGCCGGTGAACGGTTGCGCGCCCACGATATTGCGGCCATCGCGGCTGCCGGCGTGGACCAGGTCACGATCCGCGCGCCGCGCGTGCACATTGTGTCGGCCGGCGGCCGCGCGCCGGTGATCGAGGCCGCACGCACGATGCTCGTCCGTTTTGTCGTGGCGGCGGGTGGCGTTGTAGTCGAGGATGCAGACACGCTCGATGCCGCGCTGGGCGATCAAAATACCGATATGGTGATTGCGGTCGGCGGTACGGGCCGCGGCCGCAACGACAGGAGCGTGCATGCGCTGGCGCGGCTCGGCAGCGTCGAAGCGCACGGCATCGCGGTGTCACCGGGGGAAACCGCCGCGATGGGATTTGCCGGTACCCGTCCGGTGTTGTTGATGCAGGGACGCATCGACGCCGCGATGGCGCTATGGCTGTTGATCGGGCGTCGTATCGTCGCCAAACTTGCGGGCGGGACCGTCACGGATGCGACTTCGACGATGCCGCTCAAGCGCAAAGCTGCCTCTGCGATTGGACTTGTCGAATTGGTGCCGGTGCGGTGCGCTGACGGTATGGCTGAACCGCTCGCCTCCGGCTATTTGTCGCTGGAGTCTCTGTCCCGCAGCGACGGTTGGACCGTTATTCCAGCCGGGAGCGAAGGTTTTGCGGCCGGAACGCCGATTGCCGTGAAGCCATGGCCATAAATCCGAAATCGACCGGTCGCGGCGCGGCCATCCTCGACGCAGTCAAGCGCGCCGCGCGGCAGGAACAGTTTCTTGAAGTCGTCTCGGCCAAGGAGGCGCGGCGGCGTTTCGCGGCGGCCATCGACCGAAACTCGCTGGCCGGTGAGAGCGTTCCGCTCGCGGCGACGCTGTCGCGCGTTCTTGCCGGCGACGTGATCGCGCCGGTCGATGCGCCGCCATTCGATCGCTCGAACGTCGATGGATTTGCGGTGCGCGCCACCGATGTGGCCGGCGCCAGCGACGGCGTGCCGCGGCGGCTCACGCTCAACCCCGAAGTGATCGCGTGCGGCGTGCAGCCGGAGCTCGAGGTGTTGCCCGGCACGGCAACGGCGATTGCCACCGGCGGTGTCATTCCGCGTGGCGCTGACGCCGTGGTGATGATCGAGCAGACCGAGTTGATCGAGCAGGGCGATCCGCCGGCGATTGACGTTCGGCGCGGCGCCTCGAGCGGGCAGTTTATCTCCTATGCCGGCTCCGATATTGCGCGCGGCGAAACGCTGCTGCGCCAGGGCACGCGCATCGGCTCGCGGGAGGTCGGCATGCTGGCGGCCTGCGGTCTGGCGGCGGCCGATGTGGTGCGCCGCCCGCGCGTCGCGGTGCTATCGACCGGAGACGAACTGGTGGAGCCCGGACGACCACTCAAACCGGCCGGCGTCTACGACAGCAATGGCGCGATCATCGCCGCCGCGATCATCGAGGCCGGCGGGGAGCCGGTGCCGTTCGGCGCGTTTCCCGACGAGGAATTGGCGCTCGAACTCGCCATGCGCACGGCGCTCGAAACTTGCGACATCGTGGTGCTCTCGGGGGGCACATCGAAAGGCGCGGGCGACTTGTCGCACCGCATCGTGTCGCGGCTTGGGCCGCCCGGCATTCTGGTGCACGGCGTGGCGCTGAAACCCGGCAAGCCTTTGTGCCTTGCGGTTATCGGCGACAAGCCGCTGGTCGTGCTGCCTGGGTTTCCAACCTCGGCGATCTTCACCTTCCATGCATTCGTCGCACCGGTCATCCGTGCGCGCGCCGGCTTGGCGCCCGAAGCCGCGCAGACCGTCACGGCGCGCGTTCCGGTGCGCATTGCTTCCGAACTCGGCCGCGAGGAATTCGTGCTGGTTTCTTTGGTCGCCGGCGAGGACGGCCCGATCGCGTTTCCCACCGGCAAGGGCTCGGGCGCGGTCACGGCGTTTTCCCAGGCCGATGGATTTCTGTCGATCGACGCGCTCGCTTCCACGCTTGACGCCGAAAGCCACGCCGAGGTGACGCTGATCGGCGAGGCGGCGCGCGCCCCCGATGTTGTCATCATGGGCAGTCACGATGTCGCGCTCGACGTTGTGGTCGGGGCGTTGGCCGAGCGGGGCTTTATAGCGCGCACGATAGCGGTCGGCAGTCTCGGCGGTGTCGCGGCGCTCGCGCGCGGCGAATGCGATTTGGCACCGGTTCATCTGGTCGATCCGGCGACCGGCATCTACAATAAATATTTGCTGGGGCCCGGCATGGCGCTGGTGCCGGGCTGGCGGCGCATGCAGGGCCTTGTTTTTCGCCCGGGCAACTCGCGCTTCGAGGGCCTAAGCGCCGCGCAGGCCCTGAAAACGGCGCTGGGCGATCCGGCGGCACTCATGGTCAATCGCAACGCCGGGTCCGGTACGCGCGTACTGGTCGACAGCCTGCTCACCGGAGCACGGCCTCCGGGCTATGCGAACCAGCCGCGCTCGCATAACGCCGTCGCTGCGGCCGTCGCGCAGAACCGCGCCGACTGGGGCGTCGCCATCGAGCCGGTGGCGCGCATGTATGGTCTCTCGTTCCTGCCGATCGCGCCCGAGGAATATGATTTCCTGTTGCGCGAAGAGCGTCGCGATCGGCCCGCGGTTACGGCGTTCCTCGAAGCCCTCCACGATAAGGCAACCCGCGCCCGAATCCGGGCGCTGGGCATGGAACCGGCCGGCGAATAGTCCATATAATATGCAATGCGCATCATCGGCCTTGCAGGTTGGAGCGGTTCCGGCAAGACAACTCTGGTCACGGCTGTGATTCCGGCGCTGGTGAAGCGCGGGCTGAAAGTCGCGACCGTCAAGCACGCGCACCACGAGTTCGACATCGACCAGCCGGGCAAGGATTCCTGGCTGCACCGGCAGGCCGGCGCCAGCGAGGTCGCGATCGTTTCCAGCCGGCGCTGGGCCGTAGTGCACGAACTGGGTGTGGAACCCGAACCCGCGCTCGGCGATATTCTGCAGAAACTCAGCCCCGCCGATCTGGTGATTGTCGAAGGCTTCAAGAGACACGCGCATCCGAAGCTCGAAGTTTACCGCGCGTCGATCGGCAAACCGCTGCTGCACCCCGATGACGATTGCGTTGTCGCAGTTGCGACCGACGCGGCACTGCCGCAGGCGAGCGTGCCGGTTTTGATGCTGGATGACATCGAGGGCATCACTACTGTGTTGCAGACCGAGGCGTTGCCGCTGGATCGGATCGCATCACTGGAGCGGGCCTGATGGCGCAGCTCTCCGACGATTGCTTTGCCTTTAACGGCCCGCTGCTGCCGGTCGCCGAGGCCGAGCGGCTGATCGCCGAGCGGGTCATGCCGGTGACCGGGCGCGAAGCCGTGACACTCGTGAATGCCGCCGGCCGCGTGCTGGTGGAGGGTGTCATCGCCCCTGTCGATCTGCCGCCATTCGATAATTCGGCGGTCGATGGCTATGCGGTGCGGGCCGCCGACCTCGACGGCGAGCGCGACAGGCGGCTGACGATCGCCGATCGGGTGGCCGCCGGCCATGCGACAGAACACGCGCTCAAGGCTGGGCAAGCCATCCGCATTTTCACCGGCGCTCCGATGCCCGCGGAGGCCGACACGGTGTTCATGCAGGAGGATTGTCGTGTTGAAGACGGCGCGGTGATCGTGCCGCCGGGATTAAAGCGTGGCGCCAACACGCGCCTTGCCGGCGAAGACGTTCACGCCGGCGCCGTGGCGCTGCCGGCGGGGAGGCGGCTCGCGGTACAGCATGTTGCGCTTGCGGCGGCACTGGGCCTCACCGAACTCCCGGTGCGCCGCCGCGTGCGCGTCGCTGTGTTTTCGACGGGCGACGAGATCGTCGAGCCAGGCGCGAAACTGCCGCGCGCCGCGCTTTATGATTCCAACCGCTATCTGCTGGCCGGCTTGATCGCGCGCTTCGGCGGCAAAGTTACCGACCTCGGTATTCTAAAGGACGATCAATCAACGCTGGCGCGCGCGATCGCCGCGGCGGCCGTGGACCACGATCTGGTGCTGACATCGGGCGGGGTCTCGACTGGCGAAGCCGACCATGTGCGCGCCGCGCTCGAAAGCGTCGGCCGCCTCGTGTTCTGGCGCCTGGCGATCAAGCCTGGCCGCCCGGTGGCGATGGGCGTCATTCGCGGTGCCAATTTTGGTGACGGAACAGCGTTTGTCGGCCTGCCCGGAAATCCTGTCGCGGTATTCGTCACATTCGTGCGCGTGGTACGGCCATTACTACTGCGGCTTTCCGGTGCGCTACCCGAGCCGCTGATCGGGCTGCCGGTGCGCGCCGCTTTTCCATACAAGAAGCGCAAAGGCCGGCGCGAATATGTGCGCGTCAAGCTGCGCACCGCGCCCGACGGCGCCATCGAGGCGGAGAAATACGCGCAGGACGGCGCCGGCGTGCTCTCATCGCTTACGGAGACCGACGGCCTGGCCGAGTTGGGCGAGGAGGTCACGCGGATAGAACCCGGCGCGGCGATCGGCTTTCACTCTTACGCGTCGCTCCTGGGCTGACGCCCGGGCATGTTGTTGGTTCAGACCTCCGGATGGTCCCGAGCCAGTTCCTCGGCGCGGGCCGCATCCTCCGGCGTGTTGACGTTAAAGAACGGATCGACCGGCGCTTCCGGCCAACCGGCGGTGGCGATGCCATGCCGCGCGGTCCACAAATCGATCTTGCGCATGTCCTCGTCGATCAGCGCGCGGCGCAAATCCTCGCGCAGCTCCACCGCCCACAGTCCGACGACCGGGTGGGTCTGTTCACCGGAGCGGGCGCAGGCGAGCGCGGTGCTCGATGCGAGGCGCGCCTCGTGCAGCCGGCTCACCAAATCTCTGGGTAGAAAAGGACAGTCGCCCGGCACGCTGACGAGCCATGCGATGCTTGGCGAATTCGCCGCCGTCCATTCGAGGCCGGCCAGGATCCCGGCCAGCGGTCCGGCGAAGCCGGGCACACTGTCGGGAATGACATGCAGCCGCGTGTCGGCGAAACGCGCCGGATCGCCATTGGCGTTGATAATAACCAGGCCGCATTGCGGCGCGAGCCGTCCGAGCACGCGTTCGAGAATGGTGGCGCCGCCGATGCGGATGCGGGCCTTGTCACCGCCGCCCATGCGCCGCGCCAGGCCGCCGGCGAGCACGAGGCCGAGGGTGGCGGGAGATTCAGTCATCATCACGCAACAATGCCGAGGTCACTCATCGTGCATCGCCGCCTTGCGCCGGTGCTTGACGCTTTCCTCCTCGACGTAGGCAAGGTCCTGATCGAACACGATACGGTCCTCGCCGGCGAGCGCGATGAAACGTTTGCCGCGGGCGCGGCCGATCAGGGTCAAATTCGCCTTGCGCGCCAGCTCCACGCCCCAGGCGGTGAAGCCCGAGCGTGAAATCAGGATCGGGATGCCCATGCGGACTGTCTTGATCACCATCTCGGACGTAAGCCGGCCGGTGGTGTAGAAAATCTTGCCGGCGGCGCCGACTTGGTGCTTGAACATCCAGCCGGCGATCTTGTCGACGGCGTTGTGGCGGCCGACGTCTTCCATGTAGACCAGCGGCCGATCCTTTTCCGCCAGCACGCAGCCATGGATGGCGCCCGCCTCAAGATAGAGCGAGGGCGTGGTATTGATCTTCTGTGTCAGCGTATAGAGCCATGACGTGCGCAGTTCGGCGGCCGGCAGCGTAACGTTTTCGAGCGCTTCCATGAGATCGCCGAATGTCGTGCCTTGCGCGCAGCCGGAGGTCTGTACTTTCTTCTTCAGCTTCTTCTCGTAATTGGTCTTGCGCTTCGTGCGCACGACGACAACCGACAACTCCTCGTCGTAATCGACACCGGTCACGGTGTCGTCCGGTTTGAGCATGTTCTGATTGAGCAGATAGCCCACCGCCAGATATTCGGGATGATCGTTGATCGTCATTGCCGTGACGATTTCCTGGGAATTGAGGAAGATCGTCAGCGCGCGCTCAACCGTAACCGATGTCTCAATAGCGGCGCCGGTCTGGTCGATGCCCTTGACGCGCTCCGTCAGCCGCGGATCGTGCGGGTCGGGGCGCACCAGATATTCGTCGGGGGCGGAGGCCATACCGGAATGTAGGGCAGCCGGCGCGCTGGCGGAAGCGGACATGCGCCAGACATGCGAAGGCCCGGCTTTCGGCCGGGCCTCGCACAGTCACGCGCGTCGCCTCAAATTGCTGTTCGTGGCGGCCAATGGCCCCAAACCACGATAAACCATGGCTCGCGGAATTTGGAGGAGCCACCGCAATCGGTCCACGTCCCGTGGCGCCTCCGTCGTCGCCGCATCTCCAGTATGCGGAGCCAACGCGAACCGTGCACAAAAGTTCCGCGGAGCCCATTTCATCGGGACGGGCTGCGCCGCTGCGGCCACTCTGGTACCGAAATTCCGGCCGGTCCTATCCCCTTGGTTGTCAGTGGGAATTCGGCCGCTATAGTGCGCCCGGCGCGCCGGAGGGATGGCCGAGTGGCTGAAGGCGCTCGCTTGGAAAGCGTGTATACGGGAAACCGTATCGTGGGTTCGAATCCCACTCCCTCCGCCACCACGGTCGTCCGGCGTCCTTCGCCATCATTCGCAATAGATCACTAAACTAGCCAAATGCGGGCATAATTCGGCTTTTCCGCGACCGCGTACATTCGGAAGCCTTCGCCTAAATCCGGCCCATATTTGTAGATATATTTGTGGATATACAATTTGAAGGAGCCGAGTATGACAACCCGCGCAATTGACCGGCTGACAGCACTCAAAGTTGGGAAAGCCAAAAAGGCTGGAATGTACCCCGATGGCGGCGGCCTCTATTTGCGCGTGACGCCGGAAGGCACCAAACAATGGGTGCTGCGCTACATGCTCAATCGCCGTCCGCGTTGGATGGGTCTTGGACCAGTCGCGCTATACGGCCTTCAGGACGCCCGCTCGAAGGCGCAGGACGCGCGGAGGCAGCGACACGAGGGGATAGACCCTATCGAAGAACGACGCGCCGCACGCGCTCGAAAGCGCCTCGAAGACGCGAAGGCGATCACGTTCAAGCAATGCTCCGAAGCGTACATTAACGCGCACCGCGCGGGATGGCGGAATGGTAAGCACGCCGGCCAATGGAGCGCGACGCTCGCGACCTACGCTTACCCGGCGATCGGCGGGTTGCCAGTGCAGGCAATAGACACCGCGCTAGTACTTAAGGTGATTGAGCCGATCTGGACGGTGAAGCCCGAGACTGCGGGTCGGTTGCGCGGACGTGTGGAGAGCATTCTCGACTACGCCAAGGCGCGCGGCTACCGCGGCAGCGAGAACCCGGCGCGGTGGCGCGGCCATTTGGACAAGCTGTTGCCGGCGCGCTCCAAGGTGCGCGCAATCGTGCACCATGCCGCGCTGCCCTACGCCGAACTGCCGGGCTTCCTGAGCACATTGCCCGAGCAAGAGGGCGTCGCGGCTCGCGCGCTTGAGTTCTTGATCCTCACGGCAGCGCGCACGGGCGAGGTGATTGGCGCCCGCTGGAACGAGATTGACCTACTAGACAAGGTTTGGACAGTGCCGGCTTCCCGCATGAAGGCGCGCCGCGAGCACCGCGTTCCGCTATCGGCGCGGGCGCTTGTCATCTTGGGCGAAATGCAGGCGGCCCGCGATGGCGACGACGTTGACGGCTTTGTGTTCGCCGGCCGAAAGTCCGGAAGGCCGCTTAGCAACATGGCCTTGCTGATGCTGCTGCGCCGCATGGGCCGTGCAGACCTGACCGCGCACGGCTTCAGGGCCACCTTCAAGACCTTCGCGAGCGAGCGTACCTCGTTCCAAAATGAGATTGTCGAGGCATCACTTGCACACGTCACCGGCAGCAAGGTTGAACAGGCGTACATGCGTGGCGACCTGTTCGAGAAGCGCCAACGGCTCATGGAGGCCTGGGCAAAGTTTTGTGAGCAGCCAAGATCGGCCAAGAAGATCATTCCGATCGGTCGAACTCGCCTAACAATGCAGTAAATCGCAAAATATTGCCTCTCTTGGAGTCACGAATTCGTGAAGCGGCAAACCGCATCGCGAGTCTAATAATTATTTCGGGGCGGAGCGTGATGTGGGCGCGTGTGATCTATCACACCATGGCCCATTTTGTCCCGGCGCTACGTGGCGCCAGTCAGTGATACAACTTTGGTGTGTGGTTCGGTCAAGTCAACCGTTTGATCGGATGCTTCATAGCGACGCAAACAAACTCATTCGAGCACGATAGAGAAAAACCAAACTCATTTTGTGCTCATCTTCGGCGAACAACTAACTCATACATAGAGAACTCACGCCGACGACGCGTGCGGCCATAACGACTCGCTGATAATTACGTCGGGCCTCATACGGCCCACGGTTACGGTGTTCTAAGCCAACGACGACATCTGGCGATGGCTTTCGGGCAATCGCGCGTCCATTGAATGCCACCGATCCCGCCGATCAAATGCGGAAAGGTGACCTCGATGAGAACAGAAACAAATTACGTCAATGACAACTCCCCGCGTGATTTCGCAAAACCTATCTGGGTCAGCCCCCGCCGCGCCAGTCGGCTCACAGGAATAGGTCTTACCCGACTATACGAGTTGTTGAAGGATGGAACCCTTAAATCGAGAAAGCTCGGACGCAAGCGGCTCGTTTCCTACGCTTCTCTTAAAGCGTTAGGTGAGAACAAGAGCGCCTGATCAATGACGCGCCGCTCACGATCCTTCGGAAGTCTCGCCGACGCCGAGGCACCGACTACGATCATAGCGAAGCGGAAGCGGCTGATATTCTCGGTCAGTCGCCGCAGAAGCTCGCATCGCATCGACGACGCGGCGTTGGGCCGCTTCACGTCCGGCGCTTCCGGCAAATCTGGTACTCGCTAGCCGACCTAATCGAGTTTCACAGGCCACATGCCGATACACCACCGGCCGAGCCACCGAAAAGCGGCAGCGGCTGCGATGGCTAGCGAAGCTGCAGCCGGTTTCAAACTTATCACGCCTGACGAGTTGGACAACTTGCCGGAACCGTGTTGGCTGATCGAGGGTGTGCTCCAGGCAAACGCCCTAGCTGTCTTGTACGGTCCGGCCGGTGCTGGAAAAACATTCGTCGCGCTATCGATAGACCTCTCAATCGGGGCCGGACATTCATGGGGCGGTAAGAGCACGAAATCAGGCGCGGTCTTGTAAGTCGCCGCGGAAGGGTTGTTTGGGCTCCGTGTACGCGTCCGCGCGTACCAGGGCAAGCAAGGGATTACCGCTGGTCGCATTCGATGTTTCGGCAACGCGTTTGACCTACGACAGCCTGCTGACATTGAACAATTAATGGCGGCTTTAGAAACGGCGGACTTTAGCCCGGACCTCATCGTGTTGGATACGCTGGCGCGGCTAACACCAGGCGCCGAAGAAAACTCTTCGAAAGAAATGGGCGAAGCCATCCGCGCGATAGACGAGTTGCGGGGACGGTTAGGCGCAACGATCTGGTTATACACCACACTGGCAAGGACGGGGATTCGGAACGCGGATCAAGCTCGCTTCGCGGTGCAGCCGACACGATGATTAAGTGTAGCGCCATACCCGGCCACCTCGTCTCTTTACAATGCAGTAAAATGAAAGACGCTGAACCCTTCGCATCGGCGACAGTGACGCTCGAACGCATCAAAATTAGCGCAACTGCGTCATCGCTTGCAGTAACGAGTTGGCGTGAACCGGGTGAAGCTGAGGCGCCTCACGACAATGCAGTACTTAAAGTACTCGAAATTAAAATTCGCATCCAGGGGTGCAACACACAGTCAGTTGCGCGATGAGTATTTGCAAGGCGCAAGGGGCTCGGAGTTAAGCTTTAACCGCGCGCTCAGAGCACTGAAGAAGGCAGGACTCGTGCGGCACGACGGCAAAATGTACCGTTCAAATCGGAAGGAAACGGAAGGTGTCATGTGTCAGCAGGTGTCATCGCGGTGTCATGACACTTCCGCGGTTGGTGTCATGTCATCCCCTCCCTTAGGGGATGACACTGACACCGCGGCATCGGGCCAAAAATGACCGGGGACGCGATTTCGAAATGGCGCGGACAAAGGTCCCCCTGAATTCGAAGCTCCGCGCCGGAAGGCCATCGCACGGCGATTGCGTGGCGGTCTATTCGGGGCGATACGTTCATCGGGGTTCCGACCGGCGCGTTTTTCAACCCTTTTAGGGAAGCAGCCCAGACATCGCCGCCGTCATCGCTCATTATATTCACAAATACCTCGTCCGTGACCTTGCTCGCGGGTGTCATTGACGATCTTACCGGCGGGAAGATCGAGCCCTTTGGCTTCAATTTGATCTGCGAAGAATCGGAGATGACGTGCGGTCTCAATATGCCATTGCTTACGGTCCACTTCGTGAAGATTAAAGATGGCAAACATTTTGAGATTGCCTCCTTCGCCGTTGGGCACCGCTGCCTCCTCTTTTGTGATTTTGACAAATGCAGATTTCACAAGGCGCTGGATTGTCGCCGAGCATCGTTGGTGCGAAGAAGCTCACAAGCGCCTGTTAATCTTGGCAAGAAGGCGGGTGAAATAGAGACCTTGGGCTATGCTGGCAATATCATAAGCCTCCAGGGCAGACGTATGCAAACGACTGAAAGTCATTCGCCACATCCCCTTCGGTCTTGCCGCGTTCGCCAGCGTGAACGGGTTCTGCCGCTCAATGCCCAGTCGCGCCCGAAGTTTGTCAACACGTCGCCGCGCGCGCCACATCACATCCTCGCATTGGCTTGCGTAGGCAAGTCGATGACAGTGCCGGCAATAGAATGCGCCTCTCACGAAATAGAGCACCGCGACACGTCGGCCGCACTCCGCGCCGGGACACAGGAAGAACACCCGTGCTCCGCCTAAATGAGTTGCGATCGACGACACCACTATGTGCCGCTCGATTGCGCGCGCCGCTCCCCGGTCTCCATCGTCATAAGACAGAACGAGGCTGGCTTTCTCGGCACGGAAGCGCACCGACACCCGGGCGTCACCATCGCGCTCCCACATGAGCGTGCCGGACGCGCCGGGCGCCAGCGCGTCCAGGTGGCGCAACACGTTCACGTTGAGCGCAAGGCAGGACTCGAACTCGGCGCTTTCTCACGCCGTGGTGTCGGCCGGAACCGCAACCGCCCATTCACATCACCGATTTTCGAAATCCATTGCAAAATTGGGATTTCCGCGTCTTCGTTTCAATTTTCTTGAAAACTAGGAGTGCCGAAAACATAAGAAAGCGCCAGACCGTGTTCCAATGCGCCCTCGTGCGGCTCATTTAGCTGCTTGGATGAATTCACAGCGCCCGCGATAAACAGTGTCGTTGTATTCGACTGGTTTAACAGCGGCCATATCTCTTTCATAAATGCGAAACGCGTCCTTAGGATCGAGCTGAAAAATGAATTCGAGAAATCCTGAATAATCCGCAAATACTATTCCATCGAGAGATACTAACGACCGATGATCGGCAACGTCAGCATCGAAGTTTGTCAAACAGGATGAAATGAACCAACCGGGATAGTACGCTTCAGGTTCCTTGTAGTTTGGATCAGCGTCTTCTCTTCGCGAATCCTTCGTCGCCTGCGCCATGTCCTCTTGCACCCGCTTGTTGATTTCCTCATCGGTTGAGGGCGCCGGCCTGTACTTGAGCGCTTCTCCTTGTTCTTTCGAGAAACAATGTTGGCGCCTATATTCAAAATCTCTCGTCAGATCGGCTCGTATTGTGACGAAGAATTTTTGTTTCTCGGGCGCGACTGCAATTTTACCTGCCGCCAAGGCGCCGTCCGATTGCAGGATTATTCCGGCAGCATAATCAGTGACGCAGAGATATTTTCCCAACTTGGGCTCACCGGCTACAGGCTGGGCTGCCGAAAGTAGCCAAAGCAGGGCTGCCATTCCCCTCGATCCGCGCATCATGGTCTCCCAATTACTTTAAGCGGTGAGCAGCTGGCCAAATTAGAGACCCGAGAGAAGCTTCGTTTTGTTAAATATATCGAGGTGTTATATATTGAACAACCGGCTTGGCTTCCCGCATGGACCTGCGGGACGTGTTCGCCACAAATCTACGCCGATTGCGCAACGCGCGGAAGCTTTCGCAGGACGATCTCGCCTATGAGGCCGAACTGAGCCGCAGCTATCTCAGCCAGCTTGAAAAGGGCGCTTTCTACGCCAGCCTCAACGTCGTCGGCCGGCTCGCGGATGCGCTCGGTGTCGAGCCAGCGGAATTACTCAAGCTGCCGCCGAAGCGACGAGGCCGCTGAACGGCCCAGACGTGCGCAGGGATTGCCACTCAAAACAGATTATTGAGGTTTCAGATGCGCCCTCGCATGCTCTTGCCCGCATTGATCGCACTGCGCTGCTCTGCGCCTGTACAGACCAAGCCCGTGTATATCCGATGGACCAAGCGGCTCTGCAAGCAGGCGTGCCGAAGATCGAGTTTGTGCGCCAAGGGCTCGGCCATGGGCCGGTCACTATCACATGCCTGACGGAGAAATCCTGAAGGGCGAATATCAGGTGACTGAGAACGCTTCAGTAGGGATAGGGATTGCTGGCACTCACATGGCAACCGCCGTCGCGTATGGCAGCGGCCGTCCGGTCGTAATTAGCGCTAAGGGCGACCGAGGGGACAATCGTCAACTGTGAGGGCTCTGCCGACATCGACGGCCACGGCTCGGGAATTTGCCGGGACAGCCACGGGAACAGTTATCGAGTGATGTTTTGACGGGCCGATTACCTGGCCATTCGTGGGCCACTTGGAAATTTGCAAACGCGTTAGTTGGTCCGGCTCCACCCTGCGCCCGACCACCTGTCGGGCCCTCTACCCCCGCCTTAGACCGATCGGGTGGCACCCGGAATGGTCGCACTTCCAAGGAGCACGCGAGTCGTCGGCGAGGATTGCGATGCGCGGCAACTCGTGCTTTTGCACCGCACGTCGCCCGCAACGCGCGCGGCGGCAGTCGCTCATATGTCCGCGCGCCGATCGCCAGGGCCCCGAACGGCAGCGGGCTCTTCAGCACCGAACGGCTGGGCCTGCAAAGGCAGATTTTGCATGGCAATTGTTGCGTGATTTGTAGATAGGGCGGCCGATGCGCGCCTAAGCCTTTGTGATCACATAGGGTTTGTTGCCCTTTTGGCGGACACTCCCTCCGCCACTACGTCTCAGCCCAACGTTCTCCGTGCGCCTTCGAGCGCGTACCAAGGCCAGTGTTCACGGGTATTCGAAGGAAAACCTCCGCACTGCGACGGGCATGCTGCCGCCTGAAATTCTCTCTCTTGGCCGATTTGTCTCCGAACCTCCCGACTGCGGGCATTTAGTACGGAACTCTTAAGCGCCTCATTTTGAAGTACTTTTTCACGAGACGAACCCGCACACTTTCGGATGTTGTCGCGGGGTGTGAATCGGCATGCAACAAGGACCCCCTTTGGGGGTGATCGGCATCCAATAGGGACCCCCGGACAGAGGGGCAACATCGGCTTCCATGATTCTTGGAAGCCGAGGTTGGAATGCTGGTCGTGGAGACGATTGCAAAGATTCGTCGCGCGTTTTTTAGAGATGGCAAGCCGATCAAGGCGATCTGCCGAGATCTGGGCGTATCCCGTAAAGTCGTAAGGAAGGTGATCCGCTCGGGGGCGACCGAGTTCCGCTACGAGCGAGAAGTCCAGCCGCTGCCTAAGATCGGGCGATGGAGCGATGAACTCGATCAATTGCTGACAGCGAATGAAGGCAAGCCCCCGCGCGAACGCCTGACGCTAATCCGCATCTTCGAGGAGCTGCGCGATCGTGGCTACGACGGCGGTTACGATGCGGTGCGCCGCTATGCCCGCAAATGGGCCAAAGATCGCGGGCAAGCGACAGCAGCGGCCTATGTGCCGCTGAGTTTTGCGCCCGGAGAAGCCTATCAGTTCGACTGGAGCCACGAGATCGTCCTGCTGAGCGGCGTCACGGTCACCGTCAAGGTGGCCCATGTCCGGCTCTGCCACAGCCGCATGCTGTTCGCTCGCGCCTATCCACGCGAGACGCAGGAGATGGTGTTCGACGCCCACGACCGGGCATTCGCATTCTTCAAGGGCGCGTGCCGGCGCGGCATCTACGACAACATGAAGACGGCGGTGGAGACGATCTTCGTCGGCAAGGATCGCCTCTACAATCGCCGCTTCCTGCAGATGTGCAGCCATTACCTGGTCGATCCTGTGGCCTGCACGCCGGCGTCGGGCTGGGAGAAGGGACAGGTCGAGAACCAGGTTGGGCTCGTCCGTGAACGCTTCTTCACACCGCGCCTGCGGTTCAAGACGCTCGATGAGCTGAACGACTGGTTGCTTGACAAATGCGTCGCCTACGCCATGGCACACCGCCATCCGGAACTGACCGAGCAGACGATCTGGGAGGTGTTCGACGCCGAACGGCCAAAGCTCGTGCCTTATGCCGGCCGCTTCGATGGATTCCACGCGGTGCCGGCGGCGGTCTCCAAGACCTGCCTGGTGCGCTTCGACAACAACAAATACTCGGTGACCGCCAGCGCGGTCGGGCGGCCGGTCGAGGTTCAGGCCTATGCGGATCGCGTCGTCATTCGCCAGGACGGCCTCGTCGTCGGCGAGCACCGGCGCTCCTTCAGTCGCGGCGAGACGATATACGATCCCTGGCACTATGTGCCGGTGCTCGCCCGCAAGCCCGGCGCCCTGCGCAACGGCGCGCCGTTCAAAGACTGGGTACTGCCCGCCGCAATGGAGCGTATCCGGCGCAAGCTTGCCGGCGCCGATGACGGCAATCGGCAGATGGTCAACATCCTGACCGCGGTGATCACCGACGGGCTGCCGGCGGTCGAAGCGGCGTGCACTGAGGCGATTGCACAGGGCGTCCACTCCGCTGACGTCGTGCTGAATATCTTGGCCCGCCAGCGCAATCCCGATCCGCCTCCCACCATCATGACGCCTTCCGCGCTGATTCTGCGCCACGCCCCGATTGCCGATTGTGCCCGCTACGACAACCTCAGGAGAACAGTCTGATGGAACGATCCGAGCTCTTCGACCTCATGGGCGAGCTTCAGCTCTACGGCATGAAGGCCGCCTTCGACGAGATCATGTCCACCGCAATCAAACGCCAGCACGAACCGCAGCGCATCATCGGCGACCTGCTTACCGCCGAGATCAACGAGAAGAAGGCGCGTTCCATCAAATATCAGCTTACTATCGCCAAGCTGCCACTCGCCAAGGACCTTGAAGACTTCCAGTTCGACGGCACCCCGATCAACGAGACCTTGGTACGCGATCTCGCCGGCGGCGGAATTCCTTGCCCAGCAGCGCAACGCCGTCCTGGTTGGTGGCACCGGCACCGGAAAGACGCATCTTGCCATCGCGATTGCCAGAAGCTGCATCAGAGCGGGCGCGCGGGGCCGATTCTACAACGTCGTCGACCTCGTCAATCGGCTCGAGACTGAAGCTCGTAACGCTCGCCAAGGTCGGCTTGCCGATCATCTGACCCGCATGGACTTCGTCATTCTTGACGAACTCGGCTATCTGCCCTTCGCCCAGGCCGGCGGCCAGCTCCTGTTCCACCTCATTAGTCGGCTCTACGAGCGCACCTCGATCATCGTCACAACCAATCTCGCCTTCGGCGAATGGCCGAACGTCTTCACCGATGCCAAGATGACAACCGCTCTACTCGACCGCCTCACTCACCACTGCGACATCATCGAAACCGGCAACGACAGTTGGCGCTTCAAAAGCCGGGCCGAGGATCACACCAGCCGCGCTCGCGCCGTCTCCGCAACCCCGGCCAGCTCCGACGGCGCGAGCGCTACCGCCCGGGCTCGTCGATCAAAGGGGTCCCTTTTGGAAGCCGATAAGGGGTCCCGATCCAACGCCGTTTGACATTTAATCTTATCTAACCTCAAAGTTGAAACTGCTTGCGTCGCGGATCACCCCGCAGACCGGCGCGCAAGCCATAGGCGTGCTCTTGTCTTTTTTTTCTCAAACGATGGAGTGAACAGATGAATCTTCCGAGATTGTGGACCACGGGCCAAGACGTAACGTGGGATCCGTTTCGTGCCGTGCGGCGCGAAATGGAGAATGCGCTTCGTACCTTCGATCAGAATGCGTCCTCCCCGGACATTGGGGCTGGCGAACCAGCGATCAGTGTGGCGGAAACAAAGGATGCTTTTGAAGTGACCGCCGAACTTCCCGGCGTTGACGAGAAGGATATCAAGGTCAGCCTGGATGACAACCAGCTCGTCATTTCCGGTGAGAAAAACGCCGAGAGCACGAAAGAAGAAAAAGACTGGCATGTCGAGGAGCGGAGCTACGGCTCATTCTACCGATCAATATCTCTACCATTCGAGCCAGAAGACGGAGCCGTTGACGCTCATTTCGACAAGGGCGTGCTTCATCTCATGATCAAGAAGCCAGCGAAGGCGATAAGGAGCACCAAGACAATCGATATCAAGACTGGTGCTCCACCCACGACCAGCAGTGCACCGAGGAAGGCCGCTTAATCCAGCACCGTTCAAATCGGGTGAGATGTAACGGGAGGATGCACGGTTTTGTAGTTCGGATAGCTCTGCGGCAGCATGTGCCACTGCGCCCCTGTGTTGAGAATCCACAGGACTGCTTCAAGTACGCGTTGCGTCGGAATCGGTTTGCGTCCAGGACGACCGTCGGGAATGTGCTCCTCCGGAAAATGTTTCCGGATGGCGCTCCCAGTGCTCGTTACTGAGCCGATTCATCCAACATTTATAGCTGATCGAGCCCGGTCAGTAATTTTGAGATAGGTTCTATGCACTTCGAGATGACCGTTGTAGTCAATGAACCCTGCTTCACGAAATGTTTATGAAATGGCTCACCCGCGACCGTGTTGTGTCGACGATCTCAGCGAGCGTTTCCTGAGTGGTCTTTGCCATAAGCGGCTCCGGACGACCTTCCTTGCCGAAATTCGTAGCAGCAACAGCAATCGAGCATGCCGCTTCTCTGTAGAATTGGAATAGCTGATCGACTAGGTCTTCTTCCACACGGGCCGCCCTCGCCAAAATGTGCGACATAAACATTTGGGAAAATGTAGGCTCATGCCGAAGGAATCGCTGCCCTGCGAAAAGATGATTTCGTTCTTGCGATGCTGTGAAATGGTCCGGCCCTTGGCTGCGGTCTCGAAAACGCAACCGGATCAAACCGCCGCGCGCCTCTCGTCGTTTTGGGACTTATGGTCCGCTCGCTCATTAGGCTCCTTGCCAATCGGCACTTTGAGCAAAATAGCTGAGCACGCCTGTATCAACAGCTCCCTTTTGGGTCGAACTCAAATTCTTCACTGTTACGCAAGCTGCGGCTAATTCGCTTCGCGCCTGGCCGCATGGGCTAACCTCCCACAAGCCGCGCAGGCCGAACGGCGTGCCGTCCTTCATGGCGGTGGCTCATTGCCCTTGATCGCCTTACATCGGCGCAGCGCCGCTTGCGTTAGGCGTCGCGAAAGGGTCGGCAGCGTGCGCACGGTTTCGCATTTGGCGTTGCGCTTTCGCCCGCCTTTAGGATCTTGTCACCAGTATGGGATCGCCAGCATCTTTCTGTTTCTGCCGCTCTTCGGCAAGCAGCTTGATTATTCGCTGGCGGTCTGGTTCCTCGGTCACACGGTCCAGAAGCTTACAATAGCGCGCAATATTTTGGCTACGGACGAACTTTTCCATACTGCTTCTCCGTCCCCTCATTTGCAGGCTGTTTCAGTCGGGGAAGGAAGTCTGAGCAATTTTGACCACTTGAACCGGCCGGCTATTCTACAAAAAGTAGCTCACTACAGACGAGCGGCAGACCCACTCCTGAATAGTTGCTGGACAAGCTAGCCGAGCTCTCTTTCGGCGTCCGCTTGATTGTGCGGTTCACCTTTCGGCCCGCTCCTTACCTCTGCTGCCCCCGATCGGCAGTCTGCGCAGCCTGCCGGCGACGGTGCTTGGCATCGCTGATCGCGTTTGGGCAATTGGCGACCACTGCCGCTCTCTGGGCGACGAACCCGTTCCGCTTGACAATCGACATGGCGCTGCAGCGCGGCAAGTGTAGCGACAGGGCGGCCCAACGACCGCAGTCAAGCGGCTCGCTTGGTCCGGAGTTCCGCCAATGCCACCTTGCCCATTCGAGTAGCTTCGGACATCGTTTCGAAAAATTCAGATTGTCGCACCGGCTTGCTCTCCCGGCCGTGTAAATTTCCCATCGCCACGGTTTGGGTGGACGACCCTTGTTTTTGATAGCGAGGGTGTAGTCGTACACCGCATATTTCTCAACGGCGTGTACATCAATTCCGGGAGGTATCAATTCTGGATGCGATGCCGCGATGTCACTAAAGGCCTGCCGAAAGGTTCGGAGAGGCCTTAGTAAGTACGGGTTGCAAATAGGCATGACCGTCCCTCTAATACGGCGGTGAACGAATAAGTTTCTCTCCCAGGCGATAAATTTGGTCGCCCGATCTTTTTGCTTTCGTTGCTCTTCGGCCAGCAGACGAGAAATTGTCTGCTGCCACGTTTTCTCATGCACGCCCCATCCTCACGTGCACTCTCAAGAAGGTGACGGTAGCGCTCAGCGGTCTTGCTTCGGCCGACCTGTTCCATGATGGCTCTTCGTTCATGAGAGTCCCCCGCTTACAGGTTGCATCGGTCGGAGGAGGCAGTTTGAGCAATTGTGAACACTCCGAAGCCTTAACATTTCATGAGAGCAGCCCGAAACGAGGCGCGCTCCGGGTCAGTCGCTCAGACGATGTCGCTTGTGCAGTCCGGCTGTGAAAACGGACATGCAGCATTTCGCCTACTTGCGGCATCCACAAACGCTTAGGATTACTCCTGCGATGGCTGCTGGCGCGACGGATCGCGTGTGGGACGTAGCCGATATAGTTGCTATTATTGGCACCACCGACCGGATCAACAAAACGCGGTCCCTCCAAGAAAGAGGCCGCTTAACGTATGGAAGGCTACAATGGGGACCTGGATCAAGTGCAGTGACGAACGTGGACAGATCATCTACGTAAATATCGCCAATGCTATAACGCTTCTCCGAAATGAGGCTCATCACCGAGGGACGGTAATAGCCTTCGTGGGGACGTCTGATCTCATTTCTGTCCGCGAGATGCCAGAAGACATTTGGAAGGCAGCCGAAGTCCAGAATTCAAACTGATGGGGTGGATGGCCCCCTCACGGCATCTAAGTGCCAAAATGGTGGTCGTCGAAGATCACCAGGAACGGGAGCCATCCATGAACGAGATTACAACGATTGGGCTGGATCTGGCCAAGAACATTTTCCAGGTCCATGGCGTCGATGCAACCGGTGCGGCAGTGTTGCGGAAGCGGGTGCGGCGTAACCAGGTGCTCGCCTTCTTTGGCCACATGCCACGATGTGTGGTCGGCATGGAGGCGTGTGCGACGGCACATTACTGGGCGCGCGAACTGAAGACGCTCGGCCATGAAGTGCGCCTTATGCCGCCGCAATACGTGAAGGCCTACGTCAAGCGTAACAAGAATGATGTGGCCGATGCCGAGGCGATCTGCGAAGCGGTCGAGCGACCGTCGATGCGCTTCGTGCCGGTGAAGACGGCTGAACAGCAAGCGGCGCTGTTGATGCATCGTGGGAGGGAGCTTCTGGTTCGACAGCGCACCATGCTGGCCAATGCGCTGCGCGGCCACTTGGCCGAGTTCGGCCTCATCGCGACACAGGGTCTGCATAACGTGGCGGGGTTGATCGCGATCGTCAGGGACCACACGGATGAACGCGTGCCGGGTATGGCTCGTCAGGTGTTGCAGGTGATCGCGGGACAGCTTGACGACCTCCACACGCGGATTGCTGCCATCGACGTGCAGATCATGGCTTGGCATAAGAGCAACCCAATCAGCCAGCGCTTGGCGACCATTCCGGGCATCGGGCCGATCGTCGCCACCGCCCTCGCAGCGACTGTTGTAGAGCCCGGTGTATTCCGCAGCGGTCGGGAGTTTGCCGCCTGGCTGGGTCTTGTGCCGCGGCAGAACTCCACCGGGGGCAAAGCTCGTCTCGGCGGCATCAGCAAACGAGGCGACAGCTATCTCAGGCGTATCCTGGTCAACGGTGCACATGCGGTGCTGTTGCGCTCGAAGGCGGCCAAGGCCGACCCTTGGTTGGCGTCTCTGCGAACCCGGAAACACCGCCTGGTCGTGGCGGTTGCCCTGGCGAACAAGACGGCGCGCATTGCTTGGGCAATCATGAGCAAAGGAGATATCTACCGACGCACCGCAGCGGCTGCATAGTTTGCCGAGCGGCGGTACGGCCGGAAGCTTGCGAGAGGAACGCGTGATGGCAAATCGGTCGACCCGACGGATCGAGAGAACCTGTCGTGTCTCAGGGGAACCCTAATCCCGGCAAACTGATAAGGACTCGATCGGCGGAACCCATCAGGGCCAGCGGTCCATGCTCGACCGCATCAACAGGCCGGACACATGACCGCAAGCGACCAAGTCACACGCGAAAAACTCTTGCAAGCCGGGGGCCATCCACACATGAGACACTACCCCGCCGCTGGTGTGTTGCCGTGAAAACCGGCCACCTCTGCCGGGGGCAAAGCCACCCAGCTACGCCCTATAGTCCGGCGCGCTGGAACGGCGGAAAGCAGTGTGCGTCCTGCACCTGGTCGATTGTCGCGCCAAAGGCTCCGACCCCAGGAGCAGGCGCTCCGGTATTTTGGCGCAAACGCCGGAAGCCGCTACGAATGTGGCGAGGAGATCAGAACAATCAGCGCAAAACCTTGAGGTTCTCTGCCGATGTTTTGCCCTTGTTGGCGACTTCCTCGAATTCGACAACCTGGCCCTCGTTGAGACCGGTAAGGCCCGCTCTCTCGACAGCCGAAATATGGACAGACGCATCCTTTCCGCCGCCCTCCGGCTGAATGAAGCCGGAACCTTTTTGCGAATTGAACCACTTCACCGTGCCGCGAGCCATTCCCGATCTCCATTGTAGGCGATCTACGATATCGTTGCGAATTCAGGCTGACAATGGCCGAGGCGCTGGTGACTTCACTGTTGTGGAGGTTGGTGCTGGTGGGGAGTGGAGGTTGCGGCTCTACTCAGTGCGGAGCAGAGGCCCATCGCTCGGTGTGCAAGCGATTCAACAAATCGGCGAGGTCGTCGGCATCTTCGACAGAAAGGCGCACTTGAGGAACGTCTTCACCGCGGCCGAAAGTCCCGTTGCGGTGTCGTAGACGGTCCAGCCCTCGGGAGCGGGACGGATATCGTAGCGTGCCGTCATTCGTTATGCTGCCATCGGGGATGGCTTCCGGCAAGCCTCAGATCGGGGATTTTCGTTCTTTGTCGCCTAGCGCTTCGAAAGCAACAAGAGCGATCTTTCCGGCGATGCTCGCTTCTTCCCAAGAGCCGAAACCCATGCGCGATTTAAAGAGAGGGAGCACCTTCGTATAGTCGTGAACTTCCCACGTGTAACGCTTCGGGAACGACCAGCGGTGCTTCACTTCAACACGATAGCGTTCAACGGGTTGCATTTTGCATATATACCATCTGCACACCTGCATTACCAGGGAAAAGAGTCAGTACCAAGTAAAAATACGATTGAATCAATCGTTCGCCCCTCAAAGGACATCGGCGTCGTAAGCGATCGCGGGGATGCATGGTACTGTCGGGGGCTCTTTTGTCTCGTGCGGATGGAAAGGAAGTGGTGCTGAAGGGAGTGCATTTCAAGAGGAATCACATGCCCGCCGCTCCTGCTGGCGCGGCGGCGCGATCCGAGAGCCTTTTGTTGTGCTCGATAAATACCCTTATTTGATAGCCGCGATAGGGAGGACGCGTCATAGCAGCAGTCATTGGTTTGAGCTATCGCGCGACACGATCTTTCGCTTTGTGAATACCGCTGCTGTCGCATCGTGGTATCCACCATAGAATTATTCCCAACGGCATGATCATCACTACGATCAGTGCAATTGCCCATTCCATTTCGGTGCTCCTTTTGGATAAAAAGTTACGGCTACCGGGGATCCATGGAAGTGGCGACCCAACCGGCGTCGGCCAGCTTTCGTCGCGATGCCGGATTTCGGCATCACGCCGGATTAAGACTAAATCATTTTGCGGACCTGAATGCGTGGAGTCTGTACTATTTTGACCACTTCGACGCCGCCTTCAGTACAAGGCGCTCAACCAATAGGCCGCGTCGATGACCATCGACGAGTTGGCGACAGGCAGAAGGCGCGCTTTTGATTGCAGCAATGGCGCACCAGCGCATAACACGAAGGTGTCATGCATCAACGCGGGTAACGGCCACTCATAGGCTCAATTCCCGAAGGTCTGCGGATTTATTTATTAGATTTATTTATTAGTACGACCGCGAGCTCCCGGCCGGAACGAAGTACTGAAGACGCGGTTTTCTTAGAACACTAGCCAGAAGAGAGGATGCTGCAATGGATAAAGATCGAATCAAAGGTTCGGCAGAGCAAGCCAAGGGAGCCGTGAAAGAAACCGCCGGGAAGGTTTTCGGCGACAAGAAGCTGGAAACTGAAGGCAAGACCGACAAGGCCGCCGGAAAAGTGCAAAACGCGGTCGGTGGCTTGAAGGATGCAGTGCGCGGCAAGTAAGGCCGGCTCAATGGAGACTTCCCGTGGAATTAATCCTGATTGTCGTCGTATTGCTGCTACTGTTTGGTGGCGGCGGTGGATACTGGGGTCGCCGGCGAGGGATTTGGTGATTGAACGCGTTCCGCCTAAACGTGAGCGGGAACGGCGAAGCCACGTCTACCGAAGCGAATCCCCCACTCAATGGCCCCACAAGCTCTGGCTCGCGGCGCGTGTTACGCTGTGCAGCAGACCAAAAATCGATATTTTCTGATTCCTTTTCGCGCGTGCTCCACTTCGAATTATGCCCAACGGCTTAGCGGCGCTCTTAGCGCACGCAATTGGTCGAGTACCGAGCCACCAGTTTACGTGCGAGTCGTTTCTGTGCTCCGCCCCCGGACGATTCGCGACTGTCTTCGTACCGAATGTCCGTTAAATGCCGGGCGCAGACGAACGTACCGCCTATGCGGCGGAATTCGTCGCTGCTCACGGGAGAGAACAATAATCTCTACAGCTACAATCGTTCGCAAGCTGACGTTCCCAAATTGCTTGAGGCGTTGCGACGGCTTATTTCCGACAATCCAAATCGGGCGCCCTGCTCCTTGATGAATCTCGCCCGATCGTCGAAGCAAGACTGGCCGAATTCAAGCAGGTAGGATTTCATTTTCGTGCGCGTTACGTAGCGACCAGCACACAGGGTGTTACGGGACAACCGTGCCCAACGATTAACCGACACCGGAGGTAAGAGCCATCGCCAGCGCGCCCGAGAATATCACCCGGAAGGTACCGCGCAGGACGTTTGCGGACGCCGTCGTTCATGTCGAATCGACAGCACCATTGACACGAGTCCTCCAGTTGATGGTGAGCCTTAAGAACCGTAGCTTGCCGGTTGTCGGGGCTGATCGCCAAATTATTAGGCATTACCTCTCGCGAGGCGTGTTCGCGCACTCAAAGAACGGACACAAGACGTCCGGGAAGCTCCTCTCGGACGCTAAGCCGATAGCAATAGAGCCCATCCTTGCCCGTGAGGGGCGATAGCGGGCTAACGCACCCGAAGGGGCGGCCGCGAACGGAAAAGCCTTGGTCGAAATCGCTTGTCTTTCGCCCGACACTGCATTGCATCGGCTTTCAAGCACGGCGAGCGGCTCACACCCGACCAGATCGAAGAGCGGCTTCGTTCGCCGGGAGTGATCAACCCATTGGAATCTACTTTTACTCTCGCTCGCGGGTTGCGTCCTCTCGCCCTCCTCAGATCGATATCTTTGGGTTCGCGCCGACCCCGAAAAAGACCGAAGGCGGGCTTTCAATCGACATGGGAGTTAAGCCGTTGCCGTCGCCATTGAGATCGAGCTGGTGCGGTTTGGCGCCGGACATGCGTGCCTTCAACAAACGGCGATATACGCTGACATAATCTTGGGCCATTCTTGTGGCGGTGAACCTCTCTTCAAACCGTTGGCGCACTACACGGCGGTCGTAAGACAGGATTCTGGGTATTGCCGCGATGCCTTCTTCCTCACTGTCGACTATCCTGCCGGTGATGCCATCCTCGATGACCTCGGGAATCGACCCGCAGCGAAACGCGAGCACCGGTGTGCCGCACGCCATGGCTTCTATCATCACGAGTTCCGAACGGCTCCGGCCAGTCCACCGGGAACAACAAAGCGGCTGCCTCGCCCAGGAATCTTGTTTTCTCGTGCTCATTGATCTCTCCGATGAACTCTACGTCCGAACCATCGATGAGCGGCAGGATATCATTGCGGAAGTAGTCTTCATCGACCTTGTCGACCTTGGCTGCAATCTTCAGCGGGATGCCAGCGGCTCGCGCTATTCGTATCGCGCGGTCCGGACGCTTTTCCGGCGAAATTCGTCCCAGGAACGCAAGGTAGCGCCCCTGCTCAAATAATGGCGGATGGAGGCTAGGCGGAATACCGTGCTGAATCGTCGCGACAAAATTGGCGTGCGGCAATGGTTTGCGCTGGTCGTCGGAAATAGAAGCTAACGGCATCTGGCTGAACCGGGAGTAGAAGGCCTTGAGATCCCTTAAATCTTGCCGGCCATGAAGGGTGGTCAAGGTCCTTGCTGCCAGTGAGCGGAAAAGCGGGAAGTGGAATAAATCGATGTGAAAATGAAGAATATCGAACTCCTCCGCGCGCTCGCGCACCTTATCAATCATCAGTATGAAATGCGGAATGACGTCGCGCACGGTAGGATCAAGGCGCAGGGCGCGAGTGCAGCAGGGAACCAACTCAGCACTTGTGACAGAGTCACCGCTTGCAAAAAGCGTCACATCGTGGCCCAGCCCCACAAGTTCTTCGGTCAGGTAGGAAACGATCCGCTCAGTACCGCCATAGAGCCGAGGAGGAACGCTCTCAATGAGCGGAGCCACTTGCGCGATTTTCATGAAGAGCCCAAATCTCCCGGCGTTTACAAACACGTGCAGCGCGACAAAGTTCCGTTCAGGCAGCTGCCGCCCTCAACAGCTGAGACGATTTAAAAAGTGCTCCGCTTGGCAGGAGCTTGGGGGCCAGGGTGACAACAGGAGACGTCTGGATTGCGGCGTGGCGCCTAATCAAAAGCTACACATAATGCAATCTGTTCCCGATCCGCATCTGTCCCATTTTGACCAGTTTTGCCGGTACGGCGATGATAGCATTTTTTTCTAGCACGCGTCGAAGACGCACCGCCCTAATGGGACTTGGACAACTGACGCCGTCGTTACCTTCTTACCCAGCCCAAGTCGTCCCTTTTGGAGTTTGATCGGATGTACAGATTGTCTGTCGCGAGTAACCTTCGAGTGGAAGTAAAGCACCGGTGCCCCGCACCAAATCAATATACCTGGGAAATTTGTCGCGAAGATGGACCTCTTCCACTTGAAGAGTCCAGCGATCGGTTCAATTCGTGGGAGGAGGCGAGTCAAGCCGGAAAGAGGGCGTTGAAGAAATTGGAAGCAATAAGCTCTCACTGCAGCGCTGGACCGTGAGTCTCGGCTGATGGCCGATGTGAATTGCGAGCGAAACGGCGAGCCCGTTAATCTTGACCCTCCCGGGTACGTTCCAGACTGTGAGCACACCTGCCTCGTAGGTTATGAGAACCCTGAAGCGTCGGCAACGCGTACGTGTTGCTGCTGCAGACATTTTCGCTCACATGGCTGCTTCAGAAGAACCGGTATAAATTGGAGTCGCCTTCGGGCACATCGGCAATACATCATTGGTCCGCGACCGTGCCAGGTATGAGTTGAGGCCTATCGCCTAGCCACCTGAGCACGAGTCAGGACCATATTAATGAACGAAAGTTGAGTTTGTGTGTTGCAGCAATAGACATCAACCCGTCGCCGGAAAGTACCGACACGCATGTCCGCGTCTACGATTGTCCTGCGTGCCATCATGAGATGTGGCTTACTGTTTGGGGTACCGACGCACTGAGTTGAGGCCGTATCACCTCGCGAACTCGGACATGGCCGAGATGGGCCAAAATTGATGGGTTCGCGAGTTGGCTCCCAATGCGCGAAATATTTTCTTCGGAAGGCCGACTATGGTCCGACATCTCACGGTAGTGGGCTAAGTCCCAAGTCTATACCCGTCTAGGCCGCCACCTATGATCGATCGGTGAAGTCCACCTGGGAGCCGGCAACATTAATTCCAAGAAAGGTGGATCTGCGTGAGCAATATTGCTCAGAAATGCATGGAGCCGAAGACCAGTGTCGATTTCTGAGGGGCGCCCGGATCGAGTAGGGAGCCAAGACAATGAATCCCATCACTGTATTTATTACCGTCACCTGCCTCGCCGTGGGCGCGGGATTAGGGGCAATAGGGCACTTTTATGCGGGCATTGCTGCTGCGATCGTAGCCATTGTCATCGCCGCCGCGCTGAAAATGGCCAATACATGGGAAAAATTCGTCATCCTTCGCGCCGGTAAATTGCGCGGCGTCAAAGGGGCGGGACTTTTCCTGATCATTCCAATCATCGACCACATCGTCGCAGTTATCGATGAGCGCATCCAGACTACCGCCTTTGGCGCCGAGGCGGCGCTGACGAAGGATACCGTCCCGGTGAACGTGGACGCGATTATCTTCTGGTTCGTCCATGACGCGCAAAAGGCGGCCTTGAACATCACGAACTACCGCGAAGCCATCGATCGCGTCGCCCAGACGTCGCTTCGCGAAATGATTGGGTCGTCGATGCTGGCAGCGCTGTTATCGGAACGCACCGCCGCCGACGAGCTGCTGCGCGGCGAGATCGGCCGCAAGATCGCCGACTGGGGCATCTCGGTAAAGTCCGTCGAAATTCGCGACGTAGCGATCCCGGTTGCGTTGCAGGACGCCATGTCCCGGCAAGCCCAGGCGGAACGGGAAAAGCAGGCGCGCGTCATTCTCGGATCGGCCGAGGCGGCAATCGCCGGTAAGTTCGTCGAGGCGGCCATGGCCTATGTGGATCATCCGATGGCTCTGCAGCTGCGCGCCATGAACATCATCTATGAGACGACTAAGGAGCGCGGCGCGACCATCCTGATCCCGACATCGATGGTCGACAGCATGAATCCCGTCGTGGCTCTGGCGTTGGCGGGACAGCAAACTGTCCCGCAAAAGACGAACGGACCATTGCCGCTGAGCAACCGTACCCAGTAATGGACCTGCCTTTTTCCCAAAGGAGCATCACATAGAAAAACCTGACACAGTCATCGCTGTCTTCGCCGACCACAATGCAGCAGAAACAGCCGTGAAAAAGCTGACGGGCGCCGGGTTTGAGATGAAGAACCACAGTATTGTCGGCAAAGGATATCAAACTGACGAAAAGGTTGTCGGCTTCTACAACACAGGTGACCGCATCAAGTTCTGGGGCGCCCGGGGTGCGTTCTGGGGCGGTCTTTGGGGCATGTTCTTCGGCGGCCTGTTCCTGACCATTCCCGTCGTGGGACATGTCGTCGTGCTTGGATATCTAGCCGCCATGGCGGTTTACGGTATCGAGAATGCCATCGTAGTTGGTGGGCTAAGCGCGCTCGGAGCCGCGCTCTATGACATTGGCGTGCCGAAGGACAGCGTCATCCAATACGAAACCGCCCTGAAGGCCGATAGCTTTTTGGTGATGGCGCACGGCACTGCCGAGGAAGTGACTCGCGCCAAGGCGATCCTCGGTACGCTCAAGCCCTCGCGTCTTGATGTGCATGCGGGCGCGAAACAACCACTAACGCAAAATCTCGTGCCAGCGGCTGGCTGAATTGTGCAAACCGAGACGGCATCGAGATCGACGAACGCGGTGATACACAAGCACTGAGCCTAACCCAAAAGCCTGGCCGCTTTTGCCGTCCCAATGTCGAGCCTTGCGAGCGTAGTTTAGACCATGGTCACGATTGCTCCGCCGTCCGATGCAAAGGCTTCGCTCGCCGGATCGACGGCGGCTGCTAACGATGATCTGCCGAGCGGCCTGACAAACGACGAAGCACGCCGGCGGCTGGAGAAGTTCGGCCCAAACGCCATGCCCGATACGGCGCTGCATCCGTTGCGCATGGCAATCGAAAAATTCTGGGCCCCAGTTCCGTGGATGCTCGAGGCTGCGATCGTGCTCGAACTGGCGCTGGGCAAATATGTAGAGGCCGCGATCATCGCCGCGCTTCTGGTATTCAATGCCGCACTCGGGCTGTTCCAGGAGAGCCGCGCCCAAGCGACCCTTGCGGCACTGAAGTCGCGGCTTGCGCTGAGTGCATCCGTCCGCCGCGAGGGTGCGTGGAAATCGATACTCGCGGCTGAACTCGTCCCAGGCGACGTCGTGAAACTGTCCCTCGGCGCGGTGGTCGCCGCGGACGTGAAACTCACCGCGGGAGAAGTCCTGCTCGACCAATCCATGCTCACCGGCGAATCCGTGCCCATCGAAGCCGGCGCCGGTGTGCAGACCTATGCCGGGGCGCTGGTGCGGCGCGGTGAGGCGGCAGCCGAGGTGACGGCGACCGGAGCGCGCACCAAGTTCGGCCGCACCGCTGAGCTCGTGCGCACTGCGCATGTGGTGGGCTCCCAGCAGAAGGCGGTGCTGCGCGTGGTGCGCAATCTCGCCGGGTTTAACGGCATCGTCATCGTGCTGCTAGTCGCCTATGCGTGGTTTCTCAAGTTGCCGCTCGACGAGATCATCCCCCTCGTCCTGACGGCGGTGCTCGCATCGATACCAGTCGCGCTTCCGGCCACCTTCACCCTTGCGGCGGCGCTTGGCGCGCGGGCCTTGGCAAAGCTGGGGGTTCTCCCGACGCGCCTCTCCGCCGTGGATGAAGCGGCGTCGATGAATGTCTTGTGTGCGGATAAAACCGGCACGCTGACCCGCAACGCTCTGACCGTAACGATGGTGCGTCCGATGCCGGGCTTCGACGAGGCGCACGTTCTGGCGCTTGCCGCACTGGCAAGCTCCGATGGCGGCCAGGACCCGGTCGACGGCGCCATTCGGGCGGCCGCCGCAAGCAAGGCCGTCTCCGATGCGCCGCGCTTGATCAAGTTCGCGGCCTTCGACCCGGCGAAAAAGATGTCAGAGGCGACCGCGACGGATTCGGCAGGAGACCCGCAACGTATCGTCAAAGGCGCCTGCGCCACGATCATCGGCCTTGCCCAGTCATCGCCGACCGTGACAGCCGTGGCGAACGAACTCGAAGCAAAGGGATTTAGAGTGCTGGCAGTGGCCATTGGGACCGCCACGGCGATGAAGCTCGCAGGATTGATCGCGCTCAGTGATCCGCCTCGCCCGGATTCGGCGGCGCTCGTCAGCGAACTGCATGGGTTGGGTGTGCGCACCGTGATGGTGACTGGCGATGCGCCGGCCACCGCAGCCATCGTGGCGAAGGCGGTGGGGCTCGATGGCGCTATCTGTCCGCCCGGACCCATCCCGGATGCCGTTCATCCCGAGCAATTCGCGGTATTTGCCGGTGTGCTACCCGAGGACAAGTACAAGCTCGTCAAAGCGTTTCAGAAGGGCGGCCACACTATTGGCATGTGCGGCGACGGTGCCAATGACGCACCAGCGCTTCGCCAGGCACAGATGGGCATCGCGGTCTCGACGGCGACCGACGTCGCCAAATCGGCGGCCGGCATGGTGCTGACCGAGTCCGGCCTCGCCGGAATCGTCGCTGCGGTCAAGCAAGGTCGCGTGATTTTCCAGCGCATCCAGACCTATACGCTAAACTCCATCATCAAGAAGATCGTTACGGTGCTGTTCCTGATCGTCGGCCTGATCATGACCGGACATGCGGTTCTGACCCCGCTGCTGATGGTCATAGTGATGATCGCCGGCGATTTCCTCGCCATGTCCTTGACGACCGACAACGTGCGACCATCGCCGATGCCGAACGCCTGGCGCATAGGCAGCTTGACGATGGCCGGAATTGTGATGGCTGTCTGCCTGCTGGCCTTCTGCAGCGGCGCTCTATTTGTCGGGAAGTTTGAGCTGGGCCTCGGGATCGATCCGCTGCGAACGCTCGCGTTTATCACTCTGGTGTTTGGGAGTCAGGCGACGATCTACGCCATTCGTCAACGCCGGCACCTGTGGGGATCTCGCCCAAGCCTCTGGCTCGCGGTATCGTCGGCAACCGATATTCTGATCGCTTCGGCATTGTCCATGGAGGGAATCGCGATGGCGCCGCTGCCGACGTGGATCGTAGTCGGCACGCTGGGCGCCGCGGCTGTCTTCGCTGTCGTGGCGGATCTCGTGAAGGTTCCGGCATTTCGACGTTTGGGGATCGCCTAGAAAGCGACTTGCTGCCCAAGGCATAAAAATGAAGATCAGTTCAAAGGACTTTCGCGTTCGGGAAGGAGACGATGTCGATCTCAAAAAGTGGCCGACGAAAGTCGAGTCCGTGTACAAATCGAAGGACCAATACAAAGAATTGCTGGAAGAACACGTCGCGCAACTGAGTTCACGACTGCAAATGCTCTACGCCTCCAATCGCTATGCCCTCTTGCTGATCTTTCAGGTAATGGACGCGGCTGGAAAGGACGGTGCCATAAGCCACGTCATGTCCGGCGTCAATCCCCAGGGCTGCCAGGTTTTCAGCTACAAACATCCCAGCGCCGCCGAATTGGAACAGGATTTTCTCTGGCGCACCACGCGCGACCTGCCGGGACACGGTAAGATCGGCATTTTCAACCGTTCTTATTACGAGGAGGTGTTGATCGTCCGCGTGCATCCCGAGATTCTGCAAAACGAAGCATTCCGGATACCCCGCATCAAGACAAAAAAGTCTGGCACGACCGCTATCGTTCAATCCCGAATTTGGAAAGACACCCCCACAGCAACGGAACTCGCATCATCAAGTTATTTCTGCACCTATCGAAGGAAGAGCAGCGAAAGCGCTTTCTGGCGCGCATCGACGAACCGGACAAGAACTGGAAATTCAGCTCAGCGGACATTGCCGAGAGAGGATTCTGGAAGCAGTATATGAAGGCCTATGAGAAATGCCTACGCGCGAC
This sequence comes from uncultured Alphaproteobacteria bacterium, assembly GCA_963763255.1. GTDB lineage: Bacteria > Pseudomonadota > Alphaproteobacteria > Rhizobiales > Xanthobacteraceae > BOG-931. The sequence goes on from CAVXNW010000005.1 coordinate 354,386, forward strand.
AAGCACCCGCGACACGCCTTGGTACGTCGTTCCAGGTGACGACAAGGATAATGCGCGGCTGATTGTATCCAAAATTATCCTCGATACGTTGGAAGAATTCCAAATGACTTATCCCAAAACCAGCGCAAAACGCCGGAAGGAATTGTTGTCCATCCGCAAGCAGCTCGCCCCAAGTGAGATTTGGGGTGCGTCGGCGCGGGAAGACTGCGATCAAGGAGAGGGCGATGTATGCGAACATTCTGATACCGACAGCCGACTCGAAACTCGCTAGCAAAGCTGTCCAACACAGGATTGCCTTGGCCAAGAGGATAGGCGCCAAAGTCACCGTGCTTACGGTCGCGCCAACGCCGCGAAAACTCTCGGCGCCGCCACCGCAGCAGCGCAACCAGGAGGCGTCGAATGTGACACGGTCCAGGTCGAGCATGACCATCCCTACCAAGCCGATCATCAATACCGCGGTGTGGAAAGGCTGCGATCTGATTGTCAGGGCCTCATTGTCGATCAACCGCGCTGGCCGGTGCTGGGCGCCGCCGCTTTCGTGCCCTAAGTGCATCAACTTATGACCCTCCGCGAATTAGCTAGAACTCCGATCCGACCGTACCAAAGCGCTGACCGCGGGCATTTTCGATGTTGATGGCGTCTTGCTTGCATCCCCTCATGAGCGAGCCTGGCGCGAAGCTCTCAAAGGTTTCGCTGACCCGGGTCGCTTCACGACCGCGATATATGAGGCCCATGTAGCGGGCAAACCACGTCTTAGTGGTGCGCGTGCTGCACTAGAGGCGTTGGGTGTGCTGGACGCCGAACGGCAGGCTGTCATTTATGCTGAGCGCAAGCAGAAGCGGCTCGTGGAACTGATCCACGCCGGGAATGTCGCGGCGTTCCCCGATGCTCTTCGTTTCGTCCAGGCGGTCGCCGCGCTGAGGTGGCCTATGGCGGTCGCATCTTCCTCGAAAAACGCCAACCAAATGATGCAGCAGATCGCTCTCGATTCCGGCCGAAGTCTGCTCGAAGTGTTCACCGCCAATGTCTGCGGTCGCGATTTGCGGCAGGGCAAGCCAAACCCGGAAATTTTCCTGCTCGCCGCCGCGGAATTGCGCGTAGCGCCCGCACACTGCTTCGTGGTCGAGGACGCACCGGCCGGCATCGAGGCGGCCCGTGCCGGCGGCATGGCGGCGCTCGGTGTCGCCCGACTTAAGGATACTTCCGAATTGCATGCCGCAGGCGCAGATCTGGTGGTGACAAGCCTCGACGAGGTCGCCATCGAAGCACTTGTTGGCGGGCGGCTTAGCCGCCGGCCGACATGAGGAAGCCAGGAACGATGGATGACGCCCTCAAGCCAACCGCAAATGCAGCTTGGATCCTTGGAGCGGCGGGCTACGATCCGCTTCGCGAAGGCAGCCTTGAATCACGCTTTGCGATCAGCAATGGCTTCTTAGGAATAAGAGGCACGCGAGCAGTTACACGTGGAGCGCGTTGGGTCGTGCCGCCGCACACCTATGTCGCAGGGCTGTTCGACACACTCGGCACCAAATCCGCCATTCCCGAGCTTGTCCCAGCCGCCGACTGGCTGAAAATCCGTATATCGCTGTCTGGCAGGCCTTTGGTGCATCATCCTTGCGATGCATCGTCCCATCGCATGACGCTCGACTTGAGGCGGGGCGCACTGCTAGCCGAATCCGGCCTCCTGAAGACATCTGGCGTGGGCATCCGCATTCGCACGTTACGCCTTGTGTCCCTAAGCGAACGCGCCGTTGGATTACAGCTGATCAATTTGGAGGTCGAGGACGGAGAAGCGGAAGTAACGCTCGAAGCTTCGTTCGAAGGGGTGGGTCTTGGGCTCTTACCTGAGCAGATAGATCGGGATTTAGGCGTATGGCGCACTCAACACTCCGGCAAGAGTGTTGCCATGGCAACTGCTTCGTCGCTGCAGGTCGAGGGCGATGATTTTCCGGCAACCACCGTCGACCGATTGACGTGGACTTGGACGTGGAAAGCACGCGCCGGGCAGATTGTGTGTTTCGAGCGCACAGTTACCGTGGCGCGGAACGAGGCCCAAGATTTGGACCCAGGCAAAGGGGCACGACAGAAACTTGATGCTGCGCGCCACCTCGGCTGGCGGGGCGTGTTGGCCGAACACGAGACGGCCTGGGCAAGCCGCTGGCAAAGCAGCGATGTCGAAGTCGGCGGCGACGACGCCGCACAGCAAGCGTTACGGTTCGCTATCTACCATCTGAACAGCGCCGCCAATCCGGCGGACGAGCACGTGTCGATCGGTGCTCGCGCGTTGACTGGCGATGATTATCATGGACACGTGTTTTGGGACACAGAGATATATCTTCTACCCTTTTATATCCTGACCTGGCCGGAAGCAGCCCGAGCGCTGCTGATGTATCGCTTCCACACCCTCGATGCGGCGCGTGCGAAGTCCGCAAGGCTGGGCTGGCGCGGTGCCCTCTACGCTTGGGAGTCCGCCGATAGCGGTGCTGAGACCACTCCGGAGCAGGTTATCGGTGCGGATCGCCGAGTTATCGATATCCTGTCTGGCAGAGAGGAGCAGCACATTAGTGCGGATGTCGCCTATGCGGTCTGGCAATACTGGCAGGCGACCAGGGATGAGGCGTTTCTGCGCGACGCTGGCGCCGAAATACTTCTCGAGACAGGTCGATTCTGGGCCAGCCGCGCTCTACTGGAAGCAGATGGTTGCCGCCATATCCGCGACGTTATCGGACCGGACGAATATCACGAACATGTCGACGACAACGCGTTCACCAACGTCATGGCCCGCTGGAACATCCGGCGCGCGCTTGACGTAGCGGCGCTGCTGCGCGAGCGCTGGCCCGAGTGCTGGAAAAGCCTTTCAAGCCGTCTCGGCTTGGATGCCGCTGAACTAAGCGAGTGGCGGAACGCTGCAGATACGATAACGACCGGCCTCGATCCGAAAACGGGGTTGTTCGAGCAGTTTGCGGGTTATTTCGCTCTCGAAGAGATCGATCTGGCGGATTACGCAGGCCGCTCCGTACCAATGGACGTGGTGCTTGGGCGGGAGCGGACCCAAGGATCCCAGGTGATAAAACAGGCCGATATCGTCGCGCTTCTCGGGCTGCTGCCAGCAGAGTTTGTTGGTGAAACGGGAGCAGCGAACTTCCGCTACTACGAACCTCGCTGCAGCCATGGCAGTTCGCTGAGCTCCGCCATGCACGCTTTCGTCGCCGCTCGGCTGGGCTACTCCGAAACGGCAATGCGCTACTTTCGGCAGACCGCAGCGATCGATCTTGCGGATACTCATGTAGCCATCGACGGCGGCATCCACATTGCGGCTCTCGGCGGCATCTGGCTGACGGCGGTGTTCGGTTTCGCTGGACTGTCACTGCTGGACGACGGCGTGGCCATCGACCCGCAACTCCCGGCGGCTTGGAGCAGCCTTGGCTTCGGCTTTCAGTGGCGCGGCCGACGCCTCAAGATCACGATTGACCAGGACAAAGAGTGCCTCGAAGCAACTCTGGAAGAAGGAGAGCCGATGACGCTTGCCGTCGGCGGCAAGTCACGTGAACTCCACCGTGACCAGGTGCTCCGGGTTTCCGTCGGAAGGCCGGGTCGATCGAAGCCCTCTCGAGTAACCGGCCGGTATCCGGTGGTTGATCACATGGCGCGCTAGTATTCCCGACATGGCTCAGCCCCTGTCGGCGTTGGGCGTCTCCTCGCTTTCTGCCTAACCTCTTGGAGGAACGATCGAGAGCTGTTTCAACAGCCCTCACCCTTATTCAGCAAGACGATGTGGGAACAGCGCCCAGGTATGTCGAGCAATCTCCTCGTCCTCCTTCGACGGCAGAACGTGAACCGCACAGCGCGATTCCCGTTCGCTGATGGGATTTTCCAGCGACCTGTTCCGCGTCGGGTCGAGGCGGACGCCAAGCCAGGACAAGCCGCCACAGATCGCCGCTCGCGCCGCGACGTCATTCTCTCCAATACCGCCCGTGAACACGAGCAAATCGACTCCGCCAAGCGCCGCGATCATCGCAGCCACCTGCTTACGCACGGAATAGCAGAACATCGCAATAGCAAGTCGCGCATCAGCGTTTGACGATGCGGCTTCATGTAGCTGCCGCATGTCGCTTCCAATGCCCGAAATTCCCAGGAGGCCGGAATGGTGATCGACCAGTTCCTCGATCGTCGCGGCATCGAATTTCTTCTCACGCATCAGATAGATCAGAACACCAGGATCAAGATCACCGCTCCGTGTGCCCATGATCACTCCGCCGGTTGGGGTCAATCCCATGCTGGTGTCGATCGATTTGCCGGCTTTGACCGCGGTCACGCTTGCGCCGTTGCCGAGATGGGCGATCACCAAGAGGTTCGGCAGATCGTTGGCAAGTTGATGCACAATAGATTCGCACGAGAGGCCGTGAAATCCGTAACGTTGAATTCCTTCCGATTGCAATTCCTTGGCGATTGGAAGCACTCTTGCGACTGTCGGCAATCCGGCGTGAAAGGTTGTGTCGAAGCAGGCCGCCTGCGGTAACCCCGGAAAATGCTGCTGCGCAAAGCGGATGACCGATAGAGCTGAAGGAATATGCAGCGGCGCGAAGGCAGTCGCCGCTTCGAGCTGCGTCAAAACCGAATCGTCGATGAGACAATGCTGCCGTAGTTTCGGGCCGCCATGGACAATGCGATGCCCGATCGCGTCCGGCGCCGGCATTTTGGCGTCGATAAGAAGCTTTCCAATGCGGATGAGGGCTTCCCGTTGGCTCGGAATGGGGGCCGTCTCGGCCAGCAATGCGTTTCCGTGCGAGTCTTCGGCATGGCATTTGCCGCTTTCGTCGCCGATCGAACTCGGCCTCGCCAGAGAGCAGCATTTCGATCCGTGAAGACCCAACGCTATGCAATCCGAATTTGAGCGAGGAGGAGCCGCTATTCAGTGCAAGTACATTCAATTGTGGCTCAGTGTCCGTCATGCGCTGTCAAACGGAAATACCGCGCTCACGAAGTCCAGCGCCAGTCGCGGACCTCCGGCATGTCGTCGCCATGCTCGCTGATATAGAGCTTGTGGCGCTCCATGGCCGTCCAGTAACGCGCGGTCGCCTTGTCTCGTTGATCGCTGAAGCGCGGGATTCGATTGATGGCATCCAGCGAGAGTTGATAGCGGTCGAGATTGTTCAGCACGACCATATCGAAGGGCGTCGTGGTGGTCCCCTCTTCCTTGTAGCCCCGTACATGAATATTGTGGTGATTGTGCCGCCGGTAGGTCAGCTTATGAACCATCGCCGGATAGCCGTGGAAGGCGAAGATCACCGGCTTATCGGCCGTAAACAACTCGTCGAAATCCTGATCCTCCAGACCGTGGGGATGCTCGGATTGAGGCTGTAGCACCATCAAATCCACCACATTGACGACGCGAATGCGAATGTCAGGGACAAACCTGCGCAGAAGGGTCACGGCAGCAAGCGTCTCAAGCGTCGGCACATCACCTGCGCACGCCATGACCACGTCGGGATTGCCGGCATCGTTGCTTGCCCACTGCCAGACACCGGCGCCGGCAGTGCAGTGACGAACCGCGGAATCAATGTCGAGCCACTGCCACTCAGGCTGTTTGCCGGCAATGATCAAATTGACGTAGTTGCGGCTGCGCAAACAATGATCGGCTACCGATAGCAGGCAATTAGCGTCGGGCGGCAGATAGATGCGCACGATATCGGCTTTTTTGTTTGCGACGTGATCGATGAATCCCGGGTCCTGGTGGGAAAAGCCGTTGTGATCCTGCCGCCAGACGTGTGACGTTAGCAGGTAATTCAGCGACGCGATCGGCTTGCGCCAAGGGATCTTCTTGCTCACCTTGAGCCATTTTGCGTGCTGATTGAACATCGAATCGATGACGTGGATGAAGGCTTCGTAGCACGAGAAAAAGCCATGACGTCCGGTGAGGAGATATCCTTCGAGCCAGCCTTGACACAGATGCTCGCTCAACACCTCCATGACACGTCCTTTGACGCTGAGATTGATGTCGACATCTTCGACCTCAGCCATCCATTCCTTGCCGGATACTTGATAGACGGCGTCCAGTCTGTTCGACGCCGTCTCGTCAGGGCCAAATAGCCGGAAATTCTTTTTTCCGAGATTGAGCTTCATTACGTCGCGCAGGAAATTTCCGAGAACCCGTGTTGATTCCGCTTCGACGTCGCCTGGCTTGAGCACTGTCACCGCGTAATCATGGAAATGGGGCATCGATAGAGGCTGCAACAATTCCCCGCCATTGGCGTGCGGATTGAAGCCCATGCGGCGGTGGCCTGTCGGTGCAAGCGCCGCCAACTCGTCGCGAAACCTGCCCCGTTCGTCGAACAACTCGTGCGCCCGATAACTCTTCATCCAATCTTCGAGCTGCTTGAGATGTTTAGGGTTCTTAAGATTGGCGAGCGGGACTTGATGCGCCCGCCAAGTGCCCTCGACCGGCTCGCCGTCCACGAACTTTGGCCCAGTCCAGCCTTTTGGCGTGCGGAACACAATCATGGGCCAACGCGGGCGCTCTACAGTATCTGGAGAGGAACGTGCTTCCTTCTGGATCTTATGAATCTCCGCCAGGATCGTATCGAGCGTGCCTGCCAGACGTTGATGCACCATGGCAGGGACGTCGCCTTCCACGAAATGCGGTTCGTAACCGCAACCGCGGATCAAGTCGGTCAATTCCTGTCGGCTGATGCGCGCGAGCACCGTCGGATTTGCGATCTTGAACCCGTTGAGATGAAGGATAGGAAGAACCGCCCCGTCACGTGCGGGATTGAGAAACTTGTTGGAGTGCCAGCTCGTCGCCAGTGCGCCGGTTTCCGCTTCACCGTCGCCGATCACACAGGCGACGATCAGATCCGGATTGTCGAAGGCGGCGCCATACGCGTGGACCAGGGAATAGCCGAGTTCCCCGCCTTCGTGAATTGAGCCCGGAGTTTCCGGCGATACGTGACTGGGGACCCCATAAGGCCAGGAGAACTGGCGAAACAACCGCTGCAGTCCATTCCGGTCTCGCTCGATCGCCGGATAGCGTTCGGTGTATGACCCTTCGAGATAGGTCATTGCCACGATGCCCGGGCCACCATGACCCGGACCGATGACATACATCACGTTCAAGTCGTTTTCTTTGATCAGCCGGTTGAGGTGGACATAGAGAAAGTTCAATCCGGGCGTCGTACCCCAATGGCCGAGGAGGCGCGGCTTGATATGTTCGAGTCTGAGCGGAGACTCGAGCAAGGGATTGTCTTTTAGATAGATTTGTCCGATCGAAAGGTAATTTGCCGCGCGCCAATACGCGTCCATTTTGTCAAGCAGATCGGGCGACAGCGTGGCAGGCATCGGCGGCTCTTTATGAGTTCGTCCACGCGTCATGGACGGATGATCCCGGCCTTGGCGCCGCGACGGGGACTGAAGCACCTCCCCAGTCTGCCGCATCTTATCCGGACGATCGTCCATGGTGCTACTCGGCGGCTTGCGGTACGACCGAGTGACGCTCCCGAGCTTTCGGCTTTAGTTCGGGGTCAATGGGCTCTTGCCCCTCGATGTGGCCACCGAAACCGTAGCGCATGGCGGAGAGCACCCTTTCGCCGAAAGTATGCTCCTGCCGCGAGCGGAAACGGGCGTAGAGCGCCGAGGTGATCACATCCGCCGGGACCGATTCCTCGACGGCGGCCTCGACCGTCCACCGACCCTCGCCTGAATCCTGGACGTAGCCGGAAAAATCCTTCAACTGCGGATCCTTCGCCAGTGCGGCGGCCCCGAGGTCGAGCAGCCAGGATGAAATGACGCTACCGCGCCGCCAAACCTCCGCGATATCCGCCAAGTTCAGCGTGAATCGTTTATCGTCGGCTAAATCCTTCGAGTCCTTGTTGCGCAGGATGTCGAAGCCCTCGGCATAGGCTTGCATTCCGTACTCGATGCCGTTGTGCACCATCTTGACGAAGTGCCCGGCACCGGACGGACCGGCGTGAATGTAGCCGCGCTCGGCGCGGGAATCGCCTCTCTCACGGCCCGGTGTGTGGGGGATGTTGCCGAGCCCCGGAGCCAGCGCCGAGAAGATCGGATCGAGGTGATCCACAGCTTCTTTCGAGCCGCCGATCATCATGCAATAGCCGCGCTCGATGCCCCAGACGCCGCCGGACGTGCCGCAATCGACGTAGCGGATGCCCTTCACCGCCAGTTTTTTGGCGTTGCGGATATCGTCCTTGTAGAACGAATTGCCACCGTCGATGATGATGTCGTCCCGGTCCAACATGCCGCTGAGTTGCTCGACAATCTCTTCGGTGACCTTGCCCGCCGGCAACATCAGCCAAACGGCGCGCGGCTGTTCTCCGAGCTTCTTCACCAAATCGGCAATTGACACTGCCGCTGTGGCGCCGTCCTTTGCCAGCGCTTCGCGCGTCTCGGCGGTTCGCGCGTATACCACGCAGTGGTGTCCTGCCTTCATCAAGCGGCGAGACATGTTGCCGCCCATCTTTCCGAGTCCGATCATACCGATTTGCATTTATCTTCTCCTGTTATTGGCTTCATTGGCTCATACGTGCGCTTGCCGGACGGCCTCTTTGAGGGCTATCAATCCCGCCGTTACGTGTGCGCCAAGATGCACGCGCAGCGCTTGACGCGGTCGCAGCATGAAGGTCCGCGTGGCACACGCCGCAAGCCTCGGTCTTGACCAGGATTTGGCCTGGGCCGGGTGTCGGGACATCGACCTCCATGCTCACCAGCGGCTTGCCGAAGTTCTCGACGAATGCAGCTTGCATCTTCTTTGCCATCGTCCGCTCCTGTTTGTTTGTTCTTAATTCAGTCTCAGCGCGTGTCGCCCAGTCAGGCGGCAGCTTTCGCCCCCAACCCGCGTACCGCCTCGATCATCATCGTCATCACGGCCGCGGCGTCGCCGTAGACCGTGTTGCAGTTGTCGGCATAGAAAAGGGCGTTGACAATGTCGGCGTAACCCTTGCCCTGACCGCGCTTCACGACATAGACCTGTTTCGCCTGGTCAGCGTTGAGGATCGGCATGCCGAAAATGGGAGAGGATTTGTCAGTACGGGCCGCCGGGTTGACCACGTCATTGGCGCCGATGACGAGCGCCACGTCGGTGGTCTTGAATTCTTCGTTGATATCGTCGAGCTGGAAGATGAGGTCGTACGGCACACCCGCTTCGGCGAGCAGAACGTCCATCTGACCCGGCATGCGACCGGCGACCGGATGGATTGCGAATTTGACCGAGACGCCGGCAGCTCGCAGCAGCTTGACGAATTCATAAAGCTTCTGTTGTCCCTGCGCGGCGGCAAGGCCGTAACCGGGGATGATGATGACGCTCTTGGCATAGCGCATATAAATGCCGGCGTCGGCTGCCGCAGTCGGCTTCATGCTGCCTTTGAGGTGACTGCGTGTGTGTTTGGGTGCGCCCCCGAAATTGGTGAACAGGACATTGGCGACCGAGCGGTTCATAGCCCGCGCCATGAGCAGCGTCAGCAGCGTGCCGGCGGCGCCGACGACCATGCCGGCTATCATCAAGGCCGGATTCTCCAGCACGAACCCTTCGAGACCGACCGCCAATCCGGTAGCGGCATTGTAGATCGAGATCACCACCGGCATATCGGCTCCGCCGATCGGCAGCGTCATTAGGATGCCGTAGATCAACGCGCAGCCGAAGAACAGATAGATCAGCTGCGGCGTCGGCAAGAGCTGAGCGGTTGCGTCTTGCGCGACAAAAGCGAGATAACCGGCGACGGCGAGCGTTCCGACGAGGACGAGAATATTGAAATATTGCTGGCCGCGAAGCCGTAGCGGCTTCTTGATGACGCCTTGAAGCTTCGCCCACGCGATCAGCGAACCCGACAGCGAAATCGCGCCGATCAGCGCGCCAAGCAGCGTCACTACAAGCTGCGTCGTTCCGGGCGTCTTGGCGCCGAACAGCTCAATCGCGGCGATGGCGCCGGCGGCGCCGCCGCCCATCCCGTTGTAGAGCGCGACCATTTGCGGCATGGCCGTCATCGCGACCTTTTTGCCGCCCCACCAAGCGAAGCCGCCGCCCGCGACGAGCGCGACGACGCCCAGACCGACATTGATCATGAGGTGCGGCCTGGCGGCCGGGCTAACATCGAAAGCGTAGAGGAAACTGGCAAAGACGGCGACCAGCATGCCTACGCCGGCAACGAAGATCCCCGACGGCGCCGTCACCGGCGACGACATGCGCTTAAGGCCGTACATGAAAAGAAACGCGGCCGCGAGATCGACGACACCAATGATGAATTGCGCAATGCTGGCCATGGTCATGTAACTCCTCACCTCGCCTTGAGGTGGCTGGCCTTCGCGTGACTATGCTTCACGTGGTGGCTTTTCTGTCCGCTTGTCTGGAACATCGCGAGCATTCGACCGGTGACGGCATAGCCGCCGGCGGCATTGCCGGCGCCGAGCAGCACGGCGAAGAATCCGATCGCTTGCTCGTGCACCGTGGCGGCATTGATCAACGCGAACATGCCGCCTACCACCACGATGCCATGCACGAAATTGGAGCCAGACATCAGAGGCGTATGCAGAATCGCCGGCACATGGCCGATGATGACCCAGCCGGCAAAGGCGGCAAGCATGAAGATGTACAAGGCTACGAAGCCGGTGATGTGGATTGAAAAGTCCATCGTGCTGTCCTCGTCCGGCTCAAGCCGCTTTCACGGGTGCCTTGGTTGCGACTTTTTCGACTCGGTTGCTCGGGTAAGCCTCTTGCTCGCTTTTATCGCTGTGCACCCTGCCCTCATGGGTCAGAACCGTGTTGGCGAGCACCTCATCGTCCCAGTTCAGGGTGATGACGTTGTCCTTCATCATTATGGCGAGCAGAGCCGCGACATTTTTCGCGTACAGTTCGCTGGCGTCCCGCGCGAGCAACGAAGGCACGTTCAGCGGAGCGACAATCGTCACCTGGCCGACCCGTGTTGTTTCACCTGGTCGTGTATCCTCGCAATTACCGCCGCCTTCGGCAGACAGGTCGACGATCACGGCGCCGGCTTTCATGCCGGCGACCTGGGATTTGCTGATGAGCTTTGGTGAAGGTCGCCCGGGAATCGCTGCTGTGGTGATGATCAGGTCCGACTGCCGGATATGGCTGGTCACGACGGCGTCGATCTCGGCTTTCTCCGCTGAGGTCAGTTCGCGGGCATAGCCGCCTTTGCCGCGCGCGTCCACGCCGGTCTCGACGAACGTGGCGCCCAGTGACAAAGCCTGCTCCTCGGTTTCCGGGCGCACGTCGTAGCCCTCGACGACGGCGCCCAGACGGTGGGCGGTCGCGATCGCCTCCAGACCGGCGACGCCGAGGCCCATGACTAAAACTTTGGCCGGGCCGATTGCACCGGCAGCCGTTGTTATCTTTGGCAAGATGCGGGCGAGATGAGTGGCGCCGAGTTGCACGGCGTAATATCCAGCCAAGGCGGATTGGCTCGACAACGCGTCCATTGACTGTGCCCGCGTGATGCGCGGGATACGTTCCATAGCAAAGCACGTGATCTTCTTGTCCAGCAGGCGTTGCACCAACGCCGGTTCTTTGTTCGCGTAGATAAAGGAAATGAGAATCGCGCCTTGCTTCATCGCGTCTATCACGTCCAGCGCCGGTGGCTGCACAGCGAGAACCACGTCGGCGTCGCCGACCAGCTCCCTGCGATCGTCAATGAACGCGACATCTTTGAAGGTGCCGTCGGGCAGGTTGACCGCATCTGCCGCGCCCGACTGCATATGCAGTTTTGCGCCGAGCTTGATGAGCTTCGCTGCGACGGAAGGCACCAGCGCCACGCGTCGTTCGTGTGGATGCGTCTCCTTCAGAACGGCGACATTGACATACATGAGGCGCTCCAATGTCCGAAGGCTATTAGGTAGCCCGTCTCATTCGCGGGAAGCTCCGGGTGGGGAGCGCCGACGTTCGGCGTTCCCCATCGTTTGCCGACTGCCGCCGGGGCCGAGGCTCAGACCGGCGCTTCGACCGTGACGTAGCGAACTAGCTTTTTGTTCACGAACTCGTGGATACCCATATCGCCAAGTTCCCGCCCGTAGCCGGAATCCTTGATGCCGCCGAACGGCAGTTCGGCGTCGGACCAGGAAATGTTGTTGATGAACATCATTCCCGTCTCGACACGGCCAGCGATTTTCCTGCCGCGGGCGATGTCCCTGGTGAAGACCGAGCCGCCCAATCCGAAGTCGGAATCGTTGGCGAGCACGATTGCCTCATCTTCGTCCTTGACCCGGAAGAACAGCGCGACCGGACCGAAGAATTCTTCTCTGAAGGCCGGGTTCTCCGGCTTGATGTCGGTCAGGATGGTCGGCTCCATATACGATCCTGGACGATCGATACGCTTGCCACCCATGATCAGCTTTGCCCCGTGGGAAACCGCGCCATTGACCTGTTTCAAAAGGTCAAGCAAGGCCTGTTCCGAGGACAAAGGACCCAGCGTCGTCTTCTCGTCCAGCGGATCTCCTGGCTTGAGAGCCGCAACCGCCGACTTAAACTTCTCGAGGAATTTGTCGGCAAGTTTGTCGACGACGATGAATCGCTTTGCGGCGCAACAGGTCTGACCCGTATTGTACATCCGTCCCCACACAGCCCACTTGATCGTGTGTTCAAGGTCGGCGTCTTCGAGGACGATAAACGCGTCGCTGCCGCCAAGCTCCATTGAGGACGGCTTTAGGTTCTTTCCGGCGCGTGCGGCAATGCTCCTGCCGGCTGCGACGCTGCCTGTGAGCGCTACGCCTTTAACGCGCGGGTCATCGACGACGCGGTCCGACTGATCGTGCGAGATCAGAAGGTTGGTGTACAGACCAACAGGTGCTCCAGCCTCGCTCAAAAGCTTCTCGAAGGCGATCGCACATTGCGGCACGATGCCAGCGTGCTTCACCAGCACGACGTTGCCCGCCATCAAATGCGGACCGGCGACCCGAGCAAGCTGGTAGTAGGGGAAGTTCCAGGGCTCGACGCAGAAGACCAAGCCGATCGGGCTGTTCTCCATATGGCCTTCGCCGAGACTCGGATGGAGCTTTACCGGCGCAAGGAAGCGCTCGGCATTTTTGGCGTAATATGCAAGAATGTTCGAGCTGAACTCCACCTCGCCGCGAGCCTCATTAATCCGCTTGCCCATTTCGAGCGTCATCGTGTGCGCGAACTCGTCAGCCTTCGCGTGCAGGATCACCGCCGCTTTGCCGATGATGGCGGCGCGCTCGGCATATGTCTTTTTCCGCCACGTTTCAAAACAAGTTGCGGCGGTAGCGATCTTGGTCTCGAGCTCTTTGTCCGTCAGCTCTTCGAACCTCTTCAGGAGCTTCCCGGTGGCCGGGTTGAGGCTTTGGTAGGTCATGGCTTTGTTATCTTTCACTGTTGTCGTGTAGCCTCGGATGATATTCGCAGTTGCGATCGCTAGGCCTCGATGATCACCTTGAGCGCTTTTGTCTTCGCGGCGTTGCCAAATGTGTCGTAGGCATCGAGGATGCGGTCGAGCTTGAAGCGATGGGTAATTAGCCGCTTGGGGTCGATCTTGTGAGATCTGACGGTGTTGAACAGCATCGGTATGGTGACGGTATCGACCAGCCGTGTGGTGATGGAAATGTTGCGGTCCCACAGGTTCTCCAGATGGAGAGCTACCTTCTGTCCATGCACCCCGATATTGGCGATGTTGCCGCCCGGCGAGATGATTTTTTCGCACATCTCGAAAGTGGCCGGGATGCCAACCGCTTCGATGGCGGTGTCGACACCGCGATTGCCGGTCATCTTCATGACCGTTTCAACGGCTTTGCCGTTGGCGCTATTGACGCTCGAAGTGGCGCCAAAGCGCTTCGCGATTTCAAGGCGATTGTCGTCGAGATCGATCATGATAATTTCGGCCGGCGAGAAAAATTGCGCGGTCAGCAAGGCCGCGAGACCGACCGGTCCCGAGCCGACGATGGCTACGATGCTTCCTGGCTGAATTTTGCCGTTGAGCACCCCGCATTCGAAGCCTGTCGGCAGGATGTCGCTGAGCATGACCAGCGCTTCTTCATCCGCCCCCTCGGGAATGGGATAGAGGCTGGTGTCGGCGTAAGGAGTGCGGACGAATTCAGCTTGGGTGCCGTCGATTGTGTTACCGAGGATCCAGCCCCCCGTGGTGCAGTGCGAGTACATCTGCTTCCGACAATAGGCGCACTTGCCGCAGGCGCTCACGCACGAGATGAGCACATGATCTCCTGGCTTAAATGCCGTGACGGCAGGACCAACTGTGTCGACGATACCCACGCCCTCGTGGCCAAGAATGCGGCCGGGCTGGCAAGTCGGGACGTCACCTTTAAGGATGTGCAGGTCGGTTCCGCAAATCGTCGTTTTTACGATTTTAACGATCGCATCCGTGGATGCCGTTATGTCCGGCTTTGGATAATCTTCGAGCGCTGTCTTGCCCGGCCCTCCGTAAACGAAGGCTTTCATCATCCGTGCTGCTGCAACTTGGGTGCGAGTTGCCGGTCTTGGCATCGTCGTGAGAGTCATGACCTGTCATCTTTCAAGTGAACTGGTTGATGGTACGGATCATGTTCCCTGCGCGCTTATGGCGTCGCCCTGTTCGGAGCTTCACCATGGCCAGAGAAAACATACCTATGGAACGCTCCAACACGGTACTTCTCGGGTCTGAGCAAAATTGACCGCTTTCCGAAAACTGTGGTCGTATTTTCAAATTCGACCAAGGACCAAAAGCGCGAACAGCTGATCGATTACCCTACGGCAAGTGGCGCGGCGCGTGATGTTTGGGAAACGCGACTTTGAACGTTGCCATGTCGAATGGCAACGCGGACGACGACAACTAAGTTTCGTTAGTCCCCAATTTTAACGCTGACAAATTTGAACGCTGATTCTAATCGCCTGTGAGCGATTTTGAACAGAATAGTCACCTTGAACGGCTTAATCTGACTGTCAGGTTGGGTGATCCCCGATGGGGCGGAGCCATGACGAACCCACGCGAGCGATGAGCCGAGATGCCGCTTGTGATTTTGTTAGTTCCGGCGAAACCGGGAGGAGCTCAAATGTGACAGACGCAAAGCGCGCTCGGCGCGCCCACGCCAGTCTGAAAGGCCTTCGGGTTTACCAGGCCGTTGGGGATTGACAGCCCGTCCAGGTGCGACCGGCGCCATCGCCACGCAAATATTGGACGTGGCACGGTATTGCGGAATGGATAAATCAAGCTTGTTCTGACGACCACGACGGTTGTTGCGCGATGCGGCGCTTATTGGTGCAGGGCCGGTCGCGGCGTTTTTTGTTGCGATTGCGGGGTGCCAAACCGACGTTCTACGCGATCACGCGGTGTGGCCGTCGAAGGCGCCTGTCTTGGGCATATTCTTTTCCTGTTGGGGTGTCATCTTCGCATAATCCTCACCGCCCGGCCCACCGCGAGGCCCGTGTTTCCTACGTGCGATGCCGCTTTCGGTGAGCCTCTCTTCTTCGCCGGTCGATATGTTAAGCTTTCGCGGATTTAGAAGTTTTTGGGGATCGTGCCGAAGAGATCTATCGTGTGCCATCACACGTTGACGACGTTTTGGTTGCGGAGACCACGTCGATAAATTCGTCGCTGGCCCCAGCTTGGCGTTATTGGACTATTGTGAATACCGGGTGAGCAGTGCGCGGATCGGACGGAGCACAGTAGTCCATGCGCCCGTCAGATCACGCGAACAGACGAGGGTGCCGAGCATCACAAGTGCGCCGAGAAATTCCATCATGTTTGTCTCAATCGTAACACTGAGTAGAGCATCTTTTCATAAATCGTGAACCTTCCTACGCGATTCAAAAAGGAATTGCCAAACTAAAGCGCCAGAAAAGGCTGCCACGGCGAGCATTGTGAAAACTGTGGCAGTCGCTGCTGTTATTGCCTCGACGATGACGGTTGTTGTGCTGGTGAGCAAAAGTGCTCAGACTTGCTAAACCGCAGCGGACAGAGTTTGTAACGAGGGGCCTTCTAGATGGAGGCCGAAATGGACCAGTTCGTCCGAAGCCAGAACGTTGCGCGTTATCGTCGTCTTCTTGAGCGCGTGACAGAGGAATAAGGCCGACAGAGAATAATCAACCTCCTTGCAGAAGAAGTGCAAAAACAGAGGGACGCCCACGATACAATTTATTTGAGGAGCGGGGAACGTCATAGGCCCTCGATCATTGTATTGGCGGTCACGGGATGAGTTGTTGTCTCGAAGATCAGAAGCCCCAGCATCCCCGCCCCCCCCCCGGCACCCCTGCTGGGGCTTTTCTTTTGGCTAAGTCGCCGCGCGCATTATTGGGCGGATGATTAGGGTATATGTCCACTAGCGGACAATTGCCTGTACGGGCGGGTGCAGGAGGGCTAGGGTTCACCTGTAGGCGAGGCCGTCTGGGAGCATAACTCGATGGATATGGCCGTCGCGACCCTGAACATCGTGCATTACAAGCAGCTGTTGGTCACGGAGACCGATATGGCTAAGCGCGAGACAATCGCCGGCCGCTGGCGAAAGAAGAGGCAGGGCTGGCAAAACTCCTGAAAGTGCGAAAGTCGGATTAGGGATTTTCAGTCGTTTCGGGCCATTCGCGCCAGTGCGTCGGGCGCAGGTCTAACCACCCGCGTTTATCCAGCCGCTTGGAATGCGGCGGCACGGGAACACCAGTGCGTGTGGCTCGTCTTTGTCCACGACGGCGAGCTCAAGATCGCTATCAAACAAACGGGGCGGTGGTTATCGGCTCCCAAATGAAATATGATACGGCCTCGGAGCAGGGGGGCGCATTGATGCAGATCAATGAGCCACGGTGACGACCGGCTATTCTTTTATACCTACCAGATAGGAGTTGCACCATGATGTGGGATTACGGACCGCATTGGGGCATGGGCCCCTGGGGCAGCTATGGCGGAGGACCGATAGGCATGTTTGCCGGAATTATCGGACTCGCGCTCGTTATTGCGGGCGTCGTGTGGTTTGTCCGCGCCTCGACGCGGCCGGGCCATCAGCTGGCCGGCCTTGGGCGGCGCTCGCCAGGGCTCGATGCGCTTGAGGAGCGTTACGCTCGCGGCGAAATCAAGCGTGAGGAATATCTAGAAAAGAAGAGCGACTTGACCGCCTGAGACGGCAGCTCAGTCATTAGGGTGTTGTTGCGATGACAGCCGCTGATCCAACGTACCCATCACCGGCGACAGCCCTCGTGAGGGGCGTGCTCGGGCGATGTCCGCGATGTGGCCAAGGTCGGTTGTTGCACCACTACCTCAAAATGGTCGACCGCTGTGGTGTATGCGGCGAGCCCTATGGTCATCTTCGTACCGATGACGCTGCTTCTTGGCTGACAATTCTCGTCGTCGGGAGTATGGCGGTGCCAATTATCCTCCTTTGCGAGACAAATTTGCACCTTTCGCTATGGATTGCCTACATTATTTACTTACCGCTGATCGCTGGGCTGACCGCAATCATGTTGCCGCGATCCAAAGGGGCGATCGCGGCCGTGCTGTGGGCGATGAAGGCAGAAGGCTCAGAAAAGATTTGAGACCGAGACCAGCCTAGGCGGTTATGCGCGGTTACGTAACATGAAGCGGCGCTAGCGCGGATGGACGCTTCGGCGAGGCGACCCTATTCAAAATCGACCGAGCCCCGTGGGACTCGTTTTTCCCATGAAAGACAGAGGACTATTCGTTGTGTGCGGTGGGTATATAATGATCGTGAAGCCGGTACACACTCCTATTTCCAAGGATTAATGCTGCAAAGGCGTGGTACGGATCGACAGACAGATGCTCCAGCTAGGGTGCGGACCCAATAAAACTATTGTCATTTGAATCGGTTGTTGATTCGCTCTGGGTGTTGATTCGGAGCGAGGGCGGGCGATGCGATCCAACCTTTTCTGGCTGAGTGATGAACAGTGGTGCTCGATACAGCCGCTTCTGCCGATGGACGTTCGTGGCAAGGCGCGTGTGGACGACCGGCGGGTAATCAGCGGCATCGTGTTTGTCATCAAGAGCGGCTGCCGGTGGTGCGATTGTCCGCCGGAATATGGCCCAGCGAAGACGATCTACAATCGGTTTGTTCGCTGGGCGGAACGCGGAGTGTGGGAGCGATTGTTCCGCGCGCTTGCAAGGCGCGGCCGCGCCACGGCGGTGCAGATGATCGATGCCACGCACGTCAAGGCTCACCGCTCGGCCTCGGGCGCAAAAAGGGGGAGCACAAGCAGGCTATTGGACGCTCGCGCGGCGGGCGCAACACGAAAATCCACGCAATCGCAGATGCTAAGGGCCGTCTTCTTGCTCTCCTTCTGACCGGCGGAGAGGCGCACGATTGTCCACCGGCGCAGCGATTGATCCGACGTACCAGATCAGCCAAGAAGCTGCTCGGCGATCGCGCTTACGACAGTGCGGATCTGCGGGGCTGGCTCCAGGGGCGCGGAACCACGCCCGTCATCCCGAACAAATCCAACCGAAAGCTTCCCTTCCGTTTCAACAAGCAGGCATACAAATGGCGTCATCGCATCGAGAACGCCTTCTGCCGGCTTAAGGACTTCCGCAGGATCGCAACTCGCTACGACAGGTTGGCAAGAAACTATCTCGCTTCCGTCTGCCTCATAGCCGCTATCATATGGTGGATCTAATAAGTCTTGGCCCTAGTCACGTGAATCTAAAGTTCGCTGCATAATGTCTGCTGCGCTTTGTGGCAGAAGCGTTTGACTGAAGCCAGGATTTGATCGGCAGATTTGGTCCATTTGAAGGGCCTGGGATTTTGGTTGTGCCGATCGATGAAAGAGCGGATGTCGGCTTCAAGTTGCCTGACGGAGGTATGAACACCCCGCCGGAGCCGCTTTCTGGTGAGCTCAGCGAACCAGCGCTCGACCTGATTGATCCATGACGCGGAAGTTGGCGTGAAGTGGACATGATAATGCGGCCGGCGGGCGAGCCACGCTTTGATCTTGGGGGTTTTGTGAGTGGCATAGTTGTCCATGACGATATGGATTTCGAGCCCCTCGGGGACTTGAGCATCGATCTCTTTGAGGAAGTTTAAGAACTCGGCCGCTCGATGACGCTTGTAGCATTTGCCGATGACAAACCCCGAAGCGACATCGAGTGCGGCGAACAGCGAGGTCGTACCATGCCGCACGTAGCTGTGCGTGCGACGTTCGGGTACGCCAGGCATCATCGGCAGGACCGGCTGCTCGCGATCGAGCGCTTGGATCTGGCTCTTCTCATCGATGCTGAGGACGAGGGCTCGGTTGGGCGGGGAAAGGTAAAGGCCAACGATATCGCGTACCTTGTCGACGAACAGCGGATCGCTCGATAGCTTGAATGTCTGACTACGGTGCGGCTGCAAGCCGAACGCCGCCCACATCCGGCGGATCGTCGTATGGGAAAAGCCGGTTTCCGCCGCCATCGAGCGGATCGACCAGTGCGTCGCGTCGGTCGGCGCGGTGCGCAACGTCCGCTCGATCACGGCAGCAACCTGATCGTCGTCTATCGTTCGAGGTCGGCCGGGGCGGTCCTCGTCAAGTAGACCGTCGCAGCGATCCTTCAAAAATCGGCGACGCCACTTGCCAACCGTGTGTTCGTGGTGGCCGAGTTCGGCAGCCACGTCCTTGCTCGCCAAGCCGTCCGCACATCGCAGAATGACGCGGCATCGTTCAGATAGCGAGCGGGCAACTCGGTGACGACGAACTTGCCTCTCCAAATAAGCCCGTTCCTCCGCGCTCAGCACCAGCGGCGCAATCGGTCGACCTCGCCTACCTACATTCGCCATAAGCGCTCTCCTCTCGAAGGTCCGAACGCTCTCCTATAATGTGACGAACTTGGATTCCAGATGACTAGATGAGGCTGCTACGGGCTTTGTCTCGTTCGTCGCATCGCGGTCGTGTCAAGGAGAAGATGGCCCAAATGGCGATGCAATTATGCAGACCAAAGGGGGCCCAAGAGCGGCTTCACTGTTCTTGCGAGTTTGATGGAGCTGCATGAATCCAGGGGGACATCCGCAGTGAACGCTCGGGTTAAACTGGCGCTGGGCGCTTCCCGAAGCCAAACAGCACACGCTAGACTAGTGGGGCTGCTGATCGACGCCTTTGGGGAAAATTTTGTCATCGAGTTCCGGGACGAGACGCTTCAGTAAGGCTGGCACCACGTTGGCGCGTGCCTACGAAAGCTGGTCTTGAGGGCGAAGGGTTAGGTAGGCCGATGGGGAACTCGCGCAGCAATTGCCGTAAGCTGGCGGCGCAGGAGGAACGGATTGATGAGGATGGGTGCGGCTCTGCGGGTAGGGCTTCTAACCCGAAGTGAGCTATTTTATACAGTTGTGCCGCAACGATTTTGCTTAGATTACCGGCAAGGAATCTAACCCGTCTTATTCATCGAAGTTGCCTGAATGAGCGACGGATGTAGCGGAAAGCCGTCATTCGATTCATGATTCTGGTTGCGAAGCCGATTCATTTGTCGATTGAGGAGCGCCACACCCGTCATGAGCGAAGATACCGTACTTCCGTTTCATCTTCCATCGGTTTGCCGCAAGAAGTTGAGCGCTGGCTTCGATGGCGGGCAGCTTTCATCGGACGCGGGCGTGCTTTTGCTGCGGGGGATCGAGAAGCGGCTGGGAATTGTGGCGCGTCTGGCATCGTGCCTGAGAGACAAGCGCGATCCGGACCTGATTTTGCATACGGTCGAAGAAATGCTCCGGCTTCGGATGTTCGCGATCGCCGCGGGCTACGAGGACGCCGACGATTGCGATTTTCTGAGATACGATCCGATCTTCAAGATGGCGGTGGGCCGGCTGCCGAGAACGGGCGAGCCTTTGTGCTCGCAGCCGACGATGTCGCGGCTAGAGAATGCCCCCTCGAAGATCGAGGTCGCGCGGGCGATGGCGGCCATGGTTGACCAGTTCTGCACGAGTTACCGCCGCGCGCCGGCCGCGATCACGCTCGATATCGACGACACCTTCGATGCCGTGCACGGTCACCAGCAATTGTCGTTGTTCAACGCGCACTACGACGAACGCTGCTTCTTGCCGATCCACATCTACGAAGGAACCAGCGGCAAGCCGGTGGCGGTGATCCTGCGCGAAGGCAAGACGCCCGCAGGCCGGGAAGTGCGGACCATCCTCAAGCACGTGATCGGACGCATCCGCGGTCACTGGCCCGAGGTCCGCATTCTGGTGCGCGGCGATTCCCATTACGGCCGGGTGGAGGCCATGGAATGGTGCGAAGAACACGGCGTGGACTACATTTTTGGCTTTGGCGGCAACACGGTTCTCAAGGCCCTGACCCAGGAGGCCGCCGACGTGCTGTGCGTGGAGCGTGCCGCAAGCGCCGCGGCAAAGCTGAGCTCCTTCGCCACCCTCAGCTACGGCGCCAAGGGCTGGAACAAGGAACGCTGCATCGCTGCGCGCATCGAAGCAACGCCGAACGGTCTCGACATCCGCTACGTCGTCACCTCGCTCAACGGCACGGCAAAGCATCTCTACGAAACCGTCTACTGCGGCCGCGGCAGGTGCGAGAACTTCATCAAATGGCACAAGGCGCAACTCGCCTCAGATCGCACCTCGTGCCGTGACCCGAAGGCCAACCAGTTCCGGCTGATCCTGCACACCGCCGCCTACTGGCTGATGCTGACCGCACGCAATGCGATCGCAAAGTGCTTGCCGCTCGCGGTTGCGGAGTTCGCGACGCTGCGCCTTCGCCTGATCAAGATCGCCGCCCGCGTGATCGAAGGAACGGCCCGCATCCGTGTCCACTTGCCCACCGCATGTCCCGATCGTGCCGTCTTCCGCCAACTCGCAGGGCGGCTCTGCGCAGCCGGACCGTGAGCGACGCGGCACTGTCGCCGCGTCTCGCCCCCCGTCGCAACCTCCAACCCGTAAAAACACAATCGCAACTCGCCGCGTCGACACCATCCGACGCGATCCCGACCCCGTGCCCTCACGCCAAAATCACCCCGCCAGCGAGCAACTAAGGTATGTTCGATGAATAGGACGGGCTAAAATGAGCGAGCGGAGCATAATTACCAAAACGACGAAAGGCTCGCAGCGGTTTGATCCGGTTGAATTTTTGAAACCGCAGCGAAGGGCCGGGCCATTTCAAAGCATCGCAAAAAGGAAATCATCTTTTCGCAGGGCGATGACGCTGATGCAGTTTTCTATATTAAAAAAGGCAAGATCAAAGTCACGGTCATATCCAAACAGGGCAAGGAAGCCGTAGTCGCAATCTTGGGTGTTGACAGAGTTCGTCGGCGAAGGATGCTTGATCGGACAGCCGAAGCGGTTGGCGACGGCAAGCGCAATGTCCGATAGCGTCAGTATGCGGGTCGACAAAAGCGAAATCCAAAGACTTCTTCGACACGAGCCTGCATTTTCTCAAATGTTTGTCTCGGATATTTTAGCGCGGACGGCCCGCGTGGAAGTGGACTTGGTTGGATCAGCTCTTCAATTCTACAGAGAAGCGGCTTGCTCGATTGCTGCTGTTAGCTAACCTTGGCAAGGAAGGTCGCCCCGAGCCGCTTATGGCGAAGATTAGCCAGGAAACGCTCGCTGAGATGATCGGCACAACCTGCTCGCGGGTAAGCCATTTCATGGAACAAGTTTCGTGAAGTAGGGTTCATTGACTACAACGGCCCCCTTGTCGCCGCCGTTGGGGATCGAAGCTGCTTCAAGCGGAAGCCGCGCATCCCCTCTATCTGCAATGATCGCCAGTAACTACTTGATCCCCTCGCGTCCTTGTGGGGCGGCAATGCCGAGTTCGGCCATATGCGCCCGAACGGCATTAATCAGCTGCGTACGTTGGCGCATTAGGAGATCGCGAATCCGATGCTGCATCAACTGCGCTTGCTGTTCTGCCGACTTTAGCGGCACAAAACGCATAGTCGGTCGACGTACTGCCTCGCAGATCGCTGCGGCATCGGCTGCGTCATTCTTGTTGCGCTTGAGGTACGCCTTAACATCCCTCGCTGGCATCAGCTTATGCCCCAGTTTGGTGAGTTCACGCGCCCAATGGTGAGCAGTGGCACAGGCCTCCAGGCCGACGAGGCAGGGCGGCAGGTCCTGAAAAAACCGTACTACCTGGCCACGCCGCAGCTGCTTGCGCACAACGACCGTCTCGTCGCCATCTATGGCGTGAACCTGGAACATGTTCTTGGCGATATCCTAACCGATCGTGGTAATTTGCATCTGGACGGCTCCCTCGTGTGATTCGTCGCAACGATCACCCTACTGGCAATCCATTGCTGGGAGCGGGCGCCGTCCACCACATCAGATTCTGCCGTAAGCAACTGCAACAATTATCGTCGCTTTCCCTTCCGTCTGCTCGCGAAGCTGCGTAGGATTTTATCCGAGCTGCCAGCGGGAGGTGTCGAAATCCCGATTATTGCAAATGGGCAGCATGGGTGCCGTCGGCTGGCGCCCCAGTTCATCATCCAAATCTAAGACCGTTCAGGCGCGCACGGCGTGCGACGCCGGCAGGATGTGTCCCGCTGAAACTTCCCCGTAGAAAATTTTTGCATCTTGCAGGGGGTGCTGCTGCGCTTCCTTGAGTGTCGCGGATTGCATGGGCGCAAGCCTATCCAGCGCGGCCAGCGCATCGTAGTCGGCATATCTCACGAATGAGATTGGAATTCTGTTCGCCATGGATCAGCGGATCGGTCACGTTGGCAGATCACGCGGAGCGTTTAGGCGTTCGGCGCGGCTGGCACAATGGCTGTCGGAACGGTTGGTCAACGCTTTATCGTCGAAACCGTCTTGGCGCGAAGCGTTTGGGGAAAGCTGGCACAACGCTTTAGTTTGCATTTGGTTCCAAACATTATTTCACCGATCGACCAATCTTGGTGAGCACTTTTGTACAGATTGCGCTCGGCCAATGGGCGCATTCTAAAATAATTGCAATGAAAACAACTGCAGCCCGGTGCCGCGCGCTTGGCCAATTAACAGGCTGTCACACATTGCGCTGCGTGGCCCGATGGGCGGCACATAAAGGAATATCTCATGCCTATCAACAATTCGAAAGAACTGTTCGTCAGAATGCTGAGCGACCTCCGACAGCGGACCGAACACATGACGAAGATCTATCAGGAGCTGAGCGGAATTACGCAGGATCCCAATATCAAGGAGGCTTTGGAATCGCAAGTCTTCCTACAGGACAAGATCCTCGGTTCCCTGGACCGGTGCTTCAAGCTCATCGGCGAGAAGCCGGTCGCAGTTAGCGGTCGTCTGCAAGAAATTCTCGTGGAGGACTTTAAGCGCGAGCTCTCCGAGATCCAGGCTCCAGCGGCCAAGGCTCTCTTCGTCCTGGTCAAAGCTAACCAGCTGGTGCACTTGCGCATCGCCGAATACGTGGCGCTGATCGCAATGGCCGACGTGACCGGACACTTTGGCGTCGGTGTCCTGTTGGAAAGCTGCCTTGCGGACAAGGTCGCTTTCGTCGAACGCACTCGTCGCCTGATCCGGCACACCATCGAGAGCAAACATGCCCTCAAACTAGCGGCCTGAGGCAGCTCAATAGGCCTCCCCCCGAGCGAGAGGGCAGAGGCACTTTACCAAACGGTCTATCAAAGAAAGGAATCCGTTATGTCATATCGAACTGTCTTGTCGATTGCTACAGCCGCCATCCTCGGTGTTGCCTGCGTTTCGACCGATGCGTCGGCGTATCGAGCTGTCCACCGCGGGGGCGGTGTTCACGTTGGAGGCGTCTATCGCGGGGGCGCGTATCGCGGGGGCTATGTGCGCCGTGGCATGGGCGTGGGCGTTGGAGCCCCGTACTTATACAACAGGGCCGCATGTGGATATTATCCCTACCCGCCCTGCTATTGATTTGTCCGTTGGAGCGTCGGAGCGCTCCCCGGCGTTGCCGCTGGCGCCTGGTTGGGCTCACCGGAAATGACGACGGCGCTGGAGAAGAGCGGCGTCGTTGGCTCGCCCTGGCATCCTGTTCGCCGCTGCGGCGTAGCTCGTATCTGAAACAGATCAGCCGGGATGGTGCGCAACGTGAGTACAGTTGCGTAGCCGTCCCGAGATGGAAGCCCCGGCCGCCCTTCCCCCGACATACCCCACGGCTGGGGCAACCAACCAGCTCAATATCGTGTCCCGCTCATTGCACCATCACCGTACCTTAGGCGGCATAGCCCCGACGGCTTCAGAGTGAGCAGTTTTGCAGAACGCACGAGCACGAGTAAGGGTGCTTAATCTTCCAACTTGCGGGTTCCGCCGGTATCCGCGGGCTTAAGCGCGCTCATCTTAAAGGTGCGCTTTGAACTCTCGAAAACGAAAATCGAAAAGAAAAATGAGCAAAATCACGATGAAGCGTCTTCTTGTATCAGGACAGACAATGCTCGTGGGCACCGCAATTGGCGCCTTCGCGACATCTCGGCAATCGACGTGACCAACCCGGATGCTTACGCGAAGGAGTACGCCTCGAAGGCTCAGGTAATGATCAAAGCAGCCGGCGACGTTTCGTAGCCATTGGAGGTTCAGGAGGCGTGGGCGCAGGAAAGGTGACCGCGTTCGATGGGGAGGGCCCGCAGCGCGTTACTGTGCAAGTCTCGGATAGTATCGAACAAATCAAAGCTTGGCGGGCTGATCCAGCGTACATGGCGCTGCGGAAGGTTGGCGAACAGTACGCCAAATTCAACTCATTTGCCGTCGTGCGTTGCACAATAAATCCCGAGCGCCAAATGGAGATTGTGCGATAACGACATGAGATAATAAAGGATCTTGATTTTATGAAGAAATATCTCCCAATCATCGCGCTTGCACTGGCCGCTTTGGCCACCGCTGGTGCGGCACCTGTTATCGCTCAAGCCGTCTATGGGCCAGACGGTCAATCCACCGAGTATTCCTCGACCACCGAGTATTCCCCGACGTCGCCGTGGGGCGGACCCGCTTCGACGAGACCAGAACAGCCCGGCTCTAGCTGCGGCGTAGCTTGCGAACGCTAATACAAGAATACCGGGGACGCGAAGCAGTAAGCAGAACGGCCGGGAGTTATGTGGGAAACTTCATAACTCCCGACCGAGCGTCCAACGGGCGAAGGAGCACCCCTCCCGCCGGGCAAAATGAAGAAATAACAGCGGGTCGCCGCGGACGTTTGATCCTGATCAAGGCGATACCCGGTCACAACCGTGGACCCTCGCTGGGCGTTATTCGCGCGGCGTGTCAGCTAGAGCAATTTCGGCTGAGTTGAATCGGGATTCCCCGGCGGGCGTGGATGGTTAAAGCTTGCGGTATTGATTCGGAGGGCGGATCGATGCCGAAGGCATGCTCCTTGGAGTTACGTGAGCGTGTTGTGGACGCAGTTAAATCCGGCGCGTCGCGTCGGGCGGCGGCCGATTGGTTCGACGTGAGCCCGAGTTCAGCGATCAAATGGATGCGACGTCGGCTGGCGACTGGCAGCATTGCCGCCAGGCCGAGCGGAGGCAGCATCTCGTCGCTGGAGGCACGTGCGGATTTTTTACTGACACTGATTGCGCGGCAACCGGATCTAACGCTCGACGAAATCGTCGTGGCGATGCGCAAGCGACGGATCGCCGGCAGCCGTAGCGCGGTGTGGCGCTTCTTTCAGCGGCACAAAATCAGCGTCAAAAAAAGGTCTGCGGGAGCGGAGCAAGAGCGCGCCAACGTGGCCCACGCTCGGCGGCGCTGGATGCGAGAACAGGGTATGTTTGATCCAGCCGGACTGGTGTTTATCGACGAGACCTCAATCAACACCGCCATGTTGCGACTTCGAGGTCGCTGCCCGCGCGGTCGGCGATTGATCGGCCGCGTGCTGCAGGGGCATTGGAAAAGCATCACCTCTGTGGCCGGTCTGCGCCATGACAAGATGGTCGCGCCTTTCGTGGTGGACGGGCCGATGACCAGAGCCACGTTTCTGGCTTATCTTGAACAGCGCCTGGGACCAACACTCAAGCGCGGCGATATTCCCGGCCTCTGCCGCAGAATCGGGAAACTGGTTGTTTCAGCGCCAGAGAATGCACAAACTACTTCTCCCATGCAGGCTACGGTTCCAAATGGCCGGAACCGCTCTAAGTCAGGGCGACACGTTTCCAGTCAACGCTGACAGCTTGAATCAGACGCCGCAAGGCCGCGGACACATTACGAGGCGGGCGTCTGATGTCTGCTTTTTTGTCGCAATTTAGGGCTTAGCGAACGTGGCGCAGACAGGGTGAAATTAACGCTCATGACCTAAAACGGTCCTGGCTGCGATTGTCAATTTGCGCGCCCGACCTATTCTCGACGAGCTCGGTCGGAGACGCTTCCCGGCCAGCAAAACCAGGCCCCCCGGAACCGCCAGCCGATACATCTCCGCAGCAGCATGTCCTGTCCAAGAATCTGCGTCACGCCATCAAGCATCTCAGTGACGGCGAATTGGACCAGCTTTTTGAGGTGGGGTTCGATGAGACGAAACGGCGTCGCCCAGAATTCAAGCCGTAACTCGGCTTTGGCCCACTCGCGACGCTTAGTGCGGCGCTGCGATTTGGTCGCTCTCGGGGGTAAAGGAATTTTCGCCCGGCCATCGCAATTAAGTCGTTCGTGACCCCTTCTGGTCAGTTTTGCGGAAGACTTCGGTGCGGTGCAGCACGGTCAGCGCCCGGCCTACGGTAGGGCATATCGCCATCAGGATGACCGTCCTCGATCAGATTTTGTCGTCCTCACCTCGGCGCTTGTAGTGACGGCCACACTTGTCCTCCCTGTCGATGCCGAGCAGCTCCGCGAGCAGCGTGCGTGCACGATTGACGCGGCTCTTTATCGTCCCTACCGGCGCTCCGCAGATTGCTGCCGCCTCGTCGTAGGAGAAGCCCGACGCGCCGACGAGAAGCAGCGGCTCGCGCTGAACGAGGGGTAACTTCGCCAGCGCTGCGACGAGCTCCTTGAACTCCAGAAAACCGTGCTGCGCCGGAGACGATGTCAGGCTCCCCACGTAGCTACCGTCCCCGTCTTCAACTTCCCGGCGGCGTTTGCGATATTCCGATAAAAACTGGTTGCGGAGGATAGTGAGGAGCCAGGCCAGCATATTCGTTCCCGGCTGGAACGAACGGATGTTGGCTGTGGCGCGCAGGAGCGTCTCCTGCACGAGGTCATCCGCACGGTCGGCGTTGCCGCTAAGCGAGATTGCAAACGCACGCACGGCCGGAACGGCAGCGAGCATAACATCGCGCTCGGATGGCTGAAGCATCATTTTTTCGATCCTTTGTCGACCTCCATTGGTCCGTTCTTGAGAACTGCGGAGGGCTTCGTAGGCGCGTGTTTTCGTCCCCTCCTGGTCGGGTGTCGCCAACGCGATCCGCGCTTGCTGCGAACATTCTCGAAAAATTGGCGTCTTCGGGACGCAACGGACGAGGGAGTTCGGCAAATGACGTTGCAAGGACATGAATGTCTTCCCTCGTGCCAAAATCTAAACTGCCTTGAAATCACACGCGGCGGCTTGTTGCTATATAAGAGCGATAAGTAGGATTGAATCTGTTCCATTTTGACCACTGCCATGGAGTTAAAGCTAACGTTCATCGACCGACACAATGAAAACCCCAAGCATGGAGCATCGCAATGGCGCCGCGGCTAGGCGAAGTCCGGGATTATGACTTTAATCGGATGGTCTTGGAGCGCCGAGCCGATGACGCCCCTATAGACCTCTGGGTGGGGCACACGGAATAGCCCAGTCACAAACACCGTCACGGGAGCGGATTCCGTGTGCATAGTTCGCTTACAGTTCCGCCGCACGAAAATGTTACGGTCAATCATGCGCCGTCTGACGACGGCCGATACGAACACGTTGAGGTAGCAGTCAAAGAGGCGTTTGCCTCGGCTCGACGGCAACTCGACGATCTCGGGCGGAAAGATTAATGTCATGCAACGTCTGGGTTTTGAATTGTGTCCAGCCAAATGCCGCCCGTACAATCTGATGACGCGCGTCGCAACCACGGTGACGCGGCGGACAACCATGCGTGAACTGGAGGCGTTATTCGAGAGACACGATTTTAATTCTTTCCCAGTGGTGGAAGAAGGAAAGATGTTTGAGATTGTTACAAAAGTCGATTTCCTTCGGGCCTTTGTCTTTACCACCGGTCAGATGCTGCCCCATTATGACGAGTTGATGCGGCGGACAGTCAGCGAAATGATGACCGAAGCCGTCGTGCATGTCGAGCCGGCAGCACCATTGACACGAGTCCTCCAGTTGATGGTGAGCCTTAAGAGCCGCAGCTTGCCGGTTATCGGGGCTTATCGCCAATTGTTACGCATGATCTCTCGCGAGGACGTGATTCGCGCACTCAAAGAAGCGACACAAGACGTCCGGGAAGCCCGCTAGATCCTCTCGGGCGAAGAGTGACTCTGGGGCAATGGCTTCGTGAATAAGCCGATAGCAATAACGCCCATCCTTGCTCGTGAAGGGCGACAGCGGGCTAACGCACCCGAAGGGTCGGCCGCGAGCGGAAAAGCCTTGGCCGAAGTCGCTTGCCTTTCGCCCGACGCTGCATTGCAGCGACTTTCAAGCGCGGCGGGCGGCCTCACACCCGACCAGGTCGAAGAGCGGCTCCGTTCAGCGGGCCTGAATCAAGTCGCTCACCAGGCGCGCCATACAATTCTTGGCGAGCTCATTGGCCGCTCGATCAACCCATTGAATCTACTGCTGCTCTCGCTCGCGACTGCGTCCTACTTTCTTGGCGACCAGCGTGCCGCGATCGTGATTGCCGTCATGGTGATTCTGAGCATCTCCCTGAGCTTCATTCAGGAACATCGTTCCAACAATGCCGCGGATAAGCTGCAGAGGATGGTGTCGATAACTGCGACCGTGCGCCGGCAGACAGGCGCCGAGGCGCACGACCACGTTGACGTGACGGTCGAGCAACTCGTGCCCGGCGATATCGTCCTGCTGTCGGCGGGCGACATGATCCCGGCCGATCTCAGACTGATCTCGGCAAAGGACCTCTTCATCAACCAGTCGACGCTCACCGGCGAGGCGATGCCGCTTGAGAAGGTCGCTGCTGCCCATGTCGGTACCGCAGAAACGCCGTTTGATCTCCCCAACATCTGCTTCATGGGCAGTGCCGTAGTCAGCGGCATTGGCTGCGGTGTCGTGGTGCTCACCGGCCCGCGCACCGCCTTCGGCCTGGTGGCGAGCGCAATTGCCAAGCAGCGAGTGCTCACGAGCTTCGACAAGGGCATTATCCGGTTTACCTGGTTGATGCTCGGTTTCATCGTGGTGATGGCCCCTCTGGTCTTCCTGATCAACGGCCTGACCAAGGGCAATTGGCTCGAGGCACTATTGTTTGCGGTCGCCGTAGCGGTGGGTCTCACGCCAGAGATGCTGCCCATGATCGTGACGGTCAATCTGGCCAAGGGCGCGCTGGCGATGTCGCGCCGAAAGGTCATCGTCAAGCGCCTCAATTCAATCCAGAACTTCGGGGCGATGGACGTGTTGTGCACGGACAAGACCGGCACGCTCACGCAGGATCGCATCATTCTCAAGCGCTGCCTTGATATCAAAGGGGACGAATCGACGCGCGTCCTCGAATACGCCTATCTGAATAGTTTCCACCAGTCTGGCCTCAAGAACTTGCTCGACCTCGCCGTCCTGCAGCACGTCGAACTCGAGGCCGGCCTCAAGGTGCAAGCGCGCTTCCAAAAGATTGACGAGATGCCGTTCGACTTCGAGCGGCGACGGATGTCCGTCGTTCTCGAGCGCGATGACGGGGCTCATATCCTTATCTGCAAGGGCGCCCTCGAAGAGGTGTTCGCGGCTTGCAAGCACTATGCGATCGGCGACGAGACCGGGCCCCTTGATCCCAGCCACTTCACTGCGGCGACGGATACGACTGCGAAGCTCAACGCCGACGGGTTTCGCGTCGTCGCGGTCGCTTACAAGGAGATGCCGCCGACGCAGACGACGTATTCGGTCGCCGATGAGGCCGATCTCACGCTGCTCGGCTACATCGCCTTTCTTGATCCTCCGAAAGAGACCTGCGCCGTCGCACTCGCGGCGCTCAAGGCCAGCGGCGTGGGGGTAAAGATCCTGACCGGCGATAACGATATCGTCACGCGCAAGATCTGTCACGAAGTCGGCCTGCCGGTGGACCGCATCATTCTCGGCAGCGAGATTGCGACGTTGTCGCCGGACGAGCTGGCAAACTTGGCTGAGACCGCGGCGGTGTTTGCCAAGGTTTCGCCGTCTCAGAAGGCGGCAATCATCGATGCCCTGCATCGTAAGGGACATGTCGTCGGTTTTCTCGGCGATGGCATCAACGACGGACCGGCGCTAAAGGCCGCAGACGTCGGCATATCGGTGGACAGCGCGGTCGACATCGCCAAGGACTCCGCCGACATCATACTGCTCGAGAAGAGCCTGGCAGTGCTGGGTGAGGGCGTCATCGAGGGCCGAAAGGTCTTCGGCAACATCACCAAATATATCAAGATGGGCGCCAGCTCCAATTTCGGCAACATGTTCAGCGTGCTCGGCGCTAGTATCTTCCTGCCGTTCCTGCCGATGACGGCCATCCAGGTACTCACCAATAACCTGCTTTACGACTTCTCGCAGACCACCATCCCGACAGACAATGTGGACGCCGACTATTTGGCGGTGCCTCGGCGATGGGATATAGGCAACATTGCCAAATTCGTATTGTTCATCGGTCCGATCAGTTCGATTTTCGACTATGTCACGTATTTCCTGATGCTCTATGTCTTCAACGCCTGGAACAATCCAGCGCTGTTCCAGACCGGCTGGTTCGTCGAATCTTTGCTCACGCAGACGCTCATCATCCATATCATTCGTACGGCGAAGATTCCGTTTTTGGAAAGCCGGGCCAGCACGGCGCTCATCACGACGACCATCATCATCGCCGCGATAGGGATCGCCCTCCCGTTCACCTGGCTCGGCGGATTTCTCGGCTTCGTCCCGTTGCCTCATGCATATTGGATCGCGCTCTGTCTTATTCTGATGAGCTATGTCGTCCTGACGCACTTTGTGAAGACGTGGTTCATTCGACGGTTCGGATTGAGCTAGACTAAATGGCTGCATCGCTGTGGGGCTCATTATCGCTGGAGTAATGTCTTCGTTTGGATTGGCATCGTGTTCTGACGACTTCAGGGTGGGGGCGGGTCACCGCCTTTATCCCGCTCCTTATCTCGGCCCCGTCAACCGCAATTCCATTAGCTGTAGGGCATTTTCTCGGAACCGGACCGCTAATCCTCCTCGTCGTCTTCCGCATACGGCACCGTCACTCGGGTCGCTTCAACCTCGGTGACCCGAATGATACCGGGGACCGGCTCATCTACTACGTGAGAAATGGTCAAGCAAGCAGCCAACAGAGCTATGGGCGAAAGTTGGTGACGGCATGAAGGGGTAAGGCGGCGTATCGTGGGGGTGCTTGACGCCTCCACTTCTCCACTGAAGATGCTATGGGGTGGCGGCGAGGGTGCTGTAGGCAACCATCGGCGCTGGATCTAACCGATGGAGTGCACCCCATGTCGCGACCACACGATCTGAACAAGTCCCTCCTGCCTTTCGACCAGCATAACACGCTCATTGCGGTGATAGAGATGAGCCAATCCAGTTGGCTCGTGGCTGGCATCGTTCCGGGTGTCGAGCGCCAACCGCTCAAGAAACTCGAGCCAGACGAGCAGGCACTGTTTCGGTTGCTACAGCGCTGGCGAGAAGAGGCGGCCAAAGCGGGCTCTACGATCACGCGCATTACGGTGGCTTTTGAGGCGGGTCGGGACGGGTTTTGGTTGGCGCGATGGCTCCGGGCGCGCGACGTAGAAGCACAGGTTATCCATCCGACGAGCGTTGCCGTATCGCGTGAGCACCGCCGCGCGAAGACGGATCGGCTCGATACCGAGCTTCTTAAGCGCGCATTCATCGGTTGGCTCCGAGGTGAACCGGAACATTGCCACATGGCGATGGTCCCGACGCTTGAGGAGGAAGACGCCAAGCGTCCCAACCGTGAGCGCGAGAGCCTCGTTGGTGAGCGCTCCCGCATTGTAAACCGGATGAAAAGCTGCTTGGCGAGGTTTGGTATTCGGAACTTCAAGGCGACCTTGCGTAAGGCGCCGGAGCGTCTCGCGGTCCTGTGCACGCCGGAAGGGGTTCTCCTTCCGCCAAACACGCTGGCCGAGTTGAGGCGCGACATGGCCCGCCTACGCTTCGTCATGGATCAAATCAAAGACATCGAGAAGGCGCGTTTAGCGCTGCTAGAGCAGGCGACTGAGAAAGGACCAAATGCGATGGTTCGGATGCTGGCCCGCGTAATCGGTGTGGGCGTGGAAACCGCGGACATGCTCGTGCATGAAATTCTGTCTCGGAATCTACGCGACCGAAAGGCCGTGGCGCGGTACGCGGGCCTAACCGGCTCGCCAGATGAGAGCGGCAGCAGACGCCGGCAGAAAGGGCTCGCCAGGGCGGGGAACGCGCGCGTGCGCCGCGGCATGATCCAACTTGCATGGCGTTTCTTGATGTTCCAGAAAGAAAGCGCTCTGGCACGATGGTATCGCGCGCGAACTGAGAATGCGCGCAGCATGCGCAAGACCATGATCGTGGCGTTAGCACGCAAGCTGCTCATCTGCCTCTGGCGCTTCGTGACAACTGGCGAAGTACCGGCAGGCGTTGCGCTGCGACCGGTGTCGTGAACAAATGAGCCAATAGGACGAAAGAGATTTGGTGTCCGACGGCGGCAAACGTCGCCAGCGCCAAGAACGATCCGAGGTGGCGGCGATCCGATATCACTCCTGGCTTCCAAGCCGTACTGAAGAATGGGGCCGCCGCCCCGGAGCTTCGCCGCCGATGCGCATGACTGCATCATGGTCAGGTCTACGGACCTACCGAATACAAGGTTGTGGCGCGATGATCCGTGCCAGATGGCGAACTCCCCTCAGATCGTCACTAGTATCCTACCGACTAACTGACCGGATCGGATCGCCCACAAGCGCATTATCTTTGTGATTGAGTAAAACGCCCACGGCCCAGATTGTCCTATCCAATGGGGGCCGCGAGGAATGGGCCTTCATCGTTATGTTGGTCAGCACGGAAAAATGGCGCGCTGTTTGGAACCTCGCACCGGTTGTCCTGGTGGGAGCTTGCGGCTTTGCCCTGTCAGTAGGCGCCTCGTACATGGCGTCAAAGTCCGAAACACGCGCCGCCATTCGAGAGTTCGACAGTCGAGCCGCCAACCAAGCTACCATTCTGCAAAATGGAATCGAGGATTATTGGGACGAGCTTTACGCAGTACAGGATCTCTTCGAGTCGGCAACCCCCAACGTAACGCGTGGGGAATTCGCTGAGTTTGTCAGATCGCTGATAAGCCGTCACTCGGCAATTTTGAACATCGCTTGGGCGCCACGCGTCAAGCATGACGAGCGTGCAGAGCACGAGCAATTGGGCGATCGAGAGGGATTGCCTCACTATCACATCCGCATGCTTGGTCCCAAAGGCAGCTTGCCTGTGTCTCCCGAACGGGATGAATATTTTCCAAAGTTCTACTCAACCGAAGCAAGGGGCTCTCCTGTTTATGGTATCGATATCGACGACGGGGCAGACCAGGCTCGAACGCTCGCCCACATTCGCGATGAGGACGCACTGTCGGTTACCTCACCGTTGCGGCTGTATACCGGAAAAGGCGATCGGCTCGGCTTTTGGGCCGGTCTGCCCGTATATGCGCGCGGCTTACCGCACGACACGGTTGAGGATAGGCGACGAAACCTGATCGGAATCGTCCAGGGTGTATTTCAGATCGGGGTCATGTTCGAACTCGATACTTGCAAAGATACGGACACCAACCCGTCTTTATGTGTTTCCGGCCAATGCCAGCGCAGATGATCTCCCGGTCTTTTACTCGTCTCGCGCAGCCAACGGGTCTATTGAAGCAAGATCGCAAGCGCAACTCGATGCCAGTCTGCACCGGTCCTTTCCGCTCGATTTGGGCGATGTCAAATGGACAATGGTGGTCACACCGGAAGCATCCGGAATGGGCTCCTCGGGGCACGAGCGTTCATCAATAGTGCTGATATGCGGCCTGCTGCTCAGCGCAGCCGCAACGTGGTTCTTATGGTCGATGCGCCGCCACGCCCGCGATGTCGAAATCGCAAATGACAGGTTTGCGACGCAAAATATGCGGTTCGAAGCGGCGTTGAACAACATGGCACAGGGCCTCATGATGTTCGATTCCGCGGGGAAGCTCGTCATCACCAATCGACGAATTGCGGCGTTGTATGAGATGCCTTGGGAAAAATGGGCCGTGTCGGCATTAGGTATGACTGCTCTGCAGACGATGCAGCTCACTTATGACTTGACCAGCGTTGGGGTAAAAAATCGGGATCAAATCAAAGCGGAGCTTCAAAGCATCCTGGAGCGCCGTGCGACTGGCAAGATCATCTTCGAACGCAGCAACGGGCGCACCTTCTGCGCCTCATGCGCGCCCATGACGGATGGCGGCTTTGTCATCACGTTCGAGGATATCACCGAAACTCGACGCGCGCAGGATCAGATTTCACATATGGCGCATTACGACGCGCTTACGGATTTGCCGAATCGTGCGGTCTTCTACGCGAAGATGGAGGAAATTCTTCGTTGCGGACCGGAGAGCGCGGCTTTCGCGGTCTTCAGTCTCGACCTTGACCACTTTAAGAGTGTCAACGATACGCTCGGACATCCGATTGGAGACAAGCTATTGCAGGCTGCGGCCGGGCGCATGCTGCGTTGCGTTCGCGACATAGACATGGTCGCCCGGCTGGGCGGCGACGAATTCGCAATCCTGCAGATCACTTTTGACAAGCCAGCAGACATAAGCATGCTTGCGTCGCGTCTCATTGAGACGGTGGGGGCACCATATCAGTTCGACGGACAGCAAATCGTGGTGGGAGCGAGCGTCGGTATCGCTCTTGCACCGGCTGACGGCGTCGATCCGGATCAACTGATTAAGAACGCCGATCTGGCGCTCTATCGCTGCAAGGCGGACGGCGGAAGCGTATATCGATTTTTTGAAGCCGAAATGGACGCTCGCATGCAGGAGCGAAGCGCTCTCGAGCTTGACCTGCGTAAGGCGGTTGTGAACGGCGAGTTCACCCTTAATTATCAGGCCGTCGTCAACATAAAAACCTGCAAGGTCACTGTTTGCGAGGCTTTGATTCGCTGGCATCACGCCGAACGTGGCTGGGTGGCACCAACGGATTTTATACCGATCGCCGAAGAAACAGGCCTCATCGTGCCGATCGGAGAATGGGTGCTCAACCAGGCCTGCGCGGAGGCCGCACAATGGCCGGACGAAGTCGCCGTGGCGGTCAACGTGTCTCCGGCTCAATTCAAAAGCGCCGATTTTGTCCACGTCATCGCCAGGGCGCTCGCGAAGTCGCGCTTGCCGCCAAGCAGGCTCGAAATCGAGATTACCGAGTTGGTCCTCATGCAGGACAACGAAGCGGCTTTGGCCTCGCTCCACCGCATCAAAGAGCTCGGCGTCAGCGTCGCCATGGATGACTTCGGAACCGGCTACTCATCGCTCGGCTATCTCCGCAGCTTCCCATTCGACCGGATCAAGATCGATCAGTCGTTCATTCGTGATTTGTCGAAAGAAAAGGAGAGTCTGGCGATACTCCGCGCAGTTGTTGGATTGGGCCGTAGCCTGGGAATTGTCACGACCGCCGAGGGCGTCGAGACGCAGGATCAGCTTGAGGTTTTGAGGGTCGAAGGGTGTACGGACGCCCAAGGGTACCTCTTCAGCCGGCCGCAAAACGCAGCCGGCCTCAGGGAGTTTCTCATCTCCGACGGTCAAGTAAGGGCGGTAGCATGATCAGACACCTGCCATTTTCGACCGCACGTCGCCATCCAAGCCCTCCCGCATTGGAGCAGAACATTGATACCCTTTAAACAGGCCAAGTCGTACCGCTCGGCCCAAAAACCCGACCGCCGACGCAAAGCGTCACGTAAAAAATCCACTTCAAATGCATGGATCGCCTTAGATGGAGGCTTTGCGGTGCGATCCTGCAGCGTTGTCGATCTTTCCAATACTGGAGTACAAATCAAAGTCGACCCGGCTGACTTCGTACCGAGCTGTTTCACATTGATGATGTCCCGAAACTCCGGGCCAGGCCGGCGAGCTCGCATCATATGGCGGCGGGGATCGAAGATCGGCGCCCAGTTCCTATAGATGCGCTGCGCCCATCGTGTCAGCTGCCAATCGGGCCGTCCTAAACACGACGCCGAATAAACGAATATCCGCGCAAGCTAGCTGGCCAATCTCGACGCCGTGGAAGGCTCGATGAGACCGCTGCGCAGCGTGAAGTGTGCCTGCCTTATTAACTGCGCTTAATCCTGAGTTCTTTCGTAGAACCGCACATCTTACAAACGAGCGTGAGATCCTCGAAGTCCCCACTGAACAGTATTGGCGTGATACGGATGATGACCATCTCCGTTCCGCAGACAGGACATGTCGAGGAACCCCGCGCTTCCGGTGGCAGTTCTTGACTGGGCACGTAATTTCCTTCGACGAAGCGACGCAACGGACAACCGGCGGCAATCTCATTGGCCCTCAAGCCGGGGCATCACGCTGACGAACCTCGTGAAAGGAGACGAGACGCTGCTGAGCTTCGTCCCAGAGCACCAGCCGCACACACCTAAAACTCTGGCGCAGGGTAAGCCGGCCGATGGTTCTCAGTTCCGGGTAATCGCGCAGCACGAGCGGCAGTCGATAGTAAGGTATCCGGCTGCAAAGATGATGGATGTGATGAACACCAATATTTGCGGTGAACCAGCGCAGGACACTCGGCAGATCATAATACGAACTACCATGAAGCGCCACTTCTTGCACATTCCAAACGCCATCACGAGCCCATTTGGTATCTTCGAATTGGTGCTGGACATAGAACAGCCAGACCCCAGCCGAAGCGGCGAGCAGCATGATCGGCAGGTGCACGAGCAGGAACGGACCGACGCCAACCAGCCATATCATCGCAGCGACAACGGCCGCGATGGCAACGTTTGTGGCCATAGCACTGAGCCATGGCTGCCAGCCGGCACGCATGAGACCGATTGGCAGCCGGTGTTGCATGACGAATAAGAATGCCGGTCCCAAGCCAAACATGATGATCGGGTGTCGATAAATGCGATAACCAAGCCGGCGCCATCGGGACAGCGCGAGGTATTCGTGCACTGTTAGCGTGTCGATGTCCCCGGTTCCGCGGCGATCGAGATTGCCCGAAGTTGCGTGGTGAACGGCGTGAGTGCGGCGCCAGAAGTCGTAAGGCGTGAGCGTGAAGACACCGATTATACGTCCGACCCAGTCATTTGCGAGACGATGATGGAAGAAGGCGCCATGGCCACAATCATGCTGGATCATAAACAGCCGTACGAGAAAGCCTGCAGCCGGTACCGCGAGCAACAGGCCTACCCGGTAGCCAAGATCAAGGCTTGCCCACATCAGAAACCAGAGCAGAACCAGCGGTCCGGTCGTGACGGCCAGCTCAATGATGCTGCGCGCGGGGCTCGGCGCTCGATAGTGGGCGAGGATTTGTGTCCAGCCGCGGGCCTCGGAAGGGTGCGTGACAATATTGGTACCTTGACTCTTCAACATCGCTTTTCTACCAGCATAACCAATCGGCTGTACAAGGATTGAGCGCGAACTTTAGGCATCTTTGACCGCTGGGGCGGTGACGTCTGATCACAATTGCTCACTTCGTAACCGCGCTAGCCTGCACCGCATGTCGCGCCCATTTTCCAGGAAGGTCGTAGAGCTGCATACGAAAACAATCGGCTCGAATGCTCCATTCCGAACGGTGCTTTAATCAATATGGAGCTTGCCGAGCCGCCAATTCGCGCTGATGCGGCTGGCGGTACGCCAACTGACCGCAGCCTGCACGAATGATGAAATCTGGGTTCCACCCAAAAGTGAGCTATTTTATACAGGCGTGCTCAGCGATTTTGCCTAATTTGCCGGTTAGCAGGGAGCCTAAATGAGCGAGCAGAGCATAAGCCCCAAAACGAGGAAGGGCGCGCGGCCGTTCGATCCGGTTGCGTTTTTCGAGACCGCAGCTAGAGCTATCGCCGAATCTTGGTGACGGACGGGGTCAGGCGGCAGCGGCTTGAGCTTGCGATCTGACGACTTCGACTCCGTCGGCGAATTTTACACCGAGGATGAGTTTCGGCAACTGGTTGTGGCCATTGAGACGACGCCAGCTTTTCTCGGCGGCCTCAGCGAGCTTGAAGATCATCGCCAGTGCCGTCTTGTTTGATAGGCATCCTTTGGAGCGTACGGTACGGTGGCGCACCGTCGCAAACGCGCTTTCGATGACGTTGGACGTGCGGAGATGCTTCCAGTGTTCGGCTGGGAAGTCGTAGAAGGCTAGCAGCGCATCGCGATCCTTGGTCAGGCATTCGACTGCCTTGTCATATTTTGGGGTCCAGGTCTCGACGAAAACGTTGAACGCGACCAGCGCGTCCTTCTTGGTCTCAGCCATCCAGATTTCCTGCAGCGCCCGCTTGGCTCTCGGTTGCTGGCTCTTCGGCAGCTTGTTGAGTACGTTGGCGGTCTTGTGCACCCAGCAACGCTGGCCGCGGGTGGTCGGCCATACTTCCTCGACCGCCTGCCAGAAGCCCAGCGCGCCGTCGGCAATGGCGAGTTCGGGCGCGATCGCGAGCCCGCGCCGTTTGAGGTCGAGGAGTAGTTCACGCCAGGACTGCGCGCTCTCGCGCACGCCGTCGATCAGACCGACCAGCTCCTTCTTGCCCTCGGGCGTGGCTCCGACGATCACCAACAAGCATTGAGCGTCATCTTCCAGGCGGGCCTGCACGTGGATGCCGTCGGCCCAGAAATAGACGTAGCGCTTGGCCGAGAGGTCGCGCTTGCTCCAGCGCAGATGCTCGTCCGACCAGGCGTCTTTCAGCCGGCCGATAGTCGAAGCCGAAAGGCCACCGGCGTCCTTGCCAAACAAAGCCAGCAGCGCCTCCTCGAAATCGCCGGTAGAGACACCCTTGAGGTAGAGGATCGGGATCAGCACTTCGAGGCTCTTCGTGCGGCGCGCATAGGGCGGCAAGATTGCTGACGAAAAGCGGATGCGATCTGAACCTTCGCCGGCGCGGTCGCGTACGCGAGGGCAGCGCACAGCTACCGGACCGATGCCGGTCACAATCTCGCGTTCCGGCAGATGCCCATGGCGCACCAGCCGCTGCCGGCCGTCGTCGGTGAGCTTGTCGGCATGAGGCACGAGCCAGGCCGCTACCTCGGCCTCGACGGCCTGCGCAAGCAGCGCCCGCGCACCATCGCGCAAAACTTCGGTCAGCGGATCGGAGAATGTCCCTGGCTGGGAGAGCTGGAAAACATTAGTGTCGGTCACGGCGTATCACTCCTTCAGTGGAGAAGTGGAGGCGTCAAGCACCCCCACGATACGCCGCCTTACCCCTTCATGCCGTCACCAACTTTCGCCCATAGCTCGTGCAGCTAAGGGCCGGACCATTTCAAAGCATCGCAAGAACGAAATCATCTTTTCGCAGGGCGGAGACGCTGATGCAGTTTTCTATATTAAAAAGGGCAAGATCAAAGTCACCGTCGTGTCCAAGCAGGGCAAGGAAGCGGTGGTCGCTATTTTGGGCATTGACGAATTCGTCGGTGAAGGATGCTTGATCGGACAGCCGAAGCGATTGGCGACGGCAAGCGCAATGTCCGACTGCGTCACTATGCGGGTGGACAAGAGTGAAATCCAACGACTTCTTCGGCGAGAACCTGCGTTTTCTCAAATGTTTATGTCGCATATTTTGACGAGGACGGCCCGTGTGGAAGAAGATTTGGTTGACCAGCTATTCAATTCTACGGAGAAACGGCTAGCTCGATTGCTGCTGCTGTTAGCGAATTTCGGCAAGGAAGGTCGGCCCGAGCCGCTTATGGCGAAGATCACTCAGGAGACGCTCGCCGAGATGATCGGCACAACCCGGTCGCGGGTGAGCCACTTCATGAACAAGTTTAGGGAAGCAGGGTTCATTGACTACAATGGTCATCTCGAAGTCCATAGTTCCTTGTTGAGCGTCGTACTGGCCGAACGCCAGCGCATCAAGCGCGAGACCATCGCAAACCGTCGCTTGCAGCACAGGCTGCAGGCCGCTTAAACTCTGACCCTGATGAGCCAGAGCCTCCCTTCTCGAAAAGCCTAAGCAGTCTCAAATTATCTGATGACGGACAGGCTGCCGTGCGCTCTGCCGTCTGATGCGATGGCGAATAGCGCGTGTGCTAAGACAATTTTAATCAATTCGGCTCGGAATTCCGGGCAGTCGCACACGACATGGCGGTGAACAGCATGTTCGAGGTAACGAGCTACGAACACCCACTTATTTTCGTCATGAGCCGTCGAACAGGCGAGACTTATCGGTTCCTGGTTGGCGAAGACGGGGCACTGGTAAACGACGGAACCCGATTTGATCTCGGGGATCCCCGCCGAAAGGCGATCGAGTATTTGTATCAAAGACGCGGAACGCAGGAAGCCCACTGAGTGCTTGAGGTAGCCTCGGGCTCGATGATGACGGTGCGGTTGCTGGTGGCGATGCCCGCGTCGTGTCGGCTCTTCCTCCAACACGGAAGTTGGAGCGACCCAAGTACGACAGCCAGGGCCGACTATTGCTGTCGCTGGCCACCGTCCTCGTCGACGAGAAGAGCCGGGCCGGACTCACAGATGACGCTGGGGGATTGATGAGGCCGTTTGCAGTGGGATGGACTGAGCAACGGAAGTCGAATTTCTGTTTAATAATTCTATCTCGTCAGCGCCAAGGCGAACTCAAGATGACGTGGAGTTTCAGTCCAAGAGCTCGATCCTCTGAGCCTCTAGACCTTTTTGACCCTGACCGACTTGCATCCGCACACGCTGGCCTTCAGCCAGCCCGCTCAGCCCGGCGCGGGCAAGCGCCGTGGCGTGGACGAAGACATCCTTTCCCCCGCCGTCCTGTCCGACAAAACCGAATCCCTTGTCGGCCTTGTACATTTTAACGGTACCAATACTTTCGGTGGTCGAGCCAACGACCTGCGAAGCAGTAGCAGGGCGTCGCTCCGCCGGGGCGCTCGGACGTGGATAATTTGGCCGAGCTCCGAATGCTCGATCGTCAGACTTTTGATCGTCGTCATAACCGCCGCGCTTAGGTCCACGGTCGTAGTCTTTGTAACGGCCCATTCGACGCTCGCTAGATTGCAGCAAAAAGGCATATCTCGTTTCGTCCGTGGGCTAAGTCAAGAGGATTGGCGCCTCGCGGTTGAACTCCTTCCTTCCGTCCTCCAGCCAATCGTCGGTGCTCATACGTATGCGCACTGACTATTGCAGCAAGGCATCTGTCGCGGCATGATTATGTTATGGGACGCGAACCCGCTGAGCAACTGCCCGACCTATTCTCGACCAGCTCGGTCAGAGACGCTGCCCTACCAACAGAACCAAATCCCCGAGAAACTCCAGTCGATCCGCAGCGGCATGTCTTGCCCAAGAATCTGCGTCACGCAGTCAAGCACCTCAGTGACGGTGAATTGGACAGGCTTTTTGAGGTCGCGTTCGATGAGGCAAAGCGGCGAGGCAGACTGCCGCGAAGTATCGGGCAAGAGTTCGACGCATGCGTCTCGACATTCGTCTGACCTGCTGCCTCAACCGTCATCTGCAGCCTATAGGGCCATTCATCAGCGAAAGGTAGACGTTTGAAAAGCAGCTAACGCGCGGGCAAATAAATGCTGTTCGCGCGGCATTCAAGGCGGGAATTACGCTGTCAAGGATTGCTCGGCAGTTCGGAATTACACATTCGCAGGTGCGCAACGCGTTGGCAACCAACGAACCAAAGCAATGAGAGGGCTCGTCGCTGGTGGCTTCCCAGAAAACGTTGAATAAAACGAATCTTGAGGCGCTCGGAGCCGAACGCCTGGCCGAATTGCTGATCGAGGTGAGCAGCAGCAACGCTAGCGTGAAACGACGTATTCGCCTTGAGCTGGCCAGCGCG
Organism: uncultured Alphaproteobacteria bacterium; assembly: GCA_963763255.1. GTDB lineage: Bacteria > Pseudomonadota > Alphaproteobacteria > Rhizobiales > Xanthobacteraceae > BOG-931. The sequence goes on from CAVXNW010000005.1 coordinate 397,254, forward strand.
CAAAGTCCGTCGGAGGTCGCCAAGGAGATTCGCAAGCGGTTGACCACTATCGCCCGGTCCCGATCCTTCGTTGACTGGCAGAATCGAAGAGGCCTGGTCGATGATCTCGAAACGCAGCGCCGTGCGACTTCATCAGGTCGCCAAGACGGACCCTGTCGAAGGTCTCGAGCTGATGTGGCGGTTCATGGCGCTCGCCAATTCGGTGTTTGCGCGCTGCGATGACAGCAGCGGAATCGTGGTCAGTATCTTCCATGCGGCATGCCGTGATCTCGGGGATATGGCTCAGGCGGCGAAGGTGCCCCCGGAGGAGCTTGCCGAGCGGGCGTTTAACGCGCTGATCGATAATGATTATGGCCAGTATGACGAATTGATCGCCGTTCTGTCGCCGACGCTTGGACCAAGGGGTCTGACTCAACTGAAACAACGGTTTATCGGCCTCTCAAAGGAGCCGCTAGAAAGACCGAAGGACAAGGAGCGCAAGGTGATCGGCTGGGGAGGCGGCGGTGCCCTTTACGCCGACGATATTTCGGCACGCCATCGCGCGAGTGTGATCCGCCTCGCGTTGGAGGAAATCGCCGACGCGCAAGGCGACGTGGATGCCTACATCGCGCAGCAGAGCGAAAAAGCGAGGACGGTCTCCAAGATTGCCGCTGACATCGCCCAACGCCTTCTCGAAGGCAGGTCGCGCCAAGGAGGCGTGGAGCGCGATCAATGCCGTCGATGAAAACAGGACCGGCTGGATCCCCTTCGAATGGGAAGAGGTCCGGATTGAGGTGATGGAGGCGCTCGGGCGCATGGAGGGGGCCCAGGCATTCCGTTGGCAGTGCTTTGAACGGACGCTCAACAGCGCCCATCTGCGCGCCTTTCTCAAGCGCCTGCCGGATTTCGAAGACGTCGGCGCCGAAGAACGCGCCATGGCGACCGCCCTTCGGTTCTCGGACGCCCACCAAGCATTGGCATTTCTGGTGTCCTGGCCCGCGCTAGAGAAGGCAGCCGCGCTCGTGCTGGCGCGCGCCAAGGAGCTAAACGGCGATCACTACGAGGTGCTGTCACCGGCGGCCGATGCGCTCGCAGCGAAATATCCGCTCGCAGCCACCCTGATTCTTCGCGCGATGATCGATTTTTCACTTAAACACAATCGGGTGAAGCGATATCGGCATGCGGCGCGTCACCTCGCCGAGTGCGCAAGCCTCGCAAAGGCCGTCGGTGACTTCAGAAATTTCGAGCCGCATGAACGTTACGCTGCCCGCCTCAAAAGTGAACATGGGCGCAAGACGTCTTTTTGGACCCTGGTTTCTTGAAGCAAGCCGCGCATGCTCGTTCGGTCAAGCAGTGCCAAGCGTACTCGCTCTCAATAATTCTTTGATCAGATTGAATTGCTGGACACGTTCCGCAGCTACAGAGGGATGGCCCACGAAGAGGATCGTCATCGTCAAATAATTTTTGGAATGGAGGTCGGGTGGTAAGGGCGGGGCCGTCGGTGTTCGATTCGTCCGAACGAAATACCGGGGCTGCCGTTGGCACTTTTATGACTGTAGCCCGCCATGTTGCCGCCTTGTTTGTTGCATGGTGGCCCCTGTGCTAAGATACGCGCGTCTGGATTGAGAGACACGGGAGTTACTGATGGCAATCTACCGGTTGCTTCAGAACCGGGCGTTTAGCCCGAAGACGTCGACCTAGTAGTGAGCGCCTTCGAGCAGGCACTCGCGGTGCTCGCCCTGAAGAGCCGCGACGATCCAGCGACTGAGCTAGTCGCCAAGAAAATAATCAAGGTGGCGGAGACCGGAGAACGTGACTCGGCCCGTATTTGCTGTCAGGCCGTTGCGGAACTCGTAAGCTCCCGCGCTGCCTGAGCTCTGCGCCCGATGATGCCGCGCGGCGGGATCGTGATCGGGGCCGATTAGCTGCCAGCCGTCTTGGTCCTTTATCCTCGTCCGCTTCGGCAATGCTGGGCTCGAAATAGATGGTCCAAGCTTGAAAGGCGCGTAATTGGCGAGCTACGGCGACCGCGGTTGCGCGGTTTCACAGTCGTGATAGCGTTCCCCCAAGGGCGATTGGCAATGTACTTGGCCGAAAGGCCCTCGAATTTCATGAACGACTGCGCCGACCGCGTTATCGCGCACTACGAGCGTCACGCGCTTTCTTGGGATGTTGATCGTCGCGCGGCCAGTTGGAACGACAAAAGCTGGATCGACCACTTCATAGCTTTGCTTCCATCCGGATCTTCAGTACTCGATGTCGGATGCGGCGGCGGCAAGCCAGTTGCCTTTGCCATGGTGACTGCCGGGTTTAAAGTCATTGGCGTTGATACGTCGCCGACACTGCTTGCACTCTGTCGGAGGAGGATGCCGGATCAAGAATGGATTTGTGCCGATATGCGAACGCTAGCGCTTGAACGGCGGTTTGGTGGCGTCCTGGCATGGGACAGTTTCTTTCATCTCAAGTATGACGATCAGCGTACTATGTTTCCAATTTTCGCCACTCATGCGGAGCGCGGCGCCATCTTGATGTACAACGCCGGTCTGGCGCATGGCGAAGGCATCGGCAGTTATCGAGGCGATCCGCTGTACCACGCGAGTTTCTCCGATGCTGAATATGAGAGCTTACTGGATGCGACGGGCTTTGAGCTTTTAGAACATTCTGTCAACGACCCTGCTAAAGGCGGACGCATCGTCTGGATTGCACGCAAGCGGTAATCGCATCGCGCGGGTCGAATATTGCCTCGGCGAAATCGGGCGGCGACAACAAAGCGCCGCTACCCGGCCTCAACCCCGCGCAGTGAGCTCCATCACCTGTTAATAGGAACCCCAGTTGAACAGGTAATTGACGCCATCAGCCACCAACTGGATATTCCGATTGTTGGTGGTGAAGCCGATTGGTCTCATGGCGTGCAGCAGCCTTGCTCGGCTGCCAGCTTTTCTTGTGCGCCACGCCGTGTAGTATCGTTGCGAATTCGGGCTGACTATGGCCAACGCGCGGGTGAGTTCTCTATTGTGGCGGTTGGTGCTGGTCGGTGGTGGAGGTTGCGGCTGTCGGGTGATCAGTGGGGAGCAGTGGCCAATCGCTCGGTGTGCAAGCGATTTAACAAATCGGCCAAGTCATCGGCGTCTTCAAGACAAAGGCGCACCTGGGGCACGTCATTCACCGCTGCCGGAAGGCCCGTTGTGGTGTCGTAGACGGTCCAGCCTTTTGTCGCTTAGCGCTTGGAACGCAGTAAGAGCGATCTTTCCGGCAATGCTCGCTTCTTCCCAAGAGTTGAAACCCATGCGCGATTTAAGGAGAGGGAGAACCTTCGTATTGTCGTGTACTTCCCAAGTGTAACGCTTCGGGAACGACCAGTGGTGCTTCACTTCAATACGATAGCGTTCAATGGGTTGCATTTGGCACATATAGCATCTGCACATCTGCATTGCGAGGGGAAAGGCTCGCTCAAGAAGGGAGACAAAATCATGCGATGTGGCGGACCGGCATTAAACCCTCATAATTCGTCCAAGTTCTTCGGTACTTCGCCGAACGATTGCAGAATTGTAGCGTCGTCGAAATTGCCCATGCCCGGGTCGCCGCTGCGCTTGAACGCGAGCGCGCCAGCGTTGACTGGGTCTCGCGAGAGCGCCTCGGCTCGCCGGATCGCGGCGCGCTCGTTCGGCAACTCTTGCGCTTCGCCTGGCGCTATGCCGTCGTCGGTCCTCACAAATGGCAGAGCGACATAGTATGTGACGGGCATTGCTATCCCCCATACGGCTTCGCTGCAGGCATAGATACGATCTGCGTTATCCGTTGAGACGCGCGTCGATAATGCCCTTTGCCTCGGTAATTATATTGTCCTTGGAGCTTTTCTCGAGCATCGAAGGGCTCTCGAGCAACGGCGTTGCCGATCCTGGCGCATAGATGGTCGCCCTCCAGCCCTTTCCGACCGGACCGACCTCAAGGCGATATCCCCTATAATCGATACGCTGCGACATTTCTGATCCGCCAAATTTGGCGTTCCTTTCGCTTATGCCTTCTTATTCTCAGTCCGTGCCAGCGATTTTCGACTGCCACGACGTATAGCACACGGCGGCTCGCAGAGTACAAATTCCGCCGTATTCGAGATGGAACAGATTTTGGGCAGCTGGTTCACGGATATTCAGCGGGTAAGCGGGAGCGGCTTTGTTTTAGCCGGGTTGCGGTCCCATCTTAAATCCTCGGGCAATGCGAGCGTGGCCGCGGCAATCGGTGTAATCGACGTGGATAGCACTCGGAAGCGCTGACCTACCAAGCGAGGCCCTAGCAAGGTCACGCGCGAGCGCCAAGCGGACACCCTTGATAACGCGCTGGAGACTACTTTCCCGGCATCCGATCCGATCTCAATCGCGCAGCCCGCTCCAGTCGATACGGATGGAGCTTAAGGACCGTGGAGATGACCGCGCGCCAAACGCCCCATTGCACTGGAACGATTTGTGCGTGGCCAAGATTAGCGTCACGCAGAGTTGGACCGAAACAATGCCAGCCGATGAGCTTCCCCACGACCATAAACCATCGCACAGCGAAGTCCGGACAAGCATCGGCACCCATTTGCAAGAATACTACGCCGCGATGAAAGACATGCCCCTGTCGGATCACCTTGTCCTCGCGGCTCGTTTTGCTGCCGCTCGCGTGCGGGTCGCCGACGGACCGCCGCAGCGGATCGGGGACAAGGGTCAGCAGCATCTGCCCGGCGAGGAGGCTTGGCTCATCGGAGAACATAGGATGTCGGGAGAGAAGAAATACTATCTCGCCAACCTGCCGGCAAAGACTGACCTGCGCACGCTCGCGGCTACCATCAAGGCTCGTTGGATTTGCGAGCAGGCTCACCAGCAGCTGAAGGAAGAACTCGGTCTCGATCACTTCGAGGGCCGATCTTGGCAGGGTTTGCATCGTCATGCCCTCATGACGATGATCGCATACGCTTTCTCCAGTATCGCCGGCTCAAAATAGCCAGGCGGGAAAAAAAGAACCAACGGGCCGCCACCTCAACCGACCTTGCCTGCCGTGCGCCAAGCCATCCTCGACCTGTTCGCTCAACCACCGCCGCGACGATGCCCGCACTGCCGCAAATGGCTTTGCAACGAGCGACAGCGTGAGTAAATCTGCCAAAGTAGTGTTAGGCCGTGTGGACGGATTTGATCAAGATGAAGCCGAGAGCAAGCGCGACGAACGAGCCGTAATTCTGCGACGTCTTCTCGCATCGAAGTGCGATACGCTTAAAGCGCTTGAGCTTGCCGACCGCTTGTTCGATGCGTGCCCTCGCCTTGTAGAGTGTTTTCGGAAAGAAGGCGGGTATGTCTTTGGTGTTGGATCGATACGGGATTGCCGGACATATTCCGCGTCGGCGTGCGGCTTTGCGATTTGATTTGGAATCGTAGCCCTTGTCGCCGAGCGCGGCACGCGGATTGATATCGGGGCCGATGTCGAGAAGCGTCTCGAAGTTGCAGCTGTCGCTGGCCTCACCACCGGTGAGATGAAAGGCGATTGGCAAGCCACCGAAGTCGGTTTTCAAGTGAACCTTAGTAGAGAAACCGCCACGCGAGCGGCCGAGCGCCTGATCATGTTGCCCCCCTTTTGCGCCCGCCGCCGAGACATGGGCGCGCACAACGGTGGAATTGAACATCTGCACCAGATGCGCGGTCTCGCTCATCGCCGCCAGGGCATCGAAGAACGCTTCGAAGGTGCCGGATCGGCTCAACCGCCAGAACCGCTTCCACACGCTGTTCCAGTGCCCGAATTTCTCCGGAAGAGCCCGCCAGGTGATATTGTGAACCACAAAATAGTGCAGGGCTTCGAGAAACTTCCGGTCGTCCCGGCCCTTGTCGCCGCGCCGCGACCGCGATGCCGCGAATACCCGCAATACAATCGTCCAATCTTCTTCCGTCATGGCCGTGAGCATGGTCGGTCCTCCAAAAACCGACCGCCCATGAGTTACAGAAAAAGTGATTTGGGAATCCCTCTACCCTATACTTGGCTAAATCCGTCCACACGGCCTAGTATCCGCGATCATTGGCCATTGAGGCTGATATTTCTTCTCTATATCGGCATTTCGTTTGGGTTGGGAGCAACGCTCGCAAGGGTCCTTTGATTTCACAGACGGAATACGAACCTGCACCAACGTCGATCTGAGTGCCTTGTGTGGGGCGCCTCTTTAAACTCGATGTCGCTTATTCTTGTGATCGGTTCCTAAGTTCTTAGGGCCATCTCGACGCGTCACCGGACTGCCCAGTCCGGTCGGACAGGCGGATCCATTGCACAGCAACAAGTGCCAAGATCGGTTCGCCAATTTGATCGGCGGGGAAAGGATACTTGCGAATAGAGCAAAAAATGCAAAGCCAACAACGATAGAAAAGGCGCGCTGTGAGCTCATCCTGGTCTCTTCCGGCAAGAGACGAAAATCTGCCAGAAAATTTAGAGGATTTTAACGGCAACGCAAGGCTGGTGAGCCGTTTCGAGTTCATATTCTGGAACGGGGGGCCACCCTTGGCTTTAAGCGCCTTGATGGTCTTTTCGCCACAAGGTTGTTAACATGCCTAAGCCAGAATCCGGGCGGCATACTCCCAGCCTTGACCTGGCTGTTCCTGCCCTGCGATCAATGGCCCTTGGTGTGTTATGTGCGGGTGTTTTGCTACAGGATTGGCAGGTTGATTTGGCCGCCATCGTTGCGGTTCGACATTATTGGCTGTCGAGGCTGATATTCCTACTTGTGCTTGGCACTTCATTCGGCTTGGCAAGAATTCTGCCGAAATCTCCTTAGATGGAGATGCAGGTTCTTTTGGCTGCCGATTCCGATGAAGCCGCCCAGGCATTCCGATTTGATGGCGCCCAGGATTCCGACCTGAAGCCGCCCACGGCGCGGAGCCTCGCTGGCAGTGCATTCGTGGCACCGAAGGTTTGGTTCGGTCAACCTCTCTCGGCGGGCTTCGATCGGGTTCGGCGGAGACTGTCGCCGGACAGGTTGAGGCGATGGGCATTGTGGACGAGCCGATCGAGGATGGCGTCGGCGTAGGTCGGGTCGCCGATCACTGCGTGCCAATCCTCGACGGGCAACTGGCTGGTGATGATGGTCGATCGGCGTCCATATCGCTCCTCGATGATTTCGAGCAGGTCGTGGCGGGCCTGGGCGTCGAGCGGCTCGAGCCCCCAGTCATCGAGGATGAGGAGCTGGACGCCGCCGAGCGCGCGGGTCAAGCGGGCATAGCGGCCGTCGCCGCGCGCGAGCGCAAGGTCGCCGAACAGCTTGGGAACCCGCTGATAGAGGACGGAGCGGTGGTCGCGGCATGCCTTGTGGCCGAGCGCGCAGGAGAGCCAACTTTTGCCGATGCCGGTCGGGCCGCAGACGATCAGATTGTCGTGCGCGTCGATCCATTCGCCGCTGACGAGCTTCTGGAACAACGGCCGATCGAGGCCGCGCGCGGCGCGGTAATCGACATCCTCGACGAGCGCCTGCTGGCGCAGCCTGGCATAGCGAAGCCGGGCGGTGAGCTTCTTGTCGTGCCGATAGGTCATCTCGCGGTCGAGCAGCAGGGCCAGCCATTCCGGATGGTTGAGCGCCGCCGCCTCGGCTGAGGCCTCGGCTTCGCCGAAGGCCTTCGCCATGCCGAACAGCCCGAGCTGGTTGAGCTGCTCGAGGGTGGGGTGGGTGAGCATGTCGTCTCCTCAATGGTAATAGTGGCGGCCCCGGATGTTGCGATGGAGGATCGTCACGCCGTCCGGACCGCGCTGTGCGGCGGCGTGGCGATCGAGGTTGTTATCGAGGATCGACCTGACGGAGCCGTAGGTCCGGGCGCCGATGTCGAGCGCCCGGGTCGCGGCCGCCTCGACCCGCTGCGCGCCGAAGGCTTTGACCAGCCGAACGATGCCGAGGCAGGCCCGGAAGCCCTGCTCGGGATGGGACCGCTCATCGAGGATCAGATCGCACAGCGCCGCGGTCGACGGCCCGATCGCGGCGGCATCGCGCCGGATGCGCTCGATCGTCCAGTCGGCGTAGCGCCGATGGCTCGACGGCATGTGATCCTGCACGGTGGTGTGCTTGCCGTTGCCGCTGGAGCGCAGATGGGCGGCGATGCGCTCGCCCTTGGCGAACACCTCGACGGTCCGCGGCGTGAGCCGGACCTCGACGGCCTGCTTCGCGAAGCGGTAGGGCACGCTGTAATAGTGCCGCTCGACATCGACGTGATAGTCGATGCCGACCCGGCGCAGCCGCCATTCGGCGAATGCGTAGGGCTCGACCGGCAGCGGCTTCAGCATCGGCCGGTCGATCTCTTCGAGGAGCTGGCGCCGCGTCACGCCGAGCCGCCGGATCGGCCGCTCGTCATTGATCCGGACCAGGAGCTCCCGGATCGCGTCGTTGAGCTCCGCCAGGCTGTGGAAGCGCCGGTTCCGCAAGCGCCCGAGGATCCAGCGCTCCATGATCAGCACGCCGGCCTCGACCTTCGCCTTGTCGCGCGGGCGGCGCGGCCGCGTCGGCAGGATGGCGGTGTCGTAATGCGCCGCCATCTCGGTGTAGGTCCGGTTGACCGACGGCTCGTAGAGGCAAGCCTTGATGACAGCCGTCTTGGCGTTGTCCGGAACAATCAGCCTCGGAACCCCGCCGATCGCCTCCAGCGCCCGGGTATGGGCGCCGATCCAATCCGCCAACCCTTGCGTCCAGGTCGCCTCGGCATAGGTGAAGCTCGAGGCGCCGAGCACAGCGACGAAGATCCAGGCTTCCCGGATCTCGCCGGTCAGCCGGTCGATCACCACGGGCGCCCTGTCGCCGGCATAATCGACGAACAGCTTCTCGCCGCCGGCATGGGCCTGGCGCATCGTGACCGACAGCTTGCCTTCCCACGATCGATAGAGATCGCAGAAGCGGGAATAGCGGTACCCATCGGGATGCTGCTGGATGTACTCGTCCCACAGGATCGAGAGCGTGACGTGCTTGCGCTTCAGCTCGCGGTGGATCAGCGCCCAGTCGGGCTCGGCCTGGCGGCGATGGCCCTGCTTCGTTCCGGCGCTCTTGTAGAGGCGCGCCTCGAGAGCCTCGTCCGTGACGTCGTCCGGCAGCGGCCAGACCAGGCTCGCGGCCGCGAAGCGCCTCAACGTCTCGCGCACCGTCGATGGCGCCAGCCCCATCCGCCGGGCGATCTCGTGCTTCGAGATCCCGGCAGAGCCCAGGCGCAAAACCTCGCGCACATGGCGCATGCAAACTCTCCCCGCTGGCATCAATCCGCTCCTGCTCCTCGGCCAAAGCCAAAAAGCAGACCCTACGCACAGCCAGCGGAGGCTCCCGTCATCCCCCCACACCCGGGCGGCATCATCCCGGAATCATGGGCGAGGATTGATCGGAACGCTGGGCGGCAATTGATCGGAATCGGGGGGCGCCATCATCTCGGAATGGATGGGCGGCTTGCCCCGGAATCAGCAAACAGGAGAGCCCGTCGCTTCGGTTGAGTAGAATTTTGGGAAGTATTCATCCCGTTCAGGAGAAATGGGCAGGCTGCCGTTGGGACCAAGAGAGCGGATGTGATAGTCGGGCAACCCCTCGCGAGCGCCCAGTTGCTCGTGGGCCGCACGCTCGTCGCGCTTAACGCGTGGTGCCCATGCGATGTTCAAGATTGCCGAATGACGGACCAACAGTAATCTGACAAATCTGTCGAATTCTCCGCGCGTGATGTCCCGGCTTGACGACTTGAAGAGATCCTGTACCGCGTACAGCTCGTCCCAATAATCGTCAATTCCATTCTCTAGGCCGTGTGGACGGATTTGATCAAGATGAAGCCGAGAGCAAGCGCGACGAACGAGCCGTAATTCTGCGACGTCTTCTCGCATCGAAGTGCGATACGCTTAAAGCGCTTGAGCTTGCCAACCGCTTGTTCGATGCGTGCCCTCGCCTTGTAGAGTGTTTTCGGAAAGAAGGCGGGTATGTCTTTGGTGTTGGATCGATACGGGATTGCCGGACATATTCCGCGTCGGCGTGCGGCTTTGCGATTTGATTTGGAATCGTAGCCCTTGTCTCCGAGCGCGGCACGCGGATTGATGTCGGGGCCGATGTCGAGAAGCGTCTCGAAGTTGCAGCTGTCGCTGGCCTCACCACCGGTGAGATGGAAGGCGATTGGCAAGCCACCGAAGTCGGTTTTCAAATGAACCTTAGTAGAGAAACCGCCACGCGAGCGGCCAAGCGCCTGATCATGTTGCCCCCCTTTGCGCCCGCCGCCGAGACATGGGCGCGCACTACGGTGGAATCGAACATCTGCACCAGATGCGCCGTCTCGCTCATCGCCGCCAGGGCATCGAAGAACGCTTCGAAGGTGCCGGATCGGCTCAGCCGCCAGAACCGCTTCCACACGCTGTTCCAGTGCCCGAATTTCTCCGGAAGAGCCCGCCAGGTGATATTGTGAACCACAAAATAGTGCAGGGCTTCGAGAAACTTTCGGTCGTTCCGGCCCTTGTCGCCGCGCCGCGACCGCGATGCCGCAAATACCTGCAATACAATCGTCCAATCCTCGTCCGTCATGGCCGTGAGCATGGTCGGTCCTCCAAAAGCCGACTGCCCATAAGTCAGAGAAAAAGTGATTTGGGAATCCCTCTACCCTATACTTGGCTAAATCCGTCCACATGGCCTAGAATGGTAGCTTGGTTGGCGGCCCGACTGTCGAACTCTCGAATGACGGCGCGGCTTTCAGACTGGAATAGCGTATACCACGTCCCGACGGACAAGGCGATGCCGCAAAAGCCCACTATGAGAATAGGCAATAGGCCTCGAATACCGCACCATCGTTCTTTGCTCAACAACGCTTTCATGAGATGCAAGCTCATTTTTCGCGGCTGCGATTCGATACGGTGATCGAGGGCCGTTGGCATTTTTACTCAATCAAAAACATAATGCTCTTATTGGCAAATCGCGCCCGTCAGTCCGGTAGATAATGCAGATTTCCCGATAATCTCAACGCAGTTTGTAAACGGTGAATGGGAAAGCTCACTATGTGCCGATTGTATTTTCCAATTCCGGTCGGAACAACCAGCTCTCCACGATCATCTTGCGGACCGCACTATTGTCACCGTGACACGGGCGGCTCCCTTTTTGACGTTGAGCCACCAGCATCTTCTCACACTGCAGGGGGCGAACACGAATGCAAGCTCGAAGTGCAAACGGCCACGCTGGATTAGGTGTAATATGGACACCTAAAGAATGACCATCAACGACGTACCATATTTGACTCTATCTGTTCAGTTGCGGTGTCCTATTTTGCACAGACAATCCGGGGAATTCCCGATAGCTTTCCTCTAACAATGTGGCCCGCTGCGATCACTGGCCAGGTTCTCTGATTTCCAGTGTGGCTTGCCCCAGTCGCAGCTGTGGTTATCGGACGCAGCTAGTGCAGCGGGGCGCGCAAGCGCATCATGGGGTAGCTATGCTCGGCGATAAATCCGGCCTGATGAAGGCAACAAATTCGTTAGAACGCACGGATGTGATTATTCCAGTGATACCTCCGCAAGGTCGCAGCAACGAGATATTCGTTGTCGATGACCTTGCGCCAATTCGTAGTCTGCTGAATATGGCGTTTAGCTCCGAAGGCTTCAGGGTGACGGGCTTCGGCGACGGGGAGGAGTTTTACGCTGTAGCCCGGTCACGGGCCCCCCCCAGCATGCGTTATTCTCGATCTGCTCATGCCTGGGAGGTCTGGACTTGATATTCTCAACAATATTGACGCTCATAACTATGCCGCACCTATCATTGCGATGTCGGGAATGGTTGGGATTTCGACCGCAGTTGAGGCGATAAAACGGGGTGCCTTCGATTTCATAGAAAAGCCGTTTGCCCTAAGTGACATTGTGCCTCGTGTTCGCAAAATTATGGCTGCCTGGATGCGACTTCGTATAACCCACAATGCTGCTGAAATGCCGGCCACATTTCCTACCTGCCAACGGTTGACCCAGCGCGAGGCAGAGGTTCTAGTACAAGTTATTGGAGCTGCAACTAATAAGGAAACCGCGCGGCATCTAGGAATAAGCCCGCGGACGGTCGAAATTCACCGGGCTCATATTCTAACAAAAATGGGCGCGAAAAATACTGCCGACCTTGTTCGCATTGCCCTAACCGGTCGCCACCTTGTTTGGAAACTTGCTTATGCGGAACCTATCACCGAGTGACATCACCGCATCCTGTGGAAAAATGTGGATGCACCATTTCTTCGGTAATACGCGACGGATTGGGCTACCGGAGAGGTCCTAGAGTGTTTGAGCGCTTTTTGCCGTCGGCAACCCTGAATGACGGCGAGCATCGGTGCAGAAAAGTAATACGCATCGAAAGCATCCGCTCCATTGCCTCAAACGGATCGCACGCATATGTTGAGGCCGGAACATACGAGGCGCCGTCATCGGTTACGTCGCGCACGTTTAGCACCATGTTCCCCTCGACGATCGTTTAACGAATTATTTTATATTCAACTAACCAGCCCAGCGAAGAGTCTCGTCGGCCCACCTGGTTCTAGGTACCCGACGGCGACGACAGTCGCCATTTGAAGTGCCGAGAGAATCTCCTTCTCGGACGCTGCAGCACAGCGGAGTGTGAAACATGCTCAGTCCCATCGTGCGTTTCGTTAAAAGCACTACTGCGGTCGAGTCTGGATTTCTCGCCGCTGGCTTCACCGTATCCCTAGCGGCTGTCTTTGGTATTTTATTGCACTTGTTTGGCATCTGACGCTGAGCAGGTTCGTCTGTTAGCTGCGTGTTCCGCCAAGTGACGGCGAGAAAAAAGAATGTGATTGGGACAAAATCGGCCAATGATGCCGAGTTGATACGCGAGCGGGTGGACGCGTATGCGGCTTGGGTCACGCAATTGCGATGCGGACAGCCGCTTCTAGATCTCCCCTCCGACAGTCCCGATCCGTTGGCTCGACTTGGTCGTGAACTACAGCTTCTTGCCGATGTCCTGGGCCGGCGAGAGCAGGAGCTCCGACAACTTTTCGACTTGGTCGGAACGATCGAGCCGGGTGTGTTGGTTGAAGATGTCCTAAACCGGATATTTGATGGCTTTACCGGGTTGATCCCGTTCGAACGCATCTGCTGCGCATTTATCTCCAGCACCGGGACCTACTTGACCGCCTATTGGGCGCGTTCCGAGCTCGGCCCACAGCAAATCGCAGCAGGATATTCCCAAACTCTGGCCGGAAGCAGCCTGGAGCAGGTTCTGAAAACTGGCCAGCCACGGATCCTAAACAATCTTGAGAGTTACCTGGAGGCCAAGCCACAATCGGACGCAACGCGGCGCATGGTGCTAGAAGGAGGGCGATCGAGCCTTACCTGCCCGCTAATTGTCGGGCACCGGCCGATCGGCGTTTTGTTTTTCACAAGTCAACACAAAGAGTCGTATCGGGGGTCGCATCAGACCATTTTCCGTGAAATTGCAAATCAGGTTTCGGCTGTGATCGACAATAGCCGTACCTACCTCCAGATCATCGAGCGCAACCGGCAACTGATTGAGGAGGGCAGGAAGCTCGCAGAGGCAGCAAGCCGGGATCCGCTGACCGGGGCGCTCAACCACGGCGCAATTATACACGCTGCAGAACGGGCGTTGGCCGAGGCAGCCGAAACCCACAAGATGCTCGGTATGATTATGGTCGACATCGATCATTTCAAGCGGATCAACGATAGCCTCGGTCATGGCGCCGGTGATTTGGCATTGAAGGAATTTACGCACCGCCTCACTGGAGTAATCCGCCAAAGCGATCAGCTTGGCCGGTACGGCGGTGAAGAGTTCCTAATTCTCACTGCCGGGACCGCAACACGCGAGCCTCTGAACGGCACGGCCGAGCGGCTACGCCAAGCGATCGTTGGGGTCCCTTTTCAGCTCGGCAGCGAAACGAGAATTATCTCGGCAAGCTTTGGAGCAGCCCTTTCGAATGGTATTAATGAAACGGCGCAGGACGTGATCGCCGCCGCCGACCGTGCCCTCTATACGGCGAAGGATAGCGGTCGGAACTGTGTCAAGGTCGCCTGAGAAGGCAATCGTGCAGCGGGCTCGGTGTCTTTGGTGCCCCCCGGCCAGGATCGTTTGCTGGCGGGTAGAAGCACGGCCGGACTATGCCCATTCGCGACAGAACTAATTGTTCCAGTCGAGGATATTACTAAATAGGCTTTGGATGTTGTATTGCGCTGCGGCAAATCCAGGGCGATGCGTGGCGAAATGGGCCATCGTCAACAAATTGATGATGTCCAAGGCATGTCGGCTATTCCACCGATCGCTACGAAACTCGTGCGCCCCGACGAACGTTGAAGAGGGCCAGAAGCAGAATTCGCATGCTCGCGCAAGCCGCATCGGGAACCCTTGGTCGTTCGCTTCGCGAGTCTGACGAATTGTCGAGTCTACGTTTGGACATTAACAATTAGCGCCACATTTAGCAAAAATCTGTTAGATTGATGAAGCGCAAAGCGGGAGAGGCTCGTTGATGGCTTACTGCCGCGAGGACGCAAGTCCCGAAGCCCCGTCCGCGTCACGTCGGTAAAGGTACTGATGTTGGAGGACGTTCCTGCCGATGCAGACTGATCGAGCGATTGCTCCGCGATGCCGGATTAGTTGTTGCCGCAAAACGGGTAGAAATGAAGGAGACTTTTTTGGCGGCGTTCGACCAGTTCGCGCCAGATATTGTGTTGGCCGACTACAAGCTTCCGAGTTGAAACGGTTTATCGGCCGTCGTTCTGGCGCACAAGAAAAACCCGGCAATACCGATCGTGGTCGTCACCGGAGCACTGGGCGATGAGACTGCCGTCGAACTCATCAAACCCGGTGCTTCCGACTGTGTCTTGAAGGACCGGCTCGCGCGACTTCGAACCGCGGTTAGGAAAGCGACTGCTGAGGCTAGAGACGCTGCGGAATTCGCTAAACGAAGGCGGCGACCCGCTTGCAGAAAAGAGGCTTTTCACAATCGCTGAGCTTGCCTTGGCAGCCAATCATATTAATGAACAGAAAAGAATGGCAATAACGTCTTGGAATGAGGCCGCGCAACAATATTTCGGCTATCCGGCCAAGAAGGCGGTTGGACCATGAGCACATCGATGATCCATATCGTGCGAAGTATCAGTGCAGTCGAATCCTTTTTTATGGCCGCTGGCATCACCGTTTCCGCCGCTGCCGTCATACAGTCGCTTGCCACCATCTTGAGGTGGATTGGTTGAGCAATGAAGAAGCGCTGCTTTACGCTCGCCGCACTCAACGCTGCGGTTCGCTTGACTTGCCGCTCGTCGCGGGATCCCGCGCTAGCGATTGCTCACAAGCGAAGCTAGCTATTCTGAAAATAATCCGCTGCGCACTGCGGTGCGATTGCGTACTGGGCGCACCCGATACCGGCGGGCTTCTTAATGGCTATAGCAGGCCGCATCCTGCTGACGGTGTTGCCGGTTACCTGCGCAATAGCTTCGGCGCAACGAATTCAGTCTCATAATATCAGCCGTCGTTTCGCCTGCGACCGTCGTTAGGTTTTCCGAACCGATTAAGCGGCACAATACAATCTGTACCGAAATCGAACAAATTAGATCGCAAAGCTCTAACATTTCGAGGCGTTAGTATAAGAATTGCGTGTTGGTTGATTTCATCGATTATTGGTGACCGGCGTATTTGATATGGGTCAAGGCGTTTTGGTAAAAAGGGGCATAAATTATTCTCAGTCGCAGGCCTGACCGGCGAGGCCGGGTGCGCATGTGGATTTCGGGAGGCAGGAAGTGAACGTAGCGGCGGCGAATACAATCGATCAAGCGGCGGGCCAAGCGCCCATCGCGCTGGTGTTTGTAGCCGACCCCGATTCTTCTGGCGTGGTCCGGCAGTCGCTCAACGATATTGGCTTGTCGGCTGGTCAAGCGGAAATCACTTCCGGCAACGTGGAAACCGCAATTGCGGCGTTGGAGTCGCGCGCATCGCCGCGGCTCCTCATTGTTGACATCAGCGGGGTCGCGGACCCGAGAGCGCGGCTCGATGACCTTGCCAAGGTGTGTGAACCCGGTGCCGGCGTCGTGATTATCGGCGATCAGAACGATATCAGGCTTTACCGGGATCTGAAGAATGCAGGTATCGCCGAATATTTCTTTAAGCCGCTCGTTAGAAGCATGGTCAATCAGACGTGCAACAATATAATAAACGGGACTGCCATTCAGCCGGCCGCGCGCACTGGCCGGCTCAATTTCATTTTGGGCGTGCGCGGAGGTGTAGGAGCCACGACGATCGGAGTCAGTACCGCCTGGAACCTGGCGGAGACCTTCAAACGCTGGGTTATGTTGGTTGATCTCGATCGTTACGGCGGCGATGCGGCTCTTCAACTCGATTTAACACCAAGCCACTCACTGACGGAGGCGCTGGAGCGGCCTGAGCGTGTCGACAAACTATTCCTCGACCGCGGCACGATCCATGTCACCCCACGTTTCGATCTGCTCGCATCGCTCGAACCGCTGGGGGAAGACATGGCAATCGAGGAACATGCGGTGCTCGCGCTACTGAATGCTCTCCTGCACCGCTATCGCTTTGTATTCGTGGATCTGCCGGTCGGGCTCGCGTCCAGATTGCCAGAAATGCTGCATCTGCCGAGCTTCTGCATTCTCGTCAGCGACACGAGCCTGGCTGCGGTGCGCGATGTTGTCCGTTGGCGTGAGAGGATCGGAGCCAATACGACGGAGCGAACCACCTTACATATCCTCAACAAAAGCGGTGCGCCCAGCGGGTTACCCGAGGCAGAAATCGAGCGCATCATCGGCAAGCCTCCCGACATCATCATTCCGTACGATCGCAAGATCGAAACCGGCGCTACGCTCGGCATCAAAGGCATCCAGGCAAGCACGACGCTTCGTCACGCGCTGGCGCCGATCTTCCGTCAGTTGGCCGGTGAAGCACCGCCGTCGTCACCGTCGCTATTTGCCCGCTTGTTCGGATAATCATGCTTACTTTCGGAACAAAAGGCGACGATCATTCTCATCCGGACAAGCACGAGGATGATGTCGGTTCCCATGGCGTCGCTCCCGAAGGGTCGAAACTTTTAGAATACGCGGAAAATGAAGTTGCGGCGCCCAATCGTAGGAATTCATTGGACGCTGACTCCATTCACGATCAGGTCCTGACTCAGATCGAGCCTATCGTCGCCGTGCAGCTTAACCGCGACGAGTTGACGGCGCGCGTTTATAGCTTGGTCGCCGTAATTGCGAATGCACGGCGCGTTCCGCTGAACCAGCAGGAGCAGAGAACTCTCGCGGTGCAAATTGTCGACGAGATGGTCGGTCTCGGCCCGCTTGAGCCGCTTCTGCGCGACAATTCGGTCAACGATATCCTGGTCAATGGCCCATACAAGGTCTACGTTGAACGGCGCGGCAAACTTGACCTGACGCAGCTGCGGTTCCGTAACGACGCCCATGTGCTGCACGTCGCGCAACGCATCGCTTCCTCAATCGGACGACGTGTCGATGGGGCGAGTCCGATGCTGGACGCCCGTCTGTCTGACGGCAGCCGAGTCAATGTCATTATTTTCCCGCTTAGCTTGAAAGGCGCTTGCATCTCGATCCGTAAGTTCTCCCGCAGCGTTGTTGATTTTTCTAAATTTACCGAACTCGGGACGGTATCGCCGGAGCTTCAAAGCGCGCTCGAAATCGCAGCCCGATGTCGCCTGAACATCCTCATTTCCGGAGGCACCGGATCTGGCAAGACCACGCTCCTGAACGCGCTTTCCCGGATGATCGATCCAACAGAACGCATCATCACCATCGAGGACGCGGCGGAACTGCAATTGCAACAGCCGCACGTCGTCCAGCTCGAGACGCGTCCGCCCAACATCGAGGGCCAGGGACAAATCACTCAGCGCGAGTTAGTTCGGAATTCTCTGCGTATGCGGCCCGATCGCATCATTCTCGGCGAGGTTCGCGGGTCCGAGGCGTTTGACATGATGCAGGCGATGAATACCGGCCACAACGGATCCATGTCGACAATTCACGCGAATTCGGCACGTGATGCATTAGCCCGCGTCGAAAACATGATTCTCATGGCGAATTTGAGTCTGCCAACTCGCGCAATTCGCGGCCAAATCGTCAGTGCGATCGATCTCATCGTGCACATCGAGCGCATGCGTGACGGTAAGCGCCGCGTGACAGAAGTGGCGCATGTGGCCGGGTTGGAAGCAGATACGATCCTGCTCGGATCGCTTTTCGCATACAAGTACCTGGGCGATAAACCCGACGGAACGCTTGACGGTGTCTTCGAGTCCAATCGGGTACAGCCGCGGTTTCTTGCACGCCTTGAATATTTCGGGTTAGCGAACGCGTTCCTCGATACGCTCGGCGCCCAGTCGGGAGCTTGATCGCATGCCTGGACTTGGAATTATCGGGATCGTTGCTATGCTCGCGGGCTCCGCCGTGTTGGTCATGGGGGCCGCGGAGTATCGCAGAACGCAGTCGGAACTCAAACGGCACATCGGTCTCGTCGCGCCGCCCGCGCCAAGCAAGCCGATCGGGCAATTCTCAAACTCGAGCGTGGAAACAAACCTCAATGTGGCATTGCGGCAAATCTTCGCCGTGGGAAAACGATACCGATGGGGCATGCAATCTGGCGTAGCGATCCTGCTGCCGGTCGCAATCGGATCCGCGGCTATCGCGTGGATTCTAACTTACCGGATGCTGGGGAACTCGATTGACCTGGCGACCCCAGTGAGCGCAGTTGCATTTTTCATGATCCCTCGATGGGTCCTCTTGCGGCAACAAAAGGTCGCCGAGCGACAATTCATGGAGCTCTTTCCCAGCGGGATCGATATGATGGTCCGCATGCTTCGGGCCGGCTTGCCGATCTCTTCGGCAGTGCGCTCGATCCAACTCGAAACACCGCCGCCGCTGAATATGGTGTTCGGGTCGATCGCCGACCAGGTGACGCTTGGGGCTCCTTTCGAAAAGGCGCTCGATATCGCAAGCGACCGCATCGGCCTCCCGGATTTCCGCTTTTTCGCGGTGGCGCTGAATTTGCAACATGCAACGGGAGGGAACCTGGCAGCGACGCTGGAAATTCTTTCCGACCTCCTGAGAAAGCGCCGCGCCGTGCGCCTAAAAGCGGCGGCCGCCACGGCCGAGGTTCGCGTTTCTGCTTATGTGCTGGGGGCGATCCCCTTCGTAACCATCGGAGCGCTGCTTTACATGGTACCCGGCTATATCGCGCCTCTCTTCCACGACAAGCGGGGACAGGTCATTCTCGCCGCAGCCGTTGTGCTTCTGCTGCTCGCATTCATGGCGATGCGCGGGATGATACGACGGGTGACGGCGGCGGCCTGACCAACAAAGGTCGCTCACGATGTCGTCGCTGTTTAGCAATGTCGGTGTGGCGCCGGTAGTATTGGTGTTCTTGAGCACGTTCGCATTTGTCTACAGCGCCGTCCTCTTTGTTGCCGCTGGCCTGCGAGGGAGGCAAGAGAAGGCGCTTGCTCGCAGGTCGGATCTGGTCATGCCGCGCACAGCGCCGAACCCGGACGACGCGAGATTTGCGAAGCAAGATTTACCGAAGCAGCTTTTGCGCCTACCCGGACAGGGTTTTCCGGAGCGGGAGCAGCGCGAGATCATCCGCTGTCTGGCCCCATTGGGCGTGCCTGCGGCCCGCGCGATTTTGTTATTTTCGTTAGGCCGGCTCGCCGCGGCAGTCTCTCTTGGCATCGTTGCGACAGTCGTCATGCGATACATTCCGGCCCTGGCCGGATCTTTGTTGATCGCGCCGTTAGCCAGTGCCTGTGCGGTCGCGGCCGGTTTCCTACTTCCGCCCAGGCTGATCCGAATGAGCCTCCGACGGCGGGCGCAAGCCGTCGTCGGCGGGCTGCCCGAAGCGCTCGATCTGCTGGTCGTTTGCGTTGATGCGGGACTATCGCTTGAGGATAGCCTTGCGCGTGTCGTGAACGAGCTTGGACGGTGGCAGCCCGAGTTGGCGGATGAGCTCGCATTGACCTCCGCCGAGTTGCAAATCTTGCCAAGTCGCGACGAAGCACTGGAGAATATGGCGCGTCGCGTCGATTTGCCGAGCATGCGATCGGTTGTTGCGACTTTGATTCAGACGCTGCGCTATGGCACCCCGCTCGCCCAAGCGCTCCGCGTGATCGGGTCTGAATTGCGCAACGACACGCTAATCAAATTGGAAGAGCGCGCCAATGCGCTTCCGGCGCTTCTCACCGTACCAATGATGCTGTTCATCATGCCAACCATCTTTTTGATCATTGGCGGACCGGCAGCGCTTCGGGCGCTCGACGCATTTGGGCACTAGCTGCCGCCCTTAGCGCTTTCGCACTTGAATTCGTTTTAAGCCGGATGCCGCTGTATTCCGAAGACGGTGTTCATGCGAACCGCGGGCAACGTAATTTGGCAATAAAGATGACCGCCGTATTCTGCGGCTTCCCATCGGCGCCGATTATGAATTCACTAGACGTTTCAGGACGGATAACATGCTACCGCAGTGAGCGTGATGGAGTTTGAGTTTCCGACGACGCTGAGCCAGGGAATAACGAAAGTAAAGACATAGGTCCCGGAAACCCGCGCGCCGCAAGTCTGCGTCGTGACGCTGAATGCGGAGGCGCTGATCGTCAGGCCCCAGGCTTGGGTCACGGCGTAGTTCTGGACCGCAGCAGGCGTCGTGCACCCCGACGCTTGGATGGCGTAGCAGCGAGCCGCAGTCTCGCTCGCACTGTTGAGTGTCGTATAGGTCCAGAGCAGTCGGCCTGTATCCATGATGCCCAGGACCAAAAGTAGCAGCGCCGGCAAGATGATTGCGAACTCGATTGCAGCTGCCCCACGCTGATTCAACGCAAAGGAAGATTTCGACGCCATGGCTAAGCCACCACTGCCTATTCCAACCTGATAAGCGACTGAGCGGTAAACGTCGCGGGCAGCGGCAGACCCGAATTCGGAATGAGAGACTGACGCGTGAGCGTGGCGGTAATCTGGACATATTGGCCCGGCGGATTCCCGCCAGTGCACGTGGTGCCGCATGACACCGTCGTGAGCCCGCCGGCGCCAGGACAACCGCAGAATTGGGTGGGCGGCGGCGTGACGCTAATTCCGGATAAGCTCGTCGCGTTGAGCACCGCAGCGGTTATGCCGGTTGAGTTCCAACCATTTTGGGTGGCGTAGAGAGCGCCTGCCTCCACCGCATTCTGCACTTGCATCGCCTGGTAGGCCGCAAAGCCAACGTCCGCGACCCCTACGAGCAGAATGGCAAGCATCGGCGCCGCGATTCCAAACTCTATCGCGGCCGTTCCGGAAGCGCTCGATCGAATTAACGTTCGGTGTTCACCTCTGGTAGAGGACATCGCTGCTCCTATTCCGTCAACTGGCCCGGCGCATGGCCCATCGATACGACGTCGGTGCCGCCGCAATTGTCGTCGAGTTCGATATAATTATCGATATTGATGACTTGGCCGATCACCTGCGCGCATCCGCCCGACCTGGTCGAGCCGTTGCTGTCGAATTTGACGATTTGGTTGGAGAGATACACAGCGCCCTGGATATTCATGATGAGCCTATTACTGAAGGTCTGCGTTACCGTCGGACGTTGCCGTCCGCAATCCGAAGAAGGGTAGGTCGGCGTACGATGCCGTCGCAGGCGCCGTGATGTTCATCGAATCATTATTGCCGAAGTCGATAAAATAGTTGCCATTGGTAATTAGTGTGACGCCGCCTGTCCCGTTGATAACGCCGTTGTTAACGAGATCGAGTTGTAGATCGATATAGTAAGTGCCCGCGGCGACAATCATGGTTGTCTTGTCGACAAAGTCCCAGGCGCTGCGGAAATGACCCGATGTGAGGTTGGCGGTCGCATTACTTTTTTCGGAACCTTGCTGTCCGGTGCAGCTGGGAATGGTCTGAAGCTGCACGCCAGCATACGGATCGGTGGTGGGGGTAGCGTGAATAGGGAGGGAGCCGCTGAGCTTAGCTCCGGTCGACAGCGTCCGATTCCCGCAAACAGAGATGGGACCGTTGATCTGGGCGTTGTTACGTAGAATGACTGCACCAGAAGTCGTCGAATTCGCCGCCGCATCGCAATTCAGGCTTGAAACGATCGCGTCGTTTGGAATGCTGATAGCGCCCGCCACCGAGGGATTGAACGCCAAGGCACAATAAGAATTGCTATTGCCCTCAAGTGCTCGGCCTATGATCGTGAAAGGGCCGCTCAAGAGCGCGCCGACCACCGCCAACGCCATCGCCTGGCTGAGGATCACCTCGGCGCCAAGATCGTTGCCCGCATTGGGCCCGGTTGCTGGTGGATTGTCGACGGTAGCCGTTGCGGCCACGGCGTCATTCGCGAAACCGGCATTGACCGCTATGGCGCGAGGCTCGACGCCCGCATCTTTCGGACAGCCCGCCGTGAGCACAGCGGTCGCACCGAGCGCCAAGTCTGCACTCGACTGCAGTTGACGATGTTTGTAGGTAGTAAAGGTGATGTTAGCGCCCAGGATGCTCATTCCGATCAGACCTGGAAGCATAATCGGGATCCGAAATCGCACCCCGATAGGGCCTCCAGAATAGCCTCGCTTGTCTAGCTATGCGCTCGATTGGATCCACACCTCGCTCCAGCTCTAGCCGAGCTAATCCGTTCCATTCAGAATATAAACTAGCACCGGTCCGCTCGGATCTCGTTGATGTGGATCAAAAACGATGGACTACGTGATCCCAACTCGCGGCCTCAACCCGATACTCGATACTCACTTGGACGATTTGTTTAGCGAATTATTTTATATCCAACTAACCAGGCCGACGAAGTCTTGTCTGCCAATCCTAGTTTTAGTACCCGACAGCCGCCATTTGAAGTTCACAGAAACGCAGTTCTCGGACCCTGCACAACAGCGGAACTCGAAACACGATCAGTCCTATCGTGCGTTTCGTGAAAAGTACCACTGCGGTCAGGGTTTCTCGCCTCTGGCCTTACCGTTTCCATAGCGGCCGTCCTCGGCGCTTCATTAAATTTGTTTGGCATCTGATGTTAAGCAGGTTCGTCCCTTACCTGCTAGAGCGGATTCCGGTCATTTAGAACCATAGCCCGCGTGGGAGAAGTAGTTCCTGCATTCTGTGGCGCTGAAGGCGGCAAGCAGTTTCCCGATCCTGCGGCAGAGACCGGGAATGGTTCGCTCAGCGGCCTTGCGCAGAAGCGCTTTCAATTTACTGAAGGCCAGTTCGATTGGATTGAGATCTGGCGAGTATTTCGGCAAATAAAGCAGCCGGGCACGCGCAGATTTGATAGCCTTCGCCACAGCAACACCTTTGTGGGCGGAAGGTTGTCGAAGATGACGATATCGCCGCGCTTGAGCGTCGACCCGAGGCCTTGTTCGATATAGGCGAGAAAGTTTGCTCTGGTCATCGGCCCATCGATCACGAAAGGCGCAACCATCTTGTCGTGGCGCAGGCCCGCCACAAAGGTGATGGTTTTCCAATGCCCCTGCGGAGCCCGGCCGATCAATCGCTCGCCGCGCGGGCAGCGGCCTCGAAGCCGCACCATGGCGGTGTTGGTTGAGGTCTCGTCGATGAACACCAGCCGCGCCGGATTAAACATGCCCTGTTCTCGCATCCAGCGCCGCCGAGCGCGGGCCACGTCGCCACGCTCTTGCTCCACTGCCCGCAGACTTTTTTTTGACGCTGATTTTGTGCCGCTGAAAGAAGCGCCACACCGCGCTGCGGCTGCCGGCAATCCGTCGCTTGCGCATCGCCACGACGATTTCGTCGAGCGTTAGATCCGGTTGCCGCGCAATCAGTGTCGGTAAAAAGTCCGCATACGCCTCCAGCGGCGAGATGCTGCCTCCGCTCGGCTTGGCGGCGATGCTGCCAGTCGCCAGCCGACGCTGCATCCATTTGATCGCTGAACTCGGGCTCACGTCGAACCCCTCGGCTGCCGCCCGACGCGACGCGCCAGATTCAACTGCGTCCACAACACGCTCACGTAACTCCAAGGAGCATGGTTTCGGCATCGATCCGCCCTCCAAATCAATACCGCAAGCTTTAACCACCCACGCCCGCCAGGGAATCCCGATTCAACTCAGCCGAAATGTGCTCTAGGTCCGCAAGGTGACAGTAAGAAAACAGAGTCTGGAGGGGCAAAATCGGCTGACGATTCCAACTTTATACGAGCGGGTGGATGCGTCTGATGAGCGGGTTACGCAATTGCGATGCGGGCAGCCGCTTCAAGATCTCTGCGCCGAGAATTTCAAGCTGTTGGCTGACTTGGTCGGGAACTCCAGCTTCTTGCCGATGTCGTCGGCCGCCGAGTCCAGTCCACGCCCAGATCCGCCGGTGCTTCGCAATAAACCGAACTTCACGTCGGTTCCTTCGCGAAGTAGGCCGCGGCTTTTTTGATGTCTCGTTCAGCCTTCAGCTTGATAACCTCGCGCTTGAGCCACGCGATCTCCAGCTGTTCGGGCTTCATCTGACCTTGGCCAGAGAAGGCGTGTAGCGGATCGCCCGCCAACGCTTTCACCCAATTGCGCAGCTGGGTCAGATGCACATTCAGGTCGTACGAGGCTTGCGCATATGAGGCCCCGCGATCTCTAATCAGCCGCACAGCCTCGAGCTTGAACTCCCACGGGATGGAGAGCGAGTACGCTGACGCAGCCTCGGTCGGCCGATCTTGGAGGACGCCGAGTACCTTGTTGCGACCTGGAATGCAACAGCGGTACATGCCGACGCCATTGTCGTCGACAATCGGGGCCGCCGCTAACTCGTATCGAAGCCGGAGGGCGATCAGGAGCCCTTCCTCTGAGAGCGACGATCTCGGCGCGCACGGCCACAACGGGACATTAGCACCGATTGTCCTCGATCGCCTGCGTTGGTGGCCTTGAATTTGACGACATTCGTCAAGCGTGAGGCGGGAAAAGGAGCAAGCCCCAATAGGTCACTCGGTCAGAGTGTTATTTGCGGCACCGATCGTGGCAACTCCCGTCGGGCAGTTGTTTTGGAAACTCGATCCCCCAACGAGCTGAATCGTTCCGGCTACGAGTTGGGTGCAGGCTGATGGATTGCTTGCGCCATTCTGGAAGAGCAGCGTCTGAGTGGGAAAATAGAGCGCGCCGTTGATGTTTATCGAGGCCCCGCCCTCAAGATTGTTCGTGTTTCTCGCAGGGGCCCTCCGATCTCCAAAGAAGACGATTCCCGCCGTCGTACCGGTTATCGGCGCGCTCAACGTGACGGTGGCACCGTTGTTGATTGTCGCCGTGCTGTAGTTGCCGCTGGTGTGACTAGTCAAAATGACCGTGACTCCCGTGCCTTTCATTATAACGCTACCCCCGACGCTAAAGGTTCCGCCATCGACGTAGTAGACGCCCGGGTTCAGCAGAATATTTGCGTCGTTTGTGAACGAGACGCTGCCGCACCAGACGCCCGGATTTATCGTCTGGAGTCCTGAATTGCTGTGGCCATAACTGATGGGTTTGCCATTGATCTCGGTGCCATTGGAGCAACCACCGGGGATCGAAGGCATTGTCACGCTTGCGTAAGGATCTGGTACATTGGGCTGGTTGATCCGGAGCGCATCGGATGGGTTGATCGCGGCACCATTGCTTATCGAGGCCCGGCCGACGACCGAGACCGATTGTGCGGTCAACTGCGCGCGGCCGCTCATCGACAGCGCCGCCGACCCCACGCCATCCACCGCCAGGCCGCATTTTGTGAGGTTAGCCGTCGCGCCATTGTTCATGGTGAAGCCGGTGGTACTGTCGAGTTGCAACACGCAAGAACTTCCAGCGCCCGCTATCGCCACCGCACGCGCTACGACATTCCACAGATTGTTGTGGAACAGACTGGCCATGGCCAGGGTCTGGGTTTGACTGACGATCACCTCCACGGCGCTTTTGTTTCCCACGTTGGGACCGCTGGCTGGTGGGCTGTTTGGCGTAATCGTCACGCCATTGAGCTGGTCTTGGAAGCCAAGAGAGGTGGCAACCGCGCGCGCCTCGACAGCAAAGTTGGGATGGCCCGTTTTAATCGCGACGGCGGCACTGAACGCGGCCGCATCCGCGACCACCTGTAACTGACGGTGTTTGAACAGAAGGAAAGCGATCTCCGATCCCAGCGAGGCCATTCCGATCACGACAGGCAGCGCAATTCCGATCATAATCGCGACACTGCCGCGCCGAGAATGACGAAATCTTCTCTTCAACCCGGTTATTCCAACGAATATATCGCGCGCCAATTTCCAAGGGCCATCCATAATTGGTTCCTACTGCACTAAGAAACAGCAGAGATTTACAGATTTCGTTGGCTGAGTAGTTGAGCCAGATCAATAGGTCAAATGCAAACAAACCTATGGGATTCTCAGGCCACTCTTGGTTCAAACCACAATGCTTAACGCTGGGCGCATGCTCCATCCGGTACTCAGGTTGAAATAATTTACTAATGCTTGCGAAGCGTCCGCTTCGGCAGGGATTGCGTTGAAAAAATCGCTGGTGCAGACCGCGACCACGCTGCCGGTATTTCTGCTCGCACTACTGGTGAGCGCGCTCGCTGACATTTTCGACAAGCGCAAAATTCCTGATCGTATTTCGAAGTGCCAAACACGACATTATGCGCGGTCTACGCGGCGATGGTCGGTTTGGTTTGGTAACATCCGACAATTTGCTGCCATTCACATTCCTCATCGCAGCGGCTGGGGGTGCATTAACCCTTCCGGCATAGCAATCGATCATTCCGCAACTGGTGCCGAAAGAGGATTTGACCTCCGCTGTTGCGGCCAACAGCGTCGGCGTGAACATCTCGCGCGCACTCGATCCGGCGCTGGGCGGAGCGGCGATCGCAGGCCTCGGCATCGTTTCGCGTTTTGAATGAACAGCGGCATTCCGATGGTGATGAGTCCTGCGCAATTCGGCAATTTCGTCGCCGACGAAACCAAGAAGTGGGCAAGGGTGATCCGGGCGGCCAACATCAAAGCTGAGTGATCCTCTCGAGTGCAATAATTCGCGGTAGCAAACTATCGCTAATGGAATGGTCTGGCCGGCTCCTGCCCCGCCAGCGATGGAAGCTCGCAAGGGGCGCCGAAGCCAAGGAGCACGCCATGTCTGAGAAGCTCAACACCACCGTCGCTGTGATCGGCATTGATATCGGCAAGAACGCTTTCCACGTCGTAGGCCTTGATGCCCGGTGAGAATGTTGTGTTGCGACAAAAGTGGTCGCGTGGTCAGGTGGAAACGCGGCCGGCCAACATGCCGCCGTGTCTGATCGGGATGGAAGCCTGCGTCGGGGCGCATCATCTCAGTCGCAGGCTCAAGGCGCTTGGTCATGATGCCCGGCTGATGCCGGCGAAATACGTGCGACCGTACAGCAAAGGACAAAAGAACGATTTCCGCGCCGGGGAAGCGATCGCCGAGGCGGTGCAGCGTCTGACGATTACGTTCGTCGCTACCAAGACTGCCGAGCAGCTCGACCTGCAGGCGTTTGCACCGCGTGCGCGAGCGGCTGGTCAGCCAGCGCACTGGCGTCATCAGTCAGATCCGGGCCTTTCTGTTGGAGCGCGGCATTGCCGTACGCCAGGGTGTGCGCTTCCTGCGGGCCGAGCTTGGCGAGT
Organism: uncultured Alphaproteobacteria bacterium; assembly: GCA_963763255.1. GTDB lineage: Bacteria > Pseudomonadota > Alphaproteobacteria > Rhizobiales > Xanthobacteraceae > BOG-931. Next base: position 424,777 of record CAVXNW010000005.1, read on the forward strand.
CCTCGCTACCCATACCGACGTCTTGTCGCCGCGCACAGTGCACCTGAGGATCTGGCTGGCGACTGGCGCCGGCTCGATGAGAGTGTCGAGGGCCTGTCCGCCGACATCGAAACGCTGGCCCAACACGATCAGGCCTGCAAGCGGCTGATGACGGTGCCCAGCATCGGCCCGATCATTCTCCAGCGTGATGGTGGCCGCGATCGGCCGTGGTCCGCAAGATGGGAGCGTATGGCATTGATCACCGAAGTCTGCTGCCGAATGAACACATGACGGCTACGATGCAGCGTCGGACGACTCTGTTGCTCGGGGGTCTTGGCCGCTACGAACCGCATGTTCGGCCTGGTGACTGCCTCGCAGATCGCCTCGGCGTCAGTGCTATCGTTCATCGCTTCACATATGGCTTCACATAAGCCGGTGGCATCAGCCGAACGGTGTGGCCAAGCGCCTGCAGTTTGCGCGACCAATGATGCGACGAGGCACAGGCTTCGATAGACACGGCGGTAGCTTCTGGAAGAAGGCCAGCACCTAGCGGCGCTTCAACTGGCGGCGGATGACCAGTTGGCCGCTGGCATCAACGCCATGGACTTGAAACGCCGACTTGGCAATGTCGATACCGATTGTCGTGATCGTTTGCATGATTTGGCTCCTCCGAATCGTGGGGACCTTAACGGCGCCCACATTCATGGCACTCACGCGCCCGCGGAAAAGCTGTCCACAGCATCAATAGCTGTCGTGGAAGCCGAAATCGATGACCGGCCCGCTGGCAATCTGCCAGGCCTGAGCGCGGCGAACTTAAGCGCATGGAATGCGTACTAGGCGGCGGGGTTCAATCGGGCCGGCCGAACCGGCGAGATTTTGTTTGTGCTTAGCAGTGCCGTCACCTCGGCTGCGGATAACGGCTTGAAGAAGTAGAATCCCTGAACCTTATGACCGCTCAGCGATCTAATCAACGCCAACTGCTCCAAGGTCTCCACGCCTTCCACAATGACGTCGAGCCCGAGTTCGTGCGCCATGGAGATCGCCGCTTTCACGATCGTCGCGTTGCGGGACTCCTTCGTCAAGTTCATCGCAAAACTTTGCGCAATCTTGATGCGATCAACCGGGAAGTGGCCCAGATACTCGAGCGACGAGTACCCAGTGCCAAAATCATCAATCGCAATGCGCACTCCGGACTTACGGAGACGTTGCAGAGCGTCGTTACGATCGTGTGTAACCTCCATAAGAACGCTTTCCGTCAGCTCGAGCTCAAGAAGTCTCCGTGGAAGACCAGTTTCCGCGAAGATTGCCGCGATGTCATTCTCCAGCTCCAGCGCAGTCTTGAACTGCATCGCTGACACGTTTACCGCGACCAGTGGCGGGGCAATCCCCGCATCGAACCACTCCTTCATCTGCCGGCCGGCTTCCTGCAGCACCCATTGCCCCAGCTGAACGATCAGCCCGGTCTTTTCCGCTATTGGAATGAATTCGCCGGGCGAGACGATACCCCGCGTTGGATGTTGCCAGCGAACCAATGCTTCAACGCCGATGATATGGCCGGTGTCCACATTCACTTGGGGTTGATACATCAGAAACAGCTGGCCGGAAGTGATGGCGCCGCGCAGCTCGACCTTGACCGCAACGCGGGTCCTCACTTCCGTATCCATTGCATCGGTAAAGAACCTGTAGGTTCCGCGTCCTTCCGCTTTGGCCCGGTATAGCGCCACATCGGCGCGAGACAGAAGCGTCTCGGCGTCAGTTGCGTCCAGGCCATAAATCGCAATGCCGATGCTCGCGCCGATACGAATCTCGTTGCCTTGGATCAAGAACGGCCCTCTGAGCGTCTTTAGTACCTTGTCCGCCAGCACGGCAGCATCCGCAGGCTCGGCGATATCGCTGTTGATCACGGCAAATTCATCACCGCCGAACCGTGCCACGGTATCGACTTCACGAATGTTCGCCTGCAAACGCTTGGCAACCTCTTGAAGCAACAGATCGCCGACCGGATGCCCCAAAGTATCGTTGACGTCCTTGAACTGATCCAGATCGAGAAACAGGACCGCAATCTTGGCCGCCCCCCGCCGGACGGCGGCGAACGCTAGCTCAAGCCGTTCGATGAACGTCCGGCGGTTGGGGAGGCCGGTCAATGAATCGGTGCGTGCGAGCATCGAAATCTTTTCCTCCGCGACCTTACGCTCGGTAATATCGATTATGAGCCCCTCAATTTCGGTGATGCGGCCCGCAGTATCGCAAACCGACGCGTACCGATTATCGAACCAGCGATAGTCCCCCCGGCCTGTCCGCATGCGGAATTGGACTTCGCCAGCTTGACCTCCCAAAGCATGCGCCATCGCTTCAGCAAAAGCCGCGGCGTCGTCGGGGTGAACGAGACTTTGATAAAGACGCGGCGATGCGATGAATACGGTGGGCTCATAGCCGAACAGCTTGACGTTCTGGGAGATGTAAACCATCGGCGGTGATGGCTCGGCACGAAGCCGATAGAGGATCGTCGGTGTGTTCTGAATAATTTGATTGGAATCTCTGAGTTCCTTGACGTAGCGATTCCGCTGGATCGCGCTGCCGATCAGGTTGGCCAACATCTTCAGAACGTTAATCTCGACGTCAGGCCATATCCGCTCTTGCCGGCAGCTGTCGAACCCGACAAATCCCCAGTATATGCCGTCGACCATGACCGGTATCAGGAGAATCGACTTTACTTCCAAAGCCTCAAGCATCTCTTTGACATCACCGGTCGCGTCCCGGGCATCTGCGGAGACCGCCCTTCCTTCGCTAAGTGGCGCTTGCCAAGTCGCCAATTGCGGCGTCCACATCTTGGGGTTCTCGAAAAAGCGTTCGTCGATTTTGATCTCGATATCGGGACTGTTCCACGCGTATCGATAGACCGGCGCGGAATCGGGCGTGGCGGAGCACTCCAAGACGCCCATGCGATCGATTCGGATGGCCATGCTCACCGCCTCCATCGCTTTCCGGATCGAACTCATCCAGCTTTGTCGTGATTCCTATCTCGGTCGCGCCGACCGCCACAGCGCGAAGGAGCGCTTCGGCCTTGCGCAGGTCAGTCACATCGATACCCGCGTTAACGATATAACGCCGTCGACCCTTCGTGATTGCCCGCCCGCTCAAAAGAATAGTGTGCACGTCACCGGATTTGGCGCGGACTTTGAATTCGACGTCCGCGCAGCCTTTAGTGAGCGCCTCAAGAAACGCTTTTCGTACCATATCGCGATCGTTCTCGACGATGATCGCGAATGCGTCGAACCCTTGCAGTTGCTCATTGGAAATGCCCGTAATGGCCGGTAAATTTTGGTTCCAACGCACGTAGCGGCCGTTCTCGTCGATCAAAACAAGAAAACCCGGCACACTGTCGATCAATGCGGCGGAGAAATCTCGCTCCTGTTTTAGCGCGCTCTCCGACTCCTTATGCTCGGTAATATCATGAAAGCTGCCCGTAATCCTGGCGGCGTTGCCTGCGGTATCGAGGGTTACGTTGGATTGCGCCCGTGCAAACCGCACTTCCCCATCTGGCCGAACGATGCGAAGCTCGATGTCGAAGGGCTGTTGCCGCGTCAGTGCGGCGTCATGGGCAGCCTTCACCCGAGCCCGGTCATCGGGGTGAACGCACGCGAAGAAGTCGGCAAGGGTTGGCACAAAATCTTCCGGGTTGCGCCCGCAGATGCGATAAAGCTCGTCCGACCACACTACCCGATCATGGACGATTTCCCATTCCCATGCACCGACATGGCCGAGCCGCTCCGCACTTTCGAGTAAGGCATGCGACTTGTTTAGTTCATCTTCCGCCCGCTTACGCTCGTCGATGTCTATGAACTCCCCTTCGAGGCTCGTTGGCTTGCCGTCCGGTCCCATTATCCATTTGCGGTGAACTTGGAACCAACGATAGGTGCCGTGTGCCGTTAAGACCCTGACATCGAATACCGCGTCCGGGGTCTGCTCACACAACGCTCGTGCTTCCTCGTTTGCAACCCGGTCTCGATCGTCGGGATGTATGAGCGTGCGATAAAACGTTGGCTCCGCGAGCATTTTTGCTTGATCATAGCCGAGCCGGACTACATTGGGAGAAACATACGTCATCGGCATGCCCGGCTCGAGCGACAGCCTATAGAGGACCGTCGGGCTGGACCGGATGATTGCGTCGGCGTCGGCGAGCTTTCGGATTTGCCGGCCGCGCTCTATCGTCACTCCGAACAAGGTCGCAAGAGCAAGTAGGGTTTCGATTTCCGCCGCGCTCCATTCCCGGTTCGGCGTGCCGTCATTGAGACCGATGTGGCCCCAATTTCTTCCGGCGACGAGAATCGGTATCAGCAGGATGGACGTCGATTTCAACGCGCGGAGAATGCCCTGGACCGTCGCGTTGGCGTTCGTAAGCGTGGTGACGACCGGCTTATTTTCGCTCAACGGCGCCAGCCAGGACCGAACGTCTGGGTGCTTGATCAATTCGGCGACAAAAGGCGGCAGCAACGGCTCCAAGCCGGATTTGTTCCATTGATAGCTGGGAACCATGTTAAGCGGCGCGCCAGGCCTATCGACGTTTTCGACGACAACGCAGCGATCTACGTCGAGCGCTTCGCCGACCAGGCGCAGCGCTTTCGGCGCTCCCTCTTCGAGCGACGAACTGTTGATCAGCGCCGCGATGCTGGCGACCGTCGCGTGCAGAACGCCACTCCCGGTTAGGGCGTTTTCGGCGCTCTTGCGGTCGGTAATGCTTTGGACGGTGCCGGTTGTTCGCAGCGGCTTACCACCGCTACCATCTTCCCAAATAGGCTTGTTCATGAGGCCAACATCCGCGTGGCGACCAGCCCGATTATGCTGCCGAGACCTCAATATTTAGAGTCTGTCGGCCGGTCTTTATGTTGGCGAAGCTCGAAAGTCGCTCTTAACGCTTACACGGCGTAAAGAGATTTCCGCATTTGCGATCGAAGAAATTATTCCATTTGACGTCCGTTAAACTACGTACAGTCCGCTCATGGAATTGATTGCCCCAGTCCAAGGTGTGAACCAGCGCCCAAGCCATGACCCCTCGCGATCTCAACGCAAGCGGCTGTGGAAGCTTATGTATCAACCGAAACCAGAGGGGTGTGATCGGCGCCGATCGGGACCCCGCCTTCTCAATCGAAAGACGTCGGGCTTTGCGCCGTCCTCGGCTGCTTCCCGGCGATCTCCGATGCCATCGTTGACACTGACCAACAGCGCTCAAACGACGGTCAAAACGCGCCGCGCTTGCAGACGAGCGCACGATCGACCTCGATGCCATAACGCTTCGACGGTTCCTCGACCAAGCTCTCGAACCGGTAGCCGCGCCCTGCTGCATCGCACCAAAGTTTCGTGCCAAAGCGACGTCATGGGTCTTGGCCTTGTCAAAAGCACTATTTGGGTGGTGACCTGCCACTGAACTTTCATCCAGCGGCGATGAACTCCAAGACCATCCGATTAAAGTCATAATCCCGGATTCGCCTCGCCGCAGCGACATTGCGATGCTCCATCCTTGGGGATTTCATTGTGTCGGTCGGGGAACGTGAGCTTTAACTCCATGGCACTGGTCAAAAAAGAACAAATTCAGTCCCGCGTATCGCCTCTTATATAAGAACAAGCCGGTCGCGCATGATTTCAGGGCGGTTTAGATTTTGCCACGAAGGAAAACATTCATGTCTTTGCCACATCATTTGCCGGAGCCCGCCGTCCGTTGCCTCCCGCAGGCATTAATTTTTCGCGAATGTACGCAGCAAGCGGGAATCGCGATCGCGACACCAGAGCAGGAGGGAGACGCAACACGCGCCTGCGAAGGCGCCCGCGGTGCTCAAGAAACGATCGACGGAGGCCGACAAAGGGTCGTCGGCCGACAAAGGGGCGTCGAAAGCGCACCTCAGCCATCTGAGCGTGACGATATGATCGCTGCCGTTCCGGGCTTGCGCGCGTTTGCAATATCGCTCAGCGGCAATCCCGACCGTGCGGATGACCTCGTGCAGGAGACGCTCCTGCGCGCCACAGCCAATATCAGTTCGTTCCAGCCGGGGACGAACATGTTGGCGTGGCTCTTCACCATCCTCCGCAACAAATTTCTGTCGGAGCATCGTAAACGGCGCCGCGAAGTTGAAGATGCGGATGGCAGCTACATCGAGAGCCTGACATCGGCTCCCGGGCAGCAAGGTCACTTGGAGTTTAAGGAGCTTTTCGCCGCGCTCGCGAAGTTACCCGTCGTTCAGCGCGAGGCCCTGCTGCTCGTCGGCGCGTCTGGCTTCTCTTACGACGAAGCCGCCGCAATCTGTGGGACGCCGGTAGGGACGATAAAAAGCCGCGTAAGTCGTGCGCGCGGGTTGCTCGCGGTGTTGCTCGGAATTAAGAGGTCGGACAAGTGCGGTCCACACGACGATCGTCGAGTCGAGGACGACGAACCTGATCCGGTGGTTTCCTCGTAACGACAAGCCTCATACGCGCCGGAGGGAGCGGTCGCGCTTCCCATCGGGAACGCGGCCGCCGAAGTTCAGGTCGCCGAAGTTCAGGTCCCTGGGCGCCTCAGTAGGGACCGTGACTAACCACCTAAGACATCGTCTACCACGCGGCCGACAATGGGAACACCATGGCCAGCGGACATCATGGAAAGTGGAGAGATACTTGATACGAGCAAACTGGTGCGCGAACCGCCGCCTCCCTCTTTTCTGAGGATGTCACGTTAAGTGGGCGTCGACCGCCGCATCGCAACGAATCACAGCTCTGTTTTGCGGCAATGGTGCCGCATAGGAGAAAATTGTCATGAACTCACATAAGGCCCGAGAAAGGGCGGAGAGACTTTTCAAAGGAGAAGCGCGTGCACCAAGATTCGGCGATAGCTCCAACGGTCGCGTATGCAACGCCGCGCTAGAATATGGTGATCAACTCAACGCGCTCGCCTTATCAACGAAGAAGCCCGGGGAGACTCCCGGGCTTCTCACAAACCGAAATGCGGCCCTCGGGGATCGGAGCGATCCGCTACGCTTTACTGTCCGGCAGCGTAGTAGCCAAAGCCACGCATCCCACCGTTCGATCCGCTCCCCGTCGTCTGTACCGGGTTTGGGTACGCGGCGTTTGGGTACGTGGCGTTTGGGTATACGTCCTGGCGAGGCGCCCTGGGGTGATAGCTGGTTTGGGCCAGCACCGGCGGGGCGCTAGCAGCGGCGAAAATCGCCAATCCAAACGCGAATGGAAGATATTTCTTCATAAAATCAAATCCTTTGTTAGATCGTCGCGTTATCGCACACTTTCTATGTGGTGCCTGGAGGATCCATTGTGCAACGCACAATAAAGTGACCGACGGCGAGCCTTCGGCACCTCCCGAACTGTTCACCCGACCTCAATCCGATCGAAGTGCACTACAGCAAAATTCAAGACATTCCTGCGCAAAATGGCGTCGCGACCGGTTCCCAGCCTCACCCGAGCAATCAGAGTACAAATCAAAGTCGACCCGGCTGACTTCGTACCGAGCTGTTTCACATTGATGATGTCCCGAAACTCCGGGCCAGGCCGGCGAGCTCGCATCATATGGCGGCGGGGATCGAAGATCGGCGCCCAGTTCCTATAGATGCGCTGCGCCCATCGTGTCAGCTGCCAATCGGGCCGTTCTAAACACGACGCCGAATAAACGAATATCCGCGCAAGCTAGCTGGCCAATCTCGACGCCGTGGAAGGCTCGATGAGACCGCTGCGCAGCGTGAAGTGTGCCTGCCTTATTAACTGCGCTTAATCCTGAGTTCTTTCGTAGAACCGCACATCTTACAAACGAGCGTGAGATCCTCGAAGTCCCCACTGAACAGTATTGGCGTGATACGGATGATGACCATCTCCGTTCCGCAGACAGGACATGTCGAGGAACCCCGCGCTTCCGGTGGCATTTCTTGACTGGGCACGTAATTTCCTTCGACGAAGCGACGCAACGGACAACCGGCGGCAATCTCATTGGCCCTCAAGCCGGGGCATCACGCTGACGAACCTCGTGAAAGGAGACGAGACGCTGCTGAGCTTCGTCCCAGAGCACCAGCCGCACACACCTAAAACTCTGGCGCAGGGTAAGCCGGCCGATGGTTCTCAGTTCCGGGTAATCGCGCAGCACGAGCGGCAGTCGATAGTAAGGTATCCGGCTGCAAAGATGATGGATGTGATGAACACCAATATTTGCGGTGAACCAGCGCAGGACACTCGGCAGATCATAATACGAACTACCATGAAGCGCCACTTCTTGCACATTCCAAACGCCATCACGAGCCCATTTGGTATCTTCGAATTGGTGCTGGACATAGAACAGCCAGACCCCAGCCGAAGCGGCGAGCAGCATGATCGGCAGGTGCACGAGCAGGAACGGACCGACGCCAACCAGCCATATCATCGCAGCGACAACGGCCGCGATGGCAACGTTTGTGGCCATAGCACTGAGCCATGGCTGCCAGCCGGCACGCATGAGACCGATTGGCAGCCGGTGTTGCATGACGAATAAGAATGCCGGTCCCAAGCCAAACATGATGATCGGGTGTCGATAAATGCGATAACCAAGCCGGCGCCATCGGGACAGCGCGAGGTATTCGTGCACTGTTAGCGTGTCGATGTCCCCGGTTCCGCGGCGATCGAGATTGCCCGAAGTTGCGTGGTGAACGGCGTGAGTGCGGCGCCAGAAGTCGTAAGGCGTGAGCGTGAAGACACCGATTATACGTCCGACCCAGTCATTTGCGAGACGATGATGGAAGAAGGCGCCATGGCCACAATCATGCTGGATCATAAACAGCCGTACGAGAAAGCCTGCAGCCGGTACCGCGAGCAACAGGCCTACCCGGTAGCCAAGATCAAGGCTTGCCCACATCAGAAACCAGAGCAGAACCAGCGGTCCGGTCGTGACGGCCAGCTCAATGATGCTGCGCGCGGGGCTCGGCGCTCGATAGTGGGCGAGGATTTGTGTCCAGCCGCGGGCCTCGGAAGGGTGCGTGACAATATTGGTACCTTGACTCTTCAACATCGCTTTTCTACCAGCATAACCAATCGGCTGTACAAGGATTGAGCGCGAACTTTAGGCATCTTTGACCGCTGGGGCGGTGACGTCTGATCACAATTGCTCACTTCGTAACCGCGCTAGCCTGCACCGCATGTCGCGCCCATTTTCCAGGAAGGTCGTAGAGCTGCATACGAAAACAATCGGCTCGAATGCTCCATTCCGAACGGTGCTTTAATCAATATGGAGCTTGCCGAGCGGCCAATTCGCGCTGATCCGGTTGGCGCTACGCGAACTGACCGCAGCCTGCACGAATGATGAAATCTGGGTTCCGCCCGAAAGTGAGCTGTTTTATACAGGCGTGTTCAGCGATTTTGCCTAATTTGCCGGTTAGCAGGGAGCCTAAATGAGCGACCAGAGCATAAGCCCCAAAACGAGGAAGGGCGCGCGGCGGTTTGATCCGGTTGCGTTTTTCGAGACCGCAGCCAAGGGCCGGACCATTTCAAAGCATCGCAAGAACGAAATCATCTTTTCGCAGGGCGGAGACGCTGATGCAGTTTTCTATATTAAAAAGGGCAAGATCAAAGTCACCGTCGTGTCCAAGCAGGGCAAGGAAGCGGTGGTCGCTATTTTGGGCATTGACGAATTCGTCGGTGAAGGATGCTTGATCGGACAGCCGAAGCGATTGGCGACGGCAAGCGCAATGTCCGACTGCGTCACTATGCGGGTGGACAAGCGCGAAATCCAACGACTTCTTCGGCGAGAACCTGCGTTTTCTCAAATGTTTATGTCGCATATTTTAGCGCGGACGGCCCGTGTGGAAGAAGATTTGGTTGACCAGCTATTCAATTCTACAGAGAAACGGCTTGCTCGATTGCTGTTGCTGCTAGCGAATTTCGGCAAGGAAGGTCGGCCCGAGCCGCTTATGGCGAAGATCACTCAGGAGACGCTCGCTGAGATGATCGGCACAACCCGGTCGCGGGTAAGCCACTTCATGAACAAGTTTAGGGAAGCAGGGTTCATTGACTACAATGGTCATCTCGAAGTCCATAGTTCCTTGTTGAGCGTCGTACTGGCCGAACAGCCGCGCACTGTGAGGCAACCGCAGTGACTTCTCCGTGAACGGGTCCGGCGAGACCGAAATTATCCCGTTCGTACAGGCAAGTAGGGTTGGTCGCGCGTATTTCAAATTGCGGTTATCGATTTTGCTTTGTGAGCGATTTGGCTCAGTCGGCATTGCGACGCAATGCAAACCTTGTGCAAGGAACCAATCACGACAGCACGGAGGGACCGATGGGCAATTCCATCGCCGGGCGCACACCTGTATTTCAGTTTTCAAGACGGCGAACGGTCGAGCGCAGTCTAGTCGATCAGAAGCCATACGATGCGTTGGCAGCCGAATTGCAGTCGGCGCTCGCCCGCGAAGGTGCGTTGCGGAAGGAGAAACGAGATCTTTGGCGGCGGCACGTCATGTTGGAGCAAGAATTCGAGCACCGGACTAACAACGGCCTGCAATTGATCGCGGATCTGCTATCGTTGCAAAGCCGGACCACGCCGACGCCGGAGGAGGCGCGCACCCAACTGAACGTTGCGGCTCGTCGCGTCGTTGCTCTTGGAACCGTCAATCATCGGTTACATCTTTCCAATCAGCCGGCAAATGTCGAATTCATCGATTTTCTCGTCGGCCTGTGCGACGACCTTTCGGGCCTGCTCTTCCAAGACCAAACCAGTCACACCATCGTGGTTCAAGGAACGAAGGTTGAGATACCTTGGTCGCTCGCCCACACGCTTGGACTCATTACGAACGAGCTAATCACCAATTCGGTTAAACATGCGACGGCGGAATAACCGTTCGTGTTGAAAACAGTGCGCCCGCCACGTATTCGCTGTCGGTACTGGACGACGGGCCGGGACTGCCAGCCGGAGTTGTGACCGGCAAGGGCAAAGGGCTTGGGATGAAAGTCGTCCTCTGGCTCGTCAAGCAGATTGACGGCGATCTGAAAGTTTATCCCCGCGCGGACGGTAGTCGGGCATGCGTTACGATTACATTCTGTTTTCCCCCGTTTGGGACCGATGATACATGAACACTATCGACCTGAAGACCAAATTTGCGCCTCCGGCAGATGAGCCGGAGGAAATGCCGCTGCCTTCAGACCCGAAAGTCATCTTCCTCGGTGGTCTATTCCTCCTTGCCGTGCTGGCGACGGCCTATGTCGCGAGCGACATCGTGCTGCCGTTGATCTTTGCTATCATTCTTAGCCTCCTGCTGCAGCCAGCCTTGCGCATATTGGAGCGCTTGCGTGTACCGCGAGTACTCGCGGCGCTGCTGCTCATCCTAGCGCTATTTGGGACAATCGGCGGCTTGGGTACGGCCATTTCAGGTCCCGCTGGCACTTGGGCGGCGAAGCTTCCAGAGGGCATTCCCCGGCTTCAGGAGCGGCTGAGTTTCCTGCGAGCGCCCATTGATACAGTGCAGCGGTTCTGGCAGCAGGTGGAGAATTTCGGAGGAACGGGCCCATCGCCGAAAGCGACCGCTCCGGCAGCAGGCACAGCTCTTTTGACGAACCTATTCAGCGGTACCCGCAACTTTGCCAGCGGCTTCTTCACGACGTTGCTGTTTCTTTTTTTCCTTCTCCAGACGGGCGATGTTTTCTTGCACCGTCTCGTCGAGATACTGCCCCGCTTTGGCAGCAAGCGCCAGGTGGTAGAAATATCGAACCAAATCGAAAGCGATATCTCCGCATATCTGATCACAATCACGATCATGAATGCGGCGGTTGGCGTCGCTATGGCGGTGGCGATGTGGCTCACGGGAATGGGCGATCCGATCTTTTGGGGGACTGTGGCCTTTCTGCTGAACTATGTGCCGATCCTCGGAACTGCTTTGGGAGTGGTGATCTTTCTTCTCGCTGGCCTGTTGACCGCTGACCCGCTCTGGCAGGCGCTGCTTCCTGCGGGATTGTATGTTGGGTTGCATTTGATCGAGGGCGAAACTCTGACGCCGATGCTCCTGGCCAAGCGCTTCACCCTAAATCCCGTCCTCGTCACCATTTCGCTGGTCTTCTGGTTCTGGATGTGGGGTATTCCGGGCGCGATCCTCTCCGTGCCCATGCTCGCAATTACTAAGATCGTCTGTGATCGGATTCGGCCGCTGGCTGCGTTCGGTCATTTTCTCGAGCGGTAAAAACGAGATGATTTAGTCGTCGTCGAGCTGCGCGCGTTTCTCCCCAAGCCATGCCACCGCTAAGTTGCGGGAAGACGGGCGTTCCTCTCCGGCTGTGAGCAGAACCCCGACCCTCCAAACCGATGTCAGTGAGAGTGGCCGCAGACAAAGTGAATAGCTGTTTGCTGCGGGCGTGAGTTTGCTCATGGCACGTCGCTGCCCAAGCAGACGTCCGTTGTCATAGCAGGTTTTGGTGGCATCAGCGGACGTCACGCCACCACTTCAAAATCGACCTGATTGACCCAACTGGATGGACCGGACGTGTGTTGCAAGTCAGATGCGAGTGACGGAGGGGTTGGCCTTGCGCTTCTGTGTCTCCGGGCCATGAATGGAGCCATTTGTGCTCCTGGCCATCAGGAGGCATGCCGCTCCACTGATCGGCGTCAGGAGATGAACCACTACCCTTCGCTTTAGGAATGCGCTTACATCCACCGCTAGTAGCGGCGATCACTTTTGCTCTCATTTTGATGCAGCTTATTGCATTGTCAGATTTAATTACGAAGTAATGCTCTGAGCCGGTGCGTTGGCGCGCTCAAATCGCAACGCTGCGGCAATCAAAGACATCGGGCAGCGTTCAGAGCGTCGCGTCCCGTGTCGCGACTAGAAAACGCTCCATCAGGAGGAATTCCCTATGGATACGAACAAGACGTGCGTATTCCGACGAAGTCGGCCTTAGATTCCGAGCGAAGGCGGCCGCCTATTCCGATTGAAGCCGGCCGGGGATTCCGATGAACCCGGCCACCTCTTAGGGCGTGCTCTCGTGTCGGCATCGTTATCAGTTCAGTTGGCAGGCTCGGCGTCAAGCTTCTGACGCTTGGCTTCGGCTTTTCGCAGGCTCTCGCCCTTGAGCGTGAGCCGGTGAGCGTTGTGTGCGGATTCCGACGAAGCCGCCCGGGTATAACGGGATAATGCCGCCCGGGATTCCTGAATGAAGCCGCCCACCGTAACGGAATGATGCCGCCCGGGTCGCGAGCCTCGCTGGCCGAAGGCTTTGTGTCACTGGCGAGGATGTTTGGTCAAGCCTTCTGGTTCTGTTTGCCTCGGTTACGGCGCATGCTTTCGCCGGCGAGTTCGATGCGGTGGGCGTTGTGAACGAGACGGTCCAGGATGGCATCGGCATAGGTCGGATCGCCGATTATTTCGTGCCATCGGTCTACTGGAAGCTGGGAAGTAATCATTGTGGAGCGGCGTCCGTAGCGTTCCTCGATGATTTCGAGAAGATCGTGCCGTGCGGCGGCGTCAAGCGGCTCCAAGCCCCAGTCATCGAGAATGAGCAGATCGGCACGGCCGAGATTGCGCAGCAGACGCGGATGGCGTCCGTCACCCCGCGCCAAGGCAAGGGCTTCGAAGAGCCTGGGTACGCGTTGATAGATGACCGAGCGGTTGTCACGACACGCCTTGTGGCCGAGCGCCGAAGCCAACCAGCTCTTGCCGACGCCGGTTGGACCGACGATGAGCAGGTTGTGGTGCCGTTCGATCCAATCGCCGGCGGCGAGTTTTTGGAACAGCGGCTTGTCGAGCCCGCGTGGCGCCTTCATGTCGATATCCTCGACGACGGCATTTTGCCTGAGGCTTGCGAAGCGCAAACGGCTGATCAGCCGTTTGTTCTCGCGCTCGGTCGCTTCGCGGTCGACGAGCAGAGCAAGCCGTTCCTCGAAGGCCAACGCCGCGATGTCTGGCTGTCGTTGCTGTTCGTCGAGTGCCTTCGCCATGCCGGTGAGCCCGAGCGTGACGAGGCGTCCGTGGGTGGGATGTGTCAACATCGTCTCTCCTTTGCTCAGTGGTAGTAACCAGTGCCGCGGATGTTGCGGTGTTGGATTGGCGGCGCATCTGGCGGCTTCTCATTGGCGTAGGCGCGATCGAGGCCGTGCTGCAGGATCGATTTGATCGAGCCGTAGGTGGTGGCGCCGATGTCGTTGCCGCGGCGGCAGGCGGCCTCGATGCGCGCCGAGCCGTAACTGCGGGCCAGCCGCAGGATGCCAAGACAGGCGCGGAAGCCCTGCTCGGGATGCGGCTTGGCCGTCATGATCGCCTCGACGAGGGCGATGGTGGCCGGGCCGATTTTGGCCGCTTCCCGCTTCATCCTGGCCGGCGTCCATTCGGCATAGCGCCGGTGCGCGCTCGGCATGTGCTCGGGGATCGTCGTGTGCCGGCGGGGCGCATGCGAACGAGCATGGCTCGCCACACGGATGCCCTTGTGCAGAATCTCGATGGTGGTGTCGGTGATACGCGCTTCCAGTTGCTCGCGGATTAGACGCGACGGCACCGAGTAATAGTGATCGGCGATCTCGACGTGGTAGTCGGGCGCGACCCGGCACCTCTTCCATTCGGCATATTGGTAGGGCGTCGACGGAAGAGCCTTGAGCGCCGGCCGATCGATCTCCGCGAACAGCTCGTCGCGGCTGACGCCGAGCTTGTGCATGATCTTGGCGTTGAGGTCGGCGATAGTCCCGCGGATCGCGGCATTGAGCTCATGGAGTGAGAAGAAGCGGTGGTTGCGCAATCTCGCCAGCACGAACCGCTGCACAATTTGCACCGCCACTTCGACCTTGGCCTTGTCGCGTGGCCGCCGCGGACGCGCCGGAAGGATCGCGGTGTCGTAGTGCTCGGCCAGCTCCTGGTAGGTACGGTTGATTCCAGGCTCATAGCGGCAAACCGCAGTGACGCCGGCCTTAAGATTGTCGCAAACCACCGCTTTCGGCACGCCGCCGATCGCGCTGAAGGCGTTGACGTGCGCCCCAATCCAGTCGGCGAGCCCCTCGGACAAGCGCGCCTCCGCGTAGGTGTAGTTGGACGCTCCCAGCACCGCGACGAAGATATGGGCGCGCCGCTCTGCGCCGCTGACGCCGTCGAACACCGGCACCGTGTCGCCCGCGAAGTCAACGAACAGCCTTTCGGCGGCGCCGTGCGTCTGCCGCATGGTTGGCGAGATGGTCCGGCGCCATTCCCCGTAAAGATCGCAAAACCGGCTGTAGCCGTAGCCGTCAGTGTGCTCAGCTCGGTATTCCTCCCACAGCAACAACAGCGTTACGGCGCGCCGCTTCAGTTCCTTGTGGACATGGGACCAATCGGGCAGCGGCCGGGCTGGCTTCTCGTCGAACGTCGGCAGCGTGAACAGCCGCCGTTCCAGCTCGGCATCGTCCACTCCTTCGGGCACCGGCCAGGTGATGCCGCTGACGGCGGCGCGCCGCAGATATTCGCCAACCGTCGACCGGCTGACCCCGATCGTTACCGCGATCTGCCGCTCGCTCACGCCAAGGGCGTGCCTCAATCTCAGAACTTCTCGTACCTTCCGCATCGGCGCTCTCTCGGCGGGCATCGGACCTCCCCTTGCATGGTCGCAAAGGGCGCCTCGTCCGCGAATTCGATCGCCGACAGCGAGAACTTCAGGCCACCCCCACAAGGGTGGCCGGCTTCAATCGGAATGGGTGGCCGACTTCCGTCGGAATCGGTGGCCAGATTGCGTCGAAATCACTGGCCGCTTTGCGTCGGATTACGCACAAGACGACCGCTGCGAAACCTACTGGATTCCAAAGAACGAGTGAATCACAGGCATTTAGCGAAATGGCGCAGAAACGCGCTGCGCAGACCAAACTGACTTATGAGAGAATGAGCGCTGCTGCGGCCGAAACGGCCGATCTCATGAAAGCCGGTTGTTCCACCGCGCTGAACAGTGCGCGCGGACTACAATAACAAGTTCATGGAATTTGCTCACACCAATACCAACGCCGCTTTTGATTTTGTCCACGAGTTGTGCGGAGTGAAGTCCCTATCAGAGTTCATGGAACTCGCGACCGAGCACGCACGCGTTCAAACCACAGCTCTGACCGAGCAGACCAAGGAGCTCGCGGCACTCGCCCAGAAAGTGGCGCTCGCGACTACGGAACCGTTAAAGGCTGGAGTCGCAAAGGCGTTCAATCAAGCCGCCTGAACTCGGCTGCCCTGCAGTTAGATCGCGTTTCTATTTGAGTTCGCCCCGAGCCCCATTGCAGTATGCGAGAGCGCTGCGAGCCTGTGCAAGGTAAAAGTTCCATGCAAACTTATGTGTCGTCCTCGCCCGATGTAGCCCCGGGCTCTGTCCCAGCATTGCCAAGCTGTCCCACCTGCAAGTTGGAAATGCGGTTTGTGCAAGCAAGAGCGATCGCCTTTACCCCTGATCTCTTCGATGTTTCATACATCTGTGACGAATGTGGTCGGGGGACAAAGAGGTCCCTTAAAGGGAATCTCAGGTCTTCTTAAAGTTACTCCCCTCGCCATCGTGAACTTGCGTCTCGCGCTTTTCTGGCAGCCGTAGGCATAAATTGATGGGCAAGGCGTCCGATCGTGGCCCGTTTCACGACACATAGCGGCGCAAGTAAACGTCGGCGTTGAGGGTCACAGCGGAAATGCCGGGCGTCCTGCCGCTGAAGGCAGAGTGAGGTCGATCGGCGTTGTAGTAGGCGACCCAACGACCGATCCCGGTTCGCGCCTCACTTCTGCTCTCGAAGGCGTTGAGGTAGTCGCACTCGTATTTCAATGATCGCCACAGCCGCTCGATGAAGGCGTTGTCCATCCATCGGCCGCGACCATCCATCGAGACTGAGATAGCCCCCGAACAGACCGGACACGGTCTCCCACTTAGCAAGTGTGAGGCATACAACGGTGTCCATGACCAACCCTGCGAATCACATTAAGGTGGTTACGTCGGTTCAGCGCCGCCGGCGCTGGACAGCATCCGAGAAGGTTCGAATGGTCGAGGAGACCTTCGAGCCTGGAATGACGATGAGCTCGGTGGCTCGCCGGCGCGGCGTCGCCCCGAACCAACTGTTCACATGGCGCCGATTAGTGGCGCAAGGCAGCCTGACGGCGGTGGGCAGCGGCGAGGAGGTCGTGCCAGCGTCAGATTATCGGGCGTTGTAGAACCAAATTCGCGAGCTTCACCGACTGCTTGGCAAGAAGACCCTGGAAGCCGAGATCCTCAAGGAGGCGCTCGAACACGCCACGGGCTCAAAAAAACAGCTGCGGCTGCCGCCGTCGCTGCCGAAGGACGCTTCTCGATGAAGACCGTAGCAGAGGTGATTGGGGTCGCGCGCTCGAATCTGGCGGAACGCCTACGGGAATGTCCGCCAAAGCAGATCGGTCGGCCGCCACTGCCGGACGCTGAGCTTGTGGCGCAGATCAAGGCGGTGATCGCCGAATTGCCGACCTACGGCTACCGGCGTGTTCACGCCATCCTCAAGCGCCAGGCGCTGGCAGCCGGCTTAAAGCCGCCCAATCACAAGCGGATCTACCGGGTGATGAAGGCCCATGGCTTGCCGCTCGATCGCCACGCTGGCGGTGTCGAGCGGCGGCATGATGGCCGTGTCGCGGTGGATGAACGTAATCGGCGCTGGTGCTCCGACGGCTTCGAGATCGGTTGTGATAACGGCGACAAAGTGCGGGTCGCCTTCGCGTTGGATTGCTGCGATCGGGAAGCCATGAGCTTCGTCGCAACTACAGCCGGCATCTGCGGTGACGATGTCCGGGATCTGATGGTGGCCGCAGTCGAAAGCCGATTTGGTGGCGTTGATCGTTTGCCGGTCACCACCGTCAGATTAAGTCTTAGCTAATGCAGATAATGGCAGCTGCTACATCGCAGGCGATACCCGCAGCTTTGCCCGTGACATCGGTCTTGAGCCCAGAACTACGCCCGTCGAAAGTCCGCAGAGCAACGGAATGGCTGAGGCCTTCGTTCGCACCATCAAGCGCGATTACGTTCGCGTCAGTCCACGACCAGACGCCGAGACCGTGATGCGTCAGCTGCCATTCTGGTTCGCCCACTACAACGAGGTTCACCCACACAAGACTCTCGGCTATCGTTCACCTCGTGAGTTCATCGCAGCTCTCGAAAGACCCTGACCGTGTCCGGTCGTTCAGGGGCTACAACAGAGACGCGGAGGCCGGTCTGCTGCAAGGTGTTGGTGAAGGCGAAGCTGATCCGCCGATCGATGGTCAGGTGGCGAAGGAGGGCCATATCCGATGCCGCGGATGTGGTTCGCTGGTCTCGGCGCGCTGGTAGATCGGAGCCAAACCCATCTTGGTCATCGGCCGGCGGACACGATGGCGCCAGCGCACCAACCGTTACGCCGCAGATGCCGTGCCGTTTGCCGCGAGCTGTACCATGGCGTCTCCACGAACTGTTCGTCTATGAGATGCATCAGCCGCAGCGTCGCGGCGCGCATGCTCATGGAGGTGTCACACCTCGGTAGTGAATGGCTCGATCGACAAGATCGTTCATATGGGCTGCTGCCTGAATTGTCAGAGGGTGCTGAGTAAAACCTGACCTCGGAGAGATGTAGGTCGCCATTTCGCGAGCAAGTTCCCTTTGCTTGTCGGATCCCTCGGCAAGCAACATGATCATCAAGTTCTCCAGCGCGATCACGCGAACGCGTAACTGCACCAATTCGGCGTTCGTCAATAGCGGAATCTCGTTTAGTTCGACGCCGCGTTTTTGAGGGCCGTAGGGTCCCGCGCCGCCTTCGTTGTCCCACCGCGAAAGCGCGCTTTGACGCTGTTGCGAAGAGCTTAAGGCGTCTAATTTTTCGTCAGGCATTATGAGTATCCTAAACATGAGGAAGGAGACGGTCGGCTAGGAACTACCCCTCAACGTTTTCATCCTAAGCGATGGGTCCATGGTAAAGAATATAGTAATCGAGAAAGCGCACAAGCGCACCATGATCATGGAATTCTCAGACCAAGTCCCACGCGCAACGCGCATCGAGTACGGTAAGACATGACCAGCCCCGGCTCGCGCAACGCGCGGTGCCTTTTCTGATTTAGCCACGCCGGCGATGATTTATCCGCTAGCGAACATGGAGATTATCAAGGATCTCGTCTCCGATCTCACGCATCTCTTTGCGCAATATACGGCGATCGAGCTTCGGCTCGAATTCAAGACTCCGATACCCGAACGGGAGCGGCTTCAATCGTATGAGGAACGCAGCGAGTGGCTACTCCGAATGTATCCTCTGCTTCTGTTGCACATTAGGGTGCCCGAGCCGTTGGTGGAAAGGGCGAACTCGACGCCTCCAAGCGCGATTTATTGACGTCCTCTTGCTGCACCGCATATGTCGCCTTATGGGAGTGCGCCCCGAAGGCGCGGATTATCAGTGGAGGAAGATGCTATGGGCGGCGGCGAGGACATGCATCCATCGGCGCTGATGTGAACCGATGGAGGTCCCCATGGATAAGCTGAACGACCTAAGCCGATCCCTCATTCCCCTTGAACCGGACGGCACGCTGATCGCCGTCATCGAGATGAGCCTTTCAAGCTGGCTCGTTGCCGGCATCGTGCCTGGCGTGGAGCGCCAGCCTTTGAAGAAGCTTACAGTAGACGAGGGTGCATTGCTGAATTTGCTGCATCGATGGCGGCAGGAGGCGGAGAAGGCGGGACAAAGAATCAAACGTATCGCTGTCGCCTTCGAGGCCGGACGGGATGGCTTCTGGTTGGCGCGCTGGCTCAGGGTGCGCGATGTCGAAGCCTATGTCATTCATTCTTCCAGCGTCGCCGTTTCGCGTGAGCACCGGCGCGCCAAGACGGACCGGCTCGACACTGAGTTGCTCAAACGAGCCTTTCTGGGCTGGCTGCGCGGCGAGCGTGATCACTGCAAGGTTGTGGCGATCCCGACAATCAAGGAGGAGGATGCCAAGCGGCCTCATCGTGAACGCGAGAGCCTCGTCGGGGAACTCAATCGGATTATCAACCGAATGAAGGCGACGTTAATCCGGCTTGGCATTCGCGGCTTCAATCCCAAGCTGAAGAAAGCCGCCGGGCGCCTCGAAGGTTTGCGCACGCCCGAAGGCGAGCCGATCCCGCCCAACACGCTCGCTGAGTTGCATCGCGACATGGCGCGACGGCGGTTTGTCGGTGATCAGATCCGGCAGCTTAAGGATGCTCGTTTGGAGCGTCTCGAGCAAACATGTGGTGATGGGCCACACGCCATGGTTCGCCTGTTGGCGCGCGTGATCGGGGTCGGCATTGAGACGGCCGACATGCTGGTGCACGAGGTGCTGTCGCGGAACATACGCGATCGGCGGGCTGTAGCGCGTTATGCCGGCCTCACTGGGGCGCCCGACGAGAGCGGAAAAAAACGTCGGGAGAAAGGGTTGGCCCGGTCTGGCAACGCTCGAGTTCGACGAGGCATGATCCAATTGGCCTGGCGATTTCTCATGTTCCAAAAGGACAGCGCCTTGGCGCAGTGGTTTCGAGCCCGCACCGAGAATGCCCGCGGCACGCGCAAGACCATGATCGTGGCCTTGGCCCGCAAGCTTCTGATCGCGTTGTGGCGACTCGTACGTGAGGGCGTGGTGTCAGACGGCATCGTTTTGCGCCCGGCACAATGAACCGAGGGTACTAAACGCGCCGACATTTTCGCGGTCCAACCGTCCGCTTGTGATGGATCGCCGATGACGGTTCGAGGTGGCGGGGTCCCGAGTGTGACTCATGGCTGTCATGCCGAGAGGAAGAATGGGTCCGCCGCCTCGGAGCTTCGCTGCCGATGCGCATAGCTGCATCATGGTTCGGGTCCTTGGACCGACCGGATACAAGGCTGCGGCGCGATTGATCAGCGCCCGAAAGTGAGCTCCCCTCGATCGTCACCCGAACTGTAGCAAGCGTGCCATTGTGCTCGGAGCCCATGGCGGCCCTTGGCAAGGCGGAGCGTGCCGCAAGGTGCTTGATGCCGAACCTACTTCAGATCGAACAGAGAAACTGCGAAGCTGTGCGCCAAAGCTTCTTGACAAAAAAAGCCCCATACAAGATTCCACCCGGAGAGCTGTCGATTGATCCGGAAGCTGACGAGCGGCTTGTGCGGGCAACTGCATGGGCTGGAGCCTCGTGACAAAGGTCGCCTTGGGCGGCTGAGCGATCCGGCGGGCCGTAACGCGATTGAAGCCTGAGCAGGCCCCGAAAGTGACGATGCGGATGCCGACCCTCCTGCCATTTGGGGAAGGCTGTACGAACAGGGAAGCAATCGACGCACGCACCTGTTTGATCCGCCGGGGTATCCGCCACCGGCACGCCATCGGCGCCCTACCTGAGTATGTATGCCTTCTGGGCATCCGAAAACTTCGACGTTTTCATCGTTCTCCGCTCCTCCCAGCCGGGGAATCACCGCGGAAAACTCTAGCCAAAAACGGTCCAAAATTCCGGGCTCAGAGCAATAGACACTGACTATTGCAGCAAATTATCTGTCGCGGCATGATTATGCTATGGAACGTAACCCCGCCGAGCAACTGCCCGACCTATTCTCGACCAGCTCGGTCAGAGACGCTGCCCTACCAACAGAACCAAATCCCCGAGAAACTCCAGTCGATCCGCAGCGGCATGTCTTGCCCAAGAATCTGCGTCACGCAGTCAAGCACCTCAGTGACGGTGAATTGGACAGGCTTTTTGAGGCAGCCTATAAGGCCATTCATCAGCGAAAGGTAGACGTTACTGAAAGGCAGCTAACGCGCGGGCAAATAAATGCTGTTCGCGCCGCCTTCAAAGCTGGCGTCACGCCGTCACGGATTGCTCGGCAGTTCGGAATTGCACATTCGCAGGTGCGCAACGCGTTGGCAACCAACGGACCAAAGCAATGAGAGGGCTCGTCGCTGGTGGCTTCCCAGAAAACGTTGAATAAAACAAATCTTGAGGCGCTCGGAGCCGAACGCCTGGCCGAATTGCTGATTGAGGTTAGCAGCGGCTACGCCAGCGTGAAACGACGCATTCGCCTTGAGCTGGCCAGCGCGCAAAGTCCGTTAGAGGTCGTCACGGAGGTTCGCAAGCGGTTGACCACTATCGCGAGGTCCCGATCCTTCGTTGACTGGCAAAATCGAAGAGGCCTGGTCGATGATCTCGAAACGCAGCGCCGTGCGATTCATCAGCTCGCCAAGGCGGACCCTGCAGAAGGCATCGAACTCATGTGGCAGTTCACGGCGCTCGCCAATTCGGTGTTTGGGCGCTGCGATGACAGCAGCGGTACCGTGGGCAGTGTCTTCCGCACGGCATGCCGTGATCTTGGCGAAATAGCCCAGGCGGCGAAGGCATCCCCGGAAGAGCTTGCCGAGAGGGCATTTAACGCGCTGATCGATAATGATTACGGCCAGTATGATGAATTGATCACCGTTCTGTCGCCGACGCTCGGACCAAGGGGGCTGAATCAACTGAAACAACGGTTGATCGGCTTATCCAAGGAGCCACTGGAAAAGCCGAAGGATAAGGACCGCAAGGTGATCGGCCGGGGAGGCAGCGGAGCCCTCTACGCCGACGATATTTCGGCACGCCATCGCGCGAGTGTCGTCCGCCTCGCGTTGGAGGAGATCGCCGACGGGCAACGCGACGTGGATGCCTACATTGTCAATCAGCGCCCAAGTTTGACCCCATACTGGAGTGGGCCCCTCGGGGCGGACAAGGATCAGGCTGCTGATTGGACCGTGGGCCGGGAGGGGTGATCCTCGAACTGTTGCGGGCTCAGATAGCCAAGGGCGGAATGGAGCCTACGGCTGTTGTAAACTGCGTCGATAAATCTTGGAAGGTTCTCGATGACATCGGCGAAGGTTTCGAAGGCCATAGGATAGACCGCCTCGACCTTGAGAGTTTTCATGAAGCTTTCCGCTTTAGCATTGTCATAAGGATTGCCGCGGCGGCCCATCGACCCGACCAGGCCATGCGCGACCAAGGCGTCACGATAGAGCTGGGCAGCGTATTGTGAGCCGCGGTCGGAATGATGCACGCATCCGGGCGGTGGGTGGCGACGTTCGATCGCCGCCTTCAGTGCGGCGAGCGTCAGCCGGACGTCGATCGACCGACTGATAGCATAGCCAACGACACGCCGTGACCAGGCATCGAGAATCACGGCGACATAGACGAAGCCGGTCGTGACAGCGACGTAGGTAATATCAGAGACCCAAAGTTGATTGGGGCCGTTGATAATCATGTCCTTCGCCCGATTGGGAAAGATCGGCTGGTCGTGATCGCTGTCCGTCGTCGCGACATACCGCCGCTGCCGTCGCGGCTGAAGATCGTGCTCACGCATGAGACGTTTGATTTTCTTGTGGTTGACGATCATGCCCTGCTGCCGGAGTGCGGCCTGAACGCGTCGCCAGCCGTAATGTTCGAACTCGTCACAAATGGCAGCGATCGTTTCGACGATTGCGGTGTCGTCGGGCGCCAAGACCGGCGCGTCATAATAGGTCGAGCTCGAGATCCCCATTAGCCGGCATCCTTCGGCGACGGAAAGCCCTGCGGGCCGGCAATCACGGATGTGGGCGCGCTTCTCCGCCGCGGTGCGTCTCTCAGAGCCCCCTTTAGAAACTCCAGTTCCAGAGCTTGCTTGCCGACCAATCGTTCGAGGGCAGCGATCCGCGCCTCGTACTGCTGGACTAGGTCGGCTGCGGCGGCATCTTCGTCAAAGGCGCCAGCCTGGTATCTCGCGACCCAGACCCGGATCAGATTGCGTGAAATGTCGTGGCGTTTCGCTAAACCGTGCAGTGTCTCGCCGGCCAGAAACTCCTGCGCGACCTGACGTTTGAATTCGATGCTGTGGGATCGGTGTTTTGGCATGGGCTTCCATCTTTCGAAAGCCCGGCTTCCCGGTCAATTGCTGAGCCTCAACTGTCCGCCCCGAGGGGCCCACTCCATACCGGCGTCCATGCACGCCGAAACACACCATTAAGCTAAACTCGCGTTGCCTATCGAGCGTGCCAGTCGCGCCAGAAATCCTTGAACCGGGTCGCCGTCAGTTCGGTGTGGCGCACCGGGCACTGGACTGACCCGTGCGGAACGGACGTGGATGACACCAGATTACTGAGTTTCGATAACGCTCGAACACCCACACGCGACGAATGTGCGATGGCATTGCCGTCAATAGAGGCACCCGCACTTGCGACGCGAGCCAGACGACATGGGAATCAAGTGGACCGCCACGCTCAGCGTCGAATTTGAGTTGGTTGACGGCCAGGAGGAGCGCTCGGCGCGTGTCGTCCTGACTCGCCAAGCACGCGAGCTGGGGCGCGGGTTCGAATGCACTAAATCCGCGTATCAACATCTAAAATACGCTGATGCCGTAGCTTTACTCCATCGGGCAACAGCGGCTCAACGACCGCCCAGTATTTTGCGTCTAATTTTGCTCCCAAATCGTCGGAGTTCGAAGCAGAACGGCAGGAATTGAGAGCCGGTCCAAAATCCGACCGTCACCTCACTCTTGCCAATCAAGTTCACATCGGCCGTCGCCCCGCGGTCGCAGCCGAAACTATCAGCAACAGTCGTCTTTTGACCGGCGGCGCCTCTTGGACGACATCAATCCACTCGATGTTAGCCAATGTCCTCTCCTCGAAGCCGCAGCGTTTGACGCCCAATTGAGCGAACCTAAGCGCCGCTGAGCCGCGGCAGACAGGGGGACAGCATTTGGCGTCCGTGCTGCCGCAATTGCTACCCAACCGTGTAGCACCAGTCGGGGCCGTTAGTGTCGTTATGGGTTTGCCGGCATGGGCCGGCATGGGTAGAGGTATGAAAGGCGAAAATTTTCCTGGGATTTCAACTTGACTGATCCGACATCCGCCCGCCATTTTAGGCGGTCCGGGCAGCGGTCTTCGAGAATGTCGCGTGAGTGACCGACACTGTCGTACCCGCAATCCCCGATAAAGTTTCAACTTTGGCGTTGAGGGTTTGCGCAAGGGCCTTGACGATGCCCGTACCAAGCCCGGTTTTGGGTTGCGCAAAGACGCCGTCTTGCTTGCCAACCCCGTCGTCAGCGACCGAAAGCTCCCAATCCGTCCCATCGACTTCGTACGTGATGGTAATTTGTCCCTTCGCGTCTGCTGTGGGATATGCGTGTTTCAAAGAATTCATAACGAGTTCGGTTGTGATCAAACCAATGCTTTCCGCCTGATGTGAACTCAGAGTGCCCGCGTCGCCAGTAACCTTCAAAATCACCGACCGAGCGTCTCCAATCATCGAGGCCGCGAGAGCGTCACTCAGCCTGGTGAGATAAGGAACCATTTCAATCGGCCCCATTAGTCCCGATGCGTGGAGCTGTTGTTGTACGGCCGCTATCGATATGACGCGATCATGAATATCCCGCAAAAGCGGGCGCGTTTCTTCAGAACTGACCGTGTTTGCTTTCATCAAAATGATGCCTGCAATGATTTGCAAACTATTGGCAATCCGGTGCTGAATTTCCTCCAGCAACACATCTTTCTGGCGCAACAGATCGTCCTTTTCGTGCTCCAACTTGCGTCGCACAGTGACGTCCTCTATCCCGAGCAGAATGGTCGTATCGGCACCTTCCTTGTAGAATACTTGGCGGGCATTCAAGTGCATGATGCGAGTACCAACATGCGGAAACTCGTGCTCGACTTCATAATCCTCCATCACGCCATGTTCAGGGATAATTTTCTCGAGCAGCAGGCGAAGTCTCGGAATATCCCATTGCCCGTCACCTAATGCGTACAGGAGTTTTTCCTGTGTCTCCTCGGGGCTCACCTCGAATGCCGAATAGAAAGAGCGGCTCGCTGCGATGACACGCAGCCCTTTGTCGAGTACAATGACGGGTTCCCGGACGGTATCAACGATGCTCTGAGCTAGCGCGCAGGCATCCGCGACATTCGTAAACTGTTCTCTGAAATTGGTTCGTTGCATAAATCTCCAATATAGCTTGAGGAGGACTTTACGCTTGGATGGTCCTCCGAGATCGCTAGTGGTTCGGCCTGGAGTACAAGCGCCAAGATATGGCTTGGCCGTAGCACGAGTCTGAGCAAAAGTGCTCACTCAGCGGAGTGGAAGACCAGTTATGGCCCCTAAGCGCCGACCATCATTCGACCCAAAGGTGTTTCTCGCCAGGATCGATAACGGCCGTGGCGTCAGTAAGTATCGCAAGGGCCAGATTATATTTTCACAGGGCGATCCTGCAGATGCCGTCTTTTACGTCCAAAAGGGCAAAGTGAAGCTCACCGTCGTTTCCGAGCAAGGCAAGGAAGCGGTCATCGCAATTCTCGGTACGGACGACTTCTTCGGTGAGGGGTGTCTTGCCGGACAGGCACAACGCATCGCGACGGTGACAGCCATGACGGACGCCGTCATCGCCCGATTGGAAAAGCCAGCTATCATTCGGGTAATCCATCAGGAGCCGGCGTTCGCCGAATTGTTCATTGCGCACCTTTTGAGCCGGGCCATCCGCGTTGAAGCGGACCTGGTCGATCAGCTCTTTAATTCGAGCGAGAAGCGTCTCGCCAGAGTGCTGCTGCTGTTGGCAAACTTCGGAAAGGAAGCAAAACCGGAGCCGATTATCGCCAAGATCAGCCAGGAGACGTTAGCGGAGATGATCGGGACGACGCGCTCCCGCGTGAGCTTCTTCATGAACAGATTTCGTAAGCTGGGTTTTATTGCGTATAATGGCGGTATTGAGCACGGGATTGAGGTTCATAGTTCGCTGTTGAATGTCATTCTCCACGACCAGCCGCAGATCGAGGCTTGATTTTATATTTTGTCGTCCCCGCTCATTGAGCGTGGCCCGATCCACGGAAATCGATTGATCGCAGCACCACCGGCTGGCCAGCCTGGCGCTGCTCCTGGAAAAACTTACGCGATGCTCGCTCCTCAATAACTTCGCGCAGCCGGCCAAACTGATTCAGGCGCTGATCCGGCGTCATGTGACGGGTGCCTTCAAGACCGTCCATCGCCTCGGTGCTGACGGCGCACAGAATTACCTTGCTCTCATTCAACATCGTGAACTCCAAGACCATCCGATTAAAGTCGTAGCCCCGGACTTCGCCTCGCTGCAGCGGCATTGCGATGCTCCATACTTAAGGGATTTCATTGTGGCACGTCGGTAGTTCGAGGTTAGCATTAGTTCCATGACAGTGGTCAAAACAGCACAGATTCTATCCTGCTCATGTCCTCTTATAAGCAAACGGTTCGGTCGTCGCGAATTATTTGATGGCCGGTCAAAGCTTTCGACGAAGGAGACGTTCATGTTTTTGCAACACCATTTGCCAGACCCCGTCCTCCGTAACATCCCAAAGGCCTCGATTTTTCGAGAATATTCGCGGCAGGCGCGGATCGCATTGGCGACATCCGACCAGGAGCAGGAGGAAACGCGCGCCTGCGAAGTCCTCCGCGGTCCTAAAGAACCGATCGACGCAAGCCGACAACGGATGGAGAAAGGGCTCCTTCAGTCACCCGAGCGTGATTCTATGCTTGCTGCCGTTCCGGGCTTGCGCGCGTTCGCTATATCGCTCTGCGGCAGCGCCGATCGTGCGGATGACCTCGTGCAGGAAACGCTCCGGCGCGCCATAGCTAACGTCAGTTCGTTCCAGGCGGGTACGAACATGATGGCGTGGCTCTTCACCATCCTCCGCAATCAATTTCTGTCGGAATACCGCAAACGGCGCCGCGAAGTTGAAGATGTGGACGGCAGCTACATCGAAAGCCTGACATCCGCTCCGGAGCAGAACGGTCACTTGGAGTTCAACGAGCTCTACGTGGCGCTCGCGAAATTACCCCTTGTTCAGCGCGAGGCGCTGCTGCTCGTCGGCGCGTCCGGCTTCTCCTACGACCAAGCAGCGGCAATCTGCGGGACTCCGGTCGGGACGATAAAAAGCCGCGTCAGTCGCGCACGCACGTTGCTCGCGGAACTGCTCGGAATCGACAGGTAGGACAAGTTTGGCCCGCGTTGCCGCGGTGAGGACGACGAATCTGAGCGGGGATCGTTTCCATAACGATAAGCCCCACGCAAGCAAAATGCGAATACGTTCGCGTGTGTTGTTAGGGTGGTAAGCAAAAGCGGCCGGACTGGAAAACGGATCGTTTGCTATCCGACGTGTTCTGCTCGCAACGCCGGCCCCTGAGCCTCTCCATGCGGCATAAACGGTCGCATCCCTTTTTTGAATTCCATCTTAACGACCGGCCGCAAATCACGACTCGCATGTTCTCATTTGTCACTCAAGCCCCCGCATCCGGATTATTCCGCATTGTGAGCAATTCAGCGCAGCTTTTGCCTGGGAATGGGATCGACTGTGGAATTCGGTCCCAACCTTCTATAGTAAACGTCGGTCTGGCATCCCATATGTAGAAAATGACCTCAAAGGAAAGCCGAGCCGATGTGAGCCACTACGCCGTTGCCATTGCGCGGTGGGACGACGACGGCGGGGCTTTCATATCTGCTCCAGGCAATATGGGCGAGAGACTATCGAATGGCGGGGATTCCAGGCGGATAGCCGAATCGCCGGCGGTTCTAAAGAGCGGTCGGTCTTCCGGAGACGACAGAAAAATCCGGGAATGTTTGGGAGCGGCCGTCATTATGCAATGGGGCACTCTTCCGACCAAAATCCAACGGGATCTCTTCGAACGCGCGGTCTCACTCGCCGGCCTCGGGCGTACAGCCCCGTTAAAGGGGCAGATCGCGCGATTTCTGCCTAACCATAAGGATGACGGCGATCGGACGCCGCGTCGGGTAATACTGTGACGCCGGAAATTGCTTCTGGGCGCTGATCAGCGGCATCGCCGTTTCGGCTGAAGGGCTACACATGCCGACGAAAGAACGAGTTGCAGCCATGGCGGCCTCCCGTTGCGCCGTGTGCTCTGGAGCAATGAAGCTTAGGCTCGTAAAGCCTAACTCAAGCGACGACACATTGGAGCTTCGCACTTACGCATGCGCCGAGTGCGGACACTTTCAAACCTACAGCGTGAACGCCGGCGACCACTAATCGACAACGTAGTCGCCGCCAGTTAGGATAGACCATGTCACTTATGAACTTTTCCGTCGACGACGGTCCGCATAATAGCGATGGATTGCTGCTCCACGGGTGGGACGGAGATCAGCCGGTCACGGCATTCATCAGCCGGCGTGTCATGGGCGACTGGGTCGATCCCCGACAGCCCTATGGAGGGAAGCAAAGCCTTTATCGCGAGCAGTACAACCCGCTCGGCAAGCGTAACCTCGCGGCAATCGAGCGGATTGCCACATCCAAATATCGGCGAGGACCGGCGTTCAACCGCCAACACCCGTTTGTGGATATTCTGCTGTCCGACATCATGGAAAGCGGAGAGGCGCTTGATACGAGCGAACTGGTTCGCAAACCATCACCTCCCTCTTTCCAGCGGATGTTGCACAGGAGAAAATTGCTATGAACTCACATAGGGCCCGAGAAAAGGCGGAGAGACATTTCAAAAAGGAAGCGCGTGCGCAAGAGGGTCGAAAAGCAATGACTGAATATGAATCTCAAGCTCTAGCCACTCGCGAAAAGACCGCGCGCTTGAAAGAAATTCGATTGGCCAAAGAAGCCCTGGCGCGATCGATTATCGCACTTTGAACGCAGCTCGCATCCGAACCACTCTGTGATGTCGGCATCCCGCCCTCACAATGACCCGCAGTCTGGTCTAGCGCGAAACGGCTCGGCTCCATATCCATTCGCCCCCAATGGCGCCCACTTCCGGAGTTCAGCGGATGTTCGCAGCGTGAACGGGCGCGTATGCTCAAGTGGGACCACACGGAAGTTTTTTTACAAAATTCAAGTAAGGGTCGGCTAAGGAGATCTGAACATGGAAGAAGATCACGGGACACGCCGTAAAATTATTCGCGAATGGATGGCCCTTCCGAAGGATAGGCGAAAGAGCGAGGAACAGGTTACGGCATTTGCCCGCAAGGCGGTCCAGCAAAATGAGTTCCATCGCAGTCGACGCGATCCGTCCCACAAATTTCGACGCGATCCGTACCAGAAATTAATAGGATGGCTTCTGCCGCGCGCCGGCAGGTTGTGATCAGCGGCACGACATGACCAATTCCCCCCACAAAGCAGAATCTCCGCTCGGACGCCAAAAGCGCCCGCGCGGCCGCAGAGCGACACTGCTGAGAGCTGGTTCGTCCCGCCGATCGTTGTGCCTGCTTTCCGTTTTTTAATTGTAGCTCGAGTCATCTACGCCGCTTACTTTTGGTAGTGGGCCCGTTTGAATAAGGCTTCTCGCGATCGGCAAGTCACGTGGCCGCCTTAGCGCTGGATCAATCCTGTAAGTCACTTCCTCCTAACTTTTCCAAAGGAAGTCACGCTGATAGCCGCGCGACAGGACGCCCCTCGACGAGCGAAGGCCGCATTGCCAGGCGAGACTACAGCCTCAACGGACCAAGCCGGCATCGAACAGACGAGTGCTCTTTTTTCCGATCTGCCATTGTGCTTTACGTTTCGACGCGCCACATAATAAAAGTACTG
Source organism: uncultured Alphaproteobacteria bacterium (assembly GCA_963763255.1). Classification (GTDB taxonomy): domain Bacteria; phylum Pseudomonadota; class Alphaproteobacteria; order Rhizobiales; family Xanthobacteraceae; genus BOG-931. The sequence continues at coordinate 455,166 of CAVXNW010000005.1, forward strand.
GCAAGTAGCTGCCTGTTCGAGAGCTGCACGAAAACCGGCGACGTACCGAAGTCTCCGGTTCCGGCATTGATAGCTCTGATGCCATCGGTCGGCATAATACGCTTCAAATAGAGTTAAATACAGTTGCCTTCGGGAGGTAGGTGCCATGAGCGCCCAAGCCTTCGAGCATTGCCCATGCACGTGTGCCTCTAGTCGAAAGCCTCAAAGGTGAGCATGGCGGCCTCTCTTTCGGACCTTTTTCGAGCCGAGACGAGTGCATTAAAGAAAACCACTCGGCCGAAGAGAGGGAGAATGGCGTCTGATCCGCCGCGAGGTTCGGACTTCCACACTGAAGTGGCGTCGAGGGCGACCCTACGAGCTCTACCGCAAATAACCCCCTAAAAAGGATTTCAAGTGTCATGACCGAAACCACAACTCCCCGCGCGGAAGGCAAGACTGCCAAACAAGCGGCGTCCTCGTTTGCGATGCCGGATTACGGGATTCCACAACGCGGAAATCCAAAATCCCCTCTGCCGAGCGCGGAAATGCCCGAGGCGTTTCGTGAGATGACCGAGAAGGGCGTCGCGCATGCCAGAGACACCTACGCGAAGGCGAAGGCGTCCGGCGAGGAAGCAGCCGACTTGTTCCAAAACGCCTATTTGACCATTACCAAAGGCGTGAGGGACTACAATCTCAAGCTTTTCGCGATCGCCCGTACCAGCACGTGCGCCGGCTTTGATCACGCCATTGAGCTGTTGGGTACGAAGTCCCCGTCGGACTTTATCGAGCTGTCGACCGCACAAATGCGCAAGCGATTCGATATCGTCGCCGCACAGAATAATGAGCTTTGCGCGCTCGCTCAGCAGGTGGCGACCGAGGCTGCTGCATCAATCAAGACCGGTATATCCAAGGCCCTCAACAAGGTCACCTGATCGGCCAGGGTCTCGAAATGTCGGCTCCACAGCGAACAGGCTTTGAAAGAACGATCAGTCTTCCAATTCCCTAGACATTTTGACGGAATCGCAGGAGAGCACAATGAAATTCCGACCGCTTCACGACCGCGTTGTCATCCAGAGAATCGATGCCGAGGCGAAATCCGCAGGTGGCATCATCATTCCGGACACTGCCCGGGAGAAGCCACAGCAGGGCAGCGTCATTGCCGTTGGACCCGGCGGCCGCGACGCGAGCGGCAAGCTTCTCCCGATCGACGTCAACGTCGGCGACCGCATCCTGTTCGGCAAATGGTCTGGCACCGAGGTCAAAATCGATGGTGTCGAGTACGTCATAATGAAAGAGAGCGACATTATGGGAGTGCTGATCGAGGCCGAGGTCAGGAAGAAGGCCGCCTGATCGCGCTCGCCCAATTTTTGTCCTGAGGCCGCCGCGACGCGGCCGACTCGAAGGCCGAGACCACACCGAATTCGATTTCCTCCATCGTCGGAACTAGCCCAACAGCGTTCATCGATGTGAGGTCAAACAAAAGGGAACAGTGAGATGTCCGCCAAGGAAGTGAAATTTTCGGTCGACGCGCGCGACAGGATGCTGCGCGGCATCGATACGCTCGCTCACGCAGTCCGGGTAACGCTCGGTCCCAAGGGCCGCAATGTTGTACTCGACAAATCGTACGGCGCTCCGCGCATCACCAAGGACGGTGTGACGGTTGCGAAAGAGATCGAGCTGGACGAAAAATTCGAGAACATGGGCGCGCAAATGGTGCGCGAGGTGGCGTCCAAGACGTCCGACATCGCGGGCGACGGCACCACCACTGCGACTGTACTCGCTCACGCCATTGTCAGGGAAGGTGCTAAGGCTGTCGCCGCCGGCATGAACCCAATGGACCTCAAGCGCGGCATCGATCTCGCGGTCGAGGCGGTCGTCGTCGACCTGCAAAAGAACTCAAAGAAGATCACCTCAAATGAGGAGATCGCCCAGGTTGGCACCATTTCGGCAAATGGCGATGCCGAGATTGGCCGATTCCTCGCCGACGCCATGAAGAAGGTCGGCAACGAGGGTGTGATTACGATCGAGGAAGCCAAGTCGATGGAAACCGAGCTCGAAGTCGTCGAAGGCATGCAGTTCGACCGCGGCTACATCTCGCCCTATTTCGTAACGAACGCCGATAAAATGCGGGTGGAAATGGACGACCCGTATATTCTGATCTACGAAAAAAAGCTCTCCGGACTGCAGGAAATGCTGCCGCTTCTGGAGGCCGTCGTGCAGGCATCCAAGCCTTTCGTCATCATAGCTGAGGAAGTCGAGGGTGAAGCCCTTGCAACGCTCGTGGTCAACAAATTGCGGGGTGGGCTGAAGGTCGCAGCCGTGAAGGCGCCTGGTTTCGGCGATCGTCGCAAAGCCATGCTGCAGGACATCGCTATCCTCACGGGCGGCCAGGCGATCAGCGAGGATCTCGGCATCAAACTCGAGAGTGTAACCCTTGCGATGCTGGGAAAGGCCAAGAAGGTGACGATCGAGAAGGAAAACACCACGATCGTCAGCGGCGCCGGCAAGAAGACCGACATTGAGGCGCGCATCCAACAAATCAAAGCGCAGATCGACGAGACTACTTCCGACTACGATCGCGAGAAGCTGCAAGAGCGGCTTGCCAAGCTAGCCGGCGGCGTGGCGGTGATTCGTGTCGGTGGCAGCACTGAGATCGAGGTCAGGGAGCGCAAGGATCGCGTCGATGACGCGATGCACGCGACCCGCGCGGCGGTCGAGGAAGGCATCCTCCCAGGTGGCGGTGTGGCGTTGCTGCGCGCCATCGAGGCGCTCAAGAAAGTTCGCACGCAAAACGACGACCAGAAGACCGGGGTCGAGATCGTGCGCAAGGCGCTGTCCTGGCCGGCGCGCCAGATCGCGCTCAATGCCGGTGAAGACGGGTCGGTGATTGTCGGAAAAATCCTCGAAAAGGAGACCTACGGCTTTGGCTTCGACGCTCAGTCCGGCGAATATGGCAACATGCTGACAAAGGGCATTATCGACCCGACCAAGGTGGTTCGCGCCGCGCTGCAAGGTGCAGCATCCGTCGCAGGTTTGCTGATCACCACGGAAGCGATGGTGGCTGAGTTGCCGCAGAAGAATCACGCGCACGCCGCCATGCCCGCGGGCGGCGGCATGGACTTCTAGCTGCACGCCGGCCAGGCTCGACAGAAAGGAATTTAATTCCATGACGATGCGGACGAGCAATAAGGCAGTGAAGTTCACGCGGCCGTTCTTGCTGAAGGGAGTTGATCGAGTATTGCCCGCGGGGGAATATCGGGTCGCGACAGACGAGGAATTGATCCAAGAATTGTCATTTCCGGTCTATCGCCGTGTCGCCACCATGATCTTCGTGCCGGCGGAATCCCACAGGGCATCCGCAGTCGAGATGGTGAGCATTGATCCTCGTGACCTGCAGGAAGTACTGGACCGTGACAGCTACGACACCGCTTCAGTCGAAAGTGAGGGTTGAGGCACTGCGCGTGGCATCCGATCGTCCACGACGACCGCATTGGCATGGAGGCTGATACACCTCCCTATCCGGTGCAGATCGCCTTCGTGCTCTGGTTGGGCTTTTAAGGAATTTCGGAGCATCTCAGCGGCATGGCACAAAAGCACTCAACGCCACAGTTGACCTCGCGCGAGTACAAGGACGGTCGCGGCTGGTATGTGCAAGCGACTGACGATGGCGGCCTTACCGAAAACGTAGGCGATTTTGCCTCGGATTCCGAAGCCCAGGATTGGATTTCCCGAAAATCCATAGCATATTTCAAAGCGCGCCAGAAATGATATCAGGAGCGCCAGTCGAATGGTCAGGATATCACCTGCGTCGACTGCTGGCGGTCGTCAACTCATCCCGCGAATGACGCGTCGGGCTCTTGACCCAATCGCGTCGCTCACCTGCGCGCGATGAGGTAGCGGAATTTGTTGCTCAGTCGATACTCACCCGACGGCGTCCGATAGGCTGCAATGGACTCCGCAACAGCATCCCGTGCCCGCACCATGCTGCTGTTGCGGATGGCCCGTTCGGCTGGTCCGGACGACAACATGCCGCGCAATGCGGTTTCCAGGTTTGGAAAGGCCCACGGGCACTCCACGTCCGTGACTGCACCGGGGATTAAGCCCGCCTCGCTCACCAACGCCTTCAATTTCGATGCGTCCGACAGCGCGAACGGGCCGGGCGCACCCGGAGGCGGCGGTGGCATAAGGGCGCCGAGAGCCTTTAGGTGGCCCGCCGCATCACAGTCCTCCGGTAGGCCCCAGGTGGCGACGACAATGGCGCCGCCCGCCCTTGCGACGCGGCGGGCCTCGGCCAGTGCGGCTTGGGGCGAGGCTGCATACTGAAAGGCATTAAAGCCCGTGATGACATCAAAGCTTGCGTCCGCGTGTGGCAATGTCTCCATCTCGGCGACGCGAAAGTCGCGTCCCGGCAGTCGTTCACGGGCAACCTCGATAAAGGCCGGAGTGGCATCGATCCCGGCGACGACCGGGATTTTCTGCGAAAGGACTCTCGCCGCGAGTCCGGGACCGCAGCCGATGTCGAGCACCGATTTGGCCTGCGAAACTTCGGGTCTCGCGAGCACGCTCTCGTAGAGAGGGCGGAAGAAGCCTTCCAATATTTCGGCGTAGTCGCGGGCGCGCGCGTTCCAGAGGTCGCCCTGAACCTTGGCCGATCCGGCACGCTGGGGGGTGGCGATATCATTCATCTTTGCCTCCTGTGGTCCTTTCGGGCTAAGCGTGATGACGACCGTGCCCCAAAACGAAAGGCGCCGCTTTCAGGCCAGCTTAATTTGGCGTCAAGGCAGCCTTCATTCTGGTTTTGTCGACCTTTGCGAAGCATTATCTTGGAGTGGAGAAATTCGGCTGAAGGGCGACCGGCTTGCATTATCGCTTCAACGACTACTCGCTCGATACAAACCTGCGCGAATTGAGGCGCGGCCTGGACTCGGTCACCGTCGAGCCGCAGGTCTTCGATCTCTTGGAATACTTGCTCCGTCATCGTGAACGCGTCGTCAGCAAGGACGACCTTTTGGCCGGCGTCTGGCACGGCCGGATCGTTTCGGAATCGGCCCTAACCACACGCATCAACGCGGCGCGAGCCGCCATCGGCGACAGCGGCGAAACCCAGCATTTTATCAAGACCTTTCGCGGCAAAGGCTTGCGCTTCGTTCGAAACGTGCAGGAGCAGACAGAGCCCGCTGAGACGACGTCCGATGACATCCGGACCGAGCCTGCGACCGCGCGCTCGGCGCTGTCCGATCAACCCTCGATCGCGGTGTTGCCATTTCTGAACATGAGCGGCGATCCCGAGCAGGGCTATTTTGCAGACGGCATGACGGAAGAAGTTATCACCGCATTGGCGCGATTTAAGAGTTTGTTCGTCATCGCACGCAATTCGAGCTTCAACTACCGGGACCGTTCGGTCGGTATCGCGCAAATCGCGCAAGACCTCGGTGTGCGCTACATCCTAGAAGGCAGCGTCCGCAAGGCCGGCGACCGCGTGCGAATTATGGGTCAGCTTATCCTCGCAAAAACCGGCGCGCATATTTGGGCGGAACGCTTTGAGCGCAAGTTGACGGACATATTCGACTTGCAAGATGAGATATCGGAAAACATCGTTGGCGCCGTGGCGCCGCATATTCTCGATGCGGAAGTGCGCCATGCGCGCAGCAAACGGCCTGACAGTCTCGTAGCCTATGATTGCGTGTTACGGGCTTACCAGCATTTATGGATTCTCACCCTCGACGACAACGACAAGGCGCTCGATTTCTTGCGCCGGGCAATCCAGCTCGATCCAGATTATGCGTTGGCCTATGCCTATGCCAGCTGGGCCGATCTCTTTCGCGTGCAGCTCTTGCAAGGAGCACCGCTCCGGTCGCTGCTGACGGAGGCTCTATCATTCGCGCAACGGGCAGTGGAGCTCGATCCTTCGGACCCGTTAATTCAGATCATCCGCGCAGCATGGCAACTGATGATCGAGCGCGATTTCGATGGTGCCGTCACGCGCCATGAAGACGCATTCAGGAAAAATCCCAATTCGGTGTGGATTTGCGGCGCCAACGGCTTTGCTCATTGTCTGTGCAGGGAGCCGGAACGCGCCCTGGAGATGTTCGAACGTGCGCGGCGCCTCAGTCCCCGTGACTCAAGCATGTTCCTTTGGCTTCCAGGCGGCGCGATCGCGCATCTGCTTGCCGGCAGACCGCAGCAAGCGATCCAGTGGGCCGACGATGCCCTGCGGCTTAATCCTCGGCATTTGATCTCGCTATTGTTGCGGGCGGCCGCGGAGATGGCAGGGGGGCAGGCCGCCGCCGGCCGCCGCTCCGTGGAACGGATGCGTGCCATCAACCCGGCTCTCGACATCAAATTTGCCAGCAAGATGTTGCCGTTCAAATTTGTCGAGGACAGGGAATTTATCCTCTCGGGCCTGAGGGCAGCAGGTCTACCCGGCTGACACCCTGTGTCGTCCGCTTCTGACGGCAATCATGAGTGCGTCGCCGCATAATAGCGACCTGGGTGCGGCGCCCTCGCCGCTTCAATTTCTTTTTTTTGCTGCATTGCACGTCGGTCGTTAATGATGTGGTGGACGGCGCCCGCTCCCAGCAACGGATTGCCAGTAGGGTGATCGTTGCGACGAATCACACGAGGGAGCCGTCCACATGCAAATTACCACAATCGGTTTGTATATCGCCAAGAACGTGTTCCAGGTTCACGCCATAGATGGCGACGAGACGGTCGTTGTCCGCAAGCAACTGCGGCGTGGCCAGGTTGTGCGGTTTTTTCAGGACCTGCCGCCGTGCCTCGTCGGCCTAGAGGCCTGCGCCACGTCGCATTACTGGGCCAGAGAACTCGCCAAGCTTGGTCATGACGTGCGGTTGATGCCGGCGAGGGACGTAAAGGCTTACGTCAAGCGCCACAAGAATGACGCGGCCGATGCCGCAGCAATCTGCGAGGCGGTGCGTCGGCCGACGATGCGTTTTGTATCGTTGAAGTCAGCGGAGCAGCGGGCGCAGTTAATGCAGCATCGGGCCCGCGATCTCTTGATGCGCCAACGCACGCAGCTGATTAATGCCATTCGGGCGCATATGGCTGAGCTCGGTATTACGGCTGCGCAAGGGCGATCAGGGATCAAGGAGTTACTGGCGATCATTGCGAACGAACGGGATATGCACCTGCCGCTCGATGCGCGCGCCAGCCTTGTGGTTTTGGCCGCGCAGCTTGAGGCCATGCAGACGTCGATCGGCTTGCTCGAGAAGCGGATCGTGGTGCGGCATCGCTCGAACCAGGACAGCAAACGGCTGGAGACAATTCCCGGGATCGGGGTTATTGGCGCGACCGCCATTGCGGCCACCGTGACTGATCCCGCCGCCTTCCAGTCGGGGCGTGACTTTGCGGCCTGGGTTGGCCTCGTACCGCGACAAGATTCGACGGGCGGAAAGCCGAGATTAGGACCGATATCCAAACAGGGCGACCGGTACTTGCGGCGAATCCTCGTTGGCGGCGCAGTTTCTCTTCTGCGCCGTGCCAAGCTCAGTCCACAGAGATATCCATGGGTCACACAGATGCTGGCGCGACGCCCATTCAAGGTCGTTGCCGTTGCGCTCGCCAACAAGATGGCCCGTATCGCCTGGGCGTTGTTGGCCAAGGGCGGAACCTATCAAAGACTTCGGCTTGCGGCAGTCTGAGTAAGCAAGGAGTTGATGGAGGATGAAGTTGCGTCCGTGCGTTCGAGAACTGCAGGGGTGATGACGACATTGATGCGAAACGGTCGAGACCGTCGATCGGGAAAACCCGCGAATGTGCCACGCGAGCAAAGAGGCACGTGCTGTTGGTTGGGACCCGATCAGCGGATCACATCAGGGCCAGCGGCCATAACGGCCGCATTCATAGATCCCATGAAGGTGGCGCGGCGGCTAGGCTGCCGGCCATCCCAACCTGAAGGGTCTTTTCGATGTCGCTGACAGTCGCTGCTCCGATACCTGCTGCTGTGGATTACGAGAAGACGCTCGTCCTCGCGATCGAAGTGAGTAACAAAAGTTGGGTGCTTGCGGCGCAAGTACCGGGGTTGCCGCATAGGAAAGCGAAGCGCACGATCGAACCAGAAGCCGAAGTATTGTTGGCGGCCATTGCCGGATACCGCACCCGTGCCGCTGCCGGAGGCCGCGGCATCGAGCGTGTAATTGCTGTATATGAGGCTGGATGGTCGGGATTCTGGTTGGCGCGCTGGCTCATGAAGCATGGGGTAGAGGTTCGCGTTATCCAACCTTCTAGTGTGCCGGTTGATCGTCGGATGCGGCGTGCCAAGTCTGATGGTATTGATTCCGAGTTGTTGCTGCGGACACTTCTCGCTTGGCTGCGAGGTGAGCCGCGCGTGTGCTCGATGGTGCCGATTCCCGACGAAGCCGATGAGGATGCCCGACGGTGTATTCGCGAACGGGCTGAACTTATCTCAGAGCGCATCGGTCTGACCAACCGGATCGGAGCTGTTCTGGCAACACTTGGCGTGAGCGACTACAACCCATTGCTCCGAAACCGACATCTGCGTCTGGCCGAATTGCGGACTGGTCTTGGTGAGCCTCTACCTGCAAATGCACACGCCAAGATCAAGCGCTTGCTCGCTCGGTTGGAGTTGGTGCTTTCGCAGATCGCTGAGCTGGAGCGTGAACGTGATGCGGTGGTGGAAACGGAGATACCCGACAAAGCTAGCAAGATGATCCAGCAGCTTACCGGCCTGCGCGGCATCGGCGTTCAGAGCGCGACGGTCCTGGTCCGCGAAGCGTTCGTACGTCACTTCGCCAATGGCAAGGCGCTAGGGTCATATGCTGGTTTGGCTTCATCGCCATATAGTAGTGGTGGGATCCATCGCGAGCAGGGCATCGGAAAGGCCGGTAATCGGCGCGTCAGAACAGTGATGGTCGAGCTTGCGTGGTTATGGACACGCTACCAGCGCCGCACAGGTCTGTTGGTTCCGCGAACGGATCAGATCAACAGGCCAGCGTGTTCGCAAAATCATGGTGGTGGCCCTGGCTCGAAAACTGCTGATTGCGCTGTGGAGGTTCGTCGTCGACGGTGTGTTGCCTGAAGGCGCGATCTTAAAGCCTGCGCCTGCTGCCTAGTCGGCACAGCAATCTGGATTGCGCTGCGAACGGAGCAGTCCGGCGATCCGAGGGAACGTCGCCGTTGTTCGGCATGGTGTTGTCGACGCCGTTTTCAAAGAGTGGTGCCGTTCTCTTGGAGCTCTCCCGTCCCGAATGCGGGACAGTGGTTGGGATCAATTCCCACCGGATGTGAGGTTTTGCAGGGAAGCCTGCAGAATGAGCGCCCCGCCTTGGATCACGGTCTGCCAACAACAGCCCTTGACGGAGACACCATCATGTGAGGCCGTATACATGGCCGCACCCGACGTTTCGCTGAGATGACCGATTTTTCCCTTGCACCGCGGGCGTCGTCCATTCGCGCCGCTTGATGCGCTGCAAATCTATGTCAGCTCTTGAGGTAGAGCAGACGTGCGGTCATCGCGCCATTTGGTCGTTCGTGAGTCCGCGGCTATGCGGTGTTCAGGCTTCCACATCGGGCGCTCCCCCCAAGACAAAATCAAGCGCCCAACAATGAATCACATCCGATTCTGCAGATTCAAGAACTTCTCGGATCGGCTCTTACACACGCAGTCCTCAGAAGATATACTGGTGATCAGTACCACTGAGAGGTCCGCTATTGGGACGTCTTGTCGTAGTCTCGAATAGAGTTGCGGTTCCGGAAAATATCGCAAAGGCACGCGCCGGCGGGCTTGAAGTCGCCGTCAAGGCCGCACTTAAGGACAGATCTGGCATCTGGTTCGGCTGGAGCGGAAAGGTCGCCACGCGTGCCAAGATCTCTACGCAAGAGGTGGTGCGCGACAACATTACATACATCACGCTCGATCTCTCCAAAGAGGACCACCAGGAATACTACAACGGCTTCACAAATCGCGTGCTCTGGCCGATCCTGCACTATCGAATCGATCTCGCCGAGTTCTCGCGCCGGGATTTGACGGGTTATCTGCGCGTCAACGATCACTTTGCGCGCGAGCTGCACGAAGTGCTGCGCCCGGACGATATCGTCTGGGTGCATGACTATCACCTGATTCCGCTGGCCAAGGCGTTGCGCGAGCGCGGGCATAAGAATCGGATTGGCTTTTTCCTTCACATCCCTTGCCCGCCGCCGGAAATATTGACCGCGTTACCCAACCACGAGCGTCTCATTCCATCGCTCTGCGAATATGATCTCGTCGGCTTCCAGACCGGCGATGACGCTTTCAATTTCAGTCGTTACCTCACGCGCGAGTGCGGCCTGCATAGCCGCGATTTCAATTTCGTTGTCACTGGCAGAACAGTCCGGATCGACGCATTCCCGGTCGGCATCGAAACCGCGGCTTTTGCCGATCTTGCCCGGCGATCAGTGCGATTGCCGTTCGTTCAGGGCGTGATCGGGAGTTTGGGTGGCCGCGCTCTCATCATTGGGGTCGATCGGTTGGATTACTCGAAAGGGATCGCACAACGACTTTCGGCATTCGAGCTGTTTCTCCGGACACAGCCGGATTGGCGGGGCAAAGTGACCTATCTGCAGATCGCAACCAAAAGCCGCACCGAAATTCCGGAATATGCTGCTATCGAGCAAGAGATTGGATCGGCTGCGGGACGGATCAACGGCGCCTACGGTGAGGCCGACTGGACGCCGATCCGTTACGTCAACCGTGCCTACAGCCACTCGACCCTTGCGGGCCTTTATCGCGCCGCACGTGTCGGGCTCGTAACCCCACTGCGGGACGGTATGAACCTTGTCGCAAAGGAATATATCGCCTCGCAGAATCCCGATGACCCGGGTGTGCTCATCCTGTCGCGGTTCGCTGGAGCAGCTCAGGAATGCAAAGCGGCCCTGCTGGTCAATCCTTACGATCCCGACAGCGTGGCGGCGGCAATCGGGCAGGCGCTATCGATGCCGCTGGCCGAGCGGCGCGAGCGGCACGAGTTGATGTTTCGGGTGCTTTCGCACAACGACATCCAACACTGGGCCGACCGTTTTCTCACTGCGCTGGAGCGTGCGCCCACGGCTCCAAGCCAGTTCGAGCAAATGCCCTCTGTAGGTTTGTAATGTTTTGTCGCCGGCTGCGCGTCAGCGTGGACAGAAGTCATCCTGTGTAGGTCAGGCGGCAATCGCGCGTACGCTCTGAGATTCCGAACTGACGGGATGCTGCTCTTTATCCCTTCGTGCGGCGGTGCCACGCGCCGACAGGCACACGGTCAGCAGACAGACCCGCTCGGGCCGGCTGCGGGCCGACTTCCTTTTTAGCAAATTGCGGGTCGCCCGACGATGGCGGCGGCGCTGGTTCAGTGGAATCGGAGGCGGGTTAACCAATTTGGTGGTGGTTCTACGTGTGCGAGAGTGGCGTTCTCCGACGGACCGGCCGCCGATCTCTGTGTTTCATCCCGACGGCTACGGCTATAGCCGTTTTTGCGAACTCTACCGTGCCTGGGAGACGCGGCTGTCGCCGACCATGCGGCAGAACCACGTCGCCGGCGAACGCATGTTCGTCGATTACGCCGGCACGACGCTCACGGTAATCGACGCATCGACCGGCGAGGCAAGGACGGCCAGCTGTTTGTCGCCGTGCTTGGCGCATCGAATTACACGTATGCCGAGGCCACCTGGACGCAGGGCCTGTCCGACTGGATCGGCGCCATACGCGTGCCTTTGCGTTCATCGGCGGGGTCACGGCGATGGTGGTGTCTGACAATCTGCGCTCGGGCATCACCAAGGCCTGCTTCTACGAGCCACAGGTCAATCGAACCTACGCGGAAATGGCGGCGCATTATGGCACCGCCATCATCCCGGCACGGCCGTACCGGGCCGTGACAAAGCCAAGGTCGAGGTGGCGGTTCAAATTGCGACGCGCTTCATCATTGCCAAGCTGCGCAACTGTCAGTTCTTCACGCTCTCGGCATTGAACGTGGCCATCGCCGAGCTGGTGGAGCAGATCAACAATCGCGTGACGCGCTATCTCGGCGCCAGCTGCTGTGCGTTGTTGAGGAGATCGAGCGATCGACGCTCAAGTCGTTGCCGGTCGAACCTACGTCTTTGCCGAATGGAAGCAATGCCGGGTCGGGCTGGATTACCACGTCGAAATCGACAAGCACTATTACTCGGTGCGCACCCGCTGCTGCGCGAGAAGGTGTGGGCGCGCATCACCGCGCGCACCATCGAAGTCTTCCACCGCGGCAAGCGAGTTGCCGCGCATGTGCGCTCATCGTCAAATCGCAAGCATACGACGGTACGCGAGCACATGCCGTCGAGCCACCAGCGCTATGCCGACTGGACGCAGGAGCGCCTGCGCCGGCAGGCCGGCGCGATCGGCCGCCACACTGTGGCATTGGTCGAGATCATCCTGCGCGAGCGCGCACATCCTGAGCAAGGCTTCCGCGCCTGCGTCGGCATCGTCCGGCTCGCCAAGAGCTATGGGCGTGAACGGCTCGAAGCCGCCTGCGGCCGGGCATCGAGATCGGAGCGCGCTGCTACAGCTCGGTTAACTCGATCCTCAAAAACGACCTCGATCGCCGACGGCCTGTAACGCCCGCGGACGGGCCTGCGATTGCGCACGACAATATCCGCGGCCCCACCTCTCCATTGAAGGAGATGACAAACAATGCTCACCATCCCACCCTCGACCAGCTGCGAGCACTCAAGCTCGACGGCATGGTGCAGGCTTTTGTCGAACTCGAAGCGCAAGAGCAGGCCCGCAATCTCGCCCACGCCGAATGGCTGGCGCTGTTGCTCGATCGCGAGGCCGCCGATCGCAACACCAGGCGCTTCCAAACCCGGCTGCGCACCGCCCGGCTGCGTCACAGCCAAGCCGCGATCGAAGACGTCGATTACCGCACGCCGCGTCGGCTCGACAAAGCGCTATTCCAGCAGTTAGCGACCTCTCGCTGGATCGCGGATCACCGCAATCTTCTTGTCACTGGTCTCTGCGGCGTCGGCAAATCGTGGTTATCCTGTGCGCTGGCCCAGAAGGCTTGCCGGGATGGCTATAGCGTCCACTACGCGCGGGTGCCGCGCCTGTTCGCCGATCTCGATCTCGCCCACGGCGACGGTCGCTTACCGCGATTGTTCCGCATGCTGGTCAAGGTCGATCTGCTCGTGCTCGACGATTGGGGACCCGATCGGCTCTCCGCCAGACAACCGGCGCGATCTCATGGAAATCGTCGAGGATCGCTACGGCCGTGGCTCCATCCTGATCACCAGCCAACTCCCCGTGGCAACTTGGCTTGAAGTCATTGCCGAGCCCACGCTTGGGGACGCCATCCTGGATCGCATTGTTCACAACGCCTACCGGCTCGAACTCGACGGTCCCTCAATGCGCAAGATCAAGGCCAGTGAGGACATCAGCTCGGGATCGTCGCCGATCGCGGCGCCGGTAGCCGACGGCAAGTCGCTTCGCCGTGGCCGCGATCGACACGGGCAGGGGGGCTCTGTGTCATCCTCTCTCTCCGAAATTTCCGGCCGGCGCGATGTGTTCTTTATCCCTTGGCGCAGGAGCGCCGAGGTGCGCGCGGCGGAATCACCGGCGTGACCTGCCGGCACCGCTGTTGTTCGTTTTAGCGAATTGATGAGATGGGATCGACGCTGCTACCGGGTCGAACCGCTTCGCCGTGGCCGCGATCGACACGGGCAGGGGGGCTCTGTGTCATCCTCTCTCTCCGAAATTTCCGGGCGGCGCGATGTGTTCTTTATCCCTTGGCGCAGGAGCGCCGAGGTGCGCGCGGCGGAATCACCGGCGTGACCTGCCGGCACCGCTGTTGTTCGTTTTAGCGAATTGATGAGATGGGATCGACGCTGCTACCGGGTCGAACCGCTTCGCCGTGGCCGCGATCGACACGGGCAGGGGGGCTCTGTGTCATCCTCTCTCTCCGAAATTTCCGGGCGGCGCGATGTGTTCTTTATCCCTTGGCGCAGGAGCGCCGAGGTGCGCGCGGCGGAATCACCGGCGTGACCTGCCGGCACCGCTGTTGTTCGTTTTAGCGAATTGATGAGATGGGATCGACGCTGCTACCGGGTCGAACCGCTTCGCCGTGGCCGCGATCGACACGGGCAGGGGGGCTCTGTGTCATCCTCTCTCTCCGAAATTTCCGGGCGGCGCGATGTGTTCTTTATCCCTTGGCGCAGGAGCGCCGAGGTGCGCGCGGCGGAATCACCGGCGTGACCTGCCGGCACCGCTGTTGTTCGTTTTAGCGAATTGATGAGATGGGATCGACGCTGCTACCGGGTCGAACCGCTTCGCCGTGGCCGCGATCGACACGGGCAGGGGGGCTCTGTGTCATCCTCTCTCTCCGAAATTTCCGGGCGGCGCGATGTGTTCTTTATCCCTTGGCGCAGGAGCGCCGAGGTGCGCGCGGCGGAATCACCGGCGTGACCTGCCGGCACCGCTGTTGTTCGTTTTAGCGAATTGATGAGATGGGATCGACGCTGCTACCGGGTCGAACCGCTTCGCCGTGGCCGCGATCGACACGGGCAGGGGGGCTCTGTGTCATCCTCTCTCTCCGAAATTTCCGGGCGGCGCGATGTGTTCTTTATCCCTTGGCGCAGGAGCGCCGAGGTGCGCGCGGCGGAATCACCGGCGTGACCTGCCGGCACCGCTGTTGTTCGTTTTAGCGAATTGATGAGATGGGATCGACGCTGCTACCGGGTCGAACCGCTTCGCCGTGGCCGCGATCGACACGGGCAGGGGGGCTCTGTGTCATCCTCTCTCTCCGAAATTTCCGGGCGGCGCGATGTGTTCTTTATCCCTTGGCGCAGGAGCGCCGAGGTGCGCGCGGCGGAATCAAGGGAAACAAGGGCGACTGCTGACCGGTCGCCCTTGCGCAAGCTTAGTCTACAAAAGAGTCTGCTTCCAAAGGACGGCTACGCGTCAGCAAGTGGATCGTGCAGCGACTCTATCATTATTCAGACAAGAAACCGTCGAATGCGGCATGCAACGCGTTCGCCGGCTTTCCGTTTTCTGTCGAGATAGCGAAACCAGAGTGCAAGCTTATGGAGATGCTTATCTTTTTCTCCGCTTTCATCGGCGTTGTTCGAAAATTCTTGAGGAAATTAATCTTTTTCCTCCCGAACCCTTCTCAAATCCGCCTTCCACCTCCTGGCCTCGATGCTTCTGGCCGTATTATATTTGGGCTTCTTAGTCACGCCACCGATGATGAGTACGCCGCCCTCGCGCGGAGCTTCTATCTTCGGTTGCCCGCCCCACCTGTCGGGACGGAACCTCTTCAAGATAGACTGCTGCGCCTTAGTGTCCACTTTGCGAACGGTCTCTGGCACAGCGTTTCCGTTCTCATCCTTCAGATAGGCATCAGGTCCTTGAAAACCGCGCCCCGCGAGGTCCTGGTCGATCTTGTACATCACATGGCCTCGACGGGTCAGAACTTTATCGTAGCCCAATGCCCTTTGGAGCAACTCGTCGTCTAGTATTTGGCGTGCCTCGGCGATTGCTGATTCGCAGTGTTCGTGAAATCTCCGTTCAAGGCCCTCCCACTTGAGGTCGTATCCAGCGTCCCCGGCCGCGCTGCGCTTGAGCCAATATTCAAGTGTTTTGCGGTGAATGCCCGCCTTGCTGGCTGCGTACCATAGGAAGGGATATTTCCTGAGGCTGTTGAGGACAATTCGCATAATCTTTGGCGAAAGCTTTGGGGTGGATTTCGCGATCCCCCCCGCTGGCGGCTTTTGCTTCCCGAGTTGCCTGGCGCTCCGACCCCGTTTGCGGCCCGTCCTTCCAGGTAGAGTTGTCTCTGCTTTTAATCCCTTGGGTTCAGTCGTGGCAGTCTCGGCACGCGGCAGCGGCCCAGTTTTAGGTCCCTCGGCCCCACTCGTGACCGTCTTAGGGGGCGGCAGCAGCTCGGCTTTCGTCGTTTCGTTCTCAACGGTCGTCATCAGCGGCGTGGGTTGCGATGTCGGCTCGTGCGGAGGCGTCTCGTTCTTGAGCCGCTCGACCGCGATTTCTTGAGCGACAGTCACGTTTTCTAGCGATGCCTGGTGCGCCCGCAACGCCCCGCCCTCTGGCGAGGTTGCGCTCACCATCGTTGTGGGGTCCCAAGTTCCTTCGCGCTTGCGGCGGAGTTCCTCGCCCTTGTAAACAAGTCGCTTCGCGGCGAGCGGCGTGGGGGCGCGCTCGGTCATGCGGCCGAGTAGTGTTCTGTCGGTGGCGTCGCTCATGGCAATGGCTCCTCGACTAAGAGGATGAGCCATCTTGCGCGGGTGCTTCCAACGGGAGGCTAAGGCTCCCTAGGCTTTCACGACCGTGGCGTTGATCAGTGACCCGTTCAGGCCGCCTGTGGCGGCCCCTCGCCAGTCCGGGAGTTGAACCCGAAGCACCGACCTACCAAAGGCAGGCCAGCCAAGAGAACTCCTACTACAACCGGGTGAATATGACAAGATCCAGCACTGCTCGCTAAGAAGCCGAATTAAGCGCGCGCGTGGCAGCGAAGAAGCGAACGAGCGTAATCAGATCTCCTCCCGCTCAGCGAATCAGAGATAACGTCCCGAAAGCGGCTTAGCCGTTCGAACATTGCGGGTGGAATTCCCCCTGCTGCCCGAAACCATCTTATCCCTACCGCGGGCGGGACGCCGGCTTCCATGCAAGATGCATATCGTGAGTTTTGAAATTGAAGACGTGCACGAAGTGGCACACGCCATCGTCGTATCCGAGATGGAAGTGATCGGTGTTCCAATTAGCGTCCGCGCGCGGCGAGGTTGCATGTGGTGACGCGGCTGAGGAGCCGAGCTAGGCTGGGCAAGCGCCATGCTCGAGATGGCCGCAATAGCAGCCATGACAAGTAACGCGCTACCATGTGATGCTGCCCTGCATGTCGGTGGGGTGTGGCGGCTCTGATGAACCGCGGAGGAAACGCTGGTGATCATCGTGGTAACGACGGAGCTCGCGTTGAGCTACCAGTCGATTGGTTGCGCGGTGGCAATTATTTGCTCGGTGGTCGCAAAGTACCAGCCGTTAAATAAAAACGCGTCCACGCCGTAGAGGACCATAATGCAAACTATTGCCGCCTTCAGCTGTACCATATGCGCCTCCCAGACAGAGGTACACTATCATCTTGCGCAGAGCTGTACGATTGGTTTCAACGGCGGCGTTTGCTGCAATAAAGTTGTCGGCAAGATTGGCTAGCAAAAATTAGAGCTAGTGGCGAGAACTCTGCGCGCGGCCTTCGGAGGGAGGCCAGCGCCAGACGGGAGGAGATCGGTTTGGCTGCCGCTATACCGTGTGCGGCTTTGTCGGCGTTTGCTCTATTTCGCGCATATCGCCGCGGAGTACTCGGGCAACGTGCCCATTATTCCAGGTGATCGTGACCGCATCCCAAGTCGTGTCGGTTACGACGCCTGCGTCAGTGGGATCACCCCGCCAATACAGGCACGAACCCTTCTTGAGTGTTTTGGATTCATTAGGCGTCATGGGCGCACACGGTCACGGCGCTGGCTACTTTATTCGCGCTGCACAGGGTCCGAAAGGTCGTCGTCGCCAACGTCGGTTAGGTGGAGATGCTTGCGCAGCACGTCCGTGACACGGACGCCGCCACGATGCTCGCTTCGTGGACGGCTTGCAAGGTCGGCTGGGCGTATTGGTGGGGGAGTATATTGATTGGATGGGGAGTTATCGCGTGATAGCGTCTTGCATGGTCGATCATGAGGATTTTTCGGTTGTCGTGAAGCACAGGGCTCCGCCACCGAAATCGTGGCGATGGGAGATTTACCGCGCAGGCCGAAAAACTCCGATTGAGCAGTCAAAAAGCCTTTTTGACTCGATGACGGAGACTAGACGCGCCGGAAAAGTGGCGCTCCAAAAGTTGTTAAGCGAATTCCGCGATTGACGCGGGGTTCGCGGCAGCCCACTTAACGAGCTTCGGTTGGGACTTTCGAGGAAACGAGACAGCCGCTAGTCCGTTTCGGCTGAACTCGCGATAACGCTGTCCGCCTCAGCGGCGTGCCGGCGCTGCAATTCGTTCTCTAGTTCTTCGACTTCTTCTTGCATCCCAACCCAACGCAGCTTGCGGACGAGCTTCACGAGTTCGCCGGTCGTTTTTGCTGCTTGCTGATACGCGGCAAGTCGCGTTGCACGGGCTGTGCTTGCATGGAGCGTCTCCCGTATTTTGCTGTCGGGGTGCAATTCGCTTCAATCAGGCGCCGTAGTGTGCACCGCGGCATATGAAGTTGCTTTCTTAGCATTAGGAGCGGTTAGAAGAATGCGCGCGCGCGCCTTGACCTGGATCAACGGGGCGCGGAATTCGAGCGCGGGGCAGCTTCTCCACTCCTAGTCCATATCGGAATCCGTATCGCGCTCGGGCGTAATGGTACGGACTACTTCATATTCCGTTACGCGAACCATGCCTGGGGCCGGCTGATCGACCACGTCGATGATCGTGTCGTCGACCGGCAGCTGAGCCTTTTGGCTCGGCAGTTCTTCTGCCGCTCTTTTAGCTGCGGATTTTGGGCGCGCTCTTTTTTTGGCCGCCACTTTTCGGGTGCTGTGGGTCGATTTCCGAACCTTGGACTTCATCTTTTTCGGAGCCACACGCTTCGCTCCTTTCTTACGCTTCGGCGCGGCATGCCCTTTGCTGCGCTTCGATGTCTTGCTTCCAACGCGTCGCTTTGCCTTGGCCATGGCACCCTCCTCAATAGAAAGTCCACTTTAGCGCTTACCGGCCCATAGGCGCCAGTATGATCGATGAGATCAGCTCGATGCGGCAGTTATCGCGATCTTGGAATTGATTCAGTTGCCGTGGAGCGTTAGCTTATTCGCCGGATCGCAGGGGAGAGGAGTTATGAAAGAACCTGGATTAGATCGGCACCGGGACAAGGACGGCGAGATTCAACAAAAACGCAGCGACACGCTCAACAAGAACCTTTCAAAACCGATTACCCAGTTCTCGCCGAACGCGACGCTGGGCTACATGAGGAAGGTGACTGGCGCGACAAGCGAAGCGGCCGTGAGAAGAGCTGCCTCGAAACTGCGGAAATAAACCGAACGTATGTGTTATTTGGACGGGCGGCGCTTTGAAGCGCTTCGCTCTTTAGCATTTTGTCGCCAACCGAAGGGCCTTGAGGCGCCCAGGCAATTCGTTGCCGCCACTAGCCTATTTCTTTTTGCGAACAAGCGGCGTGTAAGCCCGCATCAGCAGGATGTCGTCGCCGGGAACTGGCGTGCCAGCTTTTGGCTTCAGGCAATCGGTTGTTAGGCCGGCCAATTAGAGCCCCATTCAGTGCATTCACGCGTCGAATAAGGTCATTGCTTTCGCTAATTATGGCGCGGGTCTTTTCGCGGGTCTCAGCCATGTCCTCAGCCATGCGAGCCAAGGCGAGATAATGCTCGCTAATTCTCCGGTGAATTGCCAGGGCGGCTCGACTTCGCAACCTCGCGGCGTCAGTCTGTAGCTTTACTTCGTGCATCGCCGAATACCGACGACAATGGAGCTCTCCGCGAATTTTAGAACAACAAATTCCTAGGCCAAGTCCGTTTTTGATCCTGTCCGCCGAGCGGGCGTGATCACTCGAGGACGATGAGCTGTCGTAGTGTGGCCTCAATTTGTGAGGGGACGAACGGCTTTGGAATAAACTGAACTCCAATGGGCAGCGAGTCCGCAATGCTTGTGTTTCCAGAGGTAACAAACGGAACGATTGCGGGCCAGCGACTTATAACGACCTGGATCAATCCAATACCGTCCATCGTACCGGGCATGTGTACGTCGGTAAGGACCGCGCGTACGTCGTCATGGCTTTCAAGAATCCTGATCGCCTCCTTTGCATCGCATGCGGCGAGGGGACGGAAGCCTGCTTGTTCGACTATTGCGGAGAGGCTCAGCCTTATCAAGGTCTCGTCGTCCACGACAAGGACAAGCGGCTTAAGACTTGGAACAGCGGGTGCCATTGCGGTCATTCGAGGCGTTCAGCTCTGTTAAGAGGTTGTTTTGTCACAAACCCAACATTGGCACCCAGGTTCCGAATGGAATTCCGGCTTGAGATCGCCCAGGCCAGTTGATAGAGAACTGCAGTTCCCGCGATCGGCATGGGATTTGCCTTGTCGCGGCCGCAGGTACATCATGCCTTTCCTGTGATGGAAACGGGTTTCTACGTCTGACTGGTAAGAGCGCGAGGCGCTCGCGCCAAGGTCCATCATGCCCACAGTAAAATATCATCCGAACACCCGTGAATTCGTGGCTGAGGAGCCGCCTGCCGAGAGCCAGCCGGTAGAACTCTCAATGGAGACGCTAGAGCAGCGGGTCCGGCAGCAGCAGATCCTGGCCGACTTTGGCGTCCTCGCCCTGAAGGGGACTCCGTTTCCCGAACTCCTCGACCAGGCAAGCCGATTCGCCGCCGAGGGATTGGGGGCAGAGTTTGCCAAGGTCCTCCAGTATTTGCCCGATCAAAATAGATTTCTTGTGTGCGCCGGCATCGGCTGGCAGCCCGGTGTGGTGGGGACCGCGACCGTCGGCGCCGACACGGCTTCACCTGCCGGGTATGCGTTGAAGACGGGCAAGTCGGTGATCTCGAACCACTTGGATATCGAGGAGCGATTCCGGACGCCGGAGTTGCTGGTGCAATATGGCATTCACCGCGCAGTGAACGTTATCCTGGCCGGCGATAACACTCCGTTCGGCGTTCTTGAGGTCGATAGCCGCTCGGAAGGCGAATTTAGCGAGAGTGACATCGTGTTCCTCCGTGGAGTCGCCAACATTCTCGGGATGGCGATCGAGCGGCAACGGATGGAACACAATCTCGAAAAAGCGGTCGAGCGGCAACAGATGTTGATGCGTGAGATGAACCATCGGGTCAACAATAGCCTGCAAATGGTTGCCTCGGTGTTGCACTTGCACTCGTCGGGTGCTGCAAGCGATGATGTACGGAAGGAGCTTCTACAGGCCGAGACCCGCATCACTGCCATCGCCCGAGCGCATCGCCGTTTGTACAGAGGCGATGAAATAGCGGCGATCGATTTGGCCGCTTATCTCCGAGAGATCTGTAACGACATTGCGGAATCAGTATCCAACTGCAAGATCGATATTGAGGTCGAAGAAGGGGTCTGGGTTCGCACCGACCGGGCAATTCCGGCCGCGCTATCCGTGAACGAATTGATCACGAATGCCGCTAAGTACGCGTACCCCGGGCAAACCTGCAGGGTGTGGGTGACACTGTCGCCGACCTCGGAAGATAGGGCCATGATCTCCGTCCGGGACGAGGGCGTCGGACTTCCTGCGGAATTCGATGTGAAATCCGGACGACTCGGAATGCGCCTCGTGAATTCCTTTGCGCAGCAACTCCGCGGCAAGCTGCAAATCGTACGCAAAACTCCCGGCGTGGAGTTCGTGCTCCAGTTCCCGTTGGACACCTAGTGTCTTCGAGCCTTTTGCCATTTGCTAGCGCTACAGCGGCCGATTTAGACGGCCCAGC
This sequence comes from uncultured Alphaproteobacteria bacterium, assembly GCA_963763255.1. Taxonomy (GTDB): domain Bacteria; phylum Pseudomonadota; class Alphaproteobacteria; order Rhizobiales; family Xanthobacteraceae; genus BOG-931. The sequence goes on from CAVXNW010000005.1 coordinate 476,598, forward strand.
ACCCACCCGATACCGAGTACCGCGATCGCCACGGTATAGGGCTGCGTCTCGATCGTGCTGCGAAACCATTGGTCAAGCGACCCGGCGGCGTCAGTGGTCGCGTCCTTCGCCTGGCCGTATAGGTCTTGCGCCGTGCCAGCGGCTTGATTCAGTCGCCCTTTGGCCTCGGTGCCGAGGTCGCCCGCTACGTGGCCAAGCCCTTCCTGCACCTTCCCGCCGATGTTGCGTGCGGTGCCTTCAACGCGATTTTCGTCCATGGGAGTTACTCCAGTCTGGCAAGGCAATTTCGCCAGGGCGCAGAAGTTCCCTCCCGGCTACCTTTATGAAGCAAAGTGGGGGTGCCCAGCCGCTGCCGTGGCTCGGTGAGCATGTGACCGCCGACTGGCCGTGGGCGGTCGGTGAAGTGAGAGTGGGGAGGTTTTGAACAGCAGGATCGTGGAGCCCTGTTTGGCGGTGAGACGCGCGACGAGCGCCATCATGGAATTCATCCGGGCAGCGGTGGTGGTGATGAACGGTACAAAGAAATTCGGAAAGCCGAAGTGCGAGCGAAGGATGCCTTGCTTGACGATCGCCAGATAGGCCGCGAATTTCTTTGCGAGTTGGAGCCAAGAATGCTCTTGGGTTATGGAGGTGCACGGTGCACCACGGTGGCGAAACAAATTATTTGCGTTAACCGGGGAGGGTATCAGCGGCACCGTGACAAATGGCCTATTGCGTTCGCTTCGCGTCAGTTGTGCACTGACCTCCCGTGGAAACCCGACCGTGAGATTGGGCCCAAAACGGAACGAAAATTAGCTGAACCAGCTATTGGGAGGGCGAGATGCGATCTCTAGGAGCCAAATCGCTTGCGTGCAGCGTTGTTGCGGCCGCTGTGTTTGGGCTTGGGGCGGGACTGTCATCCGCTCAAGCGCAAGCCCAGCAGCAAACCTATTTGATGAAGATTTCGACGCCGACCGTTCATGACATTCCCAATGTCTGGATCGATGGCTACGCCGCAATGCTGGAAAGGGACTCTGGCGGTCGCATCAAAGTGCAAGTCTTCCCGGCGAGCCAGCTCGGTTCGATCCCACGGCAGATCGAAGGAACGCAGTTCGGTTCGATCCAGTGCGTGCAGATCCCGCCAGAGTTCATGGTCGGTCTCGACTCGCGCTTCCAAGTGCTCGCCGCCCCGGGGTTAGTCGACTCCGATGTTGAAGGCCAGCGGCTCGTTACCGACCCGGCGGTGCGAAAGCTGATGCTTGGGCTCGGTGCCAACAAAGGATTGCATGGCCTCAGCGTGTGGTACGCCACGCCAAACGTGCTCATAAGCAGAACGCCCCTTCACGACGTCGCCGACTTCAAAGGAAAGAAGGTCCGCGTATTCGCTTCTCCATTCCAAACCGTGGCATTCGAGCGGCTTGGTATCACGCCGGTCGCGATGAGCTTGGGTGACGTATTGCCGGCACTTCAACAAGGCACCATCGACGGCTCCATTACGGGGATCGGACCTATCGTGAAGTTCCACATGATCGATGCAGCGAAATACGTTACCGAGATCAATCAGCCGAGCATCTTTATCATCGAGGAAGTCAACCAGAAATGGTACGAGGCGTTGCCCAAGGACTTGCAGCAACTCGTGGATAGCGATGCAGCGAAGGAAGATGCGGCGATCGCGCCGATGGCGGGCAAGATGGCCGACGAATATCTGCGGGAGTGGAAGTCCGCCGGCGGGACGTTGATCAAGCTTTCGCCCGCCGAACACGCCAAGATGATGAAAATCCTCGCTGGCGTCGGCAGCGAGGTGTCGAGCAAGACGCCGACATTGGCAGCTGCCTATACAATTGTGAGTGAAGCGGCAAAGCGTGCGACCCCGCCGAAATAGTTCTGGGCAATCTCGGGGAACCGAGGCATTGTTTCGCCACCACGTGTCTGCATCAGCTACCGGGTAGCTCGCGATCGGTGGCGGGTGTTGGCGCACGGCGACTAGGGCCTCTGTGTCATCCTCTCTCTCCGACATTTCCGGCCGGCGCGATGTGTTCTTTATCCCTTAGCGCAGGGGCGCCGAGGTGCGCGCGGCGGAATCACCGGCGTGACCTGCCGGCACCGCTGTTGTTCGTTTTAGCGAATTGATGAGATGGGATCGACGCTGCTACCGGGTCGAACCTACCAAAGGGGCAGGCCAGCCCGGGAACTCCTACTACAACCGGGTGAATATGACAAGATCCGGCACTGCTCGCTAGTTGGTCGCTAAGAAGCCGAATTGAGCGCGCCCGGGCAGCGAAGAAGCGACTAGCGTGATCAGATCACCGACTGCTAAATAAGCGCAGAGCAGGGCATCTTTATTTGCGAGTGCTCTTGACGTGGTTTAATGGCCCATTGGCCAATCGTTTGTTGCCGCGGCGAGCGGGGTTTCTATCTCGGCAGTGCAGCTTTTAACCGCGTCTTGCACCTTCTCGAAAGCGCGTACCTCGATCTGACGCACCCGCTCGCGCGATATGCCAAACTCCTGGGCGAGGTCTTCCAGCGTAATGGGGTTCTCGGTCAACCGCCGCGCCTCGAAGATTCGGCGCTCGCGCTCATTCAATACGGCCAGCGCACTGACTAGCGCTTCGTGTCGGTTTCTCGATTCCTCGCCTTCGGCAAGCGTTGTCTCTTGACTCGCGCTGTCTTCGGCAAGCCAATCCTGCCATTCGCCAGCTTCGCCATTGTTGCTGACGGTTGCGTTGAGCGAAGCATCGCCGCCCATCCGGCGATTCATGTTGATTACGTCCTTGTCAGTGACACCCAGCCGTTTGGCGATTACTTGCACCTGATCGGGGCGAAGATCGCCTTCCTGCAAGGCAGCAATTTTGGTCTTCGCCTTGCGCAGATTAAAAAAAAGCTTCTTCTGGTTGGCCGTGGTGCCCATCCTCACCAACGACCACGAGCGTAGGATATACTCTTGGATTGCTGCCCTGATCCACCACACTGCATAGGTGGCGAGGCGGAAGCCCTTGTCGGGATCGAAACGCTTGACACCCTGCATTAGTCCGATGTTGCCCTCCGAAATTACCTCGGAGATCGGCAACCCGTAGCCGCGATAGCCCATGGCAATCTTGGCTGCCAGACGCAGATGGCTGGTCACGAGTCTGTTCGCAGCCTCGCGATCCCCATGTTCCCGCCAGCGCTTGGCGAGCATAAATTCTTCTTGCGGTTCCAGCATCGGAAACCGCTTGATTTCTTTCCAGATAACGGCTGAGGCTGGATTCAGCCGTACGGCTGGGAAGGGCTATAGTTTGCGCCATAGCAACGCCATCCACCGAATGCTTTGCTGTGGATATTTGTGCAGCCCATTCGATCTCTTTGCGTTGATTTGGATCAATGGAGGCGGCGAGCGTCGCGGGTCTCACCCCGCATCGTCATGGTTGTTCGATGACCAATCGACTGAGCGCCTCTCGCAACAGTTGAAGGTAACGTCCTTCCTTCACAATCCGAATGGATAGGTTTCCGGAAGGCCTTCCCTGGGCTCGGCTGGTAATGGCTTGATAGCACTCGTCTCCTCGAACCAGATGTAGCCGTCGAACTGCTTCGGCAGGTGCGCATCGAAATAGTGGCTCGCGAGCTCCGTCTCGGGCCGATAGATGACCCCGATCGCCCGCTCCAGGCGCGCGCGCATCAGCGACGATCGCAGCTCGTCGTGCTGCCCCTCACGCAAGTCAAGCAGGAAGCGGCGGATTGCCGCGTCGCGGCATAGACGTTCGTAGCTTTCGGGATGAGCCGGACGCACGGTCTTGACCTTCATCGGGCCGTCCCAGTCGTCCGCTGCCGCCACCGAGCCGCGATCAGTGCCGAAGCCGATCAAGGCTGCGGCGTCGCCAAACTTTTCTCGGCAGAGCTGGCCGATGTTGATCTCGTCGCGCGCCTGCCCCATGTCGGTAGCCGCGGCGTTGCCGATATGGGAGTTGTGCGCCCACACCACCGCTCTGGCATTGCTTCCCCGCCAATCCATCAGATGGTTGAGGGTTTCGAACATGTGGCGGTCGCGCAAATTCCAGGACTCTGCCGTGCCATAGTACATGGCTCGATAGTATCGCTCCGCCGATGCAACCAGCCGTGCATTCTGCGCGGCATCGAGGAAGCTGTCGCGATCCCGCGCCTCGTACTGAAGCTGCTTGTCGAGCAGATCGCGCAAAGCCAGCAACACCGGTCCCTCGCATTTGGCATAGCCAGTTGTCAACGCCGCACGCCCATAGGTCGCCGGATCGCGCTGCCACGGCGTAAGGCAGCCGTAGCGCTCCCTCGCGACCGCCGCAGCGTTCGGATCGAACCGATCGAGATACGCGATCACGGCCGCGATCGATGCGCTCATGTTGTATATGTCGAGCCCGAAGAAACCGACATGCTCGCTGGGATGCCGTGCCGCATTGCGAGAGCGCAGCCAGTCGACGAAGTTCGCCACCTCGACATTGCGCCACATCCACTGGGGAAAGCGCCGGAATGCGGGACCACTGCCGACATGCACCGCCTTATGTCGGACGTAGCGATCGATCCGCGCCGCATCGGGCCAATCAGCCTCACCTGCCACAATATTGAATCCGTACCGTTCGATCAGCCGTCGAGTGATCTGCGCCCGGGCGCGGTAGAACTCCGAGGTGCCATGGGTTGCCTCCCCCAACAAAACGACGCGAGCGTTGGCGAAACGATCAAATATCGCGCCGAATGCCGGATCGTCGGGTTCCGGCAAAGGCTCCGCGGCCTCGCGAATGCGGTCGGTCGCCGAGGGAGCGCGGGCGGATACGGCGCGCCGCCGGGGCCACAGTTTTTCGAACACTGGCGCTGCGTCCACAGTCGGCTCTGTCCAGCCGGCCGCGCCCACGAGAGGTACGAAGGTAACCGGTCCCAGATCCTCCTCGTGGAAGCGATCTTCGCCATCGCGGACCACCTTCACCAGTTCCTGGACGGCACCAACTTCACCGATCGGAATGATAAGACGGCCGCCGATCGTGAGCTGACGTCGCAATGCTTCAGGAACTCCAGGACCGCCTGCAGCGACCAGGATCGCATCGAAGGGTGCTGCATCGGCCCATCCCAAAGTCCCGTCGCCATGCCGCACCTCGACGTTGGCGTAGTTCAGCCCCTTCAGCGCCCTTCGCGCACCGTCGGCCAGATCGCGGTGTCGCTCGACGCTGAAGACCTTGCCGACCAATCGGCTTAGAACCGCCGCCGCGTAGCCCGATCCAGTGCCTACATCGAGGACGCGATCGCCCGGTTTGATCTGGGCGGCCTCGACCATGAGCGCGACGATGTACGGCTGCGAAATAGTCTGGCCTGCCGCGATGGGGAGCGGAGCGTCTTCGTAGGCAAATTCCTCCATTCCCGCGCCAACGAAAGCCTCGCGCGGCACCTGTCGCATGGCCTCCAGCACGCGCGGGTCAGTGACACCTCGCTTGGCCAGCTGGAAGGCGACCATGTGCTGGCGCTCGATCGAACGATCCCGGGTAGGTGCGGTAATTTCTGCCATATGATGCAAACGTTTGTTTGGTCGGCAGCGTTGCAGGCAGGGAACGTTCGACCACGTCCCGTTCGACCTATTTCACGTTCTCAGCAAATGTTTGCCCAGCACCCGCACGGTGCTCGCTTGCGCGCCCTTATCCCCCATCTCCTCGGCGTAGGTCACGCGCGAACCGACGCGTAGATGCGAAAACTCGTCATCGAGGACGCTGTTGCTGTGAAAATAGATCTCTTGCCCATCGAGGCTCTCCAAAAAGCCGAACTCGCCTGATGGATCTATGCGTACGACGGTGCCGATCTGCGACGCCCCGTGCTGCTTGACCTGTCCCTGAGCGCGACGAACCTGGTCCTGCAACTGCCGGCGGGCATGCCTGAAGGCGTCGTCGATGGCGAAGGTTACATCGGCATGCCGTTCATCGGCCGTTGGCGTTCTTGTCACGTTCACCTCGCGGCCGTCCGGAAGCGACAGGTGTATATGGACTTCATGGAGCCCGCCGGTGCGGTGATGCCCACTTGGCGCCTTGACCACAACCCGGCATGCGGTGATGCGGCCCCAGCGTTGTTCGAGTTCAGCCACGCGCTGCCCAATCGCGGCTTCGATTGCCGTCGATGCTTTCATGCCTTGAAAGTCGATTTCAGGTTCCGTCTGCATTTTCTGCTCCGTCATCGCGTCTTTCATGCGAGTACGATCAAACCGCCCAATCGATGAATTATCGTCGCAGCAACCTGAAAGGTCTTTGATTTATATCAACTTGGGCGGATGCGACCGGCGCTAAATAATTCAGGTTTTAATCTCAACGGAGGATGTGTCATGGCTGAAACCACCAGCAACTTACCCGTGAAGTCTGAGCAGTCGCCGGCGCCGCCGCAGGTCTGGGGGCCGTTTGAGAGCCTGCGCCAGGAAATCGACCGCGTGTTTGACCAGTTCGGCGGCGGCCTTTGGCGTCCGTTCCACAGCTCACTCTTCGATGCCGCGCCGTTCCGGCGTGCCGAGGCGGCTTTGGGTACAATGCCGGCCGTCGATGTCTCGCAGACTGATAAGGCTTACGAGATCACCGCCGAATTGCCCAGCATGGACGAGAAAAATGTCGAGGTGAAGGTCGCCAACGGCGTGCTTTGCATCAAGGGCGAAAAGCAGGAGGAGAAAGAAAGAAGAAAAGAAGAAGGATTATTGCAAGCGCGAGCGCAACTTCGGCTCGTTCGAGCGCTCGTTCCAGGTGCCCGATGGCGTCGATACCGACAGGATTGAAGCCACCTTCAAGAAGGGCGTCCTTTCGGTGACGCTGCCGAAAAGTGCGGAAGCACAAAAGGCGGAAAAGAAGATCGCGGTTAAAGCGGGTTGATTGTACGCGCCGCGTCAGCGCGTTTTGCGGCCCGGTCGCCTCGTAAGACGGCGTCCGGGTTCGCTTTGACTATCCTCATTTGGCCTCAATGGAGACCGGCATTTTCGCGAGCTCGGCAAGGATACGGCAACGGCGTCGAATGGGAACCCACGCGTAAAGAAAGATCTCCAGCGGTCGCCACATCGCCACCCGCCCGATGATCAGCATGCCTTCGCCGGACAATGTCGGAAACTGCACCGGGCTCGAAAGAGAACGCTAGTTGCCGCAACAGCATACAGCAAAGCAAAAATATCAACCCGGTTACGAGCGCTATGCGGCCGTCGCGAAACAAGATGCGGAGCCGCCTTTCCTCGTGCGCCGCACGGTACGAAAAATAATTGTGGATCGCCTCGCCGAGATCGTGCGCACCAACTTGCGGCACTTGATCAACGGCAGATGGATCACGAGCCGCAGCGCTGGCGCGCGGCTTCTTCCGCCGAACCGATGATATATTCCTCGGCATCCTGATCGAGGTCACGGTCGTAAAAGGAGATGGGTCGAGGGAATTGAACAGCTGCGCCAAGCGACTGAGGCGGATCTCGATCTTAGCCTCAGGCATCGATGAATCAGGGGAGTGCTGGTCAGCTATCACAATCGGAGTTCCCACGAGCGTTGCTGGTTTTCCCAACGTAACTCACTTGCTCCATTTACATCGACCGTTCTGACGCTCGGGATCAAGGAGACAGAGCTTGCCGCACCAAGGTGATTACGAGATCGGTGACAAGAGAAAGAATCAGCGAAGCGATCGATTTTCTCGGTCCCGTCCGGCGGCGGCGTTTGCTCCGCAACGGGCGTACGCCGCCGGTCGCAATCCCCCGTTTAGGTCATTTTTTCCTCTGTTCGCGGTCAGCCCGACGCCCATTTAATTTATGCCCCTATGCGGTCGATCCACCTCTTCAACATCGGGACCGGGAAGCCCTCGCCGTAGCCCGCCGCGACGGTTTTCTCTTCATGGCCTAACAGCGCCCAACGTATATCTTCGGGGCAGGCAGCGGCGCGTAACCGGTCTTGCGCTCTGTGCCGCAGTGAATGGAGCACCTTGCGCGGGTCCGTAATCCCGATGTCATCTAGGAACCGGCCGAGCCGTTTTGACGCCATGTCAGGCGGGTCCACGTGCTTGCTCACAAACAATGGTCCCATGATCTTCGTCGGCAAGTACGGCAACACGGATGCGGGTAGCGGTACCCGGCGCAATGATTGTTCGGTTTTTTTGCCGACCATCACATACCGCACGCCGCCTTCTTTCATTTCGCCGTCAATTTCGAATGCTTCCGACAGCCTCATGCCTGTTGCCGCCAAAATGCGCAGCAACAATTGATCGGATTCGCTGAGCAGGTGGAGGTTGCCCCTGATCTTCTTCATGTCCGCTTCGTCGAGCGGAAGCCGCCTCATACTATCGCCTGGTTTGGGTTTGGAAATGACGTTGCTGAACGGATTGAACTTCAAACCGTTCTTAGTTCTCATGTTCTGCCCAACGGCGGCGCGAAGCCATCCGATTTTCTTTTCAATAGTCGCTCGTTTCAGGCCTTGGGCCTCAAAGTGTTGGACAAGCCTGCGACCGTCATCGTAATCCGCATCCTTCAATCGTTTATCGCACAGCGATTTGAACAGCGCCCAAGTCGCTCGTGCTTCGCGCTCATAAGGGCCGGCAATTTTTTGGCGTTTCAGATAGTCCTCAAGGATGGCGTCGTCCTCGTTCTTAACTGCCACGGTTGGTCGCGGTTCGAGGTCTAGCGAACGTACAAACTTGACGACGGCTCGCGCCGACGACTGTGGGTAGGGGGGGACGATCATTTGGCCGGTATTCGGCTCAGAGCGTAGGTATGCGCCGTTGTGGTCGAGATAGATCAATTCGCGTTCATTTGCGACGATCTTGCCGCCGTCGGGACCAGCGTGCTCGCCGGGCTCGAATTTGCGTATCGTTTCCAGATGGGGCCTCGCCGCGAGCAGCGCGCGCTTGTGCTCCGTTATCATCGGCCCTGCTATTATCTCCGCCTCCCGGCGGTCGGACGAGCCGAGCGAGCGTTCAATACGGCTGGAGGGGGATCGAAGTTTTATCCACCACATAGAGCCGCGCTGAAAAAGGTAACTGCCGTGCCTTGCTCTCGCCGCCGCCATGGCTGAAACTCCTAGCGAGTAGAGTATAGTTGGCGACGGGCGTTGGCGGCAGTGCATTGGCGACAATATTGGCGACATGGTAAACCTGCATAAAATAGGCACAAGATGTACATTTTGGCTTGAATGCGTTCCGTCCTCCCGGGCCCACCACTTTCTAAAAATGTCCATTTTTTCGAGATCTATAAAGCGGGGGGAAGCACAGTCTAGAAATGTACCCCGACGAACTCAGCAATCTGGCGCCGTTCATCGGCCTTAATCCACTCGCGAATTGTATTGGCAAATATGAACCATTCTCAGTTGACGCGGTAAGGCGCAAATTGCCCGGGTGACTTTGCCTCAAGCTTCGGTCGCCCGTAGTGACATGGCGACTATAGTCAACGCTGGGGATGCCGGTTCGCGGCTGGGTCAGTCTCGCGCGGATTTTGACTGGAGTTCGCTCGCCCCCACAAGCCGGGAAAGCTGCGGCCGGACTTGTTTGAGACACCCGATTTCCTCCCCGCAACTCGCCGCCGTCTCTCGTGACGGAAGATTTGTTGCAGGTTTACTCGGCCGACGTGGTTCGCGCGGCGAGCCGCTCATATCGAACTGAAAGACGTGGACGGCGCGCAAGGCAAAGAGCAAAACAATTCCACTTCGATGCGCTCGACCGTCAATATCGGATGACGCTCGCACCCCAATAGACACAAGCGCACGCCACGGCGAAGGCAAAGCCGATTGCGCTGTATTCAATGATGGTGAATCCAGTATGCCGGCCGCGCGTCCCTCCGCTCACAAGCGCGCGCATCGCAACGCCATACCCCGAACCAAGCCAACGCAGAGCGATGACAGGGAACGCAGCATAGATGGCGATGAGCAGCGGCACGCAATGGCGCCACTCATCAAGGCCGTCCGCGTGATAGGTCGGCACGATGCACAGGAACGCGGCGAGCGCGAACGAATCGACCGCGCGCACCGGCCGGCGGTTTGCCAGTGCTCGCAAATGCCCGATGCACAGGCCAACGAAACAGAGCGCGGCGAATGGCCATCCCAGGGGTGCTAGGAGGAATGCGCCGAGCCAATGTGGCAGTGGCGACAGCTCAAGCCAGTAACCCGATGGCATCGGCGTTGAAAACAGGTCTGCAATCGAAAAGAAAACATCATGCGCCGATAAGTCCTGCGGACCGTGGTTCGGCGACCAGGCGAACGCCCGCAGCACATAGGCCGGATGAGACAAAAGGAATTGGCCGTACACGCCGAAGCCGCGATGCATCAGCCAATCGCGCCAAGCAGCATATCCTGGCGATAGCTCCGCATCGGGCTTCCAGAGTGATTGCTTGTATTGAGCCGGTTTGTCTGTTCGTTCCATGACTGGAGCCGATAGCGGCATGCCGTGTCGCGCGAAATAGTCACGCCGGCTTTCATCGGGCAGAATGCGAAGCTGTATGACGTTGGCAAGCGGCTGCATGTACTTGTCACCATGCTCGCGCTCGATTAGTGCAATCCGCGTCATCGCCACCGCCAGCACGGTGCCAAACATCAACAGCGAAACGACGCGCCGCGTCGTCACCAGCTCGCTAATCATTGTCAAGGCGACAAACAACGTCACGAAAGCTATGAGCGGATCCCGGGCGAGGACAATGAGGCAGCTGCAAGCTGCCAGCAACAGCTTGGAATGAGGTATGTCGGCGTCTACGGCAAGAGCCGCCGACATACAAATGAGAACCGCCGAAAGCGTCAACGATTTCATCAACAGCGCTGCTGGCCAAACAAATACCATCGGGCTTAACATGACGGCGCCGAGCGCGATGCAAAGTGCTACGCGTTGCAAAAGCGTCTTTTGGGTGACCCCGGCAACCGACAGAAATGTGAACGTCGCCAGTGCTAAGATTATTGATTGTGCTCGATACACGGGAATGACGAAAGGCGAATTGCCGGCCGTCGCCCATTGCAGGCCCGGAATGTGAAAGAAGCTGAGAAACCAAGCATAGAGTCCGTAGAGCAACGTCGCATGCAAATGGGAGTACCAATGCGCCCGCGTAAGGAACAACCAGCTCTCGCCGATGTAATCGCTGCCATCCGTAATACGATGCACCGGTAATTGCACAATGATGTCGTTCGCCATCCACCACTGCAGACCTGCAACCAGAACCGGCAACACAAACCACGCCTTCCGCATTCCCAACGCTCCGAACGCATCGCGATAACTACCATGAGTTGCAGGGTCGCTCCACGAGATGCAACTAAATTTATGATTGTGCGTCGGATTGTCACGCGACCATTGGTATATAGATAGTATGTCGCCTTGCGGCTGTCCGGCCGAAGCCGCCGCGATTCCGTGTCGGCAAGGCAAAGTTGATTGTTTCGTTCTGGCCACGTGCGCGTGGCCTAACGCGGCCAACGAAGGCGGCCACTGCTTTTGGCAGTTCTGTCGGCGACCTTTTTGCGCCTTGGGGCTCCCCTACGGCGGGACAAATGCCGGGTTGCGAGGCGCCCTTTCGGGTGGCAAAACCGCTCGCTCATTGATTTTAAAGGGCTGCTTTGGGTTACCCCGACCCATCACAATGGAATAACAACGACTGTGCGCGGCGGAATCTCCCGCGTGAATTGGAATGGAAAACAAGGATGCCCAAAGAGCGAACTCTCGACCTCGCGACCGTGACGAAACTGGTGGTTGCGGGATGGACCGGCCGGGATACCGCGGCGCTGAACGCGCACATCAAAGAGCTGGCGGACATCGGCGTTGCGCCGCCGAAGAGCGTGCCGATTTTCTATCGCAACTCCGTCTCGCTGCTGACCACCGGCCCGCAGATCGAGACGGTCGGCAACAAATCGAGCGGTGAAGTGGAGTTTGTCCTCTACGCGCTCGACGATGGTTTATGGGTTGGGGTCGGCTCCGACCATACCGACCGGCAGGCTGAGACCGTCAACGTGACGCGATCCAAGCAGATGTGCGCCAAGCCGGTGAGCGCGCAGCTCTGGTACTATTCCGAGGTCAAGCCGCACTGGGATCGCTTGATGCTTCGCTCTTACGTGCCCGGAGATGACGGCAAGCCGCGCCTCTACCAGGAATGTTCGGTGACGAGCATGCGCGCGCCGGAGGAACTCATCTCGCTCTACACGGGGAGCGATCGCCTTCCCGTCGGCACAGCAATGTTCTGCGGCACCAGCGCGGTTCACGGCGGCATTTCCTATTCGGGATCGTTTGCGATGGAGCTGAGCGACCCGGTGCTCGATCGCCGTCTGTCGCACCGCTACGAGATCCTTCAGCTTCCTGACGAGGGATAGCATCCTCGATACGCATAACAGGCCTGCTCTCTGAAGCGATCCGGACCTGATGTCGAGGCGTCCGGCGGCGCGACATGGCGATCCGCGCCGCGTACACTGCCGTCCAACAACATCAAAGGAGACACGTCGATGTCGTCCGCACAGCAGCTGTCGCTGCCATCCTTCAACCTTGTCGAAACGACGATCGGCGACATCCATGCCGCCTACAAGGCTGGCACCCTGACGGTGCGGCAGCTGGTGCAAATGTATCTCGATCGGATCGCGGCCTACGATAAGCAGGGCCCGGCCATCAACGCCGTAATTTCGCTCAACCCGACGGCGCTGGAAGAGGCCGACCGGCTTGATGACGCCTTTCGCAAGGGCGGATTTGTCGGCCCGCTGCACGGCATTCCGGTTCTGATGAAAGATCAGGCCGATCTGAAGGGACTGCCGACCACGCTCGGCTCGACCTTGTTCAAAGATTACAGGCCGGAGCACGACTGCTTCGTCGCCGCCAAACTCAAGCAAGCCGGTGTGATCTTTCTCGGCAAAGCCACTTTGGGTGAACTCGGCGGCGGCGATACGCATGGCTCGCTGTTCGGTTCGACCCGCAACGTCTACGATCTGCAGCGCACCTGCGGCGGCTCGTCAGGTGGATCGGGCGCTGCCGTGTCGGCCAATTTCTGCGCGGTCGCGGTCGGGCAGGAGGGCTTTGCGTCGATCCGCCGGCCGTCGATCTGGAATGGCATTGCGGGCATGCGCCCGACCATGGGCCTCGTCAGCCGCGGCGGCGTTTACGGCGGCTGGCCCACGATCAACGGTTCGCTCGGGCCCATGGCGCGCACCGTCACCGATCTCGCCAAGTTGCTGGACTGCATGGTCGGCTATGATCCCGACGATCCGGTGACGAGCCATGGCGTTGGCCACGCGGCGGAGAGCTACGCGATGGGGCTCGATCGCGCCGCGCTCAAGGGGTCTCGCCTCGGCATCCTGCGCGAACCGATGGGCTTTACATCGGAGCCCGACAGTGAGGATTTCAAGAAGGTCGGCGAAGTGTTCGATCGCGCGCTCGGCGAGTTGCGTGCGGCCGGCGCCGAAATCGTCGACCCTGTCGTCATTCCCGATCTCAACGCGCTGCTGGCGACACGAACCCGCAGCATCGAAGACGACGATGCGTCCTACGAACTGTATTTCAAGGGCGGCAAGACGCCGTTTCCGACGCGTGCGGAGGCGATGGCTTCGCCGCTATTCGCTGACGTCACCCAGAGCGTGCGCCGGCGTTGGTTTGCCAACAGCTCCGACGAGCGACAGCTCGACTATCTGCGCGCGCGAGAGACTTTGATGACCAATATTTTGAAAGTCATGGCCGATCATCGGCTCGACGCCATTGTTCACAAGGCCGTGGAGCATCAGCCAACCTTGATCAAGGACGGTGTCAATCCGCCTTTCGTCGATCAGAAAGGCGCGCCGCACCTCAACACATTTCTGATCTTCGTGCCGTCGATCGTCGTGCCGGCAGGCTTCACGCGCGACAATCTGCCTGCCGGCATCACGTTTCTCGGACGACCCTATTCGGACGCCAGGATGATTCAGCTGGCCTATGCATACGAGCAGGCGAGCAACCACCGGCGTCCGCCCGCGACCGTGCCATAATTCAAGGGCGTTCACGCGTTGAGGTTTTGCCGCAGCGTCGGACCCGCATATTTCTTCTTGGCTAGTCCGCGGCGCTGGAGCTCGGGCACAACGTAGTCGACGAATTCCCGGATGTTATCCATTGCCGAATAACCCCGGCCGAGGATAAAGCCGCCATTGGCGCCGGTCTCGAAATGCAGTCGCTCCAGCGTGTCGGCGATCTTTTTTGGCGTGCCCGCAGCGACCAGAATGCGATCGACCAAAAAGCGGCGCGCGAACTCCTGCAGCGACTGGCCGGGATCGGTCGTTTTCAGGAGTTCCTCGAAGCTGCCGAGATTACCTTTCTGCGCCCGCACTTCGTCGGCGAAATCGGCGAGCCGCATGCCGGGCTTGGCCGTCGAAAAGTCGACCCCGTATTGGGCGGACATTTCGACAAGTCCGGCCTCCGGTGGAATGGCGTCCAGATAACGCCGCTCCTTTTCCGCCGCATCGGCGTCCGAATCGGCCACCTGAACGCGGATCGACCAAAGAATACCGATGTCGCGCGGCTTGCGCCCGGCCACGGCGAGCGCAGCGTCGAGTGCCTGGCGGTGCTGCTTCATGCTCGCAATCGTTCGCCGCGTGCTGAATTGCAGCTCCGCAAAGGTAGCGGCAAGCTTCATCCCCGGTCCGGACAGTCCCGCCTGAATCACCACCGGCCGTCGTTGCGGCGACGGCAGCGCCGGAAGCGGCCCGCGGACATTGAAATAGCGACCGCGATAATCGATCCGATGCACTTTCGCCGGATCGGCATAGATGCCGCGCTCGCGATCAAGCACGAGTGCGTCCGGTTCGACGCTACCCCATAATTTGAACGCGACATCGAGGAATTCCTGGGCGCGAAGGTAGCGCTCGTCGTGATCCATCATTTCATCGAAGCCGTAATTCGCGGCTTCGTTCTTGTACGCCGACGTGACCGCATTCCAGGCGATGCGGCCCCTGGTCACGTGATCGAGCGCGTTAAACAGCCGCGCACAGTGAAACGGGTGATGATAGGTGGTCGACATCGTCAGCGCGAAGCCGACGCCCGGCGCCGCCTTCGCCATCAGCGGAATCATCGGCGTCATGTCGTGACGCGGCCATTTTGCGCCATATCGGACGACAGCCTCGTGGTTGCCGCCATAATCCTCGGAGGTGCCGCCAGTGTCGCCGAAGAACAACATGTCCATGATGCCGCGCTCGGCGACACGGGCGAGGTCTTCGTAGAATTCCGACGTCCCGTAATAAGGGTAACCGATCCACGAGCCTGGCATGCGCCAGAGGTAGTCGGTGTGCAGAAATGAAATGTCGGCTGCCAGATGGATCGTTTCAGATTCCGACACCGTGTCACTCCCGCTAGGGTGTCGCCATCATGGCGGCGCAAGACGAGCGCCAGGACTGCGCTCTTGCGTGCTGCGGATCAGCATGGATTGCCCCAGCGGACGCAACCCTAAACGCTATGGAATTCGCCTACAACGCATTGAGGCTAGGCCGCGATATCTGATTGGCGCATGGCAATTACTGATGCGGTAGTTCTACCGGCACGACCGCGGCTTGCGCGTAGCCATCGCCGCACGCATCCGTTTCCGACGTCTGAGGCAAGATTGTCGAATTGGTGCGCCCGAAAGGTTTTCGGCAAAGCCACCAGATCGCCGCCGCCAGAACCAGGCATGCGCCAAAGGGCTCGGGAACGAAAAACGCTCCGAACGCCGCGAGTGCGGGCGGTGTCTTTATTTCGCGTAACGTCGGTTTGCGCACGAACGAACCGTTGGCTGACTGAGCAAGCGACGTTAACAAAGGATTAACCTTGTGTCGGGGGCTGTCCTCTAGCGTGGTTAACGCAGGCGGCCCCCTGGAAAAGCGGACATGCCGACCGGCAACACATTCAGCGAACTTGTAGCGCTTGCGGCCGCGCATCATGCCGCCGGCCGCCTGCGGGAGGCCGAAGCGAGCTATCGCGCGGCGCTTGTGCTGTCGCCCGGGCATTCCGCCGTCATCATCAACAACCTCGGTGTTATCGCCGCGGCCGATCGCCGCCACAAAGATGCTGTTGCGCTGTTCGACGAGGCAGTTGTGCGCGAGCCCAGTCACGTGGCGGCACATTACAATCGCGGTGCAGCGCTTATGGCGCTCGGCCGCGCTGGTGACGCCATCAAAAGCTTCGAGCGTGCGTGCGCCCTTGATCCCGGCCATTACGAGGCGCACCGTGCGCTAGGCTTCCTGTGGCTTGAGGTTCACGACCGCGGCCGCTCGCTCGACCATTTTGCGCGCACGTATGAATTAAGGCGCGGCGACGACCGGCTCGATGGGCGGGCCAAGTTTCTCACCTTCGCGACACGCAGCAAGCTGGCGCACGATGCGGAGCAATTCCGCTATCTCGCCGAGCGCCGCCGCGACCACGCGCGCTTCGATGCGCTGGCTCGGGCGTATGACGCCTTGGCGAAGGATTTCCCGGATCGGCCAACCGAGCTTTCGCCGCAGCAGCGGGAGCTGCTGGGCGACGACTACAACACCGCCATCGCCATCGCCGACGTGCCGGAACTCGCCGACGGTGCAGTAGTTGGCCGCGCGGATGCCGACGAGTTGATGCGAAAATTCCGGTCTGGTCCGGCGGGCGCAGTCTTCTTCGACGACCTGCTGACGCCGCGCGCCCTGGCGGCTCTGCGGCGGTTTTTGCTCGAGAGCACGATCTGGCACGATTTCAGCCACATCGGCGGTTTTGTCGCGTCCTATCTTGAGGACGGTCTCGCTTGCCCGCTGGTGTTGCAGATCGCCGACGAAATCCGTCAGGCTTTGCCTGAACTACTGGCGCAGCATCCCTTGTCGCAGGCCTGGGCCTTCAAGGGGCTCGAAGGCAGCTCTGCCGTCGATGTTCACGCCGACGATGCGGCGATCACTGTGAATTTGTGGCTCACGCCGACGGATGCCAATCTCACCCCCGAGCGAGGCGGGCTCGCCGTCTGCCGCATGCCGCCGCCCCCCGATTGGGAGATATCGGGCTACGAGACCGACCAGGAACGCATTGTAGCATTTTTGGAACAACACGGCGCGGACACGCTCAGGGTCCCGTACCGCGAAAATCGGGCTGTGCTGTTCGATTCGCGCCTATTCCATGCCTCTGATAATCCAATTTTTGCCACAAGCTACGAGAATCACAGGATAAATATGACGTTTCTGTTCGGCCGCCATAAGCCGTGAGGCGCCTAAATTGACCTGCCTTTCTGGGGATGACGGCACGCTGGTCGGCCATGCCAAAATTGACACAAATGCCGGGCCGCCTTACCTATTGGATGAACGCAGCCCAGCGCGCTGAATCTTCGCAAGCTCCATTCAGGCAGAACCGGTTCATGTCGTCCGAGCCAAAGAGCAAATATACGAATTCGGCGCTGCGGGCCGGCGATAAGGACAGCTATCCGCAACGGCTGGTCGGTGAATTCATCGGCACCGTTGTTTCCAACGATGCGGTCAATGAAGAGTACCGGCACCTGATCCTGGACGTGCACGAGCACGCCACGAAGGCCTATGCGGGGCAGATGTTTCATCTGCTCTGCCCGTCGCCCGATGGCGCCGAAGTCTGGATGCGCCGGCCGATGAGCGTCTATCGCGTCAATCGGCAAAAAGGCCAGGTCGAATTTCTCTACAAGGTCGAAGGGCGCGGCACGCGCGGCATTGCCATGCTTCGCCCGGGCGACGAGTTCAACCTTGCTGGTCCGCTTGGCTCGGGATTCAAGCTGGAGCCGCAGTGGAGGAATGTCGTGGTGCTTGGCCGCGGCGTTGGGCTCGCCACGCTCGCACCGTTATCTCAGCTTGCCGCGGATCATGGCGTCGGTGTCACCGCAATCCTGAGTGCGCGCAATGCCGGCGTCCTGATGTCGAAACAACTGTTCGATGAACTCGGGGCGCGTACGATCACGGTGCTGGATTCGGATAATACCAGCGCCGTCGAGAACGTCGAAAAGATCATCGAAGGCCTGATCGCCGAAGGCAAAGCGGATGCTTTCTTCACCTGCGGCTCCAACCGGCTGCTGAAGCTGATGCAGCGGCTCGGCAAGAAGCACAACATCCCCGGCCAGGTCGCGATGGAGCAGATCATGGTGTGCGGGTTCGGCGCTTGCTACGTTTGCATGCGGACCTTTGAGGTCGACGGCAAGCGCGTGCTCAAGCGCGTCTGCCGGGACGGGCCTGTGTTCGACATGCAGGAGGCGGTGGCATGGTAGATCTTTCGGTCAAGATCGGTTCCATCACGCTGCAAAATCCGGTGACGCCCGCGTCCGGTGCATTTTCGTGGGAATATAACGACGTCATCGATCTCAACCGGCTCGGCGGGCTCGTCGCCAAGACGATCTGCCGCGAGCCACGACTCGGCAATCCAACGCCGCGCATGGCCGAGACCGAAGGCGGCATTATTCAGTCGATCGGATTGCCCGGCAAAGGCATCGAGTATTTCGTCGAGCACATCGTTCCCGAATACGCCAAGTTCAAGCCGCCGCTGATTGTCAGCGTGTCCTCGGAAAGCATCGAGGATTTCGCGGCGCTCGCCCACGAGCTGAGCGTGCCCGACGTCGACGTGATCGAGGCGAATATTTCCTGTCCGACGCGCAATTCCACCGGCGGCAATTTCGCGATGAACGAGGACTATACCCGCGACTGCATCAAGGCGATCCGCGCCCAGACCGACAAGCCGTTGTGGGTGAAGCTGTCGCCGAATGCCGGCGACATCGTTTCGGTCGCCAAGGCGGCCGAAGAGGCCGGCGCCGATTGCCTGGTCATCGCCAACACGTTTTTGTCGCTGAAAATCCGCACCGACAATTTCCGCCCGGCGCTCGGCAACAAGTTCGGCGGCCTGGTGTCGCCGGCGCTCAAACCGATCATCCTGCGCATGGTCTATCAGGTCGCCAAAGCCGTCAAAATCCCGATTATTGGCATCGGCGGCGTCACCAAGGCCGAAGATGTGGTCGAATACATGCTCGCCGGCGCGAGCGCCGTCGGGGTCGGCTATGCGGCCTTCCGCAACCCCACGGCGCTGATCACGATCATCGAAGACCTTGCGGCGTGGTGCGACGACCGCGGCATCAAGAAGGTGACGGAACTGATCGGGGCGGTGCGCGACCAGGACATGGAGATGGACACGCTCATCGCCGCATCCGCCGGCGTGTGAGCAGCCTTCCCCAAGACCCCGTTGTTCCTGCGGATTTCCCTGTTACTGTTCGCGTTCCCGGGGAGAACACAGCGATCATATGACAGCGGCGCTCGACGGCATCCGCGTGGTGGAATTCGCCAACTACGTCTCCGGCCCCTATGCCGGAATGCTACTTGGCGATTTCGGTGCGGAAGTGATCAAGGTGGAATTGCCCGACGGCGGCGATCCGTTCCGCGGCTGGGGTCGGGTCGAGTACAGCCCGACCTTCGGTTCGGTCAATCGCAACAAGAAGAGCGTGGTCCTGGACCTCAAGAGCGCCGAGGGTGTCACCGCGGCGCGCGCGCTCGTTCGCACCGCCGACGTGCTGATCGAGAATTTCCGCATCGGTACGATGGAGCGCCTCGGGTTGGGTTATGACGTGGTCTCGCGCGACAATCCGGGCTTGGTGTGGTGCTCGATCACTGGTTTCGGCAGCGATGGCCCGTACGCATCGCGCCCCGGTTATGACACCGTCGGCCAGTCGTTGAGCGGGCTTCTGAGCCTGCTCACCGATTTGCAGCATCCGCGGCCGATGGGGATATCGCTGTCCGATCATCTGTCCGGCATCACCGCCTGCAACGGCATCATGGCGGCGCTGATCGCGCGGGGCCGCACCGGCAAGGGGCAGCGCGTCGACACCTCGTTGCTGGAGGCCACGGTGTCGTTTTGCGGCGAGAATGCCGCGCGCTTCTTCGAAAACGGCAAAGTGCCGAGTTGCGCCACACGCACCCATCAGGCGCAGGTCTATGCGTTCGCCGCCGCCGACGGCAAACCATTCGTCATACACTTGTCGACGCCGACGAAATTCTGGCAGGCGCTGGCCAAAGTCGCTGGCCGGCCGGAGTGGATCGACGACCCCCGCTTTGCCACCAAGGAGACGCGCGGCCGTCACTATGACGTTCTGAACGACGAACTCTCCAGGATTTTTGCAACCGACGTGCGCAAGACGTGGCTCGACAAGCTGCAGGCCGCGGACGTGCCGGCCGCACCGCTCAATACACTCGACGAAGTGTTCGGCGATCCGCAGGTCCAGCACCTCGGCCTGCGCCAGGACGTGCCGCACCGGACCCTCGGCACGGTCGCGCTGGTGCGCAACGGTGTTCGCATGTCGGCAACTCCAACGGAGATACGTTCGGCCTCGCCGGAGCTCGGCGAACACACCGAAGAAATTTTGTCCCAGTTGAAGGCTGGTGCATGAGGGTGCTTAAGGTGCGCGTCTCGAGGCGGAATTTCTCTGCGGCCGTTGCGGGATTTGCCGCATCGTCAAGTATGCCAAGCGCCTTCGCGCAATCGGTCGCCGATTTTTATCGTGGCAAGACGGTCACGCTCTATACCGCGGCGTCGGTCGGTGGCGGTTACGATCAGTATGCGCGGCTTCTTGCCAAGCACATGCCGCGGCGCATCCCGGGCGGGCCGAATATGGTCGTGTCCAACATGGTCGGCGCCGAAGGGCTGCGGGTGGCGAACTATCTTTATAATGTCGCGGCGCAGGACGGCAGCGTGATCGGCGGACTGTCGCGCAACACCGGGCTCGCTCGCTTCTACGGCTTCAACAGCGCCGGCATCCAGTTCGATGTGCGGAAATTCCACTGGCTCGGATCGCCCGAACAGGAAGTCGGCCTCTTTATACTGTCTGCCAAGTCCGGGCTGCATACGATCGACGATCTGAAAACGCGCCAGGTCACGGTGAGTTCGACCGCCGATAACTCGCCGACCACGGTGTATTCGCGCCTCCTAAACGCCACGCTCGGCACCAAGCTCAAACCGGTCACCGGCTATGCGGGCTCGCAAGCCTGTCTCTTGGCGCTCGAGCGCAATGAAGTCGACGCGCATATCTCCGGCGGCTCGTCGGCGCCGTTCCGGGCGCGCGTGCTGCCATGGATAGCCAAGGGTGACGACGAGGTCATCATGTTGATGGGCATGAAACGCGATCCGGCATTTCCCGGCGTGCCGACCGCGATCGAGGTCGAGCCGACGTCTGCGGGCAAGCAATTGTTCGAGATCGCGTTTGCCGAGCAGGTCATGGGCCGGCCGTTCGTGCTGCCGCCGAAAATGCCGGCCGACCGGGTCGCGGCGTTGCGCGCGGCGTTCGACGAAACCATGAAGGACAAGGAATTCCTTGCCGACGCCGCGGCCCAGAAGGCGCACATCGATCCGGTCTCCGGCGTCGAGATCAATGCGCTATTGGAGCGGGTCTATTCGGTGCCGGCGGACGTCGCCGATCGCCTCCGCAGCATCGTCAAATAACACAAAGAGAGCCGCAACATCGGCCAGCGAAGAGGAACACCATGATCGAACCATCACGCGAACTGCGCGACGTTTGCGCGATTGTCGGGGCCGGCCATAGCCGTCTGGGCCGCGTGCCCGGCGTTTCGAGCCTCGACCTTCTGGTCGAAGCGATGCACAACGCCATTGTTGACGCCGGCGTGAAGGTCACCGACATTGACGGCATCATCTGCCGCGGCCCCGACGAGAGTTACGCCCATCACCAGTTGATCGGCGCCCGGCTCGGCATCAACGCGCGGTTCTCCACCACACTGGACAACGGCGGCGCCAGCCAGATCCTCGGCGTGGCGCTGGCCACCATGGCGATCAAGGCCGGCATGGCCTCGACCGTAATCATCGGCTTCGGCCGCGATTTATGGTCGCGCACGCATTCGTCGAAGGAAGCCAATCTGCGCAACGAGACGCGCCCTGACAGCCAGCTCGCGCATGAGTTCGGTCCGGAATACGGTTTTTTCGGCGCGGTTGCGGCGCATGCCTTCGGGGCGACGCGGCACATGCACCTTTACGGCACCACGCGCGATCAGTTCGGCGCCATTGCGGTCGCGTTCCGCGAGCATGCGCTGCGCAATCCCGACGCGCAGATGAAAAAGTCGCTGACCTTGGCGCAGTATCATGAGGCGGCGCCGGTCGTGGAGCCATTCGGGTTGCTGGATTGCAGCTTGCGCAGCGATGCCGCCGGCGCCGTGATCGTCACGAGCCGTGAGCGCGCGCGTGACCTGCGGCAGCCGCCGGTACCGATCAAAGGCTTCGGCAGCTTCAACAATCTGCGCGGCTGGTTCGCCGACGACAACATGGTGACGACGGCGGCCAAGAACAGCGGCGACGCGGCCTATCGGATGGCGGGCGTCGGCCCGACCGATGTCGGCACCGCCCAGATTTATGATTGCTTCACCTACATGGTGCTGACACAGCTTGAGGATTACGGTTTCTGCAAAAAAGGCGAGGGCGGTCCGTTCGTCGCTTCCGGCGCGTTGCGCATGGATGGCCGGCTGCCGACCAACACGTCGGGTGGTCAACTGTCGGAAGCGCATTGCGAGGGCATGCTGCAAGTCGTCGAAGGCGCACGGCAGATGCGCCACACCTATCCGGCGGAGCGCCAAGTCGCCGGCGCGGACATCGCGCTCGTGTCGGGACACGGTGGCAACCAGGTCTGCCATTCCACGTTGATCCTGGGACGCGCCTGATGCCCGACACCGCCAAAAGGCCTGCGCCGCGTCCGTCGCCGGAATCGCTGCCCTATTGGAACGCTGCTCGTGAACGCCGACTCGAGATTCAGCACTGCGATGCGTGCGGGCAATTCTGGTTTCCGCCGTCGCAAAGTTGCCCACACTGCCTGGCGTCGAAATTCACCTGGACCCCGGTGTCCGGCCTCGGCAAGATTTTCAGTTTCGTTACCTACCATCGCGTCTATCATCCGGCTTTCGCCAAAGAAGTGCCGTATGTGGTGGCACTGGTCGAATTGGACGAGGGGCCGCGGCTTTTGACCAACATTGTTGGCGTGCCGCCGCAACAGGTTGCCTGCGACATGCCGGTCCAGGTCACGTTCGACGACTACGATGAAGGCGTGATGGTACCGAAATTTACACCGCTGAAGGCCGGAACATGAAGCAAATTATGCCAGGGATGTGGCGCCGAGCGCACGCCGCGCGAATCGCGTGGGCGTTTGCTCTATTCATTTTTGCGGTGCCCGGTTTCGGCGCGGCCAGCGCGCAAAACATCCTGCTCAGCCAAGCTCCAGATCGCGACAAGATGATCATCGACGGCGCCCGCAAGGAAGGGCAGGTGGTGTTCTACTCGGCGATGATCGTCAATCAGGCGCTGCGGCCGCTGGCCGACGCGTTCATGAAAAAATATCCGTTCGTCAAAATGACATTCTGGCGCGGCGACACCGAGGAGATCATCGACAAGCTTGGCGCCGAGGAGCGCGCTCACAACGTCGTGGCCGACGTCGCCGAGGGCACCGGTGTTGGCGACCTCGCCGTCGGTGCCGGGCTGACGCAGCCGTATTTCACGCCGCTTGTCGCGCAACTGCCTGAACGCTATCGCGATCCGCAAAATCGCTGGACCTACACCCGCATCAGCTATTTCAGCGCCGCATATAATACGCGGCTCGTGCCCCCCGGGACGCAGCCGAAGAGCTACGACGATCTGCTCGATCCGCGCTGGCGCGGCAAGCTGGCCTGGCGCGTCAACACGGCGAGCGGCACGCCGCTGTTCATCACCGCCATCCGGCTGGCGCGCGGTGAGGAAAAAGCTGACGCCTATTTCCATAAGCTCGCGCAGCAGAAGATGATCAATTTCGGCTCCGGCAGCGCCCGCACCCTGGTCGATCGCGTCATTGCCGGCGAGTTCCCGATCGCGCTGAATATTTTCGCCCATCACCCGCTGATCAGCAAAGCCAAGGGCGCGCCGGTCGACTCACAGCTGTTCGATCCGGTGCCGAGTACTGCGGGCACCATGGTGATCCCCAAAGCCGTGCGTCATCCCTATGCGGCAATGCTGCTCGCGGATTTCGTGTTGTCCAAGGAGGGCCAGCAGATACTCGCCAGCGCCGACTATTTCCCGGTACGCTCCGACGCACCGCCGCGGGCCGGGCTCGCTTCTGTTATTCCGCAGCGCGCCGGCGTTCGGGAGCTGTTCATCAGCCCGGACAACCTCAATCGCTATACCGAAAGCTCCCAGAAGATTTTTGAAAAGCTGTTCCAGTGAGCGGCGTCGGCCGCGGGACCGTTGAGTTGCCCGCAGTCCACGCGTGCCGGCCGCCATTGCCGACGAAACCTGCTGGAGCATTTTCCGGAAGAGTCGATGCCGGCTTTCCGAAGAAAATGCGACCAGATCTGCAAAACTCTAGGCGTGGTTGGTGGTCAGCAAACTGCTGCTGACTTCCGGGACGGGCGCGGCCGTCCGATCGATCGGCGAGGATGCGGAAAATGCGCTCGAGCCCGGCGCGAATGACGCCATCGCCTGAGTGAGCTGGCTCGGCGGCACTCCGGCCGGGCTGCGCGACACTCCGCTGATCGACCATTCCAGGCCGACCTGGCCCATCGGGGCCGTCGAGGCGATCGTATTGTTGCGGATGTCGTAGAGTTCGAACATGCCGGTCTGGCTGTTGCGCATCAGCATGTCGGTCTCATTGGCGTTGCCCGAGAAGGCGCCAAAGCCCGCGATCGTCCATTCCAGGCCGACCTGGCCCATGCCGGTCGCCGACGTAATGGTGTTGTTGCTGATGTCGTAGACTTCGAATGCGCCGGTATTTGAGTTGCGCATCAGCATGTCGGTCTCGCCGGCACGGCTGGAGAAATCGCCGAAGCCCGCGACCTGCCATTCGAGGCCGACCTGGCCCATGCCGGTCGCCGAGGTGATGGTGTTGTTGCTGATGTCGTAGACTTCGAATGCGCCGGTATTTGAGTTGCGCATCAGCATGTCGGTTTCGTTGGCATGCCCGGAGAAATCGCCGAAGCCCGCCACGGTCCATTCCAGCCCGACCTGGCCCATCGGGCCGGCGAACGGGATCGCATTGTTGCTGATGTCGTAGACCTCGAATGCGCCGGTATTCGAGTTGCGCATCAGCATGTCGGTCTCGCCGGGCCGGGTGGCGAAATCGCCAACGCCCGCCACCTGCCATTCGGTTCCGACCTGCCCCAGCGCGACGTGGCCGGTGATGTTGTTGTTGCTCACGTCGTAGAGCGTGAGCGCTCCGGTCGCCGGATCGCGCATCAACAGGTCGGCCGTATCGCCGCCGTCAAAGCCGCCGACGCCCGCCACCTGCAGGGCCGGATCGATCTGGCCGAGCGGGCCGTCGAGCAGGATGGTGTTCTGGCCGATGTCGTAGAATTCATAAGCCCCATCGGCGTTGCGCAGCATCACCAGCGTGTCCTTGGTGCCGGCGGGCGGCGCCGCGTTGGGCGGCGGTGTCACCGTGAAGTGCGTATAGCTGCTCCACTGGCTGCCGTCGTTCGCCCGAACCATCAGCGCGTCGTTGCCGTAGCCGGTGACAAAACTCAGCTGCGACAGCTGCGCGACAGTCACATCGATGGCCTGGTTGGTCGGCTCGATCACGCCATTGAACACCCAGTGGCCGCTGTTCGCGGTGGTGTCTACGACCTCGTAGCTGACGATGCTGTTGCCGCCGAAGGCCGTGCCGGAGAACAGGCTCGATGCCGCCAGCGTCAGGTTGGGGGCTTTGAGTTCATTCGCAGCCGTCACGGTTGGTGCCGATGTCGGCGCGTGTGCCGCAGCGGTGACTGTGAAGCTCGTGAACGGGCCGAAGCCTGCCGAATCCGATGCGGCGACTTCGAGCGTGTCGGATACCAGGGCGCTGCTCGATCCGGCCACGAAGCTGAGCTGTGACAGCTGCGCTGCGGTTAGCGTCGTCGCCTGGCCATTGGGCAGCACGGCGCCGTTGAGCACCCAGAAGCCATTGTTCGCGCCGATGCTGTCATCCTTGACCTGATAGGAGAGGATCGGGAACCCCTCGGCCTCGCTCGCCGAAAACAGCTGCGCGGGCGTGAACGTCTCACTGGCGGTGGCATTGACGGTCGACGCTACCGGCGTCACCACCGGCGTGGCCGGAACGGACAGTGTAATGCTGCCGGTCGCGGTGCCGGGAGCATCGTCGGTGAGCGTTACCGTCACGGTTACCGGCGCGGGCGCCGCATAGCTGTGCAGGCCGTTCACCGTGAACGAGCCGTTGCCGCCCGATACGGTGCCCGCTGTGGTCGCGCCATCGCCCCAGTTGATTGTGGCGGTGAAGTCGGCGGCGGCGGTTGCGGTGTCGAGATCGGTGAAGACTGCCGTGACCAAGGCCTGGCTCGCACTGGGCGCCATCGTCAGGCTTTGGCCGGTCAGTGCGTCGCCTTCGGCGACGGACGCAAAGTTGCTCTCCGTCGCCGAACTGCCACCAACATCATTGAGTGTCACGGTGGTCGCGTAATTGCCTTCGTCCGCGTATTGATGCGAGCCGTTCACCGTAAATGAGCCGCCGCCATTGCTGGTCACGGCAGTGCTGTCGAAGATCGTATCCGGCGAACCGTCGCCCCAATCGATCGTGCCGGAGAAGTCGCTCGTCGCAGCGTTCAGATTGGCGTCGCTGAATGTGGCGCTCAGTGTCGCCGGCGTGATTTCCTCGACGCCGCCGTTCACCGTGATCGCGCCCGGCGTCAGTAGTGCGTCCGTAATCGTCGCTGTGCCGCTCTCCGTCACCGCGCTGTTGACGTTGTTGGCATCTTCGATCGTCACGCTCGCCGAGTAGGTGCCTTCCTCGGCGTATTGATGCGAGCCGCTTACCGTATAGGAGCCATTGCTGCCGGAGACGGCCGCGCTGGTGAATTGCGTCGACGAGCCGTCGCCCCAATCGATCGTGCCCGAGAAATCGCTGGTCGGGGCGCCCAGATTCGCGTCGCTGAACGTCGCCGAGAGCGACGTCGGCGTCGTGAACTCCACGCCCCCGATCAGCGTTGCCGTCCCCGCCGTCAACGGCGCATCCGCAACCGTCGCCGTGCCGGTCTCCGTCACCGCGTTGTTGACGTTGTTGTCATCCTCGACCGTCACGCTCGCCGTGTAGGTGCCTTCCTCGGCGTATTGATGCGAGCCGCTCACCGTATAGGAGCCATTGCCGCCGGTGACGGCCGCACTGGTGAACGACGTCGACGAGCCGTCGCCCCAATTGATCGTGCCCGAGAAATCGCTGGTCGGGGCGCCCAGAATTCGCGTCGGTGAACGTCGCCGACAGCGACGTCGGCGTCGTATATTCCACTCCCCCGGTCAGCGTCGCCGTCCCCGGCGTCAGCGGCGCGTCCGCAACCTGCACGGTGTCGGTGCCGGTCCCCGAGGTGGTACCGTCACCGACCGAAACCGTGACCTGGTACGACCCTTCCTCGCCGTAGGTGTGCGTGCCGTCCAGAGCAAAAACGCCGCCACCCTGTGCGACGACGACGCCCGTGTTATCCAGCGCTGTCCCGTCGCCCCAATCGATAGTCGCGGTGAA
The DNA here is from genome assembly GCA_963763255.1 of uncultured Alphaproteobacteria bacterium. Classification (GTDB taxonomy): domain Bacteria; phylum Pseudomonadota; class Alphaproteobacteria; order Rhizobiales; family Xanthobacteraceae; genus BOG-931. The sequence goes on from CAVXNW010000005.1 coordinate 503,911, forward strand.
GCTGCCGGTCGTCGGGTTCGTGATTGTAGGATCGGTGAAGGTCGCAAGCTGGAGTGTCCCGGTCGAAGCACCTTCGGTGTCGGTAAAATTCGAGCCGGCCGTTACCTGCGCCCCTTTCACGACATCTACAGTGTCGGTGCCGATACTGCTCTGCGCGCCGGTGTCGCCGGTCGCCGAGAAGTCGATGGTGCGCGGCGTCAGGGATGGAGACGGCAGGGAATTGGAGAAGGTGACTTCGTCGAGTGCGATCTGGTAGTCGGTGGCGTTGTCGATCCCAGTCAGGGTCAGCGTACCGTTGCCGTCATAGCTTTCGGAAATATTGGTGCTGTTGATCTGATTGCCGTTAATGAGATCGCCCGCGACGATCCCGAGCACGTCGCCGGTTTGAAAATTGCTGATCTTGATCGTGGCGCTTTCGAGATTGGAGGCATCCAGGTCGGAAACCTGAACGGCGTCGTCGATCACAATCGGGTTGCCGCCAGCACCGTAAGTAACCGTATGGTCGAGCGTCGTGACCGTGGGCGGGCGGTGAACGGTGAAGGTGATATTGGCGGCAGCGGTCGACACATCGCCGAGGCTGTCGACGATCGTATAGGTGAAGACATCGGTCGGCGGCGCGCCGGGCGCGGCGCCGTTGATCGCCCCGGTTTGATCGGCGGTGTAGGTGAAGCTGCCGTCACTGTTGAGCGTCAACTCGCCATAGAGACCCTGGACGCTATGACCGACGCCGCCAGTCGAGCCGTTGACGTCGGATACCGAAAACGTGTCGCCGTCCGGATCGGAGTCGTTGTGCAGCACACCTGTGCCGAGCGTTCCGCTGGTGCCGCTGACGTTGCCGTTCTCATTGAGGCTGTAATTATCCGCTGCCGCAACAGGCGGCCGGTTGATGGAGAATTTCAACGTCTCCTGAGCGGTGCCGCCGTTGCCGTCACTCACCGTGTAGGTGAAGGTGTCGACCGGATGGCTGCCGGTCGGCGCGCTGATGCTGTTATTCGCGACGTAAGTATAGGTGTCGCTGTTGGTGTTGATCGTCAACGTGCCGTAGGTGCCGGTGTCCGGCGATCCCACGGTACCGCCGGTGAGCGCCGACACCGTGACCGTATCGCCATCGGGATCGGTGTCGCCCAACGACGCCGGACCGGACGTGGCTCCTTCCAGGATGTTGATGGTGTGCGTCGTCGAAGCCGGAGGCCGGTCGATGGTGACGGTGGTGGTCGCGGTATTGGTCCCCGACGGATTGCCGACCGCCCCGTCGTTGGCTTGCCAGGTGATGGTGCGTGCGGTGTGAGTTCCGATATTCGCCGTGTTGTTGCCGGTCTCCTGAAAGCTCACCTCGCCGAACAGCGTCGCATACTCGGCCAGGGTGTCGTAACCGGTGAGCGTCAGGATCTTGTTGGTGTTGTCCCAAGACACCGTGATGGCGCCGTTGTCGAGTGTGCTGCCCTGCTGGCCGTTGACGAACAGCTCATCGCCGGAAAAGGCGCCGCTGGTAACCGCGATCGTCGCGCTTGCTAGGTGATCGCCGTTCGCGTCGGTGATCGTCGTGGGTGAGGTGAGTAGCAGCGGCGTCGTGTGCGAACTGCTGCCCTGCACCGGCTCGGTCGTCGTCGCGCTGCCTAGGGTCAGCACCGGTAGGTCGTCGATCGTTGTGGTGCTGGGGGCGTCGAACGAATTCACGGTTGCGGGGGACGCGCCGACCAGCGTCGCCGTGTCGTAACTCGTCACTAGGCTGAAGGTTTGGGTCGTATTGTTCCATTGCATTACGTAGATAGCGCCGGTGTCGGGCGTGTTCGTACTGTTGGCGGCGTTGGTAAGATAAAGCTCGCCGGTCTCCTGGTCGAAGGTCAGGCCGGCAGCGTCGCCGCCTCCGTTGGTCTGTCCGGCAAAAGTCAGGGAGACGCCGACCGGCAGCGTGACTTTAGTCGCCGTCTGGCCAGAACCTGTCGCCGACACCCGCCACAGATCGATATTGGGAGAGCCGCTGTCGTCGGTGGTCTCGAAAAAGACGACGCTGTCGGCAACGTCGACCGCAAGACCCACGATATCGCCGTTCGCGCCGATGAAGCTACCGGGTTGTTCGGCGAGCGGAAACTGGGTGTTGTTGGTCAGCTCGGTCGCCGAGCTCGGAGCGGCGAGGTTGACAACGTAGACGCCATCGACCGAGGCAAACGGGGAGGTGTCATAACCACTGTCGTCATTGACGTAGTAGAGCTTGTTGTTGGTCGTATCGAGAAAGAACGCGTTAGCGTTGACGTAAGACGAAATCTGGGTGCCGCTGAAAACGTAGATGCCGGAATTGTTGGCGGTCGTTGTGTTTCCGTTGATATCCGTTGTGACCTGCGTCGAGCCTGTGCCGCTGCTCGATGCCGTTACCAATCCGGTCGAGGTGTTATAACTGAAAACGGCGACGCCAGTGCTATCAACCGTGTCGCCCCAATCGCCGACATAGAGTGTGTGGGTGAACGGATTGAGCGCTAGCGCCTGGACAACGTTGTCGCCGCCCCCAGGGCCAAGCGTCACTGTTTCGATCAGCGCGCCGGTATTCAGACTATGGACGCTGAAAGAGTCGTAGCCGCCGCCAGGACCATCGACGCCGACGCTGAAGACGAGCCCGGCCGCCGTATCGACCGCGACGGAGGTTTCGTTGCCGCTGAAGATACCGATATTTTGCGGCTTGCCGCCGGTGTCGCCGCCGCCATAGTAAACCGTGTTCAGCCCGGTCCCGTTCGAGTTGATGGCGCCGAGCTGAACGTCGTTGCCTTCATTAATGCGGAAGAACAGCTGGCTCGTCGCCGGCGTCACCGCGGCCGACTGCACGGTCGTGCTGGGAGTGGCGCCATCCGTCAGGCCGCCGGCCACAAACAGCTGGCTGCCGCTCGACACCATCCCCTGGCCCGAGAGGCCTTCGGCGGTGGTCATCGAGGTCCCGGTTGCCCAGGTGTTGCTCGTCGGGTCGTAGATTTGCGTGGTGCCCACGTCCACGTCGCTGGAATTCACGCCGCCGGCGACGACGATCATGCCGTCCACGAGACCGGCCGTCGCGCCGAAGACCGCCGTTGGCATGGAAGCCAGCGCGCCGCTCCAGGTGTTGGTCAGCGTGTTGTAAGCGTAGACCGCGTTGGAGGCGCCGTTCGCCTGATTGTTCGTGGTGCCGCCCATGACGTAGATCGTCGATCCGTCGGCAACGGCGGATTCAAACGCCAATGCCGGCAGCGCCGCGGGCAATGCGGCAATGCCGCTCCAACTATTGGTGATTGGATTGTAGACTTCGTCGCTGTTGCCGGCGCCGCCGAACAGATAGATCTTGCCATTGGCGGCTGTCGCGGCCGCGGCGCCGATGCGTGCCGTGCCGGTTGAGGCGACCTGAACGACCGTATTGGTGGCCGGATCGAACTTGGTCACCTCGTTGACGGCGCTCGATCCGTTCGTTCCATCGATGATATAAATATTCCCGGACGCGTCGACCGCGCTCGCGACATCGAAGCGCGCAACCAGATCGCTGATAGTGTCGGTCTGCCACGTCTTGGTCGTCGAATCGTAGATAAAAATGCTGGACGAAGCTGTCGGGTCAGAACCGTCGATGACGTAGAGCTTGCCGTTGACGTAATCAGCGGCAGATTGATATCGCCCGGAAGTCAACGAGGCGTCGGTCGTCCATATCAACGAGCTGGAAAACGACATGCTTTGCACTCCCCCAGACGCGCCGATTAGGCGAGCACGCCGGAATGACCGATAAGACCAGGATCGATGGCGGGTGAAGGACTGAAATCGGACTCGGCGGATGCGGAGAGGACCTGCTGCGGCGTGCCGAGGCGCGTATCGCTGCTACTCATTACCCACTCCGAACCACATCTGGCGTGACGGTGACGCCGCGACTTACGCGCTCATGCGCGGTGGCGTTCAGTTTTTGCTTTGTATCTCCTGTCCCAAGCCCAGATGGACAGGCTGTGGCTCGCCAGAGCCCCTCACTCAAAAACTTTATCAGCCGTGGCGCGCCGTTACAATTAATCGGATATTAAGCTTGACGATAATGTGACCAAACAAATCGCACAGTGATCTTTGGCACACAGTCGCTGCAACCTCTCAGGAAATTATCATGGAATGAAATTTCAGATTGTGGACTCTGAGAAAATCATTCTGTTTTTTGCAAAATCACGCCATCGCCTTGCCATCGATCGCGTTCGCCGGTGCCGCCGCTGTTAAATCGCGCCGAGCCGTTGCCACAATGGAACTTGTTCTTCGAACACGCGAGCGATGCGTTCGGCGAGAAATACAACTGCAGAACGGTCGTCATCGATCGGCCGATCGTCGCGGCGCGGCCGTCGCCCAAGCCGATCCAGGATCGCCAAGCCTCGCTCCGCCGCGGCAACGGGATCTGCACGACCGTCCAACATGGCGCCGAGCGCCAACGCACTGAACTCGTCGATGGGGATCCCGGTCCCCACCGTCGGGGCGGCCAGATGCTGGTAGAACTGGCCGGCACGGGCGCGTTCGGCGATCATGCGATTGAAGCGCTGCGCAGGCCGGACATCGGGCCTTCTGTCCGGCGCAATTGGCAGAACCTGTCCGGAATGGATGAGCAGTGCGAGGCACTCGATCAACAATTCGATCCTGCCTGGGCCGAATACCGGCAGAGCCAGCAGCTCGTCGAAATTCGCGTTGCTTCGCGCCAAGACGTCCGCGACGACGGCGTGAAATTCCGGCTTCAAGGTAATGTCGCCGACCGGTCCGAGAAATTGCAGCGTCAGACGCGCACGCGGCACGGCAAGCGCGAAGCTCAGCCCCGACCAAAAGCGCCGTACCTCTTCATCGGAAAGCTCATGCGTTCCGCGCGCGTAAAGGTCGTGACGGAATTTGCGGTTGGCGGCAAAATCGCGCACCATTTCCTGCATGATTGGATCGTCGACTTGCGCGATGAGCGGGCGCATCGCTTCGGGCGCTGCGTAAGTGTCGAAATTATCGAGCAGCGCCGCCGATGACACGAAGGTCAAGCCGGCTGGTGCGAGCATCGCCGCGACGTCGGCAAACAGCGGCAATTCGGCCCGTTCGACCAGGTATTCGTGCGCCAGATAGGCGCGATCCATGGCGAGCATCGCGCCGACGTGGTGAGCCGCCATCGGATTCATGACGAAATATCCTGCGTCGGCGCGCCAAAGCTTCTCGATCAGATCGAGCGCGAGGCTGATCTGGTTCGCGGAGCTGCCAGGATTGCGTTGTTTGACTTCGAGAATCAGGCGGCGGATCGGCGCCAACGGCGCCCAGCCCGGCATGCAGTTGTAGGAGACATAGGCCAGTCCATTGGGCCGTAGCCGTCGCTCAAGATTGGCCACGACGGCGCGCTGGCTCGCCGGTTCGATCCAGCTGAGAACACCGTGCGCGATGGCGACGTCGACGTCGTTTGCGCCGCGCCGGGCCGCTTCCTCGAAGCTCGCGTGCTCAACGGTGACGTTGGCGAGGCCCGCGTCTGCGATCAAGCCGCGAGCGTGTGCGACTTGCTCGGCGTTGAAATCGCAGCCTTCGAATGCGACTTCAGGATTGGCCGCCGCCAGGAGCGCCAGACCAAAACCTTGACCGCATCCGAGCTCGAACACGCGGCGGGGCCGTAAGGCCAAACCTGGCGGTCGGCCGCGGCAGAGCGCGGCAAATGCCATGTGAGCAGGCGCCGTTTCCGGATAAAAGCCCGCCGTGTAAGGCACGTCGGCGACGTAGCCGCCGGATGAGCTCATGGTGTGCGGTGGCTGCGCATTGTGGTTGTGTAAATTTAATTTTGCGATTTACAGGTTGCGGTCCTTGATCGGCGGAATCCAAATACTGCACTCATAATATTCTCAGGGCGGAGTTTGTCAGCCACTCAGATGATTGCGCCTTGGCGGTCCTTCTTGTACCGTATCATGATGGTCTGATCGAGTGTTTCCGGAGGGGGCATGTCGAGTCCGTTTGTTGGCGAAATCCGTATGTTTGGCGGGAATTTTGCGCCGGCTGGCTGGGCGCTCTGCCAAGGTCAGCTTATTCCGATCTCCGAAAATGAAACGCTGTTCAATCTGATCGGCACGACCTATGGGGGCGACGGGCAGGAGACATTCGCGCTGCCGAATCTGAGCAGCCGCATTCCGATCCATGTTGGGTCTGGATTTGTGCTCGGCCAAATTGCCGGTGAGGAAAGCGTCACCCTGACGACCAATCAGATACCGTCGCACAGTCATGCGGTTCGAACGGCCACGGCCGGGCAAGGTGGCGGTACCGCCAACCCGGGCGGCAATGTTCTCGCCGACGAAACCGGTGCGACCGTGAATCCGCAGCCTCACACCTATGCGGCTTACGTCAATAACGCCAATCAGCGGGCGCTTGCACCAAACTCTGTCCAGCTAGCGGGCGGGAGCCAACCGCACGATAACATGGTGCCCTTCGTCGTCATCAATTTCATCATCTCGTTGTTCGGCGTCTTTCCGTCGCAATCGTAAGCGTTCGTTCGTCGGAGCCCTCAGATGTCAAACCCGTTCGTTGCAGAAATCCGTATCTTCACCGGTAATTTTGCGCCCACGGGATGGGCGCAATGCAACGGTCAGCTCATACCGATCTCGCAGAATACCGCACTGTTCTCGCTGCTCGGCACTACTTATGGGGGCGACGGGAAGTCGACCTTTGCCCTGCCCAACCTGCAAGGTGCTGCCCCGATGCAGGCGGGCCAGGGTCCGGGCCTGTCGCTGCGCGATCTGGGCGAGACCGCCGGCGAGCAATCGGTCACGCTGATCAACACCGAAATGCCTCAGCACAATCACATTCTGTCGGCGACCACCACGACTGGGACGACGGCTGTCTCAAACAGCAATCAGCTTGCACTGGCGTCTGCAGGCGGGGGCAAACAGGGCGCTGCCAGCGTCGTAAACTATTACAGCACCAACAATCCGACGACCCAGCTTTCTCCCAACGGAATGTCAGTCGCCGGAGGCAACCTGCCGCACAACAACATGATGCCGTATCTGGGCCTCACCTTCATCATCGCGCTGCAAGGCGTCTTTCCGGCACGCAGTTGAAAATAGGAATCCCCGGTCATGTCCGAACCTTTCCTCGGCGAGATCAAGATCATTTCGTGGAATTTCCCGCCAAAGGGCTGGACGTTCTGTAACGGCCAATTGCTGCCGATCAACCAGAACCAGGCGCTGTTTGCGATCCTCGGCACCGTCTATGGCGGCGACGGGATGCAGACCTTCGGCCTGCCGAACCTGCAAGGCCGCATGCCTGTTCATGTCGGCAATGGGATCGTCCTGGGCGAGAGAGCCGGTGAGACGGCGCATACGCTGAACATTTCCGAAGTTCCAGCGCACACCCACTTCATGGCGGCCGATGGTACGGGAGCCAGCAGCAATACACCGGATCCGAACGGGGCCAAGGCGCTGGGCCAATCGTCGGGATCGGGCGGCTCTCCGCCTGCTCCGTTCGGTGCCAACATCTACAGTTCAGCCGGGCCCACTACGAGTCTCAATGCGGCGTGCGTCAGCGCCGTTGGCGGCAACCAGCCACACGAAAATATGTCACCCTACCTGGTGCTCAATTTCATCGTTGCGCTGCAGGGCATCTTTCCGTCGCAAAATTGACGCGGCATTCGGCAGCGCGCGGGGCATCCCCTCAGCCCGCTCGGTGGGGCCGGCGTTGGCTCAGTTGAAGACCGCCTGATAGTCCTGACGTGTTGCGACCGGGGTTAACACCGGTATCACGTAAATTTCGAACTGTACGTCGTCGGCGACGTCGAACGTGTACATGCCTTCCGGCAACACGTCCCGCGGCGCGCCGGAAAAAATCAACGTGAACGGTTGTCGGTGTGGGAGCGGCGCGGCTGTCGCGCCGCCGTGCGCGTCCACTGTGGACAACGTCAATTCGTGTGCACCACCACTGACGCGGAAGACCTTGCCGACATACGGGCGAAAACGCTCCACCGTCAGCACTTGGTCCATGCCACGCCACGCGAACGATCGGCCATCAACATGCGGCGACAGAGGCTCGATTGATCCCGTCAGCGATGACCTTGCGCCAAGCATTACCATGGCAGGTATCGTTGTTGGGGATCCACGAACTGCCGCCAAACCATGCCCGATTCAGATTGCTGCTGGTCCAGTCGATGCCCACGGTCGAGCCGTCGGCTAGTTTGCCGATATTCGAAAACCAGGTATTGGCCGCTTCCAAGCGTTTGTGCGCCACGTCGACCGTGAACCCGATGAACTCGGTCCAAGGCGCCCCGAGCACGTACCAGCAAAAGTATTCATCCACCGGGAGGGTCGCGCCAGGAATCGGCGTCGCCGCCATGGGCTGATCGCCCCTTCCTGGAAAAACCGAACCCCAATCGTGCTGGCCGAGAGCCAGCCCCTTGGGTTTTAGCCACGGAAACAACATCAGGCTTCCGGCTGAATAAGTGCCCCAATGACCAGTTACAGTCGTCATGCTGACGACGCCGGCCAAGCCGAGATAGGGGCTGTGTTTCTTGAATAGCTGGAAATTCCGCTGGGACGCGCAGTCGACCGTAAGACTATTCGGCAGAAAATCCGGCAGCGAGCCCGTCACACAAGCCGGCGCTGCGGCCATGGCGGTTTCAGGAATGTGAATTGCCGCGAGCGCGCCGGCCGACGCGCCCATGAATGTTCGTCTGCTGACCGTCGTCATCGCCGCCCCTCCAGACGTGCTGTGCCAAGCGATCCAGGGTCGCATGATGGAATGCCCTAGAGACGAAATCAATATGACCGATCCCTTTGCTGGCCCGTTCGGGTGCAGTTAAGACGGGAATCGGATGCCGGGGTATCATTTTGGTTGTTCTGAGTTTTCTGCCCGCGAACTATAAAGCAGCGAGCGTGCTGGATAGGGATACGCAAGGCTTCATGCGCGACTTTGATATTGTTCCTGCACAAATCGCCTAAACCACAAATCGCCTAAACCATGTCTGAGACTTTTCCGATTAATTCATCCGTCGGCGTGCTCCACCGGCGGGCCGAGCGCGAGGAGGATGCGCAATTCCGCTTTCGACTGTTCTGTCAGTCGCGCCCGGCGGCGTTCAGCGCGCTGCCGCTCCCGCCCGCCGCAATGGAGCAGCTGATGCGCTTCCAGTTCCAGGCCCAGACGACCAGTTATCGCGCCCAATTCCCGGGAGCGCAGTTCGATATTATCGAACTCGACGGCCGCCCGGTCGGCCGCATCATTGTCGACCGCAGCGACGCCAGGCTGCTGATCGTCGATCAAGCGATTGTCCTGGAACTGCGCAACAACGGACTAGGGACCGCCATCATGCGCTCCGTGATGGACGAGGCGGCCGCGGCAGCCTTGCCCGTCCGCCTGCACGTCGCCTCGGATAACGACCCCTCGTTGAGGTTGTATCTACGTCTCGGATTTGTGCCGATCCCCAGCTCGATCCCGATGTATGTCGAGCTCGAATGGAGTGCGGGTTAGAGGCGACGAAGCGACGGACCGCGCAGGCAAGTACTTCTGCGTGCCATTGCGCAAAGTCGGGCGGCAAAGTAAGCCCGAACGCTCACTCCGCCGCATTGGGCCGGGGGACAGGGGAGGGCGCGACTCGATTGCGCGACGAGATTGTCCGTTTTCGCTCGCCCTGATTCTCCGATCCTGCGTGTGCTCGCGCTGCGTCGCCTGCGCGGTTCGCCGCTTGTCGTTGTGCTGGCCGCGATCCTGCTCGTGCTGATCGTGCCGCCGGCGCTGTTCCTGCTCGACGTGAGCCTGCACGAAACCCGGCCCGACGGCTCGTTCGGCACCTTCACGCTGCGGTTCTATCGCGGCCTTTTCGCCGAGCGGCTGTTCCTGCCGAGCATCGGCAACACGCTCGTCTACGCGTTTGGCTCGTCGGCGATCGGCATCGCCATCGGCACCGTGCAGGCGCTGATTGTGGAGCGGACCAATACGCCGGGCCGGGGTTTTGCGTTTTTCGGCGCGATCATCTCGCTCGGCGTTCCCCACATTCTTTATGTGGTGGCGTGGCTTTTGCTGCTCGGCCGCGCCGGCCCGGTCAACGACGCCATACATTATGTTACGGGACACGCGCAGGCCCTTAACGTCTATTCGATGGGGGGAATGGCGGCCATCGAGGGCATCGGCTTCGTGCCGCTGACATTTCTCCTGATGTCGGCAGCTTTGCGCTCGATGGATGCCTCGTTCGAGGAGGCGGCCATCATGGCCGGCGCCAATCCGCTGCGCGCGTTCGGCGCCGTCACTTTGCGCATGGCCGCGCCGGCACTCGCCGCACTATTGCTGCTGTTCTTCGCGCGCGCATTCGAATCGTTCGAGGTGCCGGCGCTGGTCGGGCTTGCCGGCAATATCAACGTGCTGACCACGACGATCTTTCAGGCCATGCATCGCACCGGCATGCCGAGCTATGGCGAGGCCGGCGCCTATTCGATCTGCCTGGTCATTATCATCGCGGCGCTGCTGCTGTGGCAGGGCCGGCTGTCGCGGCATGCCCACAAGTATCAAACGATCACGGGCAAGGGCTTCCGCCCCCGCATGATTGACCTCGGCGCGTGGCGTTATATCAGCACTGCGGTCCTGATCGGGCTGTTTCTCATCGTCACGATCATTCCGGCGGCGATGCTGGTGTTCACCTCGCTGCAGCCGTTTTATGACGGCATCACCTCGGGTGCGCTGACGCGTTCTACCTTGGACAATTACCGGGTCCTGCTCGGCCCGGGCGATTTCCGCGATTCGGTCGTCAACACGCTCATCCTTGGCGCAGCTACCGCGACGATCGTGACGCCTTTCACCGCTTTGTGCGCGTGGCTCGTTGCGCGGCGCGTTCCGGGCGCGGCTTTGCTCGATCAGCTCGCCACGCTGCCGCTGGTGTTCCCGGCGCTCATTCTCAGCGTCGCCTTCCTCGATGTGTTCGTGAACATGCCGGTGCCGCTTTACGGGACGCTGATTTCGGTGATCATCGCCTCGGCGGTGCGCTACATGCCGTTCGGCATGCGCTACAGTTATACGGGCGCACTGCAAATTCATCCGGACCTTGAAGGCGCGGCGACGATTGCGGGGGCGTCGCGGGGCGCTCTATTCGGACGGATTGTCATGCCGCTGCTCGCGGCATCGATGGTCAGCGCGTGGCTGGTGGTGTTTCTGCTGTCCGTGCAAGTGGTAGCGCTGCCGCTGCTCCTGGTCGGGCCCGGCTCCGAGGTGATGGCGGTGACGCTGTTCGAAATGTGGCAGAACGGCCAAGTCACCGAGCTTGCCGCGATGGGCGTGGTGTGGATCGTGCTGATGACAGTGGTCAGCTCGGTATTCTACATGCTGACGCGCAATCAGCAGTTTGCCGCATAGCACGTCCGCTCGCGCGTTGCGGGTCTTTTCGGCAGCGCGCGATCGGCATAACCTGCCACAAAGCGAGCCGCGCGGGCGCGTTGGGCGACGGCGCCAAGCACGTTACGAGCGAAAATCGGGAGTGCAAATGCCGCGCAGCCGCGACGAGACCCGCATCTACAACACGAACAAGTTCAAGCTCGGCCTGTTCGGCATGAATTGCCGGGGCGGCTTGAGCCTGACGAAGGCGCCGGAACGATGGGATGCCTCGTGGGATAATAATGTGAAGGCCGCGCAGCTTGCCGACGAGGCCGGGCTCGAATTCCTTCTGCCGATCGGACGTTGGCACGGCTACCAGGGCGAGAGCGATACCCAGGGCACCACGTTCGAGACCATCGCCTGGGCGTGCGGGCTGCTGGCCTCGACGCACGACATCACCACCTTCGGCACACTTCACGTCGCCTTCGTCAACCCGGTGTTCGCCGCCAAGCAGATGGTGACGGCCGATCATATCGGGCACGGCCGGTTCGGTCTCAACGTCGTGTCGGGCTGGAATCCGATCGAGTTCGGCATGATGGGCGTGCCGCTCGGCGATCATGATGGCCGTTACGATTATGCCGGCGAGTGGCTGGAGATCGTCAATCGCGTCTGGTCGGAGGATAAGCCGTTCGATTTTGACGGCCATCATTACAAGCTCAAGGCCGTGCTGGGTAAACCGAAGCCGTGGTGGGGATCTCGTCCGATCCTGGTCAGCGCCGGCAATTCGGAAACTGGCCGCGACTTTGCCGCGCACAACGCCGATTGCCTGTTCACGACGGTGCCGCCGACCGACGAGGACTTCCGGTCAAAGCTCAAGTATTTCCGCGACGCCGCGCCAGCCGGGCAGTTGCGCAACATCTTCGCCAGCTGCCATCTGATGGCGCGCCGCACCCGCAAGGAGGCGGAGGACTACCATCACTACATCGTCCACGAGCAGGGCGACTGGGAGGCGGCGGATTACGCCTTTCGGCTGCGCGGCTCGCGCATCAACACCTGGCTCAAGGCCGACGAGGACAAGCTGAAAGCGCGCCTGATCAGCGGCGCCGGTTATCCATGCATCGGCAGCTATGACGACGTCGTCGAGACCTTCAAGCGGCTGAGCAGCGCCGGCCTCGATGGTGTCGCGCTCGGCATGATCAACTATGTCGACGACTTCCCCCACATCAGGGACGAAGTGCTGCCGCGCATGGAACGCGCCGGGCTGCGCGAGCCGATGCGCCACGCCGCGACCGCGGCCGAGTGACTGTGAAGTTTACGGGCCCGCCACGTGCCGGCCTCTCGGATACCAGCATAATCGGGAGCGAAACAGATGAAGATCGTTGATGTGCGCGTTGATGAGTCCGTTCTCCCGAAGAAAGACAAGGACTGGAAATTCGCGCTCGCCGCCAACCCGGCGACGGAGGGCTGGGTGGTGTCCATTCAGGCGGAGGACGGAACCGTTGGCTACGGCTACGCCTCAACGATGAATCATTACGGCGCGCCGCACGAGGCGGTGAAGGGTGCGCTGGATCGTCTCGGCAAGCGCCTGATCGGTCGCGACTCGCGCCAGATCGCCGCTATCCTCGATGACCTCGATCAGGCCATGCACGGCAACAACCAGGCCAAGTCCGGTATCGACTGCGCGCTGCACGATCTGATGGCGCGCCGGCTCGGCGTGCCGATCTGCGATCTGTTCGGCGGCCCCGCGGTGCGCGAATTTCCGTCGCTGCGCATTTTGCCGATCAAATCGCCGGCCGACATGGCGAAGAATGCCCGCATGCTGGCCGACAAGGGCGTACGGCATTTCAAGATCAAGGTGCACGGCGAGGTCGACGAGGACGTCGCGCGTGTCGAAGCGATCCGTGCCGAGGTCGGTCCCGACGCGCATCTCACTATCGACGCCAACCAGTCTTATGCGCCGAAAGATGCGATCCGCGCACTCAGTGCGATGGCGAAAAGTCGGATCGATCTCGCCGAGCAGCCGGTCAACGCCAACGACCTCATCGGCTTGAAAACGGTGACTCAAGCGGTGCCAATCACGGTCGAAGCCGATGAGGCGGCGTACTCGCTCGATCAGGTGATGATCCTAGTGCGCGAGCGTATCGTCGATGCCATCAGCCTGAAGATCACCAAGCTCGGCGGTCTGCGCAAGACCTTCGCCGCCGCGCAAATCTGCGCAGCCGGCGGCGTGCGCTTCCGCATGGGCGCCCATGTCGGGCCGATGCTGCTGGCGGCGCACGCCATGCAGCTTGCCGCGGCGCTGCCCGGCATCTGGTACGCCTCCGAACTCACCGAGTTCGATGGCCTCGCCGAGGATCGCTGGGAAGGGCTCAAGCTCGTCGACGGCGTTCTGCACCATTCCGACGCCATCGGCTGCGGCGTCACGCCGAAGGCCGGTGCGGCACAAACCCTGCGCAAGAGCGCCTGACATGCCGGCTATCGCGCTTCGCACCGGCGCGTTCGCGCTCCTTGTCGCGTGGGCGCCTACCGCTCTGCTGCCTGCGGCGGCGTGGGCGCAGACCGCCAACAGCATCCTCACCTACAAGGGTGCCGACCGAGAGCAGAAGCTGATCGCGGGCGCCAAGCAGGAAGGCGCGGTCGTCTTCTACTCCGGCATGATCGTCAACCAGGCGCTGCGCCCGGTAACGGAAGCGTTCCAGAAGAAATATCCGTTCATCAAAATGACCTTCTGGCGTGCCGATTCCGAAGTCATCGCCACCAAGGTCGCCGCCGAGATGCGCGCGCATAATCCGGCGGGCGATGTCATCGAAGGCACCGGCATCGGCGAAATGGCGGTGCAGGAAGGCATTGCCCAACCGGCTTGGTCACCCCAGATCGACGGCATACCGGAGCGGCTGCGCGATCCGCGCGGGCTGTGGGCGCCGACGCGCATGAGCTATTTCTCGATCGCCTACAACACGAAACTGGTCGCGGCAGAGGATGCGCCAAAAAGCTACGACGATCTCCTTAATCCAAAATGGAAGGGCAAGATCGCGTGGCCGGTGCTCTCGTCCATCGGCGCGACGCTGTTTGTCACCAATCTCCGGCTCGTCTGGGGTGACGCCAAAGCACTTGCCTACCTGAAGCGTTTGAGCGAGCAAAACATCATCAATTTCGGCGCAGGCAATCCACGCACCTTGGTCGATCGCGTTATCGCCGGCGAGTACCCGATTGCGCTGCAGGTTTTCGCCCATCATCCGCTGATCAGCGCCGCCAAAGGCGCTCCGGTAACCTCGGTCCTGCTGCCGCCGGTCGCCAGCGCCGCCGCGACCATCGTCATGCCGAAGGAATTGCGGCATCCGAACGCCGCCGTGCTGCTGATGGATTTCCTGTTGTCGCGCGAAGGCCAGGAGATTCTCGCCAAGTCCGAATATCTGCCGGTGCGCTCCGATGTCGAGCCGCTACCGCAACTCGCGCCGGTCGTGCCGTCGCGCGCCGGTGTCGCGGAGAATTTCATAAGCCCGGAAAAGCTCGTATCCTATACGGAAAGCTCGTCAAAAATCGTCGAGCAGCTGTTTCGATGAATTTTCGCGCCGCGCTTTATGGCGCTGGGACGAGCCCCGCATACCAGTCATAGATCTGCTGGCCGGTCCAGTGCACGACATCGTGCTTGTTGATGTAGTTGTAGAGTTGCTCGAAATATTTGATGCGGTGTGCGGCGCCGGTGACGTAGGGGTGCACGCCGATCGCCATGACGCGGGCCGATTGCGCGCTCTCCGCATAGAGCCGGTCGAAGGCGTCAATAGTGCGCGTCAGCAGCACGTCGGATTCATGGTGGTGTGACACCATCAATGTAATGTCATTGATCTCGGCGCTGTAGGGAATCGACAGGATCGGGCCATTCGCGGTCTTCACCCACAACGGCTGGTCGTCGAGAATCCAGTCGCCGAACCAGGTCAGCCCGCATTCGGTCACGTAGTCGAGCGTGTGGAATGTCTGGCCGCGGCCGGGTCCCAGCCAGCCATTCGGCCGCTTGCCGGTGAACTTGTCGATCAGCGCCACCGATTGGTTGATGACGGCGCGCTGGTCTTCGATCTGCTGGATCGGCATCTGCACATAGGCGTGCGCCATGAACTCCCAGCCGGCGTCGCGCGCCGCGGCTGCCACCTCCGGATAGGTTTCGCACACCTTGGCATTGATCGACATGGTCGGCGTCACGCCGGCTGCCTTGAGGGCGTTGCGCAGTCGCCAGAAACCAACCCGCATGCCGTATTCGTACCAGGTCCAATTCGGCATATCAGGAATGGGCGTCTGGCCCATCGGCGGCTGCGACAATTGCCGCGCCATGGGTCGAGTGATCTCCCATTCCTCGATATTGACCACCGACCAGACAATCATACGCGCCTTGCCGGGCAGCGTGAGAGGCGGCCGGGTAAAAGGCGACGAATAGGGCAGGCGGTCGCGTGGCAGCGTCATGCCGAAAGTGTGGATGGCAATCGCCCGCGGATCAAGCGCGCCCCGACGGCGAGATTGCATGTTGACTTCGCCGGTCGCGCTTGCTGCATTTTGCCGACGGTTTCGCTCGCAATGAGGGAGAGGCGGCCATGGATTTGCAGATGACCGGGAAAAAAGCGCTCGTCACCGGCGCGAGCGAAGGCATCGGCAAGGCGATCACGTTGGCGTTCGCCAGAGAAGGCGTCGACGTCGCCATCTGCGCGCGGCGCAAGGAGCCGCTTGAGGCGACGGCCGCGGAAATCTCACGCGCCACCAACCGCCAGATCGTGCCGATCGTCGCGGACCTCACCAAGCCGGCGGATGCGGAGAATTTCATCAAGAAAGCCCATGAGGCGCTCGGGCGGATCGATATTCTGGTCAACAATGCCGGCTCATCGCCGGGCGGCGTGCTCGAACATTTGAGCGAGGAGGATTGGGCGCAGTCGCTGCAGCTCAAATTCATGGGTTATGTGCGGTGCCTGAAGCACGTGCTGCCGATCATGCGGAAGCAGAAGAAGGGCCGCGTGGTCAATCTGATCGGCAACGACGGCGTGAAAGTCTCCTATTGGGAGATTGCGCCCGGCGCGGCCAATGCGGCGGGACAGAATTTGACGATGTCGCTCGCCAGCCAGTACGGCAAGGACAACATCAGCTTCGTTGCCGTCAATCCGGGCCCGGTGCGCACCGAGCGCTGGACCGGCCTAGTCAATGCCATGGCGCGCGACATGAAGCTGAGTTTCGAGGAAGCCGACAAGCTCGCGCCGTCGAGCATCCCGCTTGGCCGCATCGCCGAGTGTGAGGAAGTCGCGAACCTCGTCACGTACCTGGCCTCCGACCTCGCGTTTTTCGTCAACGGTACCATGATCGAGATCGACGGCGGCCAGGACAAGGTACTGATGGACAAGGTGCGCGACCGTTAAATCCGCCGCAATTGTTGGGCGTTAGTGTCGACCAAGTTCTGTGATCTGGCCGCATGAACGCTGCACCTGCCTTATCGGTCGTTGATGTCCGCGACGGGGGCCCGCTGCGCCATGCACGCGAGAAGGCCCTTGAGGCCCGCGCGCTGCGCGATGCCTGTCTGGCGTTCTTTCCGCGCGCGATGCTGCCGGCGCTGCCACTCCTGGACCGCGCGGCGCGACGCTGGCTGACCCGCTCGTGCTCGCCTTACGTGGGCGAGGTCGGAGAGGTCGCCGACACGCTCGGCTTTCCGGGTGTCTGGCTGCTCAACGCCTCGTATCAATGGGCGTGCACGGCGGTGGCACGCGAGGAGGGTGGGGCGCCTTGGCTGGCGCGCACGCTCGATTGGCCCTTCCACGGTCTCGGCCGCCACGCCGAGGTGGCGCGGATGAGCGGAGATGGCGGCGAGTTTTTTAGCGTCACCTGGCCGGGCTACGTGGGTGCGCTCACCGCGATGGCGCCGTTCCGTTTCGCCGCCTCGATCAATCAGGCGCCGATGCGCCGGCGCACCGCGCATCGCTGGCTGCGGCCCTACGATTTTGCGCTAAACGGCATTGCCACTTGGGCCTGTCACGGCCACATGCCTCCGGACCAACTCTTGCGCCACGCCTTCGAACGCTGCGGCAATTACAGCGATGCGCGGCGCATGCTGGAGATGACGCCGGTCGCACGGCCGGTCATCTTCACGCTCGTCGGCTGCGCCGCCGGTGAGTGCTGTGTCATCGAACGCACCGAGACCGGCCACATCACGCGCGAGGATAACACCTCGGCCGCTAACGACTGGGTGCCGGAACGCCCCGCCTGGGAAGGCCGCATCGGCACGCGGCGGTTTCTGATCAGTTCGTTCGACGAAGCTGCGGGCTACAGCCGTGCGCGCCGCGAGTTGCTGTGCGATTGGCAAGGCCCGCTGGCCGCGGCCGGGTTCGATTGGGTGCGGCCGCCGGTGCTCAATCCGTACACGCGGCTCGCCGTCGCGATGTGCCCCGCGACCGGAATTCTCCGTGTCATAGGCTATGACATCACCGGCGCCGAGCTGCCGGAGCCGGTGACGCAGCCGTGCGAGATCAACGCTGTGCAAGACGCGACGCTGCGGCCGGCATGATGAAGCCGTTGACCATCACACGACGGGCGAACGGCCGCCGTCGACATTGATCGCCGTACCAGTGATGTAGCCGCCCTGCTCCGACGCCAGGAAACAGGCCAGATTGGCAAATTCCTCGGCCTCGCCCATGCGGCCGAGCGGAATTTCCTTGTCGTGCGCCTTGTAGTAGTCATCGAGCGGCACGTTGGTCCGTTTCGCCCGCTGCACATGCTGGTCGGCGTGGATCAGGCCGACGAGCATCGCGTTCACCAGAACGTTGTGTGGTGCAAACTCGTGCGATAGCGCCTTGGTCATCGCCATGCCCGCCGCACGCGATAGCGATGTCGGCATGCTGTTCGGCCGCGCCGCTTTGGCTCCGATGTTGAGCACGTTGATGATGCGGCCCCAGCGCCTCTCCTTCATCTGCGGCGCGACCAGCCGGATTAATCGCACTGCTCCAAACAGCTTCAGCTCAAGGTCATCATACAGGATCTCGTCGGTGAGTTTCTCGAACGGCATCGCCTGGGACGTTCCGGCATTGTTGACGATGATGTCGACCTTGTCGAAGGCCTTCATCACTTCGTCATAGGCACGCTGGATGTCGGTCGCCTTGCTGACATCGGCCTGAACGCCGATGACGCGAGCACTGGTCGACTTGCCAATAGCCGCGGCTGCTTCCTTGAGCGCCCCCGCATCACGCGCGACGATAGCGACATCGGCGCCTGAGGCGGCAAACTGCTTCGCCACCGCAAAGCCGATACCCTTGCTGCCGCCAGTAACGATGGCGGCGCGCCCCGAAAGACGGATTTCCATTATGTCCTCCCAACTCGAAAAGCTCTCGCGCAACCCTAATCTTCGAATTGGCTGCGCCGCCATTTGACCGCGGCGGCGAGGCCTTCGGCCTGCGCCTTGGCGCGGAATTTCTCGCCCATCTCGGTCTTTGCCGCATAGAGCGGCGCCACCACGTCGATACCGGCTTGCATGGCGTTCCGGAAGCCGGCGGCATCGGCGCCGCGATTGATCGCGAGCTTGGTAGCCGCGAGCGCTTCCGGCGCGATCAAAGCGAGCCGCTTGGCGTATTTGATGGTGGCTTCGGCAAGCTCCGTGGCGGGCACGATACGGTTGATCATGCCTAGATCGAGCGCAACTTTCGCGTCGATCGTGTCGCCGAAATAGAGGAGTTCGCGTGCCTTTTTGTAGCCGATCAGCCACGGCATAACGAAGCCCGGGCCGGCCTGCGCGTGGCGCGTCTCCGGCTCGCCGAACTTCGTGTCATCGGCCGCGACGGTGAGATCGCAGAACATCGCAATCTCGCAGCCGGCGCCGAGCGCGTAGCCTTGCGTCGAGGCAATTACCGGCTTCTTCATGTACCAGGGCATCAGCTCCATCGCGAGGCTGGCATTGAGCCGGTCGTGGTATTTGAGCGCATCGTTGCGCCACGATTCGTCGCTCCCGCTCGATCCGCCGAGATCGTAGCCGACGCAGAAGGCTCGGCCCGCGCCGCGCAGCACAACCACGCTTGTCGTCGCGTCCTCGTCGGCCCGGCGCAGCGCCGCGACCAGCGCGGTGCGCATGTCTCGGCTCAGCGCGTTCAGTTTTTGCGGTCGATTAAGCGTCACCAGGCCGATCTTGTCCTGGCTGTCGTACAACACCAATTCTTCGGTCATTTTATGAGGCCAGCCACTGCGTGAAGCGCTCTTCGAGCTTGGCGATACGGTCGACCTCCCAGGTGTCGTCCTCCTTGACCGAAACCGCCTCGTTATCGCGATAGGTCGGTAGCTGAACAGCGATGTTCTTCGGGATCAGCGCATAGGCGCCCGGGTTGGTCGGTCCGTAATAAAGTCGCGTGTTGAATTCGGCCTGCGGCTTGGCACCGGAGACGAACTGAATGAATTCCCAGGCAAGCTTGCGGTTCGGAGCGCCCTTGAGGACGCACCAGGTGCTGGCGCTGCGGACGGCGCCGTTCCACACCACCTCGACCGGTACGCCTTGTTGCTTGAGCTCGGTGCCTCGCGCGTTCCACATCGACATCATGTCGACTTCGCCGTCGCGCAACAGCTGCTGCGACTGATTGCCTTCACGCCACCACACCTTGATGTGCGGCTTGATCTGATCGAGCTTCTTGAACGCACGGTCGAAGTCGAGCGGGTAGAGCTTGTCCATCGGCACGCCGTCGGCGAGCAGGGCGTAGATGCAGGTGCGGGGGGAGTCACCCATGCAAAGCGAGCGTGGCCCCGGAAATTTCTGCACGTCCCAGAAATCCGCCCACGATTTCGGGCCGCCGTTCGGAAACTTGTCGGCGCGATAGCACAAATTGGTGCCGAGAATGGCGAAAGCGACGCCATACCCGTCGGCGACGATGGCGTCGTCCGGCAGGGTGCCTTTCTTGAAGATCGTCCAGTCGATCGGCTCGACCAGCTTTGCACGGGCGCCGCGCAGCACCAGCATGGAATTGATTGAGGTCAGATCAAATTCGTAGTTGCCGGATTCGACCTGCGCCTTGATGCGGGCGTAGGACACCGGCGTCACGGTCTTGATTTGAATGCCGGTCGCTGCGGTGAACGGCTTGAAATAAGCCGCGTCCTGCGCGGCCGTGTAGCTGCCGCCCCAGGTGTTGACGTAGAGCGTGCGCGTTTGCGCAATCGTGCGCTCGGTGATGAGCAGGGGGCCCAGCGCCGCCGCTGCGCCAGCCGTGCGCAAAAACTTTCGCCGCCTGCGGTCGAAACGCCACCTTGCCATAGTCAGTCTCCTTCGCGTCGGATAGGGCGGCGATATTAGCGCCGGGAAAGCACGTGCGCATCTGCCGGCGCCCAGGCAAGTCGCAGCACCCCCCCGGGCCGCAGCATGTCGGGCCTGGCGCCGACCAGCCGCGCGCGCATCGGCACACCGTGGGTCGTGCCGATGACGAGGATGGAATCGCCATAATTGATGGTGTCGTCGATCGTCATTTCGAACTCGTTGGCGTCGACCGCATCCACCATGTGGGTTGGCTGCAGCCGCTCCGGTCGGATCATGAGATCGACGTCGCCAGTGAGCGTGTTCTTGGGCGGGATGCGGACCCGGCCAATGCCGGTGAGGTCAGCCAGGCCCGGGCGTGCCGCATCGATCGTACCCGAGAAAAAATTGCTGTCGCCGACGAACTCGGCGACGAAGCGATTGGCCGGCCGCTGATAAACATCGAGCGGTGTGCCGACCTGCGCCAACCGGCCGTCGCTGAACACCGCGATACGATCGGACATGGTCATGGCTTCGGTCTGATCATGCGTGACATAGATCATGGTGATGCCGAGCTCGCGATGGATGCGCTTGATCTCGACCTGCATCTGCTCGCGCAGGTTCTTGTCGAGCGCCCCGAGTGGTTCGTCGAGCAGCACGACGTCCGGATTGAAGACGAGGCCCCGCGCCAGCGCCACGCGCTGCTGCTGGCCGCCGGACAGTTCGCGCGGATAGCGCTGCGTAAAAGCCGAGAGGCTGACCAGCGCCAGCATTTTCTCGGCGCGCTGATCGATCTCGCCTTTGGGGAAATGCCGCATGCGCAGCGGAAAGGTGACATTCTCCCGTGCGGTCATATGGGGGAACAGCGCGTAATTCTGAAACACCATACCGATATTGCGCCGGTACGGCCGGCTCAGCGCCAGATCGCGGCCGTCCAACTCGATCGTGCCGCTCGACGGGTTCTCGAAGCCGGCGATCATCAACAGCGTTGTGGTCTTGCCGGAGCCGCTCGGGCCGAGAAAGGTCACGAACTCGCCGCGTGCGACATCAATCGAGACATCGTCGACGGCGTTGGCCTTGCCGTCGTACGATTTGACGATGTTGCGCAGGCGAAGATAGCCGCTCATGTCGCCGCGTTTTGTTTTGTGACGATAAGCGCGTCGACGACGACGCAGCCGCGCTGCCCCGGAAGCACCTTGATCGGATTGACATCGATCTCCGCGATGCGATCGGCGTGATCGCAGGCGAATTCGGCGAGCGCGTAGAGGCATGCGGCGAGACTTTTGACGTCGGCCGCCTCGCGCCCGCGGACAGCGCCAAGCAACGCCGCGCCGCGGGTTTCGCCGATCATCGCCTCGGCGTCGCCGTCGCGCAGCGGCAGCATGCGCAGAGCGAAATCGCGGATCGTCTCGATGGCGACGCCGCCGGTGCCGAACGCAAGCGACAGGCCGAAATCCGGATCGCGCGAGACGCCGGCAAACACTTCGACGCCGTCGGCGACGAATTCCTGCACCAGGAACGCGGCGTCGGTCGGGCGTTTGTCGAGGTTGCCGACGCGCTCGCTCAGGCGCGCAAAGGCGCGCGACAGCTCGTCCTCATTTTTCAGGTTGACCGCGACGACGCCGAGTTCGGTCTTGTGCGCAAACGCGTCGGATACGGCCTTGAGCACCACCGGATAACCGATCTTAAGCGCGGCCTGTACGGCTTCCGGCAGCGTCGCGACGCGTGCTTCGCGCGTGACCTTCATGCCGTAAGCTGCAAGCATCCGCTTTGAGTCGAATTCGTTGATCGTATGCCGCCCGGCTCTGAATTCATCGGCAATTTGCGCATCCGGCTTCGCGCCGAGCGGACGGACCGGCTCCAATCCTTTGCTCCAGCGTCCGATGCGGTCGAGCGCCGCGAGCCCCTGGCGCGTGCCGCCGATGACGACAAGGCCTTCCTGGCGCATCGCGTCAACTTGCCTGCGATTCATCACGCCCGCGCGGGTGCTGAGCAGATAGTAGGGCTTTTGCTTCGGGCTCTTGCGCGCCGCCGTCGTCAGCATGGTCACGTTTTCCAGAACGCGTCCCGGATGACCGATCACCGGATCGTTGGACGTGTCGCTGCAATAACAGACGGAGTCGATGCGGCCACTGCCGTCCACCACCGCCATGGCGTGCGGCAAATTGACGGCGTAGTTGCCGTTGCCCCAGGCATCGAACGGGTTGCCGTCGCCGGTGATGCGCCCGATGACGCGCTCCGCTTCGGTACGCTCCTCTTTCGACAGCGGCGGCAGGTCGAGCCCGATCGCGGTCGCGTTGTCGAGAATAAGCTCGGCAAGGCCGCCCGAGCCGGTGATCACCGAAATGCCGCGTCCCTTCGGCCAGCGCTCGCCCTGACACACCGCCAGTACCTCGGTCATTTCGTCGAGATCGTTGACCTCGATGGCGCGATGGGCGCGCAACAACTCGGAAAATACCCGCGACGAACCGGCGAGCCCGCCGGTATGGCTGGTGATGGCGCGCTGCGTGCGCTCGGTGCGCCCGACCTTGATGACCACGACCGGCTTGCCGGCGTCGGCGGCCCGATCGAGGGCTGCGACATAGCGCTCCGGTTCGCGCACGGATTCGGTGAACGTCGCAATCACCTTGGTGTTCGGATCGTCGATCAGATACTCGATGTAATCCACGGTGCGGGTCACCGCTTCGTTGCCGGCCGACACCGAGAGACTAACGCCGAAGCGGCGCAGGTCCGACAGAAGCCCGATGCAGACAGAACCGCTTTGCGAAATGATGCCGACGTTACCAACAATCGCGGCCGGGTCCATGATGTTCTGCTTGTAGGTCGTTACCCGAGCCGGCGGATTGAGGATGCCCATGCAGTTCGGGCCGCAGACCGGCATGCCGGCTTCGCGCGCGAGGCCGGCGATCTCGTCCTGCAGCTTGGCGCCGTCGGCGCCCAATTCGGCAAAGCCCGAGTCATAGATCACGGCCGCGCGGGCGCCGCGCTTGACCGCGAGCCGCATCTGCTCGGGGATCAGCGGATTGCGTATGGAAAAGACGACGACATCCGGCGCCTCGGGCAGATCAGTCAGGCTCGGATAGCAGGTGGTGTTCAGCACCGTCGGATATTTCGGATTTACGGGATAGATCGTGCCGGTGAAGCCGATGGCGCCGAGCGATTCCATCACCGCGCGGCCGGGGCCGCCACGATCCGTGGCTCCGACGATGGCAACCGAGCGAGGCTTTACGAGAGGGTCAAGTCGCATGCGCAGTCCTTTGCCGTGTGAAAATCCAGATCAGTACGCCGGTGAGCACGGCTCCCGTCAGCAGTGTGGAAACAACGGCGAGCACCGGATCGGATTCGAGCCGGATGCTCTCGAACATCTTCTTGGGCAGCGTCGAAGCGTCGCGGCCGGCGATGAAGATCGCCACCACTGCCTCGTTGAACGAATGCAGGAAAGCGAATAGCGCGCCGATCAAGATACCGGGGCGAAGCACTGGCAGCGTCACCCACCAGAAGGTGCGCAACGGACCGGCGCCGGCGCTGTTGGCGGCGCGCTCGAGGTTGCGGTCGAAGCCCTTGAGCGCGGCGGTGATCGCCAGAAACGCCACCGGGATCGACAGCGCGCTGTGGGCAATCATCATGCCGGGGCGCGTGCCGACCAGATGAATGCGGCTCAGAAAGCCGTAGTAGCCGAGCGCGCTTACTACACCCGGCACGATCAGCGGCAGCATGACGATGAGGTTGAATGCATTCTTGCCGAAGAAACGATAGCGCACGTAGCCGAACGCGGCGGGCAGCGCCACCAGCATGGTCAGTACCATCGACCCGAAGGCGATGATGAAGGAATTGGCGGTCGCCGACAGCCATGCGTCGCTGTGAAAATAACGCACGTAGTAGCCAAGCCAATAGCCCGGCGGTGGAAACTCGAACGAAATCGAGGTCGAAAACGACATCGGTACGATGACGAGGATTGGAGCAATCAGAAAGATCGCGACGATCGTCGCCAGCACGAGAGGGATGTGCCGAGTCATCGCTAGCCCCACAGCCGGTCGAGACCGGCAAAGCGGTTATAGATCGCGAGCAGAACCAGCGTGACCACGAGCAGCAGCGTCGCGATCGCCGAGGCAAATCCCCATGCCAGCAGATCCTCGATCTGCTGGTTGATGAGCTGCGAGATCATCATGTCGCGCGGCGTGCCGAGCAGGATCGGCGTGATGTAGAAGCCGAGACAGATGGTGAAGACCAAGATCGAGCCATTGACGACGCCCGGCAGACTCAGCGGCAGAAAGACATGGCGGAATGCGCGTAACGGTCCGGCGCCCAGACTCTCGGCGGCGCGCAGATAGGACGGGTCGATCTTGCGCATCACGCCATAGAGCGCGAACACCATGTAGGGCAGGAGAATATGCGTCATGCCCAGGATGGTGGCGAACGAGGTGAACAATAGTTGCGGCGGCCGGCCAAAGCCTAACGCCGCATAGAACGCGTTCACCGGGCCGCGATGGCCGAGAATGATCAGCCACGCATAGGTGCGCACCACAAAACCGATCCAGAAGCACATGCCGACGGCGAGCAGAAACGCGACCGAAATCCAGTCGTTGCGCCGCGCCATGACGTAGGCCAGCGGATAGCCGAGGCCGAGGCAGCAGAGCGTGACGATCAGCGACACCTTGAAGGTGTTGAGCATCACATGGGCGTAAAGCGGCACGGTGAACAGCCGCCGGTAATTCTCGAGCGAGAGCTGCGGATCGGTGAAGCTCAGCAGCAGCACATAGCCAATGGGAATGATGAAAAGGACGAGCAAGTAAAGCAGGGCCGGCGTCACCAATAGCCCGCCAATGATGGCCGAGCCCGGGCCGGCACGCGCTGCCCTCGGTTGCGGCGGCGGCACCCTCAACTCGCCATCGGCGGTGGCAGCAAGACCGGCGATAGATGCCCCCGTCACCGTGAACGCCTCGTTTGCAGATCGTCTCGCAAATTAGGTAGCATGGGCGGCTTCACGGCGCCACGCGAACGCGTGCATGTCTCCCCTCCGCATGAGGTGATCCGATGACAGGGCGAGTAATGATTTCTCGGCGAGCAATGCTCAGGGTCGGCGCCGCCGGCCTCGTCGGAGCGCCGGCGATACTGCGATCGGCGGCCGCGCTGGCCGAGGGCAAGACGCTCTATGTCAATTCCTACGGTGGTGTCTGGGAAACCTCGTGGCGCAAGGCCTTTTTCGATCCGTTCACGGCGCAGAGCGGCATCCCGATCAAGACCGTGCCGGGCGTCTCCTTCGCCAAGCTCAAGGCCGAAGTGCAGACCGGCAATTATCAGTATGACGAGAGCAATCTGGGCGACAGCGAATATGCGCAAGCCGTGCATGACGGGCTGCTCGATCCCGTCGACAGGGATGCCGCCAAAGCCGCGTCGCTGCCGCCGAGCCTGGTGCGCGAATTCGGCCTCGTCAGCTATTCGCTCGGTACCAACATCGTCTATCGCAAGGACAAGTTTCCGAACGGCGGTCCGCAGAACTGGGCGGATTTCTGGAATGTGAAAAAGTTTCCTGGCCCGCGCTGCCTGTTCGACCGCTCATTCACGTGCCTCGCTTTCGCGCTGCTCGCTGACGGCGTGCCGCGCGACAAGCTCTATCCGATGGATCTCGATCGCGCCTTCCACAAGATGGATGAGATCAAGCCGCACATCAAAGTATGGTGGCACGACGGCGCCCAGTCGCAGCAGCTCATCCGCGACGCCGAAGTCGATATGATCGCGATGTGGAGCGCGCGCGCCCTCGATCTGATCCAGGACAAGGTGCCGCTAGAACTGGTCTGGAACGGTGCCGAGTTGTATTGGGCCAATCTCGTCGTGCCCAAGGGCGATCCGAACGCGAAGGCGGCGTGGCAGTTCGCCGGGTTCGTGGTGCAGGCCAAGCCGCAGGCCGATTTCGCGATGCTGTTGCCCTATGGACCGGCCAATCCGGGTGCGCGTGCATTGATGCCCGAGGCGCGGCTCCGGCTGACTTCGGCATGGCCCGGCAACGAGGCGGTGATGTTCCAGCATGACACCAAATGGCTTGCGCCGCGGCTTTCTGAAATTCGCGAACGCTGGACGCAATGGATGACAGGGTGAGCAAACTGAAATGAAAATCGTCGATCTGTCTCACACGATGAGTATCCACACGCCCGGCTGGGTTGGGTATGCCGGGAACAAAATGTATTATGCCCAGAACCTGCAAACCGTGGGCATCGTGGCGCAGCGCATCGAGACTTCGCTGCATGCCGGCACGCATTTCGACGGCGCCATGCACGCTACCGACGGGCGTACCGGCGACATGGCGTCGCTGCCGCTCGATTATCTGGTCAATCACGGCGTCGTCGTCGATCTCGCGCCGCAGATGAGCGACTGGACGGCGATCACGCCGGCGATGATCGAGAGGGCCGGCGCCGACATCCGCGAAGGCGATATTCTCATCCTGCACACCGGCTGGCACAAATACTACGAAGGACAGAGCCAACAGGATCTGGTGCGCTATTTCTGCTACCACCCGGGTCCGACATTCGAAACGCTCAAGTGGATGCTGAACAAGAAGATAAAATGGTTCGGCATGGACACGGGCTCCTGCGATCACCCGATGAACACCTCGATCCGCACCATGCGCCCCGATATCGCACGCGAGTTCGAAGAGGTGATGGGAAGGAAGCCGGCGGACTATTTCGGTACGTTCGAGTACGTGCACAAGCGCTCCGGCCGGAAAGTGCGCGCCGATGTGTTTCCGTTTCACAACTACGCGTTCCAGGAAGGCCTGTTGCACGCCGAGAATCTGGGCGGCGATCTGGAAACCGTGGTGGGCAAGCGCTGCATTATTGGCGCCTTCCCGTGGCGCTATGAAGGCCTTGAGTCCTGTCCGTGCCGGATACTGGCGATCTTCGATGCTGGCGACGCCCCGGTCGAAGCGCTCGGTGCCGCCGCGCGCGCAATCGCGAAGCGGTGAGCCCGAATCTTGGGAGGGACATGCTCATGCCGAAAATGAAAATGCGCGACGGCACGAACCTCTATTACGAGGAGGCTGGCACTGGCACACCGATCGTGTTCGTACATGAGTTCGCTGGCGACTACCGCACCTGGGAATTGCAGGTGCGCTATTTCTCGCGGCTGCATCGCTGCGTCACATATAGCCAGCGCGGCTATCCGCCATCCGACGTTCCGACCGACCCGGATCGTTATGGGCAGGACATCGCGCGGGGCGACGTGATCGCGCTGATGGATGCGCTCGGTATCGCCAAGGCGCATGTGGTCGGGCACTCGATGGGCGCCTACACGGCGCTGCATGTCGGCATCCATCATCCGGCGCGCTGCATCTCGGTGACGGCGGCTGGCTGCGGCTGGGGCTCGCTGCCCGATGCGGCGGCGCGCGAGGGCATGCGCAAGGTTGCGATCGAGAACGCCGACATGTTCCGCGGGAAAAGCATGGCCGAATCAGCCGCCATCTATGGCGATGGCGCCATGCGCCATCCGCAGAAATTCAAGGATCCGCGCGGCTATGACGAGTTCATGCGCTGGCTCTCGGAACATTCGCCGCAAGGCCACGCGCTGACCATGGAGCGATTGCAGGCAAGGCGCCCGACCTTCTGGGACATGGAAGCCGACCTGAAGAAATTCTCGGTGCCGCTGCTCATCGTCGTCGGCGACGAGGACGAATCCTGCCTCGACGGCAGCGTGTTTCTCAAGCGCACCGCCCCGACCGCCGGGCTCTACGTGATGCCGCGCTCCGGCCATAACATTCCGACCGAAGAGCCGTGGGCTTTCAATGCCGCGCTCGCCGACCTGTTCGCCGCCGCGGAGGCTGGGCGTTGGCTGGCGCACCGGAAGGCGTAGGCCCTCGACGACGCTATACTTGATGAACCGGCTGGGTGGCCTCGTCGGTGACCACCTTGAAGCCTGCAAGCGTGCACGGCCCGAACGAAGTGACGATCGCGACGTCGGTGGCGTCGCGCCCGCGCGCCATCAAGATACGTCCAATGCGCGGTGAATTGTGGCGCGCATCGAACGTGTACCAACGGCCGCCGAGATAGACCTCGAACCACGCGCTGAAGTCCATCGGTAAATCTTCTACCGGCACACCGATGTCGCCGAGATAACCGGTGCAGTATCGTGCCGGGATGTTCATGCACCGGCACAGCGTGATTGCGAGGTGAGCGAAGTCCCCGGCAGACACCGCGCCTTTCGGCGTGCGCATCCCACGCCGTCTTGGTCGGGCTGGCATGCTCGTACCCGAATGCGATGCGATCATGCACGTAATCGCAGATCGCCTGCACCAGTTTCCATCCCTTCGGGACACCGCCGAATGTCGACCACGCGACGGTGGTGAAACGATCCGTCTCGCAGTAGCGGCTGCCGAGGAGATATACGAGGGTCTCGACCGGGAGTTTCTCTAGGGCATGCTGCTCCGCATCTGGAGCCACATCATCGGTCGCTCCGCTGTCCTGGATGAGAAAATCCGACGACAGCGTGATCCGTCCGGAAGGCGCGTGGATCACATGGCAAGTGTTGCCGAATCCGTCGTGGTATTCGTTGGCGGGTAGGGCGGGAGCGGTCCGCATCCGGTCAGGCGTCAGCAGATCGGCTATTCGCGACGGATGCACGCTTAGCATAAGGATCATCGGTGTCGGCTGCGAACATTCGTAGGAAATCTCGTAGCCGGCGCGAATCCTCATCGCGTTTCCCTTTGGTCCGGGGCCGCTTTCACCTTCACTGCGACATTCATGGTCAGATGATCCGAGGCGTTTCCGAACCACGTGCCTTGGAGCGGTATAGTTTCGCCCGGGTCGTGTGCGACCGCGACGCGGATGAGGTTCCGGTTTCCAACAATTCCGCCCGACGGATCGAAGTCGACCCAACCGGGTCCGGGAACGCAGACCTGGACCCAGGCGTGTGTGTTGCCGCCAGTAAGGTCTTCGTCGTCATCATCGGACAAATGGAGATATCCCGATACGAAGCGCGCAGCGATGCCGCGCGAGCGCAGGACCGCGATCATGAGCACCGCCAGGTCGCGGCAACTGCCGCTTCCGAGGTTGAGGGTATGCGCCGGACTCTGAATTCCCTTCTCGTGTCGCGCGACGTGCCTGAAAGTCCGGTGGATGGTCTTGGCTATGTTGACGAGAAAATCATGTGTGTCGGCGGAACCGTCGGCGCGAAAGAAGGCGCCGCTCCAGCCGTCCAGTTCGGCGCGCGACAATGGCGGTTGGACGTACCGTTCGAGCGCGGGCCGCACGTCCGCCGGGTAGGTGAACGGATAGGTGCGCGCAAAATCGTCGATGTCGGCAGCGCGAAAGCCGGCCAGCGTATGGTCGACACGATTGCTGCTGACAAAGCGAAGCTCCGTAGCCCGATCGGCGAATTCGGCGACTGCCACGTGATTGCCGAAGGCATCGAGCATCCAGGCCAATTGCCTCGGCCGCGGAGTGATCTCGATCTCGGAGTGGATTACCTTCTGGTCATCATCGTCGCGCGGACGCAACATCATCCGGTGCGCACCGAACGCGACCGCTTGATGATAGTGATATGTTGTAACGTGCCTGATGCAGAGAATCGGCATCGCTGCCCCACAAGAATTAGCGACAATATGCATTTCTTGGGCCAGATATTGCCTATATTTTACGCTGATCGTAAACGCCGATGACCGAAGAGCTTAAAAACTTGCTGGCAGCTGGCGAGCCCGCGCCGGTCACGGTTCAAAATGCCAGCGGCAAGTCGCCATTCCTGCTCGTCGCCGACCATGCCGGCAATGTCATCCCGCGCGCACTCGGCAGGCTCGGTGTCGCCGAAACCGAATTGTTGCGGCATATCGCTTGGGACATCGGCATTGCCGGGCTCGGCCGGCTTTTGGCGGACGCGCTCGATGCGCCATTTATCCGACAGAACTATTCGCGCCTCGTCATCGACTGCAACCGGCCGCCGGGCTCGCCAACGTCGATTGCGGACATCAGCGAACACACGCCGATTCCCGGCAATGTGAACTTAAGCGAGGCTGACAGAAAGGCGCGCGCCCTCGAGATTTTCTGGCCCTACCATACATGCATCGAAGCTGAGTTCGATCGCCGGCGGCGCGTCGGCCGCCCGGTGGTGCTGATTTCGCTGCACAGCTTCACGCCGGTGTTCAAAGGCGTGGCGCGGCCATGGCATGCGGCGGTGCTTTATAATCGCGATCCGCGTTTGGCCCAACGCCTCAAGGCGCTGCTCAACGCCGAAATGGAATTCACCGTCGGCGAAAACACGCCCTATGCGGTGACCGATGAAACCGATTACACCATCCCGGTTCATGCCGAGGCACGCCGCCTGGATCATGTGCTGGTCGAGGTCAGGCAGGATTTGATTGCGGACGTGAGCGGACAGCGGGCGTGGAGTGAGCGGCTCGCACGTTTACTGCCGCAGGCTTACGATGAATTGGTGGCTATCTCATAGCGCGCTCGAAATTGGTGCGGTTCGCTACTTCGCGTCGTGAAAAATGATGCCGAGTGTGTGGCGGTGGCCTGAGCGCAGCCGGCTGACACCGTGGCGCAGATTTACCCGATACGTGCCTTTGCTGCCCTGCACCGGGCGATTATGCACGGCGAAAACCACCGCGTCGCCTTGCTGCAGCGGCACCACTTCGACGCGGCTTTGCATGCGCGGGCGCTGTTCGGTCAATGCGAATTCGCCACCAATAAAATCCTTGCCAGGTTCGGAGAGGAGCATGGTCGCCTGCAACGGAAATGCAAGCTCCCCGTAGAGATCCTGATGCAGGCAGTTAAAGTCACCCTCGCAGTATTGCAGCAGCAAAGGCGTCGGCCGAAGCTGCCCCGCCACATGGCAGATTTTCAGATACTCAGCGTGCTTTGACGGATAACGCACATCGAGCTTCATCCGCTCGTTCCAGGCGTTGGCAATCGGCGCGATGCGCGCATAGAGCGCGGTGCGCAGTTCGCCGATAACGTCGGGCAACGGGTATTTGAAATATTTATACTCGCCCTTGCCGAAGCCGTGGCGTGCCATGTGGACGTGGCTGCGGAAGTTTTCGTCGTGCGCATAGAGCGCAGCCAGGTCCCTGCATTCTGAGGCGGTCAATAGTTTCGATAACACCGCGCAACCCTGTGCGTGTACTTCCGCGGTGATCGCGTTCCAATCATATTCGTCGATGCGTTCCTCAATAGAGTGCAAAGCGCGTCTCCGAAAGTAACCCTTGCTTCTACACTCATATGATCACGCGGCTCGGGATCAGCCACCCGAATCCTGCGCGCAACAAAGACGTCAGCGTGGTGCGCGACTTCGCTTCACCAGCGCGCGCAGTTGCTGCGGCGTGACCGGCAGCCGCGTCACAGCCCCGGGACTTTGCAGTGCGTCGTCAATCGCAGCCGCGATCACGGCGCCGACCGGATTGGCGCCGCCTTCGCCCGCGCCCTTGAGCCCGAGCGCGTTAAGCGGCGAGGGCGCGTCCTCGCTGATCAGCGTCTCGATCCGCGGCACCTCACGCGCCGTCGGCATCAGATAATCGGCAAACGTCACTGCGAGCGGCTCGCCGCGGCCGTCGTAGAGAAACTCCTCCAGCAGCGCGCCGCCGATGCCCTGCGCGACGCCGCCGGTGATCTGGCCCTCGACCAGCATCGGGTTGACCGCCTTGCCGACATCGTAGGCCACCAGATAGCGCTCGATCGCAACTGCCCCGGCCTCGCGGTCGATGCGCACCACGGCAACGTGAACGCCGTACGGATAGGCCATGTGGGTTTGCTCGACCCAGCCTTCGGCCGACAGGCCCGGCAAGTCGTCGCCGAGCAGCTTCGACGCCGGTCCGCGCGCCTTGGCCACATCGCCAAGCGCCACCGACGGCCCGTGCGCCGCGCCTTTGCTCACCACGCGGCCGTTGACCACGTCGAGCGTTGCCGCCGGGCTCTGCAGCAGTGCGGCCGCGGTGGCGATCGCCTTAGCGCGGAGCTTGGTCGCGGCGACCCGCGTCGCCTCGCCGCCCATCACGGTGACACGCGAAGCGAACGCGCCCATGCCGTAGGCGATGCGGTCAGTCTGGCCGTGCACGACGCGCACGTGGGCGTAATCGACGCCGAGTGTGTCGGCGCAAATCTGCGCCAGCGCGGTTTCCATGCCCTGGCCGACCGAAGCGGAGCCGGAAACGATTTCGACAGCGCCCTCGTCGTCGACTGAGATGCGCACGCCGTCGAACGGTCCGAGCCCGCTTTTCTCGACGAACATCGCCACACCGGCGCCGACCGCTTCGCCGGCGGCGCGCCGTCGCCGCAACTCGACCTGCAAAGCCTGCCAGCCCGCCGCCGTGAGCGCCTTGTCGAGCAAGCCCGCATAGTCGCCGGAATCGTAAGTGAGCTCGGTGCCGAGCGTGTCGAAATCGCGGGCATACGGCATTTCGCTCGAGGCAATGAGATTGCGGCGGCGGATTTCGACCGGATCGATATCGAGCTTGGCCGCAATTGCGTCCATTAGCCGCTCGCGCACGAACGTGCTTTCGTAGCGTCCAGGCGCCCGATAGGTGCCGCACGGCGTCTTGTTGGTCAGCCTGATGCGGCCGGTCATGCGATAGGCGCGCATCCGATAGGGGCCGGGCAGCATCGCGGCGGCGAGATCGGGCACTGTCGCTGCGTGCGTGCGCACATAGGCGCCCTGATCGTGGAAGAACGTGCCGTCGATGGCGAGCAGCCGGCCGCCGGCGTCGACTGCGGCGCGCACCGAGAAATGCTGCTGCCGCGAATGGTTCGCCGCCATCAGATGCTCGCGCCGGTCCTCGATCCATTTCACCGGGCGATTGAGCCGCAGCGCGGCGAGACAGACCAGAATGTCCTCGGGGTAGAGTTCGCCGCGGATGCCAAAGCCGCCGCCGACATGGCCTTCGTGCAGATGGACCGACGAGGGCGCGCGGTTGAACATGCGCGCCAGGCTGTCCCGGTTCCAGTGCGGCACCTTGGCGGCGCCGTACATTTCAAGGATGCCACGCGACACCCGCGCGATGGCGCCGCGCGTCTCAAGCGGTACGCCAGTGTGGCGGCCGATGGCGAGATCGAGAGCGACAACGGCGTGCGCCGAGGCAAAGGCCGCGTCAACATCGCCGAAGCTTTTGCGCAGCGAAGTGACCTCGGTCGAATGGCCCTCGTCGAACTGGCCAGGTTCGCTCGTGGCGTCGAGCAGAACCGGCAGTTCGGCGACTTCGACCGTCACCAATTCGGCCGCGTCCTCGGCGAGATACGGGTCGTTGGCGAACACCACGGCGACCGGCTCGCCGACATAGCGCACGCGGTCTGTGGCGAGGATCGGCTGGCGATATGGATCGAGGCCCTCGATGCGCGTGAGGCGGAAATCGATCGGTGGAATCTCAGTGACATCGGCCGAAGTCCACACGGCTGAGACGCCCGGTGCCGCACGGGCCGCGTTCGTATCGATCGCGACGATGCGGCCATGCGCGTGCGCCGAGCGCACCACACGCATGTGCAATTGATGTGCGAAGCCGACGTCGGCCGCGAACCGGCCGCGTCCAGTCACGAGCGGCCCGTCTTCAATCCGTGGCACCGAACGTCCGACGAAGCCCATAGCGCCCACGCCAATCTCTCTGCCGGCGCCGATACTATTGGGCCGGCGCCAGCCCGTCGAGGTGATGGGTCTCGTTGAAGCGGACGACACGGATGGTGCCGTCGGCAATGTCGATCTGGTTGAGGCAGCAGGGGTCCTGCGCGATCCGCCGGTAGGCCGACAGCGGCATGTCGAGGCATTGCATCAGGAGGGCGCGGTTCACGCTGTCATGGCCGACCAGCACGATTGTGTCGTCGGGATGCCGGGCCAGCATGAAGCGGAGTACGTTGGCGGCGCGCGCGGCGAGGTCCTGCAACGATTCGCCGTTTGGAAAGCGGATAAGCTCGGGCGTGGCCACCCACGCCGCGTACAGAGCCGGATCGTCCGCCTTCGCCGCCTCGAAGGTTTTGAACTGCCAAGCCCCATAGTCGATGTCGTTGAGATCGTCGCAAATCTCGACCGGCGCGCTGGTCGCCTGGGCGATGGCGGTGCCGGTGGCGACGCAGCGTGTCATCGGGCTCGTGTAGATTTTTGCAGGCCGCCAGGCGCCGGCGATGCGCGCCGCGACCGCTGCGGCTCGCTCGCGCCCGCGCGGGGTCAGCTCAAGCTGTTGTCGGCCGCGAAAGCGTTCTGGGTGGATGCCTTCGACGTGGCCGTGGCGGATGAGCAGGATTTTGGTCATGATGCGGCCGCTAAACCCGGCGCAGCGGCAGCGACCAGGCGAGCAACGACGCGATGCCGGTGAAGGACGCTATAGTGAGGAAGGCCGAGCGAAATGCGTCGGCGATTTCGCTTTGGATAATGGCCTGACGTGCCGCTGGCAAACTTGCGATCGCTGTCGGTCCTTCCTCCATGATCGCGCCGAACAGATGCGCGGTGTCACGGTCACTTGTCGCCAAGATCGCGAACAGCACGGCTGCGACCATGGCGGTGCCAAATGCGGCGCCGACGGAGCGCGAGAATTGCACCATCGCCGCGCCGGTGCCGAGCCGCCGCGGCCCCGACACCGACTGTACGGTGAGCTGAACCACCGCCATGACGGTGCCCATGCACAGCGCGATGGCGCCCCACGCCCAGGGCAGCACCGAGGTCGAAAGCTGCGGTGTGTAGAATGCCAAGAACAATAGGCCGAGCGTTGCGGCCGGCAGACCGAACGACGGGAATACCGCAGTACGGCCGGTGCGTGTCATGATCTGCCCGGTGATCAGTGAGCCGATACCGATGCCAAATGTCAGCGGCAGCAGCAGGAGACCGGTCTCAGCCGGCGAAGCGCCGCGCACCGCGCGCAAATAAATCGGCAGAAAGGTGATCAGCGACACCAACGCGGCGCCGTGACATGCCGCCAACCCGTCGCTCCGCCAGATCGAGGGTTCCCTGAACAGGCGAGGGGGGATCAGCGGCGACGTGCTGCGGCCCTCCTGCCACAATAGCGCGGCCAGCATGAGGATGCCGAACGCGAGCAGCCCGAGCGCCATCGGCACCGCGCTCGATTGCATGCGCTGCAACTGTTCGAGAGCTAGGATGACCGGGCTGACGAACATGATGAACAGCACGAGGCCTGGAATATCGAATGTGGTGCGGCGCTGATCGGGTGGCCGCGACGCCAGCCGCAGCACCAGCACCACGGCGATGAGTTCGAGCGGCACATTCACCAGAAAAATCGATTGCCAACCGAACGCCTCGGTCAGATACCCGCCGGCTACCGGGCCGAACGTGCTGGAACTGACCGACACGCCGGCGAGATAACCCTGGTAACGGCCGCGCTCGCGCGGAGGAATCGTTTCCCCGATCAGCGCCTGCGACAGCGTCATCAGACCGCCGCCGCCGAAACCCTGGATGACACGGAATACCGTCAGCCATTCGATGTTAGGCG
Organism: uncultured Alphaproteobacteria bacterium; assembly: GCA_963763255.1. Taxonomy (GTDB): domain Bacteria; phylum Pseudomonadota; class Alphaproteobacteria; order Rhizobiales; family Xanthobacteraceae; genus BOG-931. The sequence goes on from CAVXNW010000005.1 coordinate 539,802, forward strand.
AAATGGCGCACAGCACCGATCCGACCATGAAGATCGACAGCGCCGCGATCATCGTGCTGCGCCGCCCGAACATATCGCCAAGCCGTCCGTAGACCGGTGCTGCGATCGTGTTGGCGATCAGGTAGGATACCACCACCCAGGAGGCGCGCTGGATGTCGCCAAGGTTCGACGCGATAGTCGGCAGTGCGGTGGCGACAATCGTCTGGTCCGCTACCGCGAGAAACATCGGCAGCATGATCGAGGGGAAAATGGTGAGGAACAGGTGCCGTGGCGACTTGGCGTGTTCGAGCCCTACGGTGCCGGGTGCCGGCTCAGCACCGCCATCGGCGGGGCGAACGTCGGGGGCCTCATCGTTTGACTGATTCATATATCAATTCTTGCCAAACGATTGCGCGACGGAATCATATCCGGCCGTTTACGCTCGTCGCCTCGTCCCCCCTACACAATACCTAGCAAGGTTTCTACCGGCGTGCCTCCGGAAATCCGCCCTGCATCGCGAAAATTCGGGTGCGGCTGGGTGTTCGGCGCCGCGCTGAGGGCATTGTGACCAAACGCGGGCGAATGACCGCTGTTCCAGGATACTCTTGCGCCGCACCACCTCGAGGGACAAGGTGGCTCTGCTGTCTTACCTCCCCCACGGCCTACCGCTCCAGCAAGGATGCGGTGGATGCAGGCAGCGATAGCGTAGGGCAGCCTCGGACGTCGGGCAGAGCCGATTTGGGCGTGCCTGATGCGGTCACGTATACCGGGAACGGTTTGGCGAATGGATGGACTGGTGAGGTGAAGACAGTCAGCGTTTGCTGACTGATGCCCAGAGAATCCGACTGGTAGCGCCGTCGTGTGGGTCAGCATTTACGGCGAGCAGATCGCTATTCGCTGCTTCGCGCCAGGCGGCGGCGCCTGATCTGAATAGAGCGCATCCCGCCGCGACGGAGCGCGGCGGGATGGCATCTAGGGAGTGCCGACGTCACGCAGCCACAGCAGCCGAGCCGCTCACCGCCTTTGCGAATTCAGCGGCGGTGATCAGCTTCGCATACAACGGAAGAATGTCCATCATTGCGTTGTAATTGCTGTCCGTAAAGCCACTCATCGCGTCTTTGATGGCGGTGGCATTGTAGCCTATGTTGGCCGCGCGTTTGATGGTGGTTTCGACCACGTGCTCGATGCACTGGCCACTGACATAGACGTGGCCGATATTGTTCACGCGCAGGATCTTGTCGAGATCGGTGCCCTCAAAGCTGTCCGACCCGAAGTTGATGACAATCAATTCATCCTTATTCGGCTTGAGCGCGTCGATCACATCGACATCCCAGCTGCCGATGATACCCTTGTTCTCGTCCTTGGCGCCTTGGAGCAGCGGATAGTATTGGTCGCCGGGGAGTTCCGGGAATCCCGCGCGCCATCCGATGTTCACGAAAAGTGTGAGCATGCCTGTGGCGCGAGCTGCCTTGAGCACATTTTGGGCGTTCTTGATTGAATTGTTCTTGACGATCTGCGGGTAAAGATTCTTGCCCCAAACGCCCTTCGGATCTGCGACGCTGTTTTGCCAATGCAGCATCAACAGCGCGGAATCGGGAGAGACCTTCTTTGACATAATCAGCTCCTTGCTTCTCAGATCGGAGGTGGCACCTTAGCGCCGGCTCGCGAGGGCACATTGATTCACGTCAAAAATTTTCTGGCCAGAATTTGAGGCAGATCAAGGGATGCAAGCTCAACTTGCGCCAATCTGTTTTTATAATAACTAGGTGCCAGAAATGACGGCCGCGCCAAGTGGGCTTTTGGCCCACGTGCTCGATAGCGATGGCAAACTCGTTGGCCAACTGCCAGAGTTTGCGCAGGATGCGCAGGAATTGGTGCGCCTTTATCGCGCAATGGTTCTTACCCGCACTTTCGACACCAAAGCCGTTGCGCTGCAGCGCACCGGGCGGTTAGGCACCTACGCATCCTCCCTGGGGCAGGAAGCGATAGCGGTTGGAGCTGCCGCGGCCATGTGTCCGAATGACGTGTTCGTGCCAAATTTTCGCGAGCATGGCGGGCAACTCTGGCGCGGGGTCACCTTGAAGGAACTATTCATGTACTGGGGCGGCGACGAACGCGGCAACGATTTCGCCGGGCCGCGCCAGGATTTTCCAAACTGCGTGCCTGTCGGCTCGCACGTGCCGCACGCAGTTGGTGCCGCACTGGCATTTCGGCTGCGCGGCGAGCAACGCGCCGCCGTGTGCATCATCGGCGATGGCGCGACGTCGAAAGGGGACTTTGCCGAGGGGTTGAACATGGCGGGAGTCTGGAAGGCCCCCGCAGTGTTCGTCATCAACAACAATGGCTGGGCGATTTCGGTACCGCGCGAGAAGCAATCCGCAGCGGCGACGCTGGCGCAGAAAGCGGTCGCTGCCGGCATCGCCAGCGAGCGGGTCGACGGCAATGACGCGATCGCCGTGCGGGCCGTGACCGAGCAAGCGCTGGCGCGGGCGCGGCAAGGCCGTGGCCCGACGCTGATCGAAGCGGTGAGCTACCGCCTGTGCGATCACACCACCGCCGACGACGCCAGCCGCTATCGCGACGACGCCGAAGTGAGCCGTCATTGGCCGGCGGAACCGCTCGTTCGCCTGCGTAGTTACCTGACTGGCGCGGGACATTGGGACGCCGCCAAGGAGGAAGCGCTGCTGCACGAGTGCAGCAACGCGGTCGAGCACGCCGCCAACCAATTCCTCGCGATGCCGCCGCAGCCGCTCTCCGCCAATTTCGAATTTGCCTATGCGGTGATGCCCGCCGAGCTTTCGGAGCAGCAAGAGCTCGCAGTGATTCTGACGGAAGGTGCGGGATGAGCGAGCTCAGCCTGGTGCAAGGGGTCAACATCGCGCTCAACCGCGCGATGCATGAGGATTCGCGCGTTATCATTTTGGGTGAGGATGTCGGAGTCGATGGCGGTGTGTTTCGGGCTACCGATGGCCTGATGAAAGCTTTTGGCGAGCAGCGCGTGCTCGATACGCCGATCGCCGAGGCATCGATCGCCGGCGTGTCTATCGGACTTGCCGCGCAGGGATTCCGTCCGGTCGCCGAAATCCAGTTCGCCGGTTTCGCCTATGCGTGCATCGACCAGATGATCAATCACGCGTCGCGCCTGCGCAGCCGCACCCGTGGCCGGTTGACCTGCCCGATGGTGCTGCGGGCGCCCGCCGGCGGCGGCATCAAGGCGATCGAGCACCATTCGGAAAGTCCGGAAGCCATGTTCGCGCACATTCCCGGCCTCAAGGTAGTGATGCCGTCGTCTCCGGCGCGCGCCTATGGACTGCTGTTGTCGGCGATCCGCGATCCAGATCCGGTCGTGTTCCTCGAGCCGACGCGGCTTTATCGTGCCGCGCGCGAAGACGTTGCCGACGACGGCGCCGGTCTGCCGCTCGATACCTGTTTCACGTTGCGTCCGGGCCGCGATCTTACGCTCGTTTCCTGGGGCGCGATGATCCGCGAAACGCTGGAAGCCGCCGAGCAACTCGCCGCGGAAGACATCGAAGCCGAGGTCATCGACGTGGCGACGTTGAAGCCGCTCGACAGCGCGACGATCCTCGCCTCGGTGGGACGCACGGGCCGCCTCGTCATCGTCCATGAGGCGCCGATGACTTGCGGCTTCGGCGCCGAAATCGCCGCGCGTGTGTGCGGCGGTGCGTTGACCAGTCTGCTGGCGCCGGTCGAACGCGTCACCGGCTACGACACGATGATGCCGTACTTGCGCACGGAGGCCTTTTACATGCCGAGCGTAGCCGGGATTCTGGCGGTGGCGCGGCGCACGATGGCGTTCGCATGAGCACATTCGCACTCCCCGATCTCGGCGAAGGCTTGCAGGAAGCCGAGATTGTCAGCTGGCATGTCGCCGACGGCGACCACGTGGTGGTCGACCAGCCCTTGGTTGCGGTTGAGACCGAAAAGGCGGTGGTCGAGGTGCCTTCGCCGCAGGCCGGCCACGTCGCCAAACTGTTGGCCAAGGTCGGGGAGCGAGTGAAAGTCGGCGCGCCGCTCCTTGAGTTCGAAGAGGGCCGTCACGCCGAGAGCGGTACTGTTGTCGGCGATCTCGGTCCTGCGCCGACAGCGGGGGCAGCGGCTGCGGTGCTTGTACGCGCATCTCCCGCTGTCCGCGCGCGTGCAAAGGAACTCGGCATCGATCTCGCTGACATCACCCCAACCGGTCCCGGCGGAACGATCTCCCTCGCCGATCTTCAAACAAACGCGTCCCGGGCTGACGCGGGCGCAACCGCGTTGCGCGGCGCGCGGCGAACGATGGCCGTCAACATGGCGCGGGCTTGGCGCGAAGTCGCGCATGCAACGTTGCATGACGAGGCCGACATCGAGGCATGGCCTTCGAGCGAAGACCTCACGTGCCGGCTTATCCGAGCTGTGGTCGCGGGCTGCGAGAGCGAACCGTCGCTCAACGCCAGTTTCGATGCCGCATCGTTGTCATTACGCAATAATTCCACCGTCGACCTAGGCATTGCCGTCGACGGCCCGGAGGGACTTCTGGTTCCCGTGCTGCGCGATGCCGCGAGCGGCACGGCTTCGGATTGGCGCCGGACAATTGATGCCTTTAAAGATGCCGTGCGCGAACGCAGCCTGTCACCGGCCGACCTGCGCGCACCGACGATAACGCTGTCGAATTTCGGATCGATCGCCGGACGTCATGCATCGCTGATCACCATGCCGCCGCAAGTGGCGATTTTGGGCGCCGGGCGGGCGGCCGCGCGGGCCGTTCGGGCCGCGGATGGTGGTATCGCACTGCACCGCGCCCTGCCGCTGTCGCTCACCTTCGACCATCGCGCGATCACGGGCGGCATGGCGTCTCGCTTCCTGCGCGCCGTCATATCCGATCTCACGGCTGCATCCTGATAGGCCGACTGATTATGGAAAGCGTGTTTCGCTTCGCGGATGCCTTCGGCCCAGCCCGGATCATTCATATTCATCGGGCTTCGCTGGGACTGAGAGCTATCGTGGTGGTCGACAATACGGCGTGCGGTCCGGCGGTCGGCGGCGTCCGCATGGCGCCGGACGTCTCGCTTGAAGAATGCTTTCGGTTGGCGCGGGCCATGACCTGGAAGAATGCCGCCGCCGGGTTGCCCCATGGCGGCGGTAAGTCGGTGATTTTCGCGGACCCGCGCATGAACGCCGCTGCGAAGGAGGAACTCATCCGCTGCTTCGCCGCCTCGGTCGCTGACGTGACCGATTACATTCCCGGGCCCGACATGGGTACCGACGAGCGATGCATGGCGTGGGTGAAGGAAGAAGCCGGCCGTGCGGTCGGCCTGCCGGCCAGCATCGGGGGCATTCCGCTCGACGAAATAGGCGCGACTGGTTTTGGACTTGCGGCCTGCGTCGATGTCGCGCGTGAATTCATCGATCTCGAGTTAAAGGGTGCGCGTATCGTGGTGCAGGGTTTCGGAGCGGTCGGCAAATTCGCGGCGCGATTTCTCGCAGCAAAAGGTGCGGTGCTGGTGGGTGCGAGCGACACTGGCGGAACGCTGGCCGATTCCTCCGGCCTCGACGTCGAGAGGCTGATTGCGCTGAAGGCGGCGGGACAAAAGCTGCGCGATTACGACAGCGGCCAAAAGCTTGGTGCCGACGCCATACTTGATATCGATTGTGATGTTTGGATTCCTGCCGCGCGCCCCGACGTCGTCAACGCTGGAAATGTAAATAGGCTAAAGACGAGGCTCATAGCCCAAGGCGCCAACATTCCCTGCACGGCGGAAGCAGAAGAGATGCTGTATAAGCGCGGCGTACTTGTCGTGCCGGATTTCATCGCCAATGCGGGCGGCGTGATCTGTGCCGCGATCGAATATCGCGGCGGAACGCAGCGTATGGCGTTCGATATGATCGACGAAAAAATTCGAGCTAACACGCGCCTCGTGCTCGATGATAGCAGGCGCAGCGGTAGTTTCCCGCGCTCGGCGGCGCTGTTGCTTGCCGAGCGACGCGTGTGCGCAGCCGGGGAACTGCGACGATGGCATTGAAATCCCGGCTGGCGAGGTCCGCAGGAAGCGCGCATGAAAAATTCTGATGATCTCTACGACCCGCCCACGCAACGAGCGCTGGCAAACTAACTCCGCGGCCGCCCATCACTTCTTTTAAAACGCATAATCTTTCAAGACCGGCCGCCATCACAGGCGGCCGGCACTATTCTGCGCTTGCGCAAACGCGGTTCGGCTTCGCTCAGCCGAGGAAACCGACGCGCTCCTGTTCGCGCGCCTCTTCGGCGGTCTTCGGCTGTGCCGGCAATTGCAGCACGCTGGCTTCTTGTCCTTCACACAGCAGAGTGAACAGCACGATGCGCCCATCGGGAAATTCGAGCGCGTCATGATGTGCAGCCAACTTGTCTTTGTTGACCTGACGGAAGATCGCGGTCTGGTAGTTGATTGTCTTGGTCTTCCAGCCCAGAAGGCCGGCCGGCAGGCACGCAACGTCGCCGGCAAAGGCCAGCTCCGTTCCGGGCATGATACAGACGGCCATTCCAGGATCGTCCGCGGCAGAGAAGCCGCGTGTTCCCGTGCCGAAGTCACGAGTTACAAGCTTGTCGCCGACTTTCGCCGGCCGTGACCGCACGCTCTGAAGACTAAAGTCACACATTGGCGACTCCTTTCTTCCTGGGAATTTCCCAGGTCTCCGGTGCACAGCCCCGCAACCCCTTGGATAACAAGTTGAAGCAAGATTGGTGCCGTCTCGGATGAACAAAAGGCATCCAGGCGCCGACGCACAGCGTGCGTTCGGTCTGTGCCGATTTCATGGCGCTGTAAAATCACGGATCGGTGTTTGGTCATGCGCGGCGAGCGGGTCGCGCCGCGGTAAGGTCGCCGCGGCGCCCTACGATCACACGCTTTTTTGGCGCGATGCTCGCTGCGTGGGCACAGGTTCGCCCATTTATTTGCGGGGTCTACGTGTTTATGCGCACTGCCGTAGCCTACTTGACGGTTATACCACCCACCATCCCGTACCAGTCATGGTCCGCGCAGCGCAGGTCATAGGTGCCAGGCTTGGTCGGCGTGAAAAACAAGTCCTTCTTGTCGCCCGGCTGCATCAGCACTTCGGTGTGCTCCCGGTTCAAAACTTCAGGGTTGTCAATCTCGACGGTCGCCAAGAACACCGGGGCCGTGAATTCGTGCGTTTCTTTGCCGTGGTTCTCCAGATGAAGCTGGTAATGAACGCCACGCTGAAACGTCAGGTGATCGGGCCGGAACTCGTAATCGACCATGTTGAGATCAATTTTCACCGGCGCCGGTCCAGCGTCTGCCAGCGCCGCGCCTATGAGAAGCGCTGCGAGCGCGGCGATACGGCCGCTGGCGCGACCATGACGCATCATCACCATTCGCTTCTCCCGGCTGCCGGACCTCTTATCTGTCGGGTCCTGGCAAACGCCTTAATGCGGTATCCAGAGACGGCGCCCCTGTCGGCCCATGCCCATAGCATGGTCAGCGCGAAAACGGCGCCAAAGATCGAGCAGGTATGCATAATCGTGGGGATTACGCCGATCGGTGTAGGGCCGGGCCTGCCACGAGAAAATGATAGGAAATGGGTTATACGACTGTTTGCCATTCTATCTGATGACTTTGCCCAGCGCGCGTGATTACGACGCACCGCTCGGACGCAGCGCGGCCGAGATTTTGCCGACGAATTCGCCGAGCTCCTCGCTGTCGAGGTCGCTGACTGCCCAAAAATCCAAACCTTGGGCCGACCAGTGACGCACGTTATAGCCCTGCACCGTGTGCGTGCTCACGAATGCATGGTTCGTTCCGAGCCGCTGGGCGACGAATAGATTGATAATGTGCTTGCGTCGGCGATAGACCACAGAAGCGACTGGTTCGCCGTCTATGTAGTCCAGCCTGCCGCCGAGCAGCGTAAAACCCAGCGCAGTCAGATCAACGACCGGCGGCGCAACGTCGACCTTGCCGTCGAACCACGGTTTGACGGTGTGCTGATCGCTTGTTTCCACGTCCATCAGATGGCCGGGCTGCAGCGAGCGGATGTGCGCCGAGACGACCTCGTCGGCGATCGTCTGTTCCGAATCGGTGCGGAAGACGGTAAGGATCAGGCTTGCGGCGAGGGCGCCGGACAGCGCGGCGCCGGCGGCGAAGCCGCCGAAGAAACTGCGGCGGGACGGCCGGACGAATGGCGTGACGGGTTCGGCGTGCGCCGGAGGCGCCGGCAACGTTGCCTCGATACGGCCGCGCAGGCTCGCGGGCGCAGCCTCTTTCAGATTGGTGGCGACGAACGCATCGCGCATCGCCCGGTATGCTTCGAGCTTCTCGGCACAGGCGGCGCACTCCGCCACATGCGCTTCGACGTCGCGCGTGTGTCCGGCATCGAGTTCGCCGTCGAGCAAGGCATGAATCAGAACTTCACATTCGGCGCAATTCATGACGCCGCTCCTTCCGCGACGTTCCAGGCTGCGCGTAGCATGGAACGGGCCCGCGCCAGGCGTGACATGACGGTTCCGACCGGCACGCCCGCGACCTGGGCAATGTCCTGGTATGACAAATCATTGATCTCGCGCAGCACGAGGATTTCGCGGAACGGCTGCGGCAATGCCGCGACCAGTTTCCGCATCGTTTCGCTGTCATGCTGGCGCAGCAGCATGGCCTCCGCCGAGGGCTGCGGCTCCTGCCACAGCGGTACGTCTTCCACGTTGTTATCTGGGGGGTCGTCGGCCGGCACCGCCTGCCGGGCGCGGCGCACGAATTCCGCGTTGCAGACATTGCGCAGGATGGTCAGCAGCCACGGCTTCATCGCCGGACCGCGATAGCTGTCGAAATGGCGCAGAGCCCGCAGATAACATTCCTGCACCGCATCTTCGGCGTCTGCTGCATTACGCATGAGATAGCGCGCCAGCGTGAACACGTCGTCAAGATGAGGCAGCGCGGCGTCACGAAAACGCCGCGCTCTGTCATGCTCTGCATCGGCATAACCTGCCATCGTCTCACGCCCGGTCCGTTCGCACTGCCGCAAATCGCCTTGCGCCCGCCCGTGGCCGTGCGGGTGCAAAGATGACGCCGGCAGCCGAGCCAGCATCAAGGCTTTGCTGCGCTGCCGGTGGCCGCTTCTACCACGACCGTACCAACCATGTTGGGATGGAGATAGCAGAAGTATTGGTAAGTGCCGGGCGTGGTGAACGTGAATGAAAAGCTGTTGTCCGTATCGAGCGCCTGCGATCGCTTGAACGTATTGCTGGAGGACGCGATGCCGTGCGGGATGTCGTCGTGGTTGGTCCAGGTCACCGTCGTGCCCGCCTTCACCGTCAGTTGCTTTGGACTGAAGGTAAAGTTGTCGATCGTGATGGCGCCGGGCTTGGCGTTCTGCGCCCAGACCGGCAGGATCATGACGGCCAGCAAAGGAGCGCAGGCCGCGCCAAGCGCCCCGGCAAGGAGCGCGCTGCGAACTGTGTTTGACAAGGCCATTGCACCGCCCGCTCAGCTCTGCAGCAGCGAATCGACGATCGCCAGCCGCTTGTCGCCTTGTTTGTAGGTGACGTCGGCAATGCCGAGCATGCTGCGCAGCTTGTCGGCCGGGACCTTCATCGGGCCCGGCGATGGTGCCGTGCCCGGAGCCGGCTGCGGGAAGGCGGTTGAACGCGCGGTGTGGAAGGTGACGTTGCCCTCGACCTTCTGCATGATCTGATGGATGTGGCCGTTGAGCACGGTGACCGAGCCGAAGCGCTTCAGATAAGACAGCGCCTGCGCGCCATCGCTCGTGCCCCAGCCCCAGTTCGGATAAACCGTCCACAGCGGGATGTGGGCAAACACCACGATTGGCGTCGATGCCGAGCGATCTTTCAGGTCGGCTTCGAGCCATTCGAGCTGATCGGCTCCGAGATTGCCCATGCCGCCGGCCTTGAGATCGTGAACGTTGACGAGGCCGATGAAATGCACGCCGTTGGCGTCGAAGCTGTACCAGCCGAAACCCTTGGTGCCGCGCCCGTAGCGATCGAGAAACAACTTCTGTTCCGGATCGACGAAATCGTGCTCGCCGGGAACGTAATGCACGTCGAGTTTGGTTTCCCCGATCGCCTTATCGGCATCGTCGAACTGCGACGCCTTCGACAGATGGCTGATGTCGCCGGTGTGAATCATGAAGGCGGGCTTCTTGGGCAGCGCTTTGACGCGGCCGATGGCCTCCTGCAGCGTAGCGACGGAGTTGGGATAGGGGGTCTTGAAGTCGAAGCCGATGTGGCTGTCGCTGATCTGGACGAAGGTCAGTCCGCTGGCTTCCGCCGCCACCGCCTCGTCGATCAGGCCAAGCGAGCGCGGCACGCCGCCTGAAATCGTCCACAGCACCCCGGTTCCAACCCATGTCATGCATTCGAGGACTTTTCGGCGATTTACGCCGTCGTCGCGGTCCTGTTCGCTCATTGCCTGTCTCCTGCGGAGCTATCCAAAGCCATGTCGGCTTCGCGGACCTGATCGGCGGTGAGACGGCTTTATTCCCGGCGCCGAATTATTTCTGGTGGGCGAGGGCATGAGTTGGCTGCTATACGGGCAGTTCGGCCCAAACGCCCCGCCGGGCGCGCCAGCAACGCGAGAAAAATGCTGCAAACGTCGCATCTGCCATCGGTAGAGACGCGGAAGTCCTGGATGGTCGCGTCCATCGCACTGCTCGTCATGGCGGTCGCTTTCGGTGCGCCCTGGATCACAGTGGTGGGGCTGAAGGCGATCGCCGCCGAAGTGAACGGCGAGCGGTCGATCCCGGCCTTGGCCGGCGCGCTGGTCTGGCTCGGCTCCGGCATCGGCGGCATCCTCATGGGCCGCATCGCCGAGCAGGTCGGCGTGCGATGGACAGTGATCGGCGGCTCGCTGATGATCGCCACCGGACTTGCGCTGTCGACGCTCGGTCCGTCGCTGCCGCTCTATATCGGCCACGGCCTTTTCATCGGCATGCTTGGCCTCGGCGGCATCAATGCGCCGTTCTACGTTTATGTCAGCCGCTGGTTCGACCGGCGGCGCGGCTCGGCGCTGGCGCTGATTTCCTCAGGAAGTTTCCTTGCCGGTGCGATCTGGCCGTCGATTTTCGAGCGCGCCATCAGTTATGTGGGATGGCGCCAGACGATGCTGTACTACGCTGCGGTTGAACTCATCATCATCGTGCCCGCTGCCATCATTGTGCTCGAAGCGCCGCCGGAGAGCCCGCTTCGCTTCGTGCCGTCAGCCGCCGCGCGGGGCGGTGATCGCGTGCTCGGCTGGCCGCCCAACCTCGTTTTCGTATTGCAGGCCTGTGCGATCTTCACCTGCTGCGTACCGATGTCGATGCCGCAGGCGCATCTTGTGGCCTATTGCAGCGATCTCGGTATCAGCCCGGTACACGGGGCGGCGATGCTCTCGGTGCTGCTCGCCATGGCGTTCCTCAGCCGCCAGGTATGGGGCGCAATGTCCGATCGGCTCGGCGGTCTCTATACGATGCTGGCCGGCTCGGCGTGCCAAACCGTCGGCCTCGCGGCATTTCTGCTGACGCAGAATGAATTAGGCCTGTTTGCGGTTTCCGCCGCGTTCGGCTTCGGTTTCAGCGGTCTTGTCCCCGCCAATATCCTCGCCTCGCGGGAACTGTTCCCGGTCAGCGAAGCCTATTGGCGGATTCCGACGCTGCTGCTGTGCAGCGGCACCGGGATGGCGACCGGTGGCTGGATCGGCGGCCTGCTGTACGACCATTTCGGTTATTACGCGCCGGCCTTCGCCACCGGCGTCGCCGTCAGCATGATCAACTTCATGATCATCGCTACGCTCTCATTCCGAAGGAGTCAGTTCGCGCCCGTGGCGGCATGAGGGTCTCGTCAGCGCGCGAACCTGACGGTGTGGATCTGGTGGCCGCGTGAGACGGTCCGCCGCGCCGGCACATGTCTTGCCACCCGGGCCTTCGCTTGAGCGGCGCAGAAATCCTCAACCGCCGCGACGACCGCAGCGCTTTCACTTGCAACCCTTTCGGGGGTAGCCAGCGCGAGTTCCTCACGCCGGTTGACGATCGAGCCCGCTTCCAAGAGCACCGCCGGCATGTGGGTGAGACGCAAGACCACGAGTTGGTCGTACCGATAGACTCCGGCTGCTTCGTCGACCAGTTCGCGGCGGCGGTGCCGCATCAGCGGCAAGATGTAATGCGGGGTGTAGCCCAAGCCCCGGGCCTGCAGCGCCTCGCCGAGCATGTGGCCGAACATCAGGCTGCGGGCGTGGTCTGGATTGTCGTGGGAAACAAACAGCGCGTAGCCCGGATAGTTGTCATTATAATGATATTCCTGCCCGTCATAATTCCAGCTCTGCAGCAGATTGTCCGGCACGGAATCGTGGTGGATGGAAAGAAACAGGTCGGCGTGCATCTTGTTGGCGCGCACCGCGCGCTCAAGCAGGCCGAGCGGCGGCGCTGCCTCCGTTATCAAAAGCTCGGTCTTGTCGAAGCCCGCTTTCAGAAGCGCCTGTCTGATCGCCTCGCCGAGCCGCAGGTTGAATGAATACTCGGTCGCGCCGCGCGCGCTGATCGCTCCCGGTACCGCAACCGTATGGCCGATATCGACCGCGACGCGGAATGCGGTGGGCTGACACGCTTGCTTCTGCGCCGCTATCGCGGTCAGTTCCTCGCTTCGCGCCGGAGAATTCTCGCCGGCAAGCAGCGTCACCAGCACCGGGAGAAGCGTGAGACCGGCATACCGCCGAAGCGCGGTCATGTTCTCACCTGTTGCACGATGGCTGTCCGTTGGGCGCGATGGACCTCATACATCCAATAATGGGGTTCTTTTTGCTTGTCACGCGCGGTCTTGTGTGCGCGGCGTACCTGTCGTACCAAACAGCCGCCGCCAACGTCGCCTTGGCTGGGTGAAGCGCTTGTGGGGCGTTTCAAGGCTTAGCGTTTCAACGGGTAGGCATTTTCATGGGCAAGTTTGTTGGCATTTCAGTCGCTTTGTTCGTGCTCGCCGTGCTCTTCGTCGGCCTGTCCCAAGGGTCGGAGATGGCGGCGGTTTTTACCGCCTTCGGCTCTTTGCCGTGGCTGCAGAAGATCGCCTGGGCCGTGATCGTGCTGGTACCGCTCGTCATGCTGCCATTTGCGGTGTGGCTGTGGGACCGGCTGGTGCGCCAGCAGCAATCCGGCACGGCGTTGCAGCAGCGTCTCGACGGCGTGCGCACGAGTGTAAAAGAGGCCACCAAGGCTCAACTCGACACCGAAGCCAACGTGCAGCAACTGACGCGCAGCGATCCGGAAGACGCGATCGCGGCATTGCAGCGGCGCGTCAGCGAGGCGGAACGGTTTGCCCAAATTCAGCAAACCCGCAACGCCATCACCGATCTCGACAGCCGCGTCGCCGCCATTCGCAGCCAGCAGCAGGCTCTCAAAGAACGCCTCGCGCCCGTTCTCGACACGCGACGTTCGATCGAACAGCTGTTTATCGAACTTGACGGCCGCCAGGGCGATATCGAGCGGTCGCTCGCTGAAATTGCCAGCGGCGACGACGGCACGGCGCTCGAAATCCGCTTGAAAAACCTCACCGAGTTTGTCCGGCAGGGCAACACGCGCTGCGATCAGATCGAGCTGGCGTCGAAGACACTGGCGTCGTTGAGCGAGGCAGGCGCCGAGATGGGCACGCGGCTTGCGCCGTTCGCGGCGGTTGAGGACGGCATCCTGAGCCGTGTCCGGCGGCTGGGCGAAACCAACGACCGGCTCGCCGCCCAGATCGGCTCGCTTGAACGCTTGCCCGAGGGCCTGCTCGCCGACCGCGTGCAGAAGTTCTCGGGCGACGGCAAAAAGCTCGGCGAAGGCATCGCGCATCTGCACGACGAGTTCACCAAGCTCGCCGACCTGCGCAAGGACGTAAACGGTTTCGTCGGCACATTCGAACGAGCACTTGCCGCGCTATCGAACGCCAAAAATATGGACGGCACGCCCGATATCGATGCCCGCATTGCCGATATCACACAATTCATTGGGCAGACGCAGAGCCGGTTCGACGACACCGAACGCCGCATGATCGCATTCACCGAATTAAAGGCGCGGCTCGGGGAGTTGCAGTCGCGGCTTGTGCCGCTGGAGTCCGCCGACGGCGGGGTGGTGAAGCTCGTCGGTGACCTGCAGGATGTACTTGCGGACTTGCGCAAGGATGTCGGTGGATTTGTCACCACTTTCGAACGCGCGCTTGGCCGGCTGTCGAATGCCAAGGATGTGCATGGCGCGCCCGATATTGACGCCCGCATCGCCGACGTGACGCAATTCATCGGTCAGACGCAAAACCGGTTTGACGACGTCGAACGCCGCGTGGTCGCGTTCACCGACTTGAAGGCGAGGCTCGGCGATCTGCAAACACGGCTAGCGCCGCTGGAGTCGGCCGAGAGCGGCGTAGTAAAGCTCATCAACGACCTGCAAAACATTCGTGAGAAGCTTGTCGACAAGATCCGGCGCGTCGAAGGCGGCGAGGAGGGCGATCTCGCGGTGCGCGTGCGGGTTTTCGCCGACGCCAAGCGCGAGCTTGAAGAGCGCGTGTCGAATCTCACCGACCAGTTCACCAAGCTGTCGACAATCCGCAAGGATATTGCCGGCCTGTTCGAGAAGCTTTCAAGCGCCGTCAACGGCTCGGCGAATTAAGTCGTACCGTCTTGCGATCTAACGTCACATGCCGCGGCGGTCGGGCGAGAGGGTGCGGCTATTACGCCGCCGCACGGCAGCGCCGCAGCGGCTGATTTGCCCTTGCCGGGGACGGGGCGCTGGGGCAGATTTTCGACCCAACGACGGCGCCGCCGAAGCGGCCAGATCGCCGTGTACATCCAGGGAGGTCCTTATGAAGCGCATGTTGTATTCGAGCGTTGCCGCGGTGGCCATTGCCGCGTTCCTTGCCGCAACGTCGGTTCCGGCCAGCGCTCAGAACGTCCCCATCAAGAAGAGCGATATCGGCGGTGTTGTCAAAGGCCCGCATGGGCCGGAAGCCGGCGTCTGGGTGATCGCCGAAACACACGATCTGGCGACTCGCTACGCCAAGATGGTCGTCACTGACGATCAGGGCCGTTACGTGATCCCCGATCTGCCGAAGGCTAACTATCAAGTATGGGTGCGTGGCTATGGGCTGATCAACTCGCCGAAGATCGATACCGCCCCTGGCAAGCATCTCAATCTTACCGCCGTGCCCGCGCCAAATGACGCCGCCGCGGCCCAGTATTTTCCCTCGATCTACTGGTTCGCGATGCTGAAGATTCCCGCCGCGGATCAATTCGGCGGCAAAAGCGATATTCCGGCCAAGGTGACGCAGGCGCAGTGGCTTACCGCGATCAAGAACCAGGCGTGCGTAGGCTGTCATCAGCTTGGCTCGATCGGCACGCGCACCATCCCGGCGGCGCTCGGCACCTTCAAGTCGGGTGAGGAAGCCTGGGCACGGCGCATTCAATCCGGCCAAGCCTATCAGAACATGATCAACGCGATCGGCGGCCTCGGCAGCGTGCCGCTCAAGTATTTCGGCGACTGGACCGACCGCATTGCCAAGGGTGAGCTACCGGCGAGCAAGCCGCCGCGGCCGACAGGTGTCGAGCGCAATCTCGTCGTCACCACCTGGGACTGGAGCAATGAAAAAAAGTATCTCCACGACCTGATTTCGACCGACAAGCGCAATCCGACGGTCAACGCTTACGGCAAGCTCTACGGCTCGAACGAATATTCCGGTGACCACTTGCCGGTACTCGACCCGAAGACCGCGCAGGTCACCTACATCACCCCGCCTGAGGGGGCGGACGTTCCCGAGGCGCTCGGCCCCGGACATGCCGCTCAGCCAAAGCCGATTGCCGCGTCCGCCTATTGGGGCATGGAGCAGATCTGGGATTCCAAGGTCAACAACCACAACAGCATGTTCGACGGCAAAGGCAGGCTATGGCTGACCGGGACGGATCACGCGCCCGGCACTCCGACCTACTGCCGCAAGGGCTCGGATAATCCCTACGCCAAGGTCGATCCGATCGACAGCAGCGAACGTCAGCTCGTGATGTTCGACCCGAAGACGCAGAAGTTTACGTTCATCAACACCTGCTTCGGCACGCATCATCTGCAGTTCGGGTTCGACAAGGACAACATCTTGTGGACCAGCGGCGGCGGCGAGCGCGCGACTTGGCTCGACACCAAGGTGTTTGACGCGACCGGCGACGTGCAGAAGGCGGAGGGCTGGGCGCCGTTCGTGCTCGACACCACCGGCACCGGTAAGATCACAGCCGAGTTCAACAAGCCGGGTGAAAAGGATCCGCACAAGGATACGCTGATCGGCGGTTCCGGCACCTACGCGGTGATGCCGAATCCAGCCGACGGGTCGGTCTGGTACACGGTCAACGTCTTCGGCGGCGCCGGCGGCGTTGTCCGCTTTGATCCGAAGACAAAGCTATCGGAGTTCTACAAGGTGCCGATGCCCGGCTTCGGGCCGCGCGGCGGCGATATCGACTCAAAGGGCGTAGTCTGGGTGTCGCTCGGCAGCGGCCATCTCGGCAGCTTCGACCGCACCAAGTGCAAAGGCCCGCTTAACGGCCCGCAAGCGACCGGCGATCAATGCAAGGAAGGCTGGTCATTCCATAAATATCCAGGCCCCGGCTTTGCCGGCATCGGCGATAACAGCGCCGAGGCGAGCTACTATACTTGGGTCGATCAGCATAACGCGGTCGGACTCGGCAAGGACGTGCCGATTTCCACCGGCAACGAAAACGACGGCTTCGACGCGCTGGTCAACGGCAAGATGGTTGTGCTGCGCATCCCGTATCCGATGGGCTTCTACGCCAAGGGACTCGATGCGCGCATCGACGATCCGAATGGCGGCTGGAAGGGCAGGGGCCTGTGGTCGGCGGAAGGCGATCGCACGCCGTGGCTCAAGGAAGGCGGCAAGGGCGACCGGCCGATCGTCGTTCACATTCAGGTACGGCCCAATCCGCTGGCGGATTGATCTGACTGTTTGCTCTGATATTTGGCCGTCCGGCGCTGATGAAGCGCCGGGCGGCCTTCGTTTTATTTCCTCGCGGCGGCGGCGGTATTCGGTAGCACGTCGCGCGGTCCATCGTTGGGAACGACCGGAGCGACGATGGTTATTTCCGCGCCAAGGTTGCTCAAGAAAGACTGATCGAGAACTCTGGCATCCCCTACACCATCATCCGCTCGCCCCAGTTCTTCGAATTCCGCTGCTTCAGGTGGGGACGGAAACGTGGTGCTGATTTTGCCAGCGGGGCTGTTATCCTGCCGATGGTCCATCTGCTGGAAGAGAGGGCGGCAGCGCCATGGCGAGAACACACCGTGAGATTGCAATAGAGGAAATGCTGAAGACCGTCGAAGAAGCGATGAGCCAGGCTATCGACTGGTGGGGGGAACTGCCGACACCGATGATACAAGCAATCGATCAGTTTCGCATCCAAATCGAGGCGGCAATTGATTCCGTAGAATCTGTCAGGAAGGCGCTCGACCGTGAAATACACGAAACCGACCATGGGAAAGGCCCTCCCTGATGGCCGGTTCGGTGCACGTGCGTCCGCGCTGACATTTTCTGACGTCGCGTGAGAACAAGGACGCGCCGCGAGAACGTAAACGATTTGTTAGTCCTCTCCCGCACGCGGGGAGGGGACAGTAGAGCAAACCGAGTCAGTTTGCCTTTGCCGGGGCCGACAGATTGGCCGGCACGTAGTTCATTTCCTTGAGGGTGTCATCGAGCATCTTGCGAGCGATGAAGCCTTCGGGATCGGGGAGAGGCTTGTCGGCCGGCCATTGCCGTGCGGCGATCATGGTCAGGCGACGCAATTCAAGGATTTCGCGGAACAGGGGCGCCGGCACCTCGGCACCGTAGGAGTTATGCAGTTGATCCCAGATCAGGCCTGCGTCCTTGTCGTTCTTGATGCTGGCGATGTGATGCTCGAGCACCTTGATCGACCCGGCTTTGTTGGTGCGGAAATACACCACAGCCTTGGCGATCGCGCGGATGATCTTTTTGGCCGTGTCGGGATGCTGATCGACGTAGCTCTTCATGCACCAGATGGTGCCGCCGGCGCGCGGAATGTAATCGCCGGTGCGCAACAGGACTTTCAGGCCGGCCTGCTGGGCAACCACAGCGTGCGGAATGGAGAGGCCCGCGCCCTGGATGTCGTTGTTGCTCAGGGCTGCGATGCGCTCAGCCTCGCCCTGGAAAGAGATGACCTTGTAGTCCTTGCCGGCGTCCATGTGAAAGAAACGATGCAGCACGGCCTGGACTTCGTCATAATCGGCGCCGCCGGGCCGGCCAAGGCCGATGGTCTTGCCCTTGAGGTCTTCGGGCTTGTTGATGTCGGTGCGCGTCGTCAGCGTCCACTGCGATTTCAGCGACTCGCCGACGATGTACTCGATCTTGGCGCCGCTCAGTGCCGCTTGTGCGCCGCCGGATGGAATCGGCGCGCAATCGAGATTGCCGGACAGGACGGCGGTCACTTGCGCGGGGGCTTGCAATTCCACGAGGCTGGCGTCCAGACCCTCCTGCTTGAAGAAGCCTTCGTCGAGCGCGACGTAGGTCGGAACGTGGAAGCCGTCGCCGCCGACCACCTTGCCGATGGTGACTTTGGTCTGTGCGTCGGCGCGGACGCTGGGTAAAAGGGCGAAAGCAATCGCCGCGGCGGCTATCAAGGGGAGCCGGAGCATGCGCATGGTACTCTCCTGTCTCTAAGGCAAAGGGCGCGGGAGCGGTGCGGCCGAGCGGCCGGGGATGGGATCGATCGAAGGCTAAACTCTAACACAGCCCGGATCGGGTTACATTGCGGCCCACGGACGCAATGGCCGGCCCTCCTGGGCTGCCTCTAGGGCACTCGCCCACCGCATGCTAAGCCTCGTTTTGCCGCTGGTTGTATGACCGTTTGGGGAAGGGACAATGCCGCTCGGAAGGCCGCACGAAGTTAAAATCCGCGTGCACGATGGGGTGGAGATCGCGGTTGCGCTGTATATGCCGGAAGGCGACGGGCGATTTCCGGTGCTGCTGGCACCCTCGCCATATCGGTACGACAACAACGCGCTCCCGGCGACGCCGCAGTTTCTCTGGCGCGAGACTGGTCCGATCGATTTCTATCAGCGACAGGGCTACGTCTATGCTCACATGGACGTGCGCGGCTGCGGCAAGTCCGGCGGCGAATTCCGTCTGCTCGACCGTAACGAGCAGAAGGATCTTTATGACGTCGTTGAATGGCTCGGCACGCAGCCGTGGTCGAATGGCAAGGTCGGCGGCATCGGCCAATCGTATTTTTGCATGTTGCAGTGGTGGATGGCGATTCAGAAGCCGCCTTCGCTCGCCTGCATTGCCGCTTTTGACGGGCTCAACGATCCATACCGCGCCTCGGTTTATCAGGGCGGAATTCTGGGCGACTTCTTCGGCAGCTATTGGTGGAATCAAAACCGCATCATCAATCGCAATCCGGCCAATGGCGAGCATCCGCGCGAGCAGGATTGCGATCTAAATCTGCTCGTGATGCAGCATCCGACCTATGACGATTTCTGGCGCGAGCGCTGCGCTGCCGAGCGGTTGCACGAAATCGAAGTGCCGCTTTATTCGGTCGGCGTGTGGGGCAAGGTCGATCTGCATACCCGCGGCAACATCGACGGCTTTCGCCGTGCCGGCGGGCCGAAGAAGCTGAAGATGGTCGGCCCGATCAACGCCTTCGTCGCCAACCGCGAGTTCAACAGCGTCGAGCTGCACGAGAAGCTGCTGCTGCCCTTCTACGATCATTATCTGAAAGGCAAGGCTACCAATTACACCATGCGGCCGCCGGTCGAGTACTATGTTCGCGGCGCCAATGCGGTGCGCGCCGCCGAGACTTGGCCGCCGCCCGGCGTGCGCTACGTGATGTGGAATCTGAGCGGGCAAAAATCCGGCAGCGTCACCTCGCTTAACGACGGCATGCTCACGCGCGAGCCGGTGACAGGCGAAGAACGGACGACCTACCGTTACCCTGATCCTGGATGGATGCTCGGCGTCATCGGCTTCGGTCCCAACAATCAGCCCGATCCGGCACGCCGGGTGCTGACCTTCACCACCGCGGCGCTCCAGCGCGATCTGGAAATTGCCGGTCCCATCAAACTCACGCTGCACGCGGCGTCAACGCGCAACGATATGGATTTTTTCGTCAAGATCTCCGAGCAGATGCCGCAGCCGGCCGCGGAGCGCGCCAAAGGCCTCAACCCGCCGTCATTCTGGATCACCAAGGGTTGGCTGCGCGCCTCGCACCGAGCGCTCAATTCGCAAAAATCGACCGACATGGAGCCCTACCACACTCACGCCAATCCTGAGCCGATCGAGCCCGGAAAAATCTATCGTTTCGATATTTCGGTCGAGCCGATGGCGCACCGCTTCAAGGCCGGCAGCCGCGTCCGTCTGGAAATCGTCAACGGCAATTCGGCGATTACGGACGTGCTGTGGACGCACTATTATACGCCGAACAAGATCGGCGCCGACACCATCCATCATTCGGCGCAGTATCCGTCGGCGCTGACGCTGCCGGTGATGGAAGGAGCCTGACGGCAGCAGAGGCGCGCTGCGCTACGATGCCTGGTTTTTGTGCGTCACGAGCGTACGGGCGGTGATGCTCAGTGCCAGCACTGCAAGCGTGATGATCAGGGCGCCGGCCCATGCCAACTCCTGCCATTGCTGGTAAGGGCTCAGCGCAAACTGGAAGATTACAATCGGCAAACTGGCAATCGGCTGATTTAGGTTTACGCTCCAGAACTGATTGTTCAGCGATGTGAAGAGGAGCGGCGCGGTCTCACCGCTGATGCGCGCGATTGCAAGAAGCACCCCCGTTACCATTCCGGCGCGCGCGGCGCGATAGCAGATGCGCGTGATCGTCATCGATCGCGGCAGCCCGATCGAGGTGGCGGCCTCACGCAGCGCGTTTGGCACGAGGGTCAGCATGTCCTCCGTCGTGCGCACCACCACCGGTATGACGAGCATAGCCAACGCAACGCTGCCGGCAATGCCGGAAAAGTGCCCCATCGGCGCGACCATGATTTGATACACAAATAATCCGATAACGATCGACGGCGCGCTTAGAAGTATATCATTGATGAAGCGGACGACGCTTGAGAGGCGCTCGTAGCGGCCGTATTCAGCTAGGTAGGTTCCGGCGAGCACGCCGATTGGGGTTCCGATCGCGACGGCGAGAGCCGTGAGGATGAGGCTGCCAACGATGGGGTTAAGCAGGCCGCCGCCCGATCCGGGCGGTGGCGTCATCTCGGTGAAGGTCGACAACGATAGGCCAGAAAAGCCGTGCCACAGCAGCGAACCCAGGATCAGCACCAGCCAACCAAGCCCAAGCCCGGTCGCAGCGATTGCGAGCGCGGTTGCGGCGGTATTACGGTGTCGGCGAATGGCGTAGCGGCTGGCCATGATTTATCCGATCTGGCTTATCCAATGCGGCGCTCGATGCGCATCAGCATGTAACGCGCGATGGCGAGTACAATGAAGGTGATGACGAACAGAATCAGTCCGAGCTCGATCAGTGACGACGTGTAAAGTTGGCCAACAGCTTCCGTGAATTCATTGGCTATCGTGGCCGAAATGGTCGTTCCGGGCGCTAGAATGGAAGTCGGAATGCGATGCGCGTTGCCGATGACGAAGGTGACCGCCATGGTCTCGCCAAGTGCGCGGCCCAGTGCGAGCATGACGCCGCCGATGACGCCGACCCGCGTATGCGGCAGGACGACATGGCGAAAAACTTCCCAGGTGGTACAGCCGACGCCGTAGGCCGCCTCCTTGAGCACCGGCGGAACCGCCTCGAATACGTCTCGCGAGATCGACGAAATAAATGGCAATACCATAATCGCCAGGACGAGCCCTGAGGTCAGCAATCCGATCCCGAATGGGGGACCTTCGAACAGCGGCGCTATGATCGGCACGTTGCCTAACGTATCGATCAGGAAAGGTTGCAGCGTTTCTTGCAGAAAAGGCGCAAAAATAAATAGGCCCCAGATACCGTAAATAATACTCGGTATTCCGGCGAGGAGTTCGACCGCGATGCCGATGGGGCGGCGCAGCCATATCGGGCACAATTCGGTGAGAAAGAACGCTATCAGCAGTCCGACCGGGATTGCGATCATCATGGCGATCAACGATGTGACGAGTGTGCCGTAGATCGCAGGCAAACCGCCGAACTGGTCGGCCACTGCATCCCACTGCCCGGAAATCAGAAAATTCAGCCCGAACTTGTTGATCGCCGGCAAGGATCCGATAATTAGCGACACAATGACGCCGGTCAACAGCAGCAGCACGCCGATCGCCGCGGCGCGGGTAAGGTGCCGAAAGATGACGTCGCCGAGGCGCAGGCGGTCCATCACCTTTTCACGGGCTGCCCGTCCAAGTGAGAACGCGGAAACCGGCTGTTGCAAGATTACGTCAACCACGGGACGCCTCCGCGCAGGCCCCATTATCGCACTCCCACGAATGACTGCCGGAGCGCTCAGTCATACGAGGAACCGGTAGCGGCGCAAGGCCACCCGCGCCGCCATCGGGATGGAAATCCGCCGAAAGCCGGATGCGGCTACTTGCCCCGATCGCAGCATCGAAGGTTTGTCCTGCCGGTTGCCATCCACCCTGTACCGAGATGGATCGAAAGTGCGCGATGCCTTGCAAGTTAGGCCCACAGCAATCTTCTAGAAGCGCAGGATGACACTTAGATGACAACATAAGTAATTGAAAATGCGAGACGAATTGGGATCCGCCGAAATCGGTCTTTGCTAGTCTTGTGTGCTTGTAGAGCGGTCTCGCGACCGAGTGACGCACTCATGAGATCTACGCCCTGGCCGTCAGAATCTACCCTTTGGGATTTTTCTCCCGCCAAAAGGCCTCTGGATTTACGAAAACCTACATAAAAATTTCTGCCAGCCGGCGGTGCGGTTTTACCGTTGCACCGGGCGGCCACCGCGCTGTCATCAAACTGAAATAATATGAGCCCAACTAGACGCCGCGTGTCTCGGGCGACGACGATCCGAGAGAGACCACAGATTTTCCCTCGATAATCAGGAGGACCGTATGCGATCACAGCTTGTTGCAGCCATTGCTGCTGCAACTGTTTCATTCACAATCAGCGCCCATGCTGAAACTATCACAGGCGCCGGCAGCACGTGGGTTTACCCGCTGGTCGCCAAGTGGGCCGCTACGTATCAAAAGGAAACCGGCACTCAGGTAAACTATGCGTCGATCGGTTCCGGCGGTGGCATCAAGCAGATCGAGGGCGGAGTGGTTGCGTTCGGCGCCAGCGATATGCCGCTCACACCGGATGACCTCGCCAAACACAATCTCATCCAGTTCCCGACGGCCATTGCCGGCGAGGACCTGGTTTACAATCTGCCTGGCATCAAGCCAGGCGAGATCGTTCTGTCCGGCCCTGTCGTGGCGGAAATCTTTATGGGCACTATCAAGAAGTGGAATGATCCCGCCATTACCAAACTCAATCCTGGCCTGAAATTGCCTGACACAGCTATCACCGTCGTGCATCGTTCTGATGGGTCCGGCACGACTTTCACGTTCGCCGATTACCTGTCCAAGGTCAGCCCCGAGTGGAAGACCAAGCTCGGCGCCAACGTGACAATAGCTTGGCCGGCCGGCGTCGGCGGCAAGGGCAATGAAGGCGTTGCTGCCTACGTGCAGCGGATTCAAGGCGCGATCGGCTATGTGGAATACGCTTACATTCTGGAAAACAAGCTCGCCTATGCGCGCATGATCAACAGCGCCGGCAAAACGGTAAGTCCTAGTTTGAAAGGGTTCCAGGCCGCCGCCGCGAATGTGGACTTCACCAAGGCCAAGGACTTCTACGTCATCCTGACCAATCAGCCGGGTGATGATACGTGGCCTATCTCAGGCTGCACTTGGCAGATTCTGCGCAAGGATGCACCCAAGGCTACGAACGAAAGCGTGACCAAGTTCTTCGATTGGGGCTTTGAAAAGGGTCAGAAGATGGCAACCGATATCGCCTTCGGGCCGCTGCCGCCGAGCACGGTGGCTGCGATCAAGACCTATTGGAAGGCCAATCTCGGTATCGAGCTTTCATCTGCGAAGTAAGCTGAGTTAGGGAGCCGGCCGAGCGCGAAGCCATCAGGTCGCGGGGCCCAGCTTTCTCCAGAACAGTACGAGGCCGGGTGAAAGCCCGGCCTCTTTTTTGCGCGCCTGGGGCGTGGCTGATACGGTGCCGCCCTTTGCCGCAGCGGCGCGGAGCGATGGACTCGCGCAAAAATCCGTATCATCCTTACGCAAACGGCGCCGGCGTTGGCGCTTTAAAATTGCACCGGCTTCAGGCTCTCAAACTCCCAGAGAGGAGTGTCGCAGAGCCGCGATGGGGAGAAACGCCATGTCAGCAAGTGACAACGGACGATCCGCGCGACCGATGAGTTGGGGGGTAACGGCGACCGTGTTTTTCGCCGGCAGCGTGCTGCTGTGGGCGGACCGCACCAATTTCAGCGTCGCCGCCGCCGCCTGGGCCAAGGAATATGCCTGGAAACCCGCCACCATCGGCATGATGCTGAGCGCGTTCTCGCTTGGCTATCTCATCCTACAGCCGGTTGGCGGCTGGATCGCCGACAAGGCAGGGGCGCGCCGCACGCTGGCCGGCTCCATGGCCGGCTGGTCGGTGTGGGTCCTGCTGACGCCGCTTGCCCCGTCGGTGCTGTGGCTTACTGCGACCTTCCGCGTGCTGCTCGGCGCCTTCGAGGGACCGTACATTCCGGCGAGTGTCGCTGCCGTGGCGCGCGCCATCCCTGATATTGCGAAACGCGGCCGATTTTCCGCGTTCGTGCAATCCGGCGCCCAGCTCGGCCCGGCGGCTGGCGTGTTTTTTGCCGGCGTCATCCTGAGCACCACCGGCTCCGCGGCCTGGATTTTCGTAATTTTCGGACTGTTGGGCTTGGTGTCCGCCGCGGCGTGGTGGAGCTACGCGCGCAATTTTTCCGATCCGATACCCGAGGGAGAACATGCCCAGACGGCCGAAGCCAAAACGCGCGCCGCGCAGGCGCCGGTAGCGAACCGGCTCTTGATCACCACCCCGGCGTTGTGGCCGTTCTATATCGGCTATTTTGCACTGCCGTATTGCCAATACCTGTTCCTCACCTGGCTGCCGCAGTATCTCAACCACTACCGGCACATCCCGCTGATCCAGGCGAGTTCGTTGTCGGCGCTGCCCTTTCTGGTCGCGTTCGTGGCGGTGAACTTTGCCGGCTGGGGCATGGATTGGCTGGCATCGGCCGGCTGGACGAAGGGCGGCTTCCACCGCAAATTCTTCATCGGCCTTGGCGCCGTCATTTACGCGTCGACGACATTGATCGCGGCGACCACCGAGTCCAACACGCTGGCGGTAACGATGATCATCATCGCCAATGCGGGCTTGTCATTCTACGTTGCCCCGTTCTGGACCACGTGCACGGACATCGCGCCGAACCAGACCGGCACGCTCGGCGGGCTGATGAATTTCTTCGGCATTCTCGGCGCGACCTTGTCGCCGTACCTGACCGGCGTGATCGCGCAGTCGACCGGCGCGTTTGTGGCGCCGCTGGTGCTCGCTGTCTGCATCATGGTGGTGGCGGCGACCACCATGATCCTGTTCTTCCCGTACAAGCCTTTGAGCGAGCTCGTGGGCGAGGCGCCGCAAGAGACTAGGCTCGCCGCCTGAAGCGCAGCATCGCGTCGGCTGGTCTCTTCAAAAAGAGCACCAGCCGCTGGCTCCACTATAACGGGCGGCCAGGGCCGCCCGTTCCTGCTTTCCGAATTGACCTCGTCGCGCGATGGCATAACGTGCGCGCCCGCCGTCCGCGCTGACCCGCGCCCTCCCGGAGGATAACGATAATGAAGCTCGGCTTTTTCATCATGCCCGTGCATCCGCTGACGCGGAATTATGCCGAGACGCTGCGCGAGGACCGTGATGCCTTCATACTTGCCGACAAGCTCGGCTACAGCGAGGGCTATTGCGGTGAGCACCTGACTGATCTCGCCGAGAACATCCCGTCGAGCCTGACCTTCGTCGGCTCGCTTGCCGGCTATACGTCGCAGATAAGGCTCGGAACCGCGGTCGCCAATCTGCCTTTCAGCCATCCGCTGCTGCTCGCGACGCAGGCCGCGCTCGTCGACAATCTGCTGGAAGGCCGGCTGATGTTCGGCATCGGCGCCGGCGTGCTGCGTACCGACATGGAGGCGATGGAATTGCTCGACGCTGATCGCGGCGCCATGTTCGCAGAAGCGATCGATCACATCGTGGCGCTGTGGACCGGCGAGGCGCCGTATAATCTGACGGGCAAATACTGGAATATCTCCACCGCAAAGACGCGCTGGCCGGAGATCGAACTCGGCGGCGTCGTCAAGCCGTTCCAGAAGCCGCACCCGCCGATTCTCGGTACTGCGACCGATCCATATTCCAAAGGCCTGGTCGCGCTCGGCCGCCGCGGCTGGTGGCCGGTATCATCGCATTTCCTGCATTCCAACTGGCTGCTCAGCCAGTGGAACCAGTATGCCAAGGGCTGCGCCGAAGGCGGCCACAAGGCCGATCGCGCCAATTGGCGTGTGGCACGTTCAATCTTCGTCGCCGACGATGACAACACGGCGCGCGCCTATGGCGGCGACGATGCCCGGAGTCCGTATCGCTTCTATATGAACCAGCTCACCGCGAAGCTGAAAAAGGGCAACAAGCTCGGCGGCTTCAAGGAAAGCGAGGAGATGTCGGACGCAGACCTGACGCTCGATTACATTTTCGATAACGTCGTCATCCGCGGCACCCCCAACCGCGTCGTCAACTCGATCTTGGCGCTGCACGAGAAGATTGGCGATTTCGGTACATTGCTCTATTGCGGCAAGGATTGGACCGATCCGGCGCTGTCGCGGCGCTCGATGGAACTCATGGCCGAGAAGGTCATGCCGGCGGTCAATGCAGCGATCGGAAAACGCGTCGCCGCCGAATAGCGGCCGCGGAGGCGCCTCCCCATATCGGGGAGGCGAACTGTCGCGGAGTCCGGATGTCCAAGCCGTTATTTGTTTCGATCCCGCATCATCTCGGCAAGGACGAGGCGACGCGCCGGCTGCAGTCCGGCCTCGCCAACGCGCGCACGCATTTCGGTCATATGCTCGCCGTCCAGGAAGAGACCTGGAGCGGCAACAATCTGGCGTTCCGCGTCAGCGCGCTGGGGCAGGTGGTCGGCGGCACTATCGACGTCTTCGACGATCGCGTCGATCTGCAAGTCACGCTGCCCTGGTTATTGGCAAAGCTCGCCGAAAAGATTCAGCCGCTTATTCGACGTGAAGGCACGCTGATGCTGGAGAAGAAATAGCAGCTACAGCTTCTCCGCCAGAAACCGCATCAGTCGCGGTGCCAAGAATCCTGAATAGCTCTCCGGCTCGTCGATCGGATCGTTCATCCAGTAGTGCGGCGCGCCCTGGACGATGCACGGGCGCACGAAGAAGCCGGCCAGTTTGAGCGCCAGCAGCAACGCACCGGTATGCGTCTCGCGGTTGACCAGATCGTCCTCGGTGCCGGTCGCGAGCAGTACGGCGATCTTGTTGTTGGCAAGAGTCGCGTAGCTGATCGGCGAGGCGTCGAAATAAAGCTGCCGGTTTTCCATCAGCGGCACGCCCATGAATTTCTGGATATTGTTATCCAGGCCGCCTTGCTGCTGATAGGTCATCCACATCGCCGGTATGTCATAGACGCCGTAGACGCCGATCAGTGCCTTCACGCCGGCATCGACCGACGCGAATGGATCCTGCGGGTAACCCTTGGCGAATTTGCCGCTCGACCAGCTCAGTGCGGCGAGCGACGCCAGATGCCCGCCGGCCGAGGCGCCCATCAGGCCGATGCGCTGCGGGTCGATGCCGAACTCGCCTGCCTTGCCGCGCACGAATTGGACGCCCGCCAGCACGTCCTGGACCGCCTGCGGAAAGGTTTTGCCCTTGGTCGCCAGCCGGTAGCTGATCGTGAACATGGCGATGCCGCGGGAAGCGAGATAGGGCCCCCAATACTGAAACGCCGAGCGTGCGCCCTGCACCCAGCCGCCGCCATGTACGGCGACTAGCGCCGGAGCGCCGGTCTTGCCCTTCGGCAGATAGAGGTCGCCCTGTAGCTCGACGCCGTCATGGTTCGCATAGGTAACGCCGAGTTGGGTGGTGACGCTGTCGGTCGATTGGGCCATTGATTTCACCTCTTGTCTGCGGGCCGCCCCCATCATGCACACCGTGACGATGTGGCGCTCATGCTTATGGCGCAATCCATCCTTGCCGCCAACAGTGGGCCCGCGCTGGCAAAACATGATCGCCGTGCTAGAAGGACGGATCGGGCTGCAAATGCAGCCAGTTTGCAAGGAGCAGGAGGGAGGATGTCGCTGACGGTTGAAAGCGCGGCGCCTACGCTCGTCGTCAACGGAACGCGGATTGAGACGATTGAGCGCGGCGTGGGCCGTCCTCTTCTGTTTCTGCACGCTGAAAACGGCGTCGAGCCGGCACGGGAAGCGATCGACGAACTCGCCAAGGGAGCGCGGGTGATCGCGCCGACGCATCCGGGCTTTGGCGGCTCGGACCTGACAAAGGGCATGCGCAGCGTTGACGATCTGTCCTATTTCTATCTGGACCTGCTCGATCAACTTGACCTGCGCGATGTGACTGTTGTGGGTGTGTCGCTCGGCGCCTGGATCGCCGCAGAGATCGCCATAAAGTCGACGGCCCGGCTGTCGCGGCTGGTCATGGCCAATGCGGTCGGCGTCAAGATCGCGGACCGCGAGACGCGCGACATTGTCGATATCTTTGCTCTGACCGAGAAGGAATTTCTCGACATTGCCTATTGCGACGCGGCGTGCGGCGTGCGCGACTACAAAGCGCTGCCGGACGCCGAAGTGCTTGCGGCGGCACGGGCGCGCGAGGCCACTGCGCGGTTTGCCTGGAACCCGTATTTCCATAATCCGCGGCTCAAGAGCCGGCTGCATCGTATCGGTATTCCGACCCTGTTCCTGTGGGGCACGCACGATCGCATGCTCAGCGAGGCTTACGGCCGCGCCTACTGCGCACTGATCCCGGGCGCGCGATTCGAGATGATCGAGAAGGCCGGACATTTCCCCGATCACGAGCAGCCCAAGACCTTCGCCCAAAAAGTGCTGGCGTTTGCGAACGCCCGTTGAAGTCCCGACACGAAAGAAAAACCATGCGAAGTCTATCAGTTCACCGAGCAGCCCTATTATCCGACCTGGAATGACCATTCGGGTTCGTTGCGCGTCAATCTGCTCAATCAGAAATGCGATCCGCACGTCGCGGCTGATCTGTTTCACCGCTACTACGACGAATGGCAACTCGCCGACGAACTCGGTCTCGATATCATGCTCAACGAGCATCATCAGACCGCGACCTGCATGTCGTCGACGGTGGTGGTCGGTCTTTCGGTGCTTTCGCGCATTACCAGGAATGCGCGGCTTTTGGTGCTCGGCTACCCGATCGGACACCGGCCCGATCCGCTGCGTTGCGCCGAGGAACTGTCGACCATCGACGTGATCTCGCGCGGTCGCCTCGACATGGGCTTCATCAAAGGTGTGCCCTACGAGTTTCCCGCCTCCAACCAAAACCCGGTCGGTGTCATGGACCGGTTCTGGGAAGCGCTCGACTTCATCATCAAGGCGATGACGACGCACGACCACCTGTTCAACTGGGAAGGCGAGTATTTCCACTACCGGCAGGTCAATGTCTGGCCGCGGGTGTGGCAGCAGCCGCATCCGCCGATCTGGACCACGACAGGCTCGACCACGCAGGCGCGTGTCCTTGGCGAGCGCGGCTATGTGATGGCGACGCTCGGCTCCGGCTACAACACGCGCCCGCTCTACGATGCTTATCGCCGCGGCTACATGGCCAAGCGCGGCAAGGCCCCCGGCCCCGACCGCTTCGCCTATTTGGGGCTGGTCGCCGTGGCGCACGACAAGGACGAGGCGCGCAAGCGCGGCGACCTGATCGCCGGCTATCTGCGTTCGTCATCGATTGTGCACGTGCCGTTCCGCAATCCGCCCGGCTTTCTCGCGGCCGAGGACAACGCACGGCTCCTTCGCGGCCAGACGCCGCCGCGCAGCTACACCAAGGATCGTCGCGTCGTCGATATGCGCTCTGCGAGCGTCGAGGAACTGATTGATGCCGGCATCCTGTTCTGCGGCACGCCCGACCAAGTGTATGAGCAGATCGTCGATTTCTGCGATTACTGCGGCGGCATGGGCAATCTGTTGATGATGGGCCATGCGGGCTTCTTGACCCATGAGCAGACCGCCGACAACCTCACGCTGTTTGCGCGCGAGGTCTATCCACGGCTCAAGGCCTGGAAGCAGCCCGACGCCGAGCAGGTCGGCGCGGAAGCGATGGCAGGCGCGGAAAAAGCGGCGGCGGCTGTTACCGCTCGGGCGGGCGATCTGGTCGACGCGGGTATTGCGGCGCGCTAACCACTCCTCTGTGTGGTTGGCACCGCCCGGCGAATTTCCTACCCTCTCCCGAATATGGATTCCGGGCCCGTCGTGAACGCGTCCCGGAACGACGGGAGCGCGCCATGCGAGTTTATCACTTCAGCGAACAGGCCTATTACCCGGCGTGGAACGAGCATTCGGGAACGCTGCGCGTCACCTTCCCCAACCGCAAATGCGACCCGCATGTCGCCGCCGATCTTTTTCATCGCTACTACGACGAATGGCAACTCGCGGACGAACTCGGCCTCGACATCATGCTCAACGAGCACCATCAAACCGCGACCTGCATGTCGTCGTCGGTGGCGATCGGGCTCGCGGTGCTGGCGCGCATCACCAAACGCGCGCGCCTTCTGGTGCTCGGCTATCCGATCGGCCACCGACCCGATCCGCTGCGCGCCGCCGAGGAGCTTTCCACGATCGATGTGATTTCGCGCGGCCGGCTCGACATGGGCTTCATCAAGGGCATTCCCTACGAGATCGCCGCCTCCAACCGCAATCCGACCGAATTGATGGAGCGCTTCTGGGAGGCGCACGACTTCATCATCAAGGCGATGACGACGCACGACGAAGATTTCAACTGGGACGGTGACTATTTCCAGTACCGCCATGTCAACGTCTGGCCGCGGGTGTGGCAGGAGCCGCATCCGCCGGTGTGGTCGACCACCGGCTCGTCGACCCAGGCGCGCGTGCTTGGTGAGCGCGGCTACGTGATGGCGACGCTCGGCACCGGCTACGGCTCGCGCAAGCTTTATGACGCCTACCGCAAGGGCTACATGACAAGGCACGGCAGGGCGCCGGGGCCCGACCGCTTCGCCTATCTGGGCCTGGTCGCCGTCGCGCACGACAAGGCCGAGGCGCGCCGCCGCGGCGATCTCATCGCCGGCTATCTACGCACCAGCCCGATTGTCGCGCTGCCGTTCCGCAATCCGCCCGGCTACATCTCCTCGGAGGACAATGCGCGCATGCTGCGCGGCGAGACGCCGCCGCGCACCTACACCAAGGATGGCCGCATCATTTCCATGCAGCATGCCGGCGTCGACGAACTGATCGATTCCGGCGTGCTGTTCTGCGGGACGCCCGATGTGGTCTACGACCAGATCGCCGACTTCTGCGGCCATTGCGGCGGCATGGGCAATCTTCTGATGATGGGGCAGGGCGGCGAACTGTCTCATGTGCAGACCACCGACAATCTCGCGCTGTTCGCCCGCGAGGTTTATCCCCGGCTCAAGGCGTTCAAGCAGCCGGACGCGGAGGAGGCCGCGAAGGCGGTCGCCGCATAAGTGTCGCGGCGCTGAGAGCAGCTAAACGTCTCATTGTTGGGCGAGGCCGGCGAATTGAACCACCTTGGCCCATTTACTGGTTTCTTCGGCAATCAGTTTGGCAAAATCCGCGGGGCTCCCGGAAAGCACCTGACTGCCGAGCTTGGTCAGGCTCGCTTGGATTTTGGCATCGGCGAGAACCGCATCGATCTCGTCGTTGATCTTGGCAATGACCTCGTTGGAGGTACCCTTGGGAGCGCCAATTCCAAGCCAGCCGCTTACCGCATATCCCGGAAGATACTCGCCCATCGTCGGGATGTCGGGAGTCGCACTCACATGTTTGGCGGTAGTCACCGCGAGCGCGCGCAGACGACCCGACTGAATTTGTGGAAGTGCTGCGATAAGAGCATCGAACGTCACCTGTACGTCCCCGGACAGTAAACCAGCCTGAGCTTGCACCGCTCCCCGATAAGGCACATGCACCATATCGATGTTGGTCATCATCTTGAATAACTCGCCCGCCAGATGCGTGAGATTGCCGGTGCCAAGCGAACCCATATTGACCTTGCCGTTCTGCGCCTTAGCGTAACTGATGAACTCGGGGACCGTTCGGAATGGCGCCGAAGGATCCGCCAACATGACGAAAGGAACATCGATAAGGCTCGCCGCGGGAGCGATATCGTGTGCGACATTGAACTTGGCTTTTTCGTTCAAGGTCACGTTGATACAGTGGAGCGCCGCAACGCCAAGGAGGGTATATCCATCAGGCTTGGCGCGCGCGACGGTCTCCAGCGCGACGTTGCCGCCTCCACCCGGGCGATTTTCGATCACCACCGGTGTCCCAATGCGCTGCGAGAGAGATTGGCCGATCAGACGCGCGACGATGTCAGGAGCGCTGCCAGCCGGCAGGTGCATGACCAGGACGATTGGCCGCGTCGGATAAGCTTGCGCCCGGGCAAAACGCGAACGGGCGGGCAGCGCGACCGCGCCGGCCGCTAGACCAAAGAAAGCGCGACGGGCAAGCATCATGGGGGTAATCTCCTGAATTGTCGACTTGTCTCGAACAGCCAAACTTGGGAACTCTCCAGTGCGATGTTGGACCGTAACCAGCGAGGACCGTTAAGGTCCACCGTTCACAAGCTTAAGTGTTCTTAATTCGTGGCAATTTCCGTTGGATGTCATGCCTCCGAACGAGGTTCGCTTGGGCCGCTTTCATTTGGATCTGAATGCTCGTCAATTGGCGCGGGATGGCGTGTCAATTCCGCTCAGTAGCCGGGCGATCGACATACTCTGCGTGCTCGCCGCGGCGCAGGGCGAGGTAGTCAGCAAGGATGAGCTAATGAGTAAGGTCTGGCCTGGACTGGTCGTCGACGAGAACACCATCCGGGTCCATGTCTCTGCTCTCAGAAAGGCTCTCGGCGAGGGAGAGAGCGGCGATCCTCACGTCGTGACCGTCCCGGGCCGCGGCTATCGCCTTATCGGTGCCAATGCGCAGCGCTCGCCTGCCGACGGTAGCCGGGACAGTTCGCCGCGCGTGGAACCATCAGAGAAGCCCTTCATCGCCGTGCTGCCGTTCCAGAATATGAGCGGTGATCCGGAACAAGAATATTTTGTGGACGGCATGGTGGACGAAATCATCACCGGCCTGTCACGCATCAAATGGTTGTCAGTCATCTCTCGCAATTCAACCTTTATCTACAAAAACAAACCAGTCGCCATAAAGGAGGTCGTGGACAAATTGGGGGTCCGCTACGTGCTCGAGGGCGGGGTGCGGAAATCCGGTAATCGGGTTCGGATCACCGCGCAGCTTATCGATGGAAAGACCGATACTCACCTCTGGGCGGAGCAATACGAGCGAGTATTGGAGGACGTATTTGCCCTCCAGGATGAGATCACCATGTGCGTGATCGGGGCGATCGAGCCCAGCCTGTGGAGGGCCGAGATCGATCGGATCAAACGCCAGAGGCCCACAAACCTCAACGCCTACGACCTGCTCCTGCGGTCCGTGCCCTACGTGCTAGGTCATGTACCGAAGGAATCCGAGCCGGCGATCCCGCTCCTTCAGGAGGCGTTGAAACTGCAGCCTGACTACGCGGCCGCCCATGCGTTTCTGGGTCGGTGCTTGCATCACCGCTATGCTCGGGCCGGGCTGCGTGAGGAAGATCGCATCGCGGCAATCCGGCATTCGCGGGCGGCGGTTGTCCACGGCAGTGACGACGCGACGGCGCTCGCGACGGCCGCTCACATCATCGCGTTGACTGAGCATGACACGACGACCGCACTGAAGCTGTTTGATCGAGCGTTGGAGTTGAGCAACTCCAATGTCTTCGCGCTCAGCTTCAGCGCCGTCACGCTCGGTTGGATGGGCAGGACCGAACTTGCCGTTGAAAGGGCTGAGCGAGCCCTTCGGCTAAGTCCGTTCGATTTTTATAATTTTCGCGTTCACCATGCACTAGCTCTCGTGCACTTCTTCAACCAGCGATTTGCGGACGCTGTGGGCGCCGCGCAGCGAGCGGTACGCGCCAATCCGAGCTTCAGTACCGCTCACGCAGTATTGGGTGCGGCGCTGCTGCGCGGTGGTCACGCCGCGGAGGCAAAGGCCGCCGCAAGAGCCGTATTGGAGCACGAACCTGCCTTTGCCATTGGTGGGGTTCGGCAGGTCGCCGGCCAGCTTGAGCCGGCGGTGTTCGAGCCCTTGGCCCAGGCGTGGCGCGAAATCGGCCTGCCGGAGTAGCGGCCGGCAATGTCAAGCGTGCCGGCCGATGATGATGTTCAAAATTTGGAACAAATCTTGATTTTGGTACGCCAGCCCTTGTATGGTCCGGCCCTGCCCAGACCCTCTTTCCCGCGAGCGAGCGGCGTGGTCCCTATGGATAGAAGGCCTACTTTGGAGGCATTGCAGGCCTCTTCAACTACAGCGCCGATCGGATAAATCGCATCATGGCAACACGCATCACCATCAGAAGACCCGACGACTGGCACCTTCATGTACGCGACGGCGAAATGCTCAAGGCCACATTGCCTTACACGGCGCAGCATTTCGGCCGCGCCATCCTGATGCCGAACCTGATTCCGCCGGTGCGCACCACGGCGGACTGCATTGCCTATCGCGAACGGGCGATGGGGGCGCTGCCGCCCGGCTCCAAGTTCAAGCCGCTGATGACGTGCTACCTGACCGACGATACCGATCCTGACGACGTCGAACGCGGGTTCCGCGATGGCGTGTTCACCGGCGTCAAGCTCTATCCGGCGAATGCCACCACCAACTCGGCCGCCGGCGTCACCGACTACAATAAGGTCATGCGTGTGCTGGAGCGCATGGAAAAAATCGACATGCCGTTTTTGATGCATGGCGAAGTGACCGATCCCGACGTCGACGTGTTCGACCGCGAGAAAGTGTTCATCGAGCGGTATCTCACCCAGTGGATCAAACGCTTTCCGAAACTGCGCTTTATTCTCGAGCACCTGTCGTCGGCTGACGGTGCCGCGTTCGTCAAAAGCGCGGCGCCGCAGGTTGGCGGCACAATCACGCCCTATCACATGGTGCAGACCCGCAACGACACCTTGGGCCATGGCATCAATCCCTACATGTACGTGATGCCGGTGATCAAAACCGCCAAGGACCGCACAGCCCTGCGCAAGGCGGCGACCTCCGGCGATGCCTGCTATTTCCTCGGCACCGACTCTGCGCCGCACCCGTATTCGCGCAAGGTCGCGATCCACGGCGTGCCCGGCATGTTCAATGCGCCGGTGGCAATCGAGACCTACGCCAAGGTATTCGAGGAGGAGGGTGCGCTCGGCAAACTCGAAGCGTTTGCCTCGCTCAACGGGCCGAAGCATTATCGACTGCCGCCGAACGAGGACACCATCACGCTGGAGAAGACGCCATGGACCGCTCCCGCGGAGGTCAAGGTTGCGGGCCCCGACGAGCGCGCGCTGGTCTATCGCGGCGGCGAGACCATCGAATGGAAGGTCGTGGCGTAATTATTTCCCTCCCCGCAGGCGCGCGGGGAATTGGAGAAACACAATGACAGCCTTCTCCGACAAGGCGGTGATGGCGGAACTCACGGCCAAGATGCTGCTCGAGGTGGACGCGGTCCGCTTCATGAGCGACAAGCCGTTCATCTACACCTCGGGCTGGGCGAGCCCTGTCTATACCGATTGCCGCCGGCTGATTTCATTTCCGCGGGTGCGGCGGACGCTGATCGATTTCGGCATCGCCACGATCGAGCGTGACGCCGGCTTCGAGCAGTTCGACGCGGTCGCCGGCGGCGAGACGGCGGGTATTCCATTCGCCGCCTGGATGGCGGATCGCATGATGTTGCCGATGCAATACGTGCGCAAAAAGTCCAAGGGTTTTGGCCGCAACGCGCAGATCGAGGGCCACATTGAAGAGGGCGACCGCGTGCTCCTGGTCGAGGACATGACCACCGACGGGCGCAGCAAGGTGAATTTCTGCCGCGCGCTGCGCGGCGCCGGCGCGGTCGTCGAGCACGTCTTCGTGTTCTTCTTCTACGACATCTTTCCCGAGGGTAAGAAAATCCTCGGCGATCTCGGTGTCACGCTGCACTCGCTCGCGACCTGGTGGGACGTGCTTGAAGTCGCGAAGAAGAGCGGCCGGTTCGACAAGGGCAAGCTCAAGGAAGTGGAAAAGTTCATGAAGGATCCCGCCGGCTGGTCGAAAGCGCATGGCGGCGCCGCGATCGCGGCAGAGTGAGTCAGAGGACAGGAAATGCCAAATCAAGTTGCGGATGTGATCGTAGTCGGCGCCGGCAATGCGGCGTTCTGTGCGGCGCTGGCGGCGCAGGAGCAGGGCGCCAAGGTGCTGATGCTTGAGGCGGCGCCGGAAGACGAGTCCGGTGGCAACAGCCGCTTCACCGCCGGTTCGATCCGCGTCGTCTACAACGGCGTCGACGACATCAGGACGCTGGTGCCTGACCTGACGCAGGCGGAAGTCGATACCACCGATTTCGGCACCTATACGGCCGACCAGTTCTTTGACGACATGGCGCGGATCACGCAAAATCACGCCGATCCCGATCTGGTCGAGCTTCTGGTCACGCGCAGTTTCGATTCACTGAACTGGCTGCGCCAGAAAGGCGTGCGGCTCATTCCGATCTATGGCCGGCAGGCGTTCAAGATCGACGGCAAGTTCAAGTTCTGGGGCGGGCTGACGGTCGAATCGGTCGGCGGCGGTCCTGGTCTCGTGCAGATGGAAACCGCGGCGGCCCAGAAGCGCGGCATCGAAATCCGCTACGGTACGCGCGGCGTCAAGCTGATCGGCGACGGCAACCGGATCGAGGGCGTGCGCGTCAAGCACGACGGCAAATACGAGGACCTGCACGCCGGTTCGGTTGTGCTCGCCTGCGGCGGTTTCGAGGCCAACTCAGAAATGCGTACGCGCTATTTCGGCCCGGGCTGGGACATGGCCAAGGTGCGCGGCTCCCGTTACAACACCGGCGATGGCATCCGCATGGCGCTCGACATCGGTGCCAGCCCGTGCGGCAACTGGTCGGGCGGCCACGCCGTGCAGTGGGAAATGAACGCGCCGGAATTCGGCGATCTCGCGGTCGGCGATCAGTTCCAGAAACACTCGTACCCGTTCTCGATCATGATCAACGCGACGGGCAAGCGTTTCGTCGACGAGGGCGCGGATTTCCGCAACTACACCTACGCGAAATACGGCCGGGTGGTGCTGGAGCAGCCGGGCCAGTTCGCCTGGCAGATCTTCGACCAGAAGGTGAAGCATCTGCAGCGCGACGAATACAAGATCCGCCAGATCACCAAGGTGACGGCGAACACGATCGAGGAATTTGCGCAGAAGCTCGAAGGCGTGAACGCGGCCGAATTCCTTAAGACCGTGAAAGAATGGAACGCCGCAGTGAAGAAGGACGTGCCGTTCAATCCGAACGTCAAGGATGGTCGCGGCACCAGCGGGCTCGCCATCAACAAGAGCAATTGGGCGAACACGGTCGATACGCCGCCGTTCGAAGGCTACGCGGTAACCTGCGGGTTGACCTTCACGTTCGGCGGCCTGCGCATCAACACCGATTGCGAAGTGCTCAACACCGACTATCAGCCGATCCGCGGCCTTTATGCTGCGGGCGAACTGGTCGGAGGCCTGTTCTATTTCAACTATCCGGGCGGCTCCGGTCTGATGTCCGGCACGGTGTTCGGCCGGATCGCCGGCACTTCGGCGGGGCGCGCAGGCAAGAATTGAATGGATGCCAAGGTAAAACGCCCGCTCAACGAACTGTCCGCGACGGAAATCACGGGCAGGATCGCTGGCGGCGAAACAACCTCGGAAGCCGTGGTGCGAGACTGCATCGCGCGCATCGAGGCGCGCGACGATGTCGTCAAAGCCTGGGTGAATTTCAATCCGGACTTGGCGATCGCGCAGGCGCACGCGCTCGATCGCGGTGCGAAACGCGGGCCGCTGCACGGCGTGCCGGTCGGCATCAAGGATATCATCGACACGTTCGACATGCCGACCGAGATGGGCTCGCCGATCTATCGCGGCCATCGGCCGCCGGCGGATGCCTCGTGCGTCGCGCTGTTGCGGCGCGCCGGCGCCGTGATCCTCGGCAAGACCGTCACCTGCGAATTCGCCGGCATGGCGCCGGGTGTGACCACCAATCCGCATAACGCCGCGCATACGCCGGGTGGTTCGTCGAGCGGATCGGCGGCGGCGGTCGCCGACCACATGGTGCCGGTGGCGCTTGGCACGCAGACCGGCGGTTCGGTGCTGCGGCCAAGCTCGTATTGCGGAATTTTCGGCTTCAAGCCGACATACAATACCTTCAACAAAATGGGCGTATGGCCGGCGGCCGATAGCATTGACACGATCGGCCTGCATGCGCGCTCGATCGACGATCTTGAACTGATAACGGCGGTGCTGCGCATGCAGGCGCCGCGGCCGCCCCGCAAGCTCAATGGCGTACCGCGCATTGGGTTGTGCCGCACCGAGATTTGGGACTCGGCGCAACCGGAGACAAAGGCGGCGGTCGAGGGTGCTGCCGAGGCGCTCGGCAAGGCCGGCGCCGCAGTGAGCGAGATCGTGTTGCCTGCTGCCTTCAAGGGAATGCACGCCGTGGCGCGCAGCACGATCAATTTCGTCGAGCGCGCCGCCTGCATGGCCTTCCTCTGGGATAACCGCCGCGATGCACTTTCGCCACAGATGCGGCGCTATGTCGAAGGCGGCCAAAAAACCACCCGCGAAGAATACGTTGAGGCCTTCCGGCGGCTTGACGAATGCCGCGCGCTGTTGTCGTCGCTCTTCGACAAAGTGGACGCTCTCCTCGTGCCGTGCGTGCCTGGCGAAGCGCCCAGAGGCCTGGAATTCACGGGCGATGCCAACATGCAGGCGATCTGGACGGCGTTGCATACGCCATCGATGACGTTGCCGACGCATCGCGGTCCTAACACTTTGCCGGTCGGCATCCAGATTGTCGGACAACGTTACGAAGACGATCGTTTGCTGGCCTGTGCGCGCTGGATTTGGGAAAAAATCGGCGCGCCGGAGATGGTAGGATGTGCGGTACGATGACCGCTCATCCCCGCGCAAGCGGGGATCCAAGGGGAGTTCGCGGTGTACTGGTGGGCTCCCTTTGGATTTCCGCTTGCGCGGGAATGAGCGGGTTGGAGTGATTTGATGGAATTCGACAATTCGTTTGACGTGCCGTTGTCGCCCGAGCGGGCGTGGTCGGTGCTTATGGACATTCCACGGATCGCACCTTGCATGCCGGGTGCGGAACTGACCGACGTTGTCGATCGGCAGCACTTCAAGGGCAAGATTTCCGTGCGTCTCGGTCCGGTGTCGCTGGCGTTTGCCGGGCGCATCGAGATCGACTCGATCGACGATGAGGCTCATAGTGCCCGCGTCAAGGCGCAGGGCAGCGATGCCAAAGGCCGCGGCGCCGCCAACGCCACGGCGACATTTCACATCGAGCCCTCCACCGAGGGCTCGCGGGTCATGATCCACACTGATTTGATGCTTTCGGGCGCGGTGGCACAATACGGCCGTGGCGTCGGCATGATCCAGGCGACGGCTGCGCAGATCATCGGCCAGTTCGCCGGCAATCTGCGCAAGCAACTCGCACAACAGCCGCCGCCGAAAGCATCTGCGCCTGCCGCGCCAGTCTCCGAACCAGCAACGCCCGGTCCAGCAGCAGAAAGTGCCGCTCCGCCGCTCGCAGCTCCAGAACGTGCAGCGCCTGCGCAAGCAGCACCTCCGCCGCCGGCCGCCAAGCCGATCTCAGGATTTTCTTTGATCGCGCGGGTGATCTGGCAACAGATTTTATCTCTCTTTGGCGGGCGGCGGCCTTGAGCGAACTGATCGGCGCGCGGGTAACCCGCATCGAAGATCGAAATCTGCTTTGCGGCGCCGGCCGCTACATCGACGATATCGCGTCGCCGGGGGCGCTTTCCGCCGCCTTCGTTCGGAGTCCACACCCGCACGCGCTCATTCGCGGCATCGATGCCGATGCGGCCCGCGCCGTCCCGGGCGTCACGGCGGTGTTCACGCTCGACGATCTGATGCCGGTGCTCAGCCAGCGCCGCATGATGCGGGTCTCAAATTCGGGCACGCGCCTTGACCAGAGCTGGGCCTACACGCTGGCGGACGGCGAAGTGTCATTCGTCGGCGAGCCGGTGGCGATCGTCATCGCAGGGGATCGCTATATCGCAGAGGATGCCGCAGCTCTTGTGGCCGTCGACTACGATGTACTGCCGGCTGCGACCGATTGCCGGATCGCATATGCCGACCGCGCGACGCCTGTGCGGCGCGAACTGAACTCGAACAAGATCATTTCCTACAAGGTGTCGTTCGGCGATACTGATGCGGCCTTCGCCAATGCCGCCCACATCGTGCATGAGGACTTGTGGCAACATCGCGGCGCCGGCCACTCGATCGAAGGCCGCGGGATTTTGGCTGAAGTTCTGGATCGCGAAATCCAGGTATGGGCGTCGACCCAGAAGGCGCACGATCTGCGCTACGCATTTGCCGAATATATTCGCCTCGATGAAAACCGGTTGCGCGTAGCGACGCCTGATGTCGGTGGTGGGTTTGGTCCGAAGCTGTGCGTCTATCCCGAGGATGTCGCGGTTGTGGCCGCGGCGACGATGCTGCGCCGTTCAATCAAATGGATCGAGGACCGCCGCGAACATTTTACCAACGCGGTTCACGAGCGCGACCAGTATTGGTCGATCGAGATCGCGGCTGACGCCGACGGTCGGGTGCGTGGCGTTCGCGGCCGTCTCGTTCATGACGTCGGTGCCTATGCGCTCCAGGATGTGAACCTGCCGTACAATTCCGCCAGCACCCTGACCGGTCCCTACATGGTGCCTGCATTGGCGATAGACGTGGTGGCAACCCACACCAACAAAACGCCGGTCTCGTCGGTGCGCGGCGCCGGTTACCCCCAGGCCGCCTTCGCGATGGAGCGGCTGCTGGATGCGCTGGCGTATAAGCTCAACGTCGAGCGTTCCGAATTGCGCCGCCGCAATCTCATTCCGGCGGAGAAAATGCCGTATCTCAAGCCGCTCAAGACGCGAGCCGGCGAGCACGTGCAGTATGACAGCGGCGATTATCCGGCTTGTCAGGCCGAGATCCTGAAGGCCATGGGATGGGACGATTTCCCGCGCCGCCAAGTCGAGGTGCGTGCCGAGGGACGGTATTTGGGCATGGGCTTGGCGCATGGCGTCAAAGGCACTGGCCGTGGCCCGTTCGAATTTGGCGGCGTGCGGGTTTCGCCGACCGGCGGTATCACGGTTTCGACCGGCGCCGCGGCGATGGGGCAAGGTGTTGCCACCGCACTTGCGCAAATCTGCGCCGAGGCGTTCGGCGTGCGCGCGCAGGACGTCACTGTTGTGGCCGGCGACACGGCGGCCGCGCCGCTCGGGCTTGGCGGTTTCGCCAGCCGCCAAACCGTCACTGCCGGCTCGTCTGTGCATGTTGCGGCCCAGGCGGTTGCCGCCAAGGCCCGCAAGCTCGCGAGTCATGTCCTGGAAGCGGCCGAGGAAGACCTCGAAATCGCCGACGGTGTGGTCCGTGTCGTCGGCGCTCCGCAATTGTCGGTGACGCTCGGCGAACTGGCGCGCATCCTCAAAGGGGCACCGGGTTATGGATTTCCGCCGGGGCTCGATCCCGGCCTTGAGGCGAGTTCTACATTCCGAAGTCGATCAGCTGGCTTATTCCAATGCCTGCCATGTCGCCGAAGTCGAGGTCGACATTGAGACCGGCGCAGTGACGGTTCGCCGCTACGCCGCGATCCAAGATGCCGGCCGTCGCGTCAACCCGATGCTCGTCGAAGGCCAGATTCACGGCGGCATCGCCCACGGTATCGGCAACGCCATGTTCGAGTGGATGGGCTATGACGCGTCCGGTCAGCCCGTCACGACCACATTCGCGGATTATCTGTTGCCTACCGCGACCGAAATGCCGAAGTTCGAGACGTTGTACAAAGAAACGCTCTCACCGCGTAATCCGCTCGGCGTCAAAGGGGTCGGCGAGCTTGGCGTCATTCCCGCTGCCGCGGCCTTGATCTCGGCGATCGAAGATGCGCTGTCGCCGTTCAATGTGCATATCGCGCAAACGCCAATCATGCCGCATGAGCTGCTGGAATTGATCGCGCGTGGGCGCGGCGGGCAGGAGAAGCAGGCAAAATAAATCGGATTTTCTGCGACATGGAGTCACTCACTGTCGCGACGCCAAAACGGGGGACATGAAATGAGAAACGTTCGACTTACCGCGCGGGCTCTGCTCTTTGGAGCGCTCGCTTTTGCGGCCGCGGCTCCAGCGCGCGCGCAAAACTATCCAAACCGGCCAATTCATTTCATTCTGCCGTACGCGCCGGGCGGCATCGTCGATTTCACCGGACGCGTGCTGGCCAAGCAGCTCACGATTGCCATGGGGCAGACCGTGGTTGCCGAAAACAAGCCGGGTGCGGGTGGCATCGTCGGTACCGATTACGTCGCGCACGCCGCGCCGGACGGTTACAACATCGTGCTGATGGATCCCGGCTTCGTCGCCAATCCGATCCTGCAAAAGACGATGCCGTACGATATCTTCAAGGATATGGTGGCGGTTTCCATCGTCAGCTCTTCTCCCGAAGTTCTGGTCGTGTCGCCGACCCTCGGCATCAAAACTTACGCGGAGCTTGTCGCTTACGGCAAAGCCAATCCCGGCAAGCTGAATTACGGGTCGGCAGGCGTCGGCACCGCGCCGCATCTCGCCGCCGAGATGTGGAAGGCGCGCACCGGCATTGCCGCCACGCACGTTCCCTACAAGGGGATTGGCCCTTCCTATCTCGATTTGATGAGCGGCAAAATCCAGATGGAATTCTCCAGCATTGCGGGTGCGCTGCCGTTCACCTCCAAAGGCAGCGTCATCGCGCTGGCCACCACAGGCGAGAAGCGGCCGGCGGTCTATCCGAATTTGCCGACCATGATCCAGGCGGGACTGCCGGGGTTCGATGTCGATCTCTGGCTCGGTGTTTATACCGCCGCCAAGACGCCGCCGGATGTGCTGGCGAAGCTCAATAGCGGCATCGCCAAGGCGCTGCAGGCCGATGAGCTCAAGACCGCATTCGCCAAGTTCGGGCTTACTCCGCGCGGCACCAGCCTTGCCGAAAGCGCAGCCTTCACCCGATCCGAATACGAAAAATGGAAGAAGGTAATTACGGACGCGCACATCACGCTCGATTGATCCGTGTGCGCGTTCTGCTGATCGCGGCGCTGGCCTTCGCGCTGGGCGCACCGCGTGCTGTTGCCGAAGGTTATCCGTCCCGGCCGATCCATCTGATTTTGCCGTACGCGCCGGGAGGTATCATCGAGTTTGTCGGCCGCACGCTGTCGCAAAAGCTAGGCGAAATTCTGCACGAGCCCGTTGTAGTCGAGGATCGTCCGGGCGCCGGCGGCATCCTCGGCGTCAACTATGCGGCGCATGCGGCGCCGGACGGCTACACGATCGTGCTGGTC
Organism: uncultured Alphaproteobacteria bacterium; assembly: GCA_963763255.1. GTDB lineage: Bacteria > Pseudomonadota > Alphaproteobacteria > Rhizobiales > Xanthobacteraceae > BOG-931. The sequence goes on from CAVXNW010000005.1 coordinate 583,445, forward strand.
GATCCGGCGATCGTCACAAATCCGTCGCTGCACAAGTCCTTGCCTTATGACATTTTCAGGGATCTCGTGCCGATCTCGATTGTCGCCACCGCGCCTGAAGTGCTCGTCGTTGCGCCGCAGCTTGGTATCAAGACCCAGGCGGCGCTCGTGGCCTACGGCAAGGCCAATCCCGGCAAGATCGATTATGCCTCGGCAGGTGTCGGCAGCACGCCGCATCTGGCAGCCGAAATGTGGAAGGCCCGCACCGGCATCGAAGCCACCCACGTCCCGTATAGCGGCATCGGTCCTGCCTTCATCGATCTTATGAGCGGCAAAGTGCAGATGTCTTTTTCAAGTCTTCCCGCCGCCATGCCGTTCATCGCCAAGGGCAGCCTCGTTGCGCTCGCCACGACCGGGCTCAAGCGCTCGCCGATGTATCCTGACTTGCCGACGGTGTCGGAGTTGCTGCCGGGATACGAGGTCGATCTTTGGCTGGGCATCTATGGCTCGGCGAGGATGCCGCCTGACGTTCTCACCTCGCTCAACGGCGGCATCGACAAGGCCCTCCAGGACGGCCGGTTGAAAGCCGCCTTTGCCAAATTCGGCATTGTCCCGCGTGGCACCACGGTGCAGGAAGGTGTCGCGTTCACCAAGTCAGAATACGAGAAATGGCACAAAGTCATTCTCGATGCCCGCATCACGCTTGACTAGACAACGTTGGAGCTATGACGACACCCTGGCCCACTGAACTGCGTCTGCGCAAGAATCGCCGAGCGCTTGCGGTGACATTTGAAGGCGGCGAGAGCTTCGAGCTTGCCGCCGAGTATCTGCGCGTGCGTAGCCCAAGCGCCGAAGTACAGGGGCATTCGCCGAGCGAGCGCCGCACCGTGGCCGGCAAGGCAAACGTGCAGATCCTCGAGCTTCACCCGGTCGGCAATTATGCCGTGCGCCTGGTGTTCGACGACCTGCACTCGACCGGGATCTTCAGCTGGGATTATCTGCACGAACTCGGAAAGAACCACGAACGCTACTGGCAGGACTATTTGGCCGAGCTCAAGGACAAGCAACTTTCACGCGCGCCAATACGGTGAGCGTGGGGACCGGCGCGGTCCCTGTCACGAAAATTCATGGCATTTTGCGCGGAATTTGTGCCGAATTGTCTTTAGAGTTTTGCCGCAGCAATTAACAATCCCTTGCAGCCCCCTAAGTATGATTACTGGGCGCGTACACGGCATGCGCGCTCGACGACGACTGTTGCACGGGGCAACTCCAAGGAAAGGATTAGGGTCATGCGTACTTTGGTTTCGAAATTTCTGCGCAATGAGCAGGGTGCAACTGCGATCGAATATGGCCTGATCGCCGCAGGGATCGCGGTCGCGATTATCGCAACCGTCCAAGGACTTGGCACCAATCTGAACAACACGTTCTCGACCGTTTCAGCCTCGCTGCAATAGGCGATCCGACCCGTCGGCTTAGCCTCGTCAACCTTCGATCAACCTCGATCTGGCAGGATCGAGGCAGTGTCGGGGTGGGGCGGACGATGGGGCGCCTACCGGCATGAGAACGGCCTCGATCCCTCTTCCCTCGGGATCGAGGCCGTTCGCTTTTTCGCTCAGCAGTCTCGACAGAAGCGGCCGCGCTAATGCGCAAGTCGCGATATCGGCGTGCACCCTTCTCTCGGATTTCGCCCGCAAAGTTTACCAAACCCTACCAACGGGACGCCGCACGACCTTTGCCCGGTCAAAACGTGGCCACGCGTGGTTCAAGCCGCGATCGCCGAGGGGACCAAGTGCGGCTGGCATTACGCAAGATAGTCGGTGCGATCGGGTGTTCCGCCGGAGCCGGTTCTCAAGACGAACTAATCTGCGAAGCTGCAATCGGAGCGGTCACGAAGTGGCGTGGTTTAGAGCGGCGCCGGTGCCGCCCTCAATGCTTTCGCCCTGTCGCTGCATGCGCATGTTGCGCGCCGCATCGCTGATTTGCGACAATGCTTAGCGAACGAATGTATCAAAGGCCAATGCGCCGACGCAGGGGACAACGCCATGAAAGCCTATGAACTGCCGAAGAGTGGTGCCGGGATCGAAGCGCTGACGCGAGTTGAGCGGCCGGATCCGGGAAAGCCCGGCCATCGCCAAGTGTTGGTCAAAGTGCGCGCCTGCTCGCTCAATTTCCGCGATCTCGGCATCGTTCGTGGCAGCTACCGCATGCCGGTGCGGGAGAAGGTCATTCCACTGTCCGATGGCGCCGGCGAAGTCGTGGAAGCTGGCCCGGGCGTCACGCGCGTGAAGGCTGGCGACCGCGTTGCCGGTAATTTCTTTCAGCGCTGGCCCGGCGGCGAGGCAGGGCCTGACACCCACGTCAGCGCGCTTGGTGGAGGCATCGACGGCATGCTCGCCGAATACGCGATGCTGGAAGAGGATGGCGTGGTGAAAATCCCCGCCCATCTGTCATTCGAGGAAGGCGCGACGTTGCCCTGCGCCGGCGTCACCGTCTGGCACGCCATGATGGAGCATGCCAAGTTGAAGGCCGGCGATGTCGTGCTGCTGCAAGGCACCGGCGGCGTCTCGATCTTCGGCCTGCAATTCGCCCGCGCGCTGGGCATCGCCGCCATCATCACGTCGTCGAGCGACGAAAAACTTGCGCGCGCGAAAAAGCTCGGTGCTGCGCACGGCATCAACTATAAGAACACTCCGGACTGGGACAAGGCTGCGATGGAATTCACCGGCGGCCGCGGCGTCGATCACGTCGTCGAAGTCGGTGGTGCGGCGACGCTGACGCGCTCGTTCCATGCCATCCGCGTCGGCGGCAAGATCACGCTGATCGGCGGTCTATCCGGTGGCGCTAGTGAACTGAATCCGGGACTCATCTTCTCGCGGCGTGCCAACGTGCAGGGTATCTCGGTCGGATCGACCCAGATGTTCACGGCAATGGACCGCGCCATCGAAGTGAGCGCGATCAAACCGGTGATCGACAAGGTGTTCGATTTTGCCGACACACAAGCCGCCTACCACCATATGGCTTCTGGCGCCCATTTCGGCAAAATCGTCATCAGGATCGGGTGAGCAGTGTCGGCAATCGTCCCGAATTCAGAGGTGACCCGATGAGGATGGCTTTTGCGGTCGCAATTCTGAGCTCTGTCTTGCTGGGTTCGGGAATTGCCTCGGCGACAGACTGCTTCCCGTATTGTGATTACGTTCACGACTACGGGCCGTATGATTTCTCATACGTTCGTTCTGGACTTGCGGGTTATCCGGTCTGCGACTGGCGAGGCAACTGCGCTCCGCACATAGTCTATTACTATGCCGGGCATCGCCGGCCCGGCGTGAGAATTATCATCAGGCCGACAGATCCAAACAGATAGGTCTGAAAAACGCGCGCCTGCAGCGCGCCGACGACGCCCCGATCTTGAAATTGAATCTCGGTTCGGGGCGTTAGGATCGGCGGCTACCAGCGCCGCCAATAACCACGGCGCCAACCCCAGTACGGTCCACCGCCGTAATAACCGCCATAGTAATAGGGCGGCGGGTAGTAACCGGGCGGGGGCGGATAATAGCCGGGCGGCGGCGCCGCATATCCCGGAGGCGGACCGGGCGGCCCGGCGTAGCCAGGAGGCGGCCCGGCGTAGCCAGGGGGCGGCCCGGGTCGACGCACCGGACCGGGGGCACCCGGCGCAATGCTGGTCTCGATGATGTAGCCGTCCTGGCCATGGAAGGTGACCTGACACCAGCCGCTTTTGCAGCCGTTCACTTCGACGGGCGAGCCGCCGGGGATCAGAGTCACAATTGTGAAAGTGGTCCCTGGCCCGTTGCGCAGATTGACATTGGTATGGGTAATCGCACGTGCCCCGGTGGATCCTCCCGGCCCTGACTCAGGCGGCGGAGGACCGTTAGCGGGTGCCGCAGCCTGAGGCGGAGGCGGTGGAGGCGACGCGGCCACGGGCGGTGGAGGAGGTGGTGGCGCAGCCTCGCTTGGTGGTGGCGGCGGTGGCGCGTTCGCTGGCGATGCAGCGGGGGCCGGCTGAACCGCTGCAGGGGGAGGTGGAGTAGGTTGGTTCGGTGGTGTTGGTGGCGGCTGTGCGGCTGCGGCATGAAGCGCGATCGCAGTCAGGGCGCCCGACACAAGCACCGACAACGCGCTGGAATCTCTGAACTTCATCGCTGAGTTACTCCCTCACCGCGCCCCTGAAGACGCCCCTCTGCGGCAGATTGTAGCGGCTTTTGAGCAAGCCAAAAAGTCGGAACGGGGCCGTTTTCATGACCGTGGGCGGAAACGCGCCGTCACCGATGAGGCCGTCTGGATGATGGCGACGCGCGGCACTCCGCGCATTTGGGCGCAGTCTGATCGATAACGCCGGAATCCGGTTCCGCCGGAGCCGCCGCAGCTACACTGGCTTCTTCTTCTCCGCAGGCATTTCCACCGGGCCGCCTGCCTTCTTCCATTCGCCGAAGCCGCCCTGGACGTGCGCCACCGGTCTTAATCCCATGCGGTGCGCAGTCTGCGCCGCCAGCGCCGAGCGCCAGCCGCCGGCACAGAAGAATACGAAGCGCTTGTCCTCGCTGAATTGTGGTTTGTGGTACGGACTCTCGGGATCGATCCAGAATTCGAGCATGCCGCGCGGACAGTGAAACGCGCCGGGCATGCGGCCCTCGCGCTCGAGTTCGCGAATATCGCGCAGGTCAACAAACACCACGTCGCCGCGTCCATGCAACGCTCGTGCATCGTCGATCGACAGCGTCTCTATTTCGCGCTCGGCGGCGTCGACCAATGCGCGAAATCCGGCGGTGATGTTTTGCGGCATGGCACAACCCATTGGTAGGACGATGCGCACTGTGTCACGGATTGATCCACACGTCGATAACGTGCCAAGTGGGGCGCGAACCGTTTTGAACCCGCAAATACAGCCCCGCATGAGAGGGCCGGAGGAAGAGCATGGAGAATCTCGGCTACCCAGACCTGCACGCCCACATTGCCGCGCTGGAGCGCAAGGGTCTCCTGATCCGGGTGCAACGCCCGATCAACAAGGATACCGAGATGCATCCGCTGGTGCGCTGGCAATTCCGCGGCGGCATTCCAGAAAGCGAGCGCAAGGCGTTTCTGTTCGAGAATGTCACCGACGGCACCGGCCGCCGCTACGACATTCCGGTGGCGGTCGGTATTCTCGCGTCCAACCGCGAGATCTATGGCGTTGGCATCGGCTGTGACGTCGCCAATATTCAGCAGCAATGGGATCGCGCCGAACAGCACCCGTTACCGCCGGTCTTCGTCGATGATCCGGCGTGTCAGGAGATCCTCATACAGGGCGACGAACTCAACGAACCAGGCAAGGGCGTAGACGCGCTGCCCATCCCGATTTCAACGCCGGGCTTCGACAATGCGCCCTACGCGTCGTGCTCGATGTTCATCACCAAGGACCCTGACACCGGGCTGCAGAACATCGGCAACTACCGGGCCATGGTGAAGTCCCGGACCCGCATGGGAATGAACCCGGAGATCGAACTCAATCAGGGCATTCATGAGCACTTTCTCAAATACAAGGCGCGGGGCGAGAAGATGCCGGTGGCGCTCATGCTTGGCGCCCCGCCGGCGATCACGTTTGCGTCGGTGCACAAGCTACCCAAGCATCTCGACGAGCTCTCGGTCGCCGGCGGCCTTGTCGGCGCGCCGATCCGCGTCTGCAAGGCAAAGACCGTCGACCTGATTGTCCCGGCGGAAGCGGAGATCGTGGTCGAAGGTTATATCGATACAGAGTGGCTCGAGCCGGAGGGCAGCTTCGGCGAATCGCACGGCTACATGAATCTGAAGGAGTACAACGCGTATTTCGATGTCACCGCCATCACACGGCGCAAGAATGCGGTGCTGGTGTCGATCATCAGCCAGGTGACGCCGAGCGAATCCTCACTGATCAAGCGCGTCGCCTATGAGCCCGCGTTCCTGCATCACCTGCGGCACCACCTCAACATCAGTGGTGTCACACGTGTGTTCATGCACGAGCCGCTGACGAATTTGCGCAAGCTCATCGTTATCCAGCTGAAGTCCGATACGCTCGATGCCGAAATCTGGCGAGCACTCTACGGCGCCTCGTCGTACTCGTCGTCGGTCGGCAAGATGACAATCGCGGTCAACGAGGACATCGATCCGGAAAATCTCGACATGGTGATGTGGGCGATGGCCTACCGGATGCGGCCGCATGAGGACATGCGCGTTCTCGACCACAAAGACATGGGGCACGGCCCGCGCGCCGGCGCCGACGACAATCACTACGAGGCCAATGACTCGGCGATGCTGATCAACGCCATGCTTAAGCGGCCGTATCCGCCGATCTCGCTCCCGGCGCGGCAATACATGGAGAAGGCGAAGGAGATCTGGCAGGAGCTCGGGCTGCCGGCGCTCAAGCCGGAAATGCCCTGGTTCGGCTACTCGCTCGGCCAGTGGCCGGAGGAATTCCAGGTCGAAGCCGACCGCGCCGCGCGCAGTGAATATTGGACCACCGGCGAGGTGATCAAACAGCGGCGTCGCAACGACAAGCGGCTGAACGATCCGTATTTGACGCTTTGAGGGGCGCCAGCCGGTCGATCGTCAGCATCGGAAAAAGCCAGCGGCCGCCGAGTGGAACCGGATGTTCGCCCGGGCCACGATGGGCCGCCGGTATTCTTTCATCAGCCGCAACGATGGTACATGCCGTCGTAGCCCAGATACATGCCGGTCGTGGGGTTGTACGAACGGAAATGGGTCTCGCACCAGTCGACCCCGGTACCGCCAACAACGACCGGCGCCGGAGCGCCATAGTCGTAAACCGGATAGGCAGGACCATAGCCATAATAACCGGGAGCCCACAGTGGCGATGTCGCTGCTTCTATAGCGCCGCCGATGACTCCGGCGGCCAGTCCGCCCGGCCCCCAGCCGCCATGCCATCCATGATGCCATCCCCATGGCGCTGCTGACGCGGGCGCGGCACTCGCGAGTGCGGTGCAGGCCATGAGGGCAAGCGCGGCGACGCCCGATAGAAGTTTCGCTCTCATGTGGTTCTCCATTATTCCGGAAGACGATTGTTGCGTGATAGGTCGCGGCCAGTCGAAAGAGGCGACCGCTGAGAATTCAATGGCGTCGGCTCTCTGTTGTTCCGAGCCCGAACTCTCGAACCTTCGCTGACACTTCTTCCACTTTGATGTGAGAAACGAACGTCATTAGACCGATTCAAAGCGATTTGGGCGATCGAATACGTTTCTTACGTTGTTATTGAACGTTGTTATCGAACGTGTCGTCGTCGCCACGGATTCGCGAACGGATTGACGCAGGACATTTTGTCTTCACCGCCTCGTGAACGATACCGGCCGCCGACGTGAACGGTTTGCGGTCGTCCACGTCGGATACTGATGCTCCCTCTCGTAGTTAAGAATATTTAATTCAGCCTCTCGCGTGTTCTATGCCGCGGTGGCGGCATTCTTGAACTTCACCGGAATGGTGAGATAACGCACGCCGTTGGCATGAGCGGGCGGAAACTTTCCTGCGCGAATATTGACCTGGATCGACGGCAATAGCAGCCGCGGTGCCGCGAGCGTGGCGTCGCGAGCGGTACGCATGGCGACGAAGGTTTCTTCGCTCACGCCGTCCTTGACGTGCACGTTGCGCTCGCGTTCCTCGCGCACTGTGGTCTCCCACGCATAGCGGTCGCGGCCCGGGGCCTTGTAGTCGTGGCACATGAAAAGCCGTGTCTCCGGCGGCAGCGCCAGCACCTTCCTGATCGAACAATAGAGCGTATGGGCGTCGCCGCCGGGAAAATCGGCTCGCGCGGTGCCGTAATCCGGCATGAATAGCGTATCGCCGACAAACGCAGCGTCCTCGATCTTGTAGGTGATATCCGCCGGCGTGTGGCCGGGCGTGTACATGACTTCGGCCTCGAGTTTGCCGATGCTGAAATGCTCGCCCTCAGCGAACAGATGGTCGAAATCGCTGCCGTCGGTCTTGAGGTCGTCCGCGTCGAACACCGGGCGAAAAATGCGCTGCACGTCTTTGATGTGGTCGCCGATGCCGATCTTCGCGCCGGTCTTGCTCTTGACGTAGGGCGAGCCCGACAAATGGTCGGCGTGCGCGTGGGTCTCCAAAGTCCAGACGATCGAATAACCGTCCTCTTTGGCGGCGCGGAGCAGCGATTCGACCGAGCGCGTGTCGACTTCGCCGGAATTCGGATCGTAGTCGAGTACGGGATCGATCACCGCGGCCTGCCTGGTGGCGGGATCGGCGACCAGATAGCTCACCGTATTGGTCGGTTCGTCGAAGAAGGCGCGAATGATGGATTTGGGGGACATGGAATGATCTCCTGCCTTAAGCCTTGACTCATATATTAGTATATCCTAAAGTAGCAAGGGAAAGAATATGGAGCGGCCCCTTGGCGGCGCGGAAGTTCCAGGCGGACGTATTGGAGGCGCAAGCGGCGGAGTTTGCCGGGCTTTTACGGGCGCTCGCCAACGAACGACGCTTGATGATTCTGTGCAAACTTGTCGAGTGGGGCGAGACCAACGTCAACGCGCTTGCCGAGGCGGTTGGCTTGTCACAGTCGGCGTTGTCGCAGCATCTGGCGAAGATGCGGGCTGAAAGGCTTGTCGCTTATCGGCGCGAGAGCCAGACGCTCTGGTATCGGATTGCCGACAACGGGATCGAGCAGCTACTCGCGACGCTGCATCGGCTCTACTGCGTAAAGACGAATGCCACTGAACGCGCGGCCTCAATGGAGAATATCAATGTCACTCCCGACTATTTCCCCCGATCACGCAAAGCGTTTGTTGGAGAAGGGCGCCGTGCTGGTCGACATCCGCGAGGCGCACGAACACGCGCGCGAAAAGATCGCAGATGCCCGGACGTTGCCGCTGTCGACGCTGCACGAGGCCGGTCTGACCGTCCATGAGGGCAAGCCGGTGCTGTTCCACTGCAAGAGTGGCGCGCGCACGCTGGCAAGTGCTCCGCGGCTCGCCGCCAAGGCCGGCGCTTGCGAAGCCTACATCGTTGAAGGCGGGATCGATGCCTGGAAGAGAGCCGGCCTGCCGGTGGTGACCGATCGCCGTCAACCAATCGAACTGCAACGGCAAGTTCAGATCGTGGCCGGCAGTCTGGCATTCTTCGGCACCTTGCTTGGCCTTCTGGTTTGGCCCTGGTTTTTCGCCGTTCCATTGGTCGCCGGCGTCGGCCTGCTGAATGCCGGAATAACCGGCTTCTGCGGCATGGCGCGCCTGCTCGTGTATATGCCGTGGAATCGTGCATCATATCGCCCGAAGGCAGCTCACGCCTGACGTCTAAGCATCGAGGCGGATTCGCGCATGGCGCTGTCGTTGGTTCAGGCCGTGCTCGGCCTCGTTTCGGGTTCGCTGGTCGGCTTCTCGCTTGGGTTGGTCGGCGGCGGCGGCTCGATCCTGGCAGTGCCGCTCCTGGTTTATGTTGTCGGCGTGTCCGATCCGCACATGGCGATCGGCACCAGCGCGGTCGCGGTCGCCGCCAATGCGGCCGGTAACCTTTTGAGCCATCACCGCGCCCGCAACGTGGTGTGGCGCTGCGCGCTTACCTTCGCCGCCGCCGGTATTGCCGGCGCGTTTCTTGGGTCGACACTCGGCAAGATGGTCAATGGGCAGAAGCTCCTTGCCGCCTTCGCCGTGCTGATGATGGTCGTCGCCGGTCTGATGCTGCGCAAGCGCGCCAGCGCCGGGATCAAGGTCGAGCATGTCAGCCGCGACATGGCTCTCCGCCTCGTCGCCATTGGGCTCGGCGCCGGCGCGCTGTCCGGATTTTTCGGCATCGGCGGCGGTTTTTTGATCGTGCCCGGGCTGATGCTCGCGACCGGCATGCCGATCCTCAATGCGGTCGGTTCCTCTCTGGTAGCCGTGACAGCGTTCGGCGCGACGACCGCGGCGAACTATGCGGTGTCGGGATCGGTGGATTGGGTGATCGCCGGGCTGTTCATCTGCGGCGGCATCGGCGGCGGTTACGCCGGCAGCCGCGCCGCGCATGCCTTGGCTAACCGCAAGGGCTACCTGAACACCGTGTTTGCCATGCTGATCTTCGCGGTCGCCGCCTACATGCTGGTGCGCAGTCTGAATTTGGCCTGAGCGCGGCCCGCTCAGGTGCAGATTATGTTTTGCTGATTTGATTAAGCGCAAGGCGGCCTGCCGCTGCACCTGAGAAAATTTGTTGCGCACCATCATGAGGAGAGGCTGCGATGCAATATGATCGGATTTATGCCGACAGCAAAGGCGCTACCCACTTTGAATCGGCCACGCTGAAGCTCGATGAAGCGGATTACCGTCCGCCCGCGCCGATACTTTACGTCTCACATGCGCAACAAGCCGGCACGCTGCAGTTCATCAGATTGCCGCCTAGCTGGGCCGCCGACGATATTTGCCCGCCGCAGCACCAGTTTTTCATTTGCTTGCAGGGAGAACTCGAAGTGCATACCAGCGACGGAAAAAAGCGCACCTTCGGACCGGGTGATGCGGTGTTGATGGCGGACACCTCCGGTCGTGGCCATAGCTCGCGAGTCAAGAGCGCCAAGGATTTCGTCGCCGCCATCGTCTCCCTGGAAGAATGAGCGTCTCGACGCCTGCTTCGCTCAGCGGATTTTAAAACGCCGGAAGATGATCACCTTCAGTTGATCCAGGATGATTAGGTAGATCGCCACCGCACACAGCAGCGCTGCAAGCAAAAGCGGACTCACGGGCGTCATCAACACGCCCCATGTTGCCATGAGCGCGACGACGGCGAGATCGGCGATCGAACTGGCGATAAGCCATGTGCTCGGTCGCGACTGCCAGAAATGTCGGCGTTCGCGGATCAGATAGATATTTCCTTGTCCGGTTGCCACCAACATAACGAAGACCACCGTCTGCAGCTGAGGCAACGGCAAACTGAAAAGGTCGCGCCCGACAAAGAATACAGTGAAAGACAGCACCAGCACCAGAGCGGCAAACACACCGCCCGTGGCCATAAGGGTCTTGATGTCCCAGCGGTCTGGAGTTTGCGAATAGGACACGCGGTCGCTGGCGATCGACATCGTCACAAAATCATTGGTGAACAAGAGCAGCACAATCAGCAGCGGCGTAATGACAAAGGTCCGTGTGAGCATGACCCCGATGCTGAGGAAAAATGCGATCTCCAAGGTCTTCATGATCTTGTTGATCGTGTATGTGAGCATGCGCTGATAAATGCAGCGACTGATTTTGACGGCCGAGAGCGCATCGACCAGGCCCGGTGCGGTGAGCACCACTCCGGCGGCGGCGCGGGCGACGTCCGTTGCGCTCGCGACGGCCACGCCGACATCGGCTTGTTTTAGCGCCGGCGCATCGTTGACGCCGTCCCCCGTCATGCCGACGACATGGCCGGCCGTCTGCAAGAGCTGCACGAGCTTGATCTTATGCTCCGGGAAAACGCGGGCGTAGATGTCGTGATCGAGCGCCCGGCCGGCGTCGAGATGCTCGAGGATGTCAGCCGTGGCGGCACGGTTGCCGATGCCGACCTGCTTGGCTACGGCGCACGCCGTTGCCAGATTATCCCCGGTGACCATAAGGACGCGCACGCCAAGCTCCTTGAGCCCTGCGACGAGCGCCGCTGAATCCGTGCGCGGCGGGTCGTCCAGGGCCACAAGCCCGGCCAGTTGCAGTGAATTGAAATCACTGCCGGCCGCGATTGCGAGCACGCGATTGCCGCCGGCGGCGAGCCGCTCACTTGTCGCGCCGATATCCAACGGGTTCGTGCTGAGAGCGGCGATGGCGCGGGGCGCGCCCTTGACGACGCAGAGTGGACCATTCGCGCTTTGATATTCGCCAAGGGAATAGCGCTGCGACGGGTCGAACGGGATAAATTTGCTCCGCGGCGGCAAATCGGTGAGCAAATTGCGTTCCGCTGCCGCCGCGAGAATGGCGAGATCGATGGGGTCCTGCGTGGCTGAATCACTGGCCAGGGCCGCGAAGCGCAGCACTTCGTCCTCCGACCGCGAGGCAAAGGGCAGGGTGGTCGCAACCACCAGTCGGTTCTCCGTGATCGTGCCGGTCTTGTCGGTACAAAGCACGTCCATGCCGGCCGCTTCTTCGATTGCGGCGAGGCGCGTGACCAAGACGCCTTGGCGGGCCAGATCCGTCGATCCCAGTGCCGTCGCGAGGGTGAAAGTCGCCGGAAGCGCCACCGGTACCGATGCGACCAGAAGAATCAGTGCAAATGGAACCACGTCAACGAACGGCAGGCCGGCTGTCGCCGCATAGAGCAGCAGCGCGCATACCAATACCGCATCGACAGCGATGAGTGCCTTGACGATGGCGAAGATGGTGGATTGCAGATGGCTTGCCGATTTCGCGGTGCGCACGAGTTCTGCGGTCTTGCCGAAATAGGTGCGCTGCCCGGTGGCGACGACTTCGCCGGTTGCCTCGCCGCGCCGAACGACCGCGGCGGCGTAGGCGAGCGTTCCCCGGCCCGCCTCGACGGGAACGGATTCGCCGGTCAGAGCCGATTGATCGATCAGGACATCGCCGTTCGCGATTCGAATGTCGGCCGGCGAAAGATCACCCAGTCTGATGTGCACACGGTCGCCCGGAACCAGGCTGGTCGCCGCCACCGTCTTCCAGTGACCGTCGCGCAGCACGCGCGCCCTAGTGGTCAGACGGCCGCGCAATAGGGCCAGTGCCTTGCTGGCTCTGCCTTCTTCAAAGAAGCTTACTGCCGCATTGAAGACGAGCAGGGCGCTGACGATGGCTGCCTCGCCCGTTCTGCCGAGCAAAATCTGGATCGCGATCGTGGCTTCCAGCATCCAGGGAATCGGACCCCAGAGCTTGCGCAACAGAACGATAACCGGATTCGGGTGCCGTTCCGGTATTTCGTTCGGACCATATTCAGCGAGGCGGCGCTCGGCCTCGGCGGTGGTCAAGCCGGCAGGTGTCTCGGCCGCCGATGTCTGCGGTGCCGATGCAGGCGCAATGGATCGATCCATATCTCCGGCTGCGCTCTCTCCATCGCCACCACGGACCGCTGTCTAGATCAAGTCCTCCGGTTTCCCGGCCGAAAGTAACCGGTATTGGCGCTTTTGAGTAGCAATCCGGCGCGGTTGCATGGAGGCGCACACGGATAGATTGGCGCACGACCGTTCTGATCTGCTGCTGTGAACTTTAGGGCCGGACGTAGCTCCAGCCCTGTTCTTCGAGTTGCATGATGCGAACTGCGCCCGACGGCACGATTCCGGCCTGCGGGACGATCGTAATCTTGTGGCCCTCGCGTTTCTGCATACCCTGTAGGGTGTTGTTGCAAGCGGAGAACACAATCTTTGACGGAAAGGTCGCCTCGGCGCTGGCGATATGGGCGATGCGATCCTTCACCGGTGAACTATCGTCGCGCAGCATATTGAGGCCGGGCCCGTAGGCCACGATCTCGACATTCGCATCTTCGTGCTTGTCGCGATAGTACTCGACGATGTTCTGCGCGTTATTGAGCGCAAGGTTCATCACCGCGGGATCGTTCTGATCGACCTGTATGACGACGCGGTGCTTGGCGCTTTCTGCATGGGCGGACGCAACGGCGAGCAGGCCAAATGCGAAAGCGACGAGGACGGAGCGCAGAGTTGCGGTCATGGCTTCACCAGGTTTGGTTATGGACGAACAAGCGTATAGCCTTTTTCAGTCAAAGCGAGGATTTGTGCAACGCCGGCTTCAACCTGCTTGGCTTTGGGGTTGAGCGGCACCTTATGTCCGGTTTCGCGCTCGATCGTCTCCACCGTGTTCATGCAGACGTCGAACTGCACGCCTTGCGAAATCAGGCTGTCGACATAGGCACGATTCGGACTATCGGCGCGCAGCAGTGCGATGCCGGGCCCGAAGGCCACGACCTCGATGGCGATTTTGTCCGGACCGTAGAATTTGAGCAGGTTGTTGGCGACGCTGACGACGAGCGCCTGCTTCTTGGCGTCGGCGTCGGAGAGCTGAAGCGCAAGATGATGCTCGGCAAACGGCTTGTCGGCGGACGCCACGCCGGTTGCCGGAGCGGCCTGTTGGGCGGCGAGCGGCGCAAAAGGGGTCAGCGCGCACACGATTCCCGAAGCAACAACGATAGCGTGGCGGGCGTGCGTGACGATGCGGACCATCGGCTCAGCCTCCCGCGGCATAGCCCGGATTGTTGGCCACGCCCTTGAGGGTAACGCGGTTGGCGCGCCCCAGGGTCACGACTTTCTTACCACGCAGGTAATCTGCCACGATATCCATGACCGGCTTGCCGGTCTGTGGATTGACCGATGCCCACCCGGCAACCTTGTAGCTCTTACTGGCTTCCACCAGCGTGCCACCGTTCAATGTCATGTCCGAAATCCGGCGGCCGATAGGCTCGGCGGGCGTGCAAGTGTAATCCATGCCGCCGACGCGCACCATGTCGCCGCCTTGCTGGTAGTATGGGTCTGGATTGAACAGATTATCGGCGATGTCCTCCAGAACATCCTTGATCTGGCTGCCCGTCATTTCGGTCACATAGGTCTGAGGATAGGTGATCGCGGTCTCCGTCAGCAAATCCTCCATGACGATCGGCTCTCCGGCGAGCACCGTCGCGCCGAAGCGGAAGCCGGGCGACAGCGCGATCTGCGCGCCCGTGGTCTCGCGCAGCGCGTCGCAGATCATCTGATCCATCGGCCCGGTGAAATTGCCGCGCCGGTAGAGCAGGGTATCGGCGGTTGCGAATTTCTCGGCGAATTTCTCAGCATAAGGCGCGCGCAGTCTATCGATCGTCGCCTGCATGGCACGGTCCGCCGGCAACAGATCGGCGAATATCGGCACGAGCCGGTAGTGCACGCCGTTGACGCGCCCCTTGCCGAGATCGAGGTCAAGCACGCCGAGAAATTTTCCGCTCGATCCGGCATTCGTCACCAGTGTCTTGCCCGCGGCGTTGGTGACCACGCTCGGCCGCGGCACCGCGTCATGGGTGTGGCCGCCGAGAATCACATCGATGCCGGTCACCTTACTCGCGAGCTTGAGATCGACGTCCATCCCGTTATGCGACAGCAGCAGCACGGCGTCGACTTTGTCGCGCTGGCGCAACCCGTCGACCACCTTCTGCAGGTCGGCATCGCGGATGCCGAATGTCCAATCCGGCGTGAAGCGCTTGGGATGGGCGATCGGCACGTAGGGCATGGCCTGGCCGACGATGCCCACGCGGTAGTCGCCGAGTTCCTTAATCGTCGCCGGCTTGAACACGCGGCCGCTTGAAGCATCGAATGCCGGCGCATTGTTGAACGCGGCGTCATCGGTGAGAAAAACATTCTGCGCCAGAAACTCGCCTTTGAAAGTTTTCAGATTTTGCCGCAGGGTCTTTTCACCGTAGGTGAATTCCCAATGCCCGGTCATCGCTTCGATGCCGAGCAGGTTGGCCACCTCGACCATGGCGGCGCCGTCGGTCGCGTGAGCAAGCCCGCTGCCCTGCCACAAGTCGCCGCCGTCGAGCAGCACGGAATGGCCGTCGCCGGCTTCGGTGCGCAGCCGATCTATCAGCGTCTTCAGATGAGCAAAGCCACCCATGCGGCCGAAGCGGTGGGCCGCGTTCTGATAATCAAGGAACGTAAAGGCGTAAGCTTCGCGATCGCCGGCCTTGACGCCGAAATGATCGAGAAACGCGCGACCGACGAGATGCGGCGGCTGCCCGGCCATCGAGCCGACGCCGATATTGACGCTCGGCTCGCGGAAATAGACCGGCAGAAGCTGCGCATGCGTGTCGGTCATGTGCAGCACACGCGCATTGCCGAAACGGCCGATGTCGTAGGGATCGCCGCTGGCGGCGCGGCTTAGGCGGGGCGCGACGCCTGACAGCGTCGCCGCCGTGAATGCCTTCAAGACGTCGCGGCGGCGCATCGACAGCAACTCCCCGGCAGCCGATCAGATCAGTGGATGACGGATTGTTTCCAGACCGCGGCCTGTTCCTTGGCCTGGGCAATCGAGGCATTGGCAAGCGCTTCCGCCTGCTGCGCATCCTTGACCGCCTCGTCAAATTTGCCGGCCGCAGCAGCAGCTTGTGCGGACTTGAGCGCCTGTGCAGTCGTGGTCCACTGGTTCTTAAGCGCGCCAGCAGCCTTGTTGGCGGCTTCGGCTTTGGCCAAGGCCGCCTTGAAGTCGTCGGCGCTGGCGGCGAACGCCGACGTGGCCGACGCTGCGACCAGGGCGGCAGCCGCCAGCCGGATCACGGAAAATCTGCGCATGCGATTGTTCCCTCTCACGGCCGCGCACCGGGCCCGGAAATCGGCAGCCCGTTGCTCATGTAAGAAAGGTAGTATTCGACGTCTCGGTACTGCTCGTCCTCGGGTTTAAGCGGTACTCCGCGCACCTGGCTGTTGCACGAAGTCAGCCGCCGGCTGGTCGTGCCCATGCCGCCCCATTCCGAGCGGTAGATCGGCAGCGCCGCGACGATGCCGAGCGCGGGAGCGAGTACCTCGGTGCGGATATGATCGCCGGCGCTCTGCACGTGGCAGCTCGCGCAGGAAAAGTTCAACTGGCCGCGCCGCGTATAGAAATATTCCTCGCCCTTCTGGTACGCGGCAAGCGCGCGCGGGTCGTCCGGGATCTTGATATTGAACGGTTTGCCGCGCGAGGTGTAGGCCATGTAGGCGGTCAGCGCGGCCATGTCGTCCTTGTTGTAGTCGAGCGGCGGCTGACTGTTCTGCTGCCGGCACTGATTAAGCGCCACATCGAGCGTGATCACCTCGCCGGATTTGGTATCGAAATATGGATAGTTCTGGCGGATGCCGATGCCCTTATCGGGGAAGCAGTCGGCGTAGGTCTTGCCGTTCGGAAACGGGGTCTCGAACATCTGTTTGCCCTTGTCGAGCGCGAACTGATAGGGCGGGAATGCGTCGATCTCGACCCACTGCTTGCGCAGGCCGGCGTCCATTGAATAGGGACCGTTGACGAAGTCGTTCAGCGGCACTTTCGGAAAGCGCTTGGTGAAATACGCGCGGAACGCCTTGAAATCCGCTTGCGGATCTACAGCGCCCGCGGCGTGTGCCGCCTGCGTCCCCAGCTCAGTGAGCGCGACGGCGACGAGCATTGCGCCGCAGATCGCAATTTTCCTGTGTTTTGCTGTCATGGCCCGGCCTTACTGAATTTTTCCGACAAGGGAATCGCTCTGGCCTTTGTTGTCGATCCAGCTGATGTTCAAGTCGTCGCCCTTTTTGCCGCCCTTGAAGCTGAATTTGATGTAGGGGTCCTTCGACACGGCGGGGCCCCAGTAGGCAGTGAAGACTGCCTTGCCGCCGTGCTGGAATTCGATCACTTCGATGTAGTGAGGCGGGATCAACTCGCCCTTGGCGTCCTTGATGAAGCCGGAGTCCATGGGGTGCTGAACCAGCGCCTGCACTTCGGTGTTGTCGCCGCTTGCGACTGCCCGAACGCGAATTGTCGATGCCATTTGCAGATGACCTTCTGTGTGTTCGCCGGATCAGCCGCCGCAGCCGCCGACTGTGACTTTGACCTCTTTGGTGGCGCTGTAGATTTTTCCGCCAGCCTCGACCAGGGCGATGACGTTGCTGGTCTTCGCCAGCTTCAGCCGGTTGGCGACCGCGGCCGTGGTGCCGGCCGGGATCAGATAATGCGCCGCGAGGGGGAACGGATTGCCGGCCACGATTATCGAGATCGACGTGACGCCGGGCAGGGCGGTCGTAACCGAGATCGGTACCACAGCGCCGTTCTCGGCGATCTCGGGTGCATCGAGGCTGACCTTGTCGGAGGCTTCCGGTGTCTTGCCATAGAGTGCCTTTAGAGCGCCGGCTTCGGTCTTCTCCGAGAACGCGCCTTTCGGCCATTTGCTCGCATCGGCAGCGGCGCGCGCGCGATTAACCGGCGCGGTGCCGGCAAGGGCGAACGTCGCCAGTCCGCCGGCAAGCGCGCCCTGCATCACGGTGCGGCGCGTCTGGCCGCCGCGCGTGTTGGTGATTTTGCTCATATTGTCCAGATCCATTGCAAGCTGCGCTCCTAGCGCGTGTACAGAAAGTCGATGACGTCGTTGATTTCCTGGTCAGTGAGAATGAGATTTCGCCCGAACGGGGGCATCACCGTCTGGGGATTACGCCTGGTCTCGTCATAGATGATGGCGGCGAGCTGTTTGCGATCGGCAAAGCGCGCCTTCATGTTCGACAATGGTGGACCGACATTGCCGGGCGCGTCCCCGCCTTTGATGTCGTGGCAGGTCAGGCAGTTGCCCTTGCTGCGGTCGAACGCGAGCTTCTCGCCCGCTGCAACCGAGGACGACTGAGCCGATGCGGCGCCGCCGATCAAAAGCGCGCCGCAGATCACGCCACAAGCCACCAGAGAAGCAGTTTGTTTTGACATTGTCCCTCCCGTGCCCCGCCGGCCTAGTTCCCCTGCATCCGATCGAGCGGACCCGTCGTCCGGGGCGTCAGAATTCTTGCCGTCGGCTGTCGAGATGATTTTCACCGATTTGGGATCGACGCAATTCTTCATGCACTCGGTCGCTGCGGTATCGGGACGCGGGTCCTTCCAGGTGAAATTATCCCGGTTGAGCATCTTGACCTTGGGCAGGCTGTCGCGATCGGCAACGAAATTGCCGGGCACGATATTGTTGAAGTTGAGAATGTAGGCGGTCAGCGCGTAAACGTCATCCGCTGACAGTGAATGGGGGGCGATAAACGGCATCGCGCGGTTAATGTAGTCCCAGAGCGTCGGCGCATAGGGCCAATAGCTGCCGACCGAAGGCTCGGGCCGGTCCGCGGTCAGCGTGCCTTCGCCCCCCATGAGTTTGGGAAAGCGGCCTTCGCCCTCGCCGAACGTGCCGTGACAGGCCGCGCATTGCTGGGCGAAAACGTCGGCGCCATGGTCGACTGTGCCTCGCCCCGGCGGAAGGCCGGCGCCGTCGGTGCCTCGCACGTCGATATTCCAGCCCGCGATCTCCGCTGGCGTCGGCACTTTACCGTATCCGATTTGTCCTGGACTGCCGGCATGCGCCGTTGCCGCACACATGGTGAATGCGGCGGCGAAAGCAGCCGGGGCCAACAGGAGCCGTCTAGCCGATCTGGACATCGAACACGCTCCCGTCCGGCTTGACCTGCCAGGTCTGGATGGAATTGTTGTGATAGATCGAGTTGAGACCGCGCACTTTGCGCAGTTGCTCGATGGTCGGCTGCACGTAGCCGGTTTCGTCCACGGCGCGGGACTGCACCAGCGCCGGAGCGCCGTCCCAACGCCATGGCAGGGTGAAGCGCGTGAGCGCCTTCGACAGGATCGGTTCGTGCAGTTGCGCCGCGCTCCAGTTGACGCCGCCGTCGGTCGATACATCGACGCTCTTGATCTTGCCGTGGCCGCTCCAGGCCAGTCCGCGGATCTCATAGAGCCCGGGTGCGGTCATCGGCTTTTCGGGGCAGGGGAAGGTGACGACCGATTTGGCTTCGTTGACCCAGGTAAAACCGCGCGATTTTCCGTTCGCCATCAGGTCAGTGTATTTGGAAGTTTCCTCGCGCGAGAAAGTCGGCTGATCGTCGATTTTGATTCGGCGCAGGTATTTGATGTTGACGCTGCCCTCCCAGCCGGGAACGATCAGGCGCAGCGGGTATCCTTGTTCGGGCCGCAGCGCCTCGCCATTCTGGCCGTAAGCGACGAGGCAATCGTCGAGACATTTGTCGAGTGGCAGGCTGCGATCCATGTGCGCGGCGTCAGCCCCTTCGGCCAGCACCCATTTTGCCTCTTTCTTGAGTCCGACCTCATCGAGCAGCGTCGACAGCTTGACGCCGGTCCATTGCGCACAGCCGATCATGCCGTGCGTGAACTGCAGCGAGTTGAGCTGTGCGCCACGCCATTCCATGCCGCCGTTGGCTGGGCATTCGATGAAATAAGTCCGCGAGACCGATGGAAAGCGCAGGATATCGTCCATCGTCAGAATGAGCGGCCGCTCGACGAGGCCGTGAATCAGCAGCCGATGCTGATGCGGATCGATATCGGCGCGGCCGCCGTGGTAACGCTCGAAAAACAAGCCGTTCGGCGTGATGATGCCGTGCATGCTTTGCAGCGGCGTAAAGCTGACCGAAGACTGGGGCGTCGCCGTGAGCCACGGCACGTCGCGGCGGATGACGCCGCTCTCAAATTTCGACGGAACGCCGTAGGGGCGGTCATCGACGCCCGGGCCGATAGTTTTCGACCAATTCGGGTCGCCCGGCGGTGAATTCTCGGCCGCTGCCGCGCCCGTTCGGCCAAGCAGCAGGCCGCCCGCCGCAGCGACGCCGGCGCGTAAAATTGCGCGCTTCGACGCTTGCAGACCGTCTCCCGGATAGCTGTCTTGGCGCTGACCGGACCGCTGCCGCCAAACCGGACTCATGGACTGCCTCCCTTGCGCCGCGCTCCATCGAGTGCTGCGACAGGCTTATGTAGCCTTCGTCTTGCGGCCAGTTGCCTTGCGGACTCCTAGCCTGCCATCCGGCCGTAGCAATGGCCCTTACTTTAGTCAATACTAAACAATCTCGCAGGTGCTATATACTGCGATTCGCAAACTCCGATCGCGCTCGCCATGGATATCGCACACACCCCGCAAGGCACTCCCCGTTCATCCCGCGCGGCATCCGCGGTGAAGAAGCCGAATCCCGGTTTCGATCTGCAACTGCTCACTCGCCAAGCTGCGGCGGCGGCGCGCATGCTCAAACTCATTGGCAACGAGCGGCGCCTGCTCATTCTTTGTTTTCTTGCCGCGAACGGCGAGATTCGCGCCGGCGATCTGATGAGTGTGGCGGGCTTAAGCCAGTCGGCGTTGTCGCAGCACTTGGCCAAGATGCGTGCGGACGGCCTGGTCGCATTTCGAAGAGAATCGCAGACGCTGCATTACCGGATTTCGGATCCGCGCGCCGCGCGGATCCTCAATGCGCTGAAGGACATTTATTGCGGCGATCTGCCGCAAAAACGCAAGCGGTAGCGCTGACGTCCGCCGCCTTATCCGGTAGTAAGGCCGCAGCGTTTTAGAAATTCGATCGTGAGTTCTGCGCACTCTTCCGGTTTTTCGATCTGCAGCAGATGGCCAGTGTCGGCGACGATGCTGAAATCGTAGCCGCCCTCGGTGCCGAGCGCCTGATTGGCGATGCCGGTCGGCGGCGCGCCCTTCATCTGTGGATCGCAGCCGATCAGCTTGACCGGGCCTCCAAACGCTTCGGCGGCAGGCCACAGATTCAAGGAGATCGCTTGAGCGTAGATCGTTGCCTCATTCTCTGGATCGCAGACCAGTTCGTAGCCGTCGCCGTTCGGACTTCTCCGCAGCACCGAGCGCGCCATCAGTTCATGTGCGCCGGGCACCCAGCGTGCGGCCGCGCGTGACTGCCGGTACTCCTCAGCAAGTTCTTCGACGGTGTCAAAGCTTCTCCGCCGCGCCTTGGCCCAGGCGGTAAGGCGCTTTTCGAATGCCGCCATCGCGTCATAGGTCGGGTGACCGGGCGGGGGCACGTTAGGCGGGTCGAACAGGATCAGGGCGTCCCAGCGCCAGCCCACTTCGATGGCGTGCTTCATCGCCGTACGGCCCGACATCGAATGGAAGATAGCGGCGGTCGGTTTTTTACCGAGCCGCGCGTTCACTCCCTGCGCGACGCGTTCGAGATCATTCACCAGCTGTTCGTAGGTGTGATGCGACGGCACCACCGGAATATTTTGGCCATGATTGCGGAAGTCGAACACGAGCAAGTCGAACTGCGGCAACAAATGCTGCCAGTAGGGCAGATAGGCGTCGGCGGCAAAACCGTTGCCGTGCGACAGCAAAAGGCGAACGCCATCGGCGCGGCCGTGTCGCCGCATGCGAATGCTCGCGCCGTCATCGAGCGCGATGTCGAAGGTCATATGCGGCGCGGGAAGCTGAAACTGCATGAGCGTTCTGGCTGAAACGTTACCGGGGTATCGCTTATGGCGGCGGGCGGCGACGCGGTCAACCTATGCGCCGCGCTGGGAATGGGCCATGGTCGCGTCGGGGATCCTGATATGAGCAAGCCTGCGCCGATGCGGATTGTGCTCCTGGCGTCGACATGGTTCGCGATAGCCGCGTCTGCGGCGGGTGCGCTCGGCGCATCAGGTCGACTGTTCGTGAGCGAGCGGCTCACGCCTGCGGGCGAATACACGTCGGAAATCGAAGGGCCGGCCGTCGACGCCGTCGGGAATTTGTTCGTCGTCAACTTGCATCGCGCCGGCACCGTCGGCGAACTGTCGCCTGGCGCGTCGTCGTCTCGCTTGTTCGCCGTGCTGCCGGAAGGGAGCGTTGGCAGCGGCATGCGGTTCGATCGTGAACAACGGATGTATGTGGCCGATTACCGGCGGCACAATATCTTTGTGTTTGATCAAGGCACGGACACGCCCAAGCTTTACTTTCACTCTGACGAATTTTCGCAGCCGAACGATCTGGCGGCGGCGCGCGACGGCACGCTGTTCGCGAGCGATCCGGACTTTGTCCTGCATACCGGACGCGTCTGGCGTATCGATCGCGCTGCAAACGGTAGCGCAACCGGCGAGCCGATGCATAGCGAGCGGCCGATGGGAGAAGCCAACGGCATCGACCTCAGCCCCGACGGCGCGACGTTGTACGTGGGCGAGACCAATACGCGCGAGATATGGGCCTATCAGATCGACGGCAATGCGCTGACCCATCCGCGGCTGGCTGTCCGATTCCCGGCATTCAAGGTCGACGGCCTGCGCACCGACCGGGCAGGGCGTTTGTTCGTCGCTCGCCCCGGAGCGGGTGCGATCGCGATTGTTTCTGCCGATGGAAAAATTCTGCGCGAGGTTGCGCTGCAGGGGAAATACCCGACCAACCTGACCTTCGGCGGCCGTGATGGTCGCACCGTGTTCGTTACCCAGGTCGACGGTGGCTTCATCGAGGCCTTCAGGACCGACGTGCCCGGACGCGAGCCATGTTTTGGCTCGGGGTGTTGATTGTGCGCGGGCCCGCTCCGCTTCTGAAGGCCGGTAGGCGCTGTAGGGATATATCGATGCGGACCTTCAGATCTGGTGCCCGGTTACTCGTCCACCGACCCGACTGTAACCCATGCACCGGAATTCAGGCGACATGACACCTGTGCGCGAGCTCAGTCGTGCTTTGGAATATGGACCTTTTCGATGAGATCGGACCATTTGGAGATGTCACCCTTCAAACGGCTCTGCAGTTCGTCAGGCGTGCTGCCATGCATTTCCATGCCCAGGCGTTGACCCGTCTCTTGAACGTCTTTCAACTGAAGCGCCTGGTTAATTGTCGTGCTCAGCTTCTCGACGATCGGCGCCGGCACGCCTTTTCGCGTCGCTATTCCATTCCAGCTGGAGACGTCGAAATTCGGAACGCCGCTCTCAGCGACGGTGGGAACATTGTTCAGGAACGAAACGCGATGCCGGCCGGTCGTTGCGATCACGTCGATCTTCTGTCCCTCCAGCAAAGGACGGAGAGGAGCGTAGGAATCCATGTCAAGATCGACGTCGCCGCGCACGAGCGCTTCAGCGGCTTCCGGAGAGCTGTGGAACGGGACTGCGGTTACGTCTACGCCGGCGACGACTTTTAGCAATGCAACGCCGAGATTCTGGGTAGATCCCGGCGTGAGTGTCGCGATGTTTAACTTGCCGGGATGAGCTTTGGCGTACGCAATGACGTCCCTCATCGATTTGAACTGCGACCCCTTCTTGGCGGCGACCAAGAAGTCGAAACTTGCGACGGTGGAGATCGGGGCGAAATCGCTGAGGATGTTGTAGGGCAAGGACTTGAACCACGCTGTCGCGATGGCGTAGCCGTTTCCGGTGAGAAGCAGCGTGTAGCCGTCGGGCGCGGCCTTTGCGACGGCCTGGGCGGCATTCACTCCGGCGGCGCCGGGGCGGTTCTCAACGATGAATGCCTTGCCGAGCTTTGCGGTGAGCTCTTTGGCGACAATGCGCATGCTGACGTCGCCTATTGTCCCGGCGCCATAGCCAATGACAAGCTGAACGGGGCGCTCCGGATACCCCTGATCGGCTTGCGCTGCAAATCCGGTCGACCACCCGAACGTTACGAGTGCACAGCACGCGGCTGCCGCGACATTGGCGAATAGCGTTGCGTTGCGGACGGATGTACCGACTTTCGTATGCATTTGAACTCCGTCATTTTGGCCGGATGCGGCAGCTTCTGAAAAGTACCTGTCCGGCAGTTGAATAAACCGCTGTCAGATCCGAATTTTTAGCGCAAGCTCGGGCGGAAACAACTCGTCCGGGCTGAGCCGGCGCTTGGTGACGCCCTGCTCGTAACAATAAGACAGAAAAGGCTCCAGCGTTCGCCGATTGGCCTCAAGGCCGTATGGCCATGCCTCGCTGTCGGGAAACAGCAGCTTGTGCACGCTCGCCATTTCCTCCGGCGCCCAAGCGGTCGGCAGGTGCGAGGTCTGAATGCCGGAAAGCCGAGCGACTGCCGCCCGTTTCGATTGTTCGAAAGCGTCGAACAGGTTGCGGGCGATCCACGGATGGGCGTCATACACCGCCCGCCGGATCGCAATGACGTGCATGATCGGGAAAATGCGGGTGCGCTCGAAATAGCGCTGTTCCTCCTCCCGATAATCGGGAAATAGGCGGCGCACGCCGGGTGTGTCGTCGAGAAAGCATTTCGGCGGCCGCGCTGTGATCGCCGCGTCGATCTCGCCGGACATCAGCATCCCGCTCAGCGTCTTGTCTGGCTTGGCCGTCAGCTGCACGCCTTGCGGCAAGGTCAATTCGACATGGTCCTCGCGCCCGGCCTCGTCGACCCCGGCCTGGACCCAGGCGATGGACGCAAGCGGCACTCCGGCATCGTGCATCAGATAGCCGCGCACATAAATGGTCGCGGTCTGCGACCATTTGCGGAATGCCGATCGTGCGGCCCTTGAGGTCGGCGGCGCTGGCAATGCCGGATGCTTCGTTGATGTAGATAGAGCTATGGCGAAAGACGCGGGAGGTGAACACCGGAAGTGCAATGAAGGGGCATGGCTCCGGTCGTGACAGCCGGGCGCAATAAGCGGCGAGGCCGAATTCCGATATGTCGAACTCGAGATTGGCGCCGAAGCGGAATGCCGCGGATTCGAACGGCATGCGCAATGCGATCAACTCAATTCCGATCGGACGAACGATGCCGTTGACGATATCGTGGGTATGCACATAGTCATTGATGGCAATGCTCAGACGAAGATCGGACATGGTGCGCCTGCCTGGAAAAATACTCTGCCCACAGATAGCCAACGCGCACTGTCCCGTCAGCAGGAAAACTTGCCTGTTCGCCTTTGCGGCCTTGCGATAGGTCTAGTTGCGCTGGCGTCATCGGGATAACGGCAAAACGTCACGCTAAATCGGAGGAAGAGTTTCGTATGGCATCCGACCCGCAGGTAGACCTGATTTTCTCCCATTTTACTCCGCGTTACGTGGCAACCGGCGTGGATCCCAACGACCTGCAGCGGCTCGTTGCCCGCATTGATCACTGGGCCGACTGGTGTCGCCTCTGGTCGGAAGAGGCTCACCGGCACGAACAACTCGGCGATGAAGCGCTGGCGCAGAATCGCCTCGTCACCGCCGGCGAAGCCTACCTGCGCGCCGCGATTTATTATCACTACGGCAAGCACCTGTTCGGCGCGGACCCGCGGCAGTTTCGCGATGCACATGAGCGCATGCTGCACTGCTACCTGGCTGCCGCTCCGCACGTTGCGTCTCCGATGGAGCGTTTCGAGATTCCGTTCGAGGGGGCGGTCATGGCTGCCTATCTGCGCCGGCCGACAAATGTGGCGCGGCCGAAAGTTGCCATCATCCTCCCCGGACTCGATGCGGCGAAGGAAGAACTGCACGCCTGGAGCGACGGCTTTCTCGCTCGCGGCTTGGCCACCGTGACACTGGACGGGCCCGGACAGGGCGAGACGTCATTCCATTTGCCGATCCGCCATGATTGGGGCCGGGTCATCGGGGCCGTGATCGATGTGCTGGAACGGCGCCCCGATGTCGACGGTGGATCGGTCGCCGTGGTTGGGCAAAGTCTCGGCGCGATCTACGCGCCGCTCGCAGCCGCTTTCGAACCGCGCATCAAGGCCTGCGTCGCCAACTGCGGACCGTTCAATTTCGGCGATGTTCTGCCGCAGTTGCCAAAGGTATCGCAGGAGCTGTTTCGCATCCGCGCACATGCCTCCACCATGAAGGAGGCGTTGCAGATCGCCAGCGGACTGAGTTTGGAAGATTGCGCCAAGCAGATCAAATGTCCGCTGCTCATTTTGTTCGGCGCCGGCGACCGCATCGTGCCTCCGTCTGAGGGCGAACGTCTGGCCCGCGCAGTCTCGGGACCGAAGGATTTCATCGTCTACGAGGAAGGCAACCACGTCTGTTTCAACATCAGCTACAAGTTTCGGCCACTAACCGCCGACTGGACGGTCGAGCATCTCTGAAAAAGCAGATCTATCTAAGTCTGCAAACCAATTCGCGGCCAGCCGGGATTCGGCCAGTGTTGTGCGGGTCGGCGATCGCGTTCCGGTGCTCCAGAAGTCTGTACCGTTAGGCTGCACCATCAAGACAAATCAGCAAAGCAAAAACGCTTGAAAATCAACATCCTGTCGCAATGGTGGGCGCTGTAGGGATTGAACCTACGACCTCTCCCGTGTGAAGGGAACGCTCTCCCGCTGAGCTAAGCGCCCGTGCCTGTTCGGCAGATCGGCTGCATTTAGGGAGCGCCTCGGCGGGGTGTCAAGCGAGCTTGGGGCGGATATTTTTCAGTTGGTCGAAGCGGCGCGTGACGCGCCCGATTGCAGCGCGCGTATCCGATCCGCGAGGGTGCGCCGCTGCTCGCTGGGCTCGATCCGGGCCGGGCCCGCTTCCCCGCGCGACATCGCAATCGGCGGGCTGCCGTTGGCCGGCACCGCGGCAAGATTGAGATCATGGACGCCGGCCGCAAGCATCGCATCGATCGGCGAATCCGGTCCTTCGAGTGCGGCGGTAAGGCGGGCGACCTCGGCGGCGACGTCGTTGATGCGCTCGCGCAACAGCGCGTTCTCGACCCGCTCCGAAGCCCAGCTCGATTCCGCTTCGCGTTTGAGGTCGGCCATGTCGGCCTCCAGCTTGGCGCGCACCTCATGGGCGGCGGCAAGCTCACCTTCGAGCCGGGCGATTTCCTCCTTGTGCCGTTCGACGCTGCGCGTGCTGGAATTCGACATCTCGTCGCGCAGACCGTCGTGCGCCTTACGGGAGGCTTCGGCTTCCCGGCGCAGCCGTTCAATTTCATCGTCGCGCTGCGCCATGAGCCGGCCCTGTTCGCCGAGGCGGGATTCCAGCTCCTGGACGCGCTGGTTGAATTGCTCGGCTTCGGCGGTCTGCGACACAAGATGCTGTTCAAGGTCGGTCTTGCGTGACTTGAGCAGATCGAGCTGGCCGCGCGCCTCGGTGAGGTTGCTGGCCGCATCACCGCGCTCACGGGTCAGCCGCTCTTCTGCCTCTTTGACCGTTCGCTCGTAACCGGTGACGCTGACCTTCATGGCCTCGACCTGCGTGCGCAAGGCGGCGAGTTCGATGCGTTGGCTGTCGGATGCGATCGACTGATCGCCCAGTTCGCCGACCAGTTTGGCGAGCTCGGCCTCCTTGTCAGACAGCGCGCGCTCGGCCTCGCGCAACGCGCCGGTCTTGAGCTGAAACTCCTGCTCTGTAGCTCGCAGCTGCTCAGCCAGCGCCTTGTCGCGCGCTTCGAGCGCGAAAAACGCCGCGGTCTTTTCACCAAGCTCTTTCTTGAGCTGATTGATGGCGTCGGTCTTCTTGCCGAGCTCGGCGAGCTGCGAGGTCGCGCGCGCCTTCATCTGCTCGACGCTCATTTCGAGGCGCCGCGTCGACATCGCGAATTCGGCGCGGAGCTGATCCTTGTCGGCGCGAATTTCCGCAATCGTCAGCGGGGTGGCAGCTTCCAGCCGCCGCACAGTCAGGCGAACGGCCCGATTATGCACCAGCGGGAAGAACATCAGTGCGAGCAGGGCCGCAACCAGGAAGCCGATGCCGAAATACATGATCGGTTCGACCATACGCTACACCTCCACGCTCTCCTGGCCCTCGGCTTTGGGCGGCAGAAAAAACAACGACAGCGAGCATCAATCTGCCACGCGCACGCAAATCCTACCACATTCACCGGTCGTTAACCTAAATCCGGCCGTCGCCGTGGGACGGCAGCGCCGACGCCATCCTGGCCCGAAATGGCTTCGGTCAGAATGGGTTCCAGGTCGGACGCGACGTGAATTTCAGGTAGCCGAGGTTGGCGCCGAGCCGCAGCCCCACTCCAGTGCGGATTGGCACCAGGACGATGTCGTTAGCCGCGAGCGCGGTCATGCCCAGGCCGCCGACAAAGTAGGCGGAGCCGTCGATGCCGCCGAAGCGATCAAAAATGGCATCGGTCCGCGGCAGATTATAGACCAGCATCATGGTACGCGCGCCGTCGGCGCCGGCGTCGAAGCCGATCGTCGGCCCTTCCCAGAACACGCGGCGGTCACCCGCATTCTTGGTATAAAGCGTGCCGTCGCCATAGCGCAGCCCGCCAACGAAGGCGCCGCCGGCTTCTTCGCCCAGAATGTAACCGTTCGGCTGCCCCCATTGGCTGCCTGCCCGCTGCACGATCAGGGCAAGCCCGCGCGACACGCCGCCGAAGAAACGATGCCCAGCTTCGATCAGTTCGCCGGGGGAAAATTGATCATCCCGGGGTGGTGCCGGATGCCCAGCATAGGCGGGCGCCGGAGCCGGTGGCGAATAGGGGGCTGCCGCAGGTGGCGGATAGGAGGGAGCGGCCGGTGGCGGGTAGGGCGCTGCGGCCGGTGGTGGGTAGGGCGAGGTTGCAGGCGGGTAGGCTGGTGGTGCCGGTTGGGCGGCTGCCTGCATGCCGATGGCGCCGGCGACGAGCAGTGCGACGGCGGCAAGCCTGGCGGCGAATTTCATTGATGTCTCCGGTCTTAACGCCTTGCTCATGGGCTGCGTCTAACTCTCCGCAAGCCGTTCCGAATCAGTGCAACCCTTGACCAAAACTATGACGCCAGCACGGCGAGAACGAAAGCAAAACCGCGCGCGTGCTGCGGGCCTTGCTGTCGCGCTGGCGCTGTTGGGGATGACGGCGCCCGCGCTCGCCAGCTTGACGCAACGCGTCGTGGTCAATTGGCATTCCGGATTGGCGATCGATGGATATGACCCGGTGGCCTTCTTTACCGACGGCAAACCGGAGCTTGGCAGTGGTGATTTCGAATTGCGCTACGCCGGGGCCGTCTGGCGGTTCGTGAATAGCGGCAACCGGGCCGCCTTTTCGCAACGCCCCGCCGTCTACATGCCGCAATATGGCGGCTACGATCCGCTGGGCGTGGGCAGGGGTGTGGCGGTGCCGGGAAATCCGCAACTATGGGCGATCATCGGCGAGCGACTGTTTCTGTTCTACGACAGGGCTCAGCGTGACAAATTCTTGTCCAATCCGGCGCGCTACCTCGCCACGTCCGAGCGGCGCTGGCCTGATGTCATGAGTAGAACTCGATCCTTAAGGTGTGCTGCCGGTTGCTTCGCCAACGGCAATGAAGGCGGGAATCAAAAGCTCAGGGGTGCCATATCGAAGCGGTCCGCCGTCGGGCGCCGACATCTGTCCGCCTGCCGCCACAATGATCGCGTGGCCGGCGGCCACGTCCCAATCGTGGGTCGGCGCCAGCCGCGGGTAGATGTCAGCTGAGCCCTCGGCGATGCGACAGAATTTCAGCGCCGAGCCGCACGCGATGGTCCGCGGCTGCGGCAGGTCTTGCAGGTACGCTTGGGTGCGCGGATCAAGGTGCGACCGGCTGACCAACGCGACCGGCTGGTGTTGCGGACGCTTGCGAGTGTGGATGCGCTCGGGCGGCGAAATCGCTCCGTCGGCAGCGAATGTCAGGCGGAAGGCGCCACTGCCGACGGCCCCGCGCCAAATTGTACCGTTCGTCGGCGCCACGATGACGCCGGCAATCGGTGCGCCGTCAGACATCAACGCAATGGCGACCGCGTACTCGTCGCTTCCAGCAACGAATTCGCGCGTGCCGTCGAGCGGATCGACGAGAAAATAGCTGGCTCCGGCGGCGACAGGACGATGCTCCGCCTCCTCTTCGGAAACGATCGGAAGCGCTGGCGCAACCGTAGCGAGCCCGGCGCGGATCGTCGCTTCGGCTTCGGTGTCGGCGGGCGTCACCGGTGAACCGTCGTCTTTGTAACGGACACGGCCGCGGCTCGACACGGCGCGGATCGCAAGCGCGGCGCGCGCGCCGATCGCAGTCATCGCGGTCAAAAGTTCCGCAGCGTCGAATTTCGCCACGTTTCGTTCTCCAGAATCGCGCGGTAGGGGTTGGACGCCAAGCGGTATGCCCGAGATGGAACCTGCGGTTTACCACGGCCTCGCGGTTCGGCGAGTAGCCAATGTCAAATCGGCTCCACAAACCCGCCGAGGTTGCCGAATCGCCCGTCCTGTGACACGCACGAGCCGATTTAGGTTTGCGTGGAGCTACCCATGTCCGGTCCAGACGCTTCCGGCACGCTTGCGCTCGGCGCCCTCGATCTCGCGGCGCTGTTGTGCTCGCGCGTCTGCCACGACCTGATCAGTCCGGTCGGCGCCATCGTCAATGGCCTTGAGGTTCTCGACGAGGACAAAGACGAAGAGACGCGCACCTTTGCGCTCGACCTGATCAAGAAGAGCTCGCGGAGTGCTTCGGCGCGGCTGCAATTCTGCCGGCTGGCGTTCGGCGCCGCAGGCTCTGCCGGGGCGCAGATCGATACCGGGGATGCCGAAAAGGTCTCGCGCGGGCTCATCGAGGACGAGAAAATCAAGATCACCTGGAATCTGCCCCGCGAATTGCGGCCCAAGAACCAGGTAAAGCTTTTGTTGAACATGATGCTGGTCGCCGCCGGCGCTATCCCGCGCGGGGGGACGCTGACGGTCGATCCGGTCGAAGGCTCCCTTGGGTTCCGCATCGTCGCGGCTGGTCTTAACGCTCGGGTAACGCCCACCACGGTCGAATTGCTCGCCGGCGCTCCGGCCCAGACGGTTGACGCCCATGGCGTCCAGCCGTTTTACACGGGGATTCTGGCGCGCGAATGCGGACTTTCGGCCACCGCGGTGGCCGAAGGTGAGACCATCGTGGTCGCGGCGCGCTAAGCGGGGCGGCGGCGCCGATATTGCGTCGCCGGGTAGCGTTTCCGCCTCTGCTGCAACCGAAATTAAACCCTTTGGCAACAGACTGAGTACCACCGTTCAGGCGCGCCGCGCCTGGCGACCGCAGCGCGCGTGTCTTGCGCTTTGCGGCGCGAGTAACCTGATGTGTGCGCCACCCGCGTCGTGAGGGGGGCGCCGGGGCGCCTGAGTATGGACGACCTGTTGCGTGAGTTCTTGACCGAGACCAACGAGAGTCTCGAGCGGGTCGATGCCGAACTGGTGCGTTTCGAGCGCGAGCCGAACAACGCCAATATTCTCGGCAACATCTTTCGCCTCGTTCACACTATCAAGGGCACCTGTGGCTTTCTCGGGCTGCCGCGGCTCGAAGCGCTGGCGCACGCCGCCGAAACCCTGATGGGGAAATTCCGCGACGGAATGCCCGTCACGGCCGATGCGGTCACCCTCATTCTCAACACGATCGACCGCATCAAGCTCATCCTTGACGAGATCGAGGCCGAGCAGAAGGAGCCCGACGGCGGCGATACCGATCTGATCGAACGGCTTGCCCGCCGGTCGTCGGGCGAAGTGCAAGCGGCATCGCCGCCACGGCCGGCGGAGATGTCCGCGGCGTTCGAGCCGGAGAAATCCGTCGTTCCGGAGATTTCCGAACTGGCAGAGGCACCCGAACCGGCGTTGTCGCAGGCGGGACACGACGAACGCGGCGAGCGGGTTGCCAACCATTCGATTCGCGTCAGCGTCGGCACGCTCGACCATTTGATGACGACGGTGTCCGAGCTGGTTCTCACGCGCAACCAACTCCTGGAAATCGTCCGCCGTCACGAGGATTCCGACTTCAAGGTGCCGCTGCAGCGGCTCTCAAACGTGACCGCCGAGCTGCAAGAAGGCGTCATGAAGACGCGCATGCAGCCGATCGGCAATGCCTGGCAGAAGCTGCCGCGCATCGTGCGCGACCTGTGCGGCGAGCTTGGCAAGGAAATCGATCTGAAGATGTTCGGCGCCGAGACCGAGCTTGATCGCCAGGTGCTCGAACTGGTCAAAGACCCTCTTACCCACCTGGTTCGCAACTGCGCCGATCACGGCATCGAAGACGCGGCCGCGCGCCTTGCTGCGGGCAAGCCCGCGAAAGGCGCCATCCAGCTCTCCGCTTGTCATCAGGGCGGCCATATTATTATTGAGATTGCCGACGACGGGCGCGGTCTCGATCTCGACCGCATTCGCGCCAAGGCGGTCGAGAAGGGCCTTGCCAGCGAGGCCGAAATCGCCGTCAAGTCTGATGCGGACATTTGCAACTTCATCTTTGCGCCGGGCTTCTCGACGGCTGCGCGTATCACCAGTATTTCAGGCCGCGGCGTCGGCATGGACGTGGTGCGCAGCAACATCGAGCAGATCGGCGGTACCGTCGACCTGCGTTCCGTTACCGGTGCTGGCGTCAAATTCACCATCAAGATTCCGCTGACGCTTGCCATTGTCTCGGCCTTGATCGTCGAGTCATCCGGCGAGCGTTTCGCGTTGCCGCAGCTTTCGGTGCTTGAATTGGTGCGCGCCAGCGGCGCCGGGGAGCATCGGATCGAGCGCATCAAGGACACGCCGGTGCTGCGGCTGCGCAACAAGCTCCTGCCGCTGATCTACCTGAAGGATGTGCTGCGCAGCGGCGAGAGCGACGGCAGCGACGGTTTTATCGTGGTCACCCAGGTTGGCAGCCAGATTTTCGGCCTCGTTGTCGACGGCGTTTTCCACACTGAGGAAATCGTCATCAAGCCGATGTCGTCGAAGCTGCGGCACATCGCCGTGTTCTCCGGCACGACCATTCTCGGCGACGGTTCGGTGATCATGATCATCGACCCGAACGGCATTGCGCAATTGCTCAGCCGCACGGCGCAGGTCGCCCGCGACGGGGCGCCGGAACTGACCGAACGCGGGCAGATCGCGGCCGAGGATATCGTCTCGCTCCTGGTGTTTCGCGCCGGCTCACACCAGCCCAAGGCGGTGCCGTTGTCGCTGGTCACGCGCCTCGAAGAGATCGACTGCCGCAAGATCGAGATCTCCGACGGCCGCCATCTGGTGCAATACCGCGGCCACTTGATGCCGCTGATGCGCCTCGACACGCAATCCGGCCTCAAGCAGGACGGCGCGCAGCCGATCCTGGTGTTTTCGGATGGCGGACGCTCCATGGGGCTGGTCGTCGATGAAATCATCGACATTGTCGAGGAGCACCTTGACATCGAAGTCGCCAGTGAGCGGCCGGGTGTGCTCGGTTATGCGGTGATCAAAGGCAATGCCACTGAAATCGTCGATATCGGCCATTTCCTGCCGCAGGCCTTTGCCGACTGGTTCCGGCGCCGAAACGAGGCGGTCGAACGTCACGCGCGAACGGTGCTGCTGGTCGACGACTCGGCGTTCTTCCGCGACATGCTGACGCCACTGATCAAGGCCACAGGCTGCCACGTGGTCGCGGTCGGATCAGCCGCGGCTGCATTCGGGGCGCTCGGCTCGGACCGGCGCTTCGACCTGGTCATCACCGACATCGAAATGCCGGACATGGACGGATTCACCTTTGCCGAAAAGCTGCGTTCCATGCCGGCGACTGCCGCGCTGCCGATCATCGCCATCACGGCGGTCGTATCGGCGGACGCGATCGCGCGCGGCCGCGCCATCGGCTTCTACGATTTCGTCGCCAAATTCGACCGCACTGGCCTGATCGCCGCGATCAAGGAGCAGGGCGCCGATATCGAGCGCGCGGCATGACAGCCATGAACGACAATCTCAAACTCACCGACTACGTCACGTTCACCACCGCAGGGCAGTTGTTCGGTCTGCCGATCGAACGTGTGCAGGAAGTCTTCCGTCCGACCCGGATCACGCGCGTTCCGCTCGCCGGTGCGCAGATCGCCGGCGTGCTGAATCTGCGCGGTCGCATCGTCACTGCGATCGATATGCGCAGGCGCCTCGAACTCGACATGCGCGACGAAGGCGAAACGCTTATGGCGATCGGCATCGAATTGGGCAATGAATCGTTCGGCCTTCTGGTCGACGCGCTCGGTGAAGTGCTGAAGCTAACCGACGGCGAACGCGAGCCGAATCCGGTTAATCTCGATCGCAAGCTCGCCCGCGTTTCGGCGGGCGTGTTCCGGCTCGACGGTCAGCTCATGGTCGTCCTCGATGTCGATCGGGTGCTCGACCTGTCCGCCGAAGCGGTCGCCGCTTGAAGGTGATGAACAGCAAATCAAAGCGGGCTCGCCCGCGCAGCGTGGAGTGAGGCTATGAAAACCTGCTTGGTCGTCGATGACTCGAGTGTCATCCGAAAGGTGGCAAGACGAATCCTTGAAGGGCTCGATTTTCAGATCGTCGAAGCCGAAAACGGCGAGGAAGCGATCGAGTTCGTGCAAGAAGAATTTGCCGGATGCAATTCTGCTCGACTGGAACATGCCGAAGATGGACGGCTACGACTTCCTGCGCATGCTGCGGCGGCTGCCCGGCGGCGATCGGCCCAAGGTGGTGTTCTGCACCACCGAAAACGACGTCGCGCACATCGCGCGTGCGCTGCATGCCGGCGCCAACGAGTACATCATGAAGCCCTTCGACAAGGACATCGTCGAAGCAAAATTCCAGGAAGTCGGCCTGATCTAGCGTCGGCGGCGAACTGGCGCCGGCTGAAGTTGTAGTGTTCGTGCGTACGGTCGAAGAGTTCATGAGCTCTGCCTTAGTTGCCGCGCATGCGTTGCCTGCCGCCGAGCGGCAAATCCGCGTAATGGTTGTCGACGACGCGGTCGTCGCGCGCAGCATGATGGCGCGTTGGATCGAGTCCGAACCGGACATGGTGATTGCAGCATCGCTGCGCACCGGTCGCGAGGCGCTCGATACGATCACCATCCACGACCCGGATGTCGTTCTGCTCGACGTCGACATGCCGGAGCTCGACGGTATCACCGCGCTGCCGCTGCTGCTGGCGAAGAAGCGCGACCTTGTCGTCATCATGGTCTCGACGCTCACGCGGCGCAGCGCGGAGTTGAGCCTGCGGGCGCTGGCGCTTGGCGCGACAGACTATATTCCGAAGCCGGAGACCACCTACGAGGCCATGACCTCGGCGGCGTTCCGCCGTGAACTGATCGATAAAGTCCGTGGCCTCGGCCGCAAACGGCTCCTGCTGCGCGAAGGTGCGCCGTCATCGGCGCCTGAAGAAGCTCCGACGCCTGTCCCGGCGTCGCCCCGAGCGCCGCCGCCCGCAGCCAGGCCTCTGCCGGAGCTCAAACCGCTGCGCGCCGCCGAGAAGGGCGAGATTACGTTGCGGCCCTTTTCTTTGGCGATGCCGCGCGCGTTGTTGATTGGTTCATCGACCGGCGGTCCGCAGGCGCTGACCGCACTGTTTGAAAAACTGACCGCAGCGGTCGACCGCGCGCCGGTGCTGATCACGCAGCACATGCCGCCCACTTTCACCGCGGTATTGGCTGAGCATTTGCGGCGCGTCAGCGGCCGCGGCGCACATGAGGCCGAGGATGGCGAGCCGGTTCTCGCCGGCGGGATTTACCTGGCGCCGGGCGGCTGCCATATGCGCGTCGTACGTGAGGGCGACATCGTCAAAATCGCGCTCAGTGACGACCCGCCGATCAATTTCTGTCGACCTTCGGTCGATCCGTTGTTCTCCTCGGCGGCCGCGGTGTGGGGCTCGGCCGTGCTGGCGGTCGTTCTCACCGGCATGGGCTCCGACGGCACGCAGGGCGCCGCCGATATCGCCGCGGCTGGCGGCACCGTCATCGCCCAGGATGAAGCGACCAGTGTGGTTTGGGGTATGCCGCGTTCGGTCGCACAGGCTGGGCTGTGTTCGGCTGTGCTGCCGCTCGATCAAATTCCGGGAAAAATTCTTCGTCTGCTGCTGGGGAGCCGATCGTGACGCCGCTCGATTACGATTTCCTGCGCGGTGCGCTCAAACAGCGCTCCGGCCTCGTGCTTTCGGCCGACAAGCAGTACCTGGTCGAGAGCAGGCTTCTGCCGGTCGCACGCAAGGCCGGTCTTGCGGGTCTCGGAGCGCTCGTCGATGCACTCAGGCCGGGCGGCAACGATACCCTGATGAACGCTGTGGTCGAGGCGATGGCGACCAACGAGTCGTTTTTCTTTCGCGACAAGATACCGTTCGAGCATTTCCGCACCATCGTCATGCCGGCGCTGCTGGCGGCGCGCCGCGCCTCGCGCACCATTCGCATCTGGTGCGCCGCTGCCTCGACCGGTCAGGAACCCTATTCGCTCGCCATGTGCCTGAAAGGCATGGAGCGCGAGATCGCCGGCTGGCGCATCGATATCCTTGCCACCGACCTGTCCAATGAGGTGCTGGAGAAGGCCCGCGCCGGTCTCTACAGCCAGTTCGAAGTGCAGCGCGGCCTGCCGATTCAGCTTCTCATCAAGCATTTCATGCAGGTCGGCGAGTTGTGGCAGATCGCGCCGGAGATCCGCGGCATGGTCAAATTCCGGCAGCTCAACCTGTTATCGAATTTCTCCAGCCTTGGCATGTTCGATCTGATCTTCTGCCGCAACGTGCTGATCTATTTCGATCAGGAGACAAAAGTAACCGTGCTCGAAAGCCTGGCGCGGGTCACCGCCTGCGACGGCTATCTGGTTCTTGGCGCGGCGGAAACCGTCGTCGGTCTGACTGACAGTTTCAAGATCGTCGGTGACAAGCATGGCCTTTACGCGCCGAATGCGCGAGCGCCGAAACCGTTTATTCCGATGAACGGCGGCAAACCGATGCCGCGCCTCGTGGCCGTCAACGGCGGGCGGTGAGTTTCCTGCTGAGTTTTCTTGCCGCGAGCTAAAAAATAAAAAGCCCCGGCGTTACCGCCGGGGCTTTTCCCCCGATCGTTCCCCCGCACGTAACTTCAGGCGGAAATCTTCGCCTCGTCCTCCGACGGCTCGCGCAGCACGTAGCCGCGGCCCCAGACGGTCTCGATGTAATTCTTGCCGGCCGACGCATTGGCGAGTTTCTTGCGCAGCTTGCAGATGAAGACGTCGATGATCTTCAATTCCGGCTCGTCCATGCCGCCATAGAGATGGTTGAGGAACATCTCTTTGGTCAGCGTCGTGCCTTTGCGCAGCGAGAGCAGCTCCAGCATCTGGTATTCCTTGCCGGTCAGATGCACGCGCGCCTGGTTCACTTCCACCGTCTTGGTGTCGAGATTGACCACGAGATCGCCGGTCTGAATCACCGACTGGGCATGGCCCTTGGAGCGGCGCACGATGGCGTGGATGCGCGCGACCAATTCGTCCTTGTGGAAAGGCTTGGTCATGTAGTCGTCGGCGCCGAAGCCGAGGCCCCGAACCTTGTCCTCGATGCCGGCAAGGCCGGAGAGAATCAGGATCGGCGTCTTTACTTTCGACACGCGCAGTGAGCGCAGAACCTCGAAGCCCGACATGTCGGGCAGGTTCAGGTCGAGCAGGATGATGTCGTAGTCGTAGATCTTGCCGAGATCGATGCCTTCTTCGCCCAGATCGGTGGTGTAGACGTTGAAACTCTCTGACTTGAGCATCAGCTCGATCGATTGCGCGGTGGCGCTATCGTCTTCAATCAGCAATACGCGCATGCCAGTCCCCTTCCTCGCCGCACGGGCTCAAGGTCGGCCGGCCGCAGCGGCGGCCCCAGGTGAGCGTTGAAAAAGCAAGCGCCCGCGAAGAAACTGATTCGACACACTAAACGCGCTATGGTTAACAAAACCTGATTCTTCCGCGCAAGATGTTATTAGGCGAATTCGTTCGAATCGCCGTAACGTATTGCGCGATAGTGGTTTTCTAGCCACGCCGACGTTCATGTTCGAGTTTAAGTTTCGGCTCTAACCGATTCATACGACTTACCCTCCGTCGCGGCAGGTGAGCCTCCTTGGCCCCAAGGACGACAGCGCAATGATTAACGGCCCGGGTAAACAACCGATTAACAAGTTGGGCTTGGAAGTAACCAATTATGCGTTGCTGCGGCGCTACTGGGGCGATTGAACCGTAGCGGCGGTGAGAATCACCCAGGAACAGGGCAAATCGTCCGGAAAATGATGAAAGCTCTTGCCGAACAGATCAACGAACTCGACGGCGTCGAAATCTACGGCCGCGTCGTCGGCGTGCGCGGCCTGATGGTGGAAGTTGCCGGCCCGCTTTACGTAATGTCGGTGGGCGCCCGCGTCGTGATCGAGACGGTCGAGAAGGCCATCCCCTGCGAAGTCGTCGGCTTTACCGGACAGAATGCGCTTCTCATGCCGTTCGCGCCGCTTGAGGGCGTGCGCCGCGGCTGCCGGGCGATCGTGACCGGCGTGCCGGGCTCGGTGCGGCCATCCGTCGGTTGGCTCGGGCGTGTGGTCAATGCACTGGGCGAACCGATCGACGGTAAAGGACCGCTCCTGCAGGGGCCGTCGCCCTATTCGTTCCGGAACAAGCCGCCGCTCGCGCACGCCCGCCAGCGGGTCGGCGGGCCGCTCGATCTTGGCGTGCGTGCACTCAATACCTTCATCACCTGCTGCCGCGGTCAGCGTCTCGGCATTTTCTCCGGTTCCGGCGTCGGCAAGTCGGTGCTGCTCGGCATGCTCGCCCGCAACGTCGTCGCCGATGTCAGTGTGATCGGGCTCGTCGGCGAACGCGGCCGCGAGGTGCAGGAATTCCTCCAGGACGATCTCGGCGAAGTCGGCCTTGCCCGGTCGGTGGTGGTGGTCTCGACATCGGACGAGCCGGCGCTGATGCGCCGCCAGGCGGCGCATGTCACATTGGCGATCGCCGAATATTTCCGCGACGAGGGTAAGGATGTTCTCGTGCTGATGGATTCGGTAACGCGTTTTGCCATGGCGCAGCGCGAAATCGGGCTGTCGGCCGGCGAGCCGCCGACCGCCAAGGGCTATACGCCGACCGTCTTCACCGAGCTGCCGCGGCTGCTTGAGCGGGCAGGGCCCGGCACCGAACGGGGCACGATTACCGGCATTTTCACCGTGCTGGTCGACGGCGACGATTACAACGAGCCGATCGCCGACGCGGTGCGCGGCATCCTCGATGGCCACATCATCATGGAGCGATCCATCGCCGAACGCGGCCGCTATCCGGCCATCAACATCCTCAAATCCGTATCCCGCACCATGCCGCGCGCCGCCGACCCCGCCTATCTCCCGGCGCTGAGCCGCGCCCGCCAAGTCATGGCGACCTACGCCGATATGGAGGAACTCATCCGGCTTGGCGCTTATCGGGCCGGAACCAGTTCCGACGTCGATGAAGCCATCCGTCTGCACAAGCCGCTGGAGGACTTTCTTGCGCAAGGTAAGGAAGAAGCAACCAGCTTGGCGGAAGGTTACCGCCGATTGGCCGAAATCGTGGCGCAGCCGGAAACCGAACGCTAACCGTTATCGTGGCACGATTGCGATTGGGAATGCCGCCCGGCGGGGGGCCGCACGGCGCCATGGTCCCGCGGCTTCGGGGAGTAGTAGTCGATGAAGTCTCGTGACACGCTTATTCGCCTGAAGAAATTTCAGGTCGACGAGAAGCGGCGCAAGGTTGCGCAAATCGAAACCATGATCGCCGAGTTCGAGCGCATGGCGGGCGATCTCGAACGCGAGATCAAGGTCGAGCAGGACCGCGCCGGCATCCATGATCCGGGGCATTTTGCCTACCCGACCTACGCCAAGGCGGCGATCAATCGCCGCGAAAACCTCAAACGCTCGGCCGACGAATTGCGGGGCCAGCTCGAGGATGCCAAGGCCGCGCTTGGCGAGGCCTACGAAGACCTTAAGAAGGTCGAGTTGCTCGACGAGCGCGATCAGGCTCGCGAACGCGAGGCGGTCGCCGCCGCCGAGCAGGCCGATCTTGACGGTATTGCGCTGATGCGGGCCCGCGGCAGCGCGCCGGCCTGAGGGCCGAAGGGCCAGTCACAAAAACGGTCTGCAATTTTGGGCGCCCACAAGGGGCGCGCCTACGGTGTAGCCTCGTAGGGGCGGGCCTTGTGCCCGCCCTTGGCGCATGCCGGCGCCTCATCGCCCTTCATGGCCCGGCTGCGACGCCGCTTGCCTGATTTTCCATCAGTTTCGCTCTCGACGAGAGGGCATTTCCGTGGCGATAATCGGGCGGGGCTGGCGTCCCCGGGGGGCCAGGGACAACGATGCTGACGCAGGCAGAA
The DNA here is from genome assembly GCA_963763255.1 of uncultured Alphaproteobacteria bacterium. Taxonomy (GTDB): domain Bacteria; phylum Pseudomonadota; class Alphaproteobacteria; order Rhizobiales; family Xanthobacteraceae; genus BOG-931. Next base: position 623,664 of record CAVXNW010000005.1, read on the forward strand.
CTCGTCTGGCTGCTCGCCGCCGTCGCCAAGGGCGACCAGGCTGCGTTCGAGCGACTCTACAGTGCAACGCGCGCGAAACTCTATGGCGTGCTGCTCCGTATCTTGGGTAAGCCCGAACTGGCAGACGACGTCATGCAAGAGACCTATCTCAAGGTGTGGAAGATGGCGGGCAGGTTCGACCCGACGATCGCCAGTCCCATAACCTGGATGGTGGCGATTGCGCGCAACCGGGCGATCGACATCGTGCGCAAGAGGGCGGATGTGTCGGTGGAGGATTCGCCTGAAGCGATGGGCGTTGCGGCCGAAACGCCGCCGCCGCTGGCGCGGCGCGAGATGACCGAAGAACTGCGCCGGCTGCTGTCTTGTCTTGGCAAGCTCGATCCGGAAAAGCAGCGTATCGTGCTGCTTGCGTATTACAGCGGCTGGAGTCGCGAACAGCTCGCGCAAAAGCTCGATATTCCGGTCAATACCATCAAGACCTGGCTGCGCCGCTCGCTGCTCGAAATCCGCGAGTGCATGGGGCGCTGAGCATGATCGCGAAAAAGCCAAATGCGGGTCTTATGCCGCCGCTTTCCCGCTGCGATTGTGCTGCGAACTCAGGATGCGCGAGGCTGTGATGACCGACGAAGAAAAGGACGCGCTGGCGGCCGAATACGTTCTGGGTACGCTTGCTGCCGACGAGCGTGCAAATGCCGAAGGCCAGATCACGAGCGATCCGGCTTTCGCCGAACTGGTGCGCCAGTGGGAAAGGCGACTTGGCGAACTCAATGTCATGGTCGAGGCGGTGGAGCCGCCGCCCCAGGTTTGGGATCGCATCAAGTCAGGTCTGGGTACGGGGCTTGGTGCCGGGCTCGGCACGCCTGCACCTATCGACAATCTGCAACTGCCACCGCTGATGCCGAGCGCGGCGCAGCTTGTGCCAATATCCGCTGCGCCCATGGAGTTTGAGAAACCTGCCGAGGACGTGGAAGAAATCGGCGCTCCGGCCGCGAGTTTGTTGCCGCCCGACGAGCCACCCGAACCGCCCCCGCCCGAGCCCGAGATAAAGCCCGAGGTCAAGGCGGCTGCGCCAATTACGCCGCCACCCGCCGCTGCGCCGCTGCGCGAGGCGCCGGGCGCGAACGTGATCGATCTCGCTGAGCGCGCCCGGCGTTGGCGAGGGCTCGCCATTCTCGCCGGCGCGATCGCCGCCGGGCTGGCGGCGCTGATCGTGGTGTCACAGGTCAAACCGGGTCTGCTTCCACTCGGTGGCCCCCATATCGCGCAGGGTCCTGCGCCTGCCCAAATACCGGCGGCCGCGCCGGGAACCAGGCTCGTTGGCGTGCTGCAGCAGGACCCCGCCGCGCCGGCATTCTTGCTGACGATCGATCCGGCAAGCCGGACTCTGACCGTGCGCCGTGTCGCCGCGAGGGCGGAGGTCGATCACAGCTATCAGCTCTGGCTGATTGCACCGCACGCGACCAAGCCGGAGTCGCTGGGCGTCGTCGGCGCCAGCGAATACACCCAAAGCCCGCTGCCCGCGGCGTTCGATGCCGCGGCACTGCTGGCTGCAACGTATGCGATTTCGTTTGAGCCGCCGGGGGGCTCGAAGACCGGCGCACCGACCGGTCCGATCCTGTTCACAGGCAAACTGGTCGATTCAGCTCCGCCGGCGGGATCAAAAACCTGAAGAGAGCGGCCGCTGACGAGCCACGCGTAGGATTTACGTCGGGAACGACGCGATCAGCGGATGGTCGGCAACTGTCCGGCCGTTTCGGTTGTCTGACCGGCTTTGACCAGCGGGGCGGTGCCGAGATCCATGCCGCCAACATGCGAGAAGATGCCGACGGCCGCAACGACCGTCGCGCAGGCAAGTCCAATCACCACGATCTTTAAATGCGTTCCGCGGTCTGCGCCGTACATGGAATGGCTGCTCATAATGCCCTCCCGGTCCTTTAGCCGGTTAGTCGCTGGGTTCACGCAAAAGGTTCATTCGAACTCACAGAAAGTGGGAACTCGATTTTTGCGGCAAAACGCACCCTCACCGAGCAGTGATGGCGCGTGATAACGATTGATCGGGGGCCCGGTTCCGGTAATCAGGGGCCGCACAGAGGCCAAACGGGCCAGGGGAGGGCAAAATGGATCGCCAAATCGTAGCCGAACTCGCGCCGACGGGGGTTTTGCGCGCCGCCATCAATATGGGGAATTTCCTCCTTGTGACCGGCAAGACCGCTTCCGGCGACCCGTCTGGCGTGGCTCCCGACATGGCCGCCGAGATCGCCAAACAGTTGGGCGTCCCGGTCCGCTACGTTCCGTACGAGCGGCCCTCGACCCTCGCCGACGCGGCCGGCACCAACGCCTGGGACATCGGCCTGATCGGCGCCGAGCCGCAGCGCGCCGCCAAGATCGCCTTCACGGACGCCTACTGCGAAATCGAGGCGACCTACCTGGTGCATCCGAACTCGCCGCTCAACTCCGTGGCCGACGTCGACAAGCCGGGCGTGCGCATCTCGGTGCGCCGCGGCGCCGCCTACTGCCTCTGGCTCGAGCGCAACATCAAGCAGGCGACGGTGGTGTCGTTCGAGGCCGCCGATGCGCCGCTCAATCAGTTCATCGGCGAAAAGCTCGATGCGCTAGCGGCGCTCAAGCCGGGGCTTCTTGATGACATCAAGAAAGTGCCGGGCGGCAAAATCCTGCCCGGCCATTTCATGACCGTGCAGCAGGCGATCGGCACCGGAAAGCCGAACGCGGCCGGCGCCAAATTCCTGCAGGACTTCGTGACCGACGCCAAGAAGTCGGGACTGGTGGCACGGCTGATCGAGAAGCACCACGTCGCCGGATTATCGGTGGCGTTGTAGGACGTCACGCCCGCATTACTGGATTCTCGAAATCCCGCTCGCCGATCAGTGCGTGTCGAACACGGCCTGATAGGCCTTGACCGCCTTGCGGATGGCGTCGAGTTCAGCGCTCGTCGGCTTGTCGGGATTTTTTGCCGCCGGCAGGCTGCCGAATTTCAAGAGGCAGGCCATCAACAGGAAGCGCGCCTTGTTGGCGGTCAGGTTACCGGCGGCGATCTGAAAGTCTGTCGGATCGGCAAAGCCCATCGGCGCGCCGCGGCCCGCGATCGCGATGGGGATGCCGCTGTACGCGGCTTTGAGCATCAGCTTGTTGCGGGTGTGCGAGGGCGTGCGCCCATAGGGCACGAGACCCTGGATGACGAAGCCGGTGAGGAGGCCGAGGCTGAGCTTGTGCTCGATCGAGGCGATCAGGTCGAGTTCGAGCGCGGTGTCATGTCCGTAGGCCATTCCCGAATAGCCGCCGTCGGCCGACACCGTCACGACCGGAATAGCGTCGCCGAGCAGCGCGCCGTTGCGATCCTTGACCGCGACATCGACCATCTCGATGCCGTCGGCGCCTGCCCTTGCTGCTTTCACCGTGTTTGGCAGCGTGGTGATTCTCAGATCCGACTTGTAGGTGTGTTTGTAGACCGGCAGGTAGGTCAGCGCGATCCGCCCGGTGTGACTGATGTTGCCGACGATGCCGCCGTGACCGCCGGTTGCCACATAGCCGCCCGGACGCGCATCGACCTTCGCGACTTCGCGGGCAGCAAACAGCTGTTGCTCCTGGAGCACCACGACGCCGCAGCGGTTGCGGCCTTGCTCGTCGGCCCACACCCGCGAACGGATGTAGCGCACCGAGTTCGACAATGTTCGCCGGCCCGTCGGCGCTGATCTGTCCTTGCGGACGTTGCGCGGCGTTGCCGCAGATCGGCAGCGTCGTGTCGATCAGCAGATTGAACCAATAGGCGCTCTCTTCGACCTGCGGGCTGCCTTGGGTCCAGATCACGCCGCCGTAATCGCCACTCGACACCAGCGCCTGCATTGCGTTGGTAGCTCTCGCCAGCGCCGGCCGCGGCGGCGCGACGGCGAGGTGGTAGGGCTTGTAACCAAAGAAATCGGTGCCGCGGACTTCGGCGGGGATGTCGCCTTCGCCCTTATCGGTGCGCAGATGCGCCGGCAGGCCCTTGGTGTAACCGCTCGGCGGCACGCCACGATAAAAGTCCACATTGGCGATCGAGGACAACAGACTCGCGGTGCCTTCGGCGCCGATCGAGAGGCGATCGATTTCCTCGAAGCTGCGCGACCCGTCGGGGAAAAAGCCCTGGCGGCCCGTCGCGGCGCCCGGTGCGGTGCATTCCTCCTCCCACGCCGATCCGTCGACTTGGGTCGCCATGTAGGGAAGCGGGTACAAGCCATCCTCCGGCTTGAGCTCGATCTCGTAGACCGGCTTGTCGCTGCTGCTCTGGCGTTCACGACGAAACACGCCGTCGGTGCCGATATATCCATCGGGGGGCGCATACAGTTCGGCGACGTCGGATTCGAGCGGGTGCGCGGAAAACTGCTCGACATACACTTTGACCGGAGCGGCGAGACGCTGCGGCCGTAGTGCGTCGTGTCGCAGCGGCGCGCCATCGGTATCCTTGAGCAACGGCAAACCATGCTTGGCGCGCGCCTTGTTCGAGGTGACGAGCGGCGGCGTGTTCTGGATGGTTGCGGTCGGCCCCGTCAGGTGAGCAATACGTGTCTTGGTGCTGTCGTTCATCGCGTCCCTCTTGATTCCGCGCGAAGTTGTTTCTTCTGCGATTTTGTCGGCCCGTTCACTGGGTGCTGAGTTGAGAGCCGTGCAGCATTCCCTTGAGCAGGTAGCGTTCGGCCGTCATCACCGCGGCATACATGACGAGTGCCAGTATGGATAAAACAACGACGCCAACCCAGACCAGATTGATGTCCATGACCTGCCCCGCATAGAGGATCATGCGGCCGACACCGAATTGGGAAGCGATAAATTCGCCGACGATTGCGCCCGCCAGCGCCAAACCGATATTGACCCGTAGGCTGCTGACGATCCAGGGCATCGCCCACGGCACGACGACCTTGGCAAAGACCTGGAGGCGGCTCGCTCCCAACGAGAACAGCAACGTCTCGAGATCCTTGTCGACGCTTTTCACGCCGCCATAGGCGGCCATTGCCGCCGGCACGATCGTCAGCGCGACCGCGAGCGCGACCTTCGACGCGAAACCGATTCCGAACAGGATAATCAGGATGGGTGCGAGCGCGAGTTTCGGGATGGCGTTGAACGTCACGAGATATGGCTCGCTGACGCGGCCGTAGACGTGCGACCACCACGTGGAGAGGCCGATCATTCCGCCCGCCACCACGCCAACGATGAAACCAACGACTGTCGATGCCGACGTGTAGCCGATATCGACAAGGAGCGTTCCTTGCGTTGCCGCCACGTAGGCGGTGCTCACGATGGTCATCGGACTGGAGAAATAGTACGGATCGATGATCTTCAGGCGCGTGAGGATTTCCCAGCCGAGGATGATGCCGGCAGCAAGGGCCCACCGCCAAATGGTGGCGCATCGGCGCACGCGCCGCTCGGCCGCCTCGCCGTCGTCAGCAACAAGGCTGAGGTCGCTCATTGCATCGGTCTCGGTCATTGCAATGACTCCTGCCGCTCGGCGATGCGAGCCTCGTCGTTGAGCAAGCCGAGAAGCTGCCGCTTCAACTCCACGAATTGCGAACTGGTGACGGCATCTTGGCCGCGTGGACGCGGCAGGGCGACGTCGATATGCGCCTTTATCCGGCCCGGCCGCGCCGTGAAGACATAAATCTCATCCGACAGATAGATTGCCTCATCGATGTCGTGGGTGACGAACAGGATGGTCTTGCCGAGATCGCTCCAGACTTGCAGCAGCCAGCTTTGCATGAGCAGGCGCGTCTGCGCATCCAGCGCGCCGAACGGCTCGTCGAGCAGCACCACGTCGCGATCGTAGAGCATCGTTCGCAACAGGCTGGTCCGCTGCCGCATGCCGCCCGACAACTCGTGCGGATAATGCTGCTCGAAACCGGCGAGGCCGTAGCGTTCGATCAATGGCTGGGCGCGGGCGATCAATTCTTTCTTCGGTACTCCCCGGACTTCCGCGCCGAGGATGATGTTGTCGATGATCGTGCGCCACGGCAGCAGCAGGCCCTTCTGCAACATGTAGGCCACGTAACCGGGCCGTCCGACGATGCTCTTGCCGTCGGCAAGTACGTCGCCAGTGGTCGGCCGCAACAAACCGGCGATAATGTTGAAAAGCGTCGACTTGCCGCAGCCACTCGGACCGATCAGGCTGATCAGCCGGGCTTCGGGGATCGTGAGCGACACCGCGTCGAGTGCGCGCACGGCGCGGCCTTCGTGCTTGAATATCTTTGAAACTGTTCGAACGTCGAGTTTGGCAGCCGTGGTCGCCCCCGCTGGCTCAGTTCATCGCCGTACACACCGCATTCCGGCGACCTGAGCATGCTTACGACGGATCTCGATGCTATCGTTTTGTTCAACCGATGACTATCGAGTAGGCGTTCGCAGCACAGATGCGGGTGCTTGACGTTGAATGTTAGCCGGTCGACTTCAGTTCGTCCAATCTAAAAAATAATGACGGAACATTGGACCGCATCGCCGCCGGCCGATACAATGGCGTCAGCTGCACTGGGTAAGTCCGGGTGCCCCCGCAGTTCTCTGAAAAGAAGGTGCTCAATCATGCGATCGGATGTTAAAACCTCTCCCGGGCTGACACGCCGTGCCGCGCTGGCCGGTGCGTTGACGATGGGCTCGGTAATCTCTTCCCGCAACGTGTTCGCGCAAGGCGCAAAGGCGCTGGTTCTCGCCGAGCCCGTTCACAACTTGGGTTACGCGCCAGTCTATCTCGCGGCCGATCAGGGATTGTTCAAGAAGCGCGGCCTGGATGTTTCGCTGTTGACGGCCACCAATGGCGCTCATGTGACCGCGCTGGTCAGCGGCCAAGTGTGGGGCAACATAGGCGGGCCAGAATCTGACGCAATGGCGAACGTCGGCAAGGCCGACCCACTGATTACGATCTGTAATCTGGTCAATCGGGCGAACGTCTATCTTGTTGCCCGCAAGGGCACCGGACCGAAGTCAAAGTCGGATGCCGACATCGCCGCCTTTCTCAAGGGCAAGAGGTTCGCGCTCAGCCGGTACGGCGGCACGCCGGACTTGCTCGGCCGCTGGTTGACAATCAAAGTTGGTCTCGATCCGCACAAGGACATCGTGGCGATCAACCAGGCGGACAACGCCGCGATCGTCGCGATGATGAAGAACGGCGCCGTGGACTTGGGCGTAACCCAGGAGCCGTTCATCACCGCCGGCATCGAACAGGGCCTCTGGGACGAGCCATTCTTTGGATTCCCGTCGCTGGGCGACTATGCGTACTCGGTCGTCAGCGTTCGCAAATCCACCATCACCAAGGAGCCGCAGGTTGTGCAGTCATTCGTCGATGCGGTGATAGAGGCGCTCCGCATCACGGCGAAGGACCGCGGCGCAGTCGAGGCGATGACGCACAAGGAATTCCCCACGTTGCCGGCGGGCGGCGTGAAGGCCACGCTCGATCGCGCCTACGCCGATCACCTCTGGAGCGCTGACGGCATGGTCTCCGAGCAGGGCTACAACCTCGACATGGAAGTCGTTTACAAGACGGGGAGCTTCACGAAGCGAACTCCTTACGCCGATGTCGTCGACATGCAGTTTGTGCGCAAGGCTTTGCAGAAGACGTAACGCACTGGAATTTTGGCCTGGATCGGGACGGCAGCTAAACGCGACTGAAATGGTGGGCCTAAATACTTCCCACCGTCTTCAGCCGAGCGCGCGGGTGAATTTCCGATTGCGACATGACGCTGGTCTGCGCGCGGAAGCGTTCGACGATGCCGCGGACGAACGGCCGGATGCCGGGCGACGTCACCAGCACCGGATTTTCGCCCTCGCGGCCGGCCTGGTCGAATTTCTCGCGCACCGTGTTGATGAATTCGGTGAGCTTAGACGGCTGCATCGCCAGGCTTCTGTCGTCGCCCTGGCCGATGATCGATTCCGCGAAAGCCTGCTCCCATTTGGCGGTGAGTGCGATAATCGGCAGATAACCGGCAGGGCTCGCATGCTGGGCGCAAAGCTGGCGCGCCAGCCGCGCACGCACATGCTCGGCGAGGCTGGCAGGATTGCGTGTCGCCGGCAGCCCGTCGGCAATTCCTTCCAGGATGGTCGCCAGATCGCGGATCGAGATGCGCTCGGCAAGCAGAATCTGCAGTACGCGCTGGATACCTGAGATGGTGATCTGCGACGGCACGATATCCTTGACCAGTTCGCTCTGTTCCTTCGGCAGCTCTTTGAGCAACTTCTGCACTTCACCGTAGGATAGAAGCTCGCACATATTGACCTTGATCAGCTCGGTCAGGTGCGTGGCCAGCACGGTCGCGGCATCGACCACCGTGTAACCCTTGACCGACGCCTCCTCCTTGAGCGCCGTGTCGATCCAGGTCGCAGGCAAGCCGAAGGTCGGCTCGGTGGTGTGGGTGCCGGGCAGCGTCACCTGCTTGCCGGCAGGGTCCATGACCATGAACTGGCCGGGCCACACCTTGCCGCCGCCGGCCTCGACTTCCTTGATCTTGATAACGTAGCTGTTCGCGTCGAGCTGTACGTTGTCGAGGATGCGCACCGCCGGCATGACGAAGCCCATCTCGATGGCGAGCGAACGGCGCAGCGCCTTGATCTGCTCGGTCAGCCGCTCCGAGCCGTCCGGTGCGTTGACCAGCGGCAACAGCGCATAGCCGAGTTCGACCTTAAGGTCGTCCATCTTCAGCGTCGCCGACATCGGCTCCTCGGTGGGGGCGGCCTTGGCGGCGTCCGGCGTGGCGACTGCCGCGGCGGCGGCTGCGCGCTTGTTGCGGCGGTCGATCATGTAGGCGAGCGCACCGGCGCCGCCGCCGAGCGTAAAGAACGGGATGATCGGCAGACCGGGCAACATCCCCATCGCGATCATCACGGCGGCCGACATGCCGAGCGCCTTGGGATAGCCGGAAAACTGGCTGAGCAGCGCCTTGTCGGCGGCGCCGCTGACGCCGGCCTTCGACACCAGCAGGCCGGCGGCCGTCGACACGATCAGCGCCGGGATTTGCGTCACCAGGCCGTCGCCGACGGTCAGCAGCGTATAGGTATGGGCCGCATCGGCGAAGCTGAGGCCTTGCTGCACGATGCCGATGACCATGCCACCCATGATGTTGATCAGGACGACCAGCAGACCGGCGATGGCATCGCCGCGAACGAATTTCGACGCGCCATCCATGGCGCCGAAGAAGCCTGATTCGTCTTCCAGCGCCTTGCGCCGGCGCCGCGCCTCCTTTTCGTCGATCAATCCCGCGGATAGGTCGGCATCGACCGCCATTTGCTTGCCGGGCATGCCGTCCAAGTGGAAGCGCGCCGCGACTTCGGCGATGCGCCCAGAGCCCTTGGTGATGACCACGAAATTGACGATCACCAGGATGGTGAAGACGATGATGCCGATGACGAAATTGCCGCCCATGACGAAATTGCCGAACGCCTGGATGACGTGGCCGGCAGCTTCGGTACCTTCGTGGCCGCGGGAGAGAATGAGCCGCGCCGACGCCAGATTGAGCGACAACCGCAGCATCGTCGAAATCAAGAGGACGGTCGGGAACGCGGAGAATTCCAGTGGCGCCTGGATGAACAGCGACGTCATCAGAATGAGCACCGAGAAGGTGATCGAGATGGCGAGCGCGAAATCGAGCAGCAGGGCCGGCAGCGGCAGGATGAGGACGAGCAGGATCGCCATCATACCGACGGCGAGCGCGATATCGCTCCGCCGCAGCATCGTGCCGAGGTCGGCAAGCCGAGACAGCGGCGTGTCGCTTGGGGCCGAAGATACGTCGGTCATGTCGTCCGATCGGCCCCGCCGGTTACGGTCGCGCGTTTCAAAGCTATGCGCCGCGGCCGGAGGGCCGCCCGCACGAAACAGTGGTGCCGCGCTCGCGTCCAAGGCTGGTCCCCAGGCAGCGTCAAAAGGGTCCGATGCAAACGCTTACGCCTCCTCGGCAAAATCTGCCGGGTATATGGTTACTACGGGGTTAACGCCGGGCTGCTTCCGCACCCCAGCCACGCAAATCGCCCGATTTGCGTCCGCGGGATCAAGCGCCGATGGGCCGGAAGGCCCCAAAGAGGGATGGAATGCACAGAGCCATAACGCGAGCGACACTTGCGGCCGCTGCCATGATGCTGATCGTGCCGCTTGCGCGAGCCGACGGCATCGACGCCGGCCTGTGGAAGATCACCACAGTCATCGAGACCGCCGGCAGGGTCGGGCCGCCGCGCGAAACCTCGAAATGCCTCACTGCGGATCAGGTGGCCGACTTGCCGGCGACCTTCTCGCCGGTGGCCAATACCATCAATTCCACGTGCGAGCCGATGCAGCGCAGCTTCGACGGCAAAAAGCTGAGCTGGCACCTGGTCTGCAAGGGGCAACTCGACATGGAACTCACCGGCGAATTCAATTTTGACAGTGCGCATCATTATACCGGCATGGTTCAGAGCAAGGCCTCGATGGGCGGCCAGGAGATGCCCGGCTCGAAAAATACCGTCGAAGGCACGTGGGTGTCGGCGTGCCCGCAATAGGGGTGAATAGCGAGTAGCGAGTAGGGAATAGAAGAAGATGGGCAACAGTAGCCGAAAGACGGGACGCCACTTTCTTCCGCTATTCGCTATTCACTATTCGCTACTCGCATTCCTTTCGTCCTCTGCGTTCGCGCAATCTCGGCCCGCCGCCATCGTCGACGCCGCGACCGTGGTGCCCGGGCTGATCGTCGAGATGCGCTACGCCGGTTCGCATAATTTCGTCGGTCGGCCGATCGACGGCTACGAGGCGCCGCACTGTCTGCTGACCCGCGCCGCCGCCAACGCGCTGGCTGCGGTTGCGGCCGATATCAAGCCGCAGGGTCTGGTGTTCAAAGTTTTCGACTGCTACCGCCCGGCGCGGGCGGTCGCTAATTTCGTGCGCTGGGCGCGCGATCTCAAAGACCAGAAGATGAAAGCCGAGTTCTATCCGAACGTCGACAAGCGTACGCTGTTTCGCGACGGCTACATCGCCACGCATTCGGGTCACTCGCGCGGCTCGACCATGGACTTGACGCTGGCGAAATCAGATGGCGCCGAGCTCGATATGGGCACGCATTTCGATTTCTTTTCGCAGCATTCCTGGACCGCAGACCGGAGCGTCAGTGCGCAAGCTCACGCCAATCGCATGCTGCTCGCAACCGCTCTGCGGCGACGCGGCTTTTACGGCTACGCGCGCGAATGGTGGCACTTCACGCTGCGGGGCGAGCCGTTTCCGCGGACGTATTTCGATTTTGCGGTGAAGTAATTTTCCCTCTCCACAAGGGGGAGAGGAATCACAGCCCCAGATAAAACTTCTTGATCAGATCATTGTTGTTCAGTTCGTCGGCCGAGCGGCCCTCGAACGCAATCTTGCCGTGAACAATAACGTAGCCGCGGTCGGCGATGCGGATTGCCTGGTTGAAATTCTGCTCGGCCATCAGCACGGTCAGCGCATAACGTTCCTTCATCTCGCTGATGGCATCGATCGTGCGGCTGACCAGGATCGGCGCCAGGCCGACCGATGGCTCGTCGACCAGGAGGATTTTCGGCGCCAACATCAGCGCGCGGCCAAGCGCCAGCATCTGCTGCTCGCCGCCAGACATGCTGCCCGCCAGCTGCATCCGGCGTTCGGCAAGGCGCGGGAAGGTTTCGTAGCAGACTTCGAGGTTGCGTTTGAGCTCGCGGCGGGCGGTGCGGCGGAACGCCCCGAGCAGAAGATTCTCTTCGACCGTCAGTTTTGGAAACAGCCGGCGCCCCTCCGGCACCAGCGCAATGCCAAGGTCGACGATTTGCTCCGTGGTGCGCCCGGCGAGATCGTGATGAATGCCGTCGATCTCGGCGACGATCGAGCCTGCGCTCGGACGTACGATGCCCATGATGCATTTCATCAGCGTCGATTTGCCGTTGCCATTGGTGCCGAGCAGCGCCACCGTCTCGCCGCCGCCGACGTTGAGCGAGACGTCGTGGATCACGCGCACCGCGCCGTAGGCGGCGTGAACGCCAGAGAGGTTCAGGCTGTTAGCCAAGATACGCCTTCTCCACTTCGGGATTGCGCATCACCTCATCGGGCTTGCCGTCGGCGATCATGCGGCCGGACACCAGCACGACGAGGCGGCGTGAAAAGCTCATCACCGCGCTCATGATGTGTTCGATGAGAATGACGGTGACGCCCCTTTCGTTCAAGCGCACCAAAAGCGCCAGGATATCGCCGATCTCCGAATGCGTCAGGCCCGCCATTGCTTCGTCAGCGATCAGCAATTTCGGTTCCGCCGCCATTGCGCGGGCTAATTCGAGCTTGCGCATTTCGACCTGGGTGAGGTCGCGCGGCAATTGCCGCGCCTTGGCTTCGAGCCCGACCTCGCGCAGCAGCCCGTGGCAGTGCTCATCGACCTCATCGGCCGTGCGGTGCACGCCGCGCGCTTCTACCGTGTAGAGCCGCGGGATGCGCACGTTGTCGACGAGCGACAGGCTGGCGAATGGCCGCGGCAGCTGAAAGCTGCGGGCAAGGCCGAGATGAGTGCGCTTGTGCGCTGGCATGCCGTCGATGGGTTTGCCGTCAAAGCGCACCGAGCCCTGCTCGTTGCGCAGCGTGCCGCAGATGCAGTTGACCAGCGTGCTCTTGCCCGATCCGTTCGGTCCGATCAGGCCGAGCCGCTCGCCGGCCGGCACAGTCAGCGAGATATTGTCCAGCGCCACGAAGCCGCCGAACCGTTTGCTGATATTGTCGACCTCAAGCAGTTCGCTCATGCCGGGAACTCCGGAGCGGCACCCGGCGCGGACACCGAGCCCGGCTGATCGAGCGAGGCGTGGCGGCGACCGATAGGATCGTCGGGCTTGTGCTGAAAATATTTGTGGAACAGCCCGACGATGCCGTTTGGCGCCAGGATGACGAATGCGACGAGCAGACAGCCGACGATCAGGAGGTTGACCGCCGATGAGATCGTCACGGTGATGAGCTGCTGCAGCGAGTCGAGCAGCACGGCGCCGATCAGCGGGCCGACCCAGGTCGAGGTGCCGCCGATCAGCGGCATGGCGATAGCGTTGATGGCGTAGTCGAGCGCGAAGGTCGAATCCGGCTGCAGATAACCGATGTAGTAGGGGAATGGCGCGCCCGCCATGCCCATCAGCGCACCGGAAATCGTGGTGGCGATCAACTTCACCCGCAACGTCGGTACGCCCGAAGCCTCCGCCGCCAATTCGTCGTCGCAAATCGTGGTCATGCCGAAGCCGAGGCGGGACCGTTCAATCAGCCGCGCGATCACCAGCGACGCGACCGCTAGCAGCAACATGACCAGGAACAGATAACGGATATAACTGCCGAGCAGCGGGGCATTCTCTGGCCGCAAGATATAGGCGCCGCGCGATCCGCCGACGAAGTCCCAGTTGACGATCAAGGTCTGCAGCACCACCGCAAGCGCCAGCGTCGCGATCGAAAAAAATGCCCCGCGCAGCCGCAGCGTGAGATAGCCCATGCCAAATCCGACGATGCCGGAAACGACGCCGCCGATCAGCATCAAAATCGGTATGGGTATCACATGCGGCAACTCGTTCTTGCCAATGAGATTGTAGATCGCGACCGTCGAGTAGGCCCCCAGCGCGAAAAACGCGCCGGTGCCGAAATTCACGTAGCCGCAATAGCCGCCGAGAATGTTCCACGCCGTCGACAGCACGATGTATTGCAGCACGACGTAGCCGGCGAAGAAGATGTATTCGTTGCCGACCGCGAGCGCGCCGGCGAACACGAGGCCGGCGATGATCAAGCTGATGATGAGAAACGGAAGCGTGCGCACGCGTCACCGCCCCAGCAGGCCGGCGGGGCGGATCGCCAGCGTCAGTAGCAGAAACCCGAACGAAACCGCAGGTGCCCATGACGGACCGTAAAACGTCGAAGTCAGGCTTTCGACGACGCCGATCAGCATGGAGGCGATCACGGTTCCGGGCAGGCTGCCCATGCCGCCCAGCACGCAGATAGCGAAGATGCGGCCAATATAGTCGCGTCCGACCGACGGCTCGACTGGCTGGATGATGATTAGAAAAGCGCCGGCAAGCGATGCCGTGGCGATTGAAATCGCAAAGGCGATGCGTTTGATGCGGATCGGGTCGACTGCCATCAGTCGCAGCGCGAGCTGGTCCTGCGCCACCGCCATGATGGCGCGGCCGATAAAGGTGCGGCCGAGCAGAAGCTGCAGTGCCGCGATCAGAAGCAACGAGACCATGCACGGCACCGCGATGCGCAGCGGCATATCTACGTCGCCGAAATGCCAGGTCGGCCCGATGTAGGAAGCACTCACGTCGCGATAGTCCACGCCGAAATACAGCACCAGCGTAAACTTCGGTAATGAACAAGAGACCGAAGAAGAATGCGAGCCCGCGCAGCAATTCCTGGCCGCGCTTCTCAAATGCCACATAGTAAATCTGATAGATGCCTGCCCCGAGCACATAGAACGCAGGCAGCATCAGGATGCTGACGAGAATCGGATCGAGGCCGAAGGCGTGATTGATCGCATAGGCGGCGTAGGAGCCAAGAATGATAAAGGCCGGATGCGCGATATTGACGATGTCGAGAATACCGAACGACAGCGACACGCCCGAGGCCATCGCCGCGTAAAAACCGCCGATCAAGATGCCGGAGACGATGGCATTGATCAGGAGATCGAACGAAAAGATCATTTTTGTGTTTCCACCCCGCCGCGAGTGTGCAGGAAGCGACCGCGCTTGGCTAGATGAAAAAGGCCGTTTCAACCGCAGGGAGGCAACCTGACGCGGAGTTGTGGGGCTGCCCGGGGGGCCGGGCCGGAGCGGGCAGGGAGCACTTTGAAGTGCGAGCGTCGGCGGCCTTAAAGCGCGGCGACGAATTGCTCCATGCGCCGGCGCTGCTCGGGATCGGGCAGCGCGCCGCGCATTGCGCCGAGGTTGTCGGTCATGTGCGCCGGGTCCGAAGTGCCGGGGATGACCGCGGTGACGCGCGGATCGCCCAAGAGGTATTTGAGGAAAAATTGCGCCCAGCTTCCGGCAAACGCTGTCGCCCAATCCGGCACGGGTTTGCCCTGCACGGCGCGGAACAGCCGGCCGCGGCCGAACGGCAGCGCAGTCAATACGGCCGCCTTCACTTCGGCGGCGCGCGGCAGGATGCGCTTCTCGACTTCGCGGTTGTCGAGCGAATAATCGACTTGCACGAAATCCGGCTGCTCGCGGGTGAGTACGGCTTCGAGCGCGGGGAAGGAACGGTGAAACGTCGACGTGATGCCGACGTAGCGGCACGCGCCTTGCTGCTTCCATTCATGGAAACGCGACAACGATTGATCGGGATCGTCGACGTTATGCAGTTGCAGCAGATCGACCTTCTGGGTTTTCAGCCGCTCAAGCGAACGCTTGAGTTCGACGTCGTCCGGCGCCTCAAGCTTGGTGGCGATGAACAGCTTTGCACGCAGGCCCTCGGGCGCCGTGACCTCGCCGAGCACGGTCTCGGCGTCGCCATAAGAGGACGCGGTGTCAATCAGCGTGCCGCCGCGATCGATGAGCGCGCGGAGCACGGCCGCCGCCTTCGTCCGTGTTTCCGCGCCGTCGCTGTCGAACACTTCGGCGGTACCGAGCCCAACGGCCGGCAGTCGTTCGCCGGTCTTTGGGATGGCGCGGGTAATCAGCGGCGCGGAATCTTCTGCGAACGCGGTCTGCACCAGCGCCACCGCGGCTGGCATGATTGCAAACTCGCGTCGTGTCAGTCGCATCGCTTATCAATCTCCGGACGCTGCTGTGCTATCGAGGCGTTCCGCCCGGCGTTCCTGGGCGCGTCCGAGGACCGCCGAAAGTCCAAGCCAGATTGCCGCCACGGGCACCGAAACCAGTGCAATCGCGCCGAGTTTCAGGCCCAGCGCCTGCAGGCTGTCATAGACCCAACCGTACAACGCATCGGAGCCGCGATAAATAACCACATCAATCAAATTTTTGGCTTTGTATTTTTCTTCCCGGCCAAGCACCGTATAGAGTACCTGGCGCGCCGGCGTGGCGACAGCGAAGTGGAACCACCGCTGCGCTACCTGCGCGATGAGCACAACGGTCAGCGTCGGCGCCAGAAATACCGCCAGAAATCCGAGAATATAGATTGCCGGCAGCGCCGCGGCGGTGACGCCGGTGCCAAAACGCTTGAGCAGGGGCCCGGTGGCGAAAACCTGAGTGGCCAGCGTCAGCAAATTCACCGCCAGATCGATGACGGCAAAAACACGTGTCTGCGCGCCCGCACCATGCACGCCGGCGGCGACAAGATGAATCTGCTGGAAGTACAGCATTGTTGCGCAAAATGATTGCAGGCTGATCCACGCGGCGATGCCGAGCAGATAGGGCGAGCGCATGAGTTCGGGCAAAGCCGCAAACGCGCTGCCGCCGAGCCGCGGCGGCACGGCCTGTTCGGTCTGGTGCATCGTGGTCGCATGTTCGAGCCGCCAGACGCAGAACACCGCCGCTTCCAGCAGGATCACCGCCGCGAGCAGCAGGTTGACCGGACCGAACGACACCAACGCGAGGGTCATCACCGGGCCGAGCAGGGCGCCCGCGGTGCCGCCGGCGCCGATGAACCCAAACAGGCGCTTGCCCTGATCGGCGGTGAAAATATCGGCCATGAACGACCAGAACACCGCGACCGCGAACAGGCTGAACACGGCAAGCCAGACATAGAACACGCGGGCAACGGTGGCGGTGCCGACGTGAAACGTCAGCAACAGCCAGAACAGAACAAGGTTGGCGGCGAAGAAATGATAGACGACGGGGATGAAACGCGCTCGCGTCAGCCGCGCCACCAGTGCGCCATAGATCGGTTGCGCGACGATCAGCGCCAGGAACGTCGCGGTGAAAAGCCAAGGCAGGTTCTTCACGCCGCCCGCGATGCCCATCGCGTCGCGCAGCGGCCGGAGCACGTAATAACCCGCGAGCAGCGTGAAGAAATAGGCGAACGACCACAGCGCTGCGCCACGTTCGGCCGGCGTGGCCGGCACCGCCGCGTTGATCCAGCGTTGCAACACGCCCGCAGCCCCGGCACTCCCGCCGGTCGTGTCGGTGGTCATTGTGGCAACGACAGCTTTTTCTTCAGTTCCTCGGCGCTCACGCGCTGGCCGTAACCGGGGCCGCCGCGCTGGAACAGCCTGGCGTCCGCGAGCTTGCCGACAACGACCGGATCGAAACCGGCGTCGCGCACCAGTCCGGCGGCGACACGTACCGCGTCGGCATCATCGCCGGCGATCGGCACTGCGAGCTTCGGATCGGGCCGGTTGGCCTGGTCCTGGAAATACATGTAGCTCATGGTGTTGAAGGCGCGCACGATGCGCGCTCCCGGAAAGTATTTCTGCGTCGTGACGCCGATGCCGTTTTTCTCGACCTCCTCGGCGACTGCGCCATCGCGTGCCGGCACGGCATTGCAGGTATCGAGCACGATCTTGCCCTTTAGCTTGGCTGCGTAGTCGTGACCGATCTGCGGGATTGCGCCGTAAGGTACCGTCAAGAGGATCGCGTCGCCGAACGCGATTGCCTGCTCGACGGTTCCTGCCTGCGCCAGCGAACCGAGGTTTGTCACCAGATCCTTGAGCTGTTCCGGATGCCGGTCGGAGAAAAAGACCTTATGTCCGTTTTTGACCCACAGGCTGCCGATCGTGCTGCCGATGTGGCCGGCGCCGATGGTGCCGAGCGGGATCTTCGCCGATCCGGCTGACTGCGCGAAACTTTCGTCCGGCCGCAACGCTGCGCCGAGCAGCAGCGCGCCGCCCGCGGTCAAAAAGGCGCGGCGATTGCCGCCAAAAATGTTCCGTTTCGTCATTAGATCCTCCTGCAAGGCTGGAGTGCCGCCATGTTGATCGGACAATCGATCACGCGCCAATGAACACCGCGCGATGGAAATTAGTCGGCTGCGCCGCACATAATCTGCGTGGCGATAAAGCAATCTCTGGTCGTTACAGCGATCGTTCCGCCGACGTGCCGCATTACTTTCCCGTAACCGTCACGCTGCCTTCGCAGTTAAATGCGCAAGGCGTGGTCGGCATGCGTATAGGGCAGATTCAGCGCGTCAGCGACCGCCCTGTAAGTCACGTGCCCATCGTGAATGTTGAGTCCATTGCGCAGGTTTGCGTCCGCGGCGAGCGCCAGCCGCCAGCCCTTGTCGGCGAGCGCTAGAACGAATGATGTCGTAGCGTTGCTCAACGCGAAGGTCGAGGTACGCGCCACCGCGCCCGGCATGTTGGTCACGCAATAATGCACGACGTTGTCGACAACGTAGGTCGGGTGTGAGTGCGTGGTCGGCCGCGAGGTTTCGGCGCAACCGCCCTGATCGATGGCGACGTCGACGATCACCGCGCCCGGCTTCATCGTTTTCACTGTCGCGGCCGAGATCAGTTTAGGCGCAGTCGCGCCCGGCACCAGTACCGTGGCGATCACGAGATCGGCGCGGCGGCATAACAGTTCGACGACATCGGGCGTGGAGAACACCGTGCGCACGCGGCCGCCGAGCTGCCCAGCGATGCGGCGCAGCGCCTCCGGATTGCGGTCAAGCACGGTGACGTCGGCGCCCATGCCGGCGGCGATCATCGCCGCATTGCTGCCGGCGACCCCGCCGCCAAGGATCAGCACGCTGGCCGCGCCGACGCCCGGCACGCCGCCCAGCAGTACGCCGCGGCCGCCGTTTTCTTTTTCCAGACAGTGCGCGCCGACATGCGGCGCCATGCGGCCGGCGACTTCGGACATCGGCGTAAGCAGCGGCAGGGTGCCGTTCGGCCCCGTGACGGTCTCATAGGCGATGGCGGTGACGCCCGAGGCAAGCAGGTCTTCTGTCTGTTGGCGGTCGGGCGCGAGATGCAGGTAGGTGAACAGCACCTGTCCGCGCTTGAGCTTCTTGCGCTCGGCGGCGAGCGGCTCCTTGACCTTTACGATCAGCTCGGCTTGGCCGAAAACGGTCTCAGCGTTCGCGGCGATCTCGGCGCCGGCCGCGCGATAGTCGGCGTCCGCCAGCCCCGCGCCCGCGCCCGCATTCGTCTCCACCAGGACCTGGTGGCCCTTGTCGGCCAGTTCGCGCACCGTTGATGGCACGAGGCCGACGCGGTACTCGTTGTCCTTTGTTTCCTTGGGAACGCCGACCAGCATGGCGGTACGCTCTGTTTGCTGCCTCGAGGAGCTACATCACGTAAAGCCGGTCTGGCAACTCGTTCGGCGACCCGTCCGGCGGGGCGTGCTCGGCCAGGACCGCGCCGCAGCGCTCGATCGCAGCAACTAATCCCGCCGCGATGCGGCCGTCGCGCATGTGGCCGGTCAGCGCGTCAATCGCGGCCTGCCACTCGGCGTTGTGGACCTTCGCGGCGATGGCTTCGTCGGCGATAATACGTGCGTAACGCTCGGTCAGCGAGACAAAGATTAGTACGCCGGCGCGATTTGCGGTGTGACTGACGCGGCGAAGGAAAAATTGTTCGAGCGCGGCCTGATGCGCCCGGGCGCGCTGCACGCGGCGCGGCACGAGCCAACGCCGCAACGGCATCCACGACAGCAACAGGCCGGCAGCGATGAAGAGAGCGAGCTGGCCAAGAAATATTCGCTCCACGCTCCACGGCGTAAGATAAATCAACGGCCACGGCAGCACGAGCGCGACGACGCTCGCCCAGAGAATAGGCGCGTAGGCATAGCCTGACGATGCTTGGGCGAGCACGCACACGAGCTGTCCGCTGGTGCGCTGCTCCGCTGTCCGGATCGCGGCCGCGATCGTCGCATGATCTTCCGCTGTGATCTCCATCACCAGCTCCCGGACGCGCCGCCGCCGCCCGACGAACCGCCGCCGCCGGAGAACCCACCGTCAAAGCCTCCCGATGAACTGCCCCAATCCGACGAGCCGCCTCCGCCCCAGCCGCCGCCCGGAAATGGCATGAAGACCGTGCGGCCATTGCGCCTGACATAGCGGCCGGAAGGCGAATGGCGCTCGGCGCGAACCATCTGGAAAAAGACGAAAATGAACACGCCAAAGAACAAAATCGGGAAGAGCAGATTGAACAGACTGCCTGCGTCGTCCCGGCAAATCGCGACCTTGCGCTGCCAGTCCGTTGTGTCGCCGGACAGCACGCTGATGATGCCATCCACACCCCGCTCGATCCCGCCGGAAAAATCGTTGGCCTTGAATCGCGGCAAGACGGCGCTCTGGATGATGACCGACGACAGGGCATCGGTCAGCGTGCCTTCAAGACCGTAACCGACTTCGATGCGCACCTTGTGCTCAGCCGGCGCGATCAGGAACAGGACACCGTTGTTTTTCTTTGCTTCGCCAAGCTTCCAGAACCGGAACAGTTCGTTGGCAAAGGTCTCGATGTCGCCGCCCTGCAGCGACTTCACCGTCGCGACGACGAGTTGGATGCTGGATTTGTCTTCAAGGTCTTTCAGCTTTGTCTCGACCGCGGCGCGGCTCTGCGGGGTCATGACGTTGGCCTGATCGACGACGCGCCCAGTCAGCGGGGGAAAGTCGAAGGCAAAAGCAAGCGTCGATAACGCGCTGAGGATAGCGACCGCGACGGCGAGGCATGCAGCGGCGCGACCGTTCGCACGGAGGCCAATGGTCTCGCCGTTCGCCGCGCTATTGGCCCGCAACGGCACGTCTCCCATCAGAATTTGACCACGGGTGGCTTTTCTGCGCCTTCATTGGCGGTGAATTCCGCCATCGGCTTGGCGTCGGTAAAGAATATCTTCGCCCAGATCACCGTCGGAAATGTGCGCAGCGACGTATTGTAGACGCGCACCGCCTCGATGTAGTCGCGGCGCGCCACGGCGATGCGGTTCTCGGTGCCTTCGAGCTGCGACTGCAGCGCCAGGAAATTGGCGTTGGACTTGAGGTCGGGATAGTTCTCCGTCACCGCCAGCAGCCGGCCAAGCGCGCCGCTCAACTGGTTCTGCGCGTCCTGGAATGCCTTGAGCTTGGCCGGGTCGGTGAGATCGTCGACACTGACTTTGACCTGTGTGGCCTTGGCACGCGCCTCGACCACGGCGGTGAGCACGCTTTTCTCCTGCGCCGCGTAGCCCTGCACGGTCGCCACCAGATTGGGAATGAGATCGGCGCGCCGCTGATACTGGTTCTGGACGTCGGACCAGCGCGCCTTGGCCTGCTCCTGAAGGGTCGGGATCGTGTTGTAACCGCAGGCCGACAGCGCGAGTCCAATACCGATCACCGCCAACACCGCGCGAACACGCGTTGCGATCGACTTCATGGTCGCCTCCAGTTCATTTGCACGTACACTTGCACGTACGCTTTGGCGCGAAATGCGCGCTCAACTCTCGACGGGTTCGATGCCGGCGATTTCAATGCCGAAGCCGGACAGGCCCACATAGGTCATCGGACGCGATGACGACAATATCCGGATCGAGTTGACGCCCAGATCCTTCAGGATTTGCGCGCCCAGGCCGATTTCGCGCCATTGCCGGCTGCGCGCCTCGCCGGAGGCGGTTTCGTCGGCTTTGGGG
Organism: uncultured Alphaproteobacteria bacterium; assembly: GCA_963763255.1. GTDB lineage: Bacteria > Pseudomonadota > Alphaproteobacteria > Rhizobiales > Xanthobacteraceae > BOG-931. The sequence goes on from CAVXNW010000005.1 coordinate 645,108, forward strand.
ATGGTCAGTACCGGCACGCCGGCGGTGCCGTCGCGCAACAGCACCAGCACGCCGCGGCCCTCGGCCTTGAACCGCGCCAGCGTGTTATGGATTGTCTTCGCGCCGCCGAACACGTCCGCGATGATGTCGGCGCGGTGCAATCGTGTCAGCATGTTCTTGCCGTCGCCGATTTGGCCGTAGACGAACGCCATGTGATAGACCGGATCGAACGGCGTGAGGAACGCGTAGCCGGTCAAGGTGCCGATCTCCGACTGCACCGGGAATTCGCCGGCGCGCTCGATCAGCTTGTCGCGCGCCTGGCGGTAGGCGATCAGCTCGGCGATGGTGAGATGCTGGAGCCGGTGCTGGTCGGCGAATTTTTTCAGCTCGGGTCCGCGCATCACGGTGCCGTCGTCGTTCATCAGTTCGGCCAGCACGCCGACCGGCGGCAGGCCGGCGAGCCGGCAGAGATCGACGCACGCCTCGGTGTGGCCCGAGCGCATGAGCACGCCGCCCTCCCGCGCGATCAGCGGAAAGACATGGCCTGGGCGCACGAAATCCGCGGCGCCGCTGTTGCCGTTGGCGATCGCACGCACGGTGTTGGTGCGTTCTTCGCCCGAAATTCCGGTGGTGAGGCCGTGGCGCACGTCGACCGAAACCGTGAACGCCGTGCCGAGCGGCGCATTGTTGAACGCGACCATCGGATCAAGATGCAGGCGGCGGGCCTCGTCCGCTCCGAGCGGCGCGCAGACGATGCCGGACGTATGGCGGATGATGAACGCCATCTTCTCCGGCGTGCACAGGCTCGCCGCGACGAACAGATCGCCTTCATTCTCGCGGTCGTCGTCGTCGGCAACGATGACGATTTCGCCGCGCGCAAAGGCGGCGATGGCGGCGCTTATATGCTGGTGGGTGTCGTCCATTTGACTCACTTCGCTGGCGTCGCAAACGGCCATGCCGGCGTTTCTCCGACCTGACCGCGCTGGCGCAGATAATGGTCCGCAATCACGCACGCCACCATGGCCTCGCCGATCGGTACGGCCCGGATGCCGACGCATGGGTCGTGGCGGCCTTCGGTGGAGATTTCGGCGTCGCGGCCGCTGCGATCGACGGTGCGGCGGGGGTTAAGGATCGACGAGGTCGGCTTGACCGCAAAGCGCGCCACTACCGGCTGCCCGGTGGAGATGCCGCCCAGAATGCCACCGGCATTGTTGGACAGAAAGACGGGCTTGCCGTCATTGCCCATGCGCATCTCGTCGGCGTTCTCTTCGCCGGAAAGCGCGGCGGCGCCGAAGCCGGCGCCAATCTCGACGCCCTTGACGGCGTTGATGCCCATCAGCGCCGCGGCAAGATCGCCATCGAGCTTGCCGTAGATCGGTGCGCCGAGGCCAGGCGGCACGCCTTCGGCGACGATTTCGATCACCGCGCCGGTCGACGAACCAGCTTTGCGCACGCCGTCGAGATAACCTTCCAGCATGGTGGCGAGCTTGGCGTCCGGGCAGAAAAACGGATTGCGCCCGACTTCATCCCAATCCCAACGGGCGCGGTCGATGCGGTGCGGACCCATCTGGATGAGGGCGCCGCGCACCGACAATCCCGGCACGATCTTGCGGGCGACCGCACCGGCGGCGACGCGCATCGCGGTCTCGCGCGCCGACTGGCGGCCGCCGCCTCGGTAGTCGCGCAGGCCGTATTTGACGTCATAGCTGTAGTCGGCGTGGCCGGGCCGATACTTGTCCCTGATGTCGGAATAATCCTTCGAGCGCTGGTCGACATTTTCGATCAGCAGCGCGATCGGCGTTCCGGTCGTCACCTGCTGGCCGCTCGCGCCATCGGCAAACACGCCGGAAAGAATTTTGACCTGATCAGGCTCCTGACGCTGCGTGGTGAAGCGCGATTGGCCGGGCCGACGCTTGTCGAGATACGGCTGAATGTCGGCTTCGGTCAGCGGGATACGCGGTGGGCAGCCATCGACCACGCAGCCGATCGCGGGCCCATGGCTTTCGCCAAAGGTCGTGACCCGGAACATATGGCCGAAGGTGTTGTAGGACATAATTCGAGTTGTACGCGATCGGCGGCGATCCGGGTTTGGTAGCCCGGCGAGTCTGCGGGGTCAAATTGGCGGCGGTATCAGGAGCGGCACGCGCCGGTGTACTCAGCGGGCCGGCGTCCGCGCCACGCGAAATCCGAGATAAAAGACTTTCGTGCTGGTGGCGTAGCCGTCGCGGTCAGCCGAGCGCAGTCGCGGTGGGCTGTAGTCCCAGGCGCTGCTGCGCGCCATGTGCGAAGCGCAGTTGCCGCCGGTCAGCCACGCCGAACCGTCGGTCGGCGCATTGTCATAGGTGGAATGATAGCAGTCTTCGACCCACTGCCAGACATTCCCCGCCATATCGTAGAGGCCGAACTTGTTGGGGCGAAACGAGCCGACCGGCGCCGGCTGCTGGCCATCCCATCGGCTGCCGCAATGCAGGCAGTCGGCGTTGTCGGCGCCGATCTGATCGCCCCAGTAATAGAGCGATGTCGTTCCCGCGCGCGCCGCGTATTCCCATTCGGCTTCCGTCAGCAGACGATAGGTCTTGCCGGTCATCAGACTGAGCCAGGCGGCGTATTGTTTGGCTTCGTCGTAAGACACGTTGATCACCGGCTGCTGGTTGCCGGGGAAGCCGCCATCGGAGACCGGCGCGCAGGTCCCGACGGCAACGCACGTGTTCCAGTTGGCCACCGTGATTTCGAATTTCGATACCGCAAACGCCGTTGCGATGACGACCCGATGCTGCGGGCTCTCGTTCGGATAGCGTCCGGGCTCGTCAGGGGCGATCCCATGATGAATTGGCCGGCCGGGATCACGACCATTTCGGGGCATTCTTCATTTTTGATGCACTCGGAGAAAGCGTCACCGGGCTTGAGCGCCTGCTCCGCAGCAGCGTTCAGAACCTTGGGCCGAACTTCAGCGTTCATGAACGGGCGGGTCACCATGAACCAGCGCCATTGCTCGCGGATGTAGGTCTGATTGATCCAGGCGACGAGCCCGATGATGACACCGACCAGCAACACAGTGAGCAGCGACTGCATGCGGATGATGTGGCGTTGCGCGGCGCTCGATCTGGCGAAATGCGCGGCCTCCGCCTCTTTGCTGGCGGCGATGAACGCCCGCATCAGATCGGTGAGTGGAGGAGCATTGGGGCTGCGGCTCTCGGCCCAGGCCTGCGCAGCGGAGAGATCGTCTCCGCGCAACAGCAGCAATTCCGGACGGCCGCGGAGGTCCCAACGGGCGGCAATCTCACCGATGCGCGTATGCTCGCGGATCCAGTCGAGGTTCTGGCGCAGGGCCTCGGCAAGCTGCGCGAGCGGCCGGGTTACGCTCTGACCGGTATCGAAGCGAACGAACTGCCGGCGGCGCAATTGCTCCGGAATGTCGGCATCGGGCACCGCCTTGAACAGCACTGGCAGTATGCGCTTTGTTTTTGCATGCGCGGTGTTGACTTCCCATTCACAGCGCTCGGACTTCACCGCCTCCGGAGAGACGATGTAAACCACGGTATCAGCGTGTTCGATCAGGCCGCCGAGGCGTGCTTCCCAATCTTCCCCGGCGACGATGTCGTGCCGATCGAGAAACGGTGCGAACCCGGCAAGCTCCAGACCGGCAACAAGCTCGTCCGCAAAGGCGCTGGCGTCGCGCCGCGAGTAGGAGACGAAGACTTTTAGTTTCTCGCTGTTACCCGCCTCGGCCATAAACGCAGTAGGCCATCGCACGGCCAAATGCGCAACCTGCGATCAAAACAAAGAAGCTTGGCAGCGCGCCGGCTCACCGGTACCGCGCCATCGTGCCGCCGGCGAACACGTAGACGACGCCGTGGACGATGTCGGCGTGAACGGCCTCTTCGTGGGGCAGGATATTGAAATACGCGACCAGCGCCCGCGCCACACCACCGTGTGCGGTGACGACGGTGTCCTGCGTTACCGTCGCGTACCAGGCGCCCACCCGCCGTGTGACGTCATGGTAGGATTCCCCGCCCGGCGGCGTAAAACCCCACTTGTCGCGCTCGCGGGCCACTAGCGCATCGGGGTTGCGCGCTGCGATCTCGGGCAGCGTCAGCCCCTCCCAGTCGCCGAATGAAATCTCGATGAGCCGGTCGTCGAGACTGTAGGCGTCGCGATCAAGATCGAGAGTCGCGCGCACGAGCTCCATCGTTTGTCGTGCGCGGACGAGCGGGCTCGACACATAGCCGCAGCCGGCCGCCGCGCGGCTGTCGCGCACCAGCAGCTCGCGCAGAATGTGGCCGCAATGCGTGGCTTGGCCACGGCCGCGCGTATTGAGCGGCGTATCGCGGTGGCCTTGCAGCCGTTGCTCGGCGTTCCAATCGGTTTCGCCGTGACGGATGTAATAGAGCACGGGCATGCCCGGGGCCTGAAATCGAGAGCGAGGAATAAGAGATTACAAATTGAAAGGTGCAGCGGCAAATTCCGCCCGATGGCCGACTCTCAGTCGCCGGTCTTCCCTACTGAAATATCGGGCGCGTCAGGGTGCTTGATGCCGACGATATGATAGCCGGAATCGACATGATGCACTTCGCCGGTCACTCCGCGCGACATGTCGGAGAGCAGATAGGCCGCCGACTCGCCGACATCTTCGATCGTGACATTGCGGCGCAGTGGCGCGTTGTGCTCGTTCCACTTGAGGATGTAGCGGAAGTCGCCGACGGCCGATGATGCCAGCGTCTTGATTGCGCCCGACGAGATGGCGTTGACGCGGATGTTCTTGCCGCCCAGGTCGGCGGCGAGGTAGCGGACGCTTGCCTCGAGCGCGGCCTTGGCCACGCCCATGACATTATAGTGAGGCATCCATTTCTCGGCGCCGTAATAGGTCAGTGTCAGCAGCGAGCCGCCGTTCGGCATCATCTTTTCGGCGCGCTGCGCTACCGCGGTGAACGAATAGCAGCTGATCAGCATCGTCTTGGTGAAATTGTCGGCCGTGGTGTCGACATAGCGGCCGTCGAGCTGATCGCGGTCGGAAAAGGCAATGGCGTGGACCAGGAAATCGAGGCCGTCCCAGGCAGACTGCAGTTGCGCAAATGCCGCATCGACGCTTTCGGGGACCGAAACGTCACAGTCGCCGACGACGATGCCGCCAACCTCCTCGGCAAGCGGTTCGACGCGCCGCTTGAGCGCGTCGCCCTGATAGGTGAAGGCCAACTCGGCGCCGTGCCCGCGGCAAGCCTTGGCGATGCCCCAGGCGAGCGAGCGCTGATTCGCGACCCCCATGATCAGGCCGCGCTTGCCGCGCATCAGGCCCGGTGCTTCCGGCATTGGCACCCCGATCTGAACAAACCCCAAATCCCCCGCCGCCACCTATGGCATAGGGCCGCCCGATCCGACAAGCGTGGGCCGTGGGCCTGTTTTGGGCCTTGAATGCAGGGTTTGGTGCCCGCGGGCGCGCGAGTTGATCGCACAGCCGCTGCGTCTGGCCCATATTAAGGAATAGTGCGCTTGCCATGGTGTTGTTCGGCTGCGGGCAGGGTATTTGGCCGTTTGCCCGCGCGGGACTTTCGCTGACAGATTTCTTAACGGCGGAGCGAATGATTGAGTGATTTCCGGGATCAGATCGAGGCGACCATTCCGGCGCTGCGGCGTTACGGGCGGGCACTGACCCGGGACGTCGATGCCGCCGATGACATCGTGCAGGATACGCTGGTGAGGGCATTACGCTCGGAGCACTTGTTCCATGGAGGTGACGTTCGGGCATGGCTCTATACCATCCTGACCAATCTCAACCGCAACCGGCTGCGCACCCTGTCGCGGCGTCCGGTGCTCACGCCGATCAAGGACAGCGACGCCTCAACCGGCGGGCCGGAAGCGGGCGGCCGCGACATCGGCCGTGCGCTCGACGAACTCGCGGAGGAGCCGCGCGCGGCGCTGCTGCTCGTCGTGCTCGAAGGGCTGACCTATCGCGAGGTTGCCGAGGTGCAGGGCGTGCCGATCGGCACGGTAATGTCGCGGCTGGCGCGCGCGCGCATGCAGATACGCTCTTACCTGGACGGCGAGCGCCCGGCGCTGCGCCGTGTAAAATGATAAAGAGAGAAGACGATGGTCGACCGAGACTCCCTTGTGACTGAAGACGAGCTTCACGCCTATGTGGACGGCGAATTGCCGCCCGAACGGTGCAGCGCGGTCGAGGCATGGCTGGCGACGCACCCGGATGATGCGGCCGTCGTCGCGTCATGGCGCAAACAAGGCGAGTTGATTCAGGCGCGCTACGGCGTCGTCGCCGATGAGCCGACGCCGGACCGGCTTTCCATTGCACGGCTGGCGTGCCGGCGCCGCAACGGGTGGATCGCAGTCGCGGCGGCCGCGGCGCTTGTGGCCTTTATCGGCGGCGGCGCAACCGGCTGGTTCGCGCACGGTACCACGGCTGGTCCGTCGGATTTGAAGCGCTATACCGCCGAGGCGCTCGATGCCTACCGCCTCTACGTCGTCGAGGTCCGTCATCCGGTCGAGGTTCCGGGTGACGAGCGGCCGCACCTGACGCAGTGGCTGTCAAAGCGCGTCGGCTCGCCGGTGCACATTCCCGAACTGGAGAAAATGGGCCTGAAACTCGTCGGTGGCAGGCTGTTGCCCGGTCCCACCGGGCCGACCGCGTTCTTCATGTACGAGACGCCATCGGGCGAGCGGTTCACGCTGTATTGCGGCCAGACCAAGGATCAGGCGACCGCTTTGCGCTACATCGCCGGCAACCACAACTCGGCGTATTACTGGGTTGACAATAATCTGTTCTACGTGCTCACCGGGCCGGCCGAGCAGGACAAGCTCCATGCGATCGCGCAGGCCGCCTATGATCAGATCGACGTACGTTCGCCACCGCAGGGCGGGTAAATCCGCGCCCGCTTTCGGCTAGGATGGTTGGCAGCGATCCCTTTTGCTGAAAGCGAGACGCACATGAGCCTGATGTCGACGATCGACACCGCTGCGAAACGCAGCGCGCAAACCGGACTGCAGTTCAAGCCGCTGACCCAATACATCGGCTGCGAAGTTTCGGGCATCGACCTGCGCCAGCCGATGTCGCCGGCCGATGAGTTGGCAATCTACGGCGCCTGGCTCGACCATGCGGTGCTTTTGTTCCGCGATCAGGATCTGAGCCAGGAGGATCTGATTCGCGTCACCGGCCTTTTCGGCGAGTTTGCGCCGCTTGGGCGGCCGAAGCACACGCTGCCGAGCGGTTTCTCCAAGATACTGCCCAACATCATGCTGATCTCGAACATCCGCGAGAACGGCGAGACCATCGGCGCGCTGCCCGACGGCGAGATGATGTTTCATCACGACACCATCCACCGTGACGATCCGCACAAGGCGACACTGCTCTACTCGGTGGAGATTCCGACCCATGGGGGCGACACGCTATTCGCCAGCGGCACCGCCGCCTACGACACGCTCGATGCGGCGACGAAGAAGCGGCTCGATGGCCTGAAGGCCGTGAACTACTACGTCTACAATTCGGTCAAGCGAGACGACAAACAGGCCGTCGACGCATCGAGCCAAGCGGTCCACCCAGTAGTGCGCACACACGACGAGACCGGGCGCAAATCGCTCTACGTCAACCGGCTGATGTCGGTGCGCATCGAAGGCATGGACGAAGCCGAAAGCGATGCGCTGCTCAACACGCTGTTCGATCATTCGGAAAAGCCGGAATTCGTCTACACCCATGTCTGGCGCAAGGGCGATCTGATCGTCTGGGATAATCGCAATTCGAGCCACGCGCGCACCGATTTTCCCGCCGACCAGCGCCGGCTCCTGTTGCGCACCACGGTGAAGGGCACTTGCCGGCCCTATTAGGAACGCCGCGCGGGCGTCTCCGCGCATCCATGCCGGGCTACGAAGGTTTGGAGCAAGCACATGAAGACTCTGGTGATCGAACACACTGCACCGTTCCAGGGCCTGCCGGAACTGGTTGCCGACGCCGAAGGCCTGTTCGTCCGTGAGGGCCTCAAGATCGAATGGGCCAACACCAATGTCGGCGTCGATCGCAACGCGCACACCGACGTGTTCGATCCGAAAGGCCTCGATCCGTTTCGCAGCCATGGCCGCCTGCTCGAGCAGGGCAAGGCCGACATGTACAACGCCTGCGAATGGGGCAATTACTGTCGCGTCCAGGCGACCGGCGTGAAGAGCCGCCAGCTCGGCCGCCGCGCCATCGTCACCTACGCCGCCATCGCGGTGCGGCCGGATTCGCCAGTCTATACGACGCAGCAGCTAGCGCGTCGCAAGGTCGGCGTGCCGTTCTATTTCGGCACGCATTATCTGGCGCTGCACATGCTGGAAGGATTTGTGCCGCGCGAGGATATCATGGTGTGCAGCGTGCCGCACGGCTCGCGCTTTCGCTTCGATCTGTTGATGAACGGCGAGATCGACGCCACCACGCTGACCGAGCCTTATGTGACGCTCGCGGAGAAGAAGGGCTGCCGGCTGATCTGCTCGGCGTTCTATCACGGCACCCAGGTCGGCACCGACAAGATCGATGCCGAGACGATGGGCGCCTATAACCGCGCCATCGGCGAAGCGGTGCGGCGCATCAACGCCAACAAGCGAGGCTATCTCCATTATTTCATCGATTATCACAAGGCGCGCGATCCGGAGATCGGCACGCTGTCGCCGAACGATCTGCGCGAAAGCCGTCTCGTGGTCTGCGACCCGGCGCCGATCCCGCTCGACGAGATGCAGCGCACCTACGACTGGGTGAAGAGCTGGGGCATGCTGGAAACAACGGTGACGCCGCTCGATCTGGTCAATGTGGATGTGCAGTCCCGCGCCCACGCGGCGGCGTGAACACGGTGCAACGCCCTCTCTCGCCTCCGGGAGAGGGATTGCAATTCAATAGTGAGGATGCGGTCAATTTATCCCGGATCGTGCGGGCCCGCTTGACGCATGTGCGAGCCCGATTGCATGCTGCGTGTGCCGTGCAATCGGCGCTCGGGTAGCACAGCAATGTCCTTGGATCAGTCCGACCTGCCGCTCCCGCTGTGTTTCGTGCTGATGCCGTTCGGCCGCAAGACTGACGCGGCCGGGCGTGTGACCAATTTCAATTCCGTGTTCAAGACGATCATCGCTCCGGCGGTCGAGCAGGCGGGGCTTGAGCCGATCCGCGCCGACGAGGAAAAGATCGGCGGCACCATCCATAAGCCGATGTTCGAACGGCTCATGCTGTGCCATTACGCGGTCGCCGATATCACCGGCGCCAATCCGAACGTTTTTTATGAGCTGGGCATCCGGCACGCCTTGCGGCCGTCCAGCACCGCGATCGTGTTCCGGGAAGGCACCGTCATGCCGTTCGACATCGCGCTGGTCCGCGGCATTTCCTACAAGGCTGACGCCGCCGGCGAGCCGGTCGACACAGAAGGGCCGATCGCGGCGATCGCCGCACATCTGACGGCGGCGCGGCACGAACCGCATGACGACAGCCCGATCTTTCAGCTGGTCGACGTGCTGCCGCACTGGCAGATCGATCATTCCAAGACCGACATTTTCCGAGAACAGATTGATTATTCGAAACGCTACAAGAAACAACTCGCCGATGCGGTGCGCGCCGGCGCCGGGGCGGTAAAAGAGATCGCCGCCGAGGCGGCGCTGAAGAATCTCAACGAAATCGAGACCGGCATCATCGTCGATCTGTATCTGTCGCTGCGCGACGTCGAATCCCATGCAGCGATGGTCGAGTTGTACGAGCGCATGCCGCCGCCGCTGCAGCGCGCCAAGCTGATCCGCGAGCAGCTCGGCTTCGCGCTCAATCGCGAAGAACGCTTCGAGGACGCCGAGAAGGTGCTCAAGGAAGTCATCGCCGAGTTCGGTCCTTCGAGCGAGACCAACGGGCTCCTCGGCCGCATCTACAAGGACCGCTGGACCAAGGCGAAGGAGGCGGCCCGTCCGGAGGCGCGCAGCCTGCTGCGGCGGGCCATCGATACCTATCTGGAAGGATTCGAGGCCGACTGGCGCGACGCTTATCCGGGCATCAACGCGCTCACTCTCATGGAGCAGCAGGACAAGCCCGATCCGCGCAAGGCGCGCATCCTTCCGGTCGTGACCTATTCGGTGACGCGCAAGGCGGCGAAGAACGCCGATTACTGGGATTACGCGACGCTGCTTGAGTTGGCCGTACTCGGCGACGATCCCGATGCCGCGGACGAAAATCTGGCTGAAGCGGCCTCGCATGCGCGCCACGCGTGGGAGGTACAGTCGACCAAGCGAAATCTCGGCCTGATCCGCGCCGCGCGTGAAGCGCGCGCCGAGGACGGCGCCTGGATCAAACAGATCGAGGATGAATTGGAGCGCACCGCCGAAGCGCTCAAGCCGGCAGGGTAGGGCACGTTTCAGATCGTCATTGCGAGGAGCGTAGCGACGAAGCAATCCAGGATCAGCGATCGCGGCCCTGGATTGCTTCGCTCGCAATGACGCGACCTCACATGTCCTTGCGCGGATCGTAGGTCTTTTCGGCCTTCCACGTCTTCATCAGCGTATCGAGATCGGCGTCGCTGTTCTCCGGCAGCACGATGCGCACGGAGGCCAGGAGGTCGCCTTTGCCGGCCTTTGCGGGGAAGCCCTTGCCGCGCAGCCGGAAGGTCCGGCCGCTGTTGGTCCAGGCCGGGATCGTGAGCTCGACGTGGCCGTCGAGTGTCGGTACCCGCACCTTGCCGCCAAGCGCCGCCTCGTAGAGCGTGATCGGCAGATCGAGCTTCAGATCAGCGCCGTCGAGCGTGAACAGATGGTGCGGCGCGACCGTGATGGTGATCATCACGTCACCAGCGCTGGCTTGGCCGGGCATGCCCTGGCCGCGCACGCGCACGTTCTGGCCGGTGGTGATGCCGGCCGGAATTTTGACGTCGATGTCCTTGCCGGTCGGCAGCCGCAGCCGCCGCGTCACGCCTTTGGCGGCTTCCGGCAGCGTGATTGTTGCCTCGGCATGCACGTCGGCACCGGCGCCGAAATCCTCGGCCTCGAAATGCGACGCGCGGCCGCCTCTGCCGGCGCCGCCGCCCATGCCGGCCGCGCCGCCAAAGGCCTGGCGCAGTATGTCCTCGAAGCCGCCATGTCCGCCGCCGGCTTCGGCTCCCGCGCCCCTACCGCGCCGCGTACGGGTGAAGCCTTCGGGACCGAAATGGAAGCTCTCGAAATTTGCGTCGCCGCCGCCGAAGCCACCCCCCGGCTGCGCTCCAGCGCCGAAGCCTTCAAAGCCCTGAAATTTCGGCTTGCCCTCGGCGTCGATCTCGCCGCGGTCGAAGGCCTTGCGCTTGTCGGCGTCTCCGACGATCTCGTGCGCGGCGTTCAGCTCCGCAAAGCGCGTCGCCGCCTTCGGATCGTTCTTGTTGGCGTCGGGATGCAGCTTCTTGGCGAGCTTCCGGTAGGCGCTCTTGATTTCGGCTGCACTCGCTTTGCGATCGACGCCCAAGACGTCATAGGGATCGCGCATCCCCGCGGACTCCAAATCATATCCGGGCCGGCCCCGCCGCCCACCTAACCCATGTTAAGCATTATTATGTGGGCGTAACGGGGCCGAGTCGCAATGTGTCGCCCCAATCGGCCCCGTCCGGCGCTCAGCCCGAACTCATCGGCTTGAGGTTCTTGACCTGCCATTCGCCGCGGGCGGTGCGGCAGGCGGAGCCCTGAAGCCAGGACTGCGCGCCGCCATTGACGTAGCTCGCAAGAAAATTGCGGCAGGACAGGCCGCCCTCGCTGTACGAGACCGCAAGTGGGGTGATGTTGCCGCCGACACCGGTCTGCGGATTGCGCCACGGCACACTGTTGCCCTTGCCGCCCTGCTGGAGAGCGGCCGCTGCGGCGGCCCGCGCGTAGGCGAGATCGGCTTCGGAAACCTTAGCCGAGGTGGGATCGTGCTTCGCCGCGTGGCCAATCGAGCCGCTCACGTCGGCGTGGGCATCCGGCTTCGAAAGCATCGATTCGAGCTGATAGGAGCAGCCGCCCGAGGCGAGCGCGCCGAACAGCGCAGCCGCCAGCGCAACACGCTGCGGCCCGCATAGGCGGCACGACACGCTTCCACTATATAAATATCGGCGAACAGCCCGCCGATTGGCCCACACACCCAACGCGAGACCCCAAAGCCAATGACTGACGCGGACCCCATTGAGCACCCAAGCCGGTTAACGGGCGGTGACTTTACCGCGGCCGCCGAGCCGTTCCGGCTGTTCGGGGAGTGGTTCGCGGATGCGCGGCGCGCCGAGCCGGTCAACCCGGACGCCATGGCGCTCGCCACCGTCGATGCCGACGGGCTGCCCAATGTGCGCATGGTGCTGCTCAAGGGCTTCGATGAGCGTGGCTTCGTGTTTTACACCAACCTCGGCAGTGTAAAGGCGGACGAGCTTGACGGTTCGCCGAAGGCGGCGCTGACCTTTTACTGGAAGACGCTGCAGCGCCAGATCCGCGCGCGCGGCACCGTGGAACCCGTAACAGCCGCGGAGGCGGACGCCTATTTCGCCAGCCGCTCGCGCATGGCGCAGATCGGCGCCTGGGCGTCGAAGCAGTCCACCGCGCTCGAAAGCCGCATGGCGTTCGAGAAGGCGATTGCCCGCTTCACTGCGAAATTCGGGATCGGCACGGTGCCGCGCCCCGACTTCTGGTCGGGCTACCGCGTGGCGCCGGTCGAGATCGAGTTCTGGCAGGAACGGCTGTACCGGCTGCATGACCGGATCGTGTTCCGGCGCGCGGATCCGGCCATGCCGTGGACCAAGACGCGGCTTTATCCGTGACATGCGTCCTTGCGAGGAGCGACAGCGACGAAGCAATCCAGGGCAGCCTCGCGGCTTTTGCACGCCGCCCTGGATTGCTTCGCTTCGCTCGCAATGACGGGTAGGATAGTAAGATGCCCAACACCAACCACCCACGCCGCACGCTCCTGCTGACAGGAGCGAGCCGCGGCATCGGCCACGCCACGGTGAAGCGCTTTTCCGCCGCTGGCTGGCGCGTCGTCACCTGCTCCCGGCATCCTTTCCCGGAAAATTGTCCGTGGGAGGCGGGACCGGAGGACCACATCCAGGTCGATCTGTCGAACCCCGACAACACCGACGAGGCCATCGCCGAGACCAAACGGCGCCTGAACGGCGAACTGCATGCGCTGGTCAACAATGCCGCAATCTCGCCCAAGGCGCCGGGCGGCAGGCGATTGAGCTCGATCGATACCTCGCGCGACGACTGGCACCACGTCTTTCAGGTCAATTTCTTCGCCCCGATCATGCTGGCGCGCGGGCTCTTGGACGAACTGAAAGCCGCCAAGGGTTCGGTGGTCAACGTCACCTCGATCGCCGGCGTGCGCGTGCATCCCTTCGCCGGCGCTGCCTACTCCACCTCGAAGGCGGCGCTCGCGGCGTTGACCCGCGAAATGGCATCCGACTTCGGTCCGTTCGGCGTGCGCGTCAATGCCATCGCGCCGGGCGAGATCGACACCGTGATGCTGTCGCCCGGCACCGAGAAGATCGTCGAGAACATTCCGATGCGCCGGCTCGGCACGCCCGACGAAGTGGCGAAGATCATCTACGTGCTGTGCACCGAGACTTCGTCCTACGTGAACGGCGCCGAGATCCACATCAACGGCGGCCAACACGTCTGAGTTTTCGTAAGGAGGGGATGCCGGTGCTGGAGCTTTATCACAACAACATTTCGGTCTGCGCGCAGAAGGTCCGCATCGTGCTTGCGGAAAAGAACGTGCCGTGGACCAGCCATCATATGAGCCTCGCCCGCGGCGAGCAGCTCACGCCCGAATTCAAGGCGATGAATCCGCGCGGCGTGGTGCCGGTGCTGGTGCATGACGGCAATGTCATCGTCGAGTCGAGCGTGATCTGCGCCTATCTGGACGATGTGTTTCCAGATCCGCCGCTCACGCCGAAGGATCCCGTGCAGCGCGCGACGATGCGGCTGTGGTGCAAGCTGCCGGACGACATCCTGCACACCGCCTGCGCCACCGTGAGCTTCGCCATCTCGTTCGGCCAGCAGCTGAAGAAACAGGCCGGGGCAGGGCTCGATGAACGGCTGATGAAAATGCCCGATCCGGCGCGGCGTGAACGCCAGCGCGCGCTGATCGAAAAGGGCATCGAGACGCCGTTCTTCCGCGACCACATCAAGGTGTTCGAGAAGACCGCGGCCGAGATCGAGGCGCAGCTTAAAAGCACCAAGTGGCTTGCGGCCAACTCCTACAGCCTGGCCGATGCCGAAATCACGCCCTATATCGAACGGGTCGACCGGCTCGGACTCGCCGGGCTCTGGGAGTCGCGGCCGCGTCTCGCTGACTGGTTCGCGCGCATCAAGGCGCGCCCGAGCTACAAAGCAATCTCGGACTACCCGCCGAGCGACTACGACGACACCGGCCGCGACGGGCTCAAACACTGGTCGCGGATCAAGGAGTTGATCGCGGCGTAGCGGCGGGGCAATTCAATCGTCATGGCCGGACTTGTTCCGGCCATCCACGTCTTTGGTCCCGAACAGGAATTAAGACGTGGATGTCCGCGACAAGCGCGGGGATGACGGATGGTGCTTTGTGATCTCCGCTCATTCCCGCGAAAGCGGGACTCCAGCTGGGTCCCCGCTTTCGCGGGGACGAGCGGATTCAAGAATTCTAAATAATACGACTGTCGAGAATCCGGTCGCTGGCGGCGATGCGCGTTGAGGCATTCGCGGCAAGTTCGATCCGCGCCGCGGCAAGATCGGCAGGCGTACGCACTGATTGCTCGTCCAGCATCCATTGATACGAGAACGCGTAGACGAAAGCGCAGCGCGCATAGCGTGTTTGCGAATAGCGCATCAGCCGCATTCCGAGGGGCGCGTCATCCGCCAGCACTTCGCGCGCCAGCACGTAACCGTCTTCCGCCGCCATCGCGGCGCCTTGCGTCAGGTGCGGCGGAAAGGTATGCGCGGCATCGCCGCCCAGCACGACGCGGCCGCGATACCACGGCCACGGCACGAGCAGCGGCTCAATCGGGCTGTAGACGATGTCGGATGTGTCATCGAGCCCGGCCGCGACTTCGGCGACGAAGCTGCCGTAGCCGGAAAGCCGCTGCCGGAACAGCGCCGCATAGTCTTCGCGGGCAAATATCGCGTCCGGCGCTTCCGGGCGGATGTGAAACACGTACATCAGGTCATCGGCGAGCGGCATGGCGCCGGTTTTGCTGCCGATGCCTTGCAGAAATTCCATGCCGTGCACGTATTCGCGCCGCGGCACCTGCACGCGCCAGCCGCCATAGCCCGAGGGCCGCGGCACGAACGCGTTGCCGAACATATGGGCGCGAGTCATCGAGCGGATGCCATCGAAGCCGGCGATGAGATCGAACGTCTCGGTTCGCCCGTCTGAGAATTTCACCGCGACGCCATCATCTCCTTCATCGATGGCGCCCACGGTCACGCCGGTGCGCACGGCGACGCCGGCGCGCGTCGCGGCGGCGAGCAAAATCTCATGCAGCCGCAGCCGCGACAGCGCGCACACGGCCGGCACTTTGTCGTCGCCCATCAGAAACTTGTGCTCGACGATCGGCGTGCGGGTGAGGTCGAAGATCCACATGCGGTCGTAGGCGAAGCCGCTGGCCAAAATCTCGGGCAGCACGCCGAGTGCGTCGTAGATGCGCAGCGCATTCGCGGGCTGGCCGAGGCCTACGCCCGGGACATCGAAAGACGGCCGCCGCTCGATCAGCAACACTTCGACGCCGCGCTGCGCGAACGCGGTCGCCGCCGTCAGGCCACCCACGCCGCCGCCCACCACCAAGACACGTCGGATTTCATTCATTGCTGCTGTGGCGTGCTACCGAGCGGGAAAGCGTTCGCGGAACCTTATCGTGCGGAGAGACGCGGGAACAACGGATCGTCGGCAAGCGCGACGCCTTGATCCTGGGTCAGGTAGCCGTTGCGCTCCAGAGTCGCGATGACATGCCGGTAGCGGGTCATCGCGCGCGGTCCGGAGGGGTCGGCGCCGAAGCGGGCAGGGTCGTTTGGCAGGCCGGCCATGTAGATGCACTGCGCCCGGTTGAGTTGCTGCAACGGGACGTGGAAATAAGCTTGTGCAGCCGCCAGGATGCCGGTGGTCCGCCGTCCGAGATAAACGGCGTTCAAATACAGCTCCAGAATTTTCCGCTTGCTGAAATCGTGCTCGACCATAAGCCCGCCTCGCACGACCCGGAGCTGGCTTGCGATCTCGGCATATTCCGAAGGCTGGTGGCGCGGAACCTGAAGGATCATCCGCGCCAGTTGCAGCGTGATCGTGCTGCCACCGTGATCGACGTGTGGATTCTGCGCGTCCTCAGCCAGGGCCCGTGCCAGCGCCAGCGGGTCGATGCCGCCATGCAGCAGAAAGCGTTTGTCCTCGACCGAGATGAGGGCCTGCGTGAGACTGGACGGTATGTCCGCGTACTCGACATAGCCGCGATGGTGCCGGGCGGCCTGTTGTCGCAGCCATTGCGGATATCCGGCGATCGTCGCTCCATCGGCGGAATTCGCCAGCACGCCGCCGATTGCGCTGGCGGTGGGTGGCAAGAAGAGCAGGGCACCGAGCATGACCAGCGCCGCCGCGATGAGGATGGCGGTGCGCAGGCGACGGTGCGGGGGAGCTTTCTCCGGCATGATTGATGACGGCCTATTGTCGAATAGCGATGGAATTGTGCCGCAACGGCCTCGGCGGCGACTGCGGTGCAGGATATCAAGTATAGAGAAAATCCAGAACGGCGGTCTCGGCCAGCACCGCTTCGGGGATGGAATGGCGCGCCGAGCGGGCGCGCTCCTCGGCGCTCTGCGTCGCCTGCAGATAGGCGCCGAGGTGGCGTGCGCGCTCGATGATCCTGTTGCCTTCGGGCAGACGTTCGGCCTCGAACTGGCGCAGGGCTGCCGCGACATCATCGCCATCAAGCGCCGCCGCCAGCGCGGCGGCGTCGTCGGCCGCCTTGGAGACACCAGCCGCGACGTGCGGCCGCGCCACGAAGGCGGCATCGCCGACGATGGTGACGCGGCCGAAGGCAAGCTGCGGACTCGCGAGATCGTAGATCGGCTGCAGGATCGGCTCGTCGATGAGCTGCACGATGGCGCGAAACTGCGGCGGTAACAGCCGCTCCGCCGCGGCGCGCATCGCAGCGGTCGCCTCGCGGCGAATGAGCGGCGGCGGGATCGAGATCGAGTGCGTGACGCCGCTGTCATCGGTGAGGAGCCACGGCAGTTCGCTTGTCTCGTCCGCCGGCCGGTACCAGACGACATTGCAGCGGCGGTGGCCTTGGCGCAGATCGCCGTTGGGGCCGGCCACCGGATAGAACAGGCATTGCTCGCCGGGCGGCAGGCAGAACGTCATCGCTTCGAACAACTGGCGATGGATCGCGGGTGGAATGGCGCTCTCTGGCAAGAGCGCCCGCCATGCGCAGTAGCCGGCATAGAGCGGAACGGCGTCCGGCAGGCACTGGCCGCGCACCGTCGAGCGCAGACCGTCGGCGCCGATCAGCACGTCGCCTTCCGCGGTCGAGCCATCGGCGAAATGCGCGACGACGCTCTCCTTGGATTGTTCGAAGCACGTAAGTCCGCGGCCACGATGATAGTGCGCCGCCGGAAAGGCATCGCGCAGCACCCTGTAGACGCGCTCCCAGGCGGTCAGGACCTGCGGGCACTGCGTTGTCAGGACGGTGCGGCCCGCGATGTCGAGGAGCTTGCGCGTGCGGGCCAGCACGCCGAGATCGCGCGTGTCGAGCCCGAGCGCGTCGAGCCGCGCGATCAACTCGGCCTGCGCCACGATGCCGGCGCCGCGACCGGAAAGCTCGCTTTCCACGCGTTCAAAAACATCGACGATCCAGCCGCGCCGCCGCAGCATGATGGCGGCCAAGAGCCCGCTCATCGAGCCGCCGATTACCAGCGCGCGCCGTTGCTTCGCCATGCTAGAATCCAGCCCCTCGATCAACCTATTTCAAAAATCGACGCGGTTTTCTATATTCTGCCTGGAATCCTTGGAGGTATGCCATGGCCCTGACGATGCTGGATAAATCCACCGACCACGCCGACAGATCGGCCTGGCCGTCCGCGATCGCCGCCGAATTCGAGCGCGAGGAGCAGAACCATAACGGCTGTGTCGGTTCGACGCTGCTGTCCGAAGACGAGCGCGTGCGGGTCTGGATCATCCGGCTCGCAGCCGGCGAGCGGATCGGCTTCCACCGCCATGTGCTCGACTATTTCTGGACCTCGGTGTCGGGTGGCAAGGGCCGCCAGCACTTGATGGACGGCACCACGGTGGAGTTCACCTATAAGCCCGGCGAGACCCGCCACGAGACCTACGGGAAGGGCGAATACAAGGTGCACGATCTGGAAAATCTCGGCGACAAGGAGATGGTCTTCATGACCATCGAGTTCCTCAACAGCGCCAACAAGCCGCTCACCATTCCGTCGCACGTGCGCGCCGCGGCGTGATTTATTCGTCGTTGCGAGCGAAGCGACGCAATTCAGCTGGCTTGCGCGGCGTTACCGCCCAACTGGATTGCTTCGTCGCTTCGCTCCTCGCAATGACGAAAAGGTAAACTCTAAACAAAAACGCTACCGCTCCAGTCGCGCAACGATTTCCACATGCTCGGAATAGCGGAACTGATCGACCGGCGTGACCTCGGCGATCTTGTAGCCGCCGCGCACCAGTTCGGCGGCGTCGCGTGCGAAGGTGCCGGCATTGCACGAGACCGCAATGACGCGCGGCACGGCGCTTTCCGCCAGCGCGCGCGCCTGCGCCAAGGCACCCTGGCGCGGCGGATCGAACACGACGGCATCAATTTTTTTCAGTTCCGCCCGGGCCAGCGGGTCCTTGAACAGATCGCGCGTCACGGTCTCGACCGGCTTTAAGCCCGCGGCCGTCGCGACGGCGCGCTTGAGCGCGGCGATGGCGGCTTCGTCGTCGTCGATGGCCAGCACACGGGCGTTGGCAGCAAGCCGCAGCGCGAACGGACCGACGCCACAGAACAGATCGGCGACATATTTGGCACCGGCGCTGGCTTCGACCACGAGCCGCGCCAGGACCGCTTCGCCTTCTGCGGTCGCTTGCAGGAACGCCGCGGGCGGGAGCGTTACGGTCGCGTTACCGATGCGCAGCGTCGGCGCGCGGGCTTGCGCGACCATTTCGCCGTGCCGCGTCAGCCGTGCGAGCTTGTGTGCGGCGGCGATCCGGGCCAGCGCCGCCATCAGCCGTGGCTTGAGCGGGCCTGAGCCCCGCACATCGATGTCGAGGCCGGCATCGGTCGCTGTCACCGCGATATCGAGCGGCTTCTCGGTCACGTCGAGCGCTTCGGCGATCGCCCACGCGGCCGCGATCGCGCCGTCGAGACTTTTGGCCAGCACCGGACAGCGATCGATGGAGACGATGCGGTGTGCGCGCGCGGCGGAGAATCCGACTTCGATCACGTCAGGCGTGCCGCGCCGCGCGTGAAACACCGCGCGTCGGCGGCCGTCGCCATGCGCGTCGATGAGTTCGCCGACCGGCGCATCGAGGCCCGCCTGCCGCAGCGCCTCGACGACGAGCCCGCGCTTCCAGGCACGATACGGCGCGCTCTGCCAGTGTTGCAGGGCACAGCCGCCGCAGACGCCGAAATGCGGACAGATCGGCGTGACGCGCTCCGCGCTCGCCTGCTCGACGTTGAGCAATTGCCGCCGGTCGGGATGGCCGGGCCACGCTTCGACTTCGACGGTTTCGCCCGGCAACGTGCCTGGAACGTAGATCGGTCCTTCGGAGCCGTCGGCAATGCCGTCGCCGCGATGGCCGAGCCGGGCGATTACAAGCCGTTCAACCACGCTCTGCCTCGATGAGAAACTCGCGATTGCCGTTGCCGCCCACGACAGGCGAGGCGATGACGCCGCCCACGCGCCAGCCGCGCGCGGCGATGAATTGCTCGATGCCGGTGCAGACTGCCGCATGCAGTTCGGGATCGCGCACGATGCCTTTTTTGACTGCGCCGCGTCCAACCTCGAATTGCGGCTTGATCAGCGCGATCAGCGTGGCGCGCTCGTTCAGAAGCATTTCCACCGCCGGCAGCACCAGCTTAAGCGAGATGAAACTCACGTCGACGGTTGCGAAATCCGGCCGGTCGGGGAGCCGTGCGCTGTCGAGCGTGCGAATGTCGGTGTCCTCGATCGAAACAATTCTTTCGTTGTCGCGCAGCCGCGCGTGAAGCTGGCCGCAGCCGACGTCGATCGCATAGACGCGTCGCGCGCCGCGCTCAAGCAGGACTTCCGTGAAGCCGCCGGTCGAGGCGCCGACATCGAGGCAGATGCGGTCTTTCACATCGAGTCCGAATTGATCCAGCGCCGCCGCGAGCTTCAGGCCGCCGCGCGAGACATAGGGATGTTCCGGCTCGGCCTCGATGGCCGCCGCCTGCGAAATCTCGTCCGATGGTTTGCGCAGCGTGACACCATCGGCGCGCACAAGTCCTGCGGCAATCGCGGCCTGCGCGCGGGCGCGGCTTTCAAACAAGCCGCGCGCCACCAACAGCCGGTCGGCGCGTTGTTTGGTCATGGCGCTACTTATGCGTCATGGCCGGGCTTGTCCCGGCCATCCACGCCTTTGAATTCACGAGGCCCTAAAGACGTGGATGCCCGGCACAAGGCCGGGCATGACGACGTTGAGGGGCATTTGCAAATTTACGACCGGACGAGCTTCACCGTCTCGCCGCGCATGTTCTGGCCGAGCGCCTCGAAGGCCTTGGCGACAATGCCTTTGGTATCGAGGCCGGCCTTGGCGTACATGGCGTTCGGCGAATCCTGGTCGATGAAGATGTCTGGCAGCACCATCGAGCGAACCTTCAGGCCGCGGTCGAGCGCGCCGTGCTCGGCCAGTTCCTGAAGCACGAACGCGCCGAAGCCGCCGATCGAGCCTTCTTCGATGGTGAGCAGCACTTCGTGCTCGCGGGCGAGCCGCAGCAGCAGTTCGGTATCGAGCGGTTTGGCGAAGCGCGCATCGGCGACCGTGGTTGACAGTCCGTAGGTCGCAAGCTCGTCGGCCGCCTTGAGGCACTCGGCGAGGCGCGTGCCGTAGGAGAACAGGGCGATCTTGGTGCCCTCGCGGACGATGCGGCCCTTGCCGATTTCAAGCGGCTTGCCCTCGTCCGGCATTGGCACGCCGAGGCCTTCGCCGCGCGGATAGCGCAGCGCCGACGGCCGGTCGTCAATCGCCACCGCCGTCGCGACCATGTGCGCCAGTTCGGCTTCATCGGATGGCGCCATCAGCACGAAATTGGGTAGGCAGCCGAGATAAGCGATGTCGAACGAGCCGGCATGCGTCGGCCCGTCGGCGCCGACGAGACCAGCGCGGTCCATGGCAAAGCGCACCGGCAGCTTCTGGATGGCGACGTCGTGTACGATCTGATCGTAGGCGCGCTGCAGGAACGTTGAATAGATCGTGGCGAACGGCTTGAAGCCCTCGGTGGCTAGTCCCGCCGCGAAGGTGACGCCGTGCTGTTCGGCAATCCCGACATCGAAGGTGCGGTCGGGGAATTCCTTCTCGAACAGATCGATGCCGGTGCCCGACGGCATCGCGGCGGTGATGGCGATGATCTTGTCGTCCTTGCGGGCTTCCTTGATCAGGCTCTCGCCGTAGACTTTCTGATATGCGGGCGCAGTCGGCTTCGCCTTGACCTGCGCGCCGGTCGCGACGTCGAACTTGACCACGCCGTGATACTTGTCGGCGGACTTTTCGGCCGGCTCGTAGCCCTTGCCCTTCTGCGTCACGACGTGAACGAGGATCGGCCCGTTCTTCATGTCGCGGACATTTTTGAGCACGGGCAGCAGATGGTCGATGTTGTGGCCGTCGATCGGTCCGACATAGAAGAAGCCGAGCTCGTCGAACAGCGTCCCGCCGGTGACGAGCCCGCGCGCGTACTGTTCCATGGCGAGCGCGCGCTGCTCCAGCGTCTTGCTCGGAATGTGCTTGGCGATCTGGCGCAAAATCTTGCGGACGCGATGATAGCCGCGCCCGGACACGCGCCGCGCCAGATAGGCCGACAGCGCGCCGACCGGCGGTGCAATCGACATGTCGTTGTCGTTGAGCACGACGATCAGGCGGGAATCCATCGAGCCGGCGTTGTTCATGGCCTCATAGGCCATGCCGGCCGACATGGCGCCGTCGCCGATCACGGCGATGACGTTGTTGTCCTTGTGCTGCAGATCGCGCGCTACCGCCATGCCGAGCGTGGCCGAAATCGAGGTCGAGGAATGCGCGGCGCCGAACGGGTCGTATTCGCTCTCGGCGCGCTTGGTGAAGCCGGACAGGCCGCCGCCCTGACGCAAGGTGCGGATGCGGTCGCGACGCCCGGTCAGGATTTTGTGCGGATAGGCCTGGTGGCCGACGTCCCAGACCACGCGGTCGCGCGGGGTGTCGAACACATAGTGCAGCGCCACGGTCAGCTCGATTACGCCCAGACCGGCGCCCAGATGGCCCCCGGTGGTGGCCACGGCATCGACCGTCTCCTGACGCAGCTCATCGGCGACCTGACGCAGTTGGGCTTCGTCGAGCCGGCGAAGATCGTCCGGAGTTTTGATAATATCGAGCAAAGGAGTTGATCGAACGGTCACGCTAAGCTCCACGATTCTTTGGCCTAACGGCCATTATTGGGGTTGAGTGCGCGCCCAGTTACCGACCGGCACACGTAAATTTCCCTGGTTTTACACCAGTCTGCGCGTGGGAAGCAATTTTGCAGCTCCCTCATCATGGGAACTCCTATCCTCCCCAACGGGTTCATTACGGTTAAGACTCCCACGTCTCAAACGGTCCAGCATATGGTAGGGGCTCGCGGGTGGTTTTGCCATGGCGGTGACCGCTTTATGACGAAATTCTTGCAATTACTGAGGGTTACGGAACTCTTGCAGACCAAAGGATAAGGCGCCGTGGCGCTCGAAGCCTACCGAAAGAAGCGAAAATTCGGTGTCACGCCCGAGCCGCGCGGCCGGGCGGCGCGAGGCGGCGGCGGTAACCGTTACGTCATACAAAAGCACGCGGCGAGCCGGCTGCACTACGATCTGCGCCTTGAGCTCGACGGGGTGATGAAGAGCTGGGCGGTCACCCGCGGACCAAGCCTCGACCCCGCCGACAAGCGGCTCGCCGTCCACGTCGAGGACCACCCGGTCGAATACAACAGCTTCGAGGGCACGATCCCGCAGGGCGAGTATGGCGGCGGTACGGTCATGATCTGGGACCGCGGCACCTGGCAACCGGAGGGCGATCCGCACAAGGGCTACGCCAAGGGACACCTTGTGTTCGATCTGGACGGTGAGAAATTGCATGGCCGTTGGCACCTGGTGCGGATGCGCGGGCGGCCGAACGAGCGCGCCGACAATTGGCTCCTGATCAAGGCGAAGGACGGCGAAGCGCGCAGCGCCCGTGACGAGGATGTTCTGGAGGAAGAACCGAACTCGGCCGCCAGCGGGCGCACCATGGATGAAATTGCCGGCGGCAAAGGCAGGAAGCGCGTCTGGCACCGCAACCGCCACGACGGCGGCTCGGCCGACCCGCCGCGACGGTCGCAGCAGGCCTTCAAGGAAGAGTTGCGTGCCCTGAGAGCCAAGTCCGGCTCACCGGCAAAAGCGCCGCGCAAAACATCGTCATCGAGTTCACGAGAGAACACGCAGTCAAAAGCGAAGAAGAAAACTGGCTCAAGCTCCTCTGGTCGGGCAAGGGATGCAAAAAATGGCAAGCGTGCGGGCTTGCCCGATTTCGTTCCGCCGAGCCTCGCGACGCTGCGCGCCACGCCGCCAGGCGGCGCGGCGTGGCTGCACGAGGTCAAGTTCGACGGCTACCGGATCGAAGCGCGGCTCGACCGGGGCGAGGTGACGCTGCTGACGCGCAACCGGCAGGATTGGACGCACCGCTTCAAGCCGATTGCTGCGGCGGTCGCCAGGCTCAAGGCCGATACAGCGCTGCTCGACGGCGAGCTTGTCGTCGAGGACCAAAAAGGCGTGTCGAGCTTTTCGCTCCTTCAGACCGATCTGAAAGCCGGCCGCAGCGATCGCTTCGTCTACAATGTATTCGATCTGCTTTATCTTGACGCGCGCGATCTCACCGGTCTGCCGCTGGTCGAGCGCAAGGCCGCGTTGCAAAATCTGCTGCCGGCAAATAAGGGTGGGCCGATCCGCTACGTCGAACATTTCGACGGC
Organism: uncultured Alphaproteobacteria bacterium; assembly: GCA_963763255.1. Lineage (GTDB taxonomy): Bacteria > Pseudomonadota > Alphaproteobacteria > Rhizobiales > Xanthobacteraceae > BOG-931. Next base: position 669,213 of record CAVXNW010000005.1, read on the forward strand.
GACGGCCGCGCCGTCTTCGAGCAGGCCAAAAAACTTAATCTGGAAGGCATCATCTCCAAATTACGCGACGCGCCGTACCGTTCCGGCCGCTCGGACAATTTCGTCAAGACCAAAGCTCACCAGGAGCAGGAGTTCGTCGTCGCCGGATTCTCGCCGTCAGCCGCGATGCCGCGCGCCATCGGCGCGCTGACTGTGGCATTTCACGACGACGGCGAACTGCGCTACGCCGGCCGCGTCGGCACCGGCTATACGCGCGAGACCGCGCGCGATCTGTGGCAACGGCTGGAGAAATTGCGCATGGAGCAGCCGCCGCTCGCGGTGCCGAAGACCGAACGGCGCAAGGATGTGATCTGGGTGAAGCCCGACGTGGTCGTCGAGGCCGAGTATCGCGGCATCACCCATGACGGGTTGCTGCGCCAGGCCGCCTATAAGGGCCTGCGCGAGGACAAGCCGGCGCGCGAAGTGGTGCGCGAGCGGCCGACCATCGCGGCGGCCGCGTCATCGCGTGGGCAAGCGGTGCGGCGATCGGCGGGGACTGCGACCGCGAATGACGGGACGCCGCAGGCGCGCGCGCCGCGCAACGACACCGTCGCCGGGGTGCGTCTCACCCATCCCGACCGCGTTTACTGGCCGGACGATGGCGTCACCAAAAAACAGCTGGCCGAGTATTACGCCTCGGCGTGGGACTGGATTAAGCCGCAGATTCTCGGCCGCGCCCTGTCGCTGGTGCGAGCGCCGGAGGGCATAACCGGCGAAACGTTCTTCCAGAAGCACATCGCCGCCAACATCAAGGGCTCACCGTTGCGCCGCACGGTACCCGGCAAGGATCACGACGTCATTGCCGTGGAAAACGTCGCCGATCTGATCGCGCTGGTGCAGTCCGGCGCGCTCGAGATTCACGTGCGCGGCTCGCGGCTCGATAGCCTCGAGACCTGCGATCGCATCGTGTTCGATCTCGATCCGGGCGAGGGCGTGTCCTGGAAAGATATTGTCGCCGGAGCGCGCGAGACCCGCGAGCGGCTCAAAGACCTGAAGCTCGAAAGTTTCGTTAAACTGTCCGGCGGCAAGGGCATTCACGTGGTGCTGCCGATCACCGACGCCGACTGGGACACCGCCAAGGATTTCGCGCAGAAGATTGCCGTCGCCATGGCGGTCGACAGCCCTCGGCTTTACCTCGCCAAAATGACAAAGTCGCTGCGCAACGGCCGCATCTTCATCGATTATTTCCGCAATTCGCGGGAGGCTACATCGGTGGCGGCGTATTCCACCCGCGCGCGCCCCGGCGCGCCGGTGTCCGCGCCGCTTACGTGGGAGCAATTGAGCCGCACCAAGGGGGCCAATCAGTACACGGTGCTCAACCTGAAAAAGCAATTCCGCCAGGACCCGTGGCGTGACATCGGCAAGGTGCGGCAAAGGCTGCCGAAATGAAATTGCTCCGGCGAAGGGCGTCGCCGTGGTCGAACAGTCTTCGTGATACGCCGAGCTGAAAGACGGCCGGAGCAGCTCGAACAATTCCGTGCGGAAAACTTCATCAGGCGGCCGTCTTCCGCTTCGGCCACGGCAGGTGCGGCAGCGTTCTGGCCTCGACCGGCCAGACCCTTTGAATCGTGCCGTAGAGCAGCGCCGTGGTCAGCCCGATCAGGATGATGCCATTGAGAGCTTCCAGCGCGCCCAGGAGCCGCCAATGGCCGGTCAGAAACAGCGGTGAATGGCCGTAGGTCGTGATTGCGCTGAGCGAATACAGCATCGCCGTTTCGTTATCGGGGGCGGCTCCAAGCATGCGATATATCACGGCCCAGATCCCGGCTTCGACGGCGTGCAGGAATGTCGCCCAAAGCGCCGCGACGCCGATTCCAAGCGCGAACACATACATGAAGTAACGGTGTTCCCTCGCCGCCGTCACAATCTGGGTCACTTTGAGATTGAAGAAGCCCAGCCCGATGACGTGAACCACCACGGTCAGTACGATCAGCGGCACGCTCCAGGCCCAGCTGCTGTTCCACATCAATTCGCCCCCCGTCATTCTATTCCAAGGTCATTCTTCGCCGCCGCTGGCGGCCACATCATGGCAGCCGACAGCGCAGGCGGCCATCAACGGCGCCGGCGCCGCGAACCATGGGAGCGCGCGGCGCCAGCCAGTCGCTTGCAATCACTTCAATCGATCGCGGATCTTGTCGAGCCCCGCATGCGAGCAGGCATCGTCGAGCTTGGCGCCCGGCGCTCCGGATGCACCGATCGAGCCGATGACTTCGTCGCCGAGCTTGATCACCACGCCGCCGCCGAAGAACATGACATGCGGCAGCTTGGCGAGCGGTGCGATCGACCCTTCGCCCTTGGCGCGGTCGGCGAGCGCCAGCGTGTCGTTCTTGAACGACACCGCCGTATAGGCCTTGTCGTGCGCGCTATCGATCGTGTGAATGCCGGCGCCGTCGCCGCGCAGCGTGGCAATGACCGCGCCGTCGGCATCGAGCACGACGGCGGTTTCGCGGTAGCCCTGTTTGGCGCAGGACGCAACGGCTTCGGTAACCGCTTCGGCGGCGAGCGCCGCCGGAATCCGATGGGTCAATATCGCGTCAGCATGAGACGTCGATATCCCGATCAATGGTGCACCTGCCATCAGCAGGACCTTGCAAAGGCGATTCATTCCGGCTCTCCTCAAGTTACATGACGAACCAAATGATCCGAACGACCCGGCCATCTTCGGCTACGGCGCGGCGATCGGCAATCTCATGCCGACGGTCGAGCCACGTTTCTTGGGTCAACCGCCTGATACCGCCGAACTGGGCGAGATAGGAGCCAATCCCCTTACCGCCCGGACCGCGATGTCCGCTATTTCCGATGCTTTCGGACGGTCGTCGGGAGGTGTGCAGTTGATCCGCAGACATGCGGCTATGTCCGGCTGGCTGGGACGATGCAAGTCGCGGTTGGAAAGATAAGCGCAGGAGTCGAGCGAGCGGCGGACAAATGCGCAAGTCTCATTCGTTCGCACCGCGACGATTAAGCAGGACGATTACGCAATACGGGGAGGAACACCAATGAAAGGGCCTTGGCTGATCGTATGGGTATTCGTGGCTTTAATAATCGCGGGTCTTGTTGGCATACCGCTGTTCGAATACATGCGTTTGCATTAGACGACTTTGCATTTTAGGCGACTTTGCATTTTCAGGCAGCGGAACGATACGTCGAGCGTAGACGCGTCGCGGAATGTACCAATCAAGGATTCGACGAGTGAGCGAGCACTAAGTTTCCGAGCTTGTGCATCAAAAGGCTCGCACCGGTGAATTTCTACGTCACGAGTCTTGGCGGAGGAGTTCCATTACGCATTAAACGTAGACTGTCACAAAAAATTTTGATCCTTCCTCGGAACAGGTGAATTTCCGAGACGTTAGTCGCGGTGCCCGTGTGAGGTTCCGCGGGTTTAGAAACTTCTAAATCCAAGACTATACGCCCCGGCGTCGAATGTCGGCCGGTCATAAGCCCGATCAGTCCACGATTAGACGCGTGGCGGGGCTCGCGAAATCAGGCGACGGAAAAAGAGCACGACGGCCCATGCCGGCGAAAAATTCGCCGGCTCGAGACCACGCGCCCGCAGCTGCCGTTCTTGGCTGCCGTTCTTGCAAAGTTCAACAGCAGGAGAGGAGTCGATGCGATGAGTTTGGTCACAACAAAAGATGGTGTGCAGATCTATTACAAGGACTGGGGCCCCAAGAATGCCCAGCCTATCGTCTTCCACCATGGATGGCCGTTGAGCGCCGACGATTGGGATGCGCAGTTGCTCTATTTGATCGGCAAAGGCTATCGCGTCATCGCCCATGACCGGCGCGGCCACGGCCGCTCGGCGCAGGTGAGCGACGGTCATGACATGGATCGCTACGCTGCCGATGCTGCCGCCGTGTTCGAGCACCTTGATCTGAGAAATACGATCCATATCGGTCACTCCACCGGTGGTGGCGAAGCAACCCACTATGTCGCGCAACACGGTCAACGCCAGGGTCGCGTCGCAAAGCTTGTGCTTATCAGCGCGGTGCCGCCGATCTTGGTGAAGACGCCGGTTAATCCGGACGGTTTGCCGATGCAGGTGTTTGATGGTTTGCGCAAGGCGCTCGCGGACAACCGGGCGCAGTTCTATCTCGACTTCGCGAGCGGTCCCTTCTACGGCTTCAACCGGCCGAACGTAGAGCCAATTTCGGGGGTCATTCAGAACTGGTGGCGCCAAGCCATGATGGGGAGCGCAAAGGCGCAATACGACGGCATCAAAGCCTTCTCGGAGACCGATTTCACGGAAGATTTGAAGTCCATCAGCGTGCCGACCCTCGTGATGCACGGTGACGACGATCAGATTGTCCCGATCGCGGACTCGGCGCTGCTCTCCATAAAGCTCCTGAAAAAAGGAAAGCTCAAAGTCTTCGAGAAGTATCCGCACGGCATGTGCACGACCCACGCCGATGCGATTAACCCTGAACTCCTCGCCTTTATAGCGGAACAGCCGGCGCACCGGATTCAATCGACCGCCGCGTAATGCGGTGTCGACCGGCCGTGCCCGCGAGAGAAGGTCACGCCCTGTGACCGATACGCCATGAGGAAGTAGTCAACAGGAGACAAACATGAGCACGATGACATTGGACAAGACCTCACGCCGCGGTAAAGCGGGGCCCGACGAGTTGGTTCCGTCGCGCTACGCGCTGCGGGTCGGCGAGATTGACGTGCTGGTGGTCAGCGATGGGGTGATCCAAATCTCAGCGGAGACGATGGCCCCCAATGCCGACCCGGCTGTCCTGTCAGCCTGGCTGCACGACAGGTTCCTGCCGGAATGGATCGAATGGTCGCTGAATCAGGTCGTGGTGCGCAGCGGCGGCCGAACCATTCTCATCGACTCTGGGCTGGGGAAGGAGGCGCCGGACTATCCGCGAACTGGGCGCTGGGCCCCGCGACTGCAGGCCGCCGGGATCGATCTCGCCTCCGTGACCGACGTGGTGCTCACCCACATGCACTTTGACCATGTTGGCGGGCTGCTCGTCGACGGGGTGAAGGACCGGCTGCGTTCGGACGTACAAGTCCACGTGTCGTCCGCCGAGGCGGAGTTCTGGCGGTCGCCCGATTTCTCCCGTACCGCCATGCCGAAATCGATGCAGGACATGATTCGGTCGACCGCCAGGCATTTTCTGGACGAGTATGGCAGCCAGCTGCGGACGTTTGAGGCGGAGTACGAGGTGGCACCGGGGATTCTCGCCACTCGCACGGGCGGCCACACGCCCGGTCACAGCGTGGTCCGACTGGCGTCCGGCGGCGAACGCCTGACGTTCGTCGGCGACGCCGTGCTCCCGGCAGGATTCGACCAGCCGGATTGGCACAACGGCTTCGAGCACGACCCTGAGGAGGCGGCTCGTGTCCGGGTCCGTCTTTTGCGGGAGCTGTCGTCGACCGGGGAGCCGATGCTGGGCACTCACTTGCCTTTCCCCTCCGTCTGCCGGGCGTCGGTCGCCGGCGACGTTTTTCGTTGGGTGCCGGCCCTGTGGGAGTACTGATCGCTTTATCGGGTTAGGGCCGAACTACACGTCCGCATCAACGGCGCCGAGCGTGAGCGGATTGCGCGGCGCTGTCGTTGGTAATCGCAGGGATCCGCCGCAAAACGGGATCATCGAGGTCGCCGGTCCGAAACGAGCAACGTTCAACGAATTCGTCGCTCGTCATCTGAAAGCGGAGTGCTCGCTCGTGCCGCTGGGCGAGGCGCCGGCAAACAGAGCTCGTCGCAGGGCGCTGAAACAAGAAACTTCCTTTTTTCGACTTCGAATGATTGTTCGGTCAATCAATCCAGTTTTTAGAAGTCAAGCCGAGACCTCTCTCGGTCTCAAATGTGGAGGCTGATCATGTCGAGCACTGTGACGCGGAAAAGTAGAAATCTTCCGGCGTTTGTATTGATCGTGGCATTGCCTGTAGTGGGATTTCTTGCAACCTTGGGCGGATTGGCCCTTGCGGCACAGGACAGGTACTCACTGCAAATTCCGAACGGGCTCTCGTGGTCTGACTTCAGGGGTTACGAAGACTGGAAGGATGTCGCGGTCAGCCAGACCGAAACCAGCTTAAAGGTGATCGCGGCGAATGACGTGATGATGAAGGCATTTCGGGACGGCCTTCCCGCCAATGGCCAACTTTTTCCCGACGGCTCGAAGGTTACGAAGATCGAGTGGTCATTTAAAAAAAACACCGTGTCGCCCTACTTAGTGCAGGTGCCTGACAACCTGAAAACGGTCTCGTTCATTGAAAAAGATACTAAGAGATTCCCGGAAACCCATGGATGGGCCTATGCCCAGTGGGGTTATGACCCAGCGACTGACTCGTTTGCGCCCTCCAAGCTTAATCCAACCGGCGCCGAGTGCGGCTTCGCGTGCCACACGAGGGTGGTGTCACATGATTACATTTTCACAGCATATCCAAAAAGGTGAGTGGAGCACTCTGCAAAACACAGCTTTGTTGCGAATTGCAGCACGACTGGTTCAGACGAAAGATGCTGCAGGTCGGGAAGCATAAAGCACCATGCCATCGCCGGTTGATGGGCGTCGGCGATATCGTTGCTAATGGCACTTTTCGACCGATGAGCATGTCCGCTTCCATGGCAGCTATCGGGTTCGTGCCCGACCATGCGAGGTCTATCCGGCCAGCCGAAACCGCTCGTCCTTCGGTTCGAAGCGGGCGCGGAAAACTTCGGCGTCCATCGGATCTTCGAAGCAGTAGCGCACGAACGCGGCGTAATCGTCTTCGACATACATGTCGAAATTGCCGACATGCTTGATCAGGAAATCCATGATCTCGCTGTCGTCGAACAATTGCCGCCGCGGCAGCACCACCTGATAGGGACATTCCTCGTCGAGCTTCTTCAGCCAGGCGCTGCGTTTGTCCGGACCCGTCATCGGCTTACCCATGATTCGCTTCCTTCACTGGGGTTCAGACGGCATATCGTTCTCTCTTTGTTCGAGCTTGTAAAGAGCCACAAAATGCGGGGGTTTGCGGTCCGAACCTGACGCTAGGCATTGTGTTAGTTGCATCTAAGGCGACTAAACTTGACAATTGTCGCAAATTAAGATACGTTGCGAATCAGCTCGCTCATCGAAGGGCGCTTTCCGGATGCGATCCGAAAGGTGGAGCGAGCGCGGTGCCCGGGCGCGGTCTCGCAACCTGCGTTCGGGCGGTTCGGAAACTCGCCCGGCCGGCCACGACGCCGGTCTGCCAGGAGCTGGCTGCCCGGGTGGCGGACGGAGTCACATCCGTTGGCGCTGCCATGAAGCGCGGGACCGGACTGAGCCAAGCCTAACAACTTGGCGAGAACCGCGGTAGAGCGCCGGAAGGCGAGCGCGTCCGCCAAAAGCGGCGCGCGCCGCGACCCGCCCGGGCGGCAACGCCCGGATTGCGCGGAGCGGTCTCTAAGTACGCGCCTTTCGGCGCTCGCCCCCTTTTGTGGGGCCCGTTCGTGGACATCGTCGGCAAACCTCGGGGCGCGAACAAAAAGCGCAGCGCGAGAATGGATTCTCTTGCGTCATTGCGAGCGGAGCGAAGCAATCCAGGGCGGCTTGCGATAACCGGGAGGCCGTACTGGATTGCTTCGTCGAGGAGCCAGTCGTCGGACCGCGCGACTTCGCGCGGGTCCGTTGGCTCCTCGCAATGACGCGGTAGAAATGATGCAAGCGGAAGAACTATTCCACATCCAGCGGGGTGGTGCCGGTCGGCTTGCCCTGCGCGTCGAGCGTGATCTTTTCCACGCGCGCCTCGGCTTGGCGCAGCAGATCCTCGCAGCGGCGCTTGAGAGCCTCGCCGCGCTCATAGATGGCGACGGATTCTTCGAGCGGCACCTTGCCCTCTTCGAGCCGCTTGACGATCGTTTCCAGTTCCTCGATCGCGCGCTCGAACGGCATCTGCGCGATGTCAACTGGTTGTTTGCTGTCGTTCTGCGCCATGGCAGCCTCTTTGCAGAGTCCCGCTTGCGCGGGAATGAGTGGAAAGTCAATGCGCTCTTATCCGCGCATCAGAGCGGTGACGTGCGCGGCGGCCGAGTTGCCCAGCGCCTGCAGGTCGTAGCCGCCTTCGAGCATCGATACGACGCGGCCGTCGCAAAAGCGGTCGGCGACGTCCATCAGATTCTGCGTCGCCCAGGCGAAATCCTCTTCTTCCAGATTGATGTTGGCGAGCGGATCGCGGTAGTGGGCGTCGAAGCCGGCAGAGATGACGATCAGTTCGGGGCGATAATCCGCAAGCCGCGGCAGGATGCGGCTTTCGAAAGCCTCGCGAAATACCTCGCCGCCGTCGCCGGGGCGCAGTGGTGCATTGACGATGGTGTTGTGATCGCCGGATTCGCCCGTGGCGCCGGTTCCGGGAAACAGCGGCATCTGGTGCGTCGAGCAATACATCACCGATTTATCGGACCAGAAAATCTCCTGCGAGCCGTTGCCGTGATGCACGTCGAAATCGACGATCGCGGCGCGGGCGATGCCGTGTTTCTTCTGCGCGTAGCGCGCCGCGATGGCGGCGTTGTCGAACAGGCAGAAGCCCATCGGCCGCGCGGTCTCGGCATGATGGCCGGGCGGGCGCGTGACGACGAAGGCGTTGGCGGCCTTTTTCGTCATCACTTCGTCGACCGCGTACATGCCGCCGCCGACTGCGCGCAGCGCCGCCTCGAAGGTGCCGGGCGACATCGAGGTGTCGGCGTCGATATGCACCAGCCCTTCGGTGGGCGAGGCATCGCGGATTTCCTCGACATAGTCCATCGGATGGCACAGGGCGACGATTTCGAGGGGCGCCAGCGGCGCGCTGACGCGCGCGAGTGCCTGGAATTTCTCCGCCTCCAGTGCGTGTTCGACGGCGCGCAGCCGGTCTGGCCGTTCCGGATGGCCGTCGGGCGTCAGGTGATCGAGACAGGCCGGGTGGGTGATGAGGAGAGTGGACATTTTTGCAATGTAGGACGGGATGAGCGCGGGCGAAACCCGTTATGTGTGTTCCGAGAATGCGACTGGCGCGCGATTTCGTCCGCTCGTCCCCGCGAAAGCGGGGACCCAGTGGCCTTTGCGGTAAGCTGGTGGGCGCCTCTGGATTCCCGCTTTCGCGGGAATGAGCGGAAGTTGGAGCAATCCGCGCCGCGTGTATTTTTTCTATGCCAGCGCAGCGTCGCCGCCCAGAAGGCCCGGAGCGCCTTCGATCACCGTGCGCTCCAGCGCGCCGGCCTGGACGGCGAAATTCTCGGCGAAAAATCGCGCCAGCACGGTGCGCGCTGCGGCGTCGTCGCCGGTCCGCGAAGCAGCAAGCGCCTCGTTGGCCAGCAGACAGCCGCCGCTAGCGAGCCCGTAGAGACGCAGATACGGCGTTGCCCCTGCGAGTGCCGCGTCGGCTTCCGTGGGGCCGCGGCCGAGCATCCACGCGGTGGCGCGGGCGAGACTCTCGACGGCGTCGCCGAGCCGCACGGCGGTCCAGCCCAAGGCCGGATCGTTGCTCGCTTGCACCGCCTCGACGATGCCGCGCAGTTCTTTGATCTGGGCCGCGACCGCGGCGCCGCCGGACTGCGGCAGCTTGCGGGTGACGAGATCGATGGCGTGAATGCCGTTGGTGCCTTCGTAGATCGCGGCAATCCGCGCATCGCGATAAAGCTGCGCCGCCCCGGTCTCCTCGATGAAGCCCATGCCGCCGTGTACTTGCACGCCGAGCGACGCGACTTCGATGCCGATATCGGACGAAAATGCCTTGGCGATCGGCGTCAGCAGCGAGGCGCGCTCGTGCGCTGCTCTGCGCGCCAAGTCATTCTTGCTCCGCTCGGAACGATCGAGCGCGATCGCGGTGGCGTAGCAGATGGCGCGCGCGGCGCCGGTCAAGGCCCGCATCGACAAAAGCATGCGGCGGACGTCGGGATGCGCGACGATCGGCGCCGACTCGGTTGCCTTCATGCCGGCGGTGCGGCCCTGTTTGCGCTCGCGCGCGTAGGCGAGGGCCTGCTGCGTGGCGCATTCGGCGATGCCGACGCCTTGCAGGCCGACGGCAAGCCGCGCGCGGTTCATCATGGTGAACATGCACGCCATGCCGGCGTTTTCCTCACCGATCAGGTAGCCGATTGCCCCGTCGCGATCGCCCAGCATCATGGTGCAGGTCGGCGAGCCATGGATGCCGAGCTTGTGCTCGACCGAATGGGCGCGGATGTCGTTGCGGGCGCCGAGCGAACCGTCGGCGTTGAGCAGGAATTTCGGCACCAGAAACAGCGAGATGCCGCGCGTGCCGGGCGGCGCGTCGGGCAGCCGGGCGAGCACGAAATGGATGATGTTGTCGGTGAGATCATGCTCGCCGTAGGTGATGAAGATCTTCTGTCCCTTGAGCCGGTAGCTGCCGTCGGGTGCGCGCTCGGCGCGTGTGCGCAGCGCGCCGACATCGGAGCCGGCCTGCGGCTCGGTGAGTTGCATCGACCCGGTCCATTCACCGGACACGAGCTTTTTCAGATAGGTTTTCTTGAGCGTCTCCGAGCCGTGCGCGTAAAGCGCATCAACCGCCGCGATGGTCAGGAGCGGGCCGACGGCGAACCCCATCGAGGCGGAGTTCCACATTTCCTGGCACGCCATGCTGAGCGTCTGCGGCAGCGCCTGGCCGCCCCATTCGGCGGGAGCCGCGAGCCCGTTCCAGCCGCCGTCGCACCAGCCTTTGTAGGCCTCCTTCCAGCCCGGAGCCGTGGTCACCACGCCGTCCTTGAACGGCGTGCCGACAGTGTCGCCGATGCGATTGAGCGGCGCGATGACTTCGGCGGCGAAGCGGCCGGCCTCGGTCAGAATCGCATCGACATCCTCCATGGTGAGATCGCCGAACAGGCCTTCGTCGATCGCAGCGGGGACGGCCGCGGCGGATTTGAGGGCGGCGCCGATGTCGGCAAGCGGAGCGCGATATGTCATCGGCGATCTCCATAGGTTTCGACCGTGTGGACGTTGGGCGGCGGCGCGATGTCGGCGGGCAGGAAAAAGTCCGCCGCGAGGTCTTTGCTGGGGTCGACGCGGTAATGGTCGAAATCGGTGATGCCGCGGGTCGCCAGAAAATTGTCATCGATCAGAAAGCGCCCGGTGAATTCGCGCGCCGGCGTGTTGAAAATCGCATAGGCCGCGTCAGCCATGATGTCGGGCTTGCGCGCCTGCTGTATGCGTTCATCGCCGCCAAGCAGATTTTTGATTGCGGCGGTGGCGATGATGGTGCGCGGCCACAGTGCGTTCACCGCGATGCCTTTGTCGCGCAATTCGCCTGCGAGTCCCAGCACCACGAGGCTCATGCCGAACTTGGCCATCGAATAGGCGGTATGCGGCGCGAACCATTTTTCCTTCATGTCGAGCGGCGGCGAGATCATCAGGATGTGCGGGTTGGCGGCCTGTTCCAGATAGGGCAGGGCCCATTTGGAAACCACGAAGGTGCCGCGCGCATTGATCTGGTGCATCAGATCGAAGCGCTTCATGTCGGTGTCGGCGACGGAGGTGAGCGAGATCGCGCTGGCATTGTTGACCACGATATCGATGCCGCCGAATTTCTGCGCCGTCTGCTCCAGCGCGCCCTTGACGGTGGCCTCGTCGCGCACGTCGACGACCAGAGGCAGCGCCTTGCCGCCGGCACGCTCGATGTCATCGGCGGCGGTGTAAATGGTGCCGACGAGTTTCGGATGCGGCGTTGCGCTTTTCGCCGCTATGGCGATGTTGGCCCCGTCGCGCGCGGCGCGCAGCGCGATCGCAAGGCCGATGCCGCGCGATGCGCCGGTGATGAAAAGCGTCTTGCCGGCAAGTCCCATCGCCCCTCACTTCTTGCGCGACAGAAAGGCCGCGAATGCGGCGCGTGCCTCGTCGGACTGCAAGCGTTTTCGAAACAATTCGATTTCAATATCGATCCGCGCGACCACATCGTCAATTTCACCGCGAATGAGGCGCCGCGACACCGCGATGGCGCCGGGCGGCAGGGCGGCGATGTCTTGGGCGGCCTTGAGCGCCACCTCATCGACCTCGGCAGGATCCACGACCTCATTGACGATGCCGGCTTCTTTGGCGGCCGCAGCCGACAGCGGCCGGCCCATGGCGAGCATCGCGAAGGCCCGCGCGTGGCCCATGCGCAGCGGCGCCAGCAGGCTCGAGCCGGCTTCCGGGATCAAGCCAAGCCGCGAGAATGGCGTGGTGAAAGTCGCGTTGCTGCCGGCGACGACGTAATCGCAATGCAGCAGCAGGGTGGTGCCGATGCCGACCGCAAGGCCGTCGACTGCGGCCACGAGCGGCTTCGGATTGCGCGCCAGCGCGTGGAGAAACGCGACTGTTTTCGGCCGCAGGCCGTCGGTTTGCGCGGATTCGAGAAATTCGCCGATGTCGGCCCCGGCGCAGAATGCGCCAGGCGAACCGGCCAGCACGATGGCGCGGATGGCATCGCTTTGCGCCGCCTCGGCAAGCGCCCGAGTCATGACTTCGTACATCGGCGAGGTCAGCGCGTTCTTCTTGTCCGGCCGGTTCAGCCGTATGGTCCGCACCGCGCCGGCGTCGGCCACGAGGACTTGATCGGACATGGTGCTTTCCCTCGGCCGCGCTGCCAAAAGGGCGGCGCGGCGGCAGCCCGCATTGGCTCTTGCTGCATACATTATAATAAGGAGCGTTTCGGCAACACCACGCTCATTGATCCGGCGGATGTGCGTCGCTATCTTGCGGCCGCCAGCGCGGATTCCAGCCGCGATTTGGGGCGTAGCCAAGTGGTAAGGCAGCGGATTTTGATTCCGCCATTCGGAGGTTCGAATCCTCCCGCCCCAGCCAACCGGTCATTGAAATTCCGCACAGGAAAAACGCGGTCGGCTATCGGACTATTGAATCTCGTCAGTATGGATGATGCCGAACGGCGCTCCGTCGCGGTCATACGATTTTTTAAACTCGGCAACGAGGCGCGAAAGTCTCTTGGCGAATTCATTGCCGATGCCGCGCATCTTCGCCGGCGACCCTGCCTCCTTGGAACTCGCAAGGATCATGGCCTGCAACTGAAGCAGCGCGTCGTAGATTTCATAATTGCGCAGCTGCGCGATCTGGGTGCCGGAATCGCGGGAGGCCGCAATGATGGCTTGCCAGACGGCGTCGCGAATTCGATCGCAATACGCCCGATCGAACGCGTCGATGTCTGCGCGTCCTGATTTCATACCCCACCGTCCACCCTAACCAGGGATGATGACTGGTCACTATAAAATGATGCTTGAAACATCATAAGATATATTCTATACTCCAATATATCGATTCTGTCCATGAGGCTGATGGGCCCGAATGATTACTGCTGGGCAACTACGTGCCGCTCGCGCCCTTCTCGGGATAGACCAACGCCAGCTTGCAGAGGCGGCCGGACTTTCGCTGCCGACCATCCAGCGGATGGAAGCAAGCGATGGTGTGATCCGGGGCAACGTCGACTCCCTCATGAAGCTCGTAGCGGCCCTCGATGCGCTCGACATCGAGCTCATTTCCGATAATGCGACCAGCCATGGTGGTGGGCGGGGCATCAGGCTCAAGAGGGCGCCGACGTGATCCTGACGCTCGCTTTAGGGTGCGCTGCATTCCTGCTCGCACTCGGCCCTCTCGCTGTCGCGATCAGACGTGCCAAGGCCGCGCGTTCACCTCTTATCTACGGCGCCAGCCTGGCCGCTTCGACAGTTTCCCTGGTTGCCGCTCTTGCCCATCTTCTCGCGGCAGCGCCCCCTGAAGCTGTCGCTCTGCCGCTGGGCATTCCCTGGCTTGGCGCGCACTTCCGTCTCGATGCGCTCTCGGCCTTCTTCCTGGCGGTGGTCGATCTCGGCGCGGCCGGCGCAAGCCTGTTTGCGCTCGGTTATGGAAAGCACGAAACGGCGCCGGGGCGGGTGCTGCCGTTCTATCCGGCGTTTCTCGGCGCCATGGCCTGCGTGGTGCTGGCCGACGACGCCTTCACCTTTCTGCTGTCGTGGGAGTTCATGTCGCTCACTTCCTGGGCACTGGTGATGGCACACCATCGCCTGCCCGAGAATGCGCGGGCCGGCTTTATCTATTTGGTCATGGCGAGTTTCGGCACCTTGTGCCTGTTGCTGGCTTTCGGCCTGCTCGCCGGTCCCGATGGCCACTACGCGTTCGCGGCGCTGCGGGCGGCGTCTCCGTCAGCGGCGATTGGAGCGCTGGCGCTGCTGCTCGCGCTGCTCGGTGCCGGATCGAAGGCCGGCATCGTGCCGCTCCATGTCTGGCTGCCGCTCGCGCACCCCGCTGCGCCAAGCCATGTCTCCGGCCTTATGAGCGGCGTTATGACCAAGGTTGCCGTCTATGGCTTTGTACGGATCGTCTTCGATCTCGCCGGCCCTCCCGCGTGGTGGTGGAGTGTCGTGGTGCTCGGCCTAGCCGGCATCACGACCGTCATGGGTGTGCTGTACGCGCTCATGCAGCACGATCTGAAACGGCTTCTCGCTTATCACACCGTCGAGAATATCGGCATTATCTTCGTCGGGCTCGGGCTCGCACTGGCCTTCAAAGCCTTCGAGGTGCCGTTTGCTGCGGCTTTGGCGTTCACCGCCGCGCTGCTCCACGTCTTCAATCATTCGGTGTTCAAGAGCCTTTTGTTTTTCGGCTCCGGGGCCGTGCTCAACGCCACTGGTGAGCGCGACATGGAGCATCTGGGCGGCCTTATCCACCGGATGCCGCAGACGGCATTCGCTTTTCTCGTTGGCTGCGCGGCCATCTCGGCTCTGCCGCCGCTCAACGGCTTTGTGTCCGAATGGCTGACGTTTCAGGCGATTCTGCTGAGTCCGCAGCTGCCATCGTGGGGACTAAAGCTGTTGGTGCCCGCGGTGGGAGCATTGCTCGCGCTATCGGCTGCGCTTGCCGCTGCATGTTTCGTCAAAGCCTACGGCGTGACGTTCCTTGGCCGGCCGCGGACGCGCGCCGCCGAAAGTGCGACGGAAGCCAATTCCTGGTCGCTCGCCGCCATGATGCTTCTGGCGGCGCTATGTCTGATCGCCGGCGTGCTGCCCGGCCTGTTTATCGATGCGCTCGCGCCGGTGAGTTCCGCGCTCGTCGGTGCCCGCATGCCGGTGCAGAGCGGATTGCAGTGGCTCTCGATAATTCCGATCGCCGCCAGCCGAAGCTCGTATGACGGACTCTTGGTGTTCTTGTTCATCGTGATATCCGGCGTACTGGCCGCGTTTGCGATCCACCGCTTCGCCTCGAACCGCCTGCGTCGCGCGCCAGCCTGGGATTGCGGCTATCCCGAGGACAGCCCGGTCACCCAATACTCGGCAACGAGCTTTGCGCAGCCGATCCGCCGCGTGTTCGGCAGCGTTGTGTTTCAGGCTCGAGAAGCTGCCGGAATGCCGGCGCCCGGCGACACACGCCCGGCCTGGCTCAAGGTGGAATTGCACGATCCTGTTTGGGATTACCTCTATGCCCCGCTTGCCGTCGCGATCGGGCGTGCCGCCGACCGTCTCAACCGTCTGCAGTTCCTCAGTATCCGCCAGTTTCTCACGCTCGTTTTCAGTGCGCTGGTCATTCTGCTTCTGGTCCTCGCTGTATGGTCTTGATCCACGATCTCGCCGTTCAGGGCACGCAGATGCTGCTGGTGCTGTTGCTGGCGCCGCTGTTCACCGGATTCGTGCGCAAGGTGAAGGCGCGACTATTGCGGCGGCGCGGCCCGCCGCTCATGCAGCCCTACCGCGATCTTCTCAGGCTTTCCCGCAAGGAGGTTGTCCTCGCCGAAAGCGCGTCCTGGCTGTTCCGCGTCGTTCCGTACATCGTGTTTGCTGTCACGTGGGTGGCGGCATCGCTGGTGCCGACTTTTCGCACCGGGCTGCTGTTCTCCTGGTCGGCCGATCTCATCGCGATCATCGCGCTCCTTGGCAGTGCGCGCTTCTTTCTCGCCCTGGCTGGCCTCGATGTTGGCACGAGCTTTGGCGGCATCGGTTCGAGCCGCGAGGTAATGATCGCCTCGCTCGCGGAGCCGGCGATGATCGTGATCGTGTTCACCTTGGCGCTGGTTGCCGGCTCGACCCAGCTCTCCACCATTGCTGCCTTCATGAGCTCTTCGAACGTCGGGCTGCGGGCATCGCTCGGACTCGCGCTTATCGCGCTCATCATGGTGGCGATTGCGGAGAATGGCCGTATCCCGATCGACAACCCGGCGACGCACCTTGAGCTGACCATGGTCCACGAAGCGATGGTGCTGGAATATTCGGGCCGGCATCTGGCGCTGATCGAACTTGCCGCGTCGCTGAAGCTTATCCTCTACGCCTCCCTGATCGCCTGCCTGTTCGCGCCCTGGGGTATCGCATCGGGTGCAGCGTCCCTTCTGGCGCTCGCGGTTGGCATTGCGGCTTATGCCGGCAAGCTCGCGGTCGGCGGCTTCCTGCTGGCGCTGTTCGAAACGTCGATTGCCAAGATGCGAGTCTTTCGCGTGCCGGAATTTCTCGGTGCGGCGCTGATGCTTGGCCTGCTTGCCACGCTCCTGCTGTTCGTCTCGGGGAGCTTTTGATGCAGACGTTCGACTTCCAGATGGCGCACGTTCTGGCCGGCTCGCTGGTGCTGATCAGCTTCCTCGAACTGTACCAGGACCGCCTCTCTTCGCTCCTGAATGTTTATGCGGCGCATGCGCTGGTGCTCGCCGCATCGGTTGCCTGGCAAGCCTTCATTCAAGACGCGCCGCACCTCTACGTGACTGCCGCGATCGCACTCGTCTTCAAGGCGCTTATTATCCCGGTCGCGCTGCATCGCATGATCATCAAGCTTGGCATCCACCGTGAGATCGAAAAGGTGGTGGGCGTCGGCTCCGCCATGCTGGCCGGTATGGGCTTGGTCGCGCTGTCCATGGTGGTGATGTTGCGGGTGACCCGGCAAGCCGGGCCGCTGGCACAGGAGGATCTCGCCTTTGCGCTATCAGTGGTGCTTTTAGGTCTGCTCATGATGGTCACCCGGCGCAACGCTGTAAGCCAGGTCGTCGGATTCATGTCGCTGGAAAACGGACTCGTGCTGGCGGCCACCGGTGCGCAGGGCATGCCGCTCGTGGTCGAGATCAGCGTCGCGTTCTCGATTCTGATCGCCTTCATCGTCATCGGCATCTTTCTGTTCCGCATCCGCGAACGCTTCGACACGGTCGACATGCAGGTTATCGACTCCTTCCGAGGAGAACACCGATGACGTTCAATGCCCTGACAGGCGTGCTCTTAATTCCCGTGTTTGCCGCGGCGCTCCTGGCGGTGCTGCCGGGCTACCGTGCCAACGCGCGGATCAATGTGTTGGCGACCACGCTTACGCTGCTCTGCGCGCTTTCGTTGTTCTTCACGCGACCGGCGCCGGGCGCCTACCTTCTGGTGGATGATCTCAATGGCACGTTCATCGTGCTCACCACTTTCGTTGGCTTCACCACCAGCGTGTTCAGCGCGAGCTATATCGGGCATGAGCTGGAAATCGGACGGCTGACCCCGCCGTTCGTGCGCTTCTACCACGCCATGTACCAGGTGCTGATGTTCGCCATGAACCTGGCACTCGTTGCCAACAATATCGGCCTGATGTGGGTGGCTATCGAACTCGCCACGCTCACCACGGTGCTGATGGTTGGCGTTTATCGTACCCACGAAGCCCTCGAAGCGGCATGGAAATATTTCATCCTTGGCAGCGTCGGCATCGCACTCGCCTTGTTCGGCACCATCCTGGTCTACATGGCGGCACGCCCCGTCGTCGGCGAAGGCCTCGACGCCATGGTGTGGAGCATACTGGTCAAGCGTGCCGGCGCCTTCGATCCGGCGCTGCTTGATCTCGCCTTTGTCTTTCTGCTGCTTGGCTACGGCACCAAGGTAGGGCTCGCGCCGCTGCACGCCTGGTTGCCGGACGCCCATGCTGAGGGACCGACCCCGATCTCGGCGGTCTTGTCGGGACTGCTGCTTAACGTCGCGCTCTATGCGTTGTTGCGCTTCAAAATACTGCTGGCCGCGAATCCTGCTGCGTTGGCGCCGGGACCCTTGATGGTCACGCTTGGTCTTCTGTCGCTCGTGTTCGCCGCCTTCATGTTGTACCGCCGCCGCGACATCAAACGGCTGTTCGCGTATTCGTCGATCGAGCATATGGGTATCATAACCTTTGCATTCGGCATGGGCGGCCCACTCGCCAATTTCGCCGGTCTTCTGCACATGACCATGCATTCGTTGACCAAGTCGGCGATCTTCTTCGCTGTCGGCCACGTGACGCAGGTCAAGGGCACGCAGCGTATTGCCGACATGGCCGGGCTCACCGAGACGCATCCGTTGCTCGGCTGGGGTCTGATCCTGGGCGTCGTCGCCATCGCGGGCTTGCCGCCGCTTGGGATCTTCATGAGCGAGTTTCTGGTCGTTACCTCGACCTTTGCCCGTGCGCCGCTCCTGGCAATCGTTCTGGTGTTTGGTCTCCTCGTCGCTCTTGGCGGACTGTTTCTGCGACTCAACAGCATTGCATTCGGCGAGCCCCGCGGCCCTGCCGCCAAGGCGCGTGCCTCCTACGTGCCGATGTTTGCCCATCTCACACTGGTATTCGTCGCCGGCGTCTATATGCCGCCGGCGCTCGTTGCCTGGTTTCACAACGTCGCTGGACTACTCGGATAAACGATGCCGCAGCTGGCTGACATTCTTCTGCAAGGAAGGCCGGTCGCGGCGCATCGGCCTTATCCCCGCGTTGTCGTTAGCGCCGAAGCTTGGCGCAGCGTGGCTCGTGAACTTGCGGAAGGCCGCGCGACGCTGCTGGGGCTTTGGGGAGACAAGGCGGCGGTGCCCGCAGTCCACATGGCGGTCATGAGTGAGGACGCGCGCGATATTGCTGTCGCCACGATAGAGTGTCCGGCCGGCAACTTTCCTTCGGTCGGCGCCTCGCATCCCCCCGCCATTCGTTTTGAGCGCGCGATTTTCAGTTTGTTCGGACTCGAACCGATGGACGCACCGGATATGCGTCCGTGGCTCGATCTCGGCTTTTGGGATGTTCGGCATCCGCTGGGCGCTCGCAGCGCAGCTTCAGATGGGCGGACGGCTTACGCCTTTCTGCCCGTGGAGGGCGAGAACCTGCATCAGATACCGGTTGGACCCGTGCACGCAGGAATTATCGAGCCTGGTCACTTCCGCTTTACCGCCGGCGGCGAAACCGTGGCCCGGCTCGAACAGCGCCTCGGCTATGTCCATAAAGGCGTCGAATCCCTGATGACGGGAGCGACCATCGAGCGTGCAGCGCAGTTGGCCTCCCGCACCTCAGGTGACAGCACCGTGGCCTATGGCATTGCCTTCGGGCATGCGATCGAGGCTGCGCTCAAGACCGGCGTGCCGCCGCGTGCGCAATATTTGCGTGCGCTGATGGCGGAACTTGAACGCCTTGCCAACCATCTCGGCGATATCGGCGCCATCTGCAATGACGCTTCGTTTGCCCTCATGCACGCCCATTGCGGCATCTTGCGCGAACGCGTATTGCGCGCAGCCGACGCTGCATTCGGCCATCGTCTGATGATGGATCGCGTCGCGCCCGGCGGCGTCACTGTGGACCTTGATGCGGCCGGTGCGACAGGCATCCGCGACGCTCTTCAGGAAATCCGCAGGCGCTTTCCACGTCTCGTCGAACTCTACGACAATACCGCCTCGCTGCAGGACCGTACCGTCGCAACTGGAATCGTAACCGGCGAACTGGCGCGGCGGTTCGGCGCCGGAGGCTTTGTCGGGCGCGCCAGCGGGCGCAACGTCGATGCCCGCAAGGCGCCCGGCTATGCCCCCTATGATCAACTCACCTTTAGCGTGCCCTCATTCACGGCGGGCGACGTCGATGCCCGTGTCTGGGTGCGCATCCGCGAAGTCGAGCAAAGCCTTGGGCTGATCGATCAGATCATTGAGCGCCTGCCGAGTGGTCCCATTCGAGTCCCAATCGCTGTCGGGGCAGGCGAGGGGTTGGGACTTGCTGAGGGATTTCGCGGTGACGTATTAGCCTGGGTGCGGCTCGACGGCATCCGCGTCGAGCGTTGTCACCTGCGTGACCCGTCGTGGTTTCAGTGGCCGCTGCTCGAAACCGCGATCGAGGGCAATATCGTCGCCGACTTTCCGCTGTGTAACAAGTCGTTCAATTGTTCCTATTCGGGCCATGATCTCTAGGAGCCGGGGATGCGCCGAACTTTACTTGAAAGCCTGACGCACCGCCCGCTGACCGAACGGCCACCAGTACCTGACGATGCGGCACTGGCTGAACTGGCTGCGAATGTGGACCGTGCCGCACGGCGCAAGCTTGGCCGAAGTCTTTCCATCCGCGAGGTCGACGCGGGCTCTTGCAATGGCTGCGAACTTGAAATCCACGCGCTCAACAACGCCTTCTACGATCTCGAACGCTTTGGCTTGCGTTTCGTCGCGTCCCCGCGGCACGCCGACGTTCTTATGGTGACTGGGCCGGTCACCAGAAACATGCGCGAAGCTCTGGAGCGCACCTATAACGCGACGCCTGATCCGAAATGGGTCGTCGCGGTCGGAGACTGCGCCGCGGACGGTGGGCTGTTCGCCGGCAGCTATGCAATTGTTGGCGGCCTCAGTAAGGTCGTGCATGTCGACCTGCACATCCGGGGCTGCCCACCGCGGCCGATCCAACTACTTGCAGGGCTGCTTACTCTTCTGGAGTAGGAGGAGCAGATCGGCCACGACAGCACCGCCTCCGACGGACACCTTGCACGTCCGCGAGGCGACACAGCGAATAAACGCGTTGCAACAATACGCTTGTCGGGCTAAGCGCCAAACGCGCTCAGCACGTCATCGGTTCGCGTTACCCAGCCCATCTTGGACTCGAAATTGTAGAGCGTAGCCTGGCGGACGAAGTCGGGACCGGTATGGTCCATCGCGTCCTCGATTAGAATCGGCCAGAACTCGCGAAAATAAGCTTCGCGCGCAGTGCTTTCGACACAGACATTGGTGGCGACACCGGTGAAAAACAGATAGCGTATGTCAAGCCCGTGCAGCCGCTCTTCGAGATTGGTGCCGGCAAAACCGCTGTAACGCGGCTTCTGCACAACGACGTCGCCCGGCGCGGGTTTCAGCTCATCGATGATCTGCCAGCCCCACGTTCCCTCAATGATCAGCTTGTCACGCACCTCGGGGCGTTCCTTGATAAGTTTGAACGCCATCTGCTTGCGGACGTTGGGCGATTGGGGACCACCGGCATCGCTCAGATCGGGTTTGTAGCCGAATTGCAGATAAACGATCTTCACGCCGACCGCTCTTGCAGCCTCCAATAGCTTTTTGTTCGCCCCGATTACTGGGCGAATCCGAGCCTCATCGATGCCGGTACCAAGATCGAGCATACCGCCTTTCGAGGCGTAAGCGTTCTGCATGTCGACAACCACGATGGCGGAGCGACCCAAATCGATCTCGACATCAGCAGGTCTGGATTTGATCTTCGTCATCGTGCCTTGCCCGTTGCTCAGGTCGTTGTTGCGGAGTGATACTGTCGCATCGAATTCATCACAGCATGTCGCGCGCATCGGTAACCACGCCGGTGACGGCGCTGGCAGCGGCGGTCGCGGGGCTGCACAGCATGATCTCAGCCTTTTTGTTGCCCATCCGGCCGGGCATGTTGCGGTTGCTGGTCGACAGGCAAACTTCGCCGTCGCCAAGGACACCCTGGTGCGCGCCTGCGCAGACGGCGCAACCGCTTGGCATGAGGGTGGCGCCGGCCTCGAGCAAAACCGCCAAATCGCCATTGCGGGTGGCGTCGAGCTCCACCTGCCGGGACGCCGGGACCACCAGTAAACGCACGTCCGGATGGACGCGCCGATCTTTCAGAACCCGCGCGGCAAGGGCGAGATCGTCGGACCGCGCATTCGTGCACGAGCCGATGAACACCTGATTGATCTTGCGTCCGGCGGCTTCGCTCACCGGCACGCCGCGGTCTTCGCGGCCGGGCAACACCACCATTGGCTCAACTTTGCCAAGATCCAGCCGGACCTCGCAGCAATATGCGGCGTCTATATCAGGCCGGATTGGTTCGTAAGGAAATTGTGCGCGCCCGCGGACGAATTCTTCCGTGATGTCATCGTGCGGGAAGACCCCGCACTTGGCGCCGACTTCCGCGGTCATGTTGCAAAATGTGAAGCGTTCCGAAATGGACAGCGTGCCGGCGCCGGCGCCATGATATTCGATCGCCTTGTATCCGGCGCCGAGTACGCCGAGGCGTCCGACCAGACTCAACGTCGCGTCCTTCGCCTGCACGCCCGGCGCCAGTTCGCCGGTAAGCGTGACACGGATGGTCTCGGGAACCTTGAGCCAGGTGCGGCCGACCGCCCACACAAAGGCGAGTTCGGATTTCGCCGATCCCGATCGCCAACGCGCCGGCTGCACCGCCTGATGGTGTATGGGAATCACTCGCGAGCACGAGGGCGCCAGGGACAAGTAGCCCTTTTTCCAGCATCACCTGATGCGCGATCCCCGTTCCGCCCTCGAAGAATGCGCGGAATTTGTGCTTTCGAGCGAACTCGCGAACCCGCATGTGATTATTAGCATCGCGTGCGGTGTTGACCGGAAATCCGTGATCGAGACACACCGCCAGCCGCTCGGGCGCGACTACGGCTTCAGCCCCCATCTGTGTGAAGGCGTCAATGGCGAAGATCGCATAATCGTGCGAGTAGCAGAAGTCCGGTGTGACTTCGACGATCTGGTTCGGAGCGACTGCCGAGAGGCCGCTTTTGCGCGCGAGAATCTTCTGCGCAATGGTTTGACCGATCATGGGTGGGAGCCTCCGCCGCGCCGCGAAGCAAGCAACGCGCGCCCATAATCGATCAGGCTTCCGGCTGAGACAATATTGCGGATGATGTCCGGCACCGGCATGGCCTGGAATGTGCGCTCCCGCCAATGAATGGCGCCGGTCGCAACTTCGATTTCAAGGTCGTCGCCGCTGCCGATGCCACAACTGCCAATCCCGGGACAATCCAGCAGCAACACGCCGTTGTTGATCGCATTGCGGAAGAACATGCGGGCGAAGGGGCCGCCGACAATCGCCCTGATACCGGCTGCGCGCAAAGCGCGTGCCGGCGATTCACGGCCGGTCCCGTAGCCGAATGCTTCGCCCGCGACGATGATCGGCCGCGTCCGCACGGCGGCATTCACCTGCGCCGATACTTCGGCGAGCACGTGCTGTGCCATTTCTTCCGGCGCGACGAACGAGTGGCGCGCGGGCAGGATTTCGTCGGCGGAGATGAAGTCGCCGACCAGGGTTACCGCTCCCGCTATCGTTTCACTCATCATCCGTCGGCACAGTCGGCGATAAAACGCTCAGCGGTTGACGTTTGCGGCATAGACCGGACTCTGGGAGATTGTCGCGTGGCCACTGGTCACCGTCCTCAAACGGCGCGACGCCGACCGCGTGGCGAGCCATGCCCGATTCCAGCATCGCCATCGAGACGATCTCGGCGACGCCGACGTCACTGATGCCGTGGCGCCGCAGCTCCGCAAAATCCTCTTCGGTGGTACCCTCGGCGAATGCAACCTTACGGGCGAACCGCAGTACCGCCTTGGTCTTCGCATCGACCTTGGTCGAGGTCTCGAAATTCAGGATTTCGACCACGTCGGCTTCGGTCATGGCGAAGTGCTCGATCAGATGCGTCTGATGGTTGTTGATGCAGCGCGGACAATCGACTTCCGCCGCGCATACCAACGAAATGCTGTTAAGCAGGGGCTTCGGTAGCGCGCCCGACGCCATTTGCAGGCGCTTGGTCAGACCCCACCAATGCCGCAGGAGGTCGACGTCAAGCGCGAAGAAACCCCAGGTTGGAGTCAGGAAATTCGGCCCCTTCACGCGGCGAATATCCTCGAATATCTCGGCAATCTCGCCTGTCGCTTCGTCGGGTTTGAGCAGACATACTTTCTCGGCTGCTTGCGTCTTATCCAGCACGGCTATTCTCCTGTCGCCTCACGTTTTCCCCACGTTAGCAAGGCCCGACGCAAGTGCAAGGCGCATGGACAGCGTTTCTCCATGAGCCGACATGCGAGCGGACCGCTGGGCTTACGCCGGCCTTCTATTCCTTACCGACCGAAATGCCGCCCAAGATCTTGTGCCAGGCCTCGGTCTCTTCGGTGATAAACCGGCCAAATTCAGCCGGCGACGTCACGACGATTTCGGTGCCTGATTGATCAAGGACGCTAACGACCTTGGGCTCGGCCATCGCCATTTTGACAGCACCGTAGAGCTTCTCGACGATCGGCTGCGGTGTGCCGGCCGGAGCAAGCAGACCAAACCAGCCGCCGCTGACGAAATCGAGGCCAGCCTCGGTCATTGTCGGCACCTTGGGTAGAAAGGGGAGGCGCTTTTTGGATGCGACGGCGAGTGGTTTGAGCTTGCCGGCGTCTATTCCGGCCTTCACCGAGAGCGGCGTGCCAAATTCAAACTGAATTTCGCCCGTCATCACCGCGACCGCCGCCGGGGCACCGCCGTGATAGTGGATCGCGACGAGCTTTTGCCCGATCCTCGATTCGAAGAGTAGAGCCGTCAGATGGGCGGAACTGCCGACCCCGAACGTACCGTAATTGATGTGCCCCGGGTGGGTCTTTATGTAGGCGATAAATTCAGAGAGCGAATTCACCGGCAGTGAAGGATTGACCACCAGGACGCTCGGCGTGTTCGTGACTTCCGTAATCGGCGCAAAATCACTTTGCGAGTACGGCATGTGCTTGAAGAGCGTGAAGTTGGCGACGTGCGGCAAGCTTACCATCGCGATGGTGTAGCCATCGGGATTGGCGTGCGCGACATACTCCGTCCCGACGATCGTATTGCCGCCCGGCCGATTCACCACCAGTACAGGTTTGCCGAGCTGCTTCTGCATGCCATCCTGGAGCAATCGCGCGACCGCATCGACTGCGCCGCCCGCCGGATAGGGGACCACGATTTGGATGGGGCGCTCGGGATAATCTGATGCGATTGCGGCTGCGACGTGGGCAAAAACGGCCGTCGCCGCGAGCAAAAGAGCGGTCGCAATTTGCCGCGAATGTCGTGCGCGAGCACCCTTCCGGGTGCTTTCCCTCGGAAAGGTTGCGGCGATACCCATCATAAGCTCCCCTCTGTTCGCGACTTCTGCAGACGGTCGCGTGACGCTGCGACATTGCCGCAGCATGAGCGACGCCGCAACCGCATATCTCGCCTGAGACTGCGCGCCCTTTACGTTGCTGCTCTGCACGATCATCATGCGCGAGAAGACAACGAAACGGGGGGGAGATGCCGGAACTGCGCGTTTGTGGCGAGAACGAACTCGCGGAGGGTGATTGTTATCGCGGCGGATCGCGGCGTACGCGCTGTTGATGTGCGCCTGGTCAGACAACAGCCATAGGAGTTCAAGATGGATGCCGCGATCGATGCTGATGAACTGAATTTCGATCTGCCGGAAGAAATCCGGATGCTGCGGGAAAATGTGCGCAAATTTGTCGATCGCGAATTGATCCCGATCGAGCGCACCTGCCGCAGCAACAACAAGCTGAAGCCCGAAGTGCGCGCCGAGCTTGCCGCCAAGGCAAAAGCGTTGGGGCTGGTGGGATACGACATACCGCAAGAATATGGCGGCCTCGGCATGGGCTTGGTTGCCAAGGTCACGGTATGGATCGAGCTCAGCCGCAGCATCGCGCTGCCGTCGCGCGGCGTCGACATTCTCGGTCCTAATGTGAGCCCGATCCTTTATCATCTCAACGACGCTCAGAAAGCGAAATACCTGCTGCCGACCATCCGCGGTGAGCTTAATTGGTGCCTGGCACAGACCGAGCCCGATGCCGGCGGCGACCCGGGCAGCATGCGTACGACTGCTGTGCGGCACGGCGATCATTATGTTATCAATGGCACGAAGCGTTTTATCACCGGTGCTGACGAAGCCCATTACACGCAATTGATCGCGGCCACCGATCGAGCCAAGGGCTCGCATGGCGGAATTTCGGCCTTCATCGTCAACATGAAGGCGCCAGGGGTGAAGCTGCTCCGTTCCCAGGAACTCGTGATCGACGATCGTCCGTGGGAAATCGCCTTCGAAGACGTCAAGGTGCCGATAGAGGATCGCATCGGCGAGGAGGGTGACGGATTTAAGCACGCGCAGCATTGGCTCAACGTCGGCCGTATCCGCCATGGCGCGCGCAGCCTTGGCGTGATTGAGCGTTGCCTGGAACTCGGCGCCAAATATGCCAAGCAACGGGTCACCTTCGGTAAGCCGCTGGCAGACCGGCAGGCGGTGCAATGGATGCTGGCCGACAGCTTCATGGAGCATCACCAGCTTCGTCTGATGGTTTATGATGCTGCCTGGAAATACGATCAGGGCCGCGACATCCGGCCCGAAGCGTACATGGCCAAGATCTTCGGTGATACCCAGTCGTTCCGCGCCGCCGACCGTTGCATGCAAATCCACGGGGGCATGGGTCTCGCCACCGATCTGCCGATCGAGAAATTCTGGCGCGATCAGCGCAGCATGATGATCACGGAAGGGCCGATCGAAATTTTGAAGATGACGCTCGCGCGCCACGTGATGCGCACTTACGGCTAACACCTAACTGGAGGATTGCGATGTCTGAGTACAAGTATGAATGCGTAAAGGTCAGGGTTCACGACGGCATTGGCTGGGCATTCCTTAACCGGCCGGACAAGCGCAATGCCATGAGTCCGCAACTTCATTACGACATGGACGATGCGCTGGCGCGACTTGAGGTCGATGACAATGTCAGGGTTGTTGTCGTCAGCGGGGAGGGCGGCAATTTCAGCGCCGGTCAGGATCTCAAGCAGTTCTTCCGCGCACTGGAAAAGAATCCGGGCGAGCGCAAGAAAGCAGCGGCGGCCGCCAACCGCTGGCGCTGGGAGCGGCTTTACAACTTCGACAAACCGACAATCGCCATGGTTCACGGTTATTGCGTCGGCGGGGCTTTCATGCAGCTGCTCGGTTGTGATTTCGCCATTGCGGCCGAGAACGCGACCTTCTCGCTGTCGGAGGTCAACTGGGGAATTCTGCCCGGCGCGCTGGTTTCCAAGGTGGTGGCCGACATGGTGCTGCCGCGCCATGCGCTCTATTACGCCTGCCTGGGTGAACCGTTCGATGGCAAGGAGGCCGCCCGCATCGGCATGATCAATTACGCAGTGCCGCTCGACAAACTCGAAGATGCCGTCACCGATCTCGCCGAACGGCTGATGAAGAAGAGTCCGGCCGTGCTGCGCGCGACCAAACATGCGATCCGCCATGTGCGCACGATGGATGTGCCGCAGGCCTACGATTATCTCGCTGCCAAGGGCCAGGCCATCAAGGTCGCCGACAAGGAAGATTCCTACAACACCGGCCTGCGGCAGTTCCTCGACGAGAAGTCCTACAAGCCGACGTTCGAGCCGTTCAAGCTTGGCACCATGCTGACGGATCAGCGGCCGGCAAAAAAATAGCGATTGGCGATGGCGGCAGGCGCGATTGGGAGGAATCCATGTCGCAAGTGGCACATCGCTCTGGCGATGATGCCGCCGTTCCCTCTCGCGCTGCCTGGCGCAGTTCTACAAAGGCAAAACGATCACCCTGATCGTCAATAACCGATTGGCGGGGCCAACGGACTTTGATGCGGATTGTCGCTCGGCGTCTGCCCGCCTTCATTCCGGATGTCGCAGCATTGGCGTCAGGAGCGATGGCGGCTTCTGCGATCAAATTCCCGGTAATGAGATTGCTGGACCGTGGTGCTTGCAAAAGTTCAACGGCCAAAATCTGCGTCCGCCACAGGAACCCGCTGGCAGGCGCGGATGCGGCATGCTGCAAGCCGGGGCGGGAACAATACCGCCGATGCGGAATTCGTGAGTTCGATGACGCTCGCTAGGCGAGCGACTGACAGTGCCAGAGACAGATGGGGGTCGGCGCCACGCTGGAAAGCATCTGCGGACGGTGGAGAATTTGACCCATCAGCGGAGTTCTCGGCGCTGCGCACCGGCGGACTGTCACCCGCATAGGGTCGTGCGCGGAACGTGTGCTGCACATCATTGGGGTTTATGGCCGCCATCCCGTGCAGAGCCGCACGTCATGTGATGTGTTACGGGACTTCTTTTTTGGAACATGAGTTTTGCGCCGGCGTTCACGCGTAGGCACGTGCGCCAACGGCGGGTCAGTTGCAATGCAGCTGACGCGACGCTGACTGGCTTCAATCAGAGGAGAGATCCATGGCCGAGAAAACACTGAAAGAGCTCTTTCACGAGACCCTCAAGGACATCTATTTCGCGGAAAAGAAGATATTGACAGCGCTGCCGAAGATGGCGAAGGCCGCGCAATCGGAGGAGCTCAAGGCGGCCTTCAACAAGCATGAAACGCAGACCGAGGAGCACGTCGCGCGCCTGGAAAAGGTGTTTGGCGAGATTGACGAAGCTCCGCGCGGCAAGACCTGCGATGCCATTATGGGCATCATCGCGGAGGGCCAGGAAGTGATGAAGGAGTTCAAGGGTATGCCTGCCCTGGATGCCGGTCTGCTGGCTGCGGCGCAAGCGGTCGAGCACTACGAGATCGCACGCTACGGCACACTCAAGACCTGGGCCGCGGAATTAGGCTTCGACCAGGCGGCAGGACTCCTCGACACGACGCTGAACGAGGAAAAGGAGACTGATGAGACGCTGACGCGGCTAGCCGAGAGCGAAGTCAATCAGCACGCCGAGGCCGCCTAGGGATTGGCGAAGGGGCCGCGCGGCCCGCACTGCGTCTACGAGCCGGAATGGGGTGGCGTTCGCTGTCTCGTTTTTCGCGGCAGCGACGATGTTGCCCCCCAGTCCAAGGCCGGTCGCCCGATCGCCCGGTACTTTCCGGAAATCGTTGCCGCTGTCCGCAAGTTGAAACCCATGCGTTTTGCGCTGCACGGCGAACTCGTGGGGTCCGTTGGCGTGCGACGACGGGCCACGCTATGGTTGTCCGCTTTGCATTTGACGGTGGGTTAAACTTGGCGACTGCACACCCTGCACCACGAGGCAGGTAGCGATGCTGACCACTCGGCGTTGGGCGACTTTCTAGGGAGCCCAATGTCCGATATCCGACGCAGGAACCCGGTCGGGCGCAAGAGGTTAGGTTGACTTCGGAAAGGAAATTCGAGAGGCGAGGCTGATGCCGCTATATACGTTTGTCCTAAAGCAGGGGGCCGCCCCTGTTATAGACGATGGCGGTGTGTACTTGCCTGACCGTGAGCACGCCTTGGCGTACGCCAAGGAAGTTGCGCGTGAGTTGATGCAGGGCAGGGAAGAGCAGATTCGTTTCTGGCGGCTCGACGTATACGAAGGCAATGACTTGCGGGTGTTCAAGCTGCCGTTCGCGGCTCTTGATCGCACCTTGGATCATCTTGCTCCAGAGCGCCGGAGCTTGGTTGAAACCGTGTGTAACTGGCGCCGGTCGAGCAGAGAAACGATACACGCGTCGCGGATCACCAGGCGCGAGTCACAGGCATTGGTGGCGCGGTCTCGGGGAAGACCATACCTTGCAGCGATCGCCGGAGAACAGACGATCAGGTGAGACTTGGATCGGGCCGTTTTCAAACTGAGCCGTAACGAAACCGGCCAAGCTCGGAACCCGACATGGCACAGAATATTTAGTGTCTCGGCAGGCCCGATGAACAGGGCGGGAGGGAGTTGAGGCCAATGTCCGCAATACAACCGTCACGAAACCATTTCCTGTCTGGGCTGACGCTTGAGGATTTCTCCTTATTGCGTAACCACTTGGTTCTGAAGGATCTAAGCGCCGGCGATGCCCTGCAGCGGTGTGGAGATAAGATTAGCGAGGTTATCTTTCCCCATTCCGGAGTTGCTGTGATGAGGGCGTCACTGCGGGATGGTGCGGGCACCGGGATCGCCTTGATAGGGCCCGACGGGGTGGCCGGCGGGTTCGCCGCCACCGCATCCACGCCGGCGACCTGCGACTGTGAAGTCCTGATCGGCGGCAAAGCGTCCCATGTGGCTGCGACTGCGTTTCGCTACGCGCTGGATCGGAGTCCTACTCTCCGCCAATCGGCGTCACAGTTCGACAATGCGCTGATGGCGCAGGTCCAGCAAACGGCGATCTGCAACGCCACTCATTCAGTCGAGGCGCGAATGTGTCGTTGGCTGCTCGAGGTGCAGGACCGTAGTGAAAGCGAAAGAATACCTCTCACGCAGGGCACGTTCGCGGAACTGCTTGGCGTGCGGCGCACGACCGTAACACTGGTCGCCGGTCAACTTGAGGCTGCTGGCGCGATCGATTGCCGTCGGGGATACATGAGGGTCATTAACCGAACCACGCTCGAGCATTTCTGCTGCAAGTGCTACAACCATCTGAAAAGCAATCCGATACGCTCGGTCTCAGTGCGCGATCGGGCCGCGACGGCAGGCGCGGCGCGCGTTGTTGTGGCCCCCGGGGGGTGAGCTCGCGCATCGCGACGGAATTCCCAGCGCGCCTGCCAAACGCGAGTTCAATCCGGCGGGGCTGCTCTGCAGCATCGAACTGCGATTGGCGAATCCTGCGGAGATCGGGACGGTTGCGACAGCCTGAGCCGTCGTCCGCCGGCTCGGGTACGAATTATCGTCGTGGAAGACGAGGTCATTATCGAGATGGCTTATTTGGGTTGGACATTCTGATTGGGGCTCGATCCCGGCGGTGGGATCACCGGCATGCTTCCTTTGTTGGGGGTCGGAGCCGTCATGCCAGGATCAACATTCGGCGGACAGAGCACGCCATTGCTCTGGCTCAGCTTTCCGCTGAGATTCTGGTTGGAAGAATTGCTCTTGGCTGGCGTGCAATCCTGTCGCGGCGAATTGGCGGTCTGAGATACCGCAGGAACCGCGCTTCCCAGCATAATTGCAAATGCGATGATGCATTCGCGTGCAACGACATGCTTTGCGGCCATAAATGCGCGACTCCCACATCTCCACCGACAACCATTTAGCTCACGCATGAGTTCCCGGAGCACTTAGCGTCACGGTCCGTGCGATTATGCCCGATGGAACTTCCGGCGCCGTTTGAGTGAAACATATCGCTGCGGCGCGCGTTTTCTTTGTGAGGTGTGCGGAAGGAGATTATGCAATGACGAAAGTTAAAACCCTCGCGTTGGCAGTTGCGCTCGCGGTTGGGGCGTCGAGCTTCGCGCTCGCTCAGCAGGGGAGTCCGGCCGGCAACGCGGCGGCTAGCGGCGGCAGCGGCACGCATCAAAGCGCCCAGAAGACGGGCAGTGCAGCCAATGACCAGAAGGTTCTGCACAATCAGAACGGCTATAAGTCAATGCGCCGCCAGTGAGTGGCATGGCTAACCTAAATGGAAGCAATGTCCGGCTCGGGGTGTCCGAGCCGGACATTTTCTTTACTGACGGGATGCGGTCTGGCATCTCGCTTCGCGGCACCATAGGGACAGGCCGCGTATCCGGCTGAAATCTCGGCCGAGCAAAGCAAGGTTTCCTCAATTGTCCCTTGCACACGCTGCTGCACTTCCGATCGTTTGCTCGCTGACGATTGTTGGGCGACAATGGTCGGATGAAAGACCAAGACACGCTCGCTATCGATCGTAGGACCGCCGTCGAGGCGCTCCTGCCGGTCCCCATTCCGCATACCGAATTTCGACTGGCGCGCGGCGTTCGCGCCGGACGATGGCTGTTCGCTTCGGGCCAGGCCGCGACCGATTACACCAACGGCTTGGCGCCCGAGGTGGTGCGGGCGGAGCATCCGCTCAACGGCGAGGCGGTCTACAAGCGCGAAGCGCGCCGCATCTACGCCAACGCCGGGGAGGTTCTCGCGGCAGGAGGCGCTGGCATTGCGGATGTTGTGCGCGTCGACCAGTATTACACCACCGAGCGCGCGATGCATCCCTACCACGAAGTGCGGCACGAGATATTCGGCAGCAAGATTCCGCCTTCGACCTCGAACCTGCATCAGCGCTTTTCGCGCACTGGGCAGTCGATTGAAATCCAAGTGATGGCAGTCGTGCCGGGGATGGGCACGGTCGTCAAGCACGAGATGTTCCGGCCGAGCTACGATATCTCTGCCGTTTCAGGTTACAGCCCGGCGCTGAGTGCCGGAGACTTCCGCTTCGTTCCCGGCCAGACCGCCGAGGCACTGCGCGATGGCGAGGGGCCAGTTGATCCTTCGGTGCGGCACCCGCGCGCCTTTTGGCGGCAATGGCCGATCAAGCTTGAGACCGACTTCATCGTTAGGCG
This sequence comes from uncultured Alphaproteobacteria bacterium, assembly GCA_963763255.1. Classification (GTDB taxonomy): domain Bacteria; phylum Pseudomonadota; class Alphaproteobacteria; order Rhizobiales; family Xanthobacteraceae; genus BOG-931. Next base: position 701,338 of record CAVXNW010000005.1, read on the forward strand.
CAAGCTCGCGGCTTCGCTGGAGGGGGCCGGCGCAAACCTGAACGGAGTGGTGAAGGCGCAGGTCTATCTGAGCGATCGCGAGGACGTGCCTGGTTTTAACGAAGTCTGGTTGTCGCATTTCAATGGCCGCCCGCCCGCTACTACGATCATTGCCACGCGCAATCCGGGTTTTGTGATCAACGATCTGCGCATCGAGATCAACACAATCTCGTTGGCCGTCGGCGGCAATACCAAGCCGGAAGTTATCCGTGGGCCCGAGCCGCCACTGTTCGACGGGTGGGTCTCCGCCATCAAGTGTGGCGATCTGCTGTTTCTATCCGGATTGATGGCGGTCGAGGACGGCCGGATTATTGATGAGGCGAGAACCGACTCGCGCCAACCTTTCTACGGAATCCCCGTGAAAGCGGAGTTGCGATCCATTATTCGTCAAGCCGAAGCAATCTGTCGCGAAGCCGGGACCTCGCTCCGCAATGCCGTGCGCATTCAGCAATTCCATCTCGATCTCGCGGATCTTCCTGCGACGCTCGAAGTGTGGGACGAAGCGATGGCGCAGGCGCCGCTACCGCTGTCGCCGGTCGAGGTTGCCTGGCTTCCGGTGCCAGGTGGGCGTATTCAGGTCGATCTTTGGATTTATGTGCCACGTAAATAAAAATAATGGTGGGGAGGCCGTCCGGGCGTGCTCCGAAAACTGCCTCATATGAACAAATGGAGATGATGATGCTTTCGACGCGATGGCCTTTGGTCGCGACTGCCTTGTTTGCGTTGTTGTGGGCGCCGCATGCGGCCCGAGCGCAACAATGGCCAGAGCGCACTGTGAAAGTCGTCGTGCCTTATGGCGCGGGCGGTGTCACCGACGTCATGGCGCGTGTGACGGCGGATCGGCTGGGCAAGATTTTGAAACAGACTTTTGTCGTTGAGGATAAGCCCGGCGCCGGCGGCGCGATAGGCGTGAACTACGCGATACACGCGCCCCAAGACGGCTACACGATTTTATTCGTCGGAAGCACGCTCTTTACCGTGCTACCGCTCGTTCAAAAGGTCGACTATGTGCCGTTGAAGAATCTGGTGCCTGTCAGCATTACGGGCACGAACGGCATGATTATGGTCGTTGCGAAAGACGCGCCATATTCGACGTTGTCCGAGTTCATCAGCTTCGCCCGGGCGCATCCGGGAAAAATCACCTATTCGAGCGGTGGCACTGGAACCAACAATCACCTGTCGGCAGCCTATCTTGCCGGCAAGGAAGGCTTGGACATGGTGCATGTGCCGTTCAAAGGCGGTCAGGCCGCCCTGGAAGCGGTGCTGTCGAAATCAGTTGATATGCATTTCGGCAATTCATCGGATCTCGTGGGACCGGTGAACAGCGGCACCGTGAAGGCACTGGCCGTGTCCACGCCCAAACGCATGGCGCAACTGCCGCAGGTGCCGGCTGTCGCCGAAACGATTCCCAGCTTCGAATATGTTGCCTGGAACGGCTATGCGGTGACAGGCGGCGTGCCGCCGCAAGTGACAAAGCGCCTGGCGGAAGCCCTGCAAACCGTCGCGCACGACCCAAGCGTCGTCGCAGCCTTCGCCAAGCTTGGGATAGACTCCGCCGGCACGACACAGGAGCAGGCGCTGGACAGCATCCGCAAGGATATGCCGATCTACGCGCGCATCATCGACATGGCCGGCCTGCCCAAAGTGCAGCACTGAATTTGTGCGCACTATGCATCGTTCGGCCGCTGCGAAGGTCCGCAGTGCCCGGACGCTGGGCGTTGCCGGCTTGGGAGTGTACCCAATGTCCGATATTGGGACTTCCTAAAGCGTCAAAAAAGGATTGGAATGGCGTAAAGCCAGACTGGACCGGGGAGGTCGCCACAATGTTGAGGGCCTTTATTGCGGCATCGCTGTGCGTTGCGTGCACGCTGTGCGGCGTCGATCTTGCCAAAGCACAACCCTATCCGCGCAAAGAGCCGATCAAGGTGGTGGTTCCCTTCCCGCCTGGCGGCCCGACGGACGGCATGGCGCGTATCATCTCCGATCGCCTCGGCAGGGTTCTGGGCCAAGTCATCGTCATCGAGAACCGCGGTGGCGCGGGCGGTGGAGTGGGCGGCAAATTTGTCGCCGAGGCCAACCCAGATGGCTACACCATCCTGATGTCACCGGGCGGTGCGCTTACTACCGGCCCGATCGTGAATCCGCATATCGGCTACGATCCTGCCAAGGTGTTTGCGTCTGTCTGCGAACTGATCGAGACGCCGCTGATCGTTTCTGTCCGGCCTGACCTGCCGGTGAAAACCCTGGCGGAAGCTGTCGCTTATGCCAAGGCCAATCCGGGTAAGCTCCGTTGGGGCTCGCAGGGTTTCGGCACGGCACCGCATCTGCTTGCCGAGATGTTCCGGCTTCAGACCAGCATTAACATGCTGCACGTGCCCTATCGCGGCACCGGCCCGCTGCTCAACGCAATTCTGGCCGGCGAGGTCAACATCATCGCCGATCCCAGCACGACCAGCCTGCCATATATCCAGGCTGGCAAGCTTCGGCCGATCGCAATCGCCGGCAATGATCGCGATCCGAAACTGCCAGATGTCCCGACCACGGTACAGGCCGGCTTCCCCTACCTCATATCGCCATTTTGGCTGGCAGTCGTGGCGCCTGCCGCGACGCCGCATGCCGTCATCGACAAGCTGAACGATGCGTTTCGCCAGGCACTCGCCGTGCCGGAGACGCGAGATCGGCTCGCGACGCTCGGTGCCGAGATCAAGATCGGCTCGCCGCAGGATCTCGACAAGATGCTGAGTGCCGAACGGGCGCGATGGACGCCGGTAGTGAAAGACGCCCACATCAAAATGGAATGACGCTATGAGTTCGTGCGACCCACGGCTGGTCCTCGAACCTTAGCCCACCACACCATCAAAGATTTCATTCAGGTCCTACATCGTGTTTCGTCACGACACGCCTGCCGAAGCTCAGTTTCGCACCGAAATACGCACGTGGCTGGAGGCTAATCTGCCGGTCGCGTTGCGTTGGCGAACGGCGCGCCCGGCGCCCGAAGAGGTGTTGCCCTGGTATCGCACACTATCGCGCAAAGGCTGGATCGCGCCGCACTGGCCAAAAGAGTATGGCGGCATGGGCGCGACGTTGAACGAGCAGATCATCATGACCGAAGAGATGGCGCGCATTGGCGCGCCGCATTTGCCGGTCCAGGGTCTCAACCATATCGGTCCCATTCTCATGGAGTTCGGCAATGCGGCGCAGAAGGCGCGTCATCTGCCGCCCATTCTCGACGGATCGCTGATCTGGGCTCAGGGTTATTCCGAGCCGGGCGCGGGCTCGGACCTCGCCAGTCTCGCGACGAGGGCTACGCTCGACGGCGATCATTTCGTCGTGCAAGGGCAAAAGATCTGGACGACGTGGGGCCATCATTCTCAATGGATGTTCGCGCTCGTGCGTACCGATCCGCTGGCGCAGCCGCGACACGCCGGCATCAGCTTTCTGCTGCTCGATCTGCGCAGTCCTGGCATCAAAGTACGGCCAATCAGGACAATCGCCGGTGACGACGAATTTGCCGAGGTTTTCTTCGACGGCGTCATCGTGCCCGCCGAGAACCTGGTCGGAAAGCTGAATGACGGCTGGCGCATTGCCAATGCGCTTTTGGGCCACGAACGTCTTGGTACCTCTAATCCGCAATTCGCGATTGCTGCGCTGGAGCGGGTCAAGACGATGGCGCGGGCGTCCGGCCTTATCGACGATCCGGTATTCCAGGACCGACTTGCGGCGGCCAGCATCAATGTCACGGCGTTGGCCGCAATGTTCAGCCACGCCGTAGAACTCACCAACCGGCAAGACAGTCTCGGGCCGGAGGCGTCAGTGCTCAAGATTTTTGGCTCGGAACTCCTCCAGTCACTCAGTGCGCTATTGATTGAGGCCGCTGGCGGCCTTGCGACAACGGAACAGCCGGTTACCACTAACTTCGGCACTGTCGACATCGCCGCGCCGTTTTTGCAGGCGCGGCGAGCAACCATCTACGGCGGCTCATCGGAAATTCAGCGTAACGTGCTGTCTCGCCGTGTGCTGAATCTGCCAAACTGACAGAGACGGCGCGGGCGGCGACATATGGAATTGCACCTGACATCGGAACAAGCCTTGCTGCGCGATAGCGCGGCCAAATTCGTTGCAGCGGCCGGGCCGAAAGTCGCGCGAGCCTTTCGCGAGCAGGACCCGGGCTTTGCGTTGGCGCGGCTGCAACAGGCCGCGGAGCTTGGGTGGCTCGGGATGCTCGTTCCGGAGGACGCGAATGGTCTTGGCCTGGGCCTGACCGAATTCGCGTTGGTGCTCCAGCATGTCGGGCGGGGACTCGTGTGCGAGCCTGTCGGATTCGCGGCAATATCGGCTGCGGTTCTTGGCGCTGCGCCGCGACCGCATCCGTTGCTGCCGCGCATGATGAGCGGTGAGGCCTTGATCGTTCCGGCGCTTCAGGAAAATGGTGCGGGCGACGACCCGCTCGCCCCGCGCACGCTGGCAGCCGGCGCCGACCACGCGATCCGCCTGACCGGGCAAAAGGCTTTCGTCTGTGCCGACGGTGCCGATGGCTTTCTGGTCAGCGCGAGCGGTGGAGGCGGCCCCGTACTGTGCTACGTCGCGCGCGCTGCTGCCGGCTGTACCGTGTTTCCGACCAAGACGGTGGAAGGCCGTAAGCTCTCGACACTCAGCCTTTCGGATACGCCGGCCGACCTCGTCCCATCCCACCACTCCGAGCGTAGCGCGGTGGAGACGCTCCATAACCTGGCGCTGTTTGCGCTCTCGGCGGAATTGCTCGGCGTGATGGAAAAAGCCCATGAGGTCGCCCTCGATTATCTCCGCATCCGCAAGCAATTCGGCAAGCTTATCGGCAGTTTTCAGGCGTTGCAGCACCAGGCTGTGAACTTGTATGTCAGGATCGAAGCGACGCGGTCGCTGGTGTTCCAAGTCGCCGCCAACAACGAGTCCCATCGCATCGATCCGGTGCTAGCCGTGGCTGCGAAAGCCAAGGCGTCGGAAGATGCCATGGCAGTCACCGAGGCGTGCATCCAGCTGCACGGCGCGATCGGCTTCACCGACGAGCATGACATTGGGCTTTATCTGAAGCGGGCGATGCTGCTGTCATCGCTTTTTGGCAATGCAGCGGCGCAGCGCCGCCGCTATGCCAAAATCGCCAATGTGGCAGGATAGAGCCACGAAAGGCACAAGCGAAATCCAAAAGGCGGCCGGCACGGGTACTGCCGTGGCCCAACGAGACGGGAGTGTTCATGAGCGAAGAGCAAACGGTCACCTACGAACTGGATGGGGAGGTCGCGCTGGTCGGTCTCAATCGGCCGGACAAGCGCAATTGCTTCAATCCCATTGTGATGAAGCAGCTGCGCGAGGCCATAGAGCGAGCCGGCGAAGAGGCCAAGTGCGGCATAATTTTCGGTCACGGCGATAATTTCTGCGCCGGTCTCGACCTGAAATGGGCTGCGGAGAACTGGAAGAACGGGCGCTCGGCCCGGCTGCCGTTTCCGTTCAACCGCAACACTTATTTCGAGGCGATGGCGCGCGGCAACATTCCGTTCATCGCCGCGCTGCAAGGCGCCACCCTCGGGGGCGGGCTTGAAACCGCTGCCGCCGCGCATATCCGCGTGGCGGACGAGACGACATTCTTCGGCCTGCCCGAAGGCACGCGCGGCATTTTCATCGGTGGCGGCGGTTCGGTGCGCGTGGCGCGGCTGATCGGATTCGCCCGCATGCAGGACATGATGCTCACCGGCCGCGTGCTCAAGGTCGAGGAAGCCGAGCGTTACGGCATTGTTCAATATATCGTCCCCAAGGGCCAGCACATGGTCAAGGCCAAGGAACTGGCGCTGAAGATCTGCAAGAACGCGCCACTGTCGAACTTCGCCATCACCAACAGTCTGCCGCGAATTCAAGACCTGTCCTACGACGATGGCTTGTTTTTCGAGCGCATGGTGGCGGAATACACCCGCAGCCCGGAATCGATCACCCGGCTCAATCAATTCCTCGACAAGACCGCGCCTCGCGTGCGTCCCGAACAAAGCTGAACGCATCCGATTCAGGGAGAAGATGAATGAGTTTTCGCGATAACGCGATCGTCGGTTACGCCGAAACCAAGGTGATGAAGAAGAGCGACCGGGATGTCTGGGTCCTGGCCGGGGAGATTCTCGAATCGCTGCTCGACAAGACCGGATTCGAGAAGAGCGAGATTGACGCGCTGGTGATGTCGGGACTGACCGGCACCGGCGGCGCCAGCATGTTCTGGGCGCAAAGCACCTGCGATATGCTCGGCCTGGACGTGGGGTTTTGCGAGCAGGTGCATACCGGTGGTTGCTCAGCGATCGGCGCGGTCGCTCGCGCAGCGGCGGCGATCGACGCCGGCATGTGCGAGGTCGCACTGTGCCTGTATGCCGATACGCATGTGCGCGAGCACAATGGCCGTAACGACCGTAATTACCGCCGCGATTGGACCGAGCCGTATGGCCTGTTGGGGCCACCCGGCGCCTTCGGCCTGCTGCAGCGGGCCTATGATGCCAAATACGGTGTCGATCTTCGCGTGCTTGGAAAACTCGCGGTGACGCAGCGCAACCACGCGCTGATGAACGAGAATGCCTGCGAAGAACTGCGTGTACCGATCACTGTCGACGATTATCTGAAGTCGCGGATCATTGCCGATCCGATCAGGCTGCTCGACTGCGTGATGCTGGCGGATGGCGCCGCGGGCGTCATCGTCACCAGTCGCAAGCGCGCCAAGGAAAAGGGCATCAACAAGTACGTCATTCCGGTTGGCTACGCGGAGCGCACCAACTTTCTCGGCGGCGAGAATTTCGTCGATGTGACGCGCAGCGGACACGAGATCGCCGGCAAGAAAGCATTGGCGGCAGCCGGGTGGAACATCAAAGACGTGCGCTCATTCCATCCTTACGACGATTTTCTCATCGCGATCGTCATCCAGCTCGAGGCATTCGGATTCTGCAAGCCGGGCGAGGGCATGGCGTTCGTCCGCGATACCGATCTCTCCTATAACGGCACTCTGCCGCTCAATACCGGTGGCGGTCAGATCTCGGCCGGCCAGGCGGCTTGTTCCTCGCACAATCTCGTCGAGGCGATACGCCAGCTTATGGGCGAGGCCGGTGAGCGCCAGGTCAAGGACACCACCAACGCGCTGGTGACCGGCATCGGCTGGATCAACTACGGGCGCAACTGGGGATCGAGCGCTGCGCTGGCGCTGGTTCCGAACCAATAGAGGGCAAGATGGCCATCACATTAAACGATACGCTCGGCGTCAAGCGCGACATCAAACATTATGATTTCGGCATGCCATTCTGGGAGGCGACGCGGCAGAAGAAACTCGTCATTCAGTACTGCAAAACCGCGAAGAAGTATCAGCACTTTCCGCGCCCGGTCAGCATTTTCACCGGGCGTCGCCGCGATATCGAGTGGCGCGAAGTGTCGGGCAAAGGCACTGTGTTCTCGTTCACCATCGCCCATCGCGGCACGCCCGCCTTTCAGGGCAGCGAGCCGTACGCGATCGCCAGCGTCACGCTCGATGTCGGGGTTAATGTCATCGCCGACGTCGTCAATTGCACGGCCGATGAATTGAAGGTCGGCATGAAGGTCAAGCCATATTGGCATCCGCTCGCCAATGGCGAACACCTCCTGATGTGGCAGCCTGACAAGGACGCGGCATGAGCGGACCGCAAGATGCGCGCGGTCCAAAGGCGGTCGCGAGATTCCTGAGGCCGCGCTCCGTTGCAATCATCGGGATATCGACGCGCGCGGCTAGTGCCGGGCAGATCATTCTGCAATGCCTGAAGGTCAACAACTTTCAGGGCGATGTGTACTTGGTTGGTCGCACTGACGAGCCGATCGACGGCCGCACCGTGCTCAAGAGCCCGGACGAGTTGCCGGAGGGGGTGGACCTGGCGGTGTTCACGCTGCCGGCTGCCGCCGTGCGTGAGGCCATGGAGAGTTGCGCGCGGCGCAAGGTTGGCTCCGCGCTGGTGTTCGCCGCGGGGTTCGCCGAGGTCGGCGACTACACCACCCAGGACGCCGTGAGTGCTACCGCGCGTGCTGCCGGGCTCGCGATCGTCGGGCCGAACTGCCTTGGCATTACCAATAATGTCGATGGCCTATGGCTCCACATGCTGTTCGCCCGGCAGGCGATACGTGGCGTCGAGAACGGCGTGGCCATTGTCGGCCAGAGCGGCGGGCTGCTCGGCCACTTTCAGCGCGCTGCCGACGGGCGTGGAATTCCCGTGTCCTATGTGATCTCGAGTGGCAATGAGTCTGGGCTCGAAGGCACCGACTTCCTTGAGTTTCTGGTCGAGGACCGCGCAACCCGTGTGATTGTGCTGTACTGCGAGGAGATCAGACGGCCGCAGGCCTTTCTGGCCGCCATCCGCAGCGCCCGCGCCGTGGGCAAGCCGGTCGTGCTGATGCAGGCCGGCCGCAGCGCCAAGGCGCGCAAGTCGGCGCAGTCGCACACCGGCGCGCTGATCGGCGACTTCGAAACGATGCGAACCCAGGTCGAGGATGCCGGCGCCATCGTGGTGTCGACCATGGACGAGGTGATGGATCTGGTCGAGATCCTTCAGCGCTTTCCGGTACCGCCTACAAAGGGCCCAGGTATTCTGACCGCGTCGGGTGCGTATGTCGGACTGACAAACGATTTCGCCGAGGAGATCGGGCTCGAAATTCCCGAGCTCGAACCCGCGACGTTGAAGAAGATTGCCGAGGTGCTGCCGTCGTATGGCAATTACGGAAATCCGCTCGATACAACGGCAGGTTTCACGCCTCCCATGCTTCCCGGCGTGACCAAGACGCTGATCGACGATCCGAATGTCGGGATGTTGTTCATCTCGTTCCCGATCAACACGCCGGCGCCCATCAAGGGCTTCAATGAAGGCATGGCGCATTCGTCCAAGCCCAAGGTCATGGTCGCGCTCGGCGATACCTGGAAGCTTGGTCCGGACGTTGAAGCGGCCATCAAGGAAAGCCCCGCGGTGTTCTCCCGCTCGTCTGATCGCATGTTGCGTGCAATTGCGCACTATACCCGGTATGGGCGTTTGTTGGCGCGAACGCGCACGGCCGAGACGGCGACGCCGCTCGCCGGGCTGCCTCGGCTCGGGAAAGGCGCTCAGCCGGAATGGCTCGGCAAAAAGGTCCTTGCCGCAGTGGACATTCGCGTACCTGACGGTGCTCTCGCGCGCACGCCAGACGAAGCCGCGGCCGTGGCCAAACGGATCGGTTACCCCGTTGCTCTCAAAGCACAGGCCGCGGCGTTGTCGCACAAGACCGAAGCTGGCGGCGTAGTGCTGAACCTGAGGGATGAATCCGCGCTCCGCGACGCCTGGGACTCAATGATGCAAAACATCACGCGCGCCGCGCCAGACGTGAGACTCGATGGTGGGCTGGTTGAGAAGATGTCGGCCCGCGGCATCGAGCTGATGGTGGGCGCCAAGCGCGATCCCGCGTGGGGGCCGGTGTTGCTGCTCGGCCTTGGCGGAATCTGGGTCGAGGCGCTGGGTGATGTCCAGATGCTGCCGGAAAATGCTGATGCGGCTCAGGTCGTCGAGGCATTGGGACGATTGCGTTCGAAAAAACTCCTCGATGGTGTCCGCGGCGCGCCGCCCGCCGATGTCGATGCCCTGGTGCAAACAGTGCTTGCGATCGGCCACTTGATGCGGGCCGCTCCAGAGATAGTTGAGGTCGACGTCAATCCGCTCATGGTGCACGCCAAGGGCCAGGGCGCGACCGCGCTGGATGCATTGATCGTCACCGCGTGACGATTGCAGGCGCGGGAACCCGCCTCAAGGACAGTACACCCAGGCTTCCACCATCACCGTAGCGCCGGGGACCGGCAGGGGAGCCGGCACCTCCACCGCGGAAAACGGCAAGGGCTGGCCGCCGAGCCGGCGCTCCCACGCTTTGTACACCGGATAGAACTCGCGCATATCGGTGAGAAACAAAAGCACGCGCGCGGCATTGGCGAGCGACGTTCCGGCCGCTTTGCACAGCCGCGTCATGTTATCGAGGATGACGTCGGCTTGAGCCGCCGGCGACGACGAGAAATGCGGTTGCCGTGGGTCGGTTGCCGCTGAAGCAACAAGACCGCCGCCGTCGGCGGCCATAGAGGCCGGAATGAACAACAGGTCGCCGGCTTTGACCGCCTGCTGCTGATAACGGAATGCGGTTGTCACGCCGGCGTCGATAGGGCGCTTTTTCGCCGCGCTGCCGGGCTTTGCGGCGATCACGTTGATCTCGATCTTTCCGTCGTACGGCGCCAATCCATGAGCAATGCAAGGGATGATCGACACTGTCGGCCCCGAAGCACCGAAATGCCGTGTCCAGGCTTCGTTGAAGGCCGAATAATCGTCGCGATCCGTCAAATAGACCTGGGCGTGCACGACATCTTCCAGGCCGGCGCCAGCCAGCGCCAGCGAGGCCGCCATCCGCTGGGTGATGATGAATTCTGTTTCGAGCTTGATCGGCTCGCCACCCCACTGCGCGCCTTGCGCCATCAGCGCCGCCGCCGCGACGCCGTTGCGCTGCGGTTCGTTACCGACCGCGAGCGACGTGATTCCCGGGAATGAAGATAAAATCGCCCACCGTTACGGCTGCTGAATATCCGGAGGTGGGGCGGCCCTGGAGTTGCTCATGCTTTATGTGTTCGACCTCGAATCCGTTTGCTGGGATCGCGGCAAGAGCCTGGATGTTCATGTCGGCGCCGGACAGCAGCAAACCCTGCTGTGCGATCGAGGTCGAGGGCGGAATGCGCCCCTTGAGAAACTCGCGGCGAACCTGCTGATAGGCGGGCACGGCCTTGACGGTGGTGTAATACTGATCGGTGCGCACCAGGTTGGTGCGATCGGTGCCGGCGGCGCGCAGCACGGCGTCGAGATTTTCGAAGATGCGGAGTGCTTCTTTCTCGCGCTTGGGAAATCCGGCATGAGGCGTGCGGTCAGCCAGTACGTCCGGTGCGATTCCGTTGACGAAGTCCTGCGCCATGAGCCCTGTGGCAAATACCCAGCGGCCGGCCTTGATGCCCTGCGCGAACTTGATCTTGCCGGGGCCGAGTTCGACAGGAAGCAGCGGCGTGACGGAGGAGGGGCCGGTTTCGCTCATAGACGGATCTCGACAGAATTGAACGATGACAACGGAGCGGGTTCACCGCCTCGATATTGATCCTTAAATCGACCATGCATTGCGTGCTTGGGCAAGCCATATCGCCGCGAGGCTGTGATCGGCGGGTGTGCTGGCGCTGCTTGACGGCGGTGCGTCCCGACAGCACCGTGACCGCCCCGTTCGCTTTGGAGTTCAGACAATGCGCAGAAGACCGTCCCTGACCACCGACGACGTTCTGAAAATCGTGGCCGCGTGCAAAGCGGCGGGTGCGAAGATCAAGCGCGAGCCGACCGTCGCAGTGGTCGATGCCGGCGGCCACTTGCTGCACCTCGAGCGTCCCGATCGCAACGGCGTCATCACCGTGGACATGGCGACACTCAAGGCCAGAACGGCGGCGCTTCGGGGTCGGCCGAGTTCGGCGTTTGAAGCGCGCGTCAAGGAACGGCCTGGCTTTATGATGACACCGAATTGTCTTGGCGTTGAGGGAGGCATCCCGATCCTGTTCGAAGACGAATGCCTGGGCGGCGTGGGCGTTTCCGGAATCGATTTCGATGACGAGAATGTCGCCAAGGCCGGGGCTGCCACCTTCGAGGCTTAGTTCACCGCAGGCACGCTAACGTGAGACCGATGCCAGCGGCGCGCCGTCCTAATTCTGTAACGCCAGATCGCCCGCGCCATTGAGGCGGTCGAACATCATGAGGGTTTCGAAAGCGCGGGATTTCCTTGCCTCGGGAAAGGCCTCGCCAAGACAATCGGTGAATTTGCCGAAAAGCTCGTCGCGCGACAGCGGTAACTGGTGACTGCCCTTGGCATATTCGACCGGACCGCTCTTGAACGTCTCGCCGCTCTTGGTGACAATTTCAACGGAATCAGCGGGCGCAAATGCGGTGCCTGCCATCAGCGCATCGGTGCCGCTAAGCGACACGCGATCAAAGATGGCCTGGACTTCCGGCCGCAGTACGAAGCTGTCAGTCAACTGGGCAAGCCCGACCTTGCGCGCGACCAGCGCCGATGCCATGGCAAATTGCATGGAGAATTTCGCCTCGAGCCCGGTTTGCGGCCGGCTGTTGCGCAGCATGCGCATTTGCGTCGCGCCGGTCGATACATGGATGCGTTCAACCGCATCGGGCTTCAGGTCGTGGCGTTCGGCCAAGCCAAGAGCGGCGTCGATCGAGCGATGGGTGGCGTAGCAGATCGGATATCGCTTGATATTGAGACCCTCGCCGATGATGTGCCACTCCTTGCGCGCGGCATCGAAGGCGCGATCGCGCTCTGCCTTGCCCTCGGGCGACAGGGCCGCCATCAGGCCGGACGGGTGCTCAAGCGCATCGAGCGAGGCAGTCAGGCCCGCCTGCGCAAGCCGTGCAGCGATCACGCCGGATTGCGCCGCGCGCGCGACCTGGAACGACTTGGTCATGGTGCCGAAATTGGCGACGAGACCGGATGACATCGAGGAGGCAATCGCGATGGCGGTAGCCGCCCCGGCGGGATCGAGGCGACGCAATTTGGCGCACGCCGCCGCGGCGGCGACGGTGCCAAGCACCGCGCTCGGATGCCAACCCTTGCGATGCAGCGGGGTCGGCTCGCGCCCGAGAATCTCCGCCCAGACTTCGAATCCGGCCACATAGGCCGTCAGCATCTCGGCGCCGCTCGATGCGCTCGCCTCGCCTTGGGCGAGAATCGCCGGCACGAGCACCGCGCTCGGATGGCCGTCGAGCGAGACATCGTCGTAGTCGAGTACGTGCGCGGCGACCCCGTTGATCAAGGCGGCGCTTTCCAGGCTACGCCGCTCACCCGACGGAATGAGCGAAGCGGCTGCACCGTTCATTCCGGCGCCGACACCCAGCTCCCGATCAATAAGCGCCACTTCGGGTTCGCGCGCGCCGGCGATCAAGACGCCGAAGCAGTCGGCGATTCCGGTGCGAGCCGTGGCAACGCCTTCGGCTGGAATTTGGCGCAAGTCCAAGCCGGCGACGAAACGGCCGAGATCGAGGGTGAACGCGCTCATGTTGGCTCCGATGACGAATGCGTGGATACCAGTAAGGAACCTGCACTCGCCATCTTAGCCGAATTCCGGCACCGCATCTAACGTGATTTGACGGCCGCCGGTCTTACGGTTTCCAGCCCTGTTTCCACGCCGGCGGCGTTTGGCTGTCGATCAGAATGAAGGCGATGCGGCAAGGCTTGCCGCTGTTGTTGACCCAAGCGTGGTTGGTGCCTTGCTGCACGACGACATCGCCGGCCTTAACGTGGATTTCACTGTCATCGAGCAGCATGTCGATTTCACCATCAAGGACCAGTGCGTAGTCGATACTGCGCGTCCTGTGGGTATTGGCGTGACGCTGATAGCCCTGTGTCGCCGGATCGATCCCCATGCCCTTCAGTATCTTGTCATGATCGACGGGACCGGAATGCGGCGTCGCGGGCGCGAATTCGACGATACGAAAGATTGCGCCGTTGGATGGCGGCGGCACCGATACGGGAGTTTGCGCGCGGTCCGTCGTGGCCGAAGCGTCGACCGGAAATTCCGTCGTCACCCATAGATTCGTCGAGCCCCCGCCGCCGGGGCGTGGTTTCGCCTGTATAACGCTGTCGAACAGAACGATCGCCTTGCCTTTGGCGTCGTGGCCGGTGACGACCCGGCGTGTGGACTTGAGCTCCATCTTTGCTACCTCCCGTGCAGCTTGATCGCGCGACTTTACCGCACTAGACGATATGCCGCGCGTTTGCCAAGAGCAAAGATTGCAAGGCATGCACTTGCGCGGGCAGGGGAGAGATATTGTGAGCGCCGAATCCTCGAGTTTGTCATTGCGGTCGGCCGATAATCCTGGGTCGGGGTACGACCGCGAGCCGACGTTCGCGGCGATGGCGCGCGACCTGGACGTCATGGTGCCGATGCGCGATGGCGTGAAGATCTGCGCGGATGTGTACCGGCCCGACGCGGCCGGCAAATTTCCGGCGCTCTTGGCATTCGCCATCTACAACAAGGACATTCAGGGGCCCGACATTGCGGAGGCGCTGCCGCCACAGCCGGCGTGGTCGACGCTGTGGACCGGGCCGATGGAAGCGGGTGATACAAAATTTTTCGTCTCGCGCGGTTACGTCCATGTGATTGGCTCGCCACGAGGCGTCGGCAAATCGGAAGGCGGTGGGTCGCGCGAGTGGGACTGCTACGATCTGATCGAGTGGATCGCGGCGCAGCCGTGGTGCGACGGCAATGTCGGCATGGTGGGGATTTCAGGCTTCGGCGCCGAGCAGCTTGCGGTGGCGAAAAAACAGCCACCGCACCTGCGGGCGATCTTTCCGTTCGATTCTCGTGGCGCATATGGTGACTTCGGAGGCTTCCGCGACGAATATCCCGGCGGCGTAATTCATCTGTTCCGTTATCTGGTCGGACATTTTTCGGCGATTTATCAGCACAAGGGCGCTCCGGAATCATTGCCGGCCGAGCGCGAGACGCTCTGGCGCGAGGCGATGAACAATGCCGACTACAAAATGTACCCGCACGTCTACAACGTCGTTGCGCAAAAGGGTCAGCACATGCCGCCCTATTTCAACGTGCTGGTGGACCCGTACGACAGCGAAGCGGCGGTAAGGAAGAGCGAAGCTGAGTTTGCCGCCATCAAGGTGCCGACCTATACGGGTTCTGGCTGGTACGGCTATAGCTACAAGACCCACCTTAACGGGTGCCAGCATTGGTACCGAAATATCACCGCGCCCAAGAAACTGCTGCTGGCCGGCCCCGCGCATCTGGAGCGGCCGTATCATACGTTCCATGGCGAGGTGCTGCGCTGGCATGATCAATGGCTGAAGGGAATCGAGACCGGCATCATGGACGAGCCGCCGGTCCGCTTCTGGGTGATGGGCGCCAACGAGTGGCGCACCGCGAGCGACTGGCCACTGCCGGAAACGCAATGGACCGAGCTTTATCTGAAGAGCTGGGAGCGGCTTGCGCCGGAGCAGCCGGCACCGTCGAGCGCGACTGAAGCACAGTCGCCGGATGCGTTCGTACAGATGCCGCCGTCACAGACCAACGTTGTCCAGCGCCTGCGATATATGACCGATCCGTTGCCGCGCGACGTGCTGGTTGCCGGACCGATCGCGTTGACGCTTTATGCGTCGATAGACCAGGACGACACAAACTGGATCGTAGTCCTCAAGGATGTAGGCCCGGACGTATCGGTGCAAAGCGTGCGCGAGGGCGAGCGGGAAGTGCCGAAAAATCTGCCGGAACGCGAAGTCACACGCGGCTGGCTCAAGGCGTCACACCGGGCGGTCGATCCTGCGCGTTCAAAGCCGTACTGGCCGTGGCATCCGCTCACCCGCGCGGCGCAAAAGCCGGTCACGCCGGGCGCGATTGAGCAATACCAGATCGAGATCATGGCGACTGCTAACCTGTTCCGTGCGGGACATCGCATCAGCGTGGAAATCACCAGTCTCGATCTGCCCACAGGGGTCGCCGGCGCCACCAACGCGGAATATGTGCCGTATCACATCTGTTCGAGCAAGACGGTGCTGCACAGGATTTATCATGACCGCAGCCGGCCTTCGCACCTTCTGCTGCCGATTATCCCGGAGTGACCGGACGACACGCGTCGCGGTTCGACGACGTTGCTATTGAATGACGCGAACGACCGGCGTGATGGATAGATCGGCGGCCGCGGTTTGAATCGCGATCAGTTGCGAGAGCAGCCCGAAGATGCGCTTGGTCGTCGTAGCTTTGTCGGGTACGCAGTAATTCGCGTCCTCGAACCAGGTGTGTACGAAGCACCGCCCGTCGTAGTTCTGTACGACATCGATGAGCTGGTGATCATCTACCGTGGCGAGACGCGGCGGCAGCTCGCCGACCCAATGACGCGCGGCAGGATAGCGACGCGGACCAACTGGCGGGTATGGGGGTGGCTCATAACCCTCTTGCTGCAGTTTCATCAGCGTACCCAAGAAATTGAACACCCCATAGGCGGAACGCGGAATGATCCTGAACTGAATCGTGCCGTTTCTGAAAGTGAGAGGCAGAATGTCCTGCTGTGGATCGGTGGCGGTGGTCTCCGGATGCCAAGTCGGCGAGCCGCAAGCGAGCGGGCCACCGAAAACTTCAGCGTTGCTGACGTCGACGTCCTTCCGAACCTGCTCGGTGAATTGCGGCGCAAGCGCCAACGCTTCTTTTGCCAATACGGAGTTAAAGCAAAAGCGCGCGTAGGTATAAGTTGTGGGTCTGCCGCTGCTGGCGCCGCCTCTACCGCCGCCTCCTGCTCCGCCGAAAGAGGCCGCCTTTTGCTGGGTTTTTTCTTCCACCGTGAGTCCGCTGAAAGTCGCATTGTGGACCCAATCGATGAAACACCGGTGCTTTCTGTCGGCCGGATCGCAGCCGAGGTCGCTCGGCGGATTGTAGTGGAAGCCAAGCGGCGGCCGCCCCGGAAGCTGGTACTCGAATGACTCGGTGAACAGCCAGAACAACAGCTCGCGCGGATATCCCTGACGGATGAAATAATCCAAAATCGTCAAATCGATCGGCTTGAGGAAGCCCTCATAAAAGTTGCCGGTTTCCTGGGAAGAGATATTGAAATTCGTGCTGACCGCCGTCGCGTTGGAAGCCGTCGAGTTGTTCACACCGACCGATGCTCCTGGAATTCCGGTTGGGAAGCTGCATGAAATCGAATGGGCCGTTGCACCAGCCGCAATCGACGGCAGGCAGTTTGGCGGCCCAAAACTAAAGGACGGCAACGCGAATGACGACGTATTTGTCATCGTCGGCGTCACGTTGGCGATGGCGGTGAAAGCGAGCGGGTAGCTGTGACTGGCGCGGATCAGATTGAGAAAAATGGCCTCGTCGCGCGCCCGCGCCAAGCTCCGCGTCACTGTATCGTAGCGCGAGTCAACCGGGTCAACGACCGCGCACGCACCAAGCAGGCCGGCTAAAAACCCGCCGACAAGTAACGCACGCCACCGCATACAACCCCCCGACGCCTAACCCACAGTGGCAACACTCAACGCCACCTACAGGGCATTCTCTGTTGCAATTCTGCACGGCGACATTTGACCGTCAACACGTATATGGTCCGCGAATTTGGCCCGGTTATATCCGCAGCCATACCGTGGCGATATTGTCACACCGGCTGGCCGATGCGGGTGACGAGGCCTACGGCCGATCCGGACTGATTAGGCGGGAAGGGCAAGCGGGCGTGTTCTGAATATGGTGTGCCATTCGCGCAGTTCGGCTGTCAGCACATCCGATGTTCTTTCGATACGGTCCGCCATTCGGGCAAAGCTTGGCTCTCCGCCGCCGAAAGTTTTCGCGATGGCCGCGAGCCGCCTTGCCGTCCGGGTCGACTGCTCGGCCAGTGTCCTGAACTCGCCTTGAGCGTGAATGGCCGCAAGTGCGGCACCGAGCGTCGGTAGCAATGCAGTAAGAAACGTCAAAGAATTGAGGATCTGAATTCGGTGCTCAGCCTCGATGCGATCTATGGCGCCGAGCCAGACCAAGACGACAAAGACAACGCAGAGGCCGGCTGTGGCGCCAAACAGCAGCAGTCCACTCAGATGGAGTCGATGGTCGAGCTTCTGCATGCGCGCAGCGTTGCGCTGGTGATATCCAATCTGGTCCTCGATTTCGGCGTGCAGGACCGCGTCGCGTATCTTTTCCAGATATTTTCGGTCGATTGCGCAATCGGGCAGTGGCAACTGGCGCCGCAGGGACCACGCATACCAGTTGAGCCAATCCTCCTCGGCGCCGGCCCCGCGTCGCGGCCGTTCCATTGCGCCGGTGGTGCCTAGAGGTGCGAATAGCCGTAATTGACGGACGACTTCGGCAAGGTGCCGGCATTCGAGCCAGCGGCGGTGCCACTTGTGTCGATGGCCGTATAACCAAGTGAGGAGAATGATAACGATGAACATTAGTTCGACGACGACACAGTAGCTCTTTACGATCGGTTCGTGAATGAAAACTCCATTCAACGCAGTTGCAACCGCCAGCGCGGCGAAGAAGAAGTTAAAGACGTACGTGCTCCGATAAACCAGAGAATAATAATTGGCGAGATGATCAGCGACGCCACAGGCTGGAAGCAGGATGTTTTCGATCGCGGGACGTTGCGACCGATCCTGGGGCACGGTGTCGAGATACCCGCGCCACGTTCGTCGGGTGTCCGCAACGACCGGCGGCAGATAAAAGTCGCCAAGGGATAAGCGGCGACCGGCGAACAGCCACGCCAGCAGCGAGAACCAGGGACAGAAATTCCAGCGCCTCTCTTTGGTGTGCAGGTACTGGATCAGGGATTCCTGTGCTTCGGCCTGCGTCGGCAGGGCGAGTATTTCGCCCACGGCCAACGCCACCTCGGAGTCGCTTGCAGGCCTGAATGTCTCCCGAGGCCGCGCGTAGGCGTCCGCCGACGCGACGTCTCCTGTAGGCGACCACGACAAACGGATTGCAGCGGGATTGGCCGGTTCGACCCAGACAATGGGGATGCCGCCGGACACGGCGCGGCCGATGATCTGCGCCGTACCGCCGACGCCGGCGGCGGCGTTGCCGTCCCAAATTGCGATGAGGAGATCGATGTTGGCCAGCATGATCAGGCCTGCGGTCTCGTACGCGCGAGACCGGTCGGTAGCATCGCCGTCCAGTTCGAAGACCGCCGAGGCGCGCTGCATCAGGCCTTCATAAGTCGCTTGCGACTCCTCGGCCTTGAAATCGCGGGCGTACTCCTTGCGGTGGAACGGCAGTATGGCCTCGAGCGTGAAACCCGCCGCAATACCCGCATCGGCGACAAGCCGATCGGCTCCTTCCGCGAGGGAGGAGATAATGACGAACTCAGGAGTCGCGGCCTCCTGTGCCGGAGTGCAGGCGTTATAGACGATCTGAGCCTTGCGTCCCTCTTCTACGATCACCGCCAGCACGCGATCGATCGCGGCGCGTATCGACGCCACCGACTCGTCGGGCAGTTTGGGCGGCCCGCGATGGCCTGTGATGCCAATTCGAATTCGGACGCGCGGAGGGGTTGGGTAGATGGTGGAGTTCACGATAATCGGCTGTCCCGCCTCGCCGCAATGTATCGCAACCAAGTCATAGAAGGAAATCCGACAGAATGTGACTTCTCGTGCTCTGATCTATCTGCCGCTCGGCGTACGTAATCCGAACCAGCTGTCGCGCACCTGATGATAATGCACTTGCGGGTCGTAAATCGTGACCGGCAAGTGAAGTTCGCCCGCGGACAGCCGGCCGACGGCTGACAGAAGGCTGTACGACGCGACGACGCGATCATGCTGCGCCACGATCAAAGTTTGCCGTGCATTGACCAGAACCTGTTCGGCGATGAGAACATCTTGCGTCGTGCGCTGCCCGGCCAGCGCCTCGTTGCGCACGCCAGTGAGAGCGCGCGCCGCTGCATCGTTTTCCCGCGTCGCGGCCTCGACCTGCGCCTTGGCGGCCTGTAACTGCCCCCATGCCCGTACGACGTCGGCGCGCGCCTGGTCACGGACCTGGTCGACATTCAACCTCTGCTCATCGAGCGCCTCTTTGTCGAGGCGGATCGCCGAGTATTCCGCTCCGCCTTGATAGATCGGGATGGAAAGGTTCAGTGCGACCGTATTGGTGAACAGGTGCGGCGTCAGCAGTTGCGGCTGGTACTGATTTTGGATGCTGTACTGGCCAGTCAGCGTCGGCCACAGTGCACCTTCGGCGATTTTCACCTGAAGCTGGGCGACGTCGACGCCATACAGCGCGGCGTTTACAGATGGATTTTGCTGGATCCCCAAGGCTACGGCCGCGTTCAAGGTCGATGGCGCGAGCCGATCGACGGGGCTGGCAGGGCTCAGGCCGGCCGGCTCTACGCCAATGACGCGACGATAGTTGGCCTGCGTCGTCATCAGCGTCGATTCTGCGGCGTGCAAGGTTGCCTGTCCGGCGGCGAGTTGCGCCTCCGCCTGAGCGACGTCGGTCGCGGTCACTTGGCCGGCATTGAACCGGTTACGCGTGTCCTGCAATGTGCGGTCGAGTACGCGCACGTTATTCTGCTGCACCTGCAAATTGGCGGTATCGCGCGACATGTCCATGTAGACAGTCGCCGCTGCCAACAGCACGGATTGTTCCATCATGCGAAGCGTTTCGCGTGCCGCCGACACCTGACTCTCCGCCCTGCGGACGCTATTTGCGGTGCGGTTGCCGTTGAAAAATGTCTGCGTGCCGTTCAATCCGACGGACCGGGGCGTTGACAGGCCCTTGGCCTCGAACGATACGCCATTTGGCAGATTCGGCGGCAACGGTGGTATTTGCTGTTTGGTATCAGTGTACTCTCGTCCGATCGAGGCGTTGGCGGAAATTGTCGGACGATAGCCTGAAAGCGCCTGTGGCACGCCTTCGTCAGCCTGGCGGACGATGGCGCGCTGCGCATTCAGTTGCGGATTGTTCTGATAGGCTTTGGCGAGCGCCGACTCGATCGTTTCGGCGGCGGCCATGCGCGGTGCGGCGATTGCGACTGCAAAAAAGCACAATCCGGCGCTTGCCGCGATCGTGCCTAGATCCCACGCTCCCGGCAACGCTTTCCGCAACCTTGGAGCAACTTTACTCACCGCGTCGCAAGCCCCAATCCACTGCGGTGAAGCTTAGCGATAGCGGCTGCGGCTTACAAGGAATGCACTGATTTTACCGTGGATTACTGACGCGCCGATGGCTGGCTTGCCGCCAAAGCATCATCGAGTTCCTTGGCGCGCACGCAGGCAGGGCGCGCGCTCAGTTTTTGCCAATATCGTTCGAATGCCGGACGCTTTTCGATCATGCCGAACATCATGCCGAAACCCAAGTGGGAGCCAACATAAAGGTCGGCCGCGGTGAAAGCATCGCCGGCAAGGTAGTCGGACTGTTGCACGGCCGACTTAAGCGTATCCAGCACGAGTTCAATCCGTCCGTAGCCCATCGCCCGTTCGCGCTCAGGAGGCACCACAAAGCCCATGGCCTTGTTGCTGGCCGCTGCTTCTGCGGGGCCGGCGGCGAAGAACAGCCAGCGATAGTAGGGGGCCCGCATCCGGTCGGCGGTCGGCGGCGCAAGGCCGGCCCGCGGAAAGGCATCGGCCAGGTAGGCACAGATGGCGGGCGTTTCAGTCACTACGGCGCCGCCGTGGCGAAGTGCCGGGACCTTGCCCATCGGGTTGATGGCCAGATACGCGGGCGCCTTCATCGTAGTAGCGTAGTCGAGGACCTCGACACGGTAGGGTTGGCCGACTTCCTCGAGCATCCAGCGCGCGATGCGGCCGCGCGACTGCGGATTGGTATAGAGGGTAAGCTCGTCGGCCATCTCTTGCTCCTTCTGAATTTGAGCGTGCGCCGGCACTTTCTACAAACTATCCAGCAGCCGCGAGCGTGCGATACATGTCTGTGCTGTCATGCGCCTTTCGCAGTGCTGCAGCGACCCCGGGCTTCCTCAACAGTCGAGCGATCGCGGCCAGAGCGCCAAGCTGTTCGCCGACCGGGGATTCCGGGAGCAGGAGCAAGAACACGATGTCCACTGGCTCGCCATCGACGGCCTCGAACTCGATCGGTTTGCGCAGGCGCAGCAGCATTCCGGTCGGCCTGTTGACCTGATGGAACCGTGCATGTGGCAAAGCTACGCCGCCGCCCACGCCGGTCGAGCCGAGTTCCTCTCGCCTGAGCAGCTCGGCCAGTACATGATCGGGCTGGACGTCGACCATAGCCCCAACCTTGCGCGCGAGCGACTGCAGCAGCTTTTGCCTATCGGCGACAGCGACGTCGATCATCACATCGCTTGGAGCAAGGATAGTCGAAATATTCATGACGGCTCTTGGCCACACGGCCTGCAATGCGTGGAACGAGGGAGGGTTCGGTCGTCCGCACTCAGTCGGGAGCACGCAACCGATAGCCTATTCCAGTCTCGGTGAGAACGTATTGCGGCCGTTCAGGGTCGGCTTCGATCTTTTGTCGGAGTTGTCGTACATAAACGCGAAGGTATTGAGCATCGGTCAAATCGTCCCACAACTCTCCGAGCAGGTATTTGTGGGTCAGCACCTTGCCGGCGTGCTGCACCAGAACGCGCAGCAGGTCGTATTCCTTCGGCGACAATTTAATCTCCTTGTCGCCGACCTTGACGATGCGGCGAACGAGGTCGACCGAGAGCTCGCCCACCCGGAAGACCGGCCGCTCGCCGTGCGTCTGCAATTGATGGCGCAGCGCAGCCCGCATGCGCGCCAGCAGTTCATCCATGCCGAAGGGTTTGGTGACGTAGTCGTCCGCGCCAAAATCCAGCGCCTGAACCTTGCCGACCTCGTCGCCGCGGCTCGACAGGACGACGATCGGAACGCTTTCGTTCTTGGTGCGAATGGAACGCAGCAGATCGTGCCCTTGAGTGTCGGGCAGGCCGAGATCGAGGATGATCATATCGGGCTTTTCACGCAGCATTTCCATGGCGGTCTTGCCATTGGGTGCTTCGATGACTTGATAGCCGTTGGCGGAAAGCCCCATACGCAGCAGCTTGCGAATTGGGGGCTCGTCGTCGACCACCAGCACCCGTAGCGGAGCGGCGCTCATGCGGCGGCGTCCAGCGGCTGCCGCTGGCGCGGGATAGGCAGGTTGATCGTGAACATCGCTCCGGATCGGTCGGAGCGATTGGAGGCAGCTATGGTACCGTGCATGGCCTCGACGAAACCGCGTGAGATGGCGAGGCCCAGGCCGGTACCGGCGCGCACCTGATCGGTTTTCTGGGCGCGGTAGAACTTGTCGAAGATATGCTCAAGGTCGCCAGGGGGAATACCGCTGCCTTCGTCGATGACGCGCAACGATACGGTGCCTGCGCCACGCCATCCCTGAATGCGGATGGTCGTGTCAACCGGAGCGTATTTCGCCGCGTTGTCGAGCAGATTGAACAGCACCTGTTCAAACAGCACGGCGTCAAGCTCGAGCATCGGCAAGTCCGAAGCGAGTTCCAGTTCGACCTGATGATGTGAAAGGATGCGGCTTGCCCGGCGCAGGGCGCTCCCGACGATTTCGCCGATATCGTGCAGCGCGATGTTGGGCGCGACGGCGCCGGACTCCAGTTTCGTCATGTCGAGCAGGTTGGCGATGAAACGATTGAGCCGCTCGGACTCGTCAATGATTGTGCCCAGAAGATCGGCCTTCTCGGCGTCATTGAGTTTCTGATCGAGGTCGCGCAGCGTCCCCGCTGCGCCGAGCACTGCCGCAAGCGGCGTTTTGAGGTCATGGGAGATGGAAGTCAGGAGAGCAGACCGCAGGCGTTCGGTTTCAGCGACGCGCTCGACGCGATCCATGTCCTCGACCAGCTTGACGCGTTCGATGGCGAGCGCGCCCTGATCGCGCAGTGCATCGAGCAGGCGGCGTTGGTCGGGGGTGAGCAGCGGTCCCGGCTTGTCGCTGTCAATACCCATGACGCCGACGGCGCCGCGCCCGGTATGCATCGGCAGAAACAGGCGCTTGGCGCCGGGCAGGGTATCGGAACCGCGGCCGGCGGTGCGGTCGTTCTCCCACGCCCATCGGGCGGCTGCGAGGTCGGCGCTGTCGAGAATATCCTCGGGTGGATATCCCGCCTTTACCGCAATGGTGCCCTGCTCAGGCAGCAACAGAACTACGCGCACCTTGAGCATCAGCGCCGTTTGATAGGCGGTCGCCCAGAGCACATCATCAAGTGTCGCCGTGCCGGCGAGCTTGCGGCTGAACGCATAGAGCGACTCAGTCGTACGCGCCCGCTCCATGGCCGCCACCGCTTGGGTGCGGCCGCGTGCCGCGACGTTTGAAACCAGTATGGCGACGAGAGTAAAGAAGCCGAACGCGGTGAAATTCGTTGGGTCTCCGAGCGTGAATTGGAAATAGGGCGCGACGAAAAACGCATTGTAGCAGATCGCGGACGCGATGCTGGCAAACAGTGAAGGCCACAGTCCGAAGCGGACTGCGACCGCAACAACTGCGGTCAGAAAAACGAGATCGATGTTGACTCGTCCGACCCAGCGCCAGATCAGCCCGCCGAGTCCCAGTGCCACGAGGACCGCCAGCAACGCGGCGACGTACGGCCGTAGATCGAATATCTCGTCGCGTTCGGCGGTCCGGACGGATTTCTTGGGAATGGCCAGGCCAGGAGCAGTGTCACCGGCGATCACGTGGACACTGATATTTCCGGACCGGCGAACCAGGTCATGCACCACGGAGCCGTGCAGGATTTCGAACCAGCGTGTGCGTGCTGATTTTCCGATGACGATCTGCGTAACGTTGTTGACCTGTGAATAGGCGATGACATCGTCGGCGATGTGGTGGTCGCTGGCCGGAAGTGTGATCGCTTCTCCGCCGAGCGCTTCGGCGAGTCGCAGCGTATCGGCGACGCGGTCGCGTTCCTCCTCTTTCAACTGCACGCTGCGGCGCCCTTGGACGTAAAGGGCCGTCCATGGTCCATGCAAACGGTCGGCAAGCCGTTTGGCGTAGCGCACCAGGCTGGCACAACGAGGATCCTCGCTGATGCACACCAGGATGCGTTCCCCGGCAGGCCATGGGCCCTGGATGGCATGCGCCTGCATCTCGTTGAGCAACTGCTCATCGACTCGTTCAGCGGTGCGGCGCAAGGCGAGTTCGCGCAGCGCGGTGAGATTTGCGGGTGAAAAGAAATGCTCAAGCGCGCGTTCGGCCTGCCGCGGGACGTAAACCTTGCCCTCTTTGAGCCGCTGAATGAGGTCGTCGGGAGTGAGATCGACCAATTCGACGGCATCGGCTCGATCGAAGACGGCATCTGGCACAGTCTCGCGCACGCGCACGTGCGTGATCTGGGCGACGACGTCGTTGAGGCTTTCGATGTGCTGGATATTGACGGTGGTGTAGACGTCGATGCCGTAGCTCATCAGCTCTTCGACATCGAGGTAGCGCTTGGGATGGCGGCTGCCTTCGACGTTGGTGTGGGCGAGTTCGTCGACCAGAACGATCTGCGGATGGCGCGCGATGATGGCGTCGAGGTCCATCTCGTCGAGCCACTGGCCCTTGTAGAGGAGGCGTCGGCGCGGCACAACTTCGAGGCCTGTCAGCAGCGCCTCGGTTTCTCTGCGGCCGTGCGTTTCGACCACGCCGATGACGACGTCGTAGCCGTCTTTCAGCCGCGCCTGCGCTTGGAGCAGCATTTCATAGGTTTTGCCTACGCCGGGGGCGGCGCCGACAAAGATTTGCAGCTTACCGACGCGCCGCTCTTCGCGGCGCGCCGCCTCGAGCAAGGCTTCGGGGGAAGGTCGGTGTTCGGGATCGCGCCGCTGATCGGCCATTTCGTGACAAGATATCAAGCCAACCGGGTATCTGCCAGACTACCCGGACCGCCTGCTAACAGTCCTTACTTGGCGGCCAAACGGTCGAGCGCAAGGTTAAGCCGCAGGACGTTGACGCGCGGCTCGCCAAGGATACCAAGCCAGCGCCCTTCGGTATTGTCCTCGACGAGTTGGCGAACGCGGTCCTCCGGCAGATTGCGTGCCTTGGCGACGCGTGGCACCTGGAAGTCCGCCGCCTCGGGCGAGATATCAGGGTCCAAGCCGCTGCCCGAGGTGGTGACCAGGTCGATCGGAACTGGTTTCCCGGGGTTCTCCTTTTGCAAGGTCGCGATGTCGGCTTTGACGCGATCGACCAGCGCCTTGTTGGACGGTCCGAGGTTTGAGCCGCCCGAGTTGGCGGCGTTGTAGGGCGCCGAGATCGTCTTGCTCGAGTTCTTCAGGGTCCGGCGCGGTCGTGGCGGAAGGGCGGCCGTGAAAATACTTTTCGCTGGTGAAGTTCTGGCCAATCAGCTCGGAGCCGATGATCTTGCCATCGCGCTCGATCATGCTGCCGTTGGCCTGCCGAGGGAAGATGACCTGGGCGATACCGGTCATCGCCAGTGGATAAACGAGTCCGGTGATGAGCGTGAGCGCGACCAGAACCATGATGGCCGGACGAATTTCGCGCAACATGACGTTGATCTCCTTAAGCCAGATGCAAGGCTGTGACGATTACGTCAATCGCCTTGATGCCGATGAATGGAATGATCACGCCGCCGCCGCCATAAATCCAAAGATTGCGCAGCAGCAGCGGACCGGCGCCGATCGGCCGGTAACGCACGCCTTTGAGCGACAGCGGGATCAGCGCGATGATGATCAGCGCGTTGAAGATGATTGCCGAGAGAATCGCGCTCTCAGGTGTCGAAAGCTTCATGATGTTGAGCGCTTGCAGTTGCGGATAGAAGGCGACGAACATCGCCGGGATGATGGCGAAATATTTCGCTACGTCGTTGGCGATCGAGAACGTCGTCAGCGCGCCGCGGGTCATCAGTAGCTGCTTGCCGATCTCAACGATCTCGATGAGCTTGGTCGGGTTGGAGTCGAGGTCGACCATGTTGCCGGCTTCACGCGCGGCCTGCGTACCGGTATTCATGGCGACGCCGACATCGGCCTGCGCCAGCGCGGGCGCATCGTTGGTGCCGTCGCCGCACATGGCGACGAGCTTGCCCTTGGACTGCTCATCGCGAATGAGGCGCAGTTTTTCCTCAGGCGTGGCCTGGGCGAGGAAATCGTCAACGCCGGCTTCCGCCGCGATTGCCGCCGCGGTCATCGGGTTGTCGCCGGTGATCATGATGGTGCGGATGCCCATGCGACGAAGTTCATTAAAGCGCTCGCGGATACCGCCTTTGACGATGTCCTTGAGGTGAATGACGCCAAGAACTTTGCCGTCCTTGGCGACGGCGAGCGGCGTGCCGCCGGATTTGGCGATCGTATCAGCGATGGCGTTCAGCTCTCGCACAGTCTCGGCGTTGACGTTGGGGCGTAGCGCGCGCACAGCGTTGCCGGAACCGGCCGCGGCTGCTGGCGTGCCGTTCAGAAAGTTGAGAATTGCATCAACGGCGCCCTTGCGGACCCACGAATCGCCGACCTCGACGCCGCTCATGCGGGTCTGGGCCGAAAACGGAATGAAGTTCGCCTTCATTTCCGCAAGTTCGCGGCCGCGGATGCCGTATTTTTCCTTGGCCAACACCACGATTGACCGCCCCTCGGGGGTCTCGTCGGCGAGCGAAGCAAGCTGCGCCGCGTCGGCCAGTTCCTGCTCTGTAACGCCGCTGACGGGCTTGAAATCGGTGGCCTGGCGATTGCCGAGCGTGATCGTCCCGGTCTTGTCAAGAAGGAGCGTGTCGACATCACCGGCCGCCTCGACCGCGCGTCCGGACATGGCCAGCACGTTGAAACGCACCAAACGGTCCATGCCGGCGATGCCGATCGCGGACAATAGCGCGCCGATCGTGGTCGGGATCAAGGTGACGAACAGCGCGACCAGGATGACGATCGAAATCGTGCTGCCAGCGTAATGCACGTAGCTCGGAATCGTGGCGGTGGCGAACACGAAGATGATGGTCAGGCCGATCAGCAGGATATTCAGCGCGATTTCGTTGGGCGTCTTCTGCCGCTCGGCGCCTTCGACCAGCCGGATCATGCGATCGAGAAAGGTCGAGCCTGGCGCCGCTGTGATGCGCACGCGGATCCAGTCGGAGAGCACCTGCGTGCCGCCGGTCACGGCCGAGCGGTCGCCGCCGGATTCGCGAATGACCGGCGCGGATTCGCCGGTGATCGCCGCTTCATTGACCGAAGCCATGCCCTCCACGACTTCGCCGTCCGACGGAATCATGTCGCCGGGTTCGACGAGGACGAGATCGCCGACCTTGAGGTTGGTGCTCGGCACCAGGCGATAGCTCTGCTGGTCACCCGCGCCGGTAATCAGCTTGGCCTGCGTCTCGCTGCGCTGTCGGCGCAGGGTGTCGGCCTGCGCCTTGCCGCGGCCTTCGGCGACCGCCTCGGCGAAATTGGCGAACAGAACGGTGAACCACAGCCAGAGAATGATCTGGAACTCGAATTTGATATGGCCGCCGCCGGTGATCAGGTCGCGAACCAGAATCACCGTCGTGAGAATGGTCACGATCTCTAGCACGAACATGACCGGATTCTTGATCAGCGTGCGCGGATTGAGCTTGACGAACGCCGAGCCGATGGCCGGCACCACGATCTTCGGATCGACCAGCGCCGATACGGGCATTCGTTTGCGGATAGTTGACGTTTCCATTGCGGTGACTCCGAGAGCCTAATTGGAAGCGAATAGGGTGCCGGCGTTCTGCGCGAGCTGCTCGACGATCGGGCCGAGCGCCAGCGCCGGGAAGAAGGTCAAGCCGCCGACGATCACGATCACGCCGACGAGGAGTTCGACGAACAGGCCACCGGTAGTCGGGAAGGTGCCCGAGGACGGCGGGATCGACTTCTTGGCGGCAAGCGAGCCGGCGATTGCCATGGCCGGAACGATCATCAGGAAGCGGCCGACGAACATCGCGACCGCGCCGCTGACAGATTGTAGAACATCGTATTGCCGTTGAGCCCGGCAAAGGCGGAGCCGTTATTGCCGGTCTGCGAGACGTAGGCGTATAGCACTTCTGTGAAGCCGTGCGGTCCCGGATTGTTCATCGAGGCGACCGCGGACGGCACCATCATGGCGACCGCGGTCCAGCCGAGATACATCAGCGGCAGAACCAGGATGGCAAGCATCGCCATCTTGACTTCCTTCGCCTCGATCTTCTTGCCGACATATTCGGGTGTGCGTCCAACCATGAGACCGGCGATGAAGATCGAATGATGACGAAAAGCAGCATGCCGTATAGGCCGGACGCCGACGCCGCCAACAATGATTTCGCCAAGTTGGATATTGATCAGTGGGATCATGCCGCCGATCGCGGTGAACGAATCGTGCATGGCATTGACCGCACCACACGAGGCGGCGGTCGTGATAACCGCGAACAGCGAGGAGGCTACATGCCAAAGCGGATTTCTTTGCCTTCCATGTTGCCACCCGTCAGACCGAGCGCATTGAGCGCGTCATTGCCATGCGCTTCCGCGGCATAACAGAGCGGTGACGCCGGCAAGGAACAGGATCCCCATGACCGCGAAGAATCGCCCAACCCTGCTTCTGGTTACCGACCATGCGGCCGAAGACGTTGGTCAGCGCCGCTCCAAGTGCGAAGATTGAGATCATCTGCACGAAATTCGACAGCGCTGTCGGGTTTTCGAACGGATGTGCGGCGTTGGCATTGAAAAAGCCACCACCATTGGTGCCGAGCATCTTGATCGCGATTTGCGACGCGACCGGGCCGATCGCGATAGTCTGCTTGGCGCCCTCGAGCGTCGTCGCGTCAACGTAGGGGCCGAGCGTCTGCGGCATGCCTTGCCAGACGAGGAACAGCGCATAAGGCACGCAGATCGGAATGAGTACGTAGAGCGTGCAGCGGGTGATATCGACCCAGAAATTGCCGACGGTGCGAACCGAGTGGCGGGCGAAGCCGCGAATCAGCGCGATGGCCAGTACAATGCCGGTGGCAGCTGACAGATAGTTCTGATGCGTCAGGCCGAGCATCTGCACGAGATAGGACATCGTGCTTTCGCCGCCGTAGTTCTGCCAGTTGGTGTTGGTGATGAAGCTGACTCGCCGTATTTAACGACAGATCGGGAGCGACTGCGCTTTGGTCCGCCGGATTGAACGGCAGCCATTGCTGCGTGCGCATCAGGATGTAGAGAAGCAGAAAGCCGCCAACGTGAAACAGCAGCATGGCGACCGTGTAGGTCACCGCATGCTGTTCCTGGCGCTCGTCAATGCCGCTGATCTTGTAGATGCCAATCTCTAACGGGACGCAGGATCGGCGATAGCCATGTCCGCTCGCCGTTGAACACGCGCGTCATATAGGCGCCGAGTACTGGCGTGATTGCGATGACGATCGCGCAATAGAGTACAATCTGAGCCCAACCGATGGCGGTCATGGTCGTTTATCCCCTCAGAACAGCTCGGGCTTGAGCAGCGCGTAGACCAGATAAAACAGCAATCCGGCGGTCACGAGACCGGCGAGCGAATAGTCGAAGATCATGTGCGTCCCCTTACAGCTGATCGCAGGCGTAAACGTAGGCGATCGACACGGCGAAAAACGCGAAAGCGACCGCCAGCATGGTGACGTCCAACATTGGGAATGCTCCAGGCAAACATGCGACAGGCTTGAGAAGACACCTATAGGCGCCACCAGCCCTTGACCTGCCTCAAAGCCGCGCGAAAGTGCCGCCTGTCCGCTGCTAAGTGTCACTATTCGAGTAGGAATTCGAGAGGGCGGCGAGTGCAATCGTATAGGAATCCTATAAAGAACGTGGCGCTTATGCCGTCTTTATGAAATTGCGGCTGTTCCCGTCTCGAATTCATATGTCGTTGCGCGCACATTGCGGACAATGAAACAGAGATAGGAGGGCCGCCATGGACGTCATTCCTAGCGGCACAGTTCGCAACGCTGCGAGTGGGGCGGAGCCGCAGCCGTTTTGGCAGAGGGTCGCGCAGGCGCTCGACCGCTTTATGGCGCAGCGCAGTGAGCGGGCTGTTCCCGCGCCGGTGCTACGTCGATCCCGGGGCGACATCAAGCGTTGCCATCGGTTGATAGCTCAAGCCTTGCCGATCACAGTTCCCGAGGGAGCCCGGTCAGCCGCCAGATCCGGCCGCCGCTCAAACGTTCCAAATCGACCATGAGTAACGCGCGGCGAGACCGTGATACGGCAAACGTCAATTCCTCCGGCGTTACGCAGGTTTTGCGAAGCTTCTTTGCCATGGCGGTCGAGGAATGGTGGAAGCTCGTTGCCGATGTGTCGCGCGTTTTCGGCGGCAAGCCCAATCATCCCGGCGATGCAATCGAGGAAAAGCGGCTTGGCGATCAATAACGGTCCATTCCGGCACCGTTCGCAACAGACCAACAAAATTATGTAATGGGAGCACGTCCGTCCATAAAGCAAACAAACAAGGCTTCTGAACCTCCCTCGTGCCTATGGCCGTCAGTTTTCATGTTGGGAGCCGAGCGGGACGTGGGGTGGATTGTTTGTCAATCGGAAATGAGTTGCATTGCCGCGGAGGTGAGCGGGGCCGAGCTTTCGAAGCCCTGCTTGAAATCAAGTCGTTCGGAGCGGATCGACGCTTGGCTGCAGCCTGCAGCCGGGCAAAAGCTGTGGCAAGGCCTTCCGATTAAAGCCGCCTGAACGGCTCCTGGCGCTGACATTGCAGCGATCGTTCTTTCAGAACGTAAAGGACTTCAGGTTCTTCTCGATCCGCTGCAGGATCGGCGTCTCGCCGTGCTGGAATTTCATTCCGGTAATCTGTTCGTACATGGCGATGTAGCGGCGCGACAGCTCATCGATCAGATCGGGTGGCGCCGGTGGCAACGTCGTATCGCGGTAAGGATCGCAATGATCGCGAAACCACAGCCGCAAAAATTCCTTGTCGAAATATTGCGGCTCCTCGCCGGCGCCGAAGCGCGCTTCGTAGGAGTCGCGCTGCCAGTAGCGTGATAAATCCGGTGTGTGAATTTCGTCGATGAGTACGAGCGCGCCGCTTTCATCTGTGCCGAATTCGTATTTGGTGTCGACCAGGATGAGACCGTTACGTGCGGCGATCTCCTGGCCGCGTGCAAACAGCTTGAGCGCTGTCTCTCTGACGCGTTCGAATAAATCCGCCGTGATAAAACCCTCGGCGATCATCTGCTGCGGAGACAGGGTGCGGTCGTGCGCCGCCTCTTTGGTCGTCGGATCGAAGAGAGGCCGCGGCAATTGCTGATTCTTGCGCATGCCTTCGGGCAGGATCGTACCACCGAAATCCCGCAGTCCCGCCGCGTATCGGGTCCACGCTGCCGTGTCGGTGACGCCCGTCAGATAGCCGCGCACCACGGCCTCGACGGGGACCATCGTGCATTTCCGCGCCACGGTCACATTCGGATCGGGAACAGCCAGCACGGCATTGGGTACGATGTCCTCGGTTCTGTCGAACCACCACGCGCTGACCTGATTAAGTACCTGCCCTTTCCAGGGAATGTGAGCGACGATGCGGTCGAAGGACGAGTGCCGGTCCGTCGTGATGAGCACGAGCTTGCCGCCGCGTTCATACATATCACGGACCTTTCCCGTCTTTTTCGGGCCGAGAAAGTCGAAGTTCGTTTCCTGCAAAATATCCATTGGGTCCGCGTTGGTTGGCCGGGGTCGGCTACGGCTCGATCAGTCGCCCTGCCGCGGCCTTGAGGACGGCCTCGGTACGAGTCGCAGTGCCAAGCTTATCCCGCGCATTGTCGATGTGAAAATCGATAGTGCGTTTGGTCAAGCCGAGAATTTGCGCGATCTCTATCGACGTTTTGCCGCGCGCCACCCACGTCAATACTTCGACCTCGCGATCGTTGAGCCCGACTGTCTGAGGCCAAACGCCGTTTCGGGCGATGCCGGCAAGTCGCGCATTGATGATGGCCGTCAACATGTCAAAATCGATCGGTTTGGTGACGTAGTCGTCGGCGCCCAACTGCCGGCCCTTGAGCTCGGTGTCGCGATCGGACAGCGCGGTCAGAAATACGAACGGCATTCTGGAAAAGCGCGGCGTGAGCGCGACCAGTCTGTCAAGCAATTCGAAGCCGGACATTGCCGGCATGTTGATATCGGACAGGACCAGATCAGGCATGATCCTGAGGATGGCGATCAGGCCTTCGCGGCCGTCGTGCGCGACGCTAACCTCGTAGCCGCGATCGACCAACTCCTCCGCAATCAGCGCGGCGGTCTCGCGATCGTCCTCGATGCAAACGATTCTCCTCGGCACGTTGGTCATGCGCGCAGCTCCTCGGCGCTATCTACTGAGAAAGTCGTTTGCGGGCAATATTTTATGAATGGCGCGGGACCTTCGGGTTCCCGCGGCGGTGCAAGTGACAGGGGCGGGCCGGATCGCCTATGGTGACGCGTCGAGGGCTTAACGATGCCGCAATCGCGATCGATTCGCGTCCACTTGGCCACGGTGTTCCTGTTGTTTTTTGCCCTGGTCGCGGTGCTGGGGATGTTCAGTCTATCACGCCTGAGCAATTTTAATCTGTTGTCGGCGGAAGTTGCGCAGGTCTGGTTGCCGACCATGCGCTCGATTGGCGATCTTAATAACTACACCTCTGATTTCCGGGCCATTGAAGGCGGCAGCCTTTTAGCCTCCGATGCGGCGCAGACCGCCGCTTCCGAAAAGGAGATGGCGGACCTCGATCGGTCGATTGCGGCGTCCGAGCGCGAGTTTGAAACGATCGCGCACGATGCCGCGGTTGCCGATCTCTACCGACGCTTCACTGCACGCTGGGCGGCGTATCGGGCGACCGCCGATCAAATGTTGCGGTTGTCCCATGCAGGACAAAAATCCGCGGCCCTTGCCATCTACAACGGATCCTCGCGTTCCGCTTACAGCGCGGCGAGCGACACGCTCGATCAGCTCACCGATCGCGCCGTTTCCGACGCAAAAGCGGCGAGTAATCGTCTCGGCGCCGCCTATCGCCAGGCTGTCTGGCTGATCGGGCTCGCTATGCTGTTCGCGGGCGTAATGGTGGTCGCGGCGTTGATCCATACAAGCCGGTCGATTTCGCGCCCGCTGCTGGTGCTTGCAGATCGCATGCGCCGGCTCGCCGCCAACGAGACCGAGATCGGCATACCCGCGACGGAGCGGCGCGACGAAATCGGCGAGATGGCGAAGGCTACGGTTGTGTTCCGTAACAATGCCATCGAGTTGACGCGCAGCCAACACACGCTGGCACGGCAGGCAGCCATGCTCGAAGGCCAATTGGCGCAGGAGCAGCGTTTAGCTCTGCTGCAGCGCAATTTCGTTTCGATGGCGTCGCATGAGTTCCGCACACCGCTCACAATCATCGATGGCCATGCTCGCCGCCTGGACAAGACTCGGGAAGTGGTGCGGCCGGCCGAGATCGGTGAGCGCGCCGGAAAAATTCGCGGCGCGGTGCTGCGAATGACTCATTTGATTGAGAATTTTCTGAATTCCTCGCGTCTGATCGACGGCGGTACCGAGCTGTATTATCAGCCAACGGATTTGGATTTGGTGGCACTCCTGAAAGAAGTGTGTCAGCTCCATTGCGAGATGGTTCCAGGGGCTCAGATCACCGAGCGATTCGCGGTCGGCTCGATTTCGATGGCTGGTGATGCGAAATTATTGTTTCAGGTATTCAGCAATCTCCTCGGCAATGCGATCAAGTATTCGCCGAGCGGCGGCCCGATTGAGCTCGAAGCCACGACATTTGCGAACGAGGTGAGTGTCATGGTGGCTGATCGCGGTATCGGAATTCCGGCGGGTGATCTCGTTCGATTGTTCGAACGCTATCATCGGGGAAGCAATGTCTCTGGCATTGTCGGCACCGGCGTCGGGCTTTACCTGGTCAAGATGGTGGTCGATCTGCATGGCGGGCGCATCGCAGTTGACAGCAAGGAAGGCGAGGGGGCGCGCTTCACAGTATCGCTGCCGCTCAAAGCCGCTGCCGCATCGAAGGCGTGGGTGCCGGCCCGATTGCAATCGTTCGAGACTCCTGAAACGGTGCCAACTCTTTCCGGGCAGTCCGGCGGGCTCCAACGGTCTCTCACTAACGAGCAAAGCGAGGAATGATTGTCCACGTCTCTGATGTTTGCCGGCCTGGGCCATTTGACGTCCCGCTCTGCTGCAGTTGCGGCCATAGCGCTGACGCTTTTGCCTGTTGCGGCCGCTGCCTTTCCATTGCTGCCAGGCGAGAGAGATCAAGCCGCGCCGGCGCAGCCACTTGTCGCGGTCGATTGGCAGGGGCCGTGGTCCCTGCCGCCACGGTCCCGCAATCATTGCCGCTACGACCACGTTCGCGGCCGCCCGTACTGCGCCAATCATTGTGGCCCGGACTATCAGTTCTACTTCTGCTCTTCGGAATCGTTCGGCTGTTGCCATCCCGGATATGGTTATTGCGATTGGAAGGGGCATCTGCGTTGCGCGCCATGAGACGACTTTTCAGTGTCGCTGCGATTTTGATTTTTTCGCTCGTCGGGTATCGCGACCGCAACGGCGCAGGATGCGGCGGATTTCTATAAGACGCATACGCTGACGCTCGGTTCGCCGAACAGCGCGGGCGGGGGCTACGATATTTACGTGCGCGCGCTGGCGCGCCATCTCGGCAAATATGTTCCCGGCAATCCCAATATCGTCGTGCAGAACATACCGGCTGCCGGCGGCATGGCGCTGGCCAATCAGCTCTACAACACGCTGCCGAAGGATGGTTCGTATATTGGCATGGTGCGCGGCACCGCAATCCAGGAAGAGGTGTACAAATCGCCTCAGGTGCAATTCCAAGGTCGCAAATTTGCCTGGCTCGGCAACATGAACAGCGACCACGATGCCTGCATCGTTTCGGCTGGAAGCGGGGTGCGCACGATCCGCGATTTCTACACCCATCAAGTCGTGGTCGGTGCTTCGGGCGTGGGCGCGCAGTCGTATTCTTTCCCGGTGGTTTACCGCGAGCTGCTCGGAATGAAATTTAAGGTGATTTCCGGCTATCCGGGCACGCCGGAACGCATGATTGCGCTTGAACGCGGCGAGATTACCGGCGCCTGCGGAATCAGCCTGTCGTTGTTCCGATCGCAGTTCAACCGGTTTGTGAAGGAAGGAAAGGTCCGCTTGATTGCTCAAGGCGCTCTGCACGCCGATCCCCGCTATCCGGATGTGCCCAATATCCTCGATCAGGCCAAATCGCCGGAGCTGCGCCAGGCGCTCCAGTTTCTGTATCTGCCGCTTGCGCTCGGCCGCTCGCTTGCCGCTCCGCCGGAAACGCCAAAGGACCGTCTCGATGTGCTGCGCGAGGCCGTGGTTAAAGCGCTGCATGATCCTGACTTTCTTGCCGACGCAAAAAAGCTCGACATCGATATCGCGCCGATGACCGCTGCGGCGACGCAAGCGGCGGTCGATCAATTGTTCGCTACGCCGCCCGCGGTGGTCGGGCGTATCGAGAAGGCGTTGTCGCCCCCTTAACAGGCTAGTCCGATTGTCGTTGCGCGCAGACGGGCCCTTCGCCCGCGGTTATGGACGGAAGCCGCCGCGTCGTTTAGATTTCGCCAACGCCGCAGGGAGACCCAGGAATCATGCTGACGGACCATCATCAGGGCCGCTTCCGCTGGCCAGACAACGCACGCGTTGCAGTGACGCTGACCTTCGATTTCCAGGGCGGTGAGGACGTGCGGCCATTGCCGGATGGCACGCGCGATCACGAGGAATATACCCAGTGCGAATACGGCCCGCACACCGCGATCTGGCGCATCTTGCGCATTCTTGAGGAAGAGAAGGTCAAGGCGACCTTCATGACTTGTGGTGCGATCGCCGAGCGTTTTCCGGATGCGGTCGCGGCTATTGTCGCCAACGGCCATGAGATCGCCGGGCACGGCTACCACCACGAAGTCGCGCGCAACCTGACCCGTGATCAGGAGCGCGAGGTGATGCGCAAGACCATCGACATAATTCGCGGCCGCACCGGACATCGCCCCTTTGGTTGGCGATCATGCACGCAGAGCCCCAACAGCCTCGAGCTGCTCATGGAGCATGGGTTTCTCTGGAATAGCAATTCGTTCTCTCACGACCTGCCATTCCTGTGGGAATCGAACGGCCGCACGCTGGTCGAGTTGCCGCGACAGCCATTTGGCGACGGGCGAACTTATCAGCATCGTAATAATGACGCCGGCAATCCGCACGACACACTACTGATCTGGAAGGCAATGTTCGACGAATTCCATGACAAGTCGAAGCTCGCGCCGGCTTACTGTCCGTTCCAGTTCCATCCCTATATTTCCGGGCGCCCCGGTCGCGCAATGACATTGCGGTGCATCATCCAGCACATGAAGGCCGCTGGCGGTGTCTGGTTGGCCTCCGGCAGCGAAGTGGCTCGCTGGTGCCTCGACGAAATTTTCAAGGTCGAGCGCGCTACTGCCGTGCCGCTGCGCGCCGCGGCGTCGTAGCAATACGCTTAAAGGCAGCGTTGTCAGCCATTCCCCGTCACTCGCAGGATGATGGTAATGAGGGCTCGCGCCGAGCGAGTGACGACCTGCGAGATGACGTCGAGGTTCAGGCCTAATTGTGCGCCGAGCAGCGGCAGCACGATGAGGAGGCCGATCAAGATTGCCAGACCGTATGGTTCGATCCGGGATAAGGGCCGCGCCAAGACTTGCGGCAGCAAGCCCAGGAGGATCCGGCCACCGTCAAGTGGCGGGACGGGAATGAGATTGAATACCGCGAGCACGACGTTGAGAATAAGCGAGTTTTTCAGATTATCCGCGATAAATCGTCCAACGACGTTTGGTGCGTAATCGACCAGGTGGAATGCTGCGGCCGACAGCGCTGCCAGTACGAGATTGATCGCAGGCCCCGCGGCCGCCACCAGTATCAAATCGCGGCGCGGATGCCGCAGCGCGCGGAAATTCACCGGTACCGGCTTGGCGTAGCCGAATAGGAATGGCGAGCGCGCCAATAACAGGAGCACCGGCAATACGATGGTGCCGAACGGATCGATGTGCTTGAACGGGTTGAAGCTCACCCGGCCCTGGCGCCAGGCAGTGTCGTCGCCGAGCAGGTGCGCGACGAAGCCATGCGCCGCCTCGTGAAAGGTAACGGCAATAAGGATCGGCAGCAGCCAAACCGAAATCTGGAGCGCGAAGAAATTGAACGGTTGGTTCATGCCCGCTGCCGCCGATGCGCCGATGTTTTGGTGTCCCTGCCATCGCTTTATCAGCCGAACGGCGGTTCTGCCAGCCGCGGCCTTGACCGCGATTGGGAACAGGTGCGAACCGGG
Organism: uncultured Alphaproteobacteria bacterium; assembly: GCA_963763255.1. GTDB lineage: Bacteria > Pseudomonadota > Alphaproteobacteria > Rhizobiales > Xanthobacteraceae > BOG-931. Next base: position 739,119 of record CAVXNW010000005.1, read on the forward strand.
GCTATTGACCTAATCGGCCGGATTCGGCTGGCTGCCAATGAGGCAGCGCCCCGGTCTGGGAGATGCATATGAATTACCGGAAGAAATTTATTGTCGCGCCGGGCGCGAAGCTCCGCCTTGGCAAGATCGACCCCGCTTATTCCGGCAAGCATGAATCGCATGACACCGCAGCCGAGGAAATTGCCAGAGACGTCGGGCGAATGGAGCGGCTCCAATATCTGCTTTACGCGGACTCCTCGCGTTCGCTGTTGATCGTGCTGCAGGGGCTCGATGCGGCTGGCAAGGACGGCGTGATCCGTCACCTATTCATCGGCATGGATCCGCAAGGTACCTTCGTTGTGCCCTTTAAGCAACCGAACAAAACCGAACTGGCGCACGATTTTCTCTGGCGTGTGCATCAGAGTGCGCCAGGCAGAGGCGAGGTGGTGATTTTCAACCGTTCGCACTACGAGGATGTACTGGCGGTGCGCGTGCATAAGCTGGTGCCGCGCTCTGTCTGGTCAAAGCGTTATGATCTGATCAACAGCTTTGAAAAGATGCTGAGCGAAAACGGCACGAATATCCTGAAATTTTATCTGCATATCAGCCCGGAGGAGCAGCTTGAACAATTCAAGCAGCGGCTCGACGATCCGGCGCGGCAGTGGAAAATCAGCGACAGCGATTATTCCGAGCGAGAGCTATGGCCGAAATACATAGACGCCTATGAGGAATCGATCGAACGTACCAGCACCAAGTATGCACCCTGGTATGTCATTCCGTCGAACCACAAATGGTTTCGCAATTTGGCGATTTCACGGATCGTGGCCGACGCGATGAGCGAAATGCGATTAAAGGTGCCGAAGCCGCGCGTCGATCTGGCGGATATCCGGCGCAAATATCACGCTGCCAAGCGCGAGGCAGACGGAAGGAAGAACTGAAGCACGAAGCAAGAATGCCTAAAATCATGGAAAGCCCCCGCGCGGCGTGCGCGAGGGCGTCTTGATGCGGGGGCCGCCGTTACTGCGAAGCGTTATTACCCTTTGCCGTATCCGGTACCCAGGTCGTTGTCTGTCTGTCGTATTTGAACCCGGGCGCCGACTGCAGCGCATTTTTCGTGGTGTTCATTGTCAAATAAATCGAGTTGTTTTTCGTGGTCCGCTTGATGGCGCTGAAGTCGACGGCGACATCCTTTTCGCCGGCGCCAAGAAAGCCGCCAACGCCGACAATCACGGAATCGACCTTTCCGCCCGACGACACCAGCACGTCCATGACTTGGCCGATCTTATTGTTCTGCGGATCGTAGACGTCCTGCTTGTACCAGTCGGTAACCGTGACGCTGTTCGATGGAATGCTGGTCATCAGGTCGGTGGCGGCCATTGCGGTGCCAGTCGCGACCAGCAGGCCGGCGCCGAGGGCAAGAACGGGAAGACGTTTCATTGAAGTGGGCTCCGTATTGGTTATTGACACTCGAGACTAACGTTCGAACTGAAACTTTGTGCCCTGCGGTCGATAAATTAGGGAGGTGACGACGCGATCTGTGCGCGGCTGATTCGTTCGGGTTGCGATTTCACCGCAGGCCAAAATCCTGCAACTTTATTGGTGCGCGGGCGTTTGCTGTTGTTGCGCCTCGCGTCGTTCGCGTCTCGTTAACTGGTTCCTTACCTCCGGGCCTGCCGCGTGGCGTCCGTGCCACCTGCAATCCACGACGGTAGTGGGCCGCATTGGCAATCGGTGCGTCCTTGAGAGCTTGCGCCTTCCGGGCTAACGTTGGCACAACTAGGCCGTATGCCGGAAGGAAACACCATGCAGGACACGATCGACATCGAGGTCACGCCATTGGCGGCCGCCTGCGGCGCCGAGATCAAGGGCATCGATCTTTCGAAGCCGCTGAGCGCGCACGAGGTCCAGGCGGTCAGGGACGCTTGGAACAAGCATCTGGTGTTGGTGTTCCGCGGCCAGCAGGTGTCGCAAGACGACCAGCTGCGTTTTGCCTCGTATTTCGGCGACCTCGGCAGCCGCAAGAAGGCGCCCGAGCCGTTGCGCGCCCGCGCTGAGGGTGTCCAGCAGGACCACGAGAAGGTCCTGCTCGTGACTAATATCAAGGTAGACGGCAAGGCAATCGGCGCGTTCGGGGACGGCGAGTTCTGGTTTCACATCAATTCCGGCTATTCGGCGCGACCGTACAAATACACCTTCCTTTACGCGCTTGAACTGCCATCGCGCGGCGGTAACACCATGTTTTCCAATATGTACAAGGCGTACGAGGCGGTGCCGCCGGTGCTGAAGGACAAGCTCAAAGGTAAAAAGGCCCTGCATATTCACGAGTACAACCGCGCCAAGCAGGCGAGCTCATCGGGCGACATCAGCGGCATCCCGCACTTTTACCATCCGGTCTTCGTTACCCATCCCGAGACCGGGCGAAAAACGCTGTTTGTCGATCGGCTGATGACGACCCGCATCGAAGGCATGAGCGAGGCCGAAAGTGACGCCGTGCTCAATCAGCTTTACGAAATCGGCGAGCGGCGTGATTTCATTTTTGAACACGAATGGCAGCTCGGCGATTTTCTGATGTGGGACAACCGCTGCACCATCCATGCGCGCACCGACTTCCCAAAGGAAGAGCGCAGGCTGTTGCGCCGCTGCACGGTCGAAGGCGAGCCGCTGTGTGAACGAGGGACAATACGATGCTGAATTCCCGTCTGCCGGTCTTTGACAAGTTCATCGGCGATCTGCGCGCCATATGGGCGGCCGAATCCGATGATGCTGGCCGCATGCGCAAGGCGAAGCCGTTGCTTGAGCGGCTGGTAAAGGACCAGACGCTCAAGGGGCATTCGGCGGCGTGGCCCTCGACCGAGGGACGCAAGAATCTGCTGTTTTATGTCGACCCCGATTATCATTTCGTGATCAACGGGGTGGTACGGATTCCGGGCCGCACCGGCAGCATTCACGATCATGCCGACGCTTGGGTGCTCTACGGCGTGCTTGACGGCACCGAAAGTCTCGAACGGTTCGATAGGGTCGATGATGGCAGCCGGCCGGGTTTTGCGGAGGTCAAGCTGTCGTCCGTGACGACGGGCTCCCAGGGCAAGGTCGATCTGGTCCCGCCGCGCGCCATTCATGCGGAGCAGGGCGGCCCAACTCGCTCGGTCGCGGTCATCGTGCGCAGCCAGAAGCTTGGCGAGGGCACCGTCCTGCAACACCGTTACGACCGCGACACCGGCGCGGTGGTCGAGCAGTACGGGCCGACCCAGATCCCGTACGAACTTTCCGTGTAAGTCCGTTCGGCGATGGCAACGGCGTCGGTCATCGCGCCATTGCCTGCGGATGGACGCGCACGCGCGGCCGCGTTCGATCTCAAGCGGCTTGACCAGGCTTTCCTCGACGATCCCTATCCGGCCTACCGGGCGCTGCGTGAGCACGACCCGATCCATCGCATGCCGGACGGCTCGTATTTTCTGACGCGCTACGACGATCTCGTCGCGGTTTACCGCGACGCCGGGACGTGGAGCTCCGACAAGACTGTCGACTTCAGGCCGAACTTCGGCGATAGCTTGCTATACGAGCATCACACCACGAGCCTCGTATTTAACGATCCGCCTGTGCATACACGGGTGCGCAAACTGCTCGGCCCGGCATTCTCGCCACGCGCGCTCACGGCACTGCAGCCGCGGATCGAAGCGCTGGTCGACCGGTTGCTCGATGCGGCGGCGGCGCGCGGCACGATCGACATGATCGACGATTTTGCCGCCGCCATTCCGGTGCAGCTCATCGGCGATCTCCTTGGCATTCCCGACGATGAGCGTGGTCCGCTACGCGCCTGGTCGCTGGCGATCCTCGGCGCGCTTGAGCCGGTGCTTTCTGGTGAGCAGTTCGACGCCGGCAATCGCGCCGTATCTGAATTCAAGGCCTATCTTCAGGACATTATTGTGCGTCGGCAGCGCAGTGGCGCACGTGACGGGCGCGAAATCCTGTCGACCCTGGTGGGTGCCAGCGCGCTGGCGGCCAAGGGCGGTTCCGGCGACCGCCTGTCCGAACTTGAACTCTTGCACAACTGCATCTTCTTGCTCAATGCCGGGCACGAGACCACGACCAACCTGATCGGCAACAGTGTTCATCTTCTGATCGATCATCCCGAAGCTTGGCGCGAGCTCGCCGCACACCCGGAGCTGATCGAAACGGCGGTCGAAGAATTCCTGCGCATGGAGAGTTCAAATCAGCTCGGCAATCGGCGTGCCGTTCGCGACGCTGTAATCGGTGGCGTTACGCTTCCGGCGGGCAGCTACGTGCACCTTTGCATCGGCGCGGCCAACCGCGACCCCGCCCAGTTTCCCGATCCCGACCGGCTGGATATCCGCCGCGAGCCCAACCGGCACCTCGCCTTCGGTGGCGGCATCCACACCTGCGCCGGCAATTCGCTCGCGCGTATGGAAGCCCAGGTGGCGCTGCAGAAACTCACAGCGCGCTTCGCCACGATCGAGCGCGGCGGCGCGTTCGAGCGCAGCGGCCGCGCGCGTTTCCGTGGCTTTCGGCGCTATCCGGTGGCGCTGCGCTGAGTCGCTCGGCGCCGCGGACCACAGATGATTTCACTGCTGATGGGCGCCGACCGAAACGTAGGCGCGGACCGTACCATATCCGGTCGGCTTGCGGACGTCCGTCGTGAGATAACCGCTCGCCGACGCCGTTGTTCCGGGCTCGTTGAGGGCATTCCAGTTCACGCCGCCGCCGCGGACGGTGGACTGGGCGCGGACCCAGCCGCCGATCTTCATGCACATGTCGCTGCCGGGCAAGCGGCGGAAGCCGGCTCCATACACACTGCAGCTCTTCGCCTGAGCGAGCGGCCTGGTTTTGCCGTGCAGGTCGGCAGCCTGTGGTGCGCCGATCGCAAGGCAGGCGAGCGCGCAACCGAGAAACAGCGTTTGGAGGCTCTTCATTGCCTTCCCCACAGGTCAGACACCAACGACCCTCGAAGCCTTAACGCATCCCTCAAACAAGAGCAAAGGTGTCGATCACTTGCGCTTGGGCCGCGTCAAATCACTTCCTCGGTCTTGTCGTCGGTCTCGCCGTAGCGGCGCAGCGTCGCGGGCTTGGTGCCGGCGTAGAATTTATCAAGGCCCGGCGCGATCTTGGCGTTCTCACGTTCGAACAGCGAGTTGCCGTCCAGATCGCTCTCGACCAAAAACGGACCGAAATTTTCGACGTCGAGCACCCACACCGCCTGGGCGAGGCCGAGTTCTTCCAGCCAATATACATTGGCAACGCGCTTGATGCCGCGGCCCAAGAGCGCGCCTGTGCCGTAGCCGACCGTAGTCAGATAGACCGCATTGTTGGGGACGAAGAACTGGCGATAGGCAGCCGACGTCATGCCACCCTTGCCGATAATGACGTTGCAGCCCGAGATCTTGAAAAAGCCCTCGAGCCACTTGGCGAAACGAAACGACGCCGTAGCGGTGACCGCGCCGACTTTGTAGCTGCCATCGGGCGCGATGCTCGCTGCGGGTGAGCAGTGAAAGCTCGCCGTGCCGAGCGCATCCTTACCGGCTGGCATGCCGAGATCATCCTCGACCGCGCGCTTGTAGACGCCCTCGCGGCCGGTGAAGATGCGGCCGGTCAGATAGGCAACCGAGCCGATTTCAAGCTTGCGCAGGTCCTCGGTGCGAGCGGGCAAGGCGAGCTGGACGGTTTTTAGATTGGACATGCTTTCATTCCGCCGCTTCCAGCGCTTGGCCTTCCCACGCCACGGTTTCGCGGCGCATGTAATCGGTGAACCACATCGGGTCGGTACGGAACGCGGCTTTGCCGTCGGCTCCGATGCGCGCGCAGGCGCGGCGCGATGACAGACAGAACATGTGAACGGACATCGGCATGCCGCCGGTGTGGCAATAGCCGACCTCGATGTGGCAATCGATCACCATCGAGGAGCCGACGAAGCCCATCGCGCCCATGCCGATGGAGTTGCCGAGTTCCTTGAATTCCTCCTCAAGCGCGGCAATGCGCGGGTCGGGGTTGCGCGAGCCGACGACGCGCAGGCACGACGCCTGCTTGCCGAGCACCACCGACGTGTCCTTGGAGCCGCCTAGTCCGATGCCGACGATGGCCGGTTGGCAGGCGAGGCCGCGTTTGCCGAAGCCGATCAGCGTATCGAGATAGAAACGCTTGATGCCGTCCAGCCCGTCGCCGGGAAACAGCATGCGGTAGTCGGTGCCGAACAGCCCGCCCTTGTGCACGGTCGTCACCTCGATCCAGTCGGCGTCGGGGTGAAATGCATATTCGATCTCAGGCGCGCCGATGCCGACGTTATTGTTGTGATCGGTGCGCCACAGCGGGTGCACACGGTTCGGCCGCAGCGGCACGTTGGCGGTGGCGCGCGCGGTGGCGCGGCGCAAAGCCGCCTCCAGCGCCACCGGGCCGCCTTCGATACGGGCGTCGTTGCCGATTTTCACGTACCAGCGCGGCAGGCCCGTGTCGCCGCACATGGCGCGGCGGTCTTCCTTGGCGGCTTCGTAATTCTCCAGCATGGCCTTGATGACGAAGGCGGAAAGATCGCCCTTCTCGGTATTGGCGCAGCGTCGCAGGCCATCGAGATAATCTTCGGGGATTTCGATGGCGGCTTTCGCCATCAAATCCTCGGCGGTGCGCAGAATGGAGGAGAGTGGGATCATGTGGTGCGTTCCTGATCGGTCTCATCGCCTCGTCATTGCGAGGAGCGAAGCGACGAAGCAATCCAGCGGGCCTCACGGCTCTCGCAAGCTACTCTGGATTGCTTCGCTTCGCTCGCAATGACGATGGGATTCATCGTATTCTCTATTCAGCCGCGGCCTGATCGCGCAAGAGCGTCTCGCCCGGTTTGACATGCGTAAACGCGACCGGTTGCTCGCCGATTTCGATGCCGTCCGGTCTCTGCCGCGCCACCGTGAACCAAGACGTGGCTAAGTCGCCCGGCTCCGGAAAATCGGAGCGGAAATGCGCGCCACGGGAATTCTCGCGCTTTAGCGCGGCGTGCGCAATCACGCGGCTGATTTCGGTGAGGGAGCGCAGATTGAGCCAATCATGCCACGTGAGATTGAAACGGCGGCCGCCATCGGCGACGCCGGTCGCCAAGAGTTCCGCCTCGATCGCATCGATGGTGGCGAGGCCGCGTTCCAGGCCGGCGCGGTCGCGCACCACGCCGACATCGTCCCACATGGCGTTGAGCAGCTTTTCGCGCAGCGCATTGATGTCGCCGGCTTTTTGGCCGAACGGAAGCAGGGCGCGTTCGACTTCAGTTTCGAGCACATTCGCGTCGGGATCGCGGTAGCCCGGCTTCCGCGTCTCGATCCAGCCCGGCATCACGTCGCCGGCGATACCGCCGAATACTGTCGAGTTGGCGACACCGTTGCCGCCGAGTCTATTGGCGCCATGCATGCCGCTGGCGTCCTCGCCGGCGACGAACAGGCCGGTTCGTTCGGTCGCGGTATCCACCTCGCAGATCACGCCGCCCATGAAATAATGCGCGGTGGGCACCACCTCGACGAGGCCGCCGGCGAGATCGAAGCCGCAGTCGCGGCAGCGATCGACCATGCCCTTGAACTCCTTGGCGACGCGCTGCGGCCCGAGATGGCTCATCTTGATGTAGACACCGCCATTCCTGGTGGTACGGCCGGCGCGCATCTCCGCATAGATGGCGCGGCTGACGACATCGCGCGTGGCGCGCTCGAGTTTCGGATCGTAATCGCCCATGAAGCGCTGCATGGCGCCGTTGAGCAAATGACCGCCCGAGCCGCGCAGGCCTTCCTCCAGCACGGTGCCGGTCATGCGCGTATCCGATCCGGCGAGCAGTCCGGTCGGATGGAACTGCACCATTTCCATGTCGCGCAACGGCAGGCCGAAACGCAGCGCCATGGCGAGGCCGTCCATGCTCTTGTCGCCGGACGGCGTGTGGTAGCGGTACATGGTCGGCCCACCGCCGGTCGCGAGCAGCACCGCCTGCGCGGCGATGAACTTGAATTCGCCTGTGCGCACATCGATCAGAAGCGCCCCGGCGAGCGCGCCGTCGGATGAGGGAATAAGCGAAACGGCGCGATGCTCCTCCAGCCGGCGGATTGCGGATCGGGCCCACACCTGCTCCATCAGCCGGTTGATGATCTCGATGCCGGTGAGATCCCCCTTATGCACGGTGCGATCGAAGGTTTGGCCGGCAAACGCCTTGCCGTGCAAGGTACCGTCGGGATTGCGATCGAAGAAGCAGCCGATCTCGTTTTCCAGCTCGTGGATGCGCTCGATGGCGGTGGAGACGAGAGTCCAGGCCAGCGCCTGGTGCGGCAGCCATTTGCCGCCGTCGATCGTGTCCATGAAATGGCGCTCAACAGAGTCGCCGGGATTGAGCGCGACGTTGTAGCCGCCTTGGACCATGCGGGTGCAGCCGCACTTGCCTAGCAGGCCCTTGCTCACGATGGTGATGTCGAGATTGGGATTGGCCTTGTGCGCGTGCAGCGCGGCGAACAGCCCGGCGCCGCCAGTACCAAGAATGAGAATGTCGGTTTTCAATCGTTCGACGTTCATCAGAACACGCGCACCAAAAATACGAAGCCGACGATTGCCGACACGGTCGCGGCCAGCATAGCGAGACGCTTCTGGCCATCACGCCAGTCGAGATTCTCGATCACCAGCACGCGCAGGCCGCCGAGCAGGTGAATCGTCAGAAGAAACACCAGGCCACCCTCGGCGAATTTCACCAGCGGCTGATCGCTCCAGCGCAAGAACGCGTCGAGCTTGGCGCCGCCGTGAAACGACAGGCCCAGCACAAAGAAATGGATCGGCAGAAAAATCGCCAGCGCCAGCCCTGACAGCCGATGGATCATGGCCGCGAGCCACAACGCGCTGCCGCGATGTTTGGTGCCCGCCGTGCTCACGTCAGCACCAGCGCGACGACGGCGTGGAAGCCAAGCAGCGCCAATACGATCCCGAGCACGACCGCGCACCAGCCGGCGGCGCGGTCGGCCAGCGGCGACCACTCGGTCAGGACGTTGCGCACACCGATCGAGGCGTGGATCGATACGGCGGCGACGAAGGCGCCGTAGAACGAAGCCCACATCGCGCTGCCATGGGTGCGCGACAGAATGTCCGGAGCCGTCATCTGCTGGCGTGTCGCGTAGAACATGACGGCGATGTGGACAAGGACGAACGGCACCATCAGCGCCGCCGTCGCCCGCTGCCAGACGTAGAGCCGCACGTTCATGGTTTCAGTTCGCCTTTCAGATAGGCCGCAGTGCTGCGTCGCTTGAGGCCGGCGATCGACGCGGTCGGATTGAGTGCGAGCGGGCAGTGCTCCTGACAGGATTGATGCGAGTGGCAGGAATGGCAGCCGCCCGATGCCGCGACAGCGGCGAGACGCGCACCGTTTCCGGAGTCGCGTTCGTCGTTGACCAGCGTCCAGGCGCGATTGAGCGCCGCCGGGCCGAGATAACCGGAATTCCAGCGCACCGTATCGCAAGCGGCGTAACACACGCCGCAATTGATGCATTCGATGGCGGCGTTGGCGGCGATGCGCGCCGCGCTGTCCGGCTTGATCCGGGCCATCGGCTCGGCGCGCGTTTGCGACGGTGCAAACGCGCCCTTGGCCTGCTGCCATTTTTCAAAAAACGGCAGCATGTCGGTCGCCAGATCCTTGATGACCGGAAGGTTATCGAGCGGGCCGATCTGCAATCGGCCGCCGTCGGCGACCTTGGCGACGTGTGTGCGGCAGGTCCAGCGCGGATGGCCGTTTACCGTCATGGCGCAGGAACCGCACATGCCAACCCGGCAGGCGAAACGATACGACAAGGTCGCATCGATATGGCGCTGCACGTAGGTGACGACGTCTAGAACGGTCTGGCTCTCGCGCCGCGGCACACTGTAGGTCTCGTAGCGACCGTCGGCGCCGCCGCGCCACAACGAAACCGCTAATTGCTCGGCTGGTTCCGGCATGACCCTCCCTGGCGCAGATCTAGACCCGCGCTTCTCGGCGCAAGTTAGCGCCAAGTCCGGAGCAAAAACCAGCCCTATGGCCTAAAGCCAAAGGTCGCACGCCGGCTGTTCAGCACGATCACGGACCAATGAAGCGCGGGCAGCCGGGGTCGGAGCCGCCGCAGCAAGTGAAGGGCGGGGCGTTTTGGTCGGGAAAGAAATGTTCGCGCTTGACCTGCTTTTGCGCGGCTTCCCGAGCCATGCCGTAGAGCGTCGCAATGTTCCCCGGATCGTCCATGCCTTGCAGCCGCTTGATTTCCTGATCGCTGAGCTTAAGTCCGAGGTTTTTGGACAGCCATTTGTCTTCGAGCCGCAGATCGTAACGTGCAAAACGGAACCACGGGCCCCCGAGCGGTGCATCGGCGCAGAGCGTGCGCAACTCCGAATTGATCGTCCAGCATGTCATGCACTCGCCGAGCCATTGCATCTGCGCGATCGCCTGATTGCCACAATCGCCGATGACCGACATCAGCGCTCCGAGCGCAAGCCGCAGCGGCCCGGCCCAGCCAAGTTCGCCGAATGAGACCTTGGTTCGATAGGTTCCGGTACCGATGGAAACGATGGTCAGATTGCTCGGGCCGAGCGGCCAACAGATGCCGAGCGGCTTGAGTGTCGCCATCATTAACAGCGCAATGACCGGATCGTTGTGCGGGGTCACGCCGCCGTCGACAAACAGGCCGTGCGTTTTGTCACTCGGTCCGCTCTTGGAGACCATGCCGTAGATCGCTCGCGCTTTGCTCAAGAGCAAACTCAGCAGCGGCAGGCCGCTGAGATTGGCCTTCACTTGGCCGAGCGGATCGTCCGGTGCATTGTCCTTGATCGCCAGAATTTCCGGATCGAAATAATGCGGCGCCGCGGTGCTGGCGCGAACCAGCGTAGCGAGCCTGTAGCGCTTGTTGCCGATGTGCTCTCCGCTCTTGGGGTCTTCCCAATAAGGCGCTTTCTTGTTGTTCGCCAAAATCCAAGGGCTGCCGGTATCCATGCGCTTGGCGATAATGGCGAGGCCGGTGATCAGGTCCTTGCTGTCCAGCCTGCGGTCTCCCACAATGGCATTGATTTCGTCGGTCAGCGCGCGGGCATCGAACTTTGTTTGCAGGCCGGGAAGGCGCCAAAACGGACTTTTGAAAACATGCGCCGCGCGTTCAAGGTAAAAATCCTTGATCTGCGCGGTGTCGCTGCCGAGTGCCAGCGCAGTCGCGATGATGGCGCCGGTGGAAGTGCCGCCAACGAGATCGAAACAATCGCCAAGCCGAACGGGAGCGCTCGGCGGACCTTGCGCCAGGCCATCCCCTGGCGCCGCCTCTCGACCGGCGCCTTGCGATTTCCGCTGTTCCTCGGCGAATATCTCCTCGATGCGCTCCAGAAAGGCGACCGTTATGGCGCCGCGCACGCCGCCGCCATCCAGAGCAAGCAAGCGCTTCGGTCCCGTGCCAAACAGGTGCCGGTCGCGCGGGCTGTCGTCAGTGGCAGTCGGCTTGCCGGTGTCGTGCGTCAGGTCATTCATAAGCCGGAACCCGTCCATCAACCCCGGATCAACGTAGCACGGCCTCTCGGCGAGAGGCTAAAATCGGCAGCAACCAGCTTTTTGGTCAAGGGCAAGGGGGTGTTCAGAAAGTGCACGCTGTGAGCGGAGGATTACATATTGTACCTCCCTCTAAGGGACGATTACAGCCGAGAAATCGTTGCGTTGTTTAAAAATATGAATCTTGATTACCTAATCCCCGGCCATTGCTCTGGCGACCGATTTTGCGAAACCGCTCGCAATGAGCTGGGGACAAGGTCATCCGCTCGGAACTAGGTACCTGATTTCTGTTTGTAGTTTAGGGGAGGGAGAGCCATGAAGGCCGCTCCGCTCTTTGCAAGAAAGTTGGGGTAGGATTTTTGCTAACCGTGCTTGGCCTCGGCCGCCACAGATTTGCTGCCGTTCGCGTGATCGAAAGCGGCACCCAGGTGCCTCCTGACAAAACTGCTCTGCCTGGCACGGCGCAATGGTCGCCCGATAAGAGCAGACGCTGCCGCTTGATCGACTATGGCGTGGGGATCGCGGACTCAAACACTGAGAATGAGAACAGTTTTCTATTCGGCCCGTGCGCCGGATGTGCGGATCACCTCACCCCAGCGTTTCGCCTCGGCACCGATGAAGGCCGACAACTCGGCTGGGCTGCTGCCCTTTGGCACCATGCTCAGTTCGGAAAGTTTCTGCGCTACTTCGGGACGCTTCACGACCTCACCTAGACCAGCGGAAAGGCGCTCAGCGATTGGCGCTGGGGTTCCTGGGGGTGCCACGACCGCCCACCACGATGTAACCTCAAAGCCCGGAATGGTCTCTGCGACCGTCGGGACGTTCGGAAGAACGGCAAGGCGCTTCTTGCTGCTCACCGCCAGCGCGCGCAATCGACCGCTACGGATAAACGGCAACGAAGGAGCCAGTTCCGAAAACATCAAATCGACGTGGCCGCCGACAAGGTCGGTAAGCGCCGGACCGCTGCCACGATACGGAACATGGGTAATTTTCACGCCGGCCATAGTGTTGAACAATTCCGCGGTCAGGTGCGCTGCCGTCCCGATCCCTTGCGACGCATAGTTTAGTTTCCCCGGATGCGCTTTGGCGTAGGCGATGAGTTCCGGCAGAGTTTTCGCGGGCACTTGCGGATAAGCCAGCAGCGCATTGTAGGCGATAACGACCAGTGAAACCGGAGTAAACTTTGCCGGATCGTAATCAAGCTTCGCATAGAGGCTTTGATTCACGACGAGCGGTCCCTGGGCGGTAAACAGGATTGTGTAACCGTCGGGAGGGGCGTTGAAGACTTCCTCGGCGCCGACATTGCCGCCGGCACCTCCACGATTTTCAACGACTACGGGCGTGCCCCACTTGGCCTGAAGCTTTTGTGCCGCCAGCCGCGCCACAATGTCGGTGCCGCCGCCCGCCGCATAGGGAACGATCATCTTGATCGGGCGCGTGGGAAACTGCTGCTGGGCGTACACGCTGCCAGTTGTTAGCGTTATGGCCGCGAATAAAATCGCGGCCCATCCAAAAGATTTCATTCAATATGTCCTATGGTTCTGTACTGGCGGATCCATTCGTCCGCATAGACCCTTTTCTCTTAGGGAATGGTCGTTGCCGATTCCACTGAGTGGCGCGTTCGTAAGCTGCCGCAACCCGCAACAGTGTGACCTCATGGTAAGCACGCCCGACGAACTGCACCGAGAGGGGCAACCCTGACACTTTGCTTAACCCGCTCATCATAGCAATCGCAGGATGGCCGGTTAGATTGAAGGGGCTGCGGCCCTGGCGCGGATAGGTGCGCGCCAGCCCCGCTCCGTCATCGATTCGAAACGGTGGATCCATTCCACTTGCGGTCAACAGCACATCGCAATCGTGGAACGCGTCGTCGACGGCATCGATCATCCGCCTCCGCCATTGCTGCGCCCGGACGTAGTCGCCGGCTGACAAAAAAGCACCGGGCATTACCTTGCGCCGGCAAGGCAGGCTATAGTCCCGTGGCCGCTCACGTAGCCATTTCGCATGCACCGCGAATGTTTCGGCCAACAGAATGACTCGCTGTACCGCGGCCAATTCCTGAACTCTGGGAAGATCGACATCATGAACTTGCGCACCGTCGTGTCGCAGCACGCGTTCGACCTCGTTAAGGGCCGCCATGACCTCTGGATCGGCAACCATGTCCTTTTCATGCCATCGTCGCACGAAACCGATGCGTAATCCGCTCACGCCTCGATCGAGTTCAGCTCCATAGTTTTGTCTACGCGTACTGCCCACAAGAGCATCGAGCAGTAAAGCAACGTCCGCTACAGAGCGCGCCATAGGGCCCACGTGATCGAGCGTGAATGCGACCGGAAAAACGCCGCGTCGAGAGACCAGATCGTAGGTCGGCTTCAACCCAACCACACCGCAATTACCGGCAGGATTTCGGATCGAGCCACCGGCATCTGTGCCGACCGAAAGCGGCACGAAACCAGCCGCAAGGGCCACACCTGAGCCGGATGACGAACCGCCCGGATGATAGTCCGTGTTCCAAGGATGGCGCGCGAAGGGAAATGGCAGTTCCGGCGACGGACCACCAAACGCGAACTCATGCAGCGACTGCTTGCCAAGCATAATTGCGCCGGCCCCGCGCAGATTGGCAACACACGCCGCATCCTGCCTTGCCACGTTGTTAAGCAGGATTTTGGAATGGCAGGTCGTCGCGACGCCGGCAAAATCGATATTGTCTTTGACCCCGACCGGAATGCCATGCAGTGGCCCCAGTCTGTGGCCGGCGGCAATCTCCTGTTCGGCATGCTTGGCCGCTGCCAGTGCTCCTTCCGGGTCGACGCGGATGAAGGCGCCGCAATCGGCATTGTGCGCCTCGATTTTTGAAATGAGCGCTTGAACAAGTTCGACTGGCGACAGCTTTTTCGAGGCGAATGCTGCAGCGATCTCCCCCGCCGTTAGCCAATTCAACTCCGTCATCGGCCTCTCGCGACGCTCATCGGCGGCCAGGGTTCACTGGAGCCATCGATCACCGGCATGTCGGCCAGATCAAGCGCGGCGGCACGCGCCGCATCAGCAACACAGTCCGGGAATTCGGCTATCGCTTTGTCGAGCCCCGCAGAACGGGCCTTGGCCAAGGTATCGGCATCCAGTTCGGTGTTATTTGCCATTATCGCAAGGACCTGTATCGCAAGGACCCGTGTTTACCGGACCTCTCTATGGCGCAACTCCTGCGCCTCGTCGACGCCGCAGTTCCTCGGTCCGCACCAGCCACGTCGCAGGCAAGGCCTATAACGGAAACTGATGGTACTCAATAGTTTATGCGCAATCCGCATCTCGGTAGGGAGCAGAGGGATAGATTACGCCGTCCTGATTGGGTACAACTCGGGATGTTGTATTCCGCCGTAGTTTCCATAAGTTACGAGGCGCGCGGGTGTAGCTCAATGGTAGAGCAGAAGCCTTCCAAGC
>CAVXNW010000006.1:0-126117 GCA_963763255.1 uncultured Alphaproteobacteria bacterium
CTGGTCACCTCGAATAACCAGCACATCGGTGACCTTCTCGCTTACTTTCAGCCTCTGAGCGATAGCCAAGAGGTGCTTCTGACTTTTGGTTGACGCATTCTCGATAAGATCTGCCTGCCTCGCTCAGCGCGCTGGAATGCATCAGAACGGGCGTGGCGAGTTCAGCCGCGTCGTCGAACGCCAGCGAGCGGATCAGTTTTGGCGGCACACAATCCGAATGAGCTAAGCGCTCGGAGAGCTTGGCGCGCACCTCGACTTCAATATCTGCGGCGAGCTCCTGCAGTATATCGTCAAATAATGCCAGCTGCTGACCAGAATATCCTCGTGAACCAGCAGCAAAAAGATCTGTGACACGCTCCAGAACCTTTATTCGTTGCTTCTGAACCGCCCTCCACGACTGTGCGGTTCAGCTCGTCAATCAGAGTTTGCGCGCCGGTATCGCGCATTTTTGCGGGGGGCTCTCGAATTGGAAGGCCTGCCGCCAGAGCCCTTTCCGAATCGGCTTATTATAAACCATAGGAACCGGATTGAGTTATCAATAGAAGGGTCACTCAGATGTCGCGCCAAGTAAGTGCCGGCCCAGACGCTCGCGCCGGCTGCAGCAGGTCTGGACGAATTTTAGAGGGCCCGGCGACCGCTCGACCTCTCTGGCTTGGCAACCTCTCACGTAACAGCTCACTATACTCTGGGGGCCTCGGCGGCATATTGGGTGCGTGGGCGATTCACCTTATAATTTAGCGTTAATTGAAGAGGACTGGTTTGTCCGGCTGGCGTACTCCCTAGGGTGCACCGAGATGATGATGCGGTGTCCCCATGTACATTACTCCATTCGAAAATCTAAAAATGGCGCGTGCAAGCCGGCCGTGAAAGTGGCTCCAGCCAAGCCATCCCCAAAACTAAAAGCCATCGTCGCTGCGCGAGATGTCGTACGATTCTCCGGTTCTCAACTCGGCTCCGACTTTTTGCTCGGACCTCCACGCGAATTGGCGGATTTAGGTCAAGAGCGCATCAATTGGTCGTTGGCGGGAAAGCCACACCTCAAGCGTCACTGCGAGTCATGATACTTGGGATCCGCGGCTTTCCCGATGTGCAAGGCGGCGCAGAAAAGCACGCGGAGAAATTGGCACAGGCACTGTCGCAATTCGGCTGCAACGTTGAGGCAATTGTGCGCAGCGAGTACGTCCCCAGAGGCACCAGACAGTGGGGGAAAATCAAAATTTCTGCGCATCTGGAATTTGCGAACCAAAGGCGTCGAGACTTTTTTCCACACGTTATGCGGAGTACTCTATGCGGCATGGAGGAGACCGGATATTCTCCATATCCATAGTATCGGGCCCGCAATCTTTACGCCGCTTGCCCGCGCGCTGGGCCTTCGGGTCGTCGTTACTTATCACAGCTTAAATTACGAACATGCCAAGTGGGGTCGGTTCGCACGGAGCTATTGCGGACTGGGCGATGGGGGGTTCAGATTCAGTCGCCGCCAGATAGCAGTGTCTGACGGTCTGGCAAAACTGATGAACAGGAAATACGGCGCGCACGTAATTCCAATCCCTAATGGACTTGGCCAAGACCGATCTTTATCAATACGACACGTCTTGTATAGATGCATTCGGGCTTTCGCCAGAAGGATATGCCCTCATCGTAGCGCGCATTGATCAGGCAAAGTGCCAGCTGGATTTGATAACTGCCTATAGCGGGATCGACACCCCGAATTTCAAGCTTGCGGTGGTTGGCCAAGCGGATCATTTCGGCGCTATACGCGGCGGTCGCGGAGGCCGCCCAAAATACGCCCGGCGTCGTTATGCTCGGCCGGCAAAACGGGAAGGGCTAGCGGAGATTTAGAGTCACGCCGGAGTCTTTCGCTGCCATCCAGCCACGAAGGTCAGCCGATCGCCGTGCTCGAAGCAGCGAGCTATGGCTTATCCGCAATTTTCAGTGACATCCCTGCCACCGTGAAATCGGGCTTGCCGAGACACGCTACTTTGGGGTCGGTGATATCGCCGCCTTGAAGAACCATCTGGTCGATTTCTTCGCGGGGCTGTCCCTTCGACGGCTGCCGGCAAAAGAGCAAGCACGCCTCGTCGCCGAGCATGACTGGGACGATATCGCCCGACGAACCTTGCGGTTTATCGTTCAGCCAGCTCGGAAAGAACGTAGCCACGGAACGGCCCCCCTACGGAAACAGCTAGGGCCGAGAGTTTCCAGGGCACGAACAAGACTGCATATCGTTTCTGCGGTCCGTGACCACGGGGGCCCGAAACCACTCCCGGTCTTTCAATTTCTCCTCCGGCGAAGAGGCGCTTCGGCCGGCGAGCACCGGCAAGAGTAAAAACGTCGTCTCCTGTCCGGCGCGCCTGGAAGCAGCCGCCCATTCTTCCTGCTCAACGCTCTGTCAGGCCGCTGGGGCCAGCGACAAGCAACAACGCGTCGAATTGACGAAAATCAATTCGCCTCGACACATCCGATCTGTGGGCAGCACACGGGTCCGGGGACAGGACAACATCCAGATCGGGATATGACAAGAATAGGCTTGTGCGTAGTGCCTCCGTCAACCACGCGTCCGCAGCGTTGTAGCTCAACAGAACCCGCAAGCCCCCCTCCAATAAACCATATCGAACCCGTTCCCCAATGCAGATAGATCCATATCACAAATCACCAAATAGGTCATCTGACAATAACGGCTGGTACCGCTTTCTCAGGGCAATATCGGCTTTACCCAGGCTGGCCAACCCAAGTTAAGCCGGCCGTAACAGTCTCGTGCTTAAAATATACCATGGTCCATCCCATGAGGCTTTCCCATGCGCGATTGGTTCATGATACTGACACCCATCGTGGTGGCTCTCTATCTGGCAGCCTATCCCGATCAGGCCCAGTCGATATTCGATTGGGCGGCCCGAATTATCGGGTCGATAGCGCCCCGCCCCTGTTCATCGCAATTCCGTCTCTGGTCACGCGCCAAGACGTCGTCACGCGCCAAGACGTCGGCCCAGGACCGAAAGCTCGGCCCGCCGCAGTCTCAGGGCGAGCCATTCAATAGCCTGAATACCTTGTGATCGCAGTCGACGCCAAACAAAAACGCGCCGCCGCAATGGCACATCAAACGCGGCCATCCTCTGCTGGGGAACTCGAACCCGCCTACATGCACCGTCCGGATGACGTTGTCCACCGCCAGGGAGTTGACCGGCAATGAGCGCAGTTATCTGGCCGAGCGCCCGTTCTCGGTCTTGACCGAATCCGACCAATCCACACGCGCGCTTTGCGCTCGCGGCGTTTCCCAATTACAGGGGTCGAGGTTGCACGGCGAAATGCCAGACTTCCGCCAGCAGGCCGTTTCGTAGCGGTCGGGTCGCACAAAGACCTCCAGAAGCCAGAAATATCCACAACACCCATTGCCCGTCGCAACAAAACGGTACAGAACTCGAAAAGTCAGCCGGTTCTCGACCGAGAAATCCATGATAGCCAAGAAACCGCCCAACGCCATCGATGTGCATGTCGGCAGCCGCATACGGGAGCGCCGATTGCAACTCGAGTGAAACAAGAGAGGCTGGCCGATGGCCTCGGCCTAACCTTCCAACAGGTTCAGAAATACGAAAAAGGAGCCAATCGCGTCGGTGCCAGCCGGCTGCAAGCGATTTCCGGAATTCTGCAGGTCCCGGTGACTTTTTTTTCTTCGATGGATCGCCGCTTTCGACTCCATCAAAAAGAAAGAGGCCAAAAGTTTGTCGCCGGATTTTGTAGACAAATTTCTCGACAGTGCCGATGGCCAGAACTTAGTTAAAGCGTTCGCACAAATTAAAAAGCCTGTTGTGCGACGTTCCATTGTTCGAATGGTTGAGCTCTCAGCAGTTCAGACAACTAGTCTCTTCACAAGTTCACAGCTGGATATGTATGGCGGAGTTTTTCGAAACTGAGTGGGCAATACCTTATGCGCTCAAAGAACGTTTCTATTCAACCAGCCTAGATGGCCACGTCACCGTCCGAGACGCCGCAGAAAAGCGGCCACTCGACGGTCGCACCGACCTGCACGATTATTCCAGCAGCTTTGACTGGGGCTGCGACAGTGCAGGGGCTGCGCAATTGAGCTTGGCCTTGCTCGCTGATGCTCTGAGCGACGATGCCCGCGCAAGATTGCTCCATCAGAAACTCAAGTGCCGAGTCATAGTTGATCTGCCGGAGCGGTGGACAATATCAAGGAGCCGAATCCTCGCGCACGCGCGGATGATCGATTCTACGCCACGAGGTTAGGCGTCTGGTCCACTTTTTTTTCGAGCCTCGTGAAATTAGCCGAACAAACGGCGCTTCGGTGTCAGGGCTGAACTTGGGAGCGATCGCTATCAAATCGTACCATCAGCCCCCTGGTCCGATGATAGGGACGTATAGTTTGCCAGGGCTATGGATGATCAGAATTGATACGTATTGCGATGATGAGGAAGCTGAGTTCAGCTGAGTCGGCGGCGTCTGGCAGCCAGTCCAGACTTTTATTGGGCCACGATAAAAGCGTCCTATCGCATGTTGCCAACTCACCCCGTTACGATGGCAGCTGTCACCCGTGTCGCGCACCAGCTTTCCGCGAAACAAACAGCGAATTGACATACGAAGCTGCTTGTTGACGGCGTGGTGTTCGACCGCACCACTCGTGGCGCGCGCGACATGAAATATGGCGATCGCCATATGGCTGGGGGCCGATTGCCCGCCGCGCGTCGCGGCGGTGTGATGGGAAAGGCACACTCACGCTATTTCGGCAAGTTCGCCCTTTTCGCCACAAAAAAGAACCCCCAGGCAGTCAAGGCTCCGGGGGTCGAGAAGTTGTTGCCTCAACTTAGGCTTCTGTGCTGGGCGGCAGGGGTGTCGGGGGATGGGGTGCCGCCCAGCCGGCCTAATTCGATAAACAAATAATTATCGCGTCCCGCGGATGCAATTCATGACCACCCCGGGGACGGTCTTCGGGATTAAACTTAGGACAGGTTGGATGCTACGTTACGTCAATGTCCTGTCAAACTCGTGGACGTAACGCCGAGTCGAGGCACCTGCTTCGCCTGCATCACTCGCATATCGCGCCTGATTTCCTTGAGCTTGCGACGGGATGCAGCGCCCACAGGCTGAGCGACAAAGTGGCCAGCCATGCGCCAGCCTGGCCTCGTAACCGCTTCTGACGCAGCACAATCGCGCCGCATCTATCGCCGACCTCCCCCGCCCTCAAGGTCGAAGGCTGGGCCTCGGCAAAAAAAATCAAGGTCCAGTCGGGAAAATATCGAACCGCGCCCCACGAGGCGTCCGGAGAGCCAACCTGACCGTTGGCACCGTGATGATGTGGAAGGAGGGGGAGCCTCCTGACCGCGCTTCTACGGCACCGACGCGCAACCACCGCAAGACCAATTGGCAAGACCTGTTGGACAGTGCCTTTGCAATGTTGAAGTCGTGCCCAGATATAGACGTTTATTTATGGTTAAAATCGCTCGGATTACAGGTGTAATTAAGTATAGATGAATTGAAGTTCTGATAAATGACTTTATTCGGCACCCGAAACGTATGCGATTACCGTGGTGACCAGATAAATCCACATTTTGACTCGGACACCGACGCGACACATTTTCCTGCGTTCACAATAAGAGCGGCTTAAATTGAGGCATACGACAGAGGGTTACGATGGATTCCTCCAATTTTCGCTCGTCAGTCGTCGAGAAAACAAAACCAGCGGGCAACAAAAACTTTGCAGCAGTCGAGGTCGCATTAGCCGATCCGCTCGAAGCGACAAGCCCCAGCAGGGACACAGCTGACCGTGTCGCCACGTTCGTGCGTGGCACGACCGCTCGTTCGACCGGCGAGATTGACGCTCTCATCAATGATCTGGAGGGCTTACGCGCGAAACTGGTGACCGATAGCAATCAGATTGAAAAAGATGTGGTGGAATTTGCCGCGCTAAATCAGTCCGTGATAAGTCTGACCGAGATCATCTCTGATGGGGTAGCCCGAGCCAAGGCACCAAGCATAGCGGATTAGCGCCCGCAAAAGCTCCGGTGCACGCCTGCCCAGTCTTCCCTGTCGGGCTCACTTTCAGACCGAGCAAGGCGACGGTTAGTGTATGTCGAGTGAAAGCAAAGACCATCACGCTACGTTGAATGAGGATGTCAATCTCGTATCAAGCGGCCCCGTGCTGGCCCGCTGGCTCGGGATATCCGGCAAGGCCGTATATGACTTGGCCAAGGCCGGAATCCTGGTACGTGTCAGTCGGGACCAGTTTTCCCTCGAAGACAGCGTCCGCCGCTATTGCGAACACATCCGGCGAACGTGGCAGCGCGAGACCGTCACTACACAGGACCAGGACCTCAGCGGCGCGGACCAGCGGCCAGCTTCCTGAGATGACGTGCCGTCACGTCTTGACCGTGCCCCGCGCGATGTCCGGGCGCCTTGGCAATGTTAGCCGCAATCCGGCGCGCTTCGCCCAGACTGAACAGCTTACCAGCCGTCCACCAACCGCACACTTCCGTCATGGCCATAGCGATGCCATCGACGGATCGGGGTGGAGGGAAAGGGCGTCACTTCTGAGCAAGGCTGCCGTTGCACAGCCGCATCGCGGAAGATAGCCTTCCGACTGTCGGGTGGCTTGCAAGCCGACTTATCGACCTGACGCGCGGGGCGCTTCTTTCTCTTCTGGGCGCCCCGTTGCAATTCGGCCAACAAAAAGGCCCTGCCATTGAATCCGCGGCCGAACTCCAGAGGATCCCCCGGAGAAACTCGCCGGAAGATGCGAGCCAAGCGAGCGACCTGATACCAGCGAAAAAAAGACCCCGCCGGTTGGCAACTGGCGGGGCGAGGGAATGAACATGTAACTCCCATCGTGTATCTGATCTATTTGGGCATAGCAAGATGCCCCCCTCGTCCGCGTCGGCGTAACGTGTCGGCAGGGGCCTTACATTTTGCGGCAGCGAAGCATCAGGGACAATGCTCGCCGAGGCGATATGGCGTGAAAACCGGCTCCTGATCGAAACCGTGAGGCGCGAAGCTTCGATGAACACCCGAGCTCGCCCGAGCATCGCGAGCACTGCTGAGGAATAGGAGACGCCGTGGCACGAGGCGATAGACCATACTAGACAGGGCTCGCCTCAAAAGAAAAGCCCCGTCATGCTTGATGGCGGGGCTGGACTCTAGAGGGATAGAAAAAAGAAAAGCTAGGCGCGCGTATCAAGCGACAATCCAAGACTGAAAGCCTTTTGCCGGGTCGCCCCCTCTGTCCGCTTCAGTGACTTGGCAATCGCTCCGGCCGGTCTTTTCTTCTTAGCCATGGATTTCAGGGTGCGAACATGCTCCGTGCTCCAGGCAATTCTTTTCCGCTTCTTTGGCATCGAAATCTCCGATTTTCATTTGGACGTCGGCTTATAGCGGCGAGCATTCTGAAAATAAAGCCGATAAATCGATTATGTCATTCGCCGAGGCGACCCTCAAAGCTTAGAATCTCGGCCAGTCAGGACTGTTTTTGCATCGCAAAAAAACTCCACCGTTCGCCCGAACGCTGACGAACGTCAGCAAGTTCGATCAAATACAAAGACACCGGATCCAATTGTTACGATCAAGGTATCAGGCGAGGCAACGGGCGAGGCAGCCTGTAGAGCGGGTGCTCGGGGTCATTCCATTCATCGGGCAATATTGCCCTGTCCATAAAGCGCTCGTCGAGCGTGTTCCACAACTGACCCGAGCAAAATCTATGCAGATAGGCAATGAGATTGCTCTCAAGCCGGTACGCTTCAACGTCAGACAAATCAGATACAATAATACGTTCGACAATGGTTGAACCGGCACGGACCGCCTCGACCAGCTTGCGATGCAGCCGTGGCGAGAGGTGAGCGGACTTGCGGCCAGATCGCGCCGCGGATCGTTTGGCCTCAATCACGTGGACAGATAGGCGGCTCCCACGACCTTTGCCGATGTACCGCAGCGTGCCATCGACCACGATGGCATAAACGTAGGCGCTCGACACTGTGGGCATCGCTCCAATTCTCCCGCACCCGTGGCCGGCGCAAAGCGGCGCGGCATAATGCGAATTTTATCTAAGATCAAAACCGAAATTTGAAAAGCCTCTCCCCGATTACAGGCGTGTCACTTGCGCAGAAGCCTTCCAACCGCAGAAAGCGTACGGCCTGTAATGGTGACTTCCACGAGGCGATCTGAGATGCCGACGGGGGAATTTTCGGAGCGCTCAAAAAAATCAGTTCTATCGGCACCCTGCCCGCCGGCCCACCTAACGAAAAGTCTCACTACAGGAACCGGCTTCTCGAACCTGACTGTGATCCTATAGTCTATCGCACCTCGTTGGTCAGATCTTGCGGGCCGTACAGCAACATATTCGAGAGTGTCCGCGAAAACGGCCACTGTCCCCGCACCGACAGCCGAGATTAGTTTCGCCAATTCCCTGCCAAAGAACGCTCCGCTCGTCCCCGAGCCTGCGCGCAATCGTCGATAGCGCCTGACCAAGTCGGGTGCTGTGCGCGCCGTATCGGCGATATTGACGCCGATGAGTAAATTCGCCGCGTCCCTCGCCGACATCTTGGCTGCCGAGGTTCCACGGCCGTCGGTCGCGATAAGATGGTTCTCCCGTAACTTCCGCGCTATATCTCTGACGCGTTCAAAATTGATTCCCTCGACCTCGGCAATGGCTCCTACGAGGGCCTGTAAAGTTGCCATAAAACTCCGCCATCGGTAAATAATACCGATTGAAGGCTACCGATAAAGCATCCAGATGTGAAGAGTGCGAGATTCTGGAAAATATCCCGATGGTAGGCCGAATATTCAAACAAAAGTCGATTCGGCACCGCATAGGCTTTGCATAGGCCACAAATCGCGAAAAAGTACCGTGGCTGTAGGGCAAAACGCCCTATGAGGTTACAAAAACTCGTCAATTTCCTTCCACGTATTTAATTCCTGCAGTCTTGATACTGCTGATCCAAGTTTTCGATCCTTTTTTCAAGCGAAGAGCGGTGGTGGTGCCCGTGGAGGGAGTCGAACCCCCATGCCTTGCGGCGATCGATTTTGAGTCGATTGCGTCTGCCATTCCGCCACACGGGCCAGAGCATTTTCCGGAAAAGTGGATGCCGGTTTTCCAAAGAAAATGCGACCAAAGCTACAAAACCGGAGCGTTTCCCGATTCAACGTAATCGGGAAACGCTCTGGCGCGAATATATAGGCGGAGGTGAGCCGCGCCGCCAAGGGGATTCGGCGTCCGGCGACGAAGCGATTTCCGCTGTTTGCGATGCTTGTGCCGGGCCTTGCTTCTACCCCAATGATCGGCCATCTCCTGCGCGACGAAGCTTCGCGGAGCCGGACGGACCATGGATCAGAGCGCGGCGATAAACCCCGGCGTGCTGCACCGGGCGGGCGGCGAGGCAGCCGCGCAGGCGGCGCTTGCCATTTTTGTGATCAGCCTGGCCACACTGCTCGGCGCCTGGTTCTTTCAATTTGTACTGGGCTATCCGCCCTGCCCGCTCTGCCTTGACCAGCGTATCCCGTATTACATCGTGATTCCGCTGGCGCTGCTGCTAACGCTCATGGCGCGCGGAGGCGCGTCGCCCCGGCTTGTCGGCGCGGGCCTGTTCGTCGCACTTATTGCGGTTCTCTGCGGCGCGGTGGTGGGCACATACCATGCGGGCGTCGAATGGCATTTTTGGCCCGGCCCGACCGACTGCTCCGGTCCGATCGGCAACTTCAACAGCGGCGGATCGATGCTCGAACAGTTGCAGAAACCGATCCACATCGTGCGCTGCGATCAGGCGGCGTGGCGCTTTCTCGGCATTTCGCTCGCGGGCTATAACGTGCTGATTTCGCTGGCGATGGCCGCAATTGCGGCGTGCGGCCTGATGGCGCTGCGCAAACAACCCGCCTGAGAGGCGCGGCGCCGCGACAACCTGACCGGCCGCTCCCCGGTATCCGCGTTGCATGCACGCGTTCGATCAACTAACGTCGCTGTGACGTTGCCCGCGCACGGGCGCGTAGTCCAGCAAGCAACAACACGCCCGCCACATCAACAACGGCGGTAACAGCAAAGGGAGATTGGCATGCGCTCCAGAGCATGCGCCATCGCGGCGCGAACGGCGGCCGCCGCGGCAGCCTGCATCATCTCAACCGCGTTCGCCATCGGCGCGGCGCAGGCGCAATCCACGCCCTATGTGATGAAGATTACGACGCCGACCATACATGCGGCGCCCGACATGTACGCGCGCAACCTTGCCGCCGCGGTCGAGAAAGATTCCGGCGGCCGCATCAAGGCGCAGGTTTATCCCGCGAGCCAGCTCGGCTCGATTCCGCGGCAGATCGAAGGCACCCAGTTCGGCTCGATTCAATGCGCGGTCATTCCGCCGGAGTTCTTCGTCGGCGTCGATCAGCGCTTCGAAGTGCTGGCCGCGCCGGGGCTCGTCAGCACGGTCAAGCAGGGCCAGGGCGTCGCGGCCGATCCGGCGGTGCTCAAGGCGATGCTCGCGCTCGGCGCCGACAAGGGCCTGCTCGGCGCAGGCTTGTTTTTCGCCGAACCGGCCGAAGTCGTTTCCAAGGCTCCGATCCGCCATCTGGCCGATTTCAAAGGCAAGAAGCTGAGGATTTTCGCCTCCGAGTTTCAGTCCGAGGCGTTCAAGCGCCTTGGCGCCACGCCCGTCGCCATGTCGCCGGGCGATGTGCTGCCGGCCATTCAGCAGGGCACGCTCGATGGCGCGGCATTCGGCGTTCAGTTGCTCTCGGGGCTGCATTTCTACGACAGCGCCAAATATGTCGCCATGACAAGTCACTCGGCCATCTTCATCATCGTCGAGATCAGCAAGAAGTGGCACGAACTCGTTGCCTGCCGATCTACAGAAGATCGTCGATGAGGATGCAGCCAAGGAAGCGGTCAAGATCAATCCGCAGGCGCTCGATATCCTCAATAGTGCGCGCCAGACCTGGACCAAAAACGGCGGCGAACTGATCGATCTGCCGGCCAACGAGCAGGCGCAGATGATGAAAACGCTGTTGAGCGTCGGCGACGACGTGGCCGCGAAGAAGCCACTGGTCAAGACCGATTATGAGATCGTGAAGGAGGCCGCACAGAAGCTGAAATGACCATGTGACCGCAATTCCGCGCCGCATGGATGCCGGGCTTGGGGAAGCCCGGTTGGGAGGAAGTCATGCGCTCTATGGAATGCGAATTCCGCGCGGCGACGCTGCTCGCCGCCGGCGCGCTGATGCTGTCGTTGGCGGCGCCGTCAGGGACGGCGCTCGCGCAACAAAAAACCTACCTGATGAAGATTTCGACGCCGACGATCCACGACATTCCGGATATGTGGTCGGCGAGGCTAGCCGCGGCGCTGGAGAAAAACTCCGGGGGCCGCATCAAGGCGCAGGTTTATCCAGCAAGCCAGCTCGGCTCCATACCGCGCCAGATTGAAGGCACCCAGTTCGGCTCCATCCAGATGGAGGTCGTGCCGCCCGAATTCATGGTCGGCCTCGATCCCAGATTTGAGGTCATGGCTGCTCCGGGGCTCGTCAATTCGCAGGCGCACGGTCAACGCGTGTCCCACGACCCGGCGGTACTCAAGTTGATGCTGGGCCTCGGCGCCAACAAGGGACTGCACGGCGTCGGCCTGTTCATGGCCGAACAATCCGTGATCGTATCGAGGATGCCGCTACGGCACGTCGATGACCTCAAGGGCAAGAAAATTCGCATCTTCGCCTCGCAATTCCAGAGCGAAGCGTTCGAGCGGCTCGGCGTTACGCCGGTAGCCATGACGCTCGGCGACGTGTTGCCGGCGATCCAGCAAGGCACCATCGATGGTGCCGTAACCGGGATCGGTCCGGTCGCCAACTTCCACATGGTCGACGCCGCGAAATTTGCAACGCAGACCGGCCAGCCGGCGATTTTCCTGATCGCCGAGGTCAACCAAAAATGGTTCAACTCCCTGCCCAAGGATTTGCAGCAACTCATAGAGCGGGACGCGAAAGCGCAGTCTCTCGCGATCGACCCGTTCGCTGTCGAGCAGGTGAAAAAATCAGAGGCGATGTTCACCTCGGGCGGCGGCGAATTGATCAACCTGGCGCCTGCCGAGCAAGCCGCGTTCATGAAAACCATCGCGAGCGTCGCTCCGGACGTATCAAGGAAAAATCCGAAACTGGCTGCCGCGTACCAAATTGTTGCTGACGCGGCGGCACGAACACGGCAGGCGCCGGGCCAGTAAACCGAGATTGGTTGGTGGCGGCAGCGAAGGGGCGCGAGCCGCACTGCGGGGGTGGATTGGTCTGGAGGTAGGAGCATGGGGCTGACTGCACGCAGAAGTGTCGCCCGCGCGTGGGCCGTGGCCGCCACCTTGCTGTTCGCCACCACGCTCACCGCGCACGCCGCGGGCGACAAACCCTACGTCATGAAGATTTCGATCGCGACGGTTGGCGAAGTGCAGCATCAGTTCGCCAAGGAGTACGCCGCCGCAATCGCGAAGGATTCCGGCGGCCGCATCAAGCCCGAAATCTATCCGGCGAGCCAACTCGGGTCGATCCAGCAACAGGCCGAAGGCGTGCAGTTCGGCGCGATCCAGTGCCAGATCGTGCCGCCGGAATTTCTGGCGGGCATTGACGAGCGTTTCGAACTTCTGACCGCGCCCGCTCTCGTGACGTCGATTGAGGCCGGTCAGCGCCTCGCGGCCGACACCGCGGTTCGCAATCTGATGCTTGGTCTCGGCGCCGACAAGGGAATGCACGGCGTCGCCCTTTTCATGGTCGCGCCGTCCGTTGTCGTATCGCGCAAGCCTATCAGCCATCTGGCCGATTTCACCGGCATGAGGATTCGCATCTTTGCGTCACAATTTCAGCGCGTGGCGCTGCGGCGGCTCGGCGCTGTGCCGAAGCCGATGACCCTCGGCGATGTGCTGCCCGGACTGCAGGACAACGCGCTCGACGGCGCGCTTTCCGCACTGGCGGTGTTGAACGCCATGCAATTTCAGCGTGCAGCCAAATATGTGACCGAGATCAACCAGCCTGCGATCTTCGGCGTCGCTGAAGTCAGCAAGAAATGGTACGATACTTTGCCCGCCGACCTGCAACAGATCGTCGACAAAGATGCTGCCGCCGCGGCCACGGCGCTCAATCCCTGGGTGATCGATTTCAACGCCAAAGCGCGGCGGGCCTGGACCGATGGCGGCGGCCAGCTGATTGGCCTGCCCTCCGACCAACAGGCGGCCATGTTGCGGACATTGGCCAGCGTCGGCACGGATGTCTCGAAAGCGAAGCCATCGCTCGCCGCCGCCTACAAAATCATCACCGATGCGGCGAAGTGAGCACATGCCGCAAGGAGATTTTCGTTGTCGGCCATACAGCGATCATCTAACTTTACCGAGTGAAAATCGCGTGGTTGCGTTCATACACCGCAGCCATTCGCCAACAAAAAAGTCTTCACCGTCGGGATGGGAATTGCCGATTGCAGTTTGTTGAGGAGCCGGCCGCTCCTCAAAGGGAGGAAATTCATATGCGCAGATGGAAGCAAAGTGCCCTGGCACGGGCGGCTTTCGCCGCCGGCGTTACGGGCCTGTCGCTGGCGCTGCAGTTCGGCGCGGCGAGCGCGCAGGGCAACAACACCTACGTGATGAAAATCACGTTGCCGACTCTCAACGACACCATTCATCAGGTCGCCAAGAACTACGCCGCGGCGCTGGAGAAAGATTCCGGCGGCCGCATCAAGGCTCAGATCTATCCCGCCAGCCAGCTGGGCTCGATACCGCGGCAGATCGAGGGCGCGCAGTTCGGCGCCATACAATGCGCGATGATCCCGCCCGAATTTTTTGTCGGCGTCGACGAGCGCTTTCAATTGATGGCGGCGCCGGGACTTGTCGGCTCGATGCAGCACGGTCAACGTGTCGCGAATGACCCCGCCGTGCTCAAGTTGATGCTTTCGCTCGGAGCCAACAAAGGATTGCACGGCGCCGGCCTTTTCATGGCGACGCCATCATCCATAATCGCCAAAACGCCGATCCGCCATCTCGCCGATTTCAAGGGCAAGAAGATCCGCATCTTCGCCTCGAAGTTTCAGAGCGTGGCGTTCGAACGGCTTGGCGTAACGCCGGTGGCGATGACGCTCGGTGACGTTTTGCCCGCGTTACAGCAAGGTGCGATTGACGGCGCCGATGCCGCTCTGAATGTTTATGTGCCATTCCATTATGTTGACGCCGCGAAGTACGTGACGGAAACTAACCAGCCCGCGATTTTTACCATCATTGAGATCAGCCAGAAATGGTACGAATCGCTGCCGAAGGATTTGCAGCAGCTCGTCGACCGTGACGCGGCGTCGGAATCGGTTAAGATCAACCCATGGGCGCTCGAATTCCGGCGCAAGATGCAGAAGACCTGGGTGGCTCAAGGGGGTGAACTCATCAAGCTGCCGGCGGCCGAGCAGGCTCAGATGATGAATACGCTCGCCACCGTTGGTCAGGATGTCTCGAAGTCGAGCCCAACCCTGAATGAGGCGTACAAGACCATGATCGCGGCGGCCAAACGCACTGCACCAGGACCAGGCGAGTAAGCCAATTTCGGACATCACGGCGATAGCGATCGCGACCGCCGGGAGCTAGCGGCCGCCCCGCCGACTGTGGCACACCAGCGCTGCCGCCGGCGCGAAGGCCGCGAGCAGCAAGACGGAAGGACAATGATCGAAACGATACACAAAGGCGTTGAGTGGCTGCTGACGCTGACCCGGACGCTGTCGGCAATCTGCCTCCTGTCCAGCGTCGTGATCAATTTCATCAATATCATCGGCCGCTACGTGTTCAGCGTATCGATCCCCTGGGCAGAGGAGATCATGCTGTTCCTCATGGTCGGCTGCGTGTTCACCGGCTGCTGCGCCGTCGCCTGGCAGGGCCGGTATATCCGCATGGACGTGCTGATTTCGCTTATGCCGGCCAGGCTGAATGCCTTCTTCAATCTGCTTTCAGAACTGGTGCTGATCGCGGCCGCAATTGCGGTGACCGATTTTGCCTATCCGGTCATCGTCCAGCTCGCAGCGTTCGACGAACGCAGCGAAGCGGCCGATTTCCCGCTTGTTATCCCACAGTCGATGGTTCCGATCGGGTACGCGCTGATGGGAGTGCTTGTCGTCATCCGGCTGCTGACGGTGCGGCGCACTCCAGACAGCCCTCCGAGCGACGCCCACGGCTAACGGACGGTGACGATGGCCTATCTTGTATATTTCGCGCTGCCGGTGATCCTGCTGCTGATCGGCTTCCCGATCTTTCTCATCCTGCTGGTCACATCGATCGTCGCAGTGCTCACCGTCGCCGGCGTGCCGACCGACGCCGTGCAGACCTACATGTTCGGCAGCCTCGACAATTTTCCGCTGCTCGCGGTGCCGTTCTTCGTGCTTGCCGGCGAATTCATGGCGCAGGGCGGCATTGCGCGGCGCGTCATCGCCATGGTGATGGCGATCGTCGGCGGCGTGCGCGGCTCGCTCGCGGTGACGACGGTGGCGGCTTCGGAATTGTTCGGCGCCATGTCACACACCGCCGTCGGCACCGTCATCGCCATGGGGCGCATGATCTATCCGTCGCTCAAGGACGGCGGCTACAATGACCGCTTCGCCGTCGGCTTGATCGCGTCCTCCGGCGCCATCGCGGTTGTCATCCCGCCGTCGATCGCCATGATCCTCTACGCCGTGTCGGCGGAGCAATCGGCGGTCCAGCTGTTCACCGCCGGAATCCTGCCGAGCATTCTCATCGGCGTCATCGATGCCGGCTTTGTCATGGTCTATGCGCGGATCAAGGGCGTGCCGATGGGCGCCCGGGCGCGCTGGGAAAATATCTGGAAGACAACCAAGGACGCGAGCTGGTCGGTCGGCACGCTGGCGGTGATCTTCGGCGGCATCTACGGCGGCATCTTCACGCCGACCGAGGCCGCCGGCGTGGCGGTCGTCTACTCGGTATTCGTCACGATGTTCATCTACCGGGAAGTCGACGCCCGCCGGTTCTGGAAAATCCTTGTCGACTCGGCTTTCCTGATTTCACAGATCCTCCTGATCGTGACATCGGCCGGCATCTATTCGTGGCTGCTCACGACCAGCGGCATCCCGCAGCAGATCGTCGCCTCGATCGATGCGCTGCACATGTCGAAATGGGAGCTGCTGCTCATCCTCAATATCGGCTTGCTGATCGCCGGGAGCTTTCTCGAGCCGCCCGCCGCCATCCTCATTCTCACGCCGCTATTGCTGCCGATCGTGCAGGGTGTCGGTGTCAACCCGATTCACTTCGGCATCATCGTCGCCGTCAATCTCAGTCTCGGCATGTACACGCCGCCATTCGGGCTGAATCTGTTTTCCTCGCAGGCGATCTTCAACGCACCACTGAGCCGCATCTATCTGGGCGTACTGCCATTCCTGCTTCTGAATTTTGCGGCGCTCCTGCTGATCACCTACGTGCCCGAAATCTCGATGGTACTGTTGCACCACTGATGCGGCGACGCGGCAGACCTGCGTCGCCACCACGACAATTCGAACAAAATCCTCATGGGCAAGCGCGGCCCGCAAGGCTGACTGACCAGCCGGCCACTGGCGCCCGCCGTCCTGTTCCACTAATCTTGCCGTCGTCGTTCTGACACCACTGCGGCGTAGCGTTGTTTTGTCTAATTATGGAGGACAATCATGGGCTTATTGGATGAACTCAACCTCGGCGGCGCGCTCAAGGGCGCGCTCGGTCAGATCGAAGCAACGGCGGCGCCAACCCTGATCAACGCCTTGCTGGCAAAGACCCAATTCGGCGATCTCAACGGCCTGGTCAACCAGTTGCAGCAGAGCGGCCTTGGCCCGCAGGTGCAATCGTGGCTCGGTAACGGCGCCAACCAGCCTATTACCGCCGATCAGCTCAAGGCGGTCCTGAACAATGCCCAGGTTCAGGAGATGGCCCGGCATCTTGGCTTGCCGGTGGATGCGGCGCTTAATATGCTCGCTCAGCATCTGCCCAACGTCGTCGATCAGGCGAGCAAGAACGGACAGCTGTAGTCGAGTAACTGATCACAAGTTCGCTCTATCCCGTGAACACATGAGGAGGAAGACATGAAAGTGATTGCAATCGTGGTCGCGTCTTTCTGGCTGGCTGGCGCCGCAATGGCGCAGGGTGCGATGGCGCCGGCCGCCGACACCCCAGCCGTCGCAGCCGGGAAGAAATGCCAGGATGCCAAGCTTCACGGCGCGGCTTTGACCAGCCACGTGAAGAGCTGCTGCACGAAGGCGGCAGCGAAGCTGAAAGGTGCAGCGAAAACTTCTTTCGAAGGCAGCTGCGAAAAAACCGGGACGGGCACCTGATTTCGCGCATCTTGAGCATTTTCCGGAAAATTGGACGCTGGCTTTCCGAAGAAAATGCGATCAAATCCATAAGCTGGAGCGCTTCCCGGTTCAAACGTAATGGGGCAGCGCTCCAGTCCCAGTTAAGGACCAGCTAGGTTCTGCAGAGGAGCGATAGATATGAAAATTCGAATCGGGTTGGTTTCCGGAATTGTGCTCGGAGCGCTCGGCTTGGCGATTGCCTCGCTCCCGGCGCAGGCCAAGAACAAGACCGTGAAGGCATGCGAAGCCGAGTGGAAAGCGGCGGAAGCCGCAAAGACCACGGGCGGCAAGAAGCGCGCCGAGTTCATCGCGTCCTGCCGCCAGGAGCAGGCGCCCGCAGCCGCCGCGGCGCCAGCCGCACCGCCGCCCGCAGCGGCACCGCCTCCAGCCCCGAAGCCCGCGGCCAAGAAAAAGAGACGCCGATGGCGCCTCCGGCCATGACCGGCAATGCGGTGTTCCCGAGCGCCGTTTCGTCGAAATATTCGAAAGAATCGGCGGGCAAGGCCCGGATGCACACCTGCCTCGATCAATACAACGCCAACAAGGCCAACAATGCCAACGGCGGGCTGAAGTGGATCCAGAAGGGCGGCGGTTACTACAGCGAATGCAATAAGCGCCTGAAGGGCGCGTAAGGCACTCGACGCCGGCCGATGGCCACGCGATCAGTCGCCGCGCCGATAACGGCGCGGCGATCCTAACGAGTGCAGCCTTGCAAACCGATTGCCGCGCAGCATTGCGCGGACCAGCGCGTTGCCTCGACACCGCGATCTAATTGCGCTTTAATTTGCGGAGAATGGTGGGCGGTGCAAGGATTGAACTTGCGACCCCTTCCATGTCAAGGAAGTGCTCTCCCACTGAGCTAACCGCCCGGAATTGGACCAGCATGTAGCGTTCCGCTGCCCGCCGGGTCAAGACCGCCCAAAGGGCGACGTTCAATAGACCGCACGGCCGCCCGAAATATCGAACACCGCGCCCGTCGAGAACGAGCATTCCTCCGAAGCGAGCCATGCCGCCATGGCGGCAATCTCATTGACCGCGACGAAGCGATTCATCGGGATTTTCGACAGCATGTAGTCGATATGCTCCTGCTTCATCTGCGCGAACATCTCGGTCTTGGCGGCGGCCGGGGTGAGGCAGTTGACCAGAACGCCAGTGATCGCCAGTTCCTTCCCCAGCGACTTGGTCAGCGCGATCAGCCCCGCCTTGGAGGCCGAATAGTGCGAGGCGTTCGGATTGCCCTCCTTGCCGGCGATCGACGCAATGTTGACGATGCGGCCGTAGCCGGCAGCGATCATGTGCGGCACGATCGCCCGGCAGGTGAGGTAGGGGCCGATCAGATTGACGTCGATAACGCGCCGCCAGGCGTCCGGCGCAAGCTCCCACAGCGGCGCATTGCCGCCGGTGATGCCGGCGTTGTTTATCAGAATGTCGACCCTGCCCAAGGTGCGCATGTGCAGGGCGGTGGCGGCGGCGACGGATGATTCGTCGGCGACGTCGACGGCCCGGACGTAAACGACGCCGCTGTCCCGCAAAGATTGCGCGGCCTCGTTCATCGCGGCGGCGTCAATATCCCATAACGCGACCTGCGCGCCCGACCGCAGCATCCGCTCCGCAATGGCAAAGCCGATGCCCCTCGCCCCGCCGGTCACGATGGCGACGCGGCCATTCAAGTCGATGGCGTTCATGGCGAGCCGCCGCGAGGGACGTGGCTGTTAAAACTTCACGCGGTCGCCGCCCTTGAGGCCGAGCATCTGCCGCGCCTCGGTGGGCGTCGCAATCTCGAAGCCCAGATCCTCGATGATGCGGCGGATTTTCGTCACCTGCTCGGCGTTGCTCTTGGCGAGCTTTCCGGGGCCGATATAGAGCGAGTCTTCGAGCCCGACGCGAACGTTGCCGCCGATCATGACCGCGGCCGTGCAGAAATTCATCTGATGACGTCCGCCGGCCAGCACCGACCACAGATAATCCTTGCCGAACAGCTTGTCGGCGGTGCGCTTCATGAAGAACAGATTGTCCAGATCTGGGCCGATGCCGCCGAGGATGCCGAAGATCAGCTGCAGGAATATCGGCGGCTTGAACATTCCGCGGTCGACCAGATGCGCGAGATTGTAGAGGTGGCCGGTGTCGTAGCACTCGTGTTCGAATTTCACGTTGTGGCCTTCGCCCAGCGTGTTGTAGACCTTCTCGATATCGCGGAACGTGTTGGGGAAGATGTAGGCGTCGGAATTGAGCAGATAGCTCTCCTCCCAGTCGTATTTCCAGGTCTTGTAGCGCTTCGCCATCGGATAGAGCGCGAAATTCATCGAACCCATGTTCATCGAACACATTTCCGGCGACAGCGTATTGGCCGCCGAGATGCGCTGATCGACCGTCATGGTCACGGCGCCGCCGGTGGTGATGTTCACCACCGCGTCGGTCGCCTGCTTGATGCGCGGCAGGAACTGCATGAACACGGAGGCTTCCGAGGAGGGACGGCCGTCCTTCGGATCGCGCGCGTGCAGATGCAGGATGGCGGCGCCGGCCTTGGCGGCATCGATTGCCTGCGTGGCGATCTGATCGGGCGTGATCGGTAGCGCGTCCGACATCGTCGGCGTGTGGATCGAGCCAGTGATTGCGCAGCTGATAATGATCTTGTTGGCCATTAATCGTTCCTCCCTATCGGCATTTTTTCCCGCGCGGCGCGGCGTCCGTCAAGGACGAGTCGTTTCCGATCCGGCATTTGCCCGCGCCTCCTGGATCGCCTGCCACACCTTGTGAGGCGTCACCGGCATCGTCACGTCGCGAACGCCGAGTTCGCCCAACGCATCGAGGACGGCGCTGACCATGACCGCCGGGGCGGCCGTGGTGCCGCCCTCCCCACCCGCCTTGATGCCAAGCGGATTGGTCGGCGACAGCACTTCGGCGATCTCGGTGCGGAATGACGGCAGCGCGTCGGCGCGCGGCATACAATAATCCATGAACGAGCCGGTAAGCGGCTGCCCGCTGTCGGGATCGAGATAAATCTGCTCCCACATCGCCTGGCCGACGCCCTGCGCGATCGCGCCGTGGGTCTGGCCGTCCACGATCAGCGGATTAATGCAGCGGCCGACATCGTCGATGCAGGCATAGCGGGTGACGGCGACTTCGCCGGTGTCGGGATCGATTTCGACTTCGCAGATCGCGGTGCCGTTGGGGAATACCGGATCGTGCATCTCGTTGTCGGTGACGACCGCGAGACCGTCTTTGAGCGCCTCTGGCAGCGCAAGGCGCGCCGCTTCTTTGGCCAGCTCGAAGAAATCGAATGTGATGTTGGTGTCGCGCGCGCCGAAGCGGCCGTCATCGTAGGACACGTTCTCCGGCGCCGTGCCGATCGCGATCGCCGCGATGGCCTTACCCTTGGCAATCAAATCGACCGCTGCTTTGGAGAAAACCGTCGCGGCGTGGCGCATCGAGCGACCGGAATGCGAGCCGCCGCCGACCTTCACCACCGCGGTATCGCCGTAGATGATGTTGACCGCCTCGGGCGGAATGTGAAGAAGATCGGCCACCACCTGCGCAAAGCTCGTCTCGTGGCCTTGCCCGTTGGATTGCGTGCCGATCACCGCATCGACGCGGGCTGGCCCGGACAAATCCTGCGGGCGCACCTTGAGCTGCGCCTGCTCCTTGGGCGCTCCGATCGACGACTCGACATAGTTGGCGAGGCCGCGGCCCAAAAGCTTGCCGCGGCGCCTGGCCTCGCGGCGCCGCGCCGGAAATCCTTTCCAGTCGGCGATCTCCATGGCCCAGTCCATATTTCCTTCGTACTGCCCGCTATCGTAAAGCATGCCGACTGAATTGCGGTAAGGCATTGCCTTCGGCGACACGAGATTCTTGCGGCGCAGCGCGATACGATCGACGCCGAGCTGTTTCGCCGCCTCATCGACCAACCGTTCGATCGCGAATGTGACTTCCGGCCGGCCCGAGCTGCGATACGCATTGGTCGGCATCGTGTTGGTGAAGACGGCGACCGAACGCAGCGTCGCCGCCGGAATGGCATAAGAGCCGGAGATCAGACCGGAGCCCTTGCTCAGCGGCGACAACGACACGCAACGCGCGCCGACATTGCTGATGTTGGTGGCGCGCATGCCGATGAAACGATGCTTGTCGTCGAGCGCGAGCTCGACATTAGTCACCAGATCGCGGCCCTGGTAATCGCTGAGAAACGCTTCGGAGCGCACCGCGGTGTATTTGACCGGCCGGCCGAGCTTCTTCGCGGCCCACAGCACCAGACCGAACTCGACATAGGTACGGTTGCGGGTGCCGAAATTGCCGCCGACATCGGCCGAGATCACGCGCAGCCGATCCGGCGGCACACCGACGACGTGAATGAGCTCATTTTTCTGCCGCACCGCGCCGCCCGAGCCGGCATAGAGCAAATAGGAATCCGTAGCGGCATCGTACTGCCCAAGCGCCGAACGCGGCTCCATCGGCACGCCGGTGACGCGGCCGATGTGAAATTTCTTTTTCACCACATGCGCGGCGCGAGCGAAGGCCCGATCGGTCGCTTCGGGATCGCCAAAAAAAGTTTCAACCGTGACGTTGTCCGGCACCTGATCCCAGATCGTGGGCGCACCGGGCTTCATTGCATCCTCGGAATGCAGCACGAAAGGCAACTCTTCGTACTGCACTTCGACCGCCTCGGCGGCGTCCATCGCCTGCGCCTTGGTCTCGGCGACGACCATCACAACCGCTTCGCCGACATGCCGCACCTTGTCGGCAGGCAGCAGCATGTGGGGACCGGCGAACACCGCACCGCCGCCAGGCGCGTGCAACTTCATGTCGAATTTGGTCTTCGGCACTGGATCGTGCGGAATCGGGCCGATCTTGTCGGCGGCACCATCGGGGCCGGTAAATACACCGAGCACGCCTGGCATCGCCTTTGCCCGCTCGGTGGCGATCGCCACGATGCGCGCGTGCGGATGCGGCGACCGCACCATTGCCGCATAGACCTGGCCCTCGACCGCGAAATCATCGGTGAACCGGCCGTGGCCGGTAATCAGGCGCCCGTCTTCCTTGCGCGGCAACCGTTTGCCGATAAAGCGGAAGCCGGTTTCGCCCGGTCTTATTGTATCGTCCATCAGAGCATGCCGGCCGCTCAGCCGGTCCTCAATTTACAAACGCGCGTCCGATCCGGCTGCTCAACGTGCGCCAAAGGTGAAGGCGTCGTGATAGGCGCCCTGCACGCTGCCGCCAGGGACCGGGCCGCCGCCCGGCACATGCACCATGTTACCAATCACCGCGCAAGTCGCGCCATGCAGGCCATGGCGCGGCAGCGCCATCGGCGTCAGTGCTTCCCAAGTGTCGGTCTTGGGATCATAGGCCTCGTTGGTGCCGAACACCCGACCGGTAGCCTCGCCGCCGAACACGACGATTTTGCCACCGATATAAACGCAGGACGGCCCGCTGCGCGCCGTCGGCAGCGGCGCCCGGAAACTCCAGCTGTCGCTCTGCGGATCGTAAACGGAGTTGAGCGACGTGTTGAAATCGTACGAATCCATGCGGCCGGCGATGGCGTGGATTTTCCCGTCGACGATCGCGACGCCCATGTGGTCGCGCTGGCCGACGAACGGCTGCGTCGCGGTCGAGCCGCGCATGCTGGCGCGGTCCGAATATTTGTTGGTCGCCGGATCGTAGACCTCGTGCCATTCCACCGAGCGGACGTCACGACCGCCGAGCAGATGGATTTTGCCCCCGAGTTCGATCGCCGAGATGGCGCCGCGCGGACGCGACAGTCCCGCAATCGGCGTCCACTGGTCGGTCGCCGTGTCATAGACGAAGCAGCGCGAATGCGGGCAGCGGTTCTGCTCGATGAAGCCGCCGAAGGTGTAGACTTTCGAGCCGATAGCGACGCCCGCGACGTGATTTCCGGCCACCGGGAATGGCGCCTTCAGCGACCAGGTGCGCGCCTTGGAGTCGTAGACCTGGTGAAAATTGGCGTCGAAGCGATGTCGTGCGTAACCGGCGATGACGTGAATGTTGCTCTGGCACTCGATCACGGCGTGCTCGCCGGTCGGAATCGGCAACCGCGGCTGCTCGACCCAGCGGCCCGGATTGGCGGCCGTGGGCGCGACGCTGGTGAGGTAACGTTGCTTCTCGACTGTCGCCGGGATGGCCGTGATCGAGCGATCGTTCAGGCCGGCAAACAGCGGATCGGTGGTCGGGGCGGCTGTGTGATTCATCATCTGCCTCACGCGTAAGAGGGAACGGCATCTTTAAGGAGCTTGCGCGTCAGCTCAACACCCTCGCGCGCCACGTCGTAAGGCGAGCGCGCCCACATCTCCGGGTTCGGCGCCTCGTAGCTGAGGTAGCCGGTGTATTTCTTTTCCGCCAACAACCCGAGAATCTCGCGCCATTTGACAACGCCCTTGCCGGGCGGCAACCGATCGGTCGGCCGCGCCACGCCGGTGACGGGGTTGGGCGACAGGTCGCTGTATTGAAAGCAGATTATTTGCTCTGCCGGCACGCTCTCGAAGCCGCGCCCCCCCGCACCGCTGCGGGTGAAGTGATAGGTATCGATCAAGTAACCGCAGTTCGGCTTGTTCGCGCCGTTAATGAGCTCAGTCAGCACCGCGAGCTTGTTGAGCACGGGGTGTTGCGAATTGAATTCGATGCCGAGCTTTAATCCGTATTCGCCCGCGATATCGCCGGCGCGCTTGAGATATTCGATTGCGTCCCGGATCGGCCCCTGAACCGGACCGGGCGCGCTCATCAGCGTCGTGCACCCGAGCGCGACCGCGTTCTCGCAAGAACTTCGCGAAAGACCTTGAACAGCCGCGTGCTCTCCTCGCCGGTGGCGAACAGCCAGCCGTATTCGACACCGAGAACGCCGACCGGAATGCCGCTGCCTTTAATGAGATCGAGCACCTGGGCGTTGCTCATGCCGGCGTCGAAACAGCGGGTGAAATCGGTGCGCCGCAGCTCGACCGCGTCGAACCCGCCTTGGCGGGCGGCATCAAGCGCCGTTTTTAGCGGCGTGGTGTCGATTGTCCACATGTGCAGCGCGAGCCGCCCGAATTTTTCCGTCATAAGTTTCCTTCCCCAATATATAAGTCGTTTCCTGCCACGCGGATTAGTCGAGCCGTACCACCTGCCCGGTCGAAACAGCGCGCTCGATGGCGTAGGTGGTCTTGAGGTTGAGCATCGCCTGTTCGGGCGTGGCGTGGATGCTGGGCCGGCCGGTCGACAGAAAGTCGAGCCAGGCGCGCGTCTCGTTGCCGAGCGGTCCCCAGAAGTCGCCGACCGCCCAGTCGCCCGCCGTATTGCTGCCGAGGAACGCCATTTCGATGGAATGACCGGGCACGTAAGGATGCGGGATGCCCTTCTCGGAAAACAGCAGGTGCTCCATGTGGTCGTCGTCGATGATCATGGTGCCGTCGCTGCCCAGAAGCTCGACACGGTCGGACTGGCCCTGCGTCGGATAGCGCGCCGGCAGCGCATAGGCGATGCCGAAATTGACCACGGCGCCGTCGGCGAACGTGACCAGCGCCCAGGTGACGTCGTGGGCGCTGTAGCCGGCGTCACGAAAAATGCCGGACTGGCCGCGCGCCACCACTTCGACCGGCTTGTTGCCTTCCAGAAACCAGCAAATCAGATCGACGTAGTAGGTCAGCACGTCGAGCACCGGCGTGGCATGCGGATCGCGTTTGAGGATGGCGAAGGTCTGGGCGCGCGAATTATAGACGCGCGCCAAAGCGCCGCTCACCTTGCCGAGCCGGCCATGGATCATCTGCTCCTTGGCGCGCAGAAAGCACTCCTTGAAACGGCGGCTGTAACCCACCCGCAATATGCCGCCGGTTGCATGAAGCGTCTTGAGGATCGCCTCGGCGTCATTGAGCGACAAGGCGAGCGGCTTTTCCACCAGCACCGGCTTGCCGAGTTCGAGCGCCCGGCACACCGGCGCGGCGTGCTCGCCTTCAGGCGTCGAGACAAACACCGCATTGACGTCAGGGTGTGCGATCACGGCGTCGTTGTCGGCGGAATGAAAATCGGCGCCGGCGAGTTCGGCAAGCTTTTTGGCCTGCGCCGGGTCCCTGTCGGATACGGCCAGAAAGCGCACCGCCGGATGCTTGGCCGCGAGCCGCGCCCGCAAGGTACCGATCCGGCCCGAGCCGACGACCGCAATGCCGAGGTCCTTCGCCTTCACATTCTCCTCCCCCCGACTATGTTACGCTTCCCGGCAGAGGAAGGCAGGGGGAGATTATACATGAGCGCGCGCGCCCTCGAGTTCGTCGAGACGTGGGTTACGGAGAAAATCGCCCAGGAGGGCTACCCTTTGGAGGGCCAGAATTCGCCCGCGAAGGAGTGGGCTGCCGAATGCACCGAGGCCGCCCAGGAAGAAGGCATCCCGGCGAGCGAAATCGGCGAAGCCTTCGACGATCTGGCCGAGTTCATCGACGGCGAACTCGAAGAGGCCAGAGAGCGGGACGAAGACGAACATGACGACGATGACGACGAGGACGAGAAGGAAGAATAGCCTACGCGACCATCCGCGTTTGCTGGCCGCGCCGCAGCCGCTGCTCGTCGACTTCGACGCCGAGGCCGCTGCCCTCCGGTACGTCAGCGTGACCGGCCTCAATCCGTAGCGGCTCACGGACCACATCCTCGGCAAGCCCGCTGCTGGTCAGCGTCAGACCCCAGGCCAATGCGGGCACCGCCGCGGCAAGGTGTAGGGCCGCCGCCGAGGCGACACTGGACTCTCCGGTCTTGCAGGAAATATTGACCTTCATGCCGAGCCGGTCGCACAGCCGGCACGCTTCAAACAACGCGCGCAGGCCGCCGAGCTTGATCGCCTTCAGGCTGACGCCCGCGGCCGCGCCATGGGCGTGATGACGCTCGATATCCGCAAGAGAATGAATGCCCTCATCGGCGCCGATCGGGACTGTACCTGCGGCGGCGAGCCGCGCCATGCCGTCAAGGTTCTCCGCACGCACCGGCTGCTCGAAGAAGTCGAGGCCGCAATCGGCAAGTCCGGCGACATAGCGCAGCGCTTCATCGACGCCGAAGCCCTGATTGGCATCGGCGGAGACGAGACATGACTCGCCCTGCGCCTTGAGCAACCGGCAGACCGCTTGTGTGCGCGCCGCATCTGCTTCAGGCGCGGCAAGTCCAACCTTGATCTTGAAGGCCCGATAGCCGGCCGTCCAACGTTCGCGTGCCTCGCGCATGTCTGCCGCCT
The DNA here is from genome assembly GCA_963763255.1 of uncultured Alphaproteobacteria bacterium. Lineage (GTDB taxonomy): Bacteria > Pseudomonadota > Alphaproteobacteria > Rhizobiales > Xanthobacteraceae > BOG-931. The sequence goes on from CAVXNW010000006.1 coordinate 26,502, forward strand.
GGTCGGTGGAACCGATCACGGCCAGCACTGCCATGCGGCTGCGCCGCCTCTTCCCGAACAGCGTGTAAAGCGGCTGGCCCGCGGTGCGCGCCACGGCGTCATGCAACGCGATTTCGATCGCCGCCTTGGCGCCGCTGTTGCCGTACATGGCATCATCCATCGCCGCCGAGATGACGGGGAAATCCTCGGCAGCGCGTCCAATCAGTGTTGGCCGCATGTGCACGACCGCCGTCATCATGCTGGCGGTGGTTTCGCCCGTCATGGTCGGCGCCGAGGCCGCCTCGCCCCAGCCGACTGCGCCGCCATCGGTCTCGATCCGTACAAACACATTGTCGGCGCGCGCGACGGTCTCGCCCGCCATCGTCACCGGCTTTTTCATCGGCAGGCTTGCCGCGAACGGCTCGATAGACCTGATTTTCATCCTGCCCTCGTTTGCTCCAAGGGAGCACGTTTCCGCCCGCGAGCCATGGTGGACGAACCGTCGCCCGCCCGCCAGATCAATTTTTGCCGTCAGTAGCTCTTGTCGTGTTCGCGCGGCTTGCCCATCAGGATTGGCTGGAACAACGCGGCCGCCGCCATGGTGGTGAGCAGCGACATCGCCAACAATTTGCCCATGCTCGACGTACCGGGGTGACTCGAGAACCACAGGCTGCCGAACGCCGTCGCGGTGGTCAGCGCGCTGAACGTCACCGCGCGCGTCAGTACCGATTGCAGCAGATTGGTCTGCCCCTCGCGCCAAGCCATGATGTAATAGATCTTGAACGCTACGCCGACGCCGAGCAGGAGCGGCAGCGCGATGATGTTGGCGAAGTTCAGCGGCAAATCGACAATGACGCACAGCTCAAGGGTGACAACGACCGCCAGCAGCAATGGCACGAGCGTAAGCAGAACATCGCCGAACCGCCGCAGCGTGATCCAAAGCAGGATGGTTATGGAGATCAGCGCGCAGGCGCCGGCCTCGGCGAACGCCACCAACACAGTGCGCCGCGCTTCGAGAATCGAGATCGGCCCCTCGGCCGCGTCCGGCTCGGCGGCCTGAACCGAGTCGGCAAATCTCTCCAGCACCGCGTTGTTGTTGGTATCGCCCTTCGGCGCAATATCGACACGCGTCTGACCGCTCGCCGTCTGCCATTGGTGCACGAGTTCGGTCGGCAGCGATTCCGCGGTGACCGCCTGGGCCTTGAACAGGCCGCGAAGCTGATCGAGCGCAGTATGCAGCGGCTGCACGAAGGCGACTTCGGCGCGCTGCCGAACCGAGGGATCGGCCTTGGCGAGGGCCGTCATGGCTACGGCGAGGCGGCGCGCCGCGTCGGCGCCCGGCCCCTTGGCATCGCCGGCAAGTGTCTTGAGCGCCCCGACGGTGGAATTGATGATGCTGATGTTCTGCGCATCGGTCGGCGGCGCAGCTACGGTCGGTGGATTGAGAACCGGATCGAGCGTCTTTGCAGCGTCAGTAATCAGCTTGAGTTTTTCCGGCTGCTGATCGGGAATGAAGGTCGCCAGCGTGGTGACGCGCGCGACCTCGGGCAAAGCGCGCAACTTGGTGGCGGCCTGTTCGGCGGCGGCCGGCGAGGCGGCGAGCAACTGAATGTCGTTGGCGCCGCTGTTGGGATTGCTTTTCAGATCGAGGTAAGTGGCGACCGACTCGACTTTCGCGCTGCGCAGATTCATCGGATTGAAATCGAACCGCAGCCAATGCAACAGCGGCAAACCGGCCACGACGACAAGAACCGTGGCGATCAGAATCGGCATCCGATGGCGTTCAAGAAAACTGTCGACCGGGGCGAGCGCCCGGTAACCCAGCGGATGCGGCTCGCTGGGTGGATTGAAGCGGCTGAGCAGCGCCGGCAGCAGCGTCACGCTGGTCGCAAATGCGATCAGCATGCCGACGCCTGCGATCAGTCCGAGTTCCGACACGCCCTTGTAGACCGTCGGCAGAAACGACAGGAAACCGGCGGCGGTCGCCAGCGCGGCAAGCGTCAGCGGCGCGCCGGCGCGCCGGCCCGCATGGACGAGAGCCACGCGCAAATCGTCGGCGGCGTGCCGTTCCGCGCGGTAGCGCACGCTGAATTGGATGCCGAAATCGACGCCCAAGCCGACGAACAGCACGGCGAAATAGACCGACATCAGATTGAGCGTGCCGACCATGAGCAGGCCGACGGCCGCCGTGATGACAAGACCCACGGCGAGATTGATGAAAACCGCGATAATGATACGCCACCAGCGCAGCGCCATCCACAGAATGAACAGCACAACGGCGATCGTGACGGTGGCGTTGAGTCCGGCATTCTCCTTGATGGTCGCGAATTCTTCGTCTTCGAGCGGCACCGGCCCGGTCAGACGCAGGCGGGCCTGATACTTTCCGGCAAAGTCCAGGTCGCTTGCCGCTTGGCGGATGGCAGTGCTGGCCCGCAGACCTGGTTCGAGCGCCGAATAGTCGAGCGCCGCCTGAATGCTGAGAAAGCGCAAGAGTTGGTCGGGCGGGGATGCTTTGCCCTGCACCAGGTCTTTCCAGGAAAAGCTCGCCGGCTTGCCGGCATTCACCTTATCGATCGTGTCGGCGGCGAGCGTCATGGGCCAGGTCATGGAGTCGAGCGTGATGCGGCCGCCCTGTACGCCAAGCAGACCAAATTGCAGCGCCTGAATCGCGCCGCGCAAACTCGGGTCGCCAGCCAGCACCTGGATGAGCCGCGACGCCTGCGTCAGCATCGAGGTGCGCGCGGCGAGGTCTTTGGTATTGAGAAACAACAATCCGTTCTGGGCAAAGAACGCGCCGCCCATCGGATCGTCGATCGAAAGAAACATGTTCTTCTGCTGCGACAGACGCTGGTTAAGCGCCGCCGTCGCTTCATCGGCCAGTTCCGGTGTCGGCGCATTGATCACCGCAACGATCGTCTGAAAATGCGGAAACGCCTTTTCGAGCGCAGCCTCACGCTCCCGCCAAGGAATGTCGTTGGAAATCAGGTCCGCCATATTGGTCGTCATTTTGAAATGCGCGGCCGAGTACCAGGACGACGCAATGGCGAGCAGCAGTCCCGCAACGATGACTGCCCAGGCATTTTGCGAGCAAAACGCGATTGTCCGGGCGACGATGGCAGTGATTGTCTTCATGATGGGCGGGCAAAACCGTCAGCGGGAGAGATGAAGGGCGAGTGAGGCCATCGTGTAAGTCGTTACGACAACGGCAAAACAGAGGCAGGCGTTTAGGCCTCCTTTTTCCCCGCTCGGGGCCGCCCTAATTGCCTGGAAATGCCGAAAAAGCAAATCGCCAAAATGACCTATCATTTCCGCGACTGCCGTGGGCACTTCTTTCTCGGAGCTCTGCGGTTCCGGCTCAGTCAACGCTCCCTATCTGGAACGTATATCAATGGATTTATTCCTAGAATGTGCTGCGGCAAATCGTTTCGGGTTGAAATTGTGAATTTACCCGTCGAAATACGTGAAATTCCCGCTCAGGAACCCATTACGGTGCCCAATAGGGTCAGGTTCCCATCAAAGCAACGATAATTGGCAGACTTGATTGTCATGGCCGCATGGCCAAAGTATCTGAGAGGCGTTAGCGCGGTCGGCCCGGCCTCCTCCCATCGGGGAGGGGTGCTGTTGCATGTCGACCCGGAGGTATTTTGCCGATGAGAATGCATACTTGCCCAGCCGCGTGGCTTCTGTGCCGGGGTGGTCCGTGCCATCGAAATCGTGGAGCGGGCGCTGCAGAAATTCGGTCCGCCCGTCTATGTCCGCCACGAAATCGTGCACAACAAGCACGTCGTGGAAAGTCTGAAGGCGAAGGGAGCCCGTTTCGTCGAGGACCTCTCCGAGGTTCCGCCGAACGCAGTAACCATTTTCAGCGCCCACGGCGTCGCCAAGAGTGTCGAGGAGGCAGCGGCGGCGCGCCAGCTGCCAGTGCTCAATGCCACCTGCCCGCTCGTCACCAAGGTCCACAACCAGGGCAAGCGCTATGTCGGCCAGGGGCGTCGCCTCATTCTGATCGGTCATGCGGGCCATCCGGAGGTCGAGGGCACGATGGGCCAGATTTCCCAGCCCGTGACCCTGGTGCAGACCGAGAACGACGTCGCCTCGCTCGATATTCCCCGTGACACACCGGTCGCCTATGTGACGCAAACCACGCTTTCGGTGGACGATACCCGCGGCATCATCGCCGCCCTGCACGGCCGCTTTACCGATATCGTCGGGCCCGAGACGCGCGACATCTGCTATGCGACGCAGAACCGGCAGACCGCGGTCCGCGAACTCTCGAAGCTGGTCGACGTTATCCTCGTCGTTGGCGCCAAGAACAGTTCCAACTCCAACCGGCTGCGCGAGATCGGCGAGGAAGACGGCACCCCGAGCTACCTGATCGCCGACGGCAGCGAGGTTGAGCCGGACTGGTTCAGCGGCGCCGAAACGGTGGGCATCACCGCTGGCGCCTCCGCGCCGGAAGTGCTGGTCGAGGACGTAATCGATGCGCTACGCCGGCTCGGCCCGGTCGAGGTCAGCGAATTGACCGGCCGTCAGGAGACGATCGAATTTCGTCTGCCGCCCGAATTGACCGACGGTGGTGCCGCCGGCCGCGCGGCGGCAAAAGTCTGAGACGCTCGCGGCTCCTGCCGCAGGCCGTTCCAAGAGACAAAAGGCAAGAGCAAAGGATTCCGTTGTGACCGTATCATTGCGACAACAGATGGCCGTCGGCTCCTACATCCTGCGCCAGCGTTTGACGGGCCGGAAACGCTATCCGCTCGTGCTCATGCTGGAGCCGCTGTTCCGCTGCAACCTGGCTTGCTTCGGCTGCGGCAAGATCGACTATCCCGACGCGATCCTCAACAAGCGCCTGTCGGTTCAGGAATGCCTCGACGCGGTCGACGAATGCGGCGCACCGATGGTCGCCATCCCGGGTGGCGAGCCGCTTATTCACAAGGAAATCGGCGGGATCGTCAAAGGCATCGTGGCGCGCAAGAAATTCGTTTCGCTGTGCACCAACGCACTGCTTTTGGAAAAGAAGCTGAACATCTTCGAGCCGTCGCCTTATCTGTTCTTCTCCGTGCATCTCGACGGCCTGAAGCATCATCACGACAAGTCGGTGTGCATGGAGGGCGGCTTCGAAAAGGCCGTCAACGCCATCAAGGCCGCCAAGGCCAAGGGGTTTGCCGTCAACGTTAATTGCACGGTCTTCGACGGCCATCCGGCCGAAGACATCGCGGCCTTCCTCGACCTTACAAAGGAGCTAGGCGTCGGCGTCTCGATCTCGCCCGGCTACGCCTATGAGCGGGCGCCGGATCAGGAGCATTTCCTCAACCGGCGCAAGACCAAGGAGCTGTTCCGCAAGGTCTTTGCGCTCGGCAAGGGCAAGGGCTGGAATCTGACGCATTCGAGCATGTTCCTCGACTTCCTTGCCGGCAATCAGGAGTTCCACTGCACGCCGTGGGGCATGCCGACGCGCAACATCTTCGGCTGGCAGAAGCCCTGCTATCTGCTCGGTGAAGGGTATGCCAAGACGTTCAAGGAATTGATGGAGACAACCGACTGGGATTCCTACGGCACCGGCCGTTACGAAAAGTGCGCCAACTGCATGGCGCATTGCGGCTACGAGGCGACCGCCGCCAACGCCATGATGGAGCATCCGTTGCAGGCGGCCATGATCTCCTGGCGCGGCTTCAAGACCGAAGGCGATATGGCGCCGGAAATCGACATGTCGCAGCAGCGTCCGGCGCAATATGTGTTCGACAGCAATGTGCAGCTGACGCTGACCGATATACGCGCCAAGGAGGCGCGCGAGAAAGCTGCGAAGGCGGCGAAGACCTCGGCTAGCGCGGCCTAATTTGCATTCGCCCGAACATAGATCAAACAGCGGCTCGCAAAACAAAGGGGCCCCGGCGAACCGGGGCCCCTTCGCATTCCAAATCGACCTGCTGAGTTAGTTAGCGTCCGGTCCAGTTGAAGCGCCAGACGAGAGAGCTGGTAATCGTCTGCTCGTAAGGCTTGGTCGCCTCAAAGTTCGGGATACCCCCAATGGTGAGCTGCGTCCCAGTTGCCGTGGAGATCACGGGGACGTTCAGACTCTGAAATTCCGAGAAACGATATTCGTTGCGCCAGAATAGACCGTAAATCGGTAGCCACGCGAATTCCAAAGCATATTCGGTGCCGCCACCGACGAACCAGCCCTGATACGTTTGCCCAGGAATTCCAAAGCCAGACGGCGCGCCGGCGCCAGTGGCGTAGGTTACCGAGCTAAATCGCGCCTCCGTCCAGCCGCCGTCGAAATAGGTCATGAGGTGCGGCGTCACCAGATAACCGATCCGTCCACCTACCGCCCAGGAGTCACGAAGTTTCTGCTGACCCGACACGAGGCCAATTGTCGCCAACTGCTCTCCCGTGTGAAACCCCTTGAGGTCCGATACGTCATAGTCTGCAAACGCGCCAATGACCCAAGATGAAAGGCTGCCGCTTAACTGATAATCACAGCCACCGCCAAATCGTCCAAGCCAACCCCGCTCGCTTTGATCAAGGCTGACGCCGACCCCAGCGGGCGCGGTTACGGGAGTAGGATCAGTTAAGAGATTAGTCCTCTGATCAGCAAACCCGTAGCCCCAACCGCCGTCGACGTAGCAGCCGGTCCAACTCACCACCGGCACCGGCATCGGCGCTTTGAGCGGCATACGCAGATCGGCTGCGCTTGCCGCCAACGGCGCCGCAAGCAGAGCGGCTGAAACGCTGATCACTCCCAGCAAATTCTTTGACATCGCACCCCTCCTTAATGAACCCGTCAGGCATCCCCGCCTGTTGAAGCCATTATCGCGGGCAATGTGTTACATCGCGATACAATAATGACCCTCGGCGACGCTTTTCCGGGACGTGTTGTAGGCGAGACACAGCTTGGGCGGATGATTTTTTCATGATATATTTCAATTACTTATGGAGAGTTTGCCGGAGCATGATACCGTCCCTGCCGATGGAATCGGGCGCCGATATCCACATGCCCAACGGCACATGGTTACGAACCGGCAAATCGGCGTCAGGGTTTTGAGAGAATCGAACCGCAAGCCTCGGTGCGCGGGGCACTACATCCCGAAGGCCACGGTCCGCGTATTGCCGCTACGCAAATTCCGGTAGCGCGCCAGAGCCCAGAGCGGGAAAAACTTCGAATAACCGTGGTAGCGCAGATAGAAAACCCGCGGAAAACCGGTCGCCGTATAGCGCGGCTCATCCCAGAAACCGTCCTCGCCCTGGGTCGCCATAAGGTAATCGATGCCGCGCGCCACCGCCGGATGATCGAGTTCGCCGGTGGCGATGAGGCCGAGAACCGCCCACGCGGTCTGTGAGGCGGTCGAGGGCGCGCGCTCGTAGCCGCGATAGTCAAGCTTGTAGCTCGCGCCATCTTCGCCCCAACCGCCGTCCTCGTTCTGGATGCGGACGAGCCAGTCTCGTGCCTTGCGCATCTCCGGCGCGCCGTGGTGGACGCCGGCCGCATTGAGCGCGCACAGCACCGACCAGGTGCCGTAGATGTAATTCATGCCCCAGCGGCCATACCACGAGCCGTCTTCAAGCTGAGTGCGGCGCAGATAATCAATGGCGCGCGCGACCGCCGGATTGCCGGCTGCGGTCTCGCCGAATTGGCCCAGCATCGACAGACAGCGCGCGCTGACATCCTCAGTCGGCGGATCGAGCAGCGCGCCGTGATCGGCGAACGGAATATTGTTGAGATAATAATATTCATTGTCGGCATCGAACGCGCCCCAGGCGCCGTTCTCGCTTTGCATGCCGACGATCCATTCCTGCGCGCGCGCCAAAGCAGCGCTGTAATCCTGCCGGCCGACGGCGTTCTGGAAGCGATCCATCGCCATGGCGACCACGGCGGTGTCATCGACATCGGGATAATGCGGATTGGCATATTGAAAGGCCCAGCCGCCCGGACGCAGATCAGGCCGCCGCGCGATCCAGTCGCCGCGCACATCGAGCACCTGCATGGGCACGAGCCAATCGAGTCCCTTGCGCACGGGCTCGATGGTGCGATCGCCGCCGGCTTCCATCAGCGCGTGGCAAACAAGCCCGGTGTCCCAGATCGGCGAGACGCAAGGCTGGCAGTAAGCCTCGTACGGATGCACGACGAGAAGTTTTTCGACCGACTTGCGTGCGATGGCGCGCCGCGGATCGCTCTCGGGGATGCCGAGGGCGTCGAACATCATCACGCTGTTGGCCATCGCCGGAAAAATCGCGCCGAGGCCGTCCTCGCCGTTGAGCCGCTCGCTCACCCAGGCGACGGCCCGGTCGATCGCACGCTGCCGTGTCCCTTTTGGAAAAAACGGCTCGCTGGCGCGCAGTACGTTATCGACGCCGCGGAAGAACCAGAACCATGAGGCTTTTTGCTGCGGCGCCTTCGGTGCCGGACCGAGCGTCTGCGGCGGCTCGAGAAAAAGCTCGTCGATGCGCACGCCCTTCGGATTGCGCGCCACCGGCTTCTTCGTCATCAACACCAACAGCGGCACGATGACGGTCCGGCTCCAATAGGAGATCTTGTCGAGATGGAACGGAAACCATTTCGGCAACAGCGTGATCTCGACCGGCATCACCGGCACCGCGCGCCACGGCACAAAGCCGAACAGCGCCAGCATGATCCGGGTGAACACGTTGGCGCGTTCGGCGCCGCCGCGGGCATGCAACGCCTCGCGCGCACGGCGCATGTGATCGGCCTCGACCGAGTCGCCGATCACTTTCAGCGCGAAATAGGCTTTGACCGTCGCGCTGATATCGAGATCGCCCTCGGCAAACAACGGCCAGCCGCCATGGGCGCCCTGAATGCGGCGCAGGTAGACGCCGATCTTGGCCTCCAGCACGGCATCGACCGGCTCGGCCAGATAGTGCCGCAGCAGGACGTATTCGGCCGGGATGGTGGCGTCGGCTTCCAGTTCAAACAGCCAATGACCGTCCTCGCGCTGGCGCGCCAGCAGCGCGGCGGTCGCCGAGTTGATCGACCGGTCGAGACGACTATCGTTTGATGCAGCGCTACTCACTTCACTCATCAGCGGCTCACTTATGGGCGCGCCACTGCCACGCGATGCGCGAGCAGATCGGCGGCGCGATTGCCGGAGCGGATCGCGCCTTCGATCGTGGCCGGCAGCCCGGTGTCTGTCCAATCGCCGGCCAGCGCCAGATTACGCCAGGGGGCTTGCGCCGCAGGGCGCCTCGCGTCCTGTGCCGGCGTGGCCGCGAAGGTCGCGCGCCGTTCGCGCACAATCTGCCAAGGCGGCAAACCAGTCGGCAGCAACGCAGGCAAGCCCGTGACAGACGCGACTTCGCTCCAGATGGTTTTGGCGAGTACGTCACGCGCCGTATCGATATAACGATCGCCGGCACTGATCGTCACCGACACGCGCCCCGGAAATGCAAATATCCACTGCGCCGTGCCGTTGATCACGCCGACGATCGGCGGTTGCCCGGCCGGCGGATCAATGGCGAAATGCGCGTTGACGATGGCGCGGAACTCCGTCGGCACTTCAAGATCGCGGATGAGCGACGACGCCGCATAGGGCGGTACTGCAAGAACTATGAAATCGTCGGCCCCGAGCACGACTGTCTCGGCGCCGAAGTCGAGCGCTTCGACACGTTCTTCGACAAAACGGATGGCGCGCAACTGATGCTCAAGATGCAAGGTGGCGTCGCGCTGTTGCAGGCATGCAAGCGCCGGTTCGATCAGTGTCGGCCCGAGGCCGTCACGCGCCACCAGCGGCCGGCAGGCCCGCCCGCCCGTGGCCAGCGTCTCGCGGATCACCGCTCCGGCAAGTTTCGCCGATCCGTCGGGCGGATCGATATTGAGCGCCGCGAGCAGGAGCGGTTCGACCAGCCGCGTATAGAGCGATCCCTTGCAGGCGATCACCTCTCCGACTTTTTTTTCTGGGCGCGCCCACAGCAGGCGCGCCAGCGGCACATAATCGAGCGCGCCCGTTCCCGGCACCCGGCGTTTTCGGTCAAACACCCAGAACGGCAAGCGGCCGTCATTGAAACGCAAGGTCCAACGCTCGCCGTTTGCAAGATCGACAAACGGAAATTCCGCGGCCTTCGGGCCGATCAAGTGCTGCTCGGCGCCGATCTCGCGCAGAAAAGCGAGCGCGGCGTGGTTGCCCGACAGCAAGAGGTGGTTGCCGTTATCGATCGTCATGCCGAGCGTGGCATCGCGATAGGAACGGCAGCGGCCGCCGGCGAACGCCGTAGCCTCATGAATAACGACGCGCGCGCCGCCTGAGGTCAGCCGCAGCGCGGCGGATAATCCGGCAAGGCCGGCGCCGATAACGTGAACAATTCCAGCCATCACACGAGATTACGCAGCACAATGAACAGAATGCACGCGCGCGGCAATCGAACGCGCGCGCGCGGTGGAGCAAATCCGCGAGCCACCAGCCGGCCGAGGATAAGGCCATAGGCCTCGCCCATGATCCGGGGCGCTCGCACAGTTCGACGGGGACTTTGCGCCATGATGGCTTCTGCCTGGCGAAAATGCGCTTCCGCCTGTCGGACGAGAACGCCGCACGCTTCGCCAAGCATGGGATTGGCCAGCACCGTTGTCGGATCGGTGCTGATGATGCCGCAATCGCGCAGCGCCTCGCGCGGCAGATAGAGCCGCCCCATCGCCGCGTCCTCGTCGAGATCGCGCAAGATGTTGGTCAGCTGCAGCGCTCGGCCGAGATGATCGGCGAGTTCGAGACCGGCCGCACGATCCATGCCGAACACCCGGACCGAGAGCCGTCCCACAGCACAGGCGACCCGGTCGCAATAGAGCGCCAGCGTCGCGGCATCGGGCGCGCGGATATCGGCAGTGACATCCATCTCCATGCCGTCGATCACGGCCAGAAGATCCTCGCGCTGCAGATCGAATTCCCGCACCGCCAGCGCCAAGCTCGTGAGCTGCGGCGGCGGTGCGCCGCGATACAGCGCGTCGATGTCGGCGCGCCAGCGCTGCAGTTGCTCACGTCGCGGCTCGCGCGGTCCGGGGTCGTCCGCGATGTCGTCGACCGCACGGCAGAACGAGTAGATTTCGAACATCGCCTCGCGCTGCGGCCGCGGCAGAATACGCATGCCGCTGTAGAACGAGCTGCCGGATGCGCGTTGCGCCGCCTGGGTGGATTGCTCGGTCACTTACGCGCCCCGCGGCTTGTGCGCATCGGCGGAGGGTCGCCGGCCGAGCCGCCGCACCGCGCCGCTGCAAACGGCGGCCAGCGTCAGGCCAGCAACCGCGGGCATCTTGAGATGGACCGGATCGCACAGCGGATCGCGCGCCGTCAGCATGCGCGTGAGACGATGCGCCAGTGTATTGATGACCGAAACTTCGAGGCTGAGCCGCCAGTCCTCGATCAGCGCGGCGAACACGTCACTCTCGCCGAGCAAATTCTCGGTTCGGGCGGCAAGCTTGTGCAGGCAGCCGAGCAATTCGGGCGATGAGCGTTCCGCACCGATCGCCTCGACGCCGACGCCCGCAGCCGACAGAGCATCGAGCGGAACATAGACGCGGTCGAGATTGAGATAATCGTCGCGGCAATCCTGCAGATGATTGATGATCTGCAAGGCGGCGCACAGCGCATCGTTCGCCGGCCAGACATTGCGGCTCTCGCCGTGCACGTCGCAGACGAAGCGCCCGACCGGCATCGCCGACAGCGAGCAATATCCGATCAGATCGTCCCAATCGCGGTAGCGCAGCTTGGTAACGTCGAGCTTGAACGCGGCGAGCAGATCTTGCGCGTGCTTCGGCGACAAGTTGCGCTCGGTCAGTTGCTGGCGCAGCCGCACCGCCACCGCATCGTCATCGTTGCGGCCGGTAAGTCCTGCGTCCAGCCGATCGAGCAGCGCGAGCTTCTGCTCCGGCGGCAGCGACGCATGATCGGCAATGTCGTCAGCGGTGCGGACGAAATTGTAGAATGCGAGAATCGGACCGCGATGGCGCGGCGCGATCAGCCACGACGCGACGGGAAAATTCTCGTCGCGGTGGCCTTTGCCTGAGCGCCAATCGGCGGCGGCGTTTGTACTCGCACTGTTCATCGCAGTTCCGAAACGTTGGCTTGCGCGCGGCCTTTCCACATACCGCCGCGTCCGCGCGCGTGCTGATAGGCGGAATCGATCGTAAAGGCCATATAGGCCGCCGCGATCGCCGGCAGCGCCAGGCCCCAGATCACCGGCAGACCGTAAAGCCGCAATGTCGGCCAGAACGCGAGCGCCATCGCCAGCCAGGCGAGAATGCCGGCAAGCTGCGCATAGCCACCGGCGAACAGCGCCAGCGCAACCGGCGCCAGGTAGGTGAGGGCCAAGCCGAGAATGGTGCCCGCAAGCAGGAGCGGCGAATAGCGCAGTTGCGCATAAGCACTGCGCGCAACCATGCCGCGGATGTCCGCCACGGCCGGATATTCGCGGATGCTGCGCACACGCTCGGTCAGTCCGATCCAGATCGGCCCGCGCGCCTTGAGCAGCTTGGCGAGCGCGCAATCGTCGATCAGCGCGCCGCGGATGGCCGCCATGCCGCCCGCCTCCTGCAGCACGTCGCGGCGCACCAGCATGCAGCCGCCGGCCGCGGCGGCAGTCGCGCGCCGCTTATCGTTGGCCCAGGCGAACGGATAGAGCATCTGGAAAAAGAAGATGAAGGCCGGAATGAAGAAGCGCTCTGCAAAGCTCGTGCAGTGCAATTTCACCATCAGCGAACTGAGCAGCGTGCCGCTTTCCTGCGCACGCGCGGCAAGCTGCGAAACGGCGTCCGGCGCATAGGCGATATCCGCATCGGTCAGCAGCACATAGGCCGGCGGCGCCGGCAACTCGTTGACGAAGGCCACGCCCTGCTGCTGCGCCCACAGCTTGCCGGTCCACCCCGCGGGCAAGGCACGCCCCGACAGCACGGTGAGTCGATCGGCCTGGCCGAGCTTGGCAGCGGCTTGGCGAGCCACCTCGGCGGTCGCATCCCGGCTGTTATCATCGACCACGACAACGCGGAGTTCGCCAGGGTAGTCCTGAGCCAGCAGGGAGGCGACCGTCTCGCCGATGCACGTAGCCTCATCGCGCGCCGGGATGACCGCCGCAATGACCGGCCACACAGCCGGCCTGGCCGCTGCGGCTCCTGGCCCATCCCGTTCTGCCGCCAGCCAGAAACCGCCACGCGCGGTCAGGAGGTAGAGCCAGATTGCCAGCACCATTGACGCTATGAGGTCGTTGGCCACAGATAGTCCCTTGGGCATAAACTCGGTCGAGGCCCGCGCAGGGGCGGCTCAACCGTTATCCCGTAAATGTAGGATCGAAAATAGCAGCCCCACAGGGAGCCGAATCGCTAGGCAATACATGATGAATGGCAAAAATGCCCAAAAAGAAGCCACGTTCCTCGAGCGTCTGGACGCCGTGGCCGCCGATACGGAGGCGTTGCTGGACCGGCTTCTCGCCGCAACCCCGGCAGGAGGCGAAACCGCCCGACCGGCGCGGCTAATCGAGGCCATGCGCTACTCCGGCCTCGGCGGCGGCAAGCAATTCCGGCCGTTTTTGGTGGTCGAATCAGCCAATTTGTTCGGCGTCCCCCGGGAGCGAGCGCTGATGACCGGCGCCGCCCTCGAATGCATCCATTGTTATTCGCTCGTCCACGATGATCTGCCGGCGATGGACAACGATGAATTGCGGCGCGGCCAGCCGACCGCGCACAAGAAATTCGACGAGGCCACCGCGATCCTTGCCGGCGACGGCCTTTTGACATTCGCTTTCGATATTCTGGCGCGAACGGAAACTCACCCGGACGCGGGCGTCCGGATCGAATTGGTGGGAGCGCTGGCGCGCGCCTCCGGGGTTGGCGGCATGGCGGGCGGCCAGATGCTCGATCTGGCCGCGGAGGGCCGCTTTACCGGCAATGGTCCCCAGCGCCTCGGCGAGCGCGACGTGCTGACCCTACAAGCCATGAAAACCGGCGCGTTGTTGCGCTTCGGCTGCCAGGCGGGCGGAATTCTCGCCGCAGCAGGGCCGGCACAGCGCGAGGCGCTGCAGCGCTTTGGCGCAGCGGTCGGGCAAGCCTTCCAGATCGCAGACGATCTGCTCGACGTCGAGGGCGATCCCGCGTTGGTCGGGAAACAGACAGGTAAGGATGCCGCGGCTGGCAAAGCCACAATGGTCAGTGTGCTAGGCGGAGCGGGCGCGAAGGCCCGGCTGCGCGAACTGGTCGCGGAAGCCGAGACGGCTTTGGCGCCCTTTGGTGCAGCGGCCGATATCCTGATCGAGGGCGCCCAATTCGTGGCCGATCGGCACGCCTGACGCCGCGAATCGCGTACGATTCGGGTGCCGACGGCCCAGATTCGCAGGATTCATGCTGATACATTGCCGTTGCAAGCCGAAATTCCTAGAATACCCAAGGCAGTTGATTCAGCTGTTCCGGATTGAAGTTCGCGCGGGGGCGCCCTATTTGCAGGCCGACTTCGGCCGTCGTGTAGTTCCACTCCGGAATGAGACGAGACCCCGAACCTTTCACCGATTTCGGGCAACGTAATCCTCATGAATTCAGAATGGTGTCGGAGCTTCTGTGTAGGCGCCGCTTTGCTGTCGGCCGTCGCCATCGGAGCATTTGCAGCGCAGGCCGCTCCGACCCATGCGCCGGGCGCGGGTCAGGTTGGGAAGCATCGGCCAGCGGGCAAAAAAGCAGCCCCGCCGCCCGCTACCGCCGGTCAGCCAAAAATGCTGCCTGCGCGCCGGCCCTTTACGGCAGCTGAAGATGCCGTGGCCACCATTCCGGGCATGCCGGACGTCCGGTTCTGGGCCAATTCGACCGCCGATTTCGTCAAGGCGCTGCCGGAGAAGCCCGGCCCGTGGCTGACGCTCTCGAGCGGCGGCTCGGACGGCGCGTTCGGCGCCGGCCTTCTCAACGGACTTTCCGCATCGGGCAAACGGCCGGATTACGCCGTCGTCACCGGAGTAAGCACCGGGGCGCTGATCGCGCCATTCGTGTTTGCCGGCGCCAAGTACGATGACGCGCTGCGCGACGCGTTCACCAAGGTCACCGCAGCCGATATTTTCGAGATCAACACCACGCCCGAAAGCTTCCTCGATACCTGGCCGTTGAAGGACCTGATCGCCAAGCAAGTCACACCGGCCTTGATCGCGGATATCGCGACGCAGTATCGGGCCGGCCGGCGGCTGTTCATCGTCACCACCAACCTTGATGCCGAACGCTCGATGGTCTGGAACATGGGCGCCATCGCGGCGCGCGGCGACGAGCAGGCGATCAAGCTGTTCCGTACCGTGCTGCTGGCATCGAGCAGCATCCCCGGCGCGTTTCCTCCGGTCTTCATCGACGTCGAAAGCAACGGCAACCATTTCAGCGAAATGCACGTCGACGGCGGCGTCGGCGGACAGTTTTTTGTTGCGCCCGCCGCCCTGATGGCGGCCTCATCCGACTATCGGCTGCCGGCGACCGCACTGAATGTGGTGGTCGATTCAGGGCTGCAGCCCGAGTTTGACCGCGTCGAGCGTACGACAGCGCAAATACTGTCGCAGTCGGTTGGAATGGCCGTGAAAGTCGACACGCGCCTGATGCTCGACCGCGCTTACCTCGCCGCCAAGCGCAGCGGCATCGGATTCAATGTCGCAAGCATACCGCCAAGCTTCAATGCGCCAAGCAACGGTGCGTTCGATCCGAAATACATGAAAGCGCTGTACGATCTTGGCTACGATCTCGGCAAGAGTCCGACCCCGTTCGAAACCGTGCCACCTCCCTACCCGGGAGCACCGGAAGCATCATCGCCAAATCCAGGAAAAACCGGAGCAAACAAATGAAGACTCTCCTGCGTGCAGTCTTTGCCGTTGCCCTGACCATTGTGCTCGCGGCCGCAGTCGCCGTGCCATCGGATGCCGCACCCCGGCATGCGCGCGCCGTCCGCGGCGGTTCCCATTCCTTCGACGGCGAATGGAGTGTGGCGATCTCCACCTCGTATGGCAGTTGCAGCAACTATCGCGTCGGAGTCCGCATCGCCAGCGGACACGTCTATGCATCGGGCGGCGATTACAGTGCCTCCGGCTCTGTCAATCGGAGTGGCGGAATCAGCGTCTCGGTGAGCAACAGCTCCGGCTCGGCGTATGGGTCCGGCCGGCTGCGCGGTGCGCAAGGAGCCGGACGCTGGCGCACGCGCAGTGGCGAATGTGCCGGAAGCTGGTACGCCAGCAGGCGGGGTTACTAACGGCGCTCACGGCGCGGCCATGTAGGAGGCCGCGCCGATTGGCGCTCTTTCTTATCCCGCCTTGCGGCTCGCAGGCACGTTGGCGTTCCACCACGGGCAGACATCGCTGGCGCGCAGATAATTGCCGTCCATGACGTTGACCGGCTCGCGAATGCCGGCGGCGGCGACATTGGCGCGCAGATCCCGCGATTGTTCGAGCGCCTCCGGCGACAACCATTTGCGGTCGTGACCCCACAAGCTCGGGCCTTCGGTCCGCTCTTCCGGCGTCCACGACGGCAGATCGATGGTGCGTCCGCCCCAGCCGTATTCAAACAGAAACTCAGACGGCGACCACGAATAGAACGAGGTGACGTGATCGTTGACGTGACGGCCGAGCGTCGTGCCGATCATTTCGGGCTTGCGCAGGGCGATATCGTAGCCTTGGCCGACATCGTCGAGGTAGCACAGCTCGACCATCAGATGATGGATGCCGTTCTTGCCACTGCCGATGAACGCGAGGCTGTGGTGACGCGGATTGAGGTGGAAGAAGTAAGCCGAGAACGGCTTGGTGAAATAGTCGGTGAGCTTGAAGTTGAGGATTTCGGTGTAGAACGGCAGCACGTCTTCCATGCGCTCCGCCGTCAGCACGGCGTGGCCCATGCCGAGCGGACCGGTGCGGAAACCGGAAATCGAGCGGCCGGGCTTGAACGCATCGGTCGCGACCTCGGCGCCATGAAATGTCTCGAGCCGGTTGCCAATCGGGTCGGCAAAGACAATGAGGTCTTTTACCCTGCGTTCATCCGCGAGCGCACGCGAGCCCCGCGCCACTCTGATGCCCTTGTTTTCCAGATGCGCCGCCAATGCGTCGAGCGCGGCCGAATCGGCAACTTCCCAGCCGTAGAACGACGGCCCTTCGGCCTCATCGCTATGGATGATGACGCGCTGCTTACGATCGTCCATGCGCAAGGCAAGCGTGCCACGGCTCCTGTCGACGAGCTGCATGCCGAGAAAGCGCGTGCCGTAGGCCGCCCAATCTTCGAGATTTTTCGTCCGGATACCGACGTAGCCCAAGGAGTCGAGACCCATAGCGGCTCTCCTGAAAGTATTTGTGCGAACTTATCACATTACCGCTAATGCGTAAAATCGCCTCCGAAGGGAGATCGTGGCAAACGGGATGAGCTGCCGCGCACGCATGGCGATTGCGCCGTGCTGATCCGATCGAATTGTGCGGCGGGCCGGCCGGCACTCCCCCTTTGCGGCGATCGAAGACGGCGCCAATCCATTTCAACTCGATCTCGACCGATCAGACGGAATCTCGGGGCCTTGCCATTGCGCCACCGGATCGTAGCCGAAGATCCAACGATAGACTCCGCCGGTCGTTGAACGGTGGCGCGTCACGAAAGCGTATTCGCGGCGCAGGCGGTCCCAATTTGAGTGCACCTTCTTGAAGCGGACTTCGGTGCGCGAAAGCTGCTGCACTCTTGTTGCGCGCGGCTTGCGCACAGCTTCATAATTGGTCAGCGCCGCGCCCGGATTCTCGGGGCTGGCACTGAGCCATCGCGCCAGAACATAAGCGTCCTCGAACGCCATATTGGCGCCCTGTCCGAAGGTCGCAAGCATGGCGTGCGCGGAATCGCCGAGCAGCGTCACGCGGTCCTTCGTCCAGCGTGGTGCGTGCTCTCCTGTGAACTGACCCCATTTCGAGCAGGATGTCGCCGCCGCCATCATCGTGCGCAGCTTCACGCCCACATCGGGAAAGGCCGCCAGCATTTCATCGACGCTGCTCGGCACCGACCATGACGGCTCGGTCCAGCCGGGTTGCTGTCGGACAGCGACGAAATTGATAAATTTGTCTTGCCGAATGCGATAGCTGATGACGAAGCCGCCATCGCCGGACCACTGATTCACATGGCGATCGTGATAATCCTTCGGCAACGCGTCGCTCGGCGCCAGCGCGCGCCAGCACATCGTGCCTGCATAATGCGGACCTTGGCCACCGAAAATGCAGGCACGAACCGCCGAGCGGATACCGTCGCAACCCACGGCGACATCAGCTTCGGCGCTCGTGCCGTCCGCGAATGACAGACCGACCGAGCCGTTGCGGGTTTCAATGTGTGTGCAGCGCTTGCCAAGCTGGATGCTCGTCTGCGGCACAGCCTCCGAGAGCATGCGATGCAGGTCGCTGCGATGGACAACGTAGTATTTGGCGCCGTATCGCTTTTCGAAATCGCCGAATGGCAGGCTGTAGCGAATTTCGGTGGCGCTCCAATCGCGCCAACTCAATCCCATCGGCTCGGACGCAACAGCACGAAGCTTTTCGTCCAGCCCCACGGCTTCAAAAAATTTAACCGAATTGGGACTGATATTGATGCCGGCGCCGAACTCGGCGAGTTCAGACGCTTGTTCATAGATCTGCGTTTCGAAGCCCTGCCGGCGCAACGCGATGGCCGCTGCCAGCCCGCCGAGGCCGGCTCCGACAATGGCAATGCGACGCGCCTTCCCCATCGCGAACCGTCTACTTCAGTTCTATATGGGCCGCCTCGATGACCTTGGCCCATTTTTCCGTCTGGGCCACGATGGCCTTACCGTATTCTTCGGAAGTCATCGGCGCGACTGGGCTACCCATCTTTGCGAATTGCGCTTTGAGCTTGGGATCGGCCAAACCGGCGTTGATCGTGGCGTTAAGCTTGGAAACGATATCGGCCGGCGTGCCTTTGGGCGCGCAGATACCGGCCCAGGGAGTCGCGTCATAGCCCGGCAGCGTTTCACCGACTGTCGGCACGTCGGGAAACGCCTCCAGGCGTTGTGCGCTGGTTACGGCGAGGGCCCGCAGCTTGCCGCTGCGGACGAATTCACTCGACCCGGCGGCCGTGCTGAAAAACACATCCAACTGCCCGGCCATGAGATTGGTGATCGCTGGCGGCTCGCCGCGATACGGCACGTGCACCATGTTGATGCCGGCCATCGAATTGAACAGCTCGCCGGACACGTGGCTCAGTGTCCCTGTGCCCGACGAGCCGAAAGTGACCTTGCCCGGGTTCGCCTTGGCATAGGCGATCAACTCAGCCGCCGTCTTTGCGGGAAACGACGGATTCACCACGATAATAAAGGGGCCGCGGGCTACGCTCGCCACCGGGACTGTGTCGCGGATGAAATTAAAGCTGAGATTGGTGTAGAGCGTGGCGTTCGTGAACTGCGCCGCGCTGGCCATCAGGAGCGTATAGCCGTCGGCGGGGGCGTTAACGAGCGTCTCGACAGCAAGATTGGTGCCCGCGCCAGTGCGATTTTCGACGATGAAAGTCTGCCCCAGCTTCCCCGACAGCCATTGTCCGATCAGGCGCGTATAGAGGTCGAGCCCGCTACCGGCGGCATAGCCGGCGATTAAACGTACCGGGCGCATCGGATAGCTCTGCGCGTGCGCGAACCGCGACGCTGCGGGCACGGCTGCCGCCGCCCCAGCGAGGCGCAAAAATTGCCGACGGACGAGCCTCATTGCGCTTTCTCCTGTCGTCAAGATCGTCCCTGATACGGGCACTCCGATGGACGATTGCAATTTGAGATACGACTATCGGTCGGCGCATGAGGATGTGAGCAAACACGCGCCCATAGCCGGCCGGACTGCTAGTTTGGCGGAACGGATTTGGCGTCGCCGCACGCGTTGCCGAAACTTCTCGGGTTCGCGTTTATCTCGGTCCACGTTCCGTCCTGACACGTCTGTGCCCAGCCGGTTCCGATACAGATCGTCGCGCCCTTCGAGTAATAAATATTATGATAGACGCACAACGGCGTGTGCACATCGACCGGGGGCGGTGGGGGCACGATCGGCTGCGCAGGCGCTTTTGCGCCGGGCGCGCGTTGAGCCAACGCCGGCGTGCAAAAGCCAAACGCCACGACCAGTGCCGTGATCATGAGTTTTTGCATATGGCATCCCCTCCCATCGCCGCAGGGACGGAAGTCTAGGTCGTTCTTTCCCGGGACGAAAGGTGCTTTAACCCTGTCTCGGCTCATAACGATGCCGATGCGCATTGCGCCAATACCGGTGGAGGCGATCTCTCATGGAGACAGCAGACTGTGTGGTGGTTGGTGCAGGTGTGGTCGGCCTCGCCGTCGCGCGTACGCTGGCCGGCGCCGGGCGCGAAGTGCTGGTGCTGGAAGCGGAGCAGCGCATTGGCGAACACACTTCGTCGCGCAACAGCGAGGTCATCCACGCCGGGCTGTACTACAAGAAGGGCAGCCTCCGGCAGCGGCTGTTTCCGCGCGCTCCTGATCTTTTGTACGCGTATTGCGCGGACCATGGTGTCCCGCATCGGCGCGTCGGCAAACTGGTTATTGCCCGCAGTGCCGAAGAGGCGCGGCATCTGCGCCAGCATATGGAGCACGCCATCGAGGCCGGGGTCAGAGATCTGGAATGGCTGGAGCCGCATGAAGCACAAAAGTTGGAGCCCAATCTTGTGTGCCACGCCGCATATCTTTCGCCGTGGTCCGGCATCGTCGACAGCCATGGGCTGATGCTCGCCTACCGGACCGAACTCGAAGCGAACGGCGGCGCGGTCGTGTTCCGCTCGCCGGTAACAGGGGGCGCTGTCGCGCCGGATGGCATCGAGCTTAAGGTCGGCGGCGCCGAGCCAATGACGCTACGCTGCAAGGCAGTGGTGAACTGCGCGGGTCACGGCGCGCCATCGCTCGCGCGAGCGCTCGAAAATTTCCCCACCAGCGCTGTGCCGCGCAGCTACTTTCGCCGTGGCGTCTATTTCAGCGTGACGAGCCGTCCCTTCAAACGCCTGATCTATCCGATCCACGGTCCCGGCGGCATGGACATTCATGCCGTCATCGACCTTGCGGGCAATGTGCGGTTCGGTCCGGACATGCAGTGGGTGGACCGCCTCGACTATTCGGTCGACCCGACGCGTGCGGACGCTTTCTATCGCTCGATCCGTGAATTCTGGCCGGGTTTGCCCGACGGCGCCCTCTCGCCCGCCTACGCCGGTATCAGGCCGAAGATCACCGGCCCCGACGAACCGGCGGCCGACTTCGTCATCCAGGGCCCGCCGGACCATGGGATCCCCAATCTCGTCAATCTGTTCGGCATTGAATTGCCGGGGCTCACGTCATCGTTGGCCATCGGCGAATATGTGGCTGGCCTGCTCGGGCTTGCTGCTCCAATCGTGCGCCAGGCCGCACACGCCGCGGAGTAACGACTGTCTCGCGGAATTATGATCGCATATAGCAGGCATTATGAGCGATACGGATACCCGCTCACGATCAAGGAGTTTTCGGCATTATGAACGCACGGGAGTCAGGTCCCCTCGCCAGAGCGCTGGCGCGGGGTTTCACCATGCGGTGCCCGCACTGCGGTCAGGGAAAGCTATTCGGACGCTTTCTCAAGGTGACCGACCATTGCGCGGCCTGCGGCGAGGAATACTCGCATCATCGCGCGGATGATTTCCCGGCCTATCTGGTCATTGTCGTGGTTGGACACATCACGGTGCCGGCGCTCGTGGCCGTCGAAGTGGCGTTCTCGCCGCCACTGTGGGTGCAGTATGTGAT
Source organism: uncultured Alphaproteobacteria bacterium (assembly GCA_963763255.1). Classification (GTDB taxonomy): domain Bacteria; phylum Pseudomonadota; class Alphaproteobacteria; order Rhizobiales; family Xanthobacteraceae; genus BOG-931. Next base: position 48,194 of record CAVXNW010000006.1, read on the forward strand.
CTGGCTGCCGTTTATCGCGTTCTCGGCGCTCGCCTTGCTGCAGCCCACCAAAGGCGCGGTCGTAGCTCTGCAATGGCATCTCGGAATGCACGGCTTCGAAGAATCCAAGAAGCGGCGCGACAGGCTTGCGCAGCAAGGGGAGCAGACTCACGGAGCTATCGCGGCGCCGCCGTTGGCGGTGCAGAAGCAGTAACCGCTTTTGCCGTCTCACTCGAATCCAAAAAACTTGCAAAAATCCGCAAGCTCGGCGCGCGGCGAGCGGAACGAATTCGCCGAATGCGCATGATCGCCGTAGCCGATGGCGACGGCGCAGAACAGCATCTGTTCCGCCGGTATGGCGACGAACTCGCGCACGATGCGGTGCATGCGCGCCCAGGACTCCTGCGGGCAGGTGTCAAGGCCATGCCCGCGGGCCAGGAATGCCAGCGCGTGAATGTACCCGCCGAGATCGCCCCACTGGCCCGGGCCGAGGTTGCGGTCGATGGCGATGAACAACGCGACCGGCGCGTTGAAAAACTCGAAATTGCGCTTGTACTGTTCGAGCCGCCCGGCGTGATCGTCGCGACCGATGCCGAGCGCGCCGTAAAGCTGCACGCCGTGCTCCTCGCGCCGCGCCTTGTAGGGCTCCCACATGGTCTTCGGATAGATCGGATACTCGGCATCATCATGCCGCGGATCGTGTTCGGCGATATGCGCCGCGACCTGTCGCTTGAGTTGTGCAAGCGGTGCGCCGGTCAGCGCGTAGATGTGCCAGGGCTGCAGATTGCCGCCGGAGGCCGCGCGTGCCGCGCGGGCAATGAGATCGCGCACGATCACCGGATCGACCGGCCTGTCGAGAAACCAGCGGCAGGCGATGCGGGAATCGACGGCGTCGAACACGTCCATGCGGGGCAGGCCCTTTCCTTGCAGTGAAGCGCGGCGGCGCCGGCCGGCGCGCCCGTCACCGTTTCTATCTGTCACCGATGCGATCTGCTAAGTGTCAGCCGGCGATCGAACAGGCTCGTTGCTAGTATAAACGTGGGGGACGCGCTATGCACCGTCTAGCCGCTTGCATCATTCTGGTCACGCTCATTCCGGTAACGCTCATGGCCGACGCTCCAGCCGCAACCAAAGGCACATCCGTTTCGCGCCTGCCGGCGCTGCCCGATCCGTCCGATCCGTATCTCAAGGAGATGTTCGCCAAGGTTCGCGCCAAGGGCGGGCAGCCGCTGAACATTCATCTGGTCCAGGGCTTCGCGCCGAAGCTCGCCAGGGCGCGACTCGATATGGCCTATGCGCTGCGCTACGACGTCATCACGCCGGCGCTGCTGCGCGAACTGGCGATCCTGCGCACCGGACAGATTCTCAATTCGGAATACGAACTCGACCAGCATATTCCGCTGGCCAAGGCCTGCGGCGTGACGGACGCGCAGATCGCCGCACTACCGAATTGGCGCGCCAGTACGCTGTTCGATGCCAGGCAGCGCGCGCTGCTCGGCTATACCGAAGCGGTTGCGCTGCATGGCGGCGAGGTCGACGATGCCACCTATGCGGCCTTCGCCAAACAATTCAGCCCGCAGGAGATCGTCGAGCTCACCATCACGATCATCACCTATTACGGCACCGGTCAGTTGACCAAGGCGCTCAAGGTCAAGGTGGAGACCAACGGTGCGCGCTCCGCGCCGCCGAAATGCTGAAAGCGCTCGTTATTCAAGCGTCATTGCGAGCGGAGCGAAGCAATCCAGGGCCGCGGACATTGAGTGGCGGATTGCTTCGTCGCCCTTCGGGCTCCTCGCAATGACGACGACGAGCCTATTCACTCGGCCTTGATGCCGGCGAACTTGACGACCTCGCGCCATTTGGCGGTTTCGGCGGCGATGAATTGTTTGAACTGCGCAGGCGTCATCGGATCTGGCACCGCTCCCAGAGCCGCCATGCGATCGGCGAGCTTCGGATCGGCGAGCCCGGCATTGACCGCCTTGTTGACGATGTCGATGACAGTCGCGGGCGTGCCCGCCGGTGCGCCGATGCCGAGCCAGCCGGACGCCTCGTAGCCCGGCAGGAATTCGGCCAAGGCCGGGACGTCCGGCAGGATCTTCAAACGCTGTTTGGTCGAAACGCCGAGCGCGCGCAGCTTGCCGGATTTGATGTAGCCCATCACCGCCGGCACCGGCTCGAACGCAAGCTGGACCTGATCGCCCAGCAGATCGGGAAATACGCTTTCCTTGTAGGGGACGTGAACGAGTTTCACGCCGGCCTTCATTTCGAACAGCACGCCGAGAATATGCGGCAGGCTGCCGTTGCCGGACGAGCCGAAGAACAGCTTGCCTGGATTGGCTTTGGCGTAGGCGATGAATTCGGGGACGGTCTTCGCCGGCAGCGACGGGTTGACCACCATCGCCAGCGGAATGCCGCCGATCGAGGCGACCGGCGCGATGTCGCGAATGAAATCATAGCGCAGCTTGTAGACCCAGCCATTGACCGCGTTGCCGGCAAGCGCAAGCAGCAGCGTGTAACCATCCGCCGCCGTATGCACCACGTATTCGGTGGCGAGCCCGGTGGCGGCGCCGGGCCGGTTCTCGACCACGAACGGATGACCCACATGCTCCGACAGGTAAGCGCAGACGAGCCGCGCGACGATGTCGGGTGAATTGCCAGGCGGCAGTCCGACGATGACGCGCACCGACCGCGAGGGGTAGGTGTCTGCGGCAAGAACGCAGGCCGGTGTTGTCAGCGCGGCGGCGCCAGCAGCCAGATGGAGAAATTCGCGACGGAGAATTTTCATTTTTTTATTCCACATCCGTCATTCCGGATTGACGCGACGGCGGCGGGTCCGCGGGCTCGCGTCGGCGCCCCGGATTGACTCATCAATACGCCTTCTTGCTGACCTCGCCAGAGCCGGCGACATACCAGCGCTCGCTGATGAGAGGCTTGCCGGCGAGCCGGTCGGCGATCCAGTCGGCGACGAGAATGGGCGGGAACGGCCCGAGGTTGGCGGCCGGAACGTTGCCAACCGAATGGCGCGATTCCTGGTAGACGACCATCTGCTTCGGCCCCTTGAGCGCCGCCATCAGCCGTTCGGAATGTTCCAGCGGGCTCAGTTCTTCCGCCTCGCCGGCAACGCACAGATACGGCACGCTGATTTTTTCGGCGTGACCTTCCCAGGTGATTTTCTTGCGGAACTCGTCGAATTCATCCTCGTCGACGATGCCCGACATGTACATGAAACGCTTCTTGAAGGTCGGCGACGCCTCCTGGAAGATCGTGTGGCAGCCCGGCTCGTGGCACACCGACATCACCGCGCACGCCTTGATGCGTGGCTCGTTGGCGGTCAGCACCGTGCCGAACAGCGAGCCGAAGCTCGTTCCCGAGGCGGCGACGCGGGTGGCGTCGAGTTCAGGCCGCGCCGCGATCCAGTCGACCAGCGCCGGCCCCGCCGCCATCCAGTTTTCCATCGAGAAATAAAGTCCGATCATCGGCGCCTCATACTGGCCGGGCCCGTCGATCGCCAGCACCGCCATTCCGCGATTGAGAAACTTGTCGCCGTAGAGCGCGACCTGAATCTCCTTGTAGCTGTCCATGCCGGGGATCGAGATCACCACCGGCAGTTTGCCGCCCGTGTAATTCGGCGGCAGGTGAAGCCACGCAGGGATTGCCTTGTCCTTGAACGGCACCCACACCGCTTCGACGTGATGATCGGCGAGCGCCGCATACTTGGCGTAGCACTCACGCTTCTTGTTGTTGTAGGTGATGTTGGTCTCGTCATTCTCGTCATACGGCCATTGCGCCGCACCCCAATGCACCGCCGCCATGAAGAAATTGTCGCGCGCACTGACTTTATGATCCGCCTGCGCGGCCGCATTGGCCTTGGCCTCGCGCCGCCGCGCCACCGCAGCGAAAGCCGGGCCGATGTCGGCCATTTTCTTCACCCGCTCGCGGATGCCGGCGAAATCGGCGTTGGCCTCGATGCCGCACGGCCCGTGGATATAGAGCGAGCGCGGCTGGTCCCAATCGATGCCGTTGGCGCGGATGATGTTGTCGATGAGCCAGCGCTGGGCGTCGAAGCGGTGCACGCGCGGCGCACCGCGGTGATCGTGAACAGGGGGAAATCCCTGGCTGGGGCGGTTCATGGGCATCCTCCGATTGGGAGCGGCGGATCGCATGGCTCCGCCGCAGGCTGGAGGCCCATTATCGGCAAGACAGATCGGGGGTTGTCAATGAGGCGTGCGATCTCAGAGCCAGGCGCGATCGAGACCCCGCTCCGCCATCAGCTCGGCGATGCGCTTCCTCGCATAGAACACCCGGGTCTTCACCGTAGAGGCCGGCACGCCGATGATCTCGGCGACCTCCTCGATCGACTGCTCGTGATAGTAGACCAGATCGACGACCTGCCGGTGCGCGACCGAGAGCTGCTGCAGGCACTGTTGCAGCAGCGCGCTGCGCTCGGTCTTCTGGATGGCGACCTCGGGAGTGTCCGACGTATCCTCGATCATCTCGCCGGCTTCGTCGTCGAGCTCATCGTGCTGACGGCGCCGCATCGAGGCCAGCGCCTTGAAGCGCGCGATGGCCAAAATCCATGTCGACACCTGCGAACGCGCCTCGAACCGGCCGGCGTTGCGCCAGACCTCGAGGAAAACTTCATTCAACAGGTCTTCCGCGGTCGCGTCGTTGCCGACGATGCGCGTCAGGAAGCGAAACACGCGCACGTTATGCCGGGCGAACAGCACCCGCATGGCGTCCTTGTCGCCGCCGGCGATCAGCTGGACCAGCACTTCGTCGGAGGTGGCCTTGGCGGACGGCGTCCGGCCAAAGTCCGCGACGGCAGCGATCCTGTTTGTTTGCATGACACCCTCTCCCCGTTGACTGGAACCTAAAGGCAGGGGTGCCGGGCCACTATTCTACGTTAGGAAACCATTAACTATCGGAAGGTTGGTGAGCCTATACGTGCGTATAGTCCGCTGTGCAGCGCACAAATTATCCACACGCCCTGTCGGCACGCCGGAGAACCCCCGGGCGGCAAAAACGATCGAAAAATTATTGAATTACTGCTTGGTCGAACTGGGGCTGAGCGCCTTGTCGAGGCAGGCGATGAGGCTTTCGTCGTTGAACGGCTTGCGCAGAAAGCCGAACGCGCCGGCATCCATGACCCGTTCGCGGATGCGGTCCTCGTAGTAGGCGGTCACGAAAATGATCGGAATCTGGTAGCCATCGGCAATCAGGCGGTCCTGCAGGTCGGTGCCGCTCATCCCCGGCATGTGGAGATCGGTAATCAGGCAGGACAAGTCGTTCAGGTTATCGGACTGCAGATATTCTTCGGCGGATGCGAAAACTTGTGCATCGTAACCGAGAGAACGGATGAGGCTTTGAGTAGCCTCACGCACGGACGGATCGTCGTCGATGATGGAGATCACGTGGGATTTTGCCAATTCCAAGTTCCTACTGTGACGCAATCTAATGCATGACAACGGCGACGCACACTGTACTTCCGCAAGCTTTGAGTATCGGTTCGGGATACGGAACTATACTTCTGTATAGTTGCGCGGCGGTCAGGGCGGAGCGCGACGCACTCCCAAGGCATCCGCCATTCGTACCAGATCGGCGAGCGACCGCGCGTTCATCTTGCGCATCACATTGCCGCGGTGAACCTTCACGGTAATTTCGCTCACCCCAAGCTCGCCGGCGATCTGCTTGTTCATCAGGCCGGCGGTCACCAGCCCCATGATCTCCTGCTCGCGCGCGGTGAGCGTGTCGAAACTTGCCTTGAGCCTGGCGGTTTCACCGGCGCTTTTACGGCGGCCACGGTCGCGCTCGAGCGCCGTCTGCACCGCATCGAGCATGTCCTGGTCGCGAAACGGCTTGGGCAGAAACTCCACGGCGCCCGCTTTCATCGCCCGCACGGTCATCGGAATATCGCCATGCCCGGTCATGAACACGATCGGAATATCGATGTTCGTCCGCGACAGCTCGGCCTGAAAATCGAGCCCGCTCAGGCCGGGCAGCCTGACGTCAAGCACCAGGCAGTTCGGGCCCTCGGGCAGCTTGATTTGCAGAAATTCCGGCGCGGTGGCGAGCGCCTTCACCTGCAAACCGACCGACCGGAACAGGCTCGACAGCGCCTCGCGCAGATTGGCATCGTCGTCGATGACGAAAACCGTCGGCGGCAGTTCGGTCGGCGGGCTCACGAGTTTGAATCCGATCCCGGACGGCCCGGCAACACGATTCGAAAGATCGAGCCGCGCGGTTCGGCCGCGGCCGCCGACAGCTGACCGGCATGCCGGTCGACGATCATCCGCGACAGCGCCAGACCGAGGCCCATGCCCTCCGCCTTGGTGGTGACGAAAGCGTCGAAGATGCTCTCGAGCTGGACGGGATCAATCCCCGGTCCGGAATCCTCGACCGCAACAAAAATACGATTGCCGGTATGAGGCCCGGTGTGGAGCCGCAACACCCGGCGGTTGCCGTCGTCGCCGTGCATCGCTTCGATCGCGTTGCGGATGAGGTTGATCAGGACTTCCTGCAACTGTCCGCGATGGCCGGTCACCTGCGGCAGGTCTGACGCCAGGTTGTGCGCTGCGTCGATGCCATGGTCGTCGAACTCGCGCTGCAAGCCGTTCAACACGCCGCGAACCAGATCGTTCATGTCGATCGGCTCGTAGCCGCGGTCGGCCTTGCCGAACAACGCACGGATATTGTCGAAAACCTGGCTGGCGCGGTGACTATCGTTGACGATCCGGTTCAGCGCCAGACGGACTTCGCCGATATTGGGGGGTGTGTGGCCGAGGAAGCGTAACGCCGCGCCGCCATTCGATGCGATGCTCGCCAGCGGCTGGCGTACCTCGTGCGAAATCGACGCGACCATCGCCTCGAGGTTCATCAGCTTGTTGTTGCGCTCGCGCTCAAGCTCTTCGACCGAGCGGATGAGTTCATCCGTGCGCCAGCGCAGCTCGGTCAGAAGGCGGGTATTTTCGATGGCGATGACCGCCTGGGCTGCAAAATTTTGCGCAAGCACGATCTGCTGCTCGGTGAACGGTCGAACGGTGGAGCGCATCAATACGATAATCCCGACCGGACGCCCCTCGCGCAGCAGCGGCACGCCGAGCACCGTGCGGTAGCCGAGTCTTTGCTGCGCCTCGTGCAGCTTATAGCCGGGATCGGCGAGCACGTCGGCAACCTGGACAGGTCTGCCTTCGCGCGCCGTCCGCGCCATGACGCTGCCGTCGCCCGGCTCGAACGTCACGCCGCCGGCCACTTCCTTGTGGTCTTTCGGCCCGCCGTAGATCGCGTAGGCGCTGAAATATGACCGCTCCGGATGGATCGCGGCGAGGTCGGCGCCGCACTGCCGCGCAACGAGTTCAATCAGTGTGTCGAGCACGGTCTGCAGATCGTAGGTCGAGCGGCTGACGATCTTGAGCACTTCTGCGGCTGCCGCCTGCTGTTGCAGCGTTTCCTGCAACTCGTGCAGCAGGCGCGCATTTTCAGCCGCGACGGCCGCCTGCGCGGCGAACGCCTGCACGATCTTGATCTGCTTGCTGGTAAAGGGCCGGACCACCTGGCGGCCGACCGTGAACGAACCGACGAGTTCATCCTCCTTGAGCAATGGCACTGCCAGCGCGGTGCGTACGCCGCCAAGCTCGACGGCCGTGACGGTCGACGGATTGCCCGCGAGATACGCCGGATCTTTGGCGAGGTCGGCGATGTGAATGGGACCCTTGCGCTTGAGCAAGCGCACGGTGGCGGAATTCTCCTCGAGGCGATACGGCGAATTCCGACGCACCTCGATGAAGGCATCAGGCATGTTATGCGTCGCCGCAAGATGCAGCGCGTGACCGTCCCAGCGATTGATGACGCCATTATGCGCATCGCAGAGCCGAACGGCGCTCGCCAGAATGCTGGCGAAGACCGGCTCGAGATCGCCGGACAACTCGCTAATAAGGTGCAACACCTCGGCGGTAGCATGTTGCTGATCGGCGATGTCCTTGCGCTCGCGCTTGAGCCGCGCGAGTTCGGACTCCCAGCGGCCAGCGGACACGCGGCGGTTGCGCTTGGACTTGGCCTTCGCGGACACAGCGCGACGGCGTCGCACGGCAACCGACTTGCCGCGCACCGGCTTCCCCGGTCCGCTGCCTGCTTTTGCGCGCCGTCTCATTGCCCCCCGTCCGGGGCCAAAGGATTAGCATCCTAACGCCCCCCAACAGCATAGCCGAACTGCGCCAGCGCGCCTATGGCGGAGCGCGAATGGCACGTTTGAAAATGCGGCGGGCAAATGCCGTCACAAAGCCGCGACTTCAGGCAATTTTGCGGGTCGGGGCGACCTTCAGTCCTCTTGCAATCACCCTGAAAAATCGGTGACTTGGGGCGATGGATGCTGTCGTCGAACGCCCGGCCACGCGGGCACCGGGTCCCACCAGCCTTCGTGATGCATTCAGCGTATGGGCACAGATCTCCGTCGCCGGCGTCGGCGGGGCCGCGTTGCAGCTCGCCACCATGCACCGGCTGCTGGTGCAGGTGAAACGGTGGATTTCGGAAGACCGTTTCTTCCACGCCCTGAGCTATTGCATCGCCTTTCCCGGACCCGAGACGCAGCAACTTTCGATCTATGTGGGGTGGCTGACGCAGCGCATGCTCGGCGGCATCATTGCGGGCGGCCTGTTCGTGCTGCCCGGCGTCGTTTGCATGATGGCGCTGACGTTCGGCTACGTGAGCGGCGGCGATTCCCCGCTGGGGCACGCCATATCGCTCGGCATCAGGCCCGCCATCCTCGCCGTCATGGCCGAGGGCATCCTACGCTTCGGCCGGCACGTGCTGCACAGCCCGTCGATGGCGGTGCTTTCGGCAGCGTCATTTATCGCCGCCTTCATCAGAGTCCCCTTCCCCATCATCATGTTGACCGCCGGCTGCATCGGCGCGATTGCGGTCTTGAGCGGCTACCGCGGCCTGGCCCGGCCCATCCCGGCCGCGAAATTCGACACCGGCGCCGATGCCGAGCACCGCGAACTGCCCAAACACGCCGAGCCCAATTTCAAGCAATTCATCGTCACTCTGACCTTCTGGCTGGTGCTGTGGCTGGCGCCGCCGATCACCCTCTTGGCCGTGTTCGGCCTGCACAACATCTTCACGCAGATTTCGCTGCTGTTTGGCAAAGTGGCCTTGATGGCGGTCGGCGGCGACTACGCCGTCGTCGCCTATGCGACCGAGCAGGTCGTCACCTCATATCATTGGCTGTCGTCCCGCGAAGCTCAGGAAGGCATCGCGATGGGCGAAATGGTGCCGGGAACGATCATGATCGTTACCCAGTTCCTCGGCTCGGTCGCCGCGTTTCGCGACCCCGGCCAACTGCCGCCGCTCGTCGCCGGCGCACTCGGCGGATTGCTGGCGACATGGATGACGATGTGTCCCTGCTTCCTCTGGATCATGCTCATTGCGCCGTTTCTCGAGGGGCTGCGCCGCAACACTTTCCTCAACAGCACCATGCAGGCCGTGACGGCCGGGGCGGTCGGCATGATCCTCAATCTCTCGGTCTGGTTCGGGCTGCGCACCTTATTCGGACAGATCGAACGTATTCATTTCAGCTATTTCCGGTTTGATTTCCCGATTTTCACCACCATCGATTTCTGGGCGTTGGCGCTGTTTCTGTGTGCGCTGCTGGCGGTCTTCCGCTTCAAGATCGGCACCGCGGCGACATTGATCGGATCGTCGGCCGTCGGCGTTGCGCTGTACATGCTCGGCCTCGCCGTATGACAACGCGCGACGCAGCCCTGCTGCGACTATTGAGCTGCGACCATTGACAAGACCGCCGCGCCCGCCATCCTGACCGCCGCAACGGAGGCTCACATGCAGCAGCACACCAACGTCAAAGCGGCGATCGCCTATGACGACTTGCGCGAATGGCTCACGGCGGCCGAAGCGCTCGGCGAAGTCCGTAAAATCGAAGGTGCGAGCTGGCAGGAGGATATCGGCCTCGCCGCCGAGGCGATCCTGCGCGAAGAGAACGGGCCTTGCGCGGTCTTCGATAACGTTCCGGGCTGCCCGAAGGGCTTTCGCGTGCTGCTCAACATGTTCGCCGGCACGCGCCGCAACATGACGCTTGGCTTCCCCGATCACCTCAACAAGTGGGAACTGAGCGACGCCTATCGGGAAGCCTATCTGGTCGAACCGAAAATCATTCCGCACGAAATCGTCGACGACGGACCGGTGCTGGAAAACGTGCTCACCGGCGACGACATCGACGTCACCAAATTCCCCTCGCCGATCTGGCACGAGAAGGACGGCGGCCGCTACATCGGCACCGGCACCTACAGCATCACCCGCGACCCGGAAGAGAACTGGCTCAATGCCGGCGCCTATCGGGCGATGGTACACGACAAGAAATCGGTCGGCTTCGTCACCGCGCGCGGCCACCACGGCTATATCCATCGCGAGAAATACTGGGCACGCGGCGAGGCCATGCCGGTCGTGATGGTGCTCGGCGGCGATCCGCTGGCGTTCTTCTACGGCGGCGTCGAAGCACCCTACGGCACCTTCGAACTCGACATCGTCGGCGGCATGCGCGGCCGGCCGACCAAGATGGTGCGCGGCCAGGTCACCGGCCTGCCCTTCCCGGCCAATGCCGAGATCGTGCTCGAAGGTTATGTGACGCCGGACAAGCGCCAGGACGAAGGCCCGTTCGGCGAGTGGACCGGCCACTATGCGGGCGGCGTGCGCCCGATCCCGGTGCTCGACATCAAGGCGATCTATCATCGCAACGATCCGATCCTGCTCGGCGTGCCGCCGATGGGTGGCGGGCCCGACGAGATGGCGCGCTACCGCGCGGTGATGCGCTCGGCGATGATCAAGCAGAACATGACCAACGCCGGCGTGCCGGCCGTGGAACAGGTGTGGTGTCACGAAGTCGGCGCCGCGCGCATCTTCCATGCGATCTCGATCAAGCAGCGCTATCCGGGCCACGCCGTGCAGGCCCTGCACATCGGCGCGCAATGCGGCGCCTCGGCTTATGCGTCCAAATACGTCGTGGTGGTCGATGACGACATCGACGTCACCAACCTGGAACAGACGCTGTGGGCGATGCTCAGCCGCACCGATCCCAAGGAGTCGATCCAGTTCATCACCGGGTCGTGGGATTCGAGCGCCGATCCTGCGCTGCCGCCCGAGCGCCGCGCGGTCGGTAACTTCACGCACTCGGTGGCGCTGATCAACGCCTGCAAGCCGTTTCACTGGCGCGACAAATTTCCGCCGAGCAACGCGCCAAGCCAAGAGGTCGCGCGCAAGGCGAAGGAAAAGTTCGGCTGGCTCCTCAATGGAAAGAAGTGAATTAATGATCCGCTCATTCCCGCGCAAGCGGGAATCCAGAGGGATGTAGTCACTTGATATTTTTCTGGGTCCCCGCCTTCGCGGGGACAAGCGGAAAGGTCAAAGAAAATGAAACTCGCTATTCCTGACAAAATCTCACCGTCCTATTTCATCGCCGAAGCCGCAGTCGAGCTTGGTTTTTTCAAAGCCGAAGGGCTCGATGTCTCGCTCGAGCTGGTCTACCCGGTCGACAAGGCCTATGAGGCGCTACGCGCCGGGACGATCGATTTCGTCGGCGGCGCCGCGCATGCGGTGCTGTCGGCATTTCCCGATTTCAAAGGCGCCAAGCTGATCGCCGCGCAGTCGCAGGGCATGTATTGGTTCCTGGTGATGCGCGCCGATCTCGGCGCCAAGCGCGGCGATCTGAGCGTCGTCAAGGGCCGCACGATCGGAGCGGCGCCGTGGGTCAATACCGGCCTGCGCGGACTGCTGAGCGCGGGTGGCATCGATCTCGAACGGGACAAAGTCACGATCGCGCCGGTGCCAGGAATTCTCGACACGGTGCCGAATTTCGGCGTGATGGCGGCGCGTGCCGTGCAGGCCGGCAAGCTCGACGGCTTCTGGGCCAACGGCATGGGCGCGGAAGTCGCGGTGCGCGAGGGCTTCGGGACGCTGGTTGCCGACGTGCGCCGCGGCGACGGGCCGAAAGCCTGCTTCAACTACACCGAGCCGACGATCGCCACCAGCGACGCACTGATCGCGCGCTCGCCCGATACGGTCGCGGCGGCGGTGCGCGCCATCGCCAAGACTCAGGCCGCACTCAAGAAGGACGTGTCGCGCGCCGGCGAAGTCGGCCGCAAACTATTCCCGCCCGCCGAAGCCGATTTGATTGTCGAGTTGATCCGCCGCGATCTGCCGTTCTACGACGCGACGATCTCGCGCGAGTTCGTGGCCGGCATGACGGCGTTCTGCCGCGCGCAAGGCGTGCTCAAGAGCGACGTCCCTTACGAGCAGATCGTCGCCACGCAATTCGCGCCGCTGTGGAAGAGCTAGGTTATCGCTCACCGGAACCGCGAAAAACTGAATGTTTGCGCTCCGCGAGGAGACATCGTCTCCTCGCGGCTTTTTTTCAGGCGACAGATCTTCCTAGCGGTGGTGCGACGGCTTCATCGGCCGCCGATGGTCACCGTGCTCGCCGTGCCGCTCCCGTCCGACGCAATCGAAGTTGTTCTTGACGACCGGATTGTTGGTCGCGGTCACATCGATCGCGAACAGCGCCGCGGCGGAGGTTCCAGGCGGCGTGTAGCCCGATCCGCAAACGATATTGTTGCGGATCACGTCCATGTCGCCCTGATCGGCGATGCCGGCCTGATAGCCTTGCGTCGGTCCATTACCGGTCTTGTTGTTGATTCCATTGTTGTCCAATGTGTTGTTTTCGGCTGTATCACGCGTCGGCGTCGACAACGGGTTGCAACCGGCGTCGAGATTGGAGAACCAGATTCCGATGTCGTTGCCCAGCCCGACGTTCTGCCTGACGTCGGTATTGATCGTCGGGTTGCCGGCGTAGCAGTCGCCGCCGATCAGGATGATGCCGCCGCTGGCCGCGTTGTTGGGGCCGGTGTAGGAATTCCCATAGACGAAATTCTGTTCAATGGTTGTGCTGGCACCGTAGCCTGCCTGGATGCCGTTTTGTGCGATGTAATCGACCGGACCCTGGCCGATGACGGTATTCTGTTTGATATCGGCAGTCGCGGTCGGCCCGTTTACGACGATTCCTCCCTTCTGGTAATTCCAGATGCGATTGCCCCGGATATTTCCGTGGGCGTTGCTGCCAAAGGCGAAGTAGATGGCGACGCCGTGCTGGGTGCCGTTGAGCGGGCTTTCGCCTATGTCCGAAATATAGGAATTGGTCACATCGACGTCCGCGCCGTTGTTCACCACGCCGAAATAGTTGGCGCCGTGAATGTTCGCTTGATCGACCCGCCCGTGGGCGCCCGGCGCGTAATAGACGCCGATGTTGCAGCCAGTCGCGTCCACGTCACCGCTGACTGTGTTCGGCGGATTGATCAGCGCGGCTGTCAGATTGATGCTGTCGCGAACGAAGCCCGTAGACGTGCAAGTGGCCGCCACGGCCTGACCAAACGACGCGCTCAGTACAACGAACGCACCAAGCGACAACGCCAATTTCACGTGAGACAGACAAGATAATCTGCGCATAGGTTGCCATCCCTCTCATGCATGTGCGTAGCTACGCACACGCGCGTGTCCTGATTTTTTATCTGGATCGGCGGGAAAAAATGCCGGTGTGAGTGCTATGCCTGCCGACGGCATGCTCGCTGCCCTGGCCCCGCGAACATTTCGGCACATACCGCGTCAGAGGCAGCCTGCGGAGCTTGGCACGGCCAACCCATGTGTTTCAAGTGGGCATCGGAACTCGCCCGATCGTCGGCGACGGAAGATGCTCTGCGTCAACTTCGCCGATTGCAGGCTGTCCGCGACAGCGGCGTCACGGAGTCGTTACGGCCGGGTGCGACGGCAGCGCCGGCGCTCGGACCGCGGCAGGGTCCGCCATCACGGCCGCGGGCATCAGGGCGGCGATCAGTTCTGCTTCGCTGAACGGCTTCGACAACGTGGCGGCGGCCTTTACGTGTGTCTCCAAGCGGCCCGATTCGCCGGAGGTCACGACGACGCGAACGCCGCGATCGTGTAGCCGGGCGATCAACTCATCGGCGCGCTCGCCGGCGCGCAAATGAATGTCGATCAGTGCGGCGTCGGGAACTTGCCCGGCTATCAAACGGTCGGCATCGGCCGTCGTCGCCACAGGTCCGGCAACGTCGGCTCCGCACGCCTGCAACAGGCTCGCCACCGCGATTCCCAGCTCCACCGAATCCTCGACGACCAGGATATGCAGACCGCAGAGGTCCGGGCATCCCGGCTCGGGAACGGCGCGACGGTTGCGCGATAGCGCTGGCTTTTCCGTGGCACACCCCCCTGTAGGCTGAAGGTTCGGCAAAAAATCGCCGGATTTATGCCTTCATTTGGCCACGCCCCAACATACAGCGGATTTTCGAGACGCATGTGCAAAAAAGACCAAGACGAAAGAAAATTCTGACGGTATTCGCACACCGGGAAGCCCCGGCGGCCGGGCGGCGGCCAAGCCAAGCCTGCTGCTGGATCGTGGCGCGACAACCAAGGGCATTGTCAGGAGTTGCTCTCCTGCAATCTGACAACGAAGGCAGGCGACCATGAGCGAACAGTCCTCTCCAAGCGGCCCCGATCTCACCAAAGGCGTTGCGTTGTCCGACCTGGCGGATGGGCGTCTCCTGGGACACGTCGGCAATGACGATGTGCTGCTGGTTGCGAGCGGCGCGGACGTGTTCGCGATCGGCGCTCACTGCACTCATTATCATGGGCCGCTCGCCGAAGGCATCGTTGTCGGCGGCACAGTGCGCTGCCCATGGCACCATGCGTGTTTCGATCTGCGCAGCGGCGAGGCGGTGCGCGCGCCGGCTTTGAGTCCGGTCGATTGCTGGAAGGTCGAGCGGCACGATGGCCGCATCGTCGTCCGCGAGAAGCTGTCCCAGCCGAAGCCGCGGCAGGCCGCCGACGCGGATGCCCCGCGGCGCATTGTGATCGTCGGCGGAGGCGCCGCCGGATTTGCGGCTGCCGAAATATTGCGGCGGAGGGGCTATGACGGGGGTATCGTCATGCTGAGCTCGGATTCGGCCGCACCGGTCGACCGCCCCAACCTGTCGAAGGACTATCTCGCCGGCAGCGCACCCGAAGAGTGGGTGCCACTGCGGCCCGACGACTTCTACGCCGATAACCGCATCGATCTGCGCCTCGGGACGGACGTAACCGGCATCTCGGTGAAAGCGCGTGAAGTCGCGACATCGGACGGCAAGACATTCGCTTATGACCGGCTGTTGCTGGCGACGGGGGCCGAGCCGGTGCGGCTGCCGATCCCCGGCGCCGAGCTGCCGCATGTGCATGTGCTGCGGTCACTCGCCGACAGCCGCGCCATTATCGATATCGCCAAGTCCGCGCGCCGCGCCGTTGTGATCGGTGCAAGCTTCATCGGACTGGAGGCCGCCGCAGCATTGCGCACGCGCGGCGTCGAAGTGCACGTGGTCGCGCCTGAAGCCCGCCCGATGGAACGCGTGCTCGGGGCACAGATGGGCGATTTCGTTCGCGCGCTTCACGAGGAACACGGCGTCGTCTTTCACCTGCAAAACACGGTCATGGCGATTGACGGAAGGCGAGCCACGCTCAAGAGCGGCGGCACGCTCAACGCGGATCTTGTCGTCGTCGGGGTCGGCGTGCGCCCGCGCCTGACGCTCGCCGAAAAGGCAGGGCTCGCTATCGATCGTGGCGTCACCGTGGATGCGTTTCTGGAAACGAGCGCGCCCGGGATCTATGCGGCCGGCGACATCGCGCGCTGGCCCGATACCCATTCCGGCCAGAACATCCGCGTCGAGCATTGGGTGGTGGCGGAGCGCCAGGGACAGACCGCCGCCGCCAACATGCTGGGGCTCAAGGAGCGCTTCGACGCGGTGCCGTTCTTCTGGAGCCAGCACTACGACGTGCCGATCAACTATGTGGGGCACGCCGAGCAATGGGACGAAATCGCTATCGACGGCGACATCAAGGGCAAGGATTGCCTGCTGCGCTACAACAAAGCCGGCCGTACGCTCGCCGTCGCGTCGATCTTCCGCGATGTCGAGAGTTCTGAAGGCGGAGCTTGCAATGGAGCATGGCAACACGCCATGATGGCCTGCCTCGTCCTTCCGCTCGAGGTTGTTTGACGTTGATCGCAACCGAGCAAAATAACCATCTTGATCCAAATCAAAGCTAATTCCTGGCCCGAAAGGCTATCCTTCACGCGAAGGCATCATGCCTCAATAAGAAGGACAGAACTCATGACCATACCGATCAGGCTACGCGCCGCGGCGGGGTTAATGGCGCTCGCCGCCGGCGCGTTTTTCTCGACCGGCTTTTCGGCCCAGGCGGCCGAAAACTACTATGTCTTCAAATCCGTACTTTCCACGCCAAACGCCAATTGGTGCATCAACGTTACGCAGGACCAGGCCGCAGCTCATGTCGCGATCTCGGCCTGCTCCGGAAAGCCCAACCAGACCTTCGGGTACGAAGGCGGCGGCACCGTGACAAACGGCGGCTATTGTCTGGACGCTCAACCGGGAACGCCAAACCAACCGCCGGGCGCAGGCGATCCGGTGGTCATCGCCGAATGCACCGGCGCCGATTCCCAGATTTGGGAATTGCCGCAATTCAAGCGGCGGGCCGATGCGTTCGCGATTTCAAATTCGGACGGCCTGTGCGTCACCGTTGACGGCAACACGATCGGCGAAGGAGCGCCGCTCGTGCTCGCGGAATGCGCCGAGCAGGACAACCAAGGCTGGCTCAGGAGCACCGCAGCGGCAGCGAGCGTTCAACCGGAAGCCTACTTCTATTCCGGTCACCGCTATTGCTGGTACGACGGCGGCTGGCACGGCGGCGGCTGGTACTGGTGCGGCGAGAATTTCCATCAGGGCATAGGCTGGGGCGGCCCGATCGGCTGGCATTGGTGGCACCATCACGGCCACCCGTTCCATCCGCATCACCCACATCCGCACCCGCACCCGTTGCCGCATCCGGTGCCGCATCCGCATCCCATACCGCACCCGCATGTGTTCCATCCGCACGCGATTCATCCGATCCATCCCCACGTGGTGCATCCGATCCATCCCCACGTGGTTCATCCGATCCACCCGCATGTGACGCCCCATGTGGTTCATCCTCACGCGGTGATTCACCCGCACGGCGCGGTGCGCCCCCACCATTGATCAGAACATCGGCAACCATCCATCGATGGATGCCGCCGAAAGCGGAGCCCCGGGCAAAGTCCCGGGGCTTTTTTGTGTTTGGGTATTGCTACGAACGGCATGCTACCGACTAAAACGCCCCGGCCGTGAAATTGAGCCGTTGAGTCACGTCGTACGGCTGTTTGGCGATCGGGTAGGCGTAATTGACCTGCAGCGGGCCGAACGGCGAATTCCAGATCAGCGCGGTACCGACCGAGGCCCGCATGGCCCGCGAGTTCGTGAGCTGCTGCGACGGCGACAGCGAGGCCAGACTCGAAGCGCCCGCCCCGGTCGCCCACAGGCTGCCGACATCGGAGAATGCTGCGACTTTCAGGTTGGCGTCCGATGGAACGCCCGGCACCGGTGCTTCAAGCTCCGCCGAAGAGGTCCAATAAATGTTGCCGCCGACATTATCCATGGCGGTGCCGGGCGTTATGTCGCGCGGGCCGAAACCGTTCGGCGCAAAGCCGCGAATGAGCTGCGGTCCGCCAAAGAAATTGTCGAGCAGCGGCAGTTGCTGCCCGCCATAGGGCGACACGTAACCGCCCTGCGCCCGCACCATACCGACGAGATCGCCGACAATCGGATGGTAGTAGCTCACGTCTTCGGTAGTCTTGGCGAATTTTGCGGCGCCGCCGAGACCGGCAAACTCATTGCTGGTCACCAAGCGCACTCCGCTGGTGGGATTTTTGGCGTTATCGAGCGTCGAATAGGTGACCGTTGGGCCGATTGACGACACCCAGATCGGCCCAGCGGCGGCCGCCTGCTGGATCGGCAGTGACGACACCCCTTCGGCCGGATCGAGCGACACCGCCTGATTGTAGATCGAGTAATTCCAGTTCACGCCGAGTTGCTCGGTTAGCGGCGTGCCGAGCGACAGCTTGGCCCCGTAGACGGTGCTGTTGAAGGACTGGTCGACATTGCCGATGGTCTCGTTGCCGAAAAGCTCAACGCCAGCCGGCATGCGCCGGCCGAGGAAATACGGATCGGTGAGACCCACATCGAAGCCTTCCGCGTATTGGCCCCAGGTCACCGAAACCTTGCCGCGGTAGCCGGTGCCCAGAAGATTGCTGTCGCTGACGGTGACGCTCGCCATCAGGCCGGTGGCGGTGGAATAGCCGCCGGAGATGAAGAAATTTCCGGTATCCTGTTCCTGCACGTTGACATCGAGCACGACACGGTCAGGCGCCGAGCCGCGCTCGGTTTCGATCTTGACCGTTTTGAAATAGCCCAGCGCCTTCAGGCGCCGCTCGGCGCGATCGACCAGGGCC
Source organism: uncultured Alphaproteobacteria bacterium (assembly GCA_963763255.1). Classification (GTDB taxonomy): domain Bacteria; phylum Pseudomonadota; class Alphaproteobacteria; order Rhizobiales; family Xanthobacteraceae; genus BOG-931. Next base: position 66,591 of record CAVXNW010000006.1, read on the forward strand.
TTGTTGTAGGCGTCGCCCTCGCCGAAATCGAATTCGCGGCGGATGACGTCGTCGTGCGTCTTGGTGTTGCCGTGGATCTGGATGCGCTCGACATAGCGGCGTTCGCCTTGTTCGATCGAGTAGACGAGGTCGATGATCCCGGTGCCGCCGGCCTTGGGCGGCTCGCGCGTGGTGCGGGGCTCGGCGTGGGCGAACGGCTGGCCGCTCCGCGCCAGCGCCATGGTCAGGTCGTCGGTGGTTTTGTTGATCGCATCGGCGTCGAACATGCCGCCCGATTGCGTGCGCAGATAGGAACGCAGCGAGGCGGCATCGACGGTCTTGAGTTGGGTATCGATTGCGACCTTGCCGAAGCGATAGGGCGGGCCTTCGTTGAGCGTATAGGTCACGACGACACCCTTGAGGCCGTCATCGTAGCTTGCCGACGAGCGCACCGTCACATCGGCGTAGCCGTGATCGCGATAGAACCGGCGCAAGAGATCGCAGTCGTTGTCGATCTTGTCGGTGTTGTAGATGTCATTGTCGAGCAGGAAGCTCAGAAAATTGGTCTTGCCGGTTTTGATCACGCCAGTCAGTTTGTAAGGGGGAAACGCGTGGTTGCCGGCGAACGCGATCTGGCGCACCGCCAGTTTGCCGCCTTCCTTGATCTGAAACACCACGTTGACGCGTTCGCCTGCGGAAACGCCTGCCTTTGCGCCCTTATTGACGATGATCGTCTCCGGCGTGATCTGCACCTGAAAGTATCCATGCTGCCGATAGACCTCGATCATGTGCTCGACGTCGGCCTGCACGAAGAACCGCGACAGCGGCCCGCCCTCTTTGGATTGCAGGTCCCTTTTCAGCTCGGCATCCTTGACCTTCTTGTTGCCCTCGAAGGCGATCCGCATGATCGTTGGATTTTCCGCGACGGTGACCAGAACGCCGGCGCCCTGCCGGGTGATCTTTACGTCGGAGAACAGGCCGGTGGCGTAGAGCGCCTTGATGGCGGCATCGCGTGCTCCGGCATCGAGCGGCTTGCCCGGAACGCCATGGAAGAACGAGCGGATCATTCCGGCATCGACATGCTGGTTGCCGGCAACCGCGATACGCGAATCCGTTTCGCCCTCCGCGCAGGCCGCGGTGACCGACCAGACCATCAGGATTGCAAGGAAGGCGGCGCGCGCCCACCGGCGAAGCATGACCCCATCCCGCCATAATTCAAACGACCGTATGAATTCATCCGGTCTCCGGGGCGGAACCATGACGCTTTATGTCGGATTGTGGGGTATTGTTGGGGCACCCGCCACAAAGCATGACGCGATTTTCGCCGCGTTTCGGCGGGCCGATCACGCAATGGGCACATTCGCCGATGCGGGCCGCCCGCGCGGCGCCACCGGTGGCGGCAGATATTACAGAGTCGGTGCCGCGAAACAGCATCTTGAACACGGACCTGATCCATTGACTGGCAGGGTCGTTGTGAAACCGCGCGTGCCAGTATTGAAAGATATCGATCTTCGGCAGTCTGACGGGCGGCGTGATGATCGTCAGATCGAGATCATCCGCCAAGGCATTCGCGACCGACAGCGGCAAGGTCGCGATGGCATCGGTTTGCCTGGCGAGCACCGCCGCGCCGGTGAAGATCGGGATGCGGCAGACGATATTGTCGCGCGGCACGGCCGCTTCGAGAGCGCGCTGCATGACCTCATGGGCGTGCCCGCTGCCGGCGATCGAAACCATCACATGCTTCTCGGCGGCGAATTCGCGCAAGGTAGGTTCGGATGAAAGCCGTGGGTGGCCGCGACGCGCCACGCTGACATAGCGCTCCACCCATAAAGCCTGGCGCCTGATGTTTTTCGGCAGCGACGGGTACGACCCCATCGCGAAGTCGAGCTTGCCGGATTCAAGCGAGCGTTCCAGATGCGCCGCATCGACCTGCGAGACGTTGAGCCGAACGCCAGGCGCCTCGCGCAGCAGTTTGTCGACCAGCGGCGGCAAGAGCTTCAGCAGGCCCGCATCCACCACGCAGAAATTGAACGTGCGCTGCGAGGTCGCCGGATCGAAAGCGCTGTGCCCGGTGCGCAGCGACGCCGCGCGTTCGAGAATGGCGCGCACCGGCGCCTGCAACTGCAACGCCTTCGGCGTCGGCTCCATGCGCAGCGCGACGCGCACGAACAGCGGGTCGCCGAAATAGCGGCGCAGCTGCGCCAACGTCTTGCTCAGCGCTGGCTGCGTGACGTCGAGCGCGCGCGCCGCCCGCGTCAGGCTGTGCTCGCGCAGCAGCACGTCGAGCACCCGCAGCTGATGCAGGTCAGGGTCACTATGCCTTTTGGGAATAGTCTGCATATCGTTCAGTTTATAGTTTAGCGCCGACGCCGGGCGTAAGCTAGCGGTTGATCGACAGCGGCAAAAAGTCCGGGGTTACCGGGCGATCCGCTCCCGGGGAGGACTGGCATGCTGCGGACCGGCGAGCAGTACCTCAAGGCGCTCAACGATGGCCGTTCCGTCTGGGTCGGCAACCAGAAGATCGACAACGTCGCGACCCATCCGGCGACACGCGACTACGCGGCGCGCACCGCCGAGTTCTTCGATCTGCACAATCGCTCCGACCTGCAGGACATTCTCACCTACATGGACGAAAGCGGCGTGCGCCGCTCGATGGCGTGGTTTCAGCACCGCAGCAAGGAAGAGCTGGTCCGCAAGCGCCGCTATCTTGAATTCATCATGAAGCATTTCGTCGCGGCGTCGTGTCCACGCACGCCCGATTCGCAGAACTACATGCTGGTCACCTACATCGACGATCCCGAACCGTGGGAGAAGGCCGCCATCGGCGCCGACGGCCGCGGGCTCGCCGATAACATCCGCAATTTCTGGCGCTACGCGATGGACAACGATCTGGTCGTGGCGCCGCATTTCGTCGACCCGCAGGCCGACCGTTCCGATCCCGGCGCGCATGCGGTTTCTCCGGCCTTGCGCATCGTCGAAACCAACGACCGGGGCATCACGGTCAGCGGCGTCAAGGCGATCGGCACCGCGACACCGTTTGCCGACTTCCTCCATCTCGGCGTGTTCTTCCGGCCCGGCGCCAAAGGCGACCAGATCATCTACGGCGTCTGCCCGGCGAACCTGCCGGGCATCACCATCGTGTGCCGCGAAAGCCTGGTCGAGCGCGATCCGGTCGAGCATCCGCTGGCGTCGCAGGGCGATGAACTCGATGCCACCGTGCTGTTCGATAACGTGCTGATCCCCTGGAAATACGTGTTCCACATCGGCAATCCGGACCACGCCAAGCTTTACCCGCAGCGCGTGTTCGACTGGGGCCATTATTACGCGCTGGTGCGGCAGGCGGTGCGCGCGGAGCTCCTGGCCGGACTCGCCATCCTGATGTGCGAGCACCTCGGCACCAGCAAGATCGAGGCGGTGCAGTCGCGGATCGCCAAGATCATTGCGTTTCAGCAGACCACCTTCGCCCACGTGCTCGCGGCGGAAGACCAGGGATTTTTCACGCCCGGCGGCCTCTACAAGCCCGACATCCAATTGTTCAACTGGGGCCGTGTCTATTTCCTGCAGAACTACGGCGCCATGGTGAATGAGCTGATCGACCTGTGCGGCCGCAGCGCCATCATGTTCCCGACCGAACAGCAATGGCGCGAGCCGGCCATGCATCCCTGGTTCGAACGGCTCAACAAGGGCGCGACGGGCGAACCTTATGACCGGCTGAAGATTGCCCGCGTCGTCCGCGATCTCTATCTCACCGACTGGGGCAGCCGACTGGCGATGTTCGAAAATTTCAACGGCACGCCGCTGCAGACGCTGCTGTCTCTGACCATGAAGCGGGCCGAATTCACCGGTGCGGGGCCGTTCGCCGCGTTCGCCCGACGCGTGTGCGGCATCGAGGCCCAGGATACAATGACGGAGTACCAGGCGACCGTCGATTATGCGAAAGCGCAGGATGCCGGCCGGCGGCCGGCGATGAATATCGCGGCGGCGGAATGACGCCGCGCTGTAGGGAAAGGTTCCGACCATGGCGAAGCAAAAAATCAGTTACATCCCGCTGGAAAAAATGGACGCGCGGATGCGTGCCGAGATGGAGCGCTGCCAGCGCGAAGGCACGCCGCGGCCGGAAAGCTCGGCGATCCGCGCCCACGTGCCGGCCTGCTTCTGGTTCTTCGCCGAGTCCTGGCACAACATCTTCCGCACCGGCGTACTCGATCACGCCATCAAGGAACTGTGCCGGCTCTACGTGTCGCGCTCGGTCGCCTGCGAATATTGCGGCAATCAGCGTTCGGTGAAGGCGACGACCAGCGGCGCGCTGATCGAAGACCAGGTGCTGGATCTGCTCAATTTCGAGAAATCCACCAAATACAACGAGCGGCAAAAGGCGGCGCTGGCCTATGCCGAAGCGATCGTCTGGCATCTCAACACCGATGATGCGTTCTGGGATCGCATGCACGCCCAGTTCAACGAGCCCGAGCTGGTCGAACTCGGCTGCATGATCGGGCTCACGATGGGCCAGCAGAGCTGGCTGCGGCTCCTCAACATCGAGCACCACCAGGTGATGGCCGGCACGTCGGCCTCGATGGCGCCGGGCTACGAAGACTCAAAGAGCCTGCAGGCGACCAAATCGCGCTCGGACTACTGGGCGAAATCGAAAGCCAAGTCGGAAAGCGCCGCCTGACGCACGGACTGCGGCGCGAGAGCCGGCGCTAGACCGGCCCGCGCGAGGGAGGAAACAACATGTATGCTGGCGATGCATCGTGGCTCGACACGGCCGGCCGATTGCTGATGATCGCGTTCTTTCTGGCGGTCGGCATTCGAAACTTGCAGAGGCAACACGTTGACGATCACGTCAAGCGTCTGACCAATTTCAAAGCGCCCTACCCGCTCGCCACGTTCTGGATCGGCCAGGGCATGGAGTTCGTCGGCTGCGCGCTAGTGCTGCTGAATTGGCATCCGGCGGTCGGCGTGCTGCTGCTCCTGGCGTTCACGATCGTCGCCTCGGGCCTGCTGCTGCGGTTCTGGGAAGTGCAAGGACCAATGCGCACCGGCATGCAGAACGGCATGCTCGCCAACGTCGGCGTCGTCGGCGGCTTGCTGCTGCTGTTGCAGCACGTGCGCTAAATCGCATCGCACGAGCGGGCGGAGCACAAGGGAGGACGGTCATGACGCGCGCAATGAATCGCCGTGGATTTTTGATGGGAAGCGGTGCGGCCGCGACAACTCCGTCGCTGTTGGCGAAACCCGCGCTGGCGCAGCAAAAACCCTTCAAGATCGGACTGATGACGGTGAAAACCGGCGGCCTTGCCGCCGGCGGCGTGCATCTCGAGGAGGGCATCACCTGCTTCCTCAAGGACAAGAACTACACGCTGGCGGGCCGCAAGATTGAGCTCATCGTTGCCGACACAGCAGGCGTGCCGGCCACCGCCAAGACCAAGGCGGTTGAGCTGGTCGAGCGCGACAAGGTCGATCTGATCATGGGGCCGCTCGCCGCGTTCGAATGGCTCGCCATCGAGGACTATCTCGGCCAACACAAGATGCCGACCATCGGCTTCGGCGGCGCCGAGGACCTGACGCAGCGCCATCGCAACACCTACCAGGTGCGCACGTCGGACAGTTCGGCGCAATGCCTCTATCCGCTCGCCGACTATGCGGCCAAGGAAATGAAGCTCAAGGCCGCCATCACCGCGGGCGACGATTTCGCCTTCGGTTACGAACAGGTCGGCGGCTTCCAGCGCGCATTCGAGGATGACGGCGGCAGACTCGTCAAGAAACTGTGGTCGCCGTTCAACACGCCGGATTACCTACCCTATCTGGCACAGATCGATCCGAAAAAGGCCGATGTCATCGTTCTGGTTTATGCGGGCGCCAACCCGATCAAGTTTGTCAAACAGTACCGCGCACAAGGCCTCACTCTGCCGCTCATCGGCGGTTCGACCGTCGCCGACGACAGCATCATGCGCAATTTCGGCGACGAGGCGATCGGCCTGATCAATTCGATCCCCTATACGCTCGATCTCGACACCGCGGCGAACCATCGCTTCATCGCCGCGATGCAGAAATATTACGGCACCGACGTGCCGATCGGATTCTATGCGGCCGCGCTGTACGTGAACGGCCAGATCCTGGAAGCGGCGCTGAAAGCCACCGGCGGCGACACCGAGCCCGACAAGCTGACCGCTGCCATCAAGGCCGTGTCGCTGACCGACACGCCGCGCGGCCCGGTCAAATTCGACGATTACGGCAATCTCACCTTCACGGTTTATATCCGCAAGGTCGAGAAGCAGGCCGGCAAGCTCGTCAATGTCACCGTGAAGGCTTATCCGGACGTGAGTCAGTTCTGGCACTACGATCCAAAAAACTTCCTCGCGCAGCCGGTGTTTTCACGCGACTACCCGCCGCTGAAGCCTTGAGCCGCGGACCCAACAGCAAACAATAAACAGCGCGTTGAGCCGGAGCAGTCGATGATTAGAACCCCAGTCTGCGATCTCTTGCATATCGAACACCCGGTGGCTCTGGGCGGCATGGGCTCGGCGACGACACCCGAACTGGTCGCCGCGGTCTCCAATGCGGGCGGTCTCGGCGCGCTCGGCAGCTATCGACTCAAGCCGGATCAGGTCGTCGAAGGCACCGCCAGCATCCGCCGGCAGACCAACAAGCCGTTCGGGCTGAACTTCCTGCTGTTCGCGACGGGCGAGGACAGCATTGCGGCCGCGCTCGAATTGCGGCCGCCGGTGATGCAATTCGCCTGGGCCAAGCCCGAGCAGGATCTGCGCTCATATTTCGACCGGTCGCACAAGGCGGGCGCGCTCGTCACCTACATGGCGGGCACCGTGCCGGAAGCGAAACACGCCGCCGAAGCCGGCGCCGACATTATCATCGCGCAGGGCAGCGAGGGCGGCGGCCATGTCGGCTGGATGGCCAGCATGCCGCTGCTGCCGATGGTGGTCGACGCGGTCGCGCCGATCCCGGTTCTGGCGGCCGGCGGCTATGCGGACGGCCGCGGCCTCGCCGCGGCGCTGGCGCTCGGCGCCGACGGCATCCTGCTCGGCACGCGCTTTCTCGCCACGGTCGAGTCGCCGCTGCATCCGAATTTCAAGCAGGCGATCGTCGATAGCGACGGCCACGACACGGCGCTTTCGGAAATCCCCGACATCGCCTCCGGCCTCGTCTGGCCGGGCGCGATGATCCGCTCGCGGCGCAACCGTTTCATCGAGCGCTGGGCGGGCCGCGAATGGGCGCTGCGCCGCGACTGCGCAAAGGCGTCTGAAGGTCTCGCCACGGCGCGGCGGACCGGCGATGTCGACGAAGGTTCGCTGTCGATGGGCCAGGACGCCGGCCTTATCCACGACATCCCCCCGGCGGGCGAGATCGTCATACGCATCGTCAAAGAGGCGGAGGAGATTTTGACAAAGCTGCCGCGCGTCGTTGTAAAGAAGTAGCGCGTGATGATCGAACCAAATCGTCATTGCGAGCGAAGCGAAGCAATCCAGGACGGCTTGCGATACCCGAGAGGCCCGCTGGATTGCTTCGTCGCTTCGCTCCTCGCAATGACGCCCTACAGCCCCCGCGTTACATCGTCGAACAATTCCTCGACCGAATAGCGCCGCGGGATGATCTTCATCTCGAGCGCATAGCTCGACATCAGATCGAGCGCGGGCTTCACCGCATCGAAGCCGAACGGCAGAGCGTCGATCGTGCCGGGCTTGGGCAGGCCCGCGGCCTGTTTGCTGTCCTTGAGCATGCGGAACACTTCGCGCACCGCGCCCGGGTTGGCTTTCACCACTTCGTTCTTCACCACTACCATGTGGTTGACCGGCACCGTGCCGTATTTCTTGTACCACTCCTTGGCTGCCGCATCGGGATCGGGGATCACGCTCTTGAGCCGCGGATCGGTCGGCAAAACCGTGCCGAAGATCGCCGCATCGAGTTCGCCGTCGAGCAGCATCTTGGTCATGTCCTTGCCATCGGCGGCGCGCTCGACGCCGGGCGGATCCTTGAACTCGGGGATGTGCGCGTCCTCGAACGTCACCCATCTGACCTTGCTGTTGTCGAGCCCGTAGTCCTTCCACAAAATTCCGCGCAGCCAGCAGCCGGTCGTCTGCGCGAACGAGCGCACGCCGATGCGCCGGCCTTCCAGCGTCTGCGGCGTCACCGTGCCATGGTCGGAATTGTAGAGCATGGTGCCGTGCTGAAAGCGGCCCATCATGGTGGCGGGCAAGAGCGTCAGCGGCTTGCCGTAGGCCTTGCCTTGCAGATAGCTCACCACGGCCATTTCGCAGATGTCGAACTTCAGGTCTCGCACCATCATGCCGAAAGCCTTGTAGACCGGCGTGATTTCGGTCAGCCGCAGATCGACGCGATCGGACTTGATCTGTCCGCTCTTGAGCGCCTGGGTCTGCGGATAGGTCCCGAAGCAGGCGCTGATGGTGTCAAGTTTTTCGGCAGTCATACTCATGGCATTTTCCTCCGCGGTCGAATTGATCTTATGATCCCGCGCAAGGTTAAACCAGCCTGCGTTCTTCAATAGGGAGCATGCCGTTCATGTCCGAAACCGCCACGAGCCAAACCGAAGCGCGCGTCCCGGCCGCGCGGCTTGCCGCCTTCATCACACGCGCCTTCGTGGCGGCCGGCCTGCCGAAAGCAGACGCCGAGATCGTCGCCGGCCTGATGACGGAAGCCGATCTGCGCGGCAGCGACACCCACGGCGTGATCCGCCTGCCGATCTACCTGCGGCGCATCCGCTTGGGCGGCGTCAACGCCACGCCGAACATCCGCGTGGTCAGCGACCGGCCTTCGGCGGCGCTGATCGACGGCGACAACGGCATGGGACATCTGGTGATGCGCCGCGCCACGCACATCGCCATCGACAAGGCAAGGGCGACCGGCATCGGCTGGGTCGGCGCCCGCATGAGCAATCACGCCGGCCCCGCCGCGCTCTACGCCACGCTGCCGCTGCATCACGACATGATCGGGCTGTATTTCGCTGTCGGCAGCAACAATCACCTGCCGCCATGGGGCGGCGCCGAGAACCTGCTCGGCACCAACCCGCTGTGCATTGCCGTGCCGGCCAAAGACGAACCGCCGGTCGTGCTCGACATGGCGCCGACCGTCGCGGCGTTCGGCAAGGTCCGGCTCAAGGCGCAGCGTGGCGAAGCAATGCCGATCGGCTGGATGATCGACCGTGACGGCAAGCCGCTGACCGATCCGAAGCGCGCCGATGAGGGCTATCTGCTGCCGATCGGCGACTACAAGGGTTACGGGCTGAGCCTGATCATCGGCATCCTGGCCGGCGCACTCAACCGCGCCGCGCTCGGCCGCGACGTGGTCGATTTCGTCAAGGAGCCCGGCAAGGCCACCAACACCGGGCATGCCATCGCGGCGATCGAGATCGAGGCCTTCATGCCGGCGGCGGAATTCAAGCACGCCGTCGATGGCGTGATCCGCGACATTCGGAGTTCGAAACGCCTGCCGGGCGTCGAGCGCATCTACCTGCCCGGCGAGCAGACCCACGCCAAGCTGCTCGATCGCCGCGCCCACGGCATTCCGATGCCGAAGTCGCTGCGCGACAGCCTCGACGCCGTCGCGCGGGAGTTTTCCGTCGCGCCGCTGGAATAAGCCGTCATTCCGGAGCGACCAACGGCTTCGCCGGAATGACGGCGGGTATCACCCAAATCGCGCCTGCGGTATTGGCTATCGTGGTCGCTGCACTACGCCACGATGGCCGCAACAACGCCGACGACCTGCCCCACCAGCTTCAGGTCGTTCACGACGTTATTCACCAGCGCCGTGAGATCGAAATTCGCCGACGCGCGCCACGACCAGTGGTAGCCCGAGGCCAATTCGTTCCAGTACGTCGTCAGATCGAACAACGGCGCGTTGCCCGCCCAATTATCGTCGCGCGACCCGGATTCGTCCGTGCCGTGCACTCGTCCATTGTGGGCGAATGTGTAGACCCGGCCGAGGCTGGTTCTTATTCCCCAGGCAAGCTCCACGTTGTAGCTGGGAAATCCCAAGTCGTGGTAGTGGCCGGTGAACGTGTATGTTCCGTCCGAACGCAGTGTGAGATGGGAATTGCCACCCACCGGCACGCCGCCGCCGAAGGTGATGCCGCCGGTGTCCAGATCGATGAGGCTGATGCTTTGAGCCACCGCTTGGGCGGCTTGCGGAATCGCAAACCTCCCCTTCCAACGCGCGAGCGCCTGGTCGGCTTCGACCGCGGCATTCATCACGCCGCCGCTCGATCCCTGAAAGGCCGTCGCGCTTTCCTGCCTGGCCAGTTCCTGCAAATGTGCTTCGATGTTGTACTGCATGCGTCGCTCCCTTACAGACGCCAATGGCGCCGTTGACTTCTGCGGCGGGTTGCCCGCCGATAGTTTGAGTAACACGGCGTTTCCGCAGTGCCTGTGTCGGACGTCACACAACTCCTTTACGCTCGCTCATCGCCGATTGAGGACCGAAATGGCTTTATCGGGAGGGTTTCATTCCAGCCGTTCGAGCGGCTGCCGCATTGCGTTGCTGTCGGAGGCCCTCGCCGGCATCATGTCTGACTCGCAGGAGCGGGGGGTCTCGAAGCCGCCACCATTGATATTAGACTTGGCATGAGCGTTGAGCCCGAGATCCGCACGGCCGACGGCTTGTTGAGTCCTCGCGTGGAGAGCCGGCCTATTCACCGCGGCTTGGTCTTCGCCGTCGTCGCCCTCGCGTTGCTGATGATGTCGATCAATTCGACTATCGTCTCGACGGCGTTGCATTCCTTGCGGGTTGGCCTGCACACGTCGATCGACTGGGCCGGGTGGACCATCACGGCGTACGCCCTCGGTTTTGTGGTCGTCCTGCCGATCAGCGGCAAACTCTGCCAACTGTACGGCTGCCGCAGGGTGTTCGTCGGATCCACTGTTGTCTTCACCATCGCGTCGCTGTGTTGCGGGCTCGCCGACAACATCTATGTGCTTGTCGCGTTGCGCGGACTGCAGGCGGCAGGCGGCGCGGGCTTCACACCTTCGGCGACCGAAATCATCGTGGACTATTTCGGCGATGCCCGTGATCGCGCGATCAGCCTGTTTGGCAGTATCTTCTCGATCGGTTCGATGATCGGACCCATCTTCGGCGGCCTATTCGTGACGTATTGGTCATGGCGGGGCATCTTTCTGGTCAACGTACCGATCGGCGTCGCGGTCACCGTGCTTGCGCTGTATTACGTGCCGCAGGATCGATCGCGCGAGGGACGCGCCCGCCCGAGGATGGATGTCATCGGCATGGCGCTGCTCGGGGGCGGTCTGCTCTCCGGCATGCTGGCCGTCAGTTATTTGGCCGAAAGGACTGCGCACGCACTGTCGATGGAGTTCGCGATCCCGTCGGCCATCGCGATGGCCGCCCTATGGGCGTTCTTTCGTCACATCAACCGCTCGCCATATCCGTTCATCGCACCGCGCCTGATTACAGGGCTCGGCTTCGGAGCAGTCAACGTGGTCAACGCGCTCTACGGCGGCGTTACCTCCGGCCTGGTTGCGCTCATTCCGCTCTATGCCATGAACCGTTACGACATCAGCGCCCTCAACTCCGGTACGTTGCTGATCGCCCAGGGAGCCGCCGCGATCCTGATGTCGATCGCCGCCGTATTCGCTTTGCGGCGCACGGGTTACCGGGGTCCGCTGTATCTCGGCGCGCTCGTTATCGTCGTCGGGATCGGGCTGCTTGCGCTTTATCCGGTCGCCGGCATCCCGCCGTATGGGTGGCTCGCCGGCTCCGCCTTCCTGGTCGGACTGGGCCGCGGCGTGAACAACCCGGCGAGCCGCAACGCCGGCCTGCAACTGGCGCCCGAACACGCCTCAACGCTTGCCGCACTCCGTACCATGTGCATGTCGATCGGCACCATCGTCACAATCTCGATAGACACCGCGATCCTTGCCAATTCCCATGACCCCGGCCGCATCCAGGCCTGGATCTTCGTTGCCATAGCTGTGCTGTACGTCGCAGCGCTGCCGCTGATTACCCGCGTGCCGGAACACCGCGGCTCGTGGTGAGTGGCGCTATCCCCAAAGAAATGCGACCCAGAGCCCGCATCAGCGAGCCTGTAATTGATCGGGCATCGCTCTGACCCGGTGAAACTCTTTGCGAAGCGAGGTTTGCCAGAGCCCGCCCATTGCCCGGGATTGCCAACGCTCGCGAGGCAAACCCTGATGATATTCCTCGCTTCGGTATTGATGTGGATCAACTGCACAAGAAGGTAGCAGCGCTATTTTCAGCGATTGGGTCTTTTTGGCCTCCGTGTTCCGTGAAAATACCTGAGCGTGTTGCAAATTGAACCTCGGACGCAAAGTGAAAACTCTACTTTCCGAGTACGGAGCCGGAGCGCTGTAGAGTCGTGAGTCCGGATGGTCGAAAAGGCTTCACAGATGCCCTGCGGCGCCGCTGGCGCAGCCGACTTTTAAGCTCCGGCTGCGTCGCGAGAGCGCACCTTGTGATTGCAACCATTTCGGCTTTCGGGCGCTTAACTTGCCGGGCCGAAAACCGGGAGTCGATCATGCGCAAAACAGTATTGGCTATTGTTGCAGCGTTTGCCTTCGGCTGTACGCCGGTGGCGATTGCGGCGCCGCGTGGCGGCGGTCCTGGTGGAGGAGGGCATTTCAGCGGCGCTCCCGCTGGTGCAGCCCATATCGGCGGTAGCCCGGGCGGCGGTCCTCATTTCAGCCACGGGCCGGTTGGTGCAGGCCATTTCAACGCCGGTCCCGGCGGGGGTGCGCCGCACTTTTCCGCACCGCATATGGCGGCTCCGCACTTCACACCTCAATTCGCGCATGGGGCCCATTTTGCGCACGGCCCCAATTTCGCGCACGGATCCCAGTTCACGCATGCGCCTCATGGGTTTCAGTTTGCGCATGGCCCTCATTTCGCTCATGCGCCTCATTTCGCTCATGGGTCCCGCTTTGTGTACGGAGCTCACTTGGCGCATGGACCCCATTTCGCACGGGAATCTCATTTCAGGCACTTCGTCTTCCGCGGGAGCCATTTCCATCGCTATCGATTCCGGCATGGAAGGTTTCATTATTTTTATCACGGGTGGTGGTATGCGTATCCGTGGTGGAATGATTCCTACAGTTATTGGTCTGGCGTTTGCGCCTCGCGGTGGGGGTATCGCACTCGCCGCTACTACCGCTGCATGGCCTATCACGGCTTCTATTGAGGCAGGCACACAAGTGGTGGCCCGTACTGATGCGACGAGGACAGAGGCGTCCCTGCCGTAATTCGAAAACATCCGCCTGTTCCGCGCCTTAGACGCGAATCATGCGATCAAGGCAACGTGCCACAATTGGCGCGCCGCGAATCAAACAAACAACGAAAAAAGATTCTCGCCACATCAAAGAGATAGCTCGCGCCGCCGGAATTTCTTAAATCCACCCCGCCCGCCGAACTAAAAAACTCCCATCTCGCCTTTCGAAGGGACGTTCTTCGCGAGGACACTCCTTGGGACGGGGCGAGTGCGGTGCCTGCGGGCGGATTTGTAACCCGCTCCCGGGCGGCATCGGGCATCATCCTGCCGGCACGGAGCCTGCCATCGGGCCGGCCACTTCGGGCCGGACCCGTTGGACCGGTGCGCGAGGTGCTCGCGGTACGGAGACAGGACTTCGTTCGTTTTTCCGGCGCGGGTAACGCCTGCGAGTGGTGCATGATCTTGCCGGAAAACCGGCATCCACTTTTCCGGATCATGCACGGCGAAGCGCAAGGTCTCCGCCCCCCGGTTGGGGCGGCCGTACAGGACTGAACGCCCCGGACTGTCTCCCGAAGCATGGCCTGATGCAGAGCCTTGGGGACCAGCTGTCTCCCTGGCGAGAGCCGCGGTGGGACGCCGAGAGGCGAGCGCACCCCGCAAGGGTGCGCCCCGCGCTGCGCGGCGCGGGTACTGGTTACGCGTCTCTCGGCGTTCCGCTTCCCCTTTTTGGTAGCCCGGATTGAACGCAGTGAAATCCGGGGCATGGCGCAGGGGAAGCCGTTAGCAACATGGTTGGCCGGTGACTCGGGACGCGAACAAAAATCGCGCCGCGGGAACGGGAGAACTCGTCATTGCGAGCGCAAGCGAAGCAATCCAGGCGGCTTGCGCCAGCGGTGAGGCCCGCTGGATTGCTTCGCTCCGCTCGCAATGACGAAGGGGTTGCGAGGATGGTAAGCTTTCACCCAAAGCAACAACGATGAAGGAATGGAAATGCCGTCATCCACCCCCGTCGGCTTGATCGGCATCGGCCTCATGGGCGAAGTCTATGCGCGCCGGCTGATCGCCGCGGGATTTTCCGTGATCGGCTTCGACATCGATCCCGCCAAGGGTGAACGTCTCGCGGCGATGGGCGGCCGCGCGGCCTCGATCGCCGAGATCGCGGAGAAATGCGAACCGATCGTACTTGCTGTTTTCAACACCGATCAGGTCGAGGACGTGGTCGAGCATGCGCTCATCCCGGCGGCAGCCGGCAAGATCGTGCTCTGCACCTCGACCTGCGATCCGGATCGCATCGCCGCGCTCGCCGGTCGCGTCGGCAACCGCTTGCGCTTTCTCGAAACGCCGGTGTCGGGCACGAGCGAACAGGTCCGCGCCGGCGATGGCGTCGGCCTGATCGGCGGCGACGCGGCGGTCGCGCAATCTGCTGCTGCCGTGCTCGATGCCCTGTTCACCAAACGCTTTCATATCGGCAAGGCCGGGGACGGCGGCCGCGCCAAGCTCGCGGTCAACCACATCCTGGCGCTGAACCGGCTGGCGCTCGCCGAGGGGCTGGTGTTCGCCTCCCGCCTTGGCCTCGATCCGGCGGCTTTCCTCAAGGTGGCGCGCCATTCGGCCGCGGCCTCGCAGGTGATGGACACCAAAGGCCCGAAAATGATCGCCGGAGAATTCTCGCCGGAAGGCCGCGTGCGGCAATCGCTCAAGGACGCCCACCTCATGCTCGATCAGGCGCGCAAGGCCGGCCAAAAACTGCCGCTTCTGGAGATTCACGCGCAGGTGCTGGAAGCCTGCGTGGCTCAGGGGGAGGCTGAGCGCGATAACTCCATCGTCATCGAGGAAATCCGCCGTCGGAGGGCGTGACGCCGGACGGCTTGCGCGAGCAGGCCAAGATTGCTTCCCTGCCGTCCGCCGATGGGCACCCTTATTGAACGCAACGGAGCGAGACTTGTCCGATCAGAAATTCACCGGCCGCCGCGAAGATGTTCGCCTCGTCACCGGCCGTGGCCGCTACACGGCCGACGTCGCCATGGACAAACAGGCAGCGGCTTTTTTCCTGCGCAGCGATCGCGCGCACGCCAGGATTCGTGGCATCGACACCGCGAAGGCGCGTAGCGCCCCCGGCGTGATCGACATCGTCACCGGCGCCGACATGGCGGCCGCCGGCTGGAAGGGCCTGCCCGCCATGGCGTTCTTCAAGGGCGTCGGCGGCTCGTCGCTCAATGTGCCGCCGCGCTTTGGCCTGGCGCACGAGCGCGTCCGTTTCGTCGGCGAGCCGGTCGCGGCGATCGTTGCCGAAAGCGAACACCAGGCGCAGGACGCCGCCGAACTGATTGCGGTCGACTACGAGGACCTGCCGGTGCTGGTCGAGGCCGCCGATGCCAACGCCGCAAGCGCGGTGCGCATTCACGACGGGGCGCCCGACAACCTGGCGTTCGAATACGAGTACGGCAATCGCGAAGCCGCCGACCAGGCGATGGGCGGGGCCGCGCACGTGGTGCGCGTGAAGGTGCGCGCGCAACGCATCGCCGGCAATCCGATGGAGCCGAAATCCGCCGTCGCGTCCTACGATGCGGCAAGCGACGCGTTCGAACTCGCGGCGCCGACGCAGGGCATCAGCGACATCAAAAACACGCTGGCGCAGATCACCGGGTTGCCGGTCGAAAAGTTCCGCGTGCGCTCCGCCGATGTCGGCGGCGGCTTCGGTATTCGAAACGAAGTTTATCCGGAATTCCTCGCGCTGCTGCTGGCGGCAAAACGGAGCGGCCGCGCGGTCAAATGGACCGGCACGCGCGGCGAAACACTGTCCGGCGATCATCACGCGCGCGCCGCCGACCTTTCCGGCGAACTCGGCCTCGACAAGGACGGCCGCTTTGTCGCGCTGCGGGTCGAGTGGCTGGTCAACCTCGGCGCGTTCTGCAGCAACGCCGGCCCGCTCATCAACACCGTCGCGGCGCCGACCAGTTCGGCGATCAGCCTTTATAATGTCGCCGCGGTGCACGGCCGGCATAAGCTGATTTTCACCAACACGACGCCGACCACCGCCTATCGGGGCGCCGGCCGGCCGAACGTCGCGTATCTGTGGGAGCGTCTGGTCGAAGAAGCCGCGATCACGACCGGCATCGACGCCATCGAGCTGCGCCGCCGCAACGTGCTGCGCAAAGACATGTTCCCGATGAAGACGCCGACCAATTCCAATTACGACAGTGCCGATCCCGCGCGTCTGCTCAAGACTGCGCTGCAGGCGGCGGACTGGAAAGGTTTCGGCAAGCGGCAGCGCAAATCCAAGCGCCGGGGCAAGCTGCGCGGCATCGGGCTCGCGCTGTTTCTCGAACCGTCCGGCGGTATGGGCAAGGAGCAGGTCGAAATCCGGATCGAGTCCGGCGGAAAGCTGGCGATGTATTCCAATGCCGGGCCTTCGGGCCAGGGCCACGAGACGGTGTTTCCGGCGATCGTCGCCGACGTGCTCGGCATTCCGGTCGAGCGGATCGAGCTGCGATACAATGATGCCGCGGCCCCGAAGATGCTCGGCACCGGATCGTTCGGCTCGCGCTCGCTGATCAGCCACGGCGCCGCATTGCAGACAGCCGCCAAGGAGATTGTCGAGAAGGGCAAGAAGCTCGCGGCGAGCGAGCTGGAAGTCGCGCCGGGTGACGTCGTGTTCGAATCTGGCGCCTACAAGGTCGCCGGCACCGATCTTTCTGTCGGGCTACAGACGCTGCTCGAACGCAAGGGAAGCGATCTCGACACTAACACCACGATCGATCTCGCCAGCGCGTTTCCATCCGGCGCACATATCGCCGAAGTCGAAATCGATCCAGACACCGGCGAACTCGCCGTGGTCAACTACATCGCCGCCGACGATTGCGGCACGATCTATAATCACAAGCTGGTCGAGGGCCAGCTTCACGGCGGCCTGATGCAGGGCCTTGGCCAGGTCATCGGCGAACACATCGCCTACGATCACGATACCGGCCAGCTTCTATCCGGCAGCTTCATGGATTATTTCATGCCGCGCGCCGATCACCTGCCGCCGATCACGCTGATCGACTGCGCGGTGCCCTCGCCCGCCAACGTGCTCGGCGCCAAGGGCGCAGGCGAAGCCGGCGCCACCGGCTCGGTACCGGCGCTCGCCAATGCGGTGATGGACGCGCTCAAAGCCATGGGTGTGCGGCAGCTGGAAATGCCGTATTCGCCCGACCGCGTCTGGGGCGCGATCCACGCGGCGGGGGCCGTGGCGAAAGCGGCGGAGTAACGCGCGATTTCGATCCGCTCAGGCGTGCGGAACGGGATTGACCGGTACGGCGAGCGGGTTTTCGCTCGCAACCGGCTGCGACTGACCGAGCGGCAAGGACGCCGCGGGCGCGCCGCTATCGGTCGCGAACGCCGCCATCGCGTGCGTGAGCTGAGTGAGCGAACTCGCCGGTTCGATCGCTGGAGTGCTGATCTCAGTGCCCGGCGAGCCGGACGGCGCGCCGCTGGTCACGCCGACGATCGACCATTCAAGGCCGACCTGACCCATCGGGACCGTCGCCGTAATGGTATTGTTGCTGATGTCGTAGAGCTCGAACACGCCGGTTCTGCTGTTGCGCATCAGCATGTCGGTTTCGTTGGCGTTGCCGGAGAAATCGCCGAAACCCGCGATCGTCCATTCGACGCCGACCTGGCCCATCGCGGCCGACGACGTGATTGCATTATTGCGGATATCGTAGACCTCGAACGCGCCGGTATTGGTGTTGCGCATCAGCATGTCGGTCTCGCCGGGATTGCCGGAGAAATCGCCGAAGCCCGCGACCAGCCACTCGAGTCCGACCTGGCCCATCGGCGTCGTCGAAGCGATGGCGTTGTTGCGGATGTCGTAGATATCGAAATTGCCGTTGTTGCTGTCGCGCATCAGCATATCGGTCTCGCCGGCGCGACCGGAGAAATCGCCGAAGCCGGCGACCTGCCACTCCAACCCGACCTGGCCCATAGGCGCAGTCGCCGTAATGGCGTTGTTGCTGATGTCGTAGAGCTCGAAATCGCCATTGTTCCCGTCACGCATCAGCATGTCGGTCTCGCCGGTGCGACTGGAAAAATCGCCGAAGCCGGCGATCTGCCATTCAAGTCCGACCTGCCCGAGCGCGACACTGCCGGTGATGGCATTGTTGGTCACGTCGTCGATTTCAAACGCGCCGGTCGATGGATTGCGCATCAACAAATCAGCAGTATCGGCGCCGTCGAAGCCACCCATACCCACCGCCTGCCACGCCGGATCGATCTGCCCGAGCGGGCCGTCGAGCAGGATCGTGTTGTGTCCGATGTCGTAGAATTCGTACGCGCCGTCGGAATCGCGCACCATGACGAGCTGGGCCATCGTGCCCGCCGGCGGCACGGGATTGGGCGGCGGCTGAACGGTGAAGGTGGTGTAGTTGCTCCACACCCCGCCGGCATAAGCCCGTACCATGATGGAGTCGGTGCTGTAGCCGGTTTGGAAAGTCAGTTCCGACAACTGCGCCGGCGTCACGAAAACGAGCTGGCCGGCCGGCTCGATGGTGCCATTGAAGACCCAATGGCCGCTGTCCGTCGTGGTGTCCTCGACCTCATAGGCCGTAATGGACAGGCCGCCGAATGCGGTGCCACTGAACAGACTCGATGCCGCAATGTTGAGATTCGGGGCCGCAACGGCATTCGCCGCATTAACGACGGGCGCCGGCATTGGGAGACTACTTGCAGGTACAATATCAAACGACGTGAAAGCGCCAAAGCCGGCCACATCCGAAGCTGCGACCTGCAGCACGTCGATCTCCGGACCGATGGCGCCCGTGCCAGCCACGAAGGTCAATTCAGACAGTTGCGCCGCGGTCAGCTCCGTAACTTGCCCATTCGGCAGGACTGCCCCATCGAGCACCCAGAAGCCCGCGTCCGGACCTGTCGTCCCATCCTCGACCTGATAATCGAGAATTGGATCGCCGCTCGTGTCGCTCGCAGAAAACAGCTGAGACGCCGCGAAGATCTCGCCAGGCGCGGCATTCACCACCGGGGAAGTGGCCGTCACAACCGGTGTGGTACTCATTCTACTTGCCTCCGGCACCGTCGGGCCGCGCGCACAACGCGCGACCGACATCGCTCAATCCGGAGTCCCGCCTCGACCGCCGTGCATACCCCTCGCTGGTGCCCATCCCGACGCAACGACCGAACAGGGTCACTGAGACACTCCGCATCGAACTCAACCGGCGTCGATCACGGTGCTTTCGCGCGAAATCGCCGCCGCAATTCCAAAGCCTACGGGCCCCCTGCCCGCGCCGCGCGGATCGGCATGATCTTGATCAGAATCCTGAGAAAGGAACCTGCGTTCCCCGGAAGGCCAAGGCCGCCGCGGGCCTTCCGTGGCGAAGGTCGTATCAGGATCACGAGCGAAGCGGAATTTAATTCAATATTTACCGTTTACGGCGACGCCGTGACGGGGCGAATCGCTGCTGAATTGCTTACGGATCGCCGGTCGGTGGTGGTTTTTCCGCCTCCTGCCATGCGGTGGCCCGGCGAGCTGTCCCAGTTTGACGCAAGAACCGCAAATCCGACGTTGTCGCACGCCCGCCGTCTCATTAGGTTCGCGCAGGCGGTGCGTTCCAAGCTGCCCTGGGGACCGAAACTCATGTTCGATTTCGACCGCGTCATAGAACGCCGCGG
Organism: uncultured Alphaproteobacteria bacterium; assembly: GCA_963763255.1. Lineage (GTDB taxonomy): Bacteria > Pseudomonadota > Alphaproteobacteria > Rhizobiales > Xanthobacteraceae > BOG-931. The sequence continues at coordinate 86,437 of CAVXNW010000006.1, forward strand.
CACACACTCTTCCAAATGGGACCACATCGCCCGGCTTTCGGGCATCAAATCGCCGGACGCGATTCCGATGTGGGTGGCGGACATGGATTTCGCCGCACCGCCCGGCGTGACAAAGGCGCTGGCCGCCGAACTTGAGTGCGCCGTGCACGGCTATTACGCCGATACGGGAACCTGGGCGGCGGCGCTCGTCGATTGGATGGCGCGCCGGCATGGCGTGAAAATCGATCCGGCTTGGGTGAGCCCGACGCCCGGCATCGTTTCCGGACTGGGCCTGATCCTTCAGGCGGTGAGTGCGCCGGACGATGAGGTGGTGGTGTTTCCGCCCGCCTACCACGCATTCCGCAAAATCATTCGCTCCAATGAACGGCGCATTCTCGATGCGCAGCTTGTCGAAAGCGACGGGCGCTACGTGATGGATCTCGACGCACTGCGCGCGCGGCTGACGCCGCGTACGAAGGTCGTTTTCCTGTGCAGCCCGCATAATCCCGGCGGGAATGTTTGGTCGGTAGCCGAGTTGCGCGCGCTGGCCGCGTTGTGCGCCGAACGCGACCTTATCCTGGTGTCCGACGAGATTCATTGCGATCTCGTTTTCGCCGGATCCAAGCACACGCCGACGATGGCGGCGGCGCCAGAGATTGCCGATCGTCTGATCACTTGCGTCGCGGCGACCAAGACCTTCAATCTCGCCGGCGCTCATGTCGGCGCATGCGTCACCTCAAATGCCGCGTTGAAGCGCCGCCTCGATGCGCGCATCGCCGCGAGCGGTCTCGGTTCCTACAACAGGTTCGGCATGATCGCGACGGAAGCGGGATGGCGGACCGGCGAGGCATGGCTTGATGAACTGCTGCCCTATCTCGCCGGGAACCGCGACGTGTTCGATGCACGCATCCAAGCGGCGGCGCCAGGCGCACGCTCGATGCATCTCGACGGAACATATCTGGCGTGGGTCGATTTCTCCGGAACCGGTCTCGCTCCCGAAGAGGTCGCCGCCAGGGTGAGAGACCGCGCCCGCATCTTTGTCAGCCCGGGCGAGCAGTTTGGACCGGGCGGAGAAACATGGCTGCGCATTAATTTCGCAACGCCGCGTCCGCTTCTCAACGAAGCGCTGTCGCGATTGGAGGACGCCTTCTCGGATTTGCGTCCACGGAAGTAAGTGAGTCACTTCGGCGATCGATACAGCCGTCGCCGTCGCGGCAGGGGGCGTCTGATGAATACTTCCGTCGAGAGATCGTTGCCGTCAGCGAACGGACATGGGCACTCGGCTGTAGAAATTGGCAATGACAGAATGCAAGCCGCCAAAAGCCATCAGGCGTTGAGCCGCACGGCAGGCGCCACGCCATTGCGGGCGACCAGTGCCGGTGCGATGTCCAGATCATCGCGGTCCGCTTCCCGCTCCATTGCGCGGAACTGCTGGGTAATCAGATCGAGAAAGCTGCGTACATTGGTCGCCAGGTGCTGGCGATGCGGATAGACGGCATTGATGGAAAGGCCGAGACAGGAAAACTCGGTCAACACCGGAACGAGCTTGCCCGATTTGATGTCGTTTCGCGCCAGAAAGTCCGGCACCCAGATCAGACCTTGTCCCAGCGCGGCCGTGAGCCTCAGCGCATTGACGCTGTTCGTTTCCATATTGCCAGTCACCTGGATCGTACGTTCTCCGTCCGGCGATTTGAAGCGCCAGTCCGAACCCCAAGGCGAGAACGTGTATCTCAGGCAATTGTGATTCACGAGATCGCCCGGCTCGCGTGGAAAGCCGTGCTGCGCGAAATAATCAGGACTGCCGCAGACCAGCAGCTTGAAAGTGCCGACCCGCCGCATGACCAAATTCGAATTTGGGACCGGCATAGTGATAATCGCAAGATCGATACCTTCTTCAACGAGGTCGACCATCCGGTCGCTCATCGTCATGTCCACTTTGACGGCAGGATAAAGCGATGTGAATTCGGCAATGACTGGCGCAACGAAAAACGGGATCGCGGTCGAAACGTTGAGTTGCAAGGTTCCGTTGGGCTTTGCATGCATCGCTTGCACTGCGGTCTCGGCTTCCTCCATCTCGGCAAGAATATGCATACAGCGCTCATAGTATGCCTTGCCTATCTCGGTAAGGCTGACCTTTCGGGTGCTGCGGTTGAGCAAACGCACGCCGAGTTGATCTTCAAGGTCCTGAATCTGTGTCGTGACGGTGCTCGGCGAAACACCGAGCTTTCGCGCCGCCGCTGCGAAGCCGCCAGCCTCTGCGATTTTCACGAAAGTGGAGATGCTGGTCATACGATCCATGAGATCACTCCTACGCTTCCCGCAGCCCGCCGATTGCGCTCGTTATTGTCGTGTCTCGATGGCCAATTCGCAGGACCGATGGACGTGCCATCCCGGCCATTTCCCCGGTGCTCAACCGCCAGCCGACTGACCGTGACAGGCCGCAAGGCTTGTGATACTGACCGGTAACACTACATAACGTTTGGGTAGATACTGACCGGTAACACCTTCGTCAAGAGGAAGCGCGATGAAATCCGGGGTGGGCACGCTAACAACCGGAAATAATGAGAGAATTCCGCCGCGTGCGCGGTTGCTCGCGGCAGCTGCGGACCTGTTTTACCGCCACGGCATCCGGGCTATCGGCGTCGACGCGGTCGCTGACGCGGCCGACACGAACAAGATGACCCTCTATCGGCACTTTGCGTCCAAGGACGAGTTGGTGGCCGAATGTCTGCGTGAATTCGCACGAGACGCCCTTCAACGCTGGGAACGTTATGAGCAGGCCCATCCGGGCGATGCGCGCGCGCAAATCCGCGCGTGGCTGACGGAAGTAGCCGCCATTTTTGCCGACAAGAAACATCGCGGATGCGCTCTCGCCAATGCAGCGATCGAGTTGCCCGACAAGGCCCATCCGGCACGCCGCGTCGTCGAGGAATTCAAGCTCGCGCAACGCAGCCATCTCGCGGAATTGTGCCGGCGCGCTGGCCTTAGGGATCCAGAAATGCTCGCCGACGAGCTTTATTTGTTAGTCGAAGGGGCGCGCGTGACCGCGCAAAGCATTGGCACGGAAGGCCTTGGCGCACGAATGACGCGCATGGGCGAGGCCATGATCGCGCTCCACGAGATGCGATAGTCGAACTGATTGCTGAATCACAGCGATTGTCTTGAGAGCGTCAATTTCATATGAGGCCGCATGAAATGCGGCCACCGGTAGATCTAAAAACAGCGCACCACTCATAATTTGCCTCAGGCAAACAGTCCGTTCACGGTCGCGCCGATTAAGTCTCGGAGGATCGACCTTATCTCCGCACCACTGGCAGCAAGAGTATTCAGCTCTTGTCCGCGTGATCAGGAGAAAAGCTATGATCAGCAAAACCATATTCGCAGCTACCGCCATCGTTGCTATGATCGGCGTCGTGTCTCCGGCATCGGCTGAATTTTTGGAGACCGGCACTGCGGTGAATAACGCCGAAGGCGGCTTCGGGAACGGCGGATTTGGCTGGACTGCTCCGCAGGGCCAGCAAGTTCTGGTCAATCACTGGCCGATCCATCAACGCCACGAATAGGTACCGACGGAGTTTTATAGAAAAGGAGGACGGGCCCTGTTCGTCCTCCTTTCACGTTTTTAGAATAAAAACCGGGTTTCGCCGACATCTGGCGCGCATCTCAGACTTGCTTATCTTAATGCGCGCCGAAACAAAGGGGCTCCGGCAAGCCGGAGCCCCTGCGTTCAATTGAACTCACTTCGCTCATCGACTATTGGGCTCGCCGATGGTGGCGCGGCGGAGCGTACCCATACAAGGTGTGGTTCCTCAGTGCCGGCCGGCCGCCGGCCGCAGCGTCTTGTGGACCCCACGAACCCCACGTCTGCTTCCCGGTGCTGTCATAGTAGTTAGGCATCTGGCTGCCGGTGTGGTCGGAGGACTGGGCGAACGCCGGCGACGCGATGCTCGCAGTCAGGACGGCTGCAGCGAGGACAACATTGGACTTGTTGATCATAGTGCATCTCCCGTGTGACAAGAGCCTGATGCTCCCGTGGCAGTGAGATGCGGCTGCCTCGGAGATTTTTTTAGAAGCTTTGCTTCGAATGGTCTTTTCTGGAATGCGATATAATGGACGGACGATGGGCAAAAAGCCGAACAGGAGCGGCGCATCTCCCGCAAGAGATGGCCAACTCCTGTGTTCGGATAGTCGGCTGATCTGTCAGTAGTCGTGCTCGACAGTCCAGTTGTAGCCGGCGCTCCCGCCTCCAGTGGCTGAAGGAAACGTATCGGAACGCTGACCCAGATGGGGCGCGATGACGTAACCGTGCGCGCCCCGCGAACCGAAATCCGCCCTTTGGGCGAAGGCCGACGATCCGACTCCTACCACCGAGATGAGGAGCAGCGCGCCGAGCACTGATTTCTTAATCATGGCATTTCTCCTGTCTGCGATAAGCCAAAGGAGCTCTTGCTCCGTTGACGATGGAGAAATGTGGAGTTGGGCGCCTGATTTAAGGGAGCTTTGGCGAAAGCATCATTCGGCCCTGACGAACAGTCGAATGCGTAGCCGATGAAGTCCGTGAGCGTGCGTTGTCGTCGGAGACCTCTTCGGCGCCGCCCACCGCCGCGCGAATCAAGCCACCGTCGTGTCATTTCGCACGCTGCGGCGTCTCCTTCGCTCGTCGAGGCGCTGCATCACCACATAGAATGAGGGGACGAACACGACGACGAGGCAAGTCGAGGCGATCATGCCGCTGAAGACCGGAATACCGATCGAGCGGCGCGCCCCCGCGCCCGCGCCGGTCGCAACAACAAGCGGCAGGACACCCAGAATGAAGGCGAACGATGTCATGAGAATCGGCCGGAACCTCAGTCGGGCTCCCTCCACCGCCGCCGTGGCGATGTCCATCCCCTCGGCGCGTCTCTGGCGCGCATATTCTACGACCAGAATCGCGTTCTTGCTGCCGAGCGCGATCAGAAGAATCAGTCCGATCTGCGTATAGAGGTTGTTGGCAGCGCCGAGAGCGGTCAGCACGCCAACTGTCCCAAGCAGCGCAAGCGGCACGCCGAGAATCACGGCGAGCGGCAAAATCCAGCTCTCGTATTGGCCCGCCAGCACGAAATAGACAAGCAGGATCGCCAAGCCGAAAACGAAATACATTTGCGAGCCGACCGCCTTCTCCTGGTACGACATCGCGGTCCATTCGTAGCTCGTTCCGGGCGGCAGTTCGTGTTGACCAATCTGATCCATGATGTCGAGCGCCTCACCCGAACTGAAGCCGGGCGCCGGGTTGCCGACGATCGTCGCCGACGGATAAAGATTGTAGAGGCTGATCAACGAGGGACCCTGGACCTCCTTGATGTCGACGACCGTTCCGAGCGGTGTCATGGTTCCATTGCCGGCTCTGACCTTAAGGTTGCGAATGTCGCCGGCGCTGGCGCGGTACGTGGGCAGCGCTTGCGTGTAGAGCTGGAAGACGTGTCCGAACTTGTTGAATTGCGCCGCGTAGCTCGATCCGACATAAGTCGACAGCGCCGAAAAGACATTGCCGACAGTAATGCCGAGTGTCTCGGCCTTGGTGCGATCAACGGTGACGCTGAGCTGTGGCGCATTAGCGCGGAATGTCGTATTGAGCCTCTGTAGAGCCGATTGCGCGTTGCCGGCCCTAACGACGGTATCCGCCAGACTCTGCAACAAGCCGTAGTCGAAATCTCCGTTCCGGATCTCGACCTGCATGGTGAAGCCGCCGACATTGCCGATGCCCTGGATCGGCGGCGGTGGAAGCGCGAACACCAGCGCCTGCGCTATGCCATGCAATGAGCGATTCAGATTTATTACGATCGAACGCAGATCCTGGCCCTTTTGTTTGAGGCGGAGGTCCCAGTCCTTGAGAACCACGAACGCTACTCCGGCATTGGCAAGGCTTGCAAAGTTATCCAGGACGGAAATGCCGCTGACGGTGATGACACTTTCCACGCCGGGCGCTTTCCTGGCGATCGTCGAGATTTGCTGCATGACCGCGTCGGTACGCTCCTTCGAGGCGCCGTCGGGCAATTGCGCGCTGACGATCAGATAGCCTTGGTCTTCGTTCGGCAGGAACGCGGTCGGCACGCGCGCCAAGCCCCACACCGCGAGGACGACTAGACCAAGCGCAAGGACAACCATGAGGCCGCTGCGGCGCGTCATCGCGGCGACGATTCGAACGTAACCACGCTCGGTGGCGCCAAATGCGGCGTTGAAGCCGCGATAGAAAAAATTGCGCCGCTCAAGTGGAACGGGCGCTCGAAGCCAAAGCGCGCTCTGGGTGGGCTTCAAGGTCACGGCATTGATCGCACTGATGAAGGCGGTGGCGGCGATGACCAGCGCGAATTGCCGATAGAGCTGGCCGGTCAGGCCCGGCAGGAAGGCGGCGGGAAGAAAGACCGACATCAGCACCAACGTAATGCCGATGACCGGACCGATAAGGTCGTCCATCGCTCTGGCGGCCGCTTCGCGGCCAGGGAGACCCTCTTCGACATAGCGTGAGACGCCTTCGACAATAACGATCGCGTCGTCAACGACGATGCCAATCGCCAGCACGATGGCGAACAGGGTCGCAAGATTAATACTAAAGCCAAGCGCGGCCATCGCGGCGAACGCGCCAATGATCGTCACCGGAACGGTCGTCGCCGGGACAAGCATCGCCCGCCAATCCTGAAGGAAAACAAGAATGACGATCAGCACCAGGACCGCGGCCTCGATCAGGGTGACATACACCTCGTCGATCGCGGCTTTGACGAATTTCGTGGTGTCGTAGGGAATCGAATAGCTGACGCCCGGGGGAAAGCTTTTGGCCAGCTCATCCATCTTCGCCTTGACCGTGGTGGCCACCGCAATGGCGTTCGCGTCCGGCAGCAGCGAGATGCCAATCCCGGCCGCCGGACGGCCGTCGAGGTTGAAGGACTGACTGTAGGTTTGGGCGCCGAGCTCGACGCGGCCGATGTCGCGGATTTTGGTGATCTGTCCACCGTTCGCGCCAGCGGCTTTGACGACGATGTTCTCGAATTCAGCTACCTCATCGAGGCGACCTTTGATGTCGAGCGTATATTGGAAATCCTGCCCGCTCGGCGCCGGCGGGGCGCCGACTTGACCGGCGGTGACTTGTTGGCTCTGCCCCTGGATTGCGTTGATCACGTCCTGGGGCGTGAGACCTCGTGTTTGAAGCAGATCCGGATTCATCCAAATCCGCATCGCGTATTGACCGGTACCGAAGATCGTCACGGCGCCGACACCCTTGAGGCGCGCCAGTTCGTTCTGCAGGTTGATGACGGCATAGTTCGACAAAAACAGGCTGTCGAAGCGGCTGTCAGGCGAAACCAAGGTGATGAATTCGAGAATCGAACTCGACTTCTTTGTCGTTGTCACGCCCTGGGCTTGTACGGCGGAGGGGAGCGACGAAAGCGCGGTTGCAACCTGATTTTGAACCAGGATTTGCGCCTTGTCGGGGTCGGTACCGATCGCGAAAGTAACGGTCAGGGTGTAGGTGCCGTCGCTCGCGCTTGTCGACTGCATATAGAGCATGCCTTCGACGCCATTGACCTGCTGCTCGATAGGTAGGGCAACCGTATCAATCAGAGTCTTGGCGCTAGCGCCCGGAAATCGCGTGGCGACCTGAATAGTTGGCGGCACCACATTGGGGTATTCGGCGGTCGGCAATTCCAAAAGCGCGACCAGCCCGACCAGAACAAAAACCAATGCCAGCACGTTGGCGAGCACAGGTCGGTCGATGAAGAAGCGCGAGATCATGACAGCACCCCGCGTCCCTTCATTTCACTGCCGGTTTGGGAGCGATCGTCTTGGGATCGTCTGATGAGCCGGCTTCGGCCAGCGTCAATGCGGATCGTTGCGGCTCTACCTTAGCGCCGGGAAAGGCCTGTTGGACGCCTTCAATCACCACCCAGTCACCTGGATCGAGACCGGATTCGACGATGACAAGCTGCCCCTGCTGCTGGCCGATTTTGACGATCTTTCGCTGGACGACGTTGTTCGCGCCAACGACCAGCACGTAGCTTCCCTCTTGGCTCGTCCCGATCGCGTCACTTCGTGTCAGCAGCGCCTTGTCCTGATGCCCGATCGGCCCCCGGACCCGAACGAAAAGGCCCGGCACCAGCGCGTTGTTCTTGTTGTCGAATATCGCGCGCACCGCCACCGTGCCGGTCGATGGGTCGACCTGCGGCGAGACGTAATCGAGATGGCCTTTATGAGGATAACCCTGTTCATCCTGCAGGCCGATCTCGACCGGGATAGTCGAAAGGTAGGTCAGGTCCGAGGTACTGGTTTGGCGTCCCGCCTTGGCGGTACTTTGCCGGATCGCCAAAAATTGCGGCTCACTCACCGTGAAGTTGACGTAGATGGGGTCGGTCTGCACGATGGTCGCCAGCGTCGTCGGGCCGGAGGCGCCGACGAGATTGCCCACATCGACCTGGTGACTGGTAACGATGCCGTCGAAGGGCGCCGCAACCCTGGTGTAGCCAAGATTGATTTTTGCCGTCTGGAGATTAGCCTGATCAATTCCGACGGCCGCTTTGTCCTGCTGAACGACGAAGCCCTGATCCTGGGCTTGCTGCGCTGCAATTGATTTTTGCTGTTCCAATGTCTGGTAACGCGCCAGATTGACTTGCGCCTGTGCGAGCACCGACTGATCTTTTGCCAATTGGGCCGTGGCCTGATCGACCTGCGCCTCATAGGTATCGCGCTCGATGCCAAAGAGCTGCGTTCCCTTGGTGACCGCTGCGCCATCCTTGTAATCGATCAATTCGAGGTAGCCCTGGACGCGTGCAACCAGATTGGCAGTTCTGTACGACGCGGTGTTGCCGGTCAGATGAATGTACAGCACTACCGACTTCTGCAGGGGCTGCGCGACAATGACTTTCGCAAGCGGCGGAGGCACAAAGGTATTTCTGGAGCCGCAGCTGCTCACCAGGACCGAGACGCCCAATAGCGCAAGCAATACAATGATCGTTCGGCTTCGCCGCTGCGCTCGCCCCACGACGTATGCCATGAATGTCCCGCCGCCCAGCCGCGGTGATGTGTACGATCGGTTCGTCACACGTATATCAGGCCATCTTTCAAGCTACCACATCGGCCTTTAGCTTCCGCACAAGGAGTATGTGGCTCGTACATGCTACTGTCTTGCTGACCGGGATATATCTTGCCGACCGGGATAAAGCTGGATTGCCTCCAAAACGGATCGAGGCGCTCGTCAAACGGAAAGCATTGCCGTATTCGCCTTTATCTACGTGCCGGATTTGAAACCGGTCGGCGGCCAATTCAGTTTGTCCAGCCTCGAATTGGCCGGATAACGTTGCACTCAGCTCGTTTCCGACGTGCCGCGGCGCCGTGGTCACCGCAGCAGAACGTGCATGTCCGGGTGCAGGATGGAGCGTGTGGATAGAACTATTGCAGGTCTGAGCACGCTGATGGTTCCTCGGCCGGATAACCGAAATCGAGAAAAAACCACTGCCACGGTTTGCGCGGCCGGCACGGCTGCGGAGGCAACTCAGTGGTCACGACTCGCCAGTTCCAGCTGGGATCGGTTCGCGCCGTCTGCTGCGTATAGGCGGCACCTGCCGAATTCTGCAGCACGTTGAGCGCGAAATAAGTCCCCGCGCCCATGAGAGCGAATACAAGGCATGCCGTTAAAAATGCGCGCATGATCGAATTTCCACTTGCCGGTGTTCGTTTATATGAACAGCACTCCTGCACTCCAGCGCGCGGCAACGCCGCCCGGACAGCACCAGACGCGATCCGGGCTGCACAAAGCTTAGTGCGGAACCGCAGGCTCAGCGGGCTTTGACCGCGATCTTCTTTTCCGCCTTCTGCGCTTCAGCACTCTACAGCAGCGTCACCGAAAGCACGCCCTTCTTAAACCTTGCCTCGCCCGGCCCTTCGTTGATCTGCGTCAAATCATGCCTGCGGCCGAAAGGGTGCGCGGTGATTGATGCAGGTCAAGGCAAACTGGTGCGCGCGGCATGACATTTCGTATCCAGTCCGACGATTGCAGGCTCTCCGGCAGGACGGCGACAAGCGTCGGCAAACAACTCGCGCCATATTCATGTACGATCCAGCGGCACGCCCGTTTCCCAATCTCACCTTCTTGTGGCCGGCCTTTGCGGCCGCGGCGGCAGGTGACATAGCGGGCCTGTTCGCGCGGCAGCTTGCCGACCTGGCGATCGGAGCGGACGGCCGGTCGGCGCGCGAGCCGCCGTGGACCTCGTCGAACAGTATTGCGCTTGAGCTGAAAACGGTCCGGCTGCGCGATTTCACCGTCGGTGCCCGCGTGCAGCCGCCGACACTGTTGTGCGCGCCTTTTGCCCTGCATGGCGCCGCCGTTACGGACCTCACGACGGGGCACAGCCTGGTCGCTGCCTTGCAGCAAGCCGGCTTACAGCACCTCCTGGTGACCGACTGGCGCTCCGCCACGAGCGAAATGCGCTTTCTTGGCATCGATGATTATCTCGCCGACCTCAACGTCATGGTCGACGCGATTGGCGCGCCGGTTGATCTTATCGGCCTGTGCCAGGGCGGCTGGATGTCGCTGATCTACGCCGCCCGATTTCCGGGCAAGGTCCGCAAGCTTATCCTCGCCGGCGCACCGGTCGATATCGCCGCCGCTCCGTCTGCCCTTTCAACCCTGGCCGCAAGCTCTCCGCTGGCAATCTATCGTGATCTTGTGCGGCTCGGCGACGGTCTTCTTCCCGGCAGGAACGTGTTGAAATTCTGGGGATCAGACGCTGTTGACGCTGAAGATATCAGACGGCTGATGCAAACCGATAAGGCAATCGGGTCACCCGGCTTCGCCCGCCTGCAAGCGGCGTTCGAAACCTGGAATACATTCACGGTCGACCTCCCCGGGACCTTTTTTCTCGAGTGCGTCGAAAAACTTTACAAGCGCAACGAATTGGCAACCGGCTGTTTTGTCGCTTTGGGGCGACCGATCGATCTAACCTCGGTCACGCTCCCGCTATTCCTGCTCGCGGCCCGCGATGATGAGCTGATAGCACCGCAACAACTGTTTGCGGTGGAGCGCCTAGTTGGGACTTCGGCCCAGGATCTACGCAAAGCCATTGTGCCATGCCGTCACGTCGGATTGTTCATCGGCAAGAGGACGATCGAGGACATCTGGCCGAAAATTGCGCATTGGCTCCGCGAAGAGCCGGGTGGCCGGCAGGCCGTGCAGCGAGGGAGTGAGTGAGCCATGGCATTCAAGACAATCATGGTTTACGTCGATTTCGACGAGCAATCCGAGAAACGTATCGGCGCCGCAGCGGAGCTGGCGAATTGATTCGATGCGGTACTCATCGGCGTGGCCGGCTGGCCGCTACGCCGATCGGGCTCCCTGGCCCATTCGGACGTGGAATATCCATCCACTGAAGAACATCTGCAGGCCAAAGTTGCCGAAGAACTGGAGCGGCTGGGCGAAATGTTCCGGCGCTGCGCGCAACCCGCGCGGCGCAGCATAGAATGGCGCTCGTCGTCTCATTTCCCAAATGAGGTGATCGCCGCGCAGGCGCGAGCGGCGGACCTCGTTATTATCGGGCGCGATCCGCTGCATGACGACAATTTCCATACGTACGATCCGGGGGCCATCATCTTGGCGTGCGGCCGGCCGGTACTGGTGTTACCGAACGGCGTTAATCGGGTGCATGCATCACGCGTTCTGATCGCCTGGAAGGATAGCCGTGAGGCGCGTCGGGCAGTCTCCGATGCGCTGCCGTTCCTGAGCGCGGCGGAAGCCGTCATCGTCGCGGCGGTCGGGCCTTCAGAGATCGAACTCGCCACGCGCGAACAGATCGATGACGTCGCCGATTTCCTGCAGCGTCATGGGGTGACAATCGACGCAAAGGTAGCGATTCCTACACGCGAGGCCGATGCGCATGTTCTGCTAAGGCTTGTCGACGAACGAAAAGCCGATTTGATCGTCGCCGGCGCCTATGGACGTAGCCGGTTGAGCGAATGGATATTCGGCGGCGTGACTCGCTCGCTCCTTACACGCAGCAAAGTCCCTATCCTGTTCGCAAATTGATTGCGTGAGTATTATTTCCAGGGGGCGGTTCGATCTGCAGGCGTGATAATCTGTGAAATAGTCAGTCGATCCCCACCCGTGCAATGACGGCGAGCTTGATCGAACGCAACGCTAGCGCCGCGCTCGCGCGGCCTTCCTGAAACACGCCGGATCGTTGGTCGCGGTCGCTTCGGTGTGACAATTCATGACAAGGCGTGGCCGTCTTGATCTGCATCAATGCGACCGCCCCCGTGTCGATTATATGCGATCGGGGGGCGTTTCAACGCAATGGTCCTTGTAGAAGGAGCAACCAATGGCCACGCGTCGCGAAGTCGAAGGCGTGACGCCCCGGAAAGTAGTAACCGCGGAAAAGAGGTGTTCGCGTCACTGCATCAGCACATAGGTGCCCGGCGCCTCGGCAAGCGGGGGATAGCCAGCCTGGGCCGCACCCATCGGCGGGATGCCGGTGGGCGGCCCTGAGCGTTCGCTGAGCCAAGCGACCCATTCCGGCCACCACGACCCATCCTGGCGCCGCGCCTCGGCCAGATATCGCTCCGGATCAAGGTAGTGCTGGTTCGCTTGTTTGGTTCTGACGCGGAAATTGCGTCCAGGATGACCGAGCTCCGACACAATGCCGGCATTGTGCCCGCCGCTGGTGAGCAGATAAGTCACATCGGTATCGAACTGAAGATTGATCTTATAGGTCGATCGCCAGGGCGCGACATGATCGCGCTCGGTACCAACGGCGAAGACCGGCACGCCAATGTCCTTGAGCGCGATCGGCCTGCCTCCCGCCATGCAACGGCCTTCCGCCAACTCGTTATCGAGGAACAGCCGGCGCAGATATTCAGAGTGCATGCGATAGGGCATGCGAGTTGCATCCGCGTTCCAGGCCATCAGGTCGGTCATCGGTTCACGCTCACCGAGCAGATAATCGTGCACCCCACGCGACCAGACGAGGTCGTTCGAGCGCAGCATTTCGAAGGCGCCGGCCATCTGACGACTGTCGAGGAAGCCTTGCTCCCACATCATGTCTTCCAGAAACGCGACTTGGCTTTCGTCAGTGAAGAGCAGCAATTCGCCGGCCTCGGTGAAATCAGTCTGCGCCGCCAATAGTGTGAGCGTCGCGATCCGATCGTCGCGGTCGCGCGCCATCGCCGCCGCCGCGATCGAGAGCAGCGTGCCGCCGAGGCAATAGCCCACCGCATGCACTTTGCGGTCCGGCACGATCCGGCCGATAGCGCCAAGCGCGTCCATCACACCGAGCGACCGGTAATCGTCCATGCCGAGATCGCGATCGTCCGGCACGGGATTTTTCCAGGAAATCATGAAGACCGTGAAGCCTTGTTCGGTCAGGTACTTGACCAGCGAATTGTGCGGCGACAGGTCGAGAATGTAATATTTCATGATCCACGCGGGTACGATGAGGATCGGTTCCGGTCTCACTTCCCGCGTTACCGGTGCGTATTGGATCAGTTCGATCAGGCGATTGCGGAAAACCACCTTGCCGGGGGTTACCGCGACGTCGTGGCCGACCTTGAATTGCTCCGTGCCGACCGGCTTCTTGCCTCCAAAGGCGCGCTCGCAATCCGCAAAGACGTTCTGCGCGCCGCGCACAAGATTGGATCCGCCGGCGCTCATCGTGCGCCACAGAATTTCCGGATTGGTCAGCATAAAATTCGAGGGTGCGGCTACATCGAGAAGCTGTCGCGTGGCGAACTCGACCATGTCTTCGTGATGTTTTGATACGCCGCGCAAGCCGGTCGTGGCGTTATACCACCATTGCTGCTGCAACAGAAAACTCTGATAGATGAAGTTGAAGGGCCATTGCCGCCATTTTTCATCGCGGAAGCGGTGATCCTGCGGTAGCGGGTCGATGCAGGGTTCCGCATTCGGGCCCTCGACGGCGTACCGAAGAGCGTAATTCGCGAAGCGCAACGCTTTGCGGAACGCTTTGTCTGCTAGTTGCATACGTTTGCCCGGCGCGACGGCAAGATGCGTCGCCCAATCCCAGTAGGCTTGGGTGAGTGCGGCCGGTGACAAACCTCCGGTCATGCGTGCAATTGCGGCGTGGAGCGTGCGGTCGGTGACATCGGCGAGCGCAGTGACACTATAGGAATCGCGGTCGTCCGGTTCGACCGCCGGGCCGACGATCGCTGCCTCCGCGTCCGACCGTTCGGGGGCAATCGGAGCAACGGCCGAAATTTCGGCAGGTGCAATTGCGCTGTTCGTCATCGCTATTTGCCGCGGAAACCGCGCAGGCGCTGTCATGGACTAACTCGGCATGATTACAAAGATACGACGTTTCGCGACGAACCTCCCCCCGTTTAAAAAAGCCCCGGCCAAAAATAAGGCCGGGGCCAAATGCTGGCATCCGATTCCCCTGGGAGGCCGGGAAATTGGACGCAATACCAGCACAGCAAGACTAGCCAACCATGCGGGAATTGCTTTGATTTGCATCAATTCAATGAATCGCGCGTCCAGTCGAGTCCTCGGCTCTGGCTTCATCTTCCGCAGACGGAATGGCGATCCCAGACATCGGCTCGACCCAAACGAGGTGGTCGTGAACCTCTTTGACGCCTGCGACGTTCTCCGCCGCGACGATGAGCGCCTTGCGTTGACGCTCATCCGTGATGATGCCGGATAATTCCGCAGCGCCGTTGTGGACTGCCACGTTGACTTTCGGCGCCCAATTCACGTCGGCAAACGCCGCCAGGATCCGGTCGCGAATCGTCCCGTCATCGGCCGCGGGGCCGTGGGTATAGCGGGCGGTCTCGGTCAGGGCGTCCACGAGATTGGCGCGGCTGACAATTCCTACGATACGGCTATTGCGCAGCACCGGCAGCCGCTTGACGTGCCGGCGCTCCATCAGTTCGACCACGGTCTCCAGCGAGTTGTCCTCACTGACCGTAACGGGATCGGGCGTCATCACTTCCTCGACCGTTCGGCCGGTCGTATGCACGTATTCAGCCGCAAGGCGCCCCGGCCCGAGCAAGAATTCAAGCCATCTAGGCCGCTGTCGTTGCGTTCCTATTTCACCACGGCGCAGAAAATCGCCTTCGGTCACAATCCCGACCAGCGCGCCGGCGGCGTCCACTACCGGCAGACCGCTGACTTTATTCAGCAGCATCAGCTGTGCCGCATCGAGCACCGATTGATCGCCGCGAACCGAAATCACGTTGCGCGTCATCACATCGCGCACTTGCATCATCATGTTTATTTCCTCCCCGATCCAGCATTCCTCAGCTCACGATCCGATGCAGCGCCGCGCGGTTGCGGAGCACGATGTGCCGTGAGGTCGGCAGTCCGATCGCGGCGGAACATTCCAGAGCGGTGAGGGTCCGCGACACTGTCTCGATGGTCAGGCCAAGGTAGTCGGCAATATCCTGGCGCGACATCGGCAGCTCAACAGAATTGCCAGCAGACGTGCGATCCGCCATTTCGAGCAGGAAGCCTGCCACCCTCTCCTGGGCGCTCTTGATGAGCAGCAGAATTCGGTCCTGCGCGCGGCGCAATTCGCGACCGGTCAGCGTGAAAAGCTCGCGGGCGATGGACGGGTCGCGCCCGGCAAGCGCATCGATCGCACTGCGCTTGATCACCAGCACCTTGCTGTCGGCGATCGCTTCCGCCGATACGGTGTGCTCGTCATCGAAGCTCAAACCAAAGACTTCACCGGGGAGATAAAAGCCGCTGATCTGGCGGCGGCCGTCGTTCAGCGTCTTGTAAGTGCGCACACAACCGCTCATCACCCTGTAGAGGTATTCGGACGGCTCCCCCTCACCGAAAATTTCGCTGTTGCGCGAATGCGACATGACAGCGCCCATCAGGTGCATCGTCTGCGTCAGCGGCTGATCGGCGCTTTCAACGGCGCGGACGGATACCGGTGCAACGCGGCGGGCAGACTTCGGTGCGGGGTGAAAGGCGTTGGAGCGGACTGCGGTCTGGATGAGCATGCGACGTGCCTCCGAGGGGTTTCGAAGGCATTGGTAGTCCGGTGCCTCAGGGTAAAAAATTCAGATGTTGCCCCTAAGTAATATCCCGGAGGCTCACTAAGGCAGCATCGACGCCTCACCGCCCATTCGAAAGAAGCCAGACCCGCAACACATTGTGGCATGCCAGCATTTTACAATTTCGCGCGAAAATTCACCGCCACGGATGGCGATGCTTCAGGTTGATTTTCGTCAATTCGCTTTCCCGGCCGACGGCTACGCTTAACGCTTTCCGCAATTTAGGCTCTCAGCACGCCGTTGGAGAAGGACATGGATCTAGGGGAAGCGATCTACTCGCGCCGCGCCACGCGCGATTTCACGGCGGAGCCGGTCGACGAAAAGTCAGTGCGCGCACTGATCGACGCGGCTGTGCAGGCGCCAAGCGCGGTCAATGTCCAGCCCTGGTCGTTTTGCGTTATTCGCGACAAAAGCCTGCTTGGCAGCATATCGCGCGAATCCAAAGCTTACATGGTCCGAAATTCGCCGATCGGGCTTGTCTCGCATCATTTCAGTGAGATCCTGAATGATGAAAGCTTCGATATCTTCTATCATGCGCCCGTCCTCATCGTGATTTGCAGTACGTCGGAAATCCCGTGGGCTGTTGAAGATTGCGCGCTGGCAGCGGAAAATCTCATGCTGGCGGCGCGAGCCGCGGGCCTTGGCAGCTGCTGGATCGGCTTCGCTCAAGGCTTTCTCGGCACGCCGGATGGCAAAGCGATGATGAAGGTCCCGGCGGCCTATAAGCCCATCGCCCCCATCATTGTCGGTCACCCGAAAGCCTGGCCTGCGCCTGTTCCGCGGAAGGAACCGGAAATCCGCTGGATCGATGCGTGAGCATTATGCGCGCGTTGAATTTTGCGGGCACAATCTTGACGAGGATCAAGAAGTCCGCCGGTGAATTGTCTATTCTGACTGCGCATATTGGAGACACGACATGAACAAAATCGCCATTCCTCATGACGCTCTGGTGTTCGTCGGTGACGGGCAAAAGGCGCTCTTCCTCCGCAATGCCGGAGACGAGAAATTTCCCAATCTGAAGATTGAGCGGGTGTTCAGCGAAAACAATCCGCCCACACGCGATCAAGGTACCGATCGCCCGGGTCGCACCATGGAGAGCGCCGGCACGCATCGCCACAGCAGCATGGAGCCGACTGACTGGCACGAGATCGAGAAGGGACGTTTCGCCGATCGCGTGGCGGCCGAGCTGGAGAAGCTGGTGCGTGACCAAAACATGCGGAAGATCGTCGTGGTCGCACCGCCACGCACGCTTGCCGAGTTACGGCATGTATTTCACGCCGACGTCAAGAAACGCATCATCGCCGAGATCGATAAGGATTTGACCAGGCATCCGGTTTCGGAGATCGAGAAACACATCCTGGCGTGAGTGAAGAACGCAAGCTGAGGGGGCATTTTCTTGCCGTACGCCAGCAATGAAAGCTTGCCGTCCTCGGTTCGCGCGCATCTGCCCGACCATGCGCAGGACATTTATCGGGAGGCCTTCAATCACGCTTGGGCTGCGCATGCCGGTGAGGGCCGTCAGGAACAGGCCGCCCATCGCATCGCTTGGGCCGCGGTGAAGCGATCCTATGTCAAGCTCGGCAACGATTGGGTTGTGCGCGGCTAGGATTTGCCCCTTCGCGAACGCGAAACTATTCTCCTATCCCGCGGCCTTGACGATCGCTCGCCGCACCAACGCTTCAAACAGCGGTAGCTTGTAGGCATTCTTACTGAGCGGCGTGGCGCCATCGAGCGCCGCATGTGCGGCTCGGGCGGCGGTCGTCGGATCAATCCGCTGTCCGACCAGCGCAGCTTCGGCTTTCCTGGCCCGGTGCGGCACCGGCGCGGCCGCGCCGAGAACGATGGCGGCGCGCTGGCAAACGCCGCTCGTGTCAACGTCGATCAGAGCAGCGACATCGGCAAGGGGCCAATCGAACGAATCTTTTTCCCCCTGCTTGATGTGGGCCATGCGCACGCTCTGCGACAGTCGCGGCAGATGGATTGCGGTGAGAATCTCGTGCGGTTCGAGCCCATTCTCGCGTTGCATATCCTGCTCGACGGGGACGAAGAAGTCTTCCAGCAAGAGGCGGCGCGCGCCCCCCGCCGTGCCGGTGATCTCGACCGTCGCGCCGATCGCGACCAGTGCGGTTGCCGCAGTCGAAGGATGCACGATGGCGCAGGGCATATTGTTGAAAATCGCGTGGTACTGGTTCTCGCCGTGGACGGCAAAGCAGTGACCGCCGCCCTTGCGCAGACAGCGAAACGCGTGCGAGCGCAGATACCAGCAGCGCGGCCGCTGCAGAAGGTTGCCGCCCAAGGTCGCGACGTTGCGGATCTGCGGACTTGCCGAGCTAGCAAGCGCGTCAGCGAGTGCGGGGTAGCGCTGCCGTAAGATCGGATGCGCGGAGAGCGATGCCAATGTGACCATAGACCCGATGCGCAGTCCGCCGTCCTCCTCTTCGCCAACGGTGTCAAGGGTCGGCACCTCGCGCAGGTTTATCAGCCTGGGCGGCGCCAGCAGGCCCTCTTTGATCAGATCAAGCAGATCGATCCCGCCGGCTTTGATGACGGATACGTCGCTCTGACCTGCAAGCTCGGGCGGCACAGCCATGGCGTGGGCGACAGTCGCGGATGCCGCCGTGGCGGCTGCGGCAATCGTTCTTGGCGTGGCGAGGTCGAAGCGGTGCATGGCCGTCAGCTCCTTCGCGCCACTTTGCCCAGCGCCGCAAGTACAGTCGCTGGAGTCATCGGCAGGCTGCGCAGGCGCACGCCGATGGCATTATAGACGGCGTTGGCAATTGCCGGTGCGGTAGCGATATTGGCCGGCTCGGCGACGCCATAGGCATCGGTCGCGCTTTGGCCTTGGTAATTCTCCAACACCACGACGTCGATCTGCGGCGTCTCACGCACGCCGGCGAGCTTGTATTGTTCCAGATCGGGATTGACCATGCGCCCCGTCGCCTGATCAAGGATGCGCTCTTCAAGCAGCGCATAGGAAACGCCCATGAGCACGCCGCCCTGCACCTGACTTTCGATTTGCCTTGGATTCATCGGCCGGCCGCAATCTTGCACGGCGACCACGCGCTCGACGCGGATAATGCCAGTCTCAGTATCAACCGCGACTTGCGCGAATTGCACGCCGCCCAAGTCCTGCTGCGCCAGCGCGGCGTCCGCTCCGGCGCGCCGTCGAAATCCCCCATAGTCGTCGCTGCGTGAAACAATCTCTGCGACACGATCAGTGCGCAAATGACGGGCTGCATCCTTGAAGGTTACGAAGCGCGAGGGATCGCCGTGGACGAGGATTTTGCCTTCGCGCGCGATCAAATCGTCCGGGGAAGCATTCAGCAAAAGCGATGCCTCCCGGAAAAGCTGTCGCTGGACGCGCCACGCGGCAATACGCGCCGGCGGCGTGACCGACGCTGTGGTGCGGCTGCCATAAGACGGCCCGCCAGGCGGAAATTCGGTATCACCGATACGAACGGTGATCTGGTCGGGACGAAGACCAAATGCCTCGGCGACCGTCTGCGCCAAAACAGTCGTGATGCCCGTACCGATATCCTGCACGCTGGAGAGTACCTCCACCGAGCCGTCGCGCATCACCCGCACTTCGCAAGCGGCGTTGGTCTGGACATTGGCGCCCCAAAGCGATTGCGCGACACCGAGGCCGCGCCTGATCGGGCCAGCATCCGCACCGGGCCCGTGCCGGCGCGACCAGCCGATCCGTTCGGCGCCGATCCGCCGTTCCTCGCGCCGGACCGGGCTCGGGTCAATTCGGTCGCGCAATGCCAGCGGATCGATGGCAAGCCTTTCCGCCAGTTCGTCGACGGTCTGCTCCAAGCCAAATGCTCCGGGCGTATTTCCCGGCCCTCGCATCGCGCAGCCCGGCCCTGCATTGATGAAAACGTCATGCTGGGCGCCTTCGAAATTGGGACAAGAATAAAGCGCCTCGGCATTGTTGCCGACTCCTGCGCCGACCGTGATGCCAGCGGTACCGTAGCTCACGAGCGATATCGCGGTGAGCGAACCGTCGCGCTTGGCGCCAACGCGCAAGCGCTGCCAAGTGCCGGGCCGATTGCCGGCATCCATCTGCTCCTCCTCGCGCTCAAGGAAAAGGCGCACTGGCGCCTTGGCCTGGCGCGACAGCGCGATGGCAAAATGGCCGTAATTGCCGAGCGACGACTTTGAACCAAATCCGCCGCCCATCGCGTCGACGATGACCCGGACGCGGTTGAGCGGCAAATCGAATACCTCGGCGATTTCGTCGCGAACACCCGCAGTAAACTGCGTCGACATGTAAACGGTGAGCCCGTCGGCTCGCCAATCAGCAACGATCGCGTGCGGCTCAATGCAGCAATGGGTGTGGACGCTCGTGCTGTACTCGCCTTCGACGACCACGTCGGATTCGCCAAACCCCTTGGTCGGATCCCCGCGCCTCGCGATTGAAGGGCCGCGAACATTGCCATTGAGCGGCAGGTTCACCGCCGCCGGAAAGCCCGAAGGGTGTCCCGGAGGCGATGTCGCATGATCGTGAACCAAAGGGGCGGTAGACTCGCGCGCCTTGTCCATGTCGGCGACGAACGGCAGCGACTCATAGTCGACGCGAATAAGGCGCAACGCCTCTTCGGCGGCCGGCAGCGAAATAGCTGCCACGGCGACGACAGGCGCGCCGACATAGCGCAATTTTGCGCTTCTCGGATCAGCGGGATCGGCCACCGTCAGAACCGCACGCACGCCGGGATGACGGACAGCCGCCGAGACATCGATTGAGCGCACAACGGCATGAGGGAGAGGCGAGCGTAACACGCGTCCGTGCAGCATGCCCGGAAGCGAAATGTCGACAGTGAAGCGGACGGCACCAGTGACTTTGGCGCGGCCGTTGGGCCGCGGAAAGGACTTGCCGATGACGCTAAGCTCGCTGTTCGGCGGCAGTGGCGGCGGCTCATCGGCCGGAATCTGACGCTCGACCGTGCCTAAGCCGACGCTGGCGATGCCGAAGGGAAAGCTTGCTGCCCGCAGCATTTCTGGCTTCGCCACGTTCATCCCCCATGCGCTCTGGCCGCCGCGAGCGTTGCGGCGATGACATGCGGATAAGTGCCGCAACGGCAATAATGCCCGCTGATCGCGGCACGGACCTCGTCGGCGTTCGGTTCCGGGTTACGCTTCAACAAGGCCGCACAGCTCATGATCATGCCGGGCGTGCAAAATCCACATTGCAGCGCATCGTGATCGATGAAAGCTTGCTGCACTGGATGCAGTGTTTCACCCTGCGCGAGGCCTTCGATCGTCGTAACCTCTCGTGTGCCGACATCAACGGCGAGCATCATGCAGGCGCAGATCGGCAGGCCATCAAGCCATACGGTACAGGCCGAGCATGCGCCGCGATTGCAGGCGATCTTGGTGCCAGTCAGCCCCAATGGCCCACGCAACACTTCAGCTAGTGTTGCGCTCGCTGCGACATGCGCCGCCCGCAGCACGCCATTAACATTCAAATGAATGGTATCCGGCTGCGCACCTGCCGACGGCGCGTCGCCTGCACTGATTTCCGCTTGTGCCGTCATCGTTTGCGCTGTGTTGATCACGGTCGCTCCGGCGGTCGACACCGCGGAGCCGCGAAGAAACGACCGGCGCGACAGGTCACTCACCACGTCTCGCTCCGCCACACTTGTCGCCGCCAAAACAACTATGCGCCCGTCGCTTCGCTGGCCTTGATCTAGGTCAAGCCAGCCGAGGCGAAACGTCGAATGTCTTCCGGGCGATCCGATCTTCTGACATTGGATCAAAGCGGGCGGCCACCGCCGCCAGCATAAGAATTGCGGCCGCTTATGGAGGTGAGCGAATGCACGTTCCGTTGTCTCTGCGATCAAGCAAAGCGCCCAGGCCCGCGATTGTGCGCCGCGCAACAAAAACCCGTCGCAATGTGACGGACAAGCAACAAGCTGAGCTCCGCCGCCACATCGCGGGGAATCGACGGCCGTTTGATCTTCGTCAAAGCATGCTCTCCCTCAACACGAAAGACTGCAATCAGCCGGGCTTGGGTCTCGGAGTTGCGCATGCATGGTCCATTCGGAGAAATGCCAACGCAAAGGAGGGAAACGATGCGCGCGCTCGCGTGGAATGGAAATGGCCTCACGACGAAGCTCCTTTGGGGCGCGATCGCTCTCCTTGGCGCAGTTTCGCTGGCCATCGTTGCACTCAGCCGCGGCGAAGCGGTCAATGCTGCATGGCTGGTCATAGCATCGGTGTGCATCTCGGCGCCGGCAATGACGACGCCGGCGAGAATCCACAGCGTACCGGGCAGGTAGCCCATTTGCGCGGCCAGCACCGGACCAACCAGCGGTCCCGCACCTGCTTGCCCAGCAATTCAAAGATCCGGCGACGCTTGCGACCTAGGCGGCGCTGCGACGGTGCACTTTCCGCTTGCGACGGAAGAAAATCATGGATTTGACGACACGCTACCTGGGTCTTGAACTTAAAAATCCTATCGTAGCTTCGGCTTCGCCGCTCACCGGCAATCTCGACGCTATCCGCAGTCTGGAGGACGCCGGAGCCGCCGCCGTCGTACTGCCCTCGCTATTCGAGGAACGGATCGAGGCGGAAGCGCGCGCGCACGAGATTCTTACCGCGACGGGCCTGAAAAATACCCCCGAAGCCCACGGCTGTACGGCCGATTCTGAGGGACCCGCGCCTGAAGAATACCTCAACCTCATCAGACGAGCCGTTGCCGCCGTCGACATTCCCGTCATTGCCAGCCTCAACGGCACAACAGACGAAGGCTGGACAGGCTACGCCGAGCTGATCGAGCAAGCCGGAGCGGCAGCGCTCGAACTCAATGTCTATTTGATTCCGACCGATTTGTCTTTGACCGGGGGCGAGGTCGAAGAGATTCATCTTGAAATTCTGCGCCAGGTCCGGCGCACGGTCGCACTGCCACTTGCGATCAAACTTAGCCCGTATTTCAGCGCGATCGGGCAGATCGCTGCGCAATTAGCTACCGCGGGAGCGGATGCTTTGGTGCTGTTCAACCGTTTCTATCAACCGGACATTGATTTGACGCAGCTTCGGCTTCGCAATGATTTGCAGTTGAGCCACTCGAACGAAATCGGACTGCCGCTCTTGTGGATCGGCCTCCTGTCCGGGCGCGTCGAAGCCTCGCTTGCCGCAAGCACCGGCGTTGAGGATTCCGAGCAGGTAATAAAATACCTGCTGGCCGGGGCCGATGCCGTGATGACCACGGCAGCTTTGCTGCGGCACGGTCCGCGACACATAGAGAAACTTTTGAATGAAACGATGTCGTGGCTGTCAGCACGTGATATTTCGTCACTCGATGAGATTCGCGGATTGCTCAGCCAGCGCCGCTTCGCCAATCCCGACTCCTTCGGCCGAGCAAGCTATGTAAAGATCTTACGCGATTACGCCGCTCATTATCAGCGCGGAGCTGCGTAGCCTGGCTGGTGAACCCGCAGACCTACAGCGATCCGTGTGGACAGTCAGTTGGTCGCGGTCCTGGCGGTAAAATAGGAGGCATGAGAATGCAACGATCCTGGCTTCTGACGCTTGCAGTGTTGGGCGGCCTCGCTGCAGGCCTCCTGACCCACGCCACGGCGCAAACGCCGTCAGCGGCGCCGGGTGCCGGGCATGGTTTTCTCATCGATAAGCATGCGGCGGCCGGGCTCAATTGCGCCGCATGCCACTCCGAAACTCCCCCATCAAAGCAGCCGGATCAAGCGGTGTGTGTCAAGTGTCACGGCACCAACGCGCAGGTTGCTACTAAGACTGCATCCGACCAGCCCAATCCCCATGCGTCGCATCTCGGCGAAGTTGCGTGCACAAGCTGCCATCACATCCATCAGGCTTCGGTGCTTTATTGCACGCAGTGCCATAATTTCGATTTGAAGACTCCCTGAAGCATTATCGACCGCGCTGTCATCTAGTGAGAAATTCGCGGCCATCCCTGGATGACAAGTGCTTTTGATCGACCCGATTAACCGGCACCGCCATCACTCGCGGCATTCTTGCCGGCGATATAGCCCTGACAGGCGGCGCGGGCGAGGCCATGCTGCGAGAATCCGCCGGCAGATTCGCCACTACAATACAGGCCAGGGATCGCGTCGGCGTTCATATCCATGACCTGGCACTTGCCGTTGATGCGCAGTCCGGCGCGCGTGTCGTGCACGACCGGCGTTGCCCAGGCGGCATAGAACGGCGCCTTCGCGATCTTGTGCAGCGGCTTCGGCTTGCCGAAATCCTCATCGACACCAGAGTCGACGAATGAATTATAGCGCGCCACGGTTTGTTCGAGATTTTCGGACGGCATTGAGACGCGTTGATATTTCATTTTGATTTTCCCGGCGAGATCACCGAGCGAATTTGCCGAAAAAAAGAAGCCAGCCTCGGTGTCGACGTTCGGAGGGTCCGGATCCCACTTTTCCCGCGTGACCGCGTCGGCGTCGAAGACTGCCCAGATCGGACCGCCGCCATTGTGGCCGTCTCCGATTCCGGCCAGCGCCGCGTTGATGAAGTTGTTGGGATTGTATTTCTGATTCCTGGCGTTGAGGTAGCTGCCCTGCTTGTAATCCTTGATCGAGTTGTAATCGTTTGCGGTGAACTGCGGACCGGTCTCGTCATAGAAGCGCTTTCCGATCATGTTGACGAGAATGACGTCCTGCCAATTGGCGACCGACAGACCCGAGGCGCGCGCCTTGTCGAAAACGGGGCTGCCCGGCATCCACTTCAAATTGACGTAACCGTACTGGCCGCCGATCGTCCCAGCCTTGGTGAGGTTGGAACCGAATTCGCCGGTCTGATTGTAAAGCCCCCACAGTGAAGCGCCGATCGCCATGCCGGCAAGTTCACCGCTGGCGTCCTGGTTGGACCACGGCATGCCCGACAAGCCGCAATATTCCTCCGTCAGCCGCGGATCGAACATGCGACGGAAGTTGATGTTTCCAGTCGAACCGCCGGTCGCGATAATGACGGCCTTGTGGGCGCGGATGTTCAGCGTTTGACCGTCATTTTGCACCGCGATGCCGGTAACGCGCCCGGAAGCCGGCTGGTCGCGATAGATCGAGGTCATCTTATGTTCGAGCAGAATCTGCACGCCTGCCTTCCTGGCAGCGGCCTCCAGCGGGCGCATCAGCCCATTGCCCGAAGAGAGGGTCTTCTGAATCATCGGATCGGCCGGCTTGCCGGTCTGCACCATCGGCCAGTTCATGACAGCGCTGTGCACCTCTCGCGGCGCGGAATTGCCGACCGATGTGCCGCCAAACTGGTCCGGTGTCTTATCGACAAAAACGACACCATGGGCGAGCAGCCATTCAAACGTTGGCGCGCTGTTGTCGGCGAAAGCGCGAATGATCTCGCGGTCGTTATATCGGTAGTCAGGGAAGCCGTTACCTTCCACCACTGACCAGTCGGTCAAATCGCGGAACAGCAGATCCGGCGAGTCGTTGATGCCATATTTCTTCTGTACGCTGGTTCCGCCGCCGAGCGGGACATTGCCGCCACTGGTGATGGCGTGACCGCCGATATCCTTTTCGGCTTCGACCAGAATGACCGTCGCGCCGGCTTCGTGTGCCACGATAGCGGCCGGCAGGCCTGCAGCACCCGAACCGATCACAACGATATCGGCCTCGCGCTGCCACTCTGTGGGCGTGCGTGGCGCCTGCGCTAAAGCCCTATCGGGCGCTCTGACGGCAAGGCCAGCTGCGATTCCACCGCCGCTGAGCAAAAAGTCACGCCTTTTCAGGGTCATATGGCTCTCCCTTCGGCTACGCTGGCGACGCGAGAGGCGCGCCTGATGGCCTTCGGAAGCGCGTAGTGTGCCGGGCATCAGGTGGGCGGCATTGACGAAGATCAATCTGGAGTCTGTCCGCTTACCCTATGAAGGTTGCGGAGCGCCGCGGGTGTCAGCCTTGCCATGTCTGGGAGATTTCGGATGCGACGATGGCTTGTGATTTGCTCGCTACTCATTATCGGAGCAGCGGTTGGCGCTGGGGGGATCGTCGCCAGCACCTTCGTTAATCAGATTACGTCCACGGAGGCGTTTTGTACGTCCTGCCATTCGATGGCGAATGTGGCTGCCGATCCACACTACTTGCAGTCCGCGCATCGAAATAACGCTGCCGGAGTTCTGGCCAGCTGCGCTGACTGCCACGTCCCCTCGAACAATTGGTTCGTCGAAACCTATTCGCACGTCGTTGACGGAATTCGCGACGAGATTGCCGAGCACACCAGCAAATTCAATGATCCGGCGGTATGGGCGGCCCGTTTACCGGCCCTGGCCCGACAGGTGCGTGAAGAAATGCAGCGCGAAGGCAGCGTGACCTGCCGCAAGTGCCATGAGCCGGCGCGCATTCATCCGTCCACCCCTGCCGGCCAATCGGCGCACGCCATGGCGGCGCGCGCTCACCTGGCCTGTGTAAGCTGCCACGCCAACATTGCGCACGCGCCATTGCCGCCAAAGGCTGCGCCAGCCAACCGATGACTGTTTGAGGC
Organism: uncultured Alphaproteobacteria bacterium; assembly: GCA_963763255.1. Lineage (GTDB taxonomy): Bacteria > Pseudomonadota > Alphaproteobacteria > Rhizobiales > Xanthobacteraceae > BOG-931. The sequence goes on from CAVXNW010000006.1 coordinate 112,918, forward strand.
CGTGGCGTCAGCGTCGCGTCAGGCACTCACCACGTTGAAGACGAACAGAACTCTACGCTCAAATAGAATCCAGCGTCGCTTGCGACGCATTTCGGAGTGCCTCAGAGAGCGATGCCTGCCGCAAGCAGCGCCGCGTAGCCAAGGCACAGGAACGCCGCCATCGACGTCAGTGGCAACAGGGAATCATACGCTTCCTCCATCAAGACTTTGTGGGCAATCGCTGCGGCAAATGGCAACGTGGCCAGCGGTAACAACACCCACGCATCGAATCCCCAGCGAAGCCAGAACCAGAACGGAATGATGTAAATAAAACCGGATAACAGAACATATTCCACGCGGCTCCACGCAATACCGAAGCGAATCGGCCCGGTGCGCCACTCTTTCGCGACGTCAAACTCGCGGTCTCGGATGTCATCAATGATGAGAATGTTGACCGCGATGGCGCCGAGCGGCAGGCCAACGACGAAGGCCCGCATCGGCATACCTTCGAACAAGAGCTGCCAATACGATGCCGAACTCGTGATGCGCGGCAAATTGCACGTAATAGGCTGCGGCCGGCGCAAAGGCGCCGAACATGATGAAAAAATGCACGTCCGAAAGGCCGAGTTTGCCGAACGGAAACGGACCGGCGGAATAAATCAGGCTCCCCGCCATGCCCAGCAAGCCTATGGCGATGACCGGGCTACCGGCGATGTGCAGAAGGTAGGGTCCGGTGAGCGCGGAAAGCCCCAGGCAAACCACAATCGCCCAGCGGAGGCCGGCAAGCGTTACCGTTCCTTTGTCGAGCGCTTCAATTAACTCCGGATGTTCATTGACATCGCGATGCCGGACGAGGAGCTCGTAATTGTCCGTGAACAATCCCGCAATATGGATCAGCCAGCTCGCGAGGAACGCCAAAATCGCGGGCAGCAGTGCGAAGACGCGATCGTGAAAGGCTAATCCCACCGCCACCAGCACTGGCGCCGCGGCGGTTGGCAAGGAATGTCCGGGATAGACCAGCCAATGGATCCAAAGGTCGCGCCGGGACGGCACCGGAACGTCACGCATGTCACCTCATGCTCAACCAAGGCTGGCTGCGTCTACCCGAAACCCTGGCGTGAAGCGTCAGTTATTCTTGGCGCCCTGGAAGATCCAAGTCCAGATGTTTTGCTGCAGACACGACGGCAGCGGCTTGTGCCCGTACGGCATTTGCAGCTTTGCCTTACCTTCGATCAGCACGATCAGATTGCTGCTGTCGGGCTGGCCCGGAAGCACCATCGGCCCGAATTTCGTACCCTTCATTACCCCGTCATAATTCGTCAAATCGAGCCCGCTTGCCGTATAGCCCTGGCCGCCGGGCTGATGGCAGGAAACGCACCAGCCCTTGAAGATAGGTGCAATATCATCCGCATAGCTGATTTGTGCCTGCTGGGCGCAGGCTTGGCGAAGTGGCGGCGAGACAGATGCCGCCGTTATCGACAGCATGCCGGCAGCGATGCTGGTTAGAATAAGTTTCGATTTGGCCATGAGCTTTCCCCGAATGCGGTTATCAAGTACCGTCCCTACAATAATTCGAGAAGCCGATGCGCGGCTTGAGATAGATCAAAACCAGTCAGTTTGGCGTCGACACCGCATATCGAATGCCGATCACTCCCGCTTATTGTTTAGCGGCCGCTCGCGCAAATAATCGTCGGTGGTGCGGACATGCGGCCGAGGTGGCGCGCCGTGAGGATCAAACTCGTTCTCGGTAACCGCGGCGACCCGGCAGGTATCGCACATCTTGATCAAGTCAAGGCGTCCCGAACCGCCCTTATACATCCAATGTTGCTCGGCAAGCTTCGCGCTCACCCGCTCGATCGTACTTTTGACGCCGAATGGCTTACCGCACCTAATGCAGGTAAATGGCTCTTCGCGTTTGAGCACGTGCGCCGGAGCGTTGGCGGCGCCAAAATCGATGCGCGGTACGAGAGTGATGACCTTTTCCGGACAGGTAGCCGCGCACAGCCCACACTGCACGCACGCATCCTCGGTAAACCGCAAGACTGGCTCCTGCGGGCTATCGTTCAGTGCGCCGGTTGGACAGGCTGCCACGCACGCCAAACACAGGGTGCAGCCCTGTGCGTCAATTTCGACGGCGCCGAGCGGCGCGCCCGTTGGCAGCCCAACAACATCAGCCGAGGTCGGTGCCGAGGCGTGGAGCGCGCGCAACGCCGACCGCAGTAATTCGCGCTTTTGCCCAACCGGCAGGAAACTCGACGGCTGCCGTGTCGGTGCATGAGTCTCGATTGCGCGAAGGGCGTCGCTAAGCGCGTCGGGATCGTCCGTTTCGATGGTCGCTACTGAGCCGTAGCCGAGCGCGTCGAGAATCGATTCAGCGAACGCGATGGTCTTGTGCAGCCCGGCAATATCGTGCCGGGGCTTTCCGCGTGCGACCAACCGCACGTCGCTGGCGCCGTAAGCGAACGCCGCGAGGATAATTTCAATCCCAATCTGCGTTATTTCGTTGACGGCGACCGGCAGCACATTTGCCGCCAAGCCGGAGCCGCACCGCGCAAGCGCGTCGATCATCGCGCCGCCATGTTCGTCATCGTGAATGACCAGGATCGGATTTTGGCCACCGACCTCGCGATAGACTGTCAGCAGGGTGCGAAATTTGCGCATCAGCGCGTCTATCGGCGGTAGCGCGTAGGCGGCGGCGCCCGTTGGGCAGGCCGCAGCGCACTCCCCGCAGCCCGCGCAAATTGCTTCGTCGATTGCAACGCTGTCACCTGCCGGTACGATTGCACCGGTCGGACAGAGATCGAGACAGCGCCGGCAGCCGACAATGCGCGAGCGTGCATGCGCGCACAGATCCGCCGTGAAGGTGATGTAAAGTGGCTTGTCGAACGTGCCGACCAGATCGCGCACCTTGAGCACGGCACGCAAGACTGCGGCCGGATCGCCGGGATCGGCCCGCACATAGCCATCGCGCAAGTCCGGCGCGGCAAACAGCGCAGGACCGCCGGATATGTCGAGCAAGACGTCACAGTGCGATTTGGCGCCGTCACGCGGCGGGCCAAATGCGAGTAAATCGCGCGAGGATGGTGTTGAAGGCGCGAAGCCATCGACAACGATATCGAAATTGCCGAGATAGCCTGATGCGGAGCGGATCGTGCCTTGCGCCACCCGAAAATCGGTCACGCGCGGCGGCAGGATATGGTCGGGCCGGCCGAGCAGCACAGTGACATCGAGATGATCCTGAAGCAACGCTCCAGCTTCGATCACCTGCTCGTCGCGCCCGTAGATCAGAACGACACCCGAGCTTTCCAGACGGACGAACGGCAGTTCCGGATTCGGTTCAGCCGCGGCGGCAATCAGCGCCGCCATCTTGGGTCCGGCATCCACCGCATGGTCGGACCAGCCCGCTGTTTCGCGCACGTTGACGAAGAGAGGCGAATTCGCGTTGTGCTCAGCGGCCGTCTCTCGAAAGAGTGGCGCTTCCTGCGTACATCCGACGATAAGCGGTGGATCCTCCGTTATCGCGGAACGAAAGCGTTCAAGCTCAGCGCGGCACAGTTGTCTTGCGGTTTTGATGCCGGCGCCGGGACACCCTCGCCGCACGGCGTCCGCGTCGATCGGCATCGTGTCCTCACACGAGCAAAGCAGAACGTTCGGCCGGCGGTCAGTCATGGCTTGATTAAGGACAAACAGCGGTGCACCAAGTGTGTAATAACTATAGCCGCCCTATCCTGAGGTGTCACATGTTGTTGAAAGGCACCCTTCCCTAATGTGGCCGGCGCAGATGTTCGTAGAGGTTCGCAAGTGAGCGATCCGGTGTCGTCAATCCAAATATTTCTGCAGCGATGGTCGCGCCGCAAGCGCGCGAACGCGCGCGACGATGCGCGCACGGCCGAGAAACCGCGCGATGAAAGCGGTGCGGCCGCGCCCCAGGGTGCTCCACCGACGCTAAATCCTGAGAGTTTGCCGCCAGTCGAGACAATCGACGCCGCGACCGACGTCCGTGCGTTTCTGAAAGCTGGCGTCCCGGCCGATTTGACGCGTGTAGCATTGCGGCGTGCCTGGCTGGCCGATCCGGCAATTCGCGATTTCGTCGGCATCGCCGATAACCAGTGGGACTTCACCAAGCCCGACGGCGTGCCGGGCTTCGGGCCGCTCAAGCTCACACCGGATCTGGAGCGCCTAGTTGGTGAACTGTTTGGCAATTTCGATACGGCACTTTCCCCGGCTCGAGCCGAGTTTGGCACGAAGCCCCAATCAAAAATCGACGAGACACCGGTCGCAACCCAGACCCGAACCGAAAATTCTTCTAGGTAGAATCCCTTAGGCTTAACGATCATCACTACATGCTAAACATCGAGCGATTCTCATCCGCTGTAAAGCAGTGAGGGTGAGGCGATGTGAGGCCGAAAGTGCATTCCGACGGGTCCGGGCTCATTGTCGATGAAATCGAGCGGGCTCGCGCGCAAGAATACGCGCTGCTGGCGGTCTTGCTTGCTGGAGTTCCGAATGGCGATCTTCTCACCGAAATTGCCGGACTTACAGGCGACGTAAGTCCTCTTGGTCAGGCGCATGCCGCACTCGCAGGGGCCGCTGCGGCCGTGGATCGCGAGCAGATCGAACGCGAATTTTTTGACCTGTTCGTCGGCGTCGGTCGTGGCGAGCTTATGCCCTACGGCTCCCATTACATGACCGGCGCGCTTCACGCCGCACCGCTGGCGCAATTGCGCGCCGATTTGACGATGCTTGGGCTCTCGCAAGCGGAGCGCTGCAGCGAACCGGAAGATCATGCCGCTCTGTTGTGTGAGATCATGGCGGGTTTGGTGGACCGACGTTTCGATACGCCCCTCGGGGCGGATCGCGGCGTATTCGAGAAACATCTCGCGCCCTGGATCGGCCGCTTCTTTACGGACCTGCAAACCGCGAAGAATGCGAACTTTTACCGCCGCGTCGGTGCGTTGGGGCAGCAATTTATCGAGATCGAGGCCCACGCCTTTAGACTGACTGACAAAGAAAAGGGCAACTGGTTGGAGCAACAAAATGCCGAACGAGACGAGCGGCCGGCAGACATTGGCGCGGCGACGTGACGTCCTGCGCGCGTTCGGTGTCGGTGCGGGTGCGGCGATAACGGGCTCCGTCCCGGACGCCGCGCAAGCGGCTCCTAAAAACGAAGACGAGAAGCGAAAATCGCGCTACCGCGCCGATTCGCCCGAAGTACAGACCTATTACCGGGTCAATCGCTACCCAAAGTGAGGCAGACACCGTGCTGATCAGGCGAAGCGAACATCGGACGCGCAAAGGACGCCTATTCCAGGATGCGCCACCCGAAGGCGGCCTCGATCGCCGCACGTTCTTACGCCGATCCGGCGTCGCCGGCGGGCTGGCCACGCTCGGCTCGCTCCCGCTCGGCTCGATACGCAAAGCAACGGCCGGCGCACCGCCGCCCGCGGGCGCGGCCGTGACGGTGCGCAAGAGCATCTGCACGCATTGCTCGGTCGGCTGCACCGTTTTGGCCGAAGTCGCCAACGATGTCTGGATCGGCCAGGAGCCAGCCTGGGAAAGCCCGATCAACCGCGGTTCGTTTTGCGCGAAGGGCGCGGCCGTCCGCGAACTCGTCAGCGGCGAGCGACGTCTCAAATATCCCATGAAGATCGTCCGCGGCCGATGGACGAGGATCAGCTGGGAGCAGGCGATCAGCGAGATCGGCGACAAGCTGTTGGACATTCGCCAGAAGTCCGGCCCGATTCGGCCTACTGGCTCGGCTCCGCCAAGATGACCAACGAAGGCGCTTATCTGTTCCGCAAATTTGCGGCTCTCTGGGGCAGCAACAACGTCGACCACCAAGCCCGCATCTGCCATTCCACAACGGTCACCGGCGTCGCCAATACCTGGGGCTATGGCGCCATGACCAACAGCTACAACGACATCCGCAATTCCAAGACCATTCTTATCTGGGGTGGCAATCCGGCCCGCGCCCACCCGGTGTCGCTCCAGCATATTCTCGAGGGCGCCGAGCTCAATCGGGCCAATTTCGTTGTCGTCGACCCGCGACTTACGCGCACCGCCGCTCACGCGACCGAATACGTGCGATTGCGTCCTGGCACCGATATTCCAGTGTTTTACGGCATGATGTGGCACATTTTACAGAACGGCTGGGAAGACAAGCAGTTTATTGCGCAGCGCGTCTACGGCTTCGATGAGGTGCGCAAGGAAATTGAAAAATGGACGCCCGCCGAAGTCGAGCGCGTGAGCGGGGTTCCGGGCGAGCAACTCAAGAAAGTCGCGCAGATGTTCGCGACGCAAAAACCGGCAACGCTGATCTGGTGCATGGGCGTCACCCAGCACAGCGTCGGCACCGCCAACGTCCGCGCGGCCGCCATTGCGCTTCTGCTCACCGGCAATGTCGGCGGCCCCGGCTTCGGCGCCAACATTTTCCGCGGCCACGACAACGTCCAGGGCGCAACCGATTGCGGTCTCGATATCACATCGCTACCGTTCTACTACGGGCTGACCGAAGCCGCATGGCGGCATTGGAGCCGCGTGTGGCAGGTCGATTACAACTCGTTGCAATCTCGCTTTGTCTCCAAACAGAACATGGAGACGCCCGGGATTCCGATCAGCCGCTGGTTCGACGGCGTACTCCTGCCGAGATCCCAGGTGGACCAGAAAGACAATCTGCGCGCCTTGTGGGTTACAGGCTTCGGCAGCAATGCCATCGGCCGCATTCCCGAAGCGATGAAGGGGATGGCCAAGCTCGACCTGCTGGTTGTGGTCGATCCGCATCCGACCACTTGGGCCTCACTTTCGGTCGAGGCCGGGCGCAAGGACGGCACATATTTGCTACCGGCCTGCACGCAGTTCGAAAGCTCGGGCTCGCGCGTGGCATCGAACCGTTCGATTCAGTGGGGTGAGCAGATCGTCAAGCCGCTGTTCGAGACCAAGGACGATTATGAGATCATCTATCTCATGGCGAAGAAGCTTGGCTTCGCCGACACGATGTTCAAGAACATCGCCGTCGAAAGCGATCGGCCTGTTCCCGAAGATATTCTGCGCGAGATCAACCGCGGCGGCTGGAGTACCGGCTACACCGGTCAGTCGCCAGAGCGCATCAAGCTGCACATGGCGAACCAGAAGGACTTCGACCTTGTTACGCTGCGCGCCACCGGCGGACCCTGCAAAGGCGATTACTACGGACTGCCATGGCCCTGCTGGGGCAAGCCGGAGCTTAAACATCCCGGCTCGGCGAATTTTTACGATACAAATCTGCACGTCATGGACGGCGGCGGCACCTTTCGCGCCCGCTTCGGGGTCCAATACAACGGCGCGAATTTGCTGGCCGAAGGGTCGTACTCAAAGGGCTCCGACATCAAGGATGGGTATCCCGAATTCACCTATGCGGTGCTGAAAAAGCTGGGTTGGGACACGGAACTCAGTGCGGCCGAATTGGCGACAATCCAGGCGATCGGTGGAGTGAATCCCGATACGGTTTCGTGGTCGACCGATCTGTCCGGCGGCATCGTCCGGGTGGCGCTCAAGCATGGCTGCGTCCCCTACGGTAATGCCAAGGCGCGCATGAACGCTTTTGGTCTGCCGGATCCGGTCCCGGTGCATCGCGAGCCGATCAACACGCCGCGCCCCGACCTCGTCGCCAGGTATCCGACCTATCCGGACGCCAAGCAGTTTCGACTGCCCAACATCGGCGCTTCGCTGCAAAAGGCCGGCGTGGCCAAAGGAGTGAGTCGCGCGTTTCCGCTGGTCTTCACCACAGGCCGCATCGTCGAATTCGAGGGCAGCGGCGAGGAGACCCGTTCCAATAAATGGCTCGCTGAATTGCAGCAGGAGATGTTCGCCGAGATCAACCCGGCGGACGCCGCCGAACGCAGCGTCAAAGACGGCGACTGGGTCTGGGTGACCGGGCCGAACGCCAGGGCCAAGGTCAAGGCGTTAGTGACCGAGCGCGTGGCGAAGGGCGTCGTCTGGATGCCCTACCATTTCGGCGGCTGGTTCGACGGCAAGGATTTGCGCGCCAATTACCCAGCCGGCACCGACCCTATTGTTCTGGGCGAAAGCGCCAATGCGCTCACGACTTATGGCTACGATCCTGCAACAGGCATGCAGGAGCCGAAGACGACGCTGTGCCAGGTCAGCGCGGCTTAGGGAGATTACCGATGGCGCGGATGAAATTTCTGTGCGACGCGGACCGCTGTATCGAATGCAACGCCTGTGTCACGGCCTGCAAGAACGAGAACGAAGTGCCGTGGGGCATCAACCGGCGCAGAGTCGTAACACTCAACGACGGCGAGCCCGGCGAACGTTCCGTCTCAATGGCCTGCATGCATTGCACCGACGCGCCCTGCGCCGCGGTGTGCCCGGTGGATTGCTTCTATACGACCGACGACGGCGTGGTCCTGCACAACAAGGATCTGTGCATCGGCTGCGGCTATTGCTTCTACGCCTGTCCGTTCGGCGCGCCGCAATATCCGCGCGTCGGCGACTTCGGGTCGCGCGGCAAGATGGATAAATGCACGTTCTGCGCCGGAGGTCCCGAGCCCGACAATTCGCCGGTTGAGTACGAAAAATACGGTGCCAACAGGCTGGCCCAGGGCAAGCTGCCAATGTGTGCGGAAGTCTGTTCGACCAAGGCACTGCTGGCGGGCGACGGGGAGATCGTCGAGGGCATCTACAAAAATCGCGTGACGACACGAGGCTACGGTTCGGGCGCGTGGGGCTGGCAAACCGCTTACGGCGAGGACGTACCGGGCTGAGTTTGTCCGCAAGGGAACGAGGAAGCACGCTCTATGACACTGCTTGTCCGACATCTCCGGCTCGTCCTCGCCGCGATCGGCTTCCTGATTTTCGCCGGCCTCGGCCCGAGCGCCGCCCAGACATCGAGCGTCGTCAATCCGAACGCCCAGGCCGTCAAGGAACAGCAACTCCTGAAGGATCATTATTTCATTCGCGGACGCGGCACCATTGCGGACACGAAATCATACGTCATCGAGCAGCCGCTCGGACGGACCTGGCGACTTGTTACCGGGGTGTGGATGCATTGGATCGGCACGCTCGTGATTCTCGGCGTCGCCGCAGTTCTGGCTTTGGCCTATTTCACCCTGGGTCCTCTGATGATCGAGGGCGGCCGCTCCGGACGCAAGATTCTGCGCTTTAGTGGCTTCGAGCGGTTCGTGCATTGGCTGATTGTCGTCGCCTTCGTTGTGCTCGCGGTGACCGGCTTGAACATCACTTTCGGCAGGGAATTCCTGTTGCCGCTCATTGGCCCCGAAGCCTTTTCGCGCTGGTCCCTGATGGCCAAATACGCGCACGATTTTTCGAGCTTACCGTTCGTTCTCGGCGTCGCCACCATGTTTGCTCTGTGGGCCAAGGCGAACATTCCGACTGCCGTCGATATCCGATGGTTCAAGGAAGGCGGCGGCATGATCGGTCACAAGCATCCGCCGGCGGAAAAATTCAATGGCGGCCAGAAGGCGCTGTTCTGGTGCGCGATGCTGGGTACAGCCGGCGTGACGATTACGGGACTGTTTTTGCTGTTTCCATTTTACTGGACCAACATCCTCGGCATGCAGATCGCTCAGATCCTGCACGCGCTGATCGCAATCGCCTATGTGGCGCTCATCGTCGCCCACATTTATATCGGAGCCGTCGGCATGGAGGGCGGCTGGGAGGCGATGGCAAGCGGCGAAGTCGACGCCAACTGGGCGAAGCAGCACCACTCACTGTGGGCCGCAAAGGAACTCGTTGCACGGCCCGAGCCCCAGTCATCGTCGAAGACATAAGTGGTGGGCGCACAAGGACTCGAACCTTGGACCCGCTGATTAAGAGTTACGCGCACCACTTTTAGCTAAGTCCTTGACCGATTGACAACTCCTTGTGTCCGCACATTATTAGCCATATTTCACCGACATTCTTGCAGACACCCGCTGACATCTAGCACTTAACGACAGACAGTCGGGTAAATTGATTGTGCGGACATAGTGCGGACACGTGTACCATGACAAGCGGCAAACTCAACGAAGAGACAGTCAAGCGACTGCAGGTCCCGGCAAAGGGGAATCGTGTCACCTATTTTGCGGGCGCCGTGATCCAAGGCGCCAAAGCACCTCGTGGATTCGGTGTCCGTGTCACCGCAAGCGGCGCCCGCGCTTTTGTGCTGAACTACCGCCTCCGCGGACGCGAACATCGCTTCACCATCGGTGCTTGGCCAGATTGGTCGGCGCTCAAAGCCGTACGCGAGGCACGGGGTCTGCGCCAACGCGTAGATCGAGGGGAAAATCCGGTTGAGGATCGTACGCCCCCGCCGTCCACGGCAAGCGTCGCATCGATGCTTGATGATTTCGTGGCCCGCTATGTCCGCAACAAGAACCAACCACTGCGCAGTGCCGATGAATACGAAAGCGCCTTTAACCGTCTCGTGAAACCTCGCATCGGCAAGTTAAGCGTTTATGAGGTTCGCCGCTCACACATCAACGAAATGCTCGACAAAATCGAAGATGAAAACGGTCTCGTCATGGCAGATCGTACCCTTGCCTATCTCCGGAAGGCTTTTAATTGGTACGCGGCCCGAGACGACCAATTCAACGTGCCGGTTGTGCGCGGCATGGCGAGGATAAAGCCAAAAGAGCGTTCCCGCACGCGCATCTTGTCCGATCAGGAAATCCGTATCATCTGGCCGGTCCTTGGCGAACCTGGAACTTTCGGTGCACTGGTCAAAACGCTTTTGCTAACCGCGCAGCGGAGGGATGAGATTGCCCAGATGAGCCGAAGGGAAATCGGTGAGGACACGATATGGGAAATCCCGGCCGAGCGGTACAAGACAAAACGACCGAATTTTGTTCCTTTATCAAAGGCCGCGCTTGCCGTTATTGAGGCTCAGCCGAAACTCGATGATTGCGATTTCGTCTTTCCATCGCGGGCTGAGACGCCATTCTCAGGCTTTGGCAAGAGCAAGGCTAAGCTGGATAAGGCCGTATTCGCAGCCATGAAGAAGCAGGCTACGAAAGGGGCGAAGGTTGAGCCAATCCCGAATTGGACCCTTCACGATCTGCGCCGAACTGCGAAGACTTTGATGGTGCGCGCTGGCGTGCGGCCGGACATTTCAGAGCGAGTGCTTGGGCACGTCATTGCCGGTGTGGAAGGCACTTACGACCGGCATTCATACGCCGCTGAAAAGCGAGACGCACTTGAAAAACTCGCGGCGATGGTCGAGCGCATTCTAAACCCAACACCGTCAAGCGTCGCGATAATCGCCGAACATCGCGCGCGAGCTTAAGCCATGACCGACGAACCCAAGACGGTCACGATTTGGGACGGCGCTATTACATATGAACGACCAGAGTACGACGCCGAGACGAAGGCCCTGCTGGAAGCGATTGAGACTGGCTTAGCGGAGTTCGGCCGTCACAAGGATGCACTTCTCGCCATTCTGCGCGATGGACATGAGCGCGGTCTCAAGTCCGTCCCGGTCGATGCTGACGGCACCAAACCAATGCCCTTCGATGCCGATAGAGCATGGCGTCTTCATCTCGAAGGTCTCGCCAGTCAATATTTTCATTGGGAATGGGTGAAGCAAGAGGTTACAAAACCAGCCGACCGTCAGGCACAATTGCGCGACATTGCTAAGGTTCTACAGCGGGCTCGCGGCGTGATCAGTGGCGCGATCCAATCCGATGTTGCGGATGATCTAATCTCGGGGTGGTGGGAAGGTACGAGCGAATATGCAGAGGCAAAGGGGCATTTCGTAGACTTGCTCTACATCCAACGCGAGTTCGAGAAGGTGGTGACAAGTCTAGCCACCTTGGAAACTGCAGCCATACGCGCCGCAGACAATGTGCCCACGAGGCGGGGGAGACCCAAAGGAACCGCAATTATGCCTCGGAACTTTATCGAGGCACTGGCGGCTGTGTATCGAGATGCGACCGGCTCGAAGCCGGGGGCAGGCGACGGAGCATTTGCCAAATTTGTTATGGAATTTCTGACCGCGCTAGGCCGCCGCAATATCGAATACGAGAGCGTGATTGATGCGATTAAGGATGCACGGACTTGGTCTCTGACGCGCGCTGCGGCGGACAAGTGGGGGCCGTCGCCATTTGATGACGAGTGGCCGCCGTTGGCTGATAACGCAAATCAAGACGATGTTGGCGACGATCTATGCTCGTCATGGCGGGAAGTGACGAACGAAGAGATCGAGGACAATGCCCGTTCCGTAGAGGTGCTCGACATTGAAGTTGCGTTCGAGAAAATGATGGCAAGTTTAGCGCCCTTAGATACGGCAGCTATACGCGATACGACCAGCTCGAAGCCGGGGTCAGGCGACGGACCGTTTGCCCGGTTCGTTATGGAATTTCTGATCGCGTTAGGCCGCCGCAATATCGAATACAGGAGCGTGATCGATTCGATCAGAGCTGCCCGCGCTCGTTCGTTGCAGTCGGGCGAACCGCTTCTCCAGTTCGCCATAGAATTTCGGACCGCGCTACGCCGCCGCCATATTGAATACGAGAGCGTGATTGATGCCATCAAAGATGCTCGCATTCGATAGTTGTAAAACTCCGGCGGGCGAGGACCGTCGTCGTTCGACAAAGACGTTTAGGAGGGAGATTCCCTTCCCATTTTCTGTAATTATTCCTCTTACGTGAATCTCCAAAAAATTGCGATCTACGCTCGCTAAAGAGCGTGCAGGTGATCGCAATGTACAACGAACCGATCCTTTCAGAGTTTTTAACCAAGGACGAACTGGCCGAGCAGTTGCAGCGGAATCCGCGCACGCTCGACCGTTGGGCGGTCCTGGGCATTGGACCACCCCGGACACAAGTCGGTCGCACGGTGCTTTATCGTCGAGCGAGTGTGCAGAAGTGGCTCTTCTCGCGAGAACAGGTCGTTGCAATCGACAGGCAGCGGGAGGCAGCGCGTTAGCCATGCCTCAAGCCAAGACTTCAAAAATTTCAGATAGCGCCATCATCCGGAGCACCGCCTTCAGAGCTGGCGTTGACGATGCGCGCTCCGGCGCGCCTGCACGCTTCGACGATTATCCCGACAACTGGCTTTATGAGTGGGGCAGGCAGTTCGCGTTCATCGCACCCATGTCCCAACCAGTCATGGAAGGGCACCGCGTACACCGCGAGGCGCTGTACTACCTCCGTCAGGCATTCGCTTGCGGAGAACTCATCAATACACTCTGAAAGAGAACAACATGACATCGAAGAAAGCGGAGAC
>CAVXNW010000007.1:0-632500 GCA_963763255.1 uncultured Alphaproteobacteria bacterium
GCTCCCTGATGTGATTCGTTGGCAACGATCACCCTATCGGAGCTCGCTGCCGGGGGGAGCGGGGCACCGTCCACCACATCATTCGTTCGCGCGCTTTCGCCGACACCGGCCATGTCCGTTCATGCCAGAACTTCCGACACGCCGCCACCCGGCAGCGACTGACGCTTTGTGCTGCCGGTGGTTTCCACGGTTGACGTGGATCACGCCGAAACTACTGTTCTTCGGACATAGGCACCTTGAAGATGCCGGCTTTTTGCCGGCATGGATTGACAATTTGCAGCCGGTGGTCTCGCTCATGCGCCACGTCGACCAGGCACAGGTCCCGCAGCCTCGCCGGATCGGGTCGATCGATGCCTTGCGGGCATCAATATGTTCTGGCTGTTCGGCGTCAATAGCGCCGCGGCCGCGCTTGCTGAGATGACCAGCGGCAAAGGTCCGACCGTTAGCGCCTTCGGCAGCTTTCTTGGTACCCAGTTCGCTCACGTCCCCTGGCAGGGCTACGTCTACGACATCATTTTTCCGCTATTCATTTTCGTGACCGGCATCTCAATCGTGCTTTCGCTGCCCGGCTCGTCAAACGGGAAGGCAATGCCGGGCCGATTGGCGAGTAGCGCGCCGGTCGCTGCTGCTCTTCGTGCTGGGCTTGATTGCCTCCGGCAGTATCGGCCGGCACTGGTGGGACGTCCGGCTGCTTGGCGTACTGCAACGCATGACAATCTGTTACCTTCACCTCAGTCCTGTTCCTGAAACTCAATCTCCGGGGCATGATCGCCGCCTTTCTACGTGCTGCTTGTCGGCTACTGGGCTATCATGACATTCGTGCCAGTGCCGGGTATCGGCGCCGGCTCGTTCGCCGCTGACACCAACATCGCGAATTGGGTTGATCGCAATTTTCTACCCGGTAGGCTTTATGACTTCACCCGCGATCCGGAGGGCATGCTCAGCACGCTGCCCGCGATTGCCACCTGTTTGCTCGGGGTCTTTGCCGGACTTTTCCTGCGTGACGTCAAGTCTCACCGCAGAGCAGGACATTATGGCTCTTTGCGGCTGGCTGTGCGTTGCTCGCCGCGGGCTACCTCTGGGCGCTGCAATTTCCGATCATCAAGGCGATCAGAGGCCATACGTCTCGTGAAGTACGCTGCCAGCCTATCACCGGCTACTATCGCCGATCGACTTGAAGCGGCGAGAAGTCCCTGAAGGCGCTCACCTTACCACACCCCCGCCAAATGCGAATCGGATCATGCGCTCGTGTCGGAAAATAGAACCCATCAGAGGGTGCCAAGAGTGAAACCAATGTTCTCAACGCAGACTAGCTTTGTGGCTGTCATCCGGCATTTTTTCTATTGCGACGGTTAAATCAACTGCTAAGCACAGCTCGGCATTTGCGATTTCGCAGTCCCAATTCAAAAAGAAATTGAGAAATTGGACCCCGTGTCAAATGCGGTTGGGTGGGTTAGACGACACAGCTGTTCATATGCTTTAGATAATGGCCCCGGACGCTCGGATAGGTTAACTTGTCGCGCCACCCCCACATTTTTCGCCAGACTGATGTAATGCGCGCTGTCAAGGGCGCACGAGCCGCCGGCGTCGAAATTGAACGTGTTGAGGTCGACAAGGATGGGAAGATCGTCGTTGTAGCCGGCAAACCCGCACTAGGGGATACACATCCGCTTGATCGATGGATGGCTGACCATGCGCGTGAGACTTAAGGGCATCAACCGTGTAACGAAGAGGCTCGCCGATGGCTCCTTCGAGACTTACTACTACGCTTGGAAAGGTGGTCCACCTCTGCGGGGTGAGCTGGGTCCCCCCGAATTCATTGCGAGCTACAACGAGGCCGTGGCGCGGAAGGTAGTTGCTCCTACAGGCACGCTCTTGAGCCTTCTGCAACAGTACCAGGCGAATCCGAATTCACGGGCCTCGCTGAGAGTACTCGCCGCAGCTACATTGGGCTGATCAAACGTATTGAAAAGAAATTTTCGGATTTCCCACTTTTGGCGCTTAGCGATCGCCGGACCCGTGGCCTCTTCAAGGGCTGGCGTGACACAGTTGCCGAAACATCGGGCCGGCGACAGGGTGATTATGCGTGGACCGTGCTCGCGCGCGTCCTATCTTGGGCACTTGATCGCGGATTGATTTCTAAATCCTTATAGAGGGGAGGACGACTTTATCGCGTATAGCGCAACGAAAAGATCTGGACAGAGGACGACGAGGTAAGCTTCCTAAAGCACGCGCCGTCGCATCTGCATTTGCCGCTTTTGCTCGCGCTGTGGACTGGCCAGCGGCAGGGCGACCTGCTCCGCCTTCCGTGGTCGGCTTACGACGGCACGCATATCCGATTGCGCCAATCAAAGACGGGCACCCGCGTATCAATTCCAATCGGCGCCCCTTTAAAGGCGCTGCTCGATGAAATGACGAAGACGAAGCATGGCCCGATTATCTTGATGTCCACTGACAAGAAGCCTTGGACTTCGGATGGTTTTCGCACGTCATGGCGGAAAGCGTGCCAGAAAGCTGGAGTTGTTGGGGTCACCTTCAATGACCTACGCGGTACCGCTGTAACCCGCCTAGCGCTCGCCGGGTGCACGGAAGCTGAGATTGCGACCATCACCGGCCACGGCCTCCGTGACGTCCGTTCGATCCTCGACGCCCATTATCTGCATCGCGATCCGCGCTCGCCGAGAGCGCCATCCGCAAGCTCGAAAGGAGAACAAAAACTCCCAACTGACCTCCCCAACTAGTCCAGCATGTTCTAGTTTGTTCTGTTGTGAAACCGAAAAAAACGTAGTGGGATCAATGTGGCGCACAAGGATTCGAACCTTGGACCCGCTGATTAAGAGACGAAGCTGGCTTCTGTTTGCCGTGTAATGCCGTGTGAAACACATGGAAAACGCAAGAAACTGACGCGCCGAAGAAATTCGAACTCCTGACCCCCAAATTCGTAGCCTTTTGGGGCCGCTAAGATTGCGCAAATGCCGCCCATTTCTCCATCAATTCGCGACGCTTCTCGATCAGGTCCGACCGCGCGTAGGCGCGCCAAATTTCGTCGCGGACGAGGTGCGACATGGCGATGTCCGAAAGGATGTCATCCTTGCCGGTGTCCTGACACCACGTCTTGAATGCGGCGCGCATGCCGTGCGCGGTCGCGTCCGGCCGAACGGCCTTCGCCGCGTTGAGCAACGCGTTGTTGCGGGGCAGCTTGCCGAAGATTTTCTCGTTCGGCTTGCCGCGTTCACCGAGCAGGGCGAGCGCCGCCCGCGATAGCGGCTGCCGAAACTCACGCGGCTCTTTATTGCGGCCCTTGCCTTTGTGGATCAGGTAGACCCAAGACGACGTGCCATTGTCGCCCTGGATTTGGCCCCACGTCGCTTTCTCGACCGCGCCGGGTCGTGCCGCGGTCAAGATTTGGAACCGCAACGCACGGCCGATGTCGTTGTCCGGGAGTGCGCGGTAAAGCACCGGCAGTTCCGCCCAAGGGACCGCCGCGTGGTGGTGGTGATCTTTGACGGGCCGCTCGAAGCCGTGCACCGTGTCACGGTCAAACCGGGCAGGGTTGTCACCGGTGCGCCAGCCCTTGGTCTTGGCGAACGAGAAGAGATCGGCCAGCCATCCGCGTTTGTCTTGATGCTGGCGAGGCGTTTCGCCCGCGAGCCCCGCGAGCACGTCATCCTGAGTGATGGCCGCAATATCCTTGGATGCAAGACCGCCCAATCGCGCCAGGCCGCGGCGCGCCTTGACGCCCTTCGCCGACCATTGCTTACCGTCCCTTTCGAGCCACGTCTCCAGCGCCGCGGCGAACGTCACGCCAGCGAGCTCCGTCGAGGTTGCGCGAGGCGTTCTGACGGTGCCGTTTTCTAATGCTTCGCGGCGATGCTTGGGCCACGTCGTCGGATTTTTAGGATCGAAGCGCCGGCGCGCTTTCAACGCCGATGCTAGCGTCACCTTGGACGCGCTGCCGAACCCGATGCCACGGAGTTTTCCCGTGCCGGGCTCGCGGTATTGATGCACCCAGTAGCCCTTGCCGGGACCGCGGACGCAAAGGTACAAGCTTGCCTCGCAGACTGAGACCTTCGCCGGTGCACCGTGGCGCACCAGTTGGTCGACGCGATCTTGATTGATGCGGGGCATGGTCTTTCCTCGCGGTTTTGCCGCCGCGAACCGGCGATCTGTGACATACACCGTGACACACAATTTAGTTCCCGTTCCTGCCCGTGCAAGCCCGATTTGGCGGCATAGTGAACGGTTATGAAATGGCCGGAAATGCAGGACTTTTTGCCCCTTATTGCCCGTCTGTGCCCGACGATGCAAAAATGCGGATGGCCGGACTTGTTCCGGCCATCGACGTCTTCGGGTTTGTCGGCTGCCAAGACGTGGATGCCCGCGACAAGCGCGGGCATGACGGCTCAGGGGTTCTTGCGCTCCGTGTAATTGAATACGCATCGCCGGAACGGAATCACGCCTTCACGCCGCCCATCTTGCAGACGAGCTTCCACTCGCTGTCCTTCACCGGCTGCACCGACAGGCGCGAGTATTTCACCAGCGCCATGTCCTTGAGCTTCGGCTCGGCCTTGATGGCCGCAAGCGTCACCGGCTTCGGGACCGGCTCGACCGCTGCGGTCTGCACCGCGATCCAGGCTTCGCCCGCCTTGGCGGTCGGGTCCGGAAAGGCTTCGCGGATCACCTCGCCGATGCCGACCACCTGCTTTTCGTCTCCGGTGTGATAGAAGAAAAACTTGTCGCCCTTCTTCATCTCCTTGAGATGATTCCGCGCGCTGAAATTGCGCACTCCAGTCCACGCCTCGCCCTTGGCGCCGCGCTTGACCTGCTGCTCCCAGGAAAATTCTTCCGGCTCGGTTTTCAGAAGCCAATAGGCCATGGGTGAATACCCTCCTCAGTAGGCCGGCTCGCAATGAAGCCAGAATACTACACTTGAGGCGGCGTCGCCGGGGGTTTGTCTTACGCTGCCTTCACCCGGGAGATACGCGCAAGCTGTTTGCCGATCGACCGCTCCGCGGTTTCCACGTCGAAGCGATTTTGCAGATTGAGCCAGAGCTGCGCCGATGTGCCGAGCGCTCTGCCGAGCCGCAGCGCCGTGTCGGCTGTAATGCCGATCGATTCGGCGGCTATGCGCTCGACCCGTGTGCGTGGCACGCCCATTGCCTTGGCAAGCGCCCCGGCCGAAAGGCCGAGCGGCACGAGGAACTCCTCGCGTAACACTTCGCCGGGATGGAGCGGCGAAAGTTTTTTCGGCATGGTACGTTTCCTAATGATAGTCGGTCACTTCGACGTCGTTCGGGCCTTGCGGCGTCCATCGGAAGCAAATTCGGAACTGGTCGTTGATTCGGATCGAATGTTGGCCTTGGCGATCACCTTTGAGCGCTTCGAGACGATTGCCCGGCGGTTGCCGCAAGTCACTCAGGTCGATGGCGGCGTCGAGATAGCCGAGTTTGCGGCGCGTGATCTTGACCAGATCAGATGGGAAGCCCTTTGGGCTTTCGCCTCGAAATACCGCCTAGGTTACACGATCCTTGAACCCTCGGATCATGAACCAATGTATCATCTAATGATACAAACGGCAAGGGCCCGTAGTGACCCAGTTTGAGATTTGGGGAGAACTAGGCAACTCTCGTGAGACAACACTCATGCCAGGTGCCTGGTAGTTCCTCAAACCAGTAGAGTACATCTCCGCCGTGGTAGTAACCCACGGCTCTTACTACGCCGATCCTTCCCGCGCACTCAAACTGCTCCGGCTGCAATGGATGGTGGAGCGTCCAAGTGCGCTTGAACTCTTCCAGGACTGCCAGTTCGGCAATCCGCACTCGCGTTCCCTTGGGAAAAGATGCGGCATATGGCGGCATCCCTGAAGGATAGTGATGCGCCGTCAAATTTCAAACTGACGCCTTATCCAAGGCGTCGGATCAACGACGAGCTGTTACCGCTTCCGCGGCTTCCAGCCGCCGCGCATGCCGGGGCGGCCCAGTGTCGACCGTGGGCCAGTGCCGCCTTTTCCCGGAATCGATTCCACGCCCGGACCCATTTCATCAAGCGATGGCTTGCGCGGGGCGCTCCGCTTGTCCGCTCCGGAGCGATGCGGCGCGACTTCGTGATAGAGCGCGATGCTCATCTCATCGAGCGCCGGCTTATGGACTTTGCTCGACCCACCCTGCCGGCCCGCGCCGCGCGATCCTCCCCGTTCAGGGACCGGCAAGGCAACAACCTTGGCGGTTGGGTCGTCCATCACGGCGAGTTCGGTGGAGCGCAGGCGCTTGATCTCGTCGCGCAGGCGGGCCGCCTCCTCGAAATCGAGATCGGCCGCGGCGGTGCGCATGCGGGTTTCCAGATCGGCGATCACCGCCTCGAAATTGTGTCCAATCGTGGCGGCGTCCTCGAACTCGCCGCCCGCGCCGGCGCCGGCCGCGACCAGCACGTGGTCGCGCTCGTAGACGCTGTCGAGAATATCGGCGATGCCCTTGCGCACGCTCTCGGGCGTGATGCCATTCTCCTTGTTGTATTGCTCCTGCTTCTCGCGGCGGCGCTCGGTCTCCGCCATGGCGCGTTCCATCGAACCGGTCACGCTGTCGGCGTAGAGAATGACGCGGCCGTCGATGTTGCGCGCAGCGCGGCCGATGGTCTGTACCAAAGACGTCTCGCTGCGCAGAAAGCCTTCTTTATCGGCGTCCAGAATGGCGACCAGCGCGCATTCGGGAATGTCGAGACCTTCGCGCAGCAAGTTGATGCCGACCAGCGCATCGAACGCACCGAGCCGCAGATCGCGGATGATTTCGATGCGCTCGATGGTGTCGATGTCGGAATGCATGTAGCGCACGCGGATGCCCTGCTCGTGCAGGTACTCGGTCAGATCCTCGGCCATGCGCTTGGTCAGCACCGTGATCAGCGCGCGATAGCCCTTCTGCGCCACCTGACGCACCTCGCCGACCAGGTCGTCGACCTGGGTGCGCGCCGGACGCACGTCGACCGGCGGATCGATCAGCCCGGTGGGGCGAATGACCTGCTCGACGAACACGCCACCGGAATCGTTAAGCTCCCACGGCCCGGGCGTCGCCGACACGCAGGTCGTCTGCGGTCGCATCGCGTCCCATTCCTCGAAGCGTAGCGGCCTGTTGTCCATGCAGGACGGCAGCCGGAAGCCGTATTCGGCGAGCGTCGCCTTGCGGCGGAAGTCGCCCCGATACATGCCGCCGAGTTGCGGCACGGTGACGTGGCTCTCGTCGACGAATACCAGCGCGTTATCGGGGACATATTCAAACAAAGTCGGCGGCGGCTCGCCCGGCTTGCGGCCGGTCAGATAGCGCGAGTAATTCTCGATGCCCGCGCAGGCGCCGGTCGCCTCCATCATTTCGAGGTCGTAGATCGTACGCTGCTCGAGCCGCTGCGCTTCCAGGAGCCGCCCGGCGGCATTGAGCTGGTCGAGCCGCTCTTTCAGCTCGGTCTTGATGCCGGAGATCGCCTGAAGCAGCGTCGGCCGCGGCGTGACATAGTGCGAGTTGGCGTAGATTTTGACGAATTCCAGTTCGTCGGTCTTCTGCCCGGTGAGCGGATCGAATTCGTGGATCGACTCGACTTCGTCGCCGAACAGCGACACCCGCCAGGCACGATCTTCGTAGTGCGCCGGGA
This sequence comes from uncultured Alphaproteobacteria bacterium, assembly GCA_963763255.1. GTDB lineage: Bacteria > Pseudomonadota > Alphaproteobacteria > Rhizobiales > Xanthobacteraceae > BOG-931. The sequence continues at coordinate 7,636 of CAVXNW010000007.1, forward strand.
ATATTTCGATCACATCGCCACGCACGCGAAACGAACCGCGATAAAAGTCGCCGCCGGAGCGCTTGTATTGCAGCGCCACCAGATCGGCCAGCAGCTGGCGCTGGTTGAGACGCTCGCCACGTTTGATGGTGAACGTCATCGCCGAATAGGTTTCGACCGAGCCGATACCGTAGATGCACGACACCGAGGCGACGATGATGACGTCGTCGCGCTCCAGCAGCGCGCGCGTCGCGGCGTGGCGCATGCGGTCGATCTGTTCGTTGATCGATGAATCCTTCTCGATATAGGTGTCTGTGCGCGGGATGTAGGCTTCGGGCTGGTAGTAGTCGTAGTACGAGACGAAATATTCGACCGCGTTGTCGGGGAAGAAATTCTTGAACTCGCCGTAGAGCTGCGCCGCCAGCGTCTTGTTGGGCGCGAGAATCAGCGCCGGCCGCTGTGTCTGCTCGATCACCTTGGCCATGGTGAAGGTCTTTCCGGAGCCGGTGACGCCGAGCAACACCTGCGTGCGATCGTTGCGGCGCACGCCCTCGACCAATTCGACAATCGCCTGCGGCTGGTCGCCCTTGGGCTCGAAATCCGACTTGATGACGAGCGTGCGGCCGCCTTCGGATTTGTCCGGCCGAGGCGGTCGGTGCGGCGTCCATGGATTCTCCCGGAATTCCGACCGGCCCTCGCGGAGGAGGTTCTCCAGCGCGTGCATCGAGGCGGTGACGCCGAGCGTCACCGGCTGCAGCGCCGGGCGGTGTCGCTTTTCGCGCCGTGGCTCGGAAATGTCGGAAATCTCGTCGCGGTGCGCGACCGGGGCCTCGCCAGATTCGTCGTCCGTCCCGCCGATCAGCGGTTTCGACGGATCGCTGCCGTCGTAACCCAGCGCCTTGGCCAGTTCCGGATCGATGTCGGCGGCGCCTTTGGCCAGGTAGCCCGGCTGCGGCCGTTCGCCGAACGCCTCCTGAGTCGACTTGCGGGCCCGGTGCGCATTGGCGAAGTCCGCGCGGCGGTCCCAGGAATTATCCGGCGGCGGTGCGAGCTTCGAGGCGTCCTGCTCGGCTCCTCCGGCTGTTTCGCGCGGGGAGGGCGCCCGGCCTTTATCCGGTTCAATTCCCGTCAGCGAGCCGATGCCAGCCCGGCCGCGGCCGATGCCGGGATTAAGGAGATCGGCGAGCAAATCGTCGAGCGGCGGTACGTCCGGCCGCGCCGCCTTGGCGCGCGTCGGCTTGGCTGGATCTTTTTTCGAATGCTTGGCCGGATCGCGGCCCGGGCGTTTCGCCATGCCGACAATATGGGTCGAGTCTCAGGGGAGGAAAAGGCGCTTTGTCATTCCGGATTGCGGCGACAGCGGCAAGTCCGGAATCCATATTCGCTGACCTGTGGTTATGGATTCCGGGCTCGCGGCTTTTCAGCCGCGCCCCTGAATGACGGCTACTCCATCTTGATGCCCGCGCGCTCGATCACATCGCCCCACTTCTTGTAGTCGGACGCGATCAGCTTGCCGAATTGTTCCGGCGTGCCGCCGCCGGGCTCATTGCCGATTTTCGCATTCCAATCCGCGAAGGCCGGCAACAGGATGGCGCGGTTGGCGGCGGCGTTCAGCTTATCGATGACGGGGCGCGGCACGCCCGCGGGCGCGATGACGCCGACCCAGCCCGGCGCTGAGTAGCCGGGAACACCGGCCTCCGCGATCGTCGGCAAATTGGAAAATGCCGGCGAGCGCTGATCGCCGCTCGATGCGAGCGCCCGCACCTGGCCGGATTTCGCGAACGGCGCAATCGAATTGAGCGCCTCGAACATCACCTGGACGCGCCCGGCCATCAGATCGTTGATCGCCGGCGCGCCGCCCTTGTAGGGCACGTGCACGATGTTGGTGCCGGTCATGAATTTGAACAGTTCGCCGGCGACATGGCCGGGCGAGCCGTTGCTCGACGACGCGTTCAACAGCTTGCCGGGATTTGCCTTGGCGTAGGCGATCAGTTCCTTCACCGACTTGAATGGCGTCTTCGGCGACACCACGAGCAGCAACTGGCTGTATTCCGCCACCATGATCGGCTGAAAGTCGCGCGCGATATTGTAGGGCAGGTGCGCGACCAGATGCGGCGCCATGGTCAGCGCCCCGATCGGCGCCATGCACAGCGTGTAGCCGTCCGGTGGCGACTTGGCGACGAGATCGAGGCCGACCGTCAGCGCGCCGCCGGGCCGGTCGTCGACGACGATCTGCTGGCCGAGTTCCTTGCCAAACGCGTTGGCAAAGACGCGGGCCACCGTGTCGCTGGCGCTGCCGGCGGCCTGCGGCACGACGAGCCGGAGTGGGTGGTCGGGATATTGCGCGCGTGCCGCGGTGGCAAGCGAGCAGGCGACGAGGACAACCATCAATCGCAGATGACGCATGTGCGGCTTCCGCCTCCCGTCACGCCCGGCTTTATGCCAGGGTCCACTTCTTCACTTTGCGAACAGCTTAAAGACATGGATGGCCGGGACAAGCCCGGCCATGACGCGCTACTGTCGCGGCGAGGGAGACAGCGCCATGAGTTCATTCGAATTCGCGCCGTTGCTGGCGCCGGGCTTGCCGGCGGCGGCCGCCAAATGGAACGGCTTGGCCGAATACAGCTTCGTTGGCGGCAACAACGATCCTGAACATGTGCCGGTCGATGGGCTCATCTCCGCAATGACCGCGGTGCTGCGGCGCGAGGGCGCGACGCTTGCGACCTACGGCCTGGACAGCGGGCCGCAGGGCTACCGGCCGCTGCGCGAGTTTTTGGCCGCCAAGCTCAAGCGCACCGCGGGCATCGTCTGCACGGCCGACGAAATTCTCATCGTGTCGGGATCGCTGCAGGCGCTCGATCTGGTCAACGGCGCGCTGCTGGCGCGCGGCGACACGATCATCACCGAGGCCGAGACCTATCAGGGTTCGCTCAATCGCTGGACACGGCTCGGCGTCAACGCCGTCGGCATCCCGCTCGACCGCGACGGCATGCGCATGGATGCGCTCGCGTCGGCGCTCGACGATTTCAAACGCCGTGGCGTGCGCGCCAAATACATCTACACCATCCCGACCGTGCAGAACCCGACCGGCACCATCCTGACCGAAGCGCGGCGCCATGAGATGCTTCGGCTCGCCGAGCAGCACGGCGTGCCGATCTTCGAGGACGATTGCTATTCGGATCTGATCTGGGACGGCAGACGCCCGCCCGCGCTTTACAGCATGAGCCAGCACGGCGGTGTCATTCATATCGGCTCGTTCTCCAAGTCGATCGCGCCGGCCTTGCGCGTGGGTTACATCGTGGCGCCGTGGCCGATCCTGTCGCGCATGCTGCCGCTGAAGACCGATGCCGGCTCCGGCGCGCTGGAGCAGATGGTGCTGGGCGAATACTGCCCGCAGCATTTCGACGCCCATGTGCCGGAGCTCAATCGCGGGCTGCGCAGCAAGCTCGAAACCTTGATGGACGCGCTCGACGAGCAGTTCGGCACCGCGGCCGAATTCGACGATCCGAAGGGCGGCATCTTCCTGTGGGTCAAGCTGCCGGACGTGGTCGACACGATGAAGCTCTATCAGCCGGCGCTCGCGGCCGGCGTTGCCATCAATCCGGGGCCGGAATGGACCACCGACAAAGGTTACGGCAAAAGCCGCATGCGGCTGTGCTTCGCCAGTCCGTCGCATGAGGCGATCCGCGCCGGCGTTGCCAAGCTCGCCGAAGTCTGCCGCCGCGAATTCGGCGTGCCCGATCGCATCGCCAACGTAGAGCAGCGCGCCCGCGCCTGAGACCGCGGCACGCCATTTTTGGGAGAATCTCTTGCGCATTGCGATCATGGGATCGGGTGGCGTCGGCGGCTATTTCGGCGCGCGGCTCGTCAAAGGCGGCGCCGACGTGACGTTCATCGCCCGCGGCGCGCATCTTGCCGCCATGCGGGCCGACGGGCTGACGATCGAAAGCGCGCACGAACCGATCCGGCTGCCCAAGGTCAACGCCACCGACGATCCGCGCGGCATCGGTCCGGTCGACATGGTGCTGTTCGGCGTCAAGCTGTGGGACACCGAAAGCGCGGCGCGTTCGCTGCTGCCGATCATGGGCCCGCGGACCGGCATCATCTCGTTTCAGAACGGCGTGCAGAAGGACGACACGCTGCGCCAGGTCTTTGGCGCGGATGCCGTCATGGGCGGCGCCGCCTACATTGCCACGACAATCGGTCGTCCGGGCGTAATTGTGCATACCGGAACGATGCAGCGCATCGTGTTCGGCGAGTATGACGGCCAGCGATCGGCGCGCGCGGAGGCGTTGCTTGCGGCGGCGCGGGCCGGCGGCATCAACGCCGAGATCAGCGCCGACATCCGCCGCGAGATATGGGAGAAATATTGCTTCCTGGTGGCACTGTCGGGCGCCACGACGAGCATCCGGCTGCCGCTCGGGCCGGTCCGCAGCAATCCGCGCACGCGCCAGTTTGCACTCGATCTGATGCGCGAGACGGTCGCGGTCGGCCGCGCGCTCGGCGTCAACTTGCCGGAAGACTTCGCCGAACAACGCCTTGCTTTCGCCGACGGGCTTCCGGCGGACATGACTTCGTCGATGCATCACGACCTGGAACGCGGCCGGCCGCTCGAATTGCGCTGGCTCAGCGGCGGAGTCGTCGAGATGGGCGCCGCAGCCGGCGTGCCGACACCGGTCAATCGCGGCGTCTATGACGTGCTGGCGCTGTATGCCGACGGACCTCCGCAGACCGAACGGAAAACTCCGTGAGCGCGGCTTCTCAGCCGAGCTTGATGCCCGCGAACTTGATCACCTTGTCCCATTTGGCGGTTTCGTCGGCGATCGACTTTTTGTAGTCGGCCGGGCTCAGCGGCATCGGAATGGTGCCGAGCGCGACGAGGCGCTGCTTGAGCTTGGGATCGGCCAGTCCGGCATTGATGGCCGCATTGAGCGTGCCGATGACGTCGTCGGGCGTGCCGTGCGGCGCGCCGACGCCGAGCCCTCCGGTCACGCTGTAGCCGGGCACGGTTTCGCCGACCGTTGGCACGTCAGGCAGGGAAGCGATGCGCTGCGGCGTCGTGACGGCGAGCAGCCGGAGCTTGCCGGCCTTGATGGCGCCGATCGAGGCTATGATCGGGTCGAACATCACCTGGGCGCGTCCTGATTGCAGGTCGGCTTGCGCCTCCATCTCGCCGCGATACGGCACGTGAAACAGATCGACGCCCGCCATCATCTTGAACAGCTCACCGGAGATGTGGGTCAGGTTTCCTGTACCGTTCGACGCCATGTTGACCTTGCCGGGATTGGCCTTGGCGTAGGCGATCAACTCGGCGATGTTTTTGGCCGGGAATGACGGCGTCACCACCACGACGAATGGCGTGGCGCAGATATAGCCGACCGGCGCAATGTCGCGGATGAAGTTGAATGGCAGCGTTGGCTTGAGCAGGCCCGCGATCATGTTCGGCGTCGCGACCACGAGCAGCGAGTAGCCGTCAGGCGTGGCGCGGACGATCGCTTCCGTCGAGAGTTCGGTGCCGGCGCCCGGCTTGTTCTCGGTGATGAATTGCTTGCCGAAGCGCTCGGACAGAAACTGCCCGAGCAAACGCCCGATAACATCCGGCGAACTGCCGGCCGTGTAGCCGACGACCATGCGCACCGGACGGTTCGGATAGTCGAGCGCCGTTGCGATCTTTGGTGCAAATGGGACTGCGGCCGCGCTGGCAACCAGCCCCAAGGCGTGACGACGATGAAGCGCCATGACATTCCCCCCAATTCGCTTTTGAGCGTTTTATTGGGGGAACCTACACGGACCCGCGCACCTGTTCTAACGGAATCTGTGTAGGCGCGCCGAGAGGCGGTGCGGCTTTTAGAAGCCGTGCACTGCCTCGGTCACATGCTCGACCGCGGGCGTGGAGTTCAAAGCAATGGCCGACGAGCTTGCGCCATTCCTGGAAGTCGGGCGAGCCCCGAAAGTCGACGGTGTGGTTCTCGACCGTCGCCCATTTGACGAACAACCGGTAGCGCTGTGGCTTCTCGATAGAGCGCGACAGGCCCATGCCGTGGCAGCCCTTGGCGCGCTGGAAGAGCGGCGCGGCCTTCTTCACGCCGGCCTCGAACTCCGCTTCCATGCCGGGTTTGACGTCGATCTGGGCGATTTCGGTGACCATGACGGCTCCCTGAAGATTGTTTTCTGTTATGCCGAAGCGGCGTGCTCCAGCTCCGCTTTGCTCGCCGCCGGCTCCCGTCCGATGCCGAGGTGATCGCGCAGCGTCGGACCCGAATAGTCCTTGCGATACAGGCCGCGCCGCTGCAATTCCGGCACCACCAGATTGACGAAATCGTTGAACGCGCCGGGAAAATAGGCCGGCATGACGATGAAGCCGTCTGCCAGTCCGCTGACGAACCAGTCTTCCAGCGTGTCGGCGATGCGCGCCGGCGTGCCGTAGATCACCCAGTGGCCGCGCGCCGCGGCCGTGATGTTGTAGAGGTCGCGCAGGGTCATCTTCTCGCGCCGCGCCAGTTCGAGCAGCGTCGCCGAGAACGACTGGCCGGTGTTGACGGCCGCCGGGAATTCCGGCACCGGCGCATCGAGAGAGTAACCCGAAATGTCGTGACCGATCCGGTTCGACACCAGCGCAAGCGCATTGCTCGGCGTCAGCCAGCTTTGCAGCTTGTCGAGCTGAGCCTTGGCCTGTTCGTCGGTCTCGCCGATGATCGGCATGACGCCGGGCAGGATCGGCACCGCGTCGGGGGCGCGGCCGTGTTTGACGACGCGGGCCTTCAGACTGTCGTAAGCCGCCTTCGCCGAAATCTTGTCGCCGTTGACGACGGAGAACACGAGATTGGCGGTGCGCGCGGAAAGCTCCTGGCCGGGCGCCGAGCCGCCGGCCTGAATGATCAGCGGATCGCCGTGCGGACTGCGCTGGATGTTCAGCGGCCCCTTGACCGAGAAGAAGCGCCCCTTGTGATCGAGCGCCCGCACCTTGGCATCGTCGAGGAACTTGCCAGTCGCCTTGTCGGCCACCACCGCGTCGTCGTCCCAGGTGGCCCACAACCCCTTCACCACATCGACGAACTCGTTGGCGATCTCGTAGCGCAGATCGTGATCGGCGAGGCCGTCTTTGCCGAAATTCAACGCCGCGACATTGTGGGTGCTGGTGACGATGTTCCACGCGGCGCGTCCGCCGCTGATGTGCTGCAGTGTCGCGAATGTGCGCGCCACATTGTAGGGCTCGGAAAAGCTGGTCGAGGTGGTGGCGCCAAGCCCGACGCAGCGTGTCACCGCGCTGAGCGCCGCGATCAGCGTGGTCGGTTCGAAGCGCGTCATGAATGACGGATGGTCGCCGCGGTTCATCACCACGGAATCGGAGATGAAGAACAGGTCGAACTTGCCGCGCTCGGCGATCTGCGCGCCTTCAAGGACGACCGGCCAGCTGCAGTTGCTCGCTGCCGCGCCGTCGTAGCGCCAGCCCGCCGAATGGTTGCCGGTTCCAAGCCAGAAAACGCCGAGGTGCATCTGGCGCGGTGAACTGGTCACGTCACGGCTGGACATGGATATTTTTCTCCCTCACCAGCGCGGTCCATTTTTTGATCTCGCCGTCGACGCGCTGCGCCAGCGCGTCCGAACTGCCGCCGCCGGGCTCAAAGCCGAGCTTGGCAAACGCCTGCTTGACGTCGGGCATGGCGAGAATGTCGTTCATCTGCTTGTTGAGCTTCTGCACGATCGGCGCCGGTGTGCCGGCGGGCGCGAACAGCCCGAACCAGACCGGATTGTCGAAGCCCGGCAGGCCGGATTCGGCGATCGTCGGCGCATTCGGCAGGACCGGCGTATGCTGCGCGCTGGCGATGCCGAGGAGCCGCAACGTGCCGGCGTTGATATAGCCCGCCGAGGTCGAAACGCCATCAAACGCATAGTCGATCTGGCCGCCGATCAGGTCCTGCAGCATCGGCGCGGAACCGCGGTACGGCACATGACGCGTCTGGATGCCCGCCATGGTGTTGAACAGCTCCGCCACCAGATGATTGATGCTGCCGACGCCGTAGGATCCAAACGTGATCTTGCCGGGCTCGCGCTTCGCCAGCGCGATGAACTCGGTGACGTTCTTGACCGGCAGCGTCGGCCGGGCCTCCATCACCAGCGGCGATTGCGACAGCAGCACGATCGGCGCGAAATCGCGCACCGGATCGTAGGACAGCCTGGTGTAGACGGCGGAATTCGTTCCCTGCGTGCTGACGGTGCCGACTAGCAGCGTGTAACCGTCCGCCGCAGCCTGGGCGACTGTGGTCGCCCCGAGTACGCCGCCGGCGCCGCCCTTGTTTTCGATGATGACCGGTTGGCCGAACGCCGCGCTGAGCTTCGGCGCAACAATGCGCGCCACCACATCGACCGCGCCGCCTGCGGTGAACGGCACGACGATCTTGATGACTTGGTTGGGATAGCTCTGTGCGTCGGCCAGCGGCGCATTGAAGATCGTCAACGACAGGACGCCGAGCGCGCCGGCGATCGCCCGGAGACCAAATGGGTGTAGACGCGGTTTTGCGAAAATCATGCGGTTCCCCCTTCCGGCACCGTCACGCTATCACGACAGGGCCGGCCGCGATGCCACCTTACCGCATGGCATGCCGCCGCACTGCGCGGGACGACCAATCGACCGGTGCGGCGAACAGGCGAAACAAAATCCTTGCAACAATGAGACAGCGAAACAATCGGCGATCCGATCCGCGATGCAGCGCGGCACGCACAATCTCGAGTTGGCCCGGCGATGTCCAAACCGTTAGCAGGCCGCCTAAAATTGAATTAATTGCCGAACGTCGGATCGTTCCGGCGAACGTTTCGAACAGCGGAGGCCCGCTGGACGCGGCCGCCCTCGTCGCCGGCTTTCATCGGATTTTTACCGCTCCCGGGCATTGTTCGCCGCATGTCTGTATTCTCCGCGCAGCTCGAGAATGCGGCGCCATCCGTTTCGCCCGGCAAGACAGCGTTCGACGACCTGTATGCAAAATTGACGGTCGGCGCTGCCGTATTCTTCGTCACGCTGGAAATCGCCGTGTTTGTGCACGCCGGTTGGCCGCCGGCAGGCAAGCCGTGGCTCGATGCCGAGCATTACGTATTCGGGCGCGACTTCATCAATACCTGGATGGGCGGGCGCTCTGTCTTTTCCGGTGGACCGGCGCCGTGGTTTGACTTCCGCGTCTATAACGAGGCGATCCGCCGCGTAATGGGTCAGGAGTACCAGTTGGTTTTCTGGTCCTACCCGCCGCATGCCGCTCTGTTTGCCTGGCCGTTCGGCTTGCTTCCCTATTTCCCGGCATATTTGGCGTGGTGCGCCATCGGCATCACGGTTTATCTGCTGGTTGCCACGCGCGCCGTCCCGCACGAGCGGATTTTGTTTCTTGCCGCCGCGCCCGCCGTCGCTGTCTGTGTGTTCTTCGGACAGAACGGTTTCTACACGGCCGCGCTGCTGATCGGAGGCCTGCTCAGTCTGGATCGGCGGCCGATACTCGCCGGCGTGCTGTTCGGGTTGCTCACCGTCAAGCCGCAGATGGGCCTGTTGCTTCCGGTAGTTCTGCTGCTTGAGCGCCGATGGCTGACGATTGCTTCCGCGGTCGCGACGGTCGCCGTTCTGGTCACGGCGACGTCGATGCTGTTCGGCTGGAACGTGTGGGTCGAATTCCTGCAAAAGGTCGGGCCGCAGCAGCGATGGCTGACGGAGCATGGCGGCGATCTTTTATTTGCGATGGTGGGCTCCGTCTATTTCGGCGCGCGCCTCATTCACCTGCCGCAAGGCGTGGACTGGGCTGTCCAGTGGGTCGCCTGCGCATTCGCGCTCGCCGGCGTTGCGTGGACCTATTGGCGCCGACGCGATCCCGCCCTGTCATTTGCCTTTTTCGCCACGGCGACCTTTCTGTTCACGCCGTACATCCTCAGCTACGACATGGTGATCCTCGGCTTTGTGGTCGCGCTGTTGCGCGGGCGCAGCGACAACACGACAGCGGACCATTACCTGCTCATCGCGGTCTGGACGCTGCCGATCACGATGATGATCGCGGCACTGGTCAAGCTTCCGCTGGCCCCGGTCGTGCTGATCGCGTTCGCGTGCCGGCTGTTGTGGCGGCTTAAACATGAAGGCCGCGTGGCCGCGCCGCGATCCGGAGAGGCCGCGGCTGTGCTCGCGTTGTGAAGCTGCCAGCGCCCCGGTTGACCGGGTTTCGCTAGCCGAGCGGCGCGCCAAGCAGGCGAAACACGATCGGCCCGGCAATAAGGAACGCGAGGAGTCCGGCGCGCCATCGCGGCGATGGGACGGCACCCGCCAGCGACAATCCGGCGAGCGGCACGACCGCGAAGAGCGGCAGGTAATAGCGCGGATAGGCTTCCATCAGCCACCCGGTCGCCAGATGATCGGCATAGCTGTGACGGACATGCAGGGCGAACGTCAGCGCCAGCGCTGACGCGCCCGCGACCACGACGATGTCGAGCGCCGTTTCCCGGTGGCGCCACAGACGTTGCAGCGACAGCGCAATTCCCGCCGCCGCACAGACGATCGCCGCCGCGGGAAGCGCCAGCATGGCGTAATTGAAAATGCCGCGCGGCTTGAGCGCCGGCATCCATCCGTCGATGAACGCGACGGCGAAATAGCCGAGATAGGCCGGAAACGACTTGCGCGGCAGGTCGGCCAAGCCGAGCTCTCGCGCGTCGTGCTTGAGCATCGCGATCTGCGCCGGGGTGTCGGGCGCCGGGCTGCCATAGTGCATCGCAAAGACAATGTACGGCGCCGCGGCCACCAGGAACGCAACTGCGACCGCAATCGTCCACGACCAGCGCCATCGGCGGCGCCAGATCAGATAAGCGATGACGGCGCTCACCATTGCGCCCGTGAGCACCAGACCGGTCGCCTTTGCGTACGCGGCGATCACGACCCCGACCAGCGCCAGCGCGAGCCATCCGCCGCGCTCGCTCGCGGCAAGCTGCCAGATGCCGAGAATGGCGAGCGCGCCGCCGAGAAACGCAAGATTGTCGTTGTTCACCGAACCGGCCAACGGCGCCAGCACCGGAATACAGGCTAACGGCACCGCATACGCATAGAATTCATTGCGGGAGAAACCGGCGGCGAGACCGAGGCCGAACAGCGCGGCGAGGCCGATCGCGGCGATCGCAACGTCGATCAGGCGATCCGCCACCAGGGCGTGGGGATGGCCTTCGAGGCTCGGACCCAGCCACGCCAGCAAGTCGTAGAATTCAGGTGGGTGGTTCAGATAATTGGGCCGACCGGTGAACTGAAACGTTTTCGGATCGAGAAGCCGCATGCTGTTGAGATCCGGCGAAGCCTTGCCGGAGTGTTGGATCTCGGCGACGTAGGAGGCATGCGCCACCTCATCGAAGCCCCGCGTGATGTCCTTGCGTTCGGCGCTGAAAAACGCGGCTGCCACAAACAGCGCGAAGATGACGACGGCGATGAAAAAGTTCGCGGAGCCGTGGCCGGCCAGCGCGGGCGTCGCAAGGGCAGGGGTGCTCGTCATAGATGACGAAAATGCCTGCGCGGGGTTAAATTTTAGCTAGACGAGGGCCGGATCAGCCGTCCTGGGGGCTTCTGCTAGGCCGCCCTGACACCCAGCGTGGGAATTTTGCTCACGTCTTCGCTGCGTTCGGCGTGCCAGGTGTCGTACGCGGCCTGCATACGGACCCACACCCCGGCGCCGTCTCCAAACAGCTTGCCGAGCCGCACCGCCACGGCCGGTGACACTGGCTTCCGCTCGCGGAGGATGTCGTAGAGGTGCTGGCGGGAGATGCCGAGAAGCTGCGCAATCTCGGCTTTGGTCCTGCCGGTCGCCGGAATGATGTCCTCCCGCAACAGGGCGCCAGGATGCGTCGGGCAACGACCCGGATTGCGCTTGGCGGCGTGAGCCATTGTTGTCTCCTCAATGATATTGCTCGAAATCGACCCGGCATGCTTCGCCGTCTTCGAATTCGAATGTGATGCACCAGGGCCCGTTGACGTGCACCGAATAGCGGGTTGGCTTGAATCCCCGTAATGGGTGGAAATCAAAGCCGGGAATATTCATTTCCTCGGGCTGCAACGCGGCGTCCAGACGATCCAGACGGCGCAGAACGCGATCCTGCATCTTGGCATCGATCTTAGCTGTCCGACCTTTTTCCCAAAGCTCGGCGAGACCTTTGCTTTTGAAGCTTCTGATCACCCGAGGCATTGTAAGCTAAGTGCTGACACTCGTCAACTGATAGCTTACGCATGGCAATGCCACGGAGAGGGTGGAGACCTGAGGGCGAAAGCTCTAGATAATAAACGCTGGTCGGGTTGAGCGATGCGAAACCCGGAAATAGCTATAGAAAAGCCGCAAGATCGTTCCCGGATTCGCTTCGCTCATTCCGGGCTACAAAAAGGGTTTGTCATGATTGACGTGCATTACTGGACCACGCCGAACGGTCACAAGATCACGATTTTTCTTGAGGAAGCCGGACTGGAGTACAAGATTATTCCGGTCAACATCGGCAAGGGCGAACAGTTCAAGGCCGAGTTTCTGGCGATCTCGCCGAACAACCGCATTCCCGCTATCGTCGACCACGCCCCGCCCGACGGCGGCAAGCCGATTTCAGTCTTCGAGTTGGGCGCGATCTTGTTTTATCTCGCCAACAAGACCGGCAAATTCATTGCCAAGGATATGCGCGAGCGCATGCAAACGCTCGAGTGGCTGTTCTGGCAGATGGGCGGACTTGGTCCGATGGCCGGTCAGTACAATCACTTTGGCAATTACGCGCAAGAGAAGCTGCCATACGCGATCGACCGGTACCGCAACGAGGTGAACCGGCTGTACGGCGTGATGGACAGGCGGCTCGCCGACCGGCCGTTCCTTGCCGGAGAGTATTCGATCGCCGACATGGCTTGTTATCCGTGGATATTGCCGGAGCGCCAGGCCCAGAACATCGACGACTTCCCGCATCTGAAGCGCTGGCATGCCGCCATCAAGGCGCGGCCCGCGGTAGTGAAAGCCTACGAGTGGACGCCGAAGATCAATCCGGGCCAGGGCGGCATTCGCACCGCCGAGGAGCGCGCGATCCTGTTCGGGCAGAGCGCCCAGTCCGTCGCGACCGCGGCACAGCGCGCGCGATGATCCCTTCCGTTGTTGCAAGCCGACGGACCCGCGCGAAGTTGCGCGGTCCGATGACAAGCTGCGAAACGATCCGGTCGATATTTTGCGGCCTGGATTGCTTCGTTGCTCGCGCTCGTCGCAATGACGCATCTGGCCAAATATGCCGCACGGGTCGGGAAACCGATCCATGCGGCAAGTCGGCCCCATCGGGTATGATGTCCGAAGTTGCCCACTACGCCGACATGCGCTGCAGCGGGCGAATCCGGCGAAAGTGACCCTGAGCGGTCATGGCTCCGCTTGAAATAATTGCAATGCACACAGCCTTCTAACAAGACCTGCGTCAAAGGCTATAGCCCCCGAATGACCTAGGAGCGCGCACTGCGCTGGCCAAAAGCGAGGAGCTTGCGCCACAGATCTCAGCGCGCCGCCAGGGATTGTACTCGCACAGAAGGCGCACCGCTCCAATAACGGACCGTGGGTGTAATGAACTGACTTAGCCAGTCACCGAGAAAGCCCTTGCTGCAGCCGGATCTGAGCTACGATGCGCTCAACTTCCGGCAATGCGTGTTTGTAGAACCTCTTCAAGCCGGCGCACAGATAGTTGAGTCCCGGTTCGCCGTCCGGCGTCCGGATGAGACGATTGCGCGGACATTCTCCCCAACAGTCCTTGAGATAGGGGCACGACCGGCAATAGGCGGGAAGCGTCTCGGATTTGGCGTAGCCGAACTTCACCTGAGTTGGCGAAAAGACCATTTCGGCAAGCGGTTTATCCTGCACTGTTCCCAGCCGATACTCTGGATAGACGTAGTGATCGCACGAATAGACGCTGCCATCGTGCTCCAAAGCAACGCCTTTGCCGCACACTTCGCCGTAGATGCAGATCTGCGACGGTAAGCCGAGATGCTGCGCCACCAGCGTCTCGAAATGATTCACATACACCTTGCCGAAATCCTTGCGGCGCCACTCATCGAACACCCGGGATAGGAAATACCCGTATTCTTCGGGGTCGACCGACCAATCGGTGACGACCGAATCGGGATGGTCGGGCCGCGCCTGCGGGCTAGTGACGACCGGCAGCCGCGCCGGATCCCAGTGTTGCGGGGCCGTGGTCTCAAATCCCTTCGCCTGAACGATCGGGATGAACTGGATATACGTGGAGTTCAACTCCCGCCGCAGAAACCGATACACGTCCAGTGGGCGCGATGCATTGAAACGATGCACGCAAGTCAGCGTGTTGAAACGAACGCCGTATTTACGCAATAGATTCGCTGCCGCCATCACCTTGTCGAAAGTCGGCGCCCCACCCTTATTGACGCGGTAATGGTCGTGCAGCTCGCGCGGGCCGTCGATGCTCAATCCCACCAAGAACCGGTGTTCCTTCAGGAATGTGGCCCAGCTTTCGTCCAGCAGTACGCCGTTGGTCTGCAGGTCGTTCTCGATACGCTGGCCTGCCTTTGCGTACTTTTTCTGCAACGCCACAACGCGCCGGAAGAAGTCGAGTTCACGCAGGGTTGGCTCGCCACCCTGCCACGAAAACACCACCTCGGGACCGGTCACGCCTTCGATGTACTGCCTGATGAACAGCTCGAGGGTTTGGTCATTCAGCTGCCCGGTGCCTGGCCCGTTTCGCAGTGTCTCCTTGCTGAGATAGAAACAGTACTTGCAGTCCAGATTGCAGGTCGAGCCACTCGGCTTGGCCATGACGTGGAACTGGCCGCCGGTGGCCGAGCGCAGCATTGAAGGAGCAAGGTATTTGTCGATCATGACACAGTGCAGTGAAGGCTAGTCGCCTGGCAGCTACGCCATTCAATAGCCCGCAGGGGATCTTGCGGCCCCGGGGTCTCTTTCGTTTGACTTTTGGCCAATCTGGCCTGTTCAAGCAGTTGCGCCATTGGCACTACTGCAAACAATCCCGCACAAACCCAATCCGTGCAATCGCGTCGAGCTTTTTTGCGTCAGCCCTCGCGCGACAGTCTTTTATCTTGTCGACTCGCGCTTCCAGTTTTTGGACTAGCGTCAGATCTTCCGAAACTGCCCCATCCGCTGCCGCCGCCTTCGCACCCTCGAGCTTTTGGATGTCCGCGGGCGTCAATTGCGGGCGATCAACCTTGATCGTTAGCTTGTTGAGCTTCGCCGTCAGCGGGAATGGTGGTTTGTAGTCCTCGTCGTTCACGCCCGTGAGTGTGTCGGAGCCGACGTCAAAGCTCTCGTCCCACTGCAAGATCATCGGCAATGTCTTTTCCATCTTCTCGGTGGCGACAACCTTGCCGTCAACGCTCAGTGTGCCGGTTCCGGAACGACCAACGCCAGAGAAATTGTTGTAAGCAAGCGTGCCCGGGCCCAAGCCATCATATTTGAAACCGAACTCAACGACGTGCCTTCCAGGCGTGAGCGCATCGGTACCTTCCCACTTGACGCGCTTAAGGTCGACCAGGTTCCAGAGAAACACCGGCTTGCCTTTGAGCAGATAGAAGCCGTAGCCGCCGAAGCGACCTCCGGAGGTAACGATCATGCCCTCAGCACCCGCCTGCGGCACATCGATGTCAGCAGTGATCGTGTAGGACGTATTGAGCAGAACCGGCGAGTCGCCCTGTGGCAGACCGGTCATGGGTCGCGTGTACACGAACTGTGTTCGTCCCGCGGTGATATTCGGGCGCGGCGCCACGATGCGGGCAGCTACCGAAGCGTCCAGCGGGAAAACATGATACTTATTTGCTTCCGCGACGAACAACTTGCGCATCTCGGCCACCTTGTCGGGGTGCTGAGGTGCGATGTCATCAGACTGGTTCCAATTCTTACGCAAATCATAAAGCTGGAATACTTGATTGTTCAGCGGGTCGGGATTTGCGGGGCCGAATGCTTCCCAAGGCGCACGATTGACCTCGGTGCTTAACAGCCAGCCATTATCATAAAGCGCCCACTGACCCATCATTTCGAAGTATTGTCGCTTGTGGCGAGATGGCGCCTTCGCATTCTTGGTATCGAATGTGTAGGCGAAGCTCGTCCCTTCAATCGGCGCCTGCTTGATGCCATCAACATAGTCGGGGGCATGGATGCCGGTGACTTCCAGTATCGTCGGCAGCACGTCGATGACGTGGACGAACTGCTCCCGTACGCCGCCCTTGTCCTTGATGCGAGCCGGCCAAGACACAACCATGTTCTGGTTGATGCCGCCAAGGCGCGATGCATTCTGCTTGAACCAATCAAACGGCGTGTCGAAGGCCCACGACCAGCCAGCCGACATGTGGTTGTAGGTCTGCTCGGTCCCCCAAACGTCATACCACTTCATCTGCACCTCAGCAGGAAGCTCGTTGAGACCGTTGAAGAATGCGACTTCATTTGGCGTGCCTAACGGTCCGCCCTCAGCGCTGGTGCCGTTGTCGCCGTTAATATAAATAATCAGCGTGTTGTCGAGCTCGCCAAGGTCCTCGAAGGACTGGACAACTCGTCCGATTTCGTAGTCGTCGTAGGCCGCATAGGCGGCGAAGACCTCAACCTGACGAATAAATAGTTTTTTCTCCACTTCGCTGAGCTGCTCCCACGGCTTCAGCTTGTCTTTCGGCCACGGCGCTAACTGGGTGTCTTTGGGAACGATACCGAGCCGTTTTTGATGTTCTAGGATTCGATCGCGGAGCTTTTCGTATCCGTCATCGAAGAGATGCATTGCGTGGATCTTATCTATCCATTCCTTAAGGGGGTGGTGAGGCGCATGGGTCGCGCCCGGCGCGTATTTGATGAAAAGCGGTTTGTTCGGATCGATTTGATGCATTCGTGTCATCCAATCGATCGCGTCGTCGGCCATCGCCGTCACAAGGTTCCAGGTGCCGGGCGGTTTGCCAAGGAAGGGATAGATCTGCGTGGTATTGCGGAACAGGTTTGGTTCCCACTGATTGGCGTCACCGCCGACAAAACCGTAAAAGTATTCGAAACCCATGCCCGTCGGCCACTGGTCGAATGGTCCGGCCTGGCTGGCCGCGAAGGCGGGCGTATTGTGGTCCTTGCCGAACCACGACGTGTGATAGCCATTGTCGAGCAGAATGCGCCCGATCGTCGCTTTGTCCTTGGCAATGATACTGTTGTAACCCGGATAGCCGGTCGACTGCTCGGAGATGACACCGAAGCCGGCCGAATGGTGATTGCGTCCAGTGATCAGGGCTGCCCGGGTCGGCGAGCACAACGCGGTGGAAAACATCCGGGTGTAACGAAGCCCCTCGTGGGCGATGCGGTCCATCGTTGGCGTCGGTATTACGCCGCCAAATGTGCTCGGCACGCCGAATCCGGCGTCGTCAGTAATGATAAGCAAGATATTAGGGGCACCTTTAGGTGGGACTATGCGTGGCGCCCACCAGGGCTTCGATTCCAAAGCGTCGTTTTTGATCGTACCGCCGAACTTGGGGTCTGGAGGCGGAAGCTGGCTCCCATCGATCGTAGTGGTGGCGTTAGGCGCGCCCGGCACGCCCCCGGGCTGCTGTGCGGATGCCGAATCCCAGGCTAGCAGCGCCGCCATCGCCAGCGCAGAAGCGCTCGTGATCCATCGATGTGCCGCCATAGTCGCCTCCAACTGTGATCGGGCGACGGTTTGCTTTTCGCCCATTCAGCAGCGATTTTTAAGGGAGGCGATTCACGGAGCTTTGATCTGGATCAAAACCTAATGACCGTCGCATTTTCCGTACGGGGGATGGATGGCCGTGATCACTATGTCCGGCAGCTGCGCCACGTAAAGATCAGTGCGGTCGTGACAGATTTCGATGCCAACGACTTGCGCGCCTACGGGAGAATGTGTGGTTGGGCACTTGCGCGTGCGCACGCACGATCGGGAGATGCCGCGATGATTGCAGGCTACATGGGCTCAAGCGCCTTCGACGACCCAATTTGTGAGTTCGCTGATGAGTATGCAGGCCAGAACCGCCTAGACCACAGAGCTCTGGTCAAGGCGGCCAGGGAAGGGCGTGTGAAGGTAATGGCCGAGACTTAGCTAAATTGGACTAGCACGGGCAATGTAAGCCGTTCGCGCCTGCTCTTTTTGCAATGGAAAGGAGGCGGACGTAGGCGCTGCAGACCGTTGCGCTTGCGCCTTAATAATACCAGTCAGATGAGTTGGGAGACGTCCGGCCTCGCCTGCTAATATTTGCCGCTGCTCGCCCAGACGATGTGATCCAATGACCCGGTGATTTTGCTGCGGTGCATGAGTCCGCAGCTGGCACGTTTCGCCGGATGACGATGTCAGCTCCCATGGCAGTGATGGGGGTCAAAGCGGTCGTAGCCCAGCGTTTATCTGACGGCAGACCGTGACCCGAAGCATCGTCTCGGCCGGATCATTTGCTGTCGTGCACAACGCCCTCTTTGTTCGAGGATGTGGTAGGCTATTGTACCCCGTCGATCGAGGAGCAAGCGATGTCTGCCTCTTTAACCGATAGGCAAAAGTTTCGTGCGATCGCCAGATCCAAGTTTGAGGAAACGTTGCAGGCGTGCGTTCATAACGGCCATGAAATGGCACTGGGTCAGCCGTCTTTAAATCTGATTTTGGCAGGCGAATTGATCCGATTGGGTGCAGCTTTCGCAATAAAATTGGGTGCTAATGAAGATGGTGTCGCGAGCTTGGCGCGCGGTTGCTACAACGAAGCCCAGGCGTTAGTGCGAGCAAGCCCCTCAGGTTTGTTTTAGCGCAGTCGGGCCGGCCACTCATAAAATCAAAAGGAGTTCTGCCGTCCACTGCGTAGGCGTAAGCTCCTTATCATGCGTAAGTGGCACGCTTTGAGAAGCCGGGGAGAAAATGGATATTCGATCGACATTGTCGGCGCTGTGCGATGCCTTCAACGCGCACGATCTTGATTCGATTATGGGATTCTTTTCTGACGATTGTGTCTTGGAGATGCCCAGAGGGAACAAACCGTGGGGTTCCCGCTTCGAAGGCAAGCGCAAAGTGCGAGAAGGGCTGGCAAGTCGCTTTGAGGGCTTGCCCGATGTGCACTATGGACGCGCCGAGCATTTTGTGGATTCGTACGCAAATACCGGTATCTCAAAATGGATTCTTACCGGCACGACGCCCCAGGGAAAGAGGATAGAGGTCCGAGGGTGTGATTTCTACACTTTCCGCGACGGTGAGGTGGTCCGCAAAGACTCCTATTGGAAAATTGTTGAGTAGTCTCCATCGGGCGACGTCCGAATCTGAGGATAACCGACCGGCATTGGACACGGCAAAGTAGACGCGGCTGACCCATGGGAGACTTCGTCGCGGTGCGGCGGAACGGCTGGACGAATAGCGCATTTACGCGATAAAGCCGAGCTGCGCCCATTATGAGCTACCCTGCCGACCTGATAATTGGTCACTATGAACGGCATGCGGTTGCATGGGACGCTGATCGGCGTGAAGCCGCTTGGAACGACGAACGTTGGATTGATCGCTTTGTCGGTTTGCTGCCCGCCGCTGGCTCAGTGCTGGACCTGGGTTGCGGCGGCGGAGAGCCGGTGGCTTTCAAGATGGTCGCCGATGGGTTGCAAGTTACCGGAGTCGACTCCTCTGCCACTTTGATTTCCTTGTGCCAAAGCAGAATGCCGCACCAGCAGTGGGTCCACGCCGACATGCGTTCTGTATCACTCGGCAGGCGATTTGACGGAGTGCTGGCGTGGGACAGCTTTTTTCACCTCAAGCACGACGATCAGCGAGCGATGTTCTCCATATTTGCGGCGCATGCGGTTCGCGGGGGCATTTTGATGTTCAACGCGGGCTTGGCTCATGGCGAGGCCATCGGCTCCTATCGGGGCGATCCGCTCTACCATGCAAGCCTCGATCCCGATGAATATGCGCGCTTATTGCGCGAAACAGGCTTCGAGCTTGTTGAGCACTCGATCAATGATCCGGCCAAAGGCGGCCGCATTGTTTGGATCGCGCGAAGGAGATTCAGCGATGGCCGATTACATTCTGTTCATGCATGACGATGCAACGGACGAAGTTGTGGGTGACTGGGACGCTTATCTGCAAACTCTAAGACGGAATGGCGTATTCGAAGGTGGCAGCGCGATCGGCGGTGGTGTCTGCATTCGTAAGAGCGGCGCGGCGCCGGATATCACCAGGCATGTGGCGGGATATATTCGAGTTATTGCCGCCACGATCGAGGAGGCCAAGACTCTCCTGGCTGGTAATCCACACTTTGAAGCTGGAGGGACAGTAGAGCTACGCGAGCTATCGCGAACATGATGTCGGTTCCTGGCACAAAGCCGACCTGCTGTGATGTCCGCCACCATGTCCGCTTCGGCGACAGGCGGACTTGTGCCAAGCAGCGGCTGCTACGCTGTGAGCGCCGCCGACCGACGGCTCGGGCAGTTGGCGATGCGCCGCACACCGCTTCGCGCTGCGTCGCATCCGCGAGACGTGACTACGGGCTGACGCCGCCGATATAGCCCATGATCTTCCAGCCGCCGCCGGGCTTGCTGTAGCAAATCTTGTCGGTGGCGAGCGGCATCAGCGCATCGATCGGGATGAAGCCGGTTTTGCCGTCGGGCAGCGCCAGATGCAGGAACTGCGTCTCGCCCGGTTTAGCCTTCGGGCTGTCCGGAAGTACGCGCACGAAATACAGGCCGAGCTTTTCGACCACGGCCGCGCTGGGCTGCGCCGCGGTGCGCGCTTCGACGCCGTCGCGCGCTGGATAACCCCAGTCTTCCGGATCGGTGTCGGTTTGTTGGATCAGCGTCTCGAACGCCCTGGCGTCAAAATCCGGCGGCGCGGGGGCGCAGAAGATGCCTTTGTTGTCCGGCAGTTCCGACAGGCTCGGTTCGCCGGCGTCCGCCGCCAGGACGTGCCAGCCGGCGCCGTTCGGGTTGTTGAGATCGATCGCCTTGGCGAGGTTATCGATGCCCGGCTTGCTGGCGTCGGCGAGATTCTTGTCCTGAATCCAGAAGAAATCCTGCGTCACGACCAGATTCGCGAGCGCGGCGCGGTCCTTTTTGTCGACGGCCTCGCCCAGGCTCTTGCGAAACGCCGCAAAGCTGGGATCGCCGTAAGGACCGGCAAGTTTCACGGTTACCGCGCCGTATGGCTTGACCGGCGGTGGCGGTGGGGGCGGCGGTGGTTTGAAGCCGACCGGCGGCTGCGGCAGGTCTTGCGCCCAGGCGCCGGTTCCGGCGAGGGCACCGAGCGCTATGGCGGTCAGGATCGAGGCGGCAACGGCAAGGCGGCAGCGCATCGAGCAATCTCCACTTTCCAACACAACATTCCACGATCCATTCCGCTCCGCATACGCGAGGCAGCGAACAATTCTACAGCAGCGTCGCCGCGATGGCGAACACGAGCGCCGGCGGCATCACGATCGCGCCCCATTTCAAGAAGCGGCATGCGCCGACGCTCACGCGCTCGCGGCGCAGCGCGGCGAGCCAAAGAATTGTGGCGAGCGAACCGGTGACTGAAAGATTGGGGCCGAGGTCGACGCCGATCAACACTGCGCGCGTGACCTGATCGGCAACATGATCGCTGCGCAGAACGCTGCCGCCGATCAGTCCGACCGGCAGATTGTTGACGAGGTTGCTGCCGAAGGCGGCCGCAAGCCCGGCGGCCCACGCTACGCCCGCCAACGAATGCGCTGCGGTTTCGCGCAGCAAGCCTCCGATCATCGTCACCAGACCGGTCTCATTTAATGCTTCGACCAGTACGAACAGACCCGCGACCAGTGGCAGCACGCCCCAGGAAATGTCTCTGACGATGATCCAAGCTTTCGCCGGCTGGAACGCGAGCACGATGGCGGCGGTCATCGCGCCGGCGATGCAGGTCGGCAGGCCGAGCTGCATGTCCATCGCGGACGCGCTCAGCAGAACAAGCGCCGTCACCGCGATTCCGGCGGCCGCGATCCTGCCGCCGGCGGACAGCGGGGGCACCGGCACATCGCCGGCGATGCTCTGATGCAGCGCGTGGCGCTGCGTCCATCGCAGCAGCACATACGTCGCGGCGATCGAGACGATGGACGGCAACAGGTAGCGCGGCAGCCATTGCAACAGCGGCGGCATGTGACTGCCGTAGATCACGAGGTTGGCCGGATTTGAGATCGGCAGCACGAACGAAGCCGCATTGGCGATGAAGGCACAGATCAAGAGATATGGCAGCGGCTGCTCGGCCTTCGCGGTCCGCACCGCCGCCGCAACCGCTGGCGTGAGCACCACCGCGGTCGCGTCATTCGACAGGAACACCGTCACCACCGTACCCACCAAGTAGATCAGCAGGAACAGCCGCCGTGGCGAGCCTTCGGCATATCGCGTCGCCAGCGCCGCGAGCCAGTCGAACAAGCCTTCGCTGCGCGCCACTTCGGCCAGCAGCATCATGCCGGTGAGGAACAGATAAACGTCGGTGCCCTTGGCGATTCCAGCGAGTGCGCTTGACGGCGCGATAAGCCCCAGCACGACAAGCAGCACGGCGCCGCCGACGGCCCAGATGGCTTCGATGCTGTTGAATGGCCGGATGATGACGCCGGCCACCGCCAACGCCGTGACGATCCAGATGGCGAGATGCGATGACATCAATGATCTGAAAACATCAAAAAGATTCATCCGGTTCGCCGGATTATTTCATTCGCTGCCGCCGGACAGTGCGCCGGATCACTCCGCCGCCTGCATGTCGGCGGCATCCAGAAAACCGCCGGCCTGGCGACGCCACAGCGCGGCGTAGTGACCGTCCTGCGCGATCAGTTCGCGGTGGCTGCCCTGCTCGACAACGCGGCCGTGTTCGACCACGATCAGGCGGTCCATCTGCGCGATGGTGGAGAGCCGGTGCGCGATGGCGATCACGGTCTTGCCGGCCATCAGCGTGCCGAGGCTCGACTGGATCGCCGCTTCGACTTCGCTGTCGAGCGCCGAGGTCGCCTCGTCGAACACCAGGATCGGTGCGTTTTTGAGAATGACCCGCGCGATGGCGATGCGCTGGCGCTGGCCGCCGGACAGTTTGACGCCGCGCTCGCCCACATGGGCGTCATAGCCGCGCCGGCCGTTCCAGTCTTGCAGATCGAGGACAAACTCATGAGCGTGCGCGAGTTTCGTTGCGCGCACGATCTCCTCCTCGCTCGCCTCCGGCCGGCCGTAGCGGATGTTCTCGCGGATCGAGCGGTGCAGCAGCGAAGTATCCTGCGTCACCACGGAAATCTGCGAGCGCAGCGATTCCTGCGTCAGTCCGGAAATGTCCTCGCCGTCGATCAGGATGGCGCCGCCTTCGAGATGGAAAAAGCGCAGCAGCAGATTGACCACGGTCGATTTGCCGGCGCCGGAGCGGCCGACGAGGCCGATCTTCTCGCCGGGATGAATCGTCAGGTTGAAATTCTGCAGCACGCCGGCATCGCGGCCGTAACCGAAGTTCACATTCTTGAAGTCGATGCGGCCGGCGTGCACCGTCAGCGGCGTTGCATTGGCCGGGTCGGGCAATTGCAGCGGCTGCGCGATGGTGATCATGCCCTCCTGCACCACGCCGACATCCTCGAAAATCTCGGTGATGCGCATGGCAATCTGGCGCGACATGTTGGTGAGCTGCAAAGTCAGCGGCAGCACCATGGCGATGGCGCCGACCTCGATGGCGCCGTAGCGCCACAGCGTCACCGCCAGCGCCCCGGCGCCTGCGATCAGCAGCACGTTGAGCACGTCGAGCAGCGACACGAAGGCGGTGAGCAGGCGCTGTGCCGCCTTGAACAGCTCGACATGGGTATCGACCGCGTCGCGCACATAGTCGTCTTCTTCGCGCGCGCGGGCGAACAGCTTCACCGTCAGGATGTTGGTATAGCTGTCGACGATGCGCCCCATCAGGGTCGAGCGTGCGATGGAGGAAACCTTCGAGCGCTCGCGCATGCGCGGCACGAAAAACACAAGCAGCGCCGCGTAGCCGCAAAACCACAGCACCAGCGGCAGCGCGAGCCAGCGGTCCGCCGCCGCCGCGAGCCCGATCGCCGAGGCGCCGTACACCGAGATGTACCAGACCGTGGTGATGGTCGCGGTCAGCGTCGAGCGCACCGATGGGCCGGTCTGCATGACGCGGTTGGAAATGCGGCCGGCAAAATCGTTCTGAAAGAACGCCCAGCTCTGCCGCACCACGTGCCAGTGCGACTGCCAGCGGATCAGCCCGGTGAACGGCGCCGCAATGGCCTGGTTGGAGATCAGATAACGAATGAGCGTCACCGACGGGCGCACGATGACGACGAATGCCACGATGCCGACGAGCAGCGGCCAGTGTTCGGCAAACAGCAGGGCCGGGGCGGTCTTCGTCACCAGCGTGACGACCTTGCCCATGAACCACGGGATGGCGCTGTCGGTCAGCGCCGACAGGCATTCGACCACGAACAATGCCGCGAACAGCCATTTCGCCTGCCGGGCAAAGTGCCACAGGAAGGCGATCAGCGTGGCCGGCGGCTCGGGGTTCTCGGGCGTGGCCGTCGGGGTCAGGATCCGTTCGAAAAATTCAAACATTTCCGGATGGTTACAGGGGGCGCAGGGGCAGCGTCAATCGGCCGGCGCCGGGGTCTTTCGATGATGTGGATATGGGGATTGCATCCCATCGCGACAGGGCTGCTGACCTATCAGAGCCGCAACCGTCGTGTCATCGTGATGCAAAGCGCCGGAAACAAGAGCGCACATGATATGGGGAGGACGATGCAGAAGCTCACGCTCGCTATCGCGGCGTTCGCCGTCCTGTTCGGCGCGTCTGCCGCAGATGCCGACAGTTTTCCGTCACATCCGATCACGCTGATGGTGGGATTCCCGCCCGGCGGCCCGACCGACGCACTGGCGCGGCTGCTGGCCAAGGGCATGGAACAGGCGCTGCATCAGCCGATCGTGGTCGAAACCGCGTCCGGGGCGAGTGGCACGATTGCGACCGCCCGCGTCGTGCATGCCGCGCCGGACGGCTACACCATCGGCATCGGCAACTGGACGAGCCATGTCGGCGCGCCGGCGGTGGATCAACTGAGCTACAGCGTGGAGACCGATCTGCAGCCGATCTCGCTGCTCGCGGCCTCGCCGCTTCTGATCCTCGGCAAGGATGCGATCCCGCCCAAGACCGCGAAGGAATTGCTGGCCTGGCTGAAGACGCGATCGCAGCCGACGACATTCGGCACCGTCGGAGCAGGCAGCGCCGGCCATCTGTGCGGACTTTTGTTCGCGCAAAAGACCGGCGCGCGGTTTCAATACGTGCCCTATCATGGCGCCGCTCCGGCATTCACCGATCTCCTGAGCGGCCAGATCGACCTCGCCTGTCTGGAAGCCTCGGCGTCATTGCCCTTCGTGCAGGCTCACAAGTTCAAGGCCTTCGCGGTCATGGGCGAGCAGCGCTGGGCGAAGGCGCCCGATCTGCCGACGATGATCGAGTCGGGCGTGCCCGGGCTGAGCATCAACTTCTGGCACGGCCTGTGGACCACCAAGGGCACGCCGCCTGACGTCGTCGATCGGCTCGATGGCGCGGTGAAGACGGCGCTGGCCGATCCGGCCGTGAAGGACCGGCTGACGCAGCTTGGCCAGGTCATCTTCCCGGCCGACCAGCAGAATCCAAAGGCGCTTGCGGCTTATCAGAAGGCCGAGATCGGCAAATGGTGGCCGATCATCAAGGCTGCCCACATCCGGGCGAACGACTGATTATTTGCAAATACTATTTGGTTGGTTGGCGCCGCTGCCGCAGCAATCCTTCCTGCGCGACCGACGCCACCAGGGTGCCGTCGCGCGTGAAGATCGAGCCGCGCGAGAAACCGCGCGAGCCGGACAGGTTCGGCGAGTCCTGCGCATAGAGCAGCCATTCGTCGGCCCGGAACGGCCGGTGAAACCACAGCGCATGGTCGAGGCTCGCCGCCATGATGTCTTCGCTGAACACGCTCTTGCCGTGCGGAATGAGCGCGGCATCGAGCAGCATCATGTCGGACGCGTAGGCCAGCACGCATTGGTGGATCGCCGGCGCGTCGGGCAGCCGGCCGGTGGCGCGGATCCACACGTCGAAGCGGCCCTCCGGATTCTTCTCGCCGAGGTAACGGCCCATCTCGACCGGGCGAAGCTCGATTGGCCGCTCGCGCTCGTAATAGCGGCGCACCGGTTCGGGCATCATCGGCCAGATGCGCTCTTTCAGTTCGGCCTCGGTCGGCAGCTTCTCGGGCGCCGGCACGTCGGGCATCCTGGCGGCGTGCGACAGGCCCTGCTCGATCAGATGAAACGACACCGCCATGGTGAAGATCGCGTGGCCGTGCTGGATGGCGGACACGCGGCGCGTGGTGAAGCTCTTGCCGTCGCGAATGCGGTCGACCTCGTAGATGATCGGCACCTTCGGATCGCCGCCGAGCATGAAATAGGCGTGCAGCGAATGCGGCGGACGCTCCGCCACGTCGTTGACCGTGCGGCACGCCGCGACCAGCGCCTGGCCGATCACCTGCCCGCCGAACACCCGCTGCCAGCGCGATTGCGGCGAGCGGCCGCGGAACAAATTCACTTCCAGCGGTTCGAGATCGAGCGTCTCGATCAATTCCTGGACGGCGGACATGACCTGGTCCTCGCGGCGGCGCCATCGGCCGTTCACCCTTTGCATACGGGAACGCCCGCGGGGTCAAGCCCGGCATCTTCAAGCGTGCTAGACTTGCCGCCATGACGCGGAACAATACGGATGTGCTGATTGCCGGCGGCGGGTTTGCCGGCCTGACGCTCGCGATCGCGCTCAAGCAGGCGCTCGGCGCGGCCTTCGCCGTGACGGTCGCCGATCCGGCGCTGGGCAAGACCCACGCCAACGACGAACGGGCGTCGGCGATCGTCGCCGCCGCGCGGCGGCTGTTCGAGGCCGTCGGCGTCTGGGACGCCGTCGCCGAGAAGGCGCAGCCGATCCTCGACATGGTGGTGACCGACAGCCGGCTCGCCGACGCGACGCGGCCGGCGTTTCTCACTTTCAGCGGCGACATCGAGCCGGGCGAGCCGTTCGCCCACATGATCGAGAACCACCTGCTGGTCGAGGCGCTCGAAGCCAGGGCCCGCGAACTGGGCGTGGCGTTGCGCAACACGGCCGTCGCAAAATTCTCCGGCTCTGCTCAACGCGTCGAGGCCGAACTCGCCGAAGGCGACACCGTCGCGGCGCGCCTGCTCGCTGCCGCCGACGGCGCGCGCTCGACCATCCGCCAGGCCGCCGGCATCGCCACGCATGGCTGGAACTACGGCCAGTCGGCGATCGTGATCAATGTCGCGCACGAGCGCGATCACAACGGCCGCGCCGAGGAGCATTTCCTGCCCGCCGGTCCGTTCGCCATCCTGCCGATGACGGGCCGCCGTTCCTCGATCGTGTGGACCGAACGCACCGCCGAGGCCGAGCGCATCATGGCGCTGTCCGACGAAGAGTTTCACGCGGAGCTGGAACAGCGCTTCAAGCTGCATCTCGGCGAGCTGAAGGTGATCGGCGCGCGGCGCGTGCATCCGCTCGGCTTCTTCGTGGCGCGGTCGTTCATCGCCGACCGCATCGCGCTGGTCGGCGACGCCGCCCATGTCATTCATCCGATCGCCGGACAGGGTCTCAACATGGGGCTCAAGGACGTCGCCGCGCTCGCCGAAGTGATTGTCGACGCCGCCCGGCTCGGCCTAGATCCCGGATCGCACGGCGTGCTCGAGCAGTATCAGCGCTGGCGCCGGTTCGACACCATGGCGATGGGCTTTGCCACCGACGGTCTCAACCGGCTGTTCTCCAACCGCTCCGATGTGCTCCGCCTCGCCCGCGATGTCGGCCTCGGCATGGTCGAACGTCTGCCCGGATTGAAGCGACTGTTCATCCGTGAAGCCGCCGGCCTCGTCGGCGACGTGCCGAAGCTGCTGCGCGGGGAAATGTTGTAGTGTCCGCGCAGAGGGGTGCATGGCGCCGGATCGATATACCAACTCGTCATTGCGAGGAGCGCAGCGACGAAGCAATCCAGTCCTCTTCGCCGCTCTGGATTGCTTCGCTTCGCTCGCAATGACGAGTCGGCGATGACGAGTCAAACATGACCTTCAACGACATCGCGGTGATCGGCGGCGGCGCCTGGGGGACGGCATTGGCGCTGACCTGCGCACGCGCCGGGCGCAACGTCACGCTGTGGGAGCACGATGCCGCCAACGCGGCTCATCTGAAAAACAGGCGCGAGAGCCTGTTTCTGCCCGGCGTGCGCCTTACGGACAGTATTGCCGTGGCGGCGGACTTGGCCGCCGCTTCACGCGCGCAGGCAATCTTGCTGGTCGTCCCCACACAGGCGGTGCGCAGCGCCGCCACCGCGCTGGCGCCGCTGCTTGCCGCCCGGACGCCAATCGTGGTCTGCGCCAAGGGCATCGAGCGCGGCAGCAAACAATTCGTCACCGACATCGTCGCCGCCTGCGCGCCGCAGGCCGAGCCGGCAATTCTTTCAGGACCGAGTTTCGCCGCCGACGTGGCGCGCGGCCTGCCGACCGCGGTGACGCTTGCGGCGCGCGACGACACGCTCGCCGCCGATCTCGCGCGCGCCATCGGCTCGGCGAGCTTTCGTCCTTATCATTCGACCGACGTGCGCGGCGTCGAAATTGGCGGCGCCGCCAAGAACGTGCTCGCCATCGCGGCCGGCGTGGTCGCGGGCCGCGAGTTGGGCGCCAGCGCCGCCGCGGCGCTGACCACGCGCGGCTTCGCCGAACTCGCCCGTTTCGGCCGCGCCTACGGCGCCAGGTCGGAAACCATGATGGGCCTGTCCGGGCTCGGCGATCTGTTGCTGACCTGTTCGAGCCCGCAGTCGCGCAATTTCTCGTTCGGCGCCGCGCTTGGGCGCGGCCAGCGCCCATCCGAAATCCACGGCGGCCTCGCCGAAGGCGTCTTCACCGCGCCGGTGCTGCTGGAGATGGCGCGCGAGCGCGCCGTCGACATGCCGATCTCGGCCGCGGTCGCCGCGCTCCTCGACGAGCGGATGACCGTCGGCGAAGCGATCAAATCGCTGCTGACCCGGCCGTTGCGCGCCGAGCAATGATCGTCGTGCCGTCATAGTCGTGCCGTACTTTCCTTCGTCATTGCGAGCCAACGGACCCGCGCGAAGTCGCGCGGTCCGATGACAGGCTCCGCGAAGCAATCCAGGGCGGCTTGCGATGACGGCGAGGTCGTCTGGATTGCTTCGTCGCTTCGCTCCTCGCAATGACGAGGTCTATACTTTCCTTCGTCATTGCGAGCGCAGCGAAGCAATCCAGGACGGCTTGCGATGACGGCTAGGTCGTCTGGATTGCTTCGTCGCTATAGCCCATCGAAGATGGGCGTGAACGCCCTTTTTCCTCGCAATGACGAAGCACCATGAACCAGCCGCTCGACATCACTCCCGGCGCCTGGACGGTGTTTGCTCCGTACGGCTGGCTGCACGGTGTCACGCTCCTCGTCTGCCTCGTATTGATTGCGGCGCCGAGTTTGCTTGGCCGCGGCTTGCAGAAAAACGCCACGCGCAATAACGCCGAGCGCACATTGCGCTATGGCCTCGCCGCGTTCGCGGTCGCCGTGTGGCTCGCCTATAACATCTGGTGGAACTGGGGCGGCATCGACTGGCGCAGCGGACTGCCGCTGCAACTGTGCGACATCAACGGGCTCATCGCGCCGCTCGTCCTCGTCACCGGCTGGCGCTGGGCGCGCGCCACGCTGTATTTCTGGACCGCGGCGCTGACCGCGCAGGCCTTCATCCAGCCGGCGCTGATCGACGGCCCGGCCTTCATCCTGTTCTGGGCGTTCTGGATCGACCACACCGTCATCGCCGCGTGCGCGGTCTACGATGTGGTGGTGCGCGGCTTCCGTCCCGTCTGGCGCGATCTCGGCACCGCGGTGATCGCGAGCCTGGTCTATGTGGGACTGGTCATGCCGGTCGATCTGCATCTCGGCGCCGATTACGGCTTCGTCGGCAATCC
Source organism: uncultured Alphaproteobacteria bacterium (assembly GCA_963763255.1). Taxonomy (GTDB): domain Bacteria; phylum Pseudomonadota; class Alphaproteobacteria; order Rhizobiales; family Xanthobacteraceae; genus BOG-931. The sequence goes on from CAVXNW010000007.1 coordinate 37,548, forward strand.
GCCGTCCAACATCATCATTCCGCCGTTCGTCCTGGCGCTCGGCCCGTGGCCAACGCGCGCGATCGTTCTCGTCGCGCTGGTGCCGATCGGATTTGTTATCGTGCTGGTGCCGTGGGTGGTGGGAAGGGCGAGTGCGGCGCGGCGGGCAGCTCTCATCATTGCGAGCGAAGCGAAGCAATCCAGGGGCGGTTTGCGATGACGGCGAGGTCGTCTGGATTGCTTCGCCGCTATAGCCTGTCGAAGACGGGTGTGAATGCCCTTTTTCCTCGCAATGACGAGGTGCCGTGAACCCGCCGCTCGACATCACGCCCCCGCGCCTGGACGGTGTTCGCGCCTTACGGCTGGCTGCACGGCCTCAGGGTTGCGGTCTGCCTCGTGCTGATCGCGGCGCCGAGTCTGTTAGGCTGCGCGCTCTCGAAAACAGCGGAGCGAAATCTGCGCTTCAGCCTCGCCGCGTTCGCCGTGGCAATCTGGCTCGCCTATACGGTCTGGTGGAACGCGCGCGGCATCGACTGGCAGGCCGGCCTGCCGTTGCAATTGTGCGACATCAACGGCCTGATGGCGCCGCTTGCGCTCGTCACCGCCGCGACCCGTCATACCGCTGCCGGCGCGAAATTTGATTCGTTCGCAATCCCATGTTGCGTGTTGCCGCCGCCCCATGCTACCGCTTAGCGAGGTAGTTTCCGGGGCGGGTTAGTCGCGTGGTGCAGGCAGGAATTCTGAAGCTTGATAGCCTTACGGGATTGCGGGGCTTGGCGGCATGGTTAGTCGTGCTCGCCCACACGGACGGCGAAATAGCCGCATATCTGCCGGCGGCCCTTGAATACGGCTTTCGCGTTTGCGCCAACCTTGGGCTTACCGCCTTTTTCGTCTTGAGCGGCTTTGTCATCCACTACAATTACGGCGAATCAATCGCAAAGCGCGGTCGCATCGGCGCGTTTTTGTTGGCCCGCTTCGCGCGGTTGTATCCACTTTATTTGGTCGTGCTGATTCTAACAGTCGTTGTGTCGCCTTCCATTGTCCACCGCGCCAGCTTCGGCGAATGGCTTCCCCGATATCTGACCATGACGCAAGATTGGTGGTTGACCACTGTTGATAATCAATCGCTCGCAAAAATGTATGTCGGGTCAGCTTGGTCTATCAGCGCGGAGGTTGGGCTTTATCTGTTCTACATCCCGGCGGCATTTGCCATTGTGCGGTTGCGTAGTATCCCCGCCGCGCTCGTTGCCGTCATCGCCGTAACAGCGGCCGGGACGATCTTCGCCGGAGGCTTTGCGCTCGGGTGGTGGTTTGGCGGCGTCTTGCATTGGGGCTGGTGGTTGTCGCTTTCGCCTTATGCCCGACTTGGCGAATTCGCCCTTGGGGCGCTTGTGGCACAATTGTTTTTGGTATGCCACCCCGCACTGTCGGACAGAGAGAAGCGTTACCACGGCGCACTTGTGGCCGCTGGCGTGGCATGGATTGTTGCTGCGTTCGCCATCAGCTATCGATGGCCTTTCTTCCAACAAGCATTTGGCTTCGCGCCCGGCGTCGCTTCGCTCATATTCGCCTTTGCTCGATATCGAGGCGCGCTCGCCGCCGCATTTGATTCGAGGCTCGCCGTCACGTTGGGCGAAGCGAGCTATAGCACGTACATGCTGCACGGTTTTGTGTTGTGGTACGTGACGACGCGATACGGGAGCTGGGGCCGCCCGATTGACGTTATGGTGGCGTGGCCAGCAATTGCCGTTTTGTCGATTGTTGTTTACCGGACATTGGAAAGTCCCGCGCGGCGGCTCATTCGCTCGATTGGAAAAACGAAAGCGCCCGCCGAAGCGGGCGCGCTCGCCATTGTGCGGGCGGTCGATTAGTTAGCTAGTCCGCCGCCGCCGTAGCCGGTTGGCATCAGGTCGGTAAGGTCATCGTTCAATGCCGGGTCGGTCGCGCCGCGCTTCGGGAATGAGACTGCCGAACACGACGCGGATTACCGCGAACTTGGAAGCTTTGCTACTTTTCCGGAAGCCGAGGCCTTTTTGGCCGCCCAGTAACGATGCGTTCCCCATCTCGTCATGGCCGGACTTGTTCCGGCCATCCACGTCTTCGACCCGAGCGACTTAAGACGTGGATGCCCGCGACAAGCGCGGGCATGACGAATGCCCAATCCTTACGATTGGCATGATTCTCTATTCCAAAAAATCCCGTACTCTCCGCACCTTAGCTGACATGCGCAAATCATGGCGGCAATGCCACAAGTGCGCGCCCGCGAATCAAACAAACCACGAAAAAAAATACCGCGTCAGATCAAAGACATGTCGGGCGCCCCCGGAATTTCTTGAATTCGCACCACGCGACGAACTAAAAGACTTCATCCCGCTTGCTTGAAAGGACGACGGCCAGTGACGACGGCCGGCGGAGCGGGTTGCGGTGCCCGCGGGCAGGAGTTTCGTCGCTTCTGTTCCCGGGCGGCTTGGGCATCAACCTGCCGGCACAATGACCGGCGCGCGAGGTGCTCGCTGGACGGTGACAGGACGGCGCGGGTAACGCCCGTGGAGCAGCGCGAGGTCTTCGCCCCCCGGTCGGGGCGACCGTTCAGGACCAAACGCCCCGCCCGAGTCTCCGGAAGCGTGGCCTGACGCTGAGCCTTGGGGACCAGCTGTCTCCCTGGCGAGAGCCGCAGTGGAACGCCGGAAGGCGAGCGCGCCCCGCAGAGGCGCGCGCCGCACCCTGCAGGTGCGGCGGTGACGTTGCGCCTTTCGGCGTTCTGCTTCCTTTTCTTTTTCCGTTCGTTTGTTCGTTCGTGCGCCGCGCCCGACCGTGATCATCCGGCTCTCCACAGTCGGATTGATCTGACGAAGGTCGGAAAGCGGCGTCGTTTTGGGAATGGCGTGCCGCATGACTCGGGGGCGAACAAAAAATCGCGCCGCGAGAACGAGGAGCCGTGTCTTCCGCCCCCGCGATAGCGGGGGAGGGGGACCACGCGCAGCGTGGTGGAGGGGGCGACTGACTCGTCGCATCGCTTTCGTCGAAAGAGGTTCGTCGCGGCCCGCGCCCCTTCCACCATCCTGCTGCGCAGGATGGTCCCCCTTCCCCGCTATCGCGGGCAGGATGAGAGGACGTGCCGCGCCAGCGATGATTTTTCCGTTCCGCCAGAGCAGGGAGGAAGAGATGGCCGTTCATGCCGCTGCGAACGAAACGACAGGCCCGAAACGAAAAATTCGCCGCACCGCGCGCGGAACCGCTGCCGCGTTTGACCCACATCAAGGAGCGCGACGAAATTGCCGGCTAGACGGCCTCGACAAGCACCCTGGAACGCTTCTAGAACTACCCCCGTTCCAAGTGCTTTCGTACAAAGTGCCCTGCCGGGACCGCCTCCGTATGATCGATCGGCCCAATACCCCAGTTAGTTACCGCGCCTATTTTACCGATGCGCTGGATCGGCTGCATTCGGAGCGGCGTTACCGCGTGTTTGCCGATCTCGAACGCATCGCCGGGCGCTTTCCGCATGCCATCTGGCATTCGCCGGAGGGGCCGAAGAACGTCGTCATCTGGTGCTCGAACGACTACCTGGGTATGGGGCAGCACCCCAAGGTGATCGGCGCCATGGTGGAGACCGCGACCCGCATGGGCACCGGCGCCGGCGGCACCCGCAACATCGCCGGCAACAATCATCCGCTGGTCGAGCTTGAGCGCGAGCTCGCCGACCTGCATCGCAAGGAAGCCGCGCTGGTCTTTACGTCCGGCTATGTGTCGAACGAGACCGGAATTTCGACGCTGGCCAAGCTGATGCCGAACTGCCTCATCCTGTCGGATGCCTGGAATCACAATTCGATGATTGAGGGCGTGCGCCAGGCGAACACCGAGAAGCAGATTTTCCGCCACAACGACATGGCGCATCTCGAACAGCTCCTGGCCGCCGCCGATCCGAAGCGGCCGAAGCTGATCGTGTTCGAGAGCCTCTATTCGATGGACGGCGACATCGCGCACATCAACAGGATCTGCGACCTCGCCGAACAGTACGGCGCCATGACCTATGTGGACGAGGTCCACGCCGTCGGCATGTATGGCCCGCGCGGCGCCGGCATTGCCGAGCGCGACGGCGTCATGGGGCGCATCGATGTGATCGAAGCGACGCTCGCCAAGGCGTTCGGCTGCGTCGGCGGCTATATCGCGGCGAGCGCGGCCATCATCGATGCGGTGCGTTCCTATTCGCCGGGCTTCATCTTCACCACGGCGCTGCCGCCGCCGGTTGCCGCTGCGGCGACCGCCGCGATCCGGCACCTGAAAACGTCGTCATGGGAGCGCGAGCGGCAACAGGACCGTGCCGCGCGCACCAAGGCGGTGCTGGCCGCCGCGCGGCTGCCGGTGATGATGAGCACGACCCATATCGTGCCGGTCTTCGTCGGCGATCCGGAGCAGTGCAAGGCGGCGAGCGATATGCTGCTCGCCGAGCACGACATTTACATCCAGCCGATCAACTATCCGACGGTGCCGAAGGGCACCGAGCGGCTGCGCATCACGCCGAGCCCGTATCACGATGACGCGCTGATCGACCGGCTGGCGGAGGCGCTGGTCGATGTCTGGCATCGCCTGAAGCTGCCGCTCAAAGCGAGCGCGCTCGCGGCGGAGTGATGAGCGCGGGCCGCGGGCTTACGGCCTGAGCGCCTTCTTGAGGCATTCGATCAGATCGTCGATCCTGATCGGCTTTTCGAGAAAGCCGATCGCGCCATTTTGCATCGCGATGGCGCGAACTGTTTCCTCCGAATAGCCGCTCATGAATATGATCGGTATGCGATGGCCCGCGGCAATCAGCTGAATTTGCAGATCGATGCCCGTCATGCCGGGCATGTGCACGTCGGTAATCAGACACTGGGTTTCGGCGACGCCGCTTCGGTTCAGATAGTCTTCCGCCGACGCGAAGGTCTCGGCATCGAAGCCCAAGCTTCGAATAAGACTTTCCATCGCCTCCCGAAGCAAGTCGTCGTCTTCAATAATCGAAATTCGGGCAGGTTCGGACAAATCTGAAACTCGGCGACAAGCGATTGGCAGCGAAGGGAGCCTTGTTATTCGCGAGCGGGCGCCGCCTACTTTGGAAAACTCTCGTCCAGCTCTTTGGCCTTTGCCATGAGATCGTGGGCGATCTCCTCAAGTCCGTGCGAGGTTGCCTGATGCGGGCATGCCCGCGCCAGGCGCGTGCATGTTTGCGCCATCTCGCGCAGATATCTGATGAACTCCGAATTCATGGGGGCTTTGCGACATTCGATTGGAGGAATAAAGGCAATGAAATTCCCGCGAAATCGGGAACCAGGCCGCCTGAAGCAGAGCCGGCTGTATCCCAGACGCGCCATGAAAACTTGTGATTTGTGGACAAACTTTTGTTTTCGCGGCCGGCTCCACATTCGATCCGGCCGTTCAAGCGCTAGTCGGCGGCTCGCACCACGCGCGGCGGGCTTCCGGTCCAGCGCCGGAACGCATGCGAGAATGTGCTGACCTCGGAATAGCCGAGCAGCCACGCAATTCTTGAGATCGAGATATTCTGCTCGGCGAGATAGCGCTTCGCCAATTCGAGGCGGAGATCCTTCAGTACAGCGGTAAACGACGTGGCTTCGGCGGTGAGCCTGCGCCGCAAGGTTCGCGGACTGATGCCGAGCTTGTCGGCGACATTCTCGATGCTGGCTTGGCCGTGAGGCAACAGGGACGCCAGCGCGTTTTCCACGTCGGCGCGAAGCTTGCCGGGCGCGTTCTTCCTGCGTGCGACTACCTCGTCGCAATATTCGATCAGGAGTTTGTTGAGATAGGGATCGGAACTGATGATGGCCGTCTCGGCGACGTCCATCGGCAGCGAGATTTCGTCGAGACGGGCGCTGAATTGCACCTTTTGGCCGAAAAAGGCGTCAAGCTCGTCGGATGCGGCGATGCGCTCGTGCATGATCTTGATGCCCACCGGCACCAACGCGCGGCCGGTCATCTCACGGCAAAATCGCATGACCGCGGTGATCCAGGCTTCGATCTGGTGCCGATCGGCGTGACGCGACACACCGGCATAGTCGATGACGATCCGCATCGCGGCGTCGCGGCGCACTTTTACGGCAACGCCCTCGTTCACGATCGATGAATAGCGGCCGATCTTCATCAGCGCTTCGCCAAGCGTACTGGACGATGCGGCGACGTAGTAAAGAAACCCGGTGGAGCGCAACTCCATTTCGCGCGCTATGTGAAAGCCAAGGACTTTGTCGTTGAGGGCATCCGCGAGTCCGTTGACAAAGCGGATTTGCGCCGTCACGGCGATCGGGATGCTTTCGTCCTTGATATCTCTGAGGGAAAGACCGCTGCGATGCAGCAACGACAGCACATCGTAGCCGGCCGCCCGCGCATGGGCGAATGCAAGGCGCGTCATCAGACCCGCGCAGGTCGGGATATCACCCAACCGTCCCGCATGGCGGCCACGTGGTGGCGCGTCTGACAAAGAGTTTTTCCTTCTCGCGATCCCTCATGGTCGAGGGCACAGTGTACGGCCCCGATCAAACTAGTCGGGACGTCGGCGAGTCTTGTTGAAATCTCTGCAAATGCGCGTGAAATTCGCTCAATCAAGATGAGCCTAACATGCCGGGAAGCCGGTGTCCCTGTGCCGAAGCCAGGTCGACTACAGCGGCAGGCTCAGCGCCGGCGCGGCGGTGCTTTCAATCATCACGTTGACGCAGGCCGGCTTGCCGCTGGCGAGCGCACGCTCGATCGCCGCGGGGAGGTCGGCGGCGCACTCGACAAATTCGCCGTGGCCGCCGAGCGCCGTCACCACCTGGTCGTAGCGCGCCGGCAGGAGTTCGCAGCCGTGCATGCGATTGGCCCCATAGGCGCGGCGCTGGATTTCGCTCTCGGCGTTCCAGCGCGCGTCGTTGCCGAGGATGGCGACGAAGGGCAGGGCGCGGCGCACAGCGGTTTCGAATTCGCTGATGTGAAAGCCGATAGTGCCGTCGCCGAGCACGGCGAAGACCGGTGCTTTCGGCTCGATGAGGCGCGCCGCAAGTGCAAAGGACAGCGAAGCACCGATCGCGCCGGCGACGCCATTGATCAGACGCCGCCGCACCGGAAGCATGCTCTGTCCCCATTGGGCGAATTCGCCGCCATCGCAGATGAGGACGGTGTCCGGATCGCGTTCGAGGAACGGACGCAAGACGCGAAACACTTCGGCCGGATGCAGCCTGCCGGGCGTATTCGATACCACGTCACGCCATGGCGCAGGCCGCGCATCGAGGATGCGGCGAACTTCGGCCAGCCATGGCGTTTTTCGCGTGGCCACGTGTTTGCGTGCCGCAACGAGTTTCTGCGCGGCCAGTGCCGGGTCGGCGACAGCGCCGTACAGCAGTGCGTCACCCTTCTCGCGCCGGGCGCGCGCCACAAGCTCGGCGTCAGGATCGACAGCCACGACCCGCACCTTCGGATCGAACTCTGGCGTGCCCGTCCATTTGATGGTGAAGTCCAGCGCCTTGCCGAGCAGCACGATGAGATCGGCGCGCCTGGCCACGTCGCGCAGCGCGCCGAGCGTTGCGTCCGCGAGGCCACGCGGGCTTTCCAGAACGATCGCCGGCGTTCCAGTGGCGGCTTCAAGCTCGGTCAGGAGCGAGCGCTCGGCCGCGCCCGACAATTGCGGACCGGCGAAAATGAGTGGACGTTCGGCGGCAGCAAGCAAAGCAAGAATTTTTGCGCACTCGGCATCGCCGAGCGCGACGCCTGCGAGCAGCCCGTTCGCCGGCCACGTCACCGCGTTTTCGTCCATGCGCGCATCGAGCAAATCGGACGGCAGACTGACATGCACGGGTCCGCGCCGTCCGGACCGCGCGACGCGGACGGCTTCACCGATGTCGCGGCCGAGGTTCTCCACACTTTCCGCTGTCCAGGAGGCCTTCGTCACCGGCTTCGCCATCTCGGCCTGGCGCAATTCTTGAAAACCACCGCGGCCCAATTCCCAAGTCGCGGCGTGTCCCGACAGCAGCACCATCGGGGATTCCGCCGCAAGCGCCGTATACAGCGCGCCGACGGCGTTGGCGTGGCCTGGTCCGCCGGTGACAAGTGCGATGCCGGCTTCGCCGGTCAGCCGGCCATGCGCGTCCGCCATGTGCACGGCGGCGGCTTCGTGGCGGACGTGAACCAGATCAAGTCCCGCATCGAGCGCGGCGTCGAAGATCGACATGATGTGGTTGCCGGACAGCGTGAAGATGCGCCGGCAGCCGAGGCGCTGCAGCGAACGGACGACGATGTCGGCGCCGCGGAGTGTGTTGCTCATCGTGCCATGAACATTTCGGTTTCTATGCCGATCCATTATGGTCGCAGTTCAGGCTGGACCCAACCGGTATGTTGTCATCGCAAATCTAGAGCCGATGAACGCAATTCGTTTCGTCGCGATCGGCGTCTGCATGTTGTTTTCGCTCGCGCAGGCCGTCGCCGCACCGATCAGTTACACGGACCTGCTGGCGCGCCCGCGCCCCGCCGCCACTGCGCGCATCCACTACGGCAGCGCGCCGAGCCAGTTTGCCGATCTGTGGCTGCCGGGCGGCAACGGCCCGCATCCGGTCGTGGTCATGCTGCATGGCGGCTGCTGGCGGGCCGATTTACCTGGCGTGGACCTGATGGCATATGCGGCGGACGACCTGCGCCGCCACGGCATTGCGGTCTGGAACATCGAATACCGGCGGCTGGGTGAGGTCGGCGGCGGCTATCCGGGGACATTCGAAGATGTCGCTGCCGCGATCGATGGGCTCCGCAAGATCGCGTCCGCCAACAAGCTCGATCTGAAGAATGTGGTGGCGGTCGGCCACTCGGCCGGCGGACACCTCGCGTTGTGGGCGGCGGCGCGGCCGCGGCTGCCAAAGGCGAGTCTGCTCCGGACCGCCAACCCGCTGCCGATCAAGGCCGTGGTCAGCCTCGCCGGCATCGGCGATCTGGCGGCGTATCGCGACTCGGGACCGCCGGCCTGCGGCGGACCTCGCGTGATCGATCTGCTCGACGGCACCGGAAGCCGCAGCCCATGGGATATTTTCACGGACACGTCGCCGGCCGAGATGCTGCCGCTCGGCGTGCCGCAGACGATCGTCTCGGGCGCGCTCGATCCGATCGTGCCGGCGCCTTTCGGTCGCGCCTATGCGGCCAAGGCGAAGGCCGCGGGCGATCCGGTGAACGAGATCACGTTCGCCGATGCCGGACATTTTGAACTGATCGATCCGCAGTCAAGCGCGTTCGAACAGATCCGATCGATCATCGCGCGATATCTGAAGTAAGCGAGCGTCACAGACGATGGCCGCTGCCGCGCGGCGCGTCAGCCCCATACTTCATTGGCGGTTTCCACCACCATGCGGAGCTTGGCCCATTGCTCGTCCTCGGCGAGCACGTTGCCTTCCTCGGTCGAGGCGAAACCGCATTGCGGCGACAGGCAGAGCTGATCGAGGCTCGCGAATTTGGTCGCCTCGTCGATGCGGCGCTTGATGTCGTCCTTCTTTTCCAGCATGCCGGATTTGGTGGTGACGAGCCCGAGCACGACGATCTTGTTGCCCTTGGGCAGGAAGCGCAGCGGTTCGAAGCCGCCGGCGCGCGCGCTGTCGTATTCGAGGAAATAGCCGTCGTAATTGAGCTTGCCGAACAGCGTCTCGCCGACCGGCTCATAGCCGCCCTCGGAAATCCAGGTGGAGCGGAAATTTCCGCGGCACACGTGCGTGGTGACCACCATGTCGGCCGGCTTGCCTTCGAGCGCCGCATTGATGACGCGGGCATAGTCCTGCTGCAGGCGGTCGGCGTTGAGCCCGCGGTCGCGCGCCTTTTTCAGCTCGGCCTGGGAGCACAGATAAGCCCATGCGGTGTCGTCAAACTGAAGATAGCGGCAGCCGGCATCGTAGAACGCGCGGACCGCCTGTCGGTAGGTCTTGCCCAGATCCTCGAAGATGGCATCGCGGTCGGCATATTCCTTGGTGACCACGGCGCCGGGCTCCAGCCGAAAATGCAGCGTCGCCGGGCTCGGGATGCACATTTTCGGCGTCACCTTGGTGTGGGCTTTAAGAAACTTGAAGTGCTCCAGCATCGGGTGATTGGACGAGAAGCCGAGCTTTCCCTTGACGCGGATGCTTTCCATACGGCTCTGCACGCCGTGAAACTGGATGCCGTGATCGAGCGTGTAGCGTTCCATGCCATCGAGCATGCCGTAAAAGTCAAAGTGCCACCACGAGCGGCGAAATTCGCCATCGGTCGTGACCTTGAGTCCGACCTCTTCCTGCTTTTTGATGATCTTCTCGATCTCGCGGTCTTCGACGTTCTTGAGCTGTGCTGCGGTGATCTCGCCCTTCTCGCACTTGGCGCGAGCCTCTTTGAGCGGCGCGGTGCGCAGGATCGAGCCGACCACATCGGCGCGGAACGGCGGCTTGGTTCGCATCATCGGCGTTTCTCCTCGAATTTCTTGATCTGTAACAAGCCGGGTCCGCGCGCTTCGTCAACAGCAAAGCTGTTAGTGGCGAGCGCGCCTGATGGGCTGCGGCCCAATGGGCAGTGTACGTCGCTCGTCGCCGGTATCCGGGTCTTGAGTCTTGCGATCAAAGAGGGCGTGGATGGTCGGGATAATGCCGGCCATGACGATCTCGGCGTTTCACACCTCGATCGTCACTTTGTCGTCCACGACCATCACCGGATAGGTCTTGATCGGGACCATGCAGGGCGGCGAAACGACCTCGCCGGTGCGGACATTGAACTGGCCGTTGTGGAAATTGCACTCGATGACGTCGTCCTCGAGATAGCCTTCCGACAGCGATCCCGGACCATGCGTGCACAGGTCGTCGGTGACGAAGAACTCGCCCTCGACGTTGAACACCGCCAGTGTCAGGCCCTCGGATTCGACCTTCAGCGCGGTGCCAGGGGCGACCTCGCCGGTGCTGCACAATTCGATACGCTTTCCAGGCATGGAAGAATGGCTTTCGGTGACTTGCTCGGCAGAACGAACGGCCGTTATACCCAACAGAGCGAAGAATGAAATATCCCCGGCGGGTCGCCATATCCAGGGCTCGGCCGGCGGGGCGAGGAGATGGTGCTATGCAAAGTGAATGCGCGCGGATGAGTTCGGCCGCAGAGGCGAAATTCCGCATCGATCGGCCTAATTCGCAGCCGCGCGCCGTCAAGGTGATCGCCTTGGATGCGCCGAGCGAGCGCGTGGTCAAAGAGCTGGCAGCCGGCTCCTGGCAGCGGGCAAGCTTCCTTACGGCCTCGTCGTTTTCCGGTGCGCCGCGCGCCAATGAGCCCTTCTCGATGGGCGGCTGGCTCAATGACCTTGCCGGCCGCACCAAGGACCTGGTCGACGAGGTCAATTCGGCCGATCTCGTCGTCATGGTGGCGACCGCCGGCGAGAGTGCCGCAGCGGCCTCGATCATCGGCGAGGCTTGCAGCGTCAAGCATGTGATGACCACGGCACTCATTCTCGGTGGCGCGACGTCGAGCGACGAGGCGCTGTCAAAAATGCTGGCGCAACTGCGTCCGCACGCCATGATGCTGGTGATCTCCAGCGCCGACGAGTACATAAGGGATATGCTGACAGCGTTGCGCGCCTGAAGACTTTACGCCTTGGGGGGTGACACATGCCTGAAACTCGCACGCGCAATGTCGTTGTGGTTGGCGGCGGACCTGCCGGCGTCTTTGCGGCCCTGGAAGCAAAGCGCACCGATCCTTCTGCCGAGGTTGTTCTGCTCACCGAAGAGCAATGCGAACCCTACGAGAAGCCGCCGCTGTCGAAGGGCGTGCTGACGGGCAAGGTCTTGCCCGAGGACGCGCTCATCGCGGGGCGTGGTGGCGCGGCGGCCCATAAGGTCGTGGTCGAATTCCTGGCGCAATGCACGGCGATCGACAGAGCGGGCCGAAACGTCGTTACGGCCTCCGGCCGAAAGTACCCCTATGATTCATTAGTGCTCGCGACCGGATGCGTGGTGCGCGAACTGCCGCAATGGCCGGCCGGCATGCCGCGGGTGCACTATCTGCGCACGGAAAAAGACGCCCGAGCGCTGGCGGGCGAACTGCGCCAAAGCAAACATCTGCTCTTGATTGGTGGCGGTCTGATCGGTCTGGAAGTTGCTGCCTCAGCCCGCCATCTCGGGGTGAAGACGACGGTCCTGGAGGTCGGGTCGCGAATTTTGGCTCGCGTCTGTGACGAGGAGACGGGCGCCTTTATCGCGGAGAAGCACCGCCAGAATGGCGTCGAAATCCGCACTGGCACGACTATCACCGCGGTGCAGGCGAGCGATGCGGGCTTCGACATAACGACAAGCGCCGGCGACAAATTTTTCACTGACGTGGTGGTCGTCGGCACGGGGGTCAAACCGAATTTCGCGCTTGCTGCAGCGGCAGGTCTTACGGTCGAAGACGGCATCGTCGTCGACGAGCACTGCCGCACCTCCGATCCGAATATTTTCGCCGCGGGCGACGTGGTGCGTTTTCCGGGACCGCACGGCATGGTGCGCCAGGAAAACTGGCATCACGCCCAGGATCACGGCGCGGTCGCGGGACGCAATGCGGCGGGAGCGAGCGAGACCTATCGTCCGACGCCGCTGTTCTGGTCGGAGCAGTACGACCTCTACATCCAGGGGGTAGGCTGGCCGCCGCCCAAGCCGGACTTGCACATCCACCGGCCCATTGCCGGGCATTGCCCCATGGTGCTGGAGCTTGTTGATGGTGCCCTGGTGTATGCCATGGGCATTAATGTGCAGCGCGACCTCGCGATCGCACGCCGGCTTATCGAGCGGCAAGTCCCGGTCGAGCCGGCCGCCCTTGCCGACCCCAACAAACCGCTCACGGCGATGTTGAAGGCCGGCGGCTGACATACCCTGGCTGCACGCGCCCGTGAACCCGAGTGGCAGGCTCGCCGGGAGGTCGCGTAATTTGAGTCAATCAATCCTGAGTGTCTGAGACATCCACAAACCGGCTTGGGTCAAATTGACCGCCAAAAAATCCGATGTTAGCTTTATGGCAACAATAAGTGGCGCCGATGCGCGTGCGACGCCGATTTGAATTTTGAAGTGTCGGATTTGACGCGAGGGGGTGGGGGACATGTGGTCAGATACCACGCTATGGCTGACGCTGCTTACTGTTCACGGCATCTTGGCATTTTTTCTCCTGGGCGCGCTGACCCACCAGGTCATCGCGGTGTGGGCGCCCGTACGCGCCCGCGTCAGCAACTTTCTTGGGCACGTTCGCGCCGTATCAGCTCATGATTACGGTAGCGCCATCGTCTGGCTTTATGTGCTGACGTTCATCCTCGGGATGGTGGTCTATCCCGACTACAAGCTGACCTCCAGCACCGTTCTGACCAATTTTAAATGGGTGAAGGCGCTGGATAGCTTCGAGTTCAAGGAGCATACCCTCGCCATCGGCCTCGGTCTGCTTCCCGCCTACTGGTACTACTGGCGGCCTCCGCTGGTGCCGGCGCGCGATTTCGTCCGTGCCATGCTGACCACGCTGCTCACCATCATTGCGTGGATTGGTTTTCTTGTCGGGCACATCCTCAACAATGCGGCCGGATTGGGCATAACCCCGCACTGAGACCGGCTTTCAACGGATTGAGAGAGCAGACAGATGAACACGCCGCAACATGCGACCTCACAGGACCCCGACGCGTTAGGCCGCTATCCGGTTTTTGCCATAACGTTCGGGTCGGTTTTTTCCGTCCTCTATCTCTTCATAATGAACTACAGCTGGCAGCTGTTCAGCTACTACCCGCAGGCCGGCAAATTTACTTTCCTCAAAGCCACGCTGCCGGCGGCATCTTCGCCCGGGCCGCAGATGAAGTGGTACGGTTACGTTGCCACCTGCCTTTTGGTGTCTTTCGTCGCCGGACTTATCGTGAGTCTGCTGCCACCCAACTTCCTCAGGCGATTTTGGTGGCCGGGGTTGATCTGGCTGGTGCCGGGGATCGCGATGGTGATCGTACTTTATCTCATCGTCGCGTTGGGCGACTGAGCATTGGTGCCCGCAGCTACCTCGGCTCATGTGTGGCCGGGATGCCTTGACAGCATTTTGACGTAGCAATCGGAATCGGCCACAGTCCTCTGCTCAAGCATGGAGCAGTGTGACGGTGAAGTTTTCCGGTGAGTTGACGGTCACGGCGCCGCGCGCGCGCGTTTACGAGAAGGTGCGCGACGCGCGTTTTTTCGCCTCCTGCGTCGATGGCGTGCAGGACCTCAAGGAGACCGCGCCCGACACTTATTCGGCCGTGTTCGCCACCAAGGTCGCCTACATGAATTTCAAGTTCAACGTCACGGTGCAGGTGGTGCGCGCCGAAGAGCCAAGCGAGATCGAGGCCAAGGTCGAGGGCACGCCGCTGGGCATTGTCGGCCGTCTCGCGGCGACCTCGCTGACGCGGCTCACCCAAGAAGGCGATCAGACAAAAATCAGCTACGACGTCGACGCCGCGCTCACCGGAAGGCTCGGTAGCCTCGGCCAGCCGGTGCTGCGCTCCAAGGCCAAGGATATGGAACGGCAGTTCGCCGCGCGGCTTGCGGCGGCGTTTGCGCCGACGTGAGGCCCCGCGTCGTTCTGCGAAAGCGGATATCCGGCGCAGGGTCCGCTTTTGCAGCGCCGAGCGGCATTCTATCTTCAACGGATGAACATGGATCCCATCAATATCGACACGGATGTGCTGGTCATTGGCGCAGGCGCCGCCGGCATGTACGCGGCGATTGAGGCGGCGCGCTGTGGCGCGGAACAAATTCTACTCGCCGACAGGAGCCTGATTGGCCGCGGCGGCGCCACCGTGATGGCGCAAATGACGGTGGCGGTCGCGCTCGGCGAAGAGGTACCGGACGATCCGCAGGCGCATTACGACAATACCGTCACGGCCGGCCGCGGCTTGTGCGACGAGGCGCTGTCGCGGCTGCTGTGCGAGGACGCACCGGACTGCATCCGCGAACTCGATCGCTGGGGCGTCGGCTGGGCCCGCAAGGACGGTCATATTACCGCGACCACCGCGCCGGGCCACGACCGGCCGCGCTGCGTCTACGTGGACTTCATCAATACCGGTCCGGCGGTATCGAAGACGCTGCGCGCCGAGATCGCGCGGCATCAGAAAAAGATCCGCAAGGCTGGCGATCTCTGCATCGTCGATCTCGTTGTCCGCGACGGCGAGTGCGCCGGGGCCGTCGCTTATCATCTGCCGACCGGCGCGCCGGTCATTATCGCGGCGAAAGCGACCATACTGGCGACTGGCGGCCTGACGCGGCTCTACCGGCGCAACAGCGCCTCCACCAATATGGGCGGCGACGGCTATGCACTGGCGCTGCGCGCCGGCGCGCCGCTGATCGACATGGAGTTTGTGCAGTTTTTTCCGATCGGTCACCTGGCGCCGCGCCTGATCGGCATGGATCCGATCATGTGGGATCCGTTCCGATACAAGCTCGGCGGCCGGCTGCTCAACGGTCGCATGGAGGAATTCACGTCCGCCTACGGCTCCGACGAGGACGGCAAATACGTGCTGACGCGCGACCTCGCGACCTACGCCATCCTCAAGGAGGCCGAGGCCGGCCGCGGATCGCCGCATGGCGGCGCTTACCTGTCCTTCCAGCATTGCTCGCCGGGCGAATTGCGCGCGGCCTTCGGGCCGGTGATCGACCGGCTCTCAACCAATGGCATCGATCTCACCAGGTTGCCGGTCGAGGTCGCACCGATTGCGCACTACCACATGGGCGGCGTCCAGGCGGACGCTGATATGGGCGCCGGCGGCGTGCCTGGCCTTTTTGTCGCCGGCGAAGTGGTCGGCGGTGCCAACGGCGCCAACCGGCTGTCGGGCAACGCCCTCACCGAGGCCTTCGTGTTCGGCCGCCGCGCCGGGCACAGTGCCGGCGCCTGTGTCAGGAAAACGCCGCGCCGCGAGCTTCGGCCGCAGGATACCGGCGTCGCGATCGACCTGCTGCACGCTGATCAGGGCGGCCGCTCGCCCGCCAACATGGCGGCTCTGGTCGCCCGACTGCAGGCCACCATGGCCGACAACGTCGGCCCGCTGCGCACCGCTGCCAGACTGCGCCAAGCGCTCACCGACATCGCTGCGATCGGCACGGAAGCCGGCGCGCGGCCTCCGGGCCGCTCCGGCGCCTTCGATCTCGAACGCCTCGACTGGTTCGACCTGCGCAACATGCTGATGGTCGCGCGTGCTGTCGCCAAGGCGGCGCTCAATCGGACTGAAAGCCGCGGCGCGCACCAGCGGGAGGATTTTCCGCACCTCGCGCCGCAATGGCAGCGGCATCAAACCATCTGTCGGCGCGGCGGAACGTTGCAAATCTCCGGCGCTTCGGCGCGGCTTAAGGCAGCCGCCACATGAGCGTCGCCAAGCTCAAAATCTGGCGCGGCGAAGTGCGCGATGCCGGCCACTGGGATGCCCACGACGTCCCGTTCGAGCCGGGCCAATCGGTGCTCGACGGTCTGCGCTGGCTGCAAATCAACCGCGATCCTTCGATCGCGGTGCGCTTTTCCTGCATCAACGCCAATGCCTGCAAGGAGTGCATGATCCAGGTCGATGGCGAGACGGTCTATGCCTGCACGGCGCGGCTCGAGCCGCGTGAGATGACGCTCACCCCGTTGCCGAACAAGAAGCTGGTGCGCGATCTGGTGACCGAAATTGCGCCGCCGAGCGAGCGTTTTAAGTAGCCCGCCCCGGCTCGTCGTAACCCTTTATCCACAACCCCCGAGCAACTTTACACGCTGAGGTGGCTTCCGCCCGTCGGCTGATTTCGGGCAATTTATGGGCGGTTGCGCCTCCATCCGGGGGAAAGTTTGGGAGCGTGATCAAAAAGCTGCCGCAATGATCGGGCATTGCGGATGGTGACCCTTCGGGGGTCGGGGACGTGTCTAAACATCTGCCGTGCAGCGGCCCGCCATCGTGGCGGCGGTTACCGTTACGTGCGGAACGTGCGGGTTCACTACGGGGACGTGAGGGGGAATGACGGTCGGGGTGACGTGGCCCTACAATTCGGGGGCGTACGATCAGGGGATTTCTTCGGTCAATGCGCTGCCGCAACGCATCTTGGGCGGTGTGGCGCTGGCGGGCATTGCGCTGGCCTGTGCCTGGACGCTGTGCGTCAATCTCAGTGGTCCCACCACCAATGAGGCTTCGGCTTCCCCCACGCGCGGCGACCGCCTCACTGTCCTAGCGAATCGCTCGAATAAGCTCGCCGTGACGCCGGGGCTTGCCGCCAACGCCTCAGCCCTCCCGTTCGATAGCCGCTTTTCGGCGGCCTTCACGCCCGGCGTTCCGGAGAGCACCTTCCGCCTCGCGTCCGTCGAGCAGCCGGATCTGCAGCAGCAGGGACCTGTCCGCCGGCTCGCACACGCCGAATCATTGCCCCGCGGCGCCTCGCGCGCGCGGCGTATCGCCGCTCCGGCCGCGACCAATCAGCAGACGGCGGGCGACACTTGGTCGCCACCGGCGGACCACCTCGGCATCTTCCAGCGGCTGTTCGGCGGCGGCTCATCGGCCTCGCCATCGATCTTTGCCAAGCTCTTCGGCGCGCCGTCATCGAACAAGGTTGAACTGGCCTACGCATCGGCGGATACCGACGGGCTGACGACAAGCACGACTGGCGGCCTCTATGACCGCCAGACCGCGGTGTACGATATCTCCGCCCACGTGGTGTACCTGCCGAACGGCACGGCGCTCGAAGCGCATTCCGGACTCGGCGACCAGCTCGACGATCCCTACTCGGCCCACGAGCGAAATCGCGGCGTCACTCCGCCCGATCTCTATACCTTGCGGCCGCGCGAGCATCTGTTCCACGGCGTGGCGGCGCTGCGCCTCATCCCGGTTGACGAAAGCAAGGTGTTCGGCCGCAGCGGACTGCTGGCTCACACCTTCATGCTCGGACCGAACGGCCAGTCAAATGGCTGCGTCTCGTTTCGGGATTACAACGCCTTCCTGCAGGCTTATCAAAGCGGCGAGATCACCAAGCTCGCCGTCGTGGCGCACCTCTGAGGCGCCGCCGCGCGCTGGCGCGGCACGCATAGCACAACAAGGTGGACTGCCTTCTTCCCGGCGCGCGGCGACGTTCTTGAACGCCACGCCACCGCTGGCATAATCGGCATATCGTAAGACTTGGCGCGCAACTTGCGCCGTTTGCGCAGGGCTTAATCCGGATAGTTCATGCCGGAATATAAGCCGAACCGCGGGGAGGGGATCGACATGAAGAGGCAATTGGTACTGGCATTATGCCTCCTGGCACTCAGCCTGACGGGCGCATCGGCCGCAGAGACATGGCCGGCGCGGCCCGTGAAACTGATCGTTGGCTTCGCCGCCGGCGGCCCGACCGATCTGTTCGCGCGGCTGATCGCGCAGGCTCTTACGGCGGAGAGCAAACAGAATTTCTTCGTCGAGAACGTTGCCGGTGCCGGCGGTAATGTGGGCGCCGAGCGCGTCGCGAAATCGCCTCCCGACGGCTATACGATCCTGGTCACCGGCGGCAATCTCACCAACGCTCCGTTCCTCTACACCCACGTCGGCTTCGATCCGATCAAGGATTTCGCCGCCGTCACGGTCGGCGCCGAGACGCCGGTTGTGCTTGCGGTCAATCCGAAGGTGCCGGCGCACAGCGTCAAGGAACTGGTCGCCTGGATTCGCGCCAATCCGGGCAAGGAGAGCTTTGCTTCCCCTGGCACCGGCACGCCGCCGCAACTCGTCGGCTCGCTGTTCCAGCACTCGCTGCATCTCGATCTCGTCCACGTACCGTTCAACGGCGGCGGGCCGGCCGTGCAGGCGACTGTCGGCGGCCACACGCCGATCTCGTTTGGCGCCATGGCGCCGGCGGTGCCGCTGATCAAATCCGGCGCCCTGCGCGCGCTCGCAGTGACCGGCAAGACGCGCTCGCCAGCGCTGCCCGATGTTCCCACCATGGCGGAAGCGGGCTTTCCCGATGTCGTCGGCGTGACCTGGACCGCGGTGGCCCTGCCGGCCGGAACTCCCAAGGAGATCGTCGCCAAGCTGCATGATTTGATCGTCGCCGGTCTCAAGCAGCCCGAAGTCATCGCTAAGCTCACCGCGATGGCCTACGTGCCGATCGGCAACTCGCCGGAAGAATGCGAAGCGTTCTTCAAAGCCGAGATGGCGACCTGGGGGCCGGTCATCAAAGAGGCGGGCCTGAAGGCGGAGTAACCTGGATTCTCACGCACGCGGATAGGGGCTGCACTTCGCTGCCGTCTGATTGACACCGCCCGCACAGGCGGCGCAAAACCGCGCTTCCTTATGTCCTATTGGAATCCACAATGACCACGATGACTCGCAAGCCCACGGCATTCGGCGATATGCGCAACTGGATGAAGGCGCTCGAAGCCGCCGGTGAAATGCGCACGGTGGATGCCGAGGTCGATTGGAATGTCGAACTCGGTACCATCACCCGGCTGGCGCAGGGTTCGGGCACCGGCCCGGCGCTGCTGTTCGACAACATCAAGGATTACGGCAAGAACGCGCGCTGCCATCAGGTCTTTACCTCCGGGCTCGCCAGCGCGCGCCGCGTCGCGATGATGATGGGGCTTCCGCCCGACACGCACGCGCGCGAACTGGTCAAGATCGGCCGCACCATTTTGACCGAGGGCATCGCACCGAAGGTCGTCAAGACCGGTCCGGTCAAGGAGAACATCGTCAAGGGCAAGGACGTCGATCTCTACGAGTTTCCGGTGCCGCAATGGAATCGCATCGACGGCGGCCGTTACATCCTCACCTACGGCGGGGTGGTCACCAAGGATCCGCACACCAACGTGATGAATGTCGGCGTCTATCGCGGCATGGTGGCGGACAAGAACAAGATTCCAATTCTGATGTGGCGCGCGCAGCACATCGGCCATCACGTCACCGCCTGGCAGGAAGCCGGCTACAAGGAAATGCCGATCGCGGTGGCAATCGGCTGGGAGGATGCGCTCGGCTTTGTCGGCGGCTCGCCGGTGCCCAAGGGCCTGTGCGAATACGACGTGGTCGGCGCCATCCGCGGCGCGCCGGTCGAACTGGTCAAGTGTGAAACGGTTGATCTTTTTGTACCGGCCAGCGCCGAAATCGTCATCGAAGGCGTGCTGAAATTCGATCCCGACACCTACGCGATGGAAGGTCCGTTCGCCGAATTCACCGGCTACGTGGCGGGTGACCGCTCGCTCAAGCCGACCATCCATGTGACCGCCATTACGCATCGCACCGATCCGATCCTGCGCGGCACCATCGAAGGCTCGATGCCGGGCAGCTTTTCCGAGAACGGCGTGTGCTCTTCGATCATGCGCGCGGCGACTGCCTGGAATGTGCTCGACCGTGCCGGAGTACCCGGCGTCACCGACGTGTGGTGCCCGCCGGTGCAAACCGGCATCAACGTCTATGTGCAGATCAAGCAGAGCTATCGCGGCCAGGCCAAACAGGTGGCCAATGCACTTTGGGGTTCATCGGCCGCCCATGTCCGCTACAAGCACGTCATCGTGGTCGACGACGACATCGACATTCATGATTACGCCGCGGTCGACTGGGCGGTCGCGTATCGCGTCAACGCCGGCGAGGACGATGTCGTCATCATGCCATCGACTTTCGGGGCCGGCCTCGATCCGTCGACGCGGCGCCGCGACCGCAACGTCGCGCAGTTCGGCACCGGCAAGTGGAACCGGCTCTTGATCGACGCCACCGTCAATCTCGATTACGACCCCGACCCCGACCTCGGCGGCGCACGCTTCCCGCCCAAGGTATGGCCCGAGCAGAAAGATATCGATGCGGTGCAGAAGCGCTGGGCCGAACTGGGTTTGGACGAGAAGAAGAAGTGATCTTACATCCTCCCCCACTGGCGTGAGGGAGGATGAGTTTCACCCCACCGGCAACATCGGCTTGCCCTCGGGCACCTGCATGTCGAAGGCGCAAAGCAGCGCCGCCGTTGCTGCGTAATTGCCCATGAGCAACACGAGTTCGACGAGTTTGTTCGGAGGGAATTTGGCCTTTATCCGAGCGAAGGCTTCCGACGTGACCTTGTGATCGCGGAAAATCTGCCGGCCGAATTCGATGATGGCCGCGTAGCTCTCTTCAAGGCCCTGCGTGCTCTTGCGGTGCTTGATGATATCGATGATCTCGGCCGACACGCCTTCCTTGAGAGCCTCCGGCTCGTGCGCGGCCCATTCGAAACGGCTGTCCATCTCGCGCGCCACGGTGAGGATCGCGATCTCGCGGGTCTTGGCGTCAAAGCATTTAAAGCGCAGATGCTGGTTCATCACCTGGTGCGCTTCGACCGTTGCCGGGCTGTAGAGATTGAGGCCGGAAGGCCCGCGCAGGCCCACAATGGTCTTGCCGGGCGTCGAGGCGCGGTCGAAGGCGCGTTGGCCGGCTTCGTCCAACTCCTCGCGCTTGCGCAGCGGCAGACGGCATCCGGATTGGGGGTCGATATCGGAAGGCATTGGCATGTGAGGAAATCCCTGGGTGTCTTTTGCGGCGTGAGATTAGCGCGGGTTTTCGGGTTCGTCATTCCGGGGCGGGGCTGCAAGCCCCGAGCTAATGCTCTCTAAGCTCTCGACATGGTTTCATAGGACCGTGATATGGATTTAGCGCTCACAAGCTGGGCTTGCGCCCCGGAATGACGGGAGGAGCGATGTTTTTCGAAGGCTTCACGCGCACCGAAGTCAAGACCTCCGGCGCCCGCATTGTGACCCTGCACGGTGGCAAGGGACCGCCGCTTCTGCTCTTGCACGGCAATCCGTTCAGCCATCTGTCCTGGCAGAAATTCGCGCCGCGGCTGGCGCAGCAATTCACCGTGGTCGCCACCGACCTGCGCGGCTACGGCGATTCGGAAAAGCCGCCCGGCGGCAAGAACCACGAGAATTATTCGTTTCGCATCATGGCGCAGGACCAGATCGAGGTCATGGCGGCTCTGGGCCACAACCGCTTCTATGCCGCCGGCCACGACCGCGGCGCCCGCGTGCTGCACCGCATGTGCCTCGATCATCCGGACAAAGTCGCGCGCGCGGCGATCCTCGATATCATGCCGGAGCATCACCTGTTCAATAACCCCAACAAGGCGTGGGCGACGTTCTCGTGGCACTGGTTTTTCATGATCCAGCCGGAGCCGTTTCCTGAGCACCTGATGAGCGCCGACCCGGACTTTTTCATCCAGAAGAAGCTCGCCAAAACCGACAAGGGGCTCAGCTTCTTCGATCCGCGGTGTTTGGCCGAATACAAGCGCTACATCCGGAACCCGGCGACCGTGCACGCCATGTGCGAGGATTATCGCGCCTGCGCTGGTATCGATTTCGACATGGACACGGCGGATTTCGACGCTGGCCGCAAGATCGCCTGTCCGGTGCTGTTGCTCTGGGGTGCAACCGGTGGTGTTGGGCGTAATACCAGGCCTAGTCCAGGTGAGGTGTGGCAGCGCTATGCCGCCGATATCAGGGGCGCCAAGGCGCTGCCCTGCGGCCATTACCTGTCCGAGGAGGCGCCGGAGGAAACCTATGCGGAACTACGGGCGTTTTTTACCGCCGGAGAGTTGTCATAGAGCCGGACCAGCCACGCTCGCACCGTCGCGCAACATCTGCTAGTTGGTGAGCGTCGCGGCAGAGGCAGAAACGGGATGCTCGACTGATGCGCACGAAGCGGCCTCGGAGCGCGCAATGCTGATGCCGGAACCCGGCAGCGCGCCCGCCGCCGGGCGCAAGATCCCATTTTCCCGCATCGGCTTCGTCCTGAGCCTCTGTATCTTCGTCGCGGCGGTGATCGTGCTGTATCATATCCTGCGCGACATCAATCCGCGGGCGCTGCTCGCGGCGCTGAAAGCCACCGATCCTCGGACACTGGTTATCGCCGGCTGCTTCGTTGCCGGCGGCTATGTGACGCTCACGTTCTATGACCTGTTCGCGCTGCGCACGATCGGGCGCTTCGATGTGCCGTACCGCATCGCGGCGCTCGGCAGCTTCACGAGCTATTCGGTGGGCCACAATATCGGCGCCAGCGTGTTTTCTGGCGGCGCTGTCCGCTACCACATTTATTCGAATTGGGGTTTGAGCGTCGTCGAGGTGACCAAAATTTGTTTTGTGGCCGGGCTGACATTCTGGCTGGGCAACGTCACGGTGCTTGGTCTTGGCATTCTCTATACACCGGCCGCGGCGCACGCCATCGATCAGATGCCGCTCTGGGCAAACCGCTCCCTCGCCATCGTGCTGCTCGGTCTTCTGACGGCCTATGTGAGCTGGGTGTGGTCCAAGCCGCGCGTCATCGGCCGGGATGACTGGCAGGTGGTTCTGCCCGGTGGCCCGCTGACGCTGGTGCAGATCGTCATCGGCATCATCGATCTGTCATGCTGTGCGGCCGCCATGTACATGCTGATGCCGATCGAGCCGGATGTCGGCTTCGCCACCGTGGCGGTGATTTTTGTGGCGGCGACGCTGCTCGGTTTCGCGAGCCACGCTCCCGGCGGCCTCGGTGTGTTCGACGCCACCATGCTGGTGGCGCTGTACCAGTTCAACAAAGAGGAATTACTGGCGGGACTGCTGCTGTTTCGCTTGCTTTATTACATTATTCCGTTCGTACTCTCGCTCATTGTGCTCGGCGTTCGCGAAGCTCGGCTCAACGCCGTACGCCGCGCCACCCGCGCCCCGCCGCTGACGGCTGCGAGCGAGTATGCGGGGGAACGATCGGACGTATCCTGAATATGACAGTCTCGGCGGTGTATGTCGGTATGGGCACAACGCGCACTCAAGACACACCGCGCTGCATGAGATTGACTGATGAGTTTGGTTGACGATCGCGCACTGCGCGCCCGAGCGCTGCGGCGCGGGGTGTGGTTTGTTATCGCGGCGGCGGCGCTGGTGTTCGCGGGCCTAGCGGTGACCGGCGCGCTTGCCGGCGGTTATGCGCTGGCAGGCTTTGCCATCGTTACCGGGGCCGCGCTGCTGGCGACGCGCGACGGCAGTGCCGGCGCCCAGGTTTCGCCCGTGCTTGCGGCCTCCGAGCGCGGCGCCGATCCACTGCGCTCCCTGGTGTCAGGCCTGCCCGATCCGGTCATCGCCCTCGACCGCGACGGACGCGTTGTTGCTCTCAATGAGCCAGCGCGCACGCTTGCGCCGGCGCTGCGCCAGGGTGAGCCGGTCACCCTGGCGTTGCGTATGCCGGAGCTGACCGAGGCGATCGACCGCGCCTGCACGCGCGGCGAGCAGCAGCGCGTCGAATATTCGGAGCGGGTGCCGCTCGACCGCTGGTTCGAAGCGGTGGCGATGCCGGTGACGCGCACTGCCGATGCGCGCAATCCCGATCTCGTGCTGCTGACCTTTCGCGATCTCACGCCGCTGCGCCGCGTTGAGGAAATGCGCGCCGATTTCGTCGCCAATGCCAGTCATGAATTGCGAACGCCGCTCGCGGCACTGTCGGGCTTCATCGAGACGTTGCAAGGATCCGCGCGCGATGACGCCAAGGCGCGTGAGCGCTTTCTGGCCATCATGCAGGAGCAGGCGCGGCGCATGGCGCGGCTGATCGACGATCTGCTGTCGCTGTCGCGCATCGAACTCAACGCGCACCGGCGGCCCGACGCGCCTGTCGAACTGATCCCGATCGTGCGTCAGGTGGTCGACGGCCTGCAGACATTGGCACGCGACCGCGGCGTTACCATCGAGATCGACGCGGACGACCCGCTTACCGTGCACGGCGACCGCGACGAATTGGTGCGCCTGTTCGAGAATCTGGTCGAGAATGCGCTGAAATATGGTGCTGCCGGCAAGCGCGTCGAGGTCAAGCTGTCGCGCGGAACTACGGCGGACGGTCAAACCGAAGCCGTCGTCAGTGTACGTGACTACGGTCCCGGCATCGCTCCAGAGCATCTGCCGCGGCTGACCGAGCGGTTCTATCGCGTCGACGTGCGCGAAAGCCGGGCGCAAGGTGGAACCGGGCTGGGCTTGGCTTTGGTCAAGCACATCCTCAATCGCCATCGCGGGCGGCTGTCGATCGAAAGCGCGCCGGGGGTGGGCGCGACCTTTGCGGTTCACCTCCCCATGGTCACGCCCCGGCCGGGCCCATAAACTTGCGTGTTATCAGATAGTTGCAATGTCATCCAATTGTCATCTGCGGCTGGCAAACAATCTGGCAAGTTCGGCGCTATCGGCCGGCAGACGAATGAGGCGGCCTTGCACACGCGACGGTGCGTCGTATTTCCATCGCGCCGCGTCGGGAGTACCGGGCCAGAGTGTCGATCGTGAACGTCGTGTCAGTCCTCAAATCGAGAACAAAGTCATGAACGTAGCCTCCGTTGCCGTGCCGGTCGTCAGCAACGTCGCCGTCGTCGATCGCAGCACGATGTCCGATAAGGTTTCGCTCAAGGACCTCAACTTCTATTACGGAGAGGTGAGGGCGCTTAAGTCGATCACGCTCTCCCTCTTCGAAAACAAGGTGACGGCATTTATCGGCCCGTCGGGCTGCGGCAAGTCTACGCTGCTGCGCGTGCTCAACCGGATGTATGACCTTTATCCGCACCAGCGCGCCACCGGCGAGGTCATGTTCGATGGCACCAACATTCTATCGCCGGCGCAGGACATCAATCTGCTGCGCGCCCGCATCGGTATGGTGTTCCAGCGGCCGACGCCGTTTCCGATGTCCATCTATGAAAACATCGCCTTCGGCATCCGGCTCTACGAGCGCCTGTCGAAATCCGAACTGGATGAGCGGGTGGAAAGCTCGCTACGCCGAGCTGCGTTATGGGACGAGGTCAAAGACAAGCTCAGTGCCAACGGTCAGAGCCTGTCAGGCGGCCAGCAGCAGCGGCTATGCATCGCCCGCACCGTCGCGGTGCGGCCCGAGGTCATCCTGTTCGACGAGCCCTGCTCGGCGCTCGACCCGATCTCCACCGCCAAGATCGAGGAATTGATCGACGAGCTGAAGGACGACTACACGATCGTAATCGTTACTCACAACATGCAGCAGGCGGCGCGCGTTTCCGAGTTCACCGCCTTCATGTTTCTCGGCGAGCTTATCGAGTTCGACTCGACCAGCAAAGTTTTCACCGCGCCGCACGATCAGCGTACGCAGGACTACATCACCGGCCGGTTCGGTTGATCGTCCGATGAAGCGCCAAGGAATTGCCTAGGTACAACATCATGACCGAAGCCACGACCAGAATTGATCACACCTCCCGCGCCTTCGACACCGATCTGCAGGAAATCGCCCGCAAGGTCGCCGAGATGGGAGGGCTTGCCGAAAAGCAGATCTCGGACGCCGTACAGGCGTTGCTCGATCGCGATTCCGAACTTGCCGAGCACGTCATCACCACCGATCCGATGATCGATCAGATGCAGCACGACATCGAGGAAAAAGCGATCCTCACCATCGCGCGGCGGCAGCCAATGGCCGTGGACCTGCGCGAGATCGTCGGCGCCATGCGGGTCTGCAACGATCTGGAGCGGATCGGCGATCATGCCAAGCATATCGGCAAGCGGGTCGTCGCGCTGTCGGGCGACCTCTACCCGCAGACGCTGATCCGCGGTGTCGAGCATATGGCGGAGCTCGTGCTGGCTCTCCTGAAACAGGTGCTTGACGCTTATGCCAGCCGGGACCTGAAAGCGGCGCTCGCGGTGTGGAACGGCGACGAGGAGGTCGACGCGCTCTGTACCTCGCTGTTCCGCGAGCTGCTCACCTATATGATGGAAGACCCGCGCAATATCAGCTTCTGCATGCACCTGATGTTTTGCGCCAAGGACATCGAACGCATGGGTGACCACGCTACGAATATCGCCGAGACCGTCTATTTCATGATCGAGGGTCGGCCCATCACCGACCAGCGCCCCAAAGGCGACACGACGAGTTTTCCGTCCGCGCTGATGCAGAAATAGGGGGAGACCGGGATGGGAGCCAACATCCTGATCGTCGAAGACGAAGAACCGCTTACCACGCTGCTCCGCTATAATCTCGAAGCCGAAGGCTACGAGGTGGACAGTGTCGGCCGCGGCGACGAGGCCGACACGCGGCTGCGCGAGACCGCTCCCGATCTGGTCGTACTGGACTGGATGTTGCCTGGCCTATCGGGCATCGAGCTGTGCCGCCGTCTGCGTGCGCGGCCGCAAACGCAGTCCCTGCCGATCATCATGCTCACGGCGCGCGGCGAGGAGAGCGAACGCGTCCGCGGTCTTGCCACCGGCGCCGACGACTACATCGTCAAGCCGTTCTCCGTGCCTGAACTGCTGGCCCGGATACGCGCACTACTCCGCCGCGCCAGCCCCGAGCGCGTCGCCTTGGTGCTGATGATCGGGGACCTCGAGCTCGACCGTGAGAAGAAGCGCGTGTCCCGCGCCAGCCGGCCGGTTGAGCTTGGGCCCACCGAATTCCGTTTGCTGGAATTTTTAATGGAGCGGCCCGGGCGAGTGTTCTCCCGCGAGCAATTGCTCGACGGCGTCTGGGGCAGCGACGTCTATATCGACGAGCGCACCGTCGACGTGCATGTCGGTCGCCTGCGCAAGGCGCTCAACCGCGGTCATGCTACCGACCCGATCCGCACTGTTCGCGGCGCCGGCTATTCCCTCGATGACAGGTTCGGTAAGGCGAGCTGATCGATGATCAGCCCGTCCCCGCATAGCGGGGACTAGGCGCTGGCGCTTCCAGATGATCTCTATCGTGCGGCGCGGCGATCGCGGCGGCGGTCGGCGGCCGGCTGATAGGCGATCCGCGAGTGATAAGCGCAGTAGGGCAGACCGGTGATGGTATTGCCGCCGCAGAAGAAGAAATCGCCGCTGCCGGGATCGCCGACCGGCCACCGGCAAGTCTGCTCGTTAAGCTCCAGGAGCGTGCGGCGCTGGCCGATCGGGATGATGTTGTCGATCAGTTCCGGTTCGGCTTCGGTCTCGATTTCATAGGCATGCGCCAGGGCGGTATTGCCGCGGATCGCCGGTCGCCCGATGCGCAGCATATGGGTCGCCGAGCGCGGCTTGCGCGGCCGCGGCGCGCCGGCGCTCGCGCTCTTGGCGCGCCCGGACAGACCGAGCCGGTGCACCTTGCCGATCACGGCGTTACGCGTAATACCTCCGAGCTCTGCCGCGATCTGACTCGCCGAAAGTCCATCGGACCATAGCTTCTTGAGATGCTCGACCCGCTCGTCGGTCCACGACATGCTGCCGCCGTCTCCCGGGATTGCGATCATTTGGACAAATCCTCCTCTGAGCCGGGAAGCGCGTAGCTTCCCAACACGCGACGACAAAAAACCAACGCTGGAGACGACTTTCGCCGACTGGCCCGCCGCAACGAGATGTCGTACTTGACAACCAAAAAGCTACAATATGGCGGGAGTCGGGCGCAAGAGTTCGCGCGATTTGCGTCCACATGTTCCTTCCTGCTGTGGACGGAAACGAACGTAACCTGTGGACTGAGCGAGAACGAACCATGGTCGTGGCGGCGATTTTCCCGTGTTGACAGTGCGTCGTGCGCAAATAGAATGTGCAATGTGCCGCCCGAAAAAGGCGGCACATTTTGTTTGACCGTGCGGATTATTGCCGCAGCGGCAGCGAGCCAAAGCCGTGACATCGCATCTGATGCCCACCTTCGCGCGTGTGCACCTCGCTTTCGAGCGGGGCGAAGGCGTATGGCTCCATGCGACCGATGGGGAGCGCTACCTGGACTTTACCTCCGGGGTCGCCGTGAATGCGCTGGGTCACGCTCATCCGCATCTGGTCGAGGCGCTGAAGAAGCAGGCCGAAAAGCTCTGGCACGTCTCCAATCTGTACGACATTCCCGAAGACGAACGGGCCGCCGAGCGGCTGTCCGCCGCGAGCTTCGCCGACGTGGTGTTCTTCTGCAATTCGGGGGCTGAAGCTTGCGAATGCGCGATCAAGACCGCGCGTAAATACCAAGCCGCCAGTGGCCGGCCGGAGCGCTACCGCATCGTCACCTTCGAAGGCGCCTTCCACGGCCGCACCCTGGCAACGCTCGCCGCCGGCGGACAGAAGAAATATCTCGACGGATTCGGGCCGGTCGTCGACGGCTTCGACCAGATGCCGTTCGGTGATCTCGCTGCGACCAAGCGGGCGGTCGGCGCGGAAACCGCGGCCATCATGATCGAACCGCTCATGGGCGAGGGCGGCGTACGCCTGGTGGAACCGTCATTCCTGCGGGCATTGCGCGAGCTGTGCGACCAGAACGATCTCCTTCTGATCTTCGACGAGGTGCAGACCGGCATGGGGCGCACCGGCGAACTGTTCGCCCATCAGCGCACCGGCGTGACGCCCGACGTCATGCCGCTCGCCAAGGCGCTGGGCGGTGGCTTCCCGGTCGGCGCCTGTCTCGCCACCCGCGACGCCGCAAAGGGCATGACGGCCGGCACCCACGGCTCGACCTTTGGGGGCAATCCGCTGGCGATGAGCGCTGTCAACGCCACTCTCGATGTGATGCTGGCGCCGGGCTTTTTCGACCACGTCAGGCACGTCTCGCTGTTGTTCAAGCAGCGCCTTGCGGAGATCAAGGATCGTTACCCGTCGCTGATCGCCGAAGTGCGCGGCGAGGGCTTGCTGATCGGCCTGCGCGCGCTGGTTCCGGCCGGCGAACTGGTCGATGCCCTGCGCGCGGAGAAGATGCTCACCGTCGCGGCTGGCGACAATGTTGTGCGGCTGCTGCCGCCACTCATCATCAGCGAGCAGGAAATCGCCGAGGGCGTGACGCGGCTGGATCGCGCCTGCGCGCGGCTGAGCGATGCTCATGCCCAGTCCCGCGCCGGGGAGAAGGTGCGGTGAACGTGCGTCACTTCCTCGACCTGATCGACGTGCCGGCTGCGGAGCTGCGCGGCATCATCGAGTCGGCACGGGCGATGAAGTCTAAACGCGCCTCCGCCGGGCGGCCGCTTGCCGGCAAGACGCTGGCAATGATTTTCGAGCGGCCCTCGACGCGGACGCGGGTTTCGTTCGAGGTCGCCATGCGCCAGCTTGGCGGCGATGTGATCCTGCTCACCTCCGACGAGATGCAGCTCGGCCGCGGCGAGACGCTGGCCGACACCGCGCGGGTATTGTCACGCTACGTCGACGCGATCGTGGTCCGCACGCTCAATTCCGGGGAGCTTGTGGAGCTGGCCCGTCACGCTACCGTGCCGGTGATCAATGGACTGACGCGCCGCTCGCATCCTTGCCAGATCATGGCTGACGTCATGACCTTCGAGGAGCACCGCGGTCCGATCCGCGGCCGCACCGTGGCGTGGACCGGGGACGCCAACAACGTGTTGACCTCGTGGATGCACGCTGCCGAGCGTTTCGATTTTCATCTTCGCGTCGCCACGCCGCCCGAGCTGGCGCCGAAAAAGCCGCTGCTCGACTGGATAAAGTCGGCGGGCGCCGCGGTTGCGGTCGGCACCGATCCCGAGGAGGCGGTCAAAGGCGCCGACTGCGTCGTTACCGACACCTGGGTTTCGATGGGCGACCGCAATGGCGCCCGTCGTCACAATCTGCTCAAGCGTTACCAGGTCAACGAACGCCTGATGGCGCGCGCGAAAACGGACGCCATTTTTATGCATTGCCTGCCGGCGCATCGCGGCGAAGAAGTCACGGATGCGGTCATTGACGGACCGCAGTCAGTCGTGTTCGACGAAGCGGAAAATCGACTGCATGCCCAAAAGGGCATTTTGGCGTGGTGCTTGGCGTCCGACGCCAGATAGCGGGGGCGCTGTTGCCGACAGGGCTCACAAATCGGCCACTACTGCCTATATTCGCTCGCAATGAATGATCCTCAAATCGCCATCCCGACCCGGGCGCCCGCTGCGGAAGCGGTCGATGACACCATCCTTCCTTTCGCGGTGAAGGCGCTTGATCTGCGCGGCCGCATCGTCCGCCTCGGAAGCGCGGTCGACACCGTCCTTACCAGTCACGATTACCCGGCTCCGGTCGCGAAGCTTCTGGGCGAGGCGATCGTCCTCACGGCCATGCTGGGGTCGGCGTTGAAGTTCGACGGCCGCTTCATTCTGCAGACGCAGAGTGACGGGCCGGTGCGCATGCTGGTGGTCAATTTCACCTCGCCCGGCAAGGTGCGCGCCTGCGCTCGCTTTGACGCCGCGCGCGTTGAAGCGGCCGTCGCCGCCAATGCGGCCGAGCCGGGCAAGCTGCTTGGCCGCGGCCATCTGGCGATGACCATCGATCAGGGTCCCGACATGAGCCGTTATCAGGAACTCGTTCCGCTCGATGGCGGCGACCTCGAAGATGCCGCGCATGGATACTTCGCCCGTTCGGAGCAAATTCCGACGCGTGTGCGGCTGGCCGTCGCCGAGGAATTTCGCGCCAGCCCGAATGGAGCGGAACGGCACTGGCGCGCCGGCGGCATCCTGCTGCAATTCCTGCCCGGTTCGATCGAGCGCGCGCGGCAGGCCGATCTCGATCCTGGCGACGCACCGCCCGGGACCGAGCCGCACACGGTCGCCGAGGACGAAGCGTGGGTCGAAGGGCGCGCGCTGATCGACACCGTCGACGACATCGAACTGATCGATCCGGCGCTGTCGAGCGAGCGTCTGGCCTATCGGCTGTTTCACGAACGCGGCGTGCGCGTTTTCCGGCCGGCGCCCGTCGAGGCGCATTGCTCATGCTCACGCGACGGCGTCGAGGCCATGTTGCGCAGCTTTCCGCAGACCGATCGTGACGACATGGTCGAGAACGGCAAGATCACTGTCACCTGCGAGTTCTGCAGCTTGACCTATGTGTTCCAGCCTGATGAAATCAAGTCTGCGGATGCTGTCGGCTGAGTGCTGATTAGTTCCGCCCGACCCAAAATTTTTGTTGCTGCCGGCGCAAGGAACAAAACCACGCTGGATGTCATTTATGCCGCATAACAAAGCGGAGGCGATGATGAACAAGGTTTTGATCGGCGCCATGGCGGCGGCGATGTGGTTTGGTCTGTCGTATGCGGCACATGCTGAACGGGTTTGCCGGCAGGTGTGCGATGCTGGAACCTGCGTATCCAAATGCGTGGAGCATCCGGATGCCGGCGTCGTGGTGCACGAGCATGAGCATGAGCACGATCGTGGGCCGGGAGTTGGCGTGCATGTTCCCGGGGTTGGCGTAGAGATCGGCCACTAAGTCAGTTGAAGAAATTGTTGGACCGGAAGGCGCGGGCTTGCGAGCAGCAGGTCCGCGTCTTTCGTTGTGATGCCTAATTGAGCGTCCGCTTGGTCTCGACCGAGTTGAGGGAGAAAGCCGGCACCTCGATATCGAAATGCTCACCATTGGCGCCGACCATACCGTAAGTGCCGGCCATGAATCCGGACGGCGTCTGCAACGGCACGCCGCTGGTGTATTCGAAATGCTCGCCCGCCTTGAGCACCGGCTCCTCACCAACCACTCCGGCGCCGCGCACTTCCTGGCGGCGGCCATTGGCATCGGTAATGCGCCAGTGGCAAGTCTTCAGCTGCACCGTCTCGGAGCCCTGATTGGTGATCGAAATCTTGTAGGCCCAGAAGAAATAATTGTTCTCCGGCGACGAGCGGTCGGCTTCAAAACGCGGGGTCACCACGACCTCGATGTCCCGGGTGACAGCACGATACATGGCGTGTTTCCTGGCGCCTTTGGACCTTGGCCAATAGTGGCGGGCAGCCCACAGTTTAAGGGAATCGCGCCCGCAGCTGCGATTGCAATAACCGCGCGGGCGCGCTTTCTCAAGCTCGTCCGCGGGATTGCGCACCGTACCTGCCGCACCCGCTAGGCCGCCTGCAGGGCGGCGAGCACGTCTTCCACGATATCATCGGGATGTTCGAGGCCGACCGAAACGCGCACCAGTCCGTCGCTGATGCCAAGTTCGGCGCGCGCTTCTGGCGTCAACCGCTGATGCGTGGTGGTGGCCGGATGGGTGATGAGGCTCTTGGCGTCGCCGAGATTGTTGCTGATGCGTATAAGCTGCAGCGCATCCTGAAACCGGAAGGCCGCCTGCTTACCGCCCTTGATCTCGAATGCAACGAGCGTCGAACCGCCGCGCATCTGTTTCTGCGCAACGGCGGCCTGCGGGTGGTCGGGCCGGCCTGGATAGATCAGACGCGAGATCTTTGGGTGTTCGGAGAGCGCAACGGCCAGCGTGGCGGCGCTATCGGTCTGGCGGTGCACCCGCACCGCCAGGGTCTCCAGTCCCTTGAGCAGCACCCAGGCATTGAACGGCGACATGGACGGGCCGGTCTGCCGCAGCAGCGTGTGCACTTTGTCCATGATGAATTTCTGCGAGCCCAGCACGACACCGCCCAGGCAGCGGCCCTGGCCGTCGATATGCTTTGTGGCCGAATAGACCACGCAGTCGGCGCCGAGCGCGAGCGGGCTCTGGAAAAGCGGGGTTGCAAATACGTTATCGACGACGAGTGTGGCGCCGGCCGCATGCGCAATCTTTGCCACTTCGGCTATGTCGATGATGTCGAGCGCCGGGTTGGTCGGACTTTCGAGAAAGAATGTCTTGGTGTTCGGCCGAACCGCATTGCGCCAGGCGTCGAGATTGCAGCCATCGACCAGCGTCGAAGCGACCCCGAAACGCGGCAGATAGTCCTCGATGACGTAGCGGCAGGAGCCGAACATGGCCTTGGAGCCGACGACGTGGTCGCCGGCCTTGAGCTGGCCGACGAGCGACAGCGTGACGGCCGCCATGCCGGTCGCGGTCGCGCGGGCGGCTTCGGCGCCTTCTAGCGTCGCGATGCGCCGCTCGAACATGTCGACGGTGGGATTGGCGAAGCGCGAATACTGGTAGCCGGGATCCTCGCCCTTGAAACGCGCTTCCGCCTGCGCGGCGTTGTCGTAGACGTAGCCTTGGGTGAGGTAGAGCGCCTCGGATGTTTCGCCAAACGGCGAGCGCAGGATTCCTGCGTGAACCAGTTGCGTTTCCTGGCGGAATTTTTTCGTTGCAGACGCGGACATGTGGGCCCTCCAGTTTCGGCCAAAACAAAAAACCCGGCCGGGAGGAAAATCCTCTGGCCGGGCTCATACGTCCCCGGCCTTTTAGCCCTTTGTTTAACGTGGCGGCAAGCCGACCGGCTCAAATGACCACGGGATAACGGGGCTTATACGCTGCAGGCATCTTTCCGTCAAACCGTCGGACAGGTTAGATCGCCGCAGGGTCCAGTCTCATGCCGCAGCGCTTCACATCATCCGATCACGGCATTCTCCCAGACCGCATGATTACGGCGCTGGCAGAGGACGGCGCCATCGCAGCGGCGCTGCCGTTTGCGCCCGATCAAATTCAACCCGCGAGCATTGACCTGCAACTCGGCACCGTCGCCTACCGGGTCCGCGCCAGCTTTTTGCCAGGGCCGGGCATCGCCGTGACGCAGCGCATCGCCGAACTGAAGCTGCACGAATTTCCGCTGGCCGGCGGCGCCGTCCTGGAAACCGGTTGCGTCTACATCGTGCCGCTGCTCGAAAGGCTTAAGCTACCGGCCGACATCGCAGCGTCTACCAACCCCAAGAGCTCCACCGGGCGGCTTGATGTGTTCACCCGCGTGATTGCCGACGAGACGCGCGGCTTCGATCGGGTCGCGGCCGGCTACAGTGGACCGCTCTATGCCGAGATCAGTCCCAAGACCTTTCCGGTGCTGGTGCGCGAAGGCTCCCGGCTGTCGCAGATGCGCCTGCACCGCGGCAACGCTGCGCTCGACGCTGAGGCGCTGCGCGGACTGCACGCGCGCGAACGTCTGGTCGATCGCGCCGAGGCGGTCATGGGCGACGGCATTGCGGTGAGCATCGATCTGTCCGGCAGCGGCACGCGGCGGTCCCAGTCCGAAAATGGCAGCGGCATTGTCGGCTATCGCGCCAAGCGCCATACCGCCGTGATCGACGTCGAGCGCCGCGCCGCCTACGACGTTGGCGAATTCTGGGAGCCGATCGCTGCCCGCACCGACCGCAGCCTGATTCTCGATCCCGACGAATTCTACATCCTGGCGTCGACCGAGGCGGTGCAGGTGCCGCCCGACTATGCCGCCGAGATGGTGCCGTTCGACCCTCTGGTCGGCGAGTTTCGGGTGCATTACGCGGGCTTCTTCGATCCGGGTTTCGGCTATGCGGGCGCCGGCGGCCTTGGTTCCCGCGCGGTTCTGGAAGTGCGCTCGCGCGAAGTGCCGTTTATTCTCGAGCATGGCCAGATCGTAGGCCGGCTGGTGTATGAGAGGATGTTGTCGCGGCCCGATCAGCTCTACGGCGCCGGCATCGGTTCGAATTATCAGGCGCAGGGTTTGAAATTGTCGAAGCATTTTCGAGCCTAAACCTGCGGTGCCGTGTTCGCATAGTCGCTGGTGCAGCGGTACAGAAAATGCCGCGCTATTTAGTTTGCGGCGGCGGTGTTCTATGAATGAGTTTGCCGGGCGCGGGGCCATCACACGAAAGCGCATCGCATGATGCGGCGATTGATCATCGGAATTGCGGTTTGCGTATTGGTCGCGGCCGGGAGCGAGCGCGCCCCGGCGCAGTCGGGCTATGACCGGCCGGGCGGTGACTACACGCACTTCAGCATCGCGAATGGCGATCCGGCGGTATGCGCGAATCGGTGCGAGCATGACCGGAATTGCCGCGCCTGGAGCTTTCATTATCCCTTGCCGTCGGGCGGCTCGGCGACGTGCTGGCTCAAGCGCATGGTCCGGCCCGCGTCGCCGTCGCCGTGCTGTGTGTCAGGCGTGCGCGGCGCCGGCGTCATCGAACCGCGGCTGGGCAAGCTCGAATATTCGATTGATCGCATCGGCGGCGACTACCACACCTTCGAGACCAAGCCCGATCCCGCCGGCGCGCCCTGCGCGACCGCATGCCAGGCCGATACGCGCTGCAGGGCCTGGACCTACCGGCGGCCGGGCTATGGCACGCTCGGTGCGCGCTGCTATCTGAAAAACGTCATCAAGCCGCCGCGCCATCGGCCCTGCTGCATTTCGGGCGTCGTGCGTTAGCGGGCGCGGACAACCTGCTAATGCACCGCAGTGAAAAACCGCGATAGCCGCAGGCCCGATGGCCATTTCCACAACGGCTTGTGAACCGTTGCCAAATCCCACGAGCCGACCAGTGCATCGACGCGGCCCACCAGGTCGCCGACCGGCAGCAGGCCGACGCCGCCGTCGCTCACCGGGACCCGGCTGTCGGCCGAATTGTCGCGGTTGTCACCCATCACGAACAGATGGCCGGGCGGCACGGTGAGTTCGGGAACGTTGTCGAGCGGTTCGAATTGCTGCGATTTGAAGATCACGTGCTTGCGTCCGCCCGGCAGCGTTTCGACGAAGCGAGCGACGGCTTCGTGCGATCCGTCTTCATCTTCCATCGAGCCGAGGCCGTCCGCTGCGAGGCCGACCGGGGCGTCGTTGATCCACAGGCGCCCGTTGCGCATCGCAATGCGATCGCCTGGCAGGCCGACGACGCGCTTGACCCAGATTTGCGAACGGTCGCCGGGCCAGCGAAACACCACCACATCGCCGCGCTGCGGCAGTGCGCCCAGAATGCGCTTGGTATCGGGCAGCGTCACAAAATTCGGCAGCGACGATGAGCTGTAGCCGTACGGAAACTTCGTCGCCAGCAGTTCGTCGCCGATCTGCAGCGTTGGCTCCATCGATCCGGACGGTACGTAATACGGCTCGGCGATCGCCGTCTTGGCGATGATAACGAGCAGAACGAACACGACCACGTCGACGATAGATCTGATCCAACGCGGCATCCGGGACACCTTCGGCAGGGGAGCAGCGGAACGAAGAAACATGAACATGCGCACTTTGCGGTCAGAACATGGCGCGTCAGCCGGTGCCGCCGACGGTGATGCGATCGATGCGCAGCGTCGGCTGGCCGACGCCGACCGGCACGCCCTGGCCGTTCTTGCCGCAGGTGCCGATGCCGGTGTCGAGCGCGAGGTCATTGCCGACCATCGACACGCGGTGCAGGTCGGTCGGTCCGTTGCCGATCAGCATGGCGCCCTTGATCGGCGCTCCGACTTTGCCGTTTTCGATGCGATAGGCCTCGGTGCATTGGAAGACGTATTTGCCCGACGTGATGTCGACCTGGCCGCCGCCGAAATGCACGGCGTAGATACCGTTCTTGACCGAGGCGAGGATTTCGCCCGGATCGCGATCGCCGGCCAGCATGTAGGTGTTGGTCATGCGTGGCATCGGCACATGGGCAAAACTTTCGCGACGGCCGTTGCCGGTCGGTTTCATGCCCATCAGCCGCGCGTTCTGGCGGTCCTGCATGTAACCGACGAGGATGCCGTCTTCGATCAGCGTGGTCCGGTTGGTCGGTGTGCCTTCGTCGTCGATCGAGAGCGAGCCGCGCCGCGCCGCCATCGTGCCGTCGTCAACGACAGTGACGCCCCGGGCGGCGACCTGCTGGCCCATGAGGCCCGCAAAGGCCGAAGTCTGCTTGCGGTTGAAGTCGCCTTCCAGGCCATGCCCGACAGCCTCGTGCAGCATGACGCCCGGCCAGCCGGGGCCGAGCACGACATCCATCTCGCCCGCAGGCGCCGGCACCGATTGCAGATTGATCAGCGCCTGGCGGACGGCGTTGTCGACCGCGCCTTGCCAGGCGTCGGTCGTGATGAAGCGTTCATAGCCTTCGCGGCCGCCGTAACCGTCGCTGCCGGTCTCCTGGCGATCGCCTTCGCCGACCATCACCGACACGCCGACGCGCACCAGCGGCCGCACGTCGCGATAAATCTCGCCGTCCGGACGCACGATCTCGACCGCCTGCCAGGTCGCCGCGAGGCTCGCCGAAACCTGCCGCACGCGCGGGTCCTTGGCGCGGGCGTAGGCGTCGATGGTCTCGAGCAGCCGGGCCTTGGCCTCAAAAGTGGGGGTGCCAAGCAGGCTGTCCTCGCCGTAGAGCTTGGCGTTGGTACGTGCAGGCGGCGCCGCGTAGGTTCCCGAATAGCCGCCCTTGACGGCGCGGACAGCGTCGGCGGCGCGCTCGATCGCAGCCTCCGACACGTCGGACGCATGCGCATAGCCGACCGCCTCGTCCTTCACGGCGCGCAGCCCAAAACCCTGTGAGGTATCGTAGGTCGCCTGCTTGAGCCGGCCGTTGTCGAACGACAGGGCCTCGACCTGGCGATATTCGAGATAAAGCTCGCCGTCGTCGGCGCCATCAAGGCCGCGCGAGATGATCTTGGCGAGCCGCGGCCGGTCGAGGCCGGCGCGGTCGATCAGGGAGGTGGGGGCGTCAGACATCTGGGAACTCCGGCCTTCTGCGCGGCGATCGGTCCAATACATAAGCCATGCCGGCGTGGTTTGCAGCAGGGCTAGTCGGTCGCAGCTGGCACATGGTCGTCCATCTCATCGTTTGAGGCGCAGCTCCGCGACGATGCAATCCAGCGAACCTCTCCATCTTCGCAAGCCGCCCTGCATTGTTTCGCCTGGGCTCGCGATGACGAACTCCATCATTCTCGCGCTGCGCTTTTTGTTTGCGCCCCGAGCTTTGCCAACGATGTCACGAAACGGGCCGCCCCAAAGAGGGAGGCGGAGCGCCGAAAGGCGCGTAGTCAGAGGCCGCTCCGCGCAATCCGGGCGTTGCCGCCCATGCGCGGTCGCGGCGCGCGCCGCTTTTGGCGGACGCGCTCGCCTTCCGGCGCTCTACCGCGGCTCTTGCCAAGTTTTCTAGGCTTGGCTCAGTCCGGTCCCGCGCTTCATGGCAGCGCCAACGGATCACTCCGTCCGCCACCCGGGCAGCCAGCTCCTGGCAGACTGGCGTCGAGGCCAGCCGGGCGAGTTTCCGAACCGCCCGCGAATGGAGTTACGAGCCCCATCCCGGGCACCGCTCCTGCTCCGCTTCAGGGATCGTCTCGAGAAGCGTCCCCCGTGATTCGTCCGATGAGCAGGATAGAAAGTTTGTATCGTAAAATAGGACACATTGTCAATATTAAAGTGACTTATAGTCACGAAACATGCGTCGTTTCTTCGGCGCTATAGTTACGCAAAGTAAGCGTCTGCACCGGCTTCTTTTGCCGGATCAGCCTCGACCGCGCGCTGCGCGGTCCTCACGCGCCGACCGGCCATAGCGGGCGCGATAGGCGCGGCTGAAATGCGCCAGATCCTTGAAGCCCGCCGACAGCGCGATTTCGCCGAGCCGGCGATAGGCCATTGCCGGATCGGTCAAATCGCGGCGGCAGCGGGCGAGACGGCGCTCCCAGACGTAATGCATCAGCGAGGTGTCCTCGCGCGCGAACAGCCGGTTGAGATGCCGCACCGAGGCGCCGCAAGCCGCGGCGATCCGTTCTCCGGACAGATCCTCCGCCAAGTGAGTCTCGATCCAGAATTTGATCCGGACGGGCGTCATCTCCGCCGGAATCGCCGTCTCGCCGATACCGGCAAGCAGCGCCGTCGCGATCAGGTCGAGCACGTTGTCGGCGACGCGTGGCCGCAGCGACGCCGGAATGTCGGCAAGCTGCGCCGGCAGGCGCTGCAGCATCGGCGACAGCAGGCCGCCAAATCCTCTGGTGCCGTCGATCCGCACGGCGGTGAATCGCTCCGCAGAACCGATCCGCCGCAGCAACTGGTCGCGGGGTATCATCAACACGATTTGCGAAATATCGCCGTTGCACGTTCCCCGATACGGGCGGGAGCGGTCGAGGAGCGCGAATTGGCCGCGCATCAGCACGCCCTCCCGGCCATCCTGGATGCACGAGAGGCCGCCGGACGTGGTCATTTCGAGGAAAAAACGATCATCGCCGCGCGCGATCTGCCGGGATGACCGGGTGAAGGTCTGAGCGCTGGTCGCGCCCCATCCAATCTGCAGCCCCGCCGCAATTTCGGCAATTGTGGCTTCGCCGAAGAAATTCGCGTTGCGCTGCGGTTCGCAGTCGACATGCCAGTTGGCGGAGAACTCATCCACCCACAAGGCCATCCGGTCGCGCGGATGGACTTGCGCGGTTGACCACGCCTTCGTCACGTACCGCCTCCGTGAGGGGTGCTCGTCGCGCTCATCCCGATCTGCAAGCCGGCGGCGATATCGGCGACGCTGCCCTCGCCGAAGAACGGCACGCCCCGCTGCGGCTCGCAGTCGACCTGGCAATTGGCGGAGAGTTCATCGACCCACCACGCGATTCGATCGCTCGGATGGATGTTCGCCGTCGACCAAAGGCTCGTCATGCATCGCCCTTCATGCCTCGCCCTCGGCAGGGCGCGCTTTGGTTCAAAACGGGCGGTCGCAGTTCAATTTATGCGTGTATCAGCTTGTGCCAGGGGAAGCAATAACCGTGCGCCCGTGAGGCTTCGGCAAGGGTAATCCGACAGCCGCTAGCCCGGCAGGACGCGTCCCGGGCCGGCCGGTCCAGTCCAGTCCAGACACATCAAACAGCCAGCCGAGGCAGGCGCAGGCGCGCGCGATGCTCCAAATAATGCCTCTTCGACGCGCGCTTACGTGCAATGGGCCGCCAATGTCCGCCTCACCACAGCCCCGCGAAATTGAAGGGACGATGCGCATGCGCAAGCGCGAGATCTTTTCGGTCAAAAAGCGTTATCCGCAACGCTCGACACAGTCATCGCAGACGCGCCTCACCGATGCCGCGCTGGCGACAAGCGCCTATTTCGAGCCCGTCTCCTGGCTGGCTCTGCTTGGCGTTCTGATCGGGGCCTGTCTCGTGGCGGCCTTTCCGAACTTCGACCCGCTGACAGCCCTGCTGGGGCAGTTTCCCTGATGCATTTGCGGAACACACCAGAGCGGCATGACCAGCGTCGGCGCGCCGTGCGCCGCCGATCGGCATTCGACAATGTCGGTCCTTGTCTCGGCTGGACGCACGAATTTGCTGAGATGGACTCGCTATTTCGATTTCGCGGATCGGCAGACGAATTTGATTTACCAAGGTCCAATTCTGTGATGGGCATCGCGCTGCCGATCCACTGGAAGCCTGCGTCGGGGCACTTGCCTTGAAGGAGGCTTCAATGGATAGGCCGGTCGGCACTTAC
The DNA here is from genome assembly GCA_963763255.1 of uncultured Alphaproteobacteria bacterium. Taxonomy (GTDB): domain Bacteria; phylum Pseudomonadota; class Alphaproteobacteria; order Rhizobiales; family Xanthobacteraceae; genus BOG-931. The sequence continues at coordinate 78,347 of CAVXNW010000007.1, forward strand.
GCGTCTGAAGAAAAAGGTTTAGCCTCCGATTTGTATGTTGTCGGCGCTATCTGTCTCGTTGGACTCCTTCTGGTGATGTGCGCCGCGCTGCTGTTTCCCGACGTTGGGGCGAAACTCGGGCCATTTACCCTGTCGTGATCGGCGACATGCAGTCGCCTGGTCGTAGAGCTGCCAGCGGGATGTGCCGACGTCCCGTAAAATTAAAGGCGGCGATAGTGCCTCCGGCGGGCGACCCAGTCATCTGAATTTGTCCGTTCGCTGCTCTCACAATTGTGGAGACGGCAAAGCACGTGGGGCACGATGATGAAACTTCCTCGTCGAAAATTTCTGCGTCTGGCCGGCGCCGCCGCGGCACTGCCGTCGATGCCGCGTCTCGCCACCGCTCTCGATTACCCGACCCGGCCGGTTCATATGATGGTTGGCTTCGCGCCTGGCGGCGGGGCCGACATCGGTGCGCGCCTGATCGGCCAGTGGCTGTCGGAACGGTTGGGCCAGCAGATCATCGTCGAGAACCGCTCGGGGGCCGCCGGCAATTTAGCCACCGAGGCAGTCGTGCGCGCGCCGCCGGATGGCTACACGCTGCTCTATGCGACCATCTCGGCTGCGATCAACGTTTCGATCTACCAAAACACCAAATTCAATTTCGTTCGCGATATTGCGCCAGTGGCCGGCGTGCTGCGGGCGGCGCTCGCGATGGTCGTCAATCCGTCGTTTCCCGCCAAAACCGTTCCGGAGTTCATCGCCTACGCCAAGAACAATCCCGGCAAGCTGAATATGGCGGTGGCGGGTTCCAGCACGCGCGTTGCCGGCGAGTTGTTCAAGATGATGACCGGCATCGACATGTCGCCGGTGCAGTATCGCGGCGGCGCGCCGGCGCTGACCGATCTCATGGGCGGTCAGGTGCAGGTGTTCTTCAGCCCGCTGCCGGAACCAACTGAATTGATCAGGGCGGGCAAGGTGCGCGCGTTGGCAGTGACCACTGCGACGCGCGCCGACGTGTTTCCCGACACGCCGACCATCGGCGAATTCGTCCCGGGTTACGAAGCCAGCGTCTGGAATGGAATCGGTGCGCCCAAAAACACGCCCGCCGAAATCGTCGAGTTCATCAACAAACAAGTGAATCTGGGATTGTCCGATCCCAAGCTGCAGTCGAGGTTTGCGGCTTTGGGCACGACGGTATTCCCCGGTTCAGCCGCCGATTTCGCAAAATTTGTCGAGGCGGACACCGCCAAGTGGGCGAAAGTGGTCAAGTTTGCCGGCATCAAGCCGGAATAAAAAGTCCGAGGCCACACCATGAAACTTCCCCGTCGAAAATTTCTGTATCTGGCAGCGGGCGGGGCCGGGCTGCCTGCGCTATCGCGATTTGCGTGGGCGGATGCCTATCCGTCACGGCCGGTGCATCTCATTGTCGGCTTCCCGGCCGGCAACGCATCCGACACCATCGCGCGGCTGACGGGTCAATCACTGGCGGAGCGGCTCGGCCAATCGTTCGTCATCGAAAACCGGCCGGGCGCCGGCAGCAACATCGCCGTCGAACTCGTCGCTAAAGCGCCGCCGGACGGCTATACGCTGCTTGCGTTCGGTCAATCGGTTTCCATCAACGGGACGCTCTACGCCAAGCTTAATTTCAATTTCAAGCGCGACATCGCGCCGGTTGCCGGCGTTTGCGGCGTTCCCAATGTCATGGTGGTCAATCCATCCGTCCTGGCCAAGACGGTCCCCGAGTTCATCGCTTACGCCAAAGCCAATCCGGGCAAGATCAACATGGCCTCGGCTGGGAACGGCAGTGCAAGTCATGTCACCGGCGAATTGTTCAAGATGATGACGGGCGTTGAGTTGGTGCATGTGCCTTATCGCGGCAGTTTCATTCCCGACCTGCTCGCCGGACAGGTGCAGGTCACATTTGGTCCAGTACCAGTGTCGATCGCCTATATCCGCACCGGAAGGCTGCGCGCCCTTGCGATAACCAGCGCGGCGCGTTCGGAGGCGTTGCCGGATATCCCGACCGTGGCCGAGTTCGTTCCGGGCTTCGAGGCGAGCGGCTGGTACGGGATAGGCGCGCCCGCGAAGACGCCACCGGAGATTATCGGCATGCTCAGCAAGGCGATTATTGCGGGCCTTGCCGATCCGAAGATGAAGGCGCGGCTGTCTGGCCTCGGCGCCGTGCCGCTGGCCATGACGCCCTCCGAATTCAGAAAATTCATCGCTGCGGAAACCGAAAAGTGGGCCAAGGTTATCCGGGCGGCCAACATCAAGCCCGAGTGAGGGCCGCGCCATGACACTTCCCCGCCGAAAATTTCTGCACCTGGCCGGAGCAGTCGCTGCGCTGCCGGCAATGGCGCGCGTCGCAGCCGCACTCGACTATCCGACGCGGCCGGTGCGCATCATCGTTGGATTTCCAGCAGGTGGTCCGGGCGACATAATCGCACGACTGACAGGCAAATGGCTTTCAGAGCGGTTGGGTCAATCGTTCTTCATCGACAACAAGCCAGGCGCCGGCGGCAACGTCGCCGCGGAAGCCGCGGTCCATGCGGCGGCGGATGGTTACACGCTCATGCAATTTACGCCCTCGAACGCCATCAGCGTCTCCCTCCATAAAGAGCTGAACTACGCCCCGCTGCGTGATCTCACCCCTGTTGCAGGCGTCGTGCGAGCGCCGCTGGTCATGGAGGTCAATCCGTCGCTTCCGGTGAAATCAGTTACCGAGTTCATTTCCTACGCCAAGACTAATTCAGGTCACGTCAACCTGGCGTCTGCCGGAATCGGCACTACTCCCCATCTGGCGGGCGAGCTGTTCAAGATGATGGCTGGCGTCGATCTGATTCACGTCCCGTATCGAGGCGGTGCGCCAGCGTTGATCGATTTGCTGGGCGGACAGGTCCAGGTGCTGTTTGACCCGATCCCCGCCTCCATCGGCTATATCAGGAACGGTAAATTGCGCGCGCTGGCCGTGACAACGGCCGGGCGGTCCGAGGCTCTGCCGAATGTCCCCGCAGTGGCGGAGGCACTCCCCGGATATGAGGCGAGCAATTGGTGGGGGCTCTGCGCGCCCAAGGGCACACCACCAGCGATCGTCGATTTGCTGAACCGCACAATCAATGCCGCGCTGCTTGATCCAAATCATCAGAAACAGCTCGCGGATCTGGGGGGAAGTCCGCTTGGCGGCTCGGTTGCGGACTTTCGCCAGCTGATTGCCGCCGACAGCGAGAAGTGGGCCAAAGTCGTCAAATTCGCGGGCATCAAACCAGAGTGACCGATCCTCGGCTCGCTCACATTGATTGGAGGGAAACATGTTGAAATTTCGTCGCCGCAACGTGCTCCGTCTGGGGGCCGCTGCAACCGCAATTCCGGCTATCTCGCGCTTCGCCTGGGCGCAAGGCTACCCGACGCGGCCCGTGCATCTGCTCGTCGGGTTCTTTGCCGGCGGGCTGACCGACATTCTGGCGCGCGTGCTGAGTGAGCCTCCGTCGCAACTCGCCGGCGCGCAGTTCGCGGTTGAGGATGTGCCGGGCGCCGGCACCAATGTGGCAACCGAAAAAGTCATACGATCGGCCCCGGATGGATACACGCTGCTGATGGCCACTTCATCCAACGCGATCAACGCTAGCCTCTACACCGGGCTGCATTTCGACTTTATCCGCGACACTGCGCCGGTCGCCAGCATAGCTCGCACGCCGATGGTAATGACGGTCAATCCGTCGCTTGCGGCGAAGACAGTCGCCGAATTCATCGCTTACGCCAAGGCCAATCCCGGCAGCATTAACATGGCGTCACCCGGCAAGGGCAGCTCGGTACATCTGGCCGGTGAGCTGTTCATGACCATGACGGGCGTCAGGATGACGATCGTACATTACCGTGAAAGTTACATCCCAGACATGCTGGCCGGACGCATGCAGATTGTGTTCAGCCCGATCCCGACGGTGATCGAGCAAATCAGGGCCGGGAAGCTGCGCGCACTTGCTGTGACCAGCAGCACGCCGTCGCCGGCACTGCCGGGCGTTCCGACTGTCGCCGAGGCCGTGCCCGGCTTCGACGCCGTTATATGGAATGGCATAGTGGCGCCGAAGGGCGTTTCGGCGAATGTGGTGGACACGCTCAACCGCGCGATCGCGGCGAGCCTCGCCGAGCCGCAAGTCGTGGCCAAGTTCGCCAATGTCGGCAGTGTCCCCAAGACGATGACGCCGGTAGAGTTCGGCAAATTTGTCGTCGAAGACACCAATAAATGGCGCAAGATAATTCGCGCGGCCAATATCACGATAGGCTGAACGGCTGGTCCCCGCTGTCATGTCGGGGGTCGCCGTCAGGCCGCAATCTTCGCTCCAGCCACGCCCGCTCCAGCGCGCGCCATGAGCGCCGCCGCATTACGATGCAGGATCGCCTCGCGCGCCTCGGCGCCGATCTCGGCCTCGTCCAGTGCGTTGCGCGTCCAGTCAACGCCGAACGCACTGCCGTCCGTGCCGCACACGATCCGTTCGGCCCCGTAGAGCCGCACCGCGGCCTCGATTGCCCGTGGCCCGAAAGAGTTGCAGTCGACATACACCGCGGCGGCCCGGCGAAACCGGGCGGAAGGCAATTCCTCGTCGGGTGTGTCGAGCAGGCAGCGATGGTCCATCCGCTCGACCTCATAGGGGATGTTGCCGCCAAGATTGTGCACCACGACGGTCGCATCGGGGTAATCCGCCAGCAGATCGGTCATGCACAGCGTCACCATCACCGATGACAGACTTGCCTGCATGTCCAGCGTGCCATTGCGTCGCCGCGCGTTGTCTGTGCCGCCGGCGACTTTTGGGAAGGCGTCGCCCGGCCGCGGTCCGTGATGGATGAACAGTACCGCCTTATGGCGATTGGCCACCGCCAGCAGCGGCCGCGCGGCTTGCGCGTTATCGAGCGTCAGGAACAAGTTTCCGGGCAACTGTGCGCCGATCATCTCCGGCAGCCCCATCACGCGCTCGAATTCCGCTGCGGCCGCCGCCATGTCGGTCAGCGGCAATGCCGCAAACGCAGCGAACCGGCCGGGATGCCCCGCACAGATCGCCGCCAGCCCATCGTTCACCTTCCGGCACAGCGGCAGCGCTTCCTCGATTGGCTGCGCCTCGATCCAGCAGAACGAGCCAAGCACCGACAGGACGCTGACCGAGACATCCTGCCGGTCCATGCGCGCCAGTTCGACCACGGCTTCATTGAACGCCTCGGCCAGCGGGGCATCGGCCATGCGGGGCGTCTTCAGCACCTCGGCCCCGTCTAGGCCCCGCACGATGCGCGGCTCCCGCGTGCGCGCCCGCAGCGCGTCGGCGACCTCGGAGGGTTTCCAATGCGCGTGCATGTCGATCATCATGGCTTCAACTCCCTGGCGTGCCTGTTCTTCGGCTTGCAGCCAGCTTACGCCGCGCCCCCGAGCGGAGGCAACACACGCTGTTCACTTGGGAGCTTGTCTGTTGCGTGGATGGCGGTCGGATAACTTCCGCTCGGCAAGCAATTTCAGATGCTGCCCGCCCTGATCTCAATCGTGCTTCGGAATGTGGGCTTTGGCGATCACCGCGCCCCATCTGGCGATGTCGGACTTCATGCGCGCGGTCATTTCTTCCGGCGTGCTCCACCGCATCTCCATGCCCATCTGTTTCGATCTGTTCTGGATCGCGGGCTCGGGGATGACATCCTTCATCGCGGCATTGAGTTTCGCCACAATGGCGTCCGGCGTTTTGGCTGAAACCGAGAGTCCGTTCCAGCTCACGACGTCATAATCCTTGATGCCGCTCTCGATCGCTGTCGGAACGTCAGGCAGGTAAGCGGTGCGTTTGGCGCCGGTGGAAGCCAGCACCACCAGCTTCTTGCTATCGAGGAGGCCGTGGACGGCCGCGTAAAATTCGAACTCGACATCGATATCGCCGCGCATCGCCGCGTTGGCCATGTCGGGCGAGGTGCGGAAAGTCACGATCGTCGCGTTAATGCCGGCCGCCGTGAGGAAGAGCTGCGCGGCAAGGTTTTGCGTGCTGCCGGGCACGATGGTGCCGATGTTGAGCTTGCCCGGGTTCGCCTTGGCGGCGGCGATGAAGTCGTGCAGCGATTTGTACGGCGAGCCGGGACGGGTCACGACCAAGAGGTCGAAGAAGGAAGCGGTCGAGACCGATTTGAAATCGGTCAGGGTGTTGTACGGCAACTTGTTGAACAACGCCTCGGCGATGGCGTTGTTGTTGCCGGTCATCAAGGTCGTGTAGCCGTCGGGGGCGGCCTGGATGGTGGCCTCGGCGGCGATGATGGCGCCTGGCCCGGGCTTGTTCTCGATCACGAATTGCTGATGCAGCCGGTCGCCGAGCTGTTGGCCCAGGATACGCATGCCGACGTCGGCGACCCCACCGGGGCCGTACGGGACAATCAGCACGACAGGATGGTTCGGATAGGTGCTCGCGGACTGTGCGCCAACCGGCACGATCGTCGCGACCAACAGCAAGCCGACAGCGGCGGCAATTCCGGTCACGATTTTCTTGTGAAGGTTCATGTGTTCCCCCGTTTGTGCGCCGAGCCTACCCGCAACGGGCGCGTGGTCAATCGCGCCCACGCCTCGATGCCGCGACGAGTTCGCGCAGGCCATTCGAGCGGGGCAGAGGACCGTTAGGGCAGGTGGTCGTAACCGTCGCCGAAGCCTTTCAGGCTCATGGGGAAGCCGATGCCTTCCTCGGGCGACTGGAAAATGATGAAAGTCGAGGTGTGGCCGTTGCGCAATTGGGTGATCAGATTGTCGTCCATGGTGATTTCGGCAATGCAGCCGTTGGGCAGGCATTTGACGAAGCCGGCGCGGCCGACGTCTTTGTCATCGATTTTCAGCCCCAGCCCCGATGGCAACAGGATACCGAGCGGGGCGACGACCCGCATCAGCCGACTCTTCTGATCGGCGGTTTTGAGCACGATCACGGTCAGACCGACATTTGGCCGGTCTTCCGCGGTGACGCTCTGCATCAGCGCGCATTGCTCGCTTTGGGCGCCGGGCGGGGTTTCGCAGCGGATCTGCCAGTCACCGTATACCGATTTGACTACGCCCTGCGCAGCCGCCGTGCCGCAGCCGGCCAAAATCGGCGCGATCAGTGCCGCAGCAACGGCCATCACCCGGAAAAATGGGCGCAAAATCGAACGAGACAGCGGATGTCGCTTTGGCCGGCGGTGCCGCGCGCAATCGCCAATCGGCATTATGACGTTTCCCTTGCAGAGCCCCCGAAAGCCGTCCCGCGCCGCGCACTCAAGCCAAATCACCTGCGCCGGCGGTGCTGCCGAGCGAGCCTGCCTACAGGCTGAGCCCAGCGTGTCAAGAATGTCCAAATCACGGCAATGTGGCTGTGCCGTGGTGGGGATTTACCGGTCCCCACAGCGGATTGGCGGACACCCTGTGTGCGAATGATGAGTGCATTGCGGGACAGCTGGATTTGTGGTTTGAGGGGCTGGGATTCCCTCATCCCGTCAGGCCTGCCAGGGATCCACCCGTTGCCCTTCTTCGTCCTCGCCCTGTCGCGGGCGCTGCAGGAATTGGGCTGCACGCAGGCGGCGTCATAACTGTTGCGGCGCGCTGCCAAATTGGTCAGTGATGCTCGTGAGCGGTCATGGCGGAGAAAAGAAGCACGGAGCAAAATAAGAGATGAAGGTGTTCTCGCGCTTGACCATCGTCGGGGTAACCGCCGCAGCGCTGTTGGCCAGTGCGGAAGCGGCGTTTGCAGGGCTTGGTCAGCCCTCGCCGTGGCAAATGGGCCTGCAGGAGTCGGCCACGCCGGTGATGGACGACATCACCAGTTTCAATACATTCCTGTTCTGGCTGACCAGCGCGATTGCGGTCTTCGTCCTGGTGCTGCTGGCGGTGGTGATCGTGCGGTTCAACGCGCGCGCCAATCCGAACCCGTCCCGCACCACGCACAATACCGTCCTTGAAGTGCTGTGGACGATCGTTCCGGTGCTCATTCTGGCGGCGATCGCGGTGCCGTCGTTTCGGCTGTTGTATGTCGAGCTCGATGTGCCGAAGCCGGACGTGACGGTGAAAGTGACCGGCAAGCAGTGGTTCTGGACCTACGCCTATCCGGACAGCGGCAATTTCGAATTCAACTCGCTCATGGTCGCCGACAAGGATCTCAAGCCGGGCCAACCGCGGCTGCTCGCGGTCAACAATGAAATGGTGGTGCCGGTGAACAAGATCGTGCACGTGCTGGTGACCGGAGCCGACGTGATCCATTCTTTCATGGTTCCGTCATTCGGCATCAGGATCGACGCCGTTCCGGGCCGCATCAACGAGACGTGGTTCAAGGCCACCAAGGAAGGGACGTATTACGGCGAGTGTTCCGAATTGTGCGGCAAGGATCATCCGTACATGCCGATCGCCGTGCACGTGGTGAGCCAGGCGGATTACAACTCGTGGGTCACCACCGAGAAGAAGAATGCCGCCCTGGACCGGGCCCCGCCGACCACATTCGCCGCAGCAGGCACGCCGGCGCAGTAAGAGCGTAATCGACGACTGGTCCGGGCAAGGACGGCCGCCAACGAAGGAACCGAAAATGGACACGATGGTACAAGCGGCACATGGCCATGGCGACGACGGCGGGCACGCGATCCCGCACGGTTGGCGCCGTTTTGTCTATTCGACGAACCACAAGGACATCGGCACGATGTACCTGGTGTTCGCGATCATCGCCGGAACGATCGGCGCGGGTTTGTCGATCCTGATCCGGGCGAACCTTATGTACCCGGGGGCGCACTTTTTACACGGCGACACCCATCTCTATAACGTGTTCATTACCGCGCACGGACTGATCATGATCTTCTTCATGGTCATGCCGGCCATGATCGGCGGCTTCGGCAACTGGATGGTGCCGCTGATGATCGGGGCGCCCGACATGGCGTTCCCGCGCATGAACAACATTTCGTTCTGGCTGTTGCCGGCGTCGTTCTCGCTGCTGCTGATTTCGATGTTCGTTCCGGGCGAGCCGGGAGCCAACGGCGTCGGCGGCGGGTGGACGCTCTACGCACCGCTGTCAACGTCGGGCAGTCCCGGCCCGGCGATGGACTTCGCCATCCTGTCGATCCATCTCGCCGGCGCCTCGTCGATCCTCGGCGCCATCAACTTCATCACCACGATCTTCAACATGCGCGCGCCCGGCATGACGATGCACAAGATGCCGCTGTTCGTATGGTCGATCCTGGTGACGGTGTTCCTCTTGCTGCTGTCGCTGCCGGTGCTTGCCGGCGCCATCACCATGCTGCTCACCGACCGCAATTTCGGCACCACCTTCTTCGACCCGCAGGGCGGCGGCGATCCGCTGTTGTTCCAGCATCTGTTCTGGTTCTTCGGTCATCCCGAAGTGTACATCCTGATCCTGCCCGGCTTCGGCATGATCAGTCAGATCGTCTCGACGTTCTCGCGCAAGCCGGTGTTCGGCTATCTCGGCATGGCCTACGCGATGGTGGCGATCGGCGGCATCGGCTTCGTCGTCTGGGCGCACCACATGTACAACGTCGGCATGTCGGCGAGCGTGCAGGCGTATTTCATCGCCGCCACGATGGTCATCGCGGTGCCTACCGGCGTGAAGATCTTCTCCTGGATCGCGACGATGTGGGGCGGCTCGATCGAGTTCAAGACGCCGATGCTGTGGGCCATCGGCTTCATCTTCCTATTCACGCTCGGCGGTGTCACCGGCGTGGTGCTCGCCAATGCGGGCGTCGACCGCGAGCTGCACGGTACCTATTACGTCGTGGCGCACTTCCACTACGTGCTGTCGCTGGGCGCGGTGTTCGCGATTTTCGGCGGCTGGTATTACTGGTTCCCGAAGATCACCGGCTACATGTACAACGAGACGCTCGGCAAGCTGCATTTCTGGATCACGTTCATCGGCGTCAACCTGGTGTTCTTCCCGCAGCACTTCCTCGGCATGGCGGGCATGCCGCGACGCTACGCCGATTATCCGGATGCGTTCGCCGGTTGGAATTACGTCTCTTCCATTGGCTCCTACATTTCGGGCTTCGGGCTCCTGGTGTTCTTCTACTGCATGGCGCTGGCGTTCATGCGCAAGGAACGTGCTTCGGCAAATCCATGGGGCCCGGGCGCAACGACGCTGGAATGGACGCTGCCGTCGCCGCCGCCCTTCCATCAGTATGAAACATTGCCCCTGATCCGATGAGCGTAACACTGGCACGCGCCGAGCCCTCGATCGCGGGGGCCGGCGACTACATCGAACTGATGAAGCCGCGGGTGATGTCGCTCGTGGTGTTTACGGCGCTGGTCGGCATGCTGGTCGCGCCCGGCCACATCCATCCGGTGATCGGCTTTGCGGCGTTGCTCTGTATTACCGTTGGCGCCGGCGCCGCCGGCGCGCTGAACATGTGGTACGACGCCGATATCGATGCGCGCATGGCGCGCACCGCCGGCCGGCCAATTCCGCGCGGCCGCGTCACTCCCGGCGAAGCGGCCGGCTTCGGCATCACGCTCGCGGCGTTCTCGGTCGTGACGCTTGGGCTTCTCATCAATCTGCTGGCCGCCGCGCTGCTCGCGTTCACGATCTTCTTCTACGTGGCGATCTATACGGTCTGGCTGAAGCGCTCGACGCCGCAGAACATCGTCATCGGCGGGGCCGCGGGTGCGCTGCCGCCGATGATCGGCTGGGCGGCGGCGACCGGCAGCCTGGCGGTCGAGCCGATCGTGCTGTTTCTCATCATCTTCTTCTGGACGCCGCCGCATTTCTGGGCGTTGTCGCTCTATCGTATCGGCGACTATGCGCGCGTTGGCGTCCCGATGCTGCCTGTCGTCGCCGGCGAATGCGAGACACGCCGCCAGATCTGGATCTATACGCTGCTGCTGGCTCCGCTCGGTGTCGCGCCGTGGCTGCTCGGCTATACCGGACTGATCTACGGCATCGCCTCGCTTGTGTTGGGCGCCGGCATGCTCGTGCTGGCGCTGCGCGTGCGCCGTGAGAGCGGCGGCCATACGGCGTGCAAACAACTGTTCGCTTTTTCGATCCTCTATCTGTTTCTGCTGTTCGCGATGCTGCTGGTCGATCGGGTGTCGGGAGGGCTGTTCGGCCATTTCGCGGCATGACGATGGCGAGTGAAACGATGAACGAGTTGCGTAGGCCATCCACCAACGAGCAGGGGCCGCGAAGCGGCATCAGGCTGACCGAGGAGCAATTGCGGGCCCGGCGCACCCGCTCGATTGCTATCGCGCTGGCGCTCGGCGCGTTCGTTGTGGTGATCTTTGCCGTCACGATCGTGCGGCTGGGCTCCAATGCGCTGGCGCCGCCGTTGTATATGCGGCCCGCGCAGTCCACGCAGGGAACGAAATAGCGGCCATCCGATGCACCAGCCGATCGATACGCAACCGCACCGCAAACGCAGAAGCCGCGATTTCCTCGTCGCGTTTCTGTGCGGCGCGTTCGTTGCGGTGATGGTTGGAATGTCGTTTGCGGCGGTGCCGCTCTATTCGTGGTTCTGCCGCACCACCGGATTCGGCGGCACCACGCAAGTGGCGAAGGCGGCGCCGACGCACGAATTGGCGCGCAAGATCACCGTGCGGCTGGATTCGAACGTGGCGGAGGGGTTGCCGTGGACGTTCGAGCCCGAGCGCCACACGATCGACGTGCGCCTCGGGCAGGTGGTGACGGTCTACTATAAGGTCACCAATCAGGCCGCGCGCATCACCGTCGGGCAAGCGGGCTACAATGTCAGCCCGCCGACCGTCGGCATTTATTTCGAGAAGATCAACTGCTTCTGCTTTACCACGCAGACCATGAAGCCGGGCGAGAGCCGCGATATGCCGGTCGTGTTCTACGTCGATCCGAAACTCGCCAAGGATTTCGAACAGAACGACGTCAGTACGATCACGCTCTCCTACACGTTCTATCCGGTCCGCCAATCGGACGAGCCGGTAGCGCAGGGCGGCAGTCCGGACAAATCGGGCCGCATCTGAGGACTTAATCGGAGAAAATGACGATGGCCGACGCCGCAGCCCACGCCAAACCGCATCACGATTATCATCTGGTCAATCCGAGTCCGTGGCCCGCAGTCGGCGCCACGGCTGCGTTCATTACCGCCGTCGGACTGATCCTGTGGATGCACGGGATCGTCAGTTACGCGCCGCTGGTGTTCGGCGTCGGCATGATCGGCATCGCCTATACGATGATCGGCTGGTGGCGCGACGTTATCTACGAGGCGGAGGTCGAGGGCGATCACACGCGCGTGGTGCAGATCTCGCACCGCTACGGCATGATCCTGTTCATCGTCTCCGAGGTGATGTTCTTCGTCGCCTGGTTCTGGGCCTATTTCAACACCGCATTGTTTCCGGACGAGCTCAGGGACGTAGGCCGTATCGCGTTCACCCACGGCGTCTGGCCGCCGAAGGGTATCGAGACCTTCGATCCCTGGCATCTGCCGCTGCTGAACACGCTCATTCTGCTCACCTCGGGCACCACCGTGACGTGGGCGCACCACGCGCTTTTGGAAAACAACCGCAAGGGGCTGGTCTGGGAACTCGTCTGCACCATCGCGCTGGGGCTGAGCTTCACCGCCTGTCAGGCCTGGGAATACATGCACGCCGCGTTCCATTATGCCGGCAACATGTACGGCGCCGCCTTCTTCATGGCGACGGGCTTTCACGGCGCGCATGTCATCATCGGCTCGACGTTCCTGATCGTCTGTCTGTTCCGGGCGCTTGCCGGCCAGTTCAAGCCGACGCAGCATCTCGGCTTCGAGTTCTGCGCCTGGTATTGGCATTTCGTCGACGTGGTGTGGCTGTTCCTGTTCGCCTGCATTTACGTGTGGGGCGCCGGCGCCGCCGCTGGATAGGCCGACGTATCTGCACTTGTTCCCGCGCAAGCGGGAATCCGGGCTGCATGAACTTAGTCCCCACTTTCATGGGGACGAGCGCATGTCTACATGACCGCTATGAGCCAGGAACCCGTTAAGACAGTCGCCGACGCGATCCGCGCCGGATTGCTGTGCAGATGTCCGCGCTGCGGTAAGGGGAAGCTGTTCCAGGGCTTTCTGACACCGCTGCCGCGCTGCGACGTGTGCGGGCTCGATTACGGCTTTGCCGATTCCGGCGATGGACCGGCCGTCTTCATCATGTTTTTCGCCGGCTTCATTGTCGTCGGTGCGGCCCTGGTGACGGAAGCTCTCTACCATCCGCCCTATTGGGTGCATGCCGCGTTGTGGGTGCCGTTGATCCTGATCGTGACGCTTGGTCCGTTGCGGCCGATGAAGGGAATGATGATTTCGCTGCAGTATTTTCATAAAGCCGCAGAGTCCCGTTTCGGCGAGACCGAGGGACCGTGATGAATGCCATGAGCGCGCCGGCGCAGCGCCGCCGCTCGTGGGTCGGTTTGCTGATTCCGGCGGTGGTGGCGTTCATTGTGCTGATCGGGCTCGGCACCTGGCAGATACAGCGCAAGGCCTGGAAGGAAGGCTTGATCGCGGCGCTCGACGCGCAGCTCGCCGCACCGCCGATCGCATTGCCGGCGCCCGCGACATGGGCCGGGCTCGACCGGGCCAAGGACGAGTACCGACGCGTCACGTTCAGCGCCACGTTCGACAACAGCAAGGAAGCGCTGCTGTTCGCCGCGCCATCCACCTTTCGTCCCGATGTTGAGTACCCGGGATATTGGGTGCTGACGCCGGCACGGCTCGCTGATGGCAAGCTCGTGATTGTCAATCGCGGCTTCGTGCCGGATGGCCGCCAGGATCCGAAGACGCGTCCGGCCGGACAGATTGCCGGCCCGGTCGCCATCGTCGGCTCGATGCGCTGGACCGGCGAGCGCCACTGGTTCACCCCGGCCGATGAGCCGGCCAAGAACCTGTGGTTCACCGCCGACCCGCAGTCGATCGCCGCCGCCAAGGGCCTGGCCGGTGTAGCGCCGTTCTATGTCGAGCAGGAAAGCCCGGTGCCGCCGGGCGGGCTGCCCAAGCCTGGCAAGCTCATGGTGACGCTGCCGGATAACCACTTGCAGTACGCGCTGACCTGGTACGGCCTGGCGCTGGTTCTGGTCATCATGTTTGTCGTCTGGGCGTATGGCCAGAACCGCGATGGCCCCGACGAGAGCGGCGGCCAGGACGTCGAGACCGAAAATCCGAGCCCCCGACGAGGGAATTCAGCGTCCTTGTGAAGCGGCCGGCTTTTCTATTAGTGTGGCCGCCGCAGCGTTCGGCGCCCTGTCGTCGTGACAAAAACGCTGATAATTCAAATACTTAATCTTCGCGCCAAGGATTTGCATGGGGCGCGGGAAGGTAACTGGTGCGCTACGTTTCGACCCGGGGCGAGGCCCCGCCGCTCGGCTTTGCCGAAGCCATGCTCGCGGGCCTTGCGCGCGACGGCGGCCTTTATGTGCCGCAGTCCTGGCCCGCGATGGAGCCGGCCGAGATCGCCGCCCTCGCGGGCCGGCCGTACGCGGAGGTCGCGGCGGAAATCATTGCCCGGTTCTCTGACGAGACGATTGGCCATGCCGACCTCGCCCGCATGGCGCGCGAGGCCTACGGCAGCTTTCGCCATCCCGCCGTGGTGCCGTTGACGCAGCTCAACGTGAATACATTCGTGCTCGAGCTGTTTCATGGGCCGACGCTGGCTTTCAAGGACGTGGCCATGCAGCTTCTGGCGCGGCTGATGGATCACGCGCTGCGCGCCCGCGGCGAGCGCCGCACCATCGTGGTGGCGACTTCGGGTGACACCGGCGGGGCCGCCGTGGAAGCATTTCGCGGGCGCGATCAAGTCGATCTGATCGTGCTGTTTCCGCAAGGTCGCGTCTCCGATGTGCAACGGCGCATGATGACCACCGCCGGCGCGACGAATGTCAGCGCGATCGCCATCGAGGGCACTTTCGACGACTGCCAGGCGCTGGTGAAGGCGATGTTCAACCACGCCGCCTTTCGCGAGCGGGTACGGCTGTCCGGCGTCAACTCGATCAACTGGGCGCGTATCGTGGCGCAGGCGGTCTATTATTTCACCGCCGCCGTCGCGCTCGGTGCGCCGCATCGCAAGGTGGCGTTCACGGTGCCGACCGGCAATTTCGGCGACATCTATGCGGGCTATGTGGCGCAGCGCATGGGCTTGCCGATCGACCGGCTCGTCATCGCCACCAACGTCAACGACATTCTGGCGCGGACGCTCGCCACCGGCGCTTACGAATTGCGCGACGTGATGGCGACCACGTCGCCGTCGATGGATATCCAAGTTTCGTCGAATTTCGAACGGCTGTTGTTCGACGCCTGCCGTCGTGACGCCGCAGCGGTGCGGGCGCTGATGGCTTCGCTCGCGCAGTCGCGCAGGTTCGTGCTGTCGGCACCGGCGCTTGCCGAGATCAGAGCCTTGTTTGCAGCCGGCCGCGCCGACGAGGACGAGGTCGCGGCGACGATCCGCACGGTCAAACGCGAGATCGGCACTTTCGCCGACCCGCATACCGCAGTGGGCATCGCGGTCGCCGAGAAGGAACCGCGCGATCCGGCGGTGCCGATGGTGGTGTTGTCCACCGCGCATGCGGCGAAATTTCCCGATGCGGTCGCGGCCGCGTGCGGCGTGCGGCCGGCGTTGCCGGAGTGGCTTTCCGATCTTAATACCCGTCAGGAGCGCATCACGATGCTGCCGGCGGACCAGTCAGCGGTCGAGCGGTTCGTTCTGTCGACGAGCCGTGCCGCACAGGAAGGAGCGGCAGCATGAGTGTTGCGGTGACCAAGCTCAAATCCGGCATCCAGGTGGTGACCGACACCATGCCGCATCTGGAGTCGGCCTCGCTTGGCGTGTGGGTCAATGCGGGCAGCCGCGACGAACGACGCGACGAAAACGGCATCGCGCATTGTCTCGAACACATGGCGTTCAAGGGCACGCGGCGTCGTAGCGCGCGCCAGATTGCCGAAGAGATCGAGGCCGTGGGCGGCGACCTCAATGCGGCAACCGGCGCCGAGACGACCGCATACTATGCGCGCGTGCTCAAGGCTGACGTGATTCTCGCGCTCGACGTGCTGGCCGACATCCTGTCCGAACCGGTGTTCGATAGTGATGAGCTTGCGCGCGAGCAGAATGTCATCATCCAGGAAATCGGAGCGGCCGCCGACACGCCGGACGATCTGATTTTCGAGCAGCTGCAAGTCGTCGCTTTTCCCGATCAGCCGCTTGGCCGCTCGATCCTTGGTACGACCAAGACGGTAAAATCGTTCGACGGCGCCAAGCTTCGCGAATATCTGGGCCGAAACTACCGCGCCCCCGGCATGGTGGTGGCCGCGGCCGGCGCGGTCGATCATCAGGCCGTGGTTGCCGAGGTGGAGCGGCGTTTCGCGAGCTTCAATGGGCCGGGGCGAGCCACGCCGGAGCCGGCGCATTTTGGCGGTGGCAGCCACGTCGAAAAGCGCGAGCTCGAACAAGTGCACATTGCGCTGGCTTTGCCCGGCGTGTCGCAGACCGATCCGTCGTTATTCTCGCTGCAGGCCTTCACCAACGTGCTGGGCGGCGGGATGTCGTCGCGGCTGTTCCAGGAGGCGCGCGAAAAGCGCGGATTGTGCTATTCGATCTATTCGTTCCACGCCCCGTATTCGGACGTGGGCATGTTCGGCCTCTACGCCGGCACTGACGCGGCGGACGCCTCTGAGCTGATGCGGGTCGTCGTCGATGAGATCGCGAACACGGCCGAGACTTTGTCCGATCGCGAGATCGCTCGCGCCCAGGCGCAGATGAAGGCCGGGCTGTTGATGGCGCTGGAAAGCTCGGGCGAGCGGGTTGGACAACTCGCTCGCCAGATGATTGTCCACGGCCGGCCAATTCCCGTTCAGGAACTGGTCGCCAAAGTCGACGCCGTGACGGTGGAGAGTGCGCGGGCGGCTGGGCGGGCGCTGTTCGGGCGTGGCAAACTCGCCACGGCAATGCTGGGACTGGGCTCCGGACTTGAAAGCGCCACCACGATTGCTCAAAGTCTGACGCTCCGGGCTGCCTAATGAGGGAATCCGGCAAAGGCTCCGTACGTGACCGCGCCTCGGCGCGGCCGAGCGGAGCGCTTGTTGACCGGTAGGTTGGGCGACGATGGCGTTCTTTCGCACCATCAATTTTTCCGAGCCGCTCGCCACCATCACGGGCGAAGGCGTGACGTTGCGCACGCCGCAGATGACCGATTACGCCGAATGGGCGGCGGTGCGCGAGGGCAGCCGCGAGTTTCTGAAGCCCTGGGAGCCGACCTGGCCGGCCGACGATTTGACGCGCAGCGCGTTCCGGCGCCGCATCAGGCGCTATGCCGAGGATTTGCGGACCGACCAAGGCTACGCGTTTCTGATCGTGCGCAATACCGACGGCGCGCTGGTCGGCGGATTGACGCTCGCCAACATCCGCCGCGGCGTCGCGCAGGCTGCCAGCGTCGGCTACTGGATGGGTCTGCCGTTCGTGCGCCGCGGTCACATGGCCGCGGCCGTACGCGCAGTGATCCCGTTCGCTTTCGCGACGTTGCGGTTGCATCGCGTGGAGGCGGCCTGCATTCCGACCAATGCGGCCTCCACCCGGCTTCTGGAAAACAACGGTTTTGTGCGGGAGGGCTATGCCCGGGAATATCTGTGCATTAACGGCATCTGGCAGGATCATCTATTGTATGCGCGTCTCGCCGGAAATGCCGGTTCTTAACAACTCATAAGCGGCGCGCGCCGCAAGGGGCCGCCTTGGGATGGCCACGGTTCGTCTGCAATGATCGATGGGGATATGCGCGAAGTTGCAAATGTGCCGGCGCAGTTGGATGGTCGATTGGGGGATGACGGGAAGCCGTAAATGGATGTGCTGGCGCGATCGCGCCGCGATCGGAGCGTCGCTTGCACTCGCGCTTCTGGCGTCGGGCTGCGGCGGCGGCAGTAATCTTTTCGGCGGCTCCTCGGCGCCGTCCACCACGGCGACTCCGGTGTCCGACTCCTCAGGTGGCGGCTTTTTGCGCGGGGATATTGCGGGCTTCTTCTCCAGCTCGTCAGACAAGTCGCCGCAGCCGGTCGCGGGTGCGACGCCCGACGTCGAATGCCCTTACATCCAGATCCGCGAAGGCGCATCGACCCTGACCATCAATGGGGCCGGTGGCAACGCCGCGATGTCGCTGAAATACCAGGGCACGTTTGTGCGCGCGGCGCGTCAGTGTGCCGTAGTCGCCGGTCAAATGGTCATGAAGATCGGAGTCCAGGGGCGCCTGGTGCTCGGACCGCAGGGTGGTCCCGGTCAGGTCAACGTCCCCCTGCGCATCGCGGTCGTCGATGAGAAGCCAGCGTCGTCAAAGACGATCGTGACCAAATTGATCATGATACCGGTTGCGGTGCAATCGGCCGACGACAATCCGAGCTTCACGCACGTCGAGGATAACGTGACGTTCCCGCTGCCGTCGTCGAGCGAACTGGAGAATTACATCGTCTATATCGGCTTCGATCCGATTGCCGCGCAGGGCCAGGAAAAGCACCGGGCGCCGCGCCCGAAGCTCAAGCGCAAACCGGCGCCCAGGGCGCAGGCCGCGCCGCCGCTGCGCACAAATTGATCCTGCGTGCGGAGTAATTGATTTGTCATGCCCGCGCTTGTCGCGGGCATCCACGTCTTAAGTATCGCCGTCTTAAGTATCGCCTTGCGTCAAAGTCGTGGATGGCCGCAACAGGTCCGGTTATGGCGAACGAGTGAGTCCGGCGATTGTCTCGACCGGATTTCGTGTCAGTTGAATTTCTGTTTGACATCCTCGATGCCGCGGGCGAGCAGCTCTTCAGCCACTTTTCCCTTGGCGGCAACCGACAGGATTTTCTCGGCCGCGGCGATAGCCGCATCCGCGGCCGCGGAACGCACATCAGCAAGCGCCTGTGCTTCGGCCTGGGCGATTTTCGCCTCCGCCATCTTGGTGCGGCGGCCGACGAACTCCTCCATGCGCTGCTTGGCTTCAACGGCGAGACGCTCGGCCTCTGTCTTGGCGCTCGCGATGATGGCCTCGGCTTCGCTCTCCGCGGCAAGGCCCTTGCGCTCGAATTCGGCGAGCAGGTCCTGCGCCTCCTTGCGGAGCCTCGTGGCCTCGTCGAGTTCCGATTTGATGCGCCCCTGGCGTTGATCGAGCGCGCCGGTCAGTTTCCTGTGCACGCCCAAATAGCCGAGGAGGCCGAGGAAGCAGATGAAACAGATGGCGACCCAAGCTTCAGGCGTAGGCATGATGCGACGTCCTTTACCGTTTGCCCGAATTTACCGTTTGGCGATGTCGCCGAGCGCGGCGGCGACTTCGTGGGCTTGCGGCGCTTTGCCGATCAGCCGCTCGACGATCGCGGAAGCGCTTTCGCCGGCGATGGCGCTGACATTGCCCATGGCAGCGCTGCGCGTCGTGGCGATGGACTTCTCCGCCGCCGCCAGCCGCTGGTGCAACTCCGCCTCAAGCCGCTTGTTGGTCGCCTCGGCGGCGGCCGCCTGCTGCTCGCGTGTCGCGTTGGCGATGCCCTGCGCGCGATTGCGTGCGTCGTTGAGCGCCTTTTCGTAAGCGGCATGCGCCGCGTCCGATCGCTCCTTGAGCTGTTGCGCCGCCGCTATATCGTCGCCGATGCGCTTCGACCGGGCGGCGAGAATCGAACCGATCCGCGGCAGGGCGATCTTCGCCATCAGCACGTAGAGCAGCACAAAACTCAGCGTCAGCCAGAACAGCTGCGACGGAAAGTTCTCGGACTGAAACGGCGGGAACTCGTGCTTTCCCGCGGGCGCTTCGGTTGTGGCGGTCGGCGTGGCCATGGCCGGCGGTGTCTCAGAATTGATACAGCAGCAGGAGCGCGATCAGCAGCGAGAAGATGCCGAGCGCCTCGGTGATGGCGAACCCGAAGATCAGGTTGCCGAACTGGCCCTGCGCGGCCGACGGATTGCGCAGCGCGGCCGCCAGATAGTTGCCGAAGATCAGACCGACGCCGACGCCCGCGCCGCCCATGCCGATGCAGGCGATGCCGGCCCCGATCAATTTCGCGGCGGTTGCATCCATGACTTAGCTCCTTTTCGAGGTTGTAAGTATCGGGGCCTCAGTGGCCCGGGTGTATCGCATCGTTGAGATAGATGCAGGTGAGAATGGCGAACACGTAAGCCTGCAGGCACGCCACCAAGAGCTCGAGCGCAAACAGCATGACCACCATGATGAACGGCAGCGCCGCGCCGAACCAGCCGAGGATGCCGCCGCCCGCCAGCATGATGATGAAGCCGGCGAACACCTGCAGCGTGATGTGGCCGGCCAGCATGTTGGCGAACAGACGCACGCTGTGCGAAACCGGCCGCGACAGGAACGACAATATTTCGATTGGCGTGATCAGCGGCAGAAAGAACCACGGCACGCCGGAAGGAACGAACAGCTTGAGGAAGCGCAGGCCGTTCTTCCAGAACCCGTAGATGACGACAATGAAGAACACGAGCAGCGCCAGCGTCGCCGTGACGATGAGCTGACTGGTGATCGTGAAGGAATAGGGAATGAGCCCGATCAGATTGGCGACCAGAACGAACATGAACAGCGTGAAGACGAACGGCAGGAACTTCATGCCCGCTTCGCCCGTCGAACTGCGCAGCGTCGTGGCAACGAACTCGTAGGAAAGTTCCGCGACCGATTGCAGGCGCCCTGGGATGATCGCGCGCGAAGCAGTCGCGCCGATCAGCAGCAGCGACAGCACGACGACGATCAGCAACATGTAGGCGGCCGAATTGGTGAACGCGATCTGATGACCGCCCAGGTTCAGCAACGGCAGCAGATTTTTGATCTGAAACTGCTCGATGGGATCGAGATGCATGGTCCTATCGTCGTGTCGTCTGGCTTGAGAGCCTAGGTGTTGGACGTAGCCGAGCGCACCACGTTGAGCACGCCGGCGGCAAAGCCGAGCATTCCAAATACGATGAGCCCCCAGGGCGAACTCTTGAGCCAGTGATCGACAAGCAGGCCAAGGCCGGCTCCGACCACCACGCCTGCAACGAGTTCGCTCGAGAGCCGGAAGCCCTTGGCGTAGCCGGATGCAGTCGTCGCCCGATCTCCAACCGGACCATCGGAAGGCCGCGCCGCCTGATCGCGCGCCAGTCTTTCGCCGAGCCGCTGGAGTCTCGCAGAGAGAGCGGCTTCATCGGTATTTGCTTTGCCGCCCTCGCCGTTGTCGCGCGCGCCGTCGCTCATGCTTCCGACACTCGCGGTCCTGCGGCGATTGCGGCACGGCCGCCCGCTGAAACCGCGCGGACCATACTGAGGCGACTCAGGCGAGTCAAGAAACCCCAAAATCGATCTAATCGTTTGATTTCAAAAGACATATGAGCACTCAGCGGATGCCTGTGGACGGCTTTCAACGGCGCTTTTTTCGGTGCCGGGGGCGCTAACCCGGGGTCTCGCGGCGATTGCCGTTGTTATATTCATTGCCACGCATGAACGCGCCGCCCCTGGGGCTCGTTCCGGAACCCGTCCCCGCTCAGGAGATGACCATGATTCGCAAGGCATCGGCCGCCGTGATCGCCGGCCTGGCCCTGACGGCGTCCGCGGCCGTCGGCGACACGCCGCCGCCGCCAAGCGAAGCGCGCTACAGCTTCCACAAAGTCGCGGACGGCTTTCTGCGGCTCGATACCCAGACCGGAGAGGTGGCGTTGTGCGGCAGCCAGCCGGTGGGCTGGGCGTGCGTGGCCGCGCCTGAGGACCGGATCGTTCTTGAGAATGAGATCACCCGGCTGCGCCGGGACAATGCCGCGCTCAAGCGAGAACTGCTGGGCCACGGTTTAACGCTGCCGCCGGGCACGGCGCCGGAGGCGACGCCGGGCAACGACGAGCCCCAGGTTGTGATCCGGCTGCCCGACAGCGCCGACGTCGACCGGATGGTCGCAATGGCAGGAAAGTTGTGGCGCCAGTTTCTCGACGCGATTGTCGACGCGCAGAACCAGATCATGCACAAAAGCTGAATTGGCGTCTTTCAGGGAGCAGAGCTGTCGGTGACTCGCATGTCCCCCGTCCAAGTCTCGCGTGCGGAAACGATCGCGAGCACGGTGCTGACGTTGCAGACGAGCGGCGAAGGCTTTTTCGATATCACCCGCGACGTGGCGCGCTTTGTCGAAGAAGCCAAAGCGGTTGATGGAATCCTGCTGCTGTTTATTCGCCATACCTCGGCGTCGCTGGTGATTCAGGAGAACGCCGATCCGGATGTGCAGACCGATCTGGTGACGGCGTTACGGCGGGTAGCGCCGGAGAGTGCCGGCTGGATGCACGATACCGAGGGGCCCGATGACATGCCGGCGCATATCAAGGCCATGCTCAACGGCGTCTGCCTGCATGTTCCGGTGACCGGCGGCCGTCTGGGCCTCGGCACCTGGCAGGCCATCTACGTCGCCGAACATCGGCAGGCCCCGCACCGACGCGATGTCGTGCTGCAATTTCTGGGTTCCTGCCGGCAGGACTGAAAGTCTCAGGTCGCGAGCCGGATTAACACTTGAGCTGATTAGCATTGGACCGGATGAACCGCCGAACGCTACTATGCGGTCCGCCGAGACAGACCTTGGGAAACTTGCCGGACAATGTCGGTGAGCGACACGCAACTTCATCGCCTGGTGATCGCTGACGATCATCCGCTGTTCCGCGGCGCGCTGCGTGAGGCGGTATCCGGCGTGCTCGGCCGGGCCGAGATCGGCGAGGCCGCGACTTTTGAGGAAGTTACCGATCTGTTGGAGCGCGGCGGCGAGGTCGATCTCATTCTGCTCGATCTGCGAATGCCCGGCGTACGCGGCTTTTCCGGGCTGATGTATCTGCGCGCGCAATATCCGAGCGTGCCGGTCGTGGTTGTTTCGGCTAACGACGATCCCGCCGTGATCCGCCGCTGCATGGAGTTCGGCGCTTCGGGCTTCTTTCCAAAGACACTGAGCGCCGATGCGCTGCGCGCCGCACTCGCGCGCGTCTTGCAGGGCGAAGTGTGGACGCCGCCCGATGTCGATCTGGCGCGCGATGCCGACGCGGAGAGCGCGGCGATGATCGCGCGGCTCGCGACGCTCACGCCGCAGCAGGTGCGTGTGCTGATGATGTTGTCGGACGGCTTGTTGAATAAGCAGATCGCCTACCAGCTTGGCGTATCGGAGGCGACCGTCAAGGCGCATGTCTCCGCGATCTTGCAGAAGCTCGGGGTCGACAGCCGCACGCAGGCGGTGATCGCCGCCGGCCGCATCGAGGCGGGCCAATGGCCGCACGTGCCGTCGCGCCCGGAGTGATGCTGAAAGGGGAATGAGCGGCCCCGCTGACCTCGGAGCGCTATGTCGTAATGCGAGGCCGCTCACCCGTGTCAAACCATCGTCTGACGCGTGCAAGCGTAGCCGACGATCATTGCCGGTGTGCTAAAAGCTCTTCCGTAGCATCGCGGACGTAGTACTACCTATCACGCGGCAAGGTCGCGCATGATGCGGTAAAGTCGCGCCTGGCCTTCGAAACCGATTCCGGGGCGATCGGACAGATTGAGACAGCCGTCGATGAGTTCGGCGTCGTCGGCGAAACCGCCGAAATCCCCAAACACACCCGGATAGGATTCGGCGCCGCCGAGACCAAAGCCAGCCGCGATCGCGAGCGACATCTGATTGCCGCCATGCGGGAACAGTAGCCTGCGCGGCCATTGGTGGCGCGCCAGCATATCGAGCGTGCGCGCATATTGCACGATGCCGTAGGCTTGCGGCGGGTCGATCTGGATGACGTCGTTGCGCGCGGCCGAAAGCCCGCCGAATCGCACCAGGTTGTCGACATCCTGGGTGGAGAACAGATTTTCTCCAGTGGACAGAGGTTCGTCATAGAGACCGGCAATCTCGGCCAGCAGCGCATAGTCGAGCGGATCGCATGGCTCCTCGAACCAGCGCAGGCCGAACGGTTTTAGACCCTGCGCATAAGCGCGCGCCTCGTCGCGGCCGAATTTCGAGTTGGCATCGACGGCGAGTTGCGCGCCACGCGGCAGCATGGATTTGACGGCGTCGACGCGATGCAGGTCGTGGGCAAGCGGCATGCCGCCGACCTTCATCTTCACCATGGTGTAACCAGCATCGAGATGCGCCCGCATCTCGTCCTGCAAATCCTTGATGCCTTTGCCGGGCGCATACCAGCCGCCGCCGACATAGCAGAATACCTTCTCGGCAATCCTGCCGTTGTTGTACCGCTCGGCGAGCAGGCGATGCAGCGGCTTATCGGCGATCTTGGCGACCGCGTCCCAGACCGCGACCTCGATGGTGCCGATGCCGATCGAACGCTCGCTGTGGCCGCCGGATTTCTCGTTCTGCATCATCACGGCAAGAATCTTTTCCGGCGAAAGATTTTCACCGGATTCATCGAGCAGCGAGTTCGGATCGGCTTTCAGTATGCGCGGGATGAAACGCGCGCGCATCTGTGCGCCGCAGGCGTAGCGTCCGGTCGAATTGAAGGCGAAACCGCAGACCGGCTTGCCGTCGCGTTTGACGTCGGTGATGACCGCGACCACTGACGTGGTCATTTCGGAAAAATTGAAACTCGAATTGGCGAGCGAGGAATTCAGCGGGATCGCGGTCTCGCGGATGTCGACGATGCGCATCGAAGTTATTTGATCTGCGGAATCTTGGCGTCAACGATGACCTTGTGCCAGCGATCGACTTCCTTCTTGATGTAGGCGGCGAATTCCGCAGGCGTGTCGGCGACGAGGTCGAGGCCGACCCGTTTGCACTTCGCCTGTACGTCAGGCAGCGCCAGCGCCTTCACGATCTCCCGGTTGAGCAGGTCGACCACACTTTGCGGCGTGCCGGCGGGAACGAAGACGCCTTGCATCGTTTCCGATTCCTGGCCCTCGACGCCGCTCTCGATCATTGTCGGCACGTTGGGCAGTACCGCGGACCGCTTGAGGGCGGTCACCGCAATGCCGTGCAGCGCGCCGGAGAGGATATGGGGCGAGGCGGGCGTCAGATTGGCGAACCCGACCGGCGTTTGATTGGCGATCACGGCTTGGACAGCCGGCGCGCCGCCGCCGTAGGGCACGCTGGGCTGGTCGAGCTTGAAAGCGAGCTTGAACAGTTCGGAGGCGAGCTCCGGCGTGGTGCCAAGGCCGGCGTTGGCGATGGGATATTTGCCGGGATTGGCCTGCATCAGCGCGATCAGTTCCTTGACCGTCTTGGCCGGAACCGAAGGATGCGCGATCACAATATTCGCCGATACACCGGCCAGCGTGACCGGCGCGAAATCCTTGAACGGATCATAGGGACTGTGGGCATAGAGGCTCGGATTGACCACGAAACTCGAACTGGCGACCAGCATGGTGTAGCCGTCGGCCGCCGAGCGCGCGACCGCCGTCATGCCGATATTGCCGCCGGCTCCGGCACGGTCCTCGACGTAAAATTTCTGCTTGAGGCTTTGCGACAGCTTGTCGGCCAACAATCGTGCGACGAAGTCGCTCGGGCCGCCCGCGGCAAACGGCGCGATGATCTTCACCGGACGATCGGGATATGTGCCGGCGGCCCAGCATGGCGCCGCCGCCACGAGTCGGCGCCTAATGCGAGCACGCGAGCGGAAAAAGTCATAGCAGGCATAATTTCCTCCCAGGCCAATCCGGCGATGCTATCATCGCGTTCAACGGCCGCACAGTATATCGCCGGCCGGCGAAGGGAGGGGCAGGCATGACCGATCCGGCATTTGCGATCACCGGCCAGGCCGCTGTTCTCCATGTCAAAGACATTCCGACGGCGCTGGCTTACTACCGCGACAAGCTCGGCTTTGCGGTGACTTTCGGCTGGGAAGATCCGCCGCGCTATGTGTGTCTGTGTCTTGGCGATTGCGCCATCCATCTGAATGGATATCAGCCGCCCACCGCGCCGTCGCATGTCGCCATCTTCTGCGAAGGCATTGACGCGCTGTATGAACACCTCAGGGCGCGCGGTGTCGCCATTGCGGTGCCGATCGCCGATCGGCCCTACGGCATGCGCGATTTCAGCGTGGACGATCCGGACGGGCACCGTCTCGATTTCGGCCAGGGAATTTCCGAACACTGAGCATCTGGAAGGGAACAGTATGTCTGCAAAGAAAGTGACGCGTGACGATCTCCGCCAGGCCGCAGAGAAATACAAGAACTGGGGCAAGTGGGGCCCCGCCGACGAGATCGGCACGCTCAACTATACGAGCGCGGAGGATGTCGTTGCGGCGGCGCAGCTTGTGAAAAAGGGCAAGGTGATTTCGCTGGCGCTCAATTTCGACAACAACGGCCCGCAGGGCGGCAAGACCAATTATCCGGCGCTCGGCCGCATCAATCCGCTGCACACCATGTTGCGCACCGGCACCGATGCCTATTCGGGCGTGCTCGACAAGCGCGGCATTCGCGCCGCCGATGACATGGTGGTGATTCCGCTGCAATGCGGCACGCAGTGGGACGGGCTCGGCCACGTGTTCTACGAGAACAACATGTGGAACGGCTACGACTGCCGCGAAGTGTCGTCGTTTGGCGCGGCGAAATGCGGGATCGAAAAGACCAAAAACAAAATGGTCGGCCGTGGCGTGTTTCTGGATGTGGCGCGGGCGCTCGGCAAGGACTGTCTCGACGACGGCTATGGCATCACCTGCGACGACCTCGACATGACGGCGAAGAAACAAAACGTCGAGTTCAAGCGCGGCGATTACATCATCGTTCGCACCGGGCAGATGGAGCGCTGCCTCAAAGTCGGAAGCTGGGACGGCTATCCGGGCGGCGATGCGCCGGGATTTGCGTTCGAGACGCTGGAATTTGTCGCCAAGACCGAACTGGCGGCGCTGGCCTCTGATACGTGGGGCTGCGAGGTGCGTCCCAATAACACCGAGGGCGGCATCAACCAGCCCTGGCATTGGATCACCATCCCGATCATGGGCATGACCATGGGGGAGATTTTTTATCTGAAAGATCTCGCGGAAGATTGCGCCGCCGACGGCGTCTACGAATTCATGTTCGTGGCGCCGGCGATTCCGATCACCGGCGCGGTCGGCTCGCCGACCAATCCGCTGGCGATCAAGTAACGTGCAGCGTCATCGGGTCGCGCGAAGCCGAGAGGAATCGCGCCGTCCGCCAGGTCCCGTTTATTGCGGGCATAATGAATGTAAGCGTGCAGGAGGAAAAAAATGCTGAGAGCCACGCTGAGTATTGCGCTGCTGACGATCCTGTTTGCAGCCGGCCCGGCAGCCGCACAGTCGTTCAGTGGCAAGACCATCATCGAGATCGTCAACTATCCGCCCGGCGGCCCAACCGACATCGAGGGGCGCATCGTCGCCAAGCACCTGCCTGACCACATTCCGGGGCATCCCGGCGTAATCGTCAAGAATATGGGCGGCGCCGCCGGCCTGATCGGCTCCAACGCGCTTGGCGAGGCGACGGCGAACGGTGACACCGTCGGCTTTTTCACCATGGAGACGAGCACACAGATCCTGGGCAATCCCGCCATCCACACGCCGCTACCCAATTTCGTGCTGGTCGCCGGCGTTCAGAGTCCGCTGGTCGCCTACATGCGCCGCGACACGCCGCCCGGCGTCAATGTGCCGGCCGATTTGATGAAGACCAAAGATTTCAGGGCGCTCTCGCTCAACGGCCAGAACTCCAACACGATCAACCAGGAGCTGTCGCTCGATCTTCTGGGCGTGAATTACCAGCCGGTGCCCGCCTATATCGGCCTCAAGGAAGTCGAGACAGCGATCCTGCAAAACACCGGTCAGATGGCGAACACATCGCTGTCCGGATGGATCGGATCGGCGCAGCCGGCGCTGGGCGACAAGGTCATTCCGCTGTGGCAGCTGGCGCCGCGCGGCGCCGACGGCGGCTACCCGCGCAGCCGCAATCTCCCGAACCTGCAAACGTTCGAAGAGTTCTATGCCAGCGTGAAGGGCAGCCCGCCGCCGGCCGGCGACATCCGTTACCAGACGCTACGCGCGGTGATGGACCCCCAGCTTGCCATGTTCCGGATGGTGCTGCTGCCGCCGAAAACGCCGGCCAACATCACCGCGACGATGCGTAAGGCGTTCAAGGATTTGTGGGCCGACAAGGACTTTCTCGCCGACTATGCGCGGGTGATGAAGACGGAGCCCGTTCTGGTCTCCGGCGAAGACGGACAGAAAATCCTCGCCGGGCTCGCCGGCATCCAACCGAAGATCAAGGAGTTTCTGGTCGATTACACCAATAAGCTCGGGGGAAAATGAGCTAGAGCGCGCGGCGAGCCGCGCGGCTGCCGCCTCGGCTCTCAGCTTACCTTTTCTTGCTTGCGGATCGGGCGGCCTTCGAGGCCGGCGCTGCGCGCGTCGTGGTGTGGACCGCCGGGCCGCATCGTGAAGGAGGACTCGACGCTGGTGTAATCGTGGTAGCCGAGCCGGGCGAGCGGGCGAAGCTTCACCACGTCGAGCTTGCCGTCAGGAGTCAGCGCATCGTCGCGGATGTGCACGCCGATGACGCGGCCGATCACCACATGATGAACCTGGTCGTGAACCCGCGCCGGCAGCGCGACCGCGCAGTGAAACTTGCATTCCAGGTGCACCGGAGATTCCTTGACGCGCGGCGGCCGAACGAGGCGGGACGGGATCATTTCGAGGCCGGCGAGCTTCGCCTCGTCAACCTCAGGCGGCACGAACTGGGAGGTGATGTTGACCGCCTCGCGAAGTTCGTAGGTCGCCATATTGACCACGAACTCGCCGGTGTCGGCGGCGTTCTTGGCGCTGTCCTTGCGGCGGCCGCTCTCGGGAAATGAGCTTGCCGAGAACATGACGTAGGGCGGATCGTAGGCGAGGTTGTTGAACTGGCTGTACGGCGCGAGATTGACGATGCCGTCACGGCTGACGGTCGAAATCCACCCAATCGGCCGCGGTACGACGATCGACTTGTACGGGTTATACGGCAGGCCGTGGTCGTCCTTGTCGGGTTCGTAGAACATCGTGAACTGCCCCTTTGCTACAGACCCGATTGAACACCACGGCACCCCGTCGCGCCAGTCACCATGGCCGGAACAGCTAGTCCGCCCTTATGTTCGCCACCTTGACGACCTTGCCCCATTTCCTGGTTTCATCGGCGATGAATTTTCCGAACGTGGCCGGCGTCATCGGCAGCGGCACTTCGCCTATGTCGGTGAGCTTGGCTCTGATCTGTGGATCGGTGAGAAACGCACCTACCTCCCTGTTGAGCTTCTCGACGATCCCGGCGGGAATGCCTTTTGGCGCGCCGATCCCGTGCCAGGCAATTGCCTCATAGCCCGGCACGAATTCGCGCACGGCCGGAATTTCCGGGAACAATTCCAGGCGGCGCGCTGTGGTCACAGCGAGTGCGCGCAGTTTGTTCGCGCGGATAAATCCTACCGAAGAGGGTAACGCGCAAAAATACACTTGTACCTGCCCAGCGATCAGATCGGGCAGAGGATTGCCACGATACGGGACGTGGACCATGTCGGCCATTTCGCTGAACAACTCGCCATAGATATGAGGTGCGGTGCCGTTGCCGAGCGAAGCCATGTCGATCTTGCCCGGATTAGCTTTGGCGTAGGCGATGAACTCCGGAACCGTCTTTGCCGGGAATGACGGATTGACCAGCATGACGAAAGGGACACCGCCGATGCTCGCAACCGGCGCGATGTCGCGGACGAAGTTGAAATTCAGCTTGTCGTACAGCGTCGTATTGATTGCGTTCGCTGCGATGGCAAGGAGCAGCGAATAGCCGTCGGGCGGCGCGCGTACGACGGTCTCAGTCGCGAGATTGGTGCCCGCCCCCGGGCGGTTTTCAACAATGAATGGTTTCCCAAGCCGTTCCGACAGCCACTGAGCCAAAAGGCGCGCCACGATGTCGGGTGCGGTCGCGGCTGGAAGGCCAACGATGATCCGCACTGGTCGGGCGGGATAGGACTGCGCCATTGCGACGCCGGGAATGGCCGGAAACGCGAGCGCGCCCGTTGCGAGATGGATGATCCTTCGACGAGAGAATTTCACCTGCATGTCGGCCTCCCTCAAGCGCCTGGCGGGTGGGATAGGTTGCGTCTCCGTCGCCGTGTTGGCGTTTGTTGATTTCGGAGGTTGCCTTCAACAACGCGGATCAGAAGTTCCATGAACTGCTTGCGCTCGCGCGGGGGCAGTGGCGCAATAAGTTTGGCGTTGGCGGTGTCGACGGTCGGGCGTAGCTGGGCGTAAAGCTTTTTGCCGTTGGTGGTGAGACTCAGGAGCCGCGAGCGTCGGTCGGCGCCGTTCACTTTGCGCGCAGCCAAGCCCAATTTCACCAGCTGTTCGACGACGACGCTCGCGGTGTTGCGGTCGACGTTCAGACGGGCGGCGAGGTTATTCTGCTCGAGGCCTATATTCTCGGCGATCCAGTTGAGATGTTGCAGCGCGCCCCATTGCAGCGGCGTGAGACCGTGTTCGCCGACCACTGTGGCCACCTGCGCTGCACAGATTTGATGGAAACGCCGCGCCGCCGCGGCCGGTATTCCGTGCCAGTGCGGGGCTTGCGTCCCGCCCGATCGCCCGCCTGCTCGGTTTTCCGTTCTTCCTGGGGAGGGCAGCATTTTATCTGCTCACCTAATATGAAAATCCTCTAATAGGATCATCATATAATATGACTATCATTGTCAAGAGCCGACCCATGCAGGCGCCGTCCGCCCGCGAACCGCGAGAAAGGACGGCCGGAATGGATGTTGGGAATCCGGCTAGGCGCCTGCCGGCGGCGCGACCCGGATACCGCGCCACGAGGCGCTGTCGATGGCACGCTGCACCAAGGCTGACGCTTTAGCGTCTTCTACGAACGCACTGAGGTACGCGAGGCGTTCGGAGTGACCCTTCGCAACCGCGATGCCGATGGGGTTGAAGCCGTAGCGCCCGGCGAACAATCGTGCGCCGGGCAGCCGCTCCGCATGATGGCGCAGCACCTCGTGCAGCGAAGCAAACAGGTCGGCGTCGCCGGATTGGAATATTGCGAACGTCGCGGCGGGCGTGTCGGCGTAAACCAGCGTGGCGTGTTTGATGATCTTGGCGAGCGCAATGGTCGAAGCGTGATGGCGCACAGCGGCGATCCGCACGCCGGGCCGGTCGGCGTCCGCGAGGCTTTGATATGGCGACCCGGCGGGCGCCAGGATGGTGTAGTCCGCCTCGACGAGCGGCGCCGTGTAATCGAGCTTGGTGGCGCGCTCGGCTTCGATGCCGATGATGCCGGCGTCGCAGCGGCCCGCCACGATGCTGGCCAGCGCATCGGCCGGATTGGGATGCTCGACCGGCACGCCTTCCACGCCGATGCGCTCGCCGAGCGCGGCGACAAGTTCGATTGGCCAGCCGCTCAGCGCGCCGGTAACCGGATTCTTGTGATATTGCGGCACATAGAGCGCCACGCGAATTCGGCCGGCGTGCTGCAAATCGGCGATGTGAGGATCGGCAGACGCTCGTGTCTCGTTCATGGGACTGTCCCCAACTGATCTGGTGAGTATCTGACCCCGGTCAGCGCAGCGATGCCGGTGAGCGCGGTGATTACCGCCGCAAACGTCACGTGTGCGAACAGCGCGCCGGTGAAGGCTGACAGCACGCCGACGCCGATCACCGGCAGCGAATTACCCGCAAACAGCGCGATCAGATAGCTGGACACGATCTCGCTGCGCCGGTCAGCCGGTGCGATGCGGTTGATCACTTCCAGGCTGCCGCGATAGCCCAGGCCGCCGGCGATGCCGCCGACTGCCGCGGCGAGCAGGAGTATCGGCAGCGATTTGAAGATTTCCGCGCCGACGAGGAGCCACACGCTTGGTACCAGTACCGCCAGCGCGCCAAACATGGTCGCTTGGCTGGCTAGCCTTCCGCTCAACAGGACGGTGATCGCCGCGATGCCGAACAGTGCGCAGACGATCACGCCCGCCACAATGGGTGCGCGCAAATGCAGGCTGTCGCCGAGCACATTCGGGATCAGCGCCGAATAGAAGCCGATCAGGGAGAATGTGCAAAAGCCGGCGACCGCCGGTGAAATGAATGGCAGCCGGATGTTCGGCGGCACGCCGAGCCGAGGTTTCAGCTCCACGTTGCGCCACGCTCTCGGAGTCTTCACCGTCTCGGGCGGGAACAGGATCGCGACACCGACTGTAAACAGTACAGCGAGATAAACG
The DNA here is from genome assembly GCA_963763255.1 of uncultured Alphaproteobacteria bacterium. GTDB lineage: Bacteria > Pseudomonadota > Alphaproteobacteria > Rhizobiales > Xanthobacteraceae > BOG-931. The sequence goes on from CAVXNW010000007.1 coordinate 110,364, forward strand.
TAAAAGGGCAGCCGCAGCGGTGACGGCGCAAGTTGCGCCAAGAGCCCGCTCAGCAAAGGCCCCGCGGCGTTGCCGAAAAAATTTGCTGCGGCCGCGATCCTGGCCGCGGCCCCTCGCTGCGGGCCGGCGTAGAGTTCCACGATCCAGGCGGTCGCCGCGCCGGACACGAGTCCGGTGGCGAAACCGCTCAACGCCCGCCCGGCAAACAGCCACGCTGTGCCCGAGGCCGCCGCGAACACGATGGCGCTGAGGATCGCGACGCCGATCGCCGGCACGCTCACCTTGCGGCGGCCGATCTGATCCGACAATCGGCCGAAGAACAACAGCGCCGTCAGATTTCCCAGCACATACACCGCGTAGATCAGCGTCAGCATCACGCCGGAAAATCCAAACGCCTCCCTGTAAAGCGGATAAAGCGGCGTCGGCAAAATGGCGCCGAGGAAGATCGCCGCGAGTTCGGCGGCAACAATCGTGATGGCGACGACGCTGCTGCGCCGCCGGCTGGTTGCCGCGCTGTTCGAGGTGTACGAATCCATGCGGTCTAGAACGTCGTCCAGTCGCCGGCGCGTTCGAACGCCGCCGCCGCACGGTAGATCGTGCTCTCGTCGTAGGGGCGCCCGACCAGCATCACTCCAATCGGGCGGCCGTCTTCCATGCCGCACGGTATGCTGATGGCCGGATGACCGGAAACATTGAACGGACAGGTGTTGCGGGTCGCCTCCCAGCTGCGCCGCGTGATCTCCTGCGGCGAGGCGTCCTTGGCGGGGATGGGCGTCGCCTTGATGGGCGCGGTCGGCATCAACAACAGATCGTTCGCGGCGAGCGCGCGATCGTAGGCAGCGCGCAGCCGCCTGCGGATGTTCTGCGCCTTGCCATAGTAATATCCGCCGTAGCGGGAAACCGTGTACTTGCTGAAGATCGAAGCGATCTTGATCGTGTCGGCAAAATCGTCGGCGCGATCGCGCCAGCCCATCGTTTTGTTCATCAGGCTGGTGACATAGAGGCCTTCATGATTGATGCCGGCGCCATTCATTTCCAGGAGCGTGACGCATGCCGCGTCGCCGCGGATCGCGGCCCAGACGGCCAGACCCTGGAGATGTTCCGGCAGCGAAATGTCTTCGACCGCGGCGCCGAGCCCGACGAAACGCTTGGCGGCATCGCGCACATGTGCGTCGACGTCCGGCTCGGAATTGGCGTGCCCGAAACCTTCCTTGAGCACACCGATGCGCAAGCCCTTGATGCCGGCCTCAAGGCCATTGGTGTATTCGCCAGCCGGTACGCCGCGTTGCCGTGAGTCGATGCCATCCGGTCCGGCGATGACTTCCAGCAGCAACGCATTGTCGCGCACGTTCATGGTCATCGGTCCGGCGGAATCGATGGTCATCTCAAGCGGAGCAATGCCGGTATATGGCACAAGGCCAAAAGTCGGCTTAAGACCGACGATGCCGCAATAGCTCGCCGGAATGCGGATCGAGCCCGCCTGATCGCCGCCGATCGCCATATCCACGTCACGCGCGGCGACAAGGGCGGCGCTGCCCGACGAAGAGCCGCCGGTGGTGTAGCCCGGCTTGCGCGGATTCTGGACGGGACCGGTCGAACTGGTGTGGCTGCCGCCGGATACGCAGTAATATTCGCACACCGCCTTGCCGGCGATTTCGCCGCCGGCGTCGAGGATGCGCTCGACGATGGTGGCGTCGACGTCCGGTACGTAGCCTTCCAGAACGTTGGCGCCGATCATCATCGGCACACCGGCGAGGCAGACGTTGTCCTTGAGCGCGATCCGCCGCCCGGCGAGCTTTCCGCCGGGCGTGCCCTTGATCGACGTCTTCACATACCAGGCGCCGAGGCGGTTCTCCTCGCCCTGCGGGCGATGGAACGAGCGCTGCGGATATTTCACCGGCGGCAATTCGTCCGGCATGGCGTCGAGCGCCAGATAGGCCTGCGACAGCGTCCCGGCGATCTCCTCGACTGCGCGCAGATAGTCGTCGCTCGGATGCATGTTGAGCGCCTGAGCCGCCTGCCGAAGGTCCGCAATGCTCGGTTTTTCAAACATCAGTTCCTCGCCATCAATGCGGGTTGCGCAGACGTGAGCGCGGCGTGATGCCGTTCCGGGTTGCGCTTTGGCCCCGTTCGACTACCTTTATGCATACTCCATCATTCTGACCGGGCAGCACAATCATGAGCACCGCGACGGATATCAAGCAATATCCCGTGACCCATACCGAGGCGGAGTGGCGCAAGATCCTCACGCCCGAGCAGTTCCACATCATGCGCGAGCACGGCACCGAGCGGCCCGGCAGCTGCGCGCTCAATTACGAGAAGCGCGCCGGGACGTTTTCCTGCGCGGGCTGCGGTCAGGCGCTGTTCTCCTCGAAGAAGAAATTCGAGAGCGGCACCGGCTGGCCGAGCTTCAACGATCCGGAGCCGGGCGCGACCGAGACGTCGACCGACAACAGCTATTTCATGAGTTCGCACGGAAGTGCATTGCAGCCGTTGCGGCAGCCATCTCGGGCACGTGTTCGAAGACGGCCCGCCGCCGACGCACCTGCGCTATTGCATCAATGGCGTCGCGACGAATTTCAAGCCGGAGTGAGGCGAGCGCGCGGTCGCTAAGCAGGCGAGCGCAGCAGCACCTCGGCTCCACTCGCCGTGTTGCGCACGATGGCAGATACAATGGCGTTGCCGGATTCGGCGTCCGCAATACCGACTTGCAGCGTGTAGACGCCGTCCTCGACGAGTTCGGTTTGTGAGTTGGCGCGAAACTCCGGCTGCTCGTCGAGCGACAGCCCGATGCCGTGACCGGCGCTGCCGCTCAGCGCCGGATGAAACGAATGAGGCGCCAGCGCCTCGGCGGCGACGGCGAAAAGATCGCCGGCGCGGGCACCCGGCTTTACCGCGCCGATAACGGCGTCGAGTGCGGCCGCGGCCCGGCGCGCCGCAGGCGAGGGGTTTTCGTCGGCGGTGACGAACAGATCGGCCCAGTAGCCGGCAAGCTTGACAGCCAGATAGCCGATCAGCGACCCGGCAGTTTTCTCGAACCGGCCAGCGTATGGGGTGAGCGTGCGGCCGCCGTCGATACTGACCAGGGTGCGCACGTCCTGCGCCGCGAGCGAGCGGGCCAGGCGTTCGGCGTCGAGCGCTGCGCTCTCCGGCTCGCCGCTCGTGCGCCAGCTTTCAATAAATGCGTTCGCCGCCGTCTCAGCCAATTTGCAAGAGGCGCGGAGCATCGTCAGTTCGCGCGGCCGCTTGCGTTCAGGCGGAACGGCCAAGATGTCGTCGGCACGCCGCAACGTGAAATACTCACCCAGGCCGCGGCGCACCGTCTGTCCCAGGACAGGCGCCATCAGGTCGAAGCCAAGCGTGCCGAGTTCGGGCGGGTGGTCGGCTTTCAATTGCTCGAACCACGGATCGAACGCCTTTGCCCATTCGGGCCCCATGCCGGAGCGCACATCCGCAATCCAGGTCAGGCCGCGCATCGCCGGCAGATCGCGCGTGCTCATCGCGCACAGGAGACGCGGGTCGCCGCTGCGCGGCAGTAGCGCCATGCCCCAGCGCACGCGTGGAATGAAATTGCTCAGATAGGCCAACTCGGCGTGGTCGCGCACGTCACCATAGACAAGCACCGCCGGCCAGGAGTTGCGCTCCATCGCGGCGCGCAGGTCCTCAAGGCGCAATTCGAATTCGTCGGACGGCAGGCGATCCTGCGCCCATGTGTATGAGCCGATCGTCACGGAAGGTTGCATGGTGCGCATGGCGGCTGTCTCAGACCGGTATCACATCGAGCTGCGCCAATTGCGCCGACAGGGCGCGGCAGCCCTGATCCGTCACCACGACGGGCTCGCCGCACATCAGATAACCGCTCTCCGGCAAATACTGATTGGGATGCATGACGAATACCATGCCGGCTTCCAGCGCGCGTTCGTTGCTGTCGACGATATCGCCGGGGCGGTCAGAGGTGATGCCGAGCCCGTGGCCGCGCACGCGCATATAGGGCGGCCGGCAATAATCGCCGTAACCGGCTGCCGCGATGACGCCGTTGATCGCCCGCGTCACGTCGGCGACGGTGGTGCCGGTGCGTCCGGCTTGCAGTCCGGCCTGCATCGCATCTTGCAGGATCGCATACTTGTCGCGCACCACCGGGCGTGGCTCGCCGATCACCGTGGTGCGGCAAATCTGAGCGAACTGGCCGCGGTAGCACGGTGTAATCTCCGAGAGGATGATATCGCCGACATCGAGAATGCGCTCGCCCGCGGCGCGTACCGCGAGATTATGCTGCGAGGCGCTCATCAGCAGAAAGTTGTCCTCGGCGCCGAGTTTCTTGGTGAAGCAATAAAGCTCGGCCGCCAGTTCGTACTCGCGGATGCCGGGGCGTGCGCATTCCAGCAGCCGCTCGTAGCCGCGTTCGGCGATCCAGGTGGCGTGTTCCGCCGCCTTCAGCTCCTCGGCGGTGCGTATCCGCGCCAGATCGCGCGCCAGTTCGTCAGCCGCTTGCGGCAAAGCGCCAAGCGCTGCCTCGATTCGCGACACAATGCCGGAGCCAAGCAAGGACAGGCCAACCGACAGGCTGCGCGGCACGGCGATATGGTGAGTTCCGACCGCATTCGCCAGCGCCGCGGCGAGGTCATCGGTCGCGACCGTATTGTCCGTCGATGACAGCGCGGCCGCGCGCTCGGCATCCCAGGCCGGCGTGACGATCAGCGTTGAACGCCCGTCGCGATCGAGCACCACTACGCCCTCGCCCATCGGGCGGACACCGGAGAGCACATAAACCCCGTTCGACTCCAGAAAATTGTTGAGCCCGTTGCTGGCGGCGATCAGTCCATCGCGGCCGTTGTTGGCCAGATATTTTGCGGCCGCGGCCAGACGAATGTTTCTCTTCACTGCTGTACGCTCATCCATGATCCAGTCTCGCTTAATGCGCCGCCGCCGAAAAGTCCTGCGTCACTGCCGAACGCGCGACACGCGCCTTGCGCGTGGTCGGTGGCGTATTGCGGCTGCGGCCGACGAAGCGCGGTACGCCGGCCGTGATGACGCCGCCGATGGCCGCGATGTCGCCGTGCTTGATGGCGGCGAGCGCCGTCGCCTGCGTGCCGCCATCCGGGGCGTCGATCAGCACGATGTCGGCGGCGCGTCCCGGCGCCAGCAGCCCGGAATCAAGACCATAGACGCGGGCGTTGCTACCCGTTGCAGCGCAGATGAAATCTTTCCGCCGGCAGGTCGGTGAGGCTCGCGCAATGCGCGATCGTGTACAGCATGCCGAGCGGCATGATGCCGGAGCCCGTGGGCGTATCGGTGCCGATGATGAAGCGGTCGAACGCGCCGTGCTGCTCGGCAAGGCGCGCGCATAGCAGCGTCGTGCGCAGATTGCCCGCGGTGCACACCTGAAGGGCTATTCCGCTCTCCCGGATGACGCGCTCGAAGTCGCGGTCGGGCATCGCGGTCGGGCCGCCGTTGATGTGGAACGACACGTGCGGCTGCATCGCCAACAGATGGTCGCCGGTGATTGCGCCGGAACCCGGGATCGAGGCGCCGCCGGTGTGACAGGTCGTGATCAGGCCGGCCGCCTTCGCGTCCCGCACCAATGGCACGTAATCGTACGGTGTCTTCACCGCGCCGAAGCCGGCCTTGGCAAGGCGCACGCCGTTGCCGGCGAGCTCGACAAAGTCGGCGGCTTTCAGACCTGGTTCGAGGATCACCGAACCGGCGAGCACCCGCATGCCGCCGGGCCGATAGGTGGCGAAGCAACGCTGCGCCGCCAGAGCCAGCGCCTTGACGCCTTCGGGGTCGCTCGGCCGTCCCGGTACATGCACCTCCGACGCCGAGATCGCCGTCGTGGTGCCGCCGTGGATATAGCTTTCAAGAAATCCGACCGTGCGCTGGCGCGGCGTGTAATCGCCGAAGGTAACGTGGACATGCGAGTCGATGAGACCGGGGATCGCCGTCATGCCGCCGGCATCGATCACGACGTCTGCGCCTTCGATCGCTGCGGACGGCGAGGTGCCGACCAGCGTGATGCGGTCGCCGTCAGTGACGATCGCATCACCCGCCGCGATTGGCGCGCGCCAGTCGCCCGAAACGATTACTCCGAGATTGACAACCGCGACCTTCACCGGCGGCGCTCCGCATCACCCTTGATATCTCAGCCTAGCCCGGATCAGGCGGCTGAGGAATGCCGGATGTTCAACGTCGTGTAACGCAAAGCCGGTAGCAACCTTGAGCGCGCCCGGTGGCGTGGTAAAATTCTGCGATAGCGCTCTGACAGAGCGTAAGGGGGCCCTATGACGCACGTTCCACCACCGATGCCGATCCAACCGCCGCCTGTCGCGCAGTATGTCGAAGGCGAGTTTCGCGTCGGTCAGATCTTGAATCGAACGTTCGAGGTATTATCGCGCAATCTGCTGCCGTTCTGCGTGGTCACGGCGATTGCGTATCTGCCGAACCTTCTGTTCCTCGAAAGGGACCAAACCGCAGGCGTGCCGCAGGGCCGTGTGATCGCAATGATATTCATTGGCGCCATTTTGTCGCTTGTGCTGAGTGCGCTCAGCCAGGCCATCGTGCTGTTCGGCGCCTTCGAGGACATGCGCGGACGGCCGGTCGATATGATCGCGTCGCTCAAGGTTGGCTTGGCTCGGTTCTTTCCGGTTATTGGCGTGGCCCTTCTGGTGGGAATTCTCACGGCGCTCGCCGCTATTCTCCTCGTCTTCCCGGCCTTCATCGTCATGTCCATGCTGTTCGTTGCGATGCCGGTTTGCATCGTCGAACGGCTCGGTCCGGTGAAGTGTTTGGGGCGCAGCTCCGCCCTGACCAAGGGGCATCGCTGGAAGGTGTTCGGGCTCTGGCTCGTGATCATGCTGGTCACGGCGGCCGGCAGCGGCATGCTCGGCGGCATCAGCGTAGCGACCGGCCCGATTGTAGGAGGCCTCCTGAAACTCGTCTGGGGTGCGCTCGCAGGCGCGTTCAACGCCATCATGGTCGTCGTCGCCTATCACGATCTTCGTGTCGTCAAGGAAGGCATCGATACGGATCGCATCGCCTCGGTATTCGACTGAAGCCGGGCTGAGCCCCGCCAGGAGAGAGCCCGCGGCACGCGCGACTCATGGCGGCGCGCCGGGCTGGGCGAATTTGTCGGCCTTGGCCTTGCCGAACAGCTGTTCGCGCTCCAGATAGGCGCGCTCGGCGGTGTAGAAATCGCGCAGGAAGGCCATCACCTCGCGACGAGGCAGCGGATCGGTCCAGCCGATCTTATGGCAGATCTTGTCGCAGACCTCGTCCAGCACTTGCGTGGTCTCGGCACTTGGCGGCCGCCGCAACAGTTCTTCCAGAACCTGCAACTCAAAGGCGCCGTAGGCTTGGAGCTGCGGCGGTGTGAAGGTGAACTGCATCGCGCGCTCGACCAGGTCGCTCGACAGCGCACGGCGCGGCAGCGCGATAACCATCGTACCCGCGATCAAATCGCCGCCGCGCATGCGATCGCGATTGATCGCCGGCAAGGCGGCAAAGAACAGCAGCCACACCGCGGTCGAGAGCTGAACTCCAGTCGATTGCACCGCCGACCGTTCGGCCGCCCTCGAGCAGCACGCCCAGTGGAATGAACATCTCGACTTCGCGGGTGAGATTTCGCGCAATCACCGCCGATGGCAAGAGCGGGCCGCCGCGGCGGTCGATCACGCGCAGACCAATCACGCGCTTGCCCGGAGTTCGAACCCTGCCACGCGAGTTCGAAATAGGTGAAATAAAGATTGCGGACCACGAAGCCAATGAACAGCGCGATCGATATGGCGATCAGGCTGCCGCCAATTCGGCCGATGACCAAAAAAATTGGCAGATAAACGAGAAGGGTGAGCAAGCTCCAGATCGCAAAATCAATGCTGAAGGCGGCCAGGCGTTCGCCGTAATCAGCAATCTGCACGGTAACCGGCACGCCCTCGGGAGTGACGATCTCGCGCCGCTGACGGCGCAGATCGCCGAATAACTGTGCGGCGCGTTCTCGCACGGCGGATGGCAGGGGCGGCGGGCCACGGGGGGTATCCTGTGCAGACATCACTTTGGGTCCCGACGACCGCAACGACTGTAATAGAGGAGCCACAGCGCGCCGATGCTGAGCCCGATCGCGAAGCGCAGCGGCGTACTCTGTACGAGCTGGCGGAAGCCGCCTTCAAGTATGCCCGCCACAAACAGCATCAGCACGCCGCCGATGCCCATCATGGCGGCCTGGCGGCCGTGCAGCGCCAGATTTTCGACGCGCGAGTAGCGGCCGGGAAATAAAATCTTGTCGGCGATGACCAGGCCGCCGGCGGACAGCAGAATGAGCGCGCCGATCTCGCTGGTGCCGTGGATCGATATCCACCCCAAGAAATCCACGGTCAGGCCGCGGTCGTAATGAAGCGCGAGAAACGCGCCCAGCGTCAGGCCCTGATAGGCTGTCAGAAGCAGCGTCGGGATGCCGGCTGCGAGACCGAGGCCAAACGACAGCAGGCCGACCAGCGTGTTGTGGCCGAACAGCACGTTGGCAAAAATGCCGAAGGCTTCGGCGGTGCCCGGCCAAGGCGCAAACAGTTCCTTGCTGCGCAGCTCGGCCGCGGAGACGGAAGGTCCGCGGCCGCCGGCCAAATCAGCCGGCACGAATGCTGTCATCCAGGCCTCGTCTTGAACCGTCAGGATAAAGCCCGCCGCGACGCCAAGCAGCAGCGCGATGGTCACGATAAGAATATGCCAGCGCGCCGCGCGCACCGCGGCCGGCAGGTCATAAACAAAAAACGCGCGCAGCCCGTCGATGGCGCCGATGCGCGGTCCGTATACCGCCAGATAGGCCCGCAGCGCGAGATTTTCGAGATAGAGCAAAAGATTGCGATCGAGCGCGATGGTTCGCGCCACGGACAGCGATGACAACGCCGCGCGATAGAGCACCGGCAGCTGCTGCAATTCGTCGAGCGTAAGCGAACGCACGCCCCGGCGCTCGACCCGGCCGACGAGCTTTTCCAGTTCGCGCCAGCCTTCCTCGCGGCCCTTGCGAAACTCGCTGCTCTTGAGCACGAGTTCGCCGCTCGGCGTACTCGGCCCGGCGATCCTCGCCTCGTCGATCAAGCCGGCGGCTTGCGTCATATCAGCCCGCGTTGCTTGATGAGCAGATAACGGTTGATCAGGGCAACCGGCAGGCCGCGGCTCGGCACATCGAGACAGTGGATGCCGAGCCGTTCCAGGCGCTCGAACACGATGCTGCGCTCGCGCAGAAAGTCGTGGGCGATCACCGCCTGGGCGACATCGGCAAAGCGCTCGGGCGGCGCGTCGACCGCGCGCTGCAACAGCGAGCCGCGTTGCGTCACGAATACCACAAGATGCCGGTTGGCGACCCGCTGCATGCTCTCGATCAGGAGTTCGGCGGTGATGGTATCGACAAAATCGGTGAACAGAATGACGAGCGCGCGGCGTTTGAGACGCGTATTAAGCTCGGCAAGACCGAGGGTGAAGTTGGTTTCCTGATGATGATAATCGAGTTCCGCAGTCGCGCGTTGCAGTCGGGAAAAGCCCGAGATGCCGCGTACCGGCGCCATGAATTGCCGGACGCGGGCATCGAACCCGTAGGTGCCGACGAGATCGCCGCCCTGCAGCGATACCCACGCCAGCACCAGCCCGGCATTGATGGCATGGTCGAGACGGGCCATGCCGTCGACCGGCTCGAGCATGAGATAGCCGGTGTCGAATGCCATGATCACCTGGTGGTTGCGCTCGGTACGGAATTCCTTGGACAAAAGCTTGCGGTGGCGCGCCGAATGCTTCCAGTCGATGAAGCGGTTGTCCTGCCCCGGCGAGTATTCGCGCAGCGCCTCGAACTCGGCGCCTTCGCCTTTCTGGATTTGCGTTTTGATGCCGTAGATCGCCTCCTGGACGAAAAACTGCAATGCTGTGCCGTGCACGCCGCGCACGTTCGGCACGACTTCGATGGTGCGGTCCACGGGGACGCGGCGGATGAATTCCACAAGCGAGAGCGGTCCGCGCCAGCGCAGCCAGATTTGATCGACATGTACACGGCCGCGACGCTGCGGAATTATCGGAAGCGCAATGCGGCCGTCGCTGCCTGGAAGAACAGTGCCTGAGACAATTTCCGACGGCTCAACATCGCCCTGCTGCTCAGAGATCGCCTCGAAGCGGATCGAGCGACGAAATCCGCCGGTGGAAATCGACAACGTCGTCGCACCCTGCTCACCGATAAACAGCCGGTCAGGCGCCGTGATATTGACGGTCAGCCGGCGCCAGTGGCAGGCGAGCGCGAGATCGCTGGCGCCGACGATGAGCACAAGAAGTGCGTAGTCGAACGACAGCGCCCACAGGCCGGGATTGTAAACGACGATCAGAAGCGTCAGCGGAATTCCAGCCGCAAAGATCAGAAGTGCGCGCGGCGTCGGCCGGATCATCGCGGCGCCGGCGTCTGGTCGAGCACCTCGCGCAGAATGCGATCGGCGGTCAGCCCTTCGATCTCGGCGCTCGGTGCGATGGTGAGCCGGTGACGTAGCACCGGCAATGCTAAAATCTTGATGTCGTCCGGGATCACGAAATCGCGTCCCTGCAGCACCGCGTAGGCGCGTACCGACGAGGCCAGCATATTGGCGGCGCGAGTCGAAGCTCCGACTTCGAGCGAAGAGTGTGCGCGGGTGGCCCGCACCACATCGACAATGTAGTCGACCAGCGGCTCCGTCAGCCGGATGTTGGTCACCGCCAGCCGCGCCTTTGCCGGCGCCGAACTTTCCGCAATGGCCTTGATGTCGAAATCCTCCAGGCGCGGCATCGCGGAGCGGTGGCCGTGCCGGCGCACTATCTCGCGCTCCTCGTCGCGGCTTGGATGGTCGATCATGATCTTGAACAGAAAGCGATCGAGCTGCGCTTCGGGCAGGGGATAGGTGCCTTGCTGTTCGATCGGATTTTGAGTGGCGACCACCATGAAGTCGTCTCCCAGCGCATAGTCCTTGCCGTCGATGGTTACGACGCGCTCATTCATCGCCTGCAGCAGTGCGGCTTGAGTCTTCGGCGGCGTGCGATTGATCTCGTCGGCCAACAGGAGCTGGGTGAAAATCGGCCCTTTGGTGAGGACGAATGAATTGGTCTGAAAATTAAAGAGGTTTGTACCCAGCACGTCACCCGGCATCAGATCGGGCGTGAACTGGATGCGGCCGAACTGCAGCGCCAGGCTTGCGGCGAATGCGCGGCTGATCAGCGTTTTGGCGGTGCCGGGCACGCCTTCAAGCAAGATGTGGCCGCCGACCAGGAGACTAGTCAGCATCAGATTGATCACTTCGTCCTGGCCGACAACCGCCTTGCGCACTTCGCCGCGAATGCCCTCAGCGATTGCGCGAATGTCTTGCACGTCCATCAACAATCTCTCCCCGCCATCGGTGAATGTCCCGCGCCAGCCGCACCAGCGACGCGCCGCTGTGCCGCCGGCCGTCGGCGAGCGCTTCCGCTTCGCTCATCAACGCTCCGCAATCGGTGGTAATGCCGCGCGCCGCTCCGACGCGCTGCAGCCACGCAACCAGCGCCGACGTGGAGAGCCCGCGCGTCGCGTGAAGCTGGCGCGCGACGTCGCGCACGGTCTCAAACACGTAGCGTCGCACCATCACCTCGTGATGCCCAGTGAATTCGACCAGCTTGGCGATGTTTTGCAACAGTCCCAGGCGGCCGGCGCTCATCGGCGGCGGCGCCGGCTGCGGCGCGCCGAAGCGTCCGAGCGTGGCCCAGAGCAGCAGCGCAATCGCGATCGCGCCCTGAAAGGTTGCGATGATGAACGGGAAGCGGAACAGCAGAAAAAGCGGCCCGGCCGGTTCGCTGGTGAAGCCGTGCAGCGCTTCGTCGAACACAACCCGCCCTGACCCGGCGAGCAGATGCCGGAACATCGTCACGGCGAGCGCCGCGTTGCCCGCTGCCGCAAAGCCGTGATTGGACATGATGTCCGGATCGGACAGCACCCAGATGGTGCGTTTGTGGGTAACAGAGGACCCTCTTTGCAGCGGCTTCAGCGGATCGGACAAAAGCAGGAATTGGCCATTACCCTGCGTCACCTCTCCGAGCAGCATGCCGTCCTTGTCGCCGATGAGCGGCCGCAATCCGCCGCCGCTCATGAGTTGAACCGGCCCCTGCAGGGTGGGCGTGATGGCGAGCATGTTCGTCGTCCAAAGCGCCTCGTCGGTCCGAACGACGTCCGCGCGTGGCGCTACGAAATGCAGCACCCACGCGGCATCGGCGCGCGGCAGCAACTCCGCTTTGCCGAGCCAGCCCGATTTTTTCCGGCTCGGCTCGCCGATCCATTTCGGCAGCACGAGCAGAACGGTGTCGGCCTTGAGCAACGTCCTGATGGTCCTCTCGGTGGCGGGACTTGGACGCGGCTCGGCGATCACCATGACGCCGCCGGGCGTCAGCTTGCTGAGCGAATCGTACCGGCTCTTGACCACATCGATGCCAAGCTTTTGCATCACATCGGCGATGCCCTCATAGCCGATGGCCGAACGCGAATATGCGCTGGGCCCAACGGTATCGCCCTGGTCCTTGCTGCCCATGAAAAAGAGCGAAACAACGAACGTCAGCGCCGCTGCGATGATCCAGAAAATCAACAGCCGTCTGGAAAAGATCGAATCGCCATTCATGCCGCTGCGCTCCCGTAAAGGCAGCGCGCCAGCGCGGCAAAACTCGATCGGCAGGCGAGATAGTCGTTCTGTTCGGCGGGATGCTCGCCGAAATAGGTCCACTCGACACGGTTGACGACATCGCGCAGCGGGTGGCGCAACTCGTCCGTCAATTGTCTGCTGCGCAGGATTTCGCGGCTGGTGAGTGAATCGGCGAACTGTTCGTTGAGTCGTACGCGGATTTCGGCCAGCGCCTGCAGCAGCAGTACGTGCATGGCCTCGACATAGCGGCCCTGCGCCGCGAGTTCGTCGGCGGCGCCGAGCGCCATGCCTGCGGCGGGCTGACCGGTTTCTGCGGTGCCGGTCTCACCGCCGGCCCAGTCGGAGCCACGTCCGATCCGAAACATCGGGATCATGTCGCGGAAAACGTAGAGCAGCATGCCCACGCCGGCGATAACGATGATCCACAGGGTTTCGGGCGGCAGGTGGAACTCAAACTGCAATGGCTCAGGCTGCCGCAGCAGCTCGGTTTGCAGATCGAGCCGTTTGATCGCCTGCTGGGCCAGCGCTTGCGCCTGATCCGAGGGCTGTGCGGCAAGTGAACCGATCCACAGAGCGATGACGGCAGCCGGCAGGACAGCGGCAACGGCCGCAATTACCCCTCGGCGGGCGCCTGTTGCACAACCGGTTGCCTCGCCGAACGGCATCGCCCCCTCATGCGCCCGCGACACAGCAGCGCAAGCCGCTTGCGCTTCCGTCCATTGTAACGGTTTGGCACAATGGGTCCACGCGCAAACGCATCAAAAGCCGCAACTGGGGAAACGCGATGAGAATTGGACGCCGAAAATTTTTGCAATGGACTGCCGCATCGGCGGCACTTCCACTCGGGCCGCGGCTCGCGCGGGCGCAAGCTTATCCCGCGCATCCGATACGCCTCCTGGTCGGCTTCCCGGCCGGCGGCCAGGTCGACATCGTTGCGCGGCTGACGGCGCAATGGCTCGGACAAAAACTCGGCCAGACCGTCGTGGTCGAGAACAAGCCGGGCGCCGGGGGCAACCTGGGCGCCCAGGCTGTCATCAATGCGGCGCCCGACGGCTACACGCTGTTCTTCGCGGCGGCCTCAAACGTCGTCAATACGACGCTGTTCGCCCATCTGCCCTACGATTTCGCGCGCGACACCACGGCAATCACCACGGTCAACAGCATTCCGCTGGTGCTCGAGGCCAACCCGTCGTTTGGACCGAAAAACGTGGCCGAACTCGTCGCTGCTGCCAAAGCGAAACCGGGTTCGATCAGCATGGGTTCGCCCTCCGCAGGAACGCCGCCTTATCTGTGCGTCGATCTGCTCAACATGATGGCCGGCGTCAAGGCGGTGCACGTGCCTTATTTGGGCGAGAACCAGATGGTGACCGACCTCCTTGGTGGTCAGATTCTGGTCGCCTTCGGCGGCATCTCGTCCAGCATCGGCCACTTTAAATCCGGCAAGCTGCGCGCACTCGCGGTCACGACGGCGGCCCGGCTCGAGCAATTGCCGGACGTGCCGACGGTCGGCGAAACGGTGCCAGGCTTTGCCGCCAATGGCTGGAATGGGATCGTGGGTCCCAAAAACACGCCGCAGAATGTTGTCGACAAGGTCGCGGGCGCGGTCAAAGCCATTCAGGCTGACGCCACGTTCAAGGAGCGGCTGACCGCTGTCGGCGTTACTGAAATGGCCATGTCCCCTGCCGATTTCAGCAAGTTCATCGCGACCGAAACCGAGAAATGGGGAAAAGTGGTCAAGTTCGCGGGGCTCAAGCCGAAATAAGTGCTCCGAGAATGCGCGACCCTCTCTACTCTGCGATCGACTGGCGCGGCACCGCCTGATAGGGGTCGCCCTTGTCCGGCACGCCGGTCTCGACGAAGGCGCCCGTGTCGGCTGTCCGCGCCTTCGTTCCGGGCATGATCTCGAAGCGCGGATCGAAGTCGACCATGATCGCGGCGAGCTGCTTTAGGATGCCGACGTTGCCCACCGCCTTCGCCGTGCCGTCCGCGATCTGCGCGTCCAGCGTTTTCGCGCCCATCATCGTCTGCTCTAGATCGGCCCGGTTGATGGTCAGGGTCAGGTCCGGGATTGGCGGCCTGGAAACCCTTGATGTTGGTCAGCGTGGCGTTCTCAAGCTCGACAATGAACCTTTCGCCGTTGTCGGGCGTCACGAGATTTATGGTGAAGCGCATGCCCTCGGCCTTGCGCCTGTCCATGCGGATGCCGAGGAAGTTGAGGAAGAGTTCCGTCGACATCGCCCGGATGACGTCGGGGCTGCTCGAGCTCGCCGCCTCGCCCTGCGGGATGCCGGTCCGCAGCTCGTAGGCGGCGGCCAGGAAGCTGTTGCGGAGCCCCGGGTTCTCCTGCTGGTAGCCGAGCTGCTCGAAGCTGTCGGCAAGGAGTTCCGCCGCCTCAGTGTTTTGCGGCTCGGCCTCCACGAGCTTATTCACGATCTCGGTGGCGAGCAGGTATTTGCCCGCGTCGTGCAGCTCGCGGCCGCGCGCAAGGATCTTCGCGGCGCCGCCCATCATCTCGACATAGAGCGGCGCCGAGTCGGCCGGCGACAGCGGGATCAGCGTCGTGGGGTTGCAGTCCCAGAAATCCCAGGTAGCGCTGGATCACGCCACGGGCGTTGTGCTGCGGCGAGCCATGATAGCCCCGGCAGTACCACTTTTCCTGCAGCCCCTTCGGCACCTCGTAGACATTGTGGATCTGGTTGATCGTAACGCCCTGGTTGGCGAGGTGCAGCACCTGGTTGTTCATGTTGGCGTAGAGGTCGCGCTGGCCGCGCAGCACATCCTGAATGCGGTCGTTGCCCCAGCGCGGCCAATGGTGTGACGCGAACATCACCTCCGCCTCAAGCCCGAAGCGGTAGAGCGCATCGGCGATGTATTTCGACCAAGCGAGCGGATCGCGGACCTGGGCGCCGCGCAACGTGTAGATGTTGTGCAGGGATGCGATGACGTTCTCCGCCATCCAGAGCGCCTTCATGTCGGGGAAATAGGTGTTCATCTCCCGAGGCGCTTCGGTGTTCGGCGTATTCTGGAAGATCATCCGCACGCCGTCGACCTCGAACTCCTCTATTGGCTGGGTCACCAGGCGGTTCGGCGCGATCAAGCCCCGGGGCGCCCGCCGAGACCGCCTGGCCAAGTCCCTGTCCGACATAGCCGTGCGGCGCCGCCGGCAGGAGCAGGCCGTACTGGTAGAAGAGCCGCCGGTTCATCGCATTGCCGGCATAGACGTTCTCGGAGACCGTGAAGTCCATGAAGTCGAACGGTGCGATCAGGGGGATCTTGCCCGACCGCACGTCGGCCTCTTCGACAATCGCGCGCACGCCACCCCAGTGGTCGGCATGGGTGTGCGAATAGATCACCGCCGAGACCGGCAGGCCTTGGCCGACGTGCTTCTGGAATAGCGCCCAGGCGGCTCGAACCGGTTCCGCGCTGACCAGCGGATCGAAGACGATCCACCCGGTCTTGCCGCGCACGAAGGTGATGTCCGACAGGTCGAACCCGCGCACCTGGTAGATGCCGGGGATTACCTCGTAGAGGCCGTAGTTGTTGTTCAGCCGCGAGATGCGGTGCAGCGAGGGATGGATGCTGTCGAATTCATCCTGCTGGTCGAGGAAGCGGAATCGCTCCATGTTCCAGGCGACGTGCCCGGCGTCGGCCGGGATCGTCATCTCCGTCATGGGGGCGATCAGGCCCTTGGCCTGCTCTTCGAAGTCCCTTGGTGTCGGCGAAGGGCAGTCCCGCTTTCGCCTGCCTGAGCACTTCGAGCGTGTGGGTCGAGGGCGCCTTGCCCTTCGGGTGGAAATGACCCCGCATCGGATCGATCTGCTGGGCGCGGGCCGTGCCGCTCTCGAAAAGCAGGTCGCCGGCCACCGCAAAAGCGGCCGCCGTCGCAGGAACGGACTGAATGAACTCGCGGCGAGTTGACATAGGAGCGCTCCTCATTTGGTCGCGCGTCAGTCAAGCCAGCATGCTAGGCGAGTGCCGGGTATCTGAATTTGATCTATATCAATGTGTCGTATTCGTTGCGATGCCGTGTTGATCGGAGTGATACTTGGGGAACGTGCATCAAGCCGCCTTCGATCCCCACAGTTGTTTGCTCGCGATCGCGGCGCCGTCCGAGAGTGCGCGCAGCTTCGCCCAGACGATCGAGTCAGCGACGATCGGTTCGGCGCGCACCGCGGTACCGAAGCCGCAATCGACGCCGGCAATCAGCCGTTCACGGTCGATGACTTGGGCGTAACGGCCGATCCGCTGCGCGACCAGACGCGGATGCTCGACGAAATTCGTTGTCGAATCGATGACTCCCGGAATCAGGATCTTGTCGTCGGGGATTTTCACCGACTTGAGATCCTCCCATTCGTGATCGTGCCGCGGATTGGCACCCTCGATGCTGAAACCTTGCACGCGCGCCTTGAACGCGATGTCGATGATCTTGGTCAGCGGCAAGTCGTGATCATGCGGCCCTTCGTAATTGCCCCAGCAGATATGCAGGCGCATACGATCCGCCGGCAGACCGGCGATGGCGCCGTTGAGCGCCGCGATGTTGCGCTCGGCGATCTTGTTGCGAAATTCGTCGTCGGTCAGGTTGCGATACTGGTTGTTGCGGCAGGAGCCAAGATCGGGGCAGTCGATCTGCAGCACGAAGCCGGCTTCGACGATGGCGCGGTACTCGACTTTCAGAACCTCGGCCAGCGCATCGACGTAGGCCTGCTCGGTCGGGTAGTGGAGGTTGATGATGAACCGCGTCAGGATTCCGGGCGACGGCGCGGTGACGAATGCCTCGGTCGGCTGCGCCTTCGCCACGGCTGCCTTGAGTCGCGCCAGATCGCGGTCAAGTTCAGTGCGGTCCTTGTACCGCAAGTCGCCGATGCAGCCGGGAAAAGGCACGTCCGAAAACGTGCGGCGGTTGGCGCCGAAATCCGGATGCGCCAACAGATCGCGGCCGATCATGATGTCGCGTCCTTGCTCGGAGGCGCGCGGATCGGGCGCGATGCCGGTGACGCGGTGGCGGATGTACATGGTGTAGGACGGCTTCGACATTTCGCCGTCGCTGACCACGTCGATGCCGGCGGCAACCTGGCTGGCGACGACGTCGTCGGTCGCCTTGGCGACTTCTGCTTCCAGCGCCTGTGCGGTGATCGCGTTGTCCTTCTCGCGCTGCAAGATCAGGTCGATCAGCGGCTTCGGCCGCGGCAGGCTGCCGGTGTGGGTGGTCAGAATGCGGTCGGTCGAGGTCTTCATGCGGGCTCCGGCTTGGGGCGTTGAGTGGCGTTGTCGCCGCGGCAGCGCGCGGATAGTGTGCGCCCCACGCCCGTACGGCAAGGGAGGAAATTGCAATGCGGATCGTCGATCTGAGCCGGGAGTTGTACCACCGCACGCCGTCCTATCCGGGGCAGCCGCCCATAATTCACGGCATCTGGAAGACCCACGAAGAGGCGTTCGCCGAATCCGGCAACGTCCAGGGCAACAGCGTGATGTACTTCTCCATGCCCGATCATGGCGGCACCCACATCGACGCTCCGCGGCATTTCGGCAAGAGCGGCACGCCGATCAATGAGTACCCGCTGGAAAATTGCATCGTGCAGGGCATCTGCATCGACCTGCGTCATATTGCGCCGCGGGCTGAAATTACGCCCGCTGATCTGGACGAGGCGGTGAAGAAGGCGGGCGTGCCGGTCCCGAAGAAGGGCACGGTGCTGCTCTGCACCGGCCATCACGAACGCACGTTTCCGAAAGCCGCCTACGCGACCGACAATCCCGGCGTCAACGTCGCCGCGACCGAATGGCTGGCGCAACAGGGCGTCGTGCATTTCGGCATCGACTCGATGCGGCCGGGTCCGGAAGGCAAGGTCAACTCGCTGGTCCACAAGGCCTGCCTCGAACTCGACATCACGCATCTCGAAAGCCTGTGCAATCTGGAATCGCTGCTCGGCCAGGGCGAATTCCAGTTCATCTGCCTGCCGCTGAAATGGCGCGAAGGCACCGGCTCGCCGGTGCGCGCGGTGGCGGTGTTCAAGGACTGAGAAGCAAGACAATGCAAATCGGACACAACCGGAAAATGACCGGGGCGCAATGCCTCGCCGACATGCTCAAGGGCTACGGCGTCACCCACGTATTCCACGTGCCGGCCGTGCTGCGCCAGACCTATGCGGAAATGGAGCGGCGCGAAACCGGCATCAAGCGGCTGCATGTGCACGGCGAGAAGGCCGCGGCCTACATGGCGGACGGCTATGCGCGCGCGTCAGGCAAGCCGGGCATCTGCATGGC
Source organism: uncultured Alphaproteobacteria bacterium (assembly GCA_963763255.1). Taxonomy (GTDB): domain Bacteria; phylum Pseudomonadota; class Alphaproteobacteria; order Rhizobiales; family Xanthobacteraceae; genus BOG-931. The sequence continues at coordinate 129,278 of CAVXNW010000007.1, forward strand.
GCAGGTGATCGGCGCGCTCAATCTTGCGGCCGGCCTGCGCGACGCCTGGCTCGCGCATTCGCCGGTCATCGCCATGACGGGCGGACGCGAGCCGAAGACGAAGTTTCGCCAAGTCTATCAGGAAGTCGATGACGTACCGGCGTTCGAGCCCGTCACCAAGTTCAATGCCACGATCGACGATGTGGCACGATTTCCCGACATGGTGCGTCAGGCATTCCGTGCCGCGACGAGCGGCACGCCTGGACCTGTGCATCTGCAATTCCGCGGCAACGAAGGTCAGATCGATGCCGAGGAGGCGGAAATGGAGCCGCTGGTCGAGCCGCTGTTTGCGCGGGCGCCAGCGTTCCGGCCGCGGCCGGACGAAGCGAGTGTACGCGGGGCACTGAAGATTATCGAAGGCGCGGCGCGGCCGGTTATTGTCGCCGGCGGTGGTGTGCGCGCATCGGGCGCACAGGCCGAACTCGTGGCGCTGGCCGAGGCGCTGCAAATTCCGGTCGCCACTTCGCTCAACGGCAAGGATTCGATTCCCGCCACTCATCCGCTCTCGGTCGGCGTCGCCGGCACCTATTCGCGCGAGAGCGCAAACCGTGTCGTCAATGCGGCCGACCTCGTCTGTTTCATCGGCACCGAAACCGGCGGCATGACCACGCATTTCTGGGCGGTGCCGAAGATCGGCACGCCGACAGTGCAGATCAACATCGATCCGGAGGCGATCGGCCGCAACTATCCGTTCGAGGCCGCGGTCAACGGCGACGCCAAGGTGACGCTCGACCTGATGCTTCAGATGGTGGACCGCGCCAGTGCAGCGCGGCGGAAGGCATGGGTCGCGGAGGCGCAGAAGCTCGCCGGCGAATGGCGCAGCAAATACAAGTCTGCGCTCGAATCCGACGCAGTGCCGATCCGGCCGGAGCGGCTGTGTCACGAACTGTCGCAGCACGTGCCCGACGATGCCATCGTGGTGGTCGATACCGGCCACGCCGGCATGTGGATGGGCGGCATGTTCGATTTGAAGAGCCCGCGACAGAGCTATATGCGCAGCGCCGGCCATCTCGGCTGGGCGTTCCCGGCCGGCCTCGGCGCCAAATGCGCGAGCCCCGAGCGGCCGGTCGTGACGTTCACGGGCGACGCCGGGTTCTGGTACCACATCGCCGAGATCGAAACGGCGGCGCGCTGGGGCATCAACGCCGTGACGGTGGTCAACAACAACGGCGGCGGCAATCAGTCGAAGCGCGGCTTCGATCGCGTCTATGGCGGCAAGCAGACCGACGAGGCGCGCCGATTGTGGACCTTCAGCAAGGTCAATTTCGCCCGCATCGCCGAAGACATGGGCGCGCTCGGTATCCGCGTCGAGCAAGCCTCGGCTTTCCCCGCCGCGCTGGCGCAGGCGCTCGCCGCCGGGCGACCGGCGGTGATCGACGTCGTCACCGACATCGACGCGCTGGCGCCGACGGCGGTGGCCTAAGGCGTGTGTTCATAAGTCCGCTATGTCGGCTTTACCCGTCAAAGCGGGCACCGGCGAGTGACCACGGCATGTCCGTTTTGCGCCATAAGCGACTTTTATGCGGCTCGTTTTGCTGCGGCCATCTTTGGTATGACCTCGCTCTTGAACAGCGAAACGCTGCGACGCAGTTGCGGCAGGTTGTCGAGATCAATAAGAAACCCGCAGATCATGAGTCCCGCACCGGCCTCTGCAAAATCGCGCATCTTGCGCACGACGGTCTCCGGGCTGCCGCAAATCATGTCATCGGGGTTGCGCGCAATCGCGCCGCTCGGGTTCTTGATGAAGAAAGCCTCCGCCTCTGACCTAGCTTGTTCGTCAGTCTCCGCGACGTGCACCGCCTTTCCCACAGCAGTCCAGTCTTTTGCAATCCTGACCGTCTCAGCGTCGTGACCGGAATTTGCGAGGGCCGCATGATAGCGGGTTAACTGCTCGCGAGCCGCCGTGATGTCCTTTATCGCCGTGAAAACGGGCCAGCCGCGTGCGGCGGCGTCTGCCATTGCCGCTGGGTTGAAGGTTCCTCGCGACAGGATAGGACGGGGTTTGCGAAAGGACGATGGATTGACCGGGACGTCCAGCCGCCCGCGTTCTGAGCCGACCGTGAATTCGAGAGGGCCATCAGTGCCGTCGTAAGCCCAGATATCGAGGACTGTCTTTATGCCCTGCTCGAACAATGCATTGCGCTCGGCGAGATCACGCCCGAATGCGACCAGGTCGGTGTCCTTGAAACCTGAACCGAAAACCACCACCAGCCGGCCGGCATTCAATTGATCGATAAAGTTGCATGACTCCACGAGTCGTATTGGATGGTGAATCGCCGGGTTCACAGTCGCGAGAACGAGCGTGGCCTGCGTGAGCTGAGGCGCCAAAGCGGCCGCAAACAACAGCGAGTTCTGATAGCCCTGGTTCTCGTATAGATGGTGCTCCGTCAGGGAGATTGCGCTGAAGCCGCTGACGTCTGCCTCGAGAGCCAACTCAGTCAGGCAGTTGATAAGCGTAAGTTCTTTTCGCTTGTCCTGGATACGAGTGCTCAAATGCATGCAGAATTTCATGGCAGCCCTGGTGTCCTTTCTTTCGGTCTTACCGCTATCAGGCACTGCCATGAATGCTTCACGCAGTTCCCGATAACGATAGTCATACTGTAGTAACCGGGCATTTGTCTTCACATCCTGTTCGAGCGGGCGAAGTTGCTTCAGGGGATGTCCGGCGTCATGTCGGCTATTCCTAGAAGCGGACATTGAGACCGATCGCGGTTATGGATACACGTCTTAGCTGATCGGCCGGGCCAGTCCTGTGATCATCTCTTCCAGATCGTCGAGGGCGTTGAAGCGCGGCTGCGCGGCGATGTGCGGCGTCATGACGACATTGGGAAACGCCAAGAGTTCATCGTCGTCGCGGCCCGGGCTCTCGTAGAGCGGATCGAGGCCGAAGCCGCCGAGCCGGCCGGATTTCAGCGCGTCGAGCAGCGCGGCGCGATCGACCACGCTGGCGCGTGAAATGTTGATGAGCCGCGCGTCCGGCCGCATCTGCGCCAGTTCGGCGCGCCCGATGAGGTTCGCGGTTTCCGGAGCGCTCGGTACGAACGGCAGAACCCAGTCGCTCTCGGCCAGCAATTGCGCCATCGGCCGGTAAGTCGCCTGGTACTGCCGCTCGATCTCGGGAGGCGCCTGCCGCCGCTGCGTGTAGAGAATGCGCATGCCGAAGGCCGCCGCACGTTGCGCGAACTCGCGGCCGATCTCGCCGAGCCCGATGATGCCGACCGTCGAGCCGTAAAGAATTTTCAGGCCGGACACGCGACCCCAATTTGAGTTCGGCGTATGGCGGCGATCGAACGGCTGGTAATGATAACCCAGATCGGAGAGCGCCCTGACGCTGATGCGGCCGGCCAATTCGTTGACGCGCCGCGCCAGCACCAGCACCAGCGTGAGCGCAAGTTCGGCGCAGGCGATATTGGCGCGCCGGCGCTGGGTCAGTACCGCGACGCCGCGCTTGGCACAGGCCGCCTGGTCGATACGCCGCAGGTCGACGCCGTATTTCTGCACGGCCTTGAGCTTTGGCGCCGCGGCGATCTCCTCGGCGCCGACGGAGAGACCTTCGACGATGAGTGCGCACGCGTCGGCGAGGTTGGCGCGCAACTCCTCCTGGGTTTCGACCATACGCACCTCGGCTGGGTAGAGCTTACCGGCCTCGCGGCGGACCTTGTCGCACCAGCCGGCCAGATTCGGCTCGTCGTGAGCAAAGAAATCCGTGTAGGCGGCGACGCGTTCGCCGCTGACATGAGGGTCAAGCACCACCTGCACGACGCGCAGGAAACGGTCGTCCTCGACGACGATCAGATTGGGCATTTTTGTTACTCCCGCTCATTCCCGCGAAAGCGGGAATCCAGCGGCTTGCGTGAAGACTGGATCCCCGCTTTCGCGGGGACGAGCGGTGAGATAGTCGGCATCACTTGTGGTGCGGCTCGGGGTCGATGCCGAGCGCCATGAAGACGCGGGTGTGCATGTTGTAAATGCCGATCAGCACGGTCAATTCGACGATCTGCCGCTCGGAAAAGTGCGCCCGCAAGCCGTCGAATACGGTGTCGGGCACGGCGATGTCGCGCGTCATGGCGTCCGCGTAGGCCAGCGCGGCGCGCTCGCGCGGACTGAAGAACTTGCTATCCTGCCAGTTGGCCAGCGCCTGGCTTTCCTCGACGGGAAGGCCTTCGGGCACTGACAGCTCCGGGACGTGCTGGTTGACCACATACGCGGTGCGATTGAGATAGGCGACACGGATGATGGCGATCTCGCGCAGCCGTCCGTCAAGCTCGGTTTTGTAGCGCGCGGCGCTGACGATATTGAGCCATGACTCGGCTAGCGGCGGCGCGTGCAGCAAAAGCTTGTAGACATTGATCAGCGTACCGCGCCGTCCGGAGCGGACCTTGCCGATCAGCTCGGCGAGTTCGGGGTGGGCTTTCTCTTCGATATAGGAAATGCGGGCCATGGGTTGTTTCGCTGTGGTGATACGGGACCGGCAACCTAGCCCGGATTGAGCACGGGTCAAATCCGGGTAAGATCGCGGCTCGATTGCAAAAGCCGGGAAGCGCAATGATCCTGTTATCGAACGGCGGCGACAATATTCAGCGCGGCAACGCGGCATCCGACACGATTCTGGTCGGCACCGTCGACGGCATCGCGCTGCTGGCGAAAACGAGCCGCGGCTGGACCGTGCAGCATCGCGCCCTGCAGGGCGTGTTCGTCTCCGGCGTCACCGCGCTCGAAGACGGCACGCTGTTCGCTTCGACGCGCGGCGTCGGCATGGCCCGCAGCGAGGACGGCGGCCTCAAATGGAGCTGGGTCAACACCGGCCTTGCCCATCACGAATTCTGGTCGACCCGCGCCGGCCGTCTGCAGGGCCGCGAAGTCGTCTTCGCCGGCGCGCTGCCGGCACACCTTTACGTCAGCGAAGACAAGGGCAACAGCTGGCGTGAGCTGCCGGCGTTTCGGAACGCCAAGTCGGTCGCGCACTGGACGTTTCCGCCGCCGCCACGCATCGGTCACATCAAGGACATCGTGCTCGACGGCGACCGGCTGTGGGCCGGCGTCGAGATCGGCTCGCTGCAATATTCTGACGATTTCGGCAAAACCTTCACCGAGCTCGCGGTCGATCCTGACCCGCGCGAGTGCGACATCCACCGCATCCTGGTGCATCCCGCGCGCAAGAACCGCATCATTATTGCCAACGGCATTGTCGGCATGATGGCCAGCGAGGACGGCGGCAAAAGCTTTGCGCGCATGAAGATGCCGCCCGATGCCAATTATCCGGATGCGGTGGTGCTGCATCCCGACGAGCCGGACCTTTTGTTCATGTCGGCGGGCGTGGGTTGGCCTGTCCACTGGTACGAGCTCGGACGCGCCCGTGGCAAAATGTTTCGCAGCCGGGATGCTGGCAAGACCTGGGAGCGGCTGCTGGGCGGTCTGCCCAACGGTCAGCGCGCGCTGTTTTCCGCGCTCACCATCGAGGTCCATGGCACCGGCTACGGGCTCTACGCCGCCGACACCGATGGGCAGGTATTCGAGAGCCTCGATGGCGGCGACAGCTGGACCATCATCGCTGACGTGCCGCCGGTGTCGAAAGCCGATTTCTACAAAGGGCTCGTGCGCGACCGCGTGAAACTCGCCAACGTGGACGACATCACCGCAAGCCCGACCGCTGCCGAACGCTGGAAGGAAGCCGCAAAGGCGCTGTAACCTTGTAACCCGGAGAATTCATGGTTCAACTGATCGACAGCGATATCAAAACCCGCGAGGTGCTCGGCTGGAAGGGCGTGCATGTGCTCCATTTCGCCGGGTCATCATGTTCGCAGAAGCTGCGCATCTTCCTCAATCTGAAAAACATTCCCTGGGTGTCGCATCCGGTCGATCTGCCGGGTCATGAGAACATGCAGCCGTGGTTTCTCGGCATCAACCCGCGCGGTCTGGTGCCGGTCCTGGTCGATGATGGCGCCGTACACATCGAGAGCAACGACATTCTCCAGTATCTAGAGAAGAAATTTCCGGCGCCGAGGCTGATCCCGGCCGGTCACGAAAACGAAGTCGCGGTTCTGCTCAAGCACGAAGACGATCTGCACCTCGACCTGCGCACCTTGAGCTTTCGCTTCGTGTTCGCGCCGCCGGGGCCGCCGAAACCGAAGGCTGCGCTCGACAGCTACGTCAAAAACGGCGCCGGAACCGTACGGGGGGTCAAGGATCCCGAGAAGCAGGTTCAGATCGAATTCTGGGAGCGCGCCGCGAAGGAAGGCTTCACCGACGTTCGCGCGCGCGCCTCGGCGCAAAGATTCCGGACCGAGTTCGACAAGCTCGACCAGACGCTGGCAAAGCAGCCTTACCTCATGGGCGCCGAGGTCTCCGTGCTCGATATCGCCTGGTTCATTTACGAGCACCGGCTGTCGCTGGCGGGCTATCCGTTCGCGCGGCTGCATCCGCACGTTCATGCCTGGGCCGAAAAACTGCGCGCCAGGCCGGAGTTTGCCAAGGAGGTCGGACAACTACGTCACTCGCCCGCGCAGCTCGATGCCATACGCAGCGCGCAGGCCGGAAAAACTCTGGAAGCGGTGGCGGGATTTTAGCTCGAAAACATAAACCGTGTGCCGACAGCGGAGTGCACGACTTTGTCACCCAGTGCATCTCGCGCGAGATCGTAGAAACGATCGCCGGTGCAGTGCGCGGTGACGATCAGGTCGGGATCGATGTCCCTGAAGGCGTCGATGGTCTGGCGGATATATTCGTCGCCAAGCGGTGGCACGATATGAAAACCGCCGATCACGGCGTGAACTTTGCTGATCCCGGTCGCTTCCTGCGCCTGCTTGACGGCATTGATGACGCCGCGATGGCTGCATGACGTGAGCACGACCAGGCCCTTGCCCTTGACCATGTAGGCCGTGCCGATCTCGTGGTCGAAATCGTCTGGAAGGTAGCCGCCAGTGTTTTTTGCCGCCGGCATTTTCTCCGGGAAGCAGCCCATGCCGTCGAAGATGCCGACGATTTCCAGGCTCGGCTGCAACGGCCTTTCGAACGAAGTCTGGCCGATGCGACCGGTGGTGAAGGCGTGATCGGCAACGACAGCCGGGCCTTCGGACGTCATCAGCGTGAGTTCGGCATCGAAAATTGCCTTGCGGTCGAGCGCGCCAAATTGGCCGCCGGCGTTGCGGCGAATGCAGAACGCATCTTCGCCGCCGACATAGAATGGCAGGTTTCGTTTCAGCGTTGTCTTGTTGGCCGCAAGAAAACCGACCATGCCGCCGAAATGGTCGTAATGGCCATGACTGAGCACGAGTGCGTCAAAGGTCGCCGGATCTATTTTCAGGATCGACATGTTGTTGAGCAGGACTTCCGGCGTGTAGCCGAAGTCAATAAGCACATTGCGCTCCTCACCGCCGCGATGCGACTGCGCGTGCATCGCGAGCCCCCATTCGCCGTTGAGCGCGGTGCGCGGCGGGGAGTCAGGCGTGGTGTTGCCGCCGACGCGCCGCTCGATGGTGACGCCATGGCGCTGTTCCGGTGGCACGAATTGAATCACGACGTTGTCGGTGATCACGCGCACAGAAAGCCGGTCTACTTCCGGAACGGTGCGGCCGAGTTTCGGTGCGTCGGAGGTTCGTGCGCCGGCGGCCATCGCGCCGATCATGGCGGATACGAAGCCGGCGCCGCCGGCGCATAGCGAGCCGTATGCGGACAACAAGGTCGATCCAGTTCCGCAACCGCAACCGCCGAACAGCATGGCCCCTCTCCCTTTTGCCCGACCACAGCTTAGCCGAGGTCGCGCGCCGGCGAAATCCGCCCCGGCGTCAGTTGCCTCGCCGTTTGAGTTTCGGTTTTGGATTCCCTTGAGGAGGCGAATCGGGCACCTTCTCACGGCGGGCGCCACGGCGCGCCCACATGCCAAATTTCAGCGGGATGCCTTCGATGCGCGCGCTCCTTGCAATCGGGCTGATGCTGTTGCTGCCGCAACTGGCGCACGCGGCCGACTGGCGCTACTGCCTCGCCCCTTCGCACGCGCAGCGAAAAGTTTTTGTCTCGCCGCCGTTCCTCGCCACCATGTCGATGGACGATGTCGAATCGCAGTTCGGGCGGACACTCAACCGCTCGGGCATGCACTTTGACGACGTGCAATGCCCACGCGGCGACGGCGAGACCGCGACCCTGACGATGCAGCAGCACGCGATCACGGTAAATCGCGAACTCGGCAACGAGGTCATCAATCTGCGCTGGAAGCCGGCCGGCTGAGGTCGTCTGGCCGGCGCCGCCTGTCCAGCGATCGCGGCAAAAGAACGTACGATGAACAAAAACCAGACCTTGCCGCAGCGAAACGATGCATCCGCGGCAGGTTTCGCAGCGCGACATCGGTGATAAAGAGGGAGAGGGTCCGCGAAGACGCGGGCGCGGGGGCGCGGTGTTGAATTCCTTCTCCAGATTCCTGGCGTCCCGCGGACAGGCCAACGACGTCGATTACCGCTTGCTCATCCCGCTGGTGGTGTATTCGGCCACCGTGCAAACGATCTACGCGATCATTCGCGTGACGACGTCCTATCGGGCGATCGAACTCAATTTGCCCGTGATTTGGCTCGGTGTGATCTCGGCAACCTTCGCCATACCGCCGACATTCCTCGCGGTCTGGGTCGGGCGCCTGCTCGACCGCGGCTACGATGCGCAGGCTGCGTGGTTCGGCTCCGCTTCGTTCGTGCTGGTCTGCGCCGGCTTTTGCTTTTTTTCAAACTCGCTTGCCGGGCTGCTCATCCTCACTGCCCTGTTCGGCGTGGGCCATCTGTTTCTGATGGCGAGCCAGCAAATGCTGTGCATTCGCAGCGCCGGACCGCGCGGCCGCGATGCCGCCTTCGGCAATTACGTGGTCGGCAGCGCTGTCGGCCAGGGGATCGGACCCTATCTGATCGCTTGGCAGGGCGGCTCGGCCACCGTGCCGGCGACGGGCCGGCTGTTCGCCGTGGCGCTTATTGTGGCCGTCATTTCCCTGATCGCGGGTTTGGTCGTACGTCCCGCGCCGAAGCGCGACCGGCCCACGAAGAGTAGTGGGGTGGTGCCGGTGCGTGCATTGATGCGCCAGCCCGGGCTGATGGCGGTGCTGATCGCCAGCGTCATCACCATCACGTCGCAGGACCTGCTGACGATCTATCTGCCACTGCTCGGCACCGAACAGAACATCGACGTGCGCAATATCGGCGCGCTGCTCACCGTGCGCTCGGTCGCGTCACTGTTCTCGCGCTTGTCGTATACGCGCATATTGCGCCTGATCGAGCGGCAGAAATTGACGCTCATCACCATGGCAAGCGCAGGGTTGGGTTTTGCCTGCTTCGCGTTGCCGATCCATCTGGCCGTGATGTACGCGGCGATGACGTTTCTCGGCTTCGCGCTGGGTATCGCAACGACGCTCAGCCTGACCAACGTGGTCGATCTCGCATCGCCCGCCGCCATGGGCACGGTGATGTCGCTGCGCATCACCGGTAACCGGCTTGGCCAGGCCGCGGTGCCGTTCATCGCCAGCCTCGTCGCGGCCGCGACCGGTGTGGGCGGCGTTTTCGCCATCATCGCCGCAAGCCTGGCGGGTTCGGGCGCGTCGGTTTTTTTCAGCCGGCAGGAACGGGCCTGAGGATCACCGCTTGAGCTGTTCAAGCTCGGGAAACGGCGCATAGACTGCGCCGGCGCAGAGCTCGTGCGCCGTCTTCGCGTCAAGGAAGTCGTCAAATCGGCTGGCGAGAAAAACCGCCGCGATCTGCTGCTCTCCCGCGTACGCTCCGTTATTCTGTTTGCCGTTGAAGCGCAGGCAGACGATGTAGCGGTTGCCGCTGCCGGACACATCCTTGAGCACCGGCGTCGAGATAGCCGCGTTGCGAATGCCGGTCGGATCGTTCAGGTAGGCGTGCATGGCGGCGAGAATGTCGGACTTGTAGTTGTCCGGAAAGGCGTGAATCTCGCCACCGCCGCTACCAAGATCGTGCCCGGCGCAGGCGTTCAACAGCAACATGGCGGCGACAGGTCCGGCACGCCGCCAATGTGCGCCTCTGCGGCTCATTTGGTCCCCGCGCCAACGCTGCCCCGGCCGGCACTTTTAGCGCGAAATCGCGCCCTGCGCCAACTCAGATCGGGACCGCCATCGCCTCGAACGCGCCGTCGCAGTTGATCAGATCGACGCGCTTCTGCACGATGCGAAAGGTGTCGCCGTGGCGCCGCAGATGATGGCGTTGCCGTCCGGCGAACAGCCGTTGCACATCGTCGCGGTATTCGACCATGAGGAACGTCGAGCCGACGCGGAATTCACCCTTGCCGTCGTCGACATGCTCGACCACCACATTGCCGACGATATGCGCGGTACGCGACGGCGGCGTTTGCACGTGAATGCGCGGATGCTCCAGCCGGTCGATCCGCGTCTTCATCAGGTCGCGGTCGTCATAGAACAGCGAGGCCTGATCGAACGGGCTTTTCTGATCGGGCACGGCCGGCACCCAGTAGGTGCCGTCCTCGTCGAACAGCGCCACCCAGTCGCGGAAACGCCGCTCGTCGAGCAGACGCGCCTCGTCGACGATGAAATCCTCGAACGGGCCGCGATCGATGCCGGCCGCCACCGCCAGCCTGCGAGTAGCCAGCGCCATTACGCGGCCTCGTCCATGTAGCCAAGCCACGCCTTGTACTGCGCGCGCACCACCATCTCGTGAGTTGCGAGCCCGCGCGTGGCGTTGGTCGCGCTGTCGGGCTCCTCGGCGCCCAGCCCGCGCGAAATGTCGACCCAGTCGGTCAGATGGCTTTGCAAACCCTTCTGGGCACGTACGAACGATTCCAGATCGTCGGTCTGCACGAATGAGGCGGCCGAGTGCGTGACATTGAGCAGGCGGATGTTGGCGAAATTCATCTCCGCCGGCGCGCCCGAGAGACGGATCGGATAAATGTTCACCTCGGTGCGATCGACCGCGATCGGCTTGATCACCCGAACGTGGATGTTGAGGCCCATGATCGACATGTTGGGATAGATCAGCGAATTGTGCAGCTGCGGCGTCAGGATTTCCTCCGCGCGCGCGGCGCCGGCTTTCTCGGCCAGCACGCGCTTGTATTCGTCGAACACCGGGCTCGATCGCTTGCCCTCGTCGAGGGTGGTGTTGCTGGTCCAGCCGTGGCCGTTGCCGGCGGTGAAGCTCTTGCGGTCCTTCCACGATGCCGCGGTCTGTTTCTTCTCGGTCTCGATGACGGCGGCGCCCTTCTGGTCGCCCTCGCGGCGCGCGAACTGCACGCCCTGTTTGTTGACCGTGGAGGCGTGGCCGAACGGCACATGATACGAGTTCGAGCACGTTCTCGACCTGAAGCTTCCAGTTGCCGCTATAGACGTAGCGATGCATGCCGGCGTCGAGCGACAGCGTGCCGTCGGGCGCACGATCGACCAGATCGTCGATGTTGCCCTTCATCGGACCGATATGGTCCTCGAAGCTCGGCCCGCGCTCGGCGAGGCTCGCGAACACGAAGCCGCGATATTCGCCGACGCGCGGCGCTCGCGCCAGCCCGAGTGCGTCCTTGTTGAAGCCCTCGCCGCAGCCCTCGGGTACGGGGACAGTGGCGAGCTTGCCGTCGGTATCGAACGACCATCCGTGATAGCAGCATGTGAGCCGTTGGGCGTGGCCGCGCCGGTCGTTGACCACCTTGGCGCCGCGATGAGTGCAGCGGTTGAGCAGCACGTGAACCTTGCCGTCGCTGTGCCGTGTCATGACGACCGGCTGGCGGCCGAGCTCGGTGGTTATGTAGTCGCCCGGATTGGGCACCTGACTGGTGTGACCGACAAACAGCCAAGCGCGGCCGAAAATGCGTTCCATTTCCAGCTCAAACAGACCGGGATCGGTGTAGACGCGCCGGTGCACGCGTCCCGGCTCGATCAGTTTGGCGATGTCGTCGGCGTGTCCGTTGCGCATCCCTTTGGTCCTTTACGTCGTCATGGCCGGGCTTGACCCGGCCATCCACGTCTTTACCTGTCGCGATCGCCGAAGACGTGGATGCCCGGCGCAAGGCCGGGCATGACGCACGGAGACGGCGCTACTCCGCCGCGGTCTGGTGCGCGTAGTTCTGCACCTGCGAATTGATCAGCTGCATCGGCGAGGCGGTCTCTTCCAGCATGCCCCAGCTCTTGAGCCAGTCGTAGGTGCGCTGCAGTTCATCGGCCGGGATCGGCGCCGGATCGCAGACCACGAGCCGGCTCTCGCGCAGATCCGAAACCTTGAGCGCGGCGATCTGTGGATCCTTCTTGGCGTAGTAGTCGATGAAGTAATGCATGTACGCGCTCTTGTTGGCGTTGATGCGCTTCACCGCCTCGCGCACCGCGCGGTTGAACGCCGCGTAGGTCTCGGCGTCGACCCGGTTGGAGGCGACCTCGGTGCCGTGGAAGAAGGCCGAGCAGATCGTGCGGCAGCCCATCTTCTCGGCGAGCGTGATGTGCGGCTCCGTCAGCGTCGTGGCTTCGATCTCGCCGTTCATCAGCGCATCGAGCCGATAGCGCGAGCCGTTCGGTGCGCGGCACACCTTGATCATGTCGCGCGGCACGAAACCTTCCAGCATGTGCAGCGCGATGTAGTGCGTGCCGAAATAGAACGGCAGGCCGATCAGCCGGTTGGCCATCTGCTGCGGGGTGTAGACCGGGGAGTCCGGACGAACCACGAGCGCCGAGTAGGCGATGATGGCGCGGCGGCCGAGCTGGCGGCTGTTCTGGTCGGTGTCCTGGACGCGGCAGTAGTTGCCCCATTCGCAGGCGTTGTACATGTCGGCCTTGCCCTGCTCGAGGAGCTTGCCGTGGCTGGCGAACGGATCGACGCCCTTCGGCGAGGTGACGTTGACCTGAACCTTCTTCTCGACGCCGACTTCGCGATCCGCCCACTCGATGTCGAGGCCCTCCTTGGCGAACAGGCCTTCGTCATAGGCCACGAGTTCGGGCAGGCCTTGGAACGGTGCGGTGGTCTCCAGGACGAGCTTTTTCATCGCGATCTCCCTTGTCGGCTGATGCATCTTTCTTGACTCCGGCGCGCGGCGCGGTCAAGGGTGCGCGGCGTAAATTGCATGAGAATCCTACTGTAGGATTGTTGAACAATGGCCTACGACCCGACCCCGATCCGGCGCGACAGCGTCATCACCCAGGCGGCCCAGGAAATCTGCCGGCTGGTCGAGGCCGAGCGCCTCGGCCCGGGCGATGCGCTGCCGACCGAGACGCGTCTCGCGGAGCTGCTTGGCGTCAGCCGCAACTCGGTGCGCGAGGCGCTGCGCGTACTGCACGGGCTCGGCTATGTGGAGAAGGCGGCCGGGCGGCGCGTCACCGTCACCGCGGCGGCGCCCGGCGGCAAGGGCATGTTCGACGAAGGCGTGATGATCGAGGCGGCGCCGATCGCCAACGACGTGCGCTCGCACATCGCGCAGAAATGCGCGGAGCTTGCCGCCGCGCGGCTGTCGATGGCGGAGCTTGGCCAGATGGAGGGCGCCCTGCTGGCGCTCGAAGCCGCCATCGCCCGCAAGGACGCGACCGCCGCCAAGGCCGCGCATGACAATTTCCACGGCCTGTTTCTGGCCGGTGCGCGCAACCCGCTGCTGGTCGCCATGTTCAACCAGGCGCAGGGCGCGCGGCTGTCGAATGTGTCGCCGAAGCACAACAGCTTCTACGACCCGCGGCACCTCGACCAGCACAAGGCGCTGCTGCGCGCGTTGCGCAAACGCGACGGACGGGCGGCACGCGCTGTTGTGCGCAGGCATTTCGAGAGCCTCGGTCTCATGCTCGAAGTGGCGGCTCGGGCCAGCCGCAAGGCGCAAGCCGCTGCGGTCGTGCCGTTGCGCCGCCGCACCGCGCGCTAAGGCGCCCGCGCCTCAGGGCGACACCTCCTCGAGCACGCGCCGGCGCGTTTCGATCATGAAGCTCGCCGCGATGCAGCCGATGACGGCGAAGACCGAAAACGCCAGGAACACGCCGCTGATGCCGTAGCGCGGCAGCACGAAGCCGACGATCAGCGGGCCGACGGTGGCGGCGACGCGCAGCCAGAAGCTGCCCCAGCTCACGCCGAGCGCCCGCATCCGCGTCGGATAGATCTCGGCGGTGTAGAGGAAGATCGTCATGTTCATCGAGCCGAGCCACGCCGAGCAGAACATGAAGCCGAGCAGCATGCCGAACGCCGTGGCGGCGCCGAACGCCCACAGCCAGATGAGTCCTACCGCGGTGAGGAAGAAGGCAGCGGTGAACCAGTAGCGCCGCCCGGTGGCATCGATCAGGAACGCGCAGATCAACGAGCCAATGAGGCTGCCGACCGGAGCGAAGATCGCGTAGTTGAGCGCCTGCTGCAGCGGCAGGTGATAGACCTCGCGGTAAAGCGTCGGAATCCAGCCCTGCAGGCCATAGGCGATGATGTAGCACGACGCCCAGATCACCCAGACCAGGAGCGTGCGCGAGCGATAGAAGCCGTCGAACAATTCCTGCCAGCGGGTCTCCTTGCCGCGCGGCTGCACCGCAAGCTCCGGCACCGGCGGCAGCGGGCGAGCGCCATTGTGCGATACGACGCCTTCGATTTCGTTCATGATGGCGTTGGCCTCGTCGAGGCGGCCCTGCGACGCGAGCCAGCGCGGCGATTCCGGACAGAAGCGCTGCATTACCAGCGCGACGATCCCGGGTAGGGCGCCGATAATGAACATCCATTGCCAGCCGAAGCGCGGCACCACCGATGCGCCGACGACGCCGGACATCAACAGTCCGACCGGGAAAATGATCTGATACGTCAGGAAGCGGCCGCCACGGCGGTCGGCGCGCAGGATTTCGCTGATGTAGGTCGAGGCGACGGGAATCTCGCCGCCAAGCCCGATGCCCTGAAGAAAGCGGCAGACGATGAGCTGGTCGTAGTTGCTGGTCAAAGCGCAGGCGGAGACTCATGACGGCGAAAATCGCGATTGCGATCCGCGCCGTGCTCACCCGCCCGATGCGCTCCGCGATCCAGCCGAACGTCAGCGCGCCCAGCGCCTGGCCGAAATTGGCGCTGCTGATGAGGAGCCCGATATGAGCCGGCGGAATGTGCCAGTCGCGCACCAGCACCGGCAGCACGTAGGCGATGGCGAGCGAATCGAACGAATCGAAGAAGATCGCGACGCCCAGCACGGCGGTGATGGTGATGTGCCAGCCCGAATAGGGCAGGCGCTCCAGCCGCGCTGCGATCGTCTGCTCGGTCAGCGGCACCGTATTCACCGTCGGTGGCAAAGCGTTCGCCATTATGTTTCCTCCCCGGTTTATTGACGAGTGTGGCACAGTTTCGCGCTCGCGCGCACCGCTCCTTCTCCCCGCGCGCGGGTGATTCATAGGGGCGGGCTCGTGCCCGCCCAGCCCAACGGAGCACTCCGGTGAGCGGCCACAAGGGTCGCCCCTCCGGTAAGCAATGTCATTCTCGCGGTGGGCTTTTGCTTGCGCCCCCGAGCTCTGCCAAAAGTCTTCACGAACGGGCCTCCTATAAGGGAGGCGGAGCGCCGAAAGGCGCACGCAGAGGCCGCTCCGCGCAATCCGGGCGTTGCCGCCAGGGCGGGATCGCAGTGCACTGCAGCAAAAAGCCTGCATTTGGGTTGGGATTTAGCAAAGCATTAACCCGCACGACGTGAATTAGAGAACAGTTTTATAGGAAATTTATAAGACAAAACGGACAAGTTAGCCAAATGTCGGTGCAAGTCCGTGAACACGCCTACCAGCGCAAGACAAGCGTCGATGCCGAAAGAATTCGCGCGCAGCTGTAAAGGCGCGACGGCGGTCGAATTCGCGCTTGTGGCTGCACCGTTCATTGCGCTCCTCATGGCGCTGGTTCAGACCGGGCTCGTATTCTTCGCCGAGCGTGTTCTTGACGAAACCGTCGAAGAAGCCAGTCGCATCATCATGACCGGTCAGGCGCAGAGCGGTGGCCTGAACTCAGGCACAATTCGCCAACTGGGTCTGCTCGAACACTCACGCGCTGTTCAACTGCAATAATTTCATGATCAACGTGCAAAACTACAGCTCGTTTTCCTCGGCCAATACGGCTCCACCGACGCTGACTTTCAATTCGCAAGGGCAGGTGACAAACCAGTGGAGCTACAACACCGGAGGCGCCAACGACATTGTCGTTGTGCAGGTGATGTATCAATGGCCGATCGAGCTGGGACCGCTTGGTTTCGATCTTGCAAATTTATCCAACGGCAGTCGGTTGCTCATATCAACAGCCGTATTCAAGAACGAGCCTTATTGATGACAGTCTCACGCATGCTTTCGGCGCTGCAGACCAGCCTCCGCGGCTTTGTGACCGCCAACCAGGCCATCTCGGCGGTCGAATTCGCCCTCATTCTTCCGGTCATGGTCGCGCTTTATATCGGTGGCGTCCAAGTCGCCACAGGAATGGCGCTGCAGTTCAAGTCGGTGCTTGCCGCTCGCACGGTGGCGGACCTTGCTTCCCGCTACACCACCATCGACACGCCAACGATGAGCAGCATCCTTAATGCTGGATTCACTTTGCTCAATCCCTATCCCTCAGCGGGGATGAGCGTGACCGTCTCAGAAGTGAGTACCGATGCCAAGGGCAACGCCACGATCACCTGGAGCTGCTCGCTCGGCGGCACGCCGCATACGTTCGGTGCGGCAGCGACGCTGCCGAACAATGTCAACGCCGCAAACATCTCGATCCTGTGGGGTGAAGTGACTTACCCCTACACGCCGCAACTCGGCTACGTGTTAACCGGCACTATCAACATGTACGAGAAAAATTACTTTTATCCGAGGCTCACTTCCTCGGTGTCGGGCCCGAGTGCCGCAAGCGCCTGCCCGGCATCGTAACCGCATGAGATCGAATCAATGGTCGTTTTCCCGTCCGTTCACGCACGCGATCAGCAAAAATGCATCAAGGCAGATTTTGCAATGGCGATGTGTCATGCAAACTGAATTACTGGCATCCCGTCTGATGCGGGTTGTGGGCCGGTTTGGCGAAGACCGGCGGGCTAACGTTGCCATCATCTTCGCGTTGGCGCTCATTCCGATTGTCGGCTGTGTCGGCGCCGGCATTGATTACGGTCACGCCATTTCAGTCCGGACTGCATTGCAGGCGGCACTCGATTCGACTGCGCTGATGCTGTCGAAATCGGCTGCCACATCAAACAGCAGTCAGTTGCAGAGTGCGGGTCAGAATTACTTTAACGGTCTGTTCGATCGATCCGACGCAACCAACGTAACTATCAATGCTACATACAGCACAGCCAACGGCCAGCAGGTCATCGTCAATGGTTCGGCGCAGGTCGCGACCTTTTTCATGCAGATATTGGGCTACAATTCGCTCACGGTGACCGGCTCATCAACCACAACGTGGGGCATGTCGCGCCTCCGCGTCGCTCTGGTGCTGGATAACACCGGGTCGATGGCGCAGAGCAACAAGATAACCGAGCTCAAATCGGCAACGAACAATCTGCTGACGCAGCTGCAAAATGCGGCGGCGAGCAACGGTGATGTCTATGTGTCCATCATCCCGTTCGTCAAGGACGTCAATGTCGATCCGAGCAATTCCACCGCCTCGTGGGTCGATTGGACCGACTGGGATGCCAACAATGGGACCTGCAGCGGTGCTGGCGGCGGCGGCGCGGGTGGCGGCGGTGGATTCGGTAGCGGCCACGGTTCGATGGGCAGCAGTCAAAGTACGTGTTCGGGCACCTGGAAGCCCGCCAATCACAACACCTGGAACGGTTGCGTCGTTGACCGCGGCGACACGAACGGGCCGGATCCCCAAAACTATGACACCAACATCGTACTTCCCGCGCTCGGCATCGCGGCCACTCAATTTCCCGCGGAGCAGTATTCCGCCTGTCCGCAGGCAGCTATGGGACTAAGCTACGACTGGTCGTCAATGACCAAGCTTGTCAGTAAGATGCAGCCGAACGGCAATACCAATCAGGCGATTGGGCTGGCCCTGGGCTGGATGTCGCTGACCGGCGGCGGTCCGTTCATCGCCCCGGCCATGGACCCGACTTACAGCTACAATCAGGTCATCATCATCCTGACGGACGGATTGAACACGCAAGATCGCTGGTACTCCGCCCAATCGCAGATTGATGCCCGGCAGACGATGACGTGCAACAACATTAAAGCCTCCGGTATTACCATCTATACCGTTCAAGTCAGCACCGATGGCACCCCGTTGTCTCCATTGCTTCAGCAATGCGCCAGCGACTTGTCCAAATTCTTCTTTCTTACCTCATCGACCCAAATCGTGACGACTTTCAATCAGATCGGAACCAACCTCAGTCAATTGTATATTGCGAAGTAATTAGCGAGGCGCGACAGGAAGCGCTTCTTGTCCGCCATGCAAAGGCGATCGCGGACTCTGGAGGCACAGACGTCGTGCGCGGAAGCAATCCGAAAGGAGTTGCCGGGAGACGACGTGGTTCAAATCGGCCGCTCCGACCCACCGCTGCGGATGTTGATCCAAGTCAATCACAGCCAAGCTGCGCTCGGTTAAGAAATCTCAAATGAGCTATTCACTCCGGCGATCCGAACGCGCGCGGATGAGCGTAATGTCTCCAGCATGGCCACCGCGTCTTCTGGGTGACAATGTGATTGACAGCCTTCGCTACGCGTGGTCGTGCAAGGCGATAATCCACCGAAGCCGGTATATGCAGCAACCAGCCACCCGCAGACAATCCAGATTAGGCGCGCTATAGCTGTCGGATGACGGAGTGCTGCGCACCACCCCCGTTGATCCTCCCTCCGCGGCCCGATCGGTTGCCACTGATCCGCGAAGCATTCAGGCTCGAATGGTTCACCATCGCCTGGATGATTGTCGAAGCTGCCGTAGCGATTGCGCAGGCATCGCGGCCGGCGGCCTTGTGCTGCTCGCATTCGGCCTCGACAGCGTGATCGAACTGGCGTCGGCAGGTGTTCTCATGTGGCGACTGTCTGTCCAGTTGCGCCATGGACAGAAGTTCTCCGAAAGCGCGGAGCGCATCGCAAGCCGTATCGGAGCGGCACTCCTGTTGGCCTTGGCGGCTTATGTGACGGTCGCCGCCCTATGGCAGCTATGGACGGGCGCTGGCGAGGACTTCTCGTGGCCCGGCTTCGTTGTGGCGCTGGCCGCAATTCCTCGTGCGCGCGTTTGCTGCAGATGCGCTCCTGATGCAACGCAGAGAAGACTGACGAAGGACGGATGAAAGGGTCAATCTCAGCAGATTGACTATAGCCTCGGGATCCCGGTTATCCCGACAGCGAACATCGAGGCTTCTGGCGCTTGACAAGCCGCCCGGCGTCGGCCGGCCGTGCCTCATTCAGTCGATTGGCGAATTTTAATGGAAATGTCGCCGCACGAAGACTTCGAATTTGACTTGCAAATCCCGATTGAGGACACTCGCCTCATCCAGGGAGTCCGCACCATGGCCGCTCGCATCCGTCACATCGCACTTTGCGTCAAGGACATCAAAGAGACCGCCGACTTTTACGAGAAGGCGTTCGGGTTGAAGCGGACTGAAATCAAGGAAGGCAAGACCGCCTTCAACTGCTACATGAGCGACGGCGAGATCAATCTCGCGCTGCTGCAATACAAGGGCGAGGAAGGCTCTGGCGTGCCGAAAGGCTGGACCGGGATCCATCATTTCGGGTTCCAGTGCGATCACCTGCCGAAGCAGCAGGAGAAGATCGAGCAGGCGGGCGGCCAGTTTTTCTACGATCTGGGTGAGCCGGAGGACGAAGGCTTCGAGCGCAAATTCCGCGACCCGAACGGCATCGTGTTCGACATCAACTGGAAAGGCTGGCAGCTCACGCGCGACAAAGTGAAGAACGCCAAGGGAGGGCTGACGCCCGAGAAGCCGGCAGCGGCTCGCGCGTCAGGCAAGAAGAAGGTTATCAAAATATCGGCGAAGCGGACAAGGCGACCGGCGCGCGCTCAGACCAAGCGGAAGAAGGCGGCTTAGCCGCGCTCAGTCCGGTGCTTGCCCAGTATTTGGATGGTGCGGAGTTTCAGTTGGTGGGCCGGGTGCGGGCCGGGTGGTCCTTTGAGTGTTTCGCTCGGTGGACATGGCGGGTGTTACCTTCATCGCCTCGATGGGGCTCCGCTATCTGGTGTCGGCCTCCAAAACGATCCGGCGGCGGCGTTTCGTCTTGCTCAATCCGATTGAGGCCGTGGCCGAGGTCATCGATGCGGCCGGCCTGGCGGACCTTCTGATAATCGAGCGCCGCGGCGCGGCTTCAGGCTGGAACTGGAATCCTTGAATTTGCCGAGGAGATCGCCGCCGGACTCCAGCTGGGCGGATTTGCGCCGCTGGTGGATCGCCATGACATTGTTGCAGGAGAAGATTGGGAGGCGCGGCTTAACGGCCTCATCGCACAAGCGGATACCGTTGTCTTTGTCGTGTCCCCGGCGGCCATAAGGTCGCAACGTTGCAGGTGGGAGGTCGAGCAGGCCGCCGTGCAATCAAAACGCCTGCTTCCGGTGATTTTCAAGTCTGTGGCGGACGTCGATATTCCGCAGGAGTTACAGAAGCGGCAGTACATAAGGTTCGACACCGGCTTGGGAATCAACCGGCCTCTCGCACAGCTGGCCGATGCGCTGCGGCAGGATATCGATTGGATCCGCGAGCATACCCGCCTTGGGGAGGCGGCTGCGCGCTGGCAGGCGCGCAGCCGCGCCGAATCGCTGCTGCTGCGCGGCGACGATCTATTTGCCGCGAAATCGTGGATCGAAAACAGGAAAATCGACGCGCCGGCGATCACTGACCTGGTGCGTGCTTTCATCGCGGCAAGCGAGGAGGCGGAAAACGCGCAGTTTGCAAAATCGAAGCTGGCGCATCGGCGCGTACATTACGCACAGGCGTTTGCCGCCTTCTGTCCGCTGATCTTACTCATGGCAACAATCGGTTGGTGGCAGCAGACGTGGTTGAGGGAACGCCTCTATGCATTTGCGAACGCACATCCTCTCGCAGCGGCCCAGGAGCTCGCATTGAAGGCGACGGATTTTTTCAAGGAGTGTACCGACTGCCCCGATATGATCGTTGTCCCGGCCGGGTCATTTATGATGGGATCGTCGTCGGCCGAGGCGGGGCATAAACCGGGCGAAGACCCGCAGCACAGTGTCACGATAGCCAAACCCTTTGCTGCGTCCAAATCTGAGGTTTCGTTTGCCGACTGGGATGCCTGCGTCGCGCACGGTCGCTGCAATCCTCACGTCAGCGATGGCGGATACGGGCGCGGTCATCAGCCTGTGATTAACGTGACACGGCACGACGCGCAGCGATACATCGCGTGGCTTGCGGCGGAGACCGGCAAGTCATATCGGCTCCTTTCAGAAGCAGAATTCGAATACGCGGCGCGCGCTGGCAGTCAGTCCGCCTTTCCCTGGGGACGATGTTGGCGTGGACAACGCCAACTGTATCGGCTGCGGTGGGAATTGGAACGGCAAGCGGCCAGCTCCGGTCGGGACGTTTGCTGCCAACCGGTTTGGCCTTCATGATATGAGCGGCAACGTTTGGGAGTGGGTCGAGGACTGCGTTCACGACAGCTACCAGGGAGCACCGCAGGACGGCTCGGCGTGGACGGCCGGCGGCAGTTGCGATAGCCGCGTTGCGCGTGGCGGCGCCTTTAACGTGCTTCCAGCATCGGTAAGATCAGGAAGCCGCCTCTTGATCACGTCCGGCAGCGTGTATTTCAACCTTGGATTTCGGGTTGGCCGGACACTCATGCGGTGAAGTATTTCGTTTGGCGGACGTGCCCCAAGACGGCGAAGTCCGGCGCCGCTCTCACGTACAAACAACCGCCACGCAGGTGATGTCGTCGGACTGCACGGCGCCGTTGGCGAACGCGGTGACGCGCGCGATGACGTGCTCGACCACGTCGCGCGCGGGTGCGCCGCGCTTCTCAAGAACCGCATCCTCGAGCCGCTTGCTTCCAAAAAGGGCTTTCTGGGTGTCTTCAGCTTCGGTCACGCCGTCGGTGTAGAGGACGAGAACGTCGCCCGGCGCCAATGCGATCGACCGCGGCTTGTAGTTCGTGTCATCGAGAATGCCGAGCGGAGGACCGCAGGTGCGCAATGTCTCAAAGGTGCTTGCGTCCTTGCGGAGCACGAGCGGAGCATTGTGGCCACAGTTGCAGTAGGTCATCGTACCGGAGGTTACGTCGAGCAGGCCGCAGAACAATGTCGTGAACATTTCCTCTCTGTTGTTGGCGGCCATCAGATTGTTGGCGCTGTTGATTTCGGTCTGCAGGTCCTGATCGAAGCGGACCACGAGCCGCATGATGGTCTGCGTGACCGCCATGAACAGCGAAGCCGGGACGCCCTTGCCGCAGACGTCGCCGATCGAGACCATGACGCGCCCGCCGTCGAGCTTGACGATGTCGTAGAGATCGCCGCCGACTTCGCGCGCCGGGATCATGTGGGCGAAGATATCGAGCCGGCCTTCGGCGAAATCGCTTTGGCCAGCGCCGGGCAGCATGGCGCGCTGGATGGCGGCGGCGCTTGCCATTTCGGCTTCGTGAGCGCGCCGTTGCGCGGCTTGCGCGGCTACGATGCGGTCGGTGACGACAAGGCGATAGCCGATAGTGGTGGCGAGCGAGGCGAGCGCGGTCAGCAAAGGCTCGACCAGCGGCACCACCAGCGCGTAGCGGAAGGCAACCGTCGCGCCCGCGGTCCAGGCTGCCGCCATGCCGACGAAGCTCAAGGCAGCCGCGGTGGGCCCGAGCGCCAGTGCGGCCGCGACGGCGAGCGCTGCCAGAACCAGCGAAGCGACGCCGGTGCCGATGCGGCCGAATTCGGTGAGGACGTCGCCACGGATCAGATTGTTCACCGCCGTCGCCTGCACATAAACGCCGGATATCGAATCGCGGATGAAGGTTTGGCGCGCCGCCGGCGCGGTCTGCCCACAGCGCACCGCGCGCGCGCCTTCGCGCGCCGAGGTCAGGCGCGTCGAGGTGATCTTGCGGTCTTCCACGTCCAGCACCGTGCCGAACACCACGACCTTGCCGTCGAACTGGCGGTGGAAGAAGCCTTTGTCGTTCTTGTCTGCGCAGGCGCTGAGATCGGCGAGCGAATAGGTCGGAACGTCGTCGGCGCCAGCCGTGAAATTCAGCGTGATCGTTCCGGCCACCGCGCCCGCTTTGACGATCTTCGCTGACGGTGGCGCACCGCCGGCGCGCGCCGCTAGCTCTGCCGACATCGAGGGCATCGGCTTGCCGTCGACCGTGAAGGTCAGCGGCACCCGGCGGATGATGCCGTCGGGATCGCTGTAGACGTTGAGCGGGCGGATGTTGCGGCCGAATCCAACCGCGGCACGCTGGCCCGGCGAGGGCAGCACCGGACTGTCCTGATTCTGCACTTCGCCCAGCACGATCTTGCCCTCGTGCGCGCCCAGCGCCAGGGCGCGCAGATAATCCCGGTCAAAACCGTGCAGGCGGCTGCCCAGGGTCTCGTCGCCGAACGGCACGGCCGACTGTTCGATCGAGGTGGGAAATACGATGTCGAAGCCGATGACCTTGGCGCCGCCGCCGATGATCGCTGTGAGTACGCGGGCGATTTCGGGCGTCCAGGTGACGCTTGGACTGCCGGCAAAGGGCGGGGTTCTGAAGGTATCCTCGTCAAGCGCGACCACGACCGCCGGCGAGGACGCCGGCGCATGCACGTCGCCGAAGGTGCGCCAGCGCAGCATGGTGAGGAGGTCGATCGACCAGCCGCGCAAAGCATCGAAGCCCGGCGAGGCGGCCAACAGCCCGGCGCAGAGTGCAATGAGTGTGCCGACCGCCGCGGCGCGCCGGCGCACCGGATCCATGGCTGCGCCGGTGCCGGACGCCGTTATTCGAATCGCAACAGGCGGCTGGCGATCGGGGCCGGCCCGGATTGGGCGTTGGCGTCGATGCGGAACGGCACGTTCTGGCCGCCGAGGCTCGCCACGTAGATGCCGCCGCGGGTCAGATTGAGATTGGCCTTGGCGAGATCGTAGAAGCCTTTGGCCGCGCTGGCGTCGCTGAGCTTGATCGCGTGGCGCTCGCCCGGGCGGTCGACCCGCCGGATCACGAGCGTGCGATCCTCGCGCGGCAGCATCTTCGGGAAGGCCACCGCCGGCGCGCGCGCGTAGAGCGTTATTTCGGTCCCGGCGCTCTGCACCCGGAACGCACTCGCCGCGCTCTTGCTGGCTTCGGCCTCGCTCAGGCGAACCTTGCCGCCGTCGCAGGGGGCCACGGTCCGGGCAACCTGACCGCCTTTGACGTCGCTGCGGTCCGCGCCCACCACCACCGTGCCGCCGGTGATCGTCTCCTGTTCGCACGACTGCAGATAGCTGAGAACGAGCGTATCATGGGGCCCGAGCTTGATGATCTGGCCGCTGCCCACATAGTCCATGAATTCGACGCCAGCGCTGGCGCTCTTGACGTCTTCCACCAGGGCCGTCGGCGCCTTGGGCGCCGCGTCGCGCGCTGAACTCTGAGCCACACCAGCAAGCAGGGCAACGGCAGTGGCCAGGACCAATGTTCTGTGAGCCATTGAGCGGTCTCCGTGACCTTAAAAAATCTGCCCGGGCAAGAATTCTTATTGGCTGCATTTAGCAGCCATCCCGCCCAGGGACCAGTACAGAATGGCTGCCGGATTGGGCGAGTTGGTGGTGCAGGCGTGTCCCGTCTGTCTTCGTCGCCCGACCTGCCATGTCGGTTCACGCTACCGCCCGGTTTTTTTGCAGGGCGCGCTTGGCAGGGAGGGCCAGCGCCGCGGTATGGTGGCAGCCACCCCGCGTCAGCGGGGCGGAATGTCAAAATGCGCCACCGCCCGCGGACGGATGCACTGACGGTGCGGCCCAAAGCGGCGTTGAAAGCTGTAGCAGCGCGGGGCTAACGTCCCGGCGCCGGGAGGAAGAAGAATGAACGTAAACGGCAGAATAACCGCACGTGCCATCGCGCTGGCCTGCGCGGCCATTGCTCTCGCGTGCGTGGGCGCGGCGCAGGCCGACAACTATCCCACCCGGCCGGTCACCATCGTGGTGCCGTTCACGCCGGGGGGCTCGACCGACATTCTGGCGCGCTACGAGGCCGAGGTGCTGCAGCGGCAAATGCACGGTACTTTCGTGGTCGACAACAAGCCGGGCGCCGGCGGCGAGATCGGCATCGGCTATGCGGCGCGCGCGGTGCCGGACGGCTACACGCTCCTGCACGCGCCGAGCGTGATCACGTTGTTGCCGTTCCTGAAGAAGCACGTGTCATATGATCTGGCCAAGGACTTCGATCCGATCACCGTCGTCGGGCTGACGCAGTTCGGCCTGGTGGTGAACCCAGGGCTGCACATCGACACGGTCGCGCAGCTGATTGCGCGCGCCAAGGCGCATCCCGAGGAACTGACCTTTGCGTCGGCCGGCGTCGGCACGCCGCACCAGATTTTCGGCGAGCTGTTCAAGACCATGACGGGCGTCAACATTCGCCACATCCCCTATAAGGGTTCGATCCCTGGCTTGACCGATGTGGCGAGCGGTGTGGTGTCGATGGAATTCACCGATCTCGCGCCGGCAATGCCGCTGATCCAGGCCGGCAAGCTGAAGCTGATCGCGCTGCTTGGCGGCAAACGCGATCCGGACATGCCGAATGTGCCGACCGTCGGTGAGACCGTGCCCGGCTACGTGGCGCAGTCCTGGCAGGGCCTGTTCGCGCGGGCCGGTACGCCGAAGCCGATCCTCGGCGACATCGCCCGCTATCTGGCCGCCGATCTCAAGCGGCCCGAGACGGTGGCGAAGTTCAAGGCCATCGGCATCGTGGCGCAGTCCGACACGCCCGAGGAATTCCGCGCCTTCATCGCCTCGGAAAGCGCCAAATGGGGCAAGGTCATCAAGCAGGCGAAGATCGAGGCGCAGTAAAAGCACCTCTCCCCGCGTGCGGGGAGAGGTCGGATTGCGAGCGTACGCGAAGCAATCCGGGTGAGGGGGCCTATCCGCGATTCCGAGCAGTCTGTTGACGCGTCGGCGGTGCAAAAAACAATCTTAGCTCAGGCACTTGCAACGCCCCCTCATCCTGACCCTCTCCCCGCGTGCGGGGAAAGGGCATTCAATCAGTTGCCGCAGCCCTGAATGCGCTCTTGAGCCACGATCTCGGCAATGCGCCGCCTGACTGCCGAGGACAGCGGTACCGCGCTTTCGCTGTCATACCGGCAACCGCCATTACCGAAATAGGAAATGGCGCGTGCCGTCTTGAAGCAGTAACCGGCGCCTTTGTAATACGTATTGCGTTCCACCCACAGGTCCTGGCAACTCGCCGCATAAGCCGGCGCGAGCGCCGCTCCAAGCGTCAGCGCCGTCAACCCGGCAGTGATCATTCCGCGCATTGTGTTGGCTCCTTGATTTGTGTCCGACGCCGGCGAAAGCATAGGGTAAGATGCGTTCATGAAACACTGGTACCATAAAACCGGGAATCACCGAGCCGCTTTGATCTCGATCAACGCGTCTTCCGTAATCAAAGTACCCCGCGGCCGGATGTTTGCGAGAGTTTGCGCGGCCGTTGTGCTGATCGCGTTGGCGGGTGCCGCAGCGGCGCAGGACGATCGGATTGGTCGCGCGCTCGATGCACTGGTAGCCGCGTACCCAACCGCGCTTGCCGGGCACGATACAAAAACGCTGCGGTGGCGCGACGGTACCACGATGCCGGTGAGCGACGGCAACGACCACAAGAGTCTCGACGAACTGCTGCGTCACGCCACCATCGCCGATCAATTCCGAATTCCTTATCCGCGCGGTGCGCTCAAGGAGCCACCGGCGGTCGATTCCGATCCGGGCCGTTTCCGCAACACCGCGTTCTTCAACAAGATGTACGGCGACTGCAAAAAGGGCGAGGTGGCGCGGCACCTGGTGCGCGTCGTGTGGCTGCCGAAGACCTGGGGCAAGGCGCTCCAGTTCACCTCGGTGAACGGTGCCGACGCGCAGCTGCGCGCCGTATCGGCAGAGCTCGACACGCTGCCGGCCGCGATCAGGCAGGCCGCCTATCCGAGCGCCGGCACCTACAACTGCCGTGTCGTGGCCGACACCGGCGAGCCGAGCCCGCACAGCTATGGTATCGCCATCGATCTCAATCTCAAATTCTCGGATTACTGGTTCTGGCGGCCGCATGCCGGCAAGATCGCCTACCGCAACCGCATGCCGAAAGAGATCGTCGCGATTTTCGAGAAGCACGGCTTCATCTGGGGCGGCAAATGGTATCACTACGATACGATGCATTTCGAATACCGGCCGGAGTTGCTGGCCGCAGGTGAGTGACCGCAAGCGCTGACATCAGGCCGATGACCTGAACGCATAGCACCCGCCACACGGCAGTTGAGCGCGCGGCGGCCCGCGCCTAATATTCCGGCCAACAAGGAAGGAAGCCCGCCATGCAGCAGAAGAAGTACGACCGCGCCGCCGAGGACCAGGGCAACATCGTCGGTATCGGCCACGTCAACGTGTGCATCACCGACCAGCACCACGGCACGGATTATTACGTCACCGGGCTTGGCTACACGCGCGATCCGTTTCTCAATGTCACCTCGCGCAACATGTGGATCAATGTCGGCATGAGCCAGTTCCATCTGCCGATGGGTTCTCCGGACGTGCTGCGCGGTGTCGTCGGGCTGGTGTCGCCGGATCGCGCGGCGTTGCTCGACCGGCTCACGCGGGTGCGCAAAAGCAAGCAGCTTGACGGCACCAAGTTCGATTTCCGCGAGAGCAACGATTGCGTCGAGACGGTGTGCCCCTGGGGCAACCGTATCCATGTGCATACTCCGGACCCCGAGCATTTCGGCCGCATCCAGCTCGGCATGCCCTACATCCGTTTCGACGTGCGTCCCGGCACGGCCGCGGGCATCGCCCGGTTCTATCGCGAGATTCTCGATGCGCCGTCGCAGGTGCACACGAACGGTGCCGGACCCGAGGCGCGCGTCCAGGTCGGCGAGCAGCAATATTTTGTTTTCCGCGAGACCGACGCGCCGGAACAGCCGTACGACAAGCATCACGTGCAGATCTATCTGTCCGATTTTTCCGGTCCTTACCGTAAGCTGATCGATCTCGGGCTGATCACGATGGAAAGCAATCAGTACGAGTACCGCTTCAAGGATGTGATCGATCTCGACACCAAGCAGGTGCTGTTCACCGTCGAGCACGAGACGCGCAGCCAGACCAATCCGATGTATGCCCGCCCGCTGATCAACCGCAATCCGTCGGCGACCAACATGGATTACAAGCCCGGCCACGACAGCATGTCCTGGGCGCTGCCGTGATGGTCATCCCGGGGCGGGACCCGTTTGGGCGCGCCTCGGAATGATGCTCAGCATGAATAATCGTCGTGCCCTGGTCGTTGGCGGCTCGCTTGGCGGGCTGATCGTCGCGCATCTGTTGCGCACGATCGGCTGGGATGCCGTCGTGTTCGAACGCAACGAGGAGGAACTGGCAAGCCGCGGCGTCGGGCTTGGCACGCACCCGCAACTGATCGGCATCCTCAAGCGCGCCGGCGTCGATTTTGATGAAACCATGGGCATCACGCCGACACGGGCGGTGTGCCTCGACCATAACGGCAAGATCGTCATCGAGCGGCCTACAGCGCGCACCTTGAGCGGCTGGTCGCGGCTCTATCGCGCGCTGCTCGATGCGCTGCCGGCGCCGAATTATCGGCTGGGCAAACGGCTGGTTCGTGTCGCCCAGGACGCCGATAGCGTCACGGCGATCTTTGCCGACGGCACCAGCGAACGCGGCGATCTTCTGGTCGGCGCCGATGGCATCCGCTCGGCCGTGCGCGCGCAATTCCTGCCTGATGTCGAGCCGCACTACGCCGGCTACGTGGCGTGGCGCGCCTCGATTGACGAAGCCGACGTGCCGGCCACGTTGTGGGACGAGATGGTCGGCCTCTACGCTTTCTGCCTGCCCGAAGGCGAGCAGGTCATCAGCTACGCGGTGCCGGGCCGCGATAACGACACCGCCGTCGGACGACGGGGTTACAATATCGTCTGGTACCGGCCGGCCGATCGCACGGCGTTGACCGACATGTGCACCGACGCGCAAGGACGGCACTACGCCGCGGGAATTCCGCCGCCGCTGATCCGGCCGGACGTGATCGCGCGCGTCAAGGCAGACGCCAGCCGGATTCTCGCGCCGCAGGTTGCCCGGATTTTCGCGCTCGCCGCGCCGTTCTTCCAGCCGATCTACGATCTGGCCTCGCCGCAGATCGTGTTCGGCCGCGTAGCGGTCGCCGGCGATGCGGCGTTCGTCGCGCGCCCGCATGCCGGCGCCGGCACCACCAAGGCGGCGCTCGACGCGGCCTGCCTCGCCGACAGCATCCGCAACTCAGGCGGCGATCTCGCGCGCGGTCTGCAGCGTTACCAGCGCATGCAGCTGCCGTTCGGCCGGGCGCTGGTCGAAGTCAACAGTGCCGAGGGCGCTTACCTGAGCGCGCAGATCAAGCCGAAGGCCGAACGCACCGCCGACGAGTTGCGCCGCGATATCGGTGAGGTGGTCGATGCTCATATCGGCCGCAGCGAGCAGGTCGGTGCGATGGTGGCCGCCTACGGGCTTGACGTTCACGTCAACGTCCCGGTTTAAAAGAACCGGTTCAAAAGAACCGGACAGGGAGTGGGCGATGCAGTTTGGCGTGCAATTTTTTCCCAATTTCCAGCCGCGCGACAAAAGCCCGGCGGATTATTACGCCGAGAGCCTCGATATCGCCGAGGAGGCTGACGAACTCGGCTACTCGCATGCGCGGTCGGTCGAGCATTATTTCGAGCGCTACGGCGGCTATAGCCCCAATCCAATCCTGTTTCTCGCCGCCGCGGCGGCGCGCACCAAGAAGATGCGGCTCGTCACCGGCGCGGTGGTGCCGGCGTTCAACAATCCGCTGAAGCTTGCCGGCGAGATCGGCATGCTCGACGCCATTTCGGGCGGGCGGTTCGATGTCGGCTTCGCGCGCGCCTTCCTGCCGCACGAATTCCGCCGCTTCCGTATCTCGCCGGACGAATCGGTGGCGCGTTTCCGCGAGGGCCTGGAGCAGATCGAACTGTTGCTTACCAAGGAAAATGTCAGCCATCACGGCCAGTTTCATTCGTTCGACAACGTCACTTCGTTGCCGCGGCCGACGCAGAAGCCGCGGCCGAAATTCTATATCGCCTCGACCCGCACCGAAGATTCGTTCGAATTCGCCGGCCGCAACGGCCATGCGCTGATGTCGATCCCGATCGGGCCGTTGAAGGATCTGATCCCGATCTACCGCAACGCCTGGCGCAAAGCCGGCCATCCGGGTGACGGCGAAGTGATGATCGCCTTCCACATGTTCTGTCACGAGGACAAGACGCTCGCCCGTGAAATCCCGCGCCCGCAATTCGAGGATTATTTCAAGGCGCTGTTCGAATCCGCCGGCGAGTGGACGCAGGGCACGGCATCGAAGGACTACAAGGGCTATGGCGATTCGATCGGCCGGATGAAGAATTTCACGCTCGAGAACCAGATCGAGGCGCGCGGCGCGCTGGTCGGCACGCCGGACGAGATCAAGGACATCATCCGCAATCTCGAGGACAAGGTCGGCAAGTTCGAGCAGGCCTCGCTGCAGATCAATTTCGGCACGCTGCCACTCGCCGTGGCGCAGAAATCGATGCGGCTGTTCGCCCGCGAGGTGATGCCGGCATTCGCGAAGGCCTGAACCGGATGCCGTGCGGCCGGGTCGCCGGTGGGCGCAAAAGCCGCGATGTTATTGATCTGGCATAATGACTTTTTGGCCAGATCAGCGTTGCTTTCATCGTTTCTTATGGTCGGT
This sequence comes from uncultured Alphaproteobacteria bacterium, assembly GCA_963763255.1. Taxonomy (GTDB): domain Bacteria; phylum Pseudomonadota; class Alphaproteobacteria; order Rhizobiales; family Xanthobacteraceae; genus BOG-931. The sequence continues at coordinate 160,035 of CAVXNW010000007.1, forward strand.
CCTCCTAGCGTCGGTCTCCTTTTACCGCGAGGGCCTGATAGTGGACGCTCACAAGATCGCTTTGGTACAGCGGAGCTTCGAAAAGGTCGCAACGCTCGGCGACAAGGTTGCGGAACTTTTCTACGAAGAGCTGTTCGCGATCGATCCTTCATTGCGAAAAATGTTCAGGGGCGACATGGCGGCGCAGCGTCAAAAGCTGCTGGCGGCGCTGGCACTTGTCGTCCGCTCTCTGGACAGCCCGGAGAAGATTTTGAATCCGGTCAAGCAGCTCGCAATCAAGCACGTCGATTACGGAGTAGAGCCCGTGCATTACACTTACGTGGGCAATGCGCTGCTGCGGACGCTCAAGAAGGGGCTCGGAGCGGACTTCACCCCGGAACTCGGCGATGCCTGGGTGGAAGCATTCCGCATGCTGGCGAAGGTGATGAAAGATGCCGCATACGGTGCGGGGACTGCGCTTGCGAAGGGCGCGGCCTGACCTGCCTCAGGTGCGCGCGCAGCTGAAATCACACTCATCCTGAGCCTGAGTTGAATTGCTTCCGCTGGGCCGCGGCGCGAGCGGGAACGCTTGCGCCGGGTTCATGAAGCCGTCCATGATACGCGTTCGCATATCAAGGGCTCGGCGCAACGCTGTGCCGGGCCGGTATCGATTTGGAACAAAAGATGACAGGACCCTTGGCGGGCGTCCGCATTCTCGATCTGACGTCTGTGGTGGCTGGGCCGATGGCGACGCAAAGCCTCGCCGACATGGGCGCCGACGTCATCAAGATCGAGGCGCCCGAGGGCGATGCGCCCCGCCACACCGGCCCGGCCCGCTCGCCCGGCATGGCGGCCCTGTTCATGGGGCTTAACCGCGGCAAGCGCTCGCTGGTGCTCGATCTCAAGCAGAAGCCGGCGCAGGACGCGCTGTGGCGGCTCCTCGCCACTGCCGACGTGCTGGTGCATTCGATGCGGCCGCAGGCGATCGGCCGGCTCGGCTTTGGCCCAGCCGCGGTTCGGGAAAAGCATCCACGGCTCGTTTATGCGGCACTGCACGGCTACCGTGATGGCGGGCCCTATAGCGGGCAGCCGGCCTATGACGATGTGATCCAGGGGCAGTCCGGCATCGCCGCCCTGATGGCGCAGATGGCGGGCGAACCGCGCTACGCACCGATGATCCTGGCCGACAAGACCTGCGCGCTCGCCATCGCGGGTGCGGTGTGCGCGGCCCTGTTCGAGCGTGAACGCACCGGCGCCGGGCGGTTCGTCGAAATCCCGATGTTCGAACAGATGGTGGCGTTCGTTCTCGGCGAGCATCTGTTCGGTCACAATTTCATACCGCCGCTCGGCCCGCTCGGCTACACGCGCGTCACCGCGCCGTGGCGGCGGCCGTACCAGACGAAAGACGGCTATCTGTGCATGATGGCCTATACGCAGATGCACTGGCGCAAGTTCTGGACTGCCGTCGGCAAGCCGGAGATGCTGAGCGATGCGCGTTTCGATTCGATCGCCTCGCGCGCGCAGAACATCGTTGCGCTTTACGAACTGGCGGGCGGCTGCATCGCCGCGAGGACCACGGATGAGTGGCTCAAAATCCTCCGCGAACTGGAAATCCCGGCGGCGCGGATGTCGAATCTCGGCGACCTGTTCGCCGACCCGCAGCTTGCCGCAACGGGCTTCTTCAAGCACGCCGCACATCCGAGCGAGGGAGAGATCCAGTTCACCGAACTGCCGGTGCGTTTCGATGGCGCCAGCATGACGTCGGACCGCCTGCAACCGCGGCTCGGGGAGCACAGCTTCGAGGTGTTACGGGAGGCGGGCTTGAGCGATGGCCAAATCGCGGCGCTCGCTGACTTCTGGCGCTACGGTCGACGGGGGCAAGGCTAAAGGCGCGGTGTAGCGTGGCCGGATCAGATTGCGTGCGGCGAGACGGTCGGTGAGAAACTGAAGGGCCTTCTCAGCGCGTCTCCGAATTCAGCTTGTTCGCAATCGCACTGAAGTTTTCCTTGATGAATTCTGGACAGCGTTCCAGCGGCGACCCATGCCAGTCCTGCTTCGGCGGCGACATCGCGATGACCTGGCCATTGGCGTCAATTAGCTCAGTTCGCATCAGTCGCTCGCGGACCCGGATGGGCAGCACGTAGGGCATCGGGCAACGAATCTCACTGGATAGCACAGTTTGACAATACAATTTTTACGTGTCTATACAACCCTTACTTACATAAATTGATAATAAATATCCAAGATCGATCGCCGCCGGGCGCAAGGCTTGATTGCCCCGCCTGACGGCCGCCTTCCTGGTTATAAAGGGAATTGGGGAAGTCCAACTCAGAAGGATCAGATCAAAGGATCGGCCGCCACGACAAGGCTGACAGCGTCGGCCTCGCGGAACAGCCCATCATGAGCGCCATGACCTGGTAAGGCGAAGCTTTTCAATCTTCGGCCGACTCGAAAATGGCTATGACTCCATCACGTTGGGCGCATAGATCTCGTCGAGCTTGATCAGCCGCTTGGTCAGGCCCTGCTCCAGCGAATATTGCGCAATGGTCTCGATCACGTGGCGATTGGCCTTGATGCCGTGTCGGACAATCGGCGTCTTGGCGTCACCCGAGAGGAGACCGGCGGCGAGGTGATACTCGACATGCTGCTGGCGCCGTTGGTTGGCGACGTCGTTTGCTTCGATGAAGGCCTTGAGCAGGTTCTGCGCCACCCATGGCTCCTTCTCGTAGACGTCGCGCCGCACCACCGCCTGATGATTGATCGGATAGATGCCCGTCTTTCGGAAATAGCGCACGCCCTCGGCGACAGAGTCCGGAAACAGATATTTGAAGTCGGGATTATTGATGAGATCGGCGCGGCTGCGGTCGACCAGATTGTTACCGGACAGATAATGCAGTGCGGCGTCGAGTTCGCCCGCCATCATCATCGAGCCGATGCTCTGCTCGGCGGGGATTTGGTTGACGGTGACGCCGGGCGGCGGCTTGAAGCCGGTAGCGCCGCCATGGCTCTTGTCGGGCGTGCGCTCCATCCAGAATTCCATTTCTTTGGCGTGCACCCCAAACTCGTGCTGGAGCACGCCGCGCGCCCACAGCGCCGCGGTCTGCTGATATTCGGGCACGCCGACGCGTTTGCCTTTCAGGTCGGCCGGTGTTTCGATGCCGGCTTTGCGGCGCACCAGGATGGCAGTGTGGTAAAAACGCCGCGTCGTGTAGATCGGCACGCCAACGAAGCGCTGGTCGCCGAGACCGGTCACGATCATGAATGACGATACCGACATTTCCGACACCGCGAATTCGGCGAAATGCAATTGCCGCCAGAACAGTTCGGACGGGTGCAGGATGGTCGGAATGAGGTCGATACCGTCCGGCTTCACCGTGCCGTCGAGGATCGGCCAGGTGCGTGGATTATTGGTGATGCCGATGCTCAGTCGCAAATTCATGGTTTCTTCCCTGGTTATTGGTTGGCAGCCCAGTTGGGCGCCCGCTTTTCAATAAAGGCGCGGATGCCTTCCTGCGCGGCCGGCGTCGTCACGGCGTTGCAGAAATCCTCGACCGCGGCGGCGATGTCGCGCCGATAGTCGTTCTGGCGCATGAACGCTGCGCGGGCAAGCCGCATCGTGACCGGAGATTTGGCGGCAAAGTCTTCTGCCAGCGCCGTGGCAGCCGCGTCGAGTTCTCCGTCAGGCACGATCTTGCTGACGAGGCCGAGATCGAAAGCTTCCTGCGGATCGAACCTTCGTCCGCTGAACAGCAACTCGAAGGCCCGGTGGCGTCCGACGACGCGCGGCAGATGCGCGAAATGGATCGCGGGCGGCACGCCGATGTCGATTTCCGGGTAGCCGAAGCTCGCGCCTTGTCCGGCGAGGATGACGTCGCAGGAGATTGCAAGCGTCATGCCGCCGCCGCGCGCGGCGCCGCCGACGGCCGCGATCGACGGCTTGCCTAAAGTGTATTGGGCATCGTTGAGATCGATGTAGAGCGCGTGCAGGAACGCGCGCACCTGTTCGCTTGTTGTGCCGAGCAGCACCGTCAGATCGAGGCCGGCGCAAAACCGCCGCGGCACCGCACTTGCCAGCACGACTGCGCGCGCGGCATCGTCGGCGGCAGCGCGCCGCAGCGCCGCAACGAGCGCGCAAATCATGTCGAGCGTGAGCGCATTGACCGGCGGCCGATCGAGCGTGATCCGCGCGATCCCGTCCGCGACCGCGTAGCTGACGCCCGCATCGGACATATGTTTTGCGCCTAGTATCGGTACGGCGCGATTTCCAGATGCGGGAAGGCCGAGAAAACGTGCGCCGGATTGGCGAGCGGCGCCGCGTGCAGATACGACGGATCGAGCTTGCCGAGGCTGGTGACGCCGAGCAGCCCCATGGTGCGCGTCACTTCGTCGTGGATGAGGTCGAGCATGCGCACGATGCCGGCTTGTCCGCCTGCGGCGAGGCCATAGCACTGCATGCGGCCGAGACCGACGATATGCGCGCCGAGCGCGATTGCCTTGACGATGTCACTGCCGCGATAGAAGCCGCCGTCGATGATGATCTTGGCGCGGTTTGCGACCGCGTCGACGATTTCCGGCAGCACGTCGGTCGAGCCGCGGCCGTGATCAAGCTGGCGGCCGCCATGATTGGAGACGTAGACGAATTCGACACCGTGATCGAGCGCGATCTTGGCGTCCTCGGCAGTGGCAATACCCTTGATGGCGAGCGGAATCTTGAACTTGCCCTTAATGCGCTCGACGGTTTTCCAATCGAGCGCTTCCTGAAAGTGCCGTCCGCTCGCGCGCCGCCGACCGCCGGTGACGTGACGCTTGGCGATGTCGCGCTCACGCCGGCTGTAATGCGCGGTGTCGACGGTGAGACAGAACGCGGCGTATTTGTTGGCGATGGCGCGCGCGACATGGTCGTCGACCCAGGCGGCGTCGCCGCGCACATAGAGCTGGAAAATGCGCATCGCATCGGGCGCCGCCTCCGCGACGCCCTCGAGGCCCGGATCGCAGACCGAGGACAGCATGTGGGCGATGCCGAATTCGCCTGCCGCCTTGGTGACCGGCGCGGCACCCTCGGGATGAAAGCTTTCGAGCGAGCCGACCGGGCACAGCAGAACGGGCAGCTTGAGCTTGCGGCCGAGAATTTCCGTCGAGGTGTCGACCTTGCTCACATCGCGCAGCACGCGCGGGCGGAACGCGATGGCGTCGAGCGCCATGCGATTGCGCCGCAGCGTCGTTTCGGTCTCGACCCCGCCGACGATGTAATCCCAGGAGTTCTGGTTCAGGTTCTGCCGGGCCTTGTGGACGATCTCGTGCAGATTCATGAACTCGGGGTTGGTCGACAGATGCGTCAGTCTGGCTGCTTCGTCGAGTTTTTCGCTGCTCATCGGGATACGCGTCGCTCGTTGCGGCCGTCCGGCCTGGAGGGGAGGGAACCCTGCGGTTGCAAGGGCGAGCCGGCACGGTACAGGGGCGTAGGGGGCGAATCAAGAAACCGGCGTGGATCGCCGCGAAGCCTTGCGCCAGAATTGCGCTCGGGGATCCGAAAGCTGAGCGGATAGAAGCGATACGATCTTTATCGATCGTGAGGGCGCTTTTCTATGCGCACTGCTGTACTGAGAAGCGCTGAGAAAGGCGGTTTCTTGCGAGCCAGGATCCGTCGCGAAAGCTGATCGGTTCGTCGATCAGCGACTGCACCGCCTGCGCCACCTGAGGATGGTGATAGTCGTGGCCGGCGAGCCAGCCATTCGGCTTTACAATCCTGGTACAAGCCAGAATATCGCGGCGAACCGCGTCATAACTGTGGTCCGCATCGATGTAGCAGATGTCGAATTCGGCGCCGAATTTATCGAGCACCTCGGGACTCTTGCCCCGACAGATTTCCAGATGCGGATAGCCGGAGCACCGCTCGACGAATTCCCGATAAGAGTCCTCGGGATTCCCACGGGTCCACGGCAACGACGCGCGCGGTGGTCAGCAGGAACAATTCGGTCGACACGCCTCTGTCGCATCCGATCTCAATGACGGCTCGCGGCTGCGCTTGTAGAATAAGCTCGGCGAGGCCGGGCAAAAAATTATGGACGTCGGCGTCGTCGCCCGGATAGACGCATCGCTTTGTCGCGAGAAGCGAATTGACCCGCGCTTGCTGGAATTCGCGGAAGGTCGGTACCGCCGCTTTTTCGGGACTTGAGGGAAGACCGGGGGTGTTGACAGCCCCGGTCGGGCGATCACGCGGTTCCTGAGGGGCCGCCAGGCGGGGCATGACAATCGGCTCACGGCCCTGGTCGAGTTCGGCAACCTTGCGGGCGATGTTGGGATTTTCGCGCATAAGACGCAGGCGTTCTGCCAAGCGCTCGCCCTTGAGCACCGATGGAAAGTTGAAGCTGTCATGGAACATGAAGTGCCGCAGAGTCGCCCGATGGCCGCGTGCATTCAAGGGAAAACCGCGACGCGAGCGTCTCCGAGGGCCACCGGAAACCGGCGTCTTCGAGCGCGCCCCGGTAAACCCGGCCGATCAGATGATCTTCCTGGCTTATCGATAGAGGAAAGCGCTCCTTGTTCGTCTGCAGGAATCTCATCAACGATCGCGAGCGCAGAGCGCAGCCATTGCCCACGTTGTGATTGTCATCGTACCACCAGGGCGCGCCGACGTAGTCGTACCGGAGAAATTCATCAGTCCAACAGTCGGCGTCGACGATCCAGGAATCCCACTGAATGTTGATCGCCCATCTCGTCTCGATGTGATCGGGCAATTCGTACCACATGAAGTGCGAGCACTCGCTGATGTTTGGCCATTTGGGTACTTTGACCCATCGGGTCCCGGCGACGTCGATCGGTTCATCCGAAAATATGACGGCGTCGCCGAATTCGATGTCGCGTAGCGAGTCTTCCATAGCCAGCCGCGCCAGTTCGTGGCACTGCGTGTCGATCATGACCAGCGTGACGTCAGGCAAGCGCAGCTTCATGACTAGCCTCGGGCAGGAATCGCTCCCACAGCCTCGGCCGAGTTGGTTAACGGCTTCTTAAGAAATGCTCCGTCTGGCCCACAAGCATCCGGCGTTGGTCGCAGCGGCGCTGCCCGACGTGGCGCATTGAAAAGGGGTCTCGCTCCCTGGGAGGTACAATCGTCGTCGAGGGACGCCCATTTCGGTTCGATAGTCCAATCACCCGGGGGCGCGCTGAGCCGTGTCCCTCTGTCCCGCCAGTAGCCAGCCGATCGGACCAATCTGTTCCGCGGCGAAAGGTCTCGCAGTCACCTCGCCTCGGTGGTGCTCCGTCATGTCCGGTTGCTCTGCGCTACCGGTGCTGTAGGCTGGGTAATAAGTCCGTCTGCACGAAGCTTGCACCCAATGCCGATCATTGACGCGCTGAGCCTGTTGCTCGTCCTCTTTGGCGCGCTTGATCTTGGGCTGCTGGGACTGACGGGCTATGACATGGTCGCGGCAATTTTCGGACAGTACCACAATGTGGCGTCGATCATCATTGGGCTGTGTGGACTTTGGCAGATCAGGAGACAGAAGTTCTTTTAAGGAACCGGTTGCATGAGAGCGTTTGCGGCCTTCATCGAAGAGATTAGGAGGGATCCCACGTTCATTTCCGCGGCGGCTACCGACCCCGATCATGCCCAATGGCTAGAGACATTCGAAGATTTGTTTTCCGACCTGGAGATACTCAATGATCCCTACGCGATCGATCTGTTTGACGAGGTGACACGCATTCTCGCTGAGAAGGAACTGCCTCTTCGGGAGCGACTCTTGAGGCTCCGCGAAGTGATGGCTGTGGCGCATCCCAAGATCAAGGCGATGGCACAGCGGCTGCCGACGCCGAAACAGTAAAATCTAGGCTTTGGAGGACGTCCTAATGGGAGATGCTGCCAAGTTTACGGTGCGGTTCGGCGTGGCCGTACCTTAAAGCGCCGTACGGCATTGTCGGTGGACGTTTCGTTACTTTTGTCGACAGCGTCAGCACGTACTTGTGCCAATACGTCATGTCCGAAGCAATCGGTTCTTTTTTTTGCCGGTCGGCGGTTGGGTCGATACCGATGTGCTGGACTTCTTTGTCGCGTCTTTGCCGAATTGCCAGGAGCGGTCGCGAGCGACTATGTCGTCGAGCGCTCATTTTGGAAATTGCGAGTGGGCTATCCGAAACCAAAGGCAATAAGCGTGAAAAAAATCCGCCGCAACCCAATTCTATTTCCGGACAGGCGCTTACTGATACTCGATCGTCGGTAATTGAAAGTCCTTACTAGAGCGGGTTGAACGCCGCGAATTTTGCCTCCCCGTTGCTGAACCGCCAAGTTGGCCCTCAGGGTCTTTTGACCCCACCCGATGCACCAACATATATCCACAGGCCAAATTGCCTACCACGCCGAAACGGTTCAGGAGTGGCAGGGCGGACACAGGAGAAAGCTTGAACGGCGGAGCTTCGACGATGGCCAAGAAATCCCCCAACGCCATCGACGTGCATGTCGGGAGCCGGATACGCGAGCGCCGTCTAGAATTGGAGATAAGTCAGGAAACGTTAGCCGATGGTCTCGGTCTGAGCTTCCAGCAGGTTCAAAAATACGAAAAAGGAACCAACCGGGTCGGCGCAAGCCGGTTACAGGCGATATCGGCCATTCTAGCAGTTTCGATAGGTTTTTTCTTCGAGGGCGTACCGCCGTCTCCGGCCTCGAGCCGAAAGAAAGCAGGGGACGAGCCTTCAGCGGATTTTGTCAGCAAATTTCTCGAACTCGAGTACAGCCACACTCTGATCAAGGCGTTCTTGCGAATAAAGGCAGCCGAGGTTCGACGTTCCATCGTTCAGATGGTTGAGGTCATCAGTGACTCACGTGGCTAACGAACCCTCTCCCATGAATTGAACCGCGCTTAACCATCGATGTCACTTCACGGTTTGTTTTCTCTGCTTGTTTCCGTGCCGTTTAACTGGGTGGCCGCAAAAGCCATCGCGGGGTAGGCATCAAGGGTTGGGGAAATGAACAGCGCGAAGGTAACACGACTTAAGTCGGAAACCACGTATCTGCGCGAAGTTCTCGAATGGCTGCAGAGTTTTTGGACGGACTGATACCGCAACGGGGGCCGCTGCCTGACGCAATAGGCGGATTGGCCCCGCCCCGAGTCTTTTTCGCGTCGCTAACGTTCCCATGAGCTGATGGCGATATCCGGCCATAAGACGTTGAGCGAGGTCCAGCATTATACCAACCTCGCCGACATGAGGCGGTCCGCCGACAGCGCCACGGAGGAAAAGCGAGGCCAAACGGGATTGCCGAATTGCACAAACGAGCCTCTAAGCCATTGAAAAAAATGGCTGAAGAAACGTTCTGGCGGTCCCGAGAGGACTCGAACCTCTGACCTTCGGTTTAGGAAACCGCTGCTCTATCCGGCTGAGCTACGGGACCACTCACGATCGTGATATTTCGCAGACAGGGTGCCAGTTTGCAATGCTTTGCGGCGGCCAGGGTGTGCCGGTCTCAAGCGCGCAGCGGTATGCCCCCTACCGCACATAGGTGTAGCTCATGTGCTAGTCGGTCGACGCTGTTCAGAGGTTTCCGGATGATTAGATTACTTGCGGGATATGCCGCCGATAGCTGACCGGATTCCATGTTACCGCGGAGCCGATTCGTCTCCAGGAGACCCGGCGGTTGTCCTGCTCGTCGCGCCGTGACGACCACATTGAAGGCATGCCGGCCAACCCCTCGATAATTCCTTGCCCGACCGGATAGGCGCTTCCGGTTGCCAGGGCTCTAATCATCAGGAATGCCAATGCAAGAATGTGAAAGGGCAACAGGGGCCAAAACAGCGGCGCTGGCATGCATTTCACGAAGCACCACATGAGATTGCGAATGCTGTGCCGACGGGCGAAGCCAGATGCTTCCGTGGTGCTCGACGCGCCTCCAACATGGCTTACGACAGCGGTTCGAACTTGGATGCAATGATGCCCCCGCAACCGCAGACGAAACGCCAAGTCGACATCCTCCACGTAACAGAAAAATCGCTCATCGAAGCCCTTTACCGCTCGGAATGCGTCGGTGAGGACCAGGCATGCTGCCGCACATGGAGAGAAAACTTCGCCTTCCGGGGGGAGGGCAGACCGCGGCCAACCATAGCCGCCGCGCCACGGAAGACCGATTGCAAAATATTGATCGCCCGCCCCATCGAGGCGGTCCGGATCGGCGGCGTCGAGTTGGGTCGAGCCAAACATGACTGCCGTTGGATGACGCCGAGTCGCTTCCAGGAGTTGTTCGAGCCAGTCCCGGGCTGGAAGCGCATCGGGGTTTAACAGTGCGAGCCACGCACCCTGCGCATCTGTTGCCAAGAGATTATTACCAGCAGCAAAACCGACGTTGCGATCCAAATACCTAAACCTGAACCTCGCATCCGCGCCGACCAGAGACTTGGCCAGCTGTGCGGAGCGATCACTTGAAGCATTATCGACAATGAGGACCTCGAAGTCGCGGAATGTCTGATCGGCGAGCCCCCGCAGGGTATTACTTAAGTGGACGCCGGCATTGTAATTGACGATCAGAACACTGACGGCAGGCGACACTTTTAACTCCTGTAGACGTTCTCGTCTCTCTCGGTCCAAGGCAGTTCGGACAAATTGTCGTCATCGTTCAAAACAGAATACTATCACTAATCCGAGACCTTGCCTGCGCGATCCTGCCGGCTGGCAAGTCCGCGATAGGGAATCAAAATGATCGGTATCGAAGAACCTGTTTGGATCCGCGTCGAAAAACGTGCAGAAAGCCCGTCATCCGCCTACCGACTAAGACGCGGTCCAATAATCGCATTTAAGCGGCGATTTTCAGCACCACCCGTCCGGCGGTCCCGCCGCGCACCATATCGAGCGCCGCGTTGATCTCGTCGAGCGGAAACTCATGGGTGATGATGCCGTCGAACGACAATCGGCCGGCCTGATTGAGCCGGATCAGCCGCGGGATATCGACCTGAGGTACGGCGTCGCCGCCGTGCGAACCGGTCAGCACCTTGTTGAAATGGATCGGCAGCGTGTAAATCGTGACCTTCTCGCTCGGCACCCCCACCAGCACGCAGGTACCGTCGGCGTGCGTCAGATTATAAGCCAACTCGATCACCTGCTTGGCGCCGGTGGTCTCGATCACCTTGTCGGGGCCCTTGTCGCCGACGATCTTGCGGATCGCGGCGTCCATGTCGCCGGCCGTTGACGGGTTGAGGCAGTGCGTGGCGCCGCGCTCTTTCGCCATGTCGAGCTTGCTGTCGACCAGATCGATGGCGACGATCGGGTAGGCGCCGGCAAGCTGCGCGAACTGCACCACGTTGAGGCCGACGCCGCCGACGCCGAACACCACGACGGACTCGCCGATCTTCACGCCCGCGTCATTGTTGATGACGCCGGCCGCGGTGGTGACGGCGCAGCCCAACAGCGGCGCGTTCCGCAGATCGTAATCGGGCGAAATCACCGTCATGCGGTTTTCCGAGATGACCGCATGATCGTTGAATGTCGTCACCCAACCGGCGTTGAGCTTCTTGCCGTTCCACGTGTAGGTGGGCGGCTGGCACTGGATGCCGGCGCTCGGCCGCCAGTGTAGCACCACTGTGTCGCCGGGTTTCACCGTGGTGACGCCGGGACCGATTTCAAGCACGCGCGCCGACGCCTCGTGGCCGAGCAGGTGCGGCAGGAACTTGTCCGGCCCCTTGGCGGCGGCGATCTCATTGAGCTGCGCGCCGCAAATGGTGGAGTACAGCACCTTGACGAGCACCTGGCCGACGCCGAGCGCCTCGGGCAACGTGATTTCGTCGACGATCAGCGGCGCGCGCGATTGGGCAAGAATTGCCGCCTTGGCGGATTTGATCTGCATGAACGCGACCTATTCGAAATAGATGAATTCGTAATCGCCCGTATAGCCGAAATGGTTGTAAAGCCAGATCCATTCCGAGGTGTGCAGGATCAATTCAGCGGTCAGCGCCCAGCATTCCAGATTGAACTGCTCAAGCTCGTTCCGGTAGCCCTCGACCATGATGTATTTGTTCTTGCCGACCCGCTCGATTTCGGCAACGGCGGTTTCAAGCTCGAACAGGCGCAGATTGTGGAGGGTGCCGAGCGAGATGACGAGATCGAATGACTTGTCGCCGTACGGATAGCGATCCTGGGCGCGGTAGCGGTACAGATACGGTTTGATGTTGTCGCGTGCTTCGCCGAGGCCGTGTTTGGAAATGTCAAAGCCGGCGATCTTCAGGTCCGGCAGAATCTTCTTCATTTCGTACAGCAGGAACGCCTTGCCGCAGCCGACATCGAGCACGCTCGAGCCGTTCTTCAGGCCATAGATGTCGATCAGCGCCTTGGCTACCGGCGCCCAGCGGCCGTCGATGAACTTGTAGCCGCCGTAGCCGTAACGGCGGTCCCCGTCCCAGTAATCGAATTCGTATTCCTTGGCCTTGACCATGCAATGAACTTTGTCGTCGTTCATGCGCGCCAGGACGTCGCGCTTGGTCGCCTTGTGCAACGGCGTGACGATTTCGAGCATTCGTCCCATTCTCAGGTCCCCAATAAAATGTTCGCAGACTGCGGCCGGCGAAAGACAAACCAATGCACACAATCCGCCGGCAACGGGCCAAGGACACTGATTTTGCGAGACCGCGCGGCGCTTTTAACCAGCCCCCGGGGGGTTTGACAAGCGTCGGATTGCCGGCCGCGCCCAAGGCCGGATCACCGGGGTGGGTCCATCACATCCGCCACAAATCGATATTTTCGGGGCGGGCGCTGCGGTCGAGCACGCCCTTGACGTCGAGTGCGACGCCGGTGCCGCCATGCAGCAGCCGTTTCACCATCGGCCAGCCACCCGATACGAAGGCGCGATGGCTCACCGCCAGGATGACGGCGTCGGCCGGCTCGAGTTGCTCAAAAGGAACCAGCGTTACCGCATATTCGCGTGCCGCCTCCGCGGCGTCGGCTTCCGGATCGGTCACTTGAACGCGGATGCCGAATGATTCGATCTCGGAAACGATGTCGACAACTTTGCTATTCCGCACGTCCGGGACGTTTTCCTTGAAAGTCATGCCGAGCACGGTGACGCCGTTCTTGCCGCGGTCGAGTTTGACCAACCGCCGTACGCACTCGCGGCCGACCAGGTGACCCATCGAATCGTTGACGCGTCGCCCCGCCAGCACGACCTGCGGATGGTAGCCGAGGCGCTCGGCTGCATGGGTCAGGTAATAGGGGTCGACGCCGATGCAGTGCCCGCCAACCAGCCCAGGCGTAAACGGCAGGAAATTCCACTTGGTGCCCGCCGCGGACAGTACGTCGCGCGTGTCGATCTGCATGCGGTCGAAGATCAAAGACAGCTCGTTCATCAGCGCGATATTCAAATCGCGCTGTGTGTTCTCAATGACCTTGGCGGCTTCGGCAACTTTAATGGATGGTGCACGGTAGATGCCAGCCGTCACCACCGCTCCGTAGGTATCGGCGATAATCTCGAGGGTCGCGGCATCCTGGCCGGACACAACCTTGGTAATCGACTCGAATTTATGCTGCTGGTCGCCGGGGTTGATCCGTTCCGGCGAGAAGCCGACACCGAAGTCGGTTCCCGCCTTCAGTCCTGACGCCTGCTGCAGCACCGGAACGCAGGCGTCTTCGGTCGCTCCGGGATAGACGGTCAATTCATACACGACGATGTCGCCGCGCTTGAGCACACCACCGACCGTTCGCGACGCGGCGAGCACCATCGACAGGTCCGGAGCATGCGCGAGATCGATCGGCGTCGGCACGGTCACGATGTAGAAATCCGCCGCCCGCAGGTCGGCCGGGGTGGCGGTGAATGTAATGCCGGAGGCAGCGATATCCTCCGCGGATACCTCCCGGGTGCGGTCGTGACCACGGGCCAGCTCGGCGATGCGCTCGCTGTTGACGTCAAAGCCGATCACCTTGAAGCCGGCGCGGCCGAACGCTGTGGCGACCGGCAGGCCTACATAACCGAGGCCGATAACCGCAATGGTACGAGTGGAAGACATGCAAGGGCAGGATTGTGCGCTTTATCGAGGTGCGACGCGACTGGGTCTAGGGCGGGAACGCTTGTAAGCGTCAGCCGAAAACCACCGTAGAAATTCACCATAGGATATGCCGTTCCATAAAGGCAAACCTATTAGAACCGCTAGCCTGCACCACTATGAATCCTATCCGACACTGAAGGTATGAATACCGATCAATGCGCCTATCCGAAGGCAAAGTGTGGCGGTGAAGCGCGGTGGCGTGTCGGGGCTTCGTCCGGGGAAAGCCTTGCGAGTGCATTAAAGCTCCCAGCGCGCCCGCTGTCCGCCGACCAAGCAGTCGTTGCTGGATTGCACGTGGCGTTAAATCATCTGCTGGCATGCTCGCAGTGCCGCCCATCGCAAGCGCTGCGAACGACGTAGCCACGTCCGCCCAGGCGAAATCAGCCAACGAGCCATTTCGCGGTGCAATCGAGTTGGCTTCTCACCCTGCCCAGTTCAGATTCCGTCACCTATTTTCCGGCTTGGGACGTTGGCTGAGCAGCACCTTTCCTGCCCGAACCGCATGCATCGCAGCCAAAAACAACTCGTATTTGATAAAATTCAAAACCTCTAGCATCTTGCTGCCCTGTCGGTTCAAACGAAATCCCTTGCGAAACAGCGCATAGCGGTACGCTCTGATCCGGATCCTGACCGCATTATTGCGGGGCTCAGGATTGGTTTTGACTATGCCGGTGCGTTTAAGATGCGATCTTATCATTCTGCACAGATCGCGGTCGATTGGCTCGACCAATTTTAGTATCTCATCGGCGCTCTCCAGCCCCATTGGGTTCTTCTTTAACAAGTCAATTTTGAGAAACGGGACGCCAATGTCGAACGCCAGCTCGCGCCACAATATATGGGCAGGGTTTATTGCGTGGCGCCGAGCGATCAAGCCTGCTTGCTTGCTGAGATAAGGTGCCTCATAGCGAAAGCCCGCTTCGTTTAGCCGGCTCGATAGCGCAATCTCGCCGTTCTCAATGATCTGTTCTTTGGTCATCGCCGAGAGCGGCTGAGAAAAAATGTTTTGGAAGGCTGGATGCTGGGGCACCCAAGGCTCGAACAAAAGGAACCAGCTCTGGAGGTGCGGGGCAATCTCAATGCTTTCGACCATGCCGTAGAAGTCCGCGGGTCTAGCGGTGATTCGATCAATGGCCGACGACAAACTGCCGATTGGCCCGTAGACGCTGTCATTGACAAGCAACAACCGGCCGGCGATCGAGCTGCGATGCTTTGCGATGCCCGTAGACCATGAGCCGAAGTCGAGCCCAACATTTTCTCGAATTATTACGTCAAGGCAATATTCTCGAAGACGATCGATGTCTAATTGGCCGAGACGTGCAGTAGAAATAAAGACGACTACGAAATTTAAATCTCTGATCTGCCGAAGATACCTGAAGACATATTCGTCAACCCTGTCGTCCTGATCGAAATGGGCAAAAAAACACATATCCTGCATGACGCTACTTTCGGCCAGGTTCTTCCTTCACCGGCGGCTCCTGTTCGCATGCGCGCTCGGTGACCATTGATGGGTAGCGAGTGGGGCGATAGTCGAGCTGGCGGCTACGCCGCATCGATGTTGGTTATCGCGCGGACCGAAATCGTGCGCAACTTGGACCTTCGAAAGACCAGTGGACGTCCCCCGATGGGAAGGGTGTATCCAGCTTTGTGGTTTCTTCGGGAACGCCATAGGGCGAGCACGCCACCTGTCGCTTCAGGTTTGTGCTCGCCACTGATGCTTGCTCGCCGCTGCATCGCGCGCTAACAGAACGCATCGCGGACGCTCCGCGATTTGCGAGAGGCCGCGATGACTCCGATTCTTGTAACCGGCGCTGCGGGCTTCATCGGCTTTCATGTGGCGTCGCGCTATCTTGAGGCCGGCCGGCCGGTCGTCGGGTTCGATAACCTAAACGACTATTACGACGTGAGCCTGAAACTGGAACGGCTCAAAGTGCTCGGGCGAAACCCAAGTTTTCGGTTTGTCCAGGCCGATCTTGCCGATGCCGCGGCGCTGAACCGCCTGTTTGAGCAACACAGGTTCGAGGTCGTGGTCAATCTCGCGGCGCAGGCCGGCGTGCGCTATTCGCTTACCAATCCGCAGGCCTATGTGGACAGCAACCTGGTCGGGTTCGTGAATCTTCTTGAGGCATGCCGTCACCACGGTATCCGCCATTTATTGTATGCGTCTTCAAGCTCGGTCTATGGCGGCGTGACCAAGATGCCGTTTTCCGTCCATCAGAACGTGGATCATCCGCTGAGCGTCTATGCGGCAACCAAAAAGTCTAACGAGCTTTTGGCGCATGCGTATAGCCACCTCTTCCGGCTGCCGACGACGGGTCTTCGCTTTTTCACTGTTTATGGTCCCTGGGGCCGCCCCGACATGGCGCTGTTCATCTTCACGCGGGCGATGCTGGCAGGCAAGCCCATCCAGATATTCAACCACGGCCGCATGGAACGCGATTTCACCTACATCGACGATATTGTCGATGGGGTATTTCGGCTAACTGACAAGCTGCCTCGACCTGACGATAGTTGGAACGGCGAGGCGCCCGATCCGGGCCGCAGTAATGCGCCTTATCGGCTTTACAATATCGGCAATAGTCGGCCGGTCCCGTTGATGCAGCTCATTACCGTACTCGAGAATTGTCTCGGCATTGAAGCCAAAAAGGAATTTCTGCCGATGCAGCCAGGCGACGTGCCCGCGACCTACGCCGATATTGACGATTTGGCGGCGGAGGTCGGCTTTGCGCCGCGAACCGATATTGAAGTTGGCGTTGCCAAGTTCGTCGCCTGGTATAAGGAACACTATAAGTGCTGACAGGCTTGAACGTCCTAGGCCGTATCTGGGGAGCCATTGCTTGCCAAATCGCAAGGACCGTTCACCGGCCTTCGCGGCTTTTCTTTGGGCCGTATTTTATTTGCCTACTTGCGTTGTTGCGCCAGCCCCGGCTCGTCCCTTTTGTGCTGCACGTAACGCCAGATAGTCTGATTCGAAAAAGCGGACGTGAAAGAGCTTTCCTCGTACCCGGCTATCGGTTGCTCCAGGATGACCGACCGGAAGAGGCTTGGCTTTGTCTGAAGCGCCACCTCCGGCTCGCTCGTCCAACAATCGACGATGTTCTCCTCGCGGGAAATTGCCTCTATCAAGGCCTTGGGCGGCGTCGCGAAGCGACGGCGCTCTTTGTGAAAGCCAGCGAGCGCGAGGCTGACGAGGCGGCCAGCCTTGGGCTTTCCAATTTTCCCATTCGTGTTCTCGACAGCGTATGGGCGCGGCACATCGGCCACCTAGGTCTCGCGGACTATGTGATCAAGCGCGGTATCCTTGAGGGGCGTCGCCGCGAAGAAACGATTCTGTATTTGCCGCCGGGAAGCGCAGTCGCCAATCAATTTCTTCTCTCTCAGATTGACGAGTGGCTTCGCGTTGTTGAAAATTCGTCTGACCTGCCGTTTCCCGTAGCTGCCGTCCAAGCTCTGCACTTCGACGTGCTCGTTCCGCGATTGCCAAATCACGCCGTCGCGCATTACTGGGACGTTGCGGCCGAAACGTACGCTCAGTGGCATCGTGAAGGCCGGGGACCAGTGTTGACATATCCGGCCGACATGAAAGCGCGCGGTTGGGCGATTTTGGAGAAGGCGGGGGTCCCCAAGGGCTCCTGGTTCGTAGCGCTGCACGTGCGCGAGCATGAGCCGGACGGCAGCCGATCCGGAATAAATTCAGCTCGAAATGCCGACATCTCGCGTTATCTGCCGGCCATTGCGGAGGTGGGCCGCCGCGGCGGCTGGGTGGTACGCATGGGAGAACCTAACGCGACGCCACTGCCGAGGGTACCCAATCTGATCGACTATTGTCGGAGCGCTGATAGGGCGGATTGGATGGATATCTTCATTCTCGCCTGCTGCCGCTTTATGATCGGAACGAATTCGGGGCCCGCCTTTGTTCCCGCGCTCTACGGGGTCCCCGCGGTCCTTACTAATTGGTGGCCGGCAGGCGAGCGGCCTTGGAGCCCGTCAGACCTCTTCGTTCCAAAAATGTTGCGCGGGATTTCCGACGGTTCCTATCTAACCCTTGGCCAGACTTTATGCGAGCCGTTCGGTTGGAGTTATTCGAAGAACTATCTCGCCGATCGGGCTGGGGTCCGTCTGGAAGACAACGACGCCGAAATCATCCGCGCGGCGGTACGCGAAATGCTGGAACGGGTCGACGGTAACGAGCAGCCGGACCTTGAAATGAACGAATTGCGCGAACGCGCCGATCGCATTTACAACGCAAACGGCGTTTTCGGCATGGGTCAGCTTGCGAAGGAATTCATGCGTCGCTACGCGACCCTGGTCGTATGAAAGACGTACGACAAAGTGTCGGCTAGGCGATGTCGAGCTGGTAGGTGCGCTGCGCATGCGAGATGGCGATTGCTAATCGCTGCATCGCACCTGCTAGCGCCGCGCCTTCTCGCGCCGACGCGATACGGCTGACGGCACTCGCCGCATCGGCGATCTCGTGCGCCCCCGCATCGTTGGCGCAGGCCGTTACCCGCATTGCCACATTAGCGACAACGCCGAGCGGCTCGCGCCCCATCAGCCCAAGCAGGGCATCGGCATCACGAAGCAGTTCGAGAAAATCGCTGGACGTGGGCGCCAGCGGCGGCGCGTCTATGAGGTGCTTATCCATGTCGCGCATTTCGGTAGTCCCGACAATGTCCGCGAGGGCTGATCCGCGTACCTGTGAAGTGGTTAACAGCCAGTTAACGTCTCTTATCGGCGAAAGTTCGGCAGCGAAGCAATGTAGTCCGCAAACGGACTATAGGCGCCACATTCTACTTCGAACAATAGGGCGGCATTATGTGGCAAGTGTGCCCGACTTGCATCCCAACCGAACTTCGCCGGCACCTGACGCTGCATGCCTAGCCGTGAAGCGTGCTATTTCCGTGAACCAGCCAGCGACAATTCGAGATAAGCGATCAACGATAGGGCGCCTCGCAGCAGAGGCCGGATGCGTGCTCGCTTTGTTCAGGCGTGCCCCTTCCGAAAGCAGACCGCAATCAGGCGCTCTGCGGGCCGCTGCGGGCCGCAAGCACCTCGTCGATCGGGCCGATAGGCTTGGAGGCTGCCATGGCTGAGCCAAACCGCCTTATTACAGATGCGGCGCAGCATTGCGTCCTGGTGCGCGGCGACGACGAGAATTCTGGAGCGCTCCACCAGTCCGAGGAGACGCGCAAACGCCTTTTCGTAAAAGTTGGCGTCGCCGACGCCGATCACCTCATCGATCGCCAGGATTTCGGGGTCCCTGACCGTGGCAATGGCAAATGCCAACCGCAGCATCATGCCGTTTGAATAAGTGCGTACTGGAAAGTTGAGGTAGTCGCCGAGTTCGGTGAAGTCGACGATGTCATCGATGCTGTTTCTGATCTGGCGGCGCGTCATGCCCCAGATCGTTCCGGCGATCTGGATGTTCTCCATCCCCGTCGCATCCATGCTCATGCCCAGCGTTGTTTCGAACATCGGTGAGACCTTGCCGATGATCGTGGCTGTCCCGCCGGATGGAGGGTAAACATGGGAAATGACCCGAAGCAGCGTGCTCTTGCCTGAGCCATTGTCGCCGACCAGAGCAACGCGATCGCCGTCATGCATGTCAAGATCGACATTCTTCAGCGCGTTGACGATGACGTGCGACCTGGATTCCGCGAAACGGCCGCCGATGGCGCGCCCCAGCAGCGCCTTGCGAAGCGACGCCCGGCCGACATCGAATACCGGAATGTCGACACTGAGATTTCTTAGAATGATATCGGCCATGTCAATTCCGACTGCATCAAAGCCAGTAAACGATCCGTCTCGCCTTGCTGACCATCAGGGTCGAGGCAAGCGCCCAGCCGACAATTGTCATGGAGATCACAACGACCCACGACAGTGTCTGCGGCGCCACGCCCAACGCCGGCGCGCGGACGACTTCAATCAGATGATAGGCGGGGTTGGCATCCGCGACCGATCGCAGGTTTTCGGCCGAGCCGACCATCCACATGATCGGCGTGGCGAACATCATCAGCTGAATCATCGTTGTGATGATCGGGAGCATATCGCGATAGCGCGTGGCGAAGATGCCGAGCACGATGGTGACCCAGACCTGATTCAAAAGCACCAGCAGAAGACCCGGCAATGCCAATAGCGTCATCGGCGTCGGTGCCACCCTGAAGTATATCGCGACCGGGATGAAGATCACGATGGTGTGCAGAAAAACAATGAAATTGCGCCAGACCACGCGCATTACATAGATCGAATAGGGCAATTTGATCTGTTTGATGATGCCCGCACTCTCGTAGAAGACGTTGCAGGCTTCGCTGGTGGTCGAAGAAATGAATCCCCACACGATATAGCCCACGGTGAGAAAGGGCATGTAGTGTTCAAGCGGTGTGTGGAACAGCCGGCTGTAGATAATGCTCAGAATGAAGATGAATACGCCCATGCTGAGCGTGATCCAGAATGGGCCCAGCACCGAGCGGCGGTAACGCTGGCGGATGTCGTCCCAGCTCATCACCATCCAGACCGGCCAAGCCCGAAACCCGGCCACGATCTCGCTTGAGATAATGTGCGCGGGCGTGTCCGTTCGCCGCATGACGATCTGAGGGAGGATCACGGACGAAGAGCGGTCCGACACTGAACTATCGACCGCGGCGCGGTCCCGGGTGATGTCTTGCACGTTCATGGAGGGGTTATGATGTGATCTTCGCCATACGTTCTTGCATGAGTATTTCCGGGCTCTCGGGTATTCGCACGCATATGCGACAAAACCGCAGGAGCCGAACTTTCCCCATGCTCTTTAAGCATCCCTCGCCGCCAGCAGGACGGCGCGTCGGCAGCCCATAGCACAGGCTGCGGGGGATCACCAAGCCGCACCATGAGAGGCTTTTTTACGGCGGATTTTCGACGTCGTCGGCATCCTGGCGGCGGACCGAGTTGCCCACTCGATGCGAGTACGCTTCGGATCCCGTTTGGCGAGGCTCAACAGTCGAGGGCTGCACTTCTCTCAGCCTCGATCACAATGTTCGAAGAGGCGGGTACTGGATTGTGGAGGAAGAGCCACATCGCTCCTAAAAGAAGGCCACCCCAACCGCACCCTTGAAGTTGAAGGAGGGTACCCCGTACTCGTCGGCAAAATCCCACAACGATGCGTTCCAGGAAATATCATCGCCGACCACCAAGCCGCCCGGCCTGAGCTTGCGTTTGGCTTCGCGGAACTCGAACATCATGTGGTCGTAAGTGTGATCCGAGTCGTGATAAAACAGATCAATCGAATCGACTTCGTCCACCAGCTTCGGCAGCAGTTCTTTTGCATCTCCCGTCCTCACGTCAAAGCGGTCGCGGTAGGCGTCGGGAACGATCCACCCGGAGGATTTGCCCTCGGGTATCACTACGCCGTAGACCGTTCCTTTGATCGTCCAAGCCGAATTTTTGGAGTCAAATATGGGTGGAAGATCGATGACATGGAGTCTTCCTTCCTGACCGTTCTTGATGAGTCCCAGCATCATGAAGGCAGATGACAAGCCGTTGCAAACACCGGTTTGCACAATTGTCTTTGGTTTAAGTTGGCGCACGAGCCAATACAGGAACAGGGCATCATCCAGGTTTACCCAACCGGCAGCGTAGTAGGCGCCATATTTGGCCGCGATGTCGGACAGGTACTTTTCGATGAAGGCCCGTCGCTCGAATACCTGCTCTGCATGGGGGACGGTCTTCGCCTCTGCCAAGGCAGCGCCCAAAACCGAGTTCCAAACGTCGGTTGCGACGTTATCGGCCTCTCCAAGCCTCGCCAGACTACGGTAGACCGAATTGCTGGATGACTTGTCGAAATTCAAGATCCTGCCCGGGAAATTGCGAACAAGAGCTGGGTCATAAGCAGGATGCAAGGTATTATAGGTTTTTGCGTCAATCATGAGCGGGTGCAATGATAACGCACCTTGGAGCGTCTCAACGGCCGCCTGAGGAACAGGTCCATTTGATCTCGATTTCACCGCCGCAATTTGCTCTTGCTGCAGTAGCAGCAAGGCGTCTTGACGGCTGATCACCTCCGTCAGCTTCTGATTAAGATCGTGCGATTGATTGGCGATGCCAAGCGTGATCTCTTTCAGCCTTTGATTGACAAGGTTTGACTGGCTGGAAATTTCGCCGATCGCTTCTTTTAGCCTGTCGTTGATAAGATTCGATTGGTTGGCAGTTCCCTCTATGACTTGCTTCAAGCCGCTCGTTGACAAGATTCGACTGATTGGCAGTTCCTTCTATGACTTGCTTCAACCGCTCGTTGACAAGATTCGACTGATTGGCAGTTCCCTCTGTGACTTGCTTCAACCGTTCATTGATAAGATTGGATTGGTTGGAAAGTCCCTCTATGAGAGCGTCAAGGCGGGCTATCGTCGCGGAAAGCAGTTCGACGGATTTCTCAGAATTGCGAGCCATGGAGCGGAAGGTTTTGAAGATATTCATTTGCGTACCGTGGTCGTCGAGCTGGACCAGCAGCTGAATGCGATCTTCATCGCGTCATCGAACCGAGGCCGCGCTGCTGGATGATAACGCCGCGGCACTTTTGGTAAGGCGCGAATGTGCAAGTCATTTCAGGTTGGTCGCATAACGTCATCCTTCGACAATGACTTGTCCTCGCAAACAATCCCTGATCCTCATGCTGCCACCAAGCTAGAGATGGGGATTGCGGACCGTGAGAACGCCGTCGTTGGTTTCGAAATTGCCCAAGGTGCTTTCGAATCTCGAGTTCGGCTTGAAGCTGAAGACAATATCCCACCCATCATCGGCAAACAGATCGCGAAGCGCGGTGTGGACATCGGCGCCGTGGGTGCCGATGTGGATGCGGCGCACCTTTCGGCGCAACAATTCGATGAAGGGCGGGAACACCAGAATTTCCGACTGCTGGATGTCGGCCTCGAGTAGATCGACCCGTTCGAAGGGGGAAAGCAGTTCCTCCAGCGTAATCGAGCTGACGAGCTTGATTTCCGCATCGAAATCGTAGCCGGGGATAACGCTCTTTGTTATGCCGGTGGAATTATTCATGAGGAGATTCCGCAGCGCCTCGGCAGAGTTTCCGCCGGCGATAAACTCCTCTGCGTATTGCATGCGCGCCGCGCGCTCATTCGTCGAATAGCAATTGTTCGATCCGACCCCGGGGGCGCCCACCGGGAAGAACACCGGTTCGATCGTATCGCTGATGGCCAGGGGCACAATCCACTGCTCGTTCGGGTCAATGCCGTTGTTCTGCATGTGACGCCTGATCCAGTCGATGTTTCCCGGCACCGGCTCAACTGCGACCAGCTTGTAGGGCAGCGGGTTGACCGTCTGCAGCGCGCGATAGGCGCCCACCGCCTGGGCGCCGTAGTTCGCGCCAAGCGTGATCATCACGTAGCGGTCCCGCGCTTCGCGCGCCGAGACAACCCAGTCGACAGCTTCAAACCAGGCTTCCGCATCAGCCGGCGTGCGGGCATCGGCGAGGCGCGGAATCACCGTCTGCTCGAAACCCCCTCCCACCACTTCCGGCTTGAAATTCGGGTCGGTGAACAGCATGGGATGGAATTCGATGTCGATCTGCATGCCCAAGAAATCGACAATGAACTGCGGTGGCACGTAACCGCTCCACGGCTCGATACCCTTGAACACGTCGGCAAAGGCTTCGAGGCCATTGACCGCCTCGTGGCCTGCACTGACCGGCGGCCGCGTGACGGCGCCAGTCTGGCGGTCGATCGGCAATTGCGTGACACGCGCTGGAGCGGTTGCGCCGGCTTGAGGAGCAGCCACCCGCGCCCCTTCGGCGTTAGCCTGCGCAGGCGGGGCTCGCATCAGGACGCCAGATTGAGCTGCAACCCGATTTGTGAGCTCCGAGAGCTTGCGGTTGATGAGTTGCGATTGGTTCCTCGACGCCTCAACCAGCATTTTCAGATTTATGTCGAGCAGCTTGGACTGATTGTCTATCCCTTTCACGATTTCGGAGAGGCGGTCATGCTGAAGGCTGGCCTGATTCTCGATGCCCTCGATGATTGCGCGAAGACGTTCATCAAGTAACTGAGCCCGTGCATGTTCCTGTTCACTTCCGACCGCGGGCCCAGCGACACGAGCCAGCAGCCGTCGCAGGCTTTGGGCCGCGGTCCGAAAGACGTTCTGTTCACTCACCCCATCACCATTCAATTGTACGGCGGCGCTTTGCAGACGGCGCGTCAGCAGACGTGTACCAAATTGGCGCCGATGCGTGAAGCCGCCCGCATTCGGAATAGTCGCGCGAGACGTGCAGGCAGAAGCCGCTCCGGGCGAGTCTCCGTCACTGCCACAGCAAGCCGCAGGCCAGGTCCTACAGGGTCGACATCCCGTTGTTCACACGAAATCGTCGACTTCGGACATGTACCGGTCATTCAGGGCAATAATCGCAAACGATGCCCCGTCCGCCTTCCCGAGTATCTCGTGCGATGAGCGGTGTCATGCCACCCCGCCACGGCAGCTGGGAATGAAATAGTCACTTGATGCCCGGCTTTGAGGAAGTCGCTCCTTTGGCCGGGCACGACAAGTCCACTTTGCCGCCCAGGCCAGCCTCGCCGGGTAAGGCCTTGATCAAGTGCGCGTGGCCCGGCGCACATTCGTAATCAACGACGAAGTTCTTGCCGCAGCCCGCCGCCGGATCGCCAAGTTTGTTGACATCCACCACATACTGACACGCGTTTTTGCCATTGCACGTCCGCGCTACGTCCTTTGTGGAGTTGCCCCATGTTGCATCACAATTCGCCCCGTAGGTGGCGCTCAGCACATGCAGCCCATTCGTGACCGATGTTCCGGAAGCAATTTGTGCAGCCGCAATCCACAAGACTGCCGCGGCAAGACCCGGAGCAGCGAAAATAGAATAAACCATGCCGCGCGATCCGCTCCCGCTGCCTTGTGACCAAAGATTGCGAAGCCAGCGACGCGCGGGTACCTCGATGTACGCATGAAGGCCGAGTGATACGATCAGTATCAGCGTCAAGAGAGCCGCGAATTTGAGGAGCAGATAGATCACATTGGGCAACGTCGTCGCAAACGTGCCGCCAAGCAAACTCGCCGAGACAACAAAAACAATGAAATGCGTGAGGTAGATCGAATAGCTGGCTTCGCCGAGTGCCACGATCGCGGGTGCATTGAGGAGGCGCGAAACGAATGTCTCATAACGCGCCGAGCAGAAAAGTATGATGGCGACGCTTGGTGCGAGGCCAAAATTATAATTCAACATTCTGATGTAGGGCCAAGAACCGGCATACATCAGATACGTCAAGACCGGAATGCTGATAATACCGGCAATGAGCAAAATCTGTCCGAAAGCCCGTTCTATCGGGCTTGGCTTTCGATCCTGAACAAGCAGGTAAATATGAGCAGTGAAGCAACCAAGGACAAATTCCCCAATACGCAAATATGGAGAGAAATACATCAGCCAGCGAAAGAACGAGTTCCTGCGTTTCGTAGCTGGACGATGCGATTGCACCGAAACGGGTCGCGGCCCATTGATTTATAACGGGCTCTCGAGCAAAGATTGAAATAGCGAGCGATATCCAGAGAACGCACCACGCCACCAAGGCTGTTATCGCAGCCGTGGGCTTCTGTATGCGTATGACAAGCAGGGCTACCAGCGGATAACAGAGATAAAAAAACCATTCCGTAGCGATAGACCACGTTACACCCGCATCCGTACCCGTGACATAGACGAGTGAGCTGTCCGAAAATACCTTGTATATCCAGGTCTGCGTCAGGGTCAGGTGATAAGGAAGTGCACTCAATACGTCCCTTATCGGTCCGCTGTCCCCGGCCGTGAACTCGTAGAGCCTCCGACCTAGGAGGACGTCCAAAGCGACGATGAAAAAATAGAGCGGATAGAGTCGCGAAAAGCGTGCCCAGATAAAGCTGCCAAGGCCGTTGAGGCCGCCCTGCGTGACGGCCTTGCGATAGTTGTAATGAATGACGAAGCCGCTAAGTACGAAAAACAGCACCATTCCGAAGCCGGCCGATTGGCTGAGCCAATAGGTGAAATCGAAAGGTGTATCCCTAAGTCTGAGGATTTGATCGGTCCCGTGCGATACCGCGACGGAAAGGGCAGCGCAGAACCGCAGCCCCGTCAGACCGGAGACTTCACGGCGCCGAGCGAGCGAGGCTGCGCCAGTGTGGGAACTCGCCGACAGTTCTTTCATCACACCGATACGATTTTCTGCCGCGAGGACTACGCCGAAAGCCGGTTGCGAATACGGCTCGTATAACCCATGGCTCTCAATTGGCTGTTTTCGGCAGGCTGACCCGAACCTCCACACTTGTTCGGGGTTTGGTCATTCCAGGCAAAAGGTGGGTGGCGTGCATTGTGAAATTTGTAAATGCCAGGACGTCTCCCTTCTCGAAGGTCGGCGTCCATACAAGGTCTGAAAGATCGTTAGCCTTTAATTCGGCTAACTGCTCCTTGCGGCAATGAAAGTACCGCATGTTATCGATGTCTTCCGGTTCCGGGTCGTAGCCGGACGGATTGAATTCCAGGTATTCTTTCGTCTGATCGACGCCTAAAAGCACGACCTTTAGGCCCGGCGCATCTTTTCCGCACGCTGAAAGCGGCGTCCAGAAGTTGATGGAGAGCTGATGTATGAAGTGATATTGCGCGTCGACGTGAAAATCCAGAGGCGCATCAAAGAAGATAGGAAGATCCCCCACCGTTGTGCGTCTGCAGTTGCAGTCAGCCAACTCCGTGATGTTGCATTCCGGAAATGCGCAAGCCGCGAAGTCCCATAAGCCGCCAGTACGAATTATATCGTAATAGGAAAGTCCTGACAGCTTCTTGAAGTCGCCATCAAAGATGTGGCTTCTTTTGAGTTGGCTCCAGAAATTATCGTAGTCGATCGGCGGGGCATTAGCGGGGTGGGTGCCCTCACGCGCCTCGGGTGCGGAATTCGTATTTGGTGAAAATCTCGTCGATCTCGTTCTTGATCCGATCAAGGACGAGCGGGTCGACTGCGTGCCGCAGCATGACGGCGCCCCGCCCAAGAAGCAGTTCGCGAAACTCGTCAGGTCGCAACTCGCCGCTGACATAATCTGGAGTGTCCCTGTAAACGCGAGCAACTCCGGCTGCAGGTGTTGGTCGCTGCGTTACGCTGAGAGCCCCGGTTTCGGATAGAGGCGCGCGCGCAAGAGGCACCTGGGCCGCCGGCCCAGCAGTCGTGCTGTCGAGCCGCTGGATTAGCTCTTGAAAGCGCTCATTGATCAGGCGTGACTGGTTGTCGAGACCTTGAACGATGCGATCGAGCCGCTCGGCAAGCATCCTGGATTGATTGTCCATTCCCTGGATGACACTGCGCATATTCTGGTCGAGCAGCTGCGACTGGCTATCAACACCGCTCGCGATGGCGTTGAGTTTGCCCCGCACATCGCGGACAAGGGACCGCACTCTTGTAATGACGCTCACCTGGTTCCCCTCAGCTATAAGCGCTTGGCAGCCTGCCCCACCAGCTATCGCGGCTCCATTGGACAGCGTTCCGGCTTGTGCCAGATTGTTTCCGCGGTGAAGTTTAGCACGACCGCAAGGTGTACCGGAGATTGATAGGGGCGGCAACTGCATCGCTCGCTCTACCTCAGCGCCGAAAGGGAGCGATAATGACTAATCGTTACCGCGCCGGTCGTCAGAGTTGCAAGAGAGATCAACCTTCTTTCCGAAACCAGCCTCCGCACCGATCGATTTAGAGAACCGCGTTTTGTGGGGCGCACATTCGTACTCGATCGCAAAATTCTTTCCGCAACCTGGCGCAGGATCGCCGAGGACGTCGACTTTGACCGCATAGTTGCAATCAGTTTTTCCATCACACGATTTTCGCAGCAGGTTTGTCACGTTGCCGAACGGTACGCCACAACTTCCGCCGTAAGTCGCCGAAAGGACGCGAACTCCGTTTTCGACGGGCGGTTTGACATTTGAGGCACCGAGCACAAGTAGAGCAGCAATTAAGACTGGACTCGCCAAGATCGAGTAGGCAAGCACGCGCCGAAGTCCTGATTTTTTAACCCAAAGGCCGCGCAACCATCTGCGAGCCGGGACTTCGATGAACCGGTGAAGCCCGAGAGAAAGTAACAGCACCAGCGCCACAACGTATAAATATTTTGCACTGGCGAAGACGATGTTCGGAAACGTTACGGGTAGCGCGCCCGCCACCGCACTGGACAGGACAACAAAAATAAAGAAATGGATGAGGTAGATGGAATAGCTAGCTTCGCCGAGCGCAACAAAAGGTTTCCAGTTCAATATTCGTGAAAACCACGTCTCATATCGGGCGGCGCAAAAAATCAAAATTGCGATGCTTGGTGCATAACCAAAGTTATGATTTAACGACCGTATATTGACTAAATGGCCCCATTGGACGTCCGGAACGTACATGATGTAAGTCAAAATAGGGACTGTCGCGAGTCCGGTCGCAAGTAGCAGCCAACTCACGCGGCTTTCACGTCTGCTCGGAGGCCTCTCGCGCAACTGAATGTAAAGCTGGGCAACGAGGCATCCGAGGATGAATTCTCCGATACGAAAATACGGTGAAATATACATCATCCACCAGTAAAATGCGTCCTGGCCGCCTTGTTGGATATTGGCAATTTCGCCAAAGCGGCGCACCGCCCATGTGTCGATTCGCGGTGCGTGTCGGGCGACAACGATGACGAACAAGGCCCAGATCGCGGACCATGCGACCAACGTTGTGATTGTGATTAGAGGCCTTCGCGGGCGAAGGACGAAAAACGCTATAAAGGGGTAGCTGAGATAAAAGAACCATTCTGTACTGATTGACCAACTAAGGGAGAGAGGTGAGCCGACGACAGAGAAGAGCGTGGTGTCGCCGAAGGAGATATACCGCCAGCTTTGGGTGAATGTGACATAATAAGGGAGGGCGTGAAGTTCGTCGAAGAATGCCTCGGTATTGCCAGCCATAAACTGAAATAATCTAGGTCCCAGGAGCAGGTCGAGCATCAGGATAAAAAAATAGAGTGGATACAGTCGAGCGAATCGCGCCCAGATAAATCCGCCAATTCCCTGTAGGCCTCCTTGTGTGACCGTCATTCGGTAATTGTAGTGGATGACGAATCCACTCAAAACAAAGAATAGCACCATGCCAAAATTGGCGCTTTGCTGCACCCAATAAATCCAGCTAAAAGAACTCTTCGGAAGCTGAAGAATATAGTCCGGGCTGTGAGCTATCAGGACGGCGAAAGCCGCGACGAAACGCAATCCGGTCAACCCTGGCAAGTCGAAGCGGGGTGAGCGAGCGAGACTGTCTTGCGAACTCGTTATAATGGGACTCAAACGTGCGCGCCTTGTGGGAATTGCGTTATCATATTTGACCGGCGACGACCTCAGGTTCGCGGCAACATTCTCGGCGGTGCCCCTTCGGCTTTTGTTGAGGTGGTCTAGACATCCTTCCGTTTGATTTTCATACAGAGCCGGCACGCTCAATCTAGACTACTACGTCAAATTGGATGTGATCAATGAGGCGAGTTAGGGCATTCGGTCGTACTCACATCAAATGTAGGCAACCAGCCCTTCTTCCCCCGACCCGGGGGGAGGACTGATGCATAGACGACACGTCACCATCCGGAATTCTTGAGCACAAATATCGTCCAAAAGCCGAAACCTCCGGCGGTCACGCCTAAGGCAATCGCAACGAGCTGAATCACACTTAGGTGGCGCCAAGGATCGATTGCGCACAGGCGGCGTGAGACCTCATCGAATGGCCGTGCTAAACGCGGAGTAAAACGTTTTCCAAGCGCGAGCGATGCCCATCGGCAGATTGCTATAAGCCCGAGACCAGCGATCAGAATGGCTTGCGTGTCGACCATCTGCCGGTAGCGATAGTCTGGTTCAGCGAAGACAGCTGTTACAGCGGCGTTGTAGCCAAAAACGAGCGAAGCCATAATGACGCTTGCCGCCAGTCCGCCGTCAAAGATTGCCGTGTACGCCCGCATCAGCGGGACATCTGGGGAGTGGCGCTTGAACAGGCGGACCGTAAGAGCTGCAATGACCGTCATCCAGGCCACGCACATGAATATTGCGATGAAAGCTGTCATCCGCCGGTAATTCTCCAGCCATCCTTGCCGAAGCCAGCCGAATGCC
Source organism: uncultured Alphaproteobacteria bacterium (assembly GCA_963763255.1). Lineage (GTDB taxonomy): Bacteria > Pseudomonadota > Alphaproteobacteria > Rhizobiales > Xanthobacteraceae > BOG-931. The sequence continues at coordinate 190,122 of CAVXNW010000007.1, forward strand.
CTGCGAAGGAAAAGGGGTAGTCGTGAGAACGAATTGAACCGAATTTCTCGCGCTGCTCGGGCCGGTAGAAGTGTGATCTCCTCGGGATCCAGCTGAATGAAGCTTGGCCAGAATATCAGGCCTTCAGGACCAAACGGATATAGATTATAGCGTGAATGTTTGTAGCCAGGGTTGAATATGAAATGAATCAGATTTCGAACAGAATACCGCAGGATAAGTATTGGATGGGCGCGATCGAGCTCCCACGTTGCCCGAAGCATGGTCTGGTCGTCGTTCGCCAAGCATAAAAGCGTATAATATTCCCAGTTTGGCAGCGTCAGAATTCGTTCGATCAGCTGATCCGTGGTAAATGGCGATATGTTTGTGGCGGCAAACTCCCGAGCGTAGGACGAATTATCGTAGAGGCGTAGCAACTTTAAATCCTTAGGATCCGGTTCCAGTTGCTGACGAACGTTGTTGACGGCGAGCGCAAAGTCCGGTCCGATTTCCTTAGGTGTAAGCTGCACTCCATAATCGAGGCTGTTCACGTAGGGGTTGTAAAACATCTGTTCTCCGGTGTAGCTGGCGTTCGACCCAACGTCTTTGACATCGAAGATCATTTGTCGATGCCAAGTATAGGCGGCGAGCGCGAGACCGAAGATGATGCTGCAGATCAAATAGTGCCGGACGTTGCCTCGAATAGCAACGTAGGCCACAACGAGGAAGATTGGGAATAGAATGTTGCCCGCCGGTCTCACGATTGAAGCGAATATGGCGACGACTGTGAAAAGATAGAGAAAGCGAATTTCTTTTGTTTGTACCAGAAGCAACAAAGCGAACATCAACAGGATAGAAAAGAATATGTAGGTTTGATCGTGATGCACCATTTTGATGAAATAATATGGGGCCAGCGTAAGCAAGCATACAAGCGCCGTCACGAATGCCAGCGGAATCGAGAGGCGTTGTAAGGAGGCGTAGATCAACATCGGCAACGCGACGGCGAAGGCTGCCTGTATTAATAAAATCGGCAAGAGCGATTTGAGAAATGGATATCCGCTAAGAATGATGAGCAGCGGGTAGCCGGCGTCGCGTTGCGCCACGGAAGGCGGGAGTATGGTGTGATGAACTATCGCATCCGCGTAATCCAGGAACTGCGTGGCGCCGCCGGGAAGCCAAACCCGGCCGGCAAAAAGAAAAAATGTGGCAAAGAGCGCTCCGAGAATAACGAGCTTCGTTAGATTCGCTCTGCTTACATCGCTGGGAAGAAAGAGAGTGAGTGGGGCAAGAACAATTGAGGAGACTGTTTTGCCGAGGCCATCATATCGCACGTGATCTCTCCCCTGTTTAGGGCACATTATGCCCTCCCAGCGAAGCTGCTGCTATCACTCGTGGAGAAAGGGACGCAAGAGCGCAGCCTCGAGACATCAGTGGATGAGCTGGGGCGCAAATCTGAAGCCTTGAGAACATTGTGCGGAAGCTATTTTCCGGACCCGCAGCCTGGTTAGCCTGCCGGGAGAAGTCCGCCTTTCTATTTTCTTGAAAGATGCCCAACGTGTTCCGACGCTGTATTTTCCTGGTAGATGACAGGACACGGATGATTACCGAAAAAGGCGAGGCACAATTCCGTCCCATATCCATATCCAAACTTGGCATAGGACGAGCCAAACCACTGCATATGGCCATAGTAATACGACTTATCATAATAGGCGGCATTTAAATCGGTCAGTGAATACCGCCCAAAAAGGGCAAGACCGTCTCGCTTGGCTCGCGCAAATAGACGATCAAACAAATCCTTATTGCCGGTAATAACTTTGAGCGTCGGATACGGATAATCGAAGCCGTCCGACGCGACATTGAAAAATGTAGACGTGTCGGTCGGACCCAAATGGATAAATCTGACAAGATAGTTGAGTTTAGAAAACATCGAGATATCACCCACGATCATCGGACAAATGACTACTGCAAGTGCCACAGTCACATATTGACGTATGCCGCGAATTGATAAGATTTCGTCTATCGCTTTGAAGATCGAGGCTGAGCACATCACCACGAGATAAGAAATCGGTGAATTATAATAATAATTTAGCGACGCGTAGCCGAGCAACGCTGGCGGGCCATTGTAGAAGAGAAGCCACACGCCAAACGGTGAAAAAGTGCACAAGGCGAAGAAGGAGCCGGCCGCTAATTTCCATGCGTTGTGATGCCTCGAGCTCGACAACGCGATAATTACTACGGCGCACACTGCGACGCAAAACGCCGCCAGACTTGCGATTAAGATGCTTGGAGTCGCCAAACCAAAACTAGCGAGGACCGATCGCGAGGTGACCCACGCCGCGTCAAAGTAGTAGTCGCCGGAAAAAAAATATCAAATCATCAGAAGGACAGCGTGCGGTCGGGGCACATTTCCAGAAGGCGATCCAAATTCCCTTTCCAGTGCGGGCATTATGAACAGGAGCATGATCACATAACATCCGACGGTGGCGATCAAGACAAAACAAAGTCGTTTCGCACTTCTTGCAGATGCTCCCATCAATGCGACGAACACAGGTACAAAAAATAAATTCCAAAGAAGGAGTTCATCGCTAAAAGATCCGAGAAATAGCGCGACGCCAATTGCCACTAAATCTCGCGTTCGCTCTTTGAGCGAATACAAGGCTGCGAAATAAATGCTTGCCGCCAACAATATGAACGAAAGAGGCTTGGCCGAGTGAAAGTATGCAAAGAGTTTCGAAAGAAATCCTGGGGTGGCCACCAAAAGCGCGCAGAATAAAAAAGACTGTTCAGCCGAAAGCAAAAAAAGACGCAAGGTTCGATAGAGAAACAGCGGCACCAGGGTTACATAGAGAATAGTTGTGACGGTCAATGACGGGTGCGCAAAAACCCGTGCAATGTAAGGCCGAGCTACGGCGTCAATAATCTCAAAAAAGCCGGATAGGTACCGCGCACGCTGCGGATCGTCTGCAAAGTGATGCCAATTGACGATCAGGCCAATGATGGACGCAAGGTTGTGAGGCGCTGTGGCAATATGCCGGCCGACAGTCGCAAGCTCGGGATGTATCCAAGCCCTTTGCGGGCTGCTCCAGAGGAGTACAATAATGACGCTGGTGACGATGAATACAAATAGACCGATGCTTCGATCAACGGCTGTACTCATTAGAATGCACTCGTCCGACGTATCCAGCTCGTTGGATCGTTTCGCCATTGTCTGGTCCGAAAATCGGGGGACTTCGCCCATTGGGTTGAAGCCATCAATCTATGCTTGGCAAGCCCTGGCAGTTTGTGCACCAAGGCAAAGCAAACGGGTGAAGATCATCCGTGTGCTTCGCGAGGTAATCAGAAATCTGTCGAAAGCGGTAGGTCGATGCAAAGTTTCGGGCTACACCGTCCGCCGCGACCGCGGCTCGATAAGCAGTTAAGAATTTCCGGTCGAGTGGCCGGGTATTGTGCCCCGGCCAAGTCAGCAAGTAACTTGTGCCGTCCGTCCAACGGACAGCAATATGTTTTGCTATCTGATCGGGCGAAAAGATTGGTGAGGCTGGTAGAGGATCGCCGCCAATCGGCAGCTCCAAAGAGAAAAAAAAGTAATTCAAGCCCTCAGCCTTTAGAGCCTTTATGCCATTTTCGGGCGTGTCGAAAAACACAGTCTGCCACGAGCGCGAGAATCGCTCCGAAAAAAATTCCTGGATCCTACAGCCGGGCAGCATGCAATAGCTCCAGATGTGGAAGCTCCATAGCCGAGTTCCAGGACCTATGAGGCGCCAAGGCTCAACGATTCCGGGATAGATAGCGCCAAAATTAAACGCGACCGTGCTTCGCTCGTTCTGGTAGGCGTCTTTCAAGCTATATTTGCCGCGCCAAAGCGAATAGCCGCCGGTCCAGACAGCATCAATATGTTGCCGTGCTGATTTGATCGGTGCCGCATTTCCAATGCATATGATTGCCAGTAGGGCTGCGAACATCGTTGTTGCAGCCAAACCCTGAAGCTTTGAATGGGTTGTTGTACCGTCGCCTGGAGTCACAGCGGCTTTAACCGCCAATAACGAAAGGCAGAGGGTTGGCGCGACTGAGAATGTGGACATTCTATAAAATGAGACTGGCTGGGATCGGCCGCCCCCAAATAAGGCCACGAGTATTACAGTGGTTGCGAACCACGCTAGCGCGCACAAAGCCGGGATATCCAGCCGCGCACGAATTGCGGGACGAGTTGATCGTGTCGCGAGCTGCAAAAGCAGGAGCGGAGTGGCTGCCACGAAGAGAGGCCACCAAATATCAAGCCGAAGAAACTTTGCGAGAAGCGGTACGGTGTCCCACGAAATGGGAAGCGTCTGTGCCCCATACATGCCCGTCAGCTGATGGTGTGCGAATATGAATTCGAGCAAGGCCCCCCACCGGGCGACGGCCTGCAAATTCGCGTAAGGCCAAAACTGCAAAATTACCATGTCGGACGGGAATCCGCTATAATGGTAATTGATCGCGGCAACAGCGAGCAACGAGCCAGCCGCTGTACATCCTGCAGCAAATGCGCGCGCCGCGATCGTCCACTGCCGCCGAAATAAGAACCATAATAGATAGCCGGACATATAAAGGCCTACCAACAAGGTGAGGGCCAAAGTCAGCAACGCGATGCAAATTATGGTTGCGTGCAGAGCGAATGTCCAAACGCCTGGCTTGTCTATAGCTTCCTGTCTGAACAGCCGATAGGCAATCCAGATGACGGCGAGCAACAGTACGGCCGTCAACTCATGGATTTTCTCGAGTATGCCCCACTGCGTCTCGGAGCCGTCGAACCGATCTGACGTGTAGATGAACGCCCCGACGTACAGGAGGACTCCAATCAATGGCAAAAAGTCGCTGGGGGCGGCGCGCCGCAGTATCGCGTAGACGATGAACGCCCCGCAGCCGATGAAGCTGGCACCAACGAGCGCTGGAGCGAGCGGATCAGTGAGCAGCATGCCGAGAAAATACAGCCCAGCTCCCTTGGAATAATAAAAATGATACCAAACATCGTTTGGTAGTATCGATCCTGTATCCATAACTCGTTTGTAGAACTGAAAATAGTGATTGTAGTAGTCGTGTCCGCCGTCCGGATAAAGTCCCTTAACGAGGAGAAAGGCGATTGCAACGGTGAGAATACTAAGCCCAACAGCGCCATTAAAAGCAGTCTGACCGGGGGACGCCGCGGTCCGGCCCCGAGATCTGCCTCGCGAGTGCATTCAGACAACTCGCAAGATGCGGAACTGAAAGCGCCATCGTTCCCAGGGTCAGGGTTAGCGCGACGGACCTGATGTCTAATCCGGCCAATCCGAGACCGAAAATCACAACATGCCAGATCCTGCTCCGGCGACGAAAAAAAGCGGGAAGTGTTCCCAAGCGGGCAACGCCATGGGTTTATTTCGGCCGAACAAAAATAGACCGGTCAGAGCGCCTGCGGCGTAAGTTAGCCAAGCGAGATAGAAGATGAAAATCAGCCGTGCGGCTTCGTATTCGGTTACTGACGAGCCGTGTGCGAAGAAACTGTGGTCGTAGAAGTCGACCCGATTAAACCAAGCGAGCAGGTAGGCGTAGCCCACGGCAAGTCCAAGCGACCCAGCAAGGCTCCAATGACGCCGAATCAATGACCGAAAATCTGTCGCGGATTGATCAGTGGCGAAAGCTTGTTCCTCAGTTGTCATTCGAGCACCAGCGAAATCGTGGCTTCAGGACCACTATGGCCGTCGGTCATCACTGTGGGACTAGGCGCAGGCTTGAGATGCGAAAGGCGAGCATGCGGTGGTCACCTTTTGGAATGAATGCGTTTGGGAGCTGAAAGGAAAGTGCGACAGGAGTTCCCGTCACTGATCGTTAAGTTGCCAAGCTGAACCGCGAAGCTGTTCGGCGGCATCGAGAGCCTTAATGTATCTACGTTCTTTCCCCTCACCCAAAATTTCATAATTTGCGAAGGATGCTCCGGAAGCAGAAGGAGATCGCCGCTCAAAAGAAGCACGGGATCGTTGATCACGCACCGTTGGCAATGTACAGAAAATCCAATTGCGGCGGTGTGACCCTTCGACCAGACGCCTCCCGGCTCGGGCGCATTCCAACCGGAAATCAGGGCGCGGTTGTCCTTGCCTGTGCCGAAATTAATCTGTTGTCCCGGCGAGAGCTGCGGCAGCAATGCAGCGTTGTAAGCCGGCTTCGGTGGAGGCATTTCCTGAGATGCGTGATGAGGCAGCGCGCCGAATTCATCGACAACGCTTGTCGGATGGGTCGGAAGTGACGCAAAGAGAAAGTAAACTCCAAACACGAATATGGTGATGGCGACAAGATTGACAGCGTGTCCGTAGTGCGCGCGCATTAGTTTGCCTTGTCGAGACCCACAGAACATTTAGTCGCCTCCACTGGCGACCCTCACCGCCTTCTATAAACCCAGTTGGCGATGCGGCGGAAGAACAGATCGATCAGCGTATGCGCGACCGAGAGCATGTTGCGCGGCGTCAGTGCATTCGACTTGCTGGCGCGCCGTTCGACCGTCTTGACCGGAACTTCCTTGTAGGAAAAGCCCTGGTCGAGCAGCATGCACATGATGTCGGCCTGGAAACCGAAGCCGCGGGTGCTGGGATGCCAGCGCATGACGTTGTAGCGCAGGTGGACGGCAAGCCCGTTATAGTATTGCAGACGATAGCCGCTGATGAGATTGACCAGGCTCGTGTAACCGCTGGACAGCGAGCGGCGGTACAGCCCTTTGCCTTCACTTGTCACGTAATAGGGAGCGATTATGTCGGCTTGGCCGATCGCGCCGAACACCGCCGTCATCGTCTCCTTCGGCTCGGCATTGTCGCCGCAGACCAGCCGATAATATTTGCCGCGGCCGATGAAGGCGATGTCAAAGTAATTCTGCGCCAGACCGCGGTTCGTCAGGTTGGTGCGCAGAATGACGTGCTCCTCAGGGTGGGCGCCGATATAGGCCTTGACGATTTCACTGGAGCGGTCGCGTGAGCGGTCGTCGACAACGATAATTTCGTAACGGATGCCGCCAACCTCGTTAAGCGCATCGCGTATGGTTTCGATCGTGTCGACGATATAGTCCTGCTCGTTGTAACAGGAGACGAACACGGTCAGGTCGAGCGGCGCCTGATGCCCGGGATCGAGGATGTTATCCGGTTCGTGCAGCCGCGCAGCCGCGGGCGTCATCGCCACCTCGGCTGGAAACAGGCGCGTCATCGCAAGCTGGCTCCGGCGTCTGTCGGGACGATGCACATCGAGCAGCGGTGTCGGGCAGAGACTCGCATAGGCAGGGCCGTGCGCCTCGGCTGTTATGGGTTGGCGGACAGTCCATAGAGATCGACCGTGCACAGCGCCTTCCAGAAGCGATGCGTTTCGACCCACGGCTCGAGCGGCGCCAACAGACCGGTAGATGCCGCCCGGCGTGAAGTTGGGAAACAGATTGAGCCGCCGCCAAATTACGGTCTGCCAGCCTGCCGCCGCGAAGATCTTCATCAGGTCCTTGCTGCGAAAGCTGTCTTCGCCGGCGGCGCGATAAGATGGTGTCAGCTCCAGCGCCTTCCGCATCAGATGATTACCGTTCGGCTCCAGTACGATCATCTTGCCGGTGCGCCGTGCCAGCGCCGCACGAGCGTGGGCGTCGCCGCTTTGACGTGATGAAGAATACCCATCAGGAAAGCGGCGTCGTAGCGCGGCAGGGCATCGTAGTCGAGTGCGACGAGATCGGTGGCCCTATAGCTGGCGTTCGGCCTTGCCTCGGCTTGAGCGCGGCGGATAGCATTCTCGGCCTTGTCGAGCCCGTCGACTGCACGATAACAGCCTGCCAGCACTTGGTTGGCAAAGGCGCCGTCGCCGCAGCCAAAATCCAGCACGCGGCTGTCGCGGGCGACGCCGAGCGCGTCGGCGATCTCGATGGCGATCCCCCAGAGCCGGCCGCGAACATGCAATTCCACGTCGGCGCTGACGTACATCGCCCGGCCATAGCCCTCTTCCCCGGCCCGATCCCAGTAGGCTTCGGGCGCGCTTTGCGCCTGCTTCTCGGTCATTTGCCGCCTCTTGGTCCCGCTGCTCTCAAGCACGGCAGGGACATTATCACAAGGGCGCTGTCCGTTCCTCGCCGGTCCGCCGAGCCGGCATGCCGGATAACGCCGGTAATTTTCCTTGTCAGTCGCTTGGGGCGGACGTAAATCAGCATTAGGTTTGCACGCTCCGAGGTGAGGGCGCGGCCGACAACCCATGGCACTGCAGAGAATTTTTACCTCTGTCGACCAAGATTTGGCCGCCTGTGGAACCCGATTGACAGGATGTTGGGCTGTGATTGCCGCGTGCTGTGGCGGTCGCAAGTGAACCATCAAGCCGCATCGCGACTCAGATGAAGGCAATTCAGGTGTCGATCCAATAGCTTGCGGCAGTAATGGCAGATCAACCCACCAACATAACACCCAATATGGCGCCGAAGCCGGACCCCGGGCTGGCCGCCCTGGTCATGCTGTTGCGGTTTCATGACATTGGCGCCGACCCGAACCAGATCCGGCATCAGTTTGGCGGCGTGCCGATCGGCGTGCAGGAAATGCTGCGCTGTGCCAAGGAATTCGGCCTCAAGGCGCGGACCCGCACCGTCACCTGGGAGCGGCTAAAGACGACGCCGCTGCCCGCGATCGCGGCGCTGCGCGACGGCGGCTTCCTGCTGCTCGGCAAGGCCGGCGACGACAAGATCCTGGTCCAGGCGCCGGGCTCGCCGCGCCCGCACCTGATGACCAAGGCGGAGTTCGAGGAGGCCTGCGACGGCCGCGTCGTGCTGATGACCCGGCGAGCCGGCCTGGTCGACCTGTCGCGGCGGTTCGACATCACCTGGTTTCTGGGGGCCATTCACAAATACCGGCATCAGCTTGGCGAGGTGGTGGTCGCCTCGTTCTTCCTGCAGCTGTTTGCGCTGGTTACGCCGCTGTTCTTCCAGGTCGTCGTCGACAAGGTGCTCGTGCATCACAGCATGTCGACGCTCGACGTGCTGGTCATCGGGCTGATCACGGTCACGGTCTTCGAGACGGTTCTGACCATCCTGCGCACCTATTTGTTTTCTCACACCACCAACCGAATCGATGTCGAACTCGGCGCGCGGCTGTTCCGCCATCTGACCGCGCTGCCGCTCGCCTATTTCCAGGCGCGCCGCGTCGGCGATTCGGTCGCTCGGGTGCGGGAACTCGAAAACATACGCAACTTTCTCACCAGTTCGGCGCTCACGCTGCTCATCGATCTGTTTTTTACTTTCGTGTTTCTCGGCGTGATGTTCCTGTATTCGCCGCTCTTGACCCTGGTGGTGCTGATCTCGTTCCCGTTCTATTTCGGGCTTTCGGCCGCTGCGACGCCGTTGTTCCGCAAGCGTCTGCAGGAGAAGTTCCTGCGCGGCGCCGAGAACCAGGCGTTCCTGGTTGAGAGCGTCACTGCGGTGGAAACGCTCAAGGCCATGGCGGTCGAACCGCAAATGCAGCGGCGCTGGGAGGAGCAGATCGCGGGCTACGTGGCGGCGAGTTTCCGCGTGCTGCGGCTCGGCAATACCGCCAGCAATCTGGTTCAGCTGGTCAGCAAGCTCGTGACGGCGGCCGTGCTATATTTCGGTGCCAAACTGGTCATCGAGGGTTCGCTGAGCGTCGGCGAACTGGTGGCATTCAACATGCTGACCAGCAGGGTCAGCGCGCCGGTGCTCCGTCTGGCCCAGATTTGGCAGGATTTCCATCAGGCGCGGCTGTCGGTCGAGCGGCTCGGCGACATTCTCAACACCAAGGCCGAACCGATATTCAGTCCGACGCGGGTGGCGTTGCCTCCGATCCGCGGCGAAGTCAGCTTCGAGCATGTCGTCTTTCGCTATCGCGTCGACGGCTCGGAAATTCTCCATGACATCAATTTCACCGTGCCGCCCGGGCAGGTTGTCGGCATCGTGGGTCCGTCGGGTTCGGGCAAAAGTACGATGGCCAAACTCATCCAGCGGCTCTACGTGCCCGAGAGCGGCCGTGTGATGGTCGACGGCGCCGATCTTGGCATGGTCGATATCTCCTGGCTGCGGCGCCAGATGGGCATCGTGTTGCAGGACAATGTCCTGTTCAACCGCTCGGTGCGCGATAACATTGCGCTTGCCGACCCGGCGATGCCGATTGAGCGCGTCATCCGCGCCGCCAAGCTCGCGGGCGCGCACGATTTCATCCTCGAACTGCCCGAAGGCTACGACACGATCGTCGGCGAACGCGGCAGCACGGTTTCAGGCGGCCAGCGCCAGCGCATCGCCATCGCCCGGGCTCTTGTCACCGATCCGCGTATCCTGATCTTCGACGAGGCGACCAGCGCCCTCGATTACGAGAGTGAGCGCATTATCCAGGACAACATGCAGGACATCGCCCGGGGCCGCACGGTATTCATCATCGCCCACCGCCTGTCTACAGTGCGGCGTACCGACCGCATCATCGCGCTCGATCGCGGCAGACTGGTCGAGGATGGGACCCACGACGAGCTGATCAGGCTGGGCGGACCTTACGCCAAGCTCCACCGCCTTCAGGCCGGTATCCATGAAGTCATTTAGCGGCGCCGTCGTATATCTGCGCAACAAGACGCGCTGGGAGGACGACGACCGCGCCTTCCTGCCCGCGGCGCTGGAGATCGTGGAGACGCCGGCGTCGCCGACCGGGCGCATCATCGCCTACACGATCATGGCTCTGTTCAGTCTGGCGATCGTGTGGGCCTGCGTCGGCAAGGTCGACATCGTCGCATCGGCGCAGGGCAAGATCATTCCGGACGGCCGTACCAAAGTGATTCAGCCATTCGAGACCGGCGTGGTGCGCTCGATCGACGTCCAGGATGGTCAGCAGGTCAAGGCTGGGCAGACCTTGATCGAACTCGATCAGACCCTGAATGAAGCCGATCTTGAGACGCGCCCAGGGCGATCTTATCGCCGCCGAGCTCGATATTGCTCGCCTCCAAGCGGAACTGGAACCTGGCGATCCGTTCGAGAATTTCAAATCGTCGCCCGACGCGCCGGCAAATCTCGTTGCCATGCAGCGCAAGTTCCTTATCGACCAGGTTGGTGAGCAGCGCGCCAAGCTTCTGGTTCTGGAGCGGCAGCGGGCCGAAAAGCAGGCCGAGTTGGACAGCGCGACCGCAACCGTGGCCAAGATCGCGGCGGTGTTGCCGGTGCTGAAGCAGCGTCTCGACATCGTTGAAACGCTTTATAATCATTCGACCGGGTCGAAGGCCAATTATCTGGAATTGCTGCAGACCTATGTCGAGCAGCAGCACGAGCTCAACGTGCAGAAGAGCAAGAGCCGCGAGGCGCAGGAAACGCTCGCCGCCATCACCGAGTCACGGGCGCAGACCGAGGCAGAATTCCGCCGCACCCGGTACAGCGAACTCGACGACGCTCAGCGCAAGGCGCATGACGCCCGCGAGGATCTCGTGAAGGCAAGGCATCGCGCCGCCCTGCAAAGGCTCGCCGCGCCGGTCGACGGTACCGTACAGCAATTGGCCGTCCATACGGTGGGTGGCGTAGTGACCCCGGCGCAGACCCTGCTCGCGATCGTGCCGGCCGACAGCAAGCTCCTGATCGACGCCAGTGTGCAGAACCGCGACATCGGCTTCATCGAAGTCGGGCAGGACGCACAGATCAAGATCGACACCTTCAATTTCAGCCGCTACGGCCTGCTGCACGGCAAGGTGTTGAGCGTGTCGCAGGATTCGATGGAGCGGCAGAAACCCGGGGACAAGGCCAACGGCGAGGCGCAGAAGAAAATCGACGCGGATTCAAGCGAGCCGCCCGGGCAGGAACTCGTCTATGACGCGCGCGTCGCGCTAGACACCACGCAGATGCAGATCGGCGACAAGATGGTGAACCTCGAGCCCGGCATGGCCGTCACCGTCGAAATCAAGACCGGCGAGCGGCGGATCATCAGCTATCTGCTGTCGCCGCTGATGCGCTACAAGGAAGACGCACTGCGGGAGCGATAGGGGGACGAACCGTGGCTGCTTCATCCGACCGTTGTCGTTGATCCAGCGCTCCCAATTTTCAGGGCTCTTGGGCGCTGTACGTCACAGTCGACTAAATCACTAGACGGCAGCTTACCGCCGTAAAATCACGAAAGCGCGAAATGCATTTGCGCCACATCGCTCGTGATCGAAACACGAAATTGTTGTGCTCACGGTCGCGCGAGCCATGAAAAAATTTGCTGAAGTTGCGGATGCATTGGGTGCCAGTTCTGGGATTTCGATTTTAACGATTTCAGCATTCATCGCAGGCTGGACGGCAATCTACGGCGGCTTTGTCTTCTTTACTGATTCCATTGACTTCTTCAAATACGCAGCAATGCTCGCCCATAGGGGGATCGGAAGTTACTATTACACAATCGGCTACCCGCTTCTGATACTGCTGACCGGCTTTACGAGGACCGGCTCCATCGTTCCGGTTCTCGTCATGCAAGCGGCGTTCGCGGCGCTGATACCATGGCTGAGCTTTAAGACATTCGCGCCTTTCGACCGAAAGGCAGGGATCGCATCAGCCGTCATCTGCCTTGCGTCGCTCACGCCATTTTTCTTTGAGAACACATTCTTTCACGACCAGACGTGCTTGTTTTTCGGTTTGACGTCGCTCACTTTTGCATCCCAGTTCTTTCACTCCCGCGCGTCGAGGTACATTTATCTCTCTGCCGCATGCTCGATTTATGCTTATCTGGCCCAGCCCGCTGTCATCGGCTTCTTCGCCGCATGTTTGGGCGCTTTCACGCTGTTCGCGCTGGGCAACCGAAAACAAGTCAAGCACGTCTGTATCGTCGCTGGTCTTTTCGTGGCGGTCGTCGTCGGCATCAAAGCATTCGAAAAGTCGTCCATGCGCCACGAGCACGCGATCCCAGCGCCGTCGGCGCTCGGGCGGCAAATGTTTTTCAACGTATATGTGCGTGCAGCCCCTTACGCGAAATTACACGGCGTGGCTGCCGATCGGCTCCAGATGGCGTTCATCCACTTCTTCGAAAATCCACCGCGCGGATTGCGCGGATATATTGTCGGAAAGATCGGAAATCAGAAGGAGACTTATCAGCACCTGTTCGGCCAGTATGAAGGCAAGCCGACGCAGCTGGTGAGCGAAATGTTCACAGCCCCTAATCGCGACTATTTCGAGGTCATGTGGAACATTCCCGATTTGTCGGGGCAGGTCACTGACCGGATGTTTCTGTCCGCGGCGCTTGAATTCCTCTATTACCATCCGCTTGCCGTCGCCGAATATGTTTGGGATAACCTCATCGATTTTGCGTACGGATCGCCTTGGCACTGTCTGGGTTATACGATCTATCCGGCTTGCCGAGGGGAACAGCAGAGCAGCTTTTATCCCGCGGTGTCAGATCAGGTTACTCTCGCGCGTGGCGATATGCCCGATAATGCGTATCGCTTTTTAACCGCACGCCACGTCTCGGACGGCTGGTTGATGAGAAGCGCGGTTGGGGTATGGCAGTGGGTCTATTACGATCTTCGGCTGCCGCTTCTTGGAGCTATGATTTTTGGCTGGGCTGCGTCCTTCTGGGTCGCGTCCGGCTTGCGTTGGACGATGAGCGCCATTGTCGCTGCGTATCTACTTAACATGGTGACGTACAGTTTTCTCGTGGAGCCGCTGTTCCGCTACCAGGTTCTCGGCCTATCGATTTGTGCGTTTGCTGCTGGGGCAGGCGGGTATGTAGTCCTGCAGCGGCTCGGGCACGCAGTTGCGATAATGGCGGGCACGGGCGAGGTTCCGTAGATCCGGGGCCGAACATCGACATGCGGTCGACGCGTTGCCGCGGCAGGGGCTTATGCTTTGATTGGTGCTGCGGGTCGGTTGGAATCTCGAAGCATCAGCCAGATAATCCCGCCGGGCAAACTCAATACAGTCGTGAGCAACCCGAACTCAACAGACAGCAGTAGCGCGGCCGATCGGTCGACACCCATCAAGCCGAGCAATGTCACCAGCGATGCCTCGCGGACGCCCCAGCCGGCTGCGGAGATCGGCAACGCTACGGCGAAGGACATCAGCGACATGGCGGCCGCAATCGCGACCGGTCCAATGTCGATCTTGAGGCTGCGCGCAATGCAGTAGCCGGCCAGCGCCGCGGAAGCGGCCGAGAGCACGCCGTATACAAGCCCCAGTATCCCGCGTCCGCGGCCGATATAGCGCAACTCGGCGGCAGCATGCAGAACCACCTGCAGGATATTCCACCTGCGCCATCGTCCGAGGATGTGTTCGACCGGCTCAAGCAGCAGGAAACCAATCACACCGGCGGCGAGGATCGCGATGCTGATGAACCACGCATCGCGAGCGAGCGGATGCGCAATGGCCGGCAGGGTCAATGCTGCAAGCAGAACCAGCGCCGCCACCATGACGATTCGATCGATCAGCACAGATAGCACAAGTTGTTTCACCGACAGGGCGAATCGGCGCGCCAGCAGGACGCGGGCGACGTCGCCGCCGAGGGTCCCGACCGGAAGGCAATTGAAGAAGATGCTCGCGTAATACACGGCCTGCACATCGACCGCGGGCGGCCGTCGATCGCGCGCCAATGCCGACAGAATGGCGCGCCACCGCTCGCCGCCGAGAATAATCTGCAGGACGATCAGCAGCGCTGCGGCTATCAGCAGAGCTCGGTTCTGCGTTTCGAATAACTGTCTGAGAATGCGTCCGTCGACTTTCTGAAAAATGAAGTACAGCACGACTGCGGAAAGCAAAAGCGACAAGGCAAATGTGAGCCATTGACGTATCGCTTTGTGGCGCTGCGGCCCGCTATCGGCTGGCAACGTGTTCCCTCCCTGCTGGCCGGGCGAGCGGAATTGCTCTGATTTTGCCACGCGCACTGGTCAACCCGGCTTGTGCCGCTCCAATGGCTTCAACCTCACTTGCCCTTACCTGAGCCGGTGGACCACCGCCACTGTTTGCGCCATGCAGCCCAACAAGGTTTGCGCAACACACACCAAGATGATAGCGTCACATTTTGATGCGCTGCACAATCCCAGCTTCGCGATATGGCACGAAATGCGTTGCGCGCGAAAGCAGCGTAGGAGGAAGGCTAAAGTTGGGATTGGCTGATGTTGGGCGGCCGCCGCGGCGCTTCTGCGGAACAGGCCCTGGTTGCGTCGCAAAATGACTGCAACCTATCGGCCCCGATTGCGCATCGCTGCTTGAAATTGACGATTTTCGCACGCATAACGGCCCCGTTCGGGATGTGGTATTGGAGGGTGGGTAAAAGTGCCAGCCGGGATTGATTTGGTGACGGGCGGCGCTGGATTTATCGGCAGCCATCTCGTGGACCGCCTGCTGGCTCAAGGCCGCTCGGTTTGCGTGCTGGACAGCCTAGTTGTCGGCAGGCGGGCGAACCTCAAACAGCACAACGGAAATCCGCATCTGAGCATCATCGAAGCTGATGTCGCCGACGCGGCTGCCGTCGCCGCCGCCATGGCCGGGGCTGAGCGGGTGTTCCATCTCGCCGCTCGCGCCGACATAGTTCCTTCGATCCAGGAACCCGAGGCCTATTTCCGTGCGAACGTCGACGGTACCTTTTGCGTCCTTGAAGCTGCGCGCCGCGCATCCGTAAAGCGGCTTGTCTACGTCGCCTCGTCGTCGTGTTACGGCATTCCGTCGGCCTATCCGACGCCCGAGACCGCGCCCGCCGATCCTCGTTACCCTTACGCTCTGACCAAATATCTTGGCGAGCAGTTGGTCATGCATTGGGCCAAGGTCTATCAGTTGCCGGCCGTATCGGTGCGTTTCTTCAACGTCTATGGACCGCGGGCCCGCACCAGTGGAACCTACGGCGCGGTATTCGGCGTCTTCCTCGCGCAGCTGCTGGCGAAGGAACCGCTGACGATCGTTGGCGACGGCGAGCAGACCCGGGATTTCACCTTCGTGGCCGATGTGGTCGATGCCTTGATCGCCGTCGCCGAGAGTGACAAAATCGGCGAAACTTACAACGTGGGCAGTGGTCAGCCGGTCAGCGTGAACGAACTGGTGCGGCAACTCGGGTCGCCGCCTTGCGTTCGGATCCCGAAGCGGCCTGGCGAGCCTGATTGCACCTGGGCCGATATCGGGAAAATCCGGCGCGAACTTGGGTGGGAGCCCAAAGTCAGCTTTGCCGACGGTGTCCGTGTGATGCTGGAGAATATCGACTACTGGCGTGATGCTCCGGTATGGACTGCATCCCGCATCGCCGATGCGACGCGCGATTGGTTCCGCTTTCTTGACACCGACCGCGCCGATCTGGGGGGGCAGAGATGGAGTCAAGCGTCGCAAAGCTGATCCGGAAGCCGCCAGTCGGCCGTCCGGTAAGCCCGCGCGAGAAAGTCAGCACGCTCGACGAGGTCGCGGCGATCTGCGAGCAATCGCGCGCCGCGGGGCGCACCGTCGTTCAGGCGCACGGCACGTTCGATCTGCTGCATCTCGGCCACGTGCGCCATCTCGAAGCGGCTCGAAAGCTGGGCGATATCTTGATCGTTACCGTGACGGCTGACCGTTTCGTCAATAAGGGGCCGGGCCGGCCCGGTGTTCAATGCCGAGTTGCGCGCCGAAATGCTGGCGACACTCGAATACGTCGATTGGGTCGCCGTCAACGATGCGCCCGACGCCGTCAGCGCGATCGAGCGCATCCGGCCGTCGATCTATATCAAAGGGCAGGACTACCAAAATCCGGACGGCGACATCACCGGCAAGATCACGCTGGAGCGTGACGCAGTTGAGGCCCATGGCGGCCGGATTCATTTCACCGACGAAGTAACGTTCAGTTCGACGGAGCTTATCAACCGCCACCTGAACATCTTCGAGCCGCATATTCGCGAGCATCTCGATACGCTGCGGCAAACCGGCGGGCTCGGCGAACTCTGCGATCTGATCGAGAGCGTGGCCGATTATCGCGTGCTGCTGGTCGGCGACGCGATCATTGACGAATACCAGTACGTGCTGCCGATGCACAAAACGCCAAAGGAGAACATGATCGCGACCCGTTACCAGGATCGCGAACTGTTCGCCGGCGGGGTGTTCGCGGCCGCAAATCACGTGGCGTCGTTCTGCAAACAGGTCGACGTCCTGACCTGCCTGGGCGATTTCGACAGCCACGAAGATCTTGTCCGTCAGAGCCTCAAACCCAATGTCGGGCTCAGGGCATTCAAGCGCCCGGGCGCGCCGACCACCTTGAAGCGCCGCTTCGTTGACCCCTCGTACATGCGCAAGCTGTTCGAGGTCTACTTTATGAATGACGAAGCGCTGCCGCCGGATGTGCAGGCCAATGTCGACAACGCGATCGCCGAGATCGCGTCCGACTACGACGTGGTGATTGCCACGGATTTCGGCCACGGCCTTATCGCCTCCTCGTCGATCGATGCACTGACGAAGAACGCGCGCTTTCTGGCCGTGAACACCCAGAGCAATAGTGCCAACCTTGGGTACAATCTGATTACCAAGTACAAGCGCGCGGATTATGTCTGTATAGATGCGCCGGAGGCGCGGCTTGCGGTCAGTGACCGCGTTTCGAATGTGGGCGATATTGCGCGCCGTCTGGCGGAGAGTTACGTCGACTGCTCGAAAATCATCGTCACCCAGGGCAAGCACGGCTGCGTGACTTTCGAGAGCGGCGGCATCGTCCATACCATTCCGGCATTTGCCAAGAACGTCATCGATACGGTTGGCGCAGGCGACGCGTTTCTCGCCGTCACTGCGCCCCTGGTTGCGGCGGGCGCGCCGATGGATCGAGTCGGATTTATCGGCAATGTGGTCGGTGCGCTGAAGGTCGAAATTGTTGGCCACCGGCGATCGATCGAAAAGGTCTCGCTGATCAAAGGCATTAACGGCCTGCTGAAGTAGGCATGGGACGGAACACGTGCGTGAGCAACAGTTAGATCAGTATTTCGGCACGCTGGCCGGCCTGTTGCGGGCTGCGGAAGTGACTGATCGCACGTCGCGGAACTTGTCGCTGTCCGAGGGATGCGAGTGGGTCCGCAAATCCGCTCACGATACCCACGACGCCGGCAACAAGATTATTTTCATCGGCAACGGCGGCAGCGCCGGGATCGCGAGTCATCTGGCCATCGACTTCTCGAAGAACGGCGGCCTGCGCTCGCTGGCATTCAACGATCCTTCGGCGCTGACCTGCCTGGGCAACGATCTGGGCTACGAGAATGTTTTCGCCAAGCAGCTTGATTTTCATGCTCGCCCTGGCGACCTTCTGATTGCGATTTCAAGTTCCGGGCGATCACCCAACATTCTTGGCGCGGTAAAAACGGCCCGGACCCGGGACTGCAAGATTGCGACATTTTCGGGCTTCACCGAGGAGAATGAGTTGCGGCGCACCGGCGATGTCAATTTTTACGTCCGGTCGCGCGAATACGGTTTCGTCGAGATCGCACATCTGGCGCTGTGCCACGCTGTCCTCGATATCGACATGGGCTGGGGACGGCAGGTATAGCTCGGCCGTAAATCTGTCGCGACCGAGCGGCGTGCCGGCATAAGCAAGGAACGGAAGGGACTATGGCCAAGCGGTTCAAGCGCGTTCTGGTCACCGGCGGCGCCGGCTACGTTGGTTCAAGCCTCGTGCCCAAGCTGCTTAAGGCCGATTATGAGGTCGCCGTTCTCGATCTCTACATCTACGGTGACGTTTTTGCGAAGCACGCGGATGATCCAAATCTGATCCAGGTCAAGGGCGATCTGCGCAGCTCGGCCGATGTGTCCAAGGCCTTGGCCGGCTGCGACGCGGTGATCCATCTGGCCTGCATTTCCAACGATCCATCGTTTGATCTTAATCCCGAGCTCGGCAAGTCGATCAATTTTGACTGTTTCCGGCCGCTGGTGAAGGCGAGCAAGGACGCGGGCGTAAAGCGCTTCATCTATGCATCGTCGTCTTCGGTATACGGCATCAAGGACGACCCCAACGTTACCGAGGATCTGCCGCTCGTGCCGCTGACGGATTATTCAAAATATAAGGCAATGTGCGAAGAGGTTCTCGACCAGGAACGGGAGCCCGGATTTGTCGCCGTTACCTTGCGGCCTGCCACGGTTTGCGGCTACGCCCCGCGCCTGCGACTGGATTTGACAGTGAACATTCTCACTAACCACGCGATTAACAACGGTCGTATCACCGTCTTCGGTGGCGATCAGCTGCGTCCCAACATTCACGTTGAGGACATGACGGATCTCTATGTCAGGCTCCTTGAGGAGCCCGACGAGGCAATCAACGGCAGGACCTGGAACGCCGGATATCACAATTTGAAGGTTCGGACCATCGCCGATCTCGTCCGCGAACAGGTTGGACCAAGCGTGGACATCATTGTGACCCCGACAGACGATCACCGCTCCTACCATGTTTCGTCGGAGAAGATTCGGCGCGAACTCGGCTTCGTCGCGGCGCGCACGGTTCAAGATGCGATCGTGGACCTGAAGGGCGCGTTCTTGGGCGGACTGGTGCCAAACGCGATGACCGATGATCGCTACTACAACATCAAGCGCATGCAATCGCTGAAGTTGCGATGAATAAAGTCGAAGTCATTTCGCGAGATCCTTTGGTCGACCGCGCTGCGGCGGCGGAGCACGGGCTGCCGCGGCCCACCTAAGGCCGTCAAGCTGCTGGTTCCAGTCTGGGGCTATCACTACGTCAGGCATTTCCTTGAGTTCAGCCTGCCGACCATGCTTGCACCTGGCAACATCCCGGCGGTCGCCGCGGCCTTGCCGACCGAATTCATTATTCTGACTAGCGCGGACGATGAAGCTTACATCCGGCAGCATCCTGGTTTTAAGGAGCTTTCCGCGTCCTGCAAGGTGGTCATTCGACCGATCGATCATCTAATTACTGACGGCAATTATTCCACGACAATTACGCTTGCGTACACGGAAGCGGTGCGCGGTGCCGGCGCGGCAATGGTCGACACCTGTTTCTTCTTCCTCGTGTCGGATTACATCATCGCCGACGGCTCGTTGGGCAACGCTCTAAAACGAATGCTCAAAGGCGCGAGTGCCGTCGTTGTCGGCAATTGCCAGGTTGTGCTTGAGGATGCGGTCCCGTGGCTGGAAAGTCGCCTTCCGATGGCGAAGCGTGCCATGGTATTGCAGCCGCGGCAGTTGATGGAGTGGGCCCTCAATCATCTCCATCCGGCCACCTTGGCGAATACAGTCAATATTCCCTACAGCCACAATTCGCATACCAACCGCCTGTTTTGGCGAGTTGATGGCAAAACGATGATAGGGCGCTTTTATCTGATGCACATGCTGTGTGTGCGCCCTGAGGTGTTGGACTTCGTTATTGGTTCGTCGTGCGACTATTCATTCATCCCGGAGATGTGCCCTTCGGGAAACGTAGAGGCCATTCGGGATTCCGACGAATATCTGGTCGTGGAGCTGCAGCCGCGAAGTCATGAAGCGGCGTTTTTGCGCTCCGGGCCGATTGAGCCCCGCCGACTGGCAGCCAGTTTGAATGAATGGACGACGACAGCGCACCGCGCAAATGCGCACCAAACATTGCTCTTCCATGCCGGCGAGCCCCCTTCCGCGCTGTCGAGCACAATCGCGGAGGCCGACGCATTTGTTTCCGGCGTTGAGAACTTGCTTAATGCCAAGGTTCGTCCGCACCGCGGCCATCCCTATTGGTACGGGGCTATGGCAGCGTTCTACGATGCAAAAGGCCATCGGCTCGACGAAGATGAATGGCGCTATGCGCTGCGGCTTCCCGCAGCGGATCACTGGTTGACCAAATGGCTACTCCAGCGCGCCAAATATGCGCTCACCGGCAAGCCGCCCCACGTGCTGCCATGGCATCCCGATTGGCCCGACTTTAGGGCCGTTCTCGATGAGCTTGAGCCTTTCTTTGCCGACAACAAACAGCGGCTGCTATTGCTGTCGAATGAGCCGACGGCCCTTTCCGTAGCGCTTGCCGATAACGGTGAGCGGGTTTATCGGCTGCGCTGCATGCCATTCCTGAAAATGCCGGCTCAACGGTATGCCGCGTTGAAGGGAAAAATCGACATTTGCCTGCTTGAGCTAGCGGAATCCGATCTGAGATACGGAGACGAACTGATCGATCGGATTGTCCCGCTTATGAAGGTGGGCGGCCGTATCATCGTTTTCGTAAGAATCCGCGGATCAGCGACAAGGGCGGCGAGTTTGCCCACATCATGGCTGGCGAAAGCGCGCGCTTGATCCGTTCCGGAGCGATACCCGCAGACGTTCGCTTCATTCCTGTCAACATAGTGCGGCGTCTCGTGCGCCGCGCAACGGCGAACCTGCGAAAGACGATGAGTTTCGGGCCGTGGGTTGGTGCGCCAATCGCGACGGTTGGCGGCGGCCTGTTGCTTGGCCTCTCGCTCATAGGAAGTGTAGATGCGCTGCGGTCAACAAGCCGCAAGAAGCCGCCGAACCACAATTCAAGCTTTGTCATGCGTTTGAGCGTCGATGCGCCGAGAATATATGATGACGAGACCGAATTCGGCGCTCCGCTTGAAACGAAGAAAGAAAGACGAGGGCACATTATCCGGCCGCGGCCGTTACGTCCGAATTCGGAAGGTGAATCCGAGGAAACCCGTGAGCCGCAGTACAACCGTTGCGTTGACTTGAAGAACTCGTTTGGTCTGACCTCGCTTGGTCTCATGACCAACCAGGTCTGGTACGACGACCCGCGGCGCCTGACGTTTCTCCTCGCGCGCTACAAATTCGTCTCCAAAATGTTGAGCGGCCGCAGCAATGCCGGCGAAGTCGGTTGCGGCGACGCATTTGGTACGCGGGTCGTTCTTCAGGAAGTCCCGGACGTCACAGTATATGATTTCGATCCGGTCTTCATCGAGGATATTCGGGCCCGTCACGACAATCGTTGGCCGCTCAAGGCCGAAGTGCATGACATCGTGGAGTCCCGATTGCCGCGCAAGCATGAGGCATTGTTCAGTCTGGACGTGATCGAGCACATCGCGCCGAGCGATGAGCATGCCTATCTTGTGTAATTTGTGCGGTTCGCTGACCGAAGACGGCCTGCTCATAATCGGCACGCCTTCGCTGGAATCGCAGCACTACGCCTCTCCACTGAGTAAGGCTGGGCATATCAACTGCAAGAGCGGCGACGAACTTAAGGCGCTCCTTGAAAAATATTTCACCCATGTCTTCATATTTTCGATGAATGACGAGGTCGTTCACACTGGGTTCTCTCGCATGGCGCATTATCTATTTGCGTTATGCGTGGCACCCAAGGTGGAAGTTGGCGAACTCAAGCGCAGCGTCTCGCCCAGCTTCGAAATCTGTGAAATGAGGACTGCATCTGGATTTTACGTCCGGGTGACGCATCCCAACAGCGAAGAGCAGCGGGTTGACGGCTTTGCCACGGTGTCCGATGCCGCGCGCTGGATCGGCGAGCAAAGCCAGGATTGGCTGCGCGCTGACCGCCCGAAATCATATTGAGAGCGACCAAGAGGAAATTCACGCCGTCCGCCATGGTGCCAAAACTACGGATCGGCATTGATTTCGACAACACCATCGTCACCTACGACGACGTGTTTTGCGCGATGGCAAAGCAGTGCGGTTTGATCGATCCGGCTTTTGTCGGCAGCAAGCAGGCGGTTCGCGACGCGATTCGGCTTCTCCCCGACGGTGAACTTGCGTGGCAACGTCTGCAGGGGCAGGTCTACGGCAAGGGTATCGCCCGCGCCAGGCTGATCGATGGCTTTGAGGCGTTTCTTCGCCGCTGCCGCGCTGAGGGATGCTCAGTCATGATTGTCAGCCACAAGACCGAGTTCGGCCACTACGATCCCGACCGGATCAATCTGCGCCAGGCTGCACGCGATTGGCTGGCGGCGCAACGACTGCTCGACAGCGAACACGGCGTGGCGGCGTCGAGTGTCTTCTTTGAGAGCACGCGCGCTGAAAAGCTCGCGCGCATCGGTGCACTTTCCTGCACACATTTCATCGACGATCTCGAAGAAGTGCTGAGCGACCCCGGTTTTCCGCCCTCGGTGAGGCGCATCCTTTTGTCGGACCGCGAACAAGCCCAGGCAGATACTCCATTCGTCGTTTGTGCGCGCTGGCGCGACATCGAGGAGCAGGTTTTTGCAGGCGGCTGATGCGACTTTGGCTGAAGCCACCAGCGTGGCGCGTGCGCTTGTGGGTGACCGTGCGCTTGAACTGAGCATGGTTCAGTCGGGCGGCCGCAATAGCCGCATCTGGTGCGTCCGCGACGGCGAACGTGCCTTCGCACTTAAACAGTATCCGCCACGCGCGAGCGATCCGCGTGACCGGCTGTCCACCGAGGTCGGGGCGCTGCGGTTGATGGAGCGCTATCGTATCGATGCCGTTCCGCGCGTGCTGGGAGTTGATGCCGCGCTGGGCTACGTGCTGCTGAGCTGGATCGATGGCCGTACCGTTGCCGAAGTAGGGGATGCCGACATTGACGCGGCCGTCGCATTTCTTTCCGCAATT
Source organism: uncultured Alphaproteobacteria bacterium (assembly GCA_963763255.1). Lineage (GTDB taxonomy): Bacteria > Pseudomonadota > Alphaproteobacteria > Rhizobiales > Xanthobacteraceae > BOG-931. The sequence goes on from CAVXNW010000007.1 coordinate 213,511, forward strand.
CACGAACTGCGCGGCACGGCGTGGGCGGCCGAACAGCCGTCGGCGTCGGAAGCGTGCCTGTCGGGCGCCGAGATCGAGCGCCAGATCGAAGCGCGAATGGCGCGCTTGAGGGCGCTCGCGGATGAGGCGGAACTGGTTGAATTTGTTGACTATTCGCTTAATCCTGCGAGGGGAGAGGCGGGCCGCGCGGCGCGCGCGCTGATGACCACCGCCGGCCTTGATTTTGGCCGTGAACTTCCGCAGGAATGGCGCAGCCTCGTACCTTCGGATTTTGGCTTTCACAACAGCATGCGCCGAAGCGATGGGTCGCTTGCGTTTGTGGATTTTGAGTATTTTGGCTGGGACGATCCGGTGAAGCTGACGGCCGATATCTTGTTGCATCCGGGATCACCGCTGCCGTCGCGCCAGCACAGGCGCTTCCGGCAGGCGGCGCTGCAGCTGTACGGTGGCGATCGGGCCTTTGCCGAAAGGTTGCGCGCCTACTTGCCGCTGTTCGGTCTTCGCTGGGTGCTTATCCTGTTGAACGAGTTTATCCCCGAACGCTGGCAGCGGCGCGTCCTTGCGGGCGACTCCGGCAGCTGGGCCGAAGCCAAGGCCAGGCAGCTTTCGCGGGCGCGGGAATTTCTGGCAGCGTTGCCGGAAAAGCTGGAGGAGTGAGTGATGGCTGGAGCTCAGGTGGCGCAGCTTCTAAATCTGGCAACCCCTCCGCTTGATGAGCGGTCAAAAGCGTTGCGGCGCCTCGTCATTCGCACGCTGCACGGCGGCGAGCGCGGCCATGTCGGTTCCTCGATGTCGCTCGTCGAGATCATGCGCGTGCTTTATGACGATGTTCTGCGATTTCCGCGCGAACGAGCCGAAATGGCCCGGGCGCGATCGTATGATCCTGAGCAAAGGGCACGGCTGCATTGCCCAATACGTCATGCTGGCGGAGAAGGGCTTCATTCCCTACGAAGCGCTCGATACGTTTTGTCGGCGCGACTCGATCCTTGGCGGGCATCCAGAAGCTGCGAAGATCCCAGGTGTCGAGGCTTCGACCGGGGCGCTCGGCCACGGACTCTCCTACGGAGTCGGCATGGCGCTTGCGGCGCGCATCCAGAAGCGCGATTCGCGCGTCATCGTGGTCATGGGTGACGGCGAAATCGACGAAGGCTCGGTGTGGGAGGCGGCTCTGTGTGCGGGCAAGCACCGGCTGTCCAATCTCACAGCGGTCATCGATTACAATAAGATCCAGTCCGCAGGGCCGACCCGCGAGATTCAGGATCTCGAACCGCTGCTCGACAAATGGCGCGCTTTCAACTTTGCGGCCACGGATGTCGACGGTCACAATGTCGACGCGCTACGCGAAGTCTTCAACCGCCTGCCGTTGGCGACCGATCGCCCAAGCGCCATCATCTGTCATACCGTCAAGGGCAAGGGCATCAGTTTCGCCGAGAACGACGCCAACTGGCATCACAAGTCGAAGATCGCCAATGACGTCGTCACCAAGCTCTATGCCGCTCTGGAGTAAACATGCGCGCCACCTGCCTCAACATGATCTACGATCTCGCCAAGCGGGACGAGCGCGTGCTGTTTATCGGCTCCGATCTCAGCCCGGGCCTGCTTGCCAATATGCAAAAGGAAATGCCCGATCGCTGGTACATGGAGGGCATCACCGAGGCTAATTGCATCGGCATGGCGGCGGGATTGGCGATGGAGGGGTATATCCCCTACGTCAACACCATCGCGACCTTCATCACGCGACGCTGCTACGAACAGGTTGGCATCGATCTGTGCCTGCATGACCTGCCGGTGCGGCTGATCGGCAACGGGGGCGGTTTGGTTTATGCCCCGCTCGGCCCGACGCATCTGGCGATCGAAGATATTTCCATCATGCGGGCGCTTCCGAACATGACGGTGACCGCGGTCTGCGACGCCAAGGAAATGGTGCGGCTGATGAATTGCACCCTGGATTGGCCCCGGCCGATCTACATCCGGCTTGCCAAGGGCGGCGATCCGGTTGTGAGCCGCGAGGAAAACGGCTTTGCGATCGGCAAGGCCATCCCGATGCGGCGCGCGCGCAACCGGCGTTCGATCGTGCTGATGGCGACAGGCGTGATGACGACAAACAGTCTGGCCGCTGCGGAGCAACTGGCGAAAGACGGTCACGACGTATCGGTCGTGCATTTCCACACGATCAAGCCGCTCGACGAAGAGACCGTGCTCGAATTCTCGCGCGACGCCGAACTGGTGGCGACAGTCGAGGAGGGGACAATGATTGGCGGCTTCGGGTCTGCCGTCACCGACTTGCTGGTGGAGAAGCTTGGTGTGTCGCTGCCGCCGATGCTGCGGATCGGCCTGCCGGACGCCTTCCCGCACAAATACGGCTTGCAGGAAGATTTGTTTGAGGTCTATGGACTGGCGCCGCACCAGATTGCCGACCGCGTTTCCAAGTCATTGAAGATGAAAGAAAAAGTGGCCTGACGGCGAGAGCGGGCGGGGTCACGAGCGGGCTTTGACGGATGTTCCTGATCGTCGGCGGCGACTCCGAAATCGGCGCCGCAACTTATCGTGCAATGCAGTCGCAAGGGTTGGCGGCCGCAGCGACGACGCGGCGTCGCGAGTTGGCTTCCGCCGAGCGGCCATTCCTCGATCTTGCGGCCGATATCGATTTGTTTGAACCGCCGCCTCAGACCAAGGCCGTCTGCATCTGCGCGGCCATCGCCCGCATTGCGGCCTGTGCGGCCGATCCCAAAGGCACCGCCCTCATCAATGTGGAGCGGACGCTGGCGCTCGCTGACAAATTCCTCGCCCGCGGCATCTACGTCCTATTTCTCTCGACCAACCAGGTCTTCGATGGACAGACGCCGCACGTTGCGCCCGATGCGCCCCATTCGCCGGTGAGCGAATATGGTCGCCAAAAGGCGCGTACCGAGACTGCGTTGAGCGATCGCATGGCGGCGGGTTGCTTCGGCTGGCATTTTGCGGCTCGCCAAAGTCGTCTCGGCCAGAATGGCTCTGCTCGACGGATGGATCGCCGATTTGTCCGCCGGAAAGACCATCGGCGCTTTTAGCGACATGACGCTGGCGCCGACGCCGACCGATCTGGTGTGCGCCGCCATCATTGCATTGTTGCAAGATCGCCTGCCGGGGATCTTTCAGTTCACCGGTCCGCGCGATGTGAGCTACGCCGAAGTCGGCCGCTTCCTTGCGACGTACTGCAATGCAGACCCGTTGCTGGTCAAAGAAACCAGCGCACGATCGGCAGGTTTGCCGGAAGGCTCAACACCGGCCAACACGACGCTTGATTCTACCGCCCTGCGGGAGCGGTACGGCCTCACGGCGCCGGACGTATGGCAGGTACTCTCCCAACTTGCGGCGAATACAAGGGACGCGCGCGAATCCGCGACCTGTATCGCCGTAGGGCCGAGACGGTGCTTCACCGGATAGGAGCATCGATCTGTGAACAGTTCTACCAAGCCGGCAAATACAGGCGGTGAGTCAGATGAAGCTAACCGCGTATGTTCTCGACGGTCACGAATTTGAAATTCGTCCCGCTCCAGTCGAGCGTGCCTGGATGGATGCAACGGGTGATCGTTTCGCCTACCGTTGCCTGCCCCTCGCCATCGCCAATGCGCACGGCTGGGAAATTCTTTGTCCGGGCAGCTTTGCGGCCGGTTGGAACGGCAAATCCGAGCTTTCGGCGATCGGTCTCCTGGGCGACCCCGGCGTTGTGCCTCCGGCGGTCAGCCATTTCGGAAACGGTATTCTGACGTTTCATATCCCCTGTCTGTTTCGTAGCGAGCCCGGCATCGACCTCTTGGTCCAAGGTCCGATCAATCGGCCGAAGGATGCGATTGCGCCGTTGACTGCCATCGTCGAGACGGATTGGGCCCCTTACACATTCACCATGAACTGGAAGTTCACCCGGCCCGGCACGCCGGTGCGTTTTGAGAAGGGCGAGCCGATCTGCCACATCTGGCCGCTGCCCCGCGGCGCGCTCGAAAGCGTGGAGCCGGAACAGCGGCTGTTGTCGGACGCGCCCGACCTGAAGCGGCAATACGACGACTGGAATGCGAGCCGGCTCAACTTCAATGCCAAGCTCAAAGAGCCCGGCTCGGACGAGCAGCATCGCAAATGGCAAAAGCTCTATCATCAGGGTCTGATGCCGGACGGTGAGGCGGCTGACGCGCCCGGCCACCGCACACGCCTGCGATTAAAGCCATTCGCACCCAAACGCGGCGGTACGAAGTAATCATGCCACGCTATGCCATCGCACTGTCGAACTGGAGATCCGGCCACACGCATCCGCAGGTGCGGCCGTTCACGCAAATCCGGATCAGGCTCCAGGTCGAGGACTGCTGGATGCGGCAAACAGGCTTGCGCCGCTCGCCTGCACTGCGGGCAGATCGATCTGCTGGCCGACTGGGGGCACGCCGTCCGCCGGTGCAAATGCGGCCATCGCCTGCGTGATTTGTGCGGTCGTGACGCCCGCAAGGTTGGACGGTCCGGAGGGGATCCATTGTGTCCCGACCTGTCCCATGCCGGTCGCGGAAGTGATCTGATTGTTGTTGATATCGTAGACCTCGAACTTTCCGGTGTTGACGTTCTGCATCAGCATGTCGGCGGTAAAATCGCCGTTAAAGGTGCCGAATTCGATCACCTGCCATTCGAGGCCCACTTGACCCATGCTGGCCGCGGACGTGATCCGGTTGTTGGAGATGTCGTAGAGTTCAAACTGTCCGGTATGACTGTTGCGCATCAGCATGTCGCTGGTGCCGTTGCCCGCGAAATCGCCGAAGCCGACCACCTGCCATTCCAACCCGACTTGGCCCATGCTGGCGGCGGATGTGATTTGGTTATTTCTGATGTCGTAGATTTCGAACTGGCCCGTATTGCTGTTGCGCATCAGCATGTCGGTCGTGCCGTCGCTGGCAAAATCGCCGAAGCCTGCGACTTGCCACTCCAGGCCCACTTGGCCCATGCCGCCGGCCGCGATGATCGTATTGTTGGCGATGTCGTAGAATTCCAAGGCACCGGTGTGGACATTGCGCATCAGCATGTCGCTCAAACCGCTGCCAGTGAAGTCGCCGAAGCCGGCGATCTGCCATTCCAGCCCGACTTGGCCCATGCCCTGCGCGAATGTGATGGCGTTATTGGCGATGTCGTAGACCTCGAACTGCCCGGTTATGGTGTCGCGCATCAGCATGTCGGTGCCGCCGCTGCCGGTGAAATCACCGAGACCGGCGATCTGCCATTCCAGCCCGACCTGGCCCATGCTCTGCGCAAAGGTGATGGCATTGTTGGCGATGTCGTAGACCTCAAACTGTCCATTGGACGAATTGCGCAGCAAGAGGCCGCTCGTGCCGCCGCCGTCGAAGTCATAGGCCGTATCGAGCACTCCGTAGCTGAAGCGCACCTGGTCGACGCGGTCGAGGGTGTCGGTGCCGAGCGGTCCGGTTAGCTGCAAGGCGCCCGCCGCGGTGTGGCTCGCGGAAAACGCCCCTGCCGATGCCGAATAAATCATGGTGTCGAGCCCGCCGGCGCTGCCGGCAAGCATGTCATTGCCGGCCCCAACCTTGACGAACTGATTATTGCCGCCGGGTTCGAGCACGGTGACGTTGCCGGGCCCGAGATTGATGGTGTCGCCTGCGCCGCTGCCGAGGATCCAATAATTGGCGCCGCCACTCGCCGTGAGCGTGTTGCTCCCGACCTGGGCAAAAAAGTACTGAGCGCCGTCAGCCGAGCCCCAGATCGCGTTTTTGAATACGCCGCCCAAATAAGATCCGACAGCAGTGCTCAGGAGTGAAGTGCCGAGCGAGGTCAGGAACTTTGTCTTTGCGGTCTGCAGACTGCTTTCGATCTGGTTTACACCGCTATAGTCGTTGTTGACGAACAGAGACTGCATCGCCGTCGGCACCAGAGCGGTGGCGGACAGAACGTCGTGCGCGAGCGTGACCTCGGCGCCAAATATTCCTGCTGCGGTCTCGGCGGAATCGACGGCTTCGACGAGGCCTGCCTCTCCGGGAACGATGCCATTCTCAAGCGCCGAAACAATCGTCTCTACCGAACTTTCGGCCCCAACCTCAAGCAGACTTTCCTCGTTGCCGCCGCCCGACCAAGCCGGGTCGGCGGTCCCATTGTTGGGCGGCGTTGCCAGGGACCAGGGCTGCCCATAGGCGTCCTGGTTGAATTGCGGTCCACCGAGGAAAACACCGCCGCCGATTGATACGGCGTTATCCGTCCATGTGTCGGCCGGCGGGATGGCTATCGGATACGTGGTGGCCGGATACGAAAAGGGAAAGCTGGTGGGTGGCGGCGGTGGCGGAGGAGGAGGAGGGCTTGGCGGCGGTGATGAAGGGGAACCATGCAGCGAGCCCGAAGCCGACCCGCTGCCTGAAAGTCCGCCGCTTGCGAAAACCCACCCGTCTGAAAAGGTGATCGTCGTATCATCGCTGGAAATGCTCCCGCTGCCGCTGTTGAGCGGGCCGGACGTGGCCGTGAATGATAGTCCCGATTGTGTGCCCGAAATGGTGCCCCCGCCGCCAAAACTTGGGCCGCCTATTGTGCCGAATTGTGCATTGAAGAGACTTGAAGAGCCCGAATAGGTGTAAGTGCCGGTAATGCTGCCGTTCGCGGCTTCGCTCAATACGGCCGTTACGGGGCCGGTAATGGTAGCGGTGCCGGGAAAACCCTCGTCGGTGCCGGCGCCCGTCCCGGTAAACGTGCCCGTGTAAGTGACGTTGGAAAACTGCGCCATTCCTATCCCCTCCCAGAGATCGTGCAGGTGATTTTGACCTGCATCTTATTTGGTATTGTCGCGCTATGCGGTGCTCAAACAAATGCGGTTGAATGCCGCTCGCCTCATCCCTTTTTCTTGTGTCTGTGTGGCTCGCTGGTTTGTTCCTCAATGAGCAGTAACACCAGCGTTTCTGCCCTGGCACCAAAACAATTCTTCTCGGGCACTTTCGCCGTAAAATTGTAAAATAAAATTATATCAATCAAAAATTGTTATAGCGAGCTACCGTGTTTCAGCCACGGCGCAGCTAGTCTTCGCAGGTTCTGCTGCTTCATAACATGCCCGAAATTTCGGAGACGGATCCAGAGAGTACCAAGGACGACCTTTAGAATTGGCAGACAAGCGGCTGTGGCCTGGCTGGGCGGCGCAGCGTGGTCAAAAGACGCAACTGCATTCATGATTTGCCGATTGCGCGCTCGATCCTGAGCGGCGCGAATTTTCGGCGAGGCGACGCTTTGCTTTCGCTTAAACCTCAAGTCTTCGGTCTTCTCGAATTCCTGCTTCGCAGTAGAAGCGCGTCGTCAGCAAAGATTGCACCGTGGGGATTAACCGGCGTCGATGCTGATAAAGCCGTCTCTCGCAAATCGACGCCAGGGAGCGGAATGCCCACAGAAAAGCCCAGGAAACCACAGTTTGGCTCTTGATTTTTCGAATGACGGTCCCAGCCAAATCATTGTAATGAGCAAATCCGCAACCTAGGGGACTAATTCCATGCGGCTTCTCGACTTTCCCACGCTGGTCCTCATTATCGCTGCCGGCTTGCAGGCGGGCTTACAAGCGTTCTTCGGACTGAATGCCGCTGCGGCGCTGTTCGGCGTTCACGCCAATCTCGTGCTTTGCCTCATGGGCGTCAGTGCCGTCTGGCAGCTGCTGCGCCAGCGGTTCCATTAGGCTTGATCCCGGTGGTCCGCGTGTAAGCTCACGCCGCTTCTGCGCGCGGATTTGGATTTGGCCCATACGGGGCGGGGTCGCCCCGCATTTGCGCGTCATTGCCGCACGATCATGGCTTCGGCTGCTTCTGCGCCGTCTCAGCCGTGAGGCGCCGCAACCACCTGTTGGGACGTTGGATCGGCCGCGCCGATGAGGGGCTGCTCCGTACCATTGCCGGAGGGGCTGCTCATGAACGACGCCATCGCCTGCAAAAGTTGCGCGTTGGCGGGGGGCATGCCGGGCGGATCGCTCGCAATGCCGGCGACCGACCACTCCAACCCGACTTGGCCCATCGAGGTCGCGTTCGCGATTTGGTTGTTGGCGATGTCGTAGACCTCGAACGCGCCGGTATTGCTGTTGCGCATCAGCATGTCGCTCGCGCCGGCGCCATTGATCGGACCGAAGCCGACGACCTGCCACTCCAGGCCGACTTGGCCCATGGATACCGCGTTGGTGATCGCGTTGCCACTGATGTCGTAGAGTTCGAACGCACCGGTATTGCTGTTGCGCATCAGCATGTCGGTTTCGTTAGCATTGCCGGAGAAGTCGCCGAAGCCGGCCACCGCCCATTCCAGCCCGACCTGACCCATCGGGCCCGCAAAAGTAATTTGGTTGTTGGTGATATCGTAAACCTCAAGGGCGCCCGTACTGCTATTGCGCATCAGCATGTCGCCGGTTTCGCCAGCCTTGCCGGAGAAATCGCCGAAGCCTGCGATCACCCAGGGCGCGCCGACCTGGCCCATGGATACGGCGCTGGTAATCTGGTTGTTGCTGATATCGTAAAGTTCGAAGGCGCCGGTATTGCTGTTGCGCATCAGCATGTCGGTTTCGCCGGGCTTGCCTGAAAAGTCGGCGAAGCCAGACACTGTCCATTCAAGCCCGACCTGGCCCATGGAAGCCGCATTGGTGATATTGTCATTACTGATATCGTAGACCTCGAAGGCGCCATTGTTGCTGTCGCGCAGGATCATATCGGTGCTATCGGAGGCATCGAAACCGCCGAGTCCGGCGACCTGCCACTCGGGGCCAACCTGACCCATGGGATACGCGCCCAAGATGCCGTTATTGCCCAGGTCGTAGATCTCGTAATCGCCGTTACCGGCGTTGCGCATGATCATGTCCGCCGTCGTGGCCGCTGGCGGCGGCGAGTTCAGTAACGTGATCAGCGTGCCTTGATCCGGCCCGGAAAGACCGTCGGAGGACAACGAAAAGTCGGCGGTCACATACGAGCCGGCAAAATTAAGCGAGATGATCGTCGCGTTAGAGCTGCTGAGAAGCGAGAGCAGCCCTCCGCTTGCGCTGGTTTGCTGCCAACTCAGGTGGTTGCTGGCCGAATACGGCGTGATATCCGGGCTCAAATCGATTTCGTCGCTGGCTGCGGCCCCGATGATTTGGCCGCCAAGTCCGCCATCCGGCGTATCCGAGTTGAGCTGCAGGAAACCTCCGCCGCCGGTGAATGTGACGTTGTTTGCAACCTCGCCTGGATTGGAAATGGAGATCGAGCCGCTGGCGCCGATATTGATCGAGCCAGACCCGGTAACATTGCCGTCGATAAATATTAGGCCGCCGTTGGCCGCCGTAATCATGCCGGTGTTATTGACATTCTGCTCAATCACCAGCGTGCCCGTGGCGAGCGCTTCCAGCGTCCCGCCGTTTTGTATCGTCGGCCCTTCGCCCAGCGAGTAGAGAAACAGCTCGCCGCCGGCGGCATCGATCGTCCCCGACTGATTATTGAGAGTCAGGTCGAAGTCGCCGATGAAGCCAGCGCCCTGGATGGTCTGTTTGACCAACGTGAGCGTGGCCGGACTGCCGTCGCTGACAATTCCATCGGCGCTCTGGGCATCGGTGCCTCCCAGGTTGATGGAGCCGTTACCCGTGGCCGTAATCGTCATGTTGCCGGCAATCTTGAGCGCGGTCTCGGCGAAGGTATTAGCCTCGATGTCGATATTTGCCTCGTTGTCGATGCTTCCCGTGACGCCGTCCACGCCAAGGGTAACCGTGCCGCCGCTATCCACGCGCACGACGTTGTTGTTTACGAAGTTGCCGCTATTGGAGATGAATGTGCCGGAAGTTCCCAGAATGGCCAACGATCCTGGGTTGCTGCTGGTGCTGTTGTTGGTTTCGACTGTGCCGTCGTTGATGAAATCAAGTCCGGCGCCAATCGTACCGTCGCCGGAAATGGTGTTGTCCTGATTGGTCAGTATGGGAGAACCGTTGGCATTGCCGCTTTGAATCTTGTTGAAGCTGGGGCCGCCGCCGATCGTCATCTGGATGCTGCCGCCACCATCGAGCGTTACGTTCGACGTCGGCAGGACCAGGGCCGCGCTGCTGCCCATCAGCTCGATCTTGCCCGCATTATCCTCGGTGCTACCGCTCACTTCGAACGTGGCACCAGTCACCGCGATGATGCCGCTGTTGGTGCTCGGGCCGGTTCCGTTGAGCGTATCGAACGTCCCACCCGTAATATTGAGGACATTGCCGCTGCCGGTGCCAATGCTCTTGACGGTTTGACTGGTGCCGACGCCTACGAACGCACTGTCATTTATTTCCGCGTCAGTGCCGCTGCCGGGCACGCCTCCCGTCCAGGCGCTCGCGTCAGTAAAACTCTGAATGCCGGATTTTGTGAAATTGTCTATCGCCATGCCACTTTCCTCCTGCGGAAAGAACGATCGTTGTTGCAATGTTGCGGCGCCCGGCTCATCCGGTTAACAACGTCCAGACGGTCGGATGCGCTCACGCAAAGTCGCGAACCGGCGCCGATAGGTTCAGGCCGGCAGCGAATTCAATGCGTGATTACGGGGGCGGCGAGAGGCTGTCTTGGACTATTGTGAATTGACTATGCGTAGAGTGAAGCGAACGGGCATTTCGGCGGACGCTATCGTTCGCTGAGCCCCGTCATGGAAATTGAGATCAGGCTTTTTCTTCGCTGAAATCGTGCGAAATTCGCGCAGGGCGAAATGAAAATCGAGTTGTTCGGAAATAGGAACCCGGCTCTCAGCCGGCAGGATGCGTGACGTTGGGTGCGGCAAACGGGCTCAACGCTGCGGGCTGGTTTGTCGGCTGGCCAGCTGCATCGGCTGTGCCGACAGCGCTGCCGGCTGGCGCGAAAGATGCCATTGTTTGCGCGAGCTGCGCGTCTGCGGACGAAGAACTGCCGCCCGAAACGCCGGCAATGCCTGCAACCGACCACTCGGTGCCGACCTCTCCCATCGACGCCGCGGCCGTGATCTGATTGTTGACGATGTCATAGACCTCGAATGCGCCGGTATTGGTGTTGCGCATCAGCATGTCGCTTGTACCGGAGCCGCCCATCGGACCAAAGCCCACGACTTGCCACTCGAGACCGACTTGACCCATCGGCCCGGCAAATGTGATCTGGTTGTTGGCGATGTCGTAGAGCTCGAATGCGCCGGTATTTCGGTTGCGCATCAGCATGTCGGTCTCGTTGGCGTGGCCGGAGAAATCGCCAAATCCGACGACCTGCCATTCCAGCCCGACCTGTCCCATCGGTCCGGCGAAAGTGATGTGGTTATTGCTGATGTCGTAGACTTCGAAATTGACCGGTATTGCTGTTGCGCATCAGCATGTCGCCGGATTCGCCGGAGCGGCTGGAGAAGTCGCCGAAGCCTGAGACCTGCCACTCCAATCCGACCTGGCCCATGCTGGCCGCAGACGTAATGGCGTTATTACTGATGTCGTAGACCTCAAGCTGCCCGGTATTGGTGTTGCGCATCAGCATATCAGTCTCGCCGGCGCGGCCTGAAAAATCGCCGAAGCCTGAGACGGACCACTCCATGCCGACTTGCCCGATCGTGGTGCTGCCGGCGAACGCGTTGTTGGCGACGTCGTAGATCTCGAAAGCGCCGCTGCTGTTTCGCAGAAGAAGGTCAGATGTGTCGGTTCCGTTGAAGCCGCCCAATCCGACGACCTGCCACTGGGTCGAGATCTGACCAAGCACGCTCGCCGTCAGGATCGCGTTGCCGCCGATGTTGTAAAGCTCGTAGGTGCCGTCGGAGCCACGGTCCAAAATCATCTCGGCTGTCGTGTTGGTAGGCACCGGAGGGGTGGAACTGCCGGACCCGGATTGCCCCGAAAGGCGATAGCCGAGAGCGTTCATTTCGGTGATGTCGGATTGCGAGACCGTGTCTTCCTCGTTGGTCGGCGTGAAGGCAAGGTAGGAATCCGCCCCGGCGCTGCTCGCCCAATCGCCGAGATCCCCTCCTGGATTGCTGTTGAAGTAATCGAGATTCGTTGTGCCACCATTGGCCGAGAAATAATTTGTGGTCTGTCCCGTATAGGTGTGGTGGCCGGGCGCCGTGTAATGGAACATGTCCAACAGCGAGTAGCCGGTCGTGCCGCCGATGGACGCACCGAAAAGATCGATGCGCCCCATCACCTCGGTGAATTCGTGTTCGACGACGCCGATAAAGTCGTATTCGCTCGGAACCGCCCGGTTATTCGGGTCGTAGGCAAAGGGAAAAACGTTGCTGAATCCGGCATATCCGTCGATATCGGTGCTGGGCTGCTCGAGCGGCAGTCCGAGCGCCTTGGCTTGCGCGGTTCCGATCCACATCGTGCCGTTGACCGGTATGCTGCCCGGCAGGCTCGCAGCGGCGGACGCGATCGACGCCGGCAAGCGCGTTGACGATACTCGAATAGCTGTAGTCGCCGAGGAACGTTTCGCTCTCGCCCAGCGCATCCGATTGCAATTGCTGACCGTCGATCTCGCCATAGCCGACATCGATGTTGACGGTGATCGGTGCGGTGAAGATGCTCTCGTAATAGCTGACGACATCGTTGATGGCGGAGACAAAGGCTGCCGGCAGGCTGCTCACGCTCTGGTCGTAACTGACATTGATGACGAAGCCGGACGAATTGCCCGACTGGCGCAGAGAGCAGGCGACGATCCGGACGAGGCCGCCGGACTGCGACTGCACCGGGGTCGGAGGCTGGTAGATCGTGCCGAGATCGCCGACCAGCGGCAATACGCCGGAGCTGCCTGCCCCGTCCGCGCCACGGTTTGAGCTGCCGTCCTCAAAGTTGCTGTCAGATAGTATCACCGTGCCGATCCTGGTGGCTGCCCGTTTGTGCGGGGTTTTCGAACGCTTCGGCGGCCTGCCGCACGAACACGGCACCAGCCAGGTCATCGCGCGCCCTCACTCCGCCGAGGCCGCGCTCCAATTCGCCATCGACCGACAATTAGAACCTAATTCGACTTAAATTCGATCGACCGCGCGCCAGCACATAAGTTCGGATCGAAGTCCTAAATCTCGATTAATCGGTACGCTTAATCAACGCGCTCTATGCCCTGCAATGGGCCATCTTTTAGCCCGGCATGGAAAAACCGAGCAACCGGGACCGCAAACAACTGTTCACGCCGAAATGGCGCGCAGCATGGTCGCCACGATATGCTGTACATCCCGTTCCGCGAAGATCCCGGTAAAGCGGGAGTCCTAACGTGGCGTTTGCCAAACTTTCGGTTACGGGGAGGGGGCCGCGCGAGTATTGAGCGGTCGCGCGTTCGCGGTGCACGCCGTTACCCCACCACATGCGTGTATCAATGCCGGCGCCAGTAAGCTCCGATTGTACCCTGTCGCGGGCGCTCTCGGCGATCGAGACGACGCAGGTGGAACTGATCCACGCTTTGCCGAATCCAGGCTGCAGATTGATGATGTTCGACCCAGAGAGTGCGCTCCTATATTGCCCGGCAACGGCCGTCCACTCGGCCCTCGTCTCGCTCCACGTGTCTAGGGCGGCCAAGCCCACCGCGGCTTGATATTCACTCAACTTGGCATTCATCGCCGCCATCTCGGCGTTGCGTCCACCGTGAAATCCGAAATTGCTGCGCTCGCGGACGCTTTAAATCAGTGCCATGTCGCGGCAGGCGACAAAGCCTCCCTCGCCGACGCCGATGATCTTGGTGGCATGGAGGCTCACGACCGCGGGGCAAAGACCGATCTGGAGCAAGTCGAAGCCGGCCGCAGCGTCGATAACGACCGGCAGGCCGGTGCGGACTTTGAGCGCGTCCCATTCCTGGTAATTGATCGGCCGGCCGAACGGCGCGACCACCATAACGGCCCCGACACGCCCCGGCGCGCGCGCAATTTCGTGCTCGACCGCGGCGGGATTGAGCGCCCAGGTTGCTCGGTCGACATCCACGAAATACGGCGTCAGGCCCGCGAGAACCACGGCGTTCGCCGACGCCACAAAAGTCCATGCCGGCATCACGCAGAAAGTGCGCGGCGGCGCATCCTGCGCCATCAGCGCCAACGTCAGCCCCAGCGTGGCGTTGGCGACGGTCGTCACCGTTCCGCCGGAGAGGCCGAAATGCGCGGCGAGCCGTTCTTCAAGAAGCTCCGCGTGCGGCCCGAAATTGGAATAGAGTCGCGAACGGTCAATTTCGGCTAGATACGGGGCAAGACGATCGACCGTCGGCAGCTTGGGGCGAAGGACGGGAATCATTGCATGCGCACGTTGTGCCGATCTTTGACGGCTAGGCAGTCACACTCGAACAAAATCGAAGAACGCCGTCATTGACACCGAATTGCTCGCGGTCAACCTCTGGAAGGATATCCTCGTGCGGTATGAGGCGGCCAGTGAAACCCGCTTGCAGAAAATATTGCGCGATGTCCGATCCGAACAAGCGAACATGGTCTTCCTGCCCATAGAAGAACAACCGGTTATCGGTGGACTGGAGCAATGGCTCCTCGAAGGTTCGCGATAAGAGCGGCGCATAGGGCGTTTGACAAATTGTTCGTCCGCCCGGCTTGAGGACCCGATGAATTTCCCGCAACGCAAGCAGGCGTTGTCGACGTGCTCGAGCATATGATTGCATATCACCAGATCGAATGTTTCATGCGGATAGGGAATCTGTTGCAGATCGACCCGCTCGACGCCTGCGGCGGTCAGATTAAGGTCTCCCCTGACGTAGATTCTCAGGTCGTGGTTCTCGATATATCCGCGCAGTCGGTATTCAGGCGCCATGTGAAGCACAGTACCGCCGCGCATTCTCTCCATGATCCTTAATCGATCAAGAAATAGCCGCAGATGCCGCTCGCGATCAATCGCTTCGCAGTGCGGACAAGAGAATCGCTCAACGTTGGACCCGATGCACCGGAGGCGCCTCAGGAAGGGAGATATATCCGAATCCCTGATTCGAAACGGCAACCTGCAGTCGATCCGGCAGGTGCCCCCCGAGCGCCGCGACCGGGCAACTCGCGCAGGCGATGGCTGCGTTTGCGCCAAGCGGCGCGAACCCGCTGCCATTCTCGGCGATTGAGCAGACAATGATCCTGCGGCAATTGCCACCAGCCCACTAACGACGTCCAATCACGGGTGACCGCTCCCCGCGAATTATCGCCGCGCGATGATAAAAGAATTTCTGATGCGAAGCACCAAGACGGGCGCACCAGAGGCTGCGGCTTAAAGCGGGCGGCCGACCGCACGCTGAGTGTGGTCCGGATATGCAAATTGATGCATGTCAAAGCAATTTGAGCGGATTGAAAGCACAAAGAGGTGCCCTCGTTATAAGCGGGCGTGGGCGGCCTTGGCCGCACCTAGTCTTGGTATTGCGTCTGGTACGTCCTTGGCCGCTCTGGATGGTCGTGCCTGATGCTTGCCGCCTTCTCTGCCTGTCCCTCTTGGGGCAGGCAGAGAGTGGCGGGCGGCTCACACTGCCCAGCGACTATCTTTCTATTTTACGATCCTGAGCCGGGGTGGGTTCCGTCTCTCCCATTCATCTGCCAGCTCTAGCCAGAACGTCTTTTCGTCCTCATCTGTCTCCACCGCGGCGATGTTCAGACACCCGACCGCGACATCGTTGCCATAGGTCTTGCGCAGCCGAAGTCATCAAAATCTGACCGAACTTATCATTGGTTTCGCGGCGCCACCGGATCGGCATGGGTGATCTCCGGCAACGCCAACGAGACCGACATGCTGATGCGCAACAGCAATACCGGTTCGTTCGAGATTTACGACATCACCAATAATCGCATCACGTCGGCCGCCAGCATGGGGCAGGTCGGTCTCGAATGGCAGGTGGTGGGCTTTGGCGCGTTCGGGCTTAACCCCGGCGAAGGCGACATGCTGATGCGAAGCACCAAGACCGGCGCACTCGAGGTCTACGACATCTATCACAACACGATTACGTCGGCTGCCAGCATGGGCCAAGTCGGTCTGGAGTGGCAAAACAGTGGCATCGCGGCGCCGCCGCCGAACGGCACCGGCGCTGCGCCCGCGCAACTCGTCCAGGCGATAGCTTCGTTCGCCTCAGGAAGCGCACTCAAAACCAGCTCAGCGTCGGAACAAGTCACGATGCCGGTGGGCGCCGGGAGCCAACCTTTAGATGCCATTGCAAACAACAGATCTGCGCCGGTTATCGGGGCATGAAGTGCTGCGGCAATTTCGCCACGCACCAATCATACCCCCAGCATGTCGGCCTCGAATGGCAGGTGGCAGGCTTTGGCGATTTCTCCAGCCGTGCCGGCGAGACCGACATGCTGATGCGCAACTCAAACAACGGCGCATTCGAAGTCTATACATCAGCAACAATACCATCACGTTCTCGAACGGCATGGGCCAGGTCGGCCCGGAATGGACGATCGCGGGCTTTGGCGACTTCTCCGGCAACGCCAATGAGACCGACATGCTGATGCGCAACAGCCAGACCGGCGTGTTCGAGCTCTACGACATCCGCAACAATACGATCGCCTCGACAGCCCCGATGGGCCAGGTCGACCTGGAATGGTCGATCAGCGGAGTGTCGCGCAGCCCGGCCGGAGTGCCGCCGGCTACGCAACTCAGCGGCCCCGCCGTCGACCCGGGTGCGGCCGCGAGCAGCGCCACCGATCAGCTTACCCAGGCGATGACTGCATTCGCGCCGAGCGGTGCGACCCCGGGTCCTTCGTCGCTAATCGAGCAGACAATGACACCTGCGGCGATTGCCACCAACTCGCTAACGACGTCTAATCATGGGTGACTGATCCCGCGTATTATTGCTGCATGTTGATATAAGGAACCTTTCGCATGACGATATCACAGTGGAACTCGCGACCTGGGCGTGGCGAAGCTTACATGCAGGTTTGGGATCCGCAAAAATTTTTGGCGTTTTTTGAAGGCCGATTCACCGAGGACTGGAATTCAGGTCCGGTTCCAAGGTCAAGGGCAGTGGCCTTCATTCTTTCGATTTGACGAGGACTTTCCGTGTTCGGGTAGCGCGCACCCCAATTGCGATTTTGGCTATTCGAAATCAACGGTTGAGGCTCCACTCCAAGTGTCTTGCCTTCGTTGAAAACGGTTATTGCTCTTTCTTGATTGCTCTCATCTGTTTTTTTTGTTACTCGCCATTGAGAGGATACGTGAACGGCTTGCCAGGGGGCGACGTTGTGGCGGATTATTGTTGGGCGGCCTGGATTAGGGGCCGCCGCGGTGAGCGTCTACGGGAGGGCGCTGCGCCCGCGCAACTGGCCCAGGCGATGGCTTCGTTCGCGCCGGCCGAAGGCGCACTCGGCAGCGCTTCATTGCCCGATCCAGCGCTCATGGGGACGGCTACGCTAAGCCCGCTTGCTGCGCCGGTCGGTCAGCTTCCACGCCTGACCGCGAAATACTGGCACTTTTCAGCGCTGAAGGATTCGGAGGCTTAAATGGCGACGTACAGCGGCTCTGTGACGCAAAGCAAACCATGGAGTTTTACCGACCAGAACAGCCTTATTTCCGTGAACTTCACTGATTCCATAACCTTTAGCGTAAGCGGAACGAACGTCGAAGACCTTGAATTCAAGTACATTTATGTAACACAGGGTTGGCTCAACGCGCATACTCCGTTGTCGTATAACGATTTTGCGGCTAACGGCGCCTACTTCGACCTGGAAGGCAACGGTGCGTCGCCGACGACAATTCCGCAGCATACGGTGGCGACGCTCAGCGCGGCAAACCCCCCAGGAAGCCCACCGGGGTTTTTGGATACGAATGGACAATATGTAGAGTCCGGAACCGGATACCTTATTCTTGCAGTTTACGGATATGACGATCCACTCACGCAGAACTTCACCATAACAACGTCTGGAGGCGGGCAATCGCCACCCCCTCCGCCTCCGCCGCCTCCGTCCCCGCCGCCTCCGCCCTCGCCACCGCCCGGAAATTATATCGGCCCTAACGGGGGCGATTTCGGCAATCCAGCGAATTGGTCCGGCGGGGTCGTTCCGGGATCAAACACGGATTGCACTATCGGCAGCGGACTGACGGTCAACAGTTCGGGCATCTACGAAGTCAGCTCCTTGGGTCTGAATACGAATTCAACGTTCAACATCAACGGCGGCGTTTTTGTTGCTGACAACAACATTGTGAATCAGGGGACGATCTACGACAGCGGGTCGCTACAAGCCAATCCATTCCGCAGCGGCTCTTTCATTACCAATTACGGCACCATCATCATTACAATTCCGTCAGCATTGCTGGCGGCTCCTACCGGGATGAATTCTGCTTATGGAAACATGGTGGCGCATGGCGGTTTGATCGATTTCGATCCGCTGACCAACTTGGGGACGATGTCAGCCGATTCCGGTGGCGAAATCTCAGTCACCGGCGCGACGGTGAACAACGGTTCCATTACTGCCAATTCTGGCGGTACGGTGTATCTTGGAGGTCAAGTTTCTTCTAATGCTCCATTCAATCACGGCTCGCCACTCAACATCAACGGCGGCAGTCTGGTTGTGGGCGGCGGTGTCAGCGAGCCGGTCTATTTCCAGAGTGGCGGCCAGCTCACGATCGATCAGCCGGCGGCTTTCGGCGGTCCGATCGTGTTCGCGGGCAATCCCGCCAACGATGTCATCGATCTGCCCGGCACGACGGTGACGCACGTCCACAATACCGGATCGAGCTTAATCCTGACCGAAAGCAACGGCGCCGCGCTTGGGCTTTCGATCCAGAATCTCGGCTTCAACTACGTGACCGCCGCAGCGGATGGCGCGGGCGGCACGGCGCTGTTCTTCACGCCAGGCGCGCAAACCGACATGCTGATGCGCAATTCAAGCGGCGCGTTCGAAATCTACGATCTCGGCGCCAACACGATCCAAGGCGCGGCTGCCATGGGCCAGGTCGGGACGGAGTGGCAGGTCGCGGGCTACGGCGATTTCTCGGGCAATCCGGGCGAAGCCGACATGCTGATGCGCAACACTAAGACCGGCGCATTGGAATATTACGATCTGAGCAACAACAGGATCACGGCGGCCGGTGGCATGGGGCAGGTCGGCCTGGAGTGGTCGGTGGCGGGTTTCGGCGATTTCTCCGGCAACGGCAACGAAACCGACATGCTGATGCGCAACAGCAAGACCGGCGCATTCGAAATCTACGACATCCGCGGCAACAGCATCGTCGGGGCCGGCGGGATGGGGCAGGTCGGCCTGGAATGGTCGGTTGCGGGCTTCGGGGATTTCTCCGGCAACGCCAACGAGACCGACATGCTGATGCGCAGCAGCAAGACCGGCGCATTCGAGCTCTACGACATCCGCGGCAACACCATTGTCGGTGCGGCGCCGATGGGTCAGGTCGGGCCGGAATGGTCGGTTGCGGGCTTTGGCGACTTCTCCGGCAATGCCAACGAGACCGACATGCTGATGCGCAACAGCAATACCGGTGCGTTCGAGATCTACGACATCACCAACAATCGCATCACGTCGGCGGCCGGTATGGGGCAGGTCGGTCTGGAGTGGCAGGTTGTCGGGTTCGGCGCATTTGGCCTAAATCCCGGCGAGGGCGACATGCTGATGCGAAGCACCAAGACCGGCGCACTTGAGGTCTACGACATCTACAACAACACGATTACGTCGGCTGCCAGCATGGGCCAAGTCGGTCTGGAGTGGCAAAACAGTGGCATCGCGGCGCCGCCGCCGAACGGCACCGGCGCAGCGCCCGCGCAACTGGCTCAGGCGATGGCATCGTTCGCCTCAGGAAGTGCACTCGAAACCAGCTCAGCGTCGGAACAAGTCACGATGCCGGTGGGCGCCGGGAGCCAACCTTTAGATGCCATTGTGAACAACAGACCTGCGCCGGTTATCGGGGCATGAAGTGCTGCGGCAATCTCGCCACGCCCAGCGATCCATTCGCGATGCCAGATGTTGTTACTGCGGTCTAGTATCGCTTCACAGGAGTTATGGGCAAAAGTTGGTGACGGCATGAAGGGGTAAGGCGGGCGTTGGCGTGGAGCGTCTCCTGCTAACCAACGCAGTTGAACCCCAAAGCGATCCTCGGCCCTCCTTGTGATGTTCCCCCTCCGAGCGCGGCACGATGTTGACACCGGCTTAGTGCTCTGCATCATTCATATGCGGGCGACATGACGCTCAGCTCAAAACTAAGCAGCCGAGCTGCGCGCCGATGTCTAGATGGCGGTAGCCTATCAACCGTTTGGTTGATTGATGCGCGGCCCTATTGCGGCTGAAAGTCTAGTCCGGGAGCGAGCGGGCGCGCCGTATCGGGCAAATGGGAGCGAGAAACAATGCCGACCTTCACCGTGACAGACGCGGCAAGCTTCAACAATGCGATAGCGCAGGCCAACGCCTCTGCGTCAGGTACCTACGAGATTGACCTCGCCAACGACATCACGCTGACCGCACAGCTTTCGTCAATTGTTCTCGCTCCAGGCATTACAATCTTCATCAACGGCGAAGGGCATACTCTGAGCGGGAACGACACTTTCCGCGGTCTGTTTGTCTACTCCGGCAGTGTCACTGTCGAAAATCTGCAGATCAGCCATGCTATTGCTCAAGGTGGCAACGGATCGGGAGATAATTGGGGGGGCGGTGGCGCAGCCGGTCTTGGGGGCGGACTTTTCGTTGCCGATGATGTTGCCGATGGAGCGGCTGCCGCCGGGGACGTCGTATTGATTAATGTTGGATTCGATCATGATAGCGCCACCGGTGGGGTCGGGCAGGATGGCAGTTCGGCCCCGCTGGATCGCTCCATTGGCGGTGGCGGCGGCATGGGCGGCGACGCCGGTTTTGGCGGCGTAGCCGGTCCGGGAATCGGACCCAACGGTTTTGGCCAGGGGGGACGCGGAAATTTTTTTAAAGATGGCAATTTCGGAGGTGGAGGAGGAGCTTCTTTTTCGCACGGAGGTGGAGGAAACGGCGGCTACGGCGGCGGTGGTGGCTCCAATGATACGACCGAGGGAATTGGCGGCTTCGGCGGAGGCAACGCTGTCAGCGCTCACGGGGGCGGTGGTCTCGCGGCCGGTGGCGATATTTTTGTTCAGCAGGGCGCATCTCTCAGTATCAGCGGGGGGACGATTTCCAACGGTTCGGTCACCGGCGGCGCGGGTGCGAATAACGGCAAAGCCTACGGTCCCGGCATCTTCATGCAAGGCAATGGCACCATCGTTCTTGGCGCCGGATCGGTGGCCGGCCAAGTCACGACGATAGACGCTGTGATTGCCGACGAAACCGGATCGTCCGGGCAAAATCTCGGCCAGGGCACGGTTGTCGTTGAAGGCGCCGGTACGGTCGTTCTAAGCGCGGTAAACGCTTTTACCAGCTCCGCTGCCCTCATCAATCAGGCGACCAGCGGCACGTTCGACCTGAAGGTGGTCAATGCCGTCGACAGCGCGGTTCAGTTCAATGGACCGGCGACGCTGCGCATCGAAAACGCGGCGCTGGCCGGATCGAATCGTAGTTTTGGCGCCACCATCATTGGCTTCAGCTACGCTGATGTGATCGATCTTCCGGGGCTCGCCTTCGCCGCCGGTGCGCAGACCCAATACAACACGAGCACCCACGCCCTGGTCGTATCGAGCGGCGGTGTCTCCGATACATTGAGCAATGTTTTTGCTCCGGTCTTGCCCGCGTTTTCAGCGATCAGCGACGGAGCCGGCGGCACCGAGGTCGTCGAGGCGCTCAACGGCGGCGCGCCTGGCAGCACCTCGGCCGATCATGGTGATGCGCAACAGCAGCACCGGCCAGTTCGAAATCTACGACGTCGGCCGCAACGCCATTCTGGGTGCGGCGACGCTGGGCTACGTCGAATTAAAATCGCAACAATCGCAGTGGCAGCTCGCCGGGCTCGGCTCCTTCAACAGCGCCGACACCGCCGACATGATGCTGCGCAACACGACGACCGGCACATTCGAACTCTACGACGTCAACAATAACAACTTTACGTCCGCCTTCTCGATCGGCCAAGTCGGCCTGGAATGGTCGGTTTCGGGCTTCGGCGCTTTCAGTTCGCGCTCCGGCGAGACCGACATGCTGATGCGCAACAGCAATACCGGCCAGTTCGAGATTTACGACATCAGCAACAACGCCATTACCTTTGCGGCCCCCATGGGCCAAGTCGGCCTCGAATGGTCGGTCGCCGGCATCGGCGATTTCTCGACGCGGCCCAACGAGACCGACATGCTGATGCGCAATGCCCATACCGGGCAATTCGAGATCTACGACATCAGCAACAACCAGCTCACCTCGGCGGCGCCGATGGGGCAGGTCGGCCTGGAATGGTCGGTGGCGGGGTTTGGCGATTTCTCCGGCCGCGCCAACGAGACCGACATGCTGATGCGCAACAACAATACCGGACAGTTCGAGATTTACGACATCAGCAACAGCCAGCTCACCTCGGCGGCGCCGATGGGGCAGGTCGGACTGGAATGGTCGGTCGTGGGCTATGGCAATTTCTCCGGCAACGCCAATGAGTCCGACATGCTGATGCGCAACAAAAATACCGGCGCATTCGAGGTCTATGACATCACCAACAATCAGCTCACGTCGGCGGCAGGGATGGGCCAGGTAGGACTGGAGTGGCAGAACGCTGGCATCGCTTCCAATCCAACCGGCGGTTTCTCACCCGATGCACAGCTCACGCAGGCGATGGCATCGTTTTCGCCAGCCGGCGGAACCTTCGACGAGAGCGCGCCGCTCGGCGAAACCTATACGCCGAGTTCGGCCGCACTCATCGTCGCCAGAGGTCCGCAGGCGATTCCCAGCTAAGGTTTGCTTGTTTTCGGCTGATCGCAAAGTCTGTCTCGGCGGATCTCGGGGCTTAGATGACTTGCGGTGGTCGGGCGCGAGGACAATTCGCGACTGGTTGCGTGTGTCGCTTGGCGCCAAGTGGTCATTTGCGACAATTGGCCCAATCGAGCTTGAGGTCTGTCTTGTTTCGCCTCAGGTAGGTTTCAAAATAGGGCGACGGTCGCGGCTGCTACGTCGGCAACGCGTTTGCTCCGTTAGTTGAAGCCAGTAGCAAGTACAGGGGCGACCTATGCCGATCTATACGTACACCACGCTTGACGATCCTAATGCCACGAGTGGCACTCAAGCCTTTGGCATCAACAATGCAGGCGAGATCGTCGGCGGATACGATAATTTCGCCCATGGGTTCCGCCTAAGCAATGGAACCTACACTACTCTCGACGACGGCAGCGCTGGCACCAACGCGTGGGGCATTAATTCGTCAGGTCAGATCGTGGGGCAATTTGTCAATAGTGGCGTCTATGACGGATTCATTCTCAACGGCGGCACCTACACCACCCTTGTCGACACCGACCCCTCGGCGGTTACGACCGCTGCGCACGGCATCAACACTGCAGGCCAGATTGTCGGGATTTTCAGAAGGAACACCACCCCTGTTCTAAAGGGCTTCATCTTCGACCCTAATTTCGGTACTTACTCCACCCTCTTCGATCCCTTGGCCCAGTACAACACCATTGCGAATGGCATCAACGATGCTGGCCAGGTCGTCGGCTACTACGACAACCACGGTTTTCTCCTGAGCAATGGTGTGTACACCACGCTCGATGATCCCGCGGCCACCGCTTGGACGGAGGCCAACGGCATTAACAATTCGGGCCAGATTGTCGGCACCTACCAGGACGCCAAGGGCCAGCACGGTTTTCTATATAGTGGCGGGAGCTACTTCAATTTCGACGTCCCCTCGGTCAATGGCCAAACTTATGCAGAGGGCATTAACGATGCCGGCCAGATCGTCGGGTATTACCTTTCTAATGGCTATCACGGCTTTCTTCTAACGATCACGCCAAATCCGGCCCCGCCCGTTGGCACCACGGCCGCGATGATCATGGCGCAGGGTTCGACCGGCAATTATGAGATTTACGACATTGGCAACAACGCAATACTTGCCGCCTATCAGTTGACGCAGGCAGCTTCGCCCTGGAAAGCTGTCGATGTCGGCGGGTTTAACGGCAATGACACAAGCGACATTCTGATGCGCAATAGCGCGACCGGCGCATTCCAAGTCTACGACCTCAGCAACAACAACATCACCAACACTGTCGCCATGGGCCAGGTCGGCCTCGAATGGTCGGCCTCCGGCTTTGGCGATTTCAGCTCACGGTCGGGCGAGACCGACATGCTGATGCGCAACAGCAATACCGGCCAGTTCGAGATTTACGACATCAGCAACAACGCCATCACCTTTGCGGCCTCCATGGGCCAGGTCGGCCTCGAATGGTCGGTCGCTGGCTTCGGCGATTTCTCAACGCGGCCCAATGAGACCGACATGCTGATGCGCAACAACAATACCGGGCAATTCGAGCTATATGACATCAGCAACAACCAGCTCACCTCGGCGGCGCCGATGGGGCAAGTCGGGCTGGAATGGTCGGTGGCGGGCTTTGGCGATTTCTCCGGCAACGCCAACGAAACCGACATGCTGATGCGCAACAGGAATACTGGCGCATTCGAAATTTATGACATCCGCAATAATCAGCTTATCTCGGCCGCCCCGATGGGACAGGTCGGACTCGAATGGTCGGTGGCGGGCTTCGGTCCGATCAATGGCGCGGGCACAAGCGACATGCTGATGCGCAACAACAATACCGGCGCATTCGAGGTTTACGACATAACCAACAATCAGCTCACCACGGCTGCCTCGATGGGCCAGGTCGGCCTGGAATGGTCGGTCGCTGGAATTGCAGCCGATCCTCCAGGCGGCGCCAACGCGCAGCTGGCGCAGGCAATGGCATCGTTTGCACCAGCGGGCGGAACAATCGATGCCAGGGCACCGCTCGGCGAGGCAATGACGGCAAGTTCGGCCGCGCTCGTCGTTGCCAAAGGGCCGCGGGCGATTTCCAGCTAAATGTCAGCGTGTGGCTTTTGCCACCGAACGGCAATTCTCAGTGTCCGTTGTCAAATCAGCAATCGGATGAACGGCCCCGATGCGACCAATCGACGTAGGCCGACCGCCATCAGGCCGTTGGCACTCATTGCAATGTGATCTAGATTACTGACGCGGCTGGGTTCGGCCGATATGGCTGAACATGTAAGCTAAGGGCGACAAGGCAAATAAGAAATTGAAGGGGAAGATGGATTTCCGGGTAGACCGGGAGGCCTTGCGCCGATGTTGACGGCTATGTTTTCAGGTCTGCGAGCTTGTCAGTGCAAGGAGGGCGACCATGGCTACTTTCTTCACTCCACTTGGCGAAAAGCAGGTCAACTTTTCGGACATCGCCGGCGACGGTCTCGTCGGCACACAGGCCGATCCGGCTGTCGCGGCATTGTCCAACGGCAATTTCGTCGTGGTCTATGAGGATCCATTTCAGGGCGGCGCCGATGACGACCTGTTGGCGCATTTTTTCGACGCCAACGGCAACGCGATATCTCCTCCCGCCGCAACCTCACTGTCAAACGGTGTCGTCGGGATCGATCGGGGTGCTGCCTTCACGGATCATCCGGCCATCGCCGCAACGGCCAATGGCGGATTTGCCGTCATCTATACGGATGCCACAAACGAAGACATCAACATTCGCACCTACAGCGCCGTGTCAGGCGTCAGCACGCCATTCACGATCGCCAGTCCGGGCGGCAATCCTAACATCCACGGCCTCGACAACGCAGCGATCGCGACGTTCGCGGACGGCAGCATGCTGGTGTCGTTCGAAGTGGCTTTCAGCGCGATAGATCACGACGTCTGGGACGCCATCCTCAATTCCAGCGGAACGGGATTCGTCGTTCCCGTAAACAGCGTGACGTCAGACAATGCATTCGAAGGCCAAGTCAAGGTCGCGAGCTTCGGCAATACTGCCGCGCTTGTCTATTCCAGAGATCCGGGAACAATCAACGGCGGGCGGGATATCGTCCTGAATTTCCTCAATTCGGTCGGTACGGCACTCGCTTCACCGACGTTTGTTTTCGGCACGAACAGTTCGGACGTCTGGTCGCATCCCGACGTGGCGGCGCTCACTGATGGACGCTTCGTTGTCGCCGCGCAGGACGATAGTACGGGGGGGACTGCGGTTGCGATCTGCGACCCGACTACGCACACCGTGACTCCCCTGTCCAGCCTTGCCGGGACGAGCAATCCCCATGTGGTCGGTATGCCGGACGATCTGTTCGTTTTCTCCTATGAGTTCGGGGGGCACATCTTCGAGGTTCTGGCAGCGACCAATGGAGCTAACATTAGCGACCCCGTCCCATCGTCATTTCCACGGATTGAAAGCCAGGACGAGAACGCGCTCTCCGCCAATCCGGATGGAACGGTGTTCTTTGCATGGCAGGATACCGGATCAAGCAATCCCAACTCGACTGATACCGACACGCGCCTCGAAGGGCAGGCGTTCCAGCTGTTGGTGCTGACACCGCCGCCAACGCCGGCGCCCGCCGGGACGACCGCCGATATGATCCTGCGCAACAGCAGCAACGGCTACTACGAGATCTACGATCTCGGCAATAATGCCATTCTCGGCGCTGGTTTTTTGGGCCAAGTCGGCGCCGAGTGGCAGGTCGCGGGCGTCGGTGCGTTCAACGCGCCAGACACCTCCGACATGATTCTTCGCAATAGTAATACCGGCCAGTTTGAGATCTACGACATCAGCAACAACAATCTGGCGGGGGCCGCCGTCATGGGCCAGGTCGGGCTTGAATGGCAGGTCGCGGGCTTTGGTGATTTCAGTTCGCATGCAAGCGAAACCGATATGCTGATGCGCAACAGCAATACGGGCGCGTTCGAGATCTACGATCTCGCCACCAATGGCATCACGTTCGCGGCCCCGATGGGGCAAGTTGGGCTGGAATGGTCAGTGGCGGGCTTTGGCGATTTCTCGACGCGACCCAATGAGTCCGACATGCTCATGCGCAACAACAATACCGGGCAGTTCGAGCTTTATGACATCAGCAACAACCAGCTCACCTCGGCGGCGCCGATGGGGCAAGTCGGGTTGGAATGGTCGGTGGCGGGCTTTGGCAAATTTTCCGGAAACGCCAACGAAACCGACATGCTGATGCGCAACAGGAACACTGGCGCATTCGAAATTTATGACATCCGCAATAATCAGCTTGTCTCAGCCGCCCCAATGGGACAGGTCGGACTCGAATGGTCGGTGGCGGGCTTCGGTCCGATCAATGGTGCCGGCACGAGCGACATGCTGATGCGCAATAACAATACGGGCGCGTTCGAGGTTTATGACATAACCGGCAACCAACTCACTACAGCTGCATCGATGGGCCAGGTCGGCCTCGAATGGCAGGTCGCCGGCATTGCCACCGACCCGCCAGGCAGCGCCAACGCGCAACTCGCGCAGGCGATGGCATCGTTTGCGCCAGCGGGCGGGACTCTCGTCGCGAGCGTGCCACTTGGTCGAGGCGACAACGTCGAGTTCGGCCGCACTTGCTCTATCCCAAAGGGCCGCGGGCCATTTCCAGCTAACTGCCAGAATGTAGCTTTTGGCACTTTTCGTTAGCTGCACATGGCTGCGCCCACTTCCTCTACTGGGGAAGGCGGACGTAAAATCGCCCTATCGACGCGGTAGGACTCTGTCGGGCATGGACTTCTCACACGATCTAGCAACCGGCCAGGGTGACGATATTGCGCGGAGACAAAAACCGCACGAAAATTGAACTGTGCAACTCATTGGTAACAGTGGCGCGGACATTTTTCCATTCGTTCGCTGCGTGGCGGCGAGGGATTCATGCTTCGTCTGCCTGCGATAATCGCTGATTACTCGCAGCGGATATCTCGACCGCCAATTCGCAAATGATTTGATCCAAATCAAAGCCCAATCCGCTTCGCCACGAATAATATTACTTAAAAATGTGCCAGCTGTCGGAGCCAGAACCATGAAAGGTCTTGTGGCGAATTTAGTGCTGTCGATTGGGTTATTTTTTATGACAGGTCTTGTCTCGCCGAGCTTAGCACAGGACGGAGGACAAGGAGGACCGCGCGTAACCGCGTTGTCGAGTGCCGAAAGCTGTCGAAACGGTCCGTCAAGCGCGAACATGTCGCGGCAATTCGCTTGTCCAGGCGCGCACCCCGCGCTGGGAGGATCACGGTTGGCGGGAGTGACATGCGGAGCCAATCAGTGGTGTTGTACGCACGACATTGGCGGCAGTGGCGAGTGCACGAAATGCTGCGACAAATAAAGTCTCGGCGTCGAAGCAGTGACAATCGTTCTATCCCCAAACAGCCAAGGCAGCCAGTGAGGATCGCGCGGCTTCGCACGACGTTATTTGCGCTGGCGACAGTCGTTGGCATGATGTTGATGATTGTGCCGAAAGGCTTCGCGGCGGGAAGTCGGGGCAACCTGCGGCGGCTTCGCGGGCATTCCTTGCGAGAGCGGTTTGTGGTGCGAACAAAGGGCCGGCTTCTGTCAGGGCGCGGATATTCAGGGAAAGTGCGAACGTGCGCCGGAAATTTGTCCTCTAAATTACAACCCGGTCTGTGGATGCGACGGCAAGACATACGGGAATGATTGCGAACGCCGGCGTGCGCGCGTGGCTAAGTCGCGTGAGGGACCGTGCAAGTGACGGTCTGCATTCGCCAAGACCAAATACAGATCTAATCAGGAGTATGACTGATGGGCAAGCGCTGGGTTATTGTCTTTGCATTGCTGTTAGCGAGTATCGGCCCTGGTCTCGCACAAGGCTGTGCCACGGGCGCGAATGCTTCGTCTGGCCGGCTAAATGTCTGCCGTGTTCAATCGCAATCGTTGCAGTTGGCTCAAATAAGTACGTGCAAAGTGAATTGCCTGCATCAGCATGACACCTGCACAAGCTACTGTGCGAGCGGGTGCGTATGCTCGCGCCGCCTGCATTGCCGGGTGTGATCGCGGCCGCGATGCATGCCTTAATCGCTGTAGCAATTAATGCGCGCGCGCCGCGTGGAGTCCGAATTGGTGTTGCATTAAGTCGGCTGATACGAAGACTGGATGAGAGCCGCGGTGCCTGGGTGAAGCCATCAGGTTGCTTTGAACGCCCTGAGATTCTCGAGCCTCAGGTTCATTCCTTTTCGATAACTGCGCCTCGACGTGATGCGACGGCTAGCGTCGGCGACCCGATGCCCCGGTACGGTTTGGAATGGTCGGCTTTGATCGACACGTCGCTCTGACGAGCACGATCCATTTCTTCGGGTGGCCAGCCCGGGATTGAGCACGAATCACCCGCGAGGCCGTGCGAAGAAGTTGCGTCAGCTTTCTAAGCTTCGGTTTACTGAGCGGTGGCCAAGACTTTCGTCCGCACCGGCTTTAGCCAACTCCGCGTTGGTGGGGGCCCTATGGCTCTGCTGCCAAAACGTTCTGGCAACCTCAATGGGATCAATCTTGAGGTCGTTCCACCACGCGAGTTCATTCCCGGCATGATGGACTTCGCGATGATGCAGTCGGCAAAGCGGAACCGCAAATTCATCACTGACTTTCATACCCATCGCGCGGGGCTGAGCAAATGTAAGGTGATGTGCATCGGATGGCCATCGTGCGCATTTCAGGCAGGGTTGGTTGGCGACGAATTTGAGATGATGGCGGTCACGCAGCCGCCGCGGATAACCGTGCGGCAAGGAACTCTGCTGCGTCTGGACAGCTTTTGGCAGCTTTGGGTCGTGTTGGGGCGCGTCGGCCGGATGTCCATCGTTCTTACCTGCTGAAGGGCCTGTTTGATCGCCTGCCGCCTGTTGACCCGCGGCCTCCACAACGGTGGGGGAGGAAATCCCGGGGGTCGGTGGGTGTGGCCTATATCGCGGCGTGGCGAGCGGCCGACGTTCATACGTAGACGAGGGGCGATTGCGGTCGCTGAGGTAGAGCGACAATCCAAACGGCTTGCCGAAAGTGGCAAGCGCCCGCTTGGTCGCATCCGTTTCGGCAGCCTTGATCGCGATGTCATGGGTCTCGCCCGCCGATGTGCCGTGGCCTTCGCCAGTGCCGTGTCCTTCGCGGACGACAGTTCGTCCATCGGTCACCACGGTGACGCGGACTTTGGCGAGGTAAACCGCCGCCAAGGCGCCCCGGATCTCGCGATTATGCACACAGCGTACCTCGACGGTCTCGCGCGACCAGGAATCGAAACCGAAAATCCGATTGGCCTCGCTGATGACGAACCAGCCCTCGAGGAAGCTCAGGTCCCGGCCATTGATCTGTCGGGTCCGCACTTTGCGCTGATCGACCTCGCGCTTGAGTGCACGATTTTGTTTGGGGGAAAAAGTCATATCTACTTGGTCCTCACTGTGAGCACTGGTACGGGATTTGAGAGTTGGACGCCCTGAACAGTGACTCCAAGCTTGAGCGCACCGAGCAGCTTTAGCCGGTTAAGCCTTGGCTTTTGCGCCTCAAAGAATTCCAGTGGTATGGCGGCTTCGTCGATAACGGCGACGGATGGGGTGCCCGGTCGAACGCTGAGCGTCAGGTCAGGGGCGGCTACTTGTTTGATGGCGCTGTCGATCATCACGTCGCGGACGATCTCCCGGCGCTTGGCGGCGCGATAGGTCAGTCGGTTCAGCCGTTTCCCCAAGTCATCAATTCTATGCTGCAGGCCGAGCGCCATGGCCTCATCTGTCAGGGCCTCGCGAGCCACGGCGGCGAGGATTTCATGCAAGTCCGTGAGCCCTTCAACGGTGTCGGCAAGGGTTTCTTCGTCTAGGTGGGGCTCAAGGGCCAGCAGGCGGTCACGGATGACCTGATACTGGGTGGCGGCCAGTCCAAGTCTATTCATTGAAAGCCTCCCGCGACGTCGACTTAGTGTGTGTATCGTGAGCCTCCGGGATCATCGAAAATGCAGTTGGCTTCCTGGCAGGAAACCCTGGCGGGCTGATTCTATAGCCCCGCCTATTCAGCACCTCGTCACGGTGGAGACGGTCCTCTTTTGATTGCATGATATTTCCCATATCGACATAACCATAAAATTTCAACGTAAGCATATAATATTTATGTATTCCGATAATTCAATAGGTTTTTTATGGAATTGAAGAATTCCCACATTCTTGCCACACTCAGCGTATGCTCACAGCGGGACAATGCAGGGCGGCCCGGGGTCTGCTCGGATGGAGCCAGCAACTCCTGGCAAAAGAGGCCGGGGTCGGGATCGTGACCGTCCATCAGTTGGAGGCCGGAGCGAGTAACCCCCGCCGGGCGACGCTTGAGGTTATTCGGCAAGCTTTTGAATCGGCCGGCGTCGAGTTCATCGACGCAAATGGCGGCGGCCCCGGTGTGCGGCTCCGCCAACGGCCGCTCCCGAAGGATTAAAGGCGCTCGAAATTCATCGGCGGCTGCCGTGGTAGGGCTCCTTCCTCACCGGTTGGTTCGTTGCCTTCGCCGAGGCGGGAGCGAGCCGATGATCGACGAATTCGCCACTGGATTTTTTTCCGCGGCGATGAAGCCAAAGTTAGCAGCGGCAGACTTTGCAGTGGCTGGACGAGCAACCCATGACTTGGGATGGGCCGAAGTCGGGCGTGGCGTGGGTCACCTGCGGCCGTAAGTTCGACAGGGTGACAACTACGGCGTCGACCATGCCGAGCGTGCCAACTCCCGTCTCGGCCAAATAAAGCAGCAAATTGTCGTAATTTTAGTTTGAGGAACCGTGCAGGGCTCGCAAACAATTTCGCTTTCCGTTTCTGCAGCAGATTGATCCTCGATTGCATGGGCTATTGCAGCGGCGAGTTAGTATTCATAGCTCCATTTCCAACAAATTTGGTGGTCCGATGCAAAAGCAGGCAGTCAAACTCGGCAATAAAGCGCGTAGAGGCCGCCCGCCGGGCAGCCCCAACAAAATCCTGCCGCGGCTGAGATCCGTTCCCTGATAAAGGCCCGATGCGGTTACAGCACCCGCCGTCCATCCTGCCCGGCGCCACCGCGCCGGCCGCCCGGTAACGCTGACCGGATGACGGGACCGTTCTCCAAACTGAACTACTTATCCTCGCGTCGATCTAGCTCGTCGAGGCTTTCGTTCACGTCAGCAACCATCTTTGCCGCATCTCTATTAAACGCATGCAAAAAGGCTCGTTGTTCAATCGCCTCGCGTCGGTAACGACCGTGCTTGACCGCATTTTGATTAGCTCGCGGAGCGCCCGACCCACGGGCTCCTCCGTGCATCCGGCATCGTTTCTTACCCTGCACCGCCGGCGCCATGCATGCGTTGCCCGACCGGGTTTTCGCGCCGCATCGAGGACTCTTCATCATCGGGCCTGTGTTACGCGGGTGCTTGCCGGCCATTCTTTTTTTGCCTCGCTGGCTTTGCTAAAATAGCATCGTTATTCGCGTCGAGGGGTTCCTGAAGCGGCGGCATTTGAACCGTATCGAGTCTTGGGATTTGCCTGGGTGCTTGACGTGCAAGCTCGTCGACGTCACAAGATGACCGTGGTATTTTTTGATCAGCGGCGCTCGTAAGGCTCACAGATATCTGCTGCATGCTTATCCTATGCTCGCCGACCATTCGATGTCGGTCAAAGGTGGTGGCGAGATTGGAAAACGTCCTTGATAGTTTGCTTAAAGTGCGTCCAACGATCTCAGCTTCAGTTAGATCCTCCATATGAGCGAGCCGATTACATGTTCGCAGGATCAATGGTTGCAGAGCGGCCATTTGTGCGGCAAGCATCGTCTCCGTTGCATCCCGTGGTTTCATCCCAGCGATTGCTGAGAAGTAGAATTCAATAAGGGATTGATCAGCGTAGCGGCCGAGTTTCCCCACTTTGGCAACTTCCCTCAAAAGACCGAAAACAAATTCGGGTGCTTTGTATCCGAACGGCTCCAGGAATTTTGCTTCCTCCTTCTCGTCCATTACAAATGTAAAAGCCGTCTCGCTCCAATCAGGAAGCGCAAATTTTGACGCTAACCACAGCGCAGCGCCACTTTCCGCTTTCCCAACGACTTGGAAATCGTCCGGCGGTCGCTCGTCTTCTTGAAGTTTTTCAAAGCGGTCGCGGTGCCTCACCCAGCGCGGCCGCTTCGTTTTCGATTGCCGGGACTTGGTATCCGAGGCCTTTGCAGCATGGCGTTCATCACGCGGAACCTCTGTCATCACCTGCTCCATAAGCCCCCCTCGACTAATGATTAAGGTCCGCTTTTTGCTCCACTTTATGTAGGCAAAACTTCGATCGAGGACGGGCCGTTACTGTGCATGGGGTTGTTTTGGCTATTTTTTGGACTGAACTGCGCATGGGAACTTGCTCAGGGCGGGTGTCCAATGGACAGAAGCTCGGTTCCCTCAAAACCGGTCGGCCCCGCTAGGCGGGCCGCCGTTTGCAGGCCATGGTTGGGAAAGACGCGACCGGTTCCCTATTCCGCATCGCGAGGGCGGCTGATACAGTGACAGCGGTGGCTTGAGCTTCGGGGGCAGCAGATCGCAAAGATGGATCAGAGTCGAAGCGTGTCAGCAGCGAGCGAGGCTCGTGGCGCGGTGCGAAACTGCCGGCTCAGGCGCCGCCGTCTCGGCGCATTGGTGGTTTTCGCAATTGCGTGCAGCGCTTTTCAATCGTCGGCACTTGCGGCGACGGAGTCGATCGAGCCTGGCGTCGCACCGCCTACAACCTTCCTGCCGCTTGCCGCCCCGGTACCCGCCAGACCTGCAAGGCGGGTGACGGGGACGCCCGCCGGCAATCCGCTCTGGGCGATTCCGTTGCGCGTATTGACCGCGACGCGGGAACGGCCACTGTTTTCACCATCGCGGCGGCCACCACCCGCCGCCGTCATTGCGGCGCCGGTTGTTGCGCCACGGCCGGTGACGCCAGCCGGCCCCGACCATCCGCTGCTGACGCTGGTCGGAACCGTCGTAGGCGGCCGGCAGGCGATCGGCGTATTCATCGATGAGACGAGCAAGAGCGTCGTTCGCCTCCGGATCGGCCAGGACCATGACGGTTGGACCTTGCGCGCTGTTCACGAGCGCGACGCGGTCTTCGACGACCGCCACCGCGAAGCAGTCCTCGCGTTACCGGCGGTGAAAGGGAAGGACCGGCCGGCAAACTTGGCCGCCAATCCAACACAGGCGCTGCCGGCAGGCGCCTGGACGGACGGCGATGGCCAGCAGATCAGCCCACCGATACTTACCACGGGTACGGCAACGCACCCGTACGTCCATCCGGCGGCAGCGACGTGGGTGGATGGCGATGGGCAGCTCGTTCCCCCGCCGCCGGCACGAAACTGATCGGCAGCGAGAGCGCGCATGTTCACGGCGAGCCTCGTCAGTAGCCTCAGAGCGACCTTCCCACTGCAGCAGACGTGTGCCGTGCGTCACAGGCGCCGCCGATAACTTGCGGTACGCTTAGATAACTCACTGGGGACTTGTTGAATGGAGAGTCGATAGCATTTGGAGGGCGAAATGCAGAAGACGTCTTGCGCCGTTAATCCCCGTCCGTCGCTTCTTACGATCTCGGGCCTGGCCTTTGCCTGTGTCTTGGGCTTTGTCCCACGCGCGGCCCTGGCGCAAGCCGCCGGCATGGTCGATCCCAAACAATCGTTGAATTGGCAACCGGCCGCGATTGCCCATGCTCAAGAGATGCGCAAATACCGCGACGTCGACAATGGCGCCCAGCCAACGCCGCCGATTATTTCACGCTTTGAATTGGACGCTGATCCCAGCGGCGCCGTCGGCACCTTCCAGCCTGGCGGCGCCACGATCACGTCAAATAATGCGTTCTTCCAGAATCTGGGGACCAACGACCGCACGTGTTTCACGTGCCATCAGCCGGCAACCGGCTGGAGCGTCAGCGCGGAAAGCGTTCAGGCACGCTTTGCGCGCAGCAACGGCAGCGATCCGATCTTCAGATTGGTCGATGGCGCCACATGTCCGACCGACAATGTTTCGTCGTTGGCGGCCAAGCAGCGGGCCTACAAATTGCTACTGGCAAGAGGCTTAATTCGCATTGGGCTGCCCCTTCCGGCGAACTTGCAGTTCCAGGTGACCAATGTGGTCGACCCGTACGGTTGCACCACCAATCCGGCAACCGGGCTCAGCAGCCCGACGGCCGGCATCATGTCGATGTATCGGCGGCCGCTGCCGTCGACCAATCTCGGCTTCTTGTCGGCCACCATGTGGGACGGACGAGAGCCAAGTCTATCCAGCCAGGCTAACGACGCCACGCTCGGCCACGCCCAGGCCAATACGCCGCCGAGCGCGGCGCAGGTTGCACAGATAGTCGCGTTCGAGAGCGGTATATTCACGGCGCAGGAGTTCGATGATGAAGCCAAGCTTCTTCACGACGAGGGGTCGACGGGCGGACCTGTTGCACTCTCGTTGCAGCTCAGCCAGTTTTATATCGGGGTCAACGACCCGCTTGGCCATAATCCGCAGAACCTGCCGTTCAGCTCCAGTATTTTCGATCTGTACAAGCCCTGGCTAGGTCTACAGGGTAGAGGAGACGTGGTGCGGGATCGTGAATTGATCGCGCGCGGTGAAGACGTGTTCAATAATACGGTGATCAACATCACCGGCGTCGGCGGCCTGAACGACGTTCTCCATGAGACCAGTATTTCAGGATTTTGCGGCACCTGTCATGATACGCCGAATGTCGGCAATCACTCGTTTAAAGCGCCGTTGAATATCGGAATCGCCAACGCGGGTTCTGACGCCCCTCCGGCGCTCGATATTTCGGGATTGCCGGTGTTCACACTGAAATGCACGAGTGGTCCGCTTGCCGGGCAAAAATATACGGTGACGGATCCCGGCCGCGCGATGATCAGTGGCCAGTGCGCGGACATCGGCAAGCTGAAAGGGCCGATCTTGCGCGGTTTAGCGGCGCGGGCGCCATATTTCCACAACGGCTCTGCAGCGACGCTGATGGACGTGGTCAATTTCTACGACCAGCGCTTCAAGATCGGCTTCACCAATCGGCAAAAACAGGACTTGGTGAATTTCCTGAACACTCTATGAAGAGTCGGATGCGTTATCTGTTGCAATGAGCCGGCGGCGTCCAATTGACGTCGCCACGGCTTATTGGGACGGACGACCAGTATGCGCGTCCTGCGGTGCCGGTACCGGCGGATGGGACACAGACGAGGCCTTGGCCGCCGGCGCACAGAACGTCACCCATCGAGTAGAGCAGGTTACGGTGGATGCAATAGCTTCCAACGGCGGCCTGTTCCTTGATAGGTGGAACAGGTGGCCACCCTTCGATTGCGTCTTGATCGGCCGGCGTCCCTTGGGCATTCGCCGCGCCGGTCATCAGGAGCAGGGCAGGGATCAACAGAGCTCTCATCGCACTCTCATCTTAAGTGACGGTCCCACGCCCCGATAGGCTGGCCCATTGAAGCTCGTGCCTGGGCCGAAAAATACCAGCACGAGACCGGCCGTGTCGATGAGCGTCCGCCTTGGTGGAACTCATCGGCGTTGCGTCGATTCGTATGGTTCAAGTGCCAACGGATGTCGCTTCCCGTTCATTGTCATGCCGCTGCCATCGCGGCGAAATATTGGCCTGCCAGTTTCGGGAAGCACCGATCGACGGTGCTTCCAGGAGAAATAGCAATGTCGCGACCGAGATTTCAATGGGCGATATGCGCGTTGGCGCTAGCCGGAGCCGTAGGGTATGGCATCTTCCCCGTCCATGCGGATGACGACCGTGACGGCGATCATCGCGTGAAGAAGGTGTTCGTGATCGCGATGGAAAATCACAACTGGACCCAGCCCGGCACTCAAACCAACCCCCAGCAGCTCTTTCAGAATGCAGCCGCGCCGTTCCTCAACAGCCTGGTAAATGGCACGTCCGGCATCAGTGACCAGGTCGCCTATGCGAAGGGGTATGTTAACGCGGCAACGGGCGATCACCCCTCGGAACCCAATTATCTGTGGGCCGAAGCCGGGACAAACTTTGGAGTGAATAATGATGATGATCCCTACCACGCGGATTGCACCCCGGATACGGTCCAGACCACCAATCAGCATCTCAGTGCGTTTCTGAACGTCGCCAGAAGGTCGTGGAAGTCGTATCAGGAGGACACGGACGTCAATCTGACCAGCAATGCCTTGCTGCCGGAGAGCGCCTGGACCGTTCCGCTTTTCAGCCACAGCGGCGTCTTTACCTCTGCTCCTGGAGTCAACGCGTACAATTATTCAAATCAGTACAACTACGCGACCAAGCATAATCCGATGGCGCTGTTCGCCGACACCAACGGGGGATGCAACATTACCACGTCAAACCCTCAAAAGCTGCGATACGCTCCGTTGCAGCAGTTGGCGGTCGACCTGGCAAACAATACGGTGGCCGATTACAACTGGATCACCCCGGACCAGTACAACGAGCAGCACTCTTCGCTCTCCAAGGGATTTGGGCAGTTCACGGGGGATCCTGCCGCCATCGCAGAGGGCGATAATTTCGTGTCCCGCGTCGTGCCGCTGATCATGGCCTCGGACGCTTACCGGGACCATGGAGCGATCGTCCTCTGGTGGGATGAGAGCGAAGGGGGAGACGACTCCAGCAGGACCATGCCGTTCATCATCATTTCCAAGGACGCTCATAGAAATGTGAACGGCGTACCGTACTCGAACACGATCCAATATTCGCATTCATCGTTCTTGCGCACCATGCAGGAAATCTTTGACGTCGATCCGACGCATCATTTCAACTGGTTGGGCGGCGCAGCAGCCGCGACCGATCTGTCCGACTTGTTCGACCGAGGCGCCGCTTCGTTCACGCATTGAGCCGTCTTTAAGCGATAGGGGCATGCCAACTTCGTTGGCATGCCCCTTGTCGTTGTTCCGCGGATGACCGCACCGAGCTCAGTGGGCCGCCATTGTCGTGGCTCGACACGGAAAGTGCACGGTTGACATTGCGCCGGTTCCGCGATGATCTTTATGCCCATAGCTCATCGCAGGCTTTGTCCGGACATGCCTCTCATGCTGCGCCTGTTAAAGATTGTCTTGGTGATCGCCACGGCGACAGTTTTTTCAGGGCAAGCATTGGCGCTCGACTGGATTTGCCGAGATCAGGCCTGCTTTCCCGGCGATTATGGTCCCGGCTATCCGATCGGGCGGGCTCACAAGTTTCACCCTCGTTTGCGGGACGGGTTGCCTCTCGTGAACGACTTTCGGGACGCACCCGCAGGCTATCATGGCGTGGGCTGTGTGTGGTCCAGGGAACGCGTGATGACGCGGAAAGGGGCGCTCGTCTGGGCCATGGTTCCATTCTGTCTGGACTATTGACGATGAAGGCGCCGGCCATCCGAGCCGGCAGAGAAGAACTCCGCGGACACGTTGGCGATTGCAGTCGAAGGCGCCTGACGGCAAACGCAGGGACGGGAGCTGTCGTTAGTACCGCATTGCACCAGCCTTGCGCGGCGCAGATTCAAGTTGCGGATTTTCACTCCGGCCTATAGCCTTCGTTGTGATATTTAGCGCGACAAATCTCGATCGGTTGCATAGAGACATCTGAACGTGATGAGCGGTTTCAGTATCACGCGTCTTGCGATCGTACCCAAGCTCGTGCCGAGGCCTTCGCAAGGCATTGAAAATCGTAAACTGAAGAATGGCGCAGCCTTGATGGCTGTCTTTCTTGTGGTGTCCTGTGGAACGCTCACGGGTGCAGCCGCCGCCGGGCGTCCGGCCGCTTACGCTTCAGCGCGCCATGACTCCGTTGCTGCAATCCTCGTCCGTGCTCAGCGCGGCAATGTGGCCGCGGAGGCGCGCCTGGGATGGCTGTATTCGATCGGACGCGGTGTCCCACAGAACTACTACGAAGCTGCGAGGTGGTATTACCGCGCGGCCACACGCGGTAACGCCGATGCGCAGTTTGCACTCGGGATGCTTTATAACAAGGGGCAGGGCGTTCAGCGCGATTACGTCCTCTCCTATCTGTGGCTAAATCTGTCTGCAGCTCAATCAGCCGGAGCAGACCGCGATTTCAAGACTACAATACGCGATGCGATCGCAAGCAAGATGACGCCGCAGCAATTGTTAACGGCCCAAGAACTGGGGCTCAAGTGGTCCAGGTCGCACTGACGGATCCAATTGAAGACGCCCGGCCCTGTTTTTGCGTCAAAGGACACCCAGCGGCCCACAGCCATAACAATATCTCTCCAACGGCGCCGACCGTCTTCCATAAATGGCAAAAGGCTCGCTCTTGTCAGAGCGGGCCAATGCGTCGAAGTCATACAGCGTTGCTGCTCGTCGCCCCAATTTAACGGCCAAAGCCGAACATTTTGTCCATGACGACCGACGTCGAATCGCAAGCGTGATTGAGACAGGGCAGTCCAAAGCCTGCTTCCATCGTGCGCAGCAAGGAGTAATGGTCGTAATAGGTTGGATCCTGATGGCCATTTTGCGAATAGTTGGTTTCGACCAACGTCACCACCCTGTTGGGAACGTTTCCAAAGTCGTTTTCGTCCCAGGTCACAACGATGGCGTTGCGGCCAAATCTCCACGAGCGCGATGCCTTGATGGCGGAAACGATTTTCGCCACTTCAGCGTCACCCTCCTGCATGAGGTAAGCATTCTCCTGGGCGGTATTTGACGAGCAGGTGGGCGGGCCGCCTGAAACGAAGCCGTGCATGTCGTGGCATTGGTTGGGGACGATCAGGGACAGATTGGGAGAATTGTTGCTTTGCAGGTCCGCCCAAAGGCCCTGGTCACTATCAAAATCGACCGTCTGCGCGAGGCTCAGACGCGGGTTGGAGCCAGCTTCGATATCGGCAAAGTAGGTGAAAGGATTATGTTTCACGGCATAGAGCTTCTGCACTGGCGTGGTCGCAGTTGTTGGCGATCCGCCATCTGCGTTGAACACACCCACCGGGCTCAAGTTCGAGAATGCGCCGTCTGCGTAATTAATGCCGTAGACGCGCTGCGGGCCGACCATCGGCAGACTTTCCTGATAACTCTTCCAGCTCATCCCGCGCTCGACGAGCTGATGAGCGATCGTCTTTGCGATGTAGGTCGTCGCCGGATACGCGTAGAGTGCGCAGTCATTCGCTACGGGTGCGGTCCAGCCATCTATCTGACCGTTGCACTGCTGGGCCGTCGTCGCAGTCGCAACCACGGTGTTATCAGTGCCCGTGCCGGTAATAGGTGTAATCGCGTTTTGGCATCCGGTGCTGGCTGGCGAATGATCGACACAGCCGCCATTTGTCCAATTAGGCCAGAAATCGTTCGGTACTCCGAAATTCGAACCGCCGACGATCTCCAGATAATTCGGTGCGCTCGGATGACCCACCGCAAAGTAGTTGGTGGCTTGATTGGCGATTTTTGCGTACGCGTTGATGAAGGGCGCATTAGCGCTGCCCAGAATGTCGGTATTGGTCTGGTTTTCCATGATGATCAGGTAAACATGGTCGAGGTGCCCAAAATGGTTGAATGGAACCTGGCCCTCGAAGGCGAACGCTGTGCCGCTGGTCAGTGATGCGGCAAGAGTCAATGCTCGTAGTACGTTTTTCATGAAACCCCCCGTTATTGAGATACGGAGGCATCTAAGCGTCGCGCGGTGACGGTCCGATGTCTTATCGATGACGGCTCGGGGCTCGCCAACGCGGCAATGCGCTGCTTTCAAGTAAATCGGGGAATGTCATCGAAACGTCGTTTGTTCTTCACTTGGACGTTGAGCGCGGCCAGTTTCACTCAGCCCGAGCTATCCAATCCGCGGAATGACCGCGCCGAGCAGCCAGGACAACCAAATCGCAGGCGCAAAGAAAAGCCCGAATGGCACCTTCGTCGTCCTGGTGACTTTTTGGCCGCGTGCACCGGCGATCAGTACAAATGCCAGCGCCGACAAAGCCGCAATGTCGACTGCAATGGCCGTAGTCAACCAATCGAGCCAGAGCCCAGCGACTGCCGCAAGCTTGACGTCACCAAGCCCAAGTCCCTCGTAGCCTCTGATTGTCCGATACGCCGACCGGAAGCCGAGAAACAATGCAGCCAGCAGGAGTGCGCGCAGCGCGCCGCTGCCGATATTTGCGACGGGCGGGCCCGGTGGGGCGACGGAGACTTCGAGCAGACCAAACGCGAGAGCCGCAAGCACGAGCTTGTCGGGGATGACAAACTCTCGCGCATCGATTGCGGCAATTGCGGCCATCATCACGGCCAGGCTGCCACCCAACAGGCCGGACAGGCCAGGAGCAGCCGCAACACTTGCGAGGAATGCGCACAAACCCGCGGCGCCCCAGGCCGCAAGGGGCCTGCCTGCGAGCCATGATCGACGCCCTAATCGGGGCAGAATTCGCTCTCCGGGAGGTGGCCCGCTGCCAATGCCCAAGGGTTCATTGGGCAAATCGCGGGTCGCCAAAGAGTGATGGTCCTCGTTGGAAAGTGGCATTGGCCGAACCGCGCAGCTTCGCCCTCAATTCTTCGGCGACCTTTGAGGCGTCAAGGCTATTACGAATAATCTCCGGTTGAATAAAAATAATGATCTCGGTCCGCTGCGTCGAGCGATCATTGGTCGAAAACAGGTTACCGACCCCTCCTGGCAGTTCCTCAAGCACCGGAATGCCGCTGCGTGTGCGCTGCTGCGTTTCGGTGATCAGGCCGCCGAGCAGCACGGTTTGCCCGCTCGCAACTGAAATCGCGCTCTTGATCTGGCGCTGCGACACCGTTGGCGTCAGCGACTGGGCGGCCGAGCCGGTGCCCACAACGCCGCTGACCTCCTGCTCGACGTCGAGAATGACATGACCGTTTGCATTCACCCGCGGCAGCACGCGCAGGATCACTCCGGTATTGATGTAGTTGATGGAGTTGACAACGGTACTCGAGGTAGAGGTCGTCGCCGCGAGTACGTTTGCGCTCGCCGTCTCGACCGGCACCTGATCGCCGACCAGCAAGGTCGCAAGCTGATTATCGAGTACGACAACGGACGGTGACGAAAGCACCTTCACGTCGGTTATGCCCCGCAACGCATTGATCACAATTCGCGGGTTGGAAAGCGGGCCGAGCAATAAGTTGCCGCCCGGAAGCACAGCGCTGAGCGCCTGCGTGGCCAATGACGTGGTAAATCCGGCCGAACCGGCGTTGCCCTGCAAATAATATTCAACGCCGAACTGCAGGTCGTTGTTAAGCGTCACCTCGGCGATCGTGGCATGAATCGCGACCTGCAGCTGCGGCCGATCCAGTTGCTCTAGCAACTGTCCGATCAGATGATAATTTGCCTGATTGGCATAGATGACGAGAGAATTGTTGGCGACGTCGGCCGCAATTCTGATTCCTGGCAGGACCACCAAGGTCTCGCCTTGCGGTCCCGTGCTGCCGAACGCGCCGGGCGATATGTT
Source organism: uncultured Alphaproteobacteria bacterium (assembly GCA_963763255.1). GTDB lineage: Bacteria > Pseudomonadota > Alphaproteobacteria > Rhizobiales > Xanthobacteraceae > BOG-931. The sequence goes on from CAVXNW010000007.1 coordinate 255,582, forward strand.
GCCGCTGCTGGGGCTGCCTCCCGTGCCGCCAAGCCCTTGGGCGTTAGCGAAGCCGCTGCCCATGTTGCCCAGTTGGATGCCGGCAGCCGCACCACCGCCCCCCGCGCCCGCGCCGCCGACGCCAACCCCTGCGGTCGCGCCACCGGCTGTTTGATTAGTGCTACCGGGACCTTCGGTACCCGCAGCGCCGCTTGAGGAACTTGACACGCCGGCACCCGGCGCAATCTGGTTGACCGGCGAATTGAGCCCCTGCTGACGGTTGCCAAACAGGTCGCCCAAGACCCGCGCGATCTGGCGCGCGTCACCATAGCGCAGCCGGTACACATGAACCGACGTGCCGGCATTATTGGCTCTGTCGAGGCGCTTGATCCATATTGCCGCCTGTCGAAGCAGATTAGGCTTGCGGGACACCACCAGGACGGCGTTGAGGCGCGGCACCGGTTGCAGCGTCACCAGGGTTTGATTAAGTCCACCCTCGCCGTCTTCCATGATCTTGTTGAGTTCTTTGATCATTTCATCGGGAGTGGCATTTTCGAGCGGATAGATGCCGACTGACTGGCCGCGCATCCAGTCGACATCAAAAGTCAGTATTGTCTCGACGGCGGCTTTGCGTTCCGGACCGTCGCCCTGAACCAAAATCAGGTTGTGCGCCGTGTCAGCCCGCGCCATCCCCGGCTTGATGGCAAAACTGTCGAGCAGTTTTAATATTGTCTGTGCAGACGTGTAGCGCAGCGGCACAACGCTGACGCCATAACCCGCCTGGTTGCCATTGCCACCGCCGAGCACGCCGCCAGCGCCTTGAGCGTCGCCGCCCGGAATCAGACGATAGCCACCGCCGGTATCCGGCACCAGCACAACGTTGCTCATCCGCAATGCATTCTCGAGCACCGGGATCAACTCGTTTTTCGGTACGGGCCGGCCCGATCCGATCGTGACCGTTCCTTGCACGCGCGGGTCGATGATGTAGCCGACCTTGAGAATATCGCCGAGAATGACTTTCGCGACCGTAGAAACCGACGCATTTTCGAAATTTAGCTCATAGCCTTCGCCGCTCGGGGCCACTTGAGCGCCCGGATTTTCGCTCTGCCCGGCGGCTCGGCTGGGCTGTGCGTCCTGGCCGTAATAGCTGCTGCCCTGGGGGGCTGCTGCGCCGCCCGTTTGCTGCACCATCGGTTGCGGGAAGCGAGGACTAAGATCGGTATTTTGGACGTGTATCGAACGGATCGGGGACGTGCTGCTTCTGTTCCGACAGCGTGGTCAGATCGCAGCCCGAAAGCAACGCGACCACCACACCGATGGCAAGGCAAGCCCCAACTCCTCGGTGATGATTGACCACGCTACTGCCACCGACCTACAATTCGCCTGCCGCATCCTCACGTCATGTAGGGTTTGTTGTGTCAAGTCTAGGGACAAGGCGCGGTTCTCGTCAAGGAAAGAATTTCCCCGCTGGTTCAAAGGTATGACGGATATCGTCACAAGTTCTAAAAGTAATATTCATCGGCGCGACATGTCGCGCGGCGGCGAGCAGCTGCAGGAATTCTACGAATACTTGCAGAAGCAGCAATTGCTGACTGGCAGTGGGGCTGACCGGTTCAATATCAGCGAAGCGCAGCGCGTGGGGAAACCACTGCATAAATTGTGGCAACAGACCGAAATATCGGCGAGCGAATATGCCGACGAGGTCGCCCGATTTTTTGCCCTGCCGCGGGTCAGCCTTGCCGACCTCATGGCCACGAACGCCGAATACAGCCAAGTTTTCGCCGCGGTTTCTGCGGGAGTCCTGCGTCTTCCCCTGCGCCGGGGAGGCAGGACAAGTTCGCATTGTCGTCGCGGACCCGACTGATACTGCGGCGGTTCGAGCTGCCGAACTGGTGCTTGGAGCCCCCCTGTCAATTGCGGTCGCCTCGTTTGAAGATATTGCGACGGCGCTGACCGCGCGGCTCGATGAAAGCGCAACCGCCTCGGGTGAGAGCGCCACGTCGCTCGGCCGGCTCGACGACGATGTGGAGAGCTTGCGTGACCTCGCGAGCGGTGCCCCGGTCGTGCGCGCGCTCAATGATCTCCTTGAACGTGCGGTCGAGTTGCGGGCGACTGACATACACATAGAGCCCTTTGCATCGGGTTTGGTCGTGCGCATGCGCATCGATGGAGCTGCTGCGCGTCGTGCCAACTCCGGTCGGTGCGCCGCCTCAGGCGCTCATTTCGCGGGTCAAGATCCTATCTGGGCTGAATATCGCCGAACGCCGCTTGCCTCAGGACGGTGCCGCTCGCCAGCAAATTAACGGGGTTGACCTGGATATCCGCGTGGCCACGGTCCCCACGCAACACGGCGAGGCGGCGGTGCTTCGCCTTTTGGCCAAGAATCGCGGACTACTCGATATCAGCAAGCTTGGAATGCTCGGCGCGGACGAAGCAAAAACCGCGCGTCTACTGTCGCTGCCGCACGGGATGATCATTGTCACAGGTCCAACGGGCAGCGGCAAGACAACGACGCTGGCGACAATGCTGAGCATCCTCAACGACACGTCGCGCAAGATTCTCACCATTGAAGACCCGGTAGAGTACGAGATCGAGGGCATCAACCAGTCGCAGATCAAACCGGCGATCGGACTGACCTTCGCGACTGCGCTTCGCGCGTTTCTGCGACATGACCCCGATGTCATCATGGTTGGAGAGGTGCGCGATTCCGAGACCGCTCACATCGCCGTCCATGCCGCGCTGACCGGCCATCTGGTGCTGACGACGCTGCACACTGAGACGGCCGCCTCGGCGATCCCGCGACTGCTCGACCTCGGGGTCGAGGGTTTTCTCTTGGCGTCGACGTTGCGAGGCGTCATCGCGCAGCGCCTGGTCAGGGTACTCTGTGATCGCTGTAAGCAAACGCGGCAGCTCGAAAACGAGACCCTTGCCGCCGATCCCCGCTACGTTTCACTTGGCTTCCACGTCGGGGAGGAGACTTACGAACCCAAGGGCTGCGAACGGTGCGGCGGCACCGGCTATCGTGGACGCAATGGCGTGTTTGAAATCATCGAAACGAGCGAAGAAATACGAGGCTTGATCGGTCGGGGGAATAATGCGGGCGATATCGAGCGCGTCGCCCTGCGGGGCGGCATGACGACGATGCTGGACGACGCCGTCGCTAAATGTCGCGCCGGCATCACGTCTCCTGCCGAAGCCCTTCGCGTCGTTGCGTTACGGTGAGGCCGTGGCCAGCTTTCGCTATCGCGCACTGACACAAGCGGGCGAGATCGTCAGCGGATCAATTTCTGCGCCGACCGCCGCCGAAGTCGTTCGCCAAGTGGAATACCTCGGTCTCGTTCCGATAGAGACTGTTAATGAGGCCGGCCGGGCCGCAGCGTCACAGCTGAATTTCACTTTCCTCAACAAACCGCGGGCGGAAGACGTCACCATCTTCACGCGCGATCTCGCGCTTTTGCTCAAGGCGGGCGCCCAACTCGATGCAGCGCTCGAGCTTTTATCGGACGACCTGGACATTGGCCGATTGCGGCCAATTATTGGCAAAGTTCGATCCAGCATTCTGGGCGGCGAGAGCCTGGCAGAAGCGATTTCGCACCATCCTACGGCTTTTCCGGAGGTTTACGTGGCGCTGGTGCGGGTTGGCGAGGCCGCCGGCACGCTCGATCACGTCCTGGAGGTTTTGGCGGCCGAGCGAGAACGCGGTGAAGCGCTGCGTAGAAAGCTCGCCGAAGCGGCGCGTTATCCGGCCTTCATCTTGTTCGCGTCATGCTGCGTGCTCACATTTTTTCTCCTGTTCGTCTTGCCACAATTTGCTGATGTGCTGACCGGCTTCCAGGCCAAGCTGGATCCGATCGTCGGATTCTTCCTTGGACTGTCAAGCTTTGTGCGTGCGCATGGCAGCATCATCGTCGTCGTTATCGTCGTTGTTTTAGCGGCGGGGTGGTTGATTGCCGGACGCGCGGATGTGCAGCGAGCTGCGTGGAACACCATGGCGCGCCTCCCTCTGCTGAGCTCGCTGTTGATGTTTCATACGACAGGAATGTTTTGCCGCAATCTCGGGCTTTTGCTCGGGAGCGGTATGACGCTGTCGGCCGCGCTGCGAATTTTGGCCGACTTGCTTAACCGCCGCGGCAAGCCTGAGGCGTGGGCGCGCGTCGCCGATCATGTTCGCCACGGCGGCAAGCTTTCGGACGCTTTGACGGATGCCAAGGCTCTTCCGGCGACGGCAGTCCGCATGCTAAGGTTGGGCGAGGAGACGGGCCAGCTTGCACCGTTGAGCAGCCGCATTGCGGAGTTCTACGAGGCAAAGTTGCAGCGCAGTCTGGATCGCATAATCGGGATCGCGGGTCCGGCCGCCATTATCGGAATTAGCGTTGTCGTGGGCGGACTGATCGTCTCTGTCATGACCTCGTTGCTATCCGTAAGTCAAATCGTGGCATCGTGAGGTGAGTCACATGACAGGCTTTCTACGGTTCAAAACAGCGCGCCGGCTCGTCAGCCGTGATCGGCTCAGGCGCGATGGGGAGGCTGGGTTTACCCTCGTCGAAATGCTGGTTGTGATCACAATTATCGCCATGATCATGGCCTTGGTCGCGCCGCGTGTCCTGAATTACCTGTCGGAATCGAAGGTCAAGGCCGCGAAAATCCAGATTGCAAGCATTGGAAGCGCTCTGGATCTGTTTTATCTCGACGAAGGACATTATCCTCCGACCTCGGAAGGGCTCGCTGCCCTTGTGCAACGTCCGGCGAATTCGCCGACCTGGAACGGTCCGTATCTGAAGGGCGGATTTGTTCCGAACGATCCCTGGGGAAGGCCTTACGTTTATCGGTCGCCCGGCGAACATGGTCCCTACGATATCGTCTCATATGGGCCTGACGGGGAAAGGGCCGGATTGGACAGCACCAGTGCAATCGTTAGTTGGGCACACTGACAACGGCGGGAACGCCGGATTTACTCTGTTGGAAGTCATTTGTGTTCTCGCCGTTATCGCGATGCTTGCGGCTATCGCGCTTCCGGCGATGCCGCGCGGCACGTCGTTGCCGCAGTTGGATGGCTATGCTGTGCAGACTGCAGCACTATTGAACGCCGATCACGCTACAGCACAATGGCAGCATAAAGAGATAGCAACCCTGATCGATGCACCGGCGCGAATGATTCAATCGGGCGCAAACGGCCGCCTGCTGCGATTTCCGCCCGATGTTACGGTTCAGGCACTGTTTGCTTCACGTTGCAATAACCGCGCTGCGGGCGCAACGATTCGCTATCTTCCCTCGGGCCTGTCGTGTGGGGGCGTAGTCACGTTGACGCGATCCGGCGCGGGTTTCCAGGTGCGAGTGAACTGGCTGACGGGAATCGCCGATGTTGTGGCAGTCAAATAACGGCGACGGCCGGAATTCAGATGCCGGCTTCACAATGATCGAGGCGCTGGTGTCGCTCGGCATCATCGCAATTTCCCTCGCCGCCATAGGATCGCTTGTAGCCAGCAACGTGCGTGCAACGCGCCGAGTTGACGACCGGCTTTCGGTCGTGGAGACGGCCCGCGCTGTGCTTACCGGATTGCCTGATCGGAGCAGCCTTGGGCTTGGCAATTTCAGGGGAGACATCGGCGATAACCATTGGCGTGTCGACGTAATGCCGTTCAGCGCCGACTTCGTCGATCCTTCACGGGCGACCCAATGGGTGCCGCAAACTGTCGTTATCCGGGTCGAATCGCCGACAGGTCAAGAGCTGCGTCTGGACACCGTCCGCCTGCGGCCCGCTGCAGGGGCGCAGCCATGACCCGCGCAGCGGCTGGTTCGCCGAATGCCGGCTTTACGCTCGTCGAAGCCTTGGTGGCGACTTTGTTGATGGGATTCATCCTTGCCGCGTTAGCGACCGTAACCGGTCAATGGATTCCCGGCTGGAACCGGGGCTTGGCGGGGTTGCAGCGCACCGAGCTTGCTGCGGAAGGTTTGGATCGTCTCACCGATGACCTGGCCGAAGCTGAGTTCATAACGACAGGACCTGGTAACGGTGCTCCGCTCTTTGACGGCTCTGAGCTCTCGGTCGTTTTCGTTCGCACCAAACTCGCGCCCAATGGGGGTCCCGGCATCGAAGTCGTCCGGCTTGCTGAGACAAGTTCTGAGAACGGTCCTGCGCTGGTGCGCAGCACGGCGGCGCTTCCCATCGGGGCCGGCCAGTCCACTGACGGCGCGAACCTCGTATTCTCCGATCCCGTGGTTGTCATCCGATCGCCTTATCGCGTGTCGTTCTCGTATGCGGGAGCTGACCGCGTTTGGCGGGACGAGTGGCATGCGCAGCAGCAGCTGCCGCGAGCCGTCCGCGTCCAGGTGCGGGACAATGCGACCTCTGACCTTTTGGCGGTTTCCACCAGCACCTTGATTCACGCCGAGCTTGCGGCGCGATGCAGTTGGGGGACGGCGGCCGCAGGCTGTCCTGCCGGAAGCGGACCCGCTCAAAAGACCACGGCTCCCGTAAACGGCAATGGGAGCCGCTAGGATGACATATCCGTGCGGCGATCGCCGCGATCAGGGATTTATCATCGTTGCGGTTCTGTGGATTCTGGCGGCGTTGGCGACATTATCGTTGATCTATTCGCTCTACGTGCGGGAGGCCGCGTTCAATTTCGTCAGTCATGATCTGCGCGTCCAGACAGAGGCGCTGGCGGAATCGGGAATTGAACTTGCCGCATACCAGCTCACGAAAGAACCTAACCAGCCGCCGCCACAGGGTTCTTTCAGCTTTCGTCAGGGAAGCGCGGTCGTAACGGTGAGTTTTCGCTGCGAAAATTCGCTTATCGATTTGAACTTTGCCCCCAAAGAAGTGCTCGCGGGCTTTTTTACCGGGATCGGGGTGCAATCGGACGATGCGCTTGCGTTTGCCGATCGCATTATCGGATGGCGGACGCCGTTGCGCGCCGGAAACACCGATTCCGAAGCGCCTCTCTATGCCGCAGCCGGCAAAACCTATGGGCCGCGGCACGGCCCTTTCGAGGACCCAAACGAACTGGGCCTGGTGGCCGGCATCCCCGAATCCGTGGTCGGCCATGTGCTGCCATTTTTCACGGTTTATAGCGGGAAGGCGGCGATCAATGTGCTTGCGGCGCCCCCGGCAGTACTTGCCGCGCTGCCGGGGCTGACGCCCGATCGCCTGCAGGCGTTGCTCGATGCCCGCGCGAACGCTTCTCCGGACTCTTTAAAAGCGCAATTCGGAGCGCAACTCGGCGGTACGCAGCAATACATCACGCTCGATCCAAGCAAGGCAAATAGAATCACGGTCGAGGTGAAATTCCAGACTGGGCAGCGCATGAACACCCAGGCTGTGATATTTTTGACGCCCGGGAACGCCGATCCATATCGCGTTCTGTCATGGCACAGCGACGTGCCGTAGCGGTGAGAACTGGGATGTTGAGGTGCCATGCAGGCGTTTGAGAGCATCGGGAAGGCGTTCTCGGCTTGGCTCAATCGCGTGGCCGAGGCGATCGTAGCAGCCGCGATCCGCTTCAAATCGATACCCACAATTGCCCTCATCGAGGGAGACGACGGACGCTTTTCAATTCGAACCGACGGTAAGGTGGCGGCGATAAGCGGAGCCGACAGCGGCTTGCAACTGAGCGATCTTCGTGTCGGCGGTCGTTCGCCGTCCCCGTTTGAGCTTGCGGTCAAAGGCAGCCGGGTCGAGCTCATGCTGCTGCCGCAGCGATTTGTCTTCAAAACAATGGAACTGCCGTCTCGCGCGGCCGAATTCTTGACTGGCGTCGTACGCTCTCAAATCGATCGACTGACGCCATGGAGCGCCGATCATGCGGCGTTTGGAGTGACGGCTCCGTCTGACATCGGTGCTGGACGCATCGCCGTGATGGTTGCGGCGACAGCCAAGGAGATGCTTGATCCATACGTACGGACGTTTGCCGGGCTGGGCGCCTGCGCGGTGAAGATTTCGACGCGACCGGCCGAAACAGCGCCCGACGCGCCAGCAATCGCCGTTGTGGACGAGAGCGTAGGTGGCATTCTCGATGTTCGCCTGGCCCGCCGGCTCGCACTCGCGGGATTGGTTTCATTCCTGATCATTGCGGCAGTGGCCAATATCGCATCCGCAATTGTGGTTCATCGTCTCCAAGCCCATCAGGATGAACTCGCGCGACAAATCGCGCACGTTCGCGCCGCCGCGCTTGCCTCGCGCAATGCGCCCCGCGATCCCAAGGTCGTCGCTGAACAAGGTTTGGTGCGCCGTAAAAACGAAGTTCCTTCCGCCGTCATTGCTTTGGAGATCCTTTCGCGAATTCTGCCGGACAATACCTACCTGACCGAGCTGCGGATCAACTCCGACAAGGTGCGGTTGACGGGTATTACCCGCAATGCGCCCGACCTCATTCGGTTGATCGAGCAGAGCCGTCATTTCAGCCAGGCCACATTCTTTGCCCCAATCACCCACACCTCTTCAGAGCCCGGCGATCGCTTCAGCATCGAAGCGCGCATGGAGCCGGATTTCTCGGTCACGCCATGAAAATCAGCCAACTTGCAAACCGCGATTGGATGCTCAAAACCGCTTCGGTCGCCGGTTATGTTGCGCTGATAGGAATCGCGATTGTCGTCAGCTGGAGCGCCGCATCCGCGGTCAGCGATGCGCGCGCCTCGGTTTCCGCAGCCGAAACAATGCTGGCTGAATTGGAAGGACGCTCGGCGCTGGGTCGTCGCGACCAGTTCTCGCCGCTCCAGGGCGCACCCGCGGGCTCCCCCTTCCTGCAGGGCGCAACGCTCAATGTGGCGGCTGCCAGTCTCCTGCAACGCGTCGATGCAGCCGTTCATCGCGTGAATGGAAACGTGCTCTCTTCGCAGGTCGATCTGAACGACGCCCGCGCCAAACAGGGGTGGGCCGGGTTGGTGGTAAGCTGCGAGATCGAGCAAGCGTCGCTGCAGCCGTTGCTGTACGATATCGAAGCCGGCATGCCTTTTCTGTTCATCGATCAGCTGGTCATTCAGACGCCAACGGTCGGGGCGAGCAGCAGTCGGATGAGGATCGTGCTCGCGGTCTCCGGGCAGTGGTGGAGCGGCAAGTGAACGGCCAAAAATTCCTGGTCATCGCCGCCACGATCTACACCGTTGCCGGGCCGGTTTGCGCGCCGGCTTCTGCCGACAACTCCTCATCCGGCCTCGATAGCCGCAATGCGTTCGGTCGAACCGGCGCGACGATGCTAAATGCGACAGCCGTGCCGGACTTGCAGGCGTCGAGCGAAATGGCTTCCGCTGAACAGGGTCTGGGGACAAATCCATTATGGGGCGTACCCCTTGGGCTGCTCAGCGCGACCCGTGACCGTCCGCTCTTTTCTCCATCCCGCCGCCCGCCTGCTGCGGTGGTAACTGGTCTGCCGCCCAAAGTGATCAAGGTCGTGAATCAGTCGGCACCGCCCAAACCCACATTAAACCTCGTAGGCATCGTAGAGGGCAGCAGCGAGGGATATGCTGTCTTCATCGATACAACAACGCACAACACAGTCCGGCTCAAGACGGGCGAAGGCGAGGACGGCTGGGTTCTACGATCGGTCAGCGAGCGCGAAGCCGTACTCTATAAGAATGATCGCACCGAAGTGCTCGAACTGCCGCCCCTAAAGGGACGCCCCGACAAATAGCTATTTCGGCTGCGCCCTTTGGCACCGCACGGAAGTTTTGGCGTCACGGCCTCACAGCCCGCGGCGCCATTTGTCGATTTTGCCCGGTTGCCCCGCTACTGAGGACCGGTTTTGAAAAGTGGAGGCCGGAATCCGACCTCCACCAGGTTTGCAGTTTCAGCTCATCGTTCCCGAACGTTAGCGCGACGAAATCTCCCGATGATCGTCGCCATCATGATCATGGTCTCTGTCGCGATGCTGATAGACCGCGATACACCCGTTGGTGGTTTGGCCACAGATTCCTGCGCCGACGGCCGTCGTATCACCTCCGGTGCCGACTGCCGCAGCGGGAGCTACCTGCGGGACGAAGATGCGGTTGAGCAGCGAATTGGTCGCCACCGAATGCGACCCTGTAGATTGCGGAATCTTCTCGACCAGGAGATTTGTCTCGGCATCGACGATGCCCAGCACCGCTCCGCTAGAATCCTTGCTCGCTCCGAGATAGTAGCGCCGGTCACCGCGATTGTAGAATACTTCGTCAGATCCCGTTACTCCGGAGACCGGTGTCTGCTGCTTCGTCTTGGCGTCGACGACGAGAGTGGTCGTGTCGCTCAGATTATTACCGGGCGTGCATCCCAATACGACATGATCATGTGGTCCGACGCTTGCTCCGTTGGGTCCACAGCCCATCAAGGCGACAACCCCGGTATTCGTAGCAGCGTTAAATGCGCCCAGGACGGCGGTGGGCGTTGTAAGTGTTTTCGGATTGATGACCAACAGGCCTCCATGGCATGTGATCGCGCCGGAGGCTTGCCCGTAATTGCAACCCACCGGGTTATTGGCGATGATCGGGACGGACACCAGGAAGCGCCTGGTCTTGGGATCCCAGGCTGGCTGCTCAAGCGAGAGGCCGAAACCGGGTGGGATGACCGCAGGATCGACGGAGACTTTGGTAATGATGCTGACGTGAGACAAAGCATCATCCTCGTTCGCCGCAAACAGCGTTGCAAAGGGTGGGTCCTCGGCATTGTTGGCGCCCAGGAGAAGATCGCCCTCGGTGGTCAGAGCCATCTCATCTAACCGCGTGCTCCCCCCCGTCATTATCGATTGCTTTAACGCTGAGCTGGTCGGCGCGTCGAGATCAAAGACTTTTAGCGTACTGTTCCCATCGCCGCCGTAAAGCCACCGGCCGTGCGACGCCACGCCGTCAGGCCCGGAATGACTGTTGTCAACGGCGTTCTTCGAATTGAGCACGATGCCGACAAACCCGCCGAGGGTCCGCTTCCATTTCAGAGTATGGGTGTCAATGACGTCTATTCCGGAATTCGAGCGATCACCGAGATAGTACTCCCCGCGCAATGGATTGACCCAGCTGATGTCGAATGACCGAAGCGCGCTACCGGGAATGAAGATGCCCGTGACACATTTGGTGTCGCCTGTGCTCGGGGCTCCCGGGCCCGTGCAAGGATTTGCCATTGCGGCGGTTGCCGTTGCCGACAAGGCTGCCCCCAGCAGGACTGGCGAGATCGTGCCACAAAAACTGGCAAGCATCGATCGACCAGACGCGTACGTTCCTCCCTTGGAACGTTCAGTTCTCTTACGAAAGACCGACATAACAATAGCCTCCCTTTGCTGAACGTGAACTTCAGTTCGTTACGAACCGAAGGTACGCAACAGACCACACGTCGCCGCGCAGCATGCGGACCGTTATCGGCCGCTTAGCTGACGGCAGGCATGGTACCCACGCCAGCACACAACGCCTTCCGGAAGAGTCTCCGGGCCGCGTCGCGCGCCGACGATTCCTTGTCGGATTTTCTTTTGAAGCGAAGACAAACGATAAACTCCCCCCGCAGGAGTTCTTCACTGTTCTAGCCAACAACGTGGCAGGAAAATGGTTCCGCTGCCATCGAATTTAATTAGCTGCCATTATCTTCGGAGGAAGAAGTCGCCGCGTGAAATGCTTTCGCGCGCCATTCATCCTAGAGAGGAAGCAAAGCGCAGATTATTGTACTGCCGAGTATGTAACTCACATTATAGCGAAGGTTTTAAAAATACACCAAGCGCAAAGTTGCCGATCTTTTCGACATTGGATTTGGCGATGTCGCATCAGTAACTTCGAATGTGGTTGCCTCCCGTTCTCCGTTGTTTCGCAAGTGGTTCGATAACGCAACGCCGGTCGATCTTCGAATATCGCGGGACTGCTCCGCGCAAATTGGATGAGAGCGGTTCCGGTGTCGGGTGTGCGACTCGCGAGGGAGATTGCCGGTCGCGACTTTCCGCCGGACGCGTGATTGCTGCATCGCCGGTGCGAGCGATCATGTCTTTCCGGGGTCGCCGGCAAAATGCTATCAAGAGATGCGCTTTGAAATCGTTTTGCGGGAGATCAATTCAGCACGGGAGGAACGAGTGAAACACTTCAAAGCATGTGCCGTAATGCTCGGCTTCGTTGTCGTACTTCTTGGCGCGGCGCCGGCCAATGCCTGGGATCGCGGTCATGTTGACGTGCTCGCTGTATTACCTGACGTCACGCCGGGTGTGCAGAGCAGCGTTGAAGGCCTTACCGTCGGTGCGGACGGCAACATTTACGTTCCGACCTTCGGGTTCAACACCAAAGGCGCGCTTACCGGGAATTCTGTCCTCTTCGTGATCAGTCCCCAAGGCAAAATCATCCGCAAGGTGACGATCGCGAACTCCAGCCCGCACATGCTTGGGCTTGCTTTCAATCCAGTCACTCATGCTCTTTGGGTGCTCGACTTTGGAGCCGGCAACGTTCTTCAGGTCGATCCGACGAACGGTTCTTCGACCGTATTGGCGGGCCCCATCGCCAATTCAGGCCTCAATGCACTGACCTTCGATCCGGCCGGAAACGGCTATGTGTCGGATTCGTTCAGGGGCGTCATCTGGCAGGTGCCGCCGCATGGCGGTTCCTACACGGCATGGAGCTCCGATCCGTCGCTTGGTCCTGGAGCGGGTCTTACACCGCCGTTCGGCGCCAATGGCGTCGAGTTCAATAACGAACATACAAAAATGTACGTGGCCAATACGGCGTCCCATCAGATCATTCAGATTCCGGTGACACTGAGTAACGGTACCGCGACCCCCGCCGGACCGGCATCGATCTTGATTACGGGGATCAACGCGCCTGACGGCATCCTCATCGACCGTAACGACAACATCTGGATTTGCGCCAATCAGGAAGACGAAATTGTCGTTGTGGACCCGAAGGCGAAAAATCCGATCACCGGCGCGACAGTGCCGAAGGTGATCGCCAAGCTTGGCGATTTTTACGGTGTCGACCGGAACGGTATCGCGCAGGGCCTTCTGTTTCCTGCGAGTCCTGCGTTCAGCTCGGATGGCAGAACGCTCTATGTGTCGAACCTGACGCTGTACCTGCCGTATGCGGGAGCAGAGCCGGCGATCGATTCCGATTGGACGCTTCGGGTGAAGGGCTACACCGTGTCCGCAATTCCCGCGCTCATGCCGCCGATGCAAGGCGGCGGTCACTAGACCTACGACAAGCGATGAAAGGGGAGGGCCTCTGGGCGCTCTCCTGCTGCGCCGACAGATCGGCGATCCGTCAGGGCCCGCTCTCGAGTTCGATACACATTTTGTATCGAGCTCGGGACAGGCGCAGATTTGACTGCAACAGTATTTATTGTCCGACGCGACGCGAAAGGCGGGCGAGCGAAGCTGTCGCGCGAGCGTCATCCAAACGCTCGTAGAGTCCCAGAGCTCAGCGACAGCGCGGCGCTGCGATGGCGAATGTCAGCTATGCGTTCGCGCGCAACATCGATGGCAGGAGGAAATGATACGTTTTTGTTTCCGGTAGCACCGGAAAAGATGGCTGACCCGGCCTGCCTTTACGAGGCGACTGCGCCGGGCGCTGAAAAGGGGGAGAGGAAACATGCACGACACCGCACGCGGTGCGTTGCTTTTGCTTGCGCCGCCACCAATACGAAACAAGTTGCATCGGCTCGCGTTGGCGGGCCTCGTCGGGACGAGCGTACTTGCTGTTGCCTCCGTGGCGCAAGCGCACATCACCAAGATCACCATCTTGAGCAGTGCACCGGCCTTCGGCGGCTACTCGTTTCCGGGTATTGGGACCTACCAGGTCTTGAAAGGCTACGCCGTCGACGCGGTCGATCCGAACAGCCCGCAAAATGCGGTTCTCACCGACATCCAGCTCGCTCCGCGAGACGTGAACGGCAAGGTCGAGGTGATTTTCAATTTCTATATCCTGAAGCCCACCGACATCACCAAGGGCAACGGCAAGATGATGTATGAGCCGCCCAACCGCGGCAGCAAGACGTTTGGCGTGATGAACAACACGCCGTCGTTCCCGACCGTGAATGATCCGGCATCATTGATCAATACCACAGCGCTTCAAGACTCTTTCCTCTGGACGCGCGGCTACACCACGGTCTGGAGCGGCTGGGAATATGAAGGCGATCCGACGTCGTCTGGGCTAGCCGGCTCAGCCGCGGGCGTCGATGCGAACGGCGCGCCGCTTACCTCGATGCCTGTTGCGTATGGACCCGGAAATACGACGCTCACCGGTCCAGGCTACGAATACATCGTGCAGACAGCGACGGCGACTACCTACACATTATCCTACCCCGCCGCGTCCGGCGACCAGAGCAATGCGGTCTTGACCCATCGGGTTCGTCTCGACGATCCACCGCAGGTCGTCCCGACTACTCAGTGGAGCTATAACGATACTAACAATCAGTCGATCAAACTGACCGGGGGGTTCGTTCCACAGGACATCTACGAATTCTCCTATCTGGCGAAGAATCCGACGGTGAATGGATTGGGCCTGGCGGTCATCCGCGACTTCAATTCGTTCCTGCGAAACACAAGCGCCGACGACTTCGGAAACTCAAATCCGCTCGCGAACTCCATTCACCGCATCTACACCTACACGCTGTCTCAGCCGGCGCGGACTCTGAACGACTTCGTCCATCTCGGCTTTAACGAGGACGAACATCACCGCAAGGTCTTTGACGGCATGCTGCAATGGGTCGGCGCCGGAGACGGCCTCAACATGAACTATCGTTGGTCGCAGACCAAGCGTACCGAGCGCAATCGTCAAGAAGAGCTTTATCTGGAGGGGCTTTATCCATTCGCAAACGTGCCGACATTCGACCCGATCTCGCGCACGAGCGATTGGCGCTACAAGAAATGCGAACAGACCCATACCTGTCCGTTGGCGCTGGAGTTTTATTCAGCCAATGAGTACTGGGTGAAGGCTGCCTCGCTGATGAGCACCGATCCGACGGGTCGCTTCGATTTGCCGGATCATCCGCTCACCCGCTTGTACCTGCTGTCGAGCGCGCAGCATGCCAGCGCCGGTAACCCAGCGAGCAAGGGTGTGTGCCAGCAGTTCCTCGATCCGCTGGATCCCGCGCCGGTGGAGCGTGCGCTGTGGACCGATCTCGATGAATGGTCGACCCGCGGCGTGCCGCCTCCGGATTCGGAGGTGCCGACGCTGCACGGTCACACGTTGGCGCTGCCGACGCGGTCCTCGGTCGGATTTCCGAACATTCCGGGCGTCACCTTCACCGGGCTGAAGACGACGCGGTACCGTTTCAACTACGGTCCGCAATTCTATCAGACTTTCATTCCGACGATTAACCCGCCCGCCGGCGGAGCTCCCTATGAGGATAATCCGGCGAACGGGCCGATCTATCCGAGCTACGTGCCCAAAACGGACAGTGACGGTAACGACATTGCCGGCATCAGGCTGCCGGAACTGGAGGTTCCGCTCGCGACCTACACAGGATGGGCTTTGCGCGCGGGGGCCCAGGCGAACGACGGATGTGAAGGCTCCGGCCAGTACATTCCGTTCCAGGCGACCCAACAGGCACGGGTGGCGGTGGGCGACCCTCGACCCTCAGTGCAGGAGCGGTACGCGTCCTACGCGGTGTATGAGCATCAGGTCGTTTCAGCCGTCGACGATCTGGTGCGACGCCGCTTCTTCACCTGCGACGATACCCAGAACATTGTTACGCGGCTTCTGACAGCGGGTGTCGCCGCCGGAGTGCCGCCGGCCCCGGCCAATGCTTCGCAGCCGAATCCCGTGCCGGCCTGCATTGGCCGCATGCCGCCGCACCACGATCACCACGACGGTGACCGGGACTGATCTCAGGCGTTCAATCGTCTCTCTCAAAAATGCAGAAAGGCCCGGATTAAACCGGGCCTTTCTTTCCATACCAAGGGTGGGCTTCGGCGGGTGATTTCCGCCGTCACGGCTGAAACGGGCGCAGCGAGGACGTAGTTCAGCCACTCACCGCAATCTCAAGCGGAAAGTCATCGACCACCTCATGCCCCTTCTCGTTGACGATGAAGGTGTGCCCGAGGAAAATGCCGAACATGCCGTCGGGCGTGATCGGGTTGGGCTCGGCCATGATGACCATGCCGGGTTTGAGTATCTCCTCGAACTTTTCGGCGGCGACGTGCTCGGCGACGACGTGCGGCTTGTCGGTGACGAGATCGATGCCGTGGCATTGTGTCGGCCGCGACTGGTAGCCGTTATCGCGGAAGAACTTGCTGGCGAGCCGCATGGCCTCGGCCGGTTTGCCCGGCGCGATCTCGGCGACGATGCGGTGGTAGCCCGGCAGTGTCACCTCATTCCAGAATTTCTTCACCATCTCGGTGGGTTCGCCGACGCAAATGGGCGAGCCGACCTGTGCGGTGTAGCCGCGATAACCCGCCGCAAGTTCCATATTGATAATGTCACCCTTTTTCAGTACGCGCGACGATGGCCGCGGGTTGCCGAAGATCATTGCCGGATTGTCCATCGGCGTCGAGCCGATGATCAAAAAGTCGATATCGCCGCCGCCCTCGAGGATTGCGGCGCCCGCGGCGGCGCGCAACTCATATTCTTTCACGCCGGGCGCTGCGTGCGCCACCATGGCATCCATCGCGTTCTTGCACAGCACGCCCGCTTTGCGCACGCAGTCGAGCTCTTCGGCGCTGTGGATCGAAAGCAGCTCGTGCAGGAAGCCCTTGGTGAACACCAGTTCGGCGTCGGGCAGGTTGTCGCGCAGCACGTGGTACTGATTGACCGGCATGTAGTCGCCATGGCGCGGGTCGATTTCCATGAGCCCAATGCGGCCGCGCTCGAGTTTCAGTTCGCGGATGCGCTCGACCATGATGTCGGCGTAGCGGCCGCTGCGGCTGTGACGCACGTCCCTGACCGCCACCTCGACCTGGCGGCGCACCGCTTCGGCGTGGGTGCCGCCCATCGAATAGATCATGGTTGGCTCGCCTTCGAGCGGCACCAGAACGTAGCTCGACAACGCGTGCCATTCCCAGTGGCCGGTGAGCCACAGCATGCCGCCGCCGAAACTCCAGTGGCTCGGGCCCCCCGGCACGATAACCACGTCAAGCTTGTCCTCGCGCATCTTGGCGCGCAGCGCGCGGTAGCGGCGGTCATATTCGGCCTTGGAGAACTGCTCCCACACCGCGTCGCGGTAATACGGCGTGTCGCGCATGTTGGCGAACGGCAGCGACTGATCGAGCTTGCCGCGCACCACCTCCCAGGGCTGCGGACCGATGCGAGGCGGGCGGATTTGGGTGTTCATGGCAGCATTCCTGTGGGAATTGGAAGGGAGGAAAACGATATGTCGCCCGTACGGGGACGTTCGCTCAATCCATAGCACGAAAAATGTTGTTGAGTCAAGAGCTCGTAGCGGCGGACCCGAATGGCACCTCATGTCGCACCGGACGGCACTACACGGAGCCCCAAGATCATTTATGCTGACCCCAGTGTCGGCTTGCGACTTCCGGGGGTGCTCGCATGACAATTCCTCGCCGGCTTTTCATTGGTCTCGCCGGAGCCGTCACGTTGGCGCGGCCGGCTTTCGCGGCCGACAAGGTCGTGGCTGGCACGCTCGGCGGCCAGGCGCCGCTATGGCCGTTTTACATTGCGGCCCATAAGGGTTTCTTTGCAGCGCAAAATCTCGACGTGGAGATCAACTTCGCGCAAAGCGGCGCAGCAGTTACCCAGCAACTCACCGCCGGCTCGTTCGACGTTGCGCTCAGCGTCGGCATTAACGATCCGATCCATGCCATCGACAAGGGTGCCTCGGTGGCGATCGTACGCATTGTCGGCAACGCCGCGCCCTATGTGCTGATCGGCAAGAAGGGCCTCAAGACCATCGCCGACCTCAAAGGCAAGACTGTCTGCACCGGTTCCGCGGCCGATATGACGACGGTGTATTTCAAGCGCATGGCGGCCGCCGGTGGCCTGAAGGACGGTGATTACACTGTCCTCTCCGCCGGCGTTGGCGCCGCGCGCTACGCCGCGCTCAAGGCCGGCGTCGCCGATGCGGCCATGGTATTGCCGCCAGTGAATTTCCAGGCCGAGAAGGCGGGTTTTGTCACCATCGCGTTCGCGCCGGACTATGTGAAGGACCTGCCGTTTACCGGCATGGCGGTGTTCAAACCGTGGGCGAGCGCGCACGTCGGAATAGTCAAACGCGTGCTGGCGGCGACCGACGCGAGCATCGCCTGGTTCGCCGATCTGGCGCACCGCGGCGAGGCGGTCGACCTCCTGGTGCAAACCGCGCACTCAAACAAAGCCGACGCGGCTGCAAGCTATGACCTGCTTCGCCGTACCGGCTATTTCGAGCCGACCAGCAAAGTGTCGCGTGCCAAGCTTCAGAATCTGATCAACGAAGAACGCCGCGCCGGCACTGTCGGTCCGGCGCTGACGCCCGATCGTTTGATCATGCCCGGCGTGACCGAACTGGTGGATTGATCGGTGACCGCATCCGCGAGCCCGGGTGAGCAGCGCGGCTGGTCTCAGGGCTTCCGAGTCTCTACGTCCAACGCAGCGGCTATCGTGCGACCAGAGATACGCTTCCGATCGTGCCCGCGGTCTCCTGGGCTAGCGGTGCCGGCTCACCCCCCGCACCCACGAGGCCGCGCGGTACCAGAACTACCGAAAGCTGGTCGGAATTTTTCAGGATCTGGTCGGCCAGCCGGGAGACGTCGTAGTTCACCGACATCTCCTGGCCTCGCATGGTCATTCCGTTTGGCATCCGGTGGCCCGCCATCGAGAACAAACTCAGGTTTCCGACAAAGCCCGGAGTGTGCTCGTCGATTTTTTGCCCGTCGGGCGGATTTAGATAGATCGCATAGTAGTAACTTGGCGGTTTCTCGGTGCGAATGTCCTGAATGCGCAGGAACACCTTGTGGTCAGGCTGATTTGGCAGCGCGAGCAGCGTCTGGCGTATCTGATCGTTCAGCGGCAGTCGTACGGTGAGCGGCGCGGCCGCGAGGTTGATCCGCTCTTCGCCCGGGGTCACGGCATTCTCCGCGAGGACGATGGGGAACCGGATGAACATCGGCGGCGCGGGGTCATCGTCATAGCGATAGTTGAGCTGCGTCAGGGTATCGACGATCTCGGCGCCTGTCAGATAGACTGCGTGTCCGGCCTCATCGTAGAAGGTGAAAGTCGTGTTCCGCCAGGCGGCGTCGGTCGGATCGGTGCGGCCACCGCCCTTCTGGAACCATTTATTCCACAGCCGGTCGATGTTGGCGTGGTGCAGCCAGAAGATCGGGTCCTGCGCCGCCGTGTCAGGGTCGCCCATCAGGCCGCCGAGCGCCGAGTGCACGACGTTGTGGGGCTGCATTTCCAGATCGCCGGTGACTCCGTTGAACTGCATCGGCGACGCCGTGCCTCCACCGAAACCGTTGCCCAGGGTTCCGCCGGTCTCGAAGTCCGCATCCGACATGGCGCCGGAATCGTCGACCGTGGCCGCGGAAAGGCTGAAGGTCCCGTTGTCGAGGCCCACCGGGCGGTTGGGTGGTGCGATGTAAAGCGAATTGCTGGCGCTAGCCGGCATGCGGAATGGCAAAGGCAGAGTGCGCTGCGCCGCATCGCCCCAATTCCAGTACGGAAGAACGAGGTTCGGATCCTGCGCAGCCGCGCGCAAGATGCGGTCGAAGAAGTAGAGATACATGCGGTGCCATGAGAGAAAATAGAAGCTGCCGTGCTCGCACTGGTCCCAGCTCTGCATTTCCTGCGGGGTGGTTGCGGTGTCGTATGTGCCGTGGATGTTGGCTTGGAAGCGGTAGCTCGTTGGATCGGTGACGGGCCGGCTCATCATCACCTGGATGCCCTTCTGCAGGGAAGCAATCTGCGCCGGTGTGAGGCTGGCAATACTCTGCCGAGTGAAGGGAGAAAGAAAAGGTATGCCGGAGAAGGGGGGCGACACGGTCCCGATGTAGCGGAAGAGATGCATGCAATTACTGACGATCGGATCGCGCGCGACGCCGACTTCGACGAATGTCCCGGCCGGAACGCTCTTCATGGCGCTCGACCAGTCGCAAATCACATTGCCGCCGCCGGACTGGATTTCAGACCCTCCGGGGCCGCGGTCGGCCCAGACGCACTGCCCGGGCGCCGGGTTCGCGGCGCCGGCGCCGACAGGCGCCCAATGGAACGGTGTTGTGGTTTCGCCACCGGACGGTGCGCCGGTTATCAGAGGCCCGTGACAATAAAGCGGATAGGCCGGCACGAACTGTGGGCTTTGTGCAGCTGCGCTATGAAAACTTCCGGCGAGGAAAAGAAAAGCGCCGATGGACATGAGCGGAGGACGCATGGCAAACCTCCTGAACTGGCATTGGCAAAGGTACAGTACGGAACCTCTTTGGCGTTTTTATGACTCAAGCGATTTTGACCCGACTAATTCGTGACCCAGGTGATTTTACGCGTTGGCTGGAGCGGTGACGTCGCTTACGTCAGCAGCGTTGTCATATTTGTTTGTATCGCTATAAGGAATACAAATAACGATAACGACGGAATCTGAAATGAGTTGAAGACTTTAGTCTTCTGTCGGTCCGAAAGATTTCAGTTCATCGTCGCGCGATTTTTTCGAACTTTGCGATCATCCGATCATGCCGGCGCGACCGATCCTGAAGATTGGCTAAGGTCTCGGAGCGTTTCTGGCATTTTGCGGCAGGGCCGGATGCGCAGCAGCCAGCTACACAACAGAGCAAAATTCGCGACCGAAAGCCGTGATGAATGAAAGGAGTCCGACTGATCGCCTGATCGTGCCCGATGTCACCGAGCTTGTGGGGTGACCAGAGCCGGGCTCGGTGAGCGAGGCTCGAGCAATGCTTGCTCCGCCCGGAAAGCGGCTGATTTGCTGCGCAGCGGCGAAATCACGCGGTGTGCCAAGGAGCGACAAAGTGCGCCACCGCCCTATGGCCCGTTTGGATTGCGCAAATTCATTTGTGACGGTCAAATCGGTTGGCACCACGCCCGGTGAAGCACCGATCGATGCGGAAAAGCGGACTACTGGCGCGTGCGCTGAGGGAGGAAGCCATGAAGGCCGTCCACATTTCCGTTGCGGCGCTTGCGCTGGCGCTAGCTCTTGGCGCGCAGACCGGCCGCGGTGATGCGAAAGCCGCTTATCCGACCCGCACCGTCAAGCTGATCGTCCCATATCCAGCCGGTGGTGGAACTGATTTGTTGGCGCGCGTCCTGGCCCAGCAACTCGGCGATAAATGGAAGCAATCGGTGATCGTCGAAAACGTCGGCGGCGCAGAGGGCAATATCGGCGCAGAGCAGGTCGCGCACGCCGCGCCGGACGGTTATACGCTGCTCTTTGCGTCGCCCGGCCCACTCGCCCTCAACAGCCTCGTCTACAAGACGATGCCCTATGACCAGGCAAAATGGGTACCGATCGCCGTGGTCGCGACTGCGCCCTATGTGCTGGTGGTCAGCCCACATTTTGCGGCCACGAACCTGGCGCAGGTGATCGCCGACGCCAAGGCGAAACCCGGCACGCTGACCGCGGCGACGCCGGGCGTCGGAGGCCTGGGCTATTTCACCACGGTCGAATTCGAGCAGCGCGCGAGCCTGAAGCTCCTGCACGTGCCCTACGCGGGCTTGGGCCCGGAAATCGCGGACGTGCTCGGCGGCCACGTCAACATGATGTTCGACATGATGGCGACCGCGTTGCCGCTCTACCGCGCCGGCAAGGAGAAGATCGTCGCCGTCGGCGCCACATCGCGCGTGCCTGAATTGCCGGACGTGCCGATACTGGCGCAGGATGGCGCGCCGGGCTTTCGCGCGGTGACGTTCTTCGGCATGGTCGCGCCGCCCGGCACGCCCGATGCGCTTGCCGACAAGCTCAATCGCGACATCGTCGACTGCATGAAGGAACCGGCGTTTGTCGCCAAGACCAAGGCGATGGGCATGGATCTCGCGCCCGGAAGCCGCGCCGAGGCGGCGAAATTTTTTGCCAGTGAGCGTAAGCTTTGGAGCAAGGTCGCGGACGAGGCCGGCATCAAGCCAACGCACTAGAGCGTTGACGCGACGGAGCTTGTAGATCTGTCAGGGCATGTATCGACAGTGCGATACGGCCCGACCGCTGGAGGAAAGCTGATTCATCTGCGATCGGTGCTTTTTACATTTAACAAATTACGATGAAAATAAGAAATGGAGACGTCCTGAAAGCGAAAAAAACGCTGGCCATTTTATTGTTGTTTGCAAAACCTGGGCTCAATTACAACAGTTAAGGTAGCGCTGTGTCCTGAAGAGTTTTAGTGGTGGTCGTTTTGTTGCAGTTCGATTGGGGCGTAGTCCCTTGATGCGCGGTTTCGTACCGAAGGCTCTGAAAGCTCGGCGGCTATCTTCTGTTAAACAATGGAGAACAGACATGATTCGCATGAGTTTTGCTGTAGCTCTGCTCACGGCGTTTTTGGCGGCGCCAAATGCCTTTGCCCAAGGCAATCCACCACATTACACCTGGTGCCTGCAACTCGGGACGGGCACGAGAAATTGCGTCTACGAAAGCCTGAAGCAATGCCAGGCGGCTAGACACGGCGGCACCCAGCATTGCACCAGGAGTCAATAACCGAGGCGCTGCGGCTCGCCGCAAACTCGTTTGACATCGCGTTGCATGTCGGCATCAACCCACGCCATCGACAAGGGCGCGCGGCCGCGATCGTCCGCGTTGTCGACAACGCAGCGCGCTGTGTGGTGATCGGCCAGAAGGGCCCGAAAATCATCGCCGACAGAATCTGCCGTTTATCGACATGGCGGTGTTCAGGAAGACGCGGCGGCGTGCGGGCTTTCGCGGCGCGCCGTCGATTTCGACCCGACCAGCAGGGCGCCGCGCGCCAAGTTGCAGAGTCTCATCAACAAGGAGCGTCGTGCGGGCACGATCGGCGGTGCTGATGTCAGCAGCTCAATGCGTGCACCAGCCTGGTCACCCCCCGCACGTCACGGCGCAAAGGCCGTGCCATTCCAGACGTAACCCAGCGCCGGCACAAGTGCGCTCGCCGCGATGACGCTCGGCGGATAGAGCAGCGCCAATTCGTCGCCATACACAGTCGTGCCGTTCACGAGCCCGGTAATGTTGGTGAGTCTTGTCCAGGTGGAATCGGTCGGGTTCGCCGGCGTCGGCAAGGGAGCGGCAGGGTAGAATCCGATACCGGCCAGCACCGGTGCAAGCGGAACCAGGGTCATGGACACGTTGGATGCCGTTGTGACGCTGCTGCCGCTGCCTTGCAGGACGTCGTAGTTTGCCGGCGAGACCGCGACCGTCCCCGGCGACAATACGTTGGCGGCAATCGCATAGGGCGGCGCGTTTCCCGTCGGCTTCACCAGGGCCAGCGGGTCGGTCTTCGGCGTGGCGCTGAGCGCGGCTGATCCCGCCAGCGTTAACACGCGGCCGGCATAGAGCAGCAGATCTGACGGTACCAGGGAGCCCGGCCCGCCGGGCGGCAGCGCCAGCGTCGTTGGCCCGGCACAGGGCAGCGTCGCGCCTTGCGCATGCAGCGTTTTCAGGGCGGCAAAAAATGTTGCGGAGAAATCGCTGCGCACCAGCACCGAGAGGGGCAGGCTCGCCTGCCACGCGCCTGCCGGACGATCGTTGGCCAGGCTGACCATGGCGAGCGGCTGCGTCGAGGTGAAGCCGAGCGCCGGCGACGGGCCGGCAACGCCGAGAACGCCAGCCAGCATCTGCTCACGCATCGCCGTCTCGCCGAGCGTGCCGAGCAGATTAATGTAGCCGCCGATCTCCGAGATGTTCTTCGGGGGCGGCAGGCGCGAGCCGATGACGTCGCCCTCGAGTGCAAGCCGCCGCATCAGAATGGACTGCGCGGCGACCGCGTCGGGTGAATTGTTGGTCTGAATGAAGTTGGCGAGTGTGGCGACGATTTGCGAGGTGAGCGCTGGATCGACGTAGTAACCGCTGCTGCTGCTCGACGGCGCGCCGGTATAGCCAAACTGGACGGTGGGGCTGACCGCCGATTGGCCGCTTGGCGTGATCACGGTGACGCTCACGGTGCCGCTTCCGGGCGGGCTCACCCCCACCATCGTCGTGTCGCTGATCACCGAGATCGAAATGGCATTGGTCGTGCCGAAACCGACCACCAGCGCGCCGGTGAAACCCGTACCGGTTAGCGTGACGATCGTTCCGCCGCTTGCAGGCCCGGTGTTTGGCGTGATGGAGCTAATGACAGGAAGTGCCATGATCTGCCTCCATTCACGCCAGCAACGACAGGATAACAGGTATCAGTGCGCTGGCGGCCGTGCCCGCCGACGAACCGCCCGAGCCGCCTGAGCCATTTGAGCTGGACCCGCTCGAGTTCGCCCGAGCCTGAGCCGCCCGAATTATTTGAGCCGCCTTGACCTCCCGATCCGCCGCCGGTGACGATCTTGCCCAGCGTGCTGATCGCGAGCGATGTGAGATCGGTGTTTGACTTGAGCGCGTCGGCGCGGGCGGCGTTGCCGGTGTTCTGCGCATTCTGCAGAAGTGAGGCAAGCTGTGTCGCGCCAGTGATCGTGGTCGGGTCGATCCCCTTCTGCGCCAGCGCCGCGGTGATCATCGACTGCAGGAGACTAGTATTGGGCTGTTGCGGCGCTCCCGTTTGCACGTTGTTGACGAGGTTCGGCAGCATTGCGCCAAGCTGATTGGGCGCTTGCGCCGAGGCCAGCGTCGATACCTGGTTGCCCGGGATACTCACCGCCGAGATGGCCGGCGCGCTGTCGGCAGGCGAGTCTTGCCAGTTCCAGAAACGTGTCAAATCGATCTTCTCGCCCGAAGCGCAATGTCCGAGCATCGCCTCGCCCAGCACGCCACGTGTCGGCAGCATTGTTCTAGTCACCTGATGGGGCGCGTTTTGCTGGTGGAAGCGCAGCAGCGAGTTCTCGAGCGCGCCCGTGCTGGTCGCCCAGCCGGCCGTATCGCCGAGAGCCTGCGGAATCGAGAACGGCATCATCATGCAATTGCCGTGGAAGCCCAGCACCTCGTTGCCGACGCAATCCAGGAGCGGAATGGAACTCGTAAGCCCTGGAAACGACACGAGGTAGGGTTCAAGCAGCATGACCCTTTCTTCGGGCGTCAACGACATCCAAACCGCCTTCGAGTAACGGATCATGTTTCGCAGGACATGCTGGAGCGTGTTCTCGATGAGAATCAGGTCCGAATATTTGAGCAGCGGCGCTACTTCGGCCGCCGGGATTGGATAGACGCCGGGCGGCAGCTCGATGACTTCTGAACTTGCGCTGACATAGCTCTCCGGGTTGCCCTGCACGCTCGCCGTCAGGCTCGCGCTGAAATTCCACAGGAAGGGGGGACCGATTTCCGCGTTGAGCTGTGCCGCCGAGTAGGTCATCGCCTGCGGCGTCACTGGCGGAGCGATCAGACCCTCGATAGAGCCGAGCACGCCGCTCGGCCAGCTGACTCCATTGTTGCCGAAGAACGACGTGAAAAGATCGAGCGGTGTCGCCAGCTGATAGGTGAAATTGTCCGTGCGGTGCGTGATCTCGAAGCCGACGACGTCGCAAGGCGACAGCTGCCGCGGCAGCGCAATGGCCGCTTGCAAGGTCGGCGCTGTCGAGCCGCCGGGGTTGCGTTGTCCTTGCAAATACTGGATCAGATCCTGGGCGGTCTTGAAGGCCTTGCTGTTGTCGAATTGGCCGGGGACCGTCACCGGCGGGCTGGGCAGCATCTCGACCGGTCCGAGCCGTGCGCCCCAGCGCGTCACCGCGGCAACATAGATTTGGTCGAACGGCAGCACCGATGCGTTCGCGGAGAACTGGATGACGTCCTCTGCCAGGCTGTCGAGCACCAAAGAGGCTCGCGGATCGGCGGCAAATTTCTCGAGCCGGGTGAGACCCGAGGCATACTGCAAAGGCAGCCACTGCTGCAACACATCGGAGTGCGCCAGCAATCCCGCGTAGCGATCAAGCGCCTGCATGCGCGTCATGCCGCCGCCAGCCACCGCCGGGCTCGACAACTGCGAATAGAGCACCTGCGCCAGGGGCACGGCGATCGTGAGGAATTGGCTGGCGTTTTGCAGGTCGGAAGCCTGGCTCGAACCGAGAAACGACGAGACGGCTGTCTGGGCTTGCGTAACTTGCGCGAGCACCGTGTTGGCTTCGGCCGCGAACGCCGCAAAGTTGGCGCCGAGCCCACCCAGGAGCCCGTTGAGCGAATTCGCATCCTTGACCAGCGCCGGCATCTGCGCGTTCGCATTGAGGGCCTGCGGCATCGCGAAGATGCTAAAGGGCGTCGACGCGAGCGCGACCGCGGACTGGACGAGCTTGGTGACGCTCTGGAGCCCGCTGCTCAACTGCGTCGCGTACTGGATGGCGTTGGACAGGTCGCTGTCGGTGATGATGTCGTCCAGATGCTCCTTCTGGCCGGGCGGGAGGAACCACACGATGTCGAGCGGCACCAGACAGATCAGGCTCACCGCGTCATAGGCCGTTGTGACGTCGAACAGCCGCAGCACCTCGAAATACTGCATGGTCAGCGCGTGCAGCTTGTTGTGATTGGTGATGGTCTTGGTCGTGACCGACGTGGACTCCGAGGCCGTCGCCATGCGCATCGCCGTGCGCGTGGCGCGCCGCTGGCTCATCGATTGTTGCGCCGCATAGGTCTGCACCGATTGTGCGGCCGTGGTGGCGTAGTTTTGCAGCCCGTCGAACCAATTATTTGATGAGCCGCTCGATGTGGTTTCACCGACGCTGCCGCTCGGCCCGCCGAGGATGCCGAGCAGGCCGCCGCCGGCGGTCATGCTGCCCGTTTGCGACGCCGTGTTGAAGCTGCTGCCGCCCTGCGCGGTCTGATGCAGCGCCGACAGGAACGTCGCCTGCGTTGACGAATCGCTGAGCTGCGAGGCCTGGCTCGAACTCGGCGCCGAACACCGACTCGGTCTCCGTGACGGCAAGCGTCGTGGTCTGTTCCTCGACAACGACCAGTTGCTGTTCGCCGGGCGCTAGCGGCAGCGAGTAGACGAGATCGCCGAGCGCCAAGCCCTGAAACTGCCAGCTCTGGCTGCAGCGCAGCACGTAACCAAGCCCCAGCGACCCGACGATGGCGGGGCCCGTCAGCAGGCCGTTGCGGAAATCATCGATGCTGATCGGCCCGGTCAGGCCGGCGCGGGTCGCTGGCTTGTCGGTGCGCGTCGTCTGCTGATAGACGCCGCTCTGGCGCTGATTGAGGGTTTCGGTTTCCGTGTAAAGGGCTGGGGCGATCAACTGGAAAAAGACGCCATACGGAAACTGCTCGAACGAAATCTGATTCTCCAGCACGCGGATGCAATCGGCATCGTCGCCCAGGGTCAGTTTCGGGATCGCCGGCGGCGAGGAACCGGCGCTGCCATTAGGTCCGGCGCTGGGATTAAGCTCGTTCTGGAGCAGCGCATAGATCGCCGGCGGAATGGGAGAGAGCTGCTGCGGCAACGCCATGGTGCCGAGATAGCCCGCCGGGCCCAGAAGGTTGGGCGCAACCGACATGGGGACCACGGCCGTCGGCGCCGAGCCGCGAACGCGGAAGGACAGCGACACGCCCGGCGGCAGAACGGAGACTCAAGGGCAGATCTATCGAGAAGTTGCCGCTGGAATTGGTCAGGCCGGTGGCGATCACCTGCGAGCCGGACGTGTTGGTGCCGAAGGGCGATGGCTGTGCTTTCGCACCCTGTGCCGGGGGCGGCGGCAGCACCTCGATCTCGAGGTTGCCCCCGGGTGTGCCGTCGGGTTGCTGCAGCGTGCCGAGAATTGTCGGCGGCAGCGGCACCGAAGGCTGGTTGGCCTGGATGAGATTGCCGATGAGGCCGGTGAGGTTGGTCAACACCGTCTTGATGGCGATGCCCGGCAGCGTGAGTTTCGCGGCTGTGGCGGTTGTCGCCGGTGCCGCGGTGGCCGTTGCCGCGTGTGCGGCCGCGGTCGTCGCGGTGTTTCCAGATGCTCGCCCCTTGCGCCGCGTCGTTGCCATGTGAATCGCTCCAAGAACGCTCGTTTGAGCGCTCAGCGCCTTCGTCCGATCTCAATGCAGACTAGCGACGATCGTGCTGGCGTCAGGCAGCCGAAGAAGTTCAAAGGCGCGCGAGCAGTAAAAAAATATCGTGGCGCGCCGCCGGGGCGTAACCGCAAAAGAAAAGAAGTCGAGTTGCTTTTAGCTAAAGATGATCAAGCCGCTAGTCGTGCCGAAAGTATCTCTGCCCTCTTTTGGTCCGTGGATAGCGGTAGTGACCCATCAAATTCGTTCCTAGCCAAGAACAAAAAGAAGTTGAAGCAGCATCGCTGACCTATCTCTGTCTTCGCACGGCTGCATTGCGTGCGAGCATGGGCGGCGACCGGCGCATCACTCGGGATTTCAAAGGGAAAAATAGCAGCGTGGCGCGAGCTTGGGCTTGGAGGGTGGCTTCGTGCGTGGTTAATCAACGCTTCACGCGCACGCCTGTGCGTTCCAGTCGTGGCAGCACCTCGTCACAGAAATACGGCACTTCGTCGAGATAATTGACGAACGACAGTCCGATGCCGCGCACGCCGGCCTCACTGATGGTGGCTAATTCGTCCGCCACCTTGTCGGGCGTGCCAACGAACGGATAGCCGCCGACCGCGTTGGAGGCGAAATAGCGCCGCTTGGCATAATACTCTTCAGGCGGAATGGTCTGCGGCGTGATGCTCTTGTTGGCCAGCATGCCGTCGATCGCGCCCCAATCGGCGTTGTCGATGATGGCGTGTTGATAATACTCGTCGGCCTCCTTTTGCGTCGGCCGGCAAATGACCTGGCCGACGGTGAATACTTCGATCTCGCGGCCGAGGCCGTGCGCCTGCGCCTTGATCTCCTTGACTTTGGCGGCATTGCCGGCAAGCGACTTGCGCGAACCTGCGGTCGCGACAAAGAAAGCGTCGCAATTGCGCAGCGCAAACGCCTGACCGACATCTGACGAGCCTGCGTTCATCATCAGCGGTTGCGTGCCGCCAAACGGCTTGGGGAAGGCGCGCGCCGCCTGCAGATGCAGATATTTGCCGTCGAAGTCGAACGTGTCGTCGCGCGTCCAGGCTTGCTTGACGACGTCGACCCATTCCTGCGCGTAGTCGTAACGTTCATCGTGCTCGCGTTGCTTGACGCCGAACATGTCGAATTCGCCTTCGTTCCAGCCGCACACGATATTCATGCCCATGCGGCCTTGGCCGATGTGGTCGGCGGTGACGAACTCCTTGGCGGCGATCAGCGGATGAAACAGCGGCGCATGCACGGTGCCGAACACCGTCATGTGCTTGGTGGCGCCCAGGAGCCCGACCGCCCAGGTGATGGTCTCGAGCGTGACGCCGTGAAAATCGGTGTCGCCGCCATAGCCCTTCCAGCGTGCGATCGGCAGCATGAAATCGAGGCCGGCTTCGTCGGCGAGCCGCGCCAGCGCCAGGCAATCCTCCCAGCTTGCCGACCAGCGCTCCGGCACCTTGGTGGCCGAGCGGCCGGACGAGCAATTGGCGCCGAACAGGCCGATCTTGAGCGCATTGCCGTTGTACATGGCGATGCGGTTTTGCATCGAAGCAGCAGGCGCCAGCACGTTGTTCTCCGTGGTTCAAAATCGCAGTCCCATCATAGCGTCATTCTTCGCACCCCGGAATGACGCTAACGAACCGCAAGCGACGCCAACAGCCGGCCATGACCTTTGATCGGATCAGTTATGCCGAGCGCCTTGAAGGCGACGAAGAAGCTCGCATGCGAATAGGCGACGATCGGGATGCCGGTGTCGCGCTCCATAGCGTCGACGATCTGTGATGCCTGCCATTGCGGGCAGGGCAGATAAAGCGCGTCACAGTCCTTGGCGCGGCGTAGGACGCCGTCGGCGAACGCTCTGATATCGGGTGGTGTCACCGCCTGCAGCCGCTTGAATGGCACATCCATACCTTCGGCGGCGACGATGTCGAAGCCGTGCTTGGCGAGATAATCCGCCATCGCGCGGTTGTGCCGCTCCGGATAGGGCGAGGCGATCGCGATACGCCTGGCGCCGAGATGGCGCAGCGCTTTCATCGCCGCGCGCACGCCGGTCGAGGCGGGAACGCCGGACGCGCGCTCGATGTCGCGCACGATGATCTCGTCGAAGCCCTGGCCGCGCGCCACCACCAGTGGGCCGCCGCCATGCAGGACAAAATCGACGCCGCGCGAGCCGAGGTATTTTGCGGCTTCCGCCACCTGCGCCAGCGCCTTGTCGAACCACTCGGCGCTCCAGTCGTCGATGTTGCAGGTAATGCCGACCAGCCCGACGCCATCCGGCGCGAATTTGTAGAACTCGTACGGCACGACCTCCATCACGGTCGGGCCGATATAGCCGATGCGTTTGCGCCAGCCGAACATGTGGTGTCGTCTCCTGCCGTCTGCTTGGCATAGTCATACACTGCCGCGATACGGTTAGACAAAGCACCGAACATTTCAGTACGCCGATGCTACAATCGGCAGTCCGCCGGTGTTCTTGCAGATGCCCGATGATCCAAATGCGATGCGCGGTTGTCGGGACTATTGTTCGCAAGCTTCAAAACAGGGAGGTTATTGATGCCGTCCATTACCAAATGCTTTGCTGGGTATCTTGCGAGCGTGGCCGCCGCCGCGTTGTTGGCGACGCCGTCAGGCGCTCAAGGCGTGCTGACGCAAAAAAACGTTTCGTTGGAACTGGCGCGCGGCATCGCCGATGCCGCGCTCGCGCAATGCCGCTCTATGGGCTACAGGATCGCCGTCTCGATCGTCGATCGTGACGGCCTGCCTGTGATCATGATGAATGACGATGGTGCCGGGCTGAACGCGCGTGAGGGCAGTGACCGCAAAGCCTACACAGCCGCCGCCTTCCACGCACCCTCGGCCGATTTCGTCAAACGCATTCACGATCGTCCGCAATCCGCAGGCGCGATTCAATACACGCGCGTGCTGGCGATCGCCGGCGGATTGCCGATCAAGGTCGGCAACGACACTATCGGCGCCGTCGGTGTTTCTGGAACGCCGGGGCAGGACGATGTTTGCTCGCAAGCCGGCATCGACAAGGTGACCGATCAATTGAAGTAGCTGGAACTCCTCCAGCAAATAAGAAATTAACCAAGTCACCGGCGCGTCACGGCGCCGGTGCGTGCCTGCGCGCGCCGTTTACAGCCGCTTAAGATTAATCATTGCATGGTTGTCCCCGTCTTCGGGTGTGGTGGAATGGGGATGAGTATGAATACGGCAAAATCCGTATGCGCGCATCGATCTGAATCGGCTGGCGTCAAGCGGCCGCCATTGTCCACTCGCTAATCGTCACCGTTCGAGTAGCGCGTATTATGCCGTCTCGGGCCGCGACGTTTCCCGACGTCTCCAGCTTCCGCGCGCCTCCTTACACCGGGCGCGATTATCGCCGCGCGATTGCCGGCGGCGCCGTTGTCGGCCTGGGCAGCGCAGGCGCCGTCGCGATGATGGCAGGCACCGCGGCGGTCGCAGCCGCATGGATGGTGTCGAGCCTGCTTTCAAACAACGCCGAGTTCCGCGCCAGCGCGCCCATCACCATGGGCATGGCATCGCTGCGCCCGGAGATGCGGCTCGCCGCTCCGACCGACATGTTCGGCGGTGCGCTCGCCGCGGCCAATCCGGCGTACGCGCCGAAGGCGGAGCTGAGCGACAAACTCGCTGTCGCCGCAGCGCCCGCCCTTGCGCAAACCGTACCGCCGTCACGGTCGAAGCCGCGGCCTCAAACGATCGCGCGCGTGCCATTGCCGCGCGCCCGTCCGATGCAATTCGCGGAGGTCGAGGCCAGGCTGCAGGCCGAAGCCAAACGGCATGTCGCCCACGTCGCGCCGGTTCCGCACGCGCCGTCGCCGCAAATCGCGGCGGCAGCCCCAGTCTCGCCGCCAATCTCAGCCCCAGTCCCAGCGCTGCATCCCGTTCAGCCTGCACCGCAAAACGCGGAAGCGACTTACAGCCTCGCGTCCGTGGATGTGGTTCCGTCGCAGCACGTTGCGCCGGCCCCGCACGTCGCCCCGGCGCCGCGCGCGCGTCCGATGCAGTTTGCAGAGGTCCAAGCAAGGCTCGAGGCTGAAGCCGCGCCGCATGTCGTGCGCGTGGTGTCAATCCCGGCCGCGGCGGCGCCACAGATCGCAGCGCCTGAGCCACCCGTTGTCGCGTCGGCGCCGAGTCCCGCGCCACGCGGCGAAGGTGTCTACACGCTTGCGTCCGCCGACGTGATCCCGCCGCGGCCCGATGCGCGAGCACCGCATCGTGCGCAGCGCGGCGAGGCCATGTACAGCCTTGCATCCGCCGACACGGCGCCGCCCCTCACCACCGGCTCGATCGGCGCCTTCACCAAGCCGCTGGCGCCCGCCGCGCCCGCGCCCGCGAAGCCGGCAGCGCCGGCGTTGGCCTACGCCACTCCGGACGTACCGGCGCGCGACAATCACACGGCGATCTACGACATCGTCGCCCACGTTGTTTACATGCCGGACGGCGAACGGCTCGAGGCGCATTCTGGGCTCGGCCGCATGCTCGACGATCCGCACTACGCGAGCGCGAAGGCTCGGGGCCCGACGCCGCCGAACGTCTACGATCTGACGTTGCGTTCAGGCTTGTTCCACGGCGTTCAGGCGCTGCGCCTCAATCCCGTGAAGGACAGCAAGATGTATGGCCGCGACGGCATCCTGGCGCACACCTACATGCTGGGCCCGAGCGGGGCATCGTTCGGCTGTGTGTCGTTCAAACACTACGACGCGTTTCTGCAAGCGTTCCGTCGCGGCGAGGTCAATCGTATCGTCGTCGTGCCGCACCTGCAGGAACCGCCGCCCGGTGTGCGCGCCGACGCCGGCAGCCGCGAGCGCTATGCGGCCAACACTGTGAAAGACTATTAGATCCAGACGGCTGTGCATCCATCCTGAAAGTGCGAATTGTGGCATGGGGGCGGTGATGTTCGTTGTTGAACTGATTGCTGCATTGCTGGTGGGCTTCGTGCTCGGGCGCATTTGGGAAATCCGGCAGCGCATGACGCTGACCGGACGCACTGATGAACAACCGCGTCGCATCGAGAGCGGCATCGCCGTCCGGCTTCCGGGGTTGCCGCCGAAGGACGAGAACGAGCTCGTGGCGGCCTTCGATCGCGAAATGAAAGAGCTGGTTGCGGCTATAGCAGCGAAGGGCCGGCACCTGTCGCAGACAGCGCAGTCTCGCGGGTAGCTGGTTTTCAGAAATAGCTGGTGCTGCCGGTCAGGATTGAACTGACGACCTCTCCCTTACCAAGGCCATGCAGCCTTTATGTTCAATAGGTTAGCAGGGCTTTTCAGTGGCCTACCGACAGCTTTTACAGACACGATTCGATGAGGCCTCTTTCGGCGCGCCGATTAGCGGCGATGGCACAAATCGAAGGGTGGCATGTCTGCGATCATGGTTGCGAATCGGGGGCAAAAGCCACATGGCTAAAACAGGCCAAAATAGCGCCTTTAACCCCGAGCGGCAGTTAGGCGCTACGCGCGATAGGTACAGGCTGCTTCGCGAATTGATGTGAATTGCCGATCGCTCGTCCGACCAGCCCTGCATAGCTCGCGATGGGGCTCGGGCGGCCGACGATGTAGCCCTGGATCCCGTTGCACGCCTCTCGCGTGAGAAACGACAACTGCTCTGCCGTCTCCACACCCTCGGCCATAACAGGCAACTTGAGTCCATGTCCGAGGCCAATGACCGCGCGAATGATCGCCGCCGATTGCGGGTTGCGGTCGAAATTGGCGATAAAAGCCTGATCGATTTTGATCTTGTCGAACGGAAACGCCTGCAGGTAAGCCAGCGACGAATATCCGGTACCGAAATCGTCCATGGCGATACGAACGCCGAGCGCTTTGAGCCGGCGCAGGATCGATACGGCCCGCGCAAAGTCGTCGATCAGCACGCCTTCGGTAATTTCGAGTTCCAGCCGGTCAGCGCATAAGCCGGTCTCGAAGAGAGTTGAATGGACCAGCGACGGCAAATCGCCGTGACGAAACTGAACGGGCGAGAGATTGATGGCGATCCGCAAAGGGTTCGCCCATGCGGCCGCCTCGCGGCATGCTTCCCTCAATACCCATTCGCCGATCGGGATGATGAGACCGGTCTCCTCCGCCAACGGGATGAACTCGGCCGGATTGACCATGCCGCGGCTCGGATGGTTCCAGCGGATCAAAGCTTCCAGACCTGTAATCTGTCCCTCGATTGCCGCCTGAGGCTGGTAGTAAAGTTCAAGCTCGTTGTGGGCAAGGGCCGAGCGCAGATCATGCTGAAGCAGCCGCATCTCGCGCAGGTGCCGATCCATGTCGGCGGCAAAAAATCGTACCGAGCCGCGGCCCTCCGATTTGGCGCGGTACAGGGCCGCGTCCGCATTGGCCTGCAGGACTTCGGCTTTCGCCCCGTCGGTCGGATAGACGGCAACGCCAATGCTCATGCCGATGCGCATCGTCTGGCCATTGAGATCGATATCTCCGGCGATTGCGTTGAGCAGACGCGTTGCCAGTGCCTCCGCGGCGGCAGGCTGTTGTCTTTCCAAAGCGATAGCGCAAAACTCATCGCCACCAATCCGTGCCAGGAAGGTCTCGCCGCACTCGTTTCTAAGACGACCACTCACAACCTGCAGCAGAGCATCGCCGACCGCGTGGCCGAATACGTCGTTGACCTCCTTGAAGCGATCCAGGTCGATGGACAGAAGTGCAAAGTTTGCGTCGGCAGCAGCGGCGCTGTTGAGCGCGTTCTCGATCGCCGCGTTGAAGGCGGCTCGGTTTGGCAGTTCGGTCAATGCGTCATGGTGCGCCAGATACGCGATGCGTTCCTGTGCGCGTTTGCGCTCGGTGACATCCTCGACGACATTCACCAGGAAGGTCGGCGTGCCATCATCCGCTCGGATCGCGAGCCCCGTCGATACAGTGGATCGCATGCCGTTATCGGGCGTCGGCACCACGACCTCCGGAAACGCGGTCGCCTCGTCAGAACTAAGCTGGACGTCGTCATGTTCCTCGATGGTTTTCGCACTTTCGACGGGAAACACGTCCGAGACTTTCCTGCCCACCAGGTAGTCGCGATCGAACCCAAGAAGCTTCTCGGCTTCGCGGTTCACGAGCACGAAATGTCGTTCCGGCAATTGCCGCACGAAGATAGCTGAGGGTACGTTATCCAGGATTGTGTTCAGGAACGTGCGGTTCTGTTTCAACTGCCGGAATTTGTCGATTACCCGCAGCTCGGCGCGCACGCGACGCTGGTTCGCGCGCGTGAGTTCGATCATTCGTCGCCAGGAAAATACAACCAGCGCAAGCGACGTTACGGTGAGCGCCATTGCGAGATCATCAAGTCCCCAATCGCCATAAATGCTCTGAAAGCGCATCAATGCAGCATACAGGTCAAACCATTCGGTTAGCCACCACGCGCATATTGCAACGATGAGAATCCCGATCGCCTCACGGACGGCACTGCGGCTCCAAGCCAGTCGCGGTGCAGGCCTACGCTCCAGAAAGTTCGCCAAAACGCTCATGGCGTCCTCACACCGAAAATACACTTCTGTGAAACGTTATCGGTGCAAAGGAAGTCACCCGTCAGTTCAGGGCTTCCACGTAGTCTGCAATCATACTTAGCCAATAGTAAGGAGAGAAATCTTTACTAAAATTCGCGCGATTGGACTTGGCGCGATATTGTAATGCGTGCATTCACAGTGAGCGACGTCTTGTGCTCACATTCAAGCGTCTGGGTCTGGCGTCCTTTGATCCAGGCCGGCAACAATTTCCAGCCGGGCCTTTACAAAAACATCATGCAGTTCCATTAGATTTCGAAGCAAACGTTCTGCTCGTTCGGTGTAGTTATCAGCCTTCTGAAGCCCCTCCGCGTTTGCGATAAACGTGCTGAGTTCGTCAAACAAGAGCTTACTCAGCGACTGCCGAGTTGCTGGATCAGCTTCGATCCTTAGTCTTTCCGCAAATCGCCGAATGTTCTGCTCCGGGGCGAAACTAGGGTCCGGACCCGGACGCGCGTTAGCCGCAGTCGAATCCAATTTAGCCGGAAACGATTTTGATTGAGATCGATGCCGGGCAAGCAGCTTCGCCCTTCTCCTCCGCTCCGGCGGACGCTCGGCGGTGCGATGTTGTGTCGGACTGCGCTCGTTGTTTCGACATGGATCGCGACAGTTCCAATGACGAACCGCCGTCAGCTTGTGCAGGAGTTCCCTCGCGACAAAGGGCGTTTGTGCCTATAAATCGCGTATGACGGAGTGCTGTGCACGACCCCCGTTGATCCTCCCTCCGCGGCCCGATCGGTTGCCACTGATCCGCGAAGCATTCAGGCTCGAATGGTTCACCATCGCCTGGATGATTGTCGAAGCTGCCGTAGCGATTGGCGCAGGCATCGCGGCCGGCAGCCTTGTGCTGCTCGCATTCGGCCTCGACAGCGTGATCGAACTGGCGTCGGCAGGTGTTCTCATGTGGCGACTGTCTGTCGAGTTGCGCCATGGACAGAAGTTCTCCGAAAGCGCGGAGCGCATTGCAAGCCGTATCGGAGGGGCACTCCTGTTGGCCTTGGCGGCTTATGTGACGATGGCCGCCCTATGGCAGCTATGGACGGGCACTGGCGAGGACTTCTCGTGGCCGGGTTTCGTTGTGGCGCTGGCCGCAATTCCCGCCATGCGGTGGCTGGCGCATCGCAAGATTGCGATTGCCGAGAAGATCGGCAGCCGCGCACTCCGCGCCGACGCGATGGAGGCCGTCACCTGCGGGTGGCTGTCCTTCGTTGTTATCGCGACGCTCGCGGCGCAATGGCTGTTCGGCGCTTGGTGGATCGACGGCATCGGTTCGTTGGGCATCGTGTGGTTCCTGGTCAGGGAAGGACGCGAGGCTTGGACGGGGGACGCCTGCGACGCTTGCTGTGGGTGATTTCGTCCAATTCTGAGAAAGCCACGCTCATCGCTTGCAAGTGTGAAAGATGACCGACCACCCTCTAGGCTTTTTCGAGGGCACCGGAATGCCCGATCCGGGCTGGTGGGAAGCACTTTGGCCCGATCCCGCGCGCGTGCTCACAGATGTGGGGGTGGCTCCCGGTATGAGCGTAGTGGATTTATGTTGCGGGGACGGTTGGTTTACATTCCCGCTGGCGAGGATTGCCCGTAGAGTTGTAGCGATCGATGTCGATGTCAGGATGATAGAAGCGGCCAAGATTCGTTTCGCCGAACGCGGCGGAGCAACCAACTGCATCTTTGCAATTGCCGATGCGTACGATATCGCACGCGTTGTGCGCGAGCCGGTTGAGCATGTATTTCTGGCCAACGCGTTTCATGGAGTCCCGGATAGAGTTAGGCTCGCGAGCGCCATTCACGATGTTCTCAAACCCGGTGGCTCGTTCGCAGTAGTCAATTGGCACGCCCGGCCGCGCGAGCAGACAACGGTGCTTGGCGAGCCCCGCGGCCCCGCCACGGAATTACGGATGACGCCGGAAAAAACCATAGGCGAAGTTGAATTGAGCAACCTTAGATTCCGCAGACAGGTGCCGGTCTCCCCGTATCACTACGGCGCCGTGTTTGAGCGCTCGCGTTAAAATGTCGCCGCTGTTGGACAACAAACACCCGTTATCGTCATCGGTGTTTCGGCCGGGTGCATTGCTACGCGAAGCGCGGCGGCAAAAGAACCTGCCCAATGTAGACGTTCCAGCGATCTGTATCCTCGATCCGGATGGCGACATCGTTCGACGGCTGAGGAAGGATGGCAGGTCGAAGCCGTTTGAAGGTTGGCCGTGCTACCATACCCAACTTGATGCTTTTGAACTTTGCGGACAAACCGTAGGTATTGTTGGCTGCGCGGTCGGTGCGCCGTTTGCCGTACTCATTGCGGAAGAACTGTTTGAGTGCGGTTGCCGCTTACTGCTGAGCCTGACATCTGCTGGCCAGATTGTTCCGGCGGGAGCCATACCCTACTTTGTCATCATTGACCGCGCGCTACGCGACGAGGGGACCAGCTACCATTACGCCGAGGCATCGGATTTTAGCGAAGCCGATGCCGCATTGGTGGGTCTCGCCGACAGTGCGCTGAAATCTGCTCTTTTGCGGGCAATCGTCGGTCCGACTTGGACGACAGATGCACCGTTCCGCGAAACCGCCGAAGCAATAGATGCCGCGAAGAAGCGTGGCATCCTCGCGGTGGAGATGGAAGCGGCCGCGCTCTACACCTTCGCCAAGGCCCGAAATGCCCGCGTCCTCTGTATAGCTCATGTAACCAACACCATGGGACAAACAGCGGCTCAGGATTTTGAGAAAGGCGATGCTGATGGCACTTCAGATGCCTTGCAGGTTTTGCAAGCCCTCGTGCGCGCGTTTGCGGTGAATGCATCTTCTGATGCCATGCAGCGAAGACCAGTGAATGACGGATGAAGCGGGTCATCAATCTCGGCTAGGGCGATTTGGTCGAAGTCCACTTCTCCCCCGATTGCTGACATGTCGACCTGAGCGGCCAGCGACACTCGATGCCAATTGCCGACATGGCAACTGCCATGCGATCCGTCAGGATGCTCGGCGAACCGGCCCAGCTAGGGACTCGCTTGGGCTGTGCTGCGCGTCACAGACCTGTTATAGTGCTCGGAGTAGCCGTCGTCAGAGCTGCCAGCGGGATGTGCCGACATTCCGCCAATTAAAGGCAGCGATTGTGCCTCCGGCGGGCGAGCAATTAGAAATCAACCGATCTCGATCGTGGCCTTGCGCATTCGCGGAGGCCTGCTCGCCCTTATGGAGTAACATCGTGACTATTCTACGCTGCAAATTTCTGTATCCGGCAGCGGGTGCCGCTCTCCTCATGTTCGCTGCCGACGCAGCGTAATCGTTCTGATATCATGGCAGGCCCTGTGGCCGCTTGGCGATGCCGCTCAAGGGCCGTGCGGGGTCAGCCAACAGGCATTCCGCTTCCATTCCACGCTCAACTTGGAACGTCGCATGGGCAATCCCGAAGCGCTCCTCAAGATCGTGAGCAGTCTGATCCAGAAAGGCGTCGTTCGGGCATCCGCCGGGCATCACGAGGTGAACGGTTAATGCATTGGATGTCGTACTGAGCGCCCAGACATGAAGGTCATGGAGGTCGACGACACCGGGCAACGCCCGAAGCCACCTCTCAACCGCCGACAGATCCACACTCTCCGGGGTGCCATCGAGGCTTAGGTGGAGAGCCGATTTGAACAGCCCAAACCCCGACCAGGCGATGACCGCACTCATGACGATAGCCACGATCGGGTCAATGACCGTCCAGCCGGTCAGGATGATCAGTAAGGCGGATAGAACGACGCCGGCCGACACCGCTGCATCCGCCGCCATATGCAGGAATGCACCGCCAACATTGATGTCCCGCGCACGTTCTTTCGCAAACAGAAGTGCCGTCCCGAAATTTATTCCAATACCGATGGCCGCGACCCACAGTATCGTCGTTGCTGCCAGAAGTTCCGGGGTGAAAATTCGCCCGATCGCTTCGCGGACCAGTGCACCGACGCCGATCAGCAACGCAACGCTGTTCAAGAGGGCGGCAAGGATCGTGGCTCGGCCGAGACCATAGGTGTGCCATTCGCTTGGCCGCCGGCGTCCGACAGCGAACGCACCCCATGCAATCAACAGGCCGAAAACATCGGTTAAATTGTGCGCTGCATCGGCCAACAGCGCCAGCGATCCGATCCGAAGGCCGAAGATGGCTTCAAAGACGACGTAACTCGTATTGAGAAGGGCCGCCCACAGGAAAGCGGGTCCTACGCCCAGGCCTTGCTCGACATCATGGTGAATCGCCATGGACTCGACTCGGACGGTTTGTATTCAAACAGTCCCGAACCGCGCGATTTTGCCCTCAAGCTTTGTTGCTGCCGCTACCGTATTCGAGATGGTTCCGTACTTACGGACGTTCTGATGCAGCAGCTCGAGGCGCCGATCGTCCTCATCAGTATCGACGACAAGGTCATACGTAATCGAGGACATGAATGGCGGGTTGTCCTGGCGAACGCCATGCAGGCGGACCTCGACGCCGCGGAACTGAAAATGGATCATCGGCGCAACGCGTTCGATCCCCTTGATCATGCAGGCAGCGATAGCTGCCAACAACAATTCTGCGGGATTGAAGGTGTCAGGGCGGCCGCTCACGTCGGTGTCGAGCGTAATCTCGGCGTCCTTGCAGCGCGCGACGCCGCCATGAGCATCAACCCGCCGCGCCACAACGTCGTATTCGAGCATCACATCTCCTTACCACTTGCCTCAAAGGCTGATTACAGTCGCGCCCTCGGTCGCAAACCGGACAAAGGCGTCAGGGGGCATATTCCAGCGTGAAACCTAAGCATCGGAACTCGTCCGCTTTGCCCATATCCTCGGCAATGCTGCGGCACACATGGACAGGCACACCATCCTGAGCCAATTTTGTCAGACTCTCACGGAACTTGGATCGCGCTGCGTCTGCCAGCGCCTTTTCGGCCGGACCAAAAATATAGACTTCAAGAGCGACGTCGCGTTCATCCTTTACTTGCTGGATACGCTCTGAAACGTGCGCGCCGGTGCCAAGCGAGCTGTCGTCGGCGTGGAAAATGTGAATGAGGACCTTGTTCGCCATGGCTGCCTCTCCAATCAGGTGAGAATCTGATAGAGCTTATAAGCTGTCATGACGACGATGAGCAGGCCGAAAAATTGCTTCAAACGCCGTCCGGGAACGTAGAGGCTGGTGATCCGGGCGCCGAGGAAGGAGCCGATAGCTCCGACCACGACCAACAGCGCGGCGAGTTGGAGATCAACCCTTGCTGTCGTCAGATGTGGAACG
The DNA here is from genome assembly GCA_963763255.1 of uncultured Alphaproteobacteria bacterium. GTDB lineage: Bacteria > Pseudomonadota > Alphaproteobacteria > Rhizobiales > Xanthobacteraceae > BOG-931. The sequence continues at coordinate 296,205 of CAVXNW010000007.1, forward strand.
AGGGCCGAGAACGACGGCGGCGTGACGGCAAGCGCGTTTATCGCTGCCGCATGTTTGGATTCGTATCCCACTAGGATCAGGGTCGGCAGGAGAAGAAATCCCGGTCCCACGCCCAGCATGCCGGCGACGACGGAAATCGGCACGGCGAGGAGAAGTGCATGACCTAGCTTTACATCGATCGCCCACCCTGGACTAGCGGCCTCTCCCTGGACCCCGACCATTTTGCTTTTTTCGTTCTTTTCCGGGCGAAACATCTGGTAGGCGAGATACGCGACCGCAACGAAATAAATGGCCCAAAGATAATTCGGATTGACGATCTCTGCGAGATAGCCACCCACAGGCGCGACGATCGTTGTCACGAGCGCGAGGAGAATTGCTGGTCTCCAGGCCACCAATCCGCTCCAGGCGAAGCCAATCAGCGAAAACAGTGCGGTGACGCCGTTTAAAAACAGGCTCAGAGGCTGTACTTCGTGAACTAGATCGTGAAGAAACAGGCCCAGGAACGGTACGGCGGCAAAGGCCACGCCAAGCCCGAGCATTCCCGAAGCGACGGAAAGCACCGCAAGCCCGATCGTCATGATTGTCGTTTCATTCATCGGCGATTCCATTTGAGGATAGGGCGCGGTCAAAAACCACGCGGATCGGCCAACGGTATCTCTTCGTGCCAAGCGAGATAGAGACCACTGCAGTCGAATAGGCATTGAGCTAGATCAAGACCGCCGGCGACCGCGCAAGACCAGATAGGTTGTGTGGCCGTATGAGACGACTACGTGAAACCGCGCTACGGAAACTGCACATCATCCTGGCATCATTACCCCGCTGCGCTTTACTTAAGTTTTCCACGCGGCAACGCTACGAGGACAAGTCCAGACGCCAGGGCGCCCCCAATGTCCGGGCGTGCATCGTGCCGAGCAATGACGTTTGCAAGGCGCTTGAGTTAAAGGACGACAGCGCAGCAAGGGTGGTATTGGTTATTCGCATCATAGACTTAGCAAGAGCCGGTGAGCGTAGCCCAACCCGCCTTCGCGACAGAGTGCTTCATGAGGCGGGTTTGGCCTCGGATGTTGGGCCTTAGATGACGACGGCACCCGGGAAACCAGCTATCATTGAGGTAGCAGCGATGACACCCCTCGGTCATGCCAAGCGTATTTCAATCCTGAGGCCATTGGAGCGCTAGCATCGGCGCTGGATGACGCCTGGGACAGGATTGAAGCCCCCGGAAGCATCTTCGCGCGCCCCTCTTACGCCCGCGCCGCGCGTGAGGTATTGGCGCATCGCATTATTGAAATGGCCTAAGCGGGTGAAACAGACAGGCGCCGCTTGGCCAACGCTGCAGTGCTATTCTTGGTCACAAATTACGGCCAATAGACCCTAAGGTCGTCAGTACTGCAATGTCGGCCTGGTGCTGTCTGGGCAACGCTTGGCCTATATCGGGTCATGCCTCAACAGCGGAATTTAAGCGCAACATAAGCGAAAACCACAAGCGGGTATCTCCCGCGCACATGGTCGGTCAGGATGGAACCTGTACGTGACTGGTGCCGTTGAATTTAACAGAGCGAGGTGATGAGCTGAGGACGCAGGGTTTTGAGCCGGTCCGACAAGGTCTTTGAGGTAGATCGGGTGCATACCGAGAAGACGATAAACGAACTGATTGCGCATGCGGAGCGGCAACGACGGCTCTACGAAGCCATCCTCACCAACACGCCGGATTTGGCATACGTATTCGACCTTAGCCACCGCTTCATCTATGCGAATGAAGGTCTCCTCCGGATGTGGGGTAAAACCTGGGATGAGGCGATAGGTAAAAATTGTCTCGAACTCGGCTATGAGACTTGGCACGCGGCGATGCATGATCGGGAGATCGAGCAGGTCATTGCCACCAAGCTGCCGATACGCGGCGAAGTCCCCTTCACCGGTACATTTGGGCGCCGCATTTACGATTATATTTTTGTCCCTGTGTTCGGTCCTGACGGCGAAGTGGAAGCGATTGCTGGGACAACGCGCGATGTTACTGAATACAGAAGACATGACGTGCAACTGCAGCTGCTAGTCAATGAGCTCAATCATCGGGTCAAAAACACCCTGACCATGGTTCAATCGCTGGCAAGCCAGACATTCCGTCGTGCTGAGAGTGTAGCGCAGGGTAGTGCTGTTTTTGAAAATCGACTAATCGCGCTTTCGAAGGCGCACGACATATTAACGCAGAAATACTGGGACGGCGCGAACTTAAGGGACGTAGTACAACAAGCTCTCGCGGCATATCTGGATCAGTCTGCGCAGCCTCGTATTGCGTCTAAAGGCCCTGAAATACGTTTGCAGCCAAGGGCGGTCTTGGCGCTTTCGATGGTTTTTCACGAACTCGCAACGAACGCCGCAAAATACGGTGCGCTCTCGAATGCTGACGGTCGAGTTCAGCATAGTGTGGGAGATTGACGAGCAAAGTGATACTTTTCAAATACATTGGACAGAGACAGGTGGGCCGCCGGTCAGTCCTCCAAGCCGGCGTGGTTTTGGTTCGCGACTTCTCGAAAAGGGACTTTCAAGTGACCTTTCTGGCAAAGTATCATTAGACTTCAGACCGCACGGCGTGCAGTGCGTGATCTCCGTACCATTCAAAGAAGCGTCTTCCGGCGTGTAGCTCGTTCAAGCAACGGTCAACGAGCAGGTCCGGTTACTGATGTCCGTTAATGGAATGGTCCGGCCGTGCTCCTGCCCCGCCAGCGATTGAAGCAGGCAAGGGCGCCAAAGACAAGGAGCATCTCATGTCTGAGAATCTCAAGAATGCGATCGCCGTAATCGGCATCGATATCGGCAAGAACTCGTTCCACCTTGTAGGCCTGGATACGCGTGGTGCAATCGTGCTGCGTCAGAAGTGGTCGCGCGGCCAGGTCGAAGCACGGCTGGCCAATATGACGCCGTGCCTGATCGGCATGGAGGCTTGCGTTGGGCGCGCATCACCTCAGTCGCAAACTCAAAACATTCGGTCATGACGCCCGGTTGATGCCGGCGAGGTATGTGCGCCCCTACTCGAAGGGACAGAAGAACGACTTTCGCGATGCAGAGGCAATCGCCGAGGCGGTCCAGCGCCGAACCATGAAGTTCGTGGCGACGAAGACCGCCGATCAACTCGACCTACAGGCACTGCACCGGGTGCGCGAACGATTAGTCAGCCAGCGGACCGGCATCATCAATCAAATCCGTCCCTTCCTTCTGGAGCGCGGCATTGCAGTACGTCAGGGTCTACGGTTCTTACGCGCTGAGTTGCCGCGCATCCTCGCCACGCTGCCCGACGTGCTGTCGCCCCGCATGGTGCGCCTCATCGAGGGATTGGCCGAAGACTGCCTGGCTCATGGCCGGAACTTCGAAACAAGGAAGATCGATGCGCCAGCTACCCAACCTGTCTGATCGCCACGCCGACGATCATAGCAACCGCGCGATACGAGGAGCCCCGCGATGACCTATCCGCGCTCATGGCAGCAATCGGGTGCAAAGCTGACATCGTGGACCGTGGCCGAAAACGACGTTCTTGACCCTGAGCTGCCATCCAACAGTAAGGATTATTGCATCGCACCGTAGCCTCGACTGCAGCGCGGGTCAGCAAGTGACAGCGAGCGGGAGCAACGGGCAGGGGCCAAAACGACGTTCATGACCCGAAGGCGCCATTCGTGCCGGAGGATTGTTGCAGCGCAACCCAACAGGAAGAGCTGTCGAGCCATCCATTACTGATATCTTAGCGGTCAGATAAAATGGCCGGTCGGTCGGCCGTCGCGCACCATCTTTTGGCAGTAGGCGTAGAGAGCGTCGTAGACGATCCACTCCGCCGCATTGATGGCATGGTCGTCCTTGAAGCCGAGATGGCGAAAGCCTTCGGCGATGGCGTTCAGGCCGGGGCCCTCGGGCTGCTGGTAGAGCGTGTTATCGGTGTCGGCGCCGTTGACGATCCGCCCCAGCAAGACCAATGCCCGGTCGCCGGTGAGATTGTACTTCTTCACGATCGCTTCGAATGAGCACTCCTTGCCGTGATGGCCGAGTTCGACGTCCTTGACGTCGTACGGAATGGCGCCGAGACGCTCGGCCTCGTCCATCACCTTGTCGGCCGGGACGAACGCGAACTCGGCATCCTTGTCGACGAATTTTTTGATCAGCCAAGGACAGGCAACGCGGTCGACTTTGACGTATTCGCGGGTGATCCATTTCATTGTGGGTCTCCTGTGTCGATCTCAAGCAGGCGAAACCGGTCGACTGCTTCGAACATTCGAACGCAGCCGATCGGCGACTCGGCGGGCAATCTCAGCGGGTGCCTCATTGGGCATCGGGAACACCGAACTGACATTGATCTCGCCGAGAACGTAGCTGTCGTTCCCGTCAGCGCCGGGTGGGCCAAGCATGAAGTCGGCGTCCCAGATCATCGGCAAGTCGCGTCGGGGCATGTCCAGCAACAAGCTCAGCTGCGGGATCCACTCGTCTTCCATCAACCGACGCAGGCGCTGAAATCGCGGGTCCGCATTGGAGGTATAAAGCCGCGGCCCGGCCGCCGCGCGCTCCGCCGGCGCGTCGACCAGTGCTTTGACCTTCTGATGGCCGAAGCCGGCGCAGCGATCGCCTGCCATGTAACAGCGCACTACGCCTTCGCTCAGACGCACCTGGAACGGCTGATCGACCACGCATCCGTCTTCGAAATATTCGGCGCAACGCTCCAGGAAGTCTTCCAGTGCCAAGTCCCGCGATTGGTCCTCGGTGGCATCAAGGACGCGCACCATTGGGTGGTCGGGTGTGCTTGCCAGCGTCTCGACCTTCCAGACGCCCTGTCCGCCATTACCGCGGTTGCGCTTGATCACGCGCGGGCCTGCGGCAAGCCGTGCCGGCAATTCGGCTCGCATGGCCTCGACGGTTCGATAGAGAGCCGTGTCACAGCCCCAGCCCATCGTGCGGGTCCGATGGAGCACTTCCTTGGTTCCCATCTTGAGAATCACATCCGGGTGAGCGCTCACCCAGACGCCGCGCGCCGCGATCTCGCGCAGCAGCGCGTCGAGCTTGGAACGGTTGCGGCCCTCGTGAATCGGATTGACCCAGACGAGGACGCCATCGAACGCCGTGAGCTGTGTGCGGACGGCGTCGAGCACATCGTCCTCGTAGACGATCGGTTGCGCATCGATGTCGAAATCGGCGAGCGCCGTGAAGACAGCCTTAAATCGGCTCGTCGCCGCTGTGGCACTGTGGCGCGCCTCTTCATTACCCCGCCACAGAATAGCGATTCGGCCGAGATGATCTGTGGGTTCAAATTTGGAAAACAGCTCCGCGTTCATGATCGAGCTCCGGCCCGTCCGAAAAGACGTGGGGGGCACGGACCCGACAGGCAGGTCGTTGCAGGCATGGGTATTTCCCATCCCACCGCCGAAATTTCGACGCTTGTGAAGCACATATTCGCCAAGCGTCCTCGGCCCGGCGAGCGGGCGAAGAGCAGTCCTTGGGCGATATGCCTTGGGATAAGCCGGGCGACTGCAATCAAGCCCGACAATGGATTTTATGACAACAGTCCAGAGCGACTGTCAAGAAATAATCTGAATAGTTCGAAATTCATCTCTTGTTTGAGGGCAGGTTGCCCATCAACGGCGGGCCGAATTCCCCATCGTCATGCTCGGATCGTTCTGCGCAAGCACATGGCACAAATTGCATCGTTGCGTGGCAAGTGCGAGGCCATGATCGGCGTCGTGCCGGGCCTTCGTCGCCCCAGACATGATCCCGTTCGATATGGACAGAGTCCTGCATGATGCAAGGATTCATCCTCGTTCGATCCTCCTGCTTTTACTGCGCCCGTTTTGAAAGGCTTCAGGGTTGTCGGCACGACAGGTTGCGGACAGTGGGTTGGCCGGACTATGCCGCCTTCGGCATTCTGCTGTCGCCCGTTATTGGCGCTGGTGCCATGGCGATGTCATCGGTCAGCGTGATCAGCAATGCGTTGCGACTGCGGTTCGCAAAATTGGATTGACAATTGCCGACCGACAGGGCGGCAAGAGCCGTGGCGACCTGTGATGGAATATGCGTGGCGCTCAGCGGCCCGACGCATTGATGGTGACGATAGGCGCCTGTGCGACTGCGCGGGTCTCTGACAGCGCATAAAAGATCTTGGCCATCTGAGCTGATCCCGTTCGGACCATTCAGCCGCGCTCTCATGGCATATTTCGCCGGCGAGGCAGTTGATCTGCCGCAATGCGTCATCAATGAATTAATGACGCCAGTTAGGCGCGGACCAAGAAACAATCCGCCCGGCTGAAAGGTTCAACGCCGTGGTCAACCTCAAATCGGCGACAGCGCGTCGGATAGCGGTGGCGGTGGCTGTTCTGGTCGCGCTTCCCACGCTTTGGTTCGGGCTGCGCTCGTACGCCTCGTTCGAACTCCTGCGCTCGGCCTATCAGGCCGGTGCGCCGCGGACCAGCAGCATCCGCGGCTGGATGACGCTGGGCTACGTAGCCCGCACTTATCGCATCGACGCCGCGGCCTTGATCACAGTCCTGGGGCTTGCGCCGCAAACCGACCCGAACACCGACCTGCGTTCAGCCGCCGCACAAGCCAAAGTCTCGACCTTTGAGTATGTCGAACGCGTGCAGAGCGCCGTCGCCGCGCTCGTGGGCAACGGCGCCGGCAACAATTCCGCCGCAGCGTCGGGTTGGCTCGCGGCGTTCAGCGACGAAATGCTGTCCGCGATGCTGGTCTACGGCTACCCGATCCTGGCGTTGATCCAGCTTTCGGGGGCGATCGGCGCGCCGGTTCCCGACGGCATTGCGGGCGCCGTCGCCGGGTCCCTGGTCGCGCAAGGCCGAATGAATCTTGTCGCCGCAAGTCTGGTCATCGTCGTTTCCTCGGTGCTCGGCGATATCATCGGCTACGGCATCGGACGCGCGGTCAGCCGTGACCTGCTGGAGCGGTACGGCCGCTGGTTCGGCTATACGCCGGCGCGCAGCGTTCGCGTCCAGGGGCTGTTCGCCCATTGGGGACTGCTGACGGTCTTCATCACCCGCACCTTCGCTTCGTATCTTAGCTCGGCGGCGAACCTGTTGGCTGGGGTGAGCCGCTATCGTTTCTTGAAGTTCACGGCGATCGCGGTGCTGGGCCGCGTGATGTGGACCGCGGCCTATCTCGGGTTGGGCTACACGATCGGCAGCGATTTTGAGGCCGCCACAGGATTTTTGGCCAATCTCAGCGGCTTTCTATTGTGCGGGACCACGCTTGTCGTCGCGGCGTGGATCGCAATGACTTCCAGACCCCAACCGGAACTTCATCGGCACCGGGGCCGTACCGCATGACCGCTGCAACCTGGCATTCGGCGGCGCTGAAAACCCACGCCATCGATCGAAGATTGCAGCCGGGTCAAACGCTGTTCCGGGCCGGCGCAAAATCGATCGGGCTCTACGAGGTGGTCGCCGGCAAACTGAGGCTGGTGCGCGCCGACCGCAGCGGCCGGGAGGCCATCTTGCAGCTGGCCTCCGCCGGCGACACCCTGGCGGAAGCCTCGCTGTTTTCGCCGACCTACCATTGCGATGCCGTCGCCGCCACCGAAGCGATCGTCAGGCTCTATCCAAAGGCAATCCTTCTCGGCGAACTCAAGCGCGACCCGGCGCTGATGGAAGCCTTCGCCGCGATGCTCGCCCAACAGGTGATGACGCTGCGCACCCGGCTGGAACGCCGCAACATTCATTCGGCTCGCGAGCGGGTCCGGCATTTTCTCACCATCAATGTGCAGAAGGACGGCCGCACAGTGTCGCTGCCGGGAACGCTCAAGGAGCTCGCCGCCGACCTCGGGCTTACGCACGAAGTGCTGTATCGAACGCTTGCGCGCATGGAGGCGGATGGCGAGATCGAGCGGTTACCGGGCCGCATCAAGATTTCGCGCCCGACATGACAGCGTCAGTCGGGCCGGCCGTCTCAGAGACGTAGGCGGCGGCGCCCGGGGCATGCCGGCAGATCAATGCAGTCGATAGGCGGCGTGGCATGCGACGCAGGTCGACGTCACATCGTGGAGCGCCGCATTGACCTTTTGCATCGCCTCGAACGTTCGCGTCACCGAGGCATCTTGCAAGGCGATCGCCAGCCTGCTGGCGGCGCGATGCATGACTGTGCCGTCCTGCTGCATCGGATCCGGGAAATACGGAGCCAGTTCGGCGGCATGATGCGCCGGCAACGAACTCATCCCGAGCCGTGTCTCCAGGAGGCTGCCCGCCGCGTCGAATTTGGCATCCGCAATCTCGCCGATCACCGCGTCAAGCGTTTTCAGATGATCGCGCATGTTGGCGAGCATTTCCTGCTGCATCGGAACCGGCAGCGGCACCAGTTGGCGCAGGTCAGGCGCCGCGGGTCCGTGCATGTGTTGCATGTGATCCATCGGCTGCATCCGCATCGGCTGAGCGTCCTTGGGCTGAGCGCGGACGGCAACGATCGCGGTTGCGGCCGCAACCATCGCTATTGCGGCCGCTGCAATCAGTGCTGACGCCACGCGTACTGACTTCATAACGCCCTCTGCGGCCGGGAAGCCGGCGCGAGCGACCGTATCCGAAGATCGGCCTCCGCGCATATGATTGCGATCATACGGAGGACGGATGTTTTCAGGCTATGAGACGGACAACCGGGCGACACCAAACAAAGGATCATTCGCCATGAAAACGCGCACCAAGTTGATCGGACTCGGCGCCGCCATCCTCGCTCTCGGCATCGGCACTTATGCCTTCAAGGCACGCTCGGAAGAGGCCGGATTTGGACCTCCGTTCATGCATCACGGCATGGGCGGCATGGGGCCCGGCATGATGCGCGGAGGGATGATGGGCGGAGGAATGATGGGCGGAGGAATGATGGGCGGTGGGATGATGGGAATGGCGCACGATTCCGCAACGATGGAGCAGTTGCGCGTCATCCATACCCTGTTCGTCAATCACGACCGCATCAAACGCACCGTGACGAACCTCCCCAACGGGATTCGCACTGTGACTCAATCGGACGATCAGCAGATCGCGGCGCTGCTGAAATCTCACGTGAACGACATGATGAAGCGCGTCGGCGCCGGTGACGATCCGGGACTTCCAATCGAGAGCGACGCACTGCATTCGATTTTCCATGACAAGGACAAAATTCGCACCAAGGTCGACACCACGGCAGACGGTGTGGTCGTCGTGCAGACCTCGGACGATCCGAAAGTGGTTGCCGAGCTGCAGGAGCACGCGGCGCAGGTGACCGACTTTGCCCAAGAAGGAATGGCTGCGATCCACACCGCCATGATGAGGAAATTCGGCACCGGCATGCCCGGCGCCTTGATGGGCCCGGGGATGATGGACGGACGCAACCGCCGCGAGCGCTAGCCGCGGGCAACCGCGAACAATGTCTATGTAGCCATGCCGGCTACGAGCTCGGGCGCGAACGCTTTCCGGGCATCGGCCAAGCCGCAGCGGCGAGAGCGCCGCCCGCAGAACATGTGCGATCCGATCCTGCGCAACTTCGCGGCATCGTAGGAAGCCGCGGCGATGCGCTACCGCACGCGGCTCGCCGGTCTCACGCCAAGCGCCAAGCGGGTGACCGCGGCCGTCGAGTGCAGGCGTTGTGCGGCGCCAAAAAATAGTTCGGCCGATGGCAGAGAAGGGTCAAACTGGTCGGTTTTGCCCTCTCGCCCCGACGTCGGTTGATCCCCCGAACGCGACCGCAATAGCCGACGTCATAGGGCATGCTCGCGCTCCGTCAGTAAACGGAGGAGTGCGATCATGCACGACAAAAGGAAAATACGAGTGTGGCCCCCAAGCGGGTACCCTGGAATAGAGGCAAACTGATCGGACCCAGACCGCCGCTTCGGCAAAAGCACGTGTGGGCAATCCGGACCAGACTTCAGATGGAGCAGTCGATACGCGATCTGGCACTGCTCAATCTGGCGATCGACAGCAAGCTACGCGGCTGTGACGTTGTGGCTGTCAGGGTCGACGACGTCGCCCCCAACGGGCACGCAATCGAGCGAGCGACCGTTCGTCAGAGAAAGACCGGCCGACCGGTCCGGTTCGAGCTGACAGAACAGACCCGGCAGGCGATCAACGAGTACTTGGCAGCTACGGGCAAGAAGCCCGGTGACTACTATTTAGCGGGCGGCGATTTGGACAGGAGATGTCGACGCGCCGACCGACAACGGGCAGAGGTGCGGCTGCCCTTCGGCCTCGACATGTCCGTTTCTGGTGACGCTTTCAGGGGGAAGAGCAGACAATTGTCCGAGAGGGCAAAACCGACCCGTTTGACCCTGGCTGTGTGAAAACGCTGGCTGTGATTCACTCCGCGGTATGATTTTCGCGGAGGATTGAGATGAAGCGCTTTGTTGAGGGTATTTCCCGCCGGCAGGCAACGCTTTTCCCGGAGTGTCTTGAAGACTGGATTGACGGTGACAACCCCGTTCGAGTGATCGATGCCTTTGTCGACAGGCTCGACCTGGTGACTCTGGGGTTTGACGGAGCAGTGGCCGAGGCGACTGGACGGCCATCTTATCATCCGGCCGGCTGCTGAAGCTTTACATTTACGGCTATCTCAATCGGGTTCAGTCGAGCCGGCGGCTTGAACGTGAAGCTGGACGCAATGTTGAAGTCATGTGGCTGACTGGCCGACTGATCCCCGATCACAAGACGATTGCTGACTTCCGCAAGGACAGCGGGGTGGCGATCAAGCAGGTCTGCGTTCAGTTTATCCAACTATGCCGGCAGATGGGCCTGCTCGCCACATCGAGCGTTGCGATTGATGGCAGCAAGTTCAAGGCAGTCAATAACCGCGACAAGAACTTTACGCGCAACAAGGTTGAGCGGCGACGAACACAGTTGGAGGAGAGCGTGTCGCGCTATCTCGCGCAGCTCGACACCGCTGACCGGCAGGAGCCATCGGAGGAGCTGGCGGCAAAAACCGAACACTTGAAGGAAAAGCTGGTCAAGCTGGAAGGCGAGATGCAACGCCTGGCGGCGATGGAAACGATGATGCTGGCGTCACCCGATCAGCAGATCTCGCTCACCGATCCCGATAGCCGCTCAATGGCGACCAGCGGGCGTGGCTCTGGCGTGGTCGGCTACAATGTGCAGGTCGCAGTCGATACCGAACATCACCTGATCATCACCCATGAAGTGACCAACATCGGCTCGGATCGGGCACAGCTCGCCAACATTGCTTCCCAGGCAAAACACGTTCTCGGGGTCGACAAACTCGAAGCCGTTGCCGATCGGGGCTATTACAGCGGCGAGGAAATTCTTGTGTGTGACAACTCGGGAATTGCGGTGACACTTCCTAAGCCGATGACATCAGGTCTGGAGGCACGAGGTCGTTTCGGCAAACAGGACTTTGTTTATCTCGCCGACGAGGATGTCTACCGCTGCCCGGCCGGCAAAAAGCTGAGCTACCATTATACCAACGAGGAGGATGGGCAGCAGCTACGGCGCTATTGGACCAACGTCTGCAGTGACTGTGCGCTTAAACCGTGCTGCACATCCGGCAAGGAACGGTGGATCACGCGGTGGGAGCACAAGCATGTGCTGGAGGCAGTGCAGCAGCGGCTCGGTAGGAACCCCCAAGCCATGCGCCAACGCCGGGAGACGGTCGAACATCCCTTCGGCACCCTGAAAATGCGAATGGGAGCGACGCACTTCCTGATGAAACGCTTACCCAAAGTCGCCAGCGGACTTCCTGCCTACCTCAACTTACCTGTCGCTTCAGTATTTGTAGCGTCCTTCGTGGTATCGGAAAGATTGTGATAATAAATGCCGGTGGCCGCTTCGGGATCAACGTTCCAGGACGTTGTCGCTGTAAATCGAGCACAGCGCTTTGGCCCAACTCGAACGAGTGGTAGAGTATCGAACAGTGACTCAGTCACCGATGTGGCTTCCTCGAGATCCCGCGGCGCCACCTGCAACCCGCAATCGCCAAGTCAATCTGTCAAGCTTGAACCACATGAGACCATGGCTGATTATCTGGATCTTATTGGGTCGAGCGCACGGGGGACTGATCGCGGGTCAAAGCGGGTCCCTAAATAATTGTTGGGCACCGATGGTTCTGCCCAGCCGCGCTTATTGTTTTCGAATTTAGCGGCTTAGCTTGACTGAAGTTGGCAATGGTGTGATCAACGTTTCCCGTGGCAAGATCAGCGACATCGCGGTTGTAGTCGGCGTCTTCCAATTCGAGTAGGCTTACGCGGAGCGATCGGTGAGCACGACCCATATTATGCATGGCGTATACAAAGTGGCGGAATGTTTTTTCGCTGCCGCGCTGGTGTTGACGCTCTGCGGGGGCGCGCTCTCGCAGCCCACACCGCGTCCCGGGGTCCCGCGAGCGGTGCCCTCTCGGCCTGGCGCAAGAGGAGCGCCGCCGACCCAAGGCGAAGCGCCGCAGCAAACTACCGCAACCTACGACGACTGGGTCGTGCAATGCCAGACGCAAAGCGGGACACCGCCGGAAAAGGTGTGCGAAATGGTCCAGGTCACACAAGTGCAAGGCAAGAACATTCCGTTCTCGCGCGTCATAATCGTGCGTCCAACGAAAGGCCAACCGATCAAGCTCGTCGTCCAAGTGCCGGTCAACGCCTCGTTCTCGGCGAATGTTCGCATCCAAATCAGTAATTCGGATCCTGGCATAGCGGCGCCGTTTGCGCGTTGCGCGCCAGTCGGGTGCTTCGCCGATTTCGAGATCAAGGAGGACATCCTCAAAAAGCTCCGCACCGCGTCCGGCGCCGGCAAACTGTCGTTCGCCGACGCGACTGGACACGATATCGCGGTTCCGCTGTCTTTCAAAGGTTTTGATCAAGCCTTTGAGGCGCTTGCGAAGGACTGACGTCGGAGGATTTTTGTCTCTCAATCAATCCATCGTTGTGATTGGATGCGCATTCCAGGGCTTTGTTGCCTGAAGGTCACAGCCCGTAAAATTTTCCAACTGGATATCTGAATTCGTCGATTTCGACTGCCCAAACCCCAACGTCGGGATAGTATGAATGGGGTCTCAAGCACGCAAAAATGCCGAGAGTCCAAGCAGTATCAATGGCGATGAACTGCCTTAAGGACCCGGCAGATAACGGGGCATGTCGGTCCGGAGTTGGATGGGAATGGGCGTCTCCCATAAGCTTTATCAGTTGGGAGAGGTATTTTCGGCAGCGGTTCGAGTCTCGATTGGCCTTTTAGGTGCCGGGGATTTGGAGCGCTGTCGGTGGTTGTCGCGCGCGCTGAGCGCCGCGCTACCCTTGTTCGCCGCATTTGCTATTTCTATTTGCGCGCTGGTCGGAGCGCCTTCGACGGCATTTGCGCAATGCTCGGCCCCCGCCGCCTCGACGGTGAATTGCGGCGGCGCCTTGCCGCCTACCGTTGAATTCACAGCTCCGACGGTCAATACGCTCAACGTCGGCGTTCCCCCCGCCAGCACGGTCACAAGCGGTACGGGCGACATCAAGTTGACGGGCTCGGGCGCGGCGCCTGGCACCGGTTCGGCCGGAAGCGGAGGCGATTATTCATGCTCAAACCCCGGCAATTGCACCATCAACAACAGCGTAAATCCGCCGACGTGCACTGTTAATGGCGGCGCACCTAGCGGGACAACGTGCGTCTTGGCACCGCCGGTCCAAGGCGGAACCGGTCCGTCCGGAAATGCCGGGCCGACAATCACGGTCAACGCCAATAGCAACGGCAACACGGTTGGTGGAAGCGCTAGCAATGCGGTCGTGGGCTCCTCATCGGGCTCGACCGGCGGCGGCGGCGGCCATAGCGTCTTTAGCAGCGGTGGTACCGGCTCTCCAGGAGCCGACGGCGGAACCGTCGGCGTCAGTTTCACCGGCGTCATCATAAACAACGGCGGTGGCATCCTCGCGCAAAGTATTGGTGGCACTGGCGGCCAAGGCGGCGGCAGTACCTTTGCCAGCGGCGGCGACGGCGGTCTTGGTGGTTTCGGCGGGAAGGCGACGGCGGCTTTCAACGGAGGTTCGATCACTACCTCGAGCGACGGCAACGTCGGCATTACCGCGATCAGCCAGGGCGGCTCCAGCGGCGGCGGCGGCAACGGCGGTATCACTTTCATTTATTCGATCGGCGGCGGCAGCCAGCCCGCCGGTCAAGCCGGTCAGGCCGAAGTGGATACGTCTGTCGGCACGTCCATTAACACCAGTGGCAAATATGCTGATGGCATCGCCGTTTACAGCTTGGGCGGCGGCGGTGGCAACGGCAACGGCGGCTTCGGCCTGTTCTACTCCGGCGGCGCCGGTGGTGGCACGGGCGGCAATGGCGGCACCGCCACGGTCAACGCCAACAGCACTATAACGACTAACGGTGATTACGCGATCGGCATACTCGCGCAGTCAATCGGCGGTGGCGGCGGCACGGCATCCAGCGTCGCCGGTGCTTTCGCGTTTGGCGGCAATGGCTCAGCCGGCGGCACCGGCGCCACGGTCAGCGTGAGCAATGGCGGAGCGATCACGACTAAAAGTTTGGGCTTGGGCGCAATCGCCATCGAGGCGCAATCGATCGGCGGCTTCGGCGGCAACGGCGCCAATTCAGGCGGCTTGTTCAGTGAGGCCGGCAACGGCTCGAACGCGACGCCCGGCGGCAACGTCAGTGTTGCGAACGAGGGCGTTCTCCAGACTTACGGCGCACAGGCCGCCGGCATTCTCGCTCAGTCCATCGGCGGCAGCGGCGGCAATGGCGGAACGTCGGGTGGCGCCTTCTCGTTTGGTGGTACCGGCGGCGGCGGCGGCAACGGCCTCAGTGTTACGGTTGCTAACGGCGCCAATATTTCCACCGGCACCCAGGGCGGCACCAGTTACACCGGCCAAGCCGGTGCGGCGTCTCCCGGCATTCTCGCGCAATCGATCGGCGGCAGCGGCGGCAACGGCGGCGGCTCGGTGTCGGTAAGCGTCGGGGCGGGCATGGCGTTCGGCGGTACCGGTGGGGCGGGAGGAACCGCGGGAAATGTCGCCGTGCTGCGCGACAATTGCGGCCTTAACGCTACGACTTGCGCCAGCATAAATCCCACGTCGGCGAATGCCTACAGCATCACGACATATGGCGACACGTCCTCCGCGGTCGTCGCGCAATCCATCGGCGGCGGAGGCGGGAATGGCGGCTTTGCTGTCGCCGTTACAGGCAGCATTGGCTTCGCGGCGTCTCTCGGATGGGGCGGCCCAGGTGGCGGTGGCGGCGGCGCGGGCACCGTCGAGGTCGACACCAAGGGCAATTTAACGACCTACGGTTTGAGTTCGGACGGCATTCTCGCCCAATCGATTGGCGGTGGCGGCGGCAACGGCGGATTCGCCGTTGCCGGCAGCGCGAGCACCGGCGGCTCCTTCTCCGCTGCGATCGGCGGCTCGGGCGGGAGCGGCGGCAACGCCATGGGTGTCACCGTCTCCAGCCTGAGCAACATTGCCACGTCTGGTGCGAGCTCGTACGGCATTTCCGCACAGTCGATCGGCGGCGGCGGCGGCAATGGCGGCTTCTCGGTAGCAGCTTCGGTTGGCATCGTCGGCATTAGCGTCCCGATCGGCGGCAACGGAGGCACGGGCGGCACGGCTGCCGCCGTCAGCGTCATCAGCGTTGGCAATGTCAGCACTACAGGCGCCAACTCGATCGGCATCGCCGCGCAATCGATTGGCGGCACTGGCGGCAATGGCGGATTTTCGGTCGGAGCCGATATCGGCGCGGCCGGAGTGAATATCGGCATAGGCGGCGCAGGTTCCACCGGCGGCGGTGCCGGCACCGCGAGCGTCACAAGCACGGGCGCGGTGTCGACCACGGGCGATAATTCCTCCGCCATTCTCGCGCAATCGCTGGGCGGTGGCGGCGGTAATGGCGGGTTCTCCGCATCTGCGTCCATCGGCTTGGCAGGCGCAGCGGCGATCGACCTGGGTGGAACTGGCGGCAGCGGCCAAACCGCACAGGAAGCTTCGATTACCGCCAACGGCGGCGGCCAATCGCTTCACATCATCGTAAACGCTTTCGACTTCGGCAGCGGCTGGACGACGGTAACGCTCGGCGGAAACTCGCCCGGCCTGGAAGCGCAGTCGATGGGCGGCGGTGGCGGTAACGGCGGCTTTGCCGGCTCGCTGAACCTATCCGGCGGGGTCAGCGCCGGGCTGTCGCTCGGCGGCAGTGGTGGCGGCGGCGGCGCGGCCGGCGAGGCGCTGGTGCAGAGCGGCTTCAACCAACCGTTCGCGAACAACATATTTACCTACGGCAACAATTCGGCCGGCATCGTTGCGCAGTCGATCGGCGGCAACGGTGGCAACGGTGGCTTTGCAGTTTCTTTGAGCGGCGCGCTCAACGAAACCGGAGGGGCGGTCGCCATCACGCTCGGCGGTAGCGGTGGTGCGGGCGGGATCGGTGCGCACGCCGAAGCGGACAGCGTCGGCAATATCACCACTATCGGCAACGTCTCGCCCGGCATTCTCGTTCAGTCGGTTGGCGGTAACGGCGGCAACGGTGGCTTCAGTGTTGCGGGGACGTTCACGGCCGGCGGTTTCGGCGGCGCAGCGGCCATCGGCGGCGCCGGTGGCGCAGGCAGCAACGCCGGCTCGGCGGTACTCAATAGCACCGGCACGATTATAACCGTCGGCGATCAGTCCAATGGGCTGTTCGCGCAGTCGGTCGGCGGCGGTGGCGGCAACGGCGGCTTTGCCGGCGCCGGCTCGCTCGCACTCAGCGGCGTTGCCGTCGCGGTCGGAGTAGGAGGGGCGGGCGCCGGTGGCGGCGATAGCTCGACGGTAAGCCTTACCAACAATGGCGCGGTCACGACCCAAGGTAATCAGTCGAGCGCCGTCGTCGCGCAGTCGATTGGTGGCGGCGGCGGCAACGGCGGTTCAACAGTCGGACTTTCAGTGGGTTCGGCGGGCGCCGCTTCCGTCGCCGTCGGCGCTGGTGCGGGAACAGGCGGTAATTCAGTCAACGGCACTAACAACGGAATTGGCGGCATCGGGAATTACGCGGTCGTTGTCAATTCGAGCGGCAATCTGATCACCGGTAACGGCTCCGGGTTTGGCGCGTTCGGCAACAACGCTTACGGCATTCTTGCTCAATCGATTGGCGGCGATGGCGGTAACGGTGGCTTCGCGGGTTCGCTTTCGGCCGGTGGCGCGGTCGGCGTCGGCGTTGCGGTTGGCGGCAACGGCGGCGGCGGCGGCAACGGCGGCGGCGTGCAGGTCAGCAGCACGGGCAATATCTCAACTGTCTTCGCCAATTCGAGCGGCATCCTGGCGCAATCGATTGGCGGCGGCGGTGGCAACGGTGGCTTCGCGATCTCGGTAGCGCTTTCCGGCGCGATCGAGGACATCGGCGCCGCGGCCGCGGTTTCGGTCGGCGGTTCGGGCGGCCACGCGGGGACGGGTGACGTCGTCAATGTGACGAGCACCGGGATGATTACGACGGATGGGTTCAGTTCGAACGGCATTGCCGCACAATCCATTGGCGGCGGCGGCGGCAACGGCGGCTTCAGCGTTGCGGCCGCGGTGTCGCTCGGTGCCGCCGTCGGCGTGTCGGTCGGCGGATCCGGCGCGGGCGGTGGCTCGGCGGGTGCGGTGACGGTGAACAGTTACGGCACCGGATTCGATACGACGCCTCCGATCGGCGTAACGACGATCCAGACGAGCGGCGCTCAGTCCAATGGTATCCTGGCGGAATCGATTGGCGGTGGCGGCGGCAACGGCGGGTTGGCGATAGGGGTAAGCGCGGCGGTCAACGCGGCCGTGAGTGTATCGCTCGGCGGTAAGGGTGGTGTCGGCGGCTTTGGCGACACTGTAACCGTCACGAGCTACAACAACATTGTAACGCAGGGCAACAACTCGAACGGCATCGAGGCGGAGTCGCTCGGTGGCGGCGGCGGCAACGGCGGCTTCACTGCTTCGCTCGGGGGCGCACAATACGGAGCGCTCGGACTGTCGCTCGGCGGCACCGGCGGCAGCGGCGCTTATGGAAGCGCGGTGTCGGTCACGAGCTTCGGCACCATCACGACTGTCGGAAGTGAATCCAACGGCATACTGGCGCAGTCGCTCGGCGGCGGCGGCGGCAACGGCGGCATGGCGCTGAGCGCTGCCGGCTCCGAATACGCGTCGCTCGCCTTGTCGTTCGGCGGATCGGCCGGAAGCGGTGCACCGGCAGGCGCCGTCACGGTGAATTCGACCGGCGCCATTACGACCATGTCGGACCAGTCGAACGGTATCTTCGCCCAGTCCGTAGGCGGCAGCGGAGGCAACGGCGGGATCGCGATTTCCGGAACGTTCACCGCGGAGTCGCAGGCGGCTAACGTTTCACTCGCGATCGGCGGCGCCGGCGGCACCGGGGCAACCTCGGGCTTGGTGCAGGTAACGAGCACAGGAAATATCGACACCGCTGGGATGAACTCCGACGGCATTCTCGCCCAGTCAATCGGCGGCTCCGGCGGCAATGGCGGAATTAGCGGTGCGCTCAACCTTGCCAACGGTGGTGCGGCTTTCACCAGCAGCCTTGGCGGCAACGGCGGGACTGGCAATGCGGCCGGCGGCGTCATCGTAAGCAGCACGGGGAATATCACCACCGGCAATTCCTGCGTCGCGAATCCGCTCTGCACTGGCAACGCCAACTCGGCGGGCATTCTGGCGCAGTCGATCGGCGGTGGCGGCGGCAACGGTGGGTTCTCGCTTACCTTGGCCGCGAGCTACGGCGGTACGGCCGGTTCGCCAATACCTGCGCCCAAGGCGGTCGGCGGCAACGGTGGGGGTTCGGGAACCGGAGGCGCGGTCTCGGTCACCAGCAATGGCACGGTGCTTACGCTTGGTGCGTTGTCGGACGGCATATTCGCCCAATCGGTGGGTGGCGGCGGCGGCAACGGCGGCTTCTCGGTCGGCGCGAACCTGTCCTACAGCGGTTCCACCGACGTTCAACTCTGTCGGTGGCAAGGGCGGTTCTGGCAATACCGCCGCGCAGGTGTCTGTGACGGCCGCGGCCACACCGTCGTCGTCGATCCCCGGCTATTCCATCTTCACGTTCGGAAATAATTCGGTCGGCATCCTGGCGCAGTCGGTTGGCGGCGGCGGTGGTGAGGGCGGCTTTAGCCTCGTTGGAAGCTTCAGCGCGGGCGGCGACACCAACGCCAGTTCGATCGGCGGCACCGGCGGCACTGGCGGCAACTCGCTCAATGGCTGCACTGCGAACGTCAATTGTACATCCTTGAGCGCCGGCTATGTGCCGGCCGTCACCGTCAACAACACCGGGAGCATCTTCACCGGCGGAAACAATTCCAGCGCCATCGAAGCGCAGTCGATCGGCGGCGGCGGCGGCGACGGCGGGTTCTCTATCGGCCTCTCCGGTACCTTCAACAACGACAGCACATCCAAGCTGCAAACCGTCGGCGGTAATGGCGGCGCGGCCGGGAACGCCGGCGACGTGGTCGTAAACGCAAACGCCACTGCGAATTCCACCCCGTCGATCATCACGGTGGGTGATTTGTCGTATGGCATCCTGGCGCAATCGGTTGGTGGCGGCGGTGGCAACGGCGGCTTCTCCATCGCGGGTTCGCTGTCGACCGGCGGCGGCGCGGCAGCGAATGCAACGGGTGGCAACGGCGCTGGCGGCGGCAATGCCGGTCTCGTAACCGTCACGGCCGGTGGCTCGATTACGACGGGCACCGCTACATTTGTGAGTGGTATCTTCCAGAAATCGACGAGCGGCGAGGGTTCGGTCGGAATTCTCGCTCAATCGATCGGCGGCGGCGGCGGCAGCGGCGGCTTCTCCGGCGGCTTGTCGCTAGGCCTTTCCGGCGATGCATCAACCAACACTACGGGAGGCACGGGTGGGGCCGGCGGCACCGCCGGCGCTGTCAGCGTCACCACGCTTGCCGGTGCTTCGATCACTACCTTCGGCGACAATGCATCCGGCATTCTCGCGCAGTCGGTCGGCGGCGGCGGCGGCAATGGTGGGTTTTCAATCGGCGCGTCGTTCAACAACTCGAGCGGCAAGAGCGCGACGAATACCGTTGGCGGCAATGCCGGTGCAGGCTCTACCGGCGGCAATGTCACGGTGATGAACGCCGCGACCATCACGACATTTGGCATTCTTTCCAACGGCATTCTCGCGCAGTCGATCGGCGGCGGCGGCGGCAATGGCGGCTTCGCCGTCGCGGGCACGCTGTCGCTCGGCGGCGATGCGACGGGGAATACGACGGGCGGCACTGGCGGCACCGGCGAAAATGCCGGGACGGTAACCGTCAACAACACCGCCATGATTCAAGTCAACGGAACAGGAGCTATCGGCATTCTCGCGCAGTCGCTCGGCGGCGGCGGCGGCAATGGCGGATTTGCGGGCGGTGTGAGCTTCAGCACTGCCGGCACGTCGACTTCTGACAACACGGGCGGCAACGGCGTTCTGGCGGGCGACGGCAACACCGTGTCGGTCACAAACAGCGCCAACATTTCCACTTTTGGAACTCAGGGAATCGGTATCTTTGCGCAGTCGGTGGGCGGCGGCGGCGGCAACGGCGGCTTCTCAATCAGTGCCAGCGGTTCGACGCAGGACACCGCGAACTCGCAATCGGTCGGCGGCAAAGGCGGCGCGGCGGGCGCCGGGGGCAACGTTACCGTCCAGTCTACCGGTGCCGCGATCACGACGGTCGGCGATCTCGCTTACGGCATTCTGGCGCAATCGGTTGGCGGCGGCGGCGGCAACGGTGGCTTCGCGGTCGCGGGCTCGCTCTCGACCAACGCAGGCGCGGAAGCAAATGCGACCGGCGGTGATGGGGCCGGCGGTGGATCGGCCGGTACCGTATCGGTGACGATGGGTGGCTCGATCACGACGGGAAGAGCGATCTTTATAAATGGCGTCTTCCAGAACGCGACTTCAGGAGAAGGCTCCGTCGGAATTCTCGCACAGTCGATTGGAGGCGGCGGCGGCAACGGCGGCTTCTCAGGCGGACTTGCGCTTGGGCTGAGCGGCAACTCGACGACTAATACCACGGGGGGCAACGGTGGGGTGGCAGGCAACGCTAACACCGTCACTGTCACGACTCTCGCGGGTTCCACAATCACGACCTTTGGCGACAACGCGGCCGGCATTCTGGCGCAGTCGGTCGGCGGCGGCGGCGGCAACGGCGGCTTCTCGGTCAGTGCTGCGTTCAGCAATTCCAGTGGCAAGAGCGCGACGACGACGACCGGCGGGCAGGGCGCCGCCGGCGGCACCGGAAGTGGCGTCACCGTAACGAACGCGGCCAATATCACGACCTATGGCTATCTTTCCGACGGCATATTCGCGCAGTCAGTGGGTGGTGGTGGTGGCAACGGCGGCTTTGCTGTTTCTGGGTCGCTGTCGCTAGGCGACTCCGCCGCATCAAACACGACCGGCGGTCAAGGTGGCGCGGGCGGTAACGGCTACACGATCCTCACTGGCTTCGGCGCCTGCGGCGTCACCGCCACCTGCACCATGGTGCAGGTTACCAACACCGGTACAATCCAAGTCTTTCAGATGGGGAATGTCGGCATTCTCGCCCAGTCAGTTGGTGGCGGCGGCGGCAACGGCGGGTTTGCCGGCGGAATAAGCTTCAGCAACAGCAGCAGCGCGACGACGAACACCGTTGGCGGCCAGGGCGGCGGCGCCGGCAACGGCGGCGAGGTCGACGTTTTCAACTACGGCACCGTGGCGATGTTGGGAGCTCACAGCATCGGCATCCTGGCGCAATCGGTCGGCGGCGGCGGCGGCAATGGCGGATTTTCGATCAGCGCCGGCGGCAGCACCAGCGCGTCGGCCGGCGCGACAGACAGCGTCGGTGGCGCCGGCGGGTTGGGAGGAACGGGCGGCGTCGTCAATGTGACCAACGAGCTGGGCAGCGAGATCGTCACCAACGGCATCATGAGCTACGGCATCCTGGCGCAATCGGTCGGCGGCGGTGGCGGCAATGGCGGCTTCGCGCTGAGCGGTAGCTTTTCAAGTGGCGGTGACGATGCCTCGTCCAATGTCGGTGGAGGTATGGGCGGCGTGGCCGGCGGCGGCGGCGCCTCGAATACGGTGACCGTGACCAATTACGGGATGATCATTACCGAGGCCGCGAATTCGATGGGCATCGTCGCTCAATCGATTGGCGGCGGCGGCGGGACCGGCGGCTTTGCCGGACAGCTCTCCGTCAACAGCAGCAGCGGGGGCGCCATGTCGAACACCGTCGGCGGGCAGGGCGGCGGGGGTGGGGCAGGCGGGGAAGTTGACGTTACCAACAAAACCGCCGGTGTCATCCAAACGTTGGGAGCAAATTCCATCGGCATTCTCGCGCAGTCGGTGGGCGGCGGCGGCGGCGCGGGAGGTTTCACGATTACCGGGAGCGGAAGTGCTGGCGGCAACACCGCGGCGACAACCGTCGGCGGGGGCGGCGGCAGCGGCGGCAATGGCGGTGTCGTCAACGTCACGAACAACGGACAGATCATCACCAGCGGCCTGATGTCCGCGGGAATTTTTGCGCAGAGCGTCGGCGGCGGCGGTGGCGCTGGCGGCTTTGCGATCACTGGCTCGCTCAACGTCGGCTCCGGGGGCTCAAGCAACAGCGTCGGCGGCAGCTGCAACGCGACATGCGGCGGCGGTGGCGGTGGCGGTGGCGGCAATGGCGGCAACGTTACGGTCAACAACACCGGAACGATCATGGTCACCCAGGCCGGCTCGATCGGCATCGTCGCTCAGAGCGTCGGTGGCGGCGGTGGCTCGGCCGGGTTTACGGGGCAAATGTCGTTTGGCGGCGGCGCGCTGAATAACCAAGTCGGCGGCATGGGCGGCAACGGCGGCAATGGCGGCAATGTCGTCGTTACAAGCACCGGCAATATCATTACCACCGGCGACAACTCGATTGCGGTGCTTGCTCAATCAATCGGCGGTGGCGGTGGCAACGGCGCGATCACGCTGACCGGCTCGACCGACGGATCTGTCAGCGGCACGGATCTAAATGTCGGCGGTCAAAACACCGGCGGATCGCAGGGCTCGAAGGGCACTGTCACGGTCAACATCGGCGGCGGCACGACGACGACCGACGGCGCGTTGGCTTATGGTCTCTTGGCGCAAGCCATCGGTGCCGGCGGTGGCAATGGTTCGCTCGTGGTTCCAGATCCGCTCACCATCATTGGCGACCCCACGATCCAGGTCGGCGCCAACGGTAGCATCGGCGGCGACGGCAGCGCGATGAATACCGCCAACAGCAACAACGTTACCACGACAAACGTCGGCGCAGTTGCTCAAGTGGTGCAATCGATTGGTGGCGGCGGCGGTACCAACGGCATGGCCGGGGACGTCGTTGCGAGCGGCGTGCCATTCAACTTGTTTATTGGCGGCAACAATACGAGCGCCGGCAATTTGGGCGGCAACGGCGGCACGTTGCAATACACCAACACCGGCCAGGTGACGACGACCGGCAACAATTCGATCGGCTTCCTGCTGCAGTCAATCGGCGGTGGCGGCGGTTTGGGGACCTACAGCTACGGTTCGGTCACTGGCACCGGCAACACCGTCACTGAAATCGTTGGCGGCTCGCAGGCGGTGGCTGGCAATGGCAGTACGGTGACGATCCCGACCTTCAGCGGCAATGTTCTTACCCAGGGTCTTTTATCTGAAGGCGTGGTGGCGCAATCGATCGGCGGCGGCGGCGGTGTAGCCAGCCTCGTCGTCAGTTCGGGCGGCATCAATCTCGCCGCCGGCGGCTTGCAGCTTTCTGCAGGCGGCGCCGGCGGTCCGGGCGGTAACGGAGAAGCAGTCACTCTAGCGTCTACCGCCCGGTACATCGAGACGACCAATATCGGCGCGCTGGGAATAATCGCCCAATCGATCGGTGGCGGCGGCGGCGTGGCGCAGGTCTATGGTCCAGCAGTCTCCGGCTCAAACACTATCACGCTGGGCGCTGCCAATGGCGCCGCCGGGAACGGCGGCAGCGTTACGCTTTCCAATAGCGGTGAAGTTTTGACGACCGGCCTCAACGCGCATGCCATCCTGGCGCAGTCGATCGGAGGCGGTGGCGGCTTTGTGCAGGCGTTCGGCGCGAACGGAGCGCCGCTCAATTTGGCGGTTGCTGCGGGAGCGGGCGGTGGCGGTGGCAATGGCGGCGCGGTCAGCGTGACCAGCACCGGTGCTATCATGACCACCGGTGTCGGCGCTGACGGTGTTATCGCGCAGTCGATCGGCGGCGGCGGTGGCTTGGTCGGCGGCGGCGCTTTTGCGCTGTCCTTGCCGACCACCGGTTCGTTCGCGGGCACTGCTGGCGGCAGCGGCTCTGGCGGCACGGTCGGTATCACCGCGTCCGCAAATATCTCAGCAACTGGACTGAACTCGACCGCGATCTTCGCGGAGAGCCTCGGCGCCTCGGGTGGCAACACCATTACCGTCAACGTGAATTCGGGAACGCTGATCACCGGCGGTTATTTGTCCGGCAGCGCGATTCCGGTCGCCGGCAACGCCATTGCGCTGGTCGGTGGTCTTAACAACACGATTGCTAACGCGGGCATGCTGACCACGGTTTCCAACATCAACGGGATGACGATTACGGGAGGCATCGGCTCGAACGCGGTCAGCAACACCGGCTATGTCATTGGGTCGCTCAATCTTTGCCTGAATGGCGGATGCGGTCCGGTCAATTCCTTCGACAACAAGTCGAGCGGCGGCCTCGTCTACGACACCGTTTGCGTGGCCAATGGCGGAACCAATTGCATCTTCTCGGGTGCAATTTTCGATTCGGGCAGTACGGTCTATCTCGGCTCCGCTTCCGTTGCTGGCAATGTCCTCAGCAACGAAGGGCTGATGTCACCCGGCGGTTACTTGAATGTTGCGACGACGAACGTCACCGGCAACTTCACGCAATCGACCACTGGCATATACGGACTCGATCTCAATTTCCTCAACCAAACCTCCGACCTCATCAATATTACCGGCACCGCTAGCGTCAGCGGAACGGTCTCCGTCAATATTAATAATCCGAGCTTGGCATTGCCGGGTACCTATCAAACGACAATCGTCGCGGCAGCGGGCGAGGTGACCAGTCACGCGGGGCTTACTCTGGATGCCCTCGCGACCGCCGTCGCGCAATACAGCCTCGTCTATCCGAACCCTAACGACATCGACCTGCAGTACTCGATCAATTTCTCGCCGAGTGGGTTGACCACTAACGAGCATTCGGTCGGCAACGCTGTGAACGCGATACAAACCGCACGCAGCTCACCCAACTTCGCGCCGATTGCCGCCGCACTGTTTTATCAGCCAACCGTTGCCGCACTTGGTCAAGTTTATGATTCGCTGTCCGGCGAAGGCGTTAGCGGTGCCGAGCAAACGGCATTTGCGGCCAACCAGCTGTTCATGAACTCGATTTCCCAACAGACTCAGATCTGGCTGGGTAATGCACCGAGTAATCCTAACTCGATCGTCATGTATGCCGACGACGCCCTGGGCTATGCCGGAGTCGATCCGCAAAATCCCATTTCCAAGGCACTCGCAGCGCGCGCCGTCCATGTGTGGCGCTTCTGGTCAGAGCCGTATGGTGGTGGCGGGAGCATCAGCGGGGAGCTGCCTCTAGGTACCGCGCAGCTTGGATACAGCGGCGGTGGGCTGGCTGTCGGCACCGACTATCAGGTGGACCCCGATACCATCATCGGATTGGCCGTAGGTGGCAACCTTTCATCGTTTGATGTTTCGGGTCGAGCAACAACCGGCACCGTCCAAGGCGGTCAGCTCTCCGCCTACGCGGCAAAGCGCTGGGGACCTTTATACGCAACTGGGATCGCGGGGTTTGGCGTTTTTTCCAACACTGAGCAACGTTTTGCCGTCTTGCCGGGCACCACCGCGCCAATTATCCCGGTTCCTGGCTTTGCGGAACAGCTCAACGGCAGTTTTGCGAGCCAATCATTCAACGCTCGTTTCGAGGCGGGATGGCGTGTGACCTACGATGATTTCAACGTCACGCCGTTCGGCGCCGTCGAATATGGCCTATTGCACTCTGATCAGTTTGCAGAAGCCCAAGCCAACGGCCCTGATCTGCTGGGTCTCGCGTATGCAAGCCACTTCGTGGATTCGGTTCCGACGTTCCTTGGCGTTCAATTCAACTCAATGAAATCGAACTCGCCAGATCGGCTTACCTACTGGACGAGGTTGTCATGGATGCATGAATTTGAGCCGTATCGCACCATTGATCCGTCATTCCTAGCGGCGCCGGGGTTCGACTTCACCGTCAACGGTGCACTGGCGCCGCGCAATGCTGCAGCGCTCGATCTGGGTCTCAAATATGCCCTGACCCCACACCTGAACGCTCTTGCAAGTTTCAATGGTTTGTTCGCGCCGGAAGGGATTAGCTACGCTGGCACTGCCGGTTTGCAGTCCCAGTGGTGATGACCGGCCATTGTACTCTTGAGCCGCGTCACGCGCCGCTTCCCGCTTCTCCCTCAAAGCGAAGCCATCCGTGGCAGTGCCCATGTCTCTTTGGCCAACAAGATGCAGCTACGATGGCCAGCGATGCGATAGGATCTTCCGTAAACCAAGGAGCGTGGACGCCCGTCACCACCCCACTTCCTGCCGCCCTTCCACTTTTCGCGTCAGGGCTCGGCGCGATCGGCTTTTCGCTTCGCGTCGCAAGCGGAAAGTGCGAGCGGTCACCGTGTGTGCAGACAAATCAAACTGGAGAAAAGGGAAGGGCCGCCGCGTGCGGCCCTTCTATTTGCGGCTCGCGAATGTCTGCTGTTGGCACGTTTCGACTGATAGGCAGGTTGGCTTCGATGGCAGCTTTGGAGGGGTGAGGCCGCAATGGCATCGGGCCCGTCTGGGGCAGACCGTGACCCAGAGCGGTCATCGCGTATTCGGCCGTCACTCCCTTATCGGCGCGATTTGCGACGAGCGATGGGATGGGTTGACCGGGCGCCAAGTGGTCGATCACTCGGGATAAGTCTCACCGTCATCCGGCGTCGGCTTGTGGAAAAGAATGAACATCAGGGGATTGCCGGGTTCGGACATCGCGTCGCTACGTTGGCCCGTTACTTCTCCGGCCACACTGCTTGTATATTCCGCGACCACTTCGCCGAAGGTGTTCCGCTGGATGGCTACCTTCTGTCCGGCATCGACTTTGTCATTGAGCTTGACCAGATGCTCGACGAGCCCTCCCTGGGTTGCAAGGATCGGGAGCGCACTGTTGCCGATAAAGACACCCACATCCTTGCCTGTGCGCCCAAGTGTCCCGGCCAGGATGCCGTGGTGCTTGAGGACGTTCATTGTGCCTTCCACGAACAGCGAGATCATTTCGAGATTCAGGGAGCGCGCAGCGCCAATTTCCGGCGTAAAGGCCGGGATGCCTACGTCCATGAACGCGTTATGCAGGACGCCGGGATATACATGGTTGTCAAAAATCTGACTGACGGGATAGAGCTCGACCATCGCCTTAACCTCGGGCACATCCATCCCGCCAATATTGAATGCAGTGACTTCAAATCCGCTTGTTCCGGTGTGAAAGTCGATCGCGGCGTCGGCGTTCGGCCGCAGCAGCCGATTGAACAAGAGCCCGGCGTGTCGGCTGGGTGCGGTGGCACCGTTCTCGTTACCGGGCCATTCCCGATTCATATCAATCAGGTCAAAGCCTCGGCCAGAATTGGGCCATCTACGCTGCATGCTTTCCAGGGCCGGACTAGAGACGTCCGTGACTGCCATTACCGTGCCCGCCATGTCCCCCGGATCGAGTTGGTTCATCACGGTCTGGACCGTATGCACGGAACTCATCTCGTCGCCATGCACACCACTGACCAGAACGACGCGCTTGCCCGGCTTTGCTCCCTTAGCGACCGTCACCGACACGACCAGTGCTGTCCAGTCGGCATCTCCACGCCCTGAAAATACAAAAGGTGCTTCTTGCCGGGCATCAAGTCGTTGACGTCGAGCGCGCTGACAATCTTTTTTTCCCGGATTGTATCGCCTGTATAGACCGTTCCCGACGCCGGACCGGCAGGGGTTGTTGTTGCAACGCGACGACGAGGCACTGCGGCCGGAGGCGCGGCTTCAGCATGGCGACCTCTAGAGCCTTATGCACGCCCCATTATCATGCCGGATCGTGGGCTGCATTCCTTGATTTTGATCAAGTTTCAGGAGGGACAACAGCACTCCAGAATGCGGAATCACTGCTGCTTGCGTGCGCTGCGGCGCGCCAGGACATTTAGAAATTCGACCAACGCCGCGAAAGCCATGGACGAGTAAATGTATACCCGCGGGATGTGGAAGTGGAAGCCATCGGCCAGCAACGCCGCGCCAATCATCAGCAGAAAAGCGAGCGCCAACATCTTGGTTGTGGGATGTTGCGCAATGAACCGCCCGACGGGGTTTGCCGCAAGAAACATTACGATCATAGCGACTATGACGGCTGCGACCATAACGGGGAGTTGGTCGGCCAACCCGATGCCGTAATGATCGAATCGATCGAAAAGACCAGATCGACGACCGCCAATTGTAAAATCACCGCCCAAAGGGTTCGAACAGGCGCGCCTTTTCGATGGGTTTGCTGTCCGGTTTCGACTTCATTGTGGATTTCGCGCGTCCCTTTGGCGATCAGGAACAGTCCGCCTGCGATTAGAATGATGTCGCGCCAGGAAAATGCCGCCCCGAGTATGGTGATGACCGGAGCGGATATTCCGAGGATGAAATTGAGCGACGCCAGCAGCACTACCCTGAAAACGAACGCCAAAGAAAGCCCGATGGCACGGGCACGACGTGAACGCGACGGGTCGAGCGGGGAGGTAAGAACGGAAATGAACACCACGTTGTCGATGCCGAGAACAATTTCGAGCGCGCTTAGAGTGATCAGCGCAGCCCAGGCATCGGTGTCCGTATCATCTGGAGCATCGTCAAATGATCTCGCTCTACGGTAGTTCACCTGCTCATAGGGTCAAAGTGAGGTCGACCGCTGCACGGGGCCATGAATGATGTGATAACGCCCGTAATTCGTCCTCCGGAGCCGCTGGGGGTCTAGTCAGTTTCTTGCTCCGCCTTCTTCAAGCGCTCGTCTCAAGCGTCTGATGATAATGGCGCGCCCGCGATCGTCGGCCTCCGCGTCAAGATGATCATTGATGTCGAGGATGAGCTTCGACATATCGTTGTGCCAATCAAGTTCGACGACGCCTTTCGGTGCAATGCGGCGGCGATGCGTTACATCCATCGGTGTTGGCGCATTCGTCGAGAGCTCGTAGATGTCATCGAGAATAGGCACAAAGATCTGTGCGGCCGGAATCGTCCGTTCCGCAATCCGATCTGATAATCCCCTTAGTGCTGGCTCTTCTCCGTGCAGCAAAAACACGCCGCGGCGAATCGGCCGCCGTGCCGCGATCCATCGGGCCAACTCCGGGCCGTCGGCATGCCCCGAATATTCGTCAATCCTACGGATCCGCGCGCCGACCCTGATTTCATCGCCTTGGATGCGCACCGATGACGCGCCATCGGCGAGAAATCGGCCAAGTGTCCCTTGGGCTTGAAAGCCGGTCAGGAGAACCGTCGCGCTTGGATTCCAGAGCCATTGCTTGAGGTGGTGCCGAATCCGGCCGGCGTCGCACATTCCGCTAGCCGAGATGACGATATGAAAACCTGTCAGTCGTGCGATAGCCCTACTTTCGTCGACGGTTTCCGTCGGGTGCAGGTTGGACGAGTTCAGGAGCCGGTTCACGTCAACTTTGCGATCGAGGCTTGAGGCATGCATGCGGAAGACCTCGGTTGCGCGAATTGCAAGCGGTGAATCGAGAAACACGGGGGCGGTCGGAATAGCGCCTCGTTCCATCAGATCGACTAAGTCGACAATAAGTTCCTGGGTGCGCTCTACTGCAAAAGCCGGAATGAGGAGTGCGCCTTTGGCCGAACAGGCGTCCCGCACTTCTTTGGCGAGGCGTTCGCGGCGTTGCTCGGCGGTTATCAGGGGCCGGTCAACGTCGCCGTAGGTCGCTTCCGTAAGAACATAGTCGAACTCCGTGGGCGCCGCCGGATCTGGTTGCAGCAGTTTAGCGTCAGGGCCGACGTCGCCAGAAACCAGCACACGGAGCGGCTGGTTCGAGGGGCATTCCTGGGCAAATTCCAACTCTATGGAAGCTGATCCCAGGAGATGCCCAGCGTTCCAGTAGCGCGCACGTACGCCGGGGATTACCTCGAGCCATTTTTCGTACTCGGTCGCCCGAAACGCTTGCAACGAGGCCAGTGCGTCGGCCTGTGTATAGATGGGGGTGACCTCTGCTCGCCGGCGTGCCTTGTTTCGGCGGTTCAGCGTCTCCACCTCCGATTCTTGTATGCTTCCCGCGTCGGGTAGAAGGTACGAGCACAGGTCGATTGTGCCACGTGTTGCGATGACGTTGCCGCGAAATCCCTCACGGATAAGCTTTGGCACAAGGCCACTGTGGTCAATGTGAGCATGAGTGAGAAGGACTCGTTGGATCTGCTCAGGGTGAAAGGGAAACGCTTGGTAGTTGAGCGCCTTTAACGTTTTCGGTCCTTGAAACAATCCGCAGTCGACGACGAAGCATCCCGCCGAAGTCTCGAACAAAAAACAAGAGCCAGTAACGGTTCTTGCTGCCCCGCAAAATCGAAGAAGAATACTCATGACGCGTGCCTGTTGGGTTCTCGCACTTCTCGTTCAAGGGCTGCGGCCAGAAGGCCTTCAAGAGGAACGGCATTGGTCGGATGCGGCACGCTGGTCGTCGAGCGCAGCGAACGAATACCGGCGCGCGTAAATTCCGTCATAAGCTGTGGCGGAAACAGGGCATGCGTGATTAGGGCATCGACCGACGTGACTTGCGCCTCCATAAGCGCCTGGGCGCAAGCCACGAGGGTTCCTCCGGACGAGACAATATCGTCGACCAGAAGAATGGGTCGGTCGGCCAAAATGGCTCGATCTGAGAACTCGATTGCAACGGATCGGTCATTGCGCCTCGTCTTGCGGGCGACAGTACTCTCGAGGCCAAGGCCTTGGGCCAACGCACGGACCCGCGGCTGGGATTCCTCGTCGGGGCCGACCACTACCATACTTGGGTCAAAGCCGAATTCGTGCAGCTTGCTCGCAATGACTGATGCACTTGAAAGATCATCAACCTCGATGCGTGGAAAGACGGTGGTGAGGTCTGCGGTGCGATGCAAATGGGCATCGACGGTCACGATGCGGTCCACCGTTGCCGCGAGCAGGTTGCCCACAGCGCGTTGACTTATGGCATCGCCGCGGCGGAAGGCGGCGTCCTGTCGCATGTAGCATAAATACGGAGCGACCAGAACGAGCCGTCTGGTGCCGGCGCGGCGCAAAGCCTCGGCTGCAAATAGGATGGCGATGAGCTTTTCGTTCGGACGATCGAGTGACGTGTAAATTAAGGTGGTCGCGGCCGCTGCGCCAACCGTGACTCGCAGTTCATCATCTGGAAATCGGTGGAGTTCGATGTCCGCGAACGGTATGTCAAGTCGCTTCGCGATCTGGGCCGCATGTTCGCGAGCACTGGGTAACGCTTGAAGAATCGTCAGCATCGCGCGACAGCTCCCGCATTTTGCTTCGAACCGTCTATCCGATATCCGGAATCGCCTCGGCTCGCTGCCGTCGTCAATTCAAATTGGGATGGATCGAACGCGTGGATTCGATAGAGCGGCTCGCCTGCATCGACCCGGCTGCCGATTTTCTTGAACACCTTGATCCCAGCTCCCTTATCGAGCGGCGCACCCGCCATACGCGCCAAGCGATTGAGCCGAAGGCAATCAATGCCGTTGATCACACCGTCATTTGGTGCCGGGATGTCCGCGGTCAGCGGACCAATCTCGGTCGCGCAACCTGACGGGCCCTGGGCGTCGATGATTTTCTGCATCTGGGCCAGGGCAGCACCGCTATCGAGAAGCGCCTGCGCTCGCGCATATCCGGCACCGCCCCGCAGGTTGGGGTCGTGTTCCAAAAGGTGAGCGGCGAGCCGCAGAGATTTCTCGCGAAGGTCCCGCGGAGCGCCCGGCTCGTTCGTCAGAACTGCCATCACGTCTCGAGCTTCAAGAACCGGGCCGACGCCATTGCCGATCGGCTGCCTGCCGTCGGTCGTAACGACCTCGACCGGTATACCAAAGCGATCGCCGACGAACTCGAACAGCTTGCGCAAGCGCATTGCCTCCATACCACTTCGCAGCTTCGCAGCCGGGCCCACTGGTAGATCGATCAGGAGACGAGTTGACCCGGCCGCGATTTTCTTCGACATGATTGAGGCCACCATCTGCTCTCGCGTGTCGAGGCTCAGAGGCCGTTCCACAGCAATCAGGATATCGTCAGCCGGCGAGAGATTAACGTGGCCGCCCCACACTAGACAGCCGTTGCAGATGGCCACGACCTCTTTCATCTGATCGACGCTGAGATCGACCTTGGCCAGTACTTCCATAGTGTCGGCAGTCCCGGCCGGCGAGGTAATAGCCCGGGACGATGTCTTTGGGATCGTGAGCCCATGAGCGGCCACGATAGGCACCACGATCATCGAGGTGCGGTTGCCGGGAATTCCGCCGATGCAATGCTTGTCGACGATAATAGGGGAATTCCACGTCAGTTGTGTTCCTGCTTCTGCCATCGCCTGCGTTAAGTCTAGAAGCTCTCCGCTCGTCATGAAGCTCGCTGAGCCGATTAGGAACGAGGCAATTTCCATGTCGGAATAGCGGTAGTGGGAGACATCGTTCACGATCGCCCTTATTTCAGCCGGACTCAGTGTTCGGCCCTGGATCTTGCCACGCACGCTATCGAGACTGTCGGGCGGTGCCGCGGGAGCCACGTTGACCATCGCGCCAATCGGCTGCGCGAAGCGCCGGAAGGCGGGGTCGGCAAGGCCGAGCTCGCCTGGGCTGACGAGGGCGTCGTCCTCGGTGATCAGCAATGTGGCGAGGATCGCGTTCGAATTCCGCCGCACCTCGACGCGGCTAAATCCACGAAATACCTCGGCCCGGAGTGCGGTCGAGCGACGCGAGATGACGGCCACATTCTCGCGGCCGGTATCAAGGCTGATGCGCCGGATGGCCAGTTGGGGTCGGGAAAGTTGCGCAGGCATCTTGTACGGGATCACGATCAGGTATGTGCAAACACGATATCCCTGGTTGGGCTGAGTCGAATTGACCTAGATCACGAATCCCCCTTGGCGGCGCCTGAAATGCCTGGTTGGATTAAACACCCAGCTATCGGCGCTTTTTCTGAGGCGCGCCCAGGCTATTGAGTGTGAATGGTCATTTGTGAAGATCAGAGACCGCTGCCCGAGCGCTGCTCCCGGCTCGCGATTTTGCGCCTGATCAAAGCAGGACTTGGCAGCTGGCGCTATGGTGACAGACTTCTAGAGATAGCCGGAGTAGGGAGATGTCGTTCGCCTCGATAATGGTTTATGTGGACTTTGATGAAGGCGCTGAGGATCGCGTTCGCGCCGCGGCCGACTTAGCCGCTCGATTTGATTCCGTGCTAATCGGCATCGGCGCGTGGCCGCTACTGGAATCCGAACCGTCATTGACGGCGTTAGAAACGCCGTCTGCCGAAGAAGACGAAGACCGGCAGCAAGCGGTCATCCAGCGCCTCGAACGACTGGGCGAGCAGTTCCACATGGTCGCCGGGAAGGGGCCGCATGGGGTGGAATGGCGGTCGTCGCCCCATTTCCCTCGGGAGGTTCTTGTCGAGCACTCGCGCGCGGCCGACGTGCTCGTCATCGGCCGAGAATTTATTTCGGGCGACAGCTATCACACCTATGATCCGGGTACGGTGATTCTCGGTGCCGGCCGCCCAGTTCTTGTCCTGCCCGCCGGTATCAAGCGCATTGATTTCTCGAAAATGATGATAGCGTGGAAAAACACGCGAGAAGCACGACGCGCCGTACGTGATGCGCTGCCATTCCTGAAAGCGGCAGACAAAGTCGCGATAGCAGTTGCAAATCCTCACTCGTATCTGGCAAGCATCGACGATCAGGTCGCTGACCTGACGCGCTATCTCGCGCGTCATGGCGTGCGCTTGGATCAGGATATAGAAACCGTAGCCGGCGAGGATGATGGTTCGATTTTGCTTGAACTCGCCGAAGATTACGGGGCCGGCTTGATCATTGCTGGAGCTTATGGACGCACACGTTTGAGCGAATGGATATTCGGCGGCGTGACGCGGCATCTTCTCACTTTCAGCGCCATACCCTGCCTGTTTTCAAACTAGGTGTACGGATATCTTTACGATGCGCTCCGCAGTGACACCCGCCGGCAAAGACTCTGCAAGCTTGGTGTTCCATGCACGCGGCCTATCGAAGATCTACCGGATGGGCGAGGTGGCGGTTCATGCCCTAAGGGAGATCGACCTCGATATTCATGAAGGCGAATTCGTCGTGCTCCTCGGTCCATCCGGGTCGGGTAAATCGACGCTGCTCAATATCCTCGGTGGGCTAGACGCGGCCACTTCCGGCGTAGCGATTTGGCGCGATCACGATCTGACGAAGGCGAGCGATGCGGAGCTAACGCGCTATCGGCGCGAACATGTTGGCTTCGTGTTCCAGTTTTACAACCTGATTCCTAGCCTGACGGTTCTCGAAAACGTCGCGCTCGTGGCTGAAATCGCCGACAGGCCGCTTGATCCGCGTAGCGCTCTCTCTCTAGTTGGCCTAACCGAGCGGCTCGATCATTTTCCCGAGCAACTGTCCGGCGGCGAGCAGCAACGCGTGGCGGTTGCCCGCGCTATCGTGAAATCGCCCGACGTCCTCCTGTGTGACGAGCCGACGGGTGCGCTCGATTATGAAACCGGTAAGCTGGTGCTCGCCGCCGTAGCGCGGGTAAACCAAGAGCTGTGCACGACAACAATCATCATCACCCACAACGCGGCAATCGCCGGCATGGCTGACCGCGTACTCAAGCTCGGCGGCGGCCGCATCGTCGGCGAGGAGCGCAATGCACGGCGGCTTAGTCCCGAGGAGCTGCGCTGGTGAGCCTGCTCGATCGCAAGCTCCTACGGGATATGCACGCCCTGCGTGGACAGGTAATCACTATCGCGCTTGTGGTCGCAGCAGGCATCGCAGTGTTTGTCGCATCGATCTCAACTTACGATTCGCTCCTTAACAGTCGCGAGCGGTTCTATGAAACAGCGCGATTTCCGCAGATTTTCGTCTCGCTCAAGCGGGCGCCACTGTCGATAGTGCCGCAGCTCGAGGCGATCCCGGGTATTGCCAACGTAGAACCGCGTATCGTGCGCGACGTGATCGTCAACTGGCCGGCAGCCAGCCTGCCGGTCAGCGCGCGGATGATTTCCCTGCGAAATGGCGGAGACGAGCCGCTGTCCCGGCTCTACCTGCGCCGCGGCGCCGCTCCCGGACCCAATGATACCCATGGGGCGGCGATGAGCGAGGCGTTCGCCGAGACCAATAACGTCGAGCCGGGAACGTCGATCCGCGTCATTCTTAACGGCAAAATGCAGAGCTTTGAGATCACCGGCATCGCGCTTTCGCCGGAATATGTCTACGCGGTCAAGTTCGGCTTCCCGATTCCGGACGACCGTTTCTTTGCCGTGCTGTGGGTCAGTCGCGCGACCGCGGAAGCTGCCTTCGACATGAAGGGTGCCTTTAACGACCTGATCATTTCGTTGTCGCCCGGCGCCGATCCCGGTCCTATCATCGCAGATCTGGATCGCCTGCTCGAGCCCTACGGCTCGGTCGGTGCCATCGCCAGGCGCGACCAGCCGTCCAACCGGTTTCTCAGCGATGAGCTCAATCAGCAAAAAGTCATGTCGATCACCATCCCGATCATCTTTTTCGGGAT
Source organism: uncultured Alphaproteobacteria bacterium (assembly GCA_963763255.1). Lineage (GTDB taxonomy): Bacteria > Pseudomonadota > Alphaproteobacteria > Rhizobiales > Xanthobacteraceae > BOG-931. The sequence goes on from CAVXNW010000007.1 coordinate 331,913, forward strand.
CGCAGGCTTTCTTCTCAATGTCATGCTCGGCCGACAGGTAGCTGCGCAACGGGAGCAAATTGCCGCTCTCAAGGCGCTCGGTTTTTCCAATCTGCCGCTCACGCTGCATTACCTGAAGCTCGTCGCCGCCATCGTGTCGATTGGGGCGGTGCTTGGCACGGCTGGGGGCATCCTGTTCGGCCGGGGGATGATCGCCAGTTATGAGGGCTTCTTCCGCCTACCGGACCTGACTTTTGTGCTGACTCCATGGTCGGCATTTGCGGGCGCTGCGGTCAGTTTCGCGGCCGCCGCGCTCGGCGTAATCGCCGCCTTACGCAATGTGGTCCGACTAACGCCCGCGGTCGCCATGCGCCCGGCCGCACCATTACGCTATCGGCGCTCGTGGCTGAAATGGCTTCTTAAGGGGCGTTGGCTTAGCCCGCCGCGTATCATGGTGCTTCGCAATCTCGCCGGGCGGCCGCTCCGTGCGGTTCTCACGACGCTTGGGGTCGCCCTCGCAATCCCAATGATGGTGCTGGGACTGTTCTGGCGCGACGCGATCGATCAGATGATCGAAATCCAATTCAACCTCGTCGAGCGGGGCAACGTTGTGGTCACCTTTCCGCATCCGTTCGATCGCCGGATTGTCGCCGATCTGGCTCGAGAGCCCGGCGTGCTGGCGGTCGAGGGCGAACGCATCGTGCCGGTGCGACTGCGGGCTGGACACCGAAGCTATCTCACTTCGGTCGTCGGCCTTCCCCCGGGTGGGACCCTTAGGGTGCCGCACGACTTGAAGCTTCGGCCAATTGAAGTCGCGCCTGAAGGAATCACATTGACACGCCGGCTGGCCGAGCGACTGGACCTGGCCCCTGGCGACGAGGTGACGGTCGAAGTCGATGGAAGGAAAACGGCGCCGGCTCGATTTGCCGGTCAGCGCTGTCGTGGACGAGGCGCTCGGGATGTCAACCTACATGAATCTCGACGCCGTCAATCGTCTCACCGGCGAGGGCGATGTCGTATCTGCGGCAGCTCTTTTCGTGGACCCGTCAGCGCTGCAGATGCTGTCCCGCCGTTTTAAAGAATTGCCGGTGATCGAGTCCGTATCGATGAAGAGCTACACGCTCGCTTCCTTCATCGACAAGATCGGCAATCTGGTTCTCGTCACCGCCGCCATTCTTACCGGCTTCGCCGTGATCATTGCGGTTGGTGTGGTCTATAACAGCGCCCGCATCGGTTTGCAGGAGCGCGCCTGGGAACTGGCGAGCCTGCGCGTCCTGGGCTTTACGCGCACCGAGGTGGCACGTGTCTTGTTTAGTGAGTTCGTGATCGAAACGTTGGTCGCCATTCCCCTTGGAATTGCACTGTCGCAACGCATTGTCGACCTGATTGCTGGCCTGCAATCGAACGAGAGCTTCCAGGTCCCGGGAACAGTTGGGACGCGTACTTTTGCTGCCGCCAGTTTGGTCGTGCTCGCCGCTGCCGCAGCGAGCGCCTATGTGGTGCGCCGGCGAATTGACCGGCTCGATTTGGTCGCGGCTCTGAAGTCGAGAGACTGATGATGGGGATCACCTTTGGCCGAATCCTGACGATGCTCGGCCTTCTCGCTGCCATTGTGCTTGTCGGCTGGGCGCTGATGCCTAAGCCAATTCGGGTCGAGACGGCGTCGGTGACACATGGACGTTTTGTCGCCACCGTTGATGAGGACGGAAAAACGCGCATCCGGGAGCGTTATGTAGTGACCGCTCCGCTCGCCGGCCGTTTGATACGTGTCGGGCTCAAGGCGGGCGACCTAGTCAAGGCTGACGAGACCGTCGCAACGATCATGTCGACGCCGGCACCGATGCTCGACCCGCGCGCCAGACAGGAGGCCGAAGAACGGCTGGGCGCTGCGGAAGCCGCACGCGAGCGGACGAAAGCGTTAGTCGAGCGGGTGCGTTCGAGCGCCCAGCAGGTTAAAGCCGATCTTGATCGCACGCGCGCCTTGAGAGAACGCGGCACGGCCACCGTTCAGGCCCTTGAGCAGGCCGAAACCGCCATGAGGCTGGCAGATCGCGATCTGCGGGCGGCCGAATTCCAGGATCACGCCGCCGAACACGAGATCGCCCAGGCGAAAGCCGCCTTGGCGCAATATCAGAATGTTCAGAATTTGACCGAACATTGGGATGTGACAGCGCCCGTATCCGGCATCGTTATCAACGTCGCCCAGGAGAGCGAAACGGTGCTTCAGCCGGGCGCGCCGATCCTTACTATCGGCGACCCACACGACCTTGAAGTGGTCGTGGACGTGCTCAGTACCGATGCGGTCGAAATCCATCGCGGCGCGCCCGTCGCCATCGAGCATTGGGGCGGTCCGGGTGTGCTTGCCGGCCGCGTGCGCCGCGTGGAGCCGGCCGCTTTCACCAAGGCCTCCACGCTGGGCGTGGAGGAACAGCGGGTCAATGTGCTGATCGACATTGTGTCCCCGCAAGAAGACTGGGCGGGCCTCGGCGACGCCTATCAAGTGGACGCGCGGATCACCGTGTTTAGTCAGGAGAACGCCACTATTATCCCGGCCGGCGCATTGTTCAGAACCGGGGACAGCTGGAAGGTCTATGTCGTAAAGGACGGCCGAGCACAGCTTCGTACCGTGTCAGTTCTGCGCCGCTCAGGCGGCTTTGCCGCGGTAACGGCCGGCGTCGTGCCTAGCGACAGGGTCATCGTCTACCCGAGCGACCAGGTTGCCGAGAATGTGCTCGTTGAGCCAAAACCGCGCGATGCCGCCGGCAAGGGAAATAACTGAATCTCCGCCTGCCGTTTTGACCCAAAGCAAAGCGCCTTTTGCCAGCGTCTGCAACACTGTCTTATCTGAAAACGCTGGGAGTTGCCCCGATGTACAAACACATTTTGATCGCCACTGACGGTTCCGAACTAGCTGATAAGGCGCTCGAACACGGCTTGGCGATGGCAAAGTGCGATAATGCGAGCGTCAGCGTTGTCACGGTGACGGAGCCATGGTCGGCTATCGAAATGGCGCAACGGGCGCGCGAACACCGGCGCGATCCGGTAGGCGAGTTTGAGGCGCTCGCCACGGAGGGCGCCAAACGTATACTCGACAGCGCATTGAAGCGGGCCGAGGCTTCCGGCGTACCGGCTGCGGCGGTGCACGTGAAGGATCAATATCCGGCGGAAGGCATTATCGAGACTGCGCGAGACAAGGGCTGCGATCTTATAGTGCTTGCGTCGCATGGCCGGCGCGGCCTGCCGCGCTTGCTGCTCGGAAGCCAGGCCTATGAGGTGCTGACTCGCTGCGCGGTGCCGGCGCTGATCGTGCGGTGAAAGCCTCGAGCGGGCTTCCATTGCAGCCGGAACGATTTGAAAAACCGGGGTATGGTACCGTGCGATGCCGTGATAAATCACGCGAGGACGGTGGATGCCCAGTCTCGAAGAATCGGTCCAGCTGTTCGTCGCGGGATTTGTCAGCTGGACGATCGGCATCTTTTCGGGAGGCGGAGGCAGTCTGATCCTGCTCGCCGTCGTGACCCATCTCATTCGAGTGAGGATGGTTGCGCCGGTCGTCACCATCGCAAGCCTGATGGCGAGTCCGACCCAAATCCTGGTGTCGTGGCGGCTGATCGACTGGACGGTGGTGCGGTGGTATCTGCCTGGAGCCGTCGGCGGTGCGGTGGTTGGCAGCTGGATCGTGAGTTTTGCCGGAACGTCCTGGCTGCGGCTCATAGTCGGACTGTTCCTGGTTTCCACGCCCTTGCAGTACCGCTTCGGCCATCGCGAACGGTCCTTTCCCATGCCGCTGCCCTTGTTCATCCCCGTATCGGTCGCGGTCGGTCTCGTATCGGGCGTCATTGGCGCGAGCAGCATGGTTTCGGCGCCGTTCTATTTGAACTATGGACTGACGAAAGAAAGAATGATTGCGACGGGGGCGACGCATTCTCTTTTTATTCAGCTGACCAAGATCGCCACTTATGGGTCGTTCGGGGTTCTGACCTTCGCCTCGACGTTCGAGGGCCTTTTGGCCGGCTGCGGCGCCATTGCGGCTATTCTGCTGACCAGGCGATGGTTGGAAAGCTTCAAGGAGCTGTGGTTCCGGCGCTTCGCCATCGCTCTGATGGTTTTGAGCGGCTTGTCCATGCTGTGGCGGAGCGGGTTATTTTAAATGCACCTGCCCGAAGCGTCGCGTTCACGGGTGTGGACTGCCGTCGCTGCGTTGTAGGTACTTCGATACCAACCAACTCTTGGCGAAGACCCAAAGTCGTTACTTACGTGTTTAATCAAGACGGGCAGCGAAATTCGCTGTACTGCCTGGCTCGCCTTTTTGGACGGGCAGCCGTTGGAGCGCGCTCGTCAACCACCCTTCGTCCGCCGATTTTGACGCGCAGAGTTTTCAGATGGAGTCCACGACGTCGTGGTAGTCAACACCAAGCAACGCTATTGCGCATCGATCTGAGCTTGCGTTGCGGCGGAAACGTACGCTCTGAGCAAAAACGTCTGCCGCGTCGCGGAAACGTACGCGGTCTGGCACGAAGCTCCGAAATGAAACCCGCCGCCGACGTCTGAAGCTGGGAAAGCTGACGAAAAATACGTCATGAGATTTGAGCAACGCGGCGGGCAGCTCGGTACAAGAACGGTACGATACCGTCTATGCCCAATTCATGACTCCAAAGGCCGCCACCAAACTAACATCCCGACTGGTTCTTTGTTTTCTATCAGCGAGGGCCAGCGGCAGAGCGAGAAAGGCTGGGGCCAACGGGGCTTCTATCCAGCGCGATTGTCGATTACACGTACACGCAGGTCCGTTGTCGTCGCCAGCAGTCTTTGTGGTTGATGTAGATCAATGTTGACCGATCGACATCGCGCTACATATTTTTTGAACCCATGCGGGAGAGCATCATGCGTAAGCCTTTGCTCCTGGCGAGCGCCAGCGTGCTGGCTCTATTCGCCGCGAACATCAGCTCGGCGACAAATGCTCAACCTTACGGCTGGCACATGATGGGCCCGTGGGGCGGTTACGGGGAACGGGGACCGCTTGGTATGATCGTTTGGATTCTAATCCTGGCATTGGTAATAGCGGGTGTCGCGTGGTTCCTCCGAACCATGACCCGCTCAGGCTACCAGCTGACGACCTCCGGCCGAAGATCGCCTGGGCTCGACGCACTAGAAGAGCGCTACGCCCGCGGCGAAATTAAGCGCGAGGAATATCTCGAAAAGAAACGTGACATCACCGGATGACAGACGCGAATGAGTTATTATTTCAGCAAAACTGTGCGTGCCTCTTTCGAGGAAACGGTTCGGCGCGCGACCGACGCGCTCAAGCAAGGCGGGTTCGGCGTCATCACTGAAATCGATGTGAAGCAGACATTGAAGGCAAAGATTGGGGTAGATTTTCGTAAGTATCTTATTTTGGGCGCCTGCAATCCCAAGCTGGCACACGAGGCGCTGCAGCTTGAAGATAAAATCGGCACTATGTTGCCATGCAATGTGGTCGTTCAAGAAACCGGCCTCAACGAAACGGAAGTCGCTGCGATAGACCCAGTCGCCTCGATGCAAGCCATCGACAATCCTAAGCTAAAGGAGGCGGCTCAACGCGTGCAGACCATGCTGCATTCAGTGATTGAGGGGCTCTGAATTTTTGACGCAAGTCCTAGTCCGATATCAGGCTTCCAAGATCACCTAAAGAGAACGACGAGCCTGCCCTGACGGTCAATCACGGCCGTCGCTCATTGCTGAAACGGCAGACATCCGTGTCAAGATTGTCGGCTGCCGGACCTACGAAAACGCGGCATGAGTATTGGGGTCGGCGGCGCGTCCGGTCCCAAAGAAGGGTTTATTTGACGCCTATTCCGCCGTGCAGGCCTGGGCTGAGTAGCGGATGCGGCCTTGGCGAAAAGTGCGTGGATTCAGGCGGATCGGACCGCCGTGCACACATGATAGGGGCAAGTCACAACAGCGCGGATCACAGGCGTTGACGATTTGGCGACAGCAGTGGGCATAAACGCATTGCTGTGCCGAGGTCGAGACAGTGGTAGCAGCAAGCGCGAGGGCAATGAGGAATGCGGCTTTCATTGGTTGCAACTACATTTCGGAGCTCTAGCCGTATTTCCGGCAGGCATGTACATACTGGCCACACGGGGCGGGATGCGTCTGGTTTCCGTGTCCGACTTTAACGCACACGCGTCCCCATGCGACGCATATTCGTCTTGCGGAATGCTGCCGCAGGGTGCTCTGGTTTGGCGACTAATGGCGCCAGCGTGATAAGGCGAGTACATGTCCGGAGGTAGCGGTTGGGGATTGAGTGCTCTATTCCATGGCGACGCGATTTCTTGAACGCAAGGCATACCGAGTAGGACGAAACTCGCCAATCCTGCGACGATAAGCATCGACCCGCCAATGGGCCACCGAACCGTGGACGTTCGTAACTTTGCAATCATGGCTAGGCTCCGCTGGTTGCCTGCCCCTCAATCATTGGTCAAATTTGCCGCGCCAAGGTTCAGGCCGATCCGATGAAAATCGGCGTGGGCCAGCATTCGCGGGCGGGGCAGGCTCTTAGCCCTCCGTCCCTGGCAAAAAGCATTTCCAGCGCCAGTCCCACCGGGCCGCCCCCATGATCAGGACGTTGGTCTTCATCCCATCAGCCCCGAGTTGGTTTCCGACAGTTATCCTAGCCCGGAGCAACAACCAAACGGCAAAGGTTGGACGAGGGGGATTGGCACGGTTTCTCAGACGCGCTGTTAGGGCTCAGGGCAGCAATATTTCCCGAAGAACCGAAATCGGATCGATCGCTTCCGACGTCGTTGCTGATCCCGGGCGGACAGTCGCAAATTACTCTCGCTTCCAAATCAGAAGGCCCCGCATGTGCTTCCCGCCGAAGGCGGGATAACGCTGGGGCGCTGCTTCGATATGCAGGCTGTCACCCTCGATCCGATAAGAGCGAACCTGTTCTGTGCCGTTCCCTGTCGTGTGCCACTCACCGACTTTGCGCCGCAATGTTAGCGTCCGGCGAACACCAGGCCGGGCTCAAGCCTTAATGCCGGACGGGCGCTGATCGTCGCACACATGATGCTTATGATGAGGACTGCAAGGACACCTACGACCGGCGTAAACCACATCATCCGAAATGGATAGTCGGACCCGGAAAGGAACTGCCCGGCGACCGCGCACACGCCGAGCCCGAGCCCTGTTCCGACAAGTGCGCATAATCCCACCTGTGCATAGATCATGCCCAACAGCAGTCGCGGGGTTGCGCCCATCGCTTTGAGCACCGCGTATTGCCTGAGGTTTTCGTTGGTAAACATGTAGAGCAGCACGCCGGTCACGCCGACGCCGACCAATACGGCGATTGCAAGCATTGTCTCGATGTCGCCGACGTCTTCCGAATTGGCGAGAATCCACCACACCGTATCGGCCTTGAAACCGTCCGAGGAGCGGGCGCGATAGCCGGTGCGAGCTTCTATGCGTCGCGCCAACACGCGCGGCGGGACATCCGGCGCTGCGGTTACCAGCACAAAGGTCAGGCGTCGGCGCTCCGGCAACAGGATGCGAAGCGCATTCGAATAGGTCGTGTAGAGCAACGGCCGCGGCGGATAGCGCGGTAGGGCTCGCGCGCGGCCGACAACCCTGACGCTGCGATCGTCGACCAGTAGGTCGTCGCCAGCGGCGAGCGTGCGGGTAGGCACGTCAAGGCGAGGCGGGCCGCCGTACCACTGGTCGGCTTTGTCGACCGGCGTCTGCAACTTGCCGCTGGTGCCGCCCGATGCCGCGACGACCGCATCCGGTGTGCGTAACGCAATCGGCGGTACGCCGTCCCGAAGCGGCGGCAAACCGGCCAAGGTCGCATCGTCAACGCCAATGACCTGAAACGATTGAAAGCGTCCGTTGGGAAAGCGAACATTCGCGCTGTCGAGCGCAAGCGGCGCCGCCGTCGCAACACCTTCGACGCTGCGTACACGATCAAGCGCCGAGGAGGCCATATTCGTTGTCGGCGCAATCGATGTTACCGCCGGGTCCATGACCCAGACATCGGCGCCGGGATTCTCCGTGATAAGACTGAAGCCCTGCGTCATGAAACCGGCGAAGTAGGACCCGGCGAAGGTGACAAGAAACGATGTAAACGCAGCGCCGAACAGCAGGCCCGCGTACTTGACGCGATCCCCGATCAGCATTTTCACGGCGACGCGAAACATTAGGATCGATGCCTGCTGGCAACGGCCGCTGAACTGGTTGGCGCCGGCGGGACCGGAGGCGCCTTGATGAACACATTCATGCGCTGGCCGATATAAACGGGCAGACTGCCATGATCGAAGCTGTAGATCACCTGAAGCACGCGCGTGTCCGTTCGTTCAGTGCTTGCCCCGGTCAACGACGTCTTTGGTACGACATATTGCTCAATCCGCTCGAAATGCAAAGTCGTATTTAGCTCCGGATTTCCAGGAACGTAGGCCATGGCGGGCGCGGTTGGCTGGACCCGCCACGCATCGGTTTCATCGACATCAACGCGAATATAGAGCCGGCGGTCGTTACCAAACAGCATGAGCGGTGGAGAGACCGCGCCAGTTTGGGCAAACTCTCCAAGCCGGATGTTGATTTGCAAAACGCGGCCATCGACCGGAGCCCGGATCGTCTTTCGTTCAATGTCGGCTTCGATCTGATCAGCTTGGGCTCTTGCTACCGTTAGCGCCGCTTCGGATATTCCAACGTCAAAGCGCCGATTGGCCAAATCCACCGCGGTGATCGAACTGCCGGCGGTCAAACCCTCTGCGACTTTGAGCAAGTTCTTGTTCTTGGCCAATGTTGCTTCAGCCTCCATGACCTTCGCATTGGCGACTTGAAGCTGAGCGGACAGGTCACGCGCCTCAAGTTTGAAAAGTGGCTGGCCGGTGCTGACCCAATCGCCCCATTTGACTAAAATGGCATCAACGATGCCGGAAACGGGCGTGCCGACGGCGATGTTGCCCGTGCTGGCTTCGATCAGGCCGGTCCCCGCGACATAGCTTTCGTAAGGGGCGCGCGCCGACGGCATAGGCGCCGGGGCTGCCGGCGGAGTCTCGTCGCCAAGAAGGACTGTTGCCGCAGCCGCTAGGAAACCAATTGCAGCTAAGACCGCGAGTAGATATTTGCGACTCATTGTAGCTGCCCGAGGTCATCGTTCTCGACGATTTCCGTGATTCTGCCGTCGTCCATGCGCGCTATACGATCGGCAAACTGGAAAATACGGGGATCGTGAGTGACCACGACGACGGTCCGATCGGACTTTTTCGCATTGTTGCGCAGAATCTCCATCACCGCATGTCCGCTTTCATGATCGAGGTTACTTGTCGGTTCGTCGCACACCAGCAGAGCCGGATCATGTACTACGGCCCTGGCAATCGCGACCCGTTGCTGCTGCCCGCCGCTGAGACCCGACGGGAGGACCGTTGTTCGTCCATCAAGACCCATTGTCTTGAGCAACTCGCTGGCGCGGGTTTTGGCCTTCTCCCAGCGGAGCCCGTCTATCAATAATGGCACTGCGACGTTTTCAGCCACGGTAAGCGCCGGCAGCAAATTAAACATCTGGAATACCAACCCGATTGATTTACGGCGGAAATAGGCTCGTTCTTTCTCGCCCATCCGCTGCACGTCGCAACCGAGAATTCGGCATTCACCGGAATCTTGATTGAGGATTGTCGTGATGACGGAAATAAGCGTCGTCTTGCCGCACCCTGACGGGCCGACGATCATAAGGAGTTCACCGCGTTTGACTTCGAGGTCAGCGCCTCGCAGGGCGACTACCCTGGTCTCGCCGCTGCCGTAGCTTTTTGTCACATCCCGGCAGAAGACGGCGATATCAGTTCCCGATCCCAAGGGGTTTGTTGATTGCATCGGACCGACCAGACCGAGCCTACAAAGACCTCTTTGGATAGCGCGCTGGCGCATGCTGACGCAAGCAATTTAGGCTATATGTCGCAGAGTAGAAATTAGATGAATAGCAAGGCCGTCGATTGCAATTCAGTGCTTATTTCCGATCTTTGGTGAGTTGACAAAACGCGTCCGGACTCTTGAGAGTGGTAGAGCCTGCTGGACTGCGTGAGCTGTTCAGTAGCGATTGGCGATCGATTGTAACTATGGTCCGCACGTTTATCGCTGACTTAATTTTGCCGCACAGTTACGATGTTTTGTGCCAAACGTTCCGCTAAGGGGTTGGGGATGTTTCGCTCTGCGTTATCAGTAGCGCTTGTCGGCTGTTTAGCTGTCGCCGGATGTGCATCTCCCGGACCTGCCCTCCCTTCCGTCGCAGCTATGCCGGGGAGGGGAATAGGCTATCAGGCTTTCCGCGCCGATGATGCGTACTGCCAGTCGCAAGCGCAACAGGCTATCAACTACCAATCACCCGGCGCAGCGGCGAATCAAGCTGCGGTTGGCACTGCGGCCGTCGGTACGGCGTTGGGCGCGCTTGCAGGCGCCGCCATCGGGTCGGCCTCTGGGCAAATGGGACGCAGCGCTGCAATGGGCGCGGGCGGCGGGTTGCTAGCTGGCAGTGTGGTCGGTGCGGGAAACGCCAATGCGGCCGGCGGGTCATTGCAGGAAAGGTACGATACCGTCTACGCTCAATGCATGACCGCGAAGGGCAATATCATGCAGAGCCCCTACGTGGCGGCGGCGCCTATCTATGGACCGCCACCGCCGCCGCCGAACTACTATCCCGATTAGCTCTTGCTCGTGTGTCCGGAGAAATCCGGCGGGCTTCCGCCTCGTGCTGGCTATCTTCAAAGACAGGACCACCAATTTTGGGAGCCTGATTCTGTCTGGTCTGGTCGGCATGCGGATGCATTTAATGGTTAGGGCGGATAAAATTGCGAACCAGATGAGGTCTACGCCTTCGAGCGGGTTATTGACGTAGAAGCTGTGGATCGGTGCTTCCAGGAAGTAACTGAAAGGTATAAATAGCCTAGATGGTTATAATAGGTGGGATGCGAGGTCCTGCTCCAAGTTGATAAGTTAGCGTTTTTTCAAGTTGCGCACAATTAGTCACGGCAGTCGCTTCTCGAATTGAAAGGGTACGATCCGTTCGATGTCCCGAGCAGCTCGCATCGGCGAAAAGCAAATGTCGTTTTTGGGTGAGGGGAGGTGGTTCGGGCCTGAAGGCGCATTTGTTCACCCCAGAAAAAATGGTCGGCTCGGTGAGCGGCGTCCTCCATGGGCAAGCTAATTCGCCATCGCCTCAACGGCTAGGGAAGCGGTTCCGCGACGTGCAGTAGCAGCCAGGCGACGGCTGACGCGTGGCGTAAATGTCGATCAGCGCCTGGGCCGGGTGCTTTTCTGGTCAGGCGCTGTACTGGGCAGCAAGACGGACGCGAAACAATTCTGACGATAGCAAAAGAAGCTTTGACCCGTGTCTATGTTGAGCTTCCACGCAGCGACGCCATCTCCGCCACTTCCAGCAATCATTTGCCAGTGCCCGGTGGATTGTGCTTGTCCAAATACAGTTGTCGCGGCGAATGATCCTGTAAGCGCGGCGGTCGTAACGAGCAAAATGGCAAGCTTTGCATTCATGACTTCCCCCCGTTATCGGTCCCGAGATTAGGCGAATCAATTCAGACCCGTGAGCTCCGTTCGAGACGTGGCGCGCGATCGTGTCTCGCATCCAGCAATCGGTCGAGCGTTATACCAGCTAGACTCGGCAGCACAATGCCAACACAGATCAATGGCAGTGCAATGAAAAAGCCGATTCAGATGCTGGGCAGTGGGCCGCGTGATCGGCTGCTTGTCATTGATTAAAATCAAGGCTGGCCTCCTCATTTCGATAGATTTTAGAGTTCGCGAGGAGAAGGAGGACGTCAATGACAACGGCAGGTGAGGCAACAGGGAAAACGATAAGCCGTCAATTATCGGTCTGGGATTTTCTGGTTCGTATCACGCATTGGACCATCGTCGTTGGATTTGCGACCGCGTATTTTACCGAGGACGATTTACTAACGGCACACGTTTGGGCAGGTTACACCGTTGGCATCGCTGTGATGGTTCGCATCATTTGGGGCTTCGTAGGACCGAAACACGCGCGATTTATTGATTTCCTCTACAGACCAGCAGCGGTGGTTTCCTACCTGCTTGACCTGCTTCGGTCACGAAGCAAGCGGTATATCGGGCATAGCCCTGCCGGCGGCGCGATGGTGATCGTCCTCCTTTTCTGTCTTGTGGGCACGGTTATCACTGGCCTCGCTCTCTATGGCGCCCAGGAGAAGGCGGGACCACTGCGAGCGTTGTACGCGGCTACGTCTTCGGTGCTTCCGGATCGTGGGCTTGTCGTCACCGCGGCGGCAGATGAGAATGCTAGAGAACGGCGAGACGCGTCCGACGAAAAGGAGGGCGTACTGAAAGAGTATCATGAGGTCCCTGCGAACATCGCCTTAGGCCTCGTTATCGTCCACATCATGGCTGTGTTCTGGGCAAGCATGGTCCACCGCGAGAATTTGGCGTGGTCGATGGTCACGGGCCGAAAGCGTGCTGAATGATCGGGACTCGAACACAATTATCGCTTTCACAGGCGCCGGCCCCATCTGCTAAGTGACGTTTCCACGCATACCACGTCCCTTTAGCCGCTGGTTCCGCCCGATTATCGCGGGTATCGCCCATCGCGAAAATCTCGTCTGAACCAGAATAACGGGACCTGGTGCAATCACCTCGGGGGATCTCTTTTGCCTACCACGCCCCACGTTGAGCATCACTTTACCGGCTCGGAAGCCGTCCGCGACGTCGTGATTGGGATGGCCGATGGATTGACCGTACCATTTGCCCTGGCGGCAGGTCTGACGGCCGCCGTCACTTCCAGCCACGTGATTGTGACGGCCGGCTTGGCCGAAGTCGCAGCCGGCGCCATTGCGATGGGTCTGGGCGGATATCTCGCGGCCCGTTCGGACCAGGAGCACTATGCGTCCGAGGAACGACGCGAGTACGAAGAGACTGTCACACTGCGCGAGATAGAACTGGAAGAAGTTGCCTCAATATTCCGCAGTTATGGGCTCGAGGGGCCCGCTCTGGACCTGCTCTGAGACCGGAATCCTAGACCGTTTTTGGCTAGAGTTTTCCGCGGTGATTCCCCGAGCTGGGAGGAGCGGAGACGATGAAGGCATCGCGGTTTTCGGAAGCCCAGAAAGCGTTCATTCTCAAGCAGGGTGCTGATGGGATGCCGGTAGCAGACCTTTGCCGCAGGGCTGGCATCAGCCAGGCGACCTATTTCAATTGGAAGAAGAAGTATGATGGCTTGCTGCCGAGCGAGATGCGGCGGCTGAAGCAACTCGAGGACGAGTACAACAAGCTGCGGAAGGTTGTGGCCGATCTGAGCCTGGACAAGGAGATGTTGCAGGACGCACTACGCCGAAAGCTTTGAAGCCTGTCCGCAAGCGCAAGCTCGTTGATGAGATGCGCGGCGACTGGGATGTCTCGATCCGGCGAGCCTGCCGGGTGTTCCAGGTCGATACGTCCACTTACCACTACAAGTCTCGTCGCCTCGGACAGGCGCCCCTCGAACTGCGGATCAGAGAGATTTGCCAAACCCGCGTGCGCTACGGCTATCGGCGGGTTCATGTGCTGCTGCGCCGTGAAGGGTGGTCTCTTGGTCAGAACAAGACCCGGCGCATTTATCGCGAATTGGGCCTGCAATTACGCAACAAGACGCCGAAGCGCCGGGTCAAGGCGAAGTTGCGCGATGACCGCCGGAACGCGACCCGGCCGAACGAGACCTGGGCGATGGACTTCGTGCATGATCAACTTGCGACCGGCACGAAGCTGCGAGTGCTGACGATCGTGGATACGTTCTCCCGCTACTCGCCGGCGTTGGAGCCGCGGCTCTCCTTCCGAGGCGCGGATGTCGTTGAGGTGCTGGAAAGAGTTGGGCGAGAAATGGGACTACCGGCAACGATCCGGGTCGACCAGGGCACAGAGTTTGTGTCGCGCGACTTGGATCTATGGGCTTACCAACGCGGTGTCACACTCGACTTCTCTCGGCCGGGCAAACCGACGGACAACGCGTTCATCGAAGCGTTCAACGGTCGCTTCCGCGCCGAATGTCTGAACGCCCATTGGTTCTTGAGCCTTGCAGATGCCCGTGAAAAGTTGGAGGATTGGCGCAAGTACTACAATGAGGAACGGCCCCACGGGGCGATCGGCCAGAAGACGCCGATTATGTTGCTCAACCACGTTGGCGCAGCCAGCCCGCCACCGTGATCATGCCGGAAAAATCTACCCTCCGGCGGTCCAAAGATCGGCCTCAGAGCACATGCCGGAAAAATCTACCCTCCGGCGGTCCAAAGATCGGCCTCAGAGCAATGAAGCTAGGACTCTCCTCATCGCCGGATGAGACAAGGGGCTCAGGTCACTGGCCCAAGCCAGACATCAGTACGGTGGAAACGTTTGAGCGCGCGATGCTTGAGGCCAAATCCATTGCCTATTTGAAAGCCGGGACCAGCGGACCTTATCTGGAGCGATTATTCGAGACGTTCGGAATAGCCGCAGAATTGCGATCGAAGGCCAAACGGACCGAAACGGACACAGTCGGCGAACTTATCGCCGAGGGAGAAGCCGAGGTTGGAGTAACGGCCATTGCCACACTAATCGCTACGCCGGGCATCGAAATCGTTGGCCAAATTCCACAGGAGATCCAGTCGTACGTTTCGTTTCAAGCGGCCGTAAGTACGAACGCGGTTTCTCCCGAGATCGCTAACGAGTTAATCCGATTCGTTACCGGACCCACTGCACTTCCTATCATTCGGTCAAAAGGAATGGAACCCTGGTGAGCAGACACGTTATCAGCGGAAAACAAAGTCAGGCAGGAATGCTTTGCTGCGTCGGACTTTGGTCGTGAATGGCACATTTCGACGGATAACTATGTCGGCTTCCATGGCAGCTCCGGAGGGGTGAAGCCGACAAGGAAGCAGCTTCCACTCAAGGCAGGTCGTGACCCAATTCTGCCGTTGATTTGCACACCGTGGTGCGTTGCAAAAGAGCTTGGCTTTCGCAACGGACGTCCTTTGTTTCGTCCTATAGGCTGCCCCCTGCGGCCAACCAAGTCCGAACCAGTTCCGCAAGGCCCTTGGTACCAGTCTTCTCCATTATGTGTGCTCGGTGGGTTTCCACAGTCCGTTGGCCTATGCCGAGGCTGACTGCGGCCTCCTTGTTCGACTTGCCACTCACGATCTGGTGCAGCACCTCATACTCGCGCGACGTCAAGTCTTCCAATCGCTTCCGTGAAGCTGTCGCCTGGGCCGCTTGGAGGCCGGTCTCCCGAGCACCCAACGCCAATTCTATCGAACTCGATAAGAGTCCCGGCTTCAAACGGCTTTTCAATAAAGTCGAACGCGCCTGCCTTCATTGCTGCAACGGCCATCGCGACATCTCCGTGGCCAGTAATGAGTATCAACGGGAGCGCGGAAGCGCTAGATCGCAGCCGGCGCAACAGCGTTAGACCGTCCATACCAGGCATGCGCACATCGCTAACCACGCACCCGTGTTCAGCCCGAGCGCCTAGTGACAGAAATTCCTCGGCTTTGGCGTAGGGTCGAGCCTCATATCCCGCCTCCTCCAGAAGCATAACGAGGGATTCCCGCATGGGCGGATCGTCTTCAACAACGTGAATATAGCTCTCTCTGGCCATCTGCTCCCTCTTACGACAAACAAGGAATGTTCCGACCGTGAAATCTCATTTGGCGGGTAGCAACGAGTTCGTGCGGGACAGCGTGATCCTGATGCGCCCATGACTTTGCGCCCTCCGCGTTCGAACTCGATGGGCAGAATGATATGAAACGTAGCCCCCTTATCCGAAGGCGCCACGATGAGTTGGCCACCATGACGTTCGACGATCATTTTGCAAATTGCCAGGCCTAATCCCGTTCCCTGGAGCTTTGTCGTTACAAATGCATCAAAAATCGCGTTCAATTTTTCCGGAGCGATGCCCGGGCCCGTATCCTCTATTGCGATGAGGACTGCATCGCCACCACACTGCTCTGTCCTGAGCAGCAGAACGCGCGGCCCGCCCTCAATGGTGTCCATCGCTTCGACTGAATTGTGGATGAGATTAAGGAGAACTTCCTGCAATTGTCCCTTGTGGCCAAGGATCAATCGTGGCGCCGCCCCTAACTCCGCTCGCGCAGCTACGCCGTGCTCTTTCAATTCGTCCCGTACAGAGTTGAGCACGTCTAAAACCAGCTCATTCACATTGATCAGCGCTCGGACGCCCTTGGTAGCATTGAACAGCTCATGGATATTGTTGAATATTTCGCTCGCACGGCGGCCATCGTCGAGAAGTTGATTCAGGACGCATCTCACCTTATCGAGATTTGGCGATTGATGCCCGAGGTATCGCAGTGCAATGTCGCCCCTCAAAAGGATCGTCGAAAGCGGCTGCTTCAGCTCATGCGAAATGGCAGCCACCACTGCTTCCACGTTCATTAGTTTATTATCTCGCTCACGTTTCAGCATTATGTTTGACTGAGCGAGACGCGAGTACAATTTAGTGGTCTCCGCCAGCAGCACGATCAAAACAATCGTCGAAGTGGCGAGTGAAGTAACGCGGCTGGCATAAAAGCCCAGGCTGAAACGGACGGTCACGCGAGCAAGCTCATCCAGAATTGCGCAAGTGGTCACGATAAGCCAGAGATCGAGCACAGATCGGCGGCGGATCCACAAGAATGCAAGGGCGGCCGCACAGACCAACAAGTCAAAAGTGATGCTATACCTTCCCGTACGGCTCAGGTGGATTGCGTCGATGAGGAGGTTCGGCAGAAGCCAGTTACTCGCAACCGCCACCAATACCAGCGCGCAGACCAGGGTGATCACTAGCGCAACCGTCCAGCCAATGATCCACGGTGTGGAGCTGACAAATTTCGCCTTTTCATCCTTTAGCAGGACGTAAAGGAGCAAGGCCGCCGGAAAGCCAAAATGCCAGAACCTGTAGAGCCAAGGCGCCGCCTGGATATTGGTGCCCAAGATGCCAAAAGCTCCGGGATAGGTGATGGCATGTGGAACAACAATAAGGGCGCTGAAAAGATACCCGCCGGCAAGTGCCAGAAGTGCCGGTGAACGGCAAAATGAAAAGTGCGCAAACAGCAAAAGTGCAGTGATCAGGTCAGCGACCAAGATCATGGCATCAAGAAACGGATTGAAGGCGGCGAAATGCGGCAGTGGGAGGGCTGTAAACGGGGCCACGACCGCGAATACCAGAACCAGCCCCGCTACGACCGCAAGCGCCGCCCTCTGGTGTCGAGTACTCGGCGGCAGGTCCAGCAAATCTAGTGTACCGTCACCCACCTGGTCCACCTGAACTCTTAAAGTGACTTAATCTCTCAAAATCTCATACAAGCTCCGCGCCGCGGCGGGCACAACTGTTCTAAGCCGACCGAAGATACACAATTATTTTACCGATGTTCTGAGCTCGCTCTAAAGCTTTCGAGAATCAATGCGATTCGCAGAAGTTCGGTGACCGCCTTTTTATGCGTCAGGTTTGCGTACGTATTTCTACGGTTCCTGACGACGGACGTCGGCTGTAGGGACAAAGACTGAGGCAACCGAAGGTGTCAGGCAAAGATGCCCGACATAGATCAAGCAGTCTTGCTGCTAACCAGGAGATGACAATGATCATACTTTCGAGATGCGCTCTCGTGGCGACGATCGCAGCGGTCAGTATCGCGCCTCCGGCATTCGCTCAATCGGCCCGTGCATTATACGATCGTGGCGAGGCTTGGGTTGACGGCAGCAGATACTACGGCGCGTACGGCGCCGCACCGGGTAGCGACTACCGCTGGCACGCTCCCGAATTTACGGGAGGTGGCAGCCTTGGTCACAACATCATGATCCGTATTTATTAAGGCTGTCGACGCAAGAGTGAAACCTTTGCGTCTTCTTTCACTTTGGCGTTGACCACGCTGTTTCTTGCGAAATATCGAGTTGGCGTGGTTCGCCATCCCTTCACAATCGAATTATGAGAGGGCAATTTATGGAAAGGACCGAACTCGTTGAGGAACGAAGCGACTCGACGAAATGCCCACGTGAGATCAAGTCTGCCCAGCAGGTCAGTACCGATCGACGCTGTTGGAGCCTCAATAGGGATGAGGCGCTTTCTCAATCAGCAAAACATCGAGAGATATCTCAAGCTGCTCCACATCTCTTCTGATGACGCTCAATGTCGACAACTGAGAAATTTGCTTGAAGAAGAAAGGGAGGAAGCTGAAAAGTTGATACGACGGCAATGAACGGAGCGCCATACCGTAGATTGGCTACAAGTTACCAAGCCGTTCCCCACCCCGACCCCCCTCGGCTTGGCGAGGCCCCGGCGGCCACGTCCCCACTGCCGGGGCCTCACTCGATGGGGGTAGAGGCGCACTTTGATGATCGGCATCTTTTTGCACCCGGCACCCTGCGGTCACGCTGACGGCGATGGCGCGCGCAATCTAACGAGGAGTTCAGGGTGCGCGGCTCTTCTTTAACAGGCTGTAATCGGCTTTGACCGGGGTCGTCTTCAGCGCGCCGACCATAGCCAAATCTGGTGACCCAGCCGTCCCGATGGCCGCCGTGATCTCGAGATCGCGTTTGACGTAAAGCATTCGGGTAAGCCGTGAAACGGATTTCAACCGTCGAACTCATCCGCAACTTCGCCGTTCACGGCGACGCTGCACTGGCGGAACCGATTGTCGTAACCAAAAGCGGCCGAGACCGACTCGTGCTGATCAGTGTGGAACGATTCAACATGTTGAAGCACGCTTACGATGCTCTTGTACATAATGAGCCCAACGGATCACAGCAGGTTGGGAAAAAGGGATCGGTGAGCGACTTAGGGCGGCGCAAAGATTGACCAGCCGGACGCATTTCCGCATCGGGACCGGGACGCCACGATTACCTCCAGGCGGGATCCGCGACTTGGCCGCCGCCCATGCGTTGGCAACCCCAGCCGGGTGGCGCCTGGCGTCACCGCTTTTATTAGTGTCGAGGTCAATCACCACTGGTCTGACTGAGCTTCTCAAGCGCCCGTGAGATGGTGAAACTCGCCGCCTTTTGGCGTGGCGGGAATCCGATCTTGGTTGAACTGGAGACGGTGAGGCGGTTACATGCCGATCTTGTCGATCGGCTTCCTTAAGCATCTTAATCGGAAATCCCCGGCCATGCTTGTTGCCGTACTTTCGCGATGTCTTTTTCTTGCCGTCCGCCCATCCGCCAATGGCTTCGCGCAAGGCCTCATCGGTAATTGCACGCCGCAGGCGTTGCGCTGCGCGATGACGGAACGAGTGCATCGGCGCTTTGTCGCGATAGGGGCATAATTACAGGCAGTCAATACGGCTAAAAATGCCCTGTTTTATTGGACTTTAATGGTGCTGCCGGTCAGGATTGAACTGACGACCTCTCCCTTACCAAGGGAGTGCTCTACCACTGAGCTACGGCAGCGGCCGGGAATGCCCGATTCACATGCGAGAAATCGCGGCGTTTCCTGCCATATGGGGGGTGTGAGCGCAAGCGCGCCCGCTTGCGGGGCAAAAGGCGCCGTGATTTGAGTTTTCCCCATGCGCAAAGGCGGCAAGGCGGAGAAATGGGCGGCGCGGAACGAGCGGCTGTCGGCGGCTTTGCGCGAAAACCTCAAGCGCCGCAAGGCGCAGGCGCGCGGCCGCGCGGCGGCCGAGCCGGCCAGCGAGGGCGAGACGCCGAACGCGGCGGACGACGACGCGGGCGATCCCGACTTTCGCCGCAATCGGGGCAACGACTAGGGGCCGGCTGGATTTGCTATCAAGCGCTAACCGTGTGCGCCGTCGCGCTTTGCGCGTGGGCCGCGTGTGGCTCATAGATAGCTTGTTTTTGGTTTGGCCGGGTTGGTTCAGGTCCGGGATGGGCCGCAGGGGGTGAGCATGGATCGCATTCGCATCGTGGGCGGCCGCAGGCTCGATGGCACAATCCCGATTTCGGGTGCCAAGAACGCCGCGCTGCCGCTGATGATCGCGAGCCTGCTCACCGATCAGACGCTGATCCTCGACAATGTGCCGCGGCTCGCCGACGTGATCCTGCTGCAACGCATTCTCGGCAATCACGGCGTCGACGTGATGGTGGGCGGCAAGCGCCCGGGCGAGACCGCCGACAACGGCCAGACGCTGCATATCTCCGCCGCCAACATCGTCGACACGACCTCGCCCTACGAACTCGTGTCGAAAATGCGCGCGAGCTTCTGGGTGCTGGCGCCGCTGGTGGCGCGCATGGGCGAGGCGCGGGTGTCGATGCCGGGCGGCTGCGCCATCGGCACGCGGCCGGTCGATCTGTTGATCTTCGCGATGCAGCAACTCGGCGCCAAAATCGAGATCGACGGCGGCTATGTGGTGGCGAGCGCGCCGCACGGGCTCAAGGGCGGCGAGATCGTGTTCCCCAAGGTCACGGTCGGCGGCACCCACACGGCGATCATGGCGGCGTCGCTGGCGAACGGCACGACAGTCATCGACAACGCCGCGCGCGAACCGGAAATCACCGACGTCGCCGATTGTCTCAACAAGATGGGCGCGCGCATTTCGGGCGCGGGCACCAAACGCATCATCATTGAAGGGGTCGCCAAGCTCAACGGCGCGCGCCACGCGGTGCTGCCGGATCGCATCGAGACCGGGACCTACGCCATGGCGGTGGCGATGGCGGGCGGCGACATCGTTTTGCAGAATACGCGCGCCGACCTGTTGCAGGCCGCGCTCGATGTGCTGGCCAACACCGGCGTTGCGGTCACGCCGACCAACCAGGGCATCCGCATCGCGCGCAACGGCTCGGGCCTGGCGCCGGTCGACGTGACCACCGCGCCGTTCCCGGGATTCCCGACCGATTTGCAGGCGCAGCTCATGGCGCTGATGACGCGCGCGCAAGGCACCTCGCGCATCGTCGAGACCATCTTCGAGAATCGCTTCATGCACGTGCAGGAACTGGCGCGGCTCGGCGCCCGCATTTCGCTCGACGGCGAGCAGGCGACGATCGAAGGCGTGGAACGGCTCACGGGCGCGCCGGTGATGGCGACCGATCTGCGCGCTTCGGTGTCGCTGGTGATCGCCGCGCTCGCGGCCGAAGGCGAGACCATCGTCAACCGCGTCTATCATCTCGATCGCGGTTTCGAGCGCATCGAGGAAAAGCTCGGCCGCTGCGGTGCCGCCATCGAGCGCATTTCGGGATAATTCCTCCACAGCGATTGCATTGAGCGGCGGCTTACTCCGTCGTCATGGCCGGGCTTGTCCCGGCCATCCACGTCTTTTGAGTAATACTCAACGACAAAGACGCGGATGCCCGGCACGAGGCCGGGCATGACGAGTCAGAAATTGATGCCATCAGTACTATTCAGCCGCGACGCGCTGCACCTGCCATTGCGTCATCAGCGCGCGCAGCGACGCCGGCTTGATCGGCTTGTTGAGAAGATGCGCGGCTTCGCGCGAGGCCTCATCGCGCACATGCGCTGAGCGATCGGCCGTGATCACGATCGCCGGAATATGTCGCTTGAGCCGCTTCCGTAGTTCGGCGATGGCTACAACGCCGTTACCGCCGTCAAGGTGATAGTCGACCAGAAGCCCGTCAGGCGTCGCGCCGCTTGCGGCCAACACATTGAGGGCAGCGGCCAGATCGGGTGCTTTGAGGACGCGGCAGCCCCAGCCGCCGAGCAGCGCCTCCATGCCGTCGAGAATGGCGCGGTCGTTGTCGATGCACAGCACAACGGTACCGGCGAGCCGCCCGGCGTCGACCCGCGCTTCGCGACGGGCGGTCAACTGGCTGGGCGCCGCCGGAGCGGCGGCGCACGGCAGCTCGACCGAAAAGCGCGAGCCGCGATCCGGCGCCGACTGCAGCGAAACTTTGCAGTCGAGCACGCGTGCAATACGTTCGACGATCGAGAGGCCGAGGCCCACGCCGCGCGCGACGCGCGCGCCCTGATCGAGCCGATGGAATTCCCGAAACACCGCGCGGCGCTTGCCGTGCGGAATGCCGATGCCGGTGTCGCACACGTCGATGCGCAACTGCGTGCCGCGGCGGCGGCAGCCGACCAGCACGCGTCCCGATGGCGTGTACTTGATCGCATTGGAGACGAGGTTCTGCAGCAGCCGTCCAAGGAGGCGCCGATCCGAGCGTACGTAGAGCGCGCACGGCATGACATGCAGCGTCAGGCCCTTCGCGGTCGCGAGAGGTGCAAACTCCACTTCCAGCCGCTGCAGCAGTTCGCCGATGCAGAATTGCGAAAGCTCAGGCTTCATCGCGCCGGTATCGAGTCGCGAGATGTCGAGCAGCGCGCCGAAGATTTCCTCAACCGCTTCGAGCGAGGCATCGATGTTGCCGATCAGGTCGCCGTGGTCGCTGGCGCGCGGGCGCTCGCTCAGACTGGTGACGTAGAGCCGGGCGGCGTTGAGTGGCTGCAGAATGTCGTGGCTTGCAGCGGCGATGAAGCGCGTCTTGGAGGCGTTGGCTTCGTCGGCTTCGGCCTTGGCGCGATGCAACTCGGTATTGAGCCGCGTCAGTTCGGTGGTGCGTTCGCGGACGCGGCGCTCCAGCGTGGCGTTGGCGCGCTCCAAAGCTTCAGCGGCCTGTACGCTCGGCGTGATGTCTGTGAAGGTCGCCACAAGACCGCCGTCGGGCATGCGGTTGGTCCGCAC
This sequence comes from uncultured Alphaproteobacteria bacterium, assembly GCA_963763255.1. Classification (GTDB taxonomy): domain Bacteria; phylum Pseudomonadota; class Alphaproteobacteria; order Rhizobiales; family Xanthobacteraceae; genus BOG-931. The sequence continues at coordinate 354,490 of CAVXNW010000007.1, forward strand.
CTCGATCACCAGGGCCTGATTGGCGAGGCGCTCGAGGAAAGGCGCGTCTTCGGCCGTGTATTTGGCGATGCGGTCGGCCACGAAGGTTTCGAGATCGGCGCCATCATGTTTGCTCCGCCGCGCGACGCAGCGGAGAATTTCGGCAAGCGTGACGCCGACGGACGTCAGTTCATGCGGCAGATCGAAGATTTCACCGAATTGGCGGTTCCAGCAGACGAGGGCACGTTCCTTGTCGAACACCGCGATCCCTTGGCGAACGTGATCAAGCGCGGTCTGCAGAATTTCGCGGTTGTAGTGAATCGCCGCGTTGGCGTCGTCGAGCAGCTTAAGCGCGGTTTTGGTGGAAAGTGTGCGCTTGCGGATCAGGAGCGAAAGCACGAGCCGCGACGAGGCGGCCCCGATCGCGGAGGCCAACAGATACTCGCCGTGCTGCAGCAGCTGAATATCGGCCTCGGATTGCGGGTCGAGGCTGATGCGGCGTGCGGCAGCGAAGGTCCGGAACGATGTGTGGGTTCGGTCCTCGCCAAGATAGCGCGCGACGGTTGCTATCAGCTCGCCGGTCGAGATCGAGGCGCGGCGCAGCCGAAAGCTCGGCGCCCGCGGCACCAGCATCGGCCCAAGCTCGGATGGGACAAACAGATCGGCCTGCATCCGTTCGATTGCCTTGGGGGCGCCGCTCAGCGAGAAGCCGATATAGCAGACGATGTTGCAGGCGAGGCTGAGCAGCACGCCATGCACCAGCGGCGGCAGGTCGATGCCGAACAGCGCCTGCGGCCGCAGGAAGGTCAGCCCCCACGGTCCCTGCGTCAGGATTGCGACATCGCCCGCGCTGGAATCGAAGATGCTTGGCAACAGCAGCGTATAACCCCAGATCAGGACGCCGGCGGTCATTCCGGCGATGGCGCCGCGCGCGGTGCCGCGCCGCCAGATCAGGCCGCCGAACAAGGCCGGCGCCAGTTGCGAAATCGCGGCAAAAGACAGGAGCCCGATCGAAGCAAGCTGGGCGTCGCCGGCCGAGCGATAATAGGCGTAGGCCAGAAACAGAATGACGAAGATCGCGATCCGGCGCGTGATCAGGAGCCGTGCGCCGGCGTCGCTCGCCTCGCCGATGCGCGTGGCGCGGCGCTGCAGAAGAAGCGGCACCACGATGTCGTTCGACACCATGATGGAGAGCGCCACCGATTCCACGATCACCATCGCGGTCGCCGCGGACAGGCCGCCGACGAATGCGATCACGGTCATCAGTGTGGAATGCGCCGCTTGCGGCAGCGCCAGTACGAACATGTCGCCGTGGAACAGGCTGACTGGAACGTCGAGCAACCCGGCAATTGCGATCGGAATCACGAACAGATTGATCAGCACGAGATAAAGCGGAAACAGCCAGGCCGCGCGGCGGATTTCCGCCTCGCTGCGGTTCTCCACGACGCTGACGTGGAACTGCCGCGGCAGCAGCACGATGGCGAACAGCGACAGCAGCGCCATCGCGCAGAAGTTGGCGAGTGGCGGAGCCTGCGTGATCACCTTCGCGATGTCCGGCTTCGCGAGGGCGCGTGCGAACAAAGCCAGCGGGCCCGGATAAAGGACGAAGCAGACGAATACGCCAACGGCCAAAAAGGCGGCGAGCTTGACGATCGATTCTGTGGCGATCGCCAGCATCAGGCCGTCCTGATGCTCGGTGGCGTCAGTATGACGGGTGCCGAACAGCACCGCGAATGCCGCCATGAACAGCGCGATCAGCAAGGCGCTGTCGCCGAGCATCGGCTGCAGGGCGCCGTCGGGCGCGGCCGCCGTCATGATGGTGCCGACCGAGGACGACACCGCTTTGAGCTGCAGCGCGATGTAGGGGATCATGCCGATGATGGCGATCAGCGCCACGGTCGCCGCCACCGCCTGGCTCTTGCCGTAACGCGCCGCAATCAGGTCGGCGACCGACGTGATGTTCTGTCTTTTGGCGAGCCGCACGATGCGGGCGATCAGCGGATAGCCGAGGCCGACCATCAGCATCGGACCGATATAGATGGCGAGAAAATCGTAGCCGCCGCGCGACGCCAGTCCGACCGAGCCGAAAAAGGTCCACGACGTGCAGTAGATCGCGAGCGAGAGCGGATAGATCCAGAGCCGCGAGGCGGCGTCGCGCCCCGCCCGTACACGGTCGCCGTAGCTCGCCACCAGGAACAAGAACCCGATATAGGCAAGCGCGATAAGGACGACGACCCATCCTTGCAGCACGACGTTTCCCACTGCGATTGAGGGCTCGTTGAGCCCACGTTATTTGGGCGCACGTCACCACAGATCGCCGGAACTGTCTATCGGGCGGCCTTTCTGTCCGCGTTCCGGGCTGGCGTCATTTGACGGCGCTCGCGGCTGCAGGCATTCATGATGAATCGATGCCTTTCTCCCTCCCGCCACGGCGCACTCTGTTCGAGGTTGCCGAGACGCTTGCCATTGCGCTCGCCGGCGGGGTGACGTTTGCGTGGCTTGGACTTCCGGCGGGTCTTGTGTCCGGCTCCGTTGTCGCGGTGGCAACAGCCGCGCTTCTTGGCCGTCCGATGCGGATGCCGCTTGAGGTGGCACGCGTCTGCTACATCATCGTCGGCATCCTGCTTGGCACCGTGGTGACGCCGGAGACGCTGCGCGGGGTGGCCACCTGGCCGCTCAGCATCGTGCTCCTGATGGTCGGTTCGCTCACCATGATGCTGGCGACGTCGAGCTATCTGCGCATCGTGCACCGATGGGACCCGCTGTCGGCGCTGATGGGTGCGAGCCCCGGCTCGATGGCGCAGGTCATTGCACTGTCGACGGAACTGGGCGGCGACCTGCGCGCCATCGCCATTGTGCAGACCGTGCGCGTTCTGCTGCTGGTCGTCGGTCTGCCGAATGGGCTGGCGCTGTTTGGGCTGGTGGTGCCGGCGGTCGCTACGGTGCGTGGACCTGCGGACTTTTCCGTGGTCGGACAGATGCTGCTGCTCGCCGCGGTGGCGACAGCCTTCGCGGTGCTGTTCTACCGGCTGCGCTTTCCGGGCGGCCTGCTGTTCGGCGCCATGGCGGGCTCCGGCCTGTTGCATGGCATGGCGGTCATCCACGCGGCGCTGCCATGGTGGCTCGGCGCAAGCGCGGTGATTGTGCTAGGTGGTCTCGTCGGCTCGCGCTTCACCAACACGACGTTCCGCATGCTGCTCGGGTTTCTCGGTGCTGCGTTCGGCTCATTCGCGGTGGCCATGACGGTGGCAACGACTTTCGTGCTGCTGGTGCTGCATTTCTACTCGTTCCAGGTGGCCAACGTGGCGATCGCCTTTGCGCCCGGTGCCCAGGACACGATGATGGTTCTGGCGCTGGCGCTGCATCTCGACCCGGTCTATGTCGGCGCACATCACTTGGCGCGGTTTCTGGTCGTCACATTTACGCTGGCGGCCGGCGCGCGCCGGCTCAAGCCACAGAACCCCGCGCGCTGATCAGCGCGCCGACAGGCGTTCGGCTTGGCGAATAAGCCGCTTGTATACGTGGACCATCAACGCCATGGCGAATAGCGGCGTCGCCAGATTGACGATCGGGATCGACACGAAGACAGCGATCAACAGGCCGCCGGCATAGACCGTGGCGGCATTGCGTTTGCGCAACGCTTTGGCCTCCAGCGGCGGGTGAAAGCGCATGGCTGCGAGCTCGAAATAGATGCGGCCAAGGAGCCAGGCGGTGGCGAGAAAAAAGATCACCGCGCCGAGGCCTACGAACAACAACAGCACCACCGCGCAGAGATAGACCACCACCGCAAGCAGCGCCGTTTTGCTGCCCTCGACAACCGCAAGCCATAACGGCAGCGCCTTGCCGGGCGGATCGGCCGGGTAATGCTCGCGTTCGACCACGTCGGCGATCTGGTCGGCAAAGAAGCTTGCCACGAACGACGTGACGGCGGGCATCAGCATGACGCCGCCGACCACGATGCCGAAGCCGGCCGCGATCGACAGCACCCAGGCAAGCGCCTCGACCGGCAGATTGGCATGCGGTCCAAACGCCGTTTGACCCCAGGTGCTGCCGGCCCCAACCAGCCAGACGATGGCGCGGTCGAGTGCGATCGACACCACGATAATCAGCGCCAATGCGAGCCCAATCGACTTCCACAACACCGCTCGCAGCGGTGGCGAGAACATCTGCGTGATGGCGTCGATGGCGGCCTGGAACATGATAACCCTCGGGCACCCACCGGTGTAGGCATGGCGGCGGGCTAATGCTAGTCATCCCAAAGGCCTGTGGCAGGAGCAGAGCAAGAATGGCGGGATCGGCTAATAAAGTCGCTTTGATCACCGGTGTGACGGGGCAGGATGGCGCCTATCTGGCCGAGTTACTCTTGGCGAAGGGCTACACCGTCCACGGCATGAAACGTCGCTCGTCGTCGTTCAACACCGCACGCGTGGATCATCTCTACCACGACCCGCACGTCGCCGGCACCGCCTTCGCGCTTGAATACGGTGACATGACCGACGCCACCAACGTGATCCGCATCGTGCAGGAAACCCAGCCGGACGAGATTTATAATCTCGCCGCGCAATCGCACGTGATGGTGTCGTTCGAGACGCCCGAATATACGGCGAATGCCGATGGGCTCGGCGCGCTGCGGCTGCTCGAGGCGATCCGCATCCTCGGGCGCGAGCGCAAGACCAAGCTTTATCAGGCCTCGACCTCCGAAATGTTCGGGCTGGTGCAGGAGATTCCGCAGAAGGAGACGACGCCGTTTCGTCCGCGTTCGCCTTACGGCGCCGCGAAGGTCTATGCGCACTGGATCACGGTGAATTACCGCGAGGCTTACGGCATCCACGCCTCGACCGGCATTCTATTCAACCACGAGAGTCCGATTCGCGGCGAGACGTTCGTCACCCGCAAGATCACGCGGGCCGTCGCGGCCATCGAGCTCGGACTGCAGGAAAAGCTGTTTCTCGGCAATCTCGATGCGGCGCGCGATTGGGGGCACGCGCGCGACTATGTCGAGGGCATGTGGCTCATTCTTCAGCAGGCCGAGCCTGACGATTACGTGCTGGCGACCGGCGAGAGCCACACCGTGCGCGAATTCGTCGAGAAGGCCTTCACCCGGATCGGCCGCCGCATCGCCTGGCACGGCGCGGGCACCGATGAGAAGGGGGTCGATGCCGCCGATGGCCGCGTGCTGGTCGAAGTCGACCGGCGTTACTTCCGGCCCACCGAGGTCGATACGTTACTGGGCGATGCCAGCAAGGCGCGCGCGAAGCTCGGTTGGCGTCACAAGACCACGTTCGATGCGCTGGTGAAGGAAATGGTCGAGGCCGATCTGATTGCGGTCCGCGACGAACAGAAGCGCCGCCACCGCAACGAATAAAGCCCGCGCGTGTGCCGCCCGATTAAGGGTTCCGGTCGCCGTAGTGCAGCCGCATTCGCCTCGTTTGCTTGACGCCTATGAGGAGCTGGCGGGCTGGGGTTTGGGCCGCTTCTTGCGCAACGGGGTTGGCACTCGTTTCCGGCGATCCGGGCGCAACGGCGCAGCAGCAGATCGTGGCCGCGATGCCGGCCGCGCGGGCGATGTCGTGCGGTGGTGCAGAGATCGCGCGCGGTCCCGCCGGTATCGCGCTCGACGGCGGCAATCTTCGACTGGGCGACGGCCGCACTGTGCATCTTGCGGGCATCGAAGTGCCGATGTCGGCGGTTGCCGGCAAAACCTTCGCGGGCCCCGGAGGCGGGGCCGCCACGGCTGAGCTGTCGCGGCTCATATCGGGCGCGCAGATCGTAGTGCGGCAGGCCGATGCCAAGCCCGATCGCTATGGACGCATTGTGGCTTACGCCGAGACCGTGCGCGGCAACGATCGGCACTCGGTGGAAGCGGACTTGATCGCGGCCGGCGTGGCGCGAGTCGGTGACGATGTCGGCAGCCAAGCCTGCGCGGCGGCGCTGTTCCGCGCCGAAACCGCAGCACGCAAAGCCAAGATTGGCCTCTGGGCCAATCCGTATTATGACCCACTGCGCGCCGACGATCCGGCCGGTATAGTGGCGGAACGGGGGCGCTTCGCGCTAGTCGAAGGCGGCGTGGTGTCGGTGCACGAGAGCGGCGCCACGCTTTACTTGAATTTCGGCCGGCGTTGGTCGCGCGATTTTGCGGTGACGATCCGGAAGCGAAGCAAGCGTAGGTTTGCGGCGGCAGGTCTCGACTTGAAGGCGCTCGCCCGGCGGCCGGTACTGGTCCGCGGCTGGATCGAAGCGCGTACCGCCACTGGCGGCGAGGGCGCCTACTGGCGTGCGCCCTGGATCGAGGCCACCTATCCGGCGCAGATCCAGTTGGCCGACCACGACTGAACGTGGGTGACGTTTTGATGCGGTGCGGACGGGCAGGCATTGCGCGGTATGGGTTCGTCGGGTGCGCCACGGCGCTCGGCGCGATGCTGCTTGCGGGCTGCGCCGGTCAATTGCCGGCAATCGGGCCCGAGCCGATGGTGCAGACGGCAGCGCCGCCGCCCCAGCAGCCCAATATGACACCTGCGGAATTGCAGGAACATCAGCGGATTCTTGCCAGCTACGGTGGCGTCTACACCGATCCCCGCCTTCAGGCCATGGTCGAACAGCTGGTGGAGCGCCTGGTGGCGGCGTCTGATAAGCCCGATCTGCACTACAAGGTCACCATCCTGAATTCCGATACGGTCAATGCCTTCGCGCTGCCAACCGGGCAGCTTTATGTGACGCGAGGCTTGCTGTCGTTGGCCAACGACCCGTCCGAACTCGCATCCGTCATCGGGCACGAGATGGGGCACGTGATCGCGCACCACGCCGAGCTTCGCGAGAAAAAAATCCGCGATGAAGAGCTGAACGAGAAGGTTTTCACCGACCTGGTCAGCGATCCTCAGGCCAGCGCCTTGGCGCTCGCGAGGTCCAAGCTGTCGCTGGCGAGCTTTTCACAAAAGCAGGAACTGGACGCAGACGCCATCGGCATCCAGATTGCGGCGCGGGCCGGCTACGATCCCTACGGTGCCGTGCGTTTCCTGGCGTCGTTGGGGCACAGCTCTGAGCTCAAACCGCGTCCAAACGGCAGCATCAATCCGGGGGCGCCCGATTTTCTGTCATCGCATCCTGCCACTCCCGAGCGTATCGCGCATGCGGAAGCCGTCGCCCGTCAGTATCGGGCTCCCGCGGATATAACTGTCGAGCAAAGTGCGCAGGCGAGAGATGCTTATCTGGCCGATGTCAACGGCATGGTGTTCGGCGAGGACCCGAGCGAAGGCTTCGTACGCGGTCGCCGCTTTCTGCATCCGCGCCTGGGATTCACCTTTACGGCGCCAGAAGGCTTTATTCTCGACAACACCGCGCAGGCGGTGCTTGGCGTCAAACGCGGCGGCGGAGCGGCCCTGCGGCTCGACGTCGTGCACGTCCCGGCAGAGCAGACGCTCGCCACCTACATCAATTCCGGCTGGATTGAGAACATCGATCCGAAGAGTGTCCACGACGTGACGATCAACGGCTTCGACGGTGCGACGGCGACCGCAAAGGGCGACGACTGGGATTTCCGCCTTTACGTCGTGCGCTTCGGCAGCGATGTCTATCGCTTCATTTTTGCCGCCAAGAGCTTCACCCCACAGACCGATCGCGTGTTCCGTGCATCGGTCGGGACATTCCGGCGGATGACTCTCGCCGAAATAAAGCATGCCCGGCCGCTGCACCTTATGGTAGCGACGGTCGGCCCCCACGACACGGTCGAGAAGCTCGCCGCCCGCATGGCCGTGCCCGACCGCCAAGTCGAGCAATTCCGGGTGCTTAATGGTCTTAATCCGGGCCAGACGCTGCGCCCCGGCAGCGAGGTCAAAATCGTCGTCGAGTAGGACTAACCCTGTTTTCGATCAGTCGAGCCGGCGAGTGGGAGAGGGCGGTTTTTTGTCTATTCCGCCGGCACGGTCCACGCTATCATGACAGTAAGGCCGAACCGGCCAACAGGGGGGAGCGTATGTCGATCATGACGCGGGGATTGCCCGTTGCCATATCGCTTACGGTCATTGCCGTCGTCACGGGGATTCTTTGGTATCTCAAGCTGACGCCGTTCAATGTGCGCGATCCGGTCTTCTTCTACGTTTTGCCGATTGTCGCCGTCGCACTCGTCTTCGGCCGTGTGCCGGCGCTGTTCGGCGCTTTGGCGGCGTTTCTGTGCGCCGACTACTTTTTGTATGACCCGCTTTATTCGTTGGACATATCGACCCGCGTAGAGGCCGGCGACCTAGCCTGCTTTTCTGTATTGGCCCTCTTCGGCGTCAAATGCGTCGGCGAATTGTTCAGGCCGACCGTGAATCCACGGAAGTCCCGAATCTGACGCGTCGCGTCTCAGCTTTCAGAACTGGGATGCAAGCTGGTTGAGGCCCATGCCGCGAGCCAGCGTGCGGACCTCGTCTTTTTGCTCATCCGAGAAGCTCATGATGAGCGGGATCGCGGCTGATTTCAGGTCCTGAACTTGCGGGCTGTCGGGATTGATCTGGCCCGTCGCGCCGCGCGCCCGTGTCTCGCGCTCGCGTTCGAGGCCGATGTTGCGCAACGCGACCGCGACGGCCGGCCACATTTGCTCCTGATCGGCCGTCAGGTTGAGGCGTCGCTTGATGCTGGCGAGTTGGGCATCGTCGAACATATGGCCCGGACGAGCCTGGTGTCTCACCGGCGCGGGATGCGACCTAGCGATGCTGGCGACCTCGCGTGGCTTCGGCGAAATCGGAGCCGCAGCAACGTGGGCCGGCGCGATCGGGAGGGTTGGGGAAATGTCGGCCACTTGCACTGGAGCCTGGTCCGCGGCGGCCTGCTGCGTCTCGGCCGGATCCGCCGCCTGCGTGGCGGCAGGCTGGGCCGGAAGCATGGGTTCCGGAGCGAACAGCGCTCTGTTCGCGTTATGAACGATAACGGTGGATTCCGAAGCGAGCTGATAGGATGGCGCCGGGGCGGCGGAGCCTTGCTGCAATTCTGCCTGTTGCAGATCGGTCGGGAAGCGCAGCGCTACCGTTTGCGCCGCGGTCTGGGGGCCGGAAGCCTGGCTGCTACGCACCGCTACGGCATTCCAACTGCCGAGCAGATACCCCACCACTGCCGCTACAATAACTGACACCACCCGGCCGCGCTTAATGGCCTTCTTACGTCGCATTCCGACGCCCCCTCACCCGTAATCCCCGTCTCCACTATCTCCTTTCAAATGAAGCTTAATTTATGACTAATCGGCGGATTTTTCCCGGCAATTGCGGCGGATCGGCTGTATCCACAGGAAGGGCGCTCCTTTAATCGCGAAGAACGCCGGAAAAACAAAAGGCCCGGAGGGAAATCCGGGCCCTTTTCGTCAATTTGAACTTGCTGCAGCTGGTTATGCAGCTTCCTCGGCGACCGCACCCTCTTCCTCGGCCTCGGGTTTGGGACCGCGGCGCGGACCTTTGGCAAGCGCCGCCTCGATCTCCTTGACCGCTTCGGTCTCGGTGATGCGCTGGACGGCCGCGATCTCGCGGGACAGCCGGTCAAGCGCCGCCTCGTAAAGCTGCCGCTCCGAATACGACTGTTCCGGCTGATTTTCCGACCGGTACAGGTCGCGGACAACCTCGGCGATGGCGACGATATCGCCAGAATTGATCTTGGCCTCGTATTCCTGAGCGCGACGCGACCACATGGTGCGCTTGACGCGGGCGCGGCCTTTCAGCGTCTCCAGGGCCCGCTTGATGATCGGCGTTTCAGCCAACTTGCGCATACCGACCGAAGTAACCTTGGAGGTCGGCACCCGCAGCGTCATCTTGTCTTTGACGAAGTTGATGACGAACAGCTCAAGCCGCGCGCCAGCGACTTCCTGCTCTTCGATGGAGATGATCTGGCCAACGCCGTGAGCCGGATAAACGATGAACTCGTTGGTCTTGAAGCCTTGTCTTTGTGTAGTCTTCTTCACGTTCATTCCCAAAGTTGCTCCTTCCGCCTCCGGCTTGCGCCGTTGTGCGGGCTTCGCCACGCTGACCCTGCTACGGGCTGCCGCTCGCGTGGGCTGTGTTGGCCTCCGGCTCACGCGGGAGGAGGATTTTCCGGCTTTTCGGGTCATGCCGGCAGCGCTCTTCTTGGTACGACGACGAGTTTTCTCTGCCACTGCTCTCGCGTGGGTCACACGCCTCTTTTGAACGGTTCCTCGGAAATTCCCCGAAAAAATTGACTTAAGACGATCGTAAAGGCGGTATCGGGGACGTTTTTCATTATCTGAATGTCTTATAGCACATTTTCGGCCAAAATCAAAGCCTTATGGCGCTGCAAAAGAGACGCAGCGCGGCCGTTCTTAACGATAGTTAACGCTGTCGTAGGCGATTATCTCAATCGCCGCTGCCGGGATTAGCCGAAAAGTGTTCCTCGAACTTGTTGGGCTTGCCTTCCCAGCTTTTGGCGTCGGCGGGCGGTTCCTTTTTGGCCGTAATGTTCGGCCAGACCTTGGCATACTCGGCGTTCAACCCCAGCCACTTTTCCGTGCCGGGTTCGGTATCCGGCTTGATGGCCTCGACTGGGCATTCGGGCTCACAGACGCCGCAATCGATGCACTCGTCGGGATGGATGACGAGCATGTTCTCGCCTTCGTAGAAGCAATCCACCGGGCAGACTTCAACGCAATCCATGTATTTGCATTTGATGCAATTGTCGTTGACGATATAGGTCATCGGCACACTCTAGATTGGCTTTTTGCGAGCAGTGCTCCTAGCGCATGGGTCCCTGACACGCAAGACTTGCCGCCCACCCGCCCTCGCAGCAGCGTTTCAGGTCAAATCCTCATATAGGCTTTGGGCGCTTCCGGCGGGACCCCTGCGCTCACGAAAACCCCGCACTTTCAGCACCCGCACGCTGCGATCCAGCGCCACCGTGACCACGTCGCCGCTATGCACCATGCGGCCGGGTGCGTCGATGCGGACGCCATTGACCCGGACATAACCGGCGCCGGCCAATGCGGCTGCCGCGGCGCGGGTACGTACCAGTCGGGCGTGCCAGAGCCAGCGATCGATCCGTTGACGGTCAGGGTGTTCCGCCACCTAGTGGTCCGATTCTAACATTCGCATCCGGTTTCGGCACCCCATTATGCGAATGTTAGAATCAAAGGACCACTAGCAACTATAAGTGCTAGTGGAGCTTTTGGATTTGACATTCGCTAGCGGCGTGTGCGGCTGGGTGGGTAGCGAATGTCAAATCCGCTCCACTAGCGGCGCTCCTTGGCCTCCGCCTCGAGCTGCGCCTTAAGGCTTGCGAGTTTGGCGAACGGTGAATTCGGGTCGGGGGCCTTCTCCCGCTCACGCCGCTCGAACCGAGCCGGCCGCTGCTGTTGCGGGCGCTCGCGGTCGCGCGGCGGCCGGTCGGGGCGGCCGCGGCGATCGCCGTGGCGCTCCGCTTGGTGTTCCCCACCTTGGCGTTCCCCTTCCCCTTGATGTTCCCCTTGGCGCTCGCCGCCGCGATGGCGATGCCGGTGGGGCCGGCCTGACCTACCCGGTGCCTCGGCGCCGGGTTGCTCGGCGGAAGGCGCAGCTTCCCCGGCCGCTGCGACAGCCGGTGCTTCATCGGATGTATGGCGCGGCGCACCGGTACGCCCCGACTTGCCATGCTCCCGCCGTCGGTCGCGCGGCGGCCGGCGTCGGCCTTCTGCCCGCCCTGGCCGCCACACTTCGACCAGCGCAGCTTCTTCCGCCGCCTGCGCCGGCTCGGCCGCAACCGGCGCGGCGGCGTCACCGCCCTCAGACTGAGGCGTGGCTTCATTATCGGAAGGGACAGCCACGATCGCCGTTGCGGCGATCGGCTCAGGAACGGCCTCGCTTTCCGCGAGCGGCGCCTCAATGACTGGCTCCGCTTCGGCTTCCGCGGCATCGACAGGGGCGTCGACATCGCCCTCAACAGCTTCAGATATCTGTTCTATCTGTTCGGCAGGTGGTGTCTCGGGTTGTGCCGTTTGCTCGGGCCCAACCGCCTCTAAGACGGCACCCGCAGCCTGCGCATCCTCGGTCAATTCAGACGCTTGTTCGGCCGCCGGCGAAACCGCCTGGGCGGGAGCCGGTTCGGGCGGCTTCGGCCGCCGTTCCATGCGATAGCCGAGCGAGCGCAGCACCGAGGCAAAATCCTCGCCCGACGCGCCGATCAGCGACGTCATGCCGTTGACGACCGTGAAGCCGCCGCCGGGGAAAGCCGCGGCTGGTTTCTGTCCCGGTGCGCCTTCGCGCCAGGAGAGTGCCGGGCGGATCAGATCAGCAAGGCGCTCCAAAATATCGACGCGGACGGCGCGCTCGCCGCACACGCGATAGCCGGCTGTCCGGTAGAGATTGGGATCGATTTCTTTGTTGACCGGAATGGATGTGCGGCCGCTGCCGGCAAGGTGCAGCAGATCGACCAGATTCTTGGCCTCATCGCCGCCATGCGACAGTTCCCAGAGCTGCACCGCCAGCGCGCGCGGCGCGGGTTTCAGCAGAGCCGGGATGTAGATGTTGTAAGCGCCAAACCGCACGCCGTATTTGCGCAAGGTCGCCCGTTCGGGCTGCTGCAGTCCTTTGACGTCTTCGGCCACTTTCGGCCGATCCAGTACGCCCAGAGCTTCGACGAGCTGGAATGCGACGCCGCGCGCGATCCCGGTCACGTCGGTGGCGGCGGACAGTTCAAACAACGGCGCGAGCAGCCGCTCGATATGAGATTTGAGCCACCGCTCGAGCCGCGCCTGCACGGCATCACGGGGTGCGCCGGTGAGATGTTCGTCGGCAATCAGGCGCACGCGCGCATGCAGCGCGTCTTCGCCGGCGACGATTTTGCCGACCGCGGAGCCCGTCCAGCGGATCGTGCCGTCGGCGGCGAGCACGAACTGCGCGTCGGGCGCTTCGCCAAGCCGCGTCGCACGCAAATCGATCTCACCCGCCAGCGCCTTCTGGGCGGCGTTCTGCAGCGCCTTGGTGTCGGAACCGCCTGATGAGGCGTCCGCCAGAAATACAAAGCCATCGAGACGGCCGATGACGTGGCCCTCGACGATCACTTCACCGGTCTTGTTGATCTGCGGCTCGAGCGTGGCGTTCTCGCGCAGCCGCCGCATCAGCACGCTGGTGCGGCGATCGACAAAGCGCTCGGTCAGCCGTTCGTGCAACGCGTCGGACAGCTTGTCCTCAACCGCGCGGGCGACCCCCTGCCAGTGTTCGGGATCGGCGAGCCAGTCTGGTCGATTCGCAGCGAAAGTCCAGGTGCGGATATGGGCGATGCGCGTCGACAGCGTATCGATGTCGCCGTCGGTGCGGTCAGCCTGCGCGATTTGGCGCGCGAACCAGTCGGTGTCGATTTTGCCCTCGCGCATGAGGAAGCCGTAGACCGTCACGACTAGTTCGGCGTGATTGGCCGGCGCGATCTTGCGGTAATCGGGAATCTGGCAAACTTCCCACAGCCGCTCGACGTCGTCCCGCGTGCCGGTGAGGTCGCGCACCGCATCTTCGCGCGCGGCGTGATCCAGCACGAGGATATCCTCGGCGACTGGCGCGCGGGCGAGCGCGGGCTCCCTGGGCGCTTCCGCCAGGGCTGCCTGCAAGGCGCCGATTGACGAGAAGTCCAGATCGGAGTTGCGCCACTGCACGAGCTTGACCGGTTCGAAGGTGTGCAATTCCAGCGCCTGGACGAGTTCGGTTTCGAACGGCGGGCAGCGGCCGGTGGTGCCGAAAGTCCCGTCGCGGGTGGCGCGGCCGGCGCGGCCGGCAATCTGCGCGAGTTCAGAGGGATTGAGCTTGCGGAACTGATAGCCGTCGAACTTGCGGTCGGACGCGAACGCGATGTGATCGACATCGAGGTTGAGTCCCATGCCGATGGCATCGGTCGCCACCAGATAGTCGACCTCGCCGGCCTGATAGAGCTCGACCTGGGCGTTACGCGTGCGCGGCGACAGTGCGCCGAGCACGACCGCGGCGCCGCCGCGCTGGCGGCGGATCAGTTCGGCGATGGCGTAAACTTCCTCGGCCGAGAACGCCACGACGGCGGAGCGGCGCGGCAGCCGGGTGAGTTTTTTCTCGCCGGCAAAAGTGAGTTGCGACAGGCGCGGGCGGCTCACCATGCTGGCGCCGGGCAGAAGCCGCTCGACGATCGGTCGCATCGTGGCGGCGCCAAGCACCAAAGTTTCCTCTCGGCCGCGCCGATGCAGCATGCGGTCGGTGAAGACGTGGCCGCGCTCGAAATCGGCGGCGAGCTGGATTTCGTCTATCGCGACGAAGGCGACGTCGAGATCGCGCGGCATCGCCTCCATCGTCGCGACCCAGAAGCGCGGATTCGGCGGCTTGATCTTCTCCTCGCCGGTGATGAGCGCCACCGCTTCGGCGCCGACCCGTTCGACCGCGCGATTATCAGACTTCGCGTGCCAGCAGCCGGAGCGGCAGCCCTATGATTCCGGACGAGTGCGCCAGCATCCGCTCGATGGCGAGATGGGTCTTTCCGGTGTTGGTCGGGCCGAGCACGGCGGTGACACCGGCGCCACGAGTACGCGCGTCGCGATCGGCGGGAGGCGAAAATGAAATGGGCATTGAAGATCCGGCATTCCGCGCTCCCGGCTGGCCCGCGAATGAGCGGGGCAGGGGGAGGACGCATGTTTGTGTATCACAACGCGACGGTCGAAAGGCCTGTGCTTAAGGTGTGGAACGAGTCTGGAACAAATCGCGCCCGAATCGCTGACTCGCGTTGTGTTCGATTTTGTTCACTGCGAGATATGGATGAGACGATGTTGTCGTGTACCACATCGGGTGTCAAAGGCCAATTCCGGCCGCCCGCGATGGCGCCGGGACGTTAACATGTCGCGCGAGCGACGATTTTCCGGGAGTCAAGAGGCTGTGTCTTGTGGATAACGGGGACGCCGCCGAAGCGTTCGCGCAGGCGCATACGTTGAACCGCCGCATCGGAATTACTGCGTCTTGGCCAGCGTGCGTCCCGGCTGCGCCACCGAGACGAACTGCCTGGCCTGCAGCACGCCAAGGCCAAGCGGCGTAGGCATCGCAAAACGAAACGGCACCAGCACGCGTGTTCCGGCGATCGGAACCAGCCACACCTCCGCATCGCGCAACGCGATCAGATATTTGATCGCAGCCCGTTCCGGCACGTAGCCCGAGATCGGCCTGAAATACAGCGCGCAAACGGCGGCGGCACCCTGGTATCCCTTTTCCGCCTTGACGCTTTCGACGCGCTTGAACTCGCTCCGCAGATCGTAGCGCACGCGGCCGTCGAATACGGAGACCTTGCGATTGCAAGCCCCCGGACCCAACGGGTCGCCGGTGCCGTCGACGTGCGTGAGGGCCGACGTCAGCGGGTCAACGACACCGTGGCGATCCGCGTCGCTGACCGGAATCCGGTCGGGCATAGGGATAAGTTCCGGCTCAGCCGTGTAATCGGTCACGTTGCCGTTGCTCAGCGCCATGCGAACTTCGTCAACGTGACGGGTATCGACGATCGTCGCCGAATAGTTTGCCGGCACTGGGCGTCCGGCCGTGACTGTGCCGCGCACCGCGCTGCTGCCGCGCGCGCTGGTGAAGAATTTCAGCAGCCCCGCCGTCGCCCCGCTCGCCGCGGCCGTGTAGGAATTGTTGGTGATCTCGACCACCCAGTTGCCTTGTCCGACCGGAACGCCGGAGACCGTGGCCACGTATTGGGCATCGAGCCGCCCCTGCGCGGCCGCGCTGTGGCGTGCGTCGCCCGCCAGAGCCGCCACCAAGGTCATGACGCAAACCGCCGCGGTGGGTGCAGCGGCGGCCACAGAGGGGGCGATCCGGTTCGGCATCACAAACACGAGTTTTGCGTCCTTGGGCCGGGCTATCCAGGAGCGTGGGAGAGACCGCTGCCGGTCGATCCAGCGACCTGGGGCGCGGGGCTTAAGCACGGGCCTTGGGGTCCTGTTTTGGGGCAGAATACGTCCTTTGTGTGGATTTGCCCGCGGCGGTCCGCGGACCCAAGACAAAAAGCTTATGTGTGACATGTGCTTGACGGTGACCGGCCGGGCACTCTATAGCCTGCGCAATCCCATTTCCCGAAAGCGCTCGGCTGCGGGCCGGACGCGACGCTTCAAAGGATGACAGCCATGTCGTGGCGCTGCGAACTGACCGGCAAGACGCGCCAGATCGGGCACAAGGTGAGCCACTCCAACCGCAAGACCAAGCGGCGCTTCCTGCCCAATCTGCTTAACGTGACGCTGATGTCCGATGCCCTCGGCCGTTCGGTACGGCTTCGGGTTTCGGCCAATGCGCTCAAGACCGTCGACCATCGGGGCGGGCTCGACGCCTTCCTGCTCAAAGCCAAGGACAGCGAATTGTCTCCGCGCGTGCTCGATCTCAAGCGCGAACTCGCCAAGAAGCGCGCGGCCGCGGCGTAACCTTCTCTGCCTTTAGTTTACTGATGGCTTGCAGCAAACGGCGCCAGCGCCGGATGCGTTGCGCTGCTCTGGCTCGCGCCGCCGCGCGAGTGCGCCGCCATCGAGCGGTAGGCCGTTCCGCTTCTGCGCACTTTGTTAAGCACCCGCGGCCGCACCGCGCGTCATGTGCCGCTATGCGCGCGCGACTTTACATCCCGCGAAAATCGCATGTGGAGGCATCCCGTGCGACAAAATGGCTTGACAGCAAAATGGGTGCCAAATACTCGGTGCCACAAAGAAAATTCAGGCGGAACGCCCAACTGAAAGAAGCCCTGCCGGGATGTCCACACTTGCCGTTTCTGTGCCGAGGAGCGATTCCCGGTCGTTTGCCGACGTCTGGCTGATCACGCTCGGCCACACGCTCACGCACTGGTATCCGGCGACGTTCTATCTGCTGCTGCCGCTGATCGGCAACGAACTGCACCTGAGCTACGAGCAGATCGGTTCGATCCTGACCTGTCAGTTCATTTGCGGCGCGCTGTCCAACATTCCGGGCGGGATGATCGCGGACTCGGTGCCGCGCAAGGGCCTGCTCATGGCGCTGGCGTTGTGCTGGGTCGGCGCACCTTATTTGCTGATGAGCTTCACGCACTCGTATTGGACGCTGCTCGCCTGCGCCGGGCTTGTCGGCATCGGCAACAATTTCTGGCATCCGACCGCGATCCCGCTGCTCGCGCGCTCGTTTCCGCAGCGCAAGGGATTCGTGGTTTCGATTCACGGCATGGGCGGCAATGTCGGCGATGCACTGGCGCCGCTCGCCGCGGGATGGCTCCTGGCCATCATGAGCTGGCGTAACGTGGTGGTCGTCAACATCGTGCCCGGCATCCTGATGGCCTGCGTCATTCTGGTGCTGGTCGGCGGGATGAATGTCGCGAACGAGCATGCGAACGGGAAGGACGGCGCATCGCTTGGCAAGCGCCTGCGCGACCTGCGCGAGCTTCTGAAAAACCAGACGCTGGTGATGATTTCGCTCGGGTCGGCGTTCCGCGCGATGACGCAGAGCGCATTGCTGACGTTCCTGCCGCTCTATCTGGCGCGGCAGATGGGCTATCCGCCGAAATGGATCGGCGTCTGCATGTTCTCCTTGCAGGCCGCCGGTTTCGCGATGACGCCGATCGCCGGACATTTCTCCGACCGGATGGGACGGCAGCGCATCATCGTCTCAAGCATGGCGATGACGATGGTGGTGCTGCTCGGCATGGCATTCGCCGGCCGCTCCAGCCTGTTCGTTGTTCTCGTCGCCTTCCTTGGCTTCTTTCTGTTCGCCGTGCGCTCCGTGCTGCAGGCGTGGCTGCTCGAACTCGACGCCGCCGAGCCAGGCCGGCACCAGCATCGGTATCCTGTTCGGCAGTCAGGCGCTGGGCGCGGCTATCGGCCCGGTGACCGGCGGCGTGCTTGCCGATCATTTCGGCATCGACGTCGTGTTCTATTTTCTGGCGACCACGATCGTGATCGCGAATTTGTTCATATTCTTCACGCCGACGCCGGAGCAGCGCTCGGCGGTCTAGGCCGACCTGTTCATCAAATTCGGCCCCACGTCAGCTTCAATCGGAAAACGACCAAATCGCTGCGCAGCAGCAGAGCCATGCAACGTGCAAGAAGAGATATCCGACTAGGCGCCATCTCCGGAAAGCGGTCCCGGTGTCTAAAGATGCGTGGCCAGTGCCCTGTATCCATTGCCGTCAGAACGCTCGTCGACATTGATGCAAATCAACGCCTTATGTGCCGTTTCAGGTATCTGTTCTTACGAGCTGTTCGTCCCCGGGGCGCAACACATGTCGGAGCCAGTCACCACACTGCGGATCAGTTCGCCGCCGCAGAAGTCGTCGGCGGCGGCTGAACGGTCGCGTACGCGACTGCCAGCGGCACGATATCTCGGGATTGCTCTATTGCTCGCCTTCTTCGTGCTGACAGGCGCTTTGTCCTGGTGGGCGCTCTTACGGCCGGTCACCGTGACGGTCGTGCCCATCGAAACAAACGTGCGCGAGCAGGTCTTCGGCCTAGGCGTGATTGGTGCGCGAGTTCAATCGAACGTGAATTTCAAAGTACCCGGCGTGCTGACCCGACTATTTGCCGATCAGGGCGACCAGGTAAATGCCGGACAGGTGATTGCCAAGCTCGATAGCAGCGATATTGAAGCGCAGGTCGCTCTGGCATCGGCCGGAGTGGCGCAGGCGCAGGCTAGTCTCGCAAAAGCTAAGACCGACGTCACAAGCGCCAGCGCCAATCTGGTCAATGCCAACGCCATGGCCGGCCGTGCCGCGACCCTGATCAAGCAGAACTCGATTGCTGCTGAGGAAGCGCAGACCCGCGATGCCTCGGCGCGTGTGGCGGCGGCGAATTTGGCATCCGCACAGAGCTTGGTAACGGTCGCGGAGGCCGCGTTATACTCCGCCCAGGCGCAGCTCGCTTACCAAGCGGCGACGCTCGCCTTCTATTCGCTACGCGCGCCGTATGACGCGTGGATCGTGTCGCGAAACCTCGAACTCGGCAGCTCGGTCAATCCCACCAGCGCGAGCCAGTCCGTCTTTACGATGGTTGCGGCGAATACTGTCTGGTCGGTCGGTTATGTGGACGAGCGACTGGCCGGACGGATTCGTGTCGGCCAACCGGCGGAAATTGTCCTGCGTTCGCATCCGGACACGCACATTCCCGGTCACGTCGCGCGCATCGAAATCCAGAGCGATGCCGTGAACGAAGAACGGATCGTCGATGTTGCCTTCGACCAAATTCCTGAGACCATTCATCTCGGCGAGCAGTCGAACGTCTACATAACGTGGGGTACCCTGGAGCGTGCCATTTTGGTGCAGGCGTCAGCCGTAGCTGACTTCCAAGGCGATAAGGCAAGCGGCGGGCGCGGTATCGTGTGGACGGTGGAAGGCGGTCGCCTTGAACACCGCGAGGTCAGTTTCGGACCGGAACTCATGGACGGCCGCCTGCCAATTTTACGAGGCTTGCCTGAGAAATCTGCGGTTGTTGCGGCGCCGGTATCCGGAATGCGCGTCGGCCGGCGCGCGCAAATTGCACAGGCTCCTACGCCGTGAACCTTGCTGTCCGCGATATCCGGCACAACGTGCTGCGGTTCGTTCTCACCGGCCTGGGATTGGGGGGCTTGCTCGGAATCGTTGTCACGATGATGGGAATCTACGAGGGCGCGCTCGACGACGCGCTCCGTCTGCCGCGGGCATCGAGCCCCGATCTCTGGGTCGTGCAGCCGCTCACGAAGGGGCCGTTCGCCGAGCCCTCGCGTCTTCCACGCGACACCAGGCAGTTGGTCCGGCGCGTTCCAGGTGTCGCGGAGGCGGGCGTTGTGACCTTTCAGACCGTTCAAGGCACCGCGAACGGGCGGCCGCTCCGACTATATATTCAAGGCTACGAACCCGGCCGCTTGGGTGGACCGCCGCCGCTCATCGCCGGGCACGGCATTACCAAGAGCCATTATCAAGTTGTTGTCGATTTCATCCGCCGGCCTGCACGTCGGCGATCAAGTTCCTCTGGGCCCCTATCGGGACCTTTTTACAGTCGTTGGCCTGACGCGCGGAATGGTCAACTCGGGCGGCGATCCAGTGGCCTGGATCACCCTCCTCGATGCCCAGACCGTCCAGTTCGCTATCGCCCCGCCGCTACAGCGGCGCGAAAAGGCCGCGGGACGAAGCCCCCAGGAAACCGCCGATATCAACGCCGTGCTGGTTCAGCTCGAGCCGGGTGTGTCTAAAGATGCCGTGGCGCGGCAGATCGATCAATGGAAGCATTTGTCGGCGGTCACGGAACGACAGGAGGAGGACTATCTCACCATCTTCGTGATCGAGAAGATGCAGAAGCAACTTGGCATGTTCACTGTGATTCTCATCGTCGTTTCGACGGTGCTGATCTCGCTGATCATTTATACGCTTACGATGGACAAGCTGCGTTCCATCGCGACTTTGAAACTGGTCGGCGCGCCCGACCGCACGATTATCGGGTTGATCGTCCAGCAGGCACTTGTGCTCGGCGTCTCGGGCTTTGGGCTAGGAGTGATGTTCACCGCGACGTTCCGGGGTTATTTTCCCCGTCGTGTGGTGATCGAACCGAGGGACATCGCGGTCCTCTTCGCAATCGTCGTGGTGATGTGCCTGGTGGCGTCCGCGTTGAGCGTGCGCACCGCGCTGCGGGTGGATCCGGCCGCCGCTCTCGCGTCTGGCTGAACCGATGGACACAAACGCCAATCGCATCGTCCTCGTCGATCTGCTCAGCATCTCGAAGCATTTCGGCCAGGGGGAGACGCGCGTAGACGCCCTCGCGGATGTGTCACTTTCGGTGTTCGCGGGTGAGGTGGTCGGTCTCGTCGGGCCGAGCGGCTCTGGCAAGACGACGCTGCTCAATGTGATCGGCTGCGTGAGCGAGCCGAGCAGCGGACGAATGTCCCTGGAGGGAGAGATCGTCTACGACCACAGATGGCTTCGTGGCGACCTCCGCCGCCTGCGGCTGGAAAAGATCGGCTTCATCTTCCAGACTCACAATCTGCTGCCATTTCTCACCAGCATCGAGAATGTGATGGAGGTACTCGAACTTGGCGGCGCGTCGTCAACACAAGCTCGCGACCGCGCGACCGATCTCCTGGATTACCTCCAAGTGGGCCATCGGAAAAATGCGATGCCTTCTCAGGTGTCAGGCGGCGAGGCGCAGCGCATCGCCATTGCCAGGGCGCTCGCCAATCGTCCCCGCATTATCCTGGCTGACGAGCCAACGGCTCCGCTCAATTCCGTGCGCGCTGGAATCGTCATGGACCTTCTGCGCCGGATTGCGATCGATCAGGCCGCGGCAATCATCGTCGTAACCCACGATGAGAGCATTTTTAGCCGCTTCGATCGCATTTTCCATTTGCGGGATGGCCGGCTCATTTCAATCGACGAGCCTCGAAAGACGCAACAACTTTTCGGTCCGGCTGGTGCCACCGGTCAACGGACCACTCAACAGGAGAATTAGCAAAATAATCGCGCGGCTGCACTTGCCGAGCGTGTCCCTACCGATCAGCTTGTCAGATATTTTTTGAACCACGCCTGGGTACGATCCCAGGCGAGCTTGGCGGCGGCTTCGTCGTAACGCGGCGTCGTGTCGTTGTGGAAGCCGTGATTGGCGCCCGCATACACATAACCTTCGTGGGTCACGTGCGCGGCGGTGAGTGCGGCGTCGAAGGCCGGCCAGCCTGACGTGATGCGGGTATCGAGCGCGGCGTAATGGGCAAGCAGCGGCGCCTTGATCTTTGCCGCGTCCGCGGCGCTCGGTTGGGTGCCGTAGAAGGGGACGCCGGCATTAAGATCCGTTCCCATCCAGACCGCCAGTTGATTGACCACGCCGCCGCCGAAGCAGAAGCCGACGGCGCCGAGCTTGCCGGTGCAGTCGGGACGCGCTTTCAGCCATTCGCCGGCCGCGTGAAAATCCTCCGTCATCTTACCGCGGTCGAGGGAAGCAAAAAGCTTCGAGGCCTTTTCCTCGTCGCCCGGGTAGCCGCCGACCGTGGTGAGCGAATCGGGCGCGAATGCCATATAGCCGGCGACCGCAAGCCGCCGCGCGACGTCCTCGATGTACGGATTGAGTCCGCGGTTCTCATGCACTACCAGAATGGCCGGCAGCTTTCCGGCAGCCTGTGCGGGCCGCACCAGATAGCCCTTGATGGTGCCGTTGTCCTTTGGCGAGGCAACGCTGGCGGTCGCCGTTTTGATGCGGGCGTCGTCCCTGGGGATTTGATTGGCCCAGGCGTAGTTCGGCCGCAGCATTTCCCACAGCGCCGTTGCGGTCACGCCACCGACGGCAAATTTCTGTGCGCCGTCGAGAAACGCCCGGCGGTTGATTTCGCCATGGACGTAGCGATCAAACAAATCGAGCAGGGGTTGCGGAAAATCCGACGCCTTTTTTCTTTCCATGACGACGCTCCTCCGGACGCGATGCGGGCTTTCTGGCAGCAGTGTAACCCCGGAAGCGCCGGATTTGTCCATGGCGGAAGGCGGAATTTGAGAGGCAGGACTTGAGGGGGTGGACTTGAGAGGCTGGACTTGAGGGGCTGGACTTGAGAGGTCACGCGTCGAGCCGCCACGGCCGGACTGAGCGCACACACGCTGCTCTTTCGAACGATCGGCAAACAATTCGACCGGCTTCTCGGCCGGGAGGCCGCCGGGGCGCTGCCGGATCAGCGCGGTTTGAGACCGGCTAGTTCCAGGGCCCCTCGCCAAGTCTTGCTGTCGGCGGCAATCATCGCCGCAAATTCAGCGGGCGTGCTGCCCAGCGGATCGATTCCGAAATTGGCGAACTGCGCGACGATTGCCGGATCTTTGGTGGCACGGACGATTTCCGTTGCCACGCGATCCACGATCGACTGCGGTGTTCCTGCTGGCGCCAGCAGACCTATCCACGCTGTGGCATCAAAACCGGGATATCCCAACTCGGCGACGGTGGGCAGGTCGGGCGCGAGCGGCGAACGTTGCGCGCTCGATACGGCGAGCAGACGGATAGCGCCGCTCGTGGCTTGCGGCAGCGCATCTCCCAACAAAGAGAACATCGCCGGAAGGTGCCCGGCCACCACATCGGCAAGTGCCGGTTCGTTACCCTTATAGCTTACGCTCGTTCCGCTCAATCCGGCGCGATGGAGCAACAACACCATGGCGAGATGACCGACGCTGCCGGTCCCGCCCTCCGCATAGGCAAACTGCTTGTGCTGTGTTCTGACGTACTCGATGAATTCTCCAACCGTCCTCGCCGGCACCCGCGTGTTGACGATCAGCGCGAATTTGGTCGTGCTGATTGCGCTGATCGGGATCAGGTCTTTCAGCGGATCATAAGGCACCTTCATCAGCCACGGCGAGATCGCCAATTGCGGCGTCAGCCCACAAAGCAGCGTATCGCCGTCAGCCGGCGAATGGGCAACCGCCTCGGCGGCGATTGTGCCGTTGGCTCCGAGCCGGTTCTCGACGACGAACGGCTGCCCGAAAATCGCGCTTAATCGACTGGCGATGAGCCGCGCCGCCAAATCGCCGCTGCTGCCAGCGGCGTAGGGAAAAACAATTCGCACCGGCCGCTGCGGCCATACGGCGGCTGCAGCCGGCGCTGCTAGCGGCGCTAGCGCCATCGCGGCGACCAAGCGTCTGCGGTTGAGCATGGCGCGCTCCTGAGCGGTTGTGAGGCCCGGGATCATCCCGAATGCCGCGGACCTGGTCACGTTACCGGGCGACAGGGGATAGCTAGTACTTCGATCTTTCGATATCCTGTTAGCTGTTCGGCTATAGGGAAGCGCGATGCAGTGGACCGACCGGATCGGCCGGCGCGTTAAATTGCGCGATCTCCATATCTTCCTTGCGGCCGCACAGTTCGGGAGTATGGCAAGGGCGGCGGACCGGCTCGCCGTGTCGCAGCCGGTCGTGTCAAAGACGATCGCCGATCTGGAACATGCGCTCGGCGTCCGCCTGCTCGATCGCACTCCCCAAGGCATTGAACTGACGGCCTATGGGCGCGCGTTCCTGACATGCGGAGCCGCCGTCTTCGATGAAATGAAGCGTGGCGTGCAAGCCATCGAATATCTGTCCGATCCGACCGTGGGAGAGCTGCACATCGGCGCAAGCCTCGCCGTCACGGATGAACTCATTCCCGAAACCTTGAGCCTGGTTGCCAACAGATATCCGCAAATCGGGTGCCATGTGACGGATGGCAATTCGGTGATTTTGAACCAATTGCTTCGAGAGCGGAAAATCGATCTTGCGGTCAGTCGAACGTGGGGCTCTCTCCACGGCGAAGGTCTTGCGACGGAGCATCTGTTCGACGAGACGTTGTATGTCGTGGCTGCGCACGGCAGCCGCTGGCTGCGCCGCCGCAAGATCGACTTTGCCGAATTGCTCGAAGAGCCTTGGGCTTTGCCGGAATCTGGCAACGCTGCAGGCAAGCTCATAAGCGAAGGATTTGGGCGCGGCGGCATGGCGGCGCCGGTGCCGCGCGTCGTGTCAAACTCGTTGTCGATGCGAACGCGCTTGGTCGAAAGCGGGCCGTTTCTCACATTGCTGCCGGGATCGATGCTGCACTTTGGCGCCGGCCGGCTGCGCGTCAAGGCTCTGCCCGTCGCCCTGCCGCTGCCATCGCAACCCTTCGAAATCATCACTTTGAAAGACCGCACGCCTAACCCGATCGCCGGGCTGTTCATAGAGGAACTGCGCGCCGTCGTTCGGACGATGCTGAAATCCCGAAAGCGGCAAATCGGTTTCAGCGGGGGGCGCTCGCCCGCATGACAAAGTAAGTGCCGTATTTAATTGCGATCGTCTTAAGCATCCAAACGCCGCCGCGGCCGGGCAGGCCGCCGCACCACCCGCTCTTCGGTCGAGTGCTCCTCGAACAGCTCGGCGAGCTTCTCGGTCATCACGCCGCCGAGTTCCTCGGCGTCGACGATCGTCACCGCGCGCCGGTAGTAGCGCGTCACGTCGTGGCCGATGCCGATGGCGATCAATTCGACCGGCGACCGGGTTTCGATGTCCTCGATCACCCAGCGCAGGTGGCGTTCCAGATAATTGCCGGGATTGACCGACAGCGTCGAATCGTCGACCGGGGCGCCGTCGGAAATCATCATCAGGATCTTGCGCGTCTCGGTGCGCGCGAGCAGGCGCTTATGCGCCCAGTCCAGCGCCTCGCCGTCGATGTTTTCCTTGAGCAGGCCTTCGCGCATCATCAGGCCGAGATTCTTGCGCGCGCGCCGCCACGGCGCGTCGGCCGACTTGTAGATGATGTGGCGCAGATCGTTGAGCCGCCCCGGATTGGCCGGCTTGCCCTGGGCGAGCCAGGCCTCGCGCGACAGCCCGCCTTTCCAGGCGCGCGTGGTGAAGCCGAGAATCTCGACCTTCACGCCGCAGCGCTCCAGCGTGCGTGCCAGGATGTCGGCGCAGGTCGCCGCAACGGTAATCGGCCGGCCGCGCATCGAGCCGGAATTGTCGAGCAGCAGCGTCACCACCGTGTCGCGGAAGTCGGTGTCCTTCTCGCGCTTGAACGACAGCGGGTGCATCGGATCGACGATGACGCGCGACAACCGCGCCGGATCGAGCAGGCCTTCTTCGAGATCGAACTCCCAGGCGCGGTTCTGCTGCGCGAGCAACAGCCGCTGCAGCCGATTGGCAAGGCGAGCGACGACGCCCTGCAGATGCGACAGCTGCTTGTCGAGATAGCCGCGCAGCCGATCGAGTTCTTCCGCCTCGCACAGATCCTCGGCGCCGATGGTTTCGTCGAATTTCGATGTGAACGGCCGATAATCCGGTCCGCGCGGCTCGTTGCGATGGTTGCGCGGGCGCCATGGCTCGGCCGCCGTTTCCGAATCGCCCATCTCGGCGTCATCGGCCATATCGGCAGCCGGCGCGTCGACTGCTTCGGAAGCGCTGTCGGGCATTTGTTCGGCCGACGCTTCGGCCTCGCTGCTCATACGCTCGGTTTCGGCGGAGTCGGACGCATCGCCGTCCTGGCCTTGTTCGTCCTTGCGGGTATCCTGCTCGCCGTCCTCGCCCTCTTCCTCGTCGGATTCGCTCGATCGGTCCTCGCCCATGTCGAGACAATCGAGCAGGTCGTGGACGACATCGCCGAAGCGGCGTTGATCGTTGAGCACGCGTTCGAGCCGATCGAGATCCTTGCCGGCGCGATCCTCGATCAGCGGCCGCCACAGTTCGACCAGTTTCTTCGCCGCCACCGGTGGCACCTCGCCGGTGAGGCGCTCGCGCACCAGCATGGCGAGCGCATCCTCGATCGGCGCATCGGCGCGGTCGGTAATTTCGTCGAACTTGCCGCGGTGAAAGCGGTCGTCGAGCATCGCGGCGAGATTTTTCTTCACGCCGCCCATGCGGCGCGAGCCGATCGCCTCGACGCGGGCCTGTTCCATGGCCTCGAACACCGCGCGAGCCTGCTGTCCGCCCGGCGCGAGCTTGCGGTGCACGGCCGGATCGTGACAGGCGAGTTTGAGCGCGATGGCGTCAGCGTGGCCGCGCACGATCGAGGCCTCACGCTCGTTAAGCCGTCGGGGCGGCTCGGGCAGCCGCGCCTTGCCGCCGGCGAGGCCGGGACGCTCCGCCGCAAACGACACTTCCAGATCGCCCTTGCCGGCGATGGCGCGCAGGCAGACGCCGACCGCTTGCTTGAACGGTTCGGTCGGCGCGTCCTTGACGGGAGCTTTGGGTTTGACGTTGGAAGCCATCGTTCGCGTTTCCCTCATCGTCATGGCCGGGCTCGACCCGGCAATCCATCTTCTGCGCGCAAAAGATGCATGCACGGGTCAGGCCCGCGCATGACGATGCCTGTCAGCTCAGCGCGACGTTCACCGCGCTCTCCGGCAATTCCTGTCCGAAGCAGCGCTGATAGAACTCAGCCACCAGCGGCCGCTCGAGCTCGTCGCACTTGTTGATGAAGGTGAGCCGGAAGGCGAAGCCGATATCGCCGAAGATTTCCGAATTCTCCGCCCACGTGATCACCGTGCGCGGGCTCATCACCGTCGACAGATCGCCGTTCATGAAGGCGTTGCGCGTCAGATCGGCCACGCGCACCATCTTGGAGACGATGTCGCGGCCTTCCGGCGTGCGGTAGTGCTTCGCCTTGGCGAGCACGATGTCGACCTCGTTGTCGTGCGGCAGATAATTGAGCGTGGTGACGATCGACCAGCGGTCCATCTGGCCCTGGTTGATCTGCTGGGTGCCGTGATAGAGGCCCGATGTATCGCCGAGACCGACCGTATTGGCGGTGGCGAACAGGCGGAACGACGGATGCGGCTTGATCACCTTGTTCTGGTCAAGCAGCGTCAGCCGGCCCGAGGATTCCAGCACGCGCTGGATGACGAACATCACGTCGGGGCGGCCGGCGTCATATTCGTCGAAGCAGATCGCGACATTGTGTTGGAGCGCCCACGGCAGAATGCCGTCGCGGAATTCCGTGACCTGCATGCCTTCGCGGATCACGATGGCGTCCTTGCCGATCAGATCGACGCGGCTGATGTGGCTGTCGAGGTTGACGCGCACGCACGGCCAGTTGAGCCGGGCGGCGACCTGCTCGATATGGGTCGACTTGCCGGTACCGTGATAGCCGGTGACGATGACGCGGCGGTTGCGGGCAAACCCGGCCAGGATGGCAAGCGTGGTCGGCTTGTCGAAGCGGTAATCGGCATCGATTTCGGGGACGTAGGCGTCCGGCTCCGAATAGGCCGGCACCTCGAGTTCGCTGTCGATGCCGAACACCTGCCGGACCGACACCTTCATGTCCGGCAAGCCGGATTCTGTTTCAGTGGCGAGAGTCATTGCTCCTCCGTGACCTTCAAGCGTACCCGAAGCGCGACCGGCGCTGCGGCGGCCGACGGTCGAATATCGCGATACATCTAGCAGAAACGGGTGGCGCCGCGAAAGCCACCGCAGCGGGCTTTGGGCGAAGCGGTGGGGATTAGCAAAAGCCCGCAGATTTCAGGTAATTATAGGCGGTGATAATCTCCCGCAGCTGGTCTTCGGAGCCGCGATCGCCGCCATTGGCGTCGGGATGATGCCGTTTCACCAACACCTTAAATCTAGCCTTGATATCGGCCCGTTTGGCGTCCGGCTCAAGCCCCAGCACGTCAAGCGCCCGCCGCTGTGCATTGAGGATTTTACGGCCCTCGCTTGACGGCCGCGCATGGCCGTTCCCGGGTGCCGCGCCTTCACCGAACAGGCCTAACGGGTCCTCGGCGGCCCACCCCGACTGGCGGAAGTCGGGACGCGACGGACGGGTGCGTTTGCCCCCCAGCGAGCCCATCTTCCAGGTCGGGCGGTGACCGGTGACATCGTCCTTCTGGTATCTGGCGATGGCATCGTCGCTCATGCCGGCGAAGAAATTGTACGAATTGTTGTATTCGCGCACATGCTCGAGGCAGAACTGCCAATATTCGGCGGCGCGCAACCGCCCCTTCGGCGCCCGATGCGTCGCGCCCTCGGCGCAGCCCGGCCATTGGCAGCCCGGCAAATGGGTGCGCGGCCTGCGGTCCTGGCCGGGCTTGACCCGGATGCGATCAAAGAGCGGCGAATTGGTACTCATCGAATCCGATTATGCGAGCGCCGCGATGACACCCGCAAGACTTGACATGGTGCAATTTCACGTGTCGCGGTCATTGCCGATTTGGCACACGGCCGGTAAGGCTTGGGCTATGGGAACTCAGGATTTGATCACCGAAAAGTTGCGCAAGGCTTTCACTCCGCAAAGCCTGCGCGTCGAGGACAAGTCGCATCAGCACGCCGGCCACGCCGGGCACCGCCCCGGCGGTGAGACGCATTACCGGCTCTATATCGTGTCGGATGCCTTCCGCGGGAAGAGCCGCCTCGAACGCCACCGCATGATCAACGCCGCGCTCGCCAGCGAGCTTTCGGGCGGCGTGCACGCGCTGGCGATCCACGCCGCGGCGCCAGGCGAGGGGATGTAGTGCATCTCCGTCCGACCGTACCGGGCTGTTGGGGCCGCCGATTTCCTTGACGCGCGATCCGGGTTACAAGGCCAAACATGCAGACCCGTGAGCTTATCATGGAAAAGTTGCGCGCTGCCTTCGCACCCGAGAGCCTGCGTGTCGAGCCGCAGGTCCTTCCGGGCTGCTCCCAAGGCTGCGATGCGCGCTTTCTGCTTCACATCGTCTCCGAAGCGTTTCGCGGGAAGAGCCGCCTCGAACGCCAACGCATGATCAATGCCGTGCTGGCGAACGAGCTGGCGGCAGGGATGGATGCGCTGGCAATTCATGTCGCGGCGCCAGGGGAGCAGCAGGCGCCACTGCCGTTCCGTATTTTCATTTCCTCGCCTGGCGATGTCAGCGCCGAACGTCGGCGCGCCGCACTGGTTATTGAAAAGCTCGCCAAAGATTACGGGCGCTTCTTCGAGATCAAGCCCTATCTTTGGGAGACCGAGCCCATGCTCGCGTCCGGGCATTTTCAGGACGCAATAGTCCCGCCGGGTGAAACGGACATTGTGGTGCTGATTTTATGGTCGCGCCTCGGCACGCCTTTGCCAAAGGAGCAGTATCGGGGCATCGACGGACGTGCGCCCGTGACCGGTACCGAGTGGGAATACGAGGCTGCGGTGGCGGCAAATTCAACAAAGGGCGTTCCCGATCTTCTGGCATACAAAAAGAGAGCATCGCCGAAGGCGGAATTCCGTACGGCGGCCGATATTGCCGAACTCGGCCGGCAACTCGAGAGCCTCGAAACATTCTGGACACGCCACTTTGTGGACCGGGGCGAAATCCGCGCTGCGTTTGCCGAGTTTGACGACCTCGATAACTTCGAGCTCAAGCTCGAAAGTGACTTGCGCCGCCTGATCGAGCGGCGTGTGGGTCAGGCTGCAAGCAGGACGGTCACTTCGGCTTCGGCCACATGGCTCACGGGCAGTCCATTTCGCGGGCTGGAAACCTATCTCTTCGAACACGCCCCGATCTTTTTCGGACGCAGCGATGCGACGAAGACGGCGGTCGAGAATTTGGTCGATTCTGCTGAAGGCGGACGTCCCTTCCTTCTGGTGCTTGGCGCAAGCGGGGCCGGAAAATCTTCCCTGGCGCAAGCCGGCATCGTGCCCGCGCTGACAGTACGCGGTGTTGTGCCGAGCGTCGGCCAGTGGCGTCATGCGGTCGTTCGGCCGGGTGGCCATCCGGGCGGACCATTCATGGCGCTCGCGACCGGATTGTCCGGCGGGCGCGCTCTTCCCGAGTTGCTCAGCGGCCAGGATCTGGCCGCACTCGCCAAGCATCTGCAAACCGCCGCCGCTCACCCGAGCTTTCCGATCGTTTCCGCTTTGACCACACGCGAACATGCTGCGCGCGACAAGGGCGACCTCCTGTCCTTCGAGGAGGTGCGGCTGATTTTGGTCGTCGATCAACTGGAGGAACTGTTCACCCTCGCGGAGGTGACGCCGGAACAGCGTGAAGCGTTCATTCTGTGTTTGAAGGGCCTGATGGACAGCAAACGCGTGTTCGTCATTGCGACGATGCGCAGCGATTACTGGCACCGTGCTGCCGAAACGCCGCAGCTCGTTGCTTTGGCGGAAGGCAAATGCCGGCTCGATCTGCTGCCGCCGAGTCAGGCGGAGATTACGGAGATGATCCGACGGCCCGCCGAGGCGGCCGGTTTGTCGTTCGAGGCCGAGGCGCGGAGCGAAGTGCGGCTGGACGCTGCTCTCGCCGAGGAGGCATCGCGGGAGCCGGGCGCGCTGCCGTTACTGTCGTTTTTGCTCGATGCGCTCTTTCTCAAAGACGTTCAGGAGCGCCGCGACACGACGCTTCGCTACGCGTCGACGCGCGAACTCGGAGGTCTTAAAGGGGCCATCGCGACGCGCGCCGAGGCCGCCTATTCGGCGTTGCCGCCGGAGGCCAAAGCGAAGCTGCCCGCTGTGCTGCGGATGTTGGTGACCGTCAGCCGGTCCGCCGCCGAGGCCACCGCGCGACCTGTGCCGATGGCCCGATTCGCCGAGGGCAGTCCGGAGCGGCAGTTTGTCGATGCGTTTCTGCATCGCGACGTGCGGTTGCTCGTGGCCGGAGACGACGGCGCCGGGCCGCGCGTTCGAGTCGCGCATGAGGCGTTGATCACCCATTGGGAGCGGGCCAAACACCAGATAGCGCAAGACCGCGATGAATTGCGGACGCGCACGGCCGTGGAAGAGGCGGAGGCGGAATATCGCACGGCCGATGCGCGCCACAAGAACAGCTATCTGCTGCGCGATCCGCTTCTGGCCAATGCGCTCGATCTCGCCAAGCGCTGGCACGAAGCGTTCGAGAAAGGAGCGCTGGAGTTCATCGACATTTCGTACCGGCACGCGCGCTGGTGGGAGTGGTTCTTCCGGGCGGCGGCGGCGGTATTCGCTCTGACGACCATCGCAGCTTCGGTTCTCGGCTACCTGGCGAACCAGGAGCGAAATCGGGCCGAGCAAGAACGCAATCGGGCGCTTCTTGGCGGCGAAGCGACCGTCGGCCTGGTGGGCGACCTGATCGGCAAGGGCATCCTTTCGACTGAGGTGGCGCTACGCCTGCTCGACGCGCCGAGCAAGACCGTAAGTGACCTCGAGAACGAACGTGGAGATGACGCCACGCTCGCGGTGGAATGGCGCTTACTGCAGACGTTGAGTGCTGCGTATCTTGTCGTTCCGGGCGGCGGACAAATCGCCCTGGAAAAAGCCAACAAAATGAAGGCCCTCGCCGATAGGCTCACGGCGGACAAGCCCAACGATCAGGATTATCGCCGCGATCTCGCCACAAGCAATGTCAGCATCGCCGACGCCCTCGAGCAGAAAGGAGACTTCGACACCGCCTTGAAAAGGTACAGCGAAGCCAAACTCGTGATTGACAAGCTCATCCAAAACGATCCGTCGAATCCGGATCTGCAGCGGGATCTGGCCTATATCCAGGAAAGGATTGGCGACGATCTATATGCCGAGAAAGACTTTGAGGGGGCGCTTTCCGGCTACAAGACGTTCCATGGTCTTGTTGAGAAACTTGCCGGACGTGTTGACGCGAAGAACGAATGGATCCGGCGCTTGGCGTTGGCGGAGGAAAGGATGGGCGATGCGTTGCGGCATCTGAATCAGATCGATGCCGCGCTTGATCACTTTCTCGCCTATCAGCGAGTGGCGCAAGGGCTCGTCGCGAAGGTCGAAAAGGAAAGTCCGAATTCACCCAATTATACCTACCAGCTTGATTTATTGATCAGCTACGAACGCATTGGCGCAATCCGCCTGGCCCAGGGCCAACAAGAAGAGGCGCTCAAGAATTACACGCTCTACATCGCCGGTACGAAGGAGGTCGCGGCGAGAAACATACAGCAGGGCGATTGGCGTCGGTTTCTCGCCAACGGCTACATCGGAAGAGGGGACGTGCTGCTCGCTGAGGGCAAAAGCGATGCGGCACTTGCGGACTTCAAGGAAGCCTTGCGAATTTATGCGGCGCTTGTCGCCAAGGACAAATTCCGGGCCAGCTGGCAGAGAAATCTTGCACTGACCCACCAGCGGATCGGCAGGGCGCTTCAAGCGGCGGGCAAATTGCCGGAGGCGCTTGCCGAATTCCGGGCCTGCGGCGAAATGCAGGTCGACGAGTCGGCAATCGACGCGCAGGTGGAGATTCCGGTGCTGCTGCATGCGGAATGCGAGAAGCGCGCTCGGGAAGTGACCGCCGCTCTCCCGATAAAATAGGCGCTGCCGATGCGGCAAACCAGCGCTCTACGGCGGACAACCAGTTGCGGTCAACCAGTTGAAGCGTGCTTTTGCGCAAAAGAAAACAGCGGCGGAGATCTCTCCGCCGCTGTCATGAGAATTTCGGTCTAACTAAGCGGGCTCTTAACTAACAGCCATCGCCACTTTTGCACTTATGTTGTCCGGCGTCAGCGGAAGGCGCGAAGGTTGCCGTCAGTCCGCCGACAAGACCAAGCGCGATAAGAACAGTAAGTATCAGCTTCTTCATAGTCCCCTCCAGTCAGTGAGGCCTTGTCTCCGCGAACAAAAATATCAGGATCGCCCGATGGCGACAAGGTGGCGCCTTCCGGGATTTGGTCTTTTTCACAAATGGAGGTCAGCGACCCGGCGAGGGACCGAGGGCCGGATTGCGCGAAAAAAAGCCATCGGGAAGAAAGCTGACGCCAAGTTTGACGTCCGACATGAGCGGATAATCTTCCACGCGCGGCACGTGCGTCATGCCGAGCGAGTACCATACGACTATGTCTTTATCGTAGATCGAATCATCGTTGGCATAGTGATAAAGCGTGTCGCGATAGTCGTTCTTGGCCTGGTCCGGATACGCGCCGGCTGCGTAAAGCTCCCGGTCGCGCAACGGTGTCACCCAAAGGTGGTGAAAAGCGAAGCCGACCGTGCCTTTCTCGCGCCGCATCGGAAATTCGGCCATGCCGTTTTCGCCGGACATGATCATATAGCCGGCCGGCCGGCCGAGCTGATTTACGGATGCCGGATTATAGACCGTCCAGCTTCGGGATGTTTCATGGTCGGCATCGCGCTTGGCGTCCACCGCGCGGGCAAAGACCGTGTGCGTTTCCGTGAAAGCGGGTTCGCCGTCGGGCCCTTTGCGCGGATCATCTCGGTCGACCCGGCGGATATTGTTTTCCATGACGGCGTTTTGGGTGCCGTCGATATCGAAGTCGAGGCGCAAGTTGAACCAGTGCTGATGGTTCAGCGCCACGACGTTCGGGTAAACGAGCGTGCCATACCGATCGTCGCCCCGTGCTTCGGGCCCGTGGCCATCGCTTCCGGTCCCATTCGCGCTCGTGGCGCAAGTCTGGCATTTCTTTGCTTCAACGAACTTGGTCAAGACCTCGCCGGCGAGCTCGACCTCGAAGGCGAAAGAGCCGTCCTGCTTGAAAACCCAATTGAAGCCGTAATCGTAGTTGCCCAGCGAGGCAAAAAATCCGACGACCAGTTCCTTGGCCCTCGCGTGCGCGGTTCGATCGCCCTGCCGATAGTACATAAGATTGCCGCCGTCACGCTCGTAAATGTAGATCCTCCTGTCGTACGTGCTGCTGAAGTTCGGCCGCGTCGGGTTTGGCAACAACACGTTGAGTGCGGTGGCAGCATCGGGCACTTCGCGGCCGGGCCGAACCGCCAGCGAATCGTAGCCGAGGCCGCCGCCGCCTTCGTCCAGGACTTCCAGCCAAGACCAGAAGCTGCTCGGGTCAAGGTAAGACGTCAGGGTCTCCGATACGGATGCGCGATAGACGACGGACCGCCACTTGACCCCGTCATTGACCGCGATTTGGTATAACACCAGCCCTTCGCGCAGATTGAAGCCGTATCGAAACCGCCAATTCCGCCAGGAGACGACATTCTGTTCAATGTGGATGTCGCCAGGATGCTGCTGATCCGCTTTGCGGTCTGATTGATTAAGGACGGTGCGGTATTTCGGGTCGAATATATCGTGAGGAACCTTGCTGTTCGGAACGCCCGCCCGATCATATATTCGTATGACCTTTCGTGCATAAAGGTCGATAACCGCCATAACGCCGTCGACGAACGGGCTGTTCGTGTTTACGGCAGTCTGGTCGGATGCAAACACCACCCGCATGAGACGGTGCCGGTTATCATCAAACGAGGCATCGTGGCCTATCGAGTAGTAAAGAACCTGAACCGCTTCGGAGACCTTGCCCGGAATTTTCATGCCGCGGCGGATCAATGCCTGCTTGATCGCGGCGTCGGAGTCCACCACGGAGCGTGCGATGGCGATGTCGCGCCCGTCGATTCCAGGCTGCAAGCCACCGAGGTCTTTGATTGAAGCAATGCGTCTCGCGCCGATGTCGACGACGACCTCGAAGGTCTTCATCTTGTCGTAGTCGACGGCGGTGAGTCTCGCTCGGCGCGGAAAATCTGTGCCCGGCCGAAATCCCTCGACTGCGGCTTTGGCGGGCTCGTCAAGTTCGACCCAAACAAAGTTTGTGCTTGGTGAAAATGCGCCGCTCGCTCTCAGCACGTCGCGCACGACGGTCAACTCTTTGGCCGTCAGCGGGTCGAGCGGATGGGCGGGCACAATATTCCGAGCAAACCCGGGGTTGCCGAGAGCGACGAGAATGACTTGCAAAAAGAAAACCCACGCGAAATGTCTCAGCGCAACGACCACGGTACTTTTTGACTCCATTGGTTGCCACCCATTGGCAGCGCGAATTCAGTTGCGCATTGAGCCGCCGTTGCGTGCGGCGGGAATCCGGCGCGAACGGCGCGACACCGACTGGAGCAAAAGCTACCACAGTTGCGGCAGCCGCAGTGAACCGCGCCGTTCAGCCGGGCGCTATTCCGCCGCCTCCCTCCGGTTTCGCGGGCGCCTGGGCTCGCGCACCGGGACTTTATGGCTTTCGTCCCAGTACCACGCGCCCGGTTCGCCGTGGATTGAGAACGGCGCGTTCGAGCGCCACGCGCCGTCCGCGCCCTTGCGCGCGGTGCGCCGCGCCTCGGCTTTCTGGGCCTTGGTCCGGTAAGGTTTGAGATTGGGCATGATGCGGCTCCGCTTCCGGGCGCAAAAGCGCGCCCGGCCTGACGCCGCGAGGCGGGGTCAGGAAGAGCCGGCTAACTATGGTCGGTCACACCCATGCGCGGGTGAGATGGTGGAGCGGCGTTGTTTTGTCAACGTCGGCGGCATGGCCGAAAGCAAGCGGCGATTACAATCAGTGAAGTTTGGGATCAATATCCAGGCGCAAGCCAGTGGTGTCGGCAATAGCGTAGTGCGAATAAATAACCAACGGCCGATACCGGTCTCAAGTGCGTGGTAGGACGCGCTCGGGCAGGACTGAAACAATCAAATCGCCTAGATACGGGCAACGTGCGCCTTATCGACCACGTCCTTCCATCGTTCGATATCTGCGGCGACGCGCGCCCTGAACTCTTCAGGTCGCATTAGATGTGGCTCGTTTCCGGTGGACCTAAGTCTTGCGGCGATTCCAGCCTCCGAGAGGCTTGCCGCAAGCGCGTCTTCGATCTTGATCAGAATGTCTTCGGGCAGTCCATGAGGTGCGACCAATCCGTTATATGCCACGACAGAAAGCTCGACGAAGCCCGACTCGATCATCGTCGGAACTTCAGGCAGCGGCGCGAGCCGCTGCGTGCCTGTCACCGCAATACCACGCAGCCTCTGACTCTTAACGAACTGCATCAGCGTGGTTGGCGGATCGATCATGAGATCGATGCGCTTTGCAAGCAAGTCGGTTGCCGCTGGCATGCCGCCCTGATACGGCACATGCTGCAGCTTGATCCCGGTCTTTAGCGCGAACAGCTCCATCGTCAGATGCATCGGCGAGCCGATCCCGGCGGTGCCATACAGGAGCGGAACGCTGCGGGAGCGCGCCCGGCTGATCACCTCGGCTACGGTTTGCATCCCACTATCGGGATAGGTCGCCAGGAGAAGCGGGTACTCGCTTATCGTGCTGATGAAGCTGAAGTCGTCCACGGGCCGGTACGGTAGCGATCGCAACATTGCTGCGGTGCTCGGATAGGTCGCCGGCAAGGTCATTAACGTGTAGCCGTCCGGTTGCGCGCGCGCGACAATGCCGCCGGCCGCGGTGCCCGTCGCGCCCGGCCTTGCCTGGACCACGACCGGCTGGCCTAAATGACGGGACACGCCATCAGCGATGATGCGCGAGACCGTGTCCGCCGGGCCACCCGCCGGAAAACCATGGATCAGCGTAATTGGCCGGTCGGGCCAGGTCTTGGCCAAGGCGGGCATCGCGGCGCACGCCGAAACGCCGGCCAGCAAAGCGCGGCGGCTGATGTGGGACATGGCGGCCTCCGCAGCAGACTTTGAAAATCGGGAAGAAAACAACGGTAGGCTACCATTTGAGATTTGAATGACGTAGAGCGAATATCACAAAGTAGCTTTTCAAATTTGAAAACCCATGGAATGGGATGATTTCAAGTATCTCCTCGCGGTGTCGCGCACCGGTAGCCTGACGGGGGCTGCTCGCGCGCTGAAGACGAGCGCCGCGACCGTAGGCCGCCGCATCATGATTCTCGAACAGCGGCTGGGTACACGCATGTTCGACCGCAGCCAGAATGGCTACACCCTGACCGAAAGCGGTGAAGCCATCCGGCAGAAGGCCGAGGAGGTGGAAGAAGCCGTGCTGTCGCTCGAACGCGAAGCGTTTGGCCGCGATCTTCGCGCCTCGGGCAAGGTGCGCGTCGCTACCGCGGAAGACATCGCAAGCTTCATCATCGCGCCGCGCCTTGTTGAATTCCGGCGCAGCCATGCGGGCATCGTGGTGGAGATAGTGTCCAACTGGGACGTCGCAAATCTTACTCGTCGCGAAGCCGACGTCGCGATCCGCACTGTTCGCCCAAACCACGGTGATTACGTGGTCCGACAGATTGGGACCTGGAACTGCGCCGTCTACGTATCAAAATCACTGGCCGGAGAGCGGAAGCTCACAGCGGATCAAAAAAGCGCCCCCGACATCGACGTGATTACCTGGACCGATGAAAGCCAATTTCGCGGTGGTGACTGGTTCGAGAAGCACGCTGCCAAAGCGCCAGTCGTATTCGCCGCAAACTCGCGTCACGTCCAGTTCGCGGCTTGCAAGGCGGGGCTTGGAGCCGCGATACTTCCCTGCATTGCGGCGGATGACGATCCCGAGCTGATACGGCTTATTCCAGCAGAACGAGTGCGCTCGGTTCCACTCTGGCTCGTCACCCATCGCGATCTTTTACGCACCGCCCGGGTTCGCGCAGTCATGGATTTTCTGGCAGATATTGCGCCGAAATGACGCGAGGGGAACGGAATCGACCGACATGCCGGTAAGCGCTGCTATAAATCGAAGGATGCCAAGAACGCGGGTCATGTCGCGCGCGCTCGCGGACCGCGATTTACCCGTTCACGGATTCAAGCTCACCTAGCAAATCTTTCAGATCGAGCCGCTCGGTGACCATGGCGAGCTTGCCGTCCTCGGTGTGCGGCCAATTTTCCTTCGGCCGGTCCCAATAAAGCTCGACGCCGTTGTCATCCGGGTCGCGCAGATAGAGCGCTTCGCTGACACCGTGGTCGGAGGCGCCTTCGAGGGGAATCTTGGCTTCGATCAGCCGGCGCAGGGCGTCGGCCAACTGTGCCCGCGTCGGATAAAGGATCGCCAGATGATATAGGCCCGTCGTGCCCATGGGCGGTGGCGAACCGCCGTGGCTTTCCCAGGTGTTGAGTCCGATGTGATGGTGATAACCGCCGGCCGAAATGAAGGCGGCGCCGCGCACGCGCTGGGTCAATTCGAAGCCGAGCACGCCGCAATAGAACGCGAGCGCGCGATCCAGGTCGGCGACTTTCAGATGCACGTGGCCGATGCGGACGCCCGCATTGATCGGCTCGGTCGCGGGACCGATCGCCATCGGAGCGACTTTGGTTTTCTCGTCCATGCCGGGTCTCCCAACTTCCCTCGGCCCGCGCATCGCAGGCCATGGAGTCATGTAGTGACCTCCCCCCAAAAGGGGGAGGCCGGAGACCGGAGTGTCGCCCTATGGGCCTACGCCTTCTGTTCGGCGCGCGCGTACGGGCCGTAGCCCGGGCGGTAGCTCTTGTCGTCGAGGAATTGGGCCATGCCTTTGGCGCGGCCGCCTTCCTTGTCCTGGAGGCGCATCTCCTGGGTCTTGGCCGCAAGGTAATCACCGGCCTGCTCATGCGGAACGACACGCACATTCTTGACCGCAATCTTGGTCGCCCGCAGCACTTCGGGGTTGAGCTTCAACAGGCGCTGCGCCAGCGCGACCGTCTCCTCGCGCAATTGCGCGCGCGGCACGGCTTTGTTGATGAGCCGGATCTTCTCGGCCTGCTTGCCGTCGAAGGTCTCGCCCGTCATCGCCAGCCAGACCGCATCGCGCAGCGACAGCGCGTCGGTCAGCGCCTTGGAGACGAACCCGCCCGGCAGGATGCCCCAGTTCACTTCGGACAGGCCGAACTTCGCGTCCTCCGCCGCGATGGCGAAGTCGCAGGCGATCAGCTGGGTGAAGCCGCCGCCGAAGCAGAAGCCGTTGACCATGGCGATGGTCGGCTTCGGATAGGTGAACAGTTTCTGCCAGCGCCAGTAGTGGCTCGCCCACGCGGCGCGCGCGCGCTCGGCCGGCTTGGTGTCGAGCTCGCGGAAATAAAGCTTCAGATCCTGCCCGGCGCACCAGGCCTCGCCGGCGCCGGTGAGCACGATGACCTTGGTGCGGGGGTCGCTCTCCAGCTCGTTGAGCACGTCGGCCATATCGAAATGCAGTTGCGGGCTCATCGCATTGCGCTTTTCCGGCCGATTGAGGATCACCCAGGTAATGCCCTCATTAGCGCCGGTGTCGCGCTCGATCTTGACCGTTTCGTAAGTGCCATTGGCCATTGTCTTTGCCTTCTCCGTTTGTTTTATCTTTCCTCGCCCTCCCGGGGAGAAACATCAGCTTGCCTTCGCGGCGACTTTGCGCGCAAGCGGGGTAACGCGCAATGCAGTGATGCGATTGCGGTTCTTCTGCAGGACGGTGAAGCGAAAGCCGTGGAAGGTGAAGCTCTGTCCCGGCTCGGGAATCGAGCGCGCCTCGTGAATGACGACGCCCGCGATGGTCGTCGCCTCGTCGTCGGGGATATTCCAGTCCATCGCGCGATTGAGATCGCGCACCGGCACCGAACCGTCGGCGTTGACCGAGCCGTCGGGCAGCGCGCGAACGCCCGGCACCGCGATGTCCTGCGTGTCGCTGATGTCGCCGACGATCTCCTCGACGATATCTTCGAGCGTCACCAGCCCCTCGAGTTCGCCGTATTCGTCGACCACCAGCGCCAGCGCCGTCTTGCGGGCGCGAAATGCCTTGAGCTGTTCATAGAGCGGCGTGGTGTCGGGTACGAACCACGGCCGGGTCGCCAGCGCCGGGATGTCGATCTTTGCGGCGTCGCCGCCGGCGTCATGAAGCGCGCGCAGCAAATCTTTCGCGTGCAGCACGCCGATGATGTTGTCGGGGGTGCCGCGCCACAGCGGCAGCCGCGTCACCGCTGCGGCGAGCGCCGCATCGACCAGCGCTTGCCGCGGCTCGTCGGCGTCCAGCATCACCATTTTGGTGCGGTGGACCATGACATCGGAAACCGTGAGCTCGCGCAGATCGAGCACGCCGCCCATCATGTCGCGGTCGAATTTTTCCACGACGCCGGCGCGGTGCAGGAGATCGACCGCGCCGCGCAATTCCTCGCGCGGCGACAGGATCGACTGGAGCTTGCCGACCGGCATGCCGACAGCGCCCAGAATGAGCCGCACCAGCCATTCGACCGCTTTGAGGATCGGCAGAAACCAGCGCACCATGCGGTCGATCGGCTGCGCCACTGCAAGCGCCATGCGGTCGGGCATGTTGAAGGCGGCGGTTTTCGGCAGCACTTCGCAGACCACGAAGATCAGCACTGTCATCCCTAGCGTGGCGTAGATTTCGCCGGCCTTGCCGAAGAATGTCAGCAGCAGACCGGTCGCCAGCGTCGAGGCCGCAATGTTTGTCAGGTTGTTGCCGAACAATAACGCGCCCAGCAGCCGCTCGCGCGTCGCCATAAGCCGGTTGACGATGCCGGCCTCACGCCTGCCTTGCCGTTCCAGCCGCAGCATGGCGGCGCGCGACGATGCCGTCAGCGCGGTCTCGCTCCCGGAAAAGAACGCCGACACCAGGAGACAGATAAAAATCGCCGCAACGGTCAACCAGTCGATAAGCGTCATCGCTCCGCAAGCTTCTCGCTCAAAAATCCACGCACTTCGGCGGCATCGACGCCGGTTTCGATGAAGGCGTCGCCGATGCCGCGCACCAGAATAAATGTAAGCCTGCCGCGCTTGATTTTCTTGTCCTGGGCAATCAGTTCCATCAATTCGCCGATGGAGGGCAGGGGCGGCGGAATGTCCTGGATCCGTGTCGGCAGTCCGGCCGCGGTCAAATGGCGGATCACGCGCGCGGCCTCGGCCTTGGTACACAGTCCTTGCCGGCTCGCCGAAAAGTCGAAGGCGAGCGCCATGCCGATGGCGATGGCTTCGCCATGGAGCAGCCGGTCGGAATAGCCGCAGGCCGCTTCCAGCGCGTGGCCGAAGGTGTGGCCGAGATTGAGCAACGCCCGGTCGCCGGTCTCACGCTCGTCGCGGGCGACGATCGCGGCCTTGGCGCGGCAGCTCACGGCGATGGCGTGCTCGCGCGCGGAACTTGCGGACGATTTGCCGCCCGCGAACACCTCTTTCCAGTTGGCGTCGAGCCAGTCGAAGAAGGCGGCGTCGCCGAGCAATCCGTACTTCGCCATTTCGGCATAGCCGGCGCGGAATTCGCGGATCGGCAGCGTATCAAGCAGCGCGGTATCGGCAACGACCAGGATCGGCTGATGAAACGCGCCGATCAGATTCTTGCCGTGGCTGGAATCGATGGCGGTCTTGCCGCCGACCGAGGAATCAACCTGAGCCAGCAGCGTGGTGGGCACCTGCACGTAGTCGAGGCCCCGGCGCACCACCGCCGCGGCGAAGCCGGCGAGGTCGCCGATCACGCCGCCGCCGAGCGCGATCACGAGATCGCCGCGCTCGATGCGTGCGGCAACGATCGCCTCGCACACCCGCTCGAAGATGGGAAAGCTCTTTGAGCTCTCGCCGGGCGGAACGACGATGCTGTCGGTCTGCACGCCGGCGCGGCCCAGCGCCTGCACGATCCCGGGCTGGATCAGCCGCGCCACGTTTTCGTCGGCGACGATGAAAGTCTTCGCGCCTGGCCGCAGCGCGGCGATGCGCGCGCCGAGCGAATCGGCGACGCCGCGCCCGATCACGATGTCGTAGCTTCGTGGGCCGAGACTGACCTTCACGAGCTCCGGTTCGCCCGCGGCGGGCGCGTTGCGGACTTGCACAGTCATGCGCCGTCCTTTTGCTCGGCGGGAGGCGTGACGTTCAGATGCGCGGCCAGCGCGGCGACGATCTCGCCGACGATCGAATCGTGCGGGGTTTCCCGCGACTGCACGGTGAGATCGGCCAGCGCATAGACCGGGTCGCGCAATTCGAGAAGCTGACGCAGCGTTTCGGCCGGATCGTCGGTCTGCAGCATCGGGCGGTCTTCCTTGCGCTTGGCGATGCGCCGGATCAGCACATCGAATTCCGCCGAGAGCCAGATCGACACGCCCTTGGCCTTAATGGCGGCGCGCGTCGCCTCGTTCATGAAAGCGCCGCCGCCGGTCGCCAGCACCTGTGGGCCGTTGTCCAGCAGGCGGGCGATGACGCGCGCCTCGCCGCTCCTGAAATCGGGTTCGCCGTGGCGGGCGAATATCTCCGGAATGGTCATTCCCGCGGCCTTTTCGATCTCCGTATCGGCGTCGACGAACGGCATGGCGAGGCGCATCGCGAGCCGCCGTCCGATCGACGACTTGCCAACCCCCATCATGCCAACCAAGACCACCGAGCGGCGTTGCAAGGCGGCCCGAATCGCGGCCACAAGCGGGGCCGCATTGGCGTCATTTTGTAGCGCAATATCAGTCATATGCCTTGGCGTTTGCCGGATACCTTGTCGGACATGGCTACGTCGTTGGCCTTGTCAGAACCAGCCGGACGTGATCGTACTCGTTCCGCTTCTCCGGCACCAATAGGGTGAGCACGGGCGTTGTCACGATGCCGAGCCTGATCCGTTTACTCACCATCGTCGCGATCCTGTGCGCCGCCGTGTACGGCGGTCTATATGCGTTGGCGCATTTCGTACAGCCGACGCCCCGGCAGATGAGTGTTTACATTCCACCCACCAAATTTTACCAGGCGCATTGAGGCCGGCACGATGGCGCGGGAAGCGGCGCGGCCGGTACGACAATCGGACGAGCGCCTGATTGCGCTGTTTCTGGACATGCTGGCGGCGGAGCGCGGCGCGGGAGATAATACGCTTGCGGCCTATGGGCGCGACCTCGCGGATTTTGCCACTGACCTCGCCCACGCCAAGGGTTCGCTCGCGCGCGCCGCTACCGGCGACCTGCGCACCTATCTGGGCCGGCTGGCGCAGCGCGGCATGCGCGCGTCGACCGTCGCGCGAAGGCTCTCCGCCATTCGCCAGCTTTACCGCTTTCTCTATGCCGAGGGACTGCGCAAGGACGATCCGGCCGCCGTGCTCGAAGGACCGAAGCGCAGCCGTCCGCTGCCGAAGACTTTAAGCATAGCGGAGGTCGATCGGCTGCTGCGGGCGGCGGCGGCATGCGATCCGGCCGCGCCGTTGCGTGAACGGCTTCGGGCAGCGCGCCTCTCCTGCCTGCTGGAGACACTATACGCTACCGGCCTGCGCGTCTCGGAACTCGTGGCGTTGCCGGTTTCAGCCGCGCGCCGTGATGCGCGCGTGATCGTCGTGCGCGGCAAGGGCAACAAGGAACGCATGGTTCCGCTCAACACCGCGGCCAAGAACGCGATGGCGGCGTATCTCGCGCTGCTCGCGGATGCCGAGCGCGATGCCAAGTCGGGCCGCGATGCGAAATCAAAATGGCTGTTTCCATCGTTCGGCGAGAGCGGCCATCTCAGCCGCCAGCACTTCGCGCGCGATCTCAAGACGCTGGCGGTCGCGGCGGGACTGCGCGCCGAGCAGGTCAGTCCGCACGTGCTGCGCCACGCCTTCGCCAGCCATCTCCTGCATAACGGCGCCGACCTGCGCGTGGTGCAGACGCTGCTTGGCCACGCCGATATTTCGACGACGCAGATCTATACTCACGTGCTGGAGGAGCGGCTGAAAAGCCTGGTGCGCGATCTGCATCCGCTGGGCGAAGGCTGACGCCCCAAGGTCGAAACCGAGCGCGTCTCGATTGACTTATCTTCGCAGCGCGGGTGAGTGTGGTCCGCAGTTCGTCCTTCGTCATAACTGTCGTCAAAATCAACCGATTTCTGTGATGCGCTCTTATCTCGACTTCGAAAAACCGGTGGCCGAGCTTGAGGCCAAGGTCGAGGAACTGCGCGCGCTGCAGGCCGGCGGCGAAGCGATCGCGATCGGCGAGGAGATCGGCCGCATCGAGGCCAAGGCGGCCGCCGCGCTTGAGGATCTCTATGGCGAGTTGACGCCGTGGCAGAAGACGCAGGTCGCACGTCATCCGCAGCGGCCGCACTGTCTCGACTACATCGCCGCGCTGATCACCGAGTTCGTGCCGCTGGCCGGTGACCGCAAGCATGGCGACGATCCGGCTATCATCGGCGGCTTCGGGCGGTTCCGCGGCGAGGCCGTCTGCGTCATCGGTCATGAAAAGGGCTCGGATACCGACAGCCGGCTCAAGCACAATTTCGGCATGGCGCGGCCTGAAGGCTATCGCAAGGCGGTTCGTCTGATGACGATGGCGGATCGTTTCGACATCCCGGTCGTCGCGCTGATCGATACCGCCGGAGCCTATCCGGGGATCGGCGCCGAGGAGCGCGGCCAAGCCGAGGCCATCGCCCGCTCGACGGA
Source organism: uncultured Alphaproteobacteria bacterium (assembly GCA_963763255.1). GTDB lineage: Bacteria > Pseudomonadota > Alphaproteobacteria > Rhizobiales > Xanthobacteraceae > BOG-931. The sequence goes on from CAVXNW010000007.1 coordinate 398,714, forward strand.
GGCCTGTCTCGAGATCGGTGTTCCCAACGTGGCGGTCATCATCGGTGAAGGTGGCTCGGGCGGCGCCGTGGCAATCGCCACCGCCAATAAAGTGATGATGCTCGAACACGCGATCTACAGCGTGATTTCGCCGGAGGGCGCCGCCTCGATTCTCTGGCGCGACACCACGCGCGCGCAGGACGCAGCCTCCGCGATGAAGATCACCGCGCAGGATCTGGTGCGCTTCGGCGTCGTCGATGCCATCGTGCCGGAGCCGATCGGTGGCGCCCATCGCGAACCGGCGGCCGCCATCGCCGCAACGGGCGAAGTGATCGCCGCAGCACTGGCGGAGTTGCGCCAGCTTGACCGGGCCGGCGTCGTTCGCCAGCGGCGCGACAAATTCCTGGCGATCGGCCGGACGCTGAGCTAACGCACAGTCGACCTCTCGACCGAGTTCCCCTGGTCTTTGCGGCGCACTGATCTCGCCACAATGCTGCCGGAATTGGACCGGCGCGGACTATCCTTGCCGGCTCTGGGGAAGTTGCCAGCGTATTGTATTTCCTGATCAAATTTGCCGAAAATTAACGCTTCATTATCCCCGGTGCGCAAGTTTTCGGCGCACGAGGCTGCCTTGCGAAAGCCATGGCTAAGAGATAACGATTAGGCAGTGATGGCATGGGGATGATCCATCCGTCGGGGAGTGTCCAGTTGAGCCGCGCCACACCGCCTCGCGCGCCCGTTATGCGTGCGTTTTGGGCGTCTGCGGTCCTTGCCGCGGCGCTGATGCTTGGCGGCTGCTTCGGCGAAGACGGCTATGATATCCCCGGCAGGGCGATGAAGGAGTTGTCGCCGCAGATGCTGGCGACCCTTCAGCAGAAGAACATGCCGAAGGATTCTCCGCTGCTCATCCGCGTTTTCAAGGAAGAGTCTGAGCTCGAGGTCTGGAAGCAGGATACGAGCGGACGCTACGCGTTGCTCAAGGTGTATCCCATCTGCCGCTGGTCGGGCGATCTCGGACCGAAGGTCAAGGAAGGCGATCGTCAGGCGCCGGAGGGTTTCTATCCAATTACGCCCGGCTTGATGAATCCCAATTCCAACTACTATCTCGCCATCAATACCGGGTTTCCGAACGTCTACGATCGCGCCAACAATCGCCACGGCGCGTTCCTGATGATCCACGGCGATTGCTCGTCGCGCGGCTGCTACGCCATGACCGACGAGGAGATCGGCGAGATTTATTCGCTGGCGCGCGACGCGTTTCTGGGCGGGCAGAAAGAAGTTCAGCTTCAGGCTTATCCGTTCCGGATGACGCCGGCGAATATGGCTCGCCACCGAAATAATCCCAATCTCGCCTTCTGGCAGATGATCAAGGAAGGCAACGACCATTTCCAGGTGTCGCACCTCGAACCCAAGGTCAATGTGTGCGACCGCCACTACGTTTTTGATGCGGTGTCGCCGGATAATCCTGCCAGGCCGCTCAACTTCAGTCCGACCGGGCGCTGCCCGAAATTCGAGATCGATCCGACGATCGCCAGTGCCGTCGCGGCCAAGCAGCAGATCGACAATTCCAAATATGCACAGTTGGTCAGGGAAAACGTCGCGGAAGCGCCGATCAGCACCGGGACCGATGGCGGCATGAACCGGGTGTTCGTGTCCAAGCTCGATGACGCCGCCTACACCTACGACAACAATGGCCACCTCCACGTGCCGCCGCTGCAGCCCGGGCGCCTGCCGCCGGCCATCTCGCCGCCGCGGGGCTCGGAATCCGATATGACGGCCGCGATTGCGTCGGCGCCCGCTGAGCCCGGCTCGGTCAGGAATATGTTTGGCAGCATGTTCGCGTCGCGGGGGTCGGCCGAACCGGCCGTTGCGTCGGCCGATCAAGGCAGCCACTCGGGCTTTTTTGGCGGTTTGTTTGGATCGAAGGGTGACGCGGCCCAGGAACCGGCTCCGGCCGTGGCCGCGCCGGCGCAGACCGCGACAGCGTCGCGTCCCAAGCTCCGGCCCTCGGTGCGGACTGCGCCAACCGCCACCGCCAGCGTGCACCCCAAGGCTCAGCCGGGCGCGGCACAGTCTCGGGATGTGGCCGCGGCCAAGCCCAAGGCTGCTCCAGGCAAGCCTGCGCCCGAGCAGCAGGCGAGCGCCTATGCGCCGCCGCCAAGCGGCGGCATGATCAGCGGCGCGCAGCCGGTCGTCCCCGCGGGCAGCTTCAACAACCGCTGGTCGGGCTTCTAAAAATCGGAAATTCGCGATCGGGATTCAGAAGCCGGAACGACGGACCGGCTTCAGTCTCAGCGCTACACGTAACGCCCGTGGCAGTGCTTGAACTTTTTGCCTGAGCCGCACGGGCAGGCCTCGTTGCGGCCGACCTTGCCCCAACTGGCCGGATCGTTCGGATTGCGCGGCTGCGGTGGCGCGACGCCTTCGCCGGCGGGCGCCAGCGACGCTCCGGCATTGCTCGCCATGGCGCGAACGATGTTCTGGCGCGCCATCATGTCGCCGCCGGCCATCGCCATTGCCATTTCGTCTTCGCCGGTCATCGGATCGGCCTTGTGGGCCTCCATGGCCGGCAGCGCCATCGACTGCTGATCGGGCGGCGGCCCCTGCGTGATTTCCACGCGCATGAGCTGCGCCGTCACCGCCTCGCGCAGTTCGCGGCTCATCGCTTCGAACAGGTTGAAGGCTTCCGCCTTGTACTCGTTGAGCGGATCGCGCTGGGCGTAGCCGCGCAGGCCGATGACCTGGCGCAGGTGTTCGAGCATGAGGAGATGCTCGCGCCACAGTTGATCGAGAGTCTGCAGCAGAATCGACTTTTCGATATAGCGGATGACGTCCGAGCCCCATTGCGCGGCCTTGCCGGCCATGTGCTCGTCGGTACGGCGCTCGACGCGATCGAAAATCTCCTCGTCGGCGATGCCCTCTTCCTTGGCCCATTCGTCGACCGGCAGATCGATGCCAAGGATGCGCTGGATCTCTTCGCGCAGTCCGGGCGTATCCCATTGCTCCGGATAGGCGTTCTCCGGAATGTGCTTGGCGACCAGATCGTCGATCGCATTGTGGCGCATGTCGGCGACAATCTCGGCGACGACGTCGTCCTGCATCCACTCCACGCGCTGGTCGAAAATGACCTTGCGCTGGTCGTTCATCACATTGTCGAACTTGAGGATGTTCTTGCGTATGTCGAAGTTGCGCGCCTCGACCTTCTGCTGCGCCTTTTCCAGCGCCTTGTTGATCCACGGATGGACGATCGCCTCGTTCTCTTTCAAGCCGAGGCGCGTCAGCATGCCGTCGAGCTTGTCGGTGCCGAAGATGCGCATCAGGTCGTCTTCGAGCGACAGGAAGAATTTCGAATGGCCGGGATCGCCCTGGCGGCCCGAGCGGCCGCGCAACTGATTGTCGATGCGCCGGCTCTCATGTCGCTCGGTGCCGAGCACGTAGAGGCCGCCGGCGGCGAGCGCTTTTTCCTTCAGGCGCCCGACCTGGGCGCGGATCTCCGCCGCGCGCGGCGATTTTTCGCGCTCGCGCATGTCTTCGATGTCGGTCAATTCCTGCCGGATGCGCATGTCGGCGTTGCCGCCGAGCTGAATGTCGGTGCCGCGGCCGGCCATGTTGGTGGCGATGGTGATGGCGCCGGGTACGCCGGCCTGGGAAACGATGTAGGCTTCCTGCTCATGGTAGCGGGCGTTCAGGATGGCGAACACCTTCGCCCTGGTGGCGCCCTCGTCGCCCGAATAGAGCGCCGCAAATGCGTTGGGATCGGAAAAGTCGTGTTGCTCCCAGCCGTGCTTGCGCAGCATTTCGGCGAGCTGCTCGGACTTCTCGATCGACGTGGTGCCGACCAGCACAGGCTGGCCGCGCGTCTTGCAATCCTCGATCAGCTCGATGATGGCGCGATATTTCTCCGTCGCGGTGCGGTACACCTCGTCGTCGTCGTCGATCCGGACCATCGGCCTGTTGGTGGGAATTTCCAGGACTTCGAGCTCGTAGATGTCCTGAAACTCGTCGGCCTCGGTCACCGCGGTGCCGGTCATGCCGGCCAGCTTGTCGTACATGCGGAAATAGTTCTGGAAGGTAATCGAGGCGAGCGTCTGGTTTTCCGGCTGGATCGGCTGATGCTCCTTGGCCTCGAGCGCCTGGTGCAGGCCTTCCGAGTAGCGGCGGCCCGGCATCATGCGGCCGGTGAATTCGTCGATGATGACGACCTCGCCGTTGCGCACGATATAGTCCTTGTCGCGCTGGAACAGCTGATGCGCGCGCAGCGCCTGGTTGACGTGATGGACGACGGAGACGTTTTCGACGTCGTAGAGCGAGTCGGACTTGAGCTGGCCGGCATCGCGCAGCCACTGCTCCATCTTTTCCATGCCGACTTCGGTCAGCGTGACGGTGCGCTGCTTCTCGTCGACCTCGTAGTCGGCCTTGTCGAGCTTCGGAATATAAGCGTCGATGGTGTTGTAGAAATCGGAACGGTCGTCGAGCGGACCGGAAATGATCAGCGGCGTGCGTGCTTCGTCAATCAGGATGGAGTTGACTTCGTCGACGATGGCGTAGACGTGGCCGCGCTGCACCATGTCCTCGAGCCGGTACTTCATATTGTCGCGCAGATAGTCGAAGCCCAGCTCGTTGTTGGTGCCGTAGGTGACGTCGCACTCGTATTCCTTCTTGCGCTGCTCGTCGTCGAGGCCGTGAACGATGACGCCGACGGTCAGGCCCAGGAACGTGTAGATCTGGCCCATCCATTCGGCGTCGCGCTTGGCGAGATAATCGTTGACCGTGACGACGTGAACGCCGCGGCCGGCGAGCGCATTGAGATAGACGGGCAGCGTCGCGACCAGCGTCTTGCCTTCGCCGGTCTTCATCTCGGATATCTTGCCCTCGTGCAGCACCATGCCGCCGATCATCTGCACGTCGAAATGCCGCTGGCCGAGCGTGCGCTTGGCGCCCTCGCGCACGGTGGCAAACGCCGGCACCAGGATGTCGTCCAGCGTCTTGCCGTCGGCGAGCTGCTTCTTGAATTCGGCGGTGCGCGCCCGGAGTTCGTCGTCGGAGAGCTTTTCGAGCTCCGGCTCGAGCGCGGTGATCGCCGCTGCACGCGAACGGTATTGGCGAATACGTCGGTCGTTCGAGGACCCGAACAGCTTGCGGGCGACTGCGCCAATCATTGCGATATCATCCTTCCGCCTTCCGGCCGCGCCACAAAGTTAACGAATTCGTCCCCGCAACGTGGCAGGCGCCTGTCGCGAACATGGCTCAATTTCCTCGCGATAGGCGCAACGTCCAACTAACGGAAAATGCGGCGCTATTCGGGCTTCTGCAAGACGACAATGCAACGGCACGCATGCGTGGCAATCACCGTCCGCACCCTCGCCGAGACATAGGAGGGGGTGGTTTTCTTGTCAATGCGATGCCCTTTCGTCAAAACGCAACCCTTGGCCGAATTCTTCGATTGCAAAGCGCGGCGGATTTCAGCGAGTTTCCGCGCCGAATTCCGCGCCGGCGCAAGTGGCTCGACAGGCGTGGCGGCCGAGGCAACCACTGGGCCAATTATTGGGTCAAGTCGAAGCAGTCCCGGCAAACCCGACAACCCTGCAGGGTTCCGGCTCGTACGCTTAAGAGCGGGCGATTTGCCCCTGCGATAGAGGAAGAAATCTGATGACCTTCATTCGATCGCACGCAACCGGCACGTTCGGCGCCCTTTTCGGCGCCGTGGCGATTGCGGTGCTTTTTGGCGCACCGGTCGCTCCGGCGGTGGCTCAGGACGACCCGGTGATCGCCCGCGCCAACGGCGTCGAAATCCATCAGAGCGACCTGTCGCTCGCCGAGGACGAGATCGGCTCCAACATCCCGAACATGGCGCCGGATAAGAAACGCGAATACCTCGTCACCTATCTGGCCGACGTGATCGTGTTATCGCAGGCCGCCGAGCAGCAGAAGCTCGGCGACACCCCCCAGGTCAAGCGTCAGCTGTCCTTCGACCGCAACAAGGTGCTGATGGAAGCGCTGCTGCAAAAGGCCGGGAAGGCGGCGCAGACCGACGAGGCGCTGCACAAGGTTTATGACGATGCCGTCAAGCAGATGAAGGGCGAGGAAGAAGTGCACGCCCGCCACATCCTGGTCGCGACCGAGCAGGAGGCCAAGGACATCGAGGCTCAACTCAAGGGCGGTGCAGACTTCGCGAAGCTCGCCAAAGAAAAATCCAAGGACCCGAGCGGCGCCAGCAACGGCGGCGATCTCGGCTGGTTCACCAAGGATCAGATGGTGCCCGAATTCGCCGCTGCCGCCTTCAAGCTCGCCAAGGGCCAGATTTCGGATCCGGTGAAGACGCAGTTCGGCTGGCACATCATCGAGGTCGAGGATAAGCGCACCAAGCCGACGCCGACCTTCGAGCAGGTCAAGCCGCAGCTCGAAAACTATGTCGCGCATCGCGCCCAGGCCGAACTGGTCGACAGCCTCCGCAAGTCCGCCAAGATCGACCGGCTGGATCAGCCGGCGGCGCCACCTGCCGCGCCGAGCGGCGCACTCAATCCCGCCGCGCCGGTGAAGAAATAGCGCTTGGCGGTCCGCCCATCGCGCTCTCAATTCGTTAGGGCCAGGTTTGACCCGGCAGTCCGTTCCGACAGGACGGCCAGAGGAGCGTGCCGCCCGGCCCTCATTGCGGGCCGGTATGGTTGCGCGGATGAACCTCCGCATGACGGCGGTCGACCACCGCTTCAAAACGACCCGAACGCCGTGCCGAGCCCGATGACCGCGACCAAGGCGATTACGGCGCCGACGATTCCGACCATCACGATGTCCAGATAACTTTCGCGATGGCTTGATCCGCACAGCGCCAAGAGCGTCACCACCGCGCCGTTGTGCGGCAGGATATCGAGCGTGCCGGCGCCGATCACGGCGACGCGGTGCATCAATGCCGGATTGGTGCCGGTCTGTGATGCTATGGCCATGTAATTATGGCCGAGCGCATCGAGTGCAATTGTCAGTCCGCCGGAAGCCGAGCCGGTCAGCGCGGCAAGCACATTGGTGGCCACGGCAAGCGACACCAATGGGCCGCCTTCGATCGCCAGCACCCAATCCCGCACCGCCGCAAAAGCCGGCAGCGCGGCGATGACCGCGCCAAATCCCACCAGGCTGGCGACGCTCACGGCCGGCAGCACGGACGCGTTGGCGCCCGCGTCCATGGTGTGCCGCAATTCCGGCAAACGAGCGCGGTTGAGCAGCACCACTGTTGCGATCGCGGCCGCCAGCGCCACCACCACGGACCACACGCCCGCCACGGCGCCGATCGAGGTCCCGCCCCAGCGCTCTTGCGCGAGGTATGAGGAATCGATGTGCGGCAGCACCACCAGCGACATCGCCAGATTGACTGCGATGACAACTGCCAGCGGCAACAGGGCGATGAGAACCGGAGGATCGGCCGCGCCATGGCGGCCGTGGTGGATTTCCGCCGGATCGAATTCGCGCGCCGTGGTGGCGCGCTCGCGAAGGAGTTCGTCATCGACCGCCGTGTCGAAGCGCCCGGGCTGCTCGGCGCCATGGCCTTCGCCGGCACGGCTCGCCGCACGCTCGGCCCGGCCGAGCCACCACAGACCGAAGGCCAGCATGATGAGCGAGGCGATGATGCCAAGTCCGGGGGCGGCAAACGGCGTCGTGCCGAAGAACGGCATAGGGATCGCGTTCTGAATCGACGGCGTGCCCGGCAGCGCTGACATCGTGAAGGTCGAGGTGCCAAGCACGATCGCCGCAGGAAGCAGGCGGCGGGGGATTGCGGCGGCGCGGAACAATGTCTGCGCCATGGGAACGAGGACGAAGAAGGCGACAAACAGGCTGACGCCGCCGTAGGTCACGACCGCGCCCGCCAGCACGACGGCAAGCATGATGTGGCGCTCACCAAATTTCCCGGTCATGAAAGCGGCGACGGTCGAAACCGACCTGCTGTCGTCCATCAGCTTGCCGAACACGGCGCCAAGCAAGAACAACGGAAAAAACTGGGCCAGAAAATGTGCAGCGCTTGCCATGAAGATTTGCGTCCAGCTGGCGAGCAGGGGCTGCCCGCCAAAAATGGCGGCAACGAGAGCCGCTGCGGGTGCGAGCAGCAAAACGCTCCAGCCGCGAAACGCAAACCACACCAGGATCGCGAGCCCGGCCAGAATGCCCAACAGACTCATCGTTCAGCACTCCGCCAGCAGTACATCGATGTCGGCGGTCGAACGCCGGCCGAGGTCGCCGGCATGGGCAGCGAGAAATTCGCTCGCGGCGCGGCGGCCTTCGGCGTGCAGCATGGCCACAAACTCCCATTCGCCATTGAGCTTCGAGGAAGCGCCGAATTTGGCCAGCGCATCGGTCATGATCCGATGCGTGCGCATCTGCGCCCAGCGCGCGCCCTCGCCATTTCCGGGATCCGCCACCTGGCGCAACAGGGCGATCATCCGCAGTTCTTTCATCAGCGGCGAATTGAAGGAAATCTCATTGATCCGATTGAGGATGTCGGAGGCGGAGCGTGGCACGTCCGCCCGCTCGCGTGGATTGATCTGCACCAGAATCGTGTCGTGCGCCTCGCTTTCGCGGATCAGCGGCGTAATCGTGGGATTGCCCGCGTAGCCGCCGTCCCAGTAGGCCTCGCCGTCGATTTCGACGGCACGAAACATGGTCGGCAGGCAGGCCGAGGCAAGCAGAACGTCGGCCGTGATCTCCGGGTTGCGGAAAATACGGCCGCGGCCGGTTCGCACGCTCGTTGCGGTCACGAACAATTTGATCGGCGACCCGGCAAGGCGCTCGAAGTCGATGCTTTCGACGAGAATATTGCGGAGCGGATTGAAGCCGGTCGGATTGAGATCGTAGGGCGACAACAGCCGCGACATCAGATCCGTCGCGATGTAGGCCGGCGAAGTGTCGAGCGTCCAGCGTCCCATCAGGCGATCGAGCGGCGAACGCTGCAGCGGACTGAAGGCCGCCGCGCGCGATACCCGCTGCCAGTAACTGGACAGGGCGCGGCGCGCACCCTCCGCTCCTGCATGCGTCCAGCCGTCGGCCAGCAACGCGGCATTCATGGCGCCGGCGGACGTGCCGGAAATGGCTGCGATCCGCAGCCAGCTCTCGTCGAGCAGCCGGTCGAGCACGCCCCACGTGAATGCGCCGTGGGAACCGCCGCCTTGCAGAGCAAGATCGATCAACAGCCCGTCCGCCGCCATCGCGTGCTCCTTGCGGTCAGGGAGACATGCTTTTGACCTTACGTCTTTGCCTTGACGCGAAGCCCTGCAAAGCAGGCGGAATTTTACTCAACGTTGTGCGCAATTGCCGGTAACTGAAAATGATTCGCTCATGCTGCCTGCGCTACGCTGTCGCCGAACGAGGACGACACCAATGGTGCGAATATTTCTGGTCGCCGCCGCAGCGGGCTTACTGGCTGGAACAATTCCGGCTTCGGCTTATTCGTGTGCGGAATGGTGCAGTGCCTATCATTGCAGACAGAGTGAGCCCCGCCGAGAACGAGTATGCATGAATCGATGCATCGCAGCGTGCCGAGCGATCGTCACCCGGCGGCGATCGCACGTTCATGACCATGGCAGCGACTGAACTGGCGCTATCGGGCGGCGCGGCTAAAGCGCCTGCGGAAACTCAAACAGGCGATCGGGGTCGACCGCGTGTTTGATGCGTTCCAGCCGCGCCAGATTGGTTCCGTAGTAGCTCGCACGCCAATCGCGGAGCGATGGATCGGCGAAGTTCTGGTAGGCGCCGGTGCAGAACCGCCGCATCGCTTCGTAGAACCGGTCCTGCCAATGGCGATTGCGGGCGACCACCTCACCGGAATCCGCGGCGGCCCAATTCAACCCGACGTCGAGCAGCCATCGGCTGTTGCGATGGACGAACGCGGTCGCATCGGCGGCTGGCTCGTTCATCTTGCCGCCGGTCTGGAAAAACCGCAGGTCCGCGCTCTCGCTCGTTCCCGGCCAGGAATGCAGATACCTGAAGGCGAGATCGATGGCCTCTTCTCCAAGATTGGAATCAAGAAAGGCGGAACGCTCCTGAAAATATACCGGGACATCGTCTTCCTCGAGCAGCCTTTGCGCGTCCCAATAAGCCGCCTGGTCCCAAATCATCGACTGCCGCGGCCTGCTCACTGCGGTGACATCGGCCAGGACTTGATCGAGCGTCTTCGCCGAACCGTCATAAAGCTGGCCCAACAGACTGATCGTGACATTCGCGCCGCGCATGCGCGCCTTCGGGCTGGGCGCTTTGAGCGATACGCGTGTGCCGAGCCCGGTGGGGCCGGCATTGAGCGCTTTCATCAATGCGGCGAATATCCGTTTGGGTTCGGGATCATTCCAGGTCAGGTCGAAGGCTGTGACAGGGCGGGCTTCGAACGTGGTCAGCGTGAACGACGTATTGACTCCGAAATTGCCGCCTCCGCCGCCGCGGCACGCCCAGAACAGGTCCGCCTCGTCCTTTTCTGCGGCGCCCGATATTGTCCTGACCTTGCCGTCAGCCGTTACGATCTCGCTGGCGACCAGCTGATCGGACGCAATGCCGTAAGCGCGCATGTTGAAGCCGATGCCGCCGCCGAGCAGGAAGCCCGAGGCTCCGACGCTGGGGCAACGCCCGTGCGTGGTGGCAAGGTTATGCTGTGCCAGCAGCGTGTAGAGCGCCTGATTGCGCACCCCGCCGCCGATTTTTACCGTGCCGTTGTTGTATGCAGCGTCGCGCATCAGCATGAGGTTGAGCATCAAGCCATGTCGGCGCATGGAAAAGCCCGCATAGGAATGCCCGCCGGACTGCACGATTAGCGGAAAGTTGTTGTCGCGACACCAGCCGATCGCCGATGCCACATCCTCGGTGTTGCGGCACAGCGCGACGGCGTCTGGACGCTCCGCGGCGTAGCGCAGGTTGTATGGCCTGATGAACTTGCTCAGATCGAAACTGTTCGACCGCAACAGCGGACCTGACAGCTTGTCCGCCAGATGCCGCCAGGCGGCTTCACTCGGCCACTCTGATTGCCGGGCGAATGCGATCTCCGGCGCCAGGCCGTTCAGCGCGCCGGTGGCGGCGAGCGCGGACGACGCTGTCAGAAAATTTCGTCGCGTGACGGGATAACGATGTTCGACATGCTGCATGAGCTGCTCCAAGACGCTCTTGCGGCAATTCAACGAGCCAGCACGTTACCGAACTGCAAGCAGCAACGGATTTCACAGGCGAAGGTAAATGATTTGGTTCTCGCGCGGCACTCGTGTGTGTGGCTTCCCGGCACCGCATTTGAGCTAGATCAAGGTTGCCGCCTTGCCTTGAGCCCATGATCCGGGCGTTCACCCGTGGCGACAAGGAGAACGAGCCATGCGATCAATCAAAGTATATGCTGCCGTTGCCGGGCTGGCGCTTGCGACCGCGATGGCGGGCGGCGCGCTTGCCCAGGACAGGCAAGGACCGTGGGGGCCCGGCATGATGGGCTGGGGCTACGGTCCCGGCATGATGGGGTCCGGCTACGGCCCCGGCATGATGGGTTATGGCGGCCCGCGGGCATGGGGACCGCGCGGCGGACAGGACTTTTGTTCGGCAATGCTGGGCCAGGTCGATGGCCGGCTCGCCTACATCAAGGCGGAGTTGAAAGTCACTTCCGCCCAGGAAAGCCTCTGGACCACCTACGCGGCGTCCGCGCGCGACCGGGCAAACGCCATGCTGGCCCGTTGCTCCGCAGTCATGAGCCGGAGGAGCGGCGCGTCGGTCAGTCTGCCGGATCGGCTCGATCAGGACGAACAATACATGACGGCGCAGCTCGATGCCCTGCGCACGATGAACAAGGCGTTGAAGCCCTTGTATGCGGCGCTGAGCGACGAACAAAAGAAAACCGCCGATGAACTGTTCTGGGGACCGATGGGCATGATGTGAGCCGCGGTCTTCGGCTCGCCGGATCGATGCGCTTCGGAACGCGAAGGCGTTCCGCGGTGCCAGTCGTCGGCTCATTCCTGGCGCAGGCGGCGTGCATCGCGCGTCGCTTGCCTGGGCCAGGGCGGGGACAGTTATCCTCACCGCTTTGACCTAGAGCAAAGCGCCGTTCTCCGGTGTCGGCAATATTGCGCATCCGCATCGCTGGGAGGTTCTCTGATGTACAAGCATGTTTTGATTGCCACGGACGGCTCCGAATTGGCGAATAAGGCGCTTGAACATGGCTTGGCCATTGCGAAGCGTGAAAACGCCAGCGTCAGCGTGGTTACGGTGACTGAGCCGTGGTCGGCGTTCGAGATGGCCCAGCAGGCGCGCGAACACCGGCCCGACCCGGTGGGTCAATTTGAGACGGTCGCCGCGGATGGCGCAAAGCACATACTCGACAGTGCGCTCAAGCGTGCCGAGGCTTGCGGGGTGTCGGCTGAAGCGGTTCACGTGAAAGATCAATATCCGGCGGAAGGCATTATCGCGACCGCGCGGGACAAAGGCTGCGATCTCGTGGTGCTTGCGTCGCATGGCCGGCGCGGCCTTCCGCGTCTGCTGCTGGGAAGCCAGGCCTATGAGGTACTGACACGCTGCACGGTGCCGGCATTGATCGTGCGGTGAAGGCCGAGCAAACGCCCGGAACGATCTTGAGTGCCGGATCGCGCGCCGCGTAATGGCACGAAGGATCCTGTGAGGATGGCAGATGCCCAGCCTCGAAGCATCTGTTCAGTTGTTCGTCGCGGGATTTGTCAGCTGGACGATCGGCATCTTCTCGGGAGGGAAGGCAGCGGGCTGTTCTGAAATGCGCGTCACGGGTGCATTGTTCGCCGGCCCCAGGGCGCCGCGTCTTGCGGGACCTGCCGTCGCGCCCACTCACGCACCGATGGCATATTCATAGATATCTTCCTCTTGTGCGTTGTGAAGACGCACAAGCGCGTCGAGGGACTCGATGACTCTCTGGGCATCCCGGATCAGGTAACGGTCGGTGTCCTGCGGCGTGAGGCCATCGGCAAGCCGTCGCAACAGCCGAGCCAGATGGATGATCTCACGATGTGCCCGGCTCATTGCTCCCAGGCCGTGGCGATCAGCCAGGAACGCAGCGACGCGAGGATAAATCGCGCTTTCATCTTCGCGTTCGTGCACGATGACCTGGTCGGAGACGATATGATCGGCCTCCGAAATCAGGCGGACCGCTTCGGCTCCTGTGGCGGTGTCGAGGTGGTCGGCAATCTCTCGCAGCCGATTGAGCGTGATTTCCATCTTCTCGTGACCTGATCGAAGCGCTGTCGCCGCGCTCGCGGGCATTGTGCGGTTGCCCATCGCAAGGCCGGGCGTCAGCGCCCGCAGCGCGTTGAGAATGACCGCGACGTCGATCGCCTCCTGCGCCAGAGCGCCTGCAATGGGTGGAAGCAGACCAACGGCGGCGAAGGCCATCGCAACACCCGACATCGCCAGTCCGGCAAGGATGCTCTGCAGGGCGATGCGGCGCGTGCGCCGTGCGATTGTGATGGCATCCGACACCCGATCGAGCCGGTCAATCAGGATGACGACATCGGCTGCTTCGGAGGAAGCGCTGGCTCCTCGCGCTCCCATTGCAATGCCGATCGTCGCCGCTGCCAGGGCCGGCGCGTCGTTGATGCCGTCGCCCACCATCACCGTGGGGCTTTGGCGCCGCTCTGTAGCCACGGCGTCGACCTTGTCGGCCGGCTCGCGGTCAGCGAGCACGGCATCGAGATCGAGTGCTGCGCCGATGGTTTCCGCCGCATCGGCCCGATCCCCCGTGACCATGACGATACGCGACACTCCGGCCGATCGAAGCGTCTGCACGGCGCGCGAGGTTTCGCGCCTGAGCTCGTCGGCGAGCAATATGGCGCCCATGGTGCGTCCCTCGACGGCGACAAATATGCTGAGCGCCGAGCGCCACGCAGCGCGCCGCAGTGCCCGTACGGCCCACGGCTCCGGTCTGCGAACGCCACTGACCATCTGATGCGATCCGACTTTGACCGCTCGCCCGTCAACTACACCTTCGACGCCCGAGCCGGGGCTTTCGCGCACATGTGACGGAATGGCGAGTTTAAGTCCCCTGGCGCGAGCGGCGTCGAGGATGGCCGCCGCAAGAATGTGATGCGAGGCCTGCTCCACGGAGGCGGCGATGCGCAGAACCTCATCGGCGCTTTCGCCGGGCGCAACTTCAATTGCGACCAGCCGTGCGCCGCCCACGGTCAGAGTCCCGGTTTTGTCGAACATCACCGTCCGGGCACGCGCCAGCGCTTCAAGCGGCCCGCTACCTTTGATGAGGATTCCATGTTTGGCGGCGCGCGCAACTCCCGCGATGAAAGCGACGGGTGCCGCCAGAATAAGCGGGCAGGGCGTCGCCGCGACCAGCACAGCCAGTCCGCGCACCGGATCGCCCGACGCAAGCCAAGCGCCTCCGGCAATCGCCAGCGTAACCGGGAGCAACAGCAAGGCATAGCGATCGGCCATCCTGATGAATGGCGACTTTGCCATTTGCGCCGCGTTGACCATGCGGACAATTCCCGCATAGGTGCTTTCGCTCGCGGGCGCCGATGCACGAATCTCGAATGCGTCCCCGACATTCAACGTGCCGCTTCGAGCGAGTTCTCCCGCTTGTCTCGAAGCCGGGATGGGTTCTCCGGTCAGCGCCGCTTCGTCGATCACCGCTCTTTGGCTGAGAATAAAGCCGTCGACGGGCACGACTTCGCCTGCTTGCACCAGGATCTGGTCGCCGACCGCCACCTCATCGAGGGGAACATCGGCAACACGCGATTCGGATCGGCGATGCGCGACTCGCGGCGCTCGGTCGATCAGGGACCGCAGATCGTGTTCGGCGCGCGCGACGGCAAAATCCTCAAGCACGGTGCCTCCCGCATACATGATCGCGATCACGATTCCGGCCAGTTCCTGGCCGAGCGCCAGCGCGCCGAGCATGGAGACAAAGGCGACCGCATCCACGCCCAGGCGGCCTGACAGCAAGTCGCGGACCATGGAGATGAGTAAGCCGATGACGACCGGGATCGTTCCTGCTGCCCAGCACCAGCGGGCAAGATCGTGCCGGCCCGCGCCCCACGCTGAAAAACCGAGGACCAAGCCGGCCATCGCGACAGCGATCAGCGCCCGACGAATCAGTCTTTCACTTGCGATGCCGGACATCGGCCGGGCTCCGCGAAAATCGACGTTGAGGGCAGCCGTCTCACTCACTCGCCCCGGGCCAAGGGCTTTAACAAATCCAAGATGGCCGATCAGGCTGTCAAAAGACTTTCCGATTGCCCTGCCACCTGTTTCTAGTGGTCCGATTCTAACATTCGCATCCCGTTTCGGCACCCCATTATGCGAATGTTAGAATCAAAGGACCACTAGCAACTATAAGTGCTAGTGGAGCTTTTGGATTTGACATTCGCTAGCGGAGTGTGCGGCTGGGTGGGTAGCGAATGTCAAATCCGCTCCACTAGTTCGATCGTTGGGTCTTGGGTTTGATCGAGGTCAATGAGGCTATCGGCTTCGGCGTTACCCCATCAGCCATCGCATTCCGACGAAGCCCGGGACGAGAACGCCGAACCCCCAGACTACCGCCGAAGCGATGTTGGCGATCTGAAATTTCAGCCATGGCAGGCGGTACATGGCGGCGACAATGGGCACGACGGCCCGAAACGGTCCGAAGAAGCGCCCAATGAATACTGCGAGCATCCCCCATTTATCGAACAGCTTGATGCCCCGCGCGATAAGCTCGGGGCGTGTCGCGAATGGCGGCAGGCGCTCGACGTAATCCCGCATTCGCAAGGTGAGCTCATACGCCAACCAATCGCCGGCAACAGCGCCCAGCACGGCGGCGATCCAGATGGGCCAGAATTTCAGGTCGTATACGACAATGAGGCCGCCGACGCCGAACAGAATCCCGGTCGCGGGAACGACCAGCGAAACGAACGCGAACAATTCACAGAAGGCCAGCACGAAGACGAGCGCAACGCCCCAGCCTTCATGGTGCTGTACGAAAGAAATCGACCAGGAGACGACATCCGCCAAAGCGCGACGCTCCCTAAAATCGAATGGATGCGAGCGCGGCCGCTGCCACCGCCACGGGGATCACGAAGCGCAGAAGCGCCCTGAGCGCGGCCGTTCCGAACCGCCCCAGATGCAGTTCGCCCGCGAGGAGTGCCGGAACCACCACCCAGCCGCCAAACACCGCAAGGCCAAACCCGGCGAGCGGCAACAACACATTTGAAGTCAGCGCGTCCATAAGATCAAACGCACTGGCCGTCTCGAAGCCGATGGCGCCAAGCGGATGCCAATCGGCCCAGAGGTTGAACGAAAGTATAGAGACCAGGCCGAGTGCCGCGCAGGTGCCCGCCGCAACCGCGGTGGCCCGCGGTCGAGACCATGACAGGCGCGTCTGCAGGAAAGCCGTCGGCAATTCGAGGAGCGACACCCCAGAGGCGAGCGCGGCGATGACAAGCAAGGCGAAGAACACGAGCGCCGCCGGCGTGCCAAACGGCAATCGCGCAAATGCCAGTGGCAAAGTGACAAACATCAGGCCCGGCCCGCTTGCCGGATCGAGCTTCTCGGCAAAGACGATCGGAAACACTGCGAGACCGGCAAGGCACGACACGACCGTATCGCCGACGATGGTGACGACCGTGACCTGTCGGAGATCAATGTCGGCGGCCGCGTAGCTGCCGTAGGTGATCATGACGGCGAGGCCGACGCCGATGGAAAAGAAGCCCAGGCCGAGCGCGTTCAGCGCTACCTGAGCCGAAACCGCGGAGGGGTGGATTGCGAACAGGAAGCGCAGCGCCGAACGAATGTCCCCCTCGCTCATCGAGTAAAGCGCCAGGACAACGATCAGGATCATCAGGACCGGCATCAGAATCTTGCATGCCGCTTCGATGCCGTCGGCGATGCCGCGCGCGACGATCATGGCCACGATGGCCATGAAACCCAGATGATACCCGGTCATCGCCCAAGGCGAAGCGAGCATGCTGTCGAACCGGGCCTGAGCCTCGGCGGCCGTGCCGCCAAGGAGCCCGCCTCGGGCGGTGCCGACCAGATAGTAGAGCGCCCAGCCGCCGATTACCGAATAAAAGCTCAATATCAGATACGACGTCAGGATTCCGAGCGCGCCGATCAGGCGCCAGCTTTTCGACGCGCCGCTTGCGTCGGCGACCGCGGCGATGCTGCCGACCGCGTCGGACCGGCCGTTGCGGCCCACCGCAAACTCAAGGAGCATGAGCGGGACCACGACCAGAATGAGTCCAAGAATGTAGAACAGCAGGAAGGCGCCGCCGCCGTTCGAGCCGACCTCGTAGGGAAATTTCCAGATGCTGCCGAGCCCGATTGCCGAGCCGATTGTGGACAGAATAAAGCCGATACGGCTGGACCAGCGCTCGCGGCTACCCATCAGGCGCCTCGATTGGAAAACAGACAGCGTATTGTGTTTGTGGCGACAAGATGCCGTGCGACCCCGCTGCCCGGCCTGGTTGCCTTGCGGGTCGTTTGCAGCGCTACCATCGCCAACCGCGGCGGCCGGGCCCCAGGGCGTCGACAAGCGACTTCTGCCGGCCATCGAGCGCAGCGTAGAAGGTTTCGTAAGCGGGGCGAATGATCTGGAGCGCGCGGAGCAGTCCGTTCACCCGTCGCTCCATGACGCGCAGATGTGTTGGACCTGTTGCGATGACTTCCTTCGGACAGGCGGCAGCGATCGCGTTTGCTGCCTCCGTCGACGCGCGTGCGAGGCCGGCAAGGAGTTTGGTCTGTTCGGCGGTTGGCTTGAGCAATTTCTCCAGGAAACTGACGCGCCACTTGCCCAGGCCGATCGAACCGGGCGAGCACAGCCGCCAATACCAAACAGGACCGCTGGTTCCGATCCCCGTGACTGCGCCGGGCACCAACACAAGCGCTCCGGGCCGCAGCGCGGCACCGTCCGCAGCGTCTGGCGGCTGCGCGGCTGCGAAAGCAGCGAATAAAAACAATTGCAGCGCGATGAAGGGCGTTAGCCAAGCGTACGTTTTCACCATCGGAGCATGTTTCTAAGGGATTGCTTCGCATAATCCCGCTGAACATTCGGCAGCTCATTGATTTCGATCAAAGCCGGCGACGGCTTCGGCCAGGCACCGCAACAAGCAGCCGCAATGAGATGGACAGAACCGTGCACGTTCTCAAACGGGTTCGCGCTCACCGCTGCCGGGGCGGACCGCGCCGCGCCAGCACGTTTAGAAATTCGACCAGCGCGGCGAAGGCCATGGAAGAGTAGATGTAGGCCCGCGGGATGTGGAAGTGAAAGCCGTCGGCCAGCAACGCCGCGCCGATCATCAGCAGAAAGGCGAGCACCAACATCTTCGTGGTGGGATGCTGCGCGATGAACCGCCCCACCGGGTTTGCCGCAAAAAACATGACGATCATGGCGATGATGACGGCCGCGACCATGACAGCGAGCTGATCGGCCAGCCCGATGGCGGTAATGATCGAATCGATCGAAAAGACCAGATCGACGAGCGCCAACTGCAGAATGACCATCCAAAGGGCCCGAACGGGTGCAGCTTTCGGATGATTTTGCTGTCCTTTCTCGACTTCACCGTGGATTTCGCGCGTCCCCTTAGCAATGAGAAACAGTCCGCCCGCAATCAGAATGATGTCGCGCCAGGAAAATGTCGTGCCGTATACGGTTATGACGGGACCGGCAAGTCCGAGCATGAAGCTGAGCGAAGCAAGCAGCACTACCCTGAAAACGAACGCCAGAGACAAACCGACGGCGCGGGCCCGGCGCGAACTTGGGGAGTCGAGCGGAGAGGTGAGGACAGCGATGAAGACCACGTTGTCGATGCCAAGGACGATTTCGAGCGCGCTGAGGGTGACCAGCGCCGCCCAGGCATTCGTGTCCGTCATCAGATCGAGCATCGTCAAATCGCTGCGCAGTACCGTAGGCCGCGCGATTGCGTGGAGCCGCACCACCTACGACATTGCAGTGAAAATGGCGGCCAATTGATGTGGGTCAAGGTCTCCGACGGTGGATTCGGCCCAAGTTGCATAGACGGTTTCTTTACAGAAAGCCGGAGCAAGGACATGTCGTTCGCATCGATAATCGTTTACGTCGACTTTGACGAGGCCGCTGAGGACCGCATCCATGTCGCGGCCGATCTGGCCGGACGGTTTCATTCGCTTCTCGTCGGTGTCGGAGCCTGGCCTTTGCGGAAATCCGAACCCATGCAAGGCAGAGAATCCGGTTCGCCGTCGGCGGACGAAGACTGGCAGCGCGTCATTGTGCAGCGCCTCGAACGATTGGGCGAAAAATTCCGCCAAGCCGCCGGGTCCAGTCCTGACGGCGTGGAGTGGCGATCCTCTCCCCATTTCCCGCGGGAAGTTCTTGTTGAGCAATCGCGCGCGGCGGATCTTCTCGTCATCGGCCAAGAGTTCATTGCCGACGACATCTATCACACCTATGACCCGGGGACGGTCATTCTCGGCGCCGGACGCCCCGTTCTCGTTCTGCCGCCCGGAATCAAGCGGATCGATTTTTCGAAAGTGATGATTGCGTGGAAAGACACGCGAGAAGCCCGTCGCGCGGTTCGCGATGCACTCCCATTCCTGAAAAAGGCGGAAAAAATCGCCATTGGCGTCGCAAATCCGCAGTCGTCCCTGACCAGCATGGACGAGCAGGTTGCCGATCTGACGCGCTATCTTGCCCGTCACGACGTGCGGCTCGGCCAAGATATGGAAACTGTGGCCGGAGAGAACGATGGTTCCATTTTGCTTGACCTAGCCGAGGACTTCGGGGCCACCCTGATCGTTGCCGGAGGTTATGGTCGTACGCGCCTGAGCGAATGGATATTCGGCGGCGTGACACGGCACCTGCTCGGCAACAGCACGATCCCGTGTCTATTTTCCAGCTAGCGACCGGGGGCCAACGCAGCGCTCGACGCATTGCGCTTATGGTGCGAGCGATTTGGTCATCTGGTGGCGAAGCGGTTTAATGTGAGGTCTGTTCGCGTTCCGCGTCCCGTCCCAGGGGGATTTGATGACCATCGAATTGGTTTGGAAGGTAAGCGTCACGAGATGTGATGGCTCGGAGCATCGATACACCGAGCGGCGAGGCCGACATCCTGAAATGGGGGAGGTGATCGAGGTGAGGGATGTGAGAGGCGTGAGGGGGGCACCGGTGGTCGCCCGCATCCACGTCATCCACCATGACCCGCCGGCAGCCGGCGCGCTTGAGGTTTGGGACGTTGGCGCGACTGAAATTGCGACTTAGGTTTCCTCTATCTTTCAAGTCGAATGGTCAAGCCAAAGTGAAGCCGAGATACCGGCATGAGCAAAGTACGGGTCTCAGCCGGGATGCTCTTCCGGTCGGAAGGTAGGCTGATATCCGCCTGAGCGGTTGGATGGATCGTAGAAGATGCCGGCGTGCCCGCCACAAATAGCTCAAGGATCCATGCGAATAGGCTGCGCAGGCCCTCAATAGCCGTCACGGCTCCTTTCATTACGGATCAACATGACAAAGCGCCTGTACTACGGGACGACAGCGAAGCTACTCCATTGGTCCATTGTCATTCTCCTTGTCGTTCAATACGCGATCGGCTGGCTCATGCCGGATGTCCACGGCGGTCCTCCGGGCGTTCCGATGACGTGGCACATCTCGGTCGGCATAGTGATACTTGCGCTGATCGCAGCCCGCCTGTTGTGGCGCCTGACGCATCCCGTCGCGCCTGAAAGTTCGCTGCCGCCATGGCAGCGGACGACCTCCGAGGCCGTGCACTGGCTCCTCTATGTGCTGGTCCTGCTGACGACGCTGAGCGGATGGTTGTTCGCCTCGGCGCGCGGCTGGAAGGTGTCCTTGTTCTTCACGGTGCCGCTACCGATGCTGACTTCCGCAAACCGCGCGCTCGTGAAGGTGCTCAACGGTTGGCATCAGAACTTCATGTGGGCCTTGCTGGTCGTCGCCGGATTGCACATCGCCGCCGCCTTCGTGCATCTGTTTTTCTACCGTGACGGCGTGATGGGGCGGATGCTGCCAAGCCGGCTTCGGACCGGAACCGTTACCGGCGAGCCCTTGCGGTGATGGAGCCGGCGCTCGCAATTTGGCAGCGACGAACGATCGGAATTCACGAATTCCAGCAAACGGTGGGCGCTGAGTGATCAATGTCAATGCAGCCGTCGCTCGGACCGGTATCGTTCCGGTATTGACGCCGCGCCAATCAGTGGCCAACGAGAGTAGCGAGGGATAAATCATGAGCGATCCAAACAAGGTGGGCCTCGTGTTCGCGGTTCTGCTCGGCGGTTGGCACCTGATGTGGTCGCTATTGGTTGCGACGGGATTGGGCCAGATTCTCTACAACTTCATCCTCTGGGCGCACATGGTTCACGTTGCGGTGACGATAGGCCCGTTCGACTTGACCGCTTCTGTGACGCTGATCGTTGTGACGACGATTTTCGGGTACGTCGTCGGTTATGTCGCTTCCCTGATCTGGAATAAGACGCACCGACGGCATTCCGCCTTCTAGGCGGGGTGTTGCATGTCTCGGTTCACCAATCGGCGTTTCGGATCGTGCAGACGCGGACGGGCCTGACGTTGCGAATCATTGTGGTGAAAGAGGCCGAAAGCGCTGCGGCCGCATTCGCGGCAAAAATGGCGGACCAAAAAGCCCGCGAAATCAAATGGAAGCGCACGCCGATGATTCGGCTTAACTCCGCGCGCGCTAGGAATAAAAGCGCCGACCTCTCGCTCTTCGTAAAAGGACGTCAGCCGGTGACGATGGCTGGCGGGAGCGAGATCGCGGTGCCCGCGAGCGGGAGTTTCGTCGCTTCCGCGCTCGGGCGGTATCGGACATCATGCCTGCCGGCACTATGACCGGTGTGCGAGGTGCTCGCTGCAACCGGGGCCGGCGCCGGCGGGAGACCCCCGCCATCGTGGTGCTGGCTCCGCGAAGCCTGGTCCGAAGCCGCACCAGGGGATGCGTGAGTCCCCTGGGCAGAACCGCCGTGGAACGCCGACAGGCGAGCGCGCCCTGGCCAGGGTGCGCGCTTCGCCGCAAGGTGAAGCAGGGAGACCCGCGTCTGTCGGCGTTCTGCTTCCTTTTGTTGCCGGAAGCGAGTCCAAAAAAAAGATTTGCAGCCGGTCTTACGCCGCGTCCGATCGTGATGATCCGGCCGATCCACTCCGGGGACATCCGACGAAGGTCGAGACCGCGGCGTCGTTCGTGACAGTGCCATGCTCACACCTCGGGTGCGAACAAAAAACGCATCGCGAGAACGGGAGAACTCGTCATTGCGAGCGCATGCGAAGCAATCCAGGGGGCTTGCGATGGCGGGGAGGCCGCGCTGGATTGCTTCGTCGCTATCGCTCCTCGCAATGACGAATATGAAAATCGGGGCTGGCCCGGGCCGAGATATCCAAGTATTTCGATGCGACCGGCAAAGCATCGCGCCGTCCCACACCGAAGAGCAGCCATGACCGCGATTTCCCCTCTCGCGCCCGCATCGTTTCCCGAAATGCCGCCAGTCGCCGGCGTGCGCTTTGCGACGGCGGCCGCGGGCATTCGTTACGCGGGCCGCACCGATGTGCTGCTCGCGTTGCTCGATCCGGGCACGGCGGTGGCGGGGGTCTTCACCCAGTCGAAATGCCCGTCAGCGCCGGTCGATTGGTGCCGCGCGCACATCAAGGGCGGCAGTGCCGGCGCGCTGGTCGTCAATTCGGGCAACGCCAACGCGTTTACCGGCAAGAGCGGCCGCGCCGCGACCGAGTTGACCGCGGCCATCGCCGCCAAGGCAACGGGCTGCAAGGCCGACAAGGTGTTTCTTGCCTCCACTGGCGTGATCGGCGAACCGCTCGACGCCACGAAGTTCGAAGGTGTGATGGCGCGGCTGACCGCCGATGCCGCGCCCGGCGGCTGGGAAGCCGCCGCCAAGGCGATCATGACCACCGACACGTTTCCCAAAGGCGCCGCCGCCATGGTCAGGCTCGGCGGCAGCGCGGTGACGATCTGCGGCATCGCCAAGGGCGCCGGCATGATCGCGCCCGATATGGGCACCATGCTGTCGTTTGTCTTCACCGACGCGCCGATCGCGCCCGCGGTGCTGCGCAAGCTGCTGCGCGAGGGCGTTGAGGACACGTTCAACGCGGTGACGATCGACGGCGACACCTCGACCTCCGATACGCTTCTGGTGTTCGCAACCGGCGCCGCCGCTTCGCACGGCGTCGCCAGGATCGCGAGCCCGTCCGATCCGCGGCTCGCGGCGTTTCGCAAAGGCTTCAATGCCGTGCTCGCCGACCTGTCCGAACAAGTGGCGCGCGACGGCGAAGGCGCGCGCAAGCTTGTCGAGATCGTCGTCGACGGTGCGAAGTCGCGGACGTCGGCGCGGCGCATCGCGCGCTCGATCGCCAATTCGCCGCTGGTCAAGACCGCGATTGCTGGCGAGGACGCCAATTGGGGCCGTGTCGTCATGGCGGTCGGCAAGGCGGGCGAGCCGGCCGATCGCGACCGGCTGTCGATCTGGTTCAACGGCATTCGCGTCGCGCACAAGGGCGAGCGCGATCCGGGCTACGACGAGGCCGCGGTTTCGGCGGCGATGAAGAAGCCGGAAATTACGCTGAAAGTCGCGCTCGGGCTCGGCAAGGGCCGCGATCGCGTGCTGACTTGCGATCTGACCAAAGAGTACGTAGCGATCAACGGCGACTACCGGTCGTAACGGGAATAAAACTGGAAGTCTCAAACCGCTCGTTCCCGCGAAAGCGGGGACCCAGTTTCTGCGACGATGGATTCCCGCTTGCGCGGGAATGAGCGGAGTAAGGCAATAGATGCAACACGGCGCAGCCAAGCGCCGGCAACAGACACTGCGATAGAGGGAGATCACAATGAAAATGTCGCGCCGGTATCTCATCGAACTTGCCGCCAGCGTTGCGGCGCTGCCGCTCGCTTCGTCTCTGGCCTGGGCGGATACTTATCCGTCGCATCCGGTGCGCATTGTCGTCGGGTTCGCGGCCGGCAGCACTACCGATACTCTGTCACGACTGATGGGGCAGTGGCTGTCGCAAAAGCTTGGCCAGCAGTTCATCATCGAAAATCGTCCCGGCGCGGGCGGCAATATCGGCGCCGAAACCGTGGTCAAGGCTGCGCCTGATGGCTACACGCTGCTCATGGTGCCGCCGGCGGTTGCCGCCAATGCGACGCTCTATCCGAAACTCACTTTCGATTTCATCCGCGACACGGCGCCGGTGGCGGGCGTCGTTCGCGTGCCCAACGTGCTCGAAGTCAATCCGTCGGTCCCGGTGAAGACCGTGCCGGAGTTCATCGCGTACGCCAAGACCCATCCGCTCAGCTTCGCCTCGGCCGGCATCGGCACGGCGAGCCATCTGGCGGGAGAACTGTTCAACCGGATGACGGGTCTGCACCTGCAGCACGTGCCGTATCGCGGCGACGGGCCCGCCATGGCGGATCTGATCGGTGGCCAGGTTCAGGTCGGGTTTGCCACCATGACGGCCTCGATCGGCCATATCCGCGCCGGCAAGCTGCGGCCGCTCGGCGTGACCACGGTGAAAACATCGGACGCGCTGCCCGGCATTCCGAGCGTCAGCCAGTTCGTACCGGGTTATGAGGCAAGCTCCTGGTTCGGCATCGCGGCGCCGAAAGGCACGCCCGCCGCGATCGTCGACAAGCTCAACCAGACGATCAATGCAGGCCTCGCCGATGCGACCATCAAGGCGCGGATCGCCGACATGGGCGGCATGGTGCTGGCCGGCTCGCCGGCAGATTTCGGCAAGCTGATCGCCAACGAAACGACGAAATGGGGCAAGGTGATCCGCGACGCCGGCATCAAGGCGGAGTAGTTTACCACGACAGCTGGAAGCATGACCGCGACCCTCAAGCACGTTGGTACGTCGACGCTCGAGATTGCGTGTGAGGAGAGTGGTCGGGCGGACGGCTTGCCGGTGTTTCTTCTGCACGGCTGGCCGTACGATCCGCGCTGCTTTGACGAGGTCGTACCGCTGCTGACCGGCGCGGGCTGCCGTATCATCGTGCCGTATCTGCGCGGATTTGGTGCGACGCGGTTTTTGTCCGGGCAAACACCGCGCTCGGGCCAGCAGGCGGCGCTCGGCAACGACCTGCGGGAATTGATTGATGCGCTCGGCGTCGAACGCGCGGTGGTTGCCGGCTACGATTGGGGCGGTCGCGCGGCGTGCATCGTCGCGGCTCTGTGGCCGGAGCGCGTGCATGGCCTCGTCACCGTCAACGGCTACAACATCCAGGACATCGCCGGCGCGGTGAAGCCGGTCGCGCCCGCGCAGGAGCATCGCTTCTGGTATCAGTATTATTTCCACACCGAACGTGGCCGCGCGGGCTTGACCCAGAACCGCCGCGGGCTGGCGCGCTACATCTGGCAGATCTGGTCGCCGCACTGGGCTTTCGACGACGCCACGTTCGCGCGCAGTGCGGTGTCGTTTGACAATCCCGATTTTGTCGACGTAACGATTCAATCCTACCGGCATCGATTTGGCTATGCGCCCGGCGACCCGGCGCTGGAGCCGATCGAGCAAAAACTCGCCGCCCGGCCGAAGATTGCTGTGCCGACGATTGCGCTGCAGGGCGAGGCCGACGGCGTCGCGCCCGCGCAGGCCCCGGACCCGCATGCCGCCTTCTTCACCGGGCCATACCATCGTCTCCTCCTGCCCAAGGTCGGACACAACCCGCCGCAGGAGGCTCCGCGTGTATTCGCAAATGCAGTTCTGGAATTGACGCGTGGTGAGCGGCTATGATCGGTAAGTTCCGGTTAACCGTGACGCCGAATGACGGAGACTCTCCATTCGGGTTGAAACTGCCTTTACCACCCCTTGTTTAGGCTGAGTGCAGGCCGTGAGCGTCAAAACTGTCCTTGTTGCCGCCTGCGCGCTCATCGATTCCGACGGCCGCGTGCTGATTGCACAGCGGCCCGAGGGAAAGATGATGGCGGGGCTCTGGGAGTTTCCCGGCGGCAAGGTGGAAGCGGGCGAGCGGCCGGAAGAAAGCTTGATACGCGAGCTCAACGAGGAACTGGGAATCGTCGTCAAGGAGGAGTGCCTCGCACCGCTCACATTCGCGAGCCACGTTTATCCCGACTTTCACCTGCTCATGCCGCTCTACGTCTGCCGGCGATGGCAAGGGTTCGTGCAAGGACGGGAGAAGCAGAAGCTTAAATGGGTGCGGCCGCTCGAGTTGCGCAACTATCCGATGCCTCCCGCCGACGAACCGTTGATCTCGCACCTGACGACGCTGTTGTGAACAAGAGGCAGAGGGGCGAAAGGCCATGTTCAGTTTCACTCGCCAGTTGATGCGCGTTTCTGTCGGGCGCTTTCTGCGCGACGAGAGCGGCGCCACGGCTATCGAATACGCCATGATCGCCTCCGGCATTGCGGTTGCCATCGCTACCACGATCGTGAGCCTCGGCTCGAACGTCAAAGGCCTCTATTCCAGCGTCGCCACCGCGATGCAGTAAGCGCGTCAGCGCCCGGTTTTCTCGCCCGCCGAAATCTCCCGCACACCCAACACATCGGCGAGCCGCGCCTGCGCCGAGCCCGGCCTCAGCGGCCGCTGCTGATCCGGGTGCGGCGCCCAGCCCGACAGCCAGACGATTTCGAACGTCGCACGCACGCGGCCGTCCGCGTCGGCGAAGCGCTCCCGATAGATTTCCGCCATGCGCAGCAGTGTCGCGCGGCGCAGGGGCCTGCGGCGGCGCGCGACCAGCGCGTTGGTCGCACCCATGCGCCGCAGCTCAGTCATCAGCGCGAACGGCGTGTCGTAGCGCAAGGTATAGCGATCGCTGTCGGTGACCGGCAGCGCAAAGCCTGCGCGCTGCAACAGGTCGCCAAGTACGCGCACGTCGGCGAACGGCGCGACGCGCGGCGAGGCGCCGCCCTCGACGTCGCTTTCGGCGGCCGCAAAGGCCTGGCGGAGTTCGGTCAACGTCTCGCCGCCGACCAAGGCGGCCAAAAACAATCCATCCGGCCTGAGCGCGCGGCGGATTTGAATGAGCGCGCCGGGGAGATCGTTGACGAATTGCAGCGCCAGCGCCGAGACAGCGAGATCGAGCGAAGCATCGCGAAACGGCAGCGCCTCTTCGTCGGCGGCGACGAGGTATTCAATCTTGCCCGCGCCCGGCGGGCGCGCTTCGGGCACCGCATCCGCGGCCACGATGGTGTCGACCGAGCCGAGCCGGACAAGCGCCGCGCGCACCGCCTCGCCGGGCGTGCCGATGTCGGCCGCAAACTCGAAGCGGCGCAGCACCGCGGCAAGCCGCTCGGCGAGGTCTTCGGCAACTCGGTCGAGCAGAAACGTTACCGGGCCGAGCCGTGCCGCGCGCTTGCGGCGCGCTCGCACGAGCGCACGGTCAAAGATCAGTGGGCTACCGGTCATTGGGCAAGTTTCTCATATCCGTCATGGATGTGCGAACTAAAGCGCCACCGCATGAGGCTCGTCATCCTGAATGACAACGCGCATGTGGGGCGATACGCTCCCGCCATGGCTGTGACGATCACCATAGCTATTCCGGTGCCGATCAGACGGGCCGCGGCGGCGGCGCGCAGCCTGTTGCGGGCGACGCTCGACGTCGCGCTGCCACCGCTGTGCGCCGCCTGCCGCGTGCCGGTCGATGGCAAGGGTCTGTGTCCGTCGTGCTGGTCGAGACTGTCTTTCATCACACGGCCCTATTGCGAGCGGCTCGGTATCCCGTTTGCGTTCGATCCCGGCCCCGGCGTGCTGTCGATGGAAGCCATCGCCAGCCCGCCGGCCTACAACCGGTCGCGCGCCGCGGTGCGTTTCGATGAGGTTTCGCGCGCGCTCGTGCACGCCCTTAAATATGGTGACCGGCTCGATCTGGCGCCGATGATGGGTCGCTGGGTCAGCCGCGCCGGCCGCGAACTGCTTGCCGATGCGGATGGGCTCGTCCCGGTGCCGCTGCATTGGGGTCGCCAGTGGAGACGGCGGTTCAATCAGTCCGCGATGCTGGCGGCTGCTGTTTCGGCGGAGAGCGGCGTGCCGATCGCGGCCGGCGCCCTCAAGCGCGTCAAGGCCACTGCCCAGCAGGTCGGTCTGACCCGCGCCGAGCGCGCTACCAATGTCCAGGGGGCCTTCAAGGTACCCGAGGCGGGCAGGGCCGCCGTTCTCCATCGCCGGCTGGTGCTGGTCGACGACGTCCTGACCTCCGGCGCCACGGTCGAGGGCTGCGCGCGGGCGCTGCTGCGCGCCGGCGCCGCCAACGTGGATGTACTGGTTTTTGCCCGGGTTGCCGATCCGGCCCGAACTTCCATATAAACAAATCGACAAAAATTGCCGATCATCATGGCCGACATCGACATCTATACGATCCGTTACTGCCCCTTTTGCGCCGACGCAAAAGAGTTGTTGACCCGCAAGGGCGTCGCTTTCCACGAGATCGATGCCAGTGGGGATCGAGAGGTACGGAAGGAAATGATCGCGCGGGCGAACGGGCGGAGCACATTCCCCCAGATCTTCATCGCCGGGAGGCATGTCGGCGGCTGCGACGATCTCTATGCGCTCGACGAAGCGGGCAAGCTCGATCCATTGCTCGCAAAGGTCGAGGATCAAGCGAAGGGGGCGTCCGCATGAGCGGCACCAAGAGCTCAACCTTCAAAGTCGGCCTGATTGCCATGCGCTCGGGTCTCGACCCGCAGGCCAATCTCGATGCCGTGCTGGCAGCGATCGACCAGGCCAAGCACGCCGGCGCCGACTACGTGCAGACGCCGGAAATGACCAACGTGCTTGAAAGCAAGCGCGATCGCCTGCTGGCCAATATCGTGAGCGACGACAACGATCCGACGCTGGCAACGTTGCGCGAGGTCGCGCGCAAGCTTTCGATCTACATCCACATCGGCTCGCTCGCCATCAAGGCGTCGCACGAGAAGGCGGTGAACCGCTCTTTCCTGATCGATCGCAAGGGCGACATCGCCGCGCGCTACGACAAGATTCATATGTTTGACGTCGATCTCGCTGGCGGCGAGAGCTATCGCGAGTCCAACACCTATCGGGCCGGCGAACTGGCCGTGGTCGCTGATCTGCCCTGGGGCCGCCTCGGCATGACGGTATGCTATGACCTGCGCTTCCCGGCGCTCTATCGCGCGCTGGCCGAGGCCGGCGCGTCGTTCCTTGCAATCCCGTCGGCGTTCACGCGCCAGACCGGCGAGGCGCACTGGCACGTGCTGTTGCGCGCGCGCGCCATCGAGAACGGCTGTTTCGTGTTTGCGGCGGCGCAGGGCGGCAAGCACGAGAGCGGCCGGGAAACGTTCGGCCATTCGCTGATTATCGACCCATGGGGCCGCATCCTCGCCGAGGGCGGCACCGAGCCGGGTGTAGTGATGGCCGAGATCGATCCGGCCGAAGTCGTGGCGGCGCGCGCCAAAATTCCGTCGTTGAATCACGGCCGGCGCTTCGAACTGGTCGAGCCGATGGCCGAACCAACGCATCTGCATGCTGTAAGAGTACCGTAATGATCCGTTACACGCTTAATTGCTCCAAAGGCCACGACTTCGAAAGCTGGTTTCAGAATTCAGCCGCGTTCGACAAGCAGAAAAAGCGCGGACTCGTAACCTGTCCGGTTTGCGGCTCCGCCAAAGTCGAGAAGGCGATCATGGCGCCGCGGCTGGCGCGGATCGACGCCATGGAGGTCGAGCCGCGGCAACTGCCGTCGCCGCCTTCCGTGACGCCACCCAACGCAGCTCCCGGGCCGGTGCTGCCGGTTACGCCCGGCAACGCGCCGGTCGCGATGATGTCGCCACAGGAACGCGAACTGCGTCAGAAGCTCAAGGAACTGCGCGACCACGTCACCAAGCACGCCAATTATGTCGGCCCGCGGTTTCCCGAAGAGGCGCGCAAGATGCATTACGGCGAGATCGAGCACCGCTCGATCTATGGCGAAGCATCACCCGAAGACGCCAAGGCGCTGAACGAGGAGGGCATCGAATTTCATCCGTTGCCGATCCTGCCGGACGAATTCAACTAGCCTAGCAATCGCCCAGTGATCGAGGCGGGAATCCGCAGGTCGATAGAATATGTTTCCGCCGGCTGTTCTCGGCTTGCTATGCAGCCGGACGTTTGATCTTGCCGATATCG
Source organism: uncultured Alphaproteobacteria bacterium (assembly GCA_963763255.1). Taxonomy (GTDB): domain Bacteria; phylum Pseudomonadota; class Alphaproteobacteria; order Rhizobiales; family Xanthobacteraceae; genus BOG-931. The sequence goes on from CAVXNW010000007.1 coordinate 428,713, forward strand.
AGGAATTTCATAACCGCCTTTTCGTAATACGGCTCAGTCGTGCCACTGCGGACCTTGTGCAAGAAGTACTTTTCAAACGCCACCTTGGCGACGTGAACCCATCGTCCGCTTGAAGCCCAATTGACATTGCGCGGAGGGTTTTGCGGCATGGCGACGAACGCTACGCCGGTATCGCCGAAATCGGCGAGGCAGATCGCGTTCCACGTCGCTTCGTGAGTTGCCTGCGCGCCCCGAATGAGCTGGCCAATGTTGAGGGCGGTTGCGGTCACCATCGACTCGATCATAAATCCCGTTTTTGGCACGCCCACCGCGACAGGTGTCGGCTCGGCAGGCGCAATGGCGATGCAGACACCGACGCCGAATACGTTGGGAAATTTTGTATTGCGTTGATGCTTGTCGACGATAACGAAGCCTCGTGGATTGACGAGGCCGTCGATACCGCGCAACGCGGCTATCCCGCGGAATGCTGGAAGCATCATGGAAAACATGAAGGGCAGTTCGTATGTTTTCTTCGGCTTCCCGTCCTCGTCGACTTCAGTCACGGACACCTTGCCGGGCCCGATTTTGTCGACCTTGGCGTTTGTGATCCATTTGACGTCACGCTGCCGAAACGCCGACTTAAGCAAGCCTTTTGTGTCGCCCACGCCGCCGACGCCGAGATGTCCGATGTAGGGCTCGGCGGTCACAAAGGTCATCGGCACCTTGTCGCGAATCCGCCGCTTACGCAGATCGGTATCCATGATCATCGCGAACTCGTAGGCGGGGCCGTAGCACGAAGCACCCTGAACCGCGCCCACGACGATCGGACCGGGATTTCTGCAAAATTCATCCCACCGTCCACTGGATGCCGTCGCATGGTCAACGTCGCAGATCGAGCTGGTGTTGTGCTCCGGCCCGAAGCCCTCGATCTCGTCAAACGCAAACTCAGGGCCGGTAGCGATGACCAGATAGTCGTAAGTCAGAGCGGATCCGTCATTGAGTTCAACGCGGTTCTCTTGCGGGTGGACGCGCTTGGCGCCGGCGGCGCTGAATTCCACTCCATGCCTTGGCAGCACGGAAGCCAGATCGATGGTGATGTCACTCTTCGATCGCCATTTCACTGCCACCCACGGATTGGAAGGGGTAAATTGGAAGAATGATTTATTGGAAACAAGCGTGACTTCGATCCTCCTTGCGGACCGCTTGCCTGACCTCGTAGGCGGACGAAACGCCACCGATGCCGCCGCCGAGCACGATAATGTGCGCCATGCATTCCTCCTTAACCTTGGAGCCGCTGCTAGCTCTTGGAAGCCGGCAAGGCTTCGCCCATTTTGCTCCGTATTTCGTGCACACCAGCAAATCGGCCGGTCGCCCGCATTGATCCACCTCAAAGCGACAGAACGGCAGAACGTGATCCTGCCTTTAGGCCTTGCCGGGTGGCGATTGGAATGCCGGACCGTCCTTCAAACCGAGCCTGCGAAAGACGATCGCGGCCGGGCAAAATCCCGTAAATGCGGATTGAAAGAGATTGGCTCCGACAAAGAGCGTCAGAATGAGCCAGTAGGGGCTAACAAGCCACGCCAGCGCAAGACTGAGAAGTAACAAGCTACCGGCCAGCGTGAACACTGCGCGATCGACGTTCATGGCAACCTCCATAAAGTTGTCCAGCTGCCGACCTCAACGGCGGCTGCGCCCATCGGCGATGTCAGCCGACCGGGCATTGACGATGTATGCGTACCTTCGTATATACGCAACTATGAAAATAAAAATGGCAGACATGCTGACCGCGGCCGATGAAGCTACCGGCCTGTTGAAGGCGCTCGCCAATCGGCACCGCCTGATAATCCTTTGCCAGCTGACCGAGCAGGAGCGATCGGTCGGCGAACTTGCCGCCCTGTTGAAAATCCGCGATTCGACCGTCTCCCAGCATCTTGCCTTGCTGCGCAAGGACGGAATCGTGACCGCGCGCCGCGACGGACAAACGATCTGGTACTCGATCGGCAGTTCCCAGGCGCGAGAAATCGTTCGGACTCTCTATCGGATTTACTGCGCTTCGGCCGCCGATTGCGCACCGCAGGATCGGCACAAGCCGGAACAAGCCGCGCGACGCCGCACTGTTGCGCCAAATCAATGACGCCGCCCGCGCGCGGGGCCAGATGATATCCAACTTCGGATCAAATAACGTCAGGAAGACTGCATATGCGTCTCAATATCGCGGTGGCGGCGGTACTGGCGCTGCTGGCACAGCACGCATTCGCCGAGGAGACTTTTACCGTCGCGCCGCAACAGATCGCTGACGAAAAGGCTGTGTTCGCGACCGTGGAAGCCGCCAACATCGAGCCGGCGCGGGCTCGCATCGGCGGTACTGTCGAGGAGCTTGCCGTGCGGCAGGGCGATCATGTCGAGCGCGGTAAGGTCGTCGCAACGGTCGTCGACGACAAGCTCGCATTGCAGCTCAAATCCCTCGACGCACAGATTTCAGGACTCCAGGCACAGCTTGACAAGGCCAAGACCGATCTCGAGCGGCAAAAAGATTTGTTTGCCCACGGCACCGCCGCAAAAGTAGCCCTCGACGCGGCGCAGACTGCGTTTGATGTCGCCACAAACGCATTGAAGTCCCGCATCGCCGAACGGTCGGTGGTCGAGCAGCAGATCGCCGAGGGCAAGGTTCTGGCACCGACCGCAGGGCGTGTGCTGACCGTACCCGTTACGGCCGGCACTGTGATCTTGGCGGGCGAGCCGGTCGCCACCATAGCTGAACAAAATTTTGTGCTGCGCTTGCGCGTACCCGAACGCCATGCCCGGTTTCTCAAGGCCGGCGATTCTGTTCGGATCGACGGAGAGGATATCGGCAAAAGCGGTTTTCAGTTCGGAACGATCCGTCTCGTCTATCCAACGATCCAAGATGGGCGGGTCGTTGCAGACGCGGTCGTTGCGGGTCTCGGCGACTATTTCGTCGACCAACGCATCCGCGTGTGGGTGTCCGCCGGTGAACGCACAAGCATCATTGTGCCCGGATCATTCATCAGTACACATTTTGGCATCGATTATGCGCGCGTGCGCAAGGATGCTCACACCGTGATCGAGGTCCCGGTTCAACGCGGGCGCGAATTGCCGCGGCCGGATATGCCGGACGCGCTGGAAGTCCTTTCCGGCCTGCGACCCGGAGACACCTTGGTGCGGCCGTGAACCTTGGACTGTCGGGGCGCCTGACGCAGGCGACGATCCGTTCGCCGCTGACACCGCTGTTTCTTCTGGCAGCGCTCGCAATAGGCCTTGTTGCGCTCCTCACCATCCCTCGCGAAGAGGAGCCCCAGATCAGCGTCCCCATGGTGGACATCCGGGTGGATGCCGATGGGCTTAAGGCGCCGGACGCAGTCGAACTGGTGACCAAGCCGCTTGAGGAGATCGTCAAGGGCATCGACGGTGTCGAACACGTCTACAGCCAGACGGTCGACGATCGCGTTCTGGTGACCGCGCGCTTCCTCGTCGGCACCAACGCCGACGATGCCATCCTGCGCGTGCATGAAAAAATTCGCGCCAATCTCGATCGTATTCCGGTGGGTATTCCGGAGCCTCTGATCGTCGGCCGTGGCATCAATGACGTTGCCGTTGTCGTGCTGACGTTGTCGCCGAAACCGGACGCCGCGGCGCGGTGGACCGACAAGGATCTGTATCAGCTCGCCGAAAAGCTGCAGGCCGAACTGATCAAGACCGACAATGTCGGCCTGACGTACATTTCCGGCGGCAGCCCACAGCAGATCCGCGTCGAGCCCGATCCGGAGAAGCTCGCGCTTTACGGCGTGACCCTGCAGCAGCTTGTCGACAAGGTGCAGGGCGCCAACCGCTCGTTCCAGTCCGGCAGCGTGCGCGACAACGATGTGATGCGCAGCGTCACAGCAGGACAGACGCTCATTGGCGTTCCTGACATTGGTCTTCTTCTGGTCGCAACGCGCGACAATCGCCCCGTCTATGTGCGCGATGTGGCCTCCGTGGTTGTCGGTCCGAGCCCGCGGGAGCATCGCGTCTGGATGGAGATTCCGGATGCGCAAGATCGTTGGAGCAGGGTGCCCGCAGTCAGTGTCGCTTTCGCCAAACGCGCGGGCGCCAACGCGGTCGTGGTCGCGGAGGACCTGCTGGCGCGCTTGAGGAGCGTCCAGGGCCGGCTCGTGCCCGCCGACATCAACGTCACCGTCACCCGCGACTATGGTCAGACGGCAGATGACAAAGCCAATGAGCTGCTTTTCCATTTGGCGCTGGCGACGGTATCAATCGTTGTGCTGATCGCTCTGGCAATCGGCTGGCGCGAGGCGGTCGTCACGCTCGTCATCATACCCACGACCATTCTGCTCACTTTGTTTGCCTCCAAAACGATGGGCTACACGATCAACCGTGTCAGCCTGTTTGCCTTGATCTTTTCCATCGGCATCCTGGTCGATGACGCCATCGTGGTGGTCGAGAACATCGCCCGGCATTGGGCGATGAAAGACGGGCGCACGCGCTTGAATGCCGCGGTAGAAGCGGTGGCCGAAGTGGGCAATCCGACCATTGTGGCCACGCTCACGGTGGTCGCGGCGCTGCTGCCGATGCTGTTCGTGTCGGGACTGATGGGGCCGTATATGGCGCCAATCCCGGCAAATGCCTCGGCCGCGATGTTGTTCTCGTTCTTCGTTGCCATGGTGATTGCACCCTGGCTGATGCTCAAGCTTCATCCGCAGGGCGGCGCGCTGCACGAGCACGAGACCGCTCACGGCGAAGGCCTTCTCGGCCGCCTCTATCGCGGCTTTGCAGCTCCGGTGGTGCGCAGCCGGCGCAACGCGTGGATTTTTCTCATTGGCGTCGGTGTGGCGACCCTTCTGGTCTGCATGCTGTTCGTCACCAAGAGCGTCACCGTGAAGCTGTTGCCGTTCGACAATAAGTCGGAAATGTCCGTCGTTATCGACCTCCCCAAGGGCGCGACCCTTGAGGGCACGGAGAGGACTCTATTTTCCATTGCCGATGTGGCGCGTCAGCTGCCGGAAATCCGCTCCATCGAGACTTACGCCGGAACGCCGGCGCCATTCAACTTTAACGGCCTGGTTCGCCATTACTATGTTCGCGAGGCGCCGGAACTCGGCGAATTGCATCTCAACCTGGCGCCCATCTCCGAACGTCAGCGAACCAGCCACGCCGTCGCGCTCGATCTGCGGGCGAGGCTGAACACTGTGCGCGTGCCGCCCGGTACCGTCGTGCGCGTCGTCGAAGTGCCGCCTGGGCCGCCGGTGCTGGCGACGCTTCTTGCCGAGGTCTACGGGCCTGATTCGACCACGCGCCGCGCCGTAGCCGCGGAGGTGAAGAGGATATTTGCCTCGATTCCCTACATCGTGGACATCGACGATTCGATCGGCAAGCCACAGCCCCGATTACGCATCTCCATCGACCAGGATCGCCTTGAGTTCTTCGGCGTCGAACAACGCGATGTCTACGACTCGATTCGGGCATTGTTTGGCGGAAAGACGGTCGGGTATTCGTATCGGGGTGAGGGCCGCGATCCTATTGAGATTGTCGTGGGGCTCCCTAAGCGCGATCTGTCCTGGAGCGAGCTTCTGGCTTCGACGCCGATACCGGCCAACAGCGTGCCTGGCGACAAAACGGTCGTCGAACTCGGTGATGTCGTTCACGTGTCCAACGAAATGGGCTCGCCCGCAATCTTCCGCCGCGACGGACGCTTCACCGACATGGTCTTGGCCGATCTCGCTGGCGCTTACGAGGCGCCGATCTACGGCATTCTCGATGTCGACAAGCGGATTGAGGCGCACGATTGGGGCGTACTCGGTAAGCCGGCCATCCGCTTTCACGGACAGCCCGAGGACGAAAGCAAAACTGCTGTCTTGTGGGACGGCGAATGGGAGATCACTTACGTAACCTTTCGCGACATGGGCGCGGCCTTCATGGTGGCGATGCTCGGAATTCTACTTTCTGGTCGTGGCGCAATTCGGCAGTTTCAAACTGCCGCTCGTCATCCTTACGCCAATTCCTCTGACGCTGATCGGCATTATGCTCGGCCATTGGCTGTTTGGCGCGCCCTTCACTGCTACGTCCATGATCGGCTTCATTGCACTCGCCGGCATCATCGTGCGCAACTCGATCCTGCTCGTCGATTTCATTCGTCATGGCAAGGGCGAGGGAAGAACGTTGCGCGAAACGCTGCTCGAGGCCGGCGCGGTCCGCTTTAAGCCCATTCTGCTGACCGCGCTTGCCGCCATGATAGGAGCGGCAACTATTCTGCTGGACCCGATCTTTCAGGGGTTGGCGATCTCATTGTTGTTCGGCTTGGCATCATCGACCTTGCTCACCGTTCTGGTGATTCCAGCGATCTACGTCGCACTCCGGGATCCGGACCGGATTACTGGCGAAAAGTGATACTGCTCCAAAAATGTTTGAGCTCCCGACCGGCTCGCAATCAGTTCACAACGCCGCCGGCGAGGTCAAACCGTTTCCGGTGCCCGCTGGAATGAATTGGGGGCGTTCCCATAAAGGAAAGCTCGTCAACGGAAAAACGACGAACAGAAAATCTGCAATTCTGAATTATTCGCGCGCGACTTACGTAGCTCGCCTTTGCCGATGAATATCTTTTACATCAGAGAATACAATGTCTTTGTTGTGGTCGCCGGTATATTCGAGATCGAAGGCACTACGTGCCATGAAGACGGGATCGCCGTCGAAGTCACTGGCGATCGACGACGAATAGCTCGACGCAAACCGCTCAAGGTCCTTGCGGTTGTCCGCCGAAATCCATCGCGCAAATTGGAATTCGGGCGTGGCCCAATCGATTTCAAGCCCATATTCAGCGGCAAGCCGGCCCTTCAGGACATCGAGCTGGAGCGGGCCGACGACGCCGACCAGGAGAGAAGAACCGTCAGCCGGCCGAAAGACCTGGGCCACTCCTTCCTCCGATAACTCCTGCAGCGCCTGATTGAGTTTCTTGGCTTTCATGGCGTCAGGCAGACGGACCCGGCGCAAGATTTCCGGTGCGAAGTTGGGTACGCCGACAAAGTTCAAATCCTCGCCTTCGGTCAGGGTGTCACCAATGCGCAGCGCTCCGTGGTTGGGTATGCCGACCACGTCGCCCGCATAGGCTTCCTCGGCGAGCGCCCGATCCTGGGCGAAGAAAAACTGGGGGGCGCGCAGGCTCATGACCTTCGCAGTGCGAGTTTGCTTGACCTTCATGCCGCGATTGAGCCTGCCGGAGCAAAGCCGAACGAAAGCGATGCGATCGCGATGATTCGGGTCCATGTTTGCCTGGATCTTGAAAACAAACGCCGACATGCCGGATTTGGTGGCCGACACGATCCGTTTGTCTGCAGTTTGCGTTCGCGGCGGCGGCGCCAGATCGGCCAAAGCATTCAGCAAGTCGCCGACACCAAAATTCTTGAGTGCGCTGCCAAAGAAAACCGGAGTCATATGGCCCTCGGCGAAGGCCAGCGAGTTCGAACCGCTTGCAGGCCTGACGCACCAGATCAATCTCTCCACTGAGCACTGCGGGGTCGAGATTGCGGTTCAAAGCAGCGATGTCGGTCAGTGACATTTCGCGCAAGCTGCTGGCGTTGCCCGCGTCGCCATCGAGCAGTCTTACTCCACCCGATTCGACGTCAATGGTGCCGACGAAATCCCGCCCCCGTCCGACTGGCCAGGTGATCGGCGCCGTATCGAGCGCCAGTGTCTTTTCGATCTCGTCCATCAGGTCGAACGGGTCGCGGCTTTCCCGATCCAACTTGTTTATGAAGGTAATGATTGGGATATCGCGCAGCCTGCACACCTCGAAAAGTTTGCGGGTGCGGGGCTCAATGCCCTTGGCGGCATCAATCACCATCACGGCCGAGTTGACTGCCGTGAGGGTTCGATAGGTGTCTTCCGAAAAATCTTCGTGGCCCGGCGTATCGAGCAAATTGAATACGCGACCGCGGTATTCGAAGGTCATGACCGAAGTAACGACGGATATTCCGCGCTCGCGTTCGATCGTCATCCAGTCCGAACGGGTGGTTCGCCGGTCGCGCTTCGCTTTCACCTGTCCGGCGAGCTGGATCGCTCCGCCGAACAGCAGGAGCTTCTCCGTCAGGGTGGTTTTGCCGGCATCTGGATGGGAGATGATCGCAAAGGTGCGGCGTCGTCCAACCTCGGTCGCAATCGGCGATAGGGCTTCGGCGCCAGATGGCGTCGGTACGGGCATGTTCATGGCGGAGTGGATGTGGCAGTTTCGGAGATTACGTTCAAGACCGCGACGGCTCAGAAGCGCCGACGAGTTCTTCGCGAAGGATTTCGAGCGCGAGCCATTGTTCTTCGGCTGCTGCAATCTCCTGCTGCAGCTTTGCTAGCCCGGCGGTGGTTCTTTCGAAGGCAGCGCGGTCGCGGGCATAGAACCCGGGATCGTCGAGCCTTGCCCTCAGGGTATCGGCGTCCACCTGGAGTGCGGCAATGGTTTTGGGCAGCGTATCGAGGGCGTGCTTGTCCTTGAAGCTCATCCGCCGCTTCGCGGGCTGCGGCCCCGGAACTTGGGAAACCGCTTTCTGCGCAGCTTTCCGGGTTTCCCGTTCCGGCTCATCGCGCAAAGGTTGTGCGCCGCGTTGTGCCAGCATGTCGCTATAGCCGCCGGCATATTCGGTCCATCGGCCATTTCCTTCCGGCACAATCACGCCATTCACCAGGCGATCGAGAAAGTCGCGATCGTGACTGATGAGAACGACAGTGCCGGGATATTCGCCAAGCACGTCCTCGAGAACGTCCAAGGTCTCCATGTCGAGATTGTTGGTCGGCTCATCGAGGATGAGGAGATTGGACGGCCTGGCGAGTACCTGAGCCAGCATGAGACGGCCGCGTTCGCCGCCCGACAGCTTGCCCAGCGGCGTGCGGGCCTGTTCGCTCGTAAACAAGAAGTCCTTCATGTAGCTCATCACATGCTTGGCCTGTCCATTGACGAGGACGGTCTCGCCACGGCCGCCGGTCAGCGCCTCGACGACGGTGACGTCAGGATCGAGACTGTCTCGATGCTGATCGAGCGTCGCTATCGCAAGATTCGATCCGAGCCGTACCGAACCTGCCTCCGGCGGCAGGCTGCCGGTCAGGAGGTTGATCAGCGTTGTCTTGCCGCTGCCGTTCGGTCCGACGATGCCGATGCGGTCGCCGCGCTGAATTCTGATGGAGAACTCGCTGACGATCGGACGGTCGCTGTAGCGTTTGCTGATGCCGACGGCTTCGATGACCAGCGCCCCGGACGGTGCGGCCGATCCGGCAGTGATCGTCGCGTTACCTGCATTCGCCCTGTAGGAGCGCCGTTCTTCTCTCAACGCCTGCAATTTGCCGACCCTGAGCATGTTCCGCTTGCGCCGGCCCGTTACGCCGTAGCGCATCCAGTGCTCCTCGGCGACGATCTTGCGGTCCAGCTTGTGCTGTTCACGCTCCTCCTCGGCCAGCAGCATGTCGCGCCATTCTTCGAAATGGGCAAAGCCCCTATCGACACGTCGCGTGTATCCGCGATCAAGCCAGATCGTCGCCTGCGAGAGATTGGAGAGAAAGCGCCGGTCGTGGCTGATGAGTACCAGGGCAGTGCGCCGCGATGCGAGATCTCGCTCCAGCCATTCGATTGCGGTGAGATCCAGGTGATTGGTCGGCTCGTCGAGAAGAAGGACGTCAGGTGACGGCGCCAGCGCGCGTGCCAGCGAGGCGCGGCGCGCCTCACCGCCGGAGAGATGAGCGGGATCTTCCTGCCCGGTCAGGCCAAGCTGATCGAGGAGGTAGCGGGCAAGATGGATGTCGTCGATCGGCCCAAGGCCGGCTTCGACGTAGGCAAGCGTCGACGCGAAGCCGGAAAAATCCGGCTCCTGCGACAGATACCGGACGACCGCCCCTGGCTGCACGAAAACAGTGCCGTTGTCCGGGGTGAGGTGTCCGGCTGCGATTTTGAGCAAGGTCGATTTGCCTGAGCCGTTGCGGCCAACGAGAGCAACCCGTTCACCGGTCGAGACGGATAGCTCGACGCCGGCAAGAAGCGGCGTGCCGCCGAAGGTCAGTCCGATATCTCTGAGCTGCAGAAGGGGCGGAGCCATATTCGGACTTTATTACCCTGGCCTGGCTCCAGCACAATACGCGCCTCACGAGGAGGTGAGAGAATGGAACAATGTACGGCACTTCGGTCGCTTTCCGACCGAAGCCGACATTAGACCGAATTCGTGAATAAAGGGGCTTAAGCCCGTAGGTGCGCCACTAGGGTTTGACGGCCCAGCACATGTAATAGGCGCCGAAGACAAACTCTTTCATTTGCATCGGTCCGAGCCGCGCCAGATTTTCCCACGGCTTAAGGTCGGCGTCGCCCATGAAAATCGTCTCCAGCACCTTCTCGCCGAAGGGGCGGATAAGCTTCTCGGCGAAATTCGGTTGCTTGCCGTCGAGAATCGCGAGGCACGCGCCGGGCTTAAGTGAATCCCAGATACGCGCCAGCGTTTGCGTCGGATACTCCAGCGTATGGTAGCAAAGCGAGAGCAGGACGACATTCGCGGCAGGCACGCGGTAAAGCGCAATGTCCTCCTTGACCAACTCGACGTCGAGTCGCTCGTGCCGCGCGAAATCAACAGCACGAGCAAACATTCCGGCCGAAAATTCGACGCCGATTACTCGCCCGTCGCAGCCTACAGCGCGGCGCAGATGCGGAAAATTCCGCCCGGTGCCGCAGCCGAGTTCGATTGCCGTGTCGCCAGCCGAGATTGGTAGACTCCGTATCGCTCGTGCACGGATGCGGCACAGCGACATCAGCAAGAGATGGTCGATGAGCGTGATGTAGGGCGCAAGTCTGTCATAACGGTTGCGCACGCGCGCACTGTGCCGCTCTTCCGCAGCAAGCGTGCCTTGCTGTGTTTCAAGCAAGCCGTACTTTACTGGACCGTGCATTGTCGCCCCTTTTCAAGTCACTTCAACAATCAGAACATGACGTCGTCCCGCCGGCCTGTGTGCCGGTGAGCCTGCGCCGACGATCCCGACGGCGTCATGCATTCAAATTCTTTTGCGATGTCCGCGATGTCCGCCTGTGGCGGTGATTGTCGCCCCGTTCCTCCCGTCCCACCGGCTGGTAGCCGGCTTGTTTACGCGATTTTACGCAGATTTCCCGGCCGGGCGTAAGCGTGGTGGTGTCGCAGTCCTGAGTATCTGGATTGTTGGTTAGCGAGAGGGCTCGCAACGCGCGCACAACCATCAGTGCTCTAAGATCAACAAGACAACGCCGGCCACGACAAGCACCATGCCCATCGCTTCACGGGGCGTCGCCTTTTGGCCAAAGGCATAGCGTGCGACGAGCTGCGCAAACAGCACTTCGACCAGCGCCAGTGTGCGCACGCTGGCGGCCGTGGCGAGCGCAAAGGCGAGAAACCAGAATTGCGAGGCCAGTGCCCCCATAAAGCCCGCGAACAGCGAGCGCTTCCACGATTTCGCGATGGCGGTCATCACCGCGGGCTGGCGCAACCACAGAAACAGCGAGAGCACAACGGCCTGCATGAGCAAGCCGACGACAAGCGTGAAAGTCGCCGCCATGACGAAATTCGGCAAGTGAAGATCGAGAATGGCGCCGCGAAAGCCGATTGCCGACAGGGCGAACAGGCCGCCCGAAAACAGGCCGATCAGAGTCGGCTTCAAGCCACCGACCATGCCGCCGGGCTTGGTCGACATGATGAGCACGCCCGCCGTGGCGACGATGATCGCCGTCATCAGCGGCAACGACACGGCGTCGCCGAGAAAGATGAGTCCGAAGATCGCGACCTGGATCGGTTCGGTCTTGATGTATGCAATAGTGACGACGAACGAGCGTTGCCCCATCGCCATCAGCATCGTTGCCGTCGCGGCAATCTGCGCAACGGCGCCGTCGATCACCCATGGCCAGAACGCCCAGCCCGGCCGCGGCAGCGGCACATTGGTGCCGGCAAGCAGCCCGATGAGGAAGAGCAGCGCGAACGGGAAGCCGAACAGAAACCGCACATGTGTGGCGCCGACAGTGCCGAGCGTGCCCGTCAGCTCGCGTTGCATGGCATTGCGCAAGGTCTGGAAGAATGCCGCGATGACTGTGAAGACAGCCCAGAGCCAACCTGTAAGGATCACGCGGCTTTCTCCGCGACGACCATGTAATTGGCGTCCATGTCGGAGGACAGCTGAAAGCGGTCGGCGAACAGATTGTAGATGACCCCGGCCTTGTCGGTGACGGCCAGGCCCGCCTGTTCAAGCGTGAGTTCAAGCTCGTCGGGCGTGATGAATTTATCCCATTGGTGGGTGCCGCGCGGAATCCAGCGCAGAATATATTCGGCGCCGACAATGGCGAGCGCGAAGCTCTTCATGGTGCGGTTGAGAGTAGCCACAAACATCAGACCGTCCGGCTTCACCAGATCGGCGGCCGCCTGGATGAACAGATCGACATCGGCGACATGCTCGACAACCTCCATCGCGAGCACGACATCGAAGCGTTCTCCGGCCTCTACCAACGCTTCCGCCGTGGTGCTGCGGTAGTCGATGGCAAGGCCCGCCTGAGCCGCGTGATGCGTCGCCGCAGCGATGTTTTCCTCGACCGGGTCGGCGCCGACCATGGAGGCGCCGAGCCGCGCCAGCGGCTCGGACAGAACGCCGCCGCCGCAGCCGATGTCGAGGATACGCAGCCCGGCAAGGCTGTCGAGTCGCGCCGGGTCGCGGCCGAAATGCGCGGCTGTACGATCCCGGATATACCCGAGCCGCACCGGGTTGAACCGGTGCAGCGTCGCCCATGGACCGCGCGGGTCCCACCATTGCCCGGCAAGCCGCGCAAAGTGCGCGACTTCGCCGGCATCGATAGTGCTCGCGGATTTCTGCGTGCGGTCCAAGGGTGCGGTTCCCGTCTACAGTATCACGCGCTCGCGCGCTTGCGTTTGAAATGACCGTAGCCAGGACGATAGCTCTTCTCGTCCAGGAACTGCTTCATGCCTTCCTCGCGACTGTTCTCGCGATCGTTATAGCGCAGCGCATCGCTCTTGGCGTTGAGATAGTCGGCGGCCTGCGGCTCGTTCATGAAGCGTACGGCGCGGATCGCTTCCTTGGTGTAGCGCAAAGCCGCCGGGCTCTTTTCCATCAGCTTCTTGGCGAGCTTGATAGTCTCCTCGCGCAGCCGCTCCTTCGGATAGGAGAAATTGACGAAGCCCATCTGCTTCGCCTGCTTTCCGTCGAACGAGTCGCCGGTCATGGCGTAGTAGAGCGCATCGCGATAATTCATCGTCTGCGCCACATTCCAGGAGACGATGCCGCCGGGCAGGATGCCCCAATTGACCTCGGAGAGGCCGAACATGGCGTCATCGGCGGTCAGCGCTATATCGCAAGCCGAAACCTGGGTGAATGCGCCGCCGAAGCAGTAGCCGTTGACCATGGCGATGGTTGGCTTTGGGAAGTTTGCGAGCTTTTGCCAGCGCCAGTTGTTGGACGCGCGGCGCAGCTTGTGCCGTGCCGCCGGGTTGGCCGCATTGGCCCGGAAATAAAGCTTGATGTCCTGGCCGGCCGAAAACGCCTGATTGCCAGCGCCGGTCAGCACCAGAACTTCGGTTGCCGGGTCGACGGCCAGTTCGTCGAGCGCCTCGTCCATTTCGAGGTGGACCTGCGGGCTCATGGCGTTGCGCTTGTCCGGCCGGTTGATCATCAGCCAGGTAATGCCGCCTTCGTTTTCGACATGAATCGCTTCGTATTTTGTGCCCGCGGGCATGGTTTTTCTCCCTGAGTGGACTGCCGCCCATTCAACAGGCGATCCTTGCGTCAAGCAAGGTTAACCGCTGGCGGGCAGCGTCCCAAGCGGTATGCCATGTGCGGTTTTGCGCCGGTTTGGCACGTTGCACTTCGACGCGACCTGAACGAGGATAGGCGCTCGAAATCGGATCGAGCATTCCGAAAATCGGGAGGGAGCGATGCAAAAGCTGTTGTGCGGATTGGCCGGCGTGGCGCTGGCGTTTCTCGGCGCCGGATCGGCCAGCGCCCAGAACTCGGTAAAAGTCGGAATGATCAACGAATATTCCGGACAGTTCGCCGATACCGGAGCGCAGATCGACCACGGCGTTACGCTATGGATGAAGCAGCACGGTGATACGGTTGCGGGCAAGAAGATTGAACTTATCCGCAAGGACACTGGCGGCATCGCGCCGGATACCGCCAAACGGCTCTCTCAGGAGGCGATTGTCCGCGATCACGCCGATATTCTCGGCGCATTCTCATTGACGCCGAACGCGCTCGCGGCGGCCGACGTCTCCAAGCAAGCGAAGAAATTCATGGTGGTGATGAACGCGGCGACTTCGATCATCACCGAAAAGTCCCCATACATCGCGCGGACTTCATCAACCACCCCGCAGTTGAACTACACGCTGGGCCAGTGGGCCGCCAAGAACGGCATCAAGACGGTATACACGATGGTGTCCGATTACGGGCCCGGCATCGACGCCGAGACGTGGTTCCAGAAAGGTTTCAAGGACAACGGTGGCACTGTCTTGGGCTCGGTCCGCTTCCCTGTGGCGAACCCGGATTTCTCGTCCTTCATCCAGGCCGCCAAGGACAAAAACCCCGACGCGATCTACATCTGGATTCCCGGTGGCGCGCAGCCGGCGGCAGTCGGCAAGGCGCTGGCCGAACGCGGCGTCGACACCAAGAAAACCAAGATTCTCGGGCAGGACGCGCTTGCATCCGAGACGGCGCTCAAGAGCATGGGCGACATCGCCGTCGGCATAATCTCGGTGTCCGATTACGACTACAATCATCAGTCGCCGATGAACAAGGAATTCGTGAAAGCCTATAACGACGAATTCCACCGCAACCCCGACTTCTTCTCGATTGGCGGGTATGACGGCGCCCATCTGATCTACGCGGCGCTGGCAAAGACCGGCGGCAAGGCTGACGGCGATTTACTCATTGCCGCCGCCAAAGGTATGAGCTGGGAAAGCCCACGCGGTCCTATCATGATCGATCCGGAAACGCGCGACATCGTCCAGACGGTCTACATCCGCCGCGTCGAGAAGGTCGGCAACGAGTTGCTCAACGTCGAAATCGCCGCGGTGCCGAACGTCAAGGATCCGGCGCACGGCGCGAAGAAGTGAGCAGTCCGACACGAATGACCGGTTACCCGTAGGCAAGCTTCTATGTTCCCTGCTTTGGGCGTGTTGTTCGACGGCATTGCCTACGGGATGCTGCTATTCCTGATGTCGGTCGGGCTGTCGGTGACGCTCGGGATGATGAATTTCGTCAATCTGGCGCACTGCAGCTTCGCCATGCTGGGCGGCTACGTTACCGTCACGCTGATGAACGCGGCCGGCTGGCCGTTCCTGGTGACGCTGCCGGCGGCTTTTGTCGCCGGTGCGGCCGCCAGCATTGTGCTTGAGCGAATCTTCTTTCGGCGTTTCTACAATTCAAACGAGCTCAATCAGTGCCTGCTGACCATCGGCATCGTCTTCGTGTCGATCGCGACTGCGGCCTACATTTTCGGCACCGACCAGCAGCCGATGCAGTTGCCGTCTTATCTGCAGGGCTCTTACCACGTCGCCGGCATCGATCTCGCGGTCTACCGGCTGTTTCTGATCGTCGTGGCGGGGTTGATCACCGCCATACTGATGGTGACGCTGGAGTTGACCCGCTTCGGCGCGCAGGTCCGCGCCGCGGTTAATAACCAGCGTATGGCGCGCGGACTGGGCATAGACGTCGACCGGCTGTTCGCCTTTACATTTGCGCTTGGCGGCGGCCTGGCAGGACTCGGTGGCGGGCTGGCTCTTCCCATGCTGGAACTCGACCCGTCGTTCGCGTTGACTTATCTGATCTATGTTCTGATCGTTGTGGCGGTCGGCGGCCTCGGTTCGATCGCCGGATCGCTCGCCGCCGCCATGTTGCTCGGCGTGGCCGACATGGCCGGCAAGTATTACGTTCCGGCCCTTGGCTCGGTCCTGATCTACCTGGTCATGCTGGTGATGATCATGTGGCGGCCGAGCGGCCTGTTCGGGAGGCGCTAGGCTGTGACCAGCGAGACGCTTGCGGCGGCGGTTCCTGCCGCGCCGGCCGGTCCGCACGAGTTTCTGCACGCGCAGGCGCGCTGGCACTGGAGCGAGATCGCGTTCTGGCTCGCGACGCTGTTGCCGTTCGTGCTCACTCCCGATTATCTCGTGCTGGCGAGCCAAGTGGCGATTACCGCGCTGTTTGCACTGTCGCTCGACCTCATCCTCGGCTTCTCCGGCATCGTTTCGCTCGGTCACGCCGCTTATTTCGGCGTCGGCGCCTATACGGCCGGACTGATTTCGGTGTGGGGCTGGGGCGAGCCGCTGACCGGGCTGGTGGCCGCGGGTGTTGCCGCCGGCATCGTCGGTTATGTAACGAGCTTCGTCATCGCCCGCTTCCGCCATCTCGCGCTGATCATGATCACGCTCGGCTTCTGCCTGCTGTTGCAGGAGGCCGCGAACGACGTGAATTGGCTCACGGGTGGATTCAACGGTCTGCAGGGCATTCATACCTGGAAGCTTCTCGGCGTCTTCGAATTCGATCTTTACGGGTACACCGCCTATGCCTACGCGCTGGCCGGATTGTTTGTTATTTTTCTTGTGGCGCGGCGCATCATTCATTCTCCGTTCGGACTGGCGCTGCGTGGCATTCGCGAGAATGACGCGCGCATGCCGGCGATCGGCGCGCCGATCCTTTCGCATGTACGCACCATTTACACGATCGCCGCGATTATCGCCGGTATTGCGGGAGCGATGCTGACACAGACCAGCGAAACGGCTTCGCTCGAAACGCTGGGCTTTCAGCGTTCCGCCGATGTACTGGTCATGCTGATCATCGGCGGTACCGGCCGGCTTTACGGCGGCTTGATCGGGGCCGCCGTGTATATGGTGGCGCGGGACCAGTTCTCGGGACTGAACCCGCAATACTGGTATTTCTGGATCGGCCTCCTCTTGATCGCGATCGTCATGTTCCTTCCCAATGGCATTCTCGGGGGGCTCGAGCTTCTGGCGCGGCGCCTGAAGGTCATATCGTGAGCGCCGGTGCATTGTCCGCACGCGGCATCAACAAGAGCTTCGGCTCGCTCGTTGTCGCCGCCGACGTAAAAATCGATCTACCGCCCGGCGTGCGTTATGCGCTGATCGGGCCCAATGGCGCTGGCAAGACCACGCTGATCAATCTGATGACCGGAATGCTGCGCCCGGATTCCGGGCGCATTGTTCTCGGCGATGAGGATATCACCGCCTTGCCGCCGGAGCAGCGCGTGCGGCGCGGGCTCGTTCGCACCTATCAGATCAACTCGCTGTTTCCGCACCTGACGGCGCTCGAATCGGTGACGCTCGCAGTGTGCGAACGCCGCCGCGTCGCCCGCACGTGGTGGCGGCCGCTCACCGCGTATCGCGACGAAGTGGACGAGGCGCATGCCATCCTCACCCGGCTGACGCTCGGACCGGTCTGTCACCGGCCGACCCGCGAACTAGCCTACGGTCAGCAGCGGCTCCTGGAGATCGCGCTGGCGCTGGCCACCAAGCCGAAGGTGCTGTTGCTCGACGAGCCGGCCGCCGGCGTGCCGCGCGAGGAGAGCCGCGAACTGTTCGAGGCGATCTCCGGCCTGTCGCGCGACATTACGGTGTTGTTCATCGAACACGACATGGAACTGGTCTTCCGTTTCGCCTCGCGGATTATCGTGCTGGTCGGCGGCAGCGTTCTGCTGGAAGGTACGCCTGCCGAAATCGCCGCCGACGAGCGCGTCCGCGCGGTGTATCTCGGTGAAGCGCATCGGGTGCCGGCGCATGGCTAGTTCGCTCCTCTCGCTCAGCGACATTCGCGCCGGCTACGGGGCTGGCGTCGTACTCGATGGCGTGACGTTCGATCTGCCGGAGCGCGGCAGCCTTGCGTTGCTCGGGCGTAACGGTGTCGGCAAGTCGACGCTGATTCTGACTATCATGGGCATGACCCAGATCATGCGCGGCCGCATTGTCTGGCGCGGCGATGACATCACGCAAGAGCCGCCGCATCGACGCGCCCGCGTCGGCATCGGCTGGGTGGCGCAGGAACGCGAGATTTTCTCCGCGCTGACCGTGGAGGAGAACCTCACCGTCGCGGCGCGTCCAGGCCGCTGGAACCTTAAGTCAACGTATGAACTGTTCCCGCGGCTCGCCGAGCGGCGGCGCAACTTCGGCAACCAACTGTCCGGCGGCGAGCAGCAGATGCTGGCGATCGCTCGGGCGCTGATGACCAATCCAGCGCTGCTGCTGCTCGACGAGCCGCTTGAAGGTCTTGCGCCGATCATCGTTGAGGAGCTTGCGGGCGCCATCCGCCGCATGACGAGCGAGGGCAGCAACGCTTTCATCCTGGTCGAGCAGCACGCCGATATCGCGCTGTCGCTGACCGAAGCCGCGCTGGTCATCGAGCGCGGCCGCATCGTTCATTCCGGCCCGTCGGCGGCGCTGCTCGCCGATCAGGCGGCGCTCGATCGGCTGATCGGGCTGCGGCTTGCCGAGGCCTAAATCCCGCCGCACAGTGGGGCAGACCACACAGTGCAGGAGATCATCCCATGGCAACGCCCATCGCAGGCACGCAGGCGCCCGGCTTCTATCGTCACAAGGTCGGCGCGTTTGAAATCACGGTGGTGAGCGACGGCAAGCTCACTCTTGAGGCCGGGCTGTTCACCGGAGATCCCGCGGGCACCGAGAAGCTGCTCAAGGACGGGCACGTGGCCGACAAGAACGCCATCCCAACCCCGCTCAATGTCTGGCTTATCAACACCGGCAACAAATTACTTCTCGTCGATACGGGAGGCGGTGCTTCCTTCGCGCCGACTGTGGGGCGCCTGCCGAAAAATCTCGCTGCCGCGGGTATTGATCCAGCGGCGATCGATGCTGTCATTATCACGCACATGCACCCCGATCATATTCCGGGGCTGATCGGATCCGACGGGCGCGTGCTGTTTCCGAATGCGACGGTCCACGTCCACGGCGACGAGTATGCATTCTGGATGTCGGATGAGATGCGCAACAAGACGCCGGAGCAGTTCCGGGTGTTCTTCGACATGGCAAGAAACTCGATCAAGCCGTACATGGACGCCGGCAAGGTGCAGATGTGCAAGGACGGCACTCAGTTCGCGCCCGGCGTCACTGCGGCCGCGCTGCCCGGTCACACGCCCGGCCATACGATGGTGCGGATTTCGTCGGGAGGCGACGACCTGCTGATTTTCGGGGACATCGTGCATTGCGCGACCTTGCAGTTTGCCGATCCGGAACGCTCGGTGGCGTTCGACACCGATCCGCCACTGGCGCTCTCCAACCGCAAAAAGGTCTTCGACATGGTCGCGACCGACCGGACCCTGTTCACGGGCGGTCATTTGCCGTTTCCTGCGCTCGGCCACGCCACCCGAACAGGCGGCGGCTACGCCTATGTGCCGTTGTTTCCCGATTATTCGTGAGCTCGGTACGCATCTCTTTCGATTGTCGCGCTGCGCATGGATTCGCGCCGAAGTGCTCGGCGCGAAGCGCTACCGCAAGTCTGCCGCGCCCGGTGTATCCGTGAAAAATTCCGATGGAGATTGCGAATGAGTGTCAGTAACGGCGCCAAACTCAACGGCGAAGACGTCGAATATCGTCGGGTCGGCGGCCAAAGTCTGTTGGCACGGATCTATCAGCCGGCCGGCGCTGGTCCGTTTCCCGCGGTTGTTAGCATCCATGGCGGCGCGTGGACCAGCGGCGATCGCTTGCAGAATGAAGTCATTGACCGAGCGTTGGCGGCTGCCGGAGCCGTGGTGATGGATCTCGATTTCCGCATGCCCCCGGACTTTCGCTATCCGGCATCGGTGTCCGACATAAATCACGCCATTCGCTGGCTGAAATCAAAAACAGATGCACTGCAAATTCGCGCGGAATGGCTCGGGGCTGTCGGCACATCGAGCGGTGCTCATCAAATGCTGCTCAATTTGCTGGAGCCCGATAACCCCGTCTATGCCGCAACGGAGATCGGCAGTGCCGACGCCAGGCTCGGCTTTGCCGTGGCATGCTGGCCGATCGCGGACCCGGTGGCGCGATATCACATGGCGCAAGAGCGCAAGAACGAGCGGCTGGTCGCGGCCCACAATGTTTTTTTTCCGTCCGAGCAAATAATGGCCGAGGCGAACCCCCAGACCATCGTCGAGCGCACGCGTGGTGTTGCTTTGCCGCCGCTTCTCGTGCTGCAAGGAACCAAGGACGACAATGTCACTCCCGATATGGCCGAGCGCTTCGTGGGCGCCTACAGGCGCGCCGGCGGCCACGCCATCCTGAAAACATTTCAGGACCAGCCGCACACCTTCGTAACCCGCGATCCGACAACGCCGGAATCGCAAGAGGCGCTCAGACTGATGTGCGCCTTTGTGACAAGCAGAGGCGCGCGCGTTTAATGCGCGCGGTGACGTGCTGGCGATGCCGCGGTGCAAGTAAAGCAATGGACCGGCGGACGACTCTCAAAGTGCTTATTTTGCAGCTGGCATTTTGACCGCGTAGATCTTGGCGATCCCCTCCAGTTCGGCCCAGAGTTTCGCCGGAATCGGGATGCCGTTCTTGCGGCGTGACGTCTCGGTGCGGCCGGAGCGCTCGCCCGGCACGGTGACTTCGTCGAAGCCCGCCTGCCGGGGCAGGCCCTTGAGAATGGCGACCAGCGCGTCGGCATCGTGCTCGAAATCGGCGAGCGGCCGGAAGCTCGCAATATCGATCGCGAGCATCGCCAGATTGGCGACGTGGCGCGAGCGGTTCTCGGGGCCGAGCGCGCGCGACTGGATCGGCGCCGCCGCCATGATGCTCACCAGCATCTCAAACATGAGCCCGAGGCCGGAGCCCTTCGGGCCACCCAGCGGCAGCAGGATTTCAGCATCCTTCGGGTCGGTTGTCGGCTCGCCTTCGGCGGTGAGCACGGTGCCGGGCGGCAAGGGTTCGCCGGTGGCCCGGGCCTGCAAAATCTTGCCGTTGGAGATGGTCGAGGTTGCCATGTCGAGCACCATCACGCCCTTACCGCTTGGTACTGCGATCGCGATCGGGCTCGTTGCCATGCTGGCGACCCGGGTGCCGTGAAACGCCATCAGTGCCGGGCCGCAGCCCATGACGAGGCCGGCGCAGTTCTGTTGTGCGATCCATTGCGCGTAACGACCAATCGCACCGGTATGCGTGGTCTCGCGCACGATGCCGTAGCAGATGCCGATTTGACTTGCCCGCTCGACCGCGAGCGCCGCAGCCTGCATGCATGCCACCGGGCCGAAGCCATGGCCGGATTCGATCACGAAAGTTGCGGGCCGGTCGTGAATGAGCCGCGGTGTCGCTGTGGTGTCGATTTCACCGCGCTTGATGATGCCGATGTAGCGCGGCAGCCGCGACACGCCGTGGCCATCGACACCGCGCAGGTTGGCCCACACCAGGCCATCGGCGACCATGCTGGCTTCGTTCTCCTTCGCGCCCAGCGCCGCCAGCACGTCGCGGATGTAGCGGTGCAGCGCGTCGTGGGTGACAAGCTTGCTGGCGTTCACTATCAATCTCCGATCATCTTAAGTGCGTTTTCCGGGCGCTGCGCAGCACGGAGCGCAGCGGCGCACCACTTCGTGCCGCACCGCGTCCGGTAATCAGCATCGGTGTTATTTGGCTGCCGGAAAATAGTTATCGAGCCACTGCCGCATCATGTTCCAGACGCGGGTGGATTTTTCCGCGAACAGAAAATGATCGAGGCCTGCGAACAGGTGCAGCTCGGCCGGCTGACCGGCGCGTTTGAACATTTCGATCGATTGCTCGGTCGGCGTGACCGAGTCCTTGGCGGCGTGAATGAGCAGGAGCGGCCGCGGTGCGATATTGCCAACGACTTCCTCGGCGCGGAAATCGAACATGCTCTGCGCCGTTTCGGCCGGGAACATTTCGACCGAACCGGGCGCCAGCATGCCGACGCCCTGTTTGTCCAGATTCTGCTTCACGTGATCGGGGATCGGCACGATGTCGTAGCGCGGCACCATCAGCGATTGGCCGGTGCGGGCGCGGTGCGCTTTGCCTTCATCGAGCATCTTGGTGAACTTGGCCCACGCTTCCGGCGTGCGGTGCTGGCCGCGGAATTTGCGTTCGCCGTGGCCCCAGCCGCCATTGGAGACGACCGCGGCGATCCGCGGATTGGTGCCGCCGGCATAGACGCCGACCGCGCCGCCGAAGCTCGACCCGATCACGCCGATCCGGTCGGGATCAATGCTGCCGTGCTGGGCGAGGAAATTAAGCGCGCTGCCCGTGTCCTCGACCTGATCGAGGCAGATGATGCGGCCGAATTCGCCTTCACTTTTGCCGCAGCCGCGCATGTCGAAGCGCAACGTCGCATAGCCGAACTCGTTCAGGACCCTGGCTGGCGTTATGCAGTTTGAGCTGGCGCCGTTGGAGCCGAAGCCGTGCAACACCATAAACGCGGCGCGCCGCTCGCCGGGGCGCAAGCCGTCGGGCACACTCAGGACGCCGTGCAGGCGCAAGCCCGCGGATTGAAAGCTGACGACCTCTTCCTTCATGGCGCGAAACCTCTCTCCCGTACGGTAATGGCGGGCGGCACTGTAATCATTTGTCCGGACGAGGGAAGGGGCGTGGGCGCTAAGGCCCGGCTCCTCAGCGCCCGGCGGTGTGCTGGTGCCTCCCAGGGCGAGCCAAATGCGATGTACAGCATGCGGTTTCTACGATTAAATACCGGCAGAGAAATTGGCCGCAAAGGGGGAAACGACCATGCAGCAGATGCGTCTTGCGAAGCTCGGCGGAATTGCCGCGCTCGGCTTTGCACTGGGACTTGTGTCAGGTCTCGGAACGGCGACGGCGCAGGAGAAGACGTTCAATCTCAAACTCTCGCACTGGGTGCCGCCAAACCATCCGCTGCAAAAGGCAATTCAGGATTGGGCGGACGACATCAAGAAAGAATCGAACGGCACGATCAACTATACGATCTATCCGGCGCAACAGCTCGGCAAGGCATTCGATCATTACGACATGGCGCGCGACGGCATCGCCGACTTCGTCTACGTCAATCCGGGCTATCAACCGGGCCAATTCCCGATCATCGCCGCAGGCGAACTGCCGTTCATTGTCGGCAATGCCAAGGGCGGCAACATCGCCATCGACGCGTGGTATCGCAAATACGCCGCGACCGAGATGAAGGACGTGCATTATTGCTTCTCCTTCGTGCTCGATCCGGTGGCTTGGCATTCGAGCAAAAAGAAGATCGTGGTGCCCGCCGATATCAAGGGCATGAAGGTGCGGCCGGCCCAGGGCACCATCGCGGCCTGGGTGACACAGCTCGGCGGCACCAACGTGCAGTCGAGTGCGCCGGAAGCTCGCGACATCCTCGCCAAGGGCGTTGCCGATGCGATCACCTTCCCGTGGGGCTCGATGGTGCTGTTCGGCATCGACAAGGTGACCAAATACGACATGGACGAGCCGCTCGGCTCGGTGATGTTTCAATGGCTGATGAATCCGGCCACCTATGCGGCCATGTCGGACAGGCAAAAGAAGATCATTGACCAGCATTGCACCAGCCAGTGGGCGGCCCGGTTTGCCGATCCGTGGGTCGATTTCGAACACGGTGGTCTGGCCAAGCTCAAGGCCGAGCCGGATCACGAGGTCTACAAGATTTCGGACGAGCAACTCGCCGAATGGAAAAAGTCGGCGGAGCCGCTCAAGCAGAAATGGGCCAGCGACGTGAAGAAGGCGGGCGGCAATCCCGACGCGATCTGGAACGATCTGCAGGCGTCATTGAAGCAATATAACGCGGGCTTCTGACCGGCAACGAGAGTGGGGCGGCGGCAATGTACTCTGCCGCCGCCGTGCGAGTAGCCATGCCTGAAGCCAATCGCCCTGAAGCCGCACCTGCTTCGCCGCCGCGTCGCCGCAGCGCGATGGATGCTTTCATCGACGGCATCGAACTGGTCGCTGCGTTCTTCGCCGGCATCGTCGCCGCCGACATCTTCATCTCCGTGATGCTGCGATATTTCTTCAGCGTGCAGATTCCGGACGCTTACGACTTCGGGAGGCTGCTGCTCGGCATCCTGATCTTCTGGGGTATTGCCGCGACCTCGTATCGCGGCAGCCACATCACGGTCGACCTGCTCTACGCCAATGTCGGCGAACGCATGCGGCGTTTCATCGACGTGTTCGCCACGTCGGTCCTGTTGTTCGTGGTGACGGTGCAGACCTACACGTTGTTCGACAAGGTCATGGACACGCGGCGCGACCACGTTCTCACGTTCGATCTGCGGCTGCCGACATGGCCGTTTTTCCTGGTCGCCTGGCTCGGCGACGTATCCGCGGTACTGCTGATCGCGGTACGAACCTATCGCCTCATCTTCCATCCCGAGCTCATGGGCGGACAATACCAAATCAAGCCGGTGGAATGAGCCAGCAAACCGAATGCATTGACGCCATGAGGCGCGCGTGAGCACCGACGCGGTCGCTATCTTCGGCTTTGCCTCCCTGTTCGCGCTGATGCTGCTGCGCGTGCCCGTGGGCATGGCGATGGGGCTCGTCGGCGTGTCCGGTTTTGCCTACATCGTCGGCGGTACCGCGGCATTGAAGAATGTCGGCCTCACCTCGATGCGCACGGTGACCGACTACACCTTCGGCGTTATTCCGATGTTTCTCCTGATGGGCGCGTTCGTATCGAACTCCGGCATGAGCCGGGAACTGTTTCGCGCCGCCAATTCGTTCGTCGGCCATTTCAAAGGCGGCCTTGGCATCGCCACGATCGCTGCCTGTGCCGGCTTTGCGGCGATCTCGGGCTCGTCTGTCGCGACCGCCGCAACATTTGCGACCGTCGCCTACCCGGAAATGCGCCGCCACAACTATCCGCAATCCTTCGCTACGGGGGTGATTGCCGCAGGCGGCACGCTAGGCGCCATGCTGCCGCCTTCGACGGTGCTTGCCGTGTACGGGATCATTACGGAGCAGGACATCGGCAAGCTGTTCATCGCCGGAATCATCCCGGGCCTGATTGCGGCCGCGATGGACATGATGACTGTCGTGATCATCGGCAAAGTGCGTCCCAAATTCCTGCCCGCTACGCCACGTCATTCGTGGGCCGAGCGGCGCGCTGGACTGCGCGATATCTGGGCGACGCTGCTCTTGTTCCTGCTCGTGATTGGCGGGCTCTACGGCGGGTTGTTCACGCCGACCGAGGCTGGCGGCGTCGGCGCATCAGGCGCGCTGCTGATCGGCGTTGCGCGCGGAAAATTGTCGCGTACCGAGATTCGCCGTTCGCTGCTGCAGGCCGTGCGAACCGCGGCCGCCGTGCTCACGGTACTGATCGGCGCGCTGTTGTTCGGCTATTTCCTGACGGTGACGCAGACGCCGCAGAAGGTGACGGAATTTCTCACCGGGCTGGGTTTCGGACGTTACGGCGTGCTGGCGCTCATCATGGTGATGTACATCGTGCTCGGCTGCCTGATGGACTCGCTGGCGATGATCATTCTCACCATCCCGATCATCTTTCCGGTCATTACCCAGCTCGGCTTCGACCCGATCTGGTTCGGCGTGATCATCGTCATGACGGTGGAGCTTGGCCTCATTCACCCGCCGGTCGGCATGAATGTGTTCGTGATCAAGAGCGTCGTGCAGGAAGTCAGCTTCTCTACGATTTTTGTAGGCGTGCTGCCGTTCATCGTTACCGATCTCATCCGGCTGGTCATTCTGATTGCGTTCCCAGTCCTGGCGTTGTGGCTGCCGTCGCACATGTGAATGACGAGTGAACCGCGGCGCCTACGCGTCACGCTTATAGGCCGACAGCCCCGGCCGGTATGATTTGTCGTCGAGGAATTGGCTCATGCCTTTCTCGCGGCCCTTTTCAGGGTCGAGGAAGCGGAGCTGGTCGAGCTTGGCAAACAGATAATCCTCGGCGTCTTCCCACGACATGTCGTGCACGCGGCGCGCGGCATGTTTGGCGATGCGCAGCGCCATCGGATTTTTTTCGAGCAGCGTCTTGGCAAGCTTCTCGACGCGCGCGCGGAGCGCTGCTGTGGGCACGGCTTCGTTGACGAGTCCCATGGCGGCGGCCTTGCGGCCGTCGAAGGTCTCGCCGGTCATGATGTAATACATGCAATCGCGCTGACCCATGACGGAGGCGACCGCTTTGGTGACGGTGCCGGCCGGAATGATGCCCCAGTTGATTTCCGACAGTCCCAGCGCGGCGTCCTCGGCGGCGATGGCGAGATCGCAGGCGATGAGCGAGTTGAAGGCGCCGCCGAAGCACCAGCCGTTGACCATGGCGATGGTCGGCTTGCCGTAGAATTGCAGCCGCTTCCATTGCGCCGTGGCGCTCTTCCGCATGACTTTCATGCGCTCGTCGTAGCTGAGCTTGTCGGTGGCGCGGAAATATTCGCGCAAATCCATCCCCGACGAATAGGCATCACCGGCACCGGTCAGCACCACGACGCCACAGCGCTCGTCCGCCTCCAACGCCTCGAACACCTCAAGCATCTCGAACGACATCGAGGGGTTGATGGCGTTGCGTTTCTCGGGTCGGTTCATGGTCACCCAGGCGATGCGGTCGGCGATCTCGACAAGGACGGTCGTGCCGCCCGGAAGTGTGGTGGTCTCTGCGCTGACGGTCATACGATCGAGCCCTTCTTTTCCGAGCATGAATCGGCGTTTTCTAAACCATCGCGTCGGGCTGGACAAAGGCCCGGAAAAACCGGCATGCAGGAGTCAAAAGTCGAGGGGGAAACAATGGATTTGAAGCTGGCTGGCCGCACCGCGCTGATCACCGGTGCCTCGAAGGGCATCGGGCTGTCGGTAGCACAGTGGTTCGCGCGCGAAGGCGTTAACGTCAATCTGGTGGCGCGTTCCGGCGAAGCGTTGAAAAAGGAAGCCGCCGGGATCGCCGCAGCGACCGGGGTGAAAACGCAGACACTTGCCGCTGACCTCGCTGACGCTCCGGCGCGCGAGCGCGTGTATGAGGCGTTTTCCAACGTCGATATCGTGGTGAACAATGCGGGCGCCGTTCCGGGCGGCAACATCCACGACGTTGACGAGGCGGCGTGGCGCGCCGGCTGGGACCTGAAAATTTTCGGTTATGTGGGCATGACGCGCCATTATCTGAAAACCATGGAAGCGCGCCGGCATGGTGTGATCATCAACATCATCGGACTTGGCGGCGAGCGGCTTGATGCCACCTATATCGCCGGCGCCATGGGGAATGCCGGATTGATGGCGTTCACCCGCGCCGTCGGTGGCACCAGTCTCGATCACGGCGTGCGGGTGGTCGGCGTCAACCCCGGCCCGGTGCTGACCGATCGCGTCGAGGTACTGGGCCGCAAGCGCGCAGCACGGCTGTACGGTGACGAATCTCGCTGGAAGGAAAGTTTCGCGCGGATGCCGCATGGCCGTCCCGCGACCTGCGACGAAGTTGCCGCAATGGTAGTCTTCCTCGCCTCCGACCTTTGTTCGTATGTCAGCGGCACCATCGTCACTGTCGACGGCGGCCTCGCCCATCGCGGCGGCATGCCGTAACGATGCTGCTGACCTGGCGCAATCTCAACCGGCACCCGTTTGCAGTCAGCTTATCGCCGCGCAAGTTCGGCCGCAGGTAACGACACCGTAAGGCCGACGTACATTCGCGGGGGCGATATAGGGTACGGCGCGAAAGTGGTGGCTCACGCGCTGTTCAGTGGACTCAGCCCCGTCCGCCGCCTGCGAGCACGGCGCGGGTAGCACGGTCGGGGCCGAAGTCGTCGACGCTGTCGATCGAAAGCAAGTCGGCAAGCCGCGTGCGCGCGCGATTGACCCGGCTCTTGATGGTACCGACGGCGCAGCCGCAGATCGCCGCGGCGTCGTCATAGGAAAATCCTGAGGCGCCGACCAGGATCAGCGCTTCGCGCTGGTCGGATGGCAACTTGGATAGGGCCGAGCGGAATTCTTCGAACTCGACACGGCCGGTCTGCTCGGGCTGGGACTTGAGGGTCTCGGCGTAGCGGCCGTCGGCATCCTCCACCTCGCGCCGCCGCTTGCGGTACTCGGAGCGGAACAGGTTGCGCAAAATCGTGAACAGCCATGCCGGCATGTTGGTGCCGGGTTGGAATGAATCGATGTGGGCAAGCGCGCGCAGCAGGGTCTCCTGCACCAAGTCGTCGGCGCGATCGATATTGCCGCACAGTGAAATAGCAAACGCGCGCAAGCTTGGCACGGTGGCAAGCACTTGATCGCGTATAGCGGGATCGAGCTTCATGCGGACGATGTCCTTGGTTTCAGTCTTGTTCGCCGAGCCGGCGAACCAAGTCATCGAGATGGTTCGGAACTCCCTGATTCACATAGGAGTTGTACATGGATCGCAACAGCTCCCCGATCCGGGCTTGAGCTTCCCGTCCCAGGCGAATTTCGGGCTTTTGCGGACGTTTTGCCATTGATAACTCTTGCGCTGCCGGCTTGTCCAGAGTCCCGCTCGACGGTGTCGAGGTTTGTCCTGTGGCTCTTCATTGCATCACTTTTCCCCAGTTCGCCCATATGGATGGCCCCGTCCGGTTTCGTCCTTGTGGATGGTCCCCGGAGTGCCTTTCCTCGCCGGCACCCAACTACCCACTAACGCGTGCCGGGCCGGAGTGGTTCCATGCCGAAATGGCGCTTTTTGGAACTTTTGGGAACTCTTCTGGCCGAACTGCGTTGTCGGGGGTAAATCTGGGCCGATAAAGGGGAGGGTTGCCTTGTCAACCTCGCAAGCCGTTCTGCAACAACTGCCGTTTCTACGCCGCTACGCCCGTGCTGTATCGGGCAGCCAGGCATCGGGCGACGCCTACGTGGCGGCGACCCTCAAATCGCTGATCGCAAGTCCGCAAATCCTCAATGAAGGCAGCAAGTTGCGGGTGTCACTTTATCGGCTGTTCACCAAGATCTGGAACTCGGTGCCTGTTAATGGCGAGGCGGATTCCGGTGCTGCGGCGCTGCCGCCGGAACGGCATCTGACCCAAATCACCCCTCGTCCCCGGCAAGCCTTCCTGCTGGTCGCGCTGGAAGGCTTCTCCGAAGAGGATGCCGCCGAGATTCTGGAATGTGACCTCGGGACGTTGCGCGGACTGGTCGAAGAATCCGGGCGCGAGCTGGCGGCCGAAATTGCCACCGATGTGCTTATCATCGAGGACGAGACATTTATTGCGATGGACATCGAGGCGTTGGTCGAAAGCCTCGGTCACAAGGTGATCGGCGTAGCGCGGACCCATGCGGAGGCGCTGGCGCTCGCCAAGAAGAAGCGTCCGGGATTGATTCTCGCCGACATCCAACTCGCCGACGGCAGCTCTGGGCTCGATGCGGTGAACGAACTGCTCGGCTCTTTCGAAGCGCCAGTGATCTTCATCACTGCATTCCCCGAGCGCTTCCTGACGGGACGGCGGCCGGAGCCAGCGTTTCTTATCGCCAAGCCGTTCCAACTTGCCGCGGTGTCGGCGGCTGTCAGCCAAGCGTTATTCTTCGGCCGCAAGGCCCGCAACCGCGAGCGGCCATCGGTCGAGCGGCAAGCGAGCATGTAATACGGAGATCGCTAGGCCGGGTCTGAGAAGAGCAGAAGCTGATCGGCCGCTGTCGGACGACATGCCTCATTGGGGCTGAATGCCGGCGCGTTTGATCAGATCGGCCCAACGCCTGGTTTCGCTTGCAACCAGGGCGGCCAGTTCGCTCGGCGAATAGAGTAGTGGCGTGCCGCCGACTTCGGCGAGCTTGGCTTTAATTGTGGGATCGGCCAAGCCGGCGTTGATCTCGCGATTGAGCCGTTCGATGATCGCGGCTGGTGTGCCGCGGGGGACGCCCACGCCGGTCCACGCCTTGACCTCGAAGCCCGGTATCGTTTCACCGACCGTTGGTATGTTCGGCAAGGTGGGTGATCGCTTGGCTGACATTAACGCCAGCGCGCGAATGTCGCCCGCCCTGATATGCGCCAGCGAGACCGGCAATGCGTCGACGGCGGCTTGCACTCGGCCGCTGACGAGATCGATCAGCATTGGAGCGTCGCCGGGATAAGGCACGCGCACGACATCAATGCCGGCTGTGAGCTGAAAAAGCTCAATCGCAAGGTCGCTGATGGTGCGTGCGCCAAACGACGCCACATTGAGCTTGCCGGGATTCGCTTTTGCGTAAGCAATCAGCTCGGCTACGGTTTTGATCGGTAGCGACGGATTCGCTTCCAGGATCAGCGGCAGGTCCGCAAGACCGGCCACCGGGGCAATGTCGTGCTCAAAATCAAATGGCAGTTTTTTGTAGAGTGATGGATTGATCGTGTTGGTGGCGAGCGTCAGCAGCAGTGTGTAGCCGTCGGGAGGTGCCGCGATCGCCGCCTGGACGCCCA
The DNA here is from genome assembly GCA_963763255.1 of uncultured Alphaproteobacteria bacterium. GTDB lineage: Bacteria > Pseudomonadota > Alphaproteobacteria > Rhizobiales > Xanthobacteraceae > BOG-931. The sequence continues at coordinate 459,004 of CAVXNW010000007.1, forward strand.
CATTGGTGCCGCCGCCCGGCTTGTTCTCCACGATGATTTGTTGGCCGAGCCGTTGGCTCAGCCACTGCCCGAGCAAGCGCGCCACCAGATCGGTGGTTCCACCCGCAGGGAATGGAACGATCCATCGGATCGGTCGTGACGGATAAACATCCGCGGAACTGCTCCGTGCGAACAGTGCACACGCGGTTCCTGTGCCTGCAAGCCGAAGCATTTGGCGTCGCTGCAACATGGCCGAGCCCTCCCGACGTGACCATGAGAGAGCTCAAGCTTCACCCGGCGCAGCAGCGTTGGCAAGCCGCTATGTAATGCGGAGGAGCAGGTCGAAAAGATAAAGGGCGCAGCCGATCGGCATATCGGCTGCGCCCAACATCGCCGGCCAAGCACGGGGGGAGGGGGAAAGGATGGCCGGGTCGCTCTATCAAAGCGCAGCGCCGGTTTTCGTTCCCCGCCGTCGCCCAGGTCACACTGGAATCGCTTTCACGCCGCGGTCAACCGGGGGAGCGCGTCTCATCACGAATTGGTGAGCGCTTGGACCAATCGGAACGCTGCCAACACTAACACGTTAGGTCGCCGGTGTCGTTCACACGGGGGTCTGTGGCATCTGCGCAGCGGGAAGGTTCAGCACCTGCTGCAGCGTTTCGGAGAGGTCCGATGGCCAGGCTCGTTTCTTTTCGTCTCATGGGCGCTGCGGCGCTGTGCTCGGCTGCTTTCGTGCTCGCAGGCGCCGCGCCGTATCTCTACGCGGCACCGATCACTCCGGGATTGACCGATCCCGAGCCGGCAATGACGGTGAACGATTTCCGCAAGGGCGACCGGCTGCCCCTCTTCCAGCGGCGCGCGGTGCGGCAAGAAGTCCCGTCGATCGGTCCGCAGACCCGGGGCAAGGTTCCGGTCGGCTGCGATTCTTCTTTTAGCCCAGTGACTTCACCCCAACTGGCGACACTTTACGGCCGCTGCATGGCCTGACCGGGCAGTATCACAACCCGGTCGAAGAAGCCTCGCTCTTCCGCCTTGAACCTTTTTCCGCCTCGCCGCGTCCAATGAACAGATGGGGCGGGCGAGGGGGATCGCGCACGCTGGCGCTCTGGTGGACGAATTTCCTGCAACACGGGGTGTCTCCGATGTCAGCGAAAATCTCACGGCGGCTCTATAGCGCAATGTTGGTTGTTGGTGTCGTGACGGTGGCGGCAGCCCCAGCGCACGCGCAGAGCTTCAGTTTCAGTCAGGGAGATCCGTCGGCTCCGGTTTATCAATCAACCGACACAAGCGATCAAATGTCGCCCGCGGTCGCGCGGCCCGAACTGCAGCGCCAAGTAGTTTCCTATTCGGGCAACGAGCCCGCCAACACCATCATCATCGATCCCGCGCATACGTTTCTTTATCTGACTCTCGGTGGCGGCAGGGCCATGCGCTATGGCATCGGCGTCGGCCGCGAGGGTTTCGAGTGGTCTGGTGTTGAAAGAATTACCCGCAAGGCTGAGTGGCCGGATTGGACGCCGCCGCCCGCGATGGTCGCCCGCCAGCCGTATTTGCCGCGCTGGATCGGGGGCGGACCCGGCAACCCGCTCGGCGCTCGCGCCATGTATCTCGGCCACACCGATTACCGCATCCACGGCACCAACGATCCGAGCTCGATCGGCAGGCATATGTCGAGCGGTTGCATCCGTCTGCGCAACGAGGATGTGGAAGATCTCTACAGCCGTGTTGGGGTCGGAACCAAAGTGATCGTTCTGCCCGACACCCATTCGCGGCAGATCGCCGCCGCACAGACCGATATCAGTGCGCCGGCGCCTCTCCCACGGAATTCGGTTAGCCCCGTGATGTCGCAGACGGCATCGAGCAGCACGAACACCCTCGGCGGCGTTTACTAGCGGCGGGTTAGGCCGACGGCCAATTCGGCCGCAGTTATCCACTAGGCTTTGATTTTGTGGCCGAGGCGCAACCTGTTTGCGCTTCGGCCGTTTTCATTGTTGCCGCGTCTGTCGCACCACCTGCGGCGGTTCCAGAGTAAGTGAGGCGGATTATCTTGCCCAATCGCCAAATGCCCGGAGCCCCCGATCAAGGTGGCCAGCGCAGCGAGGCAGCAGAAGCGGACCGGGTATGTCTCGAGGCGGAGCTGCGCAGCCGCATCAAGCAACAGGAAGCGCTGGCGCAGCTCGGCGAACGCGCGCTGGTGGAGCGCGATTTGGAGCGGCTTCTGGCCGACACGGTCAAAACCGTTGCAGTTACGCTGTCGGTCAACTCCGTGAAAATCCTTGAGCTGCTCCCCGGCAATGCCGAACTTTTGCTGCGCGCCGGCTTCGGCTGGAACTCTGACAGTATCGGCACCGTCATCGCTTCCACCGCGCAGGGGAGCTATGCCCACTATACGCTGAACGCGTCGCTACCGGTCGTGGTTACGGATTTTGCCCAGGAGACACGATTCAGTATCGATCCGTACATCCACAATCACGCCTGCGTCTCCGGCGTGAATGTGACGATCGCCGGTCGCGACGACCGGTCCTACGGCATCCTCGGCGCTTGCACGAAAAGGCCGCGGCGCTTCGCCGCACAAGAGACCGCGTTTCTCGTCGCCGTTGCCAATCTACTCGCTGGCGCGATCGCCCGCCGCCAGCTTGAAACGCGACACGAACTGATGATCCGCGATATGCGCCATCGGTCGGGCAATCTGTTCTCGCAGCTGCTGGCGCTGTTCTCGCAGACGGCACGGACCTCGCGCAGCATCGCCGACCTGTCGGAGAAATACCGGGCCCGGGTGCTGGCACTTGCGGACGCGCAACGGCTCGTGACCGAGGGCGGCGGGAGCCCCGTGCCTATTATGGATCTGCTGAATACTCTGCTCGGGCCCTACCTCGACCGCATTGCGTTCACTGGACAGAACGTCGAGCTTGAGCCCGATCCGGTCTTTAATCTCAGCGCTGCCCTGCATGAGCTAATTGCCAATGCGGTCAAGCATGGCAGCCTGTCGCGTCCCGCGGGGCGGCTGGATTTGAACTGGACCGTGAGCCGCACCGATCTCGGCCGGACGCTCGCGCTCGAATGGGTCGAAAAGAATGGGCCGCCGGCGCGTCGGCCCAGGCGACTCGGCTTCGGCTCCCGACTGATGACACTTTTGATCGAACGGCAGTTAAACGGCCAAGTCACGCGGTCGTTCAGCCGAGCGGGGCTGATGGTGCATATGGTCGTGCCGCTGACCCATGAACGCTGGCCGACCGTGGCGGCCGCGATGGTGCAGGGTGCGCACTGACCGTCATCTCCGCGCGATCTGATAAGCTACGGATGGACGTCCTCGGTGAACCAGTCAGTCGGCAGGTCGTGGCCGGCGCCATGCTCCTTGGCCTTGCGATACAGCAGCGAGCCAGCCGCAGCGAATTGATAGCCGAGCCCGATATTGTTGATGAAGCAAGTGACCTCGCGGTCGGAGCGGCGGCCTTCGACGCGGCCGACGATCAGCTCGGGCAGCGTCGGCAGCTTATTGAAATCGATCTCCTCGGCGACCTCCCAGCCGCGGCCATCGGCCTTTTCTGGCACCACGAGATCCTTGGTCAGCACGTGAATCGGTGTAGCGTCGTTCGTGTGAATGACGACGCGGTCAGCGCGTTTGACGGCATCTGGCTCGATTTCCGGGCGCTTGATTGAACTGATATGCATCCCTGGCTCGACCCAGTGTGCAAAAAATATCGGATCGAGCGTATTGGTGCCGCACATCGCGATGTCGGCGCCCTTGATGGCGTCCTCGGGGTTTGCCACCGGCGTGACCGTGATGCCGAGGAGATTGCTCATCTCTGCCGCAAAAGCCTCGCGGTTAGCTGCGTTCGGCGAAAAGCACCGGATTGTTTCGATCGGGCGAACAGCGCAAACCGCCATGAGCTGCGCGCCGGCCTGCCAGCCGGAGCCGAGAATGCCGACAGTCTTGGCGTCCTTGCGCGCCATGTACTTGGCGCCGAGCCCGTTCGCGGCCCCGACCCGCATACGCTGCATGACGCCGTCGGGGAAAATTGCGAGCGGCTCGCCGTTCTCGGTCGAGAACAACAGTACCAGCCCGACGTAGCGTGCGCCCGGTGCGGCCGGTATCTTTTCGCGACGGATATTGTTGCCGCGCTTCGGCCAGCTCACGATGTCGGAATTGATGCGGATCGCACCGACGCCGAGCTTGGGGATGACGCCATCCATCGACTTGAGGCTGTAGAGTGCATCCTCCCGTCCTGATGTCGGCGTGATGCAATCGGAGCGCGTGCGCGAGACGCCGCGGCCTTCGGCGAGCTCTTGATAAGCCTCCTCCAGGACCGCGATGCAGTCCGGCATCGTAATCAGCTTGCCGACGTCGTCGTTGGAGAGGATCAGGGTCATGGTTGTTGCGCACCCGCCAGTGAAGAGGACTTTTTGCATCATAGTGGCAGTAGGCCAAATAGATAGCCGTTTTGCAGGCGTGTGCAGCCATGCGCGCATACGCAACGGGCTTGCGCCGGCTTGACGGGTCGAGGACTATTCGGCGATCAGTCTGGAGCCAATCGATGCGACTGGGGATTTGGACGCCACTGCCGCACACCATCATGTCCGAGCCAGCCATGGCGGACGGCGTCCGGCAGGTCGGCGTGCGGGGCGATTTCAGCACCGACAAATCCTTCCAGTTCGCCCTCGATGTGGTGTCGAAGGGCGAGGCTTTAGGGTGCGATATCACCCTGATCGCCGAGCGGCTGCTCGGTCCTGACCTCGAAGCCTGGATGCTGACGGCGGCACTGGCCGCCCGCACCAAGACGATCACGGTCATGCCCGCGATCTATCCCGGGATGATCACGCCGCAACTTGCCGCCAAGATGGGCGCAACGCTCGATCGGATCACCGGCGGCCGCTTTGCCATCAACGTGGTCAACGGCTGGTTTCAGAAGGAATTCGAACTGTTCAGCAACGGCGGCTGGATCGCCTCGTCGGACGCCCGTTACAACCGCATGGACGAATTCGTTCGGGTGCTGAAGGGACTTTGGACCGAGGATCACTTTAGCTTTAACGGTGAGTTCTTCCGCGCCGACGACGCGACCCTGCCACAAAAGCCGGTGCGGCTGCCGCATCCGCCGATCTACACCGCGAGCCGGACCAATTCCGGCAAGGACGTCATCGCCGAGCATTGCGACCTGTGGTTCGTCAATTATCAGGCCGATTATCGCTGCTTCGACAAAAGCTTCGCGGCCATCCGCAAGGATATTTCCGACCTGGCGCAGCGCGCCAAGGAGTTTGGCCGCACGCTGTCGTTCGGGGTAAGCGCTCATATCAGCTGTGCAGACACGATGGCTGAAGCGCAGGCGCGGGCCGATGAACTTGAGCGCTACGGTCAGCGCGATCGTGTCTCGTCAACGGCCGCGCGCGGCCTTGGCGCCTGCCTGGTCGGAACGCCGGACCTTATCGCCAAGCGCATGCGGCAGTACGAGGAGATCGGGGTCGAGTTGTTCCTGTTGAACTTTCACCCGATGCTGGACGGCCTCGACAATTTTGCCAAATACGTCATGCCGCTGCTGCCGCCGATCGGCGCCGGCGCGCGGCTGGTGAAAAGCGCCTGACCATCGGAGAGCGAGCCGTGCAGGAACTCGGAGCATTTCCTTATTTTCCCTATCAGGCGATCGTTGACCGTCCGCGTATCACGTGGCCGAACGGCGCGCGCGTCGCCGTGTGGGTGATCCCCAACATCGAGCATTTTCATATTGAGATAGGCGCGCCGGCGCCGGATATCCGCAACCATTCGCGCCGCGACTACGGCAACCGCGTCGGAGTGTGGCGGATCATGGAAACGCTCGACAAGCACGGTGTGCGCGGCACGGTCGCTCTCAACGGCGAGGTCGGCCGCTACTATCCGCGCATCATGGAGGAGGCTGCACGGCTGAAATGGGAATTGATGGGCCACGGACTGACGAACTCCGTGCTGCTCACCGGCCTGCCCAAGGACGAGGAAATTGCCGTCATTGCCGAAGCCCGCTCCGTGATCGAGCAATGGGGTCAGAAAATGCGCGGCTGGCTTGGCCCCGGATTGAGCGAAACCTGGCACACGCTCGACCTGCTGCGCGAACACGGCGTCGATTATGTCTGTGACTGGGTGAACGACGATCTGCCGTACCGCATGAACAACGGTCTTTACTCAATTCCCTATTCGATCGAGCTCAACGATATGCCGCTGTTCAACACGCCGAGCATCGGCATCGATGAGTTTTATCGCCGCATTTGCGAGACGTTCGACGTGCTTTACGAGGAGGGCGCGAAAAACGCCCGCGTCATGGCGATCGCGCTGCACCCGTTTTTGATCGGCGCCGCGCATCGCATCCGCACGCTCGACCGGGCGCTGTCGTATATCGCTGCGCATGCCAATGTCTGGTTCGCCACCGGGTCAGAAATCATCGACGCCTACCGGGTGCAGGACAAATGACCGCTGCGCGTTCAATCCGATCCGAGTCGGAGGTCAGTCGCGCGCATCGTGCGCGGCTTGGATGCGCTGGGTGTAGACGGCAGGGCTGAGGCCAAACAGGTCCCAACGCGTCAAATACGACATCAGGAATGGGTGGCAGCCGTGCTCGTAGAGCCAGGCCACGTCGCCGGAGAGCAGCGCCTTGCGTTCCCCATCGGACAGATCACACGGAGCGATTGCGGCTGCGGGATCGCGCTTGACTGCATCGCGAAACGCCAGATCGTGCAGCGCATCTCGGCAGATCTTGTTGACGGCGTAGACGCTCATCGCAGCCTCAATTCAACCGCCACGCCACAAAGGCCTGGCCGTGATCGTTTTGCGGCAGCACAGTGACGGGCTTATGCGCGCCGATGGCGCCGAGCAATGCGATCCAGTTGAGCAGTTCGCCCCCGATGTTGCCGGCTTGCAGCATCCGCGCCGTAGTCGCCTCGCCAATAAGGTCATCGATGCGCTTTTCATTGAGCAAGTCTTGCACGTGCTGCGACCATTGGGGGTCTGGCGTGCAGGCAGCGCGGTTGCCGATGGGGATTTTTGGGCCGCCTATCTCCAGCGAAAAGCTGCCGCTGCCAATTGCCGCTACGCGCAGTGGCTGCGGCCAAGCTGCGACAGCGTCCCGCACCGCCTCACCGAGCGCAAAGCAGCGTCGAGCGCTCGGCAGGGGCGGCGCCAGGCAATTTATGAAGATGGGCAGCACGGGAATTCCCATGTCCGGCGTCAGAAAATGCAGCGGCACCATGACGGCGTGATCGACCTCGAAGTCCTGCGCCAGTGAAATGTCAAAGCCGTGCGCAATCGCCGCCGTGTGGATATGCGCGGCCAGATCCCCAGGTACCGCGACACTATATCGGGGCATCGGCGTCTGATCGTTGGGCCCGGCAGTCGTGTCGGTGATGCCGATCGCGAAGGTTGGGAAATTGTCGAGAAAAAACGTGTTGAAGTGATCGTCGGTGAAGACAATCAAGACGTCCGGTGCAACGGCCTTTAGGTGCTTGGCCATTTCGGCATAAAAGCGCGCTGTCTCGCCTTCCGGCCCCTCACGCGCGGCCAGCGCCGGCGCGCCAGGATTGTGAGGCATGCCGAACCCGGCAACGATTGCGGCCATCTTGTCCGTCCCATGGTCAAGTGTTCGGTAGCGAACGTTCGTTCGCCTAAAATAACCGGCAAGTGAAGATTAGTGAATTGCGCGGGCTACCCGATACCGCAAGACATTATTCCTAGTGGGCGCGCACCCATGCGTAGCGGCGGCGCCGACTTTGCCGACCGTACAAACGGTCACATGCACGCACAACACCAGCCGCTGCCGGGAACGGCAGCGGCTGGGGTTGTGATGCTGGAAATTGTATTGCTGGTAAGGTCAGGAACGGGAATCGAGCGAGAGCCCGATGCTGAACGCCTTCTGGCGCGTCGCGCCTTCGGTCCGCTTCAGCTTTTTGGCGATTCTCGAAGCGGGGGTCTTCCTCTTCGCCATCGCTTTCAGATCACGGACTTCACCTGAAGTCCACGCGCGACGCTTCTTGGTCCTCTTAGCCATAGAGCCTCCCTTTCAAATGCAGTGAGTTTGTATCCCTTGCGGGCGTGGAAGAAAAGCGGAACACGATACAAAGAACATGTTTGTTGTAGTCAGTTGCCTATCAAGTCGCCCCGAAGATTTGCCTGGGTCGCGATCTTGTTAGGTTCTCCTTAACAAGATATGAGCGCCGAAGCAAATACCTCCTGTGCACCGTTCCTGGACGGTATTGCCGCAGATGAGCTGTGCTTCCGGTTGTAACGGGCTGGCGCCGCGATCAGATAACGGGCCGTTTCTTTGGATTTAGCTCCGCCGCGAGGCCGACCCGCGGCGCGTTCGCGACGAAATATGCCCGCGATATAGGCCGCGCAAGCCGCCGGCTAACGAATGATCAACGTCCGCGCGCTACAGTGGCGAAAGGAGCGGACTTCATGTTGTTCATTGTTCTCAGTTGCTTTTTTGGTGTCGCGGCAGCCATGACGCTGTGGGCATCTGACGCAGGGCGCACGACAATCGACGAGATCGTACGCCGCGGCGGCCGGCCGTTTCCGCCTGGGGAGCCGTAAGCGGCCCGGGTCCAGCATGCGCAGCCTCGGACCTGCTCTCCTAGTCATCATGTTGGTGGTTGGCGGCTCGCGGGCGTTTGCGGCGCAGAACCCCGTATCTGCCTGCCTGGCTGGTCAGCATGCCGGACAGATTGCCGAGCTGACATTCGGCCGCGACATCGGCCGCCGGGTCGGTGTGAGCGAAGCGGCTTGGCGGCGCTTTCTCGATCGCGAAGTGACGCCGCGATTTCCCGACGGCCTGACTGTCATAAGTGCCCTCGGGCAGTGGCGGGACCGCATCACCGGTAAGATCGTGCGCGAACCAAGCAAGCTCGTCATGATCGTCATGCCCGGCAATGCGGACGATCAGGCGCGCCTGGACGCGATCGTTGCGGCCTATAAACGGCAATTCCAGCAACAGTCGGTTGGCATCATCGTGCAGCCCGCCTGCACCGCATTTTAGCATTACGTCAAGGGCTTGCGGCGCGGCGGCCGCGTTCCTAACTTTCCGTCAAGACAAAACGGGAAGCGTCCGCGGATGAATGGGGCCATTGACGAGCTTAAACTCGTCGCGCTGGATCGCGACGACATCGAAGTCGTGTCTGCGCATGTGCAGGACGCCTTGGTGCGTGTGGCCGATATCTTCTGGCAGGCACGTGAGCACCGCTTTGTCATGGGGCTCAGCCGCTTCGACTGGATCGGCGCCGCCGATGCCAGGCCGGTGGGCAAGTCGGATTACAGACGCTGCCGGACGGCATTGCGCTTCGAGCGCGTGCTGACCTGCAAGTGCCGCAACCTTGATCAAACGAACAAGGATGAGCACCTCAATCTGCTGGCGGTGGAATTCGAGGTGCAGGATCCGCCCGCCGGCGTTGTCACCATGACGTTCTCGGGCGGTGGTGTCATTCGTCTCGAGGTCGAGTGCCTGGAGGCGGAGCTCGCCGATCTTGGCGAAATTTTCGTGGCTGAGGGCTGCCCGAACCACTTCGCCGCCAAGCCGATGACCGCATAGCCGCGAACCAGAGCCGCCCTAGGCCGCCTGCGGCTGCCGGGCTGTCGGCGCGGAAAACAGTTTCATCAGCACCGCGATGGTTGCTAGCGTTGCCACATAGACGATGAGCTGCATTCCGGTTGGCTGGTCGACATAGCCGATCAACGTGTGCAGGGCGCGGCCGAGATAACTGGAATCGCTGAGAAACCACGAAGTGTCCCAGACTGTCCCGTCATACGCGGTGAGGATGTTGGCCTGCTGCAGAAAGGCGATGGCCTGCGCGGCAAGGCCCGCCGCCAGGAAGGCGATGAGCGTGCTGGTGACGGTAAATAGATAACGCGGCGGGATGGTGACGAGGCCCAGATACGTCGCGAGGCACACCAGCGAACCGAGAACGAGTCCCACAAAGCCGCCGCTCACCATACCCCAACTGGCGCCGCCCTGGGCCGCCGCGACGCCGTAAAGAAACAGCACAACTTCGGAGCCCTCGCGCAGCACAGCGATCGCCACCACGATGGCGAGGGCGGCGAGCGATTTCGATCCAGCGGCGACGGCTTCGCCGGCAGCCTGCAACTCGGCAGCAAGCTCGCGGCCGTGCCGCGCCATCCACACATTGTGCCAAGTCAGCATGACGACGGCGAAGGCCAGAATGCCTGCGTTGAATATTTCCTGGCCGCTGCCGCCAAAAAGCGACGACAGGCCGCTGGTAAACAAGGCCACCAGACACGCCCCGAGCACGCCGGCCACGACGCCGCCGGCGACCCACAGGCCGCGCCGAGCCACGCCTGCGGTTACCGCCATGACGATGCCGACGATCAGCCCGGCCTCGAAAACTTCACGAAAGACGATCAACAGCGACGCAAGCACGGGGGCCTCGTTCCGGAATGCATGTAGGGTTCGTCGCCCATGTTTACTGCACCACGCTTACTGCACCACCAGATAACCATGCGTAGCGTGGTGGAAATCATCGTAGTAACTGTATCGCCCCGGCTTGAGCGGATGAACATAGACCACAGCTTCGCTCCCCGCAGGCACGATTTTCTCGAAATGAAGGTCGCTGCTTTCGAATTCGGACACGATGTCGTTGAGATTCTTGACATGGAAGACGATCTGCTTTCCGGCTGGCGCATGCGTCTCGGCCGGATCGAACAGGTGGTTCTTGATGGTCAGTGAAATGGAGACAGCGTCGTCAGCGCGGGCGGCATGCGCGGCCAAGACCAATGCCGTCGCAAACAATGCGGCGAGACCGATGGTCATAATCTTGCGTTCGCTCATGGTGACCGCGGCGCTTTGATCGGGTGGATCATGTTAGCAGTTGGGTAGTAAGGCCCTTTTTGTCAAATTAAAACGCCAAGATTAGAATTGTTATAATAACAAAGTGCTGCTAGGCGTGAGCCGCACCAAACAGGACGACAGCATGGCGATCCGCCTCGACACGCGCTCGACTGACTTTGCACATGCGTTTCGTGCCTTTTTGGCTGCCAAACGTGAGACGTCGGCCGACGTTGAGGCTGCGGTGCGCGCCATCGTTGATGCCGTCGCCACGCGCGGTGATACGGCGCTCAAGGAATACACCCTCAAGTTCGACCGGCTCGATCTCGATCGCGTGGGACTAAGGGTGATGCCGGGCGAGATCGAGGCGGCACAGAATGCCTGCGCGAGCGAGCCCCTTGCCGCGCTTGAAATCGCCCGTGATCGCATCGAAACCTACCACCGCCGCCAGCTTCCGCGGGACGACCGCTTCACCGACGCACTTGGCGTCGAACTCGGCTCGCGCTGGACCGCAATCGAAGCCGTCGGGCTTTACGTGCCGGGTGGCACCGCGGCGTATCCGTCGTCAGTGTTGATGAACGCGGTTCCCGCGAAGGTCGCGGGCGTGCCGCGGCTCGCCATGGTCGTGCCGGCGCCAAATGGCGCACTCAATCCCCTGGTGCTGGCCGCAGCCAAGCTCGCCGGGGTAGATGAGATTTTTCGCATCGGTGGTGCGCAGGCTGTGGCCGCCTTGGCATTCGGCACAGAGTCCATCGTGCCCGTCGCTAAGATTGTCGGTCCCGGCAACGCTTATGTGGCGGCAGCCAAGCGCATGGTGTTCGGCAAAGTCGGTATCGACATGATTGCCGGACCATCCGAGGTTCTCATCATTGCCGATAAGACAGGCAACGCTGACTGGATTGCCGCCGATCTGTTGGCTCAGGCCGAGCACGATGCCAGTGCGCAGGCCATCCTGATCACCGACAGCCCGTCATTGGCCGACGCAGTGGAACGCGCCGTGGAAGGTCAGCTCACGCGCCTGCCGCGCCGACAAGTTGCCGGCGCCTCCTGGCAGGATTTCGGCGCCCTCGTCCTGGTACGCAACTTTGACGAAGCGCTGCCACTCATCGATGCGATCGCACCCGAACATCTGGAAATTGCAACCGCCGACGCCGAAGCGCTGTCGCAGCGCATCCGCAATGCCGGCGCAATTTTCATCGGCCCGCATACGCCGGAAGCGATTGGCGATTACGTCGCCGGCTCCAATCACGTGCTGCCGACGGCGCGCTCGGCGCGTTTTTCCTCTGGTCTCGGCGTACTCGATTTCATGAAGCGTACGTCGCTGCTCAAATGCGGGCCGGAGCAATTGCGTGCGCTCGGCGATGCCGCCATGGTGCTCGCGGCGGCCGAAGGGCTCGATGCCCACGCCCGTTCCATTTCCATCCGTCTCAACAGGTAGGGCCGCGTCCACCATGGCGCGCGCTCCTCGCAAAGACCGAGCCGGGCGTCTTGCCGCCGTTACGCTTGACGAGGCTTCGATTGGCCGGTCGAGCCGCGAGGTCGAACATGAACGCGCTGTCGCGATCTACGATCTGATCGCCGAGAATGTGTTCCGGCCAGCCGATGACGACGGCGGACCTTATGCGTTGCAGCTCGGCATTTCCGGAAACCGGCTGGTCTTCGACATTCGCCGTGCTGACGGTACGCCGGTGATTGCCCACATGCTGTCGCTGGCGCCGTTCCGGCGCATCGTGAAGGATTATTTCACGGTCTGCGACAGCTATTACGCCGCGATCCGCACGGCCACGCCGGATCGCATCGAGGCGCTCGACATGGGGCGGCGTGCGCTGCACGACGAGGGCTCCCACATCGTCATGGAGCGGCTCAAGCGCAAGGTTGAGCTTGATTTTGGCACAGCGCGGCGTCTGTTCACCCTGATCACAGTGCTGCATTGGAAGGGATGAGCGATCCGGCCGCACCGATAGAGCAGTCCGCGGCGCGGCCGCTTGCGGTGCTGTTTGCTTGCGGATTTAACGCCGTGCGCTCGCCGATCGCTGCCGCCCTATTCGCGCAGATATTCGGGCGCACGATCTATGTGGGCTCCGCCGGCGTGCGCAAAGGCGAACTCGATCCGTTCGCGGTTGCGGTCATGGAAGAGATCGGCGTCGACATATCGCGGCACAAACCGGTTACCTTCGAGGAGCTGGAAGACTGGGAAGGCCTCAATTTCGATCTGATCGTTACGCTTACCCCTCAGGCACACCATCGCGCGCTTGAACTCACTCGCACCAGCGCGGTCGATGTCGAGTACTGGCCAACGCCTGATCCGAGTGCTTTCGAAGGCAGCCGCGCACAGCGGCTCGACGCCTACCGCGAACTGCGCGACCAGTTGCTGGTGCGCATCCGCGAGCGCTTCGCCGGTCCCGGGACGGGAAACGTATAATCGTGCGCGCTATGGCTCGCGCGATGCCGTGTAGGCGGCGAGCGCCAACATATCGTCGACGGTGAGGTTTTTAACCACCGCCTGCATCAAGGCGACGGATGAGCCGGAGCGGTCGCCGTTCTGGATCATGAACAGCTGGCGGACCACATAAGTTGCTTGGCGACCGCTGATAGGCGGCACGTCTCCAAGCCCCTGGAGGGTCGGCCCGTGGCAGATCGCGCATGCGATCGTTTTACCGCCGCCTCCTTCCGCCAGGGCCTTGCCTTTGGCGATGCTCCCCTTGGGCACGAAGGCGATGAAACCGAGCCGCGGATCGCGATTGAGTACCGCCTCCTCGTTCTCGGGAATCTCGATGATGCGGTTACCGATCGGCTCACTGCCTCCGTCCGGAAGCCGCAACCGCTTGTTACCGGGGCCCACATAGGTCTTGGGTACAGTGTCGGTCTCCACCACGCGAATCCATTTGCGCGGTTTGAGCGCACCGAAATAGTCGGCGGCCGCATGGATTTCGTCGCGCGAGATCGATTTGGCGATGGTCGTCATCGAGCCGGAGCCTTTACGAGCGCCGCTCTTGTAGGCCGCCATCTGCTCGATGGTGTAACGGGCGGGAAGCGCCGCCACATAAGCAGACTCATCGTGACCCGTGCCGGTCGGCAAGTGGCAGGCTGCGCAAGCACGCACATTTGGCGCGTTGCCGTGAGCGATGACCTGCGGCATCGGCGGGTGCATGCCGGGGTACCAGTCGGGCGGATTGAACAGATCATTGATCTGTTTGCGCGTGTAGGTCTTGTCGCTGTCGGGAGCGGTCTTCGGCTTGCCGTCGTCCGGAACAGTCTTCGGCTGCGTCTTGTCGGTGACAGGAAAGGCCCAACCCGGGCCTTCGGCAGCGGCGGCCGCGATCGGCACCAGGCCGATCAGCAGCGCGAAGATTGCGGTGCGCATGAAATCCCCCCTTGTTTTATTTCCCCCTTGTTGGGGTTTGCCTTGTGGCTTTCCGGTCGGTCATTCCATCTTGATGTGGCGGTCGTGGATGACCTTCGACCATTTCGCCTGTTCCGTCTTGACGAATACTGCGAAATCTTCGGGTGTTCCCGGCATCGACTTCGAACATCTGCGGCTCGAGGAAGCGTTTGCGGAACGCCGGATCTTCAAAGATATGATGCACTTCAGTGTTCAGTTTCACGACGAGATCGTGCGGCATGCCGGCGGGGCCGAACAGGCCGAACCACGTGACTGCCTCGTAACCGGGCAATCCGGTTTCGGCGACGGTCGGAATGTCGGGAACCTGCGGTAGGCGCTTGGCGCTGCCGATCCCGAGGATCTTGATTTGTCCTGCCCGGTAAGCCGGCAGCGCCAGACTGACGCTGACCGACATGAGATCCACCGTGCCGCCGCGCAAATCGTTCAGGGCCGGCACCGCGCCGCGGTAGTGCACCGGCGTGAACTTCACGCCCGCCATGTTCTCGAACAACTCGATGTTCATGTGCGGCGCCGAGCCGAGTCCGGCGGTCCCGAAGGTAAGCTGTCCTGGCTTCTGTTTGGCCAGGGCGATCAGTTGCGTGGCGTTGTCAGCCGGCAGTGACTTTTTGGCGAGCAAGGCCTGGTTGATGCGGACAAGCCCGCTGATAGGCGCAAACGCCGTATTGGTGTCGTATGGAAGCTTTCCGGGCGGATAGATCACAGGGTTGATGGTGAAGGTGCCGGCCTCGGCGACCATCAGCGTGTAGCCGTCGGGCGCTGCTTTGGCGACGGTTTCGGCGCCGACGATGTGAGCGCCACCGCCTTTATTCTCGACGATGACGGGCTGACCCCATGCCTTGGTGAGGCCCTGGCCAAGAGCCCGCGCTGCAACGTCGGTCACGCCACCGGCCGCCGCCGTAACCACGATGGTTATGGGCCGCTGCGGATATGTTGCCTGCGCGGCCGCCGAGCCGCAAAGCGACAGGAGCGCGAATACTGCGCCGAACCATGTTTTCATTGGATGTCCTCGCCCGATCCCCTTCGCCCAACCGTACCATGGCGCGGTCACGAAGGTTTAGGGCCTTTATGACACCCATATGCGGGGGTGTAGGGTCCATCATGTCGCGGTGGCAGGACGAGCGGGCGGAACGTAACCGGCAGGCGGTCGCGCGGCTTAACCGGGCGCTCCCTGCTACTTTTCCGCCGGTGGTTTTGTCGCGTGCGCTCGGCCGGCCGTTTGTGCCGCCGACGCCACGGCTAGCCATCGACGGTTACTGGCGCGCGCATCCCCTGCGCGCCGATCGCCTGTCGCGCGCCCTGGCAGCAAAGAGCGGCGCGCCGGAAGGCTGGACATGGCGGCTCGGCGCAGGCCGCAACAGCGGCCTGCCAGCGGCCTTTCGCGCTCCGCCCGCACCGTATCGCGAGCGAGCCTATGCGCGCGGTCCAGGCTTTTGCTGTGTGTGCGGGCAGGCTGTGTATCGCTTCGGTTGGCACATCGATCTGTGGGACGCCGGCCGCAACAAGAATGCGACCTGGCATTGCGCCTGCGTAATCGCATGGCAGTTCTGGAACGCGCCAAGCGGCGAAGCGCGGCTCATGCGCCGTCTTCAGGCGCGGCGCTGCGGGCAAAGTGGCGGCCGGCTGTGGAAGAATGCCGAGGTCGATCACCGCGTACCGCTGTTCCGCGTGTGGAGCGACTTGCGCGAGACGCCGTGGCCGAAATTGCTCGACTATTGGGGCCTGCCGAACCTGCAGATGATCAACCGCGAGATTCACGCCGCCAAATGCGCCGATGAAGCGCGCGAACGGAGCGCCGCAAGAGCCGTGCAGCCTACAACCTGATCTCGCCCAGATTGATACTGACGCCAAGGTTGGCGTCTATCGTCTTCGACCGACCGCTGGAAAAAATCTGCACCGTATAGTGGCCGGAATTCTCGTCGAGCTTGTCGAATTTAAAATCCCCGTAATTGTCCGTCGTCGTCACCGCGACCGACGTGCCGCTTCGGAGAAGCTGCACGCTCGCGCCTTCGACGCAATCGACGACGCCGTCCTTCTCTTCGGATACCGAGCCGCCGATGAAGCATTTCGAGTAGCGCCACAGATTGCGGTAATAGACCCGCGGCTTTGAGCCGAGCTCGGGCTTAAGGACTTCAAGGGCTTCATCGCGCGCCATGCGCGCCATCTCGTCGTCCTCGACCTTGACGGCGCGCATCGCGCCGGTCGGGCATGCTTGCTGGCCGCGCGTCTGTTGCCAGCCCTGGTCGATGAGGTGGGCGTCGAACGTCCAGGCTTGCGGCAGCTCCAGGTCCTCATTCCACCAGATGTGGCCGTAGGGGCAGGCGTCGACCAGTTCCTTATGACCCTTGGCCTTCGCCGGGTCGATGATGACGATGCCGTCCGCGCGTTTCTTGATAGCGCCCGCCTTGTCGGCCTTCATGCAGGGGGCGTCGTCGCAATGGTTGCACATGGTCGGAACATAGGCGATGTCGATCATCGGCACCTGCCCGCGCTCCTTCTGCAGAATGTTGATCCACTTGTGGTCATGGCGCGGCATCGGCGCCGAATAACCGGGCCAGTCGTTGCCGACATATTCGTCCATGGAGGCTAGCGTGCACAGATTGCAGTTGGTGCACTCGGCGACGTCGATGATCAGGTTCCATTTCGGCATTGGTATTTGAAGCGAATGGCGAAAAGCGAGTAGCGAATAGGGTTGCCCGTAATCGCATTTCGCTATCCTGCCGCCGCTATCTCCCTATTCGCTATTCACTACTCGCTATTCACCATTTTTATTTCGCCGGCACCAACTGCGCTTCCTTCAGCGTGCGCTTGATTTCCTTGTCCTTCTCCATGGCGGCGAACGTGGCTGACATATGTTCGGTGCGGCGATCCCACACTTCGATCTGCACCAGCGAGTTCGAACCGGCAAGCGAATGCGTCGTTTTAGTCTGCGTACGCTCCGGCGTGAGCAGGTTGAGGCAGCCGCCGCGATCGACCGATTTGCCCGGCTCGCCCATCGGGTCATAGACCGCAGAAGACTCGTAGCCGTGGGCGACGCCGCGCGGCAGCCGCTGCGTCGGCAGTGCCGCGCAGATCACGGCGCCGCGATCATTGAATACCTTGACGAGATCATGCTTGTTGATGCCGCGCTCCTCGGCATCCTCGGGATTGAGCCGCACGATCCAGTAATAGTAGCCTTCGACCTTGACTCGATGATCCTCGATGTTGAGCAGGAACGAGTCCTTGCCGTCCCCCTGGGTGTGGAACGAGTATTTGCAGTGCGGGGTGAGAAGCTGCAGCGGGTAGCGCTCGAACAGCTCGCCCGAATGCGCGCCCTCCCATGAGGGTTCGTATTTTACGATCGGCGGCCGCTCGGGATCGTTGAAGCGCTTCAGCGAGTTGCACTCGAATTCGAGCTTGCCCGACTGCGTCTGCAGTCCGCGCAGATACTCCTCGGTGTAATCCGATGGCAGCGGCTGCGCCTCCGGGACGTCTTTCTTGCGGTTCTCGTAGAACCAGCGGAACGACACCGGCGCCCGCAGCTTTTCTTTCTCGGCCGGGATCACGTAATAACCGCGCTTGAGGAACTTCTTCCAGGAAATCCTCTTCGGCAGGTCGGATGACAGGAAGACGCGTTTGACCCAATCGATCTCGTTTATGCCCTCGGAGAAATAGTTGGCGAGCCCGAGCGGCTTGCACAATTCGTTGAAGATCCAGAAATCGGACTTCGACTCGCCCATCGGCTTGATCGCCGGCGCCTGGAAGACGATGACGCGGTGATTGAGCTGCTGCTGGCCGTGATGGCCGTAGCCGCCGAGACCCGCCCATTCGGAAATGTCGGTGCGCTCGAAATTGGTGCAGGCCGGCAGCAGAATGTCGGCGAACTTGGCCTCGCCCTCGTTCCAGATCGACTGGTTGACGACGAATTCCAGGTTCGGCGACTGATACATCTTCACCCAACGATTGGTATTGTTCATCGTCGAGAGAATAGAGCCGCCGTATTTGTATAGCATGTGCACCGGCGAATGGCCGGGCGCCGGATAGCCGAAGCGCGCGAACTGGTGCTCGATCGATTTACCGACCCAGGGGTACCCTTCGGCCTTTCCTTCCGTGATCGCTTCAGGAACGAAGATCCGCGGGATGCGCTGGCCATTCGAGTTCATGGTCGGCAGCTGCGGCATGCGCTGATACAGCTCGACCGGCATCGCGGTGTTTTCCAAATCGCCCGACATGCCGCCGTCCGCGTAGCCGGGGAAATAGAAATTAAAGTCGAGTGGCGTCCCCCATTGCAGGTTGCCCATGTTGATGCCGGGCTTGCCGAGCCCCTGCATGGCGACGAGGCACACCATGACGCGCGCCCATTGAATGCCGGTCTGGTTGCGGCAGGCGCCGCCGTGGCCGTTGCCCCAGCCGCCGGGCGCCAGATAGACGCGCTTCTTGCCCCACTCGCGCGCCAATGCCCGCACGTCGCGCGCGGGTACGCCGGTCTCCTTCTCCTGCCACTCCGGTGTCTTCGGGATGCCATCCTCATCGCCGACGAGATACGCTTTCCACTTGTCGAAACCGACCGTGTGGGCCTTAACGTATTCCTTGTCGTACAGGCCTTCCTTGATCCACACGTAGGCGATCGCCATCGCCATCGCGACCGACGTGGTGGGCTTCGGCGCGAACCACTTGCCGGGCAGGAACTGGGCCGAGGCGTTGTAGTACGGATCGATGTGAACGATCTTGATGCCGAGCTTGGGATTTTTCAGCCACTGCCGGCGCGTCGTGCCCTCCTGCGCGCCATAGGAGCCTGACGTCGATTCCGGATCGGCGGCCCAATGCACGATCATGTCGCAGTTCTGCAGGCAGTCTTCGACGGTCCCGTAGGTCTCGGATTGGCCGACACGCAACGTGTAGCCCCAGTGATGCACCGCGCCCCAGTACCAGCCTTCCCAGGAATCCGGATTGTGGTGGATGCGCGTCATGCCGACCGCATTGGCGAAGCGGAACAGCGCCGACAGGTAATAGCCCACGTTGCCCCAGGTATGGTGCGAGCCGTGCGAGAACGTGATGGCGCCCGGGCCGTATTCGCGCTTCTGCCGCTTGATCTCGTCGGTGACGATCTTGATAGCCTCGTCCCAACTGATGCGCACATAGCCCGACTTGCCGCGGTTTTGTGGATTGCGTTCGCCGTTCGGATCGAAGTCGACACGCTTCATCGGATAGAGCAGCCGCTCCGGCGAATAGATCATCGACTTCACGTTCATGCCGTGCGGCGCCAGCGTGGTCTTGCGCGGCGGCGTCAGCTTCACGCCCTTGGCCTCGATGGTCCAGGACGCGCCATCCTCTTCGGTGAGATCGATCGGCGTCATACGCACGATCTTGCCGTCCTTGACGTAGACGAAGACGGGGCCGCCGTTGGTCATGTTGCAATAGCGCGTCATGCCGCCGCCGACCTTGGTGCCAAATTTGAGGCCGGCCGATTGCGCCAGCATCAGCGTCTGCGCGAACCAGTTGGTCAGCGCTTCCGGACCGTCGACGGTGAGGACGAAATCCTTTTGCGCGTTGATCTGATCGAGCCAGTCGATTGGCGGGGTCAGCAGCGAGGCGCCGATCTCGGCGTTCTTGAACATCAGCTTGATGTCGGGCTTCGCGTGCAGTCCGGCGCCTGAGGTGACCTTGCCGTTGTTGACCTCAATCCAGCGTCCGATCTCTTCGTCGCGCGTCATGATCTGGGCGACCAGGTTGTGCTCGCGCAGCCGCGCCTTGAAATCGGAATTGCGCAGGGCGGCCATTTTCATGAGTTGCGCCGCACCGAACAGGATGATGGGGAATTTGACCTGGGCGAGCGCCATGACGTCCTCCTTCTTGCGCGCAAGAGCGCGGCGGATCCATCCGCGCGGGGCATATCCCCTGAGTGGGCGCCGACGGTTCGGGACGGCGATTTTGCAATAATTCGGACTTGATTGAAACCATTTCCGCCATCTGGCTTCCCCGCTAGGGGCAGGGTCCAGGTCCGCCCTCGCAAGCCTGCGGCCGAATCCCGCCCGGCAGTGGACAGCCGCGGCGCGCTGTTGTTCTATTCCGCCGAAAACTCACGGGAGGCCGGCATGGCCAAGCTCAGACATATCGCGATCCAGGTTCCCGATCTCGAAAAGGCCGCGTCGTTTTACGAGACCGTATTCGGCCTCAAGCGGCTCAAAAAGGTTGAGGCGCCGATCGGCAACGCCATCTCGCTGACCGACGGCGTCATGAACCTCACGCTGCTGCAATTCCCCGAGGGAACCAAAGGCGGCAAAGGTGGCCCGGACTGGGCCGGATTGCATCATTTTGGCTTCATCGTCGACAGCGAGGATGCGACCGAGCAGGAGATCAAGAAGCACGGCGGCGAATTCTTCATGAAGCTGCCGCAATATCCCGGCGTCGACGCGGAAAAGAAATTCAAGGATCCGTACGGCATCGTGTTCGACGTGTCGGAGCACGGCTGGGGACCGACCGTCTAGGCTGTCTGGCAGGTCGGCCGCGCAGACGTGTCTAAGTGGACAAATTGGCTGATTGCAGCGGGGGCGGCGCGGCGGTTTTGCGCCGCGCCAGCCAGCGCGCCGCGACGCGCACGGCGCTGAGCGGCAGGTCGAGCAGCCCCGGGATCGGATCGTCCCAGGCGAATACGGCCCGCGCGAGTGGCCGTCGAAACGATTGCAGGTAGGCGGAAAGGGTAAGCCGGCCCGCCAGAATGTCCCAGATAGACACGGCGAGATCGCGCGAGAAATAGAACCAGTGCGCGCCGACACGCGTGAACTGCGGCGCGATCTCTTCGCCGATCGCGAGGCGCCACTGCAGAAAGGGAAAATCGACGCCGGCCGCGGCGCCAAGCGCCAGCCAGGACCAGGCCCGCGTGTTCACATCGAGAATTTTATAGCGGCGGTCGCGCGCATCGTATTTGAACTCGACTTCGACCAGCCCGTTGTAATCGAGCGAGGCGAGAAATCGGCAAGCTTCGGCTTCGACCTGCGCCTGTTGTATTGTCACGACGTAGGTGCTGGTGAAGCCGAACTCAACCGGATATTGCCGGCGGCGCTGTGCCACGAGCGACGCGACCGGCTTGCCCCGGTCCCACAGGGCTGCATAAGAAAACTGCGCCTCGCCACTGCCGGGGATCAGCTCCTGAATCATGATCGTATCGGCGCCGACCAGCGCCTTTGCCTCGTCGAAACGGGCGCAAAGCGTGGCCTCGTTATCGGCGCGCCAGGCCTTGGCGTCGACGAATGCGTTGCGGCTTTCGCGCATCGCGGGTTTCAGGATCACCGGAAATCTTATCCCGAGCGACGTGAGTTCCTCGCGCGAGCGCGCCTGACGGGTCAGCGGATGGACGATGCCCAGTTCGTCCGCGCGCGCATTCATGGCACGCTTGTCGTGCGTCCAGCGGATCGTGTCCGAGGCCGGCGTCGTCAACGTGAACAGAGCGCCGAGCGCCGTGTGATTCTGGGCGATGAACCAAACGTCCTCGTCGCTGCCGGCAAACAGCACCCAGCCGTCGAGGCCGTGGCGGCGGACAAGATCGGTGAGGAAGGCGAGCGCGCCGCTATCGCGCGGGCCGCGCCAGCGGAAGCTGCATTCGACAAAGCGTGACAAGCTCGCGAGCGGGTTGTCTGCCGTGACGAGCCAGACCGGGATGCCGTGGCGGCCAAGGCTGCGGGCGATTTCCAGACTGCCGTGGGCGCCGCCGAGGACGATCGCTCCCTTGCGTGGCGATGGTCGCTCGCCGGCGTTGCTCACCGAGGGGTCCATACATTGGGCGCGGCGACCGCGCCAAACACGCGCTCGCTTTGCGTCGATCCGGCCCGCTGTTGGGCCGCGCCGTCGTATGCGGCCTGCGCCACAGCCCGTGCCGCATAGGGGGCGCCGGCGATGAAGCGCAAAAGCGGCCCGAAACTCTTGACCGCATAGGAGCCGACGAAATGCAGTTTTGGCACGCTCAGACTCGAATCCGGGCTGCAGCAGCGGCGAGCCATCCGATCGAACGATGCGGTCGAGCAACTGCGGTGAAAAAATGCCGAGCCGCGCGATATCGACCCGGTAACCGGTGCCTAACAGAACACGATCGAACACGCGTTCACCGACATCGAGATCGAGCGCGACGCGGTCGCCTAGCGCGCGTGCGCCCAGAATTGTTCGCCCTGAATTGCATCGGACTTTGGCGAAGCGAGGCTTCAGCCATCCCGAGGCGGCGGCCTTCAGGCAGCGCCGCGAAAACTCTTCACGCAGCGCGGCCGGCATGTGGCGAACAACGCCGGGAACTTCGACCAGCCAGCTCAGCGGAAATGGTCCGACTTCGGACGGTGACGCCATCGCCTCGCGTAGCCGGCGGCCGAATGCTTTCTGTGCGGCCCCGTTGGCGGAAACGCCGAGCCAGCGGATGTCGCCACGGCTGATGATCTCCACTTCGGCGCCACTCTCGGCGAGCAGCGCTGCCGAACTCGCACGCGCTTTGGCCGCGGCCGATCACCGCAACGCGCTTGCCGCGGAACACCGAAAGATCGGGGTGTACACTGGTATGGCTCGCGAGCGTGGCGGGAACATCCTTGAACGGCAGCGGCCGGTACTCCTGATTGCGGAGGCCGGTGGCGATGATGACGCGCTCTGCGTTCAGCATCTCGCCGTCGTCGAGCGTCAAGCGAAAGCCATCGCGCGCCGCATCGATCTGCCGCACCGTGCGGTGGTCGACGTCCGCCACAGCGTGTCGCTGGAACCATTCGCCGTAGGCGATGAATGTCTCGAGCGGCAGCCGCTGCTTTTTATCGACGCCGTGCGTCGCCGCGTAGGCCTCAAGAGACCAGGCGCCGTCCGGATCGGAAAAATGTGTGGCGCGCCACGGCGAGCGCATCAGCATGCCGCGCGGCATGTTGTTGCGCCAGAATGTCATAGGCTCGCCTAAGACATGCGCCGCAATGCCGGCGTGGCGAAGGTGGGCGGCGATAGAGAGACCGTAGGGACCTGCGCCGACGACGACGGTCTCGCAGGTGCTGGATTGACCCGACATCATGTTCCGTTCGCGTATCGGCGGATGTGTTGGTTAATGCGCTGCTGCTGTGGCCGAGAAGCAATGCACTGTACCCAAGCAGATTTAACGTCGGGCTTCCGAACAGGGCGAATTAATCTTAAATTTGTTAGGCCACGATTTGAAATTGCAATTAACTCTTGGCCGGTAGAGTGTGGCGTTGCAGCGGTAGCGAATTGGGAACGCGGCGGTGTGCATAGCCGTCCTGAGCGGGTTCGATTCCCGCCCGCTGCTCCAACCTCTCGACCAAGTTCGATCGTGTTGTGGCCGTATGTTAGTCTGGCGGGATGGGGATTCCGACCAAGACCATGGCGGTCCGGCTGTTCGAATACGGCGGACCGGAAAAGCTTGTCTTCGGCGAATACGAATTGCCGCCACCCGGCGCTCGCGATGTACTAGTAAAGAATTTCGCCGGCTCGGTGTCGCGCTGGGACATAAAATACCGCGCGGGTGATCTCGCGCGTTATCAGCTGCCGGGGCGCGCCGCGTTTCCGTTGCCGCAGCAACTGGGGCGCGAAGCGGCCGGCGAGGTGATCGCTGTCGGTAGCGCGGTGACGCGATTTATGCCGGGCGACCGCGTTATCGGCGTCACCCATCCGGAAGACCCCGATGCGGCCGAGACCGCGCGCGGGCTCGGCAATCTGTCACGCAATCTCGCTATTCCGGGGCACCAGGCGTTTGGCTCGTACGCGCAGTATCTCGTGCGGGACGAGCGGATGTGGCTGCCGCTGCCCGCGAGCGTCGATTACGAGCAGGCAGGTGTTGCGCTGTGGCCATTCTCGTCGTCGCATCGCGTGGTGCGTGACCGGCTCAAGGTGCAGCTCGGCGATACCGTGCTTGTCGCCGGCGCGTCCGGCGGCATGGGACAGGCCACGATGCTGCTCTGCAAGCTCGCCGGTGCGCGTGTCATCGCGACCACGCGGCATGCCGGCAAGGCCGCGGTCTTGCGCGAGCTTGGCGCCGATGCGGCGATCGTCACCGCCGATACCGAACGCGCCCGCGCTGACGTATTGACGCTCACAGGCGGCGAGGGTGTCGATCACGCCGTCGATTATACCGGGGGCCCGGACCTGCTGCGCTTTCTCGGTAGCGTGATGCGGCTTGGCGGCCGCCTCGTTGTTTCCAGCGAGCAGGGCCGCGACCCGATGCCGTTCACGGCTGCTGACATGATCCGGCTGGAGCTGAACCTGCTTGGCATCCGCGGCGCACGGATGGACGACATGCTTTCCGTGCTCAAGCTGCTCGGCGCCGGCCGCATCAATACCCGCGTCGCCGCGCGCTTTTCGCTGGCGCGCGTCGGCGAAGCGCACACGCTCCTTGAGACGTCAACCGGTCTGGTCGGCCGCATTGTGGTGCTGCCGTGGGGCTGATTAGTGCGGTACGATATTCCGCATCTCGTTCTGCCGGCCGGCGAGGAACAACCGCATGTTGTCGATGACGAGCGGCATGATCAGGTTCTCGTACTCGACGATGTAGCCGCCGACATTTGGTGTGATGAAGACATTCGGCAGCTCCCAGAATGGGCTGGTGGCCGGCAGCGGCGCGCTCTGAAACACATCGAGACCGGCGCCGGCGATGCGCCGGTCGCGCAGAGCCGAAATCAGCGCGGCCTCATCCACCGTCTGGCCGCGGCCACCGTTGATGTAATACGCGGTCGGCTTCATGGCGGCGAACACCTTGGCATCAAAGATGCCAAGATTTTCAGTGGTTGCCGGCAGCACGTTGATCAGATAATCGGCGCCGCTTGCGGCTTGGACCAGCCGATCGGTCGGCATCATATCGTCGAAGCCCACAACGGCGCGCGGCGTGCGGCTGACGCCGATAACAGTCATGCCGAGCGCCTTGAGCAGTTCGCCAATGGCGATGCCGACCACGCCGATGCCGACGATCACTGCGGTCTTGCCATCGAGGGTGCTCCACAGCCGGCGCTCCCAGTGGCGCGTTCTCTTGTCTTCCGCGGCCTGCAGGGCGTTTCGGCTTACCGCCATCATCAGATACACGATTTCCTCGCGCATCGACGCGCCATGGATGCCACGCCCGCTGGTGATCAGCGTTTCGGGTTTAAGCGACGGGCAACGCAGAAAATGATCGACGCCGGTCGCCAGCGACTGGATCCACTTCAAATCGGTCGCACGCTCAATAATCGAATCGTCGACTGCGATGCCGAAGCAGATCAACGCGTCAACGCCGGACAGGTCGCCGCTTGCGGCAGCCGCGTTGGGGGCGAGCACGAATTCCAGATTGGGAAACTGAGCAGCCAGCCGGTCGCGATACTGTTCAGCGTGCACATCGATGATGAGGACTTTGGGCATGGAGCACTCTCGGCGTCACTGCGAGCGAAGCGAAGCAATCCAATGCATCGTCAAAGAGCTGGATTGCTTCGTCGCTTCGCTCCTCGCAATGACGAATGTCGACGGTCAGGACTTCAGGCCGAAATACTTCGCCGCATTGTTGAATGCGATGTCGGCGCGCAACGGCTCGGCGAGTGGGACGTGATCCATGAATTCGCCGGCCTCCTGCGCCGACTTCGAATGGGTAGTCGGCGGCAAACATCACGCGGGCCGGCCTGAGCGCGGCGAGCGCGCAATTGAGCGGCTCCGCCGAGCACATGCCGGACGTGGTCACGGCGATGTTCTCCCTGATGTAATCGGACGGCGCTTTCGCGAGTTTGATGCCGTAAAGCTTGGCGCGGCTGTCGAAGCGCCAGAGCAGGTACGGCAGCGTCTCGCCGAGGTGCCCGAGGATGACCTTGGCGCGGGGGAAGCGGTCGAAGTGACCGCTGAACACGAGGCGAAGCGCGTGCGAGCCAGTCTCGAAGCCCCATTCCCAGGTGGCGCGACGCAGGCCGGCGACGCCTTCAAGGGCGGGCGAGGGGCCGACCGGATCGGTCGGATGGATGTAGATCGGTGCGCTTAAGCCTTCGGCGCGCTCCCAGAACGGATAGAGCGACGGGTGGTCGAGATATTGGCCCAGCGTGTGGCCGTTGATCATGGCGCCACAGAACTTCAATTCGCGCATGCAGCGATCGAGCTCGTCCGCGGCGCCGCGCGGGTCCTGGACCGCGAGGTGGGCGAAACCGGAATAGCGGTCCGGCCGCTTCTGGACTTCCCGCGCCAGAAAGTCATTGGCCTCCCGCGCGCGGCGGGTCGCCGTCGGCACGTCGCGTTCGGCCTGTACGCCCGGACCGGCAATGGCGAGAACGGATCGCGCGATACCGGCCTCGTCCATCGATTTAAGCCGCGCCTCGCCGAAATCTGTCAGGCGCGACAAAATGGTCGCCGCGAAATTGGGGTCGACATTGCCGACCGTCGTTCGCCAATATTCCTCGTAGCCGGGCGACAAAAAATGCTCTTCCAACGCGATCTTTTGCAACATGCGCTTCCTCTATTCTGTCTCGCCGCCTGAGGCCGCTTTTCAGCAGGCTCTATATCCGATATTCGGTGTGGTGGTATACCGCCCAATGCTATAGCGCCCGCACACGTGGGCGTACGAGGGAGGATGGCGTGGTTAAGAAGATTTGCGGCGTCGCGATGGAGGAAAACCTCAACAATACGATGGGGCTTGAGTTCTACAACCTGTCTCATCGCTTTGGCTATCAGTCGCCGAACTGGCCTTATTTCGAAGACGTCAAGATCGAACGAATTCATTACATGGCGAAGTCGGGTGTGTTGTCGCAGCGCATCACCACGTCGATGCACAACACGACCCATATCGACGCGCCGGCACACGTGGTGCAAGGGACGCCGTTCATCGACGAGGTGCCGCTGCCGCATTTCTTCGGCTCCGGTATCGTGATTTCGATCCCGAAAAAGAAATGGGAGCAGATTACCTACGACGACCTGGAGAAGGCGGCCGGCAAGATCGTCCGCCCGCGCGACGTCGTGATCGTCAACACCGGCTGGCACAAGCTCTACGAGGACAGCGAGGATTATTTCTGCCGCTCCCCGGGCTTCGTGCCGTCGGCCGGCGAATGGTTCGTCGAGAAGAAGGTCAAGGTCGTCGGCCACGACACCCAGGCCAACGACCATCCGCTCGCCACCGCCATTGGTCCGCAACGCAACGGGCCGCTGCACCCGCATCTCGCCGAGGAATACAAGAAATGGTCCGGCGGCCGCGACTGGAAAGAGGATTTCCCGGATTGGGAACCTGTGCACCGCATCCTTTTCAAGAACGGCATCCTCGGCATCGAGAATGTGGGCGGGGACATCGATAAGGTCACCGGCCGGCGCTGCACCTTCGCGCTGTTTCCCTGGAATTGGGAGCGCGGCGACGGCTGTATCATCCGGCTGGTGGCGATCATCGACCCGAAGGGATCGTACCGGATCGAGAAAGGGGAGAAGTTCGCATGATCGTGCGTAAATTTTCCGAGGCGAAGGCCTACGAGGCGCCCAATCACCGGGGCTACAAATCGTTCCGCGTTTACGGCGCCGAAATGGGCGGCTCGCAGACGCTTGTGTTCGGCATTTCGCATTTCCTGCCGGGCGGCGGCGCCGGCCCGGATGCCTCGCCGCCGGAGAAGATCTATTACGTGCTGGCCGGAGAGCTGACGGTGATTGCCGGTGGCGCGGAGACGGTCGCCAAGGTTGGCGACAGCGTCTATATCGGCCCCAATGAGAGTCGCGAGATCATCAACCGGTCAAACGAAGTTTGCACCATCGCGGTCGCGGTCGCGCCGGTGAAATGAGGCCGAAGGCGTCATGGCCGGGCTTGACCCGGCCATCCACGTCTTCGGCGCGCGAAAGAGTGGATGCCCGGCACGAGGCCGGGCATGACGGAATGATTGATGCAAATGTGAGAACGCGTCCATGTCCGACGAAGATGTTCTGAAAAACCCGTTGTCCCTGTTCGACGTGCGCGGCAAGACAGCGATCATCACCGGGGCGACCGGCGCGTTCGGCGCGCTGGCCGCGCAGGTGCTGGCTGGCGCCGGCTGCAATCTCGTGCTCACGGCCGGCGGCGCCGATGCGCTGAAAAAGATCGCGGCCGATTGCGAACAACGCGGTGCCAAAGTCGAGGCCGTCAACGTGCGGCCGACCACCGCGGCGGTGTGCGACAAGGTCGTCGAGGCGGCGGTCAAGCGCTTCGGCGGCGTCGATATCCTGGTGTGCGCGGCGGGCATCAACAAGGTGCAGAAGATCGTCGATCAGGCGCCGGAAGCATTTTCCGAAGTGATGGACGTCAATGTCACGCAGTCGTGGCTGATGGCGCGCGCCGCCGGCAAACAGATGCTGGCGCAGGGCCGTGGCGGCAAGGTGATCCTGATGTCGTCGGCGCGTGGGCTCCTGGGCCATCCGGCCGGCTACACCGCCTACTGCTCCTCCAAGTCGGCGATCGACGGCATGACCAAGGCGCTCGGCTGCGAATGGGGCGACACCGGCATCACCGTGAATGCCATCGGGCCGACGGTGTTCCGCTCGCCGCTCACGGCGTGGATGTATGAGGACAACGAACGTTCGACCGCGGTGCGCAAGGGCTTCCTGTCGCGCGTGCCGAAAGGGCGGCTCGGCGAACCGTCCGATCTTGCCGGTCCGCTCTTGTTTCTTGCTTCCAAAGCCTCCGATTTTTACACCGGGCACATCCTCTATGCCGATGGCGGTTACACGGCGGGTTGAGTTGGCCAAGGCGCGCATTGCCGTCGTCGGCGCCGGGCTGATGGGCCACGGCATCGCGCAAGTCTTTGCGCTGGCCGGTCACGACGTCACGATCACCGATACGATCGTGCAGAATCTCGACACGGTGCAAACGCGCATCGCCGCCAATCTGCGCGATCTCGGCGACGACGCGAGCGTCGCCGAGCGCGTCGAGCCGTGCTTCGATCTCGCCGACGCCGTGCGCAACGCCGATTACGTGGTCGAAGCGGTGTCGGAGAATCTGCCGCTGAAGCAGAAATTGTTCGCGGAGATCGAGCGCCACGTGCGGCCCGACACGATCCTCGCCAGCAACACATCGGTTATCCCGATCACCGCCATCATGCAGGGGCTGGACAAGCGCGAACGCGCGCTTGGCACCCACTGGTGGAATCCGCCGTTTCTGGTGCCGCTGGTCGAGATCATCGAGACGCAATGGACATCATCGCAGACGGTCCAATGGACGATGGATCTGCACGAAATGGCCGGGAAAAAGCCGGCGCACGTGAAAAAGGACGTGCCGGGCTTTATCGGCAACCGGCTGCAGCATGCGCTGTGGCGCGAAGCGATTTCGCTGGTCGAGAACGGTATCTGCGACGCCGAGACGGTCGACGCCGTCATCAAGGCCTCTTTCGGCCGCCGCATCGCCGTGCTCGGTCCGCTGGAGAACGCCGATCTCGTCGGCACCGATCTGACGCTCGCGATCCACGAAACAGTGTTGCCGGCAATCGACAGCCGGCCGGGTCCGTCGCCTTACCTGAAAAAGCTCGTAGAGAGCGGCAAGCTCGGCTTCAAGTCCGGTGAGGGCTTCCGCACCTGGAGCCCCGAGCAGCAGGCAGCCTTGCGCGCCAAGGTCTTCGCACACCTGAAGGCGACCCGGGAGAGCTAGGCGACGGCTGGTTCGCGAATTTCCCGCAGCGCAGGCATCACCTCGCGCGTGAACAGATCGATCGAATGCAACGTTTCGTCGAGCGTCATGTCGCCGAAGGCGAATTGGCCGACGACGTAATTGCAGCCCGTTTCGGTAAGCTGTTCAGCGAGCAGTTGCCGCACCGTTGCCGGCGAGCCGGCGACGCCCTGTCCACGCTCCATGAGCGGCTCGAACTCGGACGGCCGTGGGTGGTTCTGTGAGCGTCCAAGAAGGCGCGGCAGATACGTAAAACTGTCAAACCATGGCCGATAGGCACGACTCGCAAGCCGCATCGCTTGTGCGTCGGTCTCGGCCACGACGATGAAGCGACCCAGCCCGATCTTAGGCAACGGCTCCGTGCCTTTGGTTTCCTGCCACGACTGGCGGTATGCCGAGACAGTGCCGCGGATGTGCCCGGTCGGGTCAAGATTGATGATGTTGAGTGATTTCCGCGCTGCGCGCGCCGCACTGTCAGGTGCGTGCGCCCCGTACCAGATCGGCGGGTGAGGCTTCTGCAGCGGTGCGAGCACCATCGGCACGTTGTCGAAATTGAAATGCTTACCGTGAAAATTGAGCCTCTTTTGGGAGAGACCCGTCAGGATCACCTCGACGGCCTCGTTATAGATATCCTGCGATTCTTCCGGGTCGGTGCCGAAATATTCGAGCTCGATCGGTGAGGCGCCGCGGCCGAAGCTCAGCTCAAGCCGCCCGCCGCTCATCTGATCGAGCATGCAGATTTCGGAAATCAGCCGCAGCGGGTGATAGAGCGGCACCACGAATACCATCGGTCCGAAGCGCAGCCGCTTGGTGCGCTGCGCCAGCGCGGCGAGGAAAACGTTCGGCGACGGTGCCATGCCAAGCGGCGTCGAATGATGCTCGGCGAGATGATAGGCGTAGAAACCGGCGCGGTCGTAGGCTTCGGCGATCTTGAGGCGGTCTTCGTAGAAGTCTGGCAGCGAGGGGCCGGTGCGATCGAGGTGATCGAAAATTCCGAATTCCATTTTTATCCGTCCTTTTGGGCGGGCAACTGTAGCGGGGATGCGGCGCGAGCGGAATGCCCACAAATTTCGCCGTTCGTCCCTGTGAAAGCGGGGATCCCGGTCAAGATTCCAGACCCAAGCCTGGATTCCACCTGCTGCGGGAACGAGCGGAATTCAGCTTATGCGCAGCAGTTCAATCAAGTGTCGGCTGTCGTCCAGCTGCTCCAGCCCCAGCATCGCCTCAACCAGTCCGCTCTGCTGCTTGTCCGCCATGACGCCGCGGGTGAGCTTGCGAAACTTGGCGACGATATCGTCTGCGCTGGCGAACGACTGCTCGCTGCCGCGCGGTGCTTCGCGTGTCTCGCGTTCGACCGTGCCGTCACGGAAATACACTTCGACCCGCACCTTGTGGCGGTGCGCGGCGCCGAGCGCGGTGATGTCGGGATCGTGTACCACGCGGACCTTGCGGGAGAGCGCGATTCGCGCCGTGTCGTCGACGCAGTCCGGCGTAAATTCGTCGACGAACACGTCACCCTCGATCAAAAGCGTGGCGACGCAGAATGGCAGGTTGAGCTGTGCCGCCGTCAGACCTTCGGGTCTGTAGGGCCAGCCGACGTGATCGGCGGTGACCTGCGAGCCGTGCACGACGATCTCCGCGATCTCATCGAGATTGAACGGGTGGCGCTTGCGGATGTCGGCGAGCGCGTCGAGTGTCGTGTGGTTCGAGCCGACGCAGGAATAGAATTTCAGCGCGATCCCCATGGTCTCGAATTTCCGGCCGAGATCGGCGCTCAACGCGTTAAGATTGAATCGATCCTGCGAGCGCGAGAATGTGGTGCAGAACCCGCCGTAGGGTGCCTCGAACACGTCGATGATGCCGGTAAAGCCGTTGGCGGCGAGCAGCGCCCCGTATAATCCGCTCTGAGCCGCACGCCCGGCATGCATGCGTTTGACCATGGCGCCGTACTGGGCGGCCATCAGGCCGGACGATTGCGTGCCGGCAATGCCGAGCGCGTGCACGGTCTTGTCAGCGTCGAGGCTGAGGGCGCGCGCAGCGCCCGCGACGGCGGAGAAAATTCCCACCGTAGCGCCCGAGTGCCAGCCTTGGCCGATATGCTCCTGGCCCATGCAAAGCCCGACGCGCGGTCCGATTTCGTAGCCGGCGACGGCTGCGGTGAGAAAGTCACGTCCGGACAGCGTGGCGTGGCTTTCCGCCACCGCGATCAGCGCCGGCAAGGTCACTGCGCCGACGTGCAGCACCGCCTTGCGGTGTACGTCATCGAGCTCGAAGCCCTGTACTTGCGTGCCGTTGGCGAGCGCCGCGTGGTCCGAAGAGAGCCGTGCATTGGTGCCCCAGATCGAGGTCGTGCGCGTGGCGTCGAGCTTCTCCAAGGTGCCGCGGAGGATACGGCACCATTCGAGATTGGCGCCGTAGATAGCGCAGCCGAGCGAATCGAGCATGAGAAGCTTGATACGCTCGCGTACCGCTGCAGGAATTTTCTCGTAGGTCAGACCCGAAACGAATCCTGCAATGTCGCGGGTGTGAACGTTGTCGGCGTTGGTGTGCTCGGTCATGCTCAATCAATTCATCGCGCGGCCGCCTTGGCCTTGACCGCGTCCCACCACGGACACACGCCCGCCATCACCTCATAATTGCCTTCCATCACCTGGACGGGGCGCCGGAAGCCATCGGCGGCGTTTTTCAGCCGCAGCGCCCGCGCCTTTTCGTTGTCCTCTTTGGACAGCCAGACGCGGTCGTGGCCCCACATGCTGGGGCCTTCCTTGCGTTCGGAGGCCTGCCATGTTTGGACGTCGATCGAGCGCGCGCCCCAGCCGTACTCGACCATGAAGCCTGACGGCGTGAGACTGTAAAACGAGGTGATGTAATCGCTGGTGTGACGGCCGAGCGTAACGCCGATGCGGCCCTCTTCGCCAAGCGCAATGTCATAAGCCTGGCCGACGTCGTCGAAACTGAACAGTTCCATCATGATATGGTGCACAGCGTTCTTGCCGGTCTGGATGAAGGCGAGGCTGTGATGGCGCGGATTGAGATGAAGAAAGCGCGCGACAAACGGATGATCGTAATAGTCAGTGAGCCGAAAGCCGAGCGTGCCGCGATAGAACGACATCACCCGGTCGATTGTGTCGCGTGAGTCGACGTTGAGCACGACATGGCCGAGGCCGAGTGGTCCGGTCCGGAAACCGGAGATCGAGCGGCCGGGCTTGAATGGGTCGGCGGTGGTCTCGGCACCATGGAAAAGCTCAAGCCGGTTGCCGAGCGGGTCAGCGAGTACGATCAAATCCCGCACACGGCGCTCGTCCGCCAACGCGCGCGTGCCGCGCGCGACCTTGATTTCGTTTCTCTCCAGATGCGCGGCAAGCGCATCCAACGCAGCCGCATCGGCCACTTCCCATCCGAAAAACGAAATCCCTTCGCCGCCGTCAGCATCGACCAGGATGCGCTGCTTGCGGTCGTCCATGCGAAAGGCGAGGCTTGAGCGGGACTTGTCGATGCGTTGCAGGCCAAGCAAGTTCGAGCCGTATCTCGTCCAATCGCCCAAATCCTTGGCGCGGACTCCGACATAACCCAAGGCCTGGGGGGCAGGGGCTGACGTGGATGTCGCCGTGGTCGCCATGACGGTCCTCGTATCCATCTAT
The DNA here is from genome assembly GCA_963763255.1 of uncultured Alphaproteobacteria bacterium. Lineage (GTDB taxonomy): Bacteria > Pseudomonadota > Alphaproteobacteria > Rhizobiales > Xanthobacteraceae > BOG-931. Next base: position 492,367 of record CAVXNW010000007.1, read on the forward strand.
TTGCCGGCCCTTTTACACGGCCGAAACGTCCGGCGAAACTGTGGGCCGCGGTCGGGCGCGGGGCCGGACCGCCGATTGGCCGGCAGGTTGCGATTTGTCTGCGGATCAAATCGCGGCGCGGGGCAGGGCGGAGCCACCTGGCCTCAAATCTTGTTAATCTTGCCGGCCTCTATCACACGTTTCCATTTGGCGATTTCGTCTTTGACGTTGGCGGAAAAATCCGCCGTGGAATCGCCAATCGGGACGACGCCAAAATCCAGCAGTCTTTTTTTCACGTCCGGCATCCGCACGATAGCCGCGATCTGTTTTTGCAGAAGATCGACAACCGCCTTCGGCGTCCCAGCGGGGACGAAGACGCCCGTCATGGTTTCAGCCTCTTCATTCTTGATGCCGATTTCATCGAGCGTTGGCACGTCCGGCAAGCTTTCAAGGTGTTCCTTGGTGGTGATCGCGAGCGCCCGAACCTTTCCTTGTTTGATCAGCGGCACGGAATTGCCGATCGCCGCGCAGGTAATGGGCGTGAAGCCGCCGAGCACGGACTAGAATCATGGGCCCGCCGCCGGCGAACGGGACGGTCACGAAGCTAACGCCGAGGTCCTGCTTGAGCATTTCGATCGATAGCGACGGCGTAGTCCCCGTGCCCGGCGAAGCGACGCTGTATTTGCCGGGATTGGCCTTGAGGAGAGCGATCAAGTCCTTCATGGTCTTGGCCGGAAAGTCGCTGTTGACCATCCAGGCGTTGGGCGAAGCGCCGGCCTTGGTGACGGGGATGAAATCCTTGTTCACGTCGAATGGAATTTTCTTGTACAAGTTTGGATTGACCACGATGCTCGACGAAGCGAACAGGATCGTATAGCCGTCTCCGGGCGCGTGCGCCGCGTTGGCCATGCCGATATTGCCGCCGGCACCGCCAATATCCTCGATGAAGAACTGCTGGCCGAGTTGCTCCGACAGCTTTTGCGCGATGACGCGAGTTGCGATGTCGGTTACGCCGCCGGCTGGGAACGGGACGATGATCTTGACGGTATGAGTGGGATAGTTCGCAGCCCGCACATCGGGGGCGACCGCGACACACAGCGCGATCAGCACTGCCGCAATTCCAACCAGGCTTTTCATGGCGTTTTCCCGCAACTTATTCGTTGATTCTGGCACAAGTCGCCAATCATCCCACACGAACATGAGGTGTCAACCGCGCGGCCGCACGCGAACATGCCGCCGGCTTCGCAGGAGGCATTTCGGGTCAGAAGCTGCATAAATTCGCTCGCCGAACCCGCCAGGTCGCGCGCCGGCGATGATCGGAAGCAGCGCGATCAGATCTTGTCGATCTTGCCGACTTCAATGACCCGCTTCCATTTGGCGACTTCGTCCTTGATGTAGGCGGCGAAGTCCGCCGACGAACCGCCGGCCGGTACGATGCCGAAGCTCAACAGCTTCTGCTGCACATCGGGCAGTCTCACGATCTCGGCGATCTGCTTTTGCAACAATTCGACGATCGGAGCCGGCGTGCCGGCGGGCGCCAAGGCCCCGGCCATGGTCTCGGCTTCCTCACCTTTGATGCCTGCTTCCTCGAGGGTGGGCACGTTGGGCAACGCTTGCAGCCGCGTTTTGCTGGCAACCGCCAGCGTATGCACTTTGCCGGCAAGGATGATCGGCGCCGTATTGCCGTAGGCCGAGCACCCGATCGGCGTAAAACCCCCGAGGACGGATTGGTTGAAGGGGCCGCCACCCGTGAAGGGCACAACGACGAAATTGAGGTGGAGATCCTGCCTGAGCATCTCGATCGACAGCGATGCGGTCGTCCCGCTGCCTGGCGAGGCGACGCTGTACTTGCCAGGGTTGGCTTTCAAGAGCGCGACCAGATCATGCATCGTCTGGGCAGGAAAGCTGTTGTTCACCAGCCACGAATTTGGCGTGCCGCCGATTTTGCTGATCGGGATGAAATCCTTGTTGATGTCGTATGGAACCGTTTTGTACAGGCTCGGATTCACCACCATGCTTGATGACGCAAACAGGAGCGTATAGCCGTCGCCGTGTGCTCGCGCGGCGTCGCCCATGCCGATATTGCCCCCGGCGCCGCCGATGTCGGTGACGAAGAATTGCTGACCCAGCCGTTCCGACAAGTGTTGTGCGATCAGCCGAGCGACCACATCGGTGATGCCGCCGGCAGGGAAGGGCACGATGATTTTGACGGGGTGGTCCGGGTAGCCTGCCGCCTGGGCGCAGGTCGCCATGGCAAATGTCGCCGCGGCCAACAGCATCGCCGAGAATCCAAGAGCCTTTTTCATGTTGTCTTTCCCTGCACGATACGTGCCAATCAGAGGTTGGGGCACCATCATCCCCCACGTTCGCCGACTGTCAATCGCGCGGCTCCACCCGCCGACGCAATTGACAGGTCCGGGCGATGCTTTCTACGGTCGGCCATGATGCAGCGTACAAGACCACCATTTCGCGCCGACCATGTCGGCAGCCTGATCCGTCCTGATGCTCTCATTGCGGCGCGCGAAGCGGCCGACAAGGGCAATACGGCTGCGGCCGAACTGACGCGCCTCCAACAGGGCGCTATTCGCGACGTGGTGCGACTGCAGCACGATATCGGGCTCAAGGTCGCGACCGACGGCGAGTACAACCGTTTTTCCTGGCAGCGCGATTTCTTGCTCAAGATCGGCAACGTCAAGCCGATGGCGTCGCGCCTGACCGTGCGCTTTCATTCCGCCGCTGGTACGCGCGATCACGCTCCGCCATCGTTGCAGGTGGTGGGCAAGCTGTCACTGCCGGACGGCGGCATTTTCGTCGACGATTTCAAATTCCTGAAATCAATCGCGCCGGAGGGCGTAACGCCGAAGCTGACCATTCCGTCGCCCACGATTGTGCATTTTCGCGGCGGTCGCGAAGCGATCGATGCACGCGCCTATCCGCGGATGGAAACGTTTTACGACGATCTTGCCGCCGTCTATCGCGCCGAAATTCGCGCGCTGGCGGATGCCGGCTGCCGCTATCTGCAGATCGATGAGGTCAATCTTGCGTATCTGTGCGATCCCGAGCTGCGCCGGCAGGTGGCCAATATCGGCGAGGATCCGGACACGCTGCCGAAGACCTACGCGAAGCTGCTCAACGAAGCGATCGGGGGTCGGCCGGCTGACATGACGATCTGCATGCATTTATGTCGCGGCAATTTCGCCGGCGCCTGGATTGCCGAAGGCGGCTACGAGCCGATTGCCGACCTTCTGTTCAACGAGATCGGCGTGGATGGTTATTTCCTCGAATACGATTCACCGCGGGCCGGCGGTTTTGCGCCGCTGCGCTTTCTGCCCAAAGGCAAGACTGCCGTCCTCGGCCTCGTCACTACCAAGAGCCCGAAGATGGAGACGAAGGACGAGCTGAAGCGGCGCATTGAAGAGGCGGCCCGCCACGCACCGCTCGACCAGCTCGCGCTGTCGCCGCAATGCGGATTTTCTTCCGGCATCGGCGGCAACGCCATGACGGTCGGGGACGAAGTCGCAAAGCTGACGCTCGTGGTCGAGACCGCGCGTGACGTCTGGGGCGAAGCCTAAACCGGGCGCGCCTCGCCCTCGGCGCTGTCGCGCCACATCGTGATCAGCACCGACATGATCGCCGGCCCGATGAACAGGCCGATCAGGCCGAAGCTTTCGAGCCCACCCAAAATGCCGAGCAGCACCCAAAGGAACGGCAGCCTTGTGGTGCTGCCGATAAGGATCGGACGCACGAAATGGTCGGCGACGAACGTGACAACAAATCCTATGATCAGCAGCACGATAGCCGCGGTCGTCTGCGCCTGAACGAACAGATAAATCGCGCACAGAATGAATACCACCGTCGCGCCGAATGGGACGGTGGCGAGAACGGCGGTGACCAGGCCGAGGAGCGCGGCGTGCGGAACCCGGGTCGCCGCGTACGCGATGCCGAGCAGAAGACCTTCGACTAGTCCGACCAGAACCAGCCCGTTGACGGTCCCGCGCACGGCCCCGACGGTGTCCTTGCCGATCTGCCCGCCGGATGGACCGAATATGCGGTGCGCGATGGTGTGCGCCTCGTCGGTGACGCGGGCGCCGTCACGATAAAGAAAGAACAGCGTCAGGAGCGTGAAGATCAGGATGGTGACGCGGTTCACGACCGCGATGCCGAGCGTCCGGGTGAAGGAGAATAACCCGCTGGTTTCGGCACGGCCGAACAGCGCGTGTGCGGCGCCCTGCTCCGCGAGGTTGGCCTGCCACCATGCGGCCAGGCTGGAGCCGACTAGCGGCACATGGGTCAGCCAATCGGCCGTGCCGAGGCCGTGCTGGCGAACGTCATCAATCCAATGCACGATCGCACCGCTTTCGCGTGCAGCCTGGATGCCGAGGCCGATCAGGGGCAATATCAATAAAAACGCCAGCGCGAGCGTCAGCAGCGTTGCGATGGCGGTCTTGCCCATGTTGCGGCGGGCCAGCATCTGTCGCAGCGGCCAGGTCGCGATCGCCAGCACGCACGCCCAGGTCAGGGCGGGTACAAAGCGCCACAGCATCCAGACATTGACCGTCACGATGGCGACGATCAGTGCCGTGCGCGCGACGCGTTGTGTATTCCACTCTCCATTCACGCCGTCGCCCCTGTCCGGCCTGCCTCCGCGTGCGGCGGCGCAATCGTACGACCGGTTCCGCTGGCCGGAAGCGGCGGAACCGAGCGCATTATAGCCTTGATAGACTTGGACGTCGCCTGCGGTTCGCGCCGCCGTCTCACGGCTTCTTGGCGTCGGCGTACGGGTAGATCAGCTTGCCCGATTTGTATTCATCGGGCCACACCACGACTTCGTGGCTGGTATCCTTGAAGTCATCCAGGGAATGGCCGCTGAGATGCTGGAACTGCGTGAACACAACGCGCGATTTGGTCCACTCTCCGTCCGGGCCGAAGTTGATGGTGCCGACCACGGTCGCGAATGAATGCGTGTGCATGTAGGCAGCCAGCTTGACCTGATCCAGGGTTTTTGCGCCTTCGACCGCTTCGGCCAGCACTTGGCCAGCCGCGTAGCCGAGCGGCACGAACGCCGCGCCCATCGGATCGATATGCTCGCGCTGCGCGATGGGGCGATATTTGGCCAGCACTTCGAGCGTGCCGGGGAAGGTGAAGGCGGGCGCCGGCAAGAACACTTCGTTGTTGACGATGCCGTTCATCAGCGGTCCGAGCTGTATCTTGATCGGCGTGACCAGGAGTCCGATGAAGGTGCCGCCGAACATTTTCGGCGTGAGCCCGACCTCATTGGCGGCCCGCACGATACCGACCGAGTCGGGCGGATAGGCGGCGACATAGACGATGTCGGGATTGAGCGCCTGGACGGCGTGCATGATCGGCGCAAAATCCGTGGTGGACGGCGGATATTTCTGATCGGAGAGAACCTTGAAGCCGCCGATCTCCTTGATCGATTGCCGGGCGCCGTCGGCCGCGTTCTGTGCGAATTCAGCATCGGCCGCCACGATGACGACCGTCTTTGGTCGCGGCTTCTGCGCCGCCGCGAGCTTGAAGAAGCCGTAGGCAAATGACTTCTGCGGCTCCGGGCCGGTCGGCAGCATCGAGAAATATTGTTTGTAGTGAAACTTGCTATTGGCGGCGTTGGCCAGGATGCCGACCGTCGTCTTTTTGTGTTGCATCAGCACCGGAATCGCCGGTGCCACCATGTTGGTCGCATAGGGGCCGATCAGCAGATCGACCTTGTCGACATCGATCAGCTTCGTGTAGAGGCCGGGAATATTGGCCGGATTGCTCTGATCGTCGTAGTAGACGAGCTGGATCGGCCGTCCGAGCAGGCCTCCCTTGGCGTTGACGTCGTCGCGCCAGATCGACAGTGCCGCCAGCACCTGCTTGCCGATCGGCGCCACGCCGCCGGTCAGTGCCATGGTCATGCCGACCTTGATGGGTTCCGCGGCTCGCGCCAGGCCAGGCACGAGCAACCCGCATAGCAACAACAGTACCGACAGTCCGCAGGCTTTTGCCGTTGGGCTGAAAGTGCGCACGCGTGTTCGCATATGTTTTACTCCTCCCTGTGCGCCTTGCCTTTCGCACCGCATGCGATGGCGAGGTCGCGATTTATTTTATGGTGATGTTCCTCCTGCGAATTCCAAGCTGTCTTTCGAAGCCGCCCGCCTTCAGCGTCAGATCTTGACCGGCACGAATTGCGTGGTGAACAGCTCGCTGTCGGGAGGCGCCTGCTTAAGCAGGCCCATTTGAATGAACAACTCCTTCAAGGTCGCGACTGCCGCGGGGTCAAAGGTGCCGTCCGTCGAGAAACCACCGATCTGCTCATCGTAGACACGGGATGTCACCGCGGGGCTGAAACCGAGCACCTTGGAAGAAATTTCCACGGTCTTGTCCTTGTGCGATTTCATGAAAGCGATGGTCTCGAACCAGCCCTTGAGGAAGGCACGCACCGCGTCCGGATTTTTGGCGATCAGCTCGTTGCGGGCGAACAGGACGTGGGTGATGAAATGGTCAACGAAGGGCGTTGCTGCGGTGATGACCCGCCACTCCTTGGATTCTTCGAGCTTGTAACCGGTCTCCAGAGCCCCGATGTAGCCGTCGATCTGATGCGTCTTGATGGCTGCGCGGGCCGGCGGCATGCCGCCGATCGGCACCACGTCAATGCCTTTGGGGCCCCAGCCCTCCTTTTGACTGATGCGCTCGCCGATCCAGGCGGTGAGCGACCCGACCGTGGTGCAGCCAAGTTTTTTGCCCTTTAGGTCAGCGACTGTCTTAATCGCCAAATCGTAGCCGACCATGACCGCCATGTTGCGCGGTGTGCCGTACATTTCCGCTACCGCCTTCTGGGGCGCGCCTTTGGCGGAAAATGCCATTCCGGGGCCTGAGCCGATGCCGATATCGACGCTGCCGGACGCCAGCAGCTGCTGCAACTTGGCGTCGCCTGAAGAAGCCGATGCTTCGACGTCGAGGTCTTGCTTGGCGAAGATGCCTTCCTGGAGGCCAATGTCGAGCGGCGTGAAGGTCCATGCGAACGGCACGACCTTGGCGACGCGGAGCTTCTGCGCCGCGCGCACCGGCGCAAATGGCGCTGCAAGGGGCAACATCGTGCTGCCAGCTACCGCCGCGATCACGCGTCTACGGGACAATCGCCTCATCGTTTCCTCCCAAAGGCCGCGCCTGAGCGCGCGGGCATTCGAGGAATGATTGCAGAAAATGCCAATGGGCGCCATGCGGCAGGAATGCCCTGGCGGCGCCCTGGCGCGCTAAATCCTTAACAGCCGTTTGGCATTGCCCGCATAGACCTTGGCTTCGTCCGAGGGTTGCAAGCCGATCTTCCTGATGACCTCGACACCCTGCTTCTTGAGCACCTTTAGCGGCGGCGCGTCGGTGCCGAAGATGAAATGGTCGGCGCCGACGGTTTCGAATGCACAACGCGCCGCGGGGGGGTGATAGCAGGTCAATTCCAGGTACATCATTTTCAGGTAGTGACTTGGCGGATGCTTGATCAGCATCGGCTCGTACGAGCCGAGGAAATAGGCCTCGTCCTGCAGGTTGTAGGCGTAGTCCATGCGCCCGATCATTTCGCAGATGCCGCCGCCGAGATGGGTGCCAACGAGTTTCAGGGTCGGGAATTTCTCGAAAATGCCGCGCACGATCAGCCGCGCCAAAGCCAGCGCGTTATCCATCGGCCGGCCGACACTCGAGGCCAGACGGTAGTCCTTGAGGCGCTCTTCGCCGAAGCCAACTGACGGCGGATGGATCACCACCGGCACGTCGAGTTCGGTGGCGAGCTGAAAGAACGGCAGGCATTCGTCGTCGTCTGGATAATGGCCGGGCAGGCTGGAGAGGATCCAGGCCCCGCGCAGGCCGTCCTGTTTGACCGCGCGTTCCCATTCGCGCAGGAACGCGTCGTCGCCGTGCGGGATGGTAGTGCCGATACCGTAGATCGTCGGGTATTTGTCTTGCAGCGAGGCAATGTAGCGATTGACCTTCCTGATCGTGTCGAGCTGCTGATCGCGATCCATGCCGCGCAATTCGTGGATCGGCTGGCTCACCAGCGTGGCGTCGACGCCGGCTTCCTTCTGCGCTTCAAGCACGTTCTCGATCGTCATCGGGCAGCGCCCCTGCCAGAAAGGGGCGGCCAGTTGTTCGGGCGTCTGCACATGAGTATGAAAGTCGAGGATCATGTTTGAGGCTCTACGGTACGGTTGAAGGGGAGGAGGATCAGGCCGCTCATGCGGCCGACTTCACCGGCGAAAGTTGCTCCAGCGTCTTGCCGGCGGTCTCCAGCGAGAACAGTGCGCAGGTGACCCCACCGATGACGGCGAAGACCGCAAACATGGCGAAGACGCCGCCGACGCCATAGTGCGGCAAGATAAGGCCGACCAATGACGGTCCAACGACCGAGGACAGCCGCTGGGAGATGCTTGATGCACCGCTGCCCAGCGCGCGCAGGTGATTGGGGTAGTTTTCCGCGGTGTACATGCCGAGCGAACCTGGAATCATGCCCATGGCGGCGAATGCCAGCGTTGCCAACGCCCCGAGCGCAAGCGCGCTCAGATTCGGTACGAAAGCGGCAATGAGGAGCGGAATCGCGGCGAGCAGAAAACCGCCCACATAGGCGGCCTTGCGTCCAATGCGATCGATTGTGAACGCGGCAGCCAGCAGTACGAACAAGCCGGTGAAACTGACGACGAAGCCGTAAAGGTTCGATTGGGCCACCGGCAGATGATAGACCGTGCGCATGATGCTTGGCAGCCAACCCGTGATCGAATAGGTCAGCAGATAGGCGCAGAACCAGAGTACCCAGAGCGACAGGGTGCGCGTGAGATAGATTCCCTCGAACAGTTCGACGAAGCGCGCGGCTGATGCCGTTGCCGGCGGGACGTTGGCCGGAATCGGCGGCAGCGAAACGGCGCCGTTCCGCGAGACCAGCGCTTCGATTTTCGTCAGCACGCCATCGGCCTCCGTGTCGCGGCCGCGGCTTGCCAGCCAGCGCGGCGATTCGGGAAGTACGCGGATCATCGGCAGGGCGAGCAGGACGGGCAACCCGCCGAACACGAACATCCATTGCCATCCCAGCATAGGCACCACGAAGGTGCCGACCAGTGCCACCGTCGTTAGTCCGACCGGGAACATGCATTGCTGTAACAGCACAAAACGGCCGCGCTCGCCCGACTTGGCGAACTCGTTGATGTAGGTGTTGGCGATCGGCACCTCTCCGCCCAGCCCGATGCCTTGCAGGAAACGCAATGTCAGCAGCATCGAATAGCTTCCCGCCAGCACGCAGGCGAAACTCATCAGGGAAAACAGCACGATGTTGCCGATCATCAGCGGTACGCGGCCGTATCGCTCGGCGAGCCAGCCGGAAGCAATGCCGCCGATGACTTGTCCGGCGTAGCCAACGGATATCAGCAGGCCGATTTGCGATGGCGCGATGTGCCACAGCGGGATCAGCGCCGGCAGCACGTAGGCGATGGTCAGCGCATCGAAAGCATCGGAAAAATTCACGCTGCCGACGACAAGCCGCAATTTGTTGTGCCAGCGCGAATGCGGCAGGCGCTCCATGCGCGCCGCGATCTGATAACGGTCGGTGCCTGTCCCGTCCATGCGTTCCCCCCTCTGCCCGCAACGCCGGATTTCTTCCGATCATCACGATTTAAGGAGATCGTGAACCAATTCCTCCCGGCACACAACTCAACAATGATTGCAGGCTGCGGCGCAGGAACGTGCCGCGCTTGGCCGATGATTTTGCATGGCGGCAACCCGGGGGCGATTTTGAAAATTACGCTCGACGTTTCGAAACTTCTGGAAGAGGGCAAGCTCACGCCGGAAGAGGCTGAGCGCCTGGAGGCGCTGGCTGCACGGGATACCAGCTCGCTCGCCGTCAATATTCTGGTCGGCTTCGGTGTCGTCGCGGTCAGCGCGGGCGCGATTGCCCTGGTGCCGTCGCCCGTGATGGCACTCATCCTCGGGTTCGTCGTGTTCGCCATCGGTCTCGGGTTCACGTTCAATCGCGATGAGCGCTGGAACCTATTAGCGCAGATCTGCCTCGTCGTCGGTGCGCTGATGTTCTGCGGCAGTGTTTTGGTCCTGGGCGACGGAGCGCTCAGCGCGATGTTGATCGTGACTGCAGCGCTTGCGGTTGCGGCAATCGTCGCGCGGTCCAGTCTGCTGATGGTCGGGGCAGTGCTTGCGCTCGGGGCGTGTCTCGGTGCGCGCGCCGGTTACTGGCACGCCACCTATGCACTGGCGATCTACGAACCGGCCATGACGATCGTGCTGTTCAGCGCGCTGGCGGTTGCCACTTATTTCGTCTCCAAACGGCTACCCGCAGAGTATGAACGCCTGGCGCTCGCCGCTGCACGCACGTCGGTCTTCATGGTCAATTTCGGTTTCTGGATCGGCTCGCTGTGGGGCGACAGTTTTCGGCTCATCCGCTCGCTCATCCACAACGATCCGAGCGTTCTGACCTCGGGCGCCGACCCGGACATCATCTCGCCCTTCATGTTCTCGGTCGGCTGGGCGATTGTGCTTCTCGGTGCCGCCATCTGGGGCATGCGCGCCAACCGGCGCTGGGTGGTGAACTTTGCGGCCGTGTTCGGGGCGATCCACCTGTATACGCAATGGTTCAACTCGCTCGGGCCCGGACCCCTGGCCTTCATCGTCGGCGGCCTGTTGATGCTGGCCTTTGCCTACGCGCTCTGGGCCCTTAACCGGCATTTTACCGGTAAAGCTGTGAATGCCGCGTGAGCGATCCGCGGCCGGTCGCGTTGACCGGGAACGCTGCCGCGCCTAAAATGATTGAATCTCAAGCCGTTTGGCGCGCCGCTAGCCATTGGGCGCCCCGCAGGAGGCTTTCGTGCACATCATCAACTCGCATTTCCATTGGTGGCCCCGGTCGGTCTTCGAGAAGCTCTGCAAGCGCTCGGATTTCCCGAAGGCTCAGGTCAACGACAAGGGCGGCTACCGCTATATGCGCCGCGCCGGCAGTTCTTCGTCGCACCTGAACTCCTGGAAAGAGTGGTTCGATCTCGACCAGCAGTTTGAGTACTACGCCGGCACCGGACACCAGGTCGATGTGGTCTGCTCGATCGGCCCATTCTCGGTTGCTTTCTCCGACATGCCGTTGTCCGAAGGCCGCGACTACGCGCTGATGTGGAACGAGGAGATGGCCGGCGCCCAGAAGAAATACCCCGGCCGGGTCTGGGCGAGCGCCGCAGTGCCGCTGCAGGATACGCGCACAGCGATCGAAGTGGTCGACGATGCGGTCAACCGTCTCGGCCTGATGGGCGTCAATCTGCCTGGCAGCGTTGGCGAGGACGCGCGCATCGATGCCGAGCGGCTGGAGCCGTTTTACGCGCATTGCGAAAAACTCGGCCTGCCGCTGTTCCTGCATCCGACCGACGTGACTTTCCAGGACATGCTGTCGGACGACTACGACGGCGCGCTGCACCTGACACTCGGCCGCGTCATCGAAGTGAGCGTCGCGGCGATGCGGATCATTTTCTCGGGGCTGATGGAGCGCCATCCGAATCTGAAGATCGTGATGTCGCACACCGGCGGCGCGCTGCCGTATCAGGCCGGCCGCATGGACAAGAACTCCAAGGCGGCAAAACTGCCGCGGCCGGTGCAGGATTATATGAAGCGCATGTACACCGACACGGTGTCGCCGCACGCGGCCGGCATCAAGTTCGCCATCGAGTATTACGGCATCGACCACGTGATGTACGGCACCGACTACCCGTGCTGGGATCCGTTCCCGTGCCTCAAATTGATCGATGAGATTCCGCTCTCGGCCGCCGACAAGCAGAAACTGTTCTACGACAACGCGCGGCGGATTCTGAATCTGAAGGACCCGGCGCCGAAGGCACAGCCGGCGAAGCGCGAGCCGGCGCTGGTCTGAAGTCGTATCGCTACTGCTTCGGCGCAAAGCGCTCGTCGATCGATTCCCATTTGTCGTAGCCGACGAGCTTCTTGTAGTTCTCGAAATCCATGCCGTCATTTCGATGGGCGAACTTGCCGGATTTCATGTCGAGCAAGACGTTCTCGATCGCCTTGGCGGCGTGCATGACGGTATCGAGGCCGAGCACGGCGCAGTGAAAGCCGAGTTCGCCCAGTTCATCCATCGACAGGATCGGCGTGTGACCGCCCATCAGCGGATTGCAGATCTGCGGCACGTCGAACTCCTTGCCGATGCGCTTGAGTTCGTCGATCGAGCGCGGCGCTTCGATGAAGATGCCGTCAGCGCCGGCGCGGATGAATTTCTCGGCGCGGCGCATGGCCTCATCGAGATCGTAGACGGCGCGCGCGTCAGTGCGCGCCAGGATCCAGGTGTCGGGATTGATGCGCTCCGCGCAAGCCGCCTTGATCTTGGCAACGGCAAGTTCGGTGGGCACCACCTTCTTGCCGACCATGTGGCCGCAGCGCTTCGGCCATTGCTGGTCCTCGATCAGGATGGCGGAGACACCCATGCGCTCGTAGGTCTGTACCGTGTGGACGACATTCTTGACGTCGCCATAGCCATCGTCGCCGTCGACGAAGACGGGCAGATCGCACGCCATCATGATGTCGCGTACGCAGGCCGAGATTTCGCCGAAACCTTTCAGCCCGACGTCCGGCACGCCATAGCGCGCGCCGACCGCCGGAAAGCCGCCGATGAAATAGCTCTCGAAGCCGATCTGCTGAATGAGCCGGGCGCTCAGCGCGTCATGCGCGCCCGGCACGACCAGAAATCGCTTTTCAGCGACGGCTTTGTTGATGATCTGACGGAAGCTTGCTGGCATTGAAAATCCCGCGGCCCGGATGAGCGAAGCGAAAATCCGGGGTTTTTGTTGAGGCATCATCCCGCATGTCGCTTCGCTCATGCGGGCTATGTGTTTTGGGACTGGGGCTGACTAGACGTTCCTCCGCACCCACACCCTGTTGTCATGAAACGCCGCGCCGCCGAATGGCGCGACGGCGTCGGAGCCAGTCAGCGTGTTGATGCCGCGACCGTCCGCATAGGCGGAGTTCGGCCAAATCAATTCGGCAATCAGCACGCCGCGGCGTACGCCGTCGAACAACCTGGCATGGATGCGCACCTTGCCACGACCGTTGCCGAGCGTGACGGCGTCGCCGTCGGCGATGCCGTGTGTCGCGGCGTCATCCGGATGGATCATGACGGTCGGCCGCCGTTCGCGCGATAGCGAGCCCGGGGTTTCGGTAAAGGTCGAATTGAGGAAACCGCGCGCCGGCGAGGTGGCAAGGCGAAATGGATGCTCCGCGTCGGCCTCCTCGATCACCTCCCAATGGTCGGGAAATTCCGGGATAGGCTTCGACGGAACAGTGCGGTGCCAGCGGCCGAACGGCACTTTCGGCCAATCCGGCTTGAAGCGAAATTTCTTGTCCGGGTAGGCGAACCCGTTGAGATAGTGCGCGGTGTCAAAATCTGGCTGGCAATCGAACCAGCGAGTCTTCTCGATCTGCGCCAGCGTGCCCCAGCGGGAATCCTGCAGGGTGCGGTCGATCAGTTCGCGCGGCGTCATGTCGAAGCTCGGATGGGTGACGCCGAGCCGCTTTGCCAGGCCGTTGATCACGTCGTGATTGGAGCGGCATTCGCCGGGCGGTTCGACCAGTTTTGGTCCGAGCAGAATGTATTGGCTGCCGCCGGCCGTGTAGAAGTCGTCGTGCTCGACGAACATGGTGGCAGGCAGCACGACATCGGCAACTTTCGCCGTGTCGGTCATGAATTGTTCATGCACGCAGACAAACAGATCGTCGCGGGCGAAGCCACGTTTGACCACCTCCTGGTCGGGCGCGACCGATACCGGATTGGTGTTCTGAATGAGTAGCGCGGTGACCGGGCCGCCGCCTTGCAGCGCCTCGGGGTCGCCGGTGAGGATCGGTCCGATGCGTGACTGGTCGAGCATGCGGATTTTTGGATCGCGCAGGCCGGCACCCTCGATCAGTGTCTTGTTGAGATGGAAAACGTCGCCGTTGTTATGAAAGGCGCCGCCGCCCTCGTAACGCCAGGCGCCGGTGACCGCGGCGATGCAGCTCGCCGCGTGCATATTGAAAGCACCATTGCGCGACCGGGAAAACCCGTAACCAAGGCGAAAATAGGCGCGTTTGTTCGCGCCTACGAGCCGGGCAAATTCTTCGATCGTTTCGACGGGACATCCGGTGATGCGCGACGCCCATTGCGGATCGCGCGCGCGCAAATGCGATTCCAGTTCGCGCGGCGCGTCGGTGTAGCGTTCGAGATACTCCCAATCGGCTTTGCCGTCGCGGAACAAACAGTGCATCACTGCGCAAGCCAACGCGCCGTCGGTCCCGGGACGGATCAGCACGGCGAGATCGGCCGCTTCCATCGTGCCGTTCATGTAAACGTCGACGACGACGATCTTGGCGCCGCGTTCCTTGCGGGCCCGGGTCGCGTGCGTCATCACGTTGACCTGGGTGTTGACCGCGTTGGTGCCCCAGATCACCACCAGATCGGATTTCGCCATCTCGCGTGGATCGGCTCCGGCAAGCCTGCCGGTACCGGCGATGAAGCCGGTCCAGGCCGGGTTGACGCAGATGGTGGAAAAGAAGCCCGAATATTTCTTGGCGTGGCGCAGCCGGTTGATGCCATCACGCATTACGTGGCCCATGGTGCCGGCGTAGTAGTACGGCCACACTGCTTCAGAGCCGTGGGCCTGCTCGGCCCGCGTGAATTGCTCCGCGACGAGATCAAGCGCGTCGTCCCAGGATACGGCTGCGAATTCGCCCGATCCTTTCGGTCCGATGCGGCGCAGCGGGTGCAGCAGGCGGTCCGGATGGTGGACGCGCTCGGCGTAGCGCGCGACCTTGGCGCAGACGACGCCGGCCGTGTAGGCATTGTCGGGGGCGCCGCGCACCCGGCCGATGGTGTGCTGGTCGAAAATCTCGATCTCAAGCGCGCAAGTCGACGGGCAATCGTGCGGGCAGGCCGAGGCCCCGATTCTCTGCGGACGGACGGCTTGGTTCATGTCGCCATCGTAACAGAGTGGGGCGCACAAGCGTAGAGGGATCGGCCACTGTTCCCGCGCCAACCGGGTTTAGAGTCTGGCGCGCAGCCCCTTGGCTGCCTCCACCATGACGGCGAGCTTTTCGTGCGCCATTTCCCGGCTGATGGTCATCAGCCCGCAATCCGGAGCGAGCCAGACCTGCTTCGGATCGACGACGTCGAGCAGTCCGCCGATGCGGCGTTCGACGGCGGCGACGGTCGGCACCGGCAAGTCGCCCGGATCGATGCAACCGAACATGACGATGCGGTCGCCACACAGCCGGAGCACTTTGGGATCGAACGTGCTGCGGCCAAACTCGACATGGAAGCCCGATATGCGCGTTTGCATCAGCGCCGGTAGGACGCCTTCATAATGATATTCGTGCTGCAGGCTGCCGCCGCCCGGATAACCGTAGCAAAGATGCACGATGGTCGGCACCGTGATGCCTTCGAGGCAGCGGTCGAGCGCTTTGGCCCCATAGGCGCTGACCTTGTCGTGGTAGCGTGTCATCGCCGGCTCGTCGATCTGCAGCACATCGGCGCCGGCCGCCTGCAGGTCGCGCAATTCGGCATTGAGCGCGGCCGCAACGTCAAAGGCGAGTTCCACCTCGTCCTGGTAAAATTCGTTGGCTGAGCTGTCGATCACCGTCATCGGCCCGGGCACCGCCACTTTGATCGGGCGGTTGGTGTGGGTTTTGGCGGTGCGCAAATCGTCGACTGCCGCAGCCTTATTGCGCACGATCTTGCCGACGATGCGCGGTACCAGGCGATTGGCCTCGCGATTGCGGTAGATTTGTTTGTTGACTTGCCGATCGATGTCGACGCCGTCCCAGCGCCCGGCGATGTGGAATACGAACGTCGTGCGCCGCATCTCGCCGTCGGTCAGAATATCAAGCCCCAGCTCTTCCTGCTCGCGAATGACCAGCGCCATAGCGTCATCCATGGCTTCCTTGAGTTCGTCGCCGTCGAGCCGATAGGTGAGCTGGTTGCGTTTGGTGTGCGCGAGCCAGGTCGGACGCGGAAAGCTGCCGACGCTGGTAGTGGTCAGGGGACTGAATGGCATTTTGTTTCCCGGCAAAGAAAGTCGCGATCGGTGCGCCGCCTGCGCCTCACGCCGTGGCGCCCAGCAACGCATCCTCGGGCTTGGCGTCGAGCCGGCTGTGGCCGGCCTTCATCAGTTTGCCGAGGTAGTATTCTCCGGATGTGATCGGCGGATATTTCGCGCCCGCTCCGACACAACTGTCGAAGCAGCGGACCACGGTGTCCGGATTCGGATTGTGGAAGAAGACAAGCGAAATGCGGTCGCTCGGTGCTGCATCGGGCGGCGGCACCGCGACGCGATGCAAATTGGACACCCAGTGGTCGTTCGACCAGCGCATCATCGTGTCGCCGATGTTGCAGACGAAAGCGTCGGGCGGAATGTGGACATCGATCCAGTCGCCGTGGCGCGCCTTGACCTGCAGGCCGCCCGGCGTGTCGTCGCCACGCACAAAGGTGATGCAGCCGTAATCGGTGTGCGCGGCCGCTCGTAGCTGTCCCGGCAGCGGCTGTTGCGTGACGGCCGGATAGCGAATGATGCGCGCGACGCTTGCCTCCCGGTCGAATTTGTCGGCGAAGTAATTCTCATCCGCACCGAGTGCCAGCGCCATGGCGCGCAGCACGTTTGCGGCCACGCCCGACATCGCGGCGTGATAGGCCAGCATGACGTTTTTGAAATCGTGCGGACGCTCCGGCCAGATATTCGGCGCGTACATCTGCGCAATCGTCTTGTCGACTTTCCCCATCAGGGCTTGGACGCCCTCGGGGCCGAACGCAAAAGCCTCCTGGATGTCCGGCGGAGCCGTTTCGCCCATCGAATAGGCGAGCGAGCGGTCGCCGATGCAATTGTAACCGCGGCTGATCTTGGCCGGCGGCCGTTCGACCTTCATTTTCTCGGCGTCCGGTAAGGCAAAAAAGTCGATGGCGCGCTGGCGGGCGGTGTTGATCAGGTCCGGTGGAACGCCGTGCCCGACGATCATGAAAAACCCGATCTCGGTGCAGGCGGCATCGATTGCCTGCGCCACTTTGCGCCGCTCACTGTCAGTGCCGTCGCGCAGCGGTGACAGGTCGATTGTGGGAATCGTATTGTTCGCCGCCATGGTGCATCCTTGGTTCGGCTATTGACCGGCTTCGCCGACTATATCTGCATCGCCGCTTGCCGCAATGGTATAGGGATAGGCGAACATCAGGGGGAACTGCCAATAAATCGCCGTGAAGCCATCGCCACAATGCTGGCAAGCGGGACTTTGCTCGCGCCGCGTGTTGTCCGCGCGCAGTCGGGATTTCCCGACCGTCCGATCCGCATTATCGTGCCGGTGTCGCCAGGTGGCGGCGTCGACACGTTCGGCCGGTTGATCGCCGCCAAGATCGAAGCGCAGCGCCACGTTCAATTCGTGGTGGAGAACCGCACCGGCGGCAACAGTACGATCGGCGGCCTCGACGTGCATCGTGCCGCGCCCGATGGCTACACGCTGTTGTTCCACGCCTCGAACTCACAACGTGGCGCGGCTCGTTTTGCGTGATGTGCCGTACGATCCGTTGACCGGCTTCACGCCGATCGCGCTCGCCGGAGAGGCGCCGCTCATCCAGATCATCGCCAAGAACCGGCCGGAAAAGACCGTCAAGGAGATCGTCGCCGCGGTCAAAGCCAATCCCGATGCATGGTCGTTCGCCACCGCGCAACTCGGTGCGCCTGGCCACCTAGCCGAAGTCGCCTTCAATCAGTACACCGGCCTGAATGTTCCGATCGTGGTCTATCGCGGCACGGCGCCGGCAGCCAATGACGTTGCCGGCGGCCACGTGCCGATGATGATCGAAGCGATGATTGCACTACTGCCGATGGTGAAGGGCGGTCTGGTGCGCGCCGTCGCGGTGACCGGCAACAAGCGCAGCAAGCTCGCGCCCGACGTGCCGACCATGGCCGAGCTTGGCGTACCACAGCTGGATTTCGGAGCATGGTGGGCATTGTGGGGACCGCCCGGCATGCCGCCCGATCTGGTCCGCACCCTCAACGGCTGGGTCAACGATGCGGTGAAGTCGCTTGCCGCGGATGGCCGTCTCAACGCACTCGGCATCGAACCAGCCGCGGAGACGCCCGAGGCGTTCATGCAATTCCTGCACGCCGATCTCGACCGCAGCGCCAAGCTCCTTAAAGCCGCAAATTTCCATCCGCAGTGAGATACCGATCATGAAATTCGCAATACGAACGATGGCGGCGGCGACGCTGGCGCTGGTGCCGCTGGGTGCCGCGTCTGCACAGAATTCGCCGCCGTTCTATCAAGGCAAACAGATAGAACTCGACATCAACTCCAGCGTTGGCGGCGGCTACGATCTTTATGCGCGGCTTCTTGCCCGGCACATGGGCAAATACATTCCCGGTAATCCCACGATCGTGCCAAAGAACATGGTGGGCGCGAGCGGACTGCGCCTCGCCAACTGGCTCGCCAGCGCCGCGCCGCGCGACGGTACCGTGATCGGCGCGGTCAGCCGTGCGACGGCGTTCGAACCGCTGCTCGGCAACAAGGCGGCGCAGTACGACGGCACCAAGTTCGCTTTCATCGGCAGCGGTAACGACGAGGTCAGCGTGTGTGTCACCTGGCATACATCCGGCGTCGCGACCTTTCAGGATGCTCTACGAACAGAGGTGACGGTCGGCGCCTCGGGGGGCATCGGCGACGACACCTATCAGTTTCCAGCCCTGCTCGACCGCATGTTCGGCGCCAAGTTCAAGATCGTACGCGGCTATCCTGGCGGCAACGAGATCAACCTCGCCATGGAACGCGGTGAAGTAAAGGGCCGCTGCGCAATTCCGTGGTCAACCGTCAAGGCGACGCGGCGCGACTGGATCGATGAAAAGAAGGCAAATTTTTTGATGCAGTTCTCGCTCGCCAAGCATCCGGACCTGCCCGATGTGCCACTGGTGACCGATCTCGCCAAGACCGACGAGCAGCGTAAGATCCTCAGGCTGATCTTCGGCCGTCAAGTGATGGGCCGGCCGTTTGCACTTCCGCCGGGTGTGCCGAAAGAGCGCATTGCCGAACTACGCAAGGCGTTCGATGCCACGATGGTAGACAAGGACTACCTTGCCGATGCCGCCAAGATGAAACTTGAGGTCAAGCCGGTGTCGGGGGATCAGATCGAGCACCTGATCGACGATATTTACAAAACGACCTCGCCGGAAATCGTCCGCAAGGCAAAGGAAGCGATCGAGTAGGGAGAGATTCGTGAAAGCTGCAATTTTGGGCGAAAAGGGCATCGAAGTCCGCGACCTGCCGAAGCCCGTTCCGGCGCCAAACGAAGTGCTGATCAAGGTGCGGGCCTCGAGCCTCAACCGCGCCGATCTCCTGGTCGCGTCGGGCATTCAGCACGGCAGTGTCGGCGGCGTCGGTGCCCGCATCGGGCTTGAATGCTCGGGCGAGGTCGAAGCGGTCGGCGCCGACGTGAAGGAGTTCAAGCCCGGCGATCGCGTCATGGCATCGGCGCCGGGCGGCTTTGCCGAATATGCGGTGACCGATGCGGGGCGCGCGCATCGCATTCCGGGCAATAACATGACCTACGAGCAGGCCGCCTGCTTCCCGGTTGCGCTGCAGACCATGCACAACGCCGTTGTGACGGCCGGCCGGCTCAAGCGCGGCGAGACGCTGCTCATTCAGGGCGCGAGTTCGGGTGTCGGGTTGATGGGCATGCAGATAGGCAAGCTGATGGGCGCGTCGGTGGTCATGGGCTCGTCAACCAACGCGGCGCGCCGGGCGCGGCTTAACGAATGCGGCTGTGACGTCGCGATTGACACCGGCAAGCCCGATTGGCCTGAGGATGTCAAAAAGGCTACCGGCGGCAAGGGCGTCGACCTGATCGTCGACATGGTCTCGGCGCCGGTCGCCAACGGCAACCTCGAAGCCGCGAAAATCTTGGGCCGCATCGTCAATGTCGGGCGGCTCGGTGGCACCAAGGGGGAGTTCGATTTTGACAAGCATGCGCTCAAGCGCATCGATTATATCGGCGTGACCTTCCGCACCCGCACGCCTGATGAAGTGCGCGAAATCGTGCGGCTGATGCGCGCCGATCTGTGGCCGGCCGTGGAGAGCGGCAAGCTGAGCCTGCCGATCTACAAGACCTATAAGCTTGCCGATATCGTCGACGCGCTCAGCGAGATGCGTGCCAACAAGCATTTCGGCAAGATCGTGATCAGTATCAACTGACGGGGCCGCAAAGATGTGGTTGCAAGATTCTGTACGCTGGCTGGCTGGCACGGCTTGCCGGCGCGGCGCTTGCCGCGGTTGCACTTGCGTCCGAAGCCGACGCGCAGACGGTGGCGGACTTCTACAGCCGCACGCCGCTGACGGTCGTCGTCGGCTCCGGTGTCGGTGGCGGCTACGATCTCTATGCGCGGCTGTTTGCGCCCTATTTCGCGAAGCACATTCCCGGCCATCCGGCTGTCGTGGTGAAGAACCAGCCCGGCGCGGGAGGCCTCGCCAACATGAACACCATGGCGCACACTGCGCCGCGCGATGGGTCGGAGATTGCCGCAACCTTCAACACGATCGCATTGATGCCGCTCTACGGCGATCGCGACGCGCAGTTCGATCCGCGCCAGCTCGGCTGGATCGGCAGCATCGGCAAGCAGCAGGCCGTGTGTGTCACCTGGAAGACCGCGCCGGTCAAGACACTGGACGACGCCAAGAAGCAGGAATTGCTGGTCAGCTCCACCGGTCGCAATTCGACGCCCGCCATCTTCCCGCGCATTCTCAACGCGCTGTTTGGCACCAAATTCAAAATCATCTCCGGGTATTCGACTTCGGAAATGCGGTTGGCATTGGAGAAGGGTGAGGTACAGGGCATCTGCGGGCTGGCGTGGCAGACACTGCAATCGGCGTCCCCCTCATGGATCGCCAACAATGACCTCAACGTGATTCTGCAAATGGGCTTGGTGAAGGACAAAGATTTGCCGGCGAGCGTGCCGCTGGCGCTCGATCTGCTGTCGAACCCGGGGGACAAAGCCTTCTTCCGTCTTGCGGTGCTGCCAGGCGAGTTCGGCCGGCCGTTTGTCGCACCGCCAGGCGTTCCTGCCGACCGGCTTGCTGCGCTGCGAAAGGCATTCGACGAGACGATGAAGGACCCCGCGTTCATCGCCGATGCCACCAAGGCGAAGATGATCATCGATCCGCTCGACGGCGGCCAAATCCAGGCGCTGCTGGATGAAGCCTACGCGGCGCCGCAGCCGATCCGTGGCAGAGTCGCCGAATACTTTCTGCCGGCGCATTGATGCCCTGTGGCCAGCGCCGTGCCGCCGCATTGCGAGCTTGCCCCGCGCAGGAGCCTCCGGCATAAATTTGACATGACTGATTCGGCGAAGGGCCACGCGCCGATTCTGGCTGCGGGCGGCGTAGTCTTGCGCGGAATGACCAGACCCCGCATCGCGGTCGTGCGCCTGCGGCGCGAAAAGGCATGGGTGCTCCCGAAAGGTAAGTTGTTACCGCGCGAGCATCCGCGCGACGCCGCCGTGCGCGAGGTTACCGAGGAAACCGGCTACGACGTCTCGGTGCACGAAATGCTCGGGTCGATGTCGTATGTGGCCGAGGCCAGGCTCAAGATCGTGCAGTTTTGGTTGATGCGCGCGAGCGGCCGGCCGGTTCACGCTCTGGCGGACGACGTGAAAGAGGTGAGGTGGCTGGCACTGCCACAAGCCATCAAGTCTCTGACCCGGGCACACGAAAAGGTATTTCTGACCCATGTCGGTCCGATCGCGCTTGCCGCTGTCAAACGGTCGACCCGGGCGAAGAGCAAACGCGCTCCGCGCGCCACTCGGCGCCTCCGCGACCAGCTTGTCGCCCCGGTTGGGCACGTCATTGCGATAGATTTCAAGAAGACCCGCCCGAATCCTTTCGTGAAGGCGCTCGGCAACTGGATAGGACGCATCAACCAATCGAGCGCGCGCCGTGCCGGTTGACATTACGCAGGCCGCTGCGTCCGCCCCGCTTCATGCCCGGTCCGGTGTTACGTCGTGGAAACGGCTGTAGTCGAGCACGAGCCGGCCTTCGTCAGAAACACTGGTAATATCGACATAGCGGTGCTGCCAGCGGATGTCTTCGCGAGTGTAGATCTGGCGCGCATAAAGCCGCTGCGCGGAATTGTCATCGACGCCGCCGAGGTTGAGGATCAGCGCGCCTTCAATATCGGCGAATTCTTCGGCGGTCAGGCCGTGGAACGGACTCGCCTTGTCGATGACGTGCAGCAGCGTCCAACTCAGCGAGAACATCGGATGCTCCCGCCGATCGAGTTTCAGCTCGTGATAGCGCCGGAACTTTTCGTGCTCCTTGGTCTGTTCGAGCCGGAACAGCCATAGCCGTGCCGTTGCCTGTGAAATCGTGTTGTGCCGCGCATAGGCGACGCGGATCATCAGTGTCTGCTGTCCATTGTGAGTGGCGACGACCGGATGGTGGGCAAACACGAAACGGGCGCGCGGCCGCGAGAAGCGGGAAAAGATGAGTCCGGTCATCACCGCCAGGAACGACATGCCGGTGAAAATTTCGATGGTTGCGATCAGATGCCCGTAGTTGGTCTGCGGGTGCATGTCGCCATAGCCGACTGTGGCCAGCGTCTCGATCGAGAAATAGAACAGGCTGAACGGTAGCGGCAGGTCAGTCGATACATTGGCTATCGGCTTGTCGCCAAGCCAGTAAAGGCACGCGAATACGCCGTTGAGAACGATGAAGATCAGCGCGGCGAAGCTGAAGAACGCCGGCCAGTGGACCGTCATCGCGCGGTGATAGAGATCCGTCCAAAACCCCGGCGCGAGACCGCGGGTCTCGATCTCGCGCAGGCCGATGCGTACGACGTGGGACTTCTGCGGCCTTGCCGGCCGTTTCCTGCGTGCTCTCGCCAACGTTCGTCCTCGCGCGGCGAGGGGCGGCGCTAGGCCGTTGCCGCCACATTCGACTTCAGGCGCGGATAGACGCGCAGAGCGTTGCCCTCGAAAATTTTCTTGCGGTCGGCATCGCTGATCGGCGCCTTGTCGACGTAACGCTTGGTGTCGTCAAAGCCGAAACCAGTCTTCGGATCGTTGCCTTTCACGGCGCCGACCATTTCCGATGCAAACAGGATGTTGTCGATCGGCACTACTTTCGTCAGCAAGTCGATGCCCGGCTGGTGATAGACGCACGTGTCGAAGAAGATGTTGTTGCCCATGATCTCGGCAAGCTCCGGCTTGCCGTTATTGAGGGCAATGCCGCGGAACCGGCCCCAGTGGAACGGCACTGCGCCGCCGCCGTGCGGGATGATGAATTTCAGCTTCGGGAAGGTCTTGAACAGGTCCGACAGAATGACCTGCATCAACACCATGGTGTCGGCGTTGAGATAATACGAGCCCGTGGTGTGCATCGCCGGATTGCAGCAGCCGGAAACGTGGATCATGCACGGCACGTCGAGCTCGATCATCTTTTCGTACAGCGGAAACCACGACTTGTCCGTCATCGGCGGCGAGTTGAAATAGCCGCCGGACGGATCGGGATTTAGGTTGCAGCCGACGAAGCCCATTTTGACGCAGCGCTCAAGCTCGGCGGCCGAGTTCTTCGGATCGACGCCCGGCGATTGCGGCAATTGGCACACGCCGATGAAGTTCTGCGGATACAACGAGACCACGCGCGCGATGAGGTCGTTGCAGATCTGCGACCATTCGACCGACACGCTTTCGTCGCCGATGTGATGGCCCATGCCCGAGGCGCGCGGCGAGAAGATGGTGAGATCGGTGCCGCGATCGCGCTGCAGCTTGAGCTGGTTGGCCTCGATCGACTTGCGAATCTCGTCGTCCGACATTTTCAGCGACGCGCGCGATGGCATCGCCGTCTTGTCCTTGGCATTGGCCGCGGCCGTCTGTTCCTTGCGGAAGCGGTGCAGGTCCTTGGGTTCGGTGGTGTAATGGCCGTGGCAATCGATAATCATGGTACCATTCGCTGTGGTTTTGGGTTCGGCCGGATGCTACGAGGCTGCGCACGATTGTCAAACCGGGGCGATACTCTGGTAGGGTAGAAATCATCGGTTGGGGAGACCAAGGAATGGCTGAATTACCGAGGCTCAATGGCGTTATTCGCGCGCTCGAAGCGGGCCAGCAGGCGCTGACGTGCTTTGCACCGGCTCATACCGACTCCGCGGTCGCCATGAGCACATCGAAATTCGACGGCTGCGTGTTCGAGATGGAACACAATCCGTGGGACAGCGGCCGGCTGCGGGACTGCCTGCAATACATGCTCAATCGCGCGCAGATTGCCAAAGCCGCCTCGGTGGTGCCGGGCGTGGCGCCGATGGTGCGTGTCCCGGTGAATGGCGTCGAGATGGCGCAGTGGCAAGCCAAGCAGGCCCTTGATGTCGGTTGCTACGGCGTCGTGTTCCCGCATATTTCGACGGTCGAGGAAGCCGCCAATGCGGTCGGCGCTTGCCGCTATCCGCGGCTCAAAGGCGCGGCGCATTATGCACCGGTCGGCATTCGCGGTGACGGGCCGACAACCGCGGCACGCTACTGGGGCTTGAGCCAGCAGGACTACTATCAAAAGGCCGACGTGTGGCCGCTCAACCCGCAGGGAGAAATCTTCTGCATCCTGCAAATCGAAGATACCCGCGGCGTCGAGAATCTCGACGACATGCTCAAGAATGTGCCGGGCATCGGCTGTATCCTGATCGGCGAAGGCGACCTGTCACAGGAGCTCGGCTATCCGCGGCAGTACGAGCACAAGATCGTGCTGGAGTGGATGAAGCGCATCGTCGACACCTGCAAGAAGCACAACGTCGTGGTCGGTCACCCGCACGTCGAGCAGGGCAATGTCGAACGCATCGTCAAGGAAGGCTACCGCTTCCTGATGTGTGCGCCAGTGCAGGGCTACGGCCACCTCACAGCGGCGCAGAAGCAGACAGGGCGAGGTTAAGGGCAGTCGTCATTGCGAGGAGCCAACGGGCCCGGCCCGATGGCTCCTAATGACGATCATGCTTCCAATCCGCCCTGCCTCTCGATGAATCGAGCGATCTCGTCGACACCCTTGCCGACGCGCAGATTGGTGAACACGAATGGCCGTTCACCTCGCATGCGCTTTGACTCGCGTTCCATATTTTCAAGCGACGCGCCCACATGAGGCGCGAGATCGACCTTGTTGATCACGAGCAGGTCGGAGCGGGTAATGCCGGGTCCGCCCTTGGTCGGGATCTTCTCGCCGGCCGCCACGTCGATCACGTAAATTGTCAGATCGGCCAGCTCCGGCGAAAACGTCGCCGCCAAATTGTCGCCGCCGGATTCGATCAGCACCAGGTCGAGGCCGGGAAATTGTTTGCGCATGTCGGCGACGGCAGCGAGGTTGGCCGAGGCATCCTCGCGGATCGCAGTGTGCGGGCAGCCGCCGGTCTCGACGCCGGCTATGCGCGCCGGTTCGAGCGCGCCGGAGCGCACCAGATATTCGGCGTCCCATTTGGTGTAGATGTCGTTGGTGATGGCGGCGATCTGGTAGCGGTCGCGCAGCGTCTTGCACAGCGCGTCCATCAGCGCCGTCTTGCCGGAGCCGACCGGGCCGCCGATGCCGACACGTAGCGGGCCATGACTCGTGGACATGCGGTAACTCCCATCCGGCGTGCAAGTGTAAGGCGAGCGGGGTGGCAGCGCCAAGCACCGTTGTGTTTGCGCGGGCCGGACGCCATGCTGTGGCGGGATTAGCCGAATGATCGAGCCGATAGACCTGTTCGCAATCGTGCTGGCGCTCGCCGTCGTGATCGGCAGCGTCAATCACCTATGGATCAAGCTGCCGTCGGGGATCGGCATGCTGATTGGATCGCTCCTTGTCTCCTTGCTCGTGGTGACAAGCGATCATGTCCTCCACTTGCACGTCATGAGGTGGTTTCGCGGCACCCTGAAGGCTGCCGATCTATCGCATTTCTTCCTCGATGGCGTGCTCGCGCTTTTGCTCTATGCGGGCAGCCTGCATGTCGATGTGGCAGAGCTGCGCCAGCGCGGCTGGGTGATCCTGCTGCTGGCGACCGCAAGCGTGATCATTTCGACGCTGATTTTCGGCGGCGGGATGTGGCTCCTGTTTGGCGCCATCGGCCTTGGCGTTCCGCTGGCGTGGTGCCTCGTCCTCGGCGCGATCCTGGCGCCAACCGACGCGGTCGTGGTCGAGAACCTGCTGCACCAGGTGAACCTGCCGCAAGGCTTGCGGGCCGCAATCGTCGGCGAAAGCCTGTTCAATGACGGCGCCGGCGTGGTGTTGTTTCTGTTGGCGCTCGGTGTCATAGAGGGCGGCTCTGTCACGCTCGGACACGGCGTGGTGCTAACGGCGCTGCTGCGCGAGATCATTGGCGGCGCCCTCCTTGGCTTCGCGGCCGGATGGCTTGCGGCGCTCCTGATCCGCCGCGTGCACGACGACGAGGGCCTGCAACTGCTCGTTTCGCTGACGCTGGTGCTCGGCTGCTATCGCCTCGCCACCACATTCGAATTGTCGGGGCCGATTGCGGTCGTGACTGCGGGGCTGTGCATGGCATCGCCGTCACCGCGTTTCGGCATGACATCGGACTCCCGCACCGTCGTGATCCGGTTCTGGTCGATGCTCGATCAGCTGTTGAACACGATGCTGTTTCTGTTGATAGGCCTGCAAATCCTTGGCCTGATCGTTGCGCCGACGCAATTCGTGTCAGTCCTGTTCGGCATTCCGCTCGCGGTTCTGTCGCGGCTCATCAGCGTTGCCGTCCCTCTTTCCCTCACGCGCGAAAAGTGGCGCGACAAGGCGCGCGATGCAGTCGTCCTGACCTGGGCCGGACTGCGCGGCGGCGTTTCGATTGCGCTGGCGCTGACGCTGCCCGAAGGCTCGTGGCGCACCGAGCTCTTGGTGGTGACCTACGCCGTGGTGGTGTTTACGGTCGTGGTGCAGGGCCTGACGATCCCGCGGTTCTTGCGTGCCATGTACGCGCCCGGCAAGCCTGTTGCGGGCGAGGCCGCGGCGAACAAGACTGGCTAAAATCCGGTGCCTTTGGAAGGGACGCTTGCCTTCGGCGCGGCATCTTGTTCGCTCTCCTGCTGCAGATAAGCAATGATATTGCGCCGCGTAATCGGATCGAGCACGCGAACCGGCATCGTCACCCCCGCGATGAATTTCTGCGGGTCGGCGAGCCAATCGTTGAGATTGGATGCAGTCCAGGTCACGCCGGTGTTCTTGAGCGCCGTCGAATAATCGTAGCCGGGTGCCGAACCTGCACGGCGGCCAAATACGTGCCCGAGCATCGGGCCGTATTTGTTGGCGTCGAGCGCGTGGCAGGCGGTACATTGTTCGCTGAACAGCGCCTTGCCTTCGACAGGGTCGGGCGGATTGCTGGCGAGAAAGCGCGATAGGTCCTTGGCGTTCTGCGGGTCGATCGAGCGGAAGAAGGTGTAGCCCAGCGTCAGTTGGGCGATGTCGCTCATGTCGGGGTCTTTGCCGAAGGCCGGGTCGACGTAGAAGACCACCGGCATCTTGACCTTCTCGTGCGGGCCGAGCCGTTCATTGCTGAAGCAGAAACACTGGATCTTGTTGAAATAGATGCCGCTGCGAAGCGGCGTCACGTTGAAAGTGGCGTGCCCGACAAGCGTTTGGTTGCTGAGATTCTCGGCCGTGAAATACACCAGCTTCTGCTCGCCGAGATGCACGGTGACGGCAGCTTGGTCCGGTTCGAACCGCCACGGCAGTCCGGGCGCCACATTGGTATCGAACGCCACCGTGATGGTCTGTTTGGACACTTTCGCCGTATCGGCGGCGACCCGCTGCGTCGTGCCGGCGAGCCCGGTGGCGGAGCAGAACATGCGGTACAGCGTTGGCGAGTAGGCGACCAGAGTGCACATAATGGCGATCGCGACCATGCAGGGCGCGATGACCATCAGGTTTTTTCTGAACCGAGCCTGCATCGTCCTCGTTCTCGCGCCGTGGATTGGAACTGCCTACACCGCACCGCCAATGATGTCGGCACCATGATGATCTTGTGCGTCGAATTGTCCGCTGCAAGTCGCGGCGTCGCTCACGAACGGAACAAGCGCGTGTATTGCGTCTCGTGCCGCATGCCGGCGATGTCGGCGCGCACGGTGCAGGAGCCGATATCCTCAAGCGGTGTCGTGGACGCACGCGCCGCACAGGCGGCGATGTCGACCTCGAGCGCGGCCAGCACGCGCTGGCCGTCGGTCTGGCCGAGCGGAATGAGCCGCACGCCCGCAGAAATCCAATTGGCCACAATCGCGTGTAGGAAGGCGTGCAGCGCCGGTTCGCTGCCGATGCGGTGGCCCGCGCAGGTGACGCCGACGGCGATCGGCAACGCGACGGCGCCCTGCCACACGGCGTCAAGCCGCGCCAGGGCCGGACATGGCCACGCCGCGCGCGTGGCGTCGAGAAAGGCGCGGCCCTGCGCCGTGGTTTCGAGCAGGCGCTCCTTGGATGTCACCAGCGCGGCGGCAAGTTCGGCTGCCGCGCGCAATGCCGCGTCGTCATTCGCAGCGACAGCGCGATGCGCGTGCGCAAACACAACGGCATCGCAGAAGCCGCTACCGGAGCCGATCGTGCCGGCAAGCCACTGGCGCAGCGTCTCCGCATCCTTGATATCGCCGGCCTCGACCGCCCATTCGATGCCGCTCGAATACGAGAACGCGCCGACCGGATAGGCTGGCGACAGCCACGCCATCAGGCGAAACAGGGCAGGCGGGCTCAGCGTTTCGTCAGTCATGGCCGTTGTCATGATCGTGATGTGCGTATGCGCCGCCTTCGGGCGCAAACGGCGCCTCGATCGGTGTCACGAGCGCGCCGAGCCCAACCAGCATCGCCTCGATCACGTGATCGCGCCGGATGCGCAACGCATTGCCGGCGATCTGCAGGTCGACATGGCGATTGCCGATATGCCAGGCGAGCCGCGCCAGCTGTTCGGCGCTCGCGGCGCGGATTTCCACAAGCGGCTCGGGCCGGCCGGCGACCCGCACAATGCCGCCGTCATCGAGCAGAAGCCCGTCGCCGTCGTGCAGGGCGGCCGCCTGCGGCAGGTCGAGCAGGAACTGCGTGCCGCGTTCGCCCGTCAGTACGATGCGCCGGCGATACCGCTCATGCGCGTCGAGCGCGATACTGTCGATCGCGCTCGCCTCGTTCCATGCGCCGGCCGGCCGGACCTCGCAGGCGCGCCGCATCGCCGCTCAGTAGTTGGCGGCGTGTTTCTGCTCTCGCTGCCCCGGCGGCTTGCCCTTCGGCAGGTCGAACATGCCGCTCGGCAGCGTGTCGAGGAACGTCAGCACCTCCGAGGTCTTCACCACGTCGGCATACTTGGCGTTCATGTCGCAGAGGTTGATGGCATGGCTCGCCTGCGAGCGGTCGAAACAGCCTTCCTCGGCGAGCGCGACCCGGTAATTGAGCGAAAACGCATCGAGCACGGTGGCGCGCACGCAGCCCGACGTGGTCGTTCCCGTGACGATCAGGCTGTCGCAGCCGAGGAGCGTGAGATAGCTCGCCATGTTGGTGCCGAAAAAGCCGGACGGCTTCTGCTTGAGCACGACGATGTCCTGCGGCGACGGCGCGATCGGCGTCACGATCTCGTTGCCGTCGAGGTTGGTGACGATGGTCTGGCGATCCTCTTCATTGCGCGAATTCTTCCAGGCCCAGGACCCGGTGTCCCAGTTGTCCTCGCGCCGCACGCCGGTCGTGTACATCACCGGCACGCCCTTCTCGTGGCATTTGTCGATCATCGAACGAATGTAGGGCAGGGCGGTCCAGGCGTCCTCGCCGCAGGAATTGCGCCAGCGCTTGATCAATTCAATAATCGGCTCGGGACGATCGCCGCAGAACGCCCAGTTCACATCGATGATCAGCAGCGCCGGCCGTTTGCCGAAGCCGCCGCGCGCACCATAGCCGGAGGTGTCGAATACCGCCTTGTCGCGTTCGGTGAGAAATTTGTTCCAGACAGGTTCGGACATATGCGTTTCCTTCCGCTGCTTTCCTTAAATCACAGGCTGGCTTTGAACTTGTTGACGTAGCTCATGTCGATGATCTCGTCGTATTTGACGTCGACCTTGAGAATGCCTGCGCTCATCACCACGGACTTGGCCGTATCCCACGACGCGTGGCTGATCGTGCCATCCTTGCTCCACATCTCGTCGGTGAAGGAGCGGTTGAGAGTGGCCTTGAGATCGTCGATCGCCATCGTGGGGAACTGCTTCTTGGCAAGCTCGGCCGCCTCGTCGTGATTTTGATCGACGAATTTCAGCGATTTCATCATGCCGTGGACGAAGCCTTCGACCAATGTGGGCGTCTTCTTGATCGAGTCCAGACGCAGATTGAAGGTCGAATAGGCGTATGGCCCCATCATCTTCGGAATATTGATGAACGGCTCGCCCCATGACTTGGAGCGCACGCCCTGGGTGACGAACGGCTCGGTCGTGCAGCCGATCTGCGCCTGCTTGTTTCGCACGATCGGCAGGATTGCGGAGTTGGCGGTCTCGATTAGCGTGACGTCCTTGGTGGCGTCCAAATTCCATTTCTTCAGCAGGTAGCGGGTGATCGAATTCGGCGTGCCGCCATAGCCGCTGGTCGCGACTGTCTTGCCCTTGAAATAGCTCGCCCAATCCGTGTTGGTTGGCTCATGGCCGGTGCCGGCGCAATAGTAGACGTTGCCGCGATCGACACAGTTGACCACGGCGCGCAGTTCGGCGCCCTTGGCCTTGGCGAACGCGCAATGCTCCGGCCCGCCGATGAAGGCAAACGCCTGGCCGGATAGCACCGCGTTGGCATGGCCGGCGCCAGTTTCGATGGTGACAATCTTGACAGTGACATCCTCAAACAGGTTCTTCGCCATGCCGATGTAGAGCGGCAGGTAGCCGGTGCCGTGGACCGGTTCGGCAATCAGCACTTCCTTCGCATCGGCTCGAGCGATGTAGGGTCGGGCGAGTAGTGCTGCTCCGGCCGTCGCGGTTGAGGCCAACAAGTTTCGTCTGGTCAATGTCCGTATGCTCATGACGACCTCACTTCTTGTTTGCGCATGGCGATGCCATACCAGTGGCGCATGGTGTTTACTGCTTGAT
The DNA here is from genome assembly GCA_963763255.1 of uncultured Alphaproteobacteria bacterium. Taxonomy (GTDB): domain Bacteria; phylum Pseudomonadota; class Alphaproteobacteria; order Rhizobiales; family Xanthobacteraceae; genus BOG-931. Next base: position 523,428 of record CAVXNW010000007.1, read on the forward strand.
GCCTTTCCGCAGGACACGTTCGAGCCAGGAAATGGCAGCATACATCACGACGGCGAGCGTTGAGAGCACCAGGGAGACGACCCAGACCAGCGCGATGTCATAGGTGCTCCCCGCGTACAGAATGGCGCGGCCGAGTCCGTGTTGCGCGGCAATGAATTCGCCGACTATGGCGCCAGTCAGCGCCAATCCGATGTTGACGCGCAGCACCGAGATGACCCATGGCAAACAGAACGGCACCACGAGCTTGCGGAACACCTGCATGCGGCTGGCGCCGAGCGAGTAGAACAGCCGCTCCTGATCCGGGTCGAGCGCCTTGACGCCCGCATACGTCGTCAGTGCCGAGACGATGATGGTCAGCGCCGTCGCGATCGCGATCTTGGAGGCAAGGCCGATGCCGAACACCAGGATGACCAGCGGCGCCAAGGCGAGCTTCGGCAGCGAATGAAAGCAGATCATGTAGGGCTGTACGACCGCCGCATAATTGCGCGACCACCAGAACGACAGGCCGAGCAGCGAGCCTGACGCCGTGCCGAGCAGAAACCCGTAAATGGTTTCCTGGAAGGTGTAGCCGATATCGGTCCAGGCATCGCCGCCGGCGAAGAATTTGATCAGAGTCGAATAGACGTCACTCGGCTTCGACCAGAAGAAGGCATCGATCCAGCCATAGACCGCGGCCGCCTGCCACAGTGCGATGCCGCCTATCAGGACGCCGATCTGGATGGCGATAATGAGCCAAAACGGCCAGTCGCGCTGGCGTGGCAGCCGGCGAAACCTTTTCGCCGTGCGTGTGGGAGGCGCCGATGCGAGGTTGAGCGCCGCACCTGTATGGGATGTGTCCTGAGCCGTCATGCCGGTTGCGTCATGCTAAGCGGCCTCGTCGAGCGCGGCTTTGTGCGCGTCGCTCAGAAGCTTCATGCAACGCTCCTTGATATCGATAAACTCGCGCGTCAGTGTGACGCTGCGCTGGCGTGGCCGCGCGATCGCCACCGGGATGATTTCCACCAGCCGCCCCGGACGCGTCGCCATCACATAGACTTCGTCGGACAGAAAGATCGCTTCCTCAACGTCGTGGGTGACGAACACGACCGTCTTGCCGAAGTCGCCCCACAGCTGCAGCAGCCATTCCTGCATGTGTGCTTTGGTCTGTGCGTCGAGCGCGCCGAACGGCTCGTCGAGCAGCATCACGTCGGTATCGAACAACAGCGTCCGCAACAGCGCGGCGCGCTGGCGCATGCCGCCGGACAGCGAATTTGGAAAGGAGTGTTCGAAGCCGGCGAGCCCGTAACGGCGCAACAGCGGCAGGGCGCGACTGCGCGCCTCGCGCAGCGGCAGGCCCTGGATTTCCATTCCGAGGATGACGTTGTCGAGCACCGTGCGCCACGGCAGCAGCATATCCTTCTGCAGCATGTAGCCGACGCGGCCGATGGTGCCGGTGGCATCGGCGCCATCGAGCAGCACGCGGCCGCCGGTCGGCTGCAACAGGCCGGCGACGATGTTGAAGATGGTGCTCTTGCCGCAGCCCGACGGCCCGATCAGGCTGACGAACCGACCCTGCGCGATCGACAGTGTCACCGGCGCCAGCGCCTGGAACGCGCCGGCGGGCGTATTGAACGTCATGCTGACGTCGTCGAGGTGGACTTTTGCTTCTGACGCCATGGCAGCGATCCTATCGCAAGAACTATGCCAGCTACACCCCGGATCAGCCAACGAATTATGCTACTTGCCTAGCAGCGCCGCATCGAAAGCACTCGAAATTGCCTGTTTGCTCTTGCCGGCGGCGATCGCGTCGCCAATGACCGTGACCTTTTGCCCCGGCCGCGCCAGCGGCGTGAAAGCGTCGCCGTTGCCCCGCCGCGCGCGATAGTAAAACCAGTTGCGCAACTTCTCGGACGTGAACAGCCGCGCGAAGCCGGGCAGGCGGGAAATGCCGCGGTCGAGTGCCCACATGGTGAGCGCTCCGAGGCCGTAGCGGTAGGCGGCGCCCGATGCGATGACGATGCGATCGAACCCGGCAATTTGCTGCGGCGAAGCGCTCACGTCGGTCGAAAAGCGGAACGAGACTTTCTTCAGGGCGCAGGCGGCGACCATATCGGCGATGTAGCGCCGGAAGCTTGTCTCGCTCGCGGACACTTCCTGAAACAGCGGCGCTTTGCCGGCATAACGGAATGAGCCGCCCGCAACCGCATCCTTCTCGAACAGGGTGACACTGTTGTCGTCGGCGACGAGCGACGCGTAGGTCAGGCCCGCCGGACCCGCGCCGATCACCGCGATGCGCTCGCCGCGCGGCGGCTTCGCGTCGGCGAACAAGGTCTCGCGTCCCGCCGCGCCGTTGACCACGCAGCCGATGCGCGCGCCGCCGCGCATTTCGTTGATGCAGGTGTTGCAGGCGAGGCAACGCCGTATCGGCTCGCCGCGCTCGACCTTCGCGGCCCATTGCGGATCGGCGACCAGCGTGCGGCCAAGCGCGATGAAATCGGCCTTGCCGTTTGCGACCGCGCTTTCGGCGAGTGAAGGATCGCCAAGCTTGCCGACAGCGATCACCGGCACGTTGACTAGTTTCTTCACCTCGGCAGCGAAATCGAGGAACGTGCCGTCCGGATAGCTCATCGGCGGCAGCACGACCTGCGCGGATGGCAGCGAGCGGTAATGTCCGGCGCTGATATGCAGCGCGTCGGCGCCGCGCTGCGCCGCCCAGACCGCGATCTGCTTGCCTTCCTCGAAGGTGAGCCCGCCGGGGAAAAAGTCTTCGACCGAGAGCCGGTAGATCACGCCGACATCCGGCAGCACCGCCTTCACGGCGCGCAGGATCTCCAAACCGAAGCGGGCGCGGTTTTCGAGCGAGCCGCCATACTCGTCGGTGCGGCGATTTTCGAACGGCGCATGAAACTGCGAGAGCAGATAACCGTGCGCGGCGTGGATTTCGACGCAGTCGAACCCGGCCTTCCTGGCGCGCAATCCGGCGGCGACATGGGCCGCGATCGTCTCGGCAATGCGCGTTTTGGTCATTTCCTCGGGTACGATGGTTTCGAACGTTGTCTCATAGACCGGATGCGGGATTGCCGAGGGCGCGATCGGCGTCTCGCCGCAAATATCGACGCGGGTGTGGCCGCCGCCGTGGCCGAGCTGGATCGACGCCTTGGCGCCGCCGCGATGAATCTCATCGACGAGCCGCGTAAGGCCGGGCAGGAAGCGATCGTCATAGATGCCGACTTCGTGGCGACGATGCCGGCCGCATTTTTCCGGCGACGCCATCTCGACGGTGATCAGCCCGGTGCCGCCGCGCACCCGCGCCAGGTAGTAGGCGACGCTGTCGTCGGTGACGTTGCCCTCGGCGTCCGATGTCCGCGTCGTCATCGGCGGCATGACGATGCGGTTCTTGACCTCGACCGGGCCGATGCGCGCGGGGGTGAAGAGGATGTTCATCTCAGCCTCGTTTTCCGGATGCGGTGCAGCACGCAGCGGTGCACCACTTCGTGCTGCGCTGCGCCCGGGAAACAAAAATTATGTAACTCGACCGGGTCACAGCACCGGTATCTCCCCGCCGTCGATGTCGATCGTCGCGCCGTGCAGCCACGTGGCCCGCGACGAGACGATGAAGGTGACGAGGTCGGCCACATCCTCGACCTTGCCGTAGCGGATGATGCCGGACTCGCGGCAGAATTCTTCGCGGATTTTTTCTTCCGGCGATCCGGTGCGCTCGATCTCGGCGCGGATGCGCCGCCACTGCCGCTCGGTCTCGACCAGGCTCGGATGGATGCAGTTGACGCGCACGCCGTCGGCCTTGCCGCGATCGGCCATGCACTTGGTAAAGGCCGCGACCGCCGCATTGACCGAAGAGCCGATGGTGAAATCGGCATGCGGCTTTCGTCCGCTGGTGCCGCCCATGGCGATCAGCGAGCCACGACGCTCCTTCAGGAGCGGCCAGGCGAGGCGGGTGAGCCGCACATGGGCGAAGAATTTCAGCGCATAGCCTTCTTCCCAATCGGCGTCGGTCAGCGTGAAGAAGTCGCCGCGTTTGGTTGTGCCAGCGTTGTTGAACAGGATGTCGAGTCCGCCGAACTCGCGCTTGAGCGCGCCGATCAGTTGCTCCGGTCCCTCCGGCGCGCGCAGGTCGAGCACGGCGACGGCGGCGCGCCGGCCCATGGCGCGGATTTCCGAAGCGACCTCCTCGAGCGCCTTGCCGTCGCGCCCGGTCAGCATCACGTCGCAGCCCTCGGCCGCCAGCGCCAGCGCGGTGCCGCGGCCGATGCCGCGGCTCGATCCGGTCACCAGCGCGACCTTGCCCTTTAGCCCCAGCTCCATCGTCGATCCTCCTGGTCTGCCGGTGTTGTAACCCGGCTCATCCTCGCCCGCTATTGCGGGGACGGAAGACATAGCCTCTCGTTCTCGCGCTGCGATTTTTTTTAAATCGCGCCCAAGTCTCCGGCCAACCATGTTGCTAACGGCTTCCCCTGCGCCATGCCCCGGATTTCACTGCGTTCAATCCGGGCTACCAAAAGGGGAAGCGGAACGCCGAGAGACGCGTAACCAACACCCGCGCCGCGCAGCGCGGGGCGCACCCTTGCGGGGTGCGCTCGCCTCTCGGCGTCCCACTGCGGCTCTCGCCAGGGAGACAGCTGGTCCCCAAGGCTCTGCATCAGGCCATGCTTCGGGAGACAGTCCGGGGCGTTCAGTCCTGTACGGCCGCCTCAACCGGGAGGCGGAGACCTTGCGCTTCTCCACGGGCGTTACCCGCGCCGGAAAAACGAACGAAGTCCTGTCTCCGTACCGCGAGCACCTCGCGCACCGGTCATTGTGCCGGCAGGATGATGCCCGATGCCGCCCGGGAGCGGGTTACAAATCCGCCCGCAGGCACCGCACTCGCCCCGTCCCAAGGAGTGTCCTCGCGAAGAACGTCCCTTCGAAAGGCGAGATGGGAGTTTTTTAGTTCGGCGGGTGGTGCGGATTCAAGAAATTTCGGCGGGCGGCGCCATCTCGTTGATCTGACGAGAGTCTTTTTTTCGCTGTTTGTTTGATTCGCGACACAAAAATTGTGGCATTGCCGCCATGATTCGCGTTTCCTTTGCTAAGACCCGGAGAGTGTGGAGGTTTTTCGGGTTGTGGCAGCGCAATGTCCGGTTTCGGGATGGAGCGGACGTTGCCCCTGGGCAAAGCCGATCATGCCGGTCGAAAACAATCCCGAGCGGGTTATCGCCTCCGCCCGAACCCCGCATCACGTGCCATCACGATGACTTGCGCGCGGGTGCTGGCCCCAAGCTTGCTGAAGATCGTCGACAGATGATTGCGAACAGTCTTCACGCTGATGTTCAGCCTTGCCGCGATCTCATTGTTATCTGAGCCTTGCGCCACGAATTCGAGCAAATCGCGCTCGCGCGGTGTGAGCTCAGCCAGGCAATCGGCCATCTTGCTTGGAGAGGCGGGCAGGAATTCATCGATTGCCTGCATGAATTGCGCCCAGGATGGCTCGCCCTCAAGCAGGATGTGATTGCGCGTCTCAAGCGGAATGAACCGCGCTCCAGGCACGAGCGCGGCGACCCTGCGTCCCTCCTCGAATGGGATCGTTGGATCGCCGCGCGCATGCATCACCAATGTCGGACATTCAATCCGCGGCAATATCGTCCGTACGTCGGCTTTCCAATACGAGCGCAGCAAAGCTACGGCTTGCTTTGACGCCAGCGTTTCACGCAGCAGCGCGTTGAGCGAGCGCTTTTGCTCCGGCGACGCATCCGGTATCTGGAGCGATACGTAAAACTGATCATAAGCCGGCAGATCATCGTTCCAGCCCAATTCGATCGCCTTTAATCTCGTCTCCGCCTCTTCGATCCGTTGCAGGGTCGGCGCGTCGGCCATGCGTCCGCGCGTTAGCGCCCCGTAAAGAATGAGATGGGTGACGCGATGCCGATGATTGGCAGTGAAGACCGAAGCCTTTGGGGCGCCGCCCTGCATTGCAAACAGGACAAATCGATCAAGTCCGGCAGCTTCGACGACCGCTTCGAGGTCTTCGACGTGGCGATCGAGCGAAAACTCTACCCCGTCGCGATCAGACAGGCCGCAGCCGCGGAAGTCGTAGCGGACCAGCGTGTGCCGGCGAGAAAGAAATGAGAGCCAATGCCGCCAGATCGGATTCTGCCAATCCAGATCGAGATGGCGCATATAATGCCCCAGCCAGACCAAAGGAGGGCCGGTGCCGCAGGTCGCGTAAGCGATGCGCGTGCCGTCGCGGCTCTTGCAAAAGCGTATCTGCTGCTGTTCGCGATGCGGCATGCGCCCCAGGACTTGGACAAGATGCCAAATCCTAGCGCCCGTACCGGAAAAGGCTAGGCGGAGCGCGGTGTCGCAGCCGTCCTCAGTTGGCGACGGACTTGATGCCGGCGGCAAGGACCGCGCCGTGCCAGCGCTCGATCTCCTTCTTTAGAAAGGCTGCGGTGGCGGCAGGCGTGTCGCCGCCGGGCGCGATTGCGAATTTGTTCAGCTTGGCGACGATATCGGGCGAGTGCACCGCGTCGGCCATCGCGGACGACAGCTTGGCGGCGACGCTCGACGGTGTTCCAGGCGGGGCGACCACCGCATACCAGAACCCGGATGAAAAGCCGGGCAAGGCCTCGGCAATGGCGGGCACCTGGGGCAGTTGCAACAAGCGCTTTTCCCCGCCGACACCGAGGGCCTTCACGGTCCCGGCCGCGATCTGCGGCATTGTGCTGGGAAAGTCGTGAAACATGAGGTCGACCTGTCCCGCCATGACCGCGTTGAGAGCCGGCGCCAGTCCCTTGAACGGAACATGCAGCAGGCGAATGCCGGCCTGTTGCGCGAGCAGTTCCATCGCCAATTGCGGCGGGCTGCCGTTTCCTGAGGACGCGTAGGTCAATTTGCCCGGATTGGCTTTGGCGTAAGCGATGAGTTCCTTCAGGCTGGAGACCGGAAGACCACGCCGCGCGACCAAAATGAACGGCCCGCGTGCAAGCACAGTAACCGGGACGAAGGCGTCAGGATTGAACGGCAGTTTTTTGAAGATAAATCAATTCGTTGCGAGCGGTCCTGCCGGTGTCGCCAGAAGCGTGTATCCATCAGGTACCGCACGCGAGACCAGTTCCGCGCCGATGTTGAGCGCGGCGCCGGGCTTGTTGACGATCACCACCGGCTGGCCCCAGTGCTGGCTGAGTTTTTCGCCGACAAGCCGCGGCAGGGTGTCGGCAAAGCCGCCGGGCGGCAGCGGCACGACGATGGTTATCGGGCGGCTGGGGAACTGCGCTTGTGCGCGAGCCACAAACGGCGCCGCCCCGACAAGGATCGCGGCGACAAGGCAAACCGCGTTAGTCAACTTCCATCCGCGGGTCATGATCCTGCTTCCTAGGCTTGCGCGTCGCGATGCTGAGTGCGGACGCCGCTGAGCGAATACCGCAGCATAGTTAGCGGACAGACCCCGATCATGATGCAAGTGTCCCTCGTGGCCGGTCATTTTTGCTTGGATCGTCCCGGATTCCGGGATCGCCGGCTCAGCTCAGCAAGATTTGTAGACTTGCTCGCCAATTCCTGGGCAAAGGTCATGAGGCGGCCCGCGATGAGACTGAACGAAGAGCGCTCAGGGGACCGCCGGGCATGCGCTTCAGTGGTGCACGCCGGGCTTCGGACTCAACAGCCGACTTTCATAAGCCGTGCGCCTTTGTCTTGGCCCCAGGCTCCGGAGCCTCATGGTTCCACGGATACGTGGCGTCGCCGTAGCGCGGATCGTCCCGCTCATTGAAATAGCATTTTTCGGCGCGGAGCAGCATGTTGCGTTGTTTCTCGGTCAAGACAATGTGTGACGCATTTCTGTAGTGCCAGCACGCGTCGAAGTGGGCGTTTGCCGCTACCTGCTTTTGGGTGAGCGGGTGCTGTTTGAGATAGTGCTCTTCGGTCTCCAGCGATCTTTCTGCTGCGTGATTGGCGTAAGCAACCAGGCCGGCGGCGCCGATCGCAAGCATCGTCAGCGCTACTCGCCTCCAGAAGACGTATCTCGATGCTCCGTTGTGTCGTGTCATGCAGCGGCCGGGCTCGAACCAATGAGAGCTTAGCCGACTTGCCGGGCCATGGCTTTCTTCGCCGCCGGCAAAGAGGCGCCCCGATCGAGCCACACTGTCACGTTCCGATAGTCGGAGACCGTCACGCGTTCATGCTCGAGTCCCTGGCGTCAGCCAAGCCGCGGGCGAGCGCGTGAACCATCAACTCGGGAACCAGGGTACGGCGTTCCTCGGCGGCGGTGCCGAGCGAGCAGCCGGTGGGGCTTGTTGCACAGTCGGCAACGGGAGCGGTGAGAAGGCCGCTTCGAGCAGCGCTTTTACCGGATTTGGCCGCAAGGTCGGTGGCGGGCGCTTTGCGAAAAAGAAATGCTCCGGTGGCGGCTGATCGACGATGATCTGAACAGTCTGCGACACGAAACCGTTTTTTGCAAAAGTCACCGATTGGCTTTCGACGGGTAATGCCAGCGAGCAGGGTGTTTGACACATTTGACCCTGTCCGGTGCGTACATCCGCGCCGGCTGGTTCCGAGAGGAATTGCAGGGTCTGTGGCGACGGCGGCGCAGTGTCCGACTGCGAGCGATCGAACATCAAGGCAGAGCATCCCGCGAGCGCCGAGCTTGCCGCGACCGCATGTGCGATGAGGAGAAATCTAATGCGTCGCATGACCGCTTCGGTCCCGAAAAGCAGGCTCGGCGTGCGCCTGCGCGACACCGCGCATCGGGGACGCAGCCGCACTCGTTCTGGTTCAAGTATGGTAAACGTTTGGTTAACGCCCGCATTTGCCTTGTGCGCAGGCCAGGCGGCCTTATGAGCGTCGCGCAAATGCCGATCCGGGATTTTCGCTAGCGTGCAATCCAGGCTACGGTCCTCCGGCAGGGGGGATTTTTCGCAGATGACCATCAAGGGCAAGGCCTACATCGCGGGCGTTTACGAGCATCCGACCCGCCATGCGCCGGATAAGAGCGTGGCGCGGCTCCATGCCGAAGTGGCGCTCGGCGCGCTCGCCGATGCGGGCCTCACCCGCGACGACATCGATGGCTTTTTTTGCGCCGGCGATGCGCCGGGGCCGGGCCCGGCATCGATGGCCGAGTATCTCAACCTGCCGAAACTGCGCCACGTCAACTCGACGGAGTTGGGCGGCTCCTCCTATGTGGCGCTGGCCGCGCATGCGGCCGAGGCCATCGCGCTCGGCAAGTGCGATGTGGCGCTGATCACGCTCGCCGGGCGACCGCGCAGCGAGGGTGTCGCCACCGGCACAGTGCCGCGGCTGCGCGATCCGAACCAGCCGGAAGCGGCGTTCGAGTTTCCCTACGGCTTGACCACGGCCAACGGTTACGCGCTGTGCGCCATGCGCCACATGTATCAGTACGGCACCACCAGCGAGCAGCTCGCCTGGATCAAGGTCGCGGCGTCGCATCACGCGCAGCACAATCCGCGCGCGATGCTGCCCGAGGTCGTCACGGTCGCCGACGTCGTCAACTCGCCGGTCATCGCCGATCCGCTGCATCGGCTCGACTGCTGCGTCATCAGCGATGGCGGCGGCGCGCTGATCGTGGTCAAGCCGGAGATCGCCAAAAGCCTGAATCGGCCGCTGGTGAAGATCATCGGCGCCGGCGAGACGGTGAAGCATCTCACTGCCGGCACGTTCGATCTCACCACATCGGGCGCGGCGCGCTCGGGGCCGGCGGCGTTCGCGGAGGCTGGCGTCAAGCCCGCCGACGTCAGATATGCATCGATCTACGACAGCTTCACCATCACGGTGCTGATCCAGATCGAGGATCTGGGCTTCTGCGAGAAGGGCGCCGGCGGCAAGTTTGTCGCCGACGGCAATCTGATTTCCGGCGTCGGCAAACTGCCGTTCAACACCGATGGCGGCGGCCTGTGCAACAATCACCCGGCCAATCGCGGCGGCATGACCAAAGTGATCGAGGCGGTGCGGCAGTTGCGCGGCGAGGCGCATCCCGCCGTCCAGGTGAAGGACTGCGGGCTGGCGCTGGCGCAGGGCACCGGCATGCAGCTCGGCACGCGGCATTGCAGCGCGACGCTGATTATGGAGCGGGAGTGAGATCATGGCGGACGCACGCAAAATCCCGGCTCCGATCGTCAACGTCGAAACGCAAGCCTTCTGGAACGCGGCGCGTGAACGCCGCTTCGTGGTGCCGACCTGCGCCGCCTGCGGCAAGGCGCACTGGTACCCGCGCGCGATCTGCCCGTTCTGCGGCAGTGACAAGATCGAATGGCGCCCGGCGTCCGGCCGCGGGCAGATCTACAGCTACAGCGTCATGCGCCGGGCCAAGGAGCCCTACGCCATCGCCTACGTGACGCTGGCCGAAGGCCCCGCCATGCTGACCAACATCGTCGACTGCGACTTCGACGCTTTGCGGGTCGGGCAGGCCGTCAACGTCGTGTTCCACAACTCCGAAGATGGCCCGCCGGTGCCGATGTTCCGGCCTAGATAAGTGCCTCATGGTCCGCTCGTCCCCGCGAAAGCGGGGACCCAGAGGTGGATTCCCGCTTACGCGGGAATGAGCGGAAACTAAAAAACGCGTCTTTTTACATCCGCAACAGTTGCTTGGCGTTGCCCGAGAGGATTTTCGCCTTGTCGGCGTCGGACAGCGGCACGGTGTGCATCCACTCCAGCGCCGGCGGGTTCAGGACGAACGGCCAGTCGACCGCGAACAGGATGTGATCGACGCTCATCTCCATGACGCAGCACAGCAGCGCCGGATTGGAGAAATTGCCGCTCGTCGTAATGTAGAAATTATTGCAGAAGATGTCGCGGAAGCTCATCGATTTCTGGCCGGGCCGCTTCAGCGCATGGTCGATGCGCCAGATCAGAAACGGCAGCGTCTCGCCGAGATGGCCGAGAATGATCTTCAGCTTCGGGTGGCGTTCGAACACGCCGGACAGCACCAGGCGGATGGCGAGCGTCGCGGTCTCGACCGTGTAGCCCCAGGCGGGCCGCGCCACCATCGGGAAGTCCTTGACGTAATCGTCGTAGTAGATGCGCTGCACGTCCGGCTGCGGGTGTGCTGGGTGCAGATAGATCGGCACGTCGAGTTTTTCGGCGCGCGCATAGATCGGCCAGAACTTCTTGTCGTCGAGGAATTTTCCGTTGGCGAGCCCGTGCAGCATCGCGCCCTTGAAGCCGAGCTCCCTGGTGGTGCGCTCCAGTTCGTCGGCGGCGGCGTCCGGCACCGCGGTCGGCAGCGCCGCGAAGGCGGCAAACCGGTCCTTATGTCCGGCCATCGCCTGGTGCAGCCGATCGTTGATGCGGCGGGTCATCGCGGCGGCGGTGTCGGCCGGCAGTTTCTGGGTCGACGGTGCGCCGTGCGACAGCACCTGTACGTCGATGCCGGCCTCGTCCATTTCTTTGATGCGCATGCCGGTAAAGTCATGCAGCCGCTTGTACTGCTCGCCCGGCCGGCCGGCTTCGCTGCCGGTGTAGGTCTTCTCCAGTTCCTCGTCCCAGTAATGCTCTTCGATGGCGATCACCGGACAATGCGGTTTGGTAAACATTCCTTCTCCCCGTTGCAGACTTTTTGCAGTTCCATCGACTTTGCCTAGCAAGCCGTGCGCGGCAAGTCATCCGCTGTAAAGAGCCGGCCTGGAACATCCGTATGGCAGCCGCGTTGATCGCCGCGGGAGGGTCGACGGAGAACAGCCATGATTCGTCTGATTGCAGCGAGTACTCTGCTTGCGGCGGCGCTGGCCGGTTCGCAAGCCTTCGCCCAGGGCAGCTATATGCATCACTCCTTCTGTCTGCAGAAGGGCTCGAGCATGGAATGCGCATACGACTCGATGACGCAATGCGAGGCTGCCAAAAGCGACAATACACAGACCTGTTCGCAGAACAGCCCGCCGCAAAATCACTGATTTGACAGTTTACGCGGTCGTTGCCGGGCGCGGCGGGTTGAGCCGATAGTATTCGGCGTCCTCCGCGCTCTGCTTCCAGTTGGCGTGTCCGCGCCAGTCGACGTGATGCGCCGCCATGTCGGTTCCGTAGCGCACGCGGAAGAGCAGCGTGCGTTGCGGGCCGTTGGCATATTCATGCACTTCTCCGGGCGGATGTACGACGAATGCGCCCGGCACGACCGCAACATTCGTCTCCGGCGTGCGCATGGTGCCGCCGCCTTCGAAGCAGAAATAGATTTCGGTGGCGCGCGGGTGGCAATGATACGGGCTGACCTGGCCAGGCTCCCAGCAGGCGACGGTGACGTCGCCGTCCTCGACCCTGCCGAGAATTTTCTCTACGTGCTTTTTCGGATCGAAGGTGGCTTCGCGCGCCAGATTGAAAACCTGCATCGGACTTTCCCCTTTTGTGGCTCCACGCCCGCGGAAGCCGATCGAAGCTGTATCTGCCGATCCGTTTTAGCCGAGAATAAGCGGGCATTCGAGCCCGCAGGCGGCCGGTAAGACGGCATTAATTCCAAGGGGTTAGGGTCGCCGGGGGACAGGAAGCGACGCTCACGAGGGCAACATGGCCGAACGCCGCGGGTCGCAACGTCAAAAGAGCTTCTTGCGCGGCTGCGTCTATTTCAACAATCGCCGCAATGCGTTCGATTGTTTGATCCGGGATATCTCCGACGCAGGCGCGCGCATCATTTTTTCCGACACCGTCAGCATACCGGATGTCGTCGATCTGTATGTCCCGCAGAAAGAGCAGACCCTGCACGCGCACGTGCAGTGGCGTCACGGCGACGAGATCGGGCTTGCCTTTCCGGACGCGGTCCGTGCAGCGAGCGGCACGTCGGATGCCGATCTGGCGGTGCGGGTGGCGCACCTCGAAAACGAGGTCAGCGCGCTACGGCGCGAAATCAAACATCTCCGGCACGCGATCGAAGAGGGCCAGGACCTCGACGTCGCCTGACGCTTTCCAGGTTTTGCCCCAACCTTTCGCTCCGAGCCTTTGCGGCGTGTTGCGTCCGGCGCGAGTTGCCGGATTGCACGACGATGGCCGCCATGGCAACAAGTCGCCATAACTTGCGACAGGGAGAGCAAACATGGCCAAGGCCTATTGGGTGGCGACGTATTTTTCCGTTTCCAATCCGGACGCGCTCGCTGAGTACGCGAAGCTCGCGGGGCCCGCGATCGCGGCCGGCGGCGGCCGTTTTCTGGCGCGCGGCACCGCCGCCAAGGCGTACGAGAAGGGGCTGACGCAGCGCACCGTCATCATCGAGTTCGACAGCGTCGAGAAGGCTGCGGCTGCGCACGACAGCCCGGGCTATCAGGCCGCGCTCAAGGCGCTCGGCAACGCCGCGCAGCGCGACTTGCGCATTGTCGAGGGTTTGGCGTAGTTGCTTACTCGCTGAGCATCCGCTCGCCCTGCAGATCGACGATCTGCCGCGCCTTGTTGAGCGTGAACGATACCGCGTCGTCGTAGGACGCATACGAGTCGGCACGGATGAAGCGGTGCTCCTTGCGCACGCCGTCCACCTCGCGCTCGATCGTGCCCGCGGTCTGATAGCCGCCATTATCGGTCTTGTACGGCGCCGCGCGGATGGTGAAGCCTTTGTACTCGACCGGCTCCGACACCTTGGCGGTCCCGGCGGCCTCGCGCCGGCCGAATAGCGCGCTCCAAAACGACATTCCGGCCTCCCGTCATCTGCGCCTGTACAAAGCGCGCATGATGTTAGCCGGTGCCGGCGCAAAGTCGAGGCGTGCCGGCCGATTTGCTGCACCGCGCGGTGCGGCGCTACAGTGCGTTTCGCCGCGTCCGGACGCGCAACAAATCAGGGAGGCTGCCGATGCCAAAGGGCTACTGGGTGACGTGCTACCGTTCGATCTCCGATCCGAAAAAGGTTGCCGCCTATGCGGCGCTGGCGCCGAAAGCAACCGAGCCGTTCGGCGCCCGCTATATCGCGCGCGGCACGGCGGCGGCGGCGTTCGAGGCCGGGCAGAAGGAGCGCATCGTCATCTCCGAATTTCCGTCGCTGGAAAAGGCGATCGCCGCCTATAACAGCCCGGCCTACAAGGAAGCGCTCAAGGCGCTCGGCGATGGCGCAGTGCGCGACATCCGGATTATCGAGGGAACCGATTAGCCGGTGCCGCGCGCCGCGATCGCTTACAGCGCGCGATGCCGGTAGCGCCTTGCGTGGCGGACCATGCGGGGCTGCGCAAACGAATCGTAGTACGTACCGCCATGCAACGCCGCACCGCGGGGCCGCTCACCATAGTAAGAAGCTTCCTGAACGCGCGGCGCGGCGCGGTAGCCGCGGGCATAAAGCGCGACCGCGCGGCTCTCATTGCCGCCAGCGGCCCGATAGGCGCCGGCCAGATAGCGCACCGCGTAGGTCATATTGGTCGAGGGATCGAGCAGACCCGCGGCTGAGCCGCTGTAACCCATGCTCCGTGCAGTGCCGAGCCGAATCTGCATCAGGCCGTAATTGCCGCGACTGACCGCCCGCGGATTGCCACCGCTTTCGCGCGTGATGACGCGATTGACCAACGAAACCGGGATGCCGTTCGCGCCAGCCTGCTGTTCCGCCATGCTTTGCAATTGCGAATGATCGCCGAAACCCTGTTCGGCCGAGCGGCTGTTGAATTGGCGGCCTCGGTGGCCGTACGAGTCTTGTTGCCAAGCATCTTGTTGCCAAGCGTCTTGTTGCCAAGAATTTTGTTGCCAAGAGTCTTGTTGCCAAGAATCTCGCTGCCCCCAAAAGCCTTGCCGCTGCGCGTCGTCACGGACACGCGCGATCATATGATAATGGCGGTAGCCGGCGCGATGCGACGCGGTGGAATGCACCCGGGCCAATGACGGTTGCGCAGATAGCGCGAGTAAAACCGCAATCAATGTTAGAGGACGCCAGACAAGCAACATCAACTTGCTCCACTTTGGCCCTCACCTCGGCGCGCCTTGTCACGGCAGAACCGGGCAAAGGTCTGACCTTTTGTTGATGGCCAAAAGGTGATGTCGTGATTCTGGAACGCGCAGCTCCACGGAGCGTCCCGCCGTGCCGCTGTCTGCAACAAAATTTTATCCGAACATTCCGGAACTAACTCCGGTCGATCCGCCTCGCATGCGCGCGAAGTGCACGAGACCGCTCCGGCGCCAGTTTCGAGCATAATGCTCTTCGGGAAAATCACTCCAAGTCGATGCGGCCGATGTCGGCGGCGAGCAGCCGGGCATAGATTGGTCGGGTGCGGGAGACGCTCCATCGCGATCACCGAGGTGGGCCGGCTCAGCGCGGGCCATGACACCGACTCGGCTGGCGACCGGCAGCTTGGCTTCGCCTTTTCGTGTCATGGCGAATCCCTAGGGGATACCGGTCGGCCACCAAGGTACAGAGGCCATTTATAACGAATGATTATCATTGATTATTAATCATGCTGCTATTGATTGGTGATGTTGGGCTGCTGCAACCAGAATAATACAAAGAAAATCAATGACTTGAATTTGGTTGTCGCTTCCCATAGAGAGCCGAAAGCGGTCTCGCTGCGGAGGCGAGCGGGTCGAGAAAAGTTCCAGTTTTCGTGCACGACCACCGCACACCCATTTTGCGCTGGAGCTGCGGCGAAGGGCGCGGCCGTGGCTCCAAAGCGGTTGTTTAAAGCGCCACGCGACGCGAATGGCCAAACGTCAGCGAGTTCGACTTCTCAAGGCGCGATTCCCACGCCTGCGGCAACTCCGGCAGGAGCAACTGGGGTGGGAAATCATCGATATTCTAAGTCGGCTGCCCGGGGCCAAGCCCAGCATCTCGTCGATTTACCGGCTCGAACAGGGTGATGCGATCCGCATGTCGAGTGCCCGGAGGGTGTTTGACGTGATCAATGGGGCGATGGAAAACAAGCTCGACGCCTCCAAGGAACTGGAAACGAGCTGGTGAGATGTGGCTGATCTGCGCTGGCGTTCCGGCGGAGTTCTGAGTGGCACTTCGGCGCGTGGCGCGACGATGCAGCCGCTTATCGCGGTCCGCAGCCGATGGCGAAATGATCGCGCGTTTGCGCGAACTCCGCCGAATCCATCCTGTCGTCCTCGATAAGATCGACCACGGCGGCGGCAAGTTCGCGGCACCTGGCGCGATCGGGCGGGGTGGACGGCGCCACGGGACGCGGCGCGGTCGTGGCGGGACCGCAGGTGTTCACCACCACCGCATAGGTGTCGCGGTAAAGCGCTTCGCTGTCCTTGCCGGCATCAAGCAGCGAGATGAGCCCATTTGCCGCCTGCCGGCACGATGCGGGGGTGGATACCGGCCCCGCCGTGGCTGCCGTGCAAATCAACGCCGGGGTGGCAACCGCCAAAAGGCTTAACGCCCAGTTACCAAGCCCCCTCATATTGCGACGCAATATATGTTCCCGACGCGCATAGCAGAATATTGCTCTATGGCGGCGAATCATTATGTTGCACTGCAACAAGGCCATTTCGAGCCGTCCATTTAAGGAGATATAGCAATGGAAAATGTTCCCAGCATTCGCCGGCCCCGCAAAATTGACGAACGCGTGCCCGGTGTCATCGAGACGATTTTGCAGGTTATCGCCGAGGCGATCGAGAGCGCATCGGCGGCGCGCAGCCGCTATCCGCTGGCCGATTGACGGCGCGCGCCCCGGAGGAGCCATTCCGGGGCCAAGGCCTGATGATTTTGCGGCTTCCGAGAAACTGAGGGGTTTGCGCAGGTAGCCTAATCGGACCGGGTTATTCCGCGGCGGCGCGGCTCAATTCCCCGGCCAATTCCATTTCACGGCGGAGCCACTCGGGGGCGATGTCGAAGCCGTTTGGCCAAGTCGGCGCGCCGAATTCCAGAAACACACGACTGAAAAATGCCTCGTCCCGCAACGGTTCGAGCATCGGCCCGGGCTCGTGCGTCATCGCCCGAAAGTCGTGGACGCCGCCGCTGCCGTCGTTGAACCGGACCCGCAGCCGAAAGCCGCCAAGCGTCTCAACAGATGTGACCTTAGTCAGCATCGAGGCCCGCGACCTCTTGCAGCGCGTATACCGGAATCCAAAGTTATCGACTGGCAGCCTGCTGCTTTATTGCGGCAAAGTCATCTTCACTTAGCCGGCCTAGAGTTCCTTGGGGTGGGCGCATTCCCGAATTTATCGGTTCATCCCAAAAGAGCTTTTGGAGTCGTATTCCAGTCTTTACCGGCGAAGGCGCGCCTGTTTCGTCCCAGCCCGCCGCTTGCAGTCTCGCGGGAAATGCAAAGAGATGCTGGGTCGACGGACTCAATTGCCTGGGACGTTCCTCGACGCTGCCGATCGCTATAACGCCGTTGGGTCCCTTTTTGTTGGTCGTTCGCCAAATAACAGCGGAATCGCCAACGCTGATTTCCTTATGGAGTCTCGGCGTTGACCAGTAGACGTACGAGGTGTGATCGAGGATGTAAGCACAAAGGGCATCCCAGCCGTCTTTATGCGGTGGGATGACGTGCCACATTCCCGGGTTTGCGTTCCAGATAAACGCACTCATCGAAATTGTCAGCTGGCTCAGTTATCCAGGAAAGACCGCAGCTTCCTCGACCGCGACGGGTGCTTCAGCTTGCGCAGCGCCTTGGCTTCGATCTGGCGGATGCGCTCGCGGGTCACCGAGAACTGCTGGCCGACTTCCTCCAGCGTGTGGTCGGTGTTCATGCCGATGCCAAAGCGCATGCGCAGCACACGCTCTTCGCGCGGCGTAAGCGAGGCGAGCACCCGCGTCGTGGTCTCGCGCAGGTTGGCGGCGATCGCGGCCTGATCGGGCAGGATGGCGTTCTTGTCCTCGATGAAATCGCCGAGATGCGAGTCCTCCTCGTCGCCGATCGGTGTTTCGAGCGACAGCGGCTCCTTGGCGATTTTCAGAACCTTGCGCACCTTCTCGAGCGGCATGCCGAGCTTCTCGGCAAGCTCTTCGGGGGTCGGCTCGCGGCCGATCTCGTTGAGCATCTGGCGCGAGGTGCGCACGATCTTGTTGATCGTCTCGATCATGTGCACCGGGATGCGGATAGTGCGCGCCTGATCGGCGATCGAGCGGGTGATCGCCTGCCGGATCCACCAGGTGGCGTAGGTCGAGAACTTGTAGCCGCGGCGGTATTCGAATTTATCGACCGCCTTCATCAGGCCGATGTTGCCTTCCTGGATCAGGTCGAGGAATTGCAGGCCGCGGTTGGTGTATTTCTTGGCGATGGAGATGACGAGCCGCAGGTTGGCCTCGACCATTTCCTTCTTGGCCTGGCGCGCCTCGCGCTCGCCCTTCTGCACCATGTGCACGATCTTGCGGAATTCGCCGATCTCGAGGCCGGTCTCGGAGGCAAGCGTGTGAATGTGGGTCCGCAGTTCCCTCATGCGGTCCTTTTCGCGCGCGACCAGCGACTTCCAGCCCTTGGTCGACAGCTTCGACACGCGGTTGATCCAGCGCGGATCGAGTTCCGAGCCGTGATAATGCTTGAGGAACTCGTCGCGCGGCACGCCGTGACTCTCGGCCAACCGCATCAGGCGGCCCTCGTTGCTCACCAGCCGCTTGTTGATGTCGTAGAGCTGCTCGACCAGTGAATCGATGCGCGCCTGATTGAGCCGCAGCGATTTCACCTCCTGGATGATCTCTTCCTTGAGCTTCTTGTATTTGCGCTCCTGCGCGGGCGACAGCGAGCCGGTCGAGTGCAGCTTGTTCTGGATATCCTGGTCCTGCAGCCGGCGCAGCCGCTTGAACGTGTCGGCGATGGTATCGAATGTTGTCAGAACCTTCGGCTTCAACTCGGCCTCGATGGCGGCGAGCGACATGGAATTTTCCAGATCGTCTTCGTCCATATCGCCATCGGCGATGGCGGCTTCCTCGCCGCCTTCTTCGCCGTCGCCACCGGCGGCCTGCGGCTTGAACGGGGTGGCGGCGGGCGGCGCCGATGGCGGCGCCACGGTCTGCGGCGGCTGCGCGAACGGCACAGCGCCGGCCGGCCCGGCGCCATTGGCGTTCCCATTAGCCTGATCAGCCGATTGCGCGCCGACCGGCATGCCCTTGGCGTCGGGGCCCGCATAGGTCGCTTCGAGATCGATAATGTCGCGGAGGAAGACTTTTCCTTCGTTGAGCTCGTCGCGCCAGATGATGACAGCCTGGAACGACAACGGGCTCTCGCACAGGCCGGCGATCATGGCTTCGCGGCCGGCCTCGATACGCTTGGCGATGGCGATTTCGCCCTCGCGGGAGAGCAGTTCGACCGAACCCATTTCGCGCAGATACATGCGCACCGGGTCGTCGGTACGCTCGGCGGGCTCGCGCGCCTCGGACTTGGCGGGCGTCTTGGGCGTCGCCTCGACGAGTTCGCCGCCTTCGGACTCTTCCTCGTCGGCCTCTTCCTCCTCCTCGGCGTCGGCCTCTTCGGTCTCGACGACGTTGATGCCCATTTCGCTCATCATCGCCAGGATGTCCTCGATCTTCTCGGAGGTCACTTCCTCGGACGGCATCACGGCGTTGAGCTGCTCATAGGTGACATAGCCGCGCTTCTTGGCCTGCTTGATCATCTTCTTGACGGCGGCGTCCGACAGGTCAAGCAGCGGCAGGGGGGCGTCGGGGGCCTCGGCACCCTCCTTCTCGGGCGCCTCGGCCTCCTTGGGCGCGGCGGATTTTTGCACCGCAACCTTGGTCTTGCTCGCGACCGTCCCCACGTTCTTGCTCGCCATCTTGGTCTCCACCTACGCCTGTCGCTACCCGTACCGCCCCGGCAAGGGGCGGCTGTATTCGCCTGACCCGGGGAAGCCGCTCACGCGTCCTCTACCCTATGGGTCTTTATCTCATGCCGATGGGTCCAAAAACCCACCTTTGCCACGCCCCTCACTCAAGCCTGGGTCCCGGAAGGCCCCCAGGGGCGGATGAGCCGGCCGGGCCGGCTGCACATCTCCCCCTACCCTATGCCGAGAGAATTGATCTCTAGGTTTTCGCAGGCCTCCGTTAAGCTCAGGCTAACCTTGAAGCCCCGCAACCCTGCGGCCTTGCGTGTACTGTCTCAGCCTGGGTCCGAGGCTGTCCAGTGCCTTGGACCATCTCGTGCCTGACGCCTTACAGTGACCGCGGCGTGCGGCCCGACAAAGCTCCGAAGCCTTCCACCAGCGCCTCGGTCCCGTCGAGCTTGGATAGCCTCGCCTTTACGTCACACAGCCGGGCGTAGTTTGCCTCGCTGTTGTCCTGGCCGAGGGCCAATTCCGCGTCCTTAAGTTCCCTAGTTAGGGAATGCCACTGTGTATGCAAGGCGACAAGCTGCTTCCAGGTCAGCAAAACATCGGCGGAGGCGGCTCCCGGCCGCGCGGCCCAGACCGACGATGTGGTGATCGTACGCTCGATACGGCTCAACACATTGTCAAAACCGCGGCGATTGAGTTCGGCGGTAAGTTCGGCGCGCTCGCCATCACCGATCTGTTCGGAGTTGTGCGCGAAATTCTCGGCCGCATGGGCAAAAACGTCGATCAGCGCGCCTTTGAGCTTTTGCGTGTCGGCATGGCGGAACTCGGCGGCGGCAAGCTCCTCAAGGTGATCATGGAGGAGCCAGGGGTGATTGAGCGCGGCCTGCAGGATCAGCGCTTCGCGGCGCGGGATCGCAGCGCGATGGCCGCGATGCAAGGGACTGGCGGCGAGGTGCGGGCTTGACGCCACGTAAGGCCCATTCTGGAACTGATCGTTGCGATTGCCGAAGCCGCGCCCGTGCGGCGGCCGGCCTGACGTATCGCGCCGGCTGCCCGAATCGAAGCTCCGCTGGCGCGTCTGGCGCGAAGAGACCTCAATCGGGGAAAATAGCTGGCGGAGCCGCTCGCCGAAATCCTGCCGGTAGTAGCGACGTACGGCCTCGTCGGCGATAGTCGCGGTCACCGCCGACAGCCGCGCCTCCAGCGCCGCGCGGCGTTCGGGAGTGTCGAACGGACCGGCTTCGCTCTCGCGCGCCCACAGCACGTGGGCGAGCGGCCGCGCCGCGCCGAGGACGTCCGCGATCGCTTCGCGGCCGCCGGAGCGGGCGAGATCGTCCGGGTCCTGACCGTCGGGCAGGGCGGCGAATTTCAGGCTCTTGCCGGGTTTGACCAGCGGCAATGCCAGTTCCGCTGCCCGATAGGCGGCACGGCGTCCGGCGTTGTCGCCGTCGAAGCACAGGATCGGCTCGTCGGTCATGCGCCACATCAGGGCGAGTTGATCCGCCGTCAGCGCTGTGCCGAGCGGTGCCACCGTCGCCTCGTAGCCGGCCGTGACCATGGCGATGACGTCAACATAGCCTTCGACCGCGATCACCGGCGCGCCGTCGTGGGCGGCCTTGCGGGCGCCAGCGATGTTGTAGAGCGTCGCGCCCTTGTGGAAGAGCGGCGTCTCCGGCGAGTTGAGATACTTGGCCGAAACGTCCTTTTCGAGCGCGCGGCCGCCGAAGGCGATGACGCGGTCGCGCCAGTCGGCGATCGGGAACATGATGCGGTCGCGGAACCGATCGTAGGGCACCGCGATGTCCTCGCCGGCGACGAGAAGGCCGGCCTCGATCATGTCCTCGACCGGAATCTTGGCCGCGCCGAGATGCTCTTTCAGGGCGTATTGCGCCGCAGGGGCATAGCCGAGCCGAAATTTGAGCTGGGTCGCCGAGGCAAGCCCGCGGTCGGCCAGATAGCCGCGGCCGCGCGCGCCGTTCCTCGACGCGAGCGTGGCCTCGAAAAATTTGGCGGCGAGTTCGACGATGTCGTGCAGCGTCTTGCGGCGCTCGTCGCGCGCCTCGGCCTCGGGCGAATAGGCCGGCAGCGGAACGCCTGCCTCGCCGGCAAGCCGTTCGACCGCTTCCGGAAAGGTCACGCCATCGGTGAGCATGACAAAGTCGAAGATGTTGCCGTTCTTGCCGGAGGAGAAATCGAACCACATCGCCTTCTGGTCATTGACGAAAAACGACGGGGTCTTCTCTTTGTTGAACGGCGACAAGCCTTTGAATTCGCGGCCGGCCTTGCGCAATTTCACGCGCCGGCCCACGACCTCCGAAACCGGAAGCCGCGCGCGCAGCTCATCGAGAAATTGCGGTGTAAAGCGCATGGTGATTTGCCTGGGTAGCGCCGGGTGCGGCCAAGATAGGGGCGGTTATGTAGGCTGCAAGCGCGGCGACGTTTGTCCCTGTTATCCACAGACCTTGACGATAAATACAGTTGTATATACATTCCTGCCCGGAATGAACAGATTGGGCGTTCGTCCAAGAAACATTGACGGTAGTATGCGCGCCGGCTGAGGCGAGCATTATGGATGATCCACCGTACATACGGATCGGCGAGTTCGAGTGGGACGACAACAAGCGCCGGTTCAACATCGCCAAGCACGGGATCGATTTTGATGATGCAAAGGAAGTGTTCCACGATCCTGCGGCGCTAACGTTTCCGTCGCCATCGTCGGGCGACGAGAAACGATACGTAACGATCGGACTGATGCGAGGCGTGCTGATAGCGGTGATATCGACGCCGCGTGGCATCGCGATCCGGATTATCTCGCCGCGAGCGGCGCGTCGCAGCGAGAGAAGGCTTTATGGCACACAAAATAAAAAAGAAACACGTCGATAGACGCTCGAATTTAAGCAAGCAGGACGAACATATCGTCCGGCATGTCGCATCACTGGCCGACGGCACGCATATTGTTCAGCACCCGGATGGCCGACTTGAACGTCGCAAGAGCGAAACGGATTGGGCCCGGCTGGAGTCCTTGACCGATGATGATATTGAAGCCTCCATCACCAACGATCCGGATTGGCAGGAGTTCAAGGAGATCGACTGGTCCAAAGCCGTCCTCGTCATCCCGCCGAAGAAAAAAGCGATTTCAATCCGCGTCGACGAGGATGTGCTCGATTATTTCAGGAAGGAAGGCGCGGGCTATCAGCGCCGCATGAATGCGGTGTTGCGCTCGTACATGCAGCAGAGGCGTAAGAAGCGCGCCTGAACGCTGCCCAGGCGAGGGCGGTCAATTGGCCCCGTCGCGCGCCGCGAGGCCTGCGGCAAAGGCCCGGTAGAGCCGTGCCACGTCGGCCGTTTCGCCAGTGAGACAGCGGAAGGCGGCGGCCGCCTGATGCACCACCATGCCGCCGCCGTTGAGCGTACGCGCGCCCTTGGCGGCTGCGGCTTTGAGGAATTCGGTTTGGACCGGCGTGTAAATGACGTCGGCCGCCCAGTGCTCGGGCTTGATCGCGGCAACCGGCACCGGATTGCCGGGGAAGCCGCTCATGCCGGTCTGCGTGGCGTTGACGATGCCGTCCGCCGCGGCGATGTCGTGTTCCAGATCGCCGGCGAGACGGCAGCGCGCCGCGCCGTAATTTTTCGCCACGTCGGCGGCCAGCGCCTTGGCGCGCGCGGCGTCGAGTTCGTGCAGGATGAGCGAGCCGACGCCGAGGTCCATCAGCGCAAACGTGACCGCGCGGCCGGCGCCGCCGGCGCCGATCAGCACCACGGTCTTGCCGTGCGCGCTGTCCGGTCCGAGCGTCTCGGCGAAGCTGTCGCGCCAGCCATGGCGATCGAAATTATAGCCGGTGGTGCGGCCGTCTGGCGCGATCGCCACCGTATTGATCGCGCCGACCTGGGCCGCTCCTGGGTCGACGGCATCGAGCAGCGGCAGAACATCCTGCTTGAACGGATAGGTGATGTTGGCGCCGGCAAAGCCCAACGCTTTGATGGCGCCGAACAGTTCGGGAAGCCGCGCCGGCAGCCGATCCGCATCGATCAGATGATAGAAGCCGTCGATGCCCGCGGCAGAAAACGCCTCGGCGAACAGGGCTGGCGACAGCGAGCCCTGTATGTTTCGGCCGATCAGGCCAACCAGAATCCTGCGCCTTGTCACTGCGGTCATGCGAGAATGGTTACCCGCCGCCGAGCAGCTTCTTCACCAGCGCGCCGGCCTTGGCGAAGTCCATCTGTCCGGAGAAGCGCTGCTTGAGCGCCGCCATGGTGCGGCCCATGTCCTTGAGCGTCGCGGCTTCGAGTTCCTTGATCAGGCCCGAGATCGCCTCGGCGGCTTCGAGGTCGGACATGCGCTTGGGCATGTATGCGGAAATGATTTCGATCTCCTCGCGCTCCTGTGCGGCAAGCTCGCGGCGGCCGGCCTTCTCGTAAATCTCGAACAACTCCTGGCGCTGCTTGATCATCTTGCCCATGACATCGAGGATCTCGGCGTCATTGAGCGAGGTGCGTTCGGCGCCGCCGGTTTCACGCTTCAAAATCTCGGCGTTGATGAGTCGCAGCGTCGAAACCCGCCGCGCCTGGCCGGATTTCATCGCTTCCTTCAACGCGGTATTGATGTCGTCGCGCAGCACGGTGTCGGCTCCTCGAACGTTGCAGATCCCCCTTGAGCCTTCCCTTTTGGCGGGAAAGTGGGGCTGGGGGCAATTCCCGGAACGGCAGTTGCGTCTCCTTATATAATACGCAACTAAGAGGCCATGACCCAGCCACAAGTTTCCTCCGCCGGGACGTCCGCGGCTTGGCACGACGACAAGCCGACCGCGCTCCTGGTGCTGGCCGACGGCACCGTGCTGGAAGGCATCGGCTTCGGCGCCACCGGCAGTGCGGTTGGCGAAGTCTGCTTCAACACCGCGATGACCGGCTACGAGGAGATCCTGACCGATCCGTCCTATGCGGGGCAGATCATCACCTTTACGTTTCCGCACATCGGCAATGTCGGCACCAACGACGAGGACATTGAGACGGTCAATCTCGCGGCCACGCCCGGCGCGCGCGGCGTCATCCTGCACGCCTCGATCACGCAGCCTTCGAATTATCGTGCGACACGCCACCTCGATGCCTGGCTGAAGTCTCGTGGCGTCATCGAACTCGCCGGCATCGACACGCGCGCGCTTACTGCGCGCATCCGCGAACAGGGCATGCCCAACGCGGTGATCGCGCACGAGCCGTCCGGCAATTTCGATCTCGACGCGCTCAAGCGGCAGGCGCGCGAATGGCCCGGCATGATCGGGCTCGATCTGGTGCCGATGGTGACGACGGCGCAGCGCTTCACCTGGGACGAGACGCCGTGGATTTGGGGCGAGGGCTACGGCCGCCGCGACGGCGGCAAGTTCGAGGTTGTCGCCATCGATTACGGCATCAAGCGCAACATCCTGCGCCAGCTCGCCGGCAATGATTGCAAGGTGACAGTAGTGCCGGCGCAGACTTCGGCCGAGGCTATTCTGGCGCTCAAGCCCGACGGAGTGTTTCTCTCCAACGGCCCGGGCGATCCCGCGGCGACCGGCGCGTACGCGGTGCCGGTGATCCGTGCGCTGATCGAGAAGGTGCCGACTTTCGGTATCTGCCTCGGCCACCAGATGCTGGCGCGCGCGATCGGCGCCAACACGGTCAAGATGCACCAGGGCCATCACGGCGCCAATCATCCGGTCAAAGATCTGTTAACCGGCAAAGTCGAAATCACCTCGATGAATCACGGCTTCGCGGTCGACAGTGCGACGCTGCCGGCGAACGCGATCGAGACGCACGTGTCGCTGTTCGACGGCTCGAATTGCGGGCTTAAACTCAAGGATCGGCCGGTATTCTCGGTGCAATATCATCCGGAGGCGTCGCCCGGCCCGCGCGACAGTCACTACCTGTTCGGCCGCTTCATCCGGCTGATGGAGGACTTCCGAGTCCGATAGGCGTCGAGTCACCAAGCGTTCGATGTCAGCGTTTTGCTGTAAGCGTCGTCATAAAGTCTCAACCGACACCGGCGTAGAAGGAGCGGCGCTTCCGCGGCGCCAACGCACGCCATGCCCATTGCCAGAAAACGCTCAGCTCCCGCGACCTTTCATTTTGACGATGATGGGTCGATCCCGAACAACGCCGCGCTGCCGCTCGTCGTCTATCGCGCCGGCATCGATCTTTCCGGGTCGCCGGATCCCGAACGCCTGATCGAACAGGCATTTGCCCACAATGGCTGGGGCCATATGTGGCGCAACGGCATCTTTCCGTATCCGCATTATCATTCGATGATCCATGAGGCGATGGGCATCGCACGCGGTCGCGCCAAGGTGCGTTTCGGCGGCAAGAAGGGCAAAGAGATCGACGTCAATGTTGGCGACGTGGTGATCCTGCCGGCGGGCACCGGGCATGAGCTCATCACCCAGACTCAGGAGCTTGTCGTGATCGGCGCCTATCCGCCGACCGGCAAATATAATCTGTGCCGCGGCAGCAAGGCGGAGCATGCCAAGGCGCTTTCCTCCATCCCCAAAGTGCCGGCGCCCGCAACCGATCCAGTGTTCGGCGCCAAGGGACCGCTCATTACGCTCTGGCAGGTGTGATCTCAGCAAGCGTGCGTTCGCTCCAAGAAGGCGTCGCCCTCGCGGCAGCTCCATGTTACGCTGTGCCGGCGTTTGAGGGAGATGTGGCGATGAGATTAGCGTTCGCACTGTTTGCACTGTTTGCTGTGGGAACGGCCAGCGCCTCCGCGCAGGAGCTACTTTCCGGTCAATATCAATGCGTCCAGAACTGCGCCGGACAGCAGATGGTGTTCATCACTCAGAACGGCTGGGATATGAATCTCGTCAACGAGGCCGGCCAGCCGTCGCGCGCTTGGATCGATCATCCCGGTCACATCTGGGCTGAACGGTGGAACCAAGGCGCGGTGATTTCCCCGGACGGATTCGCCATACAGTTCGACGACGGCACGGTGTGGCAGCGTTTCGTCCCGGTGCCGCCGCCCCCGCCGCCTCTCAGACGGCGCGGCTGAAATCCGCGCTGCGGCCGGTGCCGCCTCAATCTTGTTTGGCGCCGACTGTATCGGCCATCACGGCGCCGCGCTGACCAAGCGGCTTGTCGTCGCCGATCGTAGAATCCTGCGCGGTCTGATGTTCGATTTCGGCATTCAGCTCGGCGCCGAGCAGCACGACCATTGAGGAAATCCACAGCCACATCATCATGGCGAGCACCGCGCCGAGCGAGCCGTAGGTCGCGTTGTAGGTGTTGAACTTCGCGAGATACCAGGAGAACAGGAACGAGGCGGCGATCCACACCACCGAGGCGAATACGCTCCCGATGCTCACCCACTGCCAGCGCGCGGCGCGGCGGTTCGGGCCGTAGCGATAGAGCACGGCAAGACCGGCGAGCAGCACGATCAGCAGCGCCGGCCAGCGCGCAATCCGGATCATTTCGCCGCCCTGGCCGCCGAGCCCGGCCCAGGACAGCGCCAGCGGCACCGCAATGACGGCCCCAACCGCCACCAGGAAAATCGCAAATCCGCCGAGCGTAAACAAAAGCGCCACCAGATTGAGCTTGAAGAGGTTACGGGTCTCCTGCTGCTCGTAGATGACGTTGAGCGCATCGATCATCGCCTTGATGCCGCCCATGGCGCTCCACAACGACACCAGAATGCCCACCACGACGCCGATGCTGAGCGCGCCGTTGCGCTGCGAGGCAATCCGCATGGTCTGCTCGTTGAGGATGCCAAGCACGTTGGCGGGTACGACGTCCTGTAGGAGCGACAGGTCCTGGCCGATCGTGGAGGCGTTGAAGAAGATGCCGTAAGCCGAGACAAGCGCGGTAATCGCTGGAAAGATGGCGAACAGAATGAAGAAAGCGACGCCGCCCGCGATCGACAGCAGCCGGTCGGATTGCATTTCGCCATAGGTGCGCCACAGGATGTCCTTCCAGCCTGCCCAGGGAATTTGCAGCGGATGCAAGGCGCGCCGGCCGCGGCCTGGTTCCGCGGCGCGGCGGAGCTGACTGTCGCGCGGCTCTTCCGAGCTGCGTGGCTCATTGAACGGCCGCGCTTTTTTCTCGGATTGCGGCGGCGTGAATCGGTTCGGCATTTTCAGGGCAGGTTCGGATGACATGGCCCAGTCCTGCGTGGCCGAAGACAACGTTCGCGGTCGGCAAGTGGTTGCGCGAGCCGCGAGAATCAGCGCGCCACGGGCCGAAATGGCTCGCTTGCCATCCAGAAATGCCGTGTGAGTTGGCGTGGAGACCGGCTGCGCCCGGTTACCGGGCCGGGACTGAAACAGAAAGTGGCGACTGTCGGATCGCAACGGCGGACGCTGAGCACCCGCCGTGGTTTATCCCGCCGAAAACGATCCACTGCGGCATCCCCATGATCAATGGGCCGTACAGGGCATTGAAGGTATCGCTGCCGATGGTGATGGTCGTCGCAGTGTCAGAGTAGGAGAAGCTCGTATTGACGGAGGTCTGCGTAAGCTTTGCGGGCGCGCCATTCGCCGCCGTAAGAGGCCCCGATACCGAGGCTCCGGTCAGACTTACGGTTTTCGTGTCTTTATTGAAGTCGACAACAAGAATCTGATTGTAGATCGCGCCGGCTGGGTAATTCGTGCCGGCCTGACAGATCTCGTTGAAGGTGGTTGCGTACTTGCCCGAGAGCACCGGCACCGGCAACGGTTGCGCCACAGCCGGCGCATAGACGAACAGGACAGCCGCGCCGAGCACAGACAATTTCCACTGCATTAAATCTCACCCCCCAACTGGGGACGCGGTTCCCCAGCGCCGCGCATCCTCTACCGCCGCGAACATGCGCGTCAATCTGTTTTCTCAGTCCGAAAGCGGCCTGATCGCCTTCTGCTTGCGCGAAAAATGGCAGTGAGCCGATCAATTTTACACCGATACGCAGGCTTGGAGTTCCCAAAATTTTTTCGCGCCGCTTTAGCGACGGCAACAATTTTGTCATCGCGGTGCAAACCTGCGGCCTCAACATGACGCGGTACCCCATCACAAGTGAGGCCAACCATGCATTCCGACAATCTGATGAGTGAGCGGTTGAGAAAATGTCGCTGGCTTTCGTTCCTCGCGACAGCCGCGCTCACTGCGAATGTTACGATGCCGGTCACCCGTGCAGCTGCAAACGACGACACGACTGCGACGCCGATCAAGCACGTTATCATCATTATTGGCGAAAACCGCAGCTTCGATCACATCTTTGCCACGTATAAGCCGGTCAGCGGCGACAAAATCCTGAACTTGCTGTCAGAGGGTATCGTCAGATCCGACGGCTCGCCGGGACCAAATTACGGCGCGGCATTGCAGTATCAGGGTCAAGACTACAACAAGTATCGGCTGAATCCGCCGAAGACGCCGTACGTCGTGCTGCCGCCGGCGCTGGCTGGCGGTCCTTCGGATCCCTACGTCTGCGCGGCCTTGGGCTACGCCAACGTGACGTCATGCGTGAACAATGCCACGCTGGCCGCGGCCAAGAGCGTCGAAAACGGCTTGGCCGATGACTATTACCAATATCTGCTGACTGGCGGCACTGGCCAAACCAGCGGCACTCCCGACAATCGGGTCAAGTATAACGGGCAGGACGCGAGTTATCTGCCGTCCGGCCCGTACCAGTTGACCAATCCCAACTACCCTTATGACGCCTATGCGGCGAGCCCGGTGCATCGCTTCTTCCAGATGCAGCAGCAGCTCGACTGTGACGCCGCGGTTGCGAATCGGAAGGATGGCTGGGGTTGCTCTTCTGACTTGTATCCCTGGGTCGAAGTCACCGTCGGCGCCGGTTCCAACGGCGCGGCCCAACCCGCCGGATTCAACGATACGTCCACCGGCGAAGGTTCAACCTCGATGGGCTTTTTCAATGTCCAAGAAGGCGATGCGCCTTACCTGAAATATCTCGCCGATCACTATTCAATGAGCGACAATTACCATCAGGCTGTAAAAGGCGGCACCGGAGCCAACCACGTCATGATGGGCACCGGCGACGCCGTTTGGTTCAGCGATGGCAATGGCCACCCGCAAACGCCGCCGAATAACCCCGTAAACCCACAAATGCCGGGCACGCCGCCGAGCGGCGTAAGTGCGCTCAGCGAAATTGAAAACCCGAATCCGCAACCGTCAACCAACAACTTTTACACGCAGGACGGTTACGGCGGTGGGTCGGGATCGCCGACTGCCGTCGCACCGAAGGCGAACTACGGCGGAGGTTCTTACGTCAACTGCTCGGATCAGAACCAGCCAGGCGTCGACGCGGTGGTTGATTATCTGCAGTCGCTCAGGCGCAAGGTGAACCCGAATTGCCAACCGGGCCACTATTACCTCCTCAACAACTACAACCCGGGTTATTTCGGCGACGGCACAAACGCTTACACCGACGCCAATCCCCACAATTACGTGTTCACCGTTCCGCCTTCAAATCTGCGCACGGTCGGCGACGAGCTTAATGACCGCCACATCTCCTGGGCTTATTACGGCGATCAATTCGACCGTTATCTCGCCGACAAGTACGTGACCAATCCGGAGGATGTTTACTGCAATATCTGCAATTGGGCGCAGTACTCGACCTCGATCATGACCAACAAGGCGGTCAGGGAGGCCCATCTCAAGGACACGATCGACCTTTACGCCGCCATCGCCAATGGCACATTGCCTGCCGTCTCCTACGTGAAGCCCAGCGGATTGGTCGACGGTCACCCGGCCTCGTCCAAGCTCAATCTCTATGAAGGTTTCGTCAAAAAGATAGTGGACGCGGTCAAGGCCAACCCGAAACTGTGGGCGTCGACTGCACTCTTCGTGACCTTCGACGAGGGTGGCGGCTACTGGGATTCCGGCTATGTGCAGCCGTTGGATTTCTTCGGCGACGGCACCCGTACTCCGATGATCGTGGTTTCGCCCTACAGCAGAGGCGGCCACATCTCGCATACCTATACGGATCACGTCTCGACGCTGAAATTCATCGAACGGAACTGGCGGCTTCCGCCGGTTACGAACCGCAGCCGAGACAACCTGCCCGACCCGGTCATGGCGCGTAATCCGTACATTCCAGTGAACTCTCCGGCCATCGGCGACATGTTCGATCTGTTCGATTTCGATCACTGAGCCGGCCTCGTCGGCAAGCCGGTCCTCAAACCGCTCGACAGGCAGTATCCCCTGGCACCAAAAAAAGAGGCCCTGGTCGCTGGACCAGGGCCTCATAATTTCCAGAGAGCCCTCTTGCCGGTCGACGCGGCAGTTTAGGCGGCGACCTGCCGGCTGTGGCGATGCTCGGCAGTGCGTTCGCTCTTGATCTCGCCAGCTTCGCTCTTGGAATCCGTCTTGGATTCGATCTTGGATTCGATCTTGGGGCTGTCGAACTGGGCGCGGCTCCAATTCCAGAGCGACTTGATTTCGGCCGCGGCGCGGCCGCCGGGATCGTATTCGGTGACGCCGAGACCGGCGGCGATCGCGTCCTGATAGTCCATGCGGGTCGCTACCATCGGCTCGGCGAGCACGCCAAGCTCGGTGAGGCCTTTGGCGGCGTGGCCGGCGCGCGAACTGCGGTAAGTGACCGGGCACTGATTGAGGACGAACGCGGCTTTGCGCTTGGCGAGAAACAGTGTGCGGAAGGTTGACGCCGTGGCTTCGATGTCGAGGCGCGTCGGCCGCGCCGGCAGCAGGCAAAGGTCGGCCGCCTCGGTGATCAGCCGCACGGCCGGGCCATCGGCGCCGGCGGTGTCGAAGATCGCCAGCGTGAAGCCCGCACTGGCAAGACCGTCGAGAATGGCGCGCAGCCGCTGCAGGCGTTCGCGCTCGAGCGGTTCGACCATGATCCGGTTTGCCGCGTGTGCCGCGGCCCGGCGTTCACCCCAGCGCACCAGCGAGGCCTGCGGGTCAAGATCAAGTGCAATGACCCTTTCGCCCGATTGTGCCGCCGCCACCGCGAGCGATGCCGCCAGTGTGGTCTTTCCGGTGCCGCCTTTTTGCGTGAGGAGAACTATGGTGCGCATTAAACTAACCCGTTGGTCCATTGCGACCGTGCTGTGGCCGTTTCCGCCGTGAAGGCGAGCCGGGCCAATTGCTGGGATGCCGCACCGCTGGCGCGGCGGCGATTGGGAATTTCGATGTCGACGGCAAGCGTTGAGACGGTGCTGCCGCGGTCCATCGTGATCTGCACCTTGTCGGGATCGAAGGTGACATGGCGGGCGATCACTTCGAGGATTTCCTCGCGCAGCACGCCCAGCAGATCGGGCTGGCTGCGCGACTCGCGCTCATGGGCGAGGAGGATTTGCAGGCGCTCGCGCGCAACCGGCGCGGAGCCCCGGCGAAACAGGCTGAGCAGATTCATGCGGCTTTCCGTCCGAACAGCTTGTTGAAGATTCCGCGGCTTTCCGAAGGAATTTGCATTGGGATTTGTTCGCCCTTGAGGCGCTTCGTGGCGTCGAAATAGGCCTTGGCTGGAGCGCTGAGCGGCGCATTGAGCGTCACAGGCGAGCCGACGTTGGAAGCGCGCAGGACTTCCTCGCTCTCGGGGATGATGCCGATGAGCGGGATGGAAAGGATCTCCAGCACATCGTCGATCGACAGCATCTCGCCGCGCGCCGCGCGCCACGGATGATAGCGGGTGATGAGCAGATGCTTGTCGACGCATTCGCCGCGCTCGGCCTTCTCGGTCTTGGAGTCCAGCAGGCCGATGATGCGGTCTGAGTCGCGCACCGACGAGACTTCCGGATTGGTGACGATGATCGCAGAGTTGGCGTGCCGCATCGCCAGCGTGGCGCCGCGCTCGATGCCCGCCGGGCTATCGCATACGATCCAGTCGAACTTGGTGCGCAGATCGGCGATCACCTTGGCGACGCCTTCCTCGGTCAGCGCGTCTTTGTCGCGGGTCTGCGATGCGGGGAGGAGGAAGAGATTCTCCAGCCGCTTGTCCTTGATCAACGCCTGCGGCAGCTTGGCTACGCCGTTGATGACGTTGATCAGGTCGAACACGACGCGCCGCTCAGCGCCGAGTACCAGATCGAGATTGCGCAGGCCGACGTCAAAATCGATGACCACGACCTTCTGGCCGAGATTGGCGAGCGCGGCACCGAGCGACGCCGTGGAGGTGGTCTTGCCGACGCCTCCTTTGCCCGATGTCACGACCACTACGCGTCCCGATTTCTCCTCGCTCATGTCTACGACCTCTCGTTAGTTCATCGGTGTGATTTTCAGCGTGTTGCCATCAAGCCATGCCTGGGCCGGTCCACGGCGCAGGCTGTCCTCGATTTCGTCCGCCGTCTTGTAGTGAGGGCCGATAGCCAGAAGCTCGCCCTCGAATCGGTGGCAGAAAATGCGCGCGCGCGAATTGCCCGAGGCGCCCGCCATGGCGAGCCCGCGCAGCGTGCCGTAAATGTGGATGGAGCCCCCGGCGATGATCTCGGCGCCCGAGCCGACCGAGCCCAGCACGGTGACGTCGCCCTCGATGTAGACCACCGATTGCCCGGAACGCACCGGCGAATCGATCAGGAGCGAAGCGGGCTCCTGCTTCTGCGGCGCCGCGGCGGCCGCAGGTTCGGGGGAGGCGGGCTCGGCGAGTTCGATCTCCTGGGTGCCGCGACCGCTGCGTAGCACCGGCGGCAGGCCGGGCGCCGCCTCATTCGGCTCGATGCCCTCGATGCCGAGCACGCGGATGCCACGCTCAGCGAGACTTCCGACGAGTTCGACGATTTCGGACGGGGGCAGGCCGGCCGCCGAGAGGTCAAGCGCGACCGGGTGGCCGGCGAAGAAGCCCTTGGAGCGTTCCAGGGTGGCGTCGAGGTCGGCAAGCCAGTCGGCGATCGGCGGCTGCGGCGTGAAAGCGAACGCCATGTAGGAGCGGGCGCGAAACGTCAGCGACTGCCGTGGGCAGATGAGGCTCGACAAGGCCGCCTCTCCAATGTGGATGAGTTCTTGATTGGTTAATAATCTGCGGACATAAAGTTAACGCGCAGTTAACGGTTACCTCCGCTTAACCTTTTTCCAGCGCGGTTTTCTTGTGCAGAGGTGTTGGACAGCGGGCACAAGCGGGCGCCACCGCGAAATGCGGCTTGTTGATCGCGCGGTTTGTAAGCTGCGGCTGTTTTGATCTAGTCCGGCTTGATGCCGGCGTCGCGAATCACCTTGCCGTAGCGTGCGTGGTCGGCAGCGATTTTTTTGGCGAAGGCGTCGCTGTCCAAATAACTGAGTTCGTAGCCGAGCGGCGCCATCCTGGTGCGAAGCTCCGCAATTTGATCGATCGCGGCGATCTGGCGGCTTATGCGCGCGATCGCAGCAGGCGGTGCTTTCGCCGGCGCCGCGATGCCGAACCACACGCTGACATCGAAGCCCGGCACGCCGCTCTCGGCCACCGTCGGCACGCTCGGTAACAGCGTGACACGCTGCGGCGAGCCGACCGCCAGCGCTTTCACCTTGCCGCTCTGCACGTACTGCATCACGACGTTGGGGGTCGCCCACATCAGCGGGATCTGTCCGCCAAGGAGATCGGTGAGTGCCGGTCCTGTGCCCTTGTAGGGCACATGCACGATGTCGATGCCGGCCGCCGCATTGAGCATCAGCAGGGCAAGCGAGTGCGGCGTGCCCATCCCGGGCGTGGCGGCGGACAGCTTGCCAGGGTGCGACTTGGCGTAGGCGATCATGCCTTTCAGATCGCCCACCGGCGACGACGGCCCGGCGAACAGCACGAGCGGCGTGGTCGCCATCTGCGCCACCGGGGCGAAGTCCTTGACGACGTCGAACGGCACCTTGGAATGCAGCCATTGCTGCAGCGCCGCGGATGTTTCGAACATTGCCAGCGTATGGCCGTCGGGCGTCGCTTTGGCAACCGAATCAAGCCCGACCAAGCCGCCGGCGCCGGGCCGGTTTTCCACCACCCACGCCTGTTTGAGCCGCTCCGACAGTTCCTTGGCAAAGACCCGCGCGATGGTGTCGACGCCGCCGCCTGCGGCGATAGGCACAACGAGGGTCACCGGCCGCGTGTCGGGTGCCTGCGACAATGCCGGCGACTGCATCGCGGCGATGAACGAACCAGCCGCCACGGCAAACGCCGCGACCGCATGGACGGCTGCGCGAGCGCTCATGGTTCCCTCCCCAACGGTTTGGCGAAGCCTAACGAACGGCCGCCCACAGGACAAATGCCAGGGGGGCGCCCAGCGTTGCCGCCGCGGTGATTCTGGTCAAACGCTAAGCTGCGCGCTGGCAGTCGAAAGGCATGTTGGCGCAATAATGGACAAAGTCGCCGCAAAGCATTGGTGGCAGAGTTTGCGCGACCATTGGGGCAATCCCATCGGAGACTATCGAACTTCAAGATGAAGTTCATGGTTCGTATTGTCTATGGACCACAACTTGAAACGGCTAAGGAACGATTGGCCGAGAAGCAGCATTCCTTGAGATGGCGAGACGCTGGCTGCCACATTCTTGAGAACTACGTCACCAACTCTGAGCGATCTTATCGTAAATTCAGGCGAATTCGATCTCGATCCGTCGGCTAAGATGTACGTCTGAACTCCGCGAAGATCGGAATCTTTGACCGTTCCAGTACGTTTCAATGTTGAAAATACATCCGATGATACAGTGACATCTGATGCGCCACTATCGACTGCGAAGTTGAGCTTAATTGCCCCGTTCAACTCCACGGGTACTACAAACACACCGCCAGCGATTTGTAGTGGTACTTCGGTCTCACGTGGTTGACTTGGCAACGCACTTGTTGGCGGTGCGGTTACTCCCGTATCTGCTAGGCGAGACTTCCGAGGGCGCCACTCTCGCGTTAGCTTTTGCGCTTCGCCAATTTCAGCAGAAGTCATCCCCCTTTCAAGGAGTTTGCGCCCTGTTCTCGCCGTGAACCCGATAAGCCCTTGATCCCGGGAGGCCAAATTAAGCCACGTGTAGGCAAAGACCTTATCCGCCGGCACGCCATCACCAGTAGTATAAGCGATCCCAAGTTGGGCTTGGGCGGACGCATCGTTTTGATCTGCGGCTCTTCTAAACCATTGCACCGCTTCCGACTGGTTCAATGGCACAGCACCGCTTTTGCCACCATGCATTAGAAGCTCGCCAAGGGCGACTTGTGCCTCCGCAAATCCTTGTATGGCTGCCTTTCGATACCAACTCGCCGCGTCGATATCGTTCTGTGTTAGCCCCTTCCCGTAGGCATAGGCGACCCCGAGTAGGAACTCGGCTGGCATAAAATTGTGATTGGCAGCTTTACGATACCAAGTTGCGGCTACCGTATCATTCTTCGGTACACCCTTGCCATTCGCATACGCGAGGCCGAGCTGGTACTGAGCGGCCGCATAGTCTGAATCGGCGGCCTTACGGTACCAATTCAGTGCTTCATCATTGTTTTGGCGAATGCCTTGTCCAAATGCATACATAAATCCGAGAGTATACTGGGCAAAAGGATCACCCTTTTGAGCAAGCGGCTGCAGTAGCCGCAGCGCGGTTGTGTAATCCCGCTGACGGTAAGCCGCCATTGCATCGTCGAGCGCCCCGGCTAAGGAGGGCTCCACGAAAAGAAGTACCGCCAAAAGCATGGCGACGGTATACGCAACCCTCACGGCGAAGTTTCCCCGGCTAAGCGTTGCTGACAAATCTACTGAGGGTCGTGACGAAAAAGCAATGCGGCAATCAATACGAGCAACAGCCAGGGTGGCACGTCGAGGTGCACCTCCAAGTGCAAAGCGCACGAAGAGAGCAAAGACGAGAAGAATATCAGTCCAGCGTCTGAAAAATTCGGAAGATGCCGGTTAACCCGTTTCCTCTTTCGACAAGAGCGTTGACGACGACGCGCAGATGGCATGCCCACGATTTCCCGTGTGGCCGCACGTCCTGCGCGGAGTTGATGGAAAACGACCGCTACTTGATGGAGGGCCTGAATTCAACGCCATTCCGCGATTTCCACAGGTCGGATGGCTTTGGGTCGACGCCATAGTCCGCCCGCCGGCACTGCGCCTCTTCCCTGATAGGCGATTCTGGTCTAAGCACCCCTCGCGCGGGGCCGAGCCATGCAAGCCCTGACGCCAGTGCGCCTTGCAGGCGCTCTTTTTTTGCGTGTGCTGTCATTCCGGGACGGCCGCAGGCCGGGCCCGGAATCCATAACCACGGACGGTGACTATGGATTCCGGGCTCGCGAGCTGCGCTCGCGCTCCGGAATGACGATCACGGATGCGGATAGGATGCCCAAGCGGACTGACATTTCCACTGTCCTGATCATCGGCGCCGGCCCGATCGTCATCGGCCAGGCGTGCGAGTTCGACTATTCGGGCACGCAGGCCTGCAAGGCGCTCAAGGCCGAGGGCTATCGGGTCGTGCTGGTCAATTCCAATCCGGCGACCATCATGACCGATCCGGATCTGGCGGACGCGACCTACATCGAGCCGATCACGCCGGAGATCGTCGCCAAGATCATCGAGAAGGAACGCCACGCCGTTCCGGGCGGCTTCGCGCTGTTGCCGACCATGGGTGGGCAGACCGCGCTCAACACCGCGCTGTCGCTGCGCAAGATGGGGGTGCTGGAAAAGTTCGACGTCACGATGATCGGCGCCACGGCCGATGCCATCGACAAGGCCGAGGACCGCAAGCTGTTCCGCGACGCGATGACCAGGATCGGCTTGCAGACGCCGCGCTCGCATCAGATCAAGTCTCTGATCCAGGCGCTCGAAGCACTGGAAGATATCGGTCTTCCCGCCATCATCCGCCCGTCATTTACGCTCGGCGGCACGGGCGGCGGCATTGCCTACAACAAGGCGGAGTTCATCGAGATCGTCGAGGGCGGGATTGACGCCTCGCCGACCTCCGAAGTGCTGATTGAAGAATCCGTGCTCGGCTGGAAAGAGTTCGAGATGGAGGTGGTGCGCGACAAGAACGACAATTGCATCATCGTCTGCTCGATCGAGAATTTCGATCCGATGGGTGTGCATACCGGCAACTCGATCACGGTGGCGCCGGCGCTGACCTTGACCGACAAGGAATATCAGATCATGCGCGACGCCTCGATCGCGGTGTTGCGCGAGATCGGGGTGGAGACGGGCGGCTCCAACGTGCAGTTCGCCGTCAACCCGGCGGATGGCCGGCTCGTCGTCATCGAAATGAATCCGCGCGTGTCGCGCTCCTCGGCGCTGGCGTCCAAGGCGACCGGCTTCCCGATCGCCAAGGTCGCAGCCAAGCTCGCGGTCGGCTACACACTCGATGAGATCAAGAACGACATCACCGGCGGCGCCACGCCGGCATCGTTCGAGCCGACGATCGATTACATCGTCACCAAGATTCCGCGTTTTGCGTTCGAAAAATTTCCCGGCGCCGAGCCGGTGCTGACGACCTCGATGAAGTCGGTCGGCGAGGCGATGGCGATCGGCCGCACCTTCGCGGAGAGCCTGCAGAAGGCGTTGCGCTCGCTGGAAACCGGGCTGACCGGGCTCGACGAAGTGGCCATCCCCGGCCTCGGTCAGGGCGACGACAAGAATGCACTGCGTGCCGCGCTCGGCACGCCGTCGCCCGACGGCGTGCTCAAGATTGCGCAGGCGATGCGGCTTGGCATGAGCGACACGGATATTCATAACGCCTGCAAGGTCGATCCGTGGTTCCTGGCGCAGTTGCGCGCCATCGTCGATACCGAGGCCGAAATCCGCGCCAAGGGCGTGCCGGCCACGGCACCGGCGTTGCGCCGGCTCAAGGCGATGGGCTTTTCCGACGCGCGGCTGGCTCGCCTCACCGGCCTGCGGGCCGGCGAAGTCGCCGCGCACCGGCAAAAGCTTGGCGTGCGTGCGGTGTTCAAGCGCATCGACACCTGCGCGGCCGAATTCGCTTCCCCCACCGCCTACATGTACTCGACCTACGAGGCGCCGTTCGCGGGGCCGGCGGTGAACGAGGCGGCGCCATCTGACAAAAAAAAGGTCGTGATCCTCGGCGGCGGTCCGAATCGGATCGGGCAGGGCATCGAGTTCGACTATTGCTGCTGTCACGCGGCCTTCGCGCTGAAGGAAGCCGGCTATGAAACCATCATGGTCAATTGCAATCCGGAGACCGTGTCGACCGATTACGACACCTCGGATCGCCTCTATTTCGAGCCGCTGACCGCCGAGGACGTGATCGAGATCATCGATACCGAGCGCGCCAAGGGCACGCTGCACGGTGTCATCGTGCAATTCGGCGGGCAGACGCCGCTCAAGCTTGCCGAGCCGCTGGAACGGGCACACGTGCCGATCCTGGGCACCTCGCCGGACGCCATCGATCTCGCCGAGGACCGCGACCGCTTCAAACAGCTGCTCGACCGGCTCAAGTTGCGGCAGCCGAAGAGCGGCATCGCCACCTCGCCCGAAAAGGCGCAGGCGATTGCCGAATCCATCGGCTATCCGATCGTGATCCGTCCCTCCTACGTGCTCGGCGGCCGCGCCATGGAGATCGTGCACGACACGCAGCAACTCCTGCGCTATGTCGCTCGACTTGCCGCCGATCTCGACCGGCCGTCCGAGTTTGCCGTGTCGGAGAAACGGCCGCTGCTGATCGACCGCTATCTGACCGACGCGGTCGAGATCGACGTCGATTGTCTCGCCGACGGGCAGGACAGCTATATCGCCGGCATCATGGAGCACATCGAGGAGGCCGGCATCCACTCCGGCGATTCCGCCTGCTCGCTGCCGCCGCATTCGCTCGATCCGAAAACCATCGCCGAACTGGAGCGGCAGACGCGCGAGTTGGCCCGTGCGCTCAAGGTTGGCGGCCTGATGAACGTGCAATACGCCATCAAGGACGGCGACATTTATGTCCTTGAAGTCAATCCGAGGGCCTCGCGCACGGTGCCGTTCGTCGCCAAGGTGACGGGCATCCCGTGCGCCAAGATCGCGGCGCGCATCATGGCCGGCGAGCGGCTCGCGAGTTTCAAACTCAAGCCGCAAAGTTTCGATCCCGCCAGCGCGCGGCATATTGGCGTCAAGGAGGCGGTTTTCCCGTTCGCCCAATTCGGTCCGGCGGTCGACACCGTGCTCGGCCCGGAAATGAAGTCGACCGGCGAGGTCATGGGCATCGATCGCGACTACAATGTCGCCTTCGTCAAAAGCCAGCTCGGCGGCGGATCGCGATTGCCGAAGAGCGGTACGGTGTTCGTTTCAGTCAAGGACGACGACAAGATACGAATTCTTGAAGCGATCCGGCTGCTCCATAAGTCGGGGTTCCGGGTGGTCGCGACCTCGGGCACGCAGCGGTATCTCGCCGCACACGGCGTCGGCGCCGTCCGGATCAATAAGGTGGCGGAAGGCCGCCCCCATATTGTCGACGCGATCAAGAACGGCGACGTCCAGTTGGTCTTTAATACGACAGAAGGGGCCACCGCCCTTGCGGATAGTCGTTCGCTTCGGCGTGCCGCCCTCTTGCATAAAGTGCCGTACTACACCACTCTCTCAGGGGCCGTCGCCGCAGCGCAGGGCATCCAGGCCTATCTCAAAGGCGACCTCGAGGTGTGCGCGCTGCAGCGCTATTTTGCGTCCGGGGCCGGCTGACAGTCAGACCGGTAGGGCGGCGGCAGGTAGAGACAGGGCATGCATTCGCGTGGCCGGACAAATGCCGGACCGCGTTGCAAATCTTGACTCTGCGGGCTTGGAGGTTTGCAATCGATGGATAAAATTCCTATGACTGCGGCGGGTTACGCAACGCTTGAGGCGGAGCTCAAGCAGTGCCAGCAGGTCGAACGGCCTCGGATCATTCAGCAGA
Organism: uncultured Alphaproteobacteria bacterium; assembly: GCA_963763255.1. Classification (GTDB taxonomy): domain Bacteria; phylum Pseudomonadota; class Alphaproteobacteria; order Rhizobiales; family Xanthobacteraceae; genus BOG-931. The sequence goes on from CAVXNW010000007.1 coordinate 563,712, forward strand.
TCACCGACGCGCGCACGCACGGCGACCTCTCGGAGAATGCCGAGTACCACGCCGCCAAGGAAGCGCAGTCGCTCAACGAGGGCCATATTGCCGAGCTTGAGGACAAGCTCGCGCGCGCCGAGGTCATCGACGTATCGAAGCTGTCCGGCGACACCATCACCTTCGGCGCGACCGTGACTCTGATCGACGAGGATACCGAGAAGAAGGCGGTGTGGCAGATCGTCGGTGAGCCCGAGGCGGATGCCAAGAAGGGCAAGATTTCCATCACGTCACCGCTCGCCCGCGCGCTCGTGGGCAAGAAGAAAGGCGCGCAGGTCGAGGTCGTCACGCCGGGCGGCGCCCGGGCTTATGAAGTGATGAAGGTGGAGTGGAAGTAGCTCCACGATCTCCACTGCCGACTACTGGACAACAGCGAATAGTGAGTGGCGAATAGCGAGTAGGGGAGCATTTCCCCCACTCACAATTCGCCACTCGCCATTCGCCCTTCCCGGCGCGAGACGAGAGCAGCAAACGGGAGAGTTCATGAAATTCGGCGTGTTCGATCACCTGGACGATGCGGGCGTGCCGCATGGCGAATTGTTTGCCGGGCGGCTTAAACTTGCCGAGGCCTACGACCGCTCAGGCTTTCACGCCTATCATCTCGCCGAACACCACGGCACGCCGCTTGGCTGTGCGGCGTCGCCGGGACTGTTCCTGGCGGCAATGGCGCAGCGCACCACCAAGCTGCGCTTCGGCCCGATGGTTTATCTGCTGCCGTTCTACCATCCGCTGCGGCTGATCGAAGAAGTCTGCATGCTCGACCAGATGAGCGGCGGCCGGCTCGAACTCGGCATCGGACGCGGCGTGTCGCCGTTCGAAACCGCGAATTACGCGCTCGATTTCGCGCAAACACAGCCGATGTACCACGAAGCGTTTCAGGTGCTGCTCAAGGGGCTCGCATCGGACGAACTGAGCTTCGCCGGTAAATTCTATCGCTTCGACAAGGTGCCGATGATCCTGCATCCGGTGCAGCGCCCGCACCCGCCGCTGTGGTATGGCGTCGGCATTCCAGAAAATGCCGACTGGCCGGCAGAAAACGACGTCAACATCCTGGCGCTTGGGCCGAGCGCAACAGTGCGGCCGATCTTCGATCGTTATCTCGCGGCACGGCGCAAACTCGGCAAGGCCGACACAACGCTCTATGGGGTCGGCCGGCATGTCGTTGTCGCCGACACGGATGCGGAAGCGCTCGCCATCGCGCGCCGCGCCTATCCGCGCTGGCGCACGAGCTTCTTTTGGCTGTTCGAGCGCAACGGCGCCGCGCCACGGACGCACGCCCATTATCCAAAAACGTTCGACGCGTTGCAGGCGCTCGGCACCGCGATCGCGGGCTCGCCGGCGACCGTGCGCGATTTCATCGCCGCCGACGTCAAGGCGACCGGTGCAAACTACTGGACGCCGTGGCTCGCCTTCGGCGACATGACACCGGCTGAAGCCTTGCACTCGATCGACCTGTTCGCCCGCGAAATCATGCCGGCGTTCGCGTCATAAAGAGTGATCGCGGTCCGCCTTTGGACGTTAATGGTGAGACCAGGACCATTCCAAAGGGACCATTGCGTCGCTTGCATAGCTGGGAAAAATCCCTAAATTGGCACACGGGGTGGCCGAGCACGTCTTAGGGCGCTTCTTGGGGCGGGGTCGGCCCATTCCCGGCTGAACGGCGTTAAATCGGCCCGTTTCGAGGGCTTTAGACGGTTCCGTGCGTCGCTCCGCGCCCGTCGTAATTGAACGAGATACCCAGGTGAGCAAGACCACCCAGGCGAAAGTCGTCATTATTGGCTCCGGCCCTGCCGGATATACCGCCGCCATCTATGCGGCCCGTGCGATGCTCGACCCGGTTTTGATCCAGGGCGTCGCGCCCGGCGGCCAACTCACCGTGACCACCGACGTCGAGAATTATCCGGGCTTTGCCGATGTAATTCAGGGCCCCTGGCTCATGGAGCAGATGCAGGCCCAGGCGGCCCATGTCGGGGCGCGCCTGGTCGCCGACCATGTCAACAAGCTCGATCTGCAACGGCGGCCATTTCGCATCGAATGCGACTCCGGCGACATCTATGTTGCCGAGGCTGTGGTGCTGGCGACCGGCGCGCAGGCACGTTGGCTCGATCTGCCGTGCGAACAGAAATTTCGCGGCTATGGCATCTCGGCGTGTGCCACCTGCGACGGCTTCTTCTATCGCAACAAGGACGTGCTGGTGATCGGCGGTGGCAACACTGCGGTCGAGGAGGCGCTGTTCCTCACCAATTTCGCCTCGAAAGTCACGCTGGTGCATCGGCGCGACAGCCTGCGGGCCGAGAAGATCTTGCAGGACCGGCTGTTCAAGCATCCGAAGATTGAAGTGATCTGGGACAGCGTGCTCGACGATGTGCGCGGCGCCGAGAATCCGATGAAGGTCACGCACGCGAAGCTCAAGAACCTCAAGACCGGCGCGGTCAGCGAGCTTCCGGTCGACGGCATTTTCATCGCCATCGGTCACTCGCCGTCCACCGAGTTGGTCGCCGGCCAGATCGAGATGAAGCCATCGGGCTACGTCAAGACCGCTCCGCATTCGACCGCAACTTCGGTCCCTGGCCTGTTCGCCGCCGGCGACGTCGCCGACGACATCTACCGGCAAGCGGTCACCGCGGCGGGGCTTGGCTGCATGGCGGCGCTGGAAGCGGAGCGCTTCCTCGCCGGTCACGCTGCGCTGCGCGACGCCGCGGAATGAATTTCTCGCCTCTCCCCGCGGGCGGGGAGGGGTCGGATTGCAACGCAATCCGGATGAGTGGCTTTACCGCGATGCCGAGCGCAGCGGGGAGCCTGCTCATCTCGACCTTCTGCCCGCATGCGCGGGAGAAGGAGAAGGACGATAAATGGATTGGGATAAGCTCAAGGTTTTTCATGCGGCCGCCGAGGCGGGCAGTTTCACTCATGCGGGCGAGCAGCTCGGGCTGTCGCAATCGGCGGTCTCGCGCCAGGTCAGCGCGCTGGAGCAGGAGCTGACCGTCTCGCTGTTTCACCGCCACGCGCGCGGCCTGATCCTGACCGAACAGGGCGAGCTGCTGTATCGCACCGCGCACGACGTATTCATGAAGCTCGAAGCGGCGCGGGCGAAATTGACCGACAGCCGAGAACGGCCCAACGGCGATCTGCGCGTCACCACCACGCCCGGCATCGGCATTCACTGGCTGACGCCGCGGCTCGGCGAATTCATCGAACTTTATCCGGACATTCACATCACGCTTCTCACGACCGAAGAAGAACTCGACCTCGCCATGCGCGAGGCCGACGTGGCGATCCGGCTGCGCCAGCCGACACAGCCCGATCTCATTCAGCGCAAGCTGTTCGCCGTGCATTTCCACGTCTACGCCTCGCCAGAATATCTAAAGCGCTTTGGTACGCCGCGCACCTTCGACGACCTCGATGCACAGCGCGTGCTGGTGCTGGGCGGCACGCAGCCGCCTTATCTGCAGCGATCGCGCTGGCTGATCGAGGTGGCGCGCGACGGCAAGGGGCCGCGCACGCCGCATCTGGTCATCAACAATATTCTCGGCGTGCTGCGCGCCTGCCAGCGCGGTCTCGGAATCGCGATGCTCCCGGATTATCTGGTCGAGGAGAACGGCGGACTGGTGCAGTTGTTCGGCGAAGCCGAGGCGCCGGCGCTCGACGCTTATTTCGTCTATCCGGAAGAACTCAAAACCGTGGCGCGCGTGCAGGCATTCCGCGATTTTCTGGTCGCCAACGCGCAGCGCTGGGCGTTCTGAAGCCTCGAATTCTAAGTAACGTTGTGTGTCAAAAGCGCGCGTGCGCGGCGGACGCATTTCGTCGCACAAAATCGCGACATTCGTGCAACGCGTACGGGTATACAGAGCAATTATCCGCGCCCGCTTTTCGCATGGCTGGCATGTAGCGCGCCTCATTGTCGACACTGATCTCAGCCCGCATAGTGTTCTCATGCTGCGAGGCGAATCGGTTGCCCCATCCTCCCAGATGGCAGCCTTAACGCTGGCAGCAGTTCCCCTCTGGAAGGTGAACGCTGGCGCCCCCACGCCGGCGAACTAAAAACCGGGCCGCAAGGCCCGGTTTTCTTTTGCGCAAGTGGCGATAGCGAACAGGAAGCGCCGGAGCTACTATTCGTCATTCCGCACTGACTGATTGCCCCCAAATGAAAATCTCCATCCTCGACGATTATCACGACACCGTGCGCACGCTGTCCTGCTTCAGCAAACTTGCCGGGCACGACGTGACTATTTTCAACGACCACGTCCAGGACACCGACGCGCTCGCCGCGCGTCTCGCCGATACCGAGACGCTGGTGCTCATTCGCGAGCGCACGCAGATCCGCGCGCCGCTGCTTGGAAGGCTGCCGAAGCTCAAGCTCATCAGTCAACGCAGCGTCTATCCGCATATCGACATCGCGGACTGCACCCGGCTCGGCATCGTCGTGTCGTCGAGCCAGCACCCGGGCACCCCTTCGTATGCCACCGCCGAAATGACCTGGGGTCTCATCATCGCAGCGATGCGGCAGATTCCGCAGCAGATGGCTTCCCTGAAGGCCGGCGGATGGCAGATCGGCGTCGGCGCGACCTTGCACGGCAAGATGCTTGGCATTTACGGCTACGGGCGCATCGGCCGCGTTGTCGCCGGCTATGGCCGCGCCTTCGGCATGAACGTGCTGGTATGGGCGCGGCCGGCGACCCTCGAAAAAGCACGTGCCGACGGTTATGCCACCGCGTCGAGCAAAGAAGAATTCTTTGCCGCGTGCGACGTCATCACCCTGCACATGCGGCTGGTTGATGCGACGCGCCACATCGTCAAGGCCGGCGATCTCGCTCGGATGAAGCCGACCGCGCTCTTGGTCAATACCAGCCGTGCGCCGCTGATCGAGCCGGGGGCGCTGGTCGAAGCACTCAAGCGCGGCCGGCCTGGCATGGCCGCGGTCGACGTCTACGAGCAGGAACCCATGCGGGACACTGCGCATTCCCTGCTCAATATGCCCAATGTGGTCTGCACTCCGCATCTCGGCTATGTCACCCGCGACGAGTACGAGGTGCAGTTCGTCGATATCTTCGATCAGATCCTGTCCTACGCGGCCGGCAATCCGATCAACGTGGTCAATCCCGACGTGCTCCGAGGTCCGCGGCGGTGAAGCGCAAAATCGTCACCGTCCGCGACAAGATGCAGCGCGGCTACCGCTACGAGCGGGTGGCGGCCGCCGGCAGAAAGTTCGATCCGGAATTCCGTCCGGATCTCACGCCCGCGCAGATGCTGCGGCTCGGTGTGTTCGGCGGCAAATATATGACCGACTGCCGCAGGGAATTTCCGGCAAGCTGGTTTGCGCGCGCCAAGCTCGCCAAAAAGCAACGCGACAAATCGCTGAACTATTTTGGCGTCGATGCCAGCCAGCCGCTGTCGGTGTGGCGCCGCAAAGGCTGGATTTTTCGCGACGACCCGCGCGGCTGGTTTCAGTGGTACTGCCGTTATTACATGGGACGCCGCATACCGGGCGAGGACGCCCGCCAAATCCGGCGCTGGAAGGCGATCCGCCGTCACGTCCGTCAGGTGCAGCGCAACTGTGAGCCGGGCGACGTCACCTGCCGCAAGCGGCAGCGCCAGGCGCTGCTGCACTGGGCCTACGACAGCAGGCAGATTTGAGATAGCCGGAACAAGTCCGGCCATGACGACGTGAATGATGGGTGCCTCGATGGGAGACCGCTGGAGTCACGCCGGCTCCAGACCCTTGGCCTTGATGACGCGCTTTGCCTCGGGCGTGGTGAGGAATTGGATCAACGCCTGCGCAGCCTTCCGGTCGCCGGCATTGGTCGATACGCCCGCGACGAACGGCGTCACGCTTTGCAGCTCGCGGGGCAGGGGACCGACGATGTCGATGCCCGCGACAGCCATAAGCTCTGCCATCTGCTGAATGCCGATCTCGGCTTCGCCGCGTAGCACGACGAGGCCGGCGAGCCCACCGGCGCCGCCGGCACCGTAATGGGATTTGGCTTGCATCGCGGCGGTGATGCCAAGTTCTTCAAAGACCTTGGCGAGATGCACGCCGCTCGCGCCGCCGCCGACCGGCTTGCTGCAAGCAATCGATTTCGCCGCCAGCATGGCGCGCTTGAAATTTTCGGGCGTCGAAATATCCGGCTTCGGCGCGCCTTTCGCCACTGCGATGCCGATGGTGGAGTCGGCGATATGAACGGCGCTGCCCGCGGCGACGCGGCCGCGTGTTTCAAGATCCTTGATGCCATTGCGGCTGACGATCGCGACGTCGGCCGCCTTGCCGTCGCCGAGCTCCTTTTCGAGCCGCAGTGACGGCCCCAGCTCGACACTCGCGCGGTTACCCGTCGCGCGCTCGAAGGCCGGCGCCAATTCCTCGAACACCGTCTTCATCGCCGTCGTGCTCACCACTTTGATCTCGATACCGCTCACATCGTTCTCCCGTTGCCGCCTCAGATCAGTCCCGGAATCCAGCGCTTCACCCGGCCGCAATACTCGTCATACGGCCGGCCGAACAGGGCCCGCAGCCGCGTTTCGTCGCCGCGCACCCGCCAGTCAAACCATCCCGCGTTGACGACCAGGATAGCGACGGCGAGCCATGACCGGAACGTGATCGCGAGACCGGTTATGAAAATCAGGTGGCCGAGATACATCGGGTTGCGCGTGTACCGGTAGGGGCCGTCCGTCACAAGCTGCTGCGGCGGCCGCTCCAGCCCCGGCCCGCCACCGCCGCTCTGTCCGCGATAACGTCCGACCAGGCGATATTGCAGGTAGCCCCACAGCAGAAGCGGCATGCCCCATAACGTCAGGGGCAACGCGCCGCCATGGCGGACCAGTTCGAAGGCGGCAACCACGATCGGATAAACAAAGAAAGTGCGGACCGGCGTGCGCGAAAGCCAGCGCCACGGCCGCCATCCTGACGGCTGCGGTGCGGACGCATTGGATCGGGGCAGGGTGACGGGCTCGCTCATGCCGAATTGTCCCGCGACGGCGGGCTTGCGTCCACCCCGGTTGCTGGCGGCCATCAACTCTGTGTGAATTCGGCCCGCTATTGTAACCGGACGGCCCGCTTCGCCGTAACTGTGTCTGTGAAATTGCGCTACAAGTGTTGGCCGCGATGCCGCCGCGAACGCCCTGGCGCACCACGCAAGCAAGGAAAACACCATGCTGACCCGCAGAAACATCTTCTATGCCGGCGCGGCCGCCGTGGCGGCGTTCGGGCTCGACCGCCTGTTCGGGCCGCGCGCCGTCGAGGCGGCGACGCCGCCCCATCCTTACGAGGTGACCCACACCGATGCCGAGTGGCGCAAACTGCTGACGCCTGCCCAATACGACGTGCTGCGGCAGGAGGGCACCGAAACGCCGTGGACCAGCCCGCTCTTGAAGGAGCACCGCAAGGGCACGTTCGCCTGCGCCGGCTGCGATCTGCCGCTCTATTCGTCGAAGACGAAATTCGACAGCGGCACCGGCTGGCCGAGCTTCTGGGCGCCGCTCCCGGGCGCGGTCGACGAGGCGACCGACCGCACATTCGGCATGACGCGCACGGCGATTTCCTGCCATCGCTGCGGTGGCCATCTCGGCCACGTGTTCGACGATGGGCCGAAGCCGACCGGTCTGCGTTACTGCATGAACGGCGTGGCGCTCAAATTCGAGCCGGCGCCGGAGGGAGCGAGCTGAGCGGCTCTACGCTACGCCTCAGTTCGGCGCAAAGCCCGGAACGTAGATCTCGCCGGCACCGACGGGCGACTTCAGCTTGAAAGAGCTGTTGACCACATCGATGGTTTCCTGGATGCGCTTCGGATCGATCATGCCGAGCGGCTGGCCCTTGACCTGCGCAAGTTCGGCGACGGCACGGGTTTCGGCGGCGCCGATGCCGACGTCGATCTCGCGATGATACTTGTGCAGGATTTCGCCGGCCTCTTCGGGATTGGCGAAGGCGTCTTTCATGCCGTGGATCGTCGCGGCGACGAACCGTTTCACCAGGTCGGGCTTGGTGGCGAGCGTTGTGTCGGTGGCGACGATGCCATTGCCGTAAAAGCTCAAGCCGACGTCGGCAAAGCCGAACCGGATCAATTTCTGCGGCGCGGCCTGCCGTTGCAGCAGCGCCTCGCCGACGACGAACTGGCCGACGCACGGCACCTTGTTGGTTGCCAGCATGGCCGGAAGCGCATCGCTGCCGGCGACGACCCATTTGACTTTGCTGGCGTCAAAGCCGGCCGCTTTGGCGTAGACCGGGAACATGTCGACAGTCGCGCCGCCCGGTGGATTGGCAATCGAGGCGCCTTCGAGATCCTTTGGCTTCTTGATGCCGCTGTCCTCGCGGCAGAAGACGCCCTCTGGCGGCTTGGCATAGACGATGGCGGCGAGCTTGACCGGGATGTGATCGTTGCCCCGCGCCAGCACCAGCGAGCCCGCGTCGGCAAATCCGAAGGTGGCATTGTTGGCGCCGGTCTGCCGAATGGCGTCGACCGAACCCTGGCCGCGCAGGATTTTCACATCGAGGCCCGCGGCCTTGTAATAGCCCTTGTCGAGCGCGACGAAGAAATAGGCGTGACGGCCATTGTAGCCGAAATCGGTGATCAGCGACACGCTGTCAGCCGCTTGCGCACGTCCAGCCGTGATCAGCGCGGCGAGAGCCAAGAACGCGGCGAGAACTAAGGCTCCGGCGGCGATCCTCGGTAATTTGCTATCATGGCTTGGCACCTGATACCCCCTTCGATGCGGTGCCACCAGTATACAAAGTCGAACGCAAAGACCAACTTTGCGAACGGCGCAGGACCGCCGCATTTTTGTGCGGTTGTGCGATAAATTCTTGCAATGCGCCGGTTCAACCGAGCGTAAGCGGCGGTCCAACAATCTCTACGTCGTGGGCGCGCGATATCGTCCGCCAATCTTCCAAAGTCGGGATACGCGTCCGGTTCACTTCCCTGACCTCATGAAAAAGCAGTTCGATCGTCTGCGCGGGAACGAAAGCGATCATGAGCGCGCTCGTTTCGCTCAGGCTTGCGAAGGCGTGCGGTATACCGCGAGGGGCGAGCAAGGTATCGCCTGGCTTGAGATGAAACGACTGCTCCCCGATCACGAAAACAAATTCGCCATCGCGCACGAGGAACCACTCGTCCTGATGACGATGAACGTGCATGGGCGGCCCACCCTTCGCGGTCCGCACCGTGTCATAGATACAGTATTCCCCCTTCGTGTCTTGCGCCGACACTTTGCATTCAAATCGCCAGCCGGAGATCTGCAACGGCGCGCCGTTGCGATCCCGTCCGGCATCGACCTTTACGACCTTGCGCGTCGGATCGGCGGCTACCGCCGATGTCGGCAAGGAAGGCGTTGTGGCCATTTGAGCCGTCATCGATTTTGTCTATCATCTGTTGCAGTGAACTGGTGCTATCTATGTCACGGCCTGCTTGCGGCGCGGAGCAGCAAATTTGGTGAATGCCGATTCAAAACTGCATAACCAGAAAATGTTTGAGTGGGACGATCTGAAACACTTTCTGGCGGTGGCCCGGCATGGCAGCACGCTGGCCGCAGCCAAGGCGCTTGGCCTAAGTCAATCGACTGTGCATCGGCGCCTGGAGGAACTGGAAAGACGGCTCGACCGGCAGCTCGTGATACGCCATTCAACCGGCTACAAGCTCACGGAAATCGGGCGCGAAATGGTCGCGTACGCGACGCGGGTTGAGGACGCCGCGCGCGAGTTCGAACGTCGCCTTGCCGCCTCTGACCTCGCGCTCGCCGGAACAGTCAGAATAACGTGTCCGACCGCTGCGGGCGCGCGCTTGATGCGTTCGCCGCTGATGACGAGGTTCAACGCGCGCTATCCCAACGTCCGGGTCGAATTCATGCTCAATGACATGCTGCTCGACCTCACCAAGGGAGAAGCCGATATCGCGATTCGCAGCACGGCACCGTATGACGACGCGCTGTTCGGCCGCAAAATCGCGGAGTCGCAATGGGCCATCTACGCCAGCCGCGCCTATATCGATCGGCACGGCTCGGTGGAACATCTTGAGGACATCGGCCGCCACGCGGTGGCGCTTTTGGACATCGAAACGCGACAGCACGTTACCAAGGGGTGGCTCGAAAAGGTGGCTCCCGATGCCCGTGTGGCGGCCCGCTGCAGCAGCATGTCGGCGCTGGTATCCGCCGCCAAATCCGGCGTTGGTTTGGTGGCGTTGCCAATCATCGTCGCCGGCGGCGAACAAGATCTGGCGCTCGTTTTCGGTCCGGTTCCCGACCTGACCACGGATTTCTATTTGCTGATCCATCAAGATATGCGGCGGACGCCGCGCGTCCGGGCCTTGTTCGATTTCATAATCGAAAACGCGCCGGCAATCCGATCGTTGTTGAAAGGTGAGATCGGCCGGCAGCAGTCGAAGGCTTCTCGTCGGAAACCGCGCCGCTAATGGGGCCAGGGGCCAGCTTGTTCATAGACCGCAGGCTTGTAGAAATGCCCTTACCGCATCTTCAAGATGATGACTTGATCGCTGTTTGGATCGGTGGTCCTGCGCAGTTCGGCGACTTGCGCGGCCGTGACCGCAGCTCCCTGATTGCCCCAGCCGTTGCGGACGAAGGTTACCACATCGGCAATCTGCTGATCCGACAGCTGTAGCCGGAATTGGGGCATGCGATAGGAGTCGGGCGTGCCCTTGACGACCACCGGATTCGAGCCGTTCAGCACCAGGTTGATGAGCGATGACGGATCGGCGTCGAGCACCACCGGATTGCCGGCGAGCGCCGGCGTGTAGGGCGCAAAGCCCTTGCCGTCGTAGCCATGGCAGGCCCAGCAGACGCCGGTATAGAGCGCGGCGCCGGGCTGCGTTGCATGGCCGCCGCGTAGCGCCGTCGTGGTCGCATCGTTGTACGCGTAGGCCGGCTGCGTGGATGTCGCCGGCAGCGATTTCAGATACGCCGCGATGGCGTTGAGGTCTGGATCCGACATGTATGGCGTCGAGTTGTTGACGACGTCGATCATCGAGCCGAACACCGCGCCGCTCTTGTTGTGGCCGGACTTGAGGAAGCTGACGATGTCCTCCTTCGACCAACTGCCGAGACCGGTGCGCAGGTCGCCGCGCAGGTCGGGCGCGTACCAGGCATCGAGCAGGGCGCCGGAGAGATAGTCGGAGCCGTTTTCGTCGAGCGCCTTTTCCTGCCAAGCGACGCCGCGCGGTGTGTGGCACGCGCCGCAATGGCCGAGGCCCTGCACCAGATAAGCGCCGCGATTCCATTCGGCGTCGTGGCCGCTCTTGTTCACATAGCTGCCGCTGTCGGTGAACAGCGAGTTCCAGACCGTCAGCGGCCAGCGCATGTCGAGATACGACGGAATTTCATCGGGCTTGTTGGCCTGATGCACCGGCGGCACTTGCTTCATGAAGAACTCATAGAGCGCCGCGACATCGGCATCGGTGAGCTTGGCGTAGGACGGATATGGCATCGCCGGATAAAGCCTGTGGCCGTCCTTGGCGATGCCCTGACGCAAGGCGCGATCGAAATCCGCAAGACTGTAGCCGCCGATACCGGTCTCGGGATCGGGCGTGATGTTGGTCGAGTAGATGTTGCCGAGCGGCGAACCCATCTTGAGGCCGCCGGCGAACGCCTTGCCGCCGGGTACCGAATGACAGGAGACGCAATCGCCGGCGCGCGCCAGATATTCACCCGGATTACTGGGCGGGTTGGTGTTCTCGTCCGCCCGCGCAGCCGTGCCTCCGCCTGCGAACAGCGCAAGCAGTCCGCAGAGAACCATTCTTGAAATCATCGTCACGTCCCGTGCCTCCTCAGCAGGCGTTACCCCCGTAACGTCCGTGAACGAGCGGAGGCGGTCGCGCCGCCTCCGCATTGCGCCGATCTTGATAAGCGCCGGCTACGTCGATTTTGTCGATCCGGACAGATCGTGGTCGCTGATCGGCAGCGAACGGATGCGTTTGCCGGTCGCGGCAAAGATCGCGTTCGCCACCGCCGCTGCGATCGGCGGAGTTGCGGGCTCGCCCGCGCCACCCCACACCTTGCCGCCGCTCGGCAACAGATGGACGTCGATTTTCGGCGCTTCGGCCAGGCGCACCATGCGGTAGGTGTCGAAATTGCCCTGCACGGCCGCGCCGTCCTTGATGGTGATCTTGCCGTAGAGCGCCGCGCTTAGCCCGAAAATCACGCTGCCTTCCGCCTGTTCGGCGATAGTCAGCGGATTGACCATATAGCGCGTGTCGAGCGCAACAGTGACACGATTGACCTTCACGTCGCCGTTCGGCTTGACGGTGACTTCGGCCACCTGAGCGCACAGGCTGTCGGTATCGGTACAGATGGCGATGCCGCGGCCGGTGCCGGCCGGAAGCGGTTTGCCCCAGTCGCCCTTCTCGGCGGCGGTGTCGAGCACCTTGAGCCAGTCCGGCCGTCCTGCGAGCAGCTTGCGCCGCATCTGATACGGATCGATGCCGCCCGCCGCCGCCATCTCGTCGAGGAAACTCTCGATGGCGAAGGCGTGCTGGTTGACGCCGGGCGCCCGCCAGAACCACACCGGCAGGTGCGTGTTCTTGACCAGCGACTCGATGCGCATGTTCGGCACTTTGTAGCCATTGTCGGCAAGGCCGGCGACGGTTTGCGGTTCGACTTTGCCGGGGGGGAATTTTCGGCCGACCGTCGCGAAGATCGACGACGTCACGACACGCATCGACCACGCCACCGGCATGCCGTCGGCGCCGACGGCGGCCTTGAAGCCGACCACCGCATGCGGACGGAATTTGTCCTGGCGGGTGTCCTCTTCGCGCGTCCAGACGAGCTTCACCGGCCGCCCAATCGCCTTGGCAATGGCGATGGCCTGTCTGACTTCGTCGTTGGCATCGCGGCGACCGAAGCCGCCGCCGACGAACCCGTTGTGGATATAGACTTGCTCATCTTTGAGACCGGAAGCCTTCGCGGACGCTTCGAGCGCCCCGTCCGCCGCCTGCGTTCCGAACCAGACATCGAGCCGGTCGGGCTGCAGATGAACGGTCGCGTTCATCGGCTCCATCGGCGAATGCGACAGATAGGGCGTTTCGTAGATCGCCTCGAAGGTCTTGGCGGCGCCCGACATGGCCTTGTCGACGTCACCTTGGTTACGGGCCGTCAGCATCTGATCTGACAGTGCCGCGCGGAAAGTCTTTGACAGTTGTTCACTGTCGACCTTGCCGGCTTCGCCGACGTCCCACTCGGGCTGCAATCGGGACAGCGCCCGCTTGGCGCGCCAATAGGTGTCGGTCGCGACCACAGCCACGGCGTTCGGCAGCTTGACCACCTTGAGGATCCCGGGCGCGCCGTTAAGCACGGAGTCGTCGACGCTCTTGAGTTTGCCCCCGGGCACCGGGCACGCCACGATCGCGGCGAACACCATGCCGGGGACCTGCGCATCGATGCCGAACTTGGCCGAGCCGTCCGTCTTGTGGACGACGTCGATCCGCGGCATCGCCTTGGGGATGAAGGTGAACTGCGCCGGCGTCTTGATAACCGGTTCCTTGGCGAGCTTGATCTTGGCCGCATCGGCGGCGAGTTCGCCGTAACGCAGCGTGCGGCTCGATGGCTCGTGCGTGACCACGCTCATGGCCGCCGAACATTCCGACGCGGGGACATTCCAGCGCGCCGCCGCAGCCGCGATCAGCCGTTCGCGGGCGCTGGCGCCTACCTGCTGCACCAGCTTCTGCGACGCCCGAATCGAGCGGCTGCCGTTCGAGAACATCCCGCCATAGACCTTGTTCTCGCGGATGTTGCGATTGGGCGAAGCGTATTCGATCCGCACTTTCGACCAGTCGCACTGCAGCTCTTCGGCAATCATCATCGGCACCGCCGTCATGCTGCCCTGGCCCATCTCCGACCGCTGGTAGCGGATCAAGATGGAGTCGTCGGGATCGATCGCGATCCAGGCGTCGATCTCGTTCGGCGCGTAGGCGTGGTCGTCATTCCAGGGCTGCGCCGCCACGGTGGCGGCGCGGGCGCTCCGTGGCCCAATGCCAATGCCGATCATGAGGCCGCCCGCGGCGGTCGAGCCGGTGAGGATGAACTGGCGGCGCGTCAGACGGGACGTGGGGGTTCCATGCATTGCGGCCTCCCTCAAGCTTTCATCATGTCGGCGGCGCGATGGATGGCGCGGCGCAGACGCTCATAGGTTCCGCAACGGCAAATATTGGTGATATTCACGTCGATGTCGGCATCGGTCGGTTTGGGAAAATCTTTGAGAAATGCGACCGTCGCCATGATCTGCCCGGACTGGCAGTAGCCGCACTGCGGCACGTCCTCGGCGATCCAGGCGCGCTGCACCGGATGACTGTTGTCGGCCGAAAGGCCCTCGATGGTGGTGATCTTGGCGCCATCGAGGGCGCCGATCGGTACCGAGCAGGAGCGCATCGGTTTGCCGTCGACGTGCACCGTGCAGGCGCCGCATTGAGCGATGCCGCAGCCGAATTTCGTGCCGGTCAGGCCGACAACGTCGCGCAGCACCCACAGCAGCGGCGTGTCCGGCTCGATATCGATTTGTTTGGGCGTTCCGTTGACTTCGATGTTGATCACCGTGGCTCTCCCCAGAGTAAGGTGACGCACGATATGCTGCGACGCACATATTGCATCGGCTGGAAACTACCAAAATATCGGGAGCAATCCAAGGTGCACGATGCCTTGATGCGCGCGGCGAAATATACAGCTTTTCTCGATTTTTACGGACGCGCGAAATAGTTCCCGGACCGTAGTGTCAGGGCGCCCTGCAAATGAGGGCCTGCGAGTTGCTGGAACGTGCGGATCAGCCGATCGGCTGTTTGATGACCCGGCCGTTTGCCTCGATGAACCAGCGTTCGCTGCTGAATGGCTTGCCGTCGAGCCGCGCCGCCATCCATTCGGCCTGATACTCGCGCGGCTCGGGCCCGCGCTCGGTCGCCGTGGTCAGGGCGATCGAGTGATTGCCGCCTTCGTAGACCAGAAGCTGTTTCGGGCCGCCCAGGGCCTTGATGAACGCATCGGTGTATTCGAGCGGGCAGAGCTGATCGTATTCGCCGCAGGCGACGAGATAGGCGCCTTTGACCTTCTGTGCGTAGCCGTTCCAGTCGATGGTCTTGCGAAATTCGTCGAACTCGCTCTCGTCGGTGATTCCCGACATGAACATGAAGCGCTTCTTGAAGGTCGGTGAGGCGCGGTTGAAGATGGTTTCGCCGCCGGGCTCATAGCAGGTGCCGGTCACCGCGCAGGCTTTGTAGCGTGCGTCCGCCGCCATCATGATGGCGGTGAAGAACGAGCCGTAGCTGACGCCGGTCATGCCGATTTTGTCGGCATCGATCTCCGGACGCTTAACGAGCCAGTCCGCGAGAGTCTTGGCGGCCTCTGCCCAGCCCGGCACGTCGACATAAATGCCGCGCAACGGTGGCTCCCAGTAACCCGGGCCTTCGAAAGCCAGCACGGCGTAGCCGCGTTGCATCCAGGTGTCGTTGTAGAGCGCGACCGAACGTTCCTTGAAGCCGTCCATGCCGGACACAACGACGATCACGGGCACCTTGCTGCTGCTTTGGTAATAGCCCGGCGGCAGATGCAGGATCGCCGGCAGCGTCTTGCCGCGATAGGGCAGCTCGACCCACTCGATATGATGATCGGCAAGGCCGGCGTATTTGTTGAAGGTCGCGCGCTTCTTTTGGTTCAGCCCGATCAGCTTGTCGTTGACCTCGTCGATCGTCCACATCGCCGATGCCCAATAGTTGCAAGCGAGATAATAATTGTCGCGCGCCAGAATCTTGTCGCCGTTGCGTTCACCGGCGATGGCGGCGGTCTCTCGCTTCTTCGCAAGCGCCTCGAAGGCCGGGCCGATGTCGACCAGCCGCCGCACGCGCCGGCGCAACTCCGCCATGTCGGGCACGGCGGCGGTGCCGCCCGAGCGGATCGCGACTGCCGTGTGGCTCTGGTCCCAGTCGATGCCGTTCGCCTGGATGACGTTGTCGAGCACCCAGCGCTGCTCATCGAAGCGCTTTACGTTCGGCTCGCCTTTGGGCGTGCGCTGCGACCAGTCGCGCGCACCGGCCGGCGGCACGGGAGGCGTCTGCGCCACCGCGGGTGCAGCAGCCCCGACTGCGGCTCCGGCGACGGCGACGATCGAACCCGATTGCAGGAATTCGCGGCGATCCATGACGCACCTCCTACTGTTTTCGTTTTACGCGGGCAGGTTTTTCACGGCGGCAAGACTGTAGTCCGGACTTCGCTGAGCGAAATCCGGATATTCATATCAAATCCGCTTGATCAAATTCAGGGGCGGAAAAAAGTAGACGCAGAATCGGCTTAACGGCGGGGTCGGCCCCGCTCAACCGGCCACGCTGTTGAGGAAGCTGTCGACCTCCTGGTGCAGATTCTGCACCGCGCCTTCGACCGACTCCGTAGCCGACAGCACGACCTGTGCCGACGAGCGTGTCGAAGTGGCGGCGTTGGCGAAAGCGCCGAGCGCCGCAACGATCTTGGCGGTTTCCTGCGCGGCGTTGCCGACGTTGGCGGAAATCTCCGAGGTCGCGGTGCTCTGTTCGTCGGCCGAGTTCGCAACCGCGGCGGTATAGCGGCTGATCTCGCGGATCGATTCGTCGATGCTGCCAACGGCCTGGATGGCGCCGCCCGTCGAGGCCTGCACCGCCGAGATCAGGGCGGCGATTTCCTCGGCGGCCCGCCCGGTCTGCGACGCCAGCGCCTTGACCTCGGACGCGACCACCGCGAAGCCGCGGCCCGCCACCCCGGCGCGGGCGGCCTCGATCGTCGCATTGAGCGCGAGCAGGTTGGTCTGCGCCGAAATGGTCTGGATCAGCTTGATGACGTCGCCGATCTTCTGCGCGGCCTTCGACAGGCCCGCGAATTCGATGCTGGTCGTTTTCACCTTGCTTTCGGCGTTCTGCACGACGGTGTTGGCCGCAATCACACGCTGCGAAATATCGTTGATCGAAGCCGCCATCTGATTGCTGGCCACCGCGGCGCGGCCGACACTGGCCGAGGCGCCTTGCGTTGCCTGCACCATGCCCTCCGCGCGCGCCGAAGTCTGTTCGGAGGCCGCGAACAGTTCGGCCGCGGTCGCCTTCATGGCCCGCGCACCTTCGGTCACCGTCTTGAGCACGCCTTCCATTCGGGTGCGGAAGGTCGAGATCGCGCCCTCGACGAGATTGCGGCGCGCCTGTTCGGAGGCGAGCTGTGCCCGTTCCGAGATGTCTTCGTGGGTCGCGAGCCAGCCGCCGCCGAGCATCGGCGTCCGCACCACCTCGATCAGGCGCCCGTCGGCCAATTGATCGACGCGTGCGGATTTCTGGTCGCTCGAGTGTTTTTTCAGATTGGTGAGTTTCTGGTTTGCCGCATTGTCCGAGGTCTCGCCGGCGAGAATGCCGTTTGTGACGCGATGTTTGATCATCGCCTCGTGCGGCGTTCCCGGCCGCAGCAATTCGGGCGGCAGCTTGTACAAGCGGGCATAGGTCTGGTTGCAGACCACCAGCCGCTTGTCGCCGTCGAAGATGCAGAAACCGTGAGACATGTTATTCAGCGCCGCGGTAAACCGCGCGTTCTGCGTTTCAAATTGCGCGGCCGCGGCGTCGCGATCGCTGATCTGCTGAACATGCAGAATTGAGATGACGAGGCCGATCCCGGCCAGCGCCGCAAACAACCCGAGCCCGATCGTATGGCTTTGCCGTCTGATGGACGCAATGAACCCGTCCAGCGGGATGTCGGTGACGAAGGCTCCCATCACGTCGTTGAGATGCCATCGCGGTTTGCCGGCCTGGAGCTGGTTGTGGCAGTCAACGCAGCTCTGCTCGCTGGCGAGAGTCGGGTAGATCGTGCGCAGCACCTGATGGCCGCCGATCATCATTTGTTCGGCGCGCGGGGTGCGATCGGAACCCGTAGCGAACGCCTCGATGGTTCTTGCCATTGCGGCATCGGTCGGCGGTGTCTTGATTTCGCGGCCCGGCCGGCCGACCGAGCGCAGCACGAACGTGCCATGCGCTCCGGACTGTTTGTTGAATGCCTCGATCGCGTCGGCGCGAAAGGTGGCCGGCACCGGAGATTTCGGGCCGAACTGCGCGCGAACGCGTGAGTAGTTTGTGACGAAGGCATCGACGAGCCGAAGCGCCGTCACGTTCTGATCGGCCTTTTGCGCCAGGTGCGACTGCAGGCTGGCGCTGAAAAAATAATTGGCGGCGAGAGCGCAAATGGCGGCCGAAAGAGCCAGGTAGACCGCAAACGCGCGTCCGGTCCTCGACCGGACAAACCTGAAGATCGAGCTCATTACGACCATCCCGCAGAATGTGGAATAATCGCATCCTGCGGTTAACGAATATTAACCAGAAAACACGTGTTCGGCAGACCGTCAGGCCGCCCATTCAGCGCGGTCGATGACGCGCGCAGAGCCACGCCGTTCGCCCGCCGGCCTCCGCATCGTTGGCGACGCGGGCCAGCACCCGAAACCCATGATGCATTGCGAGCGCTTCTTTTGGTCGTCTGCGGACACATTGACGCTGGCGCGTGTGGCGGCCCGCTGTCGTGCTAGGTTTGCCTCAAATAGGAGGACGCGATGAACGCCCTGCTCAGCCGCCTGTGCCTGCTCGCCTGCCTGCTGGCCAGTCCCGCCACCTTACAACCGGCGTTCGCGCAGACCTATCCGGACCGCAACGTGACCATCGTGGTGACGTCCTCGGCCGGGGCCTTGACCGACGTGCTGACCCGCGCGATTGCGCAGCGGCTGTCGGAAATGTGGAAGAAGGCCGTCATCGTCGAAAATAAAGGCGGTGCGGGCTATTCGATCGCCGCGCAGGCGGTGATGCGGACTGAGCATGATGGTTACACGCTGCTGGCATCGGAGACCGGCTTCTACACGACCGAACCGCATCTCTACCCCAAGGGTAAGCTCGCCTACGATCCGGAGAAGGACTTCGTGCCGCTTGCCGGCTACGGCACCATTCCGGCGGCGCTCCTGGTGAACCCATCGCTGCCGGTGAACTCGGTCGCCGATCTCGTTGCGCTTGCCAAGAAGGAGCCCGGGACGCTCACCTTCGGCACCGCCGGTGTCGGCACCGCACTGCATATCGCCGCGCTGGAGCTGGAAAACCTCACCGGCATCAAACTCACGGTGGTGCACTATCGCGGCGCGGCGCCGGCGCTGACCGATGTGATTGCCGGTCACATCAACGCAGTGATCATGGGGCCGTCGGTCGCGCTCACGACCGTGAAGGCCGGAAAGCTCAAGATGCTCGCTTTCGCCAGCGCCAAGCGGCTGCCGCAGTTCCCGGACGTGCCGACGATGGCGGAGACGATTCCAGGCTACGAAGCGAGCGTATCGTTCGGGCTGTTTGCGCCAGCGGGCGTTCCGGTTGAAATTTCCAGGAAAATCAATGCCGACGTGCAGAAAATCATAAGCGATCCCGACTTCCGCAAAAAATATCTCGACCGCCTCGCGGTGCAGCCGGTGCCCGGGCCGCTCGACGCCTTTGCCGCATATCTGCGCGAGGACTCCAAACGATGGGGCGAGGTCATCAAGAAGGCAAATGTGAAGATCGAGTGAGGACCGGCGCGGGCGGCGTCCCTCAGCCCGCGAAACCTTCCGTAAATACTACCGGGAGAGCAATCGTTAATCCAATCTTGTTACCACTGGCACGGCATTTTCACCGCACAATGTCGCCGCCATGCAACAAGCTTCTCTTATTGACGACCTGGAAACCGCGATCAAGCAAGGCAATCCGGAAAGCCGGGTGCAGACGCTTCGACGGATAACCGATCTTTTCCTGCACGACGCCAATCGCCTTAACGACGAACAGATCAGCGTATTTGACGACGTTCTGTGTCTGCTCGCGGAGAAGATCGAAAAGACGGCGCTGGTTGAGCTCGGCACCAGACTCGCTCCGGTTGACATGTCTCCGATCAAGGTCATCAAGCGGCTGGCGCGGGATGACCAAATCGAGGTCGCCGCGCCGGTTTTGATCGGCTCAAGGCGGTTGAGTACCGATGACCTCGTTGAGATCGTGAAGACGAAGAGCCAGGACCATCTGTTGGCGATCTCCGAACGTACGATACTTGATCCGACACTGACCGACGCACTTCTTGTTCGCGGCAATCAGAAGGTGGTTTCTGCTCTCGCCAAGAATGCCGGCGCGCATTTCTCCGACATGGGTTTCAGCAGGCTCGTTGAGAGGGCGGACGGCGACGACGGCCTCGGCGAACTTGTTGGTCTCCGCCGCGACCTGCCGAGCAATCTGCTGCAAGAGCTGCTGCGCCGCGCGACCGAGGCCGTGAAACAGAAGATCCTGTCGCTCCTCCCGCCCGAGCGGCGTCAGGAAATCGAGCGCATCATCACCAAGATCGGCCAAAAGATCAGCCGGAACAGCCAAGACGATTATGGCGAGGCCGAACGCTTTGTTGCTGCGCTTGCCTCGGCTGGAGAACTGGACGAAGCAGCGCTCCTGACGTTTGTGCGCAAGCGGCAAAGAGTGGAACTGGCCGCAGCAATTGCCCGGATGTGTTCGAGCACGACCGGCGTGATCGTTCAACTGTTGGGCGGCCATCGTAACGACGCGATCCTGCTGCCATGCAAGGCGGCGCAACTCAGCTGGCCGACCGTGGAGTTCATCTTGTACGATAAGCTGGCCGGGCAGCGCGCGATCGACGAGATCATCGGTCTCGCGCGCAAGGACTATGCAAAGCTCACGACAGCCACGGCCCAACGGACGCTCCGCTTCATGAATGTGCACGAAGCAGTGAAGTGAGCGCCGGGCCGAACGGTATCCCGTTTCACAGTTCCGTTTTTGTTCGACGCGCTGATCCTGCTGAGCGAGTCGTGCGCCGTCACCGGCCGATGTTGCTTAAAATTGGCTGAGCTCCGGTTGGAACTCATTGTTTTTGCGCCCGGATGATGATTCCCTCGGCGGCTCGGGTGTTGTAGCCACGGGGGTGATCGTGAACTTATGGTCAGTTCAGGAGGGAAACATGGCATTCAAAAACATCGGGCCAATCGTTTTCCTGGCGCCCGGCGCGACCGCGACATGGAACTATAGTTACAGCACGGACATGGGCCCGCAGTTCGCCTGCGCGGACATCAAGTTCATGGGTCGCGGTGGAGGAGGCCACAACCCGTCACCCAGCCCGGTATTTCGCGCTCACGCTCAAAGCAAACAGTTGCAGAGAAACGGTAACGCCACCTATTTCGTCAGCATTACGAACGAAAGCGACTTCGGCGGATTCCATAACCTGCAAGGCGGAGGACTGACATGAACAGACTCACCATCGTGACCGACCGCCGCGGCAAATTGATTGGTGCCGTTCAAGGTCATGAGCTTTCGCAAAATGCCGCTGGAGTTCAGTCGGCTGTCTCGTTTGAGCCTGGGCATAAGCTGCATAAGGTGGACGCTGACGTCGATCTGACCGATTTGGTTGATCCGGCAGAATTCCAAAAAACACTTGCCAAATTCATTCCCAAGCCGGCGAAAGCGGCCAAAGCGGGCGCCCGGAAACGGCGTTAGCCGGCACAGTGCTTTTTACGTCCATTGTTTGACCGCGAGTGGAGGCGGCGTCTTTCGCGTGCCTCGCTGCTCGGGTGAGAACAAAAGCGCGGTGAGAGACGAGGACGTATTATTCCACCTCGCTTGTGTCGGGATTGCAGCTACGTCCCAACTTTCAGTTCAGTCACCAGCGAACGCAACGCCGCAACCGTGCTCAGCGGCACGATGCGGCCGGTGCGCGGGTTGGCCGAGGGAATGCCTTCGATCGACATGGAAAAGCGCGCGGTGTCGGCATCGACTTCGATGCGGTGCGTGTTGCGGTCGATCGCCGGGTCGGCCCAGATTTCGAGCTTGGTGCGGTCCGGCCCGATGCCGGCGAGACTGAGCGCGGCGGCGACATTGACGTTGGCCGGAAAGCCGCGAGCGCCGTCGCGCGCGCTTCCATCAAACACCTTGCGCGCCGTGTTCAGACCTTTGAGCGTAATGCCGCGCTCGACCAGGTAAGGAGCGCCTTCGAGCCCTGCCGGGGGTTTGCGCGTCACCATCGTGACCGAGTGGATCGTGCCTTCGGCGGCGGCGCGCACCGCGTCGAGCCCGATCAGCGCGCCGGTCGGCACCAGAATGCGGGCACCGGTTTCCTTGGCCCGCGCTACCAGATCCCAATGCTCCAGAAGCTGGCCGACGGACAACGGCATGAACAGCTTGCCGCGGCCGATGACCGATGTGGCGATGGTGCGAAACAGCGCCGGCGGCAGGCATTCGACCACCAGATCGCAGCTCTCGACCAGCTTCTCGGCTGGTTCGAGCGCGATGCCGTTGCCGATCTGTGGCAGATTGCGCCGCGCCTTGTCGGCATCGCGGACTGCAACCGCGGTCAGGACCAGCCCCGGAATGCCGGCCTCCAGCCGGCGCGCCACTTCGAGGCCGACCGCGCCGAGCCCGGCCAATCCCACCCTAAGGGGTTCTCGCGCCACGTTTCTTTCCCTCCGCCGACAGGTACAATAGGGTCAGTCTGTATGCGCCGCGCCAGTTTCATGCAACACGCCGGTGCAGCGCGACGGGCGAGCACGCCGAAGATCGATAATGACCAGCAAAACGCCGAGATCGTTCATGACCAACGTCAATCCCAGTACCTTCACGACGCGGCCCGAAATCGAGGGGACATTCGGCGTCGTTACGTCGACCCATTGGATCGCGACCGCGGTGGGCATGGGCATTCTGGAGCGGGGCGGTAATGCGTTCGATGCCGCCGTGGCCACGGCGTTCACGCTTCAGGTGGTCGAGCCACACCTCAATGGGCCCGGCGGCGACGTGCCGGTCATTGTCTACGACGTGCGGCGCGGCAAGGCGGAAGTGATCTGCGGCCAGGGCGTGGCGCCGGCCGGCGCGACGATCGCACATTACCGCAGCGAGGGCCTCGATCTGGTGCCCGGCACCGGACTGCTCGCCGCCTGCGTGCCCGGCACATTCGAGACCTGGATGATGCTGTTGCGCGATTACGGCACCATGCGCGTCGCCGACGTGTTGGCGCCGGCGATCGGTTACGCGGAGCATGGCCATCCCCTGCTGGAACGCGCCAACGCCACCATCGCCACGGTGGCGCAGCTGTTCCGCGATTATTGGCCGACTTCGGCTGCGGTGTACCTGCCCGACAACGAGGTGCCGGCAACCGGCACCCTGTTCACCAACAAAGCATTCGCGGCGACCTATTCGCGCATCGTCAAGGAAGCCGAGAGCGCCGGCGGCGACCGCGTGGCGCAGATCGAGCGGGCCCGCGCGTCCTGGTCGAAGGGGTTCGTCGCCGAGGCGATCGACCGCTTCTGCCGCACGCAGGAGATCATGGACACCAGTGGCCGTCGCCATCGCGGCGTGCTCACCGCCGACGACATGGCGAAATGGACGCCGCACGTTGAGCCGCCGCTCACCTACGACTACCGCGGCTTTACGGTGTGCAAGACCGGCCCGTGGGGCCAGGGCCCGGTGACGCTGCAGCAACTGGCGTTGCTCAAGGGCTTTGAATTCGACGGGCTCGATCCGACCGGCCCCGACTTTATTCATCTGATCGTCGAGGCCTCGAAGCTCGCCTATGCGGACCGCGAAGCGTTCTACGGCGACCCGGATTTCGTCAAAGTGCCGATGTCGACGCTGTTGTCTGACGCCTACAACAGCGAGCGCCGCAAGCTCATCACCGACAAGGCCTCGCTTGAACAGCGTCCCGGCTCGATCGAAGGCTTCGGCGCGGTGATCAAGCTGCGGCGCGAGACCGAAGCGATGGCGGCCGGCGCCGGCGAGCCCACGGTGGGGCGGATGGGTTCGGGCGAGCCGACCGTCGGCCGGCTCGGCAACACGCGCGGCGACACCGTGCATTTCGACATCGTCGATCGCGCGGGCAACATGATCTCGTCGACGCCGTCGGGCGGCTGGCTGCATTCCTCTCCGGTGATCCCCGAACTCGGCTTCTGTCTCGGTACGCGTGCGCAGATGTTCTGGCTGGAGGAGGGGCACCCGGCGGCGCTCGGCCCCGGCCGGCGACCGCGCACGACGCTGTCGCCCTCGATGGCCTTGCGCGACGGCGAGCCGTACATCGCCTGGGGTTCGCCGGGCGGCGACGGCCAGGACCAGTGGATCACGCAGTTCTTCATGCGCCACGTCCATTGCGGCATGAACATGCAGGAGTTGATCGACGCACCGGCGTGGCACAGCGAGCATTTCCCAAGCTCGTTCTGGCCGCGCACCGCGCGCCCCGGCGTGCTGGTGCTGGAAGGCCGCGTGCCGCAGACCACGGTCGCTGAACTCAAGCGCCGCGGCCATGAGGTCGAGATCGGACCGGCGTGGTCGGAAGGCAGGCTCACCGCGGCGTCGCGCGTCGACCCGCGCCGCCGCGCCGCCGCCAACGCTCGCGGCATGCAGGGTTACGCTGCGGGGCGGTGAGAACTCCGACTCGTCATCCCCGCGCTTGTCGCAGGCATCCACGTCTTGAGCAATGAAAAGACGTGGATGGCCGGAACAAGTCCGGCCATGACGATGTAACGAATGGCTGTTAGGTCCCGCCGAGGAATTCCAGCAGCGCGGCATTGAATGCCGCCGGCTGTTCGAGCGGCGCCATGTGGCCGCTGTTGTCGATGATCTTGAGCGTAGCGTTGGGAATGGTTTGGGCCAGCAAACGGGCCGCTTTGCTGCACGCGTAATCGAGCTCGCCGACCGTGACGAGCGTCGGGACACGGATGGATTTGAGCGTGCCCGTCAACCGGAACAGCGACCTTCGCTTGGCCAGTACCTCCGAAAGCGTGAAGCGCAAGCCGTCGATCGGGGTCGCGCCGATCAGCGCCGCCATGTGATTGCGGCGCCGCAGGTTGCGCCGCGCATAAACCTTGAAGAGTTCGCTGCGCAGCATCTCGCAGAGCAGTTCTTCCACGTCGCCGTGTCGGATGAGATCGCCCCAGCGTCGCGCCATCGCTTCGAGCTTGACCGGGTCGTCGGCGCCGGCGCCGACATCGGCGAGCACGAGATGCGACACGCGCTCGGGCCTGCTGGCGGCGAGCGCCAAGGCCGGGCCGCCGCCGAGCGAGAAGCCGACAAGCGCCGCGCGCTCGATCTTGAGCGCATCGAGTACGCCCACGAGGTCCCGCGCCAGCAGGCTTGCCGAATAACGCGGTGCCGCCGACGGTGCGTCCGTCAGGCCATGACCGCGCTGATCGTAGGAGACGACGCGGAAGCGTTTTTTCAGCGCCCGGATCTGGTGCAGCCACATGCGCTTGCCGCACGCAAAGCCGTGCAGCAGGACCACGGGCGGGCCAGCGCCGGCTTCGCTGATCGAAAAATTCAGATCGCCGACCTGAAGCCTGTGCATGCCGCTTTTTGCTCTGCAATGGAGCGTATGACCGGAAAATATGTGCGCGACAAGGGACGGGACTGCGTTATTACGCGGCGACCGTGCTGAGAAAAGCCGCGACCTCGCCCCGCAACTTTTCGGTCGCTTCTTCGACCTGCTCCGACGCCATGAGCATGGTTTGCGCCGAACTGCGCGTCTGGGTGACACCGCCGGCCACCTCGTCGAGTGCCTGGACGATGGACTTGGCGCCCTCCGCGGCGCTGGCGACATTGTGCGAGATTTCGCCGGTGGCGGCTTCCTGCTGCTCCACCGCGCCCGCGACCTCGGTCGTGTAATAGTTGATGTCCTGCATGCGCTCCGTGATGGCGCGAATCGCCGCCACTGCATTGCTGGTCGAGCTCTGCACCGAAAGAATTTCGCGGGTAATTTCCTCGGTGGCTTTCGCGGTCTGCACGGCTAGCGATTTGACTTCGGAAGCGACCACTGCGAACCCGCGGCCAGCCTCGCCGGCGCGTGCCGCCTCGATCGTGGCGTTCAGTGCAAGCAGATTGGTCTGGCCGGCAATGTCCTGAATGAGCTTGACCACATCGCCGATCTTGGCGGCTACCAGGGCCAGCGCCGCAATGTCATCGTTGGTGGCGTTGGCGTCGGCGGCCGCGCTGCGCACGACGTCGCTCGCCTGATTAAGTTGCCGGCTGATCTCGCGAATCGAACTCGACAACTCGGCTGCCGCGGTCGCGGCGGTTTCGACGTTGGCGGAAGCTTCGTTGGAGCCGTGCACCGCGCCTTCGGTACGTTGCAGTGTGTGGTCGGATGTCGCCAGCAACGTTTTGGCCGCGGTTTTCATCGCCGTTGCGCTTTGACGAACGGAATTAAGCGTACTTTCGACTCGCGCGCGGAACGACGAAATCGCGGAGTTGATGGCGCGACGCCGTTCTTCGCGCTGACGCAGCGCATCACGCTCTTTTTCGGCCGACAATTGATCTGTTACATCGGTGTGCGTCGCCAACCAGCCGCCGCCAGCCATTGGCCCGCTTACCAGGGATACGATGCGGCCGTCCTTGATGGCGGCGGTCTTGGTTTCGGTACGGCCTTCGGCAACCTGTCTGAGGCATTCAGCCACATACGCGTCGGGGTCGCCCGTGAATGTGCCCGCCGCGGTGCGTTCGACGAGGAGCTGCCGCAGCGGTGTGTTGCGCTGCACCTGTTCGGACCGCAGACCATACATTTCGATGTAGCGCTCGTTGCAGAGCACGAGGCGCGCAGCGCTGTCGAACATGCACAGACCTTGCGTCATGCTATTTAGCGCGGAGCGGATCATGCGGTACTGGCTGCGCACCCGCATGATGGTCGCGACAGCGGCGAGGCTCATGGTGACGCATGCCAGCATCGCGCCGACGGCCAGCGCGGCGGCTGGCGCGGATGCCTGCGCCAGGGCATGGATAAGCCACTCACGGCCCAACAGCAGCAAGCTGCCCGCCCCGACGGCAAATCCCAGCCCGCCCGCGGCGGCAACCGGGCCCCAGTGGCGGCTCAGCTTCGATCGACTTGCGGCAGAGGGCATTGTGTCTGCATCGAATTGAATCGACGCAAGGTATTCGCCAACCTGTTTTTTTGCCGTTAAGGAATGGTGAACGATTCCTTACCGAATGCTGAGCATTGGGCGATCCGACGGCGATTTCACGTTTCCGACACTTTCGTGCAGGCATTGTCGCGCCGACGGGGGATTTTTCCATGAATTGGCGACTGGCTGCGGCAATCGGCTGCGGCCTTCTGATAGCTGCGGCGCTCGCGGGCTGCGCCGGCAACAACAATCCGATCGGAAGCCTGCCAGGCTTCAACGACACCCTGGCGACCGCCGACGCCAAGCTCAACGTCGCCGCGGCGCAGGCCGTCATCTCCAGCTATCGCACCAATAACGGCCTCGCGCCGGTGAGCGTCGATCCGGAGTTGATGAAGCTTGCGGAGCAGCAGGCACGCGCCATGGCGCAGCGCGACAAGCTCGACCACAGCGTCTGGCGGCCGTTCCAGCAGCGCATCCAGCAATCGAGCTTCGACGCCTCGGTCGCGGTCGAGAACATCGCCGCAGGCTACGACACGCTGGCGGAAGCATTTTCCGGTTGGCGCGCGTCGCCGGAGCACCGTTCCAACATGCTCAATCCGGCAGTGACCAAAATGGGCATCGCCGCGGTGTACGCGCCGAAATCGAAATACAAGGTGTTCTGGTCGCTGATCCTCGCCAAGCGCGATGACCAGCGCCGCGCCGAGCGCTGAGGGCGGGTCACGGCCGCGCGCCACAGCGGACCGCTTCGCGCTCGGCCGCGAAGGCCAGCGCATCGTCGAGCCGGTCGTTGCCCCAGAACATCTCGTCGCCGACGAAGAATGTCGGCGCGCCGAATATGCCGCGGGCGCGCGCGCCTGTTTCGACAATAGAGAGTTGCGTGCCCAAAGGCCTGGCCGTAGGGACATGCCGGGTTCGCAAATACTCGCCGGAACAATGATCGCTCATAGCAAGAAACTCGGGCTGGCGCTTGGCCTGGCCGGCGTCTGTCTGTTCGCTGGCACGCTGCCGGCCACCCGGCTCACCGTCGCCACCATCGATCCGCTGTTTCTGACCGCAGCACGGGCGGCACTCGCCGGCTGTGCGGGGGTCATCCTGCTGCTTGTGCTGCGCCGGCCGCTGCCGCCACGCGCCGAGTGGGGTGCAGTCCTGCTCGGCGGCTTCTGCACCATTGTCGGCTTTCCGGTGTTCATCGCGCTCGCGATGGTGAGCGTGCCCGCCGCCCACGGTGGCGTGGTGCTGGGCATTGTGCCTCTCGCCACTGCCGGCGCGGCCGCAATCGTTGCGCGCGAACGCCCGAGCGTGGGCTTCTGGCTCGCGAGCCTCGCCGGCGCGGCGATTGTCCTCGCCTTCGTGCTGAGTTGGCCCGAGGCGCGCACCTTTGCGATCGGCGATCTCTATCTGCTCGGCGCTGTGCTGGCCGGCGCATTCGGATACGCGTTGTCAGGCCGGCTGAGTACGAAGATGCGGGGCTGGGAGGTGGTGTCATGGCAGGTTACAGCCTTCTTGCCGCTGTCGGCCCTGTCGGCGTTGGCGCTATGGCCGCACGATCTGACGGCCGCGCCGCCGGCGGCTTGGGCGGGGCTCGCCTACGTGAGCTTCGTGAGCCAGTTCTTCGCGTTCTTTGTCTTCAATGCAGCCATGGCGATCATCGGTGTGTCCCGCGTCGGGCAACTCATGCTGCTGCAACCATTCGTGATCGTCCTGCTCGCCGCGTCGGTGAACGGCGAGCCGATCCGGCTGACCACGCTGGCTTACGCAGCCGCCGTGATTGCGACCGTGGTGGTCGGGCAGCGCATGCAGGTGCGGCGCGATTAATTGGTCGCGGGTCTGCTCATGGCTAAATCAACCCGAACATCTCGCTGCCGTAAGTGCTGCGCGCCTCATCCAGGAGCGGCGCGACGGCGGCGCGAAATTGGGCGTGTTCGGCCCCGGTCAATTCGGCGATCTCGCAACCCTCCGCGAGGATCGCGGCCCGGGCCTGTGCGTCCTCCTCGATCGCAAGCTCGCGCTGGAAAGCGACAGCGCGGGTAATCGCGTCGCGCATGGCCTCTTGCAGGTCCGCCGGCCACGAGTCGAAGCTCGGCCGGTGCAAAAAGATCGGCCGTGAAATATAGAAATGATTGGTCACGGTATGAAAGCGGTGGAATTTGTGGACCCCATAGGTGACGGTGTTGGCGAACGGATTCTCCTGTGCGTCGAGCGTGCCGGCCTTGATGCCGGCGATGGCTTCGGTGAGATCGCAGCGCACCGGAGTGGCGCCAAGAAGTTCGAATGTCCTGGCTTGCACCTCGCTCGGCAGTACGCGGATGCGCATGCCTTTCAGATCGGCCGGCGTGTGTATCGGTCTCAGCCGGTTGGAGATGTGGCGGAAGCCGTTCTCGAACCAGCCTAGGATACGATAGTTGACTCGCTGCTCGATCTTGGCGGCGAGGAAGCGCCCCAGGGCCCCGTCTATCGCCGCGCGTGCGGCGTCGCGGCGATCGAACATGAACGGCAGATCGACGAAGCCGAGTTCGAAGACGCGGTCGGTGAGGTAGCTCGATGACTGATAACCGAGCGTCAGCACGCCGTCCTCGACGAGCCACAGGATTTCCTCGGCCCGATAACCGAAATCCATAATGTTCCAGACGTACTTTATGCTGACGCGGTCGCCGAATTTCTGCGCAAGCGTATCGCCGATCAGCTTGAGCGCGTGCGAGAACGAAGTTGTCGGCGGCCCGTAGCCGCCCATGCGGATGGTGATCGGATCGGACATTCGGTACCCTCAGCCGCGAAACCTACGCGGCAAAAGTTTGCGAATGTCAACGATGCGCGGTCTGACCGCGCAAAAACCCGCGCAACTCTTTGGCGGCGGTCACTGCCTTGCCGCGCATTCGTTCAAGCTGCACGGCGCGCGAAAAATGCGCCTGTGGCCGCACCCCGATCAACAGATCGTGCAGCGCCAGCCGCTCACTCCAGGTACGATTGATCACCGCATGATCCGCCGTCGCGCATGAATTGGCGCAGACGATTGTTGTGTCGGCGGCGAGCCGTTCCGTCACCAGGGAAATCAGCGATACGCCGGGTGAGTAGCGCGCCAGATCTTCGTCGTAGGCGATCTTCCAGAACCACGCGGTGTCGCCGCTGCGCAGCGTAATGCCAATTGCGGCGGGCCGGCCATCGAGGACCAGCCGGTCGATCTCGACTTTATGTTCCCTGGAAAGTCCTGTGACCACCGATTTGACGAAATCGAGGATGGTCGCGTCACAGGCGACCGCTGTGCCGGCTTTGCCCTTCCAGCCGGTTGCTTCCAGCGCCAGAAAATCCTCCAGCGCGGCAGAGACCTCGGCCGGCTCGGTCACCGTCGTATAAGACAAGGAACCGGACTTGCCCAGACGGCGCACCGTGCGGCGCAGTTCGCGATACCTGCGCCCGCCGAGCGCATGCTCGAGATAACCCGATCGCGCACCGCCAGGCGCCAGCAGGGCGCGCGTATGGGCGTTGAACTCCGCCGACGGCACTTGCGCCCGTCGCAAGGTTGCATCGAGCGCAGTAGCCAATGGACCATGATCAGGCACGAACGGCAGCAATACGAGTCCGGGAAGCGCCGTGTTTTCCGCAAGATGCGCGAGCCAAGCGGCGATGACCGGCTCGGCGGCCTCACGATCGACCAGTGGTGTTCCGAGCGGTGCGTAGGGATGCGTCCAGCCGATCAGCAGCGCCAGCTTCAGCCCGTAGCGGCGTTTCACGATCCGCGCCGGAAACAGGCCCAGCAGTTTGCGCGGCAGCGCCGCCGACCAGACCAGCAATGCGCCGGCGTGTTGCCCGAACGCCGGAGCGGCGGCGAGCGCAAAAGCGGGTTCGTAGAACGCGTTGGGTACCAGCGTGCGGGCGGCAAGGTCGCGCCAGTCGTCGATGATGGCATCCAACTGCGTCAGATCGAGCCATTCGACGATAAGCGAGTCGGCGGCGTAGCGATCGGCGACCGTGGCGCGGCGGGCGCTGGCGATCGCGGCTGCCGTGTCCAGCACATGCGGCGCGAGATCAGTCGGCGCATGGACCGTCATGATCGAACCTCAACGACCGTTGCGTCCGCCGAAAATAAAGCAGTGCAGCGCCAGCTGCTGTTTGGCGACCAGAAACAGGCAGGCCGACTCGCAGATCAGCGTGATCGCATTGGCGATGGCTGCACCGGAGGCACCGAGATGCGGAATGAGAATAAAACACAGCCCGATGTTGATCGCGAACGCTCCGCCATAGATGACGGCGCAGCTACGTCTCTCGCCGAGCATGTTGAGCACCCGTTCCGCCGGACCGACGGAGGCGCGGGCGAGAAGCCCGATGGCCAGAATGAACATCAGATAATAGCCCGATGTGAATTCGCGTCCGAACATCCGCAGCATCGGCTCGCCAAGCGCCAGCAGCGCCAGGATCGCAGCGAGCGAGGGCCAGAACGTCATGCGCACCGCGATGGCGAGAAAATCGGTGAGCCGCTTGCGGTCGCCGGTGACGTGATATTCGGCGAATTTGTGCGCCAGCGTCTGCGCCACGGAGAAATAGATGAAGGCGACCAGCGCCATCGTCTTCGAAGCGGCATAATAGATGCCGACCTCTCGCGGCGAGCGGAAAATCTGCAGCACCAGCACATCCGCGTAGGTGAGCAGAAGAAAAAACGCCTCGACCACGAAGATCGGTGTCGAGACGGATAGCCACGAGCGCACCGCGTAGACCTTGGGGCCGGGCTCGACGACTTTTGTCAGCCGCCGCTCAAGAACCGCCCATTGACCGAACGTCACGGCCCACCATGCGGCCGCGGCGGTCAACGTCGCAGTCGCGGCGTTCATCGGCAGGCCGACCACGAAGGCGACCCCGAGCAGCGCCAGCAGCAGAATTTGCCGCAGGACGTAAGTCGGGCTCAGCCCGAGATTCACCCAGCCATAAGAGCGTGCGACGCCGCTCGCGACTTGCCCGAGCCCGCAGATCGGCAGCACGGCGCAGGCGATGTAAAGCGGCCACACGGTGCTTGGATCGATACGGGACGACAGTCCGTAGACGATGAGCGCGGCAACAATGCCAACCGCCGTCGCAATGGACGATGCCAGCCACAGGCTGCCGCGGAGAAATCCGCGCAGCAGCGCGAAGCTCCGATGTTCGATGTATTCGGGGATCAGGCGCTGGGCGGCCGAACCGAGGCCGAGATCAACCATGCCGCAGATCAGCAGCACCCAGGTCCACACATAGACGTAGACGCCGAACTCGAAGGTGCCGAGCCAGCGCGCCAGAGCGATCTGCGAGACGAACGCCAGGACCGCGCCGGCGACGCGAATGAGAAACGCGGCGCCGGCAAGCCGCCGCGCCAGCGAAAAGTCGCTGCCGTCGGTCAGAACAGCGCGTGCCCACTCAACGGCCCCGGCGACACTGAGCCGGGACGGCCGCGACAAAAGACGCGAACGCGACGCGTGTTCGGAACCGATCGATGCCACAACGACCTCTGCGCCGCTGTCGGCGCGAAATGAGCGGGAGCTTTAGCAAGGAAGCGTTAAGAATGGGTTGGGCGAAATTAACAATTGCTTGGTGAATTGCTCGCCGACTCAGGCCGAAATCATCTCGCCCGCACCGGCAACCGCGTCGAGCGCCGCGGCGATGACGCGGCGTTCTTCCGCGCCGAGCGGACGTTGCGGCGCGACCGGATCGCCGACGTCGTAGCCCTGCAGGGTGAGGGCTGCCTTGATGCAGGCCGCGAGATTGAAGCGCGCAAAGATTTCGTTGATACGCCATAGTGCGCGCTGCAGTTCCATCGCCTGCGGCCATTGTCCGGCGCGGCACAGCTCGTAGAGCCGCACGCTCTGGCGCGGAATCACGCAGGCTGGTCCGGCCATCCAGCCGACGCCGCCGATCAGCATGACGGCTGCCGGAATATGCGCCGACGCCGAAAAGACCTTCAGCCCCGCGCAGCAATTCATAATTGACAGTAGCCGCCCGGTATTGGTCGAGGCATCCTTGATGTAACGGATGCGTGGATGCTCGGCGAGCCGCGCGATGACATCGAGCGACAGATCGCTGCGCTGGAATTGCGGATTGGTATACAGCACGACCGGAATTTCGACCGCATCGGCGATCGCGCGGAAATAGGCTTCGACCTGCGCGTCGGCGAGCGGGAAGTAGGATTCGAGGATCGCCAGGATGCCGTCGGCGCCGAGCTTGGAATAATGCCGCGCCTGCGCGACCGCATCGGCCGTCGACGTCGAGGCCACGCCGGCCACGACAGGCACGCGGCCGGCGGCCGCTTCGATGGTTGTGCGCACGATCTCGGCGCGCTGCGCGCCATTGAGATAAGCGAATTCCCCGGTTGAGCCGAGCGGTGTCAGTCCGTGTACTCCGGCGGTGATGAGATCGCCGGCAAGCCTCGCAAGCACCTCGCTTTTGACCCTGCCTGTCTGGTCGACCGGCGACACCAGATACGGAAAGACACCGTGCAGTTCGGTCATCGGAAGATCCTGGCGAGCGCGCTGGGTATTCGCGAAATTCAGTTGGGCTTATACCGCGTCATCGCGTCATTCCAAACCTTGGTTCGATCGTCGTCGAACACCAGAGCCGGATCCTCCGGAATCGTATCCCACACGCCTTGGCGCAATTCGGTGTCCAGCTGCATCGGCGCCCAGCCGGCGTAGCCGAATGCCACCAGGCTTTGCCGCGGGCCTTTGCCAAGCCCGATGTCGCGCAAGATTTGCGCGCCGCTCGACAGCGCCACCCGGCCGTCGATGTCGAGCGTGCTCTTGCCGTGATACTCGGCGCTGTGCACGACAAAACCAAGCCGAGGATCGACCGGCCCGCCAAAATAGAGCTGCACGCTTCCCTTAACGCTGTCCGCATCCGCACCAGCCGCTTGCAGCAGGCTGGCGATCGGTCGATCCCCCAGCGGTTGATTGATGACGATGCCAAGCGCGCCGTTCCTGTCGTGCTGGGCCACCAGGATCACGGCGCGCTGAAACGGTGGCCCGCTCAGCGCCGGCGTTGCGATCAGCAGTTGGCCGGCGACCGATGTGGCGCCCGAGACACCCGGCGCCGTCGGCGATGGCAACGACGCATGCAGCACGCTCGCCGACAGTACCATTACGGCCGCGGCAACGATCCAGCGTATGGACACACGCGACACCAAGAGCTGCTCGCATTGTTCGGCGCGCTGCGGCGAACGCTCATCACACGAACTGAATAGCAATCCCGCCGAGCAGGCCGAAATCGGCGTGCAGCGTATCGCCCTTGCGCGCGAAGACAACGCGCGTGAAGGAACCGGCGAGAATGAGATGGCCCGGCTCGAGCGTCACACCGTGCTGGCCAAGCTTGTTGGCGAGCCACGCCACGCCGAGCGCCGGATGCCCGAGTACGCCGGCGGCGACACCGGTCTCCTCGATTTCGGAATTGCGGTACATGATGCCGCCGACCCAGCGCAGATCGACTTCGAGTGGTCCGACCGGCCGGCCGCCGACCGCGATGCCGGCGGCGGCGCCATTATCGGAGACGGTGTCGAAAATCTTGCGCGGGTCCTGAAGGCGTGCGTCGACGATCTCGATGGCCGGCACGACATATTCGGTGGCGCGCAGCACATCGGTAAGACCGATGCCCGGCCCGCGCAGCGTCTTGCCAAGCACGAAGGCCAGCTCGACTTCGACGCGCGGCAGACAGAAATTCTCATGCGGAACGCGCGCCCCGTCGGCGATCATCATGTTGTCGAGCAGGTGCCCGTAGTCGGGCTCGTCGATCTGAGAGGAGCGCTGCATCGCCTTCGATGTCAGCCCAACCTTGTGGCCGATCAGCTTGGCACCGGCGGCGATTTTGCGGTTCGCCACTTCGGTGGAGATCGCGTAGGCATCCTCCATCGTAATGTCCGGCCATGTCTTGGACAGCTGGACCGCCTGTTTGCGCTCCTTTTCAGCCGTCAGGAGAATATCGGCGGCCTTGTTGCGATCGGCATTGGACATCATGAGGAGAGCGCCTTTCCCGGTGAAGCGAGTTCGACATTCGCCCACCTGGCCGCGAACTCGTCAAGCGTATGTCCAATCCAAGGTCCGTTAGTTCAGCGGCAGGCGACCATCAGGACGACAGTTTCCTGCGGACACTCGCCCGCGTGGGGCTCGCGGCCGGACATCCAGACTGCGGGCGGGCAGTTTTGCGACGACTGGACGTTGACCGGGTTGCCGTCTTGAAAGCCCTTGGTGCGGCAGACATTCGCTGCCGCTGAGCGGCAGTCGGGCGCGCCGTTGGGTGCGGTCGCACAGCGCTGGTGAACTTCGATGAAGCGCCCGGTCGGTATGCGGATCAGAGCGGTCGCCGCCTCCTTGGTGGCTTCGGCCGCATGCTTGAGCGCATCCTGTGTCGCCTCCGCGGCACCGCTGGCGCCGGCATGGGTGTTGTCCCACCAGCGGCCGAATTCGTAGATGAATCCGGCCTGCCCGGCGGCCGGCGGCGGCTGCGATGGAAACATGCCGCGCGGCTGCGACGCGGGAGCCGCAGCCTGGGTCGCGGCAGGCGGCGCCGCTTGTGCCGGGGTGGCCGGCACGGTGACCGCGCCGTTGGGCGCTGGCGGTTGGGCGGTCTGTGCGACGGCCGTTGCGGCCGGCGACAGCGACGCGGCGAGAAGCCACGTCATCGCCAGCGCGCCATGCCGGCGCGGATATGCAGATCTGGTCATCACGATTCGCCGATGCTGTCCCTATCGCCAGCCAGCCCGCGGCGATTGTGGCGGCCAATTTAGGCAGCGGCAAGGACACAATTGGCGCACTAGGCCGGCAGCAAAGTGCGCAATCTGGGCCTTTCGGCCCTTTATCGCGGTCGCCGAACTTCCCGCCAGCGCGACCAGACGAACCACGCGCAACCGGTGGCCAGGATCGCGACGATGACGGCATCGAATTCGTGGAACAGGCGCCGCAGCGTCGGATCGTTGTCCCAGCGCGCGCCCAGCACCATGCCTACGTAGGCGAGCGCGAAACACCACGGCCATGAACCGGCGAACGAGTAGAACTGGAATTTCAGCATCGGCATCCGCGCCAGACCCGCAGGGAAGGAAATGAAGGTCCGGATCAC
Organism: uncultured Alphaproteobacteria bacterium; assembly: GCA_963763255.1. GTDB lineage: Bacteria > Pseudomonadota > Alphaproteobacteria > Rhizobiales > Xanthobacteraceae > BOG-931. The sequence continues at coordinate 599,641 of CAVXNW010000007.1, forward strand.
GGGGAGGAGCCGGCCGATAAACACCGTGGCGGCACCGTACTGTGCGAAGAACCTTTCGGCGCGGTCGAGCTCTTCGTGGCGGACCAGCACATAGCGGCCCCACCGCTCGAATGCCGCGCGGCCGCCATGAGCCGCCACCAGATAAGCGATGGTCGAGCCGATATTACAGCCGATCGCGCCTGCGGTCGCTGCGCCGATCAGACCGAAGCGGCCCACCGACACCAGGTACCCGGCAAACGGCATGATAATTTCGGATGGTAGCGGAATGCAGGCCAATTCGATCGCCATCAGGCCTGCCACGCCGAGGTATCCGGCGGCCGAAATGACCGCAACCACGAAGGACACGAGCACCGACAGGGCGTGGTCGAGCATGCGGAGCCAAAGAACTTGAGAAAGGAGGGCGCGTCAACGCCGCTTGCGGACGCGCCGGCCTTCGAGGACGACGATCTTCCGGCGGGTGGTATCTTCAATCAGCTTCTTCTTGGGCACTTTTTCAGCGATGCCAAGGAGCCGCTCGCGCCGGTCCATTTCCTTCCACACGTCGTCGGGGCGGATGTTGGTCGCGACCCACAGCACGACGAGATTGTAGATCAAGTCGGCACTTTCCCTGATGACCGCTTCCCGGCCGCCGTTCATGGCGTCGATGACCACCTCGACCGCCTCCTCGGCGAGCTTTTTGGCCATCTTGTTGCGTCCCGAGCGCAACAGGCGGGCGGTGCGCGACGTCGACGGGTCGTCGTGCCGGCAATCCAGCGTGGCCTGATGGAGGCGGGTGATCGAATCAGTCATGGGGTCATCAGAATAACGCGATCTTGTCGCGATTGTGTTAATGGCGCGGCGGCGCGTTCATTCCGGGCTTTACTCGTCCTGCGCGAGCAGGCTGGCATTGCCGCCCGCCGCCGCCGTATTGACGGTGACGGTCTGCTCGGCGGCAAAGCGGCGCAGGTAATTCGGGCCGCCGGCCTTGGGCCCGGTACCCGACAGGGCCGCTCCGCCGAACGGCTGAGTGCCGACCACGGCGCCGATCATGTTGCGGTTGACGTAGACGTTGCCGTTTTCCAGACGCGCCGCGATGCGATCGACGGTCAGGTCGATGCGGGAATGGATGCCGAGCGTCAGGGCGGTCCCGTTGCCCGCAATGGCGTCGAGCAGGACCTCGAGATCGTCCGCGCGCCAGCGCACGACGTGCAGAACGGGTCCAAAGACCTCCTCCTTAAGGTCGCCGGCACTGTCGAGTTCGATGATGGTCGGCGCTACGTAGATACCGCGCTCAGGAAGCGGCCCGTCGTGGCGGAAGCGCACCCGGCCCGCGCCCGCCATGCCGGCAATCCAGTGATCGAGCTTTGCCTTGGCATCGGCGTCGATCACCGGGCCGACATGCGTCGCGGGTTCGCGCGGATCGCCGACTTTCAGTTCGCGGGCGGCGCCGACCAGCATCTCGAGGATGCGTTCGGCGACGTCCTCCTGCAGGCAGAGAAGCCGCAGCGCCGAGCAGCGCTGGCCGGCCGAGCGGAACGCCGACGCGATCACGTCATCGGTGACCTGTTCGGGCAAGGCGGTCGCGTCGACGATCATGGCGTTGATGCCGCCGGTCTCGGCGATCAATGGCACGATCGGTCCATTCCTTGCCGCGAGTGCGCGGTTAATGAACTGGCCGACTTCGGTCGAGCCCGTGAAGGCAACGCCGGCGACGCGCGGATCGGCGACGAGAGCTTGTCCGATCGTGCCGTCGCCGGGAACGAAATGCAGCGCCGTCGCCGGAATGCCGGCCTCGTGCAGCAGCGCAATCGCGCGCGCGGCAATAAGCGGCGTCTGTTCTGCCGGCTTGGCGACGACCGCGTTGCCGGCGGCGAGCGCGCCTGTCACCTGGCCGAGAAAGATCGCGAGCGGAAAATTCCACGGGCTGATGCAGACAAATACGCCGCGGCCGCGATAGCGCAGCACGTTGCTCTCGCCGGTCGGTCCCGGCATCTGCTGTGCTGTAAGCGCGCTGCGCGCCTGCGCCGCGTAGTAGCGGCAATAGTCGGTGGCTTCGCGAAATTCTGCGAGCGCGTCGTCGAGCGTTTTGCCGCCCTCGCTTTGCAGCAACGCCAGCAATTCGCCGCGATGCGCTTCGAGGCACTCGGCGCCATGTTGGAGTGTTGCGGCGCGATCTTCGATTGAGGTTTCCGCCCAGCGCGCGAAGCCGGCGGCGGCCGCCGCCATGGCGGCTACGGCGGTCGCTGGGTCGGCGTCGCGAACAACGCCGACCCGTTGGCCGTCTATTGGGGACAGCACCGCGCGCTCGGTTCCGCTGCGTACCGTGCCGTCGATGACAGGCGCAGCCTCACCCGGCAGTTCTGCGCCGGCGCGAGCTTGTGCGACCAGTGCGTTTAGACTTGCGCGTTCGCCGAACTCGACGCCTGCGGAGTTCCGCCGCGCCGGCGCGTAAAGATCGCGCGGCAAGGGAATGTTGCGATTGCGTGCGGCTTCGCGATTGCCGATGCGTTGCTGCGGGCGGCGCAGTATTTGCTCAACCGGCACGCTCGCATCAGCCGCAACCGAGACGAAAGAAGAGTTGGCGCCATTCTCCAGAAGCCGCCGCACCAGATAGGCGAGCAGATCGCGATGGCCGCCGACCGGCGCGTAGACGCGGCAGGCAAGGTCCGGCAGTTCGGCGATAAGCGTCTCGTAGAGCGCCTCGCCCATGCCATGCAGGCGCTGAAATTCGAAGCCGTCGACGCCGCCCGCATCCTCGATGACGCTCGCCACGGTGAGCGCGTTGTGGGTGGCGAATTGCGGGAACAGAGTCCTTCGCGCGGCGAGCAGGCGCCGCACGCAGGCCATGTAGCAAAAATCGGTCATGGCCTTGCGGGTGAACACCGGATAATCGGCAAGGCCGCGCTCCTGCGCGCGCTTGATCTCGGTGTCCCAATAGGCGCCCTTGACCAGACGCACCGTGAGCCGGCGGCCGGTCGCAATCGCTGCCTGCTCGAGCCAGTCGATGACCTTCAGGGCGCGTTTCTGATAAGCCTGCACCGCCAGTCCAAATCCGTCCCAGCCGTCGAGCGAACGATCGTGCAGCACGCGGCCGATCACCTCGAGCGACAACTCCAGCCGGTCCGCCTCTTCGGCGTCGATGGTGCATTGCAGATCGTGCGACTTCGCCATCTCGGCGAGCGCGATCACGCGCGGCGTCAGCGCCTTGAGGACGCGCTCGCGTGAGACCGCCTCGTAGCGCGGATGCAGCGCCGACAGCTTTATCGAAATCCCGGGGCGGCCGGGCAGGGCGGCATTACCGGCATGAGCGCCGATAGCCGCGATCGCGCCCGCATAGGCATCAAAATACTTTTCGGCATCCGGCGCGGTACGCGCTCCCTCGCCGAGCATATCGAACGAATAACGGAAATCGGCGTGGCTGCGTGCGCGGGCGAGCGCCTCGTCGATTGTCTGCCCGAGCACGAAATGCGAGCCGATCAGCCGCATCGCCTGGCGGGTCGCCGTGCGCATCGCCGGCAGGCCGAGGCGGCGCATGATGGTGTCGAGGATCGTTTCCGGCGTCTCGCCCGGATGAATGATGCGTGCGGCAATGCCGAGCGTCCACGCCGAGGCTGATACCAGGAGAGCGGTGGATTTGACGTCGCTGTCGAGCCAGCGGCCGGCCGCGAGTTTGTCTTCGATCAGCCGGTCGGCCGTGGCGGCATCGGGCACACGCAACAGCGCCTCGGCCAGCACCATGAGGGCGAGTCCCTCCTTGGTCGACAGCGAATAGGCGTGGAGAAAATCCTCGACGCCGCCGAGTCCGGTTGCCTTGGCGCGGATTGCTTCGATCAGGCGGCGGGCGCGGGCATCGACGCGACGTTCGGCTTCGTCGCCGCGTGTCGCCTGGGCGAGAAAGGTCTGCGCCAGCGCTTCGTCGGGCGGCGCGTAGGGAGCTTGAAACGGCGGCAGCCTGGAATCAGGCGCGTCCATCGTGCGAGCTTAGCCTCCCCCGCGCATGTGGGGGAGAGGCGCCGCTGCGCAAGTCCCGCTGGACAGACACTCTCTATTTACTCCGCTGCGACGGTGGCGGGCTGCGTTTCGACAAGCCGCTTGAGCTTGGCGAGACCTTCTTCGAATTGTGAGCCGACCATCTTGTCGCAATTCATGAACAGGCCCATCACCTTGCCGATGAACGGCTGCGCGCCGCGCATGGCCCAAGTCACATTGGTGTCGCCTCCACTCGGGACAAGCGTGAACTCGACCGCGTTGTGCGCCGCAAACGGCCTGCTCATGTCCAGGAGCAGGGCCACCTTCGACGATGGGATGGAATCGGTGATTGCGATCCGTCCCGCCCCGACTTGCCGGTTGCCGTCCCATTCGTAGACCGCGCCCTTGCCGCGCGGCGCGCCGCTGTGAGTGCGCTTCATGTTTGGGTCTTTTTCGAACGGCGACCATGCGGATTGCGCGTGCAGGTCATCGATCAGCGGAAAGATCTGCTCAGGCGGTGCGGCGATCAGTGTCGTGCGGCTCACAGCGAAGATATCCGGCTTGCTCGCCGCATAGGCCAGCACGGCCGCCACAATGACAGCTACGGCGATTATGATTGTCGTGATCATGTCTTCGTCCCCCTGATATGCCAGCTAACCGGCCTGAGCCTGCTTGAGTGCTTCGATATCGAACTTCTTCATTTTCATGACAGCGCTCATCACGCGGTCCTGCGCGGCGCCGCTCGATTGCGAAATCAACTGCGGCAGCGCTGATGGTACGATTTGCCAGGACAATCCATACCTGTCCTTGAGCCAGCCGCATGGGCCCTCTTGGCCTCCCTCGCTCAGTCTGCTCCAAAAGTGGTCGATCTCGTCCTGACTGTCGCACATGACCTGGAACGAGATCGCTTCGCTGAATTTGAACTGCGGCCCGCCGTTGAGCGCCGTGAAGGTCTGTCCTTCAAGTTCAAACGCAACCATCATGACGGAGCCCGGCTCCTTGCTGTGAACGTCCTGGCCAGACTTGCCGTATCGGCTGATCTGTTTGATCCGTGAGTTGGCAAAGACGGAGATGTAAAAATTCGCCGCTTCTTCGGCTTGCGTGTCAAACCACAGGCATGGTGTCAGCTTTTGTCCGATGCTCGCCATCAGAAACTCCCTTTACGTGATGTGCCCAGCCACTATTTCGCGGAAGCCAAATACGCGTCGAGACGCTCGAACGTGCCGCCCCAGCCGCCGCGCATGCCGTCATGGGCCGCATCGAAGGTTTGCCGCTCTTCGGCGGTCGCATTGAGGGGCGCCCAAGTGAGTGTGACCTTGGTCTTGCCGCCGGGCTGCTCCTCGAAGGTGACGGTCGTGAGCAATTCGAGCGGCCACGTCGCGCTGAGCGGATGCCGGGTGATGCCGCCGGCCTCGTTCGAAAACGAATGGGCCCAGACAAGCCGCAGCGGAGGAGTGATTTCGCGGTAAACGAACTTGCCCCACATGACGTTGCCGCCAGGATCGCGCATCGCGCCCAGATAGGTCCCGCCGACGCGGAAATCCATGTTCGAGGCCACGATGGTGCAGCCCTTCGGGCCCCACCATTCCTTCATGCGCTCCGGATCGGTGAAGCACTGCCAGACCAGATCGCGCGGCGCATCGAATACGCGCGAAATGACGAAATCCGAGATTTTGCTTTCAGCCAACATCTTCCAACTCCGTCATTTCGCTGCTTTGAGTCTCTCAATCGTGTGCGACCAGCACCATCCAGCCGACGCCGAATTTGTCGGCGAGCATGCCGAATCGCGACGAAAAGAACGTCTTCGTCAGCGGCATATTCACCTTCCCGCCATCGGCCAGTGCGTTGAACATCCGTTCCGCATCCGCATCGGTCGGCGCGCTCAGCGCCAGCGCGATGCCGTTGAAATTGGGGCTGCCCTGGCAGCGTCCGTCGGACATCAGAATTTGCGTATCGCCGATGTGAAGCGCGGCGTGCATGACCTTGTCCTTGCTCTGCGGCGTAACCATCGACTGGTCCGGCGCTTCCTTGAAGCGCATGAGCATGTCGACCTTGGCGCCGACAGCTTTTTCGTAGAACGCGATCGCTTCGTCGCAGCGGCCCTCGTAGCTGATGTAGGGTTGAACCTGCATGTCACTCTCCTGGTTTACCCGTTTGAAGTTCCGGATGGCTGGATTGCCCAGCCCCTTCGATCGAACCAAGGTCGCGTGGCCTTGGTTCGCGCCGACAGGTATCAAAAATATTTTTCATGCCGGCCGGCCTTCCGCCATGAGGCGATCAAGATGCCGGCGGATATGCGCCGCCTCGGCCGGAGTATGCGCAAGCGCGATCGCCTGATCGAAGGCGATGCGCGCCTCGCTGCATCTGCCGAGTTGCATGAGCAATCCGCCGCGCAGTCCGAAAAAGTGAAAATAGCCATTCAGCTGTTCGGCCAGTGGCTCGATCATCGCCAACGCGGCGGCAGGTCCTTGCACTTTGCTCACCGCCACGGCGCGGTTGAGCGTCACCACCGGCGAAGGCAGCACCCGTTCAAGTTCGGCATAGAGTTGATCAGTTTCCGCCCAATCGGTCTCGGCTGCCTGCGGCGCGCGTGCGTGCACGGCTGCGATGGCGGCCTGGAGCTGATACGGGCCAGGGCGGCGATGGCGGCGCGCCTTCTCGATCAGCGCCAGGCCTTCGGCGATCATGTCCCGATCCCAGAGGCTGCGATCCTGCTCTTCAAGAAGAATAATCTCGCCGTCGGCGTCGAGACGGGCTGCGGTGCGTGCATGCTGTAGCAGCAGTAACGCCGTCAGCCCTATGATCTCCGGTTCGCCGGCGAACAGTCCGAGCAGCAGGCGCGCCAGCCGGATCGCTTCGTCGCATAGCGGCACGCGCACATGACGGTCGCCGCCACTCGCCGAATAGCCTTCGTTGAAGACCAGATAGATCATGGCCGCAACCGCGGCGAGGCGCTCGGCGCGCTCCGCCGCGCCGGGTACTTCGAACGGCACATCGGCGCGCGCGACGCGGCTCTTGGCGCGGGTGATGCGCTGTTCCATCGCGCTTTCGCTGACCAAAAAGGCGCGCGCAATCTCCTTGACCGAAAGACCCGAAACGATGCGCAGCGCCAGCGCGATCTGCTGAACGGCCGGCAGATCGGGATGGCAGCAGATAAAGAACAGGCGCAGCACGTCATCGCGATAATGCGAGTTGTCGAGCCGCTCGGCGATGTCGGCTTCGGCGTCACCGAGATCGGAAATCTGATCGTCGGCGGGGAGCGGGCCGCTTTTGGCGCGGCGGCGGGTTTCGTCGAGACCGGCATTGCGGCCGACCAGTACCAGCCACGCAGCCGGATCGCGCGGCGGCCCGTTGATCGGCCAGTTCTTCAGCGCACGCAAACAGGCTTCCTGAAAGGCCTCCTCGGCCTGGTCGAGCGAACGGAAATAGCGCACCAGCGCGCCGACCGCCTGCGGCCGGGCCGAACGCAGCACCGAATCGATCCAGGCGACGTCGCTCACGAAGCTTTGTCTTTCGGCAGATAGAGCTTCACCGGCCGGATTTCGAAAATGACCTTCTCGTCGCGCCCGATGTCTTTCGCGATGTCGATCGCCTCTTCGAGCGAGTCGCAATCGATCAGATAGAAGCCGAGCAGCGCTTCCTTGGTCTCGGCGAACGGGCCGTCGAGCACGACCGGGTCGCGGCCCATGCGCACGGTCGTCGCCGCCGTCGTCGGCATCAGGCGCACGGCGGGGCCGAGCTTGCCGCGCGCCGCCAGCTTGTCGGTGACCTTGGCGCGCTTGGCGAGCACCGCGTCGTCCTGTTCCTTGGTCCAGGAATTGACGATGCCCTCGTCGTGGCAGCACAGAAATGCGTACAGCATGGTCCCTCCAGTTCCCCAAGGACGAACGACTATGCCCCATTCCGACAGCCAGATTGGAAATTTTGACGGCACGTCCGGGTGGAACTATGTCATTGAAGTAAATTGAGTTTCCAGTCGAACCAGACGCTGTACGACGATTTCGCCGGCGTTGCGAAGAATTGGAGCGCCATTGCGTGATGGCAGTCGGGCAGCCGCTATGACGAGGCCGCGACACGTAGCCCAAGCCTGCCGGAACAAGTCCGTGACCAGCGCAAAATAACCGGTTCGAATTATCTGGACGGCGAAGCCATAGCAGAGCAGCACGTCGAGCATGACACCTGTCCTTCCCGAAATATCTCCCATGCCTCAAGACGAACGGCCGTGCTTCGCGCCGACACACGAGATGAAATTTCCGCCGGTTCGGGTTAGTCCTGTCTCTGCACAGTGAGATGAACGGCGCCGGGCGTCGAAACGCGATCCACGCATGCGTATCCGAGCGTACGCAGATCAAGACCTGCAAATAGATTTTCGCCCGCGCCGAGAAAGACCGGCGCGACCGCAAGGTGCATCGCATCGATGACGCGAGCGCGCAGGTATTGCTGCACTGTCGACACTCCCCCGCCGATCCTGATGTCTTTGCCCTTGGCCGCGTCCAGTGCCTGCCGCAAGGCAAACTCAATTCCATCCGTGATGAAATGAAAGGTCGTGCCGCCCGCCATGGCGATGGGAGCGCGCGGATAGTGGGTGAGCACAAACACCGGCACATGATACGGCGGATTTTCACCCCACCAGCCCTTCCAACTTTCATCCGGCCATGCCCCACGCACGGGCCCGAACATGTTTCGGCCGAGAATCCACGCGCCCACGTTTTCGAAGCTTCGCATCGCGAACTCATCGTCCACGCCGGTTTCTCCACCGTCCTGGCCGAACATCGTTCTGAAAGTGCGGGTTTTGAAGGCCCACTGGTGTAACGCCATCCCATTCAGGCCGAGCGGGTTGTCCAAATTTTGGTTTGGCCCGGCGCCAAAACCGTCGAGTGAGAGCGAGAACGCGCACACGATCACTTTCGACATGAGGCTTCCTATGCGTTCGCAATGCGGGGCGAGCGCCCGGACTGTGCCGCCACGTAGTCGGCAAGCCGCGCCATGGTTTGCGCCAAGCCGCTGTCGGCGCCGTAGTCCTTGATGAGTCGGTCGCGTTCGGCCGCGCTCGGAAAGTCGCCGCGCCAGACGATGCGGGTGCGATCGCCCAGATCCTCGAACGTGATCGTTTGCCGAAACTGCACCGGCTCGACGTCATCGCCGCCGCCATGGCGGTAGACGATGCGTTCCGGGGGCACGATTTCCTCGTAGGTGATGCGATTCTGATAATCGCGCCCGTCTGGGCCGTGCATGACGAAGCGCCAGACGCCGCCGGGCCGCATGTCGAAACTGAGCGTCGTGGTCTTAAAACCGTTCGGCCCCCACCACTGCGCGAGGTGGCTCGGATCGGTGAAAACGGAAAACACCAGATCGCGCGGCGCGTCGTATTCGCGCGTGCCGACGATGGCGCGTGGATCGCTGGTCGTATCGACACTATTTCCTGCGGCCATGTTCGGTACTCCTGACTTTCGGTGTTTTGCCCTTGGGTTCTTTTGCCTGCAGCTTTTTCAGATAGTCGCCGAGGCGATCAAAACTCTCATCGTAGAAACGGCGGTAGTGATCGAGCCAGTTATCGACTTCCTTCAGTGCGAGTGGCTCGATGCGGCACGGCCGCCACTGCGCCTCGCGGGAGCGCGTGATCAGTCCGGCGCGTTCCAGCACCTTCAGATGCTTGGATACGGCCGGCAGGCTCATGGCGAAGGGCTTGGCAAGCTCCATGACCGAAGTTTCGCCGAGCGCCAGCCGGGCCAGAATGGCGCGGCGGGTGGGGTCGGCGAGGGCAGAAAAAGTGCTGTCGAGGCCTGTCATGAACCATCCAGTTAAATAACTATATGGTTAAATACAAGGGTTGGCCGAGCCCGTCAAGCGGCGTTTGCAGCACCCTTGCCGGCTGCCGTGTTAGTCATATTTCAACTGCAACGGCACTGAACTGTCGGACACCATGTCGTTTCTTCGGCTCTATGGCCGCGTTTTGGGACTGCTCGCGCCCGAGGCGCGCCTCGCAATTACGCTGGCGATCGCCAACGTTGCGCTGGCGGTGTCTCAATTTGTCGAACCGGTTCTGTTCGGCCGCATCATCGATCGGCTCACGGGCGCGTTGCCGGCCGGCCTTGAGGCGGCAGCACGCGTGCTGGCGCCGTTGATTGGCACGTGGGTCGGCCTCGGCCTGTTCATCGTTGTCGCCGCGGCGCTGGTCGCCTGGTCTGCCGACCGGCTGGCGCATCGCCGGCGCAACATGGTGACGGCCGACTTTTTCGAGCACGTGCTGCAGCTGCCGCTGGCGTTTCACACCGCCGCCCATTCGGGCCGGCAGGTGAAAGTCATGCTGAGCGGCACATATACAATGTGGTGGCTTTGGCTGACCTTCTTCCGCGAATATCTCGCGGCCTTCGTGTTCGTGGGTGTCCTGCTGCCGATCACGCTGGTGCTCAATTGGCGTCTGGCAATGCCCCTGCTCGGCTTGTGTGGAGCGTTTGCCGCGTTGACGCTGTTGGTCGTTCACAAGGCGTTCGGTTTGCAGCGCACGGTCGAGCAGCATTACACCGCAATGGCCGAGACCGCGGCCGACACGCTCGGCAATGTCGCGCTGGTCCAGAGCTATGCACGCGTCGACCGTGAAGTGTCCGGACTGCGCGATCTCGTCAACGCGCTGCTCGACGCGCAGCTGCCGATTTTGACGTGGTGGGCCGGTGTCGCCGTGCTGACCCGCGCCGGCACGACACTCACCATGCTGATCATTCTGGTGTTTGGCACCTACCTTAAGCTCATCGGCCTCGCGTCCATCGGCCAGATCGTCAGTTTCATGAGTATTTCTGGCCTGCTGATCGCCCGGCTCGAGCAGGCTGTGACCTTTGCCAACCGCATGTTCCTCGACGCGCCGAAACTGATCGAATTCTTCGACGTGCTCGATACTGTGCCGGCATTGCGCGATCGTCCCGACGCCATCGATCCTGGACGCGTGCGCGGCCGCGTCGAGTTCAAAAACGTGTCGCTGTCCTACGACGGCCGCCAGCCGGCGGTGTCGAACCTGAGCTTCACGGCTATGCCCGGTGAAACCGTGGCGCTGGTCGGGCCGACCGGCAGCGGCAAATCAACCGCGTTGGCGCTGCTGCACCGCGCGTTCGATCCGCAATCGGGATCGATTGCGGTCGACGGCATCGACATCCGCGATTTCAAACTGACGGCGCTGCGTCACAATATCGGGGTGGTGTTTCAGGAAACGCTGCTGTTCAACCGTTCGATTGCCGAGAACCTGCGCGTCGGCAAGCCGGATGCAAGCGAGGCCGACCTGCGCGAGGCGGCGAGGCGGGCGCAGGCGCTCGACTTCATCGAGCGCAAGCCGGACGGTTTTGCGGCCGATATCGGCGAGCGCGGCCGGTTGCTCTCCGGCGGCGAGCGGCAGCGGCTGGCGATTGCCCGCGCGTTGCTGAAGGACCCGCCGATTCTCATCCTCGACGAAGCAACCAGCGCTCTCGATCCGGTCACCGAGACGAAAGTCACACTCGCGCTCGACGAAGTGATGAAAGGGCGCACCACCTTCGTGATCGCGCACCGTCTTGCGACGATCCGGAACGCCACGCGTATTCTGGTATTTCGCAACGGCCGTATCGTCGAGACCGGCACCTTCGACGAACTGCATCGGCTCGGCGGATTTTTCGCCGAGTTCGTCGAGGCGGAGTTCGTCTCTTTGCCTGTCCCCGTCGAGTGAGCAGAAGCCAAGGTAGCGGAAGACCTATCTCAGCCGCTCGAGAATGCTCACGTAATTGGCGACGGCGGTACCGCCCATATTAAAGACACCGCCGAGTTTGGCGTCCTTGATCTGCATGTCGCCGGCGGTGCCGGTCAGCTGCATCGCCGTAATCGCGTGCATCGACACGCCGGTGGCGCCGATTGGATGGCCCTTGGCCTTGAGGCCGCCGGATGGATTGATCGGCAAAGCGCCGTCCTTGGCGGAGATGCCATCGGCGATAACACGCGCGCCTTGGCCTTCCGGAGCCAGCCCCATCGCCTCATAGACAATCAGCTCGGCGATGGTGAAGCAGTCATGCACCTCGGCGAACGATAAATCCTTCAGCCCAACGCCGGCCTTCGCCAGCGCGCGCTGCCACGCCAGAGCGCAGCCCTCGAATTTGAGCACGTCGCGCCGCGACATCGGCAGGAAGTCCTGCACATGCTCGGCAGCGCGGAACACGATCGCCTTGTTCAACGTCAGGGCAGTCTCGACGTTGGCGAGCACCAGCGCGGCGGCGCCGTCGGAGACGAGCGAACAGTCGGTGCGTTTCAACGGTCCGGCGACGCGCGGGTTCCTGTCGCTCTCGGCGCGGCAGAAGTCATAGCCAAGATCCTTGCGGATCTGCGCATAGGGATTGCCGACGCCATTCTTGTGGTTCTTCGCCGCAATCCGCGCCAACGCATCGGATTGATCGCCCCAGCGTTGGAAATAGAGCGAGGCGATCTTGCCGAAGATCCCGGCAAAGCCGCCGTCGATGTCCGCTTCCTCGCGTACGTAGGATGCTTTCAGGAGATTCCGTCCGATCTCAGGACCGGGCGTTGTCGTCATCTGTTCGACACCAACAACGAGCACGACTCGCGCCGCCCCCGCCGCGATCGATTTGAGGCCCTGATGGACCGCTGCCGAACCTGTGGCGCAGGCGTTTTCGACCCTGGTGGCGCGTTTGAAGCGCAGATCGGGAGAGGCCTGCAATACCAGCGAGGCGGTAAAATCCTGCGCCGAGAAGCCGGCATTGAAGTGGCCGAGCACGATCTCGTCGACGTCCTTGGCGGCGACACCGGCATCGGCCAGCGCCGTGTTCGCTACTCGCACAACAAGGCTCTCGACGGTTTCGTCGGCAAGTTTGCCGAATGGCGTATGCGCCCACCCCACGATGCATCCGGTCATGTTCGCTCCATTGTCATCGCTTATGCGGCCGTAACGATCTAATGATCTGCCAAGAAAGTACCTGCCAAATTGTCGCGTTGCCGAACTTTAGTCGCTTTTGCTGGTCTATGGCCTAGTCAAATTTGCACTGCACAACCTTAGCCCTGATCGGCTTTGCGTTCGAGACCGCCATGCTGTTACATAGGGAGCCGCGCAGGCTTGCTGAAATCCGCCTTGCCGTGGGCCTCGGCCACGGCCAACCGAACGGACCGCGACACGTGACTTGTAAGCTTGCCTTTCGGACGCCGGTGTTCGCAGGCGCGTTCGGTTCCGCTCTCGTCGGCTTGTTCCTGGCCGCAGCTTTGGCGCCGCCGGCGCATGCCGAATCCACGATTCTGGTCGATGTCGCGAGCGGTAAGGTGCTGCAGGCGGATAACGCGACATATCCGTGGTATCCAGCGTCGACCTCGAAGCTGATGACGCTCTATGTGACGCTGAGCGCGATCCGCGACCATCGCATCACGTTCGACACGCTGTTCACGGTATCGCGCACGGCCGCCATGCAGGCGCCGACCAAAATGGGCTTTCCGGCCGGCACTCAGGTCACGGTCGATAACGCCATCAAGATGATGATGGTCAAATCGGCGAACGACATGGCCATGGTGCTGGCGGAGGGCATAGGCGGCAGCGTCGACGGTTTTGCGCAACAAATGACCGAGACGGCGCACCGCCTCGGCATGAGCGAATCCAACTGGGTCAATCCTAACGGCTTGCCGGCCGACGGTCAGATCACATCGGCGCGCGATCTCGCCATTTTGGCGCGCGCACTCATTCGCGAGTTTCCGCAATACAGTTTCTACTGGCACATTCCGGCCATCCAGTACGGCCGCCGCGTGGTGCGTAATTACAATCCGCTGCTCGGCCGGTATCCCGGCACGGACGGCATGAAGACCGGCTTCATCTGTGCGTCCGGGTTCAACCTCGTCGCCACCGCGACTCGCGATAACAAACAATTGATCGCGGTCGTGCTCGGTGCGCCATCGGGTGCGGCCCGCGCCGTCAAGGCGGCGGAAATGCTGGAAAGCGGCTTCCGTCAGAATCCGCTGTCGTGGCTCATACCCTCGCTCGGTACCGTCAATGAGCTTAAGCCCATCGAAGCCGATCCGCCGAACCTGAAAGACCAGATGTGCGGGCCGCACCGCAAGCGAATGCAGCAGGCGGAATCCGATGACGAAGGTTTGGACGGGGCTGATGCCAACGGCAACGGCAATGGCGACGCCGCGGACGCCACGCCGAAATTCTCAGTGCTGCTCTCGGCGCTGCGCGCGCCGACTGCAAAGAACCTGAATCTGTTGTCCGACGGCGCGCCCGTGGTGCCGACTGTGGTCTATACCGGGCCGACGCGACCTCCGGGTTGGAAGCCGCCTCCGGTTTCCGTGCGTAAACGCGTTGCGGCGGTCGCCAAGCCGGGCAAGCCCAAGGGCAAGCCGGAGGGGAAGTTCAAACCGGCCGCCGCGGCTTCCAAGCGGGTCGTCAAGCCGAAACCGGCGCAATAGCAGCGTTGGTCCCGTCGCGCATTCGCTCATTTCAAGGCCAACATCCGGCGGGGGCACAGCATGAACGCCAAGATGACCATTTCCGCCCTTCAGCAAATGAAGCGGGACGGAAAGAAAAGTATCGGCGTCGTAGCGTGGGATTATCAGATCGCGCGGATCGCCGATCGCGCGGGCGTGGACTTCGTCTCAGTCGGGGATTCGGTGGGTGTCAATCTCTGGGGACGTTCTGAAGTCGTCGAAGTGACGATGGAAGAGATGCTGATCTGCTGCAAGGCGGTCCGCGCCGGCGTCGAGCGTGCGCTCGTTAGCTGCGATATGCCGTACGGCCCGGTGCAGGAGGGCGTTGCGGCCGCGCTCACTGCCGCCGTTCGCCTGATGCAGGAGGGTGGCGCCGACATGATCAAGGTCGACGCCGCAGCCGAATTCCCCGACACCGTCCGCGCCCTGGTGAACGCCGGTGTTCCGGTATTTGCCCAGTTCGGGCTCACGCCGCAGACCGCGGTCAAATACGGGATTCCCTACAGCGCGCAGAGTTCGCCGCAGGCGCAGGCGGCAGCGGAGGCTGCGGAAAAACTCGTTGCTGAAGCGAAGCTTCTCGAAGAGTGCGGTGCGGCACTCCTTGATTTCACCAATTCCGGCCCAGTCGCCGGTGCGGCGGTGGTGAAGGCCGTGAAAATCCCGGTGATCGGCGGCTTCGGCGGCGGGCCGTGGCTCGACGGCCGCGTGCGGCTCGCGCACACAGCGATCGGCTACGCGGAAAAGTGGATCAACTCCAAGACCGACACCTATGTCAACACCGCGAAGGCCGCACTCGAAGCTTTCACGGCGTTGATCGCCGACGCGCGTGCCGGGCGGCAGATCAAAGGCTAGGCACCCAACCATGGAACGCGATTTTTGACACAGAGCGGATCATGACCCGCTCTGTCCACGCAGCAGGACCGGCTATTGCGACTTGACGTCGACGATCTCGCCGATCTGCCTTTCGCTCAGTCCGCGTATGAAGTCCGGCAGCGGGATAAATCCGACGGGCTTGAGATATTTCGCGCTGTTACCGCCAATTCCCGAAATGCTCCACAGCAGGAAGGTGCGCAGCGCGTCGGCCGTTGCGGCGTCGGGCTGCCTTTTTGAAACGATGGCATATTCGTAGTTGATCAGCGGGTAGCTGTCCTCGCCAGGAGCAAAGATGAGGGTGATGCGCTCATAAGGGGGCGTGCGGGGATCGAGCCGGGCGGCGGCATGGGCGATCGACTGCGGCGTGGGAAGCAGGAACTTGCCATCCTGGTTTTTCACCAAGGCGGTGCCGAGACCGGCCTTGGTGATCTGGTCCGCGTAGCTGATCCCGACGTAGCCAATCGCGTAAGGGGTGGCGGCGAGCATCTTCACGACGCCGTCGTTGCCGGTCGCCGACTTTTCCGCGGCGACCTTGGGCCAGGAGATGGCGGTGCCAACCTTGGGCCAGGCCATCACGGTGCCGACGTTGGTCCCCGAGATGGTGGCGTCATAGCCGGGCTCGTTGACCGCGGTCTCGGTCGAGAAATCCAAGAACTGAGTGAAGATGAAGGTATCGCCGGAGCCCTCGGCCCGGCGGACCGGAATGATCGTCTGGTGTGGGAGTGTTACGCCCGGGTTCATCGCTTTGATCGCCGGATCGTCCCACTGCGTGACGGTACCGGAATAGATCGCGGCGAGGACCGGTCCGTCGATCTTGATATTCGTGCCGTTGAGGCCCGGAAGGTTGTAGTTGATCGTCTGGGCCGAGATGGCGAGCGGAATATCGAGGATGTTCGGATTCTGCGCCGCCACTCTGTCGGAGAGATAGGCGTCTGAGGTCCCGATGCTGGCCTTGCCTGCGAGCGCGGCTTCTTCGCCGGCCCCGGAGCCGGTAGCCGCAGCAGTCAACGTCACGTCGGGATTGATCTTGGCGTAATCGGGAATCCACCGCGTGAACAGCGGATAGAGCAGTGTGGAGCCGGTTTCGCTGAGCGTGATGGTGGCGGCCTGAGATGGAGCCGCCGCCAAGACGCCAATCGAAGTCGAGAGCAACGCAGCTGCGAGCAGGCCCAGACGGAAATTCCGGGAGCGATGGGAGAGCGTGATCATGCGGCCGCCTTTTGGGTTTCAGGAATTTGCGCTTGCGGCTCGCGGCCGATGCGGTCGAGGTTCACGCCGGTGGTTTCGATGCGGTACATCCAGGTCACAATGGCGCCCAACACGGAGCTGACGACCAGGGCGTAAAGCAGCGAGCGCGTTCCGATGCTGGCGAGAAGGATCGGGAAGCCGTAGGTGGTGGCAACCGCGCCGACCTTGCCGATCATCGCCGCGAAGCCCGCGCCCATCCCGCGCACTTCAGTCGGGAATACCTCGCCCGCGAGCAGGTAGGTTTGCGCGTTGGGGCCGATATTGGTCATGAAGTTGAACAGCATCACGCCCGCCATGATCAGGTACAGCCTGGTCGGGCCATCCGCGTCGATCGACAGCGAGGCGATACCCAACCCGACCGCGCAGCCGAGGAACCCGAAGATCTGCAACTTGATGCGTCCCAAGGTGTCCGACAGCGCGATGGCGAAGATGATGCCGACGATCAGCAGCGACGTTGTGAGCGCCGCGGCCTGAGCCGAATGGATGCCGCTCGCGATCAGGTCGGCGGGACTGCGGATCTTGTCTGGCCCGCTGCCGAGAGCGGCAGCAATGAGGGTAGGGGTGAAGACGCCGATGCCGTAAGTGCCGAGATCCTGGAACAGCCACGGCGCCGAAGAAAAGATGGTGGCTCGGAGATTCTTCGAGTTGAATAGCGCGAAGAAGCTCTGTTTCGACGCGCTGTGTTCGTCGACCACATGCCGCGTCAGCTCCACTTTCTGCGGGTAGCGCGGCGTGCGGTGGAGCAGGCGTGACACGGCTTTTTCGGCGTGTTCGTGTGCACCGCGCACGATCAGCCAGTTGGCGCTTTCCGGGATGAAGAAGCGCCCGATGGTGATGATCACTGCCGGCACCAGGGCGGTTGCATACATCCACCGCCAGGCGTCGATGTCCGGGTAGAGCATGAGCACGAGGGCGCCGACCGCGATGCCGCTCATGGCGCCCACCGCCTGGAAAGCGAAGGCGCCGAGCACAAGACGACCGCGCGACACGCTCGGGATGCTCTCGGAGATGATCATATGCGCGGTCGGATAATCACAGCCGAGCGCCATGCCAATGCCGAACAGGCAGATCACGAGTGACCAAAAGCTCCCCACCATGATGAGCAGCGCCAGGAACAGGCAGAAAATAATCATTTCGGCGATGAACATGCGTTTGCGGCCGAAATAGTCCGAGAGGCCGCCGAGCAGGATGGTGCCGACCAGGATGCCCGCAAGGCTCGCGGAGGTGACGAGTTCCAGACTCGCCCGCACTGAGCGCGAATTCACGGGTGATCAGCGGCACTGTCACGCCGCCCATGAACACCACGAAGCCCTCGAAGAATTTGCCGGACGCCGCAAGCGACCAGATGCGCCACTGCATGCCTGTCATGGGTGTGGATTTCACCGTGGTGCCGTCGGGCCACGCCGGTAATTCGTCGATGTATTCCTGTACGGTCTTTGCCTGAATCTTTTTGCCGCCCATTGCCTGATCTGCCGCCGGCGTCGACAAGCCTGGCTCTGCAATGTCGTTCATCGCTGGATTTCCCTGTTTCAAAAGGTCTCGGTCTGCGGATCGTCTGCGAAGACGCCGCACCGTTCCCTCGCACTCCCCTAAGCCCAAGGAGATGCTACAAGATGCTCGATTTCATTTTTGTGACGGTGCGCGACAGGAGCGGCGACAAGCCGGCGCTTCAATACTTTCTGGTCGGGCCGAGTTTCATTCTCAGTGCCGGCTTGTTGCAGTCGTACGCGCGCGGGCGGGATGATGTTGCTTGGCGTCCGCCTACGCCACCCGCAGCGGCGCGTCGGTGATGCGCTGTAGCGCGTCGAGCGTGAGCCCGGTTACCATTTCGCGCACGGCAAACCCCTCGTCGGTGACATCAAACACGCCGAGGTTCGTGTAAATGCGCTTGACCACGCCGACTGCGGTGAGCGGATAGCTGCATCGGCGCACCAGCCGACTTTCGCCGGTCTTGGTGGTGTGTTCCATCAGCACCCACAGCCGCGGCGTGCCGGCGGCAAGGTCCATGGCACCGCCGACCGCCGGCGCGGTGTCGTTCGACGTCGCCCAGTTGGCGATGTCGCCGTTCTCGGCGACCTGAAAGGCGCCGAGCACGCAAAGATCGAGATGGCCGCCGCGAATGAGCCCGAAGCTGTCGGCGTGGTGCATGTAGGAGCCGCCGGTGCGCAGCGTGATGTATTGCTTGCCGGCATTGATCAGCCAGCGATTGATTTTATCAGGCGCGGGCGCCGGCCCCATGCCCAGAATACCGTTCTCGGACTGGAACACGACTTCACGCTCTTCCGGCACATAGTCGGCGACCTGCAGCGGCGCGCCGATGCCGAGATTGACGTACCAGCCTTCGGGAATGTCGGCGGCGAGCCGCGCGGCAATTTCGCGGCGCGTCATCGGCTTGCAGCCGGCGAGAACCTGCTCTGCCGCGTTCACAATTTCCTCCGTCGGCGCATGCTCCGGAAAAGTGGGCACCGGTTTTCCGAAAAGATCATGCGCAATCTGTTTAAGTCACCGTTGGTTCGCCATACGGCACGTGCACCACGCGGTTGACGAAAATGCCGGGCGTCGCGATTTTCTCCGGATCAAGCGCGCCAAGTTCGACAATGTGCTGCGTCTGCGCGATCGTCAACGATGCCGCTGTCGCCATCACCGGATTGAAATTGCGCGCCGACGATATGTAGGTGAGGTTGCCCCACCGGTCGGCTTGCCACGCCTCGACCAGGGCGACGTCGCCGTGCAGCGCCTCTTCCAGTATATATTTGCGACCGCGGATTTCGCGCTCTTCCTTGCCTTCGGTGAGCTTGGTGCCCACCGCGGTCGGCGTATAGAACGCCGGGATGCCGGCGCCGGCCGCGCGCATGCGCTCGGCCATCGTGCCCTGCGGCACTACTTCAAGCTCGATGCGACCTTCGCGCCACAGTTTTTCGAATACAACCGGATCGGCAGTGCGCGGAAACGAGCAGACGATCTTGCGCACGTGTCCGGTTTCCAGAAGCTTGGCAAGGCCGAGATGACCGACGCCGGAATTGTTGGAGACGACGGTCAGATCCTTGGCGCCTTGCTCGATCAGCCCGTCGATCAGCGCATTCGGCTGACCGATCGAGCCGAAGCCGCCGATCAGCACGACGGACCCGTCGCGGATCCCGGCCATCGCATCGGCCATGCTCTGTACGATCTTGTTGATCATCCCACCACGCGCCGCTTCGGCTCTGCGCCAAAGGCCGGCATGACCTCGCGGGCGAAGCGATGCAGGCTGTCGTGCGCGAGGCCCCCACCGCCGTTGAGCAGCACATATTCGACGCCGAGCGCGCGAAGCTTTTCCAGCTTTCGGGAGATTTCGTCCGGTGTGCCGTAAAGCGCGCTCTCCTCGCTCGCTTCGCGCGTGTCCGAATACGCCATGATGCTTGCGGTGTTCTTCACGCCCGGTGCGCTCGAAACCGCGGCGAGCCGGCGCTGCGCCTCCAGCCGCCGCTCCAGTGCTCCCTGTTTGTCGGCCTCGTCCTTGGCGACAAAGAAGGCGCGCGCGACACCGACCTCCGTCGGATGGAACGTCCGGCCACGCTTTTCCACCTCAGCCTTGAAGATCGCGATACGTTCGGCCACGGCGTCGAACGACGCGAATTGATCGAGCAGCAGATTATAGCCGCGCTCGGCCACCTGCCGGATTGAATCCGGGCTGCCAGCGCCCATCCACATCGGCGGATGCGGTTTCTGCGCGGTCGGCGGTTCGACAATGATGTCCTCGAACTGCCAGAACCTGCCCTGATGCGAGAAGCGCTGCTTTGAGGTCCAGGCTTTGATGATCACATCGAGCAATTCGTTGAACCGCGCATCGGCTTCCGCCATCGGTACGCCGAAGCCCGCGAACTCGTTGTGGCGGTAGCCCTTGCCGACGCCGAAATCGAGCCGCCCGCCGGACAGCAAATCGATGGTCGCCGCCTGTTCGGCGACCAGCACTGGGTTGTGCCACGGCAGCACCAGCACGGCCGTGCCGAGTCGCAGAGTGCGGGTTTTGGCCGCGACCCAGGTGAGCAGCGAGAGGCTCGCCGATACCTGGCCAAAGCCGGTGAAATGATGCTCGACCAGAAAGGTCGAGTGGTAGCCCAGCGCCTCCGCCTCGACATTATAATCGACGAACTGGCGATAGCCTTGGCCGGAATCGACGTCCGGGCCGCCGTGGCGGGCGGTGGCGCTGCCGAAAAGCCCAAATCGCATTCCGGGTTTCCCCCACTTTTTTCGCCACCACTGTACCGAGAACCCCGCAATTTTGGAATGGCTATCGGCACGGACAAGCATTCATTTACCAATCCGCAACCCGAAATTTACCTGTCGGAAATAGGTTATCGAAGCGGAAAGGGCGCCGGCCGCGACGCGAAACGGGTGATTAGTAAGCGACCATGGGCGCCGAACTCAGCTTCATCAGCGAACTTGAACACGCCATCGCCAACGGCTCGCCCGAACGGCGGTCGCAGATTCTTCAGCGCATCACCGATTTGTTCGTCCTCGGCTCGTCCCAATTCTCCGAGGACGATATCGCGGTGTTCGATGATGTGATCGGTCGCCTTTCCGCCAAGATCGAACAGGCCGCGCAGGTGCTGCTGGCCAATAGGCTCGCGCCAATTCCCAATTCACCGCCAAAGACGATCCGGGCGCTGGCGTTCAACGACGCCATTGAGGTGGCCGGTCCGGTGCTCTCCCAATCGCCGCGGCTCGACGACCAGACGCTCGTCGAACTGGCGTCGCAGAAGGGGCAGGGCCACATGCTCGCGATCGCGCACCGCCCGTCGCTGAGCGAGGCCGTCACCACGGTGCTGGTGAAGCGCGGTGACCGCGACGTCGTGATCGGCACTGTGGGCAACAAAGGCGCGCGTTTTTCCGACCTCGGCTTTGCGATGCTGGTGCAGCGCTCCGAAAACGACGACGGACTTGCTGCTTCCCTTGGCGCGCGGCCGGACATTCCTGCGCATATGCTGCTGACACTCGTGGCGCGCGCCTCCGAGACCGTTCGAGGCAAGCTTGAGGCGGCCAATCCGCAAGCCAAGGAGGCGGTTCGCCTGGCCGTGCGCGAAGCGGCCGACAAGGTCCAAACCGCAACAATGGAGCAAATTCCCGATCATGCGACAGGGGTGGCGGTAGTCGAGCGCCTGCAGCAATCTGGCGGGATCAACGAGGACGCGATCGGCGCCTTCGCGAGCGCCGGGAGCTTCGTCGAAACTTGCGCGGCGCTCGCCGCGATGGGCGAATTGCCGTTGGCGTTTGTCGAGCAGGCGATGGCAAACGATCGCCCGGAAAACATACTGATCATCGCGCGCGCGGTCGGGCTGTCGTGGCCGACCGTCAAACAGATTCTGTCGCTTCGCGCTGACAAGCGAATCATGCCGGAGCGCGACATCGCGCGCTGCCTCGCCAGCTACGAACAACTGCGCTCGCAGACAGCGCAGGAAATCGTCCGCTTCTATCGCACGCGGATGCGGAGCCAGCCCGTCCGCCCGGCCTGAGCGTGCCGCGCCGAGCGCTGCCTGCCGTTTTGGCCGATTGTCGCAGCATCCGCCCATTCGGTGCCCTTACGGCGCCGATGTCGTATAATGGCGCCGGGAGGATGCCATCATGTCACGCTGTCTGTTCGCTGCGCGCCTTGCAGCCGCGGCTTTGCTTGTAGCGCTCGTTTCTGCGCCGTCCGGTGTAGCCTTCGCGCAGGATTATCCGAACCATCCGATCACGCTGATCGTGCCGTATCCGCCGGGTGGCGGCGTTGACCTGATTGGTCGTCTCGTCGGGCAGCGTTTGTCGGCTGCGCTCGGCCAGCAGGTTGTCGTAGAAAATCGCGGCGGCGCCGGCGGCATGATCGGCACGCGCGACATCGCCAAGGCGACACCGGATGGCTACACGCTCGGCATCATGCTCACGGGTGTCAGCGTCAGTCCCAACGCCGGCTACGATATCAATACGGACTTTTCGCCGATCGGCATCATCGCCTCGACGCCGATATTTGTCGTGACCAATCCGTCTCTGCCGGCAAAGTCGCTCACCGACATCATCGCGTTGGCCAGGAAGCAGCCGGGAAAACTCAGTTCAGGCACGCCGCCGGCGCCTACGCTGAATTATTTCGCTGCGCGCCTGTTCAACCTGATGGCCAAAGTCGACATCACGGTGGTGAGCTACAAGGGCACCGCCCCGCTGACCAATGACCTTGTCGGCAACCACGTGCCGATCGGCTTCAACACCATCCCGGCGGCGATCAGCAACGTGCAGGCCAAGCAGTTGCGCGCCATCGCGGTGACCGGCACGGCGCGTTCGGCGGCACTGCCCGACGTGCCGACCGCCGCCAAATCCGGCCTGCCCGGTTTCGATGTGGTGCAGTATTACGGCCTGATTGCGCCGGCTGGCGTGCCGCGGCCGATCGTCGAGCGGCTCAACAAGGAGCTGCGCACGATGCTCGCAGCCGACGACTTCAAGAAACGGCTCATCGGCTACGGCGACGATCCGGCACCGAGTTCGCCCGAAGAGTACGCCGCCAATATCAAGCGCGAAGAAGCCAAATGGGCCGCGCTGGTAAAAAAGCTGGGTCTGAAGCTGGATTAAAGTTGGCACTCGCTGTCCGCGCGGGAGGGCAGGCGGAAGCGTTGCCGACCTATGCAGCCGACCGGAACGCCAACTCGCGGAATTCCACCCCGATCTCGGTCGACGAACGCCAGGCGACGCGGCACGCCCGCAGGGTTCGCGCCTCGTCGAAGGTCAGCGCGATCTGATCGGGAATATAGGCCGTGCTGATCAGCGCGAGGCGAGCGCCGAGCGAGGAAAGGTCGCGCACCACGCAGTCGCGAAGCGACCCGTTCACCGAAATCTTGGCGCATTTGTAAACGGGCGTGCGCCTTGCCCTTCTGCGCTCCTGCATGCGCCCATGCTGCGCTGTAAATCTTTCTCAAAGTGGAAAGGCAATTCCCCGAAAATCTTAATAATCGCGAACCATGCGTGGTATTGGGATCATGCTGAAGCGATGGTGAACGCGATCGCTTATGGGCTCTCATCTTTGGCGGTCTTCCTGACGCCCCTTAAGCCCGTCAGCGCATAGGCGACCGCAAGTACCCCGACCACGCACGCCCACAGCACGGCATAGCCGCCGGTGAGGTCGTGCACGAGGCCGAGGAGCGGCGGCGCGGCGATGATGCCGAGCTGGTTGATCGCCATGGCGGCGCCAAGCGTGAGGCCTGTTTTGTCGGCAGGCGCGGTTTCGGCCAGATAGGCGACCCACGGGCCGTACCAGCCGAGTCCGAAGAAACCGATCCAGACGGCGAGGAGCGCAATCGCCGGCTCCGGCGTTTGCGGCGGCACGAACATCAGCACCAGCACGCCCGCTGCGATCGCGATCATCGAAGCCGTCAGGAAGCGAAAACGCAGCGCCGGCGTGCGGTCGCTTAAGGCCGCGAGCACGATACGACCAACGGCGCCGGCGGCCTGCGCCAGCGCGAGGAAGAACGCGCCACTCGTCAGCGCGATGTGGGCTTGGTCGCGCAGATCGAGCATCAGCCAGGTCAGGATGCCGTATTGCGCGCTCACCAGCGCAAGGCCGGCGACGATGGCGTTGCGCATCCACGGCTGGCGCAGCAATCCGGTGACCGCGGCGGCCGTGAGCGGCTCGCGCCGTGGTGCCGCGGCTTCGTCCTGCGGCGGACGGTAAACTATTGCGAAGAACAAGCCGCCGGCGAGCGCCGCCACGGCGCCGGCGACAACGCGGCGCGCCAGCTCCAGGCCGCCGCCACCGCCGGCAGAATCGCCGCCGCCACCGCGCCGCCGAGCGGCAGCCCCGCCTGACGGATACCCATAGCAAGGCCGAGCCGGTCGCCGCGAAACCAGGCCGAGACCGACTTGCTGCCGCCGGGCTGCGTCGCGCTGTAGCCGAGGCCGGCGATAAACAGCCAGACCAGCAGCACGGAGTAATGGCGGCCTGCCGCTGCGAACACGAACGGTACGAACAGCACCACGGCGCCGGCGCCGATAATCAGCCGCTCGCTCTTGCGGTCGAGCAGGTCGCCGACGAACAACAGCGAGAACAGCGGCGCTGCATAGCTCGCGGTGATGAGCAGGCCGGTCTCGGCCGCGCTGAGGTTAAAGTCGCGCTGCAGGAACCCGGCAAGCGCCGCCAGCCCGAGCAGGGCGAACGACGCAGTTGCCTGCGCGGCCGTTGCTGCGATCAGCACCAGCCAGCGATAGGCGGGATTGGGCGGGGAGGCGGCGGCCGCGGTCATGGCTTGTTACTTTACGCTTCTGCGCCGGACAGGCGGGGTCACGCGCGGAGCGCTAATTTCGATGAAATTACCCTGCAAATCCGGCATTTCCGGCCCTTCCACCGCCCGATTCCCGCACCATATTAAATGACGCGGATCGCCTCTTCTGGGGTCCGTCCGGTGTCGGGTTTTCTTAGGGGTCAGCGGCTTTGATCTCGATCATGGGAGGTCGCGCCCGGATGATCTTACACTGACCACATAACCCAATGACGATGTTTTGGCTGCGCCGCATCAGGGCACCAGGACAGGCCGAGGGAGTTTGGCAATGAACTTTGAAAAGTACACTGACCGCAGCCGCGGTTTCGTCCAGTCCGCCCAATCGCTGGCGCAGCGCGAGGGCCATCAGCAATTTTCGCCCGAGCACCTTCTCAAGGTGCTGCTCGACGATCCTGAAGGACTCGCCGCCGGGCTGATCGATCGCGCCGGCGGCAATTCGCGCGAGGCGCTCGCCGCGGTCGAGGCCGGGCTTAACAAGCGGCCGAAGATTTCGGGCGGCGGAGCCGGCCAAGTCTATCTTGATCCGGCCTTGGCGCGCGTGTTCGACGCCGCCGAAAAGGCCGGCGAGAAGGCGGGCAACTCGTTTGTCACCGTGGAGCGACTGCTGCTCGCGCTGTCGCTCGAACGCGGCAGCGAGGCCGGAAAGATTCTCGCACAGGCCGGCGTCACGCCGCAGAATCTCAATGCCGCCATCGAGGCTTTGCGCAAAGGCCGCACGGCAGACAGCGCATCGGCGGAAAACGCCTATGACGCGCTGAAGAAATACTCGCGCGATCTCACCCAGGCGGCGCGTGACGGCAAGCTCGATCCGGTGATCGGGCGCGATGAGGAAATCCGCCGCACCATCCAGGTGCTGTCGCGGCGCACCAAGAACAATCCCGTGCTGATCGGCGAGCCCGGCGTCGGCAAGACGGCGATCGTCGAAGGCCTGGCGCTGCGTATTGTCAACGGCGACGTGCCGGAAAGCCTGCAGGACAAGAAACTGCTCGCGCTCGACATGGGCGCGATGATCGCCGGCGCGAAATATCGCGGCGAGTTCGAGGAGCGGCTCAAAGGCGTGTTGCAGGAAGTTCAATCCTCGGCCGGCGCCTACATTCTGTTCATTGACGAGATGCACACCATCATCGGCGCCGGCAAGGCTGACGGAGCAATGGATGCGTCGAATCTGCTCAAGCCCGCGCTGGCGCGCGGCGAGCTGCATTGCATCGGCGCCACCACGCTCGACGAGTACAAGAAGCATGTCGAGAAGGACGCCGCCTTGGCGCGGCGCTTCCAGCCGGTCTATGTCGAAGAGCCGTCGGTCGAGGACACGATCTCGATCCTGCGCGGCCTCAAGGACAGATACGAATCGCACCACAAGGTGAAGATCACCGACGGGGCGCTGGTCGCGGCGGCGACGTTGTCGAACCGCTACATCACCGATCGCTTTCTGCCCGACAAGGCCATCGACCTGGTCGACGAGGCGGCTGCGCGGCTGCGCATGCAGATCGATTCCAAGCCGGAGGAGCTCGACAATCTCGACCGCGAAATCGTGCGGCTCAAGATCGAGCAGGAGGCGCTGAAGAAGGAGCGCGATGCCGGTTCAAAGGACCGCTTGAAGCGGCTGGAGAAGGATCTGGCCAGCCTTGAGGAAAAGGCGACGGCGCTGACTGCGCAGTGGAAGTCGGAAAAGGAGAAGCTCAATTCGGCCGCCGAGCTGCAGAAGCAACTCGAGGAGGCCAAGAACAATCTCGCCGACGCCGTTCGCCGCGGCGACTATCAGCGCGCCGGCGAATTGCAATACAGCGCGGTGCCGGAACTGGAGCGCAAGCTGAAGGCGACGGAGTCCACCGGCAAGTCCGGCGTCGTTGCCTCCGAGCAGGTCACCGCGGACAACGTGGCGGCGGTGGTGTCGCGCTGGACCGGTATTCCAGTCGACCGCATGCTTGAGGGCGAGCGCGAAAAACTCTTGCGCATGGAAGATCAGCTCGAGAAGCGCGTGGTCGGGCAGGACGAAGCGGTGAAGGCGGTGTCGACCGCGGTGCGCCGCGCGCGCGCCGGGTTGCAGGATCCGAACCGGCCGATCGGCTCTTTCATGTTCCTGGGTCCGACGGGCGTCGGCAAGACCGAGCTGACGAAGGCCTTGGCGGAATATCTGTTCGACGACGAGCATGCGCTCGTCCGCATCGACATGTCGGAATACATGGAGAAGCATTCTGTGGCGCGGCTCATCGGCGCGCCGCCCGGCTATGTCGGCTACGAAGAGGGCGGGGCGCTCACCGAAGCGGTGCGGCGGCGGCCCTATCAGGTCGTGCTGTTCGACGAGGTCGAGAAGGCGCACCCTGACGTGTTCAACGTGCTCCTGCAGGTGCTCGACGATGGCCGCCTGACCGATGGCCAGGGCCGTACCGTCGATTTCCGCAACACGCTGCTCATCATGACCTCGAATCTCGGTGCCGAATATCTAGTGGCGCAAGCCGACGGCGAAGACACCGAGAAGGTGCGCGACGTGGTGATGGCCGAGGTCAAGGCGCGGTTCCGGCCGGAATTCTTGAACCGCATCGACGAGATCATTCTGTTCCACAGGCTCAAGCGCGAGCACATGGGACGCATCGTCGATATCCAGCTGCACCGGCTGCAGCAGCTTCTGGACGAGCGCAAGATCAAGCTCGCGCTCGACGCCAAGGCGCGCGACTGGCTCGCCGACAAGGGCTACGATCCGGCCTATGGGGCGCGACCGTTGAAGCGTGTCATTCAGAAGGCGGTGCAGGACCCGCTCTCTGAACTGATCCTGTCCGGTCGCATCAAGGACGGTGAGAAAGTTTCGATCTCGGCCGGCAAGGCCGGCCTCACCTTCAACGGCAACGCCGTCGCACAGGCCGCGTAAGTCTCTCTTTTGCGAATGCGTAGCGGCGAAGCAATTCAGCTCTGCTGGATTGCTTCGCTTCGTTCGCGAGGATCGTCACCGCGGGGCCTGCCGCAGCATCGTGCTTTGGTTGATGCGTTCGCGTACCTGCTCGACGAAATACCGCGCCGGCGCCTTCGACAGGCCATGTACCTGCAGGGGGTTCAGCCCGCCGGAGCTTTCGACGCTGATGGCATCCCAGAAGAAGCCGCGGGTGTGGGTGACTTCGGCGATATGCGACAGCGGCAGATGTTCGTCGGTTCGCTCCCACGGCACATACCAGCGCCGCACGATATTGGTGGAGACGCCGACATGGTCGGCAACCAGCCACGCCGGGAAGAACAGGCGCGTCAGGTTGAAATGTATCGTCGCCCATAGCCGGCTCGAGCGGACGGCGATGCGTTCGTCGGATGCCATCGAATTCCCGTTAATACTGGCGCGCCAGTGCGGCGCGGATGTTAAATTCTAAACTCCGCCAGCACCAGATCGTTGCCAGCGGTCCCTTGGTTCAATGCGCTGAGATGGAAGAAGCGTGCCGAAATGGATGCGAATCTCAGAATTCAGACCACTAGTGCGCCTGGGCGACGCGCGCGCTCGACGAATTCGCCATCATCGTATCGAGCTGCTGGCGGTCGCGTTCGAACTCGGCGAGAGTCGGGCCTTCCAGCACGCGGCCACGCGGCAGCTTGACCGTCATCGGGTTGACGAAGCGACCGTTGATGTGAATTTCGAAATGCACGTGGGAGCCGGTGGAGAGGCCGGTCGAGCCGACAAAGCCGATGACTTGGCCCTGCCGTACGCGGCTGCCGACTTCCAGGCCGCGCGCGAACGCCGTCATGTGGCCGTAAGCGGTCTCGTAACCGTCGGCGTGGCGGATGCGCACGTATTTGCCGTAGCCGCCCTTTGGCCCGATCTCTTCGATGGTGCCGTTGCCAGCGGCGAATATCGGCGTGCCGACAGGTGCCGCCCAGTCGACACCGGAATGAAATTCCTTGATGTGGGCGATGGGGTGGACACGCCAGCCAAACGGCGACGTCTCGATGCCGGCCGCAACCGGCTTGCGCACCAGGAATTTTTTCGCGCTCTTGCCGGTCTCGTCATAGTAGTCGTACTGGCCGTCGTCGTTGGTGCGGAAGTGATAATAGTTCTTGGTCTCGCCGCCAACCGTCAGCGACGCAAACCGCACCTCGTGGGTGCCGTCGCCGTTGGTGTCCTCGGCGTAGAGCACGTCGAACGAGTCGCCGGGCTGCACCTTGCGCTGGAAGTCCACGTCGTAGGCGTAGATGCCGACCATCTCGTCGACGACGGACTGCGGAATATTGTTGCGCAGCGCCGTCTCGTACAGGCTCTGATAGAGCGTAGCGCCGCCATCAGGCACATCGGCGTTCTTCTTCTGGTTCTGGTCGGCGACCTCAGTATCCACGTTATGGATATCAACCGGCACGTAGTTGCCGGTGTCGGATAGCGCCGCCGCGGTTTCGATCGCTGCATTGTCCTCGACGATCACGCGCAACGGCAGCACTCGGCCGATGCTCGGCGGCGCCAGTAGAATGCGCAGCCGCTGTCCTTCCTTCAGCGGGCCGCCCGCCTGCGGCCCGAGCACGGTGAGAATCTGTTGGATCTGGTCCGGCGCGGCGCCCAGATCATGCAGGATCGAGCCCACCGTGTCGTTCTTCTTTGCGACGATGACGTGCTCGTTATCGTCGCGAGCGGGGCTCGCCTGCGTCTTGCCCAAAAGCGTGACGTTCATCGGCACGATGCGCGCCTCAAAGCCCAAATACGGATCGGGCTGATTGTCGGACGCGTAGCCTAGCCGCAGCGAGCCGGTGCGGTCGGGATTGGAATGCGTCGGCATGCCGAGGCCCGCGGCCTTGGCAACATCGCGCACGCGCTCCATGACCTCGTCGATCGGCAACAGCGTCGAGCGTCGCACTTTCGGCAACAGAGAGCTTAATTCGCAAGCGCCCGGAGCGGCCTTGCCGTGAGGCCCGGCAAAATCGCAGGTCGAGAACGACACTTCGGGATCCGGTTGAGGCGTTGCCGCCTGATCGTCGCCGGCAACGGCCGCCGCGAGCAGTTTCTGCGGATTGAACGGCGGAATCTTCGCGGAGATATCCGATATCGTCAGCGACAGATTGCCGAACACGCGCTCGTAAGGCCGCACGCGAACCATTTCGCGCTCGCGGCTGCGGGTAACCGTGGGCACGCGCAAGACTCCGTGCTCGACAGCGCTCTCCGTGAAAATCGGCAAGCGGTCCGTCTTGCGAAGGCCGCTGATGTGATCGCCGATATTCGACAGCGCGCCGCGCAGTGCCGTCCCGGCCCATTCTGGCGCGGCCGCGAAGGTGGTCTCGCCGTCGAGGGATGCAAAAACGGCGCCTCCCATGAGGGCGGCGCCGCAAAGCCCGGTCAAAATCGTGCCGCTGAACCACTGCACCGATACACGGCGCCGGTCGAGACCGCCGTGGCCATCGACCGAAAGCGGAGGTTCATGGCCGAGGTCGATCGTCTCGGCTACTCCCTTCCGACCGCTGGCGCGCAGTCTACCTTGGTCCAAGTCCCCGTCCCCCAAACTTGCGCTCGCCCCGACACAAGACTTTCCCGGGCTGCCCCGGAGCGGGGCAAGCACGAGACAAAAGCTTGCGGCGACCTTATATCCCCACCCGAACGGATCTCGGACCGAGCCGAAATCAAGCGACGATACAAGACGTTCGGTGGTCCAGGACCGTCATTGCGACAGGCAAAACAGTCAAACCCTCGAGCGCCCGGAGCTCAGTTGATGTCGTCGCGACCCCACATCGCGACAGACCCGACACGATAATGTAAAGGACGGCGGAGGAATGTGGCCGTTATGCGGCGTGTGCCGCCGGAATAGCTGCAAAACCAGCGCGACCCACGCGAACGCCGGAAATTTCGGCTGTTCGAATCCCGGTGAATTTTTGCGCGCATTTGTGTGGGAAGGCGTTGACATTGTCCGCCGCAGAAGCCTATATAAGCCCTCTTGACGCGCCGCTGCGCTTGCCGCGGTGGCGTGGCTTGAAAAGCCCTCACTGTTTGCGCGGTAAATCATCCGGCCAGCCAATGGCCACGTCGGATGTGCGGGCTTCGGCGGCTTCGCCCTTGCTTCTTGCGCCCCTGCGGGGGTTGAGGCGTGAGGGAAAGACGTAAAAACTGAAGACTTGGACGACGGGGCCGCTTGGTTCCGGGCTGTTTGACAAGTGAATCGGAAGAAAGAGAAACGTGGACGGCGGAGTCCCTGCGGACCGCTTCCTCGAACGGAGAAGGCTTCGGTCTTCTCAGTAAGAGAGCGGTCATGGAAGAGACTTCGGCGGTCTTACGTTTCAAGGTTTTCTACACTGTTGGCCGTGCAAACGGTCAGACGTGTAGGGACCTCGTCAAACGTTGTGATCAGCCGAGATCAAATCTCTTCAACTTGAGAGTTTGATCCTGGCTCAGAGCGAACGCTGGCGGCAGGCCTAACACATGCAAGTCGAGCGCCCCGCAAGGGGAGCGGCAGACGGGAGAGTAACACGTGGGAACGTGCCCTTTGGTTCGGAACAACACAGGGAAACTTGTGCTGATACCGGATAAGTCCGTAAGGAGAAAGATTTATCGCCAAAGGATCGGCCCGCGTCTGATTAGCTTGTTGGTGAGGTAACGGCTCACCAAGGCGACGATCAGTAGCTGGTCTGAGAGGATGATCAGCCTCACTGGGACTGAGACACGGCCCAGACTCCTACGGGAGGCAGCAGTGGGGAATATTGGACAATGGGCGCAAGCCTGATCCAGCCATGCCGCGTGGATGATGAAGGCCCTAGGGTTGTAAAGTCCTTTCGGCGGGGAAGATAATGACGGTACCCGCAGAAGAAGCCCCGGCTAACTTCGTGCCAGCAGCCGCGGTAATACGAAGGGGGCTAGCGTTGCTCGGAATCACTGGGCGTAAAGCGCACGTAGGCGGCTTTCTAAGTCAGAGGTGAAATCCTGGAGCTCAACTCCAGAACTGCCTTTGATACTGGAGAGCTTGAGTCCGGGAGAGGTGAGTGGAACTGCGAGTGTAGAGGTGAAATTCGTAGATATTCGCAAGAACACCAGTGGCGAAGGCGGCTCACTGGCCCGGTACTGACGCTGAGGTGCGAAAGCGTGGGGAGCAAACAGGATTAGATACCCTGGTAGTCCACGCCGTAAACGATGGATGCTAGCCGTTGTCGGGTTTACCCGTCAGTGGCGCAGCTAACGCATTAAGCATCCCGCCTGGGGAGTACGGTCGCAAGATTAAAACTCAAAGGAATTGACGGGGGCCCGCACAAGCGGTGGAGCATGTGGTTCAATTCGAAGCAACGCGCAGAACCTTACCAGCCCTTGACATCCCGGTCGCGAGTACCAGAGATGGAACTCTTCAGTTCGGCTGGACCGGAGACAGGTGCTGCATGGCTGTCGTCAGCTCGTGTCGTGAGATGTTGGGTTAAGTCCCGCAACGAGCGCAACCCTCGCCCTTAGTTGCCATCATTTAGTTGGGCACTCTAAGGGGACTGCCGGTGATAAGCCGCGAGGAAGGTGGGGATGACGTCAAGTCCTCATGGCCCTTACGGGCTGGGCTACACACGTGCTACAATGGCGGTGACAATGGGATGCAATGGAGTAATCCTGCGCAAATCTCAAAAAGCCGTCTCAGTTCGGATTGTGCTCTGCAACTCGAGCACATGAAGTTGGAATCGCTAGTAATCGCAGATCAGCACGCTGCGGTGAATACGTTCCCGGGCCTTGTACACACCGCCCGTCACACCATGGGAGTTGGATTTACCTTAAGACGGTGCGCCAACCGCAAGGGGGCAGCCGGCCACGGTAGGTTCAGCGACTGGGGTGAAGTCGTAACAAGGTAGCCGTAGGGGAACCTGCGGCTGGATCACCTCCTTTCTAAGGATGATCCTTCAGGGGCGCCTCACGCGTCTCTATCGGATCTCTTGGAAACATCAGGGCTGATCGGTCTCAAGCCGATCGGTCCATTGGCGGGACACCGCCGTCTCCGTTTCTCTTTCTTCACGAACGAGCTGTTCAGAAGGCAGATCTGGAAAACAGATATCGGACGACAGACGACGGATGATGCGTCATCTGTTCTCCGTCGTCCGTTTCTTATCCGTCTGTTTTCTGAACCGGGCTTGTAGCTCAGTTGGTTAGAGCGCGCGCTTGATAAGCGTGA
>CAVXNW010000007.1:637500-1025103 GCA_963763255.1 uncultured Alphaproteobacteria bacterium
TGCTCGCACCGGGTGGGCGTCTCGGCCTTTGAACAGCGAGACGTTCACTCCAGCGAGATGTGGCTGTCGGTGATCACCTTCTTCCACTTGCCGTATTCGTCTTTGAGGAAGGCGGCGGTCTCCGGGATGCCGCTCTTGCGCGGCTCGACGCCGAATTTGGCGAAGGCGGTTTTCAGCGCATCGGCCTGCACCGCCTTGGCGACTGCGCCGTTGAGCGTGGCGAGTACGTCGGGCGGCGTGCCGGCCGGCGCGAACAGAACGAGCCAAGTATCGGCGACGAAGCCGGGCAGACCTTCCTCCTCGACCGTCGGCAAATTCGGATAAACCGGCGAGCGGACGTGGCCGGTCGTCGCGAGGGGAATCAGGCTGCCTTTCTGCGTGAACGGCAGCGCGCCGGCGATGCTGGAAAACAGCATCTGCACCTTGCCGCTCATGACATCGACGAACGCCGGACCTGCTCCCTTGTAGGGTACGTGGGTGGCGTCGATGCCAAGCCGCTGCTTGAACATCTCGCCGGCGAGGTGGCCGGTAGTACCGATGCCGGGCGAAGCGAAGTTCAGCTTGCCCGGATTTGCCTTGCCGTAGGCCACCAGCGCCGCAAAGGTCTTGATCTGCAGCTGCGGCGCCACCACCAGCACGTCCGGCGAAGAGCCGACCAGCGAGATCGGCGCCAGATCCTTGAACACGTCGAACGGCATCTTCTTGTGCAGCACCGGGTTGGTGACGATCGACGGATCGATTAGCACCAAGTCGTAGCCGTCGGGCGCCGCATGCGCGACTGAGTCCACTCCGACGATGCCTCCCGCACCGGGCCGATTGTCGACCACAATCGACTGGCCGAGCACCGACCCGAGTTGCTGCGCCAGCACGCGTCCGGCGAAATCGACAATCCCGCCGGGCTGATAGGAGATCACGAGATGAATGGGCCGTGACGGGTAGTCCGCGGCGCGCGCTTGCCCGGAGACGATACAGGCGGCTGCGAAGCAGCAAAACATACTGACGATGCGGCCGAGATTCCTCATTGCAGGTTCTCCTTTGGGCCCGGTTCTCTCTGGCCGTGGCACGGCGTATCGAGCGCCGCGGCAGAGTCCAAGTTTCCTGCGCATCTTATAGGCGCGGGCTACAGCCCTGTGCAGCCGTAATGCCGCATGGCGAACGAAGCACCAGCGGCTATTTCCGCGCGAGGACTGGGCGGGTGCGCTGCCGCGTCCCGATCCACCAGTAGAGCCCCGCCGTTGTCAGCCCGGCCAGCGGGAATACGGCCGTCACCGGATCTGCCGTCCAGTGCACGAAGAAGGTGAAGAAGCTTTCGGTCGGCGGGCCGGAATCCGCGCCGCTGCTCCTCCACGCCAACACTGTCAGCGGCAGGAGCACCGCGCCGCCGAGCACGAGCCCGAGCAGGCAGACCTTGAGGCCGGTCAGCGGCCATCGCAACGACAGCAGAAACAGGCAGGGCAGCAAGAGGAATATCGTGCTGCCATAGGACACGATGCAGCCGGGGATCAGCAGGATCAGGAACCCCAGGACCGGGTGGGGACCGCCCAGTAAACTGAATAGCGCACTGAAAATAACCGGGACACCCAAGGGCGCCAGGATCAGGCCGGTCCAACTGAAACGCATGGCCAGTCGCTCCCCAGGCTGGTCTGCGTGGCGATGATAAGGGTCGCGGGTAGAAAAGAAAGCATCATCCGGCTAATAAGACGCGCATGCCGCCTCTCTCCATCGGCCCGATCCCGCTTTCAAATCCCGTGCTGCTGGCGCCGATGTCCGGCGTCACTGACGCGCCGTTCCGGCGGATGGCGGCATCGCTTGGCGCGGGGCTTGTGGTCTCGGAAATGACCGCTTGCGCGGCGCTCGCTGGCGCCGGGCGGGCCGCACAAACGCGCATGGCGCGGCGGCGGGTCGAGGATCACGGCGCGGGATTGCATGTCGTCCAGATTGCCGGCTGCGAAGCGCGCTGGATGGAGGAGGGCGCGCACATTGCCGAAGACTCCGGCGCCGCGATCATCGACATCAACATGGGCTGTCCGGCGCGGCACGTCACCGGCGGCCAGTCGGGCTCGGCGCTGATGCGCAATCTCGATCATGCGCTGACCCTGATCGAAGCGGTGGTCGGCGCGGTACGCGTGCCAGTGACTCTCAAGATGCGGCTTGGGTGGGACGACGCGTTGCGCAACGCGCCCGAGTTGGCGTGCCGTGCGGAGGCGGCCGGCGTGCGGCTGGTCACGGTGCATGGCCGCACCCGCTGCCAGTTCTACAAGGGGCACGCCGATTGGGCGGCGGTGCGCGCGGTGAAAGACGCGGTGTCGATCCCGGTCGTGGTTAATGGCGACATCGAATCATTTGATGACGCCGACGCGGCGCTGGCGGCATCCGGCGCCGATGCGGTCATGGTCGGCCGTGGCGCACAAGGAAAGCCTTGGTTTCCCGGTCAGGTGGCGCGCTATCTGGCGACTGGTGAGCGTGGGTCGCCGCCGCCGCTTGGCGAGCAGCTTGCGCTGGTCAGCGCGCTCTACGGCGAAATGCTTGGCCTCTATGGCGTCGAATTGGGTTTGCGCCACGCGCGCAAACACCTCAGCTGGTCGCTTGACACTGCGGCCTCATCCAGCGGCGCGTCGGACGGTCTGCTCAGAGCGCATCGCGGCCCCGTGTTGACCGCGACCGATCCCGCGCAGGTGCTGCGCCTGCTTGCCGAGGCATTCGATGCGTTCGGCGACGTCGTGGGTGAGTCTCGATTGGGTGTCCGCGCCACGATGCCCAGCTAAATCGCCGCCACGGCCGGAGGCGGTGACCGCTCATGACCGCTGTTCTGGCGGGTGTTCGCGCCGGAGCGGCTCGCTCGGGGGCGGCTCCCAGTTCTGTCCCTGTTCGTAACGCTTGGCATAGCGGTAGTAGGTGCCCTCGAAATTACCGAACGCGATAACGAAACCCGCCCAGCCGTCGACGAAACCGCGCTTGAAGATGTAATGTTTCAGGAAGGCCCAGGCGCCGTGGCCCAGCGCGCTTGCCATCGACACCCGCTTGCCGGCGAGTTTCGGCGCGCCAAGCGACGAATAGCGGTCGGCCTTGCGCAACACTTCGCCAAGATTGCGAAAAGGAAATTGCCAGATCGCATTTTGCAATGTGCCAATCGGTTTGTCGCTCAGGACCTCATAGCCCTCATGGACCGGCTCGAGCGTGTACCGCATGCTGCCTTTGCGGAACAACTGCGGCTGGCGGAAATTCGGGTACCAGCCGGAGCCGCGAATCCAGCGCCCCATCATGTAATTCCGCCGCGGCACCCGAAAGGCGTCGTGCTGCGGCTCGTTGGCGATGAGACCGAGGATCTCGTCGCGCACCTCCCGCGTGCAACGCTCGTCGGAGTCGAGGCTGAAGATCCAGTCGCAGCGGCAGGCCTCGACCGCGCGGTTGCGCAAGTCGCCGAAGCCCTGGAACGGCACCTGCACCACACGTGCGCCAAGGCTTGCGGCAATCGCGTCGGTGCCATCGGTGCTATTGGAATCGACGACGACGATCTCGTCGGCCCACAGCACGCTTTCCACGGCAGCTTTGATTTTGGCCGCTTCGTTGTAACAGATGATGTAGGCGGAGATCGTTTGCATTGTTCCTGTGCTTACGCCCGTTCCTTGCGGCGTAAAAGGTAGGGGCGCACCTGCTCAAGCACCTGCGCGGGCGAAATCCGCGCCATGCCGCCCCGTACTGGTCCGCCATCTGGCACGATTGGATGGATGTATCTGGAGTATTTCAGCACCGGGGTGCAGCCAAAAAAGCCGAACGCTTCGGTGCCGGCGGCGGCGGCGAGATTAAGCGGGCCGGAATCGGCGCCGATGAACAGATCAGCGTGTGCGAGCAGCGCGGCGGCCTCGATCAGTTTCAGGTCGCAGGCATTGATTGTCCCTGCGCCGGCCGTGTTGGCGATGAGGTTGTCAGCGCGCGCGACATTCGCACTGCCGCCAACCAAGAAGATTGTACCGGCCGTGGACGCGCGCAGGTCGTTCATCAATTCCTTCCAGTATGCGGCCGGCCAATCCTTGTCGGGATGCGACGTCGCGATCCCGAGTGCCAGCCAGGGCCGCGGCATGCGCGCGAACCTTTCGCTGATCGCCGCGAGTGTTTCGCTCGGTATGCGAAGGCCCGGCTCAGTGGTCGTGAACGGCACGCCCATGTCGGCCATGAGCTTGACCAGCCACTCGATGGGGAAGTCATGAAAATGGCTTTGCGGGATGCCGCTGTTGGTGATGAAGCGGCGCTGTCCGGTCAGGCCGACGCCGATCCGCTCGGGGATGCCGGCCAGGAAGGCGGCCAGTGCCGGGCGAATGGTGCGGTCGAGGATCCATATTTTCTGAAAGCGGCGGCGGCGCAGCAGAACGACCAGGCGGATGAGATTGATGCCGCGTTGCAGTTCCGACCCGGAATGTTGGAAATAGATGGTCTCGGCAACGGCCGGTTCCGCGGAAAGCAGTTCATGCGCGCCGCTGGTGGGTGGTGCAAGAAACGTCACCTGGCCGCCGGGCGACACGGCGGCAATGGCACGGATAAAGGGCAGGTGCCAAATGACATCGCCAATCCCGGGCTTGGGCTGGATGACCGCGTGCGGCGTCAGAGACCTGTTCATAGGCCGCACGTTTTATACGCTCTAACTCGCAGACGATATGTATTTGGAGAGCTCAGCCGCGACACGCGCAATCACGCCGTCCCAATCGCCGAGCGCGGTCTGGCGGAACAGGCGTGCGGTCGGATACCAGGGGCACGCCTCGCCGTTGAGCGTCCAGCGCCAGTCGGGCGCAAACGGGATCAGCACCCAGAGCGGTCGGCCCATCGCGCCGGCAAGGTGCGCGACCGCGGTATCGGCCGCGATGACGAGGTCGGACAGTGCAATCACCGCAGCCGTATCGGTGAAATTCTCAAGCTCGTTCCCGACATGCATCACCCGGGTTTCCGCAGCGAGAGCTGATGCGTCTTCGGCCCGAACGTCGCGCTGAATGCTGATGAAGCGCGCTCCGCTCCCCGCCTGCGTGGCAGGGTGTGCAAACAGAGGAGCAAGGCGGGCGAAGGCCAGCGACCGGTTACGGTCATTGTAATGACTGGGATTGCCCGACCAGGCGATGGCGATGCGCGGGCGCGTGACCGGTCCGATACGCGCCGACCACTTGCCGAGCCAGGCGTCGTCGGCGGACAAATACGGGATTTGCGCCGGCACGCTGTCGGTCTCAGTGCGCAGCGCCAGCGGCAGACTGCCGAGTGGACAATGCACCTCGAACGGCGGTGTCGCCTCGCCGCGCGCGACAATCGTGGCGCCGCCACCGAGCCTCGCCATCAGCGCAGTCAGTTCGCTCTGCACTTCGAGCACGATCTTGGCGCCGGTGGCGGCCAGGAGCGGCACATAGCGCGCGAACTGTATGGTATCGCCTAGGCCCTGCTCGGCGTGCAGGAGCGCGGTCTTGCCCGCCAATGGATAATCTCCGAGCCACTGCGGCCCCTTGCGGATTGGCGGTGCCGGCATGCCGCTGCGGCGCCAGCGCGTCTCGTATTTCTCAAAGCCCGCCCGATAATCGCCGAGCGTCAGCAGCGCCAGCGCCTCGCTGAACTG
Organism: uncultured Alphaproteobacteria bacterium; assembly: GCA_963763255.1. Lineage (GTDB taxonomy): Bacteria > Pseudomonadota > Alphaproteobacteria > Rhizobiales > Xanthobacteraceae > BOG-931. The sequence continues at coordinate 643,091 of CAVXNW010000007.1, forward strand.
GATGTCGGGATGATCCCTGCTGGCCGTTCGCGCCTTGCCGTAGCTCTTCACCGCCTCGTCCAGCCGGTTGAGCGCGGCGAGCGCGCGGCCGCGGTGCAGCCACGCACCGGCATGTTCGGGCGCGGCAGCCAGTGCCCGATCGTGCGCATCGAGGGCTGCGGCATAGCGGCCAAGCTCATACAGCGCCAGCCCGCGATTGTAATGCATGCCCGGATGGCCCGGCATCGCCGCCAGCGCCGCATCAAACTCGGCTACGGCGCCCTGATAGCGGCCGAGCGCCGCATAGGCGAGGCCGCAATTGAGTCGGGCCTCGGCATGTTGCGGCGCGCGCCCCAGCAGTTCCTGAAATTCGGCGAGTGCCTCTTCCGCGCGGCCGAGGCTGAGCAGCGTGTTGGCATGCTGATTGAGAATGGCGAGGTTGTCGCCATCGAGCGCGCGCGCCTTGTCGAGGCACGCGAGCGCTTCATCGTTGCGCTTGAGCGCGTGCTGCACCTGACCGAGGTTGGCCCAGGCGCCGGCAGCGCGCGGGTTGATTTTAAGTGCGGCAGTCAACAGGCGATGCGCTTCGCCCATGCGGCCGAGCTGGGCCTTGACGGTGCCGAGCAGATTGAGCGCTTCGAAATGGTCAGGCGCCGCCTTGAGCACGCGCGTAAAGATTTTCTCGGCGTCGCGCAGCTTTCCCTGGCGCTGCAGCGTCACTGCCTCGTGAAACGATTGATTGATGTCGAACGGTGCCGCCATGGCGCGTTACAGCCGATTGATCTGAGAGATGCGGCGCGTCACGTGCGCCGGCGTTTCGGCGTCGGCCTTGTGCTTGAGCGCCAGCGCCGCGCGCGCCGCCGGGCGGTCGAGGCAGCGCGTCAACCATGCCTTGAGGTTCGGCGTCGCCGAAAGATCCATGTCGATGGCGCGGCTGATGACGGCCGCGACGTTGAGATCGGCAACGGTGAATTCGCTGCCGAGCAAATAGGGCTGTGCCGCCACGGCGGCATCCAGTATCCGGAACGGCGTCGTGATGACCTCGACCGCCTCGTCGCGCTTGGCCGCATCGCGCTCGGCAGGCGGCAGCCGCACCGCGTGCAGCGACCAGATATTGACGCCCCGGTCGACCTCGGCGATCGCCCAAAAGCTCCATTGCCAGGCCTTGGCCTCGTCCTGCGGCGCCGCCGGATAGAGCCTGCCGGGCGAATGCTTCTTGGCGAGGTACAGCGTGATGGCCAGCAATTCAAACAATACGAAGCCATCGTCGTCGATGAACGGCAGTCGTCCGTTCGGATTGATCGCGAGAAATTCAGGCGAGCGCGCACCGGCCTCGCCGATCTCGATCGGCAAGTGCTCGTAGGTGAGCCCCAGCTCCTCCGCAGCCCAGAGCGCGCGAAACGCGCGGGTGCGGGCAATGCCATAGATACGCAGGCGAGACATGTTCCGGTCCCGGATTTAGCGCGACCATAGCCGACAATTGCGTCCGCGGGCCAGCGCCCGCAGGGCCGGAAGTGTCTGCGCCCGACTATTCCGCGGGGACTGGTGTGATGGGGCGGATCACGAAGCGCTCGATCTCGTCGCGGCGATAGGGGAACAGGAGTGCCCCCAGCAGCACGAGGAGGCTGCACACGGCCAAGACCTCAAGCAGAGCCGTGAATCCACCATGCGCGTGCATGAAGGCAACGAGCGGGATGGCCACGGCGCTCACGCCGAATGACAGCAAGTAACGCACCGCATAAACTCGCGCTCGCCAATCGCTGTTGGCGTAGCGCGCGACCATGCCGTCATTGAACGTCACCTGGCCGAAGATGGTGAACACCATGGCGACCGCGACGAAGACCATCGGCCAACCGGACGAGAAGGCCGCCGCCGCAAGCAGCGGCGCCTGAAACACCGCAATGGCGAGGAAACCGACTTTCAACGGCTGGCGATCGATGATCCAGCCCATCGCGAGCTGCGACATCGCGCCGACCACATAGACGGCGCAAACCAACACCCCGACGCCGAACGTAGAGCCGCCGAGCTGCGGCAAGCGCTCGTCGATCAGCTTCGGCAGGGCGACGGTGGTTGCATTGAAAACTACGCCACCCGCGAGCGTTACGAGCGCAAGAACAAGAAAAGCTCGCAACACCACGACGCGCGGGAATTTCACTTGTGCGCCGCCTCGGGCTTTCGTCTGATTGGCTTCGGCGGGGACGAGCGCGAGATACAATGCACCGACCACGACGCCACCTGCTCCCAACAGAATGAACGCGTACCGCCAGCCGAGCCACTGGCTGATGCCGCCAGTCACCAGGGCCGCAAAGGCGACACCAAGATTGCCCCACACGCCGTTGACGCCAATCTCGCGGCCAACTCGTTCGGCGTGGCTCACCAGCATTGCCGTACCAACGGGATGATAGATGGACGCAAACAGTCCAATCACGGCCAAGCCGATGGCGAGCTGCCATGTTGTTTGCACGAGCCCCGTCGCGAAGGTCGCTATGCCGATGCCAAAGAAGAAAATCGCCATCATGTTGCGGCGGCTCCAGCGGTCGCCGAGCCAGCCGGCGGGGAAGGATCCCGCGCCAAACGCGATAAATCCGCCGAGCGCCAGCGCAATGAGCTCGCTGTACGGCTTGGCGAAGGTGGACTGCATGCTGAGCACGGCAGTCGGAAAGATCAGCATGAACATGTGATCGATCATGTGGCCGACGTTGATGAAGCCTATGATGCGCCGCGAGGCCGCCATCGCGCTCTCCGCTGGACTCGTGCCGTCAATGCCGCATATTACTGCTGTCCGAATTCGTAAGTCCTGACAGAAATCATCGTAAAACGGACATATGAAAAGCACCAATTCTGCCGACTATCAGCACACCAAACGGCCCATCGCCGGGATGCCGAAGGACCTTAAGGACGGCTCCTTCATAGCGCCGCATTGGCATCGCCGGGCCCAGCTCGTGTGGGCGACTGAAGGAGTCATGACGGTCACGGCAGCGGAGGCGGCGTGGCTCGTGCCACCGCAACGGGCGCTGTGGATTCCGGCAGGCATTGTCCATTCCATTCGCATGTCGGGCGCCGTCGCCATGCGGACGATCTACATCGAGCCCGATGCCGCGCGCGCCCTGCCAAAGGAGTGCAAGATTGTTCTGATGACGGGGCTGTTGCGTGAACTCGTCCTGGAAGCAGTGCGCGTCCCGCTTGATGAAGATCGAAACGGGCGAATGAATCATGTCGAGGCGCTGATCCTCGATGAGATCGGCACGCTCAATGCCGAGACGCTCTGTCTTCCGATGCCGCGCGACAGGCGGCTGCGCGCGATCTGCGACGCGCTTCTCAAGAAGCCCGGGCGCCAGGAAACGCTGGAGCAGTGGTCTGACAAAGCAGGCGCCAGCAGCCGGACGCTCGCGCGGCTGTTCGCCGGCGAGACCGGGATGCGTTTCGTCGATTGGCGGCGCCAGGCTCGCTTGGCCACGGCGCTGGTCCGGCTCGCCGAAGGAGAGGACGTGGCGCCGGTTGCGCGAGCACTCGGCTACGCAAGTGCGAGCGCCTTCACGGCGATGTTCAGGCAGAGCTTGGGCAAGGCGCCGCGTGACTATTTCGAGCCCGGCGACGGAACGAAAGTCGGGAAAGCCCAGGACGCTATGCGGCTCCGATCCAACCCGCCACAATGATAAGTGATTGCAGAGCCGCGATTGCCGCCACTGTGACCCCGGCGGCCATAAAGCCGTACTCGACTGCCCGGGTTACTCCGGCATAGATCGCAAGCGATGTATTGTTGTGCACCCGCGCGACGGTATTGTTCATGTTCATCTGTCCTCAACTCGACGCTCCTGATCGAGATGAAATTCCGGGCTAATTGTTTCGGCTGGGTGAAGCGGACCGTACGTAGGATTACGGATACAGCCGGCTTTGGGCGCCAGACCGCGCGCTGGCGTCCATCGTTGTCAATTCTCGGCGGGAATCGTAACGTAGTTCGGCAACAGACTGAGGAATGAAATGGAATTCGGCGTTTTCTCCAACGGCTTCCGTCCGCACACCACCGCAGCGCAGACATACGACGAGGATCTTGCGGAGATCATTCACGCCGACAGGCTCGGGTTCAAATGCGCTTTTATCAGCGAGCATCACGGCGAGCCAGTCTACATCGACAAGATCGACACGCTGCCCGTGCCGGAGCTCTTGATGTGCAAGGCGGCGGCGCTGACCAGGCAAATTCGCATGGGCGCGGCGGTGAAGCTTATTCATCTCGCTCATCCGGTCGACACTGCGATCCAGGCGGCAGTGACCGACCACGTGGTCGGCGGTGGGCGTTTCATCTTTGGCTTCGGCTCGGGATTTCCCAATCCGCTGTTCGCCGGTGAGCGCGGACTGTCGCATACCGATCGCCACGGCCGCATGCGCGAGTCGCTCGATCTCATTCTAAAATGCTGGTCGGCGCCCGAGCCGTTCGACTGGGACGGCAAATATTGGAAAGGCAAAAGCATCGTCGCTACGCCGCGACCGCTCACTCTGCCGCACATGCCGATGGCGACCGCGACCGACACCGAGGAGACGATCGATCTTGCCGGTGCGCGCGGCTACACGCTGCTGCGCGCACAGCTCGAACCGCCCGGATCGATCCGCCAGAAAGCCGACCGCTACGCCCGCGCGGCGAAAGCTGCCGGCCGCGCCACGCCACTCTCAAAAGTCACCGTCGCGCGCTACGTCTATCTCGCCGACAGCCGCCGCCAAGCGATGGACGATCTGCGGCCGTCGATCACCTACGAACTCGGCTATCAGAAGGCGCGCGGGCTCATCCGCATCATCACCTCCAACTACGATCTCGGTATCAAGGGCGACGATGTCACCTTCGATCAGCTCGCCGACGCCGGCGTTTATTTCCTCGGCGATCCTGATAGCGTCGCCAAGCAATTGCGCGAATTCTACGAGGAGACAGGCGGCTTCGGCACGCTGTTGATCGTGACCGGCAAGAACTGGGCGACGCCTGAAAAAGTGTTCCGTTCAATGTCGCTGTTCGCCGAGCATGTGATGCCGAAGCTTTCCGGCCTCGTGCCGGCGCGCGATCCTGATATGGTGCCGGCATAGTCTCCCGGTGTCGGCAGTGGAGTGTCGCAATGCGCCTCGGAATATTCATGATGCCGGTGCATCCGGCGGCGCGCTCGTTCACCGAAACGCTGTTCGAGGACGAGGAGAAGGCGCTCTACGCCGACGCCCTCGGCTTCGACGAAATGTGGCTCGGGGAGCATTTTTCCGCGACGACCGAGCCGATCCCGTCACCGCTGATGTTCATGGCCAGCCTCGTGCCACGCACCAGGAATCTGAAATTCGGCACCGGCGTGATCTGCCTGCCGAACCACGATCCGGTAATCGTCGCCGCCGAAGTCGCCCAGTTCGATCACATGAGCCGTGGCCGCTTCATGTTCGGCATCGGTCCGGGCGGACTGCTCTCCGACTTTGAGCTGTTCGGCAATGCCGACCGCAGCGTGCGCGGCCGCAAGGCCATGGAGGCCGTCGCCACCATCGAGCGCATCTGGGCGCAGGATCCACCCTACGATATTCCCGGACAATACCGCTCGGTACAGATCAAAGATGCAATCATCCCGCATCTCGGTATCGGCAGCATGCCCAAGCCGTTTCAGAAACCCGGCCCGCCCATCACCATGTCGGTCTCAAGCCGCAACTCGGCGACCGCGCGCGTCGCCGGCCAGCGCGGCTGGGGCATTCTGTCCGGCAACAACGTTCCGGCCAACGCGGTAGCGACACACTGGCAGACATACGGCAAGGCGTGTGCCGAGGCCGGCAGGCCGGCCCGGGGCGAGAACTGGCGCGTCGCGCGCAACGTGATGGTGGCGGACAGCGATGCTGAGGCACACGACCGCATCTACGCGGTAGAGGGCTCCAACCGCTATTTCTATAGCTACATGCGCGAAGTGCTCTCACGCGTCGGCATATTGTCGGTCATGAAGCCCGATCCGAACATGTCCGACGATGCGGCAACCGTGGAGGCGATTACCGAAGGCTGCACCATTTACGGCTCGCCGCAGACTTTTCTCGACAGGCTGATCGCATTTCGCGACGAGGTCGGCCCCTTCGGGACGCTACTCATGACCGGCCTGGACTGGAGCGGCGCCAATCGCGAATGGGAGCGCAATTCGATGCGGCTTCTGGCCGAAGAGGTGTTTCCGAAATTCCGCCAGCACGCGATGGCACAGGCGGCGGAGTGATTTCGGACGCAGGGTTCCTATTGATCTTGTTGAATGGCGCTCCCTAGGGGAGGGAGTTATCTGTAGTAAAATCAATGATATAATAATAGTATTAGCGGCATTAACGTCAGTTTTTAGCGGCAGGCTGGCGCAAAGTCTTTCTCGTGTCATGCGATCAGCAGTCAACCTCGCCGACGCGACCGCGAATAATTTCGAAATACCTGAATTCCACGGGTAAGGACGATGGCCGCGCAACGCCGAAGACATCTGGCACCACCGCCGGCGTTCGGAAAATGGAGCTTGGCGTAGCTGTCGCGCTCACCCGCCCGGGCATCAGCGCCGGTTATTGGTGGCTATATTGCGTGGTGAGGAAGCGGGGCGCCGCAGTTACCCTTTTACAACGACGTGCCAATCGCACTCGGAGTTTACTTCCAAAAAGAAGGTGCCGCCCCTATGATAATGGTCTATATCGCTTCCCGACATGCCGAGTTCGTTCGCACCGGGCAGCGGCATCGGTGAGCCATTCCCCGCTTGGATGTAAAATTGAAAATTGCCTCGCATACCGAAATTGGAGCAATCGTAATCATAGCTCACGTCCCAATCATTCCCCTGTGTCGTGAACTTCTCGGTACTTTTCGTACCTGAGCCCCGAACGTCGAGCAGAATTTGCGGCGACAGAGCTACTGATTGTTTTGTACGCGACGGTTGCAGTTGCGACTGTAGGTGAGTGGCTGGCGCTCTTTGCGCTGCCGGCACTCTGGCGGGCAGTTCAAGTACGATGAAAAACCCGCCAACGAGTAGCATCGCGCCGACGATCGGGTATGCAATGGCGCTCGGAATTTCACTACTCATCGAGCTTCTTTTTTGGTGATTTGCTTCGGTTGGGTATTTTGCGGCGGCAAAGCGTCTACCAAACGCAGCCGGTGACGCTGAATGGGCGGGCGACTCAGAAGTCGGACTTCGTTGAGCCGCTTCCTGAATGCGCTGAGCGATTCTTTGATCTATTTCTTGCTCCAGACCATCGTCATCAATTTCTTGGTCCGGGCGGGAGAACAGTGGCTTGTTGTCATAGGTGTTGCCGGGCATCGCTCCCGCGCCAATGACTGCCAACGCGCCTCCGATCAGAGGGAGCCAGCCCCATTCAATTCCAATGCTATTGGCTACGAGGGCGCCAAAGGGATTGCCCGCTAATTCTTTATGGAAAGTGTGCAAGGCATCCAGGAATTGTAGTAAGGTCATCGCCATAACGAGTAGCGATACCACCCCAATCAAAGCCGCTATCCGTCGATAGCTAGAGAACACACAGGCTATGACGATGGCAGACAGGACAAGAATGATAGTTCCATCGCCTTGTGCACGTGCAAAATAATTGATTGTGCCCAAAACTGGAATTCGAACGATCGGGAGAAATGTTCCCCCAGCCATCGCTACAGCCCCAGCTAAAACGACTTTGTCGTGGTTATTAAGATGGCCTATCGAACGGAACTTCAACACCGTCGCTCTCCATTCGTTGGCAGATCAGCAGATTGCTGCCAATTTTCGCCAATGCATACAGACTGGGGTTTAGCAAAGGGGTTAAGTCCCCAATCTTTCGATTTTCGGATTTCGGCAAAAATCTGGAAAGAGTGTAGAAAGTCCCTACTTTTCATTTACAAATAGATCGTTCGACGCAGTCGCTATTCGGCACACGCCTAAGCGCGGAGCACCAGACTACGAATCTTCCGGAGTTCGAATCATTCCTGTTCGTCTGGCGGCGGCGAATGACATTGGCGTAGAGTTCTCACAATTGCTGCCGCTCACGGCCCGCCTTGCCGGCGGCTTTTGCGGTGGTTGAGCGGCGGACGCGCGGTTGACCGCAGGATGTTCGTTGGTCGCGCTAGTTCCAACACAAACGATCCGCTGGTCGGCTGGATATGTCGCGCCATGATAGACGGACCTGCATCGGTCGCGGGCTGGCACAATTACAGGCAGTCTCGAGCACAATTACAGGCAGTCAATGGGGCCGTGAATGCCTGATTCATGGTGTTGAGTGATGCTGCCAGTCTGCGCATTCCGGCGATCGTGACCATTCGTTCCGACGGATCGCGACCACCCGTTCCGATCGATCGCGACCAGTTTGACGGCGCCGTCAGGTGCATTTTCTGATCTCAGTGTTTGCGCTCGGCGTCAAGCGCGGCTGGAGGGCGGGATCTGGGTCTCATTTCTTTGCTGCCTTGGTGGACTTGCCGTCGGCTACCGGCGCCGCGATCGGCGACGATGCCGAGCTGACGTCCTCACTGGCCTTGATCTTGCGCATTGAGGGACCGTCGAGTTCGAGCCGGTAGGCGTTGTGAACAATGCGATCCAGGATGGCGTCCCCAAGCGTGGGCTCGGCAATGACTTCAAGCCAAGTTGCCACGGGGAGTTGGCTGGTGATCAGGATGGAGCCACGGCCGTAGCGATCCTCGACGATTTCCATGAGATCGCGCCGGTTGCTGGCGGAGAGCCGATCGGGTCCCCAATCGTCGAGCACGAGCAGATCGACCTTGACCAGCATGCGGAACAATCGCGGGAAGCGACCGTCGCCGTGGGCGAGATCGAGATCGGCGAACAGGCGCGGCACCCGCGCGTAGTGGACGCTATAGCCATCCCGGCAAGCCTTCTGGGCCAGCGCACAGGATAACCACGATTTGCCGACGCCGCAGGGACCAGTGACAAGAAGATTGCGGTGATCCGCGATCCAGCGAGAGGTCGCTAACTGCTGGAATAGCGCTTTGTCGAGCCGACGCGGCGTGCGGTAATCGACGTCTTCGATCGCGGCTTGGCTGTGACGCAGCCGGGCGGTGCGCAGCCGGGTTTGGAAGCGCCTGGTGTTGCGATCGGCGGCCTCGCGATCGAGCAACAGCGCCAGCCATTCGGCGTGGGCGAGATTGCGGGCCTGCTCTTGGGCTTCGAGTTCGACAAAAGCCTGCACCATGCCGTCGAGCTTGAGTGCTCGCAGCTGGTCGAGGGTGGGATGGGTGAGCATTGTTTGTCATCTCCTTCAATGGAAGTAGGTGGGGCCGCGGATATTGTCGTGCGCAATCGCAGGCCCGTCCGCGGGCGTTACAGGCCGTCGGCGATCGAGGTCGTTTTTGAGGATCGAGTTAACCGAGCTGTAGGAGCGCGCTCCGATCTCGAGCGCCCGGCCGCAGGCGGCTTCGAGCCGTTCACGCCCATAGCTCTTGGCGAGCCGGACGATGCCGACGCAGGCGCGGAAGCCTTGCTCAGGATGTGCGCGCTCGCGCAGGATGATCTCGACCAATGCCACAGTGTGGCGGCCGATGGCGCCGGCCTGCCGGCGCAGGCGCTCCGGCGTCCAGTCGGCATAGCGCTGGTGGCTCGACGGCATGTGCTCGCGTACCGTCGTATGCTTGCGATTTGACGATGAGCGCACATGCGCGGCAACTCGCTTGCCGCGGTGGAAGACTTCGATGGTGCGCGCGGTGATGCGCGCCCACACCTTCTCGCGCAGCAGCGGGTGCGGCACCGAGTAATAGTGCTTGTCGATTTCGACGTGGTAATCGAGCCCGACCCGGCATTGCTTCCATTCGGCAAAGACGTAGGGCTCGGCCGGCAATGACTTGAGGGTCGAACGCTCGATCTCCTCGAACAGCGCACGGCGGCTGGCGCCGAGATGGCGCGACACGCGATTGTTGATCTGCTCCACCAGCTCGGCGATGGCCACGTTCAATGCCGAGAGCGTGAAGAACTGACGGTTGCGCAGCTTGGCAATGATGAAGCGCGTCGCAATTTGAACCGCCACCTCGACCTTGGCTTTGTCACGGGCCCGGTACGGCCGTGCCGGGATGATGGCGGTGCCATAATGCGCCGCCATTTCCGCGTAGGTTCGATTGACCTGTGGCTCGTAGAAGCAGGCCTTGGTGATGCCCGAGCGCAGATTGTCAGACACCACCATCGCCGTGACCCCGCCGATGAACGCAAAGGCACGCGTATGGGCGCCGATCCAGTCGGACAGGCCCTGCGTCCAGGTGGCCTCGGCATACGTGTAATTCGATGCGCCAAGCACGGCGACAAACAGCTGGGCCGTCCTTGCCTCGCCGGTCGATGCGTCGATTACCGTGAGCGTCGTGCCGGCGTAATCGACGAACATGCGTTCGCCGGCGACGTGGTTCTGCCGCATGGTCGGCGACAGCCGCGTCTCCCAGGCACGGTAGAGTTCGCAAAAACGGCTATAGCCGTAGCCGTCGGGATGGACGGCGCGATGCTCCTCCCAAAGCAGCTGCAGCGTCACACCTGGGCGGCGCAGCTCACGGTGGATTGCCGCCCAGTCCGGCCGCGGCCGACGATCCCTGGCTGCCGTGGGCGGCGGATAAAGCCGACGCTCCAGCTCTTCATCGCCCAGCTCTTCCGGCTGCGGCCAGGCCAAACCGGCACGCCGCGCCCGCCGGATGCATTCCCCGGCCGCCGTCGCGCTTACGCCGAGGCTGGCGGCGATCTGGCGTTTGGACATGCCGGCGGCGGACAGCCTCAGCACGTCGCGGATTCTACGCATGGGTAATCTCGGTCCAGGCATGTCCCGCTCCTCATCGAAAGGAGCGAACCCATGCCAATTCGCGGATCACCCAACGGCGCCGTTTATCTCCGTCCACAGGCTGGTCGCGATTGCCCGGAATCGGTGGTCGCGATCAATCGTAACGGCTGGTCGCAATCAATCGGAATAGCTGGTCGCGATCACCCGGTGTGCGCAGCCAGTCAGGATCGAACTGCGACCATCCCCTTACCAAGGCCATGCAGCCTTTATGGATCAATAGGTTAGCAGGGCTTTTCAGTGGCCCAGAGACAGCTTTTACGGGCACGGTTCGATGAGGCCTGAGCTCGCGCCGATCAGAGCGGTGGCCAAGTCCAAGGGGCATGTCAGCTCACCCAATCTGCGGCAGGACGCCGCCGGGGAGCGGGTTCACGCTAAGCGGGAAGGTAATAATTCAGACCAGCGGGTCCATAGGGCTACGCGACCGTTGGAGGCCTTGATTCGCGCGCCAGCTGTGTGCGCAATTTCCACCTGCGCCGAAAAGTTGCTGGCCCAGTCAGGACCTAGCATTGATGTGGGGCGTTCGCTCAGCGCGAGTGAATTGGCGTCCGAGTTGCCGTCACCGCGACAAGAGCGGCAGACAATTCGTCGATCCGATAGGGTTTGGGCAGAATACGGATACCTTCTGCCATCGCTTCGTCTGCGGCGGCTTCCGCGTAAGCACTGGTTAGGAGAACTGGCAGTCCGGCGCGACGTCTGCGAAATCTCTCGGGTGAGTTCGACCCCGTTCATGCCTCCCGGCATCATAATATCAGAAAGCACGATATCGACGCGCCGCGCATCGGCCAGTGCGCCGAGCGCGGCTGCAGCCGTGGACGCGCGCGTAACCTCATAGCCTAGCTGGTCGAGCATCTCACTCGTCAGCGCGGCAACTTCATCGTCGTCCTCGACCAAAAGAACGCGGCCGGCGGCGCGAAGCTGCTGCCGCTCCACGCGTTGGTGAATGTCGTCCCGATCGGCGGAGGGCACCTTGGAGGATCGAGGAAGATAGAGTGCGATCGTAGTGCCGCGACCGACCTCTGAAGCCAGGCGTACGGCTCCACCCGACTGCATGGCAAACCCGTAGACCTGGGCGAGGCCTAGGCCCGATCCTTTAGCGAGGTCCTTCGTGGTGAAATATGGCTCGAACACACGAACCCGTACCTCCGGCGGCATGCCTATACCGGTGTCGATCACCGAGAGACGCACATAATCGCCGGCGAGGTCGTCCTCCTGCAGTTGCGGTAAGTTCTCACCCCGCAGGGAAATGGTGCCGCCGTGCGGCATCGCGTCACGCGCGTTGACCGCGAGATTGAGGACGACGAGTTCGAGTTCGTTTGGATCTACCTCAACGGGCCACAGTGCATCCGGAAGATCGAACTCGACGTGCACATTATCGCCAAGGCTTCTATCTAGAAGCTCGCGCATGCCGCCGATCTGACGGGCGATCTCAATGGGCTCGGGTTGGAGTTCTTGCTGACGCGAGAAGGCGAGCAGCCGCCGTGTAAGTGTTGGGAATCTGACTTATACGTCTAACTTATGCGCTACTCGTACCCGCTTGAGCCTCGTAATGGCCGCAAATGGCCCCATAGGCCCAATAACTAGGCCAACTATCCTTATCGTGGATGATGAGGCGCTGACGAGGCTGGACATATCCAATCGTCGAAGAGGCTGGATTCCGCCCGCTTGCTGTGTGCAATGCCGCAGAAGCCGTGCAGGTCCTTGAAACTTGCAATGACGTCCGGGCTGTCGTGACGGATGTGCAGATGCCGGGGCCGGTGGACGGTCTCGGACTGATCCGGCTCATCACCGATCGCTGGCCAGCCGTGGCCGCGCTTGTGATTTCTGGAATGGCTAACGTTCTGGATGCGCTGCCCGCGGGCGTTCGGTTTATCCCCAAGCCATATCTTTCATCTCAGATTGAAACCGCGCTGCGCCAGCTCATTGCCTAAGTGCTCCGCTGCCGTATGGGATGTTTCACCGGGGAATTCGTCAGTCGACTATGTTGTCGCGACGCACTGACTATTTGCGGCACACGGCGGGCGAACGCCGCGATTACCGACCCGCAACATCGAGCACATCGAGTACGGCAGCCTAAAGCCATACCAGCGATGAACAACGGAAAAATGCCGTCGTGCTATCGCACGCCCCTTCTTGGGAGAGGTAGAGCTTTCGGGGCCGCCGCTGTCCAGTTAGACCGCTGGGCGCCCGCAAATAACGCCACGGCATGCGCCGCTTGCTGATGCTTGCGGCAGGTTTGGGCACATCGCGACCGAGTTACACGTCCGCTATCACGGCACTTTCTGAGGGGTTGAGGCGACATGCTCGGCATCGCTCAGACGACAATGATGACCCATTTCAATCATTGATTTGCGAAATTTTGCTGCGGTGCACCCTAAAAGACGTGCGGGGAGCGGCCTTATCCGGCCGGTTGTCAACAAGATTCGTCGGCTCCTGCGCGCTCGGACCGAGCCGAATCACGTGATTCTAGTATTGCAAGGGGGGCGCACCATGATCTCGACCAAGGCGGTCGCCCAGCTAACCAAAGAGGATACCCATGGCTAAGAAAGCAAAAAAGGCGAAAAAGAAAACAAAGGCCAAAGCAAAAAAGTAGCAATAGGCTCGGGCGGCGATTCCGCCCGAGCAAATTTTTCAGCGCATTTTTCAGGATATTAACTCTCATGACAAAGCTGATGTCGAAATCAGAGCTTATCAATAAAGTTGCTGATCAACGCTCTTTGGCGAAGAAAGACGTCAAGAGTGTCATAGAGTCATTGGCATCCGTGGGTTACAGGGAATTGAAGAAGAATGGCGCATTCCTGTTGCCTGGTTTTGCAAAATTTGTCGTCATCAAAAAGCCTGCCACCAAAGAGCGCGCTGGCATTAATCCGTTCACGAAAGAGCCGACCGTGTTTAAGGCTAAGCCGGCCAGAAAGATGGTCAGGGCTCGTCCGGTGAAAGCAGCAAAAGACGCGGTGTGAGCGAGAGTGCCGCCTTTATGTCCCGAGGGCCTTGTTCGGTGCGAATTCGAACGTCGGGACCGAACGTCAGTTCTTGATGTCTGTTGTCAGGGCGGCTAATGGGGCATAAGCGGAAGTGCCCCCCTCACCACCAGATCAACGTGGTCGACCCGAAGCCGACCTCAGCCTGGCCTATCCTCGAGTAGTGAGAGAACCTATTCTAGCGCTCCGGGTAGCTTCGGATTGTTGGGGGGGCAGGAATGAAGACTACGTCGCGGATCGTCGACTTTCATGTTCATTTCTTGGTCCGGGAAGTGTTAGAGGAGTGCCTTCCTCATGCGGTCGCCACCAACCGCGGCCACCATCAGCTCCCTCCACATTTGTTGGCGCTTTTCGAAAAGATGATGACGCCGCAGAGAGTCATCGAGGACATGGATCGTCTCCACATCGATATGAGCGTGATGTCGTCGGCGGCTGTTATCGAGCCGACCTATTGGGCTGAGCCTGCTTTGGCTCTCAATCTGTCACAGCAATTGAACGATGCTGCCGCATTCTGGGTTACGCAATCACCCAAGCGCCTGATCGGAAGTTTCGTACTGCCGCTGCAGGACATAAATTTGGCTATTAGGGAACTGCGGCGCGCGGTCGACGATCTAGGACTTCGGGTCGCCAACATTCCGGCCGAGCTGCGCGGCGTTTATATGGGCGATGCCCGCTTCCGGCCCTTCTGGGAGGCAGCACAAGACATGGATGTGGTCACCTTCATGCACCCAGACGGCGCCAAAGACCCGTGGTTCTTTCAGTGGGGCATGTGGAACTCCCTCGGCCAATCACTGGAAGAAGCAAAGTTCATGGCATCGGTCATCTACGAAGGGATCCTTGAAAGCTATCCAAGGCTCAAGCTCGTCATCGCGCACGGCGGCGGGTATTTCCCTCACAACATGGGGCGCCTAGATCGCAACGTGAAGAACGCGCCGCACAGCATGAAAAACCTCAGTCGCAGGCCAAGCGAGTATCTTAGGAACGTCTACTACGATACTTGCCTGTACGATCCAACTGTGCTGAGCGCCCTCGTCAAAATCGTGGGTGCTGATCGTCTCTTGCTAGGCTCTGATTGGCCGATTGGTGAGACCGATCCTCTGGGTTTTGTGGATCGATGCACAGACATTAACGAAACGGACGGACGGATGATAAAAGGCGGGCGGACAGCCGAGTTAATCAGCCTCCATTAGAAAATTGGGCCGCCCATGCGACGCTCCTGGCACTTTTCGGCGGATGAGTATGTCTGCTCCCATGGCAGCGATGCAGGGTCAAAGCTGACGTGGCTTAGGCTCGACTGAGGACAGCTCGTGACCCGAAGGCGACATCGGGCTGTGAGCACAACCCGCGTTTCCGCTCAAGGATATGATACGGTGAGGCACCCCATTACCGATATTCGCGCGCCTTTGACCGTTTGACACGGCCATTAGGTTATCGTCTAGCGGGAAGGGGCGCCCTAATGTCCGGATCGGCTGTTCGCTGACAGAGGGCAACATGTTCGAAGTCCGTGGAATTTTCTTCCGAGGGTGCGACTTTGCGCGGGCGCTTCTATCGTCCTGCGGAAACAGCGCCTTGGCCTGCGGTGGTGATGACGCATGGCACCACTGCGACCATGACAATGTGTCTCGATCGGTACGCGGAAGTGTTCTGCAGTGCAGGTTTTGCTGTGTTGCTCTACGATCACCGCAATTTTGGCCTTAGCGGCGGCGAGCCGCGCCAACTGATCAATCCATGGCTCCAGGCGCGCGGTTATCGCGATGCCATGACCTATCTCCTCACACGCGCAGACGTCCGCGCCGACAAGATAGCGGCCTGGGGCGACAGCTATTCCGGCATGATTGCGCTTGCGGTTGGCGCTCTCGATCCGCGTTATGCGGCGGTGGCGGTGCAATGTCCTGCCTGCGGCACCGAGACGCCAAAACTCGAGCCGGATGACCGGAATTTCCGTGTTATGCAGGCAATCTTCGATGGCGGCGATATTGGCGGCACGCCTGAAACTACGACGGGGCCGCTTCCGGTAGTTTCCGCGGATCAACTTGGAACGCCCTCCCTGTTAAAGCCGATCCAGGCTTACCGCTGGTTCATCGATTACGGCGGCCGGCATGGCACGTTGTGGGAGAACCGGGTCACCCGCGTCATTCCGCCGACGCCGGTGCCGTTCAGCGCGTACCTAGCTGCGCCGTTTATTCGCGGACCGAGTCTTCTAATGGCCGGGCGCGACGACGAAATGGTCCACTGCAATCCCGAGGTGACGCAGGCGGTATTTGGGCTGATGCGTTGCCGCAAGCAATGGGCCGATATCGACGGCGGCCATTTCGGCCTGCTGTATTATCCTAGCGAAATCTTCAATCAGGCAAGCGCGCGGCAATGCGCCTTTCTGATTGAATTATTGATCGGATGAGGCATGGCAACGGCTGCGCGCCGACGAGGTGATCGTATAAGCTGGCTTTGCTGCGATTGCTCATAGCCGGTTATGGCACATTTCGACTGACAACTGCGTCGGCTTCTTCGATGCGCGTGTCCATGTCAGCCGGATTGGGATTGCTTTGCTCCGGTATCCTGCCAAACAAAAAAAACCGTTCCGTGCCGTTGGCGGCGAACACGTTCTCATCCGGGGTTCCGCTGCGGACGATGCAACGGGGACGCTAATCGAAGCCCGCCTGCCTAGTGTCGACGTCCACAAGTGATTTCGGTACACGGCGCTGCCAACCCACTCTGCTGAAGTCAGCCGGGCTGGCCGCACGATATTTCAACATGACGATCCCAATGAGACCGCCGGCGATCGGCAACTCGATCTTTTGTTAAACTTCTAACTCATCGATAAATTACCCCCGCATCGCGTAGGGCAACGTAAATTGCCGGGATCACCAGAACTGTCAACAATGTCGACGAAGCCAATCCGAACAAAAGTGATATCGCCAGCCCCTGAAAGATCGGATCGAGCAGAATGGTCGCTGCGCCGATCATGGCCGCGAGCGCCGTGAGCAGAATGGGCTTGAAGCGGACCGCGCCGGCTTCGAGCAGGGTTTCGCGCAAGGTCTTGCCTGCGCCGGCACCATGACGGATGAAGTCGACCAGCAGGATGGAATTGCGCACGATGATACCGGCGAGCGCAATGAAACCGATCATCGACGTAGCGGTAAAGGGCGCATCAAACAGCCAGTGTCCGAGCATGATGCCGATCAGCGTGAGCGGTATTGGCGTGAGGATGACGAGCGGCAGTTTGAAGCTGCCGAATTGCGCGACGACCAGAAAGTAGATGCCGAGCATCGCCACCATGAAGGCGGCGCCCATGTCACGGAAGGTCACGTAAGTGATCTCCCATTCGCCGTCCCACAGGACGGCGGGCCTGCTCTCATCCTCGGGCTGGCCGTGAAAGCGGATCGTCGGCGTTCCGAGCGCGCCCCAATCGTGCGCCGCAATCCGCTTGTCGACATCGAGAATGCCGTAGATCGGCGCCTCGTAGGCCCCAGCAAGCTCCGCCATCACCATATCGGTGAAGCGCCCATCGCGGCGGAAGATGGTGGGCGAGCCCATTTCATCGGTCACATGCACGACGTCGCCCAGTTCGACGACGGTCTTGTTGCCGGGCACGCTGTTGGCCGGTACCGGCGTCGACGCGAGCAGCTCGCTCCAGGACAGATCGCGCTTGGACAGGCCGATAACGATCGCGATCGGATCGCGGCCCTCGCCGCGATAGGAATAACCGACCGTGGTGCCGCCAAACAGCGCGTGGATCGTGTCGTAGACGTCGCCCTGTTCGACGCCGAAGAATTCCAAGCGATCCTGGTCGATCGAGAGCCGCAGACGCGGCTGCGGTTTGCCGATCGAATCGTCGATGTCGACGACGTAGGGGACGGAGGCGAAGATCTTCCTCACCTCTGCAGCCACGGCGCGGCGCGTCTTCGAATCTGGGCCGTACACTTCAGCTAGGAGTGTCGCCAGCACCGGCGGACCGGGCGGCACCTCGACGACACGCACGACGGTATCGGGCGGCACGCGCACCGTCTTCAGCCGCGCACGCAGATCGAGCGCGATGGCGTGGCTGGTGCGCTTGCGCTCGGCGATCGGCGCCAGATTAAGATGCAGTTCGCCGAGTTCGGGCGCTTCGCGCACATAATAATGGCGCACCAAACCGTTGAAGTTGAAGGGCGCGGGCGTGCCCGCATAGGTCTCGATGGAGCGGATTTCCGGCAGCTGCCGGGCCGCGTCGGCAATGGCAAACAGGGTTCGTTCGGTGTCTTCCAGCGTACCACCCTTGGGCAGGTCGATCACCACCGACATTTCCGACTTGTTGTCGAACGGCAAGAGCTTCACGGTGACGCTCTTGGTCATGAACAGCATGCAGACCAGAAGCGTCGCCACGCCGACGCTGATGAGAAAAATCCAGGCGTTGCGGCGGCTGCGCACCACGGGCGCCGCAAAGCGGCGGTAGAGGCGGCCGAGAAAGCCTTCGCCGTGGGCGGCCTCGTGTTCGTGCAGCGCGGCGCCTTGCGGATGCAGCTTGAGCATCAGCCAAGGCGCGATCACCATGGCGACGAAGAACGAAAACAGCATGGCCGCCGAGGCATTGGCCGGAATCGGCGCCATATACGGGCCCATCAGCCCGGATACGAACAGCATCGGCAACAGCGCCGCCACCACAGCCAGCGTGGCGACGATGGTCGGGTTGCCGACCTCGGCCACCGCCTCGATCGCAGCCTGTCATCCGCGCGCGGCCGTCTTTCATCGCCCAATGGCGGGCAATGTTCTCGACCACCACAATGGCGTCGTCGACCAGGATGCCGATCGCGAAGATCAATGCGAACAGGCTGACCCGGTTGATGGTGTAGCCCATCGTCTTCGAGGCAAACAGCGTGAGCAAGATCGTCGTGGGAATGACGACGAGGGTCACCACGGCTTCGCGCCAGCCGATCGCAAAAGCGATGAGCACGACGATCGATACCGTGGCGAGCGCCAGATGGAACAGAAGCTCGTTGGCTTTTTCGTTGGCGGTTTCGCCGTAATCGCGCGTCACGGTGACGTTGACGTCGGCCGGCACCAGCCGGCCCTCGACGCTCTTGAGCCGCGCCAGCAGATCCTCGGCGACCACCACCGCATTGGCGCCGGCGCGTTTGGCAAAAGCGACGCTGACCGCGGGCACGCGATGCCACTGGCCTTGCGCTCCAGGCATTTCCATCCAGACACGGTGTTCCTGCGGGCTCGGACCGACAACCACCGAGGCCACATCGCGGACATAGACCGGACGATTGTCGCGCGTCGTCACCAGCAGCAGACCGACATCGGGAATGCCGCTCAGCGTCTGCCCGGCGGCGACATTGCGCATCGTATCGTTGTCGCGAACGCTGCCGGACTGGAACGAGCGATTGGCGCCCCGCACCTTGTCGACGAGCTGCTGCAACGTCACGCCATAGAGCGAGAGCTTCTCCGGATCGGGCTCGACGCGGATCTGCTGGGCGCTGCCGCCAGAAATGTAGGTCAGACCGACATTGTCGGTCTTGACCAGTTCGGCCTGCAGCTTTTCGGCGAGTTCGTAGAGGTCTTTGTCGGTCCAGCGCGCCGCGGCCTCCGGCTTCGGCGACAAGGTCAGCACCACAACGGCGACGTCATTGATGCCGCGGCCGACGATCAGCGGCTCCGGAATGCCAATCGGAATGCGATTGAGATTGGCACGGACCTTTTCATGGACGCGCAGGATGGCGTCATCGGCATTGGTGCCGACGAGGAATCGCGCGGTCACCATCACCCGATCATCGACCGTCTGGCTGTAGACGTGTTCGACCCCGTCGATGCCCTTGATGATTTCCTCAAGCGGCTTGGTCACCAATTCGACCGCGTCCGGCGCCTTGAGCCCGTCGGCGTTGACCCAGACATCCACCATCGGGACGCTGATCTGCGGCTCCTCCTCGCGCGGAATGGTGAGGAGCGCGATCAAGCCGACCGCGAGGGCAGCCAAAAGAAACAGGGGCGTCAGCGGTGAACGAATCGTCGCTTGCGTGAGCCGTCCCGACAGTCCGAGTTTCACGGTCGCACCAGCACATCGCCGGGCCGCAAGCCGGATAGGATTTCAAGCGCATCCGGCATGTCCGGCCGCGGCAGCGCGCGGCCGCGCTGCACCGGGATATCGATCACGGTGTGGGCGTCCTTGCGCACGCGGGCGTAATCGATGCCGAACCGAGTCGTGATGAATGCAGCGGGCACGACGATGCTGTTGCGCTCGCCGGCCGAAACCCACACGCGGATACGCTGGTCGACGAAATAGTCGCCGAGACCCGCGACTGCAGCGTCGGCGACGACCCGCCCGTCCTCGATCGTCGGATAGACGAGCCTGATCGTCCCGAACTGGACGCCGCTCTTGCCGATATCTTCTCCGTCGATCCGAACGGGATCGCCGGCCTTGAGAAACCGGGCATGGCGCTCGGGTACGCGCAGGCGCAGCACGAAATTCTGTTCGGCGATGGTCGCGACCGGCTCTCCGGCCAGAATGACGGTGCCAGTGGTGACGGGCACGGTCAGCACGCGTCCCGCGGTCGGCGCCAGAACCTTGCCCTCGACGACCTGCTGCTCGACCACCGAGCGCTCCGCAATGCGAGACTTCAACGCGTTGGTGGCGACATCAAACGCGGTCTGTGCCGCATCCAGAGCCACCTTGGCGGCGGTGCCATGGGCAAACAATTCCTTTTGCCGGTCGAGATCGGTTTTGGCCTTGTCGAGCTGCGCCTGTAATCCGGAAATCTGTGCATCGAGCGATTTCAGCTGCAAGGCGAGCTTGTCGTCGACGATTGTCGCGACGACCTGCCCGCGCTCGACATGATCGCCCTGCCGCACGGCAAGCTGCTCGACGGTGCCGCCGATGCGGGCCCGCGCGGGTTCGATGTTAGCGGCCTCCACGGTCGCGAAGACGGCCTTTTCGTCGGCGATCCGTTCGGAGACGACGGCAAAGGATTCTTCGGCGAGCGCGTACTGTGCCAGCAGCGCCAGGA
Source organism: uncultured Alphaproteobacteria bacterium (assembly GCA_963763255.1). Taxonomy (GTDB): domain Bacteria; phylum Pseudomonadota; class Alphaproteobacteria; order Rhizobiales; family Xanthobacteraceae; genus BOG-931. The sequence goes on from CAVXNW010000007.1 coordinate 663,789, forward strand.
TGGCTGCCACGGCAATACCGGTACGCATAAGCGACCTTCCTGACTTTTGTTCAATGGAACTTTACGTTAGGCGCGGCCAGCGGGCGGCGTCATTGATTTGGCGCAACCATCCGATGCTGAATCGGTTGCCGGCATGCGTTGCGGCTTCGGAGGCTGGGCGTTCGGCAGGCAGACTGCGGGCCGAGCGCGCACGATTTTCCCGGTTCTTCCGGGCCGCCGACCGAATAGCGGATCGTTCTCGATCAACACTGCGCGATCACGAGTCGTCTCTGCGACGCGCGGGGAGTTTTGCCAATGGAGCGTTCTTGTTCGATCGACTGCCGAAGGGTGATCAGACAATTGGGGAGGGCCTTCCGTAGGCGGACGTATCATCGGCTGTCCCCGCACCCGAAGTAACGGAGGCGTTGGGGCGGCGGAAAGGTGCCGGTCATGCGGCACCGCGGCTCTTAGCAGTCGGGGGTAATTAAGAGCGCACAAGCGTAGCGGCATCCGCCATGCAATCTATTGGATCTAATGCCTGGCAGACCTCTTCTGCAGCACTCCGATCATTCTTATTCGAGGTGCCCAGCGCTACTGTGCGCTATTTCGATTGCCGGCTTGCTCTGGAGTACCGCTTTTCCGGGCGCCGTCGAAGATGTAAGCAAGGTGTATCGCTGGCCGGCTGGCCCCCACACGTGCACGTGCACCAAGAACAATGGCATCGAGGATTTTGAAGACTTTACCACACACTGCATGCGCTCCGCATGTCGCCTCCCTAACACCGGCCGCTTCTTGATATCAAGCGGGCAAAGTTCTTCGAGCATAGCTGAGATAAGTGGACTTAGCACGCTTGAATTATTTTTGTAGCTAAGGGGCATGAGTAGATGCGTAAATGCAGCGTCCGTCGTCTCTGCAGCCCAAACCTGACAAGGAGGAGATTTTCCATGTCCTATACATTGGACCAATTCTCAGCAGATTGCCGCTCGGCATTGATGCAGGATCCTGGTCCGGCCGGCCGCGAGCTGGTGCGCCAATACACCGAGCGGGCCTGCTCCGATCCGACTTCGTCGCCAAATACCTAGGCGCAGACGCAATCGCCGAGCGCAGGACCCTTTATGAGGATCCCGATCTGCACTTCTGCATTCTCGCTCATGTCTACCGGGGCGGGAAGAACAGCTCGCCGCATGATCATGGGCCAAGCTGGGCGGTGTACGGTCAGGTCGCCGGTGTCACCGAAATGACCGACTGGCGGCTCGTGCAGAAGCCGGCAAACGGCCGCCCCGGCAGGGTCGAGAAGGCGCGTACCTACGATCTGACCCCCGGCCACGCCCACCTCTACAACGAGGGCGACGTGCATTCGCCGCGCCGTGAGAACGACACCCGTCTTATTCGCATCGAGGGCATCGATCTAACTAAGGTCGCGCAACGCCCCAAATACGAAATTGCGGCCTGAGCGCGCCTTCTACGTGCGGATGAGGTCCACAAACGTGGAACAGCGGAAACAAACATGAGCACTTATGCTGAAATAAAAACAGAGCGTGGTTGGCATCAGCGCAATAGGCCTGATCGCACGCTTCTCATCGTTGAGGACGACACGTCATTTTTGCAGCGACTGGCGCGCGCCATGGAGAGCCGCGGCTTTGCTGTAACAACTGCTGAATCAGTCGCCGGCGGTGTGGCGCAGGTCGAGCGGTCGGCGCCAGCCTTTGCCGTGGTCGACATGCGTCTTCCAGACGGAAATGGGCTCGATGTGATTCTGGCGATAAAGAGATACCGGCCAGCGGCTCGCGCCATCATTCTCACCGGGTACGCCAACATCGCCACTGCTGTCACCGCAGTCAAGCTTGGCGCCGTTGATTATCTGGCGAAACCGGTCGACGCCGATGATGTCGTCACTGCGCTGGTGGCAATCGACGACAAGCAACTGAGACCGCCCGAAACTACGATGTCAGTCGACCGCGTGCGATGGGAACATATCCAGCGCATTTATGAAATGTATGACCGCAATGTTTCGGAAACCGCGCGCCGCCTGAACATGCATCGGCGAACATTGCAACGTATCCTTGCCAGACAGATGCTAAAGTAATTCCTGGTGGTTTCCTTGAAATGTTAACTACCAGCAATGCGGCGGCGGTGTGAGCGGCCAATGCCCAAACGCGTTATTGTGGCCGCGGTATCAGAGTGAAAAACCTGCGAGCCGATCGGTTCGCTGTATGTTGGCACGCTACCATCCGGCAGCGCAGATCGAGAAGGCCGTATTCAAATACCGGGCAATGGCGGCGGCCGATGAGAAGGCAACCGCGATGGCTCGTGACCCGGGGACTCTCAACTCAGCAACCGGCTTGGACGCCGGCACAACGCACTAGGGTAGGACTGCCGTAATCACGCAGACGGACATGCATACCCTTGAGGATGACACGCTGAACGCAGACTGGTCCGCTCGAAAATCCGAACTATCTTGTCATCTGGTTTATTCCTCGCGGAGGTATCATGATCGAACGCCTGCATTACGGAACGACGGCAAAAATATTTCATTGGAGTATCGTCGCGCTCCTCGTCGTTCAGTACTCGATTGGCTGGCTCATGCCGGACGTCCATGGTGGACCTCCGGGCGTGCCAATGATCTGGCATATGTCGATTGGGACCGTCATCCTGGCCTTGATCGTGATACGGTTTGTCTGGCGGCTGACACACCCGGTCGCGGCGGAAAGTTCGCTTCCGCCATGGCAGCGGGTCGCGTCCGAGGCCGTGCACTGGTTGCTATACGTCTTGGTTCTTTTGACGACGCTGAGCGGGTGGCTGTTCGCCTCGGCGCATGGCTGGAAGACGTCCTGGTTTTTCGTCGTCCCGCTGCCGATGCTGGTCTCCGGCAATCGCGCCTTGGTGAAGGCACTAGACGGCTGGCACCAGAAACTCATGTGGGCCCTGTTGATTGTCGTCGGCCTGCACGTTGCCGCTGCCTTCGTACACCTGCTCTACTATCGTGATGGCGTAATGCGTCGGATACTGCCCGGTGAGCCGGCAACTTCGACCTTTGGCAAAAAAACTGTCCAACCCGGCAAACCCTAGCCGCGGGTGCTATGTTCGGACCCGAGTTCATGACCGTTGCTCATCGATGACTTCAGCACAACAATGGCACCTTCACGGTCGCAATCGTTAGTTCAGACCTGGTCCGGTTGCTGCAGCTGCTCACGGCGGGTCATGGCACCGAGCGTCGGTGGCGGCCGACGCCAGAATGTCAGCTATTGGGGGCATAAGCAGACTAGACGCCGGCTGATGTTGCACCGAGCACGCGATCTTTTGATGCGGCAGCGAACCCAGGTCATCAATGCGTTGCGGGCGCATTTGGCTGAGTTCGGCATCGTGGCTCAGGAGGGACGCCAAGGGGTCAAGGAGCTGTTGCTGATCATTGCGGGCGGGGAGGATGAGCGGTTACCGGTCGATGCTCATGCGAGCCTTGTGGTTCTGGCGGCGGAGTTCACGGCGATGCAGACGATGATCGGATCGATCGAAAAACGGATCATGGCGCAACATCGTTCGAACGAGGCGAGCCGGCGGCTGGAGACGATCCCGGCATCGGCGTTGCCGGGGCGACCGCGATCGTCGCGACCGTCCCGGATCCGACGGTTTTTCGATCAGGTCGCGACTTTGCGGCCTGGATTGGGATCGTGCCGCGTGAAGACTCGACCGGCGGCAAGCAGCGGCTCGGGCCAATCTCCAAACGCGGGGATCGTTATTTGCGCCGCATTCTGGTGGTCGGAGCCGTCGCGGTGTTGCGGTACGCGCGCCAGAACCCTGAGAAGTATCCCTGGCTCACGCGGCTTCTCGCTCGCAAACCGTTCAAGGTGGTGGCCGTGGCGCTTGCCAACAAGATGGCACGCATCGCCTGGGCGTTGCTGGCCAAGGGTGGCACTTATCGGGCACCTGCGCTTGTGGCAGCGGCCTAAAGGGGTCTGTCGATGGCAAGATGAGATGCGTCTGTGCGTTCACGAACTGCAGGGGTGATGACGGCATTGATGCGAACGGTCGAAACCGTCGATTGGGAGAACCCGTGATGGGTCACGCGATACTTGAGCGCGCGCTTCTGTTTGGGATCCAATCAGCGGATTACATCACGGCCAGTGGCCATAGTGGTCGCATCTCTCGGAGGCAGTCCTCCAGGCGAAAACAGGCCGAATACATGACCGCACCCGAACGCTTCGCTCAACTGTCAGATTCCTCTTGCACCGCGGCCATCGTCCATACATGACCCCTCGCCGACATGCCAATTGCTGCGGTGCAGCGTGCGGTCCAAGCCAAACGGGTAGGAAAGACGCCGAGGTCGTGAACCTTGGTCGAAATCTTCGCCGCGCCTGGGTTGTTTGAGCGGATAGTGAGCATCATTAAATCGGTCACGTCGGGTCAGGAATGAAATTGATTTGGGTCAAAGCGCATTTCTAATGATCATCGTAGCCTTAAAATAAAGATTGGAGGGTTTGATGGAAACTCAACCGTCTATGGATAAACATCCCTCTGCCCTTAAAAGCCTCTTGCAGCGGTGGCGCAATCATCGCAACGCCGACTTCAGGTTCGACAGCCAGTGCGAGCAGTGGGCAATCGAACGTATGGCCCAAGATGTTGGGATGTCTGCATCCGAACTGCGCACGGTCGCACGGCTCGGACCAGAGGCTGCCGACCTCTTGTATGGCCGAATGTTGGTGCTCGAAATCGACCGCAGTGAAGTGGCGCGAAGCCAGCCGCAGACGCTCAGGGATATGCAGCGCGTCTGCGCTCACTGCGACTGCCGCAAGCAGTGCGCGCGTGACTTGGCGAATGATGGAAGCAACCCGGCATGGCAACGCTATTGTCCGAATGCCGAAACCCTTCAGGAACTCAGTGCGCTGCCGTGGCTTTCTCGGAACGAGTCATAGGGAAACGCGGTCGCTCTAGAGGAGAGGACGCAAAGATGGGTGCAATGCGTGAAAGGTTCGCCTTCCTTGGAAAGATTGGACGAGCCGTCGCAGCCGGTGGACATCAATCAGAATTTGTCTGCGGCGAGTGTGAGCGGTGGGAGCGGTGCGGCATGTCGCCGACCGAGGTGTGCTTGCTCAAGGCGGCGCAGCTCGCTGATCCAGATCGGCTTGCACGTCGGCGAGCGCGGGAGCTTCTCCGCAACATTCGTGCATACTGAACCGCTGTTGCCGTCCGAAACCCGCTCCTTAGGTCACCCGAAGCCACCCGGTTGACCCGCGGAGAGGGCGCATGGCGCAACGGCGCGACGAATTCCACACTTTTGCTTGGCTCATCCCCTGGGGAGGTGACGGTCAAGAGCGAAGGCCACGCTTGACTATCGAGACAAGCCCGTTCCGGATCAATTGATTTAGCTCAGGAACCAGCGACGCGAACGGTGTCAGGCTCTCTAAACATCGAGGCGTGCCCATGATTAAGGACATCGTCGTCAATCTCAGCCTTCGCAGCCAAGCCGCAGGCAGTTTTGCAATTTCCCTCGCCGGCATGCTCGACGCGCACGTTACTGGGATCGCAATCGCCCACGACCCGACCGTACCGGAATCTGGCATGGGATATCTTCCTGTCGAACTCGTCGACCAGCGTCGCGACAACGAAACTGCGGCGGAGGACGTCACCGAGCAGTTTGCTGCGGCGGCGACGCGGGTGGGCGTCTCGGCAGAGTCGAGGACACTTAGCACAAGTCTTGCTGGTGCGGCTGACCAGTTCGGACGTATCGCGCGCCGTTTCGATCTTGCAATTGTTGGCCAGACTGCTCCCGAGGTGAGCGCGGTTGAAGCGACACTTCCCGTAAGCACGCTCATCACATCCGGACGTCCAGTAATCATTGTGCCGTGCATCCAACGCGCGCCGCTAAAGCTTGATCGCGTCATGGTTTGCTGGGATGGCAGCCGACCGGCCGCGCGTGCAACCGCCGATGCCTTGCCGCTCCTTGAGCGGGCCGGGCAAGTTGAAGTGGTCATGATTACGGAGAAACGCGGTAACGAGGACGAGATCGAAGCAGACGGAATGGGCCTGCATCTCGCGCGACACGGCCTCAAGGTCGAGGTTACTCACATTGTACGCGGTGCTTTCGATATCGCGGATGCCTTGCTTTCCCACGCTGCTGATGTCGGCGCGGATTTCATCGTCATGGGTGGGTACGGTCATTCTCGTCTGCGAGAATTCGTACTTGGGGGCGTAACGCGCAGCATTCTACGCTCTATGGCGGTGCCGACGCTGATGTCGCACTGAGCGGATCAGGCGGAACGATATCGCCTCAAGCCCAGTTTGTCGCCTGAAGCGCGACGACCCCTTTTGGCATCTCCTCCTTTTGATCGACGTCAAGGCGAGCGCCATAGCTCGCGGTATGTGGGTCGACATGCCGAGAATCGTTTTTCGCTGTCCTGACATGGGTCTAAGGGTCGACGGCTGGATTGCCGACAGCGCTGACATTGATGATGGCGAAAGCTTTGAACCGGTTACCTGCATCGCATGCTCACGGGTTCACTTTGTGAACCCGAAGTCGGGTAAGGTTCTAGAAAGTGGTGGCGATCGTCGTGAAGGAGCGGAATAGGGCGCCTATTCTTGGGTTGCCTCTCTTTTGGCAAATGAAGCTACGTTCTTAGTTGCGCTGCCTCGGCACTGAACTCCGGATTGGAAGAATTTAATGAATCTAATTGAATATCAGCTTGATAAAGATCAAATTCCGAACCGACTATTTAGAGTAAGGGGTTCGGGCGATTTAAACAGCACTGACGGAGAGACACAACATGGCGGAAACACATGGATCGAGTTCGCCGTCCCGACGAAAGATATTGTTTCGAGGCATCGCGTGTACGGCTACGGCCGGGGGTACGCTCTTGCTCACACCGCTTACGTCGGCCCGGGCCGCCAAGGTAAGCCAGTCCTCGGTTGGCTATCAGAATTCGCCCAAAGGCGATCAACAGTGCAGCAATTGTGCGCAATTTGTCCCACCGAACGCCTGCAACTTCGTTGACGGCACCATCAGCCCTTCTGGTTGGTGCCAAATCTGGGCCAAGAAGAGCTGACCGTCGCAGCGGACGGAGTTCTTTTTTCAAGCCGCGGCGCGGTCGCCGGATAGCAGGTAATCTATCCCGCACAGATTGTGCCGATCTCGTCTAATTCGCGCGAGAATTAACGGGTCCTCGGTAGCTTATGTAGCTCAAGTACGATGCCAAGGCGGCGATTTGCTGCGAATCCAATCTGCTTGCAATATCCGGCATCGGGCGCGACAAAGCTCCATGGTACCCCGTCTTCCATTGCTCTAACCGCCTTTTCAAATACAAATAGGATAGCCCCCCAAGTCGCGGAATATCGCGAATGCCCTCGGCGTCGGGACCGTGGCAGGCAACGCAAGCGACAATGTTGGAATCGGGAAGTCCCAACTGGTAGATGGATCGGCCTGACGCTATCAGGCTTTTATCGCCGTCATCGGCCGCTTGAGGGAACAGAGACGAAAAGTAGATCGCCAAATCGCGCGCGCTCTGATAGCCGAGATGGGCGGTAGCGCCCCACATATAAAGCTTGGAAAACGGGGCGTCCCGCCCATGGTCGCGGAAGCTCGCGAGCTGGCTCATAATGTATGCGGGTCGCTGCCCGGCCAACCGCGGCGCAGGCGCGTAACCCTGAGCCGCTGTGCCGTGACACCACGTGCAATTGCGGACGGCAAGGCTTTCCGCGCGGCCGATAGCCGGCCAGACGGCAATACCAACAATGGCTAGGATCACCGCGTTAACTCGGTTGCGTTTCATAGCGTAATTCCGGCGCTTTTACCTGTCGGCCGACCAGCCGAGGTCTATTTCAAGGTACTGACGTAGGCGGCGACGGCTTCCATCTGTTGCCTGTTCAAACTGTGGGCAATCGGCAGCATGGTGGCCGAGGTGTCGGGCTTTGCGCTATGACCGCGCTCCGTCCTCCAGTTTTCCAATGCCCTCACCACGTATGGGTAGAGTTGTCCTGCGAGGCGCGGAATCTGATCGTGACCGTACGCCTCCGGACCGTGGCAGGCCGCACACGCTGCGATATTTGCGTCTGGCAAGCCATCTTGAAAGATCTCCTTTCCGGTCGCGGCGACCGCCCTTGGCGCGCCGCCGAGCGGCGGCGGATCGTAGCTGCGGAAGCGCTCCGCCAGCGCCGATATCATTGCCGGGCTGAGCACATGAGCGACATTGAACATGATATTGTTCGTCCGCCTGTGCTCAACGAAAGCCTGCAGCTGGTTCTTGATATATTGGGTCTGCTGCCCTGCCAGACGCGGAATTGGAAAGTATCCGTAATAGCCCCGGCCTGATGGCCCGTGGCAGTCCTGGCAGTACCCGATTTTGGCGTCGACGCCCGTTCGGGGAGCGGCAGTGGCGTGCGTAGTTGGTATCAATCCATTGACGCCCAACGCCGCCGCCAGGGCTGCACCGAGCCACGCAGGCTTGCGTGCAACGATTTTAATTGCCCTGCGTCCATACCTCTCGCCCTGTAAAGGCGAGCTGTCAGTCCAGACTGCTGACATAGGCCGCGACCTCTTCGATTTGCAACTTGTTCAGGTTGTGCGCGATCGGCGCCATGATGCCTGAAAGGTCTTCCGCCCGTTCCGTGCTCCAATTCGTCAGTTGCCGTACAACATAGGGATAAAGCTGACCTGCGAGACGCGGAAATTGAGCATTGCCCTTGGCATCTTGGCCATGACAGCCTGCGCAGGCCGGAACGTTGGCGCTGGAGATACCATTCTTGTAGATTGTTTCGCCACCAGCCACGAGATCCGTTGGCGCACCGCCCACCGGTTTGGGATTGAGATCATGCAGTCGGGTGGCGAGCGCTGCCAACAGGGCTGGGCTGAGCGTATGTGCCACATTCGTCATTATCGGATTTGTGCGCTTGCGTTCGATAAAGCCGCGCAGCTGATTCTCAATGTATGCGATCTGCTGTCCCGCCAGGCGGGGAATCGGATAGTAGCCGACGAAGCCTCGCGCCGATGGGCCGTGGCAGACTTCGCAATAGGCGATCTTCGCCTGTACTTCCTGCGGTGAAACGCTGGCCGTTGCTGCTTCTTGAGCATGGCTGGATGCCACGAACAACGTCGCCAGCAATGCCGTTTTCAATGCCAGGCGCGGGCCGATGGCCTTTCCGTTCCGATTCCAACCCGCTTCGCTTGGTGTCACATGCGCAGTCCTATTTTTTCGAATCGCCGTTATGGCGAACGGCGCAATGAAGGGTTCTTATGGCGCAAGACCCTGTCCCGCGAACACGTGGAAATCTAATCCCAGCTTGACGACCTGGATGTTCTGTTTGACGTCCACGGGACCGAAGGTGCCGCTCACATTGTCGACGAAGGTCACGCTACGCGTGCCGAGGCCGTAATAGTCGTATTCGAGATTGATCGACCAGTTGTCCCACAGCGCCCATTCGACACCCGCACCTGCGGTCCAGCCCAGGCGGGTCTCGACGCCTTCGGCATCGTACAGCGCGGCCGCGTCGAAGACGCTATACCGGTCGCCCGCCCAGGCGGCGCCGCCTTTCACGTATGGCAACCATCGGTCCCAGGCATAGCCGACCCGAACCGTGGCGTCGGATAAGAAGTCTGTCGTCTGCTTGAATGTCGCATTGTCGCCAGGCACCGCGATGAGCGCGTTGCCACCTATATCTCCGCCGGCGGCGCTGCCTTCAACGCCAAGCACGAAGCCGGACATGAATTGATAGTCGCAGCCGATTTGTCCGCCCAACATGTAACCACTGGTGTCCAGACTGGCTGTGCTGGGACCGCCAAGGCCGGCGAGAAAGCCGGCGTTGTCGGCCAAGTCCTTCTGGCCGAATCCGCCACCGACGTAGCCACCAGCGTAGCAACTGGTCCAATCGAAGCGCAGGGGCGCAGCCGGACGTACTCCGAGGTCAGCGCCAAACGCTGAGGCGCTCAGCAGCGAGAGAGCGAAAGCACTGATCAATGCCGTCTTCATCGAAGCCCCCTCACGTGTGCCGTCATGCCTCTACATCGCCATCCATAGATAGAGGTACAGCGAATTGTTCGCGCTCGCGCCGACATTGGTTCCGTTAAATTCGTTGTACCAGGTGTATTGCAGCCCTATGCGGGCGTTGAACCAAGGCCACCCGGGCGCTTGGCTGCTGATGAACGGGATATAGGCAACTTCGGCGATCCAACCGTTGGTGTTGGGGCTGAAGTTGGCGTTGGCTGCATACAAAACCGAATCGGAATTTCCCCACGAATTGAAGTATTGGCCGGTGAGCACAATTCTATTGTCATTGCCGTAGGCCAGTGAGGCGTAGGCTCTTGCCTCGTTAAGCTCATTGGACGGATTGCCGGAGAGCATGTTGAAGAAACTTGCATCCAGTTTCTGATATTCGTGAATGTAGCTGCCGCGCAGCGTGAGCCAAAAATTATCGCCCTGATACTGATATTGGGTGTCGAGGCCGATATCCGTATATTTGTCGGTCTGAGAAAAGATCGAGGTATCCGCGGTACCGGGATTGACCCACGGGTTGACGTTGGCCGTCATGCCGAACGTTCCGATTTCGAGCCAATTGCGCCCCCAATGGGGCTCCAAGGCCAAGCGCCAATAGGGAGCGAAATCGAAACGGCCGACGCCCGTATCGAACGGGTCGCTGCCCAAACCGTTCAGCGTATTGGGATCGAGAGTGTGGTAGACGGTCGTTTCCAGGTACACCAAATCGTTGATGTAGGCGTAAGCACCTACACCGGCGACCTGTTGTGCAAACGCGCCGTCGATGATCGGGGTGGATCCGAATCCGGGGCTGAAGAACGAAAAGACGTAAGGAAAGCCCCAAGCAGGTGTGGTGTTCCAGGGATCCTGGACTGTGGGACTGTTATTCGCGGTGATCCCATAGGTGACGTTGAATTTGCCGAGGTTGACCGAGTCCGCATAACGGACGTCGGTATTGTCCCAGTGCCAGGTATGCGCGGCGAATGGATCGGTGCCAAAGCCCCCCGGTCCGGGCGGGTTGTAGGTCACTTGCGAGAAGGCGCCGAGATGATCCGTGATCGCGCCGCCCCAAAAAAAACTTGCCGTTGAGAGCAGCACATTGTCGTTGCTGCTGTATGGCGCGGTCGGCGGCGGCAGATCCGCCTGCAAATGTGTATATTCGATGAGTGCCATCGTCGAGATCGGCGGCACCCATTTCTTTTTTCTGTCGTCCGTCGAATCGTCCGAACTGGGAAACAAGGCCGTACGGTACGCTCCGCCCCCGTAGGTGTAGCCGCCGATCTTGAAGCGCCGACCGTAGGGTGTCAGTCCGGCAAAATCGGTGTGGCAGGCACCACACGGCTGTCCGGTTTGCCGCGCGAAGCTTGGGAGAGCTTCTGCGGGGTAAGTGAAGTAAGAAATGGCAAGGAGGCACAATAAAGACACTGCGCCTATCGTGGACAAAAGCCCCGAGCAGAAACTGCCGTATGTGAGATCGCCCCTCTCCACGGACATCTCAATGGTCCAACATGCTAGCCGCAGTGTGCGGCAGGTAGCTCCACCCCCACATGCACCGTAAGTTTAGAAAGAGCGAAGTGGCAATATCTTGCTCTAACGGATTCCCACAATCTTGCTTGGAGTGGCATCGACGCAACAGAGCGCTGCGTTGTAGGTACTTCGATACCAACCACATTCCTGGCGAAGACCCAAAGTCTTGCGTGTCTGAGCCAACATGGGCAGCGAATTCGCTGTACTGCTGGCTCGCCGTTTGATCGTGCAGCGACCGAAGCATTGCTTGTCAAAAACGCCGCAAGCAGCGAATCGTCCGCTCGCTGATCGTGGCGTGTAGCGATTTCAGGTAAAATTCCACCACCACCGTCGCTGTTGCCATCACCGACACGGACAACGCAGGTCGGCCGTTGGTGCTGAACTGCAAATGACGATCCGAGGTGGCGGCAACCCGATACTGCACTATGGCCTTTGAGCCGCGGTTTAGAATGGGCCCGTCGCCTCGGAGCTTCGCCGTCGATGCGCATGACTGCATCATGGTCCGATCGACAGAGATCGACCGAATACAAGTTTGCGGCGCGAATTTGCGCCTAATGGCGAGCTCCCCTCGGAATTGTCATTGTTTGTTACTCACAGCCGCCGGCTGCCACCTGCCGCAATGCTCGTGACGGTCGGGACGAGGAGATGGTCGTTGCCGCGTCGTACAAGGAGATCAAAAGTGATCAAATATAGGCCTTGACACTTCGGGCCCCATACAAGTGCAATGGCAGATTTGCACCTATACGGATTGCAAACCTGCCAGCATTTCGTCGCTCAGACTTGCGCTCCAGGAACCTGGCGATTTGCCGCATAGCCGACATCTGACTTGCCCCTCGACAGGGCGAAGTTGAGCCGGTTCGACTATTTTTTCACATCGATCGCCGCACTTTTCTTACGCCAACGGCCCGCGCACCAGTGATATTCCGGCGAGCGGCGGTGCGAAATGTGGACGTCATCCACAGGGGCATGCCTCCCGACCGCTCGCCTGCACTCTCGCCCGTGCTGGGAGGTCGATTAGATAAGGGCAGGGCCTGCAACGCCTTGCTACTGGATGCAATTGTTGGCGAGGTGCGGGCCACCTAGGTAACCGCTCGGCGGTCCGATACCGACAAAGCATCCGTTGCGGTAAATTTTGTTTCCGCTGGGCAGCCGGTGGCCGCGGCCCAAATACGCAGGCATGACGCTTAGTGACTGCTGCGAAGGAGCGTATGCCCAATGGGCTGTCTTATGTAGATACTGAAAGCTTCGCGGCGATCCCCCGAAGTGCAGCGGTCCCGCACATGTAACACTAAAGCACGGGGCGGGTTTCGGGGCGGGCGGGGGCTTACAACCTCCGTTGCAGTGAGCCAAGCTCGGTGACGAGATTCCTAACGAGAGAGCTACTGCAATCAGCGCAACGAACGACTTCATGAGTTCCTCCTTTTGGGAGTGTGGCTCGTCGCCCTCAGCGTGTTTGTCAGTTCATCCCGTAAAGAAGGTTCATCCAATGGGGCCTCACGCGGTGGGCGACGGAACTGGGACTGGCATCGCGCATGAACATGTCAGCACCGATCAAAGCTTGCGAAAGCAACGTTTATCGCACGCCTTCCTGTAGCTCGCGCTTTTGCTAGTGCGGCGCATGATAATGCGTGTTTGCTGCAGCGCATTAAGGTCGATCATGGCACCGAGCGTCGGCTTACCGAAGCTCATTGACTTCCGTTCTTGGGGCCAAAGTCGACGTTCGTCAGCATAGCCAGAAGCCGCGACGGTGCGCAAATGGACTGCCCCTGCATTGTACGCACTATCAATAGGAGGCGATGAGCGCCGCGAGCGCGCGACTATGCCGCAGCAGTACTATGGCTATCGTCACTTTAAGATATCGCAATGGGGGGCGTGTCCGACCATGCGTATTGGCTCAAGTTTGCGATGGCGGTGGCGTTGTTCGCTCTAATTGCGGCGGCACGTCTGCCTTTCATCACCGATGTTCTAGCTGGCGAGGAAGGCGAGTTTGCCGCGCTGGTCCTCAACGACCCGCCGACCTCCGCGCTCGACCCCGACCACCTGCCTCGCGAGATCGGCGGTTCCATCGAGGGCAAACTGATCCTTTCATCGTTCCATCGTACCGTGATGCCTTACATCATTCTGGAGCGCATCGGCCGGCTGTTCACACCCCATCACGCCTTGGGGCGTTTGCCGCCCGAACGGCTGACCGTCGCAGCGCGTCTGCCTTTCCTCGTGATCTTTCTTTTGGGCGCTGCCGGCCTAGTTGCACTGACCATCCAGGCCACAACATCTGCCAGCAAACATCGCTCTGTCGCCGTTAGGACTGCGCCTTTTGGCGTGACTCTTTGGTCGCTGACGTCTCCCCTGGCGGTAGGCGCGTCCATTCAGCCGCAGCTCGACGGCAGCGCTGGCGTCTTGTTGCTTGGGACGGCCACGAGCCTGCTGGCGTTTGGCGATCTCGAATGCAAGTCGGCACGTTGGCGTTTCCTTGGCGCTGGCGCGCTGGCCGGGCTTGGCAAGCACGAATGGGCGCTCGCCTTTGGCGTCGCCGCGCTGGGCGCCACGTTCATTTCGTTGTGGCTCACATCGGCGCGGCGGGCGGCGGGCTTGGCGTTCACAGCTTTTTTCGTCGGGCTCGCTCTCGCCGTCGCGCTCTCCTACACGATTTCGCCCGATGACTACTGGCAAGGCATCGCCGTCATGGAAAATTTCTACGCGAAGACTGGCGGCCAGTTGTGGGCACTGCAAGAACCGCAATGGCCGCTCACGTTGCCGGTCCTGGCGCTCATCTTGGCGGATGGCGCGTTCCTGGCGATCATATTGCGGCAAGTTTCGCGCGATGCCCCGGGGCTGCTGCTCGCCTATCTTGGCGCAACGGGAATCGCCGTCGGCTATGCGATCAGCGGCTGGCAGGGTGATGGCTTTCCGCGCTATTTCGCGCCGCCGCTGGTAATATTGCCCATCGTATTCGTCGCGCTTTGGCTGCGCTCCAGGGATCGCATAGCGCCTGCGCTCGGCTGGAGCGTTACCGCTGCTACCCTGTTGGGCCTCGGCGCTAGCGGCGCGTTCCTTACTGCCAATTACATCAATAAGGTCTCAGTCGCGGAATTCCGCGGCACGCCGCTGCAGAAGTCCGAACGGGATATCGCCGAAGCTGCCGAACTGGCGCACGATACGCACGGTGTCGTCATTACGCAAACCACGACATGGATCTATCATCAAAATATCAATTTCCTGTGGGCGACAAAATCCTGGGCTGAAAACTACATCGCGACGAACTTTCCGGGCTCCAAGGATTATATCGTCCTGCCGCCCGCGTAGCGCCGCCCGGCACACCGCGGCGGCTGTGCCTACGACAGCAAAGCCAACGTCGCCGCGCCGTCTTCGTCCAGTCGCGCCAAGGAGCTGATTATGAGATGCTGCAGGTGGATGCATCGAACATCGTTTCGGGGCTGGCACCCGAAATGGATCTTGTTTGTGCATTTGGAACGGCTGTAGCATGCTCATGATCATGCCGACCCGGCGATAATATGCGGAGCTACCGCCAACGCCTAAGAGGTATTTCGCGCGGGGCCTTCGGTCGCTTCTCGACTGCCTAAGGATAACGGTCGAAAATGGCCTCCGCGACAGCGCGGCTTGCTGGGCCAATGTCGGCAATCGGGGGAGGAGCAGACTTCGGCGAGAGCGCCTCAGACGACGTGGTTGACCCGGAATGGACATGATCGCGCGAAGGCGAAGTAGACACCCGCCACGCCCCAACGGGGCGATCCTCAGGAGTGCTCAGAAACACCTCTGCGGATGTCATTGGCCTTTCGCCATTGTCTTGCAGACTTCTAGGCTGGCTTGCTCGAAGAGTTTAACTGTGCCACTCGCTTTCCGCTTTTTTAGTGTGACAGAAGCGATCGGCTGAGAACTATCGTGAAGGTCGACGTCAAGGGCGCGCAGCCATGTCCTGTTCGAGCGGTAACGCAGCATTTGGGCTGGCAGGACTGTAAGAAAGCTGCCGCTTGCGAGCAAATCCAACCGCATGTGAATCGAGATGGTCGTTACGACTGTTGGCGGCAGCGCCAACTTTCTGTGCCGAAACAGATCGATCACAACTCGACCCAGAAACGAGTCTGGCGGAGATAGCGTCCATCGCTCGCCCATCAGGTCGCTGAGGCTGAGCCTCTTGCGGTGCAGGAGCGGGTGACCGTGGGCCGCCATTACCGCAAGCGACGATTTGAACAGGGTCTGCACTGCCAAGTCGTCGGCAATATTGGGCGGAGCCCAGCGCGTCACAACCACATCACGCGTTCGCTCGCGTAGCTCGCTGACCAGGGTGTCCAAATCGCTGATCATCACATCGAACGTGAGGCCAGGATGCCTACTCGCAAGTCGGGAGATTATCTCCGAAACTATTCCTGCTACTGGCTCGGTTGTGCCGATTTTGACGTTGCCTCGAGCAGGATCCGATACGCGCTCGATATCGGATACCCCCTGTGTGATTTCGTCGAAAACTACCCGCGTGCGTTCGACGAGGAGGCGACCGCATTCTGTCAACTCCACGCCATGCGAGGATCGCTCCAGGAGCGGCGCACGCAACATATGCTCCATGTCCGAAATCGCTTTCGAAATCGCCGGTTGCGATAATGAGAGGCGTTTCGACGCCTTAGCCATGCTTCCGACATCAGCGACCGTCTGCAGCGTGTGCAGATCTTTGAGCCTCAAGCGTCGTCCAATTCGATCGTCCCACTTCACGGACTTCACCTCAGGTTATAGCCAGATAGACAAATACGATTTCCCATTATAGCCCGGCTACCCCATGGTGTGATTGCGCTCAATGGAGAACATCCACGATGAAGATTCATACGCGGCGCGCCGTGTTGACCGGCATTTTGGCTTTCGGCTTACCGGCAAGCGCTTTGGGCGGGTCGGATCAGACGCTCAGGATCGTATTTCCATTTTCCGCAGGCGGCGCGGCCGATGGCACAGCCAGGCTCGTTGCCGACCGTTTACGCGACAGCCTCGCCAGGCCTGTCATCGTCGAAAATATCACCGGCGCGGGCGGGCGAATTGGAGCACGGGCGGTCAAAGAGGCACTGCCCAATGGCGCGACGCTGCTGTTTGCGTCGTCATCCCAAATGACGCTACAACCGCACATCTATCGCGATCTGGGCTACAGCCCTTTCGACGATTTCATTCCGGTGTCGCAAACGACGAAATCAGAAGTCGCTTTCGCAGTCGCCGGCCGGAGCCCGGTCCGTTCGGTCAAAGAGCTGATCGGTTGGTTCAAGGACAACCCGCAGCAGGCGCTCTATGGTTCGCCGGGAACGGGGACCGCGCCGCATTTCGTGGGACTTGAATTCGCGCGGCTGGCCCGTCTCGATCTCCGCCATACGCCCTATCAGGGCACGCCGGCGGCGCTTCCTGACGTCCTGGCGGGACGAATTCCGCTGTATATCGCCCTCACCGCCGAATTGATCGAACATCACAGGAGCGGAGCCATCCGGCTCTTGGCGATTGCGGACGCCGCTCGATCGCCATTCCTGCCGGAGCTGCCAACCTTGCGGGAGGGCGGGATCGCAATTGATGCACCTGGCTGGTTCGCTTTCTATGCGCCGGCCGGCACGCCCGGCGAGGTGGTAGCGCGCCTTGAGAAAGCGATCATTGCCGCCACGCAGGCGGCTGATACGCGTACAAAGATCCTTGCAATGGGTTATCAGCCGACCGGTACGACGTCCGATGAGCTGCGACAAATCCAGCGGAGCGACTTTGAGCATTGGGCCGGTCTCGTAAAAGCCTCGCAATTCAAAGTCGAGCAATAGCCAGGGCGGCTCCGGGAGACTGACTATGACGAACCAATCCGCCGTGGATGCCGCCGCGACGCTGCGCAGTCTGGCCAACGGTCTTCGCGTGTCGCAGGCGCTGCTCGTCGCCGCTGAACTTCGTTTGGCGGACTACCTGGCGAAACGTCCCCACGACCGCTTCGAGCTTGCGACTGCTACAGGAGTCGAGGCGGGCGCCCTCGGGCGCGTCATGCGCGCCTTATGCGCGCTCGGCGTCTTTTTGGAATTGCCGTCGGGGCATTTTTCGCTGGAATCAGTGGGCCAGTTCCTGCGTAGCGAGGTGCCGGGCTCGTACCGAGCAGGTGTTCTGTTTCACACCGGCGCCGTGCGTTGGCGGTGCTGGTCGGAACTACTCCGGACAGTGAGGACCGGCGCCTGCGCCACCAAGCGCTTGCTTGGCAAGGAACTGTTCGACTTCTATGCGGGGGATGCCGCAGAATCCAAGATCCATGATGAAGCGATGCGGGCATTCTCCGCGAGTTCATGCCAAACTTCTACTCGACGCCATCGACTTCCGTCGCATCGGCGTGGTTGTCGATGTCGGCGGCGGAACCGGGGAATTGCTGGCAGCAATTCTTTCGGAGAATCCCAACCTTCGTGGGGTCCTGTTCGACCGTCCTAACGTGGTCGATCATGCTGTGCTGAGCAAATTCATGGATCGTTGCGCCATCGAAGGCGGCAGCTTTTTTGAACGGGTGCCAGAAAATGGCGACCTTTATTTTCTCAAGAATATCGTCCATGACTGGGACGATCAAAGTGTCGAGGCCATTCTGCGCTGCTGTCGACGCTGCATGTCCGCAAATTCCAAGCTTGTCATAATTGAGAGAATGTTGCCGGCCTTCGCCGAGCAAAAGGCGGACGTCGAAGCATTCCTGACCGATTTGGAAATGCTCGTAATGACTTCAGGAGGGCGAGAACGAACAGAAATTGAATTTCGGAAACTGCTAGCGGACGCCGGGTTCGAGCTGTTAAAAGTCACGCCGACCTCTTCGCCATTATTTCTTTTCGAAGCGCGCCCTGCATAAACGCGGCACATTACAATTGAGCTTGGCGGGTTGCCTTAACTGCAAGTCCGTTTCTGGGAGAACTGCGCTGCGATGATAAGAGCCGTCCGCATTCATTCTCATGGTGGTCCTGAGGTCATGCGGTTGGAGGAAATAGAGCTGCCGCAGCCAGGCCCTGGCGAGACACGCGTTCGGCACACCGCAATCGCGCTCAATTTTTCCGACATCAACATCAGGCGCGGAGGCTTTTACCAGAAAGAGCCTCTGCCGATGTCGATTACCCTGGGCAACGAAGCCGCGGGTGTAGTGTCGGCGGTCGGTCCCGGAGTCTCGGGCGTCGCCGTCGGTGATCGCGTAGGGTACTGCGGCGTCGGGACGAACTTCTTTGCAAACACGGGTGCGTATGCCGATGAACGGAACGTGCCTGCAGAACGCCTTTTGAAATTGCCGAGTCATATCTCGGAGGTTCAGGCAGCCGCGCTGATGCTGAAAGGCCTAACAGCATCGAACATCATCAACCGCATCTTCCGGCCGAAGGCGAGTGACACAATACTGATCCATGCGGCTGCCAGCGGCGTCGGCTTGCTGCTTGTACAGTGGTCGAAGCATCTTGGTGCTACGGTCATAGGCACGGTTGGGACTGCGAATAAGGCCCGCATCGCAGAGACCCATGGATGCGACCACACGATACTTTATCGAGAGGTAGATTTCGTTGCCGCAACTAAACGCATTACGCCAGGAGGTGTAACCGCTGTTTTTGACGGGGTGGGCAAAGACACCTTTATCAAGTCCTTTGATTGCACGGCACCGTTCGGGATGTTGGTGAACTATGGGAACGCGTCGGGTCACGTACCGCCGATCGACATATTGCAATTATCGCACAAGGGATCTCTTTCAATTTGTCGAACGGGGATTAGCCAATTTCTGAACGACCCTGAAAAGCTAAGACGGTTCGGCGGAGAGCTGTTCGATTTGGTAGGCGACGGAGTATTGAGAGCGACATCCATACGGACCTATGCATTGGCTGACGTAGTGGAAGCGCACCGCGATGCGGAATCTGCATCTCATGCAGGATCCATAGTCCTGCTTCCGTAAAACTGAACTTTCCTTATCCTATGAACGTCCGTGCCGGCCGTCCCTGTCGGTTGCGCGAACGCGACAAACGCATCGGTCGCTATTGGCACGCCGCGACGCGACGTGTGGCGACGCCAATTGACGCTATCGGGGGAACAGCGGACGTGGGTCATCCGGCTTATTCGGTAGACCCTGACTCTCAACTGACATTAAACTACGGCCGCTTTCCGCTCCTCTATGTTCGGAATGAGGGTGCGCGCAATCTGTGTACTGAGAAGCGCTTCTGCTTCCACCGACCTGCGTAGGCGTTCGACATAAGCCGCAACCTCTTCTTCGTTGTGCACAGCCTGAGGATAATCCGTTGCAAACAGAATGGGTGATTTCGGCAGTTCCGCCAGCCCCATTCGGACCCATGCTTCGCCATGTTCCGCGGCGTGACGCGGGCCCGACCATCCCGCGCAGTCAAAAAACAGACGAGATTGCAAATAATGACCGAACGACTTTTGTGGGCGGCGACCATGTCGGGGAATCATTGCCGTACCCGCGCTCTCCCTGTCCTGCAGGCCGCAAATGCGAGGCAGATAGCGGCCTATGCCTCCGGCAAAATGCGAAACGTGAATCTTCAGCGACGGCAATTCATCAAGGAGGCCCGAATTGATGAGCCGGACTGTCATCACCATCAGTGAGAATTCCCAGCCCAACATTCGCCCGAGATCGTCAACGTCCATCATTTTCCAGTCGATCACTTTTGGCAGCGGATGAACGAAAACGTAGAGACTGAGATCAGCCGCAGCCTTCCAAAAGGGGCGGAAAGCCTCCGTATCCAGCGCCTGTCCTTGGATCTCTGAGGCGATCGCCACGCCGGGAAAACCAAGCTCTACCGCACACCGCTTAAGTTCTGCGGCGCAATTCTTAGGGTCGAGCACCGGCACGTGTCCAAGCCCGACAAACCGACCCGGATAATCGCGTTGCGCCTGATGAAGGTGATCGTTGATTAGCCTGCACGTCGCAATATTCGGCTGATCGAATCCCGAGCCGCAGGACAAAACGGCCATGTCGATGCCGGCGCGATCCATCGTTTTTACGTGGGCTGACAAGTCCGAAAGCAGCGGATTGAAGCGATAGTTGGGATTGCCTCGTTCATCGAGCCGCAGCGTTTCCTTGCCGCCAAAACGCTCCATCAACTCCGATGGAGTGTAATGGGCGTGAAAGTCGACAATCATGAGAGCCACCGATCAGTACGTTGCTTCTTTTGTGTCACGAACCGAGGGCGCGGACGCGCTTCAGTGTTCCTCGGTCAGCTTGAGGCGCTGCACCACAGGCGTCCACAGCCGCTGCTCAGCGTGGATGAACTCGGTGACTTGCTCGGGCGAGTAGTCGCGCGTTGTCGTGTTGAGTTCGGCATATTTCTCCGTCACATCCGGCTCTGCGAGAACAGCGCGCAGGTCCGCGTTGATCTTGTTCGCCAGCGCCAGCGGCGTCCGAGGCGGTGCCACCAATACAAACCATCCCGAAGCCGCAAATCCTGGCAGGGTCTCGGCGATGGTCGGAACCTGGGGATGCGACCGCAGACGTTGGGCTGAGGCGACCGCCAGAAGTTTGAGCTGCCCGTTGCCGAGCGGTCCCCCGAGTCCATCGATCAAAACAGGGACGCGCCCGCTCATGATATCCGTCATCGCCTGGGCGCTGCCTGGATAATGGATGGCTGTGACGGCGGCGCCGGATCGGGCGCGAAAGAGCTCCGCCGTGAGATCGGGCAAGCTGCCGCGAAACGCAGCCGCGAGGTTGAGCCCGCCCGATTTTTGCTTGGAGAGCGCGACCAGCTCTTTAAGCGAATTGACCCGGTGGCCAGGCGATACTCCAATTGCCATCGGAACCTCGCCGACGAAGCCGACTGACGTGAATTGGCTGATGTCGAACGGTAGGCCCTTGTGGGTTTCCGGCAGCACGACAAATGCCGACGCCAAAGCCATGAACAGCGTGCGCCCATCGGGCGTTGCCTCGGCGACGGTCTTGGCCGCAATGGCGCCGCCAGCGCCCGGCTGGGTGACGAACAGCACGGGCTGGCCCCATCGTCTCCCTAACCGGTCCGCAACCAGACGCATGGCTCCAATTGTCGCGCCGCCTGGCCCCTGCTGTGTCACGATTTTCACCGGACCGGAGGGATAGCCATCGGTCTGGGCACGCACAGCAGCGGCCGAAAAGACGAGAATTGTCGCGGCGGTGATGCAGAGTCGCGCGGTTAGATTGGCCATCACAAATCCTCTTGGGTGAGTTGGCCTTCAGATAGAGCCGAGCTGGGGATAGATGAAAAGTTCTTATTTCTGATACCCTCTTAACCGTTTATCTATAGAGGGCAGAGCCATGAAATGGGACGAACGCATCGGCCGCCGGCTCAAGCTGCATGACTTGCACGTCTTCATCGCGGTGGCCGAACTTGGCAGCATGCGCAAGGCCGCGGAGCGCCTTGCCGTGTCTCAGCCATCGGTGTCGAAGGCCATCGCAGACATTGAACACGTCCTCGGCATCCGACTGTTCGAAAGAAACGCCCAGGGTGTAGAGGTGACACCCTATGGGCACGC
This sequence comes from uncultured Alphaproteobacteria bacterium, assembly GCA_963763255.1. Taxonomy (GTDB): domain Bacteria; phylum Pseudomonadota; class Alphaproteobacteria; order Rhizobiales; family Xanthobacteraceae; genus BOG-931. The sequence goes on from CAVXNW010000007.1 coordinate 685,721, forward strand.
CTTGCTACGGCGCGGCATGGGCGCGTTCGATGAGCTGCGGCAAGGCGTCAAGGACATCGAGTCACTCACCGATCCAAGCCTCGGCGAAGTCAGGATCGGCTGCCCGGAAGCGATTGCGGCCGGACTGCTGCCAGCGGTGGTCGACCGCTTCTCCCGTCGTTATCCCCGCGCTGTTGTGAGCGTCAAAGCCGCCGATGATCTTGCACCCGAGTATCGAGCGTTGCGCGAGCGGGCCGTCGATCTGGTCGTCGGTCGAGGCGCGGACCATCTGCGTGATGACGACCTCGATGCCGAGGTCCTCTACCACGATCACGTTCTGGTCGCGACCGGCGGAAAAGCGCCGTGGGCGCGACGTCGCAATCTCACGCTCGCGCACCTTATGGAGTATCCGTGGCTGCTGTTTCCGGAAAACAGCTGGATCGATGCGCGCGTGAATGAAGCATTTCGCCGCAGCGGTGTCCCATCGCCGCGATCCGCCGTGCGGGCCTATTCGGTGCATTTCTGCATCAATATGCTGGCGACCGATCGGTTCTTGGCCTCGCTCGCGGGGTCGGTGCTGCGATTCAACGCGCCGCGGTTCGGCCTCAAGGTTCTGCCCATCGACCTGCCGGCGCAGCCGTGGCCGGTAGCGATGGTGACCCTGAAGAATCGTACGGTTACCCCCGTGGTGCAGGAATTCATGAAAGATGTACGAATAGTGGCGAAGACGATGCTCCACCAGCGCTTATGAGAAGCTAATGCCACATCGCGACGCGGCGAGTGATCATCTGGAAAACTTGCCACAAGATGAGACGCCGTTCTAATTACGCTACAGTCCGCGGCGAGGATAATGCAGAGAGTATTCGGCCAGCGTGCGGTCTAAACGCGCAAGCCGCGTATGGTCCTCATTGATGTAGACTAACGCCACCTCGCTATAAGTTTTTGCCGCGCTGCAAAGACGACGCGATTGGCACTTTTCTGCCGTCGCTCAATGTCCGCTGTCACGGCAGCTTTGACCGAACAGCTGACGTCCGCCGGGGCTGAGAGAAATTCACATTTGTTGGTGCTTTTGTTAGACTGTTACCGTAAGTCCGATTTCCGGTGGCTGGCGCCGCGGGCTAACGGCGCAGCGATACAGTCTTCGGGCATGACGCTTGCGAGGGGAACGCCTTCGATGGCGTTGAGAAAGTCGGGGCAAGCGCCCAACTCTCTCAAGAGGCGTTCGGCAGCGACAACCAGCGCCTACCCAAAATCAAGATTTGGCCGAGAAGATTGCAGGCGCACTGCAGGATCAAGCGCAGCGAATTGTTCAAGCCCAATCAGCAAACAGCTTCGGCGTGGAGGGGTGCTCTACAAGTAAATCTGAAATATCGCGCCCAGCGAGCGTTTCGAACGGACGGCACCCTGGCACGCTCGGATTTTCACTGAGACCGGCGGCGAGGTATTTACGTTTGCCCGAACGGGAAGATGCTCCACCACCGGCACCGTGCACGAGAGCACCACACTTCGTTATCGGGCATCCAAGTTCGACTGCGAAGTCTGTGCCCTCAAGATGCAGTGCTGTCCCAATGGCCCGTCACGACAAGTTTCCCGCGATGTTCATGAACATGCCCGCGACGTGACACGCCGGGTGATTGCGGACCAAGGCGTTCATCAAATCGCGCGATCAGCGCAAGCGCGGCGAGATGCGTTTTGCCCACTTGAAAACTCATCATGGTTTTGAGCGCATGCGACTGCGCGGTCTTTCCGGCGAACGCGACGAGTTCCTCCTCGCCGCTACCGTGCAGAACCTCAAGACCTTGGCGCTCCGATCCCTCGGACCACGCTTGGAAGAGTGCGGCCCTCGCCTGAGATAACTAATGGACATACCAGTCGCGTTTGCGTCAATGCCCGGTCGAGCGGCTCAAAATCGACGGCCTCTTGAAACTACGCAAACAGCGCAATGCCACGAAGAACCTACTTTTTTCACGCCATCGATCCTAAGCGCACATCAGGTTCGGCGGCGATCCAGACGCTGCCCAGTAGTGCGATGACGCGGGGGAACGCCGAAGGACACTAGATTAAGGCATCAGCCGCTTCACCGTAACGCTGTCGCCGATCTCAAAGGACATCAGGTCTTCGCCCACCTCGAGGGGACCATCGTAGGTCTGCCGCACCTCCGCGACGACATCATCGAGCGATGGCGGCGGCACCTCCTTGCTCGCCAGCAGCACAACATGTGTGAAGGCAGCAAGCTTGGGACCAGTCTGGGAAAAGACGCGGCCGCAATCATAGGGCACGGTGTGATGCCCGATGATGCGCTGGATATAAGGCTCCTTCATCAGCTCAGGCCGCGCCATTGCGACCTCGTGGATTAAAAGGTCGGCTCCTTTGCCGTACTTGATGACGTTGTGATTGTAGCGCGTGTCGCTGGAGAACACCGCGACACGTCCGCCGTATTCGATCCGGTAGCCGTAACACGGCTTGATCACGTCACCGTGGTCGACCTCGAAAGCGATGACCTTCACGCCGCTCTTTTCGTAGACCAGACCATCGCAATCGTATTCCGTCACCTCGGTGGCGATGCCGGACGGCGGCAGCTTCTCGTCCGCGACACGGATCTTGATGTCGTCCGCATAGGCGCGCTCGAGGTTCTCGATCAGCCGCTTGACGCCGGTGGGGCCGATCACCCTGTAGGGTGTCCGGCGCCTGCCGAAATGCGATTCCAGCCAGCCGGTCAGCCAGACATCGGGCAGGCATGAGATGTGGTCGGAGTGATAATGCGTCAGTAACTGCACGTCGATCCGGCCGATCGGAATGTCGAGCTGAAAAAGCCGAATGGTCGCGCCGCGGCCGGCGTCGATCAGGAACTTCTGGTCGCCGACTTCGACCAGCGTGCTCGGGCCGAAGCGATCGGGGCTGGGGATCGGCACGCCGGTCCCCAGCAGTGTCACGCGAAAGTCGCTGCTCATTGCGAAATCTTGATGTCGGCCTCTCTGACGATCGCGCCCCAGCGCGCGATCTCGTCGTGCAGCATCGAACCAAAGGCCTCCGGCGAGCCGCCCGCAGGATCGACACCAAGCTTGGCCAGCGCGGTGCGAACTTTCTCCCTCTTGACGGCCTTGTCGATCACACCGTTGAGGTGGCGGACGATATCGGGCGGCGTGCCTGCCTTTACCAGCATGCCGGCCCAGTCCGCGCTGGTTAGCTTCGGATAGCCGGCCTCCGCCATGGTCGGCACGTCGGGCAGTACGGCAACGCGTTTCGGCCCAGTTACGGCCAGCGCGCGGAGCTTGCCGGTGTGGATTAACTGCACCACCGGAAGGATGGTGATGAATTGATAAGTGTTCACACCGGATACCAGATCGCCGATCGCTTGTGGAAACTGGTTATACGGAACGTGGGTCGCCTCGACACCTGTTTCCAGCTTGAACATCTCGCCGATCAGATGCGCCGGCGTGCCGAAGCCGCCGGACGAGAAGGTGTGCTTGCCGGGATCTTTCTTGAGATATTCAACGAGTTCCTTGACGGAGTGAACCGGCACGGACGGGTTGACCACCAGCACATTGTAGCCAGTGCCGATCTGGATCAGAGGGGAGAAATCCGTCTCATAGCTGAATGCCGCATTCGGCACGAGCGCCGGCGCCGCTGCGACCGGCGCGGTGACGGCGAGAATGGTGTGGCCGTCGGCAGGCTGTTTCAGTACGTCGGTCGCAGCAATGGTCATGACGCCGCCAGGCTTGTTCTCGACCACAACCTTCCAGCCCTCGTCCTCCTGCAAGGCGTTGGCGACGATGCGTCCGAGAATATCGGGCGGCGTCGATGCCGAATTCGGTACGATGATTCGGATGGTCCTCGATGGGAAGGGCCGCGCGCCAGCATGCCGGTACGTGGTCGTAGCAAAACCCGCTGCCGCGGCGCATTTCAAGAACGATCGCCGATCCATCGCATTCACTCCCTCGGTTTGCCTCGACTCTGTTCGAGCGTTGACAATAGCGACAAGGTAGTTCGACCCGCCATTCCGGAATAATATTATTATGGTATGATCCGATACCTATTTGGAATGGCGAAGGCGGCATGCCCTGGAGCGATCGCACCAAGCGCCGGCTGAAGCTGCGCGATCTCGATATCCTGATGGCCCTCGTCGAGTTGGGGAGCATGGGCAAGGCCGCGAAACGCCTGAACGTTTCTCAGCCCACGGTCTCCAAGGCCATTGTCGAATTGGAAGACGCCCTTGGCGTGCCACTGGTCGACCGCAGCAGCCGCGGCGTCGAGCCCACGCCCTACGGTCTGGCGCTGCAAAAACGAGGCGTCTCGATTTTCAACGACTTGCGCCAAGGCGTCCAGGACATCGACTTCCTGATGGATCCGACGAAGGGCGAAATCCGCCTCGGCACGACCGAGCCGGTCATGAGCGCCATCGCCGCCCCAGTCATTGACAGCCTATCGCGCAAATATCGGCAGATGAACTTTCATGTCGTCGCCGGCGACACCGCATCGCTTTACCGCGACGTGGCCAACCGGAGCATCGAGCTTGCGATCTGTCGAATGATCGGCCGGTTGCCCGACGAGGCCGAGGCCGAAGTATTGTTCCGGGATTCCGTTGCCGTCATGACGACGGCCGCAAATCCATTGACGCGGCGGCGCAATCTGACGCTGGCCGATCTGCTTTCGGAGCCGTGGGTGCTTTTTCCCTACGAAAGCTTTTTCGGCTCGATGATCGGCGAAATCTTCCGAAAGAACGGCGTTGATCCGCCACGGCTCACCGTTTCCACCCTTTCAGTCCATGCCCAAAATGAGTTCCTTGGAACCGGACGCTTTCTGACCGTGTTGCCGAGCTTCGTCCTCACGATTCCGGGTGGCTACACCCCACTCAAGGCAGTGCCCGTCGCGCTGGCCAATCCGCCTGCACCGATCGGCTTAATCACCCCGAAGAATAGGACACTGACGCCTGTTGTGCAGATGTTCATCGACGGCGTTCGCGATCGCGTCAAGATATTGAACAAATCCAGATGAGTGGCCGCTGCGCACCACCCGAGCTATGCTGGCAAGAGCACTTGGCCGCTACATTTGGATGATGGAGCTGCCGCGATGGTTGATGTCGGCTAATGGCAGATTTTGTTGTAGAAGTCGGCGACGGGCCGAGCGCGGCCCTAATAGCTCGATAATGTTTTTCCGTCCGCTCAAGAGCGGGCGGCGGCTGTGACGCTTCTAAGCCGACGCCGGCAAGTCTATGCGCCGCAGGCGGCGAGTGCTGGCGGCGGTCTGACCACGAGTTTGACGAGCCGGCGTAGGTTCTGTGCAATTGCTGCAAGCGTGAACTCGTCCTGTGCGCCGCGCGGGCACCGTAGGCGAAGGCGGCCAAGCTTGAGGATTCGCTTCAGATGGGCAAACAGCATCTCAACACGCTTTCGTTCGCGACGTGATTGCTCGAACGCCTCGGTCTTGGCCAAGGCGCGGGCAACATTGCGCGCCTCTTCGTAGACGCTGCGGGGGATTCTTCGGAAAGTTGCCTTCGGGCAACACTGTTCCTTGAGCGAGCAGCCTCGACAGTCGGATGTGCTAGCGAGATAGCGAAGAGTCTCGCCATCGTCGATCACCGTGCCAGTGGTCGTGAGAGTTTTGTTCGCTGGGCAGACATGCACATTGCGCGCATTGTCGAACCTGAAGTCTTCTCGACTGAAGGTGCCATCTTCGCGCTTCGACTTGTCGATGACCGGGATGTGTGGCGCAATGTCCTTGTCCTTCACCAGCCAGTGGAGATTTGGGCCTGAACCGTAAGCCGTATCGGCTGCGAGCCGCTTGGGCTTGATGCCGAAGCGCTGCTCGGTACGCTCAATCATGGTCATTGCTGTGCCGACCTCGCTTGGCGGATGGCGCGCGACGCCTCAACGTCCATGATGACGCCGACCTTCACGTCGATCAGATAGTTATCGGCGTAGGCAAAGAACGCCGGCCCCCGCATCGCGCCCGTCCACTGCGCCGCGGGATCGGATGGCGATACAAACTTCGGTGTGACGGGGCTGGCCGCACCAAAGGCTGTGTCGTCAAGTGTGGCGAGATACTCCTTCGTGGCACGGCTCACCTTCTCCGAGGCGCGGTTCTTGTCCCAGTCTTTGCCCGGGATCGACCGCTGCTTGTTGGCATCCGCCGCAATCAGGCTCGCGTCGACCGCAAACCCTTCTCCGCCGACCAGCCCGGCAATACAAGCCTCAACAACACGCTCAAACACGCTCCGAAAGATGCTGCTGTCGCGGAACCGTTCGTTGCGTGCACGCGAGAATGGTGAATGATCGGGAATCCTGTCCTCGATTGAGAGCCCGCAAAATCAGCGGTGGGCCAGGTTCACCTGTACCTCCCGACACAGCTCCCGTTCCGAGCGGATCGCGAACACGTAGCCGACGACCAGCATCCGGATCGTCAGCGCCGGATCAACCGAAGGCCGCCCAATCTTCGGATAAAATGACGCCAGTTCTGAATGCACCCAAGAAAGGTCCAGAACGGCAGCAATGCTCTAACTGGATGATCGTCCGGGACGGCCTCTTCAAGACGAAACGAGTAGAAAAGCTCCCGTTGGTCGTGATTGAGCCGCCCCATCATCGATCGCCTCCATAGCGAATCGCAGCAGAGCAACAGAATCAGTCTTCAGTAGCCTCGCCAATGAGTGTTACAACAAAGTCGGCACGTCGCGTCCGTTCGCGATGTCTGCATTCAAGGCAACTATCGGGGGCAAGCTGACCTGATGCCGGCAATCAAAATCCGCGTTCCTGATCCGAAGGCGACATGAACTCGGGCGTTGGGAAATTGGCGACTTTTCACGGTAGGTTGCGGCAGGGCGATCGAAGATCGCTTGTTTATCGGGTTGCCGACACTTGGCAGCTGGATCGCGGTTAGGAGCGTGCGCCGCGGGTCGCACGTCAAGCTGGCTTGATGCCAGCCGCCTTGACGACTTGCGTCCACTTTTCGATCTCGGCGGCAATGAATGCGCCGAACTCGGAAGGCGAAGTAGCGAAGATGCTGGCGCCAAGATTTGCCAAACGCGCTTTCATGGCAGGCACCGCAATGACGGCGTCAGTGGCCGCATTGAGCTTGGCGACAATGTCGGCTGGCGTCGCCCTGGGGGCGCCGATCCCGAACCAAGTGCTGCCCTCATAGCCGGGGACGAATTCCGCGAGTGCCGGCGTATCAGGCAGTATCTCCGAACGCTTGATTGTTGTGACTGCCAGCGCCCGAAGCTTGCCAGTTCGAACATATCCGATGGAGGACGGTACGGGTCGAACAAGACATGCACTTGGCCGCCGAGCAAGTCTGTGACCGCAGGTGCGACGCCGCGATATGGGACGTGCAGCATCTCGATGCCGGTCATCGTCTTGAACAGTTCGCCCGCCACGTGAGGCGGCGTACCGTTGCCGGCGGAAGCCATACTGAATTTCCCCGGGTTGGCTTTCGCAAGTGCGATGAACTGCCCGACGCAGGTGGTGTGTGCCAGCCCTGCCTATTTGGCGAAACACGGCACGCCAATTCACCCAAACGATCTCGCCCGCCACGCCTGCCTGACACTCAGTCATATTCCAAACTCACGGTTCTGGTCCTTCAATGTTGGCGGCGAGGCTGTGACGATAGAGGTCCGGGGGCCGATTGCCGCCGACAGCGCCCACATGCTTCTCAAACTTGCGGTCAGTGGGGGTGGAATCATTCGTTTCGGCGACATCATTGTTGCCGGAGCGATCCAGAGTGGGCGGCTGGTTCCTCTGATCGAAAGCTTTCAGCAGCCCGCGAGCTTCCCCTTCTGGGCAATTTTCCAGCGCCGGCGACAACGGACGCCGCGCATCAAGGCTTTCCTTGATTTTCTGACGGAACGCTTTGCCAGCGCGCCGTGGCGAGCAGGTCCCGACAAGTGACGCATGCTCGGCGGGCGCGTTTCAAAGGTCGCAAATGGCACCGAGCATCATTACTGTTAGCTGCGCTGACTTCGGTTTTTGGGGGCAAAGCCGACATAGCCGTTCACCGAGAAAATGGTGAAAGAGAACGGACATGAAGAGATTCTGATTTATGGGTGTATGTTCTGATTGAGCCGAAAAAGATTGTCGGGATCATATTTGCGCTTCAGCATCGACAGGCGATCGTAGTTCTCACCATAGGCGGCCTTCACCCGGTCAATACCTTCATCTCCGAGATTGTTCACGTAGACACCGCCCATCCCGAACGGCTGAAGCGCAGCATACATCTCACGTGCCCAGCCGATGTTTGCTTCGTCGGCGGCGGGATCGCTCCATATCGACACGGGAAAGCTGTCATAGGCCGCATCCCGGTTCGCGTAAGCGGTGGCTGAACGTGGCACTCGGGCGATCGCTCCGCCGACTTGCTGAAAGACGAAAAATGACCGCGGCGATGGCACGGAAGGAAACCGCTCGATCAGCGCGTCGGCTGCCGCCGGGGTAAGCTGACGAAGAAACTGTGCCTTCCAGTAGAAGCGGTTCCCGCGCGGGAAGGAGGCGTCTCCTGCCTTCTGTAAATCCACGTAGGAGGCCGGACCAATGCGGTCGGCAAGCGGCGGGAGTGCGCATCGCAACGGCTGCAAGACGCGTTCACCCTCCTCGATTGCTCCGGCATAGCAGGCGGAAATCGCAAAGCCGTGATTGCCGTCCGGCAAGGTAACCAGCGCGGCATCACTGCATAATGCGTCCGGGGCGGTCGCCGAGAACTCGGCGTATAGGCGCAGAGCTTCATGTACCTGTTTCCAGCCGTAGATCAATGATCCGGCCAAGACAGTCGGCCCGAGAGGGTGCAGTCGGTAGGTGATCGCGGTAACGATGCCGAAGTTGCCGCCTCCTCCGCGCAGTCCCCAGAACAGGTCGGCGTTCTCGTGATCAGAGGCAATCAGCGGCTGCCCATCCGCAGTGATGATTTCGGCCGAAATCATGTTGTCGCAGCTGAGCCCATGCTTGCGGCCGAGACGACCAATACCACCGCCGAGTGTCAGGCCGATCAGTCCGGTGTCGCTGTTGACGCCCGTGGTCGTCGCCAAGCCATGCGCTTGGGTGGCCGCATCCAGATCGGAAAGCAGTGCGCCGCCTTCCGCGCGGGCGGTACGGCTCATCGGGTCGACGGTGACACCGTTCATCCGCGACAGGTCGATCACCAGACCACCGTCGCACAGAGACGCGCCGGCGATATTATGGCCTCCGCTGCGGACCGCTGTAATAATGCCCGTAGTTCTTGCAAAATCGACGGCCCGGATGACGTCCTGGCGATTGGCGCAATACGCAATCAACGCCGGATGACGGTCGATCATTCCGTTCCAGACTGCGCGCGCCGCGTCGTATCCGGGATCGCCTCGGCTGACCAACGTCCCCGAGAATCGGCGGCGGAAAGGCTCCACTCCCGCGTCGTCGGACCTCTCTTGCTCAGAGCGGATGCTCGATTGGGCCATCGCCATGATGTCGATCCGTTACTGTTTCGGCTACGGGGAGCTTGGAGGCGGCTCTTCGCTAAAGCAAAATCGAATTTGTCAGGTGCAGGATGAATTCAATTCATCTACAGTGCATCTGACCCATGCGACGGCTTCCACCCCTTGGCACTTTGCGAGCCTTCGAGGCCGCAGCCCGCCATCTCAGCTTTAAGCAGGCGGCTGACGAGCTTGGGCTCACGCCTACCGCCATCAGCCATCAGGTCCGTCTGCTTGAGGAGTATTGCGGCGAGAGGCTGTTTCGCCGCCGACCGCGACCGCTCGCGCTGTCGGAGGCGGGGGCGAAGCTGTTCCCGGCCATTCGGGAGGGCTTCGATGGTTTCGCGTCGGCTCTCTCTTCGCTCTCCGCCGAGGCTGACGCAAAGCCGTTGCACGTGACGACTACCGGCGCGTTCGCGAGCCGATGGCTGGTCCCTCGGCTCAGTCAGTGGCGCGCCACTCATCGAGATATCGCACTCTCGATCATCGGGGTGGATCGCGTGGTGAAGCTCGAAGCCGGGGAGGCCGATCTCGCGATTCGGTACGCCCGCTCTCCCCCGGACGGCGCCTTCCACGAGATTTTCCGCGATCAGTTCTTTCCTGTCTGCAGGCCCGACCTGCTCGCCAAAGGTCCAGACATCGGCCGGGCGGCCGACCTTGCACAGTATCCCCTCATCCACTTTGATTGGTTTGCTAACGATCCCATGGCACCCAATTGGACGCGGTGGTTTGAGAGCGCGTTGGAAGGCGATCCAACGGCACGCAACGGATGCCAGATTGCACTGAGTTTTCGCGAGGAGCTCCACGCTATCGAGGCGGTCCTCGCCGGGCAAGGCATCGCACTCTGTAGCGATGTGGTCGTCGCCAACGACCTCGCCTCCGGCGCGCTCGTCAAAGCCTACGATCTCGCTCTTGCGGGTTACGGATACTATCCGATCTACGCCCCCGATCACCCGCGCCGAGCGACGATTGAACTTTTCGTGCAGTGGATATCCTCGGGGTAGGAGGCCGCAAATCTGACGCCGAATCGCGGCCGGCGCGATGCGTCTCATTATCCCTTGGCGGGCGGGCGCCGCGTATCCGGCGCCGCGAATCGTGCTCGACCGGCGCGGGCCGCCGATTGCTCTTTATCCCTTGGTGCAGCGGCGCCGAGGCGCGCGCGGCGGAATCACCGGCGTGGACCTGCCGGCGCCGCCGTCGTTCGTTTTAGCAAAATGCCGCCATCGGTCGACGCTGGTGCTTTGGCTTCGACGCTGCTACCGGGTGGCGCCGCTTCGCCGTCGCCGCGATCGAGATCGGCAGGGGGGGGGCTCTGCGTCGTCTTCTCTCTCCGACATTTCGGGCCGGCGCGATGTGTTCTTTATCCCTTGGTGCAGCGGCGCCGAGGCGCGCGCGGCGGAATCACCGGCGTGGACCTGCCGGCGCCGCCGTCGTTCGTTTTAGCAAAATGCCGCCATCGGTCGACGCTGGTGCTTTGGCTTCGACGCTGCTACCGGGTGGCGCCGCTTCGCCGTCGCCGCGATCGAGATCGGCAGGGGGGGGCTCTGCGTCGTCTTCTCTCTCCGACATTTCGGGCCGGCGCGATGTGTTCTTTATCCCTTGGTGCAGCGGCGCCGAGGCGCGCGCGGCGGAATCACCGGCGTGGACCTGCCGGCGCCGCCGTCGTTCGTTTTAGCAAAATGCCGCCATCGGTCGACGCTGGTGCTTTGGCTTCGACGCTGCTACCGGGTGGCGCCGCTTCGCCGTCGCCGCGATCGAGATCGGCAGGGGGGGGGCTCTGCGTCGTCTTCTCTCTCCGACATTTCGGGCCGGCGCGATGTGTTCTTTATCCCTTGGTGCAGCGGCGCCGAGGCGCGCGCGGCGGAATCACCGGCGTGGACCTGCCGGCGCCGCCGTCGTTCGTTTTAGCAAAATGCCGCCATCGGTCGACGCTGGTGCTTTGGCTTCGACGCTGCTACCGGGTGGCGCCGCTTCGCCGTCGCCGCGATCGAGATCGGCAGGGGGGGGCTCTGCGTCGTCTTCTCTCTCCGACATTTCGGGCCGGCGCGATGTGTTCTTTATCCCTTGGTGCAGCGGCGCCGAGGCGCGCGCGGCGGAATCACCGGCGTGGACCTGCCGGCGCCGCCGTCGTTCGTTTTAGCAAAATGCCGCCATCGGTCGACGCTGGTGCTTTGGCTTCGACGCTGCTACCGGGTGGCGCCGCTTCGCCGTCGCCGCGATCGAGATCGGCAGGGGGGGGCTCTGCGTCGTCTTCTCTCTCCGACATTTCGGGCCGGCGCGATGTGTTCTTTATCCCTTGGTGCAGCGGCGCCGAGGCGCGCGCGGCGGAATCACCGGCGTGGACCTGCCGGCGCCGCCGTCGTTCGTTTTAGCAAAATGCCGCCATCGGTCGACGCTGGTGCTTTGGCTTCGACGCTGCTACCGGGTGGCGCCGCTTCGCCGTCGCCGCGATCGAGATCGGCAGGGGGGGGCTCTGCGTCGTCTTCTCTCTCCGACATTTCGGGCCGGCGCGATGTGTTCTTTATCCCTTGGTGCAGCGGCGCCGAGGCGCGCGCGGCGGAATCACCGGCGTGGACCTGCCGGCGCCGCCGTCGTTCGTTTTAGCAAAATGCCGCCATCGGTCGACGCTGGTGCTTTGGCTTCGACGCTGCTACCGGGTGGCGCCGCTTCGCCGTCGCCGCGATCGAGATCGGCAGGGGGGGGCTCTGCGTCGTCTTCTCTCTCCGACATTTCGGGCCGGCGCGATGTGTTCTTTATCCCTTGGTGCAGCGGCGCCGAGGCGCGCGCGGCGGAATCACCGGCGTGGACCTGCCGGCGCCGCCGTCGTTCGTTTTAGCAAAATGCCGCCATCGGTCGACGCTGGTGCTTTGGCTTCGACGCTGCTACCGGGTGGCGCCGCTTCGCCGTCGCCGCGATCGAGATCGGCAGGGGGGGGGCTCTGCGTCGTCTTCTCTCTCCGACATTTCGGGCCGGCGCGATGTGTTCTTTATCCCTTGGTGCAGCGGCGCCGAGGCGCGCGCGGCGGAATCACCGGCGTGGACCTGCCGGCGCCGCCGTCGTTCGTTTTAGCAAAATGCCGCCATCGGTCGACGCTGGTGCTTTGGCTTCGACGCTGCTACCGGGTGGCGCCGCTTCGCCGTCGCCGCGATCGAGATCGGCAGGGGGGGGCTCTGCGTCGTCTTCTCTCTCCGACATTTCGGGCCGGCGCGATGTGTTCTTTATCCCTTGGTGCAGCGGCGCCGAGGCGCGCGCGGCGGAATCACCGGCGTGGACCTGCCGGCGCCGCCGTCGTTCGTTTTAGCAAAATGCCGCCATCGGTCGACGCTGGTGCTTTGGCTTCGACGCTGCTACCGGGTGGCGCCGCTTCGCCGTCGCCGCGATCGAGATCGGCAGGGGGGGGCTCTGCGTCGTCTTCTCTCTCCGACATTTCGGGCCGGCGCGATGTGTTCTTTATCCCTTGGTGCAGCGGCGCCGAGGCGCGCGCGGCGGAATCAAGGGAAACAAGGGCGACTGCTGACCAGTCGCCCTTGCGCAAACTTAGTCTCCAAAAGAGTTCTGCTTCCAAAGGACGGCTACGCGTCAGCAAGTGGATCGTGCAGCAACTCTCTCATTATTCAATTCCGAACTCTTGACGATCTTCAACGTGCAGCTGGTCCAGGCCGCTGTCGGATGGTTATTCATCTTCGTTACAGATGTGATTTCAGCAAGCCGTGAAGGGGACTTTCAGCTTTCCGGATTTTATCATCTGTGGCAAGCGGCATGCAACGCGTTCGCCGGCTTTCCGTTTTCTGTCGAGATAGCGAACGCGCAGGCTATGGGAATGCCTATGTTTTCTCCGCCTTCATCGGCGTTTTTCGAAAATTCTCGAGGAAGCTAATCGTTTTCCTCTCGAAGCCTTCTCGAATCCGCCTTCCACCTCCTGGCCTCGATGCTTCTGGCCGTATTATATTTGGGCTTCTTAGTCACGCCACCGATGATGAGTACGCCACCCTCGCGCGGAGCGTCGATCTTCGGGTGGCCGCCGTACCTGTTGGGACGGTGCCGCTTCAAGATAGACAGTTGCGCCTTTTTGTCCACTTGGGGAACGGTCTCTGGTACAGGGTTTCCGTTCTCATCCCTCAGGTAGGCATCGGGCCCTTGAAAACCGAGCCCCGCGAGACCCTGGTCGATCTTGTACATCACACGGCCTTGACAGCTCAGAACTTTGTCGTAGCCCAATGCCCTTTGGAGCATCTCGTCGTCGAGTCTTTGACGTGCCTCGGCGATCGCTGATTTGCAGTGTTCGTGAAATCTCCATTCAAGGCCCTCCCACTTGAGGTCGTATCCGGGGTCGCCGGCAGCGCTGCGCTTGAGCCAATATTCAAGTGTTTTGCGGTGAATGCCCGCCTTGCTGGCTGCGTACCATAGCAAGGGATATTTCCTGAGGCTGTTGAGGACAATTCGCATAACCTTTGGCGAAAGCTTTGGGGTGGATTTCGAGATCCTCGCCGGCGGCTCTTGCTTCCCGAGTTGGCTGCCGCTCTGCCCCCGTTTGCGGCCCGTCGTTCCAGGTAGAGTTGTCTCCGCTTCTGGTCCCTTGATTTCAGTCGTGGCTGTCTCCGCGCGCGGCAGCGGCCCAGTTTTAGGTTCCTCGGCCCCAGCCGTCTTAGCGGGCGGCAGCCGCTCAGCTTTCGTCGTCCCATTCTCAACGGTGGCCGTCAGCGGCGTGGGGCGCGCCCGCAACGCCGCGCCCTCTGGCGAGGTTACGCTTACCATCGTTGCGGCGTCCCAAGTGCCTTCGCGTTTGCGGCGAAGTTCCTCGCCCTTGCAAACAAGTCGCTTCGCGGCCAGCGGCGCGGGGATGCGCTCAGTCATGCGGCCGAGTAGTGTTTTATCGGTGGCGTCGCTCATGGCAATGGCTCCTCGACTAAGAGGATGAGCCATCTTGCGCGGGTGCTTCCAACGGGGGCGAAGGCCCCCTAGGCTTTCACGACCGTGGCGTTGATCAGTGACCCGTTCAGGCCGCCTGTGGCGGCCCCTCGCCAGTCCGGGAGTTGAACCCGAAGCACCGACCCACCAAAGGCAGGCCAGCTGAGAGAATTCCTACTACAACCGGGTGAATCTGACAAGATCCGGCACTGCTCGCCAAGAAGCCGAATTAAGTACGCGCGTGGCAGCGAAGAGGCGACGAGCATGATCAGATCTCCTCCCGCTCGGCGAATGAGAGATAACGTCCCGAAAGCGGCTTAGCCGTTCGAACATTGCGGGTGGAATTCCCCCCTGCTGCCCGGAAGAATCTTATCCCTACCGCGGGCGGGACGCCGGCTTCCAAGGCAGCATCCTCGCTTGTCGAGCCGCCGCTATGGCTGCCGCTGCTGCCGACGTGAGTCGGCCGGCGCGGTCGAGTGTTGGCGCCAGCGTATCTTCGAAACCCAGCCGAGAGGTCTCCATGCCGAGTCCGGCGTTATTGAGCACCGGCGGTTTGGTAAGGTCGATACGAGGTTATTGGCAGTCGCCGTGCCGATGCAAGATGCATATCGTGAGTCTTGAAATTGAAGACGTGCACGAAGTGGCACACGCCATCGTCGTATCGGAGATGGAAGTGATCGGTGTTTCAATTTGCGTCCGCGCGCGGCGAGGTTGCATGTGGTGACGTGGTGGGGAGCCGAGCTAGGCTGGGCAAGCGCCATGCTCGAGATGGCCGCAATAGCAGCCATGACAAGTAACGCGCTACCATGTGATGCTGCCTGCTTGTCGGTGGGGTGTGGCGGCTCTGATGAACCGCGGAGGAAACGCTGGTGATCATCGTGGTAACGACGGAGCTCGCGCTGAGCTACCAGTCGATTGTTTGCGCGGTGGCAATTATTTTCTCGGTGGTCGCAAAGTACCAGCCGTTAAATAAAAACGCGTCCACGCCGTAGAGGACCATAATGCAAACTATTGCCGCCTTCAGCTGTACCATGTGCGCCTCCCAGACACTATCATCTTGCGCAGAGCCGTACGATTAGTCTCAACGGCGGCGTTTGTTGCAATAAAGTTGTCGGCAAGATTGGCTAACAATTAGAGCTAGTGGCAAGAACTCTGCGCGCGGCCTTCGGAGGGAGGCCAGCGCCAGACGGGAGGAGATCGGTTTGGCTGCCGCTATACCGTGTGCGGCTTTGTCGGCGTTTGCTCTATTTCGCGCATATCGCCGCGGAGTACTCGGGCAACGTGCCCATTATTCCAGGTGATCGTGACCGCATCCCAAGTCGTGTCGGTTACGACGCCTGCGTCAGTGGGATCACCCCGCCAATACAGGCACGAACCCTTCTTGAGTGTTTTGGATTCATTAGGCGTCATGGGCGCACACGGTCACGGCGCTGGCTACTTTATTCGCGCTGCACAGGGTCCGAAAGGTCGTCGTCGCCAACGTCGGTTAGGTGGAGATGCTTGCGCAGCACGTCCGTGACACGGACGCCGCCACGATGCTCGCTTCGTGGACGGCTTGCAAGGTCGGCTGGGCGTATTGGTGGGGAAGTATATTGGTCGGATGGGGAGTTATCGCGTGATAGCGTCTTGCATGGTCGATCATGAGGATTTTTCGGTTGTCGTGAAGCACAGGGCTCCGCCACCGAAATCGTGGCGATGGGAGATTTACCGCGCAGGCCGAAAAACTCCGATTGAGCAGTCGAAAAGCCTTTTTGACTCGATGACGGAGGCTAGACGCGCCGGAAAAGTGGCGCTCCAAAAGTTGTTAAGCGAATTCCGCGATTGACGCGGAGTTCGCGGTAGCCCACTTAACGAGCTTCGGTTGGGACTTTCGAGGAAACGAGACAGCCGCTAGTCCGTTTCGGCTGAACTCGCGATAACGCTGTCCGCCTCAGCGGCTTGCCGGCGCTGCAATTCGTTCTCTAGTTCCTCGGCCTCTTCTTGCATCCCAACCCAACGCAGCTTGCGGACAAGCTTCACGAGTTCGCCGGTCGTTTTGCTGCTTGCTGATACGCGGCACGAGTTGCGTTGCACGGGCCGTGCTTGCATGGAGCGTCTCCCGTATTTTGCTGTCGGGGTGCAATTCGCTTCAATCAGGCGCCGTAGTGTGCACCGCGGCATATAAAGTTGCTTTCTTAGCATTAGGAGCGGTTAGAAGAATGCCTTGCTTGACGATCGCCAGATAGGCCGCAAATTTCTTTGCGAGTTGGAGCCAAGAATGCTCTTGGGTTATGGAGGTGCATGGTGCACTACGGTGGCGAAACAAAATATTTGCGTCAACCGGCGAGGGTATCAGCGGCACCGTGACAAATGGCCTATTGCGTTCGTTTCGCGTCAGTTGTGCACTGACCTCCCATGGAAACCCGACCGTGAGATTGGGCCCAAAACGAAACGAAAGTTAGCTGAACCAGCTATTGGGAGGGCGAGATGCGATCTCTAGGAGCCAAATCGCTTGCGTGCAGCGTTGTTGCGGCCGCTGTGTTCGGGCTTGGGGCGGGGCTGTCATCCGCTCAAGCGCAGGCGCTGCAGCAAACCTATTTGATGAAGATTTCGACGCCGACCGTTCATGACATTCCCAATATCTGGATCGATGGCTACGCCGCAATGCTGGAAAGGGACTCTGGCGGTCGCATCAAAGTGCAAGTCTTCCCGGCGAGCCAGCTCGGTTCGATCCCACGGCAGATCGAAGGAACGCAGTTCGGGTCGATCCAGTGCGTGCAGATCCCGCCAGAGTTCATGGTCGGTCTCGACTCGCGCTTCCAGGTGCTCGCCGCCCCGGGGTTAGTCGACTCCGATGTTGAAGGCCAGCGGCTCGTTGCCGATCCGGCGGTGCGAAAGCTGATGCTTGGGCTCGGTGCCAACAAAGGATTGCATGGCCTCAGCGTGTGGTACGCCACGCCAAACGTGCTCATAAGCAGAACGCCCCTTCACGACGTCGCCGACTTCAAAGGCAAGAAGGTCCGCGTATTCGCTTCTCCGTTCCAAACCGTGGCATTCGAGCGGCTTGGTATCACGCCGGTCGCGATGAGCTTGGGTGACGTATTGCCGGCCCTTCAACAAGGCACCATCGACGGCTCCATTACGGGGATCGGACCTATCGTGAAGTTCCACATGATCGATGCAGCGAAATACGTCACCGAGATCAATCAGCCGAGCATCTTTATCATCGAGGAGGTCAACCAGAAATGGTACGAGGCGTTGCCCAAGGACCTGCAGCAACTCGTGGATAGCGATGCAGCGAAGGAAGATGCGGCGATCGCGCCGATGGCGGGCAAGATGGCCGACGAATATCTGCAGGAGTGGAAGTCCGCCGGCGGGACGTTGATCAAGCTTTCGCCCGCCGAACACGCCAAGATGATGAAAATCCTCGCTGGCGTCGGCAGCGAGGTGTCGAGCAAGACGCCGACATTGGCAGCTGCCTATAAAATTGTGAGTGAAGCAGCAAAGCGTGCGACCCCGCCGAAATAGTGCTCTGGGCAATCTCGGGGAACCGAGGCATTGTTTTGCCACCACGTGTCTGCATCAGCTACCGGGTCGTTCGCGATCGCGGTGGGGTGTTGCGCACGGCGCTGATGGCCCTACCCCGATTCCTTTAATCGCTGCCCTCACGCGCGCGCGAGGGGAGGGGAGCGGCGGCAACAACGGAGAACAAGGCAATTGCCAACCAATCGCCTTGTGCTCAAGCTCTGCCTATAAAGAGTTTGCTTCCAAAGGGACGTCTACGCGCCAACAATTGGATTATGCAAAGACCCTATAATGACACAGTCAAAGAAGCCGTCGAACTCTGATTTCTGACGGTCTTTAAGCATGTAGTCGATCCAACCCGCATTCGCACCATCGCGGACAAGAATGCGGCCGCACGCCCACTCGACCTTCGCCCAACAAGCGCGAATTAGCTTTTCAAGGGTAACAGCATCGAAGTGCAAGGGCAATTCAATGGCACAATGGATGTGCCATCGACCGGAATTGCCTCGCTCCCACGATCGTAATGCGCGGGCACGGACTTCGCCCTTTTCAAGTACGGGTAGTACCCGAAGGCGTTTGCCGTATCGACGAAATGCAGTTCGATATACTGCTCTGTTGATTAAGCCCATGAAGTGCCGAAAAGCTTGTCTGCACGTATAATCGTCAATCCTCACCCATGCACCGCTGTCGGACTGACGCGCCTGCTTCAGGGTTAAGGTGATGTCGCAAAATTGGCCCCACTTGCTCGTATCGAACAAAGTTGATCTCGCGGCTTTAATAGCATCAGATCTAATCGCCATCGATCAGGTATTCGCATGTGCTGTGGAGGTGACTTCAGACTAGGCGTTCGGCGTAAAAAAGCCGCGGCGGATGCAGATAACGCAGCGACCGAATTCGTCAAGCTCGAGTGGAATATGGCCAGCATGCGCGGCGAGATGTCTCAGATGGTCGCCGAACGTCCAGATGCCGACACCGTAAGGCACTATGATCGGTGCGGTGTCGTCAGCCGTCCGAGGGATGGAGGTTTTATCTCGATCGCCGCTCACGGTATCACTCCGATCTATGTCGTCGCTGGGCCTCGGAAATGTCCGCACAGACTTGGCTCGCGCGCTCTCAACGTCCGCTCGACAATTTGGAAGCGGCGTCTCTGTTGATCCCTCGGTGCGCTTGTGCTGCCGATTTGTCATTCTGAAGTTTGCGAGCAATTTCGCGTTTCGTTGACAGTGAGACCGTCCGGAGCATTTTGTGCCCGAAGGTGCCACGCACTGGCGCGCTGCTGCGCGAGCCTGGCTTTCGCCTGGAATCGCTGCGCCTCGCCCAGAACGCCCTCATCAGCCCGGCATTGAGCTTTAACCAAGTCGTTGGCCGCTTGCTGCTCAAACAGGCGGGCCGTTTCGAGGCAAACGGCGCGTGTGAAGGGATGGGTGCGGAAGCTCTCGATCATAGCAATGCCTATTGGATTGGCCGCGCAATCGTTGCCATTGAGCTCACGGCTAAGCGGCGATCTGCGCTACTACCTTCTCCTTAGCCTGCCTTCGTCTGGCGGGCGCTCGGGCGAACCGTGGGCTTTGCCACGACGACCTTCTTGGTCTTGCCAGCGATTGGAAGCAGCATTTCAGCCTGTCCCTCGGCACGCCTACGGCCTCTCGCCGGACGGGCAGACGCCGCTTGATCCTGCGCGATGCTGCGACGTAATGCGTCCATGAGTTTGACCACGTTATGGGTCCGCGGTGCGGCTTCCTCGCGTGACACGGCCAAGCCGGCCTGCTTCTTTTTGAGCATCTCGACGACGGCTTCCTCGTAGTGATCGACGAACCGGGATGGGTCGAAGTCTGCTGCCTTGCTTTGAAGAATGTGCTCGGCAAGTTTGAGCATGTCCGGCTCAACCGTCACCTCGGGGATGTCGCCAAAATACTCCTTCGCATCCCTGACCTCGTATGGGTAGCGAAGGGTGGTCCCTATCAGGCCCTTGTCCCAGGGCTCCAGCATGATGACGCGCTCGCGCTTCGAGAGCACGACACGACCGAGGGCGACCATCTCCTTGCCGCGCATGGCTTCGCGGATGACCGCAAAGGCGTCCTGTCCCGCCCGGTCGTTCGGCCCGATGTAGTAAGGGGTATCCAGGTATCGTTGATCGATCTGATCGCGCGGGACGAACGAATTAATCTCGATAGTGTGATTGCTCTCGATCGCAACGGCATCGAGTTCATCATCATCGACCGGAATGTAGGCATTCTTCGCGTACTCATAGCCGCGGCCCTTATCGAGGCCTTCGACCGGCTCGCGCGTAACCTCATCCACCAGCTGCTGCCGCAGTCGGTTGCCGGTTTTCTTATTGATCTGGCGGAACGACACTCGCTCGGTCGCAGATGTGCCGGTGTAGAGGGCGATGGGGCAGGAGACCAACGAGAGCTTGAGGTAGCCTTTCCAGAACGCACGCGCCGGCGCCATGGGATATCTCCGCTTGGTTGCGGACCCGCTTTGGGCACCGCCGCGTTTACGGACCACCTTGCTCGGAGAAGCGCAGGTTGGTGCGGGCCAATCCGTCGAAGCCCGTCTCTAGACGCTGGGTCTGATGTAGGAGCACCGATTCTGAGACGCGAATCCGCTCGCTTGGGAGGGTTAACGGGCCATTTCCGTACTCCTCTCGTGGATGTATCCCCGCAATGGACAGCGGCAGATGCCACGGCGCAGCTACCGGGCCGAATCGCATCGGCCGCGATCGAGCTGCTAGGAGTTCGACCGAGCAAGGACTCCGTTACGCAACGGAGCTTGTTGCGCGCCGGTTTGTGCAGCCCTGCAAAACGATCAAGCACAAACCATCCGACGAGCAGGTCACAAGAATGGGCATCCGCCGCCGCGACGGCCGTTAGAACCCGATCTTATCAATCCATTTTCGAAGCAGCGGGACCGGCGAACCCTTGCCGTAATTCGCGGCGACCGTTTTCTTCTCATGACCCAGCAATTCCCACCGAATAGCCTCGGGACAGGCGGCAGCGCGCAATCGATCTTGCGCCCTGTGGCGCAATGAATGGGCCACCTTGCGCCGGTCAATGATGCCAAGATCGTCAAGGAACCTGTTTAGCCGTTTCGACGCGGCGGCTTCATCATTGGTCTTAAACAGCGGACCTTTGATGGTCGCGGGCAGGTGCGGGAGTAAGCTTGCCGGAAGCGGTACGCGGCGCAAGCTCTGTTCGGTCTTTTTGCCGACGATCACGAACCGGCAACCCCTCTCCTTTTCCTCGCTATCAATCTCAAACGCCTCAGACAACCTCATGCCGGTAGTGGCCAGCACACGGAATAGCAATTGATCGCATTCGCTGAGCTTGTCTAGGTTGCGCCTGCATTCCTTCATGTCCGCATCGCTGAGCGGTAAGCGCCGTTCCTTGTCATCGCCTTTGGGCACGATGCCAGCAAAGGGGTTTAGCCACGACTTGCATTCCTTGCGTTCCTTGATGGCTAAATTGACGGCCGCCCGCAACCATCCGATTCGCTTCTGAATGGATGCACTCTTAAGTCCTTGGTCCTTGAAATGTTGGACCAGCTTGCGGCCGTCTTCGCGGTCCGCCTCCTTCAATGGCTTGTTGCCGGTCAACGTTTTGTAGATTGCCCACATGTCTCGCGCCTCGCGTTCAAAATAACCGGTCACGTTGGCGTGTTTCAGGTAGGTCTCAAGGATGGCGTCGTCACCGGTCTTAGTCGCGAGTGCAGGGCGACCCTCCGGTACCGGACCATCGGAAAGCTTGCGCACGAACCTGACGACTGCTCGCGCTGAGGACTCCGGGTAGGGCGGGATCAGCATTTGCCCGGGTCCACCATTCGGCTCCGTCCGAGTCGTACCGTCGGGGTTGATGTGGATTAGCTCGCGGTCGGTTGCGATGGTGCGAGCGCCACTCGCCGGGTCAACGTGCTCGCGGCCCGGCTCAAGGTTGTGGACCCATACGGTTTCCAGGTGCAGCCGCTTCGCCAAGAGCGCAGCCTTGTGCTGCGCTATGAGCGGGAGGGCCGCTATCTCCGCCTCTCGACGGTCGGGGGTGCCTAGGGATTTCTCAACGCGATTACCGGGCGTTTGCAGCTTGATATGCCAGTGCTGCGAGCCGGGCCGGAGAAATAAGTAATCTCGTTTGCGTCGCATGGGGAGCCTCGCTCACCCCACGCTATAGCACTAGCGGCAGATATTAGCAGCAGCAGTTTTAGCGGCATGATTTCCATCACATTTAATGGGGGTTTCTGAACCGCTGGCGCTCCCTAGGGGACTCGAACCCCTGTTTTCGCCGTGAGAGGGCGACGTCCTGGGCCGCTAGACGAAGGGAGCCACGGACCGAAATAGCCCCGATGACGTGGCGGCGCAAGCTGTCATGGCGGCCACGGGGGTCGGCGCCCGACAACCTCCCGGAAAGAGCTCAGTGCTGCGTGCCGAAATGGAGTTCGCCGATGAGTTGCAGTGTCTTGAGGTCGAAAAAGCGGACCTCAGTCGCACCGTTCAAATCGAAGGTGACGACGATCCGGCCCTCGGAGATCGTCGTGGAATCGATATGCGCGCCCTTGGGCAGGAACACGGTGCCGTTGACGATGGTGTCGGCGATGCTATTGCCGCGATTGAAGAAACGGTAGCCGACGACACCGATCACCGCCGCGATCGCAATGGCCGTGGTCAGTGCCGATATGATCATCAGCCAGCGCACGCGCGCCACCGTGCCGCTCAGGTCGTTGGCAGGCTCGCTATTTGCGGATGATTTGTCTGATACATTTACCTTAGGCATGACGCTCACCATGACGACGAAGTCGATTGTTGCAGCGGCGGATGACGCCGGCGCGCGGCTTGACCGCGTGCTGGCGGCGCATGTCGCCGAACTGTCGCGCAGCCGGCTCAAGGCGCTGATCGAGGCCGGCGCGGTCGCGGTTGGCGGGCGCACGATCCGCGATCCGAGCTACCGCGTCAATTCCGGCGCCACCATCGTGCTCGACGTGCCGCCGCCTGAACCGGCCAGGCCTGCGCCGGAAACGATCCCGCTCAAGGTCGTGTACGAAGACGACGACCTCATCGTCATCGATAAGCCGCCCAACATGGTGGTGCATCCGGCGGCCGGGCATCAAACCGGCACCTTGGTCAACGCACTGATTGCCCATTGCGGAGCAAGCCTGTCCGGCATCGGCGGTGAACGGCGACCCGGTATCGTGCATCGTCTCGACAAGGACACAAGCGGTCTGATGGTGGTGGCGAAGAACGATAAGGCCCATCGGGCGCTCGCGGCGCAATTCGCCAGCCACGGTCGCGACGGGGACGGGTTCGAGCGCGGTTATTTGGCCTTCGTCTGGGGGGCGCCGGCGCGCCCGCAGGGCACGATCAACCGGCCGATTGACCGTTCGCCGCACGCCCGCGACCATATGGCGATCCGGGAAGGCGGGCGGGAAGCTGTGACGCACTGGCAACTCCTTGAACGGTATGCCGAGGGGGCAGAGCACCCGCGCGGCCGTCGGCCTGGGCAAGCGGCCAAGGTAGGAAAGCTGGCTGAACCGGTGGCGAGCCTGCTCGACTGCCGGCTGGAAACCGGCCGAACCCACCAGATTCGGGTCCATTTGGCCTCAATCGGCCATCCGGTGATGGGAGATCCGGTCTATGGGACCGGATTTCGAACCAAACGGGCTCTGCTCGCGACCAATGCTCAAGCTGCCCTGGCGGACCTTGGCAGACAGGCTCTCCATGCCTATCTACTGTCGGTCAAGCACCCCTCGAGCGGCGAAATACTGAGGTTCCGGTCGGAACTGCCGCCCGATCTTTCCCGTTTACACAATGAATTGGTCCGCGGTCGGGCGGAATCCAGCCAATTGTCTCCGGACAGAGGGTCAAGGGTTTAACCGATTTCGCAGGTTTTTCAGCGTCCGTTGATCAAGATCAACGAGATCAACGGTCTATCGCGCTGAAGTGATATCGCGTCCCTTCCGTGGACCTGATTCGAGCGTGTATGCTGCGGGTGCGAACTTGAACTGGCGCCGTCGGCTCGGGGAGCGGCGGTCCATTCGCCCGCCGCTTCCGCGGGGGCACTTTTAGGAGGGCGCTATCATGGCCCAAACTGCTGCACTGCCGGTTTTGTCGGGCGAAACCGGCCTAACCCGATACCTCGAAGAGATCCGGCGGTTTCCGATGTTGGAGCCGCAGGAAGAATTCATGCTGGCCAAGCGCTGGCGCGAACACGGCGACCGCGACGCCGCGCATAGACTGGTGACCAGCCATCTGCGGCTCGTCGCCAAGATCGCCATGGGCTATCGCGGCTACGGCCTGCCGATCTCGGAGGTCATTTCCGAAGGCAACGTCGGCCTGATGCAGGCGGTCAAGCGATTCGAGCCCGACAAGGGCTTCCGGCTTGCGACCTACGCCATGTGGTGGATCAAGGCGGCGATTCAGGAATACATCCTGCGCTCATGGTCGCTGGTGAAGATGGGCACTACCGCCAACCAGAAGAAGCTGTTCTTCAATCTGCGCAAGGCCAAGAGCCGGATTTCCGCGCTTGAGGAAGGCGACATGCGGCCCGATCAGGTCAAGCTGATCGCCAAGCGCCTCGGCGTGACCGAGCAGGACGTGATCGAGATGAACCGCCGGCTCGGCGGCGATGCCTCGCTCAACGCGCCGATCCGAGAAGACGGCGATTCCGGTGAGTGGCAGGACTGGCTGGTCGACGACAGCGTCAGCCAGGAAAGCCGCCTTGCCGAATCCGAGCAATCGGAGAACCGCCACAAGGCGCTCGGTGAGGCGCTCACCGTGCTCAACGACCGCGAACGCCGCATCTTCGAGGCGCGGCGGCTTGCCGACGATCCGATCACGCTGGAAGAACTCGCCGACGAATTCGGCGTGTCGCGCGAGCGCGTGCGTCAGATCGAAGTGCGCGCCTTCGAGAAGGTGCAGAAGGCGGTGAAGAACAATATCGCTTCGATGGAAAATCCCGCCGCGGCGGCAGCCGCGATGTAGCGTGACGCTCTCGACCACGAGAGCGACTAACAGATAGCAATCTCAGGCGCGTGTAAGGCGAAGCCCCGGGTCAGGTCCCGGGGCTTCATTTTTGCGCAGCGGACGCCGCGCTCGCGGCTTCCTGTTCATTGACGCAGATCAATGCTGGCGAGGTCTGACCGGGCCAAACAGGATGCCGTGTGCTTGCGCCGGCGTCCCGCCTGCCACGCCGTGAAGTGCGAATTGCTGGTCCGATATGCATTTCGCCGACCATCTTCATTTCGCGCATTGGCACCCGATAACGACGGCGCCGTACAATCAGGCCATCGAATTGCGGGTGCTCGATCACGGCAAGGTCATGACGCTGCCATTTCCATGCCTGCGCGATAATGCGGATCACTGGATTAATTCCGATCTTGGCACGCCGATCCTGGTTGATCCGGTCGCGTGGCGAATCTGGCATCACACCATACCCCGGCGTGCTGATTAGTCATGACTGGGCGACGGTTACATGTGCACTTTGTAGCGATCATCGGCCTCCTTGCGACAACCGGTCTGGCACGGCCGCAGCATTTCGATTCTGGACTTGAAACAGGCAGAGCCGAGTATCTGGCGAACTGCGCCAACTGCCACGGCGCGGACGGCAAAGGCGCGGGCCCGCACAGCACGGCGCTTAAAAAAAGGCCTGCCGATTTAACGCTCTTGGCCAAACATAATCACGGTGTCTTTCCGGTCAGCGAAGTCTACCGATTGGTCGACGGCCGCGGATCGGAAGGCCGGCATTCTGGCGATGAAATGCCGATCTGGGGATGCCGTCAAAGCGGAGCGCGTCCGGTGCCGCGAACGCAGCGTCGTCATTCCGCAGCCACCGGCCATAAGCCACTGCCGGGCGGGGGCCTCGAAGCCTTTATGAACATGACCTGCGATCCGGAAACGACAATTCGACAGCGCCTCATGTCGATTGTCGCCTACTTGAGCTATATACAGGTGAAATAGAGCGCCCGAAGTCGATCCGGCGGCTGTGCGATCGATTTATTTCGAACTGGCGTCCAGCTTGGTAATTCTCGCCGCCATATCAGGAACGAGCGTGACTCTGTAGCTGGTGTCTTTGCATTTGAGATTCCAGGCCGCCAAATCTGGTTGGGAAAGGCCGGTATCCCGCGTGGCGCTGACTGGCTCATCGCATTGATACCCTTGAGCGCGGACTTGAGCCGCTACGGTCTCGGCCGGCGTTTGTGCATTAGAGGGGCTAAGTGCCCCGCAATCGCAAAACAAGCCGTGATGTACATCCATCCGCGCACACGCTGGCTCAGGCTTAGAAGACGCGATCGGCGAGGCTGGCTCATGGACATCCCCTCTTTCTGCCTTTGCGGCCGGACGAAACTCATTGATGTGGCGCCAAAAGCCGTAACGATCGGTCTCGCAGGTCCGTAAAACGATACGTAACGTTCCTTAGGGGCGTTATCTGAATTTTCATCATCGGCATCCGCGGCTACCGAGAGCATGTCTGCACTGCTGATAGCCGCGTGACTGCGCCGTTTGTGCCCGGCCCGTGTGCATGCAGGGAGGATAAGATGATCGGAAAGATCACCGCCATTGTTGCCGCGGGAGTTATTTCAGGGGTGATCACCTCGGCTGCACCCGGGCCCGATGCCGCAAGGGACGCCGTTCTACGCGCAAGTTCTCCGGCGCAATATGCCGAAACGATCGCGGTCGATCGGACCAATAAGAACGACCGACTACCGATCCACCGCGCAAGCTCTTCACAAAATGGAGTGCCGATCCCAAAGACGGTCCCGCTTGGTTGCGACGCCGCCTTTAGCCCGATCGCAGATCCTGCCTTCGCGCACGTTTTCAGGCGTTGCGCGGCGTAGGTCGGTGCTCAGCGGCGCTCAGGCTGCGACCGCGGGCAGCCCGCCGAGCAGCTTGTCAAGCATGATGGGATAGTCGCGCACGCGCACGGCGGTCGCATTGTAGATGGCGTTGGCAACAGCGGCGCCCACTCCGCAGATGCCGAGTTCGCCGACGCCTTTGGCCTTCATCGGCGATGAGATCGGATCGGTCTCGTCGAGAAAGAGTACGTCCTGATGCGGGATGTCGGCATGCACCGGCACTTCGTAGCTGGCGAGATCGTGGTTGACGAAGAAGCCGCGACTTTTGTCGATCAGAAGTTCCTCCATGAGGGCGGCGCCAGCGCCCATCGTCATTGCGCCGATCACCTGACTGCGCGCCGATTTAGGATTGAGAATGCGGCCGGCGGCGCATACCGCGAGCATGCGGCGCAGGCGTGTCTCGCCCGTCGCGGCATCGACCGCGACTTCGACGAAATGCGCACCGAAGGTCGATTGCTGGTATTTCTGGTCGAGGTCGCCGTATTCGATCGCGTCCTCGGCCGAAAGACCACTGTCGCCGGCCGCCTCGGCGAGCCGGACGGTGCGATTGCCCGAGCGCACGAAACCATCCGCGAACACCGCGTCGGCAGAATTAAAGCCAAGCTTGCGCGCCACTGCCTCGCGCAGCTTGACGCACGCCGCATACACGCCGGAAGTCGAATTGTTGGCGCCAAACTGCCCGCCCGAGCCGCACGACACCGGAAATGCCGAGTCGCCAAGCCGAACGGTCACGTCCTTGAGAGGCACGCCCATCATCTCGGCGGCGGTCTGCGCGATGATCGTGTAGCTGCCGGTGCCGATATCAGTCATATCTGTCTCGACCGTCACCATGCCGCGACTGTCGAGCCGCACGCGCGCCCCTGACGGCGCAAGCAGATTGTTGCGGAACGCGGCGGCGACCCCGATGCCGATCAGCCAGCGTCCGTCGCGCGTCTGGCCGGGCTGTGGATTGCGCTTGCTCCAGCCGAAGCGTTCGGCGCCGAGGCGCAGGCACTCGTTGAGCTGACGCTGTGAGAACGGCCGCTGCGGACGTTCGGGATCGACCTGGGTGTCGTTGAGAATGCGAAATTCGATCGGATCGAGCCCGAGCTTTTCGGCCATCTCGTCGATCGCGATCTCCAGCGCCATCATGCCCGGTGCCTCGCCGGGCGCGCGCATGGCATTGCCTTCGGGCAGGTCGAGCATCGCAAGCCGCATTGCCGTCATGCGATCTTTTCCCGCGTAAAGCAGCCGGGTCTGACCGACCGCCGTCTCGGGATCGCCGCCCGGCAGGTTGGCCGACCAGCTCTCGTGCGCAATCGCGCTGATCCTGCCGTCTTTGGTCGCTCCGATGCGAATGCGCTGGATCGTCGCCGGTCGGTGCGTGGTGTTGTTGATTACGAGCGGCCGCGGCAGCGCCACTTTCACTGGGCGCCTGACGGCACGTGCGCCGAGCGCGGCGAGCAGCGCATCGGCGCGCAGAAACAATTTGCCGCCAAAGCCACCGCCGATGAACGGCGAAATCAGGCGAACCTTGTCCTTGGCGATGCGAAGCGTCTGCGCCATGTCGGTGACGCCCCAGTCGATCATCTGGTTTGAGGTCCACACCGTGACCTTGTCGCCGTTCCACGCCGCGATCGAGGCGTGCGGCTCCATCATGGCGTGCGACTGGTCCGGTGTCGTGTAAGTGGCGTCGAACTGAACTTGCGCTTTGGCATAAGCTCCGGCGAAGTCGCCCGTAGCCGTGTCGGCCGGACCGCCGAAACTCGGCTCATGCTTGATGGCTCGGTCCTTTGCGCTCGCCAGGTCGAATGCACCATTGGCCGCGGCATAGGTGACGTGTACGAGCGCGGCGGCGGCTCGCGCCTGTTCGAACGTCTCGGCAACCACGAGTGCGACTGCCTGGTGATAATGCTGAACCTCTGGGCCGCCGAGCAGGGTGGCGACGTTGTATTCGCCTTTGGCGAGCTTGCCGGCATTCTCTGCGGTGACGACGGCGAGCACGCCGGGCGCCGCCTCGGCGTTTTTCAGATCGATGGATGTAATGCGGCCCTTGGCGATAGCTGCGCCGACCACATAACCGTAGGCCTGATTGGCGACAACGTCGTGCCGCTCGTAAGCGTAAGGCGCGGTCCCCGTGGTCTTCAGCGGACCGTCGATGCGATCGGTCGCGAGACCGACCACCTTGAGCTGATCGATCGGGTTGAGCGTGGCGGGATGTTCGAATTTCATGGCTCAGCCTTTCGCTTGCGCCAGCACCGCGGCGAGCGTGCGCTCGGCCAGCGGCAGCTTGAATGCGTTCTGGTGCGTTGGTTTGGCACCGGCGAGCAGGCGCGCGGTGACTGCTTTGGCGCCGCGCGGCATCTCCGCCTCGGCCGCCGCGATGCGCCACGGTTTCGGTGCGACGCCGCCAAGCGCGACGCGGCCGGTGCCGTCGCGCTGTACGATGGCGCCGACCGAAACCAGCGCGAACGCGTAGGACGCGCGATCGCGGACCTTGCGGTAGATGTGCGTGCCGCCGGCTGGCTTGGGCAATGTCACGGCGGCGATCAATTCGCCCCGCTCCAGCACGGTCTCGAGGTGCGGAGTGTCGCCCGGCAGCCGATAGAATTCGCCGATCGGAATGCTCCGCGCCGCGCCGTCGGGCCGCACAGTTTCCACAACTGCGTCGAGCGCAGTCATCGCCACGGCCATGTCGCTCGGATTCGTGGCGATGCAGGCGTCGCTGGCGCCGATGACAGCGAGCTGGCGGCTCACGCCACCGATCGCGCTACAGCCGCTGCCGGGCTTTCGTTTGTTGCACGGCTGATCGGTGTCATAGAAATACGGGCAGCGCGTTCGTTGCAGAAGATTGCCCGCGGTCGTCGCCTTGTTGCGCAGCTGGCCCGAGGCGCCGGCGAGCAGCGCGCGCGCAAGCAAGCCGTAGTCACGGCGTACGCGCTCATTGGCGGCGAGATCGGTGTTGCGCACCAGCGCGCCGATGCGCAAGCCGCCCTCCGGTGTTGCTTCGATCTTGTCGAGTGCAAGCGTGTTGACGTCGATCAGATGCGTCGGCGCCTCAATCTGCAGCTTCATCAGGTCGAGCAGATTGGTGCCGCCGGCAATGAATTTGGCACCCGCGACGTTTGCCGCGGAGGCTGCGGCGTCGGCGGGCGAGGTGGCGCGCTCGTAGCTGAAGGATTTCACGGCCGCCTCCCTGCGACTTCGGTGATCGCTTCGACGATGTTGGAGTAAGCGCCGCAACGGCAGATATTGCCGCTCATGCGCTCGCGCAGTTCGTCGGCCGTGAATTGCGGGCGCGCGTTCAAGTCCGCGCTCACGTGGCTCGGGATGCCGGCATCGATCTCGTCAAGTACGGCGACGGCCGAACAGATCTGGCCCGGCGTGCAATAACCGCACTGGTAACCGTCGTGCGTGACGAATGCGCTCTGGAGCGGATGCAAATGGTCCGGCGTACCGAGCCCTTCGATGGTGGTGATGCTGTCGCCCTCGTGCATCACCGCGAGCGTCAGACATGAATTGATGCGCCGTCCATCCACGATCACCGTACACGCGCCGCACTGGCCGTGGTCGCAGCCCTTTTTGGTGCCGGTCAGATGCAAATGCTCGCGCAATGCGTCGAGCAGCGTGGTTCGTGTGTCCAGTTCGAGCACACGGTTTTCGCCGTTTACCGTGAAGGACACTTTGCACAGGGAAGGGGTCATTGCAGACGGCATGGGGGGCTCCGATGGCTGAAAATATAGCCTTGGCCGGCATTGGGGGGCCGCTGGCCGCCATCAAGGCGGCAGTTCCGATCAACGGATTGCGGCGGTCTAATCCGGGGTTCAACGGTGTTCGGCAAGTTGGGTTCCAAGCCGCGTCGCGTGTGTCCTTTCGGACGATCGGTCACGCCTCCGTCGTGCGCCTCGCCAATGGCGAAATGCGTCATCGGCATGTTCAGCGGCCGTCGGAGCAAGTCTTCGGTGAGAGGCCACGGATTTTCAGCCGATGCCGTCAAGCATTGGTATTGGGCATCTTCAGCAGGTGATCCGCGAGCTGGCGCGCGGACTCATCTGCGAGATTTTAGCGTCTGATGCGACGCAGGCAGCGGGAGGGCATATCCGGGTTGTTAGCGTGAGAAGTGCTATCGGCTTCTCATACGATTGTCCGAACGAGCCAACTGCGGCAGCGGATCGGCGCTCGGCGGTTGCAGAAAGAGCCACTCGAAATAGGTGGCCGGATGGTGTTCCGTCCCCTGCTTCACGGATTCCGATGCGTAGCTGTCGCGACATTGTTTGGAGCAATACCGCGCTTTGGCGAAGGGGCGCCGATAGGAAAGGAGCCCGATGCCGCGATTGCAGTTAGGATGCGCGCATTTCACGACACGATCCATTCCCGTAACCGCGATGCAAGGTCGGATATTCGGGAGCGTTTCGGGTTGCAGTGGTGGCCGCAATAGACCTGACCGGTCGCGATGTCTCGCGCGTAAGCCTCGCCGATTGGCTCGCAGCAGGACGCGCAGAAGGCATGGCCGTACGGCGCCCGGCCGTTCACTAGGACAAAATGCGGGCCTGCTTTTCGCTTGGCGCCGTTCTGAACGCGTGCGGGCAAACGGGCGTCGCCCAACGGCCGGGATTGGTCTGACAGCACGGCAGGTCTCCATCACCGATATTGAACCGGCATGCAACGGGCGTACCAGTTTCCCACGCCACCTTTCGCTTGCCTCTGTTCGTACGCTTATCGGCTCCGTGAGCAATTCAGGTAATCGCCCTAAGGGCGACCACGTAATAATGCTGTGAGCGGGAGCAGGGGGCGCTCAACTCGCCGGCGCCGTTTTCTTGCCGCTGGCGGCGTGGTGCGCTTCCCGAATGATCCGGCCCAGCGCCGATATCTGATACGGCTTCTTATCGATTTCCTGATCGGACGCGGCGGTGAGCGATCCGGCATTGTTGAGGAGCGCCGCCTCGGTCCGCTGTGTTCAAGCGGCCCGTCCGCGCCAATGGGAGAACGCCACGACGATACGCGGGATAAGCAAATCGACCTGACCCCGGCTGCACACAGCCTAATCCGTGCCAACAACGATGCGGGCACCGGCAAGGGGCGATCCGAGCGCGAACCGGTAATGCGCCACGCCCCCTTGTCAGCGGCTGTAAAACCGAGGCATTTCGGCGCCTTGGATGATTATCGGTTGAAAGAAGCCGGCGAATGGCGCGCTACCGGGTTGCGGTCGATACGGGCGGGACGTTCTCCGACTTCGTGTATCTCGATGAGACAACCGGAGCGGTCACCATCACCAAGGTTCCCTCGACGCCGGACGACCCCTCACGGGCCATCCTCCAGGGCATCGAGGCGCTGATCGCGCCGCCATCGGGCGGCGCGGGGGCGGCAACTGGAACTGCGGAGGTCAGCTACTTCTGCCATGGCACCACGGTGGGTACCAACGCGCTGCTCGAAGGCAAGGGCGTACGCACCGGCCTCCTTGTGACCAAAGGCTTCCGCGGCATCTACGAAGTGGCCGAGCAGGCACGGCCTTACGGCACTGCGATCTTCGACGTGATGTACGACAAGCCCACACCGCTGGTGCCACAGAGCCGCACCGGCGAGGTCACGGAGCGCGTCGATTTCCGCGGCGACGTGCTGGTGCCGCTCGACGAGGCGGCGCTGCGCGTCACCTTGCGGGACCTGAAAGCGACACAGATAGAGGCCCTCGCGGTCTGCCTGTTGTTCTCGTTCTTGCATCCGGAGCACGAGGCGCGCGTGCGCGATATTGCGGCCGAGGAATTGCCAGGCTGCAACGTCTCTCTGTCATCGGAAATACTTCCCCAGATCCGCGAATACTATCGGCTCTCCACCACCGTCATTAACGCCTATCTGCAGCCGATCCTCGCCCGCTACATCGCCAACCTCGACCGTCGACTGAACGGTGCCGGCGTGGCCACCCGGCAGAAATACATCATGCAGTCGAATGGGGGCATGTCGACATTCGGCGAAGCGGCGCGTACCGCCGTGACCACGGTGCTGTCGGGCCCGGCCGGCGGCGTCACCGCCGGCGCGCATGCCAGCCATCAATGCGGCATCGGCAACATCATCACATTCGATATGGGCGGCACCTCGTGCGACGTGGCGCTGATCAAGGATGGCGAGCCGATCTTCGCCGGCCGCGGCAAAATCGAAGGCCGCGATCTCGCCGTGCCGATGATGGACATCAATACAGTCAGCGCGGGCGGCGGCACGATCGCCAAAGTCGACCGCTTCGGTGTGCTCGAAGTCGGTCCGCAAAGCGCCGGGGCGGCGCCCGGCCCGGCGTGCTACAGCCGCGGCGGCGATGTGGCGACGATCACCGACTGCAATTTGCTGCTTGGTTACCTGTCCGCCGATAATTTTCTGGGCGGGCGCATGGCGCTGGATCGCGCCAAGGCCGAGGCGGCGGTCGCGCGCGTCGCCAAGCCCTTGTCGCTCGACATTGTGGCGGCGGCTGAAGGCATCGTGCGCATCATCGACGTGAAAATGGAGGAAGCCATCAAGGCGATCTCCACCATGCGCGGCCATGACCTGCGCGACTTTTTCCTGCTCGCTTTTGGGGGCGCGGGACCGCTGCACGCCGCGCGCATGGCGCACGCTCTCGGCATGGCGGGCGTGATCGTGCCGCTCTATCCCGGGGTGTTCTCGGCGATCGGACTTTTGATGTCAGACGTCAAGCACGATTACATCCGCTCGCGGATGACGCCGATCTCCGCGCTGTCGTCGGGTGACGTCGAAGCGGTGTTTGGGCCGTTGGAAGCGCGGGCAAAGACTGATCTGCGCCGCGATGGCTTTGCAGAGAAAGAAATCCGCATCGATCGCGCGCTCGACCTGCGTTATGCCGGGCAGGGTTACGAGATCACCATGGCCTGCACGGCAGATGAAATCGCGACGCTGGCCAACTTGCGCAAGAAATTCGATACCGAGCATAAGGACCGCTTCGGCCACAGCGCGCCGGAGGAGCCGGTCGAAGTCGTGTCATACCGCGTTCGTGGCGTCGGCCTGGTGCCACCGGTCTCGATGCCGGCATTTGAGCCCCAAGGCGGCAAACTTGCCGACGCGCTGCGGGAGAGGCGGCCTGTGCGCTTCGACGGCAAGACCGTCATGTGCCCGGTCTACCAGCGGGAAAAGCTCGATGTCGGACTGACGCTGCGAGGACCGGCGATCCTCGATCAGTTCGACTGCACTACCGTCATCTGCGCCGGCCAGACGGCTCGGGTCGACGAGTGGAAGAACCTGATCGTGACAGAGGAGGGGGGCGCGTAACCCGATGGCACAAGAGCTTTTGCTGGTCGGCAGTTCGCCGCTCGACAGCGTCAAGGAAGCGTTCGAGATTTTCGGTGGCACGCTCGGCCGCTACCTGTTTGCATTGCCGGACGGCGAAGTCGGGCCGCGCCGTCACTGGATCAGCCGGGTGCATTATCAGGTGTTTGCCGGCCATCCGGAGCTTGAGATCGCCCGGCGTCCGGCGCCGGAGAACGGCGTGGAGCGCCTCGATCCGCGGAACGCGTCGGACAGCTGGCTGTTCCGGGTGAGGGACGGTGTCGATCAGGTTCGCTTCGGCGATCCTGGCTGGCGGTTCGGCTATGCGCGTGAGGCAAACAACTCTTATGCCGTCTTCCAGATGATGAAGGAGAAGGGGATATTGCCAAGTAACCTTCGCTTTCAGGTCTGCCTGCCGATGGTCAACAGCCTGGTGCCGCCGCGTCTTTTTCCCAACATCAGCGATCTCGACAAGATCAAGCCCGGCGTGCAAGCAGCGCTAAGCGCGGAGGTAGCGAAGATTGTCGAGCTAATTCCCGCCAGCGATCTCGCCATCCAATGGGATTGCTCGACTGAGGTACAGGACGCCTATGGGGCTGTTGCCAAGCTTTCGGCCGAAGACCGCATCGAGCGAAACCTGCAGCAGGTCCGCGCGCTTGCAGCGCCGATCCCGGAAGAGGTGGCGCTCGGCTACCATTTCTGTTTCGGCACGCTCGGCGGCTGGCCACGCTTCAGTCCGAACGATCTCAGCGCGACGGTTCGGCTGGCGAACGCCTTCGTCGAAGCGTCGGAGCGGCGCGTCGACTGGATTCATATCCCCGTTCTCAATCGCGTCGACGATGCGTTCTTCGCGCCGCTCGCCGAACTGAAGCCCAAGAATGCCCGCGTCTATCTCGGCGCCGTTCACAACATGGATACCTTCGCCCGGCGCGTTACTGTCGCCAAAAGGTACCTGCCGGATTTCGGGCTTGCGGCATATTGCGGGCTTGGCCGTCACACCCGCGCGCAACTGCCGGGCGTCATGCAGGAACATCTCGCCGCGGTGGAACTGAAAAAATAAGGCAGCGGCGAACGGGGGACGGAAAAAGACATGAGACAGCGAGTCGTCATTTCCAAGAGAGCGTTGGCCACTGCCCTGTTGTCGATGCTAGCGTTCGTCAATGCGATGCCAGGCGCGCGGGCGCAAACCTATCCCGAACATGCAGTACGCATCATCGTGCCGACTTCGGCGGGCGGCAGCATCGACGCGCTGGCCAGGTTGATGGCGGCGCAGCTTTCGGCCAAATGGGGCAAGCCGGTCATTGTCGAAAACCGATCCGGCGCGGCGATGCGGCTCGGCGTCGAGGAAGTCGCCAAGGCGGCGCCTGACGGGTACACGCTCCTGGTCGCGCATGACGGTGCCATGGCGATGAATCCGGCGCTTTACCGCGACCTGCAATACGATCCGCAGAAGGATTTCGCGCCAATCGCGCTGATGGTGGCGATCCCCGAAGTGATCATGGCGAGTGCGAAAGCGCCGTTCTCCACGCTGCGCGAGATGCTCGATTACGCCAGGAAGAATCCCGGCAAGCTCAATCACGCGACCGGCGGTCCGGCCTCGCTCCTTGATCTCGAATTGCTCAAGAGCATGGCCAAGGTCGACATCACTGGCGTGCAGTACCGCGGCGCGGCGCCGTCCGTGGCGGCCGTGATGGCCGGCGAAGTGCAATTGTGCATCACCGACATCGCGTCCGCCGCGCCGGGATTGGCGTCCGGCCGGGCCCATCCGCTCGCGGTGACGACGCTGGAGCGTGTCAAAAGCTATCCGAACGTGCCGACCGCCAATGAGGCCGGTATCCCCGATTACAACGTGCAGGTCTGGATAGGCATGTTCGCGCCGGCTGGAACGCCAAAGCCCGTGCAGCAAAAAATCGAGAGCAGTATCCAGGAGATATTGTCGCAGCAGGACATGCAGCAAAAGCTGGCGAGCATGTCCATGGTGAGACTCAGCGGTGCCGCCAAGGACCTCCGCAGCGCACTCGGCACGGATATCCCGAAATGGGCGAAACTCGTCAAAGAGAAAAATTTGCGGATTGCGCAATGAGCGGCATGTCCATCGATGCCGTCGATCTTGAAGTCATCAAGTCGAGCCTCTCCGGCATCGTGCAGGAGATGCAGAACTCGCTGTTCCGCACCGGTTTCTCCACCATCGTGCGCGAGTCGCAGGACGCCTCCTGTGCGCTGATGAACGCCAAGGGCGAGGTGGTGGCGCAGCACGTCGTGCTGCCGCTGCATATCGGTGCGTTTCCGGCGTGCTGCGCGGCCGTGCTCGACGAATTCGGAGGCACGGTCGGCGAGGGTGACGCATTTTTGATCAATCACCCCTACGAGGGCGGCAGCCCGCACGCACCGGACATGTGTGTGCTCACGCCGACATTCGTCGGCGGCGAATTGTTCGGCTTCTGCGGCTCGATCGCCCATAAGGGCGATATCGGCGGACCGGTGCCGGGAAGCTGCTCCGGCCAGGCGCGCGAGACCTTCAACGAGGGTCTGCATCTGCCGGCCGTGCGCTATCAGCGCAAATTCGAGCCGCAGACCGATATCGACCGTATCATCGCCGCTAACAGCCGTACGCCCGAGCTGGTGCTCGGCGACATTCGTGGCCAGCTTGGCGCCGATCGTCTGGGCGAGCGCCGGCTCAACGAACTCGTCGCCAAATTCGGCAAGACCAAGGTCGAGCAAAGTTTCACGCGCCTGTTCGAGATCGGCGAAGCGCGCGTGCGCGCCGCCATCGCCGAATGGGCCGACGGCCGCTACGAGGCTGAGCGGTTCGTTGACGACGACGGCATCGAACTGGAAAAACCGGTGCGCATTCACGTCGTCGCCGAAAAGCGCGGCGATCGCCTGCATTTCGACTTTTCCGGCTCCGCCGATCAGACCCGCGGCCCGGCCAATATCCGGCCGCCGCTGGTTCAGGCCGCTTGCGCCTATGCGCTGATCTCGATGATCGACCCGCACATGTACGTGTCGAGCGGCCTCTTACATGCGTTCACCATCGAGGCCCGCGAGGGCAGCGTGCTCAATCCCCGTTTTCCGGCGCCGGTCAACACCTATAATCCGACCGTGCATGCGCTGGTCGATGCGCTGTTCGCCGCGCTGGCGCCGATCGTTCCGGAAAAAGTCCGCGCCGACGGCTCGGGCAGCCGCTCGATCGTCATCGGCGGCCGCAACACGTCGGCCGGCAAGGGCTACGTGCAATACGAGATCATCGCCGGCGGCGGCGGTGCGCGCCCGACCAAGGACGGCGCGTCGGTTATCACCGTCAATCAGAGCAATGCCCGGATCGCGCCGATCGAGATCATCGAAAGCGAGTTTCCGACGCGTGTCGTGCGTTTCGAGCTTATTCGCGACTCCGGCGGGCCAGGACATTATCGCGGCGGCCTTGGCGTGCGCCGCGAATATCTCAATCTCGCCGACGCGCGTTTTTCCATCCGCTCGATGAAACACGTCATTCCGCCGCACGGCATGGAGGGCGGCCGCGACGGCCGGCCCGGCGATATCTGGATCAATCCCGATGGCGATGGCGCCAAGCGCCTGCCGACGCGCTACGCCGATTATCCGCTCAAAGAGGGCGACATCTTTCGTCTGGATACGCCGGGCGGCGGCGGCTTTGGCGATCCGCTCGAGCGGCCGGCTGAGCAGGTGCTTTCCGACGTGCGCGAGGGGCTGGTGTCGGTCGAGACGGCAGAGCGCGACTACGGTGTGCTGCTCAAACGCGAGGGCGGCACTTTGGTCGTGGATGCTGCGGGGACGCAGGCAAGGCGCGCCAAGGTGACTGGGCCTCGCGGGCAATGATCGAGGAGATGTGAGGGCATGAAGACGGTAGGTTTCATCGGCACCGGCGGCATGGGCAGCGGCATGGCGGCCAACCTGATCAAGGCCGGCTATCGTCTGGTCGTGAACGATTTGACGCGCGAGCAGGCCAAGGGGCTGGAGCGGGAAGGCGCACAGTTCAAGGAGACGCCCAAAGCAGTGGCTGAATCGTGCGAGCTCGTGCTTTCGATGTTGCCGAACAACGATGCCGTCAGCGCCGTCGGCCTTGGCAAGGGCGGGCTCGCCGAGGCGACCACCGGCGCCAGGGAGTGGATCGATTTTAGCAGCATCGATAAGGAGACCATCGTCAGCGTCAGCGGTGAGCTCAACAAGAAAGGCTGGACTGTGCTCGATGCATCCGCTGGAGGCGTCGAGGAGGTCGCGGCGGCCGGTCAACTGGCGCTTTGGCTTTCGGGCTCCAAGGCGTTGTTCGACGAACATCAGCCGATATTCAAGGCGATGGGCAAATCGATTCTTCACGTCGGCGAGCTCGGCAACGCCAAGCTGGTCAAGAACGCCATGGCGATGCTGGCCGCCGTCCAGCACCTGAGCCTCGTTGAAATCTGCTGTTGGCTGCGGAAGGGCGGTCTCGACGAGGCCACCTTCCAGACCATTATCAAGAACTCTCAGCAAGATTCGGTGGCGACGCGGCGCATCATGGAAATTCTGGTGAACCGCGAATTCAAGCCGCGCAAATCCTGGATGCCAAAGGACGTGGGCTTCGGGCTCGATATGGCGCGCGAGATGGAGGTCCCGATGCCGTTTGTCGGCCTCGCCTCCCAAATGTTTGCCATCGCGCAGGCGACGGGTCAGGACGGCTATGAGGCGACGGGCATTGCCTGCAACGTCTACGACGTGATCAACGGCAAAAGGACCAAGGCCAGCCTGCCGTGAAAACGCCCGTAGCGCGTAATCGCCTTGCCGAGTAAAATATCGGTACGAGGCGAAGAAGTGTTCGAGACGAAAGCAATAACGGTTGACATAGAGAAATGGCTCGCCGCGTTCCAGGACGCGCTGGCGGCATGCGATAGGCACGCGCTGAAACGCTTGTTCGTCCCCGACAGCTATTGGCGCGATGTGCTGTCGCTCACGTGGGGGATCGAGACCGTAATGGGGGCCGATGAGGTCGCCGAGAGGTTGTTGGCAAGCGCGCCGCGTGTCCGGCCGAATGGTTTCGAGATTGATCAGCAGCGCACGCCGCCCCGCCGCGTGACGCGCGCCGGCATGACGGCAATTGAGGCGATCTTCCGTTTTGAAACCGCCGAAGGCCGCGGCAGCGGCGTGTTGCGGCTTGTCGCGGACGCCTCCAGTAACGGCGCGCCAAAAGCGTGGACGCTTCTGACAGTGCTCGAAGAGATCAAGGGACATGAAGAGCGGCTCGGCCGCTGGCGTCCGCAGGGCAAAGTCTATTCGCGCGACTTTCGCGGACCAAATTGGCTCGACGAACGGGTGACAGCCGCCGCGTATGCGGACCGCGACCCCGCCGTCCTTGTGGTCGGAGGTGGGCAGGCCGGGCTGACCGCCGCCGCGCGGCTCGGCCAGCTGGGGGTCGACACGCTCATCGTCGATCGCGAGCAGCGCGTCGGCGACAATTGGCGCAACCGCTATCACGCGCTGGTCCTGCACAATCAGACCCACGTCAATCATCTGCCCTACATGCCGTTTCCGCCGAACTGGCCGGCCTATCTTCCGAAAGACAAGGTCGCCGGCTGGTTCGAAGCGTATGTGGACAGCATGGAGCTCAACTACTGGACCGCAACCGAATTCGAGGGCGGGACCTACGACGACGAAAAGAAACAATGGTCGGTCACGGTTCGTCGCGCCGATGGAACCGCGCGCGAGCTGCATCCGCGCCACATCGTCATGGCGACGGGCCTCAGCGGCATTCCGAACCTTCCGGACATTCCAAGCCTGCGCGATTTTGCCGGCACGATTTTGCATTCGAGCCAATACAGTCACGGTGGCGCCTGGAAAAATAAAAAAGCGCTGGTCATCGGGTCCGGCAACAGCGGGCACGACATCGCCCAGGATCTCCACGCCAGCGGTGCTGGCGTCACGCTGGTGCAGCGCAGCTCGACTATGGTGGTCAACGTCGAGCCGAGCGCGCAGCTGCCTTACGCGCTCTATGACGAGGGGCCCCCGCTTGAGGACTGCGACCTCATCACGATGTCGGTACCGCTGCGGCTCGCCAAGAAGAGCCACGTCATGCTGACCGAACAGGCCAGGCGGCTCGATCAGCCGCTGCTCGACAGCCTCGGGCAGCGCGGCTTCAAGCTCGATTTCGGTGACGGCGGCACCGGCTGGCAGTTTAAATACCTGACGCGCGGCGGTGGTTATTATTTCAACGTCGGCTGCTCCGATCTGATCGTCAGCGGCGAGGTAGGGCTGGCGCAGTTTTCCGATATCTCCGCGTTCGTCGCCGAGGGAGCGCGGATGCGAAACGGCGAGTTGCTTGCGGCCGACCTGATCGTGCTGGCGACAGGCTACAAGGGGCAGGAGCATCTGGTCGGCAAGCTCTTTGGCGCCGAGGTCGCGCGCCGGGTCGGCCCGATCTGGGGCTTCGGCGAAAGTCAGGAATTGCGCAATATGTTCGTGCGCACGCCGCAGCCGGGCCTGTGGTTCATCGCCGGCAGTTTTGCCCAGTGCCGGATCTATTCCAAATATCTCGGTCTGCAGATCAAGGCATACGAGTTGGAGCTGCTGCCGGCGGGTCGCGGCGCTGCAGGCGATGTGGCGGCTACCCGCAAGGTCGTAGCGCAGGTCTCGTAGCGCAATCTCGTAGCGCTCTGGTCGCGAGCGCCTATTCCCGTACCGCTCCACGCAACGGCCAACGGCAGGCGAAAATCATCACCCCGGCGAGCGCGCTGATCGCGGCGATCATCAGAAAAAACTCGGGCTTCGCCATCCGACTCCAGAAGCTGCCGAGCCAACCCGCCAGAAAGCCGCCGGTGAAGCTTGAGGCGAGCCAAACACCCATCAGCATCGACAACAGCCGCGCCGGCGCGACTTTCGTGACAAACGACAGCCCGACCGGCGACAGATAAAGTTCGCCGACGGTGAGGATGGCGATCGAGACCAGGACCCAAAGCCAACTCGCCTGGCCGCCGCCGGCATGATAGGCGGCAAAAGCCCTGATGAGATTGGCGATGGTGACGCCGAAGCAACCGAGCGCCATCTTGGTGATCGTCGAAGGCTCCGTGCCACGCGCGGCTTGTCGCGCCCATAAGGTCACGACAAACGGCGTGAAGGCAAAAATCATGAACGGATTGAAAGCGAGGAATGACGTGGTCGGGATTTGCGCCATCCAGCCAAACAGGTCGACATGCCGATCGATGTTGGCGTCGATCCACAGGATCATCGTGTTTCCCATCTGCTCGTAGGTGGCCCAGAACAGCGTGTTGGGAACGAACAGAACGA
Organism: uncultured Alphaproteobacteria bacterium; assembly: GCA_963763255.1. Lineage (GTDB taxonomy): Bacteria > Pseudomonadota > Alphaproteobacteria > Rhizobiales > Xanthobacteraceae > BOG-931. The sequence continues at coordinate 726,888 of CAVXNW010000007.1, forward strand.
GCAGGGCGACGATGGCGCGCCGTTCGTCGTGCGTAAGCGATGAGCCGCCTTTCTCTGAATGGGGAAGGCTGGCGGCGGGAGGCGGCAGGGTGGAGGTCAGTTGTGGTGGTGCGGCCAGATCGACGCCTCCCTCGCGCGCGATGGAGTCCGATCCTCCGCCTTCCGCCAAGGGCGATTGCGACAGGTCGTCGTGCGGCAGCAGCGGCAGCGCATAGAGGTAAATGACAAGCCCGATGCACATGCCGACGCCGGCGGCGGCAAAGCCATAATGCCAGCCGATTTCTTCGCCGAGCGTACCGCAGACCAGCGGCGCCAGGAACGCCCCGATGTTGATGCCAACATAAAAGATCGAATAGGCGCGGTCGCGGCGGTGATCGCCCGGCGCATAGAGACCGCCGACCTGCGTTGAGATGTTCGGCTTGAAGCAGCCGCTGCCGATAATCAGGAACAACAGAGCAAACAGAAAAAGCGGCTCGATCGCCATCATGAAATGGCCGATCGCCATGAGCGCGGCGCCGATCACGACGGTATGACGCCGGCCAAGCACCCGGTCGGCCAAAAGGCCGCCGAAGATTGGCGTGAAATAGACCAATGCCGTGTAAAACCCCCAGATCTGCGAGGACAACGGCTGCACCGGCAGCGGCCCGAATACGGCTTCGAGCGCCCGCCTGACCGCGGCGAGCCCAATCACGCCGCCCGAATGGTCAGCGAGCAGCAGATATTTGGTCATGTAGAGCACGAGCAGGGAGCGCATGCCGTAGAACGAGAAGCGCTCCCACATCTCCGTCGAGAACAGGAAGGTGAGGCCGCGCGGATGACCGAACAGGTCCCGGCGAGCGTCGACGCTGGAGCCCTTGGTTGGTGCGCGATCGGCCAAAACACGATCCTCGGCATTGTCCCGGCCAGGCATAGTCCGTCGAAGACGGGCGTAAACGCCCTTTTGCCCGGCCATCCACGTCTTTAATCTATCCTCGCTCCCAAGACCCGGCACAAGCTTGCACTTGGGCCGGCCAAAGGTCTGGCTCGGGTGGCCGGGCATGACGCGAAGGAAGGCAGGATAGATGACAATGAGCGCAGCTTTTCGAGCCGGCCTGCTCCTCCTCGGAGTCTTTGGGTTCGCCGCTCTTGCGCCAGGAGCCGAGCCGACTCTGGTGCACGTCAACACGTTCCCGACCGCACGGGCGCTGCCGTTCTTTGTGGCGCGGGATCGCGGCTTCTTCGCCAGGCATGGACTTAACGTCGACCTGCAATTCACCAAGGGCTCCAAGGCTCAGCGCGACGCGCTCGCCAATGGTGGTGCTGACATCGTGCAGGCGGCGGTCGATAACGCGGTGGCGATGATCGACGTCGCCAAGGTCGATATCGTGATCGTGGGTGGCGGCAATTCCGGCACCAATGAATTCTACGTCCAGAAAGCCATCAAGGATTTTGGCGATATCCGTGGCCATGCCATCGTGGTCGATGCCACCAACACCGCCTATGCGCTCCAAGCCAAGACGATCCTGCTGCAGCATGGGCTCAAAGCCGGGGCGGATTACACGCTCAATCCGGTCGGCAACGGGACGAGGCGGCTCAAGGCGTTGTTCGCCGACACGAACAATGCCGGCGCCATCCTCAACCTGCCGTTCTCGCTGCTGGCCGCCGCGCATGGCCTGCACAGCCTCGGTCGCACCACCGACATGCTCGGCCCCTATCAGGCCGGCGGCGCCTTCGTACGCCGCGCCTGGGCGCGCGAGCATGCGCAGACGCTCGAACAATATCTGGCCGCCTATATCGAGGCGCTGCGCTGGTCGCTCGATCCCGCGAATCGCGCCGCCGATGCCGCCATCCTGGAGCAGAATTTCAAGCTGCCGGCGGACATTGCCGCAGAGTGCGTCAGGCTGATGGCCGAGCCGGGCTTTGGCTTTGCCCCCGATGCCAAATTCGATCTCCAAGGTTTCAAGAATGCGCTGGCGCTGCGCGCCGAGGTCGAGGGTGGCAAGCCCGCCGACCCGCAGCGCTATATCGATCTGAGTTATTACGATCAGGCATTAAAGCTCCTGAAGCAATAATTGTCTGTCCATTCAGGGAACGTCATGGCCGGGCTTGTCCGGGCCATCCACGTCTTTAAAGTCGCGCGGCAGCAAGACGTGGATGCCCGGCACAAGGCCGGGCATGACGGTCAAGTGAGGAGCGCTCCGCCCATGCCCGCCACCTTTCCTGAAGAGGCCAAGAACTTTCGGCTCATCGGTCATGACCCGTCGGCGGCGTGGGGCGGTGGTTCGTTGGTGCAGATACATAAGGGGCACGCCTATGTCGGCGCGGTCGGCGGCTCGAGCTATAACGGCCCGGAGGGCTTTACCGTGCACGACGTGCGCGATCCGAAGAAGCCGCATAAGGTCGGGGAATTCCGCGCCCCGCCGGGCATTCATTGCCACAAGCTGCGTATCGTCGGCGACGATCTGCTCTACGTGAACTCGGAGCGGCTCGCCGGCGACAAGGGCAAGAACGCGCGCGCGGGCTTTTTTATCTTCGACGTGTCGACGCCGTCGGCGCCGAAGCCGATCGGCTTCTACGATATGCCGGGCTCCGGCCCGCACCGCTTCGGGGTCGATCTTGCCCGCGGGCTTGCCTTCATGCCGAACGACGCGCCGGGCTGGTCGAAGCGCGTGATCTGGACGCTCGACATCAAGGATCCGCTGAAGCCCGAAGTGATCAGCATCTGGGGCCTGCCGTGGATGAAGACCGACTCCGATGAGGTCGGCAACGATCCGCATCCGGCCGAGGAGGCGACGACGCTGCACGGACCGCCGATGATCCGCGACAACCGCATGTATTGCGCCTGGTGGGGCGGCGGCATCTCGATCATCGACTGCACCGATCTGCGCAACATGCGCCTCGTCGGCCACACCAAATGGGCGCCGCCGTTTCCCGGCTCAAACCACACGCTATGGCCGATCGGCGACCGGCCCTATCTCGTTGCCACCGATGAAGCGCGCGCCAAGCAGAAATACTGGGACGCGCAGTTCATGTGGATCATCGACGCGCGCGACGAGACCAATCCGGTGCCGATTGCGACGTTCATGCCGGATCGCGAGAAATATTACGACCGCCCCGGCCGCTTCGGCGCGCATAACATTCTGGAAAACCTGCCGGCCAGCGGGCCGTGGAAGGACATCGTATTTCTCACTTACTTCAATGCAGGCCTGCGCGCGGTCGATGTCAGCGATCCGCTGCATCCAAAAGAAGTCGGCTGCTATGTGCCGGAAACGGCGGAAGGTGCGCCAGGTATCCAATCAAATGACATCGGGGCCGATGACGAGGGGCGGCTTTATCTGATCGATCGCTGGGGACAGGGCATGCATATTCTGGAATATACCGGCTGAAATTTTCTCACATTTCGATACGGCACAGGTGCTCGGAGCGCTGCGGGCGGAGCGTCACGAGACTGTCACATAACCTTGTTTTATTCTTCATGGAGCTGGGAAGGCTTTCATGCAAATTGCTATTCATGACGATGGATCAGCCGCTACGGTCACGATGACCGGGCGGCTGGATATTTTGGGCGCCGAGGCTGTGGCTTTGCCGCTCGCAACGCTCTCGGGCAGCAAGAGCGCGCTCTTTGTCGACATGGCCGGAGTCACATTCATTGCATCGATCGGGCTTCGGCATCTCGTCTCTGCGGCCAAGGCCATGGGCCGCCGCGGCGGCCGCCTGGTGCTATTCAACCCCAACGCGGTTGTCACCGAGGTGATCACGACCTCCGGTCTTGCGGATCTGCTGCAGATCGAGCGTGGCGACCCGCCCTAGAATTGACGTTGTAACGTCCAGGCCGCGGCGGCCTGCCGCGGCGTCGAGCGCCCGATCCCGCCTCCGTTAAGACCCGGGCCGAGAACGACGTCAGCGCCTGCTTCCGTTCCCGGCCGGCCATGACTTGCGCGCAGATGCGCGATTCTGCTTAATCCCGAATCGGCCGCAGGCAGCAGCGAGCAAGTGCCGTTGCCGGCCGAATCGACGGCATGAACAACCCCAACGCCAAAATACTCGTCGTCGACGACGTCGCGGAGAATCGCGATCTGCTTCTGCGGCGGCTGACGCGTCTCGGCTTTGCGCACGTCGACCAGGCTGCGAACGGCGTAGAAGCTTTGGCGGCGATCGCCGCGCAGAACTACGACCTCATGCTGCTCGATATCATGATGCCGGAGCTGGACGGTTTTGGCGTATTGGAGGCGCTCAGGCGCGCCGGCCGCATCAACGAACTGCCCATTCTGGTCATCTCGGCGCTGAGTGAAATAGAACCGGTCGTGCGCTGTATCGAACTCGGCGCCGCCGACTTCATCGTCAAGCCGTTTAATCCGACGCTGCTGCGCGCGCGTGTGCTTTCCACGCTGGAGAAGAAGGCGCTGAGCGATCTCACGCGCGATGAATTAAGGCGCAAGCAGTTGGAGCTCAACGAGGCGCGCACGCTCCAGCTAGCGCTCGCGCCACCGCCATTTGCCGGAACGATTGCCGGCCGTACTTTGTCGATTGACGTTCTGCTTGAACCCGCCAAGGAAGTCGGCGGCGACGTCGTCGACCATTTTTGCATCGGCGACGACATGATTGTGCTGGGGCTCGGCGACGTCTCGGACAAGGGCGCCGGCGCCGCGCTGATGATGGCGCGGACTCACGCCATGGTGCGTGCGTTGACGGCGCGGCCCGATGCCGCCGAGTTGTTCCGCGCGCCGGAGCGAGCGCTCGGTATCGTCAATGCGGCGCTCGCGGCCGGCAACGAAAGCTGCATGTTTGTTACTTACCTTCTGGCGACGCTGGAGATAGCAACCGGCAAACTTGTCTATGTGCGTGCCGGACATATTCCGCCGTTTCATCGCAACGGCACTGGCGGTATCGCACGGCTTGGCCGCGCCGGGGGGCCGCCCCTCGGCCTGGTCGAGAACGCCGCCTATCAGCCGGATACGGTCATGCTTGCACCTGGCGACCGCCTCCTGATCGTGACCGATGGTTTTACCGAGGCGCACAATCCAGACGATGCGATTTACGGCGAAGACAAAGTCGAGGGCTTTCTGGCGGACCTCGAGTCTTCTGCGGGGCAGCCCCTCAAGCAACTGGCCGCCGATGTTCGCGCCTTCGAGGCTGGCCGTCCCGCCTTCGACGACATGGCGGCCCTGTTGCTGTCGCTCGAACCGGCCGGCACGATGCAGCCCGCAACTCGGTTCGATTCCTATACGCTCGCGACCCCAGAGGCGATCGATGCGCTGATCGATCAGGTGATGGCATTTCTTGAACAGCATGGCGTTGATGCGCGGGCAACCCACCACACGGCCCTGGTCTTGAGCGAGGTTCTGACCAACCTGGCAACGCACGGCGATTGCCGCGATCGGCCGGCAAAAATTGCGGTCACTGCCGAGTCCGACAAGGTGGTTGGAGAGATTATCGACAGCGGACCTCCATTCGACCCGCTGCTCGTTCCGGAGCCGTCCCTTGACGTCAATGTCGCCGAGCGTCCAATTGGCGGCCTTGGCCTGTTTCTCGTGCGCAAACTGTGCAGCGCCCTTGAGTATGTTCGGCGAAGCGGCGAAAATTGCATGATTTTTGCTATTAGCCGCGAAGGCAATCAGGGCGATAAGAAGGGTCATTGATCGATTGCGAGGACAAAGTCGGCATGGAAATTCTTGACGAACGCATTGGCGATACCTTCGTGGTGACGGCAAAGGGCCGGCTCGATGGTGGCGCCAGCGCCGCATTTGCCGAGAAGGTCGGAGCGCTGATTACAAGCGAGAATCCGAAACTGTTGATCGACTTTGCGGGCGTCGACTTTGTCACCAGCGCGGGCCTGCGGGCGGTTCTGGTGCTGGTCAAGAAGGTGAAGGCGGCCGGCGGATCGTTCGCGCTGTGCGCGGTCCAGGCGCCGGTTCGCGAAGTGCTCGACATCACCGGCTTCACCGACATGCTGCGCATCCACGCGGCGCGCGCCGAGGCGATCGCCGCGATGGGCGGATAGCGAACAGGCCCTGGCTGGCGGAGACCGCATGGCGGACACCAAAGCGAAGGCGAAAGACGGCGCGAGCGCCGGCCGCGAGGCGGCGCTGTTGCGGGCGACACTGGAGAACATGGCGCAAGGGGTCGCCATGTACGATGCCGACCACAAGCTCGTCACCTGGAATACGCTGTTTCGCCAATATCTGGAAATGCCCGACGAGTTTCTCGGCACCAACCGCACATTTTCGGACTACATCCGCTACATCGGTGCGCGCGGCGAGTTCGGCGAGGGCGCCGACATCGAGCAGGAGCTGCGCACACGTGTGGCAATGCTTGATCGATCGCACTCGTTCGAGCGGGTGCGGCCGGACGGCACGGTGCTTGAAGTGCGGCGCGATCCGGTGCCGGGCGGCGGGTTTATTGCAATCTACACCGACATCACCGAGCGTAAGGAGGCCGAGAAGCAGCTGCGCGAAGACGAGGAGCGTTTTCGCGCCATCGACGCTGCGGCCCCGGTCGGTCTGATCATCGTCAGCGAAAAGAACCAGAACGTCCTGCACCTTAATCCGGGCTTCTGCGAGATCGTCGGCAAGGATGCCGATGCCTTGCTCGGCAGGCCGCTGTCCTCGATTTTTACCGAAGCGGAAAAGTCAAAAGAACTCGCCGACATCATCAGCGGCACGTCAAGCGAGCGCAAAGAGTTCCATTTCAAGCGTCCCGACGGCGCTGAAGCCTATGTGATGGTCTCGCGCGTCGCGCTCGACTACCGTGGCGAAAAAGCGGTCATCGCCAGCTTCGTCGACATCCACGATCGCGTACAGGTGGAAATCGAACTGCGGCAGGCCAAGGAGGCGGCCGAATCGGCAAGCCGGGTCAAGTCATCGTTCCTCGCCAACATGAGCCACGAGCTGCGCACGCCGCTCAATGCCATCATCGGCTACAGCGAAATTCTGCTCGAGGACGCGACCGATCGCGGCGACAAGGCCAGCATGGGCGATCTCGAGAAGATCCAGGCCGCCGGCAAGCACCTCCTCGGGCTCATCAACGACATTCTCGATCTTTCGAAGATCGAAGCCGGCCGAATGGATGTTTATCTGGAGCACGTTTTTCTCACGCGGCTGGTCGACGAGGTGAAGACCATCGTTGAGCCGATGGTGAAAAAAAACGGCAACAAGCTCTTGATCGACTCCCCGCAGGATATCGGCTCGCTGCAAACCGATCTGACCAAGCTGAAGCAGAGCATCATCAATCTGCTCAGTAATGCCGCCAAGTTCACCAAGGACGGTACAGTAACGCTCCGTCTCGCGCGCGAGACGCGCGATGGCGTCCCGTGGGTTAAAGTCGAAGTTGCCGACAACGGCATCGGCATGACCGACGAGCAGATAGGCCGCCTGTTTCAGGCCTTCACGCAGGCGGACTCATCGACAACGCGCAATTTCGGCGGCACCGGTCTCGGTCTGACAATCACCCGGCATTTCTGCGCCATGCTGGGCGGCTCGATCGAGGTCAAGAGCAAACCCGGCGAGGGCTCGACCTTCACGATTCTCCTGCCCGATCGCGCCACCAAGGCGATGGCCGAGGAAGAATCCGACAGCGCGCGTTTGGCGGTCGTGCATGAGCCGTCAACTCGCGATATCCATGTGCTGGTGGTCGACGACGATCCTGCTGTGCACGACGTGCTAGCCGCCACGCTGGGCAAGGAGGGTTATCGGATCACCCACGCCCGGGACGGCGTCGAGGCGCTGCACATGATGCGGGCGCGTCCCCCCGACATTGTCACTCTCGATGTGATGATGCCGAAAATGGATGGCTGGTCAGTACTGGGCGTCATGAAATCCGAGCCGCAGCTCGCGCACATCCCGGTGATCATGCTGACTATTGTCGATCATCGCAATCTCGGCTTCTCGCTTGGTGCCTCCGAATACATGACCAAGCCGATCGACCGTAACCGGCTGATCGCGCTCATTGAGAAGTTCGCGGCGAGCAGGCGGGATGGAACCGTTTTGGTCATCGATGATGACGACGACGTCCGTACCATGGTCAAGGCCACGATCGAGGACGTCGGCATGAAGGCAACCACCGTTGCCAATGGGCAGGCCGCGCTCGATTGGCTCGCATCGCATCCGCGGCCGGTGCTGGTGCTTCTGGACCTGATGATGCCGAAAATGGACGGTTTTGAGTTTCTGGAGCGTGTGCGACAGAATCCGCACTATGTCGATCTGCCCATCGTTGTGCTCACCGCCAAGGAATTGACCGACAATGAGCGCAGCTATCTGGCCGAACGGACGCTCCTGGTCTTGAGCAAGAGCGCGCAGCCGATCAGCAAGCTTGGGTTCGCGCTGGCGGCGATCGCCGGGCGCAATCGCGATATGAAGAGCGGGGCGATGACGGACGAGAAGGTTCAATGACCAAGATTTTGCTTGTTGAAGACAACGAAATGAACCGCGATATGCTGTCGCGCAGGCTGGTGCGCAACGGTTTCGAAATCGTCATGGCGGTAAACGGGCAGGAAGGTCTCGACTTGGCGTCATCGGAAAGCCCGGATCTAATCCTGTTGGATATGAGCCTGCCGATCATCGACGGCTGGGAGGCGGCGCGCCGGTTGAAGGCGGATGCCGCCACCGCGAAAATTCCGGTTATCGCGTTGACCGCGCACGCCATGGTGCAGGACAAGCAAAAGGCGCTGGCCGCGGGCTGCGACGATTTCGATACCAAGCCGGTCGAACTGCCGCGGCTTCTGGAAAAGATCAATTCGCTGCTGCAGAACGGCGGTTGATCGCCGCAGTCTGCGCTTCTCGAGTCACAGGCTCGCCCACATCAGCGTCAGTCCCGAGATCAGCAGCAGCACCATGACGATACGCTGATAGCTGTGGTCGGCGAGCCGCCGGTAGATGAAGGCGCCGAACCAGGCGCCGCCGATGGTGGCGGGCAGCGCGACCAGCGCATCGAGGCCGACCTGTCGCGTTAGCATTCCCGAGGCGGCGTGTGCGACCAGCGCCAGCGACAGGATTACCAAGTTAAAAAACTGGACAACGGCGCGGCGCTGCTCTTTGCTCCAGCCGCGGACGTCGGTCCAGATCACCGGGAATACCCCCGACAAGCCGGTCAAACCGCCCAAAATGCCGCCGCCGAACCCGACGGCGCCGTCCGCCACTTCGCCACCCCAGGCGTGTTCGAGGTGGCGCCTTCGCAACAGCACGTAGGCCGGATAGATCACCAGAAGCAAGCCAAGCCCAAGCTTGAAAATCCGTGGATCGACGTGCGGCAGAATAAGCGTTCCGATCGGTACCCCGATGGCGCCGGGAATGACGAAACAAAGGACGCGCTTCCACTCGATGGCGCGCCAGATCAAGTGCAGCGTTTGGGTTTGCGAGACCGCAGCGCAGATAATCGCGAGCGACGCGGCCGCGGCCGGCGGTATGCCGTAAACCCAGATGCCGAGCGCCGTTATGGCTGTGCCAAATCCGGTGAGGCCGTTGACGATGCCACCCGCCAGCGCGCCGGCAAGCACGATCGCCACCTGTTCCAGTCCCATTCCGCCGCTCCAACGCCTGTTTGCGCTGAATACGACGAGCGAGGCCCCAGGAGCAAATTTCGCCGGAGAGGGATGACTACATCGCGCGGCGTCCAGCCGCCCCGATCAGCACACCGACTCCGATCGCGACCGCAAGCGTCAGCAGCGGGCGTTCCTTGGCTTGAGCGGCGATACGCTCGAGGGCATCGTTGCCAACCCTGCCGCCCATCCGCACCGCCCGATTGCTGAGATCGGCCGCACCTTCGGTCGCCGCGCGCTGGCCGCGCCAGAAACGGTCGGCGATATCGTTGAGGATAGGGCCGACCGTGTCGGCAATCAGATCGCCGGCTGCGGATGCGTTTGCCGAAGCGCGGCGTCCGGCCTGGCGTCCCACTCCGGCCAATTCGCGCTCAATGGCCTGCAGGTGATCGACGATCGCGGTGACGCGGGGATCGAAGTCGCGCGAACGCGGCTGAAACATCGCATGTCCTCCGAAATAGAAATTCGACTTGGCTAACCCCGCGGCGGAACAAACGTTCCGCGCCGTGAACTTTTGACTATGTCCGCGCGTTAATTGCCGAAATTTCCTCTATGGAGCCCGTCATGCCCGAGAACCGAACGCAAAATCCCGACTTCAACCGCGCCTTTGGCGACGCCAAAAAGAATGCCTCGAACGCGGCCGGTGAGGTCTCGGACGCCGCGCAGGACCTTTACGATCAGGCCCGCGACAGCGCCAACCAGGTTGCCGACGCGACCACAGCAGCCGCGCGCAAGACCGCCGGATCGTTTGAAAAGGCGGTGCGAAACACCATCGAGACCCAGCCCTATACGGCCGTCGTCATTGCGCTGGGGCTGGGGTGGCTGTTCGGCCGGATGCATCGGCCACTGTAAGGCGGACCGTCAGCCGCGCAGTGCGACCGATTGGCCGCCATCGGCCACGATGGTGGCGCCGGTCACGTAGCGTCCGGCGTCGGACACCAGCAGCAGCAGCGGTCCGTCAAGATCGCGTTCCTGGCCGAAACGTCCGATTGGGATGTGGCGCGTCAGCGTTTTGCCACGCTCGCTTTCAAGATAGTCGCGGTTGAGCTCGGTGACGATCCAGCCGGGCGCGATGGCGTTGACGCGAATACCTTTGAAGGCGAGTTCAAGCGCGAGCGCTTTAGTCATCTGAATCACGCCGGCCTTTGCGGTCGCGTAGGCAACCACGCCCTTATCGACGTTCAGACCAAGCACCGAGGCGATGTTGACGATGGCGCCGCCTTTGCCGGCCGCGAGCATCCGCCGCGCGCCCTCCTGCGCCCAATAGAACACGGCGTCGAGATTGGTAGCGAGCACGCGGCGCCATTCCTCTTCGGGCATGTCGACCGCACGGCCGGCATGCGCGACGCCCGCATTGTTGACGAGGATGGTGACGGTGCCGAACGCCTTCTCGGCCGCGTCGAACGCGCGCGACATTGCCGTGCGGTCGCGCACATCGGCCTCGACCGCGAGTGCCCGGCCGCCTGCTTGTTCGATGCGTGATTTGAGGGCGGCGAGCCGCTCGGCGCGGCGGGCCACCAAGACGACCGCGGCGCCATTTTCGGCCAGAACCTCGGCAAAGCGGATACCCAGCCCGCTCGATGCGCCGGTGACGAGTGCGACTTTTCCGGCCAAATCGAACAGTGTTGCTGCAGTCATAGGACTCCCCCGCGGCCGGATCATGCGTGACCCATTGCCCGGCGGCAAGAATTGCGGGATTTAAGGGGCGCGATCAAGCAGACGGACGGCTTGAACGACAGATTGGGCAGAGTGGAAAGTGAGCGGACGATGGGTTTCCTGGATCAGCGGCAGTGGATGGCGAGCCTCGAGCAGCAGGGTGAACTGCGGCGGATCAAGGCCGAGGTAAACTGGGATCGCGAGATCGGCGCCATTTCGCGACGCATGCTCGAAAAGAAGGGCCCTGCGCTTTTGTTCGAGAATATCAAGGGCTACGAAAGCGGCCGCTGCAGCAAGCTGTTTGTCAGCGGGCTCGGCGCCCGCTCGCGGCTGGCGCTGGCGCTGGGTTTTTCCCGCGATGCCACCAATCGCGAGCTGGTTCAGCACGTCATGAAGATGAACCGCGAGACGATCGCTCCGGTCATTGTCCCGACCGGTCCGGTCAAGGACGTCATCGTCCGGGGCGACGCCGTCGATCAAACCGAATTTCCGATACCGAAATGGCACTACCTCGAAGGCGGCCGTTACATTCACACGTTCACGTCGATCGTCACTCGCGATCCCGACACCGGCGTCATGAATGTCGGCATGTATCGCGGCATGATTGGCAAGAAGAACACGTCGCCGTTTCTGCTCATCAAGGGCGGTCAGCATTGGGGCGCGCATTTCGTCAAATGGGCGGCGCGCGGCAAGCCGATGCCGGTGGCCTGTGTGATCGGCTGGGATCCGATCATGTCGTTTCTCTCCGGCTCGCCCTTGCCGGCGGGCGTATGCGAATGGGACGTGATGGGCGGCTATCGCGGCGAGCCGGCGCAGTTGGTGCGCTGCGAGACCGTCGATCTTGAAGTGCCGGCGAGCGCCGAGATCGTGATCGAGGGCACCATCAGCGACGATCCGTCGACCTATGAGCTTGAAGGGCCGTTCGGCGAATTCACCGGTTATGTTTCCGACCTGCCGACGCCGCGGCCGACCATGCAAATCAGCTGCATTACCCACCGGAAGGATCCGGTGCTCTGCGGTTCACTCGAGGGCACGCTACCCGGCTCCTACAGCGAAAACAGCGTGATGTCCTCGGTGCAGCGCGCGGCCATCGCCTGGAATATTCTCAACGGCGCCGGTATTCCCGGCGTGCTCGACGTCTATGCGCCGCCGATCACCAATGGCGTCAATCTGCGGGTCCAGATCAAGAAGCACTATCAGGGCCAGCCCAAACAGGTCGCCGCGGCGCTATGGGGCAACAGCGCCGCGCAGTACCGCTACAAGCACGTCACCGTCGTGGAAGAAGACATCGATCCGGCCGACGACGAGCAGGTCGAATGGGCGTTCGCGCACCGGGTCAATGCCGGCGAGGGCGGCATCGTCGTTTTCCCAGGCATTTTCGGCTCGCCGATCGATCCATCGACGCCGCTGGAAGATCGTAACGTGCCGCAACTCGGCACCGGGCTGTGGAACCGGATGCTCATCGACGCCACCCGTTCGTGGAAGCACGCGCGACAACCGCAGTGGAATAACGAGCGCTTTCCGCCGACGGTGAAGCCGCATCCAGACGACGCTGCGCGCGTCGAGGCGCGGTGGGCTGAATACGGGCTCGGTGATTTGTAGAACTTACGAGCCATAGAGCCTGTGCGGCAGCCACGTCGCCAGCCCCGGGAAAAACCACAGCGCCAGCAGCATGCCGAGCTGGACCAGCACGAACGGAATGATGCCGAGATAAATGTGCCGCGTGGTGACTTCGGGGGGCGCCACGCCGCGCAGATAGAACAATGTTGGGCCGAGCGGCGGGTGCATATACGAGGTCTGCAGGTTCACCGCCATCATCATGCCGAGCCAGACCGGATTGACGCCGGGCATCTTCAGGAGCACCGGCGCCACGATCGGTACGACCACGAAGATGATCTCGAAGGCATCCATCACGAAGCCGAGCAGGAACAGCGCCAGCATCACCGCGAGCGTCGCGCCCCCGACGCCACCCGGCAGCCCGGTGAGAGCGCGTTCCACCAGCACGTCGCCGCCGAAGCCGCGGAATACGAGACTGAACAGTGTTGCGCCGATGAGGATGAGGAAAATCATGCTGGTAATCTGCGCGGTGCGCAGAATGACCGGCGCCAGCAAGCCGGTGGCCCCGGTGCGCAAAGCGGCAAGCAGAATGGCGCCAACAGCGCCGACCGACGCGGCTTCCGTCGGCGTCGCGACGCCGCCGAGGACGGAGCCAAGCACGGCGAGAATCAGCGCAATCGGCGCGATCAGCGCGGACACCAGGCGGCGCGCGAGTTTCAGCCCGCGCGGCGCGTTCGGATCGGGCGCAATGGGTGGCGATTTTTTCGGCGACAGGATAGCGACGCCTATCAGATAAAGCACATAGAGGGCGACCAGCGCGAAACCGGGAAGCACCGCTCCGGCAAACAGGTCGGCGACCGAGACGGTCTGCGGGGCAAAATTGCCCTGTGCCAATTGGGCGGCCTGATAGGAGTTGCTCAACTGGTCGCCGAGCAGCACCAGCACGGTCGCCGGCGGGAAAATCTGGGCCAGCGTCGCCGTGGCCGCTATCGTGCCGGCGGCGAGTGCCTTGTCATAGCCATGCCGCAGCATTGCCGGCAGCGCGATCAATCCCATCGTCACCGCGGTGGCGCCGACAATGCCTTTGGCGGCGGCGAGCAGCACGCCGACCACGACAACCGAGATGCCAAGTCCGCCGGGCAGCCTGCCAAACAGGCGGCCCATCGTTTCGAGCAAATCCTCGGCGATGCGCGAGCGCTCCAGCATCACACCCATGAAGATGAACAGCGGGATGGCCAGCAGCACGTCGTTGTTCATGATGCCGAACACGCGCTCCGGCAACGCGCCAAGGAGGACCGGATCAAACAGGCCGGCGGCGGCGCCTCCGGCGGCGAAAATGAGCGAGACGCCCGCGAGCGTCAGCGCGACCGGATAGCCGGCAAGCAGCACAACGCAAACGGCGGCTACCAAAGCAATGGCGAGGATTGCGTCGGCCGCCAACTCAGCCTCGTCCGCTGGGAGAAGAGGGTAGCGGTTCGGCTCGCGCGAGCACGAGCGTGGCGTGAATCGCTTGCGCCACACCTTGAAGACCGATGAGCAGTGCAAAGACCGGGATCAAAGTCTTGAGCAGATAAACGAATGGCAGTCCGCTGGCTTCGCGCGAGCGTTCCAGAATCGCCCAGGAACGTTCCGAATAAGGAATAGAGAGCGCCATAAGCACGGCGGCAAAAGGCAGAAGAAAGAAAGCGGCGCCGAACAGGTCGATAAGAGCGCGCGTCCGCGGTTTCGCTTGCGAGTAAAAAATATCGACGCGCACGTGACCATCGGCCTGCAGTGTCCAGGCCGCGGCGAGCATGAACAGCGCGGCATGGGCGTAGAGCACGGATTCCTGGAGCTTGATCGAACCCATTCCGAGCGCATAGCGCATCACGACGACGGCAAACTCCACGATCACCACATAGAGGCAGCACCATGCCGCCACGCGGCCGATCGCCGCGATGCCGCGATCGATGCCGCCGGCGACGGTCCGGGCAAAGCCTTCAACGTTGCTGCGCATGATTGGGCCGCGCTTCACTACTTTGGCGCATGTGACAGGTCCTCGAGGTGCAGTATAATGGCGATTATCGGCCGCCGCGAACCGGTGGGCCACGACGAAATACCGGGACGACTGCCATGACTCACGACCATCACGACGACCACCATGACCACGATCACGACCACGGCTCGGAGCTGTCGGAGATGCAGCTGCGTGTGCGCGCGCTCGAAACTGTGCTGACCGAGAAGGGCTATATCGATCCGCCGGCGCTCGACGCTATCATTGAGGCCTACGAGACCAAGGTCGGGCCGCATACCGGGGCGCGCGTCGTCGCCAAAGCCTGGGCCGACCCGGCCTTCAGGCAGGCGTTGCTCGCCGACGCCAGCAAGGCGGTGGCCTCGTTCGGGCTCCTCAATCGCGTCGGCGACCACCTGATCGCGGTCGAGAATACACCGCAACGGCACAACATGATCGTGTGTACGTTGTGTTCCTGCTATCCGTGGGAAGTGCTCGGGCTGCCGCCGGTCTGGTACAAGTCGGCACCCTATCGCTCGCGCGCGGTCAACGACCCGCGCGGCGTGCTGGCCGATTTCGGCGTCACGCTGCCGGCAGGTACCGATATCCGCGTCTGGGATTCGACCGCAGAGACACGCTTCATCGTGCTGCCAATGCGGCCGGCCGGCACCGAGGGCTGGAGCGAGGAAAAACTCGCAGCGCTGGTCACGCGCGACAGCATGATCGGCACCGGGGTCGCGAAGAATCCGAAAGGGACCGCGTGATGGACGGCATTCACGACATGGGCGGCATGCACGGCTTCGGCAAAGTCGAGCCGGAGCCGAACGAGCCGGTTTTCCACGCGCCGTGGGAGGGACGCACCTACGCAATCAACCGCGCGCTGGGTTACACCGGCATCTGGACGATCGACGAGACGCGCGCCGGTATCGAACGCCTGCCGCCCGAGGTGTATCTCGGCAGTTCCTATTACCGAAAATGGGAGCTGCGGCTGGAGAATCTCCTGGTCGAGAAAGGTCTGGCGGACGCCGATGAGATTGCGTCTGGCCATGCTCTGCGCCCCGGCAAGGCACTCAAGCGCACAATGAAGGCCGCCGATGTGGCCAACGCGCTGTCGCGTGGCTCGTTCGCCCGGCCCGCACAGGGCTCGGCGCGCTTCAAGGCCGGCGACAAGGTCCGCACCAAAAATATTCATCCGGCGACGCACACGCGCCTGCCGCGTTACGCGCGCGGCAAAGTGGGCGTCGTCGAAGCGATCCGCGGCTGTCACGTCTATCCGGACTCGGTTGCGATCGGTCAGGGTGAAAATCCGCAGTGGCTCTATACCGTGCTGTTCGACGGTCACGAATTGTGGGGTGAGGCCAGCGATCCTTCGCTCAAAGTCTCGATCGAGGCATTCGAACCGTATTTGGAGCACGCGTGATATGACCGACGCCGCGACGCAGCGTGCCACACAGGAGGTGCGAAGCATTCCTCGCAACGCTGAGGGGCCGGTGTTTCGCGAGCCATGGGAAGCGCAGGCATTTGCGCTGGCGTTGTCGCTCAACGAACGCGGCCTGTTCACCTGGAAAGAATGGGCGGCGACCTTGGGCGACGAGATCAAGAAGGCGCAGGCCGCCGGCGACCCCGACACCGGCGAGACCTACTACCACCACTGGCTTGCGACGCTGGAGCGGATCGTCGCCGAAAAGGGCTTGAGCGACGCCGGGACGCTGACGCGCACGCGCGATGCCTGGGAGCGCGCCTGCGAGCGCACGCCGCACGGCACTCCGATCGAGCTACGGCCGGACGATTTCCGCGGCTGACATTTCGCGCAGCAGCGCCGCCACCAGGTCCGCGGCCGGCATGGCGCGCGACCGCGCCACACCCTGTCCGGCCCAGAGCGAAATATAGTCGGCGACGCCTTTCGCTCCCGCGGCGTTGCGCATCGGGCGCGTCAGGTCGTTCTGCTGGCGGAACGGCAGGATCGAACCTTCCTTGCCCTCCACCATCGTGACGAACGCATTTTTGATCCCGCGCGCCGGGCGCCCGGAAAACGCGCGCGTGATGACGGTGTGGTCGCTTTTCGCGTTCAGCAGCGCCCGCTTGTAGGCGTCGGGCGCGCCCAACTCGGGCAGGGCAGGAACGCGGTACCGAGCTGCGCCGCGGCGGCGCCAAGTTTCATCGCGGCCGCAATATCGCGCCCATCCATGAGGCCGCCCGATGCGATCAAGGGCGCCCGAATGACGGTGCGGCAATCGCCGACGAGTTTCGCGATCGGGATCATCGATTCCCCGAATGCCGCGAGGAACGTGCCGCGGTGCGCGCCGGCTTCGGCTCCCTGCAGGACAATTGCATCGACGCCGGCTTCTTCCAGCCGGCGCGCTTCTTGAACGGTGGTCGCCGTTCCGCTGATGAAGATATCGCGCTGTTTGAGCGCCGCGATCTGCGCGGCCGATGGCACACCGAAGGTGAAGCTGAACCCCGGTGGACGTTCATCCAGCACGACTTCAAGCTGCGCGTCGAACGGGCTCGCCGGCACTGGCGGCAATGCAGGTGGCGGCAAGCCAAGTTTGGCATGAGCCTCCGCGATGATTGCCAGCATCGGCTGCGGATCGATGCCACGATTGGCTTCGTAGCCGCCAGCGAACAGGTTTATGTTGAACGGCTTGCGCGTGAGCTGCCGCAGGCGGCGGATGGAGGCCGCAATCTCTTCGGGCTTGGCATAGGCGCCGCCCCACGCGCCGAGACCGCCGGCATTCGACACGGCCGCCGCAAGTTCTGGCGTGCCGCCGCTGCCCGCCATCGGCGCCAGCAGGATCGGTTGCTCGATATCGAGCCGCCGCAGCAATTCATTCGCGGCCATCGCAGCTCCTCCTTGTCGACTGCGACACAGATAGCCCGAACCATCGATGTAACAATGGCAAATCGCCGAAGTGATGTATCTTCTTTCTTAAATCCTGGCTTCGGCGCGAGCGAAGCAGGGCGCGCGGTAAATCACGATGCCAGCAGATTTTCCTTCAAGGTCCCGCCTTCGTAGGCTTTGCGGAAACGGCCGCGGCGCTGCAACTCGGGCACTAGCAGATCGACCACGTTAAGAAGCTCGCGCGGCACCGCCTGCGGATGGACGATCATGAAGCCGCCACGGTTGCCGCCGGCTTCAAACTCTTCTTCCAGCATATCGGCAAGTTGTGCGGCTGTTCCCGCATAGGTGCGATCGTAGTTGGTGGCCGTGCGCAGCCCGAACTCAAAGAAGTCCTTGCGCGAAATCTCTCCTTTCTCGCCGACCATGTTGGCGAGCTTGAACACGAAGCCGACCGGCGACGCGTTCTTGGCGACTATCCTGGCATTGAGCTCTGCGGGCGAGAATTTTTCCGGCAAGCTCGAGAAGTCGTAGCCGGCGTTGTGCGACAGATAAGGCCCCACCGCCTCCGGCGGGATCATGGTCAGAAGCTGCTCGCGGCGCGCCTTTGCCTCGGCTTCGGTTTCGCCGACGATGAGACCTACGCCCCAGAGCACGCCGACCTGTTCGGGATCGCGTCCCTGTGCGACCAGCGCCTTGTCGAGCGTGGCGCGATGCGTCGCCTTGCCTTCCTTGGATGGCCAGCGGGCGAAAACGTGGTCGGCGATATAGGCCGAAGCCTTGATGCCGCGCGGCGAAGCGCCGGCCTGGATCAGGACCGGGTGGCGTTGCGGCGATGGAATGCAGTTGAGTGGGCCCCGGACCTTGAAGAATTTACCCGCGTGATTGATGGCTCTTACCTTGCTCGGATCGGCCACAACGCCCGAACTCGCGGTCCCAGATAAACGCGTCCGGCTCCGCGCTGTCCCACAGCTTGCGACAGACGCCGATGAATTCCTCCATCCGGTCATAGCGCGTGCCATGCTCCATCAGTTCGTCGAAACCGTAATTGGCGGCGTCGGCGTTGCGGCTCGACGCGATGACGTTGAACGCGATGCGACCGCCGGTGACGTGGTCGAGCGAGTTGAACAGGCGGGCCACGTAGAACGGATGCATGAACGTCGATGCATATGTCAGCCCGAAGCCGACATGCTCGGTGACCCGCGACATGCAGGTGATCACCGGGCTCATATCGTGCCGCGGCCAGCCTATCCCCCAGCGCACCGCCTCGTCGCGCGTGCCGGCCCAGGTGTCCGGGATGCCGGTGCCATCGCCGAAGAAAAGCATGTCGATGCAGCCGCGCTCGGCGATGCGCGCGATCTCTTCGTAGATGCCGATGTCCGGATAGGTGCGGCCGGTCCAGGAGCCCGGCATCCGCCAGCGGCCGTCGAGATGGGTGTAGGAAATGTCGAACGCGAGGTAAATCTTCTTGGCCATGGGACCGCCGCAATGGAGTCTTCCCGATCAGGGGCTGATTATCGCGCCCTGAACCCATGACGCAATCCGCATGGCCTCAAAAGAGGCATGCGCCGCGGCGCGGTTCGCTACAGCAGCGAGCCCGGAGTCTTCCGATACCGGTTCACGATCGCATCGGCCGTCATATAGGCGAGCGCCTGAATGGTCAGCGTCGGATTGAAGCCGCTCATGGTCGGATGCGTGGCGCTACCCATGATGAACAGGTTCGGAATATCCCAGCTCTGGCTGTATTTATTGACAACTGACTCCTTTGGATTGGCGCCCATGCGCGCGCCGCCCTGATGGTGCGCGCCCGGAGAACCTGGACTGAAAGGCGCGGTCCAGACCAGCGTCGCATCCATGGCGTGGCCGATCTCCACCATCTTCTTCTGGATGAACTCGATGCGCGCACGCTCGTTCGGCCGCCGCCAGTCGTAGGTCATGCGCGGCGCCGGCAACCCCCAGGCGTCGCGCACGTGCGGATCGAGATCGATCATCTGATCGCCATACGGCAGGTTCTCGGTCTGGCCGGTGAGTGCGGTGTGCCGCGTGTAGTATTTCGCATAGAAGTCGCGGAATGCGGCGCCCCAGCGCGGCACGCCGGGCGGCGGGTTCATGCTCATCGCGGTGCCGAGCGGACCGCCTTCAAGCCCGGCAGGGCCGGCGGAGATCTGCGCTCCGCGGATGAAGCCGAGATCCTTATGATCGAAATTGTCGCCGTTGAAGTCGTCGAGCGAATTCTTCTGCGCACTCGGGCCCATATAGACGTTGACGTGGCGGTCGTCGAACGCCGCGAACGCGCGCGCCCCGATATGCGCCATGATGTGCCTGCCGAGATGGCCGCTCGAGTTGGCGAGCCCGTTCGGAAATTTCTCCGTCTTCGACAGGAGCAGGAGGCGCACGTTGTCGTAGATGAACGGTGCCAGAATGACGATGTCGGCTTCGATCGTGTTGTCGGAGCGGTCCGGGCCGTAATACGACACGCCGGTCACCTTGCCGCTGTTGTCCGAATTGACGCGATGGCACAACGCGCCGGTGATCAGTTTGAAGTTACCGGTGGCGTCGGCTTCCGGCAGCTTGGTCACCAGGATCGAGGATTTGGCGCCGACATGGCAGCCAAATGCCTGGCAGAAGCCGCAATAGGTGCAGCCGGGCCGGTCCTTGTACGGCTCCGACAGGATCGCGTGCGGCGACGAGAACGCGTGCAGGCCGAGTTTCTTGGATGCGCCGTTAAAGTTGACGCCGACCTGGTCGAGCAGCAACGGCTTGAGCGGATACTCGCGTTTGCGTGGCGCCTCGAAGACGTTGCCGCCGTCGATTTTCTTGCCGTCGAGGTTGCCGGCCTTGCCGGCGACCCCGAGTTCGTATTCGGCGCGCTCGTAATACGGCTCAAGGTCCGCATACGACAGCGGCCAGTCGATCACCGACAAATCCGCCGGAATCGCCGCCTTGCCGTAGCGCTCGATGGTCGACGAGCGCACGCGGAAATCGTCCTCGTGAAAGCGCCACGACAGCGCGCCGTAATGCACTGTGCCGCCGCCGGCCTGGTTGCCGTTGTTCTGCGACGGGATCGGGTGCGCCGTGGCGCTGGTGTTCGGGCGCCACGTCACCGGCATCCGCTTCGGGTCCGGGCGCAGATCCTGGCGCTGGAAATAGCGCAACTCGTCGTGCGGTTCGAAATCCGCCGTGGTCAAGCGCGGCCCGCGCTCAAGCCCGATCACCTTGATGCCGGCCTTGCCGAGCTCAGCGGCGAGGATGCCGCCTGCGGCGCCGACACCAACGATCACCACATCGGTCTTTTGCGTTGCCATGATTGATGACCTCCCTCGGAGACGCCCTGTTTTTGTTCGATCGAAGCGCAGCCGCGCTTGCGGCGGCTGCGCTTGTTTGTTGCATGTGGATGCGCCGTCAGATCAGCGGCCCCGGATGCTGCCGGTAGCGGTTCACGATCGCGTCCGCCGTCATGTAGGCGAGCGCCTGGATGGTGAGTGTCGGATTGAAGCCCGTTCCCATGGTCGGGAAAGTCGAGCTGCCGACCAGGAACAGATTGGGGTGGTCCCAGGTCTGGCCGTACTTGTTGACGACTGAGTCCTTCGGATCGCTGCCCATGCGCGTTCCGCCTTCGTGATGGGCGCCCGGCGCGCCGGGCCCGAAAGCGCCACCCCAGACATGCGGCGCTCCCATCGCGCGGCCGATCTCTTCCATCTTCGCCTGGACGAATTTGACGCGCGCCATTTCGTTGGGACGCCGCCAATCGTAGGTCATGCGCGGCGCCGGCAATCCCCACTTGTCGCGGATGTGAGGATCGAGATCGATCATCTGATCGGCGTAAGGCAGGTTTTCGGTCTGTCCCACCATGGCGCCCTGGCGCGCGTAGTATCGCGAAATGAAGTCGCGATATGCGGCGCCCCAGCGCGGCACGCCGGGCGGCGGCGGAGTGAGGGTCGCGCTGATCGGGCCGCCCTCAAGCGTAGGTGTTCCGATCGAGATTTGGGCGCCGCGGATGAAGCCCAAGTCCTTATGGTCGAAATTGTCAGCGTTGAAGTCGTCGATCGAGTGTTTCTGGGCGCTGGGACCCATGAAATTGTTGACGTAGCGATCCTCGAACGTGACGAACACGCCGACCATCATGTGGGCCATGATGTGCTTGCCGAGATGGCCGCTCGAATTGGCGAGGCCGTTCGGATATTTCGCCGTCTTCGACAACAGCATCAGCCGCGTATTGTCGTAGATGAACGGCGCGACGATCACGATGTCGGCTTCGATCGTATTGTCGGAGCGGTCGAGCCCGTAATACGACACGCCCGTCACCTTGCCGGAATTGTCGCTGTTGACCCGGTAGCACATGGCGCCGGTGATGATCTTGAAATTGCCGCTCGCCTCGGCTTCCGGCAGCTTGGTCACCAGGATCGACGACTTGGCGCCGACGTGGCAGCCGAACGCCTGGCAGAAGCCGCAATAGGTGCACCCCGGCCGGTCGTGATACGGCTCCGACAGGATCGCATGCGGCGACTGGAACGGGTGAAAGCCGAGCTTCTTGGCGCCCTCTTCGAACAGCAGTGAGGACTGATCGTAAATCAGCGGCTTCAACGGATATTCGCGCTTGCGCGGCGCTTCAAAGACGTTGCCGCCGTCAATTTTCTTGCCCTGGATGTTGCCGGCCTTGCCTGACACGCCAAGCTCGTACTCGGCCTTGTCGTAGAACGGCTCGAGTTCCGCGTAGCTCACCGGCCAATCGGTGAGCGACGAGTCCTTCGGGATCGCGGCTTCGCCGTAGCGCTCGACGGTCTTGCTGCGGACGCGGAAATCGTCCTCGTGGAAGCGCCATGACAGCGCGCCGTAATGCACGGTGCCGCCGCCGGCCTGATTGCCGTTGTTCTGCGACGGGATCGGATGCGCCGTGGTATTGGCATTCGATCGCCACGTCACCGGCGTCGTTACCGGATCGGGACGCAGATCCTGGCGCTGGAAATAGCGCAGCTCGTCATGCGGATCGAAGTCGGAGGTCTTCAGCTGCGGACCGCGTTCGAGCCCGATGACCTTCATGCCGGCCTTGGCGAGTTCGGCGGCGATGATTCCGCCCGCGGCGCCGACGCCAACGATCACCACATCGGTTTTGAGGTTTGCCATGGCTCAGCCCTTTTTCTGCTTGAGCCGCGACTGCAAGCCCACAATGGGCTCACGCGTGAATGCCTCCTTGCTTTGCATGTCCTGTTCGGTGAACTGCATCTGTGCGCCGGGAAAGCCGACCAGCCGCCAGCCGGCGAAGTCCCTGTTGCCGCCGTAGATCGGGTCGGCGAACATGCCCTCCATCGTGTGTTTGCGCACGACGTTGAAGAACGCTTGCGCGGTCGGCCAGACGAATTCCGGCGCCTTGCCGTGTTCAAGCGCGCCAATCACTTCGTCCTGCTGCACGGCAGACAGACTGCGGAACGCCTTGCCGTGCGCCGCCTTGCAGTGCGCTTCGAGCTGGGTGAGGCCGTGACGGTAGAATTCCTGCTCGTCCTTGTAGGCGCCGGACAGCGCAAGATCGATGTAATTGAGCACGTCGGCGTCGGTCGCGCCCGGCTTGCCCGGCTCACCGGGCATCAGCCGCTCGGCAAATGCCTTGATGGTGCGACTGTCTTCCTCGTTGAAGAAGGCTCCGTGCCCATTGGCCATTGGCGCCATCGCGGCCGCGCCGTCCATCGCCATGCCCGACATGCTGCCGGCCGGCGCATCCGCCGCCGCAACCTGCTGACCGGACTTGGCGAGCGCGTCGGGAACCAGCGCGACAGTCGCGGCTGCTCCCGCTGCCGTGCCGACAAGGAATGCACGACGGCCTTCATCATGCTTCTTCATGAGCATCCTCCTCCCAATGTGTGCGCTCGCGTCGTCAGTCCGGCGAGATCAGCGCGCCAGAGTGTTCTCTTTGGCGACCTCACGCAAGATACTAACGCGGAACTGAGATCGGACCACGGCGCATGGATGACAAAATAAAGAACGGAACTTCGGAGCCTTGCTAATGCATCGCGATCTCGGTGCGCGGCACGAGCGCGCCGGGATGGCGGATGACATTGCCGGCGAGACGATGCGCCGCACCGGCGGACTGCGCCGGCGTGTCGCCGTTAAGACGCGCGGCGAGGTAGCCGGCATTGAAGCCATCGCCGGCCGCGGTGGTATCGACCGGAATGAAGACTTCGGGCACCGGCACGAATTCCTGCGTGTTGCCGGTCGCCACCAGCGCACTGTTCGGTCCGTTCTTCACCACGATCTCGCCGATGCCGAACGCCTGCAGCCGCGCCACCGTCGCTTCGGGACTCGGATCGCCCCACAGCACCGCCTCGTCGTCAAATGTCGGCAGCGCGATGTCGACACGTTTGAGCGTCTCGATGAACACCGTGCGCGTGCGCGGCAGGTCGCCGCTCCAGCCGTGCGGCCGGAAATTGCCGTCGAACGCCACCTTGGTGCCCTTCCGGCGCGCCTCTTCGAGCACGGCGAGAAAGCGGCCAAGACCGATGTTGGAGAACAGCGACAGCGTGATGCCGGAAAAGTAGATGAGCTTCGCTGTGGTGAGTGCTTCCGCAAGCCGCATCCAGTCGGGCAGCTCGAACAGGTGACGCACCGGCGCGCCCTCGCGCCAATAACGTGCGCGGCGCTCGCCGGCCGACCCGTTCTCGACAAGGCAAAGCGCGGGCAGCGCGTTGGGGACGCGGAACATCAGGTTTGAGGAAATGCCCTCGGCGGCGGCGAGCGCCATCATGCTTTCCGAATACGGATCGTCGCCGAGCGCCGTGGCGAAGGCGACGCCGATTCCGGCGCGGGCGAGATAAATCGCGGTATTGAACGTGTCGCCTCCGCACGTCAGCGCAAAGCGGCCGTCGGCGCCACGCATTAATTCGATCAAAGCTTCGCCGACGCAAATGGCGCGCGATTATTCGGCGGGCGGTTCGGTCATCTGGTTTCCTGTCAGGGCGCGACGATGCCCGGCCGGGCGGGCCTTGGCAATCGGGCGAGAAAGTAACCAAGCGCGCTCAGAAGCGCGATGCAGAAGCTGACCGGCCAATCGGTGTCATAGGCGATGGCGACGCCGAGCCACGCTTCGGCAAGCGCGATGGCTGCCGACAATGCAATGCCGCTCCAGAGTCCGCTCGCCAGGCGCTGCGCCGTCGCCGGCGGTCCGACCATGAGCGCGAAGACCAACAGCACGCCGACGATCTGCGCGCTTTCCGAGACCGCGAGCGCAACGATCGCCAGAAACGCGACCGAGAGGAATCGCACCGGCACGCCTTTGGCTTCGGCCAGTTCCGGCTGCAGGCTCGAGAAGATCAGCGGCCGCATGATCGCGGCAAGGGCCAACAGCGTCACAACGCCAAGCGCCGCGAGAGTCGCGATCATGCCGCGGTCGACCGCGAGCACATCGCCGAACAGCAGCGCCGTCGCCTGGGCGGCAAACGCGGTGTAGTAGTGCAGGAACAGCAGTCCGAAGCCGAGCGCCAGCGCCAGCACCACGCCAATGGCGACGTCGCGGCCGGAGAGCCGCTCGCCCAGGAGTCCCATGCCGATGCCGGCCGCGACGGTGAAGCCTAAGAGGCCCCACAACGGCGCAAGTCCGATAAGCACGGCGCCGGTGGCGCCGGCAAATCCGATATGGCCGAGCGCGTGCCCGGCAAAAGTCTGGCCGCGCAGCACCAGGAAATAACCCACCACGCCCGAGACGACCGCCGCCACGCCCGCAGCCGTAAATGCGTTTTGCATGAAATCGTATTCAAGCATGGCGGTGATCGTGCGTGTGGCCGTGATCGTGGCCGTGATCGTCACCGTGGTCGTGCAGATGGTCGGAGCGTTCGACGTCGCGGCCGTGCGACAGCACGAAAATGTTGCCGTCGGCATGCACAACGTTGATCGGTGCGCCGTAGAGCTTTGACAGCACCGGCGCGGTCACCACTTCGGCCACCGTGCCGAGCGCGGCGTTGCCGTTGCCGAGATACAGCACACGGTCGAGCGCGCCGATGAGCTGATTGAGTTCGTGCGCCGAGAACAGCACCGTGGTGTCATGTTCGCGGGCAAAGCTGCGGACGAGATCGACCACCACTTCCTGATGGCGATGATCGAGGCTGATCAGCGGCTCATCGAGCAATAAGAGTTGCGGTTCGCCAAGGAGCGCCTGCGCCAGCAGCAGACGCTGGCGCTCGCCGCCCGACATCTCCGCAAGCGGCCGCTCGGCGAGATCGCGGGCGCCGACCGCAGTGAGCGTTTTCTCGATCGCCATCTGGTCGGCGCGCGACAGCGAGGGCACCCCCCAGCGTTCGCCGCGCACTGAGCTGGCGATAAAGTCGCGGCCGCGCACGCGCAGATCAGGCAACACCGTGCGCACCTGCGGCAGGTAGCCGATGGCGGGATCGCCGCGCCGCGGCGCGCGGCCGAATACGCGGAGGCTGCCCGCGCTTGGCGCAATCAGGCCGAGGATGGCGCGCATCAGCGTCGTCTTGCCGGCGCCGTTCGGGCCGAGCACACCGATGAACTCGCCGCGCCGGATGCCGAGGCTGGCGTCGGCGAGAATATCGCGCCCGCCGACCGCGAGCGTCACATGGTCAAGCGCGATGACGTCCGCTTCGGAGGCCACGCCGCCCGCAGTTTTGAGGTTGTCAGTCATGAGGTGGGCTGGCCCAGCGCCTTGGCGGTGGCGTCCAGCTCGCTCAGCATCCATGCGAGATAGGTTTCGCCTGGCGGCGCGGTTTCGGTCACGCCGACCACCGCGACATGCGATGCGTGGGCGAGATCGACGAGATGCGCCACCAGATTGCTGCGCGCCTGCTTGTTGTAGAACAGCACGCGGACTGCGCGGCTCTTCAGCTCGCTCTCGAATTGTCCGAAATCGCGCGCCGCCGGCTCCGTGCCGTTCATGACGGCGATCTGAAAACGCTCGTTGTGCATTTTCAGACCGAGCGCCGCTGCCATATGGCCGAACACCGGCTCGGTCGCCGTCACCGGAGCGCCCGCATACTTGCCGCGGATCGCGGCAATTTTTTCGTCGAGCGGCTTAAGCGAAGCGAGGAAGGTTTTGAGCCGCGCCGCGTAGTCGTCCTTGTGCGCCGGATCAGTCGCGGTCAATGCGGCGGCGATCGCGCCGGCCACGGCCGGCATGGTCTGCGGATCGTACCAGAGGTGCGGATTGGCGCCGGCCTTCTTGTGCATCAGATCGGCGGCTACGATGACGGCGCGGCCGGGTTTCGGCGACACGCGAATGAGCTTCTCCATCCACAAATCGTAACCGGCGCCGTTGAGGACGATGACCTGCGCGCCGGCGACCTGCCGCACGACGGCGGGCGTGGTCTCGAACAGATGCGGGTCCTGGTCGGGATTGTTCAGAATGCTGGTGACGGCCACGCGGTCGCCGCCGATCTCGCGCGCCACGCCGCCATAAAAATTCTCGGCAGCCACCACGGCGATCTTGTCGCCGGCGGCTTGGGCCGGAGGGGCAGGGGCAAAGGCCAGCGTCAGTATTGTTGCCAGCCCGATAAGCGGTTTCATGTCAAAGCTTTAGGGCGTTTCTAGGTGAGATGTAATATTATAACATTACGCAGGCAACCTCGTCATTGCGAGGAGCGATAGCGACGAAGCAATCCAGTGGGCGCCTCCCGGCTTTCGCAAGCCGCCCTGGATTGCTTCGTGGAGCCTGTCATCGGACCGCGCGACTTCGCGCGGGTCCGTTGGCTCGCAATGACGCGTTCTCGCGGCGCGTTTCTATCCGCACCCGAGTCATTCCAACGATGTGCACGAACCAACGAACGGGCCTTCCCCATGAGGGAGGCGGAGCGCCGAAAGGCGCATAGTCGTTGCCGCGCTACGCACAAGCGGAGCGCCGCCTGGTGTTGCGCATCGCGGCGCGCGCCCCTTTTGGGAAGCGCGCTCGCCTCTCGGCGCTCCACCGCGGCTCTTGCCGAGATTTTACCCTCGGCTCAGTCCGGCCCCGCGCTTCATGGCAGCGCCAACGGAAGTAACTCCGTCCGCCACCCGGGCAGCCAGCTCCTGGCAGACCTGCGTCTGGGCAGGCCGGGCGAGTTTCCGAACCGCCTGCGCGCAGAGTGTATGGCTCCGCCCGCAGGGACCGCCCTCGCTCCCTCTCGGGGAGTACCCTCGGCCGAAAGGCCCCTCACGCACAGTGAGCGAGGTGGAAACCTTGTAGCATATTTGGGGACGTTGTCAAGATCACGGGGACAATGATAACGTTGTTTAATTTGCCGACGCAGGAAAGGCCGTGCCGCGTGGTGCCCATCCTACAGGTCACTTGCCACTTGAAACGCGGGCTCCCACCCTGTGGCGATGAAGATCGCGACCTTCAACATCAACAACGTCAACAAGCGTCTGGCGAATCTACTCGCCTGGTTGCGCACGGCCCGTCCCGATGTGGTGTGTCTGCAGGAGTTGAAATCGACCGACGCGGATTTTCCGGTCGAGGCGTTGCGCCGCGCTGGCTATGAGGCGGTGTGGCGCGGGCAGAAGACCTGGAACGGCGTCGCCATCCTGGCGCGCGGCATGAAGCCGGTGGGCACGCGCAGCGAATTGCCGGGCGATGCGGCGGATACGCAGAGCCGCTATATCGAGGCGGCCGTGAACGGCGTCATCATCGGCTGCCTCTATGCGCCGAACGGCAATCCGCAGCCGGGGCCGAAATTCGATTACAAGCTTGCGTGGCTCGAACGCCTCATCCGCCACGCCCGCTCGCTACTCAGGGCCCGCGTGCCCGTCGTGCTGGCCGGCGACTACAATGTGGTGCCGATCCCGTCCGACATCTACGAAACGCAATCCTACGACGACGACGCGCTGGTGCAGCCCAAGAGCCGCGCCGCCTTTGCGCGACTGGTCAAGCAAGGCTGGACCGACGCGATCCGCGCGCTGCATCCGCAGGACCGCGTCTACACGTACTGGGACTACATGCGGAACCGCTGGCCGCGCGACGCGGGGCTGCGCCTCGATCACCTTCTGCTCAGTCCCGATGTTGCAAAGCGCCTGATCGCATCCGGGGTCGACCGCGAGGTGCGCGGCAGGGCGAATGCCAGCGACCATGCGCCCGCATGGGTCGAGCTGCGTGAGATGGCTGCCACACGCCGTAAGAGCCCTGCGGTCGAATCGTCGGCACCGACAGAACGCGCGAAGAAAACATCCGCAGCCGTCAGTCCTTCCACGCGCCGGCCGTTGTTGGTGATCGACGGCGATTCCTTTGCGCACCGCAGCTACCATGCGCTGCCGAAGACAATCCGGCGCGATCGCAACCGGCCCGCGGGCGCGATACTCGGCTTCGCCAACATGCTGCTGCGGCTTTACCAGGCCGAGCAGCCGCGCGCGGTGCTGGTCGCCTGGGATACGCTGCAGGCGCCGACCTATCGTCACGACGCGCTGGAGGACTATCAGGGCGGGCGGGAATTCGACGATGAGCTGATCGAGCAGCTCGATGTCATTCCGGATTTCGTCGCTGCCTGCGGCTTCGCCAACGCCAAGGGAGCCGGTTACGAAGCGGACGATTTTCTCGCCGCCGCCGCGGCGCGCGAACAAAAGCGGGGCGGTACGGTACTGGTGGCGAGCGGCGACCGCGACACGTTCCAGCTTGCCTCCGAGCGCTGCACCATTCTCTATCCGGTACGCGCCGGAGAAATGGCGCGCATCGGCCCCGCCGAAGTCCGCGCCCGCTATGGCGTCAACCCCGGGCAGGTGCCGGATTTCATCGCGCTGCGCGGCGATCCTTCCGACAGGATTCCGGGCGCGCTTGGCGTCGGGGCGTCTGGCGCGGCTGATCTGCTGAAGCGCTACGGCTCTCTTAAAGAAATCCTCGCGGCGGGGCGCTTCAAGACCCAGGCCAAAGAGCTGCGGCTTTATCGCTCCATCGCCACGATGGACGCGAAGGCGCCGCTGCCACGCATCGGCGATCAAAGGCCGACTTGGAAGGAAGCCGCCGCGCTGGCGAACAAATGGCGCCTGAATCAACTGTGCAAGCGGTTAGACGCCATGTCCTCCACAGCCGTTGCGAAGCGCCGTGGAAAAGGCCTTTGAATTGCCAAGAGAAAAGATTTCGGCAGCCTCGGTTGCTGTCATTCAGCGGGCCGGGGGCGACGCTCAAAAGTCCGTCCCCGGGTTTCGCTCGCTCAACCCGGATTGCGATGCTTCTCAATTCGGTTTCAGCAGCGGGACGAGCTTGTTCTTCTCCGCGGCATCGACGGCGAGATTGTGGGTGAAGCCCGCGGCGTCGGCGAAATAATCCGCCGGCTGGAAGGTGTGTTTGACCACGCGCTGCGCGGCGTCGCTTTTCATCACGTCGATGCAGGCGGCCTCGAGCTTCTTGACCACGGCCGCCGGCATCCCGGCCGGGCCCAGCAAGCCGCCGTAGCTCAGAGGCGCGACGTCGTAGCCTTGTTCCTTGAAGGTCGGCACGTTGGGCAGCGACGGATTACGTTGCTCGGCAAAAATGCCGGGCATCGGCAGGCCCGAGCCGGCCGCGGCGGTCAGCGGCACGGCGGCGAAGTCGATCTGGCCGGAGCGCACGTTCTGGATTTCCTCGGCCGGCCCTTTGAAAGGAATGTCGTTGAACGACACCTTGGCCTGCGCGGCGAACGCGATCATGGCGAGATGCGGGATGGTGGCGATGCCCGGAATACCGACCGTCACCGCGCCGGGCTTTTTCTTCGCCGCCTCGACCAGATCGCGCGCGGTCTTCAGCGGCGAGTTCGGCGGCACCACGACGACCTGATCGTTCTTGAAGGTCTGGCAGATCGGCGTGAATGATTTCGCCGTGTAGCCGGCCTGCTTGTCGACCAGCGGCTCGACGGTGATCGAATAAGTCGCGCCGTGCATCAGCGTATAGCCGTCGGGTTTGGCGCGGGCGACATCGGCGGTGCCGAGCACACCGGCGGCGCCGCCCTTGTCGACAACGATGACGGGTTTGCCGAGCCGCGACGAGAAGCCGTCGGCGAGCACGCGGCCCAGGATATCCGCGCTCGATCCCGGCGTGGTCGGCACGATGATCTGGACCACGTGATCGGGGTAGGTCTGCGCCGTCGCGCCGGCCGGAACCCAAAGCGCCGCGGCGCCCAGCGTCAAACCCAGTGTCGCGGCAAAGCCTGTCCGCTGTCGCATCGCTCCCTCCCGTCGCTCGTGCTTTTTGGCACTGAAACCTACAAGAAGCCGGGCTCCGATCAAGCCGATGCGTCCCGTTCAAACGCCGCACCCGGGCGCAAGACGCGGAGGAGACGGTCCAAGGGCGGGGATGCAAGGGCGGCCGGATGCCTATATAGGGGAGGCCAACGGAGGGACGAAATGGCTGACAAAATCCCGGTCACCGTGCTGACCGGCTACCTGGGCGCCGGCAAGACCACGCTGCTCAACCGCATCCTCTCGGAGCCGCACGGCAAGAAATACGCGGTCATCGTCAACGAGTTTGGCGAGATCGGCATCGACAACGACCTGGTGGTCGGCGCCGACGAGGAAGTCTTCGAGATGAACAACGGCTGCATCTGCTGTACCGTGCGCGGCGATCTCGTGCGCATCCTCGACGGCCTGATGCGAAGGAAGGGCAAATTCGACGCCATCATCGTCGAGACCACCGGCCTCGCCGATCCGGCGCCGGTGGCGCAGACCTTCTTCATGGACGAGAACGTTGGGCGGCGAACCAAGCTCGACGCGGTGGTCACCGTGGCGGACGCCAAATGGCTCAACGACCGGCTCAAGGACGCGCCCGAGGCCAAGAACCAGATCGCATTCGCCGACGTCATCCTGATTAACAAGACCGATCTGGTCACGCCCGAGGAGCTCAGCGAAGTCGAAGCGCGCATCCGCGGCATCAATCCTTACGCCAGGCTGCACAGGACGGAGCGGTCAAAAATTGCGCTGAACGAAGTGCTCGATCGCAACGCCTTCGATCTCGACCGCATCCTCGATATCGAACCGGCCTTTCTCGAGGGCGAGGATCACGGCCACGACGACCACCATCATGGTCACGAGCACGGCCATGAACACGGACATGGTCACGATCACGATCATCACCACGATCATGACCACAAGCACGCGCATTCGCACGGCGGCTTGAAGCACTACCACGACGAGGACATGCAATCGATTTCGCTGAATACCGACAAGCCGCTCGATCCCGACAAGTTCTTCCCGTGGGTGCAGGACCTGGTGCAGAAGGAAGGCCCGAACATTCTGCGCTGCAAGGGCATCCTGTCGTTCAAGAATGACGACCAGCGCTTCGTGTTTCAGGGCGTACACATGATCCTCGACGGCGATCACCAGCGGCCGTGGAAGGCGGACGAGAAGCGCGACAGCCGCATCGTGTTCATCGGCCGCAACCTGCCCGGCAAGAAGATCGCCGAAGGCTTCGAGAGCTGCGTAGCGTGAGTGTGCGCTCGCTCAGCCGTCATGCCCGGCCATAGCTGTTCGAAGAACGGCGTCGCTTCGCTCGCCTACGTGCCGGGCATCCACGTCTTTGCGGCTCTGCGACGAAGACGTGGATGGCCCGGCAAAAGGGTGTTTACGCCCGTCTTCGACGGGCTATGCCCGGCCATGACGAGGTCTGATTAATCCATGACCGACACCCGCACCGATACCAACACCGTCTCCGTCGTCGAGCGCACGCGCGCCGTCGCCGCGGGCGGCGCGATCGCGGGCGCGCATTTTCTCGGCCGCACCGCCGTCTTCGTGCTCGGCGAGGAGGCGTTGCTGTTCGCCGAGCCGGATGGTGAATCGCGGCGCATGGACGTCCATGGCGGCGTCATCCTCGCATCGGTGAGCGACGGCGCCCGCATCGTCACGGGCGGCGACGACGGCAAGGTGGTGACGACCGATCTGGGCTCGACGCGCGTGCTCGCGACCGACGCCAAGCATCGCTGGATCGATCACGTCGCGCTCGGTCCGGATGGCGCGGTCGCCTGGTCGGCCGGCAAGACGGCGTTCGCGCAAGCCAAGGACCTGCGCGAGTTCGAGGCGCCATCGACGGTCGGCGGTCTTGCGTTTCTGCCCAAGGGCTTTCGCCTCGCGATCGCGCATTACAACGGCGCGACCTTGTGGTTTCCCAACGCGGCCGGCGCGACGCCGGAAAAGCTCGAATGGAAGGGCTCGCATCTGGGCGCGACGGTCAGCCCCGATGGCCGTTTTCTGGTCACCACCATGCAGGAGCCGATGCTGCACGGCTGGCGGCTGGTCGACCGCCAGCACATGCGCATGTCGGGCTACGCGGCGCGCGTCACCTCGGTCGGCTGGACCACGGGCGGCAAGTGGCTGGCGACGTCAGGATCCAACCAGGTCATTCTCTGGCCGTTCGCCACCAAGGACGGACCGATGGGCAAGCAGCCCCGGCTGTTGGCGCCGGCCGAGCAGAAGGTCGAGGTGGTGGCGTGCCATCCGCGACAGGACATCGTTGCGGCCGGCTACGGCGACGGCTTGGTGCTGATCGTGCGCGTCGAGGACGGCGCCGAGATTCTGGCGAAGAAACCCGGCGATACGCCGGTGACGGCTTTGGCCTGGAGCGCGGACGGCACGCTGCTGGCGTTCGGCACGGAGAGCGGCGAAGCTGGCGTGATCGATCTGGCGTGAGTCTCACGCAATAGTGGAGCATCCATGTTCTTAAAGCTGTCTGCCGCCAACGGCCTGCAATTCGAGGACCGCGATAATTTTCGCGCTTTCAAGCTTGTCGTCGAAGACGACCGCGACCGCCTCGATGACGTGCGGCGCGCGCTTGCCGGCAAGGCCGAACTGCCCGACGCCGATACCGCCTGGATTCTTGAAGACGCGCTGCGCCGCTGGCCGGGCGTCGAACACGATGCCGGATGGCAGCAGAATTTTTCGGCGATGATCGAGAAGGCCCGGCCACACGGCTGGATCGACGACGCCCGCAGGGCCATCAAGGCGCATGTGGAGTGGGTGGCGGGCTGAAGCGCGTCATTGCCAGGAACCAACGGACCCGCGCGATGTCGCGCGGTCCGGTCACAGGCTCCGCAACGAAGCAATCCAGCGCCGCGACGCTACACTGGATTGCTTCGCTTCGCTCGCAATGACGGCTTGTCAGATCACATACTGCCGCAGCGGCGGGAAGCCGTTGAAGCCGACCGACGAGTAGGTCGCCGTATAGGCGCCGGCCGCCTCGATCAGCACCTTGTCGCCGATGGCGAGCGTGACCGGCAGCGGATAGGTAGTCTTCTCGTACATCACGTCGACCGAGTCGCAGGTCGGTCCGGCGATAATGCAGGGCACGGTTTCGTCGCGGTCGTGGGTGGTACGGATCGGATAGCGGATCGACTCGTCGATGGTCTCGGCCAGACCGTGGAATTTGCCGATATCGAGATAGACCCAGCGCACCTCGTCCTCGGGATTGCGCTTGGCGATCAGCACGACCTCGGCCTCGATGACGCCCGCATTGCCGACGAGACCGCGGCCGGGCTCGACGATCGTCTCCGGCAGCGCGTTGCCGAAATGCTTGCGCAGCGCGCGGAAGATCGCCTTGCTGTAGGACTCAAGCTTCGGCGTCTTGCGCACATAGCGGGCCGGGAAGCCGCCGCCGAGATTGACCATCGACAGCGTGATGCCACGCTCGGCACAGGCGCGGAATACGGCCGCGGTGGAGGCGAGCGCCCGGTTCCAGGCTTCCACATTGTGCTGCTGGGAGCCAACGTGAAACGACACGCCGTGCGGCACAAGTCCGAGCTTGTGGGCATGTTCGAGAATGTCGGCCGCATAGGCCGGCTCGCAGCCGAACTTGCGCGATAGCGGCCATTCGGCGCCGGAGCCGTCGCAGACGATGCGGCAGATGACCCGGCTGCCCGGCGCGGCGCGGGCCACCTTTTCCACCTCGGCCTCGCAGTCGATGGCAAAGAGGGTGACACCGAGCGCGAAGGCGGCCGCGATGTCGGTCTCCTTCTTGATCGTGTTGCCGTAGGAGATCCGGTCCGGCGAGGCGCCGGCGGCCAACGCGGCGTGCGTCTCGGCCAGCGAGGCGACGTCGAAGCAGCAGCCCAGGCTGGCGAGGAGCTGCAGGATCTCCGGCGCCGGATTGGCCTTCACCGCATAGAAGACTTTGCTGTCAGGCAGCGCCTTGGCGAAGCTCAGATAGTTCTCGCGGACGACCGAGAGGTCGAGCACGAGGCAAGGTCCGTCTTGAGTACGAGTTCTTGAGAAACTCTCGGATGCGCGCAGATGCGGTCATCAACCCCAACTCCCTGATCCGGCCGGCGGCGCAGCCGCCGAGGTGAATCTCCTGCAACGCGTGCCGTTCCGCGCCATTGCGGAACGCCTGACGTTGCCGTGATTGCTGCCTTGGTCCGGATGAGGGGGATCCCGTTCCGCACTGCTGGCAAAGAAGGACAAAGCCCTTTCGGTGTCCCCGGCATTCGCGCCGGCAGTAACCAAAAAAGCCCTTCCGTCGTTGCTTTAAGCCGCGTCGCCCGTTGAGAGCGGGCTATGCCGGTTTCGCCTCCGGCTGCCGGTCGCGGGTGCAAGGAAGTAGCGTCTCTTCCTTAGGCGGCTGTCCGGCCTCTTGTCCGGATGCCCACCGACCGACACACGGCCACAGGCACGTGCGAAATTGGGCACGTCCGAAATAATCCATTCCGGACAGAGTCGCAAGCTTTTTGGTCTTAACAAAGAGTCAACAAGCCGACTTCTGCACCGCGCGGGAGCGTGGCGCGCTGAGCGACGTGAGAGTCACTCGGCGGTGAAGGGCTCGACGCGATGCGCGGCGCGCAGGAACTGCACCATGACGGCGACACCGCACAGTATGAAGAGTCCGTCGAGGATGTGAGCGCCGAGCGCGCCGAGGCCGGCGAGGCTCGCGATCGCCCAGCTGCCCGCGAAGGCGGCGCCGAACACTTCCGCGCTGATCAGGATCGCGGCGCTGACCACGGTCAGTACGTTCAGCCATAGGATGCGCCGGCGGCGCTGGATCAATGGGGTCTCGCTCATCAGCCGCACTTAGTCCGAATAGGCGGCCGACGCAAGACAGGCCGCATTGACGGGCCGCCGGAATGGCGGGAGCGTGCGGCGTTTTACCGGGAGGAAGCGATGGAAATGCGGGTGTTCGGGCGAAGCGGCATGCGGCTGTCGGCGCTGGGCTTCGGCTGCGGGGCGGTCGGCGGCCTGATGGTGCGCGGCGAGCCCGCCGACCGGGAGCGCGCCATCGCCCGCGCGGTCGAGGCCGGCGTGAACTATTTCGACACGGCGGTGCAGTACGGCGACGGCGAGTCCGAAAAGAATCTCGGCCGCGCGCTGCAGAGTCTCAAGCGTTCGGATTTCTTCGTCGGCACCAAGGTCCGGCTGCCGGCTGCGGAGACCTATCGCATCGGCGAGGCCATCGCGCAGTCGCTCGACGGCAGTCTGTCGCGGCTGCGGCTCGATCACGTCGATATTTTCCACCTGCATAATTCCATCACCGCGAGCGGCGGCGGACCCGCGCTCAGCGTCGAGCAGGTGTTGGGCGAGGCGGTGCCGGCCTTCGAGCGCCTGCGGCAGGCGGGCAAGATTCGCTTCCTCGGCCTCACCGCCGTCGGCGACACGGCGGCGCTACACCGGGTCGTCGACTCCGGAAAATTCGACAGCGCACAGGTGGTCTACAACATGCTCAATCCATCGGCCGCATCAGACCTGCCAGCGAACTATCCGGCGCAGGATTACGGGCGGTTGTTGGACCGCACCACGGCGGCCGGCACGGGCGTTATCGCCATCCGCGTGCTTGCGGGCGGTGCGCTGTCCGGCTCGGCGGCGCGGCATCCGATTGCCAGTCCACCACCGGCGCCGATCGGCTCGGCGATGAACTACGACGCCGATGTGGCGCGCGCCCGCCGCCTTGCGCCGCTCGTTACCGAGGGCTTTGCCGCAAGCCTGACGGAAGCGGCCGCGCGGTTCGCGCTGTCGCAGCCGGCGATCGGGACGATCCTGGTGGGTATCGCGACGCCGGATCAGTTCGAAGAGGCGCTCAGCGCGGTCGCGAAAGGTCCGCTGCCGGCCGCCGCGCTCGAACGGCTATCGGCGTTGCAGCGGGATTTTGCCGGCGAGGCCCGCTGAAACTCCACCCCGCACGGGCGGCACCCGCCAATAGGGCATGCATAAGCATACGGTCACCTTCACGTTGACATGATTGGCCCGTAGGAGCGGCGATCTCGATCGGAAGCCAGGGCCCGGCCCGGGAATTGTGCCCGGCGGGACAAGCCCCTGATTTCGGGCTAGATTCCGGGATTGATTTGCCGGGTTTCGCGACACATTTTTGGCTGATGGCGATGGTGCAGCGAAAGCGATTTCTGAAGGTGGCCGCCGCCCTTGTGGCC
Organism: uncultured Alphaproteobacteria bacterium; assembly: GCA_963763255.1. Taxonomy (GTDB): domain Bacteria; phylum Pseudomonadota; class Alphaproteobacteria; order Rhizobiales; family Xanthobacteraceae; genus BOG-931. Next base: position 763,718 of record CAVXNW010000007.1, read on the forward strand.
GGCGCTTTGGCGCTGCCGGCCGGCGCGCAGGCGCAATTTTTTGGTGGCAGTTGGGGCTATCAGCCCTATCGGTCGGCGCCGCCTTCGGGGGGCTTCTTCTCGTTTCCCTTCTTCGGTGGCCGGCGCAGCTACGCGCCCCCAGCGGAATCCTACCGCGCGCCGCCGCCGCGAAAACTCGAGACACAGCCTCCCAGCACCGTGATCGTTGTCGGCGACTCGATGGCGGATTGGCTCGCCTATGGGCTTGAGGAGATCTACACCGACAATCAGCAGATCGGCGTCACTCGCAGCATCCGCCAGTATTCCGGGCTCGTCCGCTATGAGCCGCGCAACGAGACGCTGCAATGGCCGCAAGCCATCAAGGATGCGCTCGCGGCCGACAAGCCGAGCGCCATCGTGGTCATGCTGGGCTTGAACGATCGCATCGCACTGCGCGAGCGCGTCGCGCCGCCGGATCCAAAACAAGACGGAAAATCCACCCCACAGGCGGCGGCCGGCGCGGAGCAGAAGTCCGAAGCGCGTCCGGTCGATCCGCGGCATCCGGGTCCAATCGTCTCCTACGAATTCCGCAGCGATCAATGGGCGCAGGCCTATAAAAAGCGCATCGATGAGATGATCACTGCGCTCAAGAGCAAAGGCGTTCCGGTGCTCTGGGTCGGACTGCCGGCGATCCGCGGCCCGCGCGCCACGGCCGACATCAGCTATCTCGATGATCTTTATCACGCCGAAGCCGACAAGCTCGGCATTACCTATGTGGACATCTGGGACGGCTTCGTCGACGAGGACGGACGCTATACGGTGCAGGGGCCGGATTTCGAAGGCCAGACGCGCCGGCTGCGGACCGGCGACGGCATTCATTTCACCAAATATGGCGCGCTCAAACTTGCGCACCTGGTCGATCAGGATCTGAGCCGCATCATGGCCAATCCCACGGCGCCCGTGGCTCTCGCGGCGCCGCAGGCGGCGGCGCCGGCGAAGCCCGGGACCGGGCGTCCCGCCATCGGACCGGTGTTGCCGCTGACGGCGTCTGGCGGCAGCGGTCAGCCCATCGGCGGCGGCGCGGCCGCGAGCCTGCTGGGCGCCGGCGGGACTACCGCGCCGCTTGCCTCGGAGGACCCGACCGTCAAGAGCGCGCTCGTCAACGGCGACCAGCTTGCAGCGCCGCCGGGCCGCGCCGACAATTTCGCCTGGCCGCAGGGCGATGCCGCCGCCAGCGCGTCGCCGCCTGCCGCCGCTCCGGCGGCTCATTGAGGCACCGTTCGGCGGGCTAATTCTGACTCGACGTGTGTTCAGCGGACATCGTTTTCTCGGTGCAGGAAGCCCTTCGCAAGCGCGTGATAGATGCCTTCGGGGCAAACGAGACGCGAACTCGCGTAGGCGATCAGCGAGGCCAGCATCAAAGGCAGCACCATATTGTGGTTCTCGGTCATCTCGGTAACGATCACAAAGGCGGTGATCGGGGCCTGCACGACGCCGGCAAAGTAGGACACCATGCCAAGAAGGATGATGGCGCCGAGCGGCGCGGCCGGGAACAAATGCGCGAGGTTGGCGCCCAACCCGGCGCCGACGGCGAGCGAGGGGGAGAAAATGCCGCCGGGAATGCCGCTGATTGTTGAGAGTGTCGTGGCGGCGAATTTGAGAATCCCGAAATTCCACGGCAGGGGCGTACCGTTTTCGAGCATCGCCTTCACCTGCCCGTAGCCCGTGCCGAAAACCGTGTCGCCGGACGCAAGGCCGCACAGCGCAACGCCAACGCCGCACACGAAAGCAAACGCCAGCGGATGGCTCTTGATTGTGCGCCCCACCGTGTGGCGAAAGCCCCGCGCCATCACGATGACGATGCGGCTGAACGCGCCGCCGAGCAATCCACCCGCAACACCGCACAACGGCACGGCCAGCCAATCGACGCCGAACCGCAGCACGGACGCGTTGGTGCCGAAATAGGTGTAGTTGCCGACCAGCGCCAGCGACGTCAGTCCCGCCGCGACGACCGCCGCGATGATCAAACCACTGGTGCGCACCTCGAAGGCCTGACTCATCTCTTCGATGCCGAACACGATACCGGCCAGCGGCGTGTTGAACGCCGCGGCGATGCCGGCGGCGGCGCCCGCCAGGATCAAGCCGGGCTGGCGGCGCGGCGACATCCGTCCGATCGCGAACATGATGGAGGCGCCCACTTGCACCGTCGGCCCTTCGCGGCCGACCGAGGCGCCGCACAACAGGCCCAGCAAGGTCAAAAGGATCTTGCCGACAGCGATACGGATCGACACCAGCCGGCCGCGGGACGTTTGCTCCGTGAGCTTGCGCGCGGCGATCGCCTGCGGAATCCCGGACCCTTGCGAATTCTGGAAATAGCGATTGGTGAGGAACACCGACAGCATGAAGCCGGCCGGCGTGACCACGAGCGAGGCGTAATGGACTTTCGCCAGAAGCAGCGCGAAGACCGCCTGCGCCCGGTCGGCGAGCAAAGCGAGCGCGACCGCCGCCGCGCCGACGGTGATGCCGCCCAGCAGGAAAATCAAACGACGCTGCCAGCGCGCCGATGTCACTTTGGCCAAACGCAGATATCGGCCAGTGCGGAGCGGTCTCATGGCAGCGTTCTGGCGCGTCCGAAACTGCGGTGCAAGGTGGCGAGATCGCGGTCGTTGTGCGGACCGATGGAAAGAGCCGGTTTCGCGGTGTCGGCCGATTACCGCGGCAGCAGCGTCGAGCCCATCAGGAATTTGTCGACTGCGTGCGCCGCCTGGCGGCCTTCGCGGATCGCCCAGACGACGAGGGATTGCCCGCGGCGCATATCGCCGGCGGCGAAAACCTTGTCGATGGAGGTTCTGTAATCGTCGGTCGAGGCCGCGACATTGCCGCGGCGATCGAGTTCGAGAGCGAGGTTTTTCAGCATGCCTTCGTGCACCGGATGCACGAAACCCATGGCCAGCAGCACCAGTTCCGCCTCGATCTCGAATTCGCTGCCCGGCACCGGCTTGAACTTGTCGTCGACGCGCACGCAGTGCAGCTTCTTCACCGCGCCGTTCTCGCCGGAAAACGCCACGGTGTTGACGGCGAATTCGCGCTCGGCGCCTTCCTCGTGGCTCGACGAGGTGCGCAGCTTCAGCGGCCAGTTCGGCCAGGTCATTTCCTTGTTCTCGTGCAGCGGCGGTTCCGGCATGATCTCGAAATTGAGCACCGAACGCGCGCCCTGGCGGAACGACGTGCCGATGCAGTCGGAGCCGGTATCGCCGCCGCCGATGACGACGACATGCTTGCCCTCGGCAAGGATCGGGGCGCCGCCATCGGCCTTCTCGCCCGACACGCGCCGGTTCTGCTGCGGCAGGAAATCCATGGCGTAGTGAATGCCGGCGAGTTCGCGGCCGGGCACCGGCAGATCGCGGCCTTTCTCGGCGCCGCCGGTCAGCACCACGGCGTCGTGGTCGTCGACAAGTTTCCTGGCATCGACGTTGACGCCCACATGGGCGTTGTAATGAAACACCACACCCTCGGCCTGCATCTGCGCGATGCGGCGGTCGATGTGGTGCTTCTCCATCTTGAAGTCGGGAATGCCGTAGCGGAGCAGCCCGCCGGCCTTGGCGAATTTCTCGTAGACGTGGACATCGTGCCCGGCGCGCGCCAGCTGCTGCGCGCAAGCGAGGCCCGCCGGTCCCGAGCCGACGATCGCGATCTTCTTGCCGGTCTTTTCGGCCGGCAATTCAGGCTTGAGCCCCTGCGCGATGGCGCGGTCGGCGATCGCGCACTCGATCGATTTGATGGTGACCGGGTTCTCGTCGATGTTGAGCGTGCAGGACGCTTCGCACGGCGCCGGGCAGACCCGCCCGGTAACTTCGGGAAAGTTGTTGGTTGAGTGCAGATTGCGCGCCGCGTCGTCCCAGTTGCCTTGGTAGACGAGATCGTTCCAGTCGGGAATCTGATTGTTGACCGGGCAGCCCGGCGTGCCCGGCGTCAGCGCGCCGGTGCCCATGCAATAGGGCACGCCGCAATTCATGCAGCGCGCCGCCTGTGTGACGTAGTCCTTCTCAGGCAGCGGCAGCACGAACTCGCGCCAATGGCGTACGCGCTCGGCGACCGGCTCGTAGTCGCGGTCCTCGCGTTCGTATTCCAGAAATCCGGTGATCTTGCCCACTGCGCTTACTCTGCCGCTATGGCGGCGGCTTTCATTTCGTTGAGAGCGCGGCGATATTCGACCGGCATGACTTTGCGGAATTTTGGATAGTACGTCTTCCATTCGTCGAGGATCTTGGCCGCCACAGCGGAGCCAGTGTAGCGCGCGTGCCGCACGATCAGATGATGCAGCCGATGCGCATCGAACACGCTCAGGTCGGACATGATGTCGACCAGCCCATGCGATTCGAGGTCGCGGGCATGATGGAAGACGCGCGCGTTGATGTCCTCCTCGTCCGGCATCGGCTCAAGCTCGACCATGGCGAGATTGCAGCGCGAGGCAAACGTGCCGTCGTCGTCCAGCACATAGGCGATGCCGCCCGACATGCCGGCGGCGAAGTTGCGGCCGGTGCGGCCCAGCACCACGACGACGCCGCCCGTCATGTATTCGCAGCAATGATCGCCGGCGCCTTCGATCACCGCGATGGCGCCGGAGTTGCGTACCGCGAAGCGCTCGCCGGCGACGCCGCGCAAGTAGCACTCGCCCTCGATGGCGCCATACAGCACGGTGTTGCCGACGATGATCGACTGCTCGGGCACAATGCCGGAGCGCGCCGGTGGGCGCATGACGATGCGGCCGCCCGACAGACCTTTGCCGAGATAATCGTTGGCGTCGCCGTCGAGTTCGAAGGTGACGCCGCGCGCGAGGAAGGCGCCGAAACTCTGCCCGGCGGTGCCTGAGAACTGCGCCACGATGGTGTCGTGCGGCAAACCGTCGTGGCCGTAGCGCTTGGCGATTTCGCCCGAGAGCATCGCGCCGGTAGTGCGGTCGGTGTTGCGGATCGGCAGCTTCAGCCGCACCGGCGCGCCGCTTTCGAGCGCGGCCTGCGATTGCGCGATCAGCTTGCGGTCGATGATGTCGTGGATCTTGTGGTCCTGCTCCTCGCAATTGTAGAGCTTCACGCTCGCCGGTACGTCCGGCTTGGTGAACAGCTTGGAGAAGTCGAGCCCGCTCGCCTTGGCGTGCGCGATCAGTTTGACGCGATCGAGCATCTGCATCTGCCCGATCATCTCGTTGAAGCTGCGATAGCCGAGTTCGGCCATCAGCTCGCGCACTTCCTCGGCGACGAAGAAGAAATAGTTGATGACGTGCTCGGGCTGGCCCTTGAAGCGCTTGCGCAGCACCGGGTCCTGGGTGGCGACGCCGACCGGGCAGGTGTTGAGATGGCACTTGCGCATCATGATGCAGCCGGCGGCGATCAGCGGCGCGGTGGCGAAGCCGAATTCGTCGGCGCCTAGAAGCGCGCCCACCACCACGTCGCGGCCGGTGCGGATGCCGCCGTCGACCTGCACGGCAATACGGCCGCGCAAGCGGTTGGCGACCAGCGTCTGATGGGTCTCGGCAAGGCCGATCTCCCACGGCGAGCCGGCGTGCTTGATCGAAGTGAGCGGCGAAGCGCCGGTGCCGCCCTCGTATCCGGCGATGGTGACATGATCGGAGCGCGCCTTCGACACGCCCGCCGCCACCGTGCCGACGCCGACTTCGGAGACGAGCTTGACGCTCACGTCGCCCGTGGGGTTGACGTTTTTCAGATCGAAGATGAGCTGCGCCAGATCCTCGATCGAATAGATGTCGTGATGCGGCGGCGGCGAGATCAGTCCGACACCGGGCGTCGAGTGGCGGACCTTGGCGATGACCTTGTCGACCTTGTGTCCCGGCAGCTGGCCGCCTTCGCCGGGCTTGGCGCCCTGCGCCATCTTGATCTGCATCATGTCCGAGTTGACGAGATACTCGGCGGTGACGCCGAAGCGGCCGGAGGCGACCTGCTTGATCGCCGAGCGCATCGAATCGCCGTTCGGCAGCGGCTTGAAGCGGTCGGCTTCCTCGCCGCCTTCGCCGGTATTCGACTTGCCGCCGATGCGGTTCATCGCGATGGCGAGCGTGGTGTGCGCCTCGCGCGAGATCGAGCCGAACGACATGGCGCCGGTGGCGAAGCGCCGCACGATATCCTTGGCGGGCTCGACCTCTTCGATCGGCACCGGCTGGCGTGCGTCTTCCGCCGCCGACTTGATGCGGAACAGGCCGCGGATGGTGAACAGGTGTTCCGACTGCTCGTTGATGATACGAGCGAACTGCCGGTATTTCTCGTACGAATTGCCGCGCACCGCGTGCTGCAAGGCCGACACCGTCGCGGCGTTCCAGACGTGCTCTTCGCCGCGCACGCGGAACGCATATTCGCCGCCGACGTCGAGCATGGTGCGGTAGACCGGCGCATCCGAGAACGCGTCGCGATGCCGGCGTACGGCTTCCTCGGCGATCTCGGCGAGGCCAACGCCCTCGATCCGTGTCGCGGTGCCGGTGAAATATTTGGCGACGAAGTCCGACTTCAAACCCACCGCGTCGAAAATCTGCGCGCCGCAATAGGACTGATAGGTGGAGATGCCCATCTTCGACATCACCTTGAGCAGTCCCTTGTCGATCGACTTGATGTAGCGCTTGACGATTTCCTTGTCGTCGAGCTTCTGCGGCAGTTCCCCCTTCATGGCGATGAGCGTCTCGAAGGCGAGATACGGATTGATCGCCTCCGCGCCGTAGCCGGCGAGGCAGCCGAAATGATGCACTTCGCGCGGCTCGCCGGATTCGACGACGAGACCGACCGAGGTGCGCAGACCCTCGCGGATCAGATGATGATGCACCGCCGCGCAGGCGAGCAGCGACGGGATCTGGATGCGGTCGATGCCGGCGCGGCGATCCGAGAGGATGATGATGTTGATGCCGTCGCGCACCGCGGCGTCGGCCTCGCTGCACAGCGCGTCGATCGCCGCTTCCATGCCGGCGGCGCCGGCTTCCGCCGGCCAGGTGGTGTCGAGCGTGCGCGACTTGAAGTGATCGCCCATGTCGGAGATCGCGCGAATTTTCTCCAGATCCGCATTGGTGAGGATCGGCTGGCGCACTTCGAGGCGTTTCGTGCGCGACAGGCCTTCCAGATCGAACAGGTTCGGGCGCGGTCCGATGATCGAGACCAGGCTCATGACCAGCTCTTCGCGGATCGGGTCGATCGGCGGGTTGGTCACCTGGGCGAAATTCTGTTTGAAGTAAGTGAAGAGGAGCTTCGGCCGGTCGGACAGCGCCGAGATCGGCGTGTCGTTGCCCATCGAGCCGACCGCTTCTTCGCCGGTCGACGCCATCGGCGTCATCAGGATTTTGAGATCTTCCTGCGTGTAGCCAAAGGCCTGCTGGCGATCGAGCAGTGACAGGTTCGAGATCGGTGCCGTTTCCGCGACCGGCGGCAACTCTTCCAGCACCGTCTGGGTGCGATCGAGCCATTCGCGATACGGGTGGCTCTTGGCCAGCGTCGATTTGAGTTCCTCGTCGGGGATGAGGCGGCCTTCATCGAGATCGACCAGCAGCATCTTGCCGGGCTGCAGGCGCCACTTCACGATGATGTCTTCTTCTGGTACCGGCAGAACGCCGACTTCCGACGCCATGATGATGCGGTCGTCGCGGGTGACGATGTAGCGCGCCGGCCGCAAGCCGTTGCGGTCGAGGGTGGCGCCGATCTGCCGTCCGTTGGTGAAGGCGATCGCGGCGGGGCCGTCCCACGGTTCCATCAGCGCGGCATTGTATTCGTAGAAAGCGCGCCGCTCCTCGTCCATGAGCGGATTGCCCGCCCAGGCTTCGGGGATCATCATCATCATCGCATGGGCGAGCGAATAGCCGCCCATGGTGAGAAATTCGACCGCGTTGTCGAAACAGGCCGTGTCGGACTGGCCCTCGTAGGAAATCGGCCACAGTCTGGTGATGTCCGAGCCGAATTTCGGCGACGACACGGATGCCTGACGCGCCGCCATCCAGTTGTTGTTGCCGCGCAGCGTGTTGATCTCGCCGTTATGCGCGACCATCCGGTAGGGATGCGCCAGCGACCAGGTCGGGAACGTATTGGTCGAGAAGCGCTGGTGCACCAGCGCGAGTGCGCTTTCGAAATCCGGATCGTGCAGGTCGGGATAGTAGGCGCCGAGCTGGTCGGCGAGGAACATGCCCTTGTAGATCACGGTGCGGCAGGAGATCGACACCGGGTAATAGTTCGACGTGTTGCGCGGCCGCCGGCCGTACATGATGCCGGAGATGGTCTTGCGCATGATGTAGAGCCGGCGCTCGAACTCATCCTCGCCGCCTGCCTGGGCGGGGTTGCGCGCGATGAAGACCTGTTTGTGCACCGGTTCGGTCGGCTTCACCGACTCGCCGAGCGTGGAATTGTCGGTCGGCACATCGCGCCAGCCGAGAATCGCCATGCCTTCCTGCGCGGCGACCGCCGCGTAGGTATCCATGATCTCCTGCCGCCACGCGGCATCGTGCGGCAGGAACAGCACGCCGACGCCGTATTGTCCGGGCGGCGGCAAGGTGAAGCCGAGCTTCTGCGCTTGTTTGGCGAAAAATTTGTGGGGGGTTTGAATCAGGATGCCGGCGCCGTCGCCGGCGCGCGGGTCGGCGCCGACCGCGCCGCGATGTTCGAGATTGACGAGGATCGTCAACGCGTCTTCGACGATCTTGTGCGACTTGCGCCCCTTGATATCGGCAATGAATCCGACTCCGCAGGAATCCTTTTCCAGCGCCGGATCAAACAGGCCGAAACCTGACGCGTTCATCGTCGTCCTCGCACTCCCCGTCGCTGCCGCACCCCGCCTAAATCAGGGTTGCGGCGCGATCCGCACGCTGGCCGCTCCCGTTTCCTCGTCATCCGGTGAGGAGAGCGAGAGAGCAGCGTTCGGGCGATTCACAATCTTGCGGGCAACCTCACGCCGTTTACCGGCCTTACGGTTGCTTTTGCCGCCGTCCGACACGCCCTCGCCTCGGCGGCCGCCCCCGCGCCCTTGACCGGCCATTCGGCCAGCTGCGCGCTTGTGGGCATGAATTGGGACAGCAATGCTGTCCTATGCCGAACATGGCAAATTCCGGGCACAAACACAAGTCTCGCAGCGCAACAAAAGGCGTTTTGCCAGCTTCCCCGTAGCCGGCTGCCGCCAAGTCCGATGCTTGTGGTACCGCGCCCGTAGTGGATCACGGGACTGGCGGGAGCGCAATGGTCCGCCTACGCTTGCATTGCAAATAGCGAGCAAAATCCGAAGCACTCCTATGAATTTTGCGTCCGACAATACGGCGCCGGTGGCGCCGGCCATCCTCGACGCCATCGTCAAGGCCAATGCCGGTTACGCCCTCGGCTATGGCAACGACGATTGGACCCACGGCGTCGAGCGGCGCCTGTGCGAGATATTCGAGCGTGAGGTGGCGGCGTTCCTGGTGCCGACCGGCACCGCCGCCAATGCGCTGTCGCTGGCGCAGATCGCCCCGCCATGGGGCGTGGTGTTCTGTCATGCCGAGTTGCATATCGCCACCGACGAGTGCGGAGCGCCGGAGTTTTTCGGCGGCGGTTTCAAGCTTGTTGGCCTTGCGGGCGAAGGCGCCAAGATCGCACCGCAGACTTTGCAGGCCGCGCTCGACGGCTACGGCGGCCACAGCCCGCATCAGATGATCGCCTCGGCGCTGTCGATCACGCAGGCGAGCGAAGCCGGCACGATTTACCGTACCGATGAAATTGCGACGCTGTGCGAAGGGGCGAAAGCGCGCGGGCTCGCCGTGCACATGGATGGCGCACGCTTTGCCAACGCGCTGGTGCGGCTCAACGCCACGCCAGCCGAGTTGACGTGGCGCTCCGGGATCGATGTGCTGTCGTTCGGCGCGACCAAGAACGGCGCGCTTGCGGCGGAAGCCGTCGTGATGTTCGATCCGGAACGGGCGAAGTATTTCGGCGAACGGCGCAAACGCGGCGGTGCGTTGCTGTCGAAGCATCGTTTCCTCGCCGCGCAATTTGCCGCTTATCTCGCCGACGACCTGTGGCTGAAGTTCGCGCGTCACGCCAACGACATGGCCGATCGCCTGGCGCAGAAGCTGACGGCGCTTGGGCTGAAGCCGCTATGGCCCGTTGAGGCCAACCTCCTGTTCGTGGCGCTGCCACGGAGCCTGGACAGCAAACTCAAGGCCGCGGGCGCGTCCTATTACGTACGCCCGAGCGAGGGCGTCACTATTCCTGCGGATCGCGTGCTGGCGCGCCTTGTGACCTCCTTTTCAACACGGGACGAAGACATCGATCGCTTCGTGCATGTGTGCGAAACGGTCTGATCGCGTCAAAGCGCCGCCTCAATTGCAAAGGACCCTTTGGGTGTGGGAATTGTGGGGCGCGGTCAAAGCCGCGATTGGGGGCGTAGGCGTGGCGACGCATATCGTTAAAATGGGCCTTGCGATGGCCGCGCTGTGGCTGTGCTGGCAGCCGCTCTGCGACATGGCGCGCGCCCAAACGGCGGCCGAGGCCGCGCCGGTGCCGCACATCGTTCCCCAGCCGCCGATGATAGGCTTCGTGTCGCCTTACGAAATCATGCGCACAGTACGCTCGGCGGGATTTCATCCGGTGTCGCGGCCGCTGCGTGAAGGCACAAGCTACGTGCTGCGGGCCACCGATTTTCGCGGCATTCCGATGCGGGTCGTGCTCGATGCACGGACCGGCGTGATTCGTGACGCCACCCGGATCGTGCCGGCGGATTCGTCGCTTCGGCCGCCAACGCAGCACGAGGCGGATTAGCGGTGCTTCGCCGGACGGGAATCGAAAGCGCCCCGGCCAGCGGGGCGCTCCCTTTGAGAGTCGCGTATCAGACAGTACAGCGCGGAATTACGCGGCTTTCTGCTGCTCGATCGTTTTTTCAGCCGTCTTGCCGTTGATCGGGATCGAGCGCGGCTTCTTGGCCTCGGGGATCTCGCGCACCAGATCGACGTGCAGGAGTCCGTTCTCAAGGCTCGCGCCCTTCACCTGGACAAAGTCGGCGAGCTGGAACACGCGCTCAAACGTCCGCGCGGCGATTCCCTGGTAGAGCACGTCGGCGCGCTTCTCTTCCTCCTTGGCGTTCTTTTCGCCGCGGATGGTCAGCGTGTTTTCCTTGGCTACGATGCTCAGTTCCGGCTCGTTGAAGCCCGCGACCGCGACCGAGACGCGGTAAGCGTTCTCTCCGGTCCGCTCGATATTGTAGGGCGGATAACCGGGGGCCGCGCCGTCGATGCCCTGATCGAGCAACGAGAACAGGCGGTCAAAACCAACGGTGGAACGATAGAGGGGAGCAAGATCGAAAGTTCGCATGGCATATCCTCCTTGAGCGACATGCGGATGGCCTGCCCTGGGGGCCCGGCCGGGATTGCGCAGCCGATTGGCCTGCGCACCAAAAAGATATGGGAACCGGTCTCATGTCCCGCAAGGGCCATAAACCGTTGGCAAACCGCGAGAATTCATTGCGGTCGAATCACCCCAACGCAGCTGTCCGGCGTCTGCCGGCGGCGCGGTCCGGTTGAGGGTCGGTCGCATACTGTTATAAGCGACAGATAGCTGTCGAATCCGCCGATGAGCCTGATCTCGATTCCCGCCAATCCGGTTCCGGACAATTTCGTCACGGACTTTCTGAAGACGCGCGACGGCGTGACGATCCGCTTTGCGCGCTGGCAGCCGCCGGCGGGACGACGCGGCACCGTGTGCATCTTTCCGGGCCGCGGCGAATGGATCGAAAAATATTTCGAGACCGTGCGCGATTTGCGCGCGCGCGGCTTCGCGGTCGCGACCATCGATTGGCGCGGCCAGGGCCTGTCGGAGCGCGCGCTCAGCGACCCGCGCAAAGGCTATGTGCGCGATTTTTCCGAATACGAGTCCGATCTCGAAGTCTTCATGCGCGAGATCGTATTGCCGGATTGTCCGCCGCCGCTGTTCGCCATCGGGCATTCGACTGGCGCCACCGTGCTGATTCGCGCCGCCTATCGCGGCCACCGCTGGTTCGACCGCGTGGTGCTGATCGCGCCATTGATCGGGGTGGGCGGCGCAGGTTCTTCGCCCGCGGCGAGCATGATCGTGCGCGTCCTTCGCCTTACGGGCTTCGGCGCCATGTATGTCCCCGGCGCAGCCGGCGAGGTGCTCGAGACGCGGCCGTTCGCCGGCAACATCGTGACCTCCGATCCGGTGCGCTACGCACGCAATGCCGCGGTTCTCGAAGCCGAGCCGAAGCTCGCCATTGGCCGCCCCACGGTTTCCTGGGTTGACGCGGCATATCGCGCGACCCGGGCAATCCGCGAGCGCAGTTACGCGTCGCGCATCCGCCAGCCGATGCTGATCGTCTCCGCCGGCCAGGACGTGGTGGTGTCGAACGCGGCGATCGAGGAGTTCGCGAGCCTGCTGCGCACCGGCTCGCAGCTGGTGGTGGTCGGCGCCAAGCATGAGCTGTTGATGGAGCAGGACCGGTTCCGCTCGCAATTCTGGGCGGCGTTCGACGCCTTCGTGCCGGGGACACCGTCGTATTAGGCCGCTTCGCAGTGCTGCCGACGATCGTGCGTCCAGTCGCGCACAGGCACTGGTCTCTCGCTAAAATTTGGTCGGCACGGAAAACGGCTTGGTGGCATCCACCACGAACATGATCAGGGCGTCGAGATCGGTGGTGCCGGCGTTGAAGACTTGCATTTTCATGCCGGCCATATGGCCGTTCATGGTATGGCCGGCTTCGGCATAAGTGGTGCCGTCCGGCGTCTGCTGGCCCAATTTTCCGCTGACGACGAAGAAGGACTCGGAACCATTATGATAGTGGACCGGAGTTTTGGCCCCCGGCGGTCCGCTGCCGTAGTTGACGCGCAGCAGATACTCGGGCGCGGTTATGGCCGGCACCGGTCCGATCTCGGCCAGCTTGGTTCCGCCCGCGGTCGCCCCGCCTTGTGGCCCGAGCGTGAACAGCCAGGCCTTGCCGGCGGCTTCCGCCGTCAGCGACGGCAAGCCGTCGTAGCTCACCGTGTCCGGATTCCAGCGGTACACGCTCGCGGCGGCCTTCGCCTGAGCAAGTGTTGGAAAGCTCTCGACCCGCCAGTATAACGGACCTTTCGGAAGTTGATTGACCTTCATTTCGGCGATCGGCTTGACGACGTATTTCACGTCCGCCGCCTGCGCCGACAGCGGCGGCAATAAACCCACGCCATAGATGAGGGGGATTGCAACCCGGGCAGCAAAACGCAGCAGGTTCATGTCTGCCTCCTCTCGTTATTCAGTTGGTGCCAGACACGGCGCATCGTGTCTTTCAGGGCCTCTCCATTTTGGCTTAGCGTTCCCTCTATTTTTCCTTCAGCGAATTGTCGAGAGAATCCAATTCCGTTCCGACTGGATTGGAGCAACCAACTGAATCAGACTTCCGTCGCACTTGTTGTTGCCGATCTTCGGATCCGAAAGAACTCCGGAGGTCACTCCGTAAATTGAAACCTGTCCGCCGGACTCGGTGTAAACCGGCCCGCCGCTGTCTCCTTTGCAAACCGCCTCAGTATCCTCTACGGGGCGGGCGAAGTTGAAGAGCGGGACTTCCGCTCGAATCATCCTGACGCAATCGTTCAGCGTTTGATTTGGGATTGGAGAACAAATTCATCAATATATTTGTGTCGGAGCGCAGGATGCGAACGCGGGTCCAATCCGCCTCGCGCCCGTTCCACAAACCTTCGCTGTAGCCCGCCGTCCTGACGATCCTGCCCGGAGTCAGCGGCTCGGAGCTGAGAGCTGCCGGCTTCGCCCCGCAAAGCGGTGTTTGTAAGCGGATCACCGCCAGGTCGGGAGTTGGCCAATCTTGGCCGTCGATCGAAACCGATTTTTCGTCGGGTGGATAGTACACACCTTCCACGCGCGCATGCGAACAGTCTTGATAAAGCGAGGATTTCAAGATCACCAGCGGCGGCGACAATTCGGTCGTGCAGTGGGATGCGGTCAGCACCTTTCGGTCGCCGATCACGACTCCCGAGCAGCCGGGCCCTGAAATTTCAACGATCGAGCCGCGGATCAAGTCGCCGACGGAGACGACGCGACCGCCGACGACGGCATCGGCCACCGAACCGGCAAGAAGGCTCGAAATTAAACAAAGTGAAAAGATCGAGTATCTTACAAATCCCAAGCTCGGCATCGGTCTTGCTCACCCTAGCCGGAGCCGAGAATGGTTTGATCATATGCACCCTCTCGGTACTGCTCGGCTGTCGTCGCGATGCCAGAGACGGCGGCGTCCTGTCTTTCAGCGCTCCTCCATTTTGGCTTAGAGTTCCCTCCATTTTTCCTTTGCGGGGTGTGTGGTACGGTCGCCCCGGGGGCCAAAGAGTAGGAAGAAGTCTTGCGCTATGTGTTCGGGGACTGTGCCCTCGACATGGATCGCCGCGAACTGCGGCGGGGCGCCGACCTGGTGGCTATCGAACCCCAGGTCTTTGATCTCCTTGTCCATTTGATCCGGCACCGCGATCGCGTGGTCAGCAAGGACGACCTTTTGGCGTCGGTCTGGCACGGGCGCGCCATTTCAGAGTCGGCGCTGTTCAATCGCATCAACGCGGCCCGGAGCGCAATCGGCGACACTGGGACGCGGCAGAATCTGATCAAGACCCTGCCGCGCCGGGGCTTGCGTTTTGTCGGCGCCGTGCGCGAGGAGGAGAGCAGTCCCCCCGGGACCGGTCCGCATAAGCCTTCGTCCGGAATTGCCGACAAGCCGTCGATCGCGGTTCTGCCGTTCGTCAATCTCAGCGGCGATCCGGAACAGGACTACTTCATCGACGGCGTTGTCGAGGACATCATCACAGCCCTGTCGCGCAACCGCGGTTTTTTCGTCATCGCCCGCAACTCGTCTTTCACCTACAAGGGAAGGGTGGTCGATACCAAACAGGTCGCGCGCGAACTTGACGTGCGCTACGTATTGGAAGGCAGCGTGCGCAAGTCTGGCAACCGCGTGCGTGTCACCGGGCAATTCATCGAAGCCGAATCCGGACGCCATCTGTGGGCAGACCGATTTGACGGTGACCTGATCGATATTTTCGATCTGCAGGATCAGCTGGTCACGAGCGTGGTCGGAGCGATAGCGCCACAGCTCGAGAAAGCGGAGATTGATCGCGCCAAGCTGGATATGACCGGCGACCTTGCGGCTTATGATTTCTATCTTCGCGGTCTCGCCAGCTGGAATCGATGGACCAAAGATGAAAATTCCAAGGCGCTGCAGCTGTTCAACGCGGCGATTGCCAAGGATTGCGACTTCTCAACTCCCTATGGGCTCGCTGCTTCATGCCATCATTTCGCGAAAGCGAATGGCTGGGCTTCGACGTTTGATGAGGGGGAGATATCCCGGCTCGTCGATCGTGCTGCGGACATCGGCGCGGATGACGCTGTCGCCCTCTGCTGGGCGGGACATGTGCATGCCTACTTTTTCCACGACCTTGATCGCGCACTGCTGCTGATCGATCGCGCGCTCGATCTGGACGTTAATTTGGCCGTCGCCTGGCAGCGAAGCGGTTGGGTTCGCGGATATGCCGGCGATCCGGAGGGGGCGATCGAGAGCCTGAACAAGGCAATTCGACTCAATCCTCTCGATACGCGGGTCTTCCTCACACAAAGCGCCATGGCGTTTGCGCACTTTATCGCCGGACGCGACGACGAAGCAGCGCGCTGGGCCGCGATGGCGCTACGGGTTAAGCCGAACTGGCTTCCGGCCCTCCGGATGACAATCGCGTCCAGCGCCATGCTGGGGCAAGCCGACCAAGCGAAGCGAGCGCTGAACGCATATCGCGGGGTAGATCCGGATGTCACGATCGCCAGGCTGTGCGAGTATTACCCGTTCCGCCGAGAAGCCGATCGACAGAGACTGGTCGCGGCGATGCGTAAGGCCGACCTGCCGGAATAATGCGCTTGGCGGTCACGGCCGGAGGGCTCGTCGAATTCGACCGGTTGCCCCGGAGTTCTTCCGGGGGGTTGCGGCAGCAAGCTGAAGATCAGGCACTCAGGCGTTCAACAGCTTCATCGCCTGCTCGTGCACCCGGCGATCGCCGGCCGCGACGATGCGCCCGCCTTTGTACGGGCTGCCGTTTTCCCAGGTGGTGACGATGCCGCCGGCGCCTTCGATGATCGGAATGAGCGCGAGCACGTCGTGCGGCTTGAGCTCGGTCTCGATGATCAGATCGGTTTGTCCTGCCGCCAGCACGCAATAGGCGTAGCAGTCGCCGCCGTAGCGCGACAGCCGCACCGCCTGTTCGACGCGCCCGAAACAGGCGCGGTCGGCGTCGTTCATGAGGAGCGGGCTTGTCGTCAGCATGATCGCGTCCGACAAAGCGGCGCAGGGACGCGTCTGCAGCGCACGATTGCCCGCCGGTCCGCGATAGCGTGCGCCCGTGCCGTCACCGGAAAAATGCTCGCGCGTGAACGGCTGGTGCATCAGCCCGTAGATCGGTTCGCCATGCCGGGTGAGTGCGATCAGCGTGCCCCACATCGGCAGGCCGCAGATAAAAGACTTGGTGCCGTCGATCGGATCGAGGATCCAGACGAATTCGGCGTCGGGACGTTCGGCGGGGAATTCTTCGCCGATGATCCCGTGAGCCGGGAAGGTCTTCTTGATCAGCACCCGCATCGCCATCTCGGCGGCGCGGTCGGCGGCAGTCACCGGATCGAAGCCGCCGGCGTGGGCTTTATTCTCTACCGAGAGCGCGCTGCGGAAAAACGGGCGGATCGTCTCGCCCGAGACGGTGGCCAGTTCATCGACGAAGGCTGCAAAATCGATCGCGGTCATGACACTAACCGAGTAGCGGACTGTTTTCGCCGCCGCAATCGTTCGCCGACGCGTCGATAACGGCGGATAGGGCGGGGCCAATGCCAGTTTTCGATCAGCCGATTTGTCGCGTCGAAGTGCAGCCGCTTTTGTTGGCAGCTACGCTGAGCCAATGTAAGCTACTGAAATAACAGAATTATTTTTGTGCAGCTCTGCGCATTCCGCAGGAAAAAAGCCGGGGAAACGGTAAAGGAATAGGTCAGTAACACTTGCGTTTTGTGCGGCGCGGTGTATATTGCTGCAGTGCGGTAGCGAGAGATCTCCTCCCGTTACCGTCGCCCTCCTTGGGCGTTTCCTCCCTAGACTTGGGCCGCTCCAGAAATGTGAGCGGCCCTTTTTCTTTGTCCATGTTCTTTGTCCATGGCCTTCAAGGCAATCCCGCCCAAGGCCTCCCTTATCGGCGGCCGGCTACTCAGCGGCGGCGCGGTATGGCCGCAACTCCTCGAGCGGGATCTCGGCGAGCCGATCGGCCAGCACCGCAAGCTCGCTGGCGAGCCGATCGAACGCATCCGACCTCTCGTAATGGCGCTCGTCCATGTAGAGGGCGCGGTTGATCTCGAGTTGAATGGCATGCAGCCCCGTCGCCGGGTTGCCGTAGTGCTCCGTAATGAAGCCGCCCGCATAGGGCTTGTTGCGGCTGACCGCGTAACCAAAGCCGCGCAGTGCCTGCTCAACCACCTCCGCCACAATGGCGACGCAGCTTGTGCCGTAGCGGTCGCCAATGATGACGTCGGCCCGTGGCCGCTCGTCGCGGGCACCGGTGGTCGACGGCATGGAGTGGCAATCGACCAGAATGGCGGCGCCGAAATCGCGGTGCAGGCGGGTGAACAGGCGCCGCAGCGTGCGATGATACGGCTTATAAAGTCCGTCAATCCGGCGCAGCGCCTCGGTCACCGACATGCGCTGGTCATAGATTTCCTGCGCATCGCCAACGACGCGGGCGACGGTGCCGAGCCCGCCCGCAACCCGCATGGACCTGGTGTTGGCGAATGACGGCAGCCGGCCCTCGAACATGCGCGGGTCGAGTTCATAGGGCTCCCGGTTCACGTCCACATAACAGCGCGGGAAATGCGCGCGCATGATGGGATGGCCGCGGTGAACAAGGCCGGCGATAAGGTCGTCGACGAAGGAATCCTCTGAGCGCCGCAGCGTCGACAAATCGAGCCGTGAAGTCAGCAGGAACGAAGGGGGATAGACGCGCCCGCTGTGGGGCGAATTGAACAGGACCGGACCCCGGCACTCTGCCGGCTCAATCGCCTCGAACGGGGGATCGAATTCGTTCTGGCTATCCGACATGACACTCGGGCGGGATTTTGCGACTTTGCAGACAGCGCCGCTCCCGAACGGACGCCAAGGCCTATTGTCCATAGGAGTCGCGGCTTGCCAAGGGACTTGCAGGGGACTTAGCGGCGATTTGCCCGCGATGTTTGCCAGCGCGCGCTAAGGCGGTTATGCGAGTGCAGACTTTCACCTCATTTTTACCGGCAGTCCGGCTTATGGGTTGAAGGGGGACCGGCGGCAGCCGGATTCGAGAACAATGTCCAAAATCCTGCTTGCGGAAGACGACGTCGACATGCGCCGCTTTCTAGTTAAGGCGCTGCAGAACGCGGGCTTCGACGTGATTTCCTACGATAATGGGCTTTCGGCCTATCAACGGCTGCGCGAGGAGCCGTTCGAACTCCTGTTGACGGATATCGTCATGCCGGAGATGGACGGCATCGAGCTTGCCCGGCGCGCCGCCGAGCTCGATCCCGACATCAAGATCATGTTCATTACCGGCTTTGCGGCGGTGGCGCTCAATTCCGATTCGAGCGCGCCCAAGCACGCCAAGGTCCTTTCCAAGCCGATTCATCTGCGCGAACTGGTCAACGAAGTGCAGAAGTTGCTGGCGGCTTGACCACCAGTTTTCTGCTCGTCGCGGCCGCGCCGGGAGCGCCGACCGCCTCGATGAGTGGCTTTTTCGTGGCGTGGGTGCCGTTAAGCCTAAGTCAATTCAGGCCTTTTACCGATTTGCCACACGGCCGGCTTTGAGTTCTAAGTGGTAACGCGCATTTGGACGGGCCGGTTGGCTGCGGTCCTCTTGGGGTTTGGCGTCGTCTAGACCGACCCATGCGCTGCGGGCGGAGCCAACCGCGAGACATTGAAATTTCGCCCGTTCGACCAAATTTCAATTCGTCGGTCCAGCCAACAAGCGAACGAACGCGCCAGTGCAAGCATTAGTAGAACGCAGCCTTGTCTACCCGTATGCGACAGCCCGGCGGCTTCAGGCCGGCTGGTCTCGTATCTACGATTCCATTCATCTGCCTTTGATCATCAAGCTTGCAGCCAAAAATCTTTTTTTCGATCGGCTGCGCTTCATCGCCACCATCATTGGCATCGTTTTCTCGATCGTACTGGTGAACGTGCAAATGGGGCTGTTTGTCAGCTTCGGCCGCATGGTGACCACCATGATCGATCATGCATCAACTGATTTGTGGATCGTACCGCAAGGTACCCGATCGTTCGAGGATCCTGCGCCGCTCGATGAATCCGAGCGATTTCGTGCGCTTTCGATCAAGGGCGTGGCCGATGCAGTGCCGATCGTGATCGGCTTTTCAGAGTGGCGCGTGCCGGGTGGCAAAGCGACGCCGATTTTCATCATCGGCTCGCCGATGAAAGGGCAGGGCTTGCAGCCGTGGAACGTGGTCGAGGGCAACCTTGATTCGTTGGCGATCCCGGGCGCGGTGGCGGTCGACAAATCTTACTTCGATCGGCTCGCCGTCAAAGGCATAGGCGCGCTCGCGCAGATTCACGACACCAAAGTGCAGGTTCGAGTTGTTTCCGAGGGCATCCGCTCGTTTACGACCACGCCGTATATTTTTGCGACGCTCGATCGCGCACGAACATTCATCGGAATGCCATCCAACAAAGATACCTACGTGCTGGTGCACCTGGCTCCGGGCGCCAGTCTGGAAAAGGTGCGCGCCAAGCTCCAGCAGACACTTTCGAACGTCGATGTGCTGACGCCGGGCGAGTTCGGTGACCGCAGCCGTTCATTCTGGCTGTTCGGGACCGGGGCTGGCGCGGCACTGTTTGCCGGCGCCATTCTTGGCATGATCGTCGGCACCGTCATCGTCGCCCAGACGCTCTACTCAAGCACCAAGGATCACCTCTACGAGTTTGCAACGCTGCGCGCGATCGGCTCATCCAGCGTTTACATCTATACGGTCATCATCATTCAGGCGTTGGTCAGCGCCGTCATCGGTTTCTCGATCGCGGCCGCTATAGGCGTTTTAGTGGTCAATGCGACTGCGGACTCGGCGCTGCCGATCGCCATGCCTTTGGGTCTGACGGTCATGCTGTTTCTGCTGACGGTCGCCATGTGCGTGATCTCGGCGGTATCCGCAATCTTGAAGGTCATGCGCATGGATCCGGCGATGGTGTTTTCGCGATGACCGTACCCGTCATGGAAGCTGTCGGAATTGCAAAAACGCTGGGCGAAGGCGCCGGCCAGGTGCAGGCGCTCAAGGACGTGAACCTGTCGCTCGCCGGTGGCGAACTGGCGTTGCTGATGGGGCCATCCGGCAGCGGCAAGACCACGTTGCTTTCTGTGCTCGGATGCATCATGGCGGCCAGCGCCGGGACGGTTCGGGTTCGCGGGCATTCCACCGAGGGAATGACTCCCGAACAACTGGCGGCGCTGCGGCGCGATCACATCGGCTTCGTCTTTCAGTCCTATCATTTGTTTCCGACGCTGAATGCAGTCGACAATGTGCGTCTTGCCCTGGACGTGCGCGGCGACCGTTCACAGGATGCCTACGACAGGTCTGCGGACGCTTTGGCCACTGTCGGACTTGCGCACAAGATCAACTCTCATCCGCGCGAGCTGAGCGGCGGCGAACAGCAGCGCGTCGCCATCGCCCGCGCCATCGTCGGCAATCCCGGAGCGATTCTGGCGGACGAGCCGACCGCGGCGTTGGACAGTCGCAACGGCCACGCCATCATGGAAGTTCTCGCCGGCATCGCCAAGGGTTCGGAGCACGGGGTGCTTGTCGTCACCCACGATCCCCGGACCATACCTTACGCCGACCGCATCATCCGCATCGAGGATGGTGAGATCGTCGGCGAAGAACACAATGACGAAGCCAAGAAGGCAGAAGCAAAGAAAGCAGCGAGGTCATCAAAGAAGGCGTGATGATGAAATCAAAAAAAAGAGCGATACTTTGGTCCATTTTGGGCGTCTCATTGGTCGGCGTCGCCGTCGCCGCTGCGGCTCAGGGAATCAGTGCGCAGCAACCGACAACCAGCAGGTCGGACGATCAGAACTGGCTTGCCGTCGCCCCCGGCCTGATCGAGCCGCAATCGGGACAAATCAAGATCATGGCGGCCGCCATAGGTCCGATCAGCACGGTTCTTGTTCACCCGAGCGACAAGGTGCTGCCGGGACAGCTGCTGGTTAGGCTCGACGATCAGGATGCACTCGCCCGGGTCGAGACCTCACGGGCGGAAGTTGCCATGCGCAGGCGCCAGCGCAACGACCAGGCGGCCGGCAAGGCGGCTGATCGGCGCAAGGCTGAGGATGCGGTTGCCGACGCCGAAACCGCGGTCGTCACGGCGCGCGACGCGTTCGACGACGCCGCGGTCGCCATTTATGGCGGACACGGTTCGACCGCGGATCTCACGAAGGCGCACACGACATTGACGAGCGCGGAGGACAGCCTGAGCCAAAAGCGGGCCGCCCTGCGCAAGCTCGAGAGCCAGTCGGGTACGCCGTTGCCGACCGAGAACGAGGGATCGCTCAACGTCGCGCGATCAAATCTCTGGGCAGCCGAAGTCGGGCTTGAAAAGCTGAGGATCCGGGCGCCGATCGCCGGCACCGTATTGCAGGTCAATGCCAAGCTTGGCGAACTGGCGTCGCCATCTTCGCCGGATCCACTCGTCGTTCTGGGCGATCTGTCAGCGCTGCGCGTGCGTGCGGAACTCGACGAACGCGACATCGGCGAGGTCAAGATCGGGCAGCAGGTCGTCGTCCGGGCCGACGCGTTCCCGGGCCGCGATTTCCACGGCAAGGTCGCGTCGATCGCTCCGATCGTGCAGGCGGGGCGCATCAACTCGCCGAATTCGCGCAATCTCACCGATTTCGACGTGACGCAGGTTCAGATCGATCTGACCGATCCCGGCCCGCTGCTCGTCGGGATGAAGGTCGACGTCTATTTCGAGCGGCCGGCGCCCGGAAAGGCGGCGGCGAAACCGGCGGCGCCCAAGCCCACGGCTGACGTCGTTCCGGCCAAGAAGCCGGGCCAGCCGGAAACCGCGGCCAACACCGTTCCGGCCAAGCCGGCAACCCCGGCAAAATAAGTCATCTGACTCGAGCGAATCGGCGGCGGCCGGGCGTGTGGACAACCCAGATATGGGCTCCGCGCTCCGGTCGCGCCGTCTCTGGGTGATGGAATCGCGCGGCGAGGTGCTATAGCTGCTTCGCGCCATGTCACCCGAGACCAAGACCAAAGTCGTCGCCATGATCGTCGGATCGGCGATCATCATGCAGCAGATCGATTCGACCGTGATCACCACGGCGCTGCCGCAGATGGCGGTCTCGCTTCATGCCGATCCGGTGCAGCTCAGCCTGGCGGTCACCGCCTATCTGTTGAGCCTCGCGATCTTCGTTCCGGTCAGCGGTTGGGCCGCAGATCGCTTCGGCGGGCGGGTCATCTTTCGCGCGGCCATCGCGCTGTTCACGCTCGGATCGATCCTCTGCGGGCTGTCCGGCAATGTGGTTGAACTGACGGCGGCAAGGGTGCTGCAAGGCCTGGGCGGCGCCATGATGGTGCCGGTCGGCCGTCTTGTGCTGTTCCGCAGCGTCGAGAAGACCGCGCTGATCGCCACCATGGCGTACCTGCAGGTGCCGGCGCAGCTCGGCCCGGTGCTTGGCCCGCCGATCGGCGGCTTCATCACCACATACTTTTCGTGGCGCTGGATCTTTCTGGTCAATGTGCCGCTGGGTCTGCTCGGCATCCTGCTGGTGACGCTGTTCTTCGAAAATCCGAAAGAGGACAACCCGCGTCCGCTCGATTGGATCGGCTTCCTGCTGACCGGTACGTCGGCGTTCTGTGTGATGTACGGCGTTGAGTCTATCGGCCGCGGCCATGGCGGACTGCTGGCCGTCTTCGGTTTGCTGGTGCTCGGTTTCGCGCTGGGCGCGCTGGCGCTGTGGCATCTGCGCAGATCCAAGCATCCGCTGCTTGAAATTTCGGTGTTTCGCATCGCCACATTCCGCGCCGCCATCTTCGGCGGTTCGTTGTTCCGCGCCGGCGCCGGCACGTTGGTGTTCCTGCTGCCGCTCCTTTTGCAAGTCGTGTTCGGCCTTTCCGCTTTCGTCTCCGGCACCATCACCTTCGCCACCGCCGCCGGTTCGCTGTCGATGAAGCTTACGGCCCGTCCGATCATCCGCCGTTTTGGCTTCCGCAACGTTCTTCTCGTCAACGGCGTGATCAGCGCCCTCTCGATATCGATGTGCGCCTTCTTCAACGCCCGAATGCCGGAATACACCATCTTCGTGCTGCTCCTGATCGCCGGCTTCTTTCAGTCACTGCAATTCACCGCAACACAAGCGATAACGTACGCGGAGGTGGAGCAGCCGCTGATGAGCACCGCGACATCGATCGCCAGCATGACGCAGCAATTGAGCCGCGGTTTCGGCATCTCGACGGTTGCGGTGCTGCTGCACCTGTCGCTGGTGTGGCGCGGCGCGACCAAGCTCTCGACCGTCGACTTCAAGGTTGCTTTCGCGGGCGCCGTGGCGTTCGCGCTGTTGAGCCTGATTTACGGCTGGATCCTGCATCCCGACGCCGCCGCCGAGGTGAGCGGCCATCGCCCGAAATCGGCCGAGGCGTGACGCCGGCGGTGAAGCGGCAGTGTGTGCGCTTTTGTTCCGTAAGTTCAATGCGCGGCGACAGGCTGGCCGTCGGCGCCGAAACGCATCGAGCCGATCCGCTGTCCGCGCGGGTCGTAGCTCCAGGTCGCGCTGGCATAGCCATATCGGCTGACAATGGGTTTGCCGTCCAATCCGAAATACGCGACGCCGATCTGCCGGGATCTGATTGCCTCTTGAGTCGTACGTGAAGGATAACTTTGCCGCGCGCCCGTCACTGACGACCGGTTCTCCCTTCATGCCGAAATAGGCGATCTCGGTGTTAAATCCGCGTTGATCGTAGGATTTCGTCAAACTGGCATAGCGATTCCGATAAAGCGCGGGTTTGCCGTCGATGCCGCTATGGGAAATGCGCAAGAGGTTGACGCGCGCATCGAACGTATTGTGCAGAATGGCATAACCATTCACCGTCACTTGAGGGCGGCGGGACTGCGTTCAATTTCAGTCCGGAAAAAGCCGCGTTACGGCGTCTTCGGCAGGAATTGATTCGTGACGTATTGCGTCAGGTCCTGGTCGCTCTTCAGAAGCTTCATCTCGACGAAGCCTTGGCCCATGGCTTTGAGCACATCGGGGTCGAAGCGCCCGTCTTTGGAAAAGAACCCGCCTGACATCAGCGTGGCGTAGACCCGGGCTGCGACGACGGGCGTCACGCCCAACTGCTTCTGGGCGAATGCCACCGTCTCGTCCCGATGCGTGCGGGCGTAGGCGACCGTCTGCAACCAGGCGCGGACGAAGGCGCGCACCGCATCCGGGTTCTTTTTGATGAGACTGTTGGACGCGTAAACGATCTGATTTTGGAATTTCGCGATCAGGTCGCCGAAATTGACGAGAATCTTGGCTTCGCCACGCTCTTCGAGATTGAAGGCCGCGGCGATGTCGACGACCGCGGCATCGGCCTCTCCGGTTCGCAGGGTGGCGATCCGCGCGCCGGTGCTGCCGACCGAAACGCGCTTGATATCGGCAGAGGGCCAGTGCTCGTGCAGGGCGATCTGCGAGACGGCCCAATCGGTCAGCGAGCCGAGGTTCGACACCGCGACGGTCCGGTGACGGAGCTGTTCGATCGATGTGATGGGGCTCTTCGGCGCAACCACGAGCACGAGGATCGACGGTGGACCGGATAGAGCTGCAACTCCCGTGAGCGGTGCGCCCTTGGCGGCAAAGGCAAGCGTAGCGCCCGAGGCGAGCGCCATGTCGATGCTGCCGCCGATGACCGCCTGGATCATCTTGGCCTGCACGATGTCGCTGACTTCGACCGCGAGCCCATTTTTCTGAAATGTGCCAAGCTTGTTGCCGTAATCGACCATGCTCAGCGCGAAGTCATTGGCGACCTTGGCGACCACCAGCTTGGTTTGCGCCGCCGCATGAGCCGCCGGCGCGACGGCCGATAGCGCCAGGCCAAGGCAAGCCACGAAGGCTTTTCGTAACATCGGAGTCCTCCCGCAGTAGATCGTGGGTGCGTTGCGCGGCGCGCTTTTTGTGACGCGCTTCCTGCAGCTAGGCGCTGGCGTGTGCCGGCATCGCCGGATGCTTGCCGGCCGGATTGCGTGCGGCCGCGACGAGATCCGCCAGCATCGGCAGCGTGATGACGAAGAACGTTGCCCCGGCTGACGAACGCAGGTCTTTCACGGCGGCGCCGTTCGGCAGGAACATGTAGGTGCCCTCGCTCCAGGTCTTGCCGTCGTACTCGAATGAGCCGCCGAGCAGAAAGCGCAATTCCGCATCGTCCTGCACGCCGACGGCGATCACGGCGCCGGGCTTCAGCCTCAGGAAGCTGATGCCGGTGCGCGCCTCGCTGAAGGTGCCGAGATGCTTGATCTCGATGCCCGGCCGCTTGCGATCGGGCCAGAAGCGATAATTCTCCGCCAGCATCATCACCGGCGTGCGGTAGCGCAGCGGCGGGAATTCGAGATCGCGGCCCTCGTGCTCTTCCCAGATCGCCTCGTAGGAATCCTTGTTCTTCGGCGAGCCGTCCGGCTTGAAGCCCTTGTAGACGCCGTTCTCGAACTTGCCGCCGGACTTGAGGAGCTTTTCGTAGGTCGCGTTCATCTCCTCGTTGGACAGAAGGTGCTCGCCGCTCGCGCCCTGAAACTGCAAGACCAGGCATTCGCACTGGCCTTCCTGCTTCTGCGGCCCGTAATAGGCGCCTTCGGGAAAGTAGCCGCACTCGCCGGCGGCGAGATCGCCGAGGCCGGTGCTCTGGAGACCGGACAGCGTGTAGCGGATCTGATCGAAATTATGCCGGTGGCGCGGGGTGAAATAGCCGTCGGGCACGACCGACAGCGAATACTCCATGGTGAGGCCGGGAACGCCGGTCTCCAGCGGCAGCCGCTTGCGCCGGATCATGTGCACGCGGCCGCGGCGGACCTCCTCAAAATCCATGGCCTTGGTGTCTGTGATGATGATTTGCGGGGTTGCCTGGGACATTGCGTTTCCTCCGGACGCGGTGAGATTTTGCCGGGGAGGCTATCCGGTCGCGGCCCTATCGTCTAAGATATAATACCGATATGAATTATGCCGTTTCGGCATGGCCACCGATGGATCTCCGGGCGCTCCGTTATTTCGTCTATGTGGCCGAGGCGCGCAGCTTTTCCAAAGCCGCGGTGCAGCTTGGTATCGCGCAGCCGGCGTTGAGCCGGCAAATGCAGAAGCTCGAAGACGAACTTGGGCTCGAGCTGATCCTGCGCGCCGGGCGGCAGCTTGAACTGACCGAGGCCGGGCTGTTGCTGCTGGAACGCGCACATTCGCTGATCCGCCAGGTGGCGCAGACCGCGGACGACGTGCGCGCGCATGGCTCGCGCATCCGCGGCACGCTCACGGTCGGCGTCAGTCCGACGGTCAGTGAGGCGGTGGGACCGGGCATTGTGCGGGAATGCGCCGCGCGGTACCCGGACGTGCGGCTCAACTTCGTCGAGGGCGTCAGCGCTTTCATCTTCAAGCGGCTGATCGACCAGGAGCTTACGCTCTGCCTGATGCACAATCCGCCGCGTCATCAAGGCATAGAAATCGAACCGCTGTTCGAAGAGCCGATGTTTCTCGTCGGGCCGGGCAGGGGAAAATCCGGCCATCCGCCGGTGAAAAGCGGAATGCTGCTGGACCGTTTGCCCCTTGTTCTGCCGCATCGGACGCACGGCCTGCGCATGTTGCTGGAGCGCGTCATGGCCGAGCAGGGCGGCAAGTTCGATGTGGCCGTGCAGGTCGACGGCTACACCACCACCAAGGCCTTTGTCGCCGCCGGCCTCGGCTACACCGTGCTGCCTCTAAGCTCGGTGCGCCGCGAGGTCGAACGCAAACAGCTTTCCGCCGTGCGCCTGCGCAAGCCGAAGCTCACCTGGACGCTCAGCCTCGCCTACCGCAAGGACCAGCGCAACGCGCGCGCCGTGATGGCGCTGCGGGATATCGTTGCGGCGCAGGTGAAGGCGATGGCGACCGATCGGCCGTGGCATGCTGACTACCGGAATAACTGATGGTTGCAATTTGGCTGAAAAATGGCAAAAATTAGACCAACAGTCGGAGTGCCATGGTGTCGCTCGCCAAATACTTTTCAGACGGTCTCGTCGGCTTCTTCAGCTATTCACGCGAAGATGATGAGGATTTCGACGCCGCACTCTCGAGTTTTCGGAATGCGATTCAAGTCGAATTGGCCGCACAACTCGGCCGCAACCGGAGCAATTTCCGAATTTGGCAGGACAAATTTGCCATCCCGCATGGCGCTCCGTGGCGAAAGGAAATTTCGGATGCGATCAATCAATCGGTCTTCTTTGTTCCAATCGTGACGCCGCGCGCTGTAGGTAGCAGTTATTGCGCATTCGAATTTGAATCGTTTCTGACGCGAGAGACACAGCTTGGCCGCGGCGACCTTATTTTTCCGATCCTCTACATCCCCGTGCCCGAGCTCGACGACGGCACTTGGCAACAAAATCCAGTGCTCAAAATTGTTAAGGAGCGACAGTACCTCGATTGGCGAGATTATCGGCCCCGAGAGCTTAGTGACGCCGCAATTCGAGCAAAGCTGATCCAATTCTGCAGCAATATAGCCAATGCACTGCGATTGCCCTGGGAGCCACAACCTGCGCAACCAGAAACGAACACTGAGACAAAAAGTTCTACAATAGTGGACGCGGAGCAAAAGGCCTCCGCAGCTGGAGCTGCGGAGGCCAGCGCCGTCCCGGAAGAGATCGCGGCGAAACCCACGCATCGTGTCGAACCAACAAAGCCCGCAAAGCCGCGGCGGTCACGGCCTAGGCGCACGCAGGATGACAAGCGTACTTCATCGTTGCCCGGAGAGCCGGCCGAACGTAAAGGCGCCGAATCCGCCGGGGCGCCCACCGGCCAGCAGGCAAATGTGTCAGACGGGCAGCTCTCGCTTGCGGTAGCGTCCGGCACAGCATCTCAGGCGAACGATACCTTGGTGGCGCAACCCGGTGGGCCACCGGGCCTCTCGTCGTTGCCAGAGCGGCGGTTACATTGGGCACGGATGTTGGCTGGATATGCGCTTGTTGCCATTCTGCTTGCTGGAGGGACAGCCGTATTCGAATACTCTCGCGTACCCTCTCAATTCAAAGGGGCAGCAGTTCCCGGGAACGGATCGACGCCGCCGCCGACGCAAATCGCTACAGCGCCGTCTCCGGCCTCTCCGGTAGCAACGCCACCTGCAAGCCCGAGGTCCGCGCCTGCGATCCCGTCGCAAAGCTCACCTCCCGCAACGGCTGCGCCTTCAGCGACAGCAAAGCCTTCAAATTCGGGGACCGGAAGCGCTGGAACGGGGGGATCGCCTAATTTCGCTGCGTGGGCGGCTTGTCGCCCGGGCAACACACGTGTGCCCGCTGCTATCGGCGGAGAGCCACAGCCATCGGACACACTCAAGCTTACTGTCAAGCCGCGATCGCTGCGCACCGTTGCGATGTCCCCGGATGGTCTTCGCGTTGTCAGCGCGGGCGACGATGGCATTATCCGCGTTTGGAACGCAGAGAATTTGAAGTGGCTCAATGAAATTCACGCGGGTAACGAGCCAATTTATTCTGTCGCTTTCTCTGCGGATAGCAGCTTACTGGCGTCGGCGAGTTGGGACGGCACCGTGCGGGTGTGGAACGCCAACACCTTTACACCTAAGGCGACATTCAAGGCGAGCGATGATAATGGGCCGGTGAAACAAAACGGAGTGGAATTCGCCCCGGCGAAGAATGCGCGTTTCATAGCTTCGGCTGGTCAGGATGGGAATGTTTGGATATGGGATTTGCAGGATGCGAGTCGCATTCGTAAATGGGGTGACTCGAACAGTCCTGTGCGCTCGCTGAGCTTTGCGCCGAATAACTCCGGCGCGTTGGTTACCGCCTCGTTCGACGGCAAGCTCCGTTTTTTCACGGAAGACCAAAAGATACGCGACGTGCCCGTCACGAGCGGGAAGCTGCTTCACGTGGCCTACTCTCCGAAGGGGAATCTTGTGGCTTCGGTCGGCGTCGACAGCAGCAGGAACGTTCTCAAGCTGTGGGATGCAGCCGCTCGGACGTTGCGCAGCACGTACACAGGGACCCACGACGGTGCGAATTCGCTGGCTTGGTCGCGCGACGGTGAGCAGGTCGCCGTGGGTGAAGGCGCCTCTAAGAAGGAGGCCCCTGCGGTCGACCTGTGGGACTTGAAGTCAGGCGCGCGTACGGTGTTCATGGGACATACCGAGGATGTCGAGGCCGTAGCCTTTCACCCAAACCGGAAATGGATGATCTCGGCCAGCGAAGACGGCACCATGAAAATTTGGAACATGGCTGACGGCAAGGAACTCCTCAGCCTCGCCGGGTTCGCCGATGGGCAATTTATAGCGTACGCTCCGAGCGGCTGTTACACTGGCAGCAACGATGCGCCGAAATTCGTGACCTACATGACGACTGGTCCGGACGCACACGACACGCACGACAACGGCAAGAATTCAATGTTCGTCCCTGCAAATTCAACCGAGGCGCTGTTGCCTCATTGATCGGTTGGCGCCGTGCGTGCGCAAGCCGACGCCATCTGAGCCTCGCCTACCGCAAGGACGAGCGCAACGCCCGCGCCGTGATGGCGCTGCGGGATATCGTTGCGGCGCAGGTGAAGGCGATGGCGGCCGCGCCCGGCGCACCGTGACGACGTTCACTCGAAACAGCAATCGTCGAGCCGTTCTGACAAATTGCAGTCAAGGCGCCGCCGCGATTGTGGGTTGGATTCCAGCCCACGCGCCACAGTGCGCTTCAGAGGTTTGCCGCCATGAAAAATCGTCGAACAAAAGGGCACGAGATCGGCGTTGCTTTCGCACTCACGTGGTTCGCCTTGCTTGTGTGTCTGTCTTGCCCCGCTGCGGCCGATGACCACCAGCTTATCTACAGTCCGTGGAAGAAATTCTGTTTGCACACCCCGACGAGGGCCAGTGAGAAAACGTGTTTTACGGGGCTTTTGGTGCAAAACCCTTCAGGGAATCCTGTGACGCAACTTATGGTCATTGCCGGCGACACCAGTCCACCGAAGCCGCTGCTGCAGGTTACGGTGCCTTTGTCGCGCGATCTGAGTCAGGGTCTGGCGATAGCCTTCGATCAAGGACAGCCGGTGCATATGAAATACGTCACTTGCGATCTTACCGGCTGTCTGGCGCGAATCGAGATCGATCCGCAGTTAATGAAGATGCTTGGCGCCGCGCATCAGATACGTGTCGAGGCTCCGCCGCTGAAAGGCGAGGCGCTCGACATTACTATTCCTTCGCGGGATTTTGCCTCCGTCTACAATGCGCCATATGACTTCGCCGCAGCCGAGGAGGCAGAGAAGAAAGCTCAAGAAGCACGGAAAAAACAGCAGGCAATGTGGGGCGGTGAGCGAAAGCCCTTAGCGGGTTCGCGCTCTCCCCCGTGTTCCATCGTCCAATACAAACAGTGAGGCTTCGATACCGGCGGAGATTGCTTTCGCCGCTACGCCATACCTCGCGTGCCGGCGCCATACGGCATCGCCTTCCCGACCCCGCGCTCGATCGCGCGGCGCCAGATCAGATCGGCGAAGGCGATGTCTTCGAGCGCTATGCCGAGCGACTTGAACAGCGTGATGTCGTGGGGGCCGCGACGGCCTGGCGCCTTCTCTGTCAAAACATCGCCGAGTTCGACGATGTCCTGCCATTGCAGGCGGCCGGCGGTGACGAGGTCGCGGTATTCGCCGGCTTCGGCGCGGGCCTGCACCACCTGATCGGTGGCGCGCACGGTGGCGCGCAGCACCGTTTCGGCGTCGACCTCGCGGCGTGACGCCGAGTTGGCGCCGGCGGCGTTGACGTGGACGCCGGACTTGAGCCAGTTGGCGCGCAGCACCGGCTCCGCCGATTTGGTGATGGTGATGACGACGTCGGCCTCGCCGATCGCGGCCTCGCCGGTCGCAACCGGCTCCGCCGCGACGCGCAGCTTGCGTTCGATCTCTTTGGCAAATGCCTCGCGGTTTTCCGCGGTGCGAGTGAAGACGCGCACCGTTTCGATCTTGCGCACGGCGCAGACGGCGGCGACTTGCGTGAGGGCCTGCCGCCCGCCGCCAATCACGCCGAGCGTGCGCGCGTTCGGATTGGCGAGAATCTTGGTCGCCAGCCCGCTCGCCGCGCCGGTGCGCATGCGGCCGAGATGATCGGCTTCGATCATCGCTTTCAGGCTGCCGTCGCGCGATGAGTACAGCAGCACATGGAAGCGTCCGCCGGGGGCGCCGTAATACGCTTTCAGCCCGAAGATTTCCGACGCACCCAAGGCGGCGCCCATCAGGTTGAACGAGCCCTTGCCGACCTGGGCGCGCTGCCGGGGCAGATTGGCGGTGGTGGCGTCGGGCCAGGTCTCGAACGCGAGCTCAAGCGCCGCAATCGCGTCCTTGACGGTCGCGAGGCGCTGGACGTCGGCTTCGGTCAGATACAACGGGCCGTTGGGGGCGGCCTTCGATTTACCCTTCGTGGCGCTCTTGCTCGCGCTTCGCGCTGGGCGCTTAGCGGGGGACTTGACCTTCGGCCGTATCCTTTTCTTTGCGGTTTTCGCCATGGCTAAATTACGCCCCCGCGTTCAACACGTCTGAAATCCAGTCCCACATGTAGTGCACGCCGATGGTCGGATTGTCCACCTGGCAGTGATGAAAGCCGCCTTCCTCGCGGGTGAAGACCTTGAGCGCCTTCTGCTTGGAGCCGACCGCATCGTAAAGTTTTTCGGCGATGGCGAGCGGGATCTGCTCGTCGCCGGCGCCGTGCAGCAACAGGAACGGGCAGGTCATCTTCTGCACGATGCCGTCGAGGCGGAAGCCTTCGAGGATCTTGAGCGCCGAGGCGCGGTCGGAGGCGCCGAGCACCCATTGCAGATGCTCCGGCGGCACCGACAGCGACAGCACCTTGCCGGAATCGAGCAGCTCGAGGCGGCGCGCCCAGATTTCGTGATAGTCCCACTGCGCACCCCAGGCGACGCAGCAGGCGAAGCGCTGCTCGAGCGACGCCGCGCGCGGCGCGTAATAGCCGCCGAGGCTCAGCGCCATCACGCCGATGCGCTTTTCGTCGAACTCGCTGCGCCCGGCGAGATAGTCGTAGACCGGCGTCGCATAGTGTTCGGTCTCCGCGATGAGCGGCAGATTGCGAAAGCGCACGCTCTCGCCGTTGCCCGGACCGTCCACGATCAGGCAGCCGACGCCGCGCGCCGCGAGGTCGGGCACGCCGTAGCCGTATTGCAGTTCCTTGGTGACGTCGAAGCCGTCGAAGAACACCATGGCGGGGGCGGGGCGGCCGCGCGTGACTTCCGGATCGGGATGCACCAGCAGTCCCGGCAGGCTTGTATTTCCATACGGGATTTCGACCGGCTCGATGCGGGGTCGGCGGATGATGGCGGCGGCGTCCTTGAAGAGACTCACCGACTTTGCATAGACGTCCTGGCTGCGCTGCGAGCGCGGATGAATGAAGCGTTCGCCGGTCTGGTAGTAGCGCGACGCGCGGATGAAGCACGACGCCGCGGTGAGCTTGTGCCCGGCGCGTTCGGCGTCGCGGCCGCGGGCTTCGATCTTGTCGCCCATGCGGGCCCATTCCTCGAACCACGCGGTGTCGTCGCCGACCTTGTCGAGTAGCGCGCGGCCGACGCGGTTGACCTCGTCGATATCGACGCCGGTCCACGGCGCGCCGCCGAGGCAGATCAGCAGGCCCATCGACCAGCGATAATTTGTCGGGAAATAGAGAAAGGCCGGATCGTCTTTTTGGACTTCGGGCATGGTTTCCCTCCTGTTCCGTCACCCTGAGGTGCGAGCGAAGCGAGCCAACCAAGTCGGCCATAGCCGACTTGGACTGGTTGGTTTCGAAATCGGCAATCGCCGATTTCGTTAGGGCGACGGCCCGGGCGCCTCGGCCGCATCCTTCGAGGGCCGCTTCGCGGCCACCTCAGGATGACGACGTATTTTATATATTCTCCGCGCCCTCGCCGGCATCGCCAAGATCGGTGTCGGCGAACAGCTCCTCGAGCGGCGCCTCGCGGCTGATCAGGCCCTGCTGGTGGCAATAGCGCTGCACGGTCTCCAGGTTCTTGCGATTGGCGTCGGTGAGGCCATAGGCCCACGGATCGTCACCCAGCACGTCCTGCTGTTCCTCCCAGGCGGTCCTGATCCAGGCCAGCGGCACCACACGCGGATTGGCGATGCGGCGGTAGGCCAGCGCCTTGGCCGCGTTGAACGCCTTGACAAGGTTGGTCGCCACCCACGGATATTTGTCGACGATCTCCTGACGCACGACGGTGACGTGCATGATCGGAAATATGCCGGTCTGGCGAAAGTAGGCGATCTCCATGTCTTTGTAGTTTGGAAACAGGCGCACGATGCGCTTGTCGCCTTCGAGGAACAGCCGCGGAATGTCGGGCGAGAGCATCGCCGGGATCTCGCCTTCTGCCAGCATGACATCGAGCCGCTTGCCGTGCGGCGCCATCTCGATGCGCAGGTCCTTGGCGGGCGTGAATTCCACGTCCTCTTCACGCTCGACCACCCAGGTGCATTGCCGATGCGGCACGCCGTATTGCTCTTCGAGAATGCCGCGCATCCAGATATTCGAAGCTGGCTGGAAATTGGTGCCGCCGATTTTTTTGCCGATCAGGTCCTTCGGCGTCCGGATGCCGGAATTGACATTGACGAAAGCAAAGCCGTGGCGGAAGCGCCGGTGCAGAAACACCGGAATGGCGGTGAGCGGTTCGCCGCGGTCGCGGCCCATCAGAAAGCCGCCGATATTGATTTCGCACACGTCGAACTCGGTCTTGCGCGCCATGCGCCAGTGGCGCTCGCGCGACCCCATGCCGGTCAGCATGACCAGCTCAATGCCGTCGCACTCGACCGAGCCGTCGGTCAGCGCCCGCACGATTTCGTAATCGCCGCAGGCGACGGTCAGCTTCAGCTTTGCCATTTGATTCTCCTAGCGCCAGCGGCTGAAATGAACTTCGGCGCGGCGCACGATCTCGTTGAGAGCGATCGCCATTGCGGCCAGCATGGCGATCAGCCCGAACAGCTTGGTGGGATCGAAATTCTCGGTGAACATCTGGGTGAAATAGCCGATACCTGCGGTCGAGACGTAGAGCTCCGACAGCAGCACGCCGAGCAGGACGCCGCTCATACCAAGCCGCATGCCGGCGAAGAAGCTCGGGATCATGTGGGGAAAGATCACGTAACGCAGCAATTGCCAGCGGCTTGCACCCATCGAGCGCGCACTGGTGAGCAGGATCGGCTTGAGGTTCTGCACCCCGGCCACCACGGTGATGACGATCGGAAAAACGCCGTGAGTGACGCCGAACGCAATCTTCGAACTCCGCGCCGATGCCGAAGGCCAGAATGAACAGCGGCAGGATCGTGATCTGCGGCAGGCCATAGACCAGGAGCACGATCGGCATCAGGCTCCGCCGCGCGAAAGGTTGCAGCCCGATGGCGAGCCCGATGACGAGGCCGAAGACAACCGCAATGAGAAACGCGACGGCCAGTTCGAAGAACGTGAGCCGCAGCGCCGCCGGGATGCCGGCCGTGCCCAGCACGCTGCCGAATTGTGTGAAGACACGCGACGGTGGAGCGACGAACAGCGGATCCATGAACCAGCGCGCGGCTATCTCCCATCCGATCATAATGAGAATGACGATGCCGAGCCTGACAATTCCGGGATGCCGCAGAAAGAAGCGCCGCCCCGACGCCAAAGTCCGCCCGTTCCCGCGCAGACCGGACTCCAGCGCTGGGCTTGATGGCGTCGCGCTCATCCGCGGCGCCTTCCGCGGGCTTCGAGATGCGATACCGCCGCGTTGAGCAGCGCCACCATGACGACGACGAAGGTGATGTAGGCGAACATGCGCGACATCTCCATACTCTCGGCCAGTTCGACGATGTGATGGCCGAGACCGGCGAGCGACGCGATGGTCTCGCTGCCGAGAATGGAGAGCAGGCAGATGGTGAAGCCGATGCGCAGGCCGCCGAGGATGACGGGCAGCGCCGCCGGCAGCAGCACGTGCCGGAACAACAGCCAGTTGGATGCACCCATGGACCGCGCCGCCGTGATCAGCGTGCGATCGACGTTGCTGAAGCCCGCGATGGTGGCGAGCACGATAGGAAAGAAGCTGATCGTGGTACCGAGCGCGATCTTGGATTCCAGGCCGAGGCCGAAGAACAGCACGTAGAGCGGCAGGAACAGGATGATCGGGATCGAGAAAACGCCTGCCAGCAGCGGTTCGAAGACGCGGGTCCAAAAGCGCGAGCGGCTGATGAAAAAGCCGATGACGGTGCCGGCGGTCGTCGACAGCAAAAACGCCACGACGAACTCGGTGGCGGTCACGCGCAGATCCGGCAGATAGTTGCCGCTGCGCAGTACATCCATGAGCTGCTCCCACACATCGACGGGATTGGGCAGCAGCAGGCGATTGACGCCCCAGAAATTCGTGGCGAGATACCAGAGCAGCAGGAGCGCGAGCAAGAAGCCGATCTGCACGCTCCGGCTGGCAAGCTGCCGCGCTCGTTCGGTGCGGCGCGCCATTATGCGGCGCCCGCCGCGCCGTTGCGCTTGGGTGCCGTCTCCGAAACCGCCTTGCGGATTTCGTCGTGCAGCAGCGCATACAGCTCGTTGCGCAGCTCGGTGAATTTCTCCGACGTGACAAAGCTCGGCTTGCGTGGATGCGGCTCGTCGACCTTGATGATTTTCTTGATCGTTCCCGGCCGCGCTGAAAACACCGCGACCCGATCGGCCAGGAAGACCGCTTCGCCCAGACTGTGGGTGACGAACACAATCGTTTTCTCGGTCTGCGACAGCAGCACGGAGAGATCCTCGCCGAGAATCATGCGGGTCTGTTCGTCCAGCGCCCCGAACGGCTCATCCATCAGGAGAATTCCGGTCTGGAGCGCCAGCGCCCGCGCCAAGGCCGCGCGCTGGCGCATGCCGCCGGAAAGCTGGCCGGGATAATGCCGCGCAAAATCGGCCAGGCCGACGGCCTGGAGCGATTTCCGGGTCCGCGCTTCGTGTTCGGATTTCGGCACGCCCTGAAACAGCATGCCGAGCCGGACGTTTTCCTCGACCGTATTCCAGGGAAACAGCGCGTTCTCCTGGAACACGAAGGCGATCTCGTGCGGCCGCGGTCCGTGCAAGAGCTTGCCCGAAACTTCGACACTCCCGTTGGTCGGCTCCATCAGACCGCCAACCACGTTGAGCAAGGTGCTCTTGCCGCAGCCGCTCGGTCCGATCAGGCAGAGCAGTTCGCCTCGCATGATGTCGAGCGATGTGTCGGCGAGCGCGCGCACGTATTGCGTCTCGCCCGCCTCGCCGAACTGATGGCCGACAGCCTTGATGCGCACTGCGACGTCGCCGGCGGTCATGCGGGGCAAACCGTGTCGGCAAAAAACTGGGCGATCTGCGGCATTCGGGCGGTCTGTCCTACTTTGCTGCCGAGGGCAGAAAAGCCTCGGTGTAAAGCTTGCTCATATCCGGCTCGGTCGGCAACGTGTGCAGATCGACGAACGATTTTGCCAGCACATCGAGGCCCTTTTTATTGAAACGGCCGTCGCTGCTGAACATCGGCATCACGTCATCATAGGTTCGGCTAATGATATCGGCGTCCTTTTGCAAGACCTGGGTATTGATGGCGACGGTCTCGGCCTTGTTGGCGCGCATAAAGGCGATGGTCTGGAACCAGCCCTTGAGAAACGCCCGGATCGTGTCGGGCCGGGTCGCGATCAGAGTGTTGGTCGCGAATATCACATGGGTGACGAACTCGTTCAGATCGGTAAAGCGCACCAGGATGCGGCCGTCGCCCTTCTTGACGAGATCGTACGCGGTCGAAACGTCCATGATGGTGCCATCGATCTCGTGTCGCCGCAGCGCGGCGAGCTGACCGACCATGGCGCCCATCGGCAGGATCGTGATTCCGTTCGGGCCCCAGCCCTGGCGACGCGACGTGTTGCTGACCAGCCAGTAGGTCAGGGAGCCCGCGGTCGAAACGCTGATCTTCTTGCCCTTGAGGTCGGCCACGGTTTTGGGTCCGTCGGGCCGCACCACGATGGCGAGCAGAAGCGGTGGCCCCGCCATCTCGGCCACGCCCTTGACGGGCGAGCCTTTGACGATGAACGCGAGCCCCGGCCCAGAACCGATGCCGATGTCGATGCTGTTCGACGCCATCGCCTGCTGCAACTTGGCGTCGCCCGCCGAGGCGATTTCGGTGACATCGAGGCCGTTTTGTTTGAAGAAGCCCTTGCGGATGCCGATATCGAGCGGCGTGAACGAAAAGGCTTCCGGCACCGCCTTGCCGACGCGCAAGGTCTCGGCCGCGTTCGCTTGCGGGGCGGCCAGCGCGCACGCAGCCGCCAAGCCTACCAGTGATCTGGCAAGAGCCGTCAGTAAACGGATCAAGGCAACCTCCCAACGCGCTGCCGGTTCAATTCTTCGGCAGGAACGCCTCGGTATAAAGCTTGCTCATATCCGGTTCGGCCGGAAGTATTTTCATTTCGACGAACGATCGCCGCAGCACGGCGAGCGCTTTCGGATCGAAGTGGCCGTCGTCGGTGAACATCGGCATCAATTCGTCATAGATCGCGCCGGTCGTCTTCGTGTCCGTATGCATGACGGTCTGCGCGATCTCGACCGTCTTCTCCTTGTGCGTGCGCATGTAGGCGATGCTTTCGAACCAGCCTTTGACGAAGGCGCGCAGATCCGCCGGCTTATCCGCCATGGCCTGGTCGGTGGCGAAGATGACATGCATGATGAAATTCTTGGCCACGCCGCCGAAGCGCATCAGGATGCGGCCGTCGCCGTGCTGGACGAAGTTGAGCGCCGAGCCGACGTCCACGACGCAGCCATCGATCGCGCCCGCTTTCAGCGCGGCGAGGCGCGCCGCATTGTCGCCGATCGGCACTTCGGTAAATCCGGTGTAGCCCCAGCCATGCTGGCGCGACACCTCGTTCATCAGCCAGCTGGTCGCGGAGCCGACGGTGGAAATGCCGACTTTGCGGCCTTTGAGATCTTCGATGGTCTTGACCGAATTGTCGGCGCGAACCACGAGCGCGAAGATCAGCGGCGGCCCGGCAATATCGGCAATCGCCTTGACGGGCGAACCCTTGACGATGAAGGCCATCCCGGGGCCGGAGCCCAGCCCGACATCGACGGCGTGCGCCGTCATCGCCTGCTGGAGCTTAGCGTCGCCGCCGAAGCCGACAATCTGAACATCGAGGCCGTTCTTGGCGAAGATGCCGGTCTCTTTGCCGACATTGGTGGGCACGAACGAGAACGCCACCGCGCCGACATTGCCAACGCGGATCGTATCGGCGGCAACGGCCGGCAGCAGCATGGGTCCGATCAGGAGCAGAACCGACGCGAGCGCAGTGACGATGGAGCGGGCGATTGACGAGCCGAACCGCTTTCCAGGATCAGGCCGAATCTCCTGACGCGGCGGAAGCCGCGGCGGCGTGTCCGGACGTGGACGATGGGGACGCCGGCGTGGACTTCCGCCCCCGCCTCGGCCCGGCCGCGACGACGGAGCGAATTTCACGCCCAATGGGTCA
Source organism: uncultured Alphaproteobacteria bacterium (assembly GCA_963763255.1). Classification (GTDB taxonomy): domain Bacteria; phylum Pseudomonadota; class Alphaproteobacteria; order Rhizobiales; family Xanthobacteraceae; genus BOG-931. The sequence goes on from CAVXNW010000007.1 coordinate 802,416, forward strand.
AGGACTGCGCCGCTCGCTGCCACCGGATTCCTCCCTTTTCACCGCCGATCTTAGCGCATTTCGGCGCCGCTCGGTCTCTTGTTCGTCAAGCGTCAAATCGTCTCTGAGCACCACGCCATACAACTTCTCGGCGGCGTTGCGGGATACCAGCTCCTCGATCACATCGGCGCGAACCTGCACGGCTTCGCGTTGCAGCGGGTCGCCCCAGCCCCCGCCGCCCCCGGTTCGCACGATAACCTCCGATTGTACCGGCACCGGATAGTGGGGCGCGTCCATGGAGCGGAAATCGTTTTCGCCGGGCAGGCGCAGCAGGAATTCGCCGTGCGTGCCGGGCTTGCCCCCCCACATGCCCCAGGGCGGGCAGTGCTCGCGGCTCGGGTGGTCGAAATTCCAGCGGCCATCCACCAGATTGCGCACGCAGGTATCCAGGCCGAGGCCGCCGCGGTGTTTGCCGGCGCCGCCGGAATCGGTGCGCAGCGCCCGGCTTTCGACGATGACCGGGCATTTCAGCTCGATGCCCTCGATCGAGGCGTTGCGCACGTCGCCCTGGCAGACCGATACCGTACCGGATTCGCCGTCCTCGCTCGGCCGGCCACCCCAGCCGCCCCCCTCGATGCTCTGTACGACGAAGCGGCGCCCGGTCTTTGGATGCACGCCGAAGAATACCACCGCGCCGCCCAGCAGGCCGTGGTGACCGGCGGGCACCCGATCCTTCATGGCGGGGCCGAGCGCCTTGACGATGGTGTCGACCACCGTCGGCACCACCATGCTCCAGCCCGACATCGGCGCCGGATAGCGCGCCATCATGATGTTGCCTTCCGGGATGATCACCTCGAGCGCGCGGAACGAGCCCTCGTTGACGGGCTCGAGCGGTCCGGTCAGCGCCTTGTAGGCGACGCGCGCGCCCGCGTAGGTGCGCGAATTGACGGCGGCCTTGCGCTCGCCGGAGCAACCGGACAGGTCGATCGTCATGCTGCCGTGGTCGATCGTCACCCTGGCGGCGAGATTGAGCCGCTCGTCGCGCTTGACGCCGTCATCGTCGAGGAAGGAGCTTGCCTCGTAGACGCCGTCTTTCAGTTTCTCGACGACGTTGCGGCACTTGCGCTCGGTCTCGTCGAAGATCTGCGCGATGGCTGAAAGGATCGTGTCCTTGCCGTATTTGTCGAACAGCTCGTTCATGCGCCGCACCGCGAGACGGCACGCCGCCATCTGCGATTTCATGTCGCCGAGCGAGGATTCCGGGAAGCGGATGTTGTCCTTGAGCACGCGATAGAGCGTCTCGTTGAGCTTGCCGGCCTCGTAGATTTTCAGCTGGTCGAGCTGCAGGCCCTCGAGCCACGGATCGCCGACGCTCGGGCCGGCGCCGAAGCCGGTCGACATTCCGCCGACGTCGATCCAATGCGCGCGCACCATCGCGAACATCAACAGCTCGCCCTTGTGGAAATAGGGCATGTAGATGACGATGTTGTTGAGGTGCTGCCCGGCGACCGCCTGGTGATTGGTGATGATCACGTCGCCTTCGGCGAAGCCTTTCGGCCCGTAGCGCTTCATCACATCGGTGATGATGACGCCGAGGTCGGCGACGAAATGCGACACACCGCCGACATTCTGCGAGATCAGTTCGCCCTTGGTGTTGACGAGCGAGGTGCAGAAGTCGCGCACCTCGTAGATCATCATGTTGTAGGACGTGCGCTGGAGATCGGCGGCCATCTCGTTGGCGATGGCAGGCAGCGCATTGCGGATGACTTCGAGCGTCACCGGGTCAAGCGGCTTCCTCTTGCCGGCTTGCCGGCGCTTTTTGACTTTCTTGGTCATTTGGCGCCTCCGACATCGATGATCAGTTCGCCCGACGGCGCCACGGTGCAGCGATCGTTGGCGAACAGCACGGTGGTGGTGCCGTGCTCCTCGATCAGGGCCGGCCCCTTGATGCGCGCGCCGGCGCCGAGTTCACCGCGCTGGTAGATCGGGCACGACACCGGTTTGCGGGTGTCGCCCAGATAGACGTCGCGGCGGCGCATTGCCTTCGCTGCGGCGCGGCGGGTCAGCCGCGGGAAGCGCAGCTTCTGCCGCTTGCCGATGGCGGCGAGGCGGATATTGACCATCTCCACCGGCTCGTCGGGCGATTTGTGCGAATAGCGATGCTCATAGAGCGCATCGAAAGCCGCACGGATTTTTTGCCGGTCGCCTTTTTTGATCGCATCGCGCGACACCGGGACCGACAGCGTGAATTCCTGCCCGACGTAACGCAGATCGAGCGCGATCTGCAATTCGGAATCGCGCGCGTGGCGCAGGCTATGCTTTGCTTCCTCGGCCATTTCGTCGTGTACGGCAAGCAGGGCGGCGAAATCGAGATTGGCAAGGTCGCAGTAGAAGGTGCGGATGAAATCGTGGCGCTCATCGGCGAGCAGCATGCCGAGTGCGGAGAAGTGCGAGGGAAACAGCGGCACGATGACTTTCGGGATGTGCAGCTCCCGCGCAATCGCGCAGATATGCAGCGGTCCGGCGCCGCCGGACGCCACCAGCACGAAATCGCGCGGGTCGTAGCCCTTCTCGACCGACACCTCGCGCACCGCGAGCGACATTTTGGAAACGGCGATCTCCAGGATCGCCTGCGCGGCCGCGCGCGGGTCCATCGCCAGTGGCTTGGCGATCTTGTCGGCCACGCCTTTGCGTGCGCCGTCGGCGTCGAGCTCCATGGTGCCGCCGAGAAAGTTTTTCGGATCGAGCCGGCCGAGCACCACGTTGGCGTCGGTAATGGTCGGCTCGGTGCCGCCGCCCCGATAGCAGATCGGGCCTGGATCGGCGCCGGCGCTGTGCGGGCCGACCTTGAGCGCGCCGACATCGTCGATCCAGGCGATGCTGCCGCCGCCGGCGCCGACTTCAACGACGTCGATCATCGGCAGCATGACCGGATGGCCGCTGGCGTAGCCGCCGACGTAATAGCCCGGCGCCAGCGTCGGCTCGCCGTCGCGCACCAGGCTGGTCTTTGCCGTGGTGCCGCCCATGTCGAACGAGATGACGTTGCCGAAGCCAAGTTTTTCGCCGACGCGCGCCGACGCGATGATGCCTCCGACCGGTCCGGATTCCATCATCGCCACCGGGCGGGCCGTCGCCACTTCGGGCGTCATCACTCCGCCGTTGGAGCGCATGATCGACAGCTCGCCGTCAAAGCCTGCGCCCGCCAGCCGCGATTTCAGGTTCTTTACATAGCCGCCGACGCGCGGCCCGATATAGGCGTTGACCACCGTGGTCGACAGCCGTTCGAACTCGCGATACTCGCGCAGAATATCGTGCGACAGCGACAGGTAGGCGTTGGGCAACGCCTCGCTCACCATGTCGCCGACGATCCGCTCATGCGCCGGATCGACGTAGGAGTGCAGGAGACAGACCGCCACCGCCTCGACGCCTTCGGCGGCGAGCACGCGGCAGGCCTCGGTGACGCTTGCCTTGTTGAGTGGCCGGAAGACTTCGCCCGAACTCGTCAGCCGCTCCTCGATTTCGCGTGTGAGGTGGCGCGGTACCAGTGGCTTGTGGCGGTGGAAGAACAGATTGTAGGCCTCGGGGCGATTGCCGCGACCGACGATGTAGACATCGCGGGTGCCGCTGGTGACGATCAGCCCGGTCTTGGCGCCGGTGCGCTCGATCAGCGTATTGATCGCGGTGGTCGAGCCGTGGATCAGCTCGTCGATGGCGGACGCCTCGAGCCCGCACTTGCGGATACAGTCGAGTATTCCCTGGGTCAGCTCACGCGGCGTGGTGAGGCTCTTGGCTTCGACGAAACGGCCAGCCTTTTCGTCGAAGCCGACGAGGTCGGTGAATGTTCCGCCGATGTCGATGGCGACGACGATCATGGCCGCGCCTCCAAACGACGCCGAGCGATAAGGGGAATGAGGGAAGGGTGGTACGCCAACACGGCGCGGCAATCTATAAGTTTTCGCGCGGATTACAATGTCCGCTAGGATGGATTGCCGGTAGTCAGGCCCGGCAACCGCTGCGGTGGATTTCGCGCCGTGCAACCGGCCGCGGAATGGCCGTTCAAAGCGATTGAGGGAAGGATTTAAGATGCCAGGAGAGTTTGCCGGAAAAGTCGCGGTCGTCACGGGTGCGAGCCGTGGCATCGGCCGCGAGATCGCCGTCGAATTTGCCCGCGAAGGGGCGCAGACCGTCGTTGTCTCATCTTCCGCGGAGAATCTTGCGTCCGCGAGCAAGACGATCGCCGCGGCGGGCGGCCCGCCGCCGGTCGCGATCGCGGCCGACCTGCGCACACTCGACGGCTGCCGGCAGGTGTTCGATCGCGTCAAACAGCAATTCGACCGCTGCGACATCCTGGTGTGCTCGGCGGGTGCCACCCGCGCCGGGAATTTTGTCGATCTGCCGGACGAGGCCTGGATGGACGGCTACGGGCTGAAGCTGTTCGGCTGCGTGCGCATGTGCCGCCTGTTCTGGCCGATGCTCAAGGCCGCGCAGGGATTCGTCGTCAACATCGGCGGCGGCGCCGCGCGCTCGCCCGGCGCCGACTTTTCGATCGGAGCCTCGGTGAACGCCGCGATGGGAAATTTCTCCAAGGCGCTGTCGCAACTCGGCAAGCGCGATGGCGTCAACGTCAATGTCGTTCACCCGGGCGCGACCGAGACCGAGCGCTTCTTTCAGCTCGTCGAGCAGCGCGCCAAGGCGTCCGGCAAATCGGTGGATCAGCTCAAGCAGGAGGCCGCCGCCCGGGACGGCGTACGCCGGCTCGGCAAGCCCGCCGACGTCGCGGCTCTGACCCTGTTTCTTTGCTCGGAGAAGGGACGGCATATTCAGGGCACCGCCATCGCCGTCGATGGCGGTGCGACCGTGGGATATTACTGATACGCGGTACGCCTACTCGCCTTCCGGACTATTCGCTGATGCTGGGAGCATCCGGTACTTTTTTCACCTGCGTCACGCCGTCGGCGATGATCTTCGTCAACTGACTCACCGATTGGCTGAGCGCCGCGTATTCGATGATGTCACGCTCGACGCGCGTGCCGTCGGCCTGCAGCTTGTCGCGCAGAGTTTTCAGTTCGCCGATGAGATTGTCGATCTCGCGCGCCGAATTGCCCGACACGCGGCGCAACAGAGAACTGAGGCTGTTGGCCGCGACTTCGTTCTCGGTGCCGCCCTGGCGCATCGCCGTCGTGTCGCGCCGCACCAGTTCGCGAATATTGCCTTCGATTTCCACTTCCGTCGGCTTGTCGCCGTCGCCAGTCCCGCGTTGTTTTGCAAAATTCATGACGTACCCCGCTTTTGACATACCCCGCTGGCGCCGCCCCCCGGCGGCTCACAGCACCCCCATGGCCGCATGAAAATGTGACCACTTCGCGGCTCGGAAAATGTTCCCGGGCGGATACCAACAGCGAAGCGATTTTGCAGCATTTGCGACGCGGCGCGCCTGTGATCGTGGCGCTCGTGCGTCGCAAATGTGTCGCAGGCGACGCGATGGAACTCGGTCGCGGTGCCCTGGCGGGCGAATCACCCGATCCGGAGGCGTCAGTGCTTGCGCCGCATCGCGCCCGAAGAGTTGACGGTGGCGTGCAGATTGCGGGCGAATTCGACGGCGCCGAACACCGCCATGTCGGGAGCGGTTTTGACATATTCCTTCACGCCGTAGATCGCCGGAGGCGGCGCCATGAGGATGGCGGCGCACGTCGTCTCGACAGCTTGGTCGAGCTTCGCCGCCGGAAACACGTCGCTGACGATGCCGAACGAGAGCGCACGTTCCGGGCCGATCTCGGCCTGCGAATAGACCAGGTAGCTCATCGCCTTGCGCGGTACGCGATCGACGAATGAGGACATCACCATGGTGGGCAGGATGTTGTGCGCCATTTCGGGCACCTGAAACACCGCTTTGTCGCTGGCGAGCGTGATATCGCAAGCCGCCGCGATGGCGCAGCCGAAACCGAGCGCGCGGCCCTGCACGACGGCGATAATCGGGATCCTGGCGTTGCGCATCGCGCCGTAGCAATCGAACACGACATCGCTGAAGGCGCGGCGCTCATAGGCGTCGGGGTCCTTCTTCGGCGTCGAGCCCATCACCGCGCGGCCGATGCAAAAATCATCGCCGGCGCCGCGCAATACGACGACGCTCGATGTCTTGTCGGCGCCGCCGATGATGCCGGTCAGTTCCGCCACCATCTCGTCCGACACCGCGTTGCCGCGCTCGGGATGGTTCAGGGTGATGTGGAGAATTTGTCCGTCTTGTTTGGTCAGAATGTCAGGCATGTTGGCTCCTATTGAGTAATGACCGTCATCCTGAGGTGGCCGCGAAGCGGCCCTCGAAGGATGCGGCCGAGGCGCCTCGGCCGTCGCCCTTCGAGGCTCGCTTCGCTCGCACCTCAGGGTGACGGAACAGAGGAATGAATCGCCCGCCAGATTTTTTCCGGCGTCACCGGCATTTCGATGTGGCTGACGCCGAATTCGGCAAGCGCGTCGACCACGGCATTGACGACGGCGCCGAGCGCGCCGGTGGTGCCGCCTTCGCCGGCGCCGCGCACGCCGAGCTTGTTGGTCGGGGTGAGCACTTCGCTGATGTCGGTGGTGAATGAGGGCAGCACGTCGGCGCGCGGCATGGCGTAGTCCATGAAGGACGCGGTCAACAACTGGCCCTGCGCGTCATAGGCGCACAGCTCCCACAGCGCCTGGCCGATGCCTTGCGCCGCGCCGCCATGAGTTTGCCCGTCCACCACCATCGGATTGATGGCGCGGCCGACGTCGTCGACGGCGGTGTAGCGCACGAGATCGAGCGCGCCGGTCTGCGGATCGATCTCGACTTCGCAGACATGCGCGCCGTACGGGAAGCCAAGCTGCCGGATGGTTTCATCCGAAGTGGCGGCGAGCGGCCCGCGCAAATCGTCCGGCAGGGCCTTGTGATTCTCCGCCGCCGCCTTGGCGGCGTCGAAAATGCCGACCGAGCGGTCGGTGCCTTTGACGGTGAAGCGTCCGTCGGCGAATCCGATATCATCCTCGGCCGTTTCCAGCATATGGGCGGCGATCTTCTTGCCCTTTTCGACGATCGCGTCGGAGGCATTGCCCATGACGATGCCGGCGAGCCGCATCGAGCGCGCGGAATGCGAGCCGCCGCCTTCCTTGACGATGTCGGTGTCGAATTCAAAGATATTGACGTCGTCGAACGGCACGCCGAGCCATTCGGCAACGCATTGCGCAAACGTCGTCTCGTGGCTTTGTCCACTCGACAGCGTGCCGACCACGACGTCGACCTTGCCTTGCGGCTGCACGGTGATGTCGGCGCGCTCGCGCGGATAACCGCCGGTCGTTTCCAGATAGGAGCAAAGCCCGATGCCGCGGAGCTTCTTGCGCTTGCGCGCCTCGGCGCGGCGCTTCTTGAAGCCCTTCCAGTCGCCAAGCTCCATGGCGCGGTCCATCACCGCCCGATAGGTGCCGTTGTCGTAGGTGATGCCTTGCGGATTCTGGTACGGGAACGCGGACGGCGGAATCAGATTGCGCTTGCGCAAGGCGACGCGATCGAAGCCGTGCTCCTGCGCGGCTTTGTCGATCAGCCGCTCCATCACGTAGATGACTTCGGGACGGCCGGCGCTGCGATAGGGCGTCGTGCACATCGTGGTCGAGAGCACGGCGCGCGCCTTGATGTGCGAAATCGGAATCCGGTAGCCGGAGGTCGCCAGGCCGACGCCCTTGACCAGCGGCACATAGGACCCCGAATGGGCGCCGACATTGCTGACGTTCGAACTGCGCAGCGCGAGAAAGTGGCCCTCGGCGTCGAGCGCAAGTTCGGCTGAGACGGTCAGATCGCGACCCATGTAATCGGTCACGAAGGCCTCGTGGCGCTCGGCCGTCCATTTCACCGGCCGGCCGACGCGCTTGGCGCCCCACACCACCATGGCGAATTCGGGAAAGAAGCTGTTCTTGGTGCCGAAATTGCCACCGATCTCCTGCGTCACCACGCGCACGTTATCGAACGGCACGCCGAAAATCTGCGACAGCTCGCGTTTCTGCCGGACGATGCCGCCGGAGCCCGCGTAAAGCGTGTAGCGGTCGCTGTCCTTGTCATAGAGGCCGATCGCGCTGCGCGGCTCCATCGGCACACCGGTGACGCGATTGACCCAGGTGTCGAGCTTCGTGACATGCGCGGCGGCCGCGAAGGCCGCATCGGCCGCGGCGGCATCGCCGACCTCGGCGTCGATCATGACATTCGGCAGATCGTCGTAGAGCCGCGGTGCGTCCTTGGCGAGGCTCGCCATGCCCTGCGTCACCGCCGGCAGCGGCTCGTAGTCGACCACAACCTTTTCGGCGGCATCCTTGGCTTGCGCGATCGTCTCGGCGATGACGAAGGCGACCGCGGCGCCGACATGGCGCACGCGATCGGCCGGCAACACGTGATGCGGCGCCGCCGGCACCGGCGAGCCGTCGCGGTTTTTCAGCACGATATCGGGCGGCGTGCCGGGTGCGGCGAGATGCGGAATGCGCTTGACCCCATCGGCCAGCGCGTCCTGCCCGGTCAGCACCGCGAGCACGCCCGGCATGGCGCGTGCCTCCGCCGTATCGATCGAGCGAATGCGCGCGTGCGCATGCGGCGAGCGCACCATCGCCGCGTAGGCCTGGCCGGGAAAGTTGAAATCGTCGCTGTAAGTGCCGCGTCCAGTGACGAGCCGCAAATCTTCTTTGCGGCGAACCGTAGCTCCGATACCTGCTGACATGTTGCGGTTGACGTTCGTTTGGCTGAGGGGTGAGTGGGGGATACTCTCACAGCAATGCGCTGGCGGCTAGTAGCGTCGAAACAATTCTCGTCACACTGCAGAATTGACTAGCGTACCGTTTTCCGGTACGGTGCGGCCGTGATCAGGAGCTTTGCCGACAAGCGTACGGCGGCGTTGTTTGCGAGCTACTCTGTCAAGGCTCTGTCAAACCAGATTCAGAGCCGGGCAAGAGCCAAGCTTCTCGCCGTGGACGCGGCGAAGCAACTCGACGATCTGCGCGCGCCTCCGGGCAATCGGCTCGAGGCTTTGCATGGCGACCGGCGCGGGCAATACAGCATCCGCATCAACGACCAGTGGCGGATTTGCTTCGAATGGCGTGAAGCTGCGGTATGGAACGCCGAGATCGTGGACTACCACAAGGATGACGCGATGAGCATCAAACGTGAAGACCTGGATGCCGGCCGGGTCGATTTTGCCGACGTCTCCGCCGGCAAGCGGTTGCCGCTCATCCATCCGGGAGAAATTCTGCGCGACGATTTTCTGCGGCCGATGAAAATCAGCGTCTATGTGTTGGCGCAGGCCATCAAGGTGCCGCGCTCGCGCGTGAACGACATTGTACTCGGCCGGCGCGGCGTCACGGCGGATACGGCATTTCGCTTTGCCCGCTATTTTGGCACGACGCCGGATTTTTGGATCAATTTGCAAGCCCGCTACGACCTGGATGCGGCGGATCGCAAATTGCGCCGCCGAATAGAAAGAGAAGTGACTCCTCGCGCTGCCTGACCTGCTCAGCCGTGTTGTTGCGGCGCGGTGGTTGGCAGCGGGGGCGCCGCTGCTCGCAGCACCGAACATGGTTCCCGCGGGTGGAGAAGGGGCCGGAGGCAGCGGCAGCGCCGGCCGTGCCTTGGCGTGTCAGGCGGTGTAGCTCAGCGTTTCCGGATCGCGGTCCTTGAGATACTGGTCGAGACCCCAGCGTTCGACTTGCGCGAACACTTCATCGAACTCCGCGCTCGGCAGCGGCGCGTTGACGAAGCGCTCGCCGCGGCCGAACTTGCTGAAGTCCCAAGGATGGAAAGTCTCGAATTCGGCTGGAACCGCGAGCTTCCACAGCGGCAGGTATTTGGCGAGGTTCGCCTCCAGCGCCGCTTCGGCGCGGTTGAGCGCGCGCATGTAACCGTGCACGACCTCGGGCGGCGAATTTTCCGGCACCCACCACACCGTCTTGAAGGTGTCCTCGATGATCTTGCGCAGGCCAAGCTGCTCGGCCATCGCGATCTGCGGCGGCAGCAGGCTCGCGGCCTGCACCTCGCCGTCGAGCAGCGCCTTGAGCCGCGCGCCGAAGCCGCCGGTATTGACGGTCTTGATCTCGGCGAGCGGCAGATATTTTTCCAGCCGGTAGGGCACGTTGAAATGGCTGCCGGCCCGCATGCCGACAGCGACCGGCACGTTGCGCAGATCCTGCGGCTTGCGGATCGCCGAGTTCGGGCCGCACGAAGATGGCCCACGGCGACTCGCCGTAGCCCTCGGTCACCGCGCGGCCCATTCCGGCGCTGGCATTGCAGATGGTGCCCCACAGGCACGCGCCCTGCACGACGTCCTGCTTGTCCTCGGTGTAGGGCCGGTCCTGCGGCCGCTGGAAATAATCAAGCTCCTTCCAGCTCGATTGCGTGCCGCGGAACGTCTTCCAGTCGAACTCGACGTCGAGGCCCTCGGCGGCAAAGAAACCTTCCTGCATGGCGACGAAATCGTTCAGCCCCATGCCCTTGGGGGCGACCCTGACCGGTATGAGTTTGCTGGCCATGATGAGTTTCTCCCTGTTGTTTGTTGTTTGCCGTCATTGCGAGCGAAGCGAAGCAATCCAGGGGCCGCAAATGCAGATGGCTGGATTGCTTCGTCGCCCTTCGGGCTCCTCGCAATGACGAGAGTAGGCCGCTAGCCGACGAGCGACAGCGAGGCATTCTCGTATTGACCGGCGCCCATGTCGCCCTCGGCGAAGATGTGATGGTCCGCAATCCATTCGCGGGATTCTTCGAAGACTTCTTTGGTGTACGGCTCGAACACCAGCCGCTCGCCCGGGCCCCAGCGCCGCGTATCCATCATCGCATGGAAGCGGTCGGGGAACTCGTTCTTGTAGTAGTGCGTATAAAGCTCGGGGCGCAGATCGATGTCGCGTTGCGCTTTGCGCAGCGCGCGGAAGAACTTGCGCAGGTCTTCCGGATCGGGATCGCCGTGAATCATGGTGGCGATCATGAAGGTGGTGTCGATCACCTTGCGGAAGCCGAGCTGCTCCGCGAAATAATAGGGGCCGCTGAACAGGCTCACTGCCGGCGCCTTGCCGTCGATCAGCTGTTCCATGCGCGCGAACAGCATGCCGTCGGCGTAGTGCAGCTTGATCTGGTCGGGCTTCAGGTAGGATTCGAGCCCCTGGATCGTGGCGTAGTGGCTGCCGGACTGATAGCCGACCGAGACCGGCACGCCGGCGAGGTCCGCCGGCGTCTTCACCGGCGAGTTCGCGGGCACGAAAATGCCCGACGGCGACACCGAATAGACATCGGTGTACATGCGGCCGAGGCCCTTGGAGGCCGCGACGTTGACGGTCCAGTGGCAGGCGCAGCTCACGTTCGACTTGCGGCCGGCCTCAAGCGACTGGTACGCGCCGACCTTGTCGCCCTTGTCGTGGATCTTGCCGTCGGTGGAGCGCACCAGCTCGCGGAATTCATAATCGAGCCCTTCGGCGCGAAAATAGCCCTTCTCCTCCGCCACCCATTCGTGCAGGCGGAAATGCGGTTCGATCAGAAATTTTGCCATTGGTGTTCCTCCAGTGTTGGCAGAGTTTCAGCAGATCGTGTGTCCGTTGGTTCCACGCTTCTTCGCCCGCGCTCCCGAAGAGGAGGCGTGCGCGGAGCCGCCATGTTCGGCGACGCGCCGGGCGCGGATCATCTTGACGTGATCGTCCATCAGGGCGCGCGCGCCGCTCGGATCGTGCAGCTCGATCAGGTCGGCGAGCTTTGTGTGAATTTCCATGATGTGCCGCGCGAGCTTCGGCGTGGCGGTGACGTTGCGCCGCGGCCACGACACGTGTTCGAGCGAGATCAACTGCACGATGAGCACGCGGTTGTGCGAGGCCTCGGCCACCGCGAGATGGAAATCGCGCGACAGCCGGGTGAATTCGTCGAGGTCGGCGATCACCGCTTCGGCTTCGCGCAGGAGCCGCCGCAGCTTGGTGACGTCCTCGGGGGTCGCGTTCTCGGCCGCGAGTTCGGCGCCAAGCGTCTCGATGGCGCGCTGCGCGTCCATGATCTCCGCGGGCGTTACGCCGGTGAGGTCAAGCTGCACCGCCAAGGCTTCGGCGAACAGCCGCGGATTGCCGTGGGCGATGCGGGCGCCGCCGCCCTTGCCCATGCGAATTTCGACGATGCCGAGCGCCTCGAGCGTGCGCAGCGCGTCGCGCGCGACGATGCGGCTCGCCTTGAAGCGGGCGGCCAGATCCTTCTCGGTGCCGAGGAAATCGCCGGGCTTGAGCCGCTTGGCGAACAGTGCGTCGCGCACCTGCGCCACCACCTGCGCCGACAGCGAGGAAGATCGGCCCGCAAACATGATGCGGGCGGTCAGATCGCCGCTGACCTGGCTTTGGGCTTGGGGCGATGGCTGTTTCGCTGGTTTCATCGAAGATGCTAAAGATACTATCTTTAGGACAAAATAGCGGAGGTGCATGGACACCGTCAAGCCGCGTGATCGGGCTGTGGATGCTGCGGGAAACTCCGCACCGCGCCCGGCGCCCCTGCGCGTGTAGGCGCCCGAAGGTTCGCCGTTTGATTGTTGGCGGATCCTTGGTGGTGCCGCCTGTCAGCGGCGCGCTTTCTAGCCACGGGCTGACGGCGGGACTAATCTCGCGCCGCCAATCCGGAAGGAAGCCGCGATGCAGTTCGGTCTTTACGCCCCCGTCCCGCATGTCACCGTCGGATCGAAGGCGATCGAGCAGTCGGTCGCCGGCGCCCAAAAACCGTTGCCGCCCGGCAAGGTCGATCCGGCCTTCGATCTCGCCAAGGAGATTTTGTGCGCGGCCGACCGCGCGGGCTTCGACATTATTCTGTTCGCGGAGCGCCACCTCGGCGCCGATTTCGAGGCTTGGATTCTCGCCGCCGCGGTGAGCTCGTGGACCGCGCGCATCAAAAGCATGGTCGCGGTGCATCCCGGCCTGTGGCATCCGACCCTGATCGCCAAGATGGCGACCTCGCTCGACCGGCTGACGCCCGGACGTACCGCCATCAATCTCGTCACCGGCTGGAACGTCGAAGAGCACCACATGTTCGGCGGCGACACGCTGCTCAACAATGATGACCGGTATGTCCGCGCCGAGGAATTCGTCGACGTCCTGCGCGGCATGTGGAGCGAGACGCCGTTTTCCTATCAGGGCGCGTTCTACAAGGTCGAAGCCTCTCAGCTGCTCTTGAAGCCCGCGACCCCGGCGCTGCCGGAAATTTTCACCGCGAGCCGCAGCCCGCGCGGTCTCGACATGGTGGCGAAGGTCGGCGACTGGTGGTTCCTCGATTTCGACAAGGACGCCGAGACCACGGCCGACGTGATGGACAGCCTGCAGCGCTCGATCGACACGATGAATCAAAAGTCGGCGAGCTACGGCCGCAAGGTGCGCTACGCCTTCAATCCATTCATCGCCTTCGGCGATACGGTCGAAGATGCACGAGCGCGCACGACGCGGCTGCTCGTCTCCGACGGCTCGGAAGCCGACATGCGCAAGATCATGCAGCGCACCGCGCCGGCGATGAAAGCGGGCTGCATCGGGCCGCCCGAGCACGTGCGCAAGCAACTCGCGGCCTACCGCGAGATGGGCATCGAGCTGTTTCTATTCAAACTCGTGCCCAATCTCGAACAGATCGCCCTGGTGACACGCGAGATCATTGAGCCGTTCCGGCGCGAGGAAGCACATCAGACCGCGGCGGCCTGAAGCCTGAACTGCGGCAGAGTGAGGTGGACTTCAAAATGCGAAAACTCGGACTGATTGCAGCGGCGTTGACGATCGTCGCGGGGGCGCTTGTCGTGGCAAGCCATAGCCCGGCGCGAGCGCAAAGCCCTTATCCCACGCAGCCGGTGCGCGTCATCATTCCGTTTCCGGCCGGCTCGACCACCGATGCGCTGACCCGCATTGTCGCCGACGGTCTCGGCCGCAAATGGGGCAAGGCCGTCGTCGTCGAAAACATTCCCGGTATGAATATCGGCGCCGAGCGGGTCGCGCGCGCGGAGCCGGACGGCTATACGCTCCTGTCCAGTCCGCCGTCGCCGCTGACCATCAACAAGCTGCTCTATCACAATTTGCCGTACGATCCGGACAAGCTTGAGCCGATCACGCTGCTCGCGACCGGGCCGAATGTGTTCGACGTCCGCAAGGACCTTCCCGTCAACTCGGTGAAGGAATTTATCGCCTACGCCAAGGCCCGCCCCGGCAAGCTCACCTACGCGTCGCAGGGCGTCGGGTCGACGGCGCAGTTGAGTTCCGCGCTGCTCGAACAGATGGCCGGGATCAAGATGCTGCACGTGCCGTATCGCGGTGCGCTGCCGGCGCTTAACGATGTCATCGCCGGGCACGTCGACATGTTTTTCGATACGGCGACGACCTCTGTGCCGATGTTCCGCAGCGGGCAGATAAAAATCCTCGCGGTCGGCAGCACCAAGCGCATCCAAGGGCTTGAGAATGTGCCGACGATGGAAGAGTCGGGCTTGCCCGGTTTCCGTTCCATCACCTGGTTCGCGCTGGCCGCGCCGCCCGGCACGCCGGCGGCGCTCATTGCCAAGATCAACCGCGACACCGTCGAAGTTCTCAAAGATCCGCAGGTCAGCGACAAGCTGCACAAGCTTCAGCTCGATCCGGGCGCGACCACTCCGCAGGAGACCAGGAAGTTCTTCGACGACGAGCTTGCGCTATGGGGCAAGGTCATCGCACAGGCGCATATTACCGTGCCGTAGCTCGTCATTGCGAGGAGCGTAGCGACGAAGCAATCCAGGCGGCCCCTCGGGCTTCGCGAGCGGGTCTGGATCGCTTCGCTTCGCTCGCGATGACGAATACTCAACCTGCCGCCGGAAAATGCGTCCGCCAGTGCCGCGCGATATCGGCGCCGGTGGCGAACCAGACGCGATCGACGCCGCGCATGTAGCCGAGCAGCTTGATCAGGCCCCGGCAGCGTCCCGGCCGGCCGATCAGCCGGTCGTGCAGGCCGATGGAAAGCAGTTTCGGCGAGCCACGCTGGCCCTCGCGGTAGAGCACATCGAACGCGTCGCGCATGTAGGCGAAGAAATGATCGCCGGTCGAGAAACCTGAATTCTCGTTGAAGCGATTGTCATTTGTTTCATACGAGTACGGGATGACGAGGTGCGGGCGTCCCGACACCGTGAGCCAATACGGCAATTCGTCGGCGAGCGAGTCGCGGTCGTAGAGAAAGCCGCCTTCTTCGACCAGCAGGCGGCGCGTGTTTGGCCCGGGGCGGCCGGTCATCCAGCCGATCGGTCTTTTGCCGGTGAGTTTTGTGAGGATATCGACCGCGCGCCTGATATGCTCGCGTTCGACGTCTTCGGGCACGCCCACATAGTCGATCCAGCGATAGCCGTGGCTGACGATCTCGTGCCCGCGCGCCGCGAACGCCTTGGCGAGCTCCGGATTCTGCTCCAGCGCCCGCGCGACGCCGAGGATGCTGACCTTGACGGAGAACTCGTCGAGCACGTCGAGCACCCGCCAGGAGCCGCGCCGGCTGCCGTATTCGAACGCCGACTCGGCAAGCGGCACACGCACTCCGCGGTAGGTCGGCACGCCGATGTCGTTGAGCATGCCCTCGGAAACCTCGTCGCCATTGAACAGCGTCGCTTCGCCGCCGCCCTCGACGTTGAGATTGAAATTGACCGCGATCAGCGCGCCGCCCGGCCATTTCGGATCTGGCGGTGTCGCCCCATAGCCGACCAGATCGCGTGCGATCATCGGATCGGGCTTCGGTTCAGGCATGGTGATCTCGCCTAATGCGTTGACGCGAGCGGCGCGGTGCACGCATCATAACAGTAGAACCACTCGGTGTCGGTCGGCCCGCGCATCCAGGTGTTGGCGATCGAAATCTCCTGCACCTTCGCGACACGCGGGATGCGCGTCGCCTCGTAGCAGCGGAAGGCTTCGGCCGGATCGCCGTGTTTCTCCAGGCAACGCGCCAGAATGACCGCATCCTCGACCGCCATGGCGCCGCCCGCCGCCATGAACGGCCGCATCGGATGGCAGGCGTCGCCGAGCAGCACCAGATTGCCGCCCGCGCCGCCGCTCCAGCGATCGTCACGCGCGCGATCGAAAACCGGCCACAGCGTCACAGTATCGACCGCCTCCAGCACCCGCTGCAGATCCGAGTGAAAGCCGGCAAACGATTCCAGATATTGCTCGCGGGTCGCCGGGATCGAGGTGTCGCCGTGCTCCCAGTTCGCCGCCGGCACCACGCCGATGGCATAAACCTCGTCGCGCCGGCCGGTGAGATAATAGGGCAGGCAGTGCCGGTCGGTGCCCCACCATTTGGTGCAGTCCGGGATCCAGAGCCCCTTGAGCCGCTCCGCCGGAAAGATCGCCCGATAGGCAACCGCGCCGACAAACTGCGGCGGTTCCGGCCCGAGCAGAATCTCGCGCACCTTGGAGCGGATGCCGTCAGCCCCGATGACGATGTCCGCCTCCGCCGTCGCGCCATTGGCAAAGACGAGTTGCGTCGCGCCGCCGCTCTCGCGCAAATCCACAAGCTGATGATTGAACGCAATCGTTCCTGGCGTGACGCCGCGCTCCAGCACGGCATGCAGATCGCCGCGATGAATGTGGACATAGGGACCGCCGTAAAGCCGCTCGTGCTCGGCGTCGAAGATGAACTCGGCCATCACGGCGCCGGTATCCCAGGCGCGGCTGACATAGCTTTGCGATTTGATGCCGGCGGCGATCAGGCCTTGTTCGAGGCCGAGGCGGCGCAGCACCTTGCAGACATTGGACGACAGGATGATGCCGGCCCCGATGCGCGAGAATGCCGGCGCCTGCTCGTAGACTTTGACGGTAAATCCGGCGCGTTGCAGAAAGCCTGCGGCGGTCAAGCCGCCGAGACCCGCGCCGACGACGGCAACGCGCTTCGCGCTGTTTTTTTGATTCATTATGTTACCCGAACGAAACGCTGCTCCGTGTTTGGTTACGAACGGCTGTCTGCACTGTCAAGGCAACTGCCGTGCAACACAATCCAAGGTCGGGGTACGTTCGGCAAGTTGTGCTGCGCTTGCAGCATACGTGGCGGGCGTGCGGGATTGACCGCTTGCGGCAAATTCCATAGCGTTCCTGCTGCTCGGGAACAGCAAGATCGCTTCGGCGCACCGTTGGCTTACAAATTGCAGCCGCGGGGCCGCCGCGATTGTTGGGCGTATGAGGGGTTGCCGTGATGCGAATGTTCGCTTGTTTGTTCGGCGCGATGCTGCTCGCCGCCGCTGTTCCGCCGGCGGCGCAAGCGGCCGAAGTCAATTTCACCACCGATTTCGGCTTCTATGGCCGCCAGTCATATTTTTACGTCGCCTATGACAAGGGCTACTACAAACAGGAAGGCATCGATCTCAATTTCCTGCGCGGTCAAGGCTCGATCGACGCCATCAAAAAGGTCGCGTCGGGCGCCGCGAAGATCGGCTTTGCCGATGCGGGCGCGCTGGTGCTCGCGCGCGGCAACGACGGCATTCCGGTGAAACTGCTCGCCATCGTTTATGCGAGCCCGCCCCATGCGGTTTTTACGCTCGCCGACAACGGCATCAAGACGCCCAAGGATCTGGAAGGCAAGACGCTCGCCGACAGTGCGTTCAGCGCCATTCCGCTGATCTTCAATGCCTATGCGCCGGCCGCGGGTATCGACGTCAAAAAGGTCAAGTGGATCACGGCCGAGGTGTCGTCGCTGCCGTCGCTGCTCGCCACCGGACGGGTCGATGGCATCGGCCAGTTCACCGTCGGCGAACCGCTGTTGGCCGATGCGGTCAAGCCGAAAAAGCTCGTGCGCTTCGCCTACAAGGATGCGGGCCTCGACTATTACGGCAATGGCATCGTGGCGACCGAGCAAACGATCAAAGAAGACCCGAAGCTGCTCAAGGGCTTCATCCGCGCCACCCTCAAGGGCATGCGCGACGCCTTTGCGGATCCGGCGGCGGCCGGCGCCATCATGCACAAATATCACAAGGAGATTTCGGCCGAGGTCGCGGCGGGGGAAACCGAAAAGGTGCGCGAACTTGCGGTCGTGCCCGGCAAGCCGCTCGGCGTGATCGACGAAGGCCGCATCGAGCGGACCATCGCGGTCATGCAGAAAGCTTATCCGATCAAGCATCCGGTCAAGCCGCAGGATATGTACGTTCCGGACTTCGTGGAATGAATTCCGAGCCGCTCGCTGCGCGATCGCCTGCGGCGGGGCATCACGGTCAGCGCGGCGGCCCGATCATCGCGCTCGCGGGCGTCAGCAAGACCTTCGGCAGCGGCGAGCAAACGACTCATGCGCTGGGGCCGCTCGACCTGGCGATCGAGGACGGCAGCTTCGTCTCCATCGTTGGGCCGTCAGGCTGCGGCAAGTCGACCTTGCTGCGGCTGATCGCGGGTTTGGAGACGCCGACGCAAGGACAATTGCGGCGCAAGGGTGCAGCGCTCGACGGCCCGTCGCGCGAAATCGGCATCGTCTTTCAGGACCACGTGCTGTTCCCGTGGGCCAGCATCCTCGACAATGTGATGCTGCCGGCCGACGTGATGGGACTGCCGCGGCAAGAGGCGCGCAAGCGAGCCGAGTGGCTTCTTGAGTTGACGGGGCTGAAGGATTTCGCCGGTCACCGGCCCGACATGCTGTCCGGCGGCATGAAGCAGCGCGCCGCCTTCTGCCGCGCCTTGCTGGCCGATCCGACGATGCTGCTGCTCGACGAACCGTTTGCTGCACTTGACGCCTTGACGCGCGAGGAACTGTCGCTCGAGCTTTCAAGGCTGTGGCAGGAATTGCGGCGCACCGCGCTCCTGATCACCCATTCGATCGACGAGGCGGTCCTGCTCGGCGACCGGCTGATCGTGATGTCGCGCCGTCCGGGCCGCATCAGTCTGGACATCCCGATCGATCTGCCGCGCCCGCGCGACGTTAATACCGAGAATCATCCGCGCTTTCTCGAGATCAAACGGGCGGCGCGCGACCTGCTGTTCGCGCGGGACAAAAGCTGACCGCCATGGCTGCGCAGTCTTCTCATTCCGTCATGGCGCGTGCGTTGACGCCGCTGCTTTATCTGCTGTTGCTCATCGCCTGGGAGATGAGCGTCCGCGTTTTCAAGATTCCAGGCTGGATGCTGCCGGCGCCATCGGCCATTGCGGCGACGGCGGTGGACTGGGCCCCCGACCTTCTGCACCACAGTTTGGTGACGCTGGCCGAAACCGTGTTCGGTTTTCTGTTCGCACTCGCGATCTCGTTGCCGCTCGCGATCCTGATCGCCTTCACGGTGACGCTGCGGCGGGTGATCTACCCGATCCTGCTTGGTCTGCAATCCGTGCCCAAGGTGGCGCTGGCGCCGCTCGTCATCCTGTGGCTCGGCATCGGCGTGCTGCCGAAAATCGTCATCGTCATCCTGGTCTGCTTCTTTCCGATCCTGGTGAATGTCGTGGCCGGTTTCGAGTCGGTGCCGCGGGCGATGCTCGATCTGATGCATTCGATGAAAGCGCCGGAAGCGGCGATCTTCCGCCGGTTGCGCATTCCGATCGCGCTGCCGCACCTATTCACCGGTTGCAAAATCGCCATAACGTTCGCCGTGATCGGCGCCGTCATCAGCGAATTCGTCGCCGCGCAGGACGGACTCGGTTACCTGATCATGATTTCGACCGCGCAGTCGCAGACGCCGCTGGCGTTCGCGGCGATCATCGTGCTGACGCTCATCAGCATCGTGCTGTTCTACGTGGTCGAGTTTCTGGAACGGCGCTTCGTCACCTGGACGCCGTGACGCCGCATCTCCCCCGCCTCAATGCGCCGCCTGCTTCGGCTCCTCGACGCGGAGAAAGCCAAGCCGCGCCATCACCGGCTCGTCGGTGACGCGCAACATCAGCGCGTCCTCGGCGGCCTCGTGATGATGCGGCCGCCATGCCGGCGCGGCGATGACATCGCCGCGGCGCCACTCGAAGCGTTCACCATCGATCGTGGTCGCGCCGCTGCCTTTGACGATGGCGTAGATGTTGTTGGCGGTGGTCTGGAGCGGCGCCGTCCTGGTCCGCGGATTGAGCCGCATCATGTGCAGGCCGATCGTCGCCATGGCAGGATCGCCGAGTTGCACGCTGGTGCCGAACGGGCCGGACGGATCGGGTTTGGCGGCGTCGAGCCGCGTGAGCGTCTCGCTCAGCGGGAACACGAACGGCGAGTCCTTGGTCGGCACTGAGTCCGCGGGGGCCTGGTCGCCTTCTTCCTCGGCCGGCTCGAAGAACATCGGCTCAAGCAGCTGCACCAGCGGCACATCGAGAAAATCGAGCCAATAGGCGCAGGCGCGGCTGTCATTGCCGTGGCCGTGGCTCGACCAGTTCGGCGTCAGCAGCACGTCGCCCGGTTCCATCGCGATTTTGACGCCGTCGACGTCGGTGTAAGTGCCGGGCTCGGAATCGAGAATGAGGCGGAGCGCGTTCGGCGTATGGCGATGCGCGTGCGCCCACTCGCCCGGCATGATCATCTGATAGGCGGCGACCAGCGTGCGCACGGTGCCATAGCCGTTGTCGGCGGCCGGATTGAACAGAATGAGATTGCGCCGCTCCGCAAGCTCGGTGTTGATCAGCCGGCCGGCGGCATCGAGCGCGCCGCGCGCCTGCTCGTATTTCCAGTGCGCCGGCGCAAACGTCTTCTTCGGTGACGGCCACAGCGACGGCGTCGACTTGGCCCAGCCGGGACCGATGCTGATGTGGCTGAGTTTGCCGTAAAGGTCTTCAAGGGTGCCGGACTGGGCGAGCTCTTCGCGGGACGGGACTTTGTTCATGATGGCGCCTCGGCAAAACGCGTTTGGGTTCACGCCATGTTAGCCGCGTTTGGCTGCCGCTGCCATGCGGCTTTGCCGTTACCGTTCTCCGCGCCGCGCACCACGTCGATCACGCGCCGCGGGTCGTCCGGCATGCGGTCGTCGCGCCAGGCGACGTGTCCGTCGGGCCGGACCAGCACGAATGTCCGCCCGTACAGCGCGGCGACCTTCGGCTCGTTTAGCGATATGAATTCGATGGGTACGTGGCGTTCGCGCGCTGCCTCAAGGATCGGCGCGGCCGCCGCCTCGTTCGCGCCAAAGCCCAGCAGCGTGAAGCCGCGGCCGAAAAGATCGAGCGTCGAGCGCCCGTCGCCGAGCCAGGCATGCGGGGCGCGATGTCCCGGCCGCGCGATCTGCTCGTAGGTTCCGGCCTCGTCGGGCGGCGCCGGCGTGCCATCCGGCCAGGAAATCGGCGAGCCCTCGTAGCGATAGCCGAGATGGATGCCGAGCGTGAACCACTCGTGGCGCATCAACTCGGTGAATTCGACGCCGACCCGTTTCCGCGTTGCCGCGCCCTGCGGCGTGTCGTCGGAGATGTCGGGATTGCGGCTGACCGAGAGCATGCGGCGCAGATTGCCGCTTGCCTCGGCGACATTGCGGGTGCCGACCGGCTGGCGTTCGATCGTGTAGAACTCAAGCAGGCCGTCGCCGCCCCAGCCTTGCAGCACCGCGGCAAGCTTCCACGACAGATCGACCGCATCGCCGATGCCGGTATTCATGCCGAAGCCGCCGGTCGGCGACATGGCGTGCGCGGCGTCACCGGCGATGAAGACGCGGCCCTCCCGATAGCTGTCGGCGACGAGCTCGCGCCGCACCCAGGGCAGCACGCTCAGAATCTCGAACTTGAAATCGCGGCCGACGGCGCGGCGGATCGCGGCCGCGATTTCGGCGATCGTATATTCGCGTTGCGTCGCGCTGCCGATGAGCGAAAAGCGCCACTGATCGCGGCCGTTGATCGCCACGATGGTCGCCCAGGTGCCTTCCGGTCCGATGAGAATGTGCCGGTAGGCCTTGCCCTTGTCGTGCAGCGAAACGAGGTCCGGGCAGCGGAAGATGACGTTGGTCGTGTAGGTCAGCGCCGGATTGCCATGCATCGTGATGCCGAGCGTCTCGCGCACGAGGCTGCGGGCGCCGTCGCAGCCGACGAGATAGCGCGCGGCAATGTCCTCGCGCGCGCCGGTGTCGGCATTCTCGACGGTCGCCGTCACCCGCTCGGCGTCCTGTGTGAAACCGACGAGCCGCGTGCGGTAGCGCATCGTCACGGTGTTTTGCGACGCCGCGAACGCGCGCAGGATCGGGTCGAACATGTTCTGCGGGCAGCGTTCGCGCCGCTGCGGGCTTTGCGGCGGCGGCGCCGCCTGTCCGATGCCCGGAAAGCGCTCGCGTCCGAGCTCGTAGCCGGCGAGGCTCGTGACATAGACATTATCCTGCGCGTAGTCGCGCGGGTAGGGCGAGCCCTCGACGGCGTCCACAAGTCCCCAGCGCCGGCAGAATTCCATGGTGCGCACGCCGACCATGTCCATGCGCGGCTGGTAGATCGAGCCATCCGACTGCTCGATCAGCGCGCATGCGACGCCGCGCCAGCCAAGGTCGCCGGCCAGCGCCAGGCCGACCGGCCCACCGCCGACGATGAGGACGGGGACGATTTTCTCCTGCACGCTCACGCTTCTTGGGCTCCGGATTTTTGCGCGATGTTACGCGGACCGCTCCGAAAACAGAATGGCGGCCTGATGAAACGGATTGGCATGGTCATCGTGCGAAGGTCAAAGGCCGAAGAAGCAAGGCAAAAGCGTTGCAACTCTGGATCGCTTCTCGACGTCTGCCGTTATCCGCGCGGTTTTGTGCCGGCCTGGCCCGCAATCGCCATGCGGCGCTCAGTTGCAAAAGTTCCGGCGCTGTCGGAGCGGCTGAGCGGCATTTGGGCCGCGACGAGTTGTCTTCCCTGCCGTGTCCTTGCCTGCAATCGGACTGTCCGCAGCCGCATAAACTATTGAAATCAATTGGGTTAACCAAAGCCTGCGTCGCCCGAAGAGTATTACGGTAAATCATTCGTTTAGATGATGTCACAACCTGTCAGCAATTGTACGTTGTGCCCGCCAGACGCCTGTGAGGGGCCGCTGGCCAACTAGTGCAAACAGTGCGGCGTGCGCGAATGCGGAGCGACGCTGCCGGGTAAGAGGCGTCGCCGCATGACCGCTATCGCACGCGTGTGCGAAACCGTCAGTGATGCGCTTGCGGGGGCAGGGCGAGTTCACAACCGGGTTCGGATGATCGGTACCGCGCGCGGGGCCGAGGCGGTGACGCTGCGGCCGCGCCGCTCGTTCGCCGTTGCGCCAAAAGCCTCAGGCGCCCCCGCCGATAACAGCACCGTCAGCTTCACTTTCCCGTCGTGCCCGGTTCCGTCTGAAATCTGGACCCGAGACCGCGCCGTTCAAATGTCGTCCAACAACAAACGTCAACCGGAGTAGACAATGTCCAACACCGTCACCGTGCTCGACTCCCACGGAAATCCAACCGGCACGTATGCCTCGATCTCCGCCGCTATCAGCGCAGCTACGGCGGGCGAAACGGTCTTCATCGGCAACGGCATCTACAATGAGGACGTAACGCTGAAGGCCGGCGTGAATGTCGAGGGCCAGTCCCAGGCGGGTGTCCTGATTGTTGGCACGATGAAAACTCCGGCCAATTTCGACAACGTTACGGTGAGCAACCTCACGGTCGATGACAACTCGTCCACCGCAATGCTGCTCGACATGACGGGCACGCAAGAGGTCACGAGTTCCACCTTCAGCAAGGTCACTTTCAATCTGCTGTCGGACTCAAGCGCCACCATCCTGGTTGGCAATGGCCAGGTTGCGGGCTCCATGGCGCTGCAGGGCACCGGCCTCACGTTCTCGAACGTGACCATGAACAGCAACGATAACAACTTCGCCGGGTCGACCGCGTTCGCCTATACGCTGTTCCATAGCGTCGGCGGGGCACAGATGACGCTCAATGGCGTCAGCCTGAATGGCACGGCGTCGGGCACAAATTCCGGCCTCGGCGCGCAGTGGAATATGAGCCCAAATACCGGCGAAACTGCCAATGTCACGATCGAGAATTCAAGCACCAGCGGTGGCGGAAACTTTTACGTTTCTGGAATGGCTTCAGCCACGATCACCAACAACATATTCAACGGCCAAGGTCTGGCGCTCAACGGCGTCGCCGGCGCGACCGTGACCGGCAACACGTTCGAGAACGTTGACGGCACTTACAACGCAAATGGCACGCAGCATCGCGGTTTGACGATCGAGAATGCGTGGGGCGCGAACGGCGATTCCAATATCACGGTCGAAAACAATACCTTCAGCAACATCACAGCCAGCGATGGCGCGATCGCGTTCCAGCGCTGGACGGACAGCAACGGGAATTCTGATTCCCGCGACCATCGCTCAGCTGAACAACATCGACATTCAGGGCAACACCTTCACCGGCGTCAACACATCCGTCTACCTCAATTCGGGTTCATTCAATTCGTCGACGGTCATTCCCGGTACTTTCAGCGGGTCGCAGTTGATCATCGGAACCTCCGGTGCGGACACGATCAACGACACCAGCACCGGGCCGATGACAATCTTCGGCGCGGGTGGCGGCGACACCATCAATGGGGGCGGCGGCAATACCACGTACTATGCCGCTCCGGGCGACACCATCACGGACGCCGGCGGCACCGACACGGTGGTCTCGACGGGCACTTTCACCCTGCCCACCAATGTTGAAAATCTTACGCTGGTCGACGGCGACAGCAGCACGTTGACGTTTGACAACATGCCGACCGGGCCGATCACCAACGGCGAGGACGGCTGGATCGTGAACACGCCCGGCGAGGACGAGGGTGTGGTTGTTGGCCCGGACGGCAGCAACGAATTCAAAATGTCGAGCGATCCGGGCAATACGGCGTTTGGCGGGCCCTATTCGCCCGGCCTGAGCGTTGCTGCCGGCGAGCCGGATTCCGGTGCGCAATTCAGCGGAGAGACGATCTCGTACCAATTCAAGGCCGTCGATCAGATCCCGGACGGTTCCCGGCTCGAAGTCGACTTCGGCAATGCCGACGGCACCGACAGGAACAACTTCCTGGTGATTGAATCGACGCCGACCGGCATCCGCATTGCGGTAAGT
Organism: uncultured Alphaproteobacteria bacterium; assembly: GCA_963763255.1. GTDB lineage: Bacteria > Pseudomonadota > Alphaproteobacteria > Rhizobiales > Xanthobacteraceae > BOG-931. The sequence goes on from CAVXNW010000007.1 coordinate 827,324, forward strand.
GAGCCGGATCTCAGCGGCGGCTTTTCCGGGGACAACGTTGATCTATCTCCCAACGACTGGCGTCAGCTCATCAGCGGCGTCGATCCGACGGTGCAGCACACGCTGACAATGCAATTGACGTACGTTGACGGTCCCAACAACGACGTCATTAACGTCTATCTCGATGGCCAGTTTATCGGCACAACGACGACGTTCGAGAACTATCATGACTCGCTCAACGGCGTCGCCAATCACGACGCCAACGCGGGGGCGAATCTGACTGACCGGATTTTCTTCCGCCCGAGCCCCAACGGGGCGCCGCAGGACGGCTCCGGCGGTCAGAACCAGGGCTTCTATTTCGATAACATCACCAACGCGGTCTACAACAACAATAACGGCACTGGTAACGGTCTCGACAACGTCATCACCGGGAATGACGGCAACAACATTCTGACCGGGCTCGGCGGCAACGACATCCTGATCGGCGGAGGCGGTTTTGACACCGCCAACTATCAGGGCACGCTGACCACATCGGATTTCAGCTACGACACCGTGAATGCCCGTTGGGTCGTCAACGCGATCAACGACGGTCAGGGCGAAGGCACCGACACGCTCAGCCAGATGGAAATCGTGACCGATGGAGCGGGCCATCGCTTCCTGCTGGTTGGCGGCGGCAGCCAGTATCAGACTATCCAGGAGGCGGTCGACGCGGCGAAATCTGGCGACACTATTCTGGTCGCGCCCGGTACTTACAACGAACAGGTCGTCATCGATGCCGCTCACGGCGCGAGCGGCATCACCATCGAAGGCATCGGCAGCGGGGTCAACGTCGAAGCACCAACCTCGCCCGGAAGTCTGAAGGAAACCGCAGTATCGCCGATCAGCGGCAATGCCATCGACGGCATCTTCACGGTCAACGGCGTAAACAACGTCACGATTTCGGGTCTCACGGTCAACGGCCTGCAAGAGGGCGACGACACCTATTTCGCGCCCGGCCAGCCGGGCGAGGCGTCACTGGTCGGCATCGCCTATGTCAATTCCACCGGTGGATCGATCAATGGCGTGACGATCGAGGGTACCCGGGAAACGAACGCGGGCATCGGCGATCAGCGCAACTTTGGAATCCTGGCCCTCAATAGCAACACGCTCGCGGGCAACATTCCGACCGCGACAGAGGCTTCGAACCTCAACACGATCTCGATCACCAATTCGAACCTCAGCGATTTCCAGAAGGGCGGCATCGTCGCCGAATACGCCGATGTCACGATCAGCGGCAATTCGCTGACCGGACTTGGTCCCGTCAACACTGCGCAGAACGCCATCGAAGTTCGCGAATCGACCGGAACGGTATCCGACAACACGACCACCGACATCGGTTACATCGGCGCGGTCGCGGCGACCGGTGTGCTGGCGTTCGACGATTACGGGCTGCACATCACCGGCAACAGCTTTACCGGCGCGTCGGGAGCCGACCCGTTTTCACCGGTGGGCGTCTATGTGCTCGATTCGAATAACGGTCAGATAACCGGCAATACGGCGACGAATGTCGATAATGGCGTTGCTTTTGTTTCCGATGCCTTCGGTGACGACATCACGGGGACGTGGACCATTTCGGGCAACACGGCGACCAATGTGGTGAGCCAGCCGAACGGCGCCGCGATTTTCTTCGACCCCGATCCCACTAATTCCTCCTCGTCGTTCACCGTGAACGACAGCGGCGCCAACACGTCTGACGAATTCTTCCTTTCGCCAGGTACGGATACCTTGACTGGCGGCGATGCCGGCGGCAACACGTTCGTGGTCCTTCAGGCCAGCGATCTGACCGCCGCCGACACTGTCAACGGCGGTATCGGGAGCGGAAACGCTATCGACTTCGCGCCCGCGTCGGCGAATGAAACGCTGACGATCGGCAGCAACGTCAGCAATATCCAAGGCATCAACGTTGTCGACCAGAATCAATTGGTGAACAACGGACAGCTCATTTTCAGCGGCACGCTGGCGGAAACCGTCGACCTCACCAATGCGCCCAACGGCCTGACCGTCACCGGCAATAACGGCGGCGACACCTTTATCGTCGGCACCAGTAACGAGACGATCAACGGCGGCAGCGGTATCGATACGGCCAAGGGTTTCACCGCCGATTTCGGCGTTTCGATGAGCCACGGCCAGTGGGTCGTCAGCAACGACACCACAGCCGATACCCTCTCGGGCATCGAGAAGGTGGTCATCGGTGGCAAGACCTATGAACTGGTCGGCGCCGGAGGTTTTGCGACCATACAAGCCGCGGTCAATGCGGCATCCACGGGCGATACCATTCTTATCGCTCCGGGTACCTACGACGAAAACGTCACGGTCAATGTTCCGGATCTGACTATCGAGAGCGTCGGCGGCGCCGTCACGGTTCAAGGCACGTTCAAGTCCGACAACGGCATCGCCGACGGCGGCGTGATGGCCTTTCTCGAATCCGGCGCTTCGTACAGCCAGGCGGCAGGCCGCGGTTTCGATATTGAGGCCAACAATGTCACGCTTAAAAACATCAACATCGATGGTTTTGCCTATGGCGTGAATCTCGGGAACGGCAGCAGCGTCATCGACAGCACCACGCTGAATAATGTGGCTATCACCGACAGTGTGGTCGGTGTCCACAAGGGCACGACATCAGCGATCACCGGTTTTGCGATCGACGGCGGTTCGATGTCGGACGGCCTGATCGGGATCGACTTCGATATCGATACGTCTGCCGCCAACTCCAACAAGTACACGGCGAACGGTGTCACTATCGATGGGACCGACTTCAGCAACTATGCCTACAAGGGCATCTACGCGGAGACGCTTTCTGACGCCGACATTACCGGCGTCACCATGGAGAATGTCGGCCAATACGGGGCTCCGAGCACCTCGGGCACGGCCGGCACCAGCGGCGATGGTATCGATCTCAATCTGAAGAATGGCAGCTACAGCAACATCACCATCGAAAACTTCAACCTCGACAATGTCGGCGCTTCGAACGAGAACGGTGCCAACGCGACGGGCGATGCGCATGGCGGCGCTATCGTGGTCGAGGCGCGCGATTTCGGATCGTATGCCAACGCCAAGGGTACGGTGACTGACCCGATCGTCATCCAGAACGGCACGATCGACGGCAGCACCTCCACCGGTATTCAGGTCGGCGAGCCCGGGCAGTCGAACCTGGACGGGCCAACCGTCAACATCTCCAATGTGGCCATCAGCGGCGCCGAGCAAGATTCCGGCCATGGCGATATCGCCAACGTAACCGCCGCTACGACGACGATAACGCTGCAGGCGGCCGGTCAATCCGTCGACACGAGCCCGACTTCGACCGGGAACATCGTCTTCAACAGCAGTCCCAACGCTGACACCATCACCGGTCACGGCGAGCTCGATAGGGTCAACTACACCGAAACGCTGACCGCAGCCGATTTCAGTTACAATTCCACCAACAATGAATGGACGGTCAACGCCGGCGGGACGGACGTCGATACGCTGAGCGGTGTCGAGCTTGTCACCGACGGTGCCGGCGACACCTTCCTTCTGGTCGGCGGCGGCAGCACGTACACGAGCGCCGCTCAGGCCAAGGCATCTGCGCAATTCCAGGCCGGCGACACCGTGCTCGGGCCGCCTGTGGTGACGCCGGCGTCGCCAAATGTGAACGCGGCGGCGGATCAGCAATTTGGCGCATCGACGTTGTTCAGCGCGACCGATACCGAGGGCAATCCCATCCTTCAGTACGAAGTGGAGGACATGAGCAGCGGCCCAACGCACGGCTTCTGGACGCTGAACGGCCTCGTCGAGACGAACGGTACGCCTTTCTTCGTTTCCGCCGCGCAGCTTTCACAGCTGAGCTTCACGGCCGGTTCGTCAACCACGTTGGTTACGGATACGCTCGAAGTCGCGGCCGCGGATGCGGGCGGCTTCGGTGCGGTTGCGACTTTCACCGTGTCCGCCTCCGGCCACGCGCCGGCCGACGTCGCGCCCATGGTCAGCGCGTTGATTTCGCAAGCGCTGCCGGAGTCCGTTCTGTCGGCATCCAGCGTGTTCAGCGGCAGCGTTCCGCAGGGCGAGAACATCGTCGGCTACGAGGTCCAGGACACCAACGGCGACTGGGTGTTCAACGGCACCCCTGTGGCCGCCAACCAGGTCGTGGACGTATCGACGGCGCAGCTTTCGCTGCTCACGCTCAACACCGGCTTCGGCACCGACACCTTGACGGTGCGCGCCAATGACGGCGTGCAGTGGGGCAGCCCCACCACCATCCAGATCACGCAGCAGCCCAACGCTGCGCCGCCGGCCAACACGTCGGCGAACATGATCCTGGTGCAGAATGCGAGCGGCATCTACGAGGTCTACAACGTCGGCACCAACACGATCCTGGCGGCGGCGGCGCTCGATCAAATCAGCACCTCGTTCAGTGTCGTCGGCATCGGCGGCTTCCACAGCAGCGATACCGGCGACATGCTGGCCCGCAATGGCACGACCGGCGCGTTCACGCTCTACGACGTGAGCAACAACAACGTGACCGGCAACGTCAACCTCGGCCAGGTCGGTCTGGAATGGACGGTCTTGGGCTTCGGAGATTTTTCCGGCCATGCCGGCGAAACCGATATGCTGATGCAAAACATCCATACCGGCGTGTTCGAAGTCTACGACATCAGCAACAACGCCATCACCAACGCGACCGGCATGGGTCAGGTCGGCCTGGAATGGAAGGTCGCGGGCTTCGGCGATTTCTCCGGCCGTGCCGGCGAAACCGGAGACTTGCTGATGCGCAACTCAAATACCGGAGCATTCGAGCTCTACGACATCAGCAACAACACGATCACGAACGCGACCGGGATGGGCCAGGTCGGCCTGGAATGGCAGATCGCCGGCTTCGGCGATTTCTCCGGCCATGTCAACGAAACCGACATGCTGATGCGCAACTCAAATACCGGCGCATTCGAACTGTACGACATCAGCAATAATGCCATCACGAACGCGACCGGCATGGGCCAGGTCGGTCTTGAATGGCAGGTGGCGGGGTTCGGAAATTTCTCGGGCCACACCAACGAGACCGACATGGTGATGCGCAACTCAAATACCGGAGCATTCGAGCTCTACGACATCAGCAACAACGCCATCACGTCGGCGGCCGGCATGGGGCAGGTCGGCCTGGAATGGGGCGTCAGCGGCTTCAGCAACGCCAACGGGCCGCCGGCGAACGCGCAACTCGCGCAGGCGATGGCTTCGTTCTCGCCGAGCGGGAGCGCGTCGGCCGCGTCTTCGCTGCTCGATCAGGCGCCGACGATGTCAAGTTTGCCCAGCGCGTTGACCGTGACCAACCACTCGCAGCCGACTGCGTAAGGACAGGACGACCATCGCGCTAAACCCGGCATGGCGCCGCGTCGATGACGACGCCGCGTTGTGCCGGTGCGCGCACGTTGCCGCGACTCTGTGACGTGCTGACATCGCGCGGCAGGTCTCCTCTCTGGCATGGGCTTGCGAATCACCGAACCGTAAAATGCGGGGACGGTTTCACGGTCAAAATGTCCGCAGCAAAAAAGCCTCGCAGAATCAAGGCGTAGCCACCCCTGTTGCGGCAATGCTTGACAAGCCAGGCGCTAGGAATAAAAGCGCCGGCCTCTCGCTCTTCGCAAAAGGACGTCAGCCGGTGACGATGGCTGGCGGGAGCGAGATCGCGGTGCCCGCGAGCGGGAGTTTCGTCGCTTCCGCGCTCGGGCGGTATCGGACATCATGCCTGCCGGCACTATGACCGGTGTGCGAGGTGCTCGCTGTAACCGGGGCCGGCGCCGGCGGGAGATCCCCGCCATCGTGGTGCTGGCTCCGCGAAGCCTGGTCCGAAGCCGCACCAGGGGATGCGTGAGTCCCCTGGGCAGAACCGCCGTGGAACGCCGACAGGCGAGCGCGCCCTGGCCAGGGTGCGCGCTTCGCCGCAAGGTGAAGCAGGGAGACCCGCGTCTGTCGGCGTTCTGCTTCCTTTGGTTGCCGGAAGCGAGTTTGAAAGAATTTGTAGCCCGGGTTGAGCGGAGCGAAACCCGGGAGCGGCGGTGAAAGCCGTGAGATCGTTCCCGGATTTCGATTTGCTCAATCCGGGCTACCGTGCGCCGCGTCCGATCGTGATGATCCGGCCGATCCACTCCGGGGCATCTGACGAAGATCGAGACTTCGGCGTCGTTCGTTACAGTGCCGTGCTCACACCTCGGGTGCGAAAAAACCGCATCGCGAGAACGATTTTCCATGTTCACCCCGTGGCGCCGCCGTGACACCATGGCGGTGCTAATTTGGTTCCAGGTTCCACAACCGCCATGCCGCGTGAGAAATTCGCCTGGGCCAAGCTGCCCGATAAGGAACTGCTGGGGGTCCGGCTCAGGGACCTCAAGCTCACCATCGAGGGCACCTGGCTCGAGGACTGCCTGACGACCCTGCACGACGAGCTTGCACAGGCCGGCTTGCGGGTGCGGCCGCATGCCTGGATTTCCAGTGAATGGTTCAGCCCGGACAATACGCCCGGCATTGCCGTTCCGTTCTATCTGGCGCATCCGCGGCTGATGCGTCTCGAGCGCAAGATGATCATCGATGTCGAGGGCGGTACCTGGCGCGAGTGCATGGCGATCCTGCGCCACGAGGCCGGCCATGTCGTGCAGCACGCCTACGGGCTGGCGCGCCGGCGGACATGGCAGCGGATGTTCGGGCCGTCGTCGCAGCGCTATCCGCGCTATTACCGGCCGAATCCGGCCAGCCGGAATTTCGTGCAGCATCTGCGCCTGTGGTACGCGCAAAGCCATCCCGACGAGGATTTTGCCGAAACATTCGCGGTGTGGCTGCGGCCGCGCTCCAACTGGCGTACGCGTTATGCCGGATGGCCGGCGCTCAAGAAGCTTGAATATGTCGACGAACTCATGGGCGAGATCGGCAACGTGCGGCCGGAGCTGCGCCGGGGCGAACTCGTCGATCCGCTCAGCAAGCTCAACGAGACGCTCGGTGAGCATTATCGGCAGAAGCAGGCGCTCTACGCGTTCGACGCGCCCAAGACCTACGATCGCGACCTGCATCGGATCTTTTCGGCCGACCCCAAACATCGCCGCTCGGAAGCAGCGTCGTCATTTCTGCGGCGGCATCGCGCCGGCGTCCGCAGACTCGTGTCCAAGTGGACCGGCGAATATCAGCTCACGCTTGACGCCGTTCTCGACGGCATGATCGCGCGCTGCCGGGAGCTTAATTTACGGGCGGTCGGACCCGAGCATAAACTCGTAACGGATTTCACCGTATTGTTGACCGCGAAGACCATGCATGCCCTGTTTGGTCCGTCGCGGCGAAGGTGGATCGCGTTATGAAGAAGCTGCGTGTCCTTGTGCTGGTTCATCCGGATCTGATTCCGCCGGATTCGAGCAAGGGATACACCGAGCAGGAAATCAACGAGTGGAAGACCGAATACGATGTCGTGACGACGTTGCGGCGCGCCGGGCACGACGTCCATCCGCTCGGCGTGCATGACGAGCTGAAACCGATCCGCGAGGAAATCGAGAGCCGGAAGCCGGACGTCGTTCTCACCTTGCTGGAGGAATTTCACGGCGAGGCGATCTACGACCAGAACGTCGCGAGCTACCTCGAACTGATGCACATCCCGTATACCGGCTGCAATCCACGCGGGCTGATGCTGGCGCGCGGCAAGGACCTGTCGAAGACGCTGGTGCACTATCATCGCATTCCGACTCCCGCCTTCACGGTGTTTCCGAAGAACCGCAAGGCGAAACGCCCGGCGCGGCTGGCGCTGCCGCTGATCGTCAAGAGTCTGAGCGAGGACGGCTCGTACGGCATTTCGCAGGCGTCGGTGGTCGACAGCGACGAGAAACTTGCCGAGCGCGTCGGTTTCATCCACGAGCGGATCGGCACGGCGGCTATCGCCGAACAGTACATCGAGGGCCGCGAAATCTATGTGGGCGTGCTCGGCAACGATCGCCTGCGCGTGCTGCCGGTCTGGGAATTGCAGCTACAGAATTTGCCGGACCGCGACTGGCCGATCGCTACCGAGAAGGTCAAGCACGATCCCGATTATCAGGAGCGCCACAGCATCCTGCATGGGCCGGCGAAGAATCTGACGCCGGAGTTAATCGCGCGCATTCAGCGCTTCGCCAGGCGGATTTACCGGGCGCTTGAACTTGACGGCTATGCCCGCATCGATTTCCGGCTGGCCGCCGACGGCACGCCGTATTTCCTGGAAGCCAATCCCAATCCGGAGATCGCAGAAAGCCAGGAGTTCGCCGCGGCGGCAAAGCATGATGGGATCAAATACCGCGATCTGCTGCATCGCATTCTCGCGCTCGGCATGAAACGCGCCGTGGCGGCGGTGTCGGGTGGATAGTTCAGGAGCGGTATAACGTGGGTTGCGCGTCCGGCCCTGAAAGCCGATAGTTGCGTTCGTGACCAATTTGCCGGCGCGAAGAACCGTCGCGCCGCGCACGACCGCCGAAACGGCCGCCTGGGAGGTCCGATGGCTTACGACACCAAGACCGATGCCAAGGTGCGCAGGGCCGACAAGACGGAGCCCAAGCGTGAACGCGCCGCCGCGCCGCCGCAATATCAATCCGGCTTCGGCAACAACTTCGTCTCCGAGGCGATTCCCGGTGCGCTGCCGGTCGGACAGAACTCGCCGCAGCGGCCGCCGCACGGACTTTATGCCGAGCTGATTTCCGGCACGTCGTTCACCACGGCGCGTGCCGAGAACCGCCGCACCTGGACGTACCGCATTCAGCCGTCAGTCGTGCACCGGCCTTATGCGCGTATCGACAACGGGCTCATCCGCAGCGCGCCGTTCAACGATGTCGACGCCACGCCGACGCAACTGCGCTGGAGTCCGCTGCCGATCCCGCAAGACGAGGCCGATTTCATCGATGGCATGGTGACGTTCGGCGGCAACGGCGACGCCGCCACTCAGGTCGGCATGGCGATCCATCTCTACGCCGCCAATCGCTCGATGCAGGATCGCTGCTTCTACAATGCTGACGGCGAGATGCTGATCGTGCCGCAGCAGGGTCGCGTGCGCTTCGTCACCGAGCTTGGCATCGTGGAAGCCAATCCTGGGGAGATTGTCGTCATTCCGCGCGGCTTGCGGTTTCGCGCTGAACTGCCCGACGGGCCGTCGCGCGGCTATGTCTGCGAAAATTACGGCGCGATGTTGCGGCTGCCGGAGCTTGGCCCGCTCGGCTCCAACGGGCTCGCCAATTCGCGTGATTTTCTCAGCCCCGTCGCCGCCTACGAGGACAGCAAAAAGCCGTGCGTCATGGTCGCCAAATTCCAGGGCAATCTCTGGGCGGCGGAAATGGATCATTCGCCGCTCAACGTCGTCGCCTGGCACGGCAATCTCGCGCCCTACAAATACGACCTCGCGCGCTTCATGGTGGTCGGCACGATCAGCTTCGATCATCCCGATCCTTCGATCTACAGCGTGCTGACCGCGCCGTCGGATTTGCCCGGCGCCGCCAATATCGACTTCGTCATCTTCCCGCCGCGCTGGCTGGTCGGCGAAAACACGTTCCGGCCGCCCTGGTATCACCGCAACGTCATGACCGAGTTCATGGGATTGCTGCACGGCGTCTATGACGCCAAAGCCGAAGGTTTCCTGCCCGGCGGCGCCAGCCTGCACAACTGCATGACGGCGCACGGCCCCGACGCGGAAACGTGGGAGCGCGCGACGCGCGCCGAGCTCAAGCCGCACAAGATTGAAAATACCATGGCGTTCATGTTCGAAAGCCGCTTCGCCATGCGGCTGACGCGCTACGCCGTTGAATCATCCGAGCTTCAGCATGACTATTTCGAAGGCTGGCAGGGATTGGAGAAGCATTTCTCGGGCAAGTGATCTAGCCGCAGCCGCGTCGCGGCGCCGTTGACGGGGGCGAAATGAAAATCGTGGCGGTCGGCTGTGCCGGCCTGTTCATCGGCGCGATGGTGGGCGCTATCGTCGGTGTTCTTCCGGGGCTGGCGTGGACCAAGGTGTTTCACACGAGTTCATTCGAGGGTTATTCGGGCATGCTGGTGTTTGGTACATTCCTGCCGCTCGGCATCATCATCGGCGCATTGACGGGAGCCATCGGGCTTGGCCTCTTGGCATCCGGCAAGGGACCGGGCTCAACGCAATAAGATGCAGATGAATCAAGCGACCCGCGACCGCCTCACCGAAGCCGCGCGCGCCTGCCGCATCCTCGAAATGGAAGGGCAGGGCGACATGACGCTCGGGCACCTGTCGGTGCGCGACGATGCCGGCGCCGGTTTCTGGATGAAGCGCAATCGCATCGGGCTCGGCGAGGTTCTGGGGCCTGACGATTTCGTGCTGGTCGACTGGGACGGCAAGCAGATCGCAGGCAGCGGCGGACGCCATTCCGAATGGCCGATCCATTCGGAGATTTTCCGCAAGCGTTCCGACGTCAACGTGGTGGTGCACTCGCATCCGCTCTACGCCAGCATTTACTCCGCCATCACCGAGCCGCTGCAACCGTTCACGCTTGATGCCGACTATTTCGTCGAGGTGCCGCGCCACGAGGCCGATGCGGCGCTGCTCATTCAGAAGAGCGAAGGCCAGGCGCTGGCGCGGGCGCTGGGCAAGCATTGGGCGATCTTCATCGCCAATCACGGCGTCACGTTCTGCGGCACCAGCATCGAGCACGCGGTCTGCGTCGGCGTGTTTCTCGAAAAGGCCTGCCGGGCGCAGCTTATCGCGCGCGCCGCCAACATGCGGCGGTCGATGCCGAAGAAATCCGTGCGCGCAAAACGCCACCAGCAGATCATGACGCCGGTCCATTGGGAGCATTGCTGGCATTATTTCTGCCGCAAGCTTGAAGCGCGCGGGCGCGCGGCCATCTTCGGCTGATGAACGCGGGCGCGATCACGCGAAAACCTTTTGTCGGCCAGCCGCTGCGCCGCCGCGAGGATGTGCGCTTCGTGCGCGGCCAGGGCCGCTATGTCGACGACGTGGCGCTGCCGGGCACCGCGTGGTGCGCATTTGTCCGCAGCCCTCATGCGCACGCGCGGATATGCGGCATCGCCGCCGATGCGGCCAGGAATCTTCCCGGCGTGCTGCTGGTGCTGACGGCCGCGGATTGGGCGCGCGCCGGTCATGGCGAACTGACCGTCGTGCATCCTATGCCGTTTGGCGACGGGCGGCCGATGAATGGTGCACCGCGCCCGGCTTTTGCGGCCGACAAGGTGCGCCATATCGGCGACATCGTCGCGGCGGTTGTCGCCGAAAACCGCTTCGCGGCTGAAGCCGCCGCCGAGGCCGTTACCGTCGATTACGAAACTCTGTCGGCAGTGTGCGATTTGCGCAAAGCCGTCAATACCGGCACGCCGCTTGTCCACGAGCGCTTCGGCACCAACGTGGTGTTCGAGATCGAGCGCGGCGACCGGCAGAAGGCCGAAGCCGCGATGGCGTCTGCCGCCAAGGTCGTTGAGCTTGAGTTGCGCAATTCGCGGCTCGCGGCCAATCCGATGGAGCCGCGCGCGTATCTGTGCGACTACGACGCGGCCGCGGATCGCTACACGCTCCATGCGACCTCGCAGCAGCCGCATTATCTGCGCCGCTGGCTGTCGCTCTACACGCTGCACATTCCGGAGCACAAAATTCGCGTGGTCTCGCCCGATGTCGGCGGCGGCTTCGGCGTCAAAGGCAATTTCGCCGTTGAGGTATCGACCATCGTGTGGGCCGCGCAATTGTTACGCCGGCCGGTCAAATGGACCGCGACGCGCAGCGAGACCTTGCTGTCCGACGCGCAGGCGCGCAATCACGACAGCCGCGCGCGCATGGGCTTCGACGGCGAGGGCCGCATCGTCGCCATGCAGGTCGATACGCTCGCGGCGCTTGGCGGGTATCTGAGCAATTTCGCGCCCAGCATCCCGGGCAATTCCTATCCGCAGACGATCACCGGGCTCTATCGCACGCCGAACCTGCATCTGCGTGTGCGCGGCGTCTACACCAACACCGTGCCGGTCGACGCCTATCGCGGATCGGGCCGGCCGGAGGCGACCTGGATCAACGAGCGGCTTGCCGAGCTTGGCGCGCGCGAACTCGGCATCGACGTCGCCGAATTCCGCCGGCGCAATCTGATCGCGCCCACCGAGTTTCCGTATCCGGCGCCGGGCGGGCGCGTCTACGATTGCGGCGATCCGCCGGCGCTGCTGAACAAGCTTTTGTCGCTTGCGGATTACCCGGCGTTACGCAAACGGCAGGCGGAACTGAGAAGGCAGGGTGTTCTGGTCGGCATCGGCATCGCCTGCTTCATCGACAAGGCCGGCACCGGTCCGAGCGGCAATCTCGCCAAGCGCGGCGGCCTGCATGGCGGCTGGGAGAGCGCGCTGGTGCGCGTGCATTCCGACGGTAAGGTCACGGTGTTTGCCGGCAGCCATTCGCACGGGCAGGGCCACGACATTACGTTCGCGCAGATTGCCGCCGACCGGCTCGGCCTCGGTATCGACGACATCGGCGTGGTCGAGGGCGACACCGACCGCATTCCGTTCGGCAACGGCACTTGGGGCGCGCGCTCCACGTCGGTTGCGGGCACCGCCGTTTACCGGGCCTGCGATCAGATCATCGCCAAAGCGCGCCGCATCGCCGCCGAAGCGCTCGAATGTGCGGCCGACGATATCGTGTATGACAGCGCGCAATTTAACGTCCGCGGCACGGATCGCGCCATCGGTTTTGCCGAGGTTGCCGACCTTGCGTACCACGGCGCCAAGCTGCCGGCAGACGGATCGTTCGGGCCGGGGCTCGAGGCCACCGAATTTTACGATCCGCCGGATACCAACGATCCGCAGGCCATGCACCTTGCCGTTGTGACGGTCGATCCCGACACCGGCGCCGTGACGCTCAACGCGCTTTATGCCGCCGACGATTGCGGCACGATCGTCAATCCGATGATCGTCGAGGGCCAGGTGCATGGCGGCATTGCGCAAGGCGTCGGCCAGGCGCTGATGGAAGAAGTCGTTTACGATGGCGACAGCGGTCAGCTCCTGACCGGCAGTTTCATGGATTACGCCATGCCGCGCGCGGCCGATCTGCCGGCATTTCGCACCGCCTTCATCGAGACGCCGGCGCCGAGCAACCCGCTCGGCGTCAAAGGCGGCAGTGAAAGCGGCACAATCGGCGCTCCGGCGGCGATCGGCAATGCGGTGATCGATGCGCTGTGGCATCTTGGCGTGCGCGACATTACGCTGCCGATCCGGCCGGAGACGGTGTGGCGCGCGCTTTGCAAGGCTCGTGTCGCGGGATCTACGGGATAACAACCAGGCAGGAATGAAAACAGTGAGCGGTCAATCTTCGGACAGCGCCAGGCGGATCGCCGACGAGCTTGCGTCGTGCGGCGTCAAGCTTGTCGCCAGCCTTCCCGACAACTGGGTGATGGACGTCATCAACACGATCGAGAGCGACGACCGGTTCGTGCATGTTCCGGTCAATCGCGAGGAGTCGGCGGTCGGCCTGTGTTCGGGCGCCTATATGGGGGCCATGGGATCGGCGGCGCTGATGGGCGCGTCCGGCTTCATGACGGTGGTGTATGCGATCACCAAGATCAACTATACGTACGAAATCCCGCTGTTCCTGATGGCGACCCTGCGCGGCGCGGTCGGCGATCATCACAAGCACCATATTTCCAACGGACTTTATCTCTTGCCCGTGCTCGACGCGATCAGCATGCCGTACCAGATCATCGACAAGCCCGAAGACATCGGGCTGATTTCGCGCTGCTATCGGCATACCCGCACCTATGCGCGGCCGCTGGCGATCTTATTTACGCGCGATCTGCTCCGTGGAGGGCACCACTGATGAAATACCTCGATTGTTTCCGCGCCATCGCGCGGCATCGCACCGACGAGATTGTGATCGCATCCGCGGGCAATTCCTGTCAGGCGTGGTGGGCGGCGACGCACGATACGGTCGGCAGTTTCTATCTCGACGCTTCGATGAGCCTTTCGAGCATGTTTGCCTCCGGTATTGCGCTGGCGCAGCCGGAGCTGAAAGTCTGGGCGTTCATGGGCGACGGCGCGTTTTGCATGAATCCCGGGATGCTGATGGTGGAGCGGCAGATGAATCTGCCGAACTTGACGCATTTCCTCGTTTCCAACCGCGTCTATGGCGCAACCTCGAATGCCGGCTTGCCGAACTTCAAGGACAACGATTACGCCGCCATTGCGCGCGGCATGGGTCTTGAGCGCGTGTTCGCGATTTCGAGCGTCGACCAGTTGGAACGCGAATTCCCGGCGCTGAAGGCCGCCAACTCGCAGGCCCACACCTTCGTGGTGCTCGAAGTCGAGCCGTTCACCGACGAAGAGCAAAAGATGGAACAGCCGCCGTTCGATGGTCCCGAGCTGAAATTCCGCTTCGGCCGGCACCTTGAAAGCCGGACCGGGGCCAGCGTGTTCGGTTACAAAATCTGAGGCGCGCGATCTCAGAAATACATATCCAACACGATCTTCTTGAATTCGGGCAGGCGCGGACCGGCGGCCTTCATCAGATCGGCCACCATGGTCTGAAGATCCGCGCCAGACATATATTCAAGCTCGCGATTGGTCCGGGCGCCTTCGGCAATCACCGCGGGGTCGGTCAGGACCTTGGTGAAAGCGGCGCGCAGATAGTCGACGCGATCGGCCGGCACGCCGGGTGCGGCCACTATGGCGCGTTGCGCCTCGCCGATCTTTTCGCGCAGGTCGACGATCCAGGTCTTGTCGGCGGGCAGCGGTGCGACCTCGCGCAAGGTCGGCACGTCAGGCAAATGGGCCCAGCGCTTGGCGCCGAACAAGGCGAGCGGCCTGATCGAACCGATGTGCGGCAGCGCCGAGTCGGCGGAAAGGACGCCGCAATCGACTTCGTTGCTGATGACTGCAAGCGACATGTCGCCGGAGCCGCGGTAGCCAAGCACGATCTTGGAATGCAGTCCGAGCACGTAGGAGATGATCGCCTGCACATCGCTGATGTCGTCGGCGGGCCCGGTCGCCGACCAGGTCAGGCGCGGCGCCTTGCGCGCGTCTGCGACGGTCGGATACCGGGCGGTCTTGCCGGCGAACCAGAGTTTCGGCGCGGTCGCGAGTTTCGCCAGCCATTGCAGCTTGATCACGTCCCAAGTGACGCCGGGCCGGCCGAGCATCTGGCTCAAGATCGCGGCCTCGGCGCTGCCGTTCATGAGGGTGAGGCCGTCGCCCGGGCGCGTCAGCAAGGTCGCCAGCGCCGCCAGCCCGCCGTTGCCGGCCTTGTTCTCGACCAGCACTTCGGCGCCCAGTTTATCGGCGAGCGCCGGCGCGACCAGCCGGGCATAGATGTCGTAGCCGCCGCCCGGCGGGGAGCCGACCAGAATGCGCACCGTCTTGCCGCGGTAGAACGCCGCAGCATCGGACGGCGCGGCGATGACGGCTGGCGCAGCGATGAAGGGTGCCGCTGCTGCACCACCAACAAGCACGATAAATTTACGGCGATGAAAACTCTTGCGCATCGACGCCCCGCGATATGCCCACCCCGCTACCTATCCAACGCATTGAGCGAACAATCAAGTTACAATGGGCCTGTTTGGCGCGTCTTCATGCAGTTTCAGTCCACTTGGATTCGGTAACGTCCGCGATCACGCTGAGAAGGCACTGCAGATCGCCCCTATCGTCCTTGATCGGCAGCCGCCGCTCGCTGACGAGACGTTGCCGGCCGTCCGGCCCGTCGAACTCGATACTCACGGGCGAACAACTCTCTTCCGGATGTCAGCACTTCTCTATCCGCGCTCGCTATCAGATCGGCGGCTTCCCGAGAAAACAGATCATGCGCCGCGCATCCGATCATTTGCGCGCGCGGCATGCCGAAATATTTCTCGCCGGCCTTGTTTACAAAGACGTACTTGAGGCTGCGCGTATCCTTCATGGTAATGACGGCAGGAACGTTCTCGATCACCGATATGAGCAGCGTTTCGGTTCGCCGCAGATGCCGCTCGGCGCGGCGACGCTCGGTGATATCTTCATGTGTTGCGACCCACCCGCCGTTGCGCAAGGGCGTGTTATTGACATCGATCGTCCGTCCGTCGGCCAATTCCCAAACGTCCTGCCATCGCTTGCCAGCGCGGACGGTATCCTCGATCGCTTTTGCCACCTGACGCGGATCCGTATCGAGACCGGCGGCCTTGATGCGATACGCGACGATGGATTCGAAGCTGTGGCCCGGCGTCGTCATCTCGCGCGGCAGCCCGTACATTTCGGCGTAGCGCTTGTTGCACATCACGAGCCGGGCGAAACGATCGAACATCACCAGGCCTTGCGGCATGTGGTCGATCGCCGCGCTGAGTTCCTGCTTCTTTCGGCTAAACCGCTCCTGCGCGGACCGGTGTTGCGCGACCTCGCTGGCAAGCTCTTGTCGCCGGCGATGCCCATAAATGACAAAGGCCGCGCCAACCATCGCCGCGGCAAACAGCAGGTCGTCGACCTCCCACTGTGCGGGGGTCGCGGCGAACTGAAGCAGTTTCGGCGGCAGGTCGAGAAAAACGGATAGGATAAGAAGCGCGGTGACCGCCGCAGCCATGGCGGTCGCGTCCTTGATGTCGCGGCGGCGCCAGTCTACGCGCAAGAAAGCATTGGTCTTTCTGGATTGAAAATGCCGGTTCACGACGCCAGCCCATGTTGGAGTTTGCTTCCTTATCGGGCGTTGCGTTAACGAACCGCCGATACCCGGCGTTCGGGGAAACGCGTAGCGGTTGGCCCGCATAAGCGGATTGTTCCGGCGTAGCTCAATCCGAACTGCCGGTCGTCAGGCTTTCCGCAAAAAATCGAAATCGCAGCCCGCTTCAGCCTGCAACACGCTCTGCATATAAAGCCGGGCGTAACCGCGATCAGGCGTTGTCGCAAACGGACGAAGTGCGTCGCGGCGTTTGGCAAGCTCGCCGTCGCTCACCAAAAGATCGAGACGCCGCTGTGACACCGAGAGCTTGATGCGGTCGCCGTTTTGCACCAGGGCCAGCGGCCCGCCGACGGCCGCTTCCGGCGAGACGTGCAGCACGATGGTGCCGTAGGCGGTGCCGCTCATGCGAGCGTCGGAGATTCGCACCATATCCTTGACGCCGGCGCGGGCGAGCTTTGACGGGATCGGCAAATAGCCGGCTTCCGGCATGGCGTAGCCGCTCTTCGGGCCGGCATTCTGCAGCACCAGAAAATCATCGGCGGTAACATCGAGATCTGGCGCATCGATGCGTGCGGAGAGATCGTCGAGCGAGGAAAATACTACGGCGCGGCCCTCGCGCTCGAACAGGCGCGGATCGGCGGCAGAGCGCTTGATGATGGCGCCGTTCGGTGCAAGCGAGCCGAACAGCGCGGCGAGCCCACCCTGTTTCTGGTAGGGCTCGGCGAGCGGTCGCACGATATCGCGATCGACCCATGGAGCAGGTTGCGCCAAGCGCTCGCCAAGTGTTTCACCCGTCACCGTCATGCAGTCGAGGTGCAGAAGCGGTTTGAGTTCGCGCAACACGGCGCCAATGCCGCCGCCGGCAAACAGGTCAGACATGTAATGCGCGCCGGTGGGTTTAAGGTCGACCAGGATCGGCGTTTCATCGGACAGCGCATTAAGACGTTCGAGCGAGATTTTGATGCCGGCGCGGCCCGCGATGGCGGTGAGATGAATAAGACCGTTGGTCGAGCCGCCGATGGCGAGCAGCACGCGTAGCGCGTTCTCGACCGATTGCGCGGTGACGACGCGGCTCGGCCGCAGCGCCGTGCCGATCATCGCGACGGCGCGGCCGCCGCTCGCTTCCGCGGCGCGCAGCCGGTCGGAATGCACCGCCGGTATCGCCGCCGTGCCCGGTAACGTCATGCCCAGCGTCTCGGCGATCGCGGCCATGGTACTGGCCGTGCCCATCACCGCGCAGCTGCCGGCGGTGGTGGCCAAATTGCCCTCGATGTCGTCGATGTCGTGCTTGGTGATTTCGCCGGCGCGGTATTTGGCCCAGAACCGCCGGCAATCGGTGCAGGCGCCGAGCCGCTCGCCGCGATGGGCCATCGGCAGCATCGGGCCGCCAATCAGCATGACCGCCGGCAGGTCGGCCGAGACAGCGCCCATGAGCAGCGCCGGCACCGTCTTGTCGCAGGCGCCGATCAGCACCACCGCATCCATCGGCTGGGCGCGGATCATTTCCTCCGCGTCCATCGCCATCAGATTGCGGAACATCATGCTGGTGGGACTCAAAAAGACTTCGCCAAGCGAGACGGTCGGAAAATCGAGCGGCAAACCGCCTGCGGCGATGACGCCGCGCTTGACCGCCTCGACGAGCTCTGGAAAATGCCGGTGGCAATTGTTGAAGCCGCTCGCCGATTGGGCGATGCCAACGATCGGCCGCGACAGCATCTCGGCGGAAAAACCCATCGACTTGGCGAACGAGCGCCGCAGATAGAGCGAGAAATCGGCGTCGCCGTAATTGGTGAGCCCGCGCGCCAAGCCGTGCTTCTGTTGGTCCGCCAAAGTGGCCTCCGCTTCGTTCAATCGAGCGCCATTAAATACCAGAAGCGGCGCCATGATCGCCGATATAAGCCGCCCGTAGCGGCTTAGGCAATGAGCGGCGAGGTCTCCGTGGCTGGCGCAACCAAATCGGCCAATGATGGTTTACTTCCGGGCCATGGCGGCACATGAAACCTGCAAACTGGCCGGATCAAGGCATTCTTCACAATGAGCAACAAACCCAACATCGTCTTTCTGTTCGATGTCGACAACACGCTGCTCGACAACGACGGGGTTCGGGTGCACTTGAGGGAGCACCTGGCAAAATATTACGGGACTGCCGCGCGCGACCGCTACTGGGAAATCCTGAACCAGCTGGTCGACGAACTCGGCTACACCGACTATCTCGGCGCGCTGGAACGCTATCGGGTCGAGGCCCTGCACCAGCCCGAAATCCTGATGATGTCGAGTTGGCTGGTCGATTATCCTTTCGCCGACCGGCTGTTTCCCAACGCCATGGCGGCGCTCAGTTACGCGCAGCAATGGGGACAGACCGTGATCCTATCCGATGGCGACGCCGTGTTTCAGCCGCGCAAGGTGGAGCGCTCGGGGTTGTGGCGCGCGGTGGGCGGTCACGTGCTCATTTACATTCATAAGGAGCGCGAACTCGCTTACGTGGAGCGGCTGTATCCGGCCGACCACTATGTGCTCATCGACGACAAGCTCCGCATTCTCTCCGCGGTGAAAGCCATCTGGGGCGCCCGGGTCACGACGGTGTTTCCCCGGCAGGGCCAATATGCGCATGATCCGGCAATTCTAGATGCGTATCCGGCGCCCGATATTGAATTGGCCAAGATCGGCGATCTGCTGGCCTGTGGTCGCAGCGCTCTTCTGGGAAAAAAGGGCGACGCCCGAGCGTAGCTCGGAAAATGCAGCTCACGGGCCTGAAATCCGCGTAGCGATTCAACGACGGCATGGTGTAGAGATGCCGGCCAGAGAAGAAGACTTCAGGGGGAAATTGCTTGCTCGGCGTCCTTTACGCTGCTCTCGGCGCGTTCACCTTTTCGCTCAACAACGTCACGATGCGCCGGGGAGTGGTGACGGGCAGCGTGCTGCAAGGTATGGCACTAACCGTGCCGATCGGCGGTCTTTCCTTTCTGCTGATGACGATCGGCTTTGGCGAGTGGGGCGAACTTCTGGCATTCCCAGTCGCGGCGATGACGTGGCTTGCAGCGCAGGGGATCGTACATTTCGTCCTCGGACGTTATTGCAATTACAAGTCAAACCAGCTGATGGGCGTGAACCTCGCCGCTCCCGTCATCCAGTTGCAGGTGCCCTTTGCCATGCTGCTGGCCGTGGTTACGCTGCACGAGCGATTCACCGTGCTGCAGGCGATTGGCTCGGCTCTGATGCTGGGTGGTTCTTTCACGACACAGTCCAAGGCCGGCGAGACGAAAAAGAGAGCGCCCGCGCCGCTGTCGGCCGCGGTCACGGCGCGCGCCGCGCCAATACGGAAAGGCCTGGACGGGCCGGACACGCGGCAGAAGCCTGCGTTCCAGCCGCACGTGGTCTTAGGTTACGTCTTTGGCTTTGCGGCGGCGGCTTTTTACGGCAGCTCGCCGCTGTTGGCGCGCCAAGCCTTTCTGAATGCGCCAGGGGTCAGCACGGCGGCCGGCGGCTGCATCGCTTATGCGGCGGCGTTGCTGGTCTTCTCGCTCGCGCTGCTGAAGCCCGGTTCCTGGCAAGACATCAAAGGCATGAAGCGCGAGAACGCGCCGTGGTTTCTTGCCGCCGCAGTGCTGGTCGCCATTTCTCAAGCCTTGGTCTACGCTTCGCTCGCAATAGCGCCCTTGATGGTGGTCACGCCAATTCTGCAGCTGTCTTTGGTCTTCCGGCTGTTCCTGTCGCAGCTGATCAATCGTGACTACGAGGTGATGAATGTCGCCGTCTTTGTTGGCGCAATCACGGCGGTGATCGGCTCGTTGCTCGTCTCGATTCCGAGCGACGCGCTGACCGCACACTCGAATTTGCCGTTGTCGGTTGCGGAATTCCTGGGCTATCGGCTGGCCGGCCACTAGCCTGTGCGCAGTCGATTTGCAGGCTCAGTACGTGTATCGAATTGCGGGATAAAGGATCGGATCCCATGGCATTGACGGTCGCGCTCGCCCTGGCGGGCCTGATGGGGGCGGGCGGCATCATGCTGGCGGCGGCCGCCGCGCATGCCGCGCCAGGGGCGGGGCTTGAGAGCGCGGCCTATATGCTTCTGTTCCACGCCACGGCGATTATCGGCGCGTCCGCGCTCGTGCAGCAGGGCGTGTTGTGGCGGCCGCTGGCGCTCTTGGTGCTGGCCGCGTGGGTCGTCGGCGCAGTGCTGTTCTCGGGCGACATTGCGCTGCGCGCCTTCGCCGGGCATCGGCTGTTTCCGATGGCGGCGCCGTCCGGCGGCATCATTCTCATTCTGGGCTGGCTCGCCTTTGTCGTGGCGGCGATTGGAGGGTTGGTGCGCGGCTAATGCGGCTGATCGCCGGCATATCGGGTTCGCTTTTGACCGTCTGACAATTTACGGAACACGCGACACTACGTCATCTGGGGACCACCCGAGGGCGTTCTGCTACTGTTGAGCCACACAAAACAATATTGGGGGAGCACGATGACGAAATTCACCGCAGGTTCGGCGCCGTCACGCCGCAGCATCGTCAAGGGCGCAGGCGCGCTCGCAGCTGGCGTAGCCGCGCCGGCCGTGCTCGGCATCCGCGCGGCCTATGCGGCTTACCCGGAACGGCCGGTTAAATTCGTGGTCGCCAACACACCCGGTGGTCCATCCGACATCGTGGCGCGCATTGTCACGGCGGCGTTGCAGCAGTCGACCGGCAAGACATTCATTGTCGACAATCGCGGCGGCGCAGGCGGCAATATCGGCATGGAATATGCCGCGCACGCCGACCCGGACGGCTACACCTTCCTGCTCGCCACCAATGCCTATTCGGTGAATTACGGGCTCTACAAACATTTGCCGTACGATCCCTACAAGGATTTTGTCGGCGTCAGCGAGCTTGCAACCTCGCCAAACTGTTTCACTGTCAAAGCCAGCTCTCCGGCGAAGACAATGAAAGATCTTGTCACGCTCGCTCATGCCAATCCTGACAAATACAATTGCTCGACGCCGCCGATCGGCACTACCGCCCAATTGCAGTTCGCGCTTCTTAAATTGCGCGAAAAGCTGCCGAACCTGGCCGACGTGGTTTTCAAGGGCGGCGGTGACGCTATTGCGGCCCTGCTGTCCGGCACCGTGCAAGTGAGTTCCGGCTCGCTGGCGCCGGCGCTGCCGCACATCAAAGCCGGCACATTGCGCTGCCTCGCGGTCTGCGCCACCGAGCGCTGGCCTGATCTGCCCGACGTGCCCACCATGGAGCAGGCGGGCTACAAAGATTTTGTCATGGCGGTTGACTGCGTATTGTTGGCGCCTGCCAAAACGCCGCCGGACCGCGTCAAATGGCTGGAGACTGAGACGCTGAAGGTTTTGTCGACGACCGAGATGAAAGACAAACTTCACAAAGCAGGCTTCCTGGTGCGGCCGCAGGGTGCCGCCGCCGCGTGGGCGCGCGTCACCAAGGAGATTGTCCTGTTCAAGGACATCATCGACAAGGCCGGTATTCCAAAGATGTAGGCGTAATAGCAGGACGAGAGCTTGTATGAGACATCTTTGGACGAGGCGCGCCGCGGCGGCCGCGGTCGCTCTTGCGGGTGCGATAGCCGGCAGCGCGCACGCGGCAGGCGCCACAGAATATCCCGAGCGGCCGATCACGCTGGTCGTTCCCTACGAGGCGGGGGGAGGCAACGATGTAATCGCGCGGCTGGTCGCTGCGAAGATGAGCACGGCGCTCGGCAAGCCGATCGTCGTCGAGAACCGCGGCGGTGCCGGATCGACGATCGGCACCCGTTATGTCGCCAAGGCCAAGCCTGACGGTTATACAATTCTGATCGCGACCAGCGCGCTCGCTATCAACCCGTCGCTCTATCCGGACGCCGGTTACGATCCGAAAAAGGATTTCGCTCCGGTCGGGCTGATTGCGACCAGCGGAAATCTCGTCCTGGTGCGGCCGTCGCTGTCGGTGCATTCCATGGCCGAGTTGATCGCGCTCGCCAAGAAAGAGCCCGGCAAGCTGAATTTCGCTTCGACCGGGACGGGCACCAGCACACACCTTGCCGCAGAACTGTTTGCCGCCATGGCGGCTGTAAAAATCACCGCCATTCCCTACAAGGGCGTTGCGCCCGCGGTCACCGATCTCCTCGGCGAACACGTCGACCTGATGTTCTGTCCGAGCGCGAGCGTTGTCGGTTTGGTGCGCGAGCACAAACTGCGCGCACTCGCGGTCACCGGTGCCAAGCGGTCGCCGTTGTTTCCCGATTTGCCGACGGTCGCCGAGACTGGCCTCACCGGCTATGCCGCCGAACTGCATTACGGCATTGTCGCGCCGGCAGGTACGCCCGCGTCGGTGATCGCCAAGCTCAACAGTGCGCTCAATGGCGCGCTGGCCGACGCCGCGGTGCAGAAGCGGCTCAGCGTTGATGGTGCGCAAACGCTGCCCGGGACGCCGCAAGCTTACGCGGCCGACATCTTGGCGGAGCAGGCCAAATGGTCCGCCATTCTCAAGCAGTCGGGGGTCACCGCGAAATAAAGTTTCCTGGCATGCGGGTGGCAAAGCGTGTCTCTTGCCAAAGTGCGACATTGGCAACGTTTCGGGATGCCGTCTTCGTCTATCCTCCCAGACCTGACCTGAGGTAAGCTGCCGGCCGGGGGCCGCCGGAGATGGGGGAAGTCTTGGGCGCGCAGTTCTGGCTGATCCAGACATTCAACGGCGTTTCCTACGGCGCGCTCCTGTTCCTGGTGGGCAGCGGACTGTCCCTGATCTTCGGCGTCATGCGCATCGTCAATCTGGCGCACGGCTCTTATTTTCTGCTCGGCGGTTACGTGGCGCTGACGGTCATTTGGATCACCGGCTCGTGGGCGCTCGCCATCCCGGTTGCAGCGGTGAGCATCGCCGTGCTCGGGCTCGTTATGGAGCGCGTGTTTCTGCGCCCGCTGGGGTTCGATCCGCTGCGGCAAGTGCTGCTGACTGTTGGCTTCGCCTTTTTGTTTCAGCAGGCCGCGCTCGATATCTGGACCGGTAATCCGTTCGATATCGATCCGCCGGCCGCATTGAGCCGCAGCATCGCCGTCGGCGGACTGCACCTGCCGGTCTATCGCATCTTCATGATTGTCGTCGCCATCGTCATCGGGCTTTCGCTGTGGCTCGTCATGGAAAGAACCCGGCTCGGCGCTACCATCCGAGCCACCGTAGACGATGCTCAGATGGCGCGCGGCGTCGGCATCAACACGTCACTGATCTCGACTTTGATTTTTGGCCTCGGCGCGTTTTTGGCCGCGCTCGGCGGCGTAATCGGCGGCGCTTTCCTCGGCGTCTATCCAGGCCTCGATTTCGAGATGCTGCCGATCGCGTTCGCGGTAGTCATCATCGGCGGGATGGGCAGCCTCGGCGGCGCGGCGATTGGCGCGCTTATCGTTGGGCTTGCCGACAATTTCGGCAAAGCGCTTTTCCCCGAAGTATCGTACTTTACGCTCTACGCGCCGATGGCGCTGATCCTGGCGGTTAGGCCGACCGGCCTGTTCGGACGGGAATGATCGGGCATGACGAGGGCCCAGACCAAGGTGGTGGCCGTCGTCGCAGCGCTCGCCGCCGTCGCGGTCGTCGTGCCGTACACCGGCTCCTTCGTCATCTTGCTGGCGACGCGTGCGCTCGCGTTTTCCATCCTGGTGATGAGCGTCGATATCCTGCTCGGCTTTACCGGTCTCGCGTCGATGGGGCAGGCGGCTTATCTGGGCATCGGCGCGTATCTGACCGCGATCCTGGCGACACGTTATCATTTCGGCCTGGGCGACGATTTCTGGCTCCTGATCTTGCTGGCCATGCTGTGCGGAGCTGTGCTCGCCGCCTTTTTCGGGCTTTTGGCGATGCGCGCGAGCGGCGTGTATTTTTTGATGATCACGCTGGCGCTGGGG
Source organism: uncultured Alphaproteobacteria bacterium (assembly GCA_963763255.1). Classification (GTDB taxonomy): domain Bacteria; phylum Pseudomonadota; class Alphaproteobacteria; order Rhizobiales; family Xanthobacteraceae; genus BOG-931. The sequence goes on from CAVXNW010000007.1 coordinate 851,818, forward strand.
CAATGCGTCTGGGGCCTTGCCTATCGCTGGAACTCACTGACCGGCGGCGATAACGGTATCAACCTGTCGCAGCGTCCGCATTTTTTCGGCCTCGACTTTAATCACGAGCTGCCGTTTTTCTATCTGGTCTTCGCGATCTTCGCGGCTTCGCTTCTCGTCATGTCCATCTTCGTGCGGTCGCCGTTCGGCCGCAGCCTGGTCGGCATACGCGAGCGCGAGCTGCGGATGAAGATTCTCGGCTACAATACCTGGCTGCACAAATACATTGCGTTCATTATTGCCGGCGCGTTCGGCGGCCTGTCGGGCGTGTTGTGGGCGCACACGGCGGGCATCGTCGGCACCGACGACGTGGTGCTGACTACGTCGGTCGATGCGCTCCTGATGGTCGTTCTGGGAGGAGCGGGAACGCTCGTCGGCGGCGTCATCGGCGCTGCGATCGTGTTTTTCGTGCGCGAATATCTCAGCACGCTGGTGCACTGGTGGCAGTACGTCCTCGGGGGCATCTACGTGCTCGTGATCCTGTATCTGCCGGGCGGCCTGATGAGCATTCCGGAACGCGTCCGCCAGTGGCGTGCGGCGCGTTCGGTGGCTGCTGCCGATGGCTTGGCGGCCGCGGCCGCGGTTCGCGCGGCGGCGACGGAAACCGGATAGGACGATCAAAACATCGCGCTAACAAAAAGCCGAGATCAGAGGGAGGAAGATCATGCCATCGAATATGCTGAAGCGAGCCAGCGTTTTGCTGCTTGCGGTCGTTGCTGCGCTGGCGCTGCGGCCTGCACCGGCGGCTGCGCAGCAGGAGCTTAAAATCGGCATCATCGCGCCGGTGACCGGGATATTCGCCCAGGTCGGCGCCGACATGACCAACGGCTTCAAGATGTATCTCGAGCAGACCAAGAGCACCTTCGCCGGTATGAAGGTCGTACCGATCATCGAGGACAGCCAGGGCAAGCCCGACCTCGCCGTCACCAAGGCGCGCAAGCTCATCCTGCAGGATCATGTGCAGATGATCGTCGGCGGTGTGCTCGCCACCGAAGGCTATGCGCTGGCCCCGGTATCGACCGAACTGAAGACAGTCTATATCCCCTCGGTCGCCGCCGCCGACGATCTCACCCAGCGACAGATCGGCAAGTATCCGTATTTGATCCGATCGAGTTGGACCAGTTCGCAGCCGATGCATCCGTTCGGACAATGGGCCTGCGATCAGGGATACAAGAAGGTCGCCGCCATCGCCGCTGACTATGCGTTCGGCTACGAGACGCTCGGCGGCTTCCAGAAGGCGTTTGAGAGCTGTGGCGGCAAGATCATCCAGAAAATCTGGCCGCCGATCGGGACCAAGGACTTCGGGCCCTACATTCCGACCATCAAGTCCGACGCCGACGCGGTTTTTTCGCTGATGGTCGGGCCGATGTCGCTGCAATTTCCCAAGCAGTTGCGCGCTTCCGGCTACACCAAGCCAGTCCTTGGCGGCAGCGTGAGCTATGACGAGGCCGCGCTGCCCTTCATGGGCGACGAGGTGATCGGCGACGTCTCGGCGGAGCAGTACAGCGCCGCGCTGCAGACGCCGGCAAACGAGGCCTTCGTAAAGGCCTATCGCGCCAAGTACGGCAAGGTGCCGTCGTATTTCTCCGAGAGCAACTATACGACGGCGATGATGATCGATGACGTGATGAAGGAAATCGGCGGCAAGTGGCCCGGCGCCGAAGCATTCGTCGCCAAGATGGCGGCACTCCACGTCAACGCGCCGCGCGGCCCCGTCAGCTTCGACGACATGCGCAACGTGGTGCAGAACATCTACATCAAGAAGGTCGAGAAGACGAAGCTGTTCGGCTACGACAAGCCGGAGCTGTGGGACGTGGTCATCAAGACCTATCCAAGCGTGAGCCAGTTCTGGACTTACGGCAAGGACGCGTTCCTCAAGCAGCCGGTCTATAGCCGGGACTTTCCGCCGTGCAAGTTCTGCGAATAGTAGGGCAGACGGACGGGTTGACGCGTGAGTAAGCAGCCGCGTGCCGGCGGCGCGCAGCCGGTCTTGGAATTGCGGGGCCTGTCGAAGACGTTCGGCGGGCTGCGCGCTGTGCGCGGCGTATCGCTTGCCGTCATGCCCGGCGACCGCAAGGCCATCATCGGCCCGAACGGCGCCGGCAAGACCACGCTGTTCAATCTCATCAGCGGCATTTTTCCCGCGAGTTCGGGACAAGTGCTGATGTATGGCCGTGATGTGACGTCGTGGCCGAGCCATCGGCGCACTGCGCAAGGCATGGCGCGGACTTTCCAGGTCACGAGTTTGTTTCCGAAGCTGACGGTGCTCGACAATGTGCTGTTGGCGATCAAGGGCCGTCGCGTGTCGAAATTCGTCATGTGGCGACCACTCTCGTCCTATCGTGAGGTCTATGACAAGGCGCACGATCTGCTGCATCGCGCCACTTTTCTGGATCGCGCCAATACGGAAGTGCGGTACCTGTCGCATGGCGAGCAGCGCCAACTTGAGATTGTGGTCGGGCTCGCCAGCGATCCGGATATTCTGTTGCTGGACGAGCCGGCTGCCGGCCTTTCCTCGGGCGAGTCCGCCGAGATGGCGCGCTTCCTGCAAAGGCTCGACCGGCGCACCGCGATCCTGTTGATCGAGCACGATATGGATATTGTTTTCGATGTGGCGAGCGACATTTCGGTGTTGCATTTCGGCGAAGTGGTGGAGAGCGGCCCGGCCGAGCGCATCCGCTCCAGCACCAAGGTGCAGGAAATCTATCTGGGGGCCGGCTGAACGCGGCAAAGTCTCATGGCAATTCTCGACGTTCAGGATGTTCACACCTACTACGGCGAAGCGTACGTCCTGCAAGGGTTGTCGCTGCAACTCGAACAGGGCCAGATCCTGGGGTTGCTTGGCAGGAACGGCGTGGGCAAGACCACGCTGGTCAACAGCATTGTCGGCTTCGTGCCGCCGCGTCGTGGCAAGGTGCTCTTCAAGGGCGCCGACATCACCGGCCATACGTCGTTCGCCATCGTGCGCAGCGGCATGGGCCTGGTGCCGCAGGGCCGCCGCGTGTTTCCGACGCTGTCAGTCGAGGACAATCTCCTGGTCGCCGAACACAGCCCCGAGCGCCACGGCTGGAGCATGGAGCGGGTCTACGCGTTGTTTCCGCGGCTGCGTGAGCGAAGACATCAGCGCGCCAAGACGCTCTCCGGCGGCGAGCAGCAGATGCTTGCCATTGGCCGCGGGCTGATGACAAATCCTGATTGCCTGATCATGGACGAGCCATCCGAGGGGCTGGCGCCCATCATCATTCAGGGCCTGTGGGAGGCAATCGCCAAGCTCAAGCAGGAGGGACTTTCCATTCTGCTGGTCGAACAGAATGCCGCGCTCGCGCTTAAGCTCGTCGATTTTGTCCATGTCATCAGCAAAGGCCGCGTGGTTTACTCGGCACTGCCCGGCGACTTGTGGGCCAACGACGAGATCAAGTCGCGCTACCTCGGGATTTGAGCGACGCTGCCCGCGAGCATTTCCGGTTTTCCCTTTGGAGGTTTCATGAGTGACATCGCGCCGCCGGACTCCGTCCATCTCGTCGGCAGCATCGGTCTCGACACCGTCGACGACGTGTATCGAACCGTCGGCGGCCTGCTGGGCCCGTATCTGCGCCGCGTGCCCGACGGTGAAGTCGGCGGCCGCAAGCTCTGGATCAGCTGGCAATATCCGTTGCTGCGCGCCAGCGCCTACCTGCGGCCGGACCCGTCCGGCGCCATTCGTCCGACCAACCGCTTTCCGCTTTTGACCCTGTCGGAGGGCGTTGCGCCCGGCGACGTGCGGTTCGGCGAACTCGGCTATGCTCGCGAGGCGCGGGCGTCTTATCTCGATTTTGTCGCGGCCCGCGACAATGGCGTCTTGCCGAAGAATATCCGCTTTCAGGTCTGCTTGCCGACACCGTTCGCGGTGGTGAGCTCCGTTGTCGTGCCCGCGGTGCTGCCAGCGGTCGAGGCCGCTTATGAGCGCGCCATGATCGCCGAGGTCGCGTCTCTGTGCCGGAATATTCCGCATCGTGACCTCTGCATCCAATGGGACGTGTGCAACGAAATGGTGATCTGGGACGGCCAGCCGAGCGATGCGGTACCGTCGAACATCTCCCGCGAGGCGATCATCGAACGTATGCACCGGCTGTGTGCCGCGGTGCCTGACGACGTCGAACTCGGGCTGCATCTTTGCTACGGCGACTTCGGTGCGCGCCACTTCGTCGAACCCAAGGACGCGGCGCGGATGGTCGATTTCGCCAATGCGCTGTCGCAATCGGCGGGCCGCCGGCTCGCCTATATCCACATGCCGGTGCCGATCGGGCGCAACGACGATGCGTTCCACCAGCCGCTGCGCGATCTCAAACTCGCCGACGGAACGGAGCTGTTTCTCGGCGTCGTCCATGCCAAGGACGGCGTCGAAGGCGCCAAGTCGCGGATCGCCGCCGCACGCCGCTACGCGCCGAAATTCGGCATTGCCACCGAATGCGGCATGGCCCGCGCCCGCTCCGAAGACACGGTCCGCGCGCTTCTCAAAATTCATGCCGACGTTTGCGCGGGCGCCTGAAGCATGGCTCGCGACGTTCATCTCGTCGGCAGCGTGCCGATGGCCAACGCGGAGCAAGTCTTTGCATCCGTGAGCGCGGCGCTGGGCTCGCGGATCAAGCGCCTTCCCGACGGCGAAACCGGGGAGCGCGCTGATTGGATCACTTGGCTCGAACCCGTGTTCGCCAATAATCCGGCATTGGTGAAATCCGGTGAATTCTTTCGGGTTCATGCCAGCGGCACCGGCCGCGAGCGCTACACGCTCAGACCGGGAGTCGCCATCGAGGACGTCCAGTTCCCAAATCTGTTTTACGCCGACATCGCCGCCCAGTCCTATGCCGTGTTCAAGCGCCTGAAGGACGCCGGCAAGATCGCCGCCAGTGCCAAATTTCAGGTCGATCTGGTGCCGGCGCATTCGGTCGTCTGGCTGTTCCTGGTGGAGAAGCTGCACGCGGCGATCGATCCGATCTACAACGATGCGGTCAAGCGCGAGATCGACAAGATCGCCGCGATTGTGCCGCATGGCGAGCTCGCCATTCAATTTGACGTCGCGTCTGCGGTGTTCGCCCGTCTCGAGCGCAATGAAGTGGGGCGCTACGGCCGCACCAAAGCCGAGATGCAGGACGTTTTTGCCGGGATCGTAACCGATCTCGGAAACCGCGTGCCCGCTGATGTCGATCTGCTCTATCACCTTTGCTACGGCGATTCCGGCCATCGCCATGTGGTCGAGCCCAGCGACATGGGCGACATGGTCGAGTTTTCTAATCGCGTATCGCATCAGATCGCGCGGCCAATTCAGCTCATCCACATGCCGGTGCCGCGCGATCGCGCGGATGATGCCTATTTCGCGCCGTTGCGGCGGCTCGAACTGCGTCCCGAGACTGAGCTTTGTCTTGGCCTCGTTCACTACACCGATGGCCTCGACGGCGCGCGAGCGCGGCTCGCCGCGGCCAAGAACTATGTTCGGAATTTCTATATCGCGACCGAGTGTGGTTTCGGCCGACGCGATCCGGCGACAATTTCGGCACTGTTGCGGCTTCATGCCGACATTGCCGACTTGGATTCATCGGCCGAACGTCACCGCTGAAATCGCACGATGTTCGACTTGTGATTGCCGGTCAGCGTTACCGCGATCTTTTCGGCGAGCTCATCCTCCACGAATGGCTTGCCGATGATGCGGGTTTCGTCGATGCCTGCAAGCGCGAACCGATCGGCGAATCCGGTGGAAAACAGGATCGGCAGAGTCGGCTGCTTGAGGCGTACCTGCCGCGCCAGTTCGGCGCCGTTCATACCCGGCATGGCGAAATCGATGATCAACAGATCGATACCGGACTCGCGTTGCAAAATCTCAAGCGCCGCGCCGCCGCTGCCTGCTTCCAAGACCCGGTGGCCGAGCTCATGCAGCATCGCGCGCGTTATTTCGCGAACCTGATTATCGTCATCGACCAGAAGAATGGTCGCACCGCGCAGAAGTCGTTCGGCGCGGGATCGTGGCAGCGGTGCTTCCGGCCTGTCGATGTGGGCTTTTGTGCGCGGCAGAAAGATTTGCACCGTTGTGCCCGCGGCTGCGCGAGATTCGATCCGCACGCCGCCGCCCGACTGCTTGGCGAAGCCCAATACCTGGCTCAGGCCGAGACCCGACCCTTTGCCGATCTCCTTGGTAGTAAAGAACGGTTCGAAAACCTTGGCCCGCACCTCCTCGGTCATTCCGGACCCGGTGTCGCTGACTTTGACGGCCACATACTCGCCGGCGGGGGGATCCTCCGGATAGCACGGTGGGCCGAGGATCAGATTCTCGGTTTCGACAGTCAGCGACCCGCCCACTTCCATGGCATCGCGGGCGTTGATCGCGAGATTGAGTACCGCGAGTTCAAGCTGCACCGGATCGACCATCGCCGACCACAGGCCGCGTTTGAGCCGCGTCTCGATCCCGGTGGTGCCGCCCATCGTGCTTTGCAAGAGATCGCGCATGCCAACGACCGTGGCGTTGAGATCGACGGCATGCGGCTCCAGCCGCTGGCGGCGCGAGAATGACAGCATCTGGTCGGTCAGCTTGGCGCCGCGCTCGGCCGCGGCGCGCATGTACCCCAGGCGATCGAACAGCTTGCCGTCGATCCCGGCCGCGGTGAGACCTCTTTCGAGGAATGTGAGATTGCCGAGCACGACGGTTAGAAGATTGTTGAAATCGTGCGCCACGCCGGACGTCAGCTGGCCGACGGCTTCGAGCCTCTGCATCTGCAGCAGCGTCGTTTCGACGTTTTCCCTCTCCTTGATCTGATTGACCAGTTGCCGGTTGGCTGAGGCGAGCTCCGACGTCCGCTCGGCCACGCGCAGTTCCTGTTCCTCGGAGAGCCTGCGGCACTCATATTGGCGCTGCCTACCGCGAATGCCGGTGCGCACCACACTGACCAGCGTGGTCGGATGAAACGGCCGCTCGAGGAATGTCACGTTGCCGAGTGCCGCCGTCAGCTCTGCGGCGGTGGGGTTGCGTTCGAGTCCGCCGCCGTGTCCGGTGAGCAGGATGAAGGGCAGATCGGACCAAGCCTGCTGCGACGATATCCACCCCACCAGCTCGCGGGTGTCGATGCCGCGGATCGCCTCTTCGGTGACGACCACGACGTCGGCGTTGCGGTAAATTTCCGCGAGCAATTCGCCAATGTCGACGCAAATGAGGGCATGCAGGTTCGCGTCCCGCAATATTTCCTTGGCCACCACCGCATCTCGGCCGCGCGGCGCCAGGATCAAAATAGTTTCGCGGGGTTCGCAGCTCAGCATCACGAACGATCCCCCATCAAAGGTTCGTTACCCCCCAGATAGGTCGGCACGCCGCGCAACACGCCCTGGAACTGTTCGAGAGCCGGACCGACATCGAGCCCGCAATTGGTGATGCGGAATTCGCGAATGGTGTCTTCGTGCGATCCGGTTCGCTTTTTGATCACGGAGATCGCGCGCCGGACGTGGCCGAGCGCCTCGAAATAGCGCAGCACGATCACCGTATCGGCGAGATACGTCACATCGATGGGCTGCTTCATGTCGCCCATCATGCCGTGCTGCGCCACGGTGAGAAATGTCGCCGCGCCCTGCCGGTTGAGGTATTGCAGCAGCTCATGCAGGTGCAGGATGAGGAACTGCTCCTCCGGCATCGCCGCCTGGTAACCGTTGAGGCCGTCGATCACCACGGTGCGAATCCGCTCGCGATCGACGCACTGGCGGACCCGGTGGGAGAATTCTCCCGGAGTGAGTTCCGCGGCATCCATTTGCTGGATGAAGAGCGAGTGGGCGTCGCGCATGGCGGCAAGATCAATCCCGAGGCTCTTGGCTCGTGCGAGCAGGAGCCCTAGCTCTTCGTCGAACACGAACAAGGCGGCGCGTTCGCCACGCGCGATCGCCGCGTTGATGTAGTTGAGCGTCAGCAGCGATTTGCCGGTGCCGGCCGGTCCGATGATCAGCGTGCTCGAACCCGCCGCGATGCCGTCACCGAGCAATTGATCGATGGCCGCGACGCCGCTTTTCACGATCTCACCCGCAAAACCTCTGCGATGGTCGGCGGCGACAAGTCTGGGGAAGACGACGACGCCACCCGGCTGAATGCTAAAATCGTGGTAGCCGTTGATGAAACTCTGGCCGCGGCATTTGACGACGCGCATTCGGCGCCGTTCGCCGCCATAGATCGGCGCAAGCTGATCGAGATGGATGACGCTGTGCGCGATGCTGTGCACGGCGCGATCGGTGCTCTCAGTGGTCAGATCATCGAGCATGATGACGGTCGAGTTGTGCTGTGCGAAGTAATGCTTGAGCGCGAGAATCTGTCGCCGGTAGCGCAGCGAGCTCTGCGCCAGCAGACGGATCTCGGACAAGCTGTCGATCACTACCCGCTTGGGCTTGAGGCGGTCGATCGAGTCGAAGATGCGCTTGACCGTCTCACCGAGCTCAAGATCCGACGAGTACAACAGACTCTGATGTTGATCCGGATCGAGCACGCTTTCGGGCGGCACCAGCTCGAAGATCTCGATCTGCGGGCCTATCGTCCAGCCATGCGAGAGCGCGCCTTCGCGCAGCTCCTGCTCGGTCTCGGCAAGGCTGACGTATATTCCGCGTTCGTTTGCCGCCGCGCCGGCGAGCAGAAATTGCAGGGCGATCGTTGTCTTGCCGGTGCCTGGGCTGCCTTCCAACAGGTGCAGGCGGTTACGCGCCAGGCCGCCGCCCAGTATGCCGTCCAGTCCCGCGACTCCGGTTGAGGCGCGGGGCAATAATGTTGCCTTCGCATCCATGTGCAAATGCCGTTCTATACGTGGGTTTGATGACAGGGGGTGGGTGTGCGCCAAAGTGCTCGACGCGGCGCGAAACGATCTATGGTGGGCTGGCCATGGTCAGGTCTCCCCGATTGGGTCGGTCCGTCACGTCACCAGAAAAACGCCGTCCTTGGCGGAAAGTTCCCGGCCGGTTCCAGAGAGAAGCCTCGCACATTCAATGGCTTAGCTTGGCGCTTGGGAACTGGCAGCCGCAAAGGCGGACTGCTTCCAATTCAAATGGCTGATTCAATGTCTCGCAGCCGCTCGGAAATGAAGGCCGGCGACGCGACGCTTCTGAAAATCACTCTCGAACAAATTGTGGAATGCCACAGCTCATCGGGAAATGATGCCCGGAAGGTTCAGCGCGTGAGGCCTGGCCCCTCGAGGCTCGTCGCGTTCGCGACAAGCGCTCTGGGAGCGAGGTTCACCCGCACCACCCAACGGGCGAACGAGTTGGTGCCTTACTTCACGCTCGGATAAAGTCCTGAAGCCTTGATCACGGCAAGGCCCTCGGCACGGTCGGCCGGAAGCTCCTTGGCGAATTGCTCAGCCGATTCCAACGACGGGCTCAGGCCCTTGTTGATCAGGAATTTCTGCTGGAATTCGGGCTTGGATTCGATCGCAACGATCGCCTTGTTGAGTTTGTCGACGATCGCCTGTGGCGTACCCTTGGGCGCGTAGATGCCGAAGAATGTCGGCGAGATATGCTCCTTGTAGCCGACCTCCTTGAAGGTTGGAATGTCGGGCGCCAGCGGCGAGCGCTTGTCGCCGTCGATGGCCAACCCGACAATCTTGTCGGCCCTGATGAACGACACCAGGTTGCCGATGCCGAAAATGGCGATCTGGGTCGTGCCGTTGAGCATGCTGGTGACGGCATCGCCGCCGCCTTTGAACGGCACACGCACGACGTCGGTGCCGTTTTTCTTGTTGAATTCCTCCATGAAGGCGACTTTCGATATCGATGGCGCCATGTAATTGAAGGTCTTTGGCTTGGATTTCACCAGCTTGGCCAGATCGGCGAACGATTTGACGCCGAGCGACGCGTTCACCGCGAATACCTGAGTGAGATAGTAAGGCCGCGCGATCGGCGTCAGGACTTTGATCGGGTCGAAATCCACCCCTGGAAGGAACGGATTGGTGACGAAGACCTGATCGGGCAGGATGCAGATCGTGTAGCCGTCGGGCGCGGCTTCCGCACAGGCCTTGGAGCCGACAACGCCGTCCGCCCCGGCCCGGTCCTCAACCACGATCGAGGTGCCGAGCGCCGGACCAAGTTCCTGGCCGAGCGCACGCATGAACAGGTCGCTCAGCCCACCGGGACCTTGCGAGGCGATGGCGCGGATCGGGCGCGATGGATAGTTTTGTGCGGCGGCCGGCAATGCGAGCGCCGGCGCCAACAACGCGGCAACGGCAAGCGCGCGAGTCCACCCGTTCATGACATCCTCCCTGGCATCTGTTTTTTGCTCGGGCCACAATGCCGGAGCATGTCAATGGCGGCAAGTCACCGGGAGTGAGCGAAGTGACGCAATACGCGATGAAGGTTGAAAAGGGCATTACGGTTACGATGCGTGACGGAGTGCGTATTTCGCTGTGCGTGTACCGGCCGGACGCCGAGGGTCGGTTTCCGGCGCTGTTTGCGGCTTCGCCCTACCAGTACGAGATGGACGAGGTGCCGGCCTATCCGCTGTTTTTGTGGCGCGAGACCGGGCCGGTCGAATGGTATGTCGGCCAGGGCTACGCCTACGTGCATGCCGACGTGCGCGGCGCCGGCCAGTCCGAGGGCGAGTTCGAGTTCATGGGGCCGAACGAGCAGCAGGACTATCTCGAACTGATCGCCTGGATCGTGCGGCAGCCCTGGTGCAGCGGCCGGGTCGGCGGCATCGGCCAGTCCTATTACGCAATGGCGCAGTGGCTGATGGCGACCTACAACCCGCCGGGCCTTGCCTGCATCGTGCCATACGACGGGCTGGTCGATCAGTATCGCGGCTCGAACTATCACGGCGGCATCTACTGCTCGTATCGCTCGGTCTGGTACACGTCGTTGCGCGCCGATAACCAGCATCGTCTCGCCGGGCGCCATGGCCGGCCGCCGATGACATTCGATCTGGTCGGCGAGATCATCAATCATTCGCTCGACGACGAATTCTGGCGCGTGCGCTCGCCGTACTGGCGCCTCGACAAGATCAAATGCCCGGTGCTGTCGATCGGCCACTGGGGCAAGATGGGATTGCACCTGCGCGGAAATATCCTCGGCTACGAGGAGGTGAAGGCGCCGAAGAAGCTCGTGGTTACGGGCGCGCGCAATACGTTCGAAGCGCATCGCATGTTCGACCAGGTCGACTTTCACGAAAAGGAGTTGCTGCCGTTCTACAATCTGCATCTCAAGGGCGCCAACAACCGTTTCATGGATGCGGAGCCGGTTCGCATTTTTGTCCGGGGCGCCAATGTCTGGCGTGCCGAAGAGGAATGGCCGCCGAAGCGCGCCACGCCTGTCGTCTATCATCTGCGCAAAGGCCCGTCGGGCAGCGTCACCTCGCTCAACGACGGCGGACTGTCTATCGCGAACCCTGGCGCGTCGGAGGCGGCAACGAGCTATACCTATCCCGACTGGGAATGGGTCAACGGCACGGCAGTGATCGGCCCCGATGGCCGTGTCGATCCGGTGCGGCGCGTACTGACATTCACCAGCGGTCCCCTTGAAGCCGATCTGGAAGTCACCGGCCCGATCGTGCTGAAGCTTCATGCCTCGTCGACCGCAATCGACACCCAGTTCATCGTCAAGCTGTCGGACCAGCACCCGCAAGATCACGCGGTGCGGGGCAGGGGCGAGCAGCCGGCCTATACGCCGGTATCCAAAGGCTGGCTCAAGGCCTCACACCGCGAAAAAGACGCGGCGCGCTCGACGCCGGAACGGCCGTTCTACACGCATACCAATCCGCAGCCGTTGACGCCTGGCGAGATCTACGAGTTCGATATCGAGGTGCTGCCGATCTCGTATGTGTTCAAGAAAGACCACCGCATCCGGCTGGAGCTTGCCAATGGTGATTTGCCCGCGACCGACGGCGTGTTCTCGCATCCCTATCATCCGTGCCTGATGGGCACCGACACGATCCATCATGACGGCACTCATGCTTCGTGCCTCATCCTGCCGGTGATCGCCAAGGGGACTTAGCTCTCTGGACCCGATCCACCATTCATGATTTGACGATCCGGACAAACGTAGACGCGCAGCGGTCAAACGGAACTGAAAATGGCAACGGGACGTGACGCCGAAATAATTGACGACCTGGTACTCGCATACAAAATTCTGGTGAATGAAGGCGTTCTCGACAGTTTCGGACATATCAGTGCCCGCTCGCCAACGAACCCCGAGCGCTTCCTGCTGCCGCGCGCCATGCCGCCCTCGCTGGTCGAGGCCGACGACGTGCTCGAACTGAGCGTCGAGACCAGCCAGCCGATCGACCCCCAGGGACGGCGGACCAACGGCGAGCGTTATCTGCATGGCGAAATCTACAAGGCGCGGCCGGACGTGAACGCTGTCGTACATTCGCATTCGCAGGCCGTCATTCCGTTCAGCCTCACCAACGTCGCCATGCGCCCGGTCATCGTGCAAGCCGGCTTCATGCCGCTGACGATTCCCAATTTCGAAATCCGCGACGTGCGCGGCGCCGGGCGCGGCATGCAGATCACCGACACACCGCGCGGCGCCGCCTTGGCGAAGACGCTCGGAAAGGGTCCGCTGGCGCTGTTGCGCGGGCACGGCAATGTGGTCGTTGGCTCGTCGGTGAAGCAGGCGACGGTTTTTGCCGCCTACACGGACATCAATGCGCGCATGCAGGCGCAGGCGCTGCAGATCGATCGCCACATCGTGGTGATGGACGAGCCGGAATTGTTCGAGCCATGGGAGTTCGACATCAACCGGCCCTGGGAGAATTTCCGGCAGAAATTGCTCTCGGATTTAGCGCGCACCAGGATCGACCGGGCGCAGTTCGGCCTGGATCACACTCAATAATTAGCGCGCCTTCGTCGCAGAAGTTCAGGGTTTTACAGGAACGAACTGGGTGGTGAACAGTTCGCTGTCGGGCGGCGCCGTCTTGAGAATGTTCATCTCGACGAACGATTGCTTGAGCACCTGTACGGCTTTCGGGTCGAACGTCCCGTTGTCGCTCAGCGCCGAGATCAAATAGTCGTAGGTCTTGCTTGCTGAGGTCGGGGATTCCTTGAGCGCCGAGACGGCGATCGCGTCGGTCTCCTGCTTGTGCGTCTTCATGTAGGCGACCGAGGCGAAATATGCCTTGAGGAAGCGCCGGACGAGATCGGGATTCTTGGCAATAAGATCCTTCCGCGCGAACACCACGTGAGTGATGAAATCGGGCGCGTATTTATCCATCGGCGCGAGAATTCTCGCCTCGTGCTTTTCTTCAAGCACGAAGCCCGCCTCCGGACCGGTGAGGTCGGCGGCGGTCTGCTTGGTGCGCAGCGCGGCGATACGCCCCGGCGCGGCGCCAAGCGGCAACCGGTGAATGCCATCCAGACCCCAGCCTTCAACAATCGAGATCCGTTTGGCGAGCCAATCGGTCAGCGAGTTTGGCGTCGACACGGTGACGGTCTTGCCCTTGAGGTCGGCAATTGTTTTGATCGGCGAGTTCGTCGCGACGATAATGCAAACGTCGTGCGGTGCGCCCTCGATGGCTGCGACCCCCAGCGCCGGCGATCCTTTGGCGGCAAACGCCATGCCGGGCCCGCTGCCCAGGCCAAAATCGATGCTGCCGGCAGCCATCGCCTGTTGCACCTTGCCGTCGCCGCCCAACGCCGAGACTGTTACGTCGAGACCGTATTTGGCGAATATTCCGGAGGCGATGCCGACGTCGGCGGGCAGGAAGTCCCAAATAAAGCCTTGGGCCTTTCCGACCCTGACCTGGTCTGCGGCGAGTGCCGGCGAGGCCATCGCGAGCCCGACGGCGATTCCGAGTTCAATCTTGAGTGAATTGGATACGACGGCACGTGAGCGCTTCTTCATGGCGCGTCCCCCCTGTCCCCTGGTAGGCAGGTTGGGGGAGGTGATGAAGAATGTCAAAACATCGCGGGGGTGCGACCGACGATCGCGACGGAATGTCTCGGATGCGGCGCAGCGAGAAATGGTGCGCCGCTGATCCGAGACCCGCGTAAGGTCGAAATTTGCAACAATCCCGGGTCTGCGGCACCGCTTTGCGCTGCGCCACACCCGGCAATATAGCGGTTAAGCCCTCGCGTACTGGCCGCGATTGAAGAAACGGTCCTTCTGATCGTCGTTCGCGGTTTCGCGGTTCGACTTGATGGCGCCGACCTTGGCGAGAGCCGCCTTCACCGCGGGGCGCTCGTCGATCGCCTTGAACCAGCGCGCCAGATTGGGATTGTCCTCCCACTTCACGCCCTGCATGTCGTGATTGCGCGTCCACGGGAAGGTGGCGATGTCGGCGATCGAGTATTCGCTGCCCGCGATATAGGGCGTCTTCGCCAGCTGCTTCTCAAGGACTTCGTAGAGTCGCTTTACTTCGGTCTGATAGCGGCCCATCGAATAGGAATTATCCTTGTCCTTCGGCGCGAACATCTTGAAATGGGTAAATTGGCCGAACATCGGTCCGACGCCCGACGTCTGGAAGAACAGCCACTGCAGCACATCGTATTTCTTTGCCGGGTCTTTCGGCATGAACTGCCCGGTCTTGTCGGCGAGATACATCAGGATGGCGCCAGACTCGAAAACCGTGATCGGTTTTCCGCCGGGGCCGTCGCTGTCGACGATCGCTGGAATCTTCGAATTCGGATTGATCTTGACGAAGGCCGGATCGTACTGGTCGCCCTTCCACACATCGACGAAATGCTCCTTGTAGGGCAGCTTCGCCTCTTCCAGCATAATGTAGACTTTCTGCACGTTCGGGCTGGTCAACGCATAAAAGTCGATCATGACAACGTCCTCGTGTGGCGGGGGGAGTGAAATTACCGAGGTAGGACAGGCCCGGCAAGACGGTCCGGGTCGGGCGAAAGTGCGGCTTACCCTTGTGCGGTATTGCCGGTGCCGCGTAGGTTTGTAGGGACGCGCCGGTTGGTCATACTCGGAGCGCGGAGGGAGAAGGAAATGCCAAGTGGAAGCCGGCGATGGGCTGCTGTTGTACTTGTTTGTGCCTTAGCTGCCAGCGCCGGCGCGGCGCGGGCTGCCGATGTTTACCCGAGCCATGCCGTGCGCTGGCTGGTTGGTTATCCGCCCGGCGGTTCGACCGACATCTGTGCCCGGTTGATCGGTCAATATCTGTCGCAGAAACTCGGACAGCAATTCATCATCGAGAACAAGCCGGGCGCGGGCAACAATCTCGCCACCGAGATGGCTGCCCATGCGCCGCCGGATGGCTATACCGTGTTCCTGGTTAATCCGGCGAATACCATCAATGCATCGCTCTACAAGAACCTGTCGTTCAATTTCATCAACGACATGGCGCCGGTCGCAGGCTTTATCCGCGTGCCGAACGTGATGGAAGTCAATCCCGAGGTGCCGGCGAAAACGGTTGCCGAATTCATCGCCTACGCCAAGGCCAATGCGGGCAAAGTCAACATGGCGTCGTCCGGCGTCGGCACGTCGGTGCATCTGTCGGGTGCACTGTTCATGATGATGACCGGCGTCAACATGGTGCACGTGCCGTATCGCGGCGCGGCGCCGGCGCTCACCGACATGCTGGCAAACCACGTGCAGGTGATGTTTGACAACGTTCCGTCGTCGATCGCGTACATCAAGGCGGGCCGGTTGCGCGCACTCGGGGTGACGACAGGGCAGCGTGCCGCGGCGCTGCCGGGTGTCCCCACCGTGGCCGAGACGGTGCCGGGCTATGAGGCGAGCGCCTTCTTCGGCATGGCGGTGCCGAAAGGAACGCCGCGGCCGATCATCGACAAGCTCAATCAGACCGTCAATCAGGCGCTGGCCGACCCGGCGATGCAGGCCAAGCTCGCCGAACTCGGCGGCACCAACATTCCGGGCACACCGGAAGATTTCGGCAAGATCATCGTCGACGAGACCAACAAGTGGGCCAAGGTCGTCAAGGCCACCGGCGCGACCGCGGAGTAGGGAGCGTGACGCAATCGAGGAAATCGCCCGAAGAGCTGCGCAGCTATCGCTGGCTTGGCAAGAACGATCTGCGCTCGTTCGGCCATCGCTCGCGGCTGCGCCAGTTCGGCTACGACCGCGACGACTGGGTCGGCAAGCCGGTGATCGGCATCATCAACACCTGGAGCGACATCAACGCCTGCCACGGCCATCTTCGGGCGCGGGCCGAGGACGTCAAACGCGGCGTCTATCAGGCCGGCGGCTTTCCGATCGAGCTGCCGGCGATGTCGCTTGCCGAGCCGTTCGTCAAACCGTCGACCATGCTGTACCGCAATTTCCTCGCCATGGAATCCGAGGAACTGTTGCGCAGCCATCCGATCGATGGTGCGGTGCTGATGGGCGGCTGCGACAAGACCACGCCGGGCCTGCTGATGGGCGCGATCTCAATGGGCGTGCCGGCGATCTATGTGCCGGCCGGTCCGATGCTGCGCGGCAACTGGCGCGGCCACACGCTCGGCTCCGGCTCCGACGCCTGGAAATACTGGGACGAGAAGCGCGCCGGCCGCATCGGCGACGAGGAATGGAACGAGATCGAGGGCGGCATCTCGCGCTCGTTCGGCACCTGCATGGTGATGGGCACCGCCGCCACCATGATGGCGATCGCCGAGGCGATTGGCATGGCGCTGCCGGGCGCGTCGTCGATCCCGGCGCCCGACGCCAATCATCCGCGCATGTGCGCGGCCGCCGGCCGCCGCGCCGTCGAGATGGTGTGGGAGGATCTGACGCCGGACAAGATTCTGACGCCGGCGGCGTTCGACAACGCCATCCGCGTGCACATGGCGCTTGGCGGATCGACCAACGCCATCATCCACGTCATCGCGCTCGCGCGCCGCGCCGGCATCGCGCTCGACATGGCGCGCTTCGACGAGCTTTCGCGCCAGGTGCCGGTGATCGCCAACATCACGCCGTCGGGCAAATACCTGATGGAGGATTTCTTCTATGCGGGCGGCCTGCGCGCCTTGATGGCGCAGATGAAGGACATGCTCGATTTGTCCTGCATGACGGTGAACGGCCGCAGCGTCGGCGATAACGTTTCAGGGGCGAGCGTGCATCTGCCTGACGTGATCCACGGGCTCGCAGACCCGCTCTATCCCGAGGGTGCGACCGCGGTGCTGACCGGCAACCTCGCGCCGCGCGGCTGCGTGATGAAGCCGGCAGCCGCCGAGCAACGCCTACTGCGCCATCGCGGCAAGGCGATCGCGTTCGAGAACTACGATCACATGGCGCGGGAGGTCGACCGCGACGATCTCGATGTCACGGCAGACCATGTGCTGGTGCTAAAGAACGGCGGACCGAAGGGCGGCCCCGGCATGCCGGAATGGGGGCAATTGCCGATCCCGAAGAAACTCCTGAAAGCCGGCGTCAAAGACATGCTCCGCATTTCGGACGCACGCATGAGTGGTACCAGCTACGGCGCCTGCATCCTGCACGTGGCGCCGGAAAGCTTCGTCGGCGGCCCGCTCGCGTTCGTGCAGACTGGCGATGAGATCGAGGTCGATGTCGAGGCGCGACGCATTCATCTGCATGTCGGCGACGAAGAAATGGCGCGCCGGCGCGCCGCGTGGAAACAACCGCCGCCGAAATATCCACGCGGCTATGGCGCGATGTTTTCACAGCATATCGGCCAAGCCGACGAGGGCTGCGATTTCGATTTTCTGGCCAGCACGGAGCGGATCGAGGAGCCGGAGATACATTAGCGGTCATTCCGGGGCGGCCTGAAGGGCCGAACCCGAAATCCATAACCGCGACAGATTCAGGTGGAGCTCAGTGCGAGTTCTGCGATTTCAGTGAGTATAGATTCCGGGCTCCCGGCTTCGCCCGCGCTCCGGGATGACAGCTACTCGGCCGCGTGCTGGACCTTGGCGCGGTAGCTCCCCGGCACGGTGCGGAACGCGATGTTGAGCCGGTTGGCGCCGTTGATGGCGATGATCGCCAGCGTCAGGTTGGCGAGTTCTTCTTCGGAAAACTGCGCGCGCGCCTGCTCGTAGACGTCATCTGGAGCATGGCCATCGGTGATCAGCGTCAGCGCTTCGGTCCAGGCGAGAGCTGCGCGCTCGCGGTCGCTGTAGAACGGTGATTCTTCCCAGGCGTTGAGCAGATAAAGCCGCTGCTCGCTTTCGCCCGCGGCGCGCAGCTCCTTGGTGTGCATGTCGATGCAGTGGGCGCAGCCGTTGATCTGCGAGGCGCGCAGCTTGACGAGTTCCAGGAGCGTGTGTTCGAGGCCGCAGCGGTGGATGAAAGCGTGCAGCTCGCCCATCGCCTTGGCGCCTTGCGGCGACGCTTTGCGGAAATCCATGCGGGCTTTTATGGTCATGAGATGTCTCCTAATTCCTCGCGAACAGTTTCTGGGCTTCGGGGCGCGTCAGCGCCGTTTTGAGACTGTCGAATTCGCCCGTTTGGCGCAGTTCGTCAGCGATGCGCTGGATCTGCGACATGACGACCATGCTGGCGCCCGAGGCAATGCTGACGCGCGCGACACCGGCGGCTTCGAGCGCCTTGAGGCCCGGTCCGCCGGCGCGGCCGACGATATTGACCGGTGCCTTGATGGCCGCCGTGAGTTTCCTGATCAGGTCGAGGTCAGCGATCGCAAAGACGAAGATGCAGTCGGCGCCTGCCGCCAGATAGGCCTCGGCCCGCCGCACCGTTTCGGTGAAGCGCGTCGCCTCATCGCCAACATGTTTCAGATAAAGATCAATCCGTGCGTTGATCACGATTGGGACGCCCGCGGCGTCGGCTGCGGTGCGCGCTGTGCGGATGCGGGCGGCGGCGTCCTCGATGCTCCGCACTGGCTGCTCTGGATTCGGCGTGCCGTCTTCCAGGTTGATCCCCACAGCGCCGGCGTCAATGATGTCGGTGACGCTGCACGCCAACGCGGCCGGTATCTCGCCGTATCCGGTTTCGATGTCGGCCGTGAGCGGCACATGCACCGCTTCGGCCATCCGCCGGGTCGCCGCGACGACCTCAGGCCACGGTGTCTTCTCGCCGTCCTGATAGCCCAGCGCCCAGGCGAGACCGCCGCTGGTCGTCGCCGCTGCCGGAAAGCCGGCGGCTTCGAAGATCCGCGCACTCATCGGGTCCCAGGCGTTGGGCAGCAGCAGAATCGGCGGCGCGCGGTGCAGCTTGCGGAAAGTTTCGGCCAGTTGTCGGCGGTCTAGTCTGCTCACGGGCTGCTCCCCCTTTTTCTCAATTGTTCTTGTCGTTGGCAGCCGTGGCCAAAGACGAGGATAAGTGTGATTATAGGCGCCTGTCACGACAGCACAACGCAGCGCGACAGCTCGCAGAGGCAAGGCCGAAAAGGCCGAAGGGAGGGGCTCATGACACTGTCTTGCGCACGTTTCATCGCGCGCGTCGGCGCCGCGCTTTTCCCGGTTCTGCTCGTCGTCGGCCTGACACCGGCGCTGGCCGAAGGTCCGAAATTCAAGGTCGATCCGTTCTGGCCGAAACCGCTACCGAACAACTGGATCATCGGCCAGGTCGGCGGCATGTCGATCGACGCCAACGACAACATCTGGGTGTTTCAGCGGCCGCGTTCGCTCACGCCCGATGAAAAGGGCGCAGCGCTGAAGCCGCCGCGCTCGAAATGCTGCGTGCCGGCGCCGTCGGTGCTGGTGTTCAATCAGGCCGGCGATGTGATCAAGGCGTGGGGCGGGCCGGGCGACAATCTTGGTTACGATTGGCCGGCGCAGGAGCACTCGATCCTGGTCGACAGCAAAGGCTTCGTCTGGCTGTCCGGCAACGGCAAGGACGACAGCATGGTGCTGAAATTCACCACCGACGGCAAATTCGTCAAAGAACTTGGCCGGCGCGGTCCGCTCACCTCAAGCACCGATCTGACGCAGTTCGGACAAGTCGGCGGCTTCGCATTCGACGCTTCGGCCAACGAAGTCTATGCCGCCGACGGCTACGGTAATCATCGCGTCGCTGTGATCGATGCCGATAGCGGCGCGATCAAGCGCATCTGGGGCGCCTACGGCAAACCGCCAACCGATCAGGACATGCCGAAATACAATGCGGAATCGCCTCAATTCGGCAACCCGGTGCACTGTATCGGTCTGGCGAGCGACGGTCTCGTCTATGTCTGCGATCGCACCAACAACCGCATTCAGGTCTTCCACAAAGATGGCACTTACGTGCGGCAGTTCGTGTTCGACGCCAAGACGCAAGGTTCGGGCTCGACATGGGGCATGGCGTTCTCGCCGCTCGACAAAGCGCAAAACTATTTCATGCTGATCGATGGCACCAACAACGTTATGGAGGCAGTGCGTCGCTCAGACGGCGCGGTGGTCGGCACATTCGGCAACCCCGGCCGCAATGCCGGCGAATTTCACTGGGTGCATGTCGGCGCATTCGACTCGCGCGGCAATTTTTATACCGGCGAGGTCGATACTGGAAAACGTCTGCAGAAGTGGGTGCCGGTGAACTGAGCCGTCATTCCAGGGGCCGCGAGCCTCGCCCGCGCCCTGGAACGGCGCCGCGACCGTCGGCAGTCCGCTCAATTGGATCGCGGACCTTGAGCCGCAAACAGCGGCGCCGAGTTCAGTTGAGCCGTCGCCTGGTTGAGCGGCGATGAGGCGTCGATCGCTCCGTTGGCCGGTGCGAACCCGGCCATCGCCTGGGTGAACTGGCTCAACGAAGCGGGCGCAACGCCTGCCACCTGCCATTCCGGCCCGACCTGGCCCAGCGCCGTCGCCGAGGTGATGGCGTTGTGGCTGATGTCGTAGACCTCGAACGCGCCGGTATTGGTGTTGCGCATCAGCATGTCGGTCTCGTTGGCGTTGCCGGAGAAATCGCCGAAGCCGGCGACCTGCCACTCGAGTCCAACCTGCCCCACGGAGACGGCCGAGGTGATGGTGTTGTGGCTGATGTCGTAGAGTTCGAATGCGCCGGTTTTGGCATTGCGCATCAGCATGTCGGTCTCGTTGGCGTTGCCGGAGAAATCGCCAAACCCCGCGACCTGCCATTCGAGCCCGACCTGTCCCATCGGGGCCGCCGAGGTGATGGTGTTGTGGTTGATGTCGTAGACCTCGAATGCGCCGGTGTTGGTGTTGCGCATCAGCATGTCGGTTTCGTTGGCATTGCCGGAGAAGTTACCGAAGCCGGCGACCTGCCACTCGAGCCCGACCTGTCCCATCGGCGCCGCCGAGGTGATGGTGTTGTTGGCGATGTCATAGACCTCAAATGCGCCGGTATTTGAATTTCGCATCAGCATGTCGGTTTCGTTAGCATTGCCGGAGAAATCGCCGAAGCCTGCGACTTGCCATTCCAGCCCGACCTGACCGAGCGAGGCGGTGCCGGTGATGGTGTTGTTGCTCACGTCAAAGACCGTGAACGCGCCTGTCGTCGAATCGCGCATCAGCAGGTCGGCGGTGTCGGTGCCGTCGAAGGCCCCGATGCCGGCTACTTGCAGCCTCGGATTGATCTGGCCGAGCGGACCGGCTGACAGGATATTGTTCTGGCCGACGTCATAGATCTCGTACGCGCCGTTGGCGCCGTCGTGCATTATGATGTCGGCGCTGGTGCCGGCGGGCGACGCCGCATTGGTCTGTGTGACGGCCTGTGAGGCCGTGACCGTGAAGGTCGCGAAGCTGCCGAAGCCCGCCGAGTTAGAGGCCGCCACTTCGAGCGTGTCGGTCACCGGGGCGCTTGAGTTTGCACCCGCCACGAAGGTGAGTTGCGAGAGCTGCGCTGCCGAGACCGTAGTGATCTGGCCGTTAGGCAACGCCGTGCCGTTGAGCACGAAGAAGCCCTGCGACGGACCGGTGCTCTCGACTTCCACCTCGTAGGAGAGGATCGGCGAGCCCGCGATGTCGCTCGCCGAGAACAGGCTCGAAGCCGTGAAGGTTTCACCTGCGGTCGCCGACACATTGATCGATGTCGGCCTCACCACCGGGACGTCTACGACCGTTCCGGCGCCGCCACTGCCGCCGTTTCCGCCGTTGCCAAAAAGCCCGCCGTTACCACCGTCACCACCCGCGCCTCCCGTGCCGCCGTTGCCGCCGGTACCGCCAGCGCCGTTGCCGCCAGCGCCACCCGTGCCGCCGTCGCCAGCGTTGCCGCCAGTGCCGCCGGTGCCACCCATGCCGCCGTCGCCGGCGTTACCACCCGTGCCGCCGGCGCCGCCAGCGCCACCGATGCCGCCAGCGCCGCCGTTACCAAAGCCGATGTTGCCCCCGCCAGCGTTGCCGCCAGCGCCGCCGTTGCCACCTGCGCCGCCAGCGCCGCCGTTGCCACCGGTGCCGCCCGAGCCGGTATTCGCGTTGCCGCTGTTGCCAAACCCGACGTTGCCCCCGCCAGCGTAGCCGTTACCGCCCATGCCGCCAAAACCGATATTTTGATTCCCGGTATTGCTGAAGCCAATGTTGCCCGCGTTGTCGTTCATGACCCGTCTCCGACCTGCTTGAATGGCTTGACCTGAGCCACTCGTGACACGCAGGCCGGAGAGGCGTTGTGAGAAAACTCACACGCCGGTTCGGCAGCCGGTAAGGGCGCCGTTTGCTAGGAAAATGACGCGGTTCGGCGGGGAAACTCGCTAGGTATACGCCCGGGCCCCCGGGTCATCCCGCCGGCAGTACGATGCCCCGGCATTCGCCGAAGCCGATGCGGGCGAAGCCGCCTTTCTGACAAAAGCCGCGGAAGATGATCTCGTCGCCGTCCTCGATGAAGCCGCGCTTTTCGCCGCCCGGCAGCGCGAGCGGCTCGCGGCCGCGCGCTGTCAGTTCGAGCAGACTGCCCCAGCTCGATTTCTCCGGTCCCGACACGGTGCCGGAGCCGATCAGATCGCCGATGGTGATGTTGCAGCCGTTTGAGGTGTGATGCGCGATCATCTGCGCCACGGTCCAGTACATCAATGCGAATGAAGTCTGGGTGATGCGCATTGGCGCGGTGCCGGCGCGCCGCATCGCTTCGGTGGCAAGATAGACTTCGAGCGTAATGTCGAGGCCGCCATGGGCCTGATCGTCGGCGTCGAACAGATAAGGCAGCGGCGCAGGGTCGCCTTGGGGGCGCATGTAGGCATGGGTGCGGAACGGCGCCAGCGCCTCAGCGGTCACCACCCAGGGCGATACCGTGGTGGCGAAGTTCTTGCCGAGAAACGGACCGAGCGGTTGATATTCCCACGCTTGCACGTCGCGCGCCGACCAGTCGTTGAGCAGGCAAAAGCCGAAAATATGCTCTGACGCGTTGGCAACAGGAACCGGCTCGCCCAGTTCGCTCGGGGTGCCGATGTAGCAGCCAAGCTCCAATTCGAAATCGAGATTGCGCGACGGCCCGTAGCTCGGCTCGGCATCGTTCGGGCCTTTGCGCTGGCCGCGCGGCCGTTTGAATGCCGTGCCGCTCGGAATGATCGAGGAAGCGCGGCTGTGATAGGCGACCGGCACATATTTGTAGTTCGGCATCAGCGGGTTGTCCGGCCGAAACATCCGTCCCGCATTGGTGGCGTGGAAGATCGAGGCGAAGAAATCGGTGAAATCGCCGATCGTCACTGGTAATTCGATTTCCACCTCTGCCATCGGGCTCAGATATTGCTGCAGGCGCTTGTCCCCATGCTCGACGCTCAGGCCCCGAGACAGAGCCAGCCGCAATTTCGACCATTCATCCGGTCCAAGACACATCAGATGATTGAGGTAGGGCGCGTTGGCCCATTGCACGGCCTCGGCAGTTTCGCCCAATAATGGCGCTGCCGCCGCGATATCGAGAATTTGGTCTCCGATCGCGACGCCAACACGCCGCGCTTTTTCTCCGCTTGGGCAGAACACGCCGAATGGCAGGTTCTGGATGGGGAAATCGCAGCCCGGCACGTTGGCGCTATCGACGAAGCTGCGGCGGGCCGGATCGTGGGTTTCGTTGAGGACGGGTGGCATGTGACACCGGCGAGTTTCTGCTATGGGAGGCCATGGATAGCCAATCAGCATCGGGCAGGGCAATCATATCGTGAGTGTCATCGGCGAACTTGCAACCTTTGTCACCAGCGCCAAGGCGTCGGCGTTACCGGCGGCCGAGCAGGAGCGGCTGCGGCTGCATCTCACCGACACCGTGTTGGCGGCGCTCGCCGGCAGCAGCATTCCCGAGGGCAAGTCGCTGCAACGGCTCGGCGAGGCGCGCTCGCTTCCCGAGCGGATCGCGCGCTGCGCGGCGACAATCCGGCTCACGGAAATCGACGATATACATCTGCAGTCCTGCGTCACGCCGAGCGCGGGCGTCGTTCCGGTGGCGCTGATGCTGGCGGCGCAGGGTGCGACGGCCGACGCCGCCGAGATTGCGGGCGCGATCTGGGCCGGCACCGAAACCGCCGTGCGCTTCGGCATGGCGGTCAGCGGACCGAAAATTCTCTACCGCGGTATCTGGCCGACCTATCTGGTGGCGCCGGTGGCGGCCGCCGCAACCGCGGCGCGATTGTTCGGGCTTAATGTGGAGCGCACCAGCAACGCGCTGTCGCTCGCCGCGATGCTGACCGCCGGCGGCGTCGGCCACATTCACGGCGCGCCGTCGGGCCGCTGGTTTCTCTACGGTAAGGCGATCGCCGGCGGCGTCGCCGCTGCCGAGGCGGCGCGCGCGGACTATCACGGCGATCCGGGGCTGCTCGATCGGGACTGGCTCAGTGACACTCACGGCGTTGCGCTCGACCGTTCGCGCCTCACCGACAAACTGGGGCAGGGGTCGGTCTACTCCGAACTGAGCATAAAACCGTTCTGTTCGGCGAAGCAGGGCATCGCCGCCGTGCAGGCGTTCTCTTCGATTGTCCAGGCCGAGCAGATTCGTGCCGATGCCATCAGCCGTGTGCGGGTTTACGTCCCGCCGGCCTACGTGGGCATGCTGTCGACCAAGGTCGAGCCGGGTTCGCGGCAATCGACCCTTGTCAGCGTGGCACATCAGATCGGGCTCTGCGCGCTGGCGCCGATGCAGCTGTTCGATGTCGACCGCAGCGCTGCGGCCATCGATGCTGCCGTCACGCAACTGTCGGCCAAGGTCGAAGTGGTGCCGGACAAGGAGCTGGAAGCGTTCTATCCGTTGCATTGGCCGGCCGACGTCGAAGTTCAAACCGGTGGCAAGGCATTTCGAAACCGTGTCGTTGCGGCGGCGGGCGACCCCGAAAATCCGCTCTCGCCATCCGATCTCGAAGAAAAGGGCCACCGTGTGCTCGATCCCCTCGTGGGCGCCGCAAAAGTCGATGAGTGGCTCATCCTGTGTCGTGACGCCTTAAAGGGCAGCGCCGAATGCGGGCGGCTCGCCGCCGCGTTCGCCTCGCTCACCGGCAATGGATGACACGGCAGGCAAAAGCGGAATAAAAGCAGCGCCATGTTGAAAGAATCCGCCGCTTCCGGAGCCGGTTCGCCGTCCGCCATTCGTCCCCAGTCCTCTATTGTCGGCGTCGATATCGGCGGCACTTTCACCGATCTGGTCGGCTATCGCGACGGCGTCATCGTCACGTCAAAGACGTCGACCGTCCCGGCCGATCCGACCGAGGGCATTGCCGACGCGCTCAAACTTGCCGAGTGCGATCTCGCCGCCATGGACGAACTGATCCACGGCTCGACCATTGCCATCAACACTGTCCTTGAGCACAAAGGCGCCAGGACCGCGCTCATCACCACGGCCGGCATGCGCGATGTCTACGCGATCGGCCGCGGTAACCGCCCAGACGCATTCAATCTGTTCTTTCACCGGCCGCGCCCGCTGGTGCCGCGCGAACTGACGTTCGAACTGAACGAACGCATGAATGCGGCCGGCAAGGTACTCAAGCCGCTCGATCAGGCCGAGGTGGCTGCGCTGGCGCGCACGCTTGAAAGCCTCAGCATCGAGGCCGTGGCAGTCTGTTTGCTGCACGCCTACGGCAATCCGACGCATGAAATTCAGACCGGTGAATTGCTGCGGCGCGCGCTGCCCGGCGTGTTCATCACGCTGAGTCACGAAATATTGCGCGAGTTTCGCGAATACGAACGTACCTCGACGACCGTGCTCAACGCCTTTGTTGGTCCGCGCGTCAGCCGGTATCTGAGCCGGCTGGAAGAATTTGCCGACAAATCGCGCTTTGCCGGACAGATCGCGATCATGCGCTCGAATGGCGGCACCATGTCTGCGGGCGAAGCACGCCGCGCGCCGGTCGCGATGATGGAATCGGGCCCAGTCGCCGGCATGATCGGAGCCGGCCGCATCGCGCAAATTCTCGGCATCAAATGCGCCATCGGTTTCGACATGGGCGGCACCACCGCGAAGACGTCGCTGATTACCGATGGCGTGGCGCCGATCGAAGAAGGCTATGTCATTGGCGACGCTTTCAGTGGCCAGCCGATGCAGTTGCCGGTCGTGGATATCGTGGAAGTCGGAACCGGAGGCGGTTCGATCGCCTGGTGCGATCAGCACGGCGGCCTGCACGTCGGCCCCCACAGCGCCGGCGCCGATCCGGGCCCTGCCTGCTACGGCCGTGGTGGTACCGAGCCGGCCGTGACTGACGCCGATTTGATGCTCGGGCGGCTCAACGACGTACGTTTTCTCGGCGGCCACATGCGGCTCGATCGCGCCCGTGCGCAAGACGCCGCCACCGCGCTGGGCAAGAAACTCGATCTCGACGCCATGCGGACGGCGCTCGGCATCGCCACCATTTCGGACGCCGCCATGTCGCTTGCGGTCCGCGCCGTGTCGGTCAAGCGCGGCATCGACCCGCGCGACACGATCATGATCGCCTTCGGCGGTGCCGGGCCGCTGCACGCCGTCGCCATCGCGCGCGAAATCTCCATTCCGAAGGTCATCATTCCGAAATTGCCGGGCGCATTCTCGGCGCTTGGCATGCTGATGGCCGAGTGGCGGCAGGATTTTGTGCGCACGCTGATCGGCGAATTGGGCAGGATCGATGCTGACGGCGCCGCCGTCGCCTTCTCCGAGCTGCGCGCTGCCGGCGAAAAGGCGCTGGCGCGCGATGGTCTGCGCGACGGTGAATTCAAGTTCGCGGCGGATTTGCGCTATCGCGGCCAGGAGCACACGATTGCGATCGAGGTCGCCGACGCCGGCGAACTGACCCGTAACACCGCGGGCACGCGAGAGCGCTTTCATACGCGGCATGATCAGCGCTATGGCCACGCTGCACCCGATCAATCGATCGAAGTGGTCAACCTTCGCCTCGTCATCACTGTGCCACGCATGCAGGACGCGATCGGCCGTTGGCTGGTCGAGCCGTGGCAGCCTGAGGGTTCGGGCGACGAGCAGCGGCGTCCCGTCGTGTTCGGCGATGCAGCGCGTCCGGTCGAAACCCGCATCCTGTGGCGGCCGTATCTTGCGGCGGGGACAGAGATCGCCGGGCCCGCCTTGATCGAGGAGGCGAATTCAACGACCCTGATCGCTCCCGGCGACCGGGCGGTGATCGATCCATTCGGCAATATTGTCATCTCTCTCAGAGCAAGCGTTTCCGAGCCATGAAAATCGATCCGATCACCGTCGAGGTCGTGCGCAACGCCGTCAACGCCTACGCTGACGAGATGGCGACTGCATTGTGCAAGTCGGCTTACAACATGATGATCTATGAGGTGCGCGATTTCTGCTGCGGCCTGATCGACGGCGAGGGCCGCATGATCTCGCAGAACCAGGGCGGGCTGCCGATTTTTCTCGCCGATCTCGGCATCGCGGTGAAGGACGGCATCGCGCGCTATGGGCTCGACGGCTTCGCGCCGGGCGACGTCGTGATCATGAATCACGGCGAAGTCTGCGGCCAGCATCTTAACAACATCGTCATCTATGCGCCGTGCTTTCACGACGGCAAGGTGGTGGCGTTCGCCGCGAGCCGCGCGCATTGGGTCGATATCGGCGGTTCGCGCATCGGCTTCGGTTCGGTCGAGACCACCGAGATTTATCAGGAAGGCATTCAGTTCCGCTCACTGAAGATCTACGAGGCCGGCAAGCGCAACGATACGCTGTGGCAGATCATCCACGACAACGTGCGCTTTCCCGAATTCGGCGCTAGGCGACCTGCGCGCGCAGATCGCCTGTTGCCAGCTCGGTATCCGCCGGTTCGGTGAGCTGTTGCGCCGCTACGGCCAGGACACGGTCATGACCTGCATCGCCTCGATGTGGGATGCGACCGAGCGCGAGACGCGCGCCTTCGTCGCCAAAATCCCGGACGGCAGCTACGAGGCCGAGACCTTTCTGGATAATGACGGCCGCTCGCTCGACGTGCCGCTGCGCATCAAGGTCAAGGTGAAGATCGACGGCGACCGCATAGTCGTCGATTTCTCGGAAATGAACGCGCAGACCGCGGGGCCGATCAATTCCGGCTATTCCGGCGGGCTCGCCGCGGCGCGCGTCGCCTTCAAATGCCTGACGCAGCCGAATGCGCCGGTCAATGAGGGCTGTTTCCGGCCGCTGGAGATCGTGCTGCCGGAGGGAAAGATACTCAACGCCAAGCCGCCGGCCGCGCTCGGACTGTGGAGCATCGCGCTGCCGACCGTCATCGATACCATCTTGCGGGCGCTGGCGCCGGTGCTGCCCGACAAGATTCCCGCGGCCCACAAGGGCGATATGGGCGGCTGTTCGATCGGCGGGTTTCGGCCTGACGGCCGGCGATTTTTGTTGATGAACATTTTCGGAGGTGGCTGGGGTGGCCGTCCGCAGGAAGATGGCGAATCCGCCTCGGTGTCGATCTGCCAGGGCGACGTGCGCAGCGCACCTATCGAGCTGCAGGAGATTCAATATCCATTTTTGATCGAGCGTTTCGCGCTGCGCACCAACTCTGGTGGCGCGGGTCTGCGTCGCGGCGGCCTCGGCGTCGAAATGACTTACCGGGCGCTGCAATCCTGCGTCGCTAACATCAATTGCGAGCGGACCAAAAATCCACCCTGGGGCCTTAACGGCGGCAAACCCGGCGCCGTCAACGAGGCGACGCTCATTCGCCGCGATGGCAGCGAGCAAAAACTGAAGAAAGCGACCGGCGTGCGCATGGAGGACGGCGACCGCATGACGTTCCTCACCGCGGGCGGCGGCGGCTGGGGCGATCCGAAGGCGCGCACCCGCAAAGCGGTCGAGGATGATGTGCGTGCCGGCTATATTTCGGCGGAAGCCGCGCAGCGCGACTACGGCGTGCCGGCGGCGCACAGCGAAGCGGCGGAGTAGGGGCGGCGGATGGCAAACACCAAGCAAACGCTCGCCGACGAACGACGCCAGCGTCTCGCCGCGGCGATGCGCGAAGCCGGGCTCGATCATGTGCTGCTCTACGGCAATGCCTGGCAAGGCGATTACCTGCGCTACGGCGCCGATTTCGGCATACTCGAAGGCCATGGTCTTGCTTTGATCGACGCCGACGGCGCGGTCGAACTGTTTCTCGACAGCGCCACGGACGCCGAACGCGCCGAACTGGAAGCGCCGGGCATTCGCGTGCATTTCGCCGCCGACATTGCGCGTGCGGCGGGTGTCCGGCTCGACCGCGCTGCCAATTCGCGGCTTGCCGCCGCGCCGCGGCGCTTCATACCGCAATGGCTCGCCGATCCGGCGCGAGGCTTCCAGCTCGATGACGCTACGGCGCTCGTTGATAAATTGCTGATGCACAAGGCCGCCGGCGAGATCGACGCCGTGCGCCGCGCCGCGAAAATCGCCGACGAGGCTTATGTCGAGTTTCTCAAGGTGGTGCGGCCCGGCCGCCGCCAATACGAAGTCGTGGCCGACATCGAGGCGCACCTGCGCGAGCGCGGCTGCCCGGATAATTTCATGATCATCGGTTCGGGCGGCAAGGACGTGCTTGGCATGACGCCGCCGTCCGAACGGCGCATCGCATTGGGCGATCTCGTCACCACGGAACTGACGCCCGCGGTGCGGGGCTATTTTGCCCAGATTTGCCGCACGCTGGTGGTCGGCAAGGCCAACGAAACGCAGCGCCGCGCATTCGCGGTCTATGCCGAGGCGCTGGAGGCCGGTATCGCCGCGGTGCGCCCCGGCGTGCGCGCCGCCGATGTGGCCAAGGCGGAGAATGACGTGTTCCGCAAACACGGTCTCGGCGAATACACCACGAGCCAATGGACCCGCGTACGCGGCCACGGCATGGGCATGTTCGCCGATTCCAAGCCGCACATTCTGGAAGACGTGAACACCGTGCTCGAACCCGGCATGACGTTGATCGTGCACCCGAACACCTATCATCCCGAGGCCGGCTACATCGTGCTCGGCGACGCCGTGCTGGTGACGGACAGCGGCGTCGAAGTGCTGTGCAAGACGCCCCGCGAACTGTTCGAAGTCGCCGCGTAACAAATACAAAGTGAGAAACCGATGCGCCGCGGCCTGATCTCCCGTTCGCCGATCGAATTGCCGGACGCCGCGCTGGATGCCCGGCTCGAACGCTTGCGCGCCGCCATGCGCGACGCCAGGCTCGATGCGCTGATCGTTTACACCAACAATACGCGCCCGGCCGGCGTGTCTTGGTTGGTTGGTTTCGTGCCGTACTGGTCCGAGGCGCTGCTGGTGGTGCCGCGCGACGCGGCGCCTTACCTGGTTGCGGCGCTCACTTTCCGCGTCAAAACCTGGATCGAGCGCGTCAGCCGGGTCGGCGACGTGCTGCATCATCCGCGCATCGGACTCAAAGCCGGACAACAGATCGCGTCTGCACAGAAAAATGCCGCGGTCGGCATCGCCGATTTCGACGGCCTGCCGGCCGGCGTCGCCGCCGATCTGCGCGAAGGCGGCACGGAATTGACGCTGAGCGATGCCACCGCGCTGTTCACCAAGTTGCGCAGCAAGGCCGATCCGGCGGAAATAGCACTCGCGACGCATGCCGCGGAAATCGCGCACCGCGCGCTGGCGGCGCCGCAGCATGGTCCGCTCAACGCCGTGATCGCGGCGGCAGAGCGCGAAGCGCGCCTGCTCGGCGCCGAGGAAATCTATCTTGCGGCAGCGCCCGATCTTGCGCGCGGCGCCCGCTTCACGCGCGTCGAAGGCGAGGCCGCAGCCGGCAAATCGTTCGCGCTGCGCGCCACCGTCGCCTACAAGGGCGTCTGGATTTGTTTGATCCGCGCATTTTGCGAGCCTGACGTGGCGCGCGACGCCGCTGCGCAATTTGCGCAAGCGGTCGCGCAGTTGCCGTCGGGTGGCGGCTTCGCGGGCTTCGGCACATTCATTGTGGAAGGCTGCCGCGTGGCGCAGCCGCTCGAACCGCTGCTCGGATCGCGCCTTGACGCCGGCAATCCGCCGCCCCCGGGTGCACTCGTTTCGGTGCAAGCCACACTCACCGCCGGCGGCCAAACCGTGCCGCTCGGTGCACCGGTTCTAATTGGCGCACCCGGCGAAGCGGCGAGCCTGTTGATCGATCCGCTGTTTAACGAGATATCCGCCGCATAGGGGGCAGCGGTTCAACCGCTGCCTTGGAAATTGAGAGGAGCGAACGTGCCCGAAAAACTGAATGACATCATCGCCGAACTGGCGCTCGCCAACCGTATTCTCGCCAATGAGGGCGTGCTCGATGCCTTCGGCCATGTCAGCGCGCGGCATCCCGACGACCCCGGCCGCTATCTGTTGCCGCGGGCCCGTTCGCCGGGGCTGGTCGAGCCGGGCGATATTCTGCAGTTCACGCTCAACTCCGCGCCGGTCAAGCCGCCGAAGGTGCACATGTACGCCGAGCGTGTCATCCACGGCTGCATCTATCAGGCGCGGCCGGACGTGATGGCGATCTGTCATCACC
Source organism: uncultured Alphaproteobacteria bacterium (assembly GCA_963763255.1). Classification (GTDB taxonomy): domain Bacteria; phylum Pseudomonadota; class Alphaproteobacteria; order Rhizobiales; family Xanthobacteraceae; genus BOG-931. The sequence goes on from CAVXNW010000007.1 coordinate 883,433, forward strand.
ACGCGCCGGCGATCATGCCGTTCGCCATCGCCGGCAAGCCGATCGTGCCGGTGTTTCATCTCGGCGCGGCGGGAGGCGAAAACATGCCGTTCTGGGACCAGCACGACGAGTTCGGCGACACCAACTTGCTGGTCGTCAAGCCCGACGAGGGCGCATCGCTGGCGCGGTCGCTGGGTGCGCATCCTGCGGTGCTGATGAACCGTCACGGCGCCACAGTCGTCGGCGCAAACATCAAGGAGCTGGTGTCGCGCTCGATCTTCATGTGCCAGAACGCGCAGTATCAGTTGCACGCGCTGATGCTCGGCACGCCCGACCCGCTGCATCATGGCGAGGTCGAACTTGCCGGTGCCATCAGCCGGATGCCGAACGTGGTGTCGCGAACCTGGGAATATTGGAGCGCGAGGGTCGGGGCGCCGGCGGCGCGCGGCGCCAGGAAGGCCGCGCGTTCTGCGCCGCGCGCGGTCCGCAAGGTGAAGAAACGGCGGTGAATGATGGACCGCGATCCGGTCGGCTCGTGAGCTATGCGGGCAGATCGAGTTCGTGCCAAGCCTTGGCGAACCCCCGAAAGACGATCGGGTCCAATTCGGCGCCCTGAAGGCCGCGGATCGTGAAGGTCGGTTCGAGCGCCAAGACGTCGTGCGCGGCCGATTTCGCCTCGGCGGTCTGCCCGTTGCGTAACAGCGCCGCCGCCAAATATGCATAGCCGACGCTATAGCGTGGATTGTAGTCGAGAATCTTGCGCGCCGCATCGACCGCATTCTTGTATTGCAGGCGAGAAAAATGGATGAGCGTGAGCGCCTGATGCGAGCGAAAATTATAGGAATCGAACGGGCTCAAGAGAATCGCCCGCTCGGCTCGCTCGCGGGCAAGTTCAAACTTGCCCGTCCAGGCGAGCACGAGGGCGCTCAAACTGAGCGCAAAGATGTTGGAATTGCTCAAGTTCAACGCACGTTCGAATAGGCTGACCGCGGTCGCGGCGTCGTGCGCGTCCAGTGCGATGACATAGGCTGCGACCGCGAGTGCTGTTGCGTCGTCGCTGCCGTAGGCGACGGCGGAGCGGGCATGCCGGATCGCTGCGGCGAGGTCCTCCATGCGCCGTCCGGCGCGCGCGTAGCGATGATGCAGGCATCGGCCCAGGAAAGCGTGCGCGGCGGCATAATCGGACTGCAACGCCAAAGCCTCCTCAAGAAGCGGGATCGCGATCGCGGAGTTGCTCGGGATGTGCGTCAGAACGAAGGGCAGCGCCCGCAACACGAGGTCATAGGCGTTGAAATTTGTGGGCCGTTTGCGTTTGACGCGGTCTATTTCCGCTTTCCGCAGGCTCGGCTCGATTGCGCCAATAACGCACATAGTGATTTCGTCCTGAAGGGCGAAGACATCCTGCAGTACGCGATCATATTGATCCGCCCACAGATGAGTGTCGGTCCTGGCGTCAATCAACTGCGCGGTGATGCGCACGCGGCTTCCCGCCTTTCGTACGCCACCCTCAAGCACGTAGCGAACGCCGAATTTTTGCGCCACCTCGGTGATGGTCACCGGCTTGTTCTTGTAGATGAAGCTTGAATTGCGGGACACCACCGACAGCCACTTTATTCGTGAAAGCCCGGTGATGATTTCATCGACCATGCCGTCGGCGAAATATTCCTGCTCGGGATCGCCGCTCATGTTCTGGAACGGCAGGACGGCGATGAGCGGCTGACTGGATATCGTGGCAAGCGGCGGATTTCCGCGCGGGTCTTCTGTTGCTAGACGCGAAGCCTTGAGCCCTACAAGCCGGTAGCCACGCCCCGGCACGGTCATGAGATAGGTCTCGCCGCTCTTTCCGTCATCGAGCGCCTTGCGCAAAGCCGAGACGTGGACCTGGATGTTGTTTTCTTCGACGACTACGCCGGGCCAAACGCAAGTCATCAATTCGTCTTTGCTGACCACTTCGCCGTTCGCGCCGGCAAGCACGCAAAGAATATCGAAGGCGCGACTGCTGATCTGCACCGGCACGCCATCACGGCTCAGCTGCCGTTGCCTCGTATCCAGCCGAAACCGGCCAAGGCCGAACTCGTCCCGGTCCATCGCTCTCAACCGTTGGGGCTGCAGAATTTCAGGACAATTAAGCTCCTGAAGCATGGACCTTAAGCGGCTCCCCCGGTTACGGTCCAGCATCAAATCGTCGCTTGACTGTGTGACATTCGATGCGGGCCGACGATCGAAGAAGTCGCAACGAACACCGGAAATGCTCGCTTATTCCAAACATTCCAGGAGGTTACGCTATGACTCTCGCTCGCCGAACGTTCCTTCGCCTAGCGGCAGGCGCCGCCGCACTGCCGGCCTTGCCGCACATGGTGCGAGCCGAATCCTATCCTGCGCGGCCGGTGCATATAATAGACGGCTTTGCGGCCGGCAGTGCTTCGGACATTCTCGCCCGCCTTATCGGCGATAAGCTTTCGCAAGGCTTGGGCCAGCCATTTGTCGTCGAAAACCACGGCGGTGCAGGCGGGACGGTGGGCGCCAGTATGGCGGGGCGGGCGCCGGCCGACGGATATACCATTCTGATCTCCGGCTCCGCCGATGCCGTGACCGCGACATTGTACGACAAGCTGAACTACAATTTCTTGCGCGATTTTGCGCCGGTCGCGGGCATTGCCCGCAGCCCCCTTGTCCTGGTGGTGAATCCATCGTTCCCCGCCAAGACCGTCCCGGAATTCATCGCGTACGCCAAGGCCAACCCGCGCAAGATCAATTACGGGTCGGCGGGCGTCGGCTCGATTGTCCATATGGCCGCCGCGCTGTTTGAAGCGGACGCGGGAGTGAAGATGGTGCACGTGCCTTATCGTGGCATGGCGCCGGCGCTGACCGATCTCATGGGCGGCAGGGTGCAGGCCATTTTCTCGACCATGCCCCCGGCCGTCCCGCATGTTAAGGCCGGCAGGCTGCGTGCCTTGGCATTGACCTCCGCGGCTGCCTCCGACGCTCTTCCCGGCCTGCCGACAATCGGACAGTTTCTGCCCGGCTACGAGGCAAGCATCATGGAAGGCCTGTCGGCGCCAAAGGGCGTCCCCGCGGAAGTCACCGACATTCTGTACAAGCAAGTGACGGCGGCCGTCGCCGATCCGCAAATCAAGGCCCGGCTTGCCGCTCTCGGCACCGCACCAGTGCCGATGACGCCCGGCGACTACGGAGCGTACATGGCCAAGGAAACCGAGAAATGGGCCAAGGTCATCAAGGCTGCCAATCTGAAACCACGGTAGAGCAGCCGCTAAACTAATTCCGGTCGCGCGCCGCGGCGCTGATCGGGTTCAAGATTGCGGCGCGGCCTTCGGGCAATGCGCCGCGCACGCTCGGCTGTTTGCCGATCTGACCTATTTCGCGCTGGCGGCGGACCGTCGCCATCGTCATCAGCGGCTCGACGCCGAGTTCGCGCAGCGTATCGGCGCTCTCTTCCATCTCGGCGGCGCGGCGCTCGCCGTGGCTCACCATGCGTTCGAGGTTGTAGGGCACCATCCTGGTCCAATCGAGACCCGGATAATTGTTCTTCATCGAGGCGGCGACCCGTCGACAGCGCCGGCGCGCGCCGCGGCGAGAAAACATTCCAGCGTCAGCGCCTCGATGCCTTTGATCATGACGCTGCGCACCATCTTGATGGCGGCCGCGGCCCCGATCTCGCTTCCCGCCACAGTCACGCGCATTCCGAGCGAGCTCAACGCCGGCGCGATTGCCGCCGCGTGCGGTCCGGCCAGCAGCATCGGCGTGTGATGCCGCGCCGGGTGGATCGGCGCGAGCACGGCGACGTCGACGTAGCGCGCGGCGTCGCCGAGGAGCCTTGCGGTCTCCTGCTTGCGGGCGGGCGAGACCGAATTGATGTCGAGGAAGAACGGCTGCTGCGCGAGGTGCGGCCCGACCGATCGGGCCGCATCGACGCTCGATGCCGCCGTCACCGCCGAAATGATCGCGTCTGCGCCGCGCACCGCATCGGCCGCCGAGGTGGCGCAGCGCACGCCGATCGTTGCAACTGCGTCTTTTAGTTTTTCGCCGTCCAGGGCCGGGAAAAGAATGTCCCAAGCGGCGATCTGTTCGATGCCGGCCTCGTGCAGCCCCGCTGCGATGGCCTCGCCGGCTTCGCCGAAGCCGATGAAAGCGATAGTGGGCTTGCCTGTTGCCATCGCGATTCTTCCTTATGGCTCAATGCGCATTCTGCCGGTGCACGCAACTGGAAATGACATTTTCCGCAAAATCTCTGCAACGCCGCCATACCGGCAGCGCGTTTGCATCGGCCAAACCGGCCGATAGGATTGTCTCACAACATACAACGCTCGGGAGGAGCATCCATCATGTCGCCAACCAATCAACAGGCTGCGAGCCGTCGCCGTTTCATCCAATATCTTGCCGCAAGTCCGCTGTTCGCCGGCACGAGCATCGCCGCACTGGCGCAGGATCCGCATCAGGAGCCGCATTTTCCCGAGCTGCAGCCCGACCCGTATGTGTGGGCGCCGCGCGACTACAATCACCTGATTTCGAGTCCGAAAGAGGCGCTCGACGTGTTCGACTTCGAGCCGGTGATGCACAAGAACGTGCCGCCGGCGCATTTCGGCTACATGGCCTCCGGCGTCGACGATGACGTCACGTTGCGAGCGGACCGCGAGGGCTTTCTCAAATTTCAGTTGCGGCCGCGACGTCTGGTCGATGTCAGCAAGGTCGACATGAGCACGGAAATTCTCGGCCAGAAATATGAATCGCCGATCGTCATCGATCCGACCGGCGGGCACAAAGGCTATCATCCGGATGGCGAGGCGGGCGTCGCCCGCGCCGCCAAGATCGGCGACCACCTGATGATCCTCTCGACCCAGGCGACCACCTCGGTCGCCGACGTGATCGCGGCGCGCGGCCGGCCGATCTGGTCGCAGCTTTACGCCACCAACAAGTTCGAAGTCGCCAAGCACCACGTTCTCAGCATGGAACGCCAGGGCTCGATCGCGGTTGCGGTCACGGTCGACCGCAACGGCGGCCGCAACCAGGAAACCGCGCTGCGGATGCGCCGCCTCGACACGCGCCAGTGCGCGGCGTGCCACGACCGTTCGAGCTTGGCCGCCTCGCAACGCGACAAGCCGATGTACGAGGGTGCCGATCTCTCGGAACTCAAGAGCATACAGTCCTCGGCCATGTCCTGGGACTACATCAAGCGAATCCGCGACCTGACCAAGATGAAAATGGTGATCAAGGGCATCCTGGCGTGGGAGGACGCCAAGATCGCCGCCGAGACCGGCATCGACGCGATCATCGTTTCCAATCACGGCGGCCGCGCCGACGAATCCGGACGATCGACGATCGAGAGCTTGCAGGAAATCATCAAGGTGTCCGGCAACATGCCGGTACTGATCGATTCCGGCTTCCGCCGCGGCACCGATATCGTCAAGGCGCTGTGCATGGGCGCCAGGGGCGTCGCCATCGGCCGGCCCTATCTGTGGGGCCTTGGCGCTTTCGGTCAGCCCGGCGTCGAACGGGTGCTGCAAATCCTGCGCACCGAGCTCAAGGTCGCGATGCAGCAGATCGGCGCGCCGTCGCTGAAGGATCTGAAAGACTCGATGGTGCTCCACGTGTAGCCCCCAACTCCTCACCCTGAGGTGGTCGGCGCGTTGCGCTCGCGCCTCAGGATGGGCGCTGAATAATGCGGCGGCACAGCGGAGGATCGCCGATTCCCGCTGTGGAATTAACGTTTTCTGGCGCGCATGATATACTCCGTCATCTAAGACCCGTCGTGCGTGGACGATGGTTCAAACACGCCAACGATTGGTATTTATTCTCGATGGGGAGGGAGGATCTATGCGCTATCTGATTGTGACTTCCTGTGCTGCCGTGGCATTGCTGTCGTTCGGCTCGGCCGCACGTGCAGACATCTCGGTCTGCAATGATTTCACCGCCAGCGTCCACGTCGCGCTCGCCTATCAGAACGGCAACGCGTTCACCGCGGCCGGCTGGTGGAACGTCGACCCAAACAAGTGCGTCGATGTCAATTTTCCCTTCACCGGCGCCACGCTCTACTACAGTGCCGATTCGGATAGTTACAAAGAGGGCGGAAGGACCGCTCATTATCATTGGGGCAACCAGAAAAAGCTTTACGTTACCGATAGGAAATTCAACACCGATGACGCAGAACACCATCGTCGGGGAAGCAAAGCAGAGATGTTCAGCCTGCTCCAATTGACCGAACAGCAGCAAGGCAAGCCGGTGCAGATCACTCTGCACTTCCAGAAGGGGTCAACTTCGATCAACGTCAAGATCAAGTGAGACTCGCACGCGTTGGGGAGGCGTGAGCGTCGGGACGCGCGCCTCTTCAATGCAACATGATGATCTCAACTTTGTTCGACGCCCGCTTGACGTGAAATTCGGCGGTGAGCGTGACGGGCCAGCGATAGATCAGCGCCAGCGTGTCGCCGCCAAATCTTTCCTCGGATTTCGTCGGCGCGCCCAATTTGCCTTTCACCTGATCGGCACTGTCGCCGAGTTTCACGCCGTGAATGCTTCCGGCCCATGGATCGACGAGATGAATCGCTTCGATCCGGCCGGAATCGTCGAAGAAAAACTCAATTCCCTCGTCTTTGAGGTAAAGCCACTTGGCCCGGCTGTTCCAGGGCGATGGCGCGGGCTGCTGGTTGGTCTTATAGGCCGCGGAGATCGCCGCGTAGGTGTCGCCAACGGTGACCGGCATCCCGCCGTCGACAGGAGCTTTATTGCGCGGCGCACCGCCTGGGACGCTCGGAGGAGCAGGTTTCGGGCTTCCCTGCACGGGCGATGGTGGATTCGGCGTCACTGCGGGAGCGGGTGAGGCGGGCTTCTCCGTAACCGATGCGGAGGGCGCCGGCGGCCCGACAGGCCAGAGCATCGCGGACAGCTTCGGCCAGAGTGCGACGGTTGCCACCACGGCCACCAAGGCTATCGCTGCCGGCGCGGCCAGGCGCCACGGCACGCCGCGCGCAGGTACCAACTCCTCGAGCGCATTCATGATGGCGTCGGCGTCGGCGCTGAAACGCGTGTGGCGCAGTTCGAGCGCATGGCGGCGGGTCAGCGGCTTCAGGTCGTCCGGCAAGCTATCCTGGGACGGCATGAGCGAACCGTCGACCAGCACCGGGATCACTGGAATGTCGCGCTTGAGCGCTGAAGCGAGTTCAATACGCACGTAATCGTTGCCGTCATCGAGCCGGCGATGGCCGTTATGGTCCTTGGCTTCAAGCCAATGCGGTCCAATGATGGCGAGGAGCACGTTGCACTGGGAGACCTGGGTGTCGAGCTGCTCAACGAAGTCTCGGCCGGGCTTCATGGCGTCAACGTCCATGAAGAGGCGGTTTCGGGAAAATTTGGGCGCGAGATGATCGAACAGGCGACCGGCAACGCCTGGCGCATCATCGCGACGGTAGTTGATGAAGATTCCAGCCATGGGGCCATCCGACCCTTAGTTCAAGCCGCAGACCGATCGACGATAACCCATCGCGACGCCAAGGGAATGGATGAGCAGTCAGAGCGCCAGCCCGACCCCGCCTTGAGTCCTCACACCAGCAAAGCTTACTCGATGATCTTCCAGTTGGAATAATAGATAAATCTTATGCCTTGAGTGAGATAGCGGGTCGTCGCCACGATTGCCAACATCAGGCCGGGGAAGGGCGTCGGCCGAATAATATCAACGAAAAGGCAGTAGCGCGGCTGTTCGGTCTCGTTGGCCGACAGATGCAGCAATGTGTCGTCAAAAATGAATAGTTTGTCCTTCCGCCAAAAGCTGGTCGTTTGGCCGACGACGATATAGGCGGAATCGTCAGTCATGTCGTTAAGATTATAGAGGACCCGCAGCGATGCCCGCAGATAACCAAAATGTTTCGAGGTGGTCACCTTCCGATTGAAGACTGAAACACCGATCGTCTGGATGTATTTCCAGGGCTGGTGAAAGGCGGGCACTTTCACGGACGCATCGATGTTCATTCCGTACCAGCGGAAAAACAGCATGGTGCGCTGATTCGTTTTCGATCTCTCCTCAAGCTGACGAACAAGATCGGCGCTGTTTGCGGCCTGGATCAGGCGCCTCACTTCGTCCTGGTGTCCTTGCGGCAGGTCCGCCAGCTGATAGACACCTTTGTTGACAAATGGCAGCGACAGCAAATCGAGGAGGCAATTGAGCGGCGACAGGAGCCAGGTCCCGACACCGTTGCCGATAAAGTAGCGCCGAGCCGTCTCTGCCGTGATTGGACGATTGCGGCTCACGTCGTATACCCCGCAGATGACGTACAAGAGCGCGATCTTCGGAAAGAAGTAAGCGAAGGGAGCGAAGACGCAGAGCGGAATAAGCGCCCGCCTGATGGTCAGCTTGCAAATCCTCTCGAAGAGCGCTCTGCCTTTCAGGGAATGACTGACTGAGATACTCATACCTATCGCTCCGCGAGGCCGAATTCACGTGAGTCTTCCAGCGTTGAGCTGTGCGGTACCCACCGATATGCCCGTGATGGCTGCCGTGCCCCGGAGAAGTTCCGCGCGTCCCGTGGCAGCGCTTTCCTTAAACTACTTTTTTCCCAAAAATGGTGCAATAGCTCGCCGCAGCTTTGGCGCTGGACGTCGTTCAACGGCGTCGCTCCGACGCATGTTGTGCCCAAAGGCCGACACGAGGCGGGTATCCCCCAAGCGCGCTGATGGCGCGGCGCTCAGCCGATGGCGCGGCACTCGAGCGATTTACTCGATCCTGATGCCCGCGTGCTGAATGACCTTTGCATACTTGGAGATTTCCTCGGCCACAAATGCTTTGAAATCCGGCACCGACATAGGGGTGGGTTCCACGCCCAGGTTCAGCAGCCGCGCTTTCAGCGCCGGATCGGTCACGCAGGCACTTGTCGCGCTATTTAGCTTCGCGACGATGTTGTCGGGCGTTCCCGTAGGGGCGGATATTCCATACCAGCCGCTCGCCGCATATCCGCGTACGAATTCGGCAATCGCGGGAATTTCAGGCGCGGCATCCGAACGCGTCGGCGTGGTGACGCCAATGGCGTTGAGTTTGCGCGCTTTCACATCCTCGATGATCTGGGCAATCGGTGCGAACGCCATCGGGACCTGTCCGCCGAGAAGATCGGACATGTAACTGCCCTTGTACGGCACCTGCACCAAATTCACCTCGGCCATCATTTTGAACAGCTCGCAGGCGACATGCGGGCCGGTGCCCGGACCGGCGGAAGCTACATTGACCTTGCCGGGGTTTGCCTTCGCATAGGCGATCAGTTCGGGGACGGATTTAACGGGAAAAGCAGGATGCATCACGATGACGAAAGGCGTACGGCCGATCGCGGCGACGGGCGTGAGATCGTGAGCAAAATTGAAATTGAGGTGTTGGTAGAGCGTTGCGTTGATCGCATTGCCCGAGATGGTCAGCAACACCGTGTAGCCGTCCGGAGCTGCGTGTGCGGCCACTTCGGTTCCGATGTTGCTGGCGGCTCCCGGCCTGTTGTCGACCACGAATTGCTGACCGAGTCTCTGTGAGAGAGCTTGGGCGATGAGACGGCCGATGATGTCAGGCGACAGGCCTGGCGCAAATCCGACCACCATGTGGACCGGCCGCGTCGGATAATCGAGAGCCGACGCGCGGCGGTAGACTATGGGCAAAGCGGCGACGCCGGCGGCTGCACGAATAAAGACTCGACGAGCTACTTTCATCATCCGCCCCCACAGAATGTATGCCCTCGCAGGGTTAAGCGTACACTCTTTCTACGTTTTGGTGTAGTCAGTGTGGTGCCCGTTTCACTTCTCCCACTTGTCGGAACGCATCGGCACGATGCTTCGCCTTTGCTTCACCCGACGTTCACTGGCAAAAATAATGTACCCTTTTCCAACGCAGTCCGCAGGGGGTCGAAACCCAAAGGTAATTGACACAGCGCGGATCGTAGTCCGTCACAATAAAATTGTGGCAGGCAATTCCGCCCGATTTCGTAATTCGACATGCGGGAAAGCATTTTTGTCTTTCAACGACATGCCTTTCCCATTTGAGTGAACCTGCGTCGGCGGTGGATGATGCCATCAAGACCAACGCCAGGGCCGCCAGCTGTTTCAATCTCATGGAAGCCTCCAACGCGGCTCAGCTTCGTCGAGCCAAGAATCTTCCGGTCGGCCGCAGCCACCGTCCCCGCTCGACGCGGGTGATTCCGCTCGGCTTGGACGCTCAATGGCACGGTGGCTATCGGTAATATCAACAGTAAGCGCTATCGCGCTGATAGGCTGCGCCACTACCGCGCCCAACGGCAGGCTGCACTCAAAGCGGCGCGGAAGGCCCTTGGCTGACAACTGAGGACATCAGAGAAGAAGCCTCTTGCCGCTTTGAGTGATCGAGACCTTTCAGCGATTGCCTGGAGTCTGGTTTTGCATGCAATTGTCGGAGGGCTCTACCTTGGCCTCCTGGCATTCGGTCATCGTGCTGTACGCGCATTCAATACTTGACCCGCGCTGAAGGCAGATCGGGTGATAGACGGGCTGTTGCGCGAAGGCGCTCGGGCCAGCGGTCATTGCTACCAGCAACGTGGCGGTCTTTAGGAGGAAGCGCATTGGGATTCTCCACTGTTTGTTCGATCAAGGAAAAGTATCGGTCAGTGGGCGCAACCGCACCTTAGCTGAAAGTATCGCCGGGTGATCCCGGCGTTCTACGATCAGAGTAAATCATTACCAAAATGGCCAGATCACTTAAAAAAACCGCTAATTCCAATGTCAATTGAATGGTTCGCGCATGTTTCCGAGGTGTTGAATTAAATCGCAATGCTTGAATTTAATCGTCCGGACCGTCAAGGATGCGACGGGCGCGCGCGGATTGATCGGCCTTCGGCCCGCGGACATTGGAGAACGTGCGGCAGAGAAGGTGGATAAGGGGCCACGCGCGCCGCCGCGCCGCGTGGATTTGACTTTCGCGTCACAACCTCTCAGCTAGCCAATCGCAAACCCACTCTGCACGGGCAAAAAGAACATGGCACGACTATCCTGCCGGGACCGGCTCGAACAGGCATTGGCGCGGATCGCCGATCCGAACGGGGAGGGGGCGCGCGCCTGCCTCACCGTCTATCGCGACGCGGCACGTGCGGCGGCCGATGCGGCCGATGCGCGGGCGAACTCCGGCATCTCACTCGGGCCGCTCGACGGCGTCATCGTCAGTATCAAGGACCTGTTCGACGTCGCCGGCGAGCCTACGCGGGCGGGCTCCAAGATTCTTGCCGAGGAAGCGAAGCCCCCGGCCGCCGATGCGGCGATCGTGCGGCGGCTGCGTGGAGGCGGCGCGGTGATCGTCGCCAAGACCAACATGGTCGAATTCGCGTTCTCCGGCGTCGGCGCTAATCCGCATTTTGGCACGCCCGGCAATCCGCGCGATCGCGGGCGCGTGCCCGGAGGCTCGTCGTCCGGCGCGCCGGTCGCGGTCGCCGACGGCATGTGCGAGATTTCGATCGGCACCGATACCGGCGGTTCGGTGCGCATTCCGGCGTCGCTCTGCGGGCTTGTCGGCTTCAAGCCGAGCCGGCAACGGGTGCCGACCGACGGCGCCTTTCCGCTGAGCTACACGCTCGATTCGGTCGGGCCGATCGCGCGCACCGTCGCCGACTGTGCCAAGGCGGACGCGGTGATGGCGGGCGAGGAATTGTCATTCGCGCCGCTTGAGGTCGCCGCGCTGAAGGGACTGCGCCTCGGCGTCGCCGAAGGCCTGCCGCTCGATCGGATCGACGACACCGTGGCGTCGGCATTCGACGCCGCGATCAAACGGCTCGACGGCGCCGGCGTGCGCGTCAGCCGCGAGACCATGCCGCTGTTCGACGCCATGAACGCAGTCAACGCCAAGGGCGGCATCTCGCCGCCGGAGGCCTGCGCGATCCATCGCGACTGGATGGGCCGTCGCCCCAACGACATCGATCCGAACGTGCATGCGCGCATCGCGCGCGGCTGCGAGGTGTCGGCGGCCGATTATGTCGAGATGACGCGCGCGCGGACGCAGCTCGTGCGGGCCATGGACGCGCGGCTCGCCGGTCTCGATGCACTGATCATGCCGACAACCTCGATCGTGGCGCCGACCATCGCGGAAGTGGCGGACCCCAAGGTGTTTACCGTCCGCAACGCGGCGCTGTTGCGCAATACCGCGATCATCAACTTCTTCGATCTTTGCGCGATCTCGTTGCCGCTGCCGGTGGCGCCGCCCGCCATGCCGGTCGGGCTGATGGTGGCGGTCCGTAACGGTCAGGACAGGCGGCTGTTGAACATGGCTGCGGCACTGGCGACGCTTTTTGCGGCCTGATCGGCGCTTGCCCTGAACGCGGCAGTTCCCTAGCATTTCCCTCAAACCTGGGAGGGAAGCCATGACTAGTACCCGCAATTATCTCAATCGCCGCCGTGTTCTCGCCAGCGCTGCCGCTGCCGCCGCAACCGTTGCGGCCCCCGCGATCGTGCGTGCGGCCGGAGGCCCGCTGAAAGTCGGCGTGATCCTGCCGCGGTCGGGCTTCGAGGCCGGCATCGGCCAGGATTGCCAGCGCGGTGTCGATATCACGCCGGGGATCCTGAAATCGCTCGGGCTGCCGGAACTCACGATCATGAACGGCGACACCGAGTCCAACGTCAACACTGCGCGCGAACATGCCGAAAAGCTGGTCAGCGACGGCGCGCAGCTTTTGATCGGCGCGTTCGATTCCGGCCAGACCACGGCCGTCGCCCAGGTCGCGGAGCAAAAGGGCATCCCGCTGGTCATCAACGTCGGCAGCGATCCGCAGATCACCGAGCAGGGCTATAAGTTCGTGGTGCGAAATTTCCCGACGGTGCCGATGCTGCTCAAGGATGAGTATGCCGAGCAATTGGAGGTTTTCCAGATTGCCGGCGTCACGCCCAAGACCGCGGTGTTCATGCACGTCAACGACCTGTTCGGCACCGGGATGGCGAAGGGCATCCACGGGACGAAGCCGCCATACACGATCGTTGAGGAAATCTCCTACGATCCTGCGGCTCGCGATCTCTCGGTCGAGGTGACGAAGGCAAAGGCCGCCAATGCCGAGATCATGTTGGTGGTCGGCCGCCTGAACGATGCGATGCTGCTGACGCGCGAGATGGTCAAGCAGCGCTGGACGCCGAACGCAATCTTGAGCTGGGGGCCGGGATGGTATGAGAACCAGTACACCAAGACGCTGGGCAAGCTCAGCGACGGCCCGATCAGCCTGGTGCCCTGGTACGATCCGAACAAAAAGCTGACCAAAACGCTCCAGGCCGCGTTCGCCAAGAAGTTCCCCGACCTCAACATGAACACCAATCATGTGTACACGTTCGAGGCCTTGCTGATCGCGGCGGACGCCTATAAGCGCGCCGGTTCGGCGGACCCCAAGGCGCTGGCGGCCGCGCTGCACGCGACCAACATCACGGACAATGTCAGCATCGGCCCCGGCATCATGTTCGACGCCAAGGGGCAGAACATCGGCTTGAAATGCGGCGCTGTCCAAAATCGCGGCGGCAAGCAGGTGACCGTCGCACCCAAAGCGGCGGCGAATGCCAAGCTGGAATGGCCGATGAAGTCGTATCAGAGCCGGACATAGCGCGTGCCCGGTCCTGAGCGGTGTCGCTAGCCGTCTATCTGAACGTTATCGTTGCTGGAATTCTGACTGGCTTGGTCTACGGCCTGATGGCCCTTGGCCTGTCGGTCATTTTCGGCGTGGTGCGCATCGTCAACTTCGCCCACGGCGAGATGATGTCGATCGCGATGTATATCGCGGTCGTGCTGTTCGCGGCGTTTCACCTCGATCCGCTGATCATGCTGGTGCCGATCGCGGCGGTGATGTTCTGTTTCGGTTACGTGCTGCAGGCGGGGCTGATCAATCCGTTCATCACCCGTCCCGAGCACAGCCAATTCCTGCTGGTGGTCGCGCTCGCGCTCATCATCGTCAACACGCTGTTGATCATCTTCGGCCCGGACGCCCAGACCATCCAGACGTCCTACGCCTACGACAGCTTCCAGGTCGGGCCGGTGATCGTCGACGCATCCAAGGCCTACGCCGCCGCTGCCGCCATCGTGGTGACGGCGGCGCTGTTTGGGTTCTTTCGCTTTACGCTGTTCGGCAAGGCGATCCGCGCCTGCGCCGACAATTATACTGGCGCGCTGGTGGTCGGGCTCGACGTGAAGCGGTTCTACGCGCTGACCTTCGGCATCGGCGCGGCGTGCGTCGGCGCAGCCGGCACCATGATGGCGTTGATCACCGACGTCACGCCGATGCTCGGCCCGGCCTATACGCTGCTCGCCTTCGTCATCGTCATCACCGGCGGCCTCGGCTCGATGGCCGGCGCGCTGATCGGCGGCGTGCTGATCGGGCTGACCGAGGCGATTGCGGGCCTGCTCTTCACGCCATCGGCCAAGAGCATGTTCTCGTTCGGCATTCTGGTCCTGGTGCTGCTGCTGCGGCCGCAGGGCATCCTCGGCAAGAGGACCGCATGATCGCGCGGCTCGCCGACGGCGCGGCGCGCCGCTCGCTTGGACTGCTCGCCGCGGTGTTCGCGGCGCTCGCGATCGCGCCGTGGGTGGTCAACGATTACCTGCTCACCGTGATGATCGTCGCGCTTTACCTCGCCTATACGGGGCAGGCGTGGAACATCATGATGGGCTTTGCGGGCCAGCTTTCGCTCGGCAACGCGATCTATGCGGGGCTCGGGGCCTATGTGGCGGCGGTTTTGTTCACGCGCTATGGCGTGGCGCCGTGGCTCGGGCTCTTGGCGGCCATGCCGGTCGCCGCGGGCTGTGCGGCGATCATCGGCTTTCTCGCGTTCCGGTTCGGCGTCGCCGGCGTCTATTTCGCCATCCTGACCATCGCGTTCGCCGAGTTCGCCCGCGTCGGCTTCGATCACCTCGATTTTGTCCACGCGTCGGCCGGCCTGTTTCTGCCGGTGGCGCAATACACCCACGACGATCTGTGGCGACTGCGCGGCAATCCGACCATGTTCTTTTACGTCATGCTGGCCGCGACCGCTGTGGCGTTTCTGCTGTCGCGGGCGCTGCTCAAAAGCCGCATCGGCTATTTCTGGCTCGCCATCCGCGAGGACGAGCAGGCGGCGCGCGCCGCCGGCATCAACACGTTCCGCTACAAGATGTACGCGCTGATGATCTCCGGCGCGATGACCTCGTTTGCCGGCGTGTTCTATGCGTTCTTCTATAACAACCTGTTCCCCGAACAGGTCTTCAACATCACACAGTCGATCGAGATGATCCTCGGTCCGATCATCGGCGGCGTCGGCACGCTGTTCGGTCCGGTGCTGGGCGCGTTCGTGTTGACCGGAATGGCGGAGTCGGTAACCTCGATCATGGCCGCGCTCGGGTTCGATCTGCCGGGCGCCAAGCAGGTGTTCTACGGCATTTGTCTGCTGCTGGTCGTGGTGGCGCTGCCCGAGGGCATCTGGCCGCCGCTGGCGCGGCGGCTTGGCATTGGCAGGGTTGGCATCGATAAGGGCAGCCGATGACAGCGCTGCTTTCGCTCGAACGCCTCGGCAAACGCTTTCGCGGCCTGGTCGCGGTCGACGGCGTGAGCTTCGCGGTCCCCGAGGGCGCGATCTTTGCGGTGATCGGTCCCAACGGCGCCGGCAAGACGACGCTGTTCAATATGATCGCCGGCGCGATTCCGCCTGAACTCCGGCTCTGTCACTTTCGCGGGCGAAGACATCACCCGTCTCGCACCGGATGCGGTGTGCCGCCGCGGCGTCGCCCGCACGTTCCAACTGGTGCGTCCGTTTCCGGCGCTGAGCGTCGAGGATAACGTCACCATCGGGGCGTTGCTGCGCCGACGCGACGTTGGCGCGGCGCAAGCCCAGGCGCACGAATTGCTGCGGCGCTTCGATCTGTTCGACCGGCGTCATCACTTGGCGTCATCCTTGACGCTGCCGGATCGCAAGCGCCTCGAAGTCATGCGGGCGCTTGCTACCGAACCGAAGCTGTTGCTGCTCGATGAGGTGGTCGCCGGCTTGCGGCCGACCGAAGTCGACCGCCTCGTCACGGTGCTGCGCGAGCTCAATCGCGACAGCGGGCTGACCATCCTGCTCATCGAGCACGTGATGCGCGCCGTGATGGCGCTCGCGTCGCGCGTACTGGTGCTCGATCATGGCACCGCCATCGCGGAGGGCGAACCGCGCGAAGTGGTGCGCGATCCGGCGGTCATTCAATCCTATCTGGGCGCCGAGGTTGTATGATGCTTCGCGTTGAAGACCTCGACGTGTTTTATGGCGATGCCCAGGCGCTCGACGGCGTGTCGCTCGACATCGAGCAGGGGGCGATCGTCGCCATCGTGGGCGCCAACGGCGCCGGCAAGACCTCGCTCATTCGCGCCATCGCCGGCATGCTGCGGCCGGCGCGCGGCCGCATCCTGTTCGGGGAAACCGACATCGCCGGCTGGCCGAGCCACCGCGTCTGTAATCTCGGCATCGGCCAGGTCGCGGAAGGCCGCCAGATTTTCCCGACGCTGACGGTTGCCGAAAATCTCGAGATGGGCGCGCTGTTGCCGCGCGCCCGGGCGCATCGCGAAGAAAACCGCAAGCGCGTACTGGCGATGTTTCCAGTGCTGGCCGAACGTGCGCGCCAGGCCGCCGGAACGCTGTCGGGCGGCGAGCAGCAGATGCTGGCGATCGGGCGCTGCCTGATGGGCTCGCCTGAGCTGATCATGTTCGACGAGCCCTCGCTCGGGCTGGCGCCGGCCATCGTTCATAACATGCTCGGCACCATCCGCGATCTCAATCGTGACGGCCTCACATGCTTGTTGGTCGAGCAGAACGTCGCGCAATCGCTGAAGCTTGCGAGCCGCGCCTATGTGCTGGAGAACGGCCGGATCACGCTGACCGGGAGCGGCAGTGAACTGCTTGCCGACGATCGCGTGCGCAGCGCTTATCTGGGGATCTAAAGTACGTCATTGCGAGAAGCGAAGCGACGAAGCAATCCAGAGTCGGAGGCTCCGGCTCTGGATTGCTTCGCTTCGCTCGCAATGACGCAAGTCAGCTCGGGCGGTGGCTACGCTCCATCATGAGGCCGAGCGCTGTCAGCCGCGCGCCGAGCGGCGCCAGCGGAAACGCGCGCCGCAGCCGTCCCAGGACTTCGGCTGCGCTGGGCACTTCATACTCGGCAAGAGCCGCCGCCATGGCATGGGCCATATCGGCCTCGGCGCGTCCGGTCAGGGCCGCTGGGACCACGGTCATGTCCCCGAGCGGGGAGGGCGGTTGCACGCGCATGACGCGTCGGGCGTTCATGATGATCTCCAGTGCCAAGTTGCGTTGCAAGTCGCGGTGCGGATGGCGATGTCAGTGCCTGCTAACGCGCGAGGAACCGTGGGGTTCCTTTGGTTGCCTCACTGGAAGCCTGTGCTATATGCGCAGCATTGCATGGATGTGAATGCGCCACACAAGGCTGTGATGAAAAGGGAGAATAATGTCATGAAACTGTATTTTGCGCCGGGCGCCTGCTCGCTGTCGCCACACATCGTCTCGCGCGAGGCGGGCATCGCGCTCGATCTCGAACAGGTCAACAATCAGGAAAAGAAGACCAAAAGCGGCAAGGATTATTGGGGCATCAATGCCAAGGGTCAGGTTCCGGTGCTGGAGCTGGACAACGGCGAGCGGCTCACCGAGGGGCCGGTGATCGTACAGTATCTGGCCGATCAGAAACCCGGCTCGGGTTTGTTGCCGTCGGCCGGCTCGCTCGACCGCTACCGCGTGATGGAGTGGCTGAATTTCGTCACCTCGGAACTGCACAAGACCTATGGACCGATCTTTCGGCCGACTACGCCGGAGGAATTCAAGAAAATCTCGAAGGAGAATCTCGGCAAGCGATTCGACTGGATCGACAAGCAGCTCGCCGGCAAACAGTACCTCACGGGCGACAAGTTCACGGTCGCCGACGCCTACCTGTTCACGGTGCTGCGCTGGTCGCCGCGCATTGAAGTCGACCTCGCCAAGTGGCCGAACATCAAGGCCTACATGGATCGCGTCGCGGCGCGGCCCAAGGTGCAGGAAGCCCTCAAGGCCGAGGGACTACAGTAATCGTCATTCCTGGGCGCGGGCCTTGGCCCGCGCCCAGACTCCATCCGATTCGAACCGCCACCTGCGGCGTGTCCCGCGGCAAGGAACGACTCACCAACTCCGCGCTATCCTGCCGTGCCGGACGGCAGTGATTCTCGCGCCTCGATGCTGGAACCGCTGATCGTGCCTGCACCGTTTCGCTGGGGCTGGGCCGCCGATCGTGCAGATCTTCGTGGATTTCGCTGACTTGCTGGCCGCGACGGCGCTACTGGCCGTGCTTCTCGCTCTGCCTGGAGCGGCCATCGCCCAGTGGACCGGGTGGGTCGATGCCAAAGAGGTCATGCCGGTACGGCGCTGGGGCATCGCCCTTCTGTTCTCTCTTGCGGTTCTGCCGGTCCTGCTCAGTCTGGTCGCTCGGTTTGCCGGTCTTGACATGGCCGTGGCCGTCCAACTCGTTCTCGCCGCCGCTGGTATCCTTGCGATCAGAAAAATCGGATGGCCGTCCGCGTGGGCGATCCTCGGTCTGTTCGCTTGCGCAATCGTCATCGGCTTGGCGACGATCGATTTCGGGTTCGGCGGAAAGCTCTACCAGCCCACCGTCTCCGTCGACATGGTCAAGCACATCGCGACCGTGAATTCGATCCTGTCGTCGGGATTGCCGCTCACCGATCCGTTCGTGAGCCGCGCACAGCCGGCCGGTTATTATTATTTCTTCTACACGCTGGCCGCCATTCCGGTCAGGCTGACCATGGGCACGATCGATGCACGCGCCGCAGTCGGCGCGCTTGCCGCTCTGGACGGCGCCGCGGTGCTGGCGCTTGCGGCGCTGCTCTGGCAAAGGGCCGAGCCGGAAGTGCCTTTGTCTCGAAATGTGGTCTGGGCGCTTATCGCGCTGCTCGTTTGCGGCAATCTCGATATCGTTCCAAGTTTTGCGACGGGCGTTGTCAGACAGATTTGGCCGATCGAGATCGAGTGGTGGAATGAGCAGATCGCGCCTTGGACAATTTCGCTGATCTGGGTGCCACATCACGTCCTTGCGCTCATCGCCGGTGTCTTTGGGCTTGTCCTGATCGCGCACAGGCCGGGAATACGGTCGGCCATAGCGGGCAGCTTGGCCTTTGCCTCATGCGCCGGCGTCTCCATATGGATCGGCGTTGGCACGGCGCTGGCGGCCGCGTTTTGGCTGATATCGCTGATGTGGCGAAAGCATTATCGGCTGGCGCTGACCCTTGTGGCTGCCGGGTGCCTCGCCGCTCTTCTCCTCGTTCCGGAAGCGATCGACATTCTGCACGGCAGATCGGATGAAGGCAGCCCGATCGCCTTCACGGTGCGCGTCTTCGGTCCACTGAAGGCCGTGATGCCGCCGAGCCTCGTGCGCGACCTTCTCAGCCTGCCGCTCTTGCCGCTGAACTATTTCTTTGAGTTCGGCATATTCGGCGTCGGCGCCGTCGTTTACTGGTACGAGCGGCGAACGCTACCGAAAACCGAGGTCGCGCGGCTTCTTGTCTTTGCCGCCACCGCAGGTTTGTTGCTTGGCACGTTTGCGCGCTCGACGCTCATCAACAACGATCTGGGCTGGCGCGTCGTGTTGTTGCCGCAACTTGCATTCCTGGTCTGGACGGCGGCGGTGATCCTATCCCACAGCCGCGACGGTCAGTTCCGCCTGGCCGATTTGCGGCGATGGCCGAGCGCCATGGGCGCGCTGCTGTTGATCGGTTACGCCGGCAGCGCGTACGAATTATTCAGCATGCGAGCCTATCCGTTCCTGGCGCCGAATGTCATTTTGATTCCCGAGAATGCCCTTCATCCGGAACTCGATGCCGAATTGGCGTCCGCCTATCGCTGGGCCAATACGCATGTGCCGAGGAGCGCCGTCCTGCAGCACAATCCGGTGGCGGCTCCGCGGGTGCTGGACTTCGGATTGTACGGGCGAAACCGCGTGGCGGTCGCCGACAAGGATGCGACGCTTTATGGTGCGTCGAAGCCCGAGGTGGACGCGCGGCTCGCCGCCATCGGACCGATATTCATGGCTCCGCTGACGGCGGCGCAAGTGCGGGCCCGGGCCGCGACCGAAGGCATCGACGTTCTCGTCGTATCGGCGGCCGATCCCGTTTGGTCCGATGCTCATGGCTGGGTCTGGACGGCGCCTGTGCTTTTCGCCTCGCCGCACGTGCGGCTGATTGCAACCCGTGATCTCGGCCAAGAGCCTTGACCATCCGGAGCGTTGACCATCAGGAGCGTCGACCCATGAAAGCATTTCTTGCAGCAGGCGTCTGGTTCAGCGCCGCGGTCGTGCTTGTGGTCGGCTCCGTCGTGGCGCTGTCCTGGGTGGGGTTTCTCGGTCAGATATCAATTCTGTTCTACCGCGGCCTGGTGCTGATCGCGATCGGCGAAATCATCTGTTTCGTGGTTCTCCTGATGGCGCGAAAGAAATGGCCATACTGGCATGTACGTGACGCTGTCTCGGCGTGCGCCTTCGCGGGCGGCATCGCGGTCTGCCTCCTGATCGTGCTGCCGGTCACGATTGACCGTTCGATCTCCGTGTTCATGCTGACCCAGATGGCCGCAGAGCCCGATCACGCCTTTTCGCCATCCGAGTTACAGAGCCTGTTCGTCGACGTCTACGTGAAGCGTTACGGCCAGATCGAGCGGCGGCTCGATGAGCAAAGAGTCTCACGCAACGTCGCGCAAACCGCGGGCGGCTTCCGGATCACGCCGCAAGGCCTCGCCTTCGTGCGATTTGCACGCTTTCTGTCGGTCGTCTTTCAGACCGACCGGCGTTTCGTTACGCCCGCAGCTACTCGCGCCGATGCTGGGCGAAGCGCCGTGCCCTAAGGCCTGTTAGTATCCTTGCAGACCTTCACTCTTGATTACGCTTGCCGGTTAACAGACAACCGTCCTAAGAGTTCGCGATTTCGCGTGCGCAATCTATGAAGCGCTGAGTCAGTGGGTGCAGCGTGCGGTTCTTCAGCACTGTGATTCCGACCGGTGGGGGACGCCCCGGCAATTTAACCGGGAGCACTTTTACGTTAATGTGCTTGGCACCAAACCGCAGTAGCGACTTCGGAAAAATTGCCAGGAATGGTCCGTTCGCCAAAAGCGCCTGATGCATCTAAATCGAGCCACAGATGACAACGTTGTGCGGCAGCGGTAACCCGGCGAAGCGAAAAGCTTCGGTGAGATAGTTGCCCACGGCGCTGTCCGGGCGTGGCATCGTCCATGGTTCATCCAGTAACTGCATCAAGGTTAGTTTGCTACGTCGGAGCAGTGGGTTCTGCGGGCCGGCAACCACTGATCCGGGCTCGTCAAACAGGAACTCTGTTGCGAACTCTTGTTCCGAATCTGACGTCACCACGCGGCCGAGCGTCAGATCGCAACGACGCTCGAGCAGATCGCGGCGTTGCTGAGCGAAGGACGGCGGCTGTGATATCTCGAACGTGATCCTCGGATATCTCTCGTGAAGGCGCGCTACGACCGCCCCCAGAAAGCCGCCGAGCATCGGTTCGGATGCGCCGATGCGTAGCGTGCCGACGGACGGATCGGCCAAAAACTCAATCTCCTCGACCGCTTGTTTTATGTCATCGAACATGACGACCGCCCATTTGAGGAGGGAATGGCCGTATTGGGTGGGCTCAACGCCCTGGGCGGTTCGGTCGAACACCCGCACGCCGAGGGCATGCTCCAGGTCGGCGATCGATTTTGAAACGGTCGGCTGCGACACTGAAGTCGCGCTGCGGCTTTCGCCATGCTGCCGTGCTCCGCCACTGCAAGCAGCGTATCAAAATCTCGCAACTTGAGGCGCCTGCGGACCCGCGTATTAAGCGCCATTGGGGGCATGCTCCTATTTAGAAATTCTATAGCTATATTCAAAGACTAAGCTTCTCTTTATAGCCCCGCAATGAGAGGCTGCAACAACTTTGAGATCGATCGGGAGGCGACATTGCCGATTACCAGACGGTCATTTGGGTGCATGATGGTTTCGTCCTTCGCCCTGGCGCCGTCAGGTTCGCGGGCGGCGGACGGCAGCGTGGGGGGATATCCGGTCCGGCCGGTGAGCCTCATCGTCCCGGTCGGGGCGGGCGGCGGGCCAGACGTCATTGCCCGCATCGTCGCCGATCGCCTCGGGCAGATCTGGCATCAGCAGTTCATTCTGCTCAATCGCCCTGGAGCCGGAGGTCTCATTGCGTTGCAGGCTGCCGCGGCCATTCCTCCTAACGGCTACACCCTCTACATGCCGCTCAGCTCCACTTATTGCGTGCTGCCGCAAACGCATCCACACCTGCCGCTCGTCTTGGATCGCGACCTGATCCCGATCGGAATCTTGGGCGAGCAGCCGATGGTTATCGCGGTCAATCCGAAGCTCGGGGTCGACAGTCTTGCGGGGTTGATAGCACTCGCAAAAAAGCGGCCGGGAGAAATTCTTTACGGCGCCAATCTCGGAGGCTTGCCGAACCTCACCGGCGAGTTGCTCCAGCAGCGCGCCGGATTCAAGTTGAGCCTGGTCCCGTACTCCAGCACCGTAAAGGCGTTGCAGGACACGGCCGGAGGCACCGGTCAGGTAGCCATCGAAAGCTTGTCAGGCCTCGGCAGCCTCATCCAGGGCGGCATGCTCCGTCCACTAGCCGTCGCCTCAGCCAATCGACTTCCGAACTATCCCGATCTCCCAACGGTCGCAGAAGCCCTGCCCTCGGTAGGCACGTTCGAGGCGCGGGGCTGGTTTGCGTTGACGGCGCCGATCGGGACGGCGGAGCCGCTCGTACACAAGATCAACGCGGATCTTCGCACTGCTTTCGCGGATACCGAGTTGCAAAAGAAATTCGCTTCTTTGGGCACATACCCGAGGCCGATGTCGCCCGCAGAGACAGCCGCATTCATTCGCGGCGAGCAGGACCTGTGGCGGCCTGTGGTCAAAAAGGTGTTACTCGCGCAGCCGTAAGCCCACACTTTCGCTCCCCTTCGCGAAGGTTGCCGGCGAGCAACCGACAGTCTGCAAGGACCTAAAGCGTCAAGGCCCGACAGCCAGAGTTAAAAGTCAGGCACGCTGGTGGCTGCAATCAGCGAAAGCTATTTCAACGGCTGACCGATCGTCACTTTCAGCGTGCCGACGCCTGCGACCTCGCACTCGATCTTGTCGCCCGCGACCGTGGCGGCGACGCCCGACGGCGTGCCGGTCAGGATGATGTCGCCGGCCGCGAGCTCGACCATCTCGGACAGTTTGGAGATGACTTCGGGCACGTTCCAGATCATCTGATTGAGATCGCCGTCCTGCCGCACTTGGCCGTTGACCTTGAGCACGATGCGGCCCTTGGTGGGGTGACCGATCTTGGACGCCGGGTTGAGCGCGCCGCATGGCGCCGAATGGTCGAACGCCTTGCCGATCTCCCACGGCCGCTTGATGTCGCGCGAGGCGATTTGCAGGTCGCGCCGCGTCAGATCGATCCCGACCCCATAGCCGTAGATGCAATCATTCGCCTTGGCGACCGGGATGTTGCGGCCGCCGCTTTTGAGCGCGACGACGAGTTCGACCTCGTGATGCATGTCCTTGGTCAGCGACGGATAGGGCACCGTGCCACCATCGGGCACGATGGCGTCGGCCGGTTTGGCGAAGAAGAACGGCGGCTCGCGCACGTCCTGCCCCATTTCCTTGATGTGTTCGACGTAGTTGCGGCCGACGCACCACAGACGGCGGACCGGGAAAAGCTTATCGGTGCCGGCGACGGCGAGAACGGCCTGCGGCGGCGGGGCAATGACGTAGTTGCTGGTCTGGTTGCTCATTTGGGAATCTGGTGTTGAAGATTAGGCGGGGATGCGCAACCGGCCAGCGCGGCCGATCATTCAGCGCGAGCTCTCTGTCCCCTGTCTGTCGCGATCTGTCAACCGACGGCGAGCGGCTGCCGTTCGTGTGTCTGTTCCCTGAGTTGCAGGCGGTAGAACGAGGCGTAGCGCCCGCCTTTTTGCAGCAGCGCCTCGTGGCGGCCCGATTCGACGATCAGGCCGTTCTCGACCACCAGGATGCAATCGGCATGCATGATGGTGGAGAGCCGGTGCGCGACGACCAGCGTGGTCCGCCCGCGGCACAGTTCGCCGACCGCCTCTTGCACGACGCGTTCGGATTCCGAATCGAGCGAGGCGGTCGCTTCGTCGAGCAGGATGATGGGCGCGTCCTTGATCAAGGCGCGCGCGATGGCGATGCGCTGGCGCTGGCCGCCGGAAAGCTGCAAGCCATGCTCGCCAACCGGCGTGTCGTAGCCGAGCGGAAAGCTGACGATGAAATCATGTGCGTGCGCCGCTTTGGCGGCGGCGACGATATCGGCCTCGCTGGCGCCGAGCTTACCGAGCGCAATGTTGTCGCGGATGGTGCCGCGGAACATGTGCACGATCTGCCCCACATAGGCGACCTGCCGCCGCAGCGAGTGCCGCGACACATTGGCGATGTTCTGCCCGTCGATCAGGATGCTCCCGCTGTCGACGTCGTAAAAGCGCAGGATGAGGTTGAGCACCGTCGACTTGCCGCCGCCCGAAGCGCCAACCAGTGCGGTCACGGTGCCACGCTCGGCGTTAAAACTCACGCCGCGCAGCACCGGCGTGCCGGGCTGATAGGAAAACCGCACGTCGTCGAATTCGAGCCGCGCGGTGGTGAGCGCAAGCGGCGGCTTGTCGTCGTCGCGCGGCTCGCCCGCCGGACTGTCGATCACTTCGTAGAGGATGCGTACGCCGACCAGCGAATTGTTGAGATCGAGATTGAGCCGCGCCAGCCGCTTGGCGGGTTCGTACGCCAGCAGGAACGCCGTAAGGAAAGCGAAAAACTCGCCAGGCGTCGCGCCCGTATAGATGACGCGGTAGCCGCCATACATAATGGCGAGCGCGACGGTAAATCCGGCAAAGATCTCCATCATCGGCGCTGCGCGGTTGGCGACGCGCGCCATCTTGTTGGATTCGCTCTCCACGGCGGTGACGTTCACCGCCAGACGCCGCTGCATCTCGTCTTCGAGCCCGAAGGCCTTGACCATGCGCAGGCCCTGCAAGGCCTCCTGCATGGTCTCGACGATGCGCGTGCCGCCGGTGATTTGCGTGCGCGCGATCCCGCGCACGCGGCGGACCATCTTGCGTAGCAGAATCAATGCCGGCGGCGCGATAATGAGGCCGGCGATCGACATGATCGGGTCCTCGGTCACCATCACGAAGGTGAGGCCGATGAGCGACATGAGATCGCGGCCGACCGCGGTGATGAGCAGACTGATCGTTTGGCTGACAGACGCCGCGCCGGTGGACAGACGGACGATGAATTCCGAGGAATGCCGATCGGCGAAGAAGCCGATGTCTTCCTGCATCAGCTTGTCGAACATGCGCTGCTGGTTGTCGGCGACGATGCGATTGCCGATCCAGGACAGCCAGACGGCGGACCCGTAGGTGGCGAGCGCCTTGACCACGAAGATCGCCATCGCCAGCAGGCCGAGCGCCACGATCTCGCGGTAGTTCTTGTTCACATAGGCCGCGTTGATCATGGTGCCGAGCAGATACGCCGACACCGCCGTACATGCGGCGACGATCGCCATCATCGAGACGGCGGCGGCATAGCGCGGCCAATGGCCGAAAGCCTCGTCGACGAGCAGCCGCCGCAACAGCGGTAAGGTCGGATATTTGTCGGAGGATTCAGCCGGAAAAGATCTCATGCGTGATCCATTTTGCCCCGCTTCCGGTCATCGTCGGCGGGACCGGCAATCATCGCCTTCCTTGCCCGGAAGTGGCGGAATGTTCAAGCGAAATGAGGTGCGGCGGGAACCGCCGAAGCGGCCGTTGCGGCGGGAAAAACCGCGCTAAGCGCGCGCCATTTGCGTGCGCGGGCTCGCCTGCGCGTCGCGCCGTTCCATCAGGTGGCGTTCCCACGCGAGCGCATCGCTGACGATCTTCGACAGGTCGTCAAAGCGCGGCTGCCATTGCAGCGTTTTGCGGATTTGCGCGGAGTCGGCAACGATCTGCGCCGGGTCGCCGGCGCGCCGCGGCGCAGTGTCGACCTTGAAATCGACGCCCGATGCGCGCTTGACCGTGTCGATCACTTCGCGGACCGAGAAGCCGTGGCCGTAGCCGCAATTAAATGTCGCCGACGAGCCGCCTTCGCGCAAGTTGTGCAACGCATCGCGATGCGCAAGCACGAGATCGCTGACGTGGATATAATCGCGGACGCCGGTTCCATCCGGCGTCGGGTAGTCGGTGCCGAATACATCGATTTTGGGACGCAACCCGAGCGCCGCTTCGACCGCGACTTTGATCAGATGCGTGGCGCCCGCCGTCGACTGTCCGGTCCGACATTGCGGATCGGCGCCGGCGACATTGAAATAGCGCAGGATGACGTGCTTGAGACCGTGGGCCGCGCTGGCGTCGCGCAGCATGATCTCGGTCATCAGCTTCGACCAGCCATAGGGCGAGATCGGCAAGGTCGGTGTTTCCTCGCGCACTGGAATCTCGGTTGGATTGCCGTAGACCGCGGCGGTGGAGGAAAAAATGAAATGGCGCACGCCGCATTTCACCGCGCACTCGATCAGGGCGCGCGAGTTGACTGTGTTGTTGCGGTAATAGCCAAGCGGGTCGCGCACCGAGTCCGGAACCACAATCGATGCAGCAAAATGAATGATCGCGTCGACCTGTTGCTCACGGATGATGGTCGTGACCAGGGGCTGATCGCCGGTCTCGCCGACCACGAGCGGGGTGCCCGGCGCGACCGCCCAATCGAAGCCCGTCGAGAGGTTGTCGAGCACGATCACGCGCTCGCCGGCGTCGCGGAGCGCGTAGACCATGTGGCTGCCGATGTAGCCGGCGCCGCCGGTGACCAGAATCGTCATTGCGGTCGACCTGTGTTTGGGTCTCGCCCTACACCGATTTGATGAATGCCGCGTTATATCCGCATTTCGGACTCAGGGGAAAATCGCGATCGGAGCAAGCGCCCGGCGCGTCGCCGCAAAAACCTCCTCCACACCAAGCTCGGTCATGCAGCGATGATGGCCGAGGCGGCAGACAGGCTTGTGGCAGGGCCGGCAGGCCAGTTCGATGTTTGCCTGGAGGGTCGCCGCCAGTGGATTGAGCGGGGCCCAGTGCCACGGGCTGGTCGGCCCGAAAATCCCGATCGTCGGAGTGCCTAGCGCCGCAGCGACGTGGACGAGGCCGGAATCGTTGGATACTGCCGCCGAACCTGCCGCCAACGCCAGGATCGCCTCACGCAGATCGGTGCCCGTCAGGTCGCGTGCGTCGGTGCCGGCAACGATGGTCTGCGCCATTGGTTTTTCCGCCGGTCCGCCCACGACCCAGACCGAAAGTCCTTCGGCAAGAAGCCGCCGCGCCAGTCCTGCGTAGGCCGCAGCTGGCCAGCGCTTGGCTGGACCAACTGCTCCCGGGGCGAGCACCACGACCGGGCGTCCAGAGGCCGCGACACCGCACGCATCGCGCCAGGCCGCAATCTCGGCTGCGGGAACCTTGAGTTCGGGCTTCGGCCATTCAGTAGGTATGGGGACTCCGGCAGGCAGCGCCAACGATGCGCACTCGTCGACCAAGCGTGGCAGCCTTCCCCGACCGAAGCGCAGATCGTTGAGAACCACCGCACGGGCTTCGCCGAACAGCCCAATGCGCTCGGGAATGCCAGCCAGAAACGGGGCGAGGGCGGATTTCCACGTCTTCGGCATGATCAGAGCGGTGCCATAGCCCGCCTTTTTCAGGCGGGCCGCCAGCGCGTGATGCTGGCTGAAGGCGAGTCGCTTGCGCGGCAGGTCCACGACGATGGCCCGACGAACCCCCGGCATGTAGTCAGTCAGAGGGGCACAAAGCGTAGTGGCGAGCATATCGACGGGCCGGTTCGGAAACCGCGCGTTGAGCAGCTTCACCACGGTATGGCAGC
This sequence comes from uncultured Alphaproteobacteria bacterium, assembly GCA_963763255.1. GTDB lineage: Bacteria > Pseudomonadota > Alphaproteobacteria > Rhizobiales > Xanthobacteraceae > BOG-931. Next base: position 911,322 of record CAVXNW010000007.1, read on the forward strand.
GCACGAAGTCGCCGATCCACATATATGGAACGATGAGGATGGGGGCCTGCGAAGCCGCGTCCTCATCGCGCCTATCTGACTTACGCGAATCGTAATTCATAATTATAATATGAATTTATATTCATTTTATCACGCCTTGGTCGTGCGATAGCCGCTGCGGCGTGGCCTGTCCAGGTGTTGCTCCCCGCCGCAGAGTCCGGCAAAGAGCGGCGGTCGGCGTGAAGCCGAGGCAGTTTCAACCGGTCGACAGCGTCGATGCTATTGGTAACCGGCGGGGCCGGGTTCATCGGGTCCAATCTCGTAGCGAGCCTCAACGAAGCGGGGCGGAGCGACATTGCGGTCAACGACAGTCTCGGCGACGACGGCAAGTGGCGCAACCTCGGCAGTCGGCAGCTCGCCGATTTCGTGCCGCCGGCCGACCTGCTGCGCTGGCTTGAGGGCCGCAAACTCGACGCCGTCATGCATCTGGGTGCCATTTCGTCAACGACCGTGACCGACGGCGACGCCCTCATCGAATCCAATTTCCGTCTCTCGCTGCGCCTGCTGGACTGGTGCACGGCGACGCGTACGCCGTTCATCTACGCCTCATCGGCCGCCACCTATGGCGACGGCAGCCAGGGTTTTTCCGACGACTTCGCGCCCGCCGCGCTCAAGCGCCTCAAGCCGATGAACCTGTACGGTTGGAGCAAGCACCTGTTCGATCTCGCGGTGGTGGAGCGCGCGGCCCGCGGCGAGAAGCTGCCGCCGCAATGGGCCGGGCTCAAGTTTTTCAACGTGTTCGGCCCCAACGAATACCACAAGGGCGAGATGATGAGTCTCGTCGCCAAGCGCTTCAACGATGCCAAGGCCGGTAAGCCGGTCCGGCTGTTCAAGTCCTATCGCCCCGGCATCGGCGACGGCGAGCAGAAGCGGGACTTCATCAGCGTCGACGACGCGGTGGCGGTGACCCGCTGGCTGCTCGCCACGCCGACGGTATCGGGCCTGTTCAATGTCGGTAGCGGCGCGGCGCGCAGCTTTCGCGATTTGATTGCCGCCATGTTCGCGGCGCTCGGCCGCGAACCGGCAATCGAGTATATCGAGATGCCGGCCTCGATTCGCGACAGCTACCAGTATTTTACACAGGCTGAGACCGCGAATTTGCGGCGCGCCGGCTATAATGCCGCGTTCGCGCCGCTCGAGGATACAGTGCGGCGCTATGTGACTCAGTATCTCGATCGCGCCGACCGATACCGCTGAGCAGTTTTCCGGCGGGGACAGGGCTTAAGGATGTTCGATTTCGAGGAAACGCTCAAAGCCATCGCGCATCAGTCCGTGCTCTGCGTCGGCGACATCATGCTCGACGATTTCGTTTATGGCGACGTGACGCGAGTCTCGCCCGAGGCGCCGACGCCCGTGCTCGCGGTCCGGCACACCGCGACCGAAATCGGCGGCGCCGGCAATGTGGCGCGCAATATCGCCGCGCTCGGGGCGCGCTGTATCTTTGTCGCGCTGATTGGCAATGATGATGCCGGTCTGGCGCTGACCAACGCGTTGGCCAAGCTCGACGGCAATGTCGTGCCCGACCTTGCGGTCGACCCGGCGCGGCAGACGACACGCAAGGTGCGCTACGTCTCCAAACACCACTCGACACATCTGATGCGGGCCGACTGGGAAACGACCGGCCCGATCACGCCGCAAAGCGAAGCCGCGCTGATCGCCTACGCCGAAGCGGCGTTGCCGCAGGTCGGTGCCGTGGTGCTGTCCGACTATGCCAAGGGCGTGCTCACGCCGCGCGTCATCCGCGCCGTGATTGACGGTGCGCGGCGGCGCGGTGTGCCGGTCGTGGTCGATCCGAAGGGACATGATTACGGCATCTATCGCGGCGCGACACTGATCACGCCGAATGCCAAGGAGCTCGCCGCCGCGGTGCATCGTCCGGTCGGCAGTGACGAAGAGATCGCGACGGCGGCTGCCGAACTGGTTCACTCGATTGGCTGTGACGCCGTGCTCGTCACCCGCAGCGAACAGGGCATGACGCTTCAGGCGGCCGGCGAAAGCCCGGTTCATATTCCGGCTTATCCGGTCAAGGTGCGCGACGTGTCCGGCGCCGGCGACACGGTCGCTGCGGTGATGACGCTGCTGTTGGCGGCAAAGACGCCGTTCGAGCCGGCGATGCGCGCCGCCAACGCCGCGGCCGCGGTCGTCGTCGGCAAGCGCGGTACCGCTACTGTGACCCTCGCCGAACTGCGCCACCGCATCTTGCCGGCGGCGTCGCTCGCACCCGAAGACAAGATCGTGTTCGACTGGTCGGTCCTCGACGAACGCCTTGGGGATTGGCGGCGCAGCGGGCTGCGGATCGGCTTCACCAATGGCTGCTTCGACCTGCTGCATCGCGGCCATGTCAGGCTGATGGCCGAAGCCCGCGCCGCATGCGACGTCCTGATCGTGGGACTTAACAGTGATGCGTCGACCCGCCGTCTCAAGGGCAACGGCCGGCCGATCAATCCGGCCGAAAGCCGCGCCGACGTGCTTGCCGCTCTGGAAGCGGTCGATCTTGTCGTCGTGTTCGAGCATGACACGCCGTTGGAATTGATCAAGCGCGTGCGGCCGACCGTCCTGATCAAGGGCGCCGACTACAAGCGCGAGGAAGTCGTCGGCCACGACGTGGTCGAAGCTTCGGGCGGCCAAGTTGTTCTGGTCGATCTGGTGCCCGGTCATTCGACCACCAATATCGTGCGCCGCATGTCAGCGCCGGCAACGCCGACAGCCCCGGCGGTGCGCGTCGGCAAGCCGGCGGCGTCGTAAAGACACGAGCGCGACGGGCAGGGCGGATCAGTGACCGATCTCATCTCCGTTATCGTGACGACCTACAATCGAGCTGACGCGCTTGATGCCGTTTTACGCACATTGGCTCACCAAACGGATCGCAGCTTTGAGATCATTATTGCCGATGACGGATCGGGGCCGGAGACGGCGCAGGTAATCAAAAGCTGGACCACCCGGCTGCCAGTTCCGCTGAAGCACGTTTGGCAGGAAAACAGGGGCTTCCGCGGCGCCGAGATTCGCAACCGCGGCATCTGCGCGAGTTCGGGACGCTATTGCATTTTTCTCGATGGCGATTGCTTGGCGCGCGCGGACTTCATCGCTACGCACCGGCGGCTTGCTGAACCCGGATGGTTTGTCGCCGGAAACCGGATCCTGCTGTCACGCGCCTTGACGGAAGCGGTGCTTGCGAAACAGCTTGAAGCTGAGACTTGGGCTGTTCCCACGTTGATGCGTGAACGGCTGCGAGGGGGCGTCAATCGACTGCTTCCCGCGCTGCGCGTGCCGCTTGGGCTGTTGCGCAAGATGTATAGCAAGGCGTGGGAAGGCGCGAAGACATGTAATTTGGCTGTTGCCCGCACCGATCTCGACCGCACTGACGGCTTCGATTCGTATTACATCGGTTGGGGCCTGGAGGATTCCGATCTCGTTGTTCGACTTTTCCATGCCGGCGTTCGCCGCAAGGACGGACGCTTCGCCACCGGCGTGCTGCACCTGTGGCACCCCATGGCGGATCGCATGGGACTGCAAGAAAATGAACGTCGGCTGGCCGACGTAATCTCCAGCAACCGTGTCGTGGCAAAGCGGGGACTGTCGATGCTTGCCTGTGACACCAAAATCATCTCCAACGAAAAATTAAGTGGTGACGAAACCGGCCTTCGGTTCGCGCGAGAAGATCGACGGTGATAATCGAGCGCAAGCGTTGTAAATAACGTGATAGCGCCCGCCGGCATCGATGAGCTTTGGAAGATGATGCAAATTTAGATCCGGCATGTCATTCCCGTTTAGGGGCCGCTATAATCAAGCCGCACACGGCCGGCACGGTCTCAATCCTGCATGATAGCAACGACCAATCTCCGCCTACGGGCGCTCGACGGGCGAGCGCTGGCAGCAATCGCCGACTGGCTTGCTGCCGGCGTTGCAGTTTCGCTGCCGTGGTCGACCTCCGCCACCGGAATCCTGATCGTGCTCTGGCTGTTCGCCGCGCTGCCCTCGTTGGACCTGGCTGCGATCAAGCGCGAGCTTTTTAGTCCCGCAGGCGGCCTGCCGGTCGTGCTATGGGCGCTTGCCACGCTCGGCCTGTTCTGGGCCGACGTGAGTTGGGGCGAACGGCTCGGCGGCTATACGCCGTTCCACCGCTTGCTGGTCATTCCGCTCCTGCTGGCGCAGTTCCGCCGATCCGAGCACGGCATGCGCGTACTAATCGGTTTTTTTGCGTCCGTCGCGGCCGTGCTGCTGCTCTCTTTCCTGCTGGTGCTGTTTCCCGGCCTGCCTTGGCGTAGCAGCGAGTATGGCGTTCCGGCCAAGGATTACATCCTGCAGAGCGGCGATTTTTTGATCTGTGCTTTCGTGCTGCTGCAATTGGCGATTGCCGACGGCCGTGTCGGCCGCTGGCGTTCCGTCATCGCCTGTATTGTGCTGGCGGTCCTGTTTCTCAGCAACATTGCCTTCGTGGCCACTGGCCGGACGACGCTGCTGGTGGCGCCGGTGCTGGCGGGGTTGCTCGGTTGGCGGGAATTTCGCTGGAAGGGCTTGGTGGGCGCCGCGCTGCTTGTCGGTGTCCTTGGCGGCGCCGCGTCCTTTGTGTCGCCGTATCTGAACGCACGGCTGAAAACGTCCGTCGACGAGGTGCACGCCTTCGAAAAGAGCGATGCGCCGAACTCGACGAGTTTGCATTTGCAGTTTCTCAAGGAATCGCTGTCGTTCGTCGCCAGCGCCCCAGTCATTGGTCACGGTACCGGCTCGATCGCTGCGCAGTTCCGCAAGGCCGCCGCGGGCAAAACCGGCGCCGCGGGTGTCGCGTCTCTCAATCCGCATGACCAGATTCTCGCCATCGGTATTCAACTCGGTCTCGTCGGCATCATCACGCTGATCGGCATGTGGCTGGCGCACCTGATGCTGTTTCGCGGCACCAGTCTGACCGCCTGGATCGGTCTCGTCATCGTCGTGCAGAACGTCGTATCGTCACTCGTCAATTCGCATTTGTTCGATTTCACGCAAGCCTGGCTCTACATTTTCGGCGTCGGTGTGGCCGGTGGCATGGTGCTGCGTGAGCGTGATTTGAGGACGGCCGCGCGGGCGGAACACAATGGATCCGATCCGGTTACCGCCTGAGCCCCGCGTCCTTGTCGTGGCGCTGCGGCGGCTGGGCGATGTGCTGCTGACCACGCCGCTTATTCGCAGCGTCAAACGGGCTTATCCGGGTGCCGCCATCGAGGCGCTGGTGTTTGCCGGCACCGAGGGAATTCTGTCGGGCAATCCTGACCTCGCCGGCGTCCTGACGACGCCGGAACGGCAAAATTCGCGCGATGCCATCGCGCTGCTAGGCCGGCTGTGGCGGCGCTACGATCTCGCGTTGACGACGCAGACCGGCGACCGGCCGACTTTTCTGGCCTGGCTTGGCGGCCGGCAATCCGCGGGGCCGCTCGATGCCAACCGGCTATCGGCTACGCTCAAGCGGCTGGCGCTGAGCCGGTCCTACACGAGTGATAGACGTCAGCACCGTGTTGTCGATCTGCTGCGGACGACCGAACAGCTCGGCATACCCGCTTGCACCGAGGTGGTGAGTCCGCAGGGTAGCGTGCGCACCGGTCTGTTGCCGGCGCAGCCTTATGCAGTCGTGCATGCCGCACCGAAATACCGATACAAACAATGGACGCCGGCGGGGTGGCGCGCCCTCGTTAGCGCGCTGCGTCAAAGAGGGATGCTGGCGGCCGTCATCGGGGCCGCGTCCGATCGCGACTATCTCGACGACGTGTGGCGCGACGGCGGAGTCACGCGTCTCGACGGTGCGCTGTCGTGGCCGGAACTTTCAGCGCTGATTCGTGGCGCGCGTGTCTATATCGGCCCGGATACGGCCGTTACCCATCTCGCGGCAGCCACGGGGGCGCCGGTCGTCGCCCTTTATGGCCCTACGGACCCGCGCATCTGGGGACCTTGGCCGGTGGGTGGTCTGGACCGCCCGTGGGATGCGGCCGGAACGATCCAGCAACGTGGCAATGTCTGGCTGGTGCAAAACCCGTTGCCGTGCCTGCCCTGCCAGTTGGAGGGCTGCGAGCGCCGGCTCGACAGTCACAGCCAGTGCCTCGATGAGCTTTCGGTGACGCAAGTGGTTACCGCCGTGGATCGCGCGCTTGCGGTGCGGCAGGCGGCTTAAAAACGGTTAGGCAATCGTTGAGACCGGCCGCGTAGACTCGTTCACCACGGTCGCCCATCACAGTGCCGCCACGAAATGCTGGGCATCTGGCGGCCGGATGGGATGAGCCAAACTTGGTTTTTCGCAGCGATTTCTCAGTGGTCGAGCGTACGGCCCAATGACCAGGAAGATGCTACAGCGGCTGGTCGCGGCGCTATTGGCGTGCGGTCTTGGCCTAGCGCTGAGCGGATGCGGTACTTCCAACTTTGTTGCCGACAGTTGGCCGCATTTTGCCGGTGGTGAGCCCAATGATGTGCCGCCGCGGCCCGGCAGTCCCGGCTATCGAACCTTCATCGCGCATGGACAGCCGACGGAGGGAACGAACGCGCAAGGAACCGAGCCCCCAGGAGCAGACGCGCCCAATCATGCGGGCGGCGTCACGCCGCAATTCGTGTCGCGGCAGCCGGGCGTTAGCGGGAAACAGGTTCCCACAGGAACTACCGCAACGGCTCCTCCGCAAAATCCCGCCGCGGCTTCACCATCGTCGGAGCCGCCGGAACAGAATGTCGGGCAGGGCGGCTTGTATTAGCCGCTGCGACAATCCCGGTTACGCCACGCCTGCGCGCAGCAGATCGTGCAGATGGACGATGCCGACCGGGCGGTCCGCCTCGACGACGATGAGCGCGGTGATTTTCGACGAATTCAAAAGCTGCAGCGCCTCGCCGGCCAGTTGATCCGGCCGCACGGTCTTCGGTGACGATGTCATGACGTCGTCGACGGTCGCCTGCAGCAGTTCGGCGCGCATATGGCGTCGCAGGTCCCCGTCGGTGATGACGCCGGCGAGCTTGCCGGCGCGGTCGATCACGGCAACGCAACCGAAACTCTTCGCCGACATTTCGACGATCGCCTCGGCCATCAGCGTACCGCGCTTGATCAGCGGCACCGCGGCGCCGGTATGCATCACATCGCGGACGAATTTCAGCGCGGCGCCGAGCTGGCCGCGCGGATGAAAGACGCCGAAGTCGATCGCGGTGAAGCCCCGGCTTTCGAGCAATGCGATGGCGAGTGCATCGCCGAGCGCGAGTTGCATCAGCGCCGACGTCGTGGGCGCGAGGTTGTGCGGGCAGGCTTCGCGCGCGGCGGGCAGCGACAGTACGATATCGGCGGCCTTGCCGAGCGTGCTGTCCGCGTTGACGGTCACCGCTATCAGCACGATGCGAAACCGCCGCGAATAGTTGATCAGGTCCTTCAGTTCCTCGGTCTCGCCCGACCACGACAGCGCCAGCATGACGTCGTCGGACGTGATCATGCCGAGATCGCCGTGGCTGGCATCGGCGGCGTGGACGAAAAACGCCGGCGTTCCGGTCGACGCGAGCGTGGCCGCGATCTTCCGGGCGATGTGGCCGGATTTGCCCATGCCGGTGACGATCACCCGGCCGCGGGCGCTGCGGATTTTCTCGACGGCGTCGACAAAGGCGTTGCCGAGCGTACTGCACATCGCGACCGCCAGCGCGGCGATTCCCTCGCGCTCGGCATCGAGCGTGCGCAGCGCCGAGGCGATGAACGCATTCGTCTCGGACGAATCCATCGTCTCGCGCGGCTCCGTGCGACGTCGTTCCAACCGGTCCCCCTTACGGACTTACTGTCCCCAGGCCTTGAATGCTTCGGCGAAGGCGCGCTCCCCGGGAGGACCTTTCTCCATCGTCAGGATGGCGCGGCTGTTGTTGTTGTAGACGATGAGCACATCGAACCACGCGCGCTCCTTGAGCAGTTGAAGGTTGCGCTGCATGTCGTCGTCGGCGGCGTTCAACCCGATCAGGAAGAAGCCGTTTGTTACCTTCACCGCCAGTCCGGCGAGCGGCATGCCACGAACTTCCTCGGAATCCTTCATCAGGATTCCAGGTACGTTGGCAACGCCGCCACCCGGAAAATCCGGCGGCAGATTGAACATGACTTCGATCGTATGGCTGGCCGGAAGCGCCTTGTCGGTATTGCGCCGGAGCGACCAGGTGACGTTCATGTGCCGCTCAGGGATAGCGATATCGGCGCGGACGACGAGTTCCGGCGCCAAGCCCGGGCCGGGCGAAACCGTCTCGGTGCGCCACACCACTGAACCCGCAAAACGCTTGCCTTGCGGATCGTTCGGGTCAGCCTCGTAAAGTACGGCGCGCTGCGCTACAGCCGGGCCCTGCTGTTTCCCGCCCGTAGTGGCCGGCTGTCCGGGCAACTGCTCCTCGGGAACCCTGCCGGTGAATTTTCGCGCCGGTGCGGGCGTCTGCGATGCTTGTGGCGCCGGCGCCGGCTTGGATGGCTTTAAGCTGTAATAGAGGCCCACGAGCTGCGGCCGAAACTCCCAACCGGCCCCGGCGATGCCGAGCACAATCAGCAAGATCACCAGGCCCTTGATCAGGCCGCCATACGAGCGCGGCGGGCGCGGTTCATACTCCTCTTCGTCGGTTTCGTAGTCATGCTGAGGCTGTTGCCGCATCGATCGCGGCGCGGGCATCGGGGGCTCTTGGGGTACCTCATCGTAGGCCGGTTCAAGGCTGTGCAGCGGAAGCTCGTCGTGCTCCGCCGGTTCCAACGGTTCGTCGTTATACCGGGATTCAAATCGCTCCTGCGCGGCATACGGTTCGGAATAATCCGACTCCGGTTGTGGCCGCTGCCGCGATACGGGCACGTAGGAGTCGCGGGTATCGCGCGCCGTCTGCGCCGCCTTGGCGGTCGCGGCGCCGAGCCCGTCCGCTTCCTTCACGACGTTGCGGAAACCCCTGACTCCGCCATTCGATAGCGATGTGGTGCGGGCGCCAAGGAGGCGGCTGCGCGCGCTCGGTTTGGCCGGAGGCGCCGGCCCCTCTCCGTTCGCCGCTTCGCGCATCGGCTCTTCGGCGGGAGGCTGGGACGGAAACTGGGGAGCGGGGTCGGCTTGCGCGGCAGGCAAGTCGGCCGCAGTGGAGTTGATGCGATCGCGCCGCGGCTCCGGATCGGGCGCGGTCCTCGGCCTGGTCTCGGCGAGCGGCGCACGCTGCGCCGGCCGCGTCTCGAAGCGCGGCTCGGCGCGGGGCTGCGGGCGCGGCTCGGCCAGCGCCTTGCGCGCCGCTTCGCTCTCGACCTTGCGGATCGCTTCTTCGAGCGCGAGGCGCTCCTTGGTGATGTCGGATTCGGACAGCGCCGGTTCAACCGAACGCAGTTGCGCAACCAGCGCCGAACGCGCCCGTTCGTACAGCGCGCGGCGCGCCTCGCCGGTATTCTTGGCAAGGCCGGCCACGGCTCGCGCAATCAGCGGGTGATAGTCGGTCATTTGTTCAGTTTACACTCAACTCCGGTCAATTTCACCCCATCAGCCTTCGAAAGGATTGTTCATCAGGATTGTATCCTCGCGCTCCGGACTGGTCGACAGAACAGCCGCCGAGCAGCCGACCAATTCCTCAATACGGCGCACATATTTGATGGCTTGCGCCGGCAGTTGCGCCCAGGATCGGGCTCCTGCCGTTTGCTCGCGCCACCCGTCGATCGTCTCGTAAATCGGCTCGACCCGGGCCTGGGCATGTTCGCCGGCGGGGAGGTAGTCGAGTTCGCGGCCGTCGAGCCGATAGCCGACGCAGACCTTGATCTCGTCGAAGCCGTCGAGAATGTCGAGCTTGGTGACTGCCAAACCATGGATACCGCAGGTGCGCACGGTCTGGCGCACCAGGACGGCATCGAACCAGCCGCAGCGCCGCGGCCGGCCGGTGACTACGCCGAATTCGCGGCCGCGCTCGCCCAGCGTGCGTCCGACCTCGTTCTTTTGTTCGGTCGGAAACGGTCCCTCGCCGACGCGGGTGGTGTAGGCCTTGCAAATGCCGAGGACGTAATCGATCGCGCCGGGGCCGAGGCCCGATCCGGTCGCCGCCTGCGCGGCCACCGTGTTTGACGACGTCACGAACGGATAGGTGCCGTGGTCGACGTCAAGCAGTGCGCCCTGTGCACCTTCGAACAGGATACGCTTGCCGTCGCGGCGGTGTTGTTCGAGCGACGACCAGACCGAATCCATGAACGGCAGCACGGCGGGCCCGACGCCGTCGAGTTCCTTGCGCACCTGGTGCGGGTCGATCGGATCGATCCCGAGGCCCTTACGCAGCGCATTGTGATGGGTGAGCAGACGTTCGATCTTGCGATCGAGCGTCGCGCCGTCGGCAAGATCCATCAGACGGATCGCGCGACGGCCGACCTTGTCCTCGTAGGCCGGCCCGATGCCGCGCCGCGTCGTGCCGATGCGCAGGTCAGCACTTGCTGATTCTTCGCGGATGGCGTCAAGCTCGCGATGCAGCGGCAGGATCAGTGTTGCGTTCTCGGCAATGCGCAGATTGTCGGGACTGACGGCGATACCCTGTTTCTTCAAGGTGGCGATTTCGTTCAGCAGGGCCTGTGGATCGAGCACCACCCCGTTGCCGATCACCGACAATTTCCCGGGCCGCACCACGCCCGAGGGCAGAAGCGACAGCTTGTAGGTGACGCCGTTGATGACCAGCGTATGGCCGGCATTATGGCCGCCCTGAAAGCGGACCACGATATCCGCCTGCTCGGACAGCCAATCGACGATCTTGCCTTTGCCCTCGTCGCCCCATTGGGAGCCGACTACGACAACATTCGCCATGAGGGTTGGTCCCCGAACAGCCTCGGCCAGTGTCCCGGTTCCGATATTCGCCTGATCGCGCGGCACGCTCGTGGGCGAAATTCGAAATTGAAGAACGCTAGCAACTCATTGATCCAGTGTGGCTTCGGTTCAGAAATCCGCACCACGGGTTCACGCCAAGGACGATGCGGAGTTCTGATCCGCCCACTCGCGTTTGCTTGTATCGGATGCCGGCAGCCGCTGTTCGCCCGCCCGCCCCCGATAATAGATGCCGCCCCCCGAAGCAAGTTTAAGTCGGCCGCTACCGCGATCCACTATACTGCAAATCATTGGTTTTAAGGCAAATTTGGGCAAGATCTGGCCGTTCCGGGAAAAATCTGCGGTGAACGCGTCAAGTCTCGCCCCGCTCGCTGGGCTGATTGTCGCAGGTGTGCACCGGTCCAGTCATGCAACCGCGGGGCTGGTCCGGCGCGGCGGTCCGCGCTAGCTCCCTTCCGGCAAATTCGGTGCGGCCGGGAACACTGCATCATGGCACTGGCACAAGAGGGCGGCACGCGCCGCAGCGGCGGCTGGCTGTTCGATCAGCCGTACCTGCTGCTCGCGCTGACCTCGCTGTTCTGGGCAGCCAATACCATCCTGGGCCAATTCATCGTCGGCCACGTTCCGCCGATGACGCTCGCCTTCATCCGCTGGAGCGGCGCGACGCTGATCCTGCTGCCGTTCGCGATGCGGCATCTCTCGCGCGACTGGCCGGTCATTCGCAAACATGCCGGCATGATGACGCTGATCGCGTTTACCGGCTTCGCCATCTACAACACGCTCGCCTATTACGGCCTGCAATACACCACGGCGATCAACGGCTTGTTGTTGCAGTCGGTCGCGCCGCTGTTTGTCGCGATGTGGACCTTCGCGCTGTTCGGCGACCGGCTGACGCTGCGGCAGGCCGGCGGCATCTGTGTGTCACTTGCCGGCGTCACGGTGATCGTCTGTCACGGCAGCCTCGCGGTGCTGCGCGCGATTGCCTTCAACCGCGGCGACGTCAGCTTCCTTGTGGCTCTCGTAGTCTACGGCTTCTACGCGGCATATCTGCGCAAGCGGCCCGCAATTCATCCGTTCTCGTTTCTTGTCGTCGGCATGGGCGGGGGCGCGTTGTTTCTCATTCCCGCCATGATCTGGGAACTCGCCAGCGGCCGCACCGTGACACTCGATGCGGAAAGCTTCTTGAGCTTCGCGTTCGTGTGCATCTTTCCGTCGCTGCTCGGCTATCTGTTTCTTAATCGCGGCATCGAGGTGATCGGCGCCAACCGCGCGGCGCCGTTCATCCATCTCGTTCCGGTATTCGGCTCGGTGCTGGCGATCGTGCTGCTGGGCGAACAGTTCCAGCTCTATCACGCGATCGGCTACGGCCTCGTTTTCACCGGCATCACGGTGGCGACGCGAAGGTAGGTGGGCTGAGCGAAGCGAGCCCGCGCAAGATATTTCGGATTAAGGCGCGGGCACGGTGCTTGCGCGCCTTTGCCTACCCTACAGGATCTTAGAAGTGGAGCGCCTTGGCCAACTGCACCTGCGGCAGCGCGGCGACCTTGGCGAGCACCTCGGGCGGCAGTTCGCCGTCGATCTCGATCAGAGCGATGGCGCTGCCGCCGGCCGCCTCGCGGCCGACGTGGAAGGTGGCGATGTTGATGCCGGCGTCGCCAAGCGTCGACGAGAACTTGCCGATGAAACCCGGCTTGTCGAGATTGGTGATGTAGATCATCGACGGGCCGAATTCGGCATCCATGCGGATGCCCTTGATGTTGACGATACGCGGGCGGCCGTCGGCGAACACGGTGCCGGATACGTGACGCGACTGCCGGTCGGTCGTGACCGTTACGGTGATCAGGCTGTCGTAATCGCCGGCGGCCTCGCGCCGTGTCTCATCGACCACGATGCCGCGCTCCTTGGCGACGATCGGCGCAGAGACGACGTTGACGTTCTGCAGCATCGGGCGCAGCAGCCCCGCCAGCGCCGCCGACGTCAGCGCCCGTGTATTCATCTGCGCCACGACGCCTTCGTAGGTGATTTGCACGCGCTGCAAGCCGGTCTCGGTCAACTGGCCGGCAAACGAGCCGAGCTTCTCGGCAAGTGCCACGAAGGGTTTGAGTTTCGGCGCTTCCTCGGCGCTGATCGAGGGGAAATTCACCGCGTTGGAAATTGCGCCGCGGAGCAGATATTCCGACATCTGTTCGGCGACCTGCAGCGCAACGTTCTCCTGCGCTTCGACCGTGGAGGCGCCGAGATGCGGCGTGCACACCACGTTCGGCAACCCGAATAGCGGGCTGTCCGCCGGCGGCGGCTCTTCCGGGAATACGTCGACCGCGGCGCCGGCGACGTGGCCGGATTTAAGCGCCGCCACAAGAGCGGCTTGGTCGACCAGTTCGCCGCGCGCGCAATTGATCAGGCGCACGCCCTTCTTGGCCAGCCTGAGCGTGTCCGCGTTGATGATGTTGCGGGTGCGATCGGTCAGCGGCGTGTGCAGCGTGATGAAATCGGCGCGCTGCCACAGCTCCTCGAGTTCCACTTTCTCGACGCCGAGATCGAGCGCACGCTCCGCCGACAGGAAGGGATCGTAGGCGATCACCTTCATCTTCAGGCCGATGGCGCGGTCGGCGACGATCGAGCCGATGTTGCCGCAGCCGATGATCCCAAGCGTCTTACTGAAAATCTCGACGCCGAGAAACTTGTTCTTTTCCCACTTGCCGGCGCGGGTCGAGGTGTCGGCCTCGGGAATTTGCCGCGCCAACGACAGCATCAGGGTGATCGCGTGTTCGGCGGTGGTGATGGAATTGCCGAACGGCGTGTTCATGACAATAATGCCGCGCGCGGTAGCGGCCGGGATATCGACGTTGTCGACGCCGATACCGGCGCGGCCGATCACCTTGAGGCCCTTCGCCTGCTCCAGAAGCTTGGCGGTGACCTTGGTGGCGGAGCGGATGGCGAGCCCGTCGAAGCCGTCGATCGCGGCTGCAAGCTTGTCCTTGTCCTTGCCGAGATTGGGCTGAAAATCGACCTCGACACCGCGATCTTTGAAGATCTGAACCGCCGCGGGCGAAAGCGCATCGGAGATGAGGACGCGGGCAGCCATGACAAAAACTCCTTTGGATCAGCGCAACCAGCGCAGCATGTGGGGATAGGGCGGGACGCCCTTTTCGGCAGCCTGCCGCGGCTCGAAGCTCATGCCGTAGAGCTGCAGCAGCGGCACGCCGAAATAGCGGCCCGCGTTGAAGTTCTCGATGATGGCGGCGCCTCCGCCCTTAAAGGCAGCGTGGAAGACCAGGGCGGGCTCGATGCCGAGATAGCGGATGGCGGCATAGGACCAGGCGATGGCCGTCAGCTCGTCCCCGGCGCTCGGCGACAGTGTCGGTGCCTTGCGTTCGATGGGGTCAGCGACGGCGAGGTGGCCGGCCTCGTGCAGGATGTCGCCCGGATAGGTAAGCCGTGCGGCGTCGATGAATATCGCGCCTTCACGAATTTCCAGTCCGGGGAGAAATGTGTTCTCCGCCAGCGCAGTGGCGTGCACGTCGATGCCGACGCCGCGCACAAAAGCCGCAAGCCGCTCGGTGAGAGGATCGGCGAATTTTGCCGCAACGATCGTCGCAGTCGGGGCCGTCGCAGTCATGGCGATCAGGCCGCCTTTGCCAGCGCTTCCTTGGCTTTGGCGTAGGCCCAATCGAGCCAGAGCGTGAGCGCTTCGACGTCGCTCTTCTCGACGGTCGAACCGCACCAGACGCGCAGGCCAGGCGGGGCGTCGCGATAGGCGTCGATATCGTAGGCGACGCCTTCCTTTTCGAGTGCCGCGGCGATGCCTTTGACGAAGGCCGCCTGGGCGTCGGCCGAAAGCCGCGTCACGGCCGGGTCCACCACCTTCAGGCAGACCGACGTATTCGAGCGCAGCGCCGGCTTGCTGGCGAGAAAATCGATCCAAGGCGTGCGCGCGACCCAATCGGCGATTGCGCCCGCATTGGCGTCGGCGCGTGCGCCGAGCCCCGTCAGGCCGCCGGCCGCCTTGGCCCATTCGAGCGCATCGAGGTAATCCTCGACACACAGCATCGACGGCGTGTTGATGGTCTCGCCGGCAAAAATTCCCTCGATCAGCTTGCCGCCTTTGGTCATGCGGAAGATCTTCGGGATCGGCCAGGGCGGTGAGTAGGACTCCAACCGCTCGACCGCGCGCGGCGACAGTATCAGCATGCCGTGGCCGGCCTCGCCGCCGAGCGCCTTCTGCCAGGAGAAGGTCACGACATCGAGCTTCGGCCAGTCGAGCTTTTGGGCAAACGCCGCCGATGTCGCGTCGCAGATGGCTAGTCCGGTGCGGTCAGCGGCGATCCAGTCGGCGTTCGGCACGCGCACGCCCGAGGTTGTGCCATTCCAGGTGAAAATGATGTCGTGCGCCGGGTCGATGCCGGACAGATCGGGAAGCTCGCCATAGCTCGCGCGGCGGACAGTCGCGTCTTTGAGCTTCAGCTCCTTGGCGATGTCGCTGACCCAGCCTTCGCCGAACAATTCCCAGGCGAGCATCGTCACCGGGCGCGGGCCAAGCAGCGACCACAGCGCCATTTCGACGGCGCCGGTATCGGATGCCGGCACGATGCCGATACGATACTGCGCCGGCACCTGCAGCACTTCGCGCGTCAGATCGATGGCGCGCTTCAGCTTGGCCTTGCCGGCTTTCGACCGGTGGGAGCGTCCGAGAACGGCGTCGTTGAGGGCTTGTGCGGTCCAGCCCGGCCGTTTGGCGCAAGGGCCGGACGAAAAATGCGGCACATGCGGCCGCATCGAGGGCGTGGCATTCGTCATGATCTATCCTTCCAGATAGGCGCCCCTCGGTGGGGAGGGGTGTCCCGCCGTCGCAAATAAGGAAGGATGCGCCTCGCGTCAAGTCGAATGACGGTCGCAGGTCGCCGAAGTCAGATGATTGAATGGCCCAAGGATCCGCCAGCGCGCGGCAGCTCGACGTCAGAATTTAAGGCCGCCGCCGACGCGGAGATTGTTGAGATAGAAATTGAGGCCGCCGAGATTGGTAAACTGAATGTACTCGTACTCACCGCGGAGAAAAATGTTCTGCGTCAACGCCCAGTCCAGTCCAAGTCCGCCCGAGTAGCCATAGATGAACTGATTGGTGCGGTTGTCTGTGTTGGTCAGCGCGCAGTCGGGCAGCGCGCCCAGGCAGCCTATCAACTGGCCGGTGCTGTCACTGTACTCTTTGTCAGACACGGTAGCGGATTTTGCGATGTCGGCGCGGCCGATGGCGAAGCCGACAAAGCCATAGGGCATGAAATTGCCCATCACGTAGCCAGCGCGTGCTCGAAGCGTACCGTAGTCCTTCAGCTTTATCGACGATGTCCCGGTCACTGAGACGTCGTATGTGGTACCGCTCGCATCCATGCGCCGCGCCAGCGTATCGCTCGAGGAGCCCAACCACTGAGCATGGGTGTAGTTCGCCTCAACGCCCAGAACCAGGTTGGTCCATTGAGTGTTGTAGCCGGCAAATCCGCCAAATCCGGTGGTGGTGCTGTCCGATTTGCCGAGCACTTGCCATGCGGAGATGTTGAAGTCCTGTTCGACCGTGGTGTTGCGCAGCAGGTATGAGATCAGCGGCCCTGTGGCCTGCGCGAAATTGGCGCCGCCGCTCGCGTAGGCGCCTTGCCCGCCGAAATAAAAGCCGCTCCAGTTGGTGTAGGTCGGCGGTCCGATCGGCTCCGCGCCGCGCAGGATGTCGAGGTCCGCTGCCAACGCGCTCGGGGCAAAGCCAAGAGCGAATAAAACACCAACAACCCAACGCATCTGCCGGCCTTTCATGCCTTTGCCGCCGCGGCGGCTGACCGGCGAAATCATCTCCCATTAACCTTAATGGAGGGTTAGCCGCGCTCCGCGCCGGGCCCGGCCGCGTGACGCGACCCACCAAACA
Source organism: uncultured Alphaproteobacteria bacterium (assembly GCA_963763255.1). Lineage (GTDB taxonomy): Bacteria > Pseudomonadota > Alphaproteobacteria > Rhizobiales > Xanthobacteraceae > BOG-931. The sequence goes on from CAVXNW010000007.1 coordinate 928,041, forward strand.
AAAACGGCGCGGTTGCCCGCGCCGTTTGCCGTCGCTTTATGGATGTGTTCGTCAGCCGCGCGTGGCCAGAGGCATGACAACCGCCGGCGCCGGATTGAGCATGTAGCGCACGCCGATCCGGAAGTCGTTCGAGGTCATGTCCTTGAGGTTGAAGTTGTTGCACGGGGTGGTCGTGCCGGTGTTCTGGCAGAAGATGTCCGCCGACGACGGCGAGCCCATGTTCAGGTAGCGGTAGTTGAAGTCGATCTTGAAATTGTCCGAGACATTGTAGGTGAGACCGGCCTGCAGGTTCCAGGCGAGATTCCAGTTGGACGAGTCGGTCTGAGTGTAGCCGAAGCCGACCGTGCCGGGAGGCAGCGGGCCGATGTCCTGGACGCCGGTGATGCGGTCATAGGCCATGCCGACGCCGCCGCCGATATACGGGGTGAGGCACCACCAGGTGCCGAGATCGACATAGGCGTTGGCCATGAACACGGCCGCCTGAAAGTTGCCGCTGTAATTGTCGAAGCAGGTGCCGGTAACGCCGTTCACCGTGCAGGTTCCCTGATTGTAGCTGCCCAGGGCCTTGAAGGCCGCGGCCGTGCGATATTCACCGGTCACATCGAAGCGCAGCCAGCTGTTGAGCTCGTAACCGATGCCGCCGCCGATGATCGTGGCGCTCTGGATGTCCTTCTGGTTGACGACCCAGCTGGCGGGCACGTTCGCCGCCGGTTCAAGATCGAATGTCGAGAAGTTCTGTGCGCCGGCGCCAACGTCGCCACGCAGGTACCAGCCGCTTTGCTCCGAGACCTGAGCCGCGGGCTGATACTGCATCGCTGGCGGAGGGGCGCCGAGATCGGCCGCAAAGGCCGCACTAGAAATTAGAGCCGCTGCACCGGCGCCGATGAGGGATTTTACGCTGACCATCTCTTCGTCCTTTCCTCGTCATGGCCATGCAGGAGCGCCGGCCATTGGAATCCGGGGACGAAGATCGCAGTTATTTCCTAACCGCCGCTTAACCTTAACGTTTAACCCTAATCGACCATGTAACCGCGAATAACTGTGGTGTTTTTGTCACGTAGTTCCAAGTTCCAAATAAACGAGGCGCGCGCATACGCCGACACGCATTAACAAATAATTTGCAATTGGGGCAGCGCGTGAGGCGGCAGATCAATGCGTACAAACCAAACGTGTGTGCCGCTCAATCCTTGTCGTCGGTCTCGCCGATATGGTGCTGGGCGTAGAGTTCCAGTCCGAGCTTGGCGACGAGGTCGAGCTGGGTCTCCAGATAATCGATGTGCTCTTCCTCGTCGTGCATCAGCTTTTCGAACAGGTCGCGGCTGACGTAATCGCGCACACCGTGGCAATGGGTGGCGGCTTCCTGGTAAAGCGCCCGCGCCGACATCTCCGCACCGAGATCGGAATCGAGCACTTCCTTGACGTTCTGGCCGATATGCAGCGGATCGAGTACCTGCATGTTGGGAAAACCGTCGAGGAAAATGATGCGCTCGACCAGCTTGTCAGCGTGCTCCATCTCTTCGATGGACTCCTTGCGCCACTGCTTGGCGAGGGCCTTGTAGCCCCAGTTGTCGAGCAGCCGGTAGTGCAGCCAGTATTGATTGATGGCTGTCAGCTCGTGGCGAAGCCCCTTGTTGAGGAAGTCGATGACGCCGGGGTCGCCTTTCATGGCCGTGCTCCTTGCTGCGATGCCGCCCCCGCAAACCATCCCAAACCGGGGCCCTGATTAGAATAATTGTAACCTGTGACGGCTGGAAGGCCAGCCGCCGATTCCGCAAAGCACAATACTGTGGGAAAGGCTCAGGAGCCGGCTGGATTGCCGTGGTGGTGCTCCGAACCGGCACCGGCAAGCGCCTCATCCATGATACGGCGGATAGTGCGCGCGCAACGCCCGCATTGTGCGCTGCAACCGAGGCAATGATAGACCTGACACGTCGTGCGCGGCGCCCCTTCAGGCGTGGCGAGCGTAGCTCTCACATCGTGGTCGGAGAGCACGTTGCAGGAGCAGACAATCATTGCAAAAGGGCCCGGCGGGATATTGGTTCAATCTGTAACTATCTCTACCGCCCGCATTCCAGGCGCGCAAAGAAAAAACGCGTTTTTATAGCTATTCTAAACGGCCGGGCGCGGCATTGCGTTAAGTCAAAAAGTGCGCCGCCACACCGCGGAATTTAACCTGTCTGCGCAGGCGGTCAGGCCGCGACGGCTTCCTCCTCATCGTCGTCGCGACGCCGGCGCGGCCGTAGCCGGCACAGCCGCGACGGGATGAAAAACAGATCATCGAGGAAACCGGCAAAGCGTTGGCCGCGGGCAAGCGCCCGATCGAGTGCCGCCATGGTGCGGGCCAGACCAGGATCGTCATCGCGCACCCAGGTGCGCAGCACTGAACCGAACAGCATCGCGAGGCCTTGCGCGCGCAGCGCGCCGCGCGGGCCGGGGGCGCTGATTCCTGCCGCTGCCAGCATCCATTTCTGTGAGCGCACCGCGAGCCCGTTGAGCGCCAGTGCGAGCGGCGGGTTGCCTCGGATCGAGCGCATCAGCGAGCGTATCGCCTGCCGGTGCGGCGCGAGCTTTTCGAGCCGTCGCATCAGCACGTCGAACAGCCGCTCGCGGGGCGGTTCTTCTTCCATGTCGCTGAAGTCTTCGGCAAGAACGGCGCGGTCAATGTCCTTGAGATACGCAGCGAGGATCGCAAGCGGCGAGCCGAACTCGCCGCGCATCTGCGCGAGGGTCACGCCGGCGCCGCCCGCAATATCCGCCAGGCTCATCCGCTCGATCGATGTTTCGGCGAGCAGCGTCAGAAAGGCAGCGATGATCTTTTCGCGCTCCGAGCCCGCAGGACCACTGGCCTGCGGCGCTGCAGCCTTCGGGGTGGGACGAACGCGGCGGGTTGGGCGGCTGGGTCTGCGGGCCATGACCGAACTCCTGCAACATGACGCTCGATCCAATGTAGGGCCGCTATCCGCCGGTTCCAAGGCGTTACGGGAGCCGGCTCAAAACGGAGGTCCCGCGCGGAAAATCAGCCGGCCAGTTCGCGCGAGCGCGCCGTTGCGGCGGCGATCGCCTGCTCCATGAGCTGCGCCAAACCGCGATCGCCCATCAGCAGCGCCAGCGCAGCGGCGGTCGTGCCGCCGGGCGAGGTGACGTTCTGGCGCAGGGTCGCGGCGTCGAGCGGCGACTGATTGAGAAGTTCGCCGGAACCGGCGACGGTTTCGCGCGCAAGCGTCATCGCGAGGTCTTGGGGCAGGCCGGCGGCAATGCCGGCCTGCGCCATCGCCTCGGCGAGCAGGAACACGTAGGCGGGTCCGGAGCCGGAAACGGCCGTAACAGCGTCCATCAGTCCTTCATCGCTCACCCACTCGACCTTGCCGATGGCGGCAAGCAGATCGGCGGCGACCTTGCGCTGGCGCGGCGTAACCTTCCCGTTCGGGCAGGCGACGGTGATGCCGCGTCCAATCGCCGCCGGCGTATTGGGCATCGAGCGCACGATGGCCGTGCCTTGGGGCAGCGCCTGTTCGAGAAAGCGGAGCGGACGCCCGGCCATGATCGATACCGCGAGCGTGCCTTTGCCGACGAAGGGCGCCAGCGACGCCACCGCTTCTGGCGCGCTCTGCGGCTTGACCGCGATGACGACCGCACTGGCCGGCGACAATTTACCCGACGGATTGAGGGCAACGCCACGGCGCGCCAGCGCCTTCACGCTGTTCGCCGGCTGCGGCTCGATCACCGCGAGCTTGCGTGGATCGAGGCCGCGCGCCAGCCAGCCGTCAATCATGGCTGAGCCCATCTTGCCGGCTCCAAGCAAGAGCAGGCGCCCGGAAAATTTCCGCAGCGGTTTGTCGGCAAGCTTGATGGTCTTCTTGCCGCGCTTATTGGAGCGCGTCCCGATTCGCTTCTTCGCTCGCTTCATGGCGAGATCATACCGCGATTTTCGGCGCTATGCCTCGCCGGACGTTTCGAACATCGCGGAGTCCATGGACTCGCGCGCCGACTTGCCGGCCCAGATCACGAACTGAAAGGCCGGAAAATAGCGCTCGCATGAATCCAGCGCGCTGGCGAACAGTGCTTCGCACTGGCGGTCCGATGCGATGACGCCGCCGGCGAGGACGAGCGCGTGGCGGAACATGACGACGCCGTTCTGCGTCCACACGTCGAAATGTCCGATCCATAATTGCTCGTTGATCAACGCGACCAGCGACTGCACTTCGGCAATCCGCAGATCCGGAACCTTCATGTCGAATGCGCAGGCGAGATGCAGCGCCTCGATGTCGCCCATCCACGTGAATGAGATCTGATAGTTGGTCCAGCGGCCGGTAACGTGCAGCGCTATCTCGTCCTCGCCCGCACGCTCGAATGGCCAATTATTGGACGCCGCCATCCGCTCGACGACATCCAGAGCGCCAATTTTTTCGTCGCGGACGAATTCCATGATGGACATGCGATAGCCCCCAGGGCGGTGCGTTGAGTGGTTAGGCGCACGCCACTTGTCGCCGAGAGTCCCTTTCGCAGCCGGATACACGGCTGCGCTTTGACGCAGGGACGACTGCCGCACGCAGCTTGACTGAAGATAGCGAATCGGCCGCTACAGCGGCCGGACTCGGCCTGATTCGTGGCGCCAACGCCGCGTAAGCGCCTTAATCACAACCGTTAAACGCACTCATGATGTGATTTGGGGTCCGGGCACAATGGTAAAAGGAATCTCCGTCCACAGTCCGTCCCTGCGACAGGTTGACTCAGGGGGGCTTTGGGAGAGGAGAGGGCGCTCTCGGCCTCAGTCGAACAGGCTCGATACCGATTCTTCGGCGGCGGTCCGGCTGATCGCCTCGCCGATCAGGTTGGCGATCGACAGGACGCGAATGTTTTTTGACTCGGTGACCGCTTTGGTCGGCTGAATCGAGTCTGTGATCACCAGTTCCTTGAGATGGGACTTGCCGACGCGGCCGACCGCGTTGCCCGACAAAACGCCGTGCGTGATGTAGGCGTAGACGGAATCGGCACCTTTCTCGAGCAGCGCTTCCGCGGCGTTGATCAGGGTGCCACCGGAGTCGACGATGTCGTCGACCAGGATGCAGATGCCGCCGTCAACCTTGCCGATGACGTTGGCGACTTCCGACTCGCCCGGCCGCTCACGCCGCTTGTCGATGATGGCGAGCGGCGCATCGATGCGCTTGGCCAGCCCGCGTGCGCGCACCACGCCGCCGACGTCGGGAGAAACGACGATCACCTTGCCGAGGTCGAAGCGCTCGCGGATGTCGCGCGTCATCACCGGCGAGGCAAACAGATTGTCGGTTGGAATATCAAAGAAGCCCTGGATCTGTCCGGCGTGGAGATCGAGCGTCAGCACGCGGTCAGCGCCCGCGTGAGCGATCAGGTTGGCGACGAGCTTGGCGGAAATCGGCGTGCGCGGTCCGACTTTGCGATCCTGCCGGGCGTAGCCGTAATACGGAATCACCGCCGTGATCCGTCGGGCCGAGGCGCGGCGCAGCGCATCGGTGATGATGAGCAATTCCATCAGATGGTCGTTGGCCGGATACGACGTGGACTGAATGACAAAGACGTCGGCGCCGCGGACGTTTTCCTGAATCTCGACAAACACTTCCATGTCGGCGAAGCGGCGCACCGTCGCCTTGGTCAGCGGGATGCCGAGGTATTGGCCGATCGACCCTGCCAGCACGGGGTTGGAGTTGCCGGCGACGAGCTTCATTGCGCCATTATTGCTCGCCATTCCGGTCTCCTGCGCGCACTCGAGTTTTATAGAGTTGGTCGCATTTTCTTCGGAAAACCGGCATCCACCCTCGGATCAAGTCCGAAGCAGGCTTTTTCCGGAAAATGCTCCAGAGCATTGACGCGGACCTGATACAAGCCGCGCCCAGGGCTGGCAACCCGATTCAGCGGTTTGTCCCGGGCATTTTCCGCAGTAATACCAGCGGTTTCTTACTGGGGTGCCGTTGACGAAAGCCGGCTTGCGACGGCCGGGTAGTTTCCCCGTAAACCCTATTCGGCGGCGAGCGCGATGGCGTTGATGTGCCGGCCGTAATCGACCTCGGCGCGGTGTGTGGTCCGCCGGTAGCTGTAGAACCGTCCAGGGTCCGCGTACGTACAGAACCCGATATCCTCGATCTGCGCGACGCCGGTCCGGCGCAGCCGTGAGGCGACATAGCCACCAAGGTCGAACAGGGCATGGCCTTGGCGTTGTGCCGGAGCGAAGAAGGCGTCGCTCTCCGGGTCCTCGGCGGCAAAGCGCTCGATCAGATCGGGACCGACCTCGTAATTTGGCTGGCGGATCATCGGGCCCAATGCGGCGCGGATCCGCTCGCGCGCGGCGCCAAGGCGCTCCATCGCAGTCACCGTGGTCTCGACGACACCGAACAGCGCGCCGCGCCAGCCGGCGTGGGCGGCGCCGATCACGCGTGCCTCGGGATCGGCGAGCAGGACCGGCCCGCAATCGGCGGTGCTCACCCCGATGGCGAGCCCCGGCATGCGGGTGACGATACCGTCGGCGCGGGGACGGGCGTCGCCGGGCCACGGCGTTTCGGCAACGACGACCTGCGGCGAGTGAATCTGATAGGCGGTGAGAAACCGCTGCGGTTCGAACTCCGACGGCTGCCGCCATCCGCGCCCGATTTTCGGCGACACGCGTGGGGGCGTCGTCCGACCCGGTGCCGCCATTGAGACTTGCGTAAAATCCCTCGGAAACGCCGCCTTCGCGGGTGAAGAAGGCGTGGCTGATGCCGGGGAGCGACAGCGTTGCCGCCTTGACCATCATGACGTTTCGAATCCCGGCAGTTGATCGAGCCGCGGGTCAGACACGGCGATGACCTTGCACAATTCTCCCATACCTTTGGCGCCCCCGGCGGTCAGCCGTGACAGCGCCTGGTCGATCTCAAGCGCCTTGCCGTAAGGCGCGTGGGTCTTGAGCATCGCCGCGCGCTGATCGATGCCAAGACGGCGCAGCCAGTCGCGCTGTGCGAGCGGTCCATGGACGCGGCCGCCGATGCTTTCGGCGCGCTGGCCAAGCGCTTCGAAATCGACATGGGCGGTGAGATCGACCTCGCCGGCGTTGCGCAGCGGATCGCTGTAGGAATGTTTGGAGACGGCCTGAAGGGTTTCGCCCAGACCGTACCAGGCGTGGCCGTAGTCGATGATCAGCGCGGCGCCGTCGCTGCGCACGCGCCGGCCGATCTCGAGCGCGATGTTGTCGATGCGCCACTCGTAGATCGAGCCTGGTGGAGAAAGCCTGATCCCGCGGGGCAGCGTGCCGTCGAAATGCGCAAGCGGACTGCGCGCGACACCGATCGCAAGTTTGCCGTCCGCGCCTATTTCGATGACGCGCTCATGCCAGCCGTCTTCCTGCTTGACCGCCTGGTGCACCGGCAAGGCGTCAATGAACTCGTTGGCGACGATCAGACAGGGTCCCTCGGGCACATCCTCAAGCGCCGTGTGCCAGAAAATCGGCAAGCCGAGCGGCTCGAGCCGACGTTGCTGCACCTCGCGCAGCGCCGGGCTGATTTCCACGAGATGCAGCGCGATCGCCGACAGAAAGCCCGGCACGGTTTTGGCCGCGCGCAACGCGTCGAGCAGCAGGGTGCCGCGCCCCGGCCCCAGTTCAACGAGGCAGACGCCAGTCTGCGCCCCCAGTTGCTGCCAAACCGACGCGAGCCAAACCCCGATCAATTCGCCGAACATCTGGCTGATTTCAGGGGCGGTGACAAAATCGCCAGCGCTGCCGAGCGGATCGCGGCTGACGTAATAACCGTGCTGCGGGTGGGTCAGGCACAGCCGCATGTATTCGGCGACCGGAATCGGCCCCGCGACCGCGATGAGCTGGCGGATTTCGCGTTCGAGCGGGGAAGCTTCGTCAGCCATCGGTCGGCTTCGGTTGGGTCCTCAACGCATAAGCAAGTATGGCGATTCCCGCCAGCATCAATGGGATGCAGAGCAACATTCCCATGGTCAATCCGCCCCAGAGAAAGCCAAGCTGTGGATCGGGCTCGCGGAAAAGCTCGCACGTGACGCGCGCGATGCTGTAGCCGATCGCGAAGCTGCCGGTGACGACGCCGGGCCGCTTGAGCGCGCCGAGACGGACCAGAATGTTGAGCACAACAAACAGCACTATGCCTTCGAGAGCCGCCTCATAAAGCTGGCTGGGGTGACGCGGAATAGGTCCGCCGGTGGGAAAGATCATCGCCCACGGCACGTCGGTCGGACGGCCCCACAATTCGCCGTTGATGAAATTGGCCAGGCGGCCGAGGCACAGCCCGATCGGCGTCACGGCGGTCGTCAGATCGCCAAGCGAGAAGACCGGGATCTTGCGCTTTATGGCGAACGCAACGATGGCGATGGTGCAGCCGAGAAATCCGCCGTGAAACGACATGCCGCCGTTCCAGAGCTGGAAAATCTGGAGCGGGTGCTCGGCAAACAGTGGCAGGTTGTAGAACAGCACGTAACCGATACGGCCGCCCAGAATGATCCCGAGCGTGATCCAGATAACGAAATCGTCGAAATCGGTCACTGTCAGCGGGGCCGTGCCATTCCATAGCCGCGACGCCGAGATGATGGACCGCGCATAAATCCAGCCGATCAGGATGCCGACGATGTAGGCGAGCGCATACCAGCGCACCGCCAACGGGCCGATGTGAACCAGGATCGGATTGATGGCTGGGTAGGGCAGGAGCGGCAGGACGAGCATCGGGTGGACTTCCTTGCGGGTGCGGCGCCGCCCCTTGCGGCCGCGGCGCACCATTGCCATTGTCTGCGGGCATAGCAAGCGGGGCCCGCGTTTCGGAGAAAGTTTCGGAGGCAGCCATGGTGCAGACGACGAACCGGTTCTTCGACGAAATGGCGCGGGTGATGAATGACGCGGCCGGCGCCGCGCAGGGCGTGCGGCGCGAGTTCGAAACGTTGTTTCGGACCCAGGCCGAGCGGGTGCTGCGTGAGCTCGACGTTGTCCGCCGCGAGGATTTCGAGGCCGTCAAGGACATGGCCCGGATCGCGCGGGAGGAGAGCGAGGCCTTGAAAGCCCGCGTGGCGGCACTTGAGGCCGCGCTCGCCAAGGCCAGCACGCCGACCGACGTCTAGACGGCGGCCGGTAAACGCCCGAGGCGCCTGCTGCGGCCGTTCCTTGTTTTTCAACATCCGCGCCGCTATAAGCGCGCCATCGCGGCTCCACCCCTGGAGGCTGTCCGCGGATTTCCTTTCATTTCACAGGGTTAAGACAGGATCGCACCATGGCTACCGTCAATTCCATCAAGGCCATCGCGCGGCCGCGGGCAGGCAAGGGGGCCGCCCGGGCTGAACGTCGCGCTGGCCGGGTCCCCGGTATCATCTACGGCGACGGCAAACCGCCGCTGCCGATCTCGCTTGAATACGCGGATCTGCACCAGCGCATCTACGCCGGGCATTTCCTCACCACCGTTCACGAGGTCGAAATCGACGGCGTGAAGCACCGTGTCATTCCGCGCGACTTTCAGCTCGACGCGGTGCGCGACCTGCCGCTGCACGTCGACTTCATGCGGCTCGGCGAAGGTGCCACTATCCGGGTCAATATTCCGGTTCACATCAGAAATGCCGACCAGTCGCCCGGCGTGAAGCGCGGCGGCACCGTCAGCATCGTCACCCATTCGATCGAGGTGCGCTGCCGCGCCGACGCCATTCCGAATTCGATCGATGTCGACGTCGGCGGTCTCGAAATCAATTACTCCAAGCACCTGAGCGACATCACGCTGCCGGAAGGCGTGCGTGTCGTTTCCGGGCGGGACATTACGCTCGTCACGGTCGTGCCGCCGTCGGGCTACGCCGAAGAGATCAAGGCGGCGGCGGAAGCTGCCGCTGCGGCCGCGGCGGCAGCAGCAGCTGCTGCTGCTGCGCCGGCCGAGGGCGGTGCTCCTGGTGCAGCGCCGGGTGCCGCGCCTGGCGCGGCCGCTCCGGCCGCCGGCGGTGCCGAGAAGAAGTGAGGCATCGAGCATTTTCCGGAAAAGCGGTCGCCGGTTTTCCGAAGAAGATGCGACCAATCTGTAAAACTGGAGCGCTTCCCATCATTGGGGAGCGCTTTCGCTTCGCGGGACAACACCGATGCTGCTCCTGGTGGGTTTAGGCAATCCAGGAGCCAAGTATGCCGGCAACCGGCACAACGTCGGTTTCATGGCTCTGGACGCCATCGCCAAGCGCCACGGCATCGGGCCGTGGCGCCGGCGTTTCCAGGGCGTAGCCTGCGAGGGGCCGATCGGCGGCGTGCGCACGCTGTTGCTCCTGCCCGGTACCTTCATGAACGAATCCGGACGTGCGGTCGCGGAAGCCGCGCACTTCTACAAGCTCGCGCCGGGCGACGTGACGGTGTTCCACGATGAGATCGATCTGCCGCCCGGCAAGGTAAGAGTGAAAGTCGGCGGCGGCATCGCCGGCCATAACGGCCTGCGTTCGATCACCGAGCACATCGGCAACGATTACCGGCGCGTGCGCATCGGCGTCGGTCATCCGGGCAACAAGGATCTGGTTTACGCCTATGTGCTCAACGATTTCGCCAAGAGCGAACGTGACTGGCTTGAGGCGCTGATCGGCATTCTGTCAGACGACGTCGACATCCTGGTCCGCGGCGAGGATGCAAGCTTCCAGAACAAGGTGCATCTGGCGATGGTTGCCAAGGGCTTTGGCGACGGTAAGAGCGACGGTGATGCCGACAGCGGCAAGACCAAAAAACAGTAACAGACAAAATCCGAAAACAAAATCTGAGCAATCATGGGCTTCAAATGTGGAATCGTCGGGCTGCCGAATGTCGGCAAGTCCACGCTGTTCAACGCGCTGACTGAAACCGCGGCGGCGCAGGCGGCGAATTATCCGTTCTGTACCATCGAGCCGAATGTCGGCGAGGTGGCGGTGCCGGACGTGCGGCTGCAAACGCTCGCGACACTCGCCAAGTCTGCCGAGATCGTGCCGACGCGGCTGAATTTCGTCGATATCGCCGGCCTGGTGCGCGGCGCCTCGAAAGGCGAGGGGCTGGGCAATCAGTTTCTGGCCAACATCCGCGAAGTCGACGCGATCGCCCATGTCGTGCGCTGCTTCGAGGATGGCGACGTGACCCACGTCGAAGGCCGCATCGATCCGATCGCCGACATCGAAACGGTCGAAACCGAATTGATGCTGGCCGATCTCGACAGCCTTGAGCGGCGCGTCGACACGCTGGGCAAGAAGGCCAAGGGCGGCGACAAGGAGGCCAAGGAGACGCTCGACCTCGTCAATCGCGCGCTGGCGCTGTTGCGCGACGGCAAACCGGCGCGGCTTGTGGAGCGCAAGCCCGAGGAGGAGCGCACATTCCATATGCTTGGGCTGATCACCTCGCTGCCCGTGCTCTACGTCTGCAATGTCGACGAAGGGGCGGCGGGGGCCGGCAACGACAATTCGCGCAAGGTCGAGCAGAGGGCCGCGGCCGAAGGCGCCGCGGCGGTGGTCATCTCGGCGAAGATCGAGGCCGAAATCGCGCTCCTTGGCCGCGACGAGCGCGCCGAATATCTGGAGACGCTTAGCCTCAAGGAGGCCGGCCTCGACCGTCTCATTCGCGCCGGCTACGGGCTCCTCAACCTCGTCACGTTCTTCACGGCAGGGCCGAAGGAGTCACGGGCCTGGACGGTGACGCGCGGCAGCAAGGCGCCGCAGGCCGCGGGTGTCATTCACAGCGATTTCGAACGCGGTTTCATCCGCGCCGAGACCATCGCTTACGACGATTACGTTGCGTGCGGCGGCGAGGCTGGCGCACGGGACGCCGGCAAACTGCGGCTCGAAGGCAAGGACTACGTCGTGCAGGACGGCGACGTCATGCATTTCCGGTTTGCGACGTAATTTATTGCTCTGACTTATTGCTCGCCGAAACCCGGTCCCTGAATGCCGAGACCAGCCCCTTGGTTGCGGATTGCGCCCAGGTGCTCGTTGATGCGGAACACGATCAGCACGAATTCGGCGACGATCCGCGACAGGACGATGCCCATGCAGATGCCGAGCAGGCTCGTGATCAGAAAAATCATGCCGACGAATGGATTGTAGGCCATGACTTCGAGCGAACTGACCGCGCCGACCACGCCGACCAGCACGGATATGACCACGGCGAGCCAGTAGAACACCTTGATGACGGTGGGAGTGACGAAGCGCTCCCATTGGAACAGGTCGCCGATGCCGAACATGATCGATCTCCCCAGCAACAAATTATGCGCCTGATTCCCGTGCGCGGCAGACTGCACGTGCCGACTGCAACGGTCAATTGCGGCGGGACGGAAGTCCGCCGCCGCAATTGACCGATTGGCGACCACACTTTAACTGACTCACAAGACGACACCCGGCACGGCTATGCACCGGCTCATTTGGGACAAAATTGCGGCGCGCGCCGGAAAATTTTCACGCGACGAGCGCCGCGCTGCTTCGATCGCCGCCGGCGCGCACGCGCTGCACGACGGCTATACCGATCTCATCTACATCATGTTGCCGCTATGGCAGGCGGAATTCGGCCTCAGCTATGCGGCGCTCGGCCTGCTCCGCAGCATGTTCGTCGGCGCCATGGCGAGCCTGCAAATTCCGGCGGGGGTTTTGTCGGAGCGGTTCGGCGCCGCCACGGTGCTGGCGCTCGGCACGGCGCTCGCCGGACTTGGCTATTGTCTCGCCGGGCTGAGCACCGGCTTTATCATGCTGCTCTGCGCGCTGGTGATCGGCGGCGCCGGTTCCAGCACCCAGCATCCGATCGCCTCCGCGCTGGTCGCCCGCGCCTTCGCGGGGCCGCGCTCCCTCAACGCGCTTGGCACCTACAATTTCTGTGGCGATCTCGGCAAGATGACGATTCCGGCGGCGCTGTCGTTGCTGCTGCTCGCGATGCCATGGCGGCCGGCGCTGGCATCCCTCGGCAGTCTCGGCCTGGTGATGGCCGTTGTCATTTTTTTGTTCACGCCGCGCTTCGATCGTGACGTCGCCACCGCGGCAGGACCTCGGCCGGTCAATACGCGGCAGCCGCCGCAGCCGCGCGGCTTCGGCCTGCTTCTTGCCATCGGCATTCTCGACAGCGCGACGCGCATGGGGTTTTTGTTGTTCGTGCCGTTCGTGCTCAAGGCCAAGGGCGCGACCCTGCAGGACGTCGGTCTGGCGATGACGCTGATCTTCGCCGGTGGCGCCGCCGGCAAACTCGCATGCACCTTCCTCGGCGCGCGCATCGGTGCGATCGCCACGGTGTGGGTGACCGAAAGCGCGACCGCGTTGGGTATTCTGGCTCTCCTGCCGTTGCCCCTGTTCGCCGCGCTGCCGGTGTTGCCGCTGATCGGTGTGGCGCTCAACGGCACGTCCTCGGTACTCTACGGTTCCGTACCCGATCTCGTCCCGGCCGACCGGCGCACGCGCGGGCTCGGCGTCTTCTATACCGGCACGATCGGCTCAGGCGCGATTGCGCCGATCGTATTTGGCCGCGCCGGTGATGCGCTCGGCGTCACCCACGCGCTCGTGCTGGTCGCCTTGGTGGCGCTGTTGACGCTGCCGCTCGCGGTGCTGCTGCGGCCGGCGCTTGCCGAACGCTATCGGGCCGGTGCCGGCATTTAGCCTTCGAGGGGCAGATAGCAGAAAGGATCGTCCCTATGACCGAAAGAATCACCATGGCCGAGACATTGCCGACAACTGCTGTCGTCCGCGTGTCGCGTGCCAGCTTCGACCCGAGCCGGTTTGCCGAGGTCGACGCCGCGAGCAAGAAGACCGCGATGTACATAATCCCGGCTATCAGACGGCTGTCGGGGCTCCTTCACTTTTATGCGGGCGTCTCGCCGAAGGGCTCGATCGTGCAAGTGAGTGTCTGGGACACCGACGAGCATGCGGCGCAGCTGGACAGACTGAAGGAGATGGTCGTCGATGGCCGCAGGGATATGGAGGCGGTCGGCGCGACGTTCACTCCGATTTTCAATCACCCGATCGATTCGACCTGGACCGTTTGACCTGACGGTTCCAAGGCGAAATTTTTCAGAAAACTGGCGGCGCGTTTTCAGGAACGTGCACAAACAACGTCAACTTTGCGGCGCGGGAACACGCCGTGCTTTCCGGCGGCGGCGCTCAGGAACGCGGTGCGGCGGGCCGCGTTGTTTGGATGCTCGAGTAAGTTCCGAACAGTCCCGGACAACAGACGGAGTCTTTCATGAGAGGCCATGTCTCCCGCATACATGTCTCCCGCATAGCTGTCCCCTGCACCGCACTCGGATTGACGATTGCGGCGGCAATTCCTGCGGCCCATGCACAGACAATCTACGACTCGGCGCAAACCGTGGTCGCCCCACCGCCGGTCGTGGTCGCGCCCGCGGTCATCGCGCCGCCGCCGCTGCGGACCGTGCGCACGGTTACTACGACCACGACGACCCATCCGGTGCGGCCCCGTGTCGTGCGCCGCCGGGTGGCGATTACGCGGCATACTGCGGTTACGCGGCGCACTTATGTGACGAGGCGGGTCGCCCCCGCGACGATGACAACGACGACGACCGTGGCAACAACCTTGGCCCCGGCGCCGTATATGAGCCGCCCGCTTTACGACGCTGCGCCGCCTCCGACCGTCGAACCGTACGACACCGTACCACTTTACGATGCCGCAGTGACGCCCGCGCCGGCAATTATTCCGGCCACCGCGGAGCCTGTCGCGATGCCGGTCGGTCCCGTCGTTCCGGCCTACCGCTACGTCTATCAGGATGATCGAATCCTTGTGATCGATCCCAACACCGGCATCGCCGTCCAGGCGATCGCGCGCTGAAGCGCCATAAGGCGCGTGGCGGAGACCTGTTCGTCACGCGCCGATGAGGTATAGTTGGCCGGGCCCAGTTGCGGAGCACGGTCATGATACTGCCATCGGTTCTTGCGCTCGGCGCGCACATGCTGACGCCGATCGCCGACAGCGTCCCTACGTTCAACGTCGAGCCGGTGTGCCGAGGCATCGCCATCCAAGGCGGCACCTCGTATCGTGACACGACGGTCGCAAAAGCGAAGCAGGATTGTCTCGACAGCGAGCGCGAAACGCGCGAGCAAGTTGTCAAGCAATGGTCCACGTTCTCGACCGCCGACCGCCGGCATTGCATCGACGAAGCCACGATGGGCGGCGACTCGAGCTACACCGAATTGCTGACCTGTCTGGAGATGGCGCGTGACGTGCGTAAACTCGGCAGCGAAGCTGAGGCTCCCGACGTCCCCACCATCACGCCCCGGCAGTAAATCTTCTTCCAACCTGAGCGAAGCGGCTAATAGCCGATCAATATCTCGCTCACGACTGGCTTGAGCGCCCGCATCGCCGGATCGCTGGAGCTGTATTCGTCTTTGGCGGGCAGTTCGCCGGCAGCAGCTTTGTCTTTGGCTTGTACCGTGGCGCTCGCTCTGCAACCGCCCGGCAATGAGGCGAGTTCGCCGCCGTCCCAATCCGCCACCGAGGCGATGCCGTCAGCGTTGAAGCCCTTAAGCTTGAAGGGCTTGTGATTGAGCTTCTCGATCTGCTCGAGTGTCAGGCCGAGCCGCAAGCCTTTCGGCGCCACCCACATCGATTTGCCGGCAATGTCGATCAGATAAAGCCCGGTACGGTTCGCGTTCTGCCACCACACTTCGAGCCGCCGCTTCGGGTCCTTGGGAAACATCACGGTGACACCGACTTCGCTGCCCTGCACCTTCTCGTGCGTAAAGATCATGTTGCGCGAATTGTAGGTCACCGCGAGCGCCAGCATGCCGGAATCCTTGGCGAATGGACCCTTGCATTCGATCACGGTCTTAAAGCTGCCGGCCCGCGGTGCATGGGCAGGCGCGGAGCCGGGCCCGGGCTTGGCTGTTTCGGGTTTGGCGGCAACGGCGCGCTTTTCCGGCGGTCTCTTCTTCTGTGGTGCAGCACCGGGCTCCGATACCGGGGCGGGCATCGGCTGCGCCATCTGTGACGGCGCCAGCACGTCTTCCGGATTGAGGTTCTGCTGTCGGTTCTGCTGCGCACGTGCGCCCGGCATGGCCGGCGGGGCGATCAGAACTGTGACGATAAGCGTCGCTGCAAGGCCGAGACCCACACCATGCCGCACTCCACTTGAACCCCGTTTATGCATGCCCGGCTCCCTCCGCGATCGTGCGATCCTTATAGCACGCTCGCACCGGTAGCGCGCTTGCGCATTTTGTCCGCGGCTTGCACTCGCTCCGGCCGACCCGCGAGCTTTAAGGCGCGGCTGGAAGCGATCGGTTTCCGCTGCGCTGTGTTCCAGGATCGCGCATTCGAGATGAACCCATGGTGTCGATTTCAGCTACCGCGTTTGATTTTTATGTCGGCGGGACATCCTGATTCTTGGTGCGTCCTGAAGCAACGACGCCTCTTGGCGAGATTATGCGCAACATAATTTGCGGCGAAGTACGGCGATGAAAAGATCACTGAGTTGACCGCCCAACCGGTCAACTGGCCGATCGTGCAATTCTCTGATCGAGCCGTGTTCGTTGCACTCCATCCGTAATGGCACACGTACAGCGCGAGCCGCGTGATGGAGGCCTGGGGCTCGCCCTTTCAGACAGCCGAGAAAAGTGCACGTCGTAGTGCCTTGCGGTTGATTTGGTGGGTTCCGCTCATACGCGGTTTCGCGGCACACTGCCCAGTTCGAATCGGATTGTGTTCAAGAATCGGATTCGGCACGCCATAAACGAGCCCTAACTTGTCCGTAAGCGATGTGCCTGAACGAGGCAGCCGGGGGAAATTGTGAGTTGACAGGAAGATCGCGGGCACGAAGCAATTGCTGCCCTCTTCCCGCTCGGCGGCGCCGGTTCTTTCCCTTGAATTGATCAAACCTCCGCGCCTTTTGCGCGGTCACTTGCGGAGCATTCAGCATGAGGTCGTCGTCGTCCCTTCTCCTTGCTGGGACAATTCTGTCCGGGGTCGCAGCTGCGGCGCTCGGTTCGAGTGCACGCGCGCAGATTTTGCGCAACGACGTGCTGGCGCAGGCCTCACCTGCCGGGCAGCCGGAGGATTTGAAGAAGAAACCGCCGGTCAAACCGCAGCCGCCAAAGCCACCTGCGCCCGCAGTCGTTCCGCATGCACCTGCGCCGCAGGCTTCGCACCCACCCGCAACTGGCGTGCCGGCACCACACGCCCCTGAGAGGGTTGAAAAGCCCGTTCCCCAGATACACCCGGCCCAGACGGCACAGCCAAATGCGCCCCATGCGCCGGAGAGAATGGAAAAGCCCGCGCCGAAGGTGCACCCGGCTCAGACCTCACAGCCAACTGCACCTCACGCGGTGGAAAAAATGGAAAAGCCTGCGCCGGTGGTGCACCCGGCTCAGACAACGCCAACCCCCCCGATGCAACATCCCGGCGTCAAGCGCGGACCCTCAGTTCCGGAAAGACGCGCCACACCCGAAGTTCCCGGCAAACCAGGCACGGGTGGCCATCCAACGGCGACCGGGCCGGCTCCTCAAACGGCGCCTGCGGCTGGATTGCCGCATGAGGGCGGTAAACCCGCAGCGGTGACGCCGCCCACGACGAAACAGAACGCCGGCAACACCCCGGCCGGCCAGGCGCAGCCCGCCCCGGCTGTTGTCCGTCGCGCGCCGCCACCGCCCGGCAATCCGACGGCGGTGTCGCCACCGACGCAGGTGATCAACAAAGGCCAGTTCCTTGCACCAAAGGGCCAGGCGCCGTCCGCCGGCATCAATCAGGTACGCGCGGAGCGTCACGAGGAGCACGTCGGCAATCGGGTTATCATTCGCGAACCCGATCGCACCATCGTTCGGGAAGGGGGCCGCACCTTCATCCGGCACAGCGAAGTCGACCGCTTCGCGGTCGGCGCGCGCAACGTGCAGGTCGAGCACCGCGGCAACGAGATCGTCAGCATTGTGATGCGCCCGGATGGCGTGCGGATCATTGACTACACCGATAGCGATGGCCGTCTCATGCGCCGCGTGCGGCGGAATCCCGATGGCCGGGAGATCGTGATCATCGACAACGGCTTTGCCGGTGCCCAACCGGCGAACGTGTTTCTCACCCTCGCGCCGCCGGTCATTCATATCCCGCGCGACCGCTACGTCGTCGATGCCGACAACGCCGACGAGAGAGCGATCTATGGCGTGCTGGTTGCTCCGCCGGTCGAGCGCGTCGATCGGCGCTACACGCTCGATCAGGTGCGCTACAACGAGCCGCTGCGCGCGTTCATGCCGCGGCTCGATCTGGAGGTGAATTTTGACACCGGCTCCTGGCAGCTCACGCCCGATCAGGTGGACCGGCTGTCGGCAATCGCCGAGGCGCTCAATCGCGCCATAGAGCGCAATCCGCGGGAAGTCTTTCTTGTCGAAGGCTACACCGACGCGGTCGGCTCGGACGTCGACAACCTGTCATTGTCCGACCGGCGCGCGGAGTCGGTCGCCGTCGCCTTGACCGAGCAATTCCACGTTCCGGCGGAGAACCTGGCGACGCAGGGTTACGGCAAGCAATTTCTGAAGGTGGCGACCGGCGGAGCAGAACGGGCCAACCGGCGCGTCGCGATCCGGCGGATCACGCCGCTCATCGATCCGGACGCGGTGAGTCAGCGCTGAGCGGCGCGGCGCCGCCCTCGGCGGCCCGGCTTGTCGCTGTCCGAAAAATGAAAATCAGCGCCCACGGCAGTTGGCGCTGATCTTTTTTTGGCGGAGCCGGTCGACGCTGACCTCTTGAATGCCCGCCACACTAAGCCGACGCCAGGAGCTCCACGTCAGTATAGGTATCAGCCGCAATGATCCTGACGGGCACGCCATTTGTTGTGAACACCAGCTCTCCGTCTATCACTGTCAATCCCTCTGCGGTGACGGTCACCTCTTCATTGCTCCTTCGAATCACGCGCCACGCATGTTCAGTCTTCGCATGTTCAGTCTTGCCTTTCGGCTTCCGCGCCTTAGCCACTGAGGTGCCTCGCTTTCGCTGATTTGCGGTACTCATATGGCCTTCTCCGCAGAACAGCAACAGCGGCATCATGAAGCGTTCATCGGCGAGCGTGCGCAGCCGGACGACTGTCCGCACAATCAGTTTTCCTGATCAGCTTCTTGATCGGCTTTTTGCGCGCAGCCACGCGATGTGCAATTCGGGCAGCTCCAAAACGCAATTTCCGCTTACCCAAAAACAAAAACCGGCGACCTCACGGCCGCCGGCTCGTTGTAGTCGTTATCAAGTCGTTAGCGCTGGCGATTGCTTCCTCTAACGACTTGATTTTTTGGTGGAGCCAGGGGGAGTCGAACCCCCGACCTCTTGAATGCCATTCAAGCGCTCTCCCAACTGAGCTATGGCCCCGTGCGCCCGAGCGGGCGCGGAAATCACAAGTCGGAAATCACCATGGCAGGCGGACGCACGCAATTCAACGTTCTCATGCGCCTTTCGATTTCAGACTGCCGAACAGGGATCAGCCTTCCTCCTCGTTCTCCCGATCGCTGCCGATGATATCGGTGACGTCGGTGTCTTCTTCCTCCTGCTCTTCGATGAACGCGGCATCGTCCATGCCCTCGTCGTCCATCTCCACTTCTTCTTCCTCGACCTCGGCCTCGCCTGCCGGCGCCGGCTTCTTCGCCGCGCCGCCCGATGCCTCGGCGTCGGCCTCCTCGAGCGAGACGAATTCCGCATCGGCGGGCTCTGGCGCGGCAACCTCCTCGACCGGCGCGGGGGCAGCGCGCGCGGCCGGCGGTTCCGGACGCGCGCGCGCGAGCGGCTCGATCGGCACGACCTTGCCCGTATAGGGCGAGATCACCGGGTCCTTGTTGAGGTCGTAAAACTTGCGGCCGGTTTCGGGGCAGATGCGCTTGGTGCCGAGTTCGGGCTTGGCCATGAGTTCAGTAACCCTGACTAGAGTGATCCGGATGCGCTCGCCGCCTACCGCCGCAGCATTGCAGGGTGGCGCGGTGCGCTTTGGGGGGTTCACTTGGCGAGCCCGGCCCCGGCTGTCAATAGCATTCGTTTCGTCAAGAGTAACCCTGGACGCTACCGGAGGCGACGTGACCGGGTCATCGTGCTAGAAGCCGCGCCGGATCGAGCTTCCGGGCCCGGATTTTGTCATGTCTGAACGTCGAATCCCGCTAACTGCCCGGCGCAATGGCCCGCTGAAAGGCCGCGCGCGGGTGCCGGGCGATAAATCGATCTCGATACGGGCTCTGATTCTCGGGGCGCTCACGGTCGGAGAGACACGGGTAGACGGCCTGCTCGAAGGCGAGGACGTGCTCAATACGGCACAGGCGCTGCGTGAGCTTGGCGCTCAGCTGCAACAGCGTGGCGGTGGCGTGTGGCACGTCCGCGGCGTCGGCGTCGCCGGCTTCGCCGCGCCGGCCAAGACGCTTGATTTCGGCAATTCCGGCACGGGCTGCCGGCTCATGCTCGGCGCGGTCGCCGGCTGTCCGATCACCGCCGCGTTCGACGGCGATGCGTCGCTGCGCAAGCGCCCGATGCGGCGCATACTCGATCCGCTGGAGCGGATCGGGGCCCGTACGCTGTCGTCGACTGACGGACGACTGCCGCTGACCTTGGCGGGCGCGCGCGACCCAATTCCGATTGTGTTCGAGCCACAAGTGCCGTCGGCGCAGCTCAAATCGGCGGCGCTCCTCGCCGGGCTCTCGGCGCCGGGCGAAACGGTAGTGATCGAGCGCGAGGCGACGCGCGACCATACCGAGAAAATGCTCCAGCATTTCGGCGCGCAAGTTCGCGTCGAGCCGGCGGGCGAGGGTGGCGCCGGCCGCCGTATTACGCTCACCGGTCAGCCGGAGCTCACGCCGGCGCCGATCGTCGTGCCGGCCGATCCATCCTCGGCGGCATTTCCGCTGATCGCCGCGCTGATCACGCCGGGTTCGGAGGTAATGCTTGAAGGCGTGATGATGAATCCCTTACGCACGGGGTTGTTGACGACGCTCGCCGAGATGGGGGCGTCGGTGGAGCGCCTCGCCGTACGCATCGAAGGCGGCGAGGAGGTCGCCGATCTGCGTGTGCGCGGCGGCCAGGCGCTGCGCGGCGTCACGGTGCCCGCGGCGCGCGCGCCGTCGATGATCGACGAGTATCCGGTGCTGGCGGTCGCTGCTGCTTTCGCCGAGGGCGAGACGGTGATGCGGGGCTTGAAGGAATTGCGGGTCAAGGAATCCGATCGGCTTGCCGCCACCGCGGCGTTGTTGCGCGACAACGGCGTCGAGGTGGAAATCGACGCTGACGATCTGATCGTGCGGGGCAGGGGACGCGCGCCGGGCGGCGGGCTGGTCACGACCCATATGGATCATCGCATCGCGATGTCGGCATTGGTGATGGGGCTGGCGAGCGAGCAGCCGGTCAAGATCGACGACGGCGCTTTCATCGCCACGAGCTTCCCGGGCTTTGTGACGCTTATGCAGAGCCTGGGCGCGGAGTTGGCATGATCATCGCCATCGACGGACCGGCCGCGTCGGGCAAAGGCACCATCGCGCGGCAGATTGCGCAGATTTATGGACTGCACCACCTCGACACCGGGCTGCTTTATCGTGCGGTGGCCAAGGCGGTGCTCGACGCCGGATTTTCGCCCGACGATGCCGAACGGGCGATCGGGGCGGCGGCGGCGCTTGATCCGGCGAAATTCGACGAAGGCGCGCTGAAGACCCAGAGAATCACCGAGGCCTCCTCGGTGGTGGCGGCGATCCCGCAGGTGCGCGAAGCGCTCATGAACTACCAGCGCGCCTTCGCGGTGCGGCCGCCCGGTGCCGTGCTCGATGGCCGCGATATCGGCACGGTCATCGCGCCAGGTGCCGACGTAAAGTTGTTTGTAGTAGCTTCACCGGAAGTGCGGGCCAAACGCCGCGTGACAGAGCTGCGCGGTCGGGGCGAGGCGGCCGACGAGGCCGAGGTGCTGGCCGATCTGCGCCGCCGCGACGAGCGCAATTCGCGCCGCACCGCCGCTCCGCTCGTTCAGGCGCCCGACGCGCACTTGCTCGATACCTCGCATTTGAGCATCGATGCGGCCCTCCGCGCCGCTATCAAGGTCATCGAAGACGTGCGAACCCATCGCCAGCGCAGGTGAGCGCCGCCGCGGACAGAGCCGATCATGACAAGCCAGCGCGACTATTATTTCCCCAATACCGAGCCGCTTGCCGCCGACGAAATGCGCGTTATCGCGCTTGGTACGGGTCGGCCATTTGTCCGCCGCGGGCAGGCCAATTGTTCCTGGCTGATTGAGCTCGGCAACGGCGACAAGTTCATTATGGATTTCGGCTCGGGGTCGCAGGCGAATTTCACTGCGCTGGAAATTCCGCACCAGGACATCACCGCGTATTTCGCCACGCACCTGCATGCCGATCACGTCGGGGATTTCGCACAAGTCTGGATCGGCAGCTGGACCGGCGGACGGGTGAAGCCGCTGGTGCTCTACGGTCCATCCGGCGCCGAGCCGAAATACGGCACCGAGCATTTTGTACACAAGCAGATGGAGTCGCTCGCCTGGGACACCGACACCAGGCTCGGACTGCTGCCCGACGCCGGCGCCGAAGTCGAAGTCCACGAGTTCGATTTCAGGAAGACCGGCGTGGTGTACGAGCGCAACGGCGTCGTCATCAAAAGCTTTCCCGCCATCCACATCTATGACGGTCCGGTAAGTTACCGGCTGGAATGGAACGGGCTCGTCTTTGTGTTTTCCGGCGACACCACGCCAAGCCGCTTCTTCGTCGACAACGCGCAGGGCGCCGATCTGTTGATCCACGAATGCTTCAACACCGTGAAGCAGCTCGTTGAGCGCTCCGGCTATCCGGAAAAGAGCGCCATTGGCATCGGCACGATGGCGCACACCGCGCCGGAGGAGTGCGGCAAGGTTCTGGATATGGTGAAGCCCCGCCAGGCCGTGGTGTTTCACTTCTTCAACGACTTCGACACGGCGCCCGAGATCGAACGCGACATCCGCAAGCACTATGCGGGCCCGCTCGCGCTGGCGCAGGACCTGATGGTATTTAATGTGACGCGTTCGGCGATCCGGACGCGGCTTGCGGTCACGCCTTCGCTGGTCTGGCCGAACAAGGAGCGTCACGATGAGTTTCGCGCGGCGCCGCGCCTTCGGCGGCCGACGATGTCGCGCTGGCTCGCCGACAAGCAGCTGTTTCCGAAATTCTAGGCTGGGAGGTTAATCATCATGCGTCGCTTCACACGGCGAACGGCCTTGGGCGCGGCATTGCTCGCGGCAGCGACAGTGCGACGAGCGGGCGCCGCGGTCCTGTTCAACCGTCCCATTCGTGTGGTCAGCCCATATGCCGCCGGCGGGGTCGGCGAAAACATCATGCATCTGCTGGCGGTCAGCATGGAGCCGCAGCTCGGGCAAAAGCTGATCCTGGAAGCGCGGCCCGGCGCCTCGGGCAATCTCGGCACCGAGGAGGTCGCACACGCCGCGCCTGACGGCGAAACAGTGCTCATCGGCGCCACCAACAACTTCGTCATCAATCAGTTCGTGATGAAGATGACATTCGATCCGCTGACCGCGCTCGCGCCCGTCGCCAAGGTCGCCGAGGTGCCGTTGGTACTGTTCTCCAACCCGGCGGTGCCGGCGCGCACGCTTGCGGAATTCATCGCCTATGCCAAGGCCAATCCCGGCAAGGTCAATTACGGCGTGCCAAGTCTCGGCACCGTCAATCATCTGATGATGGAGCGGCTCAAGCAAACCACCGGCACGAGCATCACCTGCATTCCTTATCGCGGCTCGCCGCCTGCCGTGTTGGCGCTGCTGAAGAACGAAATACAGGTGTTTCCGATCGGCCTCGCGGCGGTCGGCACGAGTTTGCGCGACGGCAAGCTCACGGCGCTCGCGGTGGCAACGCGGGAGCGGGTACCCATGCTGCCCGACGTGCCGACCATCGCGGAATCCGGCTATCCGGGCTTTGCGGCCTCGAATTGGTTCGGCATGGCCGCGCCGGCCGGGACGCCCGATCCGCTGCTCGACCTGCTTTCGGCGTCGGTTGAGCGGGCGCAACAGACCGATCTGGTCAAGGAAAGGTTCACCAAGCTCGGCATGCTGGTGCCGCAGCTTTCGCGCGCGCAGTTCGCGGCGAGCTTAAAGACCGAGGCCGCGTTCTGGCGCGAGACCGTGCAACGCGGTAAAATCGCGATCGAGTAGGTCTCCCAGGCTTGCCCCCGGCGGCCGCACCGGCTATATCCGCGCGGTCCGGGCTGCCGTCTATATCATCGAAGCTGTCCGAACGGGCCGAAAGCGGAGCTGATCCCGCTTTCGTCATTGGAGGTTAGCCCGTTCGCTTCGCATGTAAGGCGCCCGACCGCAGCTTTGTCCCGATCGTCTGACACTGGCCCCAACCGCCGGCACAGCCCGGCGGCTGTCGCACATTCGGGATCAATTCATTTCACGGGGTCCGGAGTGTTTATGGCTCAAGTCGCTACCGCCGCGCCTACGCGCGAAGATTTCGCCAGCATGATCGAGGAATCGTTTGGCGATGGTCACCTGCAGGAAGGTTCGGTCGTCAAGGGGACGGTCGTCGGCATCGAAAAGGATGTTGCCGTCATCGATGTCGGTTTGAAAACCGAAGGCCGGGTGGCTTTGCGCGAATTCTCCGGCCCGGGCCGTAACAGCGAGATCAAGATAGGCGACACCGTCGAGGTCTATCTGGAGCGGGTCGAGAACGCGCTCGGCGAGGCGGTGCTGTCGCGCGACAAGGCGCGGCGCGAGGAGAGCTGGGGCAAGCTGGAAAAGGCCTTCCAGAATAACGAGAAGGTCTCCGGCGTCATCTTCAATCAGGTCAAGGGCGGCTTTACCGTCGATCTCGACGGCGCAGTGGCGTTCCTGCCGCGTTCGCAGGTCGATATTCGGCCCATTCGCGATGTTTCCCCGCTGATGAACAATCAGCAACCGTTCCAGATCCTGAAAATGGATCGGCGCCGCGGCAATATCGTCGTGTCGCGCCGCACGGTGCTGGAAGAGACTCGCGCCGAGCAGCGCCAGGAACTGGTGCAGAATCTCGAAGAGGGCCAGGTCATAGACGGCGTGGTCAAGAACATCACCGACTACGGCGCGTTCGTCGATCTCGGCGGCATCGACGGTCTGCTGCACGTCACCGATATTGCCTGGCGGCGGGTCAATCATCCGTCCGAGGTGCTCAACATCGGCCAGCAGGTGAAGGTCAAGATCATCAAGATCAACCACGAGACCCACCGCATCTCGCTCGGCATGAAGCAACTGCTCGACGATCCGTGGCAGGGCATCGAAGCCAAGTATCCGGTCGGCGCCAAGTTCACGGGCCGCGTCACCAACATCACGGACTATGGCGCGTTCGTCGAGCTCGAGCCCGGCATCGAAGGCCTGATCCACGTTTCCGAAATGTCGTGGACCAAAAAGAACGTGCATCCGGGCAAGATCGTTTCCACGTCTCAAGAGGTTGAGGTGCAAGTCCTCGAGGTCGATCCGGTCAAGCGGCGCATCTCGCTCGGCCTGAAGCAGACCATGCGCAATCCGTGGGAGGTGTTCGTCGAGAAGTATCCAGCCGGCTCCGAAGTCGAAGGCGAGGTCAAGAACAAGACCGAGTTCGGCTTGTTCCTCGGGCTCGACGGCGATGTCGACGGCATGGTGCATCTGTCCGATCTCGACTGGAAACGGCCGGGCGAGCAGGTCATCGAGGAATACAAGAAGGGCGACAAGGTCCGCGCGCAGGTGCTCGACGTCGACATCGAGAAGGAGCGCATCTCGCTCGGCATCAAGCAGCTGGCGGACGGCGGCGCGGTCTCTGGTGAAGCGGCGGTGGCCGGCGAGCTGAAGAAAGGCGCGGTCGTCACCTGCGAGGTGGTCGACGTCAAGGAAGGCGGCATCGACGTCAAGGTTGTCGGTACCGAGTTCGTCACCTTCATCCGCCGCGCCGAACTGGCGCGCGACCGTTCCGAGCAGCGGCCTGACCGCTTCGCCGTCGGCCAGAAGGTCGATGCCCGCGTGGTCCAGTTCGACCGCCGCACCCAGAAGGTCACCGTGTCGATCAAGGCTCTGGAAGTCGCCGAAGAGAAAGAGGCGATCGCCCAGTACGGCTCGTCGGATTCCGGCGCGACTCTCGGCGATATCCTGGGCACCGCTCTTCGCCGCAAAGGCGAAGAGGAGAAGGAAGAAGAGGGCAAGGAGTAGCCGCCGGCCGCTCGTCCCCGCGAAAGCGGGGACCCAGCTCTTTGCGTCTGGATTCCCGCGTTCGCGGGAATGAGCGGAGCAACCGAGGTCGAAGCCGCTGAGGGCTCTACATATGTCGCTTGATGCCGACCTGATCGTTGATCGCCGCCGGATGCGGCGCAAGCTCACCTTCTGGCGGGTCGTCGCCATCGGCGTGATTGTGCTGGGGATCGGCTTCGCCGCGGCGGCGGTCAGCCGGCGGGGTCTCGTCACCGGCCCCTATATCGCGCGCGTCACGATCACCGGCCTCATCCGCGACGACGAGGAGCGCGTGCGTCAGCTGGACCGGCTGGCCGACTTGTCGGCCGCGAAGGCGGTGATCCTCCACGTCGATTCGCCCGGCGGCACCACTGCCGGGTCCGAGCAATTATACGATGCGCTCGGCCGCGTCCGTGCCAAGAAGCCGATCGCCGTCGTGGTCGACAGTCTGGCGGCGTCCGGCGCCTACATTACCGCGATCTCCGGCGATTATATCGTCGCCAAGCAGACCTCGCTGGTGGGCTCGATCGGCGTGCTGTTCGAGTTTCCGAACTTCACCGACCTGCTCGGCAAGATCGGCGTCAAGGTCGAGTTGATCAAGTCGACGCCGTTGAAAGCGGCGCCGAACGGTTTCGAGCCGACAAGCCCCGAAGCGCGCGCCGCGATCCAATCGATCATTCTGGATTCCTACGCCTGGTTCAAAGACCTGGTGAAGGACCGCCGTCACTTGACCGATGCCGAGCTTGCCGCGATCGACGACGGCAGGGTCTTCACCGGCCATCAGGGATTGCCGCTGAAACTGATCGATGCGCTCGGCGACGAGCGGACGGCAAAAGCCTGGCTGGTGAAAAACAAGAAGATCAGCGCCAGCCTGGCGGTGCGGGACTATAGCCTGCACAGCCGGCTCGACGACTTGCCGTTCCTGCACGCCGCCGCGGTGGCTGCGCTCAAGGCGCTCGGTCTCGACGGTCTGGCGCGTCAGTTCGCCGGGCTCGACGGCATGGGCACGCTCGGCCGCTTCAACCTTGACGGTCTGTTGGCGCTTTGGCAACCTCCTGCAAACGATTGAGATTAAGACGGCAGCGTTCGCGAGCGATCAGAGGCGGCCAACATGATCAAATCGGAACTCGTCCAGAAAATTTCCGATCAAAATCCACATCTTTATCAGCGTGACGTCGAGAACATCGTCAACGCGATCCTCGGTGAGATCATCACCGCCATGGCGCGCGGCGATCGCGTTGAGTTGCGCGGTTTCGGCGCATTTTCGGTGAAGGAGCGTCCGGCGCGAACCGGCCGTAACCCGCGCACCGGCGCCCATGTCTCGGTCGATGAGAAATGCGTGCCCTTCTTCAAGACCGGCAAGGAAATGCGCGAGCGGCTCAATCGTCCTGACGAGGTCGCCGGATAATTCCGCTCGTTCCCAGTTCCCGCCCGGGCGGGAATGAGCGGAGTAAGTTGGAGCAACACTTGCTGCGCAGATTTGTTGCGGCGCTGATCCTGGTGCCGCTCGCCATCGTCATCATCGCGTTTGCCGTTGCCAACCGGCAGGCCGTGACGCTGTCATTCGATCCGTTCAGCCCGAGCGCGCCCGCTGCGGCGTTGTCGCTGCCGCTGTTCGTGATCGTTCTGGCGGCGCTTGTCATTGGCGTGATCGTCGGCGGTCTGGCGGTCCGGCTCAGTCATGGCCGTTGGCGCAGAATGGCGCGCCGCTTTGAGCGCGAGGCGGGTGACTTGCGCGCCAGGCTCGATGCGCTGGTGGAAAAGGCTGCCGAACCAAGCATCGTCCCGCGCGAGCAGGAGCCGCCGCCGCGGCTGCGGCTTAAACCTCCGGCGCGATGACGAGTACCGATTGACCCTTATATTATTGCTTTCAGTGCGGACTAATTGTTCAACGCCATGAAAGTCGTCGTTAAAATCTGTGGCCTCTCGACGCCCGAAGCGCTCGACATCGCGCTCGATGCCGGCGCCGACATGGTGGGTTTCGTATTCTTTCCGGCGTCGCCGCGGCATATCGGCTTCGAGGCGGCGAAGCGTCTTGGCGCGCGCGTCGGTTCGCGCGCGCAGAAGGTGGCGCTGACGGTCGACGCCACAAATCACACGCTGCGCGACATCGTCGATGCCTTGAAGCCCGATCTGCTCCAGCTTCACGGCCGTGAGACGCCCGAGCGCGTCGGCGCCATTCGCTCGCGCTTCGGCTTGCCGGTGATGAAGGCGATCCCGATAGCGGTTCGCGCCGATCTGTCGCCGGTCCGGCTTTACGCCAATTTCGCCGACCGCATGCTGTTCGACGCACGCGCGCCGCGCGAGGCGACACGGCCGGGCGGCCTCGGCAATCCATTCGACTGGCATTTGCTCCAGGATCTCGATCTCGGCATTCCCTTCATGCTGTCGGGCGGCCTGGATGCAGGAAATGTGGCCGAGGCGTTGCGGATCACGCGCGCTCCCGGCGTCGACGTTTCTTCGGGCGTTGAGCGCGCGCCCGGACAAAAGGACCCGGAAAAAATCCGCGCCTTCGTGCGCGCCGCGCGACAGGCGGCGGAACGGCTCGATGTTCCCCCGCGTCCCGTGGAGGCGAAGTCGCGCTGAGGCTGCGGCTGAAGACGCCAAGCCGGCTCTGCGGTCGGGCCCGAACCGGAGCTGTTTTGTGGGGGCAATTGCGACGCTGCCTCGAACGTGGGAAAGAGTGCGGATGACCGTGCAACAGAAGCTGAATTCGTTCCGCACCGGCCCCGACGAGCACGGGCATTTCGGCATCTATGGCGGCCGTTTTGTCGCCGAGACGCTGATGCCGCTGATCCTCGATCTGGAGAAAGCCTACGCCGAGGCCAAGGCCGATCCGGCCTTCCAGAAAGCGATGGACGGCTATCTGGCGCATTACGTCGGCCGCCCGTCGCCGCTCTATTTCGCCGAACGGCTGACCTCCCATTGCAGGTCGCAGGCCGCCTCCGGCGGTTTGGGTGCGAAGATTTATCTCAAGCGGGAGGAGCTCAATCACACCGGCGCCCACAAGGTCAACAATGTGCTGGGTCAGATCATGCTGGCGCAGCGCATGGGCAAGAAACGGATCATCGCCGAGACCGGCGCCGGCATGCACGGCGTCGCGACCGCGACCTTGTGCGCGCGCTTCGATCTCGAATGCATCGTCTACATGGGCGCGGTCGACGTCGAGCGGCAGAAAGCCAACGTGTTTCGCATGAAGATGCTCGGCGCCAAAGTGGTGCCGGTCGAATCAGGTTCGAAGACGCTCAAGGACGCGATGAACGAGGCGCTGCGCGACTGGGTGACCAACGTCGGCTCGACGTTCTATTGCATCGGCACCATCGCGGGACCGCATCCTTATCCGATGATGGTGCGCGACTTCCAGTCGATCATCGGCCGCGAAACGCGCGAACAGATGCAAAAGGCCGAAGGCCGACTTCCCGATTCGCTCGTCGCCTGTATCGGCGGCGGCTCGAACGCCATGGGACTGTTTCATCCGTTCTTGGACGACACCGATATTGAGATCTACGGCGTCGAGGCGGCCGGCCACGGTATCGACACCGGCCAGCATGCCGCCTCCATCGCCGGCGGCAAACCAGGCGTGTTGCATGGCAACCGCACATATTTGCTGATGAACGACGATGGCCAGATCAACGAAGCGCATTCGATCTCAGCCGGTCTCGACTATCCGGGCATCGGGCCCGAGCATTCCTGGCTGCACGACGTCGGCCGCGTCACGTTTCTGTCGGCGACCGACGACGAGGCGCTGCACGCCTTCCAGCTGCTCTCCAAGCTCGAAGGCATCATCCCGGCGCTTGAGCCCGCGCACGCCGTCGCCAAGGTTCTGGAACTCGCGCCGAAGAAACCGAAGGATCATCTGATGGTGGTCAATCTCTCCGGCCGCGGCGACAAGGATCTGGAGACCGTGGCGCATCATCTGGAGCGCGGGACGAGATGAGCAATACCCGCATCGATGCGCGCTTCGCCGCGCTGAAAAAAGAAGGCCGGCCGGCGCTCGTCACCTTCACCATGGCGGGCGATCCGGATTACGACACCGCGCTCGGGATTCTCAAAGCACTGCCGGCCGCCGGCGCCGACGTGATCGAGCTCGGCATGCCGTTCACCGATCCGATGGCCGACGGTCCGGCGATCCAGGCGGCCGGGCTGCGTGCGCTCGAGGCCGGGCAGAATATGAAGCGGACGCTCGCGCTGGTGCGCGAATTCCGCCGCGGTGACGATGCGACGCCGATTGTCCTGATGGGCTATTTCAATCCGATCTACGTCTATGGCGTCGATCGTTTTCTCGCCGACGCCAAATCAGCGGGCGTCGATGGATTGATCGTCGTCGATCTGCCGCCGGAGGAAGATGCGGAATTGTGCCTGCCGGCGCTTGCCGCAGGCGTCAGTTTCATCCGCCTCGCCACGCCGACGACGGACGACAAGCGGCTGCCGACCGTGCTGAAGAACACCTCGGGCTTCGTCTATTACGTGTCGATCACCGGCATCACCGGCTCGGCGGCGCCCGATGCCGGCAAGGTCGCGGATGCGGTCGTGCGGATCAAGCGCCACACCACCCTGCCGGTCTGCGTCGGCTTTGGCGTGCGCACCGCCGAGCAGGCCGCGGCACTCGCGCGTGGCGCCGATGGCGTCGTCGTCGGCTCGGCGCTGGTGGATGCCGTGCGCAAGAGTTCTGGCGCCCGACAGCAAGTCGACGCCGGCGACCGTGCCGGCGGTGGCCGATCTGGTCAGCGCGCTGGCGCAAGGTGTGCGGGGCACATCCCTTGCTGCCACGTCAATGTAGTTTCTGTTTACTTGATCGCTAGCAGCTTGGCGTCGCCGCGCGGCTCGGCGGGTTGCCCCCGGCGGAAGGCGCCAATGAGCTCGGCGCCGATCTCGGTCGGTGGCATAGGCTTGCCGAAATAGAAGCCCTGGACTTGGTCGGCATTAACATCATACAGGAAATCGACCTGCTGGGGCGTTTCGACGCCTTCCACGGTTACGCGCATGTTCAGTTCGCGCCCGAGCGCGACGAGCGATTTTATGACCGTCTCGACGTCGCGCCCGGATTTTCCGAAACCTTCCATGAATGATCTGTCGATCTTGATCTTATCAAACGGGAACCGCCAAAGATAACTCAGGCTCGAGTACCCCGTGCCAAAATCGTCCATCGCGATCGAGACGCCCATGGCCTTGAGCCGCCGCAGCGTGGCGAGCGCCGCGTCGGCATCGCGCAATACGAGCGTTTCGGTGACCTCGAGTTCCAGTCGCCGCGGCTCGAGGCCGGAAGCCCGCAAGGCTTCGGCGACGACCTCCTCTATGGTACCGGAATTGAACTGCGCGGGCGACAGATTCACCGCCACCATCAGATGCGCAGGCCAGTTGACCGCGGTACGGCAGGACTCCCGCAGTACCAGCGCTCCGAGCTTGTCGATCAGCCGCATTTCCTCGGCGATCGGAATGAAAATGGCCGGCGGGATCAACTTGCCGTTCGGACCCGGCAGTCGCGCCAGCGCTTCGAATCCGATGAGTTCTTTGCTCTTGATTTCGAACATCGGTTGATAATGCAGCACAAAACTCTCTTCCGAGATGGCATTGCGGATCAGCTTTTCCAGCGCGATGCGTTTCTGCAGTTGTTCGTCCATTTCCGGCGCAAAGAAACGGATGCAGTCGCGCCCAGCGAGCTTGCCGCTGTAGAGAGCAAGATCGGCGCTCTTGAGCAGGCGCTCGGGCGTCGCGCCGTCCGCCGGGGTGACCGCAATGCCGATCGTAAAGGTAGTACGAATCTCCTGTTCTTTGAAAAGGATAGGCGAGCCCAAAGTGGACGCGATCCGTCGCGCGAAAGCCTCGGCCTGTGTCTTCTCAGCGAGCCCCATCTGTACGACCACAAATTCATCGCCGCCCAT
The DNA here is from genome assembly GCA_963763255.1 of uncultured Alphaproteobacteria bacterium. Classification (GTDB taxonomy): domain Bacteria; phylum Pseudomonadota; class Alphaproteobacteria; order Rhizobiales; family Xanthobacteraceae; genus BOG-931. The sequence continues at coordinate 959,998 of CAVXNW010000007.1, forward strand.
ACGCGAGACGATGTCGTCAATCCGCGCCAAGTTCCGCAGGCGTTCGCCGATGCTGCTCAGGAAGAAGTCGCCGGCGTCGTGGCCAAAACAGTCGTTGATCTGCTTGAAGTGGTCAACGTCGATGAAATGTATCCCGATCATGCCGCCGGTAGTTGGCAGTAAGGCGAGCGCGGCTTCCAGCCGTTCAATCAGGCGAGTGCGGTTCGTCAAGCCGGTAAGCTGGTCGTGATGGGCGAGGTAACGAATGCGGCGATCCGCCTGCTGCTTTTCTTGCGTCCGGCGGTACCAGGCCAGCGCGGGCAGCCCGAATGAGAGTGCCGTCAACAGACAAAGCGAGGCTGCTGCCGGCAGAAACACGCGGTAGTAGCTGTCGCGTTCGGCTGTCTGATCCACGCTCGCACCGACTATCGCGACCGGGCGGCCGGCGATCAGCACCGGCACATAGGCGTCCGCGGCATATTGGGGTTGGCCTGAACCGTTGCCTTCCCGGACTCGTACGATCGGTCGGTTTTCCTTGACCGCGAGGGCAGCATCCTCGTTGTAGGTAGAGAGGTCGACGGGCGCGACGTGCTCGTGCTCCGATACCAGAATGGCGTAACCGTAGCGATTAAAGATCGTGTAAGTGAAGACCTCGCCCGATTTTCGGGTTGCTTCGAAAAACGTCATGCTCGCGGAGGAGGGATTCTCTCCCGCAGCTATCTGCTCGAGGTCGGGAACATTGGCGGCAACGTATTGCGCCCACATTCGCGCCGTTTTGGTCGCGTTCTGATCCAGGAGATGGTCGGTAGCCATCTTGACGATCAGCCAGGTTCCACCGACCAAAATGCAGACGATCGACGCCAGAAGAACAAGGCTGCGCCACACTACCGCGCTAGTCGGCCGCTCTGACGACGGCAAGTTCTTTGTAAAGCGCATTGAGGAGTTCGCGGTTGCGAGGGGTCTCCGCCGCCCACGCTTCTATCAAAGATCGGTAGACAAGCTGGGCGGCTGCGGAATCGGCCTGCGATGGTGTTACAACGTGCTGTGTGGGATCGGCTCGGAGCTGTCCGAGTGCATGCCTTTCGGATGCCTCATAGGCGCTTGCCCATTGCTGCGCTGCCCAATCCCCTGCGTACTTGGCGATGAGAAGCTGCGCCTTTTCCGATAAACCGGAGAAACGCTTGCGGCTCATCGCGAGCACGAGCGGCGCCGTGCCGACGCGCAGCATGTAGTGATAGGGGGCGACCCGCGCGACACCGAACTCGAGCGTGCCGGTCGAACTCAAAGTGGTGCCATCGACTGCGCCGGCTTGGATTGCTTGAGCGATTCGAGTGATTTCCAGAACGGTCGGCGTAACTCCCAGCTTCGACAGCAACTCAGCTTCAATCGGATTGTTGGTTCGGATTTTTTGACCCCGGAGTGCATCGAGCGACCCGGTTGGCTTGCGGCTATGGATGACATTCGGCTCGGGGGTATACGCGCCGATCACGTAAAAATCGCCGTAACCGCGCAACGCATGTCTGGCGATCAGGCGGGTGTAAGCGAGGGTACCCTCGCGCGGACTCTGAAACACGCCCGGCAGTTCGAGCAGCGTGTTGTCGGGGAACCGGTACGGTGTCACGCCCGGAACGAGAAACGCCATGTCGGCGCCGCCGTCGAGCACGAGTTGCGGCTGCTGGGCTTGCGAGCGTCCGAGGGTGCCGCCGAAATAGACTTGGATATTGACGAGCCCCTTGCCCTCGTCATTGACTGCGTCGACAAACGGCTTAACGCCGTTGAGGTAAGTGGATGAATGCTCGTTGCCGAAATAGGAGAGCTTGAGCTGCATCGGATCGGCGCCGGCCGGGGACGTAGCGGCCGCCGCCAGTGCGGCTACACACGTAGCATACCGGGCGAGCCGGCATGACATTGCGGCGATTGACTGCAAGTCCGTTGCTAACGAACCCATAGGCGCCTCAACGTTCCGCTGCATGGGATGCGGCGATCTCGGCCTGGACTCGGGCCAATAGATTCCTGTTGTGCGGGCTTAACTCGGACCATTGGTCTCGCACCGTCGAGAGCACGCGCTGGATGGTGGCCTCGTCGTTCGGCGAAGGATCGACCACTTGCCGCCGCTGATCGGCGCGCAGCTGCTTCAGCACTTCTTGATTTGCGTTGGCGAAGCAGGAAGCAACACGATCAGACATCTGCTCGCCGCTGTGCTTGCGCAGGATATCCTGCGCGGGCGCTGGGAGGCTGAGGAATTTCTTGCGGTTCATCGCCAGGAAGGTCGGTACTCCGCCCAGGCGTATCATGTAATGGTGAGTGGTTATGCGCCCAAAGCCGAATTCGAACAGCATTGCGGGTGGGACTGTCACGCCGTCGATGTTTCCCGCACCAAGGGCATCCATGGTGCGATTCAGCGGCAGCTTGATCGGGAGGGCGCCGAATGCGCGCAGCGCATCGGCCTCGATACTGTTGTTGACGCGAATTTTCTGACCCTTCGATTCGTCGAGTCGGGAGATCGGCTTGCGGCTGTGGATGCTCTCGCCGGCTGAAACGACGGAGTTGAGTACGAGAAGTTTTTCGTAGCCTTCGAGCGCCCCAGCTTGGGTCAACTGTCTGTAGATCCTGCTGGCTTCGAATTCGTCGCGAAAAAGCCCGGGCATCTCCATAACAGCGGTATCGGCGAAGCGTTGCGGCGAGGAGGACGGGACCACCAGCGCCAGATCGGCGCCCTCCCCCGTGACGAGTTGAATCTGCTCATCTTGCGCAGGACTGATCGCGCCGCTGAAATAGACGGCAATCTGTATGAGATCGGAGCGTTCGGCGTTCACGGCGCGCACGAACGGCTCGATCTGGCATTGATAAATGCTGGAGCGGTCGGAAGTAAAAAACGAAAGCTTTAGCTTAATTGGACCGGCCGTGGCTCCGTTCGGCAACAGCAGGAGCGCTGCAAAAATAATCTGGAGAAAGCGAGGCACCATGATCCACCTCGGTGCTGCCGGTCGCGATCCGAATCTGGACGTGTACGAAGCCTTATTAAGCCGCAATGCTTTAGGTTTGTTTGCCTCGATGATGAAAACACCGAATTTCACCTCAGGTCTTTTACGTAACGACCATCAAGGGGCTATAAAGGATGAAGCGGAGGATAAAATTTGCACTTCAACGTCACTCGGACTTATTTGCATCGCATGGTCAGGCTGGGTGCGGGATCATAAAACACGAAAAATCGCCAACTGCGGGCTAGGTTTGCTGTGGCACGCACGGTTCCAGGAGTAATGGCGGTGCTTGGCTCAGCGGGGCTTGACGAAACTGTATGCCATCGAAGCCGCGACGCTCATCTGCCAGACCAGGAACAGCGGCAGCAGGCTATCGGTGTGGATGAACAAATCGCCTGCCGCTCGGCTTGCGAGGCATTCGAGAAAAAGTCCCGCGACCGTCCCGATCAGAATGGTGCGCGTCCAAGACTGTACCGAGCGAATGCTGCTCACGACCGTGGAGACGATGAGAACCAGAACGCCGCTTCCGATCAGCCCGCCAAGCATCCCGCACAAGCCCAGGAGATAGTTCACCACCGGCACGCTGAAATTCGGCACCGGCGCGCCGGACTGGGAGACTATTTGATCTTCAATGGTGCTGTGAACGTGAACTGTGGCTTCGAACGCGGCGAGCCATGCGACGCCGGACGCCAGGAGAACGACCACGAGCGCGAATGGACTCCGCGACGACCACAGCGCCACGCCGGCGCACAGGACCACGCCGAACCATAGGGCCGGCAGCATCGGCGTCCTGTGAAAGAACACGATGTCCGGCTCCGGCAGGCTCCACGACAGCAGCGCCGAGACGGCCGCGAGAATTGCGAGAATCGCTGCGCGTTCGAGCGCGGAAGCGGACTTCAGCCGCTGGATGATGCCCGACATGTTGCGCCCCCGGTTGGTGTGACCTTGGACAAAACGCGCGATCAGTCCCCGTCCGGCGCTTCCGCAACGGCGAGCGGCAACGAAGCGACGGCGGGCTTGGCGGCGAAGCCGGGCGGTCTCTGCAAGCCGGCTGCGACCCTGGAATGGCGGCGCGGCGAAATTTCACGAGCCTTGAAAATCGCACCGGCAAGCAGCGCGTAGCTGAGCAGCCCGACGAACACCCAGAAGCCCAGAATGACAAGACCGTTGCTGGTGACGACGTCGATCGCGTCCCATCCGGCGTGCAAAGCCGCGGCGCTCAGCCAGCCGAGCGGAATGAGGATATGCGCCATGCCGGGCCGCAGCACTGCCAGTCCGATGAAATAGCCAAACAGGCCGGCCCAGGCGGAATGCTCGGCGATGTCGGGCAGGCCGCGTCCGAGCAGCAGAACGAGGCCGTTAAACGCCTGCGCGCCCGGATATTTCACCTGCTTCATCACACCGGGGACGTATTGCACCAGCGTTTCGGCGATGAAGAAGCCGCAGCCCGAGGCGACGCCCATGACGATGCCGTCGAGCGGTTCAAACAACCCGAAGCGCTTGCCGAACGCCGAAAGAAACCGCCCCAGCCATCCCGTGGTGCGGCGGCCGAGCGCCGTCATTCCCGCACCGAACAGGGCGAGCGCAATAAGCGGCCAGGCCTTGAAGCCTTCCTCGCAAAGCCCGGTCCCGAACCACCAGCCGGCAATGCGCACGGCGGCGATCGTGGATTTCTGCCACTGCGCGGCCGGCAGCACGATGTAGAACAGCTTATACCAGGCGACCCATAGGCTGGTACCGAGCGTCATGAGCGTGAACAGGCCGACCAGCGCCAGCAGCCATCCGGAGCGCGGCCGCCCGCACATCTGGTTGATGTAATAGGTGACCAGAAAAGCGATGTAGACGGCGATCGTCACATAGACTTGCCAGGCTGCGTTGGTCTGCGCGTTGTCGCTGAATTTCAGCCCCGGGATCGGCACCGCGATCAGGGTGAGGCCGACGACGATGGTGGCGAAGATCGGCAGCAGATGTTCGCGGGACCAGGCGGCACGGCCGCCAAGCAGCGGCAAGACTGTGCTGCGGGTCAGTTCAAGGCGGCGCACTTCGGGCGGCAGCGGCGGCGGAGGAACAGCCATGGGACACCGTTGCGTACAAACGCTGGTCTGCGGGTGCGGCGGTCCGGACCGAGCGGAGCAAAAATCCGGCCGCCGCCCGCGATGCTAGGCCGGAACGCGGGCCTTGAGGCGGGCCTTCTTCTCCGGGGACAGGATGGTGTCGAGCTTGAACAGCTTGCGCGCGGTCTCGCCCAGGATGTTCTTCTTCGCCTGCAGGCTCAGGAACGGCAGGTCGTAGATCGTCGACGGCAGGTCCATGTCCCAGTGCGGATAGTCCGACGCGTAGACGAGCTGCGTGTCGGCAGCGATCATCTTGAACGTCTCTTCCAGCATGGTGCGGTTGCCGATCATCTCCATCGGCTGCGAGGTGTAGTACATCTCGCGCATGTAATCGGAAGGCTTGCGCTTGAGCGACGGCGTCTCCGACGAGCGCATCATGTATTCGTTGTCGAGGCGCTGCATCAGGAACGGCACCCAGGCGAGCCCGCTTTCGATCCAGATCGATTTCAGTCCCGGGAAGCGTTCCGGAATGCCGTTCACCACCCAGTTGGTCATGTGCACGACGTTGAACCAGGTGAAGCCCAGCGCGTGGCTGGCGATGAACTTGTTGGTGATCGCCATGCTCTGGTCGCCCCAGTTGGTCGCCGCATGGAACGCGAGCGGTAGGCCGCGTTCCTCCAGCGCCGCATAGAGCTTCATGTAGACGTTGTTGTAGAGCGGCTTGTAACGCACGGTGGTGACCAGGAAGCCGACCACGCCCTGGCGGCCGGAAAACTCTTCCACCATTTTCAGCGCCGCGACCGGATCGTTCATCGGCAGATACAGCATCGAAACGATGCGCGGCTCGTGCGCGAGGATCTCTTCGGTGAGCCAGCGGTTATAGGCGTGCGCGTACTGCACCTCGACCTCGACGATGGGGTTGAGGCCCAAGCCCAGCATCGGGGTTGGAAACAGGCACGCGACGTCGACGCCCATGGCGTCCATCCATTTGAGCGTCGACGTGATGTCCCGGTGCCGGCCGCCCGGCACGATCTGCTCGCTGTTGCGGTATTCGTAACGCGCGATGCGGCCGGCCATCTCCTGGAAGCCGCCGGTGGAGCGGAGCATCAAGGTCTGACCCTTGGTGTACTTGAACTGATCGCGCATCACCGGGTCTTCGATGTACTGAAGAATGTCCTTGAACGAGCCGGTCTCGTAGTGATGCGAGTCGACGTCGATGATCATGAAGTCTTCGTAGTGGCGCTCCTCGGCCTGCTGCGCGGCGTGGGCGAGGTGGTCCGTGGTGTCGAATTTTTGCTGGCTGGGATCGCGGACGATCGGCGTCATCACGTTCATGGCTGTTCCCTTTGGCTGGGCGCGAGTTTGGATTAGCGGGATTGCGGGGTGTCGACGCGCTGATGCGGGGCGATGCAGTTGCCGGTCATCGCCTGCCACATCGACAACTCGAACAGCTGCACATTGAGCGCGTGCAGGAGATCGGTGGCGAGGATCATCGTGTCGTCGATGGTGACGCCGCCCTTGTCGGGCGGCAGCGGCGTGCGCATGCCGTCCTCGGCCTTCACGGCGTAGAGCCGCGCCGCGTTGGCGATCAGCGCGCGCAGATCGGCGTCGGCGACCTGCTCTGGATTCTCCACGGCGGCGCCGAGCATCGCGGCGGCGCGCGCCAGGGTATCGGTGGGCCGCTCCAGCACGTCAGAGGACGACATAGACGCCTCCCTCGCGCTTGACGACCTCGTAGCGCTTGAGCCGGATTTTCGGATCGGGCGCGCATTCGCCGGTCTTGAGCTTGTACTCCCAGCCGTGCCAGGGGCAGACGATGTGCGGCTCGTCCTTGTCGTAGGTCTGGCCGAGGAAGGTGCGGTCCGGACCGAACAGGTCGACGACCTTGTCGCGCACGATGCCCTCGCAGGCCGGGCCGCCCTGGTGCGCGCAGTGGTTCCGGTAGGCGTAGTACGATCCGTCGTGCCGGTAGACGCCGACCTCGACCTTGTCCTGCCGGACGATACGGACGTCGCCGTCCTTCATTTCAAGCTCACTGCAGACGAAAACCTGCGCCATCCTCGGCTTACTCCCGTGCGTGCGAATTGACTCGTTGAACGGCCATTTTAGCGAATAGGCCCCGGATTGCCAGACTTATGACCGCAACGCGGGCGTGCGATCCCGTAGGGGCGGCCCTCGTGGCCGCCCTCTGGAATGACGCCGAGCGCAAACGCCGCGAGCCGAAATAAACCTTTCTCCGCTCATTCCCGCGCAAGCGGGAATCCAGATGGGCCGATGAGACATTGCGGTGACTCTCTGGGTCCCCGCTTTCGCGGGGACGAGCGGTTGACTGTGCGTTTCTCCGCTCATTCCCGGCCGTTGAATTTCCGGTTCCCGCCACACACATAACGTCATCCAGCCCAAAGGGGGACTTTCCATGGCCCGAGATGTGGCCCGCGATTGGATGTGGTCGGAAGCGTGCGAGATGCTCGCGCGCGCCGAACGGATGCACCGCGAGATGTTCCGGCCCGGCGCCCCGCAGGCGCGGCAACCCGCCTGGGAGCCGCCGGTCGACATCCTTGAGAACGACCGTCAGGTGCTGGTGCTGGTGGCGCTGCCCGGCGTCGCCATCGAGGACGCCCAGGTGGTCATCGAGGAGGGCGAACTTGTCATTGCCGGCGTGCGCGCGCTGCCGCCGGAATTGCGTACCGCAACGATCCACCGGCTCGAACTGCCGCAAGGCCGGTTCTATCGCCGGGTACGGCTGCCGGCCGGCCGCTACAACGGCGTCAACCGCGCCGCCGTCGCTGGTTGTCTGGTGATCACGTTGCAGAAAGCAGGGACCAATCGTGGCTGAGATCGAATTACAGGCAAAAGAAGCCAAAGACGCATCAGACGGCGGATTGCCGCCGTTGCCGGCCGATGCCTTGATCATCGTGCCGGTGCGCTCGACCGTGCTGTTTCCAGGACTCGTGCTGCCGATCACGCTCGGCCGGACGAAATCGGTCGCCGCCGCCCAGCAGGCGGTGCGCGACCAGCGTCAGGTCGGCATCCTCATGCAGCGCGATCCGGAACTCGCCGAACCGTCGGCGAACGACATGCACCGCATGGGCACGGTCGCCAACATCGTGCGCTACATCACGGCGCCGGACGGTGCGCATCACCTCGTCTGTCAGGGCGAGACGCGTTTCCAGATCGAGGAATTCCTGACCGGCTGGCCGTTCATGGTGGCGCGGGTCCGGCAAATTCCCGAGCCCGGCGTGCGCAGCCCCGAGATCGAGGCGCGTTTCGTCAATCTGAAGGCGCAGGCGGTCGAGGCGATCCAGCTCCTGCCGCAGGTGCCGCAGGAACTGCTGGCGGCGATCCAGTCGATCGACGCGCCGCCGGCGCTCGCCGATCTGACCACCGCCTACATGGACATCAAGCCGGACGAGAAGCAGGAGATTCTCGAGACGGTCGACATCGCGGCCCGCATGGACAAGGTCCTGCGGCTGCTCTCGCACCGCATCGAAATCCTCCGCCTGTCGCAGGAGATCGGCAAGCAGACCAAGTCCGCGCTCGACGAACGTCAGCGCGAGGTGCTGCTGCGCGAGCAGATGGCGGCGATCCAGAAGCAATTGGGCGAAGGCGAGGAGGGCAAGGCCGCCGAAATGGCCGAGCTCGACAAGGCCATCGCCGAAGCCGGCATGCCCAAGGAGATCGAGGACCAGGCGCGCAAGGAATTGCGCCGGCTGCAGCGCATGCCGGAAGCCGCCGGCGAATACGGCATGGTGCGCACCTATCTCGACTGGCTGATCGAGCTGCCGTGGAAGCTGCCCGAGGAAAAGCCGATCGACATCATCGAGGCGCGCCGCATTCTCGACGAGGACCACTACGACCTCGACAAGATCAAGCGGCGCATCATCGAGTATCTCGCCGTGCGCAAGCTCGCTCCGCAGGGCAAGGCGCCGATCGTGTGCTTTGTCGGTCCGCCCGGCGTCGGCAAGACCTCGCTCGGCCAGTCGATCGCGCGCGCCATGGACAGGAAGTTCGTCCGCGTGTCGCTCGGCGGCGTGCATGACGAGGCGGAAATCCGCGGCCACCGGCGCACCTATATCGGCGCGCTGCCCGGCAACATCATCCAGGCGATCCGCAAGGCCGGCACGCGCAACTGCGTGATGATGCTCGACGAGATCGACAAGCTCGGCGCCGGCGTGCACGGCGATCCGTCCGCGGCTTTGCTCGAGGTGCTCGACCCCGAGCAGAACAACACGTTCCGCGACAACTACCTGGCGGTGCCCTTCGACCTGTCGCGCGTGGTGTTCATCACCACGGCCAACATGCTCGACACCATTCCGGGGCCGCTGCGCGACCGCATGGAGATCATCAGCCTTGCCGGCTACACCGCCGACGAGAAGCTGCAGATCGCCCATCGTTATCTGGTCAAGCGGCAGATGGAGGCCAACGGCCTCAAAGACGGCCAGGTCGAGATCGGCGACGACGTGCTGCGCGACATCATCCAGCTCTACACCCGGGAAGCCGGCGTGCGGAATCTGGAACGCCAGATCGGCCAGGCGCTGCGCCACGCCGCGGTGCGCATTGCCGAAGGGCAGAGCGGGCCGATCCGGATCGCGCGCGACGACCTCGTGCCGATCCTCGGCGCGCCGCGCTTCGAGAGCGAGACGGCGATGCGAACGAGCGTGCCCGGCGTGGCCACCGGCCTCGCCTGGACGCCGGTCGGCGGCGACATCCTGTTCATCGAAGCCACGCGCATCCCGGGCTCCGGCCGGCTCATTCTCACGGGCCAGCTCGGCGACGTGATGAAGGAGAGCGCGCAGGCGGCGTTGTCGATCGTCAAGAACCGCGCGGCGGCGCTCGGCATCGACGAGAAGCGCTTCGAGAAGAGCGACATTCACGTCCACGTGCCGGCGGGCGCGATCCCGAAGGACGGGCCGAGCGCGGGCGTCGCCATGTTCATGGCGCTGACCTCGTTGATGACCGACCGCACCATCCGCAGCGATACCGCCATGACGGGCGAGATCTCGCTGCGCGGCCTGGTGCTGCCGGTCGGCGGCATCAAGGAGAAGGTCGTCGCCGCGCACTCGGCCGGCATCCGCCGCGTCATGCTGCCGGCGCGCAACAAGCGCGACTACGACGACATCCCGGAGATCGCGCGCAAGGAAATGGAATTCGTCTGGCTCGAGCGGGTGGAGGAGGCCGTCGCCGCCGCGCTCGAGCCGGCGAAGGCCGGGGAGAAGTCGCCGGCCACGGCGCCGCAGATGGCGGACGCGGAGGCGTGACGTTCCGTCACCCTGGGGTGCCCGCGCAAAGCGCGGGCCTCGAAGGGCGACGAGCGAAGGGCAGTTCACACGGGCTGCGGACTCAAATAGCAGACACCTGAATCCAGTCTTCATCGCCCTTCTCGCCTCGAAGTTCGAAGACCTGTAAGCCGATTAATCCAGGCTCCACTACTTTAGCCGCATATTGGAGCTTCTCGTCGACCTCTCGGCCAACTATGTAGCCTCTTACTTTCGGTCCTTTGGCCGATTGCTCGGACTTAATGCAGCCCATGTAACGGCAAACCTGTCCGAATACCTTGTCGGCAGCACGCCCTTTCTTCAGTTCGAGAACGACGAGGTCTCCATTCTTTGCCTTAGCGAAGAGGTCAACAGGCCCGACCTTGGTAGGATGCTGCCGTCCAACCAGTTCAAGCCCAGCCTCGATTTTATCGAGATGATTCTCTAAATACTCTTCAAGGTGTTTCTCTAAGAACTGTGCCTTCTCGAATTCCTCCGGAGTCATCTCACCCCGCACTTCTCTCGGAAGCTTCTTGAATACCTTGACTGCGTTATCAACGTCCGACACATCGACGTAATATTCGAGTGCGTCGATTTGGGTGCCCTTTCTTTCAGGATCACCGTAGAAGGCGATGACGTCGGGCTCGCTGTTCTTGAAATCTATGATCTCTGCTACGCCTTTGTGCAACTCAAGCCGTCGCTTTAGTTTGTCTATATTATGCCCATCCACATAGATTTTTCCTTGCGCCCGCTCAAGCAGCAAGTCGCAGTGGTGGAAAGCCATTGAATAGGTGTGGTCGCGCTGGATTTTTGAATAGTCGGTCGTGCGTAACGCCTGGACAATTTCGATACGGTTTCGGGAGGGCAGGTCTCGCCAAGCCCGGATGCGCTCTATCGATTTTTTGAGATCACTCTGGGTGCGGGTACGTGAGATGAAAAGCACAAATTCGTGGCCGGCGATTTCGCCATCGGATGCGAGCAGCACCTCGACGAAATAAGCGTGGGGATGGAGTGTAATTCCGGTGGTCGCGTCACTCGCGTTCAGCGGATTGGGAAGTTGATAGCGCCAAACCTGCTCATCGAGAATCTTGCTGCGCCCCGGAGATTCTTCGAGGTAGAGCTTTCCGGCTGGTGTAATTCGCAGCGGACTGCCTTCCTCCATCCAGCATAGTCCCAAATTTTCAAAGACTCGTTTGATTTGCCGGGGAAAGTCGTCCCCAGCGTTTGACAGCCCCTCGTCGCGGAGCGTCTGACCAAGACGTGCTTGTAGGTCTGGACTGAAGGTCTCGCCTTCGTAGAGGTCGAATACGCGGAACTGCTCGCGAAGTTCGTCTTTATCAGCGGTGCCCCCTTTTGGGAAATACCAATAAACTCCATCAGCTCCGTATTCATCGATGAAACCCTGCCATTCCCTTGATACGGCCACGACCGCGCTTCCTAAACCACCTTGGTGCCGATCTTCATCTCGAACTCGATTAGATCGACTTTGGTGTCGTGCGCATCGCGAGCAGCCTTAAGTTTATCATCGATTTCGCGCGCTACTATCACTCCGTGGACTTTTTGACCATGGATGGCGAGGTTTTTCCGGATCCATCCCATGTAGCGCGAGCATTGGCCATAAACCTTGTCGGCACTGCGCCCCTTCTTGAGCTCGATCACTACATAATCGCCCGACTTGCTATCGGCTGTAAGGAGATCAATTGGTCCGACGGTGGTGCTGTATTGTCTACCGATCAACTTGAGTTTGCGTCCAATCTTGGAACCAACGACGTCAAGATGATTCTCTAGATAGTCCTCGACGGCCTTCTCTGACACAAGCATATCTTGGAAGTCTGCCAGCTCCTTGGCGCTTTTGGCCGTCTTCTTCTTCGTGGCGACAGCTGCGGCAACATCGCCCTTATTAACGTAATAGTCGAGCGCTGTGTCCATTGTAGGCAAGGCTGCTGGATCGCCGAAGTAAGCTATCCAGTCCTTCTCGTTGGCGAACTCGATGTATGCGCCCTCGCGCGCGTAATCAGAGAGGTATCGTCTGTAATCCTTGAGCGCGCCCTTCCGGATCGACAGTCCACCCTCATCATTGGTATCGACAAGTCTAGATAGTCCAAGCATCCTGAGCGCATAAGAACGATCTAGGCGGATTGTGTTGTACATGCTGGACCGGCGGATACCCGGTAACTTGTAGGCATCGCACGTTTCGACGAGCAAATCTTGCAAAGCGGGGGACAAACCGCGGAACTCCTCGATATTCTCGATGACAGAGTCGACATCCGCGAAGGTCTTGGCGCGCGAAACGAACAACGTGTACTCGGTAGCGGAAAAGCTCTGGTTGTCGATGCTTCGGAGGACCTCTCCAATAAACGGGATCGGATGGAGCGTGACAGCCTTGTGGGCGGTCGATGCAACGCTTGGGTTGGTGAATTCGTACCGCGACATCTGATCGGACAGCACGCCATCCGGATCCTTGTCAGTCAAAAACTTGTCACCAGCGGCTGTGATTTCGACGCGGTCATCCGGGTCGACCCACGCGAGTCCGAGCATCACGAAGACTTGTTTGAGCATGCGAGCGAGCGGGGCGCCCCCGTCGTCCCAGTCGGCTTCAGCGTCCGAGATGCCCGTTTCGTTCAGACGCTGGATGTAGGACCTCTGACAGTTGCGCCAAGCTTTGCTGTGCTCGAATTCCTTGAGCACTTTAAGGCGGGGCTTTAAGGCGGTGGTGGTGACAGCAAGCCCTTTTGGCACGTACCAATAGGCTCTGTCGGCGCCATATCGATTGGCGAATATGCGCCACTTCTTAGGAAGAATAAGCTTCGCGGCCTTCGGCATTTCGCCGACCCCCAAGGTCGGCCAATCAGACGAGCTTCAGTTGCTCATCCTCCTTGACCTCGATCTTACGCCCGTAGGTCTTGCGTTTGTGCTTCTTCTCGCCCGCGTCTTTGCCGTTGGTCCCAGCGGCATCTGCGGCGGCCATCTCCGCAAGCTCCTCCTTGCCAGGATACTTGGCTCGGCCGACGAGCAAGAGAGGCTCATGTCCGGGCGCATCGCGTATCCGCTCTTGCGCCAGCTTGATGTACGCCGGATTGATGTCAATTCCGACGTAGCGCCGACCCATCGTCTTCGCCACCGCACAGGTGGTGCCAGTGCCGACAAAGGGATCGAGAACAATCTCGCCAGCGAAACGCCCAACGGCGCCGTAGGTATAGAGTCGCATGAGGCGGGCTGGCAGCTTGATCGGGAATGGCGCGGGGTGGTCGCCCTCCCGCTTCACGTCCTCCGGATACATGAACCAAACCTGCTGCGCGAGATCGAGCCACTCTGTGCGGGTGAGCTCGTTTGCCTCTTTCACGTCAGCTTCAAACTTTGGCGGCTTGCCCGGCTTCACGTAGACGTTGATGAACTCGATCGTATTGTTTTCGATGATGTTTCCAGGATGGGGGTAGCTGCCAAACATCATCTTCGATGTCTGCTTCTGCCAGACGAAGAGGCCGTAACGTTCTAGATCCGTCTCCGCGAGGATCCGGTGTTCCATGTCGAAAGCGATATTTTTCAAGTGCCGAGTGTGTTGCTCAATCACGGCCTTTGGTATCGGCATGACCGGCGCGTTAATGCAGAGCTTGCCATTCGGTCGGAGAACGCGAGCACACTGATTCCAAATCGATTGCATATCGGTAAGGTAGGCTTCGTAAGAAGCCCAAGGGTTCGCGCCGTGATCATATTCAACTGCAGTCCAGTACGGAGGTGAGGTGATTACGAGATCGACTGAATCGGCCGGAAACCTCTGCAACACTTCCGCCGAATGTCCGACGAAGAGGCGATCGACAATCTCTGCGGGGCTCAGGACCTTCGATCCCTGGGCCACCTCGGCGCTCGTCTGTTTTGCCGCAACCATTCCTTCACTCCGGGCGAAAAGAACTACCGCCGACTTCCGGGGGAACCAACACCGATTCTAAGATGCTCACAGTTATATAGTTCACCGTTCGTTCGCGCCATTGCGATATGCAGCGCCTTGTTGTTTCCGGGGATTACGGTGACAGTGGATATAATAAAGAGCACCTGCCCGAATTTCTCCGCTGCAGCGTCGGAATCGAAGCGATGCCGCGGCTGAGCTTCCGCTCGGCGTGCCGGAGATCGTGGGCGGTTTGCATCTCAAGCCACAGGCTCGGTCCGTTGCCGCAGAGCTTGCCGAGCCGCACGGCCATCTCCGGCGAGATGCCGGCGTTCTCGGCGAGGATGCGATGCAACTGTTGGCGCGTCACGTGCAGGTGCTTCGCCATCGCGGTGATGCTGATGCCCAGCGCCGGCAGCACATCCTCGCGCAGGATAGCGCCCGGATGCGTCGGCGCGTGTCGGCGCCGCTTGGCAATGGACTCGGTCATATGCATTTTTTTGCGCGCCAGCAGCGCCTTTGAGCTATCCGATAGCATTTGGCTTATAGGTACCGTATTTAATAATAAGAAATATATTATTAGATAATTCATCGATTATAGGCTATACCCTATCGTATGAAAGACGCCATTCGTCATCTCGACCAGCAATTCCGCACGTTGCGCCCTCTCGCCGCGACCCAGCGGCCGCCGAAGGGCTGGGTGCGCGCAATCCGCGATGCTCTCGGCATGACCACGGCCCAGCTCGGGCGCCGGCTTGGCGTATCGCAGCCACGGGTGGTTGAGATCGAGCAAGCCGAGGTAAGCGGCAGTATCACCCTGCACTCATTGCAACGGGCAGCCGAGGCGCTCGGCTGCCGCGTTGTGTACGCTATCGTTCCGGAGAAGCCGCTCGCCGATATTGTCCGCAAGCGCGCCGAAGAGACTGCCGACCGCCGATCGAAAGCGGTCGAACAGACCATGCGTCTCGAAAATCAGGCCGTGTCCGATAAGAGCGGTGCGCGCGCGTTGCGCAAACGAGTCATTGAAGAATTGATGCGCCGTCCCGCCCGGCTGTGGGACGAAAAATGATCGAACCGACGACGGACGATCACGCGACGCCGCTCGCCCCGGCGGAGCGTGACGATCTGATTCCAACGCATATCACCACGCGCGAAGAGCTGAACCGGCTTGAGCAGCAAAACATCGCCACGGCGGATGTCTGGGCCTTCAGCCGCAAGCACTACTTGTTCAGGGAGCGTTTTCTGCAGGGCCTGCACCGCCGCATGTTCAATCGCGTCTGGCGGTGGGCCGGAAAATTCAGGACCACGGAACGCAACCTCGGCATCAAACCTTATTTGATCGAAACAGAGCTGCGCCAAGCGATCAACGACGCCAAATATTGGGTCGAAAACAAAACCTATCCACCTGACGAACTGGCGGTGCGCTTTCATCATCGAATTGTTTCGGTCCATCCGTTTCCCAACGGCAACGGGCGATGGTCGCGGCTTGTCGCGGACACCTTGATCGAGCAACTTGGCGGTACTCGCTTCACCTGGGGAGGTGGCGGCGATCTACGGGCCGCCGGGACAGCCCGCAATTCATACATCGCGGCCCTCAAAGCGGCAGACAACCACGACCTCGAACCGCTCATAACATTTGCGAGGTCCTGAGCGCGGCCGTGAATTTCAATATTCTCCGCAAAATATGCGGAGAATACGGGGCATGCACGTAGGGCGGATTATCGCAGCGTAATCCACCATTTGTCTGCGCGCTTCGCTATTCCGCCCTACGGGTTGCGCGCTGGTTCACCAGCGAACAATGCGCCCGTCACTTGTCAGCCCCGCCCCGCCTTGATGTCATCGAACTTGGACAGCGCCCGTTCGAACTTCCTGTTGAACAGCCACATCGCATTGAGGGTTTCGCGCACCGTTGCCGATGTTTTTGCGCGATCGGCGTGTCCAAACGCGAAGATGCTGTTGTTGCGCAGATAGCCCATGATCCGCGGGCTGGAAATTCTGTAGCTTGTCAGGCTGCCTGAATTCAGCGCCGCGATCGTCGGCGCCGGAATGATCTGGATCAGCTCAAAAAGCTTCATCTGGTCGATCGGGTCCGGCAATGCTTTGGCGATTGCGGGTATTTGCGGGAACAGCGCCGCATGGGCGGCCATCAGGCCATCTCTGACCGCGGTCCAATGATTGAAGCGATGGTCGAGACGGCGCGCCCGCGTCTCCTCCGCGGCGTCGCGGGCGATCAGCGCGGGAGCGAAAGCGGCGATGGCCGGCCTGATCGCCGCCCATTTTTTCTGGCCGCGGCGATCTTCGGCTCTGCTCGTTTGCAGACTGCCCTTGTAGGTGTTCGACCGCGCATTGCCGACGTTCTGATGGCCGTTCGTCTCGGCGAAAAAGATGCCCAGACCGATGCGTCCGGCCACGTCGGCGTCGGCCGCGTCGAGCCCTTTGGCGCGCGCGATGGCGGTCGCCAGGTCAGCAACGTCTTTGAACGGCGTGGCCGACTTTTGTGCGTTGCCGGGCGGCGTCTCCATCCGGCCAAAGAGGTTCGAATACTCCTCGATCAGCGGCTCGATCGCGGCGTCAAAGTATGCCGGCGGCACGCCAAACTTGTTGGGCTTGCCGATCCTGGACGGAATCGCGTCGGTCAGATCCTTGTAGGTGCTCATCACCTCGACGCGGGCCAGATAGAGGTCTTGTCCGGGCCGGTTCGGCAGGCGTTGGTGCGCATCGATCTCGGCGCGCCGCTCGCTCACCACCGCCTCGAAGCGCGCCACCGCCTCATTATAGGCATTGACGGCATTCAACTGTGATGGGGTGAGCGCGGCTGGCTGACCATGCGCGCCGGAAATCCAGGTCGAAGTCAGCGCTATCGCACACGCCATGAACAGCGCCGCCGTCGACGATGGCGATCGAACAACTCGCGACGGTGGGCTGCCGTATCCGGTCATGTCACCCCAAAAAGCCTCGCAGCTTTTGCCCCACGTTTCGCGCCGCCGCGCGATCGAGCCGGCCGACGCGGCGGTCGATCCGGTTGGGATCGATGCATGCGATCTTGGCCGGCCGCACCACGGACGGGGCGGGCAAGCCGGCGCGGTCGAGGTCCGCGATCGCGACGTCGCTTGACCAGCGCTCGTTCTCGGCGCTGGTAATCATCGCCACCCAGATCACGCCGTGCACGGCGAGTTTGCGGTTGGAAACGACAAGCGCGGGACGGCGTTTTTCGGCGAGGCGATCGGCGTAGGGAAACGGAACCACCACCACGTCAAACGGTTCGAAGCGCGGCGTGTCAGAGGTCGCCATACGCCTTCTCATCCGCCGCGCCCGACCACTCCGAGAAGGCGGCAAACGGATCGTCGGCGTCATTGGCTGGCGCCTTGTCGAGCAATACGCCTTCGGCCGTCAGGCGATAGCGCAGCATGTCGCCGGGCTTGAGCCGCAGACGTTCGCGCACCTCGCGCGGAATCACGGTCTGGCTTTTGACCGAAACCTTGGAAAAGGCCGAAGGCGGGCGCGTTTGACGATTCATGCCTGCATTATGTCTTACTGACTTACGTCTTACAATGCGGCATCTGGAGTATGCTGCGTTCACATGGAATCTCTCTACCCGTCATTGCCGGGCTTGACCCGGCAATCTATGCGGCATGTCAGCATGGATGCGCGGGTCAAGCCCGCGCATGACAAGGGAAGGGGCCTCCCTTGGGCACTCTGGAAATGCGGAGATTGTCCCTTTTCCCTTGACAACGTCTCCGAATATGCTACAAGCCTTCCACCTCGCTCACTGTGCGTGAGGGGCCTTTCGGCCGAGGGTACTCCCCGAGAGGGAGCGAGGGCGGTCCCTGCGGGCGGAGCCATACACTCTGCGCGCAGGCGGTTCGGAAACTCGCCCGGCCGGCCACGACGCCGGTCTGCCAGGAGCTGGCTGCCCGGGTGGCGGACGGAGTTACATCCGTTGGCGCTGCCATGAAGCGCGGGACCGGACTGAGCCAGGCCTGAAAACTTGGCGAGAGCCGCGGTAGAGCGCCGAGAGGCGAGCGCGCTTCCCAAAAGGGGCGCGCGCCGCGAACTGCGCAACACAGGCGGCGCTCCGCTTGATGCGCAAGCGCGGCAACGACTACGCGCCTTTCGGCGCTCCGCCTCCCTCATGGGGAAGGCCCGTTGGTTGGTTCGTGAACATTTTAGTTGCGCATGATCTGGTCCGAAAACCGGTGACCACTTTTCGGGATCATGCGCTGGCAGGACTCGGGTGCGAGGAAGGCGCGCCGCGAGAAGGCGTCATTGCGAGCGGAGCGAAGCAATCCAGGGCGGCTTGCGGGGCGGGGAGGCCGTACTGGATTGCTTCGTCGCTACGCTCCTCGCAATGACGAAGGCGAATTGCAATGCGTGGGCAAATTCCGTCAAATCGTCGAGCGGGTCAGGCGCAGTCGTGCGCTGAAGGGGGAATACGCAATGTCATTGGCCTCGGGCTTGAAGGCGCTGCATGCGTCGCTGCGCGAATCCGCCGGCACCATCGTGTTCGGCATGGAAGACGGCACGGTGTCGATCTTCGGCCTGATCTTCGGCGTCGCGGCGACGACCAGCAATGCGGGCACGGTGCTGATCGCCGGCGCGTCGGGGGCGGTGGCGGCGGCCGTGTCGATGATGGCCGGCGTGTTTCTCGACGTCGAGACCACGCGCGACGAGGCGAAATCAAAGCGCGCCAAGCTGGAGGCGTCGCTCGCCACCAACGCGGCGGCGGTGTGCGCGGCGCTTCCAGGCGAACTGGCATTGGCCGGACTGACGCCGGCGCAGTCGGTGGCGCTGACCGGGGCGGTGCGCAACGACCGCGTCGCGCTCGACGGGTTGTTGCTGGCGCTGCACGGCTCGCCCGAAGCGCCGGCCAATCCGTGGGTGCAGGCGCTGTGGATGCTGATCGCGGATTTCGCCGCGGCGGCGGTGCCGATCCTGCCGTTCGTGTTTCTTCAGGTCGCGCAGGCGCGGATCGTTTCCGCGGTGGTGACGATTACGCTTCTGATCCTGCTCGGGCTCGGGCGCGGCCGGATCGCCGGCCGCAATGTGCTTCGCACCACGGTGGAGACGGTCGCCATCGGCATCGCGGCGGCGCTGGCGGGCGTCGCCATCGGCGTGCTGATCAACAAGACGTTCACGGGATGATGCGGCCGATTTCAAAAAAGCTCGTAGAGGTCATCAAAAAAGCGAAGCTTCGTCGGATCAAGCGTGATGCCGTAGCGACGCGCGAATGGCTCAACCCACTGGGCACCGAAATGCTCTGCGATGTCGCTCGTGACAGTTTCGAGATCGACGTAGCGGTCGCCACGGCCGGCATGGCCGCAATCGACGAAGCCGACGTTGCCGCCGGCGTCGAGCAGAAGATTGTCGAACGTGGCGTCGCCGTGAATAACGACGATGTCTTGCCCGATCCGCGGAGCGTCCGCGGCGAGCTGCCGATAAACGTCACGCGGCGCGCGGCCGAGATTGCGATCGTCGAATTCGTCGGGGTCGATGCCATCTTGCTCGATCGTTGCGATAGCGCGCGCCAACCGGGTGTGCGTGGTTTCGTCGAACGGACAATCCGCGGCTACGATGGCATGGAGAGCCCGCAATCCGCGCGCCAGATGCGTGACGATTGCCGCGGGCGGCAATGCTGCCTCGTGCGGATGAGAACCGGCGAGCGCCGTCATCAGCCCGACGCCCAACTGCCCGTTATCGAACACATCGAGGATGCCAGGCACGTTGACATTCCGCGCCGCCAGCCAGCGCGTGCGTTCGATTTCGTTGCGGAGTTCGGGCAGGGCGTGCGCCGCCGCGGCCTTGAGATAAAGCGTCTGTCGCGCCGGTCCGTGCAGCCGGAAGGTCAGCGCGTCGCTCATGCCGCGCGTCACGGATTCGAAACGATAATCGGAAAGCCTGTGCCGCCAGCTTTGCGGCAACGCGGCGAGCAGGTCGTTGCGCTGCATGGCTGCCATTGTGCCGCCATCTTGCGGGCCGTTACAGGTTCCCTGTTCGGATCGAGCGAAATAATTCCAACGGGGGGCCAATGATGAAACGGTTCGGAACGGCATGCTGCGTGGCGTTGATGTGCACGGCACCGGCATTCGCGGGCGATCTGCCGGCGCGCAAGGCAGGTCTGTGGCAGATCACAACGACCATCGCGGCCGGGCATACGATCTCGATGCAGCAATGCATCGACGCCCGCACCGACGAGGCCATGCAATCGCGCTTCGCCTCGCTGCCGCAGCGGAACTGCGCCAAGCATGACGTCCAGAAATCGGGTGACAAGATCACGATCGATTCGGTGTGCACCGTCGCCGGCCGGACGACGAGCGGCCACATCGTCATCACCGGCAGCTTCGACAGCGCTTACACGATGGTGATGACGAGCGACGTCAAGGGCGCGCCGACGCCGCACAACATCACCATGACGGCCAAATGGCTCGGTGCATGCGCCGCGGGCCAGAAGCCCGGCGACATGGTGCTGCCGAACGGCCGGACCATCAACGTCATGGACATGCAGCATGCGCTGGGCATCGCGCCGCCGCGGTAGACCATTTTCCGGAAAACTGGGCGCCGATTTTGACGCGGGGGCATTTGAACCCCGGCGAGCGGGCAAACGTCTAACGGATTGAAACCTGAAAGTAGCCGCTAACCCGGTCCTCCCCATCCCCCGACAGGGACCGACACCCGAACCGGGTTAGCGCGCAGCGGCCGGTTCTTCCCCGAGAACCGGCCGCAACCTGTTGCCGGCATGACGCCGGAACTCATTGAACTTTCAGTATTTTTCCCCGACACGGACGTGCGCTGTCCGACCCCTTGCGCACGTTGTGAGGGTCGGTGGCGATGATGGCTTTTGCAAGACCGAAAAACGGTCGGCGGGGGAAAACGCCCGCATGCCGTGAACCAAAAGTCGGCCACGCGTCACTAACAGGCAGGAACGTCGCCAGCCTGCCGGGGTTGAGTACAGGCTTTCGGGGTTGGGCGAGCGGGATGTGCGGGCAGGTGAACGAGATGAGTGCCCTTTCTCACGTCTACTCCGATCAGACTTGTCGTGGCGGGCGCGGTCGTTCCGTTCATCGGCAGACGCTGGCTGCGCTCGCGGTGAGCGCCGTGGCCGGGCTTGCGATCTTTGCCACGACCGCCGGTTCGCTGATGCAAGGCGCATTGGCGGCGCCGCCCACGGTCAAAAGTCCGCCGCCCGGATGGATCGAGATCGCATTTGCGGATGTCGACGCGGCTTCGGCCCGCTCGCAGCAAAATCAGGCCGGGCAGCAGCAGAGCACGCAAAAGCAGGATACGCGCAAGCAGGATGCGCGAAAGGGTCCTTGCGCCGATTTCGTCTATTACTTTCTGAACACGAATTGCTCGGTCAAGCGCGTCGGCTCGGCGCGCCGCGACGGCGCTGGCCGCCGTGCGGTCGCATCGCGCAAGCTGCCGGTGCTCAGCCAGCAAAACCCAGCGCGTAATCCGGATCGCGTGACCTTCGCGGCGACCACGACGATCGTGGCGGACTAGTCCCGCCTCCGAACGTCCAAAGTCTTGCAGACAGTCTGGCTGGCGCCCCGGCCTAGTTCTCCGGCGCAATGTGCGCGTCGTGGATCACCTCGGCCCACTTTTTGATGTCGGCCACGACAAAGTCTTTGAATTGCTGGGGCGACATCGGCATCGGGGTGCTGCCGAGAGCGGCCATCTGCGTCCTCACTCCGGGATCAGCGAGCGCCGCGTTGACGCCCTTATTGAGCTTGGCGACGATCTCGTCGGGCGTTCCCTTCGGCGCAGCGATGCCCTGCCAGGTCTCGGCCTCGAAGCCAGGAATTGTCTCGGCGACGGTCGGCACGTCCGGCAATACGGGCGAACGCTTTGCGCCGGTCACAGCAAGCGCGCGCACCTTGCCGGCCTTGATCACCGCCATCAATTCGGGCAGCGGACTGAAATAGACCTGGATCTGTCCGCCCATCAGATCTGTGATCGCGGGGGCGCCGCCGTGATAAGGCACGTAGGTCATCTTGATGCCGGTCTTCAGCATGAAGAACGCGCCCGTGATGTGTTGCGGCGAACCGTTGCCCGATGTCGCGATGCTGATCTTGCCCGGATTGGCTTTCACATAGGCGATGAATTCGGGAACGGTCTTGGCCGGCACCGACAAGTTGACTTCCATCACCAGCGGAAAACTCGAGATCATCGCGATCGGGATGATGTCACGGGTAATGTGGAACGACAGATTGGTGTACAGCGTTTCGTTGACCGATACCGAACTCGGCATCAGCAGCAGGGTGTAGCCGTCCGCGGGTGCGCGGACTACGTATTCGACGCCAAGGTTGGTGGCTGCGCCCGGCTTGTTCTCGATGAGAAATGATTGCCCCATATGCTCGGACAGATATTTCCCGATCAGGCGGGCGTGAATATCGAGTGCGCCGCCCGGCGGCACCGGTACGATTATGCGCACCGGGCGCGTCGGATAGTCGAGCGCCGACGCTGTCCCGATGCTGGCCGAAAGCGCAGCCGCGCCGGCCGAAAGCTTCAGGACAGTTCTTCAATTCAAAGTCTTGTTTGTGAGATTCACCGTTTCCACCCTGTGACGATTAAGCCGCCGCCGATACCTGCCTTACCCGGGCGGGTCAAGTCGCCGATCGTCGCGGGCCGCGGGGGCACGACTTTATAGATTTGGTCGCATTTTCTTCGGAAAACCGGCGGCCACTTTTCCGGAAAATGCCTTATGTGTCGAGCGGCGGTAAATTCAGCGCGCGATCAACCAGGCCCGTCGCGCGCTTCCAGTCGAAATTGCGATAGACGTTCTGCTTCACCAGGAACGACGCCCCACCGTAGAATTTTTCATATTGGGCGTGGCGGCTGCCAAATTCCGAGCCGAGGAAATCCCAGATCAGCCGCATCAGCTTGACGCGTGTCTTGGCGTCGGACGTTGCAGAACGCATGTAGCGTTCGAGATCGGCGGCGATTTCGGGATTGCCGAAATCGGCTTCCGACGAGGGTAGGGTAATGAACGCCGCGCCGGCGAGTTCGCGGATGATCTCCAGCATCCGGCCGTTGAGCTCGGACTGCAGCGCCATCGCCGAATAGAGCGTGAGAACAGAAGGCCACAGCACGCCGTCCCTGATCGGCGCCGCAATCTCGTGCCCGAGCAGCATCGTCTCGTAGACGGTCGCCAGCGCGGCGAGTTCGCCCATCATGATCTGCACCGGCGGCTGCGCGGCGTTGCCGGTCATCTCGTTCATGCGCTGGGCGAGGCCCGCCATGAAGCGGAGCTTGGTGACGTAGCGCACCTGCGCCTGGTGATTGCCGTAGGAGTGCGACGGCGTCTTGAACCATTGGTCGCGCGACAGTTCGACATTGCGGTAGATGAACACGCGCTCCCACGGCACGAACACATTGTCGAACACCACAAAGGCATCGGATTCGTCGAACCGGCTCGACAGCGGATAATCGAAGCCAGAGCCGGGCCGCGCGAACGGCCGCCGCGGATAGAGCTTGACGCCGTCGGCGGCGACCGGGACGGCAAGGCAATTGGCGTAGTTCTCGTCGCCCGGCTGCAGCGGATGGATGCAGCTCAGATGGATGTAGTCCGAGATCGGGCCGCCAGTGGCGAGCTGCTGCGCGCCGGAGATCACGATGCCGTCGTCGCGCTCCTTGACGACGCCGGCATAGAGCGTCGGGTCGCTCTGTTTGTGCGCCGGCTTGGACCGATCGATCTGCGGCGGGACGATCGCGTAGCTCGCATAGATGGAGTTGTCGCGCATGAACTCGTAGAACGCGACCGCATTGTCGGCGAATTTCTGCTGCGCACCACCGGCCGCGAGCACCTGGGGCGTCGCCGCGTAGCCGGCAAAAAAGCTCGCCACATGGTCGGGCGTGCGGCCCATCAGCCCGAAGGTCGATTCGGCCCACGTCTCGCTGAACAGCCGCCGCGCCTTGAGATCTGCGTGGCTCTTCGGAATCTGGTAGCAGCGCCACACCGGCTCACCGGTTTTGGGCGACGGATAGGTCATGCGCTCGCGCAGCGCCGGGTCGGCGGCGATGTCAAACAGGGATGCAATCGAACGCGCGGCTTGCGCGAACGCCGGATGTTCGGTGACGTCCTTGACGCGTTCACCGTCGATGAAAACGCGCCGCCCATCCCTGAGCGAACGCAGATATTCGGCACCAGTGCGCATTCACCACTCCCGGTCTGACGGGCGGTTCTAGCGCGAGCGCACAGCCATTGTCACCCGAAGCTGCCGAATACCAGTCCGGCGCGGGCTAAAGCCCAGTCGATGTTGGAATCGGATTACTAAGGCGTCTACACGTAATGTCGGCGGTCCCGACGTCTGCTTCCAGGGGACAACCAGACATCGCAGAGCCAGGTCGAGTCGCACGAAAATGACCCTCAACCGACCTCGCGGACCCAGAATATTTGTGCTGCAAAATCACCGCTTCTTTCGAGGGCGGTCACCTGTCTCCTCCTTCAGCCGCCGATGCCCCTCCAAGCCGGAGGTTCCGCGAGCTTGCTTTTTTTGAGCCTCAACAGCATGAAGCCTGCGGCGAAAAACACAACGGCTAGCCCAACGACCGATGCCTCGGGGCCGTAGTCTCCTCCGGTCAGGATAGCCGAGCCGACCAATCGACCTTGGATCAGGCTCGGGCCGATGTCGTGGCCCGAAACCGCTGTCCCGAATATCGAGCCCTGTGCGAAATTCCACCCGAGGTGCAATCCGATCGGCAGCCAGAGTTGCCGCGTCGCCGCGTATGCGGCCGCAAGCCAGATGCCAGCGAAGACGTCGTCGAGCAATCCGACCACGTTCGCTCCCGGATTGGCCGCATGCCAGGACGTGAAGAACAGCCCGCTGACAAGGAATCCAGCCCAACTGCCGACGACCCTGGCGCAAAGCCGGTACATAAGTCCGCGATACAGAATCTCCTCGCGCACGGCGACCGCCAGCATGTACACGAAGCCCCGCCACAGCGTGCCGGCCGCGCCGAAGCCCGCAGGCTGAAAGATCCCGGCACCCCAGAGAATGCCGACGACGAGCGTCATGAGAGCAAGGCCCGTTAGCACGCCGCCCGCGAACGCGCCCGGCGCTTCGTGCGGACGGAGCTCCGCCGGCGTGCGGCGCTCGATCCATGTCACGGCCGCGAGGTAAGCCACGAGCGTCACGATCGCCAGATCGATCTGGCCTTCGAAATCGCCTGGATGAAACATCAGAGATTGCGGATACGCGTTGAGGAGCCGCAGGCTGCCTCGCATGGCGCCCCAGACCACGATTGTGCTGAGAAGAATCAGGCCGGCCTGTTTCCACGTGTCGTGCATCCCGCCTCCGGTAGACGATTATGCGACGAGCATACCACGTGCCGATTGACGTTCGGGCTGTCGTGGATCGACTGGGGAATAACTCGGCCGACGGATGCCGCCACGGCAGCAATTCCCCCAAGACCTGATCGTGACCCTGAACGGACCTACACCCAGCCATCAGCTCGCAGTGCAGCAAGTCGGAGCGGAACGATGCCCAAAGGTGTCCCTTCGCTTGTGCCGGTCGAGTGAAGTTGGCGATCGTCTTCTCGGCTCGGAGTCCAGCCCGACTGAAACGTTGACCAAGGAAGTCGAAGGCGCAATCGATCCTGACGATTGATGGTTGTGCGCCGCGCGAGTTTGTTCCTGGCTCGAGACGTCGGTTGCCGCGGTGCCGCGATATGTCGGAAGTCGGGCCATGAACGGGCGTGTTGCCCAGGACCGCTCAGGGTAGCTCGTGACCCGCAACGTCATTTCGCCACAGCAAATTGGCGCACCGCGAAAGGTGCGTTTTATTTCGCGCAAGGATGTCACGGAATTTGAATGCCCTAGTTGGAAGGGGTCAGCGTTGTTTGGCGGCAGCCCGGCAGTGTCCCACTTGCTGTTGTGCGAGAAGCGGGGCGGTCCCAAAAAGGTTCTCGATCTTCCTCGTTCAGAACATCTCCCTCCTAGGGAAGCTCTGCTGCCTCGCACTCAAAGGCAGTAACAAAGTAGCTCGAATTGAGTGAACCGCTTGTCGTCCCGAACAGCTCTAGTGCCGATGAATCATATCAAATCAACCGGGCAACAGCGCCTTCCATCCTTGGCAACGCCCGCTCGCATGCCAATTCACTCTCCCATAACTTCGCACGACTGTAAAAAAGCACTTGTTGCGACGCGGTGAGCGACGATAGCGTCAGCACCATGTAGAATGCTTCCATCGCAACCCTCATGGCATGCAGTGACAGTCGATTTCTGCCACGCGAGAGATCAAAGGTTCGTCAATTCCAACTATCGCCGTACCGAGTTTTAACAAAAACAAACGGACCAGCCGAATGCATAACGTCAGCGACTTCCACGTCATAGCCGCACAGTAAAAGTCCCCATGAGCCATGCTCGACCTCGAGGGCGATAAGGTCACCGTGATATGTTGCGATCGGCTGCATCGCGATGTGAAGGAGTTCGCCTCTCGGCTGGTCACGATACTGAAGACGTAATTGCGGCCCGACCTCCGGAGGGCAGAGCGCTAAACCGAGCGCTTCGGCTCGGACATAAATCTCCTTAAGGGGGGCTCCCTGTTCTCCAAAGCCAAGCTGGGAGACGGATATAACGACAAGGTCCAATTTGGTCATTGTCCGGCTAAGCGCGAAGGCAGGACGGCCGATGATTTCATCTGCCGAGGCATCCACGTGGCAAAATGGCGGCGGTGTGGGCCCCTCGTGGTAGACCGGGACCGCGAGTGTTGCCTGCTTGGCGATCTCGCCACTGATTTTCCCGACACCGCAGTGCTCTGAATTAAGAGCTTCACGCAGCACATTTTTGTTCTTATACGTGCCAAGAACGATCGTTTTCCAAATCGGAGTATCGTATGCACTGCGAGCCAATTCCTGTGCATACAATCCACTCATCGCAGTGGCGCTCATGGCTGCACTGGCGAGCATTCCCAGCCCAAATGCGACACGTCTCATGGTGCTGTTATCCTTGGATGAGGAATATCTTTAGATCCAGGCTAGGATGCCATGGCTGATCCGTCGCAAGTCGCGTCGTAGCTGTAGAGCCAATCCGGGTTAAAATTCGGAGCACCGTGGTGCCGATGCAGCACTTTCGACTGCTCGCGAGCAGCCAGTTGGACCCGCGTTACGCGCGGGATGCGCCGGGCTTCGTAATTGTGCAGCGCCGCTGCTACATCTTTTGGGCAGTTTGCAAGTTCCCGAGCCAACACATATGCATCTTCGATTGCCATCGCGGCGCCTTGGCCAAGGAATGGCAACATCGGGTGCGCTGCGTCACCGAGGAGCGTGACTCGTCCTGCACTCCAGAACCCTAGCGGCTCGTGATCGAATAAGCCCCATTTGAAGCAATGCTCAACCGCCTTCAGCAATATGCGTAAATCTTCATGCGCGTTTGGAAAGGCGCCCAGTAGCTCCTCTGGCTTTGCTTCGAGTGACCAGGATTCCTCGATCCAGTAGCTCGTCTCTCGAATGGCAACAATATTTATCAGCGCTCCCCCGCGGACATAGTAGGTGACAATGTGTCCGCCCGGTCCCGACCAGAGCGTTACGTCTGGTGCCACGTGGTGGGGCGGCAGTTTATGGTCCGGAATAAGCGCGCGCCAACACATATTGCCGGTGAAGCGCGGCTGGACATCTCCGACAATCGCAAGGCGGACACGCGAGTGAATGCCATCGCAGCCGACGACCATGTCGAACTGCTCCTGTGTCCCGTTGCGAAATGCGAGAACCGTGCCGCGGTCCGATGACCAGACACCCGTGCAGTAGCTATCGAGATGGATTTGGCATTCTCGCGTGGCGGTTCCTGCAAGAATTTCAAGAAGGTCCGCGCGGTGGAGATTGAGTAACGGCGCTCCATAACGCTTAGCTGTCATTTCCTTCAGCGGTACGCCGAACAAGGCTTCGCCTGTTGCCCAGTCGCGACCGGTGATAGCATCCGACTCAAAGGCGCACCTCCTAAGCGAAACCTCTAAGCCGAGTTCACGTAGAATCTTGATAGCATTCGGGCTGAGTCCCAGTCCCGCGCCGACTTCTCGCAGCTCATTGCTCTGCTCAAAGACGTGTGTCTCGAAGCCGCGGCGCGCCAGGGTGAGTGCCGCTGTCAATCCGCCAATTCCGCCACCTACGACTGCGATTTTGAGTTTATGCGACATGGGCGCCCAATCTCTAAGGAGTGGCCGTAATAGCTTCTGACACAGAGCTCGTTTACTGTTGGGCCATACCCGCTTTCATAATAACGGCACGCCAGCGCTCGGATTCTCTTTTCAGAAAAACTGCGGTTTCGGCCGGTGAGGCGCCGACAGGGTAAATTGACAGCTTGCGGAATTTCTCCGCCACGTCGACCTGATGCAGCGTCTGAACGATCGCCTGCGAGAGAAGCTCAGCCGTTTCTCTCTTCGTGCCTGGAGGAGCCATCATGGCGAACCAGCTTGATGACTCGAAACCCGGGATGGTCTCGGCGATCGCGGGAATATCCGGCAATTCCGAAATGCGAGCGGTGCCGGCTACCGCAAGGATCTTCAGTTTGCCTTGCCGATTGTTCGCCAGCACATTGCCACCGGCAATGAACGCGAGGTCGATGCGGCCGGCCATGAGATCGACGAGGACGGGCGCAAGGCCTGGATAGGGCACATGGATCATTTGAATGCCGGCATCGACTTTGAGTAGTTCGCCTGTCAAATGCAGAATGCTGCCGATCCCCGCCGAACCAAAGCTCAGCTTATTCGGATGGGCTTTCGCGTAACCGATCAGATCGGCAAAATTTGTGACCGGCAGGTCAGGTCTCGCTACCAGCAATAGCGGCTGCGAGGCAAAGACCGAGATTGGAACGAAAGCCGTCGGATCGAAAGTAAGGCTTTTGTAGAAACTCGGAGCCACGACGAGTGGGCCGGGTGGACTTACCAGCAAGGTGTAGCCGTCGGGTGCCGCCTTTGCGACGTCTTCTGCGCCGAGCATTTGCGCCGCACCGGGATGATTTTCGATGACAACCGGCTGCCCCCAACGGCTGGACAGCTTATCGGCGATGATTTGGGGCAAGGCATCAAGAGTCGGCCCAGGCGGAACAGGCACTATGATCTTAATCGCGTGAGATGGGTAATGTGGTTCCGCCGCAAGCACGGGAATTGATGAAATGACAAGGAGCGTTGCCGCCGTACCCGCGCCAATTACGTGCCTGAGGCATCGTCTGAACCCGCCTGTCCGCATCCTGCTGCTCCAAAATCTCTGCGTTGGATATTTGCAATTGTGTAAGCTCTGCGGAAATAAGTCTTGAGACAGCTGCCCCAGATGTTTCTCGTGACACAATGACTTGGCGCGCAAATTCACAATCAGGGGGCCGGAAACTAGGGCAAATGTCATGAAGAGCGTTCTTAGCCGACCGTCCTTACCCGCTGCGCTAAAGCAGACGGAGCTTTGTCGCTTCAGGGTCAACCACGCGTCTGAAAAAGCCTCGCCGAAGTCCGCTCCTCCCCGATTACTCTACTGTCGGGACTGCCAATTGCGTCACTTGCGATGGTGCAAAAGGCTTGGAGAGGCCGACTCTGCCCTTCGGCTCCTAACGTGGCAGGTCCGCTTCGGCCAACCCTCCCGCACTCCAGCCGGATGTCGGCGGTCGCAGACAGAGCCGACGCTCCATTTCGCGGCTGGCGCAGATCGTAGTATGTCGGATACCTGACGCACCAAGGCGCGCTGACTGTGCTCACTCTGAGCGCAGCCAGTAAGAGCGCCGGAGCGGGTGGAGGTGGCGAACCGCTTGCGGATCGCACCAAGCTGTGCACCGCGATGCTCGTCCATCAGATCCCAGTGCGATATAAGACCAGTCGATCCGACGCATTAGGATTGTTGCGGGCCGCATGCCTTACAAGGACCAAATTCGTTTCTGTACCAGTCGTGACGGAACGCGTATCGCGTACGCTACCTGTGGCCAGGGTCCTCCTCTCGTCTGGGTCGCGTCCTGGATGCACCATCTCAAATTGGATTGGGACAGCCCGATATGGGCCCCGTGGCTGACGCTTCTAACGCGTCGCCATACCCTTGTGCGCTACGATTGGAGGGGCTGCGGACTTTCGGACCATGACACGATCGAATTTTCATTCGAAAGATACATCGAGGACTTAGAGGCGGTAGTCCAAGCCTCTCGCATCAATAATTTCGCTCTGGTTGGTCATGAGGGGGCTGGCGTGGTGTGTATGGCCAACGCCATCCGCCATATGAAATGCGTCAGTCATCTTGTCCTATTCGGCTGCCCGACGCGCGGGCGATTTGCCCGCTCGACGACAACCGTTCAGGTTGAGGAGGCCGAGATCCGAATGCGAGCCATCGAATTTGGGTGGACTGATGAAAATCCTGCATTCGCGCAGTTCCTAACGGCGGCCCACATGCCTACGGGGTCGGCACAGCAGCATCGTGCCTTTAAT
This sequence comes from uncultured Alphaproteobacteria bacterium, assembly GCA_963763255.1. Taxonomy (GTDB): domain Bacteria; phylum Pseudomonadota; class Alphaproteobacteria; order Rhizobiales; family Xanthobacteraceae; genus BOG-931. The sequence continues at coordinate 990,538 of CAVXNW010000007.1, forward strand.
GATCTTATCCGATCGACGACCTCGCCTGCGAATGCGGTGAGATCCTCCGAACGTTCTTTTACATAGACGGCCTGGACCTCGTGCCGCAGATCAAGTGTCCGACGCTCGTGCTGCACGCCCGCAAGGACGGAATCATTCCATTCGCGGAGGGGAGAGCGATTGCCGCTGCTATTCCCGGCGCCCGACTCGTCCCGCTTGAAAGCAACAACCACACGCTTGTCGACAGTGAACCGGCATGGCGCCAATTCGTCGAAGCCCTCGACGATTTCCTGCCGCAAACGGTGGACCACCAGCCTGCGTCGACCACCATCAGCGACGTACTCACTGGGCGCGAGCATCAGGTGCTGGAACTCGTCGCACAGGGCCTCGATAATACGACCATCGGACACCGGCTCGGCATCAGCGAGCGCACCGCCCGCAATCACATATCGACAATCCTGAGCAAGCTCGGCGTGAACCGCCGGGCTGAGGCCATCGTGCAGGCGCGCGAGGCGGGATACGGACAAAAAGTCTCACGTTAAGGTCCGAGCGGTCGCTCGTGGGCACATCCGCTGCGGATGCCCGCGAAATCGGCACCCAGTATCCGCTAAAAAAAATGATGAACGTTGCAGCCGGAGGGAACATGACTGGTTTTTTCTTGAGGGATTTGCCGAGGATGAAGAGAGAGTCACCGCGGCTTAATGGCGGGAATTTGATTACCTTTGCCCACTTATTCGTCTCATCAGTGGCGCTCGATGAGTCCCTCGACATCGGGATGGACACGCGCACACCGGTCGACGACAGCTACAAGCTGCCGTTCCGGTTCACCGGGATCATCGACAAACTGACTTATAAGATCAGACACGAGCAACTGGCTGCGGAGGACCGAAAGGTGATGCAGAAGGCGCTTGCTGGCGCTCACGATTGAGACGAAAAGCCTTGGACTTTACTGGACCATCAAATGACATGCAGGAAGCCCGCCAAGGCAATGGGAACGTTCCCCGCTGACGTTGCTCACCCGTCTGCTGCAACGCACCTTGGTCGAAAGTGGCACAAAGTCGACATGCCGCTGCTCCCTGATAATGTCCGCTTTCGGGGTAGAGCGACTCGAGAATTTGTGAGCACGTCCTCAGTACACGTCGGTGTGGTAGCGGCCGTTCTGTTTGAGATCGGCGAGGAAGGCTGTCGCCTGATCCGGCGTACGCACGCCGTGGGCCGCAATGACATCAAGTAGCGCGCGCTCGACGTCCTTGCCCATGGCAATGGCGCCGCAGACATAGACCGCGGCCCCTTCGGCGAGCCAGGCCCACAGATCGCGTCCGACCTCGCGCATACGATCCTGGACGTAGAATTTGTCGTTGTCGTCGCGCGACCAGGCGAGCGACAGCCGCGTCAGCAGCCCTGTGGCGCGCATGCCGATCAGTTCATCCTCATAGAAGAAATCGTAATCGTGGCGCTGGTGTCCGAAGAACAGCCAATTGCGGCCGGGCGCCCGCGTCGCCATGCGCTCGTGCAGGAAGGCGCGGAACGGGGCGATGCCGGTGCCCGGTCCGATCATGACAATCGGTACCGACGGATCGGCCGGGAGGCCAAATCCCTGCGATTTTTGCACATACGCCTTGAGCCTGGTGCTCGGCGCGATCCGGTCCGCGAAAAAGGTCGAGGCGACGCCTACTCTCGCTCGTTCGCCGATGGCGTAGCGGACGGCGTCGACGGTGAGCGACACACGGCCGGCCGCGGTCTTCGGCGAGGATGAGATCGAGTAAAGCCGCGGCTGCAACGGATCAAGCGCTTCGATGAACGCCTCGGGGTCGGGCCGAATGCCGGGAAATTTGTCCAGCGCGCCGAGCACGTCCAGATCCTTGGCGTCGCCGTCCGGATCGCCGCCTGAGGCGAGCGCCTTTGCCTTTTGCCGCCGTTCGCCGCCGACAATGTGAGAAATCAGCTCGAACAGCATGTCGGGCGCCGGACCGAGCGAGCAATCGTCGGTCAGTGTGTCGCGCAGCGTGCGGTCGGCGATCGGGAAATCCGCCGGCATGCCGACGGCGGCGATGACGGCATCGACCAGAACCGGATCGTTGCGCGGAAAGATGCCGAGCGAGTCGCCGACCGTGTAGGCGAGCCCGCTGTCGGCGAGATCGAGATCGACGTGCCAGGTTTCCTTGTTGGATCCCTGTTTGTTGAGTTTGGTGCGCGATCCAAACCTGATCTCGGCCGGCCGGTTGCGCGATGTGCCGGCTTTGCTTTTTGGTTCGGCTGGCGTTTGCTGCCCGATCGGCGCGGCCACAACAGCCGGCGCTTTTGCCACCGCAGGAAGCGCGCCGAATTCGGCAAAGAGTGTTTTGAGCGTGCGGGTCGTGTCCTTGCCGCCCGGCACACAGAGATTGAGCCGCTCTTCGGTCTTCAGCGCGATGGCGTTGGCGTAATCCTCGCAATTGTAGCCGCACTGGCCGCAATCCTGCTGGCCCATGGCAGCCATCATGCGCCGCCGCAGCGGCCGCTTGTCGGCAAGCTGCATCCGCTCGGGCAGCGGCATGGTCGGGTCGTGCCACGGCGCTTGGCCATCGTCGCCGTCGTCGCCCGGTCCGCGCGCCGCAGGCGCCCCCGAGATGCCCGCAAGCAGCGCCGCGGCTTCCGCCGCCGGCAGCGGGCTGATGCCGCCGTCGAGCGACAACAGCCCGGCGAAAAAGCCGTTGAGCCATACCCGTTGCTCCGGCGTGAACGGCGCGCTGTCGGGGATGAGTGTCGGAATGGGTGGAGGTGCGGTGTGCGTCATTCGCCGGCCTGCTGGTTGACGAGGGTCTTCAGCGCGCCGATCTCGTGACGGCGCGTGAAAGCGAGAAAGCTTTCGTCGGCTGAGGCGCGTTGCGACAGGTACGCCTGGAGCACGCGCTCGACGACTTTCGGCGCCTCATCGGCTTTGACATCGTGAAACAATTCGCGCCCGCAGACTGCATCCGGTCCGAAACCCCCGCCGACATGGATGTGGTAGCCCTCGACCTGATCGCCGTCGTCGGAGACTTGAACCTTGGTGCCGACCAGCCCGATATCGCCGATGTAATGCTGCGCGCAGGAGTTCGGACAGCCGGTGAGATGGATGTTCACCGGCCCGTCAAGCTGCACGCGTGTCTCGCACCAGCGCGCGATGTCCTCGGCGTGCCGCTTGGTATCGGCATTGGCGAGGCGGCAGCCGGCGCTGCCGGTGCAGGCGATGAGGCCGGCGCGGATCGAGCTCGCACTGGTCGACAGGCCGGTGGCGGCGATCGCGGCCTGCGCCGCTTCGAGGCGCTCCGCGGGGACGCCAGAGATCAGCAGGTTCTGCCAGACCGTGAGGCGGATATCGCCGTCGCCGAATTCCCTGGCGACAGCGGCGAGGTCACGCATCTGGTCCGCGGTTAGCTTGCCGACCGGTAGCGCCACGCCGATCCAGAACAGGCCGTCCTGTTTCTGCGGGTGCGCGCCGATATGGGCGAGACGGTCGAACGGCGGCCGCGGCTCGATCGCTTCGGCGGGTGCACGCGTGAGCTTGTGGCCGAGTTTGTCTTCGATCGCGGCGAGGAATTTCTCAAAGCCCCAGGCATCGAGCAGATACTTCAAGCGCGCCTTGGCGCGATTGGTGCGATCGCCGTGCTCGATGAACACGCGTACCACCGCGTCCGCCGCCTTGGTGGCATCGGCGGGCTTGACGATCACGCCGGTGTCGCGGGCGAAATCCTTGTGGCCGGTGATGCCGCCGAGCATCAACCGGAACCACACGCCCGGCTCGATGCCGAAGCCGTCCTTCACCACGACGGCCTGGAAACCGATGTCGTTGGTATCCTCCAGCACCGGGATGATGCCGCCGCCGTCGAAGCCGACATTGAACTTGCGCGGAATGCCGTAGAGCGAACGGTCGTTGAGGATGTGGAAATGCCACTCGCGCGCGTAGGGCCGCGTGTCGAGCAGTTCCTGCGGGTCGATGCCGGCCGTCGGGGTGCCGGTGACGTTGCGGATGTTGTCGGCGCCGGAGCCGCGCGAGCTTAATCCCAGATCCTGGATCGCCTCCACCATGGCGACCGCGTTCTTTGGCGCCACTTCGCGCATCTGCAGATTGGCCCGCGTCGTCACATGCGCGTAGCCGCTGGCGTACCTCTCGGCGAGATCGCCCAGGCCGGCGAACTGCCAGTGCGAGAGAATGCCATTCGCGATGCGCAGCCGGCACATGTAGGAGCTTTGCGTCGGCGCGCAGTAGAACAGCCCGAAGAAACGCCAGCGGAAATTGTCGTCGGCCTTCGGGGCTTCGTTGTTTGCGGTCTGCGCTTTCAGCTTCTCGTAGCCGTCGAGCGGATTAAGCTCACGCTTGAATTTTTCAGGGTCGGAAAGCTTGCCGCCCGACTTGATAACTTGATCCTGCGCGCGAAACGCCGCGGCGTCAGGGCCGACAGGCTCGGGCGACGGCGCGACGGCTGATCCCGCTGCGAGGCCGTTGCCGTTAGGCAGCCGCGTTCCCTTCGCGATCTGCAAACCGGCCACGAAGCCTTCGAGATAGCGCTTCTGTTCTGGCTCGAAATCCCCCGGCATTATCTGTCCCGCGGCTATTCGCCCTCCGTCGTTCAAATGAATGGAGCCGAACGCATGGCGGCGCGTAGCCGTTTACTCGGCGGGCACACCAGTCGGCGTCGGCGCCAGGATTTTCGCCGGCGCGGGCTTTGGCTTGTAGGTCACGTAGAGCGCGAGCCCCGTGAAGGTGAAGCCGCCGACCAGATTGCCGAGCGTCACCGGGATCTGATTCCACAGCCACCATTGGGCAACGGATATTTTGGCGCCCATCATCATGCCGGTCGGGATGATGAACATGTTGACGACGGAGTGTTCAAAACCCTGCGCGAAGAAGATGAAGATCGGCATCCAGGCGCAGGCGATCTTGCCGATGGTCGAGTTCGTGGTCATCGCAAGCACGACGGCGAGGCAGACCAACCAGTTGCACAGCATCGCCTTGACGAACACCGTGACGATGCCGGCTGAGCCTAGCGCCGCGTAGCCGAGAAGTCTTGGCTTCGGCGATACTGATGATGCGCGCGGCGACGCCAGCGGGCGCGGTGTGGCCCATGTTGGTGAGCACGATCGCGATCAACGCCCCGTAGGCGACGCTGCCGATCAGATTGCCGATGAACACCCAGCCCCAATTGACCAGTACCGCGCCGAAGCTCGCCTGCCGATCGAGCCATGGCAGCGGCACGAGCGCGAAACTGCCGGTCACGAGTTCAAGGCCGAGCAGGACGATAGCGATGAGGCCGACCGGGAAGATCAGAGCGCCGACCAGCAGCTGGCCGGTTTGGACCGCGCCCGTGAAGGCAAGGCTCGTCGCCACGCCAAGGATCGCGCCCGACAGCATGCCCCGGATCAGAAGATCGCGTGGCGACAGCGCCAGCTTGCGCTTGCCCGTCTCGAGCATCGTCTTGGCGACATCGGCCGGCGTCACATAGTCCATCTGTGTCTCCCCGCGGCAAAGCACCTCGAGCGCAGCACGTCATGCGCGGCGCCCGGCCCTTTGCATTTCAAGATGCGTGCCAGCGGGCGGGAAATAAAAAATCAAGAATTGCAGGATGTTATGCGATGGGAGGCCGAACTGGCCGGCCAAGCTTTGCCTGCTTTTAGCGCAGATCGCCGCATCATTGTGCAGCGCACAAAATATACGCTAGTGCCGCACTGTTGTGCGGGCGTCGCCGGGCGAACGCCGCTCACGGCAGCGTTCGCCCCATGCATCATTTCCCGACGCCGGGCGCGGCGATCAGCGCCCGGGCGCGTTGCACCACCTCGCCTGAGGTGCTGTAGAGCTTGTCGACGGTCTGCTGCACCGTCTCGGCTGTCGCGGGGTGCATGCTGAGGCGGGCTTTTTCTGCATCGGCTAAAAATTTCGGATCGTGCAGCACGGCGGCGAAGGCGTCGCGCAAGATCTTCGCTTGTGCTGCCGGCACGCCAGGGGGCGCCACGTAGGGCCGCGAGAACACCTGCTGGCCGGTAATCAGCGACACGGCCTGCTTGTCGAGGTCGCTTTTGACGAACGACAACAGGTTGGGCACATTCAGCGCCGCCAGTTCGGCATTCGGGCCGGCTGCCGCCTGGACGATGACATGGGCGGTCTTGTCGCGCAGCCATTGCGAACGCTGCGTCTTGAAGCTCGACCAGTCGATGCCGCACAAGCCTTCGGCCTCGCCGCGTTCGATGGCGAGCAGGATCTGGGCGGTACCCTTGTAGCCATTGACGATGTCGAGGCTGGCCCCCGTCGCATTCTTTGTCATGAACGCGTAATCGCTGGTCGAGCCGCCGGTCTGCGTCGCCGCGATCACGGTTTTCTGTTTCATCGCCTGATCGAATGTCGTGATCTTCGATTTTGGACCAGTGACGCAAACGCGCGCATCGCTGTCAGCGCTGCCGAGATAGGTGAACTTGGTGGCGTCGAAGCCGCCGGTCGAGTGCTTTTGCAAAAGCGGGTCGATGATAACGCCGGGCATCAGCGCGCCGATCGTGGTGCCGTCCTTGGGCGCGAGGCTGTAGATGAAAGCCGCCGCCTTGCCGCTGCCGGCGCCCGGCATGTTCTGCACGACGATAGTCGGCGAGCCCGGGATGAAGCGGGCGAGGTGCTTGGCGATTGCCCGCGCATAGACGTCATAGCCGCCGGCCGCGTCGGCGCCGACGATGAAGGTCAGCGTCTTGCCGGCGTAAAAATCCGCAGCCCGCGCCGGCGGCGCGGCCATGGATGCAGCGGCGAGCGCGCCGGCCACGGCGCCAATAGCAACAAACCGTTTCATTCTTCCCTCCGAAAAGCCTTCTGCAGCTTAGCGAAACTGCGCGCGCACTAGAACGTGAATTCCTCGCCGCGTCTGCGGCCCTGTGACACGGGAAGAAACAGCTCGTCGAGGGGAATCTTGCGCTTGATCAGGCCTTGCTCAAACGAATAGCCCACCAGCGTCTCGAGGTTGTGTTTGTTCCGGTCGGTCAGGCCGTACTCCCAGGGATCGGACTGGAAGATTTCCTCCTGCTCCTCCCAGGCCTCGCGGTACCAGACGATCGGCGCGATGCGCGGATTTTCCATGCGCTCTATGGCAACGGCTTTGGATTCATTGAGCGCCTGGTAGAGGTTCACCGGCACCCACGGGTACCTGTCCACGATTTCCTGCTTGATGCCGATTACGTGCATGATCGGATAGATGCCGGTCTTCTTTAAATAGGCCGCCTCGTCGGCCTTGTAGTTCGGAAACAGCCTGCCGACGCGCGGATCCTTGTCACGTAACGGCTTGATGATGTCCGGGTGAAGGATGGCGTCGAGCTCGCCATCGAGCAGCATGCCGATGATCGACTTTGACGGCGGTACGCGCGATATCCGCAGATCCTTCGGAAAGGCGGCTTCGGCGATGTCCTCGTCCAGCTCGGTGTACCAGTCCATCGATTTGAACGGCACGCCATATTCATGCTCGAGGATGCCGCGCAGCCAGAGCGCGGCACTGTTGAGGAAGAATTTTACGCCGACCTTCCTGCCGATCAGGTCCTTCGGCGTCTTGATCCCGTTTGCGGTGTTGATGAAGGCAAAGCCGTGACGGAATCGTCGATGCGGAAACACCGGGATGGCGCCAAAGGGGTGGCCGTTATCGCGCGCGGCGATGTAGGACGAGCACGAGACTTCGGCGACGTCGAACTCACGTCCGCGTAGAAAGCGCCAGTGCCGGGTCGGCGAGTCCATCGCAGTTACGACTTTGAGATCGATGCCGTCGGGACGGACCGTGCCTTCCTTGAGCGCGCGCATGATCTCGTAATCGCCACACGCCAGCGTCAGTTCAATTTGGGTGGACATTTCTGGTAACTCCTCCGGCATGAGCGGCGGAAATCTGGCAGAGAAGGGCGCTGCAGAGCAGGCGCCGCTAGCCGGCCAAGGTGCAGTTGTGTATGGCAGTGCGCGGTTTTGGGGGCGCGAGCGTCGCTGCGAGAGATCGCGCCACGCGGCGTTTTCAGGTCGTCGCGCCGGCTGGCAGCGCGCGTTCCGCTTCCCAGTCCTTGCCCAATCCGGCGCTGGTCGGAAAGATCAGCGACTTGATCACGACCGGTACGGCGCCCGAGGTGTCTAGGATGGCGCCGATGTCGATGTAGTCGAATTCTTTCAGCTCAAGTCCGTCGATTGAGACGATCGGATTGTTGAATTTCATCTCCTCGCAATAGTGGATGCCCATCAGGCCGCCGACATCGCCGTCGCCGGCAAGCACGATCGGGTGGCCGTGCGCGATCACCGCTTCGAGACCGTCAGCGACGCCCTTGCAGAAATCGTCGAGCCGCCGGAATGTCGCCGAGCCGCGCCACGGCACGAAGATCGCGACTGGCGTTTCGCCGCCGCCGAGGTCGAGCCGCTTGAGCGCGCTCTTGATCGAGGCTGACACAGCGGCGGCGTCGATCGTCTCGTCGTTGAGCGCGAAATTCGGGGCGATCACCGGAACGTTGCGCAGCGGCAGTGTTTCCAGCGGCCAGACGAATATCGTCGAGCCCGACACCTGCATGGTGTATTGCGACGCGCCAATCACGGTGGCGCGGATGCGTGCCTCAGGGCGCGCCAGTTCCGGTCCCCAATTACGCAGCCGTGCGCGTACTTCCGCGGCGAGTTGCGGACCGATGTCGCCGAACGCCTTGGCTTCGCCGCCGTAGATGTATTCCGACACGCCGCCGGAAAAGCTCACGTCCGAAAGCTTACCGCGCCAGCCCAGCGGATCGAGCCGTAAGAGGTCGGCGCTGCCGGCGCGCGGCGAGCGGCCCTCCATCGCTTCGAACAGCCGGTCGGCCATGCGCGCGGCAAGCGCTTTGGTCTGCTCGCCGGAAAGCTGGAAGCCGAGATCGAGCTTGAGCCCAAGATCGGCGCCGAAGCGGCGGCCGGCTTCTTCCAGCCGCACGATCTTGCTCTCCGCGTCGAGCACGATGAGCCGCGCGCCGACGTCGACCGCGGTGACGTCAAGCACCTTGCCGTCCTGGCACACGGCGATCTTCGAGGTGCCGCCGCCGATATCGACGTTCATCACCGGGGCGTTGTTCTTGATCGAGCGCGCCGCGGCGCCCGAGCCATAGGCCGCCATCACGGTTTCGAGCGAGTCGCCGGCGCTGACCGCCACCATCTTGCCAGCCTGCGCGGCGAACAGTTCGCCGATCGCGCGCGCGTTGCGCCGTCGCACTGCGACGCCGGTGAGGATCAGCGCGCCGGTGTCGATCTCGTCCTTGTCGACCTTGGCGTCACGGTACTGTTTCTCGATGAAGGCGCCGAGCGCCGCCGAATCGATGGTTTCCTCGGCCGAGTAGGGCGTGAGCAGAATGTCGGACTGATAGAAGCTCTCGCGCTGGGTGACGACGTAACGACTGTCGAGCCGCTCCAGCACGATGCGCGAGAACACCAGATGCGACGTGGACGAACCGATGTCGACGCCGACCGAGAGCACGCACAACTCGTCTTCCTCGCCGAACGTGCGCCCTGTCGAGGAAAAGAAAATGCGGCCGCCCTGGTCTTCGTCTTCGGTCATGCCATTCGTCTTCCGTAATGCGTCATGCCCGGCCTTGTGCCGGGCATCCACGTCTTTGTCGAGGTGGGTAAGTCGTGGATGGCCGGGACAAGCCCGGCCATGACGGCTGATGTGAACAGCACTCTCATTCCTGCGGCAGCAGCCCGCGATAATCGCGCTCGTAATATTCGCCGCGCATGCGGTTCTCGGCGCCTTCGCGCTGCATGCGCTCGGCATATTCCTTCCGCAGGAACGGATCCTCCATGTAGTAGGGGATCGCGGTGCCGCCCTCGGGAATATCCATCGCGGTGTAGTCGGTGTGCTTTTCGCCGGGCGGGCCGGGCTCGCGGCCCGGATTGTGCGGACCGAACCACGCGGTGAGCCGGAACGCTTCCTTCGACGCGCCGAAATGCTGGTGATACCAGCGCGCGCCGCCCGGCGCCGCCGACACCATGCCGCCCGGCTCGTAGTCGACGCGCTTGACTTCGGACATGTTGCCGTCCTTCCACGGCGTCAGGCCGAGGCGCTCCGGCCATGTGTAGGTATAGCCCTTGCCTTTGATGCAGATCAGCACCGCCGCCGACGTATGGGCGTGCGCCTTCGAATAATGGCCGTTCTCGTGCTGGCCGATCCACAGATAGAAGGTGTTGCCGGTCATGAACGGTTCGACGCGGCGCCAACCCGGGGAGCGGCGATTGTCGAGCGGCAGGTCGCAGTTGACGATGTCGGGGATGAAATTGGTGCGCCGCATGGCGAGCCCGCGCACCGGGTCGGGCTCGATATCGTCCTTGTATTTGTAGAAATCGTCGGCGCCGGAGAAACGGTCGCGGAACTGAAACGGATTGTTGAAGATCGCGTCCGAGTTGTTGATGAGGTTCATCAGATTAGGCGCGGTGGTGCCGCCAATCAGTAGCGCCGGCGACGAACTGGCGTTGACGATGCGGTGCATCGCGTTGACCGGAATCGAGAACAGCGAGCCCTTCTGCCATTCGAAGACATGCCGCTTGCTGTCGCCTTCGAGCCAGACCTCGGTCGAGCCGCGGCCTTCGACGACGAGATAGATCTCCTCGTACATGTGCTTTTCGGGGTTGAGCGCGCCGGCGCCCGGCACCTCAACGACGTAAGAGCCCCACTTGCCTTCGGTGCCGTGCAGCTGAATGTAGGTGCCGCGGCCGCCCATGCGCTTCCATGGTTGCAGCGGCAGGTTTTGCACCTTGCTGACGCCGATGTCGCGGTAGATCGGAATCTCTTCCGACTCCATGAACAGGTCGTACGGCGTCTTCGGCCGGTTGAACTTGCCGAAACCGGCGCGCTTGAAACCCGACGGTTCGTGCCAATGGGATTGACCGGTGATCTCGTGCATGGCGGGGCTCCTCTTACGGCGACGATGAAAGTCGCAGCCCCGCAGCGCAACGCGGCGCTCGTCGCGATCTCTATTGTCGCTTGTTTGCGCGAACTTTTACTCCATGTACAATGCGTGTCCACCCAATGCAACGGCCGCTGCCGGTGTCGCCGGGGGCGGCGTAAACTGCGCATAATCTCGGCCTAACACGAGGAACCGCCGCATGCCGATGAACAAGCCGCATCTCGAATTTCACAAGGTCGACATGGGAAGCGGCTGGGTCACGCCTCCAGGCTATCCTTCCGGCATTCAACAGAAAATTCTCGCCAGCGATCTCGACGAAACACGCAAGATGGGCAGCCGCACCCGGCTGTTGCGGTTTGAACCCGGCGTCTACACCACCGCGCCGTTCGTCCACGACCACTGGGAAGAGGTGTACCTCGTTTCGGGCGATCTCATCGTCGGCAATGACGACAAGGGCAAGGGCGGCGAGTTTTTCGACGCGCCCACCTATGCGTGCCGCCCGCCGGGCGCCTATCACGGCCCGTTCAAGTCGGACCGTGGCTGCGTGCTCTACGAAATCCACTATTACGACGAGAGCAAGAAGTAGCCGTCATTCCGGGGCGGCCGAAGGCCGAGCCCGGAATCCATAATCACCGTCGTTCAAATTCTTCCACATCGTGCCAATGACTGAGAATTCTGTGGCTATGGATTCCGGGCCCGCGAGCTACCGCCCGCGTCCCGGAATGACATGAGGAACGCTAATGTCCCCCAACCAAACAAAACCCGTGATGCGGCCTTATCTCGCCGCAACCGCCGAGTTTGCTTCCGGCAAACAGACACCGCGGCAGTTTCTCGAAAACTCGCTCGCGCTGTTGGAACAATGGGAGCCGCGGATCGGCGCCTTCGTCTGCACCAACCTGCCGGCGGCGCGCGCCGCCGCCGAGCGGTCGACCGAGCGCTGGCGCGCCGGCAAGCCGCTGTCGCCGATCGATGGCATGCCGGTCGGCATCAAGGACATTATCGAAACTGTCGACATGCCGACCGAGATGGGTTCGGCGCTGTTTGCCGGCTGGCGCTCGGAAAAGGATGCGGCCTGCGTGCGCGCGTTGCGCGATGCCGGCGCCGTCATCATCGGCAAGACCGTAACGACCGAGTTCGCGGCGTCCGAACCGCGCGGGACACGCAATCCCTGGGACACGGCGCGGACGCCTGGCGGCTCGTCGAGCGGCTCCGCGGCTTCGGTCGCGGCCGGCATTGCGTCCGCCGCGCTCGGCACGCAGGTGATCAGTTCCACCGTCCGTCCCGCAAGCTATTGCGGTTGCGTCGGCTTCAAGCCGAGCGTCAACGCGCTCAATCGCGAAGGCAGTCACGATATCCAGAGCCAGAGCTGCACCGGCGTGCTCGGCGCGTCGCTCGCGGATGTCTGGCAGGTGGCCTACGAGATCGTCGCCCGCGTCGGCGGCGATGCCGGCACGCCCGGTCTACAGGGGCCGGAGCAATTGCCGGCAGCGAAGAAGCCCAAAACGCTCGCCGTTCTGGAAACGGCGGGCTGGGATGTCGCGTCGCCGGCCGCGAAGCAGAGCTTCAATGACTGCGTGGCGCGGCTGAAATCCGCGGGTGTCACGATCCGCAGCCGCCATAACGACAAGGATATCGCGGCGCTCGAGAACGAACTCCTCAGCGCGACCGAGCTGTCGCACCGCTGCAACGGCTTCGAGGGGCAGTGGTTCTTCCGCACCATGCGCGAGCGCGACGCCACCAAGCTCGGCCGCATCACGCTCGAACGCGCCTACAAATACGACCACCTGACGCTCGCCGAATACCGCGCCGACATCAAGGAGCGCGCGCGCATCCGCGCCGTCTATGCGGCGCTGGCCGCAAGCTGTGACGGCTGCATCACGCTTGCGGCGCCCGGCGCCGCGCCCGAGGGGCTCGCCTCGACCGGCAATCCGGAATTTGGCGTGCCGTCGTCGCTACTCGGCGTGCCCGCCTTGTCGCTGCCGCTGTTCGAAGACGGCGGCCTGCCGCTCGGCCTCCAGCTGATCGGGTTCTACAACGCCGATGCCGAGGCGGTGGCAATGGCGTCGTGGCTGATGCAGGCGAAGTGAAATTATTTGTTCGCCCCAGGGGCGGAGAAAGTGTGAGAGAAATCGCATGCGCTATATCGACGCCTTCAATCATTTTTTCCCGAAGCGCTATTACGAGGCGCTGCTCGACACGCCGGCTGGATCGAAAGACCTTGGCAAGCGCGTGCGCGGCATTCCGGCTTTGTCCGATCTGGATCTGCGGCTGCGCATCGTTGAGTTCTTTCCCGATTATTCGCAGCTTCTTTCCCACGGCTTGCCGCCGATGGAACGGCTGTGGGGTCCGGAGAAGACGCCAGAGATGGCGAAGATAGCCAATGATGGTCTCGGCGAGGTTGCGGCCAAGCATCCGAAACATTTCGTCGGATGGTCGGCGTTGTTGCCGATGAATGCGCCGGAGGCAGCCGCAAAGGAGGCCGAGCGCGCGCTCAAGAACGGCGCCAATGCGGTGCAGATGGCGACCAACGCCAACGGGGTGCCGCTCGACGCACCGCAATTCTTGCCGATTTTCGAAACCATCGCCAAGTCCGGAAAGCCGATCCTGCTGCATCCGTCGCGGACTCGCGAGATGCCGGATTACCCGACCGAGAAAGTATCGAAATACGAAATCTGCAGCGTGCTCGGCTGGCCATACGAAACCGGCGTGACGCTGGCGCGGCTCGTGTTTTCGAAGATCATGGACACCTATCCGGATCTCAAGGTCATTGCGCACCATCTCGGCGGGGTCATTCCGTATCTCGAAGGTCGCGTCGCGCATTCGTTCGATCAGATGGGCGCCCGCACTTCTGACGAGGACTACGAGAGCCTGCGCAAATCGCTGAAGAAGCGGCCGTTCGATTATTTCAAGGATTTCTACGGCGACACCGCGGTCGAGGGTGCGCGCGCCGCAACCGTGTGTGGGCTCGACTTCTTCGGCGCCGATCATGTGGTGTTCGCCTCCGATTGTCCGTTCGACAAGGAGAAGGGGCCGGGCTACATCCGCGAAACCATCAAGGTGCTCAACTCGATCGAGATGCCCGACAGCGACCGCGAGAAGATTTGCTTCCGTAACGCGGAGAAACTGTTCGGGCTGAGTGCGCCGACCTGAGCGCCGGCACGCGCGTTCGTCTTCCAGTTCCATCGAGCACTTCGATCCTCGCCGTAGCTTTGCGATGCAGGAAACGGGTAGGTGCGCCTCCCGTCCGTCCTCATATGACGATCAGCAAAGCGACAGAGGATTTGAACTCATGCGCAGTGTTTCGACGGCACGACAGCAGTTCCCGCCTCAACAGTTCCAAGGTGAACATCTCCAACACGTGCGCCCGCTTGTGCGAACAATGGAGACCGATGCCGGCTCGCGATGGGCCCAGCCGCTGACGCTCGCGGCGATGAGTCTGGGCTATGGCGTTGTTCAGCTCGACGTCACGATCGTGAACACGGCGCTGAGCAGCATCGGCAGTTCGCTCGGCGGCGGCGTGTCCGAATTGCAGTGGGTCGTCAGCACCTACACCATCGCCTTCGCGGCGCTCATCCTCACCGCGGGTGCGATGGGCGATCGCCTGGGTGCGAAGCGGTTTTTCATGGCCGGCTTCAGCCTGTTTACCGCCGCGTCGCTGGCCTGCGCGCTGGCGCCGACGGCTGCAATTTTGATCGCTTCGCGCGCCGTGCAGGGCGTCGCCGCGGCAATCCTGGTGCCGAACTCGCTGGCGTTGCTCAATCACGCCTATCCGGAGCAGACCGAGCGCGGACGCGCGGTCGGCATCTGGGCTGCGGGCGCAAGCCTCGCGCTCACGGCAGGACCGTTTGTCGGCGGTGCCCTGATCGCGCTGGTCGGGTGGCGCAGCATTTTTCTGGTCAACCTGCCGATTGGCTTGGGCGGGCTGTGGCTGACCTGGCGTTACGCGACCGATACCGTGCGCAGCGAGCACAAGCTCGATCTGCCGGGGCAGCTAGCGGCTATTGCGGCTCTCGGCGTGCTGGCGGCGGCGATTATCGAAGGCGGCCGCGTCGGCTGGAGCGACACCTGGGTGCTGGCGGGCTTTGCCGCGTTTTTGACGTTCGCCGTGCTGTTCGTGCTGCAAGAGCGTCGCGCGACGGCGCCGATGCTGCCGCTGTCGCTGTTTGCGCACCGCATGTTCGCACTGACATCGCTCGTCGGCCTGCTGGTCAACGTGGCGTTCTATGGGCTGATCTTCGTATTCAGCCTCTACTTCCAGCGCATCAACAACTGGTCGCCGTTCGCCACGGGGCTTGCGTTCGTGCCGATGATGGGCGCGGTGCTGCCGGTCAATCTCCTGGCGCCGCGTTTGGCGGAGCGATTTGGCGCGCCCGCGATCATCGCCGCCGGCGCATTGATCGCCGCGGCCGGTTGTCTGGCGCTGCTCGGGATCGAACGCGGCACGAGCTACTGGATCATTTGCGGTCCGCTGCTGGCGATGGGCGGTGGGCTCGGGCTGCTGGTGCCGCCGCTGACGTCGGCACTGCTTGGCAGCGTTGAAAAGAAGCGTTCCGGCGTCGCCGCCGGCGCACTCAACGCGACGCGGCAGACCGGCAGCGTGCTCGGTGTTGCGCTGTTCGGATCGCTGATCGGGCAGTCCAGTGCGTTTATCTTCGGCACCAAGCTGGCGCTGGCCATTTCGGCGGCGTTACTGATCGTGGCGGCGATCATCATCGCGGCAGGCGGCCGCGTCAGAAAGCATGCCTGACGGCGTTGGGGCCGGACGCTGGGTTGGCGGCCTCGGCGGACTTCCGGGGCCGCCGGGCTTTTGTGATCTTTGAACCTTCTCCAATCCGTCGCGGACTAAACAGGTGATTGAGGCGGTCCGCCTGCGGACCGCGTTGGAGAAATGCCATGTCGGACCACTATGAACACAAACAGGTCGGCACCCTGATGGTTGCGGTGCTGTGCGTGGCAGCGGCCGCGGCCGGAACTGCCGCATTCATGAATCCAACCGCGGGGCGGTGGCTGGGATTGGCGATCGCGTTCGGCTGCGTTGGACTTGCCTGGGTATTCTCGTCGCTCACCGTCATCGTCGACGGCAATGAGGTGCAATGGTTTTTCGGCCCCGGCGCGTGGAGGTACCGGATGGCGCGCGCCGACATTGCCAACGTCAGCATCGTGCGCAACAGCATACTGAATGGCTTCGGCATCAGGATGCGGCCGGGCTTCCGGCTCTATAACGTCTCCGGCCTCGATGCGGTCGAACTGCACCTCAAGAATGGCGAAATCCGCCGCATTGGCACCGACGATGCTTCTGGCCTTGCCGCCGCGATACGGGGCGAGTGAGCCGCTCAACGGACGTCATTTCTGCGATTATTGAGGCCGGCCGCCCACTGCGGCCGGCATTCTCATAGGTGCAATGCAGATTGAGAGGGACCGCTTACTTCCTATTCATCCGATTGGCGTTTAAGTGCATCGCGCCCAAGCAAGACCGAGGATTTGCACCGTCCGCTGCGGGGGCTGCCTGCGGCGGACAGAGAGGATACCGCTTTCCCGTGACTGAAGCTGTTCTTGGCCGAAGGACTGGCGCCAAATCGTTTTCGATCTTGGGCGCGGTTACTTTTTGCCATCTGATCAATGACCTCTCGACCTCGCTGCTGCTGGCCATCTATCCGCTGCTCAAGAGTGGGTTCGATCTGAGCTTTGGTCAGATCGGCGTGCTTACGCTGGTTTTCCAGGGCACCGCATCGGTGCTGCAGCCGGCGATTGGGCACTTTACGGATCGCCGGCCGCAGCCCTACGCGCTGCCGTTCGGCATGGCGGCCACCGCGGTTGGCCTTGCGGTACTCGCCTTCGCTCCAAACTATGGGGCTTTGCTCGTGGGCTGCGTGTTTCTTGGCATCGGATCGTCGATTTTTCATCCGGAATCTTCGCGCATGGCCCGGCTCGCTTCAGGCGGCGCGCACGGCTTTGCGCAATCGCTATTTCAGGTCGGCGGTAATGTCGGTAACGCTCTGGCGCCGCTTGGGGCGGCCGCGCTCGTGCTGCCTTACGGTCAGCACAGCATGGCCTGGTTCGCGGTGCTTGCGGTGGCCGGAATAGCGATCTTGGCGCGCGTCGGGCACACCTTTGGCCGCTCGGTTCTGGCACGGCCACGTGCCCGCGGATCTTCTGTGGCTCATCCGGATGCGCTGTCGCCGGGAGTGGTGCGGCGCGCCATCGCGGTGCTGGTCGCGCTCATCTTCTCCAAATATTTCTACCTGGCGAGCATCACCAGCTATTACATCTTTTACCTGATCCATCACTTTGGGCTGACGGCGGAAAGCGCCCAGCTCTGCCTGTTCGCGTTCCTCGCATCGGCCGCGGTGGGCACGTTCATCGGCGGTCCTGTAGGCGATCGTGTCGGCCGCAAGCGGGTGATCTGGTGTTCGATCCTCGGCGTCGTGCCGTTCACGCTCACGCTGCCTTACGTCGGGCTTGCCGCGACCGTTGCCCTGAGCATCGCCATCGGGCTCATCATCTCATCGGCGTTCTCGGCGATCGTGGTTTATGCCCAGGAGCTCATTCCAGGTCGTGTCGGTATGGTGTCGGGATTGTTCTTCGGGCTTGGTTTCGGCATGGCTGGGCTTGGCGCCGCGGCGCTCGGCGAACTGATCGATCTGACCAGCATTGATTTCGTCTACCGGGTCTGCTCATTCCTGCCGCTGATCGGCGTGTTGACGGCATTCCTTCCCGACATTGAGAACCCGCGCGTGCGGCTTTGCCCGTCCGTTGATCGTTGAATCCGCGAGACCGTCGAGGTCTCGTTTGAATTTGCTTGTAACCAAGGGCGGGGAAAAATCGGCTCATAAGGCCTCGCAGGCGGTCATATCAAAAGGGGGGGAACAAATTGTCTTATCGGCTTCGCATTGGAATCGCCGCGATCGCGTTCGGTGCCGGTATCGTGGCAACGGCGCCGCTTTTGGCGGATAACTACCCGAGTTGGCCCGTCACCATCATCGTCGCCTCGACGCCGGGTGGCGGCACGGACATTGTTTCGCGGATCGTCGGCGAGCAGCTTTCCAAGCAACTCGGCCAACCGTTTGTCGTCCAGAATTTGCCCGGCGCCGGCTCGCTGACCGGCACCGAAGTCGCCGCCAAGGCGGCGCCGGACGGATACACGCTCCAGACCGGGCTCAACGCCAGCATGGCGGTAAACCCCAGCCTGTTCGTTCATATGCCTTATGACCCGATCGCCGACTTTGCGCCGGTCGGCATGATGGCCGAATTCCCGTTTGCCATCGTGGTGAGCAAGAATTTTCCGGCGCACTCGATCAAAGAACTGATTGCGATGGCCAAGGAACGGCCTGGCGCGATCAATTACGCTTCCGCCGGCATCGGCACCGGACAGCAATTGTCGATGGAGCTGTTCAAGCTGATGACCGGGACCAACTTCACGCACGTGCCTTATCGCGGCGCCGCACCCGCCTATACGGACGTCATATCCGGCCAGGTCCCGGTCTTCTTCGACAACCTGGCGAGCGCGCTGGGCCAGATCAAAGGCGGCTCCGTGCGCGCACTTGCCACGACCGGCAAGTCGCGCTCGTCGCTGTTGCCGGACGTGCCGACGGTCGAGGAGGCTAGCGTTCCGGGTTACACCTACTACACGTGGTTCGGCTTGTGGGCGCCGAAGAAGACGCCGCAACCCGTCATCGATAAACTGCACGCCGAGCTGGAAAAGGCGCTCGCTGCGCCTGCTGTGCGCACGCGCATTGCTGCGGCCGCCGGCGAAACCATGCACATGCCGCTTGCCGACATCGAGCCGTTCCTGAAATCGGAAATCGCCAAGTGGGCGAGGGTAGTCAAGCAGGCTGGTATTGCGGCTCAGTGAAGAGCCGCGACTGCAACGTCCCGATCGCCGGCTCTATTCGTCGACGATCTGCGCGCGCAAGACGCCGATATTGCTGATTTCGACTTCAAGCGTGTCGCCCGGCTTCATCCATAGCGGCGGTTTGCGGCCGTGGCCGACGCCTTCGGGCGTGCCGGTGGCGATGATGTCGCCCGGCGACAGCGCGGTGAAATCGGAGCAGAACGACACGATCTGCGGGATCGAGTAGATCAGCTTGTCGGTGCCGGAGTGCTGCACCTGCTGCCCGTTCAGCCGCGTCGTGAGCGTGAGCCTGCTCGGATCGGGGATTTCATCGGTCGTGACCAGCCATGGGCCGAGTGGACCTGTGCCCGGCCAGTTCTTGCCCGAGGTGACGGAGAATTTCTGATAGTCGCGCACCGAGCCGTCGACGAAGATCGTATAGCCGGCGATGTAGTCCAGCGCGCGTTCGGCCGGGATATGGCGGCCAGCTTTGCCGATGACCAGGGTCAGCTCGCCCTCATAGTCGAAATTGTCGGAGAGTTTCGGCCGGATCATCTCGCTGCCGTGGCCCACGAGCGTGTCGGTGAAGCGGATGAACATGCTCGGCTGCTTCGGCAGTTCACGCGACACTTCGGCGGCGTGCGCGCGATAATTGACGCCAGCGCAGAGAATTTTGTTCGGCTGCGGAATGACGGGCAGGAATTTGAGGTCGGCGAGCTTGCGGTCGGGCTGCATTCCTTGCATCGCCTTGCGCAACGCCTCGACGCCGCCCGCCGCGAGCGCAGCGGCGAGGTTCGGTTGCCCGACTTTGTCATTTAGCGTGATGACGCCGTCGCCGCTCACCGCCCCGAACAAGTCTTTGCCGCCGGCGGCAAAACTCAATAGCTTCATGGCCCGCTCCCCGTCGTTTCTCGGCCGCAGCTAAGCACGACCCCAGACGATAAACACGCGGAAATCGCGCGATTCTTCCGCAATTGCAGCGATGCTCGCAACCGTTCGTCAAGCATGCGGCTATCCGCAATTCTACCGACGCGAAACCGCGCCGTTGCATGGGTGTTGGCGATCCGGGAGCGGCCCGGCCGTCACGCGCATCGCGTCGTCGCGCCGGATTGCGGAGTGGATGCGAATGGTGGATGGCCACAGCCACGAGCGTTCGGTTTTTTTGTCGGATCAGGCGGCCAGCCGCAACGAACGCCGCTTTGCCGCCGCGGTCATCGGCTGTTCGACGCTGATTTTTCTCGGGCTGGCTCCGTTTGCCAAGCTGCCGCTGACGCCGGTTCCGGCATTCATTCCGATCTATCAGTCGGCGCTCCTGATCAACGACCTGATCACCGTCGTGTTTCTGCTGGGGCAGAGCCAGTTCGCACGTGGCAAGGCGCTGATCGTGCTGTCCGGCGGCTATCTGTTCACCGCGCTGATGTCGAGCGCCCATGCGCTGACGTTTCCCGGTCTATTCGCACCGACGGGCTTGCTCGGCGCCGGGCTGCAGACGACGGCGTGGCTTTACATGTTCTGGCATTGCGGTTTTCCGCTGTTCGTACTTGGCTATGTGTTTTGCGGCGTGGAGCAGCCACGGCGCGCCGGTCTATGGATGCTGCTGATGGCGGCCTTGGTGGTCGCCGGCGTGATCGCCTGCACGCTGTTGGCAACCCTGGGGCAACGCTTCCTCCCGGTGCTCCTGCGCAACGCCCAGTATACGCCGGTCATGATCTCCGTCGTGTCGGGCGTCACGGCGCTCAATCTCAGCGCAGCCATTGCTGTATCGCGCCGTCGGCCGCTGTCCATACTCGATCTCTGGCTGATCGTGACGATGTGTGCGTGGATGTTCGACATCGCGCTCAGCGCACTGTTCAATGCCGTGCGCTTCGACCTCGGCTTTTACGCCGGCCGGATCTACGGGCTTGCGGCGGCGAGCCTGGTGCTGGTCATGCTGCTGTGCGGACACAGCCGGCTCTATTTGCAGCTCATCAAGCTGCATCGCAGCGAACGCGAAAAATCAGCCGAGCTGGCGCGCATCACCACGATGGATGCCCTGACCGGCATCGCGAATAGGCGCGCCTTCGACGAAGCGCTGCACGAGGAATGGCGCCGCATGTTGCGGCATGGCACGGCGCTGTCGCTGTTGATGATCGACGTCGACTATTTCAAGCGTTTCAACGACGCCTATGGGCATGTCGCCGGCGACAAATGCCTGCGCAAGGTAGCGCAGGCAGTGGCGAGCCGGGCGCGGCGGGCCGGCGAGCTTGCCGCGCGCTACGGCGGCGAGGAGTTCGCGGTGCTGCTGCCACAGACCGGCATCGCCGAAGCGCGCAAGCTCGCCGAAGTGATCTGCGATACGGTGCGAGACTGCGAGATCCCGCACGAGCAATCGGGCGCCGCGCCGTACGTGACCATCAGCATCGGCGTAGCGAGCATCGGCAAGTATCCAGGCGCCGCGGCCGCGTTTTCGCGCGAAGGCGCCGCGCCGGCCGGAGCGATAATTCTGGTCGAGACGGCTGACCTTGCGCTTTATCGCGCCAAGATGGCCGGACGAAACCAGGCAGCCGTCGCATCTCCGAACGACGCGGCGGCGTCTGGCGAACTCGCGGACGCTGGCTGAGCGATCAGAACTTGATCATGTCGATCCTGGTCAGGGTCGACTTGGCCGATATCAGCGGCGCCGTGGCGAAGGTGTAGGCGGTGGTGACATCAGCGTAGCGGTCCGCAGCCGACATGGCGTCGACCGGTACGATCACCTTCAATCCGCGCATGGCCGCGTCGGCACCGGTGAAAAGCACCGCGCCGTTCGAGGCCGTGCCGGTGACGATTACGGTCTGGACGCCCTTGTCCTTGAGGATTTTTGCCAGGTCCGTGTTGAGGAATTTGTCAGGCCCGGCCTGTACGTGCGGTTCGTCCGTCTTCGGTGCGACGTCCTTGATGACGTCTGCGGTCGTGGTGTTGGCGATGATGCTATACACAACGCTCGCCTTGGCGGTGCGCGCCTCGGCCAAAAGATTTTTTACCGCCGGAATACTGGCGACGCAGGCCGGCCGCTTGCCGCAATTCTGATTCATAAAGTCGAGCATCAGGAGCGCGGTTGTCTTTGGATCGACCGTGACGGCCTTCAATTGCGGCGGCGTCGCCGGCTTTCTGATGGAATTCCAATCGATGATGACATTGTCGGCGCGCGCTTGAAGGGCGCTCGCTGCCACCGCGGCGGCAATCAACCCGATCGCGGCAAATGTCGATGATTTGAACTTCATTTGCTGAGTCCTTTGTTCTTCGATTGCAAGATCGGTCAGAATTTAAGCATATTGGAGGTCGTCAGGGTGATTTTTGGCGAAATGACCGGGCCATTGACGAGTTGCCAGGCCACGAACTGTTCCGCGTAGGTGGTCGCAGCGCTGGTTGCATCGAGCACCACCGCGACGTTGAAGCCGCGCAGCGCCGCCTCACTCGATGTTTCGATAATCGCCCCGTTGGACGAGACGCCCGTCATGAGCAGCGTTGTGATGCCGTGGTCCTTGAGGACCTTTTCCAGGTCGGTGTTGAGAAACTTGTCGGTGAACGACTGCACGAACGGTGGATCGCCTTGCGGCGCCAACTCCGGAACGACGGCCGAGATCGGCACCTTTGGAATGCTGGTATAGACCACCAGCATTTTGGCGGCGCGCGCCTCGTCGAGCACCTTCTTGGCGACCGGGAGTGAGGCCATGCAGCGCGGATATCGGCTGCAAATCGGCTTAACGAAATCGGCTACGACCAGCGCGGTGGTCTTGGGATCGGCCGTGACCGCCTTGACGGCCGGAGCCAGAGGTGCCTTTACGCCTGCCCAATCGTCAATGATCAACTCGGCGTGCGATGCGGATACGCCGATGCCGACGCTTGCTGCCAATGCCAATCCCAGTATCCATGTCTCGCGTTTCATCTATCCTCTTCCTCCCGTTGGGTTGCACCGGCCCGGCTTCGGGCTAAATCGCCAATGTACCGCCGGTAAAACCTTTGATTGCGGCTTTTATTCCAGACCCTTTGGGCTTCGCAAGCAATTGACAACATTGCCGCTGGCAACGCAGGCGCGTTGGCCGCGTAGACGAATTGTGCCGTGCGAGACAGTATCAGGCCCGATATAACAGGCCGAATTAGAGCATGCGGGAGGAGGCATCTATGGACATCAAGGTGGGGCGCGAGGCCATTGCCGAAGCGAGCAAGAAGCTCAGCAACTGGGGCCGCTGGGGCAAGGACGACCAGGTCGGCACGCTCAACCACGTGCGGCCGGAGGACATCGTCAAGGCCGCGAGCCTGATCCGCAGCGGCAAAGTGTTTGCGCTCGGCATTCCGCTCGACGCCAGCGGCCCGCAGAACGGGCTGTTCGGGGGACGCTTCAATCCGATCCACCAGATGCTGGCGACCGGCACGGATGCGGTTGCCGGACGGCAGGACTGGAACAAGATCCGCTACGCCGACGATACGCTGATCTGCTGCGTCCAGGGCGCCACGCACTGGGATGCGCTCGGCCACGTGTTCTACGAGGACAAAGCCTACAACGGCCATGACGCCAAGCTGATCAACTCCAAGGGCCTCAACGTGCTCGGCATCGAGCACTCCAAGAACAAGATGGTCGGCCGCGGCGTGCTGCTCGACATTGCGCGCTTTCGCGGCGTGCCGTGGATGGCCGACGGCGAGAGCATTTCCAACGACGAACTGGACAAATGCGCCAAGGATCAGAACGTGTCGATCGGACGTGGCGACTTTGTCATCGTTCGCACCGGCCAGATGGAGCGCTGCCTGCAGGAAAAGAAATGGGGCGGCTATGCGGGCGGCGACGCGCCGGGTGTCAAGTTCGAGAACTGCTACTGGTGCCAGGAGAAGGAAATCGCCGCGATCTGCACCGACACCTGGGGCGTTGAAGTGCGGCCGAACGAAACCGGTGACGCCAACCAGCCGTGGCATTGGGTGGTCATCCCCGCCATGGGCCTGTGCATGGGCGAGATTTTCTACCTCAAGGAACTGGCTGAGGATTGCGACGAAGACGGTGTCTACGAATTCTTCTTCTGCGGCCCGCCGCTAATCATCACCGGCGGCACGGGCTCGCCGCTCAATCCGCAGGCGATTAAATAACCTCTCTCCCCGTGCGGCGAGGAAAGGTGAAGGCACAAGGAGAGCAAGATGCCCCGCTATCTCAAGCGCGGAATGGACGCGAGCGCGATCAAGGCGGCCGACGCCAAGGTGCGCGAGACCGTCGAACAGATCCTGGCCGATATCGACGCGCGCAAGGACGTGGCGGTGCGCGAACTGTCGCAGAAATTCGACAATTGGTCGCCGGCTTCGTTCAAGCTGACGGCCCCGGAGGTTGAGCGCGCGATCGGGCAGGTCAAGAAGCGCGATCTGGACGACATCAAATTCGCGCAGGCGCAGGTGCGCAATTTCGCAAAGGCGCAGAAAGACACCATGCGCGATCTCGAAGTTGAGACGCTGCCGGGCGTCGTGCTCGGCCACCGGCACATCCCGGTCAACTCGATCGGCTGTTATGTGCCCGGCGGCCGTTATCCGATGGTGGCGTCGGCGCACATGTCGATCGTCACCGCGCGTGTCGCCGGCGTGAAGAAGATCATCGCCTGCGCGCCGCCCTACAAGGGCGGCCCGCATCCGGCGATCGTGGCGGCGATGCATTTCGGCGGCGCCGACGAGATTTTCGTGCTCGGCGGGGTCCAGGCCGTCGCCGCGATGGCGCTCGGCACCGAGACGATCACGCCGGTCGACATGGTGGTGGGGCCGGGCAACGCCTACGTCGCCGAGGCCAAGCGGCAATTGTTCGGCCGCGTCGGCATCGATCTGCTTGCCGGGCCGACCGAGACGCTGATCATCGCCGACGAGACGGTCGATGGGGAAATGTGCGCCACCGACCTTCTCGGCCAGGCCGAGCACGGCCCGACTTCGCCCGCCATACTGATCACCAATTCGGAAAAGCTCGCGCGCGACACCATGGCGGAGGTCGAGCGGCTCCTCAAAATCCTGCCGAGCGCCGATCTCGCCGGCAAGGCCTGGTCCGATTACGGCGAAGTCATCGTCTGCGATTCCTACGACGAGATGGTGAGCGAGGCCGATCGCGTCGCCTCCGAGCATGTTCAGGTGATGACCCGCGATCCGGACTATTTTCTCAACAACATGAAAAACTATGGCTCGCTGTTCCTCGGCCCGCGCACCAACGTCGCCTATGGCGACAAGGTGATCGGCACCAATCACACGCTGCCGACCAAGAAGGCGGCGCGCTATACCGGCGGGCTCTGGGTCGGCAAATTCCTCAAGACCTGCACGTATCAGAAAGTGCTGACCGATGAGGCCAGCGCCAAGATCGGCGAAGCCTGTTCGCGGCTGTGCGTGCTGGAAGGCTTTCTGGCGCATGCCGAACAGGCCAACGTGCGCGTGCGCCGCTACGGTGGTCGTAACGTGCCGTATGCGGAGGCGGCGGAATGAGTGCGCCGCGCGTCATGGCCGGGCTTGTCCCGGCCATCCCATTTCACAATTCTCAGCGCCAAATTTAGCGGGATGCCCGGCACAAGGCCGGGCATGACGGGATAATGCCCATCGACCTCGCCAAGACTCCCTCCTTCCGCCTCGACGGCCGTCGCGCGCTCGTCACCGGCGGCGGGCGCGGCATTGGGCTCGCGGCGGCGTCGGCGCTGGCGGAGGCCGGCGCCCATGTGACGCTCGCGGCGCGCACCAAGAGCGAAATCGACGATGCCGCCGCAGCGATCCGCGCGCGCGGGCAAAAAGCCGAGGCGCTTCAGCTTGACGTCACCGACGTGGACGCGGCGCGGCGTGCGATCGCGGCGGCCGAGCCGTTTCAGATTCTCGTCAACAATGCCGGCATGAACCGGCCTGCGCTGTTGTCGGACGTCACGGTCGACGATTTCGACGCCATCATAGAATCTCAACGTTCGCGCCGCTTTCTTTGTGGCGCAGTCGGTGGCGTTGCGCCTGATCGAAACGAGGCTGCCCGGCTCCATCATTAATGTGTCGTCGCAGATGGGCCACGTCGGCGCCGCGCGCCGCACCGTCTATTGCGCCTCGAAGCACGCCATGGAGGGCTTTACCAAGGCGATGGCGATCGAGCTCGCGCCGCACAACATCCGGGTCAACTCGCTCGGGCCGACTTTTCTGGAAACGCCGATGACGAAGCCGTTCTTCGAGAACAAGGCGTTTCGCGACGAAGTGCTGGCCAAGATCAAGCTTGGCCGTCTCGGCCAACTCGGCGAACTCACCGGTGCCATCGTCTTCCTCGCGTCCGACGCGGCGTCGCTGATGACCGGTTCGGCGGTTGTGCTCGATGGCGGCTGGACCGCGGAGTGAATGGAGTGAGAGTCGACATGGCGCAGACGGGAGATATGACGCTGACGGGCGATGAGGAAATACGGCGTAAGATCGTTGGTACGTGGCGGCTTGGGTCCGTCCACTACGAGGATCAGGCCACCGGCGAACGCACGCCAGTCTATGGGGCGCATCCGAAGGGCATTCAGATCGCGACGCCGGAGGGCCGCTGGCTCGCGCTGATGACCGCCGAAGGGCGCGGCGTGCCCAACAGCGATAGCGAACGCGCCCAGGCGCTCAAGACCATGATCGCCTATACGGGCCGCTACCGCGTTGAGGGCGGCAACGTCATTACCAAAGTCGAGGCGGCGTGGAATGAGGCCTGGGTCGGCACCGAACAGGTGCGCGCCGTCCACTTCGACGGCGATATGCTTTATTTGCAAAGCCCTCCGATGCCGCATCCCAATATCGGCGGCAGGGTGGTGCGGGTGATTGTCGCATGGCGGCGGGAATCGCATTGAACCTTCGCGTCCCACCACGTTGACCGCGCCGACACACGCGATACCATCGCGGCGTAATCGGGGCGTCTGCCAAATCCAAAAGCGCCGGGGCGAAGCATGTCGAGGGAGCGCGAGCACGTCCCGGATTGGGAGCATCTGCTATTCGCGGCGTTATTGCTGGCCTTCGTCGTCTGGTACCTTTGGACCGCCGCCGCGGCGTCTCTCACGTTCAGTAATCTCATTCTGATCGGACCGGTTGGCGCGGTCGCCGCCGCTCTCCTCCTTTACATCGCGTCGACCGAGATTTTCGGGCGCGCGCCGGCTGCGGGCGCCGCGTCAGCGGGTGCCGAGTTCGGCCGGCGCGACGCATGGCCGATTCCGCTCGGGGTCGCTCGCCACGATCGCAGCGCTCATGGGCCTGTTCGGTGCCTTCGTGGTCGCCATACCGTACATCGGCTTTGATGCCGCCACCTTCCTGTTTGTCGGCGCAACAATGTGGCTGCTTGGCGAGCGCAACATCGTCGTCCTGCTGTCTATCGCGCTCGGGATCGCGGTGGCGCTCAGCCTGGCGGCGCTCACATTGCTGACCTTTCCAATGCCGATGGCGGTCGCTCGCGCCGTGTGGAGTAGCCTGTGATCGACTGGCAAGCGCTGCAGTCAGCCCTGCATCTGCTGGGAAGCTCCTACAGTGCCTGGCTGCTGACCATTCCGGGCATTGCGCTCGGCATGCTGGGCGGCGCAATTCCGGGCGTTTCTTCCGCCCTGATCCTGGCGATTGTTTTGCCGGCGACGCTGTGGATGAGCTTGCTGTCATCGCTGATCTTCATGACCGCGATCTACACCGGTGCGGCGTTCGGCGTCGCCATCCCGGCGATTCTGATGGGCGTTCCGGGTTCGCCGGCGGCGGTGGCGACCTCGTTCGACGGCTATCCGATGACCCAGCGCGGCGAGCACAATCTCGCGCTTGGCCTTGCGCTGGCGGCATCGACGCTGGGTCACATGGGCGCCTATCTGATCTTGTTTTTCGGCATCGGCATCATTTCGCACGCGGTGCTCAAACTCGGCCCGCTCGAGATGCTGCTGCTGATGCTATGGGGTCTGACACTTATCGCGGCCTTGCGCGGCCGGTACGTGACGCGGAGTTTGGTCTCGGGACTGATCGGCATTCTGATCGCCACGATCGGGCTCAGTCCGCGCGATGTCGTCCGTGGTACCTTCGATTTGCCGGAATTGCTCGACGGCGTGCCGGTGGTGCCGGCGATGATCGGGCTGTTCGCAGCCAGCGAATTGTTCAACCTCGCGGGCACCAGCTATCTGGTGTCGCGATCCGATCTGCGCACCGTTCGTGTCGCCGAGATTGCCCGCGGCATGGTCAGCGCGCTGCGCCATCCAATCGTGATTTTGCGCGGTCTCGTAATCGGCGCGACGATCGGCGGTCTGCCCGGCGTCGGCGCCGCGGTCTGCAATCTCGTTTCATATGCGGAGACGCGGCGTGGCGATAAGCATCCCGAAAGCTTCGGCAAGGGCAACCCGAAAGGCGTGATCGCCGCGGAATCCGGCAATGCGAGTTCGGAGGCCGGCTCGATGGCGACGCTGCTGGCGCTCGGCATACCCGGCGGCGCCTCCTCTGCAGTCATGCTGGCGGCGTTGTCGCTCCACGACGTGACCAGCGGGCCGCAATTTCTCGATTCGTCCAAGGATATAGTCTACGCGATCATCCTCAACAATTTCGTCCAGGGCGCGATCATGCTGGCGCTGGGGCTCGGCCTGATCGGGCTCATGGCCAACGTCATCCGCATTCCTGTGCGCATTCTCATTCCGGGCATCCTGGTGCTGGCGACGTTCGGGTCGTACGGGCTTTCCGGCAACATGGCCGGGCCGCTGACCATGGTGGTGTTCGGATTGATCGGCTGGCTGATGCAGCGACACGACTACTCCGTACCCGCCTGCGTCGTCGGGTTGATTTTGGGCGGCAAGGTCGAAACGACCTTGTTGCAGACTTATCAGATCAGCGGCGGCTGGCAGTTCGGCTATTTTGCCGGGCGGCCCATCGCGATGATACTGCTGCTGCTGCTATTGTTCTCGCTGTTCAGCCGGCCGATCATGCGCTGGTGGCGTCGGCGGCGCGCCGCTTCCGCTGCAACTCTGCCAGAAAATCGAGTGAAATCCGCATAGGGGAGTTCCCATGGCCGCGACGATTGGACCAAAGCCGAGCAACAGGATTGAGCGCGCAAGAGGCCGGCTGCTGGCGCGCCGGCCATTCCTGCGGCTACTCGCGAGCGCGACCGCTGCGGGCGGATTAGCATCGCGGACGGCGTCCGCCGCGACTTGGCCGAGCCAACCGATCACCATCATTGTTTCTACCAAGGCTGGCGGCGGCTTCGATCATATGGCGCGCAACCTTGCTCCGGCGCTCAGTCAGGCACTTGGCGTTCCCGTCAATGTGCTCGACAAGGCGGGCGGCGCAATGGTCCTCGGCACCAGATATTTTCTCAGTCAGCCGCACGACGGCAACACGCTCCTGGTGTCGGGGCCCTCGCCGTATTGGTATTTCGACATCAACAAATTTCACGCCGGTTATGACCTGAAGGATTTCGATATTCTCAACGTCCAGTGGACGGACAAGACTGGAATCTTCGTCCCCAAGAACGGACGCTTTCAATCGTTCCGGGCCATCGTCGATGAGATCAAGGCGCATCCCGGCACAGTCAGCTGCGGCGTCGTGCGCGATTCCGGCGAATTCTTTAATGCTGGAATTCTGCTTGCGAGTCTCAAGCTGCCGCGTTCGGCGGTCCGGCTCGTGACCTATGAGGCCAGCGCGCCGCTGCGTACCGCGCTTGCCGGCAATCAGCTGGATTTCGGCATGGTATCCGCCGAGGCAAGCCTCGGCATGCTCAGCCTGATCAAACCCGTCGCCGTGTTCAACGATGCGCCGCTGGCGGAACTCGAGAACGCTCCCACGGTCAGCGATGTTCTCAAGCCTGACGGCGTAACGGTCGAATTCGTGCCGAGTTCGATGCGCGCGCTGATTACCTATGCGGACCTCAAGGCGAAACATCCCGATCAATATGCCAGGTTGCACGACACCTATAAGAAGCTGCTGCACGATCCGGACTTCATCGCCAAGGCGAAGAAGCAGGGCGTCGGCACGGATTGGCTCGGCGCGGAGAAATCGCTTGAGAAGATCAAGGCCGCCTACGCCATCTTCGACAAGTACAAGGCGCTGCTCACCGCCGAATAGACCCCGCGCCCTGCGTCACGCCGTCAGCCACGAAAACGTCTTGCCATGGCTTTGTTCGAAACGCCTGATGGCGTCGCCGTATTCCTGCGTGTGCGCAATCTCGTCCAGGCCCCGCAGCAAGCGCTTTTTGCTCAGCGGCGCGATGTCGAAGCGATGAATGGCGCCATCCGGGCCGGTCACGGTCTGGTTGGATAGATCGACCGTCATCTGGGCGCCGCGTTGCGCGAGCAACTGCCGCAGCAGCAGGTCCACGGTCGCGGGCGGCAGGCGCACCGGCAAAACGCCGTTCTTGAGTGAATTGTTATAGAAGATGTCGCCGAAATTCGGCGCGATGACAGAGCGGATGCCGAAACCCATCAGGCCGAACACCGCGGTCTCGCGCGACGAGCCGACGCCGAAATTGCGGCCTGCAACTGCTATTACGGCGTGGCGATAAGGCTCCTGATTGAGGATGTAGTCCGGCTTCTCGGAGCCATCGGCGTTGAACCGCCGGTCGTGCAGCAAGATCTCCCAAAAGCGCGGGCCGCGCGGGACCTTGTTGAAACGCGTCGGGCAGAGCTGGTTGGTGTCGAGGTTTGTCTCGTCGAACGGCACGGCTATTCCCGACCAGACGGTAAACGCTTCCATGACGCTTAGTTCCTCCCGCCGAGTTCGCGCACGTCGACCAGATGACCGCGCAGCGCGGCCGCCGCCGCCATTGCCGGGCTCATCAGATGCGTGCGTCCGCCGGGGCCCTGCCGGCCCTGAAAATTCCTGTTCGATGTCGATCCGCACCGCTCGCCAGGCTTGAGCTGATCGCCATTGAGCGCCGTGCACAGCGAGCAGCCGGCATTGCGCCATTCGAAGCCCGCCGCCGTCAGGACGCGATCGAGCCCCTCGGCCTCGGCTTGGCGCTTGACGCTCTCGGAGCCCGGAACGACCCACGCCGGAACAACGGCGCGCCCCAGCTTCGCGACCGCGGCTGCGGCGCGGATGTCGTCGATTCGGCTGTTGGTGCACGAGCCGATGAACACCCGGTCCAGGGCGATGTCGGTCAGCGGCATGCCGGGCTTCAGCCCCATATAGGACAGCGCCTTGCTGTATTCGGTGCGCCGCTCTGCATCCGTCTCCTTGTCTGGATCTGGGACGCGTTCGGTGATGGGCAGCGCCTGCTCGGGGTTCGTCCCCCAGGTGACCATGGGAACGACGCGCGCCGCGTCGATGTCGACTTCTTTGCCGAACTTTGCGCCGGGGTCGGACGGCAACGTGCGCCAGAATTTCAGCGCGTCGTCCCAGGCCTGGCCCTTGGGGGCAAACGGCCGGTCCGCAAGAAACTGATAGGTGGTGTCGTCCGGTGCGATCATGCCGGCCCGGCCGCCGGCCTCGATCGACATGTTGCAGATGGTCATCCGTTCGTTCATCGACATGGCGGCGATTGCAGAGCCGGCATATTCGATCGCGTAACCGATCGCGCCGCCGATGCCGATCTTGGCGATGACGGCGAGGATAATGTCCTTGGCGGTGACGCCGAAGCCGAGCGTCCCATCGATCTTGATGCGCAGCGTATTCGGGCGGCGCTGCCAGATGGTCTGCGTCGCCACCACGTGAGTGGTTTCCGACGCGCCGATGCCGAACGACAAATTGCCGAACGCGCCGTGCGTCGAAGTGTGAGAATCGGCGCCGACGAGAACAATTCCAGGCTGGCTGAGGCCAAGCTCCGGTCCGGCAACATGAAGAATGCCCTGGCGCGCGTCGCCCCAGCCGAACCGCGCGATTTTGTATTCGTCGGTGTTGCGGATCAGCAATTCGACCATGTTGCGGATTTCGGCGTCGGGAATGCTGGCGACGCCCCGCGAGCGGGCCTGCGGGTCAGTCGGGATGTAATGGTCGGAAAACGCAAAGACCTTGTCCGGATGCGCAACGGCGAGGCCGCGCTCATGCAGGGTATCGAATGTGTGCCGCGAACCTTCGTGAATGAGGCAGCGGTCAACGTAGAGCAGGGTCTCGTCTTCCTCCTGCGCGACAATGTGATTGTCCCAAACCTTGTCGAACAGCGTCTTCATCCCGTTTCCAATTTTGTTTGCGTCGCGACGGAGCGAACCGAGTTAGTCGAGGCAAAAGCCTTTTCCGCGGATGAAGCGGCCGAAATCGGTGCGCGTCGGCTCGGCATATTGCCGGGCCTTATCTTCCGACCATCCGTAGAGCTGCGCCGTGCCCCAACGTTCAACATTACGTTGCCGTCGATAGGGCCGCAATGCCGCTCGGCGCCGATCGTAGGCGCCGATTTCGCCGGCGAGATCGCGTTCGCCATAGGCGTTTTCGATCACCGTCGTTTGCAGCGACAGGCGCGGCGTGATTTCGCCGGCCTGCGCCGGCCAGCCGACGCAAAGCCCGGCAATCGGAAAGACGCGATCCGGCAGGTGCAGGAGATCGCTCACAACCTGCGGCTGATCGCGAATGGCGCTGATCGGACAAAAGCCGAGGCCGACGGTCGCCGCCGCGCACATGAAGGCCGACATCACGATGCCGCCGTCCACGGCTGCGTTGAAGAATTGATCGAGGTGATCGTTCGGAAACGGCTTGCCGTGGAGCCGCGACATCATCGGCAGCCGCTCTCCATTGCCTACAAATACCAAAAACACCGGCGCATCTACGATCCATGGCATATCGGGAATGGTCGCGACGATGCCCTTGCGAATGGCGGTATCGTGCACGACGACGATATCGCATTGCTGCAAATCGCTTTTGGACGGCGCCGAGAGCGCGCAGGCGCATAACAGCCGCAGCAGGTCAGGGTCGACAGGGCGCGGCGCATAGCGGCGGTGCGAACGGTGGCCGGCCATCCTTGCAAGTCCGCCCCCACCGTCGAGTGCCTGGTCTATTGTGAAATCCTCGCCGAAGCGTTCCATCAAAGCCGATTTGATCGCGCCCGCAGCCGCATTATCCAACATGACGCCTCTCTCACTGCCTGCTTCAAGCATATTGTGAGCTTGACGGAGGGCCCTTGCAAACGCCTTGGTGGCAATTGCGTGTGCCGGTGTCCTGTGATTCAATTGCACCAATGCCGCGAACGCGGCGTCCGGAGGCGACGCCATGGCCATCACGGTTTGCCCGGTTACGGAAAGCTTTGCTGCCGAAATTGGCGACATCGATCTGTCCCGGCCCATCGAGCCGGCCGATCTCGTGGCAGTCAAAGACGCGTTCAGCAGATATGCGGTGCTGGTCTTTCCCGATCAGCATCTTTCGGACGATCAGCATCTCGATTTCGCGCGGCATTTCGGTCCGCTGGAAACCACGATCGCGCTGTTTCGCAAGGACGCGACGCTGCGGGTGCGCCGGGAATTCGCCGACGTGTCCAACCTCGATCCGGAAAACGAGATGTGGGGCAAAGACTCGCGACAGCGCATGTTCCAGCTCGGCAACCGGCTGTGGCATACCGACAGCTCGTTCAAGCGGCTGCCGGCGCGGGCGTCGCTGCTCTATGCGCGCTCGATCCCACCGGTCGGCGGCCATACCGAGTTCGCCGATGAGCGGGCAGCCTATGACGCGCTGCCGGAGGCGATGAAGCGCCGGCTCGATACCCTTGTGGCGGAACATTCGATCTTCCATTCGCGTGCACGGCTCGGTTTCTCAAACTTCAGCGACGAAGAGCGGCAGGGCCTGCCGCCAGTGCCGCAGGTCCTGGTGCGCACCATTCCAGAGTCCGGGCGGAAATCGCTCTATCTCGCCTCCCATGCGGGACGCATTTTCGGCCTGTCCGAGGCCGAGGGTAGGGCCCTGATCGACGAACTGGTCGCGCATGCGACGCAGCGGCAGTACGTCTACACGCATCGCTGGCGTCTGCATGACCTCATCATCTGGGACAACCGCTGCACCATGCACCGCGGCACCGAATTCGACGATCTGCGCTGGAAACGCGACATGCAGCGCGCGACCGTATGCGACGTGGCCAACACCTGCGAGCAGGCCGGCATCGCGATCGCGGCGGCGTAGGTTGCGTCATGGCCGGACTTGTTCCGGCCACCGACCGCAATAAAACCAGCATAAAATGGGCGTTTTATCGACCAGTGACATACCAATGACACACATTTTGAATTCTGCCCAGTGCTGCTCGACTATGCGCGATATGGTCGAGTGGCGCGGCGGTGAGACCCCACCGTGTCACTCGCCCTCGTAGCGCCTTGACGGGCTCGGCGAGCCATGCTTGATCGCGGTCAATCGACCGAGCCGCCCGGAACCCAAGGCAGCAATCGCCAAGCACATAGCGCCCCCGGGCAGCAGCGAAGCCCTTCTCTAACAGGGAAGCTCGCCCATGGGCCCGAACCTTGAACCTGAAGCCTTGTCACCCGCCGCAGCGGGACGCTTCCTGTAGGCGTCTCTAAGCGTCAGATTTACCTGCTCCTCGCAGCCGGCTCGATCCGCGCCCGCAAGCTCGGCCGCTCGACGCTGGTCGACGTGGCATCGCTCCGCGACTACTTTGCGACGATGCCCGAGCACGTCGCCGGCGTGCCGCTATTCCCCATGCGTAGGGACCGCAGCGCCGACACGGCGCCGATACTACGAGGCGAACGCCGTCATCATTAAAGAGCGCTCGCGGCGGCGCTACGTGCCGCGGCCGCGGAAGCCGAAGGTCACGCCCGAACAGGTCCTCGATCTGCTTCGCCGCGGATACAAGCGATGGCAGATCGCGACGCTGTGTTGCATCAGCCGCGCTCGGGTCACGCAAATCTTGAACGGCCGAAACGGCTAGCTGGGTGTGATGCCCCGACCGACCTACAACGCGGCTTACCGTAGCTGAATATCGCGGAGCGCGCTCACCGGAAGCATCCCCCCGCCTAACCATACGAGCAGATCACGCTTGCGCCGACGCGTCC
>CAVXNW010000008.1:0-2264914 GCA_963763255.1 uncultured Alphaproteobacteria bacterium
CCCGCAGCATGCCACTGACCAGGCGGGAATAGAGGCCGGCAGTTGCCGTGAAGCCACGATTGAAGAGGTCGAAGAACCGGCCGAGCGCCTGGTTGAGCGGCTTGCTGAGCGCCCAGCCGACGAGGCCGCCGAGCAGTGCGCCCGCCAGGCCGGCCGCGACCGCGGGCGTGGCCGCGAAGCCGCTGCCCACCTCGGGCACGAGGCTGGCCGATGCAACCCGGCCCATCAGCCCGGAACTGTGGACGAAAGGCAGCAGGTAGGGGCCGAGCCGGACGTAGCCTTGCCATGCCCCCAGGGCCACGAACGCCAGTCGCGGCAGTGCCTGGTACTGACCCTTCACGCGGGGCCGCAGGAGCAGGGCCGAGAGCGCCGGGCTCAGGGTCAGTGAGTTGATGGTCGACAGGATCGTCGACGAGGCGATGGTCAGCGCGAACTGGCGGAAGAACTGACCCGTGATCCCCGAGATGAAGGCGCACGGTATGAACACGGCCGAGAGCACCAGGCCCACCGCGATCACAGGCGCCGAGACCTCGCTCATCGCCTGCAATGTCGCCTGCTTGGGCCCCATCCCGTTCTCGATGTGGTGCTCGACCGACTCGACCACCACGATCGCGTCGTCCACCACGATGCCGATCGCCAGCACCAGCCCGAAGAGCGTCAGGTTGTTGAGCGAGAAGCCGAACGCCGCCATGACCGCGAAGGTGCCGATGATGGCCACCGGCACGGCGATCAGCGGGATCAGCGCCGATCGCCAGTTTTGCAGAAAGAGCAGGACCACCAGGGCGACCAGGATCACCGAATCGAGCAGTGTCTTGAAGACTTCCTGGATCGATTCCCTGATGAACGGCGTGGTGTCGTAGCGGATCATGTAGTCCACGCCCTCGGGGAAGTCTTTTTTGAGCTCCGCGATCTTGGCCTTGACCCGATCGGCCGTCTCCAGGGCGTTGGCATCGGGAAGCTGGAAGATGGCCAGGTTGGCGACCGGGTAAAGGCTCATCACGCCTTTCTCGTCCACGGTGCCGATCTCGCTGCTCATGTCCTGGTTCTTGGCACCGAGCTCGACCCAGCCCACGTCGCGGATCCGGACCATCCTGCCGTCACGGGTCGTCTTGACGACGATCTTGTCAAACTGGTCGGCGTCAACCAGCCGGCCCAGCGTGCTCAGGGTGACCTGGGTTTGCTGCCCGGGTACGATCGGCGACTGGCCGATCTGCCCGGTCGCGACCTGGAGGTTCTGTTCGCGGAGGGCGTTGACGACGTCGCCGGCCGTCATGTTTCGCTGCGCCAGCTTGTCGGGGTCGAGCCAGATGCGCATGCTGTAATCGCGCTGGCCGAACATGGTCACATCGCTGACGCCCTCCAGCCGAAAAATCTCGTCGCGAACCCGCATGTAAGCGTAGTTGCTCAGGTAGAGCTGGTCATAGCGGCCGTCGGGCGAGTAGATGCCGATCGCCAGGAGGATGTCGGGAGACCGCTTCTTGGTCGTCACGCCGGTGGCCTTGATCACGTCCGGCAGCAGGGGGACGGCCAGTGAGACCCGGTTCTGCACCAGGACCTGGGCCAGGTTCAGATCGACGTCTTGCTTGAAAGTGACCGTGAGCGCGTAGTTGCCGTCGTTGGTGGAGGACGACGACATGTACATCATGTTCTCGACGCCGTTGACCTGCTGCTCGATGGGCGCGGCGATGGTCTCGGCGACGACCTGCGCCTGGCGCCGGGGTACTGGCAGGTGACCGACACCGTGGGCGGCGCGATCTGAGGGAACATGGCGATCGGCAAGGCCAGGAGCGCCAGCCCCCCGGCCAGCGTGATCACGATCGACAGGACCGAGGCGAAGATCGGCCGTTCAATGAAGAAGCGAGTGAACACGGTGAGGACTCGCGATCAGGTCGCAGGGAAGTTCCAATCATCTCCCACGTCGGCCGCTGGATCCGGAATCGTTGCCGGCGCGTGATGCCGAGCGGGCGGGCGCTGGCCCAGGTCTCTGAGAGGACTGTTTTGGCGTGCCGGCGGGGCTGCCGGCGGCCGGGACCGCGGGCGCTGCCGCGGGGTCCCCGATGAGCGATTTTCCGGTGGCCCCGGCTGTGGCAACGGGAGAACCGCCGGCGGAATCGGCGGCTGGCCGTGCAACCGGGCGAGTCGACGAGTCCCTCTCGGGATCGAACGGCCGGGCTATGACCAGGTAGTCTTCCTTGGTGACCGGGTTCTTTCCCAGGCGAATCTTCTGCATGCCCACGGCGACCACCATGTCTCCGGGTTTGATTCCCTGGCTGATCTCACGGAACCCATTGCGCAGTACGCCTGGGGTGCCGACATCGACCGCGACGGGTTTGTAAGCCGGGATCGGCTTGCCCGTCGCATCCTGACCGGCTTGCCCTCGGCATCCTTGATGAAGTAAGGATTTCCCTCTTCATCTTTGGGCTGGAGCACGAAAACCTTCTTGAGACCCTGGTCGGACTGGAGGGCTTGCTCGCGGATCATGAGCGCCGGATGGGCTTCGCCGATCGGCAGCCGCACCTTCACGAAGAGCCCGGGCGAGATCATCTGGTTGGGGTTCGACAGCTTGGCCCGGAACCTCAGGGTGCCTGTGTTCACATCCACACGGTTATCGGTGAAGTCCACCATGCCCTGGTGGGGATAGACAGGGTTGCCTTCACGATCCTTCTCGTCGGACAGGCCGATCAGCAAGGAAACCTCCTTCTCCGACCTGGCCTTGACCTTGCCTTCCTGGATCAAGCGGCGAATCCGCAGCATGGCCTGCTCGTGGACGTCGAAGTAGACGTAGAGCGGGTCCTGGCTGACGATCGTCGTCATCACCGTGTCATCGGCCTTGACCAGGTTGCCGGGATCGACCATGCGGCGGCTGAGCCGGCCCGTGATCCCCTCGGGCAGGTCGGCCGTGACCTGCGTCCAGTCGAGATCGAGTTGCGCCAGGTCCACGTTGGCCCTGGCGGTACTGAGTGCCGCCTCTGCCTCGGCGTGATCGAAGGCGTAGCGATCAAATTCCTCACGGCTGATCGCCCGTCCCTGCTCGAAGAGAACCTTGGCACGGTGGTACTCGTTATTCAGCCGCTTGGCGTGCGCTTCGGCCTG
The DNA here is from genome assembly GCA_963763255.1 of uncultured Alphaproteobacteria bacterium. Classification (GTDB taxonomy): domain Bacteria; phylum Pseudomonadota; class Alphaproteobacteria; order Rhizobiales; family Xanthobacteraceae; genus BOG-931. The sequence goes on from CAVXNW010000008.1 coordinate 3,094, forward strand.
CTCGAGGGTTCCCTTTTGTCGGTCCAGCGTGGCCTTGAACGGACGCGGATCGATCAGGAAGAGCAGCTCGTCCTTCCTCACTTCCTGACCATCGTGGAAATAGACGCGCTTCAAGTATCCGGAGACCCGCGCACGGACCTCGACCGTGTAGATCGCGTCGGTCCGGCCAGGAAAATCCTCGTAGTCGGTCACGACCTGCGTGATCGGGGTGTCATAAACGACCTGCGTTACTGGCGGTGGCGGCGGAGCGGTCGGGGAGCTGGCCTGCCCGCAACCGGCGACCCCGGCCATGCCGGCGAGCAACAAAAGCCCTGCACACAAGCGGCGGTCCATGAGTGTCCGAGCCTCCAATGGTTCAATGACCCCGAGCGTTCGTCGATGTTGCGGCCACGACTTGATGAGTAACATTCCCCGTCCCGGCGGCTTCCATTCGCGCCAGTTCCGCTTCGGTGAGGATTCCCCGGAAAACGATGTCGAGGATCTCCTGCGCCTGCTCTTCTACCGGTTTTGCCTGCCCGATGAAGTAATTTGTGAACATCGTGCCGTAGATCAAATTGCCCACCACGTTGGTAATCCGCTCCACCGGCAAGTCGCGGACCCGGCCCTCGGCGATCAGCCGGGCGTAGAGCTTTTGCCAGCGCACGACGTTCACCTCGCGATGCTCGAAGTACGTGGGCCGCTTGCGGTCCTTGAACTGGGCCCGCTCCTGGATCAGCAGCTCCACGTATTCCGGATGCTCCGCGAAGAACGAGAGGAATGCCATGATGCCCCGGGACACCTGCTCCAGACCGTCCTCGACCCCGGCGATGTTCGCCAGGATCTTCTCCTGCATCTTCCTCATCACCCGATCCGCCGCGGCCAGGAAAAGATCGCGCTTGCTGGGAAAATGGCGGTAGATCGTTCCCTTGCCGAGCTGGAGCCGGTCGGCTAGCACCTGCGTGATTGCATCGGAAAACCCCTGCTCGGCAAACAGCTCGGTCGCCGTCCGCAGGATCTCCTCCTTGCGGGCGAGAACCTCCTCGTCCGAGCAGCACCGCTTCGATTTCTTCTCACTGAGCTCTTGCATGCGTGGGTGACTCTCTCGAACGACGACTGGTCGGTTCTTGAACTGACTGACTGGTCAGTCCACATTGTAGCCGAGTGTTATGGCCTGTCAACGAAGAAATTCTAGGAGGCTGTCCATGAAACCTGTCGCCGATTCTGAGGATTGTGATGGTTTTGCCGCCAGGGTGACTTTAACATGGGGGCTCGAACTCGACTAATCTTCCCCCATCCGCACCTGAGACCGGTCATGAACACGCCTGGTGCCAAAGCCTATCGTCCCTGGACACCCGAACTTTACGCCGACCAGGCCCACGCACCTTCCGCCAAGCTCCCGGAGGATGACTTGGTCTTCTTCCTGATCGATGTCGTCCCCAAGCTCGATCTTTCCCAGATCCATGCCCCCTACCAAGACGAGACCCGCGGGGCCCCGCCCTTCGATCCGGCCATGATGGTCTGTCTGCTGCTGTATGGCTATTGCGTCGGCGTCTTCTCCAGCCGGAAGATCGCCCAGGCCTGTGAGCGCAACCTGGCGTTCCTGGCCATCGTCGGGGAGGAGCGGCCCGATTTTCGCACCATCAGCCTGTTCCGCAAGAACCACCTCGAGGCCTTCGCCGACGTGTTCGTCCAGGTCCTCCGGCTGGGCGACAGGCGGGGTTGGTCCGCCTGGGCACGATCGCCGTCGATGGGACCAAGGTCCAGGGCAATGCCTCGCGGCACAAGGCGATGAGTTACGGCTACATGACCCAGGAAGTCGCCCGGCTGCGGGCCGAGATCGATGAGTTGCTCAAGCAGGCCCAGGACGTCGATGCTGTAGATGAGGCGGTCTTAGGTGCGCGGCGTGGGGATGAGTTGCCCGAGGAACTGCGGTCGGCGGCAGGACCGCCTGGCGACGATCGAAGCGGCGATGAAGCGACTGGAAGCCGAGGCGCGAGCCGCGGCTGACGCCGAACGGCAGCGTCGCGAGGAAGCCGAAGCCCAGCGGCAACGCACCGGGACGAAGCGTCGTGGTCGGGCGCCCGGTCCGATCGTGGAGACCCCCGCGGAGAAGGCCCAGACCAACTTCACCGAACCCGACTTGTCGATCATGAAGACCGCCAACAAGGGTTGGGATTGCTGTGGCAACGCCCAGGCCAGTGTCGATGACGGCTGCCAGATCATCCTGGCGTGCGACGTGACGGCGGAGTGCAACGACAAGCAACAGGCCGAGCCGATGGCGCAGGCCACCCGTGGCCAACTGGACCAGGCCGGGATTGCACCGGGAGCGGATGAGGCCGGAGAGCGGCCGTTGATCCCGGCGGCGTTGGATACGGGCTACTTCAGTGGGTCCGCGGTGGAGGCGCTGGAGCGTGAGGGATTCGATCCGCACATCGCGACGGAGCGGCAACGGCACCACAGTGCGACCACCCCCGCGGCGGCGGAGCCGGCTTCGCCGCCCGCGACGGCCAAAGAGAAGATGCAGGCGAAGCTGAAGACAGCCGAGGGTCGTGCGGTGTACTCGCGGCGGAAGGTGATCGTCGAGCCTGTCTTTGGCCAGATCAAGGAGGCACGGGGCTTTCGCCGGTTCCTGCTCCGTGGATTGGCCAAGATCCGTGGTGAGTGGCGGCTGGTGTGCCTGACCCATAATTTATTGAAGATTTGGCGATATGGGAGGAGTATTCTCGGTGGTTCCGGCTGCGCGGTGATCAAAGGACGTGTTGAGGGTGTCGTGTAGGCTGAAAACAGAGTCTCAGGCATGTCAGACATAAGTAGGACGGCAATCGGACAGTTGTCAGACAGAGGGCAATCTCACGAACACGGCCTGCGACCACACTAAACACATGGTGATCGATCGATCAGAGTGGGGAAGAAAAGATCAAGAGCGGGGGTTGGACTAATTCTTGGACGGCCTCCTAGAGGGCAAGGCCCGCCGTCGAGCGTTGAGCAAGATGCGCCGCCTGTTGCATGAATCCTTGCCCGACCCAGCCGAACCCGATCACACCTAGGCGCGCATCCTGGCGACCGCCGGCTTACGTCTGAACTGCAGAGGTTATCCAGGGACGAATTGACAAAGGTCCAGGATTCATTAGAATCCAAAGCCTGTTCGTGTCACGGGGGATTAGCTCAGTTGGGAGAGGCTTGCATGGCATGCAAGAGGTCAGGGGTTCAAGTCCCCTATCCTCCACTCGTAAGTCCTAATATTGCAACGACTTAAGATTAGAAGTGCGGGTTACAATTCTAGGTGACAATCCTGGACTCAAACTTTCCCACCTTCGGCGTCCTGTCGTCCACGTAAACTGATCCGAAATAACCTTCAAGTGCTGGCTTGGCGAGGGGCGTTGATCGACTCTTCTCCCTCGGCGACTGTCTGCCTCTGAGATTTGGAGTCCGCTGACCGACCTCCTTCTCGGTATTCCCATCCCCAAGACCAGCCCCCAGGTGGCGTTGAGGAAGGGCAGCCATTGGTGCGGAGACGACCATCTTGTGTAGCCCGATTTGATGGCGCTGATCGGTCCTTGCCCACCACCAACACGCAGCCCAGCGTGTCCCGAATCTTCCCCATAAAACACAAAGTTAGCAACGACCCGACACAGGGCTCAGCGATTCCCGGAAGAACCTAAACACTTACAAGACAAAGACTTATGTGTACACTATTTCGCAAAGAAATCACTATCATTGGTACGCTCCAAACACAAGGCCATGAATCTCGTAACTGCTATTTTTTCAATGGGTTGCGGCAAATTAAAAATTAATGTTAAGGTATTTGTGTTGCTGTCAAGAGCAATTCTTTCGCGATGTAAGCCCCCAATTCTATTAGGTTTACAGCACGAGTAGCATAGATAGTGTACAGTGGGACGACCTTGCTTGTTGCCATAACGAATTGCCAAATAACATGTTGCAGATTGTCTTCCTCTCACAAGATAGGTTCAGCGGGAATCACTGCACAGGGCTAAAAGCACCGCCGGCACTGGGAGGGTCGGCCATGGTAGCGCACCCACCAGACGGAATCTTTCCTAGGCTCGCCAGTTGGTGCGCCAGGACGGGGTGCGACCGCCCCTCGGGCCTGACGGGGCCACCCCGGCTGGCCGATGGCCGCCCAACTGGCGAGCGCCTACAAAACCGGAAAATTAGCCGAATCCGAGCGTGGGGCGACCGCGGAGGGCTCGCCCACCCCAAACATAGGTTCAAGTAAGCCGCTAGCGCGGCGGGTTGATCCAGTGTCTCGCATTGTGCTCGAAGGGTCGTTGCCGCTTCCCTGAATTCCGGCCGATTTGGCACCCCCTGGCAACCGCTGGGGCCATGCCTCATGGTTCCTCGCAGAGGCTGATTTTTCACCCTTTGTCCGAGGAACTAATCATGTCCACCGCACTCCGCAAGAAGATGCACCAGGACCTTCAGCTCGCCGGTCTTAGCGAGGGCACTCAAGGGCCCTACCTTCGCGTCCTAAGGCAACTCGCAGTCCACTACGACACGCCACCGGACCGCTTGAGCGAACAGCAAGTCCGCGACTACCTCCTCCATCTCAAGAACGACAAGAAGTCCGCCTCCAGCACACTGGGCATCGCCTACAGCGCCATCAAATTCTTCTACTCCCACACCGTGCCCCGCGACTGGCCCACTCTGCAGAGAATCCGCGTTCAGAAGGAGAAACGCCTGCCCGACGTGCTCACCATCGATGAGGTGCGACAACTCATCGGCGCCGTCCGCAAACTCCGCTTCAGGACCTATTTCGCAACGGTCTACTCACTGGGCCTGCGGCGCAACGAAGGTCTCCACTTACAGGTTCCCGACATTGACACGCACGGATGCTGGTGCACGTCCATCGTGGCAAGGGCGCCAAGGATCGCTTCGTGCCACTGCCTGCTCGCACGTTGACCTTGCTCCGCGAATACTGGGTGACGCACCGCAACCCAGTTTGGCTGTTCCCGGAGATCCGGAGCGGCCAATGCGGGGCTGTGTCATCTGATGGCCCCATGTCGAAGCCAAGCGTACAGCATGCGATGCAGCGGGTGGTGCGGCAGTTGGGTCTGCGCAAGGCCGTGTCGATTCACACGTTGCGGCACAGCTACGCCACCCATCTTATGGAGGCGGGGGTTAACCTCCGGTTGATCCAGCAGTACCTTGGCCACAGCTCGCTGCAAACGACGATGGTCTACCTCCATCTCACCACCGTCAGCCAGGAACAGGCGATCGCCGTGATCAACAAGCTGATGGAACTATAGCCCATGCCGACCGTCGCCGACGTGCTGCGGCGGTACGGCGGGCAATATCTCGAGCGGTTCGGCGCCACCATGCCCGGGGAGCACAAGAAGGTATTGCACGCGATCACCGCGTGCCGCACCGGCGAACTGGGGACCGTGCTCTACGCCTGCCAATCCTGCGGGGAGATCCACGCGATCGGCCGATCGTGCGGCAACCGGCATTGCCCGACCTGCCAGCACGGTAAGACCAAAGCCTGGCTCGACAAGCAGACCGACCGCTTGCTGCCGTGCCCCTACTTCCTGGTCACCTTCACGCTGCCGGCCGAACTGCGCGCACTGGCCCGAAGCCATCAGCGCGTGGTCTATGCCGCGCTGTTCGAGGCGTCCAGCCAGGCGCTGCGCCTTGGCCGCGAACCCGAGATTTGTTGGCACCGATCGCCTCGGCTTCTTCGGCGTGCTGCACACATGGGGCCGGACACTGGACTATCACCCGCACGTGCACTACGTCGTGCCGGGGGGCGGCATCGACGAGGATGGCAGTCGCTGGCTGCCCTCCCGGGCTAACTTCCTCGTGCCGGAGGAGGCTTTGTCCATCCTCTTCCGCGGCAAGTTCCGCGACATCCTGGCACGCGAGAACCTGCTTCACCTGGTCGACCCGGCGGTTTGGCAACGCGACTGGGTGGTCGACTCGCAGGCTGCCGGCGACGGCTCAGCCTCGCTGCGCTACCTCGCCCCGTACGTCTTCCGAGTGGCGATCGGTGATCACCGGATCGTTTCTTGCGAGGATGGCAAGGTCACCTTCACGTACCGCCGCGTCGGGTCCAAACGACTGCGGAAGATGACACTGGACGCGATGGAATTCCTCCGCCGCTTCCTCCAGCACGTTCTGCCCGCAGGGTTCCAGAAGGTACGGCACTACGGGTTTCTGAGCCCCAATTGTGCGACATCGATCGAGGCGGTGCGATGGCTGGTGACGGTGCACAACCAGGCAAAATTCGTGCTGCTAGCAAAGCGGACCGAAGAACCTGCCGCACGGCCCGCGCCGCGTTGCCCCTCGTGCGGAGGCCCGATGGTCATCCTGGAATTCGTGCCGGCCCTGGCACCATTCGATACGAGCTAACCCCATGATCGATGTGAACCCATTCGAAAGCTGTTCTCGCATGCCTTCGCCATGTCGCAGCCCGCTCGCGGTGCGCGCCGAGATCGGCTTCGGGTTTAGTTCAGGCTGTCCCAGGGATGATCTTGGCAGCCAGAGAACCCCGCGCCACACCGCGCCGCAGTGTCCATCTCACCTCCCATTGCCCTTCGACCGCCCCAATATCCTCCTCTAATCGCTCCCTCACCCATCCCGCTGCAAACCATTACCCATATTCAAGGCCCTGGGATATCTCCGCCGGGCTTCCTGAACCCGGATTGGAGGTCCGGCTTCGCGGACTCCAATCCATAAGGGTTAGCGTTGTGCCGGTCGCTGTTGGCGGCCGGGGCCGGACCGTCACCGGCACCGGCCCCAGAGACCGACTCGCCACCGCCGAGTGCCAGTGCCGGATCGACGGACAGCGACCAGTCACCGAGTGGGGCGGGACCTGCGCCGTCTCCGGTCGAGCCCAAGTCGGCAGCGCCATCTCGGATGGGTATCTCCATCCTGGTGGTCTTGGTTTCGCTCCTGGCCGCATCGGCGGACACGACCTCGTTCGCCTCATCCCCGGCTGTGCCGCCAGCCGCGGTTCTGGTCGACGATCGCTGCCCGGGTTGTGGCGTGGGTCACCTACAAACGATCTGGCAAGCCGGCCGACCCGGACGGGTAGAACGCCAACGCATTCCCATTCTGGACAGTTCATGACCCGAATGCATCCGAACCCCATCTCCCGGTTCCATCGCCACCCGCTCCGGCTGGGACCGGCCCCTCACTCACCGCACAGGGCATCGGCGGCGCTTGGTCCACCGCGGCCTATCGTCACGATCGGATCAATCCCGCTGATCCTCATATTGGCCAATCATTCCTTGCCTACATATCTGGTCACCGCTTCAGCTTCCTTCCCTCGAGCTTGAGTCCAAGCTGGCTGCATCTCTTGAGGCTGGATACAATTCCCCACGTCGAGTCCGAGAGAGCGAGATGGCTTCGACAGGCCGTCGCAAACTGGGGAGGCGACGGCCGGTTTCATCCAACGGCCCGCTATTCCGCCGCGACAACAGCCTGTGCCGTCGCGCAGCCCATCGGAAATCGCGGCGGAATACCGGGCTATCGTTCTCACCCCAGACTGCCAGCACCGGTGCCGTGATCTGACCCAGGCGGTCCTTGTATTCGATGATCGCCACCGGAGCCACGGCAACGAACCCGGCGACCTTCTCGGGATTCTCGGTCACCAGCGGAAGCGAGTACTGGCCACTCATCGACGGGGAGACGACGACCGGCTTTTCGATTTTCAGCAGGTCGAGCAGGACCCGCAGCCAGGTTCGAGGCGACCGGAACCCTGGCAAGGACTCACCGTAGCCGGGCAAGTCCACCGCGTAGACGAGGTATCCCGCATTGGCGAGCACCGTCACCGTGCCGATCTGTTTCCAAGTTGCCGACGAGAAACTCGCCCCGTGCAACAGAATGACCGGGCGACCATCCTCAGGCCCCTCGATCAGGTAGTGGACCTTGCCACCTTCTATCTCAGCCCAGCGGGACTGGAGATCGATCATTGTCTCCTCCGTTTGCGGGTACACTGACGGCGGTCTAATCGAGTTCGATGCCTTGCTCCTCGAACCACTTGGACAAGCCTGCCTCCAGGACCACCACAGCCTCGGCGAGTGTCTCGGGCGTGTCGTCCTCGAAGTCCAGCCCGCCGTAGCCAAGAGCCCGCACCACGAAGCCGAAACTCTCCTGGTCTCCAATCTCGACGTAGCCGTAGCCCTGAACGTACCTGGCGATGGCGGGGAACATCGCCTCAACCTTCGCCTGTTCCTCGGTCGGCTTGACCATACCGGCCCTCTGTTCCTCCCGCATCTGCCGTATCCTAGCCCGATAAGCTTTCTCGATGCCGGGCAGCTTCCGCTCGACCGAGACCTCGATACCAAGTTCCTCCAGGACCGGGAACAATTCCCGCCACTGGTGATGTCCCCTCAAACGGATGAGCTTTGGGCGATGAGCATCTCCTGTAAGTGGTCGCTTCATGGCGTTGGCTAGAAGCGTAGCGAGGTCGTTGACTGTCGGTCTACCGTGAACCGTCAGGTCGGCCAGGAGCGCCCCTCCCTTCTTCGTGACAACCATCCCGAGGTAGTGTGTCTCGGTCTGCATGATCGGCTTCGGCAACGCCTCGAAGTCGGCTTCCCAGGTGTCGTCGCCCTGGGGCAGCCGATTGAGGCGGCTCTTGACGAAGGCCACGCCCTTGCCCAGCTTCAGAGGTTCCTCTTCGGGCACGATCACTTCCCCTTCGGCATTTCCGCCCGTTCCGCCACGAACTCCGAGTCGTCGCCCAGGTGGATGAAGATCATACCCCGTAGTTCGTTTTCCTGGAGGATCGCCCAGCCACGGCCCGTCAACGGGGTGCCGTCAGCGCCATCGCCACCCTCCCAGGAGAATTCCACCGCAGGTTTTCCTTCCCGATTGGTCGTGCGGCAGTCGATCTGCCCCTGGACATAGCCGAACTGGAACGAGCCGCCGTCCCTGTCGTCGAACTCGACGAACGCCGGGACTTCTTCGTTGATGTAATCCTTGTCCCAGGTGCTCATCGAGACGATGCGCCAGCGACCCGTGAACGGCGACTTGGGCTTCGACTTCTTCTTGGTCATCGTGTCTCACTCAGCCTCAATTCCAGTTCCAGAACCAGTAGCCGTAGTCCTCGACAAGTTTGCGGTTCCCCACGGCGTCTTCAAGTTCCGATAGCGGGACGGTAAAAGACGCCTGACGATCCTGAGCTTCGCAGAGCAGCCCTTCCTCTTCCTCCAGCTCGTACACCTTGGGGTCGATCAGTCGGTGAACGGTCAGCGTCGTGCCGTCACTTTCGGTCTTTGCCTTGAACGAAAACTTCAGGTTTGCTGCCAGGGTAGCGGTAGTAGGCCAGGAGGGTTTTCCGGCTGACATCGGGGAGCGGGTCGTCGTGGGTCAACCCGAGCGCCATGCGGACCCGATCATCTTGGTCTTTCTCCGACAACGGCGGCGTCTTGATCTGGGTTGGTTGCTCGATCGAAACGGGGGTGCCGTCGTCGGGCTCGATGTCTTCTTCATTCAGCCACATCGATTGCTTGGAGTCGGAAGAGCAAATGGGCCGGAACAAGCAGAAGGGACGAGGGAAGCGTCAAAGGCCCGCCGGCCCGCCGGCACCCTCACCAGCCGTCGTGGCAGACCAAACCGGGCGATTATTGGCCGAGCGTGAACGCGAATGGCTCGACCGTCTGACGACCGACCCGGCAAGCTTCGCCGCCGTGGAACTCGAGGTTCACGAGCAAACGCGGCGGCAGGCCGATCTCTATGTCGCCGGGCTCTTGGCCAAGGCCAGTGAGCAGCCTGAGACGACTCCCCATGTTGACAAGGTGATCGCCGAGGCGGAGGTCCCGCTCCGCCCGGTTGAAAAAAAAGACGCCCCCTGGTGGTCCGCCTTCTGGGGGGCTTGGCGATCACGGTGATGACGCTTTACTGCTCCCCTCGGGGGCGCACCGGCAAGGGACGAGGCGCGGAGGGAAGCGGGCTCTACCCGGAACTGGCGGCCTATCGGATCAGCGAGGGGTCCAGTCCCAACGTCCAGGCCGAAGTGGGCCGCCTGGTCGGTCAGTTGCCGATCGAGCAGGCGGCGCGCCGAGTTGGCTCGACGGGGTTTGGAACTGGACGAGAAAGCGGTGCGGCGAATTGCCGGCGAACAGGGAGAGCAGATGCTGGCGACTCGGACCCGCGACCTGCTCCGGTTCCGTACCGGGGACTTGCCTGCCGGCGACGAACTCGCCGGCAAGAGGGTCGCGGTCGGGATTGATGGCGGCCGGGTCCGGGTGCGGACTGTCATCGAGAAGATTCGCGTCAGTGGCAAGAAGAAGCGGAGGAAGTTCCGAGTCGAATGGCGCGAGCCCAAGGTGGTCATCGTGTTCCAGACTGACGAGAAGGGCCGCATGGCCAAGGGGAGCCGACCGGTCATTGACGGCACGCTCCAGGGCCCGGATGCGTTGATCGAACTGGTGGCCTTCCACCTGCACCGACTGGGCGCCGCCAAAGCCAAGGTGGTGACCTTCGCGGCTGACGGTGCGCCTTGGATCTGGGCGCGGTTGGATTGGGTGATCGCCCAGGTCAAACTGGATCCGGCCCGGGTGGTCGAGGTGCTCGACTGGTGTCACGGCGTGCATCACCTGAGCTTGGCGTTGGCGGCGTTGAATCTGGCCGAGGACCGGCGGGCCCAGCAGTACGGCCGGCTTCGCACCCTGCTGAAGGCAGGCCAGAGTCCGATGGTGATCGAGGCCTTGAGAGGAATTGGCTTTGGGCCAGCCCGAAGACTCGCCGGTGTGGCGCGAGATCAACTATTTGACCCGACACTCCGAGGCAGGCCGGCTGCGGTACAATTGTTTCCGGTACCGAGGCGTGCCGCTGGGGAGTGGTGCCATCGAGAGCACGATCCGCCGAGTGATCAACCTCCGGCTCAAGGGGAACAGCATTTACTGGACCGAGGAAAATGCGGAGGCGGTGTTCCAACTGCGGGCTGCCGTTGTGTCAGGGCGGTGGGAAGAGATCGTGGAACGCACGCGTGAAGCGATGGCGAGGGACCGCCGCACGGACTGGCACTGGATACCGCCGGAATGCCTTGCCGAGTTGAAAGCGCTCGATGAAGAGGACGACGATCTGACGCAAACATCAACGAGGAAACAATCTAAACGTAGTGCCGCATGAACGCTTTTTGGGACAGTTCTAGCCCGTCCCGGTCACTCCTCTTGCGGTAGATCGCATGCATCCCATTCAGGGTTCTCTTGTTCCACTTGATATCGTAGGTGATCTCGTCGTCTGCCTGCTCGACCTCGGTGATTGTCCCTGACCAACCACCCAAAGGGATGTCGGGAAAGTCTAGGTCAATCACGCCGGTCTTGACTCGAACCTTGTCTCCTACCAGGAAACGAGGGATGTCTGATCGGTTCTTTGTGTGACTCATGGTTCACCAAATTGAACCCGCCGGAAGCCTCTGGGCTTCAGCCCACGAGGTTAGGCGGGTTTCTCCGAAAGGGCTTCAGCCCGTTCAGTTATGCCGCCGAAACGGCGTAAGTAAACGAGTGATGATCATTGTAAATAACTCTGGTAACTGGCTCGAAGCTCCGGTACGATTGGGTTGCTGGAACCGGCTTTGGTCAGGAAGGACGACCGTGTTGGAGGGGACAGGCCCTCTGTAAAAAGCCGGCCGATCGAGCGGAACCACCCAAAGACACTCCTCTCGTTTCGAGAAGAGCACCGGTTATGACGGGTTGTTCGCGCACCAGGCCGAAAGGATGGACCCGCGTCAGGCGGCCTATCGGATCGGAAAGGCATCGGGAACTCCCTCGGTGCTGAGTACAGGTCCAAGCTACGGGACTTCAGTCCCAGTAGTACCTGACTCGTCGGCTGATTCATTTGCCCGATCGTCTGGGATGTAGGGAATCAACCCCTTCCGAAACGCTTCTTCCTGGAGCTTCCTCGGCAGATGCCGGGCATCGACGATCAGTCCGTTGACCTGGATCATCCAGGCCATCGGATTCTGCTCCATCCGGCTGGGCAGTGTCCATTCCGGGTCGAGGGGGTGAATCTTGAGTAGGTCACGTATCGCCTTGGCCTTGGCGGAACCCGTTGCCTCCGAGACTCCCATCCCCTCGTCGATGTCGGTCATCTTCATGTGGTGAGGCTGGGAAGGGTCGCCGAGGAAGTTCACCCACCCGATGACCCGCACGATCCCGCTGGCCCATGACTCTGGCTTGCCGCCGAGCAAGGGAGATGGGCGCTTGCGGGCCAGCTTTTCAGCCAAACGACGGCAGAGGACGGCATACTCCTCGTTGAGCTTCTCCCGGCAGAACTGGTCCGTCATTGCGACAATCCGTTCAAGAACCGGGCCGACTTCCCCAGAACCCTTGCTCGTTGCTTTTCGACTTTGCCATGTCTTCCCAGTCCTGGTCTTTGTCCGTGAGTTGATGTCAATGGTGTCAGTGTCAATTTTGAGACTCCTCACTGATCTCCACCAGACTATCACGCGACTCGACGTGGTGCTTGTCTGGCTTGGGGTTGCGCCTTGCCGTGTGTGACGGGTTTTGAGCGATCAGCCTCTCGTGCCATTGGGGGTTCCCAGTCGCTCCAGACGTCGTCGAGTGTCAGGACCACGAACCGGACCAGCGTCTTTCGACGCCGCCACTTGTGCCGCACCTTCTCCAAGAGGCGAAACCTACGGTTGGTCCGCTCCACATGATTGTTGGTCCGTACTCGCCGGCTGATTGGGTTGTTCAGGTAGGCCATCAGCTTGGGAACTTCTCCTCATCCAGTTGCTCCATCGCCTTGACCAACTCCGGCACGGCTTGAAATGCCGGATCGCGCACGATCGCAGCCCGGCGGCAACTCGCCTGGTGGAAATCCTTGGGCGTGTCGAACAGCCAGTACATCCGATCGGCGAACCGTCGCAGCGTCGCCAACTGGGGCAGGTATTCCAGCATCCGCCTCAGGTCGTCATGCTCCTGTTCGGTGCAGTCTTCCTGACGCTTCACGATCAAATACCGATGCTTGAATACGAAGTACGCTTTCTCCTTGACCGTCATCCCCCGGCGGGCTGCTGCCGCCTTGGCCTTGCGGCTCTTGCGGCCCCGCTTTTTCTTCTTGCGCCCGCCCTTGCCTCGCCTGCTCATGGCTTTCTGCATTCGCCGCACGGCATCCAGAATCCGCTTGTTGATGTCCTTGATGACGTGGAAGACGCACAACTGATGGTCCGCCTCGGACCACAACTCGGCGATTGCGGCGGGGTACAAGTTTGAGCCGTCGGTGACCACGACACGCGGATTGAGACCCCAGTTTTGAGACTTCTCGCTGAACTCCACCGTGATTCGTTGTATCCCATGATGGGGAAAGCCGCTTGGGTGGCTGGGGCTGACCGTAGGGAAGCCCCAGGGCCGAAGCCTGTGCGTCTGGGGCGTCGCCTCCGGCTCCGCCGCCAGCCACCCGGATCCTGGCAGCTCGCAATGGTGGAGTTCAGCGAGGAGTCTCCCAGTTTTTGAGGTTCTTGAGAAACCGCCACATGTGGTCGTGATCGTTGGCTGCTACCAGGGCGAAAGCCACCGGCAGGTCGCTCAGCGGATCAGTAGCCAGAAGCAATGTGAAGCGGCCCAGGTGCAGTTCGTCCACACAGAGGGTGCCGCTGAAATGTTCCAGAACCATGCGGCGATGTGCGGACATATCGAGTTCTTTGGCCCGATCGCGGAGCACGTTGTAGACGAACCCCGAGGACAGTTCCAGCAAGAACTCGCGGCGCAACGACTCCAAGATCCGCTCGATGCTCATCCCGTCTTTGATGATCCGATCCAACACCAGATCCCGGACTCTGTTGTCGTAATGGGCCTTGGGGAGCACGCCCTCGGGAGTGTTTCGGAACGTCGTGCAGCATTCGCACTGGGCTGTGTACTCGCCGGAGGTGATCTTCAGGTAGCCACCGCCTTGAAGGCGACCGTGCGTACCTCACGGGTGCATGTCGGTTTTCGTTTACCCAATTTGCCACACGTGGGACAAGGGGCCTTCTTGGGAGCACGATGAACCGGTATCAAGACAATTGTGGGCACATCCGCGCCAGGCTTGCGTCCTTTCTGAAGAGGAACCTGGAGAACCTCATTCCGAGGGACGCAAGCCCTAACTTTCAAGCCCAAAACGGCTTGCTGTCACTTCGTTCCTGGTGGAGATCAGTGAGGAGTCTCGATTTTTGAATGCCCTTCGCTTGCGTTTCAGGCTTGTGAACCCGGAAGGGCATTGAATGATAGATATTTTCGAATGCCTGCCCTCCCCATGAACTCTTCCCGTGGGAGTACGCGATCAAGTGCATACCCCCCTAGACCCCCGGCATCGCTCTGGGATGCCCGAGGAGTTGTTTCCGCGGCGTGGTGCGTAGCCACAGGGCTGTCATGCGATGGCGACAGCCTTGATCGATTCTCGAGGCGACGAGCATGGATGCATCCAGCTCGTCGATGCAGGTGGTGAAACCACAAGGCGACGCGAGCCAAGAGGGGTATCGGGGACGTTGAAAGTCTCCCCAACGGGATCCATACACACCGGGAACACCCGCAGGCAAGTCGCCAATGACAAGGTCGAAGCCTCGGGCCAAGCTTCGCTTCGGGCAGTCAGCACCAAAGGCAGTACGGCCACTGACACGCGTCACCAGACCGCAGTGTAAAGACAAGTCACGATCAGAACCAGATCTCCCAAACCAGAGTTCACGGGACGCCAGGGTGCCACCGAGGGTGGCACGATAGGTTTCGCTTGCGCTTTCAGGCTGGTGAACCCGGATCCTGCCGACTCGGACGGGAAGTCAGGAGTTCCGATCCAGCGCCGTAGTATGATTTGCCGGGTAATAAAGAGTCCTGGCAGGGAACCTTTATTCCCATCCAAGGGTAGGGCAATTCCCACCCAGAGATGGACGAGACCGCTATTGGTGTCACAGCGATTCCCGGAAGAACCTAAACATTTACAAGGCAAAGACTTATGTGTACACTATTTCGCAAAGAAATCACTATCTTGGTACGCTCCAGACATCAGGCCATGAATCTCGTAACTGCTATTATTTCAATAAGTTACGGCAAATCAAAGAATGACGTTAGGGTGATTGTGTTGCTGTCAAGAGCATTCTTTCGCGATGTAAACCCTCAATTCTTTCGCGATGTAAACCCTCAATTCTATTAGATTTACAGCACGAGTAGCATAGATGGTGCACAGTGGGACGACCTTGTTTGTTGCTATAACCACTTGCCAAATAATATGTTGCAGATTGTCTTCTTCTCACAAGATGGGTTCAGCGGAAATCGCTGTTGGTGTCATGCCTCAGCTCCGGCCGAAACGAACCCTCGTGACGATAGTCAGCGAGCCCGGTATCGGTTTTGCGGCTGTAGCGCCGGTTGCCTGCTTCGGCAGTCACGCCCCAGGGACGGGAGAATGCATAAAAGAATACAGGAACGGGAATCCCAGGGTGGGCAACGGCCTCATGGTCGAGAGTCGGTGCCTGGCCGCGATTCAAGCCGCTCGTGGAATCCATGGTACGTTTCACTCTTTTTCGAAAGGGACGAACGCCGATGAAAATGCAGAACTTGCAGGATCTCTTGCTCGATCAGGTCCGCGACCTCTATGACGCCGAAAAACAACTGGTCAAGGCGCTTCCCAAGATGGCCGAAGCGGCGAGCTCGCCGCAGCTCAAGCGGGCCTTCGAGGATCACTTGCAGCAGACCAAGGGCCATGTGACCCGGCTCGAAGAAGTCTTCAAACATCTGAGTCATTCACCCAAGGCCAAGAGCTGCAAGGCCATGGAGGGACTGGTCGAGGAGGGCGCAGAGTTGATCGGCGCCAAGGCGGAGCCCGAGGTTCGCGATGCCGGGCTGATCGCCGCCGCGCAGAAGGTGGAACACTACGAGATTGCCGGATACGGCTCCCTCTCCGCCTGGGCCGATCAACTCTCCTTGGGCGAGGTCAAGCGCCTGCTGGGCAAGACCTTGGAGGAGGAAAAGCAGGCCGATCAGCTTCTTAACCAGATCGCGGAAAGTCAGGTCAATGCCCAGTCCGCATCGCGATGACACGCTCTTCTTAAGGGCGGCCTTACATGGCTAGAGCCTTCGAGACCGGTGACACCTCACTGGTCTCTTTCTGTTTCACGATATGGCTTGACCATTTCGCGAGTTTGCAACCATTTGCGCATCAGCCCGCGACTGCGGAGCCAGGCCAGGACGCGACGGCCAGGCGGTCGCCCTTCTGCTCTGGGGAATGGAGCGGGCAGAGGTAGCTTCCTACGCCTTACCAGCGAGCGAATGTGATCGCGAGCCAGCGATTCGAACGCGTGTTGCGAATTCGTCAGCTCCTGCGATCGCGGCTGGAACGTGAACAGGTTCTCGAGGTCCGTCGAGCTGAGCTGGTAGTTCAGCCCGATCAGGAAAATTGCCAGGGCCAATTCCGCCAGCCACCGTTCGCTCTGG
Organism: uncultured Alphaproteobacteria bacterium; assembly: GCA_963763255.1. Taxonomy (GTDB): domain Bacteria; phylum Pseudomonadota; class Alphaproteobacteria; order Rhizobiales; family Xanthobacteraceae; genus BOG-931. The sequence goes on from CAVXNW010000008.1 coordinate 19,440, forward strand.
TCCTCGGCCTCCCGCACGACGTGGATCAGTCCCAGGTACTCGGCTTCCGCAGACTCGACGGCAAACTCCAAATCAGCCGCGGGCGCGGGGAATGTCCATTCCTGGTCATTGGCCAGGCAAATCGGGTTTCCCGGCTGGAACCGAGAACGGCGATTGCTCAACTCGTCAACCACTCCCTTTTCACCTCTCGAAAAGACCCTTGACTCATCGACCAACATCCCTTTTCACCTCTCGAAAAGACCCTTGACTCGTGGTTGACGCACCGCAATGCGCGATCGACCAACATCACTACTATATGTTACAAAAATAATCGACAAATTATGGCGAGAAGTTTCTTACGAGAAGTTTCTTATAAGCGGCGTGAATCCAGGAAACTCGTTGGGGTTGGTCAGGATTTGAGCTTTGCAAGAAATCGATGTCCATTAGTGAGAGTCCTCGGCGAACTCCACCGAGATTTGTCGTATCTGATGATGGGGAAGGGTGTTTCGGTGGCTGGGGCTGACCGTGAGGAAGCCCCGGGGCCGAAGCCAGAGCCGACTGGGCGGGAACCGGGCTCACATGCCTGAAGCGGAAGCGAAGGGCATTTTCAAACGCATCTCGTTCAATGCCCTTCGCTTCCGCTTCAGGCTTGTGGCAAGCGACTTCCCCGGCATCGTTGGTATTCTCGACGGCGATTGATCCAGCGCTGGAGTATGAAATGGTGGAGATCAGCGAGGAGTCTCCCATTAGTTCTCGAGAAACAGCGACGTCACAATGGAGCCGGCCTGTTCGCTCTCGCTTGTTTTCTTGTGATCTCGGCCGCCTTGCCGCCAACTTCTCGACAGCGATCGCCACGTGCATGCATGAAGCTTATCTTGCAATTCGCAATGGCGCGGGCAGGTCGGTTCTTGTGTCAAGAGGGGGGAAAAGGGAGAATGACGCCAGGTGTCAAGAGGCTCGACCATGAGGCCCGGCTATCCCTCCTCGCGCTTTCTGTCCCAATCCATGATGGGAAATCTCATACGACCAGGATGTCCGCGTCTGTGTGAGTTCACACGGAGGGTGGTTGCGCACCCGGCGCCGTGGGAGAGAAAGACCAGATAGGATCGCAAGTCCCTGGTCCCCGAGGGGGAGCCTTCGCGAGCAAGTCGTTGTGCGATACCTCAGGGATTCTCAAGGGAGGCGACGCGATGAGTGGAACGAGATCCACCAAGAAGACAACGTTTACTCGGAAAGCCGGCGGCCTGATTACCAGAAGTGGGTTTACCATGCGTCATGCCCGGCCACCCGGGTCGCGCTTGTGCGCGCCCGAGTGCAAGCTTGTTGCCGGGCATCCACGTCTTTACTTGCAATGCAGGAAGACGTGGATGGCCGGGACAAGCCCGGCCATGGCGGTCTACATTGAGCGATCATGAATAAGCCCCCACGACCAATTCCGACGTCCATCGATGCCACCGTCGATCTGCTGGGCGAGGCCGATTATCTGGCCGACCGCTCGCTCGGCACCGTGCTGTTCCTGGCGCTCAAGATGGGACGACCGATCTTTCTCGAAGGCGAGGCCGGCGTCGGGAAGACCGAGATCGCCAAGGTGCTGTCCGCCACTCTCGGCCGCCGGCTGATCCGGCTGCAATGCTACGAAGGCCTCGATGTCGCTGCCGCCGTGTACGAGTGGAATTACGCCGCGCAGATGATCGCGATCCGCGTCGCCGAGGCCGAGGGCGAAGGCGATCGCTCGCGGCTCGAGCACGACGTGTTTTCCGATCGCTTCCTGATCAAGCGGCCGCTGCTGCAGGCGCTGGAGCCCGACGCGGCCGGCGCGCCGGTGCTTTTGATCGACGAGATCGACCGCACCGATGAGGCATTCGAGGCATTCCTGCTCGAAGTGCTGGGCGACTTCCAGGTGACGATACCCGAACTGGGCACGGTGAAGGCCGACGTCCGCCGATCGTGATCATCACCTCGAACCGCACCCGCGAGGTGCACGACGCGCTCAAGCGGCGCTGCCTCTATCACTGGGTCGGTTATCCGAATGCCGCGCGCGAGCTTGCCATCGTGCGCAAGAAGGTGCCGGGCGTCAGCAAGAAGCTGTCCGAGCAGGTGGTGGCGTTCGTCCAGGCGCTGCGCAAGCAGGACCTGTTCAAATCGCCCGGCGTCGCCGAGACGCTCGACTGGGCCGGCGCGCTGTCCGAGCTCGACGTCGTCGCGCTCGATCCGGCTACCGTCTCCGATACGCTCGGCGTGCTACTCAAATATCAGGACGACATCGCCAAGCTCGAAGGCTCCAAGGTCAAGGAGTTGCTCGACGAAGTGAATTCGGAGCTCCGCGCGGCGGAGTAGGGCGGTCAGCTCTTTTCGCTCTTTGCGATCTGTCCCGCCTCATGCCGCCGTGTCGCGAGCGCGCCTGGCGCGACAATCGACGCAATGACGCCGGTGCCCCACGGCAGCGCCGCCGATATCGCATAAAGCCGCGTGCCGATCGCCGGACCAACGGCGTCCTTCATATCGCCGGGAACCTTGCGGCGGCGCCCCGGTTATCCGGCAGGCCCTCGCCTCACAGCAAGCGTGATCGAGCCCTTCGCACGGAAAGGATACTCAATGATGGCGCATCGCGTGGCTGTCATGGCGGTCGTGGTTACGGCTCTCGGGATCGTCGGCAGCATGGCGCAAGCGGCAGAGTCCGATAAATGCCTCAAGACCTGCGAGCTGCTCGAACAACGATGCCACTATTCGGGCGCGCGGGTTCCGCAATGCGACACAAACTTCCGGGTCTGCTGGGAAATTGCCAGCGCACGGGCCGGCCGAAGCGGTAATTCATGTGTCGCCAGGGAGCCGAAACGCGGCCGAGAAACGCAACCAGGAGTGCCACCTTGCCGATCACCGACGAGGCAAAATGAGCAACGTATGCAGGGCCGGCCTTTTCGCCTTCGTGATCCTGATCGGCCCGAGCCCGGGATACGCGGGACGACAGGGTTACGGAAAGTGTGCGGAGAGTTGCACCGCGCTTTTCGAGGGATGCGTTGCCCAACTGCAAAGATCATCACACGGCGGTCCGTATTCACTACTCCATGCAAGCGAGAGCAGGATGCTTGCCAACGCGGCTGCCGTTGAATCCGAAAAGACCCTCCCGATGTCACGCTCGCTATTTCCCTTCCGTCCTGCCCCCGGGCCTACATCGGTACCGAATAGGAGCTGTCGCATGCCCCGACGCTTGCTCGCTGCACTCGCCTTCGCTGTGGCGATGCAATTTGCGTTGCCCGCGATGACAGCCCCCGGCAGCCGGGCCATCAGCTGCCGTGAGGAATGCATGAGACAACCATGCCAGGCTCCTGCAGCGGTGTGTGAACAATTGCGGAGGTCATGTGTCGCCGACTGCAGATGACCGGCGCGACTCGTCATACCCCTGCTTTTCCGCGAAGAAGCGGAATTCCCCCAACTGCGGCCCAGCCTCCCAATGTCGCTTGATGACCCCCAAAGCTGCCATCGATACGATGTAAGATGCTTGATCCGGGTCCCTGATGACGACGCGGAGTCGTCAACGCATTGCGCGCGTCCGCTCGATCATGGCCTTCTTCAAGCCATCGTCCGCAACAAAGGACGCTCCAACTCGCATCCCAGCCGCGCCCACGGCAGTGCTACGGCGGTGTACATCTCACCGACCGCCTTAAGTTCCTGGACAGCGTCGAATGTGCCCGCAGCGAAGATGTATCGGTTCGATACTCTATCCAGGCCCCATCGAACGGTCGTTCCGCAGGTCGGGCAAAATTCGTAGCGGACGTTTCTGCCGCTCTCCGCCGTGCGGGTATAAGCGGTCGTCTCCCCAGAAAAGACGTTGATGTCCTCGGCTTCGACCGGTACCGACAGGCCGAACGCGCTGCCAGTGCGCTTTTTGCAAGCGTCGCAATGACACGCCAGCACATACAAAAACCGCTTGACCGAAAATCGGACCGCCCCACAGGACCATCCGCCATTATGACTTTTCATGATGCGATCCGGCAGTTGATGATGAGCGCCTGATATTCTCCCCGTCGGCAGTGCAATTGGAAGCTGCAATACCGCAAAGGGGCTTTGCAGGCCTGCAGGATCAAGCGCTCGCACCAATGGATCGGGCACGCAGGTCAAGCGCCGCGCTTCACCGGGGTTTGCGCCGCTCCGCCAAGAAGCGGGCGCACCTCCTTAAGGTCTCGATGATAAAGTCGAAGAATGCGCGAACGCGCGGCGTGCGCCGCAAGTCGCGGTAAGTCAGCAGATAGACCGGCGTCGCCATACCGGCCCCAGGATCAAGTATTTCGACCAGGTCTTTTTTCATTCTTGCCGACGATGACCGGCATTAACGCAATACCCGCTCCGGACCTCACTGAAGGGAGCAGGGCCGCGACGCTATCCGCACGAGCCGCGACATGCGCGTCGGGCGCAATCGTAGCCAGCCAGCGCGCTGCGGGATGATCGCTCAACGTGCCAGAAAAAACGACGACGGAGCGGCCGTTAATCTCCGCGGTGTTTGCGATCTGGCCATGCCGTTTGACGTAGGAGCGGCTGGCATAAACCGCCCAGGGCGTATCCGCGATCTTGCGTCCGACCAGCCCGCTTTCTACCGGCCGCTTTCCACGAATTGCGATATCGGCTTCGCCGGAACCCAGTGGAAGAACCTTGTCGCTCATTACGAATTCGACCCGCACATCGGGATAACGTGCGTCTAATTTTTCGATCAGGCGGGAGGCAATCAGCCGCGGCCCGAGCGCCTCGGGGCAGGTGATCTTGACCGTTCCCTTTAGCTCGCTCGATTTGGCGGCAACGGCACGCTCGAAGTCCGCAGCCGCGGCCTCGACACGTAAGGCATGCGCGCGAATGTACTCGCCCATCTCGGTAAGCCGATATCCCGTAGGATGCCGACTGACGAGCGCACAACCAAGCTGTCTTTCAAGCTCCTGAATGCGGCGGTGGACGGTTGATTGGTTGACCCGGAGCGACTTGGCCGCAGACAGGGTGCTGCCGTGGCGAGCGACGCCTAGGAAGTATTTCAGGTCGTTCCAATCAAACATGATGACAGTTATGCGCTTTTGACTTCCGTCTTCGCAATACTGCTGCTCCCGTCAGCTTGGACCTTATGTTTCGATGGATGGAAGTCGATTGAAAATCGCCGTCGAGGAATGGATTCATGCTCAATGAGGGCGCCATGGCGGAAAAGGTCATCGCGGTGAATGCTCCGTCTGGCCGGCTTGCCGATCCTTGGCCAGTCACAACCCCAGCTTATAGAAGCCATCGTACCCTTCTCGTTGGCGCCAGCGCGTTATTGTTCGCCGTCATGGCCTACATAGCCGCCACGTATGGATTGAATACCGTCGTTAGGTGTGAGGTCGAAACCAACACTGCTCTGGGACATGGCGGGAACGCAATGTCTGAGATTGCGCTGTCTAATGCCTGCGGATTCTGAACCACGCGACAAAAGCGGCCGACGGGTGGCCATGGCAGCTATTGGCACCGAGCGTCGCCTGCGCACTGTCGCTCCATGTCGGAAGTTGGGATCATGAGGCGACATGGCGCCGACCGCCGCCCAGGTAGCTCCTGACCCTAAGCGACCTTGAGCGGCGTCGGCTTCGAGGTCGGCCTCATACTGGGATACCCTCAATGACCGAAAAGAAACTGCCCTTGATCGGCACGACGCGATCCAGGGAAAAACCGGCGCCGCGCATGAGCATGTCGTAATCAGATTTGGACCGCTCCTTACCGCCAAAATGGACAAGCATCTCCAGATCCACGAATCGGTGCGGATTGCCGACCATCTGCCTTGGGACGACAACCTCCTCTATGACAAGAAGTCGACCATGCGGCGGAATGGCTTGGCGGCACACCCTCAGTATCTCCTCGGCTTTTCCGTTGTCCCAATCGTGCAGAATCGATTTCAGGATGTAGGCATCATACCCCCCCGGAATTTCGACGAAAAAATCACCTCCAAAAATATGACATCGGTCTTGAAGTCCGCGTTTGAGCAAGAATTCATTTGCAAGGGGAACTGTCGGCTCAATATCGAACACTGCTCCCTTGGTCTTTTCGTGGACGGAGAGAATTGCAGCGATAATGTGTCCCTGTCCGCCGCCAACGTCGATCAGACTACGGAAGCGTCCAAAGGGGTAGCCAGACGCGATTTTAGCTCCTTCCGAGCCATAAAGATTGATCATGCATTTGGCAAAATGTTCATTGAGATCCAGTTCTTTGGCGAGCAGGTCAAAAAGGGTCGCGCCGTTGACATCGATGAAATGAGATTTTCCGTCCTTAAGCGACCTTTCCAGCTCAAGCCATGCTCGCAGCGAGGTATTGCTGTTGAGGAATAGAATTGCATCCCGCAGGGAAGGATCCGCTTCGCTACGCATGTATTCCGACATATCGGTGTTCTCGAACTCTCCGGTAACGGTTTCTTGGAATACGCCGTATTGTGCCAGCGCTCGCAGCACGCGGCGCAATACGTCTTCGTCAAGAACGGTTTCCTGAGCTAGGAGCTCGACCGTTTTGGGACCCTCGGCTAATCTATCAGCGATCCGATATTCCGCCATTGCTCGAAGGGCGATCGCGATCTTGGCGCCAATGAGCAAATCAGCAAGTCGCTGAAAGGATGGGGACTCTCTGCCGCGCCTGTCGGAAGGGAACGCTGCCGTGTCCGCATCCTGTTGCGAGCCGGCGTTCAGGCCGGAGACATTCGTTACAGGCGCTTTGGTACCCATGTGATTTCTCGTTGAAACTGTGATTCCGAAAGCCGTCCTATTGAGAGCTCGGTCCGATGAATTTACCAAAGGTAGCCACTTGATAGGCGCTCTTCGTGCCGTCGCCTCACGCTGGCCAGCGCATCGGAGCATGCGGCAAAGGCGCTGCCCGATGCAAAGCCGAATTTGGCGCAGACCGTGCGATCCTCCTGTTCGATGTCTGCCTTGATCGCCGCTTGGGATGCGGTTCTCATTTTGGGACCATTGAGCAGAACACTGCCCGTGACCAACACGGCGGTAGCAACCATAAAGACAGCCAGCGGCGCCTCAATCCGAAGCACAAAACGCCGTAGGTGATCCAGTAAGATTGAATGGAGCGCTAGCATGGACGTCCTCGTCCGTTCGAGTTCAGCTGACGGAATAGCTTAATCGCTCTCGACCGACGAAGACTTTCGGGACGCCTTCGGATATGTTCCCGAGGCCTTGGTTTTTTATTGAGATTCCTCTACTTTTATTTGCGTTCTCGACTTTATTCGCCTGGGCACTAATGGCGAGGAAACTTCTTGATCTTTCTCTTTGAGAATTTTGAACTCGACGTGGATCAGCGCGAACTGCGTCGAAATACTGTTGCCATCAGCATTGAACCGCGCGTTTTCGATTTGCTCGCCTACCTTATTCACCATCGGCGTCGGGTCGTGAGCAAGGACGATCTGATTGCAGCCATCTGGGATGGCAGGATTGTATCGGAGTCCACGGTGGCGACCACAATAAATGCAGCTCGTGTTGCTGTCGGTGACAATGGCAATGAGCAGCGACTGATAAAGACAATCCCCCGCAAGGGAATCCGCTTTGTCGGAAATGTGCGGGATGCACAAGCGAGTGCCGTTTCGGCGGAGACAGCGCCGGCGGGTGCAAGCGATGCGCCCCCTACATTCCCCGATAAGCCTTCGATTGCCGTCCTCCCGTTCCAGAACATGAGTGGCGATCCAGAGCAGGAGTATTTTGCCGACGGTATCGTCGACGAGATTATCTCGGGCCTCGCGCGCACCAAATGGCTTACTGTGATCGCGCGTAACTCCAGCTTCGTCTACAAGAAGAGGGCGGTGGACCTCAGACAGATTGGGCACGAACTGACCGTCCGCTATTTGCTGCAGGGAGGGGTTCGTAAGGCCGGAGACCGGGTCCGGGTATCGACCCAGCTGATAGATGCCGAAAGCGGAGCTCAGATTTGGAGCGAGCGATTTGACCGCACAGTCAGTGATATCTTTGCCTTACAAGATGACATTGCCTTCAACGTCATCGGGACAATGGAGCCTACGCTTCGCAACGTCGAGATCGAACGAGTCAGGCGCACGAGACCGAATAGCCTGGATGCATATGACCTCGTATTGCGGGCGTCCCCGCATGCGCTGAGCCACATTGCAGAAGATGCAGCAATAGCAATTCCGCTGCTGCATAAGGCGCTCGAATTGGAGCCAAATTACAGCGGTGCGCATGCGCCGTTAGCTTTGTGCTACCACTCGCGATTTAGCCGTGCTGGCCTACGAGAGCAAGATCAGAGCGCCGCGATTCGTCATGCCCGGGCGGCTGTTGCTTGTGGCGCTGACGACGCGGCAGCCTTGGGCATTGCTGGGTTCGTCATTTCGCTGGACGCGCACGATCACGCGAACGCCCTCGAACTCTTCGATCGAGCCCTTTCACTCAGCAGCTCGAATTTCTTTGCCCTGTGTTCGAGCGCGTTGACGCTTTCTTGGCTGGGAGAGCCAACGGTCGCTATTGAGCGCAGCGAACGCGCTCTTCGCCTGAGCCCATTCGATCCACTAAACTATTTGTCTCTGAACGCCCAGTCGATTTCGTATTTTCAGCTTGAGCAATTTGACAGAGCCTATGAAGTTGCAAAACGCTCGGTGGAACTGAATCCAAGGTTCAGTGTTTCTCGAGCTTTTTTGACGGCAACTCTCGCACGTCTCGACCGCAGCGAGGCGGCTCAAGCCGAGGCGAAGCGGGTTTTAGCGTTGGATCCTGGGTTCTCTGTTGAGAAGTTTGCGATTACGGTTGGGATCGAACCAAGGGTGTTTTCGCCGATGGCAGACGCTTGGCGGAGCGCCGGGCTACCCTAACCACCCCATAGCCTCGGTTTCGACCTTGCCAATCCGCCGGTGTGCCGTTCTTCTGTGCCTCGGTCGCCCTTGTTGATGGATGCCGCAGCGGCCCGTTTGCAGCAATCCACCCAGCCGGAAGAAACACTGTACGTGTCGTGACTATTAGTCACGTTTGTATTGACAATAGGTCCTTTTTTGCGATACAAACTTTCCATCCTGCTCGTCGAATCACGGGGGACGCTTCTCGAGACGATCCCTGAAGCGGAGCAGGAGCGGTGCCCGGGATGGGGCTCGTAACTCCGTCTACGGGCGGTTCGGAAACTCGCCCGGCCGGCCTCGTCGCCGGTCTGCCAGGAGCTGGCTGCCCGGGTAGCGCACGTCGCCGCTACCATGAAGCGCGGGACCGGACTGAGTCAGGCCTGAAAACCTGGCGAGAACCGCGGTAGAGCGCCGGAAGGCGAGCGCGTCCGCCAAAAGCGGCGCGCGCCGCGATCAAGCGCAAACTCAAGCGGCGCTCCGCTTGTGCGCGATTGCGGTATCTACCCCCGCGCCTTTCGGCGCTCCGCCTCCCCTTATGTGTTTGGAGGCGCCTTTTCGTACCGTGCAACATAGCTCGGGCGCAGAGAGCTGCGCCGCGGGAACGACGGTGCTTGTTCGCCTTGCCCCGCGTGCGGTAACTCTTGGGAGCGTGACGGGAAATGGAGTGAGAGCGCCCGTCGCGTCGAACGAAGACGAAAGCAGAGTATGTCTGACCCATTACCCCCATCCCCCGCGGCTGCCGACCTTCCGCTCAACGCGGGAGGCGACGGCAATGCCGGTCGGCTCGCCGAAAACATCCTCTATTTCGCCCGCGCGTTGCGGGCCGCCGGCATTCCGGTCGGCCCCGGTTCGGTGCTCGATGCGCTCGAAGCCGTAAAGACCGCAGGCGTCGGTACGCGCGAGGATTTCTACTGGACGCTGCATGCGGTGTTCGTGAAACGGCACGAACATTCGGTGCTGTTCGACCAGGCGTTTCGCATCTTCTTCCGCCGCCGCGGCTATATCGATCAGATGCTGGCGATGATGCTGCCGCAGGCGCCGACCGAGCCGCAGGCGCCGCAAGCCGGCGCGACGCGCGTGCATGAGGCGCTGTTCTCCGGCCTCGACGACAAGCTGCGCAAGGAACGCGAGGTCGAGCTCGACGCGCGGCTCACGGTGTCCGACCGCGAAGTGCTGCAGAAGAAGGACTTCGCGCAGATGACGGCCGGCGAGATCGCGGCCGCCAAGCAGGCCATGAAGAAGCTGGTGCTGCCGCTCGCCGAAGTGCGGACGCGGCGGCTCGCCCCGCATCCGCGCGGCCACATGATCGATCTGCGCCGCACGCTTCGCGCCAGCCTCAAGGGTGGCGGCGATTTCATCGATCTCCGCTACATCGGCCCGAAAACCAAGCCGCCGCCGCTCGTGGCGCTGCTCGATATCTCCGGCTCGATGAGCCAGTACAGCCGCATCTTTTTGCATTTCCTGCACGCGCTGACCGATGCGCGAAAGCGCGTCAGCACCTTTCTGTTCGGCACGCGGCTTTCCAACGTGACCCGCGCGCTGCGCGAGCGCGATCCCGACGACGCGCTGTCCGCCTGTTCGTCGAGCGTACCTGACTGGTCGGGCGGCACGCGCATCGCTTCGTCGCTGCATGCCTTCAACAAGCAGTGGGCGCGCCGCGTGCTCACCCAGGGCGCCGTGGTGCTCTTGATCACCGACGGGCTGGAACGCGACGCCGACGATACGCTCGCCTTCGAGATCGATCGTCTGCACCGCTCATGCCGCCGGCTCGTCTGGCTCAATCCGCTGTTGCGCTTCGAAGGTTTCGAGGCGCGCGCCCGCGGCATCAAGACCATGCTGCCGAATGTCGACGAATTCCGCCCGATCCATAATCTCGATTCCATGGCCGGGCTGGTGGCGGCGCTGGAACATGGCGGCGGCCGCGGCGCCGCCGATCCCAAGGCCTGGATACAGCAGGTGGCCTGACGCGCTATATTGTATCGTATACAGCGCATGCCGAAATCGCGGGTGGCAAAGGGCGGCAAAAGCGCCTATTTTCCAGAAAGTTCGTGATTTCCGTAAAATAACGGAGGCAGTTCATGCTCTCTACCAACGACGACATCCTCAAAGCCGCCGAGGACTGGCGCAAGGACGGCCGCGCCGTGGCGCTCGCCACCGTGGTCGAGACCTGGGGCTCGGCGCCGCGGCCGGTCGGCTCCAACCTGGTGATCGACGGCGAGGGCAATTTTCTCGGCTCGGTGTCCGGCGGCTGTGTCGAGGGGGCGGTAGTCACCGAAGCGCTCGACGTGATCGAAAGCGGCCAGCCGAAAATGCTGGAATTCGGCGTTGCCGATGAGACGGCCTGGAAGGTCGGCCTGTCCTGCGGCGGCAAGATCCGGGTGTTCGTGGAGAAGGTGGAGTAATGGTCCGTCACCCTGAGGTGCGAGCGCAGCGAGCCTCGAAGGGCGACGGCACCTTTGCAGAGAGAAACCTTTCATGAAACTTGAACTCCTGAAAACTCTCAACACCGAACGCGCCGCGCGGCGCGCGGTGATCGTCGTCACCGATGTAGCGAGCGGCAAGGAGCGGCTGGTCAAGGCCGCGGATATTGCCAGGGATTCGTTGCGCGCTGTGCTGGCCGACCATCTGCGCACCGGCAAAAGCGGCATGGAAGAGACGGCCGAGGGCCGCGTTTTTCTCACCGTCCATGTGCCGGCGCCGCAACTCGTCATCACTGGCGCCGTGCACATCAGCCAGGCGCTGGCGCCGATGGGAAAGCTGCTCGGCTATGACGTGACGATCGTCGATCCGCGCACCGCCTTCGCCACGCCGGAGCGGTTTCCGGATGTGAAAGTGATCGCCGAATGGCCCGATGCGGCGCTGCCGCCGCTTAACGTCGACCGCTACACGGCGTTCGTCGCGCTCACCCACGATCCGAAGATCGACGATCCGGCGTTGCTCCACGCGCTGTCGCGCGATTGCTTCTATATCGGCGCGCTCGGTTCGCGAAAAACTCACGCGCGCCGCCTTGAGCGGCTCAAATCCGAGACCAACGCCGATCTGACGCGTATCCATGCGCCGATCGGGCTTGATATCGGCGCCGTGTCTCCGGCCGAGATCGCGGTCGCGATCATGGGGCAGATCACCGAGCGGCTGCATGAGGAAGCCGATGCGGAGCCTGCCGTCGCCGGGGCCGCGTCATGAAATTCGGTCCGGTCGCGCCCAAAGATGCGCTCGGCGCGACGGCCGTGCATTCGATCCGTCAGGGCGGCCTGGTGCTGAAGAAGGGCACGCTCATCGGCGCTGCCGAAGTCGCGGCGCTCGAAGCCGCCGGCATTGCCGATCTTGTCGTGGCGCGCCTTGAGCCGGGCGACGTGTCCGAGGACGTGGCGGCCGCCGGGATCGCCAACAAGGTCGCGGGCGAGGGGACCTACGTCGACCGCGCCTTTACCGGCCGCGCCAATCTGTTCGCAAAATCTCCCGGCATCCTCGTGGTCGACAAGGACGCCGTGAACGCGCTCAATCGCATCGACGAGGCGATCACCTTCGCCACGCTTGCGGCCTACAAGCCGGTGGTCGAGGGCGAGATGATCGCGACGGTGAAGATCATTCCGTTCGCCGTCGGCAAGCATGCCTTCGACGCGGCGCTCGCCGGCATCAAGGCGCCGCTCCTACGGGTGGCGCCGTATCGCGTTCGCAAGGTCGGCATCGTGTCGACGATCCTGCCTGGCCTGTCGCCGAAGGTGATCGACAAGACTTTGAAGATCACCGCCGAACGGCTGGCGCCGGCCGGCGCTACGATTGTGGCCGAACGGCGTGTGCCGCATGAGCAGGCCGCACTGGCCCGCGCGCTCGACGAGGTGCTCAAAGCTGGCGCTGAGCTTGCCATCGTATTCGGAGCGTCGGCGATCGCCGACCGCCGCGACGTGATCCCCGCCGCGCTTGAGACGATCGGCGGCCACATCGAGCATTTTGGCATGCCGGTCGACCCCGGGAATCTTCTGATGATCGGCGATGCCGGTGGCCGCGCCGTGCTCGGTGCGCCCGGCTGCGCGCGCAGCCCCAAGGAAAACGGCTTCGACTGGGTGCTGATGCGGCTTCTGGCCGGCTTGCCGGTCGAGCGCGACGACATCACCGGCTTCGGTGTCGGCGGTCTGCTGATGGAAATCGTGACGCGGCCGCAGCCGCGCGATGAGCCGGCAAAAGCCGGCCGCAACCTTGCCGCTCTGGTACTGGCGGCCGGGCGTTCGAGCCGCATGGGCGGACCGAACAAACTGCTTGAGCAGATCGCCGGCCGGCCGCTCGTTCGCATTGTCGCCGAGGCCGTCCTTGGCTCACGGGCGCGGCCGGTCGTCGTCGTCACCGGTCACCAGCGCGAGCGGGTGGAAGCCGCGCTCGATGGGCTGCCGGTCAAATTCGTGCACAATCCGCAGTTTGCCGATGGACTTGGCACCTCATTGAGGGCCGGCATCGCGGCATTGCCGGCGGAAAGTGACGGCGCCATCGTCTGCCTCGGCGACATGCCGCAGGTCGATGCCGCGCTGATCGACAGGCTGCTCGGCGCGTTCGATCCGGACAGAGGTGCGCTCGTGGTGGTGCCGACCATCGAAGGCAAGCGTGGCAATCCGGTGGTCTGGTCGCGCCGGTTTTTTCCCGACCTGATGGCGGTCGAGGGCGACGTCGGGGCCCGCCACGTGATCGGCCGCTATGCCGAAGCGGTGGCCGAGGTGCCGCTCACCGGGACGGCGGCGTTGACCGACGTCGATACGCCCGAAGCGCTCGCGGCGGTGAAGCGAGAGCTCGAAAAGACGTAAGCTCATTCACCAACTGGAAACCCTTCCCCGGTAGCGTCTTTTGGATCCCCTGGGGAGGGCATCATGCGCAATTTGAAGCGAAAAACCGCGCTCGCGGCCGCGACCGCTTGCTTCCTGATGGCGGCGATCAGCGCAGCCGGTGCGGCAGGCGCGTTCGCGGTCGGGGCCTGCGGCGCGTATGGCTATGGCTTCGACTTCCGAAAGGTCGCCGACGCCCGGATAGCGGCGATGAAAAAATGCACGGGCCGCGATTGCCACGTGGTCGGCGTGATACGCCGCGGCTGTGCGGCGATGTCGGTCGACGCCAAGCGCCCGTGCGGCCCATACGGCTGGGCGCTCAACTCGCATCTTGGCCGGGCGGAAAATGCCGCGGTGAAGCGCTGTAGCCAGTTCGGCGGCCACCAGTGCGTGGTGCGCGCCTGGGCCTGTGACGAAAAGGGCTAGGGCCGGATTTCAGGATTTGCAGCGCCACTTTCGCGTGCGCATTTCCCAAGATTGGATTGGCCGGGGCCCCGGCGATTTGACGGGTCAAGAATGCCCGCGCACCGACGAGGTATGTGGAAGCGGCGCCACTTGATCAGTGGCAGGCGTCGTACGTGTGGCAGTTCTGACCGTCTTTGTCGCATTTCGTGACGACCCTGCACTGATGGGTCACTTGTCGCAGGCGTGGCGAAAACGTCGCCGCGGTCGTGTTGAGCATGCCCGGCCCGACCATGGCGGACGCGCCGACGATTCCGGCGATGCCGGTTCCAACCGCAAACAGAGCCGACAGCAAAAACGTTCGCATGCATTTTCTCCGAATGGTTTGAGCGCAAGGCGAGCGCGAAATCGGCGACCACGGCCGCTGCACTCTGGGGGCGTAACGGTAGTAATCGGGGCGACCGGACGCAACGTAACTTTTTGCATCGATCCATGTATCGACGATGGGATAGCAGCGAGGTCGCTTATGCACGCACTCAGCACGGTCTCAGCTCTCGCCGACCGCGATTTCGATGCGCCGGTCGGGGATGAGCCAGATCAGTGCGACCAATACATAGAGCGCGATCGACGCCCACGGATAGACGAAAGCGAGCGCTATGCCGGCAGCGTAGAGGAACGGCGAGATCTTGCCTTTGAGGTCACGGCCGAGCGCTTCGGCCAGCACTGAATGCCGGCCGTGCCGATGCACGATCGCGAGCTGCAACAGATAATAGGCAATGGCCGGCATCAGGAGTGTCGCGCCGTAGAGCGCCGTCGGCAGTGGCGCCGTCAGATTTTCTCCCATCCACGCCGTCGCCGCCGGCACCAGCGACAGCCAGAACAGCAGGTGCGAATTGGCCCACAGGATAAGGCCATCTACGCGCGTCACGGTATGCAGAAGATGGTGGTGGTTATTCCAATAGATCGCCAGATACACAAAGCTCATCACATAGCTCAGAACGCTCGGGCCGACGGTGGCGAGCGCCTGCCAATCGCTGCCGTGGGGAATTTTCAGCTCCAGGACCATGATGGTGATCAGGATCGCGATCACGCCATCACTGAACGCTGCAAGCCGGTCCTTGCCCATGTCACGATCCCACGACATTCGGCGCCAGCCGATTTGGCGGCGCGTGAAATTCATAGTGTCCGATGGCGAAGGAATCCACCGTAGGTGAAAGACGCTCAGTAGCGGGCGTTGACGCCGAGCCGCAGATACGGGCCCGAGCGCTGGTCCGAGGTCAAGGCGAAGCCGCTCGCCATCGACCATTCGACTGCGTTGAAGCGGAGACCGGTGAGATGCGCGCCAAACTCAAGTTCCTCAAAATCCGCGCACCATATCTGCTCGATCTCGGGGCCGAGAAACGCCGCATTCAGAACGCGGACACCGATCGCCCCTCGGGCATAACCGGTGGGACCGATCGAAGCGATGGCTCCGTTAAAGGCCGCCATGGTCATGGCGTTTGGCTGATACCAGATATCGACGGCTGTTTCGCCCCCGACGTAAAGGCCGTGCAGATGGCTGCCTGGATCGTTGGGCGTAAGCCGGTAGTCCTGGACCACGGGGCCGGCGAAAACCGTGACGTTGAGCCCGCCACGCGTGAATTGCCAGCCCGGCAGCGCCGCCGCGGACAATTTGGCGCCATCGCCGGTCTGCTGCAACGTGCCGGAAACGTAGCTATAGGCGCCGCCGTCGAGCAGCATCTTGAAGGTGAAGCCGTCAGTGTCGAGTCCCTTCGGCGACCACAGAAAACCGCCGTAGAGGAAGCCGCCGTAGCGCCAGATATCGGTGCCCGTGAACAACAAAAACGAATGATCGTCCAGTCCGCCGGCTGTCGCCCGGTCTATCGCGGCACACACCATTATGGCCGCGGCAACAAACGCCGCGACAACGCCCCGCAACGCAACCACGGCGGCAGCCCCTCGCTCGCCAAATCCCCACTCAACCAGTAACTGTATACAAGTTGTAGAGTCCAGTAGAAAAACACCGATGCAGGGTTGCGGGAAACGCATCTGCCCTTAATGCGGGCTCGTGTATTCTTCTAATTGTCATCTCTCCCAAGCTTATTGTTGCCGCGCAATTGCTTGCCGGCGCCGGCATTCGCCGACGCCTACGATCGGGGCGCAATGAGAGCGCCAGCTTGGGAATGAAATCGTACTGTTCGGTGTTCAATCGTTCGTCTGCTCTGGACAGGGCAGATTTTTAGTTCTCTCTAATTAAGGGAGGCTGGGGAGCTAGCTCAATGAACAAGCACAATCCGGGCATGCGCGCCGACCCGCAGCACACGCCGTCAGACGGGCCGCGCACTGTTTATGGCTTTCACGGTGATCGGCTCGCGGGACTGCGCGATTTGTTTCAGTACGCGAAGGGAATGAGCGTGCTCGACATCGCGATGAACCATGGGCTCGTGAGCCTGGAGTTGGCCCGCCGCGGCGTATCGCTGGTGCATGGCTGCGACTATCACGAGCCCGGCGTCCTGGCGGCGCGCGCCATTTTTGACGAGTTCAAGATTTCCTCCAGATTTGAAGTGGTCGATCTGACCGGTGGGTCCGATGCTCTGCAGGCCGCCTTCGGCGCGGATTACCTGCCGCATTACGACATCGTTCTCTTCCTTGGCATCTATCACAAGCTGAAAGACCAAACGTCGAACGCGGCTATCGACGGGCTGCTCCGCGATCTTGCCGCGCGAACGGCGCACTATTTTGTCGTGCGGGCGTCGAGTTCTGCGCTACTCGATGAGCTCGGGCCCGCGCTGCGCGATGCCGGATTGAGGAAGGTTCATTTCTCCGCGCTGTCGCCGGTCGTGGGTCCGCTGGAAATCTGGCAGCGTGGCGAAGTGTCGCCCTATATCGGCGTGCCAGAGGACTGACGAGGTTTGAGGCGTCGGGGCTCGCGACCGAAGTCTAGCGCTGCGCATCCATCATATGCATTTCCTGGATGACCCGGTCGTATCGATACCGATCCGTCTCGATGCGTCTGGCGAATTCGGTGGACGACTGGTGCTGCGCGAAGATGCCGACCTGTTGCAGCCGCTGGCGGACCGTTTCGTCGTTCAGAGCGACTTGGAATGTGTGATCCAGCCGAGAAATCGCCGCCGCTGACATTCCTGCCGGACCAAAAATGCCGAAAAAAGTGCTGGCGTCGATGGGCAGTCCGCTCTCAGAAAGTGTCGGCCACGATGCCGGCAGGTATTTCGCACGTCGTGCGCCTGTCGTGGCGATGATTTTCACCGAGCCGGCGTCGACCATCGACGGATACACGCCTGCCGGCGACACGATGGCGAGGGATACATTACCGGCCGCGGCGGCGAGCGCAGCTTCAGGGCCGCCGCGATATGAGACGTTGAGCATCTTGATCTGAGCTTCACGGGCGATCCACTGTCCGACCACGTTGTTGACAGAGGCAACCGAAAACGTTGCGTAGGTAAGCCCTTGCGGGCTGGCTTTTGCCGCCGCGATCAGGCCCTTGACGTCACTGAAACCCGAACGGCCGCCGGTGATGACCATGAGCGGCGTTTCGCTGATCTGTGCAATGGGAACGAGCTGCTTGTTGGGATTGAAGGCCGTGGGCGGCATCAGCGCGGCAACACTGAACAGGTCGCCGCCGTAGGCGAACAACGTGTTGCCGTCGGGTGGCGCGCTCGCCACGATTTGTCCGGCGATGACGCCGCCGCCGCCCGGCCGGTTCTCGATGACGATGTCCTGACCGAGCAGCTTTGGAAGCGCCTGGCCGATGATGCGGACTTGAACATCAAGGCCGCCGCCCGCCAAGGCGCCGACGATAATCCGAACTGGTCTCGTCGAGTGGTCCTGAGCGTACGCCGCCGGAGCGAGCAGGCCGGCGGCAAGAAACCCGAGTACAGGCATCGCGATCCCGATCCACGCCGCGCGCCGCGTCCGGCCTTGCCGGCGCGCGTCCCGTGGCATCGTGAAGCACGATCCGATCATGACCCAACTTCTTCCGCCGCTGTTTGCTGAATCGCACCCAGGTCGATGCTTTCTTCGCCGGGCTTTGGCGGCGCCACGGCGGATATGAAGGCATCGACCAGCGCCTGGTGACGCGCCACATCGAATCCCTCGGCGTGATACACGCCAAGATGAACGTCTGGCAGCTTCGGCAGATAACGATCGCGCGCAATGACCAACGAGTCCGGAACGGTTCGTGCCGGCATGCACATCAGTCCGATGCCGGATTCGGCCGCCGCATACATGCAAATCAGATCGGTCGCGCTGAAAACGATCCGGTATGGAATCCCGCGTTCGTCAAGGAGTCCGAAGACCGTGCGGTCCATGATTCCTTCCTGGCGTGCGATGAACGGGACGGTGCCATCTTGCACCAGCGTCCGCTGATGTGGCGCCCTGACCCACACAAACTTTTCGGTCCATTGGTGAATGAGGTTAGGGCGCGGTTGGCCGTCGCCGATCATGAAGGTCAGGTCGACAAACCCGGATTTGAGTTTTTCGGCCAACTCGCCCGTGTGCGCGCACACGAATTTGTAGTGGATGTTGTCAAGAACCCGGCATTGCTGGAACACCCGGGGAAGGACGACCGGGGCGTAGACGCATTGGATGCCCAGATGGACCGTCTCGCGCAACGCGACGCGGCCGGCTATGCCGACCAGTTGATTGTTGAGACTCAACATGCGGCGCGCGAGCCGGTCGACCGTGGTGCCGAGATCGGAGAGTGCGACGCCGCCTTTCTTCTTGACGAACAACTCGCCGCCGAGAACGCGTTCCATTTGTTTGATCTGCAGGCTGACGGCGGGCTGCGTCAGGTTCAGATGCTCGGCCGCCTTGGTGAAGCTGCCAAGTTCGCTGATGGCGACGAAGGCGCGAAGCGCGCTTATCGGGATGCTGTCTTTTAACTGTCGAAAGGGCATCGGGGGCTACCGTTCGGAGTCGCAGAAGTTATTCGCGCCATAGTTTCACAACGGGCCGCCCGACACCAGTCCGCGAGTGTTAAATGGTTGCCGTTGCTGGGCGGATCGGGATGTTCCGCCGGAAACGCGATCTGTCGTGTAACTCTAGGTTGTGGAAATAAAGAGTAGGGTTGTGCCGCGCCCGACAAAGAGACCTTGCCACGGTCAGAAAGGGGAATCTTACGGCGCTGCCAAGGTCACCTCATTCCGGTTTGATGCCGGCGAACTTGACCACCTTTGCCCATTTCTCGACTTCGGCTGCCATGAAATGCGCGAACTCAGCGGGTGTCATGGCTACCGGCACAATGCCCAGTCCGGTGAGCCGCGCCTTGACGGCGGGGTCGGCGAGGGTGGCGCCGACATCCTGGTTGAGCGCTTTGATGATAGCGTCGGGCGTCGCTTTCGGAGCGCCGAGGCCGAGCCAGCCGCTCGCCTCATAGCCTGGTACGAATTCGCTCATCGTGGGGACGTCCGGCAGCGCCGCGACGCGGGTCGTTGTGGTGATCGCGAGCGCCCGCAGTTTGCCGGTGCGAATGTCGGCCAGCACGCCGGGGATCGCGGCAAACAATAACTGGATACGGCCCGCCAGCAGGTCCGGCAACATGCTGCTTCGATACGGTACGTGGACCAGCTCGACGCCGGTCATCATCCGAAATAATTCGACAAAGATGTGATTGGCGCTGCCTTTACCGGGCGAACCGAAATTGATCTTTCCCGGATTAGCCTTTGCATAGGCGATGAACTCAGGAACGGTGCGCACGGGGAGGGACGGCGGCACCACCATTACGAACGGTGTGCGGCCGATGCTCGCGACCGCAACGATGTCGCGGAGGAAGTTGAAATTAAGATTGGTGTAGATCGGGGCCTCGATGGCGTTGCCCGCCACTGCGAGCAGAAGCGTATAGCCGTCCGGGGCCGCCCGGACGACGATTTCGGTGGCGAGGTTGCTGGCGCCGCCGGGCTTGTTGTCGACGATGAACTGCTGACCGAGCCGCTGCGACAGCGACTGTGCGATCAAGCGGGCGCCGATGTCGGGCGTCAGTCCCGGCGGCAGGCCGACGACGATGTGCACCGGCCGGGACGGATAGGTTTGTGCGCCCGCAATCCGAGTTAAAGCCGGCAGTGCGGCCGCGCCTGCCGCCAGACGCAGCAATTGCCTGCGGGGAGGTTTCATCGCTGCTCCGATCTCATCAAAAAGGAGGCCGCGCACGCCGGACGCTCATTTGCCGACGCTGGCCTCGAACGCTTCCAGCACCGGCTTCCATTGCGCCTGCTGGGCATTGATGAATTGATTCACTTCAGCCGGCGTCATGGCATCCACATACGCGCCGCGCGCCGCCAACTGCTTGGCGAGATCAGGCTCTGCCAAGACCTTTTTCATGGCTGCGTTGACCTTCGTGATGTCCGCCTGCGGCGTGCCTTTTGGCGCCACGATGCCCTGCCAGCCGCCCGCGGTGAAACCCGGGAACATCTCCGCCACCGTCGGAACGTCGGGAAACTCCGCCAACCGCTTCCGCGACGCAATGGCGAGAATATTGAGCGTGTGGGCCTGGATCGCGCCGGCGAGGCCGGAATAACCTTCGATGATCATCGGCACGCGACCGCCGATCACGTCTGTCAGCGCCGCTGCCGGCCCGCCCGTATAGGGCACGACCTGAAGCTTGACGCCGGCGTGGCTTTGCAACAGCAGGCCCGTAAGGTGCGTGATCCGCCCGATCCCTGTCGCCGCGAAGGAGACTCCGCCGGGGTTCTGCTTGGCATGAGCGAAAAGCTGGGGAAGCGTCTTGATGTCCGATTTGGCGCTGGCGCAGATGAACATCGGCTGCCCCACCAGCGAAGCCACCGGCAGGAAGTCGCGCGGCAGCACCACCGGAAGATTCGGCGCCTTGCCCGGCAGCGAGATGAACAACGACAACGCCGGCGCGAACATCGTGTAGCCGTCGGCAACGGCTTCAGACGCGGCATGCGCGGCGATCGCGCCGCTCGCGCCGGGTTGTGCGACCGGGACGATCTGCTGGCCCAACTCCTTTCCGAGCCGGTCCATGATCATGCGGAACGTCACATCGACCGCGCTGCCGGGGGCGGAGTTGGAGATGATCCGGATGGGCTTGTTCGGGTAATCGTCAGCTCGCGCCGCCACGGCGTTCGCGGCCATGGCGGCCGCAAATGCCAGCACAGCGGCTGTCATCAGCTTGAATGGCTTCAGCATCGTCTCCTCCCAAGACAGGCGCTTGTCGAATTCGCGCGATTACAGTCAAGCCTATCCCAGCCGCGATTGGCGCGACAGGCGAACACCTGCGCCGCGACGACGCAGCGGCGGAAGCGAGTTAGGCGTGCGGCCGGGCAGCCGTCGCCATGCCGATCATCGCGATGCCGCCGAAAATCAGATTGATGCCGACCAGGAGGCCGAGCGCCCACAGCGCCGTGCCCGGCAATCCGGCAACGATGATGCCGGCGAGGATGAGGTCGACGATGCCGCTGATCAGCATCCAGCCCCAGCGCCCGCTGAGCTGGTTGCGATGTTCGACGGCGTACATGATCGTGGCCACGCCCTCGACGATGAAGAACGATGCCAGCAGCAAGGTCAGCGAAAGCGAACCGGTGACCGGCCAGCGCAGCAGCAGGACGCCGGCGACGATGCCGACGACGGCCGAGAGCAGCGACCACCAGAAGCCGGGCGCTTGGCGCATCCAGAACGTCGTGACCAGTCCGACAACTCCGGAGATCAGGAACAGCCAGCCGATCAAGATGGTGAAGGCGATTGTTGCCACCATGGGCACCAGTATGGCGGCGATGCCCAGAATGAGGAGCACGATGCCCTCGATCAGAAACAGCATCCAATGTTCGCGGATCGCGCTTTCGACGGCGCGTTGGATGCCGCCCGCATCGTTCGGAGTGTTCAGGGTCATTTGTCTCTCCCGGATTTTCGGTTGATCACGTTGGCCAAAGGACAAAGCTTCGTTCAAATGTCACTGGAAAAACGGCCGATCGTCTTGCGTAATCTTGCACAAAGCATCCCTTGCATAAATGGCGGCTCGACATTATGTCGCTGGTAGCGGTGTTGAGCCCAGGCTCCGCTGCGGGACGGCCACGGTCAACAGGTGACGCCGGATGTACGCGCGCCGAGTCGGACGTGGCCGTTAGCATTTTTGTGACGGCCTTCCTGCTGTCAGCGCTTGAGCCCCTCGATCAGCGCCATGGCGCCCGCCGGTGCCCGGACCTTGCCTTCGTAAATCACATAGGCAAACACGTCGCGCGGCTCCGCGGCCGGCTTCGCCGAGGCGTCGACGCGCGGAAGGTCGTCGGGCGTCTTGCCCTCCGCCCACGCGCGCAGGCGCTTCGCCCAGGCCACGATGTCCTTCGGCGAATAGGCAGTCGGGATGGTGTCCTTGCCGCGCTGCAAGCGGGCATAGGCGAAATCCGCCGTGAGATCGGCGATGTTCGGGTATTTGGCGTGATCGGTGTAGACGATCGGCATCTTGAACTGGCGCGCGAGGGCTATGAATTCGGGGTTGCAAAAGCTGTCGTGCCGCACCTCGATCACATGGCGCAGCGGTGTTTTGGCGAGTTTCTCCGGCAGCAGTTCGAGGAAGCCGCCGAAGTCGGCAGCATCGAATTTTTTGGTCGGGGCGAATTGCCAGAGCAGGGGTCCCAGGTGGCTGCCTAGTTCGGCGATGCCGGAATCGACAAAGCGCTTGATCGAGTCTCCCGCCTCTTTCAGCACACGGCGGTTGACGGCAAAACGCGGGCCCTTGAGCGCGAACACAAAGCCGTCCGGTACCTCGCTCGCCCATTTCCGAAACGTAGCCGGTGTCTGCGTGCGATAGAACGTGCCGTTCACCTCGATCGAGGTCAGCCGCTCGCTCGCGTAGCTGAGTTCCCGGGCGTGGGGCAGGCCTTTCGGATAAAACAGTCCGCGCCACGGCTCGAATGTCCAGCCGCCGATCCCGATGCGTATTTGGCCCGATTTCAGAGTCATGTCCGTGTCACCAAGCAATGCTACACCAATCACCGCAAGCGGCGATGACTGCGTCATTGTAAGTCCCCATCGCCCTGACGGCCACGGAAGAACAGGCGACGCCGGATGAACGCGCGCCTCTCGCCGTGGTCGTTTTCGTTGTGCGGCCCGGGTGGGGGCCCCGGCGACATGGCCGCTCCGGCCCGCTATAAATCCACGACACAACACGCGCCAGGACCAGTGCCGGGGGAGGGCTTATGCAACGCAAGGTGATGATTTCCTGCGCGGTGACAGGTGCGGCCGATACGCCGGGCCGCAACCCGGCGGTGCCGGTCACGCCCGAGCAGATCGCCAAATCGTCGATCGACGCAGCCAAGGCCGGCGCCGCCATCGTCCATATCCACGTGCGCGATCCGAACACCGGCAAGCCGAGCATGGAGACCGCGCACTACCGCGAGGCGGTTGAGCGCATCAGGGCGAGCGGCACCGACGTGCTGATCAATCTCACCACCGGGCCGGGCGCGCGTTTTCACCATGACCCGCACGACGCTTCGAAGCCTGGGCCCGAAAGTGTCCTCCGCTCGCCGGAGGAGCGCGTGCAGCATGTCATGGAGCTCAAGCCCGACATCTGCAGCCTCGACATGGGCAGCCTCAACATGGGCGATCGCGTGTTCGTCAACACGCCCGCGCACCTGCAGAAGATGGCGCTGTCGATCAAGGATGCGGGCGTTATGCCGGAGCTCGAAGTGTTCGAGACCGGGCACCTGCTGCTCGCCAAGCGCTTCATCGAAAACGGCTACGTCAAGCCGCCCGGCATGTTCCAGATCTGCCTCGGCATTTCATGGGGCCAGCCGGCGACGCCTGAGGCTATGACCTATATGCGCAACCTGCTGCCGCCGGATGCGCCCTGGTTCGCTTTCGGCATTTCGCTGCACCAGTTTCCGATGGTGGCGCAGACCGTGCTGCTCGGCGGCCATCCGCGGGTTGGGCTCGAGGACAATCTCTATCTGGAACGCGGCAAGCTCGCGCCGAGCAATGCGGCGCTGGTCGAAAAGGCGGCGAAGATCATCGACGTCCTGGGCGACCACGTCGCAACGCCGAACGACGCGCGGACAATCCTCGGATTGAACGCCGGAAAAAATTGAGGCGGGACACGACAGGCGAAATAAGATTTCGGTTCGCGCTGTGATGGAAATCATAGATTGACGAGATAGGCCCAAGTTACATAAATCACTGAGCTTCACAACCTGCAAAGGGGCAAGCCATGGGCAATTCACCGCAGCGATGGTGGCAATGGGTGCTGATGTACCCGACGATCATAATCGCTCTTTTCGCGGGGTTGCCTCAAATCTATCAGTGGGCGTCAGCGGTTGGTCTTGGATTGTCGCCGTTTGCCAACGTCGGCGCAGCCAAAGCGCAGGAAGACGCCTGGCAGAGAAACATCGATTGCCTGCATAGCATTGACCATGTGAAGCCCAACTCGAATACAAATTATGCGATCGACCTGGTCTCGTGCCCGTCGGGCGACATTCTGGTTACGCTGACGCCGCTGCATAATCCCAGTCAGCAGGTTTCCCGATGGATCGTGACCCACGATCTGTTTACCGAGGTTGCGTGGTCGCTATTTGTTCAGCCTGCGCTGGCGCAAAGCCCGACACCTCCTGCCGCCACGTCGGAACGTATCATCGACATCAAGAAGCAGGGCGCGACGGTCATCAGAAGGGTTCAGCTTTCAAGCGGCGCCTGCGTTGACGAGACGATCGACGCGTATACCGGACGCCGCTCAAGCCAGAAGCCCGCGCCCTGCGGCAAGTTCTAGTTTGCGCTGCCGCAAGGGGTGGAGCGTTCGCCCGCACGGAGCGCGATTATTTGTCCGCGCAAATTTCCCTCGCCAACCGCGGCTCCGGGTGTTTTCTTGCGGCATTGCGCATCGCTCATCGGGCGGACGTGGCAACGGGCGGTTGCGTTAGCCGTGCATATGGCGCGGCTCGGCGGTGCGCAGATAACGGTCGCGTTCCCATTTCGGATCGCGCACAATAATTGGCCGACTTTCAACCTGTTGGTTTTGACGTGAGAGACTGCCATGATCGTTCGTTATGAATCCGACGGCTCGATTGTCATGATCACCCAGAACGATCACGCCCAGCTCTCGGGGCTGTTTGCCGCGCATTGGGGCAACGAGAAGTTCGAAAAACCCCGCCCGTATGGCCCGCTGGTGCGCGCCGCCATGTTTCACGATCGCGGCTGGATTCGTTACGAAACCGGGCCGCAGATCAACCCCGCGACCGGCAAGACGCCGAATTATCGGGAAGTCCCGAACGACGAAAAGCAGCTTGAGGCGTTCGAATGGGCTGGCGATTGGCTCGGCGCCATTGACGCCTACGCCGGTTTGATGATTGCCAGGCATCGCACCGGTCTGTGGCAAGGCCGCTACGGCGTCATCACGTCCCCGCCCGCGATCCAGCGCGGCAAGCTGCCGCCGCCGATCGAGGCATTCATCGCGCGCAGCGAGGCAAAGCAGAAGAGCGTTGCCGAAAAATACGATCCAAGCGAGCTCGCGATCAACTACAACCTGCTTCAAATTTGGGACATTCTTTCACTCTATATTTGCAGCACCGAGGTGCTGAAGCCCGACCGCGTCGAGCCGGCCCCGGTCGACTATTCCGGCAAGGCCGGTGTCGGCATAACGCTGACACCGCGCAACGCAAATACGATCGCAATCGATCCATATCCGTTCGACCAGCCGTCGCTGACGGCCAGCGTGATTTTCCGGCGACTGCGGCAGACCCAGTTCAAGGACTCGGCGGAGCTGCAAGCGGTCTATTTCAAGACCGCGCCACAGATCGCGCCATTCACGCTGGTGCCGGCGGCTTAGTGGGCCGCAGCCGCGGGACCAGCAATATCTTGCCGATGGTGCCGCGACTTTCGATCGCGCGGTGGGCTCGCGCCGCATCCTCCAGGCTGAAGGTGCTGTCGATGCGCGGCTTGAGTTTGCCTTCCGACAGCCAGCGCAGGACGTCGTCGCCGCGCTGACGCCGCTCCTCCTCGGTCACGGCGTAATAGGAAAGACCGGTTCGCGTCAGGTAGACGGCGCCGGCTGTGAGCAGTTGCCGAACGTCCAGCGGTGGCACCAGTCCGCTTGCCTCACCATAAAGCGCGAGCAGGCCGCGCACGCGCAGGCAGGCGAGACTCTGTTCGAACGTATCCTTGCCGACCGCATCATAGACGACATCGACGCCGCGGCCGCCGGTCACCCGTTTGGCAAGCTCGGCGAGATTGCTGTCGGCATAGACCGCCACGTGGTCGGCGCCATTTGCGGCCGCGACGGCGGCCTTTGCGGGCGTGGAAACGGCGCCAACCACCATGGCCCCGCGCAGCTTCGCGATCTGTGTCAACAGCAGGCCGACGCCGCCCGCCGCCGAATGGATCACGCACGTACTGCCCGCTTCGAGCGGGTAGGTCGAGCACGCCAGGTAATGCGCGGTCATCCCTTGAAACAGCGCGGCCGCCGCGGTCTCGGAGCTCAGATTATCCGGCACGGCGAATACCTGCGCGGCGGCGATCGTTTTCCAGCGCGCGTAAGAACCAGACGAGTGCACCCATGCGACCCGGTCGCCGGGACGAAATCCCGCGGCATTCGCGCCGGCCTCGCGGACGATGCCCGCGCCTTCGGTACCGAGCGCAAGCGGCAGCGGCTGCTTGTAGAGTCCGCTGCGCAGCTGCGTATCAAAAAAGTTCACGCCGGCGGCATCGACCTCGATCAGCAGTTGATCCGGCTCAATCGGCTGAAGCGGCAGCTCATCGAGCGTCAGGCACTCGGGCCCACCATGTTGGTGCACCCGGACGATGCTGTTGGAAATCATTGCGCTGGATCACTGAAAGGACGGGGTTGCAGCTTCACTGTGCGGTGCAATCGCAAACGTGGTCAAGGCGCGACCGCTGCAAGCCGTTGCAGGAGCGGCGAAGCTCAACCGCCCATAGGCGCGCGCAAGCAATCCTGGTGCGCCGTGCCGCAGTACCGCTGGCACGTGCCTTGCTTTATGCTCCCCAAGCACAGTGGTCAGCCGATGCCTTCGATCGCTTCCATGAGTTCTGTACGTGCAGCCACGGTTTCGCCTCGCGGCAGCGCCGACAGCGCGCAGCCGCTCATCGTTTCGCGCGGTCTTTCCAAGACTTATGGGGTGGCCGATGCGCAGGTGACGGCGCTGAAAAATCTCGATTTCGAAATTTACGACGGCGAGTTCGTCTCCGTGGTAGGGCAGAGCGGGTGCGGAAAGTCGACGCTGCTCAAGGTGTTGGCCGGGTTGTTGCCGTATTCGGCGGGATCAGTCGAGCTTAACGGCAAGCCGTTGCGCGGCCCGAGCCCCGAGGCCGCCGTCGTGTTCCAGTCGCCCGTTCTTTTGCCGTGGCGTACCGTCATCGAGAACGTGCTGCTGCCGATTGAGTTTCGCAAGCTGCCGATCGGGGACTACCGCCAGAAGGCGGCCGATCTGCTGGCGCTGGTCGGCTTGCAGGATTTCGCGCGGCGTTATCCATTCGAGCTCTCCGGCGGTATGCAGCAGCGCGCCGCGATCGTGCGCGCGCTGGTCCAGGATCCGCGCCTGCTTTTGATGGACGAGCCGTTCGGCGCGCTCGACGCGATGACGCGCGAGCAGATAAATCTGGAACTGATGCGGATCTGGAGCGGCAGCCGCAAGACCGTGTTCTTCATCACCCATTCCATTGCCGAAGCGATCTTCCTGTCCGATCGCGTCTTCGCCATGACGACACGGCCCGGCACCATCGCCGACGTCATCTCGATCGATCTGCCGCGGCCGCGCGACCTTTCAATCATCAATACCGAGCGCTTCGGCCGCTATGCGGCCCGTCTGCACTCCTTGTTGGACGCGCAGGGAGGTATGTTCTGATGACGATGCAAGCCGCCGGGAGGGCGCGCGCCAGGGCAGCTTCTACACCTTCAGAATCGCTGCTGAGCGTTGTGCGGCGGTATCCGCAATTCACCATCTCGCCGGCGATCATGGTCGCGCTCGTCGCCTGCTGGTGGCTCGCGACCGATGTGCTCGGCGCGCCGGCTTACATCGTGCCGGCGCCGGAGCAGGTGCTGCGCGCGCTGCTTCACGGCCTGAGCCGCGCGCCGTGGGATACTGGCGGTTACTGGTATCACGCCGGAATCACTGTCTGGGAGGCGCTGCTCGGGCTCGCCATCGGCTCGGCGCTTGGAGCAATTCTGGGCTTTGCCATCTGCCATTGGCCGATCCTCGGCCGAAGCTGGTATCCCTACATCGTCGGCTTCCAGTCGCTGCCTAAGGTCGCGCTGGCGCCGCTGATGGTGGTGTGGTTCGGCTTCGGCCTGCAGGGCAAGGTCTTCATCACCGCGGTGATCACCTTCTTTCCGGTCCTGGTGAATACCATGGCAGGCTATCAGTCGGTCGAGCCCGAGCGGATCGAACTGGCGCGTTCCTGCAACGCCAGCGAATGGCATCTGTTGTCAAAGATCATTCTGCCAAGCTGCCTGCCGTTTCTGTTTGCCGGACTGAGCGTCGCGTCGGTGCTGGCGATCCTCGGCGCGGTGGTCGGTGAGTTCGTCGGCGCCAGCGCCGGCCTCGGTATGCTGTTGATGCAATACGATCAGCAGATGGAGCTCGCACCGATGTTCGCGGTCATTCTGCTGCTGGCCGTCATCGGCTTTCTCATGAACTACGTCATGCAACTGCTCGAACGCCGCTACTGCTTCTGGGCCCAGCGCGTCAACGCATCGGGCCGCCCGTGATCCTGTTTCGCCGCTATCGCCCGGAGACCACATCATGCGGACACGATTGAGCCGCGCTGCCCTCGTATTTGCTCTTGCCGTCACGTGCAGTGCCGGCGTCGGCGCGCAAAGCCAGCAGAAAATGACGCTCGTGCAGATGCACCCGATCATGGGGGTGGGTGAGGAGATTTTTCTCTACGCCGTGCCCAAGCATCTCGGCTATTTCGCCGCTGAAGGGCTCGACGTCAGCGTTCAGAACACGCAGACCGGCGCGGTCTCGGCGCAACTGCTGCAATCCGGCAACGCTCAGATCGGCACCACCGCGGGCGACGCGATCCTCGGGGTGCGCGAGCGCGGCGGCGACCTGATCTCGATCTTCAATCTCAAGCGCAATCCGGGCACCTTCATGATCGTGCTGCCGGATTCGCCGATCCAGAAACTTGCCGACCTCAAGGGCAAGACCATCGGTGCACCGTCGTTCGGCGCCGGCGGCGGCCTGGCGCTGAAAGAGAACCTCAAGCAGATCGGGATTATGCCCGATCAGTACACTGCGATTGCGACGGGCGCCGGCCCCGCGGCCATCGCGGCGCTCAAGACCGGCAAGATCGATGCGCTGGTGGTGTGGGATGCGATGCTGGCCGCGGCCGAGAACACCGGACTGAAACTGCGCATGGTCGATATTCCCCTGCAGGACGACATGGTCGGCACCACGCTTGCGACATCCAAGGCATTCGCCGACGCGCATCCCAAGGAGGTCGGCGGCTATTGCCGCGCCATGACCAAGGGTCTGGTCTTCACCATGACCAACAAGGAAGCGGCAGTCCGCATCCTGTGGGACGAATTTCCGAACATCAAACCGACGGACCTCGATGACGCGACCGCACTCGCCAACGGCGTCCATGTCATGGATCGCTTCCTCGACATGGCGTTACAGGGCCAGCCCGCCGATGCGCCGCTCGGCGGCTTCATCCCATCGCACTGGGACAACACGCTCACTGCGTTCAAGACTATCGGCACGTTGAAGGGGACCGAGCCCGCAAGCGCCGCGTATACGACGAAATTCCTGGCGGCATGCAACGATTTCGACCGCGCCGCCATCGTCGCGCAGGCGAAGAACTGGAAGCAGTAACCCGCTCGATCATCACAGCGCTCGAAAGCAAAAGGCCCGGGATTTCTCCCGGGCCTTCGCATTCACGTCGCCTGAAACGCGAACTTAGAAGTCCATTCCGCCGCCGCCCGGCATCGGGGGCATCGGCTCTTTCTTTCTCGGCACTTCGGCGATCATCGCCTCGGTGGTGATGAGCAGCCCCGCGACCGACGAAGCGCCCTGCAGCGCCTGGCGCACGACCTTGGTCGGGTCGATGATGCCCTTCCTCACCATGTCGACGTACTCCGACGCCTGCGCATCGAAGCCGAAGCCGTACTGATCCTTCTCCAGGATCTTGCCGACGATGACGGAGCCGTCCTCGCCCGCGTTGGTGGCGATCTGCCGGGCCGGAGCCTGCAGCGCCTTGCGGACGATATCGACGCCGTGCTTCTGGTCCTCGTTCGCGGTGCGGACCTTCTTGAGCAACTCGGTAGCGCGAAGGAGAGCCACGCCGCCGCCGGGCAGCACGCCTTCCTCGACCGCGGCGCGGGTCGCGTGCATCGCGTCGTCAACGCGATCCTTGCGCTCCTTAACTTCCACCTCGGTGGCGCCGCCGACGCGGATCACCGCGACGCCGCCGGCGAGCTTGGCGAGCCGTTCCTGCAGCTTCTCGCGGTCGTAGTCCGAGGTGGTCTCCTCGATCTGCGCCTTGATCTGCGCGATGCGCTCCTCGATGTCCTTCTTCTTGCCGGCGCCGTTGACGATCGTGGTGTTCTCCTTGTCGATCGTCACCTTCTTGGCGCGGCCGAGCATGGCGAGCGTCACGTTCTCGAGCTTGATGCCGAGGTCTTCGCTGATCGCCTGACCGGCGGTCAGGACGGCGATGTCCTGCAGCATGGCCTTACGGCGATCGCCGAAGCCCGGCGCCTTCACGGCCGCGACCTTCAGGCCGCCGCGCAGCTTGTTGACCACGAGCGTGGCGAGCGCTTCGCCTTCCACGTCCTCGGCAACGATCAGGAGCGGCTTGCCGGTCTGCACGACAGCTTCCAGCAGCGGCAGCAGTTCGTTCAGCGCGGAGAGCTTTTTCTCGTTGATGAGGATGTAGGGATCTTCCATCTCAACGCGCATCTTGTCGGCGTTGGTGATGAAATACGGCGAGATGTAGCCGCGGTCGAACTGCATGCCCTCGACCACGTCGAGTTCGGTCTCGAGGCTCTTGGCCTCTTCGACCGTGATCACGCCTTCGTTGCCGACCCGCTTCATGGCGTCGGCGAGGAACTGGCCGATCTCCTTGTCGCCGTTGGCCGAGATGGTGCCGACCTGGGCGATTTCATCGTTCGAGGTGATCTTCTTCGAGTTCTTCTTCAACTCCTCGACCACGGTCTCGACCGCGATGTCGATGCCGCGCTTGAGGTCCATCGGGTTCATGCCGGCGGCGACGGCCTTGGCGCCTTCCTTGACGATCGCGGCGGCGAGCACGGTCGCGGTCGTGGTGCCGTCACCGGCGATGTCGGAGGTCTTCGAGGCGACCTCGCGTACCATCTGTGCGCCCATGTTCTCGAACTTGTCTTCGAGTTCGATCTCCTTGGCGACGGTGACGCCGTCCTTGGTGATGCGCGGAGCGCCGAACGACTTGTCGAGCACGACGTTGCGGCCCTTGGGGCCGAGCGTCACCTTGACGGTGTTGGCGAGAATATCGACGCCGCGCAACATCTTGTCGCGCGCTTCGACTGAGAATTTGACTTCCTTGGCAGCCATTTGAGTGTCTCTCCTGAGAACTGTGTTTGGTTTTCCGCCCGTCATCGCCGGGCTTGTCCCGGCGATCGCGATCAGGCTGGCACCGCAGTGCCCGCTCTATCGAGATGGCCGGACCAAGTCCGGCCATGACAAAAAGACCGCGTAAGCGGTCCTCGGAGCGGCGTTACGCGGCCTTCTTCTTCGCCACGGGCTCGTCGATGATGCCCATGATGTCGGACTCCTTCATGATCAGGAGATCCTGGCCGTCGATCTTGACCTCGGTGCCGGACCATTTGCCGAACAGCACGCGGTCGCCGACCTTGATGTCGATCGGGATCAGCTTGCCGGCCTCGTCGCGGCCGCCCGGGCCGACAGCGATGACCTCGCCCTGCGAGGGCTTTTCCTTGGCGGTGTCCGGAATGATGATGCCGCCGGCGCTTTTCTCATCGGCATCGATGCGCTTGACGACGACGCGGTCGTGAAGCGGACGAAACTTCATGGTGTCCTCCTAAGCTACTGAATGAACATGGAAAGTGAGTTGAGGGCGGCCTCCCTGAAGACTCCCTCGGCGGACCGCTTGGGGGCCACATGGGGGTCTTGATTTTTCCCTGCAAGGGGACGCTGGATTTTTTTTAGCACTCCTCTCCGCGGATTGCCAACAGTTATTCTGTATCGGCTAACTGCCTGCGGTTCCTTACGAAATGAAAAAATAAAGGTGTCCGACGGCGAGAAACCGTCGATCTGGGGCCGGGTTGTCGGAGTGAACTGTTGGAACTCGGGTGAGCCAATCCGGCGCTGTTAGCAGGGCCGTATTGATGCTGCTAATGCCTTGAAGATAAACAACTTATTCAAAATTGAGGCTTGAAATGGCATTGCGACTCTCGGAGCATTCCAATTGTGGGATGGAGGGCACGATGGTGTCGAAGGAGCAGACGGTCTCGAAACAAGGTCGCGTGTCGCAGGATTTTCGCAAGCAGCTCGAAGGTTATGGGCTGACCACTGCCAATATTCTCTACCGGCGGCCCGATCACCCTTGGCTGCTACAGACTTATGTCTGGCAGGACTACGATCTGTGCCCGAGCTTTCCGGTGCTCAACAAATTCCTCAATTTCTGGCTGGAGACGATTGAGGGGCCGCTGCATTCGGTGACGGTGGCGCACGCCAAGCTGATCAAGCCGGCGGAAATCCGCGCGGTGGACGGCGAGTTTCGATTGCACTGAATCTGTCATTGCGAGCGAAGCGAAGCAATCCAGCCGGCTTCGCGGGCTGGATTGCTTCGTCGCTTCGCTCCTCGCAATGACGAACTACGGCGTAATCACCCCCACAATCGCTCCCAACAGGCACGTCGTCAGCGTGCCGGACACGATCGACTTCAAGCCCAGCGAGATCACCTCGCCGCGCTTTGCCGGACACATGGTCGACAGCCCCGCGATCATGATGCCGAGCGAACCGAAATTGGCGAAGCCGCACATGGCGTAGAGCATGATCAGCCGCGAGCGTGGGTCAAGCGCGTCCGGCGGCAATGCGGCGAGCTGCAGATAGGCGACGAGTTCGTTGAGGATGGTCTTGATGCCCATCAGACCGCCGGCCGTCACCGCCTGCGACCACGGGACGCCGAGGAGCCAGCACACCGGCGCCATGATCCAGCCGAGCGCACGCTGCATGGTCAGCGGCGCTCCGAAGAAATCCGGCAACAGGCCGAGGATCGCGTTGGCAAGATAAACCAGCGCCACAAACACGATCAGCATGGCGACGATGTTGAGAAGAAGCTCAAGGCCAGCGCCGGTGCCCTTCACGATCGCATCCATGGTGGAGTCGAACGGCACGCCGACGTCATCGAGATTGCTGCCAGTGTGCTGCGCCTTGGCGTCCGGCACCATGATCAGGCTGATCAGGATCGCGGCCGGCGCGCCAAGCACCGAGGCGACCGCGATATGTCCGGCGGCGTCCGGAATGGCGTTGGCGAGGATCGTCGCATAGAGCACGAACACCGTGCCGGCGATGCCGGCCATGCCGCCGGTCATGACGATGAACATTTCGCTGCGCGACAACAGCGGCAGATAAGGCCGGATGAACAGCGGCGCCTCGACCTGGCCGACAAAAATATTGGCCGCGGTCGACAGGCCGGCCGCGCCGCCGACGTCGAGCGTCTTCTCCAGCGCCCAGGAAAATGCGCGCACGATCGGCGGCATGACACGCCAGTAGAACAACAATGACGACAGCACGCTCATCACCAGCACGACCGGCAGCGCCTGGAACGCAAGGATGAAATCCGAGCCCGGCGTCTTGGCATCGAAGGGCAGGGGACCGCCGCCGATATAACCGAACACGAACGATGTGCCGGCCCTGGTCGCCGCCGCCACTGCTTCGACCGCGCGATTGATCCAGCCAAAGGCGATTTCGGTCTGCGGCACCTTGAGCATCAGCAACGCCAGCGCGAAGGTGACAGCGAGCCCGACCAGTACCGGCCGCCACGATACCGCGCGGCGGTTCTCGCTGATCAGGAAAGCAAAGCCCAGAATGGCGATGACGCCAATCAGCGATTGCAGATTTTGCAGCACGAATGGAGCCCCGATTCCCCGGTGAGCAGAGCTTAGCCCACCCATCTCCGCCCCGTCATCGGTAGCGGGGTAATCATCGGGCGTGCGCAATCGAAAGGCACCGCCTTGCAAATATCAAAAAAAGCAATTTGACACGGGTACTTAGACGTTTTTGCTGACTTGTTGCAGAACTATCACAGGATTGGCGGTCCTTATCTGATATTCTTGCCAGGTTAGCTATGGGGGGGTGACAGATGAAAAAAATCCTGGCGACAGCAGCTTTGCTCGTGACCGTTGCGACGGCAGCCAACGCGGCGGACATGCCGCTGAAGGCGCCGCCGCTTCCGCCCGTATTCGATTGGAGCGGGTGGTACGTCGGCGGTAACGTCGGTTATAGCTGGGGACGATCGACGAGCACCGTGAACGGCACGACGAATTTGCCTTCGACCTTCACGTTCACGACCGCGTCGAACATGGACGGTTGGCTCGGCGGCGGTCAAATCGGTTACAACTGGCAGTTCAACAGGAACTGGCTGTTCGGGGTTGAGGCCGATATTCAAGGCACCGGTCAGCGCGGCACAGCCTACGCGCCCACTTTTGCGTTCACTCCTCTCGCACTCGTCGCCCCCCTTCCTACTGTCTTTGGCACGGGCTCGTTGACGCAGAAACTGCCTTGGTTTGGCACGGTGCGCGGGCGGCTCGGTTTTGAGCCCAGCGATCACTGGCTGCTCTATGTCACCGGCGGTCTCGCCTATGGTGAGGTCGACTCGACAGCCACGGCGATGACGACGTCGTCGGGAGTGACGCTGACGTCCTCAAGCTCAGCCAACAACACGCAGCTTGGCTGGACCGTCGGCGCCGGCGCCGAATGGTGGCTGTGGGATCGGTGGAGCGCGAAGGCCGAATACCTTTACGTGGATCTCGGCCACTTCACCAACACCTTTACCTTCACCGGGCTGGGCGCGGGCGGCTTCGCCACCGCGTCGATCAACTCGCATGTCACCGACAACATCTTCCGGGTCGGCGTCGACTACCACTTCGGCCACTGATCGGGGCGCGTTTCTCAGCGCACCGGCCGTACGGCCGGGCTGCGGGTGAACATACAAACGGTCCGGCATTGCCGGACCGTTTTCGATTCTCCATCCCTTGAGGGCAGGATCGGCAGCCGCCCGCTCACATTGCCTATTCGCTCGTGACGTTTTTGCGTGGCGCGCGGAGTATGTTCGACGCCGCAGCCACTCTGCCGCAGCCGTGGAACCTGAACGGCCGTTGCCGCAATTGCCCAAATCCGCCGCCCCGCGGCTCTAATTTTGCCGCTGCCGCACTTTCTAGTGCGGCTGTTTTTCAAACACCCGTTTGAAGGAGAAACCGATGCAAAGCTTGATGAGATTGGCGGTGGCCGCGGCGTCAGTCGCACTTGGCGTGGCCGAGATTCCCGCAGCTCACGCTGCCGACATGCCGATGCCGCAAGCGCAGGCGCCCGCGCCGGCTTATTACCCGACGCCGGTGCAGGCCTACGCCTATCCGCCGCCTCCGCCACCGGTTGCCTACTATGCGCCACCGCCCGTTGCTTATTACGCGCCTGCCTATGCGGTCTGGCCCAGACCCTACTATGCGCGCTCGGGCTATTGGCGCGGCTACGGTCCGCGCTTCGCCTACGGCTATGGTCCGCACTATGCGTATGGCTATGGCCGTTGGGGTCACTGGGGCCACGGCTGGCATCGCTGAGGACGGATCCTCACCCGGCCGCTTCGCGGCCGGGTGAGGCAAGATACGCTTCTCACTCCAGCGCCTTGAATCCCGACGCTTTCACCACCGGGCGCCAGCTCGCAATCTCGTCCTTGATCCAGGCGGTGAATTCGGCGCTGGTCATGGATGTCGGCTCGGTGCCGAATTTGGCGAGGCTGTCGATCATTTGTTTGGATGACGCGGCCTTGCGAATCGCGGCATTGAGCGCGGCCACTGTGGCGGCCGGGGTCTTGGCCGGCACGTACACGCCGGACAGTGAATTGACCACGACGTTGAATCCTTGCTCTTTCATGGTCGGCACGTCGGGCAGAAAAGGCGTGCGCTTCTCGCCGGTCACCGCGAGCGCCCGGATTTTGCCGGCGCTGGCGAACGCCATGACCTCGCTGACCGGATTGACGCTCGCCGGCACGTGGCCGCCGATCAGATCCTCCATCGCCGGCGCGCCGCCGCGGTAGTGCACCGGGGTCAGCGCCACTTTGGCTTCCCGCGCCAGCATCACGGTGGTGAAATGCGGCGTCGCGCCCGGCGATGTATCGGCGACGTCCGCCTTGCCGGGATTGGCCTTGCACCAGGCGATGAAATCCTTGAGCGATTTCACGTCGGCCGGCACGCCGGGCCCGACCACCAGAACCAGCGAGCCCTTCGCCGCGGGGCCGACCGCGATGAAGTCCTTCAAGGGATCGTATTTCAGCGATTTGAAACTTGACGGATAGAGCGTCATCGGAAAATCGGGCGTGAACAGCATCACGCTGCCGTCGGGTGGCGCGTTCTTGACGTACTCGACGGCAAGCCGGGCGCTGGCGCCCGGCCGGTCCTCGACGATGATGCTCGAGGCGTAATCGCCTTGCAGCGCCTGCGCCAGGACGCGCGCGACGATGTCGGTGCCGCCGCCGGCCGGAAAGCCGACGATGATGTGCACCACCTTGTCGAGCGTTGCCGCGCGTGCGGCCGAAGCGCCACCGGCCGCGATGGCGCCGATCGCCGCGCCGAGCGTTTGACGACGGTTGAGCATGAGACCTCCCGGACTTTTGTTCTCTTTGCAGTGAACGTTCGACGTTGGTGGGCTTGCAATCGCAGCGGTGTGCTTACCCGATACCAGCGGCTCGGATCAGCGCATAGCTCATCAGGCCAAGCACGATTAACGACGCCGTCACCGCGAGTGTTACCCGCACGCCGGTGCGCGCCACAGCGCGCACGTCGACGCCGAGCCCGAGCCCGGCCATCGCGATCGTGGTGAGGAACGCCGCGGTTCCCGTGATCGGCGGCAGCAAGAGCTGTGGAATGAGGCCGGCCGAGCGCAACAGCAGCGCCGCCAGAAATCCGGTGATGAACCATGGCACCAGCTCGCTGAGCCGCAAGCCGCGCCGGTTGGAGCGGCTTTCCGGATCGCGCATGCCGCCGGCAAGTAATGAAAAGCTCAACACCACCGGGCCAAGCATCAGCACGCGCACGAGTTTGACGACCGTTCCGACCTGGTTGCTCAACGCGCCGATCGGCAGCGTCGCGGCCAGCACCTGCGGCACGGCGTAGACTGTGAGACCGGCCAGAACTCCGTATTGTGTCAGGCTCAATTGCAGAAGCGGCACGAGCAGCGGCAGTGTCAGCACGACGATGACCCCGAGCACCGCGGTGAACGAGATCGACGACGCAATGTCGTCACCGTCGGCGCCGATCACCGGCGCCACGGCCGCGATTGCCGAGTTGCCGCAGATCGAGTTGCCCGCCGCGACCAGGATCGACAGCCGCTGCGGCAGACCGAGCGCGCGGCAGATCAGATAGCTCGCGCCGATGCCGACCGACACGATGACGGCGATACCGATGATGAGGTGCAGGCCGAGCGCCATGATGGTCGTCGCGCTTACCGAAGCGCCGAGCATCACGATCGCGCATTCGAGCACGAATTTGGCGGAAAAATTGATGCCGGGGTTCCAGCGCGTGTCGGGCTTCCACGCGGTGCGGACAGCCACGCCGATGAGAATCGCCAACACCAGCGCTTCGAGATAGGGCTCACCCGCGGCGGCGGTTTCGACACGCTCGAGCCCATAGGCGGCGAGCGTGATCGCGATGCAGAGAAGCAAGCCTGGCGCCAGCCGTTGCAGATACGCACGCAATGTTCTGGCCCCTTCGTAGAAGAATATTCGCCGCGCCGGCTTCGGGCGGTAAGTGCATTCTCACTTATATCAGTGCCGGAGCGGGCGCGTCCTGCCCATTGGGGCGACACCATGCAATGAGAATTCGGCCGCCCGGCGGGACGGGGCAGGCGCGCGGCGGGGTGCGTGTCGGTTCCGGGGCCCTAATCGTCGGGACTGGTCGGCGGAGCCTCGTCAACCGTGCGCGGCGGCGTCAGCGCGCGGGCGGTGCCAAGCCAAGGCGCGTACCAAGACAGGAACGGCACCCACATCAACTGCGCCGCTTGGGCCCAGTACGCGAACGGGTTCGCATTCTCGAAAAAGCGGCCGAACGCATCGAACGACGGCGTCGCCTCCATGTGCACCGAAATCTGCTCGGCATTTGCCGCACGGCGATGCACGATTTCAATATCGAGGCCGGGCAGCCGCGCGTTCGCCCGCGTCGTATCGTCTTCGCTGTGCCGATCGGGCAAGGTCGTCTCCGTCGAGTCTTGGCCGACAAGGATAACGCCATCGCTTTGCGGTGTCATCGCGACCCGTCGCCTCCACATCGCCCCCGGGGGTGAAGCGGCGGAGCGTCCATGCGAGACTTGGCCGCCATGCAAGGAGACCACTCATGCGCGTTCGCTTCGATTTCGGTTCGCTCACGCTCGATGCCGAACTCGCCAACACCCCAACCGCAAGCGCGATCGTGGCGGCGTTGCCAATCGAGGCGTCGGCTCTCACCTGGGGCGAGGAGGTGTATTTCGAAATCCCGGTGCAGGTGGCGCGCGAGATGGACGCGCGTGCGGTGGTGACGCCCGGCGAGATCGCCTACTGGCCCGACGGCCACGCCATCGCCATCGGTTTTGGCCGCACGCCGATCTCCAATGGCGACGAGACGCGGCTCGCCAGCCCCTGCAACATCTGGGCAAAGGCCCTCGGCGATGTGAAGTCGCTGAAAGCGGTGAAGGGAGGGACGAAAATCAAGGTCAGCGTGGTGGAGTAGCCTTGGAAATCCCTAATGGTTTGGCGGATGCGCGTTGTCGCCGTGACGCCGTGCGAACGTGATGGTGAGATCCCAGGCGTTGCGGATGTTCACCAGCAAAAGGAGTAGCAGCGAAGCCGCGAGAATGATCGGCGCGTGCTGCGACGACATCATGATGAGGATTCCCGCGGTCGCAACGCCGGCGTAAGCGACAAACGGCCAGGCCCCATAGGCAAAACGATCAACAAATTCCGATTTGCTGTCGCGAAACAGCCGGACGGTGATCACAACCGAACCGATGAGGCCGACCGCGCCGCAAAGCCCGATGGTCGCACCGAGCATGCGGTCGCCCAGAGCGGGGATCAGGATGATGAGGCTGACGAACAGGACGCTGGCATAGTGCAGGATGATCGGGCTGACGTAGAGGCGCGTCGGGCCCGCGCGTTCGGTGGTCAAAAGTCCGACGCCGACAGACACCGCGACGAAGAGCAGTGCGACCAACGTGGCCGCCGCGGTCCCCAGCAATCCATAGAATTCGTGCCAGCGATCGAACATTGTGGCCTATCCGCGCCCCACAAACGGCATGAGATTCGCCATCACCGTCATGAACAGCACATTGGTGTCGAGCGGCAGGCTCGCCATGTAGGCCACGGCGCGGCCGACGTCCTCGGCGGCCATACGCGGCTCGATCATCTTGCGGCCGTCGGGTTGCAGCACGCCTTCGCCCTGCACCATGCGCTCGGTCAGCGGCGTCGCGGCGTTGCCGATGTCGATCTGGCCGCAGCAGATGTCGTACGGGCGGCAGTCGAGCGCCGTCTGTTTGGTAAGCCCCGTGACGGCGTGTTTGGTCGCGGTGTAGGGCGCGGAGCCCGGCCGCGGCGTATGCGCGGAAATCGAGCCGTTGTTGATGATGCGGCCGCCGCGCGGGTTCTGCGCCTTCATGATCTTGATGGCTTCCTGCGTGCACAGGAACAGGCCGGTCATATTGGTGGCGACAACGGCCTGCCAGCGGTCAAACGGAATTTCGTCGATCGGCATTGCCGGCGCGCCGATGCCGGCATTGTTGAACAGGACGTCGAGCCGCCCGTAGGTCTCCCTGGTCTTGGCAAACAACGCCTTGATCGAGGCCGGATCGGCGACGTCGGCGGACACGACGAGTGTCGGCCCATTGGCCTCGCGCGCCACTTCTTCTAGCTTGTCCTTGCGCCGTCCGGCCAGCACGACTGCATAGCCGTCGCGCAACAGCGCCAGCGACACCGCCCGGCCTACGCCCGTGCCCGCTCCCGTCACCAATGCGATTTTTTGTCCGGCCATTGCGACCTCCCTGAAGCGTCATTGCGGAAGCCGCGACAGCGGCTGTCCGGAATCCATAACCACGGATCGCGATGATGCGGAAGAGCCGAGACGGCTATTTGCGGACGGTGGTTATGGATATCAGGCCCGTGCTGCGCACGCCCCGCAATGACGCAAGATGGCTAGCTCGCCAGCGCGATTTCCTGGTCGGGGCTGCCGACGCGATAGTTTTCCGGGGAGGCGAGGCGGGCCAAGATGTCGTTAGCCGGCCCGGGGCGGCCGAAGCGATAGCCCTGCATTGAATGCACGCCGGCGGCGCGCAGGAACAGATGCTGTTCGGGCGTCTCGACACCCTCCGCCGTGACCTTCATGCCGAGACCGCGGCCGAGGCTCACCACGGCATGCACGATAGCGGCGGCGTCGGGCGCTTTCTCGATGGCGCGCACGAAACTCGAGTCGATCTTGAGCTTGTCGAATGGGAAGCGCCGCAGATAGAGCAGGCTCGAATAGCCGGTGCCGAAATCGTCAAGCGCAAAGCGCACGCCGATCGCCTTGAGTCGCAGCATCGACAGTTCGGCCGTTTCCAGATTGCCGAGGAGCGTGCTCTCGGTCAGTTCCAGCTCAAGGCGGCCGGCGTCGAAATTGGTCTCCTTGAGGATGCGTTCGACCACGTCGACGAAGTCGGAGCGGCGGAACTGCAGCGGCGACACGTTCACCGCAACGGTCAGATCCGGCCAGTCGCGGCCGTCGAGGCAGGCGCGCCGCAGCATCCACTCGCCGAGTTCAATGATCAGTCCCGAATGTTCGGCGATCGGAATGAACTCCGACGGCGGAATCTCGCCGAGCTTCGGATGGGTCCAGCGCGCCAGCGCCTCGACGCCGATCACCTTGTCGCCAGCGGCGTTGACCATCGGCTGATAGGCCGATCGCAGGCCGTCGTTCTGGATCGCCTGATGGAGGTCGCCTTCGAGCAGTTTGCGGTTGGACAGATCGGCGTCCATCGCCGCGTCATAGATACAGGCGCGGTTGCGGCCTTCGTTCTTGGCGCGGTACAGCGCCATGTCGGCGTAGCGCAGAATGTCGGCGGCGTCGCGCGAGCGGCGGTCGATCACCGCGATGCCGATCGACGCGCCGATGATGATGTTGTGGCCGTTGATCAGGTAAGGGGCGCAGACCGCGGCGATGATGCGCCCGGCGATCGCTTGCAGCGAATAGGAGTCGGACGCGCAGATGGTGATGATCGCGAATTCATCGCCACCGAGCCGGGCGACGAGGTCGTTGCCGCGCAGGATACGGCTCAGCCGTTGAGTCACGTTGAGGATGAGCTCGTCGCCGATTGGGTGGCCGAGCGTGTCATTGACGTCCTTGAAATGGTCGAGGTCGATATAGAACACCGCGGCCGACGGGCCGCCCGCGCGCACTTCGTCGATTACGGTTTCCAGCCGTTCGCCGAAATAGATGCGGTTGGGCAGGCCGCAGACCGGGTCGTGCATTGCAAGATGGCGCAATTGCGCTTCGCCGTCGGCCAGCGCCTCGGCGGTTCGGCGCATATAGCGCATTATCATTCCAACCAGCAGTGCGAAGCCCGCGAGCGCGATGGCAATGAACGGCGCCACGCTCAGGACCACCTCGCGGCCGGGCATCGACGGCTTCCAGGCGAAGCGCGCAATCGGGTCGCCATGGGCATCCGCGATTTCGGTGACGGAGTCGCTGGCAGCCGGTGGTGCGCCGACGCGGTGCAGGTCCGCGAGCTGCAGATCGTCGCCGATCTCGCGCATCATCGCTTCGTCGATGTATTTCACGGCGAACACGATCGGCGCCTGCGCATTGCCGGAGCGCAGATCGTCGCTGCTGCCGACGGCGACCGCCGCGACGATCGCCGGGCGGCCGAGAAAATGCTGGATCAGCGCTGCGGTCGGCCCGGGTTGCCGCGGGTTTTGCGTGGCGAGTACGTCAAGGGTTCCGGCCGGCAATGCGGTCAGACGGCCGCGCAACAGATTGAGGCTTGTCGCGATATCGAGACGCAGTTCGGCAGCGGTCGGCTCGGGCGCAGCGCGCGTTTGGATGAATTTTATCTGGTCCGCGCCGTCGACGACCGCCACGGCGTCGTGCTTGAAATAGGTCTGCAGCCAGTCGCCGATATGTTTGACCCATTGCGGATCGTAGTTGGCGCGGATGGCTGCCGCGCCGTGCGGCGTGCCGGCGACGCTGTCGAGCTGGCGAAGCACGCGGACGCCGTTGTCGGCGATGGCCTGCCGGATCAGCTGCTGTTCGCGGCTGAACGAAACTTCGTCGGCGCGTTGCGCCGAGGTCAAAACCGCAACGACTACGCAGACAATCGCCACGGCGACGATGACGCCGATCGGCAAGACCAGGCTAACTCGCGCGCGGTCCCACCGCGACCCACGTCGGTCTTTGCTGTCCCCGGCAAAGCGCTGCTGCAGAGCAGGCGGCACGCTCCGTTCCCTCTATATTGCGGCCTTTTCGTACATAGGGAGAAATCGTTGCAAATCGCTTGCAAATTAGCCGCGAGCTCCGTTGCAACGGGAACGAGAAGGCGTGCGCCTCGGCCAATGTCGCTCATTTCAGTCGCAGGCTTAATTTTACGTAAAGGTCGCCGGGCGCTTGGCGACTGTCCGCTCTCACGCGCGCCGGCCGTAAGGCGGCCGGGGAATTCCGATATGGGCCGCGCGCAGCGCCGCCGACCAGCGCTCCCGCAGATCGGTGAAATAGGGCTCGCCCGGCTCGATCCGGTAGATCAGCTCGGCCTCGCAGGTGTCGCGGCGTACGATCAGAAGGTCGATTGGCATCCCGACGCTCAAATTCGAACGCATGGTCGAGTCGATGGAGACGAGCCCGACCTTGAGCGCGTCATACAGATCCATGTCGAAGCTCACCGCGCGGTCGAGCACCGGCTTGCCGTATTTGTGCTCGCCGATCTGCAAGTATGGTGTGTCGGTCGTGCACTCGATGAAATTGCCGGCCGAGTAGATCATGAACAGCCGCATTCGCTCGCCCATGATCTGGCCGCCGAACAAAAACGAGACGTCGAAACTGACGTCGGCGGCTTCCAGCGCCTTGCCTTCGGTCGCATGGATGCTGCGAATGATATTGCCGACCCGTTGCGCGGCCTGGAACATGGTCGGCGCATTCATCAAAGTCTCACGTTCGCCGGTGACAGGATTGTCGTAGCCTTCGGTCAGGATGCTGAGCGCCGATTGGCTGATCGACAGATTGCCCGACGATGCGAGCGCCATGATGCGCTTCTTCGGATCGGTGAAGACATGCAGCTTCCGGAACGTCGAAACGTTGTCGACGCCAGCGTTGGTGCGCGTATCCGCGAACATCACGAGGCCTTCGCGCACAAGAATTCCGCCGCAATAGGTCATTGCACCGTCTGCTCCGCCAGCTCTGGGAGACTTCTTATAGCGACACCGCGCGAGTCGCGGCAACGCTGCCTATTGGCCAACCCGGATCGCGACTTCCAGGCTCTCCGAACCTGCGCCATAGCGGGTGCCTCGTACCGGCGCGGCGCCGAGCAAATCAAGGCCGATCGCAACGCGAACATAAGCCTCTGTCGGACAGACGCCGTTGGCGGGATCGAAGCCGACCCAGCCGAGTTCGGGCACAAAGGCTTCCGCCCAGGCATGTCCCGCCTCCTGATCGGTCGTGCCGTCCGCGAGCTGCAGGTAGCCCGCGACGTAGCGCGCCGGGATGGCCAGACAATGCGCGGCGGCAATAAAAATATGGGTCAGGTCGCGACAGACGCCGCGCTTGCCCGCAAACGCTTCGATGGCAGTCATCGGCGTGTCGGTCAGCGTGAGGTCATAGGCTATTTCGTCGCGAAGCCGTTCCAGCAATGCGTGCAGGCTGGCGAGCGCCGCGCCGCCGCCTGCGCCGCGGACCTCTGCGGCAAGAGTTCTCGATCGCGGTATCGGCCTGCGTCTGCGGGGTCTCGCGCAAGAACAGGCTTGGCGGAAAGCGCTCAACCGTGCCGCGGATCACGCCGTCAGTGCCGTGCGT
This sequence comes from uncultured Alphaproteobacteria bacterium, assembly GCA_963763255.1. Classification (GTDB taxonomy): domain Bacteria; phylum Pseudomonadota; class Alphaproteobacteria; order Rhizobiales; family Xanthobacteraceae; genus BOG-931. The sequence continues at coordinate 63,655 of CAVXNW010000008.1, forward strand.
TTCAACCTCGCCGTCGACCGCGACGCTCAATTGGCGGAACGGTCCGGTGGCTGTGAACACGTGCGTCATGTTGCCAAACGCATCCTCGCGCGCCGACAGCCGCGCATCCGGAGACACGTCGATGCGCCAGCGAACCACATACTGGCCGTCGTGGTTGCGCGGCGTCAGGCGAAGGAGCTGGATCGCACCCGAGGCCGGGGGATCGTAGTTGTAGACGGTCGAGTGGGCGATATGCAGGCGCATGCAGATAGGGCGCTATGGATCGGTAACGACGGGCAAAGAATAGGCCATGCAAACGGCGCTGTCTCGCATCGGTCGCCGCGATCCAGCCGTCCTTTGTCACATCAAATATTGCTGCGCGACGGCACTGCCAAGGCGGTTATTGTCCTCGATGAAGCCGCCGATGAACTCATGCAGACCGTGCTGGAAGACGTCTTCGATCTTGCTGTTTTCGAGCCGGGCCCGGACCGCGCGAGCCTGGCGCTGTGCCGGACCCTGCCGGCCGTAGGCGCCGGCGATCCGGTCGAGATTTTGCACGAGATTTTCATAGCAGCTTGCCAGCGACCGCGGCATCTCATCCTTGAGGATGAGTAGGTCGGCCACCAGCCACGGCTTGACGTTCTCGCGGTAGACCCAGTGATAGGCGGTCAGCGCCGAGACCGAACGGAGAATCGCCGACCACTGGAAATAATCGAGCGGGCCGCCAACCTGTTCGTCGGCCGGCAGCAGCAGATGGTATTTGACGTCGAGGATACGCGCGGTGTTATCGGCGCGCTCGATATGGACGCCGAGCCGGGAAAACCAGTAAGCGTCGTTGCGCAGCATGGTGCGGTAGGCGCTGCCGTCGAAGCGCAGCGAAGATTCCTGCACCCAGCGCAGGAAGCGCGCGAACTCCTCACGCGACGGCGGCCCGTTGCCCCATTTTTTCAGTTCGAGCCATGCGCCGTTGATGGTGTCCCACATTTCGATGGTCAGCGCGGTGCGCACCGCGCGAGCGTTGTTTCGCGCGCTTTCGAAGCAATTACGGATCGAGGAGGGATTGCTGGACGAGAATGCGAGAAAATCGGTGACGGTTTCCTCGTTGGCTTCGCTATGCGCGGCAAAGAAAGCGCCGGCGCAGCCCGCCGTGGCAACTGCCGATGCCCACTCGTTGCTCGCGCCCACATAGTCGAGCGGCAAGGTGCTCAGCCGCAACGTCGTGTCGAGGATGCGGGCAAGATATTCGGCGCGCTCGACGTAGCGGGCCAGCCAGTAAAGATTATCGGCGGTGCGCGACAGCATCAGCGATCCAGAAACCGGTCAACTATCCAGAACCCGTCATCTGTCCAGAACCCGTCATCTGTCCAGAACCCGTCACCCATTCAGAACCCGTCATCTGTCCAGAACCCGTCATCTGTCCAGACCCCGTCATCTGTCCAGAACCCATGTGTCCTTGGTGCCGCCCCCCTGGCTCGAGTTGACGACGAGCGAGCCTTTCTTGAGCGCGACCCGTGTCAGTCCGCCGGGCACGATGCGGATGCGGTCGCGGCCGGTCAGCACGAACGGCCGCAAATCGACATGGCGCGGCGCGATGCCCTCGTCGACGCAGGTCGGGCAAGTCGACAGCGCCAAGGTCGGCTGAGCAATGAAGTTCTTCGGGTTGGACTTCAGCTTGGCGCGAAAGCCCGCGATTGTCGCCTTGTCGGCCCTCGGCCCGACCAGCATGCCGTAACCGCCGGAGCCGTGGACCTCTTTGACAACGAGATCCTCGATGTGGTCGAGCACGTAGGACAGATGCTCGGCTTCGCGGCAACGCCACGTCGGCACGTTCTTCAGCAGCGGTTCCTCGCCGAGATAGAATTTCACGATCTCCGGCATGTAGCTGTAGACCGCCTTGTCATCGGCGATGCCGGTGCCGACCGCGTTGGCGAGCGTGACATTGCCGGCCTGGTAGGCCGACATGAGGCCAGGCGCGCCAAGCGCGCTGTCGGGCCGGAAAACAAGCGGATCGAGGAAATCGTCGTCGAGGCGGCGATAGATGACGTCGACGCGTTTGAGGCCTTCGGTCGTCCGCATGTAGGCGATGTCGTCTTTGGTGACGAGATCGCGACCTTCGACCAGTTCGACACCGAGCTTGTCGGCCAGAAACGAATGCTCATAGTAGGCGGAATTGTGCACGCCCGGCGTGAGCAGAACGACCGTCGGGTCCGACGAGGCCGTCGGCGGCGCCACCGATTTCAGCGTCTGCAAAAGTTCTTCCGGGTAATTTTCAACGGGTGCGATGCGGTAGCGCGAGAACAGCTCGGGGAACAGCCGCAGCATGATCTCGCGGTTTTCGAGCATATAGGAGACGCCGGACGGCGTGCGCGCATTATCTTCGAGCACATAGAAACTGTCGGCGTCGACGCGGACGATATCGATGCCGGCGATGTGGACGTAAATGTCGTGCGGCACCTTCTGGCCGTTCATCTCCGGGCGAAACACCGGATTCTGAAACACCAGGTCTTCCGGAACGATGCCGGCGCGCAGGATTTCACGGCGATGGTAGACGTCCTTGATGTAGGCGTTGATTGCTCTGACGCGTTGCTCAAGGCCGCGGCGCAGCGTCTCCCATTCGGCCGCGGAGAGAATGCGCGGAATGACGTCGAATGGAATGAGGCGCTCCTGCGCCTCCGGGTCGCCGTAGACCGCAAACGTGATGCCGATGCGGCGGAACAGCAGCTCCGCCTCGCGCCGGCGGAAGTCGAGCACATCCGGCTTTATCTGTCCGAGCCAGTCGGAAAGTGCGGCGTAGGCCGGGCGCACCGCGCCGCCGCCGTCTCCAATGCCCCGCATTTCGTCGAACATAGTATGCCCCGGCGCGGCCGGCTTGCGCTGCCGCCCGCCTGTCAACGTAGCAATCTTCGCGCCACATCGAGCAGGAACGGTCCGGGGACCGGGGCAACAGCCGCCGCCCTCTATTATTGCTCAAGTTTTAGGCGGGGTGACTATACTCGCGGCGCCGGCTATTCGCTAATCCACGCTTTTTCACTCCAGTCCGCCGCGGAACAGCCAGGCCGCGGACGACAGCGTGACCGTGGCGATGATCGCCATCGGCCACAGATCGGGCATGAGCTGATGCAGGCCGGCGCCCTCCAGATAGACCCGGTGGGCAATATCGATCGCGTAGCGCAGCGGATTGAGGAATGTGAAATCCTGGAATACCGCGGGCATGTTGCTCAGTGGCGTCGTCAGCCCGGAGAGCAACGCAAATGGCATCATGATGACGAAGGCGTACAGCATCGCCTGCTGCATGGTGGCGACAACTGCCGAGAGCATCAGCCCCATGCCCACGGCGGCCATCAGGAACAGCAACAAACCCGCATAGAGCGTCAGATAAGAGCCGACGAATGGAATCCGGAACCAGAGCTGCGCCACCAAAAGTATCAGAGTCGCCTGGATGAGGCCGATCAGTACCGAAGGCACCGCCTTGCCGATCATGATCTCGAACGGGCGAAATGGCGTCACCAGGAGCTGATCGAACGTGCCCTGTTCTCGCTCGCGCGCGACCGACATTGCCGTCAGCAGAAGCGTTTGCAGGAATGTCAGCGTGCCAATGAGCGCGGGTATCATGTACCAGCGCGTTTCCAGATTGGCATTATACCAGGCGCGCATCGTGACCTGCAGCGGCGGCTGCGGCGCGCCGTGGTTCGCTGCCCAGTTGGCATTGAAGCTGTCGACTATCGCGCCGAGATAGCCGAGCGCCGTCCCTGCGGTGTTGGAATTGCGGCCGTCGGCGATGACTTGCACGTTCGCGGGCAGGCCGGCGGCCAGGCGGCGTTGAAAATCCTGTCCGATGACAATGACGAGCAGCGCAGTCTCCTGGTCGATGACCGGCTTGATGTCCGTCTGGTTACGGAGCTGCGCAACGCGATGAAATACGCCGGAGCCGTCGAGCGACGCCAGGAGCTCGTAAGATGCAGCGCTGCGGTCTTGGTCCAGCACGGCGTAAGGCACGTTGTTCAAATCGTAGGTCGCCGCGTAACCGAAGATCAGGCATTGCAGCACGGGTGGCAGGAACAGGCTGACGCGGCTGCGCGGGTCTTTGAGGATCGCCAGCAGTTCCTTGTGGATGAGCGCGAGAACTCGCAGGATCGCTTCCGCCATGCTGCGCCTCATACCAGCCGTTTCGTTGTGACCGCGCGCGCCACCGCCAGCAGTACGATGGCCATGACGGCCAGGACCGCGGCGTTGGGCAACACCACGCCCCAGATGTTTCCAGCCAGGAACAGCGTTTGCAGGAGGTTCACATAGTATCGCGCCGGCAGCGCGTAGCTGATGGCGCGGATTACGGCCGGCATGCTGCGCAGGTCGAACAGAAATCCGGACAGGAACAAAGCCGGCAGGAAGCTGATGACCATGGTTGCCATGCTGGCAACAAACTGACTCTTGGTGATGGAGGAAATCGACAAGCCGATCGCCAGCGATACCAGAAGATAAAGGGTGGAAACGCCCGTCAGAATCAGCACCGATCCGCGAAACGGCACGCCGAACAGGAATTTGGCCGCGAAGATGCACAGCCCGAGTCCGATCATGCCAAGCGCGAAATAGGGGATCATCTTGGACAGAACGATCTCACCGGAACGCACCGGGGTGACGAACAGCGCCTCCAGGGTGCCGCGCTCCCATTCGCGCGCCATCACCAGCGTGGTCAGGAATGCGCCGATCAACGTCATGATCAGGACGACGAGACCCGGCACGAGGAAATAATGACTGTCGTTGGCCTCGTTGAACCAAAGCCTGCTTTGCAGCACGACCGAACCGCCGCCAGCCGACGGATGCCCTTCGGCGGCGCGGCGCGCCAGATATTGGGCGATCGCGCCTTGGGCATAGCCTTCGATGATGCGGGCGCGATTGGCGTCTGTTCCGTAAACGAGGAGCTGTATTTGGCCCTTGCCGTTGTTGAGCTGGCGGGCGAAGTCGGAGCGGATGCGAATGATGCCGTCGACCTTTTGCTGGAGCAGCAGTTCCTCGGCGCGCGGCAGCGACGTCGTCTCGTGCGTTTCGAAATAGGGCGAAAGTGCAAAGCCCGCCGCGAGTTCCGTCGCGGTCGGCGAGGGCGCCTCGAGAACGATCGCGACTGGAACGTTTTTCACGTCGAGCGACAGCCCGAAGCCGAACAGGAAGATCAGGAGCGCCGGCATGACGACGCCAATCGCGATCGCGCTTGGATCGCGAAACAGCTGGTAGGTCTCCTTGCGCACCAGCGCGGCGAGCCGGCGCAGCCGAGCCGCTGCGGTGGCGTGATACGAGTCCTTTGGCGCGGCCGGCTGGCTCTTGGTGAACTCAATCATGGTGCCGCCTGCGGTCTGTGCTCGCGCGCCTGCTCGACGATGCCGATGAAGGCGTCCTCCATCGTCGCTCGATGCTCGTCGTGCGATGCCTGCTGCCGTACGCTGGCCGGTGTGCCTTCCGCCAGCATGCGGCCGCCGTCGAGGATCGCGATCCGGTCGCAATACTCGGCCTCTTCCATGAAATGCGTGGTGACGATGACGGTGACCTGCTGCTGTGCCAGATGCGTGATGCGCTGCCAGAATTCGCGCCGCGCCAGCGGGTCGGCGCCGCTTGTCGGTTCATCGAGAAACAGGATCTGGGGCGCATGCAGCAGTGCGGTCGCCATCGCCAGGCGCTGCTTGTAGCCGCCGGGCAACTGGCCGCTCGGAAGCGCCATCAGCGGCTCAAGCTCGAACTGGGCGAGCGCCCACGAGATGCGCTCGCGTTTGCGCGAGCCGTGCAGCCCGTACGCGCTGGCGAAGAAATCCAGATTCTCGGCGACGGAAAGCTGCCCGTAGAGCGAGAATTTCTGCGCCACATAGCCGATCCGCTGCCGCGCCGACGCCCGTGCCCGCCGCAGGTCGAAGCCGGCGACCCGCAGCGTCCCCGAAGTCGCCGACAGAAGCCCGCACAGCATGCGAAAAGTCGTGGTCTTGCCCGCACCGTTCGGACCAAGCAGGCCGTAAATTTCGCCGCGATGGACTTCGAAGTTGATGTGATTGACGGCGGTGAAATTACCGAACTTGCGGACCAGATCGCGCACTTCGATCACGGTTTCGCCGGCATCGGTCGCGCGGCCGCGATCGGCCGACGGCAACGCGGCCGGTCGCGGCGTCGCGCCGCTTTGCTTGCGCAGCAGCGACATGAAGCCGTCTTCGAAGCGTGGCGGTACGGCGACGACATGCAATCCGTTCAGTGCTGGATCCGGTTCGGCGCCGGCGCTGACGAAATGGACGCGGCCCGCTTCGGGAACGGCGTCGATGATCGCGGGATCGTCGAGCAGCCGCGACTGCAGGTTTCGCGCTGGCTCGCCGTTGGGCGGATCGGCCTCAAAGCTGTGCCCGTCGGCAATGGCGGTCACCTCTTTGGGCGGTCCGCTGGCAAGGAGCTTGCCTTCGCGCAGCACAAAAACCCGATCGCAGCGCTCCGCTTCGTCGAGATAGGACGTGCTCATCAGTACGGTGAGGCTTTGTTCGCGTACCAGGCGCGCGATGATCTCCCACAATTCGCGCCGCGACAGCGGATCGACGCCGACCGTCGGTTCGTCGAGCAGCAGCAGTTCGGGAGAGCCAATCAGCGTGCAGGCAAGTCCGAGTTTCTGCTTCATGCCGCCGGACAGATTGCCGGCAAGGCGCTGCGTAAACCGCGCGAGGTCGGTCATCTGCAGCAGCTCGGGATAACGCCGTCCACGCTCCTCGTGGCCAATGCCGTGCAGATTGGCGTAGAGGTCGAGATTTTCCTGGACGCTGAGGTCTTCGTAGAGGCCGAACCGCTGCGGCATATAGGCGATCCGATCCTGAACCTCTTGCGGCTCGCGCGTCACGTCGATGCCGTCAACGATCAGCGTCCCGGCCTCAGGGAGAATCAGGCCGGCGATGAGCCGGATCAGCGTGGTCTTGCCGGCGCCATCGGGGCCGACCAACGCGGCGAGCGCGCCATGCGGCACTTCGACCGACACACCGTCGAGCGCCACGACGATGTCTCCGGTCTCGCGGCGAAACTGCTTGCGCACATCGCGCGCGAGGACCGCCTGAGCGCCGTGCCGCTGCGGGCTCACGGCCGTTCACCTGTTGCGGAGCCGGCTGGCGGCACCGCACCTTGCGTCAGCGGCAACGTGACCGTCGCCGGCATGCCGAGGCGCAAATCGTCGTTCGGGTCTTTGACGAAGACGCGTACTTCATACACCAGGCTCGATCGCAGCTCCTCGGTCTGCACGGTCTTTGGCGTGAACTCGGCGACCGGCGAGATGAAGCCGATCCAGCCTGCAAAGCTTCGCTTGGGAAAGGCGTCCACGGTGACGGACGCCGTCATGCCGGGACGGACGTGGCCAAGATCTGGCTCGGAAACGTAGGCGCGGACCCATTTCGGGTCCATGACGGCAAGCGAGAATACCGGCCGCTGCGGCGAGGCCATATCGCCCGGCTCCATCAGCCGCGAACGGACGATGGCATCAACCGGTGCTTTCAGCTCCGCATCTGCCAGTTGCTGCCGCACCAGCGCCAATTGCGCTTGATTGCCGCGGAGCTGGGCCTCGGCCTGGGCGACGTCCTCGACCCGTGGACCGGCGACGGCCAGATCGAGCGCCTTTTGAGTGACCTCGACCTTGGCATCTGCGACGTCCATCGCGGCTTTGGCGTTATCGACGTCCTGTTTGGTCCCGCTCGCTTTCTCGAACAAGCCCTTTGCGCGCGCGTAGATGACGTGGGCGTTTTCAGCGTCGGCCCTGGCGGAGGCGAGATTGGCGCGGGCCTGGGCGATTTCCTCCGGCCGGCTGCCGTTGTGCATTCGCCGCACCGCTGCTTTCTGCGCCGCGACCTGAGCCTTGGCGGCCTCCAATTGCGGCTCCAGCCGGCTGGTGTCGAGCCGCGCCAGCACCTCGGCTTTGTGAACGACGTCACCTTCCTGCACGAGCACGGCGGCAATCCGCTCACTGCCATTGAAGGCCAGATCGACCTGGCGCAGATCGACATTGCCGTAGAGCACGAGCTGTTGCGCCTGCTCGGCTGGACGCGTGTACCAATAAGCGGCGCCCGCCGCGGCGGCGATCAGCAACGCACCGACGATAAAGACAATCCGGCGCCTCACGATTTTCTCCTCCGCGTTGCCTTAAGATGCGGCGCGAAGGCCGTGGCGATTTGCGAACGAAGTACGCGCTTGACGAGCTTGAGCCGCTCGCCGTCGAAATCCCGCCAGCCTGTCACTCGCAGCGCCGCCTCGCGTGCGGTGCGGAAGAAAACGAGCTGGCCGACCAGCGTGAAGGTCCGGATCCGGACTTCCATGTCGGATACCGGACGCTCCAACAGCTGGCCGACGAGCGCTGCCAGCGCGTTGAAGGTCCGCTGCATCACCCGTTCGAAAATTATGTCGAAGGCTTTGGTCGGCTGGGCCTGTTCGCGAATAATGAACATGACCCACTTTTCAAGCTCGTGCGCGCCGAGGAAGAAGTCGGTAAAGCTGTCGACAAAGGTGAGCAGCATATCGAGCACGCGGGCGCGTGGCGGCGGTGGACCGCCAAGCGCGTCAGCGACCCCGCTGGTCAAGGCACGGAAACGCTCGTCAAGCTGCTCGGCGATATGCTCTGCGCAGGCAAGATAAACTCCTTCCTTGCTGTCGAAATAATAGTGCAGCGCGGGCAGCGTGACACCGGCGCTCTCGGCAAGCATTCGCGTCGAGGCGCCGCCGAAGCCATGCGTTCCGAACACGTCGAGCGCGGCGGAAATGATCCGCGCCCGGGTCTCGTCGCCGCGCGCATAGCCTCCGTCAGCCGGACGGCGGCGGCGGCCGTCGTCGGCGATCACTCTCGCCCTGGGCATGGCCGGGCTCCGAATCGATGGCGTTCAAATGTATGTCAGATGATAGATATCTTCCCAGGCCAGTCAAGGGGTGCGTTTGCGGATTGGCGGCGTGCGACGGTGTGCGGCGAGAACAGGCTGCCGATGCTTGAGCCGCCACTGCCGTCGCGCTAGGAAACGATGAGGATGGAGATTTTGCCAATGGCCGAGACGGTGGCCGAGAGCACCGGGGGTGTCGTGACCGCCGCGTTGCTCGTGATCGGCGACGAGATTTTGTCCGGGCGTACCAAGGACAAGAATATCGGCTACATCGCCGAGTATCTCACCAACATCGGTATCGACCTCAAGGAAGTCCGCGTCGTCCCCGACGAAGAACCGGAGATCGTGACTGCGCTCAACGCATTGCGCGCGCGCTACACTTACGTGTTCACCACCGGCGGCATCGGCCCGACCCACGACGACATCACTGCCGAGTGCGTCGCCAAGGCTTTCGGCGTGGCCATCGACTACGATCCGCGCGCGGTCGAGATCATGACAGCGCGGGTGCGCGAAACCGGCGGCGTGATGAACGAGGCGCGCATGCGCATGACGCGCGTTCCGGCCGGCGCCGAGCTGGTGCTCAACAAGGTTTCCGCCGCGCCGGGTTTCTGGATCGGTAACGTCATCGTCATGGCCGGTGTGCCGCACATCATGCAGGTGATGCTCGAATTCGTGACGCCGAAGCTCAAGACCGGGGTCAAGATGCTGTCGGAATCCGTGCGCGCCGATTGCCGGGAAGGCGACATCGGCACGGAGCTCGGCGCCATCGCCAAGCAGCATCCCGATGTGGTGATCGGCTCCTATCCGTTCATGGATGAGAAGGGCGGCAACACTCACGTGGTGGTGCGTTCGCGGGATGCCGCAAAGCTGGCCGCCGCGAAGGCGGACGTCGAGGCGATGCTGGCGCGGGTCAAGGCGGAGATCGCGGCCGGCAAGAGATAGCGGCTGCAAACCGGCCGCGCGACAAGGACGCAAATGGCAATGCCGGAGCCTAATCGGATCAGCGAGGCACAGGCGAACGACGCGCTGGAGCAGAAGGCTGCAGCGCCGGCGGTGCCGCAAAAAATCTTTCCCGTCTCCTGGGACCAGTTCCACCGCGATTCCCGCGCGCTGGCCTGGCGGCTCAATGACGCCGGGCCGTTCGAAGCGGTGGTCTGCATCACCCGAGGCGGCCTCGTTCCGGCGGCAATTGTCGCGCGCGAGCTCGGTATCAGGGTAATCGAGACGGTATGCGTGGCGAGCTATACGCATAACCAGCAAGGCGAATTGCGTGTCCTCAAGACTATTGCACGCGAGGTTGTCGCTGCGGGCGGCGGGGAGGGAGCGGGCGTCCTGATCGTCGACGATCTTGTCGACACCGGGCAGACCGCCAAGATCGTACGCGCGTTGTTGCCACGGGCGCATTTGGCCACCGTCTATGCGAAGCCCATGGGTCTCCCTATGGTCGACACCTTCATCACCGAAGTATCGCAGGACACCTGGATCTACTTTCCCTGGGATACCGGACTTGCCTTCCAGCCGCCGATCCGGGAAGCCGGGCTGTAGCCCTGGTGGCAGGGCCGCGCTGTTGTTTTGCCGTTTTTGTACGCTTTTTTCTTTGTCCAGAAATGCCCGCAATCCGCTATGATCGGGCAACCAACAGCACCCCTCAGGCAAGGAGGTCAGTCATGGATGCCGTCACCGCTAAATCTCGGCACGATACGCTCGACACGCATTCGCACGTCGTGCGCCCCACCACGATGGAATGGAAGAAAACGCGGTTTCCCGGCTGCGAAGTCAAAGGCCTCTTGTTCGACAAGGACAGCGGGCTTGTGACAGCGCTGATGCGTTTTGCGCCGGGCGCCGTTCTGCCCGACCACGAGCATGTCAGGATCGAGCAAACCTACGTGCTGGAAGGCAAGCTGTGCGACAAGGAAGGCCCGGCACAAGGGCTGAGCGTCGGTCCTGGCGAGTTCGTCTGGCGCGAGGCCGGCAGCCGGCACGTCGCGTGGACGCCCGAGGGCGGCCTGATGCTCGCCATGTTCCAGATTCCCAACAAGTTCTACGAGAAGGACGGCCGCGTCACCGATCTCTCGGGCACCGAGTGGGACGAACTTTGGGGCCATATCTTCAAGGAATGAGCATGGTGCGGAGATTGCTGTTGGCGGGCTTGGCCGTCTCGGTGCTGGCGGCGCCCGCGGCCGCGCAGATGCCGGCGCCAAGCTTTCCGCTCAACAAGGGGCCGAAGCAGATGACCCCGCAGGAGCGAGCGAAGCAGAAGGCCATCGACGACGCCTACCAGGCGGCGCTGCCGAAAATAAGGGAGAAGAAGGGCCCATCCGACCCGTGGGCCGGCGTACGCCCTGATCCGTCTTCGCGGTAGCGGGGCAATTGACGCGACACTGTGAATTGCGGCCGCTTCGCCGGCGAACGCGGAGGGTTTTCGCGGGCTCGCCGCCTCGTGGTAGAAGTCTCCTGGCGTCAGCTCGCTCGTATCAACTCCGAGGTCGTGCTGATGCCGCCCTCGGACTCTGCGCGGGTCCGTTCCGCGGACGTGGCGAAATGGTAGACGCAAGGGACTTAAAATCCCTCGGGGAGAAATCCCTGTGCCGGTTCGAGTCCGGCCGTCCGCACCAATCGGGTCGTGGAGAATGGGGCCACCCTGCCAACGCCGCACCGTGTCACGAAAGCGGCAATATCGGGCGCCCGGCGTGCCTCGTTGTTCACCTTCCGTTAACGCCGCGGAAGCTTTGTTCCATGGCTAGGCCACTGACGAATCTCAAAAAAGCTGCCAAAAGAGGGTATGGGGTGCTTGGTCGCTTGCCGAAACGCCCCAAAACGGAGGAAACTGGCCTTCTCCAAGGGGATAGGCCGGTATTTTGGCAAACTTTCTGCATTCCGGCTTGAACCTAGACCCCGCCACCCGCGACATACCTACGAGCTGACGGTCCTGACGATGCAAACCACTTCCGACGACGTTCTGATCGGAAGAATTGCCAGCGGCGATCGGCTCGCGATGCAGGTGCTGTTCGCCCGGCATCACGTGAAGGTCTACCGGTTCGTGCTTCGGTTGGTGCGTAACGAATTGGCGGCGGAAGACTTGATCAGTGAAGTGTTCTTCGACGTTTGGCGCCAAGCCGGAAAGTTCGAAGGACGGTCGGCAGTCTCGACGTGGCTGCTGAGCATTGCCAGGTTCAAAGCGCTCTCGGCGTTGCGTAAGAGGGGCGAAGCGGAACTGGATGATGAGACGGCCAGTGCGATCGAGGATCAAAGCGACGATCCAGAGGTAACGCTGGCAAAGAAAGACAAGGGTGCCGTGTTACGGCAGTGCTTAGCCGGGCTCTCGGCGGAACACCGGGAGATTATCGACCTCGTATACTACCACGAGAAGTCGGTAGCGGAGGTGGCAGGCATTGTCGGCATCCCGGAAGCAACAGTAAAAACGCGGATGTTCTACGCGCGGAAAAAATTGTCAGAGCTCCTAAAGGAGCGGGGAATTGATCGAGGTTGGCCATGAATGCGGTAAACGAAGCCCCTGTAAGCGATATCGAGCTGCTGCTGCCCTGGCATGCCGCCGGAACGCTCAGCTATCGCGACTCGCAGCGTGTCGAAACCGCGCTCGCCAATGATCCCGAGCTCGCCCGCCGGTTCGAACTGGTGCGCGAAGAGCTTAATGAAGATATCCATCTCAACGAGACCCTTGGCGCGCCTTCGGCGCGGGCCATGGAAGGGCTGTTTGCCAAGATCGACGCTGAGCCGGTGCGCACGCCTCCGATGACCTTTAATCTCGGCGGGCGCGTTCGCGATTTCTTCGCCAGCCTGTCGCCGCGCACCCTGGCATGGTCGGCGAGCGCTGCGGCGGTTGCCATCCTGTTGCAGGCCGGGCTGATCGCCGGCATCATGATCAAGGAAAACGGCGCGGGCGCCACTGCTGGCGGCGGAGATTATCAGACCGCCTCGGTGCCGAGCGCGTTTGTCGGCGACGGCTCGTATGCGCTGATCCGCTTCCAGCCGCAGGCCAATGCCGCCGATATTGCCAAATTCCTGGAAGCCAACAATCTCAGCGTGACTGGCGGCCCGATCACGGGCGCGCTGTTTCGGGTTCAGGTCGCGCCGACCAAGCTGCCGACGGCGGACCTCGCCAACATCGTGAAGAAGTTGCAGTCGGATAAGATGATCGTCGGCTTCGTCGCCGCGACACAGTAAGGCGGACTATTGCAGCGGCGATCGCTTGTAATCGCCGTTGCCGGACACGATCCAACTTCGGCGATTAAGCGCAATTGGCCGCCAAGCTAGGTGCGGCGGTGATGCGGCTTGGCATAACGAAGAGGCATCGGTGATGCGGCGCGAGACCACCATGCTGCGAACAGTTTTCGCGCTGGCACTGACGGCGGCGCTGGCCGGCTTAGGCTGGGCGGTCAGTGCGCAGCCGGCGGTCGCGTTTTTCAGGATGGGGGGCGGACATTTCGGCGGTGCGCGCGTGACGCCGCATTCGTCTGGCGAACGCCACGGCGCTCGCGCATATCGATCGGGCCGCATTTCGCATGGCGGGCGCCACGCCGAATTGCCCAACCGCGGACGCGAGGGCCACGGCCACAGAGGCATCAGGTATTTTCCTCATCGTTTGGTTTTTGGGCGCGGTAATGGCGGCAGCGTTGGTCCGCTGGGCCGGGGCGGCGGCGCCGGCGGCAGGAAGGTCGGCGGTGGCAGCGGCAGCGGTGGCGTGCCGCCCGCGGGCGAACGGCGGTTCGTGCCCGATGAAGTGCTGGTGGAATTTCTGCCGCGCGTCTCGCCGCAAACGATTGCCAGGTTTGCCCGCGTATTCAGTCTGACGCAGCTCGAGTCGCAGAGCTTCCCTCTGCTCGGTGGCGCCACGTTCTATCGCTGGCGTATCGCCCGTGGCAATTCGGTGCCTGGCGTGGTGGCAAGATTGCAAAACCAGGTCATCGTTGCCGCCGCGCAGCCCAATTACGTGTTCACCGTGCAGGGCGATGTCAGCCAGACGCGGCCCGCAGCCGCCGCGGCCGACGAGGCGCAATACGCCTTGCGCACACTCCAGGCCGAACAGGCGCAGCAAATCGCCACGGGTAAGGACGTTGCCGTTGCGGTGATCAATTCTGAAGTCGAGGCGACGCACCCGGATCTCGCCGGCTCAGTCAAAAAAAAATTCGACGCGTTAGGTGGGGCTGGTAGCGCGCAGTCGCACGGGACTGCCATGGCGGGTGCGATCGCGGCCCATGGCAAGCTGCTCGGTGTCGCTCCCGGCACGATCGTTCTGGCGGCACGCGCTTTCGACAACTCGCGTGGAGAGGCCAAGGGCACATCTTTTGCCATCTACAAGGGCCTGCAATGGGCGGCCGACAGCGGTGCGCGCGTCGTGAACATGAGCTTCGTGGGCCCCTTCGATCCGGATCTGGGTCGGATGCTGGCATCCGCTGCAGACAAGGGCATCGTGCTGGTCGCGGCGGGCGGCAATGGCGGACCGGATTCGGGGCCGCAATATCCGGCATCGGATGCGAACGTCATCGCGGTCGCGGCAACCGACGGTAAGGACGGCCTGTTTCCTCTCGATAATCGCAATCCGTATATCGCTCTGGCGTCTCCGGGCGTGGACATCCTCTCGCTCGCGCCCGACGATGCCTACCAGGAGTCCACCGGCAGTTCGATCGCGGCAGCGCATGTCAGCGGCATCGTAGCGCTTATGCTGCAAGTGCAGCCTTCGCTTACGCCTCGTGATGTCCGCGCGATCCTGATCCAAACGGCAAAGCCGGTTGTGATGGGCGCAAATTCAAGCTTTGAGCCCCGCCTGGTGAATGCCTATTTGGCGGTGAAGTCGGCGGAAACCGTTGTGGTAAGTGGCGTGGCGGGCCACGAGCAAGTCAAACGCTGACGCCGGACCGCGCATCGCCCGCCGTTGGTTCCGCGTGAACTGCGTAGAAAGCCGCGTCGCCCGTTGCACCATCGCGGGCGAAGTCCTCGTCAGCTAGAATGGACAACCCGGTTTCTGCAGCACGGAGGATATCTCGGAAGGCGGTGCGCGCCGCCGGCGCTGCCGTATTGCGTGTTAATATGCGCCGCGTTCTGCTGCACGCGTGCCACATTTCCAGTGCAAGGCCCGTCGCGAACAGGGTGGGAGCCGTTTTCATGCACCGGATGGCCGGCATTCTACGCGCCGCGATGCTCGCGCTGACCATGAGCACGCTTGCCGGCTGCGGCACCACGGGCGGTCTCGACAGCATGCTGGTCGATCCGTCGCGCTACGAGGGCTACAATTGCAAGGACCTTGCCAGCCAATTGCAGAGCCTGGACAAGCGCGAAAAGGATTTGCGCAACCTGATCGATCGCGCGGACGAGAGCGCCTCTGGCGTTGTCATCGGTGCGCTGACGTACCGCACCGACTACGAGACAGTCATTGCGGACAAGAAGGTTCTGCGGAGCACAATGGCTGAGAAGAAATGCCAGCTCACGCCGTCTCTAACGAGCGATCAAATTATTCGTTGAAGGGGAAAGCGTCGGGACGGGCGCTATATCACCGAGCCGGTTGCCAGCAGAACGGCAAGAGCGATCCCCGCAACGGCGAGCACGATGAGAGCCACGGCGCTCGTGGCTGTTGCCCGCCCGCCCGCAAAGGAAATGGCGTAGAATGCCTTGAGCACATTATTTGATGACGCGGCGATGAGGATCGCAGCGGCAATGGCAATGTCCGGCACGTTGGCGGCTCCGCCCTGAGCAAGGTTGAGCACGAACGGATCGATGTCGGAGACGCCGATGATGGCCGCCAGCGCGTAAATGCCGGACGTGCCGAATTGCGAGGTCGCGAAGCTCGAAGCGAGCGACACGGCGATGAACAGGGTTGCGAAGATGGCGGCGGCCCCGAGTTCGAGTGGATTGCCCTGGCTGGATGGCTGCATAGCCGTTTGCGGCTCGGCACGGTCTTCGGCACCACGCCCGAATCCCCAATACTGCACGGCGCAGATGACGAAAGCTGCAAGCGCCAACCCGGCCAGAAACGGCGACAAGAGCCGGGCCAGTGTGAGATTGAAGATCGCGATTACCGCCGCGATCCGCAAATACATGATGCCGGTGGCAAGCGTGATGCCGGCTCGCGCCTGTCGCCCGATCGCAGGATCGGCCTTGGCCTGCCGCGCCAGCACCACGGTGGCCGCCGTCGAAGAATAGAGGCCGCCGAGCGCCGCCATCCAAAGTCCACGCGCGGCGGGCGCCCAATAGCGCTGCGCGAGGTAGCTCACATAGGAAAATGTGCAGACCACGACCAGGGCGAGCCAAACTTGGCGCGGCGTGATTTTTGTGAGCGTGCTCACCGGCGTATTGGGCAGCAACGGCAAAATGATGCCGGTCAGTATCAGAAATTCGCCGGCAGTGATGATCTCCTTCAGCTCGATCCGCCGAGCCAGTGCATGCAGTTGCGTGCGGCCGGTGAGCAGCAAGACGGCCGTCACCGTGGTCGTGACCGCGACCCAATGGGGCAGGGCAAGCACGATTGCGCCCAGCACGAAGGCCTTGAGGTTGAGAACCGGGACGACCAGCCCGACGTTCGGTTCGCCCTCTTCGTCCTTTTCGCTGACATGCCGCTGATAATAGACGTGAAGCCAGGCGCCGAGCACCAACAGCCCGCCGGTGAACGGAATAAGGTGAACCGGATCGAACAGATAGAGCGCGCCCCCGCCCAGCGCCAGCAGCGGGAAGGTGCGAATGCCGCCGGGCCGCTTGGTATTGTCGCGGCTGAAAAAATCTTCGTACGCTAGGCCAAGAAAGAAACTCAAGCCCAGAAGCAGCGCAAGGCTCGCCGGCGAGGGTGCTGATATCATCAATGCGAACCGAGCTCGTGAAATCGATGCTGAGCGGCCGCAAATCTAGCGGCGATTGCGGGGCGGGACAATTGTCGCCCCCGGTATGGCGAACCGGCCACCCACTAGGATCGCCGAAGGAGGCATGTCCGAATGAGCTAAGGGACTGGAATTGTTCAAAGCGGGGCATCTGCCCGGCACAAGTCGATGCCTCCATCGCTGCTGAACCTTAAGCTTTGCGGTCGATACTAAACGAGGGGCGCCCGGGAGTGGCCGCGGCGTCGCCTGCCGTATTGCGTGTTTACGACCCAGCGGGGCGCCCGATCCGGGCGTAAGGAGATCGACATGGACGTTATTGGCTCGGCGTTTTTCTTCGTTCTGTTCTTTATTGCCATTTTCGCCTGCCTCGGCAGCTTCTTTACGGTCAAAACCGCCGAAGTTGCGGTCATCACGAGGTTCGGCCGTTTTCTGCGCGTCGCCAACCCGGGCCTGAACTGGAAGGTGCCATTCATCGATACCGTGGCGGGAAAGGTCAGCCTGCGGGTCAATCAGAACAATTTGACGATGGAAACGAAGACGAAAGACAACGTTTTCGTCACCATTCCGATTTCCGTGCAGAACCGCGTGCGGCCCGAGAAGGTGTATGACGCGTTCTACAAGCTCTCCAATCCGTCGGCGCAAATCCAGTCTTATGTCGAGCAGGTCATTCTCGGCCACGTACCCGGCATGACGCTCGACGAAGTGTTCGCCAGCCAGTCCGGCATCGCCGCGGCCGTGAAGCAGGAGCTTGATGCCGACATGGCGACGTTCGGCTTCGAGATCGTCAACGTGCTGGTGACCGATATCGTGCCGGATGCGAAAGTGAAATCGGCCATGAACGACATCAACGCGGCGCAACGCGAGCAGGTTGCCGCCAATGCCAGAGGAGAGGCCGAAAAGATCCTGGTGGTGAAGAAGGCGGAAGCCGAAGCCGAGAGCAAGGCGCTGCAAGGGCAGGGTATTGCCAATCAGCGCAAGGCCATCATCGAGGGCCTGCGCGGTTCGATCGAGCAATTCCGCAGCTCTGTCACTGAGGCGACCACCGCCGAGGTCATGCAGCTCGTGATGGTGACGCAATATTTCGATACGATCAAATCCATCGGCGAGCTGGACAAAACCAACACGCTGTTTCTGTCGCATTCGCCCGCGGCCGTCCGCGATATTTCCGATCAGATCATGCAATCGATGCTGACCGCGGAACGGGCGAAGGCGGCCTAGCCGTCAGTCGGCCTTTGCCCGCCGCAGCCGAAGTGCGTTGGACACGACGCTTACGGAGGACAGCGCCATGGCGGCTGCGCCGATCGCCGGTGTCAGCAACAGGCCAAAGACCGGATAGAGCACGCCGGCGGCGATCGGAACGCCGGCGGCGTTGTAAAGGAAGGCAAAGAACAGATTTTGCCGGATGTTGCGCATCGTCGCGGCTGACAGGTTGCGTGCCCGCACGATCCCGGCAAGATCGCCTTTGACCAGCGTCATGCCGGCACTCTCCATGGCGACGTCGGTGCCGCTGCCCATGGCGATCCCGACATCGGCCGCAGCCAGCGCCGGCGCGTCATTCACGCCATCGCCCGCCATGGCGACGATGCGGCCTTGGCCTTGCAGCCTTTGGACCACGTCGCTTTTGTGCTCGGGCAAAACCTCGGCTTCGACCGTGTCGATGCCGAGTTTGTTGGCAACCGCGCGGGCGGTAACCTGATTGTCGCCGGTGAGCATCACGATCGCGATACCTTGCGCCTTCAAGTCCTTCAGCGCTGCCGGTGTCGTTGGCTTCACCGGATCGGCGATAGCGAGAAGGCCCACGAGCTTTTTGTCGGCCGCAACAAGCACCACCGTTGCACCGTCCGCGCGCAATCGCGCAGCCTCGCCTTGCAGCACGTCAGTCGGGACGCCGCGTTCGGCGAGGAATTTGTCGCTGCCGAGTGCGACCCGCTTTCCTTCCACCGTGCCGAGGACGCCTTTGCCGGCCGGCGCATCGAAATCGGTCGTCGGCAGGACGTTGCTGTCGCGCTCGGCCGCCGCAGCGATGATCGCTGCCGCCAACGGATGTTCACTGGCGCGCTCGATGCTGGCCGCATATTGAAGGACAATTCTTTCGTCAAAGCCCTGTGCCGGCACGATAGCGACGACCTTCGGCTTGCCTTCGGTCAGTGTGCCGGTCTTGTCGACGACAAGAGTATCGACCTTCTCCATGCGCTCCAGGACCTCGGCATCCTTGATTAATATTCCAAAGGAGGCTGCGCGGCCGACGCCGACCATGATCGACATCGGTGTGGCGAGGCCGAGCGCGCACGGGCAGGCAATAATCAAGACGCTGACTGCTGCAACAAGCGCGTAGGCAAAGCGCGGCTGTGGCCCGAACACCGCCCAGGACGCGAATGCAATGATCGCGACAGCGATCACCGCCGGAACAAACCACGAGGCGACCTGATCGGCGAGACGGGCAATCGGCGCGCGAGAGCGCTGCGCAACGGCCACCATGTCGACGATGCGCGACAGCATGGTATCTCGGCCGACCTTTTCGGCGCGCATGACAAAGCCGCCGCTGCCGTTGAGCGTGCCGCCAATTACACGATCATTCACTGCTTTGGCGACCGGCATCGATTCTCCGGTCACCATCGATTCATCCACCGAGGAATGTCCTTCGATCACAATGCCATCGACTGGAATTTTCTCGCCGGGGCGAACGCGAAGCCGGTCGCCGGCCGCAACGGCATCGAGCGGCACGTCTTCGTCGCTGCCATCAGCGCGCAGGCGCCGTGCGTTGGCTGGCGCAAGATTCATCAGCGCGCGAATGGCGCCGGAAGTTGAGGCCCGTGCAGAAAGTTCGAGCACCTGGCCCAGCAAGACCAGGACGGTAATGACAGCAGCGGCCTCGAAATACAGCGCAAGGCCGCCGTGCGTATCCCGGAAGCTTGCAGGAAACAGCCCTGGCGCCAGAACGGCAACGACGCTGTACAGGTAGGCGACGCCGGTGCCCATCGCGATCAGCGTGAACATGTTGAGGTTGCGCGTCACGACGGACTGCGCGCCACGTACAAAGAACGGCCAGCCGCCCCACAGCACGACCGGAGTGGCGAGAGCGAACTGCACATAAGCGGGCCACAGGCCTTCGTAATGCCAGGCCCCGAAATGCGGTCCCATGTCCAGCGCCACAACCGGAAGCGCGAGTGCCGCCGAAATCCACAGACGCCGCGTCATGGCGATGCGTTCGCTATCGTCGGCCTCGCCGCCGGCTTCGGGCTCGAGCGCCATGCCGCAGATCGGACAATGGCCGGGTCCGCGCTGGCGGATTTCCGGGTGCATCGGACAGGTGTAGGTCGCGTCCGTTGACGTCGCGGCTTCCGGCTGGGGAGCCGCTTTAGGGCGCAGATAGCGTTCCGGATCGGCGGCAAATTTTTCACGGCAGCCGGCGGAGCAGAAAAAATACTCGTGGTCGCGATAGGAGTGCCGATGCTTGGCGGTCGCCTGATCGACGCGCATGCCGCAAACCGGATCGATGGCAGCCGTATCGGTGCCATGAGTGTGGTGGGAACAGGCCGAGTGCTGCACGGTCAATCCTCTTGAAACGAGTACCCGGTAGGGGTATATAGAGAGCATGCAGCCGGTTGCCAAGTCGTCGGTACTTAGACGCCTCAAGCGGATCGAGGGCCAGGTGCGCGGTCTCGGGCGCATGGTCGAGGATGACCGCTATTGCATCGATATCGTCACCCAGCTTTCGGCGGTACGTGCCGCATTGCGCCGGGCCGAGGAGGAGATCCTCGCGGATCACGTGTCGCATTGCGTTGAGCATGCGATTGCATCAGGGAATAAGACTGACCAGCGCCGCAAGATCGGCGAACTGATGGACGTTCTATCGCGCAGCGATCGATGAAACGGGCCACGCCCAGGAAGTCAGTGAAAAGCGAGTCCGCCGCGCGCAGACGGCGGCCGGTGTTCCGGATTGCAATCAAGCGAGTCTACGACCCGCCCGAGGCGGGCGACGGCGTGCGCATCCTCATCGACCGGCTATGGCCGCGCGGGCTCTCAGAGGCTGCGCTCAAGTTCGACGCTTGGCCGAAGGAGCTCGCGCCATCAAACGAATTGCGGAAGTGGTACGGGCATGATCCGAAGGTTTTTGCCGAGTTTGGCCGCCGTTACCGCAGCGAACTCGCCGCACACAAGGAAGCGCTCGCGGCGTTGCGCGCCATGATCAAGGGGCGGAAAGCGACGCTTCTCACCGCGACGCGCGAACTCGACTTGAGCCACGCCACCGTTCTGCGAGAGCTTCTGAACAAGCCTTAGGCCGACCTTTCCCGCGCCAGCGCCGCGCCTTTGCCGAGCGCTACGAGCTTCTTTTCCGCGATGTCGCGGCGCATCGGTGCCATGCCGCAATTGGTGGAAGGAATGATCTTGTCCGTGGCGACGTGCTTGGCGATTTCGGCGATTAAGCCGGCGATCTCTTCGGGAGTCTCGATCGTATCCGTGGCAACGTCGATCACGCCGATCTGAATCTCTTTGCCATTGAGCAATTGCAGGATGCTCATCGGCACGCGCGAATGGATGCATTCGATCGAGACTTGATCGATCCGGCTTCGTGCCAGCGCGGGAAAGAACTTCTCGTACTGGCGCCATTCGTCGCCGAGACCGGCCTTCCACGCGATGTTGGCTGGAATGCCGTAGCCATAACAGATGTGCACGGCGCTTTTGGATGAGACACCGTCGATGGCGCGATGCAGCGCCTCGATGCCCCATCCGGCGGCCTGTTCCATGTAGACGTTGAAAGCCGGCTCGTCGAACTGAATGACGTCAACGCCATCGGCGGCGAGCCCGAGCGCCTCCTCGTTGAGCAGCTTGGCGAAGGCGAGCGCCATTTTTATGCGATCGCCGTAATACTTATCGGCGATGGTATCGACGATGGTCATCGGGCCGGGCAGAGTGAATTTGAGCTTCCTGTCGGTGTGAGCGCGCGCCAGTCGCGCTTCGCGTGCGTGCACACGATGGCGCAGCCGCAATTCGCCGGTGACGGTCGGGCACATTGCCTTGTAGCGATCGTTGCGAATGCCCATTTCGACCTTGTTTTTGAAATCGATGCCTTCGACCGCTTCCAGAAAGCCATGAACGAAATGCTGACGCGATTGTTCGCCGTCGCTGACGATATCGAGCCCGGCGTCTTCCTGCAGTTTGATCGCGACAAGCGTTGCATCATCGATGGCGGCGTCAAGTGCGTCGCCCTTGAGCCGCCACTGCGGCCACAGTTTGTTTGGTTCGGCGAGCCACGCCGGCTTCGGCAGGCTGCCGGCGGTCGTCGCGGGAAACAGCGAATGACTTTCTGCTTTGTTCGGCATGGTGATTGTCTGCCGGTGTGCAAATCGATCAGGCTGGCGGCAACACGGGCGGCTGCCAGCGATAGAGCCAATCATAATGATGCAGCAGCCGCGCGCCGCCTAGTGCACGCATTGCCGCGTTACGCAGCATAGCCCGGACGCCGCTCAGGTGATAGCGCGCACCGTTGCGGGCGGCGAGGCGCTGGACCTTCCAGGCCCGCGCCCGCCGCATCCGCCAATAGCTGCGAAACGCCGCTGCCGGATCGTCGGGCGTCTGCGCCAGGAATTGCGCGGCCACCGCGGCGTCTTCGATCGCCATCGCGGCGCCTTGCGCCAGGTAAGGCAGCATGGGGTGGGCGGCATCCCCAAGAAGCGCCACCGGACCTGCGGCGGCGCGCA
Organism: uncultured Alphaproteobacteria bacterium; assembly: GCA_963763255.1. Lineage (GTDB taxonomy): Bacteria > Pseudomonadota > Alphaproteobacteria > Rhizobiales > Xanthobacteraceae > BOG-931. Next base: position 86,026 of record CAVXNW010000008.1, read on the forward strand.
ATATCGGCCGCCGATCGAACAGCGCCCATCTTAGCCAAGCGTCCGGTGCGCTCAGTAAGGATAAAGCCTGGGGGGTCCATTCGCGCGTCGACAATCGTGGCAAGAGATCGGTTCGCGTCGCCGGTTCGCTCCAGCCCGGCGCATTCCAGGTGTCGTCCATGATGACAACGACATTGATGACTTGGCCGCCCTTGACCGGGTAGTGCACGATATGGGCGTCGCGGCCGAGCCAGAGCTGAACGAATGGCTCGGAAAGTTGCGGCGAAACATCCTTCGCGCGCACCAGCGCGCGCCAGGCGACGCGGCCGGCAAAGCGCGGCGGCCCGCCATAGCCGAAGCGTGCGCGCGCCGTCGACCACAGACCATCGGCCGCGATCAGCGCGTTGCCATGTTCGTCGGCGACGCCGCTTTTTCCGTGGGACATGACTGTGATGCCGTTGGGATGAACGGCGACATCGTCGACATGGAGGCCGAGCTTTATGGAGATATCGAGTTGTTGGGCGGCTGCGCCAACGAGCGCGGCTTGCAGATCGCCGCGATGAATGACCCAGTAGGGCGCGCCGTAACGCGCCGCTGCCGCCTTCCCCAGCGGCATGCGCACGATTTCGCGGCCATTTTCGCCATTGAGCACCCGCAGACCCGCAGGCTCGGTTACTTGCGGCCGCAGTCGCTCTTCCAGTCCGAGATCGATCAAAACGCGGGATGCATTCGGCGATAACTGAATGCCGGCGCCGGTTTCCTCAAGGCGCTCGGCTTGCTCCAGCACGACGACGCGAAAACCACGGCGTGCAAGCGCCAGTGCCGCAGTCAATCCGCCGATCCCGGCGCCTGCGATGATGACGATGCGCGACGGCGTGAGGATGTTGGCTCCGTCGCGGGATCAGGCGGCGTTGCGCCAGGCGCATTGCGCGGGCCGCGCCTCGTTCGGCGCAAGCGCCGGATCGTGCCGGTAAAGTGTCGAACAGTATGGACATACGTAGTCGGCATCGTCGCCCATGTCGCAATAGACGTGCGGGTGATCGAACGGCGGCAGCGCGCCCATGCACATGAATTTCCTGGCGCCGATGTCGATCGCGGCCACGCCCGGATCGTTATGAAAATGGGGAACGATTTCGTCCGACATGCCTAGCTTGTCCTTAGGAACCTATCGTGCGATCCGGCCATGCCGTCCGGCGCGGTCGGCACCATAGCGGCGCAAACGCACGATTCCTAGGGCGGCTCGAAACAGGTCCTTTCGCTCTGGTATTAGAATGTGTCGGCGCCTGACGTCGCGTCTGCTGGAGGTCGAATGCCGCAATTTACCCATGACGGAGTGGATATCGCCTTTTTCGACCAGGGCGAGGGTGAGCCGATCGTGCTGGTGCACGGCTTCGCCTCGACCAAGGAGGTCAACTGGATCATACCGGGTTGGGTGCCGACGTTGACCGGGGCCGGGCGGCGAGTCATTGCGCTCGACAACCGGGGCCACGGCGCCTCCAGCAAGCTTTACGATCCGGCGGCGTATCATTCGGCGATCATGGCGGAAGATGTTCGCGCGCTGATCGATCACCTTGGCCTGCCGCAGGCCGATGTCATGGGCTATTCGATGGGGGCGCGGATTTCGGCATTCCTGGCGCTCGCGCACCCGGAGCGGGTGCGCGCGGTGGTCCTGGGTGGGCTTGGCATGGGTCTGATCAATGGCGTGGGGGATCCGGAACGCATCGCGCGGGGACTTGAAGCGCCCGACCTGGCTGACGTGACAGACCCCGGCGCCCGACAGTTTCGCAGCTTTGCCGAGCAGACCCGATCAGACCTGCGCGCGCTGGCGGCGTGCATGAGAGGGGCGCGGCAGACACTGAGCCGTGAGGAGGCTGGTCGCATCGCTGTGCCGCTCCTGGTCGCGGTCGGCAGCAAGGACGCGATTGCCGGCCCGCCCGAGGAACTCGCTGCCCTCGTGCCGAACGCGCAGGCACTGGTGATCCCGAACCGAGATCACATGCTGGCCGTGGGCGATAAGACATATAAAAGTGGGGTCTTGGAGTTTCTGAGCAAACGCCCTTAAGTCGGCCTCTGGCCTATCGCGATGCGGCCAATGGCCGAGGCCTTGGCGGAGTTTTTCTGACCCTTGGTTTTGCCCACCTTGATGCCGATCTTATGCTAGAACGCCGTCGTAGCGTTCGCCATTTTCCGGGGAGTGAGCCGCATGGCGCAGTATCAGGCAAAGCCCGCCCTCGACACGGTCGATCCGGTATGGGCTCGGCTGCGCCGCGAGGCCGAGGAGGCGGCACGTCGTGAGCCGGAACTGGCCACTTTCATCTATTCGACGATCTTGCACCATGACAGCCTTGAGGCTGCGGTGGTTTATCGGTTGGCCGAGCGGCTCAACCACGGCGCGGTGTCGGCCGAGCTCATCCGCCAAGCTTACATGGATGCCCTCAGGGACGAACCCTCGATCGGCGATAGTTTTCGCGCCGACATTATGGCGACGTGCGATCGCGACCCAGCCACGCGGCGGGTGATGGAGCCGGTGCTTTATTACAAAGGTTTCCACGCCATCGAGACCTATCGTCTGGCGCATTGGCTGTGGTCCAAGGGTCGGCGCGACTTTGCGCTTTATCTGCAAAGCCGCGCCTCGGCGGCGTTTCAATGCGACATCCATCCGGCCGCCAAGGTCGGCCGCGGCATTTTCCTCGACCACGCCACCGGGCTTGTGGTCGGCGAGACTGCGGTGATTGAAGATGACGTTTCGCTGTTGCACGATGTGACCCTTGGCGGAACCGGCAAGGAAGCCGGCGACCGGCATCCCAAGATTCGCTATGGCGTCATGATCGGGGCCGGAGCCAAAGTTCTCGGAAATATTGAAGTCGGTCATTGCGCGCGCATCGCAGCCGGTTCGGTCGTGACCAAGCCGGTGCCGAATAACGTCACCGTGGCGGGCGTCCCCGCCAAAGTCATCGGCGTGGCCGGCTGTCCCGAACCGGCGCGCAGCATGGATCAGATGTTTCACGACGAGGCGTAAGTCAAAGAGAGCGGCATTCGCCGCAAATCATTGTTATTGGGATTGCTGCCGCCAAGGGGCGGCGCGGGAGTTGCGCGGTGGACGTACAGGAAGTCAGGAAGCTCGACGGCTATCTCAAAAAGCTGTTCGGTAACGCGCGCATCCGCGTAGTGCCGAGCAAGCCCAAAGCGGCCGATGTCTTTATCGGCGAGGAGCGATTGGGCGAGCTGAACGTCGACGATGAAGACGACGATCTGTCGTATAATTTCCGCATGGAAATCAACCTCGGGGAAGTGAGCGAGGTCGATCAGCTCAAGCGGCTTGATGCGTATCTGAAGAAAAAGTTCGACAACGAGCAGGTTCGCGTCGTGCCGCGCCCCAAGAAACGGGATTCGCTGGAAGCCTATCTCGGCAATGAGTTCATTGGCGTCCTGTTTGTCGACGACGAGAAGCGGCGCGGGTCCTATATCCTCGAAATGCCGATCCTCGACATGGACCTGGACTGAGCCGCGCTGTGTGCGGCCGTCCGCGGCCGAGCTGTCATTTCCCCGACGGATGCAGCTGCGCGATCAGGCGATCGAAACCGGCGGCAACGCTGCGCCAATCCTTCTCCGCCCAGTCGCGCGGAAACCGCAGCGTGACATCTGCGGCGCCAACGAGTCGCTCGTGGATGCAAATGCCGGGCATCACCTCGCTCTCGCGCGAGCAGCGCGCATAGAACCGGTCAGGCTGGTCGGCGACGTAGATAAGATCCTCGTCTTCATAGGGAGTACCGCTGCGGAACGGCAGAATGGCGAGACCCTCGTTGCCCGCTCTTGCCTGCGGTTCGGCGTAATGCGGGTAGATGGTGTGCAACCGATCAAGCGGCGGCAACAACGAGCCCAGCCCCGCGATGGTGACGAATAATCGCCCGGCCGTATGAGCCTTTTCCATCTTTGGGCTCGGCGCAGCCGCACCACCTGTCTCGGCGAGGGGCGGGTCGTCAGCCTTGTCGTCAGGATGCGGCGGTGTGAGAGCGGGCCACTCAAAGGCGAGGTCGATGCGCTCGTGTGGGCCGGGGTGGCGCTGCACCGACGTGCGGATCGCCGATGGCGGGATTTCGAACAGCACACCGGCGACAGTAATGGGAAGGGCCGGCGTATCGGCCGCGACCGGCGCGCTCGGCCAGCTCGGCCACAGCACGTAGGCGACGAAACATCCCGCAGCAATCAGCGGCACAATCAGAAAAGAGAGCGGCAACACGGTAAAGCCGCGCGCCTTGCGGCGCAGCCGGGTCGGGAAAGTTGCCTGCGCTGACATGCCCTCGCTGCCGGTTCCGCGAATCAATTGGCAGTATTGCATGCTCCGTAGCGCAAAGTGGGATGGGCAAAGTCTTGCGCATTAACCTTTCCTTAAGCATTCCGTGGCGCGGCGTGTGATCCTCTGCGATGGCTTCGGGCGAGGAGGCGCCCGACATGTTCGATTTTGCATGGCCGGCAATTTCGGCGGAGACGATGGTATCTTTCTTCTCGCTGGCGATCGGATTTGCCGTCGCCGGACTGTGTGCCACCGGCTACCGACTGTTCTCCGAACATTTTCCGAGCTTCCGGCTGCTCGAGATCGGACCGGCTCTGTCGCGCTTTGCCTCGATTCCCCTTTTGATGTTCTCTGCGCCTTTCATCATCATGCGCAACACGTTGCGTGGCCGGCGCATCGAAGGCCGCCGCGCCGAGTTCGTCATGGTTGCGACCGTCATTGCGGGCCTGTGGAGCCTGATGTCGGGAACGGTCGTGGTAATGGCCCTGCAGATGCTGCTGAGCGCCTGAAACAGGCCGTTGCGTTCAGCGACTCTCGGCTGCCGCAGTATCTTTCGGGGCGTGCGTGCCGCCCTTCGAACGGGCAATGCGAACCAGATCGCCGGAGGCGATGCCGTCGGGCGGGCTCTCGATCACCCGGTCTTCAGCATAAGTCCCGAGCCAATTTCAACCTGCTGGCCCAGATCGCGCGAGATCGTCACCGGCCTGAGACGGACGCGGCCATCACCTGACACGGTGGCGACGAACAGGCCGCGTTGATTGAAGATCAGCGCGCTCGACGGCACGTTGAGCGCGGTTTCCGGATGCGGCAGTTCAAAACTGACATTGGCAAAGTCGCCGGTCATCAGCTGGCTATCCGCGTTATCGACGATGAGCAGCATCCGGGTCGTTCCGGATGCGATATCGACGGCCTGCGCCGAGGCCTGCACTATCGCCGGAAAGGTCTTTCCGGGATATTCCGGAACTGAGATTCTCGCCTTTGTTCCGATCTGAATGCTCGGCACGTAGTTCTGTGGAACGTTGACGTAGACGCGAAGTCTCTTCGTGTCCGAAACAACGAACAGCGGCGGGCCGGCGGCGCCGGCGTTGATCAGCGCGCCGATGTCGGTGCTGCGCGCGGTGACGAGTTCGTCGAACGGCGCAGTAATGCGCTTGTACTGTTCGAGCACGCGCAGACGATCGAGATTTGCCTGGGCCGCCTTCGCCAGCCCATCTTTGTTGGCCGCGTCGGCGGCTCTCTGGTCGAGATCGGCCTTCGAGATCGCGCCCGAATGAATCAAAGTCTGGCCGCGCTGCAGTGTCGCCTGCGCCAGCGTGAGATTCGCCTGGGCGCTCGCGAGCGCGGCTTTCGCCTCCATGATCTGCTGGTCAAGATCGGGCGCATCGATGTCAGCGAGCAGCTGTCCGGCCTTGACCGGCGTTCCGATGTCGGCCTTCCAATCTTTCAAATAGCCGCTGACGCGGGCATAGATCTGCGCCTGCGTGTAGGCCTCAAGCCGCCCGGGAAGATCCAACGTCGCGCGCTTACCGTGCGTATCCGGCGGCGCCGCGGCAACGACGGGAACGGCCTGCGCCTCTGTCCAACTGCCGAGTTTGGCATCAGCCGCGTGGCGTGACGTGATGCCCATGACGACGATCGCGGCAGCGACAGCAGCCGCAACTAGTCCGGCAAACGCAAGCTTACCCCGCGACAGGACCGGCGGAACCGAATCAGGCTGCATGCGGTTCCCCATTCTCCGCGGCATTCCCGGAGGCCTGGCCCCTCCCGCCGTTGTCGTGAAAGATACTGAAGACGACTGGCACGAATATCAGGGTCGCCACTGTAGCAAAAACCAAGCCGCCGACAACGGCGCGGCCGAGCGGTGCATTCTGCTCGCCGCCTTCGCCGAGCCCAAGCGCCATCGGCGCCATGCCGATGATCATGGCGAGCGCCGTCATCAGCACCGGGCGGAATTGAACGAAGCCGGCTTCAAGCGCGGCCACAACTGCGTCGCCGTGTTTTTCGAGTTGCTCGCGGGCAAAGCTGATGACGAGAACGCTATTGGCGGTTGCGACACCCATGCACATGATGGCGCCGGTCAGTGCCGGAACAGATAGCGTGGTGTGGGTGGCGAACAGTGTCCAGACGATGCCGGCGAGCGCCGCAGGAAGCGCCGTCACGATAACGAACGGATCGCTCCACGATTGGAAATTCACGACGATCAGGAGATAGATCAGGACGATGGCGCCGAGCAGGCCGAGCAGCAGCCCCGTGAACGCACTGTTCATGGTTACAACCTGGCCAAGGAGGACGGCTTGCACGCCCTTCGGGATGTTCCTGGCGTTTGCGGCCATGACGCGGCGAATGTCCGCGGCGACCGCTCCGAGGTCGCGGTCCTGCGTGGTGCCGTAAATCTGCACCATGGGCATGATGTTGTACTGGGAGTAGATCGCCGGGGTTGCCGCGCGCTTGATGTCAGCAATGGCGCCGAGCGTTTGAGTGGGGGTGCCGGCCGCGTTGATGGAGAGATTTTGCAGCGCGTTGAGTGAGTTCGATCTGATATTGCGGCGTCTGCATCACGATCGCGTAACTCACGCCGTTGGCCGGGTTCAGCCAATAGGTCGGAGCAACCTGCCCGCTGCCAGCCAAATTGACCACCAGGCTGTTCGTCACGTCGCGTTCAGTGAGGCCGACATATTGCGCGCGCGTGCGATCGACATCGACGTCGAAGGCAGGATAGTTGAGTGCCTGCTGGATGCGTGCGTCGACCAGTCCCGGAACGTGGCGGACCGCGCGCAACAACTGCTCCGCATAGGCGAAATCGTCCGGCAGTGAAGGGCCCCGGATTTGCAGATCAATCGGCGCGGGCGCACCGAAATTCAGTATCTGGCTGATGATGTCGGCGGGCAGAAATGAGAATATCACGCCTGGGAAGCGTAACGGCAATTGCGCCCGCAGCATACGCACGTAGTCGGCTGTCGGCAGGTGATTCTCGTTCAACTTGATCTGGACGTCGCCGTCCTGAGCGCCAAACGTGCCGCTGGTGTTGTAGGTCATATTGATGCCACTGGTGGGCAGACCGATATTGTCGACAATCGTTCCAATTTCCTGCGGCGGGATGATGCGACGGATCGCATTTTCGATGCGGGCGAACTGCTGCGCGGTTTCTTCGACTCGCATACCGACGTGCGTGCGCGCGTGCATCAAAATCTGTCCAGCATCGACTGCCGGGAAAAAGTCCCGGCCAAGATACGGCGTGAGCGCGAACGAGCCGAAGATAAAAGCGAGAAAACCGATGATGAAGACAGGACGATGCGCGAGCGCCATGCCGAGGAGTTCGCGGTAAACGAAGCGCAGCCGCTCGAAGCTGCGCTCGAAACTGCGCTGCAGCCGAACGAGCGGGTTGCGTGACGGCGGCAGCGGCCCGTCGAGGCCGTGCATGTCGGTGTGAGTCGCGTGCGGGCGTAACAGGTAATTCGCCAGCGTCGGTACAAGCGTGCGGGACAGAATGAACGAGCAGATCATGGCCGACATCACGGCTTCGGCCATCGGCACGAACAGAAACCGCGCTACGCCGGGCAGGAAGAACATCGGGACGAAGACGATGCAGATGCACAGCAGCGAGACGAAGGCCGGCGTCACGATCTGCGCGGCGCCGTCCATAATCGCGGTCTCGACCGTCTTGCCCTGTTCGAGATGGTAATTGATGTTTTCAATGGTCACGGTGGCATCGTCGACGAGGATGCCGACCGCGAGTGCCAGGCCGCCCAAGGTCATGATGTTGAGAGTCTCGCCGAGCGCCGACAGCGTGGCGATCGAACCGAGCACCGATAAGGGGATGGAAGTGGCGATAATCAACGTTGAGCGCCAGCTGCCGAGAAAAATGAGAATCATCAGCGCGGTCAGCGAAGCCGCGATGACGCCCTCGCGGATGACGCCGTTCACGGCGGCTTTGATGAAGATCGATTGATCGCCGATTTGCGCAATCTTCAGGTTTGGCGGCAGGATGTCTCTGATTTCGGTGAGCTTCTGTTTGATGCCGTCGATGATGGCGAGGGTCGAGACCGAGCCATTTTTCAAGATTTGCATCAACACCGAGCGGCTGCCGTCGACATGGACAATATTTGTTTGCGGCGGATTACCGTCGCGTACATGCGCGACGTCGCGGATGTAGACCATTGCGCCGTTGACGCTTTTGATTGGTAGATCCGCAAGGTCGGCGATCGCTGACGGCGCATTGTTGAGGTGGATGGCGTATTCGAGCGAGCCGATCTTTTCGGTTCCCACCGGCGTGATGAGGTTTTGTGCTGCGAGCGCGTTGGCGACGTCTTGACCGGACAGACCGCGTGCCTGCATCGCGCGCGCATCAAGGTCGATCTGCACCTCGCGCAGCTTCCCGCCATAGGGCAGGGGAATGCCGGCGCCCGGAACCGTGACAAGCGGCGTGCGCAGCGTATTTAGGCCAATGTCGGCCAGCGCCTGCTCGGACAGGCCGGAGCCTGAGAGACCGAGCTGGATGATCGGCACCGTCGAAGCGTTGTAATTGAGAATGAGCGGCGGCGTCGTGTTCGCCGGCATTTGCTTGAGCTGGGTCTGCGAGATCGCCGTGATCTGCGCGTTCGCGAGCCTGATATTGGCGCCGGGCTGGAAGAACACCTTGATGATTCCGAGGCCGTTGTAAGACGTTGCCTCGATGTGTTCGATGTCGTTTACCGTCGTGGTCAGCGCGCGCTGCGATTGCGAGGTGATGCGGCCGGCCATCTGTTCAGGCTCAAGCCCGGTGTATTGCCAGACGATCGCGATGACCGGTATGCGGATGTCGGGAAAGATGTCGACGGGAGTTCGCAGCGCAGCAAGCGGACCAATAATGACAATGGCGAGTGCGAGGACGACGAAAGTGTACGGCCGTCGCAATGCGATGCGCACGAGCGCGATCATGTGATGACAGTGTCCCCACCAGCGACACACCCACCGAGGTGAATCGCGCGCCGCGCGAACGCGTTGCCCAGCCTTGGCACACGATAATTGCGGTGATTGCTGCGAACAACAAAGAATCGCGTTTATGCGCTGGTTACGCGGCGAATCTGCAATTGGTCAGGGCTGTAAGTGCTGGTGAGTTTTAGTGTCGCACGGCCGCGTGGCTCGGGAACTTTTGCGCTCGGCAGCCGGCGGCGCGGTGGTCATGCACGCCGAAGCGGCGGCGGAAGCTTGCGGAAAAAGGTGCGGGCGGCTCTTGGGGGAGAGCCGCCCGCGCGCGAACCCGGTCTGGGGACGGGGAGGGGTGGGGACGTGACCGAGCTCGCGTAGCTCCTTTGCTGTCCGGGTTTTCAGCGCGACGATGAGGTGAGCGGTGCGGACCGCGGTTCGCCGAGCGAGACCCAAACGTCGGGATCGGATTGCGACTGCCGTTTCACGAAGCGGTAGCCGGTTTCGGACCAGAGCAGAATTTCGTCGCGCTGGTTGTCGAGGATGTATTCGCCTTTGTCGGTCTTGACGGTCAGCACCGCGTGACCATCGCCGTTCTGATCGCGCACGACTGTGATCAGCAGTGCTTCGCGGGGCCACCCCGCGTTCAGCAGCATGCGGCGTTTTTCCAGCGCATAATCTTCGCAGTCGCCATAGCCGTCATCGGGATAGTTCCAGCGCTCGACCACGCCCCAATGTTCAAGGTCGGTGATCGGTCTGATGTTGGCGTTAACCCAGCGGTTGACGCGCATCAGATCTTTCCATGCCTGCCCGGACAGCACGACGTCTCGCGGCATCGATGGCTTGGTCTTGCATTCAGGATCGTATTCGACACAGAACTGGACCCACCCGATGGGAGCCGAGGTCTTCGCGCCGACGCCGATGAAAAGCGAACGGCTCTGTGCGGTGCCCGCACTCGGAGAGCCGAGCACCGCAAGCGCGATCACGCTTGCAGCAGCACAGCGCTTGAGGATCGCTTTGGCACCCGCACTCATCTTGACCCCTTCCCGTCTCGATGGGGTCACGTTTCGCACAAAGCTTTTGCGGGGCCGCTAAGTTCATTCGTTCAATTTGAAGTAAAACCAAGTCAAGAGCTCCGAAATACTGTCGAAGCTTTGCGGCAATATTAGATAAAGTTTGATCTATTCAAAATTGAGTAAAATTGTATGCAAACGTATATTGAGCGCTTCCTGCATGGAATTCTGCATGCTTCCCTTCAAGGTGCGGGCCGCTTTCATGCGCCGATCGCGAAGGCGAAAGGGGCGCCACAGTTGAATCCGGGCAAACATCGCAAGCGTAATTGCCCGCAGGGCATTTACCGGCCGGTGACCTTCAGGCGGCCTCGCATAAGACGCATGCCATAAATGACGGACGGTGCGCTCGCGGCCGCTCGGAGCGCTAAGCCGCCAAGTGCCGCCTGGTAGGGCTGGGATCGATCAGGAACCGCACGACCTCTGCAAAACGCATGTAGATTTACCGCCGAATATAGCGCGGCGTTTGCCCAATTGTGATCTTGCAAAGCAGGAGACGCGGCTCTTGCGCCGCGGTATGCCGCTAGCCGCCGGTCACGTTTTCTTCGAGGAAATCGGGATGCTGCAGCCGCGTAAATTCGATGGCGAAGCCGTCCTCAAGATGCCGGACGACGCGGCCCTGCACTTTGCCGAGCGTGACCAACGCGCCGATGGGCGGCCGCTGGTCGGTGGCGATACCGGCGCCTGACTGCGACACGTCGATGATGCGGCAACTGACATTGAGGCCGTTCGGCATGATGAGCCGGGCGATCGGATTGCGCGGCATGATGCGGCCGTGGCGGCGATCTTCCGGCAGGCTCAGAATTTGACGGTTGGCCAGCCAGGTGAGTTGCGCGGCAAGCTTGTCGCGCTTGCGCGACGTTGCCGATATTGTCATCGCAAAGCCGTTCTGGAAAACGCGTGCGATGTGCCCCTCAAGCCGCCCGAGATGATCAACATAGGCGATAATACGCTCACCCGGAGCGCCGCTTACCGGAGCGATGATGGCCATGCCGCCCGGTGACATATTCACCACCTGGCAAGGAAACTCCCGACGGTCGGCCAGCATGTAGCGGCCAAGCAGGTTGACCTTGACGCGCTGGAAGCGGCGGCGCTCCGCGCTCAGCGTCCGCAAACTCGGGATTCGTTCGGCGAGTGCCATGTGGTCGATTTGCCCGCGATGTCGATCGCAAGCCTAGGTGCGCCGCCTTAACGTCTCGTTAGTCGGCGCCCACACATGCCGCGCGTGTGAATTACGGCCGGTTGCAGTTCAGGACCGTCCGCCGTCATACACAACGAAGCCTCGGCGGCTGCGCGGCGTCAGGAATCGTGGCAGCAGCCGATTTTCAATGGCCGCGCCAATGTGGCGATGGCTCCGCAGAGTGAGAGGACCGATCGCGCTGCCGCCGATCCACGCCGGAATCGACAGCGGCGCCAGAACGCCAATCGTCCGGGCGAGGCTGGGGCGCGTGGACGAGAGTGGCAGCAGCAGAAGCTCAAGCTCCATCGCCTCGCCACTGGCGGTGGAAGCACTAACGCCCGCAACGGTACCAACCGATTCCTCGACGAGAATACTGAACAGGTCGCGGATCACGCTTCGACTGGCTTCATCCCACACCGCCAGAAACGATTCACCTTTGAGCTCGCGACAGAACAGCGCACAAACCCGGGTCCCGGCGAGTTCGGAATGGGTAGCCTGCCGCTTGATCGAGTGCGAGGATGAACGCTTCGCTCAAGATCTGCCGGATGGCGCCTGGCTCGATCTCGGCTCGTTCCGGCGCGGGACGCTTGCCGCGCAGTTCCTCCCAGTACGCGTACAGCCGGCGACTTGCTGGGTGTTTCATTGAACGCAGCTCCCACACATCCGGATGACCCAAACCTGTCCCTGTTCGAGACAGACCAATGGTCGTTCGGTCCGTTTGCACGCGGTGCGAGCAGGTCGCGTGCCGGACATCGGATTGTGGCGGGGATCGTGTCGGCGCGAACAAATTAGCCTTAACGGAATCTTGACGTTGGCTACGCATGCCGACGCTCCTAGGCTGCTGCCATGTCTTGCGGTCGCACCGAGCGACCGCCGGCTTGGAATAATGGGAGGCGAGGGGATTTCACCCGCCGTAGCGATCCGAGGATCGCGAATTGTGGGTGCTAAACCCCCGCACAGGGTGCAAAAGGGAGGGTCTCGCCCCTCCCTTTTGTTTTCTTTAGGGGTGCGCCACCGCGCCCGCTTGTCGCCGTGATTGGGGCGATCTATCTGCGGCCGATGATGCCGCCTGGTGAACGGATCGCTGCCAATCCTGGCGGCGAACTCCTCAAGTGAATGACAAATCCAAAGCCCTACCAGGACCTTATGGCTGCTGGTGGGTCTTTGATCTTAACGTTCACACGAGCGCCTGCCGAATGCGGATGTGCAAATTAGAATCGGATCGCTCGTGACCGAACCTTCAGCGCCAACGCCATCAGAGCCGATCCTCAACATACCCCGCGTCGTGCTCGCGACTGTGGCCGTCCTGATCGGCGTGCATCTGTTCAGACTGTTTGTCTTAAGCGGCGCTGAGGACAGGCTGTTGCTTCTCAGCCTTGCGTTCATCCCGGCGCGTTACAGCACCAATCCCGCCGTGAGCGGCCAGTTTCCCGGCGGCTTTGGCGCGGATCTGTGGACGTTTTTCACTTACGCGTTTCTGCACGCCGATATCTTTCATATCGGGCTCAATCTTGCCTGGCTCATACCATTCGGTACCGCGCTCGCACGGCGTTTCGGGGTGTTGCGCTATGTCCTATTCATGCTGGTAACCGCTGCCGCCGGCGCATTGGCTCAGCTTATCAGTTCACCCGGCACGGTCGCACCCATGATCGGCGCTTCGGCGTCGGTATCGGGCGCCATGGCGGCAGCTATGCGCTTTATCTTTCAGCAGCACGGTCCGCTCGACACCTGGCGTGACGGCGCCGGCAATGGTGACGCCTATCGGGTCCCTGCCGCGCCTCTTTCAGTTGTACTGCGCGATATGCGGTTTCTACTGTTTCTTGGCGTATGGATGGGACTTAATGCTCTGTTTGGACTGGGAGCGGTGTCTTTCGCAGCCGAACCGGGGCAGCAGATCGCGTGGCAGGCGCATATCGGCGGGTTCTTTGCTGGATTGCTGCTGTTCACGGCCTTCGATCCCGTCGATTCTCGGCCTGCAAGCTTGGATACCGAAACCGCCAGCTAACCTGGCGGAAAATTGGATCACGCAAAGGCCGCATTCCGGGCTAATAATTCGTTTTAAGAGTAGGCGTCGATCGAGGCTCATGCCTCACCGCCAGGCTCGATGCTGCGCCGCAAGACGGAATGCAGCCCCGCCGGCCGGAACTCGGCGCTGACCCGAACATTGTTGATGTTGCCGTCACTGCCGCCGGCCTTGTGCCTGCGGAACAAACAGTGAAAGACAGGAGGCGATGATGACCGTCAGCACTATCCTTGGCGAGAAAGGTCGCGAAGTCTTTACGATCGAGCCCGGCGCCAACTTGGCTGCTGCTGCGAAGCTGCTTGCCGAAAGACGCATCGGCGCTGTGCTCATCCTTGGCGCCGACCGCCGTCTGGTCGGGGTCATTTCGGAGCGCGATATTGTGCAGGCGCTTGCGGCGCGTGGCGTGGCCGCGCTCGACGAGCCGGTCAGTCAAACGATGACCCGCAGGGTCGAGACCTGCAATGAAAACGACACGATCGGCAGCATCATGGAGCGCATGACCAAGGGCAAGTTCCGCCATGTCCCGGTCGTCGAGCAAGGCCGTCTGGTGGGGATTGTTTCGATCGGCGATGTGGTCAAGCACAGGCTGCAGGAAATGGAGCGCGAATCCGCGGCGATGCGCGATTACATCCTCACGGCCTAGCGATAGCCTTTGCGGGCCGCGATAGCGGCGGCGCTCGAGTCATGGACGTCGCTGTCTGATTTGCCTGGCGACACAGTGCGCACCCTTTGGCGGATTTCGCCGACGAGATGAGTGCGTTATGCTGCCCGCACGCGCGTGACACAGGAGGCGAGTGTGCGGGGCCTGCTTATTGTTTTGACTACGTCGATGATCGTTGCGTCCACCGCCAATGGACTCGCTGCCTCAGGCGGCAAGTCCTCAGGCGGCAAGTCGTTGCGGCTGGCGCAAAGTTCGACCACCACAAACTGCATGATGGCGTGCAACTCTCAGGCGGCGACCTGCCAAACCTCCTGCGTAGTGCCTCCTTCATCATCGAGCGGGACGGCCGGTGCCAACGCCACGGCGAGCGGGTCGTGTCTGAGCAATTGTTCAAGCCAGCAGCTGGCCTGTCAGACGACCTGCGCGCGCGTTTCGCCGTCTCAGTGAGCTGGCGCGCGATGGCCGTCGCACATTCATGCGAATTTCGGAATCGGCATGCACTTAGCGTAGCGCGGCGATCATTTCAGTGATCGAGTCCATTGCTTTTTCGGCGGCGGAGCGGCCAACGTCGATTGCTTCGGCTGCGCGATGAAAGTCGAGCCATCCGATGTGGCCGATGCGCGGCGTGATGTGCACGTCAGGCGGATCGCCGGCCAGCCGCATGCGTGTGAGGCGGTCCTGCATGATGTTGAAGGATTCGATCATCACGGTCGAAAAGCTCGGTCGGGCGGTATTGCCGATCATCTTGCGCTTGAGAGCACGCTCGGCGCCGAACATGTTGCGCAGGCGGGCGAAACTATTGAGTGGCTTGCCGGCTGCGTCGGCGACTTCGCCATCTCCGGGATCAGTGCCATGGCTGGCGATCGTGGCGCCGCGGCCAAAACGGTCGGCATCGAGATTGACGGCAATCACCACGCGCGCACCGAACGCGCGGGCGGTCGAGACCGCGACAGGGTTGACCAGTGCGCCGTCGACCAGCCAGCGCCGGCCGATCCGGACCGGTGGAAAAACGCCGGGCAGCGCGTAAGAGGCGCGCATCGCCAGCGCCAATGAACCGCGCGTCAGCCAGATTTCGTGCCCGGTGCCGACCTCGGTCGCAATTGCTGCAAACCGCATCGGCAGGTCCTCTATCAGAGTGTTGCCGCCGATAGAGCCGTGCAGATGGCTGGCCAAACGGCCGCCGCTGATCAGGCCGGAGCCGCCGAACCGCACGTCCAGATAGCTGAGGATGCGCCGCATCGTCAGCGAGCGCGCCCAGCCTTCGAGTTCGTCGAGGCGGTTGGTCACATAGCAGCCGCCAACCAGTGCCCCCATCGAGGTGCCGACAACGATGTCGGGCACAATGCCTTGCGCCATCAACACCTGGAGCACGCCGATATGAGCGAAACCGCGCGCGGCGCCGCTGCCGAGCACCACTCCGATCGGAGAACGTCCGCGTGCGGCATCGACGGGGGGGTCTGTCGCGAGGTCTATCGTGCTCACCTGTCTCTCTTTAGATACGATTGCATAACGCAGCGCAGCCGAAATCGCTCCCTTCGCCGGCACCCACGGATGGTCGGCTGCTTAACGCGCCCCAACGAGCCGCGAGCGGGGTAATCAGGACAGCCTGCACGTCCTGCTGGCTTGAAATTGCCGCGATTGATATCGAATAAAGTCACATGTCGGGACAGGGCTTAGGTCGATTTTTGCGCTGCGCCATTGCGGCGGCGGCGCTCGCGGCTTGCGTCGTGCCGCTCCGGGCCGAGGCGCAGGGTCTGCTGGCGCCCCAATCGACCACCCCGGCACAACTCGTCCCCGGGCCGGGTTCATCGGGCACCAGTATCGAATTTCCGGCGCCGTTGGCACATTCGCCGCCGGTGGCCCAGGCCAACCCGGTGGTCCCGGCCGGACGCGTCGCACTGATGGTTGTGGCGCGCTACGGGCCCAATGCGCCACTGATCAGCGGTGGCCTGATTTGGCGCGTCTATACCGCCAATCCGGACGCGAACGGCATGTTCCGTCTGGTGAAGGAAGACCGGACGGCAGCTGCGACGTTTGTACTACCGCCCGGCGACTATGTCGTGGATGCGAGCCTTGGGCTCGCCAGCGCGGCTAAGGCGGTGCGGTTGCGCACCGAGACGGTGCGCGACGTGCTCGATATCCCGGCCGGCGGCGTACGCCTGCAAGGCCGGGTCAACGACGTGCACATTCCGCCCAGCCAGATCAGCTTCGACGTCTATCCGGGCAGTCAGTTCGATACCGCGCAGCGGCGGCCGATAGCGCAAAACGTGGTGACCGGCGATGTCGTGTTTTTGCCTGAAGGCACCTACTACATCGTTTCGACCTATGGTGATGTGAACTCGGTGGTGCGTTCCGACGTCCAGGTACAGCCGGGCAAGCTCACCGATGTCGTGGTCACGCATCGGGCGGCGGTGATCACGCTCAAGCTCGTCAACCAGCATGGCGGCGAGGCGCTGGCCAATACCCAATGGACGGTGTCAACGCCCGACGGCGACGTCATCAAGGAATCGATCGGCGCGTTTCCCCGCCTCGTCTTGGCCGAGGGCGATTATCATCTGATCGCGCGCAACGAGGGGCGCACCTATACGCGCGACTTCAAGGTCATCAACGGCGTTGACGGCGAGATCGAACTGTCGGCGCAGCAACCCTGAAATGCGGCTCTGAGTGTTCAGGCCGCTTTTGACAGCAGCCGCATGTCCGGCGGCACCGCTTCCTGCGTCAACGCCGCGAGCGCCGCGTCGAGCGGCATCGTTTGCTGCTTGTCGCTGCCGAGGCGCCGGATCGAAACAGTGCGCTCCGCAGCCTCCTTCTTGCCTACAACGAGCAGGACCGGCACCTTCGCCAGGGAATGTTCGCGGACCTTGTAATTGATCTTTTCGTTGCGCAGATCGCTTTCGACCCGCAGTCCCAGGCGCTGAGCCGAAATGATCGCCTCGCGCGCGTAATCGTCGGCGTCCGAGGTGATGGTCGCGACCACCGCCTGCAGCGGCGACAGCCACAGCGGCAGGTGGCCGGCATAGTGCTCG
Organism: uncultured Alphaproteobacteria bacterium; assembly: GCA_963763255.1. Classification (GTDB taxonomy): domain Bacteria; phylum Pseudomonadota; class Alphaproteobacteria; order Rhizobiales; family Xanthobacteraceae; genus BOG-931. Next base: position 103,164 of record CAVXNW010000008.1, read on the forward strand.
ATCATGATGCCGGTGAAGCGTTCCAGCGAGCCGAACATGGCGCGATGCAGCATCACCGGAGTCACCTTGTCGGAATGCTCGTCGATATAGAACGCACCGAGCCGGCCGGGCATGTTGAGATCGACCTGTACGGTGCCGCACTGCCAGTCGCGGCCGATAGCGTCGCGCAGGACGTATTCAAGCTTGGGACCGTAGAAGGCACCTTCGCCCTTGTTGAGGGTCCACGGACGCGCCGAGGCTTCGAGCGCTTTCTTCAGCGCTGCTTCCGCCTTGTCCCATACCGCGTCATCGCCGATGCGTTTTTCCGGCCGGTCGGAGAATTTGATGCGCACGTCGTCAAAGCCGAAATCGGCGTAGATCGACAGGATCAGATCGTTGACCTTCAGCACCTCGTCGGCGATCTGTTCCTCGGTAATGAAGATGTGCGCGTCGTCCTGGGTGAAGGCGCGCACGCGCATCAGGCCGTGCAGCGCGCCGGACGGTTCGAAGCGGTGCACCTTGCCAAATTCCGCAATCTTGTAGGGCAGATCGCGGTAAGACTTGAGGCCGTTCTTGAAGATCTGGACATGGCCCGGACAGTTCATGGGCTTAAGCACGAAAGTGCGGTCGTCCTCCTCGCGCGGCTGCACCAGGAACATGGCGTCGCGGAATGTCGCCATGTGACCGGACGCGACCCACAGCGATAAGTCGATCAGCTGCGGCGCATTGACCTCGGCGTAACCGGCCGTCTGCTGCCGCCGCCGAATGTAGTTCTCCAGCGTTTGGAATAACGTCCAGCCTTTCGGGTGCCAGAACACCGAGCCGGGCGCTTCCTCCTGGAAGTGAAACAGATCCATCTCGCGGCCGAGCCGGCGATGATCGCGCTTTTCCGCTTCCTCGATCTGTTTCAGATAGGCGTCGAGTTCTTCCTGCTTGGCGAATGCGGTGCCGTAGATCCGGGACAGCATTTCGCGCTTGGAATCGCCGCGCCAATAGGCGCCGGCGGTCTTCAGTAATTTGAACGCATTGCCGACCTTGCCGGTCGAGGTCATGTGCGGGCCGCGGCACAGATCGAACCAGTCGCCCTGCTTGTAGATCTTGATCTGCTGGTCTTCCGGAATGGCATCGACCAGCTCGACCTTGAACAGCTCGCCCTTGTCGCGGAAGACCTTTTTGGTCTGTTCGCGCGACCATACTTCCTTGGTGAAAGGTTTGTCGCGCGCGATGATCTCGCGCATTTTCTTTTCGATGGCCTCGAAATCCTCCGGCGTGAATGGCTGATTGCGGAAGAAATCGTAATAGAAGCCGTTGTCGATCACCGGGCCGATGGTGACTTGGGTGCCCGGCCACAGCGTCTGCACCGCCTCGGCGAGGACATGCGCGGCATCATGGCGAATGAGTTCGAGCGCGCGCGGGTCTTCGCGAGTTAGAAACTCGATCTTGGCGTCGTTCTCGATCGGGTCGGAGAGGTCGGCGAGCGTGCCGTCCAGAGCCATCGCGACCGTACGCTTGGCCAGCGAAGGCGAAATGCCCTTGGCGATGTCGAGACCGGTTGTGTGGGGGGGATAATCGCGGCGCGCGCCGTCGGGAAAGGTCAAGGCGACCATTATTCACTCCTGCTGCTCACTCGCTGCCTACGGTGCGGCGTAAGCGAAAAATCGCTATTACTCGCAATGTCTCAATGTAGTCAATCGCCCCGAGCATCGCATACCAATGATTGGAGCGTTCGGCGGTGCACTTTCGTCTGGCTCATTGCTGCTTTGCGCTGACCAGAATTGATTTCCGGCTTGGTGCATGCTTTCCCCTGTCGAAGGGGCGACCGTCGGAAGAAGAATCTCAAAACCATGGTCGATGCAGTGCTTTGGGTTATCGTGGGGCTTTCATTTGTCGTGTTCGGGTTTGGCTGCTGGATGACAAGACTGACGCGGTAGTCAATCGCCCGTAAGCTTGTGGCGCCTCGCCCAGCTCGGATAGCCGACGGCGCCTGGGTCAATCTCCAAGCGAACTTCAGCGGGCGGCGTAGGTTGAGCGATAATCGTACAGCGGCCTGCCTGCGAACGCTTCCGCGCGCGAGGCGGACGTCGCAGATCGGCTTTGCCACTCAAGTCGGCTCCGGCCGCGCTCGGCGACGGCTGCTGTCGGCGTCGGGAGGCTCATTCCGGATACGCATTACGACCTACCGGCCGGCGATGACGCCACAATCCCACGGAGCGACCAGCGGTTTTCGAACGCACGTTCGAGATTGCGGCAGGCGCGCCGCCGAATCACCCAATCGTGATCATACGGCCGCCCCAATGCCTAACGAACCTTAAGGTGGCTCCGCGCTGGGCACGCGTACGGCAATCAAACGTGTGCATCTCTTGGACGGCGCGGAGAGGGTGGGTGTCTGAACGTTGCGGGTCCGCTGCGCGAGTGTGTGTGTTGCGTAACTGCGTGGGTCCGCCGCACGGGGAAGTTCATGAGGGGGGGCTTGCGGTGGCTTTATCGGCCATTCCAGGTGCTATGCGTATTGGTAGCGGTCTTGCTGACCGCAGCCTTTTCCCTTAACGCAACTTTCGCCGGACACCCCGGCGGAGACGCGCCAATTCCCGGCAAGCCGAATCTGGGCAGCCTTGGCGAGCGGCTTAACGCCAACACCATCGCGCTTATTTCCGGCAACCCGAACGCCACGGGCACGCGTCAGCGCGTCGAACAGTTCGTGGCGCGGCGTGACGGGAACGACGCGAGCGGCGAGGATCGCGATCATCTGTTCCAACAATCTCTCAATTGGCAGGCGCGCGAGCGCCCGTAGGCAGGGAGTGTCATTCTCTATTCGTCAGTGTGCCGGTTAGTAGGGGAGGCGTAAATGAGTTCTCCGGTTCACCATCCAGAAGATCTCGATGCGGCTTTGAGATACGCGCCGCCACGGGTGCGCAACACGGCGTCGTCGGGCGCGGCATCGCCCGCCGATTCGGGGCTCGGCCAAAGTGATTATCTCGATCAAGGCGACTACGATAGCGATCCGTCGTTCGACGGCGATCGGGCCATGCTCGATTTGCAGTACCGACTCTCGCTCGACCCGGATCAGGTACCGGAGCCGCCAGTGCGGATCGACGACCGTCCGACCTTGGACCGGATCGTTCTGCGGCTGTGCGCGGTCGCTGGCGTGGCGGCGCTCGTCGCCTGGGCGTCGATCTCGCTACCGACGCTAACAATCTCGCTGCCGTTTAAGCCCAATATTGGCGAGATGGTGCACGCCATACTGATTCCAACGTTGGCACCGGCAGCAGCACCAGCAACGGCATTAGCGCCAACACCAGCGCCGGAACCAGAATCGGCGCTGCGTGCCACGCCGGTCAAGGTTGAGCACATCCATGCCGCGATGGTGCCGTTGCCCGTTGCGACCGAAACGCCGGTAGCGCCCGCAATTGTCCCCGTCGCCATTCCAGAGGCAGCGCCGAAACCGGCACCGGTTTTGCCTGAACCAGCGCTCGTAGCCGACCCGCCCCGCGCTGCCGCGCAACCTGTGACGCTCGCGCCCGACGAAGTTGCGATGCTCATCAAACGCGGGAAAGATTTGCTGACGTCTGGCGACATTTCGGCGGCGCGGCTGCTGCTGCGGCGCGCCGCCGAGGCTGGCGATGCCGAGGGCGCACTGGCGCTCGGCTCGACATTCGATCCGGCGGTTATTGCGCGGCTCGGTGCCATCGGCGTCACCGCCGACGCCGCGAAGGCGCGCGAATGGTACGAGAGAGCCGCGGCGCTCGGTTCGAACACAGCGTCGCAGCAAATCGCGCATCTCGCCGAGGCGGGCAGATAATCGGCTGACTGGCCCAGCCGAGTGCGCGTAACAGGCGGTTGCGGCCGGATCAGGCGGTGGCGGGGCGATCATTGACGCCCCGCCATCGACCATAACGCCAAGGCAGGTACCAGTGTGATCCTGCCGGCAACGCCTCGGGCACGACATCGAGGCCCGATGTGCCCCAGGGATGGCAGCGGAGCAGCCGCGCCAGCGTCATCCAGCCGCCCGCCCAAAGACCGAAGCGGTCGATCGCCTGATCGGCGTATTCGGAGCAGGTCGGCAGATGCCGGCATTCAAAGCCGATAAAGCCGGACAGCGTATAGCGGTAGAGCTTGACGAGGCCGCGCCCAAAAAGGCGAGGGGCATTGCCGCAGGTTTTGAGGAGCCCGGGCAAGTTACTCCGCCGCGGCTTTGGCCGGATCCGCAGTGCGTTTCGCCTCGATCTGGCCAATGGCGTCCACCACGGCATCAAATGTGAGCATCGTGGAGGCGTGACGCGCCTTGTAGTCGCGCACCGGCTCCAGCACCGCGATGTCGGCCCACTTGCCTTCGCGCGGCGGCTCGCCGTTCTCCTTGAGCATCTTGCGAACCGTTTCGCGGATCTGCCGCAGCTCGGCCGCCTTCGAGCCGATGACGTGGCTGGCCATGATCGACGAGGATGCCTGGCCCAGCGCGCAGGCCTTCACTTCGTGGGCAAAGTCGGTGACGGTGTCACCGTCCATCTTCAGGTCGACGGTCACGGTCGAGCCGCACAGCCGCGAATGCGCGGTCGCGCTCGCGCCGGGGTCCGACAGCCGCCCGATCCGCGGAATCGTGCCCGCAAGTTCGATTATGCGCTTGTTGTAGACTTCGTTGAGCATCGCAACGATTATATAGTCATCGGCGCGCCTGTGGGAGAGTCCGCAGGGTCGCCATCGAGCCATGCAGCCACTGTATGGGCGAATGTATAGGGTGAGTCCCGCACGCTTTCCATGTCTCAAAGCCCCTCCCACGATGCCAATTTTCCGCCACCCGGTGCGCCTGCCGAGCTTGAGGAGGGGGTGCGGCTGACGCCGAGATTCGACGCCAACGGGCTTGTCACGTGCGTAACGACCGATGTGGCTTCGGGCGACGTCCTGATGGTCGCCCATATGAACGCCGAAGCGCTGGCGAAGACGGCGGCAACCGGTCAGGCCTGGTACTACAGCCGGTCGCGGCGGGCATTGTGGCGCAAGGGCGAGAGCTCGGGTCACACCCAGCGCGTCGTCGAAATGCGCGTCGACTGCGATCAGGACGCGGTTTGGCTCAAGGTCGAGCAGGTGGCGGGCGCCTGCCATACCGGCCGGCATTCCTGCTTTTACCGCGCCGTCCCACTGGGGCAGGCCGGCGGCACGCTGAAGCTCGAATTCCGAGACGAGCGCGTGTTCGATCCGAAGACGGTCTACAAAGAGCCGTAACGTCACGTAGCCATTGCATGCGCTTTGCGGCCGCCTCGTTCGATTGCAGACGGCGCTTCGTCGCGAGCGATGAGGTGCGCTGCGAGATCGAGGCAGCGCTTGGCAAGCATCGCCGCGCCATCGGCTAATTCCTTTGACGCGCGCACGATCTCAACGTTGCATTCCATGTCCTCGTGCGACCAGCCGCGTGAATGGGCGATGTAAGGGAATTGCGGAAAGATAAATCCGAGCTCGGCGAAGAACCCCAGCATCTGGCCGGCAACCGACTGGATGTTGTCCTGGCCGCCGACGATGATGAAGCCGGCAACTTTGTTGCGGATAAGCACCCTGTTTCGGATCGTCACGGCGTTTTGCACGCAGTTGAGCCGCTCGGCCATTTTGAAATACAGCGACGACGCCGCACCCCAGCGGATCGGAGTCGCGATCACAACGGCATCCGCCCAATGCACCAGCGCCTCGTAGACCTCGTCCATTTGATCGCCTGCATCCATCTGGGTGATGGAGCAGGGCCACGTACAGGCCTGTGCGGATTTCGAATAATAGCCTTCGCAATTGCGGAATTTCAGTGCGTTCAGCGTGATCAGCCGCGTCTCCGCCTGAAGTTCGCGCGCCGCGCTGAGCGCGTGATCGAGCAGGTGATCCGATCCAGAGAAACGCGGATTTGCGCCGTCCATTGCCGTTGTTGAAATGCCGGCAATGCGCAGTGGCCCGGAGGCGCGCTTGACCTCGCGCGCGAGCGGATGTGGCGGGTGCGGCTTCTTTTGACGCTTGGTCCCGGCCTCGAGATCGACGAACACGCGGCCGCTTTCGACTTTGACCGGGAAGGCAGGAATTCGATCTTCCTCGAAGCCGGGCTCTCCGAGGCCGCTGCAGCGATGGAATTTCCAATTGTGCCAGGGACAGACGATGTAGTCGCCGTCGAGACGGCCTACTCCGAGCGGGCCGCCGACGTGGTTGCAGACATTCGATATCGCGCCGAACTTGCCGTCTTTAAGGGAAATCGCAAGCTCGACATTCATGGCTGTGACGTGTTTGACAGGCGCCGTTGAGAAGTCTTCGGTGTGGCCGACATCGACCCAGTTCTCATCATCTGCCATGACGACTATTCCCCCTTGGCTGTCCGAGCCCTTGCCTGTCGGGCTGACAATATCGCCGTGCTTGACCAATAGGCATCAATTCGTGGTGTGGGGACGGGTGAACATGGCTGAACCAATTGATGAACCGCGATGGCGCCCGATCGTCGGCATCGGCCACGGGCGCCTGAAGGAGGCGCGTCTTCAGGCACATTATGCGCTGCAATGGCTCGCCCGCGTGTCGCGCGCCTATATCCCGCCCGAGCCTGACGATAGCCATACATGCCTGTACTGGGACAGTGCGCTAGACGGCTTCACGACCCAGAGCTTTGCAAACGGTACGCGGCTTCTGCTCCAGGTCCCGACCTTGACGCTCGCGCTGCGGAGCGATGAGGAAACGGACGGCTCGCAATCCTTTGCGCTGGACGGTCAGACGGATGTCCAGGTGCGCCAGTGGCTCGGCAAACAGTTGGAAACGCGCCGGCTGGCACCTGCGGCACTCGACGAGCCTGTGCCGTACGAGATCCCCGCCCATGCGATCGCGCAAGGCGCGGCCTACGAGGCGCGGGCAGAAGCCGACGGACTGGCTGCGCTCGCCGCATGGTACGCCAATGCAGCGGCGCTCATCGAAGGTGTTCGGAGGCGGATCGCGGGAGAGCGATTGGCGGTTTCGGCGTTGTGCTGTTGGCCGCATCACTTCGACCTTGCGATCCTGGCGATGCTATCAGTCGGCCACTCCGCCGAACCTGGGTTGATCGGCGTCGGCTTGTCGCCGGGTGACGAATATTACGACGAGCCGTATTTCTACGTGTCGGTCTATCCGGAGCCTGAGGCGCAGGGGCTCCCGGCCCTGCCGCCCGTCGGAAGCTGGCACACCCGCGACTTCACGGCCGCTGTGGCGACGGCGCAAAAAATTCTTGCTGCAGAGAATGCTGAGCTCGAAACCAGAGGATTTCTCGACGAGGCGATCGGTGCGTCCCTCGGGCTCCTGAGTCCGGCCTCTAAGGGGTGATCTAGGTTTGGGCTGCGCTCGCCAGCAGTCTCTTGGCGCGCGCCAGATGTGGCCGGTCGTACATGACGCCGCCAATGCCGACGACGCCGGCGCCGGGATTCTTGTCAAACGCGTCGACGATGGCTCGGGCTCGGGTGAGCGCTTCCGGGCTTGGCGTGAACGCCGCGTTGATGATCGGCACCTGCGCCGGGTGGATCGCCATTTTGCCGACAAACCCGTCGCGCGCGGCTTCCTCGCATTCGCGGCGAAAGCCCTGCTCATTCCGGAAGTCGACATAGACCGTGTCGATCGCCGGCACCTGCGCGACCGCAGCGCCGGCGAGGCAAAGCGTGCGCGCCAGCCGGTAAGGATCGAGGAAGCGGCCCTCCGCGTCGCGGTTGGTATGGGCGCCAAGCTCGGCAGAAAGGTCCTCCGCGCCCCAGGTCAGTCCTATCAGACGCTCGCGTGCGCTAGCGAATGTCCCTGCGACAAACAATGATGCAGCGGTCTCGGTGGCGATCGGCAGGATTTTGATGTGGCCGTCGGGCAGATCGTTTTGGGCTTCACGCACCGCGAGCTTCGCGGCGGCATGAATCACCGACGGGCCACCTTCGGCCTTCGGCAGCATGATCGCATCCGGTTTCGCCGAGGCAACGGCGTCAAGATCGGCGTCGGTGAGGCCAGTCAGCAGGCCGTTGACGCGCACACAGAGGAACGGCCGCGGCACTGCGGTGAGCGCATGTTTGACGAAGGCGGCCGCGCTCTCCCGCGCACGCGCTTTGCCGTTGAGCGCGACCGAATCTTCCAGATCGATGAGCAGCACATCCGCGCCGCTCGTCATCGCCTTGTCGAGTTTTTTGGCGCTATCGGCGGGAACGAACAGGAAGGAGCGCATTCTTCACTTCGGCCGCATCTTCATGAACACCTGGCGGCGGCATTCGGCGACCAGCTTGTTGTCCTGATTGTAGGCGCGGTGGTGAAATTCGACGATGCCGGCGCCCGGCCGCGATTTCGATTCGCGCTTGCCGATCACTTCGGTGCTGCAGTGGACGGTGTCGCCCTCGAACAGCGGGTGGGGGAATTTCACATCGGTCATGCCGAGGTTGGCGATGGTCGTTCCGACTGTCATGTCAGAGACTTGGATGCCGATCATCAGGCCCAGCGTGAACAGGGAGTTCATCAGCGGCTGGCCCCATTCGGTTTCCTCCTCGCAGAAATGCCGGTCGATATGCAGCGGCTGCGGGTTCAGCGTCATGTTGGAGAACAGCATGTTGTCCATTTGCGTGACGGTGCGCGTATAGCGGTGCTCGACCATCTCTCCTGGAACGATATCCTCGAAGTAGAGCCCGCCGCGCTTGTGCCGCGTGGGTGCCTGCTGCGTCATCTATGCCTCCACTCTGTTAAGCCTCCGTTTACCATACCCGTTAATCATTGGCAGTGCCCCGAAAGCGCTGGTGGGAGCCTGCTGCGGTCGGGAGGGGAGGTTGTTTGATGCTTGTCGATCCCGGCAGTATGGCCGCTGGCTCGACGGTGACCGGCGCCATTCGCCAGGCGTCGCAGGCCACCGGTACGAGCTTTTCCTATCTTCTCGCCACCGCGCAGGTTAAGTCCGGCCTCAATCCGCATGCGGGCGCGTCGACATCGTCGGCGCGCGGACTGTTCCAGTTCGTCGAACAAACCTGGCTCGGTACCCTCAAGCAGTCCGGCGCCGCGCTCGGCTATGGGCGCTATGCGGATGCGATCAGCCAAACGGCATCCGGGCACTACCAGGTAACGGATCCGGCCCTGCGCAGCCAGATCCTCAAGCTGCGCAATGATCCGGAAGCCAACGCGGTGATGGCCGGCGCCTTCACCAAGGCCAATGCAACCTATCTGGCGCAAAAGCTTGGACGCGAGCCGAGCGAGGGTGAACTCTACATCGCGCATTTTCTCGGCGCCGGCGGTGCGGCGCGGCTGATTTCACAGGCCGCCAGCAATCCCAACGCCTCAGCCGCTACGGTGTTCGGCAACGCGGCGCAGGCAAATCCGTCGATCTTCTACGACCGCCGAACCGGCGCTGCCCGCACCGTCGCCCAGGTGCGTGACATCCTGACCGCGCGCTATGACGTGGCGCGGTCGCGGCCGATTCTGCCCGCGGCCTCTGTGATGCAAGCAGCAATCAATCCCGCTCCGATCGTCGGGCCGCTTTCGCTTGCGCCAACTCCGGCAATTCCCAGTGCGATCGCGCCACTTGCTGCGGCCCAACCCCGCAATGTCCCGGTTCCTGTGGTGCCGGACACAGCCGGCATTACCAGTGCGTATGCAGCCGCGGTCCCAATTCGTAATCGGGCGGACACGCAGATTTTCCACGGCCTGTTCGCTGATACGAATGGTGGTGCGCCGAGCGCACCGGCGCAGCCGGCGTCGAGGGCCGCACAAGTCACAGGTCCGCTCTGGAGCGTGCCCGGATCGCCCGCGGTCGGTGCCGCGGCGCCACCGCCCACAGCTGTTGCCGCCAATTTCCTCGATCTCTTCAAGGATACCGCGGACGGATCGTAGCGATGTTGCGGCCGCGCGGAGGTGCTCGACGTCTTAAGAATTTGGCAACTTTCGCGAAGATTTATGGTGAACTGTTTATTAAGTCCGCGTCGCTAGACTAAATCGTAGTCTGAATTAGCGATGCTGTGCGTAAAATGATTGTCCGCCAATTCCTGCAATGGGTACGCAACGCTCCCGCCGGTGAGCGGGCGGAGGCGACCGGCGCACTAGCCCGCGCCTACCTTTACTCCGAGCTTTCGGCCGACGATGCCGCCGCAGCCGAAGGCGCCATGCTGATGCTGCTCGACGATCCAAGCCCGCTGGTACGGCGCGCGCTTGCCGATGTTCTGGCCGCGAGCCCGGGGGCGCCGGCGGCGGTCGTACACGCGCTGGCCTGCGATCAGCCGCAGATCGCGGCGCCGGTGCTTGCGCTTTCGCCGCTGCTTGTTGACGCCGATCTGGTCGACGCGGTGGCGACCGGCTGTCCCAGCGTGCAGGCTGCGATCGCCAGCCGGGCCGTGCTGCCGCGGGCCGTGTCCGCCGCCATCGCGGAGGTCGGCACCGGCGAGGCCTGTCTCATTCTCATCGAAAATCCCGGCGCGGACATTGCGCCATTGTCGATTGACCGAATCGTCGAACGCTTCGGCCATCTTGCGGCGATTCGCGAGCCGCTCCTGCAGCGCGATGATCTTAGTGCGGCGGCGCGGCTGACGCTCGTCACCAAGTTGTCGGAAACGCTCGCCGGATTCGTGACCGGACGCAACTGGCTTGACGCCGAACAGGCGCAGCGCATCACTCGCGAGGCTTGCGAGAAGGCGACGATTTCGCTCGCGGCGGAGGCGCCGGACGGCGAAGTGCGTCCGCTGATCCGGCATCTGTGCGAGAGCGGTCAATTAACGGCGGGACTGATCTTGCGCGCGCTGTTGTCCGGCAATGTCACGATGTTCGAAGAAGCCTTGGCCGAACTCGCTGACATGCCGATCACGCGCGTCTCCGGCCTGATCTACGGCGGCGGCTCCGCCGGACTGCGCGCGCTGTTCGATAAGGCTGGCCTACCGGCCTCGACCTATCCGGCCTTCAAAGCGGCGGTTGAGGCCATGCGCGAGGGTGGCTTCATCGGCGACGCGGCGGGAGCCGCGCGCCTCAAGCGCCGCATGATCGAGCGCGTTCTCACCAGTTGCGAGCAGGACGATTTCGGCGACACGGCACCGCTGATCACGCTCCTGCACCGCTTCGCCACCGAAGCCGCTCGCGAAGAGGCGCGCCTGTTCTGCGAAGATGTCGTCGCCGACGAGTTTCTTGCCGATCCGCAATCGCTCGCGGCATAACAACGCGCCGTCACCCGAGGCAGGCTCGTCCGATTTTCAGGGTCGTAATGTCGTGGCTTGTTATTTGCCCGTCACGCCGGGTGCGATGGGCGGCGCGAAAATGCTTTCGAGATAATCGGGCCTGTAGCTATTTTCGCGCCGCAGAAAGTCGTCGGTGACATCGCGCAGCCGTGCCGTCAGCGTCTTTGCCATGTCGAGGAGGTCGGGGCGGCCATATTCGCGGGCGATGGCGCGTACCGCGTCGACGTGCTGGTCGACAAGGGCAAGCGGGATCCGGTCGTGTTCGGGGGTGTGTTCGAGCAGGCGGCACAGGCTGTCAGCCGGGCCTGCCAGAATCGGGTAGCCGAAAGTGGCTGCTTCGCCTCTGATATCGTGGGCGGCGCGAAACAGTTCGTCGTGCGTCCTTTCGTTCAATCCTTGAGCGGCGACCTGCTGGCGCACGGCTTCGAGACGGTCGCACTCGGCCAGCATCCAGGCGCCAAACTCGCTCGACAATTGTTTGAGCGCCGCGTCGGCGCGCGCAATCGGATCGTCGTTGCCCTCGGTTGCTGCCGTCACGGCTTTGCGCAGCCGGTGCGGCGGCGTGATCACTTCGTGGTCGGCGTAGGTCGCGACCGACGGGCTCATATCCTTGGTCAAATCCTTGCGGTTTGCCATTTGTTTGTTCGTTCCCTGAAATCAGCTCAAAACTTTCGCCTTATCGAGCAGCGGATGCTGCCGGATGACTTCGGCCTTGCCTTCCTTGCGGCGCTCCGGACCGACATAGTTCGGATTGACGTTGCGGCGCCGGTCGGGCCCGAAATAGGTCCGGGTTTTGATGAATGGCCGCGGATTGGCGACCACGTTGAGTATCCTTTCGTAGAGCGCCTTGGCGGAAATGGGCTTGGCGAGGAACTCGGTAACGCCGGCGTCACGCGCGGTGACGATGCGTTTCTTCTCGGAATGGCCGGACAGCATGATGATCGGGACGTACGGGTTGGTATTGGCGCCCGGCTGACGGATCATCTGCGTCAGTTCGAGGCCATCGAAGATCGGCATCACCCAATCGACCAGAATGATGTCGGGCATGTAGTGGGTGAAGGCTTCAAGGCCGGTGGCTCCGTCCTCTGCCTCGTAGACTTCACGGGTTCCGAAGCCGTGCAACAGCGTACGCAGAATGCGCCGCATATGCGCGTTGTCGTCGATGACAAGAAATCTGAGCCGATTAAAATCAATACGGACCATAGGTAGAAGCTAAGCAAACGTCGTTAATGTGGTCTTAAATATTATGAAATGAGGGCTGCAGCGGCGCCGCTGTGCGGCCGTTCGCCGGCCGGTTTAGACCCCGAACTGTTCGCTGATGATGCGCTCGTCCAGACTGTGGCCCGGGTCGAACAACAGGTCCATAGCGATCGAGTGGTCCATGCTGATCTCGACCGCGCGGACCGAACGCACTTCGTTATGGTCGGCAACGGCGGCAACCGGACGCTTTTCGGGCTCGAGCACCTCAACGGTTACTCGCGCGCGATCGGGCAAGAGCGCGCCGCGAAAGCGGCGGGGCCGGAACGGACTTATCGGAGTCAGCGCCAACAGTGGCGCATCGATCGGGATGATCGGACCCTGCACCGAGAAGTTATAGGCGGTCGATCCGGCGGGCGTTGACAGCAGAATGCCGTCGGCGATGAGCTGCGCCAGGCGCTCCTTGCCGTCGATCAAAACGCGCAGCCGAGCCGCCTGATAGGTCTGCCGGAATACCGAGACTTCGTTGATGGCATGGTGGCGGTGTACGCGCCCCGCGGCGTCGCGCGTGCGCATCAACAGCGGATGGATGACCGTGACCTGGGCGGCGGCGAGCCGTTCATGCAGACGCGACTCTGAAAACTCATTCATGAGGAAGCCGACAGTGCCGCGGTGCATGCCATAGATCGGCTTGCCGGAATTCATGAAGCGTTGCAGGGTCGTGAGCATGAGGCCGTCGCCGCCGAGCGCGACGATCACGTCAGCGGTCTCGGGCCGGGCGTCGCCGTAGCGCTGCGCCAGCCGCCGGCGCGCCTTTTGCGCTTCCGGTACGGCGCTGGCGACGAAGGCGATGTGCTTGAAGCGTGCTGGGGCGGGGCGCTTTGGCATGAGCTTAGGTCTTTGGCTCGGTCTTCGCCGATGCGACCGACGCCGGGGGACGGTGCGGGAGGCAGACATGGAACGCGTGGTTTTGGTCTATACGACGTATCCGTCGGTTGTCGAGGCGGAGCAAGCCGGCCGGGCGCTGGTCGAGCGCAGACTGTGCGCCTGCGTCAATATTCTGCCGTGCATGGTTTCCTTTTATTGGTGGCAGGGCAAAATCGACCGCGGCGACGAGGTGGTGATGATCGTAAAGACGCGTGCCGGGCTGGCCGATCCGGTGCGGGCTGCCTTAAAGCAAATGCACTCCTACGCCACACCTGCCATACTGGCGCTGCCGGTCGAAGCCGTCGATCCTGACTATCACGCCTGGATCGTTGCCGAAGCGAGCGGGGAGGGTACGACATGATACGATGTCCTGCGGTCGTGCTTGCTGTTGTGGCGCTTGCCGCGCTTATGCATGCGCCTGCCGGTGCGCAGGACTATCCCGTTCACCCGATCCGCATCGTCGTGCCGTATCCCCCCGGTGGTCCGGCCGACACTGTGGCGCGCGTCACCACGCAGGGACTGGCCGGTGAACTCGGCGGCACGGTCATCATCGAAAATCTGCCCGGCGCTGGTGGCAGGCTTGCGACCAAAGACGTTACCCGGGCTGCGCCGGACGGCTACACGCTGCTTCTAGGCAGTTCTAACGAGTACGCCATCACGCCATCGCTCTATAAGCTTGACTACGACCCGGTCAAAGAGCTCACGCCGGTCGCCTCGCTGGTTTCCAACTCGATCGCGATCGTGATCAATCCGTCGCTGCCGGTACATTCGCTCAAAGAGCTCGTAGCCTACGCCAAGGAACACCCTGGCAAGCTGACGTCGGGCGCAACGGTGGGGATCGTGACCCACCTGGCGCTCATGTACTTTCGCGCGCATATGGGCGCCGACATGCTGTTCGTTCCCTATAAGGGGGCTGCGCCGGCCCTCACTGATGCCATCGCCAACCAGATCCAGGTGACGGCCAGCGCCAAATCTGTGCTTCTGCCGCTCATCAAGGCTGGCAAGTTGCGGGCGCTGGCGGTGTCCAGCAGCGCGCGCTGGCCGGAGCTTCCGGAGGTACAAACATTCCGCGAAGCCGGACTTGCCGGCTTTCCGGGCGAAGTCCTGTTCGGTCTGATGGCGCCAGCCGGCACGGCTTCAGATGTGATCCTCAAACTGGACGCCGCCGAAGACGCCAGGCTGCGCTCTCCGGAGGTGGCGGCAGCGGTTGCCAAGCTCGGGATGCAGATGCACCCATTGAGCCCGCAGGAATTCATCGATCAGTTGGGGGATCAGGTGCGGCTCTGGAAAGCTGTCATCGCCGAGGCGGGTGTTCATCTGGATTAGCACATGTTGCAGTGCGATAGCCGGACCCTGCGGACTGATACCACATTCAGGAAGATGAACGACACGCGCCGCCGCGCTTCATCTGCCGTTCACCGCCAGTGCAGTACCAGCATGCTGTGAAAGCGCGTCCGCGAAGAACCGCGCTCAAGCAACGCTACTAAGGAGAAATGCATGCTGAGAATTCTTGCCGCCGCTTTGTTCGCGACGGCACTGATGGCCGCTCCGGCCGCTGCACAGCAGCCCGGCGGCGGAGGTAGCACGATGACGCCGGCCCCCAAGCCGGCTCCGATGGCAAAAATGGCCCCGAAGGCGGCCAAGCCGATGCACACGCATCACGCTATGCATCGCCACATGCGGCATCACCGGTGGGTTTGGCATCACCGCTGGCATCGCCACTGGGCGGGGCACGGCAATTGGGGCTGGCACCACGACTGGTGGTGGCACAACGACTGGAACTGGCACAATGATTGGACGTGGCACCATCACTGGGGCCATCACTGGGGCCATCACTGGGGCCATCACTGGGGCCATCACTGGGGCTGGCACCATCATTGGGGCTGGCACCACCACCATCATCACTGGCCCCATCACTGGGGCTGGCATCACCACCACCATCACCACCACTGAATGGGCCGCCACATAACGGCGACGAAGAGCTGACCAAAGCCGTTCTTGGCACCAAAAAACGAGCGACGACAGAACACGAGGCCGGCTGGACAAGGCCGGCCTCGCTTTATTTCAGGCGTGAGATTTAGCGAGCTTTCACAACGTCTCGGCGAAAAAATCGCGCATCAATACATAGGCCTTGCGGCAGAGTTTTTCGTCGTACTGCGTCGCAGGTCCCTTTGCAGTCGGGTCGCAGAACGAGTGTACGGCCGGCGGCCCGAACATCATGATCTGCCAATCGATCTTGGCCTTGCTTAACTCGTCCTCGAGCGCATCCATCATCGGCTTTGGCGTCACCGGATCGGCGCGGCCGTGAATCGCGAGCACTCTGCCTTTGATATTGCAGGGCGTGCCGGCGACGACCGGATTTGGATTGGTGACGTGAAATACCACCACCGCCTTGAAGTCAGCGCCGCCACGCGCCTGCTCGAGCGCATATCCGCCGCCCGCGCAATAACCGATCGCCGCCTTCTTGCCGCTATCGGCGATGCCAAGCTTGCCGGCCTCGGACATCAGCGCGTCGTAGGCGGCGCTGCCGCAGCTCAGGGTAAACGGCAAGTCGTTGTGCACGGCGAGCATGCCCGCGCGCAGTTCGTCGGGGGTTTTCTGTTTGGCGCCATAGCCTGCACCAAACATATCGGCCATCAGCACGACGTAGTCCTTGCCGGCGACGGCTCTCGCCTGACCGATCGTGTCGCTACAGACGCCCTTCCAGTCGGGCTGCATGAAAATAGCCGGGCGTTTGGCGGTGACGCTGTCGTCATAGACGATCATGCCCTCGAACTGTCTGCCGCCCACCTGATACGGTACTTTCCTTTCGGCCAACGTAACCTCCTTGGATTGAAGCCAAACATTCTAGCGGAATAACACGGCGGCTGAAGGCGTTGATAGCGGAAGGTGGCCAGCCGGATTACCCGATTGCCTCGCCCGATTGCTTCCCCCGCGTTATCGGAATATGGCTGCGGGCCGCTACATCGAGAGGCACGGGTGCATCGAAAGATCCTGATCATGGGGCTGCCCGGTGCGGGCAAGACCACTCTGGCCAACGCGCTCGCGCCCCTGCTCAACGCTGTGGTTTTCAATGCCGACGCGGTGCGCGCCAACCTGTCGCGCGATCTCGGCTTCGGCCATCAGGATCGGGTCGAGCACGCCCGCCGCATGGGCTGGATGTGTGACCGCGTTGTCGAGGCGGGCGGCACCGCGATTGCAGATTTCATTTGTCCGACGCCGGACACCCGCGCGGCGTTTGGCGATGCCTTTACTATCTGGCTTGACCGCATCGACATCGGCCGGTTCGAGGACACGAACCGTATGTTCGTTGATCCGGATCATTTCGATCTTCGGATCCCGGCTGACGGCAGCCCTCAATACTGGGCGGAGCAGGCACTGGAACGGCTGCGCCCGGCGTTCGATCCGCAGAAGCCCACCGCCCTGTTTGTCGGCCGCTATCAGCCGTTTCACGCCGGTCATCAGCGCCTGATCGAGGAAGGGCTGCGGCGCGTCGGCCAAGTCTGCATTGCGGTGCGCGACACGCACGGCATCGACGCGAAAAATCCGCTGCCGTTCTTCGCCGTGAAGCAGCGCATCGAAGCGGCGCTGTCGGCGCATGCCGGGCGCTTCGTGGTGGTGCCGCTGCCAAACATCACCAATGTGTTTTACGGTCGCGACGTCGGCTACACCGTCGAGCGCATCGTGCTCGACGAGGAGACCGAACAGATTTCGGCCAGCAAGGTGCGCGCGCTGAGCGCCAGGCCAAAGCCCTGACGGTCGAGTGAGCGACTGAGTGTTGGTGCCGGGTGAGAGGATTGAACTCCCGACCAACGGTTTACAAAACCGCTGCTCTACCGCTGAGCTAACCCGGCGTTCCAATGGGTCCAAGGACCGGCCAAAAGGCCTCAGTCTGTCTCGGACGCTGGCATTGCGCGCTTTCTAGCAGAGCTTGTGCGCGACGCAAAAGTGGGTACGAACCTGGCGCCGCCAAGGGGGCAGGGCAAGGCGCGCCGGATGAAAGCGCCCACCAGCATGGCTTGTTCAGCCGCTGCCTTGGCCCGTCGCCTATTCGGCGGTGTCCTCGATCAGTTTGGCAAGCCGCCCCGCATCGGCAATGACGATGGCGCCGCGGCGGCGTTGCAACAACCCGCCCGCCTCGAGTTTCTTCAGTTCCCGGGTGACCGCCTCGCGATGGCTGCTGACCCGCGCCGCGAGTTCGGCATGCGTCGGCGGCGGGGAGATTACGGCTTCGCCATTAGAGGCCGTGCTTGCCGGGCGGGCAAGGCGCAGCAGCTCGGCATAGATGCGCCGGCGAACGTCAAGCGTGCTGTATTCGTTGACCCGATTAGCCAGCATCCGCACCTGTGAGGCCAGCAGCATCAGGAGTTGATCGCACACGTCCGCATGTTCGTGCACGGCGCGGCGGAAGACCGCTGACGGCATCTTGGCGATCACCGCATTGGTCACGGCGACGATCGCCGCCGAGCGCGGCAGTCCGTCGATAGCGGCGAGCTCGCCGAAATATTCACCGCCCTCGATGTCGCGCAGGATCAATTCCTTGCCGGAAATCGCCTGGATCAAAACCCGGACGTGGCCTTGCACCACAAAATAAAGGTCGTTGCCACCGTCCTTGTACTGGAGAATGTAATCGCCGGCGCTGGCGCGGCGCCAGACACATTGCGTGTCGAGCCGGCGGATAGCTTCGCTGCTGAGTGATTTGAACAGCGGCATACGCGCCAGCGTCTGCGAACTTGTCTGAGAATTCATGGCCTGATCCTGCCGGGCATCACGCGGTCTGCCGTTGCAGATCGTCGCAACGGTCGATCAGGAAGACCGGTATCTTCATATCGCCGCCGCGGATATCGACTTCGGCGCCTCGCCACGGCGGCTGGCTCCTGCCCGCCGCCGCGGCGGTGGCCGCCGAGACTATCACGGCGCAATTCATCTCCTTGGTGAGGCTCTGCAACCGCGCGGCAATATTTCCTGTCTCGCCGAGGAATTGCAGCGACGGTCGAGTGGGTGGGCCGAGCGAGCCCAGCACCGCGGGTCCACTGTGGATGCCGATGCCGAAACGCAGCGGCGCCTGGATGTCGCCGGCGAGTTCGCTGCTGATCTGATCGATGTTGCGCCAGATGGCAGCCGCCGCCACAAGCGCCTGCTGCGCGGCGGCCTTGGCGTTCGTATGCGCGCCGAACACGCTCATGATGCCATCGCCGGCGACGCTGATGATGTGACCGCCATTGGTCAGGATGGCCGCGCTGGTCGCCTGCACGTAGCGATCGACGATGAATAGGGCGTCGAACGGCAGCCGCCCGGCGGCGAGCCGAACCGAGTCGCGCAGGTCGGTGTGCAACGCCGTGATGGTCTGCTCGCGGGCCTCGTCGATCTCGAGTTGCCATCCGCCGGCTGGCCGCGTCGCGGGAAGAAGTGGCGTGATGGAAACGCCCGATGTCGGCCGCACCTGACACGCCAGGCGGATACCTTCCGGAGCGCCGACCCGCTTGAGCGCTGCAACTTCAATCGGCGCCGGCGGCGCCAGCCCTTCAAGGCCGCGCCATACGCGGACGCGGCATGTCGTGCAACGCCCGCGACCGCCGCAGACGGAGGCGTGCGGAACGGCAGCCCAGCGGCTTGCTTCGAGGATGGAGAAGCCGCGCGGCACAGTGATCTGCCGCATTGCGCGATAATCGATCTCGATGCCCTTGATGCGCCGCTCGTGCGCGTTACGCAGCGCGCGCATCACCAGAACGCCTGCGAGCAGCGCCAGATAGATCAGCTGCAGACGAAACGCCAGCCAGGCGACCTCGGCGCCCTGCGCCGCACTCGGACTGTGAGCCGCCGAAAAGCCCGGCTCCACGGCGGAGCGCAATACCGTATCCCACCCTGCATTGATCACGCCGAGGATCGCGAGCACCGGAAGCGCAATCGCCGCGCCCGCGAACCAGCGGAAATGCCGAGCATACCAGAGCCGGTAGCGCAGCCACATGTGGATGCCGATGCAGCCGTGGGTCCAAACCGCAATCAGGAGCGCGAGCTGACGCGAAAGGTTGGTCAGCGGGTCGAGCACCCAGAACACGTAGAGTACGCGGAAATAGGAATCCTCCAGGCCGTAGAGCATCACGCCGAGCCGCGCATCGGTGACGTGTGGCGCGAGCAGGAGAGGAATCGTCAGGCCAAGGGCGAGCTGCCATGCCTCGATCGCCGGCATGCGCAGGTGTCGCCGCCGGTAGAGTGCCCAGAGGCCAAGCCCGAGATGGGTGAGAAACGCCGCCAGCAGGAGCGAAAGTCCGAACGGCGTGCGCCACGGCGCCAAGATAATATCGTGACCGATGCGCTCAACCGCATTGAGCAGGAATAGCCCGGTCGCATGGCTGATCAGGTGGCAGGTCGCATAGATGAACATGATCAGCCCGGCGGTCAGCCTGATTGACCGCTGGGACGGGAGCCTGATCGCCAGACCAGCCACGCTCGAACCCCAACCCTCAAATGAGCCCGGCCCGGCGCATACGGACCGGCCGTCAGCCTATCGGTACGGCCGCGCGGGCGCGATAGGCCGGAAAGCTGCGCGCGGACGATATCCCGCACTTTCTAGCGGGTTTCCCGCACACCGGCCGCGCCATTCCTGCGTTGAACGCAGATCGCTCGGCTGGCCCGCCGGGTGGCGCTCACGCCATCAGGTAGGCGGCGAGCACGACGAAGCCGCCGATGGCGAGTGTGGCGTGCAATCCGATCAGCGTCCCGGCGCGGTGTCCCTTGCCGCGACGCAGGAGCAAAATGCCAAGGCCGGCGAGCGCGGCGAGCGCTAGCAGCGTGGCCGCAATGGCGCCGAAGGAAGCGGTGCCCTGGTCGAGGCCGCGCGGCGGCCCGCGCAGCGCAAGAACCAGGCAGCACAGTCCGGCGATGCCGATAATTCCGTGCAGCGCCGCGACCTGCCATGTTGGCTCATTGGCAGTGCCGCCACGCAGAAACCAGATGGCAAGCGCGGCGCCGAACAGCACCGCCGCAGCGAGCACTGCGAATGCCGCGGTTAGCATGACGATGCCTTCCGGCGCGCTGGAAAATAGCGGTCGAGCCAGGTCCGCAGCGTGATCGCCACCCGCGGATCGGCATTGACGAACATGAAATGGTCGGTGCCGTCGAGCAGATGCAGCTCGACAGGCGGCTTGGCATTGCGCACCAGACTGAAGGCTTCCTCGTACTGGGTCACGCTGTCGCGCGCGCTGTGCAGGATCAGCATCGGCCGGGGCGCAATCGCGGTCGCGAGTTCTTCGGGCCGAAACGCAAAAAAGCCGAGCGCGGTGTCGGCGGTGAAATGCATCAATGAGTTGTTCGACCGGAGATTGACCTGAAGCGCTTTCGGCATCTCGAACATGTCGAATTGGTGGATCATCCGTGTGCTGGCGGTGGTGGGGTCGCGCGCGATGTCGTCGAGCAGCGCACGAAATTTCCGCCACGATTGCTCGGTGTGCATGCCCCGCATCATGCGTTCGCCGTTGGCGACGCCATTCTCGACGATGACGGCGGCGACGCGTGTGTCCATGCCCGCCGCCTGTACGGCCACGCCGCCGCCAAGGCTTGAGCCGCATAGCGCAATTGCGCCAGGCTCGACGTCGGCGCGCGCCGCAATGTAGGCGACGGCGCTGGTCGCATCGGTGACCTCCTCGGATGGAATGACCCGGCCGCGTGGCCCCTCGCTCTCGCCGCAGCCGCGAAAGTCAAAGCGCAGCGCCACATAACCCCATTCGGCGAGCTGTCCGCAGACCCATTCCGGGCCGCCGTTCTTGTTGGCGCCGAAGCCGTGCATCATGACGACGGCAGCGCGCCGCTCGTGCGGGCGCAGATCGTCCGGAACATGGACCACGCCGGACAGGCGCAGCCCGTCCGACGGAAATGTCACCGGTGCAGACGATGACTCAGGCGATGACTTGGCCATGCGATCCCGACAAAGCGATCGATTACGGTCATCAATTGGCAAGAACCTCGTAAGCACAATTGCTGATGTCGGGGAAGGGCTAAACACGCTGGGGGTTGTCCCATGCGAGAATGGCTCTTGGTTGTGACGCCGCTGGCTTTCGTGATCTACTTCCTGGTGTTCCCGGACCAGCTCGGAGTTGCCGTGGACTGGGTCAGATCCGCGACGCAAATCGTGATGGCCACGCTTTAGCGGGGCCGGCGCGGATAACGCGCGTCGCGGTCAGTTTTCAAACACGTCGTGGATGGCGACGGCGCCGCGGCGCCAATAGCCGGCAGCGCGCATCCATTTCGGGTTGGCGCCATGATCGGCAATCAATTGGGCCCGCAGTGCCTTGGCGGTGAGTGACTCGCAGGCAACCCACGCATAGTAGTCGCCTGACGGGAATTTCAGGGTCGCGAGTTTTTTTGCAAGCACGTCGCTTTCGCCCGCCTTGGCGCCGTTGCGGTGTGCCCACAGCACGGTCGCATTGGTTTTCGTCGCGAATGCAACCTCATCCGCGGGCCCGTCGACTTCGCCAACGACGAGAACACGCGCGCCCGCCGGCAGTTCGGCGAGCCGGCGCGAGATTGCCGGCAAAGCGGTTTCGTCACCGACCAGGAGATGCCAGTTGAAATCCGTTGGAATGATAAAGGAGCCACGCGGGCCACCGATGTTGAGCGTATCACCGGGCTTTGCCTGCTCGGCCCAGCGCGTCGCCGGTCCGGCGTCGTGCAGGGCAAAATCGATCTCCAGAGTGTTCGCGGCGGCGTCGTGGCGCCGCGGCGTGAAATCGCGGTTGATTGTGTTGGGTGCGCCAGCGGCGTCAAGCGTGCCATCGGGAAAGAACAACTTGATATGATCGTCGAAGCCGAGGCTGAGAAAGCCCTCAAGGTCGCCGGTCAGCGTGACGCGGATCATGTGCGCGGCAATCTTGTCGATTTGCGTGACCGTCAGCACACGGCGGCGCGGCTGGTGGCGCACGCGGCGAGGGGCACGTGGATCGGCCGGTGCGGCGACATCAATACTCGCGGCTGGGGCAGAGCTGGACATTTTAGAAGCGCTCCAAACAGTTGCGACGGTATTTTGTTGTGTCACGCAAGCTGGCGCTTGCCGGCGGCTTTTGCAAGACCGCGATGGGTACTCTGCCATGCGGGCTGCTCAACCTGGCGGCTCTGAGAACGACCTTCCATGACCACGCCATACAACGCGTGGCCCGGCATGAACGCGGCGGCCGCGGGAGCATGCAGGCAGCTTTCGCGGTGGCTATACTCGCTCTACATTAGCGATGACGAGAGAGGAATTACCGAATGTCTTCGCGACGCCAACTGCATCTCGGCGCGTTCATGCGCCCGGCCAGCATCCATACCGGCGCTTGGCGCTATCCCGGCGCGTGGCCGGACATGAATTTCAACTTTTCCCATATCAAGCAATCGATTCAGGCGCTGGAGCGGGCCAAATTCGATGCGTTCTTCATGGCCGATCACATGGCGGTGCTTAATATGCCGATGGACGCGCTCAAGCGCAGCCATACGTCGACATCGTTCGAGCCGTTCACGCTGCTGTCGGCGCTCTCGCAGGCGACCGACCGCATCGGTCTGGTCGCCACCGGCTCGACCACGTTCGACGCGCCGTACCATATCGCACGCCGCTTTGCTTCGCTGGACTGGCTGAGCAACGGCCGCGCCGGCTGGAATATCGTCACCACCTCCAATCCCGACGCCGCGCTCAACTTCGGCCTTGAGGAGCACATGGAGCACGGTGAACGCTATCGTCGCGCGCGTGAGTTCTACGACGTCGTTACCGGATTGTGGGACAGCTGGGCCGACGACGCCTGGGAGCGAAATGTGGAGGAGGGCGTGTTCTTCGACCCGGCGAAGATGCACGTGCTCAACCACAAGGGAAAATATTTTTCGGTAAAGGGCCCGGTCAACATCGCCCGGCCGGTGCAGGGCTGGCCTGTCATCGTGCAGGCCGGCGCTTCGGAATCCGGCCGTCAACTTGCGGCCGAGACGGCAGAAGCGGTGTTTACCGCACAGAGCAATCTTGCCGCCGGCCAGGCGTTCTATGCCGACGTGAAAGGACGCATGCAGGCGCTCGGGCGCGATCGCGATCACATGAAGATCCTGCCGGCCTGCTTCGTGGTTGTCGGCGACACAATCGCGGAGGCGAAAGCCAAGCGCGCCAAGCTCGACAGCCTGGTGAATTACGCCAACGCCATCGCTTCGCTATCGATCGCGCTCGGACACGACGCGTCGAAGTTCGATCCGGACAAGCCGCTGCCTGACGACATTCCCGAGAGCAATGCCTCGAAAAGCGGCCGCGAGCGCGCCATCGCGCTCGGCCGGCGCGAGAATTTGACGGTGCGCGAACTGGCGCAGCGGCTCGGCGGCTTTTCCGGCCTCGCCATGGTGGGTACGCTGCAGAACATCGCCGACGAAATGGAGGAATGGCTGGAAACCGAAGGCTCTGACGGTTTCACCATCCAGTTTCCGTATCTGCCGGGCGGTTTGGAGGACTTCTGCAATCGCGTCGTACCCGAATTGCAGCGGCGCGGCTTGTTCCGCACCGAATATGAGGGCGCAACGTTACGCGAGAATCTGGGGCTGCCGCGACCTAAGAACCGATTCTTTCAGAACTGAAGGACGACGCTAGGCGGTATGGCCGTCGAATTTTCCGGACTTCGGCGTCTTCTTCTCACGCTGCGGCGTCATCTTCGCCTTATCGTCTTCGCCGGGCACGCCGCGAGGGCCAAGCTTTTGCCGTGCGAGGTCGTCTTCGGTCGGACGGTCGTCCTCGTGAGGATTCTGGCGGGCCAAAGCATTTCTCCTCAGTACGCCTGTGGCGGGTTCATCGCCTCGAGGCGCGTTCGTTGTTGGCCGTTGAGTTGGGACTCGAGCTGGGAAAGCGCAACCTGCATCGCCAAGGCCGCGCGCCAGCTGGCGTCGAGACGGGCTTCGATTGCTTCGAGGCGCGCGAGCGGTGTCGCCGGCACCGGGTTTGGACAATGCGCGTGGAGATCGTTCGCGATGCTGGCAAAGGCCAGCTTGAGGCCGGCGAGCGCCTGACGCTGCGCGTCATCCGGTTGA
Organism: uncultured Alphaproteobacteria bacterium; assembly: GCA_963763255.1. Classification (GTDB taxonomy): domain Bacteria; phylum Pseudomonadota; class Alphaproteobacteria; order Rhizobiales; family Xanthobacteraceae; genus BOG-931. Next base: position 127,436 of record CAVXNW010000008.1, read on the forward strand.
ACAGATTGATCGATCTCGTCGACCGCCCATTCGATCGGGATCGGCGCCGCGCCGCACGCCGTCTTGCTGTCGGCGGGATTGAGGGCCGAGAACTGTTCTTTCTGATTGGCGGTCAGCGATTGTTCGAATTGCTGCAGCGGCGGCCGTACCACATCGATCGCCATCGTCAACAATTGGAGCTGCGACTGGATCGATTTGAGACGGGCGACCGGCTCCGGCGGAAGCGCTTGTACGCATGCTCTGCTCATATAGCCTGACGCCATGCCCAGCGCCCGGCCGAGCTTTTGCAGAAGCGGCCGCTGCGCTGCGGTTGGCCGCACCTCGGCGCCGATGCGGCCGACAAGCGCCGCCGTCCGGTCGGGCTGTTGACACACAGATGCTGCGTCGCCCCGCACAGTCTTTGCGAAAGCGCTGCGGAACAGTGAATCATAGTTGAACGGCCACTGCGCCGCTTGGGCCGGCCAGAAGACAGCATCGAGCAATCCCGGCAGCGTGGCGGCTGGATGCAGCGCGGCCGGTTCGGCACTGGCCGCGGGCGCGGGCGTGTTCAGATTTGCTTTGTCGTAGATGCCGGCGCCTCTCGTCGGCCGATGCCTCACCATGCGATGGCGGGGCACATGCCCGCGATGCCGAAAGCCGAAGAATGGCAGGCCGAGATGAAACGGCCCGATATTGAGGCCGAACGCCGCGCTAGGCGTGGGTGACAGGGTGGTCGCCGCAAGTGCGGCAATGGCAACATAAGCGCCGACCCTTCGCATGATCTGGCACTCCAGGCGGTGAGCCCGACGATGGGCCTATATCAACGCGATGCCGAACCGTCCGGTTCCACGGCAGTGGCGGCCGTCGCCGGCTCGCCTTGTCGCTTGTCGCCGAGCCGCAACAGCGGCACCAGCACGAAGGCAAATGCCGTGAAGGTCGCGGAGACGATGACGAGCGGTGTCAGGCTCTTGTTGAAGGCATGCGTATAGAGGAATGAGCCGACATTGTCGGCGCTCGCCGTCGCCAGATTGATGATCGACATCAGGACCGCAAATGCGAAACCCTCGGCGCGCGGCGGGCAATAGTCGGCCGCGAGCGTCAGCGTCGCTACCGTCGCGAGCATGGCGGCAAAGCCGCTGCAAAAATTCAGGATGGCGGCGGAGGTCGCGCTGCCGAGCAGCAGATAGGCCACCGTCGTCACGGTGCCGAACGCGATGCTGACATTGAGGAGGCTTTTGAGTGTCAAGCCGCCGAAGAAGCGCCGGTAGAGCAGGGCGCCGACCACCCAGCCGGCCGAAGCAATCGATCCCAAAATCCCGATATAGCCTTGCGAAAATTTGAGATTGTCGGTCATGTGAAAGTAAAGCGGCGTGGCAAAGCCGGGACTGAAATAATAGAGAAAGATGAAGATCGCGATCACCCACAGCTCGCGCCGCTTGAACGAGGCTGAGAGTCCGGCGAGCGTGTCTCTCATGCCCTGGATGTTGATCGATGTTTTTTGCTCGGGAATAAGCCACAGCGTGCCAAAAATGACGGCCAGCGGCGCCACGGCGACGATGCCGGCCGCAATGTGCAGGGCCGACGCCGGCGGCAGATACTGCACAAGTGCGCCGCCGGTGATGGCGGCCGCCATGGCGGCCGCGTTGAACCACAGCCATTGCTGGTTGACGAACGTTCCGCTTTCGTGGAGCCGCTGGCCGTTCTCAACGAGCACGGCGCCGCACAGCGTGCTTGAAACCGCCATGGCGTAGGCGGTGAGCATCAGCGCGATCAGGAGCAGGTGCGGTTCGTTGATCTGCGTCACCCAGAAATAGCCGGCGATCGCCCCCACATTGGCGATCAGCAGATAACTTTTGCGCCGGTAGCCGAACAGCGGCAGGAAATCGGAAACAAGCCCGTAAACCGGCTTGATCACCCAAGGCAGATTGAAGACAGTGACGAATGCGGTGACCTGCAGCGCCGTCCAGCCATGCACTTCTTTCAGATAGTACGTCAGCGGCTGCGAGATCAGTCCGACGACTTGGCCCAGTCCCTCGACCACATAGACGAGGCCGAAGAATAGCAGTAGCCGGCCGATCATCCGTTGATCGCGCGGATGGCCATGAAGCGCGGCCGGCTCGCGCGTTGGACGGGCCGCCGCAGTTTCAGTTTGCGCTTCAGTCGAATCCATCGCGGCTCATGGAGCAGTGGGGCAGCGATGTTAGCACGCGTGGGCCTTCGGGCGGTCCAGCCACGGTCGTCGTGAGCGCCGGAGCGCGTCTAGACGCTCGGGATCACCTTCAGAATTGGGAAGAAGGTGCCCAGCAATGTCGGCGGCCACGGAATTGCCAGCAACTGATCGAACACGACGTAGATCAAGGCCACGACGCAGACCGCCATCGGGATGACGATCTTCCACCTCTCGCGCCCTTCGAGCCGCATGTAAGAAATGATGAAAATGGGCACCGCCGGGATCAGCCCGATGATCCACATCAACGCCATGAAGCCGGCCATCCAGCCGAAGAACTGGAAGCCTCGGCCCAGTACGGTTGCGCCGGGCAGATGCGCGGTCTTCGACACGATGTCCATGTGAATGCGCTTTGGCCCAGTGCTCTCGGGTTCAGCACCTGCAATGCCTGCTGCGGCGTTGCGTGCATGGACGCCCAGGATGTCGTTAGCCAGTCCGAGGCCGCAGAACAGAATGGCGCCGATGCCAACAATGGTTGGCACAATGCGTGCGGCGAATGCCCAATCGAACGACTGGGACAGCATCACGATGAAGAGGATGAGCAGCGCTGCGGGGAACAGGTTGTCGGTGGAGAAAACCGGATGGCCCCACTGTGACAGCATCTTCTTTGGACCACCGTGGCTGCGTATGTCCTGAAGAAGCGGGCCTAAAAGCGAGAACGCCGCCAGCGCGAACATGACGAGCACGAACGGCTTGATCATCCAGCCGATGCCATAGCGTTCTATCGAGATGAACATGTAGCGCTCGATCGGCTCTCCGAGAATGAAGCCGAGCACGAATGGCGGTCGCGGCCAGCGGAAATGCTTCATCGCCCAGCCGAGCATGCCGAAGAACATCAGCGAGAACAGATCGCCCCAGTTCCGGGTGGCCTCGAAGGCTCCGATATAAACCAGGCTGAGCACGCCCGGCATGAACAGCGTGTAGCGCAGCGTTGCGATCTTCGCGAGCTGCCCGCTGAAGGCGAAGCACAGGCCGGAGCCCAGGATGTTGGCGATAGCGATGCTCCACACCATCGAATAGGTAAGGTCGAGGTGCTTGGTAAGCATGTCCGGCCCGGGCACCAGGCCGTGAATAAGAAATGCACCGAGCAGGATCGCCATGCCGGCGCTGGCCGGCACGCCGAACGCGACGGTGGGGACCAGCGCACCGCCTTCGCGAGCGTTGGTGGCGCTCTCGGCGGCGATCACGCCGCGCACGTCGCCGGTGCCGAATGTCTTGGCTGCGTCTTTCTCTGTCTTGAGGGCGTGACCGTAGGAGATCCAGTCGATCACCGAGGCGCCGATGCCCGGAATCGCACCCATCGCCGAGCCGATCCACGAGCAGCGCAAAATCAGGAACCAGTGCTCCATGCAATCCTTGATGCCGAGCAGCATCCCGGTCTTGGTGTCGAGTGTCTGCCCGGCCTGAACGACCGCCATGCGGCCGATGGCGAGATCGCACAGTTCGGGCAATGCAAAAATGCCGAGCGTCAGCGGCACCAGCGGCAAGCCATCCCACAGATACAAGGTGCCCATGGTCCAGCGCAGCGTGCCCGACTGCGGATCGGTGCCGATCATGCGCAGCATCATGCCGAAGCAGGCAAAGGTCAGCCCACGCAACGGCGCATTGCCGGACAAGACCGCGACCATGGAAATGCCGAACACCGCGATGCTCAAGAGCTCGGGCGACCCGATATAAAGAATGATCGGCCGCATTATCGGCAGTGCGACCGCCATCAGTAACGCGCCGAACAGGCCACCGATCAAGGCCGCCATGTAGGAGGCACCAAGCGCGCGACCGGCTTCTCCGCGCCGCGTCATGGGATAGCCGTCGAGCGTCGTTGCCGCCGACGCGGCGTGTCCCGGGGCGCCGAACAAAATCGCCGCTATAGGGTCAGCAGTCGTGGTCGTCGCGCCCAGCCCGAGCAGCAGCGCAAAAGCCGTCGGCGGATCGAGGTCATAGGTAAACGGCAGGAGCAGCGCCGTACCGGCGATGCCGCCAATGCCGGGCAGAATGCCGAGTGCAAGGCCCATGCACACGCCTGCGAACAGGTAAAGCATGCGCGTCGGGTTGAGGATAATGAACAGCGCATTGTGCGCAGAATGCAGCGCGATTCCCGCTCCGTCGGAGAAATCGTGCAGGTAGGTGTGGAACGCGCCACCGATGGAATGCAGTACGCTCGGATCCATTGATTATGCTCGTACGCGCAAGACTGCCCGTGACGCCGGTTTCGCTCCGCGATTCCCTGCGTCAGTCATCAGCTTGCAGAACTCACGATCTCCCCACACGACCCAGACCGATGTTAGAGGACAAATTGCCCGCCGACCAGCGCGGCAGCTATTTCTAACGCCGGACAAGAGGAGCGGTTTGAGCCGCCGCCCGGTCAGGCAGGATATATCGGGAATAAGAAGTGTGTTGCGACATATCGCCGTGCCCGTGCTGTGGTGCGTCGAGGCTTGGAAAACCGCTGTCTCCAGCGGGATATTGCAGTCGGGCTGACATTGGCAAGAAGAAGTATTAAAATCACTGCGTTGGGCCCGTTTCTGTGGGCAGGAAACTCAATGCAAGGGACAACGCCATGAAGATCGTTCACGCCGACACAGTGGAATGGAAGCGCGGCCTGCAGCATCGCGGCGGAACATTCCACTACCGGCACCTGTTGAACGGCGAGCCTGGTACGCCTGGAAATTTCCAGTTCAACGTTGGACAACTTGAAGGCGATTTCGCCTCGCCGCGCCATCGGCACAATTTCGATCAGTTCCGCTTTCAGCTCGAAGGCACGATGAATTTCGATCGCAACGGCAAGATGACCGCCGGCAGTTTCGGTTATTTTCCCGAAGGTGCGGCCTATGGTCCGCAAAGTTCGGACGGCCGCTCGGTCACCGCGGTGCTGCAATTCGGCGGCGCCAGTGGCAGCGGATATCTGTCGCGTGAGGAAGTCTACGCCGGCACTGAGGAGCTGAAGAAATACGGCACCTTCGAGGGCGGCATTTTCCGCCGCAACGATGACGTCGAAGGGCGCCGCAACACCGACGGCTATCAGGCCATCTGGGAGCATGCGCACGGCGAGCGGATGGAATATCCGAAGCCGCGCTATCGCGATCCGATCATGATCGATCCGTCGCATTACGAGTGGCTGCCTGTCGCCGGCATGCCGGGCGTGATGCACAAGCCGCTCGGCACGTTCACGGAACGGCAGTGCGGAGCAGAGCTCGTCAGCTTCAAACGCGGAACGATTTATCGCGCCGAGGGCCGCAGCGTGTACCTCGTGCTGTCGGGTTCGGGCATCGCGCAACACGACGGTTATCGCCCGTTGACGTCATTACATGTCGAAGAGGGTGAATGTCTCGACATCGTGGCGCGCGACGATACCGAACTGCTCCGTCTGCTTTTGCCGGATCTGAGCAGCCTCAAGGAGCGGCGTGCTGCACACGCCGTGGCCGCCGAATAGCGGCGCCTGCCACCGCGAATCCGCCACGCGGCGCTCCGCGCGATCGGTTGTTTGTAGCTATGCCCTTGCCGTCGCTCTATCGGTCGCAAGACGCGGGACGCCCGTGGAATCTCGCCTATGCGGCCCTTTGCGGCAGCGGTCTCGGCGCGGTCGCCGGTCTGTTAAAGACTTTCAATCCGTTTCGCCCGGCACCGCCTGAGAACTTAACAAATCACCTCGCCGACATTGCGATCGCAATACTTGGCTTTGCGCTGGTGTGCGCTGCGGCGGCGGCGTTGCGCAATTTCATCGCCGGGCGTCTGATTTGGCACGACGATCGATAGCCTGCTCGTCTCGAACGAGTAGGGGGCAGTTAATGTTACCAAATAATTCCTCGCGCCGAGCGCGCCGCCATAAACGAATTCGGCCCACAACTTCCGTACAATGGCGGCGATTGTTGTTTGTACGGGTTGCGTATGCGTTTGCCCCTTGCGGCCCTGCTGTTGGCCGTAACCGCCACGGCCGCGTTTGCTCAGCGCGAGCCGCAAATTGTCGTGCCCGGAAAACCGGGCGTTCCCGTTTACATCAATGGCATCGACGCTTCGTGGGGGATCGTCGAAGGCGAATTCGGGCTTGATCGGCCGAACCAGGTCGCTCCTCGCGTCATCTGGCGCCCGTATGTGAGTCCGACGCCATATGGCGCACCCGGCTATTACCCTGCGGACGGCCGCCGCCCCGGCTACGGGCGGCTCGAAATAACGCCGCCGGCCAATCGCCGGCTGCCGCCGCCAGCGCCAACGTTCTACCGCTACTGGTCAAGTAAATCGGCGCCGACCCCGGCGACGGATCCGCAGTCCATTCAGCCGATGCCGATGATCGTCGAGCCGAACGTGAATTTCGGTCCGCAACGCGGCGGCGGCAAATCGTTGAGGTGACGAACGGAAACGGCGTCAGCTTTTGTCCGGCAGACCGCCGCGGCGGCCTGCCTTCATCCGCCTCCCGCGCGGAGGCTGTTTCGTAAGGTAGTATCAATGTCCCATCATCGCGTTGTGCTTGCTGTACTTGCTACGCTCTTTACCGCCGGGATCAGCTCGGCGGCATCCGCGGGGTGCTGCGGCTGGGGAGTCGCTGCGGCTCCTGTCACCTATGCGCCCGTCGCGTACGCATCCGCCGGCTGCGGCGGTTGCGGCACACCCACTGCGGCTGTCGTCTATGCGCAGCCGGTTGCGCCCGTCGTCTACGGCGGATGGGGCGGCTGCGGCCATTGCGGCGGCGGCTTCGTCAGCTACGCGCCGGCGGTCGAGGCGATCGCCATCGCGCCGGCCCCGATCTACGTGGTCAACCAGGGGCCTGACTACACCGGTCCGGGCATCATGACGCCGTATCACACCTGGATGCCGTCGGCCTCGTATGTTGTGCCGGGGTCTTACCCTTACCGTGCGGGATACGGCTATGGCTATCACCGCTATGGCTACGTCCATCGTCCGGTCTATTGGCACCGCTACGGCTACGGCGCCCGCTATGGCGTGCGCTACGGTTTCGGCGTGCGCCGGGCGTATATCGGGCCGCGCCACGTCATGTATCGGGGCGGCGTTTACGGCCGGCCGATGATGCGCCGCGTCTATCGTTAAGCTGCCGCGCGCTGCGCAAACGAAAGCTGCGAAGGCCCGCCCTGGTGCGGGCCTTTTTTCTTTTATGTCGTGGCCTTGCTCGCAATGTAGAGCGCTAGCGCCGCGGCATTCGAAACGTTCAAACTCTTGATGACCCCGGGTAAATCGAGCCGCGCCAGCCGATCGCACGCAGCCTGCGTGCCCTGGCGCAGTCCCTTGCCCTCGGCCCCGAGGACAAGTGCGAGCGGCGCCCTGAGCGGCAGCGCGGGGAGGTCGTCGGTGGCTTCGCTATCGAGGCCCACCACGGCAAAGCCGCGCACCTTCAACGCCTCGATGCCACGCGCGAGATTTTGCACCGTGACGAGCGGCACCAGTTCGAGCGCGCCGGACGCTGATTTGGCCAGCACGCCTGTCGCCTCCGGACTGTGCCGTGCCGTGGTGACGATGGCGGCGACCGCGAAAGCGGCCGCAGTGCGCAGAATGGCGCCCACATTGTGCGGATCCGTTATCTGGTCGAGCACCAGAACAATTCCTGCGGCGGGCAGGGTTTCAATGTCGGGCGAGGGCAGGGGATCGGTTTCGGCGAAAAGTCCCTGGTGAACGGCGTCAGGCGTGAGCCGCCCGGCGATGACATCTGGCCGCACGATTTCGAGCGCCTTCGGCAGTGCAATGCCGTCGTCGTTGAGACGACGCAATGCATTTTCCGTCACCAGCAGGCGCCGAATGCGACGCGCCGGGTTTGCAAGCGCCGCCGTGACGGTGTGCCAGCCGTAAAGCACCACGTCGGTCTGCCGCTCGCGCGGCGCACCGTGCCGGAAGTCGCGCGCGCCGCGGGAGCGCGGTTTGGATCGCCAGTCGCGTTCACGCATGGCGCTTCTCTGTCACGCGCGCGCGATCAAGGCAATTCGTCACCTCGGCCGATTGTTGATCTGGCCGCTGGCGCGATCTACGAACTCGGTGGAGCCCGTCTGCTAGCGAAAGAACACCACGCTTGCCAGCGAAAGCAGGGAAAAGGCTGCGACAATGAACGTCCAGATGAACAGCGCACGCCAGTCGAGCCCGTAGTTGAGCAGCCGTTGTGCCTGGTAATCCTGCATGAGACTTCCTCCCGCCGCCGGGGTCGGACGCCAACGCAATGACTGCCGATTGGTTCCTGGCAATATTCGGTTTTTTAAGTGGTGGGGGAGGTAGGACTCGAACCTACGAAGGCGTAAGCCAGCGGATTTACAGTCCGCCCCCTTTGCCACTCGGGACACTCCCCCGCACCGAATGCGGGCGCCAGAACCGGGCGGCCCGGCCCGATCGGGCTATATGGTTGGGTCATAAAGACTAGTCAATCGAAAACCTGCCGAATTAACGGCCTTTGGCCATCTACGCTGGCGTGCCGTAGCGAGCCGCGGGCGCAAGGCGGCCATTCCCGGCCATGGCGGGCGGGTGTAAGCTTCCGGCCTTCGAGATCGTCTGCATCGGCGCTTTGGGGAGCAACCGCATGCAATGGCATACGCGAATTCGCGTCGCCGCCGCTCTGGTCGTGCTGTCCCTCGCGGGAGCATTCGCCTCCTTTGCGTGGGCGCAGGGCAGCAGGCCAATCCGGTTGATCCTGCCGTTTCCACCCGGCGGTCCGGCCGATGCGATGGCGCGCATCGTGGCGCAGCATGTCAGTGAAGGCGGCGGTCCTTCGATGGTGGTGGAGAGCCATCCGGGCGCGGCAACCGAAATTGGCACCGAATACGTGGCCCATGCGCCGCCCGACGGCACCACGCTCGGGATCATCTCCAATTCGTTTGTCGTGCTGCCCAACGTGCGCACGCTCAAATACGATCCGCTGAAGGACTTCGTGCCGATTTGCGAACTGGCGAGTTTCCCGCCGCTCATCGTCGTCAACAGCGGCTCGCCATATCGCACGCTTGCCGATTTTATTGCCGCAGCTCATGCCAGGCCCGGAGCGCTGACGCTTGCCACCATCGGCCCGGCGACGTCTTCCCAGTTGGCCTTCGAGATGCTCAAGCGCAGTGCCAAGGCAGACATCACTTTTGTGCCATTTCCGGGCTACCCGCCTGCGATTCAGGCGCTGTTAAGCAACACTGTCACTGCGGCGCTGGCTGACCTTTCGACCCTGCACGGACAGTTGGAGACCGGAAAGTTGCGCGCCCTTGTCACCACGTCGCCGGAGCGAATTTCGCTGCTGCCCAACGTGCCGACGGCGATCAAGTCCGGCTACAAGGATGTCTCGGCCGACTTCTTCGGCGCCGTCGTCGCGCCGGCAAAAACGCCGCAGACAATGATCGACAAGCTTACCGGTTGGTTTAGCGCCGCCATCAAGGACCCCAAGGTCGAGGCGAAATTCAAGGCACTCGGTTTTTTCCCGGGCAATGCCTGCGGGCCGGCGTTCGACGCCGTATTGCGCAAGGATTATGACGATTACCGCCGCATCATCGCCGACGCGCATCTGAAAATGCAGTAGGCGCAATACGCAATAACTGCGAGCCGCACAGCCGCGGTGAACAAAGCGTCAAGTTTTCGACGGCAAATTGCGGCGTATTCGCGTCGGCAGCGTGGCGAATAAACCGTATTTTTAGCGTGTTATTTAAACTGATCTTAGAGCGATCCGACTATGTTTGCGCGATACGGCGGGAAACAGGGCCCGTCGGGCGACAACAAATTTGACTAAGAAGGGCGTCTACTCATGAAAGCCGTCGTAAAGACGGTCGAGCCCGCCGAACGTGAGGCGCGTTTCGACCACATCCGGCCGCACTATCTGGAGGCGCTGACCTTGGTCGAGCGGCTCCACCGTCGTCTCCTTGACGTGATCAAGGACGAATTCGATCGCCGCGGCCGCGCCGACATCAATTCGGTGCAGGCGTTGCTGCTCTACAATATCGGCGACAAGGAGCTGACCGCGGGGGAGCTGCGCACGCGCGGCTATTACCTCGGCTCCAACGTCTCCTATAACCTCAAGAAGCTCGTTGAGATGGGCTTTCTGGATCACCAGCGCTCGCGCGTCGATCGCCGGTCGGTTCGGATCAAGCTCACCGATCGCGGGCGCGAGGTGCGCGACATCGTCGACGCGCTGTATCACAAGCACGTCCGCACGGTGGAGCAGGTCGGCGGCATCAATGCCGACGAGTTCGGCGTCCTCAACAAGGCGCTGCACCAACTCGAGCGGTTCTGGACCGATCAGATCCTCTACCGGCTCTAAGCGGCGCACGATTTTTCGATAGCCGGGTCGTACTCGGAATCACGTGCTGAAGAGCGGAGTCTCTTCGCCAGGAATCTTCGTCGTACTGGCGTGCCTTCACCCCGGCAGCAATGCCGGGGTCTTTTTGCGTCGCGCAGCGATCATCAAACAAGTTCGTGCAGCCAGCTCAGCACCGGGAATGGCGTGAAGTATTGCAGCACGACCGCGATGGCCGCCAGGATCAAAGCCCCGCTGATGGTCTCGCGCAGGATGCGCTGCCACAGGGGCGGATAGGGCGGCTTGTTGTCCGCCGGCCACGCATATTCCTGTTCCCACCTGTCCTGCGGGTAGCCGGGCGGCCTGATGGTCTCGAGCGGCACCCAGGCTTGATAGGCGGCAATGCCACGCTCACGGGCGATACTGCTGCGCAGCCAGAGAAAATTGTGCCGGCCGACGACGTCGATGGTCTTTCGAGTGGCGTGACGCAGCACGAAGAAAATCAAAAGGCAGACCACGTACACGTACACGATCATCAGCCCGACCTGCAGCACGGGATCGGTCAGCAGGCCGACCCGGAAAAAGTCCGAGCAGAGCTGCACAGATGCGGTGACCAGATCTTCAGTGACTCGGCCACCGAACGGAGCGCCGCATAGTCGTAAGCGTAGTGATCGAGCAGGAGAATGATCGCGACGACAGCGGCAAGTTGAAAGAGCCGCGAACTTGCGATGCGGCGAACGGGACTGGCCAACAACCTGATTGCACCCATGACAACTCCTGCCAGCAGCCAAATGCGCCGGCCCATCGCCTGTTCCATGGGGCAGCGCCTGCGAGCCCATAATGCCCGCTTAGGATGGTCATAAAACCGCCCAGCGGGCGCCGCATGGTCGAATTGTGTTCGGGCGGCTGGGCGACCTGGTACCTTTGGTCCCGCCCACGGCCGTGATAAATTTTCGAAACTGGGGGCGGCTACGACTATCCGCCGGTTTTGGCGGTCGCAAGCTGCGGATGACGTTTCCATGAATGAGAAGACTGAAGGGTTCGGGCGAAATCCGGATCGGCGCCGGTTTCTGCGACGCATGGCGGGTGCGACAGCGTTCGCGGCTGCCGGTGCAGCGGCGCGGCGGGCCGCCGCTGACCCGGCGCTCGATGCGCTGATGGGCGACGGTCAGCACGGCGAGTTCGGCCAGACCTTCGATCAATCGTCTCGCACTATCCACATGCCCAAGGCCACTGCGCCGACGCTATCGCCGCAGACGGCCGACTTCACCGAGCAGGCTGTGAAAACCTACGATGGCATCGCCGCGCGCGGCGGCTGGCCGCAAGTGCCGAAGGTCGACGAACTGCACCTCGGCATGCGGCACCCGAGCGTCGTTGATCTGCGGCAGCGGCTCGCCGTGTCGGGCGACCTCGATCCCAATGCGGTCGGCAACGATATTTATGATTCATATGTCGAAGCGGCGGTACGGCGGTTTCAGGCGCGCCACGGGCTGACCACCGACGGCGTGGTGCGCGAACTGACGCTGATGGCGATGAACATCCCTGCGGCGACGCGGCGCGATCAGCTCAAAGTCAATATTTCGCGGCTCAAGACGCTGACCAGCAATCTCGGGCCGCGTTACGTGGTCGTCAATCTTCCGGCGGCGCGCGTCGAAGCGATCGAGCACGACGTCGCGGTGGCGCGCTACACCGCCGTCGTCGGCAGACCGTCGCGCCCGTCGCCCGATATCAACAGCAAGATCGTCGAAGTCAATTTCAATCCCTACTGGACGGTGCCGGTCTCGATCGTTCGTAAAGATTTGATTCCAATCATGGAGAAAGATCCGGAGTATCTGAACGAAAATCACATCCGCATATACGACGCCAAGCACAACGAGCTGCAGCCGTCGCAGATCGACTGGTATTCGGAAGACGCGGTTCATTACACGTTCCGGCAGGATCCGGGCGATTTCAATTCCCTCGGGCGCCTGCGTATCAATTTTCCCAGTCCCTATGGCGTGTACATGCACGATACCGATGAGAGGGAACTGTTTGGCGGCGATTACCGCTGGGACTCGTCCGGTTGCTGCCGCGTGCAGAACGTGCGCGACCTGGTCTATTGGCTGCTCGATGAAACCAAGGGCTGGCAGCGTGAGGCGATCGATCAGGCCATTGCGTCGGGCAATCAGGTCAACGCCCGGCTGGTCAAGCCGGTGCCGCTGCACTGGGTCTATGTCACGGGGTGGTCGGCGTCCGATGGCATCGTGCAGTTCCGCGACGATATCTATGGCCGCGACGGACTCAATGAGCCGATACCGCCGCAGACGACCAGGTTGTAGCGCAGGCCGCTCGTCCGACTGATTTCAAACAGACGGCAACGGGCTACCTCCGGACAAATACCTAGTTGTAAGCGCGCATCGAAGGGCGCACGATTTTCCCGCGAGTCGGTTTCGGTTTGACACGATCCGGCGCGGAGGAGCAATTGCGCGCAATTCTCTCCTCGATGGGCGCGTTTCTCGCCGCCGGACTGTGGCCACGAACACCGCTGGCCAAGGCAATCGTCTTTGTGCTCGTCATTAAGCTGATCGGCATTGCAGGCATAAAGGCGTTCGGCTTCCCCGACAGCGCGCAGCCACAGGTCGACGCGAGCACGATGGCGAGGGTGCTCGGCGCGAAGCGCTAAACGCAAAGACAGCAAAGCACGGACGCAGTTCATGTCTCATCTCGACCCCGTCATCCTGTCTCGGCTGCAATTTGCGGTCACCGCGCTTTACCATTTTCTGTTTGTGCCGCTCACGCTCGGCCTGTCGTTTCTGCTCGCCATCATGGAGAGCGCCTATGTGATGACCGGCCGGGAGATCTGGCGGGACACGGCGCGGTTCTGGGGCAAGCTGTTCGGCATCAATTTCGCCATGGGGGTCGCCACCGGCATCACCATGGAATTTCAGTTCGGCACCAACTGGGCGTATTATTCGCACTATGTCGGCGACATTTTCGGCGCGCCGCTCGCCATCGAAGGCCTGATGGCGTTCTTTCTGAAATCGACATTCGTCGGCCTGTTCTTCTTCGGCTGGGATCGTCTGCCGAAGCTCGGCCATCTCACCGTGACCTGGCTCGTCGCCTTCGGCTCGAACTTTTCGGCGCTGTGGATTCTGATCGCCAACGGCTGGATGCAGCATCCGGTCGGCGCCGCGTTCAATCCCGACACCATGCGGATGGAGCTGACCTCGTTCTGGGATCTGATCTTTAATCCGGTGGCGCAGGCAAAATTCGTCCACACGGTCGGCGCCGGTTACGTCGTCGGCTCGATGTTTGTCGTGGCGATCTCGTCCTATTACCTGCTCGCCGGCCGCTTCCAGCCCTTCGCCAAGCGTTCGATCATCGTTGCCTCCGCATTCGGGCTCGCTGCCGCGCTCTGCGTCGTCATTCTCGGTGACGAGAGTGGCTACACGGTTTCTGAAAACCAGAAGATGAAGCTCGCCGCCATCGAGGGCATGTGGCAGACCGAGCCCGCGCCGGCGAGCTTCAATCTCGTCGGGATTCCCGATCCCGCCGAGCGCAAGGTCGACTACGCCATCCGCATTCCCTGGGCGCTTGGCATCATCGCCACGCGCTCTTTTACCCTGCCGATTCCCGGGATTGACGAACTGGTGGCGAACACAGCGACCCGAATTCGCGCCGGTCTTATCGCGTACAACGCGCTTGAAGCGTTGCAGGCAAATCGCAACGATGCGCAGGCTCGGACGACGCTGCGCGATCACGCCGCCGATCTCGGCTACGCGCTGCTGCTCAAGCGCTATATCGACGATCCGCGCAAGGCCGACGACGCGACCATTGCCAAGGCCGCGGCCAGCACGGTGCCTGATATCGGCACGCTGTTCTTTAGCTTCCGCATCATGGTGGGGCTTGGCTTCTACTTCATAGCGTTCTTTGCGCTGTTGTTCTGGGACGCCTCGCATCGCAACTTCTCGCGTGCTTGGCTGTTGCGGCTCGGGCTGTGGTCGCTGCCGCTGCCCTGGATTTCCACCGAGCTGGGTTGGGTGGTCGCCGAATACGGCCGGCAGCCTTGGGCGATCGACGGCGTGCTGCCGACATTTCTGGCAGCGTCGTCGGTGTCGGGCGCGCAGGTGCTGTTCACCTTGTGCGGCTTCATCCTGTTTTATTCGGCGCTACTCGTGGTCGATATCATGCTGATGCGCAAATACATCGTCATGGGGCCTGTCAAAGCGTTGGGCCTTGAGCCGGCTCTGGGGCCCGCGGCAGTTCCGGCGGAGTAGGAGACATAAAAATGTCGATCCCGCTCGATTATGAAACGCTACGAATCATCTGGTGGCTGCTGCTCGGCGTGCTGTTGATCGGTTTCGCCGTCATGGATGGCTTCGATCTGGGTACCGCGATGCTGCTGCCGTTCGTGGCGCGTACCGATCCGGAGCGGCGCGTGACGATCAATGCCATAGGGCCGTTCTGGGACGGCAATCAGGTCTGGCTCATTCTCGGCGGTGGCGCCATATTCGCGGCGTGGCCGCCACTCTACGCGGCATCTTTCTCCGGTTTTTACATCGCCATGTTCCTGGTGCTGGCGGCGCTGATCGTGCGGCCGGTCGGCTTCGAATTCCGCAACAAGATTGCCGATCGGCGTTGGCGCGCGTTCTGGGATTACGCGCTGTTTGCCGGCGGCCTTGTTCCGAGCGTCGTGTTCGGCGTGGCGTTCGGCAATCTGCTGCAAGGCGTCCCATTCCGCATCGACAACGACCTGCGCATTTTCTACCAGGGCAGTGGCCTGTGGGAATTACTCAACCCGTTCGGTCTCCTCTGCGGCCTGGTATCGGCCGCGATGCTCGCTACCCACGGCGCAACCTATCTGACGTTGAAGACCGACGGCGCCGTACAGGCGCGGGCGCGCTCTTTTGCGGGTATTGGCGCGTTGCTGACCGTCATTCTCTTTGCGGTTGCGGGACTTTGGGTGAGGCTCGGTATCGATGGCTACGCCATCACCAGCGCCGTTGTGGCGGACGGTCCGTCCAATCCGCTGCTGAAGACGGTGGTGCGCCAGCCCGGCCAGTGGTTCGCCAACTATGCGGCCCATTCCTGGATGATCGCGGCGCCGGTGCTCGGCGTGCTCGGCCCGCTGCTCGCTCTCCTGTTCACGCGAACGCAGCGGAGCGCCTTGGCGTTCGTCGCCAGCGCCATCGGCATATTCGGCATCATCGCGACCGCGGGCGTCAGCATGTTTCCGTTCCTGATGCCGTCGGATATCGCTCCCGCCGCAAGCCTGACGGTGTGGGACGCTTCGTCGAGCCGGCTGACGCTGTTCGTCATGGTGGTTGCGACAGTGATCTTCCTGCCGATCGTACTCATCTACACCGCGATCGCGTTCCGCGTCTTGCGCGGTGTAGTGACCGCGAGCCTGGTCGAGAAGAACTCGGCAAGTCTTTATTGACACAGTTCTTATTGAGGACACGCCATGTGGTATTTCACCTGGATGCTCGGCATCGGCTTCGCCGCCGGCCTCGGTATCCTGAACGCGCTGTGGCACGAGCAGTATCTGCCCGACGATAAAGTCGACGGCTGAGCGCCCTCAGTCAGACACCGAGCCGGCCGCAGGTGCGACGCGAAACCCGCGCAAGTTGCCGCGTGCGATGATATCGGCGATCACGCCGGATGCTTTGGCCTGTTCGACGAATTCGCGGATGTAGGCCAGCCGCTCCGGTTGGCCTTGTCTGATCGCAATTCCCGCGTTGTTGATGCCGTAGCCCGCCGCCAGCACGCGCGAGCCGGGCAAGCGTTCGCAATAATCGAGAAGTTGCTCGCGTGGCGCCGCGAAGGCGTCGACGCTGCCTTCCCGCAGGAGGTCGAAAGCGGCGTCGGGCAATTCAGTGCCGGCGAGTTCGGCGTTTTTTGCCATGCGTTGCAGCGCGAAGGTCGAGGCGTGATTGAGCACGACCGCGATCCGGCGTCCTGGCTGGTCGGCGTCGGCAAAGGATTGAATTGCCGAGCCGGCCGGCACCAGCAGCGTGTAGTCGAATTGAACCACGGCGGGCGAAAAATCGAGCTCAGCCGTGCGCTTTGGATCGATGCCGAGGCAAGCCAGGTCGCAGGTGCCGGATTTCAGCGCCTCCGCGGCCGATACCGGCGTCGGATTTTCGACCAGCGCGAGCGCGATGCCAAGACGTTCGGCAAGCGCACGGCCCATTTCCATGGCAACGAAACCCATGCCAATTCCCCGCAACGTGCCCGTCGCCGAGTCTTTGGTATATTGAGGCAGGAAAATCGCCACGCGGACTTTTCCTGCCGCCGCCAAATCCATCATTCGCGGATCAGTCGCCATAACGCTCTTGCTCTTTGCTTTTATCCACCCGATGAAAGCGAGTAGCCCGGATTTCTCTTCCACTCAATCCGGGTTAGGCTGACGCGGACAAGTTGCAGAGCCATGCCGTTTTCGCTGAACCTCTATCACGACCAGATCGCCGCCGCCGGCGCGACCGCGCAAGCGTTACCGGCGGCGCACCGCCTGCTTTACGTGCGCCACGGCGCAGCCCTCATCAACGGCGAGAGCGTGAGCGCCGACGACGCGCTCTATTGTGACGAGCCGCTCGCGTTCAGATCGGCCGGCGCGTGGAGCGAGGTCTGGCGTTGGGAGCTGACGCTTCCGAATGCTGCGCCGGTTCTGCAGCAGGGTAGTGGCGTGCTGTCGCATCTGCGCATGTCGCGGGTCATCACCAGCCTCGCTATCGGGGAGGGCACGCGCTGGCTGTTCCGGCTCGACCGCATCTTTACGCCCGCGGGCCGCATCGCCGATCGGCATCAGCATCCGGGACCGGGGATCCGCTGTCTCCTCGAAGGCACTTTCAACGTCCAGCAGGATGCCGAGTCCGCGCGCGATCTCCGTCCGGGCGATGCATGGTGGGAGACAGGATCGGATACGGTGATTGCCTGGTCTTCGCCGCAGATAGGAGCAAAATTTTTGCGCGGCATGGTGCTGCCTGTTGAGTGGGAGGGGAAAGTCACAGGCCACTGGCTTTCCGGTCGCCAGCCCCCGCCGGGCAACTGGAAGCTCCATGTTGACCGCGTCGTCGCGCTCTAACTCGTTTTCCTGGGCGCCGCGCAGCACGAAGTGGTGCGCTGCAGACCCGGGGTTGTGCAAAGCGCCGAGCTTGGGAAACGGCCTCCACTAAACGCGCGCAGACATCCGTCGCCGCCATTAACCTTGACGCTTAACTCCTGGCCGCGTTTCCACGCCCGACCCGCTAGTATATGGTACCGCAATGTAACCAGTTGCGGGGAGTTTGGCGTGAGCGATCAGATCAAGTTCGTCCTGGACGAAGGACAAATTCCGAAATCCTGGTACAATCTCGCGGCCGATCTGCCGCAGCCGCTGCCGCCGGTGCTGCATCCCGGAACCAAGCAGCCGATCGGGCCGAGCGATCTTGAGCCGCT
Organism: uncultured Alphaproteobacteria bacterium; assembly: GCA_963763255.1. GTDB lineage: Bacteria > Pseudomonadota > Alphaproteobacteria > Rhizobiales > Xanthobacteraceae > BOG-931. Next base: position 145,252 of record CAVXNW010000008.1, read on the forward strand.
GTTTCCGATGGCGCTGATCCTGCAAGAGGTGTCGCAGGAACGCACCATCGACATTCCCGAACCGATCCGTGACGTGTATCGCATGTGGCGGCCGTCGCCGCTGATCCGCGCGCGGCGGCTGGAGCAGGCGCTGGGGACGCCGGCAAAGATCTATTACAAATACGAAGGCGTCTCGCCGGCGGGCTCGCACAAGCCGAATACCGCCGTGCCGCAGGCCTGGTACAACAAAGAACAGGGCATCAAAAAACTCTCGACCGAAACCGGCGCAGGGCAGTGGGGCTCCTCGCTCGCCTTCGCGGGGGCGCTGTTCGGCATCGACGTGACGGTCTTTCAGGTCCGCATCTCCTACGATCAGAAACCGTATCGCCGCGCGTTGATGGAAACGTACGGCGCGCGCTGCCTGCCCTCGCCGTCCGACCAGACCAACTCAGGCCGAGCGATCCTCGCCAAGGATCCGAAGAGCCCGGGGTCGCTCGGCATCGCCATTTCCGAGGCGGTGGAAATGGCGGCGAAGAATCCGGACGTGAAATATTCGCTCGGCTCGGTGCTCAATCACGTGCTGCTGCACCAGACCGTCGTTGGCCAGGAAGCCATCAAGCAGATGGAAATGGCCGGGGACGATCCGGACGTTATCATCGGCTGCACCGGCGGCGGCTCGAATTTCGCGGGCCTCGTGTTCCCGTTCCTCGGCCTGCAGCTGCGTGGCGGGCGGCGCCGCCGCATCGTCGCGGTCGAGCCTTCGGCCTGTCCGACATTGACCCGCGGCAAGTATGCTTATGACTTCGGCGATACGGCGCATCTTACCCCGCTGGTGAAGATGCACACCCTCGGCTCGACTTTCATTCCGCCGGGTTTCCATGCCGGCGGGCTGCGCTATCACGGCATGGCGCCAATCGTGTCGCACATCTACGAACTCGGACTGATCGAGGCCGTCGCCTATCAGCAAAAGGCCTGTTTCGATGCCGGCGTGCAGTTCGCGCGCTGCGAGGGCATCGTCCCGGCGCCGGAAGCGACGCACGCGGTGCGCTGCGCCATCGACGAGGCGCTGCGCTGCAAGCAGATGGGCAAGTCCGAGACCATTCTGTTCAACCTCTCGGGCCACGGCCATTTCGATATGGGCGCCTACATCAACTATTTCGAAGGCAAGCTGGTGGATCAGAAATACGACGAAGGTGAACTCGCCATGGCGCTGGCGGGTCTGCCCAGCGTCGCGGCTTAATCGTCATTGCGAGCGAAGCGAAGCAATCCAGAACTGAGAGGCCGCCTGGATTGCTTCGTCGCCTCAGCCCGTCGAAGACGGGCGTGAACGCGCTTCCGCCTCGCAATGACGGGCAATTGTGTTGCGTGCGAGTAAAGGAGTAACCCGGTGATCGAACCCTATAACGCCGTCGGCCTCATCCCGACCTTCTACGGCATCCGCCGCCGCGACGACATCGAGCACAATATCGAGCACATCAAGAGTCTGACCAAGGCGGCGTTCTGGCTGTCGAATCTCGACATCCCGGTGAAACTGCTCGCGATCCCCGAAGGCGCGCTGATGGGCTTCAACGACGAGGTGCTCGATGTCGATCACGCCGACTACGCGCGGACCTGCTGTATCGATATTCCCGGCCCAGAGACCGATGAGATCGGCAAGCTCGCGAAGCAATGGAATGTTTTCATCATGGCGCAGGCCAAGGCCCGCCATAAGGACTGGCCGGACCGCTTTTTCAACGTAGGCTTCATCGTCGATCCCGACGGCGAGGTGATTTTGCAGCACCACAAAATTTCGGCGCTGCTTCCGGTCGAGCGCTCGGTATCGCCGCACGACGTCTACGACTGGTGGATCGAGAAATACGGCCGCACGCTCGACGCGTTCTGGCCGGTCGCCGACACCAAGATCGGCCGCCTCGGTATCATGATGGCGATGGAGGGCAATTATCCTGAAAACGGCCGCGGGCTCGCCATGAACGGCGCCGAGGTCGTCTACCGCGCCTCGATGCCGTGCCCGTTCACCGAGAACGACGTGTTCGAGATTTCCAATCGCGCCCGCGCGCTCGAAAACAACATGTACATCGTGGCGCCGAATATCGGCAGCTATCACCTTTATCCCGAAGGCCGCCATTTCGGCATCGACGCCGGCGGCGGCCAGTCGATGATCGTCGACTATCGCGGCCAACTCGTCGGCAAGCAGCGCGACACCAACGGTTCCACCTTCGTGGCCGGCGTCATCAACATCGAGGCGCTGCGCCACCATCGCGAGTCGGCGCAGGTTACAAACTGGCTCAAGGACGTGCGCTCAGAGCTCGCCCAGATCATCTACGAGAAGCCGATCTATCCGAAGAACAAGTATCTGGAAAAGATTCCCGGCAAGCACGCTGACTATAAACGTGAAGTGATCGACAAGCAGGTTACCCTGATGCAGAAGCGAGGCATCTGGAAGAAGCCGGCGCACAGCCCGGGGTGAGGGCTAACGCGCGCCGGCTCATGGGCCTCACGTCAGCTTGGTGTGCACGTCAACGACGGCGACCCCGCCTTTCTCGACCTCGGCAATCGCCTGCCGGAGGATGCCCGGCAATTCGGCGGGGTCGGTGATGGGTCCCGCGCTCCATGCACCGAAGCTCTTGGCGGTCGTGGCGTAATCAATTCCCGGATTGACCATGCGTTGGCCGATCCAGGCATTTTCCGGGGGCCGTCCACGATCCGCGGCAACTTCGAGCTGGTGTTTCTCGTCGTTGCCCCACGTCGTGTTGTTATTGATGATGGCCAGCATCGGTGCCCGGTAGTGCACGGCGGTCCAGATGGCGCTCGCGGACATGACAAAGTCCCCATCGCCGAACAGCGCCACGCACAACCGGCCGGAATCGCGGTTCGCGATTGCGGCGCCGACTGCTGCGCCCGGGCCGTAGCCGACGCCGCCGCCGCCGTTGTGGCCGAGATATTGGCCCGCGCCGGTAAACTCCCAGATGCCCTCCGGAAAGCTCGACTGATTACGCACCGTCAAAAACCAGTTTTTATTTTTGACGGCGTCCCAGAGTTCGGACACGAGCCGGGCTGGCGCGATCGGCCTGTCGTCCCAGCCCTTGCGCGCCGCTTCACGCTGCCCGGCGCGCAGCCGCCGATGACGCTCCGTGAGGGCCGCCTTGCGCCGCTCAACGCGGGCGCGCCCGTCGGCGTCGGCGGAGAGGTGCTTGCGCACTGTGTCGGCGAGCTGGCGCATTCCGAGGAGCGGCTCGCAGCTCAATTGGACATCGATGAGCGGCAACGGCCCCTTGAGATGGGACCACGAACTCATCGCCATGTCGTTTAGCGACATGTCGATCACCTTGCGGCCGGCCCGCTCCCGTCCGGAGCCGACATGCTCCTTGTCGCCCGGATACCCATCGAGCAAGCTCGCGACATCGCGGCAGTCGATCGCCAGGACTGCGTCAGCTTCCTTCAGCAAGCCGCGGTCGCCGCTCAAATTCTGCGGGTGGTTGGTAGGAAACGCCACCAGCGCCAGATCGTCGCGATAGGCGGCGCCGACCAGCTCGACCAATTCGACTAGGGGCGCGGTCGCGGCGGGATCGATGCCGAACCGGCCGCCGACGATCAGCGGGAATTCCGCGGCGATCAAGCTGGCCGCGGCCGCGTCGAGCGCGTCCGGATTGGCGGCGGGCGGGGGCGGTGCGGCAAATTGTTTGGCATCGGGAATTCGAAGCCCATCGGCGATCCGGTGCTCCTGTATGCCGCAATCGAGCGTGACATAGACCGGGCCACGCGGCTCGGTGAGCGCGGTCTTGTGGCCGCGTCCGATGGCGTCAAGTATCGCCTGTCCGGTTGTCGGCTCGTCCGCCCATTTGACGTACGGTTTCACGATATCGCTTTGGGTGTTGGCACAATGCAGCCAATCGATCCAGCGCCGCTCGCTGGTATCGAGCGGGCCGCTGCCGCCGAGCACCAGCACCGGCGAATGGTCGCCATACGCGTTGTAGACGGCCATCGAGCCGTTCATCAGGCCGACCAGGTTGTGCAGGATGCAAACGCCGACGCGTCCGGTCGCCTTGGCGTAGCCGTGCGCCATCGAAACGGCGATCTGCTCATGCGTCGCAAGAATGATCTTCGGCTTGTGGTTGCGGCCGAAATTGACCAGCGAGTCATGCAGTCCGCGATAGCTCGATCCCGGCAGCAGAAAGACATATTCCACGTCCAGCCGCCGCAGCAGCTCCACCATGGCGTCGGAATAATATTCCGGTTCGCTCACGTTGCCGGGCAGATTGACCGGCACCTCGCTCTTGAAGGACGGGTGGGCTGTTGAGGTGTCGTTCATCACTGTCTCCTTTTTGGGCCGCGCGCGGCCGTACGGTTATCGTGCGTGTGGATGAAGCGTCAGTGTTTGGGAGTCGTCAGCTCTTTGAACCGGTCGACGACTGCGGCCGGTGTCTCATAAAGCGAGGCGACGATCTTGGTCAGGTCCGCAGCTGGAACGGGCGCAATCGGGGTGCGCAGCTTCTGCGCCTGCGCCAGAAAGTCCTTGTCGCGCGTCATATCTTCAAATGCCTTCCGCAAAGCGGCAAAGCGGTCCGCCGGCACTCCCGGCGCGGTCCAGAAACCGACTCCGATATTATCGGGCCCCTCCGCGAGCTGCACCATCTGCTTGTCCTGACCGCTCGCCAGATCGCCGAACGCGGGCAGTCCGGCCGGCATGTAGGGAGCAACGGGGCCGGTGCGGAAAAGGAACACGAGCTTGCGATCGCGTATCCAATCGGGCTTCGCCGAGGTCCAGCCGGACCAATAATTGAATCGGCCATCGAGTTCGCCTTTCTCGATCGCAAGGTTGATCTCGGCGCCCCCTGGATAGCCCATGACCACCTTAAAGCGCGTGCCAAGCACAGCGTCAGCCAGTGTCGGAATCTGAAAATTACCAGCGCCGACGCCGCTCGAGCCGAAATTGAGTGGAATCTTCTTCGCTTGTTCAAGCGTGGTGGCGCGCGCCGTGTGCCATACGGCGACAACGCCGGGTCTTGCCGCCAGCGAACCCAACCACTGGATTTTGCGGGCATCGAATTTCGCGCCGTTCAGCATCGGCACCAGAACCGAGGGACTTAAGATTTCGCCGATGACGGTGCCGTCCTTCGCTGCGGCATTGAACACGTAATCCACCGACTGCACGCCGCCTGCGCCGGGCATCGCAGTCGCCACGACCGTGGGGTGGCCCGGAATGTGGCGGCCGATGTAGTCGGCCATCAGGCGACCGTAAACCGCCACCGATCCGCCCATTGAAGCCGGGATGATCACCCGGACGGTGTTGCCATGGTAGAAGCTGGCGACGCTGTCTGCCGCCGTTCCTCGCGTTGCGAAGCTTGCCGTGGCAACGACACACAATGTGATTCTGCAGAGCTGCAGCAGACTCATGCCGTCTCCTCCCTCGCAGACATGCAGGCGCATCCTGCCGAGGTTGCGCTCCCCACGTCGGCGCCCGATTGGTTGCAAACTTCGGCGCTAGTTGACCGGAAGTCTAACACCCGGCCGCCAGATTCCAAATTGCGGTGTGGCGATTACAATCGCGTCATGCGGCCGCGGATAAGCACGCGCCTGACGTTGGCGTCGCAGCGCGCTGGACATTGACTGCAGTCATCGGTCGATAAAAATTGATGCTTGTGCTCGGCAAAATCCGCGCCGTTCGAAGTCGAGAGTTTGCTATTTTTGGAGCGGTTGTCAGGCGTGGGACGGCAAGCTAGCCTTCAGGTGCAACGATAGCGGCTCTTCCGGCGAAAGGGGCGACCTTATGCCGATCACCCACTGGAAACGAGGCGTCGACGGCCAATTTGGCGTCGCGGCGAACTGGAGCACCAATACGGTGCCGAACGCCAATAGCGACGTCGCCGTCGATGCCCGCGGCACCTACACCGTAACGGTCGGCGCAAACGCGACGATCAGATCGCTGACGACAATCAATACGGCGACGCTCGCGATCACGAGCGGCCACAGGCTCGACAACACCAATGGGACCACCGGTACCGGCGCCAGCGCCGGCACGATCAGCGTGGCCGATGCGGGCGCGCTGGAGATCGGCGGCACATTTCGGAACACCGGAAAGATCGCTCTAAATTCGACAGGCCGCGCCACCGATTTCATCATCGCAAGCAACGCGGTTCTGAGCGGCGAAGGTGTCGTCCAGCTCAGCGACGATTCTCATAATGTCATCGGCGGCGTGGCGCCGCGATTTCCGTTTCCATTTTTCTCATTCCTGTTCGCGAAGACCCTGACTAACGCCGGCAACACCATCGAAGGCTCCGGCACGATTGGCACCAATCTCATTCTCAACAACGAGGCGAGCATAATCGGCAACGGCGTCACCGCCGGCCTGATCCTCAATACCGGCTTTCACACCATCACGAATTCCGGCCTGATCGAAGGCACCACCGCACAGGGCGTCACCATCGTCAGCAATGTCAGCAACAGCGGCGAACTGGCGGCGTTGGGAAGGGACGCAAGCCTGACCATCGACGGAACGGTCACCGACACCACGCGCATCATCTTTCCGATCACCCGTCGCACCGGTTTCGTCGAGGCCTCGGGGCCCGACGCCCATGTGAATTTGTCCAGTGCGGCGATCAGCGGCGGCACGCTGTCCCTCGGGGCCGGCAGCTTCGCCGACACTGTCGCAGACAGCGATTCGAGTTCGCTGTCGAACCTCGCCGTGACCGGCAGCGGAACGCTGATAGCCAATACGTTGAGCACGCTCACTATCAATAACAGCACCATCAGCACGACCAGCGCCCTGATGTCGAACGGCCTCGGCAGCGCCGTGATCGTCAGCGGCAATGTCGGCGCCGTATCGAGCACCATCGCCGGCGGCGATATTGAATTCGGCGGCGCGTCGGCGGCCAACGTCAACTTCGCGGCCGGCGTTGCCGGCACGCTGAAGATCGATTCGACCTTCAGCGGCACGGTATCCGGCTTTGCCGGGCAACAGCCGACCACTTTCTCCAACATGTTCGCCTTTGGTGACAGCTCCGTCGATGTCGGTTCCTTGCAATTTCTGTCCGAGGACCTCGGCGATCCTGACCTCACCGCGCGGCTGCAAAACGCGCTGGCCAACGGCGGTACGGATTCGCCGGTCGGCGTCGGCCAAATGAACGTTCAGGACCTCGCCGCCATGTTCGGCCTGAGCATGACCTCTGCGTATAACCCCCTCGGTGGCAATGATTACGCGATTTCGGGAGCGTTCGACGCCGCCGACATGGGCGGCGGCACGGATATCGGCAACGGCGGCCTGACCAACTCGTTTCAGGAGAGCACCGGCGTCGTCAATCCGGCCGTGCTGTCGACTGTCGGTCAGATACAAGCCTATCTGCATTCGACCGGCGGCGTCGCCGATTCCTCGGCGCTTTATGTCGTCAGTTCCGGCGCCAACGATTCCGCTTATGTAAGGAGCCAGTCCAGTTCGGAGGTGGTGCAGGACGATTATCTCGCTCCGCAGGCGCAGACCCTCGCCAACGAAATCGTGGCGCTGTACGACGCCGGCGCCCGGCACATCCTCGTCAACGACGTCGGCAACAAAGCCCAGGCCTCGATCGACTATTCGGAATATCTATATGAGGATCTCGACCGGGCAGGCATTCCGTACATCAAGAGCGACATCCATGAGCTGTCGCAGACCGTCCAGGACAATCCGACCAATTACGGATTCACCACGGCTACGGTATCAACCAACGACCCGGCGCTGACCGAGCCGGACCCCAACAACACTGATGGCGACAACAAAGGGTACGGCCTGTGGGGCGCCAACACGACAACGCAGGAGTCAAACAGCGTATCGCTGGTCGATCAGTATTCCTATCTGCAGGACTCCACGGCGGAAGAGACCCACTTCTTTGCCGATGACCAGCACTTTTCGGATGCCGGGCAGAGGATCGAGGGCTCCTTCGAATACAACCTGATTGCGGACGATGCGATCGATCTGACAAACCTGCACTATGATCCTGCCAGGACGAGCGTCACCTTCTCCGGCGACACGGCGGGCGGTACTCTGACCGTTTCGAACGGCACCGACAGCGTGAACATCGCACTTCTCGGCAACTACACCGTCGCGGCTTTCGTCACTGCCAGCGATGGCGCCATCGCCGCCGACGGCACCACCGGCACGCTGGTTCTCGATACCGGTCCCGCGCAGCAAGTGTTGCTGGCGACGGCGCACTGAGCAGGCGCAAAGGCGACCCGGGAGGGCTACGGCTCAAGATCGGGCGGCACGGGCGGCGGCTCGTAGACCAAGGTGATGGTCACGCGACGGTTGGGCGCCGATGTCGGGTCCTCTTTGATCAGCGGATCGGTATCTGCCTTGCCGGCCACGCGGAAAACATTGGACGACGGATAACCCGACTGTTCGAGAATCTGCCGGACCGCATTGGCGCGGTCGATCGAGAGTTGCCAGTTTGAGGAACCGGCGGTCGGCACGCGCGGCGCTGCCGTGTGACCGGTAATGGAAATGCGAAACGGTGCTGCCCGAAGCGGGTCGGCAAGCTTTTCAAGGATTCGGCGCATGCGCTCGTTGGGCTCGGTTGAGCCGCCTCGAAACATCGATTCGCCGTCCTGGTCGACAAGCTCGACATTGAGACCCTCGCGGCTCTCTTCAATGCCCACATGACGCGAAGCCTCGGTAAGGCTTGGTAGATTCTCCAGCGCCTGGCGCAGCGAGGCCATGGCGAGTTTGAAGGCCCGTTTGGCCGGGACGTCGAATCCGTGTTCATCCGGTGCGGGCTTGTTCGACGAATCCTCGGGCTGAACGTGCCCCCAGTATTTGAGCTTTTCGCGGGTGGGTAGGCCGTCCATTTCGGTCAGGCCGGCAAAATGGTCTTTGAACTGAACGCCGAACGCCTCGCGCATCGAGCCGGCCACCGCCCGCATCTGCTTTAAATCCTGATTGGAGAAGGCGACCAGCATCACAAAGAAGCTGACCAGCAGTCCCATGAGATCCGCGAAGGTAACGAACCAGCCGTGCCCGCCACCGTGGGCTTCTTTGCGACGTGCCATGAGGAGATTTTCGTCGGGAATTCAATGGGTACAACCGTACCCCACCATAATGCCGACATGCTTAAGAGAGGGTTAGCTTGCGAGTTTTGGCCCCGTCCTTTACGTATGAGGAACGACCGAGTTGCTTCCAGAAATCAGGGAGGAAGCGCCGTGAACATTGAAGCCCGGCAGATCGACCGCAGCGCCAAAACCAAGGTGCAGATCATCGACTGCGACATTCATCCAAAAAGCTCGCTCGAGGATTTGCGGCCATATCTCAGCAATCGCTGGTGGGACTACGCACAGACCTATGGGGCGCGCTCGCACCACGGCTACGTCAAAGGCTTTCCGTACCCGAAGGGCCAGCCGCTGGCGTCGCGACGTAACTCGTGGCCGCCGGATGGCGGACTGCCGGCCAGCAATTACGAGTTCATGCGCGAGCAGCATCTCGACCTCTACGGCATCGAATACGGCGTGATGAATCCGTTGTCGCCGTCGGGCCAGGGCGAGCAGAATGACGAGTTTTCGGCCGCGCTGGCGTTCGCCGCCAACGAGTTCCAGCTCAATCACTGGAACGCGCTCGACGCGCGGCTGAAAGCCTCGCTGATCGTGCCGTATGAGGACCCCGACGCCTCGCGCATGGAAATCCGAAAGCGCGAGGGCGACCGCCGTTTCGCTCACATCCTCATGCTGACCCGCACCGCGGACCTGATGGGCCGGCGCCGCTACTGGCCGATCTACGAGGCGGCCTGCGAGGCGGGGCTGCCGATCGGCGTGCACGTGTTCGGCTATAGCGGGCGCGCAGTGAGCAACACCGGCTGGCCGTCGTTCTACATCGAGGAGATGACCGAGCACGCGTCCGCCTGCCAGGCGCAGGTGACGAGCCTGATCATGGAGGGGGTGTTCGAGCATTTCCCGCAGCTGAGATTCGTCTTCATCGAGGGAGGTTTCGGCTGGCTGCCGAGTTTGGGCTATCGGCTCGACCACAGCTGGCAGCGCATGAAGAGCGGACTGCCGCACGTCAAACGCCCGCCTTCCGAATATCTCCACGAGCATTTCTGGGTCACCACCCAGCCGATGGAGGAGCCCGAAAACCCCGAGCACCTCGCCCAGATCATGGAGGCGATCGGCTACGATCGGATCCTGTTCTCGTCGGACTACCCGCACTGGGACTTTGACGACCCCTTCATCGCTGTCCCGGCGAACCTTGGCGAGGAGCGGCGCCGGCAGATCTATTCCGGCAACGCACGAGCGCTATACGGCTTCGCCTGAGACTGGCGCAGTCCATCTGCAGACGCTAAATCTAGCGGCAGTACCTGCGGATATTCCCCAGTCCTTGGGCCGGTGCGCTGGCGTCGGGGCGGGCAGGGGTGTATCACGCGGGCGTTGGCTTGCAGGTGTCAGGAGCGAGGTATGCCGGTTTCCCAGAGCGCGAAGAGTGCGGATGAAGGCTTTTTCAGCGCCGCGCTGGGCGATAGCGATCCCGAAATCGCCGATGCGATCCGGCTGGAGCTCGGCCGCCAGCGCGACGATATCGAGCTGATCGCTTCGGAAAATATCGTCAGCCGCGCCGTGCTCGAGGCGCAGGGCTCGGTGCTCACCAATAAGTACGCCGAAGGACTACCGGGACGGCGCTATTACGGCGGCTGCCAATTCGTCGATGTCGCCGAGCGGCTGGCGATCGACCGGGTGACGAAGCTGTTCGGCTGCGCCTTCGCCAATGTGCAGCCGCATTCCGGCGCCTCTGCCAACGCCGAGGTTTTCATGGCGCTGATGCAGCCGGGCGATACCTTCATGGGGCTCAACCTGGCCGCTGGCGGTCACCTGACTCACGGGTCGCCCGTGAACCTTTCCGGCCGCTGGTTCAAGGTTGTGCCCTACGGGGTGCGCCGCGACGATCACCTCATCGACATTGAGGAGGTCGAGCGGCTCGCCAAAGAGCATCGGCCCAAGATCATTATCGCCGGCGGATCGGCTTATCCGCGCATCATCGATTTCCGTCGATTCCGCGAGATCGCCGATGCGGTCGGCGCTTACCTCATGGTCGACATGGCGCATTTCGCTGGCCTGGTCGCCGGCGGCGCGCATCCGAGCCCATTCCCTCACGCCCACGTGGTGACCACGACCACCCACAAGACGCTGCGCGGCCCGCGCGGCGGGGCGATCCTGACCAATGACGAGGAACTGGCCAAGAAGCTCAATTCGGCGGTGTTCCCCGGCATGCAGGGCGGCCCGCTGATGCATGTCATCGCCGCCAAGGCCGTGGCGTTCGGCGAGGCGCTTCGTCCATCGTTCAAGCTTTACGCGAAGAGCGTGGTCGAAAATGCCAAGGCGCTTGCCGAAACCCTTAAAGCCCGCGGCCTCGATATCGTCTCCGGTGGTACCGATACGCACCTGATGCTGGTCGACCTGCGCAAGAAGCGGCTCACGGGCAAAGTCGCCGAAGCCGCGCTCGGTCGCGCTCGCATCACCTGCAACAAGAACGGCATCCCATTCGATCCGGAAAAGCCGACCGTTACCTCAGGCGTGCGGCTTGGCACGCCAGCCGGCACGACGCGTGGTTTCGGCATCGCCGAGTTCAGGCAGGTCGGCGATTTGATCTCCGAACTGCTTGATGCGCTTTCCGAAAAGGGCGCCGAGCAGGATACCGCCGCAGAAGCGAGCGTGCGCGAGAAGGTAGAGCGCCTGGTGCGCCGCTTCCCGATCTATGAAGGGTAGTGGGATAGGCGGAAGGGTGAGCGGATGCGCTGTCCGAGCTGTGGAAGCCTCGATACCCAGGTGAAGGATTCGCGGCCGGCGGAAAACTCTTCCGTGATCCGCCGTCGGCGCTTCTGCCTTGCCTGCAATTTTCGCTTCACCACGTTCGAGCGGGTGCAGTTGCGCGAACTCACAGTGATCAAGCGCAACGGCCGGCGCGCGCCGTTCGACCGCGACAAGCTTTTGCGCTCGGTGCAAATTGCGTTGCGCAAGCGCTCAGTCGATCCCGAGCGCATCGATCAGATGGTTTCGAAGATTGTGCGCGAGTTGGAAAGCCTCGGTGAAAGCGAAGTCTCCTCCGAGACGATTGGCGAGACTGTGATGGCGTATTTGCGCGAACTCGACGACGTCGCCTATGTGCGTTTCGCCTCGGTCTATCGCAATTTCCGCGAAGCCAAGGATTTCGAAACCGCGCTGGCGGAACTCACGGGCGAAGAGGCCGCCGAGATCGCGCGCAAGTGAGCGCGCGACGGTGAGCGACACGATCAGTCATTCAAGCGATGACAGCCGCTTCATGGCGCTGGCGCTTGCGCTCGGTCGGCGCGGGCTCGGCCGCACATGGCCCAATCCGGCGGTTGGCGCGGTGCTCGTCAAGGACGGCGCCATCGTTGGCCGTGGCTGGACGCAGCCCGGCGGCCGGCCGCACGCCGAGACGGAGGCGCTGCGGCGTGCGGGGGATGCTGCGCGCGGCGCCACGATGTACGTCACGCTCGAGCCGTGTTCGCATTTTGGCAAGACACCGCCTTGCGCTGACGCGATCGTTGCGGCCGGCGTGTCGCGCGTCGTCTCGGCGATCAAGGATCCCAATCCCGAAGTGGCAGGTAATGGGCACGCACGGCTGCGCGCCGCGGGTATTGCGGTCGATGTCGGCATTGGCGCCGACGAGGCGCGTCGCGATCACGCCGGCCACATCCGCCGCATGCGCGATGGACGGCCGCATGTCATGCTCAAGCTCGCCATCTCGGCCGACGGCAAGGCGGGCGCAGCCGGACGCAAGCCGATCGCGATCACGGGCGAAGCCGCGCGCGAGCGGGTGCATCTGATGCGGGCGCAGAGCGACGCCATCATGATCGGCATCGGCACCGCGCTGGCCGACGATCCGCTGCTGACGTGCCGGCTGCCGGGAATGGGCAAGATTTCGCCTGTGCGGGTCGTACTCGACAGTGCGTTACGGTTGCCGCTTGGCAGCCGCCTTGCGAAGAGCGCCCGCGAAGTGCCGCTTTGGATTGTCGTTGCTGCCGACGCGGCGAAGGCTCGTGAAGATGCGTTGCGCGCCGAGGGCGTCGAGGTGTTGCGCAGCGCCGGCGGCGGCGGGCGTCTCGAACTCTCCGCGATGCTTAAACTGCTTGCCGGGCGTGGCGTGACCCGCCTGATGGTGGAGGGCGGACCGACGCTTGCATCGGCGTTGCTCGCGGCCGATCTTATCGATGAGGCGCAGTTGTTCCATTCGCAACATGCGCTCGCGGCCGACGGGATCGACGCGCTCGATACCGGCGCCGCGGCGGCGTTGGGGCGCCAGCTCGGAGTGGCCGGTAGCGAGCCCGTAGGGGCTGACCGGCTCGACACCTATCAACGCGGATAAGCGATGTTTACCGGCATTGTCAGCGACTTGGGCGAACTGCTTGACGTAGAGGAGAAGGCCGAAGGTCTGCGCCGGCTACGTATCGGCTGCAACTATGACTCCGACAGCATCGATATCGGTGCCTCGATTGCCTGCTCCGGCGTCTGCCTGACCGTAGTCGAGCGCGGCCGGGCGGGAAACCGCCAATTCTTCGCGGTCGACGCGGCAGCTGAGACCCTGCGCATGACCACGGCGGAACGCTGGCGCCGCGGTACGCACCTCAATCTCGAACGCGCGCTGCGGATGGGTGACGAACTCGGCGGCCACCTGGTCAGCGGCCATGTCGACGGAATTGCCGAACTGATCGCGCGCGACGATTTCGTCGACATGGCGGGGCTGACGCTCCGCGTGCCGGCCGCGCTGTCGCGTTTCATCGCCCCCAAGGGCTCGGTCGCGCTCGACGGTGTTTCGCTGACTGTCAACGAGGTGAAAGCCGACACGTTCTCGGTGCTGATCATCCCCCACACATTAAGAGTGACGACCTTGGGCGCACTGGCGCCGGGAGCGCCGGTGAATCTCGAGGTCGACCAGATGGCGCGCTATGCGGCGCGCCTCCTTGAGGCTGCGCAGCCTCGGTAGAGCATTTTCCGGGAAAGTGGACGCCGGTTTTTCGAAGAAAATGCGATCAAAGCCAAGCTTGTTAAGCTCGCCCTCGCTTGGTACGACCTCGCGGCATCACGGAGCTAGACAATGGCCGGGCCGCGGCAGGCAAAGCGTGCGAAAGGCGAGGGCAAGGGTGCCCGCATCCTCATCGTCGAGGCGCGCTTTTACGACAAGATCGCCGATGCGCTTCTGGCGGGAGCCATGCGGGCGCTGGACGAAGCGCATGCCACCGTCGAACGCATCAGCGTGCCGGGCTCGCTCGAAATTCCGCCAGCGATCGCGATTGCAGCCGATGCGGCGCGGCGCAAGCGGCGGCCTTACGACGGCGCCGTCGCTCTCGGCTGCGTGATCCGCGGCGAGACCATCCATTTCGAGATCGTCTCGCATCAATCGGCCCGCGGCTTGATGGAGCTATCGGTCGCGCGCGGGCTGCCGATCGGCAACGGCATCATCACGGTGGAGAACGAGGCGCAGGCCTTTGCCCGCGCCCGCATGGAAGAACAGGACAAGGGCGGCGATGCCGCGCGTGCCGCGCTTGCGCTCATCGAACTGAAGCGCCGGCTCGGGACGCGCTGACGATGCCTGGCGCCGAGGCAGCAGAAGCGCGCAAGGCCAACAAGCGCGGCGCCGCGCGGCTCGCCGCCGTTCAGGCGCTGTATCAGATGGATCTGGCCGGCACCGGCTTGAACGAAATCGTGGCCGAATTCGAAAGTCACTGGCTCGGCGGCGAGGTCGAGGGCGCGCAATACATGCCGGCCGAGGCGGAATATTTTCGCGACATCGTCGGCGGCGTCGTGCGCGAGCAGCGGATCCTCGATCCGATGATCGACGCGGCGCTCAATCGCGGCTGGCCGCTCAAGCGGATCGAGACGATCCTGCGCGCGGTGATGCGTGCGGGCGCCTACGAACTGGCGCACCGGCCGGACGTTCCGGCCCGCGTCGTGACGGCGGAATATGTCGACGTCGCCGCGGCTTTTGTCGATGCCGAGGAGACCGGCATGGTCAACGCTGTGCTCGATCAGCTCGCGCACCAATTGCGCGCCGGCGAATTTTCCGGCGGCGGCTGAACGGGAGTGAGCGCGATATGGCTACTCGGGATGACATGTCGGCCGAGGAGCGCCTGATCGCTCGCTGCTTTGGTCCGCTGGCGACGCATCCGGGCGCACTTGGTCTTGCCGACGACGCCGCCGTGCTGACGCCGCCGCCGGGCTGCGATCTCGTGCTGACGACCGACGGCGTCATCGCCGGTGTGCATTTCTTTCCCGACGATCCGCCCGGCTGGGTCGCCCGCAAGGCGCTGCGCATGAATCTCTCCGATCTCGCCGCTAAGGGCGCGGAGCCTGCCGGGTTTCTGCTCTCGATCGCTCTGCCGCCCGGCATTGAGGAGTTGTGGCTCGCGGCGTTCACGGCGGGACTGGGCGACGACGCGCGGCACTACCGCTGTCCACTGCTCGGCGGCGATACGGATCATACGCCGGGACCGATCTCCGTCTCGATCGCCGCCTTCGGCACCGTGCCGACGGGTAAGATGGTGCGCCGATCGACCGCCAAGGCGGGCGATCGCGTCATCGTCACCGGCACGATCGGCGACGCTGCACTTGGCGTTCTGCTCCGGCGCGATGCCGGTTTGGCGCAGCGTCTGCGCTTGTCTGAGACGGCTAGCGCGCAGTTGCAGGACCGCTATCTCAAGCCGCAGCCGCGCAATGCACTCACCGCGGCGGTGTTGCAATACGCCTCGGCGGCAATGGATGTTTCCGACGGGCTCGCCGGCGACCTCGCCAAGCTGTGCCGGACCTCAAGGGTCGCCGCACAGATTGACGTCGCCCGGGTGCCGCTGTCCGCCGCTACACGCGCGGCCCTAGCCGCCGATCCAGCGCTCCTCGAAACGGCGCTGAGCGGTGGGGATGACTATGAGGTCCTGCTGACGCTGCCGGCCGAACGATTGGACGCGTTCCGCGCAGCGGCGACGGACGCTGGTGTCGCCGCAACGGAGATCGGCCACATCGCTGCCGGGCAGGGCGCCCGTTTGATCCGCGATGGCGTGCCGCTCGATTTTGCGCGGACGTCCTACAGCCACTTCTAGTTTGACCGACCGGCGAGTGGCGCATGGCTTCGCGCCGGCCGTCGTCTGGCCGCTGCGCGCCGCGTGGCTATAATGGCCGCCCCGGAGGAAAGCCATGCACGATACGACGGCCATCGCCAAGCCGCTGCCGCCCACGCCCGAACCCAAGCCGCGCGCTGCCCGCAACGCCAGTCCGCGCTATGCCGAGTTGTACCGGCATTACCCGACCATCGATTATCTGCGCCGGCGCGCGCGCACGCGGCTGCCGTATTTCGCGTTCGAGTATTGCGACGGCGGCTCCGGCAAGGACGACGCCGGGATCAAGCGCAACTGGGCGGCGCTCGATGCGGTGGAACTGGTGCCGCGCTATGGCGTGATGCCGTCGCTGCCGCCATGCGAGGTCGAACTGTTCGGCCGCCGATACGCCGCGCCGATCGGCATAGCGCCGATGGGCGGGCCAGCCGTGGTGTGGCCAGGCGCGGACATCTATCTCGCCAGCGCCGCGCAGCGCGCCCGCGTTCCGTATACGCTCGGCACCGTCGGTTGCGCCACGATCGAGAAAATCGCCGAGGTCGCGCCCGACGTGTTCTGGTTCCAGCTCTATCGCGCCGCCCGCAACGATCACAAGATCGGTTTCGATCTGGTCCGCCGCGCGCAGGCAGCGGGCTGTCACGCGCTGGTGCTGACGCTCGATGTGCCGGTGCGCACCACCCGCGCGCGCGAAGTGGTGGTCGGTCTCGGCGGTGCTTTCAATCTCGACTTGAGCAAGATGGTCCAGATGGCGATGGCGCCGGCCTGGACCATGGCGCTGCGCAAGAACGGGATTCCGCGCTTCTCTAATCTGCGCGCCTATGCGGGCGATGTGTCGATCAACGAGATGGTGGCGTTCGCGCGCCGCGAAATGGGTGGCGCCTTCACCTGGGAAGAAGTCGCCCAGTACCGTGATCGCTGGAAAGGCCCGTTGGTCGTCAAAGGCATCCTGCATCCTCAGGACGCCGAGAAGGCGGTGGCGCTCGGCGTCGATGGCATATTCGTGTCGAACCACGGTGGCCGCCAGATCGACGCGCTGCCGGCGCCGATCGATGCGCTGCCGGCGATTGTGCAGCAGGTTGGTAAGCGCGCCACCGTGATGCTGGATTTTGGCGTTCGCAGCGGCACCGACGTGGTGCGCGCCTATGCGCTCGGCGCCGCCGCGGCATTTGCCGGCAAGGCATTCCTGTGGGGGCTGGGTGCGCTCGGAGAGGAAGGCCCTGGCCACGTTATCGATCTCCTGATCGATGAGACCCAGGCCGCGTTCGGCCAGCTTGGCGCGCATACGCCCGAGGAATCGCGCTCGGTTGTGATCCGCCATAACGGCGCACTGAAGTTCTCGTAGATTCTGCTTCGTCATGTCCGGCCTCGTGCCGGGCATCTACATCTATATCTCTGAGCGCCGCCAAGAGATGTGGATGGCCGGAACAAGTCCGGCCATGACGAGGCAAGTGACTTAGGAATAAACACCGTTAGTATTATATTCGCTCCATGCAGTGGACCGATGAAGGCATCGTGCTCGGCGTCAAGCGCCACGGCGAGACCAGCGTCATACTCGAATTGATGACGGCTGAACGCGGCCGCCATCTCGGCATGGTGCGTGGCGGCGCCGGGACGCGGTTGCGCGGCGTGCTGCAGCCGGGCAATTCGCTTCGCGCCACATGGCGGGCGCGGCTCGACGATCACCTCGGGAACTACGCCGTCGAAGGCCTGAACTTGCGCGCCGCGGGTTTCCTGTCAGCGGCGCACGCCGTCTATGGAATCACGCATCTCGCGGCTTTGTGCCGGCTTCTCGCCGAGCGGGAGCCGCATCCGCGGGTATTCGCCGCACTCGAAGATATCTTCGGCGCGATCGACGCGCCGTTTGACGCCGCGGTCGCGATCGCGCGCTTCGAGCTTGATCTTCTGTCCGAGCTTGGCTTTGGCCTCGATTTGTCGTCGTGCGCCGCAACCGGGGTGACCGCCGATCTGATCTATGTGTCGCCGCGCTCAGCGCGCGCTGTGTCGCGCGCCGCCGGCGAAGAGTATCGTGACAGGTTGTTGCGGCTTCCGGCGTTCCTGCGCGACGACACGGCGGTAGCGAACGCTGCCGGAGTTGCTGACGCGTTCGCGCTCACGGGATTTTTTCTCGATCGGCACGCTTTCTCGCCGCGCGGCTTGCCGATGCCGTCGGAACGCGCGCGCTTTATTGCGGCGGTGATGCGGGAATTGGCCGACGGTTCTGATGAGGCCGCCCCGAGCGGGGCGCAATGATTAGTACGGCCGATACGGCCAGCAGGCGCATTGGCCGTAGCCGAGTGGACCGGAACGGCACGCATAGTAATAGCCGGTCGGGCAGGCAGGCCGATAATGGTAGCCCCACCTGTCCCAGCGCCATCCACGGTGGCGCGGACCGTAGTGGATGCGTCCGCAGCCATACGGGCCGCAGAACACTTGCGCCTTCTGGACGAGGCGCGCGGGTGCGGGTGACGGTGCGGCGGGCATCGCGGCCGCGGTCGTCGCCGGCAGCGATACCAGGATCATGGCGGCGCCGGCCGCGGCCGTAACGACGGATTTGCGCATCAAATTTCTCCAACCTGCGTCGCCGATTCGGTCAGCGATAGTAGCGTCGCGCCCAATGATGCCAATGCGCGGGATGCCACTTCCGCGCCCAAATATTGGCGGGCACGTAATGCGGCTCTGGACTCCCCCAAATCGTCGGCCGCAGCACTTCCCATGGGTCGTCCCAGACCGGCCGATGGTCCCAGCGCCAGTAGTGACGTTGATGCCACCGCCTTGCGTAATGGATCGACTGCACGGGCGCGCTATAGCCACCCGCCCCCAATACGGCGGGCGCCGCAGGCCCCAGGGCGGAGGCGGGCGCTGACCAGACGCCGGTCAGCAGAGCCGCGGCGAACATAACGGTGGCAATCGCCGTCCTCGACATATGGTCCCCCAGCTGCTGCAAGTCGGCGCTCCCGAACGTGTCGTGATTTTAGCGCATTGCGCTGGCGTATTCACGTCACGATCTAAGCGGCCTGAAGGTTCGGATTCCACACGTCCCACCGGCAAAAAGGACCCGTTTCGTCCTTGTTCAGGCCCCGCAACCGCGCTAGCCCGAGCATATCATGGCCACCAAAGTGATTCCCCCCAAGGATTCCGGCGACGTGCAGGACATCGCGCTGCGCGAGGCGCTCGAGGAGCGCTACCTCGCCTACGCGCTCTCCACCATCATGCACCGGGCGCTCCCGGACGCGCGCGATGGGCTCAAGCCCGTGCACCGGCGCATCCTCTACGGCATGCGGCTGCTGCGCCTCGACCCCGGTTCCGCGTTCAAGAAATCCGCCAAGATCGTCGGCGATGTGATGGGCAATTTTCACCCGCACGGCGACCAGGCGATCTACGACGCGCTGGTGCGGTTGGCGCAGGACTTTGCCTCACGCTATCCGCTGGTCGACGGCCAGGGGAATTTCGGCAACGTCGACGGCGATAACGCCGCGGCCTACCGCTATACCGAAGCGCGGCTCACCGAGGCCGCCCGCCTTCTGCTCGACGGCATCGATGAAGACGCCGTCGACTTCCGTCCAAGCTACGACGGGGTGATGCAGGAGCCGGCGGTGCTGCCGGCCGCCTTCCCCAATCTGCTCGCCAATGGCGCGCAGGGCATCGCGGTCGGCATGGCCACCGCGATCCCGCCGCACAATATCGCCGAACTGTGCGACGCCGCGCTTTATCTGATCGAGCAGCCCAACGCACGCACTCGCACGCTGCTCAAATACGTCCCGGGTCCGGATTTTCCGACCGGCGGGCTGATCGTCGATCCGCCGGAGGCGATCGCCGAGGCTTACACGACCGGGCGCGGCTCGTTCCGGCTGCGCGCCCGCTGGAAGACCGAGGACACCGGGCGCGGCACCTATCAGATCGTGGTCACGGAAATTCCCTGGCAGGTGCAGAAAATGCGCCTGGTCGAGCAGATCGCCGGGCTGATCAACGAGCGCAAGCTGCCGCTTGTCGCCGACATGCGTGACGAGTTTGCCGAAGACGTGCGGCTGGTGTTCGAGCCCCGTTCCCGCAGCGTCGATCCGGCGCTGATGATGGAAAGCTTGTTTAAGCTCAGCGAACTTGAAAGCCGCGTCCAGCTCAACATGAATGTGCTGGTAGGCGGCCGTATTCCGCGCGTCGTCGGGCTGGCCGAAGCGCTTACCGAGTGGCTGACCCACCGCCGCGAAGTGCTGCTGCGCCGTTCGCGCTACCGGCTCGCCCAGATCGAACACCGGCTCGAAGTCCTGGGCGGCTATCTGATCGCCTATCTCAACCTCGACAAGGTCATCAAGATCATCCGCACCGAGGACGAGCCGAAGCCGGTACTGATCAAGACCTTCAAGCTCACGGATGTGCAGGCGGAGGCCATCCTGAACATGCGGTTGCGCAATCTGCGCAAGCTCGAGGAGATGGAAATCCGCGAGGAGGACAAAACGCTCCGCGCCGAGAAGAAATCGATCGAGAACCTGCTGCGCTCCGAAAAGGAGCAGTGGAAGACGATCGCCGGCCAGATCCGCGAGGTGCGTGAAAAATACGGACCGAAGACGCCGCTCGGCAAGCGCCGCACCGGTTTCGCGCAGGCGCCGGCGCACGACGAGGCGGCAATCGAGGAGGCCCTGGTCGAGCGCGAGCCGATCACGGTCGTGGTGTCGGAAAAGGGATGGATCCGTGCGCTACGCGGCCAGGTCGCCGATCTGTCCACCCTGTCGTTCAAGACCGACGACTCGCTCGATCATGCGTTCTTCGCCGAGACAACGTCGAAGATCCTGGTGTTCGCCACCAATGGGCGTTTCTACACCATCGATGCCGCGAAGCTGCCGGGCGGCCGCGGTCATGGCGAGCCAATCCGGCTGTTCATCGAGCTTGAGCAGCAGGCCGAGGTCGTCGACGTGTTCCGATATCAGGGCGGCCGCAAGCTTCTGGTCGCCAGCAAACAGGGCAGGGGCTTTATCGTTGCCGAGGACGAGTGCCTCGCCAACACCCGCAAGGGCAAGCAGGTGCTCAACGTCAAGCCGCCGGACGCCGCCCGCGTGCTGGCGACGGTCGAGGGCGAACTGGTCGCCGCCATCGGCGACAACCGTAAAATGGTCGTGTTCCCGATCGAGCAGATGCCCGAAATGACGCGCGGCCGCGGCGTGCGGCTGCAACGGCACAAGGACGGCGGACTTTCCGACATCAAGACTTTCGAAGTGGAGAAGGGGCTGACCTGGACCGACTCCGCCGGCCGCGTGTTCACGCTGTCGCTCAAGGAACTTTCCGATTGGCGCGGCAACCGCGCCGATGCGGGGCGGCTGGCGCCGAAGGGCTTTCCGAAGAACAACAAGTTCGGCGGCAAGGCCGGCTTGTCGCCCGGCAACGGCAAGGGCGCGGAGGACTGAGCCGGCTACCTTATCTGGGAGCCGTTGCAGAAACCTCCGCAGGCGCGCTTGGTGCGGGTTGCTCAGCTGCGGATGCCAGAGCCGCAAACGCGGCGCGCTGGATTTCGGCAACGCTCCGCGGGGGGAGCATGCGGGCCAAAATGCCGCGTATTTCGTCCTGCCACTGTGCGCGATTTATATTCACGAGGGCGCTCATCCCGCCGCTGGTTGCCGCGCGTTCATCCGTCCCCGCCTGCGCCGCAGCAATGCCTGGCCGCGGCTGTTCCGCCAAGCTTCGGGCCAGTTCGAGGAAAAACAAAGAGCGGGAGCGAGCGGTATCGTCGGCGGCGCCGGATGCCAGGATCGCACCGATCAGCGCGCTCGATTGTGCCGGCGTTTTTGCACTGGCGGCGACCGCATGGCGCACTGCCGCCGCGGCGTCCGGCGCACTCCCCGTCTTCGCCAGCGCAACGGCGCGCTGCAACAGCGCTGGCGGATCGCCGAGTGCGACGGCACGCTCCATCATCGCCGCACTGTCGGCGCTCGCTCCATTTTTCGCCAGCAGCAGCGCCAGATGCCGCGCCGCTGCGGCATGACCAAAGTCCGCCGCTTGCCGGTAGATCGATTTTGCCTCATCGAGCTTGCCGCCACTTTCCAGCGAGCGGCCCAATTGGAACAGCGACAGCCGGTCTTTCGGCGTGTCGGCAACAGCTTGCCGGCACGCCGCAACCGCCGCCTTGGCGTCTAGCTGACGTGACGGCACCGGCTGTGCCTGCCGGTCGCGATCGTCCGGCGCCGCCGCCAGCCGATCGCATGCGGCGAGCGTGGCGGCGCGCGGCCCCAGCGGCATCTGTGGCGGCAGAGCGATGTCAGGACCGTTATTCGGCACGGCCGCCGCGGGGGCTTTGGCGACAGAGGCCGGCTGCAATCCCGATGCAGCGATCGCTGGCGTGGCGGGTCCGCTTTGCGCGCGGCCAACCGCAATAACATCGGCGGCCGGGGCTTTGCCGCCCCAGCGGCCATGCAGGCTCAGGATGTGCAGGTCGCCGTGTATGTCGAGCACGGCGGCGTTTTCGGCGTCAGACGACAGAACGATGTGCGCGGCCGGATTGGGCAGACGGGCGAAGACAATCGGAACCTGATCCTGCAGATTCCATATTCGGATCACGCCCGCCTCGTCGCCCGCTGCCAGGATCGCTGGCTGCTCCGACAGAGCGAGCGCGACGATCGGGGAGGATGTGCCCTGCGGCACGATTTCCCAATTGTAGTCAGTGTCGCTCTTCTCGCGCCGGGTGAACATACCGAGCGATCCATCCTCGAACCCGATCGCGATGAGGCGCCCGGAATTGGATATGGCAATGGCTTTTGCGCCGAAGCGACGCTGCTGCAAACGCGTCACGGCGACTTTGGGCCTCAGCGTCACCACCTCGATTGGAGCTGCGTCGGCCCCGTCGCCGCTTCGGAGCGTCAGATGGCTGCCGTCGCGCGATATCTGAATTTCATCGGTGTAGCCTTGCAGCGTGGCGGTGCCCAAAAGGGCACCGCTCATTGCATCCCATGCGGCAATACGATTATTGCCGATATTGCCGACCAAAGTATCGCCCAAGGCGGAAAAGCGCGTTGCATCGAGTTTGCCACCAGGCACATCGAGCGTGGCGACCGCCTTGCCCGTTCGCGCGTCGAACAGTTGCGCCCGCGGTGGCGAATCGAATTGCGCGAAGATGCGACGGCCGGAGGGATCGACCGTGAAATTGTTTGAATCCTTCAGGCTGTCGTCGGCCTCCTTTGCGGGTGCAGAATTCGTGTCCTGTGCCAGCAGCGCGCCGGTCGCTGGATCGAAGCGGTCGATCGCGAAAGAATTAAACCTGTTCAGGCTGATCGTTCCGTCGGGGCGCAGCGGTGCCAATTGACCGAGCTTAAATCGCCGCACGACCCGGCCCGTCGCGGTGTCGAGCAGCGCGCTGATTTCGGGCGTGCCGGTGCCGCCCTCCGGCGCGACGAGGCGCGAACCATCGGCGGTGAAAGTCGGGACCGCGAACTTTCTGACCCCAAGCGTATCCGCGACGAACGCCGAATGCATGGCGGGATCCTTGGCGTGCCACCAGCGCAGCGTATTATCCGCGCCGTAGCTGAGAAGCTGAGACCCGTCGGGGCTGTAGCGCGCGCCCCAGACCGAACCGTGGTGCGCCAAGACCTCCGTCGCAAGCGCCCCTCCCGGCAGCCACCAGGTTCTGATCCAGCCGTCCTGCGAACCGGCCGCGACCTTGCGGTCGTTGCCCGCGAAGCTGACGGAAACGATTCTGCTGCCGGCCTGATTCCCCGCAAGTGCGGTGCGCTGGCCGCTGCCGATGTCGATCAATTCGGCACTGCCGTCGGTGTAGCCGACCGCGAGGGTCTTGCCATCGGTGTCGACGTCGAGTGCCGTGGCCTCGGCCTGAACTCTTGAAGACTGCCAGTTGCTTTCCCGAAGGGA
The DNA here is from genome assembly GCA_963763255.1 of uncultured Alphaproteobacteria bacterium. Classification (GTDB taxonomy): domain Bacteria; phylum Pseudomonadota; class Alphaproteobacteria; order Rhizobiales; family Xanthobacteraceae; genus BOG-931. Next base: position 169,149 of record CAVXNW010000008.1, read on the forward strand.
TATCCCAGACGCGCACGGTTTTGTCGGAACCGCTCGAAACGAGCCTGTCGGCATCGTAGTCGAAAGCCGTATGGGTGATCATGATCGGCGGCGCCATCGCCGGCGGGTCGCGGCCGTGGCCCTTGAGCGCGACGACGAGTTTTCCGGAAACAACGTCGAACAGCCGTACCGCAGCCTCGGGGTCGGCCTTTCCGCTGGTGGCAAGGTATTTCCCGTCACGCGACAGGATGGCGTAAGGCGTCCCGCCCGCAACGGAGAACACCGCGCTGAAACTCGTCTTTGCAAACGACAGGACCATATCGTTCAGTCCGATCCGCTCCTGCAATGCGTTGCGTGTCAGATCATCGGACGCCTTGCCAAGGCGGGTCTTCATGTCATCGGTCTCGGCCTGATTGCCATAGTGCGTATCGTGCAGAAATGCATCGAGACCCTCGTCGGGATCCACCCCGGGATAGAGCTGCACCGGCTGGCCGTTCTGCACGTTCCATGCCATCGCGAAATTGGAACCCGTGCCGCCGATCGCGAACCGTCCGTTTGGCCCAAACGCGATTGTCGGCACGAGCTGGTCCTTTGCAGCGGTGACCAACGTGGTGACGGCGCCCGTCACGACGTTGAGGATTACCGCCTTGGTATCGCCGGCCGCCGCTATCCGCGTTCCATCGGGACTGAACGACAGCGATTTGAAATAGCCGTCGGGAATGGCAAAGCGCCGTATCGGCATATTGCGCGTCGCGTCCCAGACCAGAACGTGACCGTTGTTGGTGCCGGCGGCAAAGCGCCGGCCGTCGCGCGAATATGCCGTGCCGACGATGCTGCCATCGCCGCCGCCCAAAACATATTCGCCGATGAGCAGATTGGAGCGGAGCGCAAAGGCCAATGCATCGGCAGTTTCAGGCACCAGCGGGCGGTCGGGTCGAGCGGTGGAAATCGGCAAGCCTTGCAACGCAAGCGCAATGCCGGTGACGGGATCACCGCGGGTCGTTTCCTGGAGCGAGAACGTTTTGAGCGTCTGTGACTGCGAGACCATGGCATCGTTGCGCAGTTGCGTGGCGTGATCGCGCTCCAGAGCCGCGGTCCGCGCGTTGTCCCGGGCGACTCCGCGCTGCCAGAACGCCACGCCGGCAAGAGCCACGGCAATCAGGAGTCCCGCCGCCAGCGATCCGGTCACCAGATTGCGCCGGTGCGTGGCAAAGCGACGGCTCTCGGTGATGAATCTCACAGTCTCCGCGGTCGGCGCCGGCGCGTTGCTGCCGGGCCGGCTCGATATCCAATGTTCGGCCTGTTCTAGACGCGGTGAACGCAACAGCAGGCCGACCGGACGGCCTGCTTCCTGCCATTGCCGCGCGTCGTTGCCGAATTCGGTATGCAGGCGCAGCCAATCGATATTGGTGGTCAAGGCCTCGACAAGCTGCGCAAGGCTTTGCTCGTAATGCGCCTCGTCGTGAAAGAACAGATAGTTGAGATTACGAAGAGCCGCCGGCACCGCTTTAGCGTCTGTCGGCCGATAAGACACCGGGGCAAGGCGCTTGTTGAGCGACGCTGCGTAGTCGACTTCCTTGCCGCAAATCTCCGACGATACCGAATCGGGAGTGAGGATGAAGACGACGGAATCCGCTTCCTGAACAAGCGACTGGATGCGCCGCCACCAATCCTCGAAGGTGTAGATCGCAGTGCGGTCGATCAGCGCGTCGATGTTCTTTGTCTGCAGCGAATTCGCCAGCTTGTCGGCGAATTCGAGATCCTTGCGCGAATACGAAATGAAGACTTTGAGCAGCGTGCCCGCGCTCTGTCCGTACGCAGCCTGTTCGGGCATCAGCCGCCCCGTCATGTCAGCCGCGCAGCCAAGCACGGGGTCTGGCGCTGTTGCAAGTAGCGTGTGCCGTTGCCGTGCGGGCTGCGGTGCTCTAAAATCCATGACCAGGCATATCGAACCTTATTCGCTCCTGCCCTCCGCATGAAACCGCGCCTCACCGTGGCCGCGCTGCTGACAACGCTGAGTGTGGCGCTGCTCGGCCCGGCGCCATCCCGCGGCGAAACAGCGAAGCCTCCGTGCGGCGAAGGCGCAGCCGGCAATGCCGATTGCGCCGCACCCGGCGCTGCGGCGCCAGGCGGCCCGGCCGTACCCTCCGACGCCGCCGACTCATACAGCGCCTATCTGGCCATTCAGGACCGCTGCTTCTCGTTACAGAAACAGCACCGCCTCGCGGAGGAAGCGGCCTGTTATGATGACATCGTCAAGCTTGCAATACGCACCGGCGTCCTCGATGCGGCGGACGTGCAGCATTACCGCACCATCGCGGCTCAGTTGCGCGATCCAAATCTCGACAAGGGGGCGTCGCTGCGCTGCACGCAGTTGAGCTGGATTTTCCGCGCCCATTGCCGGATCGGTCAGAACGACATTCCCGGCTATGTGAGGGCCGCCTGCATCCGTGTTGCGATCACGGCATTCTCGAACGAAATCGGCGACGCCGCTCGGGTCGACAACTCGCCGTGCCGGGGCGATCAGCGTGAAACGATCGTCAGGGAGTGGCTGGCGACCTACGATGACTTCGGGCGCCAGGCCGCCGCCCGGGACAGCGGCCAAGCGCCGCCGCCTGCATTGCCGCAGACCTGCCTTAGAGTAAGCCCGACGATGACCAGCACGGTGCCGTGCAAGCCGGGAGCGAAGTGGGCCTATACGCATGTCGAATCGGTACGCGGCAGGGATTGTCCGCGCCGGATTGCGTTCCGCTTCGAAGATCCGGAAGATTTTCAGCAAGAGGATTGGGTGACGCCGTTCGACATCCAGACCTGCGGCGGGCCGCCTCGTTACATTCGAACGCGATGACGGCGCACGCGCCGCCGATCACGGAAAAAGAAACACCTTCAGCGCGCCGAACAGCGCCTTCAGATCGTATTGGCCCTGATAAACCGGCGGTGGCGCGGGGCCGCGCTTGAGCAGTTTGTGAATCGTCTCCCATGCCGAGCGGACGGAGCACTCGATAGTGAAGGCAATTTCCTTGGGGCTGTCGACGTACTGGCCGATGAGTTCGAGATTGGTCGATCCTTCTGGAACCGGAGGAGGCATGTCGCCGCGTTTCCAGGGCAGCCAGACGTTGTTGACGTAGGGCATGTAGCAAGGCACGCAGATCGATGACGCCATGATTGTGTCGAACTGCTTGTCGAAACGCAGCTGCTTCAGTGTCTCTTCCAGGATTTCCGCACCGGTGCATTGATCCATGCGTTTTTTGACGAAATCGCCGTTGCGGTCGGGATAGAGGCCGTAACCCCACCACACGCTCGTGCCTTTCGGCTGCTCGATGATTTCCGGTTGATGAAAGACCGAAAGTGACAGCACCCAGCCCGAGTCTTTCAGTGTCACAAGACCGCCGCGTCCCGCCTGACTTCCGGTGAGCGCGGCCATCTGGCTGATGAATTCGGTGCCTGTGTCGGTCACCGTGAATGTCACCCACAGTGAGTCTGGGATTCGAGGCGGCCCGAAGAAAACGTGGGGATTGCCGAAATCCGTGCGCCCTCGCGCGAGGCGCTCCCACAGCGCCCAGGACCGCCCGGTCGGTTGCGGGGTAGGCGCCGCGGTCATCGATCCCGCGCAAAAGTCCGCAGCTTGCGACCCGGTAGTGACAAGCACGATATCTTCCGGCGCGATTGCGACCGACGCCGCGGTGCCGCGCCGTTCATAGTCGAGCCGGTTGACGGTGATGCGGCCAGGCGCCGGAGCGAAGGTGATCTCCTTGACGAACGCGCCCGTAAGAAAATTCACCCCGTGCGGGGTCAACCAATTGATCAGCGGTTCTATGAAATTCTGATGCTGGTTCAGCGGTGTACGCATCACGCCTGTCATGTCGGACAGGTCTCCGAACAAGTACAGGAAACGATTCATGTAGCGTCGAAACTCGATCGCCCCGTGCTGAGGCAACGATCCCATGATTGTCGACCACAGGAACCAGAATTCGGTTGAGAAAAAATCTTTGGAAAAAAATTCCTCGATACGGCGCCCATCCAGCATCGCTTCGGGTGTCAGCACGACCCGCGCCAGACAAAGACCGTCGCCAAGGCTGAGCCCAAAACGCGGGTCATGCACGATGCGGCCATTGCGATCGAAGATGTGCGCTTTGTCCTGGTAGGGCTCGCTGGTATTGAAGTCGAAGAAGTCCTCCGTGACGGAAACAGCAGGATTGCGTGCCGAGGGGATCGACTTCAGCAAATCGAAGGTGCAGCGGTATTCCTTGTCAAAGACGGAGCCGGGCAGGTTGTAGCCACTCGTCGCGCTGCCGCCGAGAAAGAACCCTCCGCCAAGCAGTTCGTCCGCCTCATAAATGGTGATGTCCGCGCCGGACAAATCGGCATTACGGATGAGGAGCGCGGCCGCCGCCAGTCCGCCAAATCCGCCACCGACGATATGCGCCTTCATCGGTCTCCTCCATCATTCCCGGTTTGGGAAGTCTTCGCGACCCGTGCGCTGGAGTAAGGACTGGGTCGCGAGCAAGAGGTGGTTCCGCCAGATAATCCCTTCTCGACCGTGTTTCAGGCCGCTATTCTACCGCAAATTGTTCCTGCGCCGATAGCCGAAAGCGCGGCTGCACTGTAGCGGCCGATGAAGCGGCAATCGCGCCGCCGTGAAGCGCGGAAGCTGGACAAGACACCGCGACGCTGCCAATAGGACATCCGAATTTCGAACACGATTTCGTGGAAGTTCAAGCGCTTCTAGCCCACTTTCCGCGCGACGCAGTGAGGGCCGGCCCGGCTTAGCGATGGATATTGCGACAGACGCCGACACCCGCTCGCAAACGAGTGCCGTTTCGCCTCCGGAAGACAGCAGCGCAAACGCCGGGCCACCGGCGCATCGCCCGTTGGTGTTCGTGGCCGCGCTGTCGACGATCTTCATGGTCGCGATGGAAGGCACAATTGTCGCCACCGCCATGCCGACAATTGTCGGCGCGCTGGGCGGCATCGACCAGTTCACCTGGATTTTCGGCGCCTACCTGCTGACGCAGGCGGTGCTGATTCCGATCTACGGGCGCCTGTCCGATATCTTCGGCCGCAAGCCGGTGCTGCTGTTCGGGATCGCCGTCTTTCTCGTGGGCTGCACATTGTGCGGCTTTGCGTGGAACATGATCTCGCTGATTGTCTTTCGCGTCGTGCAGGGCATCGGCGCCGGGGCGCTCATTCCGGTCTCGCAAACCGTCGTCGCCGATATCTACACCGGCGAGGCGCGCGCCAGAATGCAGGGTTATATTTCCAGCACGTTCGGCAGTGCCGCCGTCGTCGGACCGATGATCGGCGGCGTGATCGCCACGCACGTGAGCTGGAAGGCGATCTTCTGGATCAACGTCCCATTCGGCATTATCGCCGCAACGCTGTTGACCATCGCGCTCAAGGAACAGGCGAGGAAGCGGCGCCACCAGATCGATTACATCGGTGCGGTGCTGATGGCGTCGTCGACCACGCTCATCATGGTTGCGCTAATCCACGCCGATACGTTCAGCACCGCGGCGTTGGCCGCGGCGCTCGGTATCTCCGCCGTGCTGCTTGCCGCGCTGATTTTCTACGAGAGCCGCACCGCCGAGCCGATGATACCGGTGCGATTGTATCGCGACCGCCTGGTCGCCGGCGGCAACTGGGTCGGCGCCGCCAATGGCGCGATCTCGATGGCCGTCGTCGGCTTTCTGCCGGTCTACATGCGGGCGCTGATGGGATCGAGCACGCTGGTTTCGGGCATGGCGCTCGGCACCTTATCGGTGTTTTGGCCGTTCGGCGGCTTTGTCGGCAGTCGCCTTGTGCTCCGTATGCCGTACCGCCTCTCCTCGACGATCGGCGGCGTCATCCTGGTGATCGGGATATCGCTGCTCGTGCTGCTCCGTCCCGGCGCCCATCCATTGCAGCCCATTCTTGCGGTCGGGATCATGGGGCTGGGGATGGGCATTACCAACATTTCCTTCGTGGTCGCGATCCAGGCCAATGTCGACTGGAGTCAGCGCGGCGCCGCAATGTCGAGCGTGTTCTTTTCCCGCATCATGGGGCAGTCGTTCGGCAGCGCCGTGTTCGGCGGCATATTCAATGCCGGACTGGCAGGTGCGGGTAACGGCAGCGAGTTCGTGCATTTGCTCCAGGAAGGCAGCCAGCAGACCGTCAATATTCCGAGCGGCGTTCTGGATGCGCTGGCTCACGCGCTGCACAACATTTATCTCGTCAGCGGTCTGATCGCCGTCCTGGTGCTGGCGGCCGTTCCCGCCTTTCCATCGGCTTTGAGGCTGCTCGACGACCGCTGAGCCCGCGGCCCATGCCTATTCGGCAGCCATTACCTTGGCTGACGCGTGTGCCTGCCGCTCCATCTGGCGCCGCACCTGTACGGCCTGAGAGGTTTCGTCGAGCGTCACGTCGGCGGCGTTGACGAATTGGCCCGCGGCGATATCGCACGTGAGTGTTACGTGGCTCGCCAGTCCGATCGGCAGCGCGCCGAGCGCGAGGCTGCGCGCCGCGGGGATGAGCTTTGCGTAGACGGTGTAACCACCTTCGCCGTCAAGCATTTGGCCGGCTTTCAGGTCGCGCTTGGCGACCGCGACGGCATCGCCGCGCCAGCTACGGCATGTTCCGGTCGGCTCGCCGCGCAGTGCGACACTGGCGATCGAGATCGACAGTTCGAGACCGATCAGATGAAACGGCTTGTACATTGCCGCATAGCGGCCGCTCGGATCGGTCGGCAGGCCGTATTGCTTGAAGCAGGTCGCGGCGTAGTCGTTCTGTGCCTTGAGCACGGCGTAGACGCCCCAGCGCAAATCGCGCGGCACCGGCTGCCCGTCGCGCTTAAGCGATGACACGACCTCGACCATGCCGTCGCCGCCGAGCACGCCGCCGAGCGATTTCGGCCGCAGCACGTTTGCGAGTTCCTCCGCCCCGCAAGGCGGAAACATCAGGCCATCATGCGGCACGTCGAGGCCGCAGGCATTGGCGACGGCCGCCATCTCGATCGCCGATTTGGTGCCGTCGAGAAACGAGTTGAACATCTGCGAGTTCATGCCGGCCGCGCGGGCCTCGTCAGCAGTCAGGCCGTAATGCTCCCAGACATGATCGGGTGTGACGGTGTGGTAGGCCGGCAGATATTTGGTGCCCTTGCCGGCCGCGGCGACAAAAAAACCCGCAGCGCGGGCCCAGTCGACCAATTCGGCGATCAACGCCGGCTGGTCGCCATAGGCCATCGAGTAGATCGTGCCCGCCTCGCGCGCCTTGGTGGCGAGCCATGCACCGGCGAGTGCGTCGGCCTCGACGTTGACCATCACGATAGGCTTCCTGGCGTCGATCGCGTCGAGCGCGTGTGCGATTCCAGCCGCCGGATTTCCTGTCGCTTCGACCACGACATCGACATCGTCGGCACGGCACGCCGCGCTGCCGCGCGGCAAAAAGCGCGTGCTGGCGATGTGCGAGGAATCCCAGCCTATGGCGCGGCACGACGCCTTGGCGCGATCCGGATCGAGGTCAGCGACGACGGTGACCGCAAGTCCGTTGATAAAGGGAGCCTGCGCCAGAAACATTGAGCCGAATTTGCCAGCGCCAATCAGCCCGACGCGCACCGGTTTGCCGGCTTCGGCGCGCGCGGCGAGCATGGCGTGGAGGTTCATCGGCGGCTATCCCGAGCGCGCCCAGCCTTCGGGCAACAGCCGCTCCTGCGGCAGGAACCGGCTTTTGTAGTCCATCTTGCCAGAGCCGCGGACCCAGTAACCGAGGTAGACGTAGGCGAGGCCAAGCTCTCTCGCGCGCGCGATATGGTCGAGCACCATGAAGGTGCCGAGCGAACGCGCTGCCTCATCGGGCTCGAAAAACGAATAGACCATCGACAGCCCGTCGCCGAGCACGTCGGTGAGCGCGACCGCGATCAGGTCACCCTGATGGGATCTGCCGGCCGCGGCGCGGCGGTACTCGACAACACGCGTCTCGACATGGCTGTCCTCGACCATCATCGCGTAGTCGAGCACCGTCATGTCGGCCATGCCGCCGTCGCGGTGCCGCGAGTCCAGATAGGCGCGGAAGATCGAGTATTGCTCGGACGTGGGCACCGCGGTCCGCATTTCGCTGGTAATGTCGTCGTTGCGCCGCACGATGCGGCGCATGCTGCGCGTCGGCATAAAGTCGCGCGTCAGCACGCGCACCGAGACGCACGAGCGGCAACCTTCGCAGGCCGGCCGATAGGCGATCGACTGACTGCGGCGAAAACCGCCGTGCGTGAGGATGTTGTTCAACTCGCCCGCGCGTTCGCCGACCAAGTGCGTAAACACTTTTCGCTCCTCCTTGCCCCCGAGGTATGGGCAGGGCGAAGGCGCGGTCAGATAGAATTGCGGCGTATCGCGCGAATGCTGGGTCACGGGGCGGCTTGGTTGTCGTTGCCGGAAGCTGGAGATTCGTCCGGCGCGCAGTATAGCATCGCCCGGTAAGCGGACGGCGTCAAAGGCCAAATCTGCGCCGACTTGGCCAGCCCCCGGGCGGGAAGAGGGTCGATCCGGGGCTAAGCCGTTTCCTTTCCCGTAAAGTTGGTGGAATAGGGTGGAGCTATGATCGAGAGACCGGTTTCATGGTGACGCCCGCCGAGATCGAGGCGGCCAGACAGACGATCTTCGGCCATGTGTTGCGCACGCCGCTGTTGCCGGCGCCGCCGCTATCGGCGCTCACCGGGGCCGAAGTTTTCGTCAAATACGAGAATTTGCAGGTTACCAATTCGTTCAAGGAGCGCGGCGCTTGCGTCAAGCTCGCGGCGCTATCGGCCGACGAGCGCCGCCGCGGCGTCATCGCTATGTCGGCGGGCAATCATGCGCAGGCGGTCGCATATCACGCGCGCCGGCTGGCTATCCCGGCCACCATCGTCATGCCGGTGACCACGCCATTTGTGAAAGTGAAAGCAACCGAGGCGCACGGCGCCACGGTGGTGCTGCATGGCGAGACCCTCGCCGAAGCGCAGGCGCGCGCCGAGACGATCGCGTGCGAAGGCAATCTCGTCTGGGTCCATCCTTACGACGATCCGCTCATCATTGCCGGACAGGGGACCATCGCGCTCGAAATGCTTGAAGAAGTGCCGGACCTCGACGTGCTGGTCGTACCGATCGGGGGCGGTGGATTGATTGCGGGTTGCGCCATCGCCTCGCGGGCCATGAGGCCGGGCATCGAAATCGTCGGCGTCGAATGTACGCAATATCCGTCGATGTGGAACGCGATGCATCGGAGTGGGCAAAGACCATGCGGCGGCGCCACGCTCGCGGAGGGCATCGCGGTTGCCAATGCCGGCAAACTCACGGTTCCGGTGGTGCGCGAATTGGTAAGCGACATCATTCTTGTCGACGAGCCGCAGCTTGAGCGCGCGGTCAATGCCTTCCTGACGCTGCAGAAGGCGATGGCCGAAGGCGCCGGCGCCGCCGGACTTGCCGCCATGCTGGCGGAACCGGACCGGTTCCGTGGCCGCAGGGTTGGGCTGATCCTGTGCGGCGGCAATATCGATCCGCGCATTCTGGCTTCCATCATGGTGCGCGAACTGGAACGCGCGGACCGCATCGTCTCGTTCCGTCTGACGATTCCAGACCATCCCGGAATCCTCGGGCAGATCGCCGGCCGGCTGGGTGAGCTCGGCGCCAATATTCTCAGCGTCGATCACCACCGGCTGTTTCTCGATGTGCCGGCCAAAGGCGCCAAGCTCGACGTCACCATGGAGACTCGCGGCCGCGCCCATGCGGAGGAGATCTTCCGCGCGCTGCGCGACGAGGGCTACCGGCCCGTGCCGATGGAGAGTGGTGCGGCGCTGGAGTGATTATCGGCGGAAAGGTCGTGGCAACCCGCGCCCGTGCAGTTCACTCGCGAGCCGTATCGCTGGCGCTGCCGGCCGGCTGAGCAGGGGCCGCCGATGAATGAAAGACCTTTTTGAGCCAGTCGATCGGCGTCGGCGTCGAATCGGGCGTGGTGCTGCCCGTCGTTCCGGGGCGAGGCTCAGGCAAAGGCACATTGCCCGCCACCGCGAAACTCTTGGGACGCTTGCGCGGCAATGGCACCGGCCCGGAAATCGGATCGCCGGGTAGCAATGCATCTGCCGCTGGCGAGGGCGCCGCCGGCCAGACCGACTCCTGCGAGCGCGCGGCGACCTGCCTGTCATTGTCCGGGGACTGGTGCGGCGCGGCGCTGTCGGCGGGACTAGCCGCGACGTTGGCCGTACCAGTGGGTGCCGGCTGTGCATCGTCCTGTGCTGCGTTCGACGGTCCGCCAACGGAGGCTGTCTTGAAGGTTGGCGTGCTGCCCGTCGGGGCCGCATAGGCGGATGCGGCTGACCCACCGGAACCGTTCGCGTCACCCGTCCCGGTCGCCGGTGCGTTCGGTGGTGCCGCTTCGGCGGTGTTAACCGGCTGTGTCGGCGGCTGGTCGGTGACTGTAGCAACCGTGGTGTTGGCGGGTGGGATCGAGGGGGCGAGTGCCATCGGCTGCAGCGCCGGAGCGCGCGGCGGCGAGACGTGACTGCGCACGAAGGCGGTGATGGTCCACATCACCACCGGGATGGCAGTCAGCACCGCCACCAAAATGATGATCCGCCGCAAAACCGGCAGGTATTGCCGGATATTGTCCTCATCGTCACGCATTATACGTCCGCCCTGTCATCGCGTCGCAGGCGGGAATGGTTCGCATCCTCGGGTCACGCGATACTTTCCCTTAGGAGAAACTTTCGCCCGGAACCGCGGGCGAGCATCTTTCGCGCGTTACGCGCCACCCTTTTTCAGCTTCTCCGCGACCTGCTGCGCAAAGTAAGTGAGCACCCCATCGGCGCCGGCGCGCTTGAACGCAAGAAGGCTTTCCATCATGGCCTTATCGCCGTCGAGCCAGCCGTTCGCCGCGGCAGCCGCAATCATCGCATATTCGCCCGAGACTTGATAGGCGAATGTCGGCATGCCGAAGCTCTCTTTGACGCGGTGCAAAATATCGAGATAGGGCAGGCCCGGTTTCACCATCACCATGTCGGCGCCTTCAGCGATGTCGAGTTCCACCTCGCGCAATGCCTCGTCGGAATTCGCCGGATCCATCTGATAGGTCCGCTTGTCTCCGGTGAGTGTTGCGCTCGAACCGACGGCATCGCGGAACGGCCCGTAAAAGACTGACGCGTATTTGGCGGCGTAGGCCATGATCTGCACATCGCCGAAACCGTTCTCATCGAGTCCGGAGCGGATCGCGCCGACGCGCCCGTCCATCATGTCTGATGGCGCGATCACGTCGCACCCGGCGTCGGCCTGAACCAGCGCCTGGCGCACCAGCACCGCGACGGTCTCATCATTGAGGATGACGCCATTGCTCAGGAGTCCGTCATGACCGTGGCTCGTATAAGGATCGAGCGCGACGTCACACAGCACGCCGATCTCGGGAACTTCTTTCTTGATGGCGCGGATGGCGCGGCACACGAGGTTGTCGGCATTGATCGCCTCGGTCCCGTCGTCGTCGCGCAGCGCCGGATCGGTGTAGGGAAACAGCGCCACGCACGGAATCGTCAGTTTTGCGGCGCGCTCCACGGCCCGCACCGCTTCGTCGATGGAAAGCCGCTCGACGCCCGGCATTGACGGTATGGGAGTGCGCAACCGCGTTCCCTCGGTCACGAACAGCGGCCAGATCAGGTCGTCGGTGGTGAGCACATGCTCGCGTACCATGCGGCGCGCCCATTCAGCGCGGCGATTGCGGCGTGGACGTATGGCCAGATCGAGCCGCTCGTTTGCCTTTGACTGTCTGGATTCAAGCCGTTGCGGACCAGGGAAGCCGGCTCCCGGCCTTGAGCGGCCGCTTTCGATCGGACGGCCGAATTTGATCGCCATGGGGCGCTCCCTTGTGCCGCTTCCTTTTACCCGGTCAGGGCCTCAGCCGCCACTGGTCCCAAAAATTGGCCATGGAATGACCATTGAGCAGGATTTCCAAAGGAAAGTTGACCCGATCGGGGGCCACCCTTATCCCTCGCACACGTCGCGGCAAACCACATCGGCTACGGACCCCATCATGGACGACCAATCGCGGCGGCAGCCGGCTCGGCCGAGCGACCTGATCGAGCCGGTGCAGGCCAGCGCCGCCAAGGGCACGTGGACCGAATATCTGGTGCTGTTTCTGCGCATCATGGCGGTCGTATCGCTCGCCAAGGGGCTTTACCACTGGGGCCAGGTGTGCGGCATCGGCGTCGCTTCGGATCAGACGTTCGAGGTCCGGCCACTGGCCTGGCAATCGGCAACAGCGTTCTTTGCCGTGATCGATCTGGTTGCGGCGGTGGGGCTGTGGCTGGCGGCGGCGTGGGGTGCTGTGGTCTGGCTCACCTCGACGGTGTCGATGGCGGTCGTCGAGCTGTTTTTTCCGAAAGTCTACGGCAGCAACATCGTCGTCGTGCTAACCGAAATGGGTCTGCTCGCAGCTTATCTGGTGCTGGCGGTTCTGTCGGCGCGAGAGCGGCCTGCGTAGACTGCCGTTTCAGGTTCTTGCCGCCCGGAGTGCAGCGCGGATGCGCTGTGGCGTTGCCGGAATTTCGTCGATCGCGACACCGAACGGCGACAGCGCATCGTTGACCGCATTGAGCACCGCAGCCGGCGCGCCGATGGCGCCGCCTTCGCCCAGGCCCTTGGCGCCGGTGATCGAGGCCTCGGTCGGGGTCTCGATGTGGTGCAATTCAAATGGCGGAATTTCGCGCGCAGTCGGCGGCAGATAGTCGGCGAGTGTGGCGGTGGCGATGTTGCCGTCGCCGTCATAGGCGATTTCCTCGAACAGCGCGTTGCCGATGCCCTGGGCGACGCCGCCATGCACCTGGCCGTCAGCGATTAGCGGATTGATGATGCGTCCCGCGTCCTCGACCACCAGATATTTTTGCAGCGTGACTTTGCCGGTTTCAGGATCGAGCTCGATGAAAGCCACATGGCAGGCGTTGGAAAACGTGCCGGACGGATCGTAGTCGGCGGCTTCACGCAATCCGGGACTGATCTCGCCCTTGAACGTGTGGGTCTGATGATAGACGGCGCGCGCCAGCGCCGCGATTGGCACGGCGCGGTCGGTGCCGGTCACTTTGGCGGCGCCGGCCTCGATCACGATGTCATCCGCCGCCGCCTCCAGCACGTGGCTTGCCGCGATCAGAAGCTTGTGGCGGATCTTGCGCGCCGCCAACAGCGAGGCGCCTCCGGCAATAACCAGCGAGCGGCTGGCGAACGTGCCCCAGCCATAGGGCGTGCGATCGGTGTCGCCGTGCACGACGCGCACCTCCTGCGGTGTCACGCCGACCTCGTCAGCGATGATCTGCGCCAAAGTCGTGCGCAGCCCCTGGCCGTGCGGACTCGCGCCGATGCGGGCCTCGATGCGGCCGGACGGGTCCATCTCAATCTCGACGCGCTCCCAGCCCGGCGTGATCTCCATGCCGCGCGCCGCGAAGGCCGGGCTGCCATAGCCGGTGCGTTCGGAGAATGCCGCAAAGCCGATGCCGCGATAGACGCCGCGGCGACGCGCCTCGCTCTGCCGGGCGCGGAAGGCCGGCAGGTCGGCAATGGCGGCGGCCTGTTCCAGCGTCTGCAAATAACTGCCTTCGTCGAAGACGAGGCCGGTGGCGGAGGTGTAGGGAAAGTGTCCGATCAGATTGCGCTTGCGGATTTCGACCGGGCTCAAACGGAACGCGGTGGCCGCCTTGTCCATCAGCCGCTCGATGGCCGTGGTGATGACCGGACGCGATACGCCGCGATACGGCGCCATCGTGCAGGTATGGGTTGCGACGCCGCGCGCGACGCACGCGTAGGCGCGCACGTCGTAGGGGCCAGGCAGCTCGGCTGCTGCCATCAACGGCTCGACGCCGCAGGTCGTGGGGAAGCATGAATAGGCGCCGATATTGGCCAGGACATCTCCCGACAAGGCGACGAGTTTGCCCTGCGCATCGAACGCGCCTTCGAGGCGAATGCTCTGATCGCGGCTGTGAAACGCCGCGATCAGATTTTCGCGCCGGTCCTCGCTCCAGCCGACGCTGCCGGAGAGCCTGCGCGCCAGCCACACCAGCACGGCGTATTCGGCGGGCAGCGACATTTTCTGGCCGAAGCCGCCGCCGACATCCGGCGCCACCACGCGCAGATCGGACTCGGACAGATCGAGCACGTCGGCAATGGCGGTGCGCAACAGATGCGGCATCTGCGTCGCGCAAGTCAGCGTGACGCGGCCGGTGGCGTGATCAAACGCGGCATGCGCACCGCGCGCTTCGAGCGGCGTCGCGTTCTGGCGCCGCGATCGCAGCGTGACACCGATCCGCCGGTGCGCCCCCGTCATCACCGCATCGAAATCCGCGGTGGCGAAGCGGCTCTCGACCACCACATTGCCGGCGAGTTCCTCGTGCACCAACGGCGCATCCGGCCGCAGTGCATCTTGGGCGTCGATCACCGCGGGCAAGGGGTCGATCTCGACATTCACCGTATCGGCGAGGTCTTCCGCCGCCGCGGGCGACGGGGCAATCACTGCCGCGATCGGTTCGCCAACGAAACGCACGACGTCCTTGGCCAGGAGCGACTGCTCGATCGGCTGATAATTGAACTTGTGCAGCATCGGCCGGATCGTGCGCACGCCTTGCAGATCGGCCGCGCAAAACATCTGCACGTCGCGTGGCGCCTTGAGACTGACAATGCGGCCCGAGGCGATTGGGCTGCGGACAAAACGAACCCAATATGCAGCCGGGAGATCGCCCGTGAACCGGCCGCGGCCGGTCACCAGTGCCGGGTCTTCAAGCCGCCGGATGGCGCGGCCGACCCATTTTGTTCCTGAGCCCTTGGTGGCGATCGCCATCGCGCGGACGTCGGCTCAGTCGGGCTGAATGCGAAAGTCGCGCGGCAACGGCGCGAACCAGGCGTCGAATATCTTCTTGGCCTCGCCGGACGCCTCCAGATCGAGCAGGGTGCGATCGACAAAGTCGCGAAACTGCGGCTCGCTTTTTTTCAACGCGAAACCAGCGGTGCGCGGCAGCTGGTAGTCGGCGATCAGCGCGAAATCGGCCGCATGGCCGCTCTTCTGGGCAAACCACAGCACCAGCATCTTGTCGGCCAGAAACGCATCGACGCGGTCGTCGCCGAGCGCCGCGAATGCGGCATCATAGGTGTCGAAAAACACGATCTGCATGGTCGGCACGGCGGCTTTGAGCTTGCCGTCGACGCTCGCGGAGCGCACCAGCGCGAGCTTCTTGCCGGCAAGCTGCGTGATGTGCGCGACGCCATTTGCCTTGCGCACCAGGATCATGTGCGGGGAATCAAGGTAGGCGTAGCTGAAATCGACGTCCTTGGCGCGCTTCTTCGAGCGCGTCATGCCGACCGCAACCAGATCGACGCGGTCCTGCTGCAGCGCCGGTATCCGATCCGCGTTGATAATCGAGACTTTCGCCATGGCGACGCCGAGGCGCTTGGCGACCTGCCCGGCGAGGTCGACGTCGTAACCCACAATACCCTTGGTGCCATCGCGGTAGGAAAATGGCGGAGAGCTTTCGGTGACGCCGACCAAAAGCTTGCCGCGAGCCTTAATGGTGTCGAGCTTGCCGGCGCTGGCGGGCGCGGCCAGCATGATCGGCAACAAACCGCCGATGAACGACAAAAGCAATGTGGCGGCTCTCCCGGGCATCGCTCGCTCCCTCCGTTATTGCGGCTGCGATCATACGCATGGCCGGAGGGTTTGGAAAAGCACAGCGTGCTAGGGTCACGCCCTTCGCGAAACGGAGTTGAAAGACAATGGCGGCTCGGCGTACGGCGCTGGTGACTGGCGTGACCTATGGTGTAGGCGTGGCGATCGCGCTGGCGCTGGCGCGCGACGGCTTCGATCTCGCCATCACGGCGACGAAGCCGGAAAATCTCGCGGCGACCATGCAGGCGCTTGCCGGTACGTCTGCGCGGGTAGTGCCGGTCGCGCTCGACCTGCGCGATGAGCCGAGCCTCGCAGCGAAGACCGGCGAAATCGTCACCGCCCTCGGCGGGCTCGACCTTCTGGTCAATAACGCCGGCGCCAATTTGCGCAAGGATGCTGTCGATGTGACGGCGGCCGAGTGGGATGCGCTGATGGACGTCAATCTGCGCGGCACGTATTTTCTCACCCAGCACGTCGCGCGCGCGATGATCGCCGCCGGCCGGGGAGGGTGCATCGTCAACATCGCCTCGACCTATGCGCTCGTCGGCGCGCCGGAGCGCTCGGTCTACGGTATCTCCAAGGCAGCGCTGGTCGGCATGACCCGCATGCTGGCGGTGGAGTGGGCGCCACACGGTATCCGCGTCAACGCCATTGCGCCCGGGCGTCTGGTCACCCCCTCGCCATCGCGCGCCGGTAAGGGCGCCGATCCCGCCTATATGGAGGCGATGCTGAAACGTATTCCGCTGCGCCGGCAGGCGAGCGTCGAGGAAGTCGCCGGAACGGTAGCCTATCTCGCGAGCGACGCCGCTGCGTCGATGACCGGGCAGCTCCTGGTGCTCGACGGCGGGCTGACGGCGACTTAGGCAAGCGGTGCATCGCGGGCCACCGCGATAAGGACGAGCACACCAGTCGGCGCCCTTCGCCGTTGACTGTCATCGTTCCGCGCAGATTTCGGCGTACTTTACTGAAAGTTGCAGAAAGCCTTTCAGCTGGCGCTCCCTTGACCCCCTGTCGGACCGGCACTAACCTTTCCCTTGTGGCACGTGTTTCCATCGCGAGTGCGGGAGAAGACGTATGCCTGATTTCATCAAGTTCAGCGGACTTGGCGGCGAGCAGACTCACGACTCGCACGGCAATACGTTCCTGAAAATCGATAGTGATTTTCAGCAGCTCGCCAATGTCGGCGCTGACGATTTTCTAAAGATTGAGGCGAGCCAACATATCAAGCATGACATTACCACGGTTGGGGATTGGTTTATCAAGCTTGATGGCGAGTTTCTTAAGATCGACGAGGCAGCGTGGAAATACGATGCATTTGCCATCAAGTTGACCAACACGACGCCCACGGACGCGGCCGCCGTCGAACTGCCGGCCGTCCAGCGTGACTTTCTGAAACTTGATTTGGATCTGAAAGTATCGGCCTCGGACCTCGGTGCGCTTGGTACTGATTTTATCAAGCTCGATACCGCTCCAGATCTGGAAACTTTCAAAGTCGGCGAACTGAAGGTCAGCAGCGATTTCCTGAAGATCAGCGACGACATATCCGCTGACGGCGCCGACCTGAAGATAATCGGCGACGATCTGATAAAGCTGAGCACAGGAGGAAACTCGAGGGAGTTGAGTGCGGCGTTAAAGCTCCTTGGCGGGCAGGACTATAAGATAAGTTCGGCATTTGATGCCGTTTCCGCCGACTTCCTCAAGATCAGCCAGGACTTCGCGACATTGGGCGGCGGACGAACGACGAGCGACGCCGTGCTTGTCGCGTCGCTGGATGCGGGCCGGGGACATGCACCGCCGGCGGGGCCGCTGGGCGCGGATTTTTTCAAGCTCGAACAGGACTTCCACGTGCTCAATCAAGCATTGGCGGGCGGCTTTTCCGACGCCGGAAGGGTGATCGATGCGCTGTTCGATCAAGCTGGTGGGCATCTGGATCATCAGATGATGGACCAGATCGGGCCTGGCTTCGGAGGCCTGAAGACCGATCAGCATTAGACCGGCATGCGGCGTTGTTGTGGGCAGGTCAGCTTATTCCGAGGCGCTGAAGGACCGGCAGCACATCGCTTTCCAGGCGAGCGGCTTCCTTCTTGATCGCGTCGCGGGTGCGGTCCGGCGAAGAGCCTTGGCTATCGGCTGTCAATTGGGATTTGGCGTCGGCGAGTTGCTTAAGCCATTTGGGAATGTCGACCGAGCCCTCGCGCCGGGCCAGCAACAGCATTTGGCTGACGCGATCGACGCGCACGCCGCCGCCCGTCACCGGTGAAGCCAGATAGCCGAGTTCCGCGCTTTCTGCCGCGCGTGTCATGACAGCCGTATTGAATGCCTTCGTCGTGGCGCTGCGTGCGGCGTCGCCGTCTTGCGGCAGGCAAGGCTGCAGGTCGCCGCGGCCGACCATGACCTTGATGGCATCGGTCAGAGAAATCCAGCTCGGGCGTGGCGCTGGAAGGCGTTCGACCAGATTGCGCAGCGTCACCGGACCTTCACCGAGGATCTCAAGCATGGGCGCGTAGATGTCCGGACGCAGTTGCAACTTCCCGAGCGCGGTGTCGAAGGTCATATCGAAGATGTTGCCGGGCGTCGTCATTGCAAAGCGCGTGTTCAGCCAGTGCGTACGCGCTTGCGTCTCGGCGAGCGGCACCAGGCCCTTGACGAAGATATCGCGCCGAAATTGCCTCGCAAGGATCATGTCCCGGGTGACTTCGGCGAGGATCGGATCGCTGAGCGACTTCAAAAAGTTCTGCTGCTCTTCGGTAAAATTCACCCGGTCGACGGAATTGGTCAGATAGGCCGAGCCGACATAGACGAGCTTGGCGTCGGCAAGGTCCCGCGCCACGTCGCCGAACGACAGCGCCTCCCAGTCGCGCGGCAGCAATTCGTGGGCGAGGTAATCGCGCGGCGTCTTCTTCAGCCGTTCGATTTGCGTTTCGACGAAGGGAAACATGCGATGAAAACGCGAGCCGATCTTTTGCAAGGCATCGGAATAGGCCAGGGCTTGCGCCAGGGCTGCGCCTGAAGGCGACCCCTGCCTCGGGGCGAAATGCTGGACCCAAATTTGCCGCAGCGGCGCGATGCCGGCCCAGCCCGGCATGCAATCGTACGAAATGTACAGAAGGCCGCCGGGCTTGAGTTTCGCACGCATGAGGGAGACGAGTGCGCGGCGATTGTCGGCGCTGACCCAGCTGTAGACGCCGTGCATGCACATGACGTCGAATTCCGGCAGCGTCGAATCGCGCGACAGCTCCTCGAAACTCGCTTCCCGAAATGCGACGTTCGCGAGGCCCGCCGTGCCGGCAAGCGCCCGGGCGTTCGCGATGTGACTTGGGTTGAAGTCGAAACCGAAGACGCGCGCGGCCGGATTGGCCGCTGCGACAAGATTGGCCGTGTAGCCTTGTCCGCTGCCGATATCGCCGTAGACGAGGGCTTCGCCCGAACCGCCGGGGGCAGCAACGCCGCCCGCCAATGCCGACAGCGCAACCATTGACGGCGTCTGCACGCGGCAAAAGTCATGGACGTAGGCGGTATCGATGACGTAACCGGAACCCCAGTCGGCCATGGTTTTCGCTCGAGTGCTTTCCGGAGCGTGGCATTATTAGAAAGCGATCTCAAGCGCTTCTCGCCGGCAGGATTACCGGCGCGGCTCGCGGCAGCGCCGCGAGACTCGCGGGCGTCTTCGGGACAATTGTGGTGCGCATCCCGCGCCCCCTTCGGCGCCGGGCGGCACTTGCGGCACTTCTCGGCCTGGACGTCAGCCGTGCGAGCGGTTGAGGTTTTCGGTGGGTGATTTCCGGCGTGACGCAATCTGGATGATGCGCTTGCGCTTTCGCAGGTCGACCGCGTCGAGCAGCATTTGACCGGCCCACCGATAGACATTGCGCAGTCGAACGATCTCGCGCATCAGCCGCATGCGTTCGCGCTGCTCGGCCGTGGACATGAGCAGCGCCTGCTCGATCGCAACTCCCATGCTGCGGGCATCATAAGGATTGACGATCAGGGCCTCCGTCAGCTCGCGCGAGGCGCCCGCGAAGGTGGACAGCAGCAGCACGCCCTGTTCATCGTCACGGGCGGCGACGAATTCCTTGGCGACAAGATTCATCCCGTCGTGGAGGCTCGATACGATGCAAAGATCGGCGGCCCTGAACAATTCGAAGATTTCATCGGGCTCGTGATGGCGCACGATCAGCCGGATAGGCTGATAGGACGCACTCCCGTGTCGCCTGTTGATATCGCGAGCAAGTTCGGTGGCTTCGGTCTGCAGCGCGCTGTAGGCCGCAAGCTTGGCACGGGTCGGCGCGGCGACCTGCACGAAAACGAACCTGTTTTTCCATTCCGGATGGCGGACGAGGAATGCGTCGACCGCGCGCAGCCGATCGAGGATGCCCTTGGTGTAGTCGAACCGTTCGATCCCGACGCCGAGCCGCACATCGTCCGCAAGGCCAAGACGCTCACGAACCGCGGTGCGGCAGGCCGGCACCGGTTTCTGATTTTTCATGCCTGCGGGCGGCCATTCGATCGAGATCGGGTATGGCCGCACGTAGCTTTCCAAGTTGCCAAACGAGACGAACGACTGCTCGCGATCAATTCGCGCTTCGATGAACCGGTCGGCGGTGTCGAGAAAATTGTGGCAGTGAAACTGTGTGTGAAAGCCGATCACCGAACTGCCGAGCAGTCCTGCGATGATTTCTTCCTTCCACGGGCAAATGCCGAATACTTCCGGATTGGGCCAGGGGATGTGCCAGAAGGTGATGATGGTGGCGTCCGGCAGCCGCTTGCGCAGCATGCTGGGCAGCAGCGCGAAATGATAATCCTGGACGAGGATGACCGGATCGGCGCTTTTGGCCTCCGCGGCGACGGCCTGCGCGTAGCGCGCGTTGATCAGTTTGTACTGATTCCAGTCGCCTTCGCGAAAATTGGGGCGCACGAACGCCATATGGCACAATGGCCATAGGCCCTCATTGGCAAAGCCGTAATAGTGGCCGCTCTGCTCCTCATCGCTGACCCAGACTCGCCGCAGCGAATAGCTTGGCGCGCCCGGCGGAACACGGATGCGATCGAACCGGTCAACGGTGTCGCGGTCCGCGGTGCCGCTGCCATGGGCGATCCACGTGCCGCCGCAGGCGCGCATGATCGGCTCGATGGCCGCCACAAGCCCGCTGGCCGGCGTCTGCAGGATGATTTGGTTGTCTTCCCGATTATGGATATAGGGCTCGCGGTTGGAGACCACGATCACCTCGGCGCCGGGCAGCTTGTGCGTCAGGATGTTGCGCAGCATGCCCGGAGACCAGTCGAGGTCCGGTCCCTCCGCGGCAAGATCGGTCAGTCGCAGGTCGCGCACCAGATGACGGAACTCGCGGGCGAACGGTGGTGCATCGGAAGAGTCCATCGCTCCGCTGCCGCCGAGCCGTACATCGTCGATGGCACTTCGCAGCGATTGCAGCCAGCGACGTGCCAGCAGCACCGTCACCAGAACCGCAAAAGCGGCGGCGAGAAAGACGACGCCGACCAGAACGATAATCGTCCACAATCTTGCCTCAGCGCCACGCTGCTCCACCATGGCCAGATCGTGCACCAACACGAGATGCCCGCGGTCGCTTGGCGCGGCGACGGGAAAGCTCGACACGAGAAGGCGAGAGCGGCCAAGGCGCAATGTCGAGAAGGTTGGCGTCTTGCGCAGGCTCGCCTGCTTGCAGGTGAGGCTTCTCGGCATGTCCTTGGTCTTGTAAAGGAGCGTGCCGCCCTCGTCGCAAAAGCCCACGGCGAGGAGTTGCTCATCAAGCGCCATGCGGTCGAACAGGGCAACAATCCTCTTGTCATTGTGCTCCTCGAGCAGGGCGGTGAGGTCATCGAGTGCGGAATTGAACGCGAGAACCGAGCGCGATTCGACATCGCTTTGCGACCACCGCTCGATCAGCGAAGCGGCGAAGGGCGGGACAATCAGAATGATGGCGATGACGATGAGGAGCGCCGCCATGCCATAGCGCAGGACGAACTTCATCGCCGAGGTTCCCCAAAGCGCCCCATCCGGGTATAGGCGGCTGAAACATCAGCGGCAATGCGTCGAAAGTTCGCTCTCGGGGATTGAGAGCGGCTGGCTGGTGCCGCCGACAGCGATCCAGAGTTTACGGTCATCGAACCTATTTGAGGTTTTTTTTCAGAACTGCGTAGATCAGCAAACCGAATCCAACGAGGCGGAACAAAAACGACCAGCCGTTGCTCATGGAAGGACCCAATGCAACCGCGTGAAAGAACTGATCGAGCGCGAATAGGAAAAACGCCACGCTGAAAGGGACAAAGAAATTATCGGCGCTTTTTTTCCAGAAGCGCCAGAAGAACATCCCGGCGACCACAAAGCCCATCGTATTCATGCCGTAAAGGAATTGGGTCATGGTTCGCCTTTCAAACGAATTCCCGAACAAATCCGATGATCAAAGTCGATACCGCGAGCAGCGTCGCGAGCAGCCGGAAAGAGATAAGATCGACATTCGGCAGCAGGATCAGGTCGAAGACGACCAGGAGGTTGTCGATGGCCAGCAGGACGAAGCAGGCCGCCGTCCACAGCAGAACTTTGTTCCGGCTGCGCCTGTAACTCCTGATGAGCAGCAGGCAGCAAGAAAGGCTTGTAAGAAAACATAATAGATAAACAATGTTGACCCACACGCTCACTTCTCCTTTGGCGCGATGCGGAACGCGTCGGCAAACTGCCGCAGTTTATCGTCGGGGGCGTCGAGGAGGGCGCGTATCAAGCTGACCGGCTTGCGCGCGTAAACAGCTTCCACCCGCTCGCAGATCGCATCGAGCGGGGCGGATCCCTGCTGGTAATGATAGCCGGAGTTGGAGTCTGCGTGCGACGAGCCCGAATTGGGTGAGGTGGCCGAGCGCCTGTTCCACCGCGAGCTCGCTGCTGCGCAATTCACGCACCAGGTCGGCGACGCGGTACCGATTATGGCGCTCACGGCGTAGCAGTATCAGCAGCTCCAGCGCGGAGACTGAGCCTATGGCCGTGCGTGCGAACGCTGTGGCGTCCTCGTCCGTGTCGGAATTGCTAGGCACCCGCCCTCCCGAGGCCATCCTCGGGAACCGATGCGGTCCGAGCAACGTCGGGATCGCGTCGTGCCGTGTTCCGCCCCTAGGGCGTTGTCCGAGAGAGACCGATCCCGGCAAACACGGGAAGGGCCCAGGCAGTTCCGGGTATCCGGCACGACAAGAGGTCGCAGGCGGCGGGCGCCGGGATGCTAGGCCCGACGACGGGCCGGTGTCTCCTCGACGCGCTCGTCGTTAGCCGCATCCGAACTGGGAGTGACGGGGCCGGCGCCGAGCTTAAAGAAGGCGACGCACTCGTCCATGGTGCGGGCCTGCTGCTCCAGCATCTTGGCGGTTGCGGCGTTCTCCTCGACCAGCGCTGAATTCTGCTGCGTCGCTTCGTCCATTTGGGTGAGCGCGATATTGATTTGATCGATGCCGCTCGACTGCTCGCTGCTGGCGGTGGCGATATCCGCGACGATGGCGGCGACGCTTTTGATCGACTCGACAATTTGGTTCAGCGCGGCGCCGGCCTTGTTGACGAGTTCGACGCCGCCTTTGACCTGCGTGTTGCTGTTGCCAATGAGATCCTTGACGTCCTTGGCGGCCTGCGACGAACGCTGAGCGAGGCTGCGTACTTCGGAGGCGACCACCGCAAAGCCGCGGCCGGCATCGCCGGCGCGTGCCGCCTCGACGGCGGCATTGAGCGCGAGAAGATTGGTTTGGCGTGCGATCTCGTCGATCACGCCGATAATATCGGAAATCTTGCGGGAGGCCTGCTCGATGCGGGCCATGGCTTCGACCACCTGGGCGACAACTTGACCGCCATGTTCCGCGGCGTGCCGCGCGCTGCCGGCCGACTGGTTGGCTTGCTGCGCGTTCTCGGCGTTCTTTTTGACGGTCGCGGAGATTTCTTCCATCGACGCCGAGGTCTGTTCGAGGCTTGCGGCCTGCTCCTCGGTACGCTGCGACAGGTCGGTGGTGCTGGCTGAAAGCTCGGCGGTCGCGTTCGACACTTCGGTCGTCGCGGTCGAGATCGTCGTTGTCGTCTCGTGCAGCCGCGCCATCGCGCCGTTGAAATCGTCGCGCACCTGTCCGTATTTCTCCGGAAAATCGATCAGCCGGAACGTAAGGTCGCCGTCGGACAGTTTCTTGAGACCGCCGGCGAGCGTATCGACGATCCGCGCCTGTTCGGCTGCCGCGTCCTGGCGCGCCTTTTCGACCGCCTTGCCTTGCGCCGCCACGGAATTGTTGATGATCTTCGCGGCCACCCGGAACGAGCCCTGCAGACCGCCATACATGATGGTGCGGTAGTAAATGTTGCGGCATACCGCCTCCATGCACGCGGTAGCCTCGCGCACGAAAGCGTCACAACGGTCAATCATGTCGTTGACCTTGTGCTGCACCTCACCAAGCGTGCCGGTTTCCGTGGTGCCGGCGATGCGCGCCTCGAAATTACCGTGACTGATCTCGCTGCACACCATCGCGATCCTGGCGATGACGTCGGCATCCGCGCTGCGGGTAACGGCCTTGCCTCGGCCTGTCGTGCCGTTCTTCAGCAACAGGGACAGCAACACGGCGGAGGCGATAAACGCCGCCGCGACCGCTGCCGAAGCAATGGCCAGATGGTGCATATATCCACCGATCGCGGCGCATGCCGACGCAGCGAGCGCGATGGCGCAAACCGCAATTGCGCGGTTGCCGCGATCAGAGAGAAAAGACAAGCGCGTCATAAGTGATGTTCTTGGATTTGACGAAATTGACGAGGAATTCGAAACTGGCCGCCAGCGCCTGCTGTCCATTGCGATGCTGCTTTTCCTCGCGCAGGACGCTGGCGTAGAGCGGAACGATCGTGTTTCGCACGATATTGCGATCCGGCACGCGGCGGTTGGAGTGGTAGCCGATCACTTTGTGGTTGCCATCGTAGGACGGCGTCACGTGCGCCAGCACCCAGTAGTAATCGCCGTTCTTCGACATGTTTTTCACGTAGGCGAAGATTTCACGGCCTTCCTGGATCGTATCCCATAGCAGCTTGAACACCGCACGCGGCATGTCGGGATGCCGAATGAGGCTGTGCGGCTGTCCGATCAGCTCCTCTTCGGTGAAATCCGCGATCTTGCAGAACGTCTCGTTGACATAGGTCATGCGTCCCTTCAGATCGGTCTTGGAGACGATGATCTCGTTGTCATCAAAGAAGCGTTCGGTATCGGTCGGGGTAATGGCCGCCTTCATGACGTTTCCGGTGACCTTTCAACCAATTTTGATGCCCCGGGCTGCGGCCGGACATCCGGCGTGCGGCAGAGGCTTGTCTGGGCTGGTATTTGCTTAGGTCTGCATTGCAAAGTGCTTAAACGGACGGCGGTGAAGCGGCTGAAATGATATAACCTAGTATAACGACGGCGTTTGCCGGCCCTCGCTGAATGACCCCTCAAGCCGCGAGACTGCCGCTCCGCCAGCGTTCTTGCCGAACCCGCGAAAACATGCACCCTGTAACGGCTTCTCAACCTGCCAGGGGGTCGACATGCCAACGCAAAGCCAGCACGCCGCCACAATTGCGCTCCACGCCGGGTACCGGTCGGACAGCGCGACCACAGCGGTCGCGGTGCCGATCTACCAAACAACATCCTATCAGTTCAATTCGACCGAGCACGCCGCGAACCTGTTTGCGCTGAAAGAGCTCGGCAACATCTACACGCGCATCATGAACCCGACGCAGGCCGTGCTCGAGGAACGGATCGCGGCGTTGGAAGGTGGCGTGGCGGCGCTCGCCTTGTCGTCAGGGCAGGCGGCCTCACTGTTTGCCGTGCAGAACATTTGTCATGCGGGCGACAATTTCGTTTGTTCGACCGACATCTACGGCGGCACCTGGAATCTGTTCCAGAACACGATGTCGACGATGGGTATTACCTGCCGGTTCGTCGACCCGTCCGATCCGGAGAATTTTCGCCGCGCGACCGACGCGCGGACCCGCTGCTACTACGGCGAAACGCTGCCTAACCCGAAGCTGGCGGTGTTTCCGATCGCGGAGGTGGCGGCGATCGGGCGCTCGCTCGGTGTGCCGCTGATCATGGACAACACCGCGACGCCGGTTCTGTGCCAGCCGATCAAGCACGGCGCGGCAGTCGTCATGCATTCGACGACGAAATATATTGGCGGCCACGGCACCTCGATTGGTGGCGTCATCGTCGATGGCGGCAATTTCGATTGGGAAAAGCACGCGGCGCGCTTCCCGATGCTCAATACGCCCGACCCGAGCTATCACGGCGCGGTGTGGACGCAGGCCGTCAAGCCGCTCGGCCCGATCGCCTATATCATCAAGGCGCGCGTCACCTTGCTTCGCGACGTCGGTGCGGCGATGAGCCCGTTCAATGCGTTCATGTTCATCCAGGGGCTGGAAACCGTGACACTGCGGATGCGTGAGCACTGCGCCAATGCCGCGGCCGTCGCCAAATACCTGGGAAGTCATCCCAAGATCGCAAAAGTCATTTATCCGGGCGCCATGACCGGCGAACCGCGCCGTCGCGCCGACGTATACCTTAATGGCGGCTTTGGTGGCCTCGTTGGGTTCGAACTCAAAGGTGGCAAGGACGCCGGCCGCCGCTTCATAGACAATCTGAAAATGTTCTACCACGTCGCCAATATCGGTGACGTGCGCTCGCTCGCGATCCAGCCGGCGACAACGACGCACTCGCAGTTGACGCCGGAAGAGCAGGCGAAGACAGGCGTCACCGACGGCTATGTGCGGCTGTCGGTCGGCATCGAACACATCGACGATATCATCGCCGATCTCGATCAGGCGCTCGCGGCGGCGTAACTCTCACCAGCCGTGCGGTTCTTGCGCCAGCGGCGGCAGCGTCTCGATCTGCGTCAAAAGTTCCTTTTCCGCTGCGGCGGTCAGCGGCAGGAGAGGCGGGCGCGGCGCGCCGCAGTCGCGGCCCATGGCGCGCGCCGCGGCTTTGAGCGCGGCGACGCCGCCGGCCTTGAGCATCTGGCGCAACGCCGCAACGTCCTCCTGGACCGCGCGCGCCTCGGACAGCTTCTGTGACTGGCACAGATCAAACAGCTTGCGAATGAGTGTCGGCGCGATGACGGCGAGCGGCGCGAACATTCCGCGGGCGCCGATTGCCGCGGCGGAGAGCAAAAGTTCGTTGCCCGCGAGCAGCATGAAATGCGGCCGCACGCGCGGGGCGTCGGTCAAAAGCTCGATCATGAATTGCCAGTCGAGGCTCGAATTGACGACGCCACAGAAGTTCCGCCGGCGCTCGATCAGTTTGACGGCGAGGGCGGCATTGATCCGGCTGCCGGCCGTGTCTTCGGGCGCGTTGAAGACGAAGAACGGAATATCGACAGCCTCGCCGATCTGGGCGAAATGCTCCAGGATCATCGCCGGCGGCGGCGTCCAGTAATACGGCGTAGTGGCGATGATCGCAGCAGCGCCTGCGTCCTGCGCCGCGCGCGCCAGTGCGGCGGCGATGCCGGTCCCGGCGTCGCTCACATGGGCGATCACCGGCGCGCGATTGGCCGTGCAGTCGACCGCAAACTTGATCAGCGCGCGGCGTTCCTCGTCGGTGAGGCTCACGGACTCGCCAACATGCATCGGCACGGCCAGCGCCTGCGCACCATGGCGCAGATGGAATTCGATCATCCAACCATATTGCTCGAAATCGACCTGCCGATCGTCGGCGAACGGCGTCAGCGGCGTGTGAACGAGGCTTGGCTCGAATGGCATTATTTAATCCTTGTCCCCATCGTCATTGCGGGGAGCGAAGCGACGAAGCAATCCAGGGGCCTTGTCTCTGAGCAAGCCGCCCGGATTGCTTCGCTGTCGCTCGCAATGACGAACGTTGTCTTCACCAGCCGTGCGGCTCGGTGTCGATGATGCCGAGCTCTTCGAGCTGGGCGCGGATGTAGGCTTGGCGTTCGGGCGTCGCGGTCGGCAGCGGCGCGCGCGTCGGTCCGACCGGCCGGCCCATGATCACCATGCCGCCCTTGAGCGAGGAGGGGTACTGATCCTTGAACAGGTGCCACAGCCGCGTCATCTTGAATTGCAGCTCGCGCGCCTTGGCCCATTCGCCAGCCACGCAGCTGTCGAACAGCTCGTTGCACAAATTCGGGCAGATAGAGCCGGCCGCCGAATATGAACCGACGCCGCCGAGCGGCACTGACGGCAGCAGAAATTCGACACCCGTCAGCATGGCGAAGTTCGGCCGCATCGCCAAAGCCGCCCGCGAGATTTCCAGGAATTTTTCACTGTTGAAACTTGCTTCCTTGACCCCAACGAAGTTCGGCAGTTTTTCGATCAGCCGCGCCATCAGTTCGCCGGTGATCTCGACGCCGTTGAGGTAGCTCGGCGAATTGTACGACAGTACCGGCAGATCGATCGAACCGCACAGACGCATGAAATAGGCTTCGATCGCTTCCAACGTCGGCGCCCAGAAATACGGTGTGATCGCCAGTATGCCGTCGGCGCCGATGTCCTGCGCGTGACGCGCCAGCGCCATCGTGTCCTCGACCGCGAGCGCGCTGACGTGGATCGTCACCGGCACGCGGCCGGCCACGACCTTGACGGCGGTTTCGGCGAACAGCTTGCGCTCGGGAATGGTCAGGTTGAGCGACTCGCCCTTGTGATGCGGCCAGGAAATCGCCGGCGCACCGGAGCGGACATGAAAATCGAGCACCTTTTCGAAGGTCGGCAGGTCGAGCGAGAAATCGTTCTTGAGCGGCGTGACGGGACTTTGCATGACGCCGCGGAATTTGTTCTGCATGCTCGCTCCGGCCGGCATCTGCTAACTCCTAAAACCTTGGTGGTTCGCCGAAATACGCCTGGCGGATGACCTCGGCAAGGTCGGCTTTTGTAACCGGCCGCGGATGGTCGATCTTGATCTTGCTCACCACCTCGACGGCTTTGGCAAGATCGTCCTCGCGCAGCCCGAGTCCTTTCAGCCCGGTCGGCAGGCCGATGCGCGCGTTGAGATCGTAAAGGCCACGCGCCGCATTTGGCACGCCGAGCGCGCGCTCGATGCGCGTCATCGCTTCGGGCGCAGCCATGGCATTGAAGCCGATCGCGTAGGGCGTAGCCACAGCATGGGTATGGGCATGGTCGAGATCGAACCATTGCCGTACGCGCTGGGCGACGGCGTGTTCGAGCCCGACCTCGGCGCGGAAATTGGCCGCGAGCCAGGCGCCGTAGGCGAGATCAGTCCGCGCCATGAGATCGCGCGGACTATCGACAACGCGCGGCAGACTCTGCGCCGATGCGGCGGACGGCCTCTTCGGCCAAGGTCTGCACCACCGGATTGGTGTCGGGCCCGTACAGGCTTTCGACCGCGTGCGCCATCGCGTTCATGCCGCTCGCCGCCGTCATGCGCACCGGCAGATCGAGTGCCAGTTCGGGATCGTAGATTGCGGTAGCGGGCAGCGCGGCGCGGTCCTCGCCGCTGACCTGCTTGTCGGCGATGCCGATACGCCAGCGCGGCGCCATTTCGGAGCCCGAATAGGTGGTGACAATGGCGATGTAGGGCAGCTTGGTCGCGACCGCGGCTGCTTTGGCAAGCCCGATTGGCGAGCCGCCGCCGATCACCACGAAGCCGTCCACCTTGTGCCGCTCGATGTCGCCGACGACTCGTTCAAAAGCCCCACGCGGCATGTTCGGCGCCGAGGCATCGCACAGCGCGGCGCAACGGTCCGCCACCGACGCGGTGGCGCGGCGCGCGACATCGGCGCGCGATGGCGAGCACAATACGACGAGGCGCGAAATTTTGTGATGGTCCGCTTCGGCGCGCAGCGCGGCGACTGAGCCGGCGCCAAACAGGACGCGGATCGGATCGGACTGATAGGTGAATTGCGAATTCATCGGGGGGGTTCGGCAATACCCGGCGGATGGCGTACCGCCGCAGTGGAGCGTGAAGGGTAGGCCTTCATTATGCCTTTTGCCGACGGGAAGCGAGCGCCTATTGCGGCGTGCGGCCGCCGCGCCGCACGCCAGAACCCGAACATGCTTATGCGTGCGGCCAGTGCCGATCGTGAAACCAGGCGCGATAATCGGTCATCTTGGCGCGCTGCGCCGCCGGAGCGTGCCGCTTACAGGTGGAGGCCTCGTCGCTGCCCGGCGCGGCGCCCCAGCGCATTTCCACGCAGTCGTTGGGATTATACGCCATTTCCAACTGCGCCTCGCGATCGACCACGTCCTTGAGCGAGAGTGTCCAGGTTGAGCCGTCGCTGCGCGTGTAGGTGAATTTGTGTGCGGCAAGCTCAGTCACGAGCTTGTCTTGCAACTCAGCCTTCACTTCGGCCGGGCTCTTGCCCGCCGGGATGGCATAGCGTTCCGGGTGATGCTCGACGCGCCCCGGATAACCGGTCACCACATCGAGCGCGACCAGCAGGCGGAAATCGCGCGCCGGTGTCGAATAGTCTTCCCAGGCGCCGGTGGTCTCGAAGATCGACGGACCTGACGACGGCATGCTTACCTCGCCGCGCGCGGTGCTCTGATATTTACGGCCATTTTCGACCGCGATCACGCGGGTCTTCACCTGCTCGTCGAGGGCGGCGATCGCTTCATCCATCGCCTCCGCGGGATTGAGCGGGGAGGGCGACATCACCTCGTCCATCTTATCGTAGAAATCCTGCTCGCTGATCTTGGTCTGGTCGAGCGAGACGTTTCCGTAATCCGGACTCTTGGCGATTTCGGCATTGGTCATCCGGTGCAGGGTGCCGTTCTTCTCGCGCACGATCGGACGGAAATGCTTGAAACCCGGGCTGCCCAGCGAGGGCTGATGGACGAACAGGAAATTGCCGCGCCAGAACCGCTTGCGGGTGACGGTGCCGTCGGGCTCGGCGTCGACGGCGAGGAACACGCCGGCCCTCTCGCTGGTCTGCGGCACGCGCTTCACCAGCATGAGCACGTGGCCGTAAGGGTCAGCATACACGGTGCCGGGCCGCAGCGCGTCCTGGCTCAGCGGCACCATGTAAAAGTCGGTGTTGTCGTCGCTGCCCGACACGCGCACCGAACCGGTGTGCACCACGTCGCCGACGATGCGCAGATATTCGCCGAAGCGTGGGCCGAGCGGCAGCCGGGTGAGTGACGGCGCCGGCTTGCTGCGCGATGCTGGCTTGGCGGGCTCGGGAGCATGCACTGCCGGCGGCGGTGTCGGCGAAAAGATCCGCAGCAGCCCGGGTGTGGTCGAGTTGGTCGGTTCAGGCGCCGGTGGCGATACGGTCGCAGCAACGCGCTCGGGCGGCGGCGCCGGACGTGTAATTTCGGGATGCAGCACGTCGAACCACTGATAGCATTTCGGCGGCGAGCCGGCCATGCCGCGCGAACAGTTCGAATAGGCGAACGGCAGTCCCATCTTGAACGAGAAATAGGCGCGCAGGAAATAAACGAAGTCGGCGCAGTCGGGCTTGAGCGACTTGATCGATTTCTCTTCATCGAGGCCGAGATAATCGAACAGCATGTTGCGCGAAGGATCGCGCAGCACCTCGAACCACACTTTCCACGACGGCTCGGCTGAAAGCGGCGCGTCGAACAGCTTGGCGATCCAGGCCGAGAACAGGTCTTCGTTCGCACGGTTCCAGTTGTTGCGCAGCGGCCAGACGCTCGCCGCGGTGGCGCGCAGGCCCGCAGGCTTGCGCGCGGCCACGGTGATGTCGCGCGTGACGCTGCCGCAGCCATCCGTCTCGTGGTCGAGCGCGAGCGTTGCGTGCCAGGTCCCCGCAGTCGGCGTCGCGACCTCGGCGTACCAGTAATAGGGCGGGCCACCCTCGCGGTCGTGCGATTTTGCCGCCACGGTTCCATCGGGGCCGATCAGCGACAATTGGGCATCGAGAGGCTTCTCGGCGGCCAGCAGGACCCGCAGCGGCGCGCCCTTCCACGGCTCAAGCGGCGCCGGCAGGAGCGCAATCTGCAGGGCCTCTTCGCATTTGGCGGCGTTTTGGGGCTGTGGCGTCTGGGCCCGCGCGATCGGCGCCGAACCCATCGCGGCTGCGATTCCGCCGGCGGCCAGCAGCAACGCCGCGGCGGTGGAAAATCCTCGTCCCGAAGTCACGTGAAGGCCCTCGTTCCCCGTCTGAGCCGTAGTTTATGAGTAGCCCCAGAGCTTTGGCTGAATCAAGGCAACTGGGGATAGAAACCCATCAGTTCCGTCCGCTGGCCATATCTGCGACTTCCTTGGCCTTGGCGGCGCAGGCGGCGAGCAGGAAGGCGAGATCGGTTCCGGTCGAAACGTAGCGCGCGCCCATGCGCACATATTCGGCGGCGAGGTCGGGCCGTGTAGCGAAGCCCCCGACCGCTGCGAATTTGCCATGGCGGCGGCAGGCCGCGATGGTGGCTGCATACGCCTCGCGCACCCGCGGATGGTCGTATTGGCCGGGCAGGCCCCAATCCGCCAGCAGGTCGTTGGTGCCCATCAGCACCATGTCGACGCCCTCGACGGCGACGATCTCGTCGGCGTGCTCGATCGCTTGCCCGCTCTCGAACTGCACGATCACCATGGTGGCGGTGTCGATCGCCGCGTAAGCCTGCGCGGCGGGCAGCGAACGGTATTGCAGTTGGGGCAGGGGACCGGCGTTGGAGCGGTCGCCGAGCGGCGGATACTTGGCGGCACGCACATAGGCGCGCGCATCGTCGGCGGATTCGACATGCGGGGCGATGATGCCGAGCGCGCCAGCATCGCTGCACATCGCCTGGGCCGGGCACGCGCACGAACGGCGTGATGCCGGCTTCGAGCGCCGCTATGCAGATCTGGCTCGTCGTTTCCAGTGAAAAGCTCGAATGCTCCATGTCAACGTAGAGGCTGTCGAAGCCCGCCGTCTTGGCGATGCGCGCGATCTCGATGCCGCGCACCAGCCGAACGGTCATCGACGACACGACCTCGCCGCGGGCAAGCTTTTCCTTGACATGGTTGCGCAGAATGCCGGTTTCGTTTGCCACTTGGTGCCCTCCCAAAACGCCAGCCTTTGCCCTGCGTCATGGCCGGACTTGTTCCGGCCATCCACGTCCTTCCTCAAGCGCGGAAGGAAGGCGTGGATACCCGCGACGAGCGCGGGCATGACGAATTAGAACGGGTTGCGACATGCTGGCTGACACGTCCCGCCTGCGGCGGTAATCTAGCAGTCAAAAGGGAGACGCCGCCGTGAATTATTCGACCGAGTTCGAGTCAATCCGCAACCAGGTCTCCGAACAGGAATGGCAGGCTCGGCTCGATCTCGCCGCCTGCTACCGGCTGATCGACGCCTACGGCATGACCGATCTGATCTACAATCACATCACGGCGCGCATCCCAGGCTCCGAGCATCTTCTGATCAATCTCTACGGGCTGCTCTACAAGGAGATCACCGCGTCGAGCCTTGTGAAGATCGATGTCGAAGGTAACGTTGTCTGGAAGCCCGACACCGATTACGGCCTCAACGTTTCCGGCTACGTCATCCACGGCGCCATTCACAAGGCGCGGCCCAACGTCGCCTGCGTGCTGCATACCCACACCCGTGCCGGCATGGCGGTGTCGGCGATGAAATGCGGGCTGTTGCCGCTATCCCAGACATCTATCCGCTTCGTCGGCCACATCGGCTATCACGACTACGAAGGTCCGGCGATCGACCTTGAAGAGCGCGAGCGGCTGGTGCGCGATCTCGGGCCGCACGACGCCATGGTGATGCGCAATCACGGTCTGCTGACCTGCGGCGCCACGATCCAGCAGGCGTTCAACACCATGTATCAGCTCGAACTGTCATGCCGCTCGCAGGTCGACGCCATGGCGGCGCGCACCGACCTGACCATGCCGGGTGAAAACGTGCTCGCCCACACCGCGCATCTCTATCAGCCCGGCGCGCGGCGGCCCTACGGCGTGCTCGAATGGCCGGCGATGCTGCGGCTCCTCGCCGCCGAGCAGAAAAACTCCGGCTATCCGCCATACTGGCATTAGGCTTCCGGGTGTGCGATAGAGCCACCGCAATGCAAGGCAGATCTACGCTCGGAACAAACAAGGCGCATCTGAACGACTGCGGCGACATTGAAGTCATTATTCCCAATTTAAGCTGGCGGTACTCTGGCGGCACTGCGTCCAATCAGGCGATCGCGCCGCGGCTTGCACGCATTGTTGGTCTTGCTTGGTTCGGCTCGGATCGGCCCGAGGGCGTTACCCGGCTGACATTTGGTGGCCTGATGCGGCTGCGTGCCCGGCGACCCTTGCCCTTGGTCTGGCACGCCCGGCGCAATATCGAAATGGCGGTCGGGCTGTTACTCAAACTCCTCGGCTGGCCGCTGGTTCTGATCTTCACGTCGGCCGGGCAACGTTACAAAACGATCACAACCCGCTGGATGCTCGATCGGGTCGACGAAGTGATCACGCCAAGCGCCGCGTCCGCGTCATTTCTGCACCGGCCGGCCGTTGTCATCCATCACGGCGTCGATCTGCATCGCTACGCTCCCGCTGCCGACCGCGCCGCCGATTGGGCCGCAACCGGGCTGCCCGGACGCTACGGTATCGGTTGCTTTGGTCGCGTGCGCGAGCAAAAGGGGACGGATTTGTTCGTGACGGCGATGTGTCGCCTGCTGCCGCGTTATCCGGACTACACTGCTGTAATAATTGGCGAGACGACCATTGAGCATCGCGCATTCACCGAACGCCTGAAGGCCGAAGTTGCCGCAGCGGGACTTTCCGACCGCATTGTCTTCCTCGGCGAGCTGCCGGCGGAGGAAGTGCCGCGCTGGTTTGCACGGATTTCGATATATGCATTCACGTCGCGCAACGAGGGCTTCGGCCTGACGCTACTCGAGGCGATGGCCGCCGGCGCGGCGCTGGTGGCGACGCGCGCCGGCGCCGCCGAAACCGTCGTGGTCGATGGCGTAACGGGTCTCTTGGTGCCGCCCGGCGATGTGGACGCGCTCGCCGGAGCGGTCGAAGGCCTTATGCGGGATCGCGTCGCTGCTGCTACCATGGGCGAGCGCGCGCGGGCCAAGGCGCTTGCCGAATTCAGCGTCGATAACGAAGTTGCGCGTATCGCTGAAACCTATCGCGCGCTCAGAAGCAAAGGCCATACCTGAACTGATGGCGGCACAGTTATGCCGCGGCGCTCGCGCCCAACGTGCGACTGAGCTTAGGCGCGGCCCGGCAGGATCATCTGCAGCACGCGCTTGAACGACGCCGAGGTGTGATGGCGCAGCATCGCGATCTGCTTGTTGCCGGCCGATGTGAGCCAATTGAACTGGATGACGCGACGCTCGCCGGAAAACGATTTATGGCCGTGCCAGGAATTGTCGCTGCGTTTGAACGCGAGCAGCGTGCCGGCGACCGGAGGTACCTCGACGATGATGTCGTTGAGATCGCGGGCGGAGCGCAAGAGCCGCAGGCGCCCGCCGGCATTCTCCCAGCTTTCGTTCATGTAGATCAGGACGGTGATGATCTTGGACTTGGAATTGGTGTGGATCTTGCCGTCGCCCGCGTCGCAGCGCCCGCGTACCGTGGTGATGGTTGGTCGCCCCGTGAGATCGAGCTTGAACTTTTCCTCGAAAGCCTCGCGGAATTCATCGCTTTCCAGTTCGTCGAGCAGCGTCTGGAATGCCGGCCCGAAGGTCACCTGATCGGTAGGGAAGCTGCCGGGCGAGGCGATTTGCGGATAGTCGGCGTTGATCGCGGCGAGGCCTGCGGCGCTGACGAAGCCTGGAACCACGAGATGCGCGAACGGCTCCGTTGTCAAAGGAGTCGCACGCAACGCCTCAAGCCTCAGATATTCCGTCATTATTCCTCGCGTCCGGTGCGGAACGAGCAACCCTAGCACTAGCGTCCCGTGGGGTCACTTTATTTCACGCCGTGTGCGCGTGCCTCCCGTATCGCCTGCCAGACGCGCTGCGGCGTGACCGGCATGTCGATGTGTTTCACTCCAAGTGGCGCGAGCGCGTCGAGCACCGCACTGATCGCGGCGCAAGGCGCCGCAACGGTGCCCGCCTCGCCGGCGCCCTTGACACCAAGCGCATTGGTGCGCGTCGGCGTATCGTCAAGCCATGTCTCGATGTTCGGCAAATCTTCTGCCCGCGGCAGGCTGTAGTCCAACAACGATCCGCTGAGGAGTTGGCCCGAGCCGCGCTCGTAAATGCAGTGCTCGAACAGGGCCTGGCCGAGCCCCTGCGCGACCGCGCCCATGGTCTGGCCATGCACGATCATCGGGTTTACCGCGCGGCCGACGTCGTCGACCGCGACATAGCGAACCAGAACCGATTGTCCGGTCTCCGGGTCGATCTCCACCTCGCATACATGGCAGCCGTTCGGCCAAGTGACCGCCTCGTTCCGATGCAGCTTCTCGGCCGAGAGTGGCTGCGTCGCCGCGAGGTCATCGAGCCCGACGTCGCGGTCGGTGCCGGCGACGATGAAACGCCCGGCGGAAAAGACGATGTCCTCGGCCGAGGCTTCCAGATGCTGCGACGCACGGATGCGCCCCTCGGCGATCAGAAGCTGCATTGCCTCCAGCGCAGCGGCTCCCGCCCTGATCATCGAACGCGAAGCGAACGTCCCGACGCCTTGTGCGATCCTGTCGGTGTCGCCGGCGATGATGCGCACCTTGTCAAACGGCACGTCGAGCGTTTCGGCGGCGAGCTGCGCGAAAGTTGTTTCGTGGCCCTGGCCCTGGGACTGCGAGCCGATGCCGACCACGATCGTTCCGTCGGGTTTCGCCTCGGCGATGGCGTACTCCTGCGCGACGCCGCCCGCGCCTTCGATGGTGTAGACTACCCCGATGCCGCGCAACCGGCCGCGCTTTGCCGCTTCCTTCTTCCGCGCCCGGAATCCGGTCCAGTCGGCATAGTGCAGCGCCGATTCCAGCAGGCGCGGAAAATCGCCGCAGTCGCAGATTCCGCCGGTCGGCGTGGTGAAGGGCATTGCGTCCGGCTTTACCAGATTGCGGCGACGGATCTCCGCGCGGTCAAGACCGAACCGCAACGCCGCCAAGTCCAAAAGCCGCTCGACCACATAGACGTCTTCGAACCGGCCGACGCCCCGATAGACGTTGATCGGCACGGTGTTGGACACATAGCCTTTGAAGTCGAGATAAGCCGCGGGAACTGCGTAGGCGCCCGCCAGCATCCGGATGACATTGCCGACCGTCGAATTCGGCTGACGCGGGACGACATGCGCGCCCAAATTGCAGCGGCCACGCACACGCAGCGCGAGGACCTTGCCGCTGCGATCGAACGCCATCGCGGCTTGCGTCACGTGATCGCGTGCCTGGGTGTCGCTGACGAAGCACTCGGAACGCGTGGCGCACCAGCGGACGGCGCGGCCAAGCTTGAACGCCGCATAGGCGCACGCGATGTATTCGGGATAAGTGGTCGAGCGCGCGCCGAAGCCGCCGCCCACGTCGCCGGTCGTGACCCGCACGCGCTCGTGCGGCAGGTTGAGCGCGTGCGCAATGCGCATCGCCTGCTGATGCACGCCCTGCGAGCCGAGCTCGACCGAAAGTCTCTGAGTTCCGGGATCGTAGGAAGCGACGCAACTGCGTGGCTCCATGAAATTGATGATGAGCCGATTATTGACGACCTCGATTTCGACGACCTCGGCGGCGCGCGCAAACGCTGCTTCGGTCGCCGTCTTGTCCCCGGCCTCGATGGCGAACAGCCGGTTGCCGCGGAGTTCATCCCAAACAAGCGGCGCACCTGGTTCTTCGGCATCCGCGATTTCGATCACCGAGCCTAGCGGCTCGTAATCAACCTGAACCGCCTCGGCAGCATCGCGCGCGATCGACTCCGTAGGCGCCAGCACGAGTGCGACCGCCTCGCCCACGTGGCGCACTTTGCCGACGGCAAGCGCGCGCCACGGAGGAATGACCACGTCGTTAGCGAAGCTCGGAAAACCGGCGCCAAGCGGTTCAACGGGGTTCAGGATCGGCCTCACGCCATCCGCATCGAGATCGGCGCCAGTCATCACAACGACGCCTGGCAGCTTCAGCGCACCGGCGGAATTGATCGCGCGGATCCTCGCATGCGCGTGCTGCGAACGGACAAACGCGGCATGGAGGCAATCGGACGGGCCCGCGTCATCGGTGTAACGTCCCTGTCCGGTCAGCAAACGCCGGTCCTCGACACGAGGAATCGAGTCGCCGATACGTCCGAATTTCGCGCTGCCCGCGGGCGAAGAGGTGTCTCTCATCGCAGCTTCTAAGCAAACAGCGCGAGGTCGATCGCGTCGCCCATCTTGCAGTAGCCGGCGTCGCTCGGGTGCAGGCCGTCGCCGCAGTCGTCCACCGCGCGCATCTGGGTCGGGATTTTGGGGTCGCGCAACGCGGCGTCGAAATCGGCGAAAGCGTCAAATACGCCGCTCTCCCGGACCCAGGTGTTGACCGCCACCCTGTGCTTCTCGCGCACCGGGTTCCAGGCGTTGGCCATGTAGGTCTCATTGCCGAACGGCGTCAGCGTCGCGCCAATGATCTTGATGCCGGCGGCGTGGGCGCGTAACGCCATTTGCTGAAGGCCGGCAATCATCTGCTCGCCGGTGACCTCTTCCTCGGGTTTTGCCCATCGATTACGCAGATCGTTGGTGCCGAGCATGACAATGACGTGCGTGACGCCGGGCTGCGCCAGCACATCGCGGTCGAAGCGCCGCAGTCCGCCGTCGCCGCGGATATCATGCAGGATGCGATTGCCGCCGAGGCCGTTGTTCATGACGCCGACCGGTCTGCCGGCACGGGCGACGAGCCGCCGCGCCAGTTGATCCGGCCAGCGGGCGAAGGCGTCGATGGTCGAGATGTTGCCGTCGGTGATCGAGTTGCCGAGCGTGACTACTCCGAGCGTGTCGCTTGCGGCGAGCACATCGACGCCGCAGAGGAAGAACCACTGGTCGGTCAGATTTCCGACCGGCATCACGGTTGCAGCGGCGTAATTGCCGGGTGGCGAGATGTAGTTGGTCTGCCTTGCGTATCGGCCGGTTATCGCGAAATTTGCCAGCACCTCGCCAGTCAGATGAAAGCTGACCGCAAGATCGGCG
The DNA here is from genome assembly GCA_963763255.1 of uncultured Alphaproteobacteria bacterium. GTDB lineage: Bacteria > Pseudomonadota > Alphaproteobacteria > Rhizobiales > Xanthobacteraceae > BOG-931. The sequence continues at coordinate 207,740 of CAVXNW010000008.1, forward strand.
AGCGGTTGAACGGAAAGTTCGACCGCATCGCTGTAGAGCACCGCCCCGGCCGCGATCGCGGCCGAGTCGCGGCCACCGAAAGTGAGCTTGCGGTGACTTTCTGCGACGATCGCCGGTCCCTTGTCGCGCAATGCGATCGTGGCCGCGCCGATGGCAAGCGGGCGATTACCGTAGGCATTTGAGATCCGCACCCGCAGCCGCTCGCCGCCGATGCTGACGCGCGGGTTCAGGCGGATCGTCTGGTTGTTGAAACCGGCGAAGCCCTCCGCCGGCGCCGGCGCCGCCGTCCAGGTCCCGACCCAACGCTTGTCGCTTGGCATGAGCATCCTCGTTTTCTCTGAGGTTTAGTCCTAGTCCCCGCTGCACCGGCCGCGCCGACCAGACGAGATTTGCCTGCCCGCCGCCCATCTGGCCCGCTCATCATTCATATGTACCGCCGCCCGAGGCATCAACGATGATTACTGAAGGTTCCTTCAGTCCCTTGGGGACGTGCCCGATGTCGTACGATCCAATGGATTGTTGGCGCAAGCGGGCGGTGTGGAGGTCTCAGGGAGAGCCGTGAACGGCAAATAGGGTCATGAAAGCCGTTCTCAGCCCCGGTTCACCGTGCGGCTTTGCCCCGACAGTCGTCGTGGGAGCGGCTAGCCATCGGCAGAAAGCGCCAAGAGCGGCACAGGGGAAGCTATTCCCTCGGCGCATTTAGCGCGTTCTGTAAGGCTCGGAGTTGAAGGTGGAGTCATCGCCAACGCGAAACGACGTCGGGGGACACCGAGGCTTTTGGCGTAGGCGTGGGCGATGGCATCGCCGCTTGGTTGGACACGCCGAGAACCATAACGTCGATCGACTCCTGATCGACTTTCAGCAGATAGTTGTAGCCGTCGAGCAGACGCGCGATCACCTGGCGGACCGAACCCGAATAGGTCGGTCCCGCCGCTGCACGCAGCGGGACCGCAGTGCTGTAGTGTACCTTGAAGGCTACGCCCAACGCTGACAGCACGTCGGCGATCGTGTCCTGACCGGTGCTGACGCGCATCGCCGCCGCATTGCCCGAGATGTGGACTTCGGCGCGGGCCGCTGCCGGGCCGCCGTAGGCCAGCACGACCGCCAGCGCGGTCCGTTGAATGCGCGCGTATAGCGGACACGTCACGGGCTCCTGAATCGCCGTCTTCATGCTCGATGGCCCGATGCAACATTCGCGACGTGCCGATCCGATCTGGCCGCGCGGAGTGGCGACCAGCGCGCTCCGCTCAGCTCGATTGCGACCGCTGAAGGCGAGTTGTCAAATTAGCGGATCAGTCATCGTGCCGTTCGTCGCCATTGCGCAACTTGATGAAGGTGCGCGAGCGGTGACAGAGCTCCGGATCGACGTCGCCGTTCGAGTAGGAGTGTGTCTCCACGACGGGCGTGAGATGGGCGGCAGTGAGCGTCTTGCCATCCTCAGAGATCATGCCTGAGACCGGCGGGATGGCATCGACCGTCACAGTCTGCCCCGTGCGCGGGCCGCTGGTGAAGGTTTCGGTGTAGGTGCCCGGCACCATTGTGGCTGTCCAGCCGCCGTTGCCATCAACCGTATAGATAAATGAGAAACTGAAATCTGCCGAACTCGCCGAGGGCGGGAAATGCGGAAACCCGTTCGGCCCCGGCGTCGGGCGGTCGGTGATCCCGACCGCCGTGCCTTTGACGGTTCCGGTGCCGTCGCCATTGAAAGTGCGAATGCCTTCAACGCTAAACGAGCGGTTGTAGGAAGCCGAGGGCGTACCGCCCGGACTGGCGAAGTCGTTCGGCTGCAGATTGGCGTTGAAGCCCGAATTGGCCAGCGCCACCCCCGGAGTTGGATTCGGCAGTGGCGGCGGAACGTTTTCGTTACCGACATGTCCCGGCGCGACCAAACACGCGGCGGTGCCGACGAACCCGTACCGTCCTTTTAGATTTGGTGAATCAGCCCGCGCGCTCGTCGCACAGATCACCGCTATGACCGAAACTGACAATGCAAATACACCACGCATGCGCCCCTCCCATGGATCATTACTGCGTCGCGTAATCAAGAATGCACGCGTGGCCGATGTTGTCAAAAGTTGGAGCAAATTATGGTCGTGACGCTGTGGACTAGCAGCAACGGACGCTCCGCCGGCTCGCCAGACATCAACGCTGGCGTGCAGGACCGCTTCACCAGGCAGGATGTCGCCTTAAGTCCATTCGCGACAGTTTGTGCTCTGCGCAATCGCTACTGAACCGCGCGCTTGGCGAAAATTCGTGCGGTGCAACGAGTGCAACTGACAGCTTGAACACAACTCCAGGTGCGATCGCGAATTTTATCCGCCGCGCGCGTCCTGGATCACCCGCCGGACGCGCTGCGGCGGTCGTAGCTGGCGTGTTCCATGAGCGCTTGGCCCGCACCCCGGGCAATGCCGCCATGAACCCGGCGTGGATGATTGGCGGATTGATCGCACGGCCGACGTCATCGACCGCTTTGGCTTATCTTTCGATTGCCGATATTGCTACGTGATGGAACAACGAGCGGATATGCTCCGTGTGTCTACGCGTAATGGAAGGCAGGAGGCGCCTGTGAGATTCTGGCTTTGTATTCTGACAATTGTCGCCGGCACCTCTGCGATCGGCAATCACGCCCACGCGCAAGACTATCCGTGGTGCGCGTACTATAGTACGGGCGATGGAAATGCCACGAACTGCGGATTTGTAACGCGCGAGCAGTGCATGGCTTCCGTCAGCGGCATCGGCGGCCACTGTGAGCGCAATAACATGGCCGTCCAGAACTCCGGCGCATCTCCGTCAAGCGGTAAAAGCCGTGCGCCTTCAAAGTGATCCCAGTCGCAGCTATTCTTCCACGCCTCCGGTCGTGGATTGAAGCTCATCCGCCGCGCGCGTCCTGGATCGCCTGCCAGACGCGCTGCGGTGTTGCCGGCATTTCGATGTGGCGCACGCCGAGATCCCAGAGCGCGTCGACCACGGCGTTGATGACCACGGCAAGCGCCGGCACGGTGCCGCCTTCGCCGGCCGGACGGATGCCGAGCGGGTGCGTGGTCGAGGGCACTTCGGACAGCTCCGTGGCGTAGGACAGCAGGTCCGAAGCGCGCGGCATGGCGTAATCCATGAACGAGCCGGCCAGCATCTGCCCGCTGTCAGGATCGTAGCAGGCGTGCTCCATGAGCGCCTGGCCGACACCTTGCGCGATGCCGCCATGGACCTGGCCGTGGATGATCAGCGGATTGATCGCACGGCCGACGTCATCGACTGCCGCGTAGTTGATGAGCTTGACGGCGCCGGTCTCCGGATCGACCTCGACCTCGACGACCTGGCAGCCGTACGGAAAGCTCGCCTCGGCGACGGTCTTGTCGCATTCGGCCGCGAGCGGACCTTGCAGATCGGCCGGCAGATCGCGGCGCTCGGCCGCGGCGCGCGCCACCTCGAACAGGCCGATCGAATGGTTGGTGCCTTTGACGGTGAAGCGGCCGCTCCTGAACTCGATGTCGGCCGCGCTGGTTTCCAGAAGATGTTCGGCGATTTTCGTCGCCTTCTCGATCACGTCATCGGACGATTTCTTGATCACGATGGAGCCAAGCCGCATGCCGCGGCCCGAATGGGCGCCGCCGCCGACCGTGACACGGTCGGTATCGCCGGCAATGACACGTACCGCTTCGATCGGCACGCCGAGCCACTCGGTGACGAGCTGCGCAAAGCTTGTCTCATGGCCCTGGCCCTGCGAGGTGACGCCGATCACAAGCTCAACGATGCCTTCGGGCTTGACCAAAATCTCGGCCTTCTCGCGTGGCACGCCGGTGGAAATGTCGACGTAGTTGGCGACGCCGATGCCGCGGCACTTGCCGCGCTTCTTCGCCTCGGCGCGGCGCTTCTTGAAGCCATCCCAGTCGCCGAGCTTGAGCGCCATCTCCATGGCGGCGCCGTAATCGCCGCTGTCGTATTCCATGCCGAACGGATTCTTGTACGGCAGCTCCTTGGACTTGAGGAGATTGCGCCGGCGCAATGCCACCCGATCGTGACCGCACTCCCGCGCCGCGAGATCGATCAGCCGCTCGACGACGAAGATCACTTCCGGGCGTCCGGCGCTGCGATAGGGGCGGGTGGGCGACGTGTTGGACAGCGTGGCGCGGGCGCGGAAATGGGCTGCCGGCATGCGATAGATGCTCGACATCATCTGCACGCCTTTTTGCACCATGGAATAGTTGGTGGTGTGGCCGCCGAGATTGCCGAGATTGGAGCCGCGCATGGCGAGGAAATTACCCCTGGCGTCGAGCGCCAGTTCGGCTTTAACCGCGAGATCGCGCGCCTGGTAGTCGGACAAAAAAGACTCGTGCCGCTCGATGATCCATTTCACCGGCCGCCCGATTTTCCTGGCAGCCCACGCCACCAGCGCGAACTCGGCATAGATCATGCCGCGCGTGCCGAAATTGCCGCCGACATCGCCCATGCGCACATGCACCTTGTCGGACGGCACGCCCAGAATGGTGGCGAGGTCGTCCTTCAGCCGCACCGCGCCGCCATTGCCGGCATAAAGCGTGTAGCGGCCGCTCGCCGGATCGAACGCGGCGAGCGCGGCGCGTGGCTCCATCGGCACGCCGGTGACGCGGCGCACCCAGGTTTCGAACCGCGTGATATGGGCGGCGCGTGCGAACGCCGCGTCGGTCGCGGCGGCATCGCCGAGGCCGGCGTCGAAGCAGACATTGGAGCGTGCCGCTTCATGAACGCGTGGCGCATCCTGCCGGGCTGCCGCGCGGGTCTCGATCACCGCCGGCAGCGCCTCGTAATCGATCGCGACGGCTTCGGCGCCGTCCTTCGCGGCGTTGACTGTTTCGGCGACGACGATCGCGACCGCTTCGCCAACAAAGCGCGCCTTGTCGGTCGGCAGCGGATAATGCGGCGCGGTGAAGACGTCCGGAGGATTGAGCTGGATTTCCGCCGGGTGCTGCGACCACACCTTGTGCGGAATGGGATGAAGACCATCGGCGACGAAATCGGCGCCGGTGAGCACGGCAAGCACGCCGGGCGTCTTCAATGCTTTGTTCTTGTCGATCGAACGGATGCGCGCGTGGGCGTGCGGCGAGCGCAGCATCACCGCATAGACCTGCCCGGGCAGATTTTCGTCGGCGGCGTAACGACCGGCACCGCGCACGAGCCGTAAGTCTTCGCGGCGGCGCACCGGCTGGCCGATACCGGAACCATTGCCAGGCAAATCCATGAAACCCTCGTCGCGTTAGCCCGCCCTCGTCGCAGCAAGTTTGCATCGGTTGTAGCAACGGAGCGCGCCGTTGGGGAGGGCTGGTTGGCGGCAGCGGCGGCTAGGCGTGAAAGCCGCTGTCTGTTATGTTTTCAACAACGTTTTTGGGGAGAGAAATGGCGTCGAGTTGCAGGATCGCGATTGTCGGCGGCGGCCTCGCCGGGCTGGCGGCGGCTCAATCGCTCAAGACCTTCGGATTGAAGGCGGAAGTATTCGAGCAGGCTCCGGCGCTCGGCGAGATCGGCGCCGCGGTCAACATCAGCCCGCAGGCCGTCAAGGCGCTTCAGGCGATCGGGCTCACCAACGAGATCGCCGCCGTGGGCACCGCGTCGCCCGGCATCTACACCCGCAACATGCAGACCGGCGAGTTCCTGGAATTCCACGATCGTCACAAGGCCGGGGCGCGTTTCGGCGCGCCGTATTTCACCTTTCATCGCGCCGATCTTCTCGATGCGCTCGCTACCGGGCTCGATCGCAGCACCATCCATCTCGGGCATCGCCTCGCGGGTCTGGAGGAGAAGAGCGACCGGGTTGTGCTCGCGTTCGACAACGGCGCGCGCGTCGAAGCCGAATACGTCATCGGCGCCGATGGCGTGCGCTCGGTGATCAGGCAAACTTTGTACGGCGCCGACAATCCGACCTATACGGGCCAGATGGTTTGGCGCGCGCTGCTCGACAGCGCCAATGTGCCGTTCGAAGCCATCGAGCCGACCGGGCATGTCCAGTGGGTCGGGCCGGGCTGCCATCTGCTCGCGTATTACATCCGCGGCCAGAAGATGGTGAACATCGTCACCCAGGAAGACACCGACAAATGGGTCGAGGAAAGCTGGTCGACGCGCGGCGATCCGGCCGAGATGCGGCTGAGCTTTCCCAATCCCGAGCCGCGGCTGAAGCTGCTCTTGAGCGTGGTGACCGAGTGCTCGAAATGGGGCCTGTTTACCCGGCCGCTGACTCGCAACTGGGGCCGCGGCCGCATTCAGCTGATCGGCGACGCCGCGCACGCTATGCTGCCGAACGCCGGGCAGGGCGCCGGCCAGGCTTTCGAGGACTCCTACATACTAGGCCGCTGGCTCGAGGCCTGTCCGGATCCGATCGAGGCGTTCGCCAATTTCCGCCGCATCCGCATCCCGCGTGTCCACGGCGTGCAGCGGCTCGCGCTTGCCAACGCGCGCTTCAAGCATATGCGCGACAGCGCCGTGCAGAAAGAGTCGATCACCTCCGGCAAGACCAGCGTCCACGGTAACGCCGATTGGGTCTATGGCTACGATCCGATCGGCACCTGGAACCAGGAGCCGACGGTGCCGACCGCCTACGCGGCTTGAACGCCGCCCGGCCGGAGGTCAATGGCGCCGTGCAAAACGATCCCGGTCGTGCGGTTGTGAATAATCGACGCTCGGACCGGCCGGGATGATGCCGTTGGCGCCGATCGGGCCTGCCTTGCTGTAGACGCCGCGCTTCATGCCGGCGATGTCGCAGGCCGCGGCGATGCCGGGCGTCTGGTACAGCTCGCGCAGATAGTTCGACAGGTTCGAATACTCGGTGAGCCGGCGCTGATTGCACTTGTAGCCGACGTAATAACACGGATCGAAGCGAACGAGGCTCGGGAACAGCCGCCAGTCCGCCTCGGTCTCGGCGTCGCCGCATAGATATCGCTGCTGCGACAGCTTCGCTTCCAGGCCGTCCAGCGTCTCGAACAACAGCTTGACCGAGTTGTCATAGGCCTCCTGCGAGATCGAGTAGCCGCAGCCGTTGACGGCATTGTTGACGCCCTTGAGCACCAGCGTATTGCTGGCGTCGATCTGCGGCCGCAGCGGCTCGGGATAGTAGTCGGGCGTCGGCTCGGCGAGGCCCGCAAAGGCCGTGTTGAAGATGCGAATGATTTCGGAAGACTCGTTGTTAACGACCCGGCGGGTCTTGGCGTCCCACAACGTCGGCACGGTCACCCGCGTCGTGCAGGCCGGATCGGCGATCGTGTAAAGCTCGTGCAGGAAGCGCACCCGACGGTCGGTGCCCGGCACGATATGGCCGGCTTCGCCGAACGACCAGCCCTGACCGCCGGCCTCCTGAAACGTGTTGGTCAGCGTCACGAACGGCTCAAGTTTTTTCAGTGTGCGCATCAGCGTGGTGCGATGCGCCCACGGGCAGGCGACCGAGCAATAAAGATGATAGCGGCCCGGCTCGGCCGGATACTTGGCGCCCGCTTCGTTGCCGATGCGATCGCGGAAAACGGAATCGCGCTTGAAATACAGTCCCTTGTCGTCGTGATTGAAGAGGATGTTCTCGGTGCGCCACTGTCCGTCGACAAGCTGTCCCATCGGTCCGTTCCCTCATGCGCAGGTCGTTGCGCCGTATTCTTATCGTGTATGCTCTAACACATGAAGCAGCGGCAGCAACTGACGTGGCGGCGCGCGAGCGTTGCGGTGCTTGTGCTCGCAAACACTCTGGCGCCGGCGCAGGCGCAGGACGTTCGCGGCATGCAAATCTGCACCGTCGAGAAGCAGATGGAGCGCCGGACCTCCTGCCTGCAGGCGAACGTCGAGTTTCTGCAACAGGCGATGCTCAAGCTCGGCCGCGAAACGCAGGCCAGGATCGACAGCGAGGGCAGGGCGCTGGCCGCCGCGCGTGCCGAGATCGAAACGCTGCAGTCGACCGTGAAAAAGCTGCAGGACGAAGTGGCGAAACTGCAAGCCAAGGCCAATCCGCCGGCCAAGAGATAGGGCGCCGCGCGGGCCCTGCCCGCGTGGTGGGGCCGCGGCTATGGCCGACTGGGGGCGCCTAGGAAAGCCGGTGTATCGAAATCCCGTTCCATGGTTGGATCAGCCGCCTGGGCGATAGTGATGCCGGCCAGTTCCACCCGTCATTTCTGATGGGTCTCGGCAGCGAGCGCCTTTGTCCATTTGGCAATGTCCGCCTTGATGTAATCGGCGAATTCCTTTGGTGTGCCGCCGATCGGGTCGGTGCCCTGCTTCTTCAGCGTCGCCTCGACTTGCGCGACCTTCAGCCCATCGTCGGCTGCGCCCGCGAGCTTGTCCACGATAGCGGCCGGGGTGCCCTTCGGCGCCAGCAGGCCGATCCAGATGCCGGCATCGTAGCCGGGCATGCCTGCCTCGGCGAGCGTCGGCACGTCCGGCATGATGGCGGCGCGCTTTTGCTGCGCCACGGCGAGGGCCTTCAGGCGCCCGGTCGCAACGTACGGCGCCATCGTCACGGCGACGCCGAACATCAGCTTGATACGTCCGGCGAGCAGGTCGACGACCGACTGGTTGCTGCCGCCTTGATACGGCACGATCACGATATTGGTGCCGACGGACTGATTGAACAACTCGGCCGCCATGTGACCGGCCGTGCCCACGCCCGAAGAGCCGAACGTCAGGCTCTCCGGCTTGCTCTTAGCCAGCGCGATCAGCTCTTTGAGATTGTTGGCGGGTACCGACGGATTTGCCACCAGTACGTTGGGCACGACGCCGAGGAGCGCAACCGGCGCAAGATCGCTGCCGAGATTGAACGCCGTATGCATCTGCACCGGGTTGAGCGTATTGGCGATCGTGGCCATGAAGAGCGTGTAGCCGTCGGCCGGCGCGCGGGCGACGAACTCCGCCGCGGTCATGCTGCTGTTGCCGGGGCGATTTTCAACGACGATCGGTTGACCGAGCTTGGCCTCCATTTGCTTGCCGACAAGGCGCGCCAGCACATCCGCGGCCGAGCCCGGACCAAACCCGACAACGATCCTGATCGGCTGCTTCGGGTAGTTTTGTGCGTCGGCCGGGGCGCTGCAGCTGGCGAAGGCCACGACAAGGCAAGCGCAAAGCGCTGCGACTTTACGATAGCGGCTGAACATGGCGTGAAGTTCCGTTGTGGGATGGAAGGCGTGACGATCGCCGGCGGGGTAAGGACTGGCGAGGAGTTTGTGTTTAGCGCGGGTGGGGGATGACCTAGCCCTTCTTCGGCGACCAGCGGTACGCTTTGGCCGTCGCGCCGCCCATCAGCATCGCGCGTTCGCTTTCGTTCAGCCGGTTGGTGGTGCGGAACGGTTCGACAGCTTGCTCGTAGTTGACGACCGCGTAGGCGCGGGTCCAGTCGGTGCCCCACAGGCAGCGGTCGAATCCCCAGGCATCGAAGATACGCGCGAGCGGATCCCAGATGTCCGGAAACGGATACGGCTTCTGCGACAGCGTGCAGGCGCCGCTTACCTTGATCACGGCGTTGCTGCGCTTGGCGAGCTCCAGAACCTGCGGCAGGTCGGTCCAAGGCTCGTTCGGCGCCGGCGGCGTGCGCGGCTGCATGATCCCGAGATGGTCGATGATGAAGCGCGTGTTGGGGTGACGATCGATCAGCGTGGTGCCGGCATCGAGGTTGCCCCAGAACAGAACGTTGACTGGAAGATCGTGCTGCGCGGCGGCGCGCGCGATGCGGTCGAGACCGGGATCGGTCGGTGAGCGGTCGCGGCCCGGCTCCTTGGTCAACATGATGCGGACGCCGACGGCGCCCGGCGTTTTTTTCCAGTCGGCGACGGCATCGGCCACCGCCGGATCGTCAGGATCGACCGGCTTGATGATTCCGAACCGGTCCGGGTGAGCCCGCTGCACTTCCACCGCATAGCTTGCGTCATAGCGGTACATTGAAAAAGCGGAGATGAAGATCGCGCCGTCGACGCCGACCTTGTCCATGGCGGTGCACATCTCGTCGCCGGTGACGTGGGGCGGCCAATTCGGCACACTGTGCCAGGGCCGCTTCGGCGTGTTCGCCTCATACGCGTGCACCTGGGAATCGATGATCGTCATCGGGCAAGCTCCCTGATTGCTCGGGCATTGATCCGGACAAAGTCTGTCCCCCGACCCGATCGGGGAAATTGCCGGTTTCCGAAAGGATGATGCTTAAGACACTTGGCTATCGCAACAGATCGCGAAAGCTATGTCCAGGACCCTTGCGATAGCGGCGTCATGTTGTCATCTGCGCTTTCGCGCACCGCTACGGACGGCCCACTCCTCGCTCTGCCCATCGCTGGACCGGCGCGGCCGTTCCGCGCTAGCTTCGATCGCGGATGCGAACACAAAGTTAAGGCGGGGAAACGATGAGCGAGGCAATCGTCGACGTCGGCGCGGTACTGGATCGCCAGAAGATCACGGGCTTCAACATCGGTCTCGTCATCCTGGCTTTCCTTGTCATGATGACCGACGGCTACGATCTCGGCGCTGCAGCCTTCGCCGGGCCGGGACTGATCAAGGAATGGGGCTTGCGAGGTCCCGAGCTTGGCGTGCTGCTCTCGAGTTCGCTCGCCGCCGGCTTCTTTGGGCCGCCGCTCCTTGGCTATCTCGCCGACCGGTTTGGCAGAAAGCGCGTCATCGTCTGCGGCGCCTATGCGTTCGGCCTGTTCACGCTGGCTGCCGTCGCGACCTCCTCGCTGAACCAACTCGTCCTCACCCGCATCCTGACCGGCATCGCGCTCGCCGGTACGCTGCCGATCATGGTCGCGCTGATCAATGAGTTCGCGCCGAAGCGGGCCCGGGCCACGATGGTCGTACTGATGTTTACCGGGGTGACGTTCGGCGGCGGCTTGCCGGGCCTGATCGCGGCGAAATACATGGCCGCGCATGGCTGGCGCATCCTGTTCTGGGTCGGCGGCATCGCGCCGCTGTTGATCGCGACGGTACTGCTGATCGCGCTTCCGGAATCGATAAAATATCTTACGCTGCACCCGGCGCGCCGCGCTGAATTGGTCGCTCTGCTTAAACGGCTCGATCCCTCGCTGCCGATCGGGCCGGATACGCGCTTCGTCATCTCATCCGAGCAGAACAAGACGCGCTTTTCATTCGGCGCGCTGTTGGCGGGCCCGCTCGCCGTGCTCACGCCGCTCTACTGGATGTCGAACCTCGCCGCCTTGATGGTGTTCTATTTCATCAACCAGTGGATGCCGACGGTGCTGTCGCATTCGGGCATTACTCTCGAACAGGCCGCGATCGCCACGACGCTGTTCCAATTCGGCGGCACGCTTGGCGGCCTGTTGTCGATGCGCATTCTCGACCGCTACGGCTTTCTGCCAGTACCGATCCTGTTCGCCTGCGCCATCCCGATCGTCATCTCGATTGGCATGCCGGGTTTGCCGCCGTTGGCGCTGATCGCGCTCGTCGCCAGCGCCGGCTTCTGCCTGCTTGGCTTGCAGTTCGGCAATATCGCGACCGAGGCCAACATCTATCCGACCTATATCCGCTCTTGGGGCATCGCCTCCAATTTCGCGGTCGCCCGCATTGGCGGCGCTCTCGGTCCGCTGCTCGGCGGTATGGCGTTCGGCGCCCGCATGCCGGCGCAGCAGATCTTTTTGATCGCGGCCGCGCCGCTCGTCGTCGGCCTCCTGGTGGCGTTGCTGATCGTGCCGCGTTATCGCGCGCAGATACAGCGACAACATAACGAGGCTGAAGCCGCAAGTCTCGCGGGACGGAGCGCGGCGTAGGCCCTGCACATCGTCCGGAGCGGCGCTTGCCGGCTCATCGCGAGCATGTCCGGCGGCCGTCCGGCCGCGCGCGCGGAATGCCTTATGTAGAAATACGTATGTAAAACAACCTAGCCTGAAGTCGAAAGGACATAGGACAATATCAAGTTTTGGCGCTTAAGAACATGCCCAGGCCGCGTTCGAAAAGTCGGCCGTGACAGGGCAGAGTCATGTGGGCGTTTGTTAGAATTGCCATCGTTGCGCTGATGCTCGCTCCCGTGGCGGCGCGGGCCGAGCCCATCAAGTTGAAGCTCGCGTTTTTCAGCTCGGATCGAACGCATCTCTATCGCTCGATCGTCAAGCCGTTCGTCGATGCGGTCAATGCCGCGGGCAGGGGCCTGGTCGAAATCGATCCTTATCTCAGCGGCAAGCTCGGCAGCGATCCAGCAGCGCAGTCGCGCCTGGTGCTCGATGGCACGGCGGACATTGTCTATCTGGTCGTGCCTTACGAGCAGAAGCGTTTTCCCGATACGGCGGTGATCCAATTGCCCGGCCTGTTCGCCGATGCGCGGGAAGCAACGCTGACCTTCACTCATCTCGTGCAGAATGGTGCCATCCGCGACTTCAACGATTTCTACGTCATCGGTGCGGTGGGTTCGCAGCCGGAGAGCATACATCTTCGTCCCGCCGTATCGTCGCTTGCCGATCTGAAGGGCAAGCGGATCCGGGCAAACAACGATACGGAAATTGCGGTGATGAACCGGCTCGGCATGACGCCGGTCTTTGTGCCGCTGCCGCAAACAGCCGACGCAATCAGTTCGGGAGAGATAGACGGCGCCTATGCGCCGCCCGTGCCGATGGTCGAATTCGGCATCGGCCGGGTTACCGCATATCACTACATGCTGGCGACCTCGTCGGTGCCGCTGATGCTGGTGATGAGCCGCAAGCGGTTCGATGCCCTGCCGGCTGATGTGCAGGCCCTGATCAGGAAATACAGTGGTGCCGGCCTCGCGTCGCAAACCATTCAGATCGACCAGAGTTCGACGGATCTGGTCATAAATCAGCTTCAGTCCGACCCGAAGCGCAAAGTCATCTTCCCCACGGACGCCGACATGCAGACTGCGAACGCTGCTTTCCAATCCGTGGTCAGGAGCTTTGTGGCGGCCGATCCGTATCACGCCCGGCTTGTCGATGACGTGCGGATGGAGGTCGTGAAGCTCCGATCGGAAAATTGAACGCGAAAAAGTTGTTCGCCCATGTCGTATCTGTCGGAAATCACCTGGCGTCGCGGCGTCGCGCTGCTGGTCATCGTTCTTGTCGCCTTGACGGCCGGGACGTGGGTAACGATGCAGTGGACGACAATTCGCCTGGTGCATGAAGATGCACGCGGCAATGCGCGCGACTGGGCGTATTTTTTGGCCGCCAATGTCGGCGACTTGAAGGAAATCGCAGCCGGCGAGTTGCCGTCCGTCGCGAGCACGGCTTTTCTCGAAGCGGCACGCAAGTCGCGTCAGGTGTTTCGCTACGTCATCTACAACCGGCGCGGCTATTCGCAATTTGTCGCTGATCGCCACCAGATTGGCTCGATCGATATGTCGGAATTGAGCGTGGAGGCGGCGCGCGCGGTCAGTAGCCGGAACACCGTTATAGATACTGCCGAGAGCGATGACCCGGATACGCCGCGGTATTTTGCGCGCGCTTACGTGCCGGTGATCGTCGACGGCGAAGCGGTCGGCGCGGTCGCCGCATTCGTCGATGAAACCGATCAGCGCACTCTTTTCCAGAATACGTTTCTCATCGCCGTGGTGGCGCTGTCAGGGCTGACAGCGCTGTCGTTCGCCATACCGGCGATCGCCTGGTATCGCCGCACCCGCGAGAAGCAGCAGAGCGACCGCCGCATCCGTTACCTCGCCCATCACGATGCACTGACCGGATTGACAAATCGCGCCAGGCTGATCGAGCGGCTGGAAAACATCCTGGCGCTCCTGCCGTCGTTCGAAACGCAGCTTGCGGTGCATTTCATTGACCTAGATCATTTCAAGGACGTCAACGATTCGCTTGGCCACGATTGCGGTGATTTTCTTCTCAAGAACGTTGCGGCGCGGCTGCGGAGCGTCGTCCGCGTCGATGACGTGGTGGCCCGCCTGGGCGGCGATGAGTTTGTCGTTCTGCAGTCCCACGTCACATCCAAGGTTCAAGCCCAGAATTTCGCCGACCGTATCATTGCCGCTCTTGGTCAACCGTTGCATTTCGGCCAGCACGAGCTGCGGGTCGAGGTGACGATCGGAATTGCCATGGCGCCGCAGGACGGCAACACGGCTGAACGCGTGCTTAAAAGCGCCGACCTCGCGCTGTACAGCGGCAAGTCCGCCGGGCGGCACTGTGCGCATTTCTTCACGCCGGAAATGGACGACGTGCTCCGCGAGCGGCTGTCGCTGGAAAAGCTGCTCCGTGAGGCGGCGGCAAACGGCGGCTTCGAACTCTATTATCAGCCGGTGTTCGAAAAGGGCGGCACGCACCTCGTGGGTTACGAAACGCTGTTGCGGCTGCCGGCGCCGGACGGCTCGCTGATCTTGCCGGAGCGGTTCATCGCCCTGGCAGAGGAGATGCGGCTGATTGATCGGATCGGCGCGTGGGTTCTGAACGAAGCCTGCCGGACGGCGGCGACTTGGCCGCCCGATCTGGCGGTTGCCGTCAATTTGTCGCCCGCGCAGTTTGAGGCCGGCGACATCGTCGAAACGGTTGCCGGCGCGCTAAAAGCCTCGGGCCTCACCCCAAGCCGGCTCGAGCTCGAAATCGTCGAGAAGCTCCTGCTCGACAGCAGCGAGACAACGATGCGCCAGTTGCACGCCTTGAAGGATCTCGGTGTCTCGATTGTCATGGATGATTTCGGCACCGGCTATTCCAGCTTGGCCTATCTCTGGAAATTTCCTTTCGACAAAATCAAGATCGATCGCAGCTTTATCCAGCATCTGGCGAATTCCGGAAGCCACGAGGTCGAGACCGTCATCAAGACGATCATCGCGCTCGGCCGCGAACTGCATATGCGCGTCACCGTCGAGGGCGTCGAGACGCGGCCGCAGGCCGATTTCCTGGATACTGTCGACGCCGACCAGTTGCAGGGTTTCTTTTTTGGCCTGCCGATGCCGGCCGCCGAACTCGCATCGAGCAGGCTCGGTGAGATTCGTAAAAGCCCGGCGTTGCTTACGGCGCCGGAAAATCTCCTCAAAGCTGCCGGCTAGGGTTTGCGCTACGCCACTACCTTGATGGACCTCCAGCATCATTTTCCAGAAAAACCCCGCCTCGTCCGGTTCGACCTTCGTTCCCGTTGATTTCGTCGTGCGGCAAACCAAATGGGTTGCTGTGATGTCACTGATATTTTTCCTGGTCCTGACGATCGGCGGGGGCCTGCTGATTGGCTTCGCGACCCGGCCGGATGACTGGTACGGAGCGCTTTCCAAGCCCTGGTTTATGCCGCCCGGCGAGCTCTTTGGGCCGGTGTGGACAGTGCTGTATGTTTTGATTGCGATTGTTGGGTGGCGGACATTCGGGCGCGATCCTGACGGCGCAGCGATGATCGTCTGGAGCATCGCGCTGGCGTTGAATTTTGCCTGGTCGCCGATCTTCTTCCGATTACACTGGCCGGGCGCTGCATTGTTTACCGTTCTTGCCCTGCTCGCCACGATCCTCGCCTTCATCGCCCTGGCATGGCCGCGCGATATCGTGTCCGCGTTGCTGTTTGCGCCTTACGCGGCGTGGGTCATGTTTGCGACAGCGCTCAACGCCGCAATTTGGCGGCTGAATAGTTGAACCAGGATGCGCGGGTTCAAAGCGCGCGTCTCTTGTGCCGCTGGTGCTTTTCGTCTGAAATGAGCCGGCTGCACACTCGGAATGAGTGGGCATGGTGTTTTCCCGGTCGGCAAATCGGCGAAGGAGTTTCATGGGGCACGACGCAATACCGCTGTTTAAAGTCTTCATGTCGCAATCGGTCGGTCCAGCGGTCACTCGCGTCCTGCATTCAGGCTACATCGGCGAAGGTGACGAGGTCGTATCGTTCGAGCGCGAACTTGCCGCGCGCTTCGGCGCGCGCCGCGTATTGACGGTAAATTCCGCGACGTCCGCCCTGCATCTGGCCTGCCATATGTCCGTCGACGGCGCCGCCGACGCAGAAATCATCAGCACCCCGATGACCTGCATCGCGACCAATACGTCCATTTTTCAAAACCGGGCTCGTATCGTGTGGGCGGACGTTGATCCGCTCACGGGAAATATCGATCCAAACGGGATCGAGCCGCTGATTACCGACAAGACACGCGCCATCATGATGGTGCATTGGGGCGGCAATCCATGCGACATCGATCGAATATGCAATATCGGGAGATCCGCCGGAATTAGAGTGATCGAAGATGCCGCACACGCGCTGGGCTCCACATATCGGGATCGACCCATCGGGACCCACTCGGACTTTGTGGCATTTTCATTCGAGGCGATTAAGCAGATGACGAGTGTCGATGGCGGATGTCTCGTCTGCAGGCGCGAAAGCGATGACGCGCGTGGCCGTCTGCTGCGATGGTATGGCGTCGATCGCAGCACCGATAATGACGATCGCTGTGACGTCGACGTCAAGGAAGCCGGTTACAAATTCCATATGAACGACGTTGCGGCTGCGATCGGCCGCGAAAATCTGAAGCATCTGGATCGGATTCTTGCGCGTCATCGTGACAACGCACGTTTTTATAATGAGACGTTCAGGGACGTGGAGCGTGTCAGGGTGCCGCCAGAAAACCCCGAAGGTCAGTCGACATATTGGCTCTATACCATTTACGTCGAGAACCGCGACGAGCTGATCGCCAAATTGCGAGCCTCCGGAATCGGGGCATCCAAGGTGCACGCTCGCAACGATACGCATTCGGCCTTCAGGCAGTTTGTGCGTCCGCTGCCAAACTGCGAAGAATTCAATCGAACCCATCTTTGTATTCCGGTCGGATGGTGGCTATCGGAATCGGACCGGCAGCGCGTGGCCGAGGCGGTCATAAAGTATGCACGATAGCGGTGGCCATGAACGGGCTATCGGAATTCGCCTGCTGCGCTTGGCTTTGCGAGGGTCCCGCGATCGATGTTCGCGTTGCCTCCGACAGGAGAACTGACAACTCCGCCGCCATGTCCGCGACGTGCCATTCGCGAGCGTCATCCGTGTTTAGCTTTGACACGTGGCGACGGCGCAGGGCTTGCTAAGAACACGAAGCCATTGCAGATTTGGGTGGAGTTGCCGGCTATCGGGGCATTGCCGGTTGAGGATTTAGGTGGGGTGACGGTGCGCAATCCTGCAATTTTAAAGACACGACTAAGCTGTATGTTCGTGGTGACAGCTTTGCTCGTAACCTTGTCACAAGGCGCGTTAGCGCAAGGCTTGCCCGGCTACCTCCGCTTTCTCACCGATAAGGTGACTCTGCGGACTCCCGAATACGTGGAATGGGACGAAACGCGGATTCCATCGCTAGGAGAACCGACGCGCGGCAAACGTTGGCGTCTCATCGGCAAAATCAAGGCGGGTGGCAGCGATCGAGCCGTCGCTTGGCAAGGTCTGAAATCCGATTTCCTGAAGGCCGGGTGGCAAGAGAGCAAGATCATCACCGCCGGAACGTATACCGTCGTTCTTCATTACGCCAAGAGCAATGCGGAAGCTTGGGCGGCGGCCGACTTCACGTCCGCGCCCGACTTGGTAATGACGGTTGTCGAGGCCGCTGCCATACCGCACACGTTGGTGTTGCCTGCGCCGGCCGCGACGCCCGAAAAAATCGGGCCGAACAAGGACTTTCCGTTCCTACCGCCGATCCCGATTGCTGGCACCAAAATGGGCAGTGGCGGTCACGACCCGGCGCCTTTCAGCGTGACATTGGCGGGTCAGGAAGTACCGGAAATCGTGGCAAAAGGTTCTACGACGCGCACGTATCATCCGCCGTTAACGCTTTCGCCATTCGAATGGTCGCAGGTCTATCGCAATGCACTGACGAAAGCGAACTGGACGCTCGTCAATGTCGTGCGTTCGGAGTCGATTACCGCCCATTATGGGCAGCAGGGCCGCAACATCTGGGCTTATCTGCACATGAATGCTGACGGCTACAGTTTCACTGTAGGCGATGAACCCGGCGGCGACGCGCTGAAATCCGAACTCGCCAGACATTGCCATGTTGCGCTCACCGGTGTGTTATTCGATTTCAATAAGTCCACATTGAAGCCTGAGTCGGACGCGGTGTTAAAACGCGTAGGCGGATTGATGGCCAAGGATGCGGCTCTCAGGGTGGAAATCCAGGGCCATACCGATAATGTTGGAACTCCTGAATACAACTTGACGCTTTCGCAGGCGCGCGCCGCATCTGTCGCTGCTTGGCTGGTTTCGCATGGCGTCGCGGCGAATCGGCTGACGGCAAAGGGTTACGGTTTGACGATGCCGGTTGCCGACAACAAGACCGATGAAGGACGAGCCAGAAATCGCCGCGTCGAGATCGCAGATCTCAGGTGCCGCCCGAAGAGTCCTTAGCTCTTGTCGGCCACTCACGCGCGCGGAGGTGAGGACCTCGATTGGCTCCGCTCGCGTTAGGTCTTTCCTCGCTCCAATCGCTGACCTGCCAACGGACATCACAAACTGACCTTCCGTGCCAAGGGCGACATCGGCCCCTTTTGCTCGTATGATGGGAGCGGTAACGTACAAACGAGGTCTTAGGATCCAAGGGGGGACGCCATGAGATTTCAGCGCCGACAGTTTCTGCATCTCGCCGCGGGTGCGGGCGCGCTGCCCGCGATGTCGCGGCTCGCAAGAGCGCAAACCTATCCGTCGCGGCCAGTGCACTGGATCGTTGGCTTCCCGCCGGGCGGCGCGACCGACATCATCGCGCGCCTCATGAGCCAATGGCTGTCGGAGCGGCTCGGCCAGTCGTTCATCATCGACAACCGGCCGGGCGCCGGCAGCAATATCGGGACCGAAGCCGTCGCGCGTGCGCCGGCCGATGGCTACACGGTGCTGATGATGAGCGCCGCGCAGCCGATCAACGCCACGCTCTACGAGCATCTCAACTACAATTTCATCCGCGATATCGCGCCCGTCGCGAGCATCAGCCGCGAGCCCAACCTGATGGTGGTGCACCCGTCGGTTCCGGCCAAGACGGTCCCCGAGTTCATCTCCTACGCCAAGGCGAATCCGGGCAAGCTGACGATGGCGTCGTCCGGCAACGGCACTATCGTCCACGTCAGCGGCGAGTTGTTCAAGATGATGACCGGGGTGAGCATGGTGCACGTGCCGTATCGCGGCGCGGGGCCGGCGGTGGTCGACCTGATCGCCGGCCAGGTGCAGGTCATGTTCGCCACCATGCCGTCGTCGATTGAATATGTCCGGTCCGGAAAGCTGCGCGCGTTGGCGGTGACGTCGGCGGCGCGCTCAACGGCATTGCCCGACTTGCCGACGGTCGCGGAATTCGTACCGGGATATGAGGCGAGCGCGGTCTACGGCATGGGCGCACCGAAGGCGACGCCGACTGGAATCGTCGACACGTTAAACCACGCTGTCAACGCCATCCTCGGCGACGCCAAGGTGCAGGCGCGGCTCGCCAATCTCGGCGGCACGGCGCTTCCTGTCTCGCCGGGCGAGTACGCCAAGATCCTCGCCGAGACCACCGAGAAGTGGGCCAAGGTGATCCAGGCGGCGCACATCAAGGTGGACTGAGCTGACAGGTTTCGGCTTGTCGGCAAAAAGTCCCCTTTGCCTCCGAAAGGGGACACTGTCGGACTCTGCCAATACGTTCGCTTAGTGCCAATAGCGGAAGTCGCTCAATCCTGCGCCACGCGTACTCCTGTCTTCAGACCCGCGTGCTCGATCGCCTTCTGCACGACGCCGGTTCGCTTCGCCTCGGCAAGAAGCTCGGCAAGTCGTGCCTGCGCGGCGGCCGAGCGTCCCTTCGGCAGCGCGAACGCGACACGAACGGTGTTGAATGCGCCCGGTACGATCTTGGCTTCGGGAAAGCCGCCTGAGATCGCGGCGATCAGTCCGGAGTCGGCGCCGAACACATCGGCGGCGCCGTTGCGCAGCATGTCGATGGCGTCCGCCGGGAATTTCGGGCTGAGCGGCAGGCGCGCGAGCGTGGCGGATTTCAGATTGTGGGTGAGGAATCGATCGGACGGGCTGTTCTGGATCGTAGCGATCCTGATGCCAGCACGGTCGACATCACGCACGCCGGCAAAGGTGCGGCCCGGCGCGGCCAGGTAGAGCAACTCGACCAGCCAGGCATCGGACGTCACATCGGCCTTGTCGGCCGGCGCCAGCACACGGGGCCCGATCGCAACGTCCCAGGCTCGGGCCGCGAAGCTTTCCTCATAGGCCTGCGGGTTGCGATAGATCACCGTCTCGAACGGCAGCCCAAGGCGTTCGGCGAGAAACCGCCCGACCGGCTCGCCGACACCGCCGAGAACGCGGACGCCGATCAGTGCGACCCTCAGTTTGCCGGTCGGCGCAATCTCGGTCTTCAGCGCGTCTTGCGCGGAAGCGGCGAGTGGAAACAAAACGAGGCCGGCGAGCGCGACAACAAGGCGGCTGAGCGTCATCGAAATCTCCCACGAATGGTGGGGCGAAGCTGCCATAGCGACGTTGCCGTGACTTTACAGCCGAGCTTACATTTTCCTTACCGGCCGGAGCGCCGATCGACGATATAACGGCGGCGGGTGCTTGCATGCAGGGGGTGCGGCAGGTGCGGTTTTTGTTCAGCGGCTACGCCTTCGATACCGACCGGCGCGAGTTGCGGCACCACGAGGCCCTGGTGCCGCTGACCCCGCAGGTGTTCGATCTTCTCGGTTATCTGTTACGCAACCGCGAGCGCGTCGTCAGCAAGGATGAACTGGTCGCCTCGATCTGGCAGGGGCGGGCGGTGACGGACTCGGCGCTTACCACCCGCATCAACGCCGTCCGTGCCGCTGTCGGCGACAACGGCAAAAGCCAGCAGGTGATCCGGACGCTGCCGCGCAAAGGCTTCCGTTTCGTAGCCGAGGTGCGGGAAGGCGAACCGGCAGAGCCGCGTACCGACGATGTCGCCGCACCCATGGGCCCGGCGCTCGCCTTGCCGGACAAGCCGTCGATCGCGGTGCTGCCGCTGAAGAACGTGCCGCATGACCCCGATCAGAAGAATATCAGCGACGGTATCACCGAAGATATCATCACCGAGCTGTCGCGTTTTTCCGAACTGTTCGTCATCGCGCGCAACTCGAGCTTCCAATACAAAGAAAAGATGATCGACGTCCGACGCATCGGCCGCGAGCTCGGCGTGCGCTACGTTCTGGAAGGCAGCTTCCGCCGCCACGACGGCCGCGTGCGGATAGTTGCGCAACTGGTCGACGCGCTTACCGGCGCCCATCGCTGGGCGGAGCGCTACGACCGCGAATTAACCGATGTGTTTGCGCTGCAGGACGAACTCGCCCGTGCCATCGCGACGACGCTGGTCGCGCACGTCAACAAGGCGGAGGCCGAACGCGCGCTGTTGAAGGCGCCGACGAGCTGGCAGGCGTACGAATATTTCGTCCGCGGCGCCGACATTTTGGCCGGCTACTGGTCGACGGTCAAAGTCGCCGATCTGTATGAAAGCCGGCGCCTGCTCGAACGGTCGCTGCAGATCGACCCCGACTATGCCCGCGCCTACGCGGCGCTATCGACCACCTGGATCATCGCGTGGCGCAATCGACTCGACAAGGATCACTTGAATCCCGCGGCGCTCGATGAGGCACACCGAGTGGCCAGCAAGGCCGTGCAGCTCAACCCAAACTTGCCGCAAGGGCATGCGAGCCTCGGCGTCGTCCTGGCATGGAAACGGCAGCATGACGCGGGGGTCGCCGAGTTCGAGAAAGCGGTGGCGCTCAATCCGAATTTTACCGACTGGCGGATGGCAATCGCGCTTGTCTATGCGGGCCACGGTGAGCGGGCCGTCCAGGTGCTCAAATCCCATATGCGGCTCGATCCGTTCTACGTACCGCTCGCGCCGCACTGGCTCGGGCTTGCATACTACACGCTGCGACAATACCCCGAGGCGCTGACGGCGCTGAGCGAGTGCGCACTGCGGGCGCCGAATTATGGGGCCGTGCATCTCTGGCTCGCCGCCACGCACGCGCGCATGGGCCAGATGGGCGCGGCGCGTACCGAAGCCGGCAAGGTGCTGGCGCTCGACCCCGACTTCACCATCGAGCGCGTCGCCAGGAGCACCATCGCGTTCAAGCACAAGGAGGCGGAGGAAGACTGCTTCGAAGCCATGCGCCTAGCAGGGTTGCCGGAACGATAGGATGTCGGCTTCGAGTTGTCAGCGCCGATGCGGCGCCGCGATGTCTGCAGCAAGGTCATCAGCGCCGGTTTCGGCCTGTCGGCGAAATGTCGCTATTCTCCCGATCGCGTGCACAATCGCCGACATCGAAACAAATTGGTGGAGCTGACGGCGAGCCGGATGGTGGCGCACGTCCGGCTACCACCATTATCCCTTCGCCTTTGCGGCCGAGTATCGCGCCTGCGCCTCGTCGATGGCGCTCTGCGCCTGTGCGCGATGCTCGTCCTTGTTCGGCGCGTTGCGGTCGTAGCTCGCCTGCCGCAGCTGGTTGCTGCGGTTGAGTCTGGGCCGCACTTCCTCGGCGATCAGCTGCAGGCTTCGTTGCGTCGCCTGCCAGTTGGCCCAGTCCTGCGCGAAGATCAGCACGCCGCCGAAGCCGCCGGTGATATCCAGCATGTGTTCGAGTTTTGCGATCGCATCGTCCGGCGTGCCGATGATGGCGCGTTCGTTGTCGACCATCCATTGGGCCGGGTCGGCAAGCCCGCGCGGCGGCGGATTCGGCGCCGGCACGATGTCGTTGGCGTAGCCGATCCATTTCTCGATGCCGTAGGCGACGTCCTTGCGCGCCTGCTCGCGGGTTTCCGCGAGATGAATTTGCAGCGCAAATTGCCAACGCGAACGGTCGGCGGCGTGGCCGTGGCGGGCGCAGGTCTCCTCGTAGATTGTCCAGTTCTCGGCGTGATGCTTGAGCGAGGCGTCGTCGACGCCGGAGAGCACCAGAAGGCTCGCGCCGTGTCGTCCCGCCGCAATCGCGCCGGCCGGCGAACGGATGGCGGCGACCGCAAGCTCCATCGTCGGCCTGGAATAGCAGCCGACCGACAGGCGCGCTTCGTTCAACTCGAACCATGCGGTCTTTCTGGTGACGGTCTCGCCGCGCAATAGCGCGACGATGCAGTCGAGCGCCTCGTCCATGCGCGGGCGGGCATCCACCGGCGCGATGCCGAACATCTTGGCGTCCGAGGGCAGGGCGCCCGGTCCGGCGCCGAACATGACGCGGCCGCGTGTCATGTGATCGAGCTGCGCCATGGTTTCGGCGACGACAAAAGGGTGGTGATAGGGCAGCGACTTCACGCCAGTGCCAAGCCGGATGTGCTTGGTGCGTTCCGCCGCCGCGGCGATGAAGACTTCGGGCGAAGCGATAATTTCGAAGCCGCCGGAATGGTGTTCGCCGATCCACGCCTCGTCGAAGCCCAGCCGGTCGAGCAAGGTCACAAGCTGCAGATCGCGCTCGATGGCGTAGGTGGGGTCGAGATTGGTGGCATGGAACGGCCCCATGAACATGCCGAAGCGCAGCGCCCGGCGGGCCGATACGGCTGCTGGGTCCGGGTTACTCATGTGTCCATCCCTTCTGTAATCCGATCCGTGAGGTCAAGCCCTGTTTTACCGCCTCACCGCATCTTCGCTTTGACAGGGCTGTTCCTCATTTTCTCCATGACGGGCTGAGATAAATAAGCGCGAACAAGAACACCCAGACGGCAGCGAATACGCCATAGGCCAAGCCGCCCAAGAAAAAAAATCCGGCTAAGAGCCCCTCACCTGGTCCAGCGGACGGTTCAACAGGGCGGTGAAGCATTATCGGCAGGATACCTATAAGGAACGATAGGGTAACAGCCGTCGCCAGACCAAGTGCGGTCGCGATCGCTATACGCATCAATATGGTCTTAGGGCGCCTCAGTTCGCGGCTCCTTTCTGTGTCGGCGGCGGTGTCCGAGATTAGCACGCCTCGTTCGCCACCGCAGCGCAATGGTATATTCGCTTCCAGCAGTTCACGGTCGTCGAACGCTCGCAGTTGAATGTCCGTTTTTGAGGCAAAAGCAGAAATGTGCCGGATGGCGGCTCCTCCCTGCGGTCGGCCACACTCTAGTCGCCGGCATGAACCCGCGACCGGAGCCGCAGAAGTGGCGTCTCCGCCCGTTCGGGTAACGATCGTTGCCGCAAGACCAACCTGACGATGGCTTGCTTCTGCCTGGTCCGCGCTTCTGTCCGGAGTTCGATCGCGAGGATTCGCTCCATGATGGGGTGCGGCGAGGTAGGTCGTCCAAGCTCACGGCGCGTGCTCGATGCATGACCGCACAGGGATGGAAACGGACTGACCTTTCCCACGTCCTAGGCAGAACGGAAAGCTACGCCAGGACGATCCCTACGCAGCTCGCTCAGCCGCAGGTTTGCCGAACCTAAAATCTGTTCCGTCAATCCACATCCGATGCATGATGATGGCGAGTTTGCGAGCCACCGCCACGCGCGCCCTTTTCACGCCGACACGTTTCGCGAGCTTTACGCCCCATGCGCGCAGAGTTGACCACTTCTTAGAAATCCGCAGATGCGAATTTGCCGCTTCGTACAGCGCGTATCGCATCAATTTGTCGCCGCATTTACTGATGTGGCCCGACCTGTCGATCTCACCGGATTGGTACACACGAGGCGTTAGACCCAGATGCGCCGCAACGGCTTTGGAATCCTTGAAGCGCGTGGGATCGTCAATTGTTGCCACGAAGCATAGGCTGACGATCGGCCCGACGCCAGATACCGTCATCAACCGCTTGCAAATGTCGTTCTTGCGAGCCATTTGCGAGAGACGCCGATCCAAGATCACTTTCTGCTTGCGCATCACGTTGCGTGCTTCGAGCAATGGCTCAATAGCAACACGAAGGACAGGAGCGTCGGCAAGTAACGCTTCGACCCTGCTTGCAAATGCAGCGCGATGTACAAGGCCAATCTTCAGCCCGTGGACCTTTAGCAAGCCCCGGATTGTGCCTTCAATGGCCAGCATGTGACCCACGAACTTCCTGCGCGCAATCAGCGTTGTGCGCAAGAGCTGAGAAGCCTTGCTCTTAACGTGAACGGAGCGGTAGTGCCCGAGCCGCATCATCTCGGCGATACCATGAGCATCGCTGCGATCGGTCTTGTTCGGGCGTGATGACAGAAAGCGTTGCGCATGTCGGTCTCGATGCACGCGGTATTGAGTCCGCATTCAACAAGCGCACCATAGAGCCATTCCGACAATGGGCATGCCTCGATGCCAACGAGCGCGATCTTGTCGCGCCAGCGCGTAAGTGCCTTGATCAACGGTGCCGGCTCGCTTTCCGCCTTGCCTTCCCATACGACCGCGCCGTCAGCCTCGACGACGCAGATTGACGTGGTTTTCAGCGAAACATCCAGTCCGACATAAAGGGCCATCGCGTCTCTCCTTTGCTGGGCCGAATCAGTCCCAGCTCAGGGTAGCGAGGGGCTGGGATCGGATTACCCCAGCTCAAGCTGTCGTCTACTCCGACGGCGTAAGCTTTGCCTCGCTCGCCACCTTGCCCCACAGCGTGCGCTCGTCGGCAAAGAATTTTGCAGCGTCGGCGCGGTTTGTCGGCGAAAGGTCCATGCCGAGCGCCTTGGTCTTGTCGATGAACGCCGGCTCCTTCATGCACTCCACCACGTCATGATTGATCTTGTCGGCGAGCGCATCGGGCATTTTCGGCGGCGCGACCAAACCGAAGAATGTCACGGCGCGGTAGCCGGAAACGCCTGCTTCCGCGAGCGTCGGCACGTCGGGCAAGCCGGGGACGCGCTGGGTTGAACCGACAGCGACGATTTTCTCCTTGCCGGCCTTATGCAGCGGCAGCGATGTCGCCAGCATGTCGAACATCATGTTGACGTTGCCGCCGAGCACGTCGGCGATCGCCGGGCTCAGGCCCTTGTAGGGCACCTGCAACAGCTTCACCTGGGCGAGCATCTCGAACTCGATGGTGGCGAACTGGCCGAGCGAGCCGATACCCGGCGTCGCCGAGGTGAGCGCGCCGGGCTTCGCTTTGGCATCGGCGATCACCTTCGCGATATCGGCGGCAGCAAAGTGCGGGCTCACCACCAGCACGTAAGGCGACGTCGCCACCACGGCGAGCGGCGTCCATTTCGCCACGTCGTAGGGCATCTTCTTATACATAAAGACATTGGTGGCGAGCGGGCCGGGCGAAGCGAACAGCAGCGTGTAGCCGTCCGGCGCCGCGCGATACACCTGCTCGGCGCCCACATTGCCGCCGGCTCCGCCGATATTCTCGACGATCACCGACTGCTTCCACTTCTCGCCGAGGCGTTGCGCCAGCACGCGCGCCAACAGGTCGGTGCCGCCACCGGGCGGGTAGGGAACGATCATTTTCACGGTGCGGTTCGGAAAGGCCGTTTCGGCGAGGCCAGGCGCGGTCGCCGCGGCGACCGCCAGTATCGCGGCGACTGCGGCAAATGCGAGCGTGATGCGCTTCATAGTGGTGTCCTTGGGCTCAATGGCTTCGGCGGATCATGTTATGGGAGCCGCAGGAGGCGCGCCAGCGGCTGGCGGTCGCGGCGCTGCTGACAAGGCCGCGCTGCGGATGTAGAGAGAAGAAAACCCGCCGGAGGACAGTCCGTGCTCGCCCGCGACGAGAAAATCGAGACAGCAACCTCGCCCGACTATGTGGCTCGCGCCCGCGCCCTGGTGCCGGTGATCGAGGCCGCGGCCGGCCGTATCGAGGCCGAGCGCCACATCGTGCCGGATGTCGTGGCGGCGCTGCATGAGGCCGGCATTTTTCACATGCTGTTGCCGCCCTCGCTCGGCGGCGGCGGCGCCGACATCGTGGCTTTCAACGAGGTGATCCAGACCATTGCCGCGGCCGATGCCTCTACCGGGTGGTGCGTCGGCCAGCAGGTCGCCTCGACCCAGGCGGCGGGCTATCTCGATCCAAAAATCGCGCGCGAAATCTTTGGCCCGCCACACGGTGCGGTGGCATGGGGGCCGCCGGCCGGCGCCAAGGCGGTGGTGGCTGACGGCGGATATCGCGTCACCGGGCGCTGGCGGTTTGCCAGCGGCAGCGGCCACTGCCCGTGGATCGGTGGTCACTCGGCGGTGATCGAGCGCGACGGCAAGCCGCGGCTCGACGACAAGGGCCGGCCCGTCACGCGCACCATGCTGTTCCGGAAGGAGCAGGCCAAGTGGACCGATATCTGGCACACGGTCGGGCTGCGCGGCACCGGCAGCAACCAGTATGAAGTCAACGATCTGTTCGTGCCGGACGCCCATTCGACCTGGCGTGACGAACAGGCCGATCGCACCAACGACGGACCGCTCTACGACATCCCGCTGCTGACGCTCTACGGCATCGGCTTTTCCGGAGTAGGCCTCGGTCTCGCCCGCGGCAGCCTCGATGCTTTCATGTCGCTCGCCAACAGCAAGACCGGCCGCGCCGGCCGCGGCGTCATGCGCGACAACCCGGTGATCCAGTCGGATGTCGCAAGGGTCGCGGGCGGCCTGCATGCGGCGCGTGCCTTCCTGCGCGAGATGCTGGAAGAGATCTGGCAGGCGGTGAACAAGGACGGCGCCACGCTCGACCAGCGCGCGCGGCTGCGCCTCGCCATCACCGGCGCGCTCGACCAGTCCGTGCGTGTCGTCGATTTTTGCTACACGGCCGCCGCCACCAGCGCGATCTTCACCGGCAGCCCGTTCGAGCGTCGCTTCCGCGACATGCACACCGTCACCGCGCAAGGCCAGGCGCACATGTCGAATTTCGAATCCGCCGGTCAGGCGCTGTTCGGTATCGAGCCGATGCAGAGATTATGATGTCATCGTCATTGCGAGCGAAGCGAAGCAATCCAGTCCGGCGCAGAAGGCGCTGGATTGCTTCGTCGCTTCGCTCCTTGCAATGACGACTTGAGCAGAAATAATGCAAACAAAAACTCACTCGCAAAAAATCCTGCGCAAGGAGGACGCCTCGCTGCTGTCCGGCCGCGGGCGTTATGCCGACGACCTGCCGGTGCCGGTCGGCACCTTGCACGCCCACGTCATCCGTTCGCCGCATGCCCACGCCGACATTGTGCGCATCGACGTTCAGCCGGCACTCGCCCATGACGGCGTCTGGGCGGTCATCACCGGCGAGGATGTCCGAAAGCTGTCCGATCCGTTCCTGACCGCCGTGAAGGTCGCGGCGCCGCAATGGGCGCTGGCCATCGAGCGCGTACGCTATGTCGGCGAGCCGGTCGCGGTCGTGGTGGCGGAGACCCGCTACATCGCCGAGGACGCCGCCGAACTGGTCGACATCGAATACGCGCCGCTCGCCGCCGCGATCGATCCGGAACAGAGTTGCGAGAGTTCGGCGCCGCTGGTTCACGCCGAAACCAAGACCAACGAAGTCTCGGTGCGCGAATTCTCCTACGGCGACACCAAGGCCGCGTTCGCCAAGGCCGACCGCGTCATCGCCATGACGACGACATTTCCGCGGCTGTCGTTCACGCCGATCGAATGTTACGTGGTCGTCGCCCAGCACAATGCCGCCGAGAACAGCTATGACGTGCTGGCGAATTTCCAGGGCCCGTTCTCGATCCATCCGGTGATGGCGCGCTCGTTGCGCGTGCCCGGACCGAAGCTGCGGCTGCGCATCCCGCCCGATTCCGGCGGCAGCTTCGGCATCAAGCTGTCGGTCTTTCCTTACGTCGTGCTGATGGCGCTGGCCGCGAAGATAACCGGCCGTCCGGTGAAATGGGTCGAGGACCGCATCGAGCATCTGGTGGCGGCGAGTTCCGGCCCGAACCGCATCACGAAGCTCGAAGCCGCGGTGGCCAACGACGGTCGCATCCTCGGGCTGCGCCTCGACCAGCTCGAAGATTACGGCGCGTTCCTGCGCGCCCCGATGCCGGGCCCGCTTTACCGCATGCATGGCTCGGTGACCGGCGCCTACGACATCGCCAATATCGACGTGAAGAACCGCGTCGTGCTGACCAACAAGATGCCGTCGAGCCTCATTCGCGGCTTCGGCGGGCCGCAGCTTTATCTGGCGCTGGAGCGGCTGATGCAACACATCGCCGTCGAACTGAAGCTCGATCCGCTGAACGTCATCAGGCGCAATCTCATTCCGGCGCAGAAATTCCCGTACCGCACCGCGGCCGGCGCGCTCTACGATTCCGGTGACTATCCGCGCGCGGTCGAGATCGCGGCCGGGCAGGGCAGGCTTGATGAACTGAAACGCCGGCGCGATGCCGCCCGCGCCGCAGGCCGGATTTACGGCATCGGTTTTTCCGCCATCGTCGAGCCGGCGATGTCGAACATGGGCTATCTGTCAACCGTCATGACGGCCGCCGCCCGCGATCGCGCCGGGCCGAAGAACGGCGCCGTGTCGATGGCGACGGTCAATATCGATCCGCTCGGCGCCGTCACCGTCACCGCCGATGTCACCGTGCAGGGCCAGAGCCACGAGACCGTGCTGGCGCAGATCGTATCCGCCGAGCTTGGCCTCGCGCCCGACGACATCGAAGTCATCCTCGAACTCGACACCGCCAAGGACCAGTGGTCGATCGCGGCCGGCACCTATTCGAGCCGCTTCGCTTCTGGGACCGCCGTTGCCGCCCATATGGCGGCGGCGCAGATGCGGGAAAAACTCAAAGGCATCGGCGCCAAGCAGCTCAACGTGCTGCCCGAGGATGTCGAGCTGGCCGGCGGCAAGATCAGGAGCCGCTCCAATCCCGACAACGCGCTGCCGTTCGGCCGCGTCGCCGGCACCTCGCACTGGTCGCCGGTGATGCTGCCCGAGGCGATGGCGCCGGCCTTGTCGGAGACCGGCGTGTGGACGCCGCAGGAGCTTGAACCGCCGACCCACGACGACCGCATCAATACGTCCTTCACCTACGGCTTCGTGTTCGACATGTGTGGCGTCGAGATCGACCCTGTGACCTATCAGGTGCGCGTCGACCGCTACGTGTCGATGCACGATGCCGGCCGCATCCTCAACGAGACGGTCGCCGACGGCCAGATCCGCGGCGCCTTCGCGCAGGGCATCGCCGCCGCGCTCTACGAGGAGTTTTCCTACAACGAGGAAGGCGCGTTCCTGTCCGGCACGTTCGCCGACTATCTGGTGCCGACGGTGAGCGAAATCCCCGAGGTCGAAATCCTGCATTTTGAATCGCCGTCGCCGTTCACCCCGCTCGGCGCCAAGGGCCTGGCCGAAGGCAACTGCATGTCGACGCCGGTCTGCATCGCCAACGCCATCGCCGATGCGCTCGGCATCGCCGACGTGACGCTGCCGGCGACGCCGCGCCGCATCCACGCGCTGATGGAAGGCGGCCGCAAATGACTCGTCATTGCGAGGAGCGAAGCGACGAAGCAATCCAGTTTAGCTTCGACGCATTGCACGCCGCCCTGGATTGCTTCGCTGCGCTCGCAATGACGGGGGCGTACCAATGAAGCCGCGTCCGTTTGAATACGTCCGGCCCGATACGGTCGACGAAGTGCTGGAGCTGCTCGCCGAATACGGCGAGGACGCCCGCATCTTGGCCGGCGGCCAGTCGCTCATTCCGATGCTCAATCTGCGGATCGTCGACGCCAGCGTCGTGATCGACATTTCGCGGCTGCCTGCGCTCGGCGGCATCGCCGACCGTGGCGATGCGATCGCGATCGGCGCTGCGGTAACGCAGAACACGCTGATGGGTTGGCCGCAGCTCAAACAAAAGCTGCCGTTGCTCGCCGCCGCCTTGCCGTACGTCGGCCATTTCCAGACCCGTAACAGGGGTACGGTGTGCGGCTCGATAGCCCATGCCGACCCGAGTTCGGAACTGCCGCTGTCGCTCGCCTTGCTCGGCGGCTCCGTGGTGCTGCGCTCGCGCAACGGCGGCGAGCGCGTCGTCGCCGCCGAGGCGTTCCAGCAGGACATGCTGAGCACCGCGCGCGGCGCCGACGAGCTGATCGTCGCCGTGCGTTTCCCGGTCATCGAGGGCAAGGGCGTCGCCTTCAACGAGGTCGCGCGCCGCCACGGCGACTTCGCCATGGTGGCGGTGGCGGCGATCGCCGACCGGCGCGGCGCCGTGCAGCTCGGGGTCGGGGGCATGGCCGGCAAGCCGATGGTGCGTCCGATCGCTTTCACGAGTGCGCCGATGCTGTCGGAGCAGATCAACACCTGGGCCGAACAGCTCGAAGGCTACGAAGACCTGCACGCCAGCGCGGCGATGCGGCGCGATATTTTCAAGAAACTCGCGCCGCGCGTCGTCGAGGAGGCCGTCCGATGCGCCGCCTGAAACGCGACCAGAAGGTGCGCGTCGCGCTGACGCTCAACGGCCGCAAGCTTTCGGCCGAGGCCGAGCCGCGCATGCTGCTCACCGATTTCATCCGCCATGCGCTCGGCGCCACCGGCACCCATGTGGGCTGCGAGCACGGCGTGTGCGGCTCCTGCACCGTGATGATCGACGGCGTGGCGCAGCGCTCGTGCCTGACGCTCGCAGTGCAGGCCGAGGGCCGCGACGTGCGCACCGTGGAATCGCTTGCCGGCGCCGACGGCACGCTCAATGCGCTCCAGGCCGCATTCCGCAACAATCATGCCCTGCAATGCGGCTTCTGCACCCCCGGCATCCTGATGTCGTTCACGGACTTCCTGGCCCGCAATCCGCACCCGACCGAGGGCGAAATCCGCGACGTGCTCTCCGGCCACCTGTGCCGCTGCACCGGCTATGCCAACATCGTCACGGCGATCAAGGAAGCGGCGGCGGGCGGCGGTCAGCGCTGAAAGGTGCCTGCGTTACGTCGAATTGCCGCGTCCGCCGATGAGGTCGATCACCTCGTCCTTGCCGTCGAGCTTGAGCGTCAGCTTGGTCAGCGACCAGACGCCATTCTGCTTGACCGCCCGAACCTCGACCCGCCCCGATGCGCGCGGGCCGCTTACCGAGAAGTTCAGACTTGCATCGCCGGAGCTGCCGTTGATCCGGATCGAGCCGCCGGGAGTCCCGGCCGAGATCGGCGTGCCGAGCAGATTTGTCGCGATCGGACTATTCTGCAGTCTCGCCACGCCAAGCTGATAAGCCTCGGAATGGCGCAGCAGTGCGAAAGTGCCGGCGAAAACGGCCGCGAGCAAAACGATCATGCCAACCCAGATGATCGCTCCCCAGATCGCCCATAGCCGCTGCACACGCTTGAAATGCTCAATGCTGTCCCAGCGGCCGTTACGCCAGGCCCAGCGGCTGCCTTTCACGCCAAGCACGAAAGGCATGACGAAGCCAAGCAGCGGAACGAACATCAAAAGCGCGATGAAGGTATTGTTGCCGATTCCCCAAATCCAGTTGAGCAGGAATGCGCCCCAGTTCCAGCGGTCGATCTCGGGCGGGATCGGTTTGGGTTCGGCGGTAACCTGCGGGGTGCTCATCGGGATTCCTTTCGTCGGCACCTGTAATGAGTATTACGGAATCAGCTTCATCGCGATAAGGGGGAATTCCCAAGGGCCGCCCGGGGCGGGCGGGTGGCGGAAGGGCCGGAAGGGCGACGTGACGCTTGGCCCGCCTCTTGCTATTCCTGACACCTGACCTCTGACCCGCGGGCCCGGCCATGAAAGACATCATCGACAAGCTCGAAGCGCGGCGCGAGGCGGCGCGGGCCGGCGGCGGCAAGGCGCGCATCGAGGCGCAGCACAAGCGCGGCAAGCTCACCGCGCGAGAGCGCGTCGAACTGCTGATGGACAAGAACTCGTTCGAGGAGCTCGACATGTTCGTCGAGCACCGCTCGTCCGACTTCGGCATGGAGAAGCAGAAGATCGCCGGCGATGGCGTCGTCACCGGCCACGGCACGGTAAACGGCCGTACCGTGTTCGTGTTCGCCAAGGATTTCACCGTGTTCGGCGGCTCGCTGTCGGAGACGCACGCCCAGAAGATCATCAAGATCCAGGACATGGCGATGCGCGCCCGCGCGCCGATCGTCGGGCTGTTCGACGCCGGCGGCGCCCGCATCCAGGAAGGCGTCGCTTCGCTCGGCGGCTACGGCGAGGTGTTCAAGCGCAACGTGCTCGCCTCCGGCGTCATCCCGCAGATTTCGGTGATCATGGGCCCGTGCGCCGGCGGCGATGTCTATTCGCCGGCCATGACCGATTTCATCTTCATGGTGCGCGACACCAGCTACATGTTCGTCACCGGGCCCGACGTGGTCAAAACCGTGACCAACGAGATCGTCACCGCCGAAGAGCTCGGCGGCGCCTCGGTGCACGCCACCAAATCGTCGATTGCCGACGGCGCCTACGACAACGATCTTGAGTGCCTGTTGCAGATGCGCCGGCTGCTCGACTTTCTGCCCGCGAGTTACGCCGCGGGCGTGCCCGAATGGCCGTCGCTCGACAGGGTCGAGCGTGAGGAGCCCTCCCTCGATACGCTGGTGCCCGACAATCCCAACAAGCCTTACGATATCAAGGAGCTGATCCTCAAAGTCGCCGACGAGGGCGATTTCTTCGAGCTGTCGGAAACCTACGCCCGCAACATCGTCACCGGTTTCGGCCGCATCGCCGGGCGCACCGTCGGCTTCGTCGCCAACCAGCCGATGGTGCTGGCGGGCGTGCTCGACTCCGACGCCAGCCGCAAGGCCGCGCGCTTCGTGCGCTTCTGCGACGCCTTCAACATTCCGATCGTCACCTTCGTCGACGTGCCCGGCTTCCTGCCCGGCACCGCGCAGGAATACGGCGGCCTGATCAAGCACGGCGCCAAGCTCCTGTTCGCCTATTCGCAGGCGACCGTGCCGCTCGTCACCGTCATCACCCGCAAGGCATTCGGCGGCGCCTATGACGTGATGGCGTCAAAGCACATCGGCGGCGACGTCAACTACGCCTGGCCGACCGCACAGATCGCCGTGATGGGCGCCAAGGGCGCGGTCGAGATCATCTTCCGCGCCGATATCGGCGACCCCGACAAGATCGCCGCGCGCACAAAGGAATACGAGGAGCGCTTCCTCTCTCCCTTCATCGCCGCCGAGCGCGGCTACATCGACGACGTCATCATGCCCCACGCCACCCGCCCGCGCATCGCCCGCGCGCTCGCCATGCTGCGCGGCAAGACCGTCGAGATGCCGGGGCGCAAGCACGATAATTTGCCGGTGTAATGCGCTTGCATCACCGCATCTGATGCATTATCATCAGATGCATGAGAACGACACTGGATATTGACGACGACATTCTGGCCGCTGCGAAACAGCTGGCCAAAAAGCGGAATTCGACTGCGGGGGAGGTTATTTCCGGCCTTGTCCGGCAGGCCCTGACCGGGCCTTCGGTCTCGGACGACGAACCTCGCTACCGGAATGGCTTCCGGCTGCTGCCGCGAACCGGACAGATCATCACGTCGGAGATGGTCAGAACGTGGCTTGAGGAAGAGTCCTGAAGATGCGTTCGCTGTTTGATGTGAACGTCCTGCTTGCGCTGTTCCAGCCGGATCATGTGCATTTCGAGCGCGCGCAGGAATGGTGGAAGGTGAACGAGGCGCACGGCTGGGCATCCTGTCCGCTCACGCAAAACGGCTTCGCGCGCATCCTCTCGCAGCACACCTATCCGAAACCGATGCCCACCGCGGAGGCGATCGCGCGTCTCGCCGAGCATATCGAACAAACGGACCACGAGTTCTGGCCGGACGACGTCGCGATTGCCGACAGAAATGTTTTTGATCCGGCGGGTATTCTTGGACCAAATCAGATCACCGATTCGTATCTGCTCGCGCTCGCGGTGAAAAACGATGGGCGGCTGGCAACGCTCGACCGCGGTGTATCGCTTCGCGCCGTGCGCGGCGCCGAGCCGCGGCATCTGGCTGTGATATGACGGTGCGCATCGTCTTAGGAGCCGCTGTCCCCCGGTAGTTTTTTGTGGACGAAAGCGGCCGCAATATATCCAGCGAACCCGCCGGCGCCGAGCAGCAGCCCCAGCAATACCGGCTAGGTGAAAACAAAAAGCCAGCCGAAGTTATCCCCGGTGCTGGGGTCTCCCGAGAGAAATGCAATCAGCGCGTAGCGCGTAGGGCGGATTAGCCGAAGGCGTAATCCGCGGTCTTTGTGAGGATGGCGGAATACGCTGCGCTATTCCGCCCTACACGGTGTTGACGCTCTCCTCACCCGCCCCATACCATCCCCGCAAAACACGGAGAGAGAAACACCCAATGGCGCAGGTGGTGGCCGCTTTCGGCTCGTCGCATTCGACGATGCTGGTGTCCTCGGTCGAGCACTGGCAGGAGATGTTCGACCGCGTCGACCGGCGCGCGCCCATCAACGATTTCGACGGCGCGCCCCGCACGTTCGACGAGTTGCTGAAGATCCTGCCGGCGAATGCCGCCGCGAAGGTCACCGCCGGCGCGCAGGCCGAGCGCCACCGCGCCACCATGGACGCCATGGACCGGCTCGAGCGCGACATCGTCGCCTCCGGCATCGACGTGCTGGTGATCATTGGGGACGATCAGCGTGAGCTGTTCAAGGACGCGTTCCGCCCGGCGATCGCCATCTATTACGGTGACACCATCCGCAACGCCGCCGCACCCGCGGAGCCAGCCGCCGACTGGTATCTGCAGGATCAGCGCAAGCGCATGGAGGAGGGCAAGGATCGCGACTATCCGTGCCATCCGGCGCTGGCGCGCCACCTGATCGAAGGCCTGGTGAAGCGCGATTTCGACATCACGGCCATGCAGGCGCTCTCAGGCGAGCAGTTCGAAGGCCACGCCTATTCGTTCATCCACCGGCGCTTCATGCCGAAGGGGCCGATCCCGATCGTGCCGGTGATTCTGAACACCTATTATCCGCCCAACCAGCCGAGCCCGCGCCGCTGCTTCGACCTTGGCGTCGCCATCCGCGAACTGATCGAAGCGTTCCCGCAAAACATCCGCGTCGGTATCCTCGCCTCGGGCGGCTTGAGCCACTTCCTCGTCAACGAGGAGCTCGACCACGCGGTGGTGAAAGCTTTGCAGAAGAAGGACTACGCGGCGCTGAAAAGCCTGCCGCTCAACAAGCTCGTGTCCGGCTCATCCGAGATCAGAAACTGGATCGCCACCGCCGGCGCCGTGCAGCACCTGAACCTCGACTGGATCAGCTATGTGCCAGGGTACAGATCGCAGGCGCTCACGGGCGTAGGGTTGTGTTTCGCGTATTGGCGGTGAGTCTCTCGCCGTCATGGCCGGGCTCGTCCCGGCCATCCACGTCTTTGTGTCGTCTCGGCGCGTAAGACGTGGATGCCCGGCACGAGGCCGGGCATGACGAGTCGGGGTGTTTGCGACTTAATTTGATCTCCGGGGGGAATCCAATGCGCACTTTCATCGTCTGCCTGCTCACTCTCACCGCGCTGTTCGCGCGCCCAGCCGCCGCCGACGACTACCCGGCGCGGCCGGTTAAGCTCATCATCCCGTTCGCGGCCGGCGCCGGCACCGACCTGACCGGCCGCATCGTCGCCCAGGAGCTCGGCAAGCGTCTGCACCAGCAATTCGTCGTCGAGAACAAGCCGGGCGCCGCGGCGCTGCTCGGCACCGATCTGGTCGCTAAGTCCGCGCCTGACGGCTACACGTTGTTGTGGACCGTGTCGGACGGTCTCTCGGTGCTGCCGGCGGTCAAGTCGCTGCCCTACCGGGTGCCGGACGATTTCGCCTTCATTGGCAGCATCGCGCAGCAGCCCTATACGGTTTCGGTTTCAAGCCAATCGGCCTTCAAGACCTTCGCGGATTTTGTCACTGCCGCGAAAAGCAATCCGGGCCACCTGAATTACGGCAGCGCCGGGCTCGGCAGCGCGCCGCACCTGACCATGGCGATGATTGCCGCCGGGGCCGGCATCCAGATGATCCACGTGCCATTTCCGGGGCTGGGCCCCGCCACCAACGCGCTGGTGGCCGGCACGGTCGATGTCGGTCTCGTCATTCCGGTTCAGGCCAAACAGCTCATCGCCGCCGGCAGCATCCGCGCGCTGGCGACCACGGGCGAGAAGCGTTCGCGGGTGTTGCCCGACGTGCCGACGCTTGCCGAAGTCGGCGTCAAAGGCACCGCCGTTATCGCCTACGGCCTGCTCGCGCCGGCGAAAACCGACAGCCAGATCGTTGATCGCCTGCGCCAGACCCTGAGCGACATGATGAACGACAAGGCCTTCACCGATCGCCTGTATGCCATGGGCTTCGAAATCCGGCCGCTGATCGGCGACGCCTATCGGGACTTCATCGCGCAGGATCTCGAAAAATGGCGCGCGGTTGCCAAGGCGGGCAACATCAAGATCGAGAAATGATGCGACAAGTGGGGGCCGACCCATGCCGCGCGTTTTCCGAATCGTCCTGGGTGAGGGCGCTATCGGCCCCCGAAGTCCCGAAAGGCCGCGACAAAAATCGTCGTAATATCAATGCGTAGTCCTATTCTCAGCGACAATTTCTTGACAATATTCCTATATTTGATATGAGGCGCTATCTCGCTCGGTGAAAGGACGCCTTCGGCCGAAGGTAAAACCGAAAGCGGAGCGAGTGCGGTTCCCGCGGGCGGGCTTACCACTCGCTCTCGGGCGGCATCGGGCATCATCCTGCCGGCATTATGACCGGCGCGTGAGGTGCTCACTGTACGGGGACAGTCGTTCGTTTCGTTTTTCCGGCGCGGGTAACGCCCGTGGAGCAGCGCAAGGTCTCCGCCCCCCGGTTGGGGCGGCCGTACAGGACCAAACGCCCCGGACTGTCTCCCGAAGCATGGCCTGATGCAGAGCCTTGGGGACCAGCTGTCTCCCTGGCCAGAGCCGCCGCAGGACGCCGACAGGCGAGCGCGCCCGGCAGGGTGCGCGCTGCGCCGGCAGGTGCGGCAGTCGACTACGCGTCTGTCGGCGTTCTGCATCCTTTCGATCTTCCAGCCCAGGTGAGTGGAGCGAGACCCGGGACGCGGATCGAAGGCAACAAACAAAGCCCCGAATTCGTGGGAAACGGGACTTCGGCTTTCACAGCTCGCTCCGCGAACAGAAATCGCGGGGTGGGAACGGGAGAACTCGTCATTGCGAGCGCAGCGAAGCAACCCAGGGCCACGCAAGAGAAAACTCACCAGCGCCGAATTCACCGCGCGTTACAAGGCGGAGAAGATTGTGCAGCAGCGGCGCTATTGCGACGCCTTCGAGCAGTGGCGGCGATGCACAAGCGGACGCTGCCGCCGGGAGGGCGCCTGCATGGGCCAGCACAGCGCCTGCCTCAAGCGCGCGCTCGCCGCTGTGCCACACGCGGCGCAATGGCAGGCGCGGCAGGAGCTTCTCGCGGCGACGCCAGGAAATATCGGCGCGCCGGAGCGCGCGGCGCGGCAATGCATGCCGGCTGATTTCTATATCGAGACCACGGCGCAGGCGGTGGCTGATTATCTCGCAAAATTCAAGCCGCGTTCTGCACGCAGTCCGATCTGACGACGGCTCCACGGGGGGAGGGAGCAAATGATTGCGGCCTGCTAAAATCATCCGACGGAGAACGCTCATGGATGGAACGAACTTGCGGCGGCGCACCGTGCTCGGCTCCCTGCTAGGTATGTCGGCTGTCTTCCTGCTCTTGTTCCCATACGCGGCGATCGCACAACTCGCCAATGAGATTCTGCTGGTCAGGGTGCCGCCAGGTTACAAGGTCGGCTACCGGATAAACCGGGGCAACATGGCGATGGACGAGATGGTGCCTAAGGAACAGACAGTCGAGGACTGGACCGAAATGGTCACGGTGCAGATCTTCCACGCCGTCAAAGCGCCGCCAGAGAAGTTCCGCGACACGTTGCGGCAGCGCTGGGTCGCCGGATGTCCCGGTGGCAGCGGCGCCGACGTCGTCAGCGATACGGAGAACGGCTACCCCGTGCTGATCTGGCTGCTCGACTGCCCGAAGAATCCCCAGAGTGGCAAGCCGGAGATTACCTGGTTCAAAGCGATCGCCGGCAACGACAGTTTTTATCTGGTGCAGAAGGCATTCAAGTTCAAACCGAACAAGGAGCAGGTCGGCCGCTGGATGGCCTATCTGAAATCCATCGCCGTATGCGACACGCGCATCGCTGCGCGCGCTTGCCCGCAAGTCGGAAAATGAGGGAGCAGACCCATGCCCGAGTCCAGTCCACCGAAGGCCTATTTCATGGTGCGCTCAGTGGTCGAGGCGCCGCTGCGGCAGAAATTCGACCAGTGGTATTCGAGCCATCATCTGCCGATGGCGCTCGCCGACTTCAAGGCCGAAAAGTGCTGGCGGTTCTGGAGCGCAGCCGACGCCGGCGTGCACTACGCGGTCTATCAGTTCGCCGACATGGCGCGGCTCGACGCGGCCCTGAAAGCCGACGCCTTCAAGTCACTGGTCAGGGATTTCGACGAGGCGTGGCCTTCCGGCGTCACGCGCACCCGCGACATGGTGAACCTTGTGGAGGAGAGGGCGGGGGATGCGTAGCGGCATCGACAACCCGCTCGTCCGCGCGAAAGCGGGGACCCACGCCGGATTCCCGCTTTCGCGGGAATGAGCGGAAAACCAATGTTCTTACCGCCAGCCGCCGCCGCCGTTTATGTAGACCGTATCGGCCGTCATGAACGAGCAGGCGTCGGAGCACATGAACAGCACCATCTCGCCGATCTCGTCGGGTGTGCCGAAGCGGCCCATTGGAATGTCGTCGAGAAAGCGCTTCACCAGATCGGGCGAGGAGCCGGCGGCGTCCTGGAACGGTGTCGCAATCGGCCCGGGCGAAATCGACAGCGCGCGGATGCCTTGTGTGGCGTATTCGCGGGCCACGCCCATGGTCATCGACACCACCGCACCCTTGGCGGCGGCGTAATGCACCGAGGAGCCGGGTCCGCCGCGGCGGTGCGCCATGCTCGCCATGTTGACGATGACGCCGTGCTTGTTGGCGAGCATGTGCGGCAACACAGCCTGCATCGCATAGAACGTGCCGTTGACGTTCAGCGCGAAAGTTTTCTCCATCAGTGCGTCGTCGATGTCGAGGAATCTGGAGCGGCGCAGCGCGGCGCCCGCGGAGTTGAACAAAAACTGCACGCTGCCGAACGCCGCAAGCGCGCGCGCAACCATGTCGTTGACCTGCGTGCGCGAGGTGACATCGACTTTCAGCGCCAGCGCCTGGCTGCCCGCGCCGTTGACCTCGTCGGCGGTCTTGCGGGCGCCGGCCTCATTGACGTCGGCGCACACGACATTGGCGCGCTCGCGCGCGAAGATCAGCGCTGCGGCGCGGCCGATGCCGCTCGCCGCGCCGGTGATGACGATGGTCTTGCCGGCGAAATAATCGGGTGTCTTGGGCATGGCATCCTCCTCGTCATGACAAATATGAAGCGCGCGAGCGTGTTTTCAAGAATCTGTCACAAACCTGTCACACGAGCAAACAGGTCGTGTTTAACGCCATTTTATGGAATCCCCAGTAACGAATATACGCGCGATCGATCTCTCCGGTCGTTGAAAACAAACAAACACAAATGATCGCGCCAATTCGCAAACTCGACGTTGAGTGTCCTCCGTTATTGTCGGACAAAGCCGTCATCGAAAGAGTATGGCGCGGTTCCCTCGCGCCGGGACGCAAGCTGCCGCACTACGAGGATGTTGTGCTGGGCAGCCTGGGACGGCTGGCCGATCATCTGCTGCTGGTCGAGGGCAGCGCGCTCGAGGAATTCAAGGTACTGCGCGCCGGCCGCATGATCCGCGACTGGATCGGCTGCGACGCGCGTGACCGGCGGCTTGACGAATTACCGCGCAATTGCGCCATCGCGCTCGGCGAGGCGCTTGCGCAGTCGATCCAGGCCAGCGAGCCGACGTCATATCGCATGCACCGGGTCGCGAACGGCCTGGTCGAAACCTATGAGTTGTTGGCGTTCCCGATGGCGTGCCGCTGGGGACGATCTCTCACGGGCGTCTATATCGGCGAGGCCGGCAACCGCTACAATCTGGTCGACACCATCTTCCGTTCGACCGAGGAAGGCATCATCGCGCTGGCGGCGATCCGCGATGCCGCCGGGCGCACCAGCGACTTTCAGATCGTCGCGCTCAACCAGAGTGCCGCGGAACTGCTGGGACTGACTGTTGAAAAGCTGTTGTGGTGCCGGCTGTCCGAACTGCCGCGCAATTTAAGTGCCCGGCGCCTCCTCGACCGGCTGATCGCAGACGTCGGGATGAGGCAATTCGCGCAGTTTGAGTTCTCGTTCGAGCGCGACACGCACGAGGTCTATCTTAATATCGGCATCGCCGCGGTTGGCGATCTGCTGTCGATGACGATGACCGACATCGGCGACATCAAGCAGCGCGAAGCCTCATTTCGTCTCCTGTTCGACGGAAATCCGGTGCCGATGTGGCTGTACGATCCGGCCGACTTGCGCATCCTGAGCGTTAACGAGGCGGCACTCGCGCATTACGGCTATGACCGCGCGCAGTTCCAGTCCATGACGCTGCTCGATCTGTGGCCCGCCGATGAGCGCGAGGTGCACCGCGCGGTCGCCAAATCGGTTGACAACAACTACCAGTCCGACCGGATCTGGCGCCACGTCAGGGCTGACGGCAGCGAGATCGAAGTGCTGACCTATGCGCGGCGGCTGCCGTTCGTGCATAAGAACGCCATCCTGGTCGCGGTCGTCGACGTTACCGAGCAGCGGCAGGCCGAAGCGCGCATCGCCTATATGGCGCATCATGATGCGTTGACCGACCTGCCGAACCGCGTGATGTTCCACCAGCGGCTGGCGGACGGCTTGGCGCGCGTGCAGCGCAACGGTCATGCCCTGGCGGTGCATTGCCTCGATCTCGATCATTTCAAGGACGTCAACGATACGCTCGGCCATCCGATCGGTGACGAACTGCTCAAGGCCGTGGCGCAGCGTCTGGCGAACTGCCTGCGCGACAGCGACATGGTGGCGCGGCTTGGCGGCGACGAATTTGCCGTCGTGCAGTTTCCGCTCGGTGACCCCAACGAGGCCAGCAACCTTGCCAACCGGCTGATCGACGTCGTCAGCAAGCCGTACGAAGTGCACGGCCACGAATTCGTCGTTGGCGCCAGCATCGGCATCGCGTTGGCGCCGGGCGACGGCGACGCGCCGGATGCGCTGTTGCGCAACGCCGACATGGCGCTCTACCGCGCCAAGGCCGAAGGCCGCGGCACGGCGCATTTCTTTGAAGCCGAGATGGACCGCCGCATTCAGGCGCGGCGCATGCTGGAACTCGATCTGCGCAAGGCCTTCACCAACGGCGAATTCGAGCTTTACTACCAGCCGCTGGTCAATCTGAAGACCGACACTGTGAGTGGCTTCGAGGCGCTGCTGCGCTGGCGGCATCCCGAACGCGGACTTGTGGCGCCGGGCGAGTTCGTTCCGCTCACCGAGGAAATCGGCCTCATCGTTCCGCTCGGCGAATGGGTGCTGCGCGAGGCGTGCGCCCAGGCCGTCCAATGGCCGGAGCCACTGAAGGTCGCGGTCAACCTGTCGCCGGCCCAGTTTCGTAACCGGGGCGTCGTCAAGGCGGTGCTTACGGCGCTGGCTCATTCCCGGCTGCCGGCGAGCCGGCTGGAGCTTGAAATCACCGAGTCCGTTCTGCTCGGCGAGTCAGAGGCCAATCTGGCGACCCTGCATCAGCTGCGCGAGATCGGCGTCCGCATCTCGATGGACGACTTCGGCACCGGCTATTCGAGCCTGAGCTACCTGCGCAGCTTCCCGTTCGACAAGATCAAGATCGACCGCTCGTTCGTCAGCGAACTGACCGAGCGGCCGGACTGTCTGGCGATCATCCGCGCCGTTGCCGGATTGGGCACCAGCCTTGGCATCGCCACCACCGCGGAAGGCATCGAAACGCCGGAACAGCTCGCACAGGTGCGTGCGGAGGGCTGCACCGAAGTGCAAGGCTACCTGTTCAGTGCGCCGCGACCTGCCGCCGAACTCGGCGAGTTCATGCAGTATGGCCGGCCCGCGGCGGCGGCCGTGGCGTAGCGGCGCGTTAGGCCGCCAGCAGGCGCGCGTGGCGCAGTTTCATCAGCGCGGTCTCCTGCGCGACCGGAGCGACCCGACCGGGTGCGATCGCGCCGCCGGAGGCGCAGCGCACCACGGCGTTACGCAGATAGGGAGGTGTTTGCGACCACAGATATTCGAAGATGTGCCCGCTTGATTTGTGCGCAACGCGGATCGTGCTGCCTTCGATGGCGACGTCGAAATTCGGCTCGCTGGTCTTGAGCTTGAGGTTCGGCGAACGCAGGCCGAAAGCCGCGTGCAATATCTTGTCGACTTCTTCGGAGCGGAACGGCTTCTGCAAAAACGCACAGGCGCCCGCATCAAGCGCCTGATGTTCTTTATCGAGGCTGTGTTCGGCCGACATCATCACGATCTTGAGCGAGGACTGGATAACCTGAATCCGCCGCATGGTCGCAACTCCGTCCATGCCCGGCATGTTGCGGTCGAGGAAGACGACGTCGAAGTCCGTGGTCCGGCACAGGTTGGCCGCGGTCTCGCCGTTCGCGGCTTCAGAAACTTCGCAGTTGAAGACGGTGCCATGCAGAACCTTTTGCACGATCTGGCGGACGGCCGAGGAGTTGTCGACGATGAGAATTTTCGTCGGGGAGGAGATGCGCGCATAAGTCTTGATGATGCCGATGGCGTCGCCGGCCGTGAACGGCTTGAACAGGAATTCGTACGCCCGCAGCTTGATCGCCATTTCGACCGCCTCGGCTGCCGGCGGGCTCGACATCAGCGTGACGAAGGTTTGGATGCCCTGTTTGCGGGCGGACCAGAACGCCTGGGTTCCCGACAGCTCCGGCATGTGCACGTCGATGAAGGCGAGATCGATGTTGGCGCCGTTGAGCAGCGTCAAGCACTCGCGGCCATTGTCGGTGGTGGTGAAGCGCAGCGGCAACTTCGTCGACCGCGCGGCTTCGATCAAGATCTCCTGGCTGAGCGAAGAATTATCCGCGATCAGCATCGTGATAGTACGCTCCATGGCATTCCTCGGAACTTTTCGATGGCTCGGCTCCCTCCATCCAAGGGCAGCCACGGTTTCCCACACGGTTTCAAGTCGGCGGGCGATTGTTCGTTTCGCCGCAGGTCCGATGCAACTGACGCTGTGGTGAACAAAATGAAACGTCGATTGTCTAAAGTCGCCCCTGGGCGTTCGCCGGTGGCATTGCTGCCCAAATCAGCGCCACATCCGTCGCAGGCGGGCGCCGATGTCGATCGACGGACGGGAACTTGTAGCGGCGGATGCCGGTCGTACAGCGGCTTGCGGCCAGGCACACGTC
The DNA here is from genome assembly GCA_963763255.1 of uncultured Alphaproteobacteria bacterium. Taxonomy (GTDB): domain Bacteria; phylum Pseudomonadota; class Alphaproteobacteria; order Rhizobiales; family Xanthobacteraceae; genus BOG-931. Next base: position 251,704 of record CAVXNW010000008.1, read on the forward strand.
TCAAACAATCGCAGAATATCGGAAGGAATAAAGCGAGTGCGCGACGCGTACATGTGACGGTCGCCATTGCCCCGCTGGGACTGGACGTAAAAGCGCTGCGGCAAAATCAAATGCAGATGATCCTTGGCGCGGGTCATCGCGACATAGAGCAGGCGGCGTTCCTCCTCGATTTCCGCGCTGGTCCCGGTGGCAAGATCAGCCGGGATGCAGCCGTCGACGCAATTGAGCAGAAACACCGATTTCCATTCCTGGCCTTTGGCCGAATGGATTGTCGAAAGGATCAAATAGTCCTCGTCGAGCATCGGCGGCCCGGACTCGTCACTCGTCGCGCCGGGTGGATCGAGCGTAAGTTCCGTAAGAAAGCGCTCGCGGCTCGGAAAGCCCTGCGCGATCTGGGTAAGTTGGACCAGATCGGCCTGACGCATCGCGGCGTCCTCGTGGATGCGCTGCAGGTGCGGCTCATACCAGCGGCAGACAAGGTCGAGTTCGGCCGGCCATCCGGCTGCGCGGCCACGCACATGCTGGAATGTCTCGACAAAGTCCGGCCAGTCGGCTCTCGCGGCAGCGGGCGGCGTCAGTGCGGCAAGAGCCGAGGTCGGATCGGCGCGGTCAGCGAGCGAATTCGAGCGCGCGGCCCGCGGTCGCCGGTCCGACGCCAGGCAGAAGCTGAAGAGCGCGAAAGCCCGCGACGCGGTCGCGGCTGTTCTCGCAGAAGCGCAGGAAGGCGAGCACGTCCTTGATGTGCGAGGCTTCGAGAAAGCGCAGCCCCCCGAACTTGACGAACGGAATGTTCCGCCGCGTCAGCTCGACTTCGAGCGGGCCCGAGTGATGCGAGGTGCGAAACAGCACGGCCTGCTCCTTCAAAGGCAGGCCGCACTCCCGATAATGCAGAATCCGCTCGACGACAAAGCGCGCCTGTTCGGCTTCATCCGGCACGCTGGCCAGAAACGGCCGCTCGGCCGAGGCGCGATCCGAACGAAGGTTCTTGGTGAATTGCTCGGCGGCAAGCTCGATCACCGCATTGGCTGCGGCGAGGATCGGACGCGTCGAGCGGTAGTTATGTTCGAGCGTGATCACCTCGGCCCGCGGGCTGAACTGGCCTGGAAAGTCGAGAATGTTGCGCACAGTCGCGGCGCGGAACGAATAAATCGACTGCGCATCGTCACCGACCACGGTGACGCCTTTGCCATTCGGCTTGAGCGCCAGCAGGATGGCGGCCTGCAGCCGGTTGGTGTCCTGATACTCGTCGACCAGAACATGGTCGAAACGGTCCGAGACATCGGCCGCGAGCGCGGGTTCGGCCATCATCTGCGCCCAGTAGAGCAACAGATCATCGTAATCAAGCACGTGCTGGCGCTGCTTGGCCTCGACGTAGGCAGCATAGAGCGCGCGCAGTTCCGCCTCCCACTCAGCGCACCAGGGGAAGCGGCTGCCGAGGACTTCGTCAAGCGGCGTTTCGGCATTCACGGCGCGCGAGTAGATCGCGATGCAGGTATTCTTCGTCGGAAACCGCCGTTCGGTTTGAGAATAACCAAGGTCGTGGCGAAGAAGGTTCATCAAATCGGCGGAGTCCTCGCGATCGTGGATCGTGAAGGTGCGATCGATGCCGATGCGCTCGGCATATTCGCGCAGCAGCCGCGCGCCGATCGCGTGGAATGTGCCGGACCAGGACATCGCTGCCGCCGTCGCGCCACCACGCTCCCGCAGCGCTTCGGCCGTGATGTGCGCCGCACGCCGGGTCATCTCGGCCGCCGCACGGCGCGAGAACGTCAGGAGCAGCATGCGCCGTGGATCGGCCCCGTTGGCGATCAGATGGGCGACGCGATGAGCCAGCGTATTGGTCTTGCCCGAACCCGCGCCCGCGATAATCAGAAGAGGGCCGCCTTCGGCGGGGTCCGATCCGCCGTGTACGACCGCGCGGCGCTGCTGCGCATTGAGTTTATCGAGATAGGTGCTCATGGCCCCCTGCTCATGGCCCCTTCGGCCCGCCGCGGCGCTGCGCCAGGCGGTCCCCGCGCGAATTCGAACGAGCATAAGAACAGAGGATGAACGAATTGCCAAGGAAGAGGTCAACGGTTGGGGGAGTGCCGCGCGACAAAACCATTGCGGCGTTTGCGCCGTTGTGTGAACCCGGTCATCTGCCACCACGCCCACAGCAGTCCGGGGACATGCCGCGTTCGCTCGCCGACTTTGCCGTCTTTGCCGCGCCCGCCATATTCGTCGTGTTGTGGGCGTCCGGCTTCGTTGGCGCCAAATTCGGGCTGGCTTACGCCGAGCCGTTGACGTTTCTGACACTGCGTATGGCGGCAATCGTCGTGCTGCTTGCCGTCGTTATTGCCATAACGCGTCCGAAATGGCCGAACCGCGTCGGCGTCATGCACAGCGTGCTCACCGGCTTGATGGTGCACGGGCTCTATCTCGGCGGCGTTTTCGTTTCGATCGAGAACGGGCTATCCGCCGGGCTAATCGCGCTGATCGTCAGCCTGCAGCCGGTACTGACTTCAACCATCGCCAATCGTTGGCTCGGCGAGCGGGTGCTGCCGCGGCAATGGCTGGGCCTCGTGCTCGGGCTGGTGGGCGTCTATCTGATCGTCCGCGAAAATATCGCAGGCGGCGAAACGCACCCGCTGGCGTGGCCGGCGGCGACCGTGGCGCTGATCGGTATCAGTGTCGGCACGCTCTATCAGAAGCGGTTCGGCGGCGGCATCGACATGCGCACCGGGCTGTTGCTGCAATACACGGCGGCGGGGACGCTGTTCGCGCTCGGCGCCTTCGCATTCGAGCATCGCACCGTGCAGTGGACCCCGCAGTTCATCTTCGCGCTGTCCTGGCTGGTGTTTGTGTTGTCGTTCGGCGCCATCTGGCTGTTGTATTTTCTCATCCGCCGCTCGGCGGCGACGCGCGTGGTAAGCCTGTTCTATCTCACTCCGCCGGTGACCGCCCTGATGGCCTGGTGTTTATTCGACGAGCGGTTACCGCCATTGTCGCTTCTTGGGATGGCGACCTGCGTCGCCGGGGTGTTTCTGGTCAATTGGCGGCCCGCGGGCGCCGCGGCCTAGTCTTAAAGCAGGGCAGGAGGAAAACGCTCATGAGCGTTCATGGATTGATCGAATATCGCGACGCATCGCCGGCCGTTCGCGCGGTGTTCGATGACATCAAACGGACCCGGCAGGTCGATGACGTGAATAATTTTTGGAAATACCTGGCGCGGGATCCGGCGACGCTCAAGCGCACCTGGGAGAGCATCAAGGAGGTCATGGCACCGGGCGCGCTCGATCCGCTCACCAAGGAGATGGTCTATCTCGCGGTCAGCGTCACCAACGGCTGCGGTTACTGCACCGCCAGCCACGGCGCAGCCGCCCGCAAGGCCGGCATGACCGAAGCGATGTTCGGCGAGCTGATGGCCGTCGTCGGCATGGCGAATGAAACCAATCGTCTTGCCAACGGCTATCGCGTGCCGATTGACGCCGCGTTCGAGCGTTGAGTTGCTCCTCTCGCGTCAGTACACGCTGGGCGCGATATCATTAACAGAAGATTAGTGAAGCGGCTGCGATCCGGTCTGCGGCGGTTCCCGTTTCTTAAATCTTCATTGGTTTCGCCCACTTAGACTAGGTCCGATGCAGAAGCACCACGGGTCTGGCAGGGACGCTTGCCTGGGCCCGCGCAATAGGCATTTAACGAGCGCGCCGTATGGCTGACTCCGAACAAGCCGCTGAAAATGCGCAGTTGCGCCGGCAACTCGATGCGGCAACGGAGCGCGAAGCCGAGGCGCGCCGCGCCGTCGGTTTGCTGAACGCCATCATCGACGCACTGCCGGTAGGCGTCACGGTGCAGGCGGACGACGGCACCGTGATGCTGCAGAACGGCATGGCGGCCGCGTTGACCGAACCACCGGCCGCGGATGTTTCGCAGGCCGCGCCGGTTGCGCCTGGTGCGGCGGAGGACACGCCGCAGCCGGCAGGAGCGATCACCACGGAGGAGCGCTTCGTCGCCGACCCAGACGTGGCGCGTCAACGCACTTTTCTGATCGCGCATCGACCGGTTCGCATCCTCAACCGGCCGCTTCTGCTGTCGACGGCATTTGATTTCACCGACCGCAAACAGGCTGAACTCGAACTGTCGAAACGCGCTTATATCGACGAGCTGACCGGCCTGCCCAACGGCGCATTGCTTGCCGAGCAGGTTCGGCAGGTGCTGGTCAGCGGCGAAGGACGCTGCCGTTTGGCGCTGGCATTTCTCGACATCGATAATTTCAAGCACATCAACGACTATTACACGCACGCGATCGGCGACGCACTTTTGCTCAAGGTGGCGCAGCGGATTTCCGCTCATATCCGGCCGAGCGATTTCGCCGGACGTATCAGCGGCGATGAGTTTCTCCTGGCCTTTCATCCGCTCGACAGCGACGAAGAGCTGGAAAGCCTGATCAACAATCTGCTCAAGGAACTCAAGGAACCGTTTCTGATTGAGGGTTATGAGATCCTGACGTCGGCATCGATCGGTGTCAGCGTGCATCCGGAGCACGGTGTCGGCTACGAGGAGCTGCGCCGCGCCGCCGATACCGCGATGTATCGGGCCAAAGAGATCGCAAAGGGCGACGCCGCGCTGTTCGATTCGGACATGGGCCGCGCCATGGCGGTGCGGATGGCCCAGGAGCAGCGCCTGCGGCTCGCGGTGCGCGACGGGCGTTTTTGCTGCGCATTCCAGCCCAAGGTCGACATTCGAACCGAGGAGGTCGTCGGCGTCGAGGCGCTGATCCGGTTGCGCGATGAGGATGGTGTGATCCAGTCGCCCGGGCAGTTCATCGCTCTCGCGATCGAGCTCGGTTTGATCGACGACATCACCTATCTGGCTCTGGCCGAAATTGTCAGGTCGATGGACATGCTCGACGACGCTTTCGGCCCGCAGGCGACGATCAGCATCAATATTGCGGCGAAGCGCGCCGGCGACGCGAAATTCATGGATGGCTTCTGCGAGGAATTGCAGGCCACCGGCTACGCCAACCGTTTCATGGTCGAAGTCACCGAGGATGCGTTCTTCGCCGGCAGCAAGTTTCAGCAGCGTTTCATTCCGATGCTGCGCGAGATCGGCACGCGTGTTTCCGTCGACGATTTCGGCACCGGCTACTCGTCGCTCGCGACGCTGGCCGACGTAACCGCTGACGAAATCAAGATCGACCGATCGTTTATCACCGCCATTCATGAGCGGCCCCGCAGCCAGAGCGTGCTCAAGGCGATCGAGGCGCTCAGCGATGCGCTGGGCATGACCGTCATCGCCGAAGGGGTCGAGACCTTCGAAGAGGTTGCCTATCTGCAGGCGGCGAGCCGCATCAGATTTGCGCAAGGCTACTATTTCGCCAAGCCGATCTTTCTTGAGGAGCTTGCGCCGGCAAGGCGCGTCGTCGGGGAGGCGCGAAGCGGCGCAAGCGCGCGCTACCGCACGCCGGCGCGTCGCTGACGCCTAATGGTTTACTAATATTGGGGGGCGGCCCCACCGGCGAATGCTCCGCCGTGATGCCGAATCTCAGCAGGAATTGCGGTCTTTTGTGATATTCGGCGCGGGCCCGGCGGGAGGTAATTTGGCGCCGTCCATTAACTGAATCTCCAGCCGGCCGGGCTAGAGGTTTACTGACAGCAATCTCGGGGCGGGGATCGGCGTATGGAGATGGATTTGGCGAATAGCGACTCCCGGCCTGCTGGCGCAGCTGCGCCGCAGGCCGAGCTTCTCGGCCGCATCATTTCCGTGCACGGTTCGCAGGCGAGCGTCGGCATTCCCGCGATGTCGCCGCCCGGGCCGGAGGAAAAGCGCATCACGGTCGGCAAGTTTCTCGGCGTGGTCGTCGGCAAGTCGATGCTGGTTGGCCTTATCACCGATGTGTCGATGCGGCCGGAAGCGGGCAAGGACAATCACGACGCCGGAGTCGCGAAGCTCGATCTGATCGGAGAGATCCGCTCGGGCGAGGGCGGCGTCGCCTATTTTCAGCGCGGCGTGACCTCGTATCCAGGCATGGGCGATCCGGTCGCGTTCGTCGGCTCGCGCGAACTGCGGCTGATTTTCCAGAATTCCAGTGCGCACATGATCGAAGTAGGTCATCTGCATCAGGACGGCGATATTCCCGCCGGCATCGAAGTTGACGAGATGCTGAGTAAGCATTTCGCCGTTCTCGGTACAACCGGTGTCGGCAAATCGAGCGCCATTGCGCTGTTGATGCAGCAGATATTGCAGGCGCGCTCCGATCTGCGCGTTCTCATGCTCGACGTTCACAACGAATATGGCCGCTGCTTTGGCGAACGCGCACAGGTGCTCAACCCCAACAATATCAAGCTGCCCTTCTGGCTGTTCAATTTCGAGGAGATCGTCGACGTGTTCTTCGGCGGCCGGCCCGGTCTCGAGGAAGAAGTCGATTTCCTCTCCGAGGTCATTCCGCTGGCAAAGGCGTCATACGCGCAGCAGATCGGGCTGACCAGCCGGCTCGCCAAGCCGGGCGAAACCGGCGCCGTTCGCTACACCGTCGATGTGCCGGTGCCGTATCGCATCGCCGACCTGCTTTCGCTGCTCGACACGCGCATGGGCAAGCTCGAAAACCGCGCCTCGCGCATGGTCTATCACAAGCTGATGACGCGCATCGAGACCGTGTGTAACGACCCGCGTTACGCGTTCATGTTCGAGAACGCTAATGTTGGCGGCGACACCATGGCGGAGATTCTCGCGACGTTGTTCCGGCTCCCGCCGAACGGCAAGCCGATGACCGTCATGCAGCTTGCCGGATTTCCGTCCGAGGTGGTCGATGCGCTTGTCTCAGTGACCTGCCGCATGGCATTCGATCTCGGGCTTTGGAGTGACGGCAGCGCACCGCTACTCGTCGTCTGCGAAGAAGCGCACCGCTACATGGCCGCCGATCATTCGGTCGGATTTGCTCCCACTCGGCGATCGATCTCGCGAATCGCCAAGGAAGGGCGCAAGTATGGCGTGTTCCTTGGGTTGGTTACGCAGCGGCCCGCGGAGCTCGATCCGACCATTCTGTCGCAATGCAGCACGCTGTTTGCGATGCGCATGACAAACGATCGCGACCAGGAATTGCTGCGCGCGGCGGTCGCCGATACGGCCGCCAATCTGCTGGCATTCCTGCCGTCGCTCGGCACCGGCGAGGCGTTCGCTTTCGGCGAAGGTGTGATGCTTCCGACCCGCCTCAAGTTCAACCAGCTGCCGGCGCAGATGTTGCCGCGCAGCGATACGATGAGCGAGGATCAGCCGGGCGTCCAGGGGCCGCTCGACAGCCGTTCGCTTGCGGCCGTGATCGAGCGCTGGCGCGGCCGTATCAATCGTCCGCGCGCCAGCCCGGCCGACGAATTGCGCGCCGCGACGGCGTCTCCAAGCATCCAGCCTGCGGCAGCGCCGCAGGCCGCGGCACCGCTTGACCCGAACCGCTTCAGGCTCCTGAAACGGCCGCTCGACGACCAGGCGCTTAACGCCGCACTTGATCGACAGATGCTGGATCCGGCGCGCCGCTAGCCGCGGTCGCCGACGGTACATTGGCATTGAGGCGCGGCTGCGCTAAGTCAGAGGGCAGCCTATTTAACCGAAGCCCTCAATGCCGGCGTCCCAGCGCGATCTCATCATCGTTCACAGTTCGGATCTGCACGTCGATCACGACTACACGGCACGGATTTACGGCGGCGATGGAGCTGCCGGCTTGGCGTGCGTGCTCAAGGCGGCGCGCGCGATCTCGGCTGACGTCGTGGTCCTTGCCGGCGATACGTTTGACAGTCACCGCGTACCGCAAAGTCTGATCGAGCAGGCGGCCGCGGTGATGGCCGATGCGCATCTGCCGATCGTGCTGCTTCCCGGCAATCACGACCCGGCCGTGAGCGAGGGAATTTATTTCGGCAGCGCCCTTGGGGCGGTCGACAATCTGCATATCATCGGCGTCACGCACGATGAGGCGGTTGTCTTTGACAGTCTGTCGCTCGAAATCTGGGGCCGGCCGCATCGCGACTACGACGATATGATCCCCTTCGAGATGCCCCGCGGCCGGCCGCAGCGCCGCACCCGCTGGCAAATCGCCATGGCGCACGGTCACTATGAACCGGCTCCTGATCGCAGTATCGGTCCGCGGCCCTCCTGGCTCATCGGCGATGCCGAGATCGCGGCGACTGGTGCCGATTATGTCGCGCTGGGCCATTGGAACCGCGCTATTCGCGTCGGCAACGGACCTGTGCCGGCTTATTATTCGGGCTCGCCGGAGTATGCCGGTACGATCAACGTCGTGACCTTGACCGAAGAAAATGGTGTCGTCGTTGCGCGCGCTCCGCTCGATATCGCGCGCGAACCTGTGGACTGAAGGAAAGCGGCCGCGCAACTGCACGGCCGCCGCTTCAATGCGATCTATTCCCGAATTTAGGGCTTGGCCGGCGCCGGATTCATCGGCGCGGGGTGAAAGGCCGGGCTGGCGGGGCCCGCGGGCGGCGCGGCAGGTCTGCTTATCGCCGGCGGATTATTTTGCGCCACGTTCGTTCCGTTGTGTTTCACGTGATTTATGCCGAAAGCCAGCGCGAGCAGAATGACGACAAGTGCGGCCCCGGCTATCCACGCCCAGGCTCCGCCGTCGCGCCCCGCATTGAGATCGTACGGTGAGTTCCGTCTATTCGGGTCGTTCGCGTCATAATATCCAGACATCTGATACCTCCGTCGCTTGCAGGCATACAAACGACAACGGGAAGCACGTTGCCGGCGTTCCCGCTTTGGCGCGAATTGGCTCCGACGGATCCGCATAACCGGAAAAGTTCCGGCGATTGCTTGTTGTAGATCAGCGGCATAACGTGACCACGAGCAGCTCAGTTGTTCCTGCATTGCTGCGACGCTGAAGATAGGGGGAGGAACCTGCACATGAGCGCGAATGGGGCGTTCGCAATGGCGCGATGCAGCATGATATTTGGCGCTGCAACGTTAGCGGTGCTTCTGACTGGTTTATCAGGCGGCGCAAGGCTTCACGCGCAGACACCAAATAGCGCTCCGCAGGGTGTCTGGACATTGAAGGCGCCGTTGCCGAGCGCGCGCGGCGAAGTGGCCGCGGTAGCGCTTGATGGGAAGCTGCACGCCATCGGCGGCTCGGTCGGCGGCAAAGCCCGGCCGTTTCATGATGAGTACGATCCGGCGACAAACACCTGGCGGGCGCGGGCACCGCTTCCGGAGGCGCGCGATCACCTCGCTCTTGCGGTTGCCGGCGGAAAAATATTTGCGTTCGGCGGTTTCACGGCGTCGGTTCACAAAGACGCCGGTACCGATGCGTTCGAATACGATCCGGCGACGGATCGCTGGCGCACGTTGCCGCCGATGAAGGTGGCTCGCGGCTCGGCCGGCGCCGCCACGGTCGATGGGAAAATCCATGTGATCGGCGGTCGCGGTCCGGATGCGGTCGTCGTCGCGGCCCACGAAGTGTTCGATCCAAAGACCGATGCGTGGAGCGAAGCAGCGCCGCTGCCGACGGCGCGCGATCACATGGCTGTCGTAGCGTTCGATGGAAAGATTTACGCGATCGGCGGACGTTTCAAAGGCCCCGTTCAACGCACCGGCCTGCATGACGTGTACGATCCCAAGACCAATACGTGGAGCGCGGCGCCGCAGCTGCCTACTCCGCGCAGCGGCGTCGCCGGGGCGTCCTATCACGGACTGATCTTGGTGCTCGGCGGCGAGTTGCCGCCCGACCATACCTTTCCCGAGAACGAGGGCTACGATCCAAGAAGCAACAGCTGGGTCACTCTTGCGCCGATGCCGCATGGCCGGCACGGTTTTGGTGGCGCGGCTATCGCCGGCAATGTCTATTTCGCCGGCGGCAACCTTGGGCCGGGCGGTGGCCAAACAACCGATCAGCTGATCATGTTTCATCTGCCGTGATTGGGGCGACTAATTTCGGCCGCTGAATTGGGGTTTCGAGAATTAAGGCTAACCCGGATAGGGCCCCGCTTATTCGGGAACTCATTTGCTCCAGGCGGCACATTCGCTGATAGCGGAGCGCTCTGACCTGATATTGAAAGTTGAACGTTGTGCCCGCGGTTTTTTGACTTATGAATGTTGGTTGTTTGCGTTCTGAATATTTATTGGGCTAAATGACGCAGCACTGCACGAACGGTGCCAGAGGGGCGAAAAGTATGGCGACCAGTTTTTTGGACGGCCCTGACCTGGGCCGCCCGCATGAGTTGTTGCGACGCTGCTTCTGCGACCGAAGCCGTACCGCACGCGTCTACCGATCTCTGAAAGCAGAAAAATCAAAACGCACGGCGTCTTGAATGCGCGGCGATGGCGACTTGCTGATAGGCGGTCAGTCCTCGCGAGCGAGTTCGTGCAGTAGTTTCAACATCATCATTCCTGGCTGGATCGCTCGGAGGAGTTAGATGACAACGTACACGGGCGCTGTCGATCAGAATACCCAGTGGAATTGGGCCCTGATCCCCGTCAACTACAGCGACACGGTTACTCTAAGTGTTGGTGGTTCGAACGTCGAAGATCTTGAATTTTTGGACGTCTACGTGACTCAGGCGTGGCTCAATGCGCATACTCCATTAACGGTATACAATTTGCCAGCTGCTGCGTATTTCGACTTCGAGGGTAATGGTAGCTCGCCCACGTCGGTCCCTTTGCATACGGTTGGGACGCTCAGTGCGGCAAACGGGGGAAACGGAGGAAACCCTTCCGGGTTTTTGGATGCAAATGGAAGCTACGTTCACTCCGGAAGTGGTTATCTTCTTATTGAGGTGTATGGATACGCCGACCCACTCACGCAAAATTTTACGCTGACAACGCAATTCGGAGGAGGGCAGTCGCCGCCGCCGCCTCCGCCTCCGCCGCCTCCCTCGCCGCCGCCCGGCACCTACATCGGGCCCAACGGGGGCGATTTCGGCAATCCAGCAAACTGGTCCGGTGGAGTCGTGCCGGGATCAAACACAAATGCCAACATCGGTAGCGGTATAACGGTCAACAGTTCGGGTACTTACGAAGTCAGCTCCCTCGGCTTGAACACGAATTCAACGTTCAACGTTAACAGCGGCGGTTTTGTCGCGGACAACTACATCATAAATCAAGGGACAATCAACGACAGCGGGTCGCTACAAGCCAATCCATTCCGCAGCGGCGCATATATTATCAATTACGGCACCATCATCATAACCATTCCAATAGCGTCGCTGACGGCTCCCACGGGAACCAATTACGGAAACATGGTGGCGCATGGCGGCTTGATCGATTTCGATCCGCTGACCAATTCGGGCACGATGTCGGTGGATTCCGGTGGCGAGATCTCAGTCACCGGCTCAACGGTGAACAACGGTTCGATCACGGCCAATTCTGGCGGGACCGTGTATCTCGGCGGGCAGGTCAGTGCGACTGTCGGTTTCGTAACCGGAGGCTCCTCAGGTCCACTCAACATCAATGGCGGCAGTCTGGTTGTGGGCGGCGGTGTCAGCGAGCCAGTTTACTTCCAGAGTGGTGGCCAGCTCACGATCGATCAGCCGGCGGCTTTCGGCAGTACGATCGTGTTCGCGGGCAATCCCGCCAATGACGTCATCGATCTGCCCGGCACGACGGTGACGCATGTCTACAACACCGGCTCGAGCCTGATTCTCACAGAGAGTAACGGCGCCGCGGTTGCGCTTTCGATCCTGAATCTCGGCTTCAACTACGTGACAGCCGCAGCGGATGGAGCTGGCGGCTCGGCGCTGTTCTTCACGCCAGGCGCGCCAACCGACATGCTGCTGCGCAATGCGAGTGGAGCGTTCGAGATCTACGATCTTGGCGCCAACACGATCCAGGGCGCCGCGGCTCTTGGGCAGGTCGGCCTGGAATGGCAGGTGGCAGGCTACGGCGACTTCTCGGGCAATCCGGGCGAAGCCGACATGCTGATGCGAAACAGCAAGACCGGCGCGTTGGAATATTACGATCTGAGCAACAACAGGATCACGGCGGCCGGCGGGATGGGGCAGGTCGGGCTGGAATGGTCGGTGGCGGGTTTCGGCGATTTCTCCGGCAACGCCAACGAGACCGACATGCTGATGCGCAACAGCAAGACCGGCGCATTCGAAATCTACGACATCCGCGGCAACAGCATCGTCGGGGCCGGCGGGATGGGACAGGTCGGCCTGGAATGGTCGGTTGCGGGCTTCGGGGACTTCTCCGGCAACGCCAACGAGACCGACATGCTGATGCGCAGCAGCAAGACTGGTGCATTCGAGCTGTACGACATCCGCGGCAACACCATCGTCGGTGCGGCGCCGATGGGGCAGGTCGGTCTGGAATGGTCGGTTGCGGGCTTTGGCGACTTCTCCGGCAACGCCAACGAGACCGACATGCTGATGCGCAACAGCAATACCGGTGCGTTCGAGATCTACGACATCACCAACAACCGCATCACGTCGGCCGCCAGTATGGGGCAGGTCGGCCTGGAGTGGCAGGTGGTGGGTTTCGGCGCGTTTGGCCTTAACCCCGGCGAAGGCGACATGCTGATGCGCAGCACCAAGACCGGCGCACTCGAGGTCTACGACATCTACAACAACACGATTAAGTCGGCTGCGAGCATGGGCCAAGTCGGTCTGGAGTGGCAAAACAGCGGCATCGCGGCGCCGCCGCCGAACGGCACCGGGGCAGCGCCCGCGCAACTGGCCCAGTCGATGGCTTCATTCGCGCCTGCCGGAGGCGCACTCGGCAGCGCTTCACTGCCCGATCCGGCGCTCATGGGGACGGCCACGGTAGGCCCGCTTGCTGCGCCGGTTGGTGAGATACCCCGCGCCTGACCGCGAATTCCGTACGAAGGCGGCTGCCTCGCGGCAATGTGCATGAGCGCTTGAGCCAATTTGGCGCCGGGTATGTTGCGCCCGGCGCAAAAGGGTCGTATGCGCGGTGACGGCTCGATAGTCGCCGGTACGCCCGGCGTTGCGCTCGTAGCTCAGCTGGATAGAGCATCAGACTTCGAATCTGAGGGTCGGGAGTTCGAATCTCTCCGAGCGCGCCACTTCGGTACAAAACTGGGCACGCAAAAACCCGCCGTTTTTGCGCTTGAGACGGCGACGAGCGTACGCAGCAGTACGCTTTTCGACCCCATGATGCGAACTTCTTTCGCGCTGACTTCGACGCGCTGAGCGAGCGCGCGAAGATGATCGCGGCGATAGCCACCGCTCTCGGTTCGCATCCTCCTGCGGGCCTGGCTGGCGAAGGTTCTCAGCGCCTGCGGTGTGATGCTCGGCCCAGCTCGATCGAACGCACCCTCGGCCCGCTCTGCGTCAGCGCGGGCCTGGTCGCGGATCGCTTTCAGCTCGCTCACCCGCTCCTTGAGCATTGGATCAGACACATCGGCAATTCCGTTTTCGATGGCGTCGTACAACCGCTTGAGTTTGGCGTCCGCTTCGGATGCACGCCTGCGCAATTCGGCGATATGTGTCGTTCGACGCTCTGCGCGCTCCTTGCGGCGGTCGAGCACCGACGACAGGATTTGCTCGAGACGTTTCGGTTGCAACAGGCGCTGCTCGATGTGCTCGGCGACGACGCTATCGAGCTTCTCCATCGGAACTGTGCGGCCCTTGCAGCCGGTCTCGCCCTGGCGGGCTTTGGTGCAGCAGGTGTAGTAGCGATAACGGCCACTTTTCCCGGTGCGCAGCGTCATCGCGCCGCCGCACTCGGCACAGAAGCAAATGCCGGTGAGTAGCGTCGGGCCGCTAACAATTCGCGGCGCTGCCATTGCAGGGCTGCGGCTCTTGAGCAGTACCTGGACCGCCTCAAATTCGGCAGCGTCGATGATTGGCGGCACCGCCATTTCGACCACTTCCGTCTCCGCTTTGCGCTCGCGCGTTTTCCAATGCTTGGTGTTGAAGCGATGGCGGCCGATATACGTCGTTCGTGTCAGCACCTTGTGCACGGCATCGACGCCCCAGCGTCCGCCGTCACGCGTTCGGATGCCGGATTCATTTAGATGTTTGGCGATCGATTTAACGCCCATGGGCCCCGATGAGCCGTTTCCTTCGCGTGCCAGGCGGAAGATCAGCCGCACGGTTTCCGCTTGGATCGGGTCGATCTCCAGCGTCTTCTTCGTGCGATGGCCGCGCTGTTCGGCAGCCAAGACGATGCGGTAGCCGATCGGCGGCAGCGCGCCATTCCAGAAGCCTTGGCGGGCATTCTCCTTCATCGCCCGCAGCGTGTGCTTGGCGTTCTCCTTGGACTGGTACTCGTCGAACAGCGCCATGATCTGGCGGATCATGTTGCTCATCGGATCGTCGCCTAGCTCTTGGGTGATCGACATGAGTCGCACGCCGTTCTTGGCAAGCCGGCGGACATAGAACTCAAGCTGGAATTGATCGCGGAAGAAGCGGCTGAAGCTGTGGACCAGGATCACGTCGAACGGCGGCGACTTTGCCGTCGCCGCGTCGATCATGCGCTGGAACTCCGGCCGCCGATCGTCCGTCGCGGACGCGCCCGGCTCCACATAATCGGCGACGATCTCCCAGCCGCGCGATGCGCAATAGCCCTTCGCCTGGCGGTGCTGATCCGGGATGGAGAGATCGCTGTCGGCTTGCCGACCCGTTGAGACCCGCAGGTAGAGCGCCGCCCGAACCGCCGCAGCCATAGTGATGTCCCCTCAGCCCTTCCCAAACAATTCGTCGAACAGATCGCCGAACCAGGCTTCGAACACGTCGATCTCAGCTTCGGTTACAGGCACGTTCTTCGGCCAGTCGTCGTTCACTGTCCACGTCACCGAGGCGCGCTTCGCTCGCCGTCGGCCGGGACGCGCGGGCTCGCGCGCATAGTCGTAGAGATCATCTGCCTGCGCACCAGTCGGCGCATGCCGTCGTCGCGATCTTAGCGAGGGAGCCATGGCGCCACTGTGGCAAGCATGGCCGATCAACAGAACGACCAATGTCCACGCTATGTCACGCTGGCGTGCTGCGACTCGCACTTCTTCGACGAGGTGAGCGCTTGCGCTCGCAACAAGCCATGATCGCTTGGCGGCAAAGCGCCGGCTCGTCGGCAGGCGGTCAAGGCCGCAAGCCGGCGGAGCCGGGCGCGCGAAGCGCGAGCCTTGATCGGCTGACGCCGGGCCGGCATCGCTCGCCCAAGCGATCATGGCTTGGACCACTGCAAGAGGGCGATTATCGAGCGCGAGGTGCGCCGGGTGTCGCTCGGGCCCTTGATTTCGCGAGTATTTTGGACTGCAGCGACATCCACGCACCTCATGCGGTGCCGTGACAGCCTGCAAAAATCAATGTGCAAACAAGCACTTGCAGTCAAAATCGACCGGAGCAACATCGCTCCTTTTATCTTGCCCTCCTAATTGGCGAGGAAGTACCTCAGCTATTGGTCGCTTTCCTCGCAACCACAAGGGTTGTCCCTCCGGTATCTTTGCAAGAGATCGTCCGCGCGATGTCGGGCCGCAACTTCGTCCGGATGGTCATGGTAAGCATTCGGTCGAGTAAACGTCCCAATAACAAACTGAACCACATAACGAACAAAAAAACCCGGCACCGTTCGATATTGTTCAACGTGAACTAACTCATGCAGCAGCGTTCGGACCTGGTTCATATTGCATGGGTCGACCGGGCACATCCCATTTTGCGAGGAAAGGCCAATGTGTTCACCAAGCGTTATACCAAGACGAGACGTAAAGAGTGGGCCCAGTGGGAGGTCTCCGGGATCACAGCAGTAGATCGTTATCTGCTTGACCCCACCCACATCCGGCATATTGCGATCAACCCAGTTTGCTAAACAGGTTGGCAAAACAATTTTGCGGCAGGAAATGAAAAGTAGATCGATGGCAAATTGCAGGAAAAAATCTGGGATTTTTAGCAATCCATTTAGAATGTTTTCCAGCGCATTCATTTGAGCAATGCCGGCGCCTTGACGGGATAGATCGGCGAGGCTGCGGGCGCTGTTGGACTGAGCGAGACGGTGAAGCCGAACTTCAGCACGTCGTCTTGGCGGGCGAAGGTGTAGTTAAAGAACCGCGAGGCCGCCGGCGTGTTGAAGTTCGCGTCCTGCCACCAGGTGTGCTGGTACTCGGCAAACAGCGACACCGGGTGGCCGTAGCCCTGCAGGAAGTCAGGCTGCCAGGCGCCGCCGACGCCGAGCGTGCCGCCCGCGACCCATGCCGACTGCGAGCTCGACACCGGGATGAAGTTGATGTTGAGCGTCTCATTCAGCGCGCTGACGCCGGCGATGCCGTAGAGCCAGATGCCCTCGCCAAGCTGCGGGCCGGCCTTGACGCCGAACGTGCCCATGAAGTTGCCAGTGGTGCCGAGGAAGCTGCCGCCCGGGAATGTGTGATTGACCGGCGCGTGCAGGAAATCGAACGAGGCGAACGGGCTGACGATGATGCTGTTCGCCCATGGCGCGAACTTGTAGCCGACGAGAAAGCCGCCGCCGACCGGATCGGCGCGGTCGCTGAACTGATTGGTGACGACATCGGTTGCCGCGAGCCGCTCAGTCGAGTGCACCCAACCCCAATTCTTGACCAGTTCGCCGCCGAGGTAAAGGCCGGAAGATGCAGCGGTTTGGGGTGGGGGGCAGGGGACTAAAACGAAATTCTGTCCGCTCTGATAAGCGTGGTTACTATCGCTACTGTTGATATAGTTGCGATACTGATCAACGCCTAGTCTTGCAGGAATGGTCCTTGTTGGGACCGGCTGCCCCGTCGCCGCGTCGATCCAACTCCCATCCGGCTGACGGACGAAATTCCGTCCGCTCTGATGGGCGTGGTTACTATCGTTACTGTTGATATAGTTGCGATACTGATCAACGCCTAGTCTTGCAGGGATGGTCCTTGTTGGGACCGGCTGCCCCGTCGCCGCGTCGATCCAATATGGACACGTGCCGTTTGAGACTGCTGCGGTCTGGGCTTCGCTGGTCCTGGTTTGGTTGACAGTGAATGCGAGTGCGAGTGCGCACATTGAGAGTCTTGCACAAATGAGATGCATTGCTTTGGCGGAGAGAACTAGCTGAGGGAAGCGCATCAAACTTCTCCCACGCACCAGCAGCCAACCGCGACGAGGCACGAAAATTCCCAAAGGCCTTTTTCGATCGTGACGTTATGTTTCTTCGTTTTCTGTCCCGGAGAGCGAAGTTCTTGAGAGGTAATTATCCCCAACACGTAGTCGAAATCACATTTGCATCCGTCTGCACAGAATTTCTCGTCGCATTTCATGTTCAGTTTAGCTTCGAGGTTTTTGGCGATACCGTCCTCAAAGGTATCCTGCGCGTCGCCCTTATCCGTTCCCTCGACTTGGTTTGTCACCCTCACATGCGTAGTGATTCCGTTCGGACAGATATCCAAAACTTGGAGACGCAGACCAAGCTCTTCGGTCGATGCCATTTCCCCCTCCGGAGACGTATTCCGCCATACCGCGTCGGCGAGGTACACTTAATTGGAGGACGCGAAGAGGGGATGGAAACCGCGCCCGTGAGACGCCCCATCGTCAGATCCGCGCGCCCTCACAATTCCCCCACACGCGCGTTAAATTCAAGCTTGGACACGCGGGGGGGGGGCCAGTCAAGGGGGCCAAGACGTTTTCGGCCCGGCTGATGCGCGTTCGCAACAGTGGCGTTGCGGTTGCTACGGTGCGCACGGCACGTCGCGCAAAATCGCAGTTCATCGCAGTCTTGCCGATTGGAGCGCCTGACGGGCTGCGGCATCATAGCGCCACGGCGAGAGAGTAGTGCCCATCTTCATCGACCGTGGCGCGCCACTTGTCCGCCGATCCAGATCAGGTCAAATACTCGACTTTGCCGCTGTCGAGATCGTAGTACGCGGCCAAGACCTTGACCTTCTTGGCCTTCACCAGGCCGGCGACGATCTTGCTGTCGGTCGCGATCTTGGCGGCGGTTCGCCTGGCGTTTTCGCGCGCGGCATTTTCGATAAAATCGCCCGGCTTGCCGTGGACCGCCCGCGCAGCGGGCACGATCGCCGCGACCATCGGGCCGATCGAGCCGGGAAATTTCGCGTGCTTTTCGACGACCGAACAAGCCGCCGCCACCGCTCCGCAGCGCTGATGGCCGAGGACAATAATCAGCGGACTACCGAGGACTGCCGCGCCGTACTCGATCGTTCCCATGGTGGCCGTATCGGCCATGTTGCCGGCGTTGCGGGCGACAAACAGCTCGCCGAGACCGGTCCCGCCAAATACCAGCTCGGGCGGCGAGCGGCTGTCGGCGCAACCCACGATCGATGCCCACGGCGTCTGTGCCTTGGCAATGGCGTCGCGCTGTTTCGCCAGATCGGCGGCGCAAAGTTGCGGGGCGCTGACAAATTTCTCGTTGCCGGACTTGAGCCGGGCAAGCGCCTCGTCGGCGGTGACGCTCGTTGTCGCGTGGGCCGCAAAGGCCTGCGCGCTGAAGGCCGCGGTGGCGGCTGCGGCCAGCGCAAGAAAGCTGCGGCGCGGCAACGCAAGATTCTGACATGCCATGCACATGACGATGTTCTCCGTGGGGCGATCGCCCAGAGTTCGGTTGTTCTCGAAGCCGCGGGCTTGCTGGGAGATCGTGCGATGGCGATCCGCGGGTCGCCTCAAATGCGAATTTCGTCTATATGCTGGCCGCAAACATCTAACGGCGTGTTAGGTTGTTAGCTTGACGGCCTGTTAAGATGATCCTTAAATCCTAAAGCGTTATTTCCCGGTGCCCTCTTATCCCGACAACTTCAGGTGAAATCCTCCCCGACCATCCGGCTCGGCCTCGATATTGGCGGCACCTTTACCGACGTGGCGCTGGAGATCGGCGAGCGCCGCTTTACCGCCAAGACGCTGACCACTCCGGGAACGCCCGAACAGGGCGTGCTCGCGGCGCTTAATCTGGTGACGCAGGCAGCGGGTATTGTGCCGCGTCAAGTCGGCCTGATCATTCATGGCACCACCCTTGCCACCAACGCGGTGATCGAACGCAAGGGCGCCAAGACCGCGCTCCTGACCACCGAAGGCTTCCGTGACGTGATCGAAATCCGTCACGAAAACCGCTTCGAGCAATACGACGTCAACATCGACCTGCCGCCGCCGCTGGTGCCGCGGCGTCTGCGCTTTCCGGTGCGCGAACGCATCGACGCGCAGGGCAAGGTACTGTTGCCGCTTGATGAAGCCGGGCTTGCGCGCACCATCGAAGGGCTTGTCGCCCTTGGCATTGAGGCGGTGGCAGTCGGCTTTCTGCATAGCTTCACCAATTCCGATCATGAGCGGCGCACCGGCGAGACACTCGCGCGCCGCTTGCCGGGCGTGACGGTGACGCTGTCCTCCGACGTTTCGCCGGAGATGCGCGAATACGAGCGTTTCTCGACCGCCTGCGCCAACGCCTATATCCAGCCGCTCATGGGGCGGTATCTGAAGGGCCTGGAACGCGAGCTGCAGCGTGCGGGCTTCGTCTGTCCGCTACTGTTGATGACGTCGGGCGGCGGCATTACCACCGTCGAGACCGCGATCCGTTATCCAGTCCGGCTGATCGAGTCCGGCCCGGCGGCCGGTGCGATTTTTGCCGGCTGCATTGCCCGACAACATGGACTTGATCAGGTTCTGTCATTCGACATGGGCGGCACGACCGCCAAGATTTGCCTGATTGACAAGGCGCAGCCGCAGACCGCGCGCCTTATGGAGGTCGCGCGCGTCTATCGCTTTCTCAAAGGCAGCGGCCTGCCTTTGCGCATTCCGGTGATCGAGATGGTCGAGATCGGCGCCGGCGGCGGCTCGATCGCGCGGCTCGACGCGCTCAAGCGCATCGCTATAGGACCTGACAGCGCCGGCTCGCAACCGGGGCCCGTCTGCTACGGCCAGGGTGGCAGTGAACCGACTGTGACCGATGCCGATGTGGTGCTGGGCCGTATCGACCCGCACAAATTCTCCGGCGGCACGATAACGCTCGACGCCGCCGGCGCGGGGCGCGCGGTTGCCGAGCGGATCGGTGCACCGCTTGGCCTTGCGCTCGATCACGCCGCACTCGGCATCAGCGAGATGGTCGACGAGAACATGGCCAACGCCGCGCGCGTTCATGCCATCGAGAGTGGCAAGGATGTGCGCGCGCGGACGCTGATCGCGTTCGGCGGCGCCGCGCCGCTCCATGCCGCGCGCGTTGCCGAGAAGATTGGCGTCGGCCGGGTGCTCATTCCGGCCAATGCCGGAGTCGGGTCGGCGGTCGGGCTTCTCCGCGCACCGGTCG
This sequence comes from uncultured Alphaproteobacteria bacterium, assembly GCA_963763255.1. Lineage (GTDB taxonomy): Bacteria > Pseudomonadota > Alphaproteobacteria > Rhizobiales > Xanthobacteraceae > BOG-931. The sequence continues at coordinate 271,870 of CAVXNW010000008.1, forward strand.
CTTATGAGGTCGTGCGGGGCCGGCTGGTGCGCCTGTCGGAATTCGACCCGGCTGCGGTCAACCGGCTCCTTGCCGAGATGCGCGCCGAGGCCGAAGCAGTCGTACGCCAAGGGGCGCCCACAGCCGTACTGATCGAGCAACGCTCGTCATTCATGCGCTATCGCGGCCAGGGACATGAGATTGCGGTGGAACTGCCGGTGCGCGCATTGACTGCCGCCGACCGGGTGACGTTGACCGAACTCTTCGAGGTTGCCTACCGCCGGCTCTACAGCCGCTCAATCCCCGGCGTCGATATCGAAATTCTAAGCTGGGTGGTGTCGCGCCGCGCACCAGCGGAAGGCCGTCTCGCCGGCGAAACCGCGGAGCAGCCCGGTGAGGCGAAGCCCGCGTTTTGCCGTGCAGTTTTCGATCCGGATCGCGGCGAATTCGTCGACACGCCGATTTATTGGCGCGCAGACCTTGCGCCGGGAACGCACATCAGAGGCCCGGCGGTCATTGCCGAGGATGAAACCTCGACGGTCGTCAGCGCGGATTTCGACGCGCGCATCGACCGCTTCGGCTATATTGAGCTTACCCGTCGCGAGAGCTGAGCATGGTTGCCCGTTCCAACGCCGCGCTGGCGCAGATCCATCAGCAGATCATGTGGAGCCGCCTGATCGCGGTGGTTGAAGAGCAGGCGCAGACCATGATCCGCACCGCATTCTCGACATCGGTGCGCGAGGCGGGCGATCTGTCCGCCGGCGTGTTTGACCGCCATGGCCGCATGCTGGCGCAGGCCGTCACCGGTACGCCCGGCCACGTCAATTCCATGGCGAACGGCGTGAAATACTTCCTCGACGTTTTCCCGCTGTCCGGCATGAAGCCGGGCGACCATTACATCACCAACGATCCGTGGCTCACTTCGGGTCATCTGCACGACATCACGGTGGTGACGCCGAGCTTTTATCGCGGGCAGGCGGTCGCGCTGTTCGCCAACACCATCCATGTCGTCGATATTGGCGGGCTCGGCATGGGCCCGGACGGGCGGCAGGTGTTCGAGGAGGGCTTGGCGATCCCGATCATGCCGCTCGCGCGCGAGGGCCGCATGAACGAGGACCTGCTGCGGCTGGTGCGCGCTAATGTGCGCGAGCCGCTGCAGGTCGAGGGCGACATCTACGCCTGTGCAGCCTGCAACGACGAAGGCAGCCGCCGCCTGATCGAGATGATGGACGAGTTCGAGATTGCCAATCTCGACCGGCTCGGCGATCAGATCGTTGACGCGTCGCGCGAGGCGACGCTGGAGCGCATTCGCAAGCTGCCGCGCGGTACCTATTGCAACACGTTGACCATGGACGGTTACGACAAGCCGCTCGTGCTCAATGCGGCGCTGACCATTTCGGACGACGGCATTCACGTCGATTTCGACGGCACGTCGCCGGCCTCAAGTTACGGCATCAACGTTGTGATGAATTACTGTCTTGCCTACACGGCCTTTGGCGTCAAATGCCTGGTGGCGCCCGACGTGCCGAACAACGCGGGCTCGCTCGAACCGATCACGGTGAGCGCGCCCGAGGGCTCCGTGCTGAACGCCAACCGGCCTTGGCCGGTTGCGGCACGTCACACAGTCGGCCAGATGCTGCCGGATGTCGTGTCGGGCTGCCTGCATCAGGCAATCGCCGGCGGCGTACCGGCCGAGGGCGCTTCGTCGCTGTGGAATCCGCAGATCTTCGGCGGCGGTTCGCTGGTCGACGAAGTCGAGGAGGGCACCGACGCCAACGAGTTGCCGTTGTTCTCGACCGTGATCTTCCACTGCGGCGGCACCGGTGCACGGCCTGGCAAGGATGGCCTCTCGGCCACATCCTTTCCCTCGGGCGTCCGCACCATCCCGGTGGAGGCGACCGAAAGCATCGCACCTGTGGTCTTTTATCGCCGTGAATTTCGCGAGGGCTCCGGCGGTCCGGGAAAATTCCGTGGCGGTCTCGGCCAGGCGATCGAAATCGGCGGCGCGGGCGCCAATCCCGTTGCGCTGTTGTGCAATTTCGAGCGGGTCGAGAATCCGGCCCGCGGGCGCGAAGGCGGGGGGGTAGGGGCGGCGGGAGCCGTGGCGCTGCGCTCTGGCCGTCCGATCAGGCCGAAGGGTAGGCAAACTGTGCCGCCGCGTGATGCGCTGCAATTAAATCTTCCGGGCGGCGGCGGGTTCGGCGACCCGCGCACGCGCGATCCGCAAGCTGTGCGCGACGATGTGCTGGACGGTTTGATTACCGCAGAGGACGCGCGACGCGATTACGGCGTTGCTGTCGATGTCGACGGTCAGGTCGATCTCGCGGAAACGGCACGCCTGCGCGGTTAGATGCGCGGAGCCCGGTCACAGGGCGACTTACTGTGCCGTAATGTGCGCGAATTTGATCACCTTCGCCCATTTTGCGACTTCGTCGTCGGTGAATTTGCGCGCTTGAGCCGGTGTCATTGGCATGGGTTCGGCGCCCACGGCCGCAAGCCGTGCCTTGATCTGGGGATCGTTCACACCGGCCGTAATCACGGTATTGAGCTTGTCGATAATCTCGGCGGGCGTGCCGTTGGGGGCGCCGAAGCCATTCCAGGCACTGGCATCGTAGCCGGGGACGAACTCGCCAATCGCGGGGACGTCGGGCAGCAGTTCCGAACGCTTTGCCGTGGTCACTGCGAGCGCCCGCAACTTACTGGCCTTGATGAAGGCGATTGACGATGGGAGCGAGGTGAACGCCAACTGGACCTGCCCGCTGAGCAGGTCGGGCATGAAATTGCCCCGATAGGGAACGTGCAACATGCTGACGCCGCTCATCATCATGAACAATTCGCCGAACACGTGGGGCAGGGTGCCGTTACCGAATGAGGCCATCGCAATCTTGTTTGGATTGGCTTTGGCATAGGCGATCAGTTCGGGCACGGTCTTCACCGGGAGCGATGGATTGACCGACAATGCGAAATTTGTGGTGCAGACGCTCGCAACCGGAGCAATGTCGCGGACAAAATCGAACGGAAGGCCGGTGTAAAGCGTCTGGTTGATCGCGTTTGCCAGTAGCGTGAATAGAAGCGTGTAGCCATCCGGCGCTGCCTTGGCGACGACTTCCGTGCCGATATTGGCGCCTGCGCCGGGCCGATTATCGACCACGACCGATTGGCCCAGCCATTCCGACAGCCATTGGGCCATGACGCGAGCGAGGACATCGGTGCCGCTGCCGGCAGGCAATGCGACGATGAGGCGTAAGGGACGGGCAGGATAGCTTTCCGCGCGTAAGGCGCGCGGTGCCGACAGCAGCGTCGCGCCAGCAGCAAGAGGCAGCAAGGCTCGCCGGGAAAATTGCATGATACCGCCCCCTCCCTCTTGGCCGACGAGCGGACTTGTACTGGCCGCTTCGCGGTTCAGGATTTCACTTCGAACTCGCCGTTGATTTCAACAGCGGTGCCGTGCGGCAAATTCACCTGTCCGACCGCCGAACGCGCATGACAACCGTAGTCCGGTCCGAACAGTTCGAAGAACAGATCCGAAGCGCCGTCGATCACCGCCGGCATATTAGGAAAGTCCGGCGTGCAGTTGACCATGCCGAACAAACGGATGACACGGCGTATGCGATCGAGATCGCCGACCTCCTGCTTGACCGAGGCGAGGATCGAAAGCCCGGCAACGCGCGCAACGAGTTTCCCTTCTTCGAGAGTCATGTCGGCGCCGAGCTTGCCTTTCTCGCGATAGGTCATCCCCGGATGATGTGCGGTGTGGCCGGACACAAAAATGATGTTGCCTGCGCGCACGCAGCCGCGGCGATTGGGACTTGGAAATTTGCGCGGTGCAGGCAGCGTCAATCCCATGGCTTTCAGCTTGTCTTCAATGACACTCATGATGATGTCGTTTCGTTTGTTCAGACTGCGGTGATGCGGCAGAGGATGCCGCGCGAGTCGACCGAACCTGAGATCGGATCCCAGGGACCGTCGTAGGTCATGGCGGCGTTGATATTGACGTCGAAGGCGCCGTGGCCAGGCATCATGCTGCCGGGCCGCCACCAGCCCATGCCGGTCGAAACCACGCCCTCTGGCGTGTTTTCGGTGACCTTGATCTTGGCCTTGCACGAGCCACGTGCACCCGGCGTTTCGATGCGCACCCACTGATCGTCGGCAACGGCCATGGCCTGCGCGGTCTTTGGATGGATGAGCAAACGTGGATCGGGCGAAATCTTCTTGGCCCATGGCTGATCGCGGAAACGCGAATGATGGTAGGTCTTTTCCCGGTCGCCGGTGAGCAGAGTGAGAGGATACTGCGATTTAAGCCGGGGCTCGGCGTTTTCGCGTGCCGGCACGACGAAATTTGGCAGAGGATCGATGCCGACTGACGCGATCGCCTCGGAATAAAGCTCGATCTTGGCGGTCGAGGAGGGGAATTTCTCAAAATTCTCCAGCGTGTAGGGATACGTGGCGTAACCGTCGCGGCGCAGCGTTTCCAGGGTGATGCCGCTGTCGCCGAGGAGAAATTCGATGAATTCGTCCTGGGATTGCCAGGGCAAGAAATTGGCGGTGGCGGCGCCGCGTGCCTCCATCTTTTGTAGAAGTCCCCGCGCGATGGCGAAGTCGTTGCGCGCCTCGCCCCGAGGCGGCACCACGGCCTGTGTCATCGCGACGAGCGGTCCGCCGGGCTGCAGGCGGATTTCATCCTCTTCGAGGCCGGTGGTCTTGGGCACCACGATATCGGCGAGTTCCGCCGTCGGCGTCATCGCATCGGTCGCCACCATCAGGAAATCGAGCGCGCGCAATGCTTCGACGGTTTTCGGCGTGTTCGGATAGGTCACGACGATATTGGCGCCGCTCAAATACATGGCGCGGAGCGGATAAGGCTTGCCGGTGAGGATGGCGTCGATCGCGGTGGGATTGTGACAGGCGGTCTGCCAGCCGCGCGGCCCGGCCCATAATGGATACCTGTCGGCACCGATCGTTTGTTCTTCGATGTCGCGAGGCAGGCGAAATCTCGAGTTGTGGATGATGTTGAGATAATCCAAAAACCCTGTCGGTTTCTTGGAACGCCGATTGCCGCCGGGCCGGTCGACGTTGCCGCTGATGCCCACGAGGCAATGGAAGGCGCGGAATGTCTGCACGCCGGCGGAGAAGGCATCGATGCCGTGGCCGCTAACAAATGTGGAGGGCCCGTTCGCGTACATGCGCGTTGCCGCGACGATGTCGGCTGCGGGCACGCCGCTCAGTATCGCCGCTCGCTCCGGCGGAAATTCGCGCGCTCGTTCGGCGAGCTTGTCGAAACCGTGCGTGGCGTGAGCGACGAAATCCTTATCGTAAAGGCCTTCCTCGATCATCACATTGATCATGGCAAGGCCGATGGCGGCGTCGGTGCCTGGCTTGGGACGCAGCCACAGATCGGCGATACCAACGGTCGGAATGCGCTTAGGATCGATAACGACAATCTGGCCGCCACGCTTCTTCAGGTTCTTCAACTCGATCCACTCGATCGGGTCGGCATCATAGGAATTACGGCCGACCACGAGTGCGCAACGCGCGTTGTCAATGTCCTCGCCACGGGTGATGTCGAGGCCGGTCGAGCGCAGGCTGACCGCGCGGCAGCCGCCGCACAGGTCCTGATTGATCATCCAGTTTGGCGAGCCGAGCGACCGCAACAGCAACACGACGGCGAGACCGCGGCCAAAAAAGACATTGTTGCAAACGCCAACCAGCGCCAGCGGCCCGTATTTCGCCCGGACGTCCGCGTAGTGGTCCGCGGCGTACCCTAAGGCCTCATCCCAGGAGATCTGCTGCCATTTGCCTTCGCCGCGTTCGCCGATGCGGCGCAGCGGATGCAGGAGCCGCCGCTCCGAATAGGTAATGCCGGTCGAGCCTTTGAGGCCCTTGATACAGAACGCGCCCTTCGAGAGCGGATGCGTCGGGTTCGGCTTGATGCTCTCGATCACGCCGTCGCGGACCGTGACCAGCGATCCGCAATGCACCGAACATTCGGTGCAGGTCGTGGGAATGACTCTCACGCTTCCGGACGTTGACGGTGCGCTGGATTTTGCCATCCGCTGTCACCGCGCTTGAGGTCGTACGACCACAATCGCGCGCTCCCTGGATCCACTATAGCACGAGAATCAGCGCAGTCCCCCATCCAGAACTGCATGCGGCGGTCTCATCCGGTCGGCCGGGCTACCAGCCTCACAGTTTGTGGACTACGATCTCTTTTGCCCGTGCGGCGGCACCGAAACGCATATCGCAATGATGCAGGAGGTCGGCATGACCGGCGTGTCATGCTTCTCGGACGATGGGCGTACGACCATCGTTACAGGCCACGGCAAGCGTACATTAAGAGTTTACGTCAATTGCCCGTAATGGCCGTGGAAGCTCGCCTCCAGCGGCCGCCACCGTTGCGGCGGCGAGGCGGATCTGCCTCGCCGAAAGCGGTTTGACTGCCGACCGTGCCTTAAGGTGCAAGCGCTTCGCTTGTCGACGCGCGGTCTGTCGCATTGCCCTTGGTGCGGCCATCCTGGGGCGATGCCGGCAGCTGCAAAACTACCGCGCTCTGCCCCGGAACGAGCCGAGTTAGCAGAACAACCTGGCCGCTTGGAAACTCGAGTGCATCGTGATGGACGTGCGGATCGTCCATGTTGACCTGACGGAAGCGGGCGACCTTGTGTTCAACACGCGCCTTGCCAAACAGGCTGAAGGCCCGGTCGTAGCGTACGTCGTCTTGGAACGCGATTTCTGTGCCTGGCATCAGACAAACCGCTACGTCCGGTTCACCATTCGCCGAAAAGCCGCGCGTAATCGAGCGGGCGAAATCCGTCGTTACGAGCTTATCCCCGATCTCAGCGGGGCGGGACGCGACGAGATGCAGACTATAGTCGCACATTTGGGTCACTCCTCTACGTGAGGAGCCGCAACGGCCTCCTCGATCATTGAACCCCACCGTTGGCTGAATGTTCCGCTGGAGCGTGCCGTCTGCTGTGCCGATGCCGCTTGATCGCGTGCGCCGGCGATGCTTCGGTGGTTGGCAGGGGCCGTCGCATGAATGAGCGCGCTGATGTTCTGGCTGAACCCGCCCGGGAGGCGGCGAGCGCCGGGCGTGCCGACATCGCGGGTTCCGATGCGGGACGTCACGCGGACCACGTGCCGCGCGGCATCGGCTGCATGGTGCTTGCGACCATGCTGTTCGCGACCGCCTCAGCTCTGACCAAATGGCAGGTCGGCATTTATCCGGTCGGTGAAGTCGTGTTTTCGCGCTCGATTTCGTCGCTCGTGGTCTGCGCTGCCGTCATGCTGCCGATGACCGGTTTTTCGGTTTATGTCACACGGCGGCCGTGGGATCATTTTGCCCGCGGCTTATCTCAGGCAACCTCGCAAACTCTGTTCGCCCTTGCGTTCACGCTCATGCCCCTGGCGGGCGCCGTGTCCATTAATTTTTCGGCTCCGCTCTTTGCTGCCCTGGTGTCGATCCTCTGGCTTAAAGAAGGCGCCACATTTTCACGCTGGGCTGCGCTCCTGATCGGTTTTGCCGGCGTGCTCATTGTCACCAATCCGGGGCGGAATTCGTTCACTCTTGGTGCGCTGTTCGCGCTCGGCAATGCGGTGATGTACGGCACGGTGACCGTCGCGGTGCGCGGCATGACCAAAACCGAATCGGCCAACACGCTGATCATCTGGCAGCTCACGGTCATTGCATTCCTGCACGCCTTCCTGCTGCTGTTCGGCTGGCGCTGGCCGGCGCCGCTCGATGCATTCATGCTGTTCAGCAGCGGCTTCGCCAATGCGATTGGACAGTATTTCTGGACGCAATCGCTGCGCCTCGCCCCCGCAACCGCCGTCGGGCCGTTCTATTATCTGATGCTGGTATGGGCGCTGGCTTTTGGCTATTTCGTCTGGGGGGACGTCCCGTCGGCGGGCTTGTTGATCGGCTCGACCATCGTCGTCGGGTCGGGATTTTTTCTGTTCTGGCGCGAAGCGCGGCTGCAACGTTCGATTGCGCGCTCGTCGCAATCGAGGGAATCCTGACGGTATTCCAGCACGTATCTGGTTATTTGATCAGCGTAGCGATGCGGTCGATAATCGGCTTCGGCGTGGCGTAGGCCTTATTGATCAACGCTTGTAGCGTAGCGCCATTTTCCGGATCGATTGCGTATTTCCGTTTGGTAGCTTCAGCGATGAAGGCGGGATCCTTCATGGTTGCATCGAAGGCATCGCGCAGCGTTTTCAGGGTTTCGGGCGCAAGGCCGGGCGGCGCGATGAACGGGCGGCCGATGCCCTGACCGATGTAGAGAAATTCGATTGCTTGTTTGTCTTCGGGCTTCTTGGCCAGATCGACCACGAACGGCACTCCCTTCAGTTCGGGATTTGGCCGCACCCCGCCCTGAAACAGCACGTTGACGGCCCCTGATGAAATCCAATCGGGCCGGCGAGCGTTGACGCTGTCGAGGCTTTCGCAAATGCCCTGCACCTCACCGCGCTCCATCGCCAGGAATACATCGGCTGAAGAGGGATAGCCGCCGACGAGCTTGAACTTGAAACCGAGAATGGCATTGAGCGCCTTCGGGTAAGAATGTGTGCCGGTCCCCGGTCCGGTATCGCCGAAAATGAGTTCTTTCTGGGTGAGCTCCTGGACGTTTTTCACGGGCGCCGTGTGATAGGCGATGCAGACGTTGGTCTCTGTCGCGGGCGTGCCGATCCAGGAAAATTTGGTGGCATCGAACAGGGCGCCAGGCTGGCCGGTGAGCGGACCGAGCGCGGCATCGCGGGCGATCAGCGCCAGCGTCGAGCCGTCCTTGGGCGCCTGATGATAAATGAAGCTTGCTGCCCGGTAGCTGCCGCCCCCCGGAAGATTTTGGGCGACGACCGACGGGTTACCGGGCAGGTGAGCGCCAAGATGCCCGGCGACCAGCCGTCCCCATGTGTCGTAGCCGCCACCCGGCCCGAACCCGATAATCATCGTGACGGTCTTGCCGCCAACCGGACGGGGGCCCTGCGCCGCAGCTGAACCGGCGAAGACCATCCCCAGCACGCACACGGACAGAAGTCCGGCCCCAAGGATAGTTTGCGTCGCTTGGTCGCGAAGTTTGGTCATCTCGTCCCCCAAAAAGGCGTGTGCGTTTTTTCCAGCATCTGCTAACAGAGCGTCGCTGCCGCCGACCGTAACCCGAAGACAATATTGAGGGAAGGCGGCCAAATAGCCGCATGGCCTTGAGAGGGAGCGAAACTCCGTGAAAATTCTTCGTCGTGATTTCTTGCGTCTTGCTGCCGGCGCGACCGTGTTGCCTCTCGGCGTTCAACTGGCGCAGGCGCAGACTTATCCGTCGCGCCCGGTGCATTTACTTGTCGGCCAGGCTGCCGGCAGTTCGACCGATATTACTGCGCGGCTGGTCGCGCAGCCGCTGTCGGCGCATTTCGGTCAGCAGTTCGTCATCGATATCCGCCCGGGCGCGACCGGCAACATCGCCACCGAAGCCGTGGTCCGCTCGGCGCCGGATGGCTACACTCTTCTGGTGATGAATTCGCAGAACACCATCAATGCCGCGCTTTACACCAAGCTCAATTTCGATTTTGTGCGCGATATTGCGCCGATCGCGCTCGTCGATCGCGTGCCGCTGGTGATGGAAGTCAATCCGTCGTTTCCGGCAAAGACCGTGCCGGAGTTCATCGCCTACGCTAAAGCGCATCCGGGCAAGATCAACATGGCGTCGGCCGGTATCGGCGGCCCGCAACACGTCGCGGGCGAGCTGTTCAAATACATGGCCGGCGTCGATCTCGTGCATGTGCCTTACCGTGGCTCGACGCCGGCTCTGGTCGACCTGATGGGTGGGCAGGTGCAGGTTATGTTCGATGTGACGCCGTCGTCGCTGCCGCACATCAAGGCCGGAAAGCTCCGCCCGCTTGCGGTGACGACCCCGGAGCGCATGGATGTGCTGCCAAACGTGCCGGCCATGTCCGAATTCCTTCCCGGCTATGAGGCATTCGGCTGGATCGGCTTCGGCGCACCAAAGGATACGCCGGCTCCAATCATTGAAGCATTGAACAAGCAAGTGGTTGCGACCATCGCCGCGCCGCAAGTCAAGCAGCGCTTGCTCGATCTTGGCGCGCAGGTCATGCCGCCGAGCACGCCAGCCGATGTGGAAAAATTCATAGTTTCCGACACCGCCAAGTGGGTGAAAGTCGTCAAATTTGCCAAGATCAAAGTCGATTGAAATCAAACTAGACTATTGTCGAAGGCGAAACGGGCAGGGGGCTTCATGACATTCGTTCGTCGCCGTTTTTTGCAGCTGACTGGAGCGGCTGGACTGAGCGCCTTGGTGCGTCCGGCTTGGGCGGACACTTATCCGTCGCACGTCGTGAAAGTGCTGGTTGGGTTTCCGCCGGGCGGCGGCGCGGATCTGGCAACCCGCATCGTCGTTCAAGGCCTTTCGGAAAGCTGGCATCGGCAGGTCATCGTCGAAAACCGGCCAGGCGCCGGTGCCCGGCTCGCGCTCGATGCCGCCGCCCACGCGGCGCCTGACGGCTACACCTTGCTGCTGGCGCCCGGCTCGCCGCAGGTGCAGGGGCTGTTGTTCTCGCATTTGACATTCGATCCGGTCGCGGATTTGGCGCCGGTGTCGCTAGTCGGCACTTATCCGAACATCATCGTCGTGCCGAATTCTTCGCCGTTTCAGACACTGCAGCAATTCATTGCCCATGCCAAAGCCAATCCGGGCAAGGTGAGCTGGGCATCGCCGGGCATCGGCACCGTCCCCCACCTGGCCGGTGAGTTGTTCAAACACATGGCCGGCATCGAAATGAACTCATGTGCCGTATCGCGGCGTAACGCAGGGGCTGATGAGCGATTTCATCGCCGGCAGGCTCGATCTCATGTTCAACACAACAGGTTCGCTCTTGCAGCCGGTACGAGCGAAACAGGTGCGCGGGCTGGCCGTGACCAGCGCCCAACGTTTCGCCGATGAGCCAGAGTTGCCGACGGTCGCCGAATCCGGGCTGCCCGGCTATGACGTAACGTCATGGTACGGTGTCTACGCGCCGGCAAAGACGCCAACGGACATCATCAAGAAAATAAACGTCGACATGGGAGCAATGCTTGCCACGCCTGCCGTGAAGGAGAAGTTCAAGCCGCTTGGCGTCGAGGCGCGGGGTTCAACGCCGGCGGAACTCGCCGCCAAGAATCAGGGCGACGCGGCGCTGTGGGGGCCGATCATCAAGGAAGCCAACATCAAGGTTGAGTAAGCAGCGCGCGATGATTTCTCGCAATCCGCCGGTTTGGTCTCCGCCGTGAAGTCCAGATCACGCCCGTCGCGGCTAGGCGATGCTTCAGGTAATGCGGTAGCGGGCGATGACGCCTTCGTCGACGTCGATGCCTAATCCTGGCCCTTGCGGCACCTGCATCTGGCCGTCGTGCGCTGCGATGGCAGCGCCGAGCGGCGTTCCCTCCAACTCGCAATAGAACCGTTCGCACATTGAATCAGGCAGATCAGCCGCGATGACGTGCAACGTCGCGATCAGTCCTGGCCCGAAATAGGGTGAATGCGGCATCACCCGGACCCCGTGCTTTTTGGCGACCGCGATCGCCTTGCGCATGGCGACGATGCCGCCGATCTTGGTCACGCTCGGCTGAAAGATATCGAGCGCGCCGCGTTCGATGGCGTAGCGGGCCTCGCCCGCATGGCCGACATTCTCGCCGGCAGCGATCGTCATGCCGGTGTCGTGCCGAATGCGCGCCATAGTGTCGTAGTCGTCGACCGGATCGACCGGCTCTTCGAGCCACGCGAGATCATAGGCCTTAAGCTTCCGCGCCATCTCGATCGCTTCGGCAGGTTGCCACGCGCAGTTGGTATCGACCATGATCGCGATGTCGGGTCCCGCGGCCTCGCGCCCGGGCGCGACGGTCTCGACCAGATGCTCGTGCAGCTTCACCGCCTTGTAGCCGCGCGCGATGGCCTCCGTGGTATAGCGCGCGACGAGATCGCCTTTGCCGTAGCGGAGAAGGCTCGCATAGGTCGGAAGGCGGTCCCGCGTCGCGCCGCCGAGCAGGCGATGAACCGGGACGCCTTGGGCCTTGCCGGCAAGATCCCACAGCGCGATGTCGATGCCGGCGAGTGCGAAGCTCACCGGCCCATGCCGGCCCATGGCGTGCAGCTTGCGCTGCAAGTCCGTCATGAACGCCGCGACATCGCCGTTGAACTCGCGCCCGATGCACAGAGGCGCCACGGCGCGGACGATCGCCTCTCGCGTCAGGGGCGAGGCGGCAAAGCCGAACGCCTCGCCCCATCCGGTAATACCGGCGTCGGTGTCGAGACGCACAAACAGCGTCTCCATATGCGTCCACGGTCCCAGTGGCCGCATCTGCTTTGGACCGCCGTGTTCGTACGGCACGCCGATCAAGATCGGTTCGACGCCGGTGATTTTCATAGTCGCGACCGGATGACTGCTTACTGCGCCAGCGGGGTGGGATTGTCCGCTGGCGGCTCGACGCCGAAGCTAATGGCGGTCATGCAGGTCATGGAAAAGCTGCCGGTCGTGGCAACGAGCGCCACCAGGCTTTCCAGCCCCATTGTCTTCTCAGCCGCCGCGTATGTTTCATCGCTCAGAGTCTTATTGGCAAGGAGTTCGCGCGCCACGGTGAAACAGGCTTTTTCGCGCGCGTCTGGCAGGTTCGGCGTCTGCCGCGCGTTGATGGCGTCGATCGCGGATTGCGGAATGCCGACCGACAACGAGCGCCGCGCCTGCGCAAACCACGGATAGCGCGCCCCCCAATGCCGGGCGACGGTCATGTTGACGATCTGCTGCTCGCGTGCCGACAGCGGGCCGCCAGAGAGCGACTCCCGCATGTTCTGCGCGGCCTCGAACAGCTTCGGCAAACGGATATAGGCGGTGTACGGCCCGCCGACGATGCCGCTGCCCTGCTTGGCGGCGTCGTAGACGCGGCCCTGTTCGGCATTCATGTCGGCACGCTCGAGGATTTTAATGCGAGGCATGTGTTCTCTCCCTTTGGAACTTGTCTGCGTTGTGTTTGAGATTGATCGGTCGACTAATAGACCACGACGCTACGGATGCTTTTGCCCTCGTGCATCAGGTCGAAGCCCTTGTTGATCTCGGTGAGCGGCATCGTGTGAGTGATCATTGGATCGATTTCGATCTTCTTCTGCATGTACCAGTCGACAATCTTCGGCACGTCGGTCCGGCCGCGCGCTCCGCCGAAGGCCGTGCCGCGCCAGGAGCGGCCCGTCACGAGCTGGAACGGCCGGGTGGCGATCTCTTGGCCCGAACCGGCAACGCCGATGATGATGCTCTGGCCCCAGCCGCGATGACTGCATTCGAGTGCCGCGCGCATCAGGTGAACGTTGCCGACGCATTCGAAGGTGTAGTCGGCGCCGCCAATCTGATCGGCGACGCTCTTGGTCATGTTGACGAGGTGCGTCACCAACTCCGCCATGCCGCCGCCGACCTCCTTCGGATTGACGAAATGCGTCATGCCGAAGCGCTCGCCCCAACCCTTCTTGTCAGGGTTGAGGTCGACGCCGACGATCATATCGGCGCCGGCAAGGCGAAGGCCCTGGATGACGTTAAGGCCGATGCCGCCCAGGCCGAACACGATGGCCTTGGCGCCGGGCTCGACCTTGGCGGTGTTGATAACGGCGCCGATACCGGTGGTGACGCCGCAGCCGATGTAGCAGACCTTGTCGAACGGGGCGTCCTTGCGGATTTTCGCCACGGCGATTTCCGGCAGTACGGTGAAATTGGCGAAGGTCGAGCAGCCCATATAGTGATGCAGCTTCTTGCCCTCGACGGAAAACCGCGATGTGCCGTCGGGCATCACGCCCTGGCCCTGGGTGGCGCGGATAGCGGTGCAAAGATTGGTCTTGCGTGACAGGCAGGACGGACATTGCCGGCATTCCGGAGTGTAGAGCGGAATGACATGGTCGCCCGTCTTCACGGAAGTCACGCCGGCGCCGACGTCGACGACGATGCCAGCGCCTTCATGGCCAAGGATCGCGGGAAACAGCCCCTCCGGATCGGCGCCCGAACGGGTGAACTCATCAGTGTGGCAGATGCCGGTTGCTTTGATCTCAACCAGGACTTCGCCGGCGCGCGGGCCTTCGAGCTGGACGGTCGTCACTTCAAGCGGCTTGCCGGGCGCGTAGGCCACAGCGGCACGAACATCCATGGCAGCTTCCTCTGTCATATTTCGGGTGAGCCGAAGTGCGGAAACCCGGACCGTTTACCGTCATACGAATAATGGTTCGCGCCCTCAAGAACCCCCGTTAGCGCGGCGCACGCCCGCAAGCCCTGCTCTGCGCGCCGAACTACGACCTCCGGTACGGCGTGGTCTCATTCACACAACTGGGCATTCGCGGGTAATATTGCGGCCGGCAGTGCAAGCCGGTTTTGCAGGGGCGGAAACGCATGACAACTCATATTGGTAGACGCGCGTTGATGGCCGGCCTCGGTGGCGCGGCGCTCGGCTGGCCGCTCGGGGCGCGTGCCCAGACGATCGGCGCCGGAAAGCCGATCCGCATGGTGGTTGGATTTGGCGCCGCCGGAACAACGGACATCGCTGCACGCGTTCTGTCCGGCAAGCTCGGCAAAATTCTCGGCCAGCAGGTTTATGTCGACAATCGCACCGGCGCAGGTGGCACCATCGCGACCGAGCAAGTTGCGCAGTCGGCGCCGGACGGATTGACGCTGCTGGCGACGCCATCGGCCAATGCGGCCAACGAAACGCTGTTCAAGAACTTCCGCTACACCTTCGACCAGTATTTCACCGCCGTGGCGCCGGTGGCTGACACCAACAACGTGGTGGCGGTCCATCCATCGTTGCACGTGAAGACGATCGGAGAACTGATCGCGCTCGCAAAGTCGCAGCCGCCTGGTGCAATTCTGGCGGGCTCGCCCGGCGTCGGCACCGCCTCGCACCTCGCCAACGAACTCTTCAATCAGATGGCCGGCATCAAGATGACATCGGTGCAATACCGCGGCGGCGGCGACGTAATGAAGGATCTGGTATCCGGCCAGATCAAGGTGGACATCGCGCCGATCCCTACGGTGCGACCGTTCCTGCAAAATGGGTCTGTATTGGCCATCGCTACGACCGGGCTCAAGCGCGATCCCATGTTGCCCGATGTTCCTACCGTCGCCGAGTCGGGAGTGCCCGGCTTCGATGTGCGGCTGTGGATCGGCATCCTGGCTCCGAAGGCAACGCCGCGACCTGTCGTCGAGCGCATTGCGGGTGCGACCGCGCAGGCGCTGACGACGCCAGATTTGAAGGCGGTATTTGCCGCGCAAGGCCTCAACCCGCTGCCTGGCGGCCCTGACGACTTTGCGGCCTTCTACCGTGGTGAAGTCGCAAAATGGCGCAAGGTCATTGTCGCCACCGGAATGTCGCTGGAATAATGGTGCAGCGCGGTTCCCTCGAGAATGAAAACCAGATCAGCAGCCAGGATTTGAAAGTGCCCACGGGAAATGGATCGCGGCGCGAACGCGTCGAAATGCACAACGCCAACGCACTGAAGATCGGTCTGTTCGGCGCCAATTGTTCGTCCGGACGCACCGCAACTTTAGTGCCGGAACGCTGGCTTGCGACTTGGCCGGACTGCCTCGAGATGGC
Source organism: uncultured Alphaproteobacteria bacterium (assembly GCA_963763255.1). Taxonomy (GTDB): domain Bacteria; phylum Pseudomonadota; class Alphaproteobacteria; order Rhizobiales; family Xanthobacteraceae; genus BOG-931. The sequence goes on from CAVXNW010000008.1 coordinate 287,453, forward strand.
GCGCATCGCTGACGATGGCGGTATCGATTTTTTGCTGCCGATCGGTCGCTGGAAAGGCTATGGCGGCGAGAGCAATTTGCACGGCACCAGCTTCGAGACTGTCACCTGGGCGTGCGGACTGCTGGGAGCGACGAAGCGCATTACGGTCTTCGGCACCGTGCATGCGCCGTTGTTTCACCCGTTGATCGCCGCGAAGGAAATGGTCACCGCCGATCACATCGGCCAGGGCCGCTTTGGCCTCAACATCGTCGCCGGCTGGAACGAAGGTGAATTCGAGATGTTCGGCGTCGAACAGCGCGGCCATGGCGACCGCTACGAATTTGCCGAGGAATGGATCGAGGTGATCAAGCGCGCCTGGTCGGAGCGGAATGAATTCGATTTTGAGGGCAAATTCTTCAAGCTTGAGGGCGTGCATTGCTTGCCGGGGCCGTATGGCGGCACGCAACCGGTCATCATGAACGCCGGTGCTTCGCAGACAGGCCAGGCATTCGCGATGCGCAATTGCGATGCGTTCTTCACCTCGACGCACGCGCTGCGTCTGGCAGTGGCCGGCACCGCAAAGGACGCGAACGTGCCGGTGTTCGATCGCATCGTCGAGCAGGTCAATCGCATCAAGGCCGAGGCACGTGCATTCGGCCGCGAGATCGAAGTGTTCACGCAAGGGCAGGTCATCTGCCGGCCGACGCAGAAGGAAGCCGAGGAGTATCACCGTTACGCCAATGTCGAGAACGCCGACTGGCCGGCGCTGGAGCGGATGCTGGCACTCAAGGACATCACGCCGCAGAACACGCCCGCGGCCGAGTTTGCCGCCAAGCGCCAGATGCAGGCGATCAGCGGCGTTGGCGGTTTCCCGTTTGTCGGCACCCCCGATAAGGTCGCCGAGGAATTCGCCGATATCGGCCGCGCCGGCGTGCGTGGCATCGCGGTGTCGTTCGTGAACTATCTCAAGGAAGTGCCGTATTTCTGCGCTGAAGTCCTGCCACGCCTCCAGCGCATGGGGCTTCGCGCCCAATAGACGCCGGTCGAGCCACACCTATGCCGATGCGCTATCCTCGCCCGTTGCCGCATAGCGGCTTCGGGAGGTTGGAATGCCAAGCCATGAACTGGCCACGCCGGGCCTCGACTTTGTCTTCGAAGCCCGGGTCGCGGTCGGCCCTCCGCAGGATTTAGGTGATGTCGGCAAAGGCGGTCGGCGCATCGTGCCGATCATTGGCGGCGAGTTCTGGGGGCCGCAGATCCACGGCGAAGTCCTGCCGGGCGGTGCCGACTGGCAGGTGCTGCGCAATGACGGCATTGCCGAACTGGAGGCGCGCTACACGCTGCGAACGGTCGACGGCACGCTGATTTATGTGCGCAATCACGCGCTCCGTCACGGTCCGCCAGATGTCGTGGCGGCACTCGCGGCCGGCCAAGCGGTTGACCCGCGAAGCTATTATTTCCGCGGCGCGACTTTCTTTGAAACGGGCAATGCGGCATATGCCTGGATGACGCGGCACATCATTGTGTGTACCGGCGCCCGCGAGCAGGCGAGGGTGCTGGTGCGCTTCTACAAGCTGACATGAAGGCGCTTCGCGCCCGTTAGGTGACGGTCATGTACCAACCCGATTTGTTTCGTGTCGACGACGTCGCGCAGATGCACGCGCTGTTGCGGGCACGGCCATTCGCGGCGCTGATCTCCGACGGGATGCTCGGGCTTTACGCCAGTCATCTGCCGACCGTGCTGAGGAACGAAGGTGAGTTCGGGATCATCGAATGCCACCTCGCGCGCGCCAATCCACACTGCAAGGAACTTGCGACGGTGAAAGAAGCGCTGATGATCTTTCAGGGGCCGGAAGGCTACATCACGCCCAGCTGGTATCCGTCCAAAGCGCAGCACGGCAAGGTCGTGCCGACGTGGAATTATGCGGTGGTGCACGCCTATGGGCGTCCCGAAGTGATGGACGACGCAGCGTGGCTGCGCCGCCATGTCGGCGAACTGACAGATCAGCAGGAGGGCAGCGCGTCGCAGCCGTGGCACGTATCCGATGCGCCGGACAGCTATGTCAGCGGCATGGTCCGCGCAATCGTCGGCTTCCGCTTTGTCATCACCCGGCTCGAAGGCAAGTGGAAAATGAGCCAGAACCGCGAGATGGCCGACCGCGAGGGCGTCGTTCAGGGGCTGCGGCAGCGACGGCAGGGCGCCGATCTGGAAATCGCCGATTACGTCGCGCAGCAGATCAAGCCAGGCGCCTGACGCGCCTGCGGGCGCCTTACTTTTTACCGGCCGGAATGACAATCTGCGTCTGCGTGACGATGGCACAGAGCCGGCCGTCGTTGCGGGTAATGCGGGTCTGCCAGACCATGGTGCTGCGGCCGCGATGCAGCGGGGTGCATTCGGCATGCGCCGTGTCGCCGATCGGGATCGGCGCGAAAAAATTGGTCTTGCTTTCGATCGTAGAGGTGCGGGCGCCCGGCGGCAGGTTGGCCGTCGTTGCGGTGCCGCCGAGATTGTCGGCAAATGCCATGATGGCGCCGCCATGAAGCACGCCCATTCGGTTCTCGAGATCATCGCGCACAAACAGCTCGGCCGCGACCTTGTCGCGCGACAGATGGGTAATGTTCATGCCCATCAATTTGGCAAATGGCGGTTGCAGGTCCGGGTCGCGGTCCGGTCGGTCGTTCATCGTGGCTTCCTGTCGGCAACAAGACGAAGAGCGCGGCCAAAGCCGCGCTCTTGGACTTAAGACCACTCCGGCAGAAAAGTCACCGCGGTTGCGGCACGACGCGGATATAGGGTTTCGGCGTCTTCCAGCCTTGCGGATAAAGCTTCTTGGCTTCCTCATCTGTAATGGCGCCGCCGAGGATCACGTCTTCGCCCGGTTTCCAGTTGGCCGGCGTCGACACCCGGTGTTTGGCGGTCAGTTGCAGCGAGTCAATCACGCGCAGTACTTCGTCGAAGTTGCGGCCCGTGCTCATCGGGTAAACCAGGATGAGCTTGATCTTTTTGTCCGGGCCGATGACGAACACGTTGCGGACGGTCTGGTTATCGTTCGGTGTGCGGCCTTCGGAGCTGCCGCCCGTGCTCGCGGGCAGCATGCCGTAGGCCTTGGAAACCTTCAGGTCGGTATCCCCGATCATCGGATAGTTCGGGGCCACGCCAGTGACGTCCTTGATGTCGGCGGCCCATTTCTTGTGATTGTCGACCGGGTCGACCGAAAGCCCGATGATCTTGACGCCGCGCTTGTCGAATTCCGGCTTCAGCCGGGCCATGGTGCCAAGCTCGGTGGTGCAGACCGGCGTAAAATCCTTCGGGTGCGAGAACAGAACCACCCAATTGTTGCCGATCCAATCGTGAAAGCGGATTTTGCCTTCCGTCGTCTCGGCTTCGAAATCCGGAGCAGTATCGCCAATCGCCAGCGCCATAGAAAACCTCCATTACAATTGTCGCCAAATGCCTCGCCGGCATTATGTACGGCCGAGCGAGGGCCAATGCTACGGCGCTGCGGTGCAATATTTATCGCAGCGAGGAACGATTTATTCAGCAAGCCTAAGGCTTTGGAAGAAACGGTTCATCCGATTTTCCGATTAGGAAAGAATTTTCGGCGAGGTTTTTCCCTCACCGAAGCTTGAGGGAACAGCAAACTCCGGTCGCGACTTTGCCCCACGAGCGCCTTTGCCAGGCCACCCTAGGATTGGATCCTTCGAACCTTAATGCCGAAGTCGCGCAACTAAGCTGAATAATGTCGGCCGCTGCGGCAGCAAATGCCGGATCGCCAGGCGGCTTGGAGGCACAAAAGTGAACGTCGGCACAGAATCTCTCGATCTTGGCACTTTGACCGCCGTGATCGCGCATTCGGAAATTGTGGTCGAAGCGCCGGCAGCCGATTGCCCGGAGATACGCACTCGCCGGCCGCTTCCCCCAGGGTTTGGCGACGTTGATGTGGCGGTACTCGAGTGGATCGCGGCCGAAGGTCGCCATTTCGGGCGCGCATTCGCCCGCCTCTAGGCACTCCCAACTCCATTTCCGTTCAGCCTTCGAGCCGACGGCACCGCTATTGGGTCGGGCTCGGCCGCCCCGTGGTCGTCAAGCCGACCGTCCGGCCTAGAAACCCTGCAGCATCGAAATAGCGTGTTGTTCCCACTGTCTGCATATCGACGACGGTGACCAGACCGTTGGCCGCTGGAACTGACTTCAACACCCGGCTGCTCACCGCCGGGACGGTGCCCCCAGGCAGCGTCTCGGTGAGCACGCGGCCCAACAGCGCGCCTTTGTCGTGGGGATCGAGCTGCATAATCTGCGCGATGGTACGTCCGAGGTCGGCATTGCTGGCAGGGGCGGAGTCGACAAACTGCGATCTGAAATCCGGGCCCTGCATCGCCATGAAGTTCCAGGTGTCGGCGCGGCTGAAGGAGCCGTGCATGCCCTGGCCTTGCTGCAACCCGGTATCGGCGACCTCGACCGCGCAGCGCACCGGCTCGCCGCACACCGTGTCGAAGGAACGGAAACTGACCGCAATCGCAGGGTGCGGCGTGACAGCCGTGCCTTCCAGCGCGATGTCGTTGAGGGTCAGCGTACCGGGATATTTTCCGAGCTTCGGATCGACGAACAGGCCGCTGACGTAATCCTGCGTCAGCAGAAAATCGATGACGCGCTTGGCCATGTCCTTGTCGGCGTCGGGCAAATAAATCAAATCCGACCCGCCATTGGCCGCCACCACAACCTTGGGATTTTTGCGGTCACCGCCAATAAGGCCGTTGCCAAGCCGCGGATGCTCGCCCGGACCGATCAGTTTGTAGTCGCTGTCCGGGTCGAGCAGCGGCATTTAGAGCGCACCGGCAAGATCGAGAGCGACAAAGCCGACTGGCAGATGCCCCGACAGCGTGTTGGCGAAGTTGTTCTTCGTGGCAGGGCTGGTGTGGCTCTCCTTTGAAATCGTCGAGAAGCCGTGATCGGCGGTGATAATAATGTCCGTAGTATCGAGCAGACCCAACTCGTCGAGGGCTGCGCGAATTCGCGCCAGATCGTCGTCGGCGTTGCGAATGGCTGCAAGCGACGTCGGACCGTTGATTCCCGGAACGAGCGTTTGCAAGCTGTCGCCCTGATTATGCTGGCTGCCATCGGGATCGCGCGACCAGAACACGACAACGAATGGTTTGTTGCGTTCCTTGAGGAGTGGCAAGACCGCCCTGGTGGTCACGGCAGCGAAATAGTCCTGCTGCACCACGTTTGCCGTGTGCGTGCCCGGCGCACTGACGTTGCCGGCCGCGCCGTTGGCCCCACGTGAGGGCGCGGTGAGCGGCAGGCTCGCCGCTTTCAGCCGTTCGGTCATTTCGGGTGACAGAGGAATCCCATTGGGCGAGCCGGTCGCGTCATCGACCAGAATTGTTTGACTGCCCGATCGTTCTGTCGGATCGAAAATCAAAGACGGACCGATCTTGCCGATCGAAGCCGTGCTGTATCCTTTGTCGCGCGCCAATTTTAAAATCGTCGTCTCATCGAGATAGTTGCCGGCAAAATGCTCATCGACGTCGCCGAGCACAACGTCGCTTTCAAGAAACGGCGTCAAACTCTTGCCGGCGCCGGGCACTTCGAAGCCGGCGTCGATCGTATTGGCGAAATCGCCCGTGTCGCCGAGCATATGACCTGTCGCCATCGCCGACGCGTTCGCGGTGGTGAAAGTGGGAAACAGCGCGTGGCTGTTGCGCAGGCTGACGCCGTTGCGGGCAATCGCGGCCATGGTCGGCGCGGTGCTGTCGTCCACGATCCGGGATCGCAGACCATCGGCAACGAACAGCACAACGTTGTGCGGGCGAGTTTGCGCAGTTTGCGCATTGCCGGGGGATATAAGAATGAACGACAGGATGGCCGAACCGATCATTGAAATCGCGCGCACCTCGAACCCCCGTCGCTCGTTCTGGAAATTTCGCAATGATAAGCGGCCTTCTTGTTGGCCAATCGTATGACGAGGGTATGACGTACTGCCTGTCCAACTCTTTACGCACTAATGCGCATAATAAGCGCTAATGCGCATAATAAAATGGCGGCCCGGAGGTTGGGGGCCGCCAATCGTTCGCGCAAGAGGAGGTAGGTACGAACCTGGACTTGCGAGCAACGCCACACGCAAGTCAGCATCGAGTAGCTTATTCGCCCTCCGTTCCGATGGCGTAAGCGGTTTCGCCGTGCACCGCGTCGTCACCGACTTTGAGCGTCGCGTCGTCCATACGCAGTGGCACGATCAGGCCGATGATCTTGAGGATGATGAAGGTCATGATCGCGTTGAACACGATGATAAAGGCCGCTCCATACACCTGCATCAGCAACTGGTGTCCGCTATCCCCATAGAGGAGGCCGGTCACGGAGATGCCGGGCGCTTCCTTGTCGGTGCCGATGTATTCAAGCATAGCTGGATTGGAGACGACGCCGACCATCAGGCCACCCATGAGACCGGCAACGCCGTGCGTCGAGAAGACGCTGAGCGTATCGTCGACCTTCTGCATGAAGCCAAGCTTCTGGAACTTGTTCATGCTGAGCCAGGGGATGATGCCGGCAACGACGCCGATGATGATGGCGCCCCAGCCATCGACATAGCCGGCCCCGGGGGTGATGGCGACCAGGCCAGCGATCATGCCGTTGACAGCGCCGAGCACCGACGGCTTGCCATAGGCCATCTTGTCCATCAGCGTCCAAACAAGCAGGGCCACGGCCGTCGCGGTGTTGGTGTTCATGATAGCCGCGCCGGCATTGGCGTTGGCAAAGTAGGGATCGCCGCCGTTGAAGCCGTTCCAGCCGAGCCACAGGATGCCGGCGCCAATCAGCGTCACCAGCAGACTGTTAGGTGGGAAGTGATCGCGATCAGCCTGTAGCCGCGGACCGATCACAGCAGCGGCCACGAAGCCCGACGTTCCGGCGGCCAGATGGATGACGTATCCGCCCGAGAAGTCCGCCACGCCGAGGCCAGCGAGCCAGCCGCCGCCCCACAGACTGAAGGCGCCGACCGTATAGACCAGCGTCATCCATACCGGGCAGAAGATCATCCAGGCGGTGAAATTCATTCGGCCGAGCAACGATCCGGCAAGAATGATTACCGTGATCGCGGCGAACACGAACTGGAAGAACACCAGCGTCGCCATTGGGAATGTTAGCGGCGGCATGCCTGAGGCTGCTGCCGGAACCATCGCCTGGCCGAGGCTGAACGTAGCTGACGTCGCCAGACTGGGTGTGCCCAGGAATGGAAACCATTGCGGCCCGAATGCCATGTTGTAATCAAACAGCACCCAGACCACGAGCACTGACGCAAAGGCATACATCGACATGAAGGCGGAGTTGATCGCCCACTTCTTCTTGACGATGCCCCCGTAGAGAACCGTCAGTCCGGGAATGCTTTGCAGGCCGACAAACGTTGCGGCTGCAAGCTGCCATGCGTTATTTCCTGTATCTAGCCACTTTGGTGCGGCTACGAGAGCTAGTTCGACTGCCATCTGCCCTTCCCCCAAAAATGCCCGTTGCGCGCCAACAGCGCGTGGGCAAGCGAGTTCTCCCTGTATGCACGCCGCACACCGGTGAGCGTTTGGTGGATCGCAAGACTTATGCCAGTTAATCCATCCTCATCGGGCGCAATTTCTCCACGCTTATCGCCGCCCTAAGGGAGTGCAGATGATGAAAATTTCTACAAGTGCCCATAAAAGCGGCAGCGGCCGGAGGTGCTGCTTTGCGCTGGTCATGGGGGCAGCATGCGCGCTGTGGTTTGACGGTGTAAGCAGCGCTTACGCTCAGAGTGGGATAGCAGCTATCACATGCACCAACCCTTCCAGCGGAGCCACGTGGCAAATTCATATCGATTATGATCGCCATACCGTGGACTCCAATCCAGCGGTGATTACCACCGACACCATTGCCTGGCAGGAAAGCAGCGGCTGGAAATACACGCTTGATCGCAAATTCGGAAAGCTTACCGTCGTGTTTGCTTCCTCAACTGGTGGCAATTTTCTGTATGACCAGTGCAAGCTGGACAAGTAAGTGGATCTCCACTCCACTACCCATCTGGGAGCGCGGGTGATGTCTGAGCGACTCGCCGGTGTTAAGGCGACAGTGGGGTTCGCCTCGGAAACCGGCCCGCGGGAGCGCAACGAGGACTTTGCCGGCTCCGTGTTTGGCTCCGAACTGCCGCAGCCGCGCCGAGACGTGGTCACGGCGATCGCGGACGGTATCGGTGGCGCCAAGGGCGGTCGCGTCGCCGCCGAGATGGCGGTGCGCGGTTTTCTCGACGGTTTCTGTGACCTTCCCGAAACCATGGAAGTGCGGCGTGCCGGCGCTCAAATTCTCAACTCGCTCAACAGTTGGATTAATTCGCAGGGCCGGCGGGATGCCAAACTCGCAGGCATGGGATGCACCTTCACCGCGCTGATCCTGCGCGGGCGCGTCGCACACGTGCTGCATGTCGGCGACACCCGCGTCTATCGGCTGCGCGGCGATCGTTTGACCTGCCTCACTCACGACCACGTCCGCGATACGGGAACCGGCGCGCGCTCGAACACGCTGGTTCGTGCGCTCGGCGTCGAAACAGAAGTGCCGCTCGACTATTCGACCCAGCCGCTCGCCAGGCATGATCGTTTTCTGCTGTGCAGCGACGGTGTGCACGGCGTCCTGTCGGCCGACGCCATCGCCGAGATTTTGCGCGAGCGCTCCGCGTCCGAGGATTCGGCGCGCGCGCTCGTTGCCGCCGCGCTGGAATCGGGCAGTACCGACAATTGTACCGCGCTGGTGGTTGACGTCGTTGAATTGCCTACCGCTGAATCGGCCGATATCGGCGCTGCGATCATGCAGTTACCGCTTATTCCGGTCCCGGTGGATGGTGAAACGGTCGATGGCTTTATCCTCAAAGTGCTGATGTCCGACGGGCGTTACACACGCTTGTTCGGCGCCATGGATGAGGTCGAGGGCGGCGAAGTCGCGTTGAAATTTCCCAAGCCGCAGGTCGCGGCCGTGGACACATACCGCGCCGCCTTCGTACGCGAGGCCTGGGTTGGCGCGCGCGTACACAGCCCGTGGGTCGGACGCACCATTGAGCTGCCCCCCGGCCGGCAGACTTGCCTCTACACGGTGATGCCGCTCTATCAGGGCGAGCTCTTGGAAACGCGGCTGGCGCGTCGTCCCGCAGTGGGCTTGGAGGAAGGGCGCAACATTGCGATCAAGCTGGCGCGTGCCGTCGCGGCATTGCACCACGCCGGCATAATCCATCGTGACATCAAGCCGGACAATATAATCCTCGAAGGCGAAGGCGCACTCAAGCTGATTGATCTCGGCGTGGTGCGTGTGCCGGGCCTTGAAGACTTTCCGCCGACCGACATTCCCGGTACCGCCGCCTACATGGCTCCCGAAATGTTTGCGGGCGAGCCCGGCAACGAGTCGACCGACATCTATGCGCTCGGCGTCACCATGTTTCGCGCCTTTACGGGGGAGTATCCGTACGGCAATCCGGATGCGGTCACACCCGCAAAGCGAAACCGGCCAACCGCTCTTGGAGCACTTCGCCCAGATTTGCCTGCTTGGCTGCAAGCCGCACTGGCGCGAGCCATCGCGGTCGACCCGGCCGAACGCTACCGCGATGTGCTTGACTTCGCCGTCGAGATGGAAACCGGCCCGGCGCGCGCACCGACCGGGGTGCACCGTCCGCGGACGTTTTACGAACGCTCGCCGGTCCGATTTTGGCAGGGCGTATCGGCCCTTCTCGCGATCGCGTTGATCGCCTCGCTTTGGTTCCGGCACTGAACCGAAGTTTTAGGTTGCGGCCGATAGCACTTACTTGTTCGTGCTCATGCAAAGCGCCAAGGCAGGTCCCGGGGTGTTGGCGCACGCTGCGGAGTCCACGCCGCCGTGTCTTGAGATCACTATGGTTGCGCCCGGACAGGTCACCGAGACCAGCCGCTCTCCCGGGCTACAGCTCAAGTCGCAATTGTTGCTGGGAGCGCAGGTGTCGTGATGCACGAAATGTAGTCCCGTCGCGCCAACCGGTCCGGGCGGCCCCTGCGGTCCTGCCGGCCCGGTCGCACCCTGCTTGCCCGGAGGCCCTTGCGGTCCGGGGTCGCCCTGCGCTCCCGCGGGCCCGGGAGAGCCTTGCGAGCATGCCGCGACCGACAGTGCGGCAACAACAAAGGCGACGATTGCGGCTGGCCTGCGCATTGGTTCCCCCCGATTAAGCGCGGCGGCAACGTTTTCACCGGCGCTGGATGGTGTCAATGCAAGGCGCGAACGTTGACTTTTGCGCGGTAGCGCCGCAAAGCGGACAGGTGGCGTAGATTTGACATTCGCTCCATTCGTTGACCCGCGGTTAGTCACCGGAATGTTCAAGCGCATCCTGATTGCCAATCGCGGCGAGATCGCCTGCCGGATCATCAAGACCGCGCGCCGGATGGGCATTGCGACCGTAGCGGTATTTTCTGAAGCCGATCGTGACGCGTTGCATGTAGAGATGGCCAACTCGGCAATACCGATCGGGCCGCCGCCAGCCGCGCAGAGTTATCTGGTGATCGACAAGATCGTCGCTGCGTGCAAGGCGAGCGGCGCCGAGGCGGTGCATCCCGGCTATGGGTTTCTCTCCGAACGCGCGGCGTTTGCCGAGGCACTGGAGAAGTCCGGCATCGTCTTCATCGGGCCGAATCCAAATGCGATCGCCGCGATGGGCGACAAGATCGAATCCAAAAAGGCAGCCGCGCGCGCCAAGGTCTCTACGGTCCCGGGCCATCTCGGCGTGATCGAGGACCCCGCGCAGGCGATCACCATCGCCGAGCAGATCGGCTACCCGGTCATGATCAAGGCGTCGGCGGGCGGTGGCGGCAAGGGCATGCGCATCGCCTTTTCCAAAGCCGAAGTCGAGGAAGGGTTTGTGCGCGCCCGCTCGGAAGCACAGTCAAGTTTCGGCGACGATCGAGTTTTTATCGAAAAATTCATCACCGATCCGCGCCATGTTGAAATTCAGGTGTTGGGCGACAAGCACGGCAACGTCATTTATCTCGGTGAGCGTGAATGCTCAATTCAGCGCCGCAATCAAAAGGTCATCGAGGAATCGCCGAGCCCGCTGCTCGATGAAAAGACGCGCAGCCAGATGGGGGAGCAGGCGGTCGCGCTGGCCAAGGCTGTCGGCTACGACAGCGCCGGCACCGTGGAGTTCGTTGCCGGTCAGGACAAGAGCTTCTACTTTCTTGAAATGAACACGCGGCTGCAGGTCGAGCATCCGGTGACCGAACTCGTCACCGGCATCGATCTCGTCGAGCAGATGATCCGCGTCGCCGCCGGCGAACGGCTGACGCTCAAGCAAAGCGACGTCAAGCTCAACGGCTGGGCGGTCGAGAGCCGCGTCTATGCGGAAGATCCTTACCGCAATTTTGCCCCGTCCATCGGGCGGCTCATTCGCTACCGGCCGCCGGCGGAAGGCGTCCATGACGGCGTAACGGTGCGCAACGATACCGGCGTCACCGAGGGCGGCGAGATTTCTCTCTACTACGACCCGATGATCGCCAAGCTCGTCACGCACGCCAAAACCCGCACGCAAGCGATTGACGCGCAGGCCGATGCACTCGACGCCTTCGTGATCGAGGGCATTCGTCACAACATTCCGCTTCTGGCCGCCGTCATGGCGAATGATCGCTGGCGCAGCGGCAAATTGAGCACGGGATTCCTCGCCGAAGAATTTCCTCGTGGCTTCGAGCGAACGGCGCCGTCCGGCGCAGCCGCGCGCAGAATTGCCGCTGTCGCTGCCGCCATCGATCATGTTCTTGGCGAACGCAAGCGAAAAATTTCCGGTCAGTTAAACACGGCGCTGACGCGCGAGCGGCGACGTTCAATTTGGCTCGCCGCAGAAGAAATTCAGGCCGACGTTGCCCATGACGGCAAAGCCATCACGGTGGCCTTCGAGGACGGCGCCACCCACGTGCTGCATTCCGACTTCGCACCCGGCATGCCGCTCTGGCAGGGCCTTGTCGACGGCACCCCCGTTGCGATGCACGTGCGCACGGTGCCAAACGGCTTTGAACTCGCCTATCGGGGCGCCGAAGTGAAGGCGTTCGTGTATACGGAACGCGAAGCGACCTATGCCCGTCTGATGCCGGCAAAAAAACTCTCGGGCAGCGAAAAGTCGATCCGCTGCCCCATGCCGGGTCTTGTTGTCTCGATCGCCGTTGCCGAAGGGCAGGAAGTCAAGTCCGGCGAGACGCTCGCCGTGGTCGAAGCGATGAAGATGGAAAACATTCTTCGAGCCGAACGCGACGGCATCATCAAAAAAGTGCACGTCAAGCCGGGCGACAGCGTTGCGGTCGACGCGGTGATCATGGAGTTTGCTTAAAAGCGCACGCGACGCTCGGCCCATGCTGCATTTTGCCTATGGATCGAACATGGACCGGGCCGTCATGCGCAGACATGCGCCCGCGGCCATTGCGGTCGGCGTCGCATCGTTGCCGAACCATCGCTTCGTCATCACCGCAGACGGTTATGCGTCGGTCGTGCCCGCGCAGGCGCATGCCGTGCACGGTGTGTTGTGGCGGTTGACGTCGCGCGATCGGGTCACCCTCGATCTCTGGGAGAGCGTCTCGAGCGGACAATACCGGGCCGAAGTGTTGCCGGTGAAACTATCCGGCGCGACCCGCGCGCTGTCGTTGGTCTATGTGGCGCGCCCGCGCGCTGCCGGTCGCCCGAAGGCCGGGTATATGGAACTGGTGCTCGCGGCGGCGCGGGCGTGGCAATTGCCGCCGGCGTACATTAGGTCGTTGCAACGCTGGATGCGGACGCAGCCGCGTGGCGTCGGTTCGCGCAAGCTGAAGGAATTCGGATGGACGTGATCTTCCGGGTCATTATCCGCGGTCGCGTGCAGGGCGTCGGCTATCGCGCCTGGGCCGAGGTCGTCGCGACCGAGCGGGACCTGGAAGGCTGGGTTCGTAACCGCCGCGACGGTTCAGTTGAGGCTGTGTTCGCCGGAACGCAAGACACCGTGCGCGCCATGATCGAACTGTGCCGCCAAGGACCGCGCGGCGCACGCGTCGATGTAATCGATCAGTGCGACGGCAGCTCGGCGGACTTGGCGCTGCGCCCAGCCGGCGAAATGTTTTCCGTGCTCGCGACCGCTTGAATGTCCTCGGCGGTACCGAACAGCGGCTCGAATGCTGCCCGCAGCGCCATATCGACTTCCGGCAGGGTGACCGGAATGCCCAGGTCGGCCAGCGACGTGACGCCGTAGCGCGGTTCGGCAACGCCACAGGGCACGATGCCGGAAAAGTGCGACAGGTCCGGCTCGACGTTGAGCGCAAAGCCGTGGAGCGTCACCCATTGCCGCACGCGGATGCCGATGGCGGCGATCTTGTCCTCGAAATCCTCGCCCTTGTCGGGCCGCCGCACCCAAACTCCGACCCGGTCATCGCGACGCTCGCCGCGCACATTGAAGGCGGTAAGCATCGCGATGATCCATGCTTCGACCGTGGCGACGAAGCGGCGCACGTCGGGCCCGCGGCGCTTGAGATCGAGCATCACATAACCGACCCGCTGTCCGGGCCCGTGATAGGTGAATTGGCCGCCGCGGCCGGCATCGTGGACCGGAAATCGGGCGTCCAGCAGTTCGTGCGGCCGGGCCGAGGTCCCGGCGGTATAAAGGGGAGGGTGCTCCAGCAGCCAGACCAGCTCGGCCGCCTCGCCGCGCGCGATCGCCGCGGCGCGTGCCTCCATGGCGGCGAGCGCCGCCTGATAATCGACGGGCGAATCGCTGACACGCCACTCGACCGGTGGTGAACCGGCGGGAGCGCTTAGCCCGATCCGTATCGTATCGCGCGTGTTAACCACCTTGTAACCATACCGTGGTGAAAAGGAACCTGAGCGGTTTCGGCCGCCAATGCGGCCTTTGCCGCCAAAATATACACGGAAAGATAGATACGGAGGGCCCGTGGCTAAACTCGACGACGTTGCGGTCGACATTTCGGTGGTTCTGGGCACCACATCCATGCCGATCCACCAGGTCCTGCGGCTGGGCCGTGGCGCCATCATCGAGCTCGAACTCTTCGGAGGATGATGAGGTCCGCATCCTTGCCAATAACCTGCCGGTTGCCCGAGGTACCGTGGTGGTCAGCGGCAACCGCATCGCCGTCGAGGTCAAGCAGCTGCTGCCGCGCTCACCCGACGTCGCCTAGCGGCCAGAAGCTCGACCGCCAGAGCTTGTCCGCCGGTAGCTGAACTGTTACATCCGCGGTCGCGCGGCCGGACGGGCGCGCGTCCACCCCACATGCGGTCGTGGCGGAATTGGTAGACGCACTAGCTTGAGGTGCTAGCGGGGCAACCCGTGGAGGTTCGAGTCCTCTCGACCGCACCATTTTCAGCGCTGATCTAAGACTGGGCGATTATCCTGGCGGGTCGCGCTGCCGCGAGGTGCTGGGGACACGCTCTCGGTGCGGTCGGAGCGAGAAGCCGCCTCAAACGAGAAGACGGCATTCTCACTCGGCGAGTTGCGGCCGCCATTGGCGAAATCCGCCCCTGGATATTCCGCCAGCAGCCGAAGCCGGTTTCGCGGCAGGAAGTTTCGCCATGGATCGCCAACCAGCACCTTGATATCTGATCGGACGCATTGATCGAGAAAACTCGTCACGCGCTCAGCCAAGCGGGCTTCATAGAAAAGATCGCCCACCAGGACGGTGTCGACATCCGGCGGCGAACCGGCAATCAGATCATCCCCACACGTCGTGATGGTCACGCCATTGGCCGCGGCGTTCAAACCGATCGCCGCGATGGCATACCGGTCAATGTCGGCGGCGATCACAGCCGAGGCGCCCGATTTCGCCGCCGCGATCGCGACCAGTCCCGAGCCGGCGCCGAGATCGAGGACAGCGCGTCCGGCAACTGATTGCGGATGATCGAGGACATGACGCGCAAGCGCGAGCCCGCCGCCCCAAGCGTAAGCCCAGTACGGCGTGTCGAAATTCTCATCCCTCTCGGCGAGACGCCACAGTCCGCTTTCCGGTCCCGCGGCGTGCAGCAGGATCTCGGGCACGGACGGGACGGGCGCAAGTGGGAGCTTTGACCGGATGAACTGGAGAATTTGATCTGACGATATGATCGTCGTCTCCATCATGCGGGGTGACTGCCTGCTTCCGCATTGGCGCGATGCCGCCGCACGTTACCTGCCGGCCGCACCGGCCGATGCACGCGCATGCGGGCGTGGAGGTGAACGTGAACGTGGTGGAACCGCTGGCGTTCGAACCGCTCATGCTCCGCCACGTGAGCTGGCTCTTTGAATTCGGTACCCACCAAAGTGTGGTCGCGCAGCGTCACGCCGAGTTCGGCGAGACCGGGCACAGCCAGATCGGTCTCAACGTTCGGCAGCGTCGCGTCGGCGAGTTGCGGCCATTTTGCGCCTGCCATCCCGTCGGAGCCGCCTTCATGCCGCAGCGTTTGCGCAACATCGAAGGCCGCCGCGTCGGGCGCCGGCAGCGTATCGCCGGCCGACGCCGGCTCGCCGTTGGCCTGCGGCCAGGTCGGCGACACCGCGCCCTTGTCGATCAGGCCGGGCATTGGCATGGCGGCGGCGCGCGCCCAGGCGCCGGGCCCGCCCGCGATCAACGGACCGCGCGGCGCCGGCGGCACGACCTGCACCACGTGATAGCCGCGGTCCTTTAGTTCCTTGAGCAGTACCGGCAGGGCAGCGACCGTCCACGGATGGATATCGTGCAGCAGCAGGATACCGCGGCCGCGCTTGTCGAGGCGGGTCATGGCGCGCTGCACGATCTGCGCCGGCGAAATGTGACGGAACCAGTCGTCGGCGACCACGTCGGTGGAAAACACGACGAGCCCGCGATCGGCGAGCGCTTTCTCGATGACATCGGAGCGGCCGAAGCCCGGGATGCGGAAGAACGGCGCCAACTCGTTCGGATCGCCGAGCGCAGCCTGGACCGAGGCGATGCCGGCGTCGATCTGGTAGGCGAGCTTGTCACCCGTCAGCCTCTGAAAGATCGGGTGCGTCATGCTGTGCGTGCCGATCGTGTCGCCGGCCTCGTATTCGCGCCGCACCACGTCGGGATAGACGCGCGCCATCTCGCCGACGATGAAATAGGTGGCTTTCACGCACTGCGACTTGAGAATGTCCAGCGCCCTGTCGGACCATGGCGGCAACGGCCCGTCGTCGAACGTAAGCACCACCTCGTGGTCGTTCAGCGGCAGATCCTGTTTGTACTGCATCGAACCGACCCGCTGATGCTCTTGCGGGCTGACAACGATGGTGCGGCTGGTTCCGAGCGCGTCGGGATTACCCGGGCAGCTTTCCGCGCGCGCCGGCGCGGCGCCGGACAGCGCGGAGACGAGACCGGCCGCTGCGATGAGGGCCGCAGCTGCAAAAACGGCCCGAACTTTACCCATAGCGGTCCTCAATGCTCCGGGTCCATCACGTCAGCTTTGCGTGGTGGTTTGTTGTTCCACTTGGTGCCCCGGTCAGCCTTAGCGCAAATTACCGGCTCGTGTGTCTAATGTCATGTTAACAATAACTTTTTGGCCAAATCGCGTTGTTGATAAGTGCCGCCCTGGATTGCGTCACACGCGGCGGATTTTTCCTTCCCGTTAATGATGCGCCTTTACCGTCGTGGCGACATTCGCAGGAAGGGACGGGTAATGAGGGCCGTTGCGGCAGCCCGGCAATGGTGGGCGGCGCGCCGGTCGAAATACGTCCCGACTGGCGGTATTTTCGGCGATCGGCACG
The DNA here is from genome assembly GCA_963763255.1 of uncultured Alphaproteobacteria bacterium. Taxonomy (GTDB): domain Bacteria; phylum Pseudomonadota; class Alphaproteobacteria; order Rhizobiales; family Xanthobacteraceae; genus BOG-931. The sequence continues at coordinate 304,150 of CAVXNW010000008.1, forward strand.
TCGCCGATGCCGCGGCGGCATCCTCGAAGAGTCTGCACACCGTCCGCATCTCTTCATTATCGCTCCTGCTCTTGGCTGCGGCGGCGATCGCCTGCGCGGTGATCGGAGTCAGCGTGACGCAATCCAATGACCGCCGGCTCGCGGCCGAACGGCAGGTCGCGCTGCACAAGGCGATCGAGGAATTTCGCCCGATCTTCGGCAGCGCCACGCATTTCGAAGAACCCGTGCTGCGTCTGATCGAGCAGCAGAGCGGTCTCGCACACCTGCACTTCGGTATGGACCCGGTGCTGGACAGCGGCCGCGAAGTGCAATCGGTGCAGGACGCTGACGGCCGCATTGTCGGCTGGTTCTCCTGGACTCCCGACCGGACGCTGATCCGCGCCATGGACGCGCTGTGGGGTCTCGCCGGCATGGTCGGCATCGCGCTCGTCCTCTCGGCGATGACGATGGCGCGGGCGTCGCTGCGGCTTACGGGCGCCTTCGCGCAGAGCGTGGACGCCGTGCGTAAACTCTCGAGCGAAGACGTTTTGACAGGTCTGCCCAACCAGCGCGTCGTCGTCCAAGGCCTCGACCGCGCGCTCATCGAACGGGGCAGGGGCGCGCGAAGCCATGTCGCCTTCGCGCTCGTCGACCCCGACAGCTTTCGCGAGGTCAACGACACTCTGGGACGCACCGGCGGCGACGCGGTGATGCGCACCATCGCTACACGGCTCAAAACGGTGCTGCCGGACGCGGCGCTGCTCGGCCGTTTCGAGGATGACGAATTCGCCGTGGTCGCCGGCGGCAACGATGATGGCCTCGCCGACGCGCTGGCCGCGACACTGCGCACGGCTTTTGCCGAGCCGATCGACGGCGAGAATACGCTGCATGTCAGCGCCGCTATCGGCGTCGTCCAGGCGCCGGAGGACGGCGCGACGGCCGAGGATCTGGTCCGCCGCGCGGCGTTGACGGTCGATGCCGCCAAACGCGAAGGCCGCGGCGTGTCGCGCCGTTTCACGCCGCAGATCGAAAACGACCAGGTTGAACATCGCTTTCTCCTCCGCGAACTCAAAGCGGCGATCGCCGCGCAGGCGTTCGTCCTGCACTACCAGCCCATCGTCGCGGCGGCGCGCGGCACCGTGCTCGGCGTCGAGGCGCTGGTGCGCTGGAGGCATCCGGAGCGCGGCGACATTCCGCCGTCGGCGTTCATTCCGCTCGCCGAGCGCCACGGCCTGATGAATGCGCTCGGCGAATTCGTGCTGCGCCGCGCGCTCACCGACGCCGCGCGCTGGCCCGGCCTGTTCGTCGCCATCAACCTGTCGCCGGTGCAGATCCGCGAGCCGCATTTCGTCGATCTGGTGCGCCGCATTCTGGCGGAGACCGGCGCCGATCCGGCCCGCGTCGACCTCGAAGTCACCGAAGGCGTCCTGATCGACGACCCCAACGACGTGCAGAAGACGCTCGATGCGTTGCGCGGTCTCGGCGTCAGCCTGGCGCTCGACGATTTCGGCACGGGCTACTCCTCTCTGAGCTATCTGCAGCGCTTTCCGTTCCAGCGGCTCAAGATCGACCGGGCCTTCGTCGCCTCGCTTGGCGCGGTTGGCAACGCCGGCGCCATCGTTCATTCGATCGTCGCGCTCGGTCATGCGCTCGGTATGGTGGTGTTGGCGGAAGGCATCGAAACTGAGCAGCAGCGCGTGCTGTTGCGGCTTGCCGGCTGCGACGAAATGCAGGGCTATCTCTTCGCCGAACCTCGCCCGGCCGAAGCGATCGACAAGATCGCCCTGCGCTCCGCACCGGCCCGCGGCCGCGATGCGCCGGCGGCGGCCGTTCCGGTCGCCGCGGCATCCTGACAGACGTTCCGGCAATCCCTATTCTTAGCGTGGCGCCGTTTGTCTGCGCGCCGTGGAGCGCCCGATGATTGCCAACAGCCTGCCCGGCCTCGATTTCGGTCTCGGCAGCGACATCGACATGCTGCGCGAGTCTGTGCGCGCCTTCACCCAGGACAAAATCGCGCCGCTTGCCGACGAGATCGATCGCGCCAATGCGTTTCCGCGCGCGCTGTGGCCGGAGCTCGGCAAGCTCGGCCTGCTCGGCATCACCGTCGAGGAGGAACTTGGCGGCGCCGGTCTCGGCTATCTGGCCCACTGCGTCGCCATGGAGGAAATCTCCCGCGGCAGCGCCGCCATCGGCCTGTCCTACGGCGCGCATTCCAACCTGTGCGTCAATCAGATCAGGCGGAACGGCAGCGCCGAGCAGAAGAAGCGCTACCTGCCAAAACTCATCTCCGGCGAGCATGTCGGCGCGCTCGCCATGTCGGAGCCCAATGCCGGCTCCGACGTGGTGTCGATGAAGACCCGCGCCGATCGCAAGGGCGACCGCTTCCTGCTCAACGGCGCCAAGATGTGGATCACCAACGGCCCGGTCGCCGACACGCTCGTGGTCTATGCCAAGACCGACCGCACCGCAGGCGCCCGCGGCATCACCGCCTTCATCGTCGAGAAGAGCTTCAAGGGCTTTTCCACCGGGCAAAAACTCGACAAGCTCGGCATGCGCGGCTCCGACACCAGCGAAATCGTGTTCGCCGATTGCGAGGTGCCGGCCGAGAACGTGCTGGGCGCCGTCGGCAACGGCGTCAACGTGCTGATGAGTGGCCTCGACTACGAGCGCGCCGTGCTGGCGGCGGGCCCGATCGGGCTGATGCAGGCGTGTCTCGACGTCGTCATTCCCTACGTGCATACGCGTTCCCAGTTCGGCCAGCCGATCGGCCGTTTTCAGCTCATGCAGGCCAAGCTCGCCGACATGTACGTGACGCTCAACGCCGCCAAGGCTTACGTCTACGCGGTCGGGCGCGCCTGCGACCGCGGCGAGACCACGCGCGAGGACGCCGCCGGCGCCATCCTCTACGCCGCCGAACGCGCCACCTGGATGGCGCTCGAAACCATCCAGTGCCTCGGCGGCAACGGCTACATCAACGACTTCCCCGCTGGCCGCCTTCTCCGCGACGCCAAGCTCTACGAGATCGGCGCCGGCACTAGCGAAATCCGCCGCATGCTGATCGGCCGGGAGATTTTCGAGAAGACGAAGTAATTCGTCATTGCGAGCGTAGCGAAGCAATCCAGTGGGCCTCGCAGCCATCGCAAGCCGCCCTGGATTGCTTCGCTACGCTCGCAATGACGCAAGCCCTCCCGTTCTCGCGGCGCGTTTTTTGTTCGCACCCGAGCTATGCGCACGTCATTTCCAAAAAACGACGCCATCAAACCGACCTTCGTCAGATGCCCCGGCGGTGGAAGAGGCCGGAGGCATCAAGATCAGAGACGGCGCACGGTAGCCCGGATTGAGCGAAGCGAAATCCGGGGAACGATGGTCCGGTTTTCGCCGTCGCTCCCGGGTTTCGCTTCGCTCAACCCGGGCTACAAAATCTTTCAGACTCGCTTCCGGCAATCAAAGGAAGCAGAACGCCGACAGACGCGTCGTCAAAAGCTGCACCTGCCGGCGCAGCGCTGCCCCCACCCTGACCCTCCCCCGCATGCGGGGGAGGGAATGGGAGGGGGCAGCTCGCCTGTCGGCGTTCCACTGCGGCTCTTGCCAGGGAGACAGCTGGTCCCCAAGGCTCAGCGTCAGGCCATGCTTCGGGGGAGCAGTCCGGAGCGTTCAGTCCTGTACGGCCGCCTCAACCGGGAGGCGGAGACCTTGCGCTTCTCCACGGGCGTTACCCGCGCCGGAAAAACGAACGAACCTGTCCCCGTACAGCGAGCACCTCGCGCGCCGGTCATGATGCCGGCAGGATGATGCCCAACGCCGCCCGAGTGCGGAGGGGACGAACCCTCAGCCCGCGAGCACCACACCCGCTCCCGCCAGCCGTTCGTCTCCGGCTGGCGTCCTTGCACGAGGAGCGAGTGAGCGGTTTTTAGTCCTTGTCGCTGAAAATGTCAAGAATTATCGCCACTAAAGCGACAACGGCAGTGCTTTGACGGGGGATTTTCCCCGGGAAAAATGGGACAGCCGGCGTCCTAAATCTCGTTTCGCAAACTTAGCCCTTGAAAATAGTCTCTCGATGGTAACGCAAATGGGTCGGATGGGGTCGATCCTCACGCCTGCCCGGAATAGCAATTCTGCGATCTTGGCGAAGCATCCGTATAACGGCGTCGGGCAATCGACCTGTTGCCACCAGAATGCTGAAATCATCATCCACCGACACCAGTCCCCGGTCGAACATCCAGTGAATTGTTCCAGATAAGGCAAGTCCGTTGCGCACTGAATCTGATCCGCCCGCCGCCACAGGGCGAATGTGAGCAGCCTGCACTTCTGCTTTGCCCCCACCGTTGATGATTTGTAGGCCAGTCATCGCACATGTGTTGCGGTAAGCGGCCTTGACGGACACCGCAAACGCAGCTTCGCGGAACGGTCGCCTGGAAACCATTTCTATAATTGGGCGCTTGAAAGCTATTGCCTCTTCTTCAAAACCTCCGACTGATGCGGTTTCTTGCGAGGTGTGGGGATCGGCCTCAAGCAGAGTCTGCGCAAACCCTGCCTTCACAATCAAATCGTACTCAGTCTCCGTTATGTTTCGCACGGCGCGGCCGAATGCACCCTTACTGGTACCGCCGTCGGTCCTACGTAGTCCAGCCTCATAATAAAATCCGCCGTCCTTAAACGGAACCGGTTTATCAAATTCCAGATAATCCCTGACGTACGCGTAGAAATGTTCTGCGCGGGCAGAGTCTCGGCTAATGCTCTCGACGCGAGCTGTCGCGAAGTATGCTTGCCGTCCACCGCGGCTGGACAAGTCAGATGAAGATCGGCGGGGCTCGTAATAGATAATCCAGTCGCCAACCGCCAACTCAACTTGCCGCAAATAGGTGTGCGGGAAATGATAACGCTGCTCCGGCAAGTCGTCGTAGCTTGGGTCTACCTTTGAAGTGAAAATCGCCTTAGCCATCTTACATGAGTTTGAACGGAATGTTGCCTAGCGTCTCCACGTCTCGATCATCGAAAGAATTGCAAATCGCACGCTCGCCGTCGCCGATTATCAAATCGACCCCATCACCTTGAAAGTCACCAAAATTGGCGAGACCGCCAATCGTCGCCAGCGTTCCAGGAGGATGGGTGATCTCTTCGTCTCTCGCCGCTGCGCCGCGGGTCTCGACGAGCATCCTAACGCATTGGCCCCTGACAAATCCGTGCCAAGATTGCTTTGTAGTCTGGCTCGCCATCTCGTCCTCCTTCATCCTTAGATAGCTTCGATTGAAGTGTCAGATTCGGCAGAATTCATTTCTGTCGGTCCCAGCCGCCCATCAAACTCCGGTGCCATGTTAATTAGCAACTATGCGTCGCCGACGCATTAGTCGAAGCCGGTACGTTGAGGTTTGTTGTGGGAATGTCGCCGATGAATCCTAAGAGCACATCGGTTGGCGCCCCGCCTGGTACTTGGACGGCTCGGGAGGCGACTGACCGCGAACAGCCCCTTCAGGACTCGTCAATACTTTGATCCCGGCGCAGGCAGGGGCGTTGCGTTCCCGCGTTCCATGCGCGTCATGTACGGATACAGATACGCATACGCGCTGCCGTCGGCGGCGGACTGATTTTGCGTGCAATCGTAATACCACTGGCAACGGCTGCTCGTATCGCAGATGCAGTGCGCCTTCTCCCTGGCGCAGCCGACCGGCGGAACGGGCGGCACCGCGCAGTAGACGATGGGCTGGGCCGTCGCGGACGATACAGGCAGGCCGACTTGCACGCCCACCTGGAGTCCCACAAGCATGACGACGGCGAGGGTCGATCGTTTTCGCATGGGTGAATTCTCGCCCGCACAGCCGCCGGCGCAATGTGGAACCTGCCGTGCGGTTGCCAAGCATTGAACGGGATCGGTGCAATTTCCTTTGTAATTATCCGATCGGTGCGGCGGGCCGTGGCAGGCGGAACAGCGAAGCGAGTTCCGCGCTTCGAAGGTGGCCAGTTTTTCGAGGCGGTGGATTACGTTGCGCTAATGCGCCCAACTACTAGCAGGGCCTCGCAGCCTCACGCCGCCGAGGCGCGAACTTCCAGATGCACGCCGGTTTTCTTCTGCAGCACGCGGATGACTTCGGAGAGATTGGCTGCGGTCGGATTGCCGCTCGGGCCGAACATGCGCATCAGGCTCTTGGGCGGTATTCCGGTGGCCTTCGCGAGCGCCGCAAACCCAAGGGTGGCATTAATGAAATCGCGCAACACCGTCCGCGCGGTGTCGAGATCGCCTTCGATAAGAGTCTGCACGGCTTCTTGAAACAGGGCTTGCCGGAATTCCGGGTCTGACTTGATCTTAGTCTTGATGTGGTCCTTGAAGCTGCGCGTAAGAACCATGTGCGAACCTCATGAATGACGAAACGTCTTCCGTTGTTTGTATTCGGCCCAGCGCGCCTTCGCAGTCGCGATGTCGTCGCTTTGCCGCCTTTTGATCCCGCCTGCCAGCAGGATGACGAGCGTCGCGCCGTCCTGGCCAAAGTAAATCCGGTGGCCGGGTCCGACATCCAGTTTCAGTTCTGCTACGCCGCCGCCCAGTCCCTTCACCTGGGAACGATTGCCCCGTGACAGGCGCGTGAGGCCAACTGCGATCCTTGCTTGAACGGGGCGATCCAGAAAGTCGAGCCACTCGTGAAACGGAACGCGCCCGTTGGTCTCAACGAATGACCTGACGACAATCTCGGCCATAAGGTACCATATACGTTACCAAACCGCAACCTCCTCAACTGTGCACAACTCATGGGAGATTGGCCACCGGGACCGCAAAATACCCGAGCCGCCTCGAGGCGTCCTCGCACGCGGGAGGGAAAAGGTGAGCGGCCGCAGGTCGTGAAGCCTGGTGAAGGCCCGCTACCCCAGCCGCCGGTCGAACTCCAGCACCGCGTTCAGCAGCACTTGCGCGCCGGCGGCGCATTCGTCGGGCTCGGTGGATTCGGCTTCGTTGTGCGAGATGCCGCCGGCGCAGGGCACGAAGATCATCGTGGTGGGCGCCGCGCGCGACACATAACAGGCGTCGTGGCCGGCGCCGGAGATCATGTCGCGGGTCGGGAAGCCGGCGGCTGCCGCGCCCGCCCGCACGCAGTCGATCAGCGCGGGCGAGAACTTTACCGGCGGGGCGGACCAGATGCGCGTCTCGCGCCACGTCAGTTGCAACGGGGTGAGGACGACGGGGAGGGCTGCGCGCAGCTCCGTCTCCATGGCGTCGAGCACGCTTTCGTCCGGATGGCGGAAGTCGATGGTGAAGAACACTTCGCCGGGCACGACGTTGCGGCTGTTCGGCCGGCTCTCGATCAGGCCGACGGTGCCGACCGCATCGGGCGGGTGGGCGCGGGCGATAGCGTCGATGCGCTCGACCATGCGCGCGGCGCCAAGCAGCGCGTTCCTTCGCATGGTCATCGGCGTGGCGCCGGTGTGGGCTTCCTGGCCGATCACCGTGATCTCGTACCAGCGCACGCCGTGTGCGCCCTGCACGACGCCGATGAGACGGCCCTCCGTTTCGAGGATCGGGCCCTGCTCGATGTGCAGTTCGAACATCGCGGAGAATTTGTGGGTGGGGGCGGGCGCCGGGCCGCGGTAGCCGATGCGGTCGAGTTCGGCGCCGAACGTCTTGCCGTCGCGGTCGGCGCGCGCATAGGCGTAGTCGCGGGAAAACACGCCGGCAAAGACGCCCGAGGCCAGCATCGGCGGCGCAAAGCGCGCGCCTTCCTCGTTGGTCCAATTGACGATCTCGATCGGCGCATTGGTGTCGTAGCCGGCGGCGACGAGCGTGCGCATGGCCTCCAGCGCGGCGAGGACGCCGAGCACGCCGTCGAACTTGCCGCCGGTCGGCTGGGTGTCGAGATGCGAGCCCATGGCGATCGGAGGCGCATCCTTGCGGCCGATGCCGGGGCGGCGGGCGAACATGTTGCCGACGTCATCGATGATGACGGCAAGGCCGAGCGCCTCGCATTGCGCCTTGAACCAGTTGCGCACGGCCCGGTCGGAATCCGACAGCGTCAGCCGGCACAGCCCACCCTTGGGGGTGGCTCCCAAGCGTGCGGTCTCCATCAGCGTGTCCCACAGCCGCTTGCCGTCGATCGTGAGGTTCTGCATCGGCCGATCCTTTGTGGGCGCACAGTAGCGGGAGCGGGGAGTGATGCGAAGGTGTGGCGAGGGCGGCCAAAGTTCCGCTCGGCCGCTGGCGCTGTTTCATTGGCCGTCAACTAACTCATTGAATCAACGGCGAATCAGCTATGATATCCACAGGTCGGCAGGTGGAGCTGAAGCGCATGCTGCGGGTGCGGTTGAAGGCGGACGGGCGGCTGGTCGAGGTGTTGCCGGGTGGCGGCGAGCGGGAGATTTCGCCCGATCCGCGCGCCATTGTGACGGCAGCACATGCCGCGGCGCGCGCCGTCACTCCACGCGACGAGGACGCGAGCTACGCCAAGACCGTGCGTGGCCGCACCGGGCTCACCCAGGCCGCGTTCGCGGCGCGCATCGGCGTGCCGGTCGAGACCGTGCGCAACTGGGAGCAGGGCAAGCGCTCGCCGCGCGGGCCGGCGCGCGCGCTGCTCAAGGTGATCGAGCAAGCGCCCGAAGCCGCCTTCAAGGTGCTGGGCGGGAAGCGGTAGCTGGCCTCCGCTCGTGCCCGCGCAGGCGGGGACCCGGCCTTTTGAAGCATTGCCGGTGCGGAACTCTGGATTCCCGCTTGTGCGGGAATGAGCGGAGTTGATTGGGATCGCGCTTTGCCTGATCCTTCAGGAATGGACGAACTCGGAGCCATCCCAAGCATCGAGGCCAACGGCGCTAACATTCCGCTGGTCGGGCTCGGTACCTGGGAATTGCGGGGCCGCGCCTGCGCGCGCATCGTTGAGCAGGCGTTGCGGCTCGGCTACCGGCATATCGACACCGCCGAGATGTACGACAACGAGCGCGAAGTCGGCGAAGGCTTGCGCGCGTCCGGCGTCAAACGCGGCGAGGTTTTCGTCACCACCAAGATCTGGCCCAATCATTTCACGCCGCGCGAATTGGAGCGCGCGGCGCGCGACTGCCTGGCGCGGCTCCGCCTTGGCGAGGTCGACCTCTTGCTGCTGCACTGGCCGAACCCGAACGTGCCGCTGCCCGAAACCATCGGCGCGCTGTGCAAGGTCAAGCGCGACGGGCTCGCGCGAAATATTGGCGTATCGAATTTCACCGTGACGCTGATCGGAGACGCGCTGACCGTCGCGACCGAGCCGCTGGTGTGCGATCAGGTCGAGTGCCATCCGTTTCTCGACCAGACGAAGGTGCTCACAGCTTGCCGCAACCACGGCATGGCGCTCGTCGCCTATAGCCCGCTCGCCCGCGGGCAGTTTCGCCGCAACGAGGTGCTCAACCGCATCGGCGCGGCGCATAAGAAAACCGCGGCGCAAATCTGCCTACGTTTTCTGGTGCAGCAGGACATCGTCGTCATTCCGCGCTCGAGCAAGCTCGAACGGCTGACCGAGAATGCCGCGCTGTTCGACTTCACGCTCAGCGAGTTCGAGATGACGGAGATCGCCGGGCTGGCGAGTCCCGACGGCCGCACGGTGGACTGGGCGTATTCGGGGCGCATGAAGTGGGATTGATGCGGTCATTCCGGATTGCCGCGAAGCGGCAAGTCCGGAATCCATAACCACAGGTCAGCGAATATGGATTCCGGGCTCACGCCTTCGGCGTGCCCCAGAATGACGAGCTAAAACTCCACGTCCAACTCTTCCAGTTCGTCGGGCTCGACCTTCGCGGCCGCGATCCATTCCTGCATCTGCGGCATCGCCATGATTGTTCGGCAATAGCCGGCGCATACGGGATCGAGCGCCACGTCATAGGTGGCAAAACGCGTGCACACTGGCGCGTACATGGCGTCGGCCGCGCAGGGTTTTTCGCCGAACAGATAAGGCCCGCCATACTCCGCGAGGCATTCTTTCCAGATCGTGGTGATCCGATCGATATCGCCGCGCGCGCCGGCCCAGGACTTGAAGCCCGGAAAATGCGCCTTCAGATTTATCGGCAACGCCGAACGCAGATTGGGGAAGCCGGAGTGCATCTCGCCGCAGATCGCCCGGCAATGGGCGCGCTGCTTCTGGTCGGATGGCAGGAGGCCGGCGTCGGGGCTGATCTCGTGCAGATACTCGGCGATCGCCAGCGTGTCCCAGATCTTCACGCCGTCGTGGTACAGGCACGGCACCAGAAACGACGGCGAGAGCAGCAGCAACTCGGCCCGGATCGAGGGATCTTCGGTCGTGACCGGCTGTTCGTCGAAATCCAGCCCGGCCATTTTGCAGAGCAACCAGCCGCGCAGCGACCACGACCCGTAATTCTTGCTGGCGATCGTCAGTTTGGCCTGGGCCATGCAGCGCGCCCCTGTCGTAAATTGAGGTTACACCAAGCGGTTAGTCCCGCTTTTCGATGTGCCATTTGAAATCCGCCGGCCCGGCCCAGGCGCGGATGTGCACTGCAATGAAGAATGTGCATATTTTTGTCGCAGCGCAATAAGAAATGCACTAGCGTGCACAATTGACGGGGCAGGCCGTTGCCGGGCGGCCCCGCCGCGTCCGTGGGCTGCGGATGCTGTATCTCGCCTATCAGGCTCAGTCCGATGTGATGGCGCCGGTGCGGGCGTGGGCCAATTTGGCTCTTGCCGCGGCCGGCGTGCCGTCATTTGTCGACAGTCCCGCCATCCGCAATCTGACCGCCGCCTACGAACTGATCGCGCGCGCCGGCCTCACCCACACGCGTCCGCCGTTTGGAATCCATTCGGTCATGGTCGGTAACCGCGAGGTCGAGGTGCGCGAGGAGGCCGCGCATGCGACGCCGTTCGGCACGCTCCTGCATTTCAAGAAGGACATCGCTGCCGCACAACCGCGCGTGCTCATGGTGGCGCCCCTGTCGGGACATTTCGCAACGCTGCTTCGTGCGACCGTGCAGACCATGCTGCCCGAGCATGACGTCTACATCACCGACTGGCACAACGCCCGCGACGTGCCGCTGACGGCGGGCCGGTTCGGCTGCGACGAATATGTCGACCACCTGATCAAGTTTCTGGAAGTGATGGGGCCGGGCGCGCATGTGGTCGCGGTGTGCCAGCCGTGCGTTGCGGTGCTCGCGGCGGTGGCGGTGATGGCGCAGGCCAAAAACCCGGCGCAGCCGCGATCGATGACCTTGATGGCGGGGCCGATCGATACCCGCGTCAATCCGTCGAAGGTCAACGAGCTCGCCAAGAAGCGCACGATCGAGTGGTTCGAGCGCACTCTCACCGCGACGGTGCCGCTGCGCTATCCCGGCGCGTTCCGCCGCGTCTATCCGGGCTTCGTGCAGCTTGCGGCGTTCATGAGCATGAACATCGAGCGGCATCTGAAGGCGCATCGCGACCTATACGACAACATCAGGAACGGCGAGCCGGAAAAGGCCGCGATCATCAAGGCCTTCTATGACGAATATTTCGCCGTGCTGGATCTGACCGCGGAGTTTTATCTCGAAACGGTACGCATCATTTTTCAGGAACACGCTCTGCCGCTCGGCAATTTCACATGGCACGGCAACGCGATCGATCCCGGCGCCATCCGCCACACCATGCTGTTGACCGTTGAGGGCGAGCGTGACGACATCTGTTCGGTCGGCCAGACCGTGGCGGCGCACGACCTGTGCGGCAAACTGCGGCCATATATGAAACGCCATCACATGCAAGCCGGCGTCGGCCATTACGGCGTGTTTTCCGGCAGGCGCTGGGAGACTCAGGTCTATCCGATCGTAAAGAACGTGATCTTGTCGAGCGAGTGATCGCCTCTCGCCGATCCGCGCCCGCAAGGAACCAACGCCGATCCTCCTGGTTACCTCGCGGAGAACCCAGCTGCCTAGCAGCATGCGATTATTCCTGATGAGACCCCGTGCATACGCGGGGTCCTCTAGGATCTGAGGAAACGACATGGATGAAAATCGAGTCGAAGGAACGGTTCGCAACATCGGCGGCAAGGCGCAAGAACAGTTCGGCCGCGCCACGGACGACGCCGAAACGCAGGCCAAAGGCAAGTTGAACCAGGCGCTCGGTGCCGGTCAGGACCTGCTCGGCCAAGCCGCAGACGCGACCAGAGACACGGCCGGATCGATCGACCAATGGCTGCGGCAGACGATTGAGACGCAGCCCTACACGACCGCCATCGTCGCGCTCGGAATTGGCTGGCTCCTTGGCCGGATGCATCGCCCGCTCTGATAACGTTGGCGCTTCAGCTCAATCGAGACTCATCGCCAGCCATTCCTGCGGCGCGAAACCGATGAGTGCTCAAGCGCGTCGCGGCTGCGTTTCCAGCACCACCGGCACTTTGGACAGTACGGCGAGCGTGTGACAACGGCGGCGGATCGGTACCCACTCGTAGAGAAACATCTCGATCGGCCGCCACATCGCGACCCAGCCGATTATCAGCATACCTTCGCCGACGATATCGGTCAGGGTGTCATGTCCGAACGAACGGATAAGCTCGCGCAGCAGCATGCAGCACAACAGAAACGACAGGCCGGTGACGAGTGCGATGCGTCCGTCGCGAAATAAAACGCGCAGCCGCCGCTGCTCGTGCGCGGCGCGATAGGCGAAATAGTTGTGAATCGCTTCGCTGAGATCGTGCGTATTGCTTTGCGGCACCTGATCGGCCGGCAAATGGATCACGAGCTTCAAGGGACGTTGGCGCGAAATCTCCTCCGCAGAGCTGATGATGTAGTCTTCAGCGTCGGCATCCAGATCGCGCTCGTGAAACGGGGCCGGATCAAGCGAATTGAACAACTGAGCCATCCGATTGAGGCTCAGTTCGATTTTGGCCTCTGTCAAAGATGATTCGGTAGAATGCTGTTCGGTCATCGGCATGGGACAAGTACGTCATGGGACAAAAGACGTCGTCAATCTCAACGTGCGCGATATGAAACCTTCGTGTAAAATTACACTGCGATCTTTGCCGAAGATCAAGGCCAATGACCGATGGCAAACGCGCCGGATTTTGTCGCCGATGCGGACGTGAATTTATCGAGGACTCGGCGGGGCTGAGATCAGCCTTTCAAGCATTTGATACCGGCCCGTTGTGTTCTGCGGCAGATGCTTCCTGAGGGTCGACCAGGAGCAGCGGCACGCCATGTAGGATCGCAAATAATTGAGACGGATTGGCGCGCAGCTGGGCGCGCGTGACGATGCGCAGCCGCTCGTTCGAGAGAGACGTGACCGATGCCACACTGGTGTCGCCCGGATTTGCTGCTAGCTCCTCGACGGCGACGCCGAGCTTCTTCGCTTCTGTGATGATTTCAGGAGAGGTGTGCGAACCGGCCGTGATGACTACGATCAAGCGCTCCCTGAGCGCCGCCGCGATCTCCAGCCCGATGTGGATGCTCGGGTCCGATGACGTGCAGGCCAGCACCATGATTGGACCGTGATGGTGCACTATTCGTCGCGGAACCGCGAGAATCGAACCAGCCGCGGCAAAGGCGGCGTCGAGGAGAGCCGCGAATTGCCGGGTCATGGTCTCGCCCGGGTGGCTCGGCTCTATGACTGTGAGGATATCGCCAGCTTCGATTAGGGACGTGATCGCATCAGCATCGTGCAGTACATCGAAAGCTGTCTTGACGGTGCGGAGGCGAGCGCTTTCATCGAAGCTCCTGCGCGCCATGGCGGCGGCGCTGTCAAGTTCGCGCGCAACCCGGTCGATGTCGAACGGCTGCCATTGCTGATCGAGCATGCGTAATTCACGCATGGCCGGAAATCCGGTCATGGCCAGCAGCGTCGCGTCCGCAATAAAGGCGCCGAGAAGTTCGATCTTGAGACGCTCCGCCAAATCGATTGCCGCCTGCACCGCCGCCTCATTCCCCATGCCTTGCGGCAGGCCAACGACCATGCGCTTGAACGGGCGGCGACTCATGGATGACGCTCGACGGCTGGACGATCGTCGCGGCCAAAACTCTGCCGGATGCGGGCGAAGGTATGGAGCCGATCCTCGACCATGCGGTTGATGCTTTGCGGCGTGTAAAGCGCGTCGCGACCGCGCTCGCCGGCTTGGCGACCGGTGAGAAGCTCAATTCCCTGGTCGGCCGTTTCAACGGGGAAGACGGAAAATTTGCCGGCCGCGCAGGCTTCGATCACGTCACGACGCAGCATGAGGTGCTGCACGTTTGCGCCCGGAATGAGCACACCTTGAGCGCCCGTGAGGCCGCGCTTTTTGCAGATGTCGAAAAAGCCCTCGATCTTTTCGTTCACGCCGCCAATCGCTTGGATCTGTCCCTGCTGATTGATCGAGCCGGTCACGGCGAGGTCCTGGCGGAGCGGCAGCTCGGCGAGAGCGGACATAAGCGCGTAAAGCTCGGCGGATGAAGCGCTGTCGCCTTCGACGCCGCCATAGGACTGTTCGAAGACGAGGCTGGCGAACAGCGACATTGGCGTATCGAGCGCGTAGCGCCCCGCCAGGAAACCGGACAGGATCAGCACGCCCTTGGAATGAATTGGTCCGCCAAGCTCGACCTCGCGCTCAATATCGACAACCTTGCCCGCGCCCGGCCGCACCCGGCAGGTAATTCGTGTTGGATGGCCAAACCGGAAACCGGCAAGTTCGGTAATGCTCAGGCCATTGATCTGGCCCACGCGCGCCCCACTCGTGTCGATGAGAGCGACGCGCTCCAGGATGCTTTCTTGTGACCGATCGCGCAGCCGTGAGGAACGGCGAATTTTTTGTTCGATCGCGGTTTCCATGTCGGCGCGTCCGATGATGGTCCGGCCGGCCTTGCCGGCCCAATAGTCGGCCTCGGCCAGTAGGTCGCCCAGCCGATCGACAACGAGCGTGAGCTTATTGGCATTGTCGGCAAGCCGCGCGGCGTACTCGATAAGCAACGCCGTGCCGCCGCGATCGACCGGCTTGACGTTCTGCCGCCGCACGAGTGCGGCGATCAGCCGAGTGTGCGCGGCTTCGCTCTCAGAGGTACGGTCGACGTCGTCGTCGAAATCGGCAAGGACCTTGAAATGCTCGCCGAGGTCGGGATCGAGCGCGGCCAGAAGATAATAGAGCACGCGATCGCCAAACAGCACCACTTTGACATCGAGAGGGATCGGGTCGGGTTCGAGAGAGACAGTGCTGGTGAATCCAATAAAGCGGCCCAAATCCTCGATTTTGATCTCGCGCTGGCGCAGCGTGCGCTTGAGCGCCGTCCAGCTGAAAGGCTCGGTCAGGAGGCTGCGTGCATCGAGCAGCAAAAACCCGCCATTGGCGCGGTGTATCGCGCCCGACTTGATGAGGCGGAAATTGGTGACCAGAACACCGTGCTGCGAAACGTATTCAACACTTCCCAGAAGGTTACCAAGCGTCGGATGCAATTCCTCGACAATTGGTAGCGTGGTTTCGCCGGAGCTGTGGCTGACAAGCACATTGACCGAGTAGCGGTCGAACGGACCGCCGGGTTGATCCGCGGCGTGCGGAGCCTCATCGTTTTCGCCCTTAAGCACGAACATCCCGACATTTTCGATCAGGTCCGCGCGAATAGCCTCCAGGTGTCCCGCGATTTTCGGCATGTCGGTGAAGTGTTTCTTGGCCGCGTCGATAAGATGCCCGATGGCAAAACCGGCCGTTTCGCGATTGAGCTTACGCAACGCGTCGCGGCGTTCGGTCTCCCATTGCGGCAATTGCCGCATGACGTGCTCCAGATCCTTTTCGAGTGCCTCGATTGTGGTCTCGGCCTCCCGACGCTCGGCTTCCGGCCAGGTGCGAAATTCGTCCGGCGGAACCGGCTGGCCATTGCGCATCGGGACAAGCGCGAAGCCCATCGGGGTGCGCAGGATGGCGATGTTCTTGGTCGCAGCCTTATCGCGCATCGTGGTGAAGGCTTCGCCCTGCTTACCTTGAAAGGCCTGATCGATGGTGCCGCGCCGGGTCTGGTAGTTCTCGCTCTCGAACGCGGCCGGCAGTGCAGTCTTCAGATCGTCAATCAGATCGCGCATCACGACGGCAAAGTCGTCGGCGCGGCGAGGCGGCAGTTCGATGGCCAGCGGCCGCCGCGGATCCTTGAAATTGTTGACGTAGACCCAGTCGGAGGGAAGGCGCCGGGAGCCGTTGATCTCGCTGAGAACCCGCTCGACTGCCGGCTGCGTCCGCATGCCGTTCGGCGCGATCACAAAAAGATTAAAGCCCGCTGCGCCGATGTGCGCGCCAAAGTCGATGGCATCGAGGGCCCGTTGTTGGCCGACCAGACCTGGGGCCGGCTCGATGTCGGCGGTGGATTCAAATGCTAGAGCCGATAGATCGGCGCTGCGATAAAGCTGCGCGGGGATCAGCGGTCTCACTGGCACCGGCCCGGCGACCGCAGCCTGTTTCTCGGCCTGATCGCGCGCCGCCGGAGGGGCCGATTGCATTTGAGACATTATCCATTCTCAACGCTTCTAACGCTGCTCCCGCCCGCCGACTGCGCAACGCCGATGCCGTACGGGGGGCGATTGCTTGATTGCAATTTATCCGATGAACTCCGTTGGCAGTTTGATACGCATCAATTTGAGATCGCTACCGTGGGCAGCGAACCGCCCGCGCAGGCCAGTGAGATGGATCGCAATCGCTGCTGCTTACGCCGCGGGCCCGAAGAATCGATGCGGATCAGACCAGCTGCGAGGCGCGCCAGATGACGCGAATATGGCGCGATTGCGGGAAAAGGACGCCGAAAATGCATCGAAAGCGACAGAGCCCGTGGCGAAATTGTCACGCTCGGTTACAAAGCACTTTCAGACCCCCGTCGGCCGCCTCGTTCTCGCGCCTTACCCGCTTGCCATCTCGGCGATTTCCAAGTGTGGTTAGGAGGAGGATCGGGTTTATCGGAACGCAGAGTCTCAACACGGTGAGGCTCGCGAAAGTAGGGGCGGGGCAGCACCCTCGCAAAGCATTCGAGGCGTCGGCGTACGCGCGACATCCAAGGCACGTGCGGGGGGCGCAGTGGGCTTTGTTGCTATTTCATCGCTATCGGCGTGTCGCTTTTCCTCCGCGCGGCGGAGCGGATTGCCGACTGGCGCGCGGTTTGGAGCCCTGATCGGGACCCGCGCTTGCCTGCGTGCAGTGGCTGCGGTCTTTGCGGTGTTTGTTTGCGCACTCGGCCTTGCCAGCCAGGCGCAGGCGCAATTCGCTCCGCCAACGGTCACCAACGTCAGCCCGAACACCGGCCCGGCAGCGGGGGCTACCACTGTCACCATCACGGGTTCAAATTTTTTCGTCGTAACCGCGGTCAATTTCGGCAGCAACCCCGCCGCCTCGTTCACAGTCAATAGCCCAACCCAGATCACCGCGACGTCGCCAGCCGGGACCGGCACCGTTGACATTACGGTGAACGCAGGTGGCGGGCCCAGCGCCCCAAGCGCGGCAGATCAGTTCACCTACGTCCCGGCGCCAACCGTTACCGGCGTTAATCCGAATACCGGACCGCCGGGAGGAGGCACCAGCGTCACCATCAGCGGCGACAACTTTACCGGCGCTACCGCGGTCAAGTTTGGCGCCAATTCGGCGAGCACGTTCAACGTCGTCAGCCCGGCGCAAATCATCGCGACTGCGCCGGCCGGGACCGGCACCGTCGACGTCACCGTCACCACGCCCGGCGGCGCCAGCGCGACCGGCGGCGCGGATCAGTACAGCTACGCGGCGGCGGGAAGCACGATTACGCTGTCATCGTCGCAAAACCCGTCGAGCGCCGGGCAAGCCGTGCGCTTCACCGCGACCGTGAACGGGGTTGCGCCGACCGGGACGGTGACTTTCTTCGACGGCGGTACGCAGATCGGCACGGCAACGCTGACAGGTGGCGCCGCTTCGATTACGACGGCGGCGCTGAGCACAGGCACCCACTCGATCACGGCGCGCTACAGCGGCGACGGCAACAACGCGGCGAGCACGTCGTCGGCGTTGCTGCAGACCGTCAATGTGCCGCACGACAGCATCGGCGTGCGCCAGATCCAGCTTTCCACGACTCCCGTCATCGCGCAGATATCGGGGCAGGCCATTTCGAGCGCGATCGACAGCGCCATCAATGCCGGCTTCAGCGACAACCCGCCGCCCGTCACGCCGAACGGCGGCGGCTTCAGTGTGGAAATTCCGCTGGACCAGCCGGCGGTAACGCTGCCGCCGCCTATCCGGACGCCCCAGTTCGGCGGCGGTGGCAACACGCCCAGCTTCGCTCTCGGCAATCCGCGCGGCAATGGCCCGGGGAGTCTCGCCAACGGCCGGCAGGGTGGCAATGGCGCGCCACCCGGCACGCGTCTGATCGACATGGCCGTGATGCCGCTGCCGCCCGGTTCCGGCATGCCGCCAATCGGCGAAACGCGATTTTCACCGAACGAACTGGCAATGCAGTTCGGCGCCGGCACGACGGCGCAACAGATCGCCGCCATCGCGCAACGTTTCGGACTGACCGTTGAGGCGCAGCAGGCGATCGGCGTCCTGGGCCGCTCGATCTACACGTTCCGCATCCCCAACGGGCAATCGGTGCGTCAGGTGATCCGCACCGTCGAG
The DNA here is from genome assembly GCA_963763255.1 of uncultured Alphaproteobacteria bacterium. Classification (GTDB taxonomy): domain Bacteria; phylum Pseudomonadota; class Alphaproteobacteria; order Rhizobiales; family Xanthobacteraceae; genus BOG-931. The sequence continues at coordinate 322,623 of CAVXNW010000008.1, forward strand.
TCGGCGCGAGTGAATGTCGCGGTGCAGCCCGTCTACAATTTTGCGCTGACCCAGGATGCCCAGAATCAAAATCCACCGGGTCAAGGCACCGGAGATCAAAACTCCGGCGATCAGAACAATCCCAATTCCGATGCGGGCGATCCGGCGCAATACATCATCAACAAATTCCACCTTGCCGATGCGCATCGTATCGCCAACGGCGACAAGGTCGTCATCGCGGTGATCAATTCCGAGATCGATTTCAAGCAGCCCAATCTCGCCGGGGCGATCGCCGACCGTTACGACGCCGGTTGCGGCGCTTCCGCCCCGGATCCGCACGGCACCGGCATGGCCGGGGCCATCGCGTCGCACGGGCAGCTCATGGGCATCGCCCCGCGCGCCAGCATCATCGCGATCTGCGCCTTCGGCGGCACTGGCCATCCGAACGCAAATACGGTCAAAATCATCAACGGCCTCGATTACGCGATCCAGCACGGCGCCAGGATCGTGAACATGAGCTTCGCCGGACCGCGCGACCCCGCGCTGTCTCAGGCGCTGCAGATCGCCCGCGAAAAGGGAGTTCTGCTGATCGCCGCTGCGGGCAATGCTGGCCCGAAGTCGCCGCCGCTTTATCCGGGCGCCGATCCCAGCGTCATGGCGGTGACCGCGACCGACGAACACGATCGGGTGTTCAATGGCGCCAACCAGGGTAGCTACGTCACCGTCGCGGCTCCGGGCGTGAACATTCTGGTGCCGGCGCCGGAGGGTGGCATCCAGTTTACAACGGGCACCTCGGTCGCGACGGCGAATGTGAGTGGCGTCGCCGCCTTGCTGATCGCCCATAAGTCATCGCTCAAGCCGGAGGAGATTCGTGCCCTCCTGGTGAGAACCGCCAGGCATCTCGGCCCGCGCGGCATGAATCCGGAATATGGCGCGGGCCTCGTCGATCCGCTCAAGGCGCTCGAAACCGAGGTTTCGCAGGCGCCTGCCGCGCAGCGCTACGCGCGACAAGAACCGGTACAGGAATTGCCACAGGCCGCTCAGCCGCGTGCGCAGCAGTCTGCCCAGCAGCAGGATCTCAACAGCTTCCTCATATCACCCGACGGCAACAGGAGGCGCGTCGCCGATGGTTTCTCGGCGCTCGGCTATGCGGGCGGTGGCGGCTTGTGGACCAAGGCGCCGCCGCCCGCTGTGGCGATCCATCGATGGCTCGCCTGGGTCGACGTGCGTGGCGCCGATTTCGATCGTACGATGGTCGGCAGCGACCTCAAAGGCGTGCAGATCAATACGCTCGCCGGCATCACTCACAGGGTCACGCCGGACTTGTTGCTCGGCGTGCTCGGCGGCTATGAGCATTTCGATTACAGTTCGCAGGCCTTCAATGGCGTGCTGCGGGGCGATGGCTGGACCACGGGCGCCTATTTGGGGTGGCGGATCCTGCCGAACGTGCGCTTCGACGTCGGCGGCGCGTGGTCGGATATCTTCGTGGACGATACGTCCGGCATGGCGACCGGCAATTTCCTCGGCCATCGCTGGCTTGTCACCGGCGGACTGACCGGCACTTATGGCTGGCAGGCCTTCGTGTTTGAACCATCGGCGCGCGTCTATGCGTTGTGGGAACATGAGAACGCCTACACCGACAGCCTTGGCACGCTGCAGCCCGACCGCAATTTCGCGACTGGCCGGGCCAGCGCCGGCGGCAAGGTGACCTATCCGTTCGCGTGGTCGAGCAGCGTCAGTCTCGCGCCCTATCTAGGGCTCTATGGCGACTATTATTTCTCGTCGGACGATGCGGCGACCGCCGGCCTGACCACGGTACCGCTGCTGCAAGGCTGGTCGGCGCGCGCCACCGCGGGTCTTGCCGTGGCCTTCAGCAACAGCGCGGTCCTGGGCTTCGGCGGGGAATACGGCGGTATCGGCAGCGACACCCACATCTGGACGTGGCGGGTGCGCGGCAGCGTGCCGTTCTAAGCATAAGCCGCCGAAGCCGCGTCGCCTCACATTGGATCGGCCGCTCGTGAGGGGCGGAAAAAGCGCCAGCCCTGGATGCTTGATCGTCGAGCGCGCCGAATGCTCGACACTACGAGCCTCGCCGTAGCATTGCCGCGAAACTCAGTGGTACTGGCCGGCGTTCCTCCAAGAGTTCGGATCAACCTTCCGGATTCTACTGCAATGAAACTGCGGAGACTGTTCTATGACCGATACTGCCGCGAAACCAAATGCCGAACGAATTTATCGCGATTGGGATGAGGCGCTTGGCCGCAAGGATGTCGAGGCCGCAATGACGCTCTATGCGCCGGACTGCGTGCTGGAATCTCCGCTTGTGTGTCATCTGCAGAACTCCGAACGCGGCATCGTCGAAGGGCGCGACCGACTGCGCGAGTTCGTCCGCCTCGTCTTCGCGCGCACGCCGGCCGCCCGTCAGCGGTACCGCAAGGGCTTCTTCACCGATGGGCGCAAGCTGATATGGGAATACCCGCGTGCTACGCCCGATGGCGAGCAGATGGACTTCGTCGAGTCGATGGAGATCAACGACGAGGGGTTGATCCAGCGGCACTGCGTTTATTGGGGCTGGTACGGCGTCGGCGTATTGCAGCACGACGCGTACCGCCGCTAGGCGCTCCTCTCCCCCGGGCGGCTTGCGGCCCGACATAACTCCCGACGAATAAGGCTATAAGCCTCTACGTCGTTCTCGGAGCACAGGCGCGGCAGAGGTAATTTGACGTGCCATCGCGCTCGCCCTCATGCGCCTGCCACACGGTCCGGCCTCGTGAGTGATCCAACGCGAAAATGAGTGTGCGCAGAGGCTTTCTGGGTCTGATACCGCTGCTGAAGCGTCGCGAAAAGGCGGACGTGACAATCTGCATACCCGCCTTCGAAGCGGAAGCTTTCATCGACCGCACCCTGCAATTCGCGCAGGGACAAACCTATCGCAACATAAAGATCCTTGTTTCGGTCGATCATTCTACGGATCGGACGGCCGAAATCTGCCGCAGCTTCGCGGCGCTCGATCCGAGGCTGGAGATTATCGAACACGGGCAGCGGCTGGGTTGGTGCGGCAATGTGAACGCTCTTCTCGATCGCGTGGCGACGCCGTTCTTTTTCATCTATTTCCACGATGACATTATCCTGCCGCAGTACTGCGAGCGACTTCGCGGCGCTTTAGTAAGAAATCCGGAAGCAGCCAGCGCGAACTGCGACTTGTGGGATTTCGGACTCGAAAATCGACTGTCGCCAGGCCGCAGCTATGAAGGATCTATCGCGAAAAGGATTCTTACACTGTGGGGCGTTCGGGAACGCGGAACGCCGCTGCGCAGCATGATACGCCGCGAGCGTGTGGGATCGGACTTCAGGCTGCCGATTGAGGAAAAAAACTCGCTTACGCCCGGCCAGTCCCTCCTGCTCCTGATGGTGGCGGCGGGTCCGGCGATCCATGTTCCGGAGGTTCTCTATCTGAGATGGCGTCGAGAGGGCGGACTGGTGGACAGGTGGCACAAAATGCCGGTCGAGAAAATAATAGGCGGATGGCGAAGGGACCTTCAGCAAATCTTCTCATTGATTGACCAGAAAGTGTCAGATTCGGAAGATCGTGAAGCCGTCAAGTTTGCGCAGACTGTGTACGTGTTAAAGGCTCTTGCTGAACCGTGCCGCGTACAGGGCCGGTCTCTTCCAAATGCTGCGGAGCTTCATGGCGAGGCGCAAGCCTCGCGGTTGCCGCCCGCGATCGACCGTTTCGGTCCGGAAATCGCGCAATGGCTTACTCAGCAGCACGCCGACGTTGCACGACTGCGCGCCGAGCTCGACTGATGCGCAATGTGGCGGTGTTAGGAGCCGGAGTCATGGGATGCTGCGCCGCTTTGCGCCTTGCGCGGGCCGGCTTCCATGTGACCCTCGTTGATCAAGCCGATGCGCCGATGCGTGGTGCAAGCCGATGGAACGAGGGTAAAATTCACCTCGGCTTTTTGTATGCCCGCGATTCCTCGGGCCGTACTGCCGCGCAGTTGCTGCCTGGCGGGCTGGCATTCAAGCCGCTCGTCGAGGAATTGATCGAATCTTCAATCAACTCTGCCGTGACGGCCGATGGTGACATTTATCTGGTCCATCCGCGGTCCGTCGTCGATGCGGACAGCATGGAACTGTATTTCAAATGGCTGGACGCCCGACTGTCGCCGGTTCGACAGACGGGGAATTACCTGGCGGCGCTCACGAGAGTCGAGCGGCTCGACGACCGGACGTTGCGGACCCTGGCGGACAGTTCGGTGTCTGCGGGCTTTCGCGTGCCGGAGCGATCGGTCAACACCGTTTGGCTCGCGGATCGGTTCGCCGGCGCAGTCGCGGCAGAACCGCGTGTTCGCTTGGCAATGGGAACGCGCGTATCGGGCGTGGTGCCTTGCGCCGCGCCGTGGAGCGGGCCGTGGCGGCTCGCGTGCCAACCAGAGATCGACGAAAAATTCAATATCGTCGTGAACGCGTCATGGGAGGGTCTGCTCGCGATCGATCGGTCGCTCGAACTCGAGCCCGTGCAGGAGTGGTCTCACCGCTTTCGGTTGGCGCTGTTCATCAAAACCGGCCGTCAGGTGCATCTGCCGAGCACCGTACTGGCGACGGGCCCGTTCGGCGACGTCAAGAACTATGACGGCTATAATTTCTATGTGTCCTGGTACCCTGCGGGTCTTGTTGCCAGCGGCGAGGACATCGATCCTCCGACTACCCTGCCATTGCCGGCGTCCGAGGATGTGATCGCGCGCACGATGTCCGGAATCAGCCGCTACTTGCCGCAGGTGGCGACGGTCATGGATGCAGCGACGGATATCCAGGTCGCGGGAGGCTGGGTGTTCGCCCTCGGCACCGGTTCGCTCGCCGACAGTGCAGCGAGTCTGCACCGGCGCGATCGTTTCGGCATCAGGCAGCGTGGCGCCTATTATTCGGTGAACACCGGAAAATACTCGACGGCGCCCTGGCTCGCGTCCAAGCTTGCGGACGAGATCATAAGAAATTCGAGCGCGTTCTCGTGAAGTTCGCCCGCCGTTTGGTCAAACAAGGGACAAGATAGTCCCGCGCAGCGCACGTCGGCGCCAAACCGGACGGAACGAGGTCCGGCTTCAGCGCATCGCCGCCGCGATATTGCCGCCGTCGACCGTGGTGACGTCTGCGGTTGTTTTCAGCTCCAGCGCTTGATGCACAAATGCCTGCGCGACGTCCTCGGCGGTCACCTCGCGGCCCAGCAGATTGCCGCTCATGTAATCTTTCTCTGAGACGCCACGCGCCTTGGAGCGCGACGCGATCATGTCGGGCGTGAGCAGTCCGGAGCGGATGCGGTCGGCGTTGACGGCGTTGGCGCGGATGCCGTCGGCGCCATAGTCGAGCGCATATTGGCGCATGAGCGCCAGCGCGGCCGCCTTCGGAATGCCGTAGGGGCCGAAGTTAGGTCCCGGATTCACCGCCTGTTTAGAGACGTTGAAGAGCAGGCAGCCGCCGGTGCCCTGCGCCAGCATGATTTTCACCGCGGCCTGCGCGACGCGCTGGTGACCGTAAAAATTCAGCTCGAAACTCTCGCGCATGACATCTTCGGCAACGGCGCCGATGCGGCCCTGCCAGGCGGCCCCCGCGTTGGAGACGACGATATCGACGCCGCCGAAATGTTCGGCTATGTTTTCGAACGCTGCGTTGACTGACGCGGCGTCCGTGACGTCGCAGGCAAGCGCACGCGCCGTCGGGGCGATGGCGACCGCGGCCTCGCTCGCGGCGGAAAGATCGACATCGAGCAGCGCGATTTCAGCGCCGGCCGCGGCGAACGCTTTTGCTGTGGCAGTGCCGATGGCGCCGGCGGCGCCGGTGACCGCTGCGATTTGGCCAGCGAGCGGCAGCTCCTTCCGCGCGCCGAGCTTTGCTTGCTCCAGAGGCCAATACTCGCAATCGAACATCTCGGCTTCGGAAATGGATTCAAATGAGCCGGTCAGCTCGGCGTTATGCACGACGGCCATCCATTCCTCAGCAATGTCGGCAGCGATGACGGCGTCCCGTTTGGTCGGACCGAGGCCGAACAGGCCTAGTCCGGGGACCAAGACCACCCGGGGCAGGGGATCAAGTTCCCGTTTGATGCCACCAACGCGTTTGTTGTGGCGGGCAAAATAGTCGCGATAGTGCGAAACGAATTTGCCGGCAGCGTCCCGCGCGTGCCGTGCAAATTCATCCAGCTTACCGTCTTCGGCATGCGGCAATACCAATGGCCAGTTTTTGGTGCGGATAGTGTGGTCCGGCGTCACCACGCCTCCTTCGCTCAACCGGGCCAAATCCGATTGCAGTACGCTTAGAACAGTCTCACCGGCGCGAAACTCCATCACCAAACGGCGCCACGCGCCTTCGGTTTTGCCGCCCTTTAAACTGCAGGCGCCGCGCACAATCGGTGCCACTGCGGCGACCGGCGCAGGATCACGCCATCGTGTTACAACAACGCGCGGCTTGCATTGCCGGTCAAGAAAAGCCTCGGCCAGCGTCACCATTTCGATCATGCGCTCGTACGCCTCGCGCGCGGTTTCGCCGCAGGTGACGATACCGTGTTTGCCGAGGATGAGGCCGTCGCTTGGCCGAAGACGTTCGAACACCTCAGTTGCCTTTTTGGCAAGGCCGAAGCCCGGCATCAGATAAGGTACAAATGCCACGCGGCCGCGGAACGCCTCGGCGCATTTCTGTTCGCTGTCCGGCTGATCAATAAGGCTCAACACTCCGCGCGCATGGGTATGATCGATAAATTTCTGCGGCAGAAACGCGTGCAGCATCGTTTCCACCGATGGATTAGGTGCGGCCGGATCGATCAGATTGGCGCGTTCGATGGCGACGAGTTCTTCATCCCCAATTCGATCAAGCGCGCGCAGCCTGCGCATCGGCTCAAGCCGCACGGCGCAGAAGCCCGCCGCGTCCGCGTCCGCCATGTCGGCGCCGGTCGCCTTGATATAGAGCGCGTCGACCTCGTCGCCGAACCGGTCGCGTACGCGCGCCTTGAGCGATGTGTTGCCGCCGCCGTGCAGAACGAGTTTGCGGTCGCGGCCGAGGAGGCGCGTCGTGTAGATGCGCAGCGCCCGATCGCGGTCGACGCCCGATGCGCCGGCGCGCGCGACGAGCGCCTCGGCGTCGGCGTCGACCCAGGCGCTCTGCATGTCGCGCTTAGCCGCCGCTGGAACGGCGCGACCACCAGCCCGTGCGGCGCGGCCGATTTGCGCTTTCGCCTTCGTCGACCTCGGTGATCACAGGCTCGGGCGCGGGGCTTGTGGCCGTCGGGAGGGGTGGTGGTCGCGCCCCTTCGGCGCCGGTCGCTACCGGTGCTGCCTCGCGCACGGTCGAGCGCCGCCGCGCTCCCGAAGCTTCTGCTTCCGCTGCAGGTGCCGCGACATCCGAGGCCTGCGTCGGCACGGATGAGGCAAACAGTGGCTCGTAGGGCAGGGGTGGGGGAACCGTTTCTTGCGGCGGAGCATCGAGGTCGGCGACCGCACCTTTCAGCTCGGGCTGCTCTGCGGCCGAATCACCAAGATCGGCCGGCTCGTACGCGCCGTGCGGTTGCTCGTCGCCGCCGGCTTGGAGATCCCGCCCGTTTTCACCATTGTGATCGCGCTCATGGCGATTGCGCCGTCCGCCACGGCGACCGCGACGGCGCCGGCGCCGTTCGCCATTCTGTTCGCCAGGGGCCTCGCCACGCTCTTGACGTTCATATTGGCGCTCATCCTGGCGCTCGTGGAACTGCGCCCCGTCCTGCGGCTCGCCGGCTGCCGCATCGTCGCCCGGCTGCATGTCGCGTTCGGAGTCGGCGAATGTCTCGGCTGCTTCGCCCTCATCGGCCGCTTCGTGCGGCGCCATCTCGCCGTGCGCCGGCGCTTCGCCGCCGGCATGGCCTTCGTCGCGACCGCCGCGCCCGCGGCGACGGCGGCGGCGTCGCCGCGTGCCGTCCTCGCGCTGCTCGCCGTTGTCTTCGGCGGTGGCGTGCTCCTCGGCGACTTCGCCGTCGGCGATTGCGGGTTCCTCGAGATCGTCCTCTTCCTCGAGCGGAACCGCGACCGGCTGCGCCTGTTCGGCGAGCGCGCGCGCCGCTTCCAACGTGTGAACCTGCTCGCCGCGCTCGACGATGAAAGCCTGCGGCGCTCTCACGGTCTCGTCGGCCGAAATCGTAAGCGTAATGGCGAAGCGCTCTTCCAGTCCACGCAGGTGCGCACGCTTCTGATTGAGCACATAGAGCGCCACATCGGGCCGCGTACGGGCGACGAGATTGTGCGTGGCGCTGCGCATCAACTGCTCTTCGAGGGCGCGCAACACCTGCAGCGCCAGCGAAGACACCGAGCGGACATGGCCTGAGCCGCCGCAATACGGGCATTTTTCAGTCGAGCTTTCGAGTACGCTGGCGCGGATCCGCTGCCGCGACATTTCGAGAAGGCCGAAATGCGAGATGCGGCCGACCTGGATGCGGGCGCGATCCTGCTTGAGGCATTCCTTCAACCGGCGCTCCACCGACCGGTTGTTGCGCTTCTCGTCCATGTCGATGAAGTCGATCACGATCAGGCCGGCGAGGTCGCGCAAGCGGAGCTGGCGGGCGATTTCGTCCGACGCCTCGAGATTGGTCTTGAGCGCAGTGTCCTCGATGTGGTGTTCGCGCGTGGCGCGGCCGGAATTCACGTCGATTGCGACCAGCGCCTCGGCCTGGTTGAGCACGATATAGCCGCCGGACCGCAGCTGTACGACCGGCGAGAACATGGCGTCGAGCTGATTTTCGACGCCGTAGCGCGACAACAGCGGCTGCGTGTCGGGGTAAAGTTTCACGTTGCGCGCATGGCTCGGCATGAGCATGCGCATGAAGTCCTTGGCCTCCTCATAGGCAGCGGGACCAGCCACGACGACTTCATCGATGTCCTTGGAGTAGAGGTCGCGAATCGAGCGTTTGACCAGCGAGCCTTCCTCATAGACGAGCATGGGCGCGGTCGACCGCAAGGTCAGATCGCGCACCGTCTCCCACAGTCGCAGCAAATACTCGAAGTCGCGCTTGATCTCGGTCTTGGTGCGGCTTGCGCCCGCGGTGCGCAGGATGACTCCCATGCCTTCCGGCACTTCGAGTTCCTGGGCGATTTCCTTGAGCCGGCTGCGATCCTCGCCGCTGGTGATCTTGCGGGAAATGCCGCCCCCGCGCGCCGTATTGGGCATCAGCACCGAATAACGGCCGGCGAGCGACAGATACGTGGTGAGCGCCGCGCCCTTGGTGCCGCGCTCCTCCTTGACCACCTGCACCAGCATCACCTGGCGGCGCTTGATGACCTCTTAAATCTTGTACTGCCGGCGATAGCGCGGTGCGCGGTCGGGCATTTCCTCCAGCGCGTCGGCGCCGCCGACCGATTCGACGATGTCCTCGGCGTTCTCACCGTCCTCGGCGTCGCCGTTGTCGGCGCCGTCGCGATCGTCACTGCCGGTACGGGCAACCTCGTCCATCTCGCCTGTTTCGCCGGTCCCTTCAGGCGCGCCCTCGAATGGTGCCGCCTCGGGTGCAACCGTGGTTTCCAATGCCGGGATATCCGCAGGCGGAATGGCGTGTTCCGGGAGTTCCGCCCCGGTTATGTCGGCGTCGGACAGGTAGGGTGTGTGGGATACTGCCTCGTGCGGCGCGGGCTCGTCAGCGGCCGGCGTCCCTGTCTCCGCCTCGGTGGGCGGCGACGTCAGGCCGTCAGAGGGTTCGCCGGGCTGGGCGTCCCACTGACCGAAGGGCTGATCGACCTCGGGATTGTGTGCCGTCTGATCGTCCCCGATCTGGCCGGGCTCGACCGCGCTCGCATCGCTTTCAAAGTCGGGCAATTCGCCACGCACGATGTCGTCGCGCTGCCGCGACGCGGAGTGTCTGGACCGGCCGCGATGCCGCGAGCGGCGGTCGATCTCGTCATCGGCGGCGCGGTGGGCGCGCTGCTCCTCTTCGATCAAGGCCTGCCGGTCGGCAACCGGAATCTGATAGTAGTCCGGATGGATTTCGGAAAACGCCAAAAACCCGTGACGATTGCCGCCGTAATCAACGAATGCGGCCTGCAGCGACGGCTCGACGCGCGTCACTTTGGCCAGATAGATATTGCCTCTTAGCTGTTTGCGTTGCGCGGATTCGAAATCGAACTCCTCGACGCGGTTGCCGCGCAGCACCACCACCCGGGTCTCCTCCGGATGGGTGGCGTCGATGAGCATTTTGTTGGCCATTTGAAAATCTCACGCGGGCCGGCGTGCCGCCGGATCCACGCCGCATCGGCGGGGGCGGACAATGCACGGCCCTGTTGTCGGTGAAGATGAACGGATCGGAAGTCGCGAGCGCGCGCAGCCTTGACCGGCCAACGAGCCGGCGCCGACTTGGCGCCGCTCCTCAAACACGACCGAACTGTGAAATGCGCCTCGACCATGAACTCCAAACCGCATGGTGAAACGGCAGCGCATGGCGCTACCGCAGGTTCTTTCGCTGGCGGCACCGGCGCGACCCCCTGTCCGCGGCTCTTTCGCCGCTGACCGTCGCATCACGCCCGAGGCTCCGGTTGTCCTCTTCCTGCGGGTATCGGCGTCGCTTGCTTGTACCGCGTTCCGCCGCGCCGCACGGTGTCAGACCTGTGGCGCCGGAGGGGTTCAAAAGCGGCGTCCGCCTCGCTCCCGTCATCATCCTTTGGGAGGCAATCGCGGCGGACCTAAAGCTCTAACGACTTGCCGGACGCCCTAACGCGACGCAACCGGGACCTTTCACCGTCAGCAGGTTCTTCATAAGGCGCTTGGCGGTGAATTGGCAAGCGGCCTGTGGCTGAGCCGCGGAAAACACTATGATTGGCCTGCCGCAACGGGCAATCAGCGGACATTTAAGTTTGGCTTAACCACGCGTCTCTAATGGATTAACGCGGGCAGGAGGGGTCGGGGAACCGATGGCCGGTCGGGCAATAAGCGCGGTATTGCTGGCCTTGTGTGTGGTCGCCGCCTGGGCAGGCCCGCCGGCAAGGGCGGCCAACTCACTGCCCGAGGCCACCGACGTTCGTCTGGGCGGCAACGAGGCGGATACCCGCTTCGTCATGGACTTGTCGCGCAAAATCGAACTGCATGCCTTCACATTGGCTGATCCCTACCGAGTCGTCCTCGATATTCCCCAGGTGACATTCAAACTTGCGCCCAAGGCGGGTCAGAGCGGGCGCGGACTGATCAAGGCGTTCCGTTTCGGGCTGATGATGGAAGGCGGCTCGCGCATCGTGTTGGACGTGACGAAACCGGTCCGCGTCGACAAGGCCTTCGTCATGGACGCCGCGGCTGGCGACCCGGCACGTCTCGTCCTCGACCTCGTTCCCACCGATCGGCAAAGTTTCCTGCACGAAATTGTGGTGGAGGATCGGCTGCTGGCCGCGCAACCGCCGCCGCAGTTGCGGACGCCGGCAAAGAGCGCCGATCCGCGTCCGCTCGTGGTGCTCGATCCGGGTCACGGTGGCATCGACACCGGTACGATCGCGCCGGGCGGCCAAATGGAGAAGGATATCGTTCTCGATTTCGCCAAGCGGTTGCGCGAACGCATCGAACGATCCGGCAAGTTCCGCGTGCTCATGACACGAAGCGACGACACCTACGTGCCGCTCGACGAACGGGTTCGTATCGCGCGCAACGCCGGCGCGTCGTTGTTCGTTTCGATTCATGCCGATTCGCTGCCGCGCAAGGAAGGCACTGCCCAGGGCGCAACCATCTACACGCTGTCGAGTAAAGCCTCCGACGCCCAGGCGGCGGAACTCGCCGACAAGGAGAACGGCGCCGACGTCATCGCCGGCGTCGATCTGAAGTCGGAGCCCAATGACGTCGCCGGGATCCTGATCGATTTGGCGCAGCGGGAGACCAAGTCATTTTCGATGCAGTTTGCGCACGACGTGGCCGGCGACATGAAGGGCGTAGCGCGGCTCCACAAGGACCCGATCAAGTCCGCTGGTTTTCGCGTATTGAAGGCTCCGGACGTGCCTTCCGTCCTGGTCGAGTTGGGTTACGTCTCTAACCGCGAGGACCTGCGGTCGCTGATGTCGGACGCCTGGCGGGACCGCACTGCCAATTCGATCGCGAAGGCGATCGACACCTATCTGACCCCGCATATTGCCGGCGTTAAAACCGGCACAAACTAGGGGGCCGCGATGCCGGAACGGCCTCAGTTTGAACAAAAAACCAAGCGACCACAGCCCATGAACCAGGGGCGCTCTGGCGGGCGCGGGCCTTTTCCGCCAATCTGGGCCGCTGCGCCGGAGCGGCGGGTGATTTGGCTGCGTGCGAGCGGCAGCCGGCAAGGGGCGGGACGCAATTCATGAGATTTTTGTTGCGTTTCCTTGGCTTCCTGTTCGCCGTAGGGACGACCGTGTTCCTGGTCGGCGTGGCCGGCGTGGCGGGCATGCTGTGGCATTACTCGCAGGGCCTGCCGGATTACTCGCAGTTGCAGGACTACGAGCCGCCGGTCATGACGCGTGTGCACGCCGCCGATGGTTCGCTGCTCGCCGAATACGCCAAGGAGCGGCGGCTCTATCTGCCCATCCAGGCCGTTCCGAATCTCGTCAAACACGCCTTCATCGCCGCCGAGGACAAGAACTTCTACGAGCATCCGGGCATCGACGTGTCCGGTATTGCGCGCGCGGCACTGTCCTACGTGCAGAATTACGGCAAGGGCCGCCATCCGCAGGGCGCCTCGACCATCACGCAGCAGGTGGCGAAGAACTTCCTCCTGTCGAACGAAGTGACGTTCGATCGCAAGATCAAGGAAATGCTGCTCGCGCTCAAGATCGAGCGCGCCTATTCCAAGGACAAGATCCTTGAGCTGTATCTCAACGAAATCTATCTGGGCTATGGCGCTTACGGCATCGCCGCTGCATCGCTGCTCTATTTCAACAAGTCGGTGCACGAGCTGAGCATCGCGGAGGTCGCCTTTCTGGCCGGCCTGCCCAAGGGCCCGAACAACTATAATCCATTCCGCCGCCATGACGAGGCGGTGGCGCGGCGCAATTACGTGATCGAGCGCATGGTCGACGACGGCTTCATCTCCGCGGCTGACGGCGCCAAGGCGGAGAAAGAGCCACTCACCGTCACCATGCGGCCGCCGGATACGCACGAGTACGCGGCTGAATATTTCACCGAGGAAGTGCGCCGCTATCTGGTCGAGCACTACGGCGAGAAGAAGCTCTACGAGGGCGGCCTGTCGGTCCGTACCACGCTCGATCCCAAGCTGCAGATCGAGGCGCGCAAGGCCATGGTCAACGGGCTCGTCGGCTTCGACGAGACCAAGGGCTACCGCGGGCCAATCAGCAAGATTGCGCTCGGCGGCGACTGGGGAGTCAAACTCGCGGATGTGAAATCGCTGGCCGATATCGCGCCATGGCGGATGGCGGTGGTGCTCGACGTCAGTGATCAATCCGCGCGCATCGGCCTGCAGCCGCCGCGCGATCCCGGCGGCAATGTGGTCAAAGAGCGCGATACCGGTGTCATCCCGCTTGAAGGCGTCAAATGGGCGAGGCCCGCCAAGGGACCGTCCCATCCGATCAAGCGGGTGAACGAGGTGCTGGCTGCGGGCGACGTGATCTACGTCGAGCCGATGGAGCAGAAGGGCGAGTATCGGCTGCGGCAGGTGCCGGAAATCTCAGGCGCGATGGTGGTCGAGGACCCGCATACCGGCCGCGTGCTCGCCATGGTTGGCGGGTTCTCGTTCGATCAAAGCCAATTCAATCGTGCCACGCAGGCTCTGCGCCAACCGGGCTCATCCTTCAAGCCGATCGTCTATGCGACTGCGATCGACAACGGCTACACGCCATCGACCATCATCCTCGACGCGCCGATCGAGGTCGACACCGGCGTCGGCGGCGAGGTCTGGAAGCCGGAAAATTACGAGGGGCAATTCTTCGGTCCCTCGACCTTGCGCTTCGGTCTCGAAGAATCGCGCAACGTCATGACGGTGCGCCTGGCACAGGCGATCGGCATGCCGTTGATCTCAGAATACGCGAAGAAATTCGGCGTCTATGACAACATGCCGCCGTATCTGTCCTACGCGCTCGGCGCCGGCGAGACCACGCTCATGCGCATGGTCAACGCCTATTCGATGCTCGATAACGGCGGCCGGCGCATCATCCCGACGCTGATCGACCGCATCCAGGATCGCTACGGCCATACCATCTACAAACACGATACGCGCGAGTGCGAGGGCTGCGACGCCAAGAACTGGCACGATCAGCCCGAGCCGACACTGATCGATCACCAGCAGAAGGTGCTCGATCCGATGACCGATTATCAGATCGTGTCGATGATGGAAGGCGTCGTGCAGCGCGGCACCGGCACGGCTTTGCGCGCGGTGGGCAAACCGATCGCCGGCAAGACCGGGACCACCAACGACAGCAAGGATCTCTGGTTCATCGGCTTTTCACCGGATCTGGTCTGCGGTGTTTATCTCGGCTACGACAAGCCGCGCCAGATCGCGCGCAGTGCGACCGGCGGCAAGTATGCGGCGCCGATCGTGCGGGATTTTCTGAAAGTGGCGCTTGCAGACAAGCCGCCGATTCCCTTCCCGATGCCGCCCGGCATCAAGCTGGTGCGCGTCAACTCAAAGACGGGCATGCGCGCGCCGCCCGGCGATCCGCATGTGATCCTTGAAGCCTTCAAGCCCGGCACGGCTCCGCCCGACAGCTACTCCATTGTCGGCACCGATACGGCCAACGGCAAGCCCATTCCGGACGCGAGTTCCGTCGCGGTGTCGCCCGACGCCGAGCGCGCGATCCGCAGCAGCGGTACCGGCGGGTTGTACTGAATTTGCCGATTCGGTTATTGGCGATGCGCGCAGCGATTGATTTGCGCCGGCCAGTGCACGATATAGATTACGTAATCCCTGAACTCGAGAAACTGAAGTTTTTGCCATGCGCTCCGAAATTCAAAATATCGTCGCCGAGATCAAGCAGTCGGCCGGGCTGCTGAGGAGGCATCTTTGATGTCGACAAGGCGCGTGTGCGGCTCGCCGAACTGAACCGACAGGCCGAAGACCCCAATCTCTGGAACGATTCGCAGCGCGCCAGCCGCGTCATGCAGGAGCGCACCTCGCTCGACGACCAGCTCAATGCGCTCGCCCGCATCGATCAGGAACTCGACGACCAGGCGATGCTGATCGAACTCGGCGAAGCCGAGGGCGATCAGAACGTCATTACCGAAGCCGAGGAGAACCTGCGCAAGCTCAAGACCGAGGTGGCGCGCCGCGAACTCGAGGCGCTGTTATCGGGCGAAGCCGACGCCAATAACACCTACCTTGAGGTCCACGCCGGCGCCGGCGGAACGGAAAGCCAGGACTGGGCCAACATGCTGCTGCGCATGTACACGCGCTGGGCGGAGCAGCACGGCTTCAAGGTGGATTACCTCGAAGAGACCTCCGGCGAAGAGGCGGGCATCAAGTCGGCCACCATCGAGATCAAGGGCCACAACGCCTATGGCTGGCTCAAGAGCGAAAACGGTGTGCACCGCCTGGTGCGCATCTCGCCGTTCGAACTCCAATGCACGCCGTCACACCTCGTTTGCCAGCGTCAACGTCTATCCCGTCGTCGACGACCGCATCAAGATTGACATCAACGAAGCCGATGTGCGGGTCGATACCATGCGCTCCGGCGGCGCCGGCGGCCAGCACGTCAACAAGACCAAATCCGCCGTCCGGCTGACGCACATTCCGACCAACATCGCCGTGGTCTCGCAGGGCGACCGCTCCCAGCACCGCAACCGCGCGACCGCCTGGCAGATGCTGCGGGCCAAGCTCTACGAACTCGAGTTGAAAAAGCGCGAGGAGAAAGCCGCCGCCGACCAGGCCGCCAAGACCGACATCGGCTGGGGCCACCAGATCCGCTCCTACGTGCTGCAGCCGTATCAGATGGTAAAGGACCTGCGCACCGGCGTTTCGACATCGAATACCGGCGGCGTGCTCGACGGCGACATCGATCAGTTCGTCCAGGCTGCTCTGGCGCAGAAGGCGTTCGGCACCGGACCGGACAAAGTCGAGGACGTGGAGTAGGACGGGCGGCGAAGATCGTGCGGACTCTTACCCCCGATAGATCGGGGCGGGCTGGGTGAAGAAGCTCAGCAGGATGTGATAGACGATCGCGTAATTCTTCTGCTGGAAGCTCGCGTGCGAGATGCCCGGCATCACGGTAAACTGCTTGTCGGGATTGGGCAGCTTCTCGAAAAAAGCGATGAGGTCGGCAAAGCTTGCGATGCCGTCCCATTGGCCGCGCATGATCAGTGTCGGCACGCTGATCTTTTCCGGATCGACCACCGGCAGATGGGCGCACATGTCGACATAAGTGCCGGTCGGCACCAAATCGTCGAGCGCGGTCACGGCGTCGGCGAAGGCGTCGATGACGTTCTCTTCCGCGGTGCCGGGATGATCCCGATCGAAGATCGAATGGATGAAGGCCTTGTCGATCGGTCGCCGGTTCTTGGCCTGGAATTCCGGCAGCTTCTTTTTCCGCTCGGCGAGTGTCGGCGAGCCCGCGCCGGTCCACACCATGGCGTCGAGCGCGAGGCGTCCGACGAATTCGGGATGGCGTTGCGCAAACAAGGCGGCGCGCAACGCGCCTGAGGAAATCCCATAGGTCAGGAAGGGGCGCTTGCCGCGCAGTTTCTGGATATAGGTGGCGGCGGCGAAACAATCGTCGGCGCCTTGCGCGATCGGCGCGTTGTTGTCGCGGTCCTTGGTGGAGCGGCCATAGCCCTCCATATCGACCGACCAGCAGTCGAAGCCGCGGCGCGCGAAGAAATCCATCGCCGAGGAATCCGGCCGTCCCGGCACTTGCAGATCGAAGGTGGGCTGCGCCGCCATCGAGGAGCCGTGCACGAACAGGATCGTGCCGCGCGCGGCGTTCGGATCGCCGGCGCACTTTTCGAACAGGAACAGCTTCACGCCGCCGCCCTTGGCGGTCCAGTGATCCTCGGCCTTGATGGGAGCGGTTTTCAGCGTCGTCGCATCATTCATCGTGCGTACCTAATTGATCAGACTGATTTGGTTGGCTTTGATCACCTTAGCCCATTTATCGACCTGCGCCTGCATGAAGGCGGCGAATTGGGGTTGTGCCATCACCATCGGAGTTGCGCCGCGCTTTTCCCAGGCCTGCTTGATGTCGGGCCGGCTCAGGATTGCGGTGATGGCTGTGTGGAGCTTGTCCACAACGGGCTGCGGCGTGCCTTTGGGCGCCATGAGGCCGACCCATTGGGTGAACTCAAAGCCGGGGACGGATTCAGCGATGGTTGGGACATCGGGCAAAATGGGCGACCGGGTAATGCCTGTCGTGCCGAGCGCGCGCACTTTGCCGGCCTTAACATAGGGCGCCATGGTGGGAATTGAGTCGAACAGTATCTGGATCTGGCCGCTGAGGATATCGACGCGCATGCCCGTGGAGCCTTTGTAGGGCACGTGCACGATATTGATTCCGGTGAGGTTCTTCAAAAGCTCCGCGGCCATGTGATAGTTCGAGCCCGGCCCGGACGAACCGAAGTTCAGCGTTCCCGGTTTTGCCTTCGCCAACGCTATCAGTTCGGGGATGGTCTTGGCCGCCACCGATGGATTCACGACCAGGACGAGGTCGTTATCTTCCATCGGCGCGACCGGCACCAGATCCCGAAGCAGGCTGTAGGCTTTGTTCTTGTAGAGCGTTTCGTTCACCGTCTGGGTGCTGCTGGCCAACAACAGCGTGTATCCGTCGGGCGCAGATTTCGCCGCCAATTCCGTGCCGATGGTGGTTCCGGCACCGGGATGATTCTCGACAACGAACGATTGGTGAAGAGACTTCTGCAGCTCGATCGCGAGCGCACGGATGTAGACATCCGCAGGACCGCCGGCGCCGAATGGAACGATGATTTTGACCGGCCGCGACGGATAGTCGTCGGCGCGGCTGACGGTTGCCGGCAGCGAGGCGGCGGCGGATGCCAAAACCAGCAGGGCGGCGTGGCGGCGGGTGAGGGTGGCCGATGCGGTCATTGCGGTGTCCTTTGCTTTCGTTGAGTCACGCGATCGCCCCTAATTCATCAGCGGGATGTGATTGGCCGCGACTACCTTGGCCCATTTCGCGACCTGCGCCGCCATGTAGGCCGCGTAGGCCGGCTGGCTCATGACGACGGGAGTTGCGCCTTGTTTCTCCCACGCCGACTTGATGGATGGACGGCCAAGGACGTCGCCAATGGTGCGGTTGAGTGTCTCGATGATCGGCTGCGGCGTACCTTTCGGCGCCATGAAGCCGACCCATAGGGTCGATTGAAAGCCCGGTACCGTCGCCGCGATGGTCGGCACGCCGGGCAGGATCGCCGACGGCTTGTCGCCGCTGGTGCCGAGCGCGCGCACCAGGCCGGCTTTGATCAGCGGCGCCATGGTGGGCACCGAATCGAACACCATCTGGATCTGGCCGCTGACGATGTCGGTGCGCATCGCCGTGGAGGTCTTGTACGGCACGTGGACGATGTCGATGCCGGTGAGGGTTTTGAGCAGCTCCGCCGACATGTGATAGTTCGAACCCGGCCCCGAGGAGCCGAAATTGAGCGTTCCCGGCTTGGCGCGGGCCAGCGCCAGCAGTTCGGCGACGTTGTGCGCCGGCACCTTCGGATTGACCACCAGCACAAGGTCGCTCTCGATGAGCGGGGCGACCGGAACGAGATCGCGCAACAGCTTGTAAGGCTTGTGCGCGTAAAGCGTTTCGTTGACGCATTGCGTGCTGCCGGCCATCAAGAGTGTGTAGCCGTCAGGTGCCGACTGTGCGGCAAACGCGGTGCCGATGGTGGTGCCGGCGCCGGGGCGGTTCTCGACCACAAAGGGCTGATGCAGCGATTTCTCCAGTTCGAGCGCAACCGCCCGGACGTAGACATCGGTCGGGCCGCCGGCGCCGAACGGCACGATGATTTTGACTGGACGCGACGGATAGTCTCCGGCGCGCGCGGCCGGTCCAGTCGCCACAAAGGCTGCGGCCAGCACCAATAGCGCGCACGCGCGTCCGAGCCCGGCGATATGCACGGTCATGGCCCTTTACCTCGTCTTGCTTAGTTCAGCTTGGCGCCGGTGACGCGTATCACCTCGCCCCAGCGCTTGTACTGGTTGACGATGTAGGCGGCAAAGTCGGCGACCGATTTTGGCTCCGGCTTGCCGCCGAGCCGCTTGATCTTTTGCTGCAGTTCCGGACTCGCGAGGCCCTGATTCACCACGGCATTGATCTTGCTGACGATGTCTGCCGGTGTTCCGGCAGGCGCCACGATCGCCTGCCAGGAATCGGGCGGCATCCCCGGATAGCCGAGTTCGTCCATTGTGGGCACGTTGGGCAGCTCCGGGATGCGCTGGGCGCTCGTAACGGCAAGCGCTCGCAACTGGCCGGATTTGATGAACGGTGAAATCGCGGTGGTACCCTCGAATGTCATGTTCATGTGGCCAGACAGCACGTCGGTCGTCGCCTGCGACGCGGTCTTGTAGGGCACGAATACGATGTTGGCGCCAGTAATGTGCTTGAACATCTCGCCGGACAGGTGCGGCGGCGTGCCGATCACCGCGCCGTAATTCAGTTTCCCCGGGTTGGCCTTGGCATAGGCCACGAGTTCCTTGACGCTGTGCGCGGGAACCGATTTTTGCACAGCGAGAACCAGTGGCGCCGACGACACGAGCGCGACCGCGGCAAACTGCTTGAGCGGGTCGATGCCGGCGTCTTTATAGAGTTGCGGGCTGATCGACAGCGATCCAGCGGTTCCGGCGAGCAGTGTGTAGCCGTCCGGCGGCGAGTTCGCTACGAGCCTCGCGGCCAGCGTGCCGCCGGCGCCGACATGGTTTTCCACCACCACCGGGCCGAGATGATCGGACAAGTAAGCGCCGATGATGCGGGCTGCGACATCCGGCGGACCGCCGGCGCCGAACGGCACGATCAGCTTGATCGGGTGATCCGGGAAATTCGCCGCAGCACTGCTGCGGGGACCGCCGAGCACGAGCGCGCCGGCCAATGCAGCGCCGATCAGCGCGCCGATTCTTCCTACCCGTATGACGACGCTTCGCATTGGCACCCCCTCCGGCATTGCGCGGCTGCATGATGGTACCTTCGCCCGTGCCGTCAATGTTGAGGATCGCCGCACTGGGCCGCCTTGCGCCATTTTGTGCACTGCGCTAAGGGTCGCTGCGTTCGATTTGCGTTGCGAATCCGCCGGTTTTTGCGGCAAATCAGCGCCCCTAGCTTCTCTCTCCCGCCTGGCGGAAAGGCAGGAGAGGTCCTCGCGCGACCCGCCGCCGAGGTACATTTTCGGTCCAAGCAGGCACGTGCAATCGGGCACGTGCCGGCGGGCGGCCGGGAAAAAGGACTCCGGATGAGTCAATCGATCGATCAACTGCTTGCGGCCTATATTCCGCTCATCGTCTTTGTCGGCGTGTCTGCGGTCATCGGGCTTGCGCTGCTCGTGTCGGCGTTCCTCGTCGCCTACAAGCAGCCCGATCCGGAGAAATTGTCGGCCTATGAATGCGGCTTCAACGCCTTCGATGACGCGCGCATGAAATTCGACGTGCGTTTCTACCTGGTCGCCATCCTGTTCATCATTTTCGATTTGGAAGTGACATTCCTGTTCCCGTGGGCTGTGGCATTCGGCCGGGTCGGTCTCTACGGCTTCTGGGCCATGATGCTGTTCCTTGCGGTACTGACGATCGGTTTTATCTATGAGTGGAAGAAGGGAGCGCTCGAATGGGATTGAGCGAACCCGCGATCGCTGCGCCGAGCCAGCAGATTCTCGATCCGAACACCGGCCGGCCGGTGAGCGCGACGGATAAGTATTTTTCGGAACTCAACAGCGAGTTGTCGGACAAGGGGTTCCTTGTCGCCGCGGCCGACGACCTGATCGCCTGGGCGCGCACCGGCTCGCTGATGTGGATGACGTTCGGGCTCGCCTGCTGCGCCGTCGAGATGATGCAGATGTCGATGCCGCGCTACGACGCCGAGCGCTTCGGCTTTGCGCCTCGCGCCTCGCCGCGGCAATCGGACGTGATGATCGTCGCCGGGACCCTGACGAACAAGATGGCGCCCGCTCTGCGCAAGGTCTACGACCAGATGCCGGAGCCGCGCTACGTCATCTCGATGGGGTCATGCGCCAACGGCGGCGGCTACTATCATTATTCCTATTCAGTGGTGCGCGGCTGCGATCGTGTCGTGCCGGTCGATATTTATGTGCCCGGCTGCCCGCCTACCGCTGAAGCGCTGCTGTACGGCGTGCTGTTGTTGCAGAAGAAAATCCGCCGCACGGCGACGATCGAACGCTGAAATCGACCTTGAACATGGATGAGACGCTCGACAGGCTCGGCCGAACCATTGCTGGCGCATTGCCGGCTTCGGTGACGGGCTATGCGCTCGCTTTTCACGAACTCACGGTGACCGCGCAGGCGCGCGACATCGTTGCCGTGATGAAGTATCTGCGCGACGATCCGAATTGCCTGTTTGTGAATCTGGTCGACATCACGGCGGTCGACTGGCCGAGCCGCGAGCGGCGTTTCGACGTGGTCTATCACCTGTTGTCGCCGAAACATAATGCGCGCGTCCGCGTCAAAGCCGAGACCGACGAGAAAACACCGGTGGCCTCCATCATTGAGGTTTTTCCCGGCGCCGACTGGTTCGAGCGAGAGACATACGACCTTTACGGCATCGTCTTTACCGGTCATCCGGACATGCGACGGATTCTCACCGATTACGGTTTCGAGGGGCATCCGCTGCGCAAGGATTTTCCGCTCACGGGTTTCGTTGAAGTCCGCTACGACGACGAACTGAAGCGCGTCGTCTATGAACCGGTGCGGCTCACTCAGGAATTTCGCAACTTCGATTTTCTCTCGCCGTGGGAAGGTACCGATTACGTGCTGCCGGGCGACGAAAAAGCGAAGTCGGGCGGCGGGCAGGGGTCGTGAGATGAAAGCGACGCTCAAGCCCGGGCTGGCGCACCGGTTCGCCTACAAGGTGCCGGAAAACAAGACGGTGCCCTACACCTACCCGGAGGCGCCGGAAATCGCCTCGATGCCGAAGGTGTTCGCAACCGGCAACATGATCATTCTGATGGAGTGGACGTGTGCGCAACTGCTTGGGCCGCATCTCGATGCCGGCGAAGGCAGCCTCGGCGTGCATGTCGATGTCAGCCATCTCGCCGCAACGCCGCCCGGCATGATTGTGACGGTCGATGCCGAGGTCGAGAAGATCGTCGGCAACCGCATCACCTTCAGGGTCAAGGCGCATGACGGCGCCGACCTGATCGGCGAGGGCCGCCACGAGCGGTTTGTGGTGATGTGGGACAAATTCAACGCGCGCGTCGCCGCCAAGGCGAAGGCGGCGGAAGTTCAGATGGCTTGATCATGGCAGAGGCCGCGACACGCAATTTCACGATCAACTTTGGCCCGCAGCACCCCGCGGCGCATGGCGTGCTGCGTCTGGTGCTCGAGCTCGATGGCGAAGTCGTGGAGCGGGTCGATCCGCATATCGGTCTTCTGCATCGCGGCACCGAAAAACTGATCGAGCAGAAAACCTATCTGCAGGCGATCCCGTATTTCGATCGGCTCGATTACGTAGCGCCGATGAATCAGGAGCATGCGTTCTGTCTCGCGGCGGAGAAACTCCTGGGCATCGAGGTGCCGCGCCGCGCACAGCTCATCCGCGTCCTGTATTGCGAAATCGGGCGGCTCCTGTCGCATCAGCTCAACGTCACCACGCAGGCCATGGACGTCGGTGCGCTCACGCCGCCGCTATGGGGCTTCGAGGAACGCGAAAAGCTTATGGGCTTTTACGAGCGGGCGTCCGGATCGCGCATGCATGCGGCCTACTACCGCGTCGGCGGCGTGCATCAGGATCTGCCGCCCAAGCTCGTCGACGACATCGCGGCGTTCTGTGATCCCTTCTTGAAGGTGTGCGACGACCTGGAGGAACTGCTCACCGAAAACCGCATCTTCAAGCAGCGCAATGTCGATATCGGCGTGGTGTCGCTGGCCGACGCCTGGGCGCGCGGCTTCTCCGGCGTCATGGTGCGCGGTTCGGGCGCGGCGTGGGACTTGCGACGGGCGCAACCCTACGAGTGCTACTCGGAGCTCGATTTCGACATTCCGATCGGCAAGAACGGCGACAACTATGATCGTTACTGCATCCGCATGGAGGAAATGCGCCAGTCGATCCGCATCATGAAGCAATGCATCGACCGCCTGCATACGACTGCGGGTCCCGTGGTCATCGACGACCACAAGATCTCGCCGCCACGTCGCGGCGAGATGAAGCGTTCAATGGAATCGCTGATCCATCATTTCAAGCTCTACACGGAAGGTTTCAAGGTGCCGGCGGGCGAGGTCTACGCAGCCGTCGAGGCGCCCAAGGGCGAGTTCGGCGTCTATCTGGTCGCTGACGGGACCAACAAGCCTTACAAGTGCAAGATCCGCGCGCCGGGTTTCGCGCACCTGCAGGCGATGGATTTCCTTTGCCGCGGCCACATGCTGGCCGACATCTCGGCGATCCTCGGCTCGATCGACATCGTGTTCGGCGAGGTGGACCGATGACGGTGCGCCGCCTCGCCGAGAAGCAACCCGAAAGTTTCGCTTTCAGCCCTGAGAATCTCGCGTGGGCGAGAGCAAAGATCGAGAAGTATCCGCCGGGCCGGCAGCAGTCGGCGGTGATCCCGCTGCTCTGGAAGGCGCAGGCTCAGTGCGGCGGTTGGCTGCCGAAGCCCGCGATCGAGGCGGTCGCCGAAATGCTCGGCATGGCGAAAATCCGCGTGCTTGAAGTCGCGACCTTCTACACGATGTTCAATCTTTCGCCGGTCGGCAAATACCACGTGCAGTTCTGCGGCACGACGCCGTGCCTGCTGCGCGGCGCCGACGGACTGAAGAAGGTGCTGCACCAAAAGATCGGCGACGAGAACGAAGTCACCGCCGATGGCAAGTTCTCCTGGGTCGAAGTGGAATGCCTCGGCGCCTGCGTGAATGCACCGATGGTTCAGATCAACTCCGATTATTATGAGGACCTGACGCCCGAATCGATGACGCGCATCCTTGACGAACTGTCTGCGGGCAAGGCGCCGAAACCGGGTCCGCAGATCGATCGTTTGAATTCCGCTCCGATTGGCGGTCCCGACACGTTGACCAGCAAGGCTTGATCGATGCTCGCCGATAAGGATCGCATTTTTAAGAACCTCTACGGCCAGCACGATTGGGGTCTCGCCGGCGCGCGCGCGCGCGGCGCGTGGGACGGCACCAAGGATATTCTGGCGAAAGGCCGCGAGGGGCTCGTCAACGAATGCAAAGCGTCAGGCCAGCGCGGCCGCGGTGGCGCTGGCTTCGCCACCGGCCTGAAATGGTCCTTCATGCCGAAGGAGCAGGCTCCCGGCCGTCCGCATTACCTCGTGATCAATGCCGACGAGTCCGAGCCCGGCACCTGCAAAGATCGCGAGATCATGCGCCACGATCCTCACCTTCTGATCGAGGGCTGCCTGATCGCCGGCTGCGCCATGGATGCGCACTCGGCCTACATTTACATCCGCGGCGAATTCATCCGCGAACGCGAACGGCTCGAAGCCGCGGTCGAGCAGGCCTACGAAGCAAAGCTGATCGGCAAGAACAATATTCATGGCTTCGACTTTGATGTCGTCGTGCATCATGGCGCCGGCGCCTATATCTGCGGCGAAGAGACGGCGCTGCTGGAAAGCCTCGAAGGCAAGAAGGGCCAGCCGAGGCTCAAGCCGCCGTTCCCGGCCAATATGGGCCTTTACGGCTGCCCGACGACGGTCAACAACGTCGAGACCATCGCGCAGGTGCCCGACATCATGCGCCGCGGCGCCGCCTGGTTCGCCGGCATCGGCCGTAAGAACAACACCGGCACCAAGCTCTATTGCATTTCGGGCCACGTTGAGCGGCCGTGCAATGTCGAAGAGGAGATGGGCATTCCGCTGCGCGAACTGATCGAGCGGCACGCCGGCGGCGTGCGCGGCGGCTGGAATAATCTGATGGCGGTGATTCCCGGCGGCTCGTCGATGCCGCTCATTCCTGCCGGTCCCGATCAGGCCGACACGCTGCTGATGGATTTCGACGGCTGCCGCGACAAGAAATCCGCGCTGGGCACGGCGGCGGTGATCGTGATGGACAAGTCGACCGACATCGTCAAAGCGATGGCGCGGATTTCCTACTTCTACAAGCACGAGAGCTGCGGCCAGTGCACGCCGTGCCGCGAGGGCATGGGCTGGATGTGGCGCGTGCTCGAGCGCAT
The DNA here is from genome assembly GCA_963763255.1 of uncultured Alphaproteobacteria bacterium. Classification (GTDB taxonomy): domain Bacteria; phylum Pseudomonadota; class Alphaproteobacteria; order Rhizobiales; family Xanthobacteraceae; genus BOG-931. The sequence goes on from CAVXNW010000008.1 coordinate 347,843, forward strand.
GGCGGTCGGTCACGCTACCAAGCGCGAAATCGATATCCTGATGGAAGTTACGACCCAGATCGAAGGCCACACCATCTGCGCCTTCGGCGACGGCGCCGCCTGGCCGGTGCAGGGCCTGCTGCGGCATTTCCGGCCCGAGATCGAAAGGCGCATCGATCAGTACACAGCGAACCCGCAACCAGATCCGTTTCCGGTAGCTGCGGAATGAGCCATGTTCGAGAACAGAAATTCACGATGCCGCAATTGCCGGTTCTGGTGGCCGACCGCCGAGACCGGCACGGCCGAACGCGAACATGCAACGGTCGGCGAGTGCCGATCCGAAGCGCCGGCGGCGCAACTGAGCGATTTGCCGGAGCGCAAAGTGCGCTACGCCGCGTGGGCGTCCACCAAACGCGACGACTGGTGCGGCAAGCACGTGCACGTGTCGGCGTGAGGCAGCCACGATGAGCGACCAGCACCATCTCGCACAGCTCAATATCGGCCGGTTCCGCTATCCGACGGACGATCCGCGCATGGCCGATTTCATGAATGCGCTCGATCTCGTGAATAGCTTGGCCGAGCGCAGCGAAGGCTTCGTCTGGCGGCTCAAGGACGACAGTGGCAATGCTACGAATTTCCGGCCGTTCCCCGATCCTCGGATGGCGGTCAATTTGTCGGTGTGGGAGAGCGCCGAGGCGCTCGAGCGCTATGTCTATCAAACCGTGCACAAGCGGTTCTACGGCCGGCGCGAGGAATGGTTCGACAAGCTGGGCACTCCGCATCTGGTGATGTGGTGGATACCGGCAGGCCACCTGCCGTCTCTCGCCGAAGCCAAGGAGCGGCTCGAACACCTTACTGCCCATGGTCCTTCCGACATCGCGTTCGGCTGGGAAAGTATTGCGACGGCACAATTGTGGAAGACGGCGCGGTGCAGCGCGCCTGACGGACAAGCGGCATGACCAAGCTCATCGTCGACGGCAAAGAGATCGACGTTCCGCCGGAATACACGCTGTTGCAGGCGTGCGAAGCCGGCGGCGCGGAGATTCCGCGCTTCTGCTTTCACGAGCGGCTGTCGATTGCCGGCAATTGCCGCATGTGTCTGGTCGAACTGGTCGGCTCGCCGAAGCCCGTCGCGAGCTGCGCCTGGGGCGTGCGCGACTGCCGCCCCGGGCCGAAGGGCGAGCCGCCCGAGGTCAAGACGCGCTCACCGATGGTGCGCAAGGCGCGCGAAGGCGTGATGGAATTTCTGCTGATCAATCACCCGCTCGATTGCCCCATCTGCGACCAGGGCGGCGAGTGCGACCTGCAGGATCAGTCGATGGCCTACGGCATCGACGCCAGCCGCTACCGCGAGAACAAGCGCGCGGTCGAGGACAAATATCTTGGAGCGCTGGTCAAGACGTCGATGAATCGCTGCATCCAGTGCACGCGCTGCGTCCGCTTTTCGGCTGAGGTCGCGGGCGTGCCGGAGCTGGGCGCCACCGGGCGCGGCGAGGACATGGAGATCACCACCTATCTCGAACAGGCTATGACGTCGGAGCTGCAGGCGAACGTCGTCGATATCTGCCCGGTCGGCGCGCTGACGTCGAAGCCTTATGCGTTCGCGGCGCGGCCGTGGGAGCTGGGCAAGACAGAGTCGATCGACGTGATGGATGCGCTCGGCTCGGCGATCCGCATCGACACGCGCGGCCGCGAGGTCATGCGTATCCTGCCGCGCGTCAATGACGACATCAACGACGAGTGGATTTCCGACAAAACCCGGCACGTGGTCGACGGCCTGCGGACGCAGCGGCTGGATCAGCCCTACGTGCGCGAGAACGGCAAGCTGCGGCCGGCGAGCTGGCCCGAGGCGCTTGCCGCCATTGCCGCAAAGCTTACGCGCGCTAATCCCAAACGCGTCGGCGCGATCGCCGGCGATCTCGCTGCGGTCGAGGAAATTTTTGCGCTGAAGGATCTGATGACTCGGCTTGGCGTCAGCAATATCGATTGCCGGCAGGATGGCTCGGCGCTCGATCCGCGCTGGGGCCGCGCAAGCTATCTGTTCAATGCCACGATTGCGGGGATCGACGCCGCCGATGCGCTGCTCATCGTCGGTGCCAATCCGCGCAAGGAGGCGGCCGTGCTCAATGCACGGATCCGCAAGCGTTGGCGGGCGGGCAATCTACCGATCGGCCTCGTTGGCCCGAAGGTCGATCTTACCTACACCTACGATTATCTCGGCGCCGGTGCCGAAACACTGACGGATATCGCGCGGCACTCGTTCGCCGACACGCTGCGCAAGGCCGAAAAGCCGCTGGTTATCGTCGGCGCGGCGGCATTCGCCCGTCCCGACGGGGCGGCCGTTGCGGCGCTCACCGCGAAGGCGGCCGGTGAACTGGGCGCCGTCAAAGAGGGCTGGAACGGCTACAGCGTTCTGCACAGCGCGGCATCGCGTGTCGGCGCGCTCGATCTCGGTTTTGTGCCGGGTGAGGGCGGCCTCACCGCGAGGCAGATGGCGGCGGCCGGCACGCTTGATGTCGTGTTTCTGCTCGGCGTCGATGAAATCGACATCGCGCCCGGGGCATTTGCGATCTACATCGGCAGCAACGGCGATCGGGGCGCGGCGCGTGCCGACGTGATCCTGCCCGGCGCGGGCTATCCGGAAAAATCGGCGATCTACGTCAACACCGAAGGCCGCGTGCAGATGGCGACGCGGGCCTCGTTCCCGCCCGGCGATGCGCGTGAGGACTGGGCGATCCTGCGCGCGCTGTCGGACGTGCTTCACCAGCGACTGCCTTACGACTCGCTCGCCGCTCTCCGTCAGGCCTTGTTCAAGGCTTACCCGCATTTCCAAAAACTCGGCCAGATCGCGCCCGGCGATGCCGCCGATATCGGGAAGCTCGCCGCGCGTTCCGGCGGCACGGTGGAGCGGGCGCCGTTTCGTTCGAGCGTCGAGGACTTCTATTTCACCAACGCCATCGCCCGCTGTTCCGCGGTGATGGCGGAATGTTCGGCGCTGGCGCAGGGGCGCCCCGCCATGACGGCGGCGCAATAAGGCAGCACGATGGACGCGCTCTGGTCCGATTACATCCTCCCGCTCCTGATCATGATCGGGGAGAGCGTGCTGCTCCTTGTCATTCTGCTCGTAGCGGTCGCCTACATTCTGCTCGCCGACCGCAAGATCTGGGCGGCCGTGCAGATCAGGCGCGGCCCCAACGTGGTCGGCCCGTTTGGCCTGTTCCAGTCGTTCGCCGATCTGATCAAGTTCGTGCTGAAAGAGCCGGTAATTCCGGCGGGCGCCAACAAGGGCGTGTTCCTCCTGGCGCCGCTCGTCACCTGCACGCTCGCGCTCGCGGCCTGGGCGGTCATTCCGGTCAGCTCCGGCTGGGTCATCGCCAACATCAATGTGGGCGTGCTCTACATCTTCGCCATTTCCTCGCTTGGCGTGTACGGCGTGATCATGGCGGGCTGGGCGTCGAATTCGAAATATCCGTTCCTGGCCGCGCTGCGCTCCGCCGCGCAGATGGTGTCCTACGAAGTCTCGATCGGCTTCGTAATCATCACCGTGCTGCTGTGCGTCGGTTCGCTGAATTTGTCCGCCATCGTCGAGGCGCAAAACCATCCGTGGGGCCTGTTCGGCTGGTACTGGCTGCCGCTGTTCCCGATGCTGATCATCTTTTTCGTCTCGGCGCTGGCGGAGACCAATCGCCCGCCGTTCGATCTGGTCGAGGCGGAATCGGAACTGGTCGCGGGCTTCATGGTCGAATATGGCTCGACGCCCTACATGATGTTCATGCTCGGGGAATATGTGGCGATTACTACGATGTGCGCCATGTGCACGATCCTGTTCCTCGGCGGCTGGCTGCCGCCATTCCCGGTCGCGCCGTTCACCTGGATTCCGGGCGTGATTTGGTTCGTGCTCAAGGCGCTGTTCGTATTCTTCATGTTCGCCATGGTGAAGGCGTTCGTGCCGCGCTATCGCTACGACCAGCTGATGCGGCTAGGCTGGAAGGTGTTCCTGCCGATCTCGCTTGCCATGGTCGCGATTGTGGCCGGCGTGCTGCAGATCACCGGATGGGGACCGCAATGATCGGAGCGGCCCATGGAATATTCGCTGCCGGCCTGGCTTGGCGCGCTTGCGGGAATCATCGTGGCGGTTGGGCTTTACGTCCCGGCAATTCGCTATCTCGATCGGTACATGCGCGCGGAATACGAGCCGGCGACGGCCGAGGAACACGAAGCGTTCGAGGAAAAGCTGTCGATAGCGCGGCGTGTGATTTTGGGAATCGACATCGCCATTCTTGCCACGGTCGGCTATTGGATCGGCAAGGCGATCGGCGGTGGGGGCGCACCGCCGCTCATTCGCTAGGCGGCAGACAGGGCTCGCGCACATGAAACTGGATCAAGCCGCCCGCTCGCTGTTCTTGAAGGAATTCGTGCAGGCCATCGTGTTGTCGATGCGCTATTTCTTCAAACCGAAGGCGACGCTGAATTATCCCTTCGAAAAGGGCGCACTGTCGCCGCGTTTTCGCGGCGAGCATGCGTTGCGCCGCTATCCAAACGGCGAAGAGCGCTGCATCGCCTGCAAACTGTGCGAGGCGATCTGTCCGGCGCAGGCCATCACCATCGAGGCCGGCCCACGGCGCAACGACGGTACTCGCCGTACCACCCGCTACGACATCGACATGGTCAAATGCATCTATTGCGGGCTGTGCCAGGAGGCGTGCCCGGTCGACGCCATCGTCGAAGGGCCGAATTTCGAATTCGCCACCGAAACGCGCGAGGAACTCTACTACGACAAGGAGCGGCTCCTGGCGAATGGCGACCGCTGGGAGCGTGAGTTGGCCAAGAACATCGCGCTCGATGCACCCTATAGGTGAGCCAGCAGAGCGATGATCATCAACGCGATTTTCTTTTATCTGTTCGCCGGCGTGTGCGTCGCCTCGGCCGTCATGGTCGTGACCTCGCGCAACCCGGTGCACTCGGTGCTGTTTCTCATTCTCGCCTTCGTCAACGCGGCGGGACTGTTCGTGCTGCTCGGCGCCGAGTTTTTGGCGATGATCCTGATCGTCGTCTATGTCGGCGCCGTCGCCGTGCTGTTCCTGTTCGTGGTGATGATGCTCGACGTCGATTTCGCCGAGCTGCGCCAGGGCTTTCTCAGCTACCTGCCGGTCGGCGCGCTGATCGGCGGCATCCTGCTCGCTGAGCTTCTGCTTGTCGTCGGCGGCTGGGTGATCGCGCCGGCTGCGCGTCAAATGGCCGCCGTCGCGGCCAACATCAGCAACACCGAGGCGCTCGGCCTCGTGCTCTATACCAAATACGTCTATTTCTTCGAGGGTGCCGGTCTCATCCTGCTGGTGTCGATGATCGGCGCCATCGTCATGACGCTGCAGCACAAGCCGCAAGTGCGGCGTCAGAACATCGCCAATCAGGTGGCGCGTAACCGCGCCAGCGCGATCGATCTGGTCAACGTCAAGCCGGGGCAGGGGCTGTCATGACGATCGGACTGGGCCATTACCTTTCGGTCGCCGCGATCCTGTTCACGCTCGGGATCTTCGGCATCTTCCTCAACCGCAAGAACGTGATCATCATCATGATGTCGATCGAACTCATTCTGCTTGCGGTCAACATCAACCTGGTGGCGTTTTCGAGCTTCCTCGGAGACATCGTCGGACAGGTCTATGCGCTGATCGTGCTTACCGTGGCGGCCGCGGAGGCGGCGATCGGGCTCGCTATCCTGGTTGCTTTTTTCCGCAACCGCGGGTCGATCGCGGTCGAAGACATTAATCTGATGAAGGGTTGAGCGGCATGTACGAAGCCATCGTCGCGCTGCCGCTGATCGGCGCCATCATCGCGGGCGCCATCTCGCTGTTCGGCGCCCGCAATCGCTTTCCCGGCGAGAATCCACCGCCGCCGCATCACGACCATGCGGCGGGTCTGGTCGACGAAAGTCACGCGCATGCCGCGCCATCGCCGCACGAGGCGCATGCCGCCGCCGGTGCTTCACACAGTGAGGAGCACCCGAGTGAACCGGCTGCCGCGGGCTCACGAGCGGCGGAATTGATCACCACCTCATTGCTGATCATCTCGTGCGTGCTGTCCTGGTATGGCGCCTACGATGTCGGCTTCGCCGGTCACGAGGCGCGCATCCGCCTGTTCAGCTTCATCAGCTTCGCCGACCTGCATTCCGAATGGGCGCTGCGCATCGACGCCCTGACCGCGGTGATGCTGGTCGTGGTGACGACGATCTCGTCGCTCGTCCATCTCTACTCGATCGGCTACATGTCGGACGATCCGTACCGGCCGCGCTTCTTCTGCTACCTGTCGTTCTTCACCTTCGCCATGCTGATGCTGGTGACGGCGGACAATCTGGTGCAGATGTTCTTCGGCTGGGAGGGCGTCGGCCTCGCCAGCTACCTTCTGATTGGTTTCTGGTACCACAAGCCCGAGGCCAATGCGGCGGCGATCAAGGCGTTTGTCGTCAACCGCGTCGGCGATTTCGGTTTTTCGCTCGGCATTTTCGCCGTGTTCGCGCTGACCGGCGCGGTCGATTTCGACACGATTTTCGCGCAAGCCCCGGCGCTTGCCGGCAAGAGCTTTCATTTCCTGAGCTGGAATGTGGACGCGCTGACCACCGTCTGCCTGCTTTTGTTCATGGGCGCCATGGGCAAGTCGGCGCAGTTCCTGCTGCATACCTGGCTGCCGGATGCGATGGAAGGCCCGACACCGGTCTCGGCGCTGATTCACGCCGCCACCATGGTGACCGCCGGCGTGTTCATGGTGGCGCGGCTGTCGCCGCTGTTTGCGCTTTCGCCCGGCGCTTCGGCCTTCGTCACTTTCATCGGCGCCACCACCTGCATGTTCGCCGCGACGGTCGGCCTGGTGCAGAACGACATCAAGCGCGTCGTCGCCTATTCGACCTGTTCGCAGCTCGGCTACATGTTCGTCGCCATGGGTGTCGGCGCCTATTCGGTCGGCATGTTCCACCTGTTCACACATGCTTTCTTCAAGGCGTTGTTGTTCCTCGGCTCCGGCTCGGTGATCATCGCGATGCACCACGAGCAGGACATGCGCCACATGGGCGGGCTATGGCGCAAGCTGCCTTTCACCTACGCCACGATGCTGATCGGCACGCTGGCGCTGACAGGCTTCCCGCTTACGGCCGGCTACTTTTCCAAGGATGCGATCATCGAGTCCGCGGATGTCAGCGCCAATCCGATGGCGGCGTATGGCTTCATCATGACGCTGGGCGCTGCCGCGTTGACCGCATTCTATTCCTGGCGCCTGATCTTCATGACCTTTCACGGCGAGCCGCACGACCGCGAGCACTACGAGCGCGCGCATGAGAGCCCACTGGTGATGCTTGTGCCGCTGGCGCTGCTCGCTGTCGGCTCCATAGCTGCCGGTTACCCCGTGCTTGCGGTGTTCACCGGGCACGGCGCCGACACCGTCTTCCACGACGCGCTGCGACTCGTGACCGCCGATAAACTCTACGAGGAAGCGGAAAAGCTGCCGCTGCTGGTGACGTTGTCGCCGACCGTGATGATGATCGGCGGCTTTCTGGTCGCCTGGTACTTCTATATCCGCCGGCCGGATGTGCCCAAGGAATTGGCGCGTCAGCAGCAGGTGCTGTACCAGTTCCTGCTCAACAAATGGTATTTTGACGAGATCTACGACACGCTGCTCGTGCGGCCGCTGATGTGGCTCGGCCGCCTGCTGTGGAAGGGCGGCGACGGCTTCATTATCGACGGCTTCGGCCCCGATGGCGTCTCCGCGCGCGTGCTCGATGTCACGCGTAACGTCGTCCGCCTGCAAACCGGCTATCTCTATCACTATGCCTTCGCCATGCTGATCGGCGTCGCTATCGCCATCACCTGGTTCACGTTCTACGGGGTGCACGGATGACGAGCTGGCCGATCCTCTCCGTCGTCGTGTTCCTGCCGCTCGTCGGCGCGCTGTTCATCGCCTTTCTGAGCGACGATGAGGCCGGCGTCCGCAACGCCCGCTGGCTCGCGCTGTGGACGACGCTGATCACGTTCGTGATTTCGCTGATCCTGGTCTGGCGTTTCGATCCATCGACGGCCGATTTCCAGTTTGTCGAGAAGCGGCCATGGCTCGGCGGCGCGATCAATTACTCGATGGGCGTGGACGGCATTTCGTTGCCGTTCGTGATCCTGACCACGGCGCTGATGCCGATCTCGATCCTGGCGAGCTGGGACGCGATCCAGCGTCGGGTGCGCGAATACATGATCGCCTTCCTGGTGCTTGAAACGCTCATGGTCGGCACCTTCTGTGCGCTCGATCTGGTGCTGTTCTACTTCTTTTTCGAAGGCGGCCTCATCCCGATGTTCATCATCATCGGCGTTTGGGGCGGACCGCGCCGGGTTTATGCCAGTTTCAAATTTTTTCTGTACACGTTCCTCGGCTCGGTGCTGATGCTGCTCGCCATCATGGCGATGTATTGGGACGCCGGCACCAGCGACATTCCGACGTTGTTGCATCACGCCTTCCCGCGCGCGCTGCAAACCTGGGCGTTTTTCGCCTTTTTGGCGTCGTTCGCGGTCAAGATGCCGATGTGGCCGGTCCATACCTGGCTGCCGGACGCCCACGTTGAGGCCCCAACTGCCGGATCGGTGATCCTCGCAGCAATCCTCCTGAAAATGGGCGGTTACGGCTTTCTGCGCTTCTCGCTGCCGATGTTCCCGGACGCGACGCAACAGCTGGCTCCGCTGGTCTTTGCACTGTCGGTTATTGCCATCGTCTACACGTCGCTCGTGGCGCTGATGCAAGAGGACGTGAAGAAGCTGATCGCCTATTCCTCGGTTGCCCATATGGGTTTCGTCACCATGGGTATCTTCGCGGTCACCGCGCAGGGCGTTGCCGGCGGCATTTTCCAGATGATTTCCCATGGCATCGTATCCGCCGCGCTGTTCCTGTGCGTTGGCGTGGTCTACGACCGCATGCACACGCGCGAGATCGCCGCCTATGGCGGGCTGGTTAATCGCATGCCGATCTACGCCTTTGTGTTCATGGTGTTCGCGCTCGCCAATCTCGGGCTGCCGGGCACGTCGGGTTTCGTCGGCGAGTTCTTGACGCTGATCGGAACATTCCGCGTCAATACCTGGGTCGCGACGCTAGCCACGCTCGGCACCATCCTTTCGGCCTGCTACATGCTGTGGCTCTACCGCAAGGTGATCTTCGGCAGGCTCGAGAAGCCAAACCTGCTGTGGATCAAAGACATCGGCTGGCGTGAGATGATCATTCTCGCGCCGCTCGTCGTGCTCACGATCCTGATCGGCGTTTATCCGAAACCGGTGCTCGATTTCTCGGCAGTCTCGGTGTCGCAATTGATCGACAACTATCATCACGCGCTCCACGGCGTGCAGGCAGCGGCCTTGGCGAGGTAAAACGATGAACGCTGCACAACTCCCGGGGTTCGTGCCGCTATTGCCGGAAATCGTGCTGGCGCTGGGCGCCATGGCGCTGCTGATGCTCGGCGCGTTTCGCGGCGCGCTCCCGGTGCGGGTCGTGGACTATTCGGCGATCGCGCTTCTGATCATCGCCGGTGTGATCCTGCTGCTGCTGCCGGGTGGCAAGCTCGTCAGCTTCGGCGGCAGCTTCGTTGTCGATGACTTCGCCCGCTTCCTGAAAATCCTGGCCCTGCTCGGCTCAGCCGCGGCTATTGCCATGTCGATCGACTATGCCAAGCACGAGAGGCAGGAGCGATTCGAGTACTCCGTGCTGGTGCTGCTGTCGACGCTCGGCATGATGATGCTGATTTCGGCCGCCGATTTGATCGCGCTCTATCTCGGTCTGGAGCTGATGAGTCTGGCGCTCTACGTCGTGGCGGCAAGCCATCGGGACCGCCTGCGCTCAACCGAAGCCGGTTTGAAATACTTCGTGCTGGGTGCGCTGTCCTCCGGCATGCTGCTCTATGGGGCGTCGCTGATTTACGGCTTCACCGGAACCGTGACCTTCACGGGCATCGCGCACGCGGCCCCGCATGGCGGCATCGGCCTGATCTTCGGACTCGTGTTTTTGTTCGCGGGCTTCTGCTTCAAGGTCTCCGCGGTCCCGTTCCACATGTGGACGCCCGACGTTTACGAGGGCGCGCCGACTCCGGTGACGGCGTTTTTCGCATCCGCTGTGAAAGTCGCCGGCATCGCCATGTTCGTGCGCGCGGCCGTGCTGGCGTTTCCCGGAATAACCACGGAATGGCAGCAGATCGTCGTTTTCGTTTCGATTGCCTCGATGCTGCTCGGCTCGTTCGCGGCCATTGGTCAGCGCAATATCAAGCGGCTGATGGCCTATTCGTCGATCGGGCACATGGGCTATGCGCTGATCGGGCTCGCGGCCGGCACGGCCGAGGGCGTCCAGGGCGTGATGCTCTACATTGCGATTTACGTCGCCATGTCGCTCGGCGTATTCGCCGTGATCCTGTCGCTGCGGCGCTCGACCGGCATGGTGGAATCGATCGATCAGCTCGCCGGTCTGGCGCGTACGCACCCGACCACGGCGTTTCTCTTTGCGATGCTTTTATTCTCGATGGCCGGGGTGCCGCCGCTCGCCGGGTTCTTCGGCAAGTTCTACGTGTTCCTGGCCGCCATCAAGGCCGGATTTCTATATTCTCGCGGTCATTGGCATGCTCGCTACCGTGGTCGGAGCCTACTACTATCTGGCCATCGTCAAGATCATGTATTTCGACGAGGCGGCCGAAGGCTTTTATGCGATGCCCGTCGAGCTTCGGGTGGTGCTGGCGATTTGCGGCTTGTTCAACATCCTGTTCTTCGTTTACCCGGGGCCGCTCGTCACCGCGGCGAGCGCGGCCGCACGCTCCCTGTTCTGATGCAGCTTGATCCGGCCGCAGCCGCGGCAGGGGTGCGGCTCGCCGCTCTTGCCACCGTCGATTCGACCAACCGCGAAGCGCGCAGCCGCTCTGGCGAGGCAGGGCCGCTGTGGATCACGGCGCGGACGCAGACGGCCGGCCGGGGCCGCGGCGACCGCTCATGGTTTTCACCGCCCGGCAATCTTTATGCGAGTCTCCTGATGCGAGAGGCTGCGCCGCCCGGTCGCACGCCCGAGCTTGCTTTCGTCACTGCGCTGGCGGTACGCGACGCAATTGCAGCCGCCGCGCCGGCGCTGGCGCCACAGCTCGCTTTGAAATGGCCAAACGACGTCTTGCTTGCTGGAGGCAAATGCGCCGGCATTCTGATTGAAGGCGAGCACGATCCGTCCGCAGGCATGAGCGTGATCATCGGCATTGGCGTAAATTGCAGGCACTGCCCGGAAGCCCCGGCCGAGGGTCAGCCGCGCTCCGGTGCGCCGATGCTGTATCCGGCGACTGCGCTCTGCGCCCATGGTGCCGAGGTTAGCCCGGAGCAATTGTTTTTGCGGCTTTCCGCGACCATGCTGCGACGCCTCGGGCAATGGGACCATGGTGGCGGCTTTAGCGGTATTCTTGCGGACTGGCTCGCGGCGGCGCGCGGCATTGGCGAGCCGATCCGCGTTCGCACCGGCGGCGGCGAGAAGACCGGGCTCTTCGCCGGCGTCGATGCGTCTGGCCGTCTCATGCTAGAGCTGAGCAACGGCCGCACAGAACTGATTTCGGCCGGCGATGTGTTTCCCCTGGCGGAACCCGTCGCACCCGACACGCTCCTGCGAAAGGCCAAATGATGCCGAGTGAACTCGTTTTCGCGGCGCTCGGCGGTATCGGCGAGATCGGGATGAACCTCTCGATCTACGGCTTCGGCGATGAGCGGCGCCGCCAGTGGCTGATCGTCGATTGTGGCGTGTCGTTCGCGTCAGAGGAGCATCTGCCCGGCATCGACCTGATCATGCCGGATATCCGCTTTCTGCTTGAAGAGCGCAAAAACATTCTCGGCCTTGTGCTCACACACGGTCATGAGGATCATCTCGGCGCGCTGATCGATTTGTGGCCGCGGCTCAACGTTCCGCTCTATGCCACGCCATTTACGGCTGCCTTGTTCGAGGCCAAGCGGGCGGGCGAACCGGGCGCGCCGAAAATCCCCGTCAACGTTGTGCCGCTTCGCGGGAAGATCACGCTCGGCCCGTTCGACGTCGAATTCATAAGCGTCGCGCACTCGATTCCCGAATCCAATGCGCTGGCGATCCGTACGCCGGCCGGCACCGTGCTGCATACCGGGGATTGGAAGATCGATCCGACCCCGCTCGCCGGCTCGAGGACCGATGCAGAGCGGCTCACCGCGCTTGGCGATGCCGGCGTGCTGGCGTTGATCGGGGATTCGACCAACGCGGTGCGTGACGGCCGCTCTCCATCGGAGGCGGACGTCGCCAAGACGATTGCCGAATTGGTGCGTACCGCGCCCGCGCGCATCGCCGTGACGACGTTTGCCTCCCACGTCGACCGCATCCGCGCCGTGGCGAATGCGGCGCGCGCCGCCGACCGCGAAGTCGTTGTTGTCGGCCGCGCCATGGAGCGCGTGATCGGCGTCGCGCGCGAGACCGGCTATCTCGACGGCGTCCAGGATTTTCATGATGCACGCAGCTACGGCTACCTGCCGGCCGACAAAGTGCTGGCGCTCTGCACCGGTAGCCAGGGCGAGCCGCGCGCCGCACTTTCGCGCATCGCCGAGGGCGAGCACCCAGAGGTGACGCTGGGGCGCGGCGACCGGGTGATCTTTTCGTCGCGCGCCATTCCGGGAAATGAGAAAGCCGTCGACCGGGTGATCAACGGCCTGGTGGGGCAGGGGATCGAGATCATCACCGACCGCACGCACCTGGTTCACGTCTCGGGCCACCCGCGCCGCGCCGAACTCACCGACATGATCGGCTGGGTGCGGCCGAGAATTCTGATCCCCGCCCATGGTGAAGCGCTGCATTTGTCCGAGCACGCGGCGCTCGCCCGAAAGGCCGGCGTTCCGCAGGTGCTGGTCTGTCGCAACGGGGACCTGATCAGACTCGCACCGAACGGCGCCGAGATCATCGACGAGATCCCTTCCGGAAGGCTCTACAAGGACGGCACGCTCCTGATCGGCGCCGAGGCCCGCACGGTGACTTCGCGCCGCAGGCTGAGCTTCGCTGGTCTTGTAACAGTGGCGCTCGCGTTGAGTGACAAGGGCGCGCTGGTCGCCGACCCGGAGGTCGAACTGTTCGGCATTCCGGAGACTGATGCGGCCGGGCATTCCATGGCGGATGTGGCTCGCGAGGCGCTCGAGCACGCCTTTGAATCGTTGCCCAGGCCTCGCCGCCGCGATCCAGATGCCGTCGGCGAAGCGGTGCGCCGTGCGGTGCGGGCGGCCGTTGCCGAGCGTTGGCACAAGAAGCCGATCTGCCACGTCCACGTGCTGGAGGTGTAGCGGGGGTCCTTTGCCGCCCTATATTGGTGGCGTGATGGAGACTGGCAGCGGGCAGGTAGCATGCTGAGGTGGTTTGCGCCGCTGCTGGTGTTTGCCGCGAAGCCTGATGTGCTGGCCCGCGTCCTGCTCCTGGCGATTGCAGCCGGGGTTTTGGCTTTTGGCGTGTGGCTATTGTCACATATCGCGCTGACCTTTGATACGCTTAAAAACCCTTATATTGAAGCTACTTACGGAATAGTATTGGCTTGTTTCTTTATCGGGGTCGGCAGCGTGACCTGGCTCCGCGTCCGGCGCATGTCCGCGCCAAGGCATCAGAGCCATATGTTGCCTCCCGCGGAGCCTCCGCCTCCGTTACCCGCCGACGTCGTAGGCCGGCGCGCCGATGCGATCGCGAAGAAATGGTCGCGCGACAGCAGGCGGACAGCGGTGCGCGTCGACGCGCCGCCGATCACCGCTCCCATGCCCGGTCCCTACCCACCGCGCGCGCCCACGGCGGACGCACGCTGGTCGCTTTTCGTCACCGGCCCGGCCTATAGCGGTAAGACCGCTCTGATCACGACGCTCGGCGAGGCGACCGGCGCAAACGCCGCCGACGGCAGCGACCTCGTGCGTTTGCTCGATGCCGGACCGGCGGAAGGCGATACGAGCCAGCTCGTCGCGCTTGCCGCGGCTGCGACGGCCAGCGACGGCATTCTGTTCGTGGTCGATCAAGACCTGCGCGCACCCGAACTCAACGCCATTGCGCGGCTGATCGGCACCGGCAAACCGCTTTATGTCGTGCTCAACAAGGCGGACCAATTCACGGCGGCTGACCGCGACGCGGTACTGCTTTCGATTCGCTCCAAGATGCCGAAACAATTCGCGCCTGGCCGTGTGATTTCGGCCGCCGGTGCGCCAGCGCCGGTCGAACGCGAGATCGAGGATGCGCGTGGCGCCGTGCGTGTCGAGTTGCGGCGTCCTGCGAGTGACGTCAAGGCGCTGATCAATCTGCTTGGCCGTGACTTTCCTGCGAGCGCCGGGCGGACACTCAAGTTCGTGGCGGCGTGATCCAACCATGCAAGACGAGACCGTCCTGCCCGATACCATCGAAGCGCTGCGCCGCCTGTCCGGAGACTCGCGGCTGCGGCCGGCCGAGCGCGCCGCCATCGAAAAGGAGATGCGCGAGATCGAGGATTTCACCTCGAAGCTCGAAAACGGCCGCGTCGAGATCGCGGCGTTTGGCGAAGTCGGTTCGGGCAAGAGCGCGCTGCTCAACGCGCTTGCCGGCGAGACCATCTTTGCGGTGTCGGCAGAGCACGGCTCGACGGACAAGATCGCCAAGACGGGCTTCAAGAACACGAGGCTGGTGCTTGTCGACACGCCAGGCATCAACGAAGCGGCAGGCGAACTGCGCGGCAAGCTCGCCGAGGAAACGGTGCGCTATACCGACCTGGTGCTGTTCGTCACGGACGGCGACCTCAATCGGGTCGAGATCGAGGCCTTTACCCAGCTCAGCGACCTGCACAAACCGATCGTGCTTGTCATCAACAAGGCCGATCTGCTCGGCCCGGTGCAGATCAAGGAGATTACCGAGTTGGTCCTGCGCAAGGTCGGCAACCGCATCGGACCTGACGATATCGTGTTGGCCGCGGCGGCGCCGCGCGAGGGTGAGCGCGAGATCCACAAGGCCGACGGCACGATCGAGATCACACGGTTTCAACCGAAGCCGAGGATCGAGGCTCTCGAGGCTCGGATGCTCGAAGTGCTCGACCGCGAGGGCAAGGCGATCATCGCGCTCAATGCCAGCCTGTTCGCCTCCGAGGTCAGCGACCGCATCAAGGAGCTGAAGCAGCACGTGCGCGGCAAGGAAGTGACGCGGCTGATCTATTATTTCATGCTCGGCAAGGCGCTGGTGGTCGGGGCCAATCCGGTGCCGGTGTTCGATATCCTGGCCGGCATGGCGAGCGACGCGCTGATGGTGCAGCGCATCGGCGCCATCTACGGGACCGAGTTCTCGCTCAAGAGCGCGCAGAACATGGTGCTCGAAATTCTGCGCGCCTGGGGGCTGATGGCGGCGGCCGAATATGGGCTGCATCTCGCCGCCGACCTGTTGCGGACCGTGACCTTTGGCACCAGCACGGTCCTAACGGCTGTACCGCAGGGCCTGGCCGCGGCCTGGAGCACCTACGTCGTCGGCAACGCCGCCAACATCTATTTCCGCGATGCCGGGTGGAGCGGCCGCTCCGCAAAGGACATCGTGCAGGATATCCTGTCGGGCGCCGAGAAAGAGAAGGCCAGCATTCTCGAACCGATCCGGGATCAACTGATGGCCAAGTTCGGCCGCACCAAGAATTAGCGTCCACTGCCGGGAAGCAGCGAAGGGGAACGAGACCATGATCGGCAGGCTCAATCACGTCGCTATTGCGGTGCGCGACCTCGACAAAGCGGCCGGGGTTTACCGCGGCGTCCTCGGCGCTGAGGTGTCGGCCGCCGTGCCACAGCCGGAGCATGGCGTGACCACCGTGTTCGTAACGCTGCCCAATACCAAGATCGAGCTATTGGCACCGCTCGGGGAGGCCTCGCCGATCGCCAAATTCCTGGAGCGGAACCCGGATGGCGGCATGCACCACCTGTGCTACGAGGTCGATGATATTCGCGAAGCGCGTGACGCCTTACGGGCCGCAGGGATGCGGGTGCTCGGCGATGGCGAGCCGAAGACCGGCGCGCACGGCAAGCCGGTGCTGTTCCTGCATCCCAAGGACTTTTCCGGCACGCTTGTCGAACTAGAGCAGGGCTGAGAGACCTGATGTCCATCCCCACTGCCGCAGCGGTTTTTTTCCTGATCTGGTGGGTGACGCTGTTTGCCGTGTTGCCGTGGGGCGTGCGCAGCCAGCAGGAGGTTGGCGAGGTCATTCCGGGGACCGATCCTGGGGCGCCGCTGGTGCCGATGCTCGGCCGCAAGCTCGTCTGGACGACGCTGATCACCTGCGCGGTATTTGGCGTCTTTTACGTCGTCTATGCCGACCGGCTCGTGACGTTGGACCAGATTCTCAAGCCGCTTGGATTGCAATTCAATGGAAAATATTAAGTTATTTCAATAATTTACGAGGATTATTATCGCAGCTTTTGGCATCCAATGACGGCAAAAAAGAAAGGCAGGGTCGAAGCCCTGCCTTAACCATTCCACGTCCGGCCTTCATCCGCACCTGATTTGGAGAATTTTGGTTACGGTGGGGTGGCGGCGTTAGGTTCGCGCTCTGAAGGCCATCCTCCCAAGACTTGGACCGCTATCCCGATATGACCGCGTTCAAGCTCGCGACATGGGGATAGCTGCCCATTCGTAATTGAGATTTGTAGGCTTGTCATCAGTTTGTGGGCATCCCAAACAAAATAAACCCGCCGCCCACTGTTCCAAATTTGGAACACGGCGCGCTTGTGTTTGCCGCGCCGATGCGTCTTGACTGCCCGCAATAGCGATTCCTCAACGTCGATGAGCTCCATGCGCCTGTCCCGTTTCTTCTTGCCGAGCCTGCGTGAGACACCCAAGGAAGCCGAGATCGCCTCCCATCGGCTGATGTTGCGTGCCGGTATGATCCGTCAGGAGGCCGCTGGCATCTACGCCTGGCTGCCGCTCGGCTTCCGCGTGCTCAAGAAGATCGAGCAGATCGTGCGCGAGGAGCAGGACCGCGCCGGCGCGATCGAACTCCTGATGCCGACCCTGCAACTCGCCGATCTGTGGCGCGAAAGCGGCCGGTACGATGCCTACGGGCCGGAGATGCTGCGGATCAAGGATCGTCACGAGCGCGAACTGCTCTATGGGCCGACCAACGAGGACATGATCACGGAGATTTTTCGCTCCTCGATCCGGTCCTACCGCGACCTGCCGAAGAACCTCTATCACATCCAGTGGAAGTTCCGCGACGAACAGCGGCCGCGCTTCGGCGTCATGCGTGGACGCGAGTTCCTCATGAAGGACGCCTATTCGTTCGACGTCGACGAGGCGGCGGCGCGGCTATCCTATAACAAGATGTTCGTCGCTTATCTGCGCACATTCGCCCGTATGGGGCTCAAGGCCATCCCGATGCGGGCCGAAACCGGACCGATCGGCGGCGACCTCTCCCATGAATTCCTCATCCTGGCCGAGACCGGCAAATCCGGGGTGTTCTGCAACAGGGATGTTCTGGACCTGCCGATCCCAGGCGCCGACGTGGATTATGAGGGCGACCTGTCGCCGACCATCCGGCAGTGGACGAACCTTTACGCCGCGACCCAGGACGTCCACGACCAGGCGCGCTTCGAACATGAAGTGCCGCCGGACAAGCGGCTCCATACCCGCGGCATCGAAGTCGGCCAAATCTTCTATTTTGGCACCAAGTACTCGATACCGATGAAGGCGGTGGTGTCGGGACCCGATGGGGTGGAGCGGCCAATTCATGGCGGCTCCTACGGCGTCGGCGTCTCGCGACTTGCCGGCGCCATCATCGAGGCCTTCCATGACGAGGCGGGAATCAAGTGGCCGGAACCCGTCGCGCCGTTCCGGGTCATCATCCTCAATCTCAAGCAGGGTGGGGCCGATACCGATACCGCCTGCGAGGGGCTTTACGCCGCGCTGACCGCGAAGGGGATCGACACGCTGTACCACGACCTCGACGAACGGCCGGGCGCGAAATTCGCCACGGCCGACCTCATCGGCATTCCCTGGCAGATCCTGGTTGGGCCGCGTGGCCTCGCCGAAGGCAAGGTCGAGGTCAAGCGGCGCGCGGATGGGACGCGTGAAACCATCACGCCGGCCGAAGTGCTGGCCCGATTTGGCGCATGAAACTGTGCGCTGCGACGTTGCGAACAAGCGAATCCTGGCTTGAAAGCGCCAAAATCGTGTGAAACTCCGGCAGTTCGCGGGGACCCATAGCCGAATGTCCGATCCGACCGGCACGCACGCCTTTGCTCCGTTTGAATGGATGCTGTCGCTGCGCTATCTGCGGGCGCGGCGGAAAGAGGGATTCATCTCCGTCATCGCCGGCTTTTCCTTCCTCGGCATCATGCTGGGCGTGGCGACCCTGATCATCGTCATGGCGGTGATGAACGGCTTCCGGCAGGAATTGCTGGAGAAAATTCTCGGGCTGAACGGTCACCTGTTGATCCAACCGCTGGAGCGCCCACTCACCGATTGGGCGGCGGTCGCCGACCGTGTCTCGAAAGTGCCGGGGATTCGGCTGGCCGCGCCAATCGTCGAAGGCCAAGCGCTGGCCTCGTCGCCGTTCAATGCCTCGGGCGTGCTGGTGCGCGGCATTCGTGCCGCTGACCTCGCCAAGCTTGGCTCGATCGCCAACAACATCAAGCAGGGTACGCTCGCCGGCTTCGATCAAGGGCAGGGGCTCGCGATCGGCAGCCGCCTCGCCGAACAACTGTCGCTGCGCGCCGGCGACAACATCACGCTGGTCGCGCCACGTGGCGCGGTGACGCCGATGGGCACGACGCCGCGGATCAAGACCTACAAGGTCGCCGCGGTATTCACGATCGGCATGTCGGAATACGACGCGGCCTTTGTCTTCATGCCGCTGCCGGAGGCGCAGGCCTATTTCAACCGCAACGGCGACGTGACGGCGATTGAAGTTTATACCGATGCTCCGGATCGCATCGACGAATTCCGCAAGCTGGTCAGCGACGCGGCTGCACGGCCGATCTACATGATCGACTGGCGGCAGCGCAACGCCACCTTCTTCAATGCGCTTCAAGTGGAACGCAACGTCATGTTTCTGATTCTGACGCTGATCGTCCTGGTCGCCGCGCTCAACATCGTGTCCGGGCTGATCATGCTGGTGAAGGACAAGGGCAGCGACATCGCCATCCTGCGAACAATGGGCGCGAGCCAAGGCTCCATCATGCGCATTTTCCTGATCACAGGATCGTCGATCGGCGTCGTCGGCACCCTGGCGGGTTTTCTGCTCGGCACCGTGGTCTGCCTCAACATCGATTCGATCCGGCGCTTTCTCGCCTGGCTCACCCACACCGACCTGTTCAATCCGGAACTCTACTTTCTGTCCAAGTTGCCAGCCGACATGAACTTCCGCGAGACCACGGCCGTGGTGGTGATGGCGCTTGGTCTGTCATTACTGGCAACGCTTTATCCGTCCTGGCGCGCAGCCCGGTTAGATCCGGTCGAAGCGCTTCGCTACGAGTGATCAGGCGCGATGGACGAGAAGACCGCGATTACCGAAACTCCGGCGCCGGCCCCGCAAGGCGACGAACAGCGTCCGTTCGTCTTTCTGCACGGCATCGGCCGCAAATTCCATCAAGGCAATTCCACGCTCGATGTGTTGCGAGGCGCGGAGCTTGCGGTGTGGCCGGGCCAGTCGGTGGCGCTGGTCGCGCCGTCAGGCGCCGGCAAATCAACGCTCTTGCATATTGCCGGCCTGCTCGAACATCCCGATGCTGGCGAAGTTTATGTCGATGGCGTCGCTACCTCGCACATGAGCGATGCAGAGCGAACCCGCATGCGGCGCAGCGATATCGGGTTCGTTTATCAGTTTCATCATCTGCTGCCGGAATTCACCGCGCTGGAGAATGTAATGCTGCCGCAGATGATCCGCGGCTTGTCGCGCCGGGAGGCAGGTGACCGCGCGAACGAACTCCTGACGTATCTCGGGCTGAAGGAGCGCCTCACGCACCGGCCGGCGGAACTGTCGGGCGGCGAGCAGCAGCGCGTTGCCATCGCGCGCGCGGTCGCAAATGCGCCGCGGCTGTTGTTGGCGGACGAACCCACCGGCAATCTCGATGTTCATACCGCCGGCCACGTGTTCGGCGCGCTAACGCAATTGGTTCGCGCCTCGGGCCTTGCGGCCGTGATCGCGACCCACAATCTCGATCTTGCCGCGCAAATGGATCGCCGCGTCACCATTCGTGACGGTCTGGTGGTCGAACTGAGCTGAGCCTCGCGGCTCGAGCGGTCAATCGTACTGATGATACCGATGATGCCGGCGGTGATAGCCGGAGCCGCCGTTGCCGCCGCCGGTATATTGCGTGTTGCGGTTACAGAAGCCGCCATTGCCACTGAGCGCCGCCATGCATTGTTCGTAGGTCGAGAAGCCGCAATTCTGGCCGCCACCCGCCTTGCCGCCGTACTGGGCACACCACGGATAGTTTTGCGCGCTGGCGCTGCCACCGGAGAACGCCACCGTGCCGAGCAGAATTCCGAGTGTGATCAGTGAAGCTTTCATTGTCGCCTCCAGAGGTGTTTCCTGCTTTCCAAGTTACGGCTGTCCGTCAATCGCCTTGGTGGTGTCGATAGTGCCGGCGATGCCTCGCTACCCCGCGCCCGCCTTTGGGACCAGCAGGCGGAACATATTGCGTGTTGCGGTCGCACGAGCCGCCGATGCCGCTCACGGTCGCCATACACTGCTCACGAGTCGTAAATCCACAATTGGTGCCGCCGTCGCCGAAGGGTGCACCGTAGTTGGCGCACCAGGGATAGTTCTGCGCCTGGGCTGAAGGACTGATTACCGCCATGGCGGAGCAAATGCTAATCGTCGCGAGCCAAAGCTTCATAAACGACCTCGCCAGCATACGACCCTATGGCCTTAACACCGGCGCTGGTGCCTTAGTCCATCGGCGTAACCTTGGGCACCACACAGTGCCGTGAGCAGAAGCACTCCGACCGCCGCGTCACAGAACGATGCTGCCGTGCAGGACTGCCGTCCCAAAGCCGGCTTGACAATGAAGAACAAAACAGGAACAATACTGACCCATGAGATCTGAATAGGGGAGCCGATCATGTTGCGCACAGTACTCGAAGAGGCGCTGGCACTTGCCTCCATCACCTTGTTTTTGGCGACGATTGCGGTTTGGGCACAGGTGCTCGGGGTCGTTTGAGGACTAGCGGCGCCGTATGCACCGGCGGGACGGCTTGTGGATAAGATTTTGTGCGCGGCCCGCCAGGGTGTGGCCGCTATGATGGACAGCGGTGCTCGCGATCCGCCATGCTCGCGGGCGCCAGAATCGGTACTTCAGCCGATGCTGACGGTTCAAACACAACGCACATTGCTGACAGGTCCATGGCTGACAGGCCCAAAACTGCCGCGACCGAGCCGCGCTTCGTCCATCTGCACGTCCACTCATCCTACTCGCTGCTTGAGAGCGCGCTGACCATCGCGCGGCTTGCCGAACTTGCGAAAAAGGACCGGCAACCCGCTCTGGCTCTGACCGACACGGACAATATGTTCGGCGCGCTCGAGTTTTCGGAAAAGCTCGCGGGCGGCGGCATCCAGCCGATCGTCGGCTGCACGCTTGGAATTGATTTCGGTGACCAGGAGAAACGAAGCGGTCCGGGAGGGACGGCGGCGCCGAATGAATATTTCGCTCGGATTGTGCTGCTGGCGGCGCGGCAGGAAGGCTACCGCAGCCTGATGCGGTTATGCTCGCGGGCGTATCTCGAAACCGAGCCGCAACAGCGCCCGCATGTTCGCCTCGATTGGCTCAATGGCGAGACCGCCGGCCTGATTGCGCTGTCCGGTGGACCGGGCGGTCCTCTCGATGCTGCGCTCGCCGGCGGGCAGGATGCGCTCGCGCAATCGCGATCCGAGACGCTGCAACGGCTGTTCGGCGATCGGCTATATCTCGAATTGCAGCGCCACGGCATGCCGGGCGAGCGCGCCGCCGAGGCGGCCCTGATTGAACTCGCTTATGCGCGCGGCATTCCGCTTGTCGCGACCAACGAGCCATTCTTCGCTACGCGCGAGGATTACGAGGCCCATGACGCATTGCTGTGTATCGCTGAAGGCCGGCTCGTCGCCGACGCGGAACGCCGCCAACTGACGGCGGAGCACCGGTTCAAGACCCGCGCCGAAATGACGGCACTGTTCGCAGACCTGCCGGAAGCGCTGGCAACGACTGTCGAGATTGCCGAGCGCTGCGCGTTCCGGCCGCGCACCCAGGCGCCGATCCTGCCACGTTTTTCCGGCAGCCGGCGCAACGATGCGTCTGAAGGCGATGATGAGCCCGAGGCGCTGCGTCAGGCCGCTCGCGCCGGCTTGGCCGCGCGGCTTAACAAACACGGGCCCGCGCACGGCCAAACAGCCGAGACCTACAGCGATCGCCTCGAATACGAACTCGGCGTCATCGTGAAGATGAAATACGCCGGCTACTTTTTGATCGTTGCCGATTTCATCCAATGGGCGAAATCGCAGGGGATTCCCGTCGGGCCCGGCCGCGGCTCCGGCGCCGGATCGCTGGTTGCCTATGCGCTGACCATCACCGATCTCGATCCGATCCGCTTCGGACTGATTTTCGAGCGCTTTCTCAACCCCGAGCGCATCTCAATGCCGGATTTCGACGTCGATTTCTGCCAGGAGCGGCGCGACGAGGTCGTCCAATACGTTCAGCAACGCTATGGCCGTGAAAGCGTCGCCCAGATCATCACCTTCGGTACCCTGCAGGCGCGGGGCGTGCTGCGCGACGTCGGCCGGGTCCTGCAGATGCCGTACGGCCAGGTCGACCGGTTATGCAAGCTGGTGCCGCAGAACCCTGCCAGCCCGGTTACTTTGAAGCGCGCGATCGATGACGAGCCGCGACTGCAAGCGGAGCGCGACCGCGATCCCCTGATCGCGCGCGCGTTCGATATCGCCCAGAAGCTCGAAGGCCTGCACCGCCATGCTTCCACGCATGCGGCGGGCGTCGTGATAGGCGACCGGCCGCTGAACGAATTGGTGCCGCTGTATCGCGATCCGAAATCGCTGATGCCCGTAACCCAGTTCAACATGAAATGGGTCGAACCCGCGGGCCTCGTGAAGTTCGACTTTCTTGGTCTGACCACGCTCACCATCCTTGATCGCGCGGTCAAGCTGGTCCGGCGGCGCGACATCGATCTCGATCTGGCCAAGGTGCCCCTCGACGACACAAAAACCTACGACACGCTGGCACGCGGCGAGACGGTCGGCGTGTTCCAGGTTGAAAGTTCGGGCATGCGGCGGGCGCTGGTCGATATGCGGCCCGATCGTTTCGAAGATTTGGTGGTCCTTGTTGCGCTCTACCGTCCGGGACCGATGGCGAATATCCCGACCTATTGCGCGCGCAAGCTTGGACACGAGCAGGTCGACTATCTGCATCCCACACTTGAGCCGATTCTCGTCGATACGTTTGGCATCATCACCTATCAGGAACAGGTGATGAAAATCGCTCAGGATCTCGCCGGGTACTCGCTGGGCGAAGCCGATTTGCTGCGGCGAGCGATGGGCAAGAAGATTCGCTCAGAGATGGAGAAGCAGCGCGAGCGCTTTCTCTCCGGCGCCATCGAACGCGGCATAGGCAAGGGCGATGCCGAGGCAATTTTCGAGGCTTGCGCGAAATTCGCCGATTATGGCTTCAACAAATCGCATTCGGCGCCCTACGCGCTCCTGACCTATCACACCGCCTATATGAAGGCGAATTACCCGGTTGAATTCCTGGCCGCGTCAATGACGCTTGCCATGGGCAACACCGATAAGCTCGCCGAATTCCGCGCCGAGGCGGAGCGGCTCGGCATTAAGGTCGAGCCGCCATCGATCAACCGCTCGGGCGTCGAATTCGATGTCGAGGGCAACGTCATCTACTATGCGCTGGCGGCGCTGCGCGGCGTCGGCCGTCAGGCGGTCGACACCATCGCTAATGCCCGAGGCGACCGGGCGTTCGCCGATCTTGCCGATTTCGCCGGCCGGGTTAATCCGCGGGCGCTCAACAAGAGGGTGCTGGAGAGCCTGGCCGCGGCGGGAGCATTCGATGTCTTTGAGCGCAATCGAGCGCGCGTCTATGCCGCCATCGACACTGTGCTGGCGACGGCGCAACGGACGCACGAGAACGCCGCGCGCGGCCAATCCGAACTGTTCGCCGGTCCGGCCGCGCCCGAACCGGTGATGCTGCCGGCGCTCGAAGCGTGGCTGCCGGCCGAACGGCTGCAGCGCGAGTATGATGCGGTGGGATTTTTTCTTTCCGGGCATCCGCTCGATGATTATGCGGCTGCGCTTAAACGGCTACGCGTGCAGTCATGGGCCGAGTTCTCCCGTGCCGTGAAGGCGGGTGCCGGCGCGGGGCGCGTCGCCGGCACCGTGGTGGCGCGGACCGAACGGCGCACGCGCACCGGTACAAAGATGGGCATCATAGGGTTGTCGGATCCGAGCGGTCATTACGAGGCTGTGCTGTTCGCCGAAGGCTTGGCGCAGTATCGAGACCTGCTCGAGCCGGGCACGGCCGTCCTTCTGTTCCTCACCGCGGAGGTCCAGGCCGAAGAGGTGCGCGCGCGCATCCAGTCGGTCGATCCGCTGGATGCTGCGGCATCGAAGATGCAAATGGGCTTGCGGGTATTTCTGCGCGACGAAGAACCGATTGCCGGAGTGGCGCGGCGGCTCGAGCCGGCGCGCAACGGCGCGGCTCCCAACGGCATGGAAGCCGCCGCTGGCGAAGTCAGCATGGTGCTGATGCTGGGCAACGGCAGCGAAGTCGAAGTTAAGCTGCCGGGGCGCTTCAAGGTATCGCCTCAGATCGCCGGCGCCATCAAAGCGGTGACGGGAGTTGTGACGGTCGAAGCGCTATAGAAGGAACGGTGCGTTGCTGTTGTGCGGCGGATCGGCGGCTATCCGGCAATTGCCCGCGGCGCGGCAAGCAACAGGCTTGGCTGTGCTGTCTGCGTGGTGGCGATCGGCTCGGGGACTACGGCATCCGTTGGTGCCGCGCTGGCGGGCGCGTAAGACGCCATCGCCTGAGCAAGTTGCGCCGCCGCGGCACCAGAGCCCGGCGGCTGACTGGCAATTCCGGCCACCTGCCATTCCGATCCGACCTGACCCATCGCTCCGGCCGAAGTGATCGTGTTGTGGGCGATATCGTAGTACTCAAACGCGCCGGTTGAACTATCGCGCATCAGCATGTCGGTCTCACTGGCGCCGCTCGACAAATCGCCGAAGCCTGCAACCTGCCATTCCAGGCCGACTCGGCCCATCGATGCCGCCGAAGTGATCCGATTGTTGCTGATGTCGTAGATCTCGAACGCACCAGTATTGCTGTTGCGCATCAGCATATCGGTTTCGTTAGCATTGCCGGAGAAATCGCCAAAGCCCGCAATTGTCCATTCCAGGCCGACCTGGCCCATCGAAGCCGCCGAGGTGATCCCATTGTTGCCGATGTCGTAGATCTCGAACGCACCGGTATTGCTGTTGCGCATCAGCATGTCGGTTTCGTTGGTGCGACCGGAGAAATCGCCGAAGCCTGCAATCGCCCATTCCAAGCCGACTTGCCCCATCGGTGCGGCGAATGTGATCGCATTGTTGCTGATATCGTAGATTTCGAACTGGCCGGTATGCGCGTTGCGCATCAGCATGTCGGTCTCGCTGGCGCGGGTCGAAAAATCGCCGAAGCCTGCCACCGACCATTCCAGTCCGACTTGGCCCATCGCCGCTGCGGAGGTGATCTGGTTGTTGCTGATGTCGTAGACTTCGAACGCGCCGTTGTTGCTGTCGCGCGCCAGCATGTCGCCGGTGTCGGCGCCGGAGAAGTCGCCGAGCCCGGCCACCTGCCATTCCAGCCCGATCTGACCCAGCGCCGCTGCGGTCAAAATGGCATTGCTGCCGATGCCATAGATTTCATAGTTGCCGTTTTTGCCGTCGCGCATGATCATGTCGGCGGTCTGACCGATCGTCGTCGCGGTGAAAGTCGAGGGCGACGACCATGCGCCCGCCGTGGCATCGAATACTTCCGCTTGCAGCGTGTCGGTGCCGGCGCCGCCGCCGCCCACATACTGAACACTGCCCAGGTTCGCCGCGCTGACCTGAAACCACTGACCGGCGGCTTCGAGCGTGTTGCCGACGACGAAATGGCCGCCATCAGCACCGCTATTGAGGAACTGATACTCGGTGATGTTGTCGCCGTCCGGATTCGAAACGGTCAACTCGAAGGAGATCGCTACCGACTGACCCTCGCGGACGGAGAAATTCGTGCCGGTCACGCTCGCCGAAACCGGCACTTGGCCGAAGCCAATGACATTGAGCGCTTCGATGTCGAAGTTGGTCAGATTGGTCGTCTGAGGGGTAATCGGAACGCAAAGCGGGTCGTTGGTCAGATTCGTGAACAACGTGTAGTCGAAACTGGTTGCGAAATTGGCGAGGTCGGTCGCGCCGTCATTAAGCGAAAAGTATGCGGGCTGACCTCCGGTCCACTGATAGGAGCCCTGCGAGCTGAAGCGGAACAGGTCGGCGATCGTCGGCGCGCCCGCGTAGAACTCCGTGATCCAGCCCAGCGCATGCGCAATTTCACACAGCGCCAGGCCCTCGAAATTTGAATTCGCCGGATCGGTGTTGTTGAAGCCGATCGAGCCGTCGATGGTGCCATTGCTGCCGTTATAAACACCGAGCGCCTTTTCCTGGGCGCTGCTGACGAAAAAGCTGTTGGCGTTCCCCGGGAAGGACGACGTATTGGAAGGCAGCGACGCGACCGCGGCCTGCTGGTCGCTCAAGGTCGCATTGGCGGTCAGCCAGCTCTTCACTGTCGCATAGCTGACGATCGTTGAGTTCTCGGTGCCGCCAATCGAGCTGATGCCGTTGTTGGCCGTGGTCAGGTCTGAATTCGATTGTCCATCAAAGGTCCCCCAACCATAGGTGATATTGACGGTATAATTGCCCAGAAAGTCCTGGTCGAAGATGTTGGCCGCCGCCTGAATCGCAGCGGTAAATCCGGCGGGTGCGGAACTGACGCTGCTGTCGGCAATAAGATTGATATTCATTGCTGCACGTCTTTCCGGGAGCGGCCTCTTGTCCGCCCGAGGTTGCCCAAACCTGACGATGGCCGGCCACCGTCTAGCACGAAAATGTGGAAGGGCTAGACGCGTTCCGGATAAAAGTGGTCCCCAAGTGTGGGATGAGATTATCCTTACGCAAAGACAAAGAATGCGCCGACGCGTCGAAGGAATATGTAGTTCCGAACCTTTCCACGCTTGGCAAGACTCCGTGTGAATTCTCAAAGGACCACATCAGCTCCAATGACCGACCCAGCCCACCGTCCCCTGCGTATTGCCATCATCGGCGCCGGTATCGGCGGCTTGGCCGCGGCCGTGGCGTTGCGGCAGCGCGGCTTCGAAGTCGAGATTTACGAGCGCGTCGCCAAACTGGAAGAGGTCGGCGCCGGGCTGCAGATCGGGCCGAACAGCGTCAAGGTCTTGCGGGAGCTGGGCCTGGAACACGAGCTGATGCGCTGCGCCTTCGAGCCGCTGAGCATCATGTCGATTACCTTTGATGAAGGGCGCTTACGCTTTCGCGAACCGCTCAAGGCAGTCGCGCGCGAAAAATACGGTGCACCCTATATGACGGCGCACCGTGCCGACTTGCACAACCTTTTGCGCCGCGCCGTGGGCGACGCGCCGCTGCATCTCGGGGCGCATTGCATCGGCGCCGACACGGTCGGGCGAACCGCCGTGGCGCGTTTTGCCGGCGGCAGCGAGGTCGAAGCCGATGTGGTGATCGCAGCCGATGGCATCCGCTCGGCCATTCGCGCGCAGCATTTCGGCGCCGACGCGCCGCGTTTTACCGAGATGATGGCATGGCGCGCGATCGTGCCGATGGAATGCGTTCCGTTGCGCGTCGGGCCGGGCGGCAGCGTCGCGCTGGAGCGCGGCGAATATTTCGGGTGGATCGGGCCGGACGGCCACGTCATCTGCTACCCGCTCGGCGTCAAAGGCGACCGGCTCAACATTTTCGGCGGGCATTACACCAAGGATTGGGTCGAGGAATCCTGGTCGGTGCCGTCAAGCCGCGAAGAACTGATAACCGCGAAGGCCGGATGGAACGAGGCGCTGCTCGACATGTTCCGGCACGTCGAACACGTATTCAAGTGGGGTATCTACGATCGCGACCCGCTGCCGCGCTGGAGCGCCGGCCGGGTCACGCTTCTTGGCGATGCCGCGCATCCAACGATGCCAACGCTGGCGCAGGGCGCCAACATGGCAATCGAGGACGGCTATGTGCTGGCGCGCGCCCTCGTCCGCCACGGTGACGACATCGCAGCCGCGCTCGACGCCTATCCGGCCGAGCGCAAGCCGCGTACCGACTGGGTGACGCTCAAATCGCGCGAGCAATTCGCCAACAACCGTAAGATTCCGCCGCCGCCTTTCGTTGACCGCACGTGGCTGTTCGTCAACGACGTGGTGCGCGAGGACCTGGCGCGGGCGCCGGCCTAGATTTTCATTCCGGCGTCTTTCATCACCTTCGACCAGCGCGCGATCTCGCTTTTCACGAAGATGCCGAACTTATCGGGGCCCATGTCTTCGGGAATGAAGCCCTGCTTATGCAGGAGTTCAACGGCCTCCGGGTTGTGCATGCCCTTGTTTGCAGCGGCCGCAATCTTGTCGATGACAGGCTTCGGGGTGCCCGCCGGCGCCATCAGTCCGAACCAGAGCGGCGTGTTGAAATCGGGCACGCCTGCTTCTGCCATGGTCGGCACGTTCGGCAGCAGGTCGGAACGTTTGTCGGCCGCGATCGCGAGCGCTCGAACCTTGCCGGAGGCGATCTGACCCAGCACCGAGGAGGCAATGGCGAAATTCATCGCCACGCGACCGGCCATCAGATCGATGATGACCTGCGGACTGCCGGGGTAGGGCACCTGAACCAGTTTGACGCCGGTGCGCTGTGCATAAAGTTCGCCGCACAGATCGGGCAGGCTGCCGGGGCCGACGCTGCCAAACAGGATTTGGCCGGGTTTCGACTTCGCGAGCTTGGTGAAGTCGGCAACGGTATGCACGTCGAGCTTGGGATCGACCACCATCACGATTGCGCCGGTGGCAAGCAGCGCCACCGGTGCAAAATCCTTAAGCGTGTCGAACGGTTCGTCCGGGTGCGCGACCTTGTTGGTGACCGTCGACAGCGGGCACAGAAACAGCGTGTAGCCGTTTTTGGGGGCGTGTGCGACGAAAGCCCCGGCGATGCTGCCCGCCGCTCCCGGCTTGTTGTCCACCACTACGTCGCGACCGAGGATCTGGCCAGCTTCCTTGGCGAAGATACGCCCGGTGATGTCGGACGATGATCCCGGCGTGAAGCCCACGACCAGATGAATCGAGCGCGACGGGAAGCTGTCGTCGGCAAGAGCTGTAGCCGGCGCCGCCAGGGCCGCAAGGCTGATGAGCGACATTGTCCTGCGGTCGATAGCTGTCATTTTCTATTCTCCACTTTCTTGGTGGGCGCCATGCGTCTTTTGAAGGCGATGCGCGCCGGGATTTGGCGGTGACCGTTTTGGTCAGCTCGCCTTGATGTCGGCGAACTTGATCACCTTGGCCCATTTTTCGACTTCGGCCGCGATGAATTTGTCCAGTTCGGCGGTGGTCATCGGCGCCGGCTCGGCGCCGAGATTCTCGAACTTCGGCTTAAGCGCCGGATCGTTGAGAATGGCGTTGATCTCATTGTGCAGCTTCTCGGCGATCGGCGCCGGCGTGCCTTTCGGCGCCGCGATGCCATGCCAGATGTCGGCCGCGTAACCCGGAACGAATTGCGCGATCGGCGGCACACCCGGCAGCGCTTCCGAAGGCTTGGCGCTGCTCACGCCGAGTGCGCGCACCTTGCCGCTGCGGATGAAGCCGATGATCAGCGGCACCGGCAGAAATGCCAGTTGCACCTGTCCGCTCAGCATGTCGGGCATGAAGTTCGAGTGATACGGCACGTGGACGAGCTTGGTGCCAACCATCATGTTGAACAGTTCCGCCGCCATGTTGGGCGCCGTGCCGTAACCGTACGAGGCGTAATTGAGCTTGCCTGGATTGGCTTTGGCGTAAGCGATGAATTCCGGCACGGTCTTGGCCGGCACCGACAGATTCACCACCAGCACATTGGCCGATGTGATGGTGCGCGCGATCGGCAGCAGATCGCGGGTGAACACGAGCCCGGGATTCTTCTCCTTGTAGAGCGTCTCGTTGACCGCGTTGGTGACGGTCATCGCCAACAGCGTGTAGCCGTCGGGCGCCGAATGAGCGACCACGTCAGCAGCCAGATTGCTGCCGGCGCCGGGCCGGTTTTCGACAAAGAATTGATTGTGGAGCCGGTCCGAGAGCGACTGCGCCATCAGCCGCCCAACGATGTCGGTCGCGGCGCCCGGCGGGAAGCCGACGACGATGCGCACCGGCCGCGACGGATAAGTATCGGCCCGCGCAAAACGGGCGGTTGCCGGAACGGCGGCCGCGCCGGCCGCGAGATTGAGAAATTGTCGGCGAGCAAGTTTCATGAGGTTCTCCCATTGGATTGTGCGGCCGTTACTCTTAGTTGGCCTTGATGTTTGCAAACTTTACCACCTTGGCCCATTTGGCAATTTCGGCGGCAATAAATGTGCGGAATTCGGCCGGCGTGCCGGTCATGACGATCGCGCCGAACTCGGCGAGCCGCGCCTTCAGTTTCGGCTCGGCCAGCGCGGCATTGAATGCGCCGTTGAGCTTGTCGATGACGGCGGCAGGTGTTTTCGCCGGAGCGCCGATTCCGGCCCACGACACCGCCTCGTACCCAGGCAATGTCTCGGCGATGGCTGGGATATCCGGCAGCACGTCCATGCGCTTTGCGCTGGTGACGCCAAGCGCGCGCAGCGTACCGGATTTGACGGCTGACATCACCGAGCCCGGCGTGGAGAACACCACCTGGACCTGGCCGCCCAGCAGATCAGTGACGGCCGGCGCCTCGCCCCGGTAGGGCACGTGCGCCATCTTGAGACCCGCCATCATGTTGAACAATTCGCCGGCGACATGGCCAGTCGAGCCGATGCCGCCCGAACCCATATTGATCTTGCCGGGATTGCTTTTGGCGTAGCTGATGAATTCCGCCACCGTCTTGGCGGTGAAGGCCGGATTGACGACCATGACCAGGGGCGCGCGCTCAAAGCTGGCGACCGGTTCGATGTCGCGTGCAAAACTGAAATCGAGGTTATGATAGAGCGTGGCGTTGATCGCGCCCGGAGAGCCGGCAAGCAGCAGCGTGTAACCGTCCGGCGCCGCGTGGACAACGATCCCGGTGCCGAGGTTGGTGCCGGCGCCGCCGCGATTGTCGATGATGAATTTTTGACCGATATGCGGCTCCGTCGCATTGGCGACGAGCCGCGCGACGATGTCGAAGGTGCCCGCGGGCGGAACCGGCACCACGAGATGGATCGGCTTCGTCGGATAGGCCTGCGCGCGGGCGAGCCGTGGCGCGGCCGGCAGAACCGCCGCTGATGCGGCGAATTGCATGAATCGTCGGCGCGGAATTCTCATGGCGTTTTCC
This sequence comes from uncultured Alphaproteobacteria bacterium, assembly GCA_963763255.1. Taxonomy (GTDB): domain Bacteria; phylum Pseudomonadota; class Alphaproteobacteria; order Rhizobiales; family Xanthobacteraceae; genus BOG-931. The sequence continues at coordinate 379,356 of CAVXNW010000008.1, forward strand.
CCCGCAATCGTCCTTGTTTGTTGCCTAGTCCATCTTGATGTTGGCGAACTTCAAGACCTTCGCCCATTTGGCGGTCTCGGCGGCGATGAATGTCTTGAACTGCTCCGGCGACATCGGATTGGCGATGCCGCCGAGGCTTTCCAGCCTTGCTTTGATTTTCGGATCGGCCAGCGCCGCGTTCATGGTCTTGTTGAGGAGTGTGACGATCTCCGTTGGAGTACCCTTGGGCGCGCCGAGGCCGTCGATTGCGATGGCTTCGTAACCGGGCACAAATTCGCCCACGGTTGGCACGTCGGGAAGGGCCGGGCTGCGCTTGGCGCCGGTCACCGCCAGCGCACGCAGCTTGCCGCCGCGAATGTAGCCAAGCGAGAGCGGAATCGGACTGAAGGTGAGCTGCACCTGACCGGCGATCACATCGTTGACCGCCAAAGCCGCACCACGATACGGCACGTGCACCATTTTCACGCCGGTCAGAAAATTGAACAGCTCACCGGCGACGTGCTGTGACGACCCGATGCCGCCGGTTGCGAAGTTTACCTTGCCGGGATTGCCTTTGGCGTAGGCAATGAAGTCCGGAACGCTCTTCGGCGGAAACGACGGATTGACCTCCATCACCAGGGGCAGCAGGTCGATACTGGCAACCGGAGTGATATCGCGGATGAAATTGTAATTGAGCTTCTTATAGAGCGTCGCATTGATCTCGTCCGCCGAGGTGGTCCACAGCAGCGTATAGCCGTCGGGCGCGGCGTGCGCGACTGTCTCGGTCGCGATCGTTGTCCCGGCGCCGGGCCGATTCTCGATGACGAAGGGCTGTCCGAGTTTTTCTGACAGAAACTGGCCGACAAGGCGCGCGACGATATCGGCGGGGCCGCCTGGCGCAAAGCCGATAATGAGCTTCACCGGGCGGGTTGGATAATCACGCGCCCAAGATCGGCCGGCATATGCGGCAAAGCCGGCTGCGGCCGCGATCCGCGCCAGCCTTCGGCGGGAAACGTTCATCGTTGCTCCACTTGCAGCGTCATCGGCAATGCGGTCATTCCGGCTTGATGTTAGCGAACTTGACAACCTTCGCCCATTTCGCGGTCTCGTCCGCAACCACCTTGCCGAAATCGGCCGGGGTGCCGACGAGCTCGGTGCTGCCGAGATCGCTAAAGCGCGCCTTGATCTTTGGATCGGCCAATGCCGCGTTCACCGCCTTGTTAAGGGTGCCGATCACATCGGGCGGCGTGCCTTTGGGCGCGCTGATGCCGGTGACGCCCGTCACCTCATAGCCCGGCAGAAACTGCGTCAACGTCGGCAGGTTCGGCAGCACGCCCATCGGCTTTGCCGAAGTCACGGCCAGTCCGCGCAGCTTGCCACCGCGGATATAGCCGAGCGACGACGGGATCGGGTCGAACATCACCTGCACCCGGCCGCTGAGCAGATCGGTCTGCGCCGCGGTCTCGCCGCGATATGGAACGTGCAGCATGTCGACGCCTGCCATCATCTTGAATAGCTCGGCGGCCATGTGGGTGAGATTGCCGATGCCGGTCGAGGCTACATTGATCGTGCCGGGATGGGCCTTGGCGTAGGCGATCAGCTCGGGAACGGTCTTGGCCGGGAAGGAAGGATTGACCACCACCACGAACGGCGAGCCGCCGATGCTGGCGACCGGCACCGTGTCGCGAATGAAATTGTACTTGAGATCGGGGTAGAGCGAAGCGTTGATCACGTTCGGCGCGATCACCAGCAGCAGCGTGTAACCGTCCGGCGCGGCGCGGATCATCAGCTCGGTGGCGATATTGCCGCTGGCGCCAGGCCGGTTGTCGACCACAACCGCTTGCCCGAGCAATTGCGACACCCGATCGGCAATCAGTCGCGCATAAACGTCAGGAGTGCCGCCGGCGGGCAGCCCAACAATCAGACGTATCGGTCTTGTCGGATAGGTGACCGCCATCGCGCGGCGGGCCCAAGCCGGGGCGGCGGCCGATGCAGTAATGATCTGCAAGACCTGTCGGCGAGAAAATCTTGAAAAAAAACTCATTAGGCACCGAACGCCACGTTTGAGGCTCGCCGGATCACTCGACCTTGATGTTGGCGAACTTGATGACTTTGCCCCACTTGGCGACTTCCGACGCAGTGAATTGGCCGAACGAGGCGGCCGAGCCGGGAAGCGCCGTGCCCCCGAGATTGGCGATCTTCGTTTTCAGTGTGGCGTCCGCCAACCCCAGCTGGATCTCATGGTTGATTCTTTCGACGATGTCGTGCGGCACGTTCTTCGGCGCGACCAAGCCAATCCATTGGTTTGCATCAAAGCCTGGCACGAACGTGCTCACCGTCGGGACATCGGGCAGCAACGCGGAGCGCGCCGTGCTCGTCACCGCAAGCGGGCGCAGCCCGCCGGACCTGATCTGCTCGATCGTCAGCAGCACGGTTCCAACCGCCCCCTGGAGCTGGCCGCTGAGCGCATCCGTAATGGCCTGCGGGCCGCCGCGATAGGCGACGAAGACGATGTCGGTGCCGCTCATCATGTTGAACAGCTCGCCGGCGACATGCTGCGGTGAGCCGACCGGCGGGGTACCGATGTTAAGTTTGCCTGGATGGGCCTTGGCGTAGGCGATCAACTCGGGGAGCGTCTTTGCCGGGAACTTGGCGCTTACGGTGATCACCATCGGAAAGCCGACGAGCCCCGCCACCGGAACAAAATCGTGCAAAAAGTCGAACTTGAGATGATGGGAAAGCGTGTCGTTGATGCTGTCTGAAGCGCTGACCAGGAGCAGCGTGTAGCCATCCGGCGCGGCGCCTGCGACGGCTTCTGCCGCAATGGCCCCGCTCGCGCCATTGCGGTTGTCGACAAAGAAGGTTTGGCCAAGCCGCCGCGACAGCCAGTCGGCGGCCAGCCGCGCGACCACATCGGGAGCACTGCCCGGAACGGCGCCGACGATGACGCGCACCGGCCGCGCTGGATATTCCGCTGCACGGGCGCGTCTGCCCAACGCCGGCATTGCGGCGCCTGCCGCGGTGAGATGGAGAAAGGTTCTGCGGGGGAGGTGCACAAAACGCTCCTATCGCGCCGGTGCCGGCGCGTGTTCAATCGAGCTTGATTTTGGCGAAGGCGACGACTTTGGCCCATTTCTCGGTGTCGGCGGCGATCACCTTCTGAAAATCGCCGCGCGAACTGGCGAATGCCGGCGCGCCGAGCGCTTCGAGCCGCGCCTTGAATGCGGGGTCGGCGAGGGCTGTGTTGACCTCGCTGTGCAGCTTGTCGAGGATTTCATCCGGCGTATGCGCGGGCGCGCCGAGCCCCTGCCAGCCGCTTGCCTCGTAGCCCGGCACCGTGGCGGCGATCGGCGGCACGCCGGGCAGCGAGTCGTAAGGCACGGCTGTCGTGACGCCGAGCGCACGCAGTTTTCCGGATTTGATGTAACCGATCGATGATGTGACCAGGTCGAACATCACCTGGAGGCGGCCGCTCATGAGATCGGGCAGCGCCGGCCCGGTGCCGTGATAATGCACAGGCACAAGCTGCACGCCGGTCATCATTTCGAACAGCGAACCGTACATGTGCGGTCCACTGCCCGGACCGCCGGTACCCATGTTGAGCTTTCCCGGGTTGGCCTTGGCGTAGGCGATGAACTCGGCCACGCTTTTCACCGGCAGCGATGGATGCACCTCGAGCACGCCGCCGGCGCGTGACATGCTGGCGACCGGGGTGATGTCGCGGATGAAATCGTAATCGAGATGCCGGTAGAGCGATCCGTTCCAGGCATTTATGGTGGTGATGTTAAGCAGCGTGTAGCCATCTGGCGGCGCCTTGGCGACGAGGCCGGTCGCGATATTCATGGCGGCGCCGGGCCGGTTCTCGACTATGAACGGCTGGCCGAGGCGCTCGGACAGGCGTTGTGAGATTAAGCGCGCCAAGATGTCGGCGGCGCCCGATGGCGCGAAGCCAACGATGACGCGCACGGGCCGCGCCGGATAAGAGGTTGCTGCACGTGCGGTCTGCACGAAGGGTGCGAGCACGGGCAGTGCGGCTGCGCGTGCTGTCAGGCTCAAGAGATCACGTCGGCGAAAGGTCATGTCCCAATTCTACCCGAATGCCCGGCTGCCGACAGGTGCCGGAGTGGGACATTTCGCTCCATGCCGCTATACTTGACGGCGAGGGCCGAACCGGCCGCGGAGAGGCGTCATGGCACCGATCGACAAGTTCAACGACCACTGCTGGAAGGACGTCATTCCCGAAAGCGATATGAAGCTCTATGCCGGCTGGCGGCGCGAGACATTTGTCGGGCCGCGCCCGGCCCTGCTGGCGATCGATCTCTATGATCTCGTTTACCGCGGCGGCCCGATGCCGCCGGCCGAGATTAACGATCGCTATATCAACACCTGCGGAATTTTCGCCCACCGCGCCATCGCACCGACCAAAAAGCTTCTCGCTGCGGCACGCCGCGCTGGCATTCCGATTTTCTTCTGTACCCAGGAGACCCGGCCCAACAATCGGCCCGCCGGCGCGGTGTCGACCCGACGCAAGGTCGACGTCCCCGTAAATGGCTACGCCATCTATCACGAATTCACCGTCGACCCCGACGACATCCTCATCACCAAGCAACGCGCCAGCATCTTTCAGGGCACGCCGCTTTATTCGCACCTGTCGATTCTCGGCGTGAACAGTCTCATCGTCTGCGGCGAAAGCACGTCCGGCTGCGTGCGCGCCAGCGTCGTTGACGGCTATTCCAGCGGCTATCATGTGACCGTCGTGGAGGAATGCACCTACGACCGCGCCGAACTCACTCACAAGGTCAATCTGTTCGACATGCATCACAAATATGCCGACGTGATGCATGTCGACGAGGTCTTGACGCACCTGGAGTCGCTGAGCCTGCCGCGTGCCGCGGAGTAACGACGGCAAGGCGGGCGATCGCCATTAACGTCCGCGTGCGGCGGATCGAGGCGAGAACTTGGAACGCGCGCTGCCGGACGGCCGCGAATACTATTTCCCAATTCCGAGTGCGGCTTTGGCGGCATCGATCAGCGTCAGATCGAGATTCAGCCGGCAATAATCTTCAACCTTGTCTTTGCTTTGCGCCATGGCGCCGATATCGACGACCGTGTTGTTGTTCTTGCCGTTGAAATAACCACTGAGCCAGTTGGCGATCATCGGCTCTTTTGGGCTGAAATTCGGGTCCAGGAGATACTGCCGACAGGTGATCTTGGCGAAGTCCACCTTTATCTGCGCCTGAGCGGCAGAACTCGCCAGGAGCACCAATAGTCCGCAAAGCGTAATCAACCGAGGTTGCATGACTGATCTCCAGCCTATCGCGGAGCCTTGCTATCACGCCGGGGTCGTTACGGTTTGATGAAGATCAATTTGCGCACCAGGCCGGCGCCAACCGCGCGACAGGGGGCTGGATCTCGGGATAGCCGGCATGGGACTGCGCTTCGATATGGAAATCGCACGGCGGGGACGCCACATCGAAGTTTTGACGCCGGGCGTGCCACGCGCTAACCGCATCGCCCTGGCACAGGCGGCGCAGGCGGAACGGAATGCTTCGGATTGATAATCTTATCTTTGACGCCTGGGGGCGGCGTTTCTTCGATTCGGCGAGCGTTACAATTCCGGCCGGCACCAAGGTAGGGCTGGTCGGCCGCAACGGCGTCGGCAAATCGACGCTGTTCAAGCTGATCAAGGGTGAATTCATCCCGCAGGGCGGCGACATCGAACTGCCGAAACGCGCCCGGATCGGCTCGGTCGATCAGGAGCATCCGGCGACGCCAACGAGCCTCTTGGACACGATTTTGGCGGCCGACACGCGGCGCGATTCGCTCCACGCGCAACTGGAAACTGCGGCGCCCGAGGAACTCGCCGAAATCTACCACGAGCTCAACACCATCGACGCTGACCGCGCGCCGGCCCGCGCGGCCGAAATATTAAGCGGCCTCGGCTTTAGCAATGACGATCTTCATCGCGCCATGGCGGAGTTTTCCGGCGGATGGCGCATGCGCGTGGCACTGGCGGCGGCTTTGTTCGCCGAGCCGGATCTCCTGTTGCTGGACGAACCCACCAACTACCTCGATCTTGAAGGCGCGCTGTGGCTCGAGGCGCGGCTCAAGAAATATCCGCACACCGCGCTCATCGTCAGCCACGATCGCGAGCTTCTGGACAACTCGGTCGACGCCATCCTGCATTTGAGCACGGGCAAGCTCACGCTTTACTCGGGCGGTTACAGTCAGTTCGAAACTCAGCGCGCGGAAAAGACCAGGCTGCAGGCCGCAACACGCGCCAAGCAGGAAGCCGAGCGCGCCCACTTGCAGAAATTCATCGACCGCTTTCGTGCCACGGCCAGCAAGGCCACTCAGGCGCAGTCGCGCATCAAGCGCCTGGCAAAGCTTGAGCCGATTGCGGCTCCGGTCGAGGAACGCGTTGCGCCATTTTTGCTGCCGTCGCCGCGCCGCCCGCTGGCGCCGCCGCTTGTTCAGCTCGAAACGGCCGCGGTCGGCTACAATTCTGCGCCGGTGCTGCGCGATCTAAATTTGCAACTCGACGTCGACGACCGCATCGGTCTTCTTGGTGTCAACGGCGCCGGCAAGACGACCTTCGCCAAACTCCTTGCCGGTGCGCTGCCGTTGCAGTCCGGCCAGATGGTCCGCGAGAACCGAATCAAGGTCGGCTGGTTTCACCAGCATCAAATCGAAGCGCTCGATCCCGAGGACACGCCGCTCGACATCATTCGGCGCGCGCTGCCGGAGGACGCCGAGTCCGTGCGCCGCTCGCGGCTGGCGCAGTTCGGGCTATCATTCGACAAGCAGGATACGACGGTCGCAAATCTGTCAGGCGGCGAGCGCGCGCGGCTCCTGCTTAATCTGGTCGCAATGACTGAACCGCATCTTCTGATCCTCGACGAGCCAACCAACCACCTGGATATCGACAGCCGCCGGGCGCTGCTTGACGCGCTCAACGACTACGAGGGCGCGGTCATCATCATCACCCACGACCGTTCGCTGATGGAACTGGTGGCGGATCGGCTGTGGCTGACGGCGGACGGCCATATCAAATCCTTTAAGGGCGACATGGACGATTACGCGCGCTTTGTTCTGGAGCGGGCGAGAGCGGGCAGCCGGCCGTCGCAAGATGATGAATCGGGCGGTGCACGGCCAAAAGGCGAGGGCGGCCACCTGAGCGACGCCACGGCCGTTCTCGGACGCGAGCAGCAGGCCGCCCGGCAGGCGCGTTATGCCGCCAAAAAGGCCGCAAAGCTCAAGCGCCGCGAGAGCCGGGGATCGTAAAAGGGACCCCCGGTGGCTCCGGCCGCCACGTTCAGGTTGCGTCTTTGGCGCAGACGTCTATATAAGCCGCGCTAACTCACACGTGGACCTTGGCCCCGCAAGGGAGCCGTCCGGTGCCTCAACCTCCTCGGAGGGGCAGGCTCAGCGGTCCGCGGCGGATCAACCGGAGAATACATATGGCGCTGCCCGACTTCAGCATGCGCCAGCTTTTGGAAGCTGGCGTGCACTTTGGCCATCAGGCCCACCGTTGGAACCCGAAGATGGCGGAATACGTCTTCGGCACCCGCAACAATATCCATATTATCGATCTGACCCAGTCCGTGCCGATGATGCACCGGGCGCTGCAGGCGATCAGCGATACGGTGGCCCAAGGCGGCCGCATCCTGTTCGTCGGCACCAAGCGGCAGGCGCAGGACGCCATCGCCGAGGCCGCGAAAAAGTCGGCGCAGTATTACGTCAATTCGCGCTGGCTCGGCGGCACGCTGACCAACTGGAAGACCGTCTCCAATTCGATCAAGCGGTTGCGCAAGCTCGAAGAGATGCTCTCATCCAACGAGGCGCAGGGCTACACCAAGAAGGAACGCCTCACCTTGCAGCGTGAGCGCGACAAGCTCGACCGCGCGCTCGGCGGCATTAAGGACATGGGCGGACTGCCCGACCTGTTGTTCGTCATCGATACCAACAAAGAAGACATCGCCATCAAGGAGGCCCGGCGCCTCAACGTCCCGGTGGCTGCGGTGGTCGACACCAACTGCGATCCGGACGGTATCACCTACGTGATGCCCGGCAACGACGACGCGAGCCGCGCCATTACGCTTTACTGCGATCTCGTCGCCAAGGCGGCAATCGACGGTATTTCGCGGGCACAGGGCTCTCATGGCGTCGATATCGGCGCCCAGGCGGAGCCGGTGGTCGCTGAGGAATTGCCGGCCGAGACCAACAAGCTCGGCTTCGAGCCGCTGTCGGGGCCGCGGGGCGTTGCGGACGATCTGAAGAAGCTGCCCGGTGTCTCTCCGGCGATCGAGAAGAAGCTCAACGACCTCGGCATCTTCCACTATCAGCAGCTTGCCGATCTGTCGTCGACCGCGACGCATAGCGTCGGTGAAGAGGTCGGACTGCCTGGCCGTGTCGACGCCTGGGTCAACAAGGCGAAGCAGCTGACCGCCGAGGCCGAGTAAGGGTCATTCCGGGGCGCGCCGAAGGCGCGAGCCCGGAATCCATAATCGCTGGCCGTGCAGTGACCCTACGTCCGAGCCGTAATGAGATGGGTCGTGAGTATGGATTCCGGGCTCCTCGCTCCGCTCGGCCCCGGAACGACGAAATAGGGATTATCCAATGACCGCGAATATTTCCGCCAATATGGTCAAGGAGCTCCGGGAAAAGACTGGAGCCGGCATGATGGACTGCAAGGCTGCGCTCGCAGAGACCGGCGGCGACTTCGAGGCTGCGGTCGACTGGCTGCGCAAAAAGGGCTTGTCCAAGGCGGCCAAGAAGGCCGACCGGGTGGCGGCCGAAGGGCTCATCGGCTCCGCAGTCAACGCCACCAGAGGCGTGCTGGTCGAGGTCAATTCCGAGACCGATTTCGTCGCGCGCAACGACCTGTTCCAGGGGCTGGTGAAGATGATCGCCGACGTGGCGCTCAACACGGGAGCCGAGGTCGACAAGATCCTTGCGACGCGCATTGGCGACCGTACGACCGCCGATGCGATTACCGAGACCGTCGCCAAGGTCGGCGAGAACATGACACTGCGCCGCGCCGCCGGCCTTTCGGTCGGTAAGGGCGTGGTCGCAAGCTACATGCATAATTCGCCGGGCGACGGGCTCGGCCGCATCGGCGTGATCGTCGCGCTCGAATCGACCGGCAAGACCGATGAGCTCAAAGCGCTCGGTCGGCAGGTCGCGATGCACGTCGCCTCGGCCAATCCGCAGGCGGTGGATCCGTCGGGCCTTTCGGCTTCCGCCATTGAGCGCGAGCGCGCCATCCTCGCCGACAAGGCGCAGGGCAAGCCGGCCAACGTGGTGGAAAAGATTGTCGAGTTGGGCCTGAAGACCTTTTACAAGGAAGTCTGTCTGCTCGATCAGCCGTTTATCTTCGACGACAAGAAGAGCGTCGCGCAGGCCCTCAAGGAAAGCGAAGGCAAGGTTGGCGGTCCGATCAAGGTCGCCGGCTTCGTACGCTTTGCTCTCGGCGAAGGCATCGACCGGCCGGCCGGCGATTTCGGTGGAGAAGTGGCGGCTCTTGCCGGCACGCACTGAGATTGCGCCGCAAGTTGTTGGGTTTGCCGGGCAAATGCGATAGCGCTAAGCGATCGCAGCCGGAATCGGGTGCGGACCAGTTACCGCGTTTACGCGGCGTCGCGAGCGGACAGTCCCCATGGCGAAGGCGAAATACCGTCGCGTAATCGTCAAGCTCTCGGGCGAGGCGCTGAGCGGTCCGGAGAAATTCGGCATCCATCAGCCGACCATCGACCGCTTCGCCGCCGATCTCATTGCCGCCCATAAGCTCGGCATCGGCTTGGGCGTCGTGGTTGGCGGCGGCAATGTCTTGCGCGGGGCGCAGATTTCTGCGGACGGGCTGTCACGCACGACCGCGGATGTCATGGGCATGCTGGCGACGGTCATGAACGCGCTGGTGCTGGAAGCCGCCATCGAGCGGGCAGGGGTCAGTGCCCGCACCATGTCGGCGCTGTCGATGCCGCAGGTTTGCGAGACTTACGAGCGCCAACGCGCGTTGCGGCATCTCGAAGACAACCGGGTCATCGTGTTCGCCGGCGGCACCGGCAATCCCTATTTCACCACCGACACTACCGCGGTGCTGCGCGCCGCCGAGATGGGTTGCGAGGCCGTGCTCAAGGCGACTGACGTAGACGGCGTCTATACGGCCGATCCGAAGCGCGACCCGAGCGCAACCCGCTATCGGCAACTCGACCACCAGGAAGCGCTCGACCGCCGGCTCAAGGTCATGGACGCGACGGCGTTCGCGCTTGCCCAGGAAAATCGCATGCCTATCATTGTGTTCTCGATCCTCGAACAGGGTTCCATTGCCAACGTCCTGCTCGGGAAAGGCCACTTTACCATCGTCGGTTGACGATGCTGTTTGGGGGCAGCACCCTCCCCAAATTCAGGAACAAGATGGGGCGGGCTCTGAAGAGGTAATCGCGGAGGGCGCCATGGCAGCCAGTGCATTCGATCTCAATGACCTCAAGCGCCGCATGCAGGGAGCGCTTGGCTCGCTCAAGACGGAATTATCGGGCCTGCGCACCGGGCGGGCTTCGACCGCGCTGCTCGACCACGTCCAGGTCGAGGCCTATGGCAGCAACATGCCGCTCAACCAACTGGCGACGATCAGCGCTCCGGAGCCGCGGCTCTTGAGCGTGCAGGTGTGGGATCGCTCGATGGTGCACGCGGTCGAGAAGGCGATTTCGGCGGCCAATCTCGGTCTGACGCCGTCAACGGAGGGGCAGGTGCTCAAGCTCCGCATTCCGGAGATGAACGAGGAGCGTCGGCGCGAAATCGTCAAGGTGGCGCACAAATACGCCGAAGGCGCGCGCGTGGCGGTCCGTCATGTGCGCCGCGACGGGCTCGACCTTCTGAAGAAGCTCGAGAAAGAGCATCAAATCAGCGAGGACGACCAGGAGCGCCAAGCTGGCGAAGTGCAGAAAGCCACCGATTCCTCCATTGCCGAGGTGGAGAAGATGCTCGCCGGCAAGGAAAAGGAGATCATGACGGTGTGAGCGACGCGGCAAGGGCGGCAGATGCGGCAAACGAGCCGCTGGAAGCAAAGACGGGCGGCTTTGAGACGCCCAGGCATGTTGCCATCATCATGGATGGCAATGGGCGCTGGGCGGCGGCGCGCGGCCTGCCGCGTGTCGAGGGGCATCGCCGCGGCGTCGAGGCCCTGCGCAAGACCGTGCGCGCGTCGCGCGAACTGGGTATCGCCTACCTGACGATTTTTTCTTTCAGCTCGGAGAACTGGTCGCGGCCGAAATCCGAGATCATGGATTTGTTGGGATTGCTGCGCCGCTTCGTGCGCAACGATTTGGCCGATCTGCACAAGAGCAACGTCCGCGTTCGCATCATCGGCGAGCGAGGCGACCTCGACCGCGACATCCGCTCTTTGCTGGAGGAAGCCGAAGATCTAACGCGCAACAATAGCGGACTGACGCTGATCGTGGCCTTCAATTACGGAGCGCGCCAGGAGATTGCACGCGCGGCGCGCCGGCTGGCCGAGGATGTCGCCGCCGGGCGGATTGCGGCCGAGGCGATCACGCCGGACCTGCTCACCCGCAATCTCGACGCACCGGACGTGCCGGATCCAGACGTGATCATTCGCACCAGCGGCGAGCAGCGGCTGTCCAATTTCCTGCTGTGGCAGGCGGCTTACAGCGAACTGGTCTTCGTGCCGATCAACTGGCCGGATTTCGACCGTGCTGCACTCGAAGCCGCCATCGCCGAGTACCGCCGGCGTGAACGCCGTTTCGGCGGCCTGATTGCCCAGACCGGATCGTGACCACCGACGCCAATCGCGACACGGATGCCCGGCGTCGCAACCTGATGCTGCGTATCGCGTCGGCCGCCGTCCTGGTGCCGGTCGCATTGGCAGCCGCCTATCTGGGCGGTTTGGTTTTCCTCACACTATGCGTGCTTGGCGCGCTCGGAATTCTCTGGGAGTGGGACCGGCTTATCGGCGGCGCCGAACCGCGTATCGCGGTGCCGGGCGTGATTGCGCTCGTCGCGGCCGTTGTCTTCACGGGCTCGGGTCACGCGGCCGCGGCCGCGGCAGCGGTGGCCCTCGGCGCGGTCATAGCGGGGAGTGCCGCCACCTTTTGGAGAGACTCAGCGAGCCGGGGTACGACGGTGCGTGGGATGTGGGCGGTGGCAGGCGTCATCTACGCGGGAGCTGCCTTTTTCGGGCCCGCATTGCTGCGGAGCGATGCCGAATTGGGCTTTGCGGCGTTTCTCTTCGTGGCCCTGACGGTCTGGGCGACTGACACTTTCGCCTTTGCGTTCGGCCGGGCGATAGGTGGTCCTCTGCTGTGGCCGCGGGTCAGCCCGAACAAGACCTGGTCGGGGGCTTTCGGCGGTCTCGTTGGGGGGGTTGCCGGCGGAACGCTGGTCGCTTATGCGGACGGTTTGGGCCGGCTGGCCGTGGTAGGAGTAATCGCGTTGGTGCTTTCAGCCTTGGCGCAAGCGGGAGATCTCCTTGAATCCGCGATCAAGCGGCATTTTGGCGCCAAGGACACGAGCCAGCTTATTCCGGGTCACGGCGGATTGATGGACCGGCTTGACGGTTTTCTGGTCGCGGCCGCGGCCGCGCTTGTCATCGGCATAATGCGGCAAGGGACGGCTGCTGCCGCCCACGGCCTGCTGGTATGGTAGGCGCCATGACACCGATACAATCAATGGTAGTTGGAGCCAGGACCGGGACGGCCCCCGCCGCGCGCCGGGTGACGTTGCTCGGCGCGACCGGTTCGATCGGTACAAGCACAGTAGATTTATTGCAGCGCGACCCCAGTCGTTACGAGGTCGAGGCGATCACCGCGTATCGCAATGGTGCCGCCCTGGCGCGACTCGCGCGCGACCTTCGCGTGCGCTTTGCGGCGGTTGGCGATCCGGATGCGTATGTGGATCTCAAGGAGGGGCTCGCTGGTTCCGGCATTGAAGCGGGCGCGGGCCCGGAAGCGATAGTGGAAGCGGCGGAGCGTCCCGCCGATTGGGTGATGGCTGCGATCACGGGAGCGGCCAGCTTGAAGCCGACGCTTGCTGCGGCTGAGCGGGGTGCGACAGTCGCGCTAGCCAACAAGGAATGTCTCGTCTGCGCCGGCGCTCTGTTTATGCGGCGTGCGGCGGCAGCTGGCGCCAGGGTTCTTCCGGTTGATTCGGAGCACAACGCGATCTTCCAGGCGCTGAGCGCGGGGCGACGCGAGGAAGTGCGCCGAATCATCCTGACCGCCTCGGGCGGCCCGTTCCGCACACTCTCGCCGGAACAGCTCCGGCATGTCACGCTGGAGCAGGCCCTAAAACACCCCGTCTGGTCGATGGGACCGAAGATCACCATTGATTCGGCAACCCTGATGAACAAGGGCCTCGAACTGATCGAGGCGCGGCACTTGTTCGCACTTGCCCCCGATGAACTCGACATCGTGGTACACGCGCAGTCCGTGATTTACGGCCTCGTTGAGTATCGCGACGGTTCGGTCATCGCCCAACTCGGCTCACCCGACATGCGCATCCCGATCGCTCATTGCCTGGCGTATCCAGAGCGGATGGGCACACCTGCGCAACGGCTTGATCTTGCGCGCATTTCGAACCTGACCTTCGAAGAGCCCGACCCGGTGCGTTTTCCAGCGTTGCGCATCGCCCGCGAGGCGCTTGTCGCGGGTGGTGCGGCGCCCACAGTGCTCAATGCCGCCAATGAAGTTGCGGTCGCCGAGTTTGTCGGCAGGCGACTGACTTTTGCGGGGATTCCAGCCCTGGTGGAGGCCACGCTCGATGCCGCCGAGCGCTCTGGCGCGATGGCAGAGCCGCAATCCGTCGAACAAGCCGTCGCCATTGACCATGCAGCAAGAAGACTGGCGTCCAAACTCTTGCCCGAAATTGCCGCAATGGCATCTTAGGCAAGGTTGGGGTCGGGCAGAACCGGGGCGTGGGACGCGGTATGGGGTTCGATATTCTTTCGCATGTGCAGGCGCTTGGGCACGATGTCCTGCACTATCTCGTTCCCTTTGTGTTCGTCTTGAGTCTCGTGGTTTTTTTCCACGAGCTTGGGCATTTTCTGGTCGCGCGCTGGTGCGGCGTGCGAATCCTGACATTTTCCATCGGATTTGGCCCGGAATTGGCCGGTTTCTACGACCGCCATGGGACTCGCTGGAAAATCGCGGCGATTCCGCTGGGCGGCTATGTGAAATTTTTCGGTGACGACAGCGTCGCCAGCACGCCGGATCGCTCGGCGATTGACAGCATGGATCCGGCCGAGCGCGAACATAGCTTCATTTTCCAGTCCGTCGCCAAGCGCGCCGCCATTGTGGTGGCCGGTCCGGTCGCGAATTTCATCCTGGCAATCGTGATTTTTGCCGGAATTTTCATGATCTTCGGCATGCAGACACTGAGCCCGCGCGTCGATGAAGTGCAGGCTGGTAGTCCGGCCGCCGCCGCGGGCTTCAAGCCCGGCGACTTGGTGCTGTCGATCGACGGGCAGAAGATCGACAGTTTCGAGACGATGCAGCGGATCGTGTCCGACAGTGCCGGAACGACCCTGAAGATCACGGTTGAGCGCAATGGCGCGCCCGTCGAGCTCAGCGCGACACCGGTCCTGCATCAGGAAAAGGACATTTTCGGCAACGTCCAGCGCATCGGCCTCCTCGGGATCCGCCGTTCGCCCGCGCCTGGCGACGTCAAATACCAGCGAGTTTCGCCCCCTCGCGCTGTCCTGCTTGGCGTTCAGGAAACCTGGTTCGTGGTCGACAAGACGTTAACGTATCTCGGCCGTGTCATCATCGGCCGGGAGCGCGCGAATCAGCTAGGCGGCCCGATCCGGATCGCGCAAATGTCCGGGCAGGTGGCGAGCATCAGCTTTGTCGCTCTGGTCCATCTTGCCGCCGTGCTTTCGGTTTCAATCGGATTGCTCAACCTGTTTCCGATTCCGCTGCTCGATGGCGGCCACCTTTTGTTCTATTCGATCGAAGCGACGCGCGGCCGGCCGCTGTCGGATCGAGCGCAGGAAGTTGGCTTCCGGATTGGTTTCGCGATCGTTATCATGTTGATGGTATTTGCAACTTTCAATGACATCGTTCACCTGAGGGCGTCTTAGGCGAACGCTGTGCTTGCCAAGTCGGGCAAGAGGGCTGGGACCGGACTGGGGACACGAGGACTGGGGACGCGAGGACTGGGACACGAGAACTGGGGACGTGAAATCTTGGGCCAAGTGAAGGAGAAGACGACATTGATCCGATGCTGATGCTGAGCTGAAGGGGATACGAGCGACCCGTCTCACAGGCGGGTGGGGCGACTACAAAGGGGATAAGGGCGCTTTGCGCATGAATATGTGGGTGCGGGTTAGGCGAGGGCTGGTTGTTGCCGGCGTACTCCTCGGCGTAAGCCTTGTTGGCTTTGCGCCCATTTCTGCTTTTGCCGCGCCGCGGCAGCAGGTGGGCGGCGCCACGCAGATCGTGGTGGAAGGTAATCGGCGCGTCGACACCGATACCATCAGGCAATATTTCAAGGCGGGTCCCGGCCAGCATCTCGATGCCGATCAGATCAATGCCGGAATCAAGGCGCTTTATGAGTCCGGGCTGTTCCAGAACATCAACGTGTCCACGCAGGGCAACCGCGTGATTGTGACCGTCGTCGAAGCGCAGGTCATCGACCGCGTCGCCTTCGAGGGCAATCACCGGATGAAGGATGAGCAGCTGCAGCAGGAGATACAGTCAAAGCCGCGCGGCACGCTGTCACGTCCGGCGGTGCAGGCTGACACCGAACGGATCATGGAGATCTACCGCCGCAACGGCCGCTTCGACATCACGGTGGTTCCAGAGATCATTGACCGGCCGAACAACCGCGTCGACTTGATTTTCAAGATCAACGAAGGCGAGAAGACCGGCATCAAGGACATCGTCTTTGTCGGCAACCACGCCTATTCGGGCTGGCGGCTCAAGGATGTGATCAAGACGTCCACATCCGGTATCCTGAGTTTCCTGCAAACAACCGACGTGTACGATCCGGACCGCATCGAGGCGGACCGTGATCTGCTGCGGCGATTCTACCTCAAGCACGGGTATGCCGACGTGCAGGTGGTCGCGGCGACCGGCGTTTACGATCCCACGAAGAAGGGCTTCGTGATTACATTTACGATCGAGGAAGGGGCGCGATACCGCTTCGGCAATATCGACATCCAATCCAATGTCCACGCCGTCGATGCCAATACGCTGCGCCCGATTCTGATGACGCACAGGGGGGACACCTACAACGGCGACGCGGTGCAAAAATCGGTCGAAGACCTGACGATAGAAATGGCGAGACGCGGCTATCCGTTCGGCACGGTGCGGCCGCGCGGCGATCGCAACGCGACGGCGCACACGATCGGCGTCACCTATGTCATCGACGAAGGCACTCGTGCTTACATTGAGCGCATCAACATCCGCGGCAATACGCGCACACGCGATTACGTCATCCGGCGCGAGATGGATATCAACGAGGGCGACCCGTACAACCGCGCCCTGCTGGATCGGGCTGAACGGCGCATCAAAAACCTGAATTTCTTCAAGTCGGTAAAGATCACCAGCGAACCCGGCTCGGCCCCGGACCGCGTTGTGGTGAATGTCGACGTCGTCGAGCAATCGACAGGCGACTTCTCGGTCATGGGCGGCTTTTCGACGGCAGAAGGATGGATGGTGCAGGCCTCCGTCTCCGAAAGGAACCTGTTGGGTACGGGCCGGTTCGCCAAAGTGTCGGGGACCTACGGCCAATATGTACGCGCCGCCGAACTCGACTATGTCGAGCCGTATTTCCTCGACCAGCGGATCAGCGCAGGCATCGATCTGTTCGCGCGGCAAACGCTGTCCAACAGCTACTTCTCATACGGCACCCAATCGCTCGGCGGTACCATCAAATTCGGCATTCCGCTGCGCGAGGACTTCGCCGTGCAGCTGCGTTACTCGGTTTATACGCAATCAATCCAGCTGCCGAGCTACCTGGATAGCTGCAACAACATCAATCCGGATTTTGTCAATACGTTTCCAAACTCGAACGGCATCACCGCTGCCACAAATGCCGGCACCCTCTGGCCAGGCTTTCCCACCAATGGTGCGCAGAATAACTGCTTTTCTCTGGGGCAGGCCTCGCTGCCGATCCGAGTTGAGCTTGGCCAAGGAACGATCTTAACATCGAGCGCAGGTTACGGTTTGATCTACAACACGCTCGACAACAACAAGAACCCGACCAGCGGCCTCAATGTCAATTTCGGCCAGGACGTTGCCGGCCTTGGCGGCGACTCTTACTACCTCCGCTCGGCCTTCGATCTTCACAGCTACTACGAGCCGATCTCCGACCTCGTCAGCATTCTGCACTTGCAAGCCGGCGATATTTTTGGCCTGCAGAAATGTCCGACGACGGGCACCTGCACGTCGAATAACGGCTATGTGAGCATGCTGAACGATTTCAAGATGGGCCCGAACCTGGTTCGCGGCTTTGCACCGGCCGGCATTGGCCCGCGCGACATCACGCCGGGCACGTCGAACGACCTGGTCGGCGGCACGATGTACTGGGGCGCCAGTCTGGAATTCGATTATCCGCTGTATTTCCTGCCCAAGGACTCCGGTTTTACGGGCGCTGTATTCGTCGATTCGGGTTCGGTGTGGGGGTACAAGGGCGAGACATCAAATCCTGCGACCGGAGAAGTCAACGGTATCGTCGCCGGCTCGGGGGGGTCTTTTGCTTGCACCACTGCCACCGTGGGCGGCAACGGCTGCGGCATGCAGGTCGCCGACGGCGCCAACGTGCGACTGTCGGCCGGCGCGAGCATCATCTGGAACTCACCGTTCGGACCGCTGCGGTTCGATTTCGCCTATCCGCTCTTGAAGAATTCGTACGATCACACGCAGTTCTTCCAGTTTGGCGGCGGTACGCATTTCTGATGCGGCCGCGGCGCCGGGTGGGGCGGAAGCATGCCGGCCTTGCGGCAGTCCGATCGTAAGCTGACGGTTGCCGACATCGCCGGCCTGACCGGCTCGAAGCTGCGGGAAGGCGGCGCCGCGAACCGGCGTATTGGCAATATTGCCGCGCCGGATTTGGCCGGTGCCGCCGATATCTGCTTTGTCGACGACCCTGGGCTCCTCGAGGAACTGGTTCGGACCCGCGCCGGCGCTTGCCTGATCACGCCGCAGTTGGCGCCCTCGGCGCCGCCGCGGCTCACCGTGCTGCTGAATGAAGAGCCCTACCGTGCTTTCGTGACCGTAGCGCGTGCGCTGTTTCCAGACGCGCTGCAGCCATCTTCGCTATTTGGTGCGAGCGGCCGGGCCGATGGCGCCCGGATTCATCCTTCGGCGCGGATCGAGGCCGGCGTGACTATCGATCCGCTGGCAATCATCGGTCCGCGCGCCGAGGTCGGCACCGGCACTGTGATCGCTGCTGGTGCAGCCATCGGTCCGGATGTCTGCGTCGGCCGCCATTGTGCGATCGGTGCTGGCGCCACGGTTATCAATACGCTGATCGGAGACCGGGTGGTGCTTCGCCCCGGCGCCCGCCTCGGTCATGACGGTTCCGGCCACCGAGCGAATGTGCCGCATCTCGCTATGGTTCCGCAGACCAAACGCGTTATCGTGCAGGATAACGTGGATATAGGGGCGAATACCGCCATTGAGCGGGGCGCCACCCGCGATACCGTCGTCGGCGAGGGCACCATGATCGGCAGCCTCGTTCACATCGCCAATGACACGATGATCGGGCGTCAATGCCTCATCGGTACGCAGAGCGGTATCGCCGGGGGCGTGACGATCGGTGATTTTGTTGTCATAAACGACCGGGCTGGCGTGGCCGACAAGGTCGCAATCGGCGACGGCGCCAGCGTCGCACGGGGCAGCATGGTGATTATCGATCTCTTGGCGGGTGCCCGATTTAACGGTGCGCCCAAACCGTCTGGGAGCGGGCAATGAACGGCGAGAGTGTCGAAGCCGTCGAGATCCGCGACATTCTGCGTTTGTTACCGCATCGCTATCCGTTCGTGATGGTCGATCGCATCATCGATATACGCGGCGACGACAGCTGCATTGGCATCAAGAACGTCACTATCAACGAGCCGCAGTTTCTCGGCCATTTTCCTGAAAATCCGGTCATGCCGGGTGTCTTAATGATCGAGGGAATGGCGCAAACAGGAGCAGTCATTGTGTTGCGGCTCCAGAATTTACGTGATTCCCATTCCCATGCGATGTTCCTGTTGACCATCGACAAGGCAAAATTCCGCAGGCCGGCGATGCCGGGCGACAGGGTTGAATATCATCTCACCAAGTTGCGACATCGTCGGGGCATGTGGTGGTACCGCGGCGAGGCCAAAGTCGACGGTGCGCTCATCTGCGAGGCAGAGGTCGGCGCCATGCTCGGCGAGGCCAGAACGTGATCGATTCAGCGGCGCGCGTCGCCGACGGCGCGCGCATAGGTGAGGGCGTCGAGATTGGGCCCTTTTGCGTTGTTGGCCCCAACGTCACGCTTGGCGACGGTGTGCGTCTGATGGCCCACGTCTATGTCACAGGCGTTACCACGATCGGCGACGGCACGGTCGTCTATCCCTTTGCGTCGCTCGGCACCGCGCCCCAGTCGGTACACTACCGCGGTGGGGCGACGCAGCTTGTTGTTGGGCAGCGCTGCGAGGTGCGCGAAGGTGTCACCATGAATACCGGAACCGAGGATGGCGGCGGGCTGACCAGTATCGGAGAGGGGTGCCTGTTCATGGTCGGCTCCCATGTCGCGCACGACTGCCACGTCGGCAACGGAGTAGTATTTGCAAATCTTGTTACGCTGGGCGGGCACGTGTCCATAGGTGACAATGCGTTTCTTGGTGGGTTCGCCGGATTTCATCAATTTTGCCGGATCGGCGAGGGCGTCATGGTGGCCGGAATGTCGCCGGTCCGCACCGACGTCATTCCCTTCGGTATGGCGCGCGGCGAGAGACTGCGCGGGCTGAATATCGTTGGCTTGCGCCGTCGCGGCGCGACGCGAGCCGAGGTGGCGCGATTGCGGCAGGCCTACCAAATCCTGTTCTTCGGTGAAGGCGTGTTTGCCGATCGAGTAGAAACGGTTGCGCGCGACTTCGCCGACGATCCGAAAATATCCAAAATCATTGCTTTTATTCGCGCCGACAGCAAACGCCCCTTGATGTTGCCGGCGAGCGAGCGCGACGAAACAGGTGACGAAATCGCCTGACGAACGAGATGATTGACGCGGGTGCTGCACAGACTTCCATCGCCATTGTTTGCGGTGGCGGCACGATTCCGGGCGCGGTGGCTGACGCCATCATGCGCTCGGGGCGACGTCCGGTAGTGCTCGCTATTCGTGGCTGGGCTGACCCGAAACTGGTCGAGCGCTATACGCATCACTGGATCGCGGTGGGACAAGCGGGTCGGCTTTTTCGCCTTGCGCTGGCCGAGAACTGCCGCGAGGCCGTGTTCATCGGTACGCTCACAAGGCCCGCGCTCACCCAAATTCGCCTCGACTGGCGTACGATCCGCATGATGCCGCGCATCATTCGGTCTTTCGCGGGAGGCGACGACGGGCTGATTTCCGGCATCGCCAGTTTGGCGGAGGAGGCCGGCCTACGCATCATCGGCGTCAAGGATGTCGCCCCGGAAATCATGGTGCCGGAAGGCGTGCTGGGCCGCCATCAGCCGTCGGCGCGCGATCGCACCGACATTACATGCGCGCTCGATCTGATCGCGACGCTTGGTCCGTTCGATGTGGGTCAGGCTGCAGTCGTCGCGAACAATTATGTCTTGGCGATCGAAGCGGCCGAAGGCACCGACAATATGCTCCTTCGCATCGCCGATCTGCGCGAGATGAGGCGAGTGACAACGCCGAAGGGCGTTGGAGTGCTTGTGAAAGCGCCCAAGCCCAAGCAGGACCAGCGTTTCGATTTGCCGACCATCGGACCCCAGACCGTTGCCAACGCCGCACGGGCAAGTCTCGCCGGGATCGCGGTGGCCGCGGGCAATACCATGATGGCAGACCCTGCCGAGCTTATTGCCGCCGCCGATCGTGCCGGACTCTTCGTACTTGGAGTGAGCGGGGGCCCAGCGCGGTGAACGAAGGTCGACATGCGCGTTCGCCGAGGATCTATCTGATCGCCGCGGAGGAGTCCGGCGACTCGCTGGGCGCCGCGCTTGCCGGCGCGCTCAAGGCGCGTGACGGCGCGGTGAGGCTTACGGGCGTTGGCGGCCGCGCCATGGCGGCCGCCGGGATTTCCAGCCCGTTCTCAATCGACGAACTCTCAATTTTCGGATTGGCCGCAATTCCACGACGCTTACCCACCATTTTGCGCCGCATCCGCGAAACCGCAGACGCTGTGATTGCGGCGCGACCGGACGCCCTCGTCATCATCGACAGCCCCGATTTCACCCACCGGGTGGCGCGCCGCGTGCGCCGCCTGGCGCCGTCCATTCCCATTCTGGACTATGTTTCGCCATCGGTCTGGGCGTGGCGACCCTGGCGGGCGCGAGCGATGCGCGCCTATACCGATTGCATCTTGGCCATCCTGCCGTTCGAGCCGGCGGCGCATCTGCGGCTCGGCGGCCCGCCCTGCATCTACGTAGGCCACCCCATGATCGAGCGGGTTGGCGAGTTGCGGTCCAATGCGGACGAACTTAAACGCCGCAACAGCGACCCTCCGGTGCTGTTGGTGCTTCCCGGCAGCCGCGACAGCGAGATCGGCCGGCTACTGGCAATCTTCGGAGCCGCCATCGCCCGCGCCGTCCCGCGGATCGGCCCTATGGAGCTGGTCCTGCCAACGGTGCCGCACCTCCTCGATCGAATAAATGGCGGAGTTGCCAGCTGGGCGGTGAAGCCGCGGGTAATCGTCGACGCTGCGGAAAAATGGGCACATTTTCGCGTAGCGCGGGCCGCGCTGGCGGCGTCCGGTACCGTGACGCTCGAACTGGCGCTCGCCGGCGTTCCGACCGTCGGCGCCTATCGTCTTTCGTTGATCGAGGAGGCAGTGGCGCAGGTCATGCGCTCGCGCGAGATTTCAACCATCATCCTCGCCAATCTTGTGATCGGCGAGAACATCGTTCCGCAATTCGTGCAGCGGGACTGCACGCCCGAAAAGCTGGCCGATGCGCTGGTCCCGCTGGTGTCCGACACGCCGGAGCGGCGCCGCCAAGTCGAGGCATTCGGGCGGCTTGATGAGATCATGGCGATCGGCGAAGCGAAGCCGAGCGGCAAGGCCGCCGCGATCGTCCTTGATCTCGCCAGGCGAGGGCGCCGCGACCCCATCACCGCCGACGCCCTGGCGCCCGCATGTTAATCGCCCCACACGGCTCGCCCGCGTCTGCACCGCTCTACCAATGCGGCGGTCATCCTGCTAAGGGCGCAGGCACGCCTTCCCAACTCCACCGAACAGCCAAGCGACCCGCGTGAGCTCAGCGAAGAAAAAGCCGGTCCGGAAGTCTCCGCTGCGCGCCGCGATCATGGGCGTGTACGGCTACGTGCCACCGGACGTGCTTACCAACGCCAAGCTCGCCCAATTGGTCGATACCAGCGACGAGTGGATCGTCGAGCGTACCGGTATCAAGGAACGGCACATTCTCACCGGCAAGGGTCTCGGCACCTCGCACATGGGGGCAGAGGCCGTGCGCGGGCTCTTGGCCAAGACCGTGACCGCGCCCGGCGAGGTCGATCTGCTGATTTGCGCCACCACCACACCGGACTTCGTTTTTCCATCGACCGCGAACCTGATCTGCGACATGTGCGGCATTCGAAACGTCGGCAGTTTCGATGTGCAGGCGGCATGCTCGGGTTTCGTCTATGCGCTGACGATCGCGTCGCAATTCATCGCAACGGGCGCCCATCGCAAGGTTGTCGTTGTCGGCGCCGACAAGATGTCGTCGATCATCGACTACACCGACCGGGCCACCTGCGTGCTGTTTGGCGATGGCGCCGGCGCGGTGCTGCTGGAGCCAAGCCGGAAGTACGGCATCATCGACACGCTGATCGGCTCCGATGGGGCCGGCATGCCGCACCTGCACCAGAAGGCCGGTGGCAGCCGCATGCCTCCGACCGCCGAAACGGTGGCTCAGCGCTTGCACTACGTCCATCAGGAGGGCGCGGCCGTCTACAAGGTCGCTGTTGCGCGTATGGCCGAAGTCGCGACTACGCTGATGAAGCGCAATCAGCTGAGCGCCGACGATATCGATTGGGTGGCGCCGCACCAGGCCAACCGCCGGATCATCGAGGCGACCGCCGACCGCTTAAAGTTGCGGCCCGAGCGGGTCATGATCAACATCGACAAATACGGCAACACCACCAACGCAACGATCCCGCTCTGTCTCTGGGACTACGAGGACAAGCTCAAGGCCGGCGATCGCCTGCTGCTTGCCGCCTTCGGCGGCGGCTTCACCTGGGCCGGCGCGTTTCTGACCTGGGCGTACAATCCGCGCTGAAAGTCTTGCCTAAACATGTGATGGGAGTCCGACCGTGGAACTGACGCTCGCGCTTGACCGCTATGACCGGCACATGCCGTTTTTTGATGGCACCGTGCGTCAGCCGGATGGCTTTACGCTCAAGCCGTTACAGGTCGGCCAATCGCATCCGCTCGCCGGTGGCGTCGACCGCCATGGCGGGATGCTGCAGGGCAAGTACGACATCGCCGAGTTTTCGATGTCGACCTTTCTGATGGCCATCGACCGCAAGCGGCCGATCATCGGCATCCCCGTGTTTCCGCGCCGGCTGTTCAGCGCCGGACTGTTTTTCGTACGCGAGGACAGCCCCTTCACCAAGCCGTCGGATTTGCGGGGCAAGCGGGTCGCAATCCGGTCGTTTCAGACGACGCTTTCGCTGCTGGCCAAGGGCGATCTAAAGTTCGAATACGACACGCCATGGGAGGACATCCATTGGCTGCTCGAAGAAGAAGAAAAGATCGCATTCCAGCCCAAGGCGAGCGCGCGTATCGAAGTTCTGCCTGAAGGCACCGACGTCGGCCACCTTTTGCGTGACGGCGCCTGCGACGCCGTCATCCAGCCGCATCCGCCGCAGTCGATCATGGGCGGCGAAGTCGCAGTGCGGCGCCTGTTTCCCGATCCGGATGCCGAAGAGCTCCGCTATTTCAAGAAATATGGCTGGTGGCCGATCATGCACATCCTGGCGATCCGCACAGAGATTGCTGACGCGCATCCGGCGCTGTGCCGTGGACTGATCGGCTCGTTCCGGCACGCGCGCGAGATCGCCTGGGATTATTTTTCGGACCCGAACTGGTCAAGTCTCGCCTTCGGGCGCCGCTATTACGAGCGCGAGCGCAAAGCGTTCGGCAAGGATCCGTGGGTGTTTGGCGTTGCCGCCAACCGCAAGAATCTCGAACAATTCATCATGTACAGCCACGATCAGGGCCTGATCGGCCGCCGCCTGGAGGTCGATGAATTATTCCACCCGTCCGTGCGCGATACGTAGTAGCCGCCGTCGCGGTGCGGCTACTTGCGCTTGGACACCGGCTGATAGTCGCGCCGCGGCGATCCGGTATAGAGCTGGCGCGGACGGCCGAGCTTCTGGTGCGGGTCTTCGATCATTTCCTTCCACTGCGCGATCCAGCCGACGGTGCGGGCCAATGCGAACAGCACCGTGAACATCGCGGTGGGGAAGCCCATCGCGCGCAGCGTGATGCCCGAGTAGAAGTCGACGTTCGGATAAAGCTTCTTCGAGACGAAATAGTCGTCGTGGAGCGCGATCTTTTCCAGCTCCATGGCGACATCGAGCAGCGGATCCTTGATGCCGAGCTCGTTGAGCACCTCGTAGCAGGTCTTCTGCATGAGCTTGGCGCGCGGATCGTAGTTCTTGTAGACGCGGTGGCCGAAGCCCATCAGGCGGAACGAATTGTTCGGGTCCTTCGACCGCTTGATGTATTCGGGAATGCGGTCGACGCTGCCGATTTCGCCGAGCATCTTGAGCGCCGCTTCGTTGGCGCCGCCGTGTGCCGGGCCCCACAGGCAGGCGATGCCGGCGGCGATGCAGGCGAACGGATTGGCTCCCGTCGAGCCGGCGAGCCGTACCGTCGAGGTCGATGCGTTCTGTTCGTGGTCGGCGTGCAGGGTGAAGATGCGGTCCATGGCGCGGGCCAGGACCGGGTTGGCTTTGTAATCCTCGCACGGCACCGCGAAGCACATGCGCAGGAAGTTCGAAGCGTAGTCGAGCGAATTATCCGGATACATGAACGGCTGGCCGACCGAATATTTGTAGGCCATTGCCGCCAGCGTCGGCATCTTGGCGATCATGCGGATCGAGGCGATCATCCGCTGCTTCGGATCCGTGATGTCGGTCGAGTTGTGATAGAACGCCGACAGTGCACCAACCGAGCCGACCATCACGGCCATCGGGTGCGCGTCGCGCCGGAACCCCTGGAAGAAGCGGCTCATCTGCTCGTGAACCATCGTGTGATGGACCACGCGGTCGACGAAATCGGCCTTCTGCGCGGCCGTGGGCAGTTCGCCGTAGAGCAGCAGGTAGCAGGTTTCGAGAAAGTCGCCGTGCTCGGCCAGGTCTTCGATCGGGTAGCCGCGATAGAGCAGGACGCCTTCGTCACCGTCGATGTAGGTGATCTTGGATTCGCACGAGCCGGTCGAAGTGAAGCCCGGATCGTAGGTGAAGATGCCGGCCTCGGCGTAAAGCTTGCTGACGTCCAGCACCTCCGGCCCGATGGTGCCGTCATAAATCGGGAACGAATAGGTCTTGTCGCCGAGCGACAGCTTGCCGGTCTTGATGTTGGCGCCGGTTTTCGCGTCCATGATCATATCCTCGATGCGGAGCAGCCGGAACTTTAAGGCCGCACGTCCGGAACGGCTCAAACGGTTGGGGCAGCGTAGTTTGGCCCCTGCCTATTTGGGTAGCCCAAGCACGTGTGCACTGCAAGATATAGGCGTCCCGCGGCAGCCCGGAAGGTCCGTAAAATGCCGCAGCGCTCTCGCGGCACCCCGCAACCGATCAACTCACTCGCAGTGCAGTATCGGCACTGATCTGGTCGCAAATTCGTCCCAGGCTCTCGGCCTTTCCGAGTAACGCAAGCACCTCGAAGATTCCTGGCGATGTGGTCCGGCCGGTAAGTGCCACGCGCAGGGGCTGCGCGACAGCACCGAGTTTGGCGCCGCGCCGTTCGGCAAAGGCACGCACCGCCTGCTCGGTCGCTTCGCCGGTCCACGGTTCGACAGCCTTAAGCTCAGGTGCGAGTTCACGCAGCAGACTGATGGCCGGCTCGGTCAACAGCGCCTTGGCCTTGTCATCGAGCGGCAGCGGACGGTCGGCGAGGAGGAAATTGGCGCCATCGATGAGATCGACCAGGGTCTTGGCTCGTTCCTTCAGACTTGGCATGGCTCCCAGGAACTGGGCGCGCACAGCCGGCGTCAGCTTGGCGGCGATCGCCTCGCCGTTGGCGAGGTGCGGCAGCAATTGCTCGATCGCCGCCATCAGGTCGTCATCGGTACTTTGCCGGATGTAGTGGCCGTTGAGACTTTCGAGCTTGGCGAAATCGAACCGTGCCGGCGAGCGGCCGATCTGCGGCAGGTCGAAAGCGGCGACCATCTCCTCGGTTGAGAAAATCTCCTGATCGCCGTGACTCCAGCCGAGCCGGACGAGATAGTTGCGCAGCGCGGCGGGCAGATAACCCATCGCCCGGTAGGCGTCGACGCCGAGCGCGCCATGCCGCTTGGACAGCTTCGAGCCATCCGGTCCATGGATGAGCGGGATGTGCGCCATGACCGGGACCGCCCAGCCAAGCGCCTCGTAGATCTGCTTTTGGCGGGCGCCGTTGGTCAGATGGTCGTCGCCGCGAATGATATGGGTGACGCCCATGTCGTGATCGTCGACGACCACGGCGAGCATGTAGGTCGGATTGCCGTCCGAGCGTAACAGCACGAGATCGTCGAGGTTCTCGTTCTGCCAAGTGACGCGCCCCTGGACCTGATCATCGATGACGGTCTCGCCGGTCAACGGCGCCTTGAGCCGAATCGCCGGAGCGACGCCGGATGGTGCTTCCGAAGCATCGCGATCGCGCCACGTGCCGTCGTAGAGCCGCGTGCGGCCCTCGGCGCGGGCCTTCTCGCGCATCTTCGCCAGCTCTTCGGGGCTTGAGTAACAGCGATAGGCATGCCCCGCCGCCAGCATCTGCTCGACCACCTCGCGGTGCCGCGCGGCGCGGGAGAATTGGTAGATCGGGTCGCCGTCCCAGGCGATCCCGAGCCAGCTCAGTCCATCGAGGATGGCGTCGATGGCGGCCTGGGTCGAGCGTTCGCGGTCGGTGTCCTCGATGCGCAACAGCATCTTGCCACCGCGCCCACGCGCGTAGAGCCAGTTGAACAGGGCCGTGCGGGCGCCCCCGATGTGCAGAAAACCAGTCGGGGAGGGGGCAAAGCGCGTGACGACGGTCATGCCGGTTCAGAATCCTCGCAAACGCCGCGCCCCTGTAGCACAGATGCGCGCTAAGAGAAGCTAAAGCACACCGGCAACGATGACGGACCGGCGGACTTGACCCGGACGGCCAATTTGTCCACTCCGGCCCGCAGCGGAAGCCGCCTTGGAATTCGACGTGTGGCCTGGATATCTGGCCGCCCACATTGGATCGCAATAGATTCACGCCAAATAGATGATGCTATGACACTTGCTGAGACGACGGCACGCGAAGCGGGCCAAGATTTCATCCGCGACATCGTGCGGGCCGATCTGGTGTCGGGCAAGCACAAGACCGTCGTCACGCGCTTTCCGCCCGAGCCCAATGGCTATCTGCACATCGGCCACGCCAAGTCGATCTGCCTGAATTTCGGCGTCGCCGACGAGTTCGGCGGCCGGTGCAATCTGCGCTACGACGACACCAATCCGACCAAGGAGGACCAGGAATATATCGACGCGATCGAGCGCGACGTGCGCTGGCTTGGCTTCGACTGGGGCAAGAATCTGTTCCATGCGTCGGATTATTTCGAGCAGCTTTATGGATGGGCCGAGCACCTGATCCGTGTCGGCAAGGCCTATGTGGACGACCAGACCCAGGACGAGATGCGGGCGACGCGCGGCACGCTGACCGAGGCGGGCATCGAGAGCCCGTTTCGCAAGCGCGGCGTCAAGGAAAATCTCGACCTGTTCCAGCGCATGCGGGCCGGCGAGTTTCCGAACGGCGCGCGCGTGCTGCGCGCCAGGATCGACATGGGATCGGGCAACATCAACCTGCGCGATCCCGTGCTCTACCGCATTCTGCACGCCGATCATCCGCGCACGGGCAAGGCGTGGTGCATCTACCCGAATTACGATTTTGCCCATGGCCAGTCCGACGCCATCGAGGGCATCACGCACTCGATCTGTACGCTTGAATTCGAGGACCATCGGCCGCTCTACGACTGGTTCCTCGACAATCTGCCGGTGCCGTCGCACCCGCATCAGTACGAGTTCGCGCGGCTCAATCTCACCTACACGGTGCTGTCGAAGCGGGTGCTGACCGAACTCGTGCGCGGCGGCCATGTTGCCGGCTGGGACGACCCGCGCATGCCGACACTCGCGG
This sequence comes from uncultured Alphaproteobacteria bacterium, assembly GCA_963763255.1. Taxonomy (GTDB): domain Bacteria; phylum Pseudomonadota; class Alphaproteobacteria; order Rhizobiales; family Xanthobacteraceae; genus BOG-931. The sequence goes on from CAVXNW010000008.1 coordinate 407,845, forward strand.
GGCTCCGCCGGCGCGGCGTGCCGCCAGAGGCGATCCGCGATTTCGTCAAGCGCATCGGCGTCGCCAAGGCCAACAGCGTCGTCGATATGGGGATGCTGGAATTTGCCATTCGCGAGCACCTCAACAAGGCCGCCGAACGCCGCATGGCGGTGTTGCGGCCGCTGAAAGTCGTGATCGAGAATTTCGAAGGCGAGGGCGAGGAGGTCGAGGCCGTCAATCATCCCGAACGGTCCGATGCCGGCACGCGCAAGATTTGCTTCACGCGGGAGCTCTTCATCGAACGCGACGACTTCATGGAGAATCCGCCGAAGAAATTTTTCCGCCTGGCGCCCGGCCGCGAAGTGCGGCTGCGCTACGCGTTTTTTATCACCTGCCGGGAGGTGATCAAAAACGCGGCCGGCGAGGTGGTGGAACTACGCTGCACCTATGATCCGGCTTCCCGTGGCGGCAACTCACCGGATGGCCGCAAAGTACAGGCGACGCTGCATTGGGTCTCGGCTACCGATTCGCGCGTCGCCGAGGTGCGGCTCTACAATCCGCTGTTCACGCGCCCCGATCCAAATGCCGGCAATTTCGCCGGCGATCTCAATCCGAATTCGCTCGAAGTGATCGCCGATGCGCGGGTTGAACCTTCGCTCGCCGGCCGCAATGCGGGCGACGCGGTGCAGTTCGAGCGCCAGGGCTATTTCTGTCCGGACATCGATTCGACGCCCGAGCGCCCGGTGTTCAATCGCACCGTTGGGCTGCGCGACACTTGGGCGAAGGTGGCGGGAGGCGGCTAGCCGACCCGAATTGCGCGCCAAGCTGATGGCACGACGACAATTCCCGCTCGTCATGCCCGGCCTTGTGCCGGGCATCCACGTCTTCGATGCTGAACCGGTGCTAAGACGTGGATGGCCGGGACAAGCCCGGCCATGACGAATGGAGGTGTCCGCGACTGGAGGCGGCCGGTTTTCAATACCTGCGGAACAAGCCCACGAGCTTGCCCTGAATGCGCACGCGGTTCGGCGGCAGGATACGTACCTCGTAGGCGGTATTGGCCGGTTCGAGTGCGATCGAAGCGCCGCGGCGGCGGAAGCGCTTAAGGGTTGCTTCCTCGTCGTCGATCAGCGCCACCACGATATCGCCGGTGTCGGCACCGTCGGTGCGCTTGAGCAGCGCGATGTCGCCATCAAGAATGCCAGCCTCGATCATCGAATCTCCGCGCACTTCGAGGGCGAAATGCTCGCCGGTGGTCAGAAGGTCCGGCGGCATGTTGATCGTGTGGCTGCGCGTCTGGATTGCCTCGATCGGCGTGCCGGCGGCGATGCGGCCCATGACCGGGACGGCGACCGGACGGCCACCTTCGTCCTCGGAGGCGGCACGAACACGGCCAAGGTTTCCTTCGATAACGCTCGGCGTGAAGCCGCGCGTGCGCCCCGCGGCCATGCCATGGGCGACCGACTCGGGTAGCTTGATCACTTCGATCGCGCGCGCCCGGTTGGGCAACCGACGGATGAAGCCGCGCTCCTCGAGTGCGGTAATGAGCCTGTGAATGCCAGACTTGGAGCGCAGGTCGAGTGCGTCCTTCATCTCGTCGAACGACGGCGGTACTCCCGCCTCCTTGAGACGCTCGTGAATGAACCGCAACAACTCGGCTTGCTTGCGAGTGAGCATTAGCGCTTCCCCATCTGGCCCCGGTCTCGTCCTGAGGCAGACCATCTGCGGATCGGTCCCAGCGGTCGGCTGCCGAAACAAATCATGAACGGACACTATCCGTTCCATATGTGTTCCGCAAGCATTTAATTTGAAGTGAACAAGTGGAATGGGGCCGCCAAGTGCCGCTTAACGCTCGAATTTAACGGCTTCGGTGCGCTTGATGACAGATCAAGAAGCGCGGCGCGGCGCGATCGCGCCGGACAGAAACAGAATCAAGGAGCTTTTCGATTCGCAGCACCGGCTAATTGTCGAGCCGCATAATGGTACACGGGCTGCCCGCTTTGGCTGCCGGCTCGTGCGGCGCGCGAACGACGAGGCAGTCGGACTTGGCGAGCGGCGCCATCATCGAACTGTCCTGCGTCGGGAACGGCGTCGCGACGGGAGCGTTCGGGCCCTTGCTCAAGGTTGAACGCAGATAGTCGGCGCGCTCGTCATTTTCAGCCAGGTCGCAGCCGAGCACGGCGGTTTCGGTCGGCCGCATCAGATCGCTGCGTCCGGCGAGCCGGCGGATCAGCGGCACCAGGAACAGGAACGCGCACACATACGAGGAAACCGGATTGCCGGGCAGGCCGAGCACGTGCATGGCGCCGAGTCTGCCATGCATCAGCGGCCGTCCTGGCCGCATCGCGACTTTCCAGAAGGAGAGCGCCATACCTTCCGCGGCAAATGCCTTCTGCACCAGATCGTACTCGCCGACCGAGGCGCCGCCGGTCGTCACCAGAATATCGGCGCCGACCTCCCGCGCATCTCGGACCTTCGCAATGGTGTCGTCGAGCTTGTCGCCGACAACGCCAAGATCGATGACGGTTGCGCCTTCGGAACGCGCCAGCGCCGCAAGGGCAAAGCCGTTGGAGTAGACGATCTGTCCCGGGCCGGGTTCCTGGCCGGGCGGAACGAGTTCATCGCCGGTCGCAAACAGGGCGAGCTTCGGCCGGCGATGCACCGGCAGGACCGGATGGTTCATCCCGGCGGCAAGCTGCAGGTCGCGCGGCGTCAACCGGTGGCCTTTGGCAAGGAGCCGCTCGCCGGTGCGGAAATCGAGCCCCTGCGGGCGTACGTTGCGGCCGAGCTTGGCGGGCCTTTGCACTTCGACGGTGTCGCCGTCGCGCGTTGTCTGTTCCTGGATCACCACGGTGTCGGCGCTTTGCGGCAGCACGCCGCCGGTAAAGATGCGCGCGGCTTCGCCCGGCCGAAGCGCCTCCCCAAACGGGCGGCCGGCCGCGACTTCGCCGATTATCTTGAGGCGTACGGGGGCGTTCGCGACGTCGGCGGCGCGGACCGCGTAACCGTCCATGGCCGAGACGTCGGCCGGCGGCTGGGTGCGCCGCGCCTTGAGATCGTAGGCCAGCACGAGGCCATCGGCCTCGGCGAGCGCCACCTCATCGGCCGGCAGCGGCTCTGCCTGGGCCAGCACCTGCTGCAACGCTCCCGCAACCGACAGCAACGCCACGATCAGGATTCCTTTGCGCGAAAATGGCCGCTCTTGCCGCCGCTCTTCTCGACCAGCCGGATGCCTTCGATACGCATGCCGCGCTCGACGGCTTTGACCATGTCGTAGACGGTGAGGCAGGCGACCGACACCGCCGTCAGTGCCTCCATCTCGACGCCGGTCTGGCCGGAGACCTTGACCCGCGCCGTGACCCTGACGCCCGGCAACTTGGCGTCGGGAACGGCGTCGACCTCGACCTGCGTGATCGGCAGCGGATGGCACAACGGAATGAGTTCATGCGTGCGCTTCGCCGCCAGGATGCCGGCAATGCGCGCGGCGCCGAGCACGTCGCCCTTCTTGGCGTTGCCGCTGCGGACGATGGCGAGCGTCTTCGGCCGCATCAGCACACGCCCTTCGGCGATCGCCACCCGCTCGGTCGTCGCCTTGGCGGACACGTCGACCATGCGAGCTTCGCCGCTGGCTTTCAGATGCGACAGTTTGCTGGGACGCCGGGTCACGGCACTACCGTGCGGGCGCAAGTGCGGGTTTGCGGGCCAGCAGGCCGCGTGTCGCCGCCGCGACATCGTCCTGCCGCATCAAGCTTTCGCCGACCAGAAAGGTCGAAATCCCGACCTTGGCGAGTCGTGCGAGATCGTTCGGTGACTCTATGCCACTTTCGCCGACCAGCACAGAGCCCGCCGGCACGCTCGGCGCCAGCCGCTCGCAGGTCGAAAGCGAGGTCTCAAAGGTTTTGAGATTCCGGTTGTTTATGCCGATCAGCCGCGATTTCAGCCGAAGCGCGCGATCAAGCTCGTCGCGATCATGGACCTCAATCAACGCGTCCATCCCGTAGGCGAACGCGGCGGTCTCCAAGTCGGCCGCGCAGGCATCGTCGACCGCAGCGATGATGACAAGAATGCAATCCGCCCCCGCCGCGCGCGCCTCGGCCACCTGGTAGGTGTCGTACATGAAATCCTTGCGCAGCACCGGCAGCGCGGTCGCAGTGCGCGCCTGGCGCAAATAGTCGAGACTGCCCTGGAACGACGGGGCGTCGGTCAATACGGAGAGACAAGTGGCGCCACCTGCCTGGTAGGCCGATGCCAGCGCCGGCGGATCGAAATGCTCGCGAATAAGCCCCTTTGACGGGCTCGCCTTCTTGATCTCGGCGATCAGGGCATATTCGCCCGCAGCTGTCCGCCGCTCGATGGCGCGCAAAAAGCCGCGCGGTGCGGGCGCAGACTTCGCCTCCTGCTCGACGGCGGCGAGCGGGCGAGCGTGCTTCGCCGCAGCGACTTCCTCGCGCTTATAGGCGGCGATCTTCGCCAAAATATCAGCCATCGTTCGACACCACGATCAGCCGATCGAGCCGGCCTTCGGCCTCGCCCGAATCCAGCGACTTCACGGCAAGCTCCATGCCGCCCTTGAGATCCTTGGCCTTGCCCGACACGACCAGGGCGGCCGCGGCATTGAACAGCGCCACATCGCGGTACGGGCTCGGCTTGCCTTCAAGAACATCTTCGACCGCCTTGGCGTTCGTCTCAGCATCGCCACCGCGCAACGCCTCCGGCTTGACCTTCGCCAGGCCGACATCTTCGGGCGAAATCTCGAAACTTTTGATCGTGCCGTTTTCCAGCGCGGTAACGCTGGTCGGACCCGACGTCGTGATCTCGTCGAGGCCGTCGGAGCCATGCACGACCCAGGCCTGTTCGGCGCCGAGGTTCTTCAGCACCACCGCGAGCGGCTCGGTCCATTGCTTGGAGAACACGCCGACCATCTGCCGACGCACGCCGGCGGGATTGGACAGCGGCCCGAGCAGATTGAAGATCGTGCGCGTGCCAAGTTCGACGCGGGTCGGAGCGACGTTTTTCGTCGCTGGATGATGCGCTGGCGCGAACATGAAGCCGATGCCGGCCTCGCGGATGCAATGCGCGATCTTTTCCGGGGTGAGATCGATATTGACGCCGAGCGCGGCGAGCACATCAGCCGCGCCCGAACGCGAGGACAGCGCGCGATTGCCGTGCTTGGCGACCGGCACGCCGGCGCCGGCAACGATCAGCGCCGCGCAGGTCGAAATGTTGAACGAGCCCGACGCGTCGCCGCCGGTGCCGACCACGTCGATGGCGTTCGGCGGCGCCTCGACGCGGAGCATCTTGCTGCGCATCGCGGTCACCGCGCCCGTGATCTCGTCGACGGTCTCGCCGCGCACGCGCAACGCCATCAGCAGCGCGCCCATCTGCGAGGGCGTCGCTTCGCCGGACATCATCTGGCTGAAGGCGGTCGCGGCTTCTTCGCGGCCCAGGGTGGCGCCCGTTGCCACCTTGGCGATCAGCCCCTTGAATGTATCGGTCACGGCATCCCCCTCAATTGACCCGCGCCCGTGTTGTTCGTTGACGTGGTGCGTGTTGGCCGGCCGGCTCAGCATTTGCCGAAGCCTTGCGCCGTCCCGTCGCCACGTTCCATGTCGCGGCTATGTCGAGAAAATTCTTCAGCATCAGGTGGCCGTGTTCGGAAGCAATGCTCTCCGGGTGAAACTGTACACCATGCACCGGCAGCCGCGCGTGCGAGAGGCCCATGATTAGGCCGTCGTCGGTCTCGGCGGTGACGCGAAGCTCCGCAGGCAGGGTTGCGCGTTCGACCACCAGCGAATGATAGCGGGTCGCCTGGAAAGGTGCGTTGATGCCACGGAAAACGCTTTGACCCTGATGGCGGATTTCAGAAAGCTTGCCATGAACCGGCAGCGACGCGCGCACCACCTTGCCGCCGAACGCATCGCCTATCGCCTGGTGGCCGAGACAGACCCCGAGAATCGGAATCGTGTCCGCCGCTTGCGCAATCAGGTCGAGACAGATGCCGGCCTCCCTGGGTGTGCAGGGGCCAGGCGACAGGACAATCGCGTCGGGATCGGCGGCGATGACATCCGCGCTTGTCACCTTGTCATTGCGATGCACGGCGACCTCAGCCCCCAGTTCACCCAAGTAGTGCACCAGGTTGAAGGCAAAACTGTCGTAATTATCGACGAGCACCAGCATGACGGTCCATCACGTATCTGTGGCTCTTAGACGCGGGCAGGGGGCAGGGTCAAGGCAGCGAACTATTGGCTAAAAGGCGGGGGGCCGCGCTAGATTGGCGACCTCTTTGCATGGGCATCCGGCGCGGCTGGAAAGCTTGCGCCTGCAACGACGGAAACATCGCCATGAACATTGATCGCCGCACGGCTTTCACGCTCCTCGCGGCCTCGCCGCTCCTTGCGTTGCCGCGAAGCGCCGCAGCGCAAAGCTATCCCACGCGCCCGATCCATCTCATCGTACCCTATCCCCCCGGAGGCCCGACCGACGTAGTGGCGCGCATCCTGGCAAATACCCTCGGGGCCAAGCTGGGCCAGACCATCGTGGTCGATAATCGGCCGGGCGGTGCCGCCGGGACCGTGGGCGCGCATGTGGTGGTGAGCGCCGACCCCGATGGTTATACGCTGCTTCTCAATCAGGCTGGGTCGCTGACGATTGCGCCGTCGCTTTACAAGCTCGACTACGATCCCCTGAAGGCCTTCGCGCCGATCGGCATCGTCGCCGAGACTCCGGAAATCCTGGCTGTTCATCCTTCGGTGCCCGCCAAGTCGCTTCCGGAATTTATCGCTTACGCGAAGAGCAAACCCGGTAAGATCAATTTCGGCACGCCGGGGACGGGCACCCTGCCGCACCTGCTGGGCGTGCAATTGCAGCTCGCCGCAAACATCAAGATCATAGCAGTGCCTTATCGGGGAGCGGGACCGGCAGTCATCGATCTTTTGGCCGGACAGATGCAGATGATGATCGACAGCACGTCCGTGCTGCTCGCTCACATTCAAGCCGGCAAGATACGCGCGCTCGCAGTCACCAGTGAAAAAAGAATCCCGCAGCTGCCCAATTTGCCGACATTCGCCGAAGCCGGTTTTCCGCAACTGACGGAGAGCCTTTGGACTGGGCTGCTCGCGCCGGCCGGGACGCCGACGCCGATCATTCAGAAGGTCAGCAGCGCGCTCGATGAAACGTTGAAGACGCCGGAGGTCGCAAAAGCGTACCAAAGACTAGACGTGCAGACCAAAATCGTGACGCCCGCGGCGTTCGGTTCATTTATGGCTAGCGAAACTCACAAATGGGCGGACATCATCGCCAAGGCCGGCGTCAAGGCTGACAACTAGAAATATCAGCACGGCACGATCGGCACGGCACGCCGCCGGCAAGCGTTACTGCGGCAACCGGTCGGTGGAAACCAGCCGGACCTTGCGGGCCTGGCCGAACGGTTGGGTCGGATCGCGCAGGCACGAGGCTTCGAAATACGGCCATTCGCGCGCCGAGCAGGCAGCGCCAATCGGGCGGACGTCTGCGCGGTCGCCCTTGGCGCCGAGGACCGGTGCGCTGGCTTGGACTTGCGACATGCTGGGCAATGCGATCACACCCGCAGCCACCAGCGCAGCAGCGATGACGTAAGCTGATTTCATCATGGCGACACCCCTGTCCCGAAATCGCTTCCGTTCCCGGCCGGAAGCATTTGACCCTTTGTCGCCGCAGGTGCGCGCAAGGTTCACGACTCGTTAAAAATCGTTGCGGGCGGGAGCCGCGGTGACGATTAAAAATGAAATGCCTGCGGTAAGCCTTTGAAGTAATGTACGAAATGCTAACCGATAAGGATTTCCCATCCCGCCGGCGTGGACAACGCCTTGCGGGCGGCAAGCGCGCAAGCTAGACCGCCCTTATGCCGCGCATCGCGCTTTTTGCCGGATCCTTCGATCCGATTACGCTTGGCCACCTCGATGTTGTGCGCAATGCCGTCCGCTTGGCCGACAAGCTGGTGCTGGCGATCGGCGTTCACCCCGGAAAGGCTCCGCTGTTTTCGCCGCAGGATCGCCAAGCCATGCTGCAGGAAATTTGCGCGCCGGTGGCGCGGGAGGCGGGCTGCGAATTGGCATGCACCACGTTTGCAGGCTTGGTGATTGCGGCCGCACGTGAGGCCCGCGCCACGGTCTTGATCCGTGGAGTCCGTGACGCCACTGATTTCGATTACGAAATGCAGATGGCGGGCATGAATGCCGCAATGGCGCCCGAAGTGCAGACGGTTTTCTTGCCGGCCTCGCCCGCGGTTCGCCCGATCACCGCCACCCTGGTACGGCAGATTGCCAGCATGGGCGGTGACGTTTCGAGCTTTGTACCGGCGACGATCGTCTCGCGGCTGAAACAGAAATTTGCCAAGTCCTGAAGTTCAAGTCCTTAGATCCAAGCCCTGAAATCCAAGCCCTGAAGTCGAAGTCCTGAAGCCGAAAGCTTCACACCACTCCTCACCCCGGAGACGATATGATCCGACTTGCAGCCATTGTGTTGACGCTTTTGGTCGCCGCGCCCGCCTTCGGACAGGGCCTGACAAACCCGGCGGCGCTCACCACGCAGGCGCCCGCGGTCTACAAGGTGAAATTCGATACCAGCAAAGGCATCTTCGTCCTCGAAGTGCATCGCGACTGGGCGCCGCACGGTGCTGACCGCTTCTACAATCTGGTCAAGAACGGTTTCTATGACGGCACCCGCTTCTTCCGCGTCATTTCCGGCTTCATGGTGCAGTTCGGTATCAACGGCGATCCCAAGATCGCAGCGCGATGGCAGGACGCCAGTATCCCGGACGATCGGGTGACGCAGAGCAATCAGCCCGGTTACATCACTTTCGCAACGAGAGGCCCCAACACTCGCACCACGCAGGTCTTCATCAATTACGGCAATAACCGCGGCCTGGATAACCAGGGATTCGCGCCGTTCGGCCGTGTCATTTCGGGCATGCAGGTGGTCAGCGGGCTTTACAGCGGCTACGGCGAAGGCGCGCCGCAGGGCCAGGGGCCGAGCCAGGGGCTTATTCAAAGCCAAGGGAACGCTTACCTCGTCAAGCAATTCCCCAAGCTGGACTATATCAAGAAAGCGACGATTACCCCGTAATTTGAGCAAGAGTGGAACAGGAAACAAACATATGGCTGACGGCAAAAACCCTGCGGCTTCGCTTCCAGCCGGCGCAGATCCGCAAAATACGCTGATCCTGGAAACGGCGCCGGGCGTGATCTTCATCGAACTCGATACCGATGTTGCGCCAAAGCATGCTGAGCGGCTCAAACAATTGGCCCGCGAGGGTTTTTACGACGACGTACCGTTCCATCGCGTCATCGAGGGCTTCATGGCGCAGACCGGCGACGGCCAGCACGGCAACGGTACCGGCGGCTCATCGTATCCGGATCTGAAATCGGAGTTTTCCGATGTGCCATTCGAGCGCGGCACGGTCGGCATGGCGCGCAAGGGCGGCAATGATCACTCGGCAAACAGCCAGTTCTTCATCATGTTCGATGAGGGTTCGTTCCTCAACGGCCAGTACACCGTCATTGGCGAAGTGGTCGGCGGCATGGATGTGGTCGACAAGCTCAAGCGCGGCGAGCCACCGGCCAATCCCGATCGCATCGTTCGCATGCAGGTGGCGGCGGACGCCAAGTCCTAAGCCTTCCTAAGCCTGCGGCGGTGGCTGGGTCATCGCTGGTGTTTTGCAGCGATCCTGGCTGCCGGGGCATTCGTAGCGGATACTGCTTCGGCTCGGGGTGAACAACGGCCGGCGACGCGTCATGCGGCGCGCTCAGCGAACGGCCGTTTGCCGTGCGCTTTGTCGACAATCGCACCACCGATCACAGCAACGAAGCCACGCCCTAGCGATCGGGGGTTGTCTCCGGCGGCGGCTTGGCAGGAGCCGGGTCGGGGGCATCGGCCTTCGAATCTTCAGCCGGTTGCGGAGCGGCCGGCGTCCCGCACTGCGGCATGGGCGTGCTGCCCATGAAAGTCTGCCACAAGCGCTTGAAGTCGCTGCCAGGATTGCAGGGGCGGCCGCTCATGGCCCACATATGGAGCCAAGTCTGGGGCCGCGCCAGAGCTTGGGCAATCGAAACCGCATGCGCACCGCGTTTTTTGATTTTGTGCTACCCGAAGACCGCATCGCACTGCGGCCCGCATCACCGCGCGATGCCGCGCGGCTTCTGGTGGTCAGCCCGGGCAATCCGCCAGCATTCGAGGATCGCATTGTGCGCGATCTGCCGGCTTTGCTGCGGGAGGGGGATGCCGTTGTCGTCAACGACACGAAGGTGTTGGCGGCAAACCTGCACGGGCGCCGGTTGGCGCGGAACGACGGTGGTCCCGAGGCCGCCATCGCGGCGACGCTGACGAAGCGGATCGATGGGTCGCGCTGGACGGCACTGGTCCGGCCGGCCAAGCGCCTTTCGGTCGGCGATGTGGTCCGGTTCGGTACCGAAGGCCGCGTCTGCTTCCTCGGCCAACTCGACGCCACCGTCGAGGCAAAAGGCGAGGGCGGAGAGGTAACATTCGCGTTCGCCTTTCACGGCCCCATCCTCGACCAGGCGATCGCCGAGCGCGGGGAGATACCGTTGCCGCCGTATATTGCCGGCCGCCGTGCGGTCGATGAGGCCGACTGCACCGACTACCAGACCATGTTTGCGCGGGACGAAGGTTCGGTAGCCGCTCCGACCGCAGGGCTGCATTTTACCGAAGAACTTGTGACCGCTCTGCGGACGCGAGGCATCGCCCTTCACAAAGTCACCTTGCATGTCGGTCCGGGCACCTTCCTTCCGGTCAAGGCCGACGATACCGCGGGACACCGCATGCATGCGGAGTGGGGCATCGTGAGCGCCGAAACCGCCGCGGCGCTCAATGCCATCCGGCGCGCCGGCGGGCGAATCGTAGCCGTCGGCTCGACCTCACTGCGTCTCGTCGAAAGCGCGGCGGCAGAGGATGGCACCCTTGGCGCGTTCTCCGCCGAGACCGCCTTGTTCATCACACCCGGCTACCGTTTCCGCGCAGTGGAGGGGATGCTGACGAATTTCCACCTGCCGCGCTCGACGCTGTTCATGCTGGTTTCGGCGTTCTGCGGCCTCGACACCATGCAGCGAGCCTACGCCCATGCCATCGAGGCGGGCTATCGGTTCTATTCTTATGGTGATGCGTGTCTGTTGTTTCGCAATACTTAGACTGCAAGCGCCGACCGTCTATTTTGGTTTGACCGAGCCCGAGCCGCTGACCTGGGTCGCGAGCTTTGGCGAGCCGAGATAGCGTACGTCGCCCGAACCACTGACGCGGGCATCGAGCGTGTCGCTGGCATTGACAGTCACGTCTCCAGAACCGGCAACGGATACCGTAGCGCCCTTGACCTTAAGGGCCGCGGCATCAACATCGCCGGAACCTGCGACCGATATCGTCAGTGTGTTCATTTGGCCGCCGAGTTTCACACGGCCGGAACCGGCGATCTTCACCAACAGCGAATCGCCAGTGAGGTCGTTCGCCGTAACAATGCCGGCACCGGCAATCTCGATGTCCCGCAAGGCGGCGACAGTGATCCGGTAGACCGGAGCTTTGCCTTGAAAGCTCTTGCCCTTGACGAGCCCAAGAGTCAGCACCCCGTCCTTCACCTCGGTTGTGAACATCGGCAAGAGGTTGTCGTCCGCCGTTATGGTCAGACTTTCCGTGCCGGTGCGATCAATTATCACAGTTGCGGAGCCGGCCGCGTGGATCGCACTGAAAGCCGTCACAGGTCTCGATTGGGTCGCCGGATGGCCGGAGCCCTTAACCACCGTGCCGCCGTTGTAGACGCACCCGTTGCAGTTCGCGAGAAACGTCATAAAGCGATAGCCGGCATAGCCCGCCGCGCCCAGAACGCAGAGCAGCACTAAAAAAACGATCCAAAGGACCTTTTTCATTTCCCCTCCCCAGCCGAGGATAAGTCCGGCGGCACCCTTTCCTAACAGCGAAACGCCGGTTTCCAAGCCGAAAATAGTACGCTGAGGGGCTATTCTGGCGGGCGAACACCAAGCCCGAAGCAGAGATTAACGCCCCGTTAACCATCAAGTCAGCAGGGTGACGCCGGTAACAAGCAACAACGCAACTCAGGGCGCGTCGCTTAGAATAGACGCGTGGGACGCGGCTTAAGGCCGGACGAGCGGTGGCGCAGGATAACGGTCCATCATTGAAGCTTTCGGGGCAGCGCGACACCCTGACTGCGCGGGCGTTGCGCACGATGGCCGCGGAGCAGCGGGCGATCGAACTGGAAGGCGAGCTCGGTTCCGCACGCGAAGGGCTGGCCCACCGCGACAACGCGATCTCATCGCTCGAGAAATCACTCGATCTGAATTCGGCGGAAAGTGCGCGGCTGGCGAACGAGCTCGCCGAAAGTGCCGCTGCGACCGAGCGAACGCGGGCGCAGCTTGATCGGACGCGATGTGCCTTGTCGGCCGCCCAGGCCGAGCGCAAGGAGGCGGTCGAGCAGCGACAGACGGAAACCACGCAGCTTGCCGCGCAGCTCGAAGCTGCCTTGGCACGTGCCACGAGCGCGGAAAATCAGCTCGTGGATGCCCAACAAAACATTCTGGTGCTCAACTTCCATAACAGCGCCGCCGATAAAAGAACCGAGAGCCTCGAGTGTTCGCTGCGCGCCAAGGACCGCGAATTTCAGGAGCTAAAGCAATCGCATGCGAGTCTTGCCGACGAGGTCATGCGACTGTCCGCTGAAAAGATGAAGCTTTCTGACGAGCTTGAAAAACTTTTCAATGAAGCTTTGAAGCGTTCCAATGAGATCTTGAATTTGTCCAAAGACAAAGCCAAGCTCGTAGACGAGCTGACGAATGTGTCCAACGAACTTTTGAAACTGTCAGATGGGGCGAGCGCGCGAGAAACCGCCTTGGCACACGCCGAAGACCGGATCAGCCTGCTCACCAAGCTGTTCATGCAGCTTGAAGCCAAGGCGCATCATGGCGGCCGGAAGGATATCGCCGGGGTCGGTAGCCTGGAAGCGGCCGGGCGCATCAGCGTTGCCGTCTCCGCCAACGGCAAGCCCGGCAAGCCGGGCGACTGCGCGGTCCTCAAGCGCGACCTCGACAGCGACGCCTGGTTATTCGGGGGCGGCGGCGGCAAGCCCGCCCGCCTGTCCTGACGTCCGGCCGCTCTGGGCATTTGCCTGCCCTTCCGTTGACTTGATATCAGCACGCCGAACAGGACCCAGTGCTGATGAATTTCGCCTACCACCTTACCGCCACCGACGGCGCAGCGCGCACCGGCGAGATGACCACCGCGCACGGCATGGTGCGCACGCCGGCATTCATGCCGGTCGGCACGCAGGCCTCGGTCAAGGGGGTGCACCACGATGATGTGCGTGCGGCCGGAGCCGAGATCCTTCTCGGCAATACGTATCACCTGATGCTGCGGCCTGGCGCCGAGCGGATTGCGGCGCTGGGCGGCCTGCACACATTCATGCGCTGGCCCCATCCGATCCTGACCGATTCCGGCGGCTTTCAGGTCATGTCGCTCGCTGCCTTACGCAAGGTAACGGAGGAGGGGGTGACATTCCGCTCGCATCTCGACGGCGCCATCGTCGAGTTGTCGCCGGAACGCGCGACGCAGGTCCAGAACCTGCTCGGTTCCGACATCGCCATGCAGCTCGACGAGTGCGTGCGGCTGCCGGCCGAGCGGGCCGAGATCGAGCGGGCCATGCAGCTGTCGCTGCGCTGGGCGGAACGCTGCAAGCGCACCTTCGAAAGCGCCGCGCCGGGCCGTGCTCTGTTCGGCATCGTGCAGGGCGGCGACGTCGATGCGCTCCGGCAGGAGAGTGCGCGCGAACTCGTCGCCATGGGCTTTGACGGCTACGCGATCGGCGGGCTTGCGGTCGGCGAAACCCAGGAGGTCATGCTCGATGTGGTCGAGAAAACGGCCGACATGCTGCCAGCCGAGCAGCCGCGGTATCTGATGGGTGTCGGCACGCCAGCCGACCTTATTGAAGCGATCGCGCGCGGCATCGATATGTTCGATTGCGTGATGCCGACGCGCAACGGCCGGCACGGCCTTGCCTTTACGCGCTTCGGCCCGATCAACATCAAGAACGCCCGCCATGCCGACGATCCGCGCCCGCTCGATGCGGAAAGCCGTTGCCCGGCGGCGCGGGAGTTCTCCCGCGCTTACCTGCATCACCTGTTCCGCAGCGGTGAGGCGCTCGGCGGAACATTGCTTTCGCTTGTCAATCTCTACTACTACCAGGACCTTGTCGCCGGCGCCCGCGCCGCCATCGCGGCAGGCCGTTATACCGAGTTTGTCATGCAGACAAGGGAACAGTGGCAGGCTAAGCACGACCTCGAATAACCGTAACTTTTGAAGGTATTAGGATGACTTTCCAGCGTTCAAATAAGACCATAACCCGCCGGCAGGCGGCTCTCGGGCTGGCGCTTTCTGTGACAGGCCTGGCGGCCGGCAAAGCGCGGGCGCAGGCAAAATATCCAAACCGCCCGGTGCGGGTCATTCTGCCATTTGGCGCGGGCGGCGTGGCCGATGTGACTGCGCGGCTCGTGGCGCAGGAGCTGAGCAAAAAGCTCGGACAGAATTTCGTGATCGAGAACAACCCGGGTGCCGGCGGCATCACGGCGGCGCGCATGGCACTATCGGCTCCCAAGGACGGCTACACACTGGCGCTGCTGACCAACGGCACCGCGATCAGCGTGCCACTGTTCAATCACCTGCCGTTTGATCCGCTGAAGTCGTTCACGCCAATTTCGACCATCGGCTATTTCACGGCCGTGTTTGCGGTTGCGGCGGACTCGCCGTTCCAAACGCTCGCGGACTTTTTGAAGGCCGATCGCGAAAAGCCCGGTAGCGTCAATGTCGGCACCATCAACGTCGGGAGCACGCAAAACCTCACCGCCGAATTGTTCAAGTCGATGGCGAATGCCAAATACGTCATCGTACCGTTCCGTGGCTCGCCGGACGTCGTCGTCGGGCTGTTGCGCCACGATGTGCAGATGGACGTGGACTTTTATGCCGCGGTTAAGCCCTCGCTCGATAATGGCAAAGCGCGAGCGCTGGCGACGAGCGGCACCAAGCGGTCAGCCGAGCTGCCCAATGTGCCGACTGTGCAGGAGGCCGGTGTCGCCGGATTCGACGTGGTGGCCTGGAACGGCCTCTACGCGCCGACGGGCACGCCGAAGGAAATCGTCGACACGCTCAATGCGGCGCTGCACGAGGTGCTGGCCGATCCGGCGCTGAAGAAGCGCGCGCTCGATCTCGGCATCGACGCGCGCGCCTCAACGCCGGCGGAGCTCGACGCGCGCATGCGGGCGGATATCGCCAAATGGGGCGCGGTGATCGCCAAGGCCCATATTCCCAAGCAGTGATCGGCGAGGCATGATGGCATCTGGGTAGGAAGGAGCACCCCTTATGCGACAACCCGGACTGCTTGTGGCGCCGCTGACGCCGTTCACCGCCGACCTCAAGGTCGACGAACGAAGCTTGCGCCGGCAGATCGACTACGTGGTGCGCGATTGCGCGGCTACCATGGTGGTCGCCGCCGGCGTCGAAACCCAGGAATACACCTACCTGAGCTTTGAGGCCCGCAAAGCGCTGATCCGCTCGACCATCGAATACGTCGGCGGTCGCGTGCCGGTGATGGTGGGCATAACCCATCCGTCGTTTCGCACTGCGATCGAGCTTGCGCACGACGCTGAGAAACACGGAGCGGCGGCGCTGCAGCTGTTGGCGCCGCTGCGGCCATTCGCTGGTCCGCCGACGCAGCGCGACCTCATTGGCTATTTCGAAGCGATCGGGCGCGAGACCAGTCTGCCGCTGACGCTTTATCTCAATCCCGGTCCGGGCGCGGACGTGTCGATCCCCGATACGATCGCGCTGGCGAAACTGCCGCGCGTGCAATTCATCAAGGAGAGCTCGCGCGACCTGGCGCGGGTGTCGCGGCTGATCGTCGAAATCGACCGCGCCGGGCATGCACAATATTTCACGACGATGCAGATGCTTTTGGCGAGCCTCGAGCTGGGCGGGTCGGGCGCCACCATGCCGCCGCCAGGCGCTGAAATCGCGCGGCACGTCATCGAGGCCTTCGTGGCGAAGGACTATGAACGCGCTGCGCAACTGCAGCTGCAATTTGCGCTGTTCCCGAGCAAATGGATGCATTACGGCTTGGGCCCGACCATGAAGGCCGCAATGAATCTGATCGGCGTGCCGGCGGGCGAGCCATATCCGCCCTATGCGCCGTTGTCGCGCGACGACATGGCGGCATTGGCGAGCTATCTCAAGAGCACGGTGCTGGCCCCGCGGGTCGCTGCCTCCGCCGCGGCCTGATCGCGAACTGACGCAAAAAAGAACCCGCCGGCCGCGCCGGCGGGTCATTCATGGTCGCGCTGATACAAACTCAACGATCCGGCGCGATGATGACGCTACGCTTTTTACGACTTCATCAGTTGGCCACGGATCTCGCCGCCCGGATTCTTGGCGGTGTGAACGTTGACGTAGCACTGACCATTGGTCAGGTCGGACGCTTGCGCGGCGGTGAGCGTCGCCGAGCCGGTAAGCGGCGAAGTGGCGGGTTTGCCCTTGGTCGACAGCCAGATCAGGACCCCGGCATTCTTCCCAGCCGGCGCCGGGCCGTGAATGTGCGCGGCGCTGGCCGGGCCGCTCAAGCCGGAAAACGCGACGTTCCAGCTGATCTTGTCGCCATCGAGGGTCACGGTGGCCGAGCCGCTCCCGGTCGTGGTATTCGGCGGCACTTCGCTTGAGGGCTTCATGTCGGCTTTGAAGGTCGTCGCGGCGGCGCGGGCGCGCGAGGTGAAGGCGAACAGCGCGGCACTGGCGCCGGCAATGCAGGAGCCGAGGAATGAACGGCGAGCGAACGTTTGACGCATATGGGGATCCTCCCTGTGACGGTCCGAATAAGACACGAACACCAAGCCGGTTGCGGTTATTGCACCCGTGGCGCGGCGGATCGCAAATTGGCTGTGTTTCGCGGCGAGCACCGCCCGCCGGCCCACTATACGCGCCTTGAAAGCTTTGCCCAACTGATGCTGCCCCGGCCGGTCGGACGGAATTAGAGTTCTCAAGCCTGACGCGGCAATATCCTGCGGGGCAGGATCGTGATCGAGGTCGTAAATTCCTGCCCGCACGCATCGCATAACCAGCTGTGACGGATGTGGCCGTCGAGATTGAAAGCGGACTGCTCGGCGATCAGGAGAAGAGAGCCACATTGCGGACAGTTCGGCCGGCTGCTCAGCTTGGCGCCCCAGGGAACTGGACCCACGATCTGCATGTTCATCGTCGAATCTCCTCGACGTAATCCCCAAAACCCCTACGCCTCACTGATCGCATCGTGACCACGATGTGTGGCGCGCCGACGACGCGCTTATGAAGCTCGCATGGCTTTTATTCTGGCGAGGAACCGGGATTTCCGACTGGCAGCGCGCTCAGCGTGAAGGACCCTGGACCGGCTCGCAATTCGTCCGTCCCGCCATCAGGCAATCTTCCAGTTTTCCGCCGGCATAGAGTTCGTGCGCGAGCACCCATCCGATAACGAACAGCAGCGCCACGACGAGCAGCGCAATCAGCGGGCCGCGCCGGCTGTCGTTCTGGTCGGGATTTTCGCGGTTGGTCATGCGGCATTGGCCCGGTGCAACGATCCCCCTTTCTGATTTAGTCGCGCTCTGGCGACAAGTCAGGGGGGCGCAGGGCGGCAGTTGTAAGACCTATTATACCAGCGACGACCGCAAGCTTGGCAGGTCGGCGGCCAATGCTGCCGAGCGTTTCGCCGCCCGCTCGGCCGACGAGATAGTGTTGACCAGAAGCATGGTCACGGTCATCGGCCCGACGCCGCCCGGTACCGGCGTGATGTACGACGCTTTCTTCTTCACGCCTTCAAAATCGACATCGCCCACCAGCCGGCCGTCGGCGAGGCGATTGATGCCGACATCGATGACCACCGCACCGGTTTTCACCATCTGCGGAAGGATCAAATTCGGCTGGCCCGCCGCAACAACGAGAATGTCGGCGAGCAGCGTGAATTGCGCCAGATCGCGCGTCTTGGCGTGACAGATGCACACAGTGGCGTCGCGCTGCATCAGCATGAGCGCCATGGGCTTGCCGACAATATTGCTGGCGCCGACAACGACGACGTTCTGGCCTTCCAGCGCGATGTTTTCATGCTCGAGCAGCCGCAGCACGCCGTAGGGGGTGCAGGGCGGAAAAACCGTATCGCCGATGACGAGACCGCCGACGTTATAGAGGTGGAAGCCGTCTACGTCCTTATCGGGATTGATGGCGCGCAGCAGCGGCGCGGTCTCGAAGCCGGACGGCAATGGTAGTTGCACCAGAATGCCGTGGATGCCCGGATCGGCATTGAGTTCGAGGATTTTTTCGAGCAGTACGGCGGGCCGGACGTTTGCGTCATAGCGCAGCGGCAGCGAGCGGATGCCGACTTCCTCGCACGCCTTGATCTTGTTGCGCACGTAGATCGCCGAAGCCGGGTTATCGCCGACGGTGATGACCGCCAGGCCCGGAACGACGCCGGACTCCGCAGTCAGCGCGACAACTCGCTTGCGGCACTCCGCACGAATCTCGCGCCCTACGGCAACCCCATTGATGATCGTCGCTACCAAGACGATGTCCTAACCGCTGCGATATGCGAACCGATGAACGGCAGGCGCATGCGCGCACGCCACGGCGTTATCGGGCACCGGTGGACTGCACTGTCAAGTGGACAAGGGGAAAAGCGCGGCCGCGAAATGAAATCCACGCGCCCACATCTGTGCCCATTCTTGCGTGGGATGGGCAGCAGTTCTGCACGATCAAAAAGCTCAGGGGCCAAGCGGAGTACCAGCGCCGGACCCTTGGCTTTAGGAGCTACGTGCCGGCCGCTCAGATCTGCGGCAGCAGGATCACGAAACCGTAATACACGAGCCCGATGGCACCAACCGCCAGGACGAGCTCGACGAACAAGGCTGCCAAGGGCAGCATTTCCTTCAGGGAATTAACGCTCTTTGCCAGCATGACACCACCCGAAGCCGGATTTTCTGGATGCCACGGTCAGCGCGACGCAACCGGCGCGCACTCGCCCAACGGCTTACCCATTAGATGCGTTCCAGGGTGAAATGGTTCAATGGCTCAGGCGCAAACTGCGCGGAAAATGGTTATTGCCGGCGGCCGCATCCCCGACCAGGCCCCGGCCGTGGCGGCCGGCTGGTTTCAAGGCTTTGATTTTATTGGTGAGCCCGGATGGGATCGAACCATCGACCTACTGATTAAAAGTCAGTCGCTCTACCACTGAGCTACGGGCCCGCGTGGGCGTTCACTTACTGAATACCGCCGCGCATTTCCAGTCGGCCCTGCCTGCCGGCGCGCATTTTTATGGCCGCTTTGCTAAAGTGGTGCCACCGGGTGAGCCGTGCGAGGATCCTGCCATGCCCATCGTCAACCGCGTCGCCGACCTCCATGCCGAAATCACCGCCTGGCGGCATGACATCCATGCCCATCCGGAATTGCGCTACCAGGAAAACCGGACCGCGGCCCTGGTGGCCGAAAAGCTCAAGAGCTTCGGCTGCGATGAGGTCGTCCCCGGCATCGGCGAGACCGGGGTGGTCGGGGTGATCCGCGGCCGCAAGGCCGGGCGCGCGATTGCGCTACGCGCCGACATGGACGCCCTGCCACTCGAAGAGGAAACCGGGCTGCCCTACAAGTCGACCGTGCCGGGGAAGATGCATGCCTGCGGCCACGACGGCCACACCGCGATGCTGCTCGGCGCCGCCAAATACCTGGCCGAAACCCGCAATTTCGCTGGCACCGCGGTCGTCATTTTCCAGCCGGCCGAGGAGGGCGGGGCAGGCGCTCTGGCGATGATGAAGGACGGCCTGATCTCCCGCTTCGGCATCGAGGAGGTCTACGGCATGCACAATTACCCCGGACTGCCGCTTGGCCAGTTTGGCATCCGCCCCGGCGCCATGATGGCGTCCGCGGATCACATCATGATCGAACTCGAAGGTAAGGGCGGTCACGCCGCGCGCCCACATCTGTCGATCGATACCATCCTGGTCGGCGCCCAGATTATCAATCAGTTGCAGTCGATCGTGGCGCGGAACGTCGATCCACTCGACGCCGCCGTGGTCTCGATCTGCATGTTCCAGGCTGGCCACACCGACAACGTTATCCCTCAGCACGCGCTGTTGCGCGGCACCGCGCGCGCGCTCAACGATGAAGTGCGCGCACTGTTGCAACGACGCGTGCCGGAGGTGGTCGAAGGAACTGCGCGGCTCTACGGCGCCAAGGCCAAGATCACCTACACCAATGGCTATCCGGTGTTGAATAACCACACGCGGCAGACGGACTTCGCCGCATCCGTAGCGCGCGAAATCGCCGGCGCCGGCAAGGTCGACACCGACTTCGCGCCGGTGATGGGCGCCGAAGATTTCGCCTTCATGCTGGCCGAGCGGCCGGGGGCCTTCATCTTCGTCGGCAACGGCGATAGCGCAGGGCTTCATCACCCGGCCTACAATTTCAACGACGAGACCATCCCGGTCGGCACGTCGTACTGGGTGCGTCTGGCGGAGACCGCGCTGGCCGGGTGAGACGGCTGCCGCTGGGAAGCCGCTATTGCGCCGCTTCGACGCGATCTTCAGCCGGCAATTTCGGCTGAGGCGCCGCCGCCTTGGGCTGTCCCGACAACAGCTTTGCCCTGGCGCCAATGCGGCCCCAAAAGGCATACGAGTTAAGGCGCGTCCCTTCGATGAGGGCGATGCCGACGGCCGACAGGAACGGCAGGCTTTGCACCACGAGCACGGTGGCGAACAGATAAATCTCGCGGACCTGCTTGACGTTCGTGACCACGAGGGTCGCCGCGCCGGCTAACAGTAACACCGCGATAATGGCTTCCCAAAACGCCGGAAAGTTGCTGTCCTTTCGCGTCGCACCGCCCTTCGCGGTGCGCAGGAAGGGCAGATGCTCCTTGACCAGACCGGCACCCACGGCCTGTGCCACGGTCAATTGCAGTGACATGGCGGCACAGACCGCCCCCAGCATCTGGCCGAGCGAAGCGCGTACCCGCAAACGATAGAGCGCCGCAAAATGCGCGGTCGAGACTACGAATGCGGCGAGGATCGGCAGGGTCAGAATGCGGTCCGGCACGGCGATGTCGGCAAACGCGACGAACGGCACCCAGAGGATGTTGAGGACCGCAACCACGACGCCGATGGTTTCGGCGCCAAGCCAATTGAGCCAACCGAGCCCGTACTCTCGCTTCTGTTCGCGCGTCAGTCCGGCCGCCCCGGGCAGCAGGCGACGCCAGTGTTTGCGTAAAATCTGCCAGCCGCCGAACGCCCAGCGGTGACGCTGGCGCCGGTAGGCGTCGAACGTATCGGGCAACAGACCATAGCCGTAACGGCGATTGGTGTAGTGCGTGAGCCAGCCTTGCTCGAGCAGTGTCAGGCCGAGATCTGAATCTTCCACGATCGTATCGCTCGACCAGCCTCCCGCCGCTTCGATCGCTGCGCGACGGACGAGGCACATCGTGCCGTGAACGATAATGGCGTTGACCTCGTTTCGCTGCACCATGCCGATATCGAAGAAACCGGCATATTCGGCGTTCATGGCGCGGTGCATTGGTGTGCGGTCGCCGTCGCGGTGGTCCTGCGGCGCCTGCACCAGCCCGACGCGCGGATCGGCAAACAGCGGCACCAGCTCCTTGAGCCACCCCGACGCGACCGTGTAGTCGGCGTCGATAATGCCGATGATCTCAGCATCCGCCGCGGTGTTCGCCGACGCAAGACGCAGGGCCGCGGCTTTGTAACCCACAAGCTCGTCGACCCGGATGAATTTGAAACGCTCACCAAGCGTGCGGCAATGCTCCTCGACGGGCTGCCAGAGCGCCGGATCGGGCGTGTTGTTGACCACCACCACGCATTCGAAATTGGGATATTCCAACCGTGCCACGCTATCGAGCGTAGCTTTGAGCATGTCCGGCGGTTCACAACAGGCCGGAATGTGGAGCGAAATCTTGGGTGCAAAAGGCTCCGGTACGAGCGGCGGCGAAACGGCGAGCCGTCGCGGCGGCCGGCCGAACACGATTGCGGCAATCTCGTCCATACGAGCCAGCGCGATGGCTACGAGCGGCACCAACAGTATGACGCCGAGGCCAAGTGCGAATGCGGCGCCGGGCACGAAATAGTGTCCCTTCCAGAAATCAAATACCGCCGCAAACCATGCACCGGCGAGGTTGGCCGATATGGCCAGCAGCAGCGACTGCGTGACGGTTACGCCGGCCATTGCCAAAACCGGCAACGACAGCAGCAGGCCGAGCAGCACCGCCAAACTCGCCCGCTTCACATAATCAGGATTTCCGATCGGGCCGGTCCAGGAAAATTTCGCCTGGCGTGCGGTGTCGAACAGTCCCCAGTACGGGCCGACACCGCCTTCGGCCGTCTTCCAAGGCTGATCGATCGCTTCGACAATGTTGTAGTCGATCCCGTATGCCTCCGCAGCCGAAACGAATTTCCGCAGCACCATCGCTTGCTCGATGCGACCCGGATTGGCGGCCTGGAAATTATACCCGGCGCTCGGCCAGCCGAATTCGGCGATCACAATCCGCTTGCCCGGAAGCGCCCGGCGCAGTTTGTCGTAGAATTCTACGGTGTAATCAGCCGCTTGCGATGCGGGCAGGCCATTCCAGTACGGCAGCACATGGGCGGCAACGAAATCGACTGCCGATGCCAGTTCCGGATGATCGAGCCAGACGGAACCGATTTCACCGGTCGTCACCGGAACCGGGCTCGATTGCTTCGCCTGTTTGATCAAGGCAATGAGCTGAGGGATCGTCAGTTCGCCACGGTAAATCGTCTCGTTGCCGACAACGATGGCGTCGACATTGCTGTTATGGCGCGCCAGCTCGATTGCGGCGCGGATCTCGCGTTGATTGCGCGCCTGATCCTTGCTGATCCAGGCACCAACCGTGACCCGCAAACCAAACTGGGCCGCAATCGGGGGAACCAGTTCCGCGCCGCCCGTCGACGAATAGGTACGGATCGCCCTGGTGATGGGGGCTATCGCTTTGAGGTCGGCCCGGATTTGGGCAGCAGTAGGCCGGTCGTCGCCGTCCGGATGGCTGGAGTGAGCAAATGGCGAGTAGGAGACACTCGCGAGCTGGCGATTTATATTAGGCGCCGTCGCTTGGCTTCTCAGAACAGCCCATAGCCCTGCATGCACGCACACCACGAGCGCGAGCACGGCAGCGACGGTGCGCATCGAACATCAACCACGCGGGGCGAAAGGGCACTGGCCCGAACCTGTCCCCAAGGTTCGACAAGGATCGTAAGGAGGGTAAAGCCACCTTGCGAGCGGCAGTTATTACGTACTGCTGCGCGGTGGCAAATTCAAGACAACAAACAGACAGTTGGAACTATTCGTTACGATTTTGCAGCGGCATCGCTTTACCGGTTCGTCGTCTCCTTCGCGGGCGCTGCAGCTGCCGCAGGCGGCGCTGGAGGCGCCGGCTGGTAAGGATTAATCCAGCACGCCTCGACCCGGCCATTCAAGCTGTCGGGGGCCTTCGGATCGATGCTGCTCTCGTGCAGGATCAGACAGCGAAACGTCGCCTGAATATGACCAGCCGGACAGCCAAATCGGTCATAAAGATCGAGATGGCGGAACGCGGTGTCGATGTCGTCGCGCCAGAGCAGGCTGACCACGCGCCGGCCAAGCCAGACGCATTCGGGGTTCCCCGCAGGGCCGGAAACCGCGCGCTGGATCGAGGAGTATTCGTCGGTCGGCTGCGCTGCCGGTGGCTGAGCCTGACCGGGTGCCTTTTCGACGGCCTTTCCATCTGGAGTCTGGGCGAGGGCCGGGGGGCTCAAAGGAGCCGTGACCGCAAGGAAAGACATCGCGACAAAAAGTCCGCGAGCAACGCAGGTCGTATAACGAGGCATGATCCAACTTGGTTTGCAGTGAGGGAGCCGCCCAGCAATATCTTCTTAGTGCGCCAATTGCGCCGCGAGTGCGACCGGTGATCCGGTCTCCGCCCCCTGACCTCAACCCAAGCGACCAGGTTTGTCCAGGGCACATTGCGGCGCGGCCCGGTAATGCATCGCAAGGTAAATGCAGCGCCGCGAGGGGGTTACTTCAGCGCCACCCGATCGGACGCCAACACGGTCGGGTGGCAATAAAGGCGATAGGGCGCAAGTTCGAGACAGAGCCGCGCTGCCGCCTCGGAACTTGCCAAGGGGCCGACGACAAGGTGCAACTCGATGCGCTTGGTCCTGGGAATCTCCCGCAGTGTCACGGCCGGCGTTAACCCGGCCAAGAGCTGCGCGTGGGCAGATCGAATGCCAAGCCAGCGCGCGTGCAATACCTGAATGGACAGGGCGTTGCCCATGTCGACCCCGTATTCCTTTGCGGGAGGCGGGGCTATCGGGGGTAGTTCGGCGGTCGGGTGGGGTTCTGAAGCCGGGACGGACGCAGGCGCGGTTTGCGGGGGAGAGGGCACCGGCGTATCGACTCCGGATGCAGGTGCCATGATGGATGCTATGTCGGCGGCCGTGATAGGTTCCGGCTTGGCGTCGGCGGGCCACGGTGCGGCGGCCACAATCTTGACGGCGGCAATCTGCTTCTCGACCGAGCCGGTGATGTCGTTCATGTTTTGCTCGACCGCGGAGAGCCTGGTCCGCAGCCGCGCATTCTCCGCCCCAAGATCGTGGATCGCGTCGGCGAGACGACGGGCTTCCGCCTGCGCGTCGAAAGGCGGCGCCGCTGCCGGAAGATGGGCCTGGCGATGCCCTGACAAAAAAACCGAAGCAATCCGCTCAGCACCGAGTTCGCTCCGGCTCGCCAGGACCGCGACCAGCAGCGCGCAGGCGGCCGTAGCAGCCCACAGCGTCATTCGCCACAGATGCCGCATGGTGAAAGCCTTGGCGGCCGACCGCTGCTTGGGAGCAGCCCGCGCGGATGGCATTGCGGCTTGCTTCTTAACCACGACGAGGCTGCTCTACGATTCCGCGGCGAACAGTTTCGCCAAGCGAATCAATGCTAAAACGGTAGCAGATTTCGGATTCTCGCGGCTGTTTTCTCATCCGCTGGCCGCCGTCGCCGGTTCTGCCTATTTGCTATCGGAACAACGCGCGCTTTCGATGGCCCAGCGGCTCGGGTAAGAGAGCGCCCGGAGGGCTTGGCGATGGAGCCTCGGAACTGCTTGGCGATCGTGCTTGCCGCTGGCGAGGGCACGCGCATGCGCTCGAAGCGCCCCAAGGTCCTCCATGCGGTCGCCGGGCGATCGCTGCTCGGCCACGTGCTCGCCGCGGTTGCCGGGTCCGGCGCCACGTCAACGGCAATCGTCATCGGTCCCGATCAGGACGCTGTCGCAGCCGATGCGAGCAAAATCGCTCCCCATGCTGCCATTTTCATACAGCGAGAGCGGCGCGGAACCGCTGACGCCGTGCTGGCGGCCAAAGCCGCGATCAAGCAAGGCGCGGACGATATTGTCATCCTTTATGGCGACACACCGCTGATCCGTCCGGCAACTTTGCAGCGGTTGCGAGCGCCGCTCGGCGCCGGCGCCGCCATGGCGGTTGCGGCTTTTCAGCCGTCCGATCCGACCGGCTACGGCCGCCTGATCATCGAAGGCGACCAGCTTGTCGCCATCCGCGAACAGGCCGACGCCAGCGAGGCCGAACGGGGAATCGGCCTGTGCAACGGCGGCATCATGGCGTTCGCGGGCAGGACCGCATTGTCGATCCTGGAGCAGATCGGCAATCAAAACCGCAAGGGCGAGTTCTATCTGACCGATGCGGTCGCGATCGCGCGTGGCATGAAGCTTCGCGCCGTCGCTGTCGAAGTCGAGGAGGATGACGTGCGCGGCATCAACACCAAGAAGGAATTGGCGGAAGCCGAGGCGGTGGCACAGCAGCGTCTGCGCAAGGCGGCGCTGGATGCCGGCGTGACCCTGATCGCACCCGACACCGTGTTTCTTTCGACCGACACCCGCTTCGGCCAGGACGTCGTCGTCGAACCCTACGTGGTGTTTGGCGAGAAGGTCGTTGTCGAAGACGGCGCCGTTATTCACGCCTTCTCCCATCTTGCCGGCGCGCATGTGGGCAAGGCGGTATCGGTGGGGCCGTTTGCGCGGCTGCGTCCCGGCGCCAAACTCGGAGAAGGTTCGCGCATCGGCAATTTCGTCGAGGTCAAGGAAGCGGTGTTTGGGGCCGGCGCCAAGGCCAACCACCTGAGTTATATCGGCGACGCCTCGGTCGGCGACGGCGCCAACATCGGCGCCGGCACCATCACCTGCAATTACGACGGCAGCGCCAAGCACCGCACCGAGATCGGCAAGAACGCCTTTATCGGCTCGAACTCGGCGCTGGTCGCGCCCGTCGCGATCGGCGACGGAGCCTATGTGGGTTCAGGCTCGGTCATTACGGCGGACGTGCCGCCGGATTCGCTGGCGCTGGGGCGCGGCCGCCAAACCATTAAGGAAGGCTGGGCTTCGCGCTTGCGCGCGCTCAAATCGATCGTCAAAAAGAAAGCAAGTGTGCGCGATTGACGGCGAAAACGCACGTGGCCAGCGGGTTAACGGCGGCGGGCCTTGCGGTGTCATCGGCCGCAATCTTATTTGATTGGGCAAAAGCTGCGGCCCCACTTTAACCATTAACATCCAGAAAGCAGTAATCAGTCGTCGGTATTCGGTAGCGGTGGCCTGAACAGGTAACGATCTTCAACTGATCCTGTCGGCCGCGCCCGGAAGGGGGCCCTGATTTCAGATGTGTGGAATTGTCGAAATCGTCGGCAACGAAGCGGCCGCGCCGCAGCTTGTCAGCGCGCTCAAGCGCCTGGAATACCGCGGCTACAATTCTGCCGGCGTCGCCACCCTTGAGCACGGCGTGCTGACGCGCCGGCGCGCCGAAGGCAAACTGAAGAATCTCGAGCAACGCCTCAGTCGCGAACCGCTCGCCGGCACCATCGGCATCGGTCACACGCGCTGGGCGACACACGGCCGGCCGACCGAGAATAACGCCCATCCGCACGCGACCGACAAGCTTGCGGTCGTGCACAACGGCATCATCGAGAATTTCGCCGAACTGCGGCGCGAACTCGAAAGCAAGGGCGCCAAGTTCGCCACCGAGACCGATACCGAGGTGGTGGCGCATCTGGTCACCGAGGAAATGAAACGCGGCGCCTCGCCGGTCGAGGCCGTCAAACGCGCGCTGCCGCGGCTGCGTGGCGCGTTCGCGCTCGCCTTTCTGTTCTCCGGCGAAGAGAATCTGTTGATCGGCGCACGAAAAGGTTCGCCGCTTGCCATCGGTTTTGGCGACGGCGCCATGTTCGTCGGCTCCGACGCGATCGCGCTGGCGCCGTTCACCGACACAGTCAGCTATCTGGAAGACGGCGACTGGGTCATCGTCACCCGGCAGGGTGCCGAGATCCACGACGCCGGCGGTGCTGTCGTGCACCGCGACGTGCTCAAGTCTCAGGCCTCGGTGATGCTCATCGACAAGGGCAATCATCGCCATTTCATGGCCAAGGAGATTCACGAGCAACCCGAAGTCGTCGGTCATACGTTGTCCAATTATCTCGACATGGCGGCCGAACGCGTCGCCCTGCCGAAGGCGCTGCCTTTCGACTTCACCAAACTTGATCGCATCGCGATCGCGGCCTGCGGTACCGCCTACTATGCGGGCATGGTCGCCAAATACTGGTTCGAGCGGTTCGCGCACTTGCCGGTCGAGGTCGATATTGCCTCGGAATTCCGCTACCGCGATGCGCCGCTGCTGCCGGGTAATCTCTCAATTTTCGTCTCGCAGTCGGGCGAAACCGCGGACACGCTTGCGTCGCTTCGCTATGCGCGCGAACGCAAGCAGCATGTCCTCTCTGTCGTCAACGTGCCGACCTCTACGATCGCACGCGAAAGCGACATCGTGATGCCGACGCTGGCCGGGCCGGAAATCGGCGTGGCGTCGACCAAGGCCTTTACCTGCCAGCTGGCCGCTCTCGCCGCGCTAGCCATTGCTGCCGGGCGCGCGCGCGGCGTGCTGTCGGCGAGTGACGAACAGCGCTTGGTGCATGCTCTCATCGAGGTGCCGCGCCACCTCGCCGAGGCGTTGGCGCTGGAGTCTCGCGTCGAGCAGCTTGCGCGCGATCTGTCGAAGTCGCGCGACGTGCTCTATCTCGGCCGCGGCACAAGTTATCCGATCGCGCTTGAGGGCGCGCTGAAACTCAAAGAGATTTCCTACATCCACGCCGAAGGCTATGCGGCCGGCGAACTCAAGCATGGCCCGATCGCGCTGATCGACGAAACGACACCAGTCGTCGTCATCGCGCCTCATGACAGGGTTTTCGACAAGACGGTTTCCAACATGCAGGAAGTCGCCGCACGCGGCGGCAAGCTTATCCTGGTGACCGACGCGGCCGGCGCCGAAGCCGCAACGGCGGCGAATTGCGAGCCGCTTGCCACGCTGACACTGCCGGCTGTGCCCGCGACCGTCTCGCCGCTGGTCTATGCCGTGCCGGTGCAACTGATCGCCTACCACACGGCGGTGCTGCTCGGCACCGACGTCGATCAACCGCGCAATCTCGCGAAGTCGGTGACCGTGGAGTGAACGCCGCGGCCCGATGGTATATATTGTCGGCGCCGGCGCACCCCTGCTGACAATGGAACCATGGCGAACTCATCTGATCTGACCAAGGTGCAGCCCCCCGTCGCAAGGACGGGCTTTGTCAGCCGGCTGCGCAATTATTTTTTGACCGGACTGATTGTCGCCGGACCGGTGGCGGTCACGCTGTATCTCATCTGGTGGTTCGTCACCTGGGTGGACAATTGGGTGCGGCCGTTCATTCCGGTGCGCTATCGGCCGGAGACGTATCTGCCAGTCGACATTCCGGGCTTCGGCCTGATCATCGCGTTCGTCGCCCTGACCCTGCTCGGCTTCCTCACCGCCAACCTGGTCGGCAGCAAGCTCGTCGGTCTCGGCGAAAGTCTGCTCAACCGTGTTCCGATCGTGCGGCCGATCTACCGCACCGCGCGGCAGATTTTTCAGACGCTGTTCTCAAGTTCCGGGTCGAGCTTCCGCAAGGTCGGCCTGGTCGAGTTTCCGGCCCCCGGCATGTGGTCGCTGGTGTTCCTTACACAATCGCCCAGCGCCGACATTTCGGCACGGTTGCCGGCGACCGAACACGTCTCCGCCTTCATGCCGTGCACTCCGAATCCGACGACCGGCTTTTTTTTCTATGTGCCGCGGCGCGATGTGATCGATCTTGATATTTCGGTCGAGGAGGCCATGCAGCTTTTGATCTCCGCCGGCGTCATCCAGCCGGGCGGCGAGCAGCAAACTTCGCTGGCATCGCTTGCCGAAACAGCGCGCGCCGCGCAAAGGGCTTCGACGGTTACTCCGATCGCGCCCGCGAAATAGCCGCCCTCACAGCGGACCCTAAAGCGTGGTGCGGCGCAGCATCGCGATTAAGCGTCACGGAACTGCAATCACAGCGGCGCTTAAGGTTTTCCCCGTTGTGCCGCCTTGCAGCCGAAAGTGAGTTTCCTTCGCGTCATCGGTTTGCTAGCCTTCGCGCCATTGCAATGAGCTCGGGGGCTCCCATGAACTTCAGCGACTCGATCAAGCTCGGTTTCTCCAACTACGTGAATTTCACCGGCCGCGCGTGCCGGTCGGAGTACTGGTACTGGGTTCTGTTCACAGTGATCGTCAGTATCGTCGCTGTCATCATCGACAGTGTGATCGGCGCGTCTGTGACGAGTACGATCTGGGATCTTGCAACGTTCCTGCCGAGTATCGCGGTTGGAGTACGGCGATTGCACGATACGGATCGCAGCGGATGGTGGCTCCTGCTCGAACTCATTCCGCTGGTCGGCATCATCATCCTGATCGTGTGGTTCTGCGGCAAAGGCACCGATGGACCGAATCGTTTCGGCCAAGACCGGCTCGCCGGAATGGCGCCGCCTGTCCCGCGCACAGCCTGATCGGCTATCCCGCGCCCAGCAGTCTGATCGCCTCGTCGCGGGAGAACAGATAGAGCAGGGCGCGGAGTGCCTCGCCGCGCGGCGAGGACAGCTTCGGATCGCGCGTCAAAGTCAGCGCCGCGTCGTCGCGTGCGGCGCTGAGGAATTTGCCGTGCACCTCGAGCCGCGCGATGCGGAAGCCGGGCACGCCGCTTTGCCGCGTGCCGAGCACGTCGCCTTCGCCGCGCAGGCGTAGATCTTCCTCGGCGATACGGAAACCGTCATCGGCTTCGCGCATGATCGCCAGCCGGGCTTTGGCCGTCTCGCCGAGCGGTCCCTTGTAGAGCAGGAGACACGTCGAGCGTTCGGCGCCGCGTCCGATGCGGCCGCGCAGCTGATGCAACTGTGCAAGTCCGAACCGTTCGGCGTGCTCGATCACCATGACGCTCGCCTCCGGCACGTCGACGCCAACCTCGATCACGGTCGTCGCCACGAGGAGCCGCGTCTCTCCGGACGCAAAGCGCGCCATAGCGCGGTCCTTGTCGGGCCCGCGCATCTGGCCGTGGACAAGATCGGCCAGCCCGCCAAAACGTTGCTTGAGTTCGCGAAACCGCTCCTCGGCAGCGGCGAGATCGACCAGTTCGGATTCTTCGACCAGCGGGCAGACCCAATAGACACGGCGGCCTTCGTCCAGCGCGCGCGCCACCGCTTCGGTGACCTCGTTGAGGCGATCGAGTGGAATGGCGCGAGTATCGATCTTCTGCCGGCCCGCCGGCTTCTCGCGCAAGGCCGAGACGTCCATGTCGCCGAAATAGGTCAGCACCAGCGTGCGCGGGATCGGCGTCGCGGTGAGCACCAGGAGATCGACGGCGCTGCCCTTGCGGGCAAGCGCGAGACGCTGATGCACGCCGAAGCGATGCTGCTCGTCGACAATGGCGAGCGCCAGATCGGCGAATTCAACGTCGTCCTGAAACAGCGCATGGGTGCCGACAATGAGGTTAATGTCGCCTGCCGCCAGCGCGGCCAGGATGTCATCGCGGTCGCGGCCGCGCTCGCGGCCGGTCAGGATGGCGACCTTCAGGCCCGCTTTCTCCGCGAGCGGCGCGATGGTCGAAAAGTGCTGCCGCGCCAGTATCTCGGTCGGCGCCATGATCGCGGCCTGACGGCCGGCTTCGATCACATGCGCGGCGGCGAGCAGCGCCACCACGGTTTTGCCGGACCCCACGTCGCCTTGCAGGAGCCGCAGCATGCGGGCGGGCTGCGCCAGGTCGGCGACGATGTCGGTCACGGCCTGCTGCTGCGACGGCGTCAGCGAATAGGGCAGCGACGCGACGATGCGCGCGCGCAATCGTCCCTCGGCGGCGGTGCCGCGGCCGGCGCGTACGCGCTGGTGGGCGCGCAGCAACGCCAGCGCCAGTTGCCCGGCCAGCAATTCGTCATAGGCGAGCCGCGACCACGCCGCGCTCTCCGGCTTGATATCGTCGGGCGTTTCCGGCCGATGCACGCGGCGCAGCGCATCGGCGAAGGTTTCGAAGCCATTGCGCGCAAGCAAGTCCAAATCCTGCCATTCGGGGAGCGCCTTCGGCACGCGATCAAGCGCCACCTCGATCGCGCGGCGCACCTGATTGGCGTGCAGGCCTTCGGTGAGCGGGTAGACCGGATCGATCAGCGGCAGTTTGGCGAAGCCCTCCGCGTCGACGACACGATCCGGGTGGACCATCTGCAGATGGCCGTCGTAGAGCTTCGTCGTGCCCGAGACGTAGCGCGTCTCGCCTTCGGGAAAGAGCTTTTCCAGATAATCGCGCCGCGCGTTGAAATAGGTGATGGTGAGCGTGTTGGTGTCGTCGGCGGTGTCGATATTGTAAGGCGCGCGCGGCCGGTTCGGCGGCGGCGGCCGATGGCCCTCGACGGTGACCGCCACTGTCACCACGGTGTCGGGCACCACCTCGGAGAGTTTCGGCTGGTGGCGGCGATCGACGAAGCCGGCCGGCAGGTGGAACAGAAGATCGATGATGCGCGGCTTATCGTCCTCGCGCGACAGGAGCCGTGCATAAAGCTTTTCCAGCCGCGGTCCGATGCCCGGCAAGGCCGAGACCGACGCGAACAGCGGATTGAGGAGGGGCGGGCGCATTGCGGGCCATGACAATCACAAACTCGACCTCTATATACACCGCGCCCGGCACGTCCGGGCTTTTGGCGTTGAGCAAAATATGACGGAACGATCGAGCGAAGGACTGGATGTACGGCGGCGGAAACTCCTGTTCCGCGCCTGGCGCCGCGGGGTGCGCGAAACCGATCTGATCGTCGGCCGCTTCGCCGATGCGTATATCGAAAAATTCGATGACGGCGCGCTCGACCAGTTCGAGCGGCTGATCGAAGTGCCGAATGCGAGCCTTTACGCCTGGGTGGTCGGCAACGAAGCAGTCCCCCCGGACTACGACACCGCCGTCCTGCGCGACATGATCGCGTTCCACGAAACCGCGGAGGGCAAACGGTGACGCGTGGGGTGAAAGCGGAAAACCCGGCACAGCGCCTGGCTGCCGGACGGCCGCTGCTTCTGGCGAATGTCGCCGATGGCGCCGAAGGCTTGGTGATAGCCGATCTCGCCCGTGCCATCGCGGCCGGCGACAAGCCGCCGGCCGTCAGCGCGGCCGTGATCTGCCGCGACGGCGCGCGCATGGCGATGCTGCACCGCGCGATCGCGTTTTTCGCGCCGGACACCGAAATCCTGGAATTCCCCGCCTGGGATTGCTTGCCCTACGATCGCGTGTCGCCGCACGCCGCCGTGGTGGCCCAGCGCATGACGGCGCTGGCGCGGCTCGCCCGCGTCAAGGCCCGCACCAAGCCCGCCGTGGTGCTCACCACCGTCAACGCCATCTTGCAGCGCGTGCCGGCGCGCGAGGTCGTGGCGCGGCAATCGCTCGCCGCCGCGCCCGGAAATCTCCTGTCGATGGCCGGCGTCATGCAATGGCTCGATCTCAACGGCTTCAATCGCGCCTCGACGGTGCGCGAGCCAGGCGATTACGCAGTGCGCGGCGGCATTCTCGACCTGTTCGCGCCCGGCATGGGCGAGCCGGTGCGGCTCGATTTTTTCGGCGACACGCTGGAATCCATCCGCAGCTTCGATCCGGAGACGCAGCGCACCAGTGCCGAGCTGCGCGCGCTCGATCTCGTGCCGATGGCCGAATTCCAGCTCACGAGCGACACGATCCGCGCCTTCCGCACCGGCTATGTGACGGCGTTCGGCGCCGCCGGTCCTGACGACATGCTCTACGCCGCCGTCACCGAGGGCCGCCGTTATGCCGGCATGGAGCACTGGCTGCCGCTGTTCCACAAGCAGATGGAAACGCTGTTCGATTACGTGGCCGGCAGTCCCGTCGTTCTTGAGCCGCTGGCCGAAGAAGCCGCCCACGAACGACTGGCGCAAATCGCCGATTACTACGAGACGCGGCGGTCGACGCTCGATCAGGACGGCAGCAGTGCGCCCTACAAGCCGCTGCCGCCGGATCGGCTGTATCTCGCCGAAGCCGAGTGGCGCGCACGGCTCGATGGCTCAGCGCTCGCGCAGCTCACGCCATTCGCAGCCCCCGAGAGCACCGCCAACGTGGTCGATATCGCGGCGCATGCCGGCAAGAACTTCACCGCCGAACGCAGCGAGCCTAGCAAGAACGTGTTCGAGGCGGTCACCGCGCACGTCCAGGCGCTGCAGGCCGGCGGCAAGCGCGTCGCCATCGGGCTGTGGAGCGACGGCTCGCGTGAGCGCATGAGCCACGTGCTGGCCGAGCACGGCCTGCACAATCTCAGCCCGGTCGCCGCATGGCCGCAGGCGCTCGCTTTGCCGCGCCCGCAGGTGGCGCTCGCCATCCTCGGCATCGAGTTCGGGCTTCGAGACCGCCGACATCGCCGTCATCACCGAAGAGGACATTCTGGGCGAGCGTCTGGTCCGCGCGCGCCGCCAGATCAAACGCCCGGAAAATTTCATCGCCGAGGTGACGAGCCTCTCGGCCGGCGACCTCGTCGTCCACGTCGATCACGGCATCGGCCGCTTCGTCGGCCTGCGCACCATCGAGGCCGCGGGCGCGCCGCACGATTGCCTCGAGCTCCACTATCACGGCGGCGACAAGCTGTTTCTGCCGGTCGAGAACATCGAGCTGCTGTCGCGCTACGGCTCCGAGGACAGCCACGTCGATCTCGACCGGCTCGGCGGCGCCGCCTGGCAGGCGCGCAAGGCGCGGATGAAGAACCGTATCCGCGAGATCGCCGCTGAACTCATCAAGATCGCGGCCGAGCGGCAATTGCACGAAGCGCCGCGGCTCGCCGTCGGCGCCGGCCTCTATGACGAATTCTGCTCAGGTTTCCCCTACGAGGAGACCGACGACCAGGACGCCGCCATCAAGGCCGTGCTCGACGATCTGTCCGCCGGGCGGCCGATGGACCGGCTCATCTGCGGCGACGTCGGCTTCGGCAAGACCGAAGTGGCGCTGCGCGCCGCCTTTGTCGCGGCGATGAACGGCAAGCAGGTCGCCATCGTGGTGCCGACCACGCTGTTGTCGCGCCAGCATTTCAAGACGTTCTCCGAACGGCTCAAGGGCTACCCGGTTCACGTCGCGCAGGCGTCAAGGCTGGTGTCGGCGAAGGAACTGGCCAGCGTCAAAAAAGGCCTCGCCGAAGGTCAGATCGACATTGTCGTCGGGACCCATGCACTCCTCGGCAAGACCATCAAGTTCAAGGATCTGGGCCTGATCGTCGTCGACGAGGAGCAGCATTTCGGTGTCGCTCACAAGGAAAAGCTGAAAGCACTGCGCTCGGAAGTGCACGTGCTCACGCTGAGCGCGACCCCGATCCCGCGCACCTTGCAGCTTGCGCTCTCGGGCGTGCGCGAAATGTCGATCATCGCCACCCCGCCGGTCGATCGGCTTGCGGTGCGCACCTTCATCTCGCCGTTCGATCCGGTGGTGGTGCGCGAAGCGCTGCTGCGCGAACGCTACCGCGGCGGCCAGGCGTTCTACGTCTGCCCGCGCATCGAGGACTTGGCCGAGACCAAGGATTTTCTGCATAAGGCCGTGCCGGAGGTCCGCGTCACCGTCGCCCACGGCCAGATGCCGCCGACCGTGCTCGAGGACGTCATGTCGGCGTTCTATGACGGCAAGTATGACGTGCTGCTGTCCACCGCGATCGTCGAATCCGGGCTCGACATTCCGACCGCGAATACGCTGATCGTGCACCGCGCCGACATGTTCGGTCTGGCGCAGATTTATCAGCTGCGCGGCCGCGTCGGGCGCTCCAAGCTGCGCGCCTACGCGCTGCTGACGCTGCCGGCCAAGCGCAAGATCACCCCGCAAGCCGAGCAGCGGCTCAAGGTGCTGCAATCGCTCGACACGCTGGGCGCCGGCTTCCAGCTCGCCTCGCACGATCTCGACATCCGCGGCGCCGGCAATCTGCTCGGCGAGGAACAGTCCGGCCACATCAAGGAGGTCGGCTACGAACTTTACCAGGAAATGCTCGAAGAGGCGGTGATGTCGCTCAAGTCCGGCATCACCGCGCCGATCGCGGAGAAATGGTCGCCGCAGATCACCATCGGCACGCCGGTGCTGATCCCCGAGGACTACGTGAAGGACCTGCCGGTGCGGCTGTCGCTTTACCGGCGGCTGTCCGAGATCGAGGAGGATCGCGACATTGAGGCTTTCGCCGCCGAGCTGGTCGACCGTTTCGGCAAGCTGCCCGAGGAAGTCGACTATCTGTTGCAGATCGTCGCCATCAAGGCGCTGTGCCGCCGCGCCAACGTGGAAAAGATCGAGGTCGGCCCGAAAGGCGCCGTGCTGTCGTTCCGCGACAACATCTTCTCAAACCCCGACGGGCTGATCTCCTACATCGCCAAGCATCCCGAGGGCGCCCGCGTGCGCCCGGACATGAAGGTCGTGTTCTTCGACGAATGGGAAGCGCCGAAAGCGCGGCTCAAGGGCGCCGCCGGGATTTTGCGCGCGCTCGCCGGACTGGCCGAGAAGGGGAAGAAGGCGGCGTAATCGTATTCCGGGGCGCTTGTGTCACTCCGCGCACTGAGCCTGATGAAGATCGGGGCACAAGCATGCCATCATGATCCTATTATTGAAAACCCAACGTTGATGGGTTAATCTGATGGTGATCGTTCATCGAGCGCATGGCTTTCGGTTCGTCATTTTTACCAACGACCATAGCCCCGCTCATGTGCACGCGTTCGGACACGGTGGTGAAGCAAGGATCATCCTGGCTGGACCATCCGGGGTGACACTCGACTGGGTCATCGGCATCGGGCGAGGTGATGTGCGCCGCTTGTTGCAGGAAGCCAGGAAGGAACGAGCGCGCTTGCTCGCGTCCTGGAGGAGAATTCATGAGCGATGATATGAACGCACTGATCGCCGAGGCCGAAAAGCGCGGACAAAGGTCGTTGAGCGCCGAACCACGCGCCCGTGCCGCGCGCTATGACCGCAGGACCGGGCGCGTCCATGTCGAACTGACCAACGGTTGCACGTTCGCTTTCCCGGCCCGCAAGGCGCAAGGGCTCGCGGACGCGAGCGATGCTGAATTGGCGCAAGTCGAGATTCTCGGGCTTGGGCTCGGGCTGCATTGGGAGCGCCCCGACGTTGATCTTAGCGTTCCGGGGTTGCTCGCCGGGTTGTTCGGCACCAAAGCCTATATGGACCGCCTGCGTGCGGCGCGGGCGGGTGCTGCACGATCGCGGGCGAAGGCTGCCGCCGCGCGGCGTAACGGAGCTAAGGGTGGTCGCCCGCGTAAGATGGCCGGGGCAAGGAAGGGGTAACGGCCTGCTCTCGCGCGCCCCGCGACGCTCGCAAGTCCGGCATTTGCACAGCAGAATGAGTATCACCATCAGCAGGTGCAGCGGTCGGCCGACCCGCCTCTCTATAATGCCGCGCCCGGAGCGGCCGTAAATTCGGATGCGCCGTATTACGGCAACGCGCCTTACGACCAGCGCGACGATTGGTGAGTATGAGTAGGGCGGATTAGCCGAAGGCGTAATCCGCCGCGGCGTTAGAACGGCGGAATACGTTTCACTATTCCGCCCTACATAGCATCCCGCATCGAGCGGAACGTGATCGAATAGCGCAACGCTTCGACCGCCGGGATGCTGTGCTCCCATTCCCATCGCGACGGCCCGCGCATCAGATAGATCGAACGGCGATCGACGCGCAGCGAGGCGCGCTCCCAGCCCGCGTCGTGCTTTCGGCGCAGGCGGAAGGTGCAGGGCGAGCAGAGCGAAATCCCGATCACGTCGTCGTAGTGCGGCCGGTCGCGATGCCAGCCGATCGAGGTGCCGGGCCGATATTCGGTGACGAGCGCGTGCGCCAGGCGCTCGGCCGGGAGCCCGGCGAACGCAGCGGCGCGGTTGCGGACCGGCAGCAGGAAGTCAGGTATCGGTGGGGCCGTCTGCAAGCCGCCGCCGTTGTAGTCGGTGCGAAAGCCAAACGGCACAACGCGGCGCTTGCCCAAAAAGCCGTGAAATTCGAATTCCCGGAATGGCAGATTGGCGAAGGCCTCGACCAGCCATGCCTCCTCGGCGGCGCCGATCAGGTCCGGCTTATAGCGGAAGCCGATCGGCATCGGCTGCGGCGCAACCAGCCGGGACAGCGCAAACAGATCGTACTGCTCTTGTTTGGTGCTTGCGCGGACGGCCATGGTATGACGCAGATAGGCGTCCGCTGCCGGCGCCGCAAATGCGTACGAATGTGGCTCGGAACCCGATCCATCGGCCGAGCGTTTTGTCCATCATGGTGGTCACTTTGCGCACTGCACCACGCCCTCCGCGCGAGCCGTTGTTTCGGCTCCTTGCCATCAATCTCACCATCGGCCTGCTAGCGGCGGTGCTGATGCTCGGCGGCTTGCTGGCACTCAATCCAGCCCGGTTACGCGACCTTATCCTGGCCGACCAGTCGCCGCTCGTTGCGGCAGGACTTTTGCTGTTCGGCCTGGTGATCACCTTCGGCAGCGTCGCGATGGGCACCGCGATCATGGCCATCAGCCGCGGCGATCGCAGCGGAAATTAGCAGGTTGCCCGCGCCTTGCCGGTACCGATCACCGATTTTCGCTGCCGGGCTTCAGAAATTTCAACATTCTCATTGCCTTAGTCAGCGAGTGCAAATCATGGCGGCAATGCCACAATTGCCGCGCCGCGAATCAAACAAACAACCAAAAAAAATTTTGCATGAGATCAAGGGGATAAATCGCGGCAACGGAATTTCTTAAATCCGCACCGTGCGACGAACTAAAAGAACGCATCTCGCTCGTCTTGAGGGACGTCAACCGGTGACGGTCGATTG
The DNA here is from genome assembly GCA_963763255.1 of uncultured Alphaproteobacteria bacterium. Taxonomy (GTDB): domain Bacteria; phylum Pseudomonadota; class Alphaproteobacteria; order Rhizobiales; family Xanthobacteraceae; genus BOG-931. The sequence goes on from CAVXNW010000008.1 coordinate 446,077, forward strand.
ATGGAGCGGGAGCGGTGCCCGGGATGGGGCTCGTAACTCCATTCGCGGGCGGTTCGGAAACTCGCCCGGCCTGCCCAGACGCAGGTCTGCCAGGAGCTGGCTGCCCGGGTAGCGCATGTCGTCGCTACCATGAAGCGCGGGACCGGACTGAGCCGAGCAATCGGCGAGAGCCGCGGTAGAGCGCCGGAAGGCGAGCGCGTCCGCCAAAAGCGGCGCGCGCCGCGATGCGCAGACGAGGCGGCGCTCCGCTTGCGCGCAACGCGGCCTCGACTACGCGCCTTTCGGCGCTCCGCCTCCCCTTGGGGAGGCCCGTTTCGTGACATCGTTGGCAAAGCTCGGGGCGCAAACAAAAAGCGCAGCGCGAGACCGATGGAGTTCGTCATTGCGAGCGGCAGCGAAGCAATCCAGGGCGGCCCGCGAGAGCCTCGAAGCCGTACTGGATTGCTTCGTCGCTATCGCTCCTCGCAATGACGCGCGATGACGAAAGCTTGCCAAGCCTTTACAAAGACCCGGCGATAGGGAGCGAACACCACGATGACCCCCGAAGAAGAACAGGCGATCGGACTGCGGCTGCAGCATCTGGAGGCGGCGTACTGGTACGACGTCGATACCAACGCGGGCGCCGGCGCGCATGAGTTTTATGCGCAGGATGGCGTGTTCGACATGGGGCTTAAGTCCAGGCCACACCGAGGCCGCGTGGCCGTGCAGCAGTTCTATGCCTGGCGGCGGTCGCGCGGGGCGCGCACCGCGCGCCACCTCGTCACCAACTTCCAGGTCCGCGTCGAAGGCCCGGACGAGGCGACTTTGCTGTGCATCATGAGTCTCTATGCCGCCGACGGCGAACCAATTCTGCCGTCGCTACCGGCCATCATGATCGCCGATGTCATCGCCGATTACGCGCGCGATAGTGGCGGCGCGTGGCTGGTGCGCTCGCGCACGCTCAAACCGGTGTTCATGGGCGGCGCGGCGCCCACCATCATGACGGAGAAATAGCAGTGCCGAGTCCGCTAGGACGTCGAGATGATGGCCTTGAATTTCTTCAATGCGTCCGCAGGCGCTTTCGCCGCATCGGCGATCTGCGCGCGCACCGCGTCGCCGCTGATCGGATCGACGGCATATTTCATCTTGTCGGCGTCGCCGAGAAAGCCCGGATCTTTCGCCATCGCCATGAAGCCGGATTGCAGCGCGGCCAGCCGCTCGGGCGGCACGCCGGAGGGCGCGAGCACCGGCAGCGCTATGAAGAACGGCAGCTCGGCGAAGCTCAGAAACTGACGCTCGGCCGGATCGTGCACCAGTTCGCGCGCGGTCGGCACGTCCGGCAGATCGGCGTAACGGGTTTTGCGCCCGAACTGCACAAGGGCCGTGACCTGCTTGTCGCGCCACAGATCGGCCATCGTCGCCTTCACCGTGCTCCAGTCCGCGAACAGCCCATCGACCTCACCGCGCCGCAGCGCCAGAAAGATCGGAGCGGTGCCCTCATAGCCGCGCACGATTTCGAAATTGAGCTTGAACAGGTCCTTGGCGACCAGCGCAAATATCAGATTGGCCGAACCTGCTCGGCCGGCGCCCAGTTTAATCTTGACGCCGGGCTTCTGCAGGTCGGCGAGCGTCTTGATGCCGCTTTTGGCGTTGATCAGGAGAACGTAGGCGTCGTTGGCATAGGCCGACACGCTGCCGATCCAGGCGAGCTTCAGCGGATCGAACTTGATGCTCTGATAATCGATCAGGGCGTATTGCGGCACGGCGCGCTGCACCACACCGATGACGCTGCCATCATTCTGGGCGCCGAACGCAAACCGGTTGGCCAGCCCGATGCCGCCCGCCGTCGGCTGGTTCTCCACGATGATGCGCGGTTTGCCGGGAACGTGCTCGCCGAGATGCCGCGCAACGAGACGCGCGCCAAGATCGTAATACGCGCCGGGGCCGAACGGCACGATCAGCGACATGGTGCGGCCGGAATAAAATGCTTCCGCGCTTTGCGCGACCGCGGTTCGCGTCGTGCCGGAGAGCGCGCCAAGTCCGGAAGCGGCGCCAGCCGCGCCAAGCATGATTCCCCGGCGTGTCAGCCCTGACGATAATTTCATCGTGTCCCCTTAAGCGCCTTGATATGAACGCGCGGCATACACTGTTACGTTACGCCAGTTTAGCCTGAGGGGACCATGGGCAAAGCATTGTTCGAGAAGATCTGGGATGCGCATCTGGTCCACGACCTCGGCGACGGATTTGGCCTGATTTTCGTCGACTGCCAGCTTTTGACCGAACTGGCCACGCCCCAATTCGATGAATTGGAGAAACGCGGTCTGCCGCTGCTGCACCCGGAATGCACCTTCGCCGTGTCGGATCACACGGTGCCAACCCTGCGTAAGCCGGGAACGGGGATTGCCGCCGAGCGTGCGACCAGTTGGACCCGCGCGATGCGCGAGAAAGCGGAGAAACTCGGCTTCGTCCACTTCGACGTCGACAGCCCGATGCAGGGCATCAGCAGCGTGGTCGCCCCGGAGGTTGGACTGGCGCTGCCGGGAACCACATTCACCGTTCTCGACAGTCATTCCTGCACCGTCGGCGCGCTTGGTGTCGCGGCGTGGGCTTCGTGCGCCGGCGACGTGCTGCATACGCTCGCGACGCAAACCAGCATTCTGAAAAAGCCGCCGCTGATGCGGATCGCGCTCACCGGCAAGCCCGGCAACGGCGTGACCCCGAAGGACATCATGCTGAGCGTCATCCGGCAGCTCGGCATCGCCGGTGCGGCGGGCTGTGCGGTCGAGTTTGCCGGGCCGGTCATTCGCGACATGCCCATGGAGGGCCGTTTCACGGTCTGCAACATGGCGGTGGAGCTGGGCTCCCGCTTTGCTTTTATCGCTCCCGATCAAACGACATTCGACTATCTCAAGGGACGACCCTACGCGCCGAGCGGTTCGGATTGGGATGCGGCGGTACGTGACTGGGCCGGCCTCGTTTCCGATGCCGATGCGCGGTTCGAGCACGACATCAGCATCGATATCTCGGCGGTCGAGCCGCACATCACATGGGGCGCAAGCCCGCAGGACGTCATCGGCATCGGCGAGCGCATTCCGGATCCGGCGCGCGAGAGCGACCCGCAGCGCCGGGCTGCGATCGAAGCCGCGCTCGCCTATACGGTGCTCCATCCCGGCGCCGCCCTGGCGGGAACGCCGATCGATTTCGTCTTCATCGGTTCGTGCGCCAACAACCGCATTTCCGATCTGCGGTCGGCGGCCGCGGTCGCACGTGGCCGCAAGGTCGCCGACAGCGTCACCGCCTGGGTGATTCCGGGCTCGCAAGCCGTCAAGAAAGCGGCAGAGGCCGAGGGGCTCGATGGCATCTTCCGCGCGGCCGGCTTCAATTGGGGCGAGCCGGGCTGCTCGATGTGCGGCGGGCAGGGCAACGGCTTTACGGAAATTCTCAAGCCGCGCATGCGCGCGGTGTCCACGATCAACCGCAATTTCCCGAACCGGCAAGGGCCGAATTCGATCACGCATCTGGCGAGCCCCGCGATGGCGGCGGCGGCGGCGGTATGCGGCGAGATCGTCGACGTCCGCCGCCTTGCGGTGCAGGAGTGACACCGACATGACTCATGTCCCGGAACAAATCGTCGGGGCCGCGGCGCCGCTGCCGCGCGACAACGTCGACGCCATGATGATCGCACCCCGCACGCCGGCCGAAAGGGGTGGCGCTGCGACCCAAGGCGGCGCCGAAACGGTGCGTCCCGCCGACCTGTTCGCGCATCTCCGCTTCCCGGGCGGGCAGGAGGATCCTGCATTCGTCCTCAACCGCCGCGAATTCGCGCAAGCGAAGTTTTTGATCGCCGGACGCAATTTCGGCTGCGGCAGCGCGCGCGAGCACGCCGTGTGGGCGCTGCGCGCTTTCGGCATTACGGCTGTCGTCGCGCCGAGTTTTGGCGCGCTGTTCTACGGCAATTGTTTCAAGAACGGCCTGGTCCCGATCGAGCTGCCGTTGGCGGATGTTGAAAGGCTGATGCAAGAGGCTCGTCCCGGAGCGCCGGCAGCGATGTTCACACTCAACATCGCGCAACGGACATTCGCACCGCCGAGCGGGCGCGGCGTCGCATTCAGCCTTCCCGAGTTTCGGTATCGTCAGCTGATCGACGGGCTCGATGAGATCGACATGACGCTCCGCCAGCGCGATCGCATTGCGTCGTTTCGCGCCGGCGCGGTCGCAGCCAGACCCTGGCTGCAACGGAGCGCGCGATGACGGAAGGCGCGCACCGGCCGGCAACATACGCGAAATGCTACGAGCAGGAGCCCGATCGCGTTGACGCCGCCGGCACGCAGAGCTGGATCACCCGATCCGGCAACATGGTGGTGGTCATCACCCGCGCGAAATCCGGCACGGCGATCGAGCGCGGCGACAATCCCGATGAGTCCATGCTGCTGCTGCCGAGCGGCGTAAATGCGCAGATCGAAGCGGGTGGCGAAAGCATTACCGCCGCGGGCGACAGCCTCACCATCCTGCCGCCTGGCTCAAGCCGTATCACACTGCGCAATGCCGGATATTTCGTTCGGATCTGCTCCAGCGAGGCGAAGGATTTGGCTGCGGCGGCTTCGAACAGCCGGACGTATGCCGACGGTGCGCCGGAGCTGGCGCCGATCGTGCCGTGGCCCGATCCTGTCGGCGGCTTTCGGCTGCGTCATTATCCGCTCGGCGAGATCGCCAGTCCCGATCCGTCGCCGCTGAAGATGCGGCTGTTTCGTTCGACCAATTTGATGATCAATGTGTTTCTGCCGTGGCCGCAGCCGCGCGACGAGACCAAGCTCAGCCCGCACGCGCATGACGATTTCGAGCAGATTTCGCTGGCGCTGGAGGGCACCTTTGCGCATCACCTGCGCTATCCGTGGACACCGGATAAGACAACGTGGCGCGACGACGAGCACGTCGTGTTCGGCAGTCCGTCGCTGCTGGTGATCCCCGCGCGCGTCATCCACACGTCGCACAATATCGGCGACAGCGTCGCCCGCCTGGTCGATATCTTTGCGCCGCCGCGGTTCGATTTCTCGCACCGCGATGGGTTCGTTCTCAACGCGAACGATTATCCGATGCCTTGAGCCGAGTTGCGTGTCCTGATTTAGCTCTCAGCCGCGGGCGAATTCTTTGGCGATTTCGTCCATGAGCGGAGCCTTGAGCCCCGCCTTGCGCATGTCTTCGAATTCAGAGAGCACGAATTGATCCCACGACATGGCATTTGACGGATTGTTGAACACGTTCTTGTTGGCGCGGTTGCTGTTGTAGACCACGCGCGCTTCGTCGGGGCGACCCAGGAGCATCAGCGCATGCGCGCGGTGGATTTTCTCCCACGCGAGTTCCGGCGCACCCGCAATCGCCTGCTCGGCAGCCGCTAGCCCTTTGGCGAATTGCTTGGCTACGAGGAAGTGGAACGCCACCCAACTCAATTGAACGCTGCAATATTGTTGATGTCGCGCCCAGCCAGGCGCGTTGGGTTCGGCCTGGATGACGCGCCGGGCAACCGTAATGCAGTCTCCGAACGCCTGCTGCGCTCCGTCCAGATCACCCTGTTCCTTAAGGAGCCCGCCCATGCGGCTGTCGCTGATGGCGATATCGCGCTGGAACTCGATATTCCGGGGATCGGCGGCGGCGAGTTTCTGCTCGATCGCATAGCCTTTCTGAAGGTCCGCGAGCGCGTCGCCGGCTTTGCCTTGCTGCGCCGCAAGCTCGCCGAGCATGTTGTAGCTGATTGCGAGGTCGCGCTGCCATTGGGTATTGTTTGCGTCGCCGGAAACCAGCGTTTGCCGGATCTTCAGCGCGCTTTGGAAGGCGTTGCTCGCCTCGTCGAATGTCTTTGCCTGCAGTGCAGTCTCACCCATTTTGTAATAGGAGAGGGCCAATTCTCGCTGCAATTCGGTATTTCCGGGATCGTTTTCGGCGAGTCGGCGCGCAATGGCGAGCCGTTTCTGGAATGAGGCGCGTGCGTCATCGAGCTTGCCCTGGGCGAGTTGCATCTCTGCCACCCGCTCGATGCTGACGCCGAGACCGCGCAGCAGCGCCACATTGGTCTGATCCTGAGCGACGAGTTTTTGCCGGATGTCGAGGCTCGTCTGGAAGGCGCCGAGAGCGGCGGCGGACTTGCCCTGCTCCCGCATCAGATCGCCGATGTGGACATAGTCGGTGGCGATATTGTCCTGCAGTCCGGTATTTTTCGGATTGGCGTCCGCGGCGGCTTTCGTTTTGGTGAGCGCCATTTGGTACGCGACGAGCGCGTCCGCGATTTTGCCCTGCGACGCCAGCATGTCGCCAGCGAGCTCATAGCTGAGCCCGATATCGAGCCGCGCGTTGTTATCGTCCGGGCTGAGCGCGAGCGCCTGTTCGAACAATTTTCGCGACCGCTCCGCGTCGGCTAAAGCGCCGGTGATGTCGCCGATGGTGCGCCGCGTTTTCGCTGACTCCAAAAGTGCCGTGGCCTGGCCGTCAAGCAGTGCGGGCGTCGTGCGCCCGAAACTGGTGATCTTGTCCTCAAGGTCCAAAGCCTGACCGAGCAAAAATTTGACCAGTGACGCAGGAACTTGCCGGGTACGAAGCTCCGTGGCGAGTTGGAGCGCGACGCTGTTCGAGGTGGCGATGGACGCGTCGAGCGCTTTTTCAGCGTATTGCCGCTGCTCGATAGCGACATTGCGCTGCCAGTAGGCGAGGCCGGCGAGTATCAGCGCGACCACAAGACCGGCGGCAAGGCTGCCGGTGAGGACATTGCGCCGCCGTGTCGCGCCGCGCCGGCTCTCGGCGATGAAGGTCTGCATTTCCTCGGTCGGCGCCGGCGCGTTCGCGGGCCGGGCGGCGATCCAATGCTCGGCGTCTTCCAGCGCCGGTGAACGCAGCAGGAGCCCACTTGGCCGTCCAGTTGTCGCCCATTGCCGCGCGGCTGCGCCACACTCGGTATGTTTCCTGATCCAGCCGATGTCAGTTTCGAGCGCCTCGCATAGGCGCTCGAAACTCGCAGCAAAATTCGCCTCATCGTCAAAGAAAATGAAGTTGAGGCGGGCAAGCGCTTCCGGCACAAGTTTTTCGTCGATCCGCTGCGACACGATCGGTGCGAAGCGCTTGCGCAGCGCCGAAGCATGTCCGACTTCCTTCGCACAGACCTCAGACGCGACTAAATCCGGGCTGAGCACGAAGACGACAGTGTCGGATTTCTCGATCAGCGACTGGATGCGTTTCCACCAGTCCTCAAAGGCATAAATCTCAGTGCGGTCGACGAGGGGCTCGAAGCCTCGCTCCTTGAGCGCGCCTTCCAGGCGATCAACGAACGCCATGTTCCGGCGCGAATAGGATATGAAGACCTTGGTCTTCACTGCGTCGGCTATCGTGGGCTGAGCTTTTGCCGCGGCGGGCTCCGCCGTTCGCCCGGGCGATGGGCCCTCCTCACCTAGGTTGCCGGCGCTATCCGCCGCTACGGCCTCGCTCGGCATGGGGCATTTCCCGCTGCGTGACAGGAAACCAGAAGGTGCAGAGCTTCCGCTCTTTTGTCCAGCGCAGCCCGCCGGACAAAATCTTGGTGCGTGCGTTTGCGGAAACTACGCTCGCAGCCGGGTGTGCCTGCCGGCGCTGCGTGCGATGGCGTGGGCGAGATACTCGGGCGATTGAGCACCGGTGACAATGACACCGCCGCCGAAGATGAAGGTGGGCACGCCATCGATGCCGGCCTCCTTGGCGCTGTTGGCCTCGCCTTCGATGCGGTCGACATCAGCGTCGCTCGCCAGCAGGCGGCGCACCAAGTCGCCGTCCATGCCGCAGTCCACCGCGGCCTGGATCAGCACCTTGGGGTCGCTGAGGTCGCCTCCCTCGGCAAAATAAAGCTCCATCAGCCGCTGCTTGACGCGCGCCGGATCGGAGACGCTGCGTGACCACAGGATAAGGCGGTGGCAGTCGATCGTGTTAGGCTGCCGCGAGATCTTTGCCGGCGCGTAAGGCAGTCCTTCAAGCGCCGCCGCCGCGGCGACCCGTTCGGCGATCGCCCCATAACGCTCGGCAGAGCCGAACTTGGTTTCGAGATATGTCTGTCGGTCGATGCCTTCACGTGGAATCCAGTCGTTAAGAAAATACGGCCGCCAATTGATGTTCACGTCAATATCGGCATTGAGCGCGATAGCGCCTTCCAGGCGATGCTTGCCGATGTAGCACCAAGGGCACACCACATCCGAGATGACCTCGACATGCGTGGCCGAACGCGCAGCAAACTCCGCCATGGACAAGCCCTTCGATTCGCTTCGATGCGGGAAGCTAGCCCATGTTCCGGCGGGTTGGGAATTGACCCAGCCGGCGTCTTTAGGTCCGGTACCCGACCTAAGCGGTGCTGCCGACCACGCGAGCAATAAGAGAATTGATGCTGTCGTTAGGCCGCAACGTGGCGAGTGTCACCGCCGCATCGATACCGACGCGCTTGCGGTCCGGCGCCATGGTGGTGTTTTTCAGGATGCTGGCGAGCCGGCGAGCCACAACATGCGCGGCCCGCAGGTCGGTATCGGTGAACACCGCGAAGATCGAATTGTCGGCCTCGCGGCAAGCGAAATCGACCTGCCGCATGAGCCGGCTGAGAAGCCGCGCCGCATCGAGGCCGCTGCGCCGATCACTGCCGTTGAACGAAAAACGCGCAATGGAAAGGCCAACGCCGCGCCTTTCGGCATCGCCGACCGCGCGGTTGAGATCGCGCCAGAACGCCTCGTGGCCGAGGAGTCCGGTATCGGGATCGATCATACCCTTGGCATCGAGCGATTTGAGCATGCGGCGCAGCCGTTCGCCGAACGCATGCAGCCTCACATAAGGCAGAAAGCGTTCGACCAGGCGCTGCGGTCCCTCGGTGATGCGCTCGAGGTTCGGCAAATGATCGGCAAATCGGCCGATCGATCCCGGATGACCGGCCAGCATGGCAATTGGCAGGTCGCGGAAGCGCACATTCTCGGCCATCACGGTCAGCAGCGCGTCGACGATACGGGGCCCAAAGCCATCGCCGATCACGACGCCGTCGATTTCCCGGGCCTGAAGGGCGCGCGCCGCGTTCTCGACGCTCAACGCACCGACCACCCCGACGCGCTCGCCGACGGCAACCGAAAGTAGCGGATAGGAGCGGCCGCGGCCGGCGAGCAGCACGCTCGCTTCGTCGAGCGGATCGTTCGTTGGCAGTTCAGGCGGCACGTCCCCGTGGCTCGCCAGCGTTCGGATGCGGCGCAGCACGGTGCTATGCAGCGTGCGGACGCGCTGTGCCGAGGCGAGGCGGGCAGCGAGACGACTGGCCGGAGTGCTTGCCGCAATCGACAGTGCATCCGGCAGGATCGCGCCGCCGTCCTCGCGGGTGCGCGCCAGAACCGGGATGAATGGCCCAGTCCGGGCCTTGAGCCGATCAGCGAGCCCCGCAACGCGCGCCGGGTCGGCGCATGCATCGGCCAGCACCAGCGCCTCAGGATCGACCTTCGTCAGCGCGCGTTCGACGTCGGCCCAAGCAGCTTCAACAATCGGAAAGCCACCGGCAGCGCGTAGCGCCTCGACGAGGTCCGCCGCCTGGATGTCGGCGACGACGACGATCGGACCTTGCAGCGGCATGGAAGTTTGCCTGGGAGGGCCAAGATTTCGCAGTGTCGGGTGGAACCATGCCAAAGCGCTGTTAACGGGGCGTTAAATGCAACTTTGAAACGCCCCTGAAATCAAAAGGTTAGGCGGGGGGCTGGCTTTTAACCGAACGGCGGAAGTCACAAAAATTCCTTGCTTGCAACGTAACCCCGTCTCAAACGATCGTTTGAATTTCAATCGTTCGTTTGAGGAAAAAAGAGGTGCGCCATGCTGGCGATGGAGTTGATCCGACCGACCGGTAACTACTCGACTGATCTGCCGTTATGTCCAAACTGCGGTAGACCGATGTCGCTCATTCGTTCGACACCACGATCCGGGGGCCTTCCTGATCTGTGTGTGTTCAAGTGCGGCGAGTGCGGCGTGTGGCTGAGTGAGGGCGCTGGCGAGCGGCCTACAGTTTAATTCCATTGCGAGCGCGGCGCTTGCAGAGAGGTTAGCGGCGGCTAGACCAGCGCCGCTCGCTTGGCTCACCTCTGGCGCGGAATGCAGCAGTGACGAGCGGATTGACACCGACCGCCGTGAGCGCGGCCTGCAAGACCTCGCGATTGGCGGAGTTGCCAACCAATCGCAGGCCGAGCACCGGATCGGGCAGGGTGGTCAGCGTAGCGCCACTGTCGATCCGGCCGATTGCTTCCTGCAACTCACGCAGCGGCAAACGATAGCCGCCGACGCTGATCATGCCGTCGGGGGCTCCGGTGACCCTCACGGACTTGCCACCCTCGTCGAGGCGGCAGGCGTAGCCTGTGTCGACCAGACCGGTCCGATCGATTGCGGCATGAGGCAGACCGGACCGTTCGATGCCGGGCGGAAAAGCGTGACGCGGCACCATGGGGCCACGCAATCCGACTGTGCCCGCAGCCGTCACCGCCACTTCGCCGACGACAACGCCGCCGCTGCCGTCACGCGGTGCGGTAACCAGTCCGAGCGGGATCGGCGCCGGCCGGCCGTCGGCGATGCGCCGTCCCGCCAGCAGGCCGGCTTCGCCGAAAACCGGCACATCGACCAAAATCGTACTGCTCGCAGGCCAGACCCGACTGTTGTTCAGCCGCTCCGGCGACCGCCAAGCGCCGATGATCGCGCCGCGGTCGTCGTGGGCAAAAGCGCCGTTCTGCGCGAGATGAAGAGCAAGCGCTCCCGGCATGACGAGCATTTGGCACGTTTCATCGCGCCGCTGCTGCGCGAAGACGTCGGCGTCATAGCGATGGTGCAAACACAGCGTACCGGCGCTGAGCAGCCAGGGCAGCAGGGAGAGGCTTATGCCGGCGAACGACGACGCGGGCATCGTCGAGAGGATATGGGCACCTTGCACCAGGCGGCTCTCGAGCGTCGCGCCGAGACCGCCGGCGATCATTTCCAGATGATTGCGCGCCACCGGTACGATGCCGTTGGGGCCAACTTCGAAGGTGATGAGCCCGACATGGGCCGCCGCATTGTTGAGTTGATCGTGATCAAGCGGCGGCAGCATGTCGCGTGTCTGGGCTGTCAGCAACCCGTCAAACGGCACGATGCCGTCGGGCAGATTTGAGCCGAAAGCGCAGACATAGCGGATCGAGAACAGTTCCCAGGCGATCCGCATTGCCAGTTGGCAATGGTTGAAGCCATCCGCATGCCCGCAGGTGATTAGCGCCTTGGCACCGACGCGGCCGAGCGCCGCGACCACATCGGCACGACGCCACAATAGCGGCAGTGGAGCAGCGATCATGCCGGCGCGCATCACGCCGAGAATCGTCAAGATACTTTCGACTGTATTGGGCAACTGGATGCCGACAATGGCGTCGGCAGACAGCCCCATCCCGGTCAGCCGCGCCGCAATGGCAGCGATTGCGTGTTCCGCTTGCGCATAAGTCAGCCGCCGCGGGGCGCCGTCCGTAAATGTATTGCGATTAGGCGCGTCGATGAGCGCCGGCGCATCAGGCTGGCGTTGGGCGATGCGATGAAACACCTCGTCGAGGCTGGCGCGGCGCTGACCTTGCGGCGCGGCTGTCGCGGCAGAGGCGGGATCGCCGAGAATCATGGCTGTCCCCGTGACGCCGGCTCTCGCCACCACGTTTCCGGCAGATAGCCGAATAGCGACGTCTGAGCCGGGTGCTCGACATAGGCCCAGCGCGCCACCCATTGATCGGGAAGATAAAACAGCGGCACGACGTAACAGCCGGAGATGAGAACGCGATCCAGCGCCCGCACAGCGTCGACGAATTCGGCGCGGCCGCGCGCCTTGAGGAGCGCGGCGATCATAGCATCCACGGCGGGACTGCGCACGCCCATATAGTTACGCGACCCCTGCTCATCTGCCGCAGCCGAGCCGAAGTAGAAACCTTGCTCGTTGCCGGGCGAGAGTGACTTTTCCCAGCGGAACTCGATCATGTCGAAATCGAACGACAAGAGCCGCTGTTGATATTGCACATCGTCGACCAGCCGCACTTTGACATCGATGCCGGCACGGCCGAGATTATGAGCGAATGCGATTGCGAGCCGCTCATCGTCCCGATTGGCGACCATGATCTCAAAGCTCAATTGCTGGCCGGTCACGCGATTGCGCAGCGTCGTGCCCTGCATTGCGTAGCCCGCCGATTCCAAAAGGGTCAGCGCCTGGCGGAGCGCAGTGCGGTCGTGGCCTGAACCATCGGTCACTGGCGGGGACCAGGTGCCGTTGAGTACGTCAGGACGCACGGCATCGGGAAACGGAGCGAGCAGCGCGCGCTCGTCCGCATCGGCCGGCCGATGATAGGCCGACAGTTCGGAATTATCGAAGAAGCTCGCGCTGCGTTTATAGAGACCGTAGAAGAAATTCCGGTTGATCCATTCGAAATCGAACAACAGTGAAATCGCCTGGCGGACGCGAATGTCGGCAAACATCGGACGCCGCGTATTGAATACGTAGTCCGACGCAGGCTTGGGCTGACCGTCGGTGAACGATTCTTTGACGATGCGCCCGGTGCGTACGGCGGGGATGTCGTATTGCGTCTGCCACCGTGTCGGATCCCGTTCGGTGCGCACGTCGTAGAGGCCGGCCTTGAACGCCTCGAAAAATGAATTGGCGTCGCGATAATAATCGAGGCGCACTTCGTCGAAATTCCACAGGCCTCGATTGATCGGCAGTGCCTTGCCCCAGTAATTCGTATCGCGCCTGAAGACGATGCTTTTGCCGACCTGGACGTCGGACACAACATAAGGACCGCTTCCGATCGGCTTCGCCAGCGTCGTCTGCTCGAAGGTCGCCACGTTGATGGCGTGCTTCGGCAGCACCGGCATCAGGCCGAGGATCAGCGGCAATTCGCGATTGTCGCCGGCGAGGTCGAAGCGGACGGTGTATTTGTCGAGGATCTCCGCACGCAGCACCTTGGAATAGTAAGTGCGGTGGTTGGGACGGCCATGGTCGCGCAGCAACTGCCAGGAAAATACCACATCATCCGCAGTGACCGGCACGCCATCAGAAAAGTGCGCTGCCGGATCGATGCTGAAGGTCACATAGTCGCGCGCATCGTCCGTCTCAACAGTGCGCGCGAGCAGACCGTAAAGCGTGAACGGCTCATTGTAGCCTCGCGCCAACAGGCTCTCGTAGACAAAGCCCCGGACCGCCTGGACCGGGAGCCCGAGGACGACAAGCGGGTTAAGGCTGTCGAATGTGCCAAGCATGCCCTCAACCAGCCGGCCACCCTTTGGCGCCTGCGGGTTGACATACGGCATCGCGGCGAAATTCTCCGGCAGCGCCGGCTTGCCGTGCATGGCGATGGCGTAGGCAGCCTTGCCGACAGAGGACTTGCCGACAGCGGAGTTGGCGACAGCGGAGTTGGCTGCGAAAGCCGCCAGGGCGACGCAGAATGCAAAGCCGACAGCGCGGCGCGCGGCCGTTATGGGTCGAGTGGAGTGCAACGAATGACCTTTGGAGAGGGTCCCCGACCGGACCGAGACGGATGTATCATAGATCACCCGCCGCTCGCCGCCCGATGCCTGCCGAAAGCTGTCATGAGGCGAGCTTATCAACGCTTTTTGGCGCCGGACTTTATCGGATCGTGCAATTGAGGTATTTGGCGGAACGGGGGTGCGTCACGCTGTTGCCGTAATCTGCGTCGAATGACCCTCGAACCGGGAGCACCCACGCGACGGGCGCAGTTACGGACAGGGATGGCCCGGTTTCGGATCACTCAAGCGACATCTGACCGGGCTCGGGACGGCCTGCGGTCAGTTCGCAGGTACAGCACGAAAGAAGGACTGCATCGCATGACCTATCGCAACGCGGGAGCATCGGCATGGCCGGCTGGCCGCACGATCGGCGTACTTGCCAAGACGGCAGCCGTTGCAGTCGCGCTCGCCCTGGCACTGGCCTCAGCAGCCTCGGCCCAGCAGCCCAAAAAGCCGGTGCCAAAGAAGCCGCCCGCAGCGCCCGCCCAGCAGCAGCCCGCGCCAGCACCGGGACAGCAGGAGCAGGTGCAGCTGATCTACTCGCCGTGGACCAAGTTCTGCCTCAAGAACAAAGATCCGCAACCAAAGCAAGTCTGCTTCACAGGCAAGGACGCCCGCATCGAATCGGGCATGCCTGTGGTTGCGGCCGTGCTGATCGAGCCTCAAGGCGACCCGAAGAGGATTCTGCGCGTGACGCTGCCGCTCGGCATGCAGCTCATTCACGGCACCCGGGTCATCATCGATCAGGGCACGCCGATGACCGCCCCCTATGTGATCTGCTTCACCAATGGCTGCATGGCCGATTATGAAGCCACTCCCCAAATGGTCGAGCAGATGAAGAAGGGCCACGGCCTTGTTGTGCAGGCAATCAATGCCAACGCCCAGCCGATCAGCCTGGTGCTGCCATTGGCGGATTTCGCCAAGGCCTATGACGGCCCGCCGACCGATCCGAAAGTATTCGAAGCTCAGCAGCAGAAGTTGCAGGAAGAGTTGCAGAAGCGCGCAGAGGAAGCACGCAAGAAACTCGAAGGCGGTCAGCCGGGCGCGTCGGCCGCACCGGTCCCGGCTCATTAGGCTTCGAATATAATCGGCGCCGCAAGCTTAGTGGCGCATGGTGGCGCGAGGGCGATAACCGCCCTTGCCGTCCTTGATGAACACTTCAGCGACCTGCGGGTGCCGCATCGGCTCGCCGCTGGTGTCGGGCAGAAGATTCTGCTCGGAAACGTAGGCGACGTATTCGGTCTCGTCGTTCTCGGCAAACAAATGATAAAACGGCTGATCCTTGTGCGGCCGCGCCTCCGCCGGGATCGACTCGTACCATTCGTCGGTATTGTCGAACACCGGATCGATGTCGAACACCACGCCGCGAAACGGATAGAGGCGGTGGCGAACGACTTGGCCGATCTGGAACTTGGCGATCCGAATCCTGTCCATGCTATTTAGCTAAGCGCTGGCAGCGCAGTTTGGCAATGCCGCATCATCCTCATGCAATGACGGGATTGTGGCAGGTCGCAGACGAAGTGCTGAACGTTTGTTCATCGGCATCGCAAGCTTACAACCCGTAACGCGCCGCCATGGCGGGGTCCTTCGCGGCGACGAGCCGCGCGAGGTCGACCAAGACCTTGGCCTGTTTCCAGGTCGCGTCGTCCTGCATCTTGCCATCGATCATGACGGCGCCGCTGCCGTCCGGCATGGCGGCGATGATCTTCTTCGCGAATGCGACTTCGCCGGGATCAGGCGAAAACACCTGCTTGGCGATCGGCACCTGGCTCGGATGGAGCGTCCACGCACCGGCGCAGCCGAGCAAGAATGCATTGCGGAATTGCGCCTCGCAAGCTGCGCTGTCTGCAAAGTCACCGAACGGTCCATAGAACGGCTTGATGCCGGCCGCCGCACACGCGTCGACCATCTTGGCAATCGTGTAGTGCCAGAGATCCTGTTGCGAAGTGGCGCGCGGCGCATCGGCGTTTCCAGCGTCGGCCATAACCTTGTAGTCGGGGTGGCCGCCGCCAACCCGCGTTGTCTTCATCGCCCGCGATGCGGCAAGGTCGGCCGGACCGAGGCTGATGCCGTGCATGCGCGGCGACGCGGCTGCTATCGTCGCAACGTTGTTCACGCCCTGCGCCGTCTCCAGAATGGCATGGATCAGAATCGGCTTTTTGACAGCATGTTTGGCTTCGAGCTGCGCGAGCAGTTGATCGAGGTAATGGATATCCCATTCTCCCTCGACCTTCGGCAGCATGATGACATCGAGTTTCTGGCCGACGGCGCCGACGATCTGACAGATGTCGTCGAGCACCCACGGCGAATTGAGTGCATTGATGCGCGTCCACAGCCCAGTGTTGCCGAAATCGCAAGCCTCCGCCATGGCGACAAAGCCGTCGCGGGCGGCTTCCTTGGCGTCCACGGGCACGGCGTCTTCAAGATTACCGAGTACGACGTCGACGCCCCGAACAAGCTCCGGCACCTTGGCGCGGACTTTCTCGTTATGCGGCGGCACGAAATGAATCATGCGCTCCAGCCGCGGCGGCAATTCGCGCAGCGGCATCGGCGCGCCGATGGCCAACGGCTGGTAAAAATTTCGCGGCAGCTTCATACGCGAATCCTAAAAGGAACGGCGGAGCCCGCCAAGCCGCTTTCCACGTCACGCCTGCCCATGAAATAGCCCGGCTCACACCAACTCGCCGCGCATCAGCCGGGGCTGTGAAGCGGCCGGCATGACACCCTCGCGCATCAGCGCACGGCGCAACGGGCCGACGCGATCGGCAAGGTAGAGCGACAGGCCGCGCAGGCCGTGCAACGGCACAAAACCGGCGAGCAGGCTGCGATTGAGAAGATCGACCGCGAATGTCCGGCTCATGATATCGGCGCGGCGTGCCGTCTCGTAGCGGGCAAGCACGCTTGGCGCGCCGGCGTCGAGATCCGCCCGCCGTGCGTCAGCGACGATCTCGGCGATGGCGGCTGCATCGCGCAGGCCGAGGTTTAATCCCTGCGCCCCGATCGGGGGCACGACATGGGCCGCCTCGCCGACCAGCGCAATACGACCCCGCGCGACGGCATCCGCGGTCTCGACGGCGAGCGGAAACAGCCCGCGGCCGGGTTCTACGCGCATCCGCCCGAGCAGCGAATGAGCGCGGTGCTCGATGTCCACGCCGAGTGCGTCGCCGGCTGCGGCGGCGAGTAGCCGTGCCTCCTCCGGCGCCAAAACACAAACCAAGCTCGAACGTCGGCCAGGCAGGGGTACCAGTGTGAACGGACCGCTCTCGGTGTGGAATTCCGTCGAAATATCGTTATGCGGCCGCGCGTGCTCGAGATTGAGCGTGAGCGCAGACTGCGGATACTCGTGTCGTCGCATACCAATGCCGGCAGCGGTGCGGCATAGAGAGCGCGATCCGTCCGCGCCGATAACCAGCCGGGCACGCAGCGCGCCACCCGCATGTTCAACTGTGACGCCGCTCTCGTCGCTCTCGACCACGAGCGCCGGGGCCGCCACACGCGCAAGCTTGGTAGCCTCGGCACGCGCCTCAAGCGCAGCGACGAGGTGGCGGTTCTCAATGTTGTAACCGAAGGCGTCGAGACCGATTTCGTCTGCGGCAAAGGACACCTCCGGCGCGCGCAGGAGCCGGGCCGTGTCGTCGATCATGCGTATTTTGCGCAGCGGTGCCGCGTCAGGAAGGCAAGCGGGCCATGCACCAAGCGTGTTCAGCGCGGCGACCGAGCCCGCCAATAGTGCCGTGGTGCGATGGTCAGGCCCAGCGCGCGGCGCAACCAGCACCGTTTCGACGCCGGCAGCCGCCAGTGCGATGGCGCAGACGAGACCTGCCGGCCCCCCGCCGATCACCGCCGCCTCGGTTGTTTGCACGCCTGCGTTCACATTCGCCCTTTCGTTCCCTGGCTGACTAGCGGGCGACAGTACCAACAATGCGGCGATTGCGCATCGCGCACAGGCTCCCTAACCTCGCGGGACCAGAGCAGGACGGAATCCCCAATGGACCCGATCCACGCGCCACGGCAGGCGGTAACGCCGCATACCGTCGCCGCCTTTGCTGTTCACGTCTTCACCGCCTGCGGCGCCGGTTGCGCACTGCTGGCGTTGATTGCGGCCGTGGGCGGCAAATGGCCGCAAATGTTTCTCTGGCTCGGGGTGGCGCTGTTCATTGATGGCATTGACGGCACGTTCGCGCGCCGGCTTCGCGTTGCCGAGGTTCTGCCGCGCTGGTCTGGCGACATCCTCGACCTTGTCGTCGATGTCATGAACTACGTTTTCGTGCCTGCCTATGCGCTTGCCGCCGGCGGGCTTCTTCCGCCTTCCATCGCCACCGCGCTCGGGGTGGTCATCGTGGTGACCGGCTCGCTCTATTTCGCCGATCGCTGGATGAAAACCCCCGATTACTACTTCCGCGGCTTTCCGGCAGTATGGAACGTGGCGGCGTTTTATCTGTTCGTGCTCAAGCTGCCGTCCTGGCTCGCTGCGCTGTCGATCGTCGCGCTGGCGGCGCTGACCTTCGTGCCGATCCATTTTATCCATCCGGTGCGCATTGCCCACTTGCGGGTGCTGACAACCGCCGCGCTTTTGGTGTGGGCAATGCTTGCGTCGGTCGCCGTGCTAAAAAATCTCGATCCCGGATTCTGGGTTGCGGCCGCGTTATGTGGACTGGCAATCTACTTCGTCGGCGTCGGATTTTTGCGCCGGCATCATCCCTGACCCACCCGCGCAGCCGGACCACATCAAGGAGTCATGCCATGACGCGACCCGTTCTCCTCATCGCCGGCGGCGGCCGTGGCATTGGCGCGGCAACAGCGCGGATGGCCGCCGAGCGCGGCTATGATGTCGCGATCAATTACATCAAGCGCGCTGCCGACGCCGCGGCAGTTGCCGAGGCGGTGCAGAAATCCGGCGGCCGGGCGCTCACCCTGCAGGGCGATATGGCCAAAGAGGATGACATTATTCGCGTGTTCGACGAGACGACGCGCGCGCTCGGC
Source organism: uncultured Alphaproteobacteria bacterium (assembly GCA_963763255.1). Lineage (GTDB taxonomy): Bacteria > Pseudomonadota > Alphaproteobacteria > Rhizobiales > Xanthobacteraceae > BOG-931. The sequence continues at coordinate 464,572 of CAVXNW010000008.1, forward strand.
CCGATCACGCATTTCGTGCACAGCGCCGGAATCGGCGGGAAGAATTCGCGGCTTGATGCCGCCAGCGCAGAGACCATCCGCGAGGTCCTCGACATCAATTTGTTCGGCGCACTCATCTGCGCGCGCGAAGCAGTGCGCCGCATGTCGACCACCCACGGCGGCAAGGGTGGCTCGATCGTGCTCCTGTCATCAATTGCCTCCGTGACCGGCGGCGCCACCGAATATGTGTTCTATGCCGCCGCGAAAGGCGGCGTCGATGCACTGACGAACGGCCTGGCGCGCGAAGTGGCCAAAGAAGGCATTCGCGTCAACGCCATCCGGCCGGGACCGACCGATACCGAAATTCACGAGCCGGGACGCTTGGCGCGGATCACGCCGTTATTGCCGATGGGACGGCCCGGGGAACCCAACGAAATCGCCGAGGCGGTGCTGTTTCTGCTGTCGGACGCGGCGTCGTACATCTCTGGCGCCGTGCTTAACGTCTCGGGCGCGCGCTGAGCGTCGGAATTCAGTCACCTTGTGTTCGATCCCGCGCCGCCTATGATCCCCGCCGAATTCGCATGGGCATGAAAACGAGCCCTTTGGCAGGAGAGGAATATGGTCGCTGCGGTACGCGTGCATAAGGTCGGCGGGCCGGAAGTACTGACATACGAAGAGATCGATTTGCCAGCGCCAGGGCAGGGCCAAGTCAGGGTCAAGCAACATGCGGCCGGCGTCAATTTCATCGACACCTATTTCCGCATGGGTATGTATCCATCGCCGGTCGGACTGCCGTTCACCGCGGGTAACGAAGGCGCCGGCGAGGTCATCGCCGTCGGTCCCGGCGTGACCGACCTCAAGGTCGGCGACCGGGTCGCCTACGTGGTTGCGCTTGGCTGCTACGCGAGTGAGCGCATCGTTCCGGCCGACCGCGCGGTGAGACTGCCAGCGAACATCAGCTACGAGCAGGCCGCCGCGATGATGCTCAAGGGCATGACGGTCGAATACCTGCTACGCCGCACGTTTAAGGTCGAGAAGGGCATGAACGTGTTCGTCCATGCCGCGGCTGGCGGCGTCGGCCTGATCCTTTGCCAGTGGGCCAATCATCTCGGCGCCACCGTGATCGGCACAGTGGGGTCGAAAGAGAAAGCTGCCCTGGCAAAGGCGAACGGCTGCCATCATACGATTCTCTATCGCGACGAGGACTTTCCCACGCGCACCAAGGAGATCACCGGCGGCAAGCTGTGCGAAGTCGTCTACGATGGCATTGGCAAAACCACATTTCCGGCCTCGCTCGATTGCCTCAAGCCGCTTGGCTATTTCGTCAGCTACGGCAGCGCATCCGGACAGATCGACGCATTCAACATCAACATTTTGCAGACCAAGGGGTCGCTGTTCGCGACCCGGCCGACGCTGAACACCTACGCGGCCAAGCGCGAAGATCTGGTCGCGATCGCCAATGGCCTGTTCGACGTTGTCGGCAAGGGCGCGGTGAAGATTCCGATCCAGCAGAAATACGCGCTCAAGGACGCCGCCAAGGCGCACCGCGATCTTGAGGGCCGCGCCACCACGGGCTCGTCAATTCTGCTGCCGTGACGCTCCGCCGCCTGCAAAACACCGAAGGCCCATGACGATCCCATGACCATCCGGGACCGTGTAGCGGCCGCGATTCCCTATCTGGCGACGTTTGCCTGGGCATTCGTCGCCTTTGTGGCGGCACAGATCGCGGCTCTGGCCGTGCTGGTGTGGTACCGCGGCAGCCTCAGCGCGGTCATGGCGGCGCCCTACGACGGCGCCGTCGTTACGCTGTCGGTGTTGGTGCTCAACCCGGTTTCGGTAGCCGTGCTGCTGCTGGGGGCGCGGCTCCGCAGCCCCGAGCCGCACGAATATCTGGGTCTGGTTTGGCCACGCCCCGGGACCGCAATAATCGGCGCCATCGGCATCCTTATCATCATCGGTGCCACGGATGCGCTGCTGTTCGTCAGCGGGCGGGCGGTCGTGTCGACATTTCAGGTCGTGTCCTACACCAGCGCCGCCGCCGAGGGTTGGCTGCCGCTGATGTGGTTCGCGACAGTGATCGTTGCTCCGGCCGGCGAAGAGATCATGTTCCGCGGCTATTTGTTTCGCGGCTGGATCCATTCGCAGCTTGGCGCCTGGATCGGTATCCCGGTTATTTCTCTGCTATGGATGGCATTGCACGTTCAGTACGACTGGACCGGTATGGCGGAGATCTTGGCCGCCGGTCTGTTTCTCGGCTGGATGCGCTGGCGTTCCGGCTCGACGCTGCTGACGTTCATGCTGCATGCCTTGTTCAACCTCGAAGGCATGTTTGAAACGCTGGCGCAGGTGAAGCATCTGTTCTGACGGAGCGCGTCGGCCTCAGCGGGCACGCCGTCCCTTCGGATCGAACAGCGCGCCGAATGGCCCCGACGGCGCCCTGCCGCCCGACGGGCCGTCGTTGCGCTGGCGCCGCGGCACGGCAATGACCGGTTCGGCGAAACGGGACAGTTCCGCCACGGTATCGTCGAGCGGCACGGTCGAGCCCGCGGTCTCGCTGACGATGATCGCCAGTACGTTCATGTCACGCCGGTAAAGCGAGTCGAGCGCCGTCAGCGTGTGGCTGATCGTGCCCAGATAACTGCCGGTCACCAAAATGAGCGGCAGGCGCAGCGCCATCATCACGTCCAGGACTGTACGCTCGCCGTCGAGCGGCACCATGATGCCGCCGACGCCTTCGATCAGCAGAAGATCGCGACGCTGCTCCACCGCGCTCTGGCAGAACGAGATGACATCGTCGACATTGATGTTGCGCTGCTCGCGCTGCGCCGCCATGTCGGGAGAGAGCGGCGCCCGAAACCGCCACGGCGAAATGCGCTCTATCGAGTTCGGGCGTGACCGAGACGCCCAGCGCCCGCAACAACAGGCCCGGATCGCTGTTGCCAGCCTGTGCGGGATCGAAGCCACTGACCACGGGTTTGATCGCCTCGACGATGCGGCCCATTTGGCGGAAATGGCCGATCAGCGAAGCCGCGACATAAGTTTTGCCGACATCCGTGCCGGTGGCGGTGATGAAGATCGCAGTCACGGACACCTCGTGACGCGACGCCGCACGCTTTCGGCAAGCCGCTCGATTTCGGCATCAGGATGCTGGGCCGCAAAAGCAAAACGCAACCGCGCGGTGCCGCGCGGCACAGTCGGCGGCCTGATACCGACGACCAAAAAGCCATCCTCTTCCAGGGATCGTGCGGCCGCCATGGTCGTGTCGCTGTCGCCGAGGATCAACGGCACGATGGCGCTCTGCGGTTCCGGCAAGTTAAGAGCGCGCGTGAATAGCCTCGCCTTGCGCAATGGCTCAGCCACATAGGCCTTGTCGTTTTCGATAATGTCGAGTGCGGCGATGGCGGCAGCGACCACCGGCGGCGGCAGGCCGGTCGAGTAGATGAAGGTGCGGGCGCGCGTGCACATCAGGTCAATAACCGCCTGCGAGGCGCACAAATAGCCTCCATAGGCCCCGATCGCCTTGGACAGCGTGCCCATTTGCAGCGGCACGTCGGCCGGACCGGCATCGCCATTGGCGAAGCTCGATCCGCGCCCGCCGCCAACCACGCCCAAGCCATGCGCGTCGTCCGCGAGGAGCCAAGCGTCGAATCGCCTGGCCACATTTGCCAAGTCGTGCAGCGGCGCCAGATCGCCGTCCATAGAAAAGACGCCGTCGGTCACAAGAAGCGCGCGCTGATGCCCGGCGCGATGGGCGCTCAGGAGAGCTTCGGCATGGGCAACTTCGGCGTGGCGATAGGTCCGGACGGTGGCACCGCTGAGCTTGGCGCCGGCGTGGATGCAGGCATGCGACAATTCGTCGACGAGGATCAGGTCATCGGCTCCCGCCAGCGCGGGAACAATGCCGGCGTTGGCGAGGTAGCCGGAGCCAAAGACACACGCCGCGTCAGTCGCCTTCAGACGCGCCAAGCGCGTTTCCAGTTCGGCGTAGAGCGGGTGGTTCCCGGTCACCAATCGCGAAGCGCCCGCCCCAGCGCCGTAACGTTCCACCGCCTCCATTGCCGCCTTGATGACGGTGGGGTGCTGGCTAAGATTGAGGTAATCGTTGCAGGAAAACGAGATCAGGCGGCGGCCGGCGCGTTCGACGTAAATGCCATCGCGCGCCGTCACCACCGGTATCCGGCGCAGCCGTGCGTCGTCGAGCGCCGCAAGTTTGCGGGTCGCATAATCGTCCAGTGAGCGCATTGCGGCGGCATGAAAGCGCCTAATGTCGAGTAACACCAGCAAAAACAGTCAGTTCGGGGAAAACGTTGCACCGGATTGGCTGCATGCGGGGCTTGATCACGTCTGGCTGCCCTACACGCAGATGAAGGCCGCGAGCCCGCCGCTTGCGGTCGCCGCGACCCGCGGCAGCCGCATCGTGCTCGCCGACGGCCGCGAATTGCTCGACGGCATCGCATCCTGGTGGACGGCTTGCCATGGCTATAACCACCCGCACATCCGGGCCGCGGTCGAGCGTCAGCTCAAAACTATGCCGCACGTCATGTTCGGCGGCCTGGTGCACGAGCAGGCGCTGACCCTCGCGCAAAGACTTGCCGCGCTGGTAGCGCCAGCCGATCTCGGCCGCGTCTTCTTCAGCGAGTCAGGCTCGGTTGCAGTCGAAGTCGCGCTGAAGATGGCGGTGCAGTATTGGCGCAATCGCGGGGATCGCGAGCGCACGCGCATTGTCTCGTTTACCGGCGGCTATCACGGCGATACGACCGGCGCAATGGCGGTATCCGATCCGGACGGTAACATGCACGCGGCGTTCCGCGGGCTGCTGCCGCAGCAAATCACGCTTGATCTGCCGACTGACGAGGCGAGCGAAAGGGCATTCGCGGCGCTGCTCGCGGAGAGATACGGCGAGATCGCAGCGATCATTGTCGAGCCCTTGGTGCAAGGCGCGGGCGGCATGCGGTTTCATTCGCCACAGGTGCTACGCGCGTTGCGCGCAGCGGCCGACCGCTATGACATTCTGCTGATCTTCGACGAGATCTTCACTGGCTTCGGCCGCACCGGCTCGCTGTTTGCTTTCCAGGCGGCAGGCGTCGTTCCCGACATCCTCACGATCGGCAAGGCGCTGACGGGCGGAACGCTGCCGCTCGCCGCAACGCTCGCGAGCGCAAAGGTGTTCGAGACTTTCTGGTCGGACGATCCTTCGCACGCGTTGATGCACGGGCCGACCTTCATGGCCAATGCGCTGGCCTGCGCGGCGGCCAACGCCTCGCTCGACCTGTTCGCCCGCGAGCCGCGGCTCGAACAGGTGGCCAGAATTTCCGAGGCGCTGAACCGCGACTTGGCAGCCTGCAGGGGGATCGCCGGCGTCAAGGACGTGCGGGTACTGGGGGCCATCGGGGTGGTCGAACTCGACCGCATCGATGATCTCAACGCCTTGCGCCAACGCTTTGTCAAAGAGGGCGTTTTTATCCGTCCGTTCGGCTCGGCGGTCTATCTCACCCCGGCTTTCACCATTGCGCCGGATGAACTCGCCAAACTCACGGCCGCAGTAAACCGCGTGGTTTCCGGGCTGAGCGGCGGATAGCTGTTTGCCTCCACCCGATACGCCCACGCCTGGTGCTGGCCCTGCGACCTTAATGACACGACACTTAGGCTCGGCGAACGTTAGTATCGCAACCAAAGAACTGCTTATAACGCTGCTCGCAGCGCATCCTTCTTGAGAGCCACGATATGGGGATCGTGCAGGTGAGCGTACTGCCCGACAACACCAGCGTTACCCGCCTGGCGCCTCGCTCTGGAGGCGAGGCGAGCAATTACCTTGCGGCCCGTGCGGTATCCATCGCCTATGCCGGCAGCGGCGGCGGCATTGTGCTCGCCATCGATCGCGTCGATCTTTCGATCGCGCGCGGGGAATTTGTCTGCCTTCTCGGACCGTCAGGCTGCGGCAAAACCACTTTGCTCAATGCCGTCGCCGGTTTCCTGCCGGCATCGTCGGGAGAACTGACCCTCAAGCACGCGCCGATCAATCGGCCGGGTCCCGACCGCGCCATGGTGTTCCAACAGCCTGCGCTGCTGCCCTGGCGCAACGTCCTGCACAATGTCACCTACGGCCTCGAAATGTCGGGCCGGATGCGCGGCCGCGACGCGGTCGCCCGTGCAAACTCGTTGCTCGAATTGGTCGGGCTCGCCGATTTTGCCCGCAGCTTCCCGCACCAGCTCTCGGGCGGGATGCAGCAGCGCGTCAATCTGGCCCGGGCGCTTGCGGTTGAGCCGGAGCTGCTTCTGCTCGACGAGCCGTTCGCCTCGGTTGATGCCCAGACCCGCGAGACCCTCCAGGTCGAGCTGCTCGCCATCTGCCAGCGCGCGCAGGTCACCGCCCTGTTTGTCACCCACGATATCGGCGAGGCGGTATTTCTCGCCGATCGGGTTTGCATCTTCAGCCGCCGTCCCGGCCGCATCGTGCGCGAGGTGCGCGTGCAACTGCCCAAGCCGCGCGACGAAGTGCGTTTGAAGCCGGAATTTCTGGCCTACGTCAGGGAGGTCGCAGGCGTTCTTGGTTCGGCCGCGAAGACAGCGGACAAAACGTAAGGAAAGGCAGCACGTCATGGCGACGATCATCCTCGACGCGGCCGGAGCGCCCAGACGGCAGGGCAGCAGCTTGTTCGCGAGCATGGGACCGAAAGTCGAGCGCATTGCCTTGGGCTCGGCCTTCATTGCGGTGCTGTTTGTGATCTGGCAATTGGTGACGGCGCTCGGAATCGAGCCGCCAATTCTGCTACCGTCGCCCGCGGGCGTGGTCGCGGCGTTCCGAAGCCTGTTCTCTTCATCCGATATCTGGGCCGACTTCGCAGCAAGCGGCAAGGAGCTTTTCTACGGCTTGGCGCTCGCCTCCCTTGTCGGCATCGTCGCCGGGCTTGCGATCGGGTGGTATCCGCGGCTGGGATATTTCTTCGACCCCTTTATCAACTTTCTCTATGCCATCCCCCGCGTCGCGCTCGGGCCGCTTCTCATCGTCTGGCTTGGCATCGGACTGAAATCAAAGGTTGCGCTCGTGTTTCTGATTGCGGTCTTTCCCGTGCTCGTCAACACCAGCAGCGGCGTGCGCAGCCTCGATCAGCATCTGGTGCGTGTGGCGCGCTGCTTCGGCGCAAGCGATCTCAAGATCTTTCGCACCATTGCACTGCCCGGCTCGGTGCCCTTCATCCTCGGCGGCATGCGGCTCGCGATCGGGCAAGCGCTTATCGGCGTGTTCGTGGCCGAGCTCCTTGGCGCGCAACATGGCATAGGCGCCATGATCCAGAATGCCGCCGAGCAATTCCAGACGGATACCGTTTTCGCCGGCCTTCTCATTTTCGCCGCGGCCGGCATGGTGCTGACCGCGATCGTGCGCGGGTTCGAAAGGCGATTCGATGCTTGGCGCCCCTGACGCGCTTCCTAAGGGAGGATGACATGACCAATCGGATCCACTTGCCGCTGCTCGCGGCTATCGTCGTTGGCGCCTGGCTGGCTTCCGACGCGTTTCTTGACGCTGCGGTTGCCGGGCCGACGCAGCTCACGATTTCCCACAGCCAAAAGACCGTGGATTTCCTGCCGCTCTGGATCGCGAGCGACGCCGGGTATTTCAAGAACCACGGCCTCGATGTGACCGTACGTTACCTCCCGGCTCAGGAAGGCATTCCCGCCCTTCTCACCGGTCAGGGGCAGTTCGCAGGCATCGGAGGGTCGGACGCCGCTTCTGCGGAGGCGGCGGGCGCCAAGCTCAAATTGGTGGCGACGCTTACGCCCACCTACATCTTCCAATTCTGGAGCCGGCCCGACCATGCCAGTGCGAGCGCTCTCAAGGGCCAACGCGTCGGTATCACCAGCACCACGGGGTCGCTTTATTCCGCTACCTTGCTGGCGCTCGAGGTTCTTGGCCTCAAGACCACCGATGTCGTGATGACGCCGCTGGGCGGCGTGACAAATGTGAACAGCTCGCTTTTGGCGGGCAGCATCGCCGCGGCGGCCTCGCACCCGCCCGCGACATATCAGTTTCAGCGCGCCGGGCTCGTCGACCTCGTGGATCTGGCGAAGAAAAATATCCCCTCGGTGAACGCTGGCATTTGGACTACCCAGTCCTACTTGGAGGGGCATCGCGACGTGGTGCAAAACGTCGTCAACGCGCTGGTCGAAGCTATTCATCGCGAAAAAAGCGATAAGGCTTTTGCTGAGAGCGAGATCACCAAGCATCTCGGGGTGAAGGACAAAGGGGAACTCGACTTTACCTACGATTTCTACGTGAATGAGGTTATCGGCGCGAGCCCGATGCCTCAACCTGCGCAGCTTGTGTCGAACATCAACGCGCTGGCGGCGAAAAATCCCAAGGTCAAGAACATCGACGCTGCCGCCATGATTGACCAAAGCTTCGTCAAGAATGCCGAGGCACGGCAAGCGGCGAAGTGAATTGGGTGATGCACGCCGCGGTGGCGGCGATGAGCCGTGCTGCCGCCGTTCAGTAGCCAACGACGGTGCCGTGGAGGTCGTAGGCCTCCGCGCGTTCGATCTTGACGGTCGCAAACTCGCCGACGCGCAGCGGCCGCCGGCTTTTGATGAATACGGTGCCGTCGATCTGCGGCGCGTCGCCCTTGGTCCGGCCTTTTGCGCCGGAGGCGCCGGTTTCGTCGATAATGACCTGCTCGTTGCGGCCGACCATGCGCTTGAGACGCTTGAGCGAGATCGCCTGCTGGTGCGCCATCAGCCGGTTCCAGCGTTCTTCCTTCAGCGCCTCCGGTACTGGCGCACCGAGGTCATTGGCCACGGCGCCATCGACCGCCTCATAGCGAAAGCAGCCGACGCGATCGAGCTCAGCCTCGCTCAGCCAATCGAGAAGCAACTCAAAGTCCTGCTCGGTCTCGCCCGGGAAGCCGACGATGAAGGTTGAGCGAATGGTGAGGCTCGGGCAGCCAGTGCGCCATTCCCGGATGCGCTCGAGCGTGCGCTCCTGCGCAGCCGGGCGGCGCATACGCTTGAGCACATCCGGGCTTGCGTGCTGGAACGGGACGTCGAGGTAAGGAAGCACCTTGCCGTCCGCCATCAGCGGGATCACGTCGCGAACGTGGGGATATGGATAGACGTAGTGCAACCGCACCCATGCGCCGAGTTCGCCGAGTTCGCGCGCCAGATCGACAAATTTCGCTCGCACCTCCCGGTCCTTCCAGGGGCTCGTGGCATATTTCAGATCTACGCCGTAGGCCGACGTATCTTGCGAGATGACCAGAATTTCCTTCACCCCGGCCGCAACCAAACGTTCTGCTTCGCGCAACACGTCGGCGGCCGGCCGGGAAACCAGGTCGCCACGCAGCTTTGGAATGATGCAGAACGTGCAACGATTATTGCAGCCCTCTGAAATCTTTAGATAAGCGTAATGCCGAGGGGTGAGCCTGACGCCTTCCGGCGGGATCAGATCGGTATATGGATCGTGCAGCGGCGGCGCGGCGCGATGCACCGCATCGAGCACGCTCTCGTACTGCTGCGGACCGCTGACGGCGAGTACGCCGGGATATACGCTCGTGATCTTTTCCGGCTCCGCCCCCATGCAGCCGGTGACGATGACCTTGCCGTTTTCCGCCATCGCGGCGCCGATAGCGGAGAGCAACTCCGCCTGGGCGCTGTCGAGAAAGCCGCAGGTATTGACGATGGCGAGATCGGCGCCGGCATGCTCACGCGCCAACTCATAACCCTCGGCGCGCAGCCGCGTGATGATGCGCTCGGAATCGACCAGCGCCTTGGGGCAGCCGAGCGAGACGAAGGAGATGCGGGCAGGGCGGCTCATGCTAGCGTGTCAGGTTCCCGAGTGGCGCCGTGCGTAGCAGTCCCCGCGCGGCTTCGATAGACTGATTGGGCGGTTTTGCGGCTAACGGCGCTGTCAATCGCCGGAAACGCCGCCAAGCGTTAATGTGGGGAGGATCGCCATGAATTGCACGATCGCGACCGCGCGCTTCTTCCGCCAGGTTTTTGGGTTGTAAGTCAATTTCGGCAAGGTGCGCGCACTTGAGGTTGCCCGATCCGCCCCTCCTGGTCGTAACCGACCGCCGGCAGGCGCGAATGCCGCTTGCCGCTATCGTTGCCGCGGCGCTTGGCGCCGGCTGCCGCTGGGTCAGTCTGCGCGAGAAGGACTTGCCCGAGGATGAGCAAATCATCTTGGCGCGGCAGTTGCTGCCACGGATGCGCGCCGCCGGCGCTCGCCTGCTGATCCACGGCGAAGCGCGGCTGGCAGCGCTTGCCGGGACCGACGGCGTGCATCTGCCGTCCGGCAGCGAGCCCGCCGCCGCGCGCGCGTTGTTGGGTCCGCAGAAGCTGATTGGCGTTTCCGTTCACACCGTACCGGAAGCCGAGGCGATCGATCCCGCCCACGTCGATTATGCGCTGGCAGGGCCGGCCTTCGAGACCGCGAGCAAGCCCGGTTACGGGCCAGAGATCGGCCGCAAGGGCCTTGCCGAGATCGTGCGTGCCGCGCGTGTTCCGGTGCTCGCGATCGGCGGCATCAATGCGGCGCGGGTCGCCGAACTTATCGCCGCCGGCGCCGCCGGCATCGCGGCTATGGGTGGCGTGATGCGGTCCGCCGACCCTGCTCGCGAAGTGAACGAACTCGTCGCCACGCTGACCGGCGCGCTTGCTATCCACGCGCCCGATAAGTGTTGACACCCTGATCCGGCGCCCAAACGCCTGACGGCAGTTTTCCAGCCTGCCAGAACACGTCAATCGGCATCCCGCCGCGCGGATGAAAGTAGCCGCCGATGCGCAGCCATTTGGGCTTGAGCAGCGCGGCGAGTTTCTTGCCGATCGCGACGGTGCATTCCTCATGGAATGCACCGTGATTGCGGAAACTGTTTAGATAAAGCTTGAGCGACTTGGATTCCACCAGCCAACCGCGCGGCACGTAGTCGATGACCAGCGTGGCGAAGTCGGGCTGGGCGGTGACCGGGCACATGACGGTGAATTCCGGAAAGGTAAAACGCGCGACGTAATTGGTATCCGGATGCGGGTTGGGCACGCGGTCTAGCATCGCCTCGCTTGGCGAAGCAGGGATCGCCGTCGACTGACCGAGTTGGAGTGAGCCCTTTTTCCGCATGCCGCACTGCATGCCTCGCTTTGACCGGGCATGACAAGAGGCTCGGCGGTCCTGTAGAAGGCCTCGTCACTTAGGGTTCGGACCGGGAGCATGCATGACAGCCATTGTCGATATCATCGGTCGTGAAATTCTCGACAGCCGTGGCAATCCCACCGTAGAAGTCGATGTGGTGCTGGAGGACGGTTCCCGCGGCCGCGCCGGGGTGCCCTCGGGGGCGTCGACCGGCGCCCACGAGGCGGTCGAGCTGCGCGATGGCGACAAGAAGCGCTACCTCGGCAAAGGCGTCAGAAACGCCGTCGAAGCCGTCAATAGCGAGCTTTTCGACGCGCTTTCGGGGATGGACGCCGAGGCGCAGGTCAAAATCGACCAGACAATGATCGCGCTCGACGGCACGCCAAATAAAGCCCGGCTGGGTGCCAACGCAATTCTGGGCGTGTCGCTCGCGGTCGCCAAGGCGGCGGCGGCAGCCAATAACCTGCCGCTCTATCGCTATGTCGGCGGCACCTCGGCGCGCCTCTTGCCGGTGCCGATGATGAACATCGTCAATGGCGGCGTGCATGCCGACAATCCAATCGACTTCCAGGAATTCATGATCGTGCCGTTCGGGTTTCCGTCATTTGCGGAAGCGCTGCGCGCGGGTTCCGAGATCTTTCACACGCTGCGCGGCGCGCTGAAGGACGCGGGTCACAACACCAATGTGGGCGATGAGGGCGGCTTTGCGCCGAACCTCTCCTCGGCGGAGGAAGCGCTCGATTTCGTCATCAGGGCGATCGAGAAAGCGGGCTACAAGCCGGGCAAGGATGTCGCGCTGGCGCTCGACCCGGCCTCGACCGAGTTCTTCAAGGACGACGCCTATGTTTATGCCGGCGAGAACAACAAGAAACGCTCGCGCCAGGAGCAGGCCAAATACCTTGCCGCGCTTGTCGACCGGTATCCGATCGTCTCGATCGAGGACGGCATGGCGGAGGACGATATCGAGGGCTGGAAACTGGTGACCCAAGCGATTGGCGACCGATGCCAACTTGTCGGCGACGACCTCTTCGTCACCAACGTGAAGCGGCTCGCCGACGGCATCAGCGGCCACTACGCCAACTCGATCCTCATCAAGGTCAACCAGATCGGTACGTTGACCGAAACGCTGGCTGCAGTCGAAATGGCGCACAAGGCAGGCTATACTGCGGTCATGTCGCACCGCTCAGGGGAAACCGAGGACGCGACCATCGCCGACCTCGCCGTTGCCACAAATTGCGGGCAGATCAAGACCGGTTCCCTGGCGCGCGCCGATCGCACCGCCAAGTACAACCAGCTGCTGCGCATTGAGGAGCAATTGGGTGCGCAGGCAGCCTTCGCCGGGCGGGCGGTCTTCAAAGCATTGGGCTGAGGCGGCACTCTCTCGTGCGCGCTTGTCCGCCGGCAGCGATCAGGGCTATATCGCCGGCAATTCCGAACGGGGCCGCAACGCGAGGTTTGATCCATGGACCAAACGGTGGGGTTGGGGGCCGGACAGCGGCGGCTTGCGGTCGAGAGGCTGCGCGATTTCGTCGTTACGTCGGTCGACGCGGCGCTGCCTAGCGATACGCCATTCACCCACCTGGTCCTCGATCGCGTTTTTCCCGATGACGTGTATGCCGCCATGTTGGCCAACATGCCGGAGACGCGTGACTATCGGCCGATGCATGGCCGCGCCAAGGGCCACGATCTCGCCGACGGCACGCATACGCGGGTGAAGATCGATCTTTATCCCGAGTACATCCGCCACCTGCCGCCGCAGAAGCGCGTGGTTTGGGACGTCGTCGGCCGTGCGTTGTGTTCGGCCGCCGTCCGCGATGCCTTCGTGCGCCGGCTCGCGCCGGGACTGCAGCGCCGCTTCGGGCCTGCCTACGACAAGGTCGGGATGTATCCAATCCCGGTCCTGACCCGCGATATCACAGGGTACTTGATCACGCCCCATCCTGACACGCGCTGGAAGGGGATCACCGTGCAGCTCTACCTGCCGCGCGACGAGTCGATCGCGCATGTCGGCACGATCTTTCATCAGGTCCTGCCGGACGGCGCGCTGAAGAAGACCAAGCAGATGCGGTTCGCGCCCAATACCGGCTACGCATTCGCGGTCGGCACGGACACGTGGCATTCGGCCGATGAACTCGGCCCAGAGGTCAAAACGCGCGACAGCATTCTGCTGACCTATTTCGTCGACGCCGGCGCAGTCCGTTTCCTGCGCAATCGCGGCAAGCGCTTCGGCAATTTCGTGCTCAGCGAGCTTCGTCACGTCTTGCCGTAGCGGTTCGCCGGACGGCTGATCGCCGCGTTCATTAAATCCGTCTTAAGCGCCGCTTAGGCATGATCGCGAAATGGTCACTCGTAAGCGGCTCCGTTCGATCCTCAGCGCGCTCGGCCTCTATGTCATGGCCGGCCTGTTGATCGGCTATTTCGGCGTCAACGCCTATAACGGGAACCACGAACTCAAGGCCAAGCAGGATATTGACCGGCAGACAGCCACGCTGTCAGCGGAGTTCGGCATTCTGCAAGCGGAGCGCAAGCAGTGGGAGCGGCGCATCGCGCTGCTCCGCTCCGACAATATCGACCCCGATATGCTTGACGAACGCGCCCGCGCGCTGCTCGACTATGTCGATCCCGGCGACCTCATCATGATGGTCAAGCCGGACCGACCCGCCGCTGACCCGACCGGGCCTTGAAGTTAAGCCGGTCCTTCCCGAAATTGAGTTTCGTGACAAGGATTTGCGCACAAGCGCCAATCCCCAGGATAAACGTCGCCGACTTCCGCAAAGGGACGAAGTCGGCTATGAGATAGCCGCCCGAAATCCTTCGAGGGACACGATGGCCGTCGCCGCAACCAGATCAGCCGAACAAGGCGTCCAAGACCTCCGGCCTGTCGAATGGGCAAAGCAGCAAGACATCGCTGAATTCACCAAGGAACAAGAGTTTCACGCGCTCCGGCAGATGCTGCTGATCCGGCGGTTCGAGGAGAAAGCCGGCCAGATGTACGGCATGGGCCTGATCGGCGGGTTCTGCCACCTCTACATCGGCCAGGAGGCCGTCGTCGTTGGCATGAAGATGGCGATGGTCGACGGCGATCAGATGATCACCGGCTATCGCGATCACGGCCATATGCTTGCCTGCGGCATGGACCCGAAAGGCGTGATGGCGGAACTTACCGGACGCCGCGGAGGCTATTCCAAGGGCAAGGGCGGCTCGATGCACATGTTCTCGACCGAGAAGAACTTTTTCGGTGGGCACGGCATCGTCGGCGCGCAGGTTCCAATCGGCACCGGCCTCGCATTTGCCAACAAATATCGCGGCAACAACAGTGTGAGCCTGACGTTCTTCGGCGACGGCGCCGCCAACCAGGGGCAGGTCTACGAGAGCTTCAACATGGCGGAGCTGTGGAAGCTCCCGGTCATCTTCGTCATCGAGAATAACCGCTACGCCATGGGCACCGCGGTGACGCGTTCGTCGGCACAGACCGATTTCTCCAAGCGCGGGCTCTCGTTCAACATTCCGGGCAAGCAGGTCGACGGCATGGATGTGCGCGCCGTAAAGGCGGCCGCCGAGGAGGCGCTCGCCTGGTGCCGATCCGGCAAAGGTCCGACCATTCTCGAGATGATGACTTACCGCTACCGCGGCCACTCAATGTCCGATCCGGCCAAATACCGGACCAAGGAAGAGGTCGATAAAGTCCGCACCGAGCACGATCCGATCGAGCAGGTACGCAAGCGGCTCATTGACCGCAAATGGGCCGCCGAGGACGAACTGAAAAAGATCGACGCTTCCGTACGCGCCGTCGTCAACGAGGCCTCCGAATTTGCCACGCACGACGCCGAACCCGATCCGAGCGAACTCTACACCGACGTCTACCGCTAAGTTCTCTTAAAAGTCGCAGGCCGGCGCGCATCTGCGGCCCCGCGTGACGATTGACGAGTTGTCTCCATGCCCACCCCGATCCTGATGCCCGCTTTGTCGCCGACGATGGAGAAGGGCAACCTCGCCAAATGGCTGAAGAAGGAAGGCGACGCCGTCAAATCCGGCGACGTGATCGCGGAGATCGAAACCGATAAGGCAACCATGGAAGTCGAGGCGGTCGACGAGGGCACGCTCGGCAAGATACTGGTGCCGGAAGGGACCAACGACGTCGCCGTCAATACGCCGATCGCGATGATCCTCGGCGAAGGCGAGGACGCCGGTGCCCTCAAGAACGGCCAGACCGCCACCGCGCCGGCGCGCCAGGAGAAGGCAGCCGAATCCGCGCCACCGAAGAGCGGAACAGTCGGAGCGCCTGTAAGCGCCACGGTACCAGAACCCGAAGTGCCGGAAGGCACCGAGATGGCCACCATGACGATGCGCGAAGCGCTGCGTGACGCCATGGCCGAAGAGATGCGCCGCGATCCCGACGTGTTCGTCATGGGCGAGGAGGTCGCCGAGTATCAGGGCGCCTACAAGGTGACGCAGGGACTGCTCGAAGAGTTCGGCGCGCGGCGCGTCATCGATACGCCGATCACCGAGCATGGCTTCGCCGGCCTCGGCGTCGGAGCGGCGCTCGGGGGCCTCAAACCCATCGTCGAGTTCATGACGTTTAATTTCGCCATGCAGGCGATGGACCAACTCATCAACTCGGCGGCCAAGACGCCGTACATGTCCGGCGGCCAGGTCAAGGTGTCGATCGTGTTCCGCGGACCCAACGGGCCGGCGTCACGCGTCGCGGCACAGCATAGCCAGGACTATTCGTCCTGGTACTCGCACATCCCTGGTCTGAAGGTGATCGCGCCATCGACCGCGGCCGACGCCAAGGGGCTGCTCAAGGCCGCGATCCGCGATCCCAACCCGGTGATGTTTCTGGAAAATGAAATTCTCTACGGCCATTCCTCGCCGGTGCCGAAGCTCGACGATTACGTGCTGCCGATCGGCCGTGCCCGCGTCGTGCGCAGTGGTACCGATGTGACGATCGTCTCCTGGTCGATGGGCATGACCTATGCCCTCAAGGCGGCGGACGAGTTGGCCAGAGAAAACATCTCTGCCGAAGTCATCGATCTGCGCACGCTCAAGCCGATGGACTCCGACACCATCGTCGAGTCGGTGAAAAAGACAGGCCGGCTCGTCACGGTCGAAGAAGGCTGGAAGCAGTCCGGCGTCGGCGCCGAGATCGCGGCGCGCATGATGACCGATGCATTCGATTATCTCGACGCGCCGGTCGAGCGCGTGTCCGGCAAGGACGTGCCGATGCCGTACGCCGCCAATCTGGAAAAGCTGGCGCTGCCTTCGGTCGCCGACGTGGTCGCGGCGGCGAAGGCCGTCTGCTATCGATAACCGCGCTTGTGATTTAGCCCATCATGCCCATCAACATTCTCATGCCGGCCCTGTCGCCCACGATGGAGAAGGGCAACCTTGCCAAGTGGCTGAAAAAGGAAGGCGAGGCGGTCAAGACCGGCGATGTGATCGCCGAGATCGAAACCGACAAGGCGACGATGGAATACGAGGCCGTCGACGACGGCGTGATGGCCAAGATCGTGGTGCCGGAAGGCACCAGCGACGTGCCGGTCAATCAGCTCATCGCGGTGCTGGCGGAGGAAGGCGAGGACGTCAAGGCCGCCGCTGCTGCGGCAGGGAAGGGCGCTGCACGGGCCCCCAGTGCTGCGACCCCTTCGCCCCAACCCGCTCCTCCACGCGCGGAGGGAACAACCCAGCAAGACGCCGTGCCAACTGCTCAAGTCAAGGCGCCACCATCGCCTACCCCTCCGCCGTCGATTCCGAAGGCACCAGGCGCAGGAGCAACTCCGGTTACGAACGGCCATGGCGCACCTGCCGGTGACACAAGCAAGATTTTCTCCTCGCCGCTGGCGCGACGCCTGGCAAAAGACGCTGGCATCGATATCGGGCGCATCGAAGGCTCAGGTCCGCACGGCCGCGTCATCGCCCGTGACGTCGAGGCCGCAAGGTCCGGCAAGGGACTGCGCGCACCGGGCGCCGCAACTGGAGCGCCGTCGCAGGCCCCGCTGATCGCACCATCGATGTCGGATCAACAGATCCGCGCGCTTTATGAAGACGGCAGCTACGAGGTCGTGCCGCACGATGGCATGCGCCGCACCATTGCGCAGCGGCTGACCGCCTCGGTGCAGACGATCCCGCACTTTTATCTGACCGTCGACTGCGACATCGGCAAGCTTCTCGATGCGCGCGAAGAGATCAATGCCGGGGCACCGAAGGACAAGGACGGCAAGCCGTCCTACAAGCTTTCGGTCAACGACTTCGTCATCAAGGCGCTGGCGCTGGCGCTGCAGCGCGTGCCCGACGCCAATGTGAGCTGGACCGAAGGCGGCATGCTCAAGCACAAGCACTCGGATGTCGGCGTCGCGGTGGCGATGCCGAACGGCCTGATCACGCCAATCATCCGCAATGCGGAAACCAAATCCCTGTCCGCAATCTCAAACGAGATGCGCGACCTTGCGGTGCGCGCGCGCGGGCGCAAGCTGAAGCCGCACGAGTATCAGGGCGGCACCACGGCGGTGTCGAACCTCGGCATGTACGGCATCAAGGATTTCACCGCCGTGATCAATCCGCCACATTCGACCATCCTCGCGGTCGGCACCGGCGAGGAGCGCGCCGTGGTGCGCGACGGCAAGATCGTCGCGGCGCAGATCATGAGCGTGACGATGAGTTGCGATCACCGCTCCGTCGACGGCGCGCTCGGCGCGCTGCTGATCGGCGCCTTCAAGGCGCTGATCGAGAACCCGGTGATGATGCTGGTGTAGGCATCATTCTTGCTCGGCCGGACGCCATGGACCAATTAATCGCCGGCTATCGTCGCTTTCGCGCCGGCACGTGGCGCAACCAGCACGCGCGGTTCGAAGAACTGAGCGAACGCGGCCAGCAGCCACGTGCGCTCGTCATCGCCTGCTCGGATAGCCGCACCGATCCGCAAATGGTGTTCGATGCCGCGCCGGGCGAATTGTTCGTCATCCGCAACATCGCCAACCTGGTGCCGCCGTATGGGCCGGACGACCAGCCGCATGGGGTGAGTTCGGCGATCGAATACGCGGTACGTGTCCTGCGCGTGCGCGACATCGTGGTTATGGGCCATGCCATGTGCGGTGGCATCAAAGCGCTGCTCGATGGCACGCCGCCGGAATTGAGCGACTTCGTCGGCCCGTGGGTCGCCATCGCGGAGCCGGCGCGGCAGCGCGCCATGGCGGTCGCGCCGGGACAGCGCCACGACTTTTGCGAACACGAGTCGGTGCGCCTGGCGCTGGCCAACCTGATGACATTTCCGTGGATCAAGAGCGCGGTCGAAGCCGGCACGCTCAATCTGCACGGCGGCTTTTTTGGCATCCGATCCGGCGTTTTCGAACACCTCGACGCCGATGGCATTTTTCGCCCCGTCGCCGATTGAGCGCTCACGGCGACAGGCATCACACCGCAATTCCTGCTACAAGCAGGCCTCGCCGACCGCGACCACTCGCACATGAAACATAAGACAAACTGACATGAACTTGGGATTGAAAGACCGTATCGCCTTCATCACCGGCGCCAATCGCGGCATTGGTGCCGGCATCGCCAAAGCCTTTGCCGAGGAAGGGATTCATCTCGGCCTGTTCGCCCGGAACATCCCCGAGTGCAACACGGTCGCCGATCAGATCAGGACGTCGGCCGGCGTGCGCGTCTGCGTCGAGCATATGGATTTTCGTCAGCCGGACACATTGGTGCCGGCGGTCAAGCATGCCGTCGAATCACTCGGCGGCGTCGATATCCTCATCAACTGCGCCGGCGGCGCAAAGCGCGGCCACTTCCACGAAGTGAGCGACGAGGACTGGGACAACTGCTTTGCCGTCAAGCCGCTCGGCTTGATCCGGATGACGCGAGCGGTGCTGCCTTTTATCGAGCGCTCCGACCAGGCGCGCATTATCAATCTGGCCGGAACCCGCGGCCGCGAGCCCAATGCATTTTCGGCAATCGCCGGCCCGATCAATATGGGTACTCTGAGCCTGACCAAATTGATGGCGAACGAACTCGGCCGCAAAGGCATCACCGTCAACGCCATCAACCCCGGCTCAACCAATACCAGGCGATGGACAAATCTCATCGACGTGTACGCCAAGGAACAGAATGTCAGCCGTGAGGAGGCGGAGAAGGCGCTGGTCGAAGAGGTGCCGCTCGGGCGGGTGGTCGACATCGCCGACATCTCCGATCTGGCCATATTCCTCGCGTCCGCGCGAGCCGGGATGATTTCGGGGACTGCGATCAATGTCGACGGCGGCCGGTCGCGAAGCATCTAGCTGCGAACGCCAAACAACGCGGGGCCCATCTTGATTTTTTCTCGCCGAAAAATTGTCGTCGCGCTCACCGGCGCCGCTGCGATGGGTGCGCTGCCGCTCGCCGCAGCGGCGGAAGGCTATCCCGCGCGGCCGGTGCGGATCGTCGTCGGCTTTGCGCCCGGCGGCGGCCAGGATCGGCTGGCACGCCTTATCGGTATGGCGCTTTCGGAGCGGCTCGGTCAGCAATTCATCGTCGAGAACCGTCCAGGCGCCGGCACCAACTTGGCCACGGAGTATGTGGCACGCTCCGCAGCGGACGGCTACACGCTGCTGCTGGTGGGGCCGCAAAACGCCATCAACGCAACGCTCTACGCCAAGCTGGCTTTCGATTTCCTCCACGACTTTGCCCCGGTTGCAAGCATAAGCCGCGAGGCCAACATCATGGTGGTCAATCCGACGGTAAAGGCACAAGCGCTTCCGGAACTCATTGCCTACGCCAAGGCTAATCCGGGCAAGATCAACATGGCGTCGGCGGGGATCGGCAGCGCAGGACATGTCGCCGGCGAACTGTTCGAAATGATGACGGGTGTCACCTTCCTGCATGTCCCGTATCACGGCCTCGCGCCGGCGCTTACCGATCTTATGGGCGGCCGCACCGACCTTTGCTTCGCCAACCTGTCTGGCGCGATTGGCTTCGTGCGTGCCGGAAAGCTGCGGGCGCTTGCAGTGACGACCACGAAGCGCTCGGATGTCCTACCCGACGTGCCCGCAGCCGGTGAATTCGTGCATGGCTACGAGGCGAGTTCGCTGTTCGGTTTGGCGGCGCCGCGCCATACACCTGCCGAGGTCATCGCCAAGCTGAATGGGCAAATCAATGCCGCGCTTGACGAGCCAAAGATCAAGCGGAAGCTTGCCGACGAAGGCGCAAGCGTCGTGACAGGCTCTTCCGGCGAATTCGGCAAGCTGCTGGCGGATGAAACCGCAAAATGGGGCAAGGTGATCGCTTTCGCCAAGATCAAACCCGAGTAGGGCGATCTGCCCCGGGCGGGCAAACTCGCCACCGGCAGAATTCAGGGCGACTGAACGGGCTTGCTCCCATCACTCAGACCTATAGATCAAGGCGTGGGGACCGGCTGCCCGTCCGCGCGACAAGTTCCGTTATGGCCGCTAAGGTGCTTGAGGTCCGAGAGGTTTTGAATGGCTGACACGAATTTCGACATCATCATCATCGGCTCCGGTCCCGGTGGCTACGTCTGCGCCATCCGCGCCGCGCAGCTGGGTTTCAAGACCGCCATCGTTGAGCGTGAATATCTGGGCGGCATCTGCCTCAACTGGGGCTGCATCCCCACCAAGGCGCTGCTCCGCTCTGCCGAAATCTTCCACTACATCCAGCATGCCAACGATTACGGCCTGTCCGCCAGCAACGTCAGCTACGATCCGAGTGCCGTGGTGAAGCGCTCGCGTGCGGTGTCGAAGCGGCTCAATGACGGCGTCGGCTTCCTGATGCGCAAGAACAAGGTCGCGGTGATCTGGGGCGAGGCGGCGATCGAAGCGCCCGGCAAAATCGCCGTGAAGGCCGGCCGCGGCGAAGCGCCGAAGGGGGCGCTCGGCGCCGGCTCGTACCAGGCCAAGCACATCATCGTCGCCACTGGCGCACGGCCGCGCGTGCTGCCCGGCCTTGAACCCGACAAGAAATTGGTCTGGACCTATTTCGAGGCAATGGTCCCGGACCGCATGCCGAAGAAGCTGCTCGTCATCGGTTCTGGCGCCATCGGCATCGAGTTCGCGTCGTTCTACCGCACGCTCGGCGCCGAGGTAACGGTTGTCGAAGTGCTGCCACAGATTCTGCCAATCGAAGATGCCGAAATCGCCGCCTTCGCGCGCAAGAGTTTCGAGAAGCAGGGCATCAAGATCTTGACCGGCGCCAAGGTGACGAAGCTCGACAAACAATCAGATAGCGTCACCGCCACCATCGACGATGGTAAAGGCAGCATGCAGACCCTGACGGTCGATCGCGTCATCTCCGCGGTCGGCGTCGTCGGCAATACGGAAAATCTCGGCCTGGAGAAGCTCGGCGTCAAAATCGAGCGCGGCGCTGTTGTTATCGACGGCACCGGCAAGACCAACGTGCCGGGCATTTATGCCATTGGCGACGTCGCCGGGCCGCCATTGCTGGCGCATAAGGCCGAGCATGAAGGCGTCATCTGCGTCGAGGCCATCAAGGGCCTGCATCCGCATCCGATGAACAAACTGATGATTCCCGGCTGCACCTACTGCACGCCGCAGGTCGCTTCGGTCGGGCTGACGGAACAGGCGGCCAAAGACAAGAAACTTGACATCCGCGTCGGCCGCTTCCCGTTCGTCGGCAACGGCAAGGCGATCGCGCTCGGCGAGGACCAGGGAATGGTCAAGGTGATCTTCGACAAGAAGACCGGCCAACTCCTCGGCGCCCACATGGTCGGCGCCGAAGTCACCGAGCTCATTCAAGGCTACGTGGTGGCAATGAATCTGGAGACCACCGAAGAAGAACTGATGCACACCGTATTCCCGCATCCGACCCTGTCGGAGATGATGAAGGAAGCGGTGCTCGACGCATATGGGCGGGTGCTGAACATTTGATCCCATCATTCCGAGGCCGAGCGTAGCGAGGAGCCCGGAATCCATATTCGCCGACCTTTGGTTATGGATTGCGGGCTCGCTAGGCGAGGGTCGGCAAACAGGCTAGCGTAGCACCGCTATATTCCATTCTTGCCGGAGCGGCGTCATGGCGAAATTCGATAGTATTCTCGGAACGATCGGCCGGACGCCGGTCGTCAAGATCAATAAACTCGCACCGGCCGATGTGAACCTCTACGTCAAGATCGAAGCCTTCAACCCGCTCGGCTCGGTGAAGGATCGCCTGGCGCTCGGCGTCATCGAGGCGGCGGAGAAGTCCGGCCAGCTCAAACCCGGCCAGACCGTGATTGAGGCGACCTCCGGCAACACCGGCATCGGCCTGGCGATGGTCTGCGCCGCCAAAGGCTATCCGCTGGTCGTCACCATGGCGGAAAGCTTCTCTGTCGAACGCCGCAAACTGATGCGCTTTCTCGGCGCCAAGGTGGTGCTGACGCCTGCGGCCGAGCGAGCGTTCGGCATGGTGGAGAAGGCGCAAGAACTGGCCAAGAGCCACGGCTGGTTCATGACACGCCAGTTCGAGAACGAGGCCAATCCCGACATCCACGAGCGCACCACTGCGCGCGAGATCATCGCGGACTTCGCCGGCGAACGGCTCGATTATTGGGTTACCGGCTTTGGCACCGGCGGCACGCTGACCGGCGTTTCGCGCGTTCTACGCAAGGAACGCCCGGACACGAAAATCATCGTCTGCGAGCCGAGCGACGCGCCGATGCTCACGTCGGGAGAGAAGCAGGAACGCAACGCCGACGGCACGCCGGCGAAACCTCACCCCGCGTTCAAGCCGCACCCGATGCAGGGCTGGAGCCCCGATTTCATTCCCCTGATCACCGGCGAGGCGGTTGATAAGAAGGCCATCGATCGGCTCCTCACCATTCCGGGCCCCGAAGCGATGAAATGCTCCAAGGCGCTGGCGCAGCAGGAGGGCATTTTTGTCGGCATCACCGCCGGGGCGACCTTTGCGGGAGCGCTGCAAGTCTGCAAGGAGGCCGCGCCCGGCGCGACGGTGCTGTGCATGCTGCCCGATACCGGCGAGCGTTATCTGTCGACGCCGCTGTTCGGCGATATCGGCGCCGACATGAACGACGACGAACTGAAGATTTCCAACTCGACGCCGAACCACCGTCTGCCACCGAAGGCAGCCTGAGCGTTCCCTATTGGTCTAAGCCGAGACAAGACCGGACATCGGCTTCACGTCGTCACTGCCCGGAAATACGTTTGCTGCAAGCACGCGCTCATCGGCGCGCAGATGGTCGCGCAGCAATCCTTTGAGAACCGCACGCAGATCGGTCGTCGCTTTCAGGTCACGGCTTTCGTAAAGGTTTGGCGGTGTCAGTCCGGGCCAGTCGGCGATCACGCGGCCGCCTTTGATCGCGCCACCGGCAAGGAGCGCCACCGTGCCGGTGCCATGATCGGTGCCGTCGGTGCCGTTGATATGTGCTGTGCGGCCGAACTCGGTGACGACAACGACCGCGGTCTCGCTCCACGCCGGGCCCATATTGGTTTTCACTGCATCGAGCGCGGCGTCGAGCGCGCCCAGGAGCTGCGACAAGTGACCCTGCGCGATGCCCTCGTTGAAATGCGTGTCCCAGCCATCGAGCGCCAGCACACCAATACGCGGCCCATCCGGCTGTGCTAGGAACTTCGCGGCGGTCCCGGCCACTTCCGCAAAATAAGCGCGGACCTGTCCTGGACCGGGGCCCCCGGGCTTCTGCTGTGTCATTCCGCCGGCCTGTTCGATCGCGGTGAGCTTGGCATTGTCCTCAAGAGTACCCGCAAGCTTCAGGTCAGATTGCCGGTAAAGCGCAAGCAGCCGATGCACAGTGTCGTCGCTTGCCGGCAGAATATGCTGGGGCGACCATGACAGCACCGGGGCCGCGCCGCGCGCGATCAGCGGTGTCACTGGGCCGACGGCGAAAATCTTGCTGCCTTTCGGATCAACCCGGCCGCCGGGGGCGAGACCCGCGAGCGCGCGATTGAGCCAGCCGGAGTCGCTGGCGTTCGGCTTGGTCATGCCGCTTTCAAGCACGTCCTGGCCGTCGAAATGCGACCGTTCGCGATATGGCGTAGCCGCGGCATGGACGATGATCGCTTCGCGCGCGGCAAACATGGCGTGCAGGCTCGGCATCGCCGGGTTAAGAGCGAAGAACCCGTCGAGCTTGAGCGCCGGCGTCTTGCCGCCGAGCGTGAGCGCCTCATCACCGCGAAGCGCGACCCAAGCCGGATCGCCCACAGGGGCGACAGTGGCCAGCCCGTCGAGCGCACCGCGCAGCACGATGGTGAGGAAGCGCGGATCGCGGCCCTCGGCACGCGCGGCCTTCGGCAGATAAGCCCAGGCGAACAGCGTGCCGGAGCTGAGCAGCACGTCACGGCGAGAAGGAGCGTGCGGATATTTCATGATCAACTCCGCAGAAATTCCGGCGACATGATAAGAAGCGTCAAAGCCTGCGCGCGGCTCTCAGCGCGGGAAACGGTGTCGCGCGTGTGCGTCGAGGCAAGCGGCCCGAGCGCGCTGTCGAGCATGCCAAGCGGGTCCATTCCCATCGCCAACCGGTTGGCGAATTGATTCGCCAGATTGAGCCGGTGCGGCACGCCATCGATCCATGCCGCCTCGCGATCGGAATAGCCGTTCGGCGCCGGCGGCCGCCATAGCGCAGCGCCGAGTTGTGCCTGCGCGCCCATTACCTGCCCGATCGGGATGAGGGGGCCGCCGTCGGTGAGCCGCAGCACACTGACAATCCAGTCAGCGGGTGGCTTGAGCTTGGTACGCTGCGGCGTCCACAATTCGTCGGCGGTGATCAGCGCTTTGGCGACTGCTTTGAGATTGCCGCCGGAGTCGTTGAAGGTCTTCTCGAGCTTGGCGACCAGCGCGGGCGAGGGGTCGTCGGCGACGAAATGCGCGGCAAGTTCGACCGCAACATGGTGGGCCGTGGCCGGGTGGCGCGCCAGATCGGCAAGCACGGTACGGCCTTGCTGCACACCGGTGTCAACGTAACGCCTGCCCAGCACGATCTGTTCGCCCGGTTCGTGCAGGATCGGATTGAAAACAAATTCGCCGCCGTGAATGGGTTCAAACGGCGGGAACCAGGTCCAGCCGGTGAGAACCTTGGCGAAATTTGTGACATCGGTTTGCGTGTAACCGGTGCGTACGCCGAGCGTATGCAATTCCAGCGTCTCGCGCGCAAGGTTCTCATTGAGACCTCTGTCGCGGTTAATGCCGACCGTCGAAATCTGGTCCCATCGATTGGACATTGTCCAGGTAGAACAGCATCGCCGGATGGCTCTCGACCGCCAGAAGCATATCGGCGAAATGGCCGAGCACATGCGGCCGGATAGCCTCACGCTCATAGGGGCCGGCCATCGCCGGGATCTTGTCGGCCGAGATGCAAAAATGGTTCGACCAAAACCACACCAGCCGCTCGACAAAGCCGATGTCGGCGCCGGTAGCGGCGTCGAAGCGTGCCTTGGCTTCATTCAGAATAAGTTGCTGCCGCAGCGGCGGCCGTCGGGGTTTATCCTGCTTTTCGGGTTCAACGACAGGCTCGGCGACGCACGGTTCGTCCGCCGGCGACTGTTTGCAGTTGAACGGATTCGAAGCACCACCGGCTTCGGCCAGCTTCTTGGCGCGCTGGGCGAGCTTTTGCCGGGCGCGCCGCTCGGCCTGGAAACGAAATACTGCACGCACCGCTTCGCTGCTCGACGGCAACACCGATGTTATTTGCCCGGCACCTGGCCGATCAAGCTCCTCAAGGAGGGCGCCGCGCGGATCGGCAGCGATCGCGGCGATGGAATTGCGCTGTGGCCCAAGGCCGAAGCGATGCAAGGCCAGCGCCGCAGCCCGTGGCCCACTTACGTTCATTACAATCTCCTCGGCGCCGCCCCGCCGAATGTTCAAATCTCAGCTCTTTTATTGTGGCAAAAGTTACGAGTCCCACTGCGAAACCGCGGTAAGTTTTCTTACAAACGGTTCATCGATCTCATGGCGTTTCGCCGCCTCCGGGTGGCAGCAGCCGCGGCGGAACAGACGGATGCGTTGCGTTGCAGGTGGGTTGCAGGGTGCCGCTTCGGCCCGTAAGTATCGCTTAAGACCTTAGGGCGTGCTGTTCGGGCGCGTTCAAGGTCGGTCGGAGCCGTCATGGCCGTCGTCATCGATAATCTCATTCACGCGAATGTTCCGCGTCACCCGGAAAAGGCGCATCGGCCGGATCAGCCGGTTTTGCGCAAGCCTGCGTGGATTCGCGTCAAGGCGCCGGTCTCGCCGGGCTATCTGGACACGCAGCGCATCGTGAGGGCCAATGGGCTGCACACGGTGTGCGAAGAGGCGGGCTGCCCGAACATCGGCGAGTGCTGGGAGAAGAAGCACGCCACGTTCATGATCATGGGCGACACCTGCACGCGAGCCTGTGCCTTCTGCAACGTCAAAACCGGCTTGCCCGGCGCACTCGACCAGGCCGAACCGGAACATGTTGCCGCCGCAGTTGAAAAACTTGGGCTGGCGCACGTGGTCGTCACATCGGTCGACCGCGACGATCTCGATGACGGCGGGGCGGCGCACTTTGCCGCCGTCATCGGAGCAATTCGCGCACGTTGCCCGACGACCACGATTGAGGTGCTCACCCCCGATTTTTTGCGAAAGGGCGGGGCCGTGGAAACGGTGGTGGCGGCGCGGCCGGACATCTTCAACCACAATCTCGAGACGGTCCCGGCCAAATACCTCACAGTACGGCCTGGCGCCCGCTATTTTGTTTCAATTCGCCTACTCCAACGGGTCAAGGAAATCGATCCGCAGATGTTCACCAAATCAGGCATCATGGTCGGGCTCGGCGAAGAGCGCGACGAGATCCTGCAGGTCATGGACGATTTGCGCGCCGCCGACGTCGATTTTCTCACGATCGGCCAATATCTGCAGCCGTCGCGCAAACACCACGCCGTCATTCGCTTCATCCCACCCGACGAGTTCGACGCCCTGGCGACGATCGCGTACGCCAAGGGCTTCGCGATGGTCTCGGCGTCACCCCTGACGCGATCCTCACATCATGCCGGCGAAGATTTTGCCCGGCTGAAGGCTGCCCGGGCGGCAAGCTAGTCGAATGCCCGAATTCTCCATCAGAAAGCGCGTTCAGCACAGCGCCACCGACATGTTTGACCTCGTAGCCGACGTCGAACGCTATCCGGAATTCGTACCGCTGTGCCAATCGCTCAAAGTCCGCCGGCGCACGAACGAGAATGGCGGCAGGGAAGTAATCGTCGCCGACATGACGATCGCCTACAAGGTCATTCGCGAGACTTTCACCAGCCGCGTGACCTTGGAGCGCGAACGGCTCACGATCTTGGTGGAATATATCGAAGGGCCGTTCCGCCGCATGAACAATCGCTGGACGTTCCGGCCGGTCGATGACAAGAGCTGCGACGTCGAATTTTTCCTGGCCTATGAATTTCGCAGCCGCACGCTCGGGCTATTGATGGGCAGTGTGTTTGACGCCGCATTTCGCCGCTTCGCCACCGCCTTCGAACGCCGGGCAGACCAAGTTTATGGCACACACGTGGCATGATCAGGTACAGTTCGCGACATGGCTCCAATCTGACATCCATGCGTCGCCATCAAATAAGCTGACAATGCTCGGCTGGAGGACTGCAAATGTCCAGCTCTCGCAAGGCCGAAATTCACGGCGCGACCCGCAAGTTCGACGGCTTCTTCAAAATCGATGAGGTCGACGTGTCGCATGAAACGCTTGGCGGCAAGATGAGCCATCAGCAGCGGCTTGTCTTCGAGCGTGGCGATGCGGTTGCAGTCCTGCTTTACGATCCGGAAGATGACGAAGTGGTTCTGGTCAATCAGTTCAAAGTGCCGATCCTGGTGGCGCGCCGGCGCGGCGATCCTAAATCCGAAGATGGATGGATTACCGAAACAGTCGCGGGGATGATCGACGAAGGCGAAACGCCGCAGGAAGCTGTCATCCGGGAGACGATGGAGGAGACCGGTTACAGGATCAGTAATCCAGAGCCGATTTGTCGGTTTTTCACATCGCCTGGCGGCACGTCGGAGCGTATTTTTCTTTATTTCGCTGAGATCAACAAGAAAGACAGACGCGGTGACGGGGGCGGTATCGACGACGAGGATGTCGCCATTATCCACGTGAGCACCGCTGAATTATTCGACCAACTGGCCAACGGGAAAATCGAGGATTCGAAGCTCGCCATCGCGGCGTATTGGTTGCAAAGCTACAAGCGGCTGACGGGATAATCGCCGATCGCGGCGAGGTCGCTACTGCGCCAATTCCTCAATCAGCGCCAGAGCCTGCATGACCGAACGTTCACGCACGCGGCGGCGGCCAATCTTGCCGAACAACCTGCGTTTGTGCAGCGATCTGCCGTCGCGGCTTGCCGCCGCAAAATGCACGAGCCCGACCGGCTTCTGTTTCGAGCCGCCGCCCGGACCGGCGACGCCGGTAATCGACACGGTCACATCGGCCTCGGAATTTTTCAATGCGCCGGCCGCCATCGCGACGGCAGTCTGTTCGCTAACAGCGCCGTAACGCTTAAGCACCGCCGCCGGGACGCCGAGCATGGTCTCCTTGGCGGCATTGGAATAGACCACGAAGCCTCGCTCGACGACATCGGATGATCCGGGAATCTCGGTGAGCGCTCCAGCGACAAGCCCGCCGGTGCAGGATTCTGCCGTGGCGACGCGCAAGCCGCGCGCCCGGCAGATATCGAGCAGATGCTTGGCGGCGCTGCGGAGCTTGGCGTCCACTACGTTCCGCTCCAGGGCAGCCGCACGGTCGCCGTTGCCATGGCGACAATACCTTCGCCACGCCCGGTGAACCCGAGTTTCTCGCTCGTCGTCGCCTTGACGGCCACGCGCGTGATGGGAATGTCTGCAATCTCGGCAATACGCGCGCGCATGGCGTCCCGATGCGGCGAAATGCGAGGCGCTTCGCAGACGATGGTGACGTCCAAGTTGCCGATCAAACCGCCCCGCGCACGGACACGTTCGCAGGCGAAAGCCAGAAAGCGATCCGAGGAAGCGCCGCGCCATTGCGGATCGCTTGGCGGAAAATGTTGACCGATGTCGCCCTCGGCCAGCGCTCCCAGGATGGCATCGACCAAGGCGTGTAGCGCCACGTCGGCGTCGGAGTGCCCACTCACACCACGCGTATGCGGAATGCGCAGGCCGCCAAGCATGACGTGATCGCCGTCCGCGAAAATGTGAACGTCAAACCCATTGCCGGTGCGCACGTCGGCGAGCGACGCAGCATGTAATAGCTCGGCCCGGGTAAAATCCTCGTTGGTGGTCAGTTTCACGTTGCCGGGTTCTCCTGCAAAGACGTGGACATGATGGCCGGCCCATTCGGCAAGCGCCGCGTCATCCGTGAAGTCATCGCGCCCGGCCGCTTCGGCCCGGCGGTGCGCCTCGGCGATCAGCTGATAGCCGAACGCCTGGGGCGTCTGCACCGTCCGCAAGCCGCTGCGGTCCAGTGTTTCAATCACCATCCCACCGTCGTCGGTCTTTTTCACCGTATCTGCGATTGCAACTCCTGGCACACCGGCGCCGAACTCGCGGCCGGCGCCGATGGCGCGGTCGATCAAATCCGCGCTGAGAAATGGTCGCGCCGCGTCATGGATCAGGACCAAATCGGGCGCTTGAGCAGCAAGAGCTTGCACGCCGGCACGCACCGAGATTTGTCGCGTTGCGCCGCCGGCGACTGGATCGCTGAGTTTGCGAAGGCCGCTGCTTGCATTGCGGAATAGTTTTTCGTCCGCGAAATGAATGACCGGCTGAATAACATCGATCTGCGCGTGGCTGGCGAAAGCCGCAAGTGTCGGCCGGATGACCGGGATGCCGGCGATCGTCCGATACTGTTTTGGGATATCGCCGCCGACGCGCTGGCCTCGGCCAGCGGCAACGATCACTGCCGCAACAATTCCCATCTCAAATGCCCGATTCCGTTTCGCGGCTCGCTTTAGCGCATGTTCCGACAATGTGCGAACGCCGGACCTGCTCGGCGGCAGGAATTTCGGCTGCATTCCGGTTATGCGCCAAGGTTAAGCAATATTGCAGTGCAGCACTTGCGTCGGGCGGCATTTTGGCTAAACTCTATGCAGAATGATTTTTCGCCTAATTAGTGGGCACGCGCGATTGAAGCCAAATCACCATCGTCCAGAAATCACGTTGCGGGCAACTAAATCCCTGGCAACATTGATATTTTATCGCGCACGGTGGAACTTGTCGAAGGGTCCCGTATGAACGCGGCCGAGCCCCTCGTCATGGTTTCAGCCGCTGACGCGGTGCTCAATGCACTGCCACATCCAGTCATCGTCGTGGCGCCAGACGGCAAGGTGGTGGACGCCAATGCGGCCGCCGAAGCCTTCTTCGAGGTCTCGGTGCCGCTCCTCCGCCGGCAATCGCTCCGCGATCTGGTGCCATTCGGCAGCCCTCTGCTCACCCTGGTCGAGCAGGTCCGCACCCGGGGCGCCGCGGTCAACGAGTACAAGGTCGACCTCGGCACGCCGCGCAACCCGGGCGATCGCCTGGTCGATATGCATGTAGCGCCGCTGCCGGAGCAGCCGGACTACGTGGTGGTCATGCTCCAGGAGCGGACCATCGCCGACAAGATGGACCGCCAACTCACGCATCGCGGCGCCGCACGCTCGGTGATCGCGCTTGCCGCCATGCTGGCGCACGAGATCAAAAATCCGCTTTCAGGCATCCGCGGCGCCGCACAGCTTCTGGAGCAATCGGTCTCGGACGACGATCGTTCGCTCACACGGCTGATCTGCGACGAGGCTGATCGCATCGTAAAGCTGGTCGATCGCATGGAGGTGTTCGGCGACGAACGGCCGGTCGAACGCGAGCCCATCAACATCCACGTCGTGCTCGAACATGTGAAGCGGCTCGCGCAATCGGGGTTCGCACGCAACATCAAGTTCGTCGAAGACTACGATCCATCGCTGCCGCCGGTATTGGCCAACCGCGATCAGCTCGTGCAGGTGTTCCTCAATCTGATCAAGAACGCCGCCGAAGCGATCGGTGAGAACAGTGCGGGCGGTGAGATCGCCCTGACCACCGCGTTCCGGCCAGGCGTGCGGCTCTCATTGCCGGGCTCGAAAACGCGAAGTCTCGCTGCCGCTTGAGTTCTGCGTGCGCGACAACGGCCCGGGCGTTCCAGAAGAACTGATGCCGCATCTGTTCGACCCGTTCGTCACCACCAAACCAAGCGGCTCAGGCCTCGGCCTCGCCCTGGTCTCCAAAATAATCGGCGATCACGGCGGCATCATCGAGTGCGAGTCGCAGCCGCGCCGTACAACCTTTCGAATTCTCATGCCTAAATGCACCGCCAACGCGGGCGCCGGGCCGGACGGCGCCTCACGGCAAACAGGGGATCTTTAATGCCTGCGGGAAGCATTCTCGTCGCCGACGATGATGCGGCAATCCGGACAGTGCTTAATCAGGCACTGTCACGTGCCGGCTATGAGGTGCGCTCGACCGGCAACGCCGCCACAATGTGGCGCTGGGTTAGCCAAGGCGACGGCGATCTGATCATCACCGACGTGCTGCTGCCGGACGAGAGCGCCTTTGACATGCTGCCGCGTATCAAGAAAGCGCGGCCCGATCTCCCGATCATCGTCATGAGCGCGCAGAACACGTTCATGACGGCGATTCGCGCTTCTGAGCGCGGCGCCTACGAATACCTGCCGAAGCCATTCGACCTGAAAGAGTTGATCGCTATCGTCGGTCGGGCCCTGTCGGAGCCGAAGGAGAAGGCGCGCCAGGCGGTGAAGATCGAAGAGTTCGATTCGATTCCCCTGGTTGGCCGCTCGCCGGCGATGCAGGAAATCTACCGCGTACTGGCGCGGCTGATGCAGACCGACCTTACGGTGATGATTTCCGGAGAATCCGGCACGGGCAAAGAACTGGTCGCTCGCGCGCTGCATGACTACGGCAAGCGCCGCACTGGACCGTTTGTGGCTATTAACATGGCGGCCATTCCGCGCGATCTCATTGAGTCTGAGTTGTTCGGCCATGAGAAGGGCGCGTTTACCGGCGCCAACACCCGCAGCGCCGGCCGCTTCGAGCAGGCCGAAGGCGGCACTCTGTTCCTCGATGAGATCGGCGACATGCCGATGGAGGCGCAGACCCGGCTGTTACGCGTCCTGCAGCAGGGCGAGTACACCACGGTCGGCGGGCGCACACCGATCAAGGCGGACGTGCGTATCGTCGCCGCCACCAACAAGGATTTGCGCCAACTGATCCAGCAGGGACTGTTTCGCGAAGATCTGTTCTTCCGGCTCAATGTGGTACCGCTGCGATTACCGCCATTGCGCGAGCGCACCGAGGACATTCCCGACTTGCTCCGCCACTTTTTTACGCTGGTCGCGCGCGAGGGACTGCCGCTAAAGCACATCGATCAAGCCGCGCTCGACCGGCTCAAGCGCCATCGCTGGCCGGGCAACGTGCGCGAATTGGAAAACCTGGCACGTCGGCTTGCGGCCCTCTATCCGCAGGAAATGATCACGGCCGCCGTCATCGACGCCGAACTGGCGCAGCCCACACTGGTGGCGACGGCCGAGCCCGGCCGCACTGAGGACAATTTGTCGAACGCGGTCGAGCGATACTTGTCACGCTACTTTTCTGGTTTCGACGATGGCTTGCCTCCGCCCGGGCTCTACCACCGCATCCTGCGCGAGGTCGAAGCGCCGCTGCTGTCGGCCGCGCTGACCGCCACCCACGGCAATCAGATCCGCGCTGCGGATCTCCTCGGCGTCAACCGCAATACGCTGCGCAAGAAGATCCGCGACCTCGAGATCCAGGTCTATCGCACCAGCGGTGGCTGACGCCCTTTCTCGGGCCTCTTCAGGGATCGCCAAATTTCCCTGCGATTTATCGAAAATGGTGCCCGAGAATTGTCGCAATCGGGCAACATTGTTGTATAAAAGCATCACTTGGGGAAATGGATGGCCGGGTTCCATTCAATCGGCACCCTTATCGCGGCCCGGCGTCCTCTTAGGCGTCCATGACGACTGTCGATCAGGTCGCGCCAATCGAACCGGTGACGTCAACGCCTATGCCAGCCGCTTCGCGGCTGATTGGCGCCGTTGTCCTGTTCATCGCGCTGCTGTCTGCCACCGCCACCTTCCTGGTGATGGCCGGCCTGACGCCGATTGTTCCCGTCAACTCCGTCGTAAAGGAGCTCCTGCTTGGCAACGTCATCACTGGGCTGTTGCTACTGGCCATCATTGGGCGTGAGGTCTGGGTCGTAGTGCAGGCGCGTCGCCGCGGGCGCGCCGGCTCGCGGCTTCATGTCCAGATCGTTGGCCTGTTCGCCGTGATCGCCGCAGTTCCGGCCGTCCTGGTCTCGGTCGTGGCAAGCACGACCCTCGACCGCGGCCTCGACAGCTTTTTCTCGACCCGCACGCGCGCCATGATCCAGCAGTCGCTCATCGTGGCCAATGCCTATGTGGCCGATCACGCGCAGATCATTCGAGGCGAAATTCTCGCGATGGCCTATGACGTCGCCCGCGCCAAGCCGCTATTCGACCAGGACCGCGCCCAATTCAGGCAGTTCCTGACCGATCAGGCCAAAGGGCGAGGGCTGTCCGCCGCCATTATCATCACGCCCAGCGGCCAGACCGTCGAGCGCGCGGACGTCACCATGAACAAGCCGATCGTGCTGCCGTCCCCGGAATTGCTCAGCCATATTTCGGAGACGGAGCCGCAAGTCGCGCTCATCGCCCAGGGCGACCACGTCGCCGCGGCGGTGAAGCTGCACGGCTACGACAATCTTTATCTCTACGCGGCGCAGATGCTCGATCCGCGCGTGGTCGCACAACTGGCCGCGACGCAGGAGAGCATCAGCGAGTACGCCAACCTTGAGGCGCGCAAGCTTGGCATTCAGATCGCCTTCGCACTGATGTTCGCGGTGATCGCGCTGATTGTACTGCTGTCGTCCGCCTGGATCGGGCTCGATTTCGCCAACCGGCTGGTGGCCCCGATTCGCCGGTTGATCGGCGCCGCCAATGTGGTCTCCACCGGCAATCTTAATATCCAGGTCCCGGTACACCGCTCCGAAGGGGACCTCGCCCATCTGGGCGAGACGTTCAACAAAATGACGGCCGAGTTGCGCACGCAGCACGAGGATATCGTGCGTGCCCGCGACCTCATCGACAGCCGGCGCCGTTTCACCGAGGCCGTACTGTCCGGCGCCAGCGCCGGCGTCATCGGCGTCAACGCCGAAGGGCGCATTACCATTCTCAACCGTTCGGCCGAACGGTTGATAGGATGTACTGAATCCGAAGCGCTCGGCCATCCACTACAGGACATCGCACCCGAACTCGCCGAGGTCTTCACCGCCGCTCGCGGCAGCAATCAGCGCCTGATCCAGCGTCAGATTGCGGTGACGCGCGAAGGGCAGGAGCGCAATTTCTCGATCCGAGTCACCAGCGAACAGGCGCCCGAGTCCGATCAGGGCTACGTCATCACCATCGACGACATTACCGAACTGGTTCTCGCGCAGCGATCCTCTGCGTGGGCCGACATCGCACGCCGTATCGCGCACGAGATCAAGAATCCGTTGACGCCGATTCAATTGTCGGCGGAACGGCTGCGCCGCAAATACGGCAAAGTCATCGTCGAAGACGCTGCGATCTTCCAACAATGCACCGACACGATCGTACGCCAGGTCGACGATATCAAACGCATGGTCGATGAGTTTTCACGGTTCGCACGGATGCCGAAGGCGGTCATCGCCGAGGAAGACGTGGCCGAGACGGTGCGGCAGGTAGTATTCCTGCTGCGGGTCGCCCATCCCGATATTGATTTCGAGGCCGAACTGCCGCCAGCCCCCGTGCCGGCGCGGTTCGACCGGCGGCTGATCTCGCAAGCGCTGACCAACATCGTCAAGAACGCCACTGAAGCGATCGGCGCCGTCCCGGCGGCGGAACTCGGCCGCGGCCGCATCGTGGTCAGCACCCGGCGCGAGGGCAACGACATCATCATCGACGTCGTCGACAACGGCATCGGCCTGCCAAAAGAGAACCGCGCGCGGCTGCTTGAGCCTTACGTGACGACGCGCGAAAAAGGCACCGGGCTCGGCCTCGCCATTGTCGGGCGAATTCTCGAAGAGCACGGCGGACGCCTCGAACTGCGCGACGCTTCGGAGAAGCTCCCGGGCGCGCGCGGCGCCTGGATGCAGCTCCGCTTCACCGCGGAGCCGGTTGCCACCGCCCCAACTGACCCCAAGCCCAATCCTGAGACGGTAAGCTGACAATGCCCTCCGACATCCTCATCGTCGACGACGAGGCCGATATTCGCGAGCTGGTCTCCGGCATCCTGCAGGATGAAGGCTACGCCACGCGTACCGCCCCGAACAGCGACGACGCGCTGGCCTCCGTGGTCGCGCGCCGGCCCAACCTGGTGTTTCTCGACATCTGGCTGCAGAACAGCCGTCTTGACGGCCTGCAATTGCTTGACTCACTCAAGATGGAACATCCCGAGCTTCCGATCGTGATGATCTCCGGGCACGGCAACATCGAAACGGCCGTGTCCGCCATCAAGCGCGGCGCCTACGACTTCATCGAAAAGCCTTTCAAGGCGGACCGGTTGCTGCTCGTCGCGGAACGGGCGCTGGAGAATTCGCGGCTCAAGCGCGAAGTGAAGGAACTCAAGCAATTTGCGCCATCGCCGAGCATGCTCGTCGGCCACTCGCCCGTCGCCAATCAACTCCGGCAAACAGTTGAAAAGGTGGCGCCCACGAACAGCCGCATCCTGATCGTTGGCGCTTCGGGCAGCGGTAAGGAGCTTGCGGCCCGCAGCATTCACACCCGTTCGGCGCGCGCCGATGCGCCCTTCATGGTCATCAACGCCGCCGCCATCACGCCCGAGCACATGGAAATCGAGCTGTTCGGCGTCGAGGCCAGCAACGGCACGCAGAGCCGCAAGGTCGGCGCGCTCGAAGAAGCGCATGGCGGCACGCTGTTCATCGATGAAATTGCCGACATGCCTCGCGAGACGCAGAACAAGATCCTGCGTGTTCTGGTCGATCAAACGTTCCAGCGGGTCGGCGGCAGCACCAAGGTGACGGTCGACGTTCGCATCATCTCGTCGACCAGCCGCAACATCGAAGCCGACATTGCAGCCGGCAAGTTTCGCGAGGATCTCTATCACCGGCTCTCGGTGGTGCCGATTCGGGTGCCATCGCTCGCGGAGCGGCGCGAGGATATTCCGGAGCTGGTCGAATATTTCATGTCGCAGATCTCGCACGCCACCGGCTTGCCGAAGCGCACCGTCGGCGCCGACGCGCTCGCCGTGCTGCAGTCGCACGATTGGCCAGGCAACGTGCGGCAGCTGCGCAACAACGTCGAGCGGCTCATGATCCTCGCCGGCGGCGATCCCGAGGCGGTGATTACCGCGGCGATGCTTCCGCAAGACGTCGGCTCCATGATACCGAACATGCCGAACGGCAACGGCGGCGAACACCTGATGAGCCTGGCGCTCCGCGAAGCACGCGAAGTGTTCGAGCGCGAATATCTGTTGGCACAGATCAATCGCTTCGGCGGCAACATCTCACGCACCGCCGAATTTGTCGGCATGGAGCGATCGGCGTTACACAGAAAGCTCAAAGCCCTCGGTATCGACTGAGGGACCCATGAGTCGCATCGCCTACGTCAACGGCCGCTACCTGCCGTTCGAGAACGCCAAGGTCCATGTCGAGGATCGCGGCTACCAGTTCGCCGACGCCGTTTACGAAGTCTGCGAAGTGAGGGGAGGGCGGGTCGTCGATGAGCGACGCCATCTCGACCGGCTCGAACGCTCGCTCAACGCGCTCCGCATCGGGCCGCCGATGGCGCGTGCGGCGCTAAGCATCGTGCTGCGCGAAGTCGTTGCACGCAACCGTATCGTTCACGGCAATGTTTATTTGCAAATCAGCCGCGGCGTAGCGCGGCGCGACCTGCCGTTTCCACAAGACACTGCACCGAATATCGTGGTGACGGCGCGCCCGCTGAACCGAACCCGCATCGAAGCGCTTGCGGCGCAAGGAATTACAGTTGTCAGCGTACCGGACAACCGCTGGGGCCGCGTCGACATCAAGACGGTCGGCCTGCTCCCCAATGTGCTGGCGCGGCAGAGCGCGCTCGACCAGGGCGCCCGCGATGCCTGGTTTGTCGACATGGCCGGCTTCGTGACCGAGGCCGCTTCCGCCAATGCCTGGATCGTGACGGACGACGGCAAGCTCGTCACCCGGAATGCCGATCACGCCATTCTCGGCGGCATCACGCGCGCCGTCGTGTTCGAGGCCGTCAAGGAAATGAACCTCCACATTGAAGAACGCCCGTTCACACTGGAGGAGGCCTATCGGGCGCGCGAAGCCTTTGTCACGTCTGCCACTCAGATCGTCATGCCAGTGGTGCGGCTCGATAACCGTCCCATCGGTGATGGCAAACCTGGCCGCGTCGCCTTGGCGCTACGCAACGAATTTCATCGTTTTGCAGAGATAGGTTAGCGCGCGGTCGCCTTTTCACCGCTTTTGGCCACGGCCGGAAACTTGGGCTTGCATAGTCCCTTGCCCGGCCTTCTAATAGTGAGCTTGTTACCGCCCGGCGTTGCCGGCGAGCGGGACAACACGCGTAGGGTGGGCTACGCGGCGCAACCCGGCCCGGGCTTGGGGCCAAGACTTGGGGGTTTTGGCTTAAACTCGGGGCTTACGGTGGGTTTCGCTGGGCTCAACTCACCCCTACTTATAGAAGGCTTATAGAAACAAACCCGCGGGGCAGGGGCCCGCGTGGCAAGAACGGAAACACGGCCATGGCAGCCGACCGCGCACAAAATCTACAAGACACCTTCCTCAATCACGTCCGCAAGAACAAGATTCCGCTTACGATTTTTCTGGTGAACGGGGTCAAACTACAGGGCGTCGTGACTTGGTTCGATAATTTCTGCGTGTTGCTCCGTCGGGATGGGCACTCGCAACTTGTGTACAAGCACGCCATATCGACCATCATGCCGGGACACCCCGTGCAGCTCTTCGAGGGTGCTGAGGAAGCGCCGGCGGGGGAAAAGGTCTGATTGGAGCCGCGCCGCGATACCCACGCTGACCGGCTGAGCCCTTCCGGGCCATCCGGCTCGGCGACTGGGCGCGCGCTTGTCATCGAACCCGCGTTGCGCCGCGGACGCACCGGCGGTGCGCGCGCGGCTGCGGCCGAGCGCGGGCCTGAGGCAAAGCTCGACGAGGCGGTGGGACTTGCCCAGGCCATCGATCTCGAGGTCGAGCAGTCCGGCATCATCATGCTCAACGCGTTGCGCCCCGCCACCTATCTGGGTAAGGGCAAGGTCGATGAGATCGCCGGCCTCGTCAAAACGCATGAAGCCGGCGTCGTGGTCATGGACTGCGCGCTCTCCCCGGTGCAACAGCGCAACCTTGAAAAAGCCTGGAGCGCCAAGGTCGTCGACCGCACCGGCCTCATTCTGGAAATTTTCGGACGCCGGGCGCGCACTCGTGAGGGCGCGCTGCAGGTCGAGCACGCGCACCTGACCTATCAGAAAAGCCGGCTGGTCCGCTCGTGGACGCACCTGGAGCGCCAGCGCGGCGGCTTCGGCTTTCTCGGCGGTCCCGGCGAGACCCAGCTCGAGGCCGACCGCCGCATGATCGAGGAGCGGCTCGCCAAGATCGAGGGTGAACTCGTCAAGGTCAAACGCACCCGCGCGCTGCATCGCGACAGCCGCCGCCGCGTGCCGTATCCGATCGTCGCGCTCGTTGGCTACACGAATGCCGGCAAATCGACGCTGTTCAACCGCATGACGGCGGCGCGCGTGCTCTCCGCCGACATGCTGTTTGCGACGCTCGATCCGACGCTCCGCGCCGTCGATCTGCCGCACGGCGCCCGCATCATCCTGTCGGATACGGTCGGCTTTATCTCCGACCTGCCCACCATGCTGGTCGCCGCCTTCCGCGCCACGCTGGAGGAAGTGATCGAGGCCGACGTAATTCTCCATGTGCGCGACGTCTCGCACGAGGACGCCGAGGCGCAGTTGCACGATGTCGAGAACGTACTGCGTCAACTCGGCATCGAGAGCGAGGACGGCGTCAGCGCCGGGCGTGCCCTGATCGAAGTCTGGAACAAGATCGATCGGCTCGATGAAGGCGAGCGCACGCGGCTGAAAAACCTCGCCGATCGCAAGCCGGAGGCGCAGCGTCCGGTGCTGGTTTCGGCCTTGACGGGCGAGGGGCTCGACGCGCTATCAGCTGCAATCGAGGAACGGCTCGCGGCCGGTCGCGTCCTGATCGAGCTAGAGCTCGATCCCGCCGATGGCGCCGGCGTCAGTTGGTTGCATCGCCACACCGAGGTGATCCACAAAGCCCTGGATGAAAAGAGCGGCCGCATTGCCATGACGGTCCGCGCCGCGCCTGACCGGGCGGATGCGGTGCGACAGAGGTTTGCGCACTCCTGAAATTCCTCGACCGCACGCGAACTGTGTATGATCGGTGCAGGGTAACGCGAAGGGTTGAGGAGCAATTCAATGACAACTCGCCGAAGATTTGTCGCCGGCGCGGCCGCCGCAGCGATGGGCGGCGCCACTCGCCGCGGCTGGGCGCAATCGCCGATTCAAATCCGCATCTCGACCGCCGCGCCGCCATCCGATTTCCTCACCAAGGCGCTCAATGCGCTTGCGGCCGAGGTCAATCAGGCAGGCGTCGGTCTTGCGGTTACTGTCCATCCGGCCTCGACGCTGTTCAAGCAGGGCACCGAAGTCCCCGCCATACAGCGCGGTAATCTCGAAATGAGCACGATGACCACCTTCGAGGTGGCGCAGCAGATCCCGCAGCTCGGCTATTTCAATCGCGCCTATCTGCTGAAGGATTACGACCAGTTGCGCCGGGTTTTCTCAGGACCGATTGGCGATGACGTCCGCAAATCCGTCGCGGACAAGATGGGCATCGAAATTCTCGCCACCCATTATCTCGGCACACGCCAGGTCAACATCCGCCAGAAGCGCAGCGTCAAAGCGCCGGCCGATCTGGCCGGCATCAAAATGCGCATGCCGGCCGGACCGGAGTGGCTGCTGCTCGGCGAGACGCTTGGCGTCACCCCGATCCCGATGGGGATGCCGGAGGTTTATCTGGCTTTGAAGACCGGAACTGTCGACGGCCAGGAGAATCCGCTCACCATCCTCAATGCGGCAAAATTCTACGAGGTTACCGCGCAGATCGTCCTGACCGCACATATGGTGCAGCCGGTATTCTTCAACATCGGCAAGCCGGTATGGGACAAGCTCACAGCCCAGCAGAAAAAGGTGCTCGGCGACGCTTGCGTCAAGGCCGCCAAAGGCGGCGACGATGCACGGCTGAACGACGAAAAAGCCGTCGTGACCGCGCTCAAGGGCAGGGGCCTTGCGGTCGATACGATCGATCTTGCGCCGTTCCGCGCCAATGCCGACCGCGTCTACGCCAAGTCGAGCCTGGCCAAGCAATGGGACGCCGCCGGATTGGCGCGTGCACAGAAGGCGTAACGGCTCGGCCATGGACAGGCCGGACGATGCACCGGAACACGGCCGCCGCGAGCCTGCGCTTGCGGCGTGGCTGGGCCAGGGGGCCGACCGCCTGGCCGCTGCGATGTTCGCGGCGGTCTTTCTGATCTTCAACTACAAGATCATCACCCGCTACTTCGAGCATGACGAGGCGGTCTGGGCCGACGAAGTCCTTGTGATCCTGTTCATCTGGATCATCTTCTGGGCCCAAGCCTTCATCGTTCGGGACAAGGACCAGATCACCTTCGATCTCGTCTATCGGCTGCTGCCGCCGCGGAGCCGGCGGGTCGCGGCGCTGGCGCGCTTTGTTCTGATCGGTGGCATCTTCCTGTGGTCGCTGCCGGGCTCGCTCGGCTACATCCAGTTCCTGTGGCGGGAGCACACGCCGGTACTCAATCTGCCGCTCGATTGGATCTATTCGTGCTTCGGCCTGTTCCTGATCGCCGTCATCGTGCGCTGTGCCTTCGGTGCGTGGAAGCTGCTCGGCTCGCGCTGGGCGGACGAAGTCTGAAAGGGCCGGGTGGTGTCGGAAGGGCTGTGGGTCCTGCTCGGTGTGTTTACGCTCGCAGCGGTGCTGGGCGCCCCGCTCGGACTGGCAATGCTCTCCGCCGGCTATGCTTACCTGATCGCGACCCACCAGGACGTCGGCCTTGTCGTCGATCAGACGATGAACGGCCTCTACAACAGCTATCTCTTGATTGCCGTCCCGATGTTCATCTTCGTCGCCAACGTCATGAACGCGAGCGGGGTGATCGAGCGGCTGCTCAAGTTCGGCGCCGCCATGGTGGGCCATCTGCCGGGCGGCCTGGCGCAAGTCAATGTGGTCACCAACCTGATCTTCTCCGGCATGAGCGGCAGCGCGGTCGCCGATGCCTCCGGCCCCGGCCTGGTGCTGGCTCGCATGATGACCAAACAGGGCAATTACCCGCGCGGCTTCGCGGCCGCGACATCGGTGGTTTCGGCGACGCTCGGCCCGCTGATGCCGACTTCGATCCCGATGATCTTCTACGCGCTGATCGCCAACGCATCGGTCGGTGCCATGTTTCTTGGCGGCCTCATCCCGGCAGGGCTCATGGCGCTCGCGCTGATGACCGTCATCGGCGTCATGGCCCGCCGCCGCGGCTTTCCGCGCGAGCCACGCGCGTCGTGGTCGGCGATGCCGGCCATTCTGGGCCGGGCACTATTGCCGATCGCGCTGCCCGGCATTCTGCTCGGCCTGATCTATTCGGGCGTGACCACACCCACCGAAGCCGCGGCGATCGCCGCCACCTATGCGCTGCTGCTCGCCCTGATCGTCTACCGCACCCTGAGTCTCGCGCAATTACTCACGGTCACATCCGATACGGTTCGCGCGACCGCGATGATTGCGCTGATCATGTCGGGGGCTTTCGTCTTCAACTACGCGGTCGCGAACGAGGGCGTGCCGCAGCTTATCCAAACCACGCTCCTGCAATGGCACCTGTCACCGACGGCGTTTCTGCTCTGCGTCGATCTCTTGATGCTGCTGCTCGCCATCGTGCTCGACGAGGTCACGATCCTGCTGGTGATCGTGCCGCTGCTCGTGCCGATCGCCCAGGGACTAGGCATCGATCTCATCCATTTCGGTATCGTCGTCGTACTCAACATGATGGTCGGGCTGACATTGCCGCCGCACGGCCTGTTGCTGTTCGTCATGAGCGGTCTGACCAGAACGCCGCTTGCCGAGATTTTTCGCGAAATGCCGCCGTTCATCCTCGCCATGCTGGCGATTGTCGTCGCGGTGACCTTCTTTCCCGACATCGCGCTCTGGCTGCCGCGCGTCGCCGGCCTCGTGAAGTAGCGCCGGCTACTCCTGCGCCTTGGCCGCGTCCCACAGCGCATCCATTTCGGCGAGAGTTGCGTCCTGCGGCGCCTTGCCCTTGGCCGCAAGCGCTTGCTCGATCGAGGCGAAGCGGCGCTCGAATTTCTGGTTGGTCTGCCGCAACACGGCCTCCGGATCGGCGCGCAGATGGCGGGCAAGATTGACGGCCGCGAACAACAGGTCACCGACTTCCGCCCCCGCTCGGCCATTCGCCATATCGTCTCCGAGTTCAGCCTCGATCTCGTCTGCCTCTTCGCGAATTTTGCGCAGCACCGCACGCGGATCGTTCCAGTCGAAGCCGACCTTGCTGGCCTTT
This sequence comes from uncultured Alphaproteobacteria bacterium, assembly GCA_963763255.1. Lineage (GTDB taxonomy): Bacteria > Pseudomonadota > Alphaproteobacteria > Rhizobiales > Xanthobacteraceae > BOG-931. The sequence continues at coordinate 507,271 of CAVXNW010000008.1, forward strand.
TGCTGCAGTTTCAGCGCCCGGGTCAGGGCAGGAAGCCCGACCGGCACGCCGGCGAGCGCGCCTTCGCTCCGGCCACCGTTACGGGCCGCTTTTTCCTCGGCCTTGATGCGCTCCCACAGGCCCTCGACAGCCTGCGGGGTCTGCGAGCGCTCGTCACCGAACACATGAGGATGCCGGCGGATGAGCTTCTCGGTAATCGCCTGCACCACATCGCCGAAATCGAACACGCGCTGCTCCTGCGCCATACGCGCGTGAAACACGACCTGCAGCAGAAGATCGCCGAGTTCTTCCCTGAGGTCGCTCAGATCACCGCGCTCGATGGCATCGGCGACCTCGTAGGCTTCTTCAAGGGTGTAGGGCGCGATAGTCGCGAAACTCTGCTGCAGATCCCAGGGGCAACCCGTTCCGGGCGTGCGTAACGCCGCCATGATCTCGAGCAGTCGGCCGATATCGCGGGAAGGGGTCATCGAGGAATCCTGACAGGTTTGCGCCATAGCGACGCGAACCTATCAGAGCCGAATTCCGGCCGCGACCGGCGCTGCGGACACGCGCTGCTTAGTCCGCCTTGTGCGTCCGGGTGGCCTCGAACAGGAACCAGGTGCGCCGCTCGGCCTCGTCGATCCAGTTTTCCAACAAACTCGTCGTAGCGACATCGCCACCTTCGTCCGCCACTTCATGCGCCTCGCGCATCGACGAAACCAATGCCTTGTTGTCGTTCATCAATTCGCGGAGCATCTCGTGCGCCGGAACAAAATCCGCGTCATTGTCCTTGATCGTCTGCAGCCGCGCGATATTGCCGATCGAACGCAGCGTCAAACCGCCGATCTTGCGGACACGCTCGGCGATGTCGTCCGTGATGGCAAAAATCTGCTCGGACTGTTCGTCGAGCAGCAGATGGTAATCGCGAAAGTGTGATCCGCTCATGTGCCAATGGAAGTTCTTGGTCTTCACATAAAGCGCAAAGACATCGGCCAAAACCCCATTGAGCTTTTCCGAGATTTCACCGACGGCCTCGGGCGACAAGCCGGTCGGAGTATCCAGCGTAGGGCTCACTTTACGGCGCGTATCGAGAGCTCGCACTTTGTTGTTCACGGCATCACCTTGCGAAATATGATGAAACTGCGCGGAGCGCGCGGCCACAATGGCGGCCACGGGATTGCCGCCCCGGGCTTGCCAACCAACGCCAGCGGAACAACCTTGGTTCCATCGGCTCATGCAACGGACCACAAGCCATGCCTGTTTCCGCCTACTTGCAATCGATCGGCTTCTTCATCCTTGCACTTGTCGCGCTGTTTGCCTCGGCCGGCACCGCGGCCTTGCCGACCTACTGGGTCTATCTCGCGATTCTCGGCGCGATTTTCGTCGCGTCGTTCATTCTGGTTGATCCGGACCTGGCCCGTGAGCGTATGCGACCCGGGGGCAAACGGCCTCCTTTGGGCCTGCAACTCATCTCAGTCGTCCTCGTAGCCCACTGGATCCTTGCCGGCCTTGACCACGGCCGCTTCCATTGGAGCGACACGGTGCCGAGCTGGCTCCAATGGCTCAGCCTCGTAGCGCTCGCCGCCGGCTATGCCATGTGCCTCTGGGCGATGCGCGTGAACCGGTTCTTCTCGTCCGTTGTGCGCATTCAGTCCGACCGCGGCCAACTGGTCATCACAGCCGGCCCATACGCCGCCATTCGACATCCCGGTTATTCCGCCGGCATCGTCATCATGGTCGCGAGCGGCCTTGCGCTCGACTCCTGGCTCGCGACGGTCTTCCTCGCGGCCTTCGGGCTGCCATTCCTGCTGTATCGCGCGATCACCGAGGACCGCGTATTGCAGACCCAATTACCGGGCTATCGCGACTACGCCCAGCGTGTCCGCTGGCGGCTTATCCCAGGGGTCTGGTGAATCGGCACGGGGGCGTGTGCCGGCTTCTCCATCTCTGATTCGCATAAGACATATTATGGAATATGTCCATTAACCCGTGTCAGGCGGGGCTTTCTTCAACGGCAAACGATATGCCGTCGTAGGCCGGCTCGACATGCGGCGGTAATTTCTGGCGCAAGGCCTCGTAATCGAGTTCGGCGTGCAGATTGGTCAGGATGGCGTGGCGCGGCTTGAGCCGCGCAATCCATGACAGCGCATCCGCGACGGAAAAATGACTCGGGTGCGGCCGGTTGCGCAGTGCATCGACGATCCAGACGTCCAAGCCGGTAAGTGCCTTGGCACTTTCGTCGGGCAAGCCGCCAATGTCCGCCGAATAGGCGACGTTGGCTAAACGAAATCCGAGCGAGGCGATGTCGCCATGTTCCTGCAGCACCGGCAGTGCGGTGATAGGACCACCCTGCCCGGTGACGGTGACTGGCATACCGGGCACGAGGCGTCGCTCGCGCACGATCGGCGGATACTCGCTGCCGGGCGGTGATTTGAAGCAATAGCCGAAGCGGGCATGCATCGTTTCGGCGGTGCGCTCATCGAGATAGGCGTCGATCGGCGCGCGCTGTTTGATGAACAGCGCGCGCAGATCATCGATGCCGTGAGTATGGTCGGCGTGTTCGTGCGTGTAGAGCACGCCGTCGATGCGGTCGACCTCGGCATCGAGCAGTTGCTCGCGCAGATCGGGCGACGTGTCGACGAGCACGCGGGTGATGCCGCCCGGGCCGTGACGTTCGACCAGGAGCGAGGTTCGCCGCCGCCGGTTTTTCGGGTTGTTCGGATCGCACGCGCCCCAGCCAAGCGCCGGTCGCGGTACGCCGCCGGAGGATCCGCAGCCCAGAATAGTGAATTTCAGCGTCATGCGGCGACTGCCGCGGGGCGCGGCACTTTGGAGAAGAGGCGAAAGAAATTCTCGGTGGTCTGTCGCGCGATCTCATCAAACGACACGCCGCGCGCCTCGGCGAGCACGTTGGCGGTCTCGATGACGAAAGCCGGCTCATTGCGTTTGCCGCGATGCCGGCCCGGCGCGAGATATGGCGCGTCGGTCTCAACCAGGATGCGGTCAGCCGGCAGCCCCGCCGCGATGGCGCGCAACGCCGCAGAATTCTTGAACGTCAGGATGCCGGTGAACGAGATGAAATGACCGAGTGCTATGGCGCGGCGGGCGAGATCGGGCCCTCCGGTGAAACAATGCAGCACGGCCGGGAAGGGTCCCCTTCCCGTTTCTTCCTCGAGGATGCGCGCCGTGTCGTCGTCGGCTTCGCGCGTGTGAATGACCAGCGGCAAACCGGTTTCGCGCGCCGCCGCGATATGGGTGCGGAAGCCGCGCTCCTGCGCGTCGCGTGACGAGTTGTCGTAGTGGTAATCGAGGCCGGCTTCGCCAAGCGCGACGACCTTTTGGCCGCGCGTCCGCGCGACAAGATCAGTCGTGGTCACGTCGGTTTCTTCATGGGCGTAATGCGGATGCGTACCGACCGAGCAATAAACGTCATCAAAGCGTCCGGCGATCGCCAGCAGTTCGTCCTGGCGGCGCACGCGCGTCGAGATCGTCACCATGCGGGCGATCCCGGCCTGGCGCGCACGCCCGACCACAGCGTCAAGCTCGGCGGCGAAGTCGGGAAAGTCGAGATGGCAATGGCTGTCGATCAGCATTTTGTTGCTTATTGCGCCTTGGGCGCCTCTGGATCGACGTAGCGCGGAAACACCGGCGCGGGCGCTGGGACTTGGCTGCCGGCCGCGATCCGCTTCGCGCCGCCGAGGAATGAAAAATTGCGTTCTGCGGCAGGGACACCGAGGAGGTCGAGCAGCTTGGCCGCCGACTCCGGCATGAATGGCTGCGCCAGGATTGCGATCTGCCGCAGCACTTCGGCGGTCACGTAAAGGATCGTGCCTTGGCGCTCCGGATCAGTCTTGGCGGCCGCCCAGGGCGCTTCGCCGGCAAAATAGCGGTTGGCGTCGGCAACGACCGCCCAGACCGCATTGAGCACCTGGTGCAGCTGCTGGGTGGCCATTGCATCGCGCGCCTTGCCGATCAGCGCGTCCGCGGCGCCAAGGATGGCTTGGTCCGCGGCCGTGAATGCGCCCGGCTTGGGCAGCGCGCCGCCGAATGCCCGCGCCACCATGGTCAGCGAGCGCTGCGCCAGATTGCCGAGATCATTGGCGAGGTCGGCATTGGTGCGGTTGACGATTGCATCGTGGCTGTAATTGCCATCCTGGCCGAACGGCACTTCGCGCAGCACGAAATAGCGGAACTGATCGACCCCGTAGGCATCGACCAGCGCGAACGGGTCGATCACGTTGCCGACCGATTTCGACATCTTTTCCCCGCGGTTGAACAGAAACCCGTGGGAGAAAACGCGCCGGGGTACGGCGATACCGGCCGACATCAGAAACGCCGGCCAATACACGGCGTGAAACCGCACGATGTCCTTGCCGATGACGTGCAGATTGGCCGGCCAGTATTTTTTGAATTGTTCCGAATTCGTATCGGGATAGCCGACGCCGGTGATGTAATTCGTGAGCGCGTCGACCCACACATACATGACGTGCTTGGGTGCGTCGGGCACCGGCACGCCCCAATCGAACGTCGTCCGTGAAATCGACAGGTCTTGCAGGCCGCCGCGCACGAAGCTTGCGACCTCGTTCATGCGCTCCTTGGGCAGTACGAAATCAGGGTGTTTTTCGTACAGCGCCAAGAGCTTGTCGGCATATTTGGACAATTTGAAGAAATAGCTCTCCTCCTCGACCCATTCGACCGGCGTGCCTTGCGGGCCGACGCGCTGGCCTTTGTCGTCGAGGCGCGTCTCGCTCTCGTCGTAATAGGCCTCGTCCCGCACCGAATACCAGCCGGAGTATTTGTCGAGGTAGATGTCGCCCGCCTCCTGCATGCGCGACCAGATGGCCTCGGATGAACGGTAGTGCCGAGGCTCGGTGGTGCGGATGTAGTCGTCGTTCGAGCAATTGAGCTTATTCACCATGGCCTGGAAGCGCGGCACGTTGCGCGCCACCAGTTCACGCGGCGTCAGCTTCTCGCGCGCTGCGGTCTGATGCATCTTGATGCCGTGCTCATCGGTGCCGGTGAGGAAGAACACGTCATAACCGTCGAGGCGCTGAAACCGCGCGATGGCGTCGGTGGCGATCACCTCGTAGGCGTGGCCGATATGCGGCGGGCCGTTCGGGTAGGCAATGGCGGTGGTGATGTAATACGGCTGTCCTGGCATTTGCCGTAGGTATCAACCGCGCGTGGCCTCGGCAAGCAAGCCGAACACGCCGAAGACGAATGGCTTTCGTTCCAAATTGTAGGTTTCGGCGTCGCGCGCGGCCGCGTTGACGCCCTCCCAGGCCTCGGCGAGGCGCGCCATGCGGCCGATTTCGCTTTGCGTTGTGCCCTGTTGCGTAGCGCTCTGGCGTTCGAGCCGCTGCGCCAGCCAGGCATTGATCGTATCGACCAGCGAATTAAGCGGCCGCGGATCGGACCCGGCGAGGCGATCGCCAAGCGCGTGCAACGCCCCGGCATCGAGCGTCGGCAAGCCATCAAGGAGATTGAGCGCCTGCTGGCGCAGCGCCAATGCGTCTTGGTCGAGCAGCGCCAGCGCGCGATCGACACTGCCGCCAGCCGCGGCTGCTGCCGCCGTCACATCCGGATCGTCTGCCGCGGCGCCGGTTGCGGCGGCCACGGCCTTGGCGACGTCCGGCTCTGCCAACGCCCGCAGCGTCACCATGCGGCAGCGCGAGCGCAACGTTGCCGGCACGCGCGACGCCGAGTGGCACACCAGCAGCAGCAGGGCCCGCTGCGGCGGCTCCTCCAGCACCTTGAGCAGCGCATTGGCGCTCGACCGGTTGAGTTCGTCGACTGCATCGACGATGGCAATGCGCCAGCCGCCCTCCCCGGCGGTCGAGCCGAAAAACGACACCGTGCGGCGCACGTCGTCGACGGCGATCTGCTGACGGAGCACGCCCTTGTCGTTCGGCGTGCGCTCCAGCACGAGGAGATCGCCTTGCGCCTGGGCCGCAATTCGTCGCGCCACAGGGTGCGCAGAGTCGATCGCTAGCGAGTTTGCTGCGGCCACATCCGCCGCGGCAGGATCCGCATGTGCGAACACGAAGCGGGCCATCCGATACGCCAGCGTCGCCTTGCCGATCCCTTTCGGGCCGGTCAGCAGAAACGCGTGCGGTATGCGACCGGAGCGATAGGCCGACAGCAGCGCCTGCTCGGCCGCGGCGTGGCCGAACAACAGCGTCGTGCCGCGCGGGTGTGCCTCGTCGAGATCGTCTTCGGTGGACTGCGGGCTCATGCGAAAACGATCACGACGCCAAAGTTTCGGCGTCGAGCGGCGCGGTGCCCGGCTCCAGCCGGGAATTGACGATCGTCCATATCTGCTTGGCGACCTCTTCCTTGCCGCGCCCCGCGTCGATCACGAAGCAACGTCGCGGCTCGCGCTCGGCGAGAGCAAGATAGGCCTCGCGGAGCTTTGCGTGAAACTGCAGGTCTTCCGCCTCGAAACGGTCCGGGGCGGCATCGCCGGCCCGCTGTTTGCGGCGCGCCAACCCGGCCTCGACCGGCAAGTCGAAAATCAATGTCAAGCTCGGGACGAGATCGCCAATCGCAACCCGTTCAAGGCTTTTTATGAGGCGCGGATCGACCTTGCCGAGCGCGCCCTGATAAACGCGCGTGGAATCGGCGAAGCGATCACAGATCACCCATTTGCCAGCTTCGAGCGCCGGCCTGATCGCGCATTCGACATGGTCATTGCGGGCGGCCGCAAAAAGTATCGCCTCGGCCTCCGGGCCTAAAGGCTGGGCCGCACCCGACAACAGCACGTGACGGATAATCTCTGCGCCCGGCGAGCCGCCAGGCTCGCGGGTAAGCAGCACGCCAATGCCGAGCGCCTCGAGGCGGAGCGCCAGCATTGCGGCCTGGGTCGATTTGCCAGTGCCCTCGCCGCCCTCGAAGGTGATGAATTCGCCCCGCTGTGGCGCCCTCTGCGGAGCCTCTTTCTGGGGCGCTTTCAGGTCGGCGTTGTTCACCTGCAGGTCCATGCCCATCAATAAGTTAGAGACAGATATGCACGCGAGGTATCGATGTAAGCAGAGCCGCCAAAGGCCGTTGTTCGATGTTCACGGTGAAGATGCCCCGGTGCCTGGTCGTAGCCGACTGAAACCAGCGCGGGCCAGTCCAATCACCAGTTCCGCGGCCCCGTCCATTGCACGCCGTGACATGCTCCCCCGCCCGATATCCTCTGCGGCCTGCAGCGGGACTTCAAGCGCGAGGTTGTCGCCGCGCCAGACCTTCAAGGTACCGATCGCCTGCCCCTTGCTGATCGGCGCGGGGACGGGTCCTGTGTAGTCGACACGCGCCGTGAGCGGCTGATCGCCATTACGTGGCACCAGCAGCGAGATGACACCCGGAGCCGCCAGCGGAACATAGCCGACGCTGCCGCCGAATACCTTGGCGGAGCCGATATTCTGGCCCTCGGCAAACAAAATACGCGTCTGAAAATCGTGAAAGCCCCAGTCCAGCATTTTTCGGGCCTCGTCAGCGCGTTCCTTGTCCGATTTTGCGCCCGCCAGAACGATAATGAGCCGTCGGTCGTCCTGGACAGCGGAACCGACCAGGCCAAAGCCCGCCTCTTTAGTTTCGCCGGTTTTCAGCCCGTCGGCATCAAGCCCCATGCCGAACAGCGGATTGCGGTTTTGCTGATGTATCTTGTTCCAGGTGAAATCGTGCTGCGCGAAATACGGATAGAATTGCGGATAAGTTTTGATGATGAAGCGTGCGAGTTCCGCGAGATCGCGCACGGTGACGCGCAGGCCGGGGTCGGAATAGCCCGTCGAGTTGGTGAAGGTCGAGTGTTGCAGGCCGATCTCGCGCGCCCGCTTGGTAAGCATTTGACCAAATGTCGTCTCGTTGCCGCCGAGCGCTTCAGCAATGGCGATGCAGGCGTCGTTGGCCGAATTGACAATAATGCCGTGGATCAGGTCCTCAAGGTCGACCTTGCTGTGAATCGCGGCAAACATCGTCGAGCCGTGCGACGGGGCGCCGCCCTTGCGCCAGGCGTTTTCGCTGATGGTGAACTCGTCAGTAAGCTTGATCCGGCCGCGAACGATTTCGTTGAACACGTATTCCAACGTCATCAGCTTGGCGAGGCTCGCCGGCTCAACAGGTTGATCGGCGTTCTTTTCGAACAGGATGCTGTCGGTCTTGGGCTCGATCAGGATCGCGCTGGGTATGCTGGTCTGGAATGTGTCGTCCTTCTTGCCGGCGGCATTCGGCGCGGCGCACAATATGCCGCTACCGCAGACTAGAAACGCGCAAGCCGCCGCGACAAGCGCCGCTCGGACGCCGAGCGCTCCGCTCGCCGATCCCCTCCCCCGCCGTATCGTCAACACCCTAGACACCGAGATGCTCAATCCGCGCAACGCGCAAACCGCGGCCACAACGTCTGGCGCGAAATTAGCACGTGCGGGAAGCCCGAGGGTCAATTGGTTCACGCGAAAATGTCGCGATTATGAACAGGCGTTTTGACAACGCGCGCCCGATCAATAAAGCCCACGGCCGTTGAGATACTGCGAGGTGCCATCCATGTTCGGCGGACTGGCGAAAGATATTGAACCGCGATCGGCGGCCGCGCCGGCAGTATAGCGCGGCTCGGCTTCGGCGGGCGACTGCACATAATCCGAAGGCACGCTCGCCAGAACGCGCCGCGACGAAGGGGCCGGCGGTGTCGGCGGAAACACGGGCCCGCGGGCGATACGGACCATGCTCGGCACGGGCGCCGGTCCATTCGTACGCAAGGTTGCTTCCAGTAATCGGTCGTCAGAGCCTTGCAGTGGTGCCGGCCCGACATATTCGACGCGGACACTGGTGGTGCCGCGGCGGTAAAAATCCAGCAATTTCGCCGCCTTCACCGACAGGTCGATGATTTGGTTATGCGCATAAGGCCCGCGATCGTTGACGCGCACGATGATTGAACGGCCGTTGGCGAGATTGGTAACGCGCGCATAGCTCGGCAGCGGCATGGTTGGGTGCGCCGCTGAAATACCATCGAGGTCAAAGACTTCACCGTTAGCGGTATAGCGGCCGCGGAAGTCCTCGCCATACCAGGAGGCCAGTCCGACCGCCGCATAGTGCGGATCGTATTGCGGGACATACATCCGACCGCCGACGAAATAGGGAGAGCCGACGCGATAGGCTCCGCCGCCTTTGGGGATCGGCTCGCCTGGATCAATCACCCGCGGGCTCGGGACGACGCCATAGCGGGAATCGATATGGGAGCTTGAGCACTGGGCAAGCAGAAGCGAAATCACGGCGCAGGCGCCGATTGGCCCCCATCGCCGCAACGTCGCACAACGCCAGAACGTCGCGCTGAACCGCCGCCGCATCGTCCCCCGACCCTGCACCCCGGCAGACGTATCAGATTCCAGCGTGGTCACATTGTGGCGGAAATGCGCGCCTGCGCCGCCATAGTGAACAGGCGGTTGCAGCCGGACGGCGAACGGGCAACGCGGATCAGGACCGTGTCCCGGTCCGCGCAGTGAAGCCCGATGTGACGCCGAAGTTGCTATTCGGAGATCGGCTTACTCGTAGATCGGCTTGGCCTCTGCGGCGATGTTGGCCGGTACCTTCATCAGCGCGCCCACGGTCTTTTCCGCGTCCTGACCGCTGATCGGATGCACCGGCATTTCCTGCTTTTTCATGTCGGCGAGGAACCCCGGATCCTTCATCGTGTCGTCGAACGCCTTGCGAATGATCGCAAGGTGATCAGCAGGCACTTGCTTCGACATAATGAAAGGCCGGCCGACCTCGTCACCGCCATTGAGGAGGCGCAGCAGCTGTCGCTGCTCGTCACTCGTGGCGAAGCTGCCGATAAACGCCGCATTCTCCGGAATCTCCGACGGGCGATTATCGATGAAGCGGACGAAGGTGTGCGCCAAGCCCTTTTTGATCCAGTCGATCGGGATGGAGCTGTACGAGCCACAGTCGCCGTCGAGTTCGCCCTGCTCTATCGCGAGCCGCTGCTCCGCGCTGCCGGGAAATCCAAGCACTTGCTTGACGGGGGCATGGAACACGATGCGCAGCGTGGCGCCATTGATGTAGTTGCCGGAGCCCTTGCCGGTCGATCCGATGATGAACTGCTTGCCGCCGTGCATCAGCTGGTCCCAGCTCTTGATGCCGTTCGGCCCATAGCCGTAACAGACACGGTAATCGGGCGTGACAACGCCGACCCAGGAGAACTTGCGAAAATCTAGACGCACGCGATCCGGCTCAACGATCGACTGGGTGACCAGGCCGGGGTTGAAAATCGTCATCGCGGTGCCATCCTTGGGCGCCGTCAAATCGAGGTAACGGACCGAGGTGAGGCTTCCCGCACCCGGCATATTCTGCACGATGACGTTGGGATGCCCCGGAATGTATTTGCCGATGTAGCGGGCCACATTTCGCGCGTAGTGGTCGTAGCCGCCGGCGGGCGAAAAGCCGACCACAATGGTGAATGTTTTGCCCTTGAAAAAATCGTCGGCTCGCGCCGCGGGAAGAAGCGCCGTAAGACCGATCAGCGCCAATACGAAAATGCAAGCTCTCTTCCAGACCATCATTCTCCCCAATGGCAAAAGAAGCCGCGGTTCAGCAGCCGCAATTGGCGCATCCAATAGCACCAGATACCAAGAAAAACGTCCCTCCGCGTCACTTTGCTGCGGCAAAATCGCTGCCATTCGGTCGCACTCCCGACCTTGCCCGGCAGACCTCCGTTCAGCGTCGGTTCATCCACAGCACGATTAGAATCCGACCGTTGGGGGACCAGCGAAAACGAGGTCGCCAATGAGAGCCCTAGTCATCGTGCTGACGACGGTGGTCGTTGTCGCTACCGGCAGCGCTCTGGCCATGATGAATAACGCCTGCAAGAGCGCACAGCATTCCTGGTGCGTCCCGGGTTCCGGTTTCAGGCACCATGTAACGGCTACACCGGAAGGTTCAGGCCCCGCCGGCTAAGTCCGCGGGCAAAGTTCCACGGCGGCAGCCCGGAACAGCACTGCCGCCGCTGCCTATCCCGGGAATGGCTGAAATCCGACATGTTCTCCCTCCCAGCTCGGGTGCTGGAGGGCAGCGCCGTTCTTGCCGCAGGCTGTGCAGCGTACCCGCTCACGGAGCATGTCGCTTGAAGCGGCCGCACCCCAGCAAATCACCACAACCGCGCAGGCAAGAGGCGAACGGTGCTGGCAGCGTTCGCACCACAGCCAAACCCACGGCGTGGTGCGTTGCAGATCGCCCAATGTCGCCCGCGGACCCGGCTTGGACTTGTAGCGGCGTCGTAATCCGATCCATCGGTCCAAATCCTTGCCGCTGAATTTCGCCGGCTCGCCGCTCATCGGGCGAACATAGGCTGGTTCGGCTTATTTTCCTATCCGGCTACAGCTGCGTCCACACCTCGTTTCATGTCGCGAGGCAACATCGCCAGGCATGTTGGCAACAAGCACCCCGAAAGGATAATCAGTCAGCCGCCAGAGGTGCTTTGCCTGAATTGAGCGGCGATTTATTGGCCGAGGCGTTCGCGCCGAATATATCGGTCAGCGACGACGCTACACTTCCGGAAGGGTGGCCGAGTGGTTTAAGGCACCGGTCTTGAAAACCGGCAGGGGGTTACGCTCCCTCGTGAGTTCGAATCTCACCCCTTCCGCCACCTGATCTTGTGCAGCAATAAAATGGCCCCGCCCGTGAGCGGGGCCAAAGTTCAAATCTTCAACGTTCTCGTTTCGCTGGATTGCTCAGTAGCACGGTGGATTGGGATAATACCCACACTCCGCACTGTTGTAGTAGGAGCCGGCGGCTGCCGCTCCGACGGCGGCGCCCGCCGCGGCGGCTCCTACCGCAGCGCCGGGGCGCACGTATCCGCGCCGATAGGCGTAGCCTCCGTGATAGCCAGAGTGGCCGTGGTAGGCATAGTGACCGGCGCCGCGTGCACCTCCTCTGAATGCCAGAGCTTCAGTGGACAGCGACGCCACACCCAAGGCGAGCGCGGCGGCAGCGACGATAATTCGGGATGGCATGCTTCGAGATGACATGGGACTCCCTCAAGGTTGGCCCAGCCCGGCACGACGCCGAAACGGCAATGGATCAGCCTTGCTGGCGTTCCTTCGCGAGCCGCGCGCAACGTGGGACACAGTAAAGAATTCGTTTGTCGGACCTCGCAGCCGCGCGGCGGACTGGGGTTGTGCCCGCGCAACCGCGCGACCTGCGGCAGCCGGCAAGGCATGAAGGACCGCTTGTTCGAGCGATTCGATTGCGCGACATTGGTACTGGCAATCCATGCCGGCCGGGCTCACGGGGGATACCAGACCGATGTACCGATTTGCTCATCACATGCGGCGGCTGACGACATGCCTGCCCGTCGCGGCCGCGCTGTTGCTCATCCTCACTCGTATCGCGGCGGCCAGCGGCGTCGAGGACTTCTATCGCGGCCGCACGCTTACCGTGCTGATCTCTTACAGCGTCGGCGGCGGCTACGATCTTTATGCGCGGCTTCTGGCCCACTTTCTCGGCCGGCACATTCCCGGCAATCCCAACGTTGTGCCGCAAAACATGCCGGGTGCCGGCGGCCTGCGCGCCGCTAATTACCTGTTCTCCGCGGCGCCGAAAGACGGCTCCATGATCGGCACCTTCTCACGCAGTATTCCGACCATGCCGCTGGTGACGCCGCAGGATGCGCATTTCGACGGCCGAAAATTCTCCTGGATCGGCAGCATGTCGAGCGACACAAGCCTGTGTCTCACCGGCGCCAAGTCGAAGGTCAAAACCTTCCACGACATGCTGACCATGCCGGTGGTCATGGGCGGCCAGTTCGCCGCCGCCGATTCCGATATCTATGCCCACCTCTACAAGAATATCTTCGGTGCAAAGATCAAACTCGTTTCCGGCTACCCCGGCACCAACGACATCACGCTGGCGATGGAACGTGGCGAGGTCGACGGCATCTGCGGCCTGTCGTGGGGCACCCTCAAGGTCGCCCACCCCGATTGGATGAAAAACAAAAGCGTGAATCTGCTGGTGCAGGCGGCGCTGAAAAAGGATCCCGAGTTGCAAGATGTTCCGTTGGCGCTCGATCTGATCGACGATCCGCAGAAGAAGCAGATTCTTTACATCAACTTCGCGCCGCAGCAGATCGGCCGGCCGTTCGCGGCGCCGCCGGATATCCCTGCGGACCGCAAAGCGGCCTTGCGCAAGGCATTCGACGAGACCTTGAAGGATCCGGCGCTCGTTGCCGAGGCCGCCAAGGAGAAAATGGACCTTGCTCCGATGAACGGCGCCGAAGTCGACGCGTTATTGGACAAGCTTTATGCCATTCCGCCGGACGTGATCGCCAAGGCGTCCAAGGCTGTTGCCGAATAGGGCGGCACACGGTGCCGCACACGCAGTCAGATTTTCAGGAAAAAGAGAAGATGCCCGAGAAGACACTCTGGGAACAGCAAATGGTGCGCAACACAGGCTTTGCTTTCGACATGGAGGCAGGCCAGTGTGTGCGCATCACCTCGCAGACCATCATCGATTTCGTCTGCTTCAATCGAGATAACCTGCGCGAACGGTTCGATCAGGCGCGGACCAAAGCCAACCAGCGCAAGATTTTCCTCTCGACCGGCGATCAGCTGATCTCCAAGCTCAATAACACGATGATGACTATCATCGAGGACACGTTCGAAGGCACGCACGACCTGCAGGAAGGCATGTGCAGCCGCAAACGCCACGAATTGGCAGCCGCGAAAGGCATTTGGGAAAAGACCTACGGCCGCCCGCTCTCCGAGATGCCGCCGCGCGGCTGCACCGAAAACCTCGGTGGCGTGCTGGCACCTTACGGCATCGCGGTCGAAGACGTGCCGAGCCCGTTCAACATTTTTCAGCACATGATCATTCACGCCGATACCGGCGAACTCGAACACTCGCATGTCCGCCCCAAGCCACCCGGCGCCTACGTCACCATGCGCGCCGAGATGCGGCTGTTGGCGGCCATCAGCACCTGCCCCGACATGGCGGCCGGCGGTAGTACCGGCGCGACCGTGGCGTTGCTCGGCGCGGCCTGATCGGCGCGTGAGAGAACGGCCATTGAAGGCTGGCAAATTCGCGGAACACTAATGCATGGCAACCACGCTCGCATTCGGGCTCGATACGTTTGGCGATATCACCGTCGGCCCTGACGGCAGTCCGTTATCGCCGGCGCAGGTGCTGCGCAATGTCATCGAGGAGGCCGTGCTTGCCGACGAACTCGGCATCGAAGCGTTCGGCGTTGGCGAGCACCATCGGCCCGACTTCGCCATCTCGGCGCCCGAAGTGGTGCTTGGCGCCATTGCCGGCCGCACAAAGAGGATTTTGCTCGGCTCGGCCGTGACCGTGCTGTCGACCGACGATCCGGTTCGGGTTTTCGAGCGTTTCTCCTCGCTCAATGCCGCATCGAACGGACGCGCCGAAGCCCGGCTCGGGCGCGGTTCATTCACCGAGTCGTTTCCATTGTTTGGGTTCGACATGTCGCAATACGAACAGCTGTTCGAGGAAAAACTCGATCTGTTCGCCGTGCTGATTCGCAATGAGAAGGTGACCTGGAGCGGCCACACGCGCCCTCCCCTGACCGATCAGCCCGTCTTTCCGCCACTCGAAGACGGCACGCTGAAAGCATGGGTTGGCGTCGGCGGCAGTCCCGAATCGGTCGTTCGCGCCGCCCGCTACGATTTTCCGCTGATGCTTGCGATCATCGGCGGCGATCCCAAGCGCTTCCTGCCCTATGTCGATCTCTACCACCGAGCCTGTCAGCAGTTCGGCCGCCCCGCCCGGGCGGTCGGGCTTCATGCTCACGGCTATGTGGCGGATACCGATGAACAGGCGCGGGAGGAACTCTGGCCGCACTACAAGGCATCACGCGATCGCATCGGCGCCGAGCGGGGCTGGCCGCCGGTGACGCGCGCCTCGTTCGATTTTGAAGCCGGGGCCGGCGCGCTGCATGTTGGCGCGCCCGAAACGGTCGCGCGCAAGATCGCTGGAACCGCCAAGGCGCTCGGCATTGCGCGATTCGATATGAAATATAGCCAAGGGACGCTGCCGCACGCTAAACTGATGCGAAGCATCGAACTTTATGGAGGTAAGGTAATCCCGTTGGTGCGCGCTATCCTCGCATAATTTCAGGGGGTTGAGGGGAATTGACGTATTCCCGCCGAATTCGGCGAGAAATCTTTGCGCGCCATTACAACGGGGTGGGGACCTCATGGTGGCAAAAGCCGCGTTGCATCTTTTGGCCGTAACGGCGTTCGCCGTGCTGGCTGGCGCTGGCTTAAGCGCCGGTTCGGCGCGTGCGCAGGATACTGCCTGCCTTACCGCTCCCAAGGGCGCCGCCCCCGCAGGCACCCACTGGTTCTACAAGACCGACCCGGCGACCCATCAGAAATGCTGGTACACGCGGCCGCAGGAGCAAGCCGCCGCACCGGCTTCGGCCCTGGGATCGCCATCGCGTACCGCGCTTGAACGAGGCGACACGGCCAATCCCGATTCGGATGGTGTCTCGGCCCCGGAAGAATCCATCGCCCCCGTCGCGCTTGCGCCGGCCCCGGTTCCGCCGGTTCCGGAGCGCACAGCCACCCCCTCTCCCGCAGCGCCCAGACGCGCAGCCGCGCCTGTTACCCGAATTCCGATTCCCACCAAGGACCCTCGCGGCGAGCGTCAGCCTGTCACCACGGCCGCGTCGGCCATGCCGACGCCGGCGGTCCCGTCGGCTACTGCGGACAACGTGGCCTGGCCCGACCCACCCTCCATGCCACAGGCAGCAGGTGCCACCGGATCGCCCTTCCCGCCGCCGCCGCCGAACATGAGTTCCCAAGCCGATCCATCCGGCCTCTCTGCGGCAGCGCCGGCATCAGGCGTCGACACTTCGTCTGTTGTGGCCAGTCCGGTCCCGAGTGCAACGGGCCAACCGCCGGCCGGGGAAAAGCCGGAGAGCGCTGGCGCGCCTGAAAAGGCTGACGCGGACAACCCCACCGCGGCGAAGCCACCGGGACGGGTATCTGTACTGCTGGTTCTCGGCGGACTGATCGTCCTTCTGATCGCCGGCATGCTGCTGCGCCGAATTGTCGAACACGCATTGAGCCGGCGGCGCGTCATCAAATTGGCAAGACAGGAACCCCGGCTGGTAGAACCGGTCGCCGTCCCACCTCCTATGCCGACGCTGCTGCGCCAGGCGCCGAGCGTTGTGCCCGGCCACGCCCAGGCCGCTCAGCGCGCCACTGAAGTCGAGGCGGAGTTGCGAAAATTCGCACTAAACCTGCGCCAGCACCGGCCTGCCGCAAACAGCACTGCAAACGGCACCATAGGCCGCACCGGAACGGCGCTCCGTTCCTGAGAGCAGAAAACGCCCGGCCTACTCGTCCAGCAGCGAATGAGGCAGGTTGAAACGCAGATGCTCGTTCGGATGCGGATCGAACGCCTTGAGCGTACCCGACCCGACGCACTTGGCCTCGGCTGCGTAATGCACGGATAGCCGGGAGCCCTCATAAAGCTCGCGGGCGTGACCGAAGACGTGACGGCGGCCGGCTTTATCGACGTGCAGGCGGACCATTTGCTTGCAGATGGGACATTGGGTGACAAGGGGATGCAACCGCCGCCGGCCGAGGAGCTTGATGAACTCGACCACCCATACGGAAAGGTGCCGCATTGTCCCCTCCTCACACCCCGAATCCAGCGCAGCATACTCCTGTGTCCAAAAATTGAAGATCGAAGAATTTCAACAACAATAAACGATGGACAAGACGGTAAGAGGTAACCGCTACGTTCCCACCAAACCCAATTGCGGGCTCGATGGCTCAGCATGTGTGCGCTTGGCGATGCGGCCGGCAAGCCGTGACCATCTGCCAGCTTCGACAGCGGAGCGCATACTTTTTGCCATCAGCACAGGATCGCGCGCCTTCGACACGGCGGTGTTGATCAGGACCGCGGCGCAGCCGAGCTCCATGGCGAGCGTGGCGTCGGAGGCGGTGCCAATGCCGGCATCGAGCACCACCGGCACCGGCGAGCGCGCACAGACGAGTTCGATCAGATGCGGATTGCAAATGCCAAGCCCCGAGCCGATTGGCGCGCCAAGCGGCATCACCGCCGCGGCGCCGGCATCGGCCAGTTTGCGGCAAGTCACTGGGTCCTCGGTGCAATACGGCAACACGATGAAGCCCTTCGCCACCAGCATTTGCGTGGCCCGCACTAATTCTTCGACGTCGGGATAAAGCAGTTCGCGGTCGCCGATGACTTCCAGCTTGATCCAGTTGGTGTCGAGCGCCTCGCGCGCGAGTTCGGCGGTAAGGACCGCGTCCTTGGCGGTCTGACAGCCGGCGGTGTTGGGAAGAAATTTTACCCGTCCGGCCAGCAAATCCACCATGCTCTCATCGTCACCGGCAAGGCTGATGCGGCGGATCGAGGCGGTGACCATCTGGCTGCCGCTTGCGGCGATCGCATCAAGCATGACTTTGCGGTTCGGGTAACCGGCACTCCCCAGAAACAGCCGTGAGCCGAATTGGTGACCAGCGATGACGAGCGGATCAGACATCGGTGAACTCCTTCATCCCCCCTGGCGCGCGCGAACGATCTCGACACTGTCGCCCGGCTTGAGGGCCGTGTCCCCCCACGCTGCGCGTGGCACGACCGTGCCGTTGAGCGCTACGGCGATGCCGCGTTGGCCGGTGTCGACCGCTTTCTCCGCCAGCAGCGCTTCGATCGTCGCGGCAGCAAGCGGCTCGGCTTCTCCATTAATGCGGATAATTGGTTCGCTCATACCGAACTTCTCTACTCCGCGGCCCGCGCCGGCAAAAAGCGCTCGAGCCCGAACGGCCGGATGGCCGGATCGAGTACATCGTCAAGAATGAGCCGCGCCATGGCGTCGGCTGTTACCGGCGCCAGCAGAATGCCGTTGCGATGGTGGCCGGTCGCGTAGAACAAACCTTCGAGCGGCCCACGGCCGAGGATCGGTGCGTCATCACGGCTGCCCGGACGATGGCCAACCCAGATCTCCGCGATCGGCAATTCCTCGACCGCGGGGACCGCGCGCCACGCGGCTTCCAGCAGCGTCAGCATGCCGCCTGCGGTGATAGTCTCGTCAAAGCCCTTTTCCTCGACAGTGCCGCCGACAATCAGCCGGCCGTCGCGCCGCGGCACCAGATAGGCGCCGGGCGCCCACAGCACATGATCGAGCAGCGGCGCGGCAGCGTCCATCTTGAGCGCAAGCATCTGGCCCTTGACCGGACGCACCGGCGGGCGCCGATCGGCGGGCAAGCCACCGATGCGACGCGACCAAGCCCCGGCCGCCAGTACGACAATATCGGCCGCGAATGTCGTGCCATCCTCGAGCACAACTCCATTTGCGCGGCCTGACTGGACAGAAATTTCCTTCACCGGCCGATGTTCGTGAACTGTCGCGCCCGCAGCCTTTGCGGCAGCGAACAGGGCTTGAGCAAGCTTGCGATTGTCTACCTGGTGATCCTGCGGCGAGAACAATGCGCCGGCGATTTTTCCGGCAAGGTGCGGTTCGCGGGCGCGCGTCGCCGCGGCCGACAGCCATTCCAGCGGCAGATCAAGCCTTTTCTGGAACTCGAGGCGATGCCCGATCTCCGCCTGATCGTCCGCGGTCAGTGCCAGTACAAGCGTGCCTTCGCGGCGCAGTTCGACGTCGACCCCGCTCGCGCGGTGCAGTTCCTCGGCGAAGGCGGGCCAGCGCGCCTGGCTCTCACGGCCGAGTGCGACCAGATCTTCTTCGCCGGGCTCAGCCTCGCAGCAGGCCGCCAGCATGCCAGCGGCCGCATGGCTGGCGCCCGACCCCGCTGCGGTGCGGTCGAACACCGTGACCACTGCCCGGCCGGCCAGCCGCCAGGCGATGCCAAGACCGACCACTCCGGCGCCAATGATGGCGACGCGCGGCTTGGTAGTTCCATATGTGAGGCGTTCCGTCAGGCGCGGCTCCCTTCGCTGGTATGACCCAGACAGGTTCGACGGGTTTGATCTCAGCCGCGCCTTGTCCGGGCGGCACCCCTGGCCGATGACCGTATGATGGGAGGTTTATGGCCCGTCGGCAAGGGCTGGATTCTGCCGCCGATGCCGCAGCAGCCGGGCGCATGTAAGCCCGATGGCAATAATGACGGCCGCGCCGAGCAGCGGCGGCACACTGTATCCGAAATGGCCAAAAGCATAGCCGTAGTAGATCGGGCCGATCGCCTGTCCGGTAAAGAACGCCGAGGAATGGAGCGATAGTGCGGTACCGCGCGCGGTCTGTGACAGGTCGGTCACGTGCACCTGGATGTTATTGTGCAGCATGTAGAAGCCAAGCCCGAAGAGAACGAACACGGCCGCTTGCAGATACCATGGCAAATTCAGCGCAATCAGAATGAAGGCGATGGCGGCGCCGGCCGCCCCAGTGAGCATCAGCTGCCGCTCGGTCACGCGTACGACCAGATAAGGTAACGCCAGGGAAAAGATGATGCCGCCGAGTCCAAAGCCGGCCACGATCAATCCGGCGTAGGAGGAGTGCGTCTGGCCGCTCATCAACAGCAGCAGGGCCACATAGGGGAACATCCCGTGGATAACGATGCCTTCGAAAAACACCGAACCGAAGCAGATTTTGGCACGAGGATCGGCGAACACGCTTTGAAAGCCCGCGGCAACGGCGGTGAGGTTGAAGGGTTTTGATTTTGACGGATTCAATCCACGGAACGCGAAGAAGGCCATCACAGCGACGACCAGGCCGAAGCCGCCGATCGAGAGGAACACACCGCGCCAGCCAAGGAGATCGCCGATCACGCCGGAAATGACCGCGCCAATGAGGTTGCCGGTAAGTCCCACCGCCAGCAGCCGGCCGATGGCGACCTGCCGCGCGTGCACCGGGACGAGATCGCCGATGATCGCCACACCGACCGGAAAAATGCCCCCGGCGCAGACCCCGGCGACAATGCGCAGACCGACGAGCAACGGAAAGTTGCTGGCAAAGGCGCCGGCCAGGGTCGTGGTCACGACAGCCGCGAGGCTGATGTTCATCAGCCGCGTCTTGCCGAAAAAGTCACCGATGGTGCCAAGCGCCGGCTGGGTAAAGGCGTAGGGAAAGGTGAACGCGCTCGACAGCAGCGCCGCGGTCTTTACGTCGATGCCGAGATCGGCGGCGATCTTGGGCACGACGGGATCCACCGCGCGCGAGAATAGCGTCGAGGCGAACACAACAAGGCTGACGATTTTGAGGACCGGGGGAATGGCAGGCTCTTTTCGTGGCTACCGGGTGGGCGGGTTTGAGTGCGGGGCGTGGCAAATTGCTTGATTTGGGCTAAATTTCAATCTTCCTGGCCGCGCCTGTGCTATGCGAGACCTGCCCGCGCCGCCGTGCAGAGCCAAGGACGGCACGGCATAGCCGAACGAGAATGCGCATGAAACACCCGATATGCTTGGCGTTTGCCAGCCTCAGTCTCGCGGGCGCACTGCTCCCCGCCGCCTTGGCGGCCCAGCCGGCGCAACCCGTGACGCTGACGATTTTTGCGGCCGGCACACTGGCGGTGCCGTTCCGGCAGATCAAGGCCATGTTCGAGAAGCGATACCCGACTGCGACCGTGCAGGCCCAATTCGGCGGCAGCGTGATGATGGCCAAGAAAATCACCGACCTGCATCAGGACGCCGATCTCCTGGCGGTCGCCGATTACAACGTGATCCCCAAATACATGTTCGGTAATCCGGCGCACGCGTCCTGGTACGCGGGCTTTGCCCGTAATGCCGTCACCTTCGTCTACACCGACAAGAGCAAATTCGCGAACGAGATCAACCCGCAGAATTGGTACAAGGTGCTATCCCGGCCGGGCGTTGAAATCGGCCGTTCCAATCCCGACACCGATCCGTCCGGTTATCAGACGGTGCAGATGCTCAATCTGGCCGAAAAATTCTACAACGAGCCCGGCCTGGAGCAAAGAGTCCTGGCCAATGCCCCGCTGACCAATATGCGCGATACCGAGACCTCGCTGATCTCGGCGCTCCAGCTCGGACAGATCGACTATCTGGCGATCTATCGTTCAGATGCCTTGCAGCACCATCTGAAATTCATCGATCTCCCGGCGAAAATCGATCTCAGCGACCCGGCGCAATCTGCCTATTATCAAGCCGGCGTGGCCCACACCAAGAATGGCGACCTCGCCGGCAAGCCGATCGTCTATGCGGCCACCGTGGTCAATGGCAGCAAAAATGCAGCAATGGCGACGAAATACGCCGGACTGCTACTCGGGCCGCAAGGCCAGGCGGTCATGAAAGCAAACGGCTTTGGCACATTCAGTCCAGCCTATGCGGTGCATACCGAGGCGATGCCGGCTGAACTTAAGAAGTTGGTCGAACCTTGGCCGGGGTCATAAGCAAAAGCCGTCAACCGGCAGGTCGGCACCACGCGGCTGGCCTTTGGCCGTCGAACGCGCCACCGAGCCGCCCGACCGCACTCTATTTGCTGTGTTGGTTCTTCGGCAGCATCCTGCTGGCATTTCTGGTCATCCCGCTCGTTGCGCTGGCGCTCACGCAATCGGGCGCAAGCCTTGCCGCCGTGGCGCACATGACGGACGTCCGCGACGCGATCCTGCTCAGCCTGGAAGGCGCGTTCCTGTCAGCAGCGTGCGCCGCACTGGTCGGGGTGCCGCTCGCCTACGCGCTGGCGCGCACGACTTTTTTTGGCAAGGCCGTGATTGCCGCGCTAATCGATCTGCCGCTGGCGGTGCCCCATACCGTTGCCGGCATCGCATTGCTGTTGGTGTTCGGCCGCCATGGCGTCCTCGGCGAACCGCTGCAAACGTTCTCCGGCCTCAAGTTCTGGGGCACCGTCGCCGGCATCGTCATCGCCATGCTGTTCGTGTCGGCGCCCTATACGGTGAATGCCGCACGTATCGGCTTTGAGGCGGTCGATCCACGGCTCGAAAAGGTTGCGCGCACGCTCGGCCTTGATCCTTGGCGGACGTTTTTCCGCATCACATTGCCGCTCGCGCGCCGCAGCATCATGACCGGGATCACGTTCACTTATGCGCGTTCGATCAGCGAGTTCGGCGCAGTTGTCATTCTTGTCTATTACCCGATGACTGCGCCGGTAAAAATCTACGAGCTGTTCCTGCGGTTCGGACTCGAACAATCGGCGGCGGCGGCGGTGCTGCTGCTCATCGTATCACTTTCGCTGTTCGTGGTGCTGCGCACTCTGGCGCAAGGCGGCGGACAGAACCAGGACAGCCGATGAGTGCGGGCGCTTCGGTCGAGGCGCTCACGGTGTCTCTCGGCGCCTTCCGCCTTAACGAAATAGATTTCGCCGTATCGCGCGGAGAGATTCTTGTCATCCTCGGCCCTAACGGGTCGGGAAAATCGGTCACGTTGGAAACGATTGCCGGGTTTCACCGGCCCGACAGCGGACGCGTTCTGATCGGCGGCCATGACATGACCGCGCTGCCGCCGGAGCGCCGCAAGGTCGGTTTCGTGGTACAGGATTTCGCGCTGTTTCCGCACTTGAGCGTGGCGCAAAATGTCGCCATCGCACGGCACCAAAGGGAGGCTCCTGGTAAAGCTGAGACCATCCTACCGTTACGCAGCGATCCCGCCGCCCTGCTCGATCATTTCGGTATCGCGCATTTGGGCCGCCGTTCGCCATCCGATCTCAGTCCCGGCGAGAAGCAGCGTGTGGCGCTGGCGCGTGCGCTCGCCGCAATGCCCAACCTGTTCCTGTTCGACGAGCCGTTTTCCGCGCTTGATGCCGAGACGCGGGAGAAACTGCGCGACGAACTTAAAGCCTATCTCCGGTCGTTGGCACTACCCGCGATCTTCGTCAGCCACGACCGCAGCGACGCCATGACGCTCGCCGACAGGGTCGTTATTCTGCGCGACGGTGCCGTAGTCCAGAGCGGGACTGGGGCAGAGGTTTTTCAGAAGCCCGCCAATTCGTTCGTGGCGCGCTTCACTGGGGTTGAGAATGTGCTCACCGGCCGCGTCATCGGGGCATCAAACGGCTTCGTGACAGTCGCGGTCGGCGACAAGATGATACACGCGGTTTCGCCCGCGGCGGCACCTGAGCCAGGCGACACTGTTTTTCTAAGTATCCGCTCCGAAGACGTGGAAATTTATGTGTCGACCCATCAACCGTCCTCCAATCCCGGAGACAACCGGCTGCCAGGCAGGATTGCCGAACTCCACAGCCACGGCCCACTCGTCTCGATTACGGCTGACTGTGGCTTTCCTCTAAAGGCCTACTTATTGAGACGACAGGTGGGCGAAATGCAACTGGACGGCGGCAACGAAGTCGTAGCGAGGATTATGCCAGACGCCATTCATCTTATGTCCGCGTGATCGCGGTTATTGTGGCGCAAGCAACTTTTTGTATTTCTCAAGGAAACTCTTTTGCTCGGCGTATAGTGTCTGGGCTTTTTCGGGCGAACCGATGTCGAGCGGAAATTGTACCTTTTGCGACCACGCCGCCAGCCCTGGGCTGTGAAGAGCGGCCTGCACGATCGACGTCAGCTTTGTCCGAACCGCTGCCGGTAGTCCGGCCGGCGCCGCAAACATGCGATAGAGTCCGAGATTGGCCAACTCGGGATGACCGACATCGTCGGCGGTAGGAACTCCAGTCGGAGTATCGCGAGCCCCGCCCTTTTGAAACCAGACAAGCTGCTTGAGATCGCCGGACTTGAGATACTTGGCGATGGTCACGTCCATGCCCAAGCCGGCATCCGCTTCGCCCCGAATAATGGCCAGGTGAGTATCCGGGCCGCCGCTGTAGCCTGTTAGATATTTGACATTAAGGTTCAGCGTCGCAGCGACGATCTTTGCCATGGCGAGATCGTTGCTGCCGGTTGTGGCGATAAAGGCTGCCGACCCATGCGGTGCGCGAAAAGCCTCGATGGTCTGAAAGCGTGAATTCTTGCCGACCACAAGGGAATAGACGCCGATATTGACGAGCCCCAACCACGTCATTCTGTCGAGATCATATGCGGTCTGTTCACCGACGATAACCGGCTCAACGGCCCCGGGAAGATCGATGATTCCCATGGTGTAACCATCGGGCTCCGACCGATACATCGTGGAAATGCCCTTTACGCTGCCGGCCCCGGGAATATTGCGCGGAATCACGGTGATCCCTTTTGGCAGTTGCGTGTCCATCTCCTTGGCGACAGCGCGGGCGTAGAGGTCGAATCCGCCACCGGGCCCGTAGGGAATAATCAGATCGATGTTGCGATCGGGATACTCGGCGTGCGCTGCCGGCATCGACCAAGCCAAACCGATCAGCGCCGCAACGGCGGCGAGGCGCGCAATGGCGAAGTGACCCACCTTTAACCTCCCCAGTTCATGCTAGGCGCTTCGTTGAGGCGCGCGCCAGTTGTGTTCTCAGAATGGCACGGCGATCAATTCGAATACGTCGTCGCAGTTGATGAGCTCGACGCGCTTGAGAACAATCTTGTAACCGGCGCCGACTCGGCGCAACCGGTGCGTGACGCGACCGGAAAAGAGCCGCTGCACCTTCATCCGGAAATCCGTCATCATCATGCTTGATGATACGGTCACCTCGCCATTGGGAGCGTCGATCTCATCGACACTGACATTGCCGATGATATGGCAGGTGCGATGGTGCGGGCTCTGCGAATGAATATTCGGATGGCGCAGCCGCTCAAACCGCGTGGCCATGATTGTCTTATCGTCGTAGAACAACGAAGATTCCCCATCGGGATTGGTCTGGCCAGGTTTCAACGGCACCCAGTAGTGCCCGTCATCGGCGAACAGCTCGCGCCACTCCTCGAATTTCCGGTCGTCGAGCAAGCGCGTTTCGTAGATCAGAAAATCTTCGATCGCGCGTCGCTCGCCGATATTGCTCGCTACCGCTTCTGCGCTGTACAATTGCATGGCAATCAACCTTCCGCACTCATCAAACGAAGCCACGCCGCGTATTGTGCGCGCTGCTGTATTTCAACGGTGCCGTTATTCAGATAGTCGCCGTTCTCGTCTTCTTTATCCGTATCGACACCGCGAGCAAACCAGACCCAATCCGAGCTCTGCGCGCTTAGTCCGTTCTGGCACCGTCGAAAGCACTCAAGGTCGTCGGTTTGAATGAGCGAGGCGGCTGAGTGGGTCAGGTTCAGATGGCGGACAAAGCTGTCATTCATCTCCTTTGGGGCACCCTTGAACCTGACCGGATAAACATGGACCTCCGTGCGATCGACCGCGATCGGCACGATCACCCGCACATGCTGGTTGAGCGCCTGAAGCGTCATATTTGGATAGAATGCGGTATTGTGCCGCTTGGGCCTGATGATTTCGAGAGCGCGATCCCTGCCGTGCCGCTGTTCCAGAGCGGAAAAATAGGCCTTGAAGGTCGGCGTATCGGGTAGTTCCTCCGCGACCGGCTGGTGCCCCGCATAGGAGTGGCCGTTGGCGCGCGAACCCCACGCAACACGCTGCTCCCAGCGTTGAGCCGCGCTGCCGCGATCGCTGATCGCGGAGCCCGCGCTTTGGCCTGCGCCGCGGCTGAACTGCTTGCCGCTGCGACTGACACTCAATTCATGGGAAAACGGCACGTGATACATGTCGACCGTATTCTCCAACTGCAACTTCCAGTTCCCCCGGAACATGTACTTGTGCAGGCCCGCGCTGAGATCGACCTCGCCATCCGGCGCCCGATCCACCAGTTCGTCGATGCTGTCTTTCGCCGTGCCGAGATGCTCCTGCAGGCTCGGGCCTTTGGGAGAAAGCGACGCAAAGATAAACCCGCGATAATTCTCCATGCGGGGCACTCGTCGCATCCCGAGCGCGGCATCGTTGGCGTTGAAATCCTTGCTATAGCCCCGGCGCATGGCAATGGCGTCGAGGTCCCCATTCGTCTTGAAGGTCCAGCCGTGATAGCAGCAGCGAAAAATGCCAGCGTGCCCCTTCTCGTCGTTGCAGACGACCGCGCCGCGATGTCCGCAACTGTTGAAGATGACATAGACTTGACCATCGGTGTGGCGTGACATGACGAGCGGTTGCCTGCCGACGCGCACGGTAATGTAATCACCAGGCTCGGGTACAAGGCTGTCGTGGCCGACATAGACCCAAGTGCGGCCGAAGATCCGCTCCATCTCCAAATCGAAGACTTCAGAATCCAGATAAAGCGACCGGTGCACATGGTCGCGATGAACGAGCGATCGAATAACGTCTGGATCGAACCTCATTGCGCGTCTCCCAAATCCAAGCGGCGCCCAAATTGAAACACACCGGCAAACGTGCAACAAATAGAATAATCACCGGTATTAATCAGGAATATTATCAATGCCGAGCTTGCCCGTCCGTCACATCATGACATTCGCATGCCTCGCCGACAGCGGAACTTTTCGCCGCGCCGCCGAACGCTTGAAGCTTTCGCAGCCCGCCGTGAGCGCACATATCCGCGATCTGGAGGCGCATTTCGGCGTGCCGCTGGTAGAGCGGACAACGCGCCGCGTGGCTTTAACGGCGGAAGGAGAGGCGCTTGCCGCCCGGGCGCGACGGGCATTTGAAGAACTGGAGATGGCGAGCCAAGACTTGCGCGATCTTGCCGCCGCCCAGCGGGGACGGGTGATCGTTGCCTGCATCCCGCCGATGATGACGACCATCATTCCGAGTGTGGTGCGGCGGCTGGCGGACGACTTTCCGGCGATCGAAGTGGGGGTTCGTGACGTTCTCTCAGGGCAAGTGGAACAACTGGTCGAGCGCGGCGAGGCCGACTTCGGCATTGGCCCCCAGGCGAAACCGAAGGTGCTGTCGTTTCGGAAGTTGATGCGCGACTACTTTGTCGCCGCCGTGCCTGCAGGTCACACGCTGGCCCGAAAGCGCGCTGTCACTCTTGAAGAGCTCCTTCATTATCCTCTGGTGACGACGACTACAGATGCGAATGCGCGCTCCGTCTTCGACCATGCCAGCCAGCGGTATCGGCACGGGATGCGCCCACGCTTCGAGTTGGTCCATAATTTCTCGGTTGGACGTCTGGTTGCGATGGGGCTGGGGGTGACGGCACTGCCACGTTCGGCCATCCCCAGCCTTGGCACCGAGGGGCTCGACATCCTTGAGCTCAAATCGCCCCGCATATTCCGCGACATTGGAGTCATGACGCGGCTTGAATACCGCCCATCGCCTCCAGCAAACGCGTTTCTCAACGCGCTGGCCGACGTCGTCTCGCGGACTGACGAACTGAGCCGAGAGAAGGTTCCTAGCCGCCCTTCGCCAGCGCGTCGAATTGCATCAACCGCTTGAGCAGCGGCTCCATGTCTTTGAGCGGAATCATGTTCGGGCCATCAGACGGCGCCTTGTCCGGATCCTGATGAGTTTCGATAAAGACGCCAGCCACACCGACCGCGACAGCGGCCCGCGCCAGCACCGGCACGAATTGCCGTTCGCCGCCCGAGGACGTGCCCTGCCCGCCCGGCTGCTGTACCGAATGGGTCGCATCGAATATCACGGGCGCGCCGGTCTTCGCCAAAACCGGCAGGGCGCGCATGTCGGACACGAGCGTGTTGTAGCCGAATGACACGCCACGTTCGGTGATGAGGACATTGGGATTGCCGGCGCCGGTGATCTTCTCCACCACGTTGGCCATGTCCCAGGGCGCCAGAAACTGGCCCTTCTTGACGTTGACGACGCGCCCGGTCTTTGCCGCAGCGACCAGCAGGTCGGTCTGCCGGCACAGGAAAGCCGGGATCTGCAAAATATCGGCGACGTCGGCGACCGGCGCGCATTGGTCCGGCTCATGCACGTCGGTCAAGAGCGGCACGCCGAGCTTTTCGCGCAGCTCAGCAAAGATCGAAAGCGCGTGGTCAAGACCCAGGCCGCGCGCGCTCTTGGCGCTGGTGCGGTTCGCCTTGTCGAACGACGTTTTGTAGACGAAGCCGATGCCCAGCCGCGCCGTCATCTCCTTGAGCGCCGACGCCATATCGAACGCGTGCGTGCGGCTTTCCAGCGCGCACGGCCCGGCGATCAGCGCGAGCGGCAGTGTGTTGCCGAAACGCACGTCGCCAATCGTTACGGTCGAGTTCGGCGTTGCGGTCATCCCGTTCCTCGCGAGCGACCATGAAGCCCGCGCGTGGTCCGGTCAACCGCCCCTATTTGACCGCGGAAAATGCCGTCGGCTGCAGAATCTGGTTGGTCGCATTGGCGAGGATCGGTCCATCCTTCTCGCTCGTGGCGCGGGCGTTGACCCATTCAGGATCGGCCATGAAGGCGTTCCACTTTTTCTCGCGGTCGGCGAGCGATTCCCAGGCCAGCAGATAGGTCAATTCGTGGTTGGATTCACCGATCAGCGTGGTCCAGAATCCGGCCTGCTTGATGCCGTGCTTGTCCCATATCTTGAGCGTGACGTTCTGGAAACGCTGAAGCAGCGCCGGCAACCGTCCCGGAACACACCGATAGACGCGCATTTCGTAGATCATTGAGGTTTCCTCTCCCGTTTGTCATTCCGGATTGCCGCGCAGCAGCAAGTCCGGAATCCATAACCACAGCCCGTGATTATGAATTGCGGGCTCCTTGCTTTGCCCGGCCCAGGAATGACGGGATACTACACCAGCCGGCTCTGCTCCACCGCCGCGCCGATGAAGGACGAGAACAGCGGGTGCGGCGCGAATGGCCGCGACTTCAGCTCGGGATGAAACTGCACGCCGATGAACCACGGGTGATCGTCATATTCGATGATCTCCGGCAGCAGACCGTCGGGCGACATGCCGGAGAAGCGCATGCCATGCTGGGCGAGACGATCCTTGTAGGCGGTATTGACTTCGTAGCGGTGGCGGTGGCGCTCAGAAATCTCCGTCGCATGATAAATCTCGGCCACCCGTGAGCCGCGGCCGAGCGCAGCCGGATAGGCGCCGAGCCGCATGGTGCCGCCGAGATCGCTCGCAAGCCCGCGCTTCTGCAACTCGTTGCCCTTCATCCATTCGGTCATCAGGCCGACGACCGGCTCGGAGGTGGCGCCGAATTCCGTCGAGTTCGCCGCCTCGATACCGCACAGGTTTCGTGCCGCCTCGATCACCGCCATCTGCATGCCGAAGCAGATGCCGAAATACGGCACCTGCCGCTCGCGCGCGAACTGGGCGGCGCGGATTTTTCCCTCGGCGCCGCGCTGGCCGAACCCGCCGGGCACCAAAATGCCGTCAACATGTTCAAGGAACGGCGCGGGATCTTCGTTTTCGAATACCTCACTCTCGATCCAGTCGAGGTTGACCTTCACCTTGTTGGCGATGCCGCCGTGCGAGAGCGCCTCGATCAGCGACTTATAGGCATCCTTCATGCCGGTATATTTGCCGACAATAGCGATGGTGACGTCACCTTCAGGATTGCGGACACGCTCGTTGATCAGGTGCCAGGTGTTGAGATCGGGCGCCGGCGGATTTTCGATGCCGAAGGCCGCGAGCACTTCGTCGTCGAGCCCGCCGGCGTGATAGGCCTCGGGCACCGCGTAAATGTTGTCGACGTCGCGGGCCTCGATCACCGCGCTTTCCCGCACATTGCAGAACAGCGCCAGCTTCTTGCGTTCGCCGTGCGGGATCGGCCGGTCGGTGCGGCAGAGCAGAATGTCAGGCTGGATGCCGATGGCGCGCAATTCACGCACCGAGTGCTGGGTCGGTTTGGTTTTCAGTTCGCCCGCGCTCGGGATGAACGGCATCAGGGTCAGATGGATATAGACCGCGTGGCGGCGCGGCAGATCGTTGCCCATCTGCCGGATCGCTTCGAAATACGGCAGGCCCTCGATGTCGCCGACCGTGCCGCCGATTTCGCACAGCACGAAATCGAAATCGTCGTTGCCGTCGCGGATGAAATCCTTGATCGCATTGGTAACGTGCGGAATGACCTGGATGGTGGCGCCGAGATAGTCTCCGCGCCGCTCCTTCAGCAGGATCTCCTGGTAGATGCGGCCGGTGGTGATGTTGTCCATCCGCGTCGCCGGCCGGCCAGTGAATCGCTCATAATGACCGAGGTCGAGATCGGTTTCGGCCCCGTCGTCGGTGACGAAAACCTCGCCGTGCTGGTACGGCGACATCGTGCCAGGATCGACGTTGAGATAGGGGTCGAGCTTACGCAGCCGGACCTTGTAGCCGCGGGCCTGCAATAGCGCGCCGAGCGCCGCTGACGCCAAGCCCTTGCCAAGTGAGGAGACCACGCCGCCGGTGATGAAAATGTACCGCGCCATGGGACCTAACGTTTAGCCTCCCCAATTCGATTCGACGAGCGATTTTCCGGAATGTCTGCCGCGCGCCCCATGATTCATCCACACGGTGCGCGAAAATCCATAAAGTCCATATGGTTTGGCAAACATC
The DNA here is from genome assembly GCA_963763255.1 of uncultured Alphaproteobacteria bacterium. Taxonomy (GTDB): domain Bacteria; phylum Pseudomonadota; class Alphaproteobacteria; order Rhizobiales; family Xanthobacteraceae; genus BOG-931. The sequence goes on from CAVXNW010000008.1 coordinate 537,492, forward strand.
CTCATGCCACCTCCGAAGGCGCCAAAAGCTGCACTTGGGCGCCTCCCGAGCGGCCTATTTTGCTTGCCGCTAGCGCGACTGCGGAACCTGTGGACCGCTTGGCGCGGGCGCGGGACTTGATGGCGCAGGTGCAGAGGACGACGGACCGGGGGGTGCCGGAGTACCCGCGGGCGGCGCGGCACCGCCGCCGAGCGTGCCGAGCAAACCGCCGCTGCCGGAGTTCAACGGCGCCACCGGCGGCGGTGCCCCAGGAGCCTGACGCGCCGGAGCACTGCCGGGGATCAGCGACACTGGCGCGCCGTTATGCGCCGCCAACAGCGATAGAATGAGGCTCGTCAGGAAAAACCCGGCCGCGAGGAGCGCCGTAGTGCGCGTGAGCACGTTCGCCGTGCCGCGGCCGGTCATAAACCCGCTCGTGGTGCTGACCAGCCCCCCACCCTCAGACTTCTGCAGCAAAACTACGCCAATCAAGGCGAGGACAAGCATCAGGTGGATCGCGATAACGACACTCAGCATCGGTAAATCCGCTATTGTAGACGCGGCTCGGACGATATCACCCCGGCCGTCTGTTGCCCTCGATATAGGATATTGGCGCGCTGTCTACACGACCCGCCGTGGATTTTCTATGGCCGGCCGACCCCCGGCCCGCAAGCCGCGCCGCTTTTACCCTTTGCGCCAGATCAATGCGAAGAAACTTGCATATGCGACCATGCCTCCCGGGAGGCCGTTATGGTGGCAACTAAAGGTCGGGCTGAGGGCCCAAAAGGCGGGAAAGGCTCGCCTAAGAAGAATGCGGCGCGTGGCACCAAGCTGTCGGACGAGGCAGTCGCCGAACTCGCGCAGGAAATGGGGATTCCGGAGGGGCTGTTTCAGGCCGTGATCGAGCGTTATCCCGAGCTCAACCGCGTCCTCGCCCGCCGTTACCGGGCATCTACTTGTACTCCTTGAGAAAGGCGATGACGTCATCGACGTCCTTCGGGTCACTCAGACCTGCAAACGGCATGCGGTTGCCTTTAACCTTGGCCTGCGGGTCCTTGAGGTAGGCGCGCAAATTGGCCTCGTCCCAGACCAGGTTGGCGCGCTGCATTGCGTTCGAATAGCGGAAAGTGTCGAGCGATCCCGATTTCCGCCCATAGACGCCGCGCAGGCTCGGTCCGATCGCATCCGGCTTCTCGCTGTGGCAGGCGGCGCAGGTCTGAAACACCACCTTGCCGTGCCCGACGTCGGCGGCCTGTGCGGCATTGCTGCCAGCCAACGCCACCATCGCGCCAAGAGCAATGATGATGAAGCTCGCGGGCGCGGCGCCCGCTTTCGTGCTGCGCATGATTTCTCCCCTTACCTTCTTTCGCGCGTGACGCCTCAGGCGTGAACGAGCGGCCCCGGATTTTTGACGTAGCTCGTCGTGATCGCTTTCGCCGACCAATAGGCCAGCGCCCCCACCGTGCCAGTCGGATTATAGCCGTGCTGCTGTGGAAACACGGAAGCGCCTTGGACGAACAGGTTATGCGCGTCCCAGGACTGCATGTAGCGGTTCACGACGCTCGACTTCGGATCGGCCCCCATGATCGTGCCGCCGGTGTTATGCGTCGATTGATACGGCACGATGGTGAAGTTTCGCGGCCGCGGCTCCATCTGATAATGCGTCGGTCCCATCGCTTTGACGATGGTTTCGAGTTTGCTCAAGAGATAGTGCGACATTTTGTGGTCGTTTTCGGTGCCGTTGTAAGTGAGTTCGAATGAGCGGCCGGCCAAACGCATCCTTATAAGTTGGATCGAGATCGAGATAGTTGTCGCGATTGGCGTAGACCGACCCTTCGGTCCCGAAGCGGCAAACGTGGTTGTACCATTTGGCTGCCGCATGCTTCCATTCCGAGCCCCACCTCGGCGTGCCATGCGGCAGCATGCGACCACCGATCGGGGGGGAGCCTGGAGTATTGCAGGAAAAATAGCCGCCGCCGAAGAAGCCCAACCCGGCGTGGTCGAAATTCTCGCCATTAAAATCGTCGATGCACATGCCGGTGCCGGCTGAACCCATGTACGAATTCATGTGCTTGTCTTCGAAGAACGCCTGGGCACCCGCCTCGAACTGATAGGCGTAGTTCTTGCCAACCACGCCCCTGCCGGTCGCATGATCGTAGGGCTCGCCGATGCCGGCAAGCAGCATGTGCTGGGTGTTGCCAAACACGTAGGACGACAACACCACGATGCCGGCGGGCTGTTCGTATTCTTCGCCGTTGCGCAGATCGGTGTAGAGCACGCCTGTGACTTTCTTGGCGGCCTTGTCATAAAGCAGTTTTGTCACCCACGCGCGCGTCCGGAGTTCGAATTTCGGTTCGAGACGCAGCACCGGCAGGATCGTGGAATTTGGTGACGCCTTGGCGTTGGTCTCGCACGCCGTGCGGTTACAGAAGCCGCAATACTCGCAGGCGCCAAGATCCACGCCCTCGGCGTTCTTGTACGGCGCGCTTGCGATGCTGATCGGCATCGGAAAAGGGTGGTAGCCGAGATTCTTCGCGGCGTCGCGGAACATCATACCCGCGACGGAGGTCATGATCGGCTTGTTTGGATAGTGGTCGCTGCGGGGACCCTCAAAGACATTGCCGCCGTCGATCTTGGCACCACGCAAATTTCCGGCCTGGCCTGACACACCGCAGATCTTGTCGAAATGATCGTAGTGCGGCTCAAGCTCGTCGTAGCTCACCGGCCAATCCTGGATTGTCATGTCTTCCGGGATTGACTTGGCGCCGTAGCGCTCGGTCAACGCGCTGCGAATATGAAAATCGGTCGGCAGAAAACGCCAGTGCAAGCCGCCCCAGTGAATGCCGGAACCGCCGACGCCCTCCCCCGGCAGAAACGCGCCGATGCGGCGAACCGGCAGCGCCTGCTCGTTCGCAAAATTGCGAAAGGTCAGGGTGTCCGTCGAATTGTCCCACATCAATTCGAGGCGGGCCGAATAGCGCAACTCATCGCGTACTGCCGGCAGAATGAAATCCTCGCCCGGGATGCGATCCTGACCGCGCTCGAGGCCTACGACATTAAGCCCAGCCTTGGTCAGTTCGCGGGCCAGGATCGAGCCGGTCCAGCCCATCCCCACCATCACGGCGTCGACTTCTTTCAAACGCTTTGCCATGACACTGTCCCTTCACGAAAAGTCAGCGATCGATTGCGGTTCGACCTTGTGGGGCTTGCCGCGATACTCCTCGAACACGTTGGCGTAAGTCGCGGGCAGGCCGGGGAATCCGAGCATCTTCCAGCCGGCTTTGTTTCGATTGCCGCCATAGATCGGATCGGCAAAAAACCCCTGCATGGTCATGCCGAGCAGGCGGCCAAAAAAGGCCTTTGAACTGAAATCCTGGAACTGAGCCTTGCCGTCCTCCATCGATTTGAGCGCTTCGACACGCTTTGCCGGATCGAGCCGATCAAAATCGCGGCCGTAGGTCTTACGCGACCAGGCATTGGCGGCGTCGATGCCCGCGGTAAAATACTCAGCCGGCGTCAGTGGCAGTTGATAGCCCTGCTCCGGCTTGCCTTTGGTGAACGGTCCAGCGCGGTACATCTTGGCGCCACCGCCCCAGGCGCTCGCCAGCTGGCGGTCGATGAAGACCGCGACGCCGCAGTCGCTGCCCGACGGCGACAGTTCATCCGCCGGAATGAGCGTATCGACGGCGGCAACGACAAACGCAAACTCCGTCTCGTTGAGCGCCAGAAGCGGCTCCGGTTGGGCCGGCGCCGGTGTCGGCGCTGCGGCGGCAGTTGCTGCCGGGCTTTGCGCGGCTGCGGGCGTCGGCTCCGCCAGTCCGCTTGCAACCGCGGTGCTCGCGAGCCCGGCGCCGACGAGAAATTTGCGGCGCGGAATAGTGTCGTCGGTCATGATCGAGCTCCCTATCTAATTAGGCGTGGACGAGTGGGCCCGGGCTTTTGAGATACTGCGTGGTGATCGCGTGCGCCGACCAATAGGCGAGCGCGCCAACGACCCCCGTCGGATTGTATGCGGTATTTTGCGGAAACACCGACGCCCCCATGACGAACAGATTGTCGGCGTTCCAGGCCTGCAGATAGCGATTGACTGCGCTGGTCTTGGGATCGCTGCCCGCCATGGTGCCGCCGGTGTTGTGGGTCGACTGGTAGGGCACGACGCTGTAGTCGCCGTGCTTGACGGTCGGCTTGCTCATGATCGTCGGGTTCATGGCCTTGGCCAATCGGCCAAGGACACCGCCGATATATTGCGCGAGCTTGTAGTCGTTGTCGTGGAAATTATAGGACATGCGGATCAGCGGCCGGCCGAGCGCATCCTTGTAGGTCGGGTCGAGATCCAGGAAATTTTCGCGATGCGCGTAGTTGCAGCCTGACGCACCGATACTAAAGGCGTGATTGTACCATTTCGCCGTCGCCTCTTTCCATGCGCTGCCCCAGCGTGGCGTGCCGGGCGGCACCGGTCGGGTGAAAATCGGCCGGCCGTTACTCGGCCCCGCCTGAATCCACGCGCCACCCAGAAAACCGAGCCCGGCGTGATCGAAATTGTCGCCGTTGAAGTCGTCGATCAACACGCCATGCGCGCCTGAAGCCATGAACGGATTGATCTCTTTGTCTTCAAAGAACACTGTCACGCTGTTGCCGCTGACCTGATAGCAGTAGTTCCGCCCGACCGCGCCGGTTCCGGTCTTTGGATCGTACGGTTCGCCAACGCCGGCGGTCATCATCAGCAGCACGTTATTGAACACGTAAGCGCCCAGGATAACGATGCCGGCCGGCTGCTCGTATTCCTCGCCGCTGCGCGTATCGACATAGCGCACTGCCGTGACTTTGCGCGCGGTCTTGTCGTAGACGAGTTCCTTGACCTGCGCATAGGTACGCAATTCGAACCTGTCGTCGGCAAGCAACGCCGGCAGGATGCAAACATTGGGTGACGCCTTGGCGTTGGCTTCGCAGCCGAAGCGCTCGCAGTGGCCGCAATACTCACAGGCACCGAGCGTGAGCCCCTCGGGATTGGTGTAGGTCTGGCTCATGTTGCTCGATGGGCACGGAAACGGGTGATAGCCAAGGCTGCGCGATGCCTCGTCCATGATCGTGCCCGCCATGCTGCGAATAAGCGGCGGATTGGGATATTCGTTCTGCCGGGGCCCCTCGAACACATTGCCGCCATCGACGATCTTGCCGCGCAGATTGCCCGCCTTGCCCGAGACGCCGCAGAGTTTTTCGAACTTGTCGTAGTAGGGTTCGAGCTCGTCGTAGGAAACTGGAAAATCTTCAATCGTCATCTCGGCCGGAATGGCGTTCTTGCCGTAGCGCTCGGTGAGATGCGTGCGCAGCTTGTGATCTGACGGCAGCCAGCGCCAAGTCATGCCGTTCCAGTGCGCTCCCGCGCCACCGAGATCGGTGCCAGGCAGAAACGAGCCCAGGCGACGGATCGGCAGCGCCGCCTCCGACGGCGAATGACGCACCGTGACCGTCTCGAGCTGCGTATCCTGGAACAGTTCCTGCCGCACGGCGTATTTGAGATCGTCGCGCACGGACGGAATGGTGAAATTCTCGCCCGGCATGCGCCTTGAGCCGCGCTCCAGGCCGACCACGTGGAGGCCAGCCTTGGTCAATTCTCGCGCCAGGATCGAGCCAGTCCAGCCAATGCCGACGACAACAGCGTCGGTTTCCTTCAATTTGATTGTCATGGCCGTCTCCCCTTACGAAAAGTCCGCGATCGACTGCGGCGGCTTGTCGTACTTTTTGCCAAAGTATTTTTTGATGTCCTCGCGATAGGTAGCCGGCAGTCCCGGATAGCCGACCATTTTCCATGCCGCCATGGCACGGTTGCCGCCATAGATCGGATCGGCGAAGAAGCCCTCCATCGTGAGTTCCAGAAGCGCATTGAAAAAACCGCGGCTGGAAAAGCCGGAGAACTCTGCCTTGCCGGACTCCATGGCCTTCAGGGCGGCTTCGCGATCGGCCGGCGCGAGGCGGTCGAAATCCTTGCCATGGGTCTTGCGCGACCACTCATTCGCTGCCGCAATCCCGGCGCGGAAGAATTCGCGCGGGTTGAGCGGCAGCTGATAGCCAAGTTCGGGCTTGGCCTTTTCAAAAGGCCCGTCGCGATAAAGCCGCGCGCCGTTGCCGTAAGCGCCGGCCAGTTGCCGATCGATGAAGGTGGCGACGCCGCATTGGCTGCCAGATGGCGACAAATTGTCGGCCGGGATCAGCGTATCAGCCGCAGCAACCACAAAGGCGTGCTCGGTCTCGGTCAAGGTGAGCAACGGCTCGGCGTCGGGCGTCGCCGCCGCCGGCGCGGCCTGCGTCTGCGTTTCTGGACTGACCGACGCGGCAAGCGCGGTCCCCGCGCCCATCAGAAAATTGCGACGGCGTATCGGATGCCTGTCGTCAGCCATGGCGTTCTCCCTCTGGCCCGCGATCGAACGAGCGCGGTGTGCTTTGCACGGCGAAAGAGCCCGCCGGCCATTCTTCTTGGATGTCGCAGTCAGGGTAATCCGATTTACGGACGGGCGCGACAGGCGTTGCCGCAGTTCTGCTCAGCCGTAAACGCCAGCAATCGCCAGAAACTCGTCGGCATTGAGGCTGGCGCCGCCGATCAAAGCGCCGTCAACGTTCGCGATCGCCATGAATTCTTTGGCATTGGCCGGCTTCACCGAGCCGCCGTAAAGGATGCGGGCTGCTTCCGCCGCGTTGCCGTAGCGCGACACAAGCCGCTCGCGGATAAAGCCGTGCATGTCGGCGACATCGGCTGCCGTCGGCGTGACACCGGAGCCGATTGCCCAGACCGGCTCGTAGGCGACGACAAAGTCCGGTGCACCGTCCGGCAGGGAGCCGTTGAGCTGACTGCCGACGATCGCGCGAGCGCGGCCAGCATCGCGTTCGGCGCGCGTCTCGCCGACGCAGACAATGGGTAGAAGCCCGGCCCGGCGGGCGGCCAGCGCCTTGGCACGGATCTGCGCATCAGTTTCGTGGTGGTCGCTACGCCGCTCGGAGTGCCCGACGATCACGGCTGTCGCATCCGCATCGGCCAGCATCTCGGCCGCGATGTCCCCCGTATGGGCGCCAGAAGGCTTCGCGTGGCAGTCCTGCCCGCCGATCGCGAACTCGTGTGTTACGGGCCCGCGCCGCAAAGGCGGAAACAAGCGTAAACGGCGGACAGATCAGCACGTCCACGTGTGCAGGGAGCTTGGCCGCCCCGACAATAATGTTGTCCAGCGTCGCCCTGGCGGCGGATAGGCCGTTCATCTTCCAATTGCCAGCGACAAGCGGGCGGCGCGTCATGCCAAGGGCCTCAAAAATGCGACAAAGAGCCGTTAGCAGACCGATTGCACGGCGAAAAGGGACGTTTTAACAGTCAATTCAGTCGATTGCAGCGCAATGCGACCATCCGTATGATGTGCGGCCCTTGCTTCGGCAGGGCGATTTCTTCACCCAACCACGCTGGAACTTATGCTTCGAGGAATTCGTAAAGCCTCCGAAAATTGGCTCGGCCGCATCCTCATGGCCGTTGTGTTGTCGGTCATCGCCGGCAGCTTCGCGGTCTGGGGCATCAACGACATTTTCCATGGCTACAGCTCAACTTATCTCGCCAAGATCGGCGACACCGAGATCCAGCAGGATCAGTTCAGCCAGGCCTATAACGAACGTCTGCAGCAACTCGGCCAGCAGCTTGGCCGTCCGGTTCCGCCCGAGCAGGCCGCGGCGCTGGGGATCGACCGGCAGGTGCTGGCCCAACTGATCGCGCAGGCCGGTCTCGACCAGCTCGCGCAGCGTATGCGAATCGGCATTCCGATGTCCGATATTGTCCAGCAGGTGCTGGCAGACCCGCATTTCCAGACACCGACCGGGCAATTCGACCGCGCACGGTTTTCGGAATTTTTGCAATCCATCGGATTCTCCGAACAGCGCTATTTCGACGAGCTCCGCCGCACAATTCCACGCCGTGAAATTACAGAGGCTGTCTCCGCCGGCATCAGCGTGCCAAAGATATATCTCGACGCCGTCAATCAGTTTCAGAATCAGCAGCGCAGCATTCAGTACGTCGCCTTTGGTCCCGAGCAGGCCGGCGACATTCCGCAGCCGACCGCCGAGGAGCTGACCAAGTATTTCAACGATCGCAAAATCCTGTTTCGCGCGCCCGAGTACCGGAAGGTTGCGACCGTTGTCGTCACGCCGGCCGAGCTGGCGAAATCGATTACCGTTTCCGACGCAGACGCCAAGAAACAGTACGACGAGAATCTCAAGCAATATCAGACGCCCGAACGCCGGCACATCGAGCAGATCGTGTTTCCGAGCATGGCGGAGGCGCAGGCTGCCAGTGCGCGCCTCAAGTCGGGCGTCAAGTTCGATGCTCTCGCCACCGAGCGCGGTCTCAAAGCGAGCGATATCGATCTCGGAACGGTGGCTAAATCGGGGATCATCGATCCTACCGTCGCCGACGCTGCATTTGCGCTCAAGCCGGACGAAGTAAGCGCACCGGTTCAGGGCAAGTTTGGCGTGGTCATCCTCACGGTGCTGAGTGTCGATCCGGCGGAAACGAAACCATTCAGCGTCGTCGAGCCGTTCATCAAGACCGACATCGCGCTCGCACGCGCCAAAAGCAAGGTCCAGAGCCTTCACGACAAGATGGAAGACGCCCGCGCCGGTGGCGCTACACTTGAGGAAGCCGCCAAGACACTCGGTCTCAAGACGATCACGCTTGACATTGACCGTTCCGGCCGTGACCCCTCCGGAAAATTCGCCGTCGCCATACCCGCAGCCACCAACGTGATCAGCGGCGCATTCGCCAACGACGTCGGCGTGGATACCTATCCGGTCGATGCCGACGGCGGCTACGTCTGGTACGAAGTCGAAGCGGTGACGCCGGCGCGCGATCGCAAGCTTGATGAGGTCAAGGCCGAGGTCGAGCAGCACTGGCACGACGACCAGGTTGCGGCGCGCGTCAAAGCCAAGGCCGCTGATCTGCTCAGCAAGCTCAAAAGCGGCAACCCCTTCGATGCGCTCGCCAAAGCCGACAACGTGACGATCCAGTCGGCAAAGGACTTGAAACGCGGCCCCGCCAACAACGGCATCTCAGCCAAGGTTGTCGATGCGGTCTTTCATACCGCTGACGGCGCATTCGGCAGTTCTGACGGCGACAAGCCCACCCAGTGGATGGTCTTCCGCGTCAGCGACGTCAAAACGCCACCGCTCGATCCGAATTCGGCCGACGGCAAGAAGCTCGTGCAGCTTCTGCAGCAGGCTATGAGCGACGACGTCTTCACCCAATATCTCGGCTGGCTTGAAGACAATCTGGGCACCACGATCAATCAGTCCGTGCTGGCGCAGGCCGTGGGCAACACCACGCCACCGGAAAGCGAGTAATGCAGATCGCGCCTGCGGCTGCCGAATTCGCCGCACGCTACGCGGCGGGCTCGCCGCAGGTGGTCTGGACAACGCTGGTCGCCGACCTGGAAACGCCGGTTTCGGCCTTCCTCAAGGTCACCGGCGCACACGCGGGGAGTTCTCACCGCAAACGTACGCGGCCAATGAGCTTTCTGCTCGAGTCCGTCGAAGGCGGCGCGGTACGCGGCCGTTACTCGATCATCGGCCTCGATCCGGATCTGATCTTCCGCGCCAGCGGCAGCCGTGCCGAAATCAACCGCGAGGCGCGGGATCGCCCCAACGACTTCAAGCCTGCCGCCGAAGCGCCGTTGGCAGCCTTGCGCGCGCTGATTGAAGAGAGCCGCATTACTTTGCCCGATGCATTGCCGCCCATGGCGGCGGGCGTGTTCGGTTATCTCGGCTACGACACCGTCCGCCTCATGGAGGATACGCTGGGGGAGCCTGGCGGCGATCCGATCGGTATCCCGGACGCGATAATCGTCCGCCCTACACTGATTATAGTGTTCGATGCCGTCGAAGATACGATTACCGTCGTTACACCGGTGCGACCGCAGAAGTCGGTCACCGCAAAAGCGGCGCTCGCGCGCGCGCGCAAGCGCCTGAGCGAGGTCGTCGCCGCGCTCGACCGGCCGCTCGGCAAATCCGCCGCCGAAACCCACCGCGGCCCGCTCAAGGTGGCGCCGCGATCGAATACCACGTCGGCTGAATTCAAGCGCATGGTGAAGCGGGCAAAGGAATACATTGCGGCCGGCGATATTTTCCAGGTGGTGCTGTCGCAGCGTTTCGAGGCGCCGTTTCGATTGCCGCCATTCGCGCTCTATCGCGCGCTTCGCCGAATCAACCCGTCGCCCTATCTGTTTTTTCTCGATTACGGGAAGTTTGCGATTGCCGGATCGAGCCCGGAGATTTTGGTCAAAGCTGAAAATGGCGTCGTGACAATCCGGCCGATTGCCGGCACGCGGCGGCGCGGAGCGACACCACACGAGGACGAGGCGCTTGAGGTGGAACTGCTCGCCGATCCCAAAGAACGCGCCGAGCATCTGATGCTGCTCGATCTTGGACGCAACGATGTCGGCCGCGTTGCCGAGATCGGCAGCGTCAAGGTCACCGATCAGTTCTTCGTCGAGCGCTACAGCCAAGTCATGCATATCGTCTCCAACGTCGAGGGCAAGCTGCGCAAAGACTGCGATCCGCTCGATGCCCTGGCTGCCGGTTTTCCGGCCGGCACGGTGTCCGGCGCACCGAAAGTGCGCGCCATGCAGATCATCGACAACCTGGAGAAGGAGAAGCGTTCGCTCTACGCCGGTTGCGTGGGTTACTTCTCCGCCGGCGCCGAGATGGACACCTGCATCGCGCTGCGCACGGCCCTGGTCAAAGATGGTGTCATGTACGTGCAGGCCGGCGCCGGCATTGTAGCCGACTCCAACCCTGAATTTGAGCAGCAGGAGTGCATCAACAAGGCGAAGGCTTTGTTTCGCGCCGCCGAAGAAGCGCAACGCTTCGCTTCCGCTCCGCGGAAATAGCGGCAGCGGGACGATCCGGCAGCTGAGAAACTGCACCACGAAGAAGGGGGCGAATTGCGTTCGCCCCCTCTGGATCTGGCTTACCGCAAAAGAGGCGGTCGCGGCAGGCCAAGGGGGAGCCGAAAAACCTTGACCGTGCCGCTGGCAAAATCCAACCTCTTAATGGTGCCAGCACCCATAGAATTGGGACCAGCCGACCATGTCCTTCTGTCCGCCGGCCATTTTGCAGAAATCGCCCTCCGGCGCGCCATGCGTCGAGCGGACCATCGCTCGCTGCATGGTCGGGCGTGCACCGAAGCAGCCGTAATATTCGTCCCACGCCATTGGGTTCTTCTGTGCTCCGGCCAGCGCGCACATCGGGTTCTTGGCCGGCGCCGCTTGGGCCTGGCCGACGAGATTGGGCACCATACAAATTGCCAATGCCGAGACAGCGGCGGCGATAAGCAGCTTCTTCATGACGTGTTTTCCTCCTGTTTTTCCTGAACGGTCCCTCTTTCAGTGAGGGCCCGCCTGTTATCGGCGGCCGGCCGCCAGCCGGACGCCAGGAGGAAGCATGAGCCGCAAGCGGACGTCTGTATATGTATTATTTTCGTAATTTAGATGAAAATTTATGCGACATTTACACACGGACCATGCAACTTCCGGCGTTACGGCCACCCGCCCTTCAATTTGCGTGAGCGGGTAAGGACTTAGATGAGAATGGCCCAAGAGACTGGATATGCCGCTGTTTTCGCTCGATGAACTTACCGCGGCGGCGGCCACGGTGCGGGCCTCCGTGCCGCCCACCCCCGCCTACGTGTGGCCGCTGCTGACCACCGCCGCGGGCGCCATCGTTGTGGTCAAGCACGAGAACCACACGCCAACCGGGTCGTTCAAAGCCCGCGGCGGTTTGGTTTATGTCGATGCACTATGCCGGACGGGTCGGGCTCCCAAGGGCCTCGTGACCGCGACACGCGGCAATCACGGTCAGTCGGTGGCGCTGGCCGCCGCGCGTAACGGCATTCCCTGCACCATCGTTATCCCAGAAGGCAATTCGCCCGAAAAGAACGCGGCGATGCGCGCGTTTGGCGGCGAACTTGTCACTGCCGGCACCGACTTCGATGCAAGCCGCGCCGTTGCCATGCAGATGGAGCGTGAGCACGGCTACCATTTCGTTCCGTCTTTCCATGTCGAACTGGTGAAAGGCGTCGCCACTTACGCGCTCGAGCTGTTTACCGCGCATACAGACCTCGACGCAGTCTACGTTCCTGTCGGTATGGGCTCCGGTATTTGCGGCCTGATCACCGTGCGCGATCTGCTCGGGCTGAAGACTGAGATCGTCGGCGTCGTCGCCGACAAAGCGCCGGCCTTTGCTCTGTCATTTTCCGCCGGCCATCCCGTGCCGACCAATTCGGCGCGCACGTTTGCGGATGGCATGGCGTGCCGCGATCCGCAGCCCGAGGCGTTCGCAATCATCAAGGCGGGCGCTGCGCGGATTGTCGCCGTCACTGAAGATGAGATCGCCGATGCGGTTCGGCTCTACTACACAGCGACCCACAATCTCGCCGAGGGCGCCGGCGCCGCTCCGCTTGCGGCCCTGATGAAAGAAAAGGATCGTTTCGCCGGCAAGCGTGTCGGCGTCATCCTGTCCGGCGGCAACATCGACATGCCGGTGCTGGCGCAAATTTTGGAAGGCGCGACGCCCAGCGCCTAAAAATCGCAGCCTTTTGGACTCGACACCTTGCCGGCCGGCGAGAATAATCGCGTTCAAGAATTCGCGCCCCAAGAATTCGCGCCCGATGGAGGAACCGCCGTGACAACGACATCGTCGACGCCTGCGGACATGGAAAAGCGCGTTGCCCGCTTCAACAAATTGCAGACTTACCAGCAGCAGAATTTTTCCGCGCACGGCATTCCACCCGGCGCGGTGGAAAAGATCACGGCGCGGCGTGTCTATCCGGTCATGGCGCCGGCCGATTACAAGGGCCGCAGCGCCGGCGCCCCGGTCAAAGGACCGAGCGGGTTGATCGTGACAATCGCCGAGTGCGAACCGGGCAACGGGCCCGGACTGCACCGTCACCTCAATACCGTCGAAAACTTCATGTGTCTGTCGAGCCGGTTTGAAATCGCCTGGGGCGATCGCGGCGAGCACTCGCTCGTACTTGATCCGCTCGACATGATTTCGGTGCCGCGCGGTGAGAACCGCAGCTTCCGCAATGTCGGTAACGAAACCGGGCGCCTCCTTGTCATGATCGTGCCGGAGACCGCCGAGCAGGCCGATCCAATTTCCTACGCGCCGAGCCTGGCGCGCGAGATCGAGACCGAGTACGGCAAAGGCGCGCTCCAGGGCCTGCAACAGATCGGCTTCAAGTTCGAAGACGAACCGACAACGGCGTGAATTGGCGGCGTGAAGTGGCGGCGCCCTCGCGCGCCGAGAGCCTCGCCTATCCGCCGGTCCCGACGAACTTGTAACCGTCGCCCCAGCGGCGTACGCGCGCCGTCGACGGCATGGGGAAATGCGTCAGGCACATCAGCGTCGGCTCTTCGCAGAAGCGGTCAAAAACCTGGCGCCGGGTCTGCCCGGCCTGCGTTGAATCGTAGTCCGCCAGCATGCCGAGATCCGGATACTTGCCCTGGATCGGCGAGTGGATCATGTCGCCGGTGATCAGGGCGTCGTCACCGCTTCTGCCGACCAAGACGGAGAAATGGTCGATGGTATGACCGGGCGTTGGCATGAACCGTACCGTTTCGCTGAAAGCGAAATCGCTCTTGACGATCTGCTCGCGTTTGGCAGCGACGATCGGCAGCACTGAGTCGGTGATCCACGGCAAACTCTGCGGATTTTCTTTTTCGCGCGCAGTCCAATACGCAAGCTCGCGATCCGACATGATGTAGCGCGCCTTCGGAAAGGTCGGCACCCAGCGGCCGTTTTCAAGCTTGGTGTTCCAGCCGACATGATCGCCGTGCAGATGCGTGCACATGACATAGTCGATGTCATTGACACTCAGTCCCGTGCTGGCGAGCGCCTTCTCGAACCGATCGCTGTTCATCATGTTCCAGAATGGCCGCATCGGCCGCGATTTGTGGTTGCCGACGCAGGAGTCGATCAGAATATTGTGGTGTGCCGTTTTCACGACGAAGCCCTGGATGCAGAGAATCACGCCGCCGTCGGGATCGATAAATGTCGGCTGCAGCCACGAGCGGTTCTCGTCCAGCGTCTCCTTGCCGAGCTTCGGGAAAAACTGCAGGGCATTGAAGAAAGGGCCCTGCTGTTCGACGATCGGATAAATCGTGATGTCCTTGAGCGTAATCGGCGTCGTCATGGCTGCATCTTTCCGGATGTGATGAGGCTGAGAGGGATGTTATCGGGCGCGCGATGACGCACACAAGCCCGAAGCTTACGGATCATAAACTTGCCAGCCCAAGGTGCCGGCTTTAAGGTCGGATCGTGTTTGCGTGAGAAGCAGGACCTTAACTCATGGGAGCACGATCACGTGCTGTCGCGGCCGCCTGGGGCATTTTTACCGCAGCTGCGATAACGCCGCCGCTTCACTCCGCGGCCCATGCGCAATCGGCCGATCTCGTGCTGTGCGATCGCGTTGCCGCCGATCCGACCGATCCGGACAAGCCGTCCTCCGTGCAAGGCGTCTCCCGCGTCGAACAGCGTGACATTCCGATCGCGATCAAGTTCTGCAAGGCGGCCGCGGGTGTATCGCGCCGGGCGCTTTATGAGTTGGGCCGCGCCTATGCGGTCAATGGACAAATGGGCGAAGCGATCGCCGCCTATCGCAAAGCCGTAGCCAAGGGCAGTTCGGCCGCGATGGTGGAATTAGGCACGCTGCTTGAGGCCGGCGCCGGGATAGCCAGGGACGACGCGCAGGCGCGCGCCCTGTTTCAGCGTGCCGCCGCCGCCGGCAATCCCCGCGCCCTCACCCGTCTGGCAACAGCCGGCGCAGCGAGCGGCAGCGCAGCCGATCCGGCACAGGAACGCGAGATGCTGACCCGTGCCGCGGAAGGAAATTCGGCCGACGCGCAATTCCAGCTCGGCCTGATGTATGCGAACGGCGTCGGCGGACCGAAAGACGATGTCACCGCACGGTCATGGTTCGAGAAAGCCGCCGCGCAAAATAATCCCAATGCGCTGGAATGGATGGGCTCGTTCGCGGCCAGCGGCCGCGGCGGACCGCGGGACATCAAGGCCGCCAAAGACTATTACGCGCGCGCCGCCGCGCTGGGCGATGAAGACGCCAAGGCTCAGCTCAAGCGTCTCGAGTGCTCGATTTCAATCAAGGATTCGCGCGGTCACGTCGTGGGATGCTTGTAGTGCGACACTGACACAACGGCCACGCACTGGATTTCGCCAGTCATACGCATTTCAATGGCCTCGTCGCCCAACCTGCTCACCCTCGCCGGAAGAACATCATAAGCAAGAAGGCTGCCGTGACACATGGCGGCATCGGGAGAAGAAATGCCAACACGACGCACACTGCTATTGGCGCCGCTCATCGCCGCCGCGGCTTCGCCGAGCGCACAAGCCTCGGCTGACAGCTTTCCATCGGGTCCGATCACCATCATCGTCTCGTTCCCTGCCGGCGGCAGCATCGATGTAATCATGCGCGCCGTCGCGGCAAAACTCCAGCAGCGGTTCGGCAAGCCAGTCGTCGTCGAAAACCGCGCCGGCGCCGGCGGCGTGCTGGCCACCGAGAACGTGATCAAGGCGGCTCCCGATGGACGGACACTGCTCGCTTCGGCAAGCTCGATCGCGGCCAATCCGACGCTGTTCAAATCTTTGCCGTTCGACACGCTCAAGGATCTGCAATCCGTATCGCTGATCTTCCGCACCCCGCTCGTACTGGTGGTCAATCCGAAGCTGCCGGTTCACTCAGTCGCGGAGCTGATTGCGCTGCTGAAGTCGAAACCCGGCCAGATCAATTATGCCCACGGCGGTCCCGGCTCCGCGATCCATCTCGCCGCCGAGTTGTTCCAGAAAATGACCGGCACCAAGATGGTCGCGGTGTCCTATCGCGGCGCACCTCTTGGCCTCAACGACGTCATGGGCGGCCATGTCGCACTGATGTTCGCCGATGCCGGCAGCGTCACCGGCCAGATCAAAGCCGGGATGGTGCGTCCTCTCGGCGTATCCTCGACAACGCGCGTGCCGGCACTGCCCGACGTGCCGACCATCGCCGAGGCGGGGGTGCCCGGCTTCGACGCGGTCGGCTGGACGCTTGTCTCGGTCCCCGCGGCGACGCCAAAACCGATCGTCGACCGTTTGAGCGCCGAACTCGCGGCCGCCGCCGCTACGCCCGATGTCAAGGCATTGATCGTCAAGCTCGGCACGATCCCGGTGCAAAGTCCGTCGCCCGCCGACCTGCAGAAATTCCTCGCGTCCGAGATCGATCACTGGGGCGAGCTGATCCGCCAAGCCGGCGCGGCCAATACGCTGTAGCTATCGCTCCGCAGCGGCCAAGTCGTCAAAAAGTCTTCAAAAAGGGAAATCCGATGAGTGAAGAAACGTTGTTGCGCGAAAAGACGGCGACGCTCGCGCGCATGCTCAACATGCAGGGCACGATCGGCATGTTCGGCCACGTCTCGATCCGCGTTCCGGGCACACCGAAGTGTTTCATCAGCCCCGGCGCCAGCACCGATAAGGCGACCGTGCGGCCCGAGCAGATCTTCGTCTACAACATCGACGGCAGCATCATCGAGCATCCGGGGGGGCTCATTCCCCTCGAATGGCGCATTCACACTCAGATTCACCGCGACCGGCCGGACGCCATGTGCGTGTGCCATTTGCATGCGCCGCACGCACGCGCCCTCGGCATCGCCGGCAAGCCGCTCAAGCCGGTGTTCCTGCACGGGTCGTTTCTCTGTACCGGCGTGCCGACCTGGGACAACCCGCGCCTGGTGGTGAACGACGATCAGGCCGCCGATCTTTCGCGCGCGCTCGGCAACCATCGCGTGGCGCAGATGCGCGGCCACGGCAGCGTCGTCGTCGGCGGCAGCGCCGAAGAGGCGTTTTTCGCCTGCACGTTTCTGGAGGAGAACGCCCAGATCCAGCTTCAGGCCGAGATCATGGGCGGCGCCATTGCGTTGTCCGAAGACGAAGCACGCGACTGCGCCGCGGGCACGTTCAATCCGCGGCTGTTTCCGCTGCTGTGGACCTATTACGAACGGAAGGTGCAGCTCGATTGAAGTCCTTTGATCGGGTGAAATTCAGGACATTCTGGCTGACGCCGCCGGCAACCCGCTTGGCTGAGTCAGCGGAGCGGCCGTAAGGTGTTGAGTTGCTTGCGGGCCGGGCGGCGGGGCGGTAACGGCCACATCGCCGTTCGAGGCGAATGACGCCATCGCCTGGCCGAGTTGTGCGACCGACGCCACGCCGGCGACCGACCATTCGAGTCCGACCTGACCCGTGCCGGTCGCCGACGTGATGGCGTTCTTGCTGATGTCGTAGAGTTCGAATGCGCCGGTGCCCGAGTTCCGCATCAGCATGTCGGTCTCGTCGGCGTTGCCCGAAAAATCGCCAAAGCCCGCGACCTGCCATTCAAGACCGACCTGGCCCATGCCGGTCGCCAAGGTAATGGTGTTGCTGCTGATGTCGTAGACTTCGAACCCACCGGTATTCGCGTTGCGCATCAGCATATCGGTTTCGCCCGGATGGCCGGAGAAATCGCCGAATCCCGCGACCTGCCACTCGAGACCGACCTGGCCCATGCCGGTCGCCAAGGTAATGGTGTTGCTGCTGATGTCGTAGACTTCGAACCCACCGGTATTCGCGTTGCGCATCAGCATATCGGTTTCGCCCGGATGGCCGGAGAAATCGCCGAACCCCGCGACCTGCCATTCGAGACCGACCTGGCCCATCGGCCCCGCCGACGTGATCGCGTTCTCGCTGATGTCGTAGACTTCGAACACACCGGCATTCGCGTTGCGCATCAGCATATCGGTTTCGCCCGGATTGCCGGAGAAATCGCCGAATCCCGCGACCTGCCATTCGAGACCGACCTGCCCCAGGGTCGCGTGGCCGACGATATTGTTGTTGCTCACGTCGTACAGCGTGAGCACTCCGGTTGTCGGATCACGCATCAGCAAATCGGCCGGATCGCTTCCGTCAAAACCGCCGATGCCGGCGACCTGCAACTGGGTTGAGATCTGGCCGAGCAAAGAAGCCGAAAGAATCGTATTGCCGCCGATGTCGTAGACCTCGTAGCTGCCATCAGCGCCACGCTCCATGATCATGGTGGCGGTCGTGGCCGGCGGCGGCGGCTGATTTGCAAGCCCGATCGTCGTGCCGCCGTCGCCGTCGCTGCCGAGGACGAAATTGCCCGACGCATATTGACCGGTCAGATTCAGCGTAACGAGCGTCGCGCCGGTCTCATCCAACGACAAAGTCCCGCCGGTATTGCCGGCGTTTTCCTGCCACACGGCGCTGAGTGCGGAACTGAAGCCGAGAAAGCTGAGATCGATGTCGTCGTTCAGCGCAAAGCCGCCGAGGGCACCGCCAAGCTGATTGCTGCCGGAATCCAGCCGTATCGTCTCCGCTGCGCCGGTATTGGCGAACGTCACGTTGCCCGTGATCGAACCGCCGCTGCCAAGGGCGAGCGTGCCGGCCGAAATTGTGGTGCCGCCGCTGTAGTTGTTCGCTCCGCTCAGCGTGAGGGTGCCGGCGCCGACTTTGACGAACGCCCCGGACCCGAAGATCGCGCCGGCGAACGTCGTGGAATCCGCCGCGCCCGCCGTGAGATTGTCACTGCCGAGTGCGATGAACCCGCCGGTGCCGGACAGGTCGCCGATCGTTTGATTGTGTCCGATGAGGCCCAGCGTGCCCCCATTGACGATGAGGTTGCCGCCATTCGCCAGGCTGCCGCCGGAGCCGAGTTGCAAGGATCCGGCAAGCACGGTCGTCCCGCCCGTGTAAGTCTGCGCCGCCGTCAAAATCGTGGTGCCGGTGCCAATCTGCGCGAACGCGCCGCTGCCCGATATTGTGGTGCTCCAGGTGACCGTGTCGGAGCGGTCGATGGCGAAGGTGCCGTTATCGGCGCTCAGACCGACGAGCGATCCCGTGGTCGCGCCGTCGCCGAGCTGCAGCGTGCCGGCCTCGATCGTTGTGCCGCCGTTGACGCTGTCCGCGCCAGTCAGAATCGTGGTTCCGCCGCCGATCTGCTGGAATACGCCCGAGCCGGAAATCGTGCCGTTCAACGTGTTGCTTCCGGTATCGTCATCGGCGAACGTGACATTGTCCAGAATGTTGCCGCTGATCGATCCGTCACTGCTTCCGTTGCCGAGCTGCAACGCGCCAGCGCTGATCGTGGTGCCGCCGCCATAGGTATCGGAAGTCGTGAAAATTGTCGTGCCGGAGCCGATCTGCGCGAAGGCACCGCTGCCGGAAATAGTTTCGCCGAAGGTGTAGATATCGGAACGATCGACGGCGAACGTCGCGTTGTCGGTAACGCCGCCGAGAAACGATCCCGAATTGCCTCCACTGCCGAGCTGCAATGTGCCGCCGCTGATGGTCGTGCCGCCGCTGTAAGTGTTTGCCGCTGACAACGTCACCGTGCCGGCGCCGGTCTTGGTCAGCGCGCCGCCGCCGGCGAGCACCGCGCTCACCGTGCCGGCGGCAACGCCGAATGCCGCGCTGTCCAGCGTGCCGTCTTGGATGACGCCAGCAGTGAGACTCAGCGGTCCGGCCGTCTGTGTCGTGGCGCCGAGGTCGAGGGTGGCGCCGCCCACGGTCAACGCATTGGTGATCGACCCGAGCGTGCCGTTTCCGGAGATCTGAAGGGTGCCAGCGTCGACAGTCGTGCCGCCGCTATACGCGTTTGATCCCGACAACGTCACCGTGCCGACGCCGGTCTTGGTCAACGCGCCGACGCCGCCGAGCACCGCACTCACTGTGCCGGCCTGAACGCCGAATGACGCGCTGTCCAATGTTCCGTTTGCGATTAGGCCATCCGTCAGCGTCAAGGCTCCAGTGGTCTGTGTGGCCGCGCCAAGGTTGAAGCTGCCGCCGCTGACAGTCAGCGCCCCGACGCTGGCCAGACTGCCGCTTGCGCCCAGCTGCAGTGTGCCGTTGCTGACCGTGGTTCCGCCGCTGTAGCTCTCGGCGGCGTCGAAGATCGTGATGCCGCTTCCGATCTGCGCGAACGCTCCGCTGCCCGATATGGTGGTCGACCACGACAGGGTGTCGGAACGATCGTCTGCCAGCGTGGCGTTGTCGGTCACATTGCCGCTCAACGATCCAGAATTGCTTCCATCACCGATCTGCAGCGTGCCCGTCGTGATTGTCGTGCCGCCTGTGTAGGCATTGGCCCCTGACAGAATCAGCATGCCGCCGTTGACCGTCGTGCCGCCGCTGTAGGTGTTCGCCGCCGACAAGGTCACCGTTCCGCTGCCGGTCTTCGTCACTGCTCCGCTGCCGACGAGCACGGCGCTCACGGTGCCGGCTTGGACTCCAAACGCCGCGCTGTCGAGCGTGCCGTCCTCGATCAGGCCGCCCGTCAGCGTAAGATCTCCCGTGGTCTGGCTAACCGTGCCGAGGTCGAAGGTGCCGCCGCTAACGGTCAGAACCCCAACACTCTTCAGACTGCCGCCTGAGCCGAGCTGCAAAGTGCCGTTGCTGACCGTCGTGCCGCCTGTGTAGTCCTGAGACGCGGTGAAAATCGTGGTGCCGGCGCCGATCTGCGCGAAGGCTCCGGTGCCCTGTATCGAAGTGCTCCAGGTGACCGTATCGGAGTGATCGATCGCGAGCGTCCCGTCATCCGCGCTCAAGCCGACGAGCGACCCCGTGGTCGCACCGTTACCGAGTTGCAGCGTGCCGGCCTCAATTGTCGTGCCGCTGCCGACACTGTCGGCCCCGGTCAGAATCGTGGTGCCAGTCCCGATCTGCTGAAAGAGGCCCGAGCCTGAAATCGCACCGTTCAGGGTGTTGGTGCCGGCGTCGTCGTCCACGAACGCCGCTTCGTCGAAAACGTCACCGTTGATCGAGCCGATGTTGCTGCCGCTGCCGAGTTGCAACGTGCCGGACTCGATCGTCGTGCCGCCGCTGTAACTGTCCACCGCGGCCAGCGTCAGCGAGCCGACGCCATTGAAGAAGAGTCCCCAGCTTCCGGCATTCGCTCCGGTGCCACCGGAGCCAGTCTGATCGGTGATGACGTCGCTGATCGTTTCGCTCTGCCCGAGGTTCAATGCGACCGTCAGCGTTCCGCTGCCTTGCAGGAAGAGGCCGCTACCCAAGGCGAGGCCATTGGACGGCGGACTGCCGCCGCCGGGACCGCCAGAGACGCTGCCGCCCGAAAGCGTGCCGCCCTCGATTGTGAGCGAGCCGCCCTCTTGGACGAAAATATCGCCGCCGGCACCAAGACCGCCGCCGCCGCCCAGAGCGGTGTAGGAGATCGAGGGGGTGCCGCCGCCAAAGCCGCCGGCGCCCCGTATGCCTTGGGAGTCGCCGCCGCCGCCGCCGAAGCCGCCGGCGCCACCGGGGGCGCCGCCGCCGCCACCGAAGCCGCCGATGCCAGCCGTGACGTTGAACGCGCCCGAGCCGCCGCCGCCGAAGCCGCCGCCGCCGCCGTGAGAGGAGGTCCCGAGGCTGCCATCGACACCGCCACCGGCGGCGATTGGGCCGCCGCCGCCGCCGCCGCCGGATGCCCCGCCAGCACCACCGAGCAGACTGGCGCCATGCCCGCCAGGAGCGGCGCCAGGGATGATTCCGGCTCCCCCGTTCCCAGGCGTGGCGCCCGACGAATCGGTGCCGCCCAAAGCTCCCAACCCCACGCCGCCGCCGCCGCCGCCGGCCGTGTTGCCGTTCCCGCCATGACCGCCATCAAGTCCCCCGCCACCGCCGCTGCCACTAACCCCGCTACCGCCGTGGCCGCCAGCCGCCTGGTCGCCGCTGAAGTTCACATTGATCAGGGTGACGACGGGGACAGTCGCTTGGCTCGGGTCATTGCCGCCGCTGCCGTTGGTGCCCGCCACGAACAGCCCGCCGCCCAAACCGGCGCCGCCGCCGGCGAGATTGCCGCCGGCGCCGCCTTGCGCCTTCATGTCTTGCAAAGTCAGGTTTTCGACCGTGACGTCGCCCGAATAGACGAAGAGGCCGCTGTAGGCGTTGGCGCCGTTAATGGTTTGGACCTGCGCACCGCCGCTACCATTCGTTCCCTGGATTGTCAGCGTCGCACCGCTCTGCAGGTTGATTGCCGGCAGCTGCGAGCTGAGCGTGATCGGGCCGTCAATGTTGATGACGTAATTGTTGGGGAATGGATTTGAATCGATAACGTTGAGCGCGTTGCTGAGGTCGCCGCCGTTGCCTACAGTAAATGTCACCATCGTGCTTCTCCGTCGGGCGCCTTGTCTTCAAGGCCGTGTTTTCCGCCCCCGCGGACGCAATCGGCGTTGCTCATGTCGTCGTCATGAACCCCGCACTCAACTGATTGACCGTTTGCCTCGATCTAGCCAACTCGTTTCTCTTCGCCACGCCACCCGTCAAGACTGCCGGCCTGCTCCAGTTCGGCGATCAGCGGCGCCAACTCATTTGCATAGGTGCGCCAGCGGCCGAGGCCGCGGTCATTGATCGGCTGCCGCACCTGGGCGCGGCTCACCGTACGCACGCGGCTGTCACTTTCGTAGAAGCGTGCACAATTCGGATCGGGCGGCAGATCGACATGGGTCAGCAACCGCGCCAGCGTGCCATCGAAGTCATCGACCCAATCTGAAAGCCTTATTGTGAGAATTGGATTCGGCAGCGCGGCCTTCCAATGCGCCATCAGCCGCTCGTGCTCGGCAATATACCAGCCGAGATCGGCGAGATCGTGCGCGTAGCCATGCGCACCGTGAAAGCGGAAGGTGAAGATCGACAATCCAATATCGCGCGGATCGCGCGCGCAATAGATGACCTTCGCGCCGGGCAGTATCAGCCCAACGAGACCGAGATAATTGAAATTGCCCGGCATCTTGTCGACGATACGTTTGGCGTCCGGCGCCAGCGCGTGCAGCGCGGCCAGATAATTCTGCGCGGCGGCATCGAGGGCCGCCGCATCCAGCGCGGCGATGCGCTGCACCGCGGCTGCGCCGTCGCCGTGGCCGAGGCTGTAGAAGGACTGGGCCAGAGCTACTCGCTCGCCCGCGCCATAAGCGTCGCGATGAGCATCGAGTATCTGCTCGATCAGCGTTGTCCCGGAGCGCGGCATGCCGACGATGAAGACCGGCGCCGGGTCATTGTTGCTCGCCTGCGGCCCATCAACAAAGCGCTTGCGGTCGAACAGCGCGACGTTGGCATCGACAAACGCGCGGTGCGCCTCTCGCGAGAACGGCTGGCTACGCGACAGCAATTTGTGCCCGGCGACCCAATGCGTGAAGGCCCTGGAAGGCGCGGCATTGCCCGACCAGAATTTGGCAAGGTCGTAATGCGCCATGATCTGATGCTCGGGCACCGCGTCGGGACCCATGGCACCAAGCGCTGTCTCCATCCGCGCAGCAGCGTCGCGCGCAGCGTTACCGTTGCGCTCGCCAAGCGCCAGCAGAACGTGACGCCAGTGCCACAACGGCGCTATTTCGGCAGGGACCGGACCAAGCGCCGCAAGCGCATTGAGAACCGCCCTCGCTTCCTCGAAGCACCGAAGCTGCAACAAAGCCAGGGACTTCTGCAAATGCCAGTGCCGCACGGCGTGCGGATCGCCGCTGCGGAGGCCGCCCTCATCCAACAGCGCGAGCGCTTCGGCCGCCCGCTCCTCCTGCAACAGATCGGCTACGAGGTTAAGCCGGGCCCCGATATCATCAGCCTTTTGCGCCAGTTGTTGCCGTAAAAGCCTTTCCGCACTCTCCGAGTGGCCACTGATGCGCATGAACGCCGCAAGATTCGATGTTGCGACCGCGTGGCCAGGTGCGAACACAAGAACCTGCCGCATGGCCGTCTTGGCGTCTTCGATCGCACCCTGCCGGTAGCGGGCGATGCCGTAGTTGATCCAGGCATCGGCAAACTGTGGCGCGAGCTTGATCGCGGCCGCGAATGCCTGCTCGGCGCGCGCCGGCTGATTGTGCCCAAGCCACGCCTGACCATAAACATAATGCGCGCGCGGATCGTTAGGCGCGCGGTGGCACGCCTCGCTCGCTGCCACGAGTGCAGCTTGCACCTCGCCGCGTGCCAGTTGCTCAACGGCGGCCTTGAGAAACGCCGCCGCCTGTTCGTCATTCCCGCTCAATTCAGGCACGTCCGCAGAAATGCGACGAGCGGAGGCGACGCGAGCCTGGTCGCGGCGACGTTTGCTTCCGGCGTGGGCCGGTGCATGAAGCCATGCTCGGCTTCCGGATAGGTCTGAATCGTCGTCGGCTGCCGGCGCGACAGCAGCGCCCGCGTCAGCACGTCATAGGTTTCGGGACTGCTGACGTGATCATTGCCGGGACGCAACATGTGCACCGGGCAAGCGATGTGCGCGGCCAGCGTCAATGCATCCATGGCCTGATTGGGCAGCCGCGGATTTTCAATCGATGGGTAAGCCATGGCGCAGGCGGCGATGCTGCGGTCCTGCGACGCCTGCAAAATCGCGAAGCGGCCACCGATGCAAAAGCCGATTACGCCAATCGCGCCGGCGCCGAACTGGCCCCCGAGCGTGTCGCGCCATCGCGCGGTCATGCCGAGTACGGCCTCGTCGGTGAGCGTTCGCGCCCGCCTGATGCACTCCTGGTAATCCGTCGAGAGCGGCAGGCCGGAATTGATGTCCCAGACAGCCGCCGCAAGTCCGGAATCGGCCAAACCGTTGGCATAGTTACGGGCGAATTCGTTGACCCCGAAGATCGTCGGGAGAATCAGAACGCCACCCCGCGCTCCCGCCTTTGGCGCCGCGACGTAGCCGAACAAATCGGGCCCGCCAAACGTCTTGCATTCAATCGACATCGTTTTGCACCTCTTATAATCGGCAGCCGGACAATTGCTGTTGCGCCACGTGCTGGCAAGTCCGGAGAGCGTCTTTCGTCCGCTAACGCCGTATGATTGAATATCAGACGCTGCGGACTGACCATGCAGGAGACAGGTCATGCATACGGTGATGTGGACGTTCAAAGTTCCGGCCGGCACGTCGAAGGCGCAATTGGTCGCCACGATCAACGCGACGGCCCACACCTACGAGGGCATTCCCGGCCTGATCCGCAAATACTACGGCATCGCCCCTGACGGCGCGACGTTGGTCGGCATCTACCTGTGGGACGGCAAAGCCGCAGCGGATGCTTTCTACACGCCTGATTGGGTGGAGATGGTGACCAAACGCTGGGCCGCGCCGCCGCTGCGGCAGGACTGGGAGACGCCGATGGTGGTGGAAAGCGCCGAGCGGCGGCTGGTGGCGGCGGAGTAATCCCCTCGCACTGACACCACGACACCACGCGGATAAGCCGCAAGCGAATGACTGTTCACAACGTCTCGCGATCAACCCCGCGTTCCGCCAACAGCTGCTCAAGACACTTGCGGGCATAGTACGCCCGCGTCTTCACGGTATTCTCCGGTACACCGACGATCCGGGCAACCTCGGCGACCGATTGCTCGTGATAATAGATCAGATCGAGGATCGTTCGATGGGCCGGTGACAGCCGCTTGAGGCATTCGCGGATCACCGCGCCGGCCCCCTGCTTGTGTGCCACGACCTCCGGATCGTCGGTAAGATCCTGGACCGCCTCGACAGCACCGTCATCGAGCTGGTCAAAACCTCGCCGCCGCCGCCAAGCCACAGCCTTGAAATGTGCGATCGCCAATATCCAGGTCGAGACCTTCGAGCGGCCTTCGAACTGGCCGGCGTGGCTCCACACCTCGATGAAAACCTCGTTCAGAAGATCCTCCGCCGCCGCATCCGCAATAGCGCGCCGCAGAAACCGGAATACGCGCGCACTGTGGCGCGCAAACAGATCGCGCATGGCGTTCCGATCCTGCGCCGCGATCAGCGCGATCAATGTTTCGTCCGAGCGTATCTTGACGGACGGCTGCCACTCGGCCTTTGCCCCCGACACTGCCAGACTCTGTTCCATGACGGCTCCGTGTCCCTGCCGGCGCTTCGTGCGGCTTGAAAATGTTCGCCGAGCGCCTGTCATTGCGGTCAACCGACCGTGACGGCAAAGCTAGTCCAGAGCGTCCGCGCAAGATGTGATGTACGGCACTGCGCCGCGCGCGCCTGCGCCATCGCGCTGTGATGCGCGGCACAGACGCCCGAGGCCCAACCGATCAATTTCAATCTGCGAATGAATCGAGCTCATGCGCCGGGGCGTGCGATGAGCTTACGCAACGCAGGAGTGACATATGACCCAGCTGTCGTCCCTCGGTCCCATGCAACAATTCGGCAAGTCCGCCTCCTCGGGAGCTGCCGGCGTAGCAGGCTGGCTGCTCTCAAAGGTCCGCCAGCCCGACGTGATGGTCGTTCTCGCCTTCTGTGCGATCGGCCTGACCCTGATGATTGTCGCGGCCTCGGCGCTGCCCGGATTTTCGAGTTCGCTCGCCGATGCGTCCATGGTTGTGGGTCCCTGAAGGAGCCGTCCCCGCATCACGCAATGGAAGGCCGCCGGCGCGCCGACCGGTCTTCCATCGCGGCTTTTGGCTGCGCGAAATACCCGTAAATCTGAAAACAGCAAAATCCGTTGGCGCAGCGTTAAGGCGCGCGCAAACATAATGACCGTTTTTTGACACGCCTCGCCTCCGTGACCTTCCGCACCCTGGACACCCCTCACCGCTTCAACGAATATGTCTCGGACTTAAAGCGGCACATCGCGCCGAGGCGGCCATCGATTCTGCTGCGCCGCCGGAAGGGGGCGACCGTGGACACCGTGACTACCGAGCGGGCGCGCAAGCTGCTTGATGGCTGCGCGCTCTTCAAGGCATTGGACGAACGGGAACGCCGCGATCTCGCCGCGCTGGCACGATCACGCACGTTCGCTGCCAACGAGCCCATTTTTCATGTCGGGGAGCCTGGCTCCAGCATGATGGGCGTCCTTCTGGGCATCGTGCGCATCTCGCTTCCGGCCCCGAAGGGGCGAGAAGTTATTCTCGCCGACTTGCCCGCCGGCGAATTGTTCGGCGAAATCGCCCTGCTGGACGGCAAGCCCCGTTCGGCCAGCGCGATGGCGCTGACCAATTGCGAACTGATGGTGCTCGATCGCCGCGACATGCTGGCATTTCTGGAGCACAACCCGACCGCATGTCTCAACCTGATGCAGCTCCTTTGCACACGAATTCGCCGTTCGGACGAACGCATGGCAGAGATTGCGTTCTTCGATTTGCCGGCCCGGCTCGCCAGGGCTTTGTTACGCTACCCGGCGCCAGGCCGCGGGCCCCAGAAACTGGCGCTGTCGCAACGTGAATTGGCGGAAATGTCCGGGGCCACCCGGGAGAACGTCAACCGTTGCCTGCGCGAATGGCAGCGGCGCGGCATTCTGGAGCTCAAAAACCGGTGGACCATCATCCTCAAGCCCGAGGCGCTTCACGCCATCGAGGATGCCTTCGAGCAATCGCGGTAATCGCAGATTCTTCGCGGCGGCGGATTTTCGGTTGGCCCGGCATGCTGATAGGCGCGTTCCTTCGCGAGTTGCGCACGCGTTTTCTGAAAAAGCATCTAAAAATTGAAAAGTGACGCGGCGCACTGTGTCGCCTGCGCGCTGTCCAAAGTGTGATCTGCATAACAGACTTGGGCACCGGCGGCGTGTTTGCTCCAGGTCAACCGGCGGCGGCATGGTGCCGCCCCGCGGTTAAAGGCAAGGAGAAGGACAATGACAAACACGTCGAAGCTTATTCTCATCGCCGCGATCGCGGCTTTCAGCATCACCTCGCCCGCGCTTGCTCAGTTGCGCGGCCGCGGCGTGGATGGCTTCGCGATGGTGCCGCCAAACAACACCATCGCGCCGGGGAACAACCCGGAATTCACCGGTGGCGGCAATGACGGCTACAACGCGAGCCTGCTGAAGAATCAGTGGTAACGCAAAAGCCGGCCGTTGGTCGGACAATCAAATCTTGAAGTGGCTAGAACTCAGGGCGGGCTTCGGCTCGCCCTTTTTCTTGTCGCCGGCAAGGTTCTTGCGGTTGGCAAGGGAGGTCGTCTTCAAGCCCCTTCCTGCTCTTCCTCGTTTTGCCGGCACCGGCGGATTGCTATAGTGGGCTCCGGCGGGGTGGAGGAGGATTGAATAATGAGGCCGGCGGCAGCGCTCAGCGCCATGGCTGCGCATTCTGCGATGCTGTGTTTGCGCATTCCTGCGCCGCGTCTTGACAGCCGCCAGGCTTCGCCAAGGTGGCGGGCGCTCACGCGGTCTCCCCAGGAGGCCGCATGAAACGGCCCAGCCGAACAGGCGGCCGCGCGACCGGGAGCCGCCCCGCCAAGTCGAAACCCGCCCGCCCCCGTCCGTCGCGAAAGCCAGCCACCCGAGCCAGCGACAGCGCCGCGGCGCTCACCGACTCCGCCGCATACCCCAAGCTCATTCAACGTCTTCAGGACGAGGTTCACCGCGCAGCCGAGCAGCTGGCGGCAACATCGGAGGTGCTGCGCATCATCAGCTCTTCGCCTGGCGAGGAACCGGTATTCCAGGCCATGCTGGAGAATGCGGTGCGCATCTGCGAGGCAAAGTTCGGCACGCTGTTCCGCTTCGACGGCCAAACCTTCCAGCTCGCGGCCGAGGTCGGCACGCCGGAAGCCTTCGCTAAATTCCAGCGCCGTCGCGGATCGTTTCCGCCGCTCCCCGGCACCATCCTCGAAGCCGTCATGCACACCAACGCGGTGTCTCACATCGATGATGACGCTGCGAGTCCGAGCCCAAGCGCGCCGACCCGGCTGGCGGGCGCGCGGTCCATGCTGGGCGTGCCGATGCTCAAGGACGGCAAGCTGATCGGGGCGATCGTCATCTACCGCGTGGAGGTTCGTCCTTTCACCGACCGGCAGGTAGCGCTGGTGCAGAATTTCGCCGAGCAGGCCGTCATCGCCATCGAGAACACGCGTCTGCTCAACGAACTGCGCAAGCGGACGAGCGAACTGGAACGCTCATACGTCACGGTCCATCAGCAGGCGAGCCAGCTGGAAGTACAGTCCCAGGAGCTTCGCGCCTTGAATCAGCAGCTCGAGGAGCGTGTCACCTCCCAGGTCGCCGAAATCGAACGCATGGGCCGGCTGCGGCGTTTCCTGCCGCCTCAAGTCGCCGACCTGATCGTTTCATCGGGCACGGAAAAGCAGCTCGAAAGCCATCGCCGCGAGATCGCGGCTCTGTTCTGCGATCTGCGAGGCTTCACCGGCTTTTCGGAGAGCTCCGATCCGGAAGACGTGATGACTCTGCTGCGCGAATATCATTCGGCGATCGGCCGCATCATTTTCGATTATGGCGGCACGCTCGAACGGTTCGCCGGCGACGGCGTGATGGTGATTTTCAACGATCCGGTACCGGTCGAAAACCCGGCGTTGCAGGCCGTGCGTATGGCGCTCGACATGCGCCAAGCGATCGCCGCGATGGTCGAAAAATGGCGGCGGCTGGGCCACGACCTCGGCTTCGGCATTGGTATCGCCGACGGCTATGCCACGCTCGGCACGATCGGATTCGAAGGCCGCTTCGACTATGCGGCAATCGGCATGGTGTCCAACGTCGCCTCACGGCTGTGCGACGAAGCGCAGCCCGGCCAGATCTTGATCAGCCCCCGCGTTCTGT
The DNA here is from genome assembly GCA_963763255.1 of uncultured Alphaproteobacteria bacterium. GTDB lineage: Bacteria > Pseudomonadota > Alphaproteobacteria > Rhizobiales > Xanthobacteraceae > BOG-931. Next base: position 567,008 of record CAVXNW010000008.1, read on the forward strand.
TGGCGATCGAGGGTGCGGTCGCGGTCGAACCGGCCGGGGAATTCACCCTCAAGGGCATCCGCCGGCCGATGATAGCTCACAACGTTGTTGCATCCATCCAGGCTTGAACGCCGGCAGAGCCGCTACCGGACTACGTCGGCGTGGCGCCGGATCGTCTTCGGCAGGCGCATGCCAAGCGCCTTCGCGGTGTGCAGATTGACCACCAATTCCGGCTTCGTCGCCAGTTTGACCGGAATATCGGCTGGCTTGCTGCCTCGCAGGATACGGTCGACGATATCGGCCGCCTGGTGAAACAGGTCGCGGAAGTCGGGGCCGTAGGACATGAGACCGCCCGCCTCGGCGAAATGGCGGAATGCATGCATTGTCGGCAGGCCGGCGCCCGCAGCCATCATGTTGATGCCGACCCGATGATGCGTGACGAATGGATCGGTGCAGACATAGAGAGCTTGCGCCTTCTCCCTGGCCCGCTTGATGGCTGCTGCAAGTTGTCCCTCGTTGCGGACATCGAGGATGATCGTGTTGATCTTCAGCTTGCGGGCATGCTTCTGAACCGCCGCCATTTCCAGCTGGACATTGTGGCTGCCGCGATTGCCCATGATCGCGACGTCATGGAGATCGCGCACCGCATCGTTCAAGAGATCGAGCCGCTTGGCGGCGAGCGCGGTCTGGCCGTTGGAGATGCCGGTGATGTTGCCGCCCGGCTTGGCAAGACTGCGAACCAGGCCGCTGCCGACCGGATCACCGGCGGCGGCAAACACAATCGGAATGGCTTTGGTGGCCCTCTTGGCGGCCACGACCGCGGGCGTTCCCGCGGTGAGGATCACGTCGACGCCGCGGCCGGCCAAGTCTTGCGCGGTTTTTCCATAACGATCCGAACGGCCATCGGCCCAGCGAAAGTCGATTTCCAGATTGTGGCCGTCGATCCAGCCGAGTTCGCGCAATCGCTGCTCAAACGGCGGAATGAATTCGCTCCAAGCCGACTGTTTGGTTGCGCCGAGAAATCCAATGACAGCCGGTCTTTCCCAGCGCTGCTGCTTGACGAATCCGTGCGATGCCATGATGCCCCTCATATGAGGACCGCGCGCCAGAACGGAGCACCCGGTCCGATGCAAGCCTGCGGCTGCAAGCCTAAGTTGCCGCGATCAGGGTCCGCCTTGCCGGTTTGCTCGTCAAGGCCCCTTCGCACGTTGCGGTGCCGCAGAGTTATTGCTCCGTTCGGAGTAACACGCGTGAAAGATTACAATAACGCCATGATAGGAAGATTTTCCGGCGCGGAATGTGACGCGCGGCACTGATCGGAGCCTTTCGGTCAGGTTATGCAACGACAAACCGGGCATCGTTGTTTCACTCGTGTGCCGATTGCTGCATCGTTTGTCGAAGCCGCAATCGCTTTTCACGAAATGCATGACGACGACACTGACGTGTGCATCGCAGCATTGGCGCCTTAGGCTTGTAACGCTTAAGCATCGGATATTTACTCCCTGCGCCGGCACAAAGCCGAGACTGGGAGGTTTTATGCGCGCCATGATATTTGCTTTATCGCTGATCGCCACGATCGCAGCATCGAACGCGTGGGCCCAATCACCCGCTTCACCGCTGATCAGCCAATTCATGTCCAACAAAGACATCATGGCATTGGTCGACAAGGCCAAGGCCGATCGCAAACCAAACGCGGCCGTCACCGCCGAGCCGATCCTGCTGCTCGCCCCTTATCGCGCGCAGCTCGAATATCGCCCCGGTAATGCACCGGCGGCCTTGCATGAAAAAGATGCGGAGCTGATGGTCGTGCTCGAGGGCACGGGCACCATCGTCACGGAAGGCAAGCTCGTCAACGAGAAGCGCGTCAACGCATATAATCTAAGCGGTACATCGATCAGCGGCGGCAACCCTCACGCCGTGGTCAAGGGCGACATGATCCTCATCCCGCCAAACACGCCACATCAGGTGACCCCAAGCGGCGGCGCGCCGATCGTGCTGATGACGATGCACGTGCCGTATCCGCCTGATGGCTGGCAGCGGGCACACTAGCAACGCGCCGGGGCGCTGGAGCGGCGGTCCGTCAATGGCCGCCGCCCGGCGCTGCCTTTGAGGGCGGCGCGACTTTGATGCCGTGCAGCCTTTCACGCGCGATGAATTGCCGGACCAGCCCTGACGCCTTGGCGGCTTCAATGAATTCGCTGACAAATGCCAAGCGTCCTGCATGGCCCTTCGACACAAAACCCGCCCAGGCGATCGACGCAAAACCATCGTCCAAAACGTCGGACCCCGGCACTTCGCCTGACAACGCCATCAGCGAAGAGCGCGGCGCCGCGTAGGCGTTGACTTGACCGGAACGCAGCAGCGCGACGCCGGCGGCCTGGCTGTCCGCACGAACCAGTTCGGCGCGCCGCAAGATCCGGCTCAAGCGTAGATCGACTGCGTCACCACGCGAAACGGCGACACGAACCCCGGGCCGGTCGACATCGCCGACATGCCGGATCGAAGAGCCGGCCGGCACCAGATAGGTGAAATCGCTCTCCATATAGGCCGGCGTCGGATCGGCCTCAGCGGTCCGGGCAGGGTCGCTGACCAGGAAGGTCGCGTCCCATGCGCCGGCTCGAGCACCGTCGAGCACGGCTCCGGGCCGGGGATATTCCACGATCCGCAATCGAATGCCGATCCGCGCCGCAAGCGATTGCGCAAGATCGGTTGCGACGCCCCGCAACTCGCCGGTCGCAGCGTCTTTGACGGCGGAGGCATGATTGCCAACGCCGATACCGACACGAAGTTTTCCGGCCTGGACAAGATCGGCGACCCGCGGGTCCGCCGTCTGGCCCCAGGCATTTGGCGCGCCAAGGCCGGCGACGCCAAAGAAACCAATTGCCGCCACCAGCCAAAAGACCGTGTTCGAATTCATCGGCGCTTCTCTTGAGATCAAGCGGGCGACAACGCCGCCACTCACTCCTCGCCGCTCTCGCCGCTCTCGCCGCCTTCGTCGCTTAGCCGCTCCACCGACGCGACCTTCTCGCCCTCGGCGGTGTTGAACACGATCACGCCTTGGGTGGAGCGGCCGGCGATGCGGATGCCGTCGACCGGGCAGCGGATCAATTGGCCGCCATTGGTGACCAGCATGATCTGGTCGCTCTCCTCGACCGGGAAGGACGCGACGATGCGTCCGTTTTTCTCGGTGATCGCCATGGCGACGATGCCTTTGCCGCCGCGGTTGGTGGTGCGGTACTCGTAAGACGAGGTGCGTTTGCCAAAGCCGTTTTCTGAGATCGTCAGCACGAACTGCTCTCTGGCCGACATCTCGACATAGCGCGACTCGCCGAGTTCGATTGCGCCGGTGGCCTCCTCGGCGTCGCCGTTGCCGCCGCTCTCCTCGAGCTCCACGGTCTGTCCGCGCCGCACCGCGTTCGCGCGCTTGAGATACGCCACGCGCTCTTCGGCAGCGACTTCGACGTGGCGCAGAATCGACTGCGAGATCAGTTTGTCGCCATCCGCGAGGTTAATGCCGCGCACGCCCATCGAGGTGCGGCCGGAAAACACCCGAACGTCGTTGACCGCAAACCGGATGCATTGGCCGGCCGCCGAGGTCAGCAGCACGTCGTCGCTTTCAGTACAGATCTGCACGTCGACGATGGAATCGCCCTCGTCGAGCTTCATGGCGATGATGCCGGAGCGGCGCACGTCGGAAAAATCCGACAGCTTGTTGCGCCGTACCGTGCCGCGTGTCGTGGCGAACATCACGTCGAGCCGTTCCCAGGTCGACTCGTCCTCCGGCAGCGGCATGATCGTGGTGATGGTCTCGCCCTGCTCGAGCGGCAGAATATTGATCAGCGCCTTGCCGCGCGCCTGCGGCGCCGCCTGCGGCAGCCGCCAGACCTTTTCCTTGTAGACCTGCCCGCGCGACGAGAAGAACAGCACCGGGGCGTGGGTCGAGGCGACGAACAGCCGCGTGACGAAATCCTCTTCGCGCGTCTGCATGCCGGCGCGGCCTTTGCCGCCGCGGCGCTGCGCCCGATAGGTCGACAGCGGCACGCGCTTGACGTAGCCGGCGTGCGACACCGTAACGACCATGTCCTCGCGCTGGATCAGATCCTCGTCTTCCATCTCACCTTCTTGATCGATGATGATGGTGCGGCGCGGCGTGCCAAATTCGGCTTTTATCTTTGCTAGTTCGTCCTTGACGATGCTCTGGATACGGGCGCGCGAGCGCAAAATGTCCAGATAGTCGGCGATCTCGGCGGCGAGCTTGTCGAGTTCGGCCTTGATCTCGTCGCGGCCAAGCGCGGTGAGCCGCTGGAGACGCAGATCAAGGATCGCCTTGGCCTGTTCGGCCGAAAGCCGCGTCGTGCCTTCCGGCGAAACGGCGTGCCGCGGGTCGTCGATCAGCGTGACCATGGTGGCGACATCGCGCGCCGGCCACTCGCGCTTCATCAATTCGTCGCGCGCCTCGTTGGCATCCTTGGCGGCGCGGATGAGCCGGATCACCTCGTCGATGTTGGCCACCGCGATGGCAAGCCCGACCAGGATGTGGGCGCGGTCGCGCGCCTTGCCGAGCAGGTGCTTGGTGCGGCGGTAGATCACCTCCTCGCGGAAGGTGATGAAGGACATCAGCATGTCCTTCAGATTCATGACCTGCGGCCGGCCGCCTTCGAGCGCCACCATGTTGGCGCCGAACGAAGATTGCAGCGCAGTGAAACGGTAGAGCTGGTTGAGCACCACGTCGGGCACCGCGTCGCGGCGCAATTCGACCACGACCCGATAGCCATCGCGGTCGGATTCGTCCCGCAACGCCGCCACGCCCTCGATTTTCTTGTCGCGCACCAACTCGCCGATGCGCTCGACCAGATGCGCCTTGTTCACCTGATAGGGAATTTCAGAAAAGACGATCGCCTCGCGCTCGCCGCGCAGCGTTTCGTACTCCATCTTGCCGCGCATCACGATCGAGCCGCGGCCGAGATGATAGGCGGCGCGGATGCCCTGTCGGCCGAGAATGAGACCGCCGGTCGGGAAATCCGGCCCGGGCACGATCGTGATCAGTTCCTCGATCGAGAGCCCGGGGTTGTCGATCAACGCGACGCAGGCGTCGATCACCTCGCCGAGATTATGCGGCGGGATGTTGGTCGCCATGCCGACCGCAATGCCGCCGGCGCCGTTGACGAGCAGATTTGGATAGGCAGCCGGCAGCACCACCGGCTCGTGCTCGGAATTGTCATAGTTCGGCGCAAAGTCGACCGTGTCTTTGTCGAGATCGCGCAAAAGTTCCATCGCCGGCCGCGCCAATCGACATTCGGTGTAACGGTAGGCTGCCGGGTTATCGCCATCGACCGAGCCGAAATTGCCCTGGCCGTCGATCAACGGCAGGCGCATGGAGAAATCCTGCACCATGCGCACCAGCGCGTCGTAGATCGACTGGTCGCCATGGGGATGGTACTTGCCCATGACGTCGCCGACCACGTGAGCGCATTTGACGTATTTCTTATCGGGCGTGTGCCCGTTCTCGTGCATCGAATAGAGGATGCGGCGATGCACGGGCTTGAGCCCGTCGCGCGCATCCGGCAACGCGCGCGCCACGATCACGCTCATGGCGTAATCGAGGTAGCTCTTCTTCATCTCCTCGGTGATGGAAACCGGGCGAATGTCGTTGGGGCCGGTGTCTTCCGGCTGGGTTTCGTCGTTGTCTGCCAAAGGGAATCTCGCGAAAAAAGCTGGTTCTGCTTAACTGATTCAGGCCCCGGGCGCCACCCTCAAAATGGCCGTCCGCCGATTGATTTTCATATGGGAATTCAGTGGCTTACGATCAAGTCATGGACCCTGTTCGACGATTGCCCGTTGGTTCCACAATCAAGTCATTCAAGTCGCCTGTTTGCGCGATAGGATGATGGCGAAATTGTCCGCTCTGTTTATCGGTCGGAACATGCCGCTCGGTTATCTCATCTCGGCGCTGGTGACGCTCCTGGTCGTGGTCGATCCGGTCGGCCTGGCGCCGCCCTTCATCGGCATCACCGAGGGCATGCCGGCGAAGCTTCGCCATCGGGTGGCGTTGCGCGCGTCGGTGATCGCGGGCCTGATCCTGATCGGCAGCGCTCTGGTCGGCAATTGGCTGCTCGACCGGCTTGCCATTTCGTTGTCGGCGTTCCGCATCGCCGGCGGCCTGCTGTTGTTCTCCATCGCGACCGAAATGGCGTTCGGCGTACGCATGCGCCGCGAAGGCGAAGCCGCCGAACAGGCCATCGAGGAACGCGCGCACAATATTGCTGCGTTTCCGCTGGCGATTCCGCTCATGGCCGGACCAGGGGCAATCACCGCAACGGTCCTGCTCGCCGGACGGGCCGGCGGAGATCTCCTGCTGCTGGGGTTGTTGCTCGCCGTGGTGGTCGTGGTCGCGGCATCCTGTTTCGCTACATTTTTGTTGGCGGTGCGTATCGGCCGCTTTCTTGGCGTGACCGGCAACATCGTGCTGTCGCGCCTGCTCGGCGTGCTGCTCGCGGCATTGGCGGTGCAATACGTCGTTGACGGCGTGCGCGCAATTCTTGCGGGCTGAAGATTCTTGCGGGCAGAAGATTCTTGCGAACTGATAAAGTTGCCCCACCTTGCGCTTAATCCAGGTTAAGCAGATCGCCGAACACCGCCCGTCGATTGGCGCTAGTCTCCCCTGAGTTGCGTCAGAGGAAAACCAATGGCCGGCGTCTCTTCAGTACCTCCTTCAGGCGGCTCCCCGCCAAGTAACAACTTGTTGCTCGTTCCTCTCTATAAGAAAAATGGAATTGGCCATGGCAACGTGATCAGCGACATCAAAACGCCGGCCGAAAACCCGCCGCCGGCCTCGGTCGATCCGACCGGCCAGATCGGCAGCAAGCTCGACAAAAAGGTCTGATTGTTGGCTCGGCCTGCCTTTGCGCCCCGTCGGCCAGCCGGGTTCTCGCGCGGCATTTCCGTGGCGCGTCACGGCGCTAATTTTTCCTTAACCATATGACGCCACCGTCTCCATCTGGAGGTCGGTGAGTATCGGGCGGCCGCAGACCGGCGCGGTCGGTAAGACCCGAGCTGACACCGTCGCTGCGCGAGAATTTGCAGCCATGAACGAGAGCAAGACACAGGCGGCGCCGTTTCGCATTCGGCAAGCCATCCCCACCGATATTCCGACACTGATGCAACTCAAGCGTCTTCTGGCCGAAGGCGAGAATGCGCTGCACGCGGTGCGCGCCAGCGCGGCGGATTGGTTGCGCGATGGCTTCGGGCCTCTTCCGGGCTTTTGCGCCTTCGTGGCGGAGGCGGATGGCGCCGTCGTCGGGATGGCAACCTGCAGCCGTCGCGTCATCACCGGCTGGAACGGGCCGGTGATCTTTCTGCAGGATCTGATCGTCGAACCGGCGCATCGCCGGCGCGGCATCGCGCACGCACTCGCCGCGCGCGTCGCGGCGCTTGCCTGTGAACTTGGCAGTCCCATTGTCGAGTTGACGGTGCGGTCCGACAATCCGGCGCAAGCGTTTTACCGCAAGAACGGTTTCGCATCGTTGCCGCAGTGCCTTACCTACGTGCTGGCCGGGGCGGAACTCAGCGCACTTGCCGCGCAGGACGCCGGCGACGACGGCGGCAAGGAAAGCCTGGCGTTAGCCGGCTGAGGCCTGTTCAAAGTCGCCGCGTTCAATATTGCCCTTTTGGCTCAAGACCGAGCAGATGTTGGCCGAACATGCTGCCGGTCGAGTCCCAGTTGAGGCTGATATGCGATCCGGCGGCGTGCGCGTCGCGCCAGAATTGCTGCAGCGGATGATCGAGAAACAGTCCTTGCCCGCCGGCGGCGAGAAACAGCGCGTCGATCGCCTGGATCGAGAGGCGCGCGCTGAACGCCTGATCGCGGCGATTGCGCAGCCGCACGTCGAGGCCGACCGGTTCACCGCGTGCCGCCATATCATGCGCCTCCGCAAGATCGCGGAAGACGAGAAGTCGCGCCGCGTCAATACACCCCGTGGCCTCGGCGGCGCGCAGTTGAACCGTCGTCAGTTCCGCCATCTTGCGATTGCCGCCTGCCACAGCGCCGCGCGTGGTGCGGCCCTTCGCCATGTCGAGAAATTCGGCGAGCGCGCCTTCCGCCATGCCGATCAGCGGGACCACGATGGCGGCCGGCAGCACCGCGAGGAATGACTGTTTGTAGAGCGGATTAGCGTGCGCGCGCATTCCAGGCGCGGTCGCCGCGGACAGCGCGGCGAAAGTAACCGTGCGATGCGCCGGCACAAACGCCTTGTCGGCGACGATCGTCTTGCTGCCGGTGCCGCAAAGACCCATCGTGTGCCAATTGTCATCGATGACGATATCGGCCGTGCGCAGCAGAAAGAAGCTAGGCTGCGGCGGACCGCCGGATTGCGGGATCATGCCGCCGAGAATCTGCCACTGGGCGTTGTCGCAGCCGCTGCAGAAGCTGCCGGCGCCGGAAACCAGAAAGCCGCCGTCAACAGTTTCCGCCCGCGCCACCGGCGCGTAGGTGCCGGTGGCCGTCGCCGCGCGGTCAGCCCAGATTTCCTCCTGTGCTTCTTCTGAAAAACACGCCAGCAGCCATTGGTGAGAAGCAAGCAGCCCATAAACCCAGCCGGTCGAGCCGCAGCCGCTTGCCACCACCGCCTCGATTTGCGCCATCACCTCAAAGCCGTACTCGAAGCCGCCATAGGCGCGCGGCTGCATGATGCGGAACAGATCCGCCTGCCGCATCCGCGCGACCATGTCCTCGCTGACGCGGCGCGCGCGTTCGGTCTCGGCCGCCCGCTCCCGCGCCAGCCGCGCGATGTCGCGCGCGCGCTCCAGGAGTTCGGCTACGCCAGGCCGCCCGAGGGATGGGGTTGCTGCGTCCATCGCTTAGGCCCAGTGCGGCTGCCAGATCATCAGCGCCATGATGGCGATCATGCCGGAAAGCGCGGCAAGCGCAATGACGCACCAGAATCGGAATAGCCGGCGATACGACTCCGGCAGCGGCTTGCCGTTGACGGCGGCTGCCTGCGTGATGCTGCGGATACGCCGCTCGACGACGAGGTTGCCCAGCCACGCCAGCGCCACAGCCGCATAGATCGCGCTCGACACCTCGGTCCAATACTCGTCGAGGTGCGCCCCGATAGCCTCCGCGAGCAGGACGCCGGTCAATGGCGTCAGCACAATCGCCGGCAGCATGAGCATGAATTCGGCGCGCACCGCGAACAGCACCGTAACCGCAACAACCGACGTGTTTCGCGAACGCTGCGCCAGCACCATGAACAGCACAATCGCGAGCCACGTGCCGAACATCACCGCAATGGCGATCATGTGCACGAACTTGATGGCGTAGATTGTGTCGAGCATGGTCAGGTCGTCATTCCGTTGCGCGCCAAGGCGAACCCGGAATCCACATTCACGGTGAGCAAGGGATCGTGATTATGAATTCCCGCGCTCGGGACTCCTGCGCTCGCTCGCCATGCGCACTCGGCCGCAATGACGCATACCGCAACTCAGAACGGAATTTCGTCGTCCATATCGCCGCGGCCGGCGCCGCCGCCCGCCCCTGCCGCGGCAACCTTCCGCGTCGGTCCGGGCGAGCCGAAATCGCCGCTCGTGTCGGAGCCGAAATCCCCACCGGAGCCGCCCGCGCCGCCGGCGCGGTCGAGCAATGTGAGTTCGCCCCGGAAGCCCTGGAGCACGACCTCGGTCGAGTAGCGGTCCTGGCCGGACTGATCCTGCCATTTGCGCGTTTGCAATGCGCCTTCGATGTAAACCTTCGCGCCTTTCTTCAGATATTGCTCCGCGATCCGGCACAGATTCTCGTTGAAGATCACGACGCGGTGCCATTCGGTTTTTTCCCGCCGCTCGCCGCTGGTCTTGTCCCGCCAGGATTCCGAGGTGGCGATACGCAGGTTCGCCACCGGCCTGCCATCCTGGGTCCGGCGAATTTCCGGATCGGCGCCGAGGTTGCCGATCAGGATCACTTTGTTCACGCTTCCCGCCATCACACGCTCCGTTCGCTCAGCGTTCCGTATTGCGTCTCTGTATTGTCCGCCACCGTAGTGCCGGACTTGTCACCGGCAAGGCCGATCGGCCCGCTGTCGGCCTTATCCACACGCGCGTTGCGCTCGCGCTGTCGCCGTCGCCTTTCGTTCCTACTTTGTTCCCTGACAAAAGGCAAGATTCGGCTGCGCGATAGAGTTCCAAGGGCGGGAGAATTCCCGTTTGGCGATGTTCCCGCCCTGCTCCAGCGGATGGGAGCGAAAGTCCATCGTTGTGGCATTTGGGTGACATCATTCCACTGCGCAATCAGATACTTGTTGGGCAACAGGGACACGACGGATCGAAGCCTGAACGGGCCAATCCGGCAAAAGCAAGAATTGCGGGGCGTCGCAGTATTCAGGAGCGTCATATGAAGCGGATGTTGTTTGCCGGTGCGATTGCGCTTTCCGCGATCACGCCCGCGCTGGCCGCCGATCTGCCAGCCGCGCCGCCGCCCCAAGCGCCCGCCAGATACGTGCCAGCCGTCGCGCCGGTCTACAACTGGAGCGGCATCTACGTCGGCATCAACGGCGGCTATGCGTTCGGCAATAGTAACTGGAACTCGACCAGCGGATTCTCCCCCGGCACGGGTAATTTCAAGATCAAAGGTGGACTGGTCGGCGGCACGCTTGGTGTGAATTTTCAGTCGGGCTCATTCGTGTACGGCATCGAAGGCGATGGCGATTGGACGAATATAAAAGGCAACACCAGCGGCGGGGCTTGCGCCGGGGCCGGATTATTTTGCCAAACATCTAATGACTGGCTGGCTACATTCCGCGGCCGCCTCGGCTATGCTTTCGACCGCGTGCTTGTCTACGGGACGGCAGGCGGCGCGGTGGGTGACGTGAAAGGAACGTTCACTTCTCCCATTCTCAGCCTGTCGACCGATAGTACCCAGTTCGGTTGGACCGCCGGCGGCGGCGTCGAATTCGCAATCACCGATAATGTCACCGCCAAGGCCGAGTATCTGTTCGTCGACCTGTCGAATGGCTCGCTGAATTGCACCGTCGCGGTCTGTGGCACAGCCAGCGTACCGGTCCAATTCGACGCCAGCATCGTGCGCGCGGGCCTGAACTTCAAATTCAATCCGTGGTGACGGTCCGACCAGCGCGTGTGCGGACTGGTCCGCTTTGAACTGATCCGTTTTTGAACTGGGGCGTCGGGGAATGGGGCGTCGGGGGACGAGCGCAGGGTGAGGGAGAAGCCGCCGGACTGAAAGGAAAGGCGGCGGTTCCCTCACCCTGTTTCTCCGGCTGCGGCTTGGTGGTGTCTCGGGGAAGACCAAGCCGCTCTACAGCGCGCCGAAAAGCAGGGCGCCGCTGATCGCTTCAAGCGGAAGGAGAGCACGCCTCGGATCAACGAGGCGGCCAAGTATCGCGTACCGATCCGCGATGGAGCGAGCGGCAAGGGCCGGCAGGGTGCCGGCCCTTGTCATTTGAGCGCATGCAATGCGCTCATCCCCGCGGAGGCGGGGATCCATCTTCGCAAAATGCGGCTGGATTCCCGCTTGCGCGGCAATGAGCGGAATGTAGGGGATGCGCCTCACCCCGCACTGGCAAAGCCGCGGCGTTCTCACTACGTTCGGCCGATGCATGACACGGCGCCCGGCCCGCGCGGGGGAGCGCTGTCACCCCGAGTTCCGGCATGAATGACCTGTTCGACAAAGCGGCGAAGGGTGGCAAGGATCGTCGCGACGACATCCGCCGCGCCGCCGACCGCCGCATCATCTCGATCCGCGGCGCCCGCGAGCACAATCTCAAGAACGTCGACCTCGACCTGCCGCGCGACCAGCTCGTGGTGCTGACCGGCCTGTCCGGCTCGGGCAAATCCTCGCTCGCCTTCGACACCATCTATGCGGAGGGCCAGCGCCGCTATGTCGAGTTGCTCTCCGCCTACGCCCGCCAGTTCCTGGAGATGATGCAGAAGCCCGACGTCGACCAGATCGACGGGCTGTCGCCGGCCATCTCCATCGAGCAGAAGACCACCTCGCGCAATCCGCGCTCCACGGTCGGCACCGTCACCGAGATCTACGACTACATGCGGCTGCTGTGGGCGCGCGTCGGCGTGCCCTACTCGCCCGCCACCGGCCTGCCGATCGAGAGCCAGACCGTGTCGCAGATGGTCGACCGCGTCATGGCGCTGCCGGAGGGCACGCGGCTTTATCTGCTGGCGCCCGTGGTGCGCGGCCGAAAGGGCGAGTACCGCAAGGAGCTCGCCGAGTATCAGAAGAAGGGCTTCCAGCGCGTCAAGATCGACGGCAAGTTCTACGAGATCGCCGAGGCGCCGGCGCTCGACAAGAAATTCACCCACGACATCGACGTGGTGGTCGACCGCATCGTGGTGCGCCCCGACATCGCCACGCGGCTCGCGGATTCGCTCGAGACGGCGCTGAAGCTCGCCGAAGGCCTGGCGGTCGCCGAACTGGCCGACGCCGCGCCGGTCGAAGGCGCCAAGGCCAACCGCCAGCGCAACGAGACCGCCGAGCGCCTCGTCTTTTCGGAAAAATTCGCTTGCCCGGTGTCCGGCTTCACCATTCCGGAGATCGAGCCGCGGCTGTTCTCGTTCAACAATCCGTTCGGCGCCTGCCCGAAATGCGGCGGGCTCGGCGTCGAGCAGCACATCGACGCCGACCTCGTCATTCCCGACAAGGAGCGCACGCTCCGCAAGGGCGCGATCGCGCCGTGGGCCAAGTCGTCGTCGCCGTATTACGTGCAGACGCTCACCGCGCTCGGCAAGCACTACAAGTTCACCCTCGACACCAAGTGGAAGGACCTGCCGAAGAAGACCCAGGACGCGATCCTGTACGGCTCGGGCGAGACCGAAATCCGTTTCTCCTACGACGACGGCATGCGCGCCTACGACACCAAGCGGCCGTTCGAGGGCGTCATCACCAATCTGGAGCGCCGCTACCGCGAGACCGACAGCGACTGGGCGCGCGAGGAGATCGGCCGCTATTTCACCGACGTGCCGTGCGCGGCCTGCAACGGCTTCCGGCTCAAGCCCGAAGCGTTGTGCGTCAAGATCGCCGACAGGCACATTGGCGAAGTCTCCGACATGTCGGTCAAAGGCGCAGCGCAGTGGTTCACTGAGCTACCCCAGCGGCTTACTCCCAAGCAGAACGAAATCGCCGTCCGCGTGCTCAAGGAAATCCGCGACCGGCTCAAATTCCTGGTCGATGTCGGCCTCGAATATCTCACCCTCGCCCGCGCCTCCGGCACGCTGTCCGGCGGCGAGAGCCAGCGCATCCGGCTCGCTTCGCAGATCGGCTCGGGGCTGACCGGCGTGCTCTACGTGCTCGACGAACCGTCGATCGGCCTGCATCAGCGCGACAACGCGCGGCTTCTGGAAACGCTGCGCCGGCTGCGCGACCTCGGCAACACCGTGATCGTGGTCGAGCACGACGAGGACGCCATCCGCGCCGCCGACCACGTCGTCGATGTGGGACCAGGCGCGGGCGTCCACGGCGGCAACATCGTCGCCGAGGGCACGCCCGACGACATCATGGCCAACCCGGCCTCGCTCACCGGGCAATATCTCAACGGCGTGCGCGAGATCGCAATACCGGAGCGCCGCCCGCCCAACATGCACCGCGCGCTGAAGATCGTCGGCGCGCGCGGCAACAACCTGAAGAACATCACCGCCGAAATTCCGTTCGGCCTGTTCACCGCCGTCACCGGCGTGTCGGGCGGCGGCAAGTCGACCCTGCTGATCGACACGCTCTACAAGACGCTGGCGCGGCGATTGAACGGCGCCAGCGAGGCCCCCGCCCCGCACGACCGCATCGAAGGCATCGAGCACCTCGACAAGATCATCGACATCGACCAGTCGCCGATCGGCCGCACGCCGCGCTCCAATCCCGCGACCTACACGGGCGCGTTCACGCCGATCCGCGAGTGGTTCGCGGGCCTGCCGGAAAGCAGAGCCCGCGGCTACGAGCCCGGCCGCTTCTCGTTCAACGTCAAGGGCGGCCGCTGCGAGGCCTGCCAGGGCGACGGCGTCATCAAGATCGAGATGCACTTCCTGCCCGACGTCTACGTCACCTGCGACGTCTGCAAGGGCAAGCGCTACAACCGCGAAACCCTCGAAGTGCTGTTCCGGGGCAAGTCGATCGCCGACGTGCTCGACATGACGGTCGAGGAGGCGCTGGAGTTCTTCAAGGCGGTGCCGCGGGTGCGCGACGTGCTGATGCTCTTGCACCGCGTCGGCCTCGACTACATCCATGTCGGCCAGCAGGCGACCACGCTCAGCGGTGGCGAGGCGCAGCGCGTCAAGCTCGCCAAGGAGCTGAGCAAGCGCGCCACCGGCCGCACGCTCTACATTCTGGACGAGCCGACCACCGGGCTGCATTTCCACGACGTGGCGAAGCTTCTGGAAGTGCTGCACGAGCTGGTCGAGACCGGCAATTCCGTCGTCGTCATCGAGCACAATCTCGAAGTGATAAAAACCGCCGACTGGATCATCGACCTCGGCCCTGAAGGCGGCGACGGCGGCGGCCAGATCGTCGCCGCCGGCACGCCGGAACAGATCGCCGCGACCAAGGGCAGCTACACCGGGCAGTTTCTCAAGCCGGTGCTGGCGCGCGGCTCGGCGGCGAAGCGGAAAAAAAGGGTCGAGGCGGCGGAGTAGTCATTTCGCTCTCCCCTGCGGGGCGGGGGAGGGTCAGCGCGAAGCGCCAGGGTGTGGTTCGGGGATGAGCGAAACCTTACGCCGGGTGCAGGCGCTCGTGATTGCCGGGGAGTATCTGGTAACGCGCCACGCCTTTCGTGAACTGGAGGCCGATGGTATCGTAGTTGAAGATGTGCTGACCGACATCGAATCCGCCGTTCGGTAGAAGATTATCCGGACTCGCGGAAAGAGCCGTCGGTATTGGTCCTGCAACATGATCGGAAGGGTCCGCTCCACGTGATGTGGGGTGTGCCGAAGGATGCAGGAACCCCGGCAGTGATGGTGACGGCCTACCGACCGGCGCCAGAGCGCTGGTCAACGGATTTTATGAGGCGAAAAACGGCATGACGCGTAAGTCGAAAGAATTCATCCACGAAGGCAGATATGCGGCGGAAGTCCCCGTCGAGCTGGTCGAGGACGATACTGCCTGGTCGCCGTATCTCTCGCCGGAAGATGTTCATAAGCTCGACGCGGTTCGGCTCGCATTGCGCCGCGGCGACATCGCCGAAGCCGCCAAATATGGCCGCGTGTTCGAATTGACGCCCGTGGCCGCAAAATGATGACAACCGCCGACTGGATCATCGACCTCGGCCCAGAAGCATGGCCCGGACTTGATCCGCGCGCGAGCGACGGCGGCGGCCAGATCGTCGCCGCCGGCACCCCGGAACAGATCGCCGCCACCAAGGGGAGCTATACGGGGCAGTTCCTCAAGCCGGTGCTGGCGCGCGGCTCGGCGGCGAAGCGGAAGAAGCGCGTCGAGGCGGCGGAGTGAAAGAAGCATCCATCGAGGACTAAATGTCTATCGCAGCATTTGCATGCTACGGCGACAGCAGAAAAATGGGCTATTGCGTCCACTGTGGCGGACCAGATCAATCGCGGGATCACGTTCCGTCAAAGGTTCTTTTGGACGAGCCATATCCCGAAAATATGCTGGTTAGCCCTTCGTGTCTTTCATGCAATCAGGGTTTTTCACTCGACGAGGAATACCTCGCGTGTCTGATCGAATGCGTTTTGATTGGCGACGTTGATCCAGCTAAAATTGAGCGACGGCGTATTGCGGAAATTTTGACCAGAAATTCTCGTCTCGCCGAAATGTTAAAGAAGTCGCGCTTCGTCAAAGATAACGGTATTGTTGAATGGCAAGCGGACACGAAGCGGATAACCGCCATCTTGCTAAAACTCGCTCGCGGACATGTTGCTTATGAATTAAATGAGCCGCGGCTAGATGAGCCAAAATTTTTTGGCTTTAAGCCGCTTCCTTTGATGACTGAGTTTGAAAGAAAAGCCTTTGAAGACGATAGCCCGCGTGATCTTGGTAACGAACCGTTTTGGCCTGAGGTTGGCAGCCGCGCCATGCAACGAATAATGGTCGCAGGCAATATGCTTTTGGACGAAGGCTGGCTGATTGTGCAAGATGATCGCTATCGATTCCTTCCGCTGTATGGGCCTGGCGGCATAGGTGCGCGTATCGTGATCCGCGAATATTTGGCGTGTGAATTAATATGGGACCAATGATAGCGCGTAGAGCGATTAGAACGGTGGGTTACGCCTTCGGCTAACCCACCCTACAACCGCATCATCGGCCGCTTGCCCTTTTCCTCGCGCGGCACTTTCACGAGCGCCTCGCCGTCGAGCACCACCTGGCGGCCGACCTTGCAGACGCAGGTCAGGCGGGCGCGGGATTTTTCCGGCATCAGCTCGGCCACGGTGACGATGACAGCCCGTCATGCCCGGCCTTGTGCCGGGCATCCACGTCTTCCTCGCACCGAAACAAGACGTGGATGGCCGTGACATAGGCGAGCAAAGCGACGCCGTTCTTCGAACGGCTATGCCCGGCCATGGCGCAACCGTCATTGCGAGCCAACGGACCCGCGCGAAGTCGCGCGGTCCGATGACAGGCTCCGCGAAGCAATCCAGCCTTCTGAGCAAGCCACCCTGGATTGCTTCGTCGCTCCGCTCCTCGCAATGACGATCCGTTATCCGTCATGCCCGGCTTTATGCCGGGCATCCACGTCTTGAGCGCGCGAAAACAAGACGTGGATGGCCGGGACGAGCCCGGCCATGACGCGTGAAGACAGCGCGTTGCGACGTAATCCGCCCTTTTGCCGTCGCGGACCAAAAGCAAGCGCAGGGTGATTTACGCATTTGCCGCCTGCCTGGCTAATCCGCCAATACCTCCTGCACAACCTCCTGCGGATTGTGCCAGGCCTCTCCCATCGCCCGCTAATGATCCGCCCAGGTTACGCCGCATCCGCCGGGCGAACGCGCCGCGTGATCTCGGCCCCGCTTTTGCGTTCGACGACAGCGATGTCGTATTGGCCCTGCAGGTCGAGCCAGAACTGTGCGCTGTTGCTGAAATAGCGGCCCAGGCGGACCGCGGTATCTGCGGTGATCGACCGCCGGCCGTTCAAAATGTCAGTGATCCGACCGGACGGTACGCCGATATCAAGCGCCAACCGATTGGCGCTCAAGCCGCGTGCGTTCAATTCGCGCTTCAGCAGACGACCCGGATGCACGGCAGGCGGCATTGATTTTTATCCCTTGTGGTAGTCGACGATCTCGACCTCGTAGGCATCGCCTTTGCGAAATTCAAAACAAATGCGCCAACGCGCGTTGACGGTCATCGCCCATTGATTTTTGCGTTCGCCTTTCAGCTTGTGCAGACCGACGCTCTTGAGCGGACTGAGATCGCTCAAAGCCTTGGCAACATTCAATGCCAGCAGCAGATCGATCGCAGCATCAAAGTCGAGACCGCGGAACTGGTTCGGCCGCTCGCCTTCCCAGACCTTGCGGGTCACGGAATTGCGCCACCACCGTATCATGGCAAAGATATACTACGCCAAACGGTGAAG
Organism: uncultured Alphaproteobacteria bacterium; assembly: GCA_963763255.1. Classification (GTDB taxonomy): domain Bacteria; phylum Pseudomonadota; class Alphaproteobacteria; order Rhizobiales; family Xanthobacteraceae; genus BOG-931. The sequence goes on from CAVXNW010000008.1 coordinate 584,515, forward strand.
AGCAATCCGTAAGCGCATCGGCCCCGCCCCTCCCCGGATTTCGCTTTGGCTCAATCCGGGCTACACCTTGCCCATGAAGGTCGAAGATATCGAGGAAGCCATCCTGAAGCTTTCGCCCGACGAGCTGGCGAAATTCCGCCTGTGGTTTGCGGAATTCGAATCCGGCATGCGCGCGCCGAAGGTCCCGGAGCGGGCGGCCGTGAAGCTTGGCCGCATCGCCGGACGGACGCTCGCCGAATGGCGCCGGCTGTCGCGCGAGCCGTAGCGGCGGGTTCTGGCCAATGGCGACACGGCAAGAGCGGCTCGATGCCTTCACCCATGAGGGCGACCCACCCGTGGGCCAGCCGCTTGAAGTTTTGTGCGAGGACCACGTCGGCACTTACGTGGTGCCGTTCCTGTGCCAATGGACAGACGGCGACTGGCTCAACGTGCATACCGGCCAGCGCATCGAGGCCACCGTAATAGGCTGGCGCACGCGAGACTGATCGCATAAATCATCTCCGCGGAAAGCCTCGGCAAGGACGAACGAACCACATGGGTAAAGCGCGCTCAAAGGAGCCTGAATTCCTCGAACGGCAGACGGCGGCAGCCAACGCCAAGAAGGCGTTGCTGGACCGATTTCGCGCCAAGGCGGCGGACCCCGCCACTGCCGAGTTGCAGCAGAAGCGAGCGGCGGAAGCCGCCGAACGAGCGGCCGCCCGGGAGGCCCGCGAGGCGGAGAAGGCCGAACGCCAGGCCCGCGAGGCCGAGGCGGCCGCCGCGGCCCAGCGCGAGGCTTCCGCCAAGGCGGAACGCGAAGCCGCCGAGGCGGCCGAACGCGCCCGCGCCGCGGAGGCGGAAGCCAAAGCCGAGCGCGACGCCCGCTATGCGGCCCGCAAGGCGCGACAGAAGAAGAAGCGCTGAGCAACCGTCACCCTGGGGCGCGAGCCATAAGCGCGCTTACGCGCGTCTTCGATGCGCTATGGCGAGCCTCGAAGGGCGACGGCCCGAGCGGCGACGGTGCCTCGCCGCATCCTTCGAGGCTCGCCCTGCGGTCGAGCACCTCAGGATGACGGTCTCAGGACATCAGGATGACGGTAACATCGGTGTGCGTAGCAATACGGTGCGCCGCTCCTCACATTAGCAAATGAACCGTAGGGCGGATTAGCGGAGCGTAATCCGCCATTCCTGTTCGCCTGCAATACAGCAATGGTGGGTTACGCCTCCGGCTAACCCACCCTACATTGGCTCGTCATGAAAAAGATCGGCTTCCTCTCCTTCGGCCATTGGACCCCGTCGCCGCACTCGCAGGTGCGCACCGCGTCCGATGCGCTCTTGCAATCCATCGACCTTGCGGTCGCCGCCGAAGAGCTCGGCGCCGACGGCGCGTTCTTTCGCGTCCATCACTATGCCCGCCAACTCGGCTCGCCCTTCCCGCTGCTGGCCGCCGTCGGCGCCCGCACCAGGCGCATCGAGATCGGCACCGCGGTCATCGACATGCGCTACGAGAATCCGCTCTACATGGCGGAGGACGCGGGCGCAGCCGACATCATCAGCGGCGGCCGGCTCCAGCTCGGCATCAGCCGCGGCTCGCCCGAGCAGGTGATCGACGGCTGGCGCTATTTCGGCTACGCGCCGCCCGAAGGCCAAAGCGACGCCGACATGGCGCGCCGCCACACCGAAGTGTTTCTCGAAGTGCTGCGCGGGCAAGGTTTCGCCAAGCCCAATCCGCGGCCGATGTTCGCCAACCCGCCGGGCCTGCTGCGGCTCGAGCCGCACTCGGAGGGCCTGCGCGAGCGCATCTGGTGGGGCGCGGGCTCGGGCGAGACGGCCGAATGGGCCGGCAAGATCGGCATGAACCTGCAAAGCTCGACGCTGGTTTATGACGAGACCGGCGAGTCGCTCGCCGTCCAGCAGGCGGCGCAGATCCGCAAATTCCGCGAGGCCTGGAAGGCGGCAGGGCACAAGCGCGAGCCGCGCGTCTCGGTCAGCCGCAGCATCTTCGCGCTGGTCGACGATCGCGACCGCCAGTATTTCGGCCACGACAGCGAGAGCGAAGACCAGATCGGCTTCCTCGGCGACGGCCGCAAGACGGTGTTCGGCAGGAGCTACGCCGCCGAGCCGGACGTGCTGGTCGAGCAGCTCAAGAAGGACGACGCCATCGCCGAAGCCGACACGCTCCTCCTCACCGTGCCCAACCAGCTCGGCGTCGATTACAACGCCCACGTCATCGAGGCGATCCTCAAGCACGTCGCGCCCGCGATGGGCTGGCGGTGATCCGTCATTCCGGGGCGCGCGAAGCGCGAGCCCGGAATCCATAGCCCCAGTGCTCGCGGTTTTCGCGCCGCGCGAGTACGACATCTCCCGTGATTATGGATTCCGGGCTCCTCGCTGACGCTCGGCCCCGGAATGACCGCACAGATGCCCTACTCCCTCGTCATCTTCGATCTCGACGGCACGCTGGTCGACAGCTTCCCGTGGTTCCTGCGCAACATCAACGACCCCGCCGACAAGTTCGGCTTTCGGCGCGTGCCGGAGGACGAGATCGCATCGCTGCGCCACTCGGGCCTGCGCGAGAATTTCGAGCGCCTCGAAGTGCCGCCGCGCAAGTTGCCGGCGATCGTGCGCCACATGCGGCGGCTCAAGGCCGAACAGGCGGCGAGCATCGCGCTGTTTCCCGGCGTCGAGCAGATGCTGCGTACGCTCGCCGCTGCCGGGCTGCGCCTGGCGGTGGTCAGCTCCGATCGCGAAGCCAATGCGCGGCGTCAGCTCGGCGCCGACATCGCGGCGCTGTTTGCCACGTTCGATTGCGGCGCCTCGTTGTTCGGCAAGGCCACCAAATTGCGCCGCGCGGTCAGGCGCGCAGGCGTGCGCGCCCCAGACGTCATCGCCATCGGCGACGAGATCCGCGACATCGAGGCGGCGCGCGCCGCCGGCATCGCCTGCGCCGCGGTGACGTGGGGCTATTCGGCGCCGGGCGCGCTGCTGGCGCATCAGCCGGACATCGTGTTCGAGCGCATGGAGGATATCACCCGGAACCTGCTCGCGGCCCGGGGCCGGCAATGACGGATTTGGGGTTTCGTGCTATGTATACACGATGACCGTCGAAGACCTTGAAAAGGCCATCGCCAGGCTGCCCGCCGACCAGTTTGCAGAACTGCGCGCATGGTTTGACGCGCTCGATGCGGAACGTTTTGACGACAAGATCGAGCGGGACGCAAAGGCCGGCAAGTTGGATCGTCTGGCAGACACCGCCATCGAAGGCTTCCGCAAGGGCCTCGCCCGCGAGCTATGAAGCACTTCGCGAGCCCCTCTTTTTGGGAAGCGTATAAGAAGCTTCCCGAACCGGTGCGCGCGCTTGCCGACAAAAACTACGCTCTGCTTAAGAGCGATCCCCGCCACCCCTCGTTGCAGTTCAAAAAGGTCGGACGATTTTGGTCGGTCCGCGTAGGGGCGCGGTATCGGGCGCTAGCAGTTGAGACAGATGGCAACATGATCTGGTTTTGGATCGGCTCCCACGCCGACTATGACGCGCTGGTGAAATAGAGTTCACCCGCCGCGCGCTTGCCGTCTCCCGCTCATTCCCGCGCAAGCGGGAATCCATGCCGGCGACCCGCTTTCGCGGCGACGCGCGGTCGTGGCAATCTGTCGTGGCCAAACGCGATCGTCCGGGGAGAGAAAACGCCCATGCCGCAGTCCGACGAAGAGCAGATCCGCGAACTTGAAAACCAGTTCAACGCCGCATGGAACGCGCACGACCCTGAAGGTTTGTCGGGGTCGCTCGTCGACGACGCCCAGTTCATCACCGTCAACGGCGCCTGGACCACGACGCGCGAAGGCTTCCGCGATCTGATGGCGCGGCTGCATGGCGCCAAAGGCCCGTTCCGCACCTCGACGCGCAAGACGCCGGAGATGAAAGTGACCTTCCTCGCGCCCGACATCGCCGTCCTGCATTCGCGGTTCTGGATCGACGGCGAAGTGCAGCATGACGAGCACAGCGTGCCGTCGCGCGAGAGCGTCGGCACGCGCGTGGTGCGCAAGATCGGCGGCCGCTGGCGGATCGTCGCCACGCAGAACACCGACGTCCGCCTGGGCCGGCGGCATTGAGTCCGTAGCCCGGCTCGCCACGCGCCATTTCGGATTTTTTTCCTTGACTTTGTCGCCAAATATGCTACAAGGCTTCCACCTCGCTCGCTGTCCGTGAGGGGCCTTTCGGCCGAGGGTACTCCCCGAGAGGGAGCGAGGGCGGTCCCTGCGGGCGGAGCCATACACTCCGTGCGCAGGCGGTTCGGAAACTCGCCCGGCCTGCCACGACGCAGGTCTGCCAGGAGCTGGCTGCCCGGGTGGCGGACGGAGTTACTTCCGTTGGCGCTGCCATGAAGCGCGGGACCGGACTGAGCCGAGAGTAAAATCTCGGCGAGAGCCGCGGTAGAGCGCCGAGAGGCGAGCGCGTTTCCCAAAAGGAACGCGCGCCGCGAAGAACGCTTCAGACAGGCCAGTTCTGCCTGCTGGCGGGGCCCGCGGTATCTACCCCCGCGTCTTTCGGCGCTCCGCCTCCCCTGATGTGAGGCGACCGTTCGTGCAGCAAAGCTCGGGGCGCGACGAAAAGCGCAGCGCGAGAAAGACGGCTCGTCATTGCGAGCGGAAGCGAAGCAATCCAGGGCGGCTTGCGATTGCCAGGAGGCTGTACTGGATTGCTTCGTCGCTATCGCTCCTCGCAATGACGATGGCGCCGCGAGAACGGCTGGCGTCGCGGCGTTACGGCGCTTATGCTGATGTGACCTGCAACCACGACAATGGGGGTTGGCGATGGCGAAAAAAGCGAGAGCGGCCAAGAAGACGAAAAAGTCTGCGGCCAAAAAGGCGGGAGCAAAAAAGGCGAAGGTGACCGGCAGGGCGGCTAAGCGCGCCAAAGCTCCGAGCCGCAAGAAGGCCAGCGCCGCGAAGCCGCGCCGCAAGGTGGCCGCACCCAAGAAGACGGCACCCAAGAAGACGGCACCCAAGAAGACGGCACCCAAAATAGCCGCGCCCAGAAAGCCCGTGGCGATTGCGGCGAAGCCGGCAGCGCCAAGCCAGCCGCCGGCCGCTCCGGCAAGCGCGCCGCCGCCGCCGCATGAGAGCCTGACGCACCGGATCGGCAGTGCGGTGAAGGCCGTCGTCGATACGCTGGCGGAGGCCGAGCAGTTGCACCGCCGTCTCGATCCGGATCCCAGCAAAGACATTGCGCCGGAGTGATGCCGACAGCCGTCGCGGCTGCCAGCGTCGATTGTCGCTGCCGGCTCGCCCTTACGGGTGATGATGCCGCGCGCGACGCTCGTCCCAACCCAGTAGCGCCGCAAGCATGACGATGATGCAAACAACCACGGCCAGGTAGGCAATGTTGAATAAGGACACGCTGAATATCGACATGGCCGCCCTCCTTATCATCGTGCAGGCTGGCAGTTGCAGCGCGAGCGGGCATTGACCTGGATCAACAGCGCGCGCGAGTTAAATAACCCGCATGACCGCCGAAGCTCTGAAGTTCACCAAGGAGCTGTTCGATGAACCCCGTTCGCGGCCGCTGCCTGTGCGGCGGCATTGCGTTCGAGATTACCGGGCCGCTGTTCGCGCCGCTGAATTGCCATTGCTCGCAGTGCCGCCGGCAGCACGGCGCGGCGTTCCGCAGCCGCGCGCGCGTGGCGGCAAGCGATTTTCGCTGGGTCAGCGGCGAGCATCTGATGAAATACTACGAAAGTCCGCGCGGCTACCGGCGAGGCTTTTGCAGCGCGTGCGGCTCGCCGATCCTCAACACCGCGGGCCCGAACTGGAAAGCGCCGGCAGCCTTCCCCGACGGTTCGCCGCAATACGGCATCCCGCTCGCCATCCTCGACAATCCGCCGGTGCAGCCCGACCTGCACTGCTTCGTCGGCAGCAAGGCGCCATGGTTCGAAATTACCGACGACTTGCCGCAATATCCGGAATATCCGCCACCGGGATGAGAAACTGACGGTAGATTCGCCGGCGCATAATGATTACCGTTGGACACAACCGCCGCTCGAAAGCATCGGATGTCCGTCATGAACCCAGTCATCGAGAAACCCGACATGCTCGCCGTCAAAGCGTACGACGGCATGTTCATGATGCCGAATGTCGATCTCGCCGGGATCATGGAGCATCTGAAAAATTCGGGAAAGCGCACGCACCAGCTCTGGCTCAACGGCGAGTCGCTCGCCTTCATCGCGCGCGGGCGCGAATACCGCAACGAATTTCATCTCAATCCGAGCTACGAAATTCAATATTCGCTCAAGGGCGATCTGGAACTGCATTACCGCGACGCGCAGAACAAGGAAAAGATCGCCTTGGTGCCGGAAGGCTCGTGCCTGTTCCAGCCGCCGATGGTGCCGCACTCGCCGCGCTTCTCGCCGAACTCGTTCCAGCTCGTCATCGAGCGCGCGCGCAAGCCCGGCGAGATCGACAAGTTTCACTGGTACTGCGACAGCTGCGATGGCTTGCTTCACGTCGAGACCTACACGGTCGACGACTACAAGGCCGATCCGGTGTCGCGCGCCTACGAGCGGTTCAACGGATCGGCCGAGTTCCGCACCTGCAAGACATGCGGCACGGTGAAGCCGGCGGTGAAACTGTAGGTCGCGCGTGTCGGTGGATTCAGTCCGCGACAACACCGCCCGATCCCGGTTCGAGCTCGATGCCGATGGCGCCACGGTGTTCATGAATTACCGGCTCGCCGGCAACGTCATCTCGCTCGACCACACCGAGACGCCGATTGCGGCGCGCGGCCGCGGCCTTGCCTCACAGCTCGTCGAAGGCGTGGTTCAGATCGCGCGCGCACGCGGGTTGAAGGTCGTGCCGCATTGCCCGTTCGTACGCGCCTATTTCGACAGGCATCCCGATCTGGATGACCTTGTCCAGCGATCCTAGCGCGCCCGGCGCCCTCGTTGATACAGATCAAACGCATCGCGTGGTAATCCGGCTAGAAGAATTTCCAGCCGAAGGAATCCGGATTTTCTCCGATGGATTGGGCCATCATCACATTGGTTGGAATACTGGCGGTAGCGGCGTTTACGGCGCTCGCGCGCGCCAGAAACGGCACGAGTAAATGAGGGTGGCATAATGCCGCTGTGAGCCTTGGGCGAGGCATCGTGCAGACGACAATCATCATTCTCATCATGCTGGCTGCGGTCATCGCGGTCGCGGGGATCGTGCTGTACGAGCGCAGCCGCCACCGAAAATAGCCCGCGACAACAAAAACGGCTGGATTTTGGGCTCGATCCCATTACGTGACGGCCGCCATCGCGCTACAAATAACGAAAGCGACGCCGGGCCGGCGCGAACAGCCACGAGCGTCCGCAATGGGAGGAGCATCACGATGCCTGCAGCACACGATTTCGTCATCGAAGAGCGCAAGAAGCTGTTCGTGCCCGCGGCCGCGCCGTTTCACGCGGCGCTGGCGCCATTCGGCTATGCCCTGATCCGCGTCGCGCTCGGGCTCATTCTGATGCCGCATGGTTACGCGAAACTATTCCTCAACGACGCGGTCCCCGCGTCGCGGAATTTCGTGCATTTCGGCTGGAGCCAGCCCCTTGCCTGGGCCTACGCCATCGGCGCACTGGAATTTTTTGGTGGGCTCATGCTGGCGGTCGGACTGTTCACTCGCATCGTCGCCGCGGCCTTCGTCATCGAAATGGCGGTGATCTCATTTGCGGTGCTGTATCCCAACTGGTCGTGGGGCCATCACGGCATGGAATACGCTCTGCTGATGGGCCTCGTGGCGCTCGGGGTTTTTTTGCAAGGCGGCGGCCGCTATTCGCTCGATCATTTGATCGGCCGCGAGTTCTAAGCGCTTCCGCCTGAGGCGCACTACTCCTCGAACTTGAGGTGCGCCGACTGCGCGACGCCACGAAATTTCACGATGTCGCTGCCGATGATGGTGGTGAACTGCTGCGGCGTCGCGTTGCTGGGAACGAGCGCCATCGCCTTGAGCTTGCCGGCCACCCCCGGATCGTGAACGGCTTCGCTCCAGGCCTTTTGCAGCTTGGTGACGATGGCGGGCGGCGTACCTGCCGGTGCAAAGGCGCCGTTCCAGAACGTCGCGGTTACCGCGGGGTAGCCTGCCTCGGTCATGGTCGGGACCCCCGGCAGATCGGGCGAGCGCTCTGCCGTTGTGACTGCGAGCGCCCTCTCCTTGCCGGCCTTGACCAGCGGAATGGTCGGCGGGCCATCGACGATCGTCATCGCTGCCTGGCCACTGATGACCGCGAGATTCATTTCCCCGCTGCCCTTGTACGGAATCATCGTACCGGGCATGCCCGACTTGAGCTTCAGCAGTTCTGTCACGATGGTGAACGCCGGTGACGAACTGGAGTAATTAGCCTTGTCAGGATGCTGTTTCATCCAGGCGATGAACTCCTTCAAGTTCTGCGCCGGGTTGTCGGCCCGGATCACCATGAACAGCGGAATGTTGCAGATCATCGACAGTGGCACGAACGATTTCTGCGGATCGTATTTGAGATCTGGATAGACCGCGGCCGCAATCGACATGGGTCCAATCGGACTGACGAGCAGCGTATAGCCGTCGGCCGGCTGCCGCGTCACGTATTCGGCGGCGAGACGGGCCGAGGCGCCCGGCCAATTCTCGACGACGACCGATTGGTGCAGAATTTCCGACAGCTTGGCGTCGACGAGCCGCGCGATCAGATCGGTGCCGCCGCCGGCCGTATAGCCGACAATCAGGCGGATTGGCCGCGACGGAAAAACGCTCTGCGCCGCGGCGGGCGTGATTAGCACAAGCAGCAGCGCGGCAATCATGCCGGCCAAACGGTGACGTATCACTTCGCTATTCCTCGAAATGCAGGTGCGCTTTTTTGACCACGTCGCTGAACTTGGCGGTGTCGGTTGCGATGATCTGCTCGAATTGCTCCGGCGTCGCGCCGCCAGGATTGACGGCGAGCGCCTTGAGTTTTGCCGACACGCCCGGGTCCGCGATTGCTTCGTTGAACGCCTTTTGCAGCTTGGCGACGACGGGCGCCGGCGTCCCCGACGGCGCGAAAACGCCGCTCCACAAATGTACATCCATGGTCGGATATCCGGCCTCCACCATGGTTGGAACGTCCGGCAGCAGCGGCGAACGCTCCTTACCGGTGACGGCAACGGCCCTGACCTTGCCGGATTTCACCTGCGGCACGGTCGGCGGACCGTCGGCAATCGTCATGGCGCTCTGGCCCTGCATCACGCTGAGTACCATTTCGTTGCTGCTCTTATAGGGAATCTCAACACCCGGCATGCCGGTCTCCAGCTTCAACAATTCATCCACGATGGTGAAAGCTGGCGACGAACTCGCATAATTCGCCTTGTCGGGATGCTGCTTCATCCAGGCGATGAATTCTTTGAGGTTCTTCGACGGATTTTCGGCCGAGATCACCATGATCAGCGGAAAGTTTGCGATCATCGCCAACGGCACGAAGCCTTTCGTCGGCGAATATTTGAGATCCGGATAGATCGCGGCCGCGACCGCCATGGCGCCGCTCGGGCCGACAAACAGCGTGTAGCCATCTGCCGGCTGGTGGGTGACGTATTCGGGAGCAATCCGCCCACCGGCGCCGGGGCGATTTTCGATGACCACGGGCTGGTGAAGAATCTCAGAAAGCTTTGCGCCAACCAGGCGGGCAAAAATGTCGTTGCCACCGCCGGCTGCGAAACCGACCACGATGTGAATCGGCCGGGTCGGGTAATCGGCCTGAGCGGCCGCGGGCGCGGTCGCAAGCACTGCCAATAGCAGCGCGGAAACCACCGCAAATACCGGGGCCCGCGCCACAGAAGCAAACCTCATGAACATTTCCTCCACTCTCGTTCGCGGCATCCTGCCCTGCAAATTCGGTCTGCACAATCGCGGCCTTTGCGCCCTGGCGCTCAGGTCGCAACACTAGCGTCTTGACGCCGCGCAACGCCTAGAACGCCTCTCAGGACTTCAACCACTCCACCAGGGCGACGTTCACGGCGCGCGGCTGCTCCATGGTCGACAGGTGACCGCTATCCGGAACAACGACGAGCCGTGCGCCGGGAATGCCCTCGGCCATCTCATGCGCGAGTTCCGGCGGGGTGAGGCGGTCGTCGTCGCCGACGAGCACGAGCGTCGGACAGGCGACAGCCTTCAGGCCAGGGCGAGAATCGGCGCGCGCCATGATGGCCAGTTGCTGGCGAATGTACGCTTCCGGGCCGGTTTCTTCGTTCATGGCGCGCACCGCCGCCTTGAGCGTCGCATCGCCGTGACGCTTGCGGTGCACCAGCCACGGGAACTGGTCCTCGGTCACCTCAGCAAATCGGCCCTGACGCGCCAGTTCGATGAGCGGCTTGCGTTGCACGGTGCGCTCCGGCACCTCGGCGCCCGGGCCGGTGTCGAGCAGCGCCAGCTTTGCCACCCGGTCGGACGCTTGGCGCACAATCTCGAACGCGATGTAGCCGCCCATCGAGAGCCCGACAACCGCGAACCGCGGCGGAGCACCGGCCAGTATCCGCCGTGCGATGGCCGCAATGCTGTCATCGCGGCGATGATCGGCAACCATCACAGAACCGAACTGCCAAAGCACCGCTATCTGATCGGTGTAAAGCCGCGCCGAACAATTCAGGCCCGGAATCAGGATGATCGGCATCGCTTCTGTGGCTGGTCCGGACATGGGGCGCCTCCATCGTAAAAAAGTGAAGGAATCCGTTTAGCTTAGACCGGCGCGGGCGGCGCCGGACCGTTGACTTTCGCCTATTCGACCATATGTTGCGGAAAGCCGAAGGCTAGGAAGATTCGGGCGCCCGGCGGGTTTTTCCGGTCCATTATTGGAAGTTCTAGGCCGCTCGGGGCGCCGCTACGAGGTTTTATGTCATTTTCACATCTCGGCTTGTCCGATAAGGTTATCACCGCGGTGGCCACGGCCGGCTACCACACTCCCACTCCAATCCAAGATCAGGCGATACCCCACGTGCTGGCCCGGCGCGACGTGCTTGGTATCGCGCAGACCGGCACCGGCAAGACCGCGGCGTTTACTCTGCCCATGCTGACCATGCTGGAAAAAGGCCGGGCCCGCGCCCGCATGCCGCGCACGCTCATTCTTGAACCGACGCGGGAGCTTGCGGCGCAGGTCGAGGAAAGTTTCGTCAAATACGGCGCCAACCACAAGCTAACCGTCGCTTTGCTGATCGGGGGCGTCTCGTTCGACGACCAGGATAGCAAACTTACACGCGGCGTCGACGTGCTCATCGCAACGCCGGGGCGGCTTCTTGACCATTTCGAGCGCGGACGCCTTCTGCTCTCGGGTGTCGAGTTGCTGGTGATCGATGAAGCCGATCGCATGCTCGACATGGGCTTCATCCCGGACATCGAGCGCATCTGCAAGCTCGTTCCGTTCACCCGGCAGACACTGTTTTTCACCGCGACCATGCCGCCGGAAATCCGGCGCATCACCGAGCAGTTTCTGCACAATCCGGTCCGCGTCGAGGTTGCGCGTCCCGCCACCACCGTCGCCACCACGACGCAGCTGTTGATCAAGTCCGGCCGAGAGTCATTTGAAAAGCGCGAGACCCTGCGCCGCCTCATCCGTTCCGCGGAAGGACTGAAGAACGCGATCGTTTTCTGCAACCGCAAACGCGATGTCGCCACGCTCCACCGTTCGCTGCTGCGCCATGGCTTTTCTGTACAAGCCCTGCACGGCGATATGGATCAGCCAGCCCGCATGGCGGCGCTCGAACAATTCCGCAAGGGGGAAGTGACGCTTCTGGTTGCCTCCGATGTGGCAGCGCGTGGCCTCGATATCCCGGATGTCAGTCACGTCTATAATTTCGACGTGCCGGTTCACGCCGACGATTATGTGCACCGTATCGGCCGCACCGGCCGGGCCGGCAGAACGGGCACCGCGATCACGATCGTTGCTGGCTCCAACGACCTGAAGGCCGCCGCTGCGATCGAGAAGCTGATCGGGTGTACGATTCCCTATATGGAGCTGCCGGGCGGCTTGCCATCGCCCGAGCGGCAGCCGGCGCAACCGTCAACCGAATCGAATCAGCGTCAGCACCGCGGCCGTCCCGAGGGCAATCGGCACACACGCCGGCCAGATACGCCCCGGCCGCAAACACCGGTGACACGCATCGATCAGGCGCGCTCTCGCCGTAAGGCACCCGCACACGTGCATTCAGACGACGGTGACGCCTCGCATCTGCCCGCGTTTTTGCTTCGGCCGGTACCACTTAAAGCTTAGTCGTCCAGGTTTACACGGCACCAAGTCGAAACGTTTACCGGTCCTTCATCGCCATCTCTTAATCCTGGATCATTAAATTCGCGACAGATCGTCTGCCGCGGGGAAAATGGTTTTGCCTGCGATCGGAGCTTATTGATGGGCGAACCCCGCGACGACTATCAACGCACCCTTGCCTTTGCCGAAATTGCGCTCGGCCAGCTTCGCGCACTGTCGCAGCCGGCGTCGCCGCGAAATTACGAAATCTGGTACAACTACGCTACCGGCTACAATTCCGCGCTGAACCGCGCCATCAATCAAATAATCGAGCAAAAAGGCAATCTCAGCGAGGCCGATCTCGATCAGATATATAATACCTACATCAACACCGCCCGGGTCGGCGAACAGATTGACACCGTCGGCGCGCGCGTCCTCGACGAAATCAAGCAAGTGCTTGAGATGATCGACGCCGCCTCCGGCTCGGCCACAAGCTATTCCGAAGATCTTGCCGACGCATCCGCCAAACTCGCGAGTGCCTACGACAGCGACACGCTGCGCGCGGTGATCGAGCGCCTCATGGAAGGCGCCCGGGCGATGGAGTTCAACAACAAGAAGCTCGAGGCCAGCCTCTCCGCATCCAAGCAGGAAATCGAGCAGCTTCAGCAAAATCTCGCGGTCGTGCGCAGCGAGAGCCTCACCGATCCGCTCACCTCCTTGTCGAACCGGAAGTCATTCGATGGCTCGCTCGCCGGCGCGATTGTCGCGGCCAGACAGAGAGGCGAGCCGCTGACGCTGATCATGGCCGACGTCGACCATTTCAAACAGTTCAACGACAGGTTCGGCCACCTCACCGGCGATCAGGTTCTGCGGCTCGTCGCCGTCGCGATGAAACATAACGTCAAGGGCCAGGATATCGCCGCGCGCTACGGCGGCGAGGAATTCGTCATTGCGCTTCCCGACACGACGCTGCGCTCGGCCGCGGCCGTCGCCGATCAGATCCGCCGGGCGGTAATGGGCAAGGAATTGGTGAAGCGGTCAAGCGGCGAACGGCTGGGCCGGGTGACGCTCTCCGTCGGCATCGCCTTGCTGCACAGCGGTGATACGGCCCAATCGCTGCTCGAACGTGCCGACGGCTGCCTCTATGCCGCCAAGCGCCACGGCCGCAACCGCATCGTCTGCGAAAACGATCCGGAGGCCGCTGCAAACGCCTCGCCGCCGGCGCGGGTAGCCTGACAAAATCCGGAGAAAATCTTGCCCAGAGACGTGTGCTGGGTCAGCGCGCCGCGGCGCCGGATGCGTCGGTCGCCGGTTCGATCTGCACCGATTCGCCGCAGCCGCAGGCCGCGGTCTGGTTCGGATTGTTGAAGACGAACTGTGCGCCAAGTTTTTCGACCTTGTAGTCCATCTCAGTGCCGAGCAGGAACAGCACCGCTTTCGGATCGACCAGGATACGCACGCCCTTGTCCTCGATCACTTCGTCGAGCGGATCGATCTTGTCGGCGTATTCCATGTAATAGCTCATGCCGGCGCAACCGCCGTTCTTGACCCCGACGCGAACAGCCGCAATCGGACGGTCAGCCTTGATCATGACCGCCTTGATGCGTTCCGCTGCGGCTTCAGTGAGCCGCATCACCTGAGGTCTCGGCCGGGGAGCGGCCATCTCATTCTCCGCCTGCCGTCCCCGCAACGGGCGACGGCGTCGTTAGGAGTGATTCTAATTCACAAGTCTAAACTACCCTAGCTCAACCCATGTAGTGCGCCGGCCGCTTCCGTGCAACGCCAAGCCTTTCACCACATATCGAGCACGGTGCGGGCCTCGTCCGACATGCGGCTCGGATCCCACGGCGGATCCCAGACGATGTTGACCTTGGCCTCACGTACGCCGGTCACGCCGGACACCGCGTTCTCCACTTGGCTCGGCAGTTCCGCCGCCGATGGGCAATTCGGCGTCGTCAACGTCATGTCGATCGTGACCTGACGGTCGTCGTCCACGTCAACCCTGTAGATCAGCCCGAGTTCGTAGATGTCGGCCGGAATTTCCGGATCGTAGACGGTTTTCATCGCGGCCACGATGTCGTCAGTCAGGCGCGCCATCTCGTCCGCCGGAATGGCTGAAGGCTTCTCCCCCGTCTCGGGCGCCGGAGCATCGGCGCGCGCGGCGGTCTCGGCTCCGGGCTGTTTCACATCGTCCATCATGTGAAAAACTCCTGCGCCTTCAGGAGCGCCTGGACCAGGACGTCAACCTCGGCGCGCGTATTGTACATACCAAAGGACGCACGGCAGGTCGCCGTCACGCCAAAGCGCGCCAACAGGGGCATGACGCAATGCGTCCCGGCGCGGACCGCGACGCCAGAGCGGTCGATCACTGTTGCGACGTCGTGCGGATGCGTCCCCTTCATCTCGAACGAGATAATCGGGCCCTTGCCCTTGGCTGTGCCGATAATGCGCAGCGAATTGATTTCGCGCAGCCGATCCTGGGCATAGCGCAGGAGATCTTGTTCATGCGCACGGATGCGCGCCTTGCCGACCGAAGTCACGTAATCGATCGCCGCACCAAGGCCGATCGCTTGCACAATTGCCGGAGTGCCGGCCTCGAACTTGTAGGGCGGTTCCCCGTAAATGACCCGATCCTCGAACACTTCGCGGATCATCTCGCCGCCGCCGTTGAACGGCGGCATGGCGTCAAGATGCGCGTACTTGCCGTAAAGCACGCCGATCCCCGTCGGACCGTAAATCTTATGGCCCGTGCAGGCGTAGAAATCGCAATCGATGTCCTGGACGTCGACGTCGAGATGCACAGCCGCCTGCGCGCCATCGAGCAGCACTGGAATGCCGCGCGCGTGCGCGAGCCGGGTTACCTCTTTGACTGGAACTTCAGTGCCCAGCATGTTCGACATGTGGGTGATGGCCACCATCTTCGTACGGGGCCCAAGGAGCTTCTCGAACTCATCGACCAGGAAATTGCCTTCGTCATCGACGGGAGCCCATTTGATCACAGCGCCGTAACGCTCGCGCAAAAAATGCCACGGCACCATGTTCGAATGGTGCTCCATAATCGAAAGCACGACCTCGTCGCCGGCCTTGATGCGCTCGTGGCCAAATGTATAGGCGACGAGGTTGATCGCCTCGGTGGCGTTACGGGTGAAGATGATCTCTTCTTTGCGCTTCGCATTGAGAAAGCGTGCAACTTTCTCCCGGGCAAGCTCGTAGGCTTCCGTCGCCTCGTTCGCGAGATAATGCAGCCCTCGATGCACATTGGCGTACTGCGTCGTGTAGGCTTCGTTCAACCGATCGAGCACGGCCCGCGGCTTCTGCGCCGAAGCGGCGTTGTCGAGATAGACGAGCGGCTTGCCATAGACCTTGGTCGCAAGGATCGGGAAATCCGCGCGGATACGGTCGACGTCGTAGGTATCGATGGTCGCTGCGTCGTTCATAGCCCTATTTTCGCATCTTCAGCCAGGCGACAACCGAGTCCATCAGCGCCTCCCGCAGGCCGGCATGCTCGATGCCCTCGATCGCCTCGCCGAGAAAAGCCCTGACCAACAACGCCTCGGCCTCCGCCGCCGGGATGCCGCGCGCCATGAGATAGAATTTCAGCTCGTCATCGAGTGCGCCGGCGGTAGCGCCGTGACCGCACTGCACGTCGTCGGCATAAATTTCCAGTTCCGGCTTGTTGTCGGCCTCGGCGCGCTCGGACAGGAGCAGCGCCCGGGTCATCATCTTGGCATCCGTCTTTTGCGCGCCGCGATGCACTACAATGCGCCCCTGAAACACGCCATGAGCTTCCCCGCCGAGCACCGACTTGAACACTTCCCGGCTCTGGCAGGCGCGCGCGATGTGATTGACTAACAGCGTCGTATCGGCGTGCTGACGCCCACCGAGCAATGAGGCGCCGCGGATACCCGCCACCGTATCCTCGCCATCGAAATTCAGGAACATCTGATTACGCACCACGGCCCCGCCCATGGTGAAGCTGAAGGTGTTAAACCGCGCCCGCGCAGCGATCGCTGCCGCAAGGGTCGAGACATGCAGGGAATCGGCCCCGTCAGCAATGATTTTGACATGGTCGATGTGCGCGCGCTCGCCGACAAACAACTCCAGCTCGGAATTGACCTGATAGTCGCTGCCCGCCGGGCCTTCATGGCTTTCAATGAGCATAACGCGCGCGCCCGGCGCCACGGTCACGAGGGAACGCACAAACGACGCAGCTGGTTTCTGCGACGAGACGAAGCAAAGGTGCAGGGGCCGTTCGATCGTTGCGCCACTGCCAATATGAATCACGGCGCCATCGCCCATCAGCGCGGTGTTCAGCGCCACCGCAACATCGCCCGCGGGAGAAATTTTGCCAAGATGAGTAAGCACCGCAGGGTCGCCACCGGCGAGCGCATCGGCCAGAGATCCAATCGAAAGTCCGCTCTCCAGGCCCTTAAGATCGGACAGTTCTGGCACGAAAGAACCATCGACGAAGGTAAGCCGCCGCGCCTCGACATCGCCGAGCATGCTGCCCGCGGTTTTGGCGTGCGCCTTCGCGGCCGCGTCTGGCGGGCCGGCAAGCGGTTTCGCATCGCGCATCAGCGCACGCAGGTCGGTATATTTCCATTCCTCGATGCGGCGGTGCGGCAGACCTTGTTTGGCGAACACATCGAATGCGGCCGCGCGCTGCGCAGCAACCTCGCGATCGCCCGGCAAGCGGCCCCGCGCCTCCGCAAAGCTATTCGCCAGCGCGCTTTCGGCTGCCGTCTTGATCGTTGTCAGCTCGGCGTTCACGCCACCGCCTCTTCCTGATACTCGCCATAGCCACGCGCTTCGAGTTCGAGCGCCAGATCCTTGCCACCGCTCTTTACAATGCGGCCCTTCGAGAGAACGTGAACCACGTCGGGCACGATGTAGTTGAGCAGCCGCTGATAGTGGGTGATGACGACGAAAGAGCGCTCGGGCGAGCGCAGCCGGTTGACGCCGTCGGACACGATCTTCAGTGCATCGATGTCGAGCCCGGAATCGGTTTCGTCAAGCACCGCCAGCCGCGGCTCGAGCAACGCCATTTGCAGGACTTCGTTGCGCTTCTTCTCGCCGCCGGAAAAGCCGACATTGACCGCGCGGCGCAGCATCTCCTGGTCTATGCCGAGTTTTGCCGCGACTTCGCGCACCCTTTTGATGAATTCCGGCGTGGACAGCTCGGAATCGCCCCGTTTCTTGCGCTGCGCATTCAAGGCTGTGCGCAGAAACGTCATGGTGGCAACACCGGGAATCTCCAGCGGATACTGGAACGCCAGGAACAGACCGGCCGCGGCGCGTTCATCGGGCTCCATCTCGAACAGGTTCTTGCCATTAAACAGCACTTGGCCGGCACTCGGCTCATAGCCCGCCTTGCCGGCGAGCACATAGGCAAGCGTCGATTTGCCCGAGCCGTTCGGCCCCATGATGGCATGCACTTCGCCGGCTTTCACCGTGAGATCGAGGCCACGCAAGATTTCCTTGCTCTCGATCCCGGCGTGCAAATTCCTGATTTCCAACAAAGCCATCAACGACTCCAACCTATTCATTCGCGGGCTGGTGGTTGCCCCAACGCCAGCGCCATTCGCCGTCGGTCCTGCGGCGGCTGACGATCAAAAGCGCCGCGATCACAACCGCGTCGATCGCCACAATGACCCAAAACGACGGCCTGTCCGCGCTCAACGCCGTCAACCGAAGCGTTGCCGTCACCAGGACAACAATTGCCGCAAAAGTGACCGCCGAGCCCTGCCAGGTGACCGGCGTGGCGCCATAGCCGTAGCGTTTCGGCTTGAACCAATATTCGGTCATCGTAACCGCCCGCGCCTAGCCAACCGAACCTTCCAGCGAGACCGAGATCAGCTTCTGCGCCTCGACTGCGAACTCCATGGGTAATTGCTGCAGCACGTCCTTGACGAAGCCGTTGACCACGAGTGCGGTCGCCTCCTCCGCGGAAAGTCCGCGCTGCATGCAGTAGAACAGCATCTCCTCGGAAATTTTCGAGGTCGTCGCTTCGTGTTCGAACACTGTCTTCGAGTTCTTTGCCTCGATATACGGCACCGTGTGGGCGCCGCACTGGTCGCCGATCAGCAGCGAATCGCAGTTGGTGAAATTGCGCGCCCCGGTGGCGCGGCGGTGCGCGGTCACAAGACCGCGATAGGTGTTGTTGGAGTGCCCGGCGGCGATGCCCTTTGAGATGATCCGGCTGGTCGTGTTCTTGCCGAGATGCAGCATCTTGGTGCCGGAATCGACTTGCTGATACCCGTTGGAAATGGCGATCGAATAGAACTCGCCGCGAGAATTGTCGCCGCGCAGGATGCAGCTCGGGTATTTCCAGGTAATGGCCGAGCCGGTTTCGAGCTGGGTCCAGGAAATCTTGGCGTTGTTGCCGCGGCAATCGCCGCGCTTGGTCACGAAATTAAAGACGCCACCCCTGCCTTGGGCATCGCCCGGGTACCAGTTCTGGATGGTCGAGTATTTGATCTCGGCATCATCCAATGCGATCAGTTCGACCACCGCCGCGTGGAGCTGGTTTTCATCGCGTACCGGCGCGGTACAGCCTTCGAGGTAGCTGACGTAAGAACCCTTGTCGGCGATGATCAGCGTGCGCTCGAACTGGCCGGTATTGCGCTCGTTGATGCGAAAATAGGTCGACAGTTCCATCGGACAGCGGACCCCGGGCGGCACATAGACGAACGAGCCATCGGAAAACACCGCCGAATTCAGCGTTGCGAAAAAATTGTCGCTGACCGGCACTACCGTGCCGAGATACTTTTTCACCAGGTCGGGATGCTTCTGCAACGCCTCGGAGATCGGCATGAACAGCACGCCGGCCTTGGCCAACTCGGCCTTGAACGTGGTCGCGACCGAAACGGAGTCGAACACCGCATCAACCGCCACGCGGCCATAGCTGTTGCCGCCATTTTCAGCCTCTTGACCTTCAGCCTCCTGGCCTTCTGCGCCTTCCTCCGCCGGCTTCTGGATGCCGAGCAGCGCTTCGCGCTCGCGCAGCGGGATGCCGAGCTTCTCGTAGGTGCGCAGAATCTCCGGATCGATCTCGTCGAGCGACTGCGGCGCCTTTTTTGGCGCGGCGTAATAGTAGATGTTCTGATAGTCGATCGGGCGATACTCGACTTTGGCCCACTTTGGCTCGCGCATCGTTAGCCAGCGGCGGTAGGCATCGAGCCGCCACGTCAGCATCCACTCGGGCTCGCCTTTTTTTGCCGAAATGAATCGGATTACATCTTCCGAAAGGCCCTTCGGGGCCTTCTCGGACTCGATCAGCGTCTCGAACCCATACTTATACTGATCAACGTCGATACGGCGGACCTGTTCGACGGTCTCTTGTACTGCCGGCATTCGTCCCTCCGCTCACGGCTTCAAGGACCGCGGGTTGGATTTAGTCGGTTATGGTCGGTGCGCTAACGGCTGTTCACCCCATCGAAAGCGCTTGAACTGTTCCAAAGGCCGCCGAAACGGATGCTGCTACAGCCGGTTAGGCGGCAATATCGCGTCCTTTAGATAATGCACTTGCGAGCTTTCTCCAAGCGGCAAGAAACCGCTCGATATCGCCTTCGGTCGTGCTCCAGCCGAGGCTGACACGGACGGCACCGCGTAGCAGCGCCGGAGAAACTCCCATAGCCGCAAGGACATGCGACGGTTGCACCTTGCCGGACGAGCATGCGGCCCCCGACGAAACCGCGATGCCTTCGAGATCGAAAGCGATGACGGCGGTCTCGGCCTTCATGCCCTCGACCGCAAACAGGGTCGTATTGGGCAGCCTTTCGACCGTTTCGCCGAAGATAACTGCCGGTGGCGAGATTGCCTTAAGACCGGCTTCGAGCCTGTCCCGCAGGGCCGCCATGCGGGCGGCTTCGGCGGCGCATGCCTCGCCGGCGGCAGCCGCCGCAGCACCAAACGCCGCGATGCCAGCCACATTCTCGGTTCCGGCCCGGAACCCCCGCTCTTGGCCTCCGCCACGGATAAGTGGCTCCGGCAAATGAATATCTTCGCCGCGCCGGACCAGCGCACCGACGCCCTTTGGGCCGCCTATTTTGTGTGCAGACAGCGTAACAAGATCGGCTTCGATCTGACAAATATTACAGGAGATTCGTCCGACAGCCTGGATCACATCGACATGCAGGAGGCCACCGGCAGCGTGAATGACGGCCGCGGCTTCCGCTACTGGCTGGATCACACCGGTCTCATTGTTGGCAAGCATCAGGGACACCAGAGGCCGCGAACTCCGCCCTACTGCCCCCGCCACTGCGGAGAGGTCGACCCGCCCGTGCGATGTGACCGGGAGGTCCTCTATCGCCTCGCGGGCAAATCGTCCCCCGGTCCGCACCGAGGAATGTTCAATCGCCGACATGAGCAGGCAACCACGTGGGCGCTTCTCGCCTGCGGTCTCGATCGCAGGCGTCAAGGCTGCCATATTGGCTTCGGTCCCGCCGGAGGTGAAAAACACGTCGGCGGGCTGTGCCCCAACAAGCCCAGCCACCCGCTCGCGCGCACGCTCGACCAGACCTCTGGCCGCGCGGCCCTCGGCATGAACGGAGGATGGATTGCCAGAGGCCGCTAGCGCCTCGAGCAAGGCTTCACGAGCCTGCGGCCGCAGCGGCGTTGTAGCGTTCCAGTCGAAATAGCTGCGTTCGGCCATGCTAGTTGTGCTTGCTTTTTGTCCCCTGGCCTGTGCTAGAAGGCGACCACGCCGTTGCACTGACCGCACTCGCGCGTCGCCAGTTGCAAAAATCTCAAGTGGTTATAGATGCTTAGGGGCGCCGACCGGCGCCGTCAAGCAACACCCCAAAAACGTATGCATCGAGGTTTAATTTAAGCCATGCCCGAGGTGATTTTCACCGGACCCGGCGGCCGCATCGAAGGCCGCTATCACCCCGCACGGCAGAAGAACGCGCCGATCGGTATTGTGCTGCATCCCCATCCGCAGTTCGGCGGCACGATGAACCACCAGATCGTGTACCAGCTCTATTACGCGTTTGTGCATCGCAACTTCTCTGCACTGCGCTTCAACTTCCGCGGTGTCGGACGGAGCCAGGGCGGCTTCGATCACGGCATCGGCGAACTGTCCGATGCGGCGGCGGCGCTCGACTGGGCGCAGTCGGTCAATCCGGAAGCGCGCAGCTGCTGGATCGCCGGTTTCTCGTTCGGCGCCTGGATCGGCATGCAGCTGTTGATGCGACGGCCCGAAATCGAGGGATTCATCTCCATCGCACCGCCCGCGAACCTGTACGATTTTTCGTTCCTCGCCCCCTGCCCGTCCTCCGGCCTGATCATTCACGGCGACAAGGACGCGGTGGTGCCGCCCCGTGACGTCACCACGCTCGTGGAAAAGCTCAAGACGCAGAAGGGCATTGTCATCGAGCAGAAGGTCGTCCCCGGCGCCAACCATTTCTTCGACGGCAAGATCGAGCCGTTGATGAGCTCGATCAGCGCCTATCTCGACAAGCGCCTGGGCACCAAAGGCGGCGGACGAACGACGACAACGGCGGCGTGACACTGCCGCCGCACACGGTCAGGCGAACTTCTTCACCGCCAGTACGGCGTTGAGTCCACCAAAGGCGAACGAGTTCGATATCGCAGCCTCGATCGCGAGCGAGCGCGCGGCATTCGGCACATAATCGAGATCGCAAGCGGGATCCGGCGCCAGATAGCCGATCGTCGGCGGCGCGATGCCGTCACGCACTGCAAGGATTGTCGCCACCAGCTCAAGCGCGCCAGCCGCGCCGAGTGCGTGACCGACCATGGACTTGGTCGACGAAATCGCGAGCTGTTGCGCGTGCGGTCCGAACGCCTCGTGCAGCGCCTTGGTCTCGGTCTCGTCGTTGACGGCGGTACCGGTACCGTGGGCGTTGATGTATTGAATATCAGCGGGCGCCAGTTGCGCATCGTCGAGCGCTGCACGCATCGCCCGCACCATGCCGCTCTGGTCGGGAGCGGTCAGGTCGGCTGCGTCGGCGCTCATGCCAAAGCCGACGACCTCACCTAAAATCACGGCACCGCGCGCCTGCGCGCGCTCCAGCGGCTCCAGCACCACCATGGCGGCGCCCTCGCCGAGAATGAGGCCCATGCGGTCCTTCGAGAACGGCCGGCAGACATCCGGTGACATCACCCGCATGGCCTCCCAGCCGCGCACTGTGCCGAAAGTGATGCAAGCTTCGGCGCCACCGGTCACAGCGCAATCGACCTGCCCGTTTCGCACCATGTGGAATGCAATGCCAATGGCATGTGTCGCCGAAGCACACGCGCTCGCTACCGCAAAGGCCGGTCCGCGCAAACCGCAAGCCATCGAAACCTGGCTCGCCGGCGCATTGACCATCAACTTGGGGATTGTCAGCGGAAAAACGCGTGTCCGCTTTTCCACATAGACGCGGCGGAAGCTATCGTCGTGCGTGGTTTGGCCGCCCGCCCCGGTGCCGACGATCGCGGCGGTGCGCGCCGACAGCGGCATATCGAAAACGAGGCCGGATTGGGCAATCGCCTCGCGCGCCGCCACAACCGCAAACTGCGAAACACGGTCGAGCGTGGATAGTTGCCGTTCGGCAAAATGCTGGAGCGGGTCGAAATTCTTGACCTCGGCGACCACTTTCTGGGTCAGCTCTTCGCTCGACGGCGGCAGCGTGATGGGGCCCAGACCGCTAACGCCCGCCTTCAGGTTGTCCCAATAGGCCGTGGTTTTTTGGCCGAGCGGTGTGACCGCGCCCAGGCCGGTAACGACGACACGATGCACTGCGGTCACGATTTCTTCTGCGCCACCAGCGTTTCAACCGCCTTGACGACGTCGCCGACGGTCTCAAATTCGGTGCGCGGATTGTTGGTATTGGCATTGTAGGGAATCTCGATATCGAACTTCTCTTCGATGTCGAAAACCATCTCGACGGCGTCGAGCAATTCCAGCCCAAGATCCTCAAGCCGATCGGTGATCTCCACCGTGGGTTTCTCAACCCGTTTCTTCTTGGCAATGATCGCAATGACGTCGCTTGCTACGTCGCTCATGGCACCGAAGTCCCCCTCACTTCTTTACCGTCCGTTCCAGAGCGTCGAGACGCGACGCCATCGCTTCCACCTTATCATGAAGCCGCCTTGCCCGGCGCAGATAAAGGTGTTGCTCGACCGAGCGCTGGTGCGGCTGGGCCGGATAACCGGAGAAAAAGGAATTGGCGGGAATGTCCGTACCGACCCCGGATCCCGCCGCAACCACGGCCTGATCGCCAACGCGCACATGATCGCCAATTCCCACTCCGCCGCCGAGCCGGACCCGATCGCCGAGAATAACGCTGCCGGAAATGCCTACCATGCCGCAGAGAATGCAGCTTTCGCCAATGATCACATTGTGGCCGATATGCACGTGGTCGTCGATCTTGGTGCCGCGGCCGATGCGGGTGCTTTCCAGTGTGGCGCGATCGATCGTCGTACAGGCGCCAATCTCGACGTCGTCGCCGATTTCAACGTTGCCCAGCGAATGGACCCGCGTCACCTTGACCCCAGCGGTGAACGCGGTCGCCGACATCAGGTCGGGCGCGTAGCTAAAGCCGTCCGCGCCGATGACCACGTTCCCGTGCAGGATAACCCGGTCGCCGATGCGGCAGCCATGGCCGATGCGCACGCCGGAATGAAGCAAACAGTCCGCGCCGATCACCGCGTCACCGCCGACGGTCACCTGCGGCATGATGGTGGTACCGCGCCCGATGCGGCTGCGGGGACCGATCACCACCAGTGGTCCGATGCTGACCTCCGCTCCGATTTCCGCGTCGCTGGCGACGATTGCGGACGGATGAATGCCGGGATCGTGCGGCGGCCCCGGATCAAACATGGCAGTCAGCTTGGCCAACGCAATCCGCGTCTCGGTAACAGCGATCACCGCGGCGAATGCGCCTGATGGAGCGGTCTGAGCCGCCGAGATGACAACGGCCCGGGCCTTGCTGCGCGGGAGCGCTGCTGCCGCCTCGGCGCTCATTGCAATGGCAAGGTCGGACGGGCGCTCCGCCCGCTCCGGATGCACCATGCGGTCGACGGCGATTGTTCCGTCCCCATCAAGCCGGCCGGAAAGGGCCTGCGCGATATCCTTGGTGAGCATCAATTTTCTAGAGATTCCCGATAGATGGAGCGGTATCTTCGCGTGCCGAAGGGACCGCGCGACCCAAACCTGCGCTAGATCGCGTGACGGGTCAACCACGGCCGAACCGCAATCGGCAGCAAGAAAGTGGTCTCGGTCCTGAAGGTGCCGCTCGCCAACCTGGACTTTTCGCCGTTTGTGCAGCGCGCCCGCGATCTGAAGCCAGATACGCTTTTCGCCTTGGTCCCCGCAGGACAGGCCGGAACTTTAGCGAGGCAATTCGCGGAACGTGGCCGCGACAAATCGGGCATCAAAATGATCGGCCCGGGCGACATCGTCGATGACGATGACCTACCGGGAACCGGCAATACGCTGCTTGGGGTCGTCACTGCCGGCTTCTCCTCGGCTGCGCATCTCTCGGCGCTGAACACGCAATACGTCGCGGCGCACCGCAAGGCGACCGGCCATCGCGCCAATTTCATTTCGGTCGGCGGCTACAACTAACGGAGGTCGTGAGCGTAACGAGGCCGAACGGCCCGCCCGCGCGGCCACTGCCTCATCCCACATTCGGCCTTTAGTGAGTGCGCCGGCGCAAGCTGCGAGTCCGCAGGTTGAATCGCTCGCCGGACCTGTTACACCAACGCCGCGCGCCGCCTGCCCTGCGGCGTGAACGGCCAAACGGCGATGAGCACCTACAAATCGGATTTTCTCAATACCCTCGCCAGCCGAGGATTCATTCACCAGGTCTCGGAGCCCGAGGCGCTCGACGCGCTGGCCCGCACCGGCACCGTCACGGCCTATATCGGATTCGATTGTACCGCGGCCTCGCTGCACGTCGGCTCGTTGCTGCCGATCATGATGCTGCATTGGCTGCAGGAGACCGGCCATCGCCCGATCGCGCTGATGGGTGGCGGCACCACTCGCGTCGGCGATCCATCCGGCAAGGACGAAAGCCGGCGGCTTTTGACCGATGAGATCATCAACGACAATCTCAAGGGCATCCGCGCCGTATTCAGCAAGTTCCTGAAATTTGAGGAAAGCGGCGGCAACGCGATGATGGCCAACAATGCCGATTGGCTGAACAAG
Organism: uncultured Alphaproteobacteria bacterium; assembly: GCA_963763255.1. Classification (GTDB taxonomy): domain Bacteria; phylum Pseudomonadota; class Alphaproteobacteria; order Rhizobiales; family Xanthobacteraceae; genus BOG-931. The sequence goes on from CAVXNW010000008.1 coordinate 609,859, forward strand.
CTCAACTACATCGATTTCCTGCGCGACGTCGGCCGCCATTTCTCGGTCAACAGAATGCTTGCGTTCGATTCGGTGAAGCTGCGGCTCGACCGCCAGCAGGAGCTCTCGTTTCTGGAATTCAACTACATGATCCTGCAGGCCTACGATTACGTCGAGCTGTTCCGGCGTCACGGCTGCGTGTTGCAGATGGGCGGCTCCGATCAGTGGGGCAATATCGTCAACGGCATCGATCTCGGCCGCCGCCTGCACAACGCACAGTTCTTCGCCCTGACCGCACCGCTGATCACGACCTCGTCGGGCGCCAAGATGGGCAAGACCGCGGCCGGCGCGGTCTGGCTCAACGCCGACATGGTGAGCCCGTACGAATACTGGCAGTACTGGCGCAACACCGAGGATGCCGATGTGGCGCGCTTCCTCAAGCTGTTCACGGTGTTGCCGCTCGATGAGATCGATCGCCTCGCCGCCCTCAAGGGCGCGGAGATCAACGAGGCCAAGAAGGTGCTCGCCACCGAAGCGACCGCGCTGGTGCACGGCCGCGCCGCGGCGGACGAAGCTGCTGGCACAGCGCGCACGACTTTCGAAGAAGGTGGACTTGGCGCCAGTCTGCAGACGGTCGAGATACCTAGCGACCTCCGGCAAAAATTTTTCGACGGAACCGGCGTTCCGGCGATGGTCGCCGCTCAATTGGCCGGCTTTGCAAAGTCAAATGGCGAAGCAGCCCGACTGATCGATGGACGCGGCTTACGTGTTAACGACGTGATCGTCGATAGGAAGACCATGATGCTCGCCCCTTCGGACCTGACACCCGAAGGCGTGATCAAGCTTTCGCTCGGCCGCAAACGGCACGTGCTGCTCAAACCGGTCTGATTTTAGCTAGCGCCGCTGATCGTCGAACGTGACGCTGTCGGTTGCAGCCGGATACTGGAAAATCTTGCGCAGCACGCCCGGCGCCAAGACCGAGAAGAAATTCACGTTGAGCACCGGGTTTCCGGGCTGTCCGACGACCTCGTAGGTAAAGCCGACCAGGCCTTCCTTGTCGCCGCCCAGGATCGGCCCAACCACGGGGATCCATCCAAACATATTGTTAGCGCCGTACAGCGGGACCAATGTGCCGCGCAAGTCGACGCTGCGGTGCGTGTAATCGATCAAGCCGTCGATCGTGCCGCCAAGCATCGGGCCACGAACGACACCGTCGCGCAGCGCGATACGGCCAGGTGCGCGGGTGAAGTCGACCCTCATGCTGCTGAATTGCAGGTCGGCGTTGGACACCTGCGGCGCATTCTGCGCTCCGCCGGTCGCCGCGCGCTGCAACTCCGATTCGTCGTGGACGGCGAAGTTGCGTACGTCGAGCTTACCCTGTTGCGCCGGACCGGCGGCCGATGGCGCATCCATCACCATCGCCATTTGGCCGCCCATCATTCGCTTGTACACATCCGTCGCGCGAAACAGCGCGCCAGCATCGGTGGTACGCAGGATCACCGCCTGGCGGCCGTTAGCCTGCCCCTGCAGCTGACCAGTGAGCGTACCGTCATGGCCAATTTTCGCGCTAAGGCCCAGACTGCGAACTTCGCCGGCGCGGCGCGACATTTTCAGATCGACGTCGCTCAGGGCCTCACCGTTGAACGCCAGCACCGCGCCGAGCTTGATATCGAGATCAACGTCCGGCGCCTTGTGTTGCGCGGCCGCCGGCGCCCCTGCCCCCGATGGCGGCGCGCCCGTCATCGTCTTGATGAAGCCGCGGCCGTCATAGACGTCGCCGCGCATGGTGACACGAAGCGCACCATCAGGTGCGCGGTCGGCTTTCAACGTCGCTTTGTCGCCGTCCGAGAAACCGTAAGATTGGAAATTCGCCGATTGGAGATTACCCGAGCTGTCGAGCTCAATCGAACCCTTGACGCCGTCACCGGTTCCGGCCCCCGCGATCACAAGGTCATCGATGCGGACCGACTGCGGCTGCGTCGTCAGCGTCATCGACACATGCGCAGGCCTGCCGGCGGGCTTGACCCAGCCTGGCAGGAAGCCGTCGATCTTGGCCGGCGTGAGATCGGCGTCGATAGAGAACTGCCCATTGCGATCGGCATCGGTCCCGACCCGGCCCACGATCCGCATTGGAATAGAGCCCGCGATCGTATCGGCCGGATCGAGCCCAAAACTCTTGCGAGCGGCAGCGTCAAGCGTCCCCTTGAGGCGAATGTCCGCCTCGGGATCGTTACGCGTCTGATGGTATTCCATATACGCCGCGGCGCCCGCGATCTTAACATCGCCTTTGAACTGGAAGCCCTGCGGAGTCGCCGTCACATGGAGCGCGGCCGCGTCGAGCCGCTGCCCCATGATCAGATGATCGGCCGAAAAATTGGTGGCGTCGACCGCGATTGAGTAATTGGTCGAGCCCGGCGGCAAGTTCGGCTTCAGCGGCATCGAAAGCGCCACCTGCGCCGTCATGGCGCCATGGGTCGTAGCGGGATCAAATGGCGTGCGCGATACATCGCGCAAGCGATCCATCGACAATAGCTCGGCAGCCGCCGGAACCGGCCCGTCAAGCTTGAAGCGAACCCGTGCGGGCGGATCGTGCGGCGCCGTATCCGGTACTTCAAACAGCCCCGACGACATGGTGAGCTTGCGCCCCGACGGCAGATCGGCGGTGGCCTTGCCCAGCAAGACCTGGGCATCGCGGCCGACGATGTGAATGGTAAGATCGGCGTCTCTGAGCGCAGGCAGACCGCCTACCGGTTTGACCACACAGTGATTGACCAGCGCATCGATCGACAAGCCATTTTCGGGAATCGGTGGTCCGCTCGCCTTAAGCGTTTCGAACGGCGCATTCACCGCGACCGTAATATGGTCGAGCGTGCCACTGGTCAGATGTTCGTCTATCCAATCGCGCACCTTGGGCGACACAAAAGCCGGCCACAGCCGCTTGAAATCGTCCACCGACATGCGCTGACCGGCAAGCCCGGCATGAAGGCGCAGGCCGCCCTCGGCATATTCCGCATCGCCGGACATGAACACGCCGACGTTCAGATTTCCGACGTCACCCTCGTCAAGGACGAATCGCTTCTTCGCGGCATCGTATCGGCCGCTGACCGCTATGCGATTGAGGACCAGCGGATCGCCGCCGCCGGAACCGACGAGCATCGCGGTCCCGCCGCCGACCTTGAAATACCAGACGCCGCCCAGCTGGGCCGGCGCCTTCATCTGTCCGAGCAGCGTGAAGCGATTGCCGCCGGACACGATCTGGAACGGCATCGACAGCACGCGATTGGCGTCATCCCAGCTGAACTTGAATTCGGCGTGGTCAATATTGATGCGGCCATCGGAACTGTCGGCATCGCCGACATAGCCCCTGTCGGCGACGATACGGCCGACCAGCGCGCGTGGAACGCCGTCGGCGCCGATTTCACCGCGCACGCTTGCGGAGAATGGCAGGGTCGCTTGCAGGTTGCCGTCGCCGAGATGAAAAGCGCGAATGAGGTCGCTGCCGGGAACCTGGCGCGCCTCCACTTCGATGCTGCGAACACCACCATGGATCGGCTTAACCGAGGCAACGAGCGCCCAGCGCTGATCCGGATCCTCCGAACCGAGCGTAACGACCACGCCACCACCAGCCGGCCGCTCGAGGCTGAGCCTGATATTGTGCAGCGACCAGTTCTTGCCACTGCGCTCGTCATCAAAGGTGATGGTGCCTTCCTTTAGCCCGAGCTCGCGCAGATCGTGACCATCAAGTCCGGATTCGCCGATACCATCGATCCACGACAGAAGCGTCGCCAGCACATCGCTCGTACGATTGCGAGAATGCGATAACGCCTTGGGCGGCGCGGCAACCGGCGCCGCCGCGGACGACCCGGTGGTACCGGCCGGATCCGCTGTCACCGCCGGACCGAAATCATCCACCGCGCCCGACGCAGACGCATCGGCGATCGGCACTGCGGCCGTCGCAATCGGACGCTTGCTGGCGCCGGCAAAGACCGTGACCTCGCCGTCGTGTTCGATACGCACGTTGAGTTCGGCGCCGACCAGATTGAGACTGCGTGCCCGCATATGGCCGCTGAGCAGACTGAGCGCCGACACACGGACTTCCGCCTTCGGCGCTTTCGCTACCACGGCACCATTGGCGTCTCGAACGACGATGTCGCGAATTCGTACGGCGGTACCGCCGTTCTCTGTTCGCTCGATCTGGGTACCACCGACCTCGACGTGGTCGTGGCTGCCGAAATTCTCCTCGATCGCCGATGCAAGCCAGGGCGTGAAGGCGTCGATCTGGATCGGACCGCTGTCGAGCCGCCACCAGAGCCCGAGAAAAGCAGTTATGAGCAGGACCGCGGCCGCACCGCCACCGATAAAGACGCGCCGGATCAGGCGTTTGTGGCGAGCCAGCAGACGCCGGTAGGCGGCAACGTAGCGGCCGTCACCCCAGCGATCGCCGCGGCGGGCAGCGACAAGGCTCCCGCGCCGACGGGCGTAAGCCGCCGTTTCCCGCTTCGGGAGCGGTGCGCTCTGCCGATCCTGCTTAGCCATGCCCCCTCGGGCGTCCCCTCGTCCGTGGTCCCGTCGAAAGCGCTCAAGCCCCCCGTGCTCGACCGCACCGGCCTGGTTGCGTAATCTGGCAGCCCAAGATGCCGCTGGGAAAGCGTCGAAAGGAAGGCGTATGGCGCAAGAACATAAGGTGAAGGGTGCTCGGGATGCGCTGGGCCCGGGCGCTAAAGCCCCTGTATTCAGTCTCCCCCGGGATGGTGGCGGCAACGTCTCGCTCGCCGATTTTGCCGGACGCAAACTCGTGCTCTACTTCTATCCGCGCGCCGACACGACGGGTTGCACCAAGGAGGCTATCGACTTTACGCGCCACAAGGCCGCCTTCGCTCGCGCCGGCGCCGAAATCCTGGGTGTCTCAGCGGATCCCGTCGCCGCGCTCGATGCATTCAAGACCAAACACAAGCTGTCGATTTCGCTCGCCTCGGACGAGAAGCACCGGATGCTCGAGGCCTATGGTGTGTGGCAGGAAAAATCGATGTACGGACGCAAGTTTTTCGGCATCGTGCGCACGACATTCCTGGTTGGGCCGAACCTGCGCATTGTGGAGGTATGGCCGCGCGTTTCAGTGGCCGGGCACGCTGAAGCAGTGCTTGCTGCGGTTAAGGCAATGTAACCGCAGCGACTTTGTCTAAACATTTACCCAGGATAAGAAAATCGCCGCCGCGATTTCCTGAAAATTAACCATACCCGCGTCAAATGCGCGACCGATGTTACGGTTGCGAAGTCTGCGCGGACGGGGCCGCTGTCTTCCCGAATAGGCGCGTCTGATCTTCCAACCGAGTAAACACGTAGCGGGTTTTTGTGGCCGGTGCGGGCCGGATTTGCGTCAGTCGGCCAGCGGGAGTGTCAATGTCGCAGCGAATCGCGTCGCAGCCACATCACAGCGCCAGCGCGCATCATATTCATCGTGACTCGGCTCGCCGGCCCGATCCCCGACAACGCAACGTGGACCGCTCCAGCGGGAGCGCGGCTTACACGTTTGCACATGCCGGACGGCAGTTTCGTTTTGGTCCGGTCGTGTTCTGGATCGCCGTCGGCAGCTTCGTGATTATGGCCGGCTGGTCGATTGTGACCGCCACTTATTTCGCCTTCCATGACGATGTTCTCAAAGGGCTAATGGCGCGCGAGCGGGCGCAGCAATATGCCTATGAAGATCGTATTGCCGACTTGCGTGCCGAGATCGATCGCACCACGAGCCGGCAACTGCTCGACCAGGACCAGTTCGAACAGAAACTCCAGGAATTGGTGCGGCGGCAAGCGACCCTCGAGTCGCGGGCAAGCGCGCTCAGCGGCGCTGCCGACCCAATGATCACAGGATCGACCAAACCGGCGGACACACCACAGCATGACTCGATGGGCGATACGATGTTCGCGCCACATCGGCTAGATAGTGGCAAGCGATCGAGCATTGAGACGCATCTGCGCGAGGTCGAGGCTTCGCTCGACCGCGTCGACCATGACGAGAGCGCTACACTGGAACGAATGCAGGCACGTTACCAGGACAGGACCCAGCGCGTGCGCGGCATACTGGCAAGTCTCGGCCTCAATCTGCATGCCATTCCCGCGGCAACAGGTGGACCGTTCGTACCCGTCAAGCTACCGCCTGCCAACAAATCGTTCGCGCGCACACTAACTCGCGTCAGCATCGCCCGTGCCCAGGCCAATGACCTCAGCAACACACTGAATTTCGTGCCGCTGCGTCAACCGTTGACCGGCGAGCTGGAAATGACCTCGCCGTTCGGCGTGCGTATCGATCCATTTTATCACTCGCCATCGATGCATACCGGAATGGATTTGCACGCCACAGCCGGCGAGCCGATCCATGCAACGGCCGCGGGCAAGGTGGTCAAGGCCGGCTGGGAAGGCGGGTATGGCCAGATGGTCGAAATCGACCACGGCGAAGGATTATCGACACGCTATGGGCACATGTCGTCGATCGGCGTTTCGGTCGGCCAGAAGGTGCGCGCCGGACAGGTGATCGGCCGCGTTGGTTCGACCGGCCGCTCGACCGGGCCGCACTTGCACTACGAAACTCGCATCAATGGCGAGGCCGTAAATCCGGAGCGCTTTCTTGCCGCTGGCGATAAGCTGTATGGCGGTCGTCCTGTCGCCCGTGCTTCGGGACGCCAAGACGAAGACTGACCGCCCGCCCCGCGCCTGTTATCGTCTGAATTTGTCGCGCCGCTCCGCAGGCGAGTCGCATGCCCGGCAAGCCTTCGTCGTCAATCGAATGCGCAAACGGGCCCACGCGGCTGCTCCGAGCACGGTTCTTGACTCCTGCATGGATGTTCCGGCTTGCGTGAAAATCCGCTAAGAGGCGGCGTGGCGCAGCATTGCCCGGTCCTCGCCCGGCAAAGGGCTGCGGCGCGTAAAGGAAGCCGCCACATGTTCGATCTCCGTCTTACGGCCGCTTGGATCACTGCCGCCGGTTTCCTCGTCGCCATGGGGGGTGATGCGTCTGCCCAGGAGCGCACAACTGCAACCTACGATGACTGGGTCCTGCAATGCACGATCCAGGCCGGGCCACCAGCGCAGAAAAACTGCGACATCGAACAACTCACCCAGATGCAGAGCCAAGGCCACAGCGTGCCGCTGTCGCGGGTTGCCATCGCACGGCCAGAAAAAGGCCAGCCCGCACGCCTCACTGTCCAAGTGCCGGTCAACGTTTACCTACGCACCGAAGTGCGGCTGCAGGCCAGCACATCCGATTCTGGGCTCGCAGCGCCGTTTGATCGTTGCTTGCCGGTCGGCTGCTTTGCCGATTTTGCTCTGAAAGACGATGCAATCAAAAAATTCCGCGCGGCAACCGCCGCCGGTAAAGTGACCTTCCAGAGCGCGAACGGTCAGAGCATTGCCATCCCGCTGTCGTTCAAAGGTTTTGGACCGGCCTACGAGGCGCTCCTCAAACAGTGAACTTGGCGGCGATCCTCACCACCGGTATCGCACGGTGCCGGAGCCGGCGTAAGTTTGCGCCGATGAGGCGAATTCGCCGTCGAACTTGCCGATCAGCGTCCAACGCGGCGTCAGGTGCAGTTCGGCACCGACCGAGGTGAGCGCCGAATTCGCTGGCACCGTGGCGCCATTGACCACAAAGCTTGAGCCGGGTAGCGCCTGGAACGCGGCATCAAGCGCCGGATTGCTGACCCAGTCGTGCGCCCAGGCGAGCCGCGCCCGCAGTTGCACCGGCATTGCGCCCCAGGCAGTAAGCGCATCGAACCGGGCGCCGAGTTCGCTCCGTGTGTCCGTGGCCGTCATGGCGTTGTAGGTGAGCCCGAAGCCGCCGCCGGTCAGATCGGTCTCGCTGTAAGTCGGTGTGTGGAAACTCTGCGCCTGGATCGCCGCATAGGGCGTCACCCCCGCAGCCCGAGCCACCGCATAGCGATAGCCGCCCTCAACCCGCACTCCAAAACTCTGCCCGTTGAACGACGCGGTGAGCTGGTCGCCCATCCCGACGCGGTTGGTGGTGAACCAGTTGTTGGTGAAGGCGAACGCCGCGCCGATGTAGGCCGGCCCAAAATATCTTGTGCCATAGACGCCGGCCTGGAAGGCGTCGCTTCGCCCGGTGCCAAGCGATTGCGCCAAGCTCCAATTGGTGCCGGACCCGGCCGCCGCAAAACCCAAAACCGTATCCGCACTGACGTGATAGTCGGCGCCGGCAGCGAACCCATAGGTCGACGCCGTGAGATTGTTCGAGCCGACCGCCGGATCGCCGTCGAACGTGCCGCTGCCGCCAAAGCTTGCGCCCCATACGGTCCAGCGTTGATCGAAATTTTGCTTCGGCGGCGCCTTGAGGATCCCCGCATAAGCAAGCGCGACATCGCTTGGGAAACTCACGTCCTGATCCGGCGCGAAACCGAGCGCCCCGCCGCCAGACGCCGCCCCACCACGGCCATAGACGAACGGATCGAGCATCAGCCCGAGGAACTCGTTGGTCAGTTCGAAGCCGACATGGGCGGCGCCCGTGGCGTCCTCGCCATCGAGTTGCGTCAGTGAACCCGACAGATTGCTGCCGGACAGACCGAAGAGATTCGTAAAGCCCGCAGGCAGCGTGCCGCCGCCGTTGAAGACGGTGTTGATCGTGGTGGCGACGCTCTGTTGATTCTGGTTCAGCGCGGCGCTCTGGCCGAGCGCCGCATTGACATTGAGGAACACATCGTCGGCCGAATAGCTCAGCGTCTCGGTGAAATTCGCCGGTGCGTTGCCGGTGGTGAGACCCGCAAAGGTGGTGCCGTTCAACCCCGCCGATTGCAGGATCGTGTATTGCCGCGCCGAGCTTATGCCGGCGGAGAAATTTGCCTGAACCATGCCGCCGAGCGACGCGGTGCCGGTTACATTGGCAAACGATGACGTCGTCTGGTTGACGGAGACCACATAAAGCGCTCCCGACTGAAAAGCCAGATTGCCCGCGATCGTCATCGAGCTTCCCGGCACGCCGGCCGTGCCGGGCACGAAGGTACTTCCGGCGGCAATCGTCACCGTGTTGGGATCGACCGTGCCGACGCCGGTGAGCATGGCGCCCGAATTGAGGTTCACATTCGACGAACTGGTGATGGCGCCATCGACCTCCAGGGTGCCCCCATTGATGTTGGTGACGCCCGTATAGTTGCTCGTTCCGGTCAACACGAGCGTGCCGCTGCCGGCCTTGTTGAAACCACCGCTGCCGGAGATCGAGCCCGAATAGGTCGTGCTGGCGTTGTTGCCGCCGGCGGTGAGCGTGCCGGAGCCGAGCGTGACATTGCCGGCGCCGGCGAGCGAGCCGAGCGACTCGCTGAAGCCGTGAAGGTCGAGTGCGGCGCCCGAGGCGATGTTGAACAGACTCTGCGGGGCAAAAACATTCGCGGCGCCCGCCTGCAACGCGCCGGCATTGACGTTGGTGGCTCCCGTGTAACTTGAGACGCCGGACAGCACGAGCGTGCCGCTGCCGATCTTGGTGAGGCCGCCGGTCGAGCCACTGCCGTCGCTGATGCTCCCCGACAATGTCAGCGTGTTGGCCTGCGTATCGATCGTGCCGGTGCCGGCGTCGATGACAAACGCGTTGGCAAAGGACAGCCCGGCCGCGCCTGCCTGGAAGGTGCCGCCAGCGAGCATGACCGGGCCATTGCCGATCGCGCCATTGCTGCCCACCTGCAAGGTGCCGGCCGCAATCGTCGTGCCGCCGCCATACCCATTGAACCCGTTCAGGACCGTAGTGCCCGATCCCATCTGAACAAACGCTCCGCTGCCGGAGATCGTACCCGCAAATGTGTAGGTATCTGCGCGATCGATAGCGAACGTGCCGTTGTCAACGATGTTGCCGCTGATGGCGCCACCGTCGGCGACAACGCCGTCGCCAAGCTGCAGCGTGGCGCCGTTTGATATGCTCCAGTTTTGGTTGCCGTTTCCGGTAGCGACCCAGTTAGCGCTGATCACGTTGAACGTGGTGAAGCCGGTATATTGGGTCCCAAGATTTGAGAGATTGAACGCCCCCGTTCCGCTGCCGCCAAGCTGGAAGATGTCAGCGCCTGCACCGAGAACATTACCCTGGATGTTAAAACCAGGCCCGAGCGTCAGCGCGTTTGTGCCGGAGGCGAATTGTATCGCCGTTCCGCCGCTGCCAATGATGGTCCCGGAATCAAAAATGCTCACGCTAGAGGTGCCCGAAATCACAATACCGCTCGCGCCCGAGACCGTGCCGGTATTGGTGACGCCCCCCGCAAAGGTCGAAATGCTCTGAACTGAAATTCCCGTGCGCGTCGCGTTGATGTTACCGCTGTTGACGATGTCGCCGGTGAAATTGGTGATGCCGCACGAGCACCCGACGACGATACCGGTCCCCGCGGTGATCAGCCCGTCGTTGCTGACGTTACCGATGAAGGTGCGGGAATCCGAAATGGAAATGCCCGCGCCGCTGGCGGAAATCGTCCCGCCGCTGGTGTTGACGATGTTGCCTGTGAAGGTGCCAATATCGGCCACAGCAATGCCGGACGCACCCCCGGCAATCTTGCCGCTGTTGATGATGTCGCCGTTGAAGGTGCTAACGCCGGTGATGAGCGAGGTACCGCCGACGAAGATGCCGGCAAGGAGCGTCGACGAAATCGTGCCGCTGTTGCTGATGTCGCCGGTGAATGTGCGCACATCGACGACGACGATACCGGAGCGCCATGCAGAAATGGCGCCGTTATTGGTTACGTTGCCGGTAAAGGTCGAGACCGGGCCGATAAAAATGCCAACGGATCCGGCGGTAATCGTGCCGTTGTTAGCAACATTGCCCGAGAAATTCGAGACGCCGGCGAAGGGCGCGGTAATGTTGCCGACGACGATACCAGCCCCGCCAGGCCCACTCGCTGCGATAGTTCCCGACGTGCCGTTGACGATAGAACCGGCGAAGTTTCGAACCGCTTGAACCCCTATCCCGCCGGCTCCCGCGCCGGTCGCGCTGATCATGCCCGTATTCAGGATGGGGCCGGTGAAGGTCGAGACACCGGCGACGACTATGGCGCGTCCACTCGTCGCGGCGACGAAGATTTCGCCGCTGTTGGTGATGCCGCCCGCCGCGGACGTTCCGAAGACTTCGACGTTTGTTACCAGAATGCCCACCGCGGCCGCGGTGATCGTGCCATTGTTGGAAATGCTGCCCGCAAAGGTCGAGACCCCGCAACCACACCCGACCACTATACCGTCCACCGCCGTGATCGCGCCCAAGTTGACGATGTTGCCGACGAATTGATTGACCTGTTCGTTGACCACAATTCCGGTGCGCCCTGCCGAGATGGTACCGCCCTGGGCATTGGTGATGTTGCCCACAAAGGTCTGCACGGTTTGAACTGCAATGCCCGCGGCGCTGGCGCCACCAGCCGAAATCACACCGCTGTTGCTGATGCCGCCCGAAAATGTCGAGACCGGTCCACCCGACAACGTTGTGCCGACGAAAATACCATTGCCCCCCACGTCGATCGTGGCGCTGTTGCTGATGCCGCCGCCGAATGTCGAAACGTTGGTGACGGCAATGCCGGCTCCGCTGTTGCTGTTTGTAATCGTGCCGGAATTGAGGATGCCGCCGATAATGGTGGCGCCATTCACCAGGATTCCATTTTTCGAGGAAGGACCGACTATTCCATTATTGGTCAACCCGCCAACCAGCGTCGCATTGTTGTTGATCAGGATTCCGGTCGCGGTCGCGTTGACGGTGCCGGTGTTGATGACGCTGCCGCCCACACTCACGTTCGGGGGCGTAACTCTGACGGCCGTAAAGGTACTGTTCGGGATGATCTCGTTGCCGGGAGTGGTCGTGATGTCAAAGGTCTGAGAAACGGCGCGCGGCGCACCGCCGGCAACCAGCAGCGCCGCCACCGAACTCGAGGCCAGCAGCAGCCGCAGTCTGCTCCGATCGATGTGACGAGGCCCGCCCATTTCCACCACTTGCAGCCGCGCGGAGTGTACGTCCATGACCCGCGGGTCATGGTCCGCCATGCAATGTGTATGTTGCGGCATGTGACGCGGCAAATGACGAAGGTCCGGAATCGCACGGATTCCGCCGATGTTCTGCCAGATTCCCTGCGGGTGTTGCAGAAACACCACCCGTCCCGCGCAAGTCGGCACCCGGCCGCCCGTCTTAGAAAGGCCTTCGCCAAAGCTTCACATCATGGCCGCCTGCGGGTGGCCATGCTATCCAACCGGCAATGAACGAGGTTGTGGGACAGGGCAACGCCACCTTCATGCCTCTCGGCGAGGCGCTGGTGTACGCCGACCGTTGCCGCGGCGAAGGCCGGTTGATGGAGGCCGAGGCGGTTTGCCGCCAAATCCTGCAGGCGCAACCCAATTCACCCGAGGCGGCACATCTGCTCGGCGTCATCGCGCACCAGAATGGCACGCTCGCGGACGCCATCGAGCATGTGCAACGAGCGGTCAAACTCGCGCCACAAGTCGCGCTGTATCACGCCAATCTCGGCGAGATGCTGCGCCTTGCCGGCCGACCCAAACTTGCCGCTGAACAAGCCCGGCAGGCGCTCGATATCGAGCCCGACATGCCGATGGCGCTGAGCAACCTCGGCGTCGCATTATACGAACTAAAAGATTATGAGGCGGCAGCCCACGCGCAACGTCAAGCCATCGCGGCGAAGCCGGATTTTGCCGAAGCCCACAGCAATCTCGGCAACGCCTTGCACGCGCTCAAGCGGTTCGACGAGGCGACCTCCGCCTACAACCGCGCGCTTGAGCTGAAGCCCAACTACGCCGACGCTTGGGCCAATCTGGGCACCACGCTGCATCACAACGGCGACTTCAACGAAGGCATGATCGCGTTGCGGCGCGCCATCGCGCTCGCGCCCAATCACGCCAACGCACACTCGGGATTAGGCATTCTACTTTTGATGCGTGGCGATTTCGGTGAGGGCTGGGACGAATACGAATGGCGGCTGCGCTCAAGCGAACGCAAAGGTCCGCGTTTTCCTGAAAAGCCGTGGCGGGGCGAAAGCCTGGCCGGCAAGCATATCTACGTTCAGGCGGAGCAGGGATTTGGCGACACGCTGCAGTTCGCGCGCTATATCCCGCCGCTTGCGGCACGCGCCAGGAAAGTGACATTGCGCGTCCATCAGCAGCTCGTGACGCTGCTGCGCGACAGTCTGCCCGGCGTCACGGTGCTTGGGGACCGCGGCGATCCGGAGCCCTATCCGTGCGACGCCGTGCTGCTCAGCCTGCCGCGTCTGTTCAGGACGCGGCTCGAAACAATCCCCGCGCAGGTGCCGTATCTGCAGGCGCCCGCGGATGCAGTGCAGCGCTGGCGCCAGCAACTTGGCAAGATATCTGGCCTCAAGGTCGGGCTGGTCTGGGCGGGCAATCCGGAGCACGTCAACGATCATCGCCGCTCCGTCGAACTGACGCAGTTGGCGCCCGTGCTCGCCACACCCGGCGTGTCGTTCGTGAGCCTCCAGGTCGGGCCGCGCGCCGCCGATCTGAAAAAGCTGAAAGGCAGTAAGACCGACGTCGCGGATATTGCCTCCGCCTTTACCGATTTTGTCGAATCGGCCGCAGCGGTGAGCGCGCTCGACCTGGTGATCACCGTCGACACCTCGATGGCGCACCTCGCTGGCGCGCTGGGCAAACCGGTCTGGGTGCTGCTGCCGTCGGTCACCGATTGGCGCTGGATGTTGCAGCGCGAGGATAATCCCTGGTACCCGAACATGCGGCTGTTCCGCCCGAGGGACGGCGAGGCGGGAGGCGGCGTGATTGCGCGCATGGCGCAGGCACTGGCCGCCGTCACGCGCGGCGATGCGGCCCGGCTCATGCCGTTCAAAGCCGAGGGCGATCGCCGCGCCGCACAGGCAGCGGCCATCATGGCGGCGGAAGCCGCGCTTGCCGCGACGCCGCCTGCGGAGCAGCAACAAGCCATCAATCCAGGCCAGGCGCTGCTGCTTGCCGAGCAGAAACGCCGGCACGGATTTCTGGCCGATGCCGACGACCTGACACGGCGCGCCGCCGCGGCCGCGCCGGATAATGCCGAGGCGGAGCACATGCTCGGCATCATCGCCCATCAGTCCGGCAAGCTCGGCGAAGCCATCGATCACGTTCGCCGTGCGATCGCGATCAAGCCTGATGTGGCGCTCTATCACGCCAATCTTGGCGAACTGTGCCGGCTCGCGGGACGTCCCGACGAAGCCATTGCGGCCGGCCGCCGCGCCCTCGAAATCAATCCGGACTATCCCGGCGCCTTGAGCAATCTCGGTATTGCCCTGTTCGATCAGGGCAAATTTCAAGAGGCGCTCGGGCTCTACGACCGTGCCGTTGCGCTCGACGACAACTTCGCTCAGGCCCACAGCAACCGCGGCAATGCACTGCAGCGTCTCAAGCGTTACGCAGATGCCGAACCGTCATATCGCCGCGCCATTGAGCTGATGCCCAATTTTGCCGACGCGTGGAACAATCTCGGCACCTGTCTGCGCGAGTTGAAACGATCGGACGAGGCCGAAAGCGTCTATCGCAAGGCGCTCGAGCTCGGCCCCAACAACCCTGACACACTCGATAATCTGGCGCTCGCGTTGAAAGATCTCGACCAACTCGAAGAGGCCGCCGAGCTGATGCGCCGCGCTCTCACCATCGAGGTGCGCAGCGATAAGCTGTATGTGCATTACGCCACGCTGCTGCTCGATCAGAAGAAGATCGATGATGCCGCGGCCGCGGCCGCGCGCGCGATCGCGCTCGCTCCGAACAACCATGATGCGGTCAATCTAATGGGCCGCATCGCCTTCGAGCGCGGAGAGCTTGAGGAGTCACTCGGGCATTATCGGAGAGCGCTGGCGCTCAAGCCCGATCTCGCCGACGCCTATAACAACATGGGCAACGTGCTCAAAGAACTCGGCAAGCTCGACGAAGCGCAGGCCGCCTACCTGGAAGCGCTGCGGCTCGAACCGAGCATCGCCGGCGTCTATGTCAACCTCGCCGACTCGAAGAAATTTGCGCACGGCGATCCTCATCTTGCCGCGATGGAAGAGCTTGCAGCAAAAATCGACGGGCTGTCGAAGACCGATCGCATGCAGCTCGATTTCGGTCTCGGCAAGGCGTACGCTGACCTCAAGGATCATGATCGCTCATTCCGGCATCTGCTCGCCGGCAATGCCGCAAAACGCTCGACCATCGCCTACGGCGAACAAGCGACCTTCGCCTTGTTTGATCGGATCGAAGCGCAGTTCGCGCGCGATCTGATCGCAGCCAAATCGGGCGCCGGCGATCCCTCCACATTGCCGATTTTTGTCATCGGCATGCCGCGCTCAGGCACGACGCTCGTGGAGCAGATCATCGCCAGCCATCCGGCTGTGTATGGCGCCGGCGAGCTTCAGACCTTCAACGATGTCGTGCTTACGGTGCGGGGGCCCGAAGGCAATTCGCTGCCGTATCCCGACTTCGTTCCGGCGCTCGACGGCGGACCGCTGCGACAGATCGGCGCGCGCTACCTTGCGCTGGTTCGCGCAATTGCCGCCAAGCGCGGGCGACCGGACGCCGAACGGATCACCGACAAGATGCCGTCGAACTATTACTTCGCGGGCCTGATCCACCTGGCGCTGCCGAATGCCAAAATCATTCACACCATCCGCGATCCGGTCGACACCTGCATTTCGTGCTTCTCCAAACTGTTCTCCGCCGAGCAGAACCACACCTATGATCTCGGCGAGCTCGGCCGCTATTACCAGCGTTATGAGCGCCTGATGGCGCATTGGCGCAGGGTACTGCCGCCTGGCCGCATCCTCGACGTGCGCTATGAGGACGTCGTCACCGACGTCGAACAGCAGGCGCGCCGCATTATCGCCTATTGCGGTCTGCCGTGGACCGACCGCTGCCTGTCGTTCCATGAGACCGACCGGCCGGTGCGCACCGCAAGCGCCACGCAGGTGCGCCAGCCGATCTACGCGAGCGCTGTCGGCCGCTGGCGCGTCTATGAGCCGCACCTCGGGCCGCTGCTCGACGCCCTCCACATTTCCGCATCGAGCGCGCGCTGACATCCTTGCTTTGCCGTCCGGCGTGCTACATTCACCGCCCGTTCGCTGCTGTTTGAGGCTTTCATCATGGCATTTTCATCTTGGCGTGGCGTTGTTGGCATGATCAATCCGACCATGCGGCCGGGCGTGACCGAAGAGGTATGCCGCCTGCTACCGGAAGGAATCGGCCTCATTCCACTGTTCCTGAATATCCGGCGCGGCACCGAGGATGAATTCCACACCATGATGCCGCACTACGAAAAACTGGTTGCGGTGCTGGCAGAGGAAAAATGCGACCTCATCCACCCGCACGGCGCGCCGCCATTCATGGTTCTGGGCCGCAAGGGCGAGGAAAAGATTGTCGCCTCATGGGAGAAGAAATACAAAGTGCCGGTCATGAGCGTGGCGCAGAACCACGTCAACGCGTTGCGCGCGCTTAAGGCCAAGAGCTTCGTCGGCGCCACGTATTTCCCCGAAAAGCTCAACGCCATTTTCGCCAAATATTTTCGCGACGCAGGCTTTACCGTGCGCGGCATGGAGGGCATCGACGTACCCTTCAACCAGGTTCAGACCCTGTCAGGCGAGCAGGTCTACGCGCACATCAAAAAGAACTTTCTCAAGGCCAAGGGCGCCGATGCCATCTACATGCTCGGCTCGGGCTGGCGCACGCTCAATATCATCGCAATGCTCGAACAGGATCTGCAGGTGCCGGTGGTGCACCCGGTGCCCGCGCGAGTATGGGAGATCCAGAAGCGGCTCTCCGTGCGCCAGCCGGTGAAGGGTTACGGACACCTGCTCGAGGCGTTCCCCTAATTGCCCGTCACTGGGCCATCCCGATTTCACCTGCAGGTTCGGGATGACGCAATAAATCAAATCAGGGAGGACCGCATGACCGTCATCACACGCCGCACCGCGCTGTCAATTCTAGGCGGGCTGACAGCCGCCGCAGCCGGCAGCCCCGCCGACGCACAAACGGCCGAGCAATTCTACAAGACCCACCAGATCACCATGGTGGTCGGCAACGCGCCCGGCGGCATCAACGACATTTCGGCGCGCTTTGTCGCCCGCTACCTCGGAAAATATATTCCCGGTCATCCGACGATCGTAGTCGAAAACCAGCCAGGCGCCGGCGGTATCATCGCCGCCAATCGTCTTGCCAAGGTGTTTCCAAAGGACGGTACCTATCTTGCCAAGCTCGAACGCGCAGTGCCGCTGCTTGCCGTTCAGGGCGATCCCAACGTTCAGTTCGATCCGCTCAAGCTCACCTGGCTCGGCAGCCTGTCGTCCTATGCCAACGACGCCTACCTGATGATGGTGATGGCGACAAACCCGATCAAATCGGTCGAAGAACTGAAAGGGACCAACAAATCGATTTCGCTCGGCGGCGACAATGCAGCTTCAAGCAATGTCATCTACGCTACGATCGCCAAAGAGAGCCTCGGGCTCAACATCAAGGTCGTGACCGGCTATCGCGGGGCGGCACCGATGTTCCTGGCGATGCAGCGCGGCGAGATCGACGGGCAAGTTGTGGGCTACAGTTCGGTGCGCACCGGCCAGAGGTCTTTGTGGAATGCTCACGCCTTCCGTGCGCTGATGCAGTTCGGCCGAAAGACACGTCATCCTGACTTCGCCGACATCCCGACCGCCTATGAACTCACCAAGGACCCTAGCGCGCAAGCGCTCCTTAACTTCGCAGACCTGCAGTTCTTCATCTCACTGCCGTTCGCGGCACCGCCGGGCATTCCGGCGGATCGCGCCGCAGCTTTGCAGCAAGGGTTCATGGCAATGTGCAAGGATCCGGCGGTCGTGGCAGCCGCGGAAAAGCTCGGCATCGATATGAGTCCGATCGACGGAGCGACGGTACAAGGCGCCATCGCCAAGGCCGCCGCCACACCGCGCGAGGTGATCGCGCGTTACAACGCGCTAGTGGGGACCGGCCGGCATTGACCGGCGCACCACGCGGCGTAACCTGTCTAGGACTGCTTAAATACGGAGGAGCTGACCATGCCCTATACGCTTGCCAATTTTTGCACCGATCTGTCGGCGACGCTCAAAGCCAAAGGGCAGAACGGCCTGCCTGATGTAGCACGCAAGCTGACGGAGCTGCTGAACAATCCTGATTTCGTCGCCGAGACCTTTAGCGACGATACGCCGATCGGCCGCCGCGAACTGTGGCATGATCCCGACACCGATGCCTATGTGCTGGCCCACGTGCAGGAAGGCGCCAAGGTCGGCAAGCCGCACAGCCACGGTGCATCCTGGGCGATCTACGGAACCGCCCGGGGCGTAACGGAAATGACCGAGTGGAAGCGCGTCAACCCCGAATCAGAGCAAGGCGCCGTGCTGGAGAAAAGCCGACACTATGCGCTCGGCCCAGGGCAGACGCGCGGCTATGCGTCCGGCGCCATCCACTCCACGGCCCACCCACAAAAAACCTGGGTCGTCCGCGTCACCGGGACCGATCTCGACAACATTCCGCGCTACCGTTTCAGCGCCAAGACGGACAAAATCCTCGAAACCGTCTGAGCCCAGTCTTTCGCGATCTGTGCTCCGGCGGCCTCGCCAAGGGGCCGCCGCGACTTTGCGCGCTCCGTAGGCGATTGAAATTACATCAATTTTTTGAGAAATGGCGGGAGCGACGGGGCTCGAACCCGCGACCTCTAGCGTGACAGGCTAGCGCTCTAACCAACTGAGCTACGCCCCCGCGGGCGCGCTGGGCAGTTAAGGCGGTGAGCGCGCCAAGTCAAGGATTTCGGGCCTAAATCGGTGCCTTGAACGCGCCACGAAGCCATACCAGATAGCGCGCACACGCTAAAAACATCGGTGGAATCGGCAAAACAAGCGTGGTCAGTCGTAGCCGAATCGTCTAACTGGAATCCGATAAGCGGCTTAATTCGAAGGTTTCCGCTTCATCGAGGAGGGTCTCATGGCATCCAAACCAGCCACTACCGTAACTTTGAAGCATCTTGCCGCAACACTCGCGGAAGACAACGAGCTGTCGAAAAAGCAGGCCGAGGCCATTCTCGGAGGCTTGGTTGGCAATATCGTGAAGCACCTGAAAAAAGGTGAGCGCATCCGCATCGGCGGTCTCGGCATCCTGCAGGTCCGCAAGCGCGCCGCGCGCATGGGCCGCAATCCCGCCACCGGCGAGCCAATTCAAATCAAGGCGAGCAAAAAGGTCGCTTTCCGCGCGTCCAAAGAGCTCAAAGAAGCGATCTGACATCCTTCGACCCCGACAAGGGGCGACACAGGACGGAGGACGGACGACTGGGGCGGAAGATTTCTTCCGTAGTCGGTCATCGGTCCTCCGTCCTGTTATGCAAACGGCCTGCGGCGCCGCCCTGCACAGGCAGGCGGGCTGCGAATCGGCTTTCGCCGTGCGGCCGTACGATATCTCGTTCAATCGAAATGGTGGGCGGTGACGGACTCGAACCGCCGACATTCTGCGTGTAAAGCAGACGCTCTACCAACTGAGCTAACCGCCCTCGCTGCGAGATGTATCGCCGCGTGGCCTCATCGCGCAAGCGCCTGGGTCTAGTCGCATGTCCTGGCGGCGGAATACGCTGGTGACAACTCACGCGATTTGCTCGGCTTCACCGAACATGTGCTACGTTGCCGGGCACAGCGGTTACGCTGCGGGGGAAGGTGAATCATGCATCGTACACTGGTTCTGAGCTTGACCTTGGTGCTCGCCGGCATGACGGCCGCTTCGGCTCAGTTTCCGGCCCAACCGGCGCCACCGCAATGTCCGAGCCCGGTCCAGGGCAACGCGCAGGACCGGGCTGCCTGCCATGGCGATGTGACCGCATACTGCCAAGCTGAATTGCAGGCCAATCAGTGCGATGTGTTCGCGATCCTTGGTTGCCTGCAGCGCAACCGCCCGAGAATCAGCGCGGCCTGCCGCCAGGTGCTGCAAGCCAACGGGAAGTAACCCATTTCAGCGTCCCGGTCTGCCTATGCGGCGGACTGTGAGGCGATTACTGATCGTGGTCAGCCACGGCTGGCTCAGCGTCAACATCGGCCTCAAGATCGATCCCCACGAGCGAGGGCCCGCGCTCGGCGTGTTCGGCAAGCCGCACCCAAGACTGGGCCAACGTCAGCCAAAGCGCCTTGTCGGTGTCATCGTCTGAGAGTCTTGCCATCGCTACGCATTCCTCCGCGCAGCGGCGGTGGTCCCGTGTAGTCCCCATGGCTATCCCCTGACAAACGCAACAGAACCCCTCGATAAGAGTGCCGGAGTTCGGCGACGCTACGATCACCGCGTGGCCGAATGCGGGCGAATGGGGCGCCAATCGAGGCGACGGAACCAACTATTGCCGCCGTACGCGGACGGACGAGGTGGCCGATCGAGAACAGCTTCCCGAATCGAAGGTATGAGGATTTGTAAAGTTTTATTAAAATATCTCATGCAATGATTGCTTAGCTGCGATGCAGCAATTTATTGTGCGCTGCGGCACAAAATTCTTTATATAAAGCTCCGAGACACGGCAAACGCCGGGAAAGGAGCCCAATGCTTACGTCTTTTATCCGTTATGTTCAGACCTGGAGGCAGTACGGTACTACGGTCCGTGAACTGTCGAACCTCAACGACCGCGAACTGGCTGATCTCGGGATTACCCGCTCGGACATTCCGCATGTCGCATGGGAACACGTCCGGCGCTGAACGCATAGCTCAGCGAGGCTGACACCAAGCATGCGCCCGCCTTTGTGCGGGCGCTGCCTTTTTGTGGGTTATGAACCCGCCGGTTCCATGCCCTTCGACTTGATGATCGGAACGGCGTGGGGGCCCGACAGGAACCTCACCAGCGACTGCGCGGCGGCTCCGTTCCCCGCGGCGATGCCCGCCGAGTAAACCGTGAAATTCTGGATTGCCGCAGGCAGCGGACCGACCATGACGGCGCCTTTCACGGCCAAAATCTCGCTGATCTGGTGGATGCCGATTTCGGCTTCGCCGTCAACGACGTGAGTGGCCACCTCGCCGCCCTGCACCAGCACCGCCTTGGCATTGATCTCCTTGGCGATACCCAGCCGCTCCAGCAGCTTGCCCACATAGATGCCGCTCGAGCCACCGGCCGCCGGATCGATATAGGCGACCGACTTCGCCGCAAGCAGTGTCTTCTTGAATGCCTCGACCGTGCTGATGTCGGGCAGCGGTGTACCAGCTTTAACCACGACACCGACCCCGGTCTTGGCCAGATCGGCGCGGCTGCCGGCTGCAACCTTGCCCTCTTTGGTAAGGGCCTCGATCGCTTTCGGCGTGAGCACTGCGACGTCGAATTTCTCCTCACCGCTGGCGATCAGTTTCATATGCTGGCCGACCGTCCGGTAGGTGATGGAGACGGTGTTGCCACTCTCCTTCTGGTACTGGACGACAAGAGCGTTCAGCACCGTCTTGAAGGCGCCGCCACTGATGACTTTGATTTCTGCGGCTTCAGACGAAGCTGACATGGCACACACCGTGAAGGCGGCGGCAAAAGCGGCCGCGAGACAAATTCTGATTGGCTGCATGGATACCCTCAACACCAACGGGCGCCACACCATAGTCTCGCCCGGGGTCTGAGAAAAGTAGCCGTTGGCGGTGTCCTTGACGCGTGCTAGGCGGGCGGCATGCCAGTGCTCACGGTTCCCGATGCAGCGTTGCTGTTGCCGCCACGTGGCGCGCTGATCGGGCTTGATCTCGGCACCAAAACCATTGGTGTCGCCGCCAGCGATCCGGACCGGCGCGTGGCCGCGGCGGTCGAGACCATCGCCCGCAAGAAGTTCAGCATCGACGCCGGCCGCATCATCGAACTCGCCACCGAACGGCGCGCGGCCGGCTTCGTTCTCGGTATGCCGCTCAACATGGACGGTAGCGAGGGGCCGCGTGCGCAGGCGACACGTGCCTTCGCGCGCAATCTCGCGCACCACACCGAACTTCCGATCGCACTATGGGACGAGCGGCTGTCGACGGCCGCGGTTGAACGCACGCTACTCGACATTGATGTCAGCCGCGCCAAGCGCAAGAAGGTGATCGATCAGCACGCCGCAGTTTTTATTCTTCAAGGTGCGCTCGACCGCTTGGCAAAACCTGATCTGCAACCGGCGCGCCGCGACGCCTAGCTAACCTTCTCGGGCAGCGCCCGCCGGAGCAGCAACGCGATCACTGCCGGGTCGATTTCTTGTGTGCCGTAAAGCGCGCCGTGCGTTTTTGAGAGACGCGAGTGGACGAAGTAATCCGCCACCTGCGGCGGCGCGCTCCCCCGGAGCGCTGCCGCGCTTGCCAGCAGCGCCAGGCGTTCTACCGTGACCCGAGCGGACGCTTCGCTCAGCGCTTGCGCGTTCGGATCGCGATCGGCAACACCGGCATCGCGAGCAAGCGCGCCAAACAGCGCACGCTCCTCCTCGCCTTTGAGCGCGCGCAGTACGTCAAGGCACATGACATTGCCCGAGCCCTCCCAGATCGCATTGACCGGCGCCTCGCGGTAGAGCCGCGGAAGAATGCTTTCCTCGACATAGCCGTTGCCGCCGAGGCATTCCATAGCCTCGAACACGAACGCCGGCGCGATTTTGCAGATACGAAATTTCGCGGCCGGCGTGATCAGCCGCGCATAGGCCGCCTCGCGCGGATCGTCTTTGGCGCGGTCGAGCGCGCGGCACAGCCGCATCGCCAGCGCCACCACCCCTTCCAGTTCGAGCGCCAGATCGGCCAACGCCGTACGCATCATCGGCTGATCGTAAAGCGGTTTCTGGAACACACTGCGGTACCGGCAATGATGCACCGCTTGTGCCAGCGCCATCCGCATCAGGCCGGCCGAGGCAACCGCACAATCGAGCCGGGTCAGTTGCACCATGTGCAGAATGTTGCGAATGCCGGCGCCCTCCTCGCCGACCCGCCAGGCGAAGGCGTCAATAAATTCCACCTCGCTCGACGCATTGGAGCGATTGCCGAGCTTGTCCTTGAGGCGCTGAAAGCGCAGCGCATTGATGCTGCCGTCCGGCCGAAAACGCGGCATCAGAAAACAGGTCAATCCGCCCGGCGCCTGCGCCAGCGCCAGAAAGGCGTCGCTCATCGGCGCCGACATGAACCATTTGGCCCCGACGATCGAATAGCCCTCGCCTGATGGCGTCGCCCTGGTGGTATTGGCGCGCACATCAGTGCCGCCCTGATTTTCGGTCATGCCCATGCCGAGCGTCATGCCCGACTTTTCCCAGAACGGAACAAATGCGGCATCGTAGCTGCGGGTCAGCACTCTGGGCACGACTTTGGCGGCGACAGTGGGTTCGGCCGTCAGCGCGGCCAGCGCAGCGCGTGTCATGGTGATCGGGCATAGGTGGCCGGTCTCGATCTGAGCCGCCATGTAGAAACGCGCGGCGCGCATGACTTCGGCCGGCTCCGGAGCATGTGTGCCGGCTGCCGTCCAGGTCGAGGCATGTAGCCCGGCCGCAACACTCTCGCCCATCAACCGATGATAGGTCGGGTGGAACTCAATCCGATCGCTGCGAAATCCCCTGGCATCGAAGGCGTGGAGTTTTGGCGGATTCTCGTTGGCCTGCCGGCCAAGCGCGAACATGGCCGCATCCCCCCAATGGCGCCCAAACTCGGACAACGCCGCTGCGTCATTACTCCCACCATTGGCGGTAACCGCGTCTTTGAGTGGTGTGTCGCTTTCGAATAAATCGACGTTCTCATAGCGAGGCGACTGGTTGAACACCTCGTGGGTATCGAAGCGCGAGCGAGGGGACTGAGGTATCATGGCAACGAGCCTTTCCGGGACACGAAACCTAGCACGGCTGTAGCAATCGATGTTTTCGGTGCATCATGCGCGTTGTCCGCTAGAGCGGGCTTGCCGGGGCGCGCGAATTGGGCCTATAGCAGCGCTTTAATGACAAAGGCCCTGCCGCCCACACGCCATATCATCTCGATCAACGACCTCAGCAATAAGGAGATCGAGACGATCTTCGAGGTCGCGCAAGGGTTTTTGCAGGAACTCGCCAATTCCCATACCCCCTACCGGATCGCACGCAGCACCGGACTTGCCTCGAAATTCATTCTCGCGAGCTTGTTCTACGAGCCTTCGACGCGCACCCGGCTGTCGTTCGAGACGGCAATGCTGCGACTTGGCGGCGCCAACATCACCAGCGCCGATCCGGCCGTCAGCTCCGCCGCGAAGGGAGAGAGCCTAGCCGACACGATTCGCGTGATCTCCAATTACTCGGACGTCGTTGTCATCCGTCACCCGCGCGACGGCGCAGCGCGGCTTGCCGCGGAATATTCGCAGGTCCCGGTGATCAACGGTGGCGACGGCAGCCACGAGCACCCGACCCAGACCTTGTGCGATCTCTTTACGCTGCGCTCGAAGAAAAAAAGCCTGCGCAATATGAAGGTCGCGATCTCCGGCGACCTCAAGGGCAGCCGCACGATCCACTCGTTCGTCTATGCGCTCGCGCGGTTCGGCGCCACCATCGATCCCCTGCCCGCACCCGGGATGGAACTTCCCGAACATGTCGCGCGGCGCCTGCGGGAGGAATTTCACTGTCAGATGGTCTCCAAGGCACCAAACCAGCCGGGCGGTGATATCGACGCGCTCTACGTCACCGCCGATCAGCCGCATCAATTGTCGCTTTATTCGGATCCGCAAGTCGACTACGGGCTTTTGGTTCAGCAGAAGATTGACGCAGTCTATGTCACGCGCTTTCAGAAAGAGCGCTGGGCCGAGAAGGAGCGCCCATACCCAAAAGTCGACGCCAAGTTTCTTGGCGAGCCGAAATTCTCTGAAGCAAGCGTCATGCATCCGTTGCCACGTGTGAACGAACTTGATGCTGCGCTCGACAGCGACCGCCGCGCGATCTATTTCCAGCAGGCTGCCTACGGCGTGCCGGTGCGGATGGCGCTGATTTCTCTGCTCTTGCATCTGCACAAGAACAAATCGCTGCACCAATTCGGCGGCGGATTCGCCAAGCCCGAGTATCCGATTTACGCCCAGCCGATCGGCACCGGTATCACGTGCGGCAATCCCAATTGCATTGTCGCCGATCCGGCCGAACGACAATACGCCGCCAACAAATTTTACGTGATCGAGAACGAAACCCATAGCCGCTGCAAGCTGCGCTGCGTCTACTGCGAGACGGACGTCGAGGAGGCCGAGTCCGCGCACCTCGTCGTTGCGGATATCGCCCGCAAGACTTTTTCACCTGGATTGAAGGCGCTTGCGCGGCTGCCCACCGAGCGCCTGAAGCATCTCCTGATCCACCGCAGCGAAACCGACGCCGTGGCCGCCGGCTTCCAGCTGCGCGACAACGGCAAAAAAGCACGCGCCGGATAAGCCATGCCCGCGTCTTCGCTCGCGCTATACGAAATCACCGCGTTCTTATTCGGCTATCTGTGCGGCTCGATCCCGTTCGGTGTGCTGATCACTCGCTTTGCCGGAGCGCCGGATGTGCGCGGCATCGGGTCCGGCAATATCGGCGCCACCAATGTGCTCCGCACGGGGAGGAAGGGGCTCGCCGCCGCAACGCTTTTGGGCGACATGCTCAAGGGCACAGTGGCCGTGCTTGTCATCAGCTATTTTTTCGGCCGCGAACCGGCCATTGCAGCTGCGCTCGGCGCCTTTTTGGGCCACTTGTTTCCGGCGTGGCTGAAATTCAAAGGCGGCAAAGGCGTAGCCACCTATATCGGTCTCCTCCTCGGCTTCGGATTATGGATACCGCTCCTGGCGTTCTGCGTGACGTGGGCGGTCGTTGCCGCGGCGACCCGTTTTTCGTCGCTCGCGGCGCTGCTTGCATGCATCGCCGCCCCCATGGCGATTTCGCTCAAGGGCGACGTTCCGGAATTGCGACTTTTCATGATCCTGTCGATCCTGCTGTGGCTCACGCACCGTGCGAACATTTCCAGATTGATGAGCGGCACCGAAAGCAAGATCGGCTCGCATTAGGCGGGACAGCCTGACGCGACTTTTTCATCTCCTCAACCTCTGCTTTAGGGCTATGCTCGCCGCCAGGGCGGCCAAGGCCGCGTATGGTCATCGGGGTCGGCGTGGCCGAAGCAGGGCAAGGGGTCCAACTCACGGACGAACAACGGATCGACTGGCTGCGGCTCATCCGCAGCCAGAATGTCGGCCCGCGCACCTTTCGCGCGCTGATCAATCATTTCGGCGGAGCCCGCGCGGCCCTTGAGGCCCTGCCCGCCCTCGCCCGCCGCGGCGGCAGCGGCGGCACGCCGAAAGTTTATTCCCGCGCGCAGGCTGAGCGCGAATTTGAAGCGGCGCAAAAATTGGGCGCGGCTCTTGTCGCGGTGGGCGAGCCCGACTATCCGCGACGCCTTCAGACGCTCGACGATGCGCCGCCGCTGCTCGCGGTTTTGGGTAATCGCGCGGTGTTCGCCTCACCCGCCGTGGCGATCGTCGGCTCGCGCAACGCTTCAGCCGCGGGGCTCAAGATCACCCAACGGCTCGCTCTGTCGCTTGGTGAAGCGGGCTTCGCTACCGTCTCGGGCCTTGCCCGCGGGATCGACGCCGCTGCTCATCGGTCGAGCCTTGGTGGCGGCACTATCGCCGTGCTCGCTGGCGGGCTCGACCGGCTTTATCCGCCTGAACATACCGAGTTGCTCGATGCCATCCTGCCGACTGGTGTCGCAGTGAGCGAGATGCCGTTCGGCTGGGAGCCGCGTGCGCGGGATTTTCCGAGGCGCAACCGGCTGATTGCCGGACTTGCGCTCGGTGTGGTCGTTGTCGAGGCTGCAAAACGGTCTGGGTCGTTGATCACAGCGCGACTCGCGGTCGAGCAGGGTCGCGAGGTTTTCGCGGTGCCGGGTTCGCCGCTTGACCCGCGCGCGGAAGGCACCAACGGTTTGCTCAAGCAAGGTGCAACGCCGGTGACCGAAGCGGCCGACATCATTTCCGTGCTTCAGCCGATCATCGGCACGGAGATGCCGGTGCGCGAGCCGGAATCCGCCGGCGGCGATCCGGGGGAGCCTATGGAACCCGCCGTCGACGAACGCAGCCGAATCGTCTCGCTGCTCAACCCCGTCCCGATCTCGATGGACGATCTCGTCCGTCTGTCGAAGACTTCGCCGCGGGTGGTCCGCATCGTCCTCCTCGAACTCGAGATCGCCGGCCGCCTTGAGCGTCACGGCGGCGGACTGGTATCGCTGCTCTAGCGATAACTGAATTCGGGTCTTGCAATGCGCACTGACTCGCGGCGCAGCTTTTTGGTTTTGGCCGCCCTGATCATGTGCACACGCGCGCACGCGGCGGCGGCCGAAAACTTCGGTGCCTTTCTTGCCGCGTTGCGCGCCGACGCTGCCAGGCAGGGGATCGCGGACTCCACTTTCGACGCGGCGTTTGCCGGCGTCACGCCTGACCCGCGCGTCATGGCCGCGATGCGGCGAGAACCTGAATACGGCAAGCCCATGGGTACGTATTTGGCGAGCTTGGTTTCGGCCGATCG
This sequence comes from uncultured Alphaproteobacteria bacterium, assembly GCA_963763255.1. GTDB lineage: Bacteria > Pseudomonadota > Alphaproteobacteria > Rhizobiales > Xanthobacteraceae > BOG-931. The sequence continues at coordinate 637,260 of CAVXNW010000008.1, forward strand.
GATCGCCGTCGGTCAACGCAAGTCGGCGCAATGGGCAGACACCTTGCACGCGGTGGACAAGCGCTTCGGTGTCGATCCTGCAATTCTCGTCAGCATCTGGGGTATTGAATCCTCGTTCGGACGAGCGCGCGACCGCTGGGACGTGTTCCGCTCGCTGGCAACATTGGCGCAGGCGCGGTTTCAGCATCCGTTATTTCGCAACGAACTCATCAGCGCGCTCAAGATCCTGCAGCAGGACGGTATTCCTCGTCAGCAATTCGTCGGCTCCTGGGCGGGCGCGATGGGACAGCCACAATTTCTGCCGTCGAGTTATTTGAAATATGCCGTAGATTTCGATGGCCGCGGCCACCCCGATATCTGGACCAGGGTGCCGGACGTATTGGCGTCGATCGCCAATTACCTGCGCAAGTCGGGCTGGCAACCTGGCCTGCCGTGGGGCATCGAGGTCGTGGTGCCCCAAAACTTCGACTATCGCGCAAGCCGGGGCACGTTCCCCCAGTGGACCGCGCGGGGCTTGCGGCGAAGCGATGGCTCGGTCTTGCCCGGCACCGGCGATGCCATTCTGCTTTTTCCTAGCGGCGCGCCGGCGCCCGCGTTTCTCGTCACGCAGAATTTCATCGTCATCAAATCGTTCAACAATTCGGACGCCTATGCACTCGCCACTGGTGAACTCGCGAACCGGCTACGCGGACGCGGGCCGAGCCGCGCCGCCTGGCCCGCCGCCGATTTTCAACCGTCACGCGGGCAGCGCATCGCCTTGCAGCAGCGCCTCGCCGCTCTCGGCTTCAGGGTCAATGATTTCAACGGTCACATCGATTTCGAACTGCGCGACGACATTCGGCAAATGCAGCAGCGGTTCGGCATGACCCCCGACGGCTATCCAAGCCGTGCGTTGCTGGCGCGCATCGGCGTCGTCACACGCTGATCATTTATGTTTGGTCCTCGGAAGCGGCGCGGCTTCGGTGACATCGGCTGCCCCCTTGGCGATCTGATCGGCCTCCAGCCGCGCCATCTCCAGAATATAGGCGAGGGGTTCGAGCCGATGACGCCGGGCCAAACGACCAAGCTCGGTGGATATGTTCCCTATATAGAGCGCTGCTGATCGGGGAGATTGAGTTTCAGGTTGATCGGGCTCACCGGCGGCTTCGATTGGCATGAACATTTTCCCGACGCTCCTTCAGCCGGCGAGTGCCGCGAGCCGCTGAGCAGCCGAGGATATATCCTATAAGATGATAATATACAATTCTACAACTTTTTGTTGTGTAGTGGTTGAGGCGGCTGTCAACCAACCGCCCTCGCAATTTTGCGCCCCGCAGATCGCAGTTGGGGCGGGCACCGATTTGACAGTCCGGGTCACATTACCCATGTTCCCGGCGGCTGCCAGGCGCTCCGGCGCCGGCAAACAGTGAAAAACTGGCGTTAAATCATTGGGTTAGAATGGACCTCGTACTGGTAGAATCGCCCGCCAAGGCGAAAACGATCAACAAGTATCTGGGCAAGGGCTACGAAGTCCTGGCGTCGTTCGGCCATGTTCGCGACCTGCCGGCCAAGAGCGGATCGGTCGACCCGGATCACAATTTTCGCATGCTCTGGGAGATCGATCCCAAGGCAGCCAAGCGGCTCAACGATATCGCCCGCGCGGTCAAGGACGCCGACAAGCTAATTCTCGCGACCGACCCCGACCGCGAGGGCGAGGCAATCTCCTGGCACGTCCTCGAAATCCTCAAGCAGAAGAAGGTGCTCGACGGCCAGACCATTCAGCGCGTCGTGTTCAACGCCATCACCAAGCAGGCGGTGACCGAAGCGATGCGGCAACCCCGCGAGATCGACCAGGCGCTGGTCGATGCCTATCTGGCGCGCCGCGCGCTCGACTACCTCGTCGGATTTACGCTGTCGCCGGTGCTGTGGCGCAAGCTGCCGGGCGCCCGCTCGGCCGGCCGCGTGCAGTCGGTCGCGTTGAGACTCGTCTGCGATCGCGAATTGGAGATCGAGCGGTTCGTTCGCCAGGAATATTGGTCGATCTTGGCCACGCTGGCGACGCCCCGCAACGAAACGTTCGAAGCGCGCCTCGTAGGCGCTGATGGCAAGAAGCTGCAACGTCTCGACATCGGCTCTGGCGCCGAGGCCGAAGCCTTCAAACGCGCGCTGGAAACGGCGGCGTTCTCGGTTGCTTCGGTCGAAGCCAAGCCGGTCAAGCGCCATCCGCAACCCCCTTTCACCACCTCGACGCTCCAACAGGAGGCTAGCCGCAAGCTCGGTTTCGCTCCCGCGCATACCATGCGGGTGGCACAGCGGCTCTACGAAGGCGTCGATATCGGCGGCGAAACCGTCGGCCTGATTACCTATATGCGGACCGACGGCGTGCAGATCGCCGATGAAGCGATCCGCGCCGTGCGCGGTCTGATCGAGTCCGATTACGGTGCACGCTACGTGCCGTCCGCGCCGCGCCGCTATGAGGCCAAGGCGAAGAATGCGCAGGAAGCCCACGAGGCCATCCGGCCCACCGAACTCGCCCGCCGCCCGGCCGAGACCAAGCGCTATCTCGACGCCGACCAGGCGAGGCTCTACGAACTGATCTGGTTACGCGCCGTCGCCAGCCAGATGGAATCGGCCGAACTCGAACGCACCACGGTCGACGTCACCGCCAAGGTCGCTGGCCGCGTGCTCGAACTGCGCGCCACCGGCACCGTGGTGAAATTCGACGGCTTCCTGGCGCTCTATCAGGAAGGCCAGGACGAGGACCCCGCCGACGAGGAATCGCGCCGCCTTCCGGAAATGAGCGCGGGCGAGCACCTGACCAAGCGGTCGATCGCCGCTGATCAGCATTTTACCGAGCCGCCTCCCCGCTACTCGGAAGCGTCGCTGGTCAAACGCATGGAAGAACTCGGCATTGGCCGGCCGTCGACCTATGCGTCGATTTTGCAGGTGCTCAAAGACCGTAAATACGTGCGGCTCGACAAACGGCGGCTTTATCCGGAGGACCGCGGCCGCATCGTCGTTTCGTTCCTGGAAAGCTTCTTCGCCAAATATGTCGAATACGATTTCACGGCCAGCCTTGAAGAGCAGCTCGATCTCATCTCCAACAACGAGGTCGCGTGGCGGGAGGTGCTCAAGGATTTCTGGCGCGATTTCATCGGCACCGTCGATGACATCAAGGACTTGAAAATCTCGCAGGTCATCGATGCGCTCGATGCGCTGTTGGCGCCGCACCTGTTCCCGCCGCGTGCCGATGGCACCGATCCGCGTCAGTGCCCGAATTGCAGCGGGGGCCGGCTCACGCTGAAGCTCTCCAAATTTGGCGCGTTCATCGGCTGCTCCAACTATCCGGAATGCCGCTACACCCGTCCACTATCGACTTCGGGTGACGGTTCAGCCGAGATCGGCACCAAAAAACTTGGCGAGGACCCGGAAACCGGTCTGGAAGTCACGCTGCGCGGCGGCCGCTTCGGCCCGTATGTGCAGTTAGGCGAAGCCGCCGACGGCGAAAAGCCGAAGCGCGCCAGCCTGCGCAAGGGAATGGTGCCTGACGAGGTGACGCTCGAAGTCGCGCTCAAATTATTGTCGTTGCCGCGTGAAGTTGGCCGGCATCCCGAAGATGGCGAACCGATTCGTGCCGGCATTGGCCGGTTCGGACCGTACGTCCAGCACGGCAAGACTTACGCGAGCCTGGAAACCGACGACGACGTTTTCACGGTTGGTCTGAACCGAGCGGTGACACTGATCGCCGAGAAGATCGCCAAGGGCCCGCGCCGCCGCTTCGGCGCCGATCCAGGCCGCCCGCTCGGCGATCATCCGACCAAGGGCGGGCCGATCGTCGCCAAGAACGGCCGCTACGGCCCATACGTGAGCCACGCTGGCGTCAACGCGACGCTGCCACGCGACAAGACTCCCGAGACTGTCACGCTGGAAGAAGCTGTCGCGCTGATCGACGCGAGAGCCGAGCGCGGAGGGCCCACGCCGCGATCGCGGCCGCGCGCTGCCAAGCGCGCCGGCACACGGCCGAAAAGCACCGCGGAATCACGTTCCCCCGCCCCGCGGCCCGCCGCCAAATCCGCCAAGCGCGCGGCGTCGCCGAAATCCAAACGCAAGCCGCCGACGGAAGCCGCCGAATAGCTCCCCGCCGAGGATGCGGCCTATGATTGGCCGATGACACGCACCACCCTCCCTTCGCCTGCGGAGCTTCTCGCTTTCATCCGCGAGCGCAGCGGCAAGGTCGGTGCGCGGGAAATCGCGCGCGCTTTTGGCGCCAAAAACGCCGACCGGGCCGCACTCAATCGCATGCTGCGCGAGCTGGCCGACGAGGGCCATATCGACCGCCGACGCAAGCGGCTGCACCGCCCGGGTACCCTCCCCCCAGTCGTCCTTGCCGATATTACCGGCCGAGACAGCGATGGCGAGTTTTTGGCGCGGCCGACCGAATGGGACGAGCCGGCGCACGGCGAGGCTCCGGTCATTCACGTGGTCACGCCGCGTCGCGCGCGCCCCGGTGAAGCGGCCGGCGTCGGCGATCGTGCGCTGATCCGCATTGAGCGATCCGGCGACCAGGAGACCAGCGGCCGGGTCATCAAACTCATCGACCGCGCCAAGCATCGAGTTCTTGGAATCTTTCGCGGCTTGCCGAGCGGCGGCGGCCGACTGGTGCCCGTCGACAAAAAGCAGCTTGGCCGCGAACTCTCCATTCCCGCCAACGCCACCGCTTCGGCCGTCGACGGCGATCTCGTCGCGGTCGAGGTTGCTCGCCACCGGGGCATGGGCTTGCCCACGGCCACCGTGGTGGAGCGGCTCGGCTCGATCAAGAGCGAGCGCGCAGTCAGCCTGATCGCAATTAACGCCCACGGCATCCCGCACACATTTTCACGCGCGGCGTTGGCGGACGCCGAGGCAGCGCGGCCGGTGACGCATGCGGGACGCGAAGATTGGCGCAAAACTCCGTTCGTCACTATCGATCCGCCCGACGCCAAGGATCATGACGACGCGGTTCATGCGGTGCCCGACCCCGATTCCCGCAATCCGGGCGGCCACATTGTCAGCGTCGCGATCGCCGACGTCGCGCACTACGTGCGCGCGGGCTCGGCGCTCGATCGCACCGCGGCCGAACGCGGCAACTCGGTGTACTTCCCCGATCGGGTCGTCCCCATGCTGCCGGAGCGGATATCCAATGAACTCTGCTCACTGCGGCCACACGAGGATCGCCCGGCGCTCGCTGTCCGCATGATTATCGGCGCCGATGGTCGCAAGCGCTCGCACAGTTTCCACCGCGTGCTGATCCGCTCGGCGGCACGGCTGCATTACGAACAAGCGCAGCTTGCGGTTTCGGGCCGGCCCGACGAGGACGCCGAGCCTCTCGTGGAAACGGTGCTCGCGCCGCTCTACGACGCTTACCGGACCGTGCGCCGCGCCCGCGACGAGCGCGATCCGCTGGACTTGGAGATTCCCGAGCGCAAGATCGTGCTCAAATCCGACGGTACCGTCGACCGGATAATCGTCCCGCAGCGTCTCGAAGCGCATCGGCTGATCGAGGAATTCATGATCCTCGCCAATGTCGCCGCTGCGGAAACCTGCGAGCACGCCCGTGTGCCGCTGATCTATCGGGTGCACGATGAGCCGACGCCGGAAAAGATCAATGCGTTGCGCGAATTTTTGACGACGCTCGATATTTCACTGCCGAAGGCCGGCGCGTTGCGACCGGACGCCTTCAATCGGATCCTCTCCCGAGTCAAAGGCCGCGATGTCGAGCGGCTGGTCAACGAAGTGGTGCTGCGCAGCCAAGCGCAAGCGCAGTATTCGGCGGAGAATTTCGGCCATTTTGGCCTGAATCTGCGGCGCTATGCGCATTTCACTTCACCGATCCGCCGCTACGCCGACCTGATCGTTCACCGCGCGCTGATCCGCGCACAGAAGCTCGGCGCTGACGGGCTGGCCGACGACATCGATGGACGCGCCCTGGGCGAAGTCGCCGCCAATATTTCGGTCACAGAGCGCCGCGCCATGAAAGCCGAGCGCGAGACCGCCGATCAACTCGTTGCTCATTTTCTAGCCGATCGGATCGGCGCCGTATTCGACGGGCACATTTCCGGTGTGACCCGCGCCGGCCTGTTTGTTGAACTCGACGAGACGGGCGCCGACGGCTTCATTCCGGCGCGCTTCATCGGCGACGAGTATTTCCGCTCTAACGAAGCAGGCCGCGCCTTCGTCGGCAATTCGCAAACCCATAGGCTCGGTGATCCGGTTACGGTGGAGCTGGTCGAGGCTGCGCCGGTCGCGGGTGCGCTGCGTTTCCGGCTTGTGCGTCATGCATCAGGCGCTGTGCCGAGGACTGGACAAAAGCCGCCCAAGCAGCGGAAGTCTACCGCGCGCGGGCGTTCTCGTCGCCAGTCCTCTGGCCGCCGCTGAGTTGGAGCAGAAGAATGAGTGATCCAATGGTCGATGCCGGTGTCGCGGCCGATCGGGCCGAGCGGCTGACGCGCACCATTCGCGACCAGACATTTCCGAACCTGAAGCCGCGAGATTCGGCGACGCTTATTCTGATCGATCGTGCGCACGCCGTGCCAAAGGTGCTGCTTGGCCGGAGGCATCTTCGCCATCGTTTTATGCCGGGAAAATTCGTCTTTCCGGGCGGCCGCATCGAGCCGACTGACCGGCAGATGAGCACCTTTGCACCGTTGCAAGAGCGCCATGTCGCGCGGCTGATGCGGCGAGTGCGCCGCCCAAGCGCCGCGAAGGCGGCAGGTATTGCGCTCGCGGCGGTCCGCGAGACCTACGAGGAAACCGGGCTGATGCTCGGGGTGCGCAGCGATCGTACCATTGAGACGCCGCCAGGAGCGTGGGAGGCTTTTGCCGAGGCCGGCGTCCTCCCGGATCTCCGCGCGGTGCATTTCATCGCCCGCGCCATCACCCCACCCAAACGGCCGTTGCGTTTCGATAGCCGCTTCTTCGCCGCCGACGTGGCGGCGATTGCCCATCGCGCCGAAGGCTTGGTCGGGCCCGACTCCGAACTCGTCGAGCTTGTGTGGCTACCGATTAATGAGGCGCGCAGCCTCGATATGCCCGGTATTACCGCGGTCGTGCTCGAAGAGCTGCAGGACCGTATCGCCGCGGGCATGAATAACGACCAGCCGGTTCCCCTCTACCGGATGCTGCACAAGCGCTTCGTGCGCGAGACGCTCTGACGACCGGACGCCCAATTGCCGGATTTCTTGACAATCGCGAGGCCGCGACTAGTTTGACGGCCAACACGTTCACCGATTTTCGAGGTCCTTTGCCATGGCAAAAGCCGCCAGCATCAAAGTGAAACTGGTTTCCAGCGCGGACACCGGCTTTTATTACGTAACACGCAAGAATTCGCGCACCATGACCGACAAACTGGTCAAGAAGAAATACGACCCGGTCGCGAAAAAGCACGTCGAGTTCCGGGAAGGCAAAATCAAATAGCCCCGGCAGACGTTCCGGACAGGGCGCCTGCGGGCGCCCTTTGTATTTCCGGAAGGCAGTAGGAGAAGGTGGCCGGCCGGAAACGGTGTTATGAGGAGGCCACTCGCACCGCTCCCGCGCCGGCCGAACCCCACGGACCCAGGAGATGCGGCGGACCTGAGCACCCCGTAGGGTTATTGAAGCAGGATTTGAAATATTGCCGGACTGTTTCCGCGCCGCAGGTGCCTCGTTCTGCGGCTATGTCGGCTAGTGAACAAAATGCTACCCCAACCTGTGGAGAAATCAACGGTCAAAATTTCGCCTTAATACGGGATTCGGGGATAACCACAATAATTGTGATTAACGCGTAATACTAAGTATAAGCAGAATAAAGTTTTTTGCCCGCGGCAAATCGATTCCGCATCGCAACTCCCGGAAGCCTACGCAGCCTCAGGCACGACACGGTTGCGGCCGTCCCGCTTGGCCCTGTATAGCGCCTGATCGGCTCGTTTGATCAGCGCCGCCGCGGTGTCGTCCTTGCCCCGCAATGCGGCAATTCCAATCGAGATCGTCACCGGCACGCTCCCCGCCCCCTGTTGAATGACAAAAGGGTCGGCCGCAATCCGCCGCCGCAGCCGCTCCGCGACCATGGCGGCCACCGCCATGTCGGTCTCGGGCATCACCACGACGAATTCCTCACCGCCGCAGCGGCAGGCAAGATCGATACCGCGGATCGAGCGCTTGATACGCAGGGCAAACTCACGCAGCACATCGTCACCCGCATCGTGGCCATGCGTGTCGTTGATTGATTTGAAATAGTCGATGTCGATCACCAGCGCGGTCAAAGGCTTGCCGCGGGTGATGGCCTGCTCGATCAGCGTGCCGAGGTGGCTTTCCATGTAACGCCGATTGAACAGACCTGTGAGCGCATCGGTGATCGCCATCTCGATCGACATCTGCACGTTGTCGCGCAGTCGCTCGGCGTAGCGGCGCTTACGAACCTGGCTGCGCGCGCGGGCCAGCAGTTCGTTCTTGTCGATCGGCCGCATCAGATAATCGTTCACGCCGATTTCCAGACCCCGCAGCATGCGGGCGCTGTTGTCGGGCTCGGTGACGGCGAGAATAGGCACGTTGCGGGTGCGGTCGAGCGAGCGCACCTGGCTGCACAGCCGTAGCGCGTCGAAATTCGTCAAGTCGAGCGAAACGATGAGCAGATCGTAATTGCCTTCGGCAGCGCGAAACAGCGCCTCGCTCGGGTCGGTTTCGACCTCGACGGTGTGCTCCTTTGCAAGAACTGCGGCGATACGCTCGTGCGACGCCGCGCGATCATCGACGATGAGTATGTGACCGCCTCGGCCGGTATCCGCAACCGCCTCACGTTCCGGCGATTCAATGCCGATGTCGCGGGACGTCAGCGCTCGCATACGCAGTTCGTCGGTGACCATTTTCAACCGCGACAGCGAGCGTACGCGCGCGATCAGCGCCAGGTCGGGAATGGGCTTGGTCAGAAAATCGTCAGCGCCGGCTTCCAGTCCGCGCACCCGATCCGACGGCTGGTCGAGCGCCGTCACCATGACCACTGGAATATGATGGGTGGCCGGGTTGGTCTTGAGCCGCCGGCACACTTCGAATCCATCCATGTCCGGCATCATGACGTCGAGCAACACGAGATCGCACTCGGCGCGTTCGCAAATCGCCAGCGCCTCTTTGCCGCTCATCGCCGTGATCACGTCGAAATATTCGGCCGAGAGCCGCGCTTCGAGCAGCTTGATGTTGGCGGGAATATCGTCAACGACGAGAACGCGGGCGGTCATGGCAAATCCTTCCGCATGTCCGTCACGGATTTCCAAGAAAATGACGGACGGTCTCGATGAATTTGCCCACCGAGATCGGCTTCGACAGGTAAGCTTCGCAGCCGCCCTCACGGATGCGTTCTTCGTCGCCCTTCATGGCAAAGGCGGTAACGGCGACCACTGGAATGCGTTTGAGGTCGGCGTCATCCTTCAGCCATTTTGTCACTTCGAGTCCGGACACTTCCGGAAGCTGGATATCCATCAAGATCAGGTCCGGCCGGTGCGCGCGGGCAAGATCGAGAGCTTCGATGCCATTGCGGGTACCGACTGTCTTGTAGCCGTGTGCTTCCAACAGATCGTGGAAGAGCTTCATATTGAGCTCGTTATCCTCCACAATCAGAACCGTCTTGGACATCCCCGATCCTTCGCCTGCCCGGCCAATGCCTGCCGCGGCAAGGGCGCTGCCACCCATCCGCCGGAAAGCTAGTCCCGATATATTACGGAAAGGCAAATGGAACCTCGTAATGCACGCGGGCGGCCGACGCGGAAAGCCGCGGAAATGCTGGCGATTCAGGCGCTTGCCTTTATCGCCGAGGACCCGCATGCGCTTGCCCGCTTTCTCGACATAAGCGGTATTCCTGCCGGGCAGATTCGTACCGCTTCGCGCGAGCCCGGCTTTCTCGCCGGCGTACTGGAGCATATGCTTTCAGATGAAAAGCTGCTGGTCGCCTTCGCCGACAGTGCCGGGATCGACCCGGCGACTGTGGCGCGGGCGGCGGGCACGCTTGGCGGTCAATGGGAACGGGATATCCCCTAAGTTGGGGGCTTGGGCTGGTGCCGTGGGCTTCTGCCGCGACTGTCTTCTCGACGTTACGCCAGCCGCAGCGCGCTGCCCGCGCTGCGGTTCACCGCGCCTGTTGCGCCACGCTGAACTCGACACGCTTTCAATTGCCCATGTCGATTGCGACGCGTTCTATGCCACCATCGAGAAACGCGACGATCCGACACTTGCCGCCGAGCCGGTGATCGTTGGCGGCGGCAAGCGCGGCGTCGTTGCTGCCGCATGCTATGTGGCGCGCACGTTCGGTGTGAGATCGGCGATGCCGATGTTCGAGGCGTTACGCCGCTGTCCACATGCCAAGGTGATCCGGCCCAATATGGAAAAGTACGCAAGCGTCGGCCGCAAGGTCCGCGGCATGATGCACACCTTGACACCATTGGTCGAACCGCTGTCGATCGACGAGGCATTTCTCGATTTGTCGGGCACGGAGCGACTGCACGGCATGACGCCCGCGAAAGCGCTTGCCCGCTTCGCTGCCGAGGTCGAAAAATCGGTCAGCATCACGATTTCGGTCGGTCTCTCCGCCAATAAGTTCCTCGCCAAGATCGCTTCGGATTTGGACAAACCTCGCGGTTTTGCAGTTCTAGGCGCCGGCGAAGCACAGGCTTTTCTCGCTCCCAAGCCCGTCAGCTTCATCTTTGGCGTTGGCAAGGTCAGTGCCGAGCGTCTGGCGCGCGACGGATTTGGCCACATTGCCGATCTGCAGCGCGCGAGCGAGGTCGAACTGATGCGGCGTTACGGCGAGGAGGGCCGCCGTCTCGCCCGGCTCGCTCGCGGGATCGACGAGCGCACTGTAAGCGCCGACCGGGAGACCAAGAGCGTATCTTCGGAGACCACGTTCGAGCGTGACATTTCCGAGTATCGCGCACTCGAACGCGTGCTCTGGGGCCAGACCGAGGAGGTCTCGGCGCGGCTCAAGGCCAAGCAACTGGCAGGCGCAACTGTCACGCTGAAACTCAAGACCTCGGATTTTCGAATCCGTACGCGCGCCCGCTCACTGCCGATGCCGACGCAGCTCGCCGGCCGCATTTTTGCCGCAGCCCGCGATCTCCTCCAGCGCGAGGCCGACGGCACGCGCTATCGCCTGCTCGGCGTGGGCTTGAGCGCGCTAGCGCCCGCCAACGACGCGGATCCTGCCGATCTTGTCGATGGCCGCGCCGCCGAGGCCGAGCACGCCGTCGATCGGGTGCGCGCCCGCTTCGGCGACGACGCCGTGATCAGGGGGTTGGCATTCGAAAGGCGCGAGGATTGCTGAGGCGGTTCACTTGCAGGGCTTTGGCTTCCCTATGTCGAGCGACACCAGTTTCCCGCTGACGATAAAATCGTTGTAATCGAGCGTCAAAGCACGCGAGATGCCGTTGTCGTAGAGCTCAAAACCGATCGCATAATCGGGCGTCTGCTCGCTGCTTCGGCCGCCTTTGTCCTTGGCAAAATAACTGATCGTCACCGGCCAGCGCGGCACGTTGGCGAGCTTGGCCTCGTGCGTCGCGGCGTCGTCATGCTTGCGTTCGCCGGGCGCAATCTTCTTGCCGATCACGGTGAGCGTATTGAAGACCTTCTCGCCGTTCTCTGAGCCGTCATAGACCGGAAATGACAGAATGTTCCTGCCTGTCCGCGCCGCCTCGATCGCTCGCACCATGTGTTCGGTCGGGAAAACCAGGCGGCCACCTATATCGACCGCCTTGTGTTCCGGCCGGCGCAAATCAACGGCGGTGATCTTGCCGTCGTGATCGGCGTGGCCATCAACCGAGTTGACCAGATTGCCATCGACAAAATTCTGGGTCTTGAACTTGAAACGCTTGGCGTCGGCACCCTCCCAGGTCGTCGAACGCAAATCGCTGGTCGATTCCTTGCCCTCGCTGCTGTTGAGCTCCGAGACTTGGCGGAAAGTGAGCGAATAGCCGTCGCAGGCGCTGCCGCTGAAATCGTAGAGAATTCTCCCGCGGACGGCCGAGATCGACGAGTTACCCCGGGTCTGTTGGAGCGACAGGTCGTAGATCGCCCGATGCGGTACCAGTGCGAGCGGCCGGTCCGGGTCGGCTGGGGCCGACGCCGCATCGGAAAACATGCCGAAAATCAAAGCGCAGGTAAGAAGCGCGCCGGCCGTCCACTTTTTGCCATCCAACGTCACGAACCGCTCTCGCCTAGTCGCTCGCCGCCAATTGCCTTCGCAATAAACCCGCCCGGTCCGCCACTTATTGCACGCTACACCACTGTTGGCTGCCCAAATTGCGGCGAAGATAGGGACCCGCCCCAGCGTCCAATGACGCCCCAGCGTAAAGCGCCGCTTGCGCGGCCCTGGTCCGATCGGCCAAATAACCCAGAGGTCCACGCCTCGCTGGACCGCTGGAGGGTGAACATGGCCGGTGTAATTGAAGACAAATTGCGCGACCTCGGCGTGACCCTGAAATCCGCGCCGGCGCCGGTCGCCAATTACGTCCCGTTTGTGCGCACCGGAAACATGCTGGTCGTATCCGGACAGCTTTGCTTTGATGGCGACGGCAAGCTTGCCGCCACCGGAAAACTCGGCGGCAACGTCTCGATCGAAAGCGGACAAAAGGCGGCGCGCGCCTGCGCGGTCAATCTGCTGGCACAGGTCAAGGCCGCGCTCGGCGATCTCGACAAGGTGGTGCGCGTGGTACGCCTCGGCGGCTTTATCAACTCCGCGCCAGATTTCCTCGACGGACCGAAAGTCATGAACGGCGCCTCGGATCTGATGGTGGCAGCGTTTGGCGACAAGGGTCGTCACGCCCGCACCACCATCGGCGTCGCCGTGCTGCCGGCCGATGCCGCGGTCGAAGTCGAGGGCATATTCGAAGTGTTCTGAACGTGCCGCCCTCGCTGGATTGGCTGATCGCCCGCCCTATCGCCCACCGCGGGCTACACGACGCCGCGCACGGCCTGATCGAAAATACCTCAGGCGCGGTGCGTGCGGCGATCGATGCCAACTATGGTATCGAAGTCGACGTCCAGCTTTCGAGCGACGGCGAAGCCATGGTGCATCATGACGACGCGCTCGGCCGCCTGACCGAAGGCAGTGGCCGGCTCGACACCTACACGGCTGCGGAACTCAAGCGAATTGCGTTTCGTGGCAGCGCCGAGCACATGATGACCCTGGGCGATCTGTGCGACCTCGTTGGCGGACGCGCCACCATGCTGGTGGAATTGAAAAGCCGCTTCGACGGCGATGGCCGTCTGCCGGCCCGTGTGGCGGCTGTACTCAGCCGTTATTCCGGTCCGGTCGCGCCAATGTCATTCGATCCGCGCCAGCTTGCTTGGCTACGGCAAAAATCCTCAAGCCTTGTTTGCGGCATCGTTGCCGCCAAATACCGGCCGCATCCATATTGGGACTTGATGCCGCGCTGGATGCGCCACGGTATGGGATATCTTGTTACGGCCTTGACGGCGCGGCCGCAATTTGTGGCCTATGGGGTTGCCGACCTGCCGGCTATGGCGCCGCTCGCCGCACGGCATATTTTTGGCTTGCCGCTGTTGACCTGGGCAGTACGGACGGAGGCCGAGCGACGAACGGCTGCGCGCTGGGCGGACCAGATCATTTTCGAAGGTTTTCGGCCATGAGCGAGACGGCGAACAAGGCGATGCCGAAAACACCCCGGAAAGAACCGGACGGGGCCGACGAATTGCGCGTCACGGCCGTCAACAGCATCGCCGCCGCCGACCGAGCGGCATGGGATGCCTGCGCCAATCCGAATGGATTTGGCCTGGCGGCCGACGCACCCGCTGATGATCTCCTTGAAGAACACGTCTATAACCCTTTTATCTCGCATGACTTTTTGGCGGCGCTTGAAGGGTCGAAATCGGTCGGCGGGCGCAGCGGCTGGCTGGTCCAACATCTCCTGGTGACGGATAACGCCGGCACGCTGCTGGCCGCGGCTCCGTGCTATCTCAAGAGCCATTCGCGCGGCGAATATGTATTCGATCGCGGCTGGGCCGAAGCCTATGAGCGCGCCGGCGGCAGCTATTATCCGAAACTGCAAGTAGCAGTTCCCTTTACGCCTGCGACCGGGCGGCGGCTCTTGGTCAAAACTGGCCCGCAGGCTCCGGCGCTGCGCCAGGCGCTGATCCGCGGTCTTCTTGAGCTGTGCCGGCATGACGATGCGTCCGGCGTGCATGTCACGTTCGCACTCGAACCGGAATTCCGCGCGCTCGGCGAATTTGGTTTCCTGCAGCGCAACGATCAGCAATTCCATTGGCAGAACGCCGGCTACGGCACGTTCGACGAATTTCTCGCCGCGCTGTCCTCACGCAAGCGCAAGACACTGCGCCGCGAGCGGCAGGACGCGCTGGCAAACGGTATCAGCGTGCACTGGCTGACCGGCAGCGATCTCACCGAGGATGTCTGGGACGCGTTCTTCACGTTCTACATGGAGACCGGATCGCGCAAATGGGGCCGCCCCTACCTGACGCGCGAATTCTATTCACTGGTCGCTGAAAAGATGGCCGACCGCATTCTCCTGGTCATGGCCAAGCGCGCCGGCCGCTGGATCGCCGGAGCCATCAATTTCATTGGCTCGCACAGCCTGTTCGGCCGCCACTGGGGTGCGGTCGAGCATCATCCGTTCCTGCATTTCGAGCTGTGCTACTATCAGGCCATCGACTACGCGATCGCGCACAAGCTCCCGTTTGTCGAAGCGGGCGCCCAAGGTGAGCACAAGATCTCGCGCGGCTATATGCCGACAACTACCTATTCGGCGCATTACATCGCCGACCCGGGGCTGCGGCGGGCGATTGCCGATTATCTAGTGCGCGAGCGCGCTTACGTGGCGGCTGTCGGCACGGAGCTTGCCGCCACGGCGCCCTATCGCAAAGATTTGGTGATCGATCCGTAACAGCAACGGCGCGCGGGCGGCGCAGAGGGCATCATGGTGAGCTACGATCAAAACAACATCTTTGCCAAAATCCTGCGCGGCGAATTGCCTGCGTACAAGATTTACGAAGACGACAAGTCTTTCGCCTTCCTCGACATTATGCCGCGCGCGCCGGGGCACACGCTGGTCATTCCCAAATCCCCTGCCCGGACGTTTCTCGATATTGCGCCTGACGAACTCGCACACCTGTTCAAAATTGCGCAAAAAATTGCGCGGGCGGCGGTGACCGTGTTCGCGGCCGACGGCCTCACCGTTCAGCAGTTCAACGAACCGGCTGGCGGCCAGGTAGTATTCCACCTGCACGTCCACGTGATCCCGCGAAAAGACGGCGTGCCACTCAAGCCGCCGGCGAGCGTCAAGGAAGACCCTGCGGTACTATCAGATCAGGCTTTGCGCTTGGCGGCGGCGCTCAAGGCCTCATGATGCCTCTGTGCCCGTGAAAGCGCATTCCAGCCTGAGGTTTCGAGGTACCAGCCGGAGCGGACTACCTTCCCCGCGACACGCGCTCGATTTCGGCGCGCACCAGGCGCTCGACCATGCCGGGAAGATTTTCGTCGAGCCAGCTCTTGAGCATCGGGCGGAGCATCTCGCGCACCAGATCTTCAAGCGTGCGCGCATTCTGCACCAGCACAGTCTGCGCCAGTGCATTGAAGGCCGAATCGACGGCGGCGCTGGTTGTCCGCGACAACAATTGGGGCTGCGGATCCCGAATCGCGTGCGGCGATGACGCATCGTCGAAGCCGATATCGGAGCTGCCGTCGATTGTGCGAAATGGCGCCGCAGGCGGTGCCTCCACGTCAGGGCTGGGCGCGCCCAACTCCGGGGCAGAAGCTGTCATCGATTCGGTCAGCTCAAGAATGTCCGGAGCAGACTGCTCGCCGTCGCCATTGATCGGCGGGAGCGGTGTCGGCTCGGGAGGCGCCACCGGCGGCGGGGCATCAAACGCATTGGGTTCGACCAGGGTCGGGCGAGCCGCAGGATTGCGCGGCGGCATAGCGGACGCCGGAGCCGGCGGAGGAAGCGCCTGCGCCGCCGGCAATTCGGGCGCCGGAGCTGCCTGCGGCGATTTGGTGTCGTCGTCGGCGATGATGCGACGGATGGAGGCTAGTATCTCCTCCATCGATGGTTCCTGTGCCTTCGCCGGCTGCGTCATGCCCGCATCCCCGCTGCCTGGTCCCCGCTGCCTATCGGTCTATGCCAGCCCCTGCCTGGCGGCGCGAACACCCAGGCCCGGTCACCCGCTTCGGCCCAATGGCTTGGCCTTGTTACGCCTGAGCACCGGCCGCCGAATCAGTCGTGAATACTATGTGATACCAGTTTTAGATTGGCGATACCGCTTTCACCTTATGTTTCAGTATGTCACGGCGAAACGCGGATGCAAGAGTACGGTTGTGGACGGCCACAACCGCATGAACCCTAGCGACCATCTGGCGTGCGAAGGCCGATCCAGGCGTCTCGTACTTGCTGATAATGCACTTCCGGATCGTAGACTGGCACGTTGAGGCCGAGCGTTTGCACCGACAGCGCGCCAACCGCCGCAAGCAAGGTGAACGAGGCGACGACGCGGTCGTGCTGTGCGGTGACCAGTGCCACGCGCGCGTTGACGAGTTCCTGCTGCGCGTTGAGCACGTCAAGCGTGGTTCGCTGGCCAACGCGCGCCTCTTCGCGCACCCCGTTGAGGGCGATTTCGGCGGCGTTTACCTGCGCGGTGGTCGCCTCGATTTGCGCCTTGGCGGCGACGAGCTGTCCCCAGTTTTGCACCACGGTGGCGCGCGCCTGATCACGATTGACGTCGAGGTTCAGACGCTGCTGTCCCAGTGTCTCCTTGGATTGGCGAATGGCCGCATATTCACCGCCGCCCTGATAGATCGGGATCGTCAATTGGCCAACAATGGAAGCGAGAAACTGCCGGTCGGTGGAGTAAGACGGAAGCCAGTTTTGCGACACGTTGGCGGCCAGCGTCAGGTTCGGATAAAGCGACCCCTCGTTGATCTTCACCGCCAGTTCGGCAATATCGACACCATACGAAGCCGCCAGCACCGAAGGGCTCTGCGCCTGCCCCTGTGCAACCGCCCGCTTGAGCGAAGGCGGCGAAAAGCGATCGACAGGAACGCCAGGCGCCAGCTTGCCTGGGGCGACGCCGATCACCCGCCGGTAATTACCTGCCGACGTCATGTAGTTCGACTGCGCGCCGAGCAAGGCAGAGCGGCCGGCAGCGAGGCGTGATTCCGCCTGCGCCACGTCGGTGCGTGTCACTTCACCGACGGTGAAGCGGTCGCGCGTCTGCTTGAGCTGCTCGGTGAGCACTTCGACATTGCGGCGGTTCAGTTCAAGGATCGCTTCGTCACGCAGCAAATTCATGTATGCGGTGGCGGCATCGAGCAGCACCTGCTGCTCCGTGACGCGCAAGGTCTCACGCGCGCCCATGACTTGGCTTTCCGCCTGGCGCACCCGGTTCGCGGTTTGCATCCCGTTGTATAAAGTCTCGGTGGCGGAAGCCCCGACGCCGCGGGAGGTGAACGGCGTCTGCACGCTCGTCGTGCTGGTGATGGTGTTGCCGAAATTGGAGTACTGGTGAGTGGCGACGCTGGTGAAGTTCTCGCCGCCGTTTGCGGTGACGCTAAGCTTGGGCCGGTAGCCTGACAGCGCCTGCGGCACATTTTCATCGGTAGCGCGCAATGCCGCCCGCTGAGCATTGAGCGAAGGATTGTTCTGGTAAGCCTGCACCAGCGCCCACTCAAGCGTGTCCGCTGCCGCTTCGCTGCAGGGGATTGCAGCGGCAGCTCCGGCTAAAGCGAGGCAGGACACGGCCAGGGCAAATGCCCGTGCCCCGCTATTGCACATAACCCACGACACCAACGCTTCCCCGCACCCAAGATTCGGCACTCGCAGGGCCTATGGGGGCCCTTGCGCGACCTCGCCGCCGGGACTCGGCGACGGCGCCGGATTTGACACATTAAGCGCCGCCATAGCGGCGTAAAAGTCCTGGGGAACGAAGCTGCACAGAATTCCAGGCAATGGCACATATGCGCCACAGGTAATCGCGACATAACCATGGCGCCGGAGCGGCAGGCGGACGGTGGCTAGAAAACGAAGGTCGGTGCAGCGCTAAATCCCGGCAGCGTCACAGCCGCCGCGTCGAAAATCGGCCTGCCGACGAGACGGCCCTCGGCCAAGCGAAACAATGTAGCCTTGGCAGCCGGCGCGCCGCCGAATATGCAGGCGAGCCGTCCACTTGGCGTAAGCTGGCGGCCGAGAAAGTCTGGAACAATTTCAGTCGCCCCCTCAAGCAGGATGAAATCGTAGGGCGCCGCGGCCGCCCATCCGGCGGCGAGCGGACCTTGCACCGCCGTCACGCCTAGGGTGCCGCTTCCAGTCAGCGCCATCTTGGCCCCGCGGGCCAGATCCGCGTCCTCCTCCAATGCGACAACAGAACCGGCCAACTGCGCGAGGACGGCGGAGGAGTAGCCGAGACCGCAGCCAACATCGAGCACGCGTTCGCTCCCCGAGAGTTGCGCAGCCTCGACCAGCTTGGCGAACACCATAGGCGCCAGCATGGCTCGGCCGTTGCCGAGGTCGAGTTCACCATCGACATACGCCTGTTCTGCCAGGGGCTGCGGTACGAAACGCTCCCGCGGCACCTCCAGCATGGCGGCAATCAGCTCGGGATTGTGGACATCGGCGGTCCGGACCTGTCCGTCCACCATCATCCGGCGTGCGAGCGCACTATCGAACATCGTTTGCACCCCCTATCCGGCGATATGCTTGCGCAGCGGTGCGCCGCCTTGTGCTGCACGCCTGGGTAAAACGCAAGCGGCCGACAGCCACTTTTCACCGCCGCGACCGGCCGAACCGTTGCCCGCAGCCGCTCATTCCTTTATAGAGCAGCAACTTGCCGGCGCCGGCACATCCAGCATGTCAGTCGCACCGGCAATGGCCACGTGGCGGAGTGGTTACGCAACGGTCTGCAAAACCGTGTACCCCGGTTCAATTCCGGGCGTGGCCTCCAGCCTCCGCTCGCGCAGCGAGCAAAGGGATCGCGCGAATGTACCAGAGCGGACCGGGGCGAGCCGCCGCGGGCTGGCCCAGGTGAGCCAGGAATTCGCTCCCCTTCGCGCTTTCAATGCGGCAACACCTTTGTTATATGCGCCTGCGTGAAGCCTTGAGCCCTGTTCCCCGGTAGCTCAGTGGTAGAGCAACCGGCTGTTAACCGGTTGGTCGCTGGTTCGAATCCGGCCCGGGGAGCCAGCTTAGCCGCCGTTTTTCCGTCAATTGCGGCGCTATTTCGCTGAGCCGAGCCGCATCAGTTCGGCACGGTCCGTAATACGCACGGACCCCTGCCTTACATCGCAGATGCCGTCCTTGCGCATCGCACTGAGCACGCGGCAGGCATGGACCGGCGTTATGCCGGCACAGTCGGCGATCTGCTGCTGGCTGAGCGGGAACGCAAATGCACCCTCCTCGACGTCGCCGCGCTCCTCGGAGCGCAGCATGACGTGAACGACCAGGGCGGCGACACGCTCCAGCGCCGGGCGCTGCCCAAGATCCACAAGCCGTCTGTCGGATTCCCGATGCTCGGCCGCGGTCAGCCTAATCCAGAGATCGAACACGGCCGGGCGGCCGCAAATCCTGGCGCGAACCTCGGCAAAAGGCACCGTGCAATATTTGACGGTGGTCACGGCCTGGATGGAGAACTCCAGCTCTTGCTCCAGCAGCGCACTCGAACTGACGAGATCGCCCGGCATGACAACAGACAGGATCTGGCGCTTACCGTTCGGCAGCTGGACAAAGCGGACCGCCCAGCCTTCGCAGATGACAAGCACGCCCTCGCTTGGTTCCCCCGCGCGATAGATGTTGTGCCGCGCCGGCGTCACGCGATACCGCCATTTCGATGTCGGCCACTCCGTGCCGCCGTTGGACAGCGCGCCGCAGAAATTCCAATGGCGGCCCTTGCAATCATCGCACGGCGTGGGCTGTGCCGCTGGCATGCCATACGTAAGAGCCGCTATATCCGTTGAGACGCCGCTTTTGTTGAGGAACATGAGGTAGACCGCTCCTTGCCCGCAGCGCTGCGCTGCTTCACGCAACGGCGCCGCAATCGTTCCTTGAGCTGCGTTGTTGCGCTCGCATATTGATCGAGCGCAAAAATAATTTGTCGCCGTTGTGTTTTGGCTAATTTTTCGATCCGTAGAAATCCGTAAGTGTCAGCACTGCCACGCAAGAAATGGCGTGGCGGACCATGACGCCGCAGGCGGCATTTGATCGACGTTAATGTGCAAGTTGAATCAGGAATCGGTTTGAACAACAGCTTTGCGGCGCTATGAACACACACTGTAGCGTTGCGGAGTAGAGTGGCGCGTATCCTTGCCGGTGTGCTGTGACAAACAAACGTGACGCAGCGATCAATGTTGCCGGACTGTCATTTCTGCTGGCCGATCCCAACCCTCACTCGACGGCCATTATCCACGGGATCTTACGCGGCTTTGGCGCCAATCGCGTCATTGAAGTTCGCAATCGGCACGACGCCATTCAGGTCTTGACCGATCAGAAAATCGACATGATGTTGCTCGATCCGAGCCTGCCGCCCGGCGGCGGTCTTGCCTTCGTGCGCGCCATCCGACGCGATACGGACAATCCGTGCCGTACGCTGCCGATTCTCATCGTCACCGGCGACACACGGACCTCGACTGTCAAAGCCGCGCGCGATTGCGGCGCCAACATGGTCGTGGCCAAACCGGTCTCGCCGACGAGCCTGTACGACCGGCTGTGCTGGGTCGCATTCCGCCCCCGCCAATTTGCCGAGACAACCAACTATTTCGGCCCCGATCGCCGTTTCAAGATCGAGGGATTCCCCGACGGCAGCGGTAAGCGAACTGGCGACAGCGACGCGACGGTGGCGGCCGATGAAGGACCGGCGTTGTCGCAAAACGAAATCGACAACCTTCTTGCGCAAGCGCGAACCGGCGGTTGAGCATTAGACATGACGCCGCTGGCGCCAACCGCCACTTCACGCAGGACGACAGGCCGAACCGGCGGGCGCGTTCGGCTGCCATTCTCTACGGCACTGCCGGTACGCGAAATCCTCGGCGGCGGGCAGCGGCCGCACCGCTATAGCGACGCTTTGCTCAAAGCCAGTCAAAAGACTGTATCCTCTTCCACAACCACCCTGGCCGATCCCGGCCGGGCCAGGGCATCCTGCATCCGATGCCGCAACTGCCGCATTGGCACTTCGGCGACGATGGAGTCTAGGAGCTCGGGCGGAGCGGCGTCGCAATTCGCGATCAAATCGGAGCAACGCCGCAAGACGTTACTCACACCCGTCAGCTGCTGGCACATCTTGTCGAAGTCCTGCAGCTTCACGATCGCATCGCCGCTCCATTCGAGCTTCATGAGATCCTGGCCGACGCCGCTGCTTGTGTTTTCCAGTTGCTCGGCGACCTCCCGTGTAATGGTGGAGAGGCCTCCGAGCAGCGCCTGCAGCGAATGCGGTACCGGCGCAACGACGACGCTCATCGGATGAGCTCCCTCAGGTCACGGGCGCTCATTGCAGGCGCCCCAGCACCGCTTCCATTTTTTGTCGCAACGTCGCTTCGTCGAACGGCTTGACGACGTAATTGTTGACGCCCGCCTGCGCCGCCTTCACCACCAGTTCGCGGTCGCCACGCCCTGTGATCAGGATGAAAGGGACCTTGCGAATTGCCTGATGGCCGCGAACGGCGCGCAACAGTCCGATGCCATCCATCTCCGGCATATTGAAGTCCGAAATGATGAGGTCGAGGGGCTGCGCGAGCGCCTTGAACAGCGCCTCCTGCCCATTTTCAGCCTCATGGATCAGGCGCACACCGATCTTCTCGAGCGCCAGACGCGTCATTTGCCGGACGCTGAACTGATCGTCCACGACGAGAACTTTGAGAGTAGCTGGATTTGGCATTGTACACCTGACCTAACTTGCGATGGCTGGTTGGAGGAGGCCCGCCGGAGCGCAGGCGAATTCCGGATTTTTGGCGAAACCTCCCAAACGATCAGCATCCAGGATGAACGCGACATGGCCGTCGCCCAGGATCGTGGCGCCGGCGATGCCGGGGACCGCGCCATAGTTTTCCTCAATGCTCTTGATAACGACCTGCTGATGACCGCACAGCTGATCAACGACAATGCCGAGGCGCACGCCTTCGCTGGTCTCGATGATAATCACCGTGCTTTCGTCGGTAAGGCTCGAGCCCGACGACAGATTGAACAGCTCGGCCAAATAGAAGATGGGAACAATCGCGCCGCGCAGGCGGAGCGCGCCACGCGTGCCCAACAGAGCATGAAATTCGGACGCGGACGGCCGAATGCATTCGACGATGCTCGATATCGGCATTACGTATGTTTCGGATGCCGCCTTGACGATCATTCCGTCCATCACCGCCAGCGTGAGCGGCAATGCGAGCTGAATTGTCATTCCCTTGCCGAGCGACGACTTCAGTGAGATGCGCCCGCCAAGCTCCTGCACATTGCGACGCACCACGTCCATGCCCACGCCGCGGCCGGAGATTTCAGAAATGCCGCTTGCGGTCGAAAACCCGGGCAGGAAGATCAGATTATTGATCTCGTCCTCGCTCAGATGCCCCTCCTGTGGAATCAGACCATTGTCCCTCGCCTTCTTGATCACGCGCTCGGGATCGATACCGGCACCGTCGTCGCTGATCTCGATGACGATGCGGCTGGAACGCTGGTCGGCCAAGAGCTTGATTGTCCCCTCCTCCGGCTTGCCAGCCTCCCTTCGCCGTTCCGGCGCTTCGATGCCGTGATCCATCGAGTTCCGAATGATGTGGGTGAGCGGATCGCTCAGCCGCTCGATGACCGTCTTGTCGACTTCCGTTCCCTCGCCAACCATTTCGAGGCGTGCGCGCTTTCCCGTCTTGACGGCGAGTTCGCGGACCAAGCGCGACATTCGCTGGAACACCGAACGCACCGGCTGGGCGCGCATCGACATGACGCTGTTCTTCAATTCGCGCGTATGAAGAAACACATCGTCCAGGACCTGCGCCAGGCGGCCGTCGGTTCCGGCGCCCTGCATGTTCTGCAGGAGCTGGCCTAGCATGGTCTGCGAAATGACAAGTTCGCCGACCATATTGACGACACGATCTATCTTTTCGAGATCAACCCGTATCGTTGTTGCCGAATGTTTGCCGCTTGCGGCGTCGCGCTGTTCGTTCGAAGGCGGTGGCGCCTTTGCACGCGCGGATGGCACTGCCGCGTCGGCGTCCGCCGCGTCCTCCATCGCGGGCACGAGCGTCGGCCCTGCCACAGCAGAATCTGGAAGCGGCGCCTCGTTCACCTCCATGGCCGAAACCGACCAGCATCCACTTGAATCGATCGCGCCGATGACACCGCGCAAATCATCCAGCTGAGATTCGCTCTCGATCGTCCCGGCGCATTCGATATACGCCTTGGCCGCGTCGAATTCATCAAGCGCCGGGACAGCCGAGGTCTCGATCCGCAAGTCGAGTTGTCCCGCGGCACGAAGCGCTTTGACGACCTGCTCAAACTTTCCGTCGAATTGTGATTGCGTCGCCCGATACGCCACCGTGTATTGAAACAGCAGTGGTTCGGAGGCGGTATCCTCGGCCAGCACCGGCTGGAAATCGATATCGCCAAAGTCTTGTGCGATCTCATCCTTGCCGCCCTCGCCGCCGATGAGCTGCGATAGCGCCGCTCGGCTGTCGGCGTCGAAATTGGCTGGTGCCGCTTCGCCAGCGCGCGCCATCGCCACCAGGTCCGACAGCGTGTCGTTAGCCTTCTGCAGCACTTCGACGGCCTGCTGCGACGGCGCAAGCTTACCGTGTCTTATCTGATCGAGAACGGTTTCGAAGACGTGAGCAAAATCGACGAGGCCGCTGAAGCCGAACACACCTGCACCACCCTTGATCGAGTGGATGGCGCGGAACACGGCGTTGACCGTCTCGTCGGACGCAGCCGAGTCGTTGAGTTCGGCAAGTCCGGAATCGATCGCCTCGAGACCTTCGGCGCTCTCTTCGAAAAAAGTCTGTCTGAGGTCGTCTATAGCGCTCACAGCATTTAGCTCCTGCCGGGCGGGCCCGCTACCCGCATACCGTATTGACGAGTTTAACTAGCCCTTCGGGATCGAACGGCTTGACGATCCACCCGGTTGCCCCGGCATTCTTGGCTATGTCCTTGCTTTCCTGTTCGCTTTCCGTGGACAGAACCAGAATCGGCGTGTTGTCGTGCGACCGGTCGCTGCGGACGGCGCGAATGACGCCGAAGCCATCCAGCTTGGGCATGTTGATGTCGGTGATGATTAGATCGACGGGCTGCTGCGCCAACGCATTCAATCCATCCTCGCCATCTATGGCCTGGATCACAGTGAAGCCGGCGCCCGCCAGTGTCATTCTCAGCATGTCGCGCATGGTTCGGGAGTCGTCGATGGTCAGAATTCTTTTCGCAACGGGCGCGTCGGCGGTTTGCGCCTCGCCGGCATGAGCGAGTGACACGATCTCAGCCGCCGCCTCGGCGGTTTGCGCCACAGGCGGTTCGGCGAGGGCGGCGGGCTGAGAATCCTCTCCGTCGGGTGCTAGCTCCTCCGCGTGGTCCGCGCTCGGCTCAGCTGGCGAGGACTCGTCCGCTTGGAGAGGATTCGGAGCGTCGTCCGCCACTACTGCCTCCGCGCCGGGGACTGCAGACGCTTGTTCCGGAACCGTTCGTGCAACCGGGAAGTCGAGTCCGTACTCGGCGAATGCCGCGGCAAACTCAGCGGATGGATTGGATACGCCGATGTGGGGGAACGACTTGAACGCCGAGACGAGAATCTGCAGGTACCCGGGCGACATCGCCGATACGGCCGCTGCATTCAGGCAGATTTCGCTGTCGGACGAAAGCCCGCCCAATTCGTCGACCAGCAACCGTGCGGAGTTCGGATCGAGCGTCGCGGGGAGATCGAAATTCGTATTCAGATCGGGCTGTGTCATCGGTGACTCACTGCAACAAGAGAGGATGACGACTTGGCCGGTGCGCACGCGGACAAGATCGCCTCCGGCAATCCCAACAGTGGATATTGCCGCTCAACCGCTCCGATTTCGAAAGCTACGCGCGGCATGCCATAAACGAGCGCGGTACTCTCGTTTTGGCCCAGCGTTGCGCAGCCCGCCTTACGCATGGCGAGAAGCCCGTCGGCGCCGTCCTTGCCCATGCCCGTGAGGATCACCCCAACAGCCCGGGGCGCGACTGTTTTTGCCACTGAATGAAACAGCACATCGACCGAAGGCCTGTGGCCGGACACCAGCGGCCCCTCGTTCAAGATGCACTGCAACGTGCCGCCGCGGCGTTCGATTTCGAGATGATGACCGCCAGGGGCGATGTAGGCGCAGCCATATTCGATGACCTGATTGTGCGCGGCTTCGTACACGTTCATCGGGCATTCCGAATCGAGTCGCCGTGCGAACGCGCCGGTGAACCGTTCCGGCATATGCTGCGTGATGACGATTGGCGGAACGTCGGCCGGCAGCTCCATCAGCAGCGCCTTCAAGGCTTCCACGCCCCCGGTCGAGGCGCCGATCGCAATGATCTTGTCGCTCGGCCCAGTCAGTGACGGCCGCGGCTGCGGGCGGCGCGGCGGAGCGATGCGTCGCCGCAAGCGCGCATGCGCCGCTGATTTTATTTTTGGAATAAGCTCGTCACCGAGATGCAGGACCGCACCCGCATCAGCCGGCTTGGCGACAAAATCGACGGCGCCGATCTCCAGGGCCTCGAGCGTGATTTCCGCGCCCGCCTGGGTCAACGTCGAGATCATTACGACCGGAGTTGGCCTCAGCTCCATGATTTTGCGCAGAAACTCGATGCCATTCATGTGTGGCATCTCGATATCGAGCGTGACCACGTCAGGATTGAGCGCCTTGATTTGCTCTCGCGCCACGTAGGGATCTGGGGCTGCGCCCACAACTTCGATGTTGTTGTCGGCTGAAAGCACCGTCGTCAGCAGCTTTCGCATCAGCGCGGAGTCATCGACGATCAACACTCGGATCTTCTCTGCCATGACACTCATCGGAACAGCTGGATATCGGACGATGGTTTGCGCGTGACCAGTGAGGAGGCGTAGTCCAACTCCTCGCGTACCGCGGATTCCTGATCGCGGCCGGTCAATAACCGGCGCACCACCTTGCCGGTCATGGGGAAATAAACGATCCGCCGCGGATAGGGACCGCCGAGATCCTGCGCCGCACACGACAGTCCCTCATCGGCGAGATAGCGCAGCACGAATTGAGAGTTCTCGGTCCCGATCTCATTGCGCGCGCTCGTGACATTGGCGCCACCAAAGACCTTGATCTCCATGCGCTCGCGCGCGCAGCCGCGCTTGATCATGCCGTTGATCAGCTTTTCCATGGCGAAATTACCAAATCGCGCCAATTCCAGTTCGTTGCCCCAGGCGCCGCGCTGCCCCAGTTTGTTCTGCACCAGCATGAAGTGGTTCATGCCGCCGATCCGCGCATGCGGATCCCGAATGCAGGCGGACACGCACGAGCCGAGAACCGTGACAAGCACCTCCTCGGGATCCGAGGTGACGTAGAATTCGCCGGGCAACACCTTCACCATCCAGGCGGCTTGGGTGGAATCGTAGAACCTCCGGCCTGCCCTGTTCGCTGAAAGAGGCGGGAGCGGCGTGGAGGCCTCAACTTGCAGTGCCGCTGATCTCACACAACTCTCCGGTAAATGGTCCGGCCGGAGAGCTTGAGCCGCGGATGCGACCCGAGCAGCGATTCCGAATGGCCGATGTAGAGCCAGCCGTCAGCGCCCAGCAGATCGGTGAACCGATCGACCAGTTTCGCCTTGGTGGGCCCGTCGAAATAGATCATCACGTTACGGCAGAAGATAGCGTCGAACGGTCCTCGCATTGGCCAATTGTGCATGAGATTGAGCTGGCCGAACGAGATCAGCGAGCGGACGCTCTCATCGACTGCGACGGTATCGCCGTTATCCACTTTTCGCAGCGCTCCTCGGTATTTTGCCGGGACAGCGCTGACAGATTCCGCCGAGAACACACCGAGCCCGCCGCGGCGGATCACCTCGGTGTCAATGTCGGTGGCGAGAATACGAATGTCCCGGGTGCTCAGGTTCTTGATTTCCCCCGCCAGCAGAAGCGCGATCGTGTGAGGCTCCTCACCCGTCGAGCAGCCTGCCGACCAGATGCGAAGCTTGCCGCCCCCGTTTGGATGCCTGGCAACGAATGGCGTAATCACGTGCGACATGAAATGCTCGAAATGGTGCGCCTCGCGGAAGAACTTCGTCAGATTGGTCGATATCGCATTGACGAACTGCTGAAGCTCCTCGTCGGCATGTTCCGATAGGTGTTTGCGGTAGCTTTCGAAGGTCGACAGTCCGAGCGCCCGCAGGCGCCGCGACAACCGGCCATAAACAAGATTCCGCTTAGCTTCCGGCAGCGTGATACCCGCGTGCTCGTATGCGATCTTCGCCAAAGCACGAAAGTCAGCGTCGGAAAACTCGAACTCGCGCTGCGGCTGAGAGGTGGGATCCACAGGCGCAGGCGCGAGGGACTGCCGCGCCAGCGTCATTTAGAATTCCTTCCAATCCGGTTCTTGCTTGAACGCGGTCGCGACCTGAGACTGCATCCGCGCTACCGGGCCCTTGCCAGCGTCAGCTGAGGGCTTTGCCGCCGGCCGCGGGGCAGCTTTGCTGCCGCCCGCTGTCACGAGCTTGGGACGGGGCGCGGTAGTGGCTGCTGGCGCTTTCGCCGCACCTGCCCCGGCCTCATTAACCCGCTCGCGCACTCGCTCGGCGGCTGCCTTGCCATCAAGTTGAAAGAACGCGACACGTTCGTCCATAGTCGTGGACTGATGCTCCAACGCCTTGGCGGACGCGGCATTTTCCTCAACGAGCGCCGAGTTCTGCTGCGTCACCTCGTCCATCTGCGCCAGCGCCTTGTTGATCTGCTCCAGGCCTTCGGCCTGCTCTGCGCTCGCAGTGGCGATGTCGGCGACGATATCCGCAACTTGCTTGATCGAGGTAACGATCTCGTTGAGCGAGGTGCCTGCTTGATTGACCAGCCCGACGCCGTCTTGCACCTGACCTGAACTGTTGGTGATCAGGTCTTTGATGTCCTTTGCCGCCTGGGACGACCGTTGCGCGAGACTGCGCACCTCGGAGGCCACCACGGCGAAGCCGCGACCGGCATCACCCGCTCGCGCCGCCTCGACCGCGGCGTTGAGCGCCAGGAGGTTGGTCTGCCGGGCGATCTCGTCGATCACGCCAATGATGTCCGCAATCTTGCGCGACAACTCCTCGATCCGCGCCATGGCCTTGACGGCATCCGCCACCACAGTGCCGCCCTTGTTGGCAACTTCGCGCGAGCTCGACGTCAAATGATTCGCCTGCTGCGCATTTTCGGCGTTCTTCTTCACTGTCGCCGAAATCTCTTCCATCGACGCCGAAGTCTGCTCCAGGCTCGCCGCCTGTTCCTCGGTGCGCTGCGACAAATCGGTCGTGCTCGCCGAGATCTCCGCTGCCGCGTTGTTCACCTCGCGCGCCGCGGTCTTGATATCGCCGATCGTCTCACTCAGTTGCTCGGCCGTGGCATTGGCGTCGGCCTTCAGCCTGGCGAATGCACCTTGATAATCCTGGGTGATGCGCTGGGTCAGGTTGCCCTGCGCGAGAGCGCTCAGCACGCGCGCAAGATCTTCGACCGCGCCGGAGATGTTTTCGCAAAGGCTATTCATGGCGGCGGCCAGAGCCAGCATGAACTCCTTCTTGCCTTCGGTCGGCACGCGTTTGGAGAAATCGCCGGCAATTGCCGACTGGACGATTCCATCGATTTCCGCCTCAATCGCCTTTTCGACGGTCTCGTTGCGCCACTCAACAACGGTGCCGCTGCGCTTGCCGTCTTTGTCGTCGACCGAGGTGGCGACGAGATGAAATTTCTGAGTTCCGACAGAGATGTGCGTCTCGTACGTGCCCTTGAGCGAACTGACGAGGCTGCGCTGGTGGGCGGGGTTCTTGTGGAACGAGTCCATATTCGTTCCAATCAGCCTGCTGCTGTCGAAGCCGGGCAACCCCTTGCGGATTTCGGATTCCAACTCGCGCAGCATCTGCTGCAGCGAGTTGTTCATGTAAATGATATTGAACTGATCATCGGCGAGCATGACGTTTGAACGCACCACGTCAAGCCCGGTCTTGACACGGCTATTCGCCATGTCGGCGTCACGCGACGCACGAATAACCACGACAGCCTTGGCCAGCGCCCCGATCTCATCGCCCCGCTCGGTCCCGACCACCTCGATTTTGGTATTGCCCTTCTCAATCTCCTTGAGCGTATCAATGACGCGGCGAATCGGCCGCGCGATGGACACCGAGCCGAAGATTGCCGATCCGATCAAAAGCAAAATCACCAACGCGCCAACTATCATCGCGACGCGCTCAGCCGACGCCGTAGCTTGCCGAGCCGTGGCCTGCTCGTGCTCCGCCAATTTCTCCGCTGAATCGCCGATTACCTTCAGCAAAGCGCCCGCGTCGTCGCCCGCAGGGTCCAGTTGCTCGTGCTGAGCACGCTGACTCTGCATTGCGAGTGCCAGTGCCTGCGCCGGATCAGCCGCAAGGGCGCGTTCCTTAAGCGGAACAACCTCCTTGAGGGCCGCCTCAACATATCGACCAACGTCGTCCCGAACCTTCAAGATACGCTCGTGGTTTGCCGGAATCCTCAGCCGCGACGCCAAGTTATCAATAGATTTGTAGAGATCGCTTCGCTGAGCGGCCAACGTGTTGGCTGCACGTAATTCCCCGGCGTTGGTCGCTAACCGCACATTCCGGGTGTTCAAGCGGATTTTGAGGAAGTCATCGCTGATCAGCATGACGTCGCGGGCAATGGTCAATTGCACCATCGCCGTGGAGTTCGATGCACTTACTTGCGAGTTGCCGTACAGGGCGCTCGCGAGCATCCCGGCGACGAGGATCATTGACGCCGCGGAGATGATGATAAGTTTTGTTCCGATCTGGATATCTGACAAACGAAGCATTTTAGGCTCCTAGACAGCGACGTTCTCGGCTTTTTGAATGAAGGTGTGATTGGATATTGCTGGTGGATTACTTACGCGGCGGCGGGCACCTGTGCGGACGCCACCTGTTTCGGCGTTGGCGATACTGGCTTCGCATCCGACGCCCCCGATCCATCTGCTTCGTTCGAAGCTGAGATGAGATTGGCGAGATCGATGAGCGCGATCATTGTGCTTTCAAGCGTCACGAGTTCGGCGAGGAACGCTACTCGCGACGTGCGCGCGAGTTGCGGCACCGGCTGGATGTTTGCGACTTCGACCGTGACGATATCCAGCACTCGGTCCGCGAGCAGACCGACAAGACGGTTATCGACGCTGACGATGATCACGACATGCATTGGACCGGCATCAGTCTTGCCTTGGCCGAAACGGCAGCGCAGGTCGATGATCGGCACCATGACACCGCGGAGATTGAGCACGCCGCGGATATATTCGGGCTGCCGCGGCAGATGAGTGACTTCTGACCAGCCCTTGATTTCGCGCACCGACATGATGTCGACGCCGTATTGATCGTTGCCGATCGCGAAGCTGATGAATTGCTCCAACCCCGCAGGCGCCGCAGCAGGCGGTCGCCAGCCGGTGGCGCCGGGCTCTTCGGTGGGCGTCCCCTGATCCTTAGTTTCCATTGAACTCTCTGCCTCGCAAAAAGCCACAGACCTGCGTTTCGCCCCGCGTTCGCGTATCGGCGCACGCGTTCTTTGTTTGCAACGAAGAGCGTTACCGCGCGGTGCAGCGAATGCGCAGCTCGTCGCCAAATTTCGGAGCAATCACTTATACTGGGATAAGTCGGTGGTCTGACTTGCCGATCGCTCTTGTTCGCGACCGGTCTACGCCGCGACGCCAATCACACCAAGCAATCCATCCGCGCCCCTCAAGGCGCATCGGTAGGAATACGGATTTGAGGTAACGTACCTTTGGGCCGGATCGCCGCGAGTTGTTCCTACAGTCCGTCAGTATTGCCGTATATGCCGGCTGCAATTTCGACTGTGGGACGCACGTTTCTGTCAGCTTTTCAGCAATGCATACTGGGAATTCAGGTCAATGCGTACAGCTCAATCCGGGGCCATGTTCTATCGTTCGACCTGCAATTTTGTCGTATGCGGCTTCACTGTTCGTCAACAACGCTTTGCCAGAACACCCGCACGGCCAATGTCACTCACGACGGGCACGGCGGGGATAGCGGGCGTCGAACGAAAACAATGGCTTCGCAAGCGAACAGCGCTGAGCCCAACCTTGCACGCGATCTCATCTCGCTTGCATCCGAAAAATCGTCGGCTAAACGGGTTGAACTGCTTCGACGTATCACTGACGCCTACATCCAGGTGGACGCGCCGGTCCGCACGGCGGCGCAATACCTGTTCGATGAACTCATCGTGAAGCTGGTCGAGGTCATCAGCGCACATGATCGCGCACAGGTATCCGGGCATTTCTCCAAATGCGACGAACTCCCGGTCGCGTTGGCGCACCGGCTGGCTACCGACCAGGACATTGCCGTCGCCGCCCCCATGCTGGAGGGTTATGCCGGCCTGCCGGAGGCGACGCTGATCGCGGTCGCCACGGATGGTTCCCAGCAGCATCTACGATCCATCGCAAGCCGGCCGCGCGTCAGTTGCTCGGTCACCGACGTCGTCCTTCAGCGCGGCGACCAAGGCACGGTACGAACATTGGCGGCCAATCAGGGGGCGCAGTTTTCCAACGCCGGAATGCGGACACTGGCGCAGAGGTCCGAGCGCGACGACGTTCTTCAGTCGTTGCTGGTGGAACGTCCCGACTTGTCGCTTGAAGCGATCGGGATGCTGCTGCCGATCGTAACGCCCAAGCTCGCCGAGCGGTTGCGTGGACGCGATGTCGAGATTGACGCTGTTGTCGTCGGCTCGCACCTCGCGGCCTGGATGAAGCAGCGCACGGACAATATCGCCAGGACCGAAGCCCTCATTGAGGCGATCCGCGACGAGCATCTTCACCTCGACGATGTCGTGACGGACGAGATCAAACGGAAGCACCTGTTCGAGAGCGTAGCGATTTTGGCTGCCGTTATTGGTGTCGAGCCACATTACGGATTCGAACTCTTGGTCGGCGGCACCACCGAGCAGACGCTTCTGCTGCTGCGAACGGTCGACTTGCCGTGGCCAACCATCAAAGCATTCCTTGCGCTCAAATGCGAAAGGACCGGCTGTGAAGCCGAACCGGCACGTTTTGAAGACTATAACGCTATCAACGTGGCGACGGCGCAGCGTGTTGTCCGGTTCCTGAACTTGCGACGTCGTGTCGGCTCGGTGTCGGCGGCGGAACCGAGCGCCGGCGATGACGCTGCGAGCAGCATTGCCTCCACCGCCCCAAAGAAGGCGCCTGCAATCCGGCTGCAAAAGTGAGCCAACGGCCACGGTCTTCAGGAGCGCGGATCGACGGATCTCCGAGCTTTACCAGCGCTTAACCCCCCGGCCGCCATTCAACGGCACCGACGCGAGGGCGAATCGTGGCCTGCATTCTGCCGCAAGCTGTCATCGTGCTGGTCGGTTGGACAATACCCTGCGCAGTCATTCACCGCGTGTCGGTCACGTCGGCGCCATGGTTTCTTCCATTACCGCCGTCTCCTGGGCTTTGGCGGGCACCACCTGCTTAGGCTACTGCACAGCGACCTCCGCGAGCCCCGCGGAGGGCCCTGAACTCGGCCCCAGTTTTCGGGCCGTATCGCCGCCAATTGTCGAAGACGGGCTGCATCAAAATCTTATCGAATCCGGATTGCAGGGTCCTCTCGCGACAGCAGCTTTGGCATGGCGCCGTCAGCCCGGATCAAACGCATTTGACGGCGGCGGCTGCGTAACAGTTACCGTAACATGTAACAGCTTCCTTGCCTTCGGGCGCCATGCGAGCAGACGATTGGGATACTACCGCTCGGGACTTACGAATGATGGCGCAGACTGCGTTCATGCCGGAGACGGGCCCGCCCGGCCGCGATTTCAGCCTCGCTTCGTTCGCGCACCGGCATGGCGGCGTCACCCGATACACGCTGAGACGCGGAAGCCGGCTGTTCTCGCAGGGCGAGCCCGCGAACGACCTGTTCTATCTTGATCAGGGGCAAATCCAGCTTTCAGTCACATCGGTTCAAGCCCGACAAGCCATTGTCGGCATCCTGACGGCCGGCGACATTTGCGGAGAGAGCTGCCTGACCGGCGAGCCACGGCAGATTTCGGCAGCCACTTGCATTACCGACAGTACCGTAGCGCGAATCACTCGATCGGCCGTGACACGCGCCGTGCAACAAGATCCGGAATTCGCGGAATTTTGCATCACTTACTTTCTGGAGCGATCGGCCAGGCTGACTGAACGCCTCATCAGTCAACTCTTCGATCCAAGTGAAATGCGCCTGGCGCGCATTCTCCTTCAGTTGTCCAACCACGGCAGTGAACGAGGGCAAACCATCATTCGAAACCTTGATCAGGAGGCGCTGGCGCAATTAATCGGCACCAGCCGATCCCGGGCCAATTACTTCATGAAGAAATTTTGCGAAATGGGTTACATCCATTACAGCGGGTACAATTACGTCGTAGTGCACGACTCGCTGTTGCAAGCGGTATCGCACGAGGTTCCCGGTGCTCACCCGGGGCGCAATCATAGGCTCGGTTGGCGAACAAACGAGTGATGTTACAATGCGCCTTCCATTCTCCTCGCCGTTTGACGCAGATCAAATTGAATCCGTTCGACGCGCGCTATGTTGGCACCTGATTCGAGTGGCATTGCGTAACATATTGAAAGGCTAGGCGAGCGGGCGCGGCCGGGCGGCATGCGAGGTCTTGCCGCCTTACAGCGCGTCGCATTGGCGGAGTGCCGGAGGCTCGAGATGCGCGGGTCAAATTTATCCAGCGCTGTCAACGCGCCCAAGGCAGAGGAGCCCTTTCACTCCCAGGCTTTTGCCGATCTTTATGGCGGGGTAACCCGCTACAGGACCACCTCCGGCAACGTAATATACCGGCAAGAAGAAAGCGCAGACTGCCTCTATTATTTGGAGCAAGGACGACTTGTGCTCAAAGTCGGCTCTCCCCACGGAAAAGACGCGATCATTGGCGTGCTTGATGCAGGCGATTTTTTTGGCGAGGAGTGCCTCACGAGCAGGACACTACGATCAGCCACAGCCATCTGCCTTAGCGACAGCCTTGCTGTGCGGATCGAGAAGGCAAGCGTGGTGCGCGCCATTCGCCATGACCCTGCCTTCGCCACGCTCTATCTGCGCCGGGTCGTCAACCACGGCGATGCGTTGAAGGCAAGCCTCATCAGTCAACTGACCGACGGCAGCGAGCAGCGTTTGGCGCGCATTCTCCTTCAACTAGCCGCCCGTGGAGATCAGGCAACGGCCGCCAGCATAGCAGGCTTCGATCAGGAGGCGCTCGCCCAAATGGTCGGCACGACCCGATCGAGGGTCAATTACTTCATGAACCGATTTCGAGAACTGGGTTACATCGACTACAACGACACGATTGCGATTCAAGAGTCCTTGTGGCGTGTCGTCCTGGGGGAAGACAGCAGCGGCTCCGGGGCAAACATTGCTGGCTCCAATGACGATGATCAATGAACTACGAAGCTGCCTCCGGCTAACTTCGCGGACCGCCGCTTACGCAATGGCAACCGCAATGATCGGCACAACTCGTGTTAGTACGTAGGGGAATTGCGCGTCTTCTGTTGAACTTTGAACAGCGATTTACGTCCGTACGTGGCATTACAGGGCGGGACTTGATGAACATCGATCTGATTCTCCGCACGCGTTCGGGCGCACACCGCTGGAGTAGGATCAAAGCGTGGCCGCACGGCATGCAGTAAGAAAAGTGAGATGACGGGGAAAGGACGGTACGGCAACAAGAACGGATTGAACGATGATCAGCGACATCTTCGTCGTCGACGACGACTGCGACATGCGTGAAACACTGACTGCGGTGTTCGATAATGCGGGATATCGCGTACGAGAATTTGCTGACGGGCGTGCATTTCTGCACACCGCGCGAAGCGAACCAGGGGCCTGCGTCCTTCTGGACATATGCATGCCCGAATCCTCCGGATTGGAGATTCTTCGCGAGCTTGACGCCAAGTCCTACACGGGACCGGTCATCATCCTGTCCGGTCAAGGCGACGTGCTCAACGTCGTGCGCGCCATGAAATATGGCGCATTCGACTTCATCGAAAAGCGATTTGACGGAGACGCGATCCTGTCGCGCGTCACGAAGGCCATCGAGGACTGGACGCGAATCCACCAACGTCAGCATTCATCGTCGGCGCCGACATACCGCGGTTACGATAGGCTGACGCCGCGCGAGCGCGAGGTGCTATCTCAGATCACCGCCGCGTCGTCGAACAAGGAAACCGCGCGCAACCTCGGCATAAGCCCGCGCACCGTTGAAATCCACCGCAGCCGAATCATGCAAAAACTCGGGGCCAAGAATTCCGTAGACCTTGTTCGCATTGTGATGAATAGCCCGGGCCACGCGTGAGCGACGTCGCACGCAACGGAACATACTCGGCCGCCACCCAGGTCGCGGCCCGCATGATCGGTGCGGGCCGCGAGATGCTCCCATCGTACAATTCGTTATTTTGAATTTGTTGGCAGGTTATTTTACGTATTAGGCCCCATCTATACTGTAATTCCATTTATGGAAGAAATATATATCAGTATTTGATAAGTATACATTCACCATTGCGAGCCATTCTGCTTTACCCGCGGGCCCCCTTGCCGTATTCATGCGCTGGGGGAATTGTTCGATGAGTTTGACTTCGTTCAAAGACCGTCTCGACCGGGTGCGCTATCGGTTCGTGTCGACCCTCGAAAGCAAGATCGACGACGCGTATCAATCGCTCACCAACCTTGCCGATGTGACACCCGCCGCCCCAACGTCGGTGGAGGTGACATTCCGCTCAATCCACAGCGTCGTTGGCCTCGGTCCGACGGTCGGCTTCCCGTCTACCACGAGGGCAGCGCGCGGAGTGGAGGAGGTTCTCCGAGAACCTTACGAGATGCAGCGCGGGCTTACCGCCGACGAGATCCTGCTCCTGAAAAGGCAACTGCATATGCTGCGCGAGGCCGCTTCGCGCGAATTGCAGTTCTTCTACGCACACTGAACGGACAGCGGTTCGAATCACGACTGCGCGGCGCCTCCGGCGCGGTTCCACCCGCGCGCGCGATCGCCATAAACCTCGAATCCGCTCGGCGTCACGATGACGGTATCCTCAAGTTTGATAAAGCCGCGGCGCGGATGCTGCAACGTAGTTTCGACCGAAACCACCATGCCGGCCTCGAGCGGCCGCTCGGCGTCGTAGGCATCGTAGGGCACCGGCCCCGAGTTGGTCAGCCGAGGCGCCTCATGGCTGACCAGCCCCATGCCGTGCGCCAGGAAATGAACGTGATTGTGCAGCTTCGATTTGTGCAGCACGGTGTCGGCCGCGGCATAGATCTCCTTGCCAAGCGCGCCAGCGCGGATCGGCTGCATCGAGGCCTGTTCGATCGCTTCCACTTCAGCCAATAGGTCGACCAGTTCGGCGTCGGGCTCGCCGACGACCGCCATACGCGCCAAGTCACCGATATAGCCGTGATAATTGCCGCCGGAATCGAGCGACAAGGGATCGCCTTTCTCCCAGCGTTGATCTGACGGAGCGCGATTGAGACTCGATCCGGCCGCGATCAGGCAATAGTCGAAGGTCAGCCCGCGCATCGTCTCCTCGCGGCGCAGCGCTTCGCTCAACTCAGCCTTGGTGGCGCCAGTCCCGTGGCTCTTGATCACCGCCAGCATTGAATCGATGACGAGGTCGGAGGCGATACGAAGCTTTTCCAGTTCTTCGGGGGTTTTGAGCGCGCGCAGACGTTCGAGCACGAAAAGCGCGTCCTTGATCTCACTATCGGGGAACGCCTTGCGCAGAACCGTCGTCGAATCCGCGGGGATAAAGGCAAGTTCCGCCCCCAAACGCTTCGGCTTGGAGCCAAGCTTGCGGATGTAGTTGACGGCCTTTTCCATGACATCGACCGAACCGGAATTCCTTACGTCGATTTCAGAGACCCAAAACGGCTTCACTTCGTTCTGAAAATTCTCCATGCGATGGCCGAAGAAGCCGGCCCTTTCCGGTGCGCCTTTCGCATAGACAAATACCGGCAGGTAGCGGCTTAGACCCATCGCATCCATGGATTCGAAAAAGAACGCGCGATGGCCACCAAGTAGATATTGGACATTGTGCTTGGAGGTTACGACGAGCACGTCGATGCCAGCCTCGTCCATAAGCCGGTCTAGCCGGGCTGTATCGAACGGCGCTTTTCCTTGGCGCTTGGCAATGTCGAGCATGAGCGGTCTCCTGCAGTGAACGATCTGCGCGTCGATGCGAGCCTAGCAAATCCAAACATGCGCATGAACCCACAGCGCTGGCCGAGGTTGCGGGCGACGAGGACACGTCGGAATTGACGAGAACGTGATCCGGCTCTCGAAGTTATGCATTGAATACATCTATGGCCTCAAAATTTATCATATCGCAACGCAACATCATACGCTTTTGGCTTCCAGTGGGTTTTTCTCAAAGCTATAGAAGAGTTGGGCAAATTTGCCACAGGCGGTGCACGCCGCGGGCTCAAGACGGCGCTGCTGAGGGGGGCCTTTGGATACAAATGCCAGCGACGCGGGCCGGAGCCATCGCCGCATCGCGTATATTGCTGCCTGTTGTGCTGTTCTGGCGGCGGCGGGGCTGGGCTACAAGGTCTGGTCGGGCGGTCCCGAGACGGCTCAGGCCGCCCGCAAATCCCCGCGCCAGGCAGTACCGGTCAGTGTCGTCGCCGCTACGCGCCAGGACGTGCCCGTCTATCTGACCGGACTTGGGACCGTTCAGGCGCTCTACACCGTCGCGATTCACACCCAGGTCGACGGCAAGCTTCAGGACGTGTTCTTCAAGGAAGGCCAGCGCGTCAATAAAGGCGACGTGCTCGCAAAAATCGATCCCCGCCTCTATCAGGCCGCGCTCGATCAGGCCAAGGCGCGCAAGGCGATGGACGAGGCCACGCTGGTGGCGGCATTGAAGGATCTGGAGCGGTTCCGGACCCTGGTCCGCAAGAACGCCGAAACCCAGCAAAACCTCGACCTGCAACAATCCAAGGTCGACCAAACCAAGGCGTCGATCGCCGCCGATCAGGCCGCGATCGAGACCGCCCAGACGAATTTGGACTATACGAACATCGTGGCGCCGACCGCCGGCCGCATGGGCATGCGCATGGTCGATCCAGGAAACATCGTTCATGCCAACGACGCAGGAGCAATTGCCGTCCTGACGCAGACGCAGCCCGCAGCCGTGCTATTCACACTGCCGGCACATACCCTCGACGACGTTCGTGCCGCGACGGCACGCGGCACCGTCGAGGTCACGGCTTTCGATCGCAACAACGCGCGTTTGCTGAGCCAAGGCACACTATCAACGATCGACAATGTCATCGATCAGGCAACCGCAACTTACCGGCTCAAGGCGATTTTCGCCAACGATGACGAAAAATTATGGCCGGGCGAATTCGTAAACGCACACCTCCTGGTCATCATCCGCAAGGACGCGGTGGTCGTCCCGCCACTTGCAGTGCAGCGCGGTCCAAAAGGGCTGTTCGCGTGGGTGGTGAAAGCCAACAATACCGTCGAGCCGCGGCCGATCACGACCGGTACGACCACAGGCGACCGCGCAATTGTCACGTCAGGATTGCAAGTCGGCGAACACGTAGTGATCGACGGCCAGTACAAGCTGCAGACCGGTGCGACGATCTTCATTGTTGAGCCTCGGACTGCGGCCAAGCAGGGCGGCCCGACGTGAATTTGTCGGAACCATTCATCCGGCGGCCGATCGCAACGACGCTCTTGATGGCCGCATTCGCCTTTGTCGGCATCGTGTCGTTCCCATTCCTCCCGGTTGCCCCCCTGCCGCAGGTCGACTTTCCAACCCTCCAGATCACCACGACCTGGGCGGGCGCAAGCGCCGAGACGATGGCGACGTCGGTCGCTGCACCGCTCGAACAGCAATTCGGCCAGATCGCCGGCATTGCCCAAATGACGTCGCAGAGCACTCTCGGAGCCTCGACGATCGTCATCCAATTCGATCTTGAGCGTAATATCAATTCCGCAGCGCAGGATGTGCAGGCCGCCATCACCGTCGCCAGCAAGACGCTGCCGCAGTCGCTTTCCACGCCGCCGGCCTACAAGAAGGTCAACCCGGCCGACGTGGCCATTCTGCTGTTCTCCGTACATTCCGACACCGTCCCACTGATTCAGGTCGACGAATACGCCAACATCTTTCTGGCGCAGCAGATCTCCCAGGTATCCGGCGTGGCGCAAGTGCTGGTATTCGGCGATCGCGCTCCATCCATTCGCATTCAGATCGACCCGGCCAAGCTGGCCTCCAGCGGAATAACACTCGAAGAGATCCGCAGCACGCTGGCAAGCGCCACGACCAACGCGGCGAAGGGTGTAATCAACAGCGACAAGATCAGCTTTTCGATCGCCGCCAACGATCAGATTACGGACGCCACGAAATTCAACGATGTCGTAATTGCGTACCGCAACGGCGCCCCGATCCGTGTGCGCGACGTAGGCCAGGCCATATCGGCCCCCGTTGACCACTCTGTTGCCGGCTATCAGAACAACAAGGATGGCGTCATCCTTGCCGTGTTCAAACAGCCCGGCGCCAATGTCATCGGCACCATCGACCGCATCAAGGCCGAACTGCCGCAGCTCACGGCGCGAATTCCCCCGGCTGTGAAAACCGAGACGATCCTCGACCGCACGGTCACCATCCGCGCTTCGGTAGCCGACGTCGAGTTCACGCTCTTGCTGACCATCTGCCTTGTCGTGATGGTAATTCTTCTATTCCTACGCAATTTCTGGGCAACGCTCATTCCGAGCGTCACCGTTCCACTCGCGCTCGCCGGATCCTTTGCGGCGATGTATTTGATGAATTTCTCGCTCGACAACCTGTCGCTCATGGCACTGACCATCGCGGTCGGCTTCGTGGTCGATGACGCGATTGTGGTTGTGGAGAACATCTATCGGCATGTGGAACACGGCGAGCCGGCGTTCACCGCCGCGCTGAAGGGCTCGCGCGAAATCGGCTTCACCGTGCTGTCGATCTCCTGCTCCCTGATCGCGGTGTTCATTCCGCTCCTGCTCATGGGCGGAATCATCGGTCGTCTGTTCCGCGAATTCGCGCTGACAGTGACGGCCTCGATTTGCGTTTCGGCCGTTGTGTCACTGACGCTTGCACCGATGATGTGCTCGCGATTTATGAAACGCGAGCCCGAAACACACGGCCGCATCTATCGCGTGATCGAAAGCGGCTTTAGCGCTTTGCTGTCATTTTACCAGCGAACACTCGACGTCGTTTTGCGGCACCAGGCGATCACGCTCGGCGCATTCTTCGCCACCATGGCGCTAACGCTGCTGATGGCAATCGAGATTCCGAAGGGATTTTTTCCAATCCAGGACACCGGCATCATCACCGGTTTCGCCGAAGCGGCACAGCAAACTTCTCCCGAAGAGATGATGCGGTTGATGCATAGGCTTGGCGACGTGATCTTGCGCGACCCGGACGTCGAGAGCTTCGGGTCTCAGACCGGTTCGACCGGCAGCGCGCAGACGGCAAATACCGGTCGCTTCTTCCTGGCGCTCAAGCCGCGCGACGAGCGCAGGCTGAACGCCTCGCAGATCATCGATCGTCTGCGTCCGCAGCTTGCCAGGGTCGAGGGCGCCAATCTGTTCCTGCAACCGGCGCAGGACATCAGCGTCGGCACACGCATCACCCGCGGGTCGTTCCAGTATACGCTGCAGGACACCAACATCGTCGAATTAAATGAATGGTCCCAGAAACTGACGGACAAGCTTCGTATGCTGCCGCAGCTTGCCGACGTCACGAGTGATCTGTTGGCCAACGCACCGAAACTTCAGATCACGATCA
Organism: uncultured Alphaproteobacteria bacterium; assembly: GCA_963763255.1. Lineage (GTDB taxonomy): Bacteria > Pseudomonadota > Alphaproteobacteria > Rhizobiales > Xanthobacteraceae > BOG-931. The sequence goes on from CAVXNW010000008.1 coordinate 678,196, forward strand.
ACCGCGATCAGGCCGCGCGCTTCGGTATTTCACCGCAGGCAATCGACGACACGCTCAATGACGCCTTCGGCCAGCGCCAGATCACGCAGTATTTCACGCAGCTGAAGACCTATTTCGTGGTGCTTGAAATTCTGCCGGAACTGCAGAAGGATCTTTCCACACTCGACCGTCTCTATCTGAAATCTCCGCTAACCGGCGGAGCGGTCCCACTGTCCACGCTCGTCGATGTCGACAGCAACGGCGTCGGACCGCTGTTGATTTCTCATCAGGGGCAATTCCCCGCCGTTACGATCACATTCAATCTGCAACCGGGTGTCTCGCTCGGGCAGGCCGTGGACGCCGTCAGCCGGGCGTCAGCCGAGATCGGCATGCCGGCGTCCATCATCCCGACCTTCCAGGGCAATGCCCAAGCCTTTCAAGCGTCGCTGCGGAGCGAACCGGCTCTGATCGCCGCGGCGCTGATCGTGGTCTACATTATCCTTGGCATTCTCTATGAGAGCTTCATTCACCCACTGACCATTCTTTCAACGCTGCCGTCCGCCGGCATCGGCGCGCTGCTCGCGCTGCGGCTAGGCCACATGGATCTGTCGGTCATCGGCATCATCGGCATTATTCTGCTCATCGGCATCGTCAAGAAGAACGGCATCATGCTGGTGGATTTTGCCATCGGTGCCGAGCGCCAGCAGCACATGACTCCTCGCGAGGCGATCCGCCAAGCCTGCCTGCTACGCTTCCGCCCAATCCTGATGACGACTGCGGCCGCCATGCTGGCCGGGATACCGCTGGCACTGGGGAACGGCGCCGGCTCCGAAATGCGCCAGCCGCTCGGTTATGCGATGGTCGGAGGGCTGGCGCTAAGCCAGGTCCTCACGCTTTACACCACGCCGGTCGTCTATCTTTATCTCGACCGGCTGCAGACCTGGTTATTCGGCGAAGAACGCGGACCGGCCGTCGAACAGGCCGAGCGCGTGCATGCCGTAGCCGCGGAATAACGCGCCGGCCCATCCATCTATTTCCACAGTTCCGCGCTAGCGATCCGCGCACCTTCGACCAGCGACGACAGCTTTGCCCACATGATGGACGGGTGGACGCGGCGATAGAATGGCCCTTGCGCAAAGCCGCAATCTGTCCCGGCGATGACGTTTTCGCGCCCAACCAGGCGTGCGAGCCGAACGATGCGCTCCGCCACCAATTCCGGATGCTCAACCACATTGGTCGCGTGGCTGATCACGCCAGGGATGAGCACCTTGCCCTCCGGCAGCTTCGCGTTCTCCCACACGCGCCATTCATGCTCGTGACGCGGATTGGCGCCTTCGATGACAAACGCGCCAACCTTCATGCCAAGGATCAGATCAACGATGTCCTTGAGCGGAACGTCACTGGTATGCGGACCAGGCCAGCTGCCCCAACAGACGTGATAGCGGATGCGCTCGGGAGGCAGGCCCGAGATCGCTTCGTTGAGCACATCGACCTGCATCGCCAACCACTCACGGTAGTCGGCAAACGATTTCGGCGGAACCATGCGGTCGTAAGTAACTGCGGCCCGCGCGTCGTCGAGTTGAAGCACAAAGCCGGCATCAATGATCATGCGATATTCGGTGCGCATCGCGGCGCCGATAGCTCGGATCAAATCCTCGTCGGTTTTGTAGAATTCGTTCTTACGATCGGGAATAACGCTGGCCGGCGCGGCCACTGGCATGAACGCTTCCTCGACCTGAGTGTTCTTGAGCGCGGATTTGAAATTGTCGATGTCGCGCTTGAGTTCGGCTTGACCAGTGTAAGCGATGGGACCGACGCAGACGGCTTCGACCGTCGTCGCCATGCCTTCGCGTGCATCGAGCTCGGCATAGAACTCGGCAAACGCCTCGCGGTCGACGCCGCGGGTGAATGGATTTGCGCCGGCTCCCTTGATCGGCCGCCGTTCAAAACCGCTCAGACGTTCTAGCACATATTGCGACCAGGAAATCGATTTGCCGAACTCACCGTCGCTGATCACATCGATGCCGGCGTCGGCCTGCTGGTGTACGACCGCCGCAACCAAATCCGCCAGACACTTTTGGTAGGCCGCCTGATCGTACGGTTTGCCGGCTTGCCTTGCCCGCAGAAACTCTTGCAGCGCTGGCGGACGAATGAGGCTGCCAACGTGGGTGGTGAGAATGCGGCTGCTGCTACGCTTCATTGGACTTCCTTGTGCGATCGTCGATCGAAACGGAGATATACGGCCGGCAAGCTAACACAGGATTAGACTGACGCCGCAAGCGGCCGAATGGGCGCGGTCCCATCCCGCCTCCACGGCAAAAAGCGAGACAGCCTAATCTGCGTGCTGCAGCAGCGTGTCGCTCCGCGTTTCGGCCAGCGTATGCATTTCGACGGTTCCAAAGAGAAGGATGCCGTTCTGCCGATCGTCGGAGAGGGATTTGGAACGTGGACGCCTGCCAAGGTCAAGTAGCGCGGCCCGACCGACGTTCAGGCGGCGGATTTCGCCGCAGCACTCGCGCCGCGCGCGACCGGGCGCTCGGCCGTCGCGCGCTTGATCCGGTCGAGCACGAGATCGATCGACGCCACTTCGATGCGGTTTCGCCCATTGTCCTTGGCACGATAGAGCGCATGGTCGGCTTGTGCGAGCAACGCCGATAGATCGAGCACGGCATCGTAACTGATGGCGATGCCGATACTTACAGTGGCCACGACCGAGCGCCCTTCAACCTCGCGGGTCGCGTCAGCGAAAGCGGCGCGGATATCTTCGGCAACGGCAAGGGCCCGCTCCTGCCCGGTGTCAAACAGCATCGCGGCAAATTCCTCGCCACCCAGACGGCCAAAGAGATCGTGACGCCGCATCGAGCGGCCGCCGACTTCGGCAAACAACTCCAGCACGTGATCGCCAGTCGCGTGGCCGAAACGATCGTTGATGGATTTGAAATTGTCCAGATCGAGCAGCATCACGGCAATCGGGCGCGGATTCGTCAATTGCCGCTTCAGCTGCATCTCACCGTCCTGCAAGAACGCGCGACGGTTGGCGATGCCGGTGAGCGGATCGACGAGCGCGGCCGTCTTGTGACGGTGCTCGGTGCGTTCCTTCGCCATCGCAAGCAGAATGAACGCGATCGAGATCGTGAACAACAGCGCTTCGAAGCTGAGCACGGTGAGCCACACACTCTCGAAAACCTGGTTGCCTGTCGGCGACCACGGCAACATGGCGCCGAACGGCGTACGCAACAGGTAGAGCGCGCCGTGCGCAAACAGCATAAAAATCGCCGGCCAGCGCGACACGAGCGGTTCGCTGCGCCCGCGCCAAAATTCGTATGCTGTCGCCCAGGTGTAGGCGGTGATGATGCCGGACGACAGTAGCACGCGGACGTTAAAGGATGCCTCGACCATGGGGAGACGGCAGACGATCAACCACAGCGCGGCGCCGCCGAACATAAGGATCGGCTGTGGCCGCAGATGGTCGAATACGCGCGCGCCTGTCCAGGTGAACGCAAATGCGGTGAACAGAATGGCGTTGGCGAAATCGATGGTAATGACGTCGGGCGCCGAGCCATACAGGCCGAACAGCACGACCGAGGCGGCGCGCAACAAATGCGCAAATCCCCACCATGCCACGGCCGTTATGGCGGTGTTCTGCACCCACGCAAACAACAGCAGTAATCCGAGGATCACTTCCACGTAGATTGTTACGAGGAAAAGCGTGTTGACGTCGAGAGTCATCTCGTTCGCCCGTGGACACAATAAGGGCTGCGCTGCATGGCAAGGCCCATCCCTGTCCGCTTAACCCGATGGCCCCAAACAATAGGTGAATGCTGCTAGCCGGGGGAACCGCTTGCGGCCCTATGGTTTCGATAATCTTGCGGCAATCGCTCGCATTTGACCTTGCATTGCTTCTGCGGATTACGTCATCTAGGCTCGATTTACGGTGGAATTCGCCCTCATGCAGGTTTGCAACGGAATTACCGAAGCCATCGGCAATACGCCGTTAATCCGTCTTAACCGTGTATCGGCGGCGACCGGCTGCGATATCCTCGGCAAGGCCGAATTCATAAATCCGGGCCAATCAGTCAAGGATCGCGCCGCCCTGTTCATTATCCAGGATGCGGTCAGGAAAGGCACGCTGCGGCCCGGCGGGATCATCGTCGAAGGCACCGCCGGCAATACCGGAATAGGGCTCGCTCTGGTCGGCAACGCCATGGGCTTTCGCAGCGTTATCGTCATTCCCGAGACCCAGAGCCGCGAGAAGAAAGATACGCTCCGGCTTTGCGGCGCGGAGTTGATCGAAGTGCCGGCCGTACCGTATTCAAATCCAAACAACTACGTAAAGATCTCCGGCCAACTCGCCGCGCAACTGGCACAAACTGAAAAGAACGGAGCGATCTGGGCCAATCAGTTCGACAATGTCGCCAACCGTCAAGGTCACATCGAAACAACAGGTCAGGAAATCTGGCGGCAGACCGACGGCAAGGTCGACGGCTTCTCCTGCGCCGTTGGTACCGGCGGCACACTTGCCGGAATCGCCATTGCGCTGAAGGCGCACAACGAGGCCGTGCGCATCGCACTGGCCGATCCTATGGGCGCTGCCCTTTACAGCTACTACACGACCGGTGTCCTGAAATCCGAAGGCTCTTCGATCACCGAAGGAATCGGTCAAGGCCGCATCACGAAAAACCTGGAAGGCGCACCGATCGACACCGCTTATCAGATTCCGGACTCGGAAGCCGTGCCGATCATCTTTGATCTTCTGGAGCATGAAGGTCTCTGCCTCGGCGGTTCGTCCGGCATCAATATTGCGGGTGCGGTGCGGCTCGCCAAGGAGCTTGGGCCTGGCCACACCATCGTGACGATCCTCGCCGATTACGGCACGCGCTATAAGTCGAAGCTGTTCAATCCGGCGTTCCTGCGCGAGAGAAATCTGCCGGTCCCGGAATGGCTCGTTCGCCGATCGGCCATCAAGGTGCCATATGAATGAACTTCCCTTAAGGTACATGCGTTGACACGTTAAGGTGCATCCGTTCCGTGGAATCATTAGGCAGAAACACATGCTGAGAACTGAAAGCGATCCTCCACCCTCCCCCGCGAACCGCTGGCTTAAATCAACCGACTGGCTGGCTGAACATTTACGCGACAGCGACGTCGTTGTGGTCGACGCTTCGTATTTTCTGCCGACACAGAAGCGCGACGGGCACGCAGAATACCGCAACGGCCACATTGCCGGCGCGGTATTCTTCGATATCGAAGCGGTGTGCGATCATTCGACTGATCTGCCGCACATGCTGCCAGGCTCGACGCAATTCTGCGAGGCCGCCGGTGCGCTCGGTATCGGCGATGGCGACACCATCGTAATCTACGACAACCAGGGTCTTTATTCGGCAGCTCGCGTCTGGTGGACGTTTCGCGTCTTCCGCGCGAAGCACGTTTTCATTCTCGACGGCGGCCTGCCGAAATGGAAAGCCGAAGGCCGGCCAATCGAGGCCGGCGAGACCAAGCGGGCGCCGAGGCAATTTCATGCCGATATGGATATCGAGCCGGTGGCGATGCTCGCCGACGTACGCATGGCACTGGCCGACGGCAGCGCGCAGATCGTTGATGCCCGCTCGGCGGAGCGCTTTGCCGGCAACGCGCCGGAGCCGCGCCCGGGTTTACGCTCAGGCCATATGCCTGGATCCTTCAACGTGCCGTTCCAGAGCGTGCTGGAAAACGGCCGGCTTGTCTCGTGCGAGCGTATTGAGGCGGCGTTTACGTCGGCCGGCGTCGACCTGAACGAGCCCATCATCACATCGTGCGGTTCGGGCGTTACTGCGGCGATCCTCACACTAGCGCTCGAACTCGATCGGCAAAAGCGCACTACGCCTCTACGACGGCTCTTGGTCGGAATGGGGATCGCGGCCGGATGTCCCGGTCGAGCGCGGCTGACCCTTTGAACTTCCCAGCCGCGATATCACTGATTCGGTTGCATGAGATGCGCAGCCCTGATTCCTGTCGCCAATAGCGCCGCGGCGATCCCCCCGCCCTGTGATCCTCCAGCAACGGAAACGCCATGAAGAAGCTTACAATCGGCGACGTTACCATCACCAGCATCATCGAGCGCGACGGGCCGTGGCGGAAGCCACAAGACATGTTCAAGCCGTACGACCCCGAGCTCGGCAAACGTCATCTTGCCGAGCTTGATCCGGAAGTATTCGATCCGGCTTCGGGCCTCCTTGTCATCACCTATCAGACTTACGTGGTCCGCACGCCCAAACACACCATCCTGATCGACACCTGCACCGGCGAGGACAAGGGCTATCCACCGCCGATGGACTTTCCCAAAAAGCCCTGGCTCGACCGTTTTGCGGCCGAAGGCCTGCGCTTTGAAGACATTGACTACGTGTTCTGCACGCACCTGCACATCGACCACACCGGTTGGAACACCATGCTGCGCAACGGCCGCTGGGTACCGACTTTTCCGAACGCCAAATATATTTTTCACAAGGACGAATACGCCGCTTGGGAAGAGTCGAACAGACGCGGCGAGAACCGACCGGGCGGCGGTGGCAATGTCTGGGGCTACAATTGCGAGCCGGTCGTCGCTGCCGGCCAGGCACTTCTCGTCGACGACGATTTTCAGCTCGACGATACGCTGTGGCTGACGCCCACGCCCGGTCACTCACCTTGCCACTGCTGCGTCAACATCCGCTCGCGCGGCCAGCACGCGATCGTCGTCGGCGATCTGATGCACCACGCCCTGCAGTGCCGCGAGCCTGACTGGTCGACTGTGTTTGACTGGGATCCAAAGCAGGCGGCGCAGTCACGTCGCAGGTTCCTGAGCGAGACTGCCGGCACCGGCCGCTTCGTGCTGCCCATCCATTTTCCACATCCGACGACCGGATTGATAGAGCCCGACGGCGAACGCTTCCACTACAAATTTGTGCGTTGACGCGGCGCTTCAGATCGCAAACGCCTTCGAGTTGTAACGCGACACGGCGCCGGGGAGCGCGGTGAAGGCACGCTGAAGCGCTATGGCCTGGAGGAATACGTCGCCGATTGTGTGATTCTACTCGACAACCGGATCCACGATCGGCTTTCGACGCGCCGCCTGCGCGTCGTCAAATATCGCGGCTCGGCTCACGGCCCGAACGAATATCCGTTCATCATCGACGAGAAAGGCATCACGGTCACGCCGATCATGTCCGGCGGGCTGGAGCATGACGCGTCGACCGAGCGACTGCCGAACGGTATTCCCGCTCTCGACCGGATGTTGGCGAGGCGAAAAGTTCCCATCGCATAATACGTGCGGCCGGGAAACGAGCCTTTCCGTATATGTGCAACTCATTCAGCCGACTTCCTTCCGGGCGCGCCCGACCGCCCAGCGATTTTCCGGATACGGCAACTCGAGATTCTCGCGCAGAGTCTTGCCTTCGTAGTCCTTGCGAAACAATCCGCGACGCTGCAACTCCGGAATCAGCAGTTCGACAATATCTTCGAGCCCGCGTGGGAATGTCAGTGGCATGAGGTTAAAACCGTCGGCAGCGCCACCACGGAACCACGCTTCGAGGGCATCGGCGACCTCGAACGGGGTACCGATGACGACACGATGGCCGCGCTGACCGTACACACGCTTATAGAGCTGGCGGATCGTCAAATTTTCACGCCGCGCCAGCTCTACCATCATCTTGACCCGGCCCTTTTGTTCGATAGCGGGACTCGGATCGGGCACGGGCCCGTCCAGCGGATACGTCGATAGATCGATGCCGAAATACGACGACAGGTCCTTGATCGCTAGTTCGGGCGACAGCAACGCCTGTAGCCGTTCATATTTGTCCGCTGCTTCGGCGCGGGTGTGCCCGATCACGGTCATCACCCCGGGAAGTACCTTGATGGCGTGCGGCGAACGGCCATAGGCTGCAGCGCGGCGCTTGATATCGGCGTAGAAAGCGCGGCCGGCATCGAGATCCTGCTGCACCGTGAAGGTGACCTCCGCGGTCTCACCCGCCAGGTCACGGCCATCGTCGGACTGGCCGGCCTGCACGATAACCGGGTGGCCCTGCGGCGACCGATGCACGGTAAGTGGCCCGCGCACTGAGAAATGCTTGCCGGTGTGATTGAGGAAATGCAACTTCTCACGATCGAGATAGAGGCCGCTCGTCCTGTCGGCGATGACGGCGCCCTCCTCCCAGCTGTCCCATAATCCGAGCACCACCTTCGCGAACTCGCGCGCCCGCGCGTACCGCTCGCCGTGATGAGGATGCGTCTGACGCCCGAAATTATAGGCCTCTGCGATGGCGAGTGATGTCACCAAGTTCCATCCGGCACGCCCGCCGCTTATCTGATCGAGCGAGGCGAAGAAACGCGCGACGTGGAATGGCTCGAAATAGGTCGTCGTCGCCGTGGCGACGAGGCCGATGTGCTCGGTCACCGCGGCGATGGCGCCGAGGAGCGTGATCGGCTCGAGCCGCGAGGCCGCCGTCGTGCGCGTCCACGAGTTCCACATCGTCGGCGCCGAACGTCGCATTGGTGTCAGCCATAAAGAGGAGATCGAACTTGCCGCGTTCGGCCAGCCGCGCGATTTCGAGATAGTGTCGCAGTGACTGCCGGCCGTGAGGATCGACGTCGGGATCGCGCCAGGCAGCCACGTGGTGCCCGGTGCCTTCGAGAAACATGCCAAGCTTCATCATGATCCCACCCGTCGTCGCCTGCGCCCGCTATTTCGGAATGGCGTAGGCAGTGCGGTTGATGAATTCCAGCGCCGTACCGTCGGGATCGCGAAAATAGGCGCGCGGTCCATCGATCGTGCCGCCGCGGCGGTCTTCTTCGAAAAACACATCGACGCCGTTGGCTCGCAAGCCGTCGACCGCGGCCTGATATTCGTCGGCGCCGAGCATGAAGGCGTGATGCACGCCGTCAGACATGTCGAGCGGTCCCTTGATGATTGGCGGGTCGCGCTTGATCAGCAGCACGCAAACGCCGCCTGCATCGAGAAAGGTGATGGCCTTGTCCGGCCGTTGCGCCAGGTATTTGCAGCCTACGATCTCGGTGTAGAATTTGACGCTACGATCGACATCGCTCACCGGAATACTGAAATGTGCGATGCCTTTGATATCCGGCATTGGCCTTCCCCTTTGGCATTTCTCCCATGGCGAGGCTTGAAGCCATGTCCCGTCAAATGCACAGTCCTGGTATTGTGTCCCCCGGGGCTGGAAAGACAATAGCGGCCGCATGCCAAGTCCAGGGTTCTGTCGGTCAGCGTGATTACTCGGAAACTCGGACAGGAGCACGCACCATGAGCGAGAAAACACTGACTGGCCGGATCGCCGCCGACCGTATCCGCATGCACTCAACGCCAAAGCCGCCATTCGGCGTTGTCCAACGCTTCATCGCGCTCGGCGAATGCAGCAGCTTGATTTCGGATGTAATGGACGAGCTCGGCATTTCCCACGGCACTATCGGGGCCAGCGTGCTGAAGCCGACCTTGCCCGGCAAATTGATCGTCGGCCCGGCCCTCACCGTACGCAACATCAGGCAGCGTTCCGACCCGCTCAATGCCGCAACTCACGTCAACCGCATGGCCGAATTCGAGGCGCATAATCTCGCCGAGGACGGCGACGTGCTGGTAATTTCGGGCGTCTCCGGCATGTCGAACATGGGCGGCATTTCGTCGATGACAGGAAAACGCCAAGGCGAACGTGGCGCCATTGTCATGGGTGGCGTGCGCGACGTGCGCCATTCGCGTTCGATCGACTACCCGATCTGGGCGAGCGAAATCACGCCGGTCACCGGCAAGTGGCGGCTGGAAACCGTCGAGATCAATGGCGAAATTCAGATGGACGACGTGCGGGTGAATCCCGGCGATCTGGTGATCGCCGACGACACCGGCGTTTGCTTTGTCACGCGCGCGGATATCATGCGCGTGCTCGAACTGTGCGAGAAGAAGAAGAGAGCCGAGGATACCCGCATCGACGCGATCAGCGAGGGCGTTCCGGTACCGACTTTCTACGCCAAGGGCTGATTGAGAGTATTGTGTCGGCCACGAACTCACCCAACTCATGCCCGCGCTCATCGGCGCTGGAATCGGGCAAAAGTTCAGGCGATCGGATGCATCTGGCCATTCGCCGGCACAGTCAGAGTGGTATTCGTGCTCCGCGTGGCCGTTTCGTCGAAAGCCGGCGCCACCGTGGACATTGACGAGGCCGGCGCGAAGCCGGCCATCGCCTGGGCCAGTTGGCCGCCGGCAATCGACCATTCCGTGCCAACCTGGCCCATGCCGGACGCAACCGTGATCTGATTGTGGCTGATATCGTAGATTTCGAATGCGCCGGTATTACTGTTACGCAGCAGCATGTCGGTTTCGTTCGCATTGCCGGAAAAATCGCCGAAGCCCGCGATCTGCCATTCAAGGCCGACTTGACCCATGCCGGCAGCGCGCGTGATTTGATTATTGCTGATATCGTAGATTTCGAATGCGCCTGTATTGCTGTTGCGCATCAGCATATCGGTTTCGTTGGGGTTGCTGGAAAAATCGCCAAAGCCCGCGATCTGCCATTCCACTCCAACCTGGCCCATGCCGGCGGCGCGCGTGATCTGGTTATGGCTGATATCGTAAATCTCGAATGCGCCTGTATTGCTGTTGCGCATCAACATATCGGTTTCGTTGGTATTGCTGGAGAAATCGCCGAAACCCGCGATCTGCCATTCGAGGCCGACTTGACCCATGCCGGCAGCGCTCGTGATCTGATTGTTACCGATGTCGTAAATCTCGAATGCGCCTGAATTGCTGTTGCGCATCAACATGTCGGTTTCGTTTAGGTTGCTGGAGAAATCGCCCAAGCCGACAACATTCCACTCCAGCCCAACCTGTCCAAAGCCTACGACATTGCTGATGCTATTGCCGGTAACGTCGGCCACTTCGAACTGACCGTTCGATGTGTTACGTAGAAGCATATCCGACGTGTCAGTGCCATCGAACCCGCCCATGCCGATGACCTGCCACTCCGGCGCGATCTGACCAAGGGAGTATGCGGCGAGAATCGTGTTGCTGCCGATGTCGTAGATTTCGTAATTTCCGGTTGCACCCTGCTCCATGACCATATCGGAAGTCGCATTCGCTGGAGGCGCCGCGTTCAGCTCCGGCTGGATCTGAAGCGTCGTATAGTTGCTCCACTGGCTGCCGTCATTGGCGCGCACCATGATCGTGGCAGTGGAGAAGTTGGTCTGAAAGCTGAGCTGCGGAAGCTGCGCCGCCGAAACATCCAGGGCTTGATTGGCCGGCTCGACGACACCGTCCAAGGTCCAGGTGCCGCTGTTGGGCGTGGTGTCGACCAGTTCGTAACTGACGATCGTCCCGCCGGGCGGCGCACTGGCACTGAACAGGCTCGCAGCGGTGAACGTGGTGCCGACGGTCGCCACCCGATTGGCACCCGTTACAACCGGAAGACCGCTGTCCGGAGCAAATTGCGCTGCAGTGACGGTGAACGTCGTATAAGCGCCGAAACCGCCGGCATCGGCCGCGCTGACCTCAAGTACATCAGGGGCGTTTCCTGAGGGAGGCGAACCGGCGATGAAGGTCAATTGCGACAATTGCGCCGCCGAAACCGTTACGGCTTGATTGGCCGGCAACACCACATCGTCAAGCAGCCAGAAGCCGCTCGTAGCTCCGCTGGATGTGTCGATCACCTGATAAGCCAGGATCGGTGTACCGTCGGAATCGCTGGCGCTGAACAACGAAGACGCCGCAAACGCCTCGTTGGGGCTAGCATTGATGTTGGGAGCCGTTACCGTCGGCGGCGCCTCGAGCACTGCGCTGGTTGCGCCGCTGGTAACAGTGTGAGCGTTGCCATACTGATCGGTATAGCTTGCGCTCACCGCTAAGGTTTTGCCTTCGTCGTTTTTTCCAGGCGTGAAAGTTGCGGAAGGTCCGGTCTGGGCCTGATTGCCATTCAAATACCATGTGAACGTGATGGCCGAGGCCGGCTCGTCATCCTGAGGGTTCGTGAAGTTGATCGACGCCGTCAGGGCCGTGCCCTCGACGGGACTGTTGCTGGCATTCAGCCCGGCAGAAATGACAACCGGCGGATTGGCCGCCTGTTCAAGCTGCTGCAACGTGTGGGTGCCATCGGTAAATTGGAAGCTCTGGATTTCGGTCACCTCGTCCGTGCCGTCAGGCGATCCGGAGCGCAGGTCGGCGATTTGCAGCGTCTGGTTCGACGGTGCGGTGATCCGATAGTTCGCATAGCTGCCGGTGAACACAAGCGTGTTGTTGCCGCCCGGCCCGCCATCGATGGTGTTGTGCCCCGAGCCACCCTGGATAACGTTGCCGCCGCCCGTACCGCCGAAAATGTAATCGCCCGCATTGTTGCCGACGATGGTGTTGTGCCCCGAGCCCCCGATCACCGACGTGACCAGCGAGGCTGGGTTGTTATTGTACTCAAGTGCGTTTGCGACGTTGCCCGGGGCATAGATCGGGTTGCCGGACGAGTCGTAACCCAGTAGCGCGAGCTGGGCGGTCGAGAATGTGCTCCAGCTGCCCGGCTGCAGATTGATGTTGAGGTTCGTCGTGTAATTGGACAGATCGTAGGTCGCTGTGGCGCCCTGGTCCCAGATCGTCATGAAAACTGTGTTGCCGCCAGGAACGCCCTGACCAACGCCGTTGATATACTCTTCGCCTGTCGCCGGGTTCCAGGAATAGACGGCCGTCGTACCTTCAGCGCTGAAGTTCGCGCCGTACATCTGCTGAATCGCCGCGATATCGTCGATCATCGGCGATTGAGCGTACGCCCACGTTGCGTTGGACAGGCCTTGCGTCGTTGGTGCGCCCACATAGGAACGATACGATTCAATCGAATAAGCCATCGAATCGTAGGACGCCGGAAGATCGGTGCCCTGCACGTCATCATTCATCCCGAGCGCGATCCCGATCTCATGCAGGAAAGCATAAAAGCCATAGCCGCCCAGGACGGGATTTTGGACGAGCTTGCCATAATCGGTAGTGCCCGGGTCGTACCAGGAATCCGCACTCAGAGGATATTGGTTGAACAGCGGATTGGGCCCGAATGTCATCGCGGCCCCGGCCTGCGCCGACTGAGCCTCGCGCAGGTTTGCGTGCAGCGTCGTGCTCTCGGTGATCTGCGTGAATTGCAGATTGCTTACGGCGGCGTAGTCGTGGAGGACCGTGAGCACCGCCTGCTGCTCGGCAGCGTTGAGCGGCGCGAAACCATCTGACGGCGCACCGGCGCCGGCGATGTAGCCAAAATTATAATCCGCACTGTCGGTCGGAAAACTGAATGTCAGGTTTGTGCTAGCCCATTGCGTGCCCGACAACAAACCGTCGAAATTCGGATTCCCGGAATAGACAATCGTCGTTACTACACTCATCGCCGTCCCCGCGGACAGGGTCTTGTGCCCTGTTCTCGCGGAGCAGCATTAGGTGGCGAACGTTAATCGCCCCGAAAATTGCATAGGTAACAAAACGTGGATGTGCGACGACGTAAATGAGCACTTATTTGAATTGGTTTAGATGGAGTTTTTCCTGTAATTCGGGGCATTCTGTTACGAACGCTTATGGTTTCCAATTTTTGGCGTTTTGCGTTTTTGTTCGCTGATATGCACCTCAAACCGAGCACTCAGCGTAAGATGGCTACAACCTTAATAAACTCCACAACACCGCGGTAACGATTACGATCGCGATCCAACGCAACAACGCCAATCGTTCTTTATCCACGCGCAACTGCCCTAGCCGTCTGCGAAACGGCGCGCACAAGAATTGGTTCACTATATCAAAGTTGATTTGGATCGCGTTGATCTTCAACGTGAAAAAAAATAGCCAGCGGCAAGTCTGCCGCCGGCTATGGACGCGGTATCCGCCAACACTTATGCGTGCAGATTATTCCGCGTCGTTGTCGCAAAAACATCGGTGCTCGGCATTGGCGATTGGCCAAGCGGCGACGTTGCGGTTGACGTGCCACCCCGCGCCCCAATAGAGGCCATTGCCTGCGTCAACTGACTGATAGAAGAGCCGCCGGCCGGATCGACCGTTGGACCGCTGAGCACCGTGCTGGCCGCGGCGCTCGCCGAGCCGGGCGGAGGATCCGCGGCCACGCCTGTGACCTGCCATTCCGTTCCCACCGAGCCGATCGACATCGCCGAAGTGATGGCGTTGCCCTTGATGTCGTACAACTCGAACGCCCCGCTCCCGCTGTTGCGCATCAACAGATCGGTCTCGTTGGCATTGCCGCTGAAGTCCGCGAAGCCCGCCACTGTCCATTGCAATCCAACCTGGCCCATCGAGCCGGCGCCGACGATCTGGTTGTTCCTGATGTCATAGACCTCGAATGCTCCGCTGTTCCTGTTTTGCATGAGCATGTCGGTTTCGTTGGCATTGCCGGAGAAATCGCCGAAGCCGAGGACCTGCCACTCCAGCCCGACTTGACCCATGGACGCGGCGCCGACCAGCTGATTATGGCTGATGTCATAGATTTCGAACTGGCCGGTGTTGGAGTTGCGCATGATCATGTCGGTTTCGCCGGCCCTGGTGGAGAAATCACCGAAGCCCGCGACTTGCCACTCCAACCCGACCTGCCCCATCGACGCTGCGCCGGTGATGGCGTTGTTGCGGATGTCGTAGACCTCGAACTGCCCATTGTTGGTGTTGCGCATGATCATGTCGGTTTCGCCGGAATTTCCGGAGAAATCTCCAAATCCAGCGACCTGCCACTCCAGCCCCACCTGACCCATGGAGACGCTGCCGGTGACGTTGTTGTTGCTGACGTCGTAGACCGTGAACGCGCCGTTCGTCGTATTGCGGGTCAGCAGATCGGCGGTATCCGAGCCATTGAATCCGCCGATGCCCACGACACTGAGCGACGTGCTGATTTGATCCAGCGGGCCGGCCTGCAGGATGCCGTTCTTGCCGATGTCGTAGTACTCGTAAACACCGGTCGCGGTCTTCTCCAGATCAAGAACCGTGGTCGTGCCCGTCGGCGGTGCCGCATTGGACTTCGGCGACACCGTAAACGTCGTGTAGCTGCCCCACTGAGTGCCATCGTTGGCACGGACCATCAGAGTGTCGGTTCCGAAGCCTGTCTGGAAGCTCAGTTGGGAAAGCTGGCCCACGGGGACATCGATGATCTGGTTCGCCGGTTCAGTGACACCATTGAATATCCAGTTGCCGCTGTTCGATGTCGTGTCCTCGACCTCGTAGCCGGCGATAGTGCTGCCCCCAAAGGCTGTACCGTTGAACATGTTCGGCGCAGCGAGATTGGACTCTGGCAGAACCACCTCGTTGGATGCGCTTACCGTTGGCTGCGTCGTCGGTGCGTGAGCCGCAGCCACGACACTAAATGACGCAAACGATCCGAATCCCGCCGCATCGGAAGCAGCAACTTCGAGATTGTCCGTGACAGGTCCGCTGGTGTTCGACCCCGCGGTGAAGCTGAGCCCAGACAGTTGTGCAGCCGTCACAGTGAACAGAGCTCCGTTCGCCTGGACCGCCCCATTGAGTGTCCAAAATCCTTGGGATGCACCGGTACTCACATCCTCCACCTCATAGGACAGGATGGGAGTACCATCTGGATCGCTTGCGCTAAACAGCTGTGAAGCAGTGAAGCTCTGATTTGAGGCAGCGTTTGGAATGGTAGCAGGCGTCACCGTCGGGAACGCGGCGATCACCGTACCCGTCGGCGCACTGGCATGCGTCGTCGACCCATTCGGATTGGTCGCCGTGGCCTTGACCTCGATGGTACGGCCCTCGTCGGTCTGTTTGATCAGATAGGTCGAACCGCTCCCGATCGGGTTTGCGAAGCTATCGGCCGAGCTGTACCAGGAGAACGACAGCGCATCGTCGCTCTGGCCGGCATTCGAGGCCGCTGTGAGCGTCTGCCCCTCCTGCGCGGTGCCGACGATCGTCGGCGTGGTCAGAGTCGGCATCACGGTGTCGAGCGTTATCGAGGTGCCGGCGACCGCAGTAAACGTGTTTCCGGCCGGGTCAGGATTGAGCTGCAGCGAAGATGTGATTCTGCCGTCAGCGAGACCGCTGATATCGGCCGTGTAGTTTGTCTGCCCGCCACTGACGCTTACCAGCGCACTCGTCTTGCCGTTGATATCGGTGAAGGTCACTGTCCCGGTATCGTCCGGATCCAGCCCTGCGATCGTGAACGGAACCGCGGCCTCGCCCGCTGTCCCAACGTCAGTGCTGGTCACGGTCAGTTTCAGCGCAGCCTGTTCGCCACCGTCCTGATCCAGCGTGACCGAGGTATTGGTTGCCGTTTCACTGTTGCCGGCCGTATCGGTGACGGACAGCGTCGCGGTAATGGTGCCTTCGCTGAAACTCGACAGGTTCACCGTCGAGACCGGAGAATTGTTGATCAGGAAGCGGTCGGCAAGTGTTGCGCCCTGCACGACCTGCACAGTCAATGTGTGGCCGGCACCATCGCTGAAGGTCAGAGTTCCGCTTTCGTCATCATCAAGATTCGATACTGAGAAAGCGATAGAGTTCGCACCCGTCGCGCCGACATAAGGCTGGCCGTTGTTGACGGTGAGGACCGCCGTTCCGTCCTGCGCCGACGTGTCGATAATGATATCGCCGGACTGGTACTGCGAGGAAGTAAACGCCGCGTTGGGTGACGCGTAAGTGCCCCCACCGCCCACCAGCAGGAAGGTGTGGCCGGCACCGTCATTCACCACCTCGATGGCCTGCAGGATGTCGGTACCTTCCGTCGCCGTAGAGACCACCCAGTTGCCACCGACCATCTGGAAGTTTGAAGCAGCCAAGGTCTCGCTGAAATCGACAGTGTCCAGGCCACCATTGCCCGCGATGTAGTTGTCGCCGCCGGACAGGCCGCGGATTGTGTCGTTTTCCGGTGTCCCCTTGAAGAAAGTGTCCAGCGGCTCGCCCGCGGCCGAGTTGACGATATCGTTGGTAACGCTGACGTTGCCGAGATTGACGTTTTCGGCCACCGCACCAGTCGTCAGGAATTGGTTGTTGCCGGTGATCGACGAAACCGCCGTCATATCCGCCGTGACGTCCAGGTACAGTCCTTCGCCCCAGCCGTCGTGCCCGTCGATGACGGTGCCCCCGTTACCGGTATTTTGGAAATCGAGGCCATTGAGATCGGAATAGCCCTGGATACCTACCGCCGCTTTGTCGTAGCTGCCGTTCACCTGAACGTTGTTAAAGATGACAGCGCCGATCGGCTTGGTGACGTCATGGGTGTTGTCGTCGAAGCCAGCTATCTGAATGCCGTAGTCGGCGTTCGACGTCGTCGGCACGGCATTCGTACCGCCGTTGACGACCAGGTTTTCCAGTGTGGCATTGCCAAGAAAACCGAACAGGCTGATATCCCCGTCGCCGTTCTCCGTACCGTTCCCATCCCGCGTAAACGCCGAATTTGTAATGCTGATATTGGCCAGGTTGGGGGCTCCACTGCCCATGCCGACGCCATTGATGATGTTCTGGTTGAAAGCGTCGCTGTCTATGTTCAGCGCGTTCAATTTGGTGTCGGAATGGACCTCGATGCCGTCCTGATTGTCGGTGAAGCCGATCCCCGAAATGGAAACAGTCGCATTACCGCCGAAGGTCGCATTGATATCTCCGCTCAGAGCGAGACCGTCGGTAGCTCCGCCGCTGTTAATGATAGTCGCCCCAGCTCCCGAGCCGATGATGGTCAGCGCTTTGTCGATGGTGGCGCCGGCATAAGTACCGGGACCGATCAGAATCGTATCCCCGGCGTTAGCTGCATCCACAGCCGCCTGAATCGTGGCGTAGCCGCCGTTGCCCACCAGCAGGAAGCGTCCGGTGGAAGTCGGTGAACTTGCACCCTGAATGATCTGAACGTCGTTGAGGAGGTCGGTGCCCTCGGTCGCCCCGGCAGCAACTTGCCAGCCGGCCTGGTTACCGGACGTGAGCGGATCTGCGTCCGCCACCGAAGTAATGTTGCTGGCCGTCAGCGTCGATGCGTATTCGGCGGTCGTTAGGCCGGTTCCTGTCCCGTAGAGGACGTCGTTACCGCCCCCGCCCGTCAGAATGTTGGTGGCGGTCCCGCCGATCAGGATATCGTTTCCGCTGGTCCCGGTTAAACTGTCGTTCCCCGAACCGCCCAGAATGTAGACGTACGTGTTCGGGGTTGAGGCGGCGGCATTCGATAGAACGTTACTGGTTGCGCCGGCATTGAACGTAATCGCTGTCGTCACGTTGCTAAAATTGAACGTCGTATCGACGCCTACGCCGAACATATTGTTCGTGATCGAGGTAACATTGGCGGCGTTCGAACCGACGCCGACGGAAACGCCCGTTCCATCGTGATCGAATGCGTTACCGGTGATCTGCACCGTCGAGGAGAAATTGTCCGCGTTTACCGCCGTGCGGTCATTGTCGAATGTATTGTTCTCGATGATGGTCGCGCCGGTGCCGCCGTTTGAGTAGATCGCACTCCGCCAGTCGTTGCCCGCGTAAGGATACTGATCGCTTCCGGTGAAGAGGTTGTTCTCGATCGTGATCTGCGTGCCGGTGGCGACGCTCGCGATATCGATACCGCGATGCGTGGGCTGAGAGTTTGATCCGACGAAGGCGCTGGACGAAAAGCCGCCCGGATTGCTTGTCGGAGCGCGATCGAAGATCGAATCCTCAACAATGTCGCCTGCCACTGAATTTTCATTGACGGTCAGCGCGGTGAAATCGTCGCCACTGCTGAACGTGTAGGGCTGGCTGTCGAGGAACTCCACGCCATTGATAGTGACCTGGCTGGACGTGTTAATCCGCGATTGGCCCGTAATGATAGTCTCGGCGCCTCGCGTGCCAGTCCCCAAAACTCCAGCGTTTGCGCCCAGGATCGTGACGCCCTTGTCGATATCGAGGCTTTCATTGTAGGTGCCCGCGGCAACCAGAATCGTGTCGCCGTCGTTGGCCGCGTCGATTGCGGCTTGGATGGTGGCAAATCCCCCATCGCCGACCAGCAGGAAACGTCCGGTCGAAGACGCAGAGCTGGCGCCTTGAACGACCTGCATGCTGTTAAGAAGATCCGTGCCTTCAGCTACCCCGGCATTGACCTGCCAGCCCGGCTGATTTCCGGCTGTGAACGGATCGGCGTCCGACACCACGTTGATGTCGCTTGCTGTCAGCGCCGAAACATAGTTCGCAGTGTTTGTGCCCGTATTGTTACCGTAAAGTACGTCGGCGCCGCCGCCACCCGTCAACGTGTTGCTGCCGGCATCGCCGAGCAGGATATCCTTGCCGCTCGTGCCGGTCAGATTGTCTCCGGCCGTGCCACCCTCGATATAGACATATTGTGTCGGATCGGACGCAGCGGCGGCCGATAATGCGTTGCCGGTTGCACCTGCGTTGAACGTAACCGGCGTTGTCAGGTTGCTGAAATTGAACTCGTTGTCGACATTCGTCCCGAAGGTATTGTCTGTGATCGAGGTCACGTTGGAGACGCTGGAACCCACTCCGATCGAGACACCGGAACCGTCATGGTCCAGCACGTTTCCGGTGATCTGCACCGTTGACGAGAAATTATCAGCGTTGACCGCGGAACGAACGTTCTCAAACGTGTTGTCTTCGATTGTGGTCGTGCCTAGACCGCCATTGGAATAGACCGCGCTTCGCCAATCATCGCCGGCGTAGGAGTACGGGTCGGTCCCCGTGAACAGATTGTCTTCGATTGCGATCTGTGTACCGGCACCAACATTCGCGATCTCTATGCCGCGGTGGGTCGGCTGTGCGCCGGACCCGACGAAATGACCGCTGGAGAAACCCATCGGATCGCTCGACGGCGCTCGGTAGAACACCGAATCCTCAACAACATCGCCTGCTGCGGATGTGTTGAGAACAGTCAGCGCAACAAAATTGTCGCTGCTGCTCAGCGTATAAGACTGTTGGTCGAGAAACTCGACGCCGTCGATGACGACCTGGCTGCTTGTCGTGATTTGCGACTGGCCAGTAATGATGGTCTCGGCGCCACGCGCTCCGGTGCCCAAGACGCCGGCGTTGGCGCCCAGGATTGTAACGCCCTTATCGATATTGAGACTTTCGTTGTAAGTGCCCGCAGCGACCAGGATCGTGTCGCCGTCGGAGGCCGCGTCGATCGCATCCTGGATCGTCGCAAAACCGCCTGCGCCGACGAGAAGGAAGGTGTGCGTCCCATCCGTGACCTTTTCGACATTATTCAGCGCATCTGCGCCATGCGTACCGTCGCTGACCTGCCATTTGCCGTTAACAACCGTGATATCAGTGGCGATCAGCGAAGCGTCATACTTCACCGTATCCGTACCGGCGCCGCCATCAATCGAGTCGTTTCCAGAACCGACGTTGAAGACATCGTTCGCCGAGGAACCGGTAATCACATCGCTCGCCGTGCCACCGTTGTAGGTGACTGGGCCGGTCGCGTACTCCCCATGGATGTGTGCGTTGATGCCCGTGTCGTTGGTCACGGTGACCGGCCCCGGGGCATTCAGATAGACACTGAGCTGCGCCGTATCTCCCGCACTGAAAGTGTCGTTTGGCCCGATGAAGCTGCCAAGATCGACGTTCGATTGATTGCCGTCGGTCGCTATATCAGAACCGATGCCGTATGCGGGCGTCCCGCTGTGAACAAATGAATCGCCGGAGATAACCATGCCGACGGATTCGGTGACCACACCGTTGCCGTCGTTGGTGAAGGTATTGTCCGTGATTGACCCGGCACCGCCATTGACGATGTAGGCGCCTTCCTGCCAGCCGGCCACCGCGTTGTTGGCGAACAAAAATCCTGAAATGCCGCCCTCGGTGCTGAAGGGACGCGAATCGACCGCCGCCCCCTCGCCGGTAAAGACCGAATTCTCGATCGTGGCGTTATTGCCCTGCACCCACACGCCATTCGCAAGATCAGTACCGAACTGACCCACCGAATTGAAGCTGCCATCGACCTGAACGCCGTTAATCGTGACGTTGTCGGCTGCGATCACAATGCCGCCGACAATGTCGGTCTCCGCGCCGCGCGAACTGGTGCCCGCAACGCCGAAGTTCGCCCCCTCAATCGTCAGCGACTTGTCGATCGTCACCTCGCCATTGTAGGTGCCGGGCCCGGCAACAATCGTGTCGCCTGCGATCGCAGCATCTACTGCGGCCTGGATAGTGCTGTAGACACCGTCCTGCCGAACGCCGTTCTGAACGATGTAAATCTCATCGTGCTGTGAGAAGGTGTTGTTATTCTCGATCGTCTGCGGATCGTATGCGCCGTTACCGAGGAAATAGCTTTCGGTCGGCGAATTGCTGAAGGTATTGCCGGTGACGGTCACGCCGGCCTCGCCGAGACCGACGTCAACCGCGGCAGTGCCCGTGAATATGTTGTTGATGACCTCGCCCGGCGCGTTCATACCGAGCAGCGGGCCGTTTGGCGCCGAGCCGGAGAACGTGTTGCCGACAAAGCTGACCAAGCCATCTTGCGCAGACGGACCGATGTCCTCGGCGCCGTTGACGTAGACGAGTTGATCGGCCTTTCCTTCGAAGACGTTATTGACAAAAAGAACGTTATTGAGGTTCCCACCCGTCAACACCGAATTAAGTCCGGCAACTCCGGTCGTGGCGGAAATCGTAGTAATCCCATTTATCTTGATGTTGTCGTTGTTGCCGACGAGATACAGCGCCGCGACTTGGCCTACATTCGGATCTTGGGAACCCTCGATTATGAAATTGCCGGGTATTCCGTCGCTGCTTTTGACGGTAACGCCGAAGACGCCACTGGCGACATTGAAAGCGCCAGCATAACCACCGATCCCGTCGATGATAACTTGTTGGCCGGCGATGTTTTCAATGGTCAAACCATTGACGTTGACGTTGACGTTTTCGTTGTAGGTGCCGGCGCCAATCTTGATCGTGTCAAACGGCGACGCGGCGTTAACAGCGGCCTGAATGGTCGAGTAGGTCCCGACGATGGTGTTACCGTTATAGAGGTAAACTTGGTTTGCCATGATCTACTCCATTCGACTTCATTGGCTGCTGGGCGACATCAGAACATCGCTGTGCCGGCTCACAATTTAGGCGGGCCTGGGAAACGCAGGCGACGAGGCTGAAAGGGTATTTGTCGGAAGATCCGGTTGCGGCGCCTGCACCCGCAGCGCCCCGAAAGGCAAAACTCGGCCTTCCGCACGTCCGTGCGACGGCTGGCATGCGACGACGCCTCTCACCCGCGGCGGCGTCGACCCGCATCTACGAACGCCACAACGTTTTGCATTATCTCGCCAAACGCCTCTCGGCGTCCGGCGTGGACAACGTACAATTGGTGCTGGGTTGTGGCATCATTCAAACGAATGATTAGGCCTAACAATATCCTAATATGCTCTCAACGATGTCAGATATGGTTAACCATTGAAATTGCGGGGGTTTTCCCAGAAAATCGCCAAGCAAGTGCAGCAAACCGGCGTTATCGGGTAAGCACCGCTTCGCCGCCGGCGGGCAGCCGACTGAGGTCGGTTGCAACACAGGTTGCAGAGGAGAGCCAGTTGTTCGAGGGGGGCAATGGGTACCCGCGCTGCCCAGCCGACGACGACTTAGTTCTGAGCAGGTTTCTGGACTACGGACGACCTGCCGGCAGACGACTGGCTGAGATGAACCAGACGGCTTAGCAGGGCGACAAGTTCCGCCTGCCGCGCCGTCGCGGTCTTCTCAAAGATCGCCGCCAGGTGGGTTCGTGCGGTACAGAGCCTGATGCTCAAGGCACACGCAGCATCTTCGATGGTTTCAGCGCGCGCCATGAATTGCGCTACGCGAGCTTCCGCCGGTGTAAGCTTGAAAAACTGCTGCAACAGGCGCATCGAAGGCGCCGGAAAGGCGTACAGGTCTCTTTTTTCTATCGCAACGAGCTCGCGAATACCCTGTTTCTGGCGCCCCCCCGCGGAAAGCTTCGACCCTCGCGAACTGCCGAGTTGGCGCCTGCTACGGCGCCCCCTTGCGAGCGCTACCGTCGTATCGGGAAAAGCGTTGTCCCGCCATTCGGCGGCGAGTTCATCCGACATTACAAACCTCAATTGTCCACGAGGTTAGCGCCCACCAGTGTCGCGCCAATGACGACAGCACGACACCGCCGACGCCGAACGGACAAATCGCCTGATTGTTTCGAGGATGCTGGCCGGGCCGGCCGAAAGACGCCTCGCTAGACGCACAGCCGAGACGATGACTGAGGCAATGCAGATGACCGGAACGCAACCCAAACATAGTACTTCCGTCCACTAACACGCGCCGGTCGGAACACTCAGTTGTCCGGCTATTCCGGGAAATTATTGGAAAAAGGCCGTGTCCTCAATCGGTTTTTGCTTTTTTCGGCCAGTATCCATAGCGGCAGCCTTTAGAATAGGCCGATTTTGCCTGATCCACCCGGGTCAATTGACTTTGCCGTTAACTGGTCAAAGGCGGCCAGAGGGGCGGACAGGCAGGCCCCACGACCATCCCGTCTGGGCGGACACAGCTAGCTAGAGGCCGGCCGGCGGCGAAACCGCCGGCCGCCAAGGAGAGCCGTCACTGGCCCGCGATGTGGTTGTCGCGCACCACTTCGCCCCAGAGCTTGATCTCGTTCTTGAGCAGTGCAGCGGCGGCTTCGGGCGTTTCCTCGCTAACCGGATACTCATCCATACCGCCGTCGGCAAACAGCTTCTCCACCTTGGGGTCAGCGAGCGCGGTACGGAGCGCTGCATTTATCTTATCAACGATCGGGCGCGGCGTGCCGGCCGGCGCCAGCAGCATGTGCCAGAAATCAATATTGAGCTTCTTGTAGCCGAGCTCCGCGAAGGTTGGCAGGTTCGGCAGGCCGGAGAAGCGTTTTTTCGCCATGATGGCGTATCCCTTGAGCTTCCCTGACTTGATGAGCGGCTGCGCCGCTACCGCCGAGATCGGACCGAGATCGACCTGCCCCCCAAGGAGATCGACCAGCGCAGGACCCGCACCGCGATACGGCACCTGCGTGACCTTCACGCCCATTTCCTGGAACGCGAGCACCTCGGCCAGATGGCCAAACGAGCCGACGCCCGGATGTCCGATCTTGGCGCTGCGGCCTGGCTCTTTCATCCAGGCCAGCAACTCCTTGAAATTATTCGGCGGCAGTGTCGGCCGACCGGCAAGTGTGTTGGAGACAGTGTTGATCAGGCCGATTGGCACGAAGTCCTTCTCGGCGTCGAAGGTAAGCTTTGGATAAAGCGCCATGCCGGCCGCCAATGCATCCTGATGCTGCAGGATGGTGTAGCCGTCCGGCGCGGCGCGCGCGGCCCTGGCGGCAGCGATCATGCCGCCGGCGCCGCCGACATTCTCGATCACGACCGGCTGACCGAGCGCCTTCTGAAGCGGGTCCTGGATCATGCGCGCCGTGGCGTCATCGGCGCCGCCCGGCGGAAACGCCACGATCATCGTGATAGGGCGGTTCGGGTAGGTTTGTGCCGAAGCGGCGCCGACCGACAACAGACACGCGGCTAGGCCCGCGGCGAGTGCGCGTACAATAATCATGGTCCCCTCCCCGGCCGCGATCATGGTTTTATCGTGTGGCGGCCGCTTTTACCGGCACCGATTGTCGCCCTTTTCTCAAGCCTCATGCAAGCAGCCGTGGCGCGGCGAGCCGTCGCGACCGCGGGTCGGGACGCGGTGGCCAGCGGGCCATTTTAAGCGCCTGGGCAATCCTGCACGCGGGGCCGGGAGAGCGTATGATAGCGGTGGAGGCGCGTATGATCTTCCGTCAGCTCTACGATTCGGTGTCCGGCACCTACACGTACCTTCTCGCCGCCAGACGCGGCGGCGAGGCGCTGATCATCGATCCCGTGCTGGAAAAGGTCGAGCGTTACATTCAGCTGTTGCGGGAACTCGACGTTCGGCTGGTCAAAGCCATCGACACTCATTTGCACGCCGATCACATCACCGGCCTCGGCGCACTGCGCGACCGCACCCACTGCATCACCGTCATGGGCGAACAGACCCACGCCGACGTCGTCTCCATGCGGGTCGCCGAGGGCGAGCGCATCGCGATCGAGGGCATCTGCCTCGATGTTCTTTATACGCCGGGACATACCGACAATTCATATTCGTTCGTACTCGCGGACCGGGTGTTCACCGGCGATACGCTGTTGATCCGAGGCACCGGACGAACGGATTTCCAGAACGGCGATCCGCGCGCGCAATACGATTCGATCTTCAACAAGCTGCTCAAGCTTCCGGACGAAACGCTGGTCTTCCCTGCCCACGACTATAAAGGCGATACCGTCTCGACCATCGGCGAGGAAAAATCCTTCAATCCACGCCTCAGTGTCAAATCGATCGACGAATACGTCGACTTGATGAATAATCTGAAACTGTCAAATCCGAAGATGATGGATGTGGCGGTGCCTGCCAATATGCAGGTCGGGCTGCGTCAGGCGGAGGTCGCTCGCCGAGGCTGGGCGGTAACGGCAAGTGAAGCACTCGGCCTTCCCGGGCGCCCGGACGTTGTGCTGATCGATCTGCGCGAGAAGAGCGAACGCGAAAAAGACGGAACCATTCCGGGCTCGCTGCACGCGCCTTATCCGGATCTGCAGGAAAACATCGGCAAAGGTGGCATGCTTCACGAACTTGCAACGGCAACCGGCAAGCGGCTTGTGTTCTACTGCGCCTTCGGCGAACGCTCGGCCATGGCAGTGCAGGCCGCACAGGATGTCGGTTTGACCAGCGCCTGCCATATCGAGGGTGGCATCGCCGCCTGGCGGAAAGCTGCCGGCCCGCTCGATCGCTAAGACCCAGAAAGCCGCGCAGATAAGCCGCAAATCGCGTCCTCGCGCGGCACGTATGGAATCACGAAAGCCGCAGGAGAATATTCCTGCGGCTTTCGCTTTGGCACCAGCTGCGGGGAGGCGAAAATTTCAGCGGGCGCCTCGGGGAAAAGGTCTGGTAGCGGGCCCGTTAGAGCTGCGAACCTCCGCCGTTGCCGTCACCGTCCGGACGACCGTGATGACGACCGAAGCCGCCGTGATCCATCCCTCGACCCATGCCGCGCTCACCGTGGCGCCAGCCGCCGTTGCCCTCGTTGAAGGCGAAACGGCGAGGATGCGGACGCAGCACGCGGGCCAGGGTCTTGAAACGCTCCTTCTGCGCATCGTTCAGGCTCTGGTAGAGCGGCGCGCCGGTCTCGGCGACCTTCTTGAGAGCGGTGCTGGTCTTGGCCATGGCGTCGGCGCGCTGGGCAAGACGGTCAAATGGGCCGGTCTGCGCTTGAGCCGGTTGCGCGGTCCCACCCTGTTGCGGCGCCGCGCCCTGCTGCGCCCCGCCCTGCTGCATGCGCGCCTGCCGTGCCTCGATGCGCTGCACACGCAACTGCGCCAGGTCGCGGAGCGCCTGCTCGAATGCCGGCCAATTCTTCTGCTGATCGGGCGTCAGCTCCAGGCCGGCCTTGAGCGCGGCAATCCTCGCGTCGGTAAATGCCGCCAAATCGGCCGGGCTCACCGGGTTGTGGCGTTCGAAACGCGCGCCCCGTGAACCGAATCCGTCGCGGTCACCGAAACGCTGCTGTGCATACACAAGCGAAGAGCCGGCGATGGCGAGAACCGCGGTCGCGGCAATAACTGGCTTGAGCATTTGATCCTCCACGGATGTCAAGGTGATACAAATAAAATCATGGTGCTGCGCCAGCTCAAGTTAAACTTTGGACACCTGGAATAGAAAGCGGATTACAGCTTTGTAATCCTGAACAGGCCTTCATCGCGTCTGCACAATGTCGCCATTTTCATTTTTATTCGACCGCGCGAAGCACCTTACATCAATGAAGAATTTGCTGCAGGAATAGCCGCGTTCGCTCGTGCCGCGGAGCATCGAAGAAATTTTTCGGCGTATCAATCTCCACGATCTGGCCTTCATCCATGAAGATGATCCGGTCGGCAACCTGCCGGGCAAAACCCATCTCGTGCGTGACCACAAGCATCGTGATCCCGTCGGTGGCAAGTCCCACCATGGTGTCCAGAACTTCCTTGACCATTTCCGGATCGAGTGCCGACGTCGGCTCGTCGAACAGCATGATTTTCGGGTTCATGCATAGCGCGCGCGCAATCGCCACACGCTGCTGCTGACCGCCGGAAAGGCGCGCCGGATATTTGTCAGCCTGCTCTGGAATCTTGACGCGCTTGAGGAACGTCATCGCGAGTTCTTCTGCGTCACGTCTCGGCATGTGGCGAACCCAGATCGGCGCCAGTGTACAATTCTCCAGTACAGTCAAATGCGGGAACAGATTGAACTGCTGAAAAACCATGCCGACATCGCGACGCACGGCAACGATCTGCCTCGGATCGTCGGTCAGTTCGATACCATCGACCACGATGCGGCCGCGCTGCCAATCCTCCAGGCGATTGATACAGCGCAACAACGTCGACTTTCCGCCGCCGGACGGGCCGCAGATCACGATGCGTTCGCCACGCATCACCTCAAGGTTGATATCGCGCAGCACGTGAAACTCGCCATACCATTTGTGTACGTCGACGATCTCGACCGCAGGCCTTGCGCTGGACGGCGGTTTCTTCACATCGACGGCTTGGTTTGCCATTCCCAAATTCCTTTAGCGCCGGTCGGCGCGCCGCAGCCGCGCCTCCATGCCGCGCGCGTAGCGCGACATGCCGTAACAACACGCGAAATAGAACAAAGCTGCGAACACATAACCGGTGGTGGCCGTCGTCGGCGTCGCCCATTTCGGGTCGCCGCGCGCCGCCTCGATCGTGCGCAGAAAATCGAAAATGCCGACGATGAACACAAGCGTCGTATCCTTGAACAGGCCGATGAAGGTATTGACAATATTCGGCAGCGTGATCCGCAGCGCCTGCGGCAGGACGACAAGGGCCATCATCCGCCAATAACCAAGACCGAGGGCGCGCGCCGCCTCGTATTGGCCGCGCGGCACCGCGATAAGACCACCGCGGACCACCTCGGCCATATAGGCCGAGGCGAACAGAGCGACGCCGATCAACGCGCGCAACAGCTTATCCGGCTCGAAGCGTTGCGGCACAAACAACGGCAGCATCACGCTCGCCATGAACAGCACCGTAATCAGCGGCACGCCGCGCACGAATTCGATGAAGCCGACCGACAGCCACCGCACCGCCGGGAGTTCGGAGCGCCGCCCCAGTGCCAGCATGACGCCGATGGGGAGCGAGGCGACCATGCCAACGGTCGCTACTACGACGGTCACAAGCACGCCGCCCCAGAGGTTGGTCGGCACCGCGACCAGGCCGAGGGCTGGGAAACCATAGAGCAGCACCACAGAGAGCACCGGCAAGCCTGCAAAGAGATAGACTGCGCCGAGGTCGCGCCGCGGTGTCCGCTGCCACGCCAGCCACGCGATACCGAAAGCAAGCGCGGCAAAGAATATGTCGACACGCCACCGCTGCGCGATCGGATAGAACCCATAGACAAAATACGAGAACCACACGCGCACGAACGCCCAGCAAGCGCCGGGATCGGGGTTCGCAGCGGTGGCAAGGCAGGCCGCGCGATCGCTTCCCGACCAGACAGCGTCAATCAGAAGGAAGCGCAGCAATGGCGGCACCACCCAGATGATCAGGCCCACGCAGACAATCGTGAGCACGACATTCGCGGGCGACGAGAACAGATTGGCGCGCAGCCACCCCACAATTCCTGTGTGCGCCATCGGCGGCGGCAACTTTTCGGCTGCCGTGCGGCGCAGATACCCGAGCGGGACATCGGATAAGGCCATGGCTTCAGCGCTCCACCAGCGCGATTCTGCGTCCGTACAGATTCATGACCAATGACGTGACCAAACTGATGGCGAGATAGACCGCCATGGTGATTGCGATCACTTCGACCGCCTGCCCGGTAATGTTGAGCACGGATCCGGCAAAGACCTGCACCAGGTCCGGATAACCGATGGCGACTGCAAGCGAGGAGTTTTTGATCAAATTGAGGTATTGGCTCGTCAACGGCGGCACGATTACCCGCATCGCCTGCGGTATGACTATCAGGCGCACTGTCAGCCCGCCGCGCAGCCCGAGCGCCTGCGCGGCTTCGGTCTGGCCGGGCGCGACGGCAAGGATACCCGCGCGTACCACCTCGGCGATGAACGCCGCCGTATAGACCGAAAGCGCCAACAGGAGCGCGACGAATTCAGGCAGCACTTCGAGGCCCCCGGTGACATTGAAGCGGCCCATTTGCGGTACGCTGAACGATAGGGGAAAATCGGCCAGCATGAACATGACCAGCGGCAGCCCGCAGATCAGCCCCACCCCCCACCAGAGGATGTACGGTTGCGCGCCAGTGCGCTCTTGCCGATGGCGGGCCCACAGATGCAGCACATACGTGGCAACAACGCCGATCAGCAGAGCCGCAAAGACCGAACCAAATCCGGGCTTCAGGAGTGGCGCCGGCAGAAACAGTCCACGATTATTGAGAAGCGCCCCGCCCGGCAGGACCAGACTTTCGCGCAGCTCCGGCAGCGCCTTGAGGACGGCGTTGTACCAAAACAAGAGCTGCAGCAAGAGCGGGACGTTGCGAATGAGTTCGACGTAGCCGCCGGCCAGCCGCGCCACCAGCCAATTGCGCGACAGCCGCGCAATCCCGATGGTGAAGCCGAGTACTGTAGCCAGCACAATCCCGAGGGCGGCCACCAAAAGCGTATTGAGTAAGCCGACCCAGAACGCCCGGCCGAAAGTCGAGGTGCTCGACGAGTAAGCAATCAGCGTCTGGCTGATGTCGAAGCCCGCCGTATTGTTCCAGAATCGGAATCCTGAGGCGATGTTGGCGCGCGCGAGATGACCCGCGGCGTTGACGAAGGCGCCGTAGAACAGCGCCGCGGTCGCCACGACGAGCGCCACCTGAAACGCGATCCGCACTGCCTTGCGCGCGCCTGAAGACGTGCGTTTTGCGGCGGTGATCATCGGCGCCCTCGCGACGGCATTGCTGACGCCGGCCCCCGCGCGCGCAAGATGACGCCCTCAGCGGACCGGCAGCCCGTATTGCAGACCGCCCTTGGTCCACAGCGCATTCAAGCCGCGGGCAATTTTCAGCGGCGAGCCCTGACCGACATTGCGCTCGAATACCTCACCGTAATTACCGACGAGCTTGATAATGCGGTAAGCCCAATCGTTTGTGAGCCCGATCGACTGGCCGAACTGGCCTTCGACGCCGAGCAAACGGCGAATTTCCGGATTCGCCGATTTGAGCTGCTGATCAACGTTGTTTTTGGTGACGCCGAATTCTTCTGCGTCGAGCATGGCGTGATGCGTCCAGCGCACCACGTTCGCCCACATGTCGTCGCCCTGGCGCACCGAGGGGCTTAGCGGCTCTTTGGAGATGATCTCCGGCAGAACGATATTGTCGTCGGGCTTGCTCAGTTGCAGGCGTACGCCGTAGAGGCCCGACGAATCCGTCGTAAAGGCATCGCAGCGACCGGTATCGTAGGCCTTGACGGCCTCGTCCACCGTGGCAAAGGTCACGGTCTTGAGGGTCATGTTGTGGGAGCGGAAATAGTCGGCGAGATTGAGCTCGGTGGTGGTGCCCTGCTGCACGCACACCGCGGCGCCGTTGAGCTCGAGCGCCGAGCTGACCTTCAGCTCCTTATGCACCATGAAACCCTGGCCGTCGTAAAAATTGACAGCGGCAAAATCGATACCCAGCGTCGTATTGCGCGACATCGTCCATGTCGTGTTGCGGGCGAGCACGTCGACTTCGCCCGATTGCAGCGCCGTGAAGCGATTGGCGGCGGTCAACGGCACGAACTTGACCTTGGTGGCGTTGTTGAAGATCGCTGCTGCAATGGCGCGGCAGAAATCGACGTCAAATCCGGTCCAGTTACCCTGCGGATCTGGCATGCCGAATCCGGCAAGCTGACCGTTGGCGCCGCAAATCAGTTCACCGCGCGCCTTCACTGCCTTCAATGTCGGCGATTCCGCCGCTTGGGCGCTGCATACAAGCAGAGTGACAAGAGCGAGTGCCGTCGCTACGCGTTTCATGGTCTGCCTCTTTTGCATGAGACGCGCGCCCTTATCCCGCATGGCGGCGCGCCAAGCCATCTGAGAACGATCGTACAACGAGGTCAAGGGGTTGACGAATGCGCTTCGCATCGCGGTAATGACCGCAACTGGCGGCGCGGCCAGATGAAGGCATGCCAGGGCATGAACGACAGCAGCGACAAACGTCCCTCACCGCCGCGCCACACCGACACCCGGATCGTCACCGCCGGCCGGCATCCGCCGTCCTATCATGGCTTCATCAATCCCCCGGTCTATCACGCCTCGACGCTGGTCTATCCGAGCGCCGAAGAATATGTCGCCCAGCGCGGGCGCTACCAGTACGGCCGCATCGGCACGCCGACCACGGACGCGCTCGAAAGCGCGCTCGCTGAACTCGAAGGCCCGCAATGCGCCGGCGTTGCGCTCTTGCCCTCGGGGCTCGCCGCGATCTCGACCGCGCTGTTGACGGCGCTCAAAGCCGGAGACCATCTACTGGTGACCGACAACGCCTATGGACCGACGCGGGCGTTCTGTGAGCAGATCCTCTCGCGCTTTGGCATCGGCGCGACTTTCTACGACCCGATGATCGGTGACGCGATCGCCGCACAGTTTCAGCCAAATACGCGCGCCATTTATCTGGAGTCGCCCGGCTCGCTCAGTTTTGAAATGCAGGACGTCGATGCGATCGCAAAAATCGCACACGACAAGGGTGCGCTCGTTCTCATGGACAATACCTGGGCGACACCGGTCTATTTTCGGCCGCTCGACCACGGCGCCGATCTCGTCATCCAGTCAGGGACCAAGTATATCGGCGGTCATTCCGACGTGATGCTCGGCACCGTATCGGCCAATGCCGCGCATGTCGCAGCGCTCAAGCAGACCACTTTTCTCTACGGCCTGTGCGAAGGACCGGACGACGTCTATCTCGGGCTGCGCGGCCTGCGCACGCTGGCGGTAAGAACTCGAACGGCATTTCAAATCGGAACTCGAGGTCGCACGCTGGCTAGAACAGCGTCCCGAAGCTCTGCGCGTGCTGCACCCCGCCTTGCCCAGCCACCCCGGCCACGCCCTGTGGCGGCGGGATTTCACCGGCGCATCAGGCCTGTTCAGCGTCGTACTCAAGCCGGCATCGCAGAAAGCGGTCTATGCGTTCCTCGATGCGCTCACATTGTTCGGCATTGGCCCGTCGTGGGGCGGCTACGAGAGCCTTGCAATCCCGTTCGACCTTGCGCCGGCGCGCACCGCGACCAAGTGGTCGCCGGGCGGCCCCACGGTGCGCTTCCATATCGGTCTTGAGGCGGTCAGCGATCTGATAGCTGATCTGGAGCGCGGCTTTGCCGCGCTGGCGGCGGCCGCGTAATCGCGGCGCGGAGGATTTTGAGATGCGACAGACTTATCGTGCGCTTGTCCTGTTGTGTGCGGCCTGCTCCGGCGCGGCCGCGGCGAGCCGGACTTATCTGACTGACGCGATCAAGAACCCGACCTACTTGCAGTCACTGACCAGCTTGCTCAAAGACGCCGGCAAGCTGCCAAGCTGGACTCGGCAGGTCTTGAACACTTCGGGGAATTACGTCGGCACCCCGGTCGCCTATTTGACGATCGATGGAATTCGCTACGAACTGTTCTACGCGTGTAAGCCGCACGACTGCGGCAACAACGCCATGGAGTTGATGTTCGCTCCCTACGGCGCAAAGGTATGGGCAGCCATGGTGGAAGACGGGAAATCCATGACCTATCTGGGCTCGCCCAGCGCGGCGCAGCAGGCGGCGTTGAAGGAGGCATTCCAGCAATAGCGATGCACGCCTCCGGCGGCCTCGCTATGCCGTCCGCACCGTTGTGGCCTTGCGGTCGCGCAGGACGAAATAGAGATTGCGCAGATAGACAAAGACGCCAAAGCCCTGGCCAGCAATGAATACCGGGTCCCTGCGGTAGAGCGCATAGGCCAGCAACAAAATGCCGCCGACAATGGAAAACGTCCAGAATGCCAGCGGAATGACGCTGCGGCCGGCGCGCTCGGACGCGATCCATTGCACCAGGAAGCGCGCGCTGAACATCGCCTGCGCGATGAATCCCAGAATAACCCACCAGTCGAGCCGGCTGACGAATACGTCGTGCAAATAGGCTCCAACCGCGCGGGACAGATCAACGAGCACGGTTCACCTCCTCAGCTTGCGGCAGGCGCTTGCGCCGCCGGATCAGCCACCAGACGCCGGCGAGATCGAGGATTCCGACCCATAGCCGATCCCAGAAGCCATAATTCGACACGCCGTGCTGGCGTGGCCGATCGACCACGTCGACGTAGTCGATCTCGAAGCCCTCGCGGCGCACCAGCGCCGGAAGAAAGCGATGCAGACCGTCGAAATATGGCAGTGCCAAGAACAGGTCGCGGCGGAACGCTTTGAGCCCGCATCCGGTATCGCGCGTGCCGTCCTTGAGCACAGCAGCACGCACCCGGTTGGCAATGCGCGACTGCATGCGCTTGAAGCCGCTTGCCTTGCGGCCGACGCGCTGCCCGGCGACGAGCCCGAGCCGAGGGCCACCGCCTTCGAGCACATTGACGAGTATCGGGATAAAAGCCGGATCATTTTGGCCGTCGCCGTCGAGCGTCGCGACGATAGCCCCGCGCGCGTTTTGCACGCCGGTGCGGATGGCAGCGGACTGTCCGCAAGAGGTGCGGTGGCGAACCTGCCGCAAGTACGGCCGTTCCGCCCCCAGCGCCAGCAGTTCCGCCTCCGTTGCATCCGTCGAGCCGTCGTTAATGTAGACGATCTCGAAGCTGCGGCCCGTCAAGGCGGCTTCGATCTCCGCGACGAGCGGTGCGACATTGCCGGCCTCGTTGCGCACTGGCACAACCACAGACACGGCAGGATCGGGATCGCGCCCGTTGCTCACCGACATGGCGGCAGCTTTTAGAGCGCATCCCGGCCGGGTTCAATCGGGCCCGGTCGGGACTTGGGGCCGGTTCCGCCCCGGAGCCCATCGCGGAGTGCGCCGGCAATGCGCCGCGCGGACGGCCCCGGATAGACCGCCAGGTCATGCGGCGAAAATACCAAGCGCCGGGCGGAAAACAGGCGGCGAATCCAGGCGGCACCGACTGCGCCAACCACCACGCCGATAACGACGTCGCTCGGGTGGTGGGCCATGACGACGACGCGGCTGAACAGCACCATTAGCGCGTAGAGCCACATGACGAGCCGGCTGCGCGGCCAGATCGCCCCGATGGCGAACGCCGCCGCGCCGGCTGTCGTGGCATGGCCCGACGGAAGGCTCGCGTATTCGGAGCGCCAGGCGAACGGCATGTAGGTGAACGGACTGCCATGGAGATCGACGTAAGGCCGGGCGCGGCCGATCAGGCGTTTGATAATGGTCGTGAACAGGCCCGGCGCGCCGATGGCCAGGAACAAAAATCCGAACCGCGCCGCAAGCGCCCCTAGCACGCCTTGCGTCAGGCGGGGCAATTCCGGTGCTGCGAGCGCCGCGAGTACCAACACGACACAGCCGAACGGAATGAGAAACCAGCCTGACTCGCCCGCATTACTGATCTGGTCGAAGATACTCCTAAAACCTTGTGGCAGATGCTGTGCCCAAGCGGACGCGGCGCGATCGATGAAAAACATGCAAGGAATGCTGATCGCGAGCGCGAAGAAAACCATGATGGTGGCGCGTTCCGCCACGGCCGGTGTTTGTGCGCGCGGGGGCCGCGCTAGAACGCCGAACCATTGTGCAAGGTTGCCCACCAGATTGAGCCCGAGCGCGGCGGCATATCGGCCTGATGTCGCGAGCGCGCCCGCGCGTTCTGCTTCCGCCGGTGAATGTGAAAGCCGCTTCATCGGGCCGGCGGTACGACCGCCGCACCGGTCGGCTCGAACACCGTGATCGCGACCTTATGGCCGTTCGAGAGGTTGAACCCTTTAATCGTGGGACCGGCGCGGTAATGCAATCCGATCGCTTCGGCACGCTCTGCGAAGGCACGCTGGTTATCGGCATCGACGAAGGCCAGGCGACACCCGCCTTGGCGCAGAAAATCCGCGGCGCTCGATGGGTCGATTAACCGCGTCGCGGTACCGGCGAGGAAGACGAGGCTCGGTTCCTGGTAACCTGCGCTGACCACGGCCGGATGCGGGCAAGATGCACTGCGCACCGCATTGGCCAGCGCTACGCTTGGAAACGCCGGCGTGAGCGATGGCAGCACGATCCCAAAAATGCCGGCAACGCCAAGGATCACGCTGGCCAGGGCGCGCAACAGGGAACGCTCGGCGCCGTCGACGGCACACAGCCACCATGCGAACAGGCCGCAGACGAGAGCGGCAGCGAGGAACGGCCAAGCGAGCGGCTCGAGATTATGCGACATCGCAACGGCGCCGCCGATGGCGACGGCGCTCAAGGCGATGGGAATCAAAAACCATAAGATGGTGACGCGCAGCAGCGACGGCCGCGTCGAAAGTTGGTTCTTATCGACGACAATCGCGAGCAGCATCGCAATGGCTGGATAAAGCGGCAGCACGTAATGCGGCAGCTTGGTCGCGACCAGTTCGAACACGAACCAGGACGGTACCAGCCAGGCAAGCAGAAAACGCACCGCGGGCTCGCGCCGCATCGCCCAGATGCCCGGTACGGCCGGTAGCGCCAGCGCCGAACCGGGAAAGAAAGTCAGAAAGAACAGAAGAATGTAATATCCCGGCGGCGCCCCGTGCGCCTCCTGCCCACCGCCGATCTTCGACAGCATGTCATGGCCGACGGAGTTGACAAGAAAAGAATTGCCCGCACGCCAATAGATTGCAATGAACCAAGGTAGGACGAGCAAAATCATCCAGGCCGTGCCGGCAAGCGGCCGCAGGCATTTCAGCCAGCCCCCGGAACGCTCGATGATCGATAGCGTCAGCGCGGCAAGCCCGACGGGCAATAAGATCACAGGCCCCTTGTCGAGAATGCTCGCAGCGAGCGCCGTCCAGAACAGCGCGGCTATGCGCCAGTCGAGCCGCGGCTCATCGCCGGGCCTGCTCGGGCGCGGCAGCATGTATGCTCGCGCCAGCGCACTCATCGCGATGACGACGGTGAACAGCAATATCGCGTCGGTTTTCGCAAGACGCGCTTCGATGCCGAGCAGTATCGAGCCGGCCATCATCAGCCCGGCCAGAATCGCGGCGCGGCGGTCGGCAAAAGCGAGTGCGCACCAATATGTCGCCAGCACCGTGCCAAGGGCACCAAGCAAGGACGGTACCCGGTAAAGCCATATCTTTTCGCGCGCGTCAGGCACGCCGAGCGCCTGCGCCGCCCTGACCACACCGGACTGCAGCCAGTAGATGCCGATCGGTTTTCGATATCGCACATCGCCCTGGTAGCGGATGTCGACATAGTTGCCGGTCTCGACCATCTGTTTGCTAGCCTGGGCGAAATAGGCCTCGTCGCGATCGACCGGCGGAATCTGAAAAAAGCCGGGCAGAAACGCGAGCAGCGAAACGAGAATGAGCAGCGCCGCGGCGCGGCGGTGCGAAACCACCGCGAAATCCACGAGTGCAGCAAGGCCGTTGGCCGGCCAAAGAGTCCGCATTGCTGCGCTGTCGGTCATGCTCATCGGCTGCGAGATTCGGGACGCGAGATTTATGGCACGCAAAGTTTGCCGTTCTGCGGGCGGACAATAGGGAAAACACCGCAGCCGGGAAAGCGCGTCGGCAGGATGGCGCTATGCGGCCGGAAGGACAGTTATTGCACCGTCCCAGCCTTTTGCAGGGATTTGCCGGTTATGATCGTGCCGGGCTGGGGCGGCAAAAGTTCGGCCGAGGCGGCGTCGGTAAGCCGCACCAACACGCTTGCGGTCGCACCGGTCGAATCGATCACGGTGACCCGGGCAAAGCCCGGACCGTCAGGCGCAAAGAACAAAGTTCCGCGCTGTTGCGGCGGCAGCGGGCTGCCGTTGACGAAGACCGTGAGCGGGTCGACGGCGCCGGCCAATTTCAGCGGGATCGGATCGGGCTTGCCGTCGGTCATTGAGAGATCGAGGCGCGCGCCGTCGGGCGGGAACAGAATGTGCAGCGACGCCTGGGTAATGCCGCCTGCCGAGGGCGCGGACTGAAAGCGCCGCAGCGGCGGCGGCAATTGGCCATTCGAGGCTGCGAGGACGCCTGTGGGAGCACGCGGCAGCGCGGCGGGGGCGCCCAATCGGGCAAAAGCGTCGAACAGGATTGGCGCAGCGCCTTCTCTGCCGATCAGCCCGGGTACCGGCGCGCCATCGGGCCGGCCGACCCAGACGCCGATGGTGTGCTTGCCGTCAAAGCCCACCGACCAGGCATCGCGGTAGCCGTAGCTCGTGCCAGTCTTGAACGCGATTCGGCCGGGGACGCCGTTCTCCGGTGGCGGCGAGCCGCGCAACACGTCGCTCACATACCAGGCCGCAACCGCGCCAAGGAGCCGCCGCGGCTCGCCGGCCGGCACGTCCAGGCGCTCGCGCAACGGCAGCACGGTGCCAAGATCGGCAATACCGGCATAGAGCATCACCAGATCGGAGAGCTTAGCGCCAACCCCGCCTAGACCGATGGCGAGGCCCGGGGTTTGGCCAGGCGGCAACACGAATATCGCGCCCGCTTGTTCGCAGCGCGCCATCAGCCGGCTGGCGCCGACGCGATCAAGGATCGCTATCGCCGGCATGTTCAGCGATTGCTGCAACGCCTGCCGCACCGTCACCGTACCGGCAAAGCTGAAATTGAAATTGCGCGGGGCGTAGCTGCCGTAACGCTGCGGCCGATCGTCGATCAGCGTCTGCGGATGGATGAAGCCGTCCTCGAAACCAATGCCATAGATGAATGGCTTGAGCGTCGAGCCGGGCGAACGCAACGCCTGCGTCATGTCGACTTCGCCCGAGCGGCGTTTGTCGAAATAGCCGGGAGAACCGACATGCGCCAGCACTTCGCCGGTGGCGTTATCGACCACCATCATCGCCAGGGACACATCGGGGCCGAGCGTTTGCGCCAGGGAACGCACGCGCTCGCGCGCCAACTCCTGTAAGTTCTTCTGCATGCCGGCGTCGATCGTCAGCCGAATAATGCTCGTGCCCGGCTCGGCAGCAAACGCATGATCGGCCGCATGCGGCGCCAGCATCGGCAATGATCGCCGCGCGGTCGGCACAGCTTCAGATTTGGCGAACGTGATCTCGTCGGCTGCCACCTTGTCCGCCGCCGCATAGCGATCCAGCACGCGGTCTCTCGCAGCGCGCGCAGCATGCGGAAAGCGGTCGGGCCGGCGCAATTCCGGCGATTGCGGCAGCGCCACGAGCAGCGCCACCTGCCCGAGTGTCAGCCCGCGCGGCTCCTTGCCGAAATAGGCGAGCGAGGCCGCACGGATGCCTTCGATGTTGCCGCCGTACGGCGCAATATCGAGATAGAGCGACAGTATCTGGTCTTTGCTCAGTGCCCGTTCGATTTCGACCGCGCGTACGATCTGTCGGAGCTTTGCCAAAAGGCTGCGATTGGCTCGCGGCTCCAACAGGCGGGCCACCTGCATGGTCAGCGTTGAGCCGCCGGAGCGGATACGGCCACTGCTGACGAGCTGGAACGCTGCCCGCATCAGCGCCAGCGGATCCACGCCGTGATGCTGCCGAAAGCGCTTGTCTTCGTAGGCGAACAGGACATCAAAGAAACGCGGATCGACGTCCGAGACCTTGGTGGGCAAACGCCAACGTCCCTTGCCGGTCGCGTATGCGCGCAAAAGCTTGCCGTGGCGATCGACGACCTGAGTTGAGAACGCCAGATCCTTGCCAAGTGGCGGCGGGCCAAGCGCGACAATCCACCAAGCACTCACGGCACTCACGGCAACCACGCAAACGCAAAGGAGCGCCGCCGCGATCCATACGCTCCGCCGCGTGAAACGCTTGCCGTGATGCGATCGTCCCGGCGATCCGCCTACCCTGTCGGGATTCCCGCTTGTGCGGGAATCAACGTAATGTCGAGTTCCGTTGAGCACGTCGCTCATTTCGCTGCCGTGACTTCAACGCTCTCTGTCGCGGTCCGGCCGAAACGATCCGGCCGATACATGTCCTCAACGCTCGCCTGCGGACGCACGTATGTCCCAGGCGACACCGCGCGCACGACATATGCGACTGTGAAAATCGCAGCATCGCCGCGCTTGCGGTTAAAGGCCGCCGTGAACCGGTCGTCACGGAATTCGGTGTCGACCGGCTGACCCGCGTCAGTGATCCACGGCAGCGTTCCGGTGTCGCCGGAGGACACAAGGCGCGGGTTATCGATCTCAAATCCCGCCGGCAGATAATCGGCGACGATGACGCGGCCGAACTGCGGCTGTGCCTCGGTGACTTTCAGTAGCACCACAAGCCTGGTGTTCTGCTTGACGTGGGCGGCGTCCACGGGATCGCCGTCCATCGTGTAGGTCTGCCGCTCGATCTTGAAGCCCTGCTCGGCGGCAGGTTCAGGCGTGACCGGCGCGCCGCTCACCGTAACAACCGCTTTCACGTCGCCGTTGCCGGTATTTGTGATCTGCAACGGCGTTTTCAGATCGGCGGCGCTGATGGTCCGATACAACGGACGATCAATCGACTGGCCACCAACGCTGAGCGATACGCTGCCGCTGTCCTTGGCGACGGCGCTCGCCGCGAGCAGCAGCCAAGCGTCTTCCTGCGTCGAGGTCGGACGCAGCAAAGCCCGCGCCGAGTTCGACGCGCTGCTCGGCTTCACGCACCGTCGCCGGGCTGGCATTGCCCTCGGCGGCCAGCGTGAGGACGGCTGCGGCGTCGCGCAGGGTCGAGCCGTAGTCTTCGCGCTCGAACGGGCGCGACTGCGGCTGGGGCCCGAACGACGCCAGCGCCGCCGCATAAACGTGCTCGGCGCGCGCGCGGTCGCCCGCTAGTGCCAAGGCGGCCGCGATCTGCGCCTTGGCGATAGGCGTCGAGAGCGCGTCGAGCTTGGCGTCCGCCAAGTAGCGCAGGTCACCGATCGGCGCCAAACCGTTACGCGCCAGCACATAGAGTGCATAGGCGATATCGGTGCCGCCGTTCTTGCCCGGATCGGACAGATCGGCGACAGCGTTGCGCAGCCGATCCAGCGCCAGTTTGAACGCCGTATCAGGCACCACAAACTTGTGTTCGCGCGCGCGCGTCAGAAAGTCGGTGACATAGGAGTCAAGCCACAGATCACCGCCGCCCGGGCTCCACAGGCCGAACGAGCCGGTGGCATCCTGCCGCGTCAGCAGCATCACGACGGAATTGCGAATCCGCTGTTCCGTGGCAGCGTCGAGCGTGACATGAGCCTGGCTCGCCAGATCGCTGACATAAAGCAGCGGCAGCGCCCGGCTCGTGATCTGCTCCGAGCAGCGGTACGGATAGCGGTCGAGAGCCGCCAGCAGAGCCGCGGCATCAAGCGCAGTCGACGAGCCGACGGAGATCGACACGCTGCCGGTGCCCGGCACGAGATCGGCGAACATGTCGCGCGACAGCGTCACGCTCTGGCCTTTGGCGAGCGACTGCACATTGCGTCGCGCCAAAATTTGCGCCGGCGCCCGCACGGTGAGCGTGTAACTGCGCTCAAGCGCGAAGCCGGACGGGCCACTGACACTGACCTTGACGGTCCCAGGGCCGGCCGCGTTGGCGGTCACCGGGATGGACAGATCGCCGCGCTGTTTGGCGGCCAACGTCAGCTTTTGGTTCGCCCCGGCGCCGACCAGCACGGCGTCGGTCGCCGTCACCGCCACATTGTAATCGCCGGGTGCGCCCTCGACGTTGTCGAGATCGAGATAGACCGTCGAGCGATCGCCCGGCAGCACGAAGCGCGGCAGCGTGGCACTGAGCACCACTGGGTCACGCACAGTGACGTCGGCTGTGGCCTGGCCGACGCGGTCCTTGCTCCACGCCACAGCCATGACTTCGAACCGTGCCTTCGAAGTCGGGCACGTTGAACGAGATTTGCGCGGTACCGTCCGCTCCGACCGTGACTATCCCCGAATAGAGCGCCACGGGCGGTCCGCTCGGCGGCGCGCCTTGGAGCTTCGCGCCCTCGTCACCGCCGGTGTGGATCTGGCCGCGCGTGCCCTGCATGCCGTCGATCAATTGGCCGTAGAGGTCGCGGATGTCGGCCGACAGCGCGCGCTGCCCGAGATAATAATTCCCCGGTGACGGCGGCTTGTAATTGGTCAAATTGAGAATGCCGACATCGACCGCAGCGACCACGATGCGCGCCTCGTCGCCCGCTGCAAGCCCGCTCACTTTGATCGGCAGCTTCAGCGCCGTATTCGGCCGCAGCAGCGGCGGTGCATTAAGATCGACCGTCAGTGTCCTCGCGGAGCGATTGACGGAAAACCATTGCACACCGATGGCGCGGCCCGGCATGCGCTGCGCCGGCGCATCGAGCGGCCGCCGTAGCGTCGCGACCAGATAGGCGCCAGTGCCCCAGTCGCGTCCGACCTGGACATTGACCTTGGCGACGCCCGCTTTCACATCAGTGCTCTGGCTCGCCAAGAGCTTGTCACCGATGACGTTGATGGTGAGACGTCCGGCGGTGCGCGCGGTGACCGCCACCGTCATCGTCTCGCCCG
Organism: uncultured Alphaproteobacteria bacterium; assembly: GCA_963763255.1. GTDB lineage: Bacteria > Pseudomonadota > Alphaproteobacteria > Rhizobiales > Xanthobacteraceae > BOG-931. Next base: position 719,623 of record CAVXNW010000008.1, read on the forward strand.
GCTTGTATTCCGGCTTGTCAAGCGCGACTTCGAGCATGTCAGGCGTATCGGCGCTGCTCTCGACATACCAGCCGGCGTCGAAATCGGCCGAACTGACCGGTCCGTTCGGATCGGCGCTGGAGACCTGCAAGCGATAGCGGCCATAATGCACCGGCAGTGCCAGCTGTGCCGGCTTGTCGGCAGTTGTCGCAATCGTGCCGTCGGCGACACGCGTGGTCGTCTTCACCGGCTCGAAATTCCACTGCCCGTCGCGCTTGTAGTACTGATAGTGCTCATCGATCCGCAGCAGTTGATAGTGCAGCCCGCTTTGCGCGATCGCCGTACCGTCGGGGGCAGCGACCAAGACGCTGAACGTGGCGCTAGCGCCGTCGGCAAGCGAGCGCCCCGAGAACAGCGGCTTGATGCCGATCATGTTGCCCGCCGGCGTGACCGGAAGCGTCAGCGAATGCTCCACGGCGCGGCCGCCGGGTTCCGCCATGCGCACTGTGATCTGCGCCTGCAGCGGATGCGTGCTGGTCGGGAGCTTGTCGAGGCTGACCGGGAATTTGGCCTTTCCGGCCGCGTCCGTCGCCGGCAGATCGTCGAGCGTTTGCTGGACAGGTTCGACTTTCTCGTCCGCCAAGCCGAACGCATAACCGGCAAAGCCGGCCCGTTCTGTCGCCGCCGCAATCTTCATCTCGCCATCAAGCGACAATGCCGACGCCGGTGCGCCGTAAAGAAAGCGCCCGGCGACTTCGATGTCGGCAGGATTGTTTTGCGAGATGCTCTTTGCCGCCGAGGTCAGATCGAATTCAATCCGGTCCGGCACATAGTCTTCGACCAGAAAAGTCGTCTCGCCGACTTCGGGCCGCTTGGGGTCGGTGAAGGCCTGCACATGCCACGTGCCAGTCGGGGCTGAAGCCGGCAGCGCAAGGTCGACCGTGTGGCCGCCGATGCCCTGATCCGCCAGCACGGTGCGGCGGAATTCGACGCCGTCCGGCCGCTGCACCACGAGCGTCAACGGCACGCCGACCGCCGCGGCGCCCTGGGCGTCGCGCAGCAGCGCCGTGATATGCGCCGTCTCTCCCGAGCGATAGACACCGCGCTCCGCATAAACGAAGGCATCAAGCCCTTTGGGGGCCGGGCGCCCACCGACGCCACGGTCGGTCAGATCAAAGGCCGGCGCTTTCAGACTAAGGAACGCGTAATCGTTCGCCGCATCGGCGGCTGCGACCACGGCGGGCGCCGCGCCGCCCTCCCCGCTGGTCAGCCCCGCTTCGAAATTCGCCTGACCGCTTGCATCGGTCTTGCGCGTCGCCAGCACCTCGTTGCTGCGCGAGATCAACCGAACTTCGATGCCGTTCTTCGGTTCGGTCGTTGCCAGCGAATTGACGAAAACGTGGACGCCGTCATTTCCGGAGAAGGCAGTCACGCCGAGGTCAGAGACGATGAACCACTGGGTGGCGAGCAAATCGTAACTATTGGCAAGGTCCTTCAGCTCTTTCGGCTGCGCCGCCATCACGTAAACGCCGGGCTGAAGCTTGCCGAGCGCCTGATCGACAGGGAAATCGGTAGTGACCTCCTGGTTAAGCGGCGACGGCCCGACGGTCATTTCGCCGGTCCAAACCTGCATGCCGCGCGAGTTCTTCAGCTGGCCGATGTCGTAGCGCGACAGCCCGGTCTGGAAATCGCCGCGGCCGTAACCCACGCCTGCGATTTCATCGATCAGATTGCGATCGCTGATGCGGTAGATATCGACCGATACGGCCCGCGTATTGACGCTGATGATCGGAATGCCGTTCTGCCCGGTGCGCGGCAGTACGTAGGCGTTGGTCGAGAACCGCGCAGCCGGCTGACGGTCGCGTACATAGACGTGGAAATCCGACGACTTCGACAGCGTTTCGTGCACGGTCGACGGCAGGCCGGCGCGCAACGTGATCGTATAGCTTTGGCCGTGCAGCAGGCCCTCGACGCAGAGTTGCTTGTCGGCAACCGACAGCGCCGGCTTGTCGGTGCCGGCGAGCGCCACGAACGGTGAGAAATCGGTGCGCGCCGGCAATCCTTCGGAGAATTGGAAACAGGCCCGGGGCGAAGCGGTGTCCGCATCGATCGTGTAGTCGAGCACGCGGAAACCATGCTGGGTGCGCAGCCGTTCGTACTGCGCGCGCACGTCGGCGACCTCGCGCAATTGCAACGACACCCGCAGCGCATCGAGTGCCGGACGCCACATCTGGCGCCGGCTCAGAATGTTACCCAGTTCGGCAAGGCTATCGGCTTCCACTCCGTGGTCGGCGGTGCGCTCGTACGCGATGTACGCAGCCGAGGCGGCGCGCTCCAGTAATTGTGCCCGCTCGTCGTTGTTGGCCGGCTGGATTTCCATGATGGTGCGGGCAAGCCGCAGCCAGGAGTTGGCGTCGTTCGGCGTCGCCGCGAGAATCTGGCCGAGCACCTCCATGCCGGCACGAAAGTCATTCTTGGCGAAGGCCGCGTCGGCGTCGCGGCGCAATCGGTCGACCGGCACGGCAGGCGTGCCGGCGTCAGCCTTGATCTGCGCCTCGAGCGACAGCGCGCTCTGCTTCAAATCACTGTCCTGAAACGACTTTTCGGCGGCATTTGCGGGAAACGAGACGGCCGCCACGCAGACAGCCGCCAGCGCTGCCACGCAGGCAGCGCGCAGTTGCGCGATCATTGGTGATTTCCCTCCCAAGGCCCTCAAATCTCGACCCTGTTACGCGGAGTTTGACTCAGCAATCGTGTCGAGGTCGTGGCCAAAAGCCGCCGCACAGTGCGAACTTTTGGCGACGGTGGGGTGAACGCGGGCGACCATGCCGCCGTGACCGACGCCTGAAGCCAGCATGGCCGGGATTTACCGCGCGTTGTCGGCTGAACTTCTATATAGGATGGCTGCCGTGGGGCCCCGTAGCTCAGGGGATAGAGCAACAGCCTTCTAAGCTGAAGGTCGCAGGTTCGAATCCTGCCGGGGTCGCCAACCCAATATGGTTTCCGTTCAACATCAAGCACTTAGCTTCCGGTTTGTAAGTGCAGGCGGATCGGTTTGTAAGTCAGTGTTCGCGATCTGACCCTTTGCCGCTTCCGCCTTCCGCTTTTTGAGCAGCTTATTAACGGCCGCCGTGGCGTCGCGAGGTTGGTAGGAATTGAGGGTGGCGTAGTCTCCGGGGTGTTCAACCTCGAATCATCTGACGTTGAAGCGTCAGATAGGAGACCACGCCATGACGATCACTACCACGAAGCCTGATTCTTCGCAGCCTGCATCCGAGAAGGCTGTTGATCTTTTCGACAACTGGTTTGATCCGCTCGAGACCGAGGTGCGCGCTCGGGCGCGTGAGTTCATCGAAGAACTGATCCGCGGCGAGCTCGACACTGTGCTTGCCCGCCCGCGTTACGGGCGAAGCCAGATTGCTGGCGATGAAGAAAGTGCGGTCGTTACCGGCCACCGCCACGGGAGCCGGACGCGGTCGCTGACCGGGACGTTCGGCCCGATTGAGATCGCGGTGCCGCGTGCTCGGCTGAACACCCCGGAGGGCAAGACGACGGAGTGGAAGAGCCAGGCGTTGCGGGCTTATCAGCGCCGCACGCTGGCCGCCGACGCGCTGATTGCGAGCACCTATCTGGCTGGCACCAACACGCGCCGGGTGCGCCGTGCGCTCGGTGCCCTGTTTGGCGGCGCGGTCGGCAAGGATACGGTGAGCCGGACCTGGCGCAAGGTGAAGAGCGATTGGGACGCGTGGAACACCCGCTCGTTGGCCGAAGAGCCGATCGTGCGGCTCATTCTCGACGGCACCGTGGTGCGCGTGCGGCTTGACCGCAAAGCGACTTCCATCTCGCTCCTGGTCGTCATCGGCGTACGCGAGGACGGCCAAAAGGTAGTACTCGCGATCAAGAGCATGGGTGGCGAGAGCACTGAGGCTTGGCGCACCGTCCTCGACGATCTCATCAAGCGCGGATTGCGTCGCCCCGAGTTCCTCATCGTCGATGGCGCACCCGGGCTCGAAAAGGCGATTGCCGCCGTGTGGGACGGCGTGCCGGTTCAGCGCTGTACGGTCCACAAGCACAGGAACCTTTTCGCGCACGCACCAGAGCGTCTGCATGACGAGATCACTGCGGATTATAACGACATGATCTACGCGGCGACGCGTCAAGAAATCGAAGCGCGCCGCAAGGCCTTCATCCGCAAATGGAGGCTCAAGCACCGTGCCGTCGTCGACAGCCTGGAGGAAGCCGGCGACCGGCTGTTCACCTTCACACGACTGCCGCCAAGCCAATGGCGGAGCGCGCGGACCACCAATGCGATCGAACGACTGCACGAGGAGTTCAAGCGGCGGATCAAAACCCAGACCGTGCTGCCATCGGCAGATACCGCGGCGATGTTGTTCTGGGCGTTGCTCGCATCGGGCCAGATCAACATGCGCAAGGTCGATGGCTGGCAGACGCTCTCAACAAAACTCATCGATCAACCAATTGACCTCGCTGCCTGAAACGATACCTTCATGTTACCGGAGATCGCGCCACGCCGAATTCCAACCGCTTCCCGGACGCCAGCACGGCCGCGTCAGCCAGCTTCTCCTGCTCGATCTCCTTCAGATACTCGCGTAGCTGTCGCGGGTCGCTCCACCCGCCAATGGCCATCATTTCCTGATCGGTAGCACCAGCATGAGCGAAGGCATGCATTGCGGCCTTCCGCAGACCGTGAGCGCGATAGCTGCGGGTCTTGCCGTCGTCGCACAGCACCGGCTTCAACCCGGCCGCCCTGCACCAGTCAGCGAACTTGTTGCCGAACGCCGCAGCCGAGGCGAACGGCTTGCCCTGATCGGTCGTTAGAAAGTTCAGGACGCTGGCAGGCCGCAACATGGCGTCGAGCGCCGCTTGGAACTCGGGCAAGATCGGCACCTTTAATAGCTTGCCGGTGGTGCGCAGTGTCTTGTGGGGACGCCAGCACAGTTTCTTGCCCTCGCCCTCGTCCCGAACGTGCTGATCGCCGAGCAAATGAGCATCGTGACGCCGCGCGCCAATGTTGAGCATCAGTTCAAGAGCAGCACGCGCCACTGTGCCAAGCAGATGATGGGCGCGATATTGCTCGATCTGCGGCTCGAACCACGTCATGTGGCCCATGCTCATGGCGGCCTTCGCAGGCTTGACGCCTTCGCTCGGGTCGGCCGTGATCATGTTCTCGGCCGCCGCAAATACCATCAGGCCACGGATCGTTTTCAGCCAGTTCTTCTGCGCATGCACTTTCATCGGCCCGAGGAGTCCGACGATGTGCTCGCGCTTCAAAAGAGCGATGGGCTTGTCACCGTGTTTGCTGCGGAAGCGTTCGAGGATATTGCGGCGCATGCGCTGGGTTGCGGGTGCAAGCGCATCAGTGAACATCTTGTTCTTGTAGTAGGCGACGATGGCAGCGCTGACAGTGCCAGTTTTCGTTCGGCTCGCGCCGATCTCGGTTGATGGCTGCGGCGAGCCGTCGAGCGCGGCCTGATACGCTGCCATGAACTCGGCCGAGCCCGGCACACCCGGAAGCGCAAAACTCTTCTTCCCGGGCACGCGGCACTGATGACGCAACCGCCCGTGCCGGTCGTAGAACCTGTTAACGTGCTTCAGCTTGATCGTTGCCATTTAGCACTTCATCCCACGGGTTATTCTTCGCGTCGGTGCCGTTGCCCTCGCCCGCCTTGGCTGCCACCACCTCCAGGCCACCGTCCGGCCGGATGATGATGCTCTTGACCGCCATGCCCGCTTTGGCGGCGGCCTCAATGGCTTTGCGAACGTTGTTCGGTTTCACATTCCATGGGCCGTGGGCCATCTTACGCACCTACATATTGCGCCCTGCACCTAAATGCCATCAAAGGCCGGTAAAGCCGGGCGGGCAACCTTTCCCGCGATTAATGTGGATTGCGGGGCCTCGCCATGCACAAAATTCACACTCCCGGCCCAGCCCAGCGCGTCAGGCGTCCGCGCGCCCCGCGCCGGGCTGTCCGCCCGGGCGCGAAGATAACGAAACGGCCATGGCTTTGAAGCCGCAGCCTATGCTCGGAACTATTCTCAATAGCGGGGATTAGAAAACTCGACCTTGACCTGGAATGGGAATGCCTGGGTACTTCTTCGTTGTTGAAATGCCGGATCATATCTTCGACGATCCGGATGGCGAGCGGCTACCAAACGATGCGGCGGCTAAAGACTATGGCGAGCGGGTCGTCCGCGAACTGAAGGAAAGCAACTTCGCATGCGACCGGGCTACCCTGCACGTCAAGGATGAAAGAGGTCGGACAGTTCGATCTATTCCGTTTTGAAGACTTGATGCCGCATCGGTGGAATGGCGATTTGCATCAAACGGCTTGCCATTATTGAGCCTCGTTAAGCGCCTCAACTTTCAGGCGCTGGGAAGGATGCCAGCGAGAAAGCATCCCTAATCGATAGCGGAAGCGAGCAAGGAGGCGATCATGCAGAGATCATGGATGTGGACTGTTGCGCTCGGCACGACTCTGATCGCGTCGGTCCGATTTATTTGGTTCACGCCACTACCGGGCTACCTTCTCCTCAACAGGCGAGCGGCGGAGGAACCGCGTCTTCGCACTCCGTTGAGATTGCCCAAGTGCCTCACCCTGGTGGCGGCGGAGGTGGCGGCCGAGGACCTAGTGCCATCGGGGGTGGAGGTCCGCACGGGCCCATTGGGGGCGGTGGTGGGGTCGTGCGAGGAGGTGGAGGGTCGCCCGTTGGTGGAGGGCTTCACGGTCCCATCGGTGGCGGCGCTTTCGTGCACGGAGGAACAGCACTGCCTGGCGCTGGCGGAGGACCACACATTGTTGTTCCGGGCGGAGCAGGACGGCGTTTCGTCGCTCCCCGATTTCATACAGGCCCTGGCGTTGTCACTCCCTTTGCGGCGCATCGGGCGTTCAGCGGAATGCACCGAGTGCCGCGATTTACTCCTCGGCCGGGAATCATCGCGCGTTCGGGTGCGCACTATCCGCGCTACCATTATCGTCACGGGCGGTACCGCTACTTTTACAGCGGCTGGTGGTACGCTTATCCGTGGTGGACCTACGGCGGGGGATATTACTACGGCAACTCCTGCACTTACCGCGCTCGCAGGTGCGCATACCGGTGGGGCTGGCACACGAGAAGGTACTACGCCTGTCTACGCTATTACGGCTGCTACTGACCGCACCAATCTCGGTACGGTGAAATTGGCTCGGGCGTCACTTGCCGCCCGAGCCTTTCAGGCCGGAGATCAAACCAGTTAATAGCGGCGTTGCTGATGGTGTCGCTGATGATATGGCGGCCCGCTGCGCGCCGATGGCCCAGGTGCCGGATTTAAATTGCAGGTACCGCGATTGCCTGCCAAGACATTTGGTACGCATTCTTCGACAGTGCGATATTGGCAGTCCCAATACACAGTGCCGGACCCGAGGGTGATCACCGCACACCAAGGAGCATCGCCGAAGGCGTAACTCGCGGGAGCCTCCAAACATATCGCCGCAACCAAAACAGCACCGGCAACGGTCAGTCTTGATGGCTGTCTTGCCCGATTCTCTTCTCCGTGCCAAATTGTCCACCCTTCCAACGAGAGAGCTACGATGCCGATCACCCCACGGAGGTAGCGTGGAAAAAAGCCCCGCAATGAGCGGGGCTATTGAGTGGGGAAGAAACAGCGGGCGACCATATACCCGCACCTCACATTAGAGCGGGCGAACAGCCGTGGATTTGATGTAGGTCAATCTGGCCATCTCTCCGGAACGCTGCTCGCGGCGCTTGGCACGGGCTCAATACAGCCCCAATCATGCCATCGACTTCGCGAGTGTCGGAAAAACAGACATCAAGATCAGGACGGCGAAGCACACGACAAGGGAGCCTAACATCGCTGATCCCTCCTCGCTCGCTCGCTTCCGCGCATTCCGTTTGCGCGCTGCGAGCGCAACCAAGTCCGTTGGCATTGTCCCTCATGCCCCCTGACGAAAGAAAACCCCGCCGATTGGGCAGGGCCGAGTTTTGGCAGAGGTTTGGGAGGAAACCTACGCGCGCGCCGCTTACAACGATTTGCCTCAGCGCGGCAAAGGCTATCTCGATTAGCAACCCTTTCGGGCATTAGGGGCCCAGCATTCGGGTGCTGGGCACCCCTCCATGAGGGTGGTCCGCCTTCGAAATGGCTGAGTGTTTCCATTTTTTGGGAACCGACTGCCTCTCTCGCCGTTTATGCGACGGGCCAACTCGGCAACCGGACGGGCGGAGTGGCTAGCGCAAGCGAATTCTATCAGCTTTACGCCATACGCTGCGTTGAGATAGCGCGGCAGGTTACGGATTTCCCAAAGTAGGGCCAGCTTACTTTCAATGGCCCAATTGTGGCTTGCCCTGGCAGACCAAGCTGAGAAGAACGCGCTTGCGCCGGCCATCATCTACGAGACCCCGCCGCCGAAGGCATAGCCCCAAAAACTGCTCTCGGGCTTCGGCAGTCCGCCTACAGAGGAATACTGGGGTGAGTGCGGCTGACGTGCATCGGCAACGTCTTTGATCCATGTCAATGCCATCCGCTCAAGGCGGAGGGATCGTTCGTGTGGCAGAGTAACCGCGACTATCCCCCTCCCTCCCCGACACCCCCAAAGTCGCGGCTGCTCTGCCGCAAACAGTCTTCGGCACGAAAAGATTGTCGTGTCTCATTTCTTCGTATTGTTTACGGGGCCCGCCCATGCCGATCCACCGACGCCGCGCAACCAACGATAAGTTCGGTCAGATTTTGATGTCTCGGCTGCACAATGCCTACGGCGACGACGTCGCTGTGGCTGCCGGAGCATTGCGGCGGTTGAGACGGATGACGACGAGAAGGCGTTTTGGCTCGGGTTAGCAGATGAATGGGAGAGAAGGCATCTGCCCCGGCTGAGAATAGTGAGGTAGAGAATTGTCGCTGGGCGACGCTTGGCATTCCTGCGCCTTGGCGGTCATCGGAGATCGGCATAATAGTGACTGCGTGGCGTCGCAGCCGTTTCGGCGACGATTGTCCAACTCAAAGCAAGCGTGCTTGGCGGGGCTTTATCGCCCCGCCAGATTACTAGGCAACGGCAGAGTGCGCTTTTTTACCGATGCCAATGGGAGTGATTTTCTTCGCAGAAATCTGTCGGGCCATGCTTCGCGCTTTGGCATTGCTCAGCGGTATCGTACAGACAGTGGTGGGTGGAAGCCCTCATGAGGCACCACGGATGATCTTGCGCAAAAGCGCTTGAGAAGGGACCGAATGCTGCGAACGACAAGGCGGCAAGTATAGCTAAGCGCATTTCATCCTCCATTGTTGGCTGACCCTTCTTATTTATTATCCTCGGAGTCGTGCGGTTTTGATCTAGATCAATCGAGGGCTTGGCCTACCTGTTTCGAGGGTTGCTGCGCCCGAAGAAGGCTGTTCTGTTCCTCAAGCAGCGTAATGATCCGATCATTTTGCGACTGCAACTTCGGCGAAACAGACATTATCAGTTTGGGCGGGGCATCATCGGGGAAGGTTCGCCATCATTTTCCCAATATGCTTCACAATCCGATCTTTCACTGTACCGGCCGATGCCTTTTGCCTTAAGTAATTATGGGCAATCAATCCTCCAACCATTGCGGTTCCAGAACGACAAGTCGGTTCATGACAGGCCCCGTTAAGTTCAATGCGCTCACCGTCCAGGCTATCAGAGTTTGTCGGTGGGACGGGAACGAAACAATAGTACCAAGCAGTTCCACAATCCTTGATGCAGGTTGATTCGGACGACAATCAATCTCCCTCAAATTGTTCGGTTTGATGAGCGTAACGACAAACATGATCCGGGAGTTATTGGATTAGAAAGCTGCAGTCGGTACATGCGGGTGCGATATGGACCTCCAGTTAGTGGCGCTGATTGCCTGTGATTTGCGGCGATAATTCTTCTGGATGACAGAAATTCACCAAGGCGTGCTGCCGTGCCCAGAGGCGCGCCATCGCTTGGATGTGAGGCTCCTCAATTCGACCGCGCGTCAGCCGCGAGAATTGCAGCGATCTCGATCAGTACCGAAAGCCCAAGATCGTCCAGCCGTCGCCCCCGCTCGAACTCTCGGTCTATTAGCGCGCTCAGGTGCTTGTGGAAGGCGCTCTCGCGAAAGCCCAGGCGCTCGCAATGGGCGCAGAGCGCCGCCAGGTGGCTGGTGACGCGACCGGCACGTAATCGTCACGTCTCAGACCATGGTCGTTTCGGTCCTCTGCGAGGTTGTTCCCGCCAAGGAGCCGCTCCCAAAGAAGGCTTGCACCTTGCCGGGCCGCCGCCAGCATGCCGGCTCTGCGGCAGCTTGGCAATGCGCGCGGCGTACGGTTGCCAGCTTGGATCGGGCTGGCCTGGTTGCGACCTTCGATGATTATTAATCAGCAAGGCTTCATCCGCGCGTGCGCGTTCGTCGTGATGAGACGCCGAAACTCATCGACCGACAGGCCCAAATAAGGTTCGGGCGAAATGCGAAGCATCTTGCACAAGCCCGCGATGGTGGAATCTTCCATCGAATTCGACGGTGCTTTGCGCGATTTGTACGGCGCAACTTCCTCGTCCGAGATCATGACACAGCCTTGGTTTTAACAACCACAACAGTTGCGTTTGCCAGGTCTTCCAGAGCCGCGCTGATCTGCTCGCGGAGCAAATGCGCGCATTTCATAGGGTCTGTCATGGTGGCAACACGCGGTCCCAGTTGGGATGGAATGGAAAGTAATCGATTGCGCATCGTCGCCATCGCGCTGCGCAATCCCTGGGTGATTTCAGCGGCATTCAGAACTCACCGCGCCGCTGGGCGAGTTCAAGTTCAGCCGTGCTTGCTCGGCTTTCAAACCACCTCAGGCGCGCGGCTCGGATTGCAGAGTCATGTCATGCGAAACGCGCGCCAGATCGGCGGATAACGCCTCGATCTGCGACCTCACTGCGAGAATCGGATCGTACTTTCGAAAACCGACACGGCCTGAAATCGAACCGCTCAATGTGCGGCGGCTCAATTCGGCGCTGCTTATTCCCAACGCCTGGCACAATTGGCTTGAGGTCCAGACAAGGGTGTCCTTCTTGGCTCTCTTAGCTTCCCGTGCGCTCATAACTCCTACCCGCCAACACAATCTGGCCCCCGCTAACTAGCCGAATTCCGGGGGGCAGCGTTACCCGAGGCCCGACGCCTGTCGGAAGAACCTAATGCGATGAGGCAACGTCAGCTCACCATCCCTAAAGCAGTCTCTTCGCTGTTTTGGTGGAGGCCGGGCGTTCCAGGAGCACGCCAATGCAACAGAAACGCCCGACTTCCTTTTGCACCAGGGATGCTTGACCGATTTGACCCTGATGCTGCTGGGCCGTGGTAATCGATGACGACCAAGCAAAACCTCTGTTCACTCCAGTGCCAGCACAGCGCGCGGATCGGTATCGCGCCGGTGGGCGATGGTGAAACCCTGATCGATTGCGGCTTCAACAAGCGAGCACTCGTAACGCTCGGCAGCCAACAACTCGGCCAACGTATCTTGCCGCTTGCGCGCGCGTTCGGTCTGGGACAGCGCGCCCTTCAGGTTATTCGGCAGCATGCCTTCTAGCTTTGCGACGATTGCGTCGTGATGTATCCAGCAAAACAACGACAACGCGTCGGGCCCCAACGCTGCACCAAAGGCGTCGTTGCGTTTGAGCATGTGATCGCCGCCTTCGAAGCGGTTCATATTGCTGTTGTTGGTTGCACTGATGATCTTGTCCCACATGATTGTTGCGCGTCGCCCATACTGCGGCTCGGGCTCAGGTTCGGCTTCTGGTTTGATTTCCGGGTTCGGCGGCAAACGCACCGCCGCCTCAAGCATTGCCATCGGCTATGTGATTGCGCCGTTCGGATCAATGCTGGGCGCACCGCGACGGGCGAGGTCGGCGACGGTAGCGCGGATTTTCTCGCGTCTTTCGGCCAACGGCACGGGTGCGGCCTCGATTGCCGCTAATGTGCTTTTCAGATCGGCGACGCGCTGTCTCGCCTGCTCAATCGCCTCGGCAATACCCTGACCTCGCGCCAAGCGCAGCGGCGGCTGCCTGTGTTCCGGCAACGTCTTGCTGCCACGGTGCTGGAAAACCCAGCCACGCTGGCCAACGGCAGCCACGACGTGGCGCTCGCAGGATTTGACCAGGCCGATAACCTGCTGCTGCTGATCGCTGCACTGGCGTTGCCGTTCGGCGAGCCGGGCGATCAGCGCGCTTGCGCGCGATCTGTTCACGTAGATCAATGACGCGGGGATCATCATCCTTGAGCCTGATACATCTCCCACGGAATCGCGCAAACGCTGCTCAAGCCTGACCGCATCAGCGCGCGCATTCTCCAGCTCATCGAATAGCCGCATGTAGCCGGCGTGGCTGTCCTTGCGGTGCTCACGTAGCCGCTGCAGCACACTGCGGCTATGCGGCGCCAGCCAGTCAGCAGCATCGCTTGTGAAGCGCTGGGGCGTGCCAGTCGGCACCGCTACGTCAATGACGCCTTGGGCCATGGGCATGGCACGAAGCTCCTCTTTAAGCCCCGACACTCCACTGCCCACAGTACCAAATATACACCTCCATCAGCGCTTATGCGAATGGGGATTTCGCGCCTTGCATCAGAAATTGCAAAGTAGCCATCGGTGGAAACGCCATTCTCGTCGTGTTGTGGCCGACCTTGGAGCCCATCGGTTACGCAACTCGGCTAACGGGGGCATGTCCGAAATTAGCCCCGGAACGGACATGCGACGCTCGCGTTCTAATCGACCTGGTTGACCCGAAGGCGACGTGGCCGTCAGACTATGCCTAAGGGTCCATTGCCATCGCGGCATTTTCGAGCATCAACCGTTCGGTTGATTGACCGGGTGCAACCTAGGCTGTCTGTCTGTCTGTCTGTCTGTCTGTCTGTCTGTCTGTCTGTCTGTCTGTCTGTCTGTCTGTCTGTCTGTCTGTCTGTCTGTCTGTCTGTCTGTCTGTCTGTCTGTCTGTCTGTCTGTCTGTCTGTCTGTCTGTCTGTCTGTCTGTCTGTCTGTGACATCGATGGGAATGGGCACCCGGAACCGCGGACCTTATAATGGCCGGTACGAGCCGATGCGTGAGCCAAAGAAAAGGTCGAACGTGACGAGATAGCCTTTTGGGGAGGTGATCATGACGATCCCGACTACGTTTACTGCGAACAGCTATGCGGCGCTGAACAGCGCCATCGAGCACATCGACGCCACGGGCGCGTTTGCGGCGTCGAACACGCATTACACCATCGACGTCACCGGATCGATCGTTCTCAGCGGGGCCGGGCTTGAGGCGATCAACCTGTTGTCCGGCTCCTCGGTCACGATCGAAGGCATGAACGCCACCGACACCAGCGCGGCGGTCGAGAGCATCGATGGCAACACGAAATGGGCCGGCTTCTTTGTCTATAACGGCGGGGTCACCCTGGAGAACCTCACGCTCACAGATATGAACGCCGACGGCGGGTTAGAGCGTGGCGGCATCGGCGCCGAGGGCGGCGGCGGCGGCGGCGGACTTGGCGGCGGCTTGTTCGTGGCATCAGGTGGGAGCGCCGCGCTGATCGGCGTTGCCTTCAGCAGCGACAGCGCAACCGGCGGCTCGGGCGGCTTCGCGGCCGGCCCCTACAATGGTCGCGGCGGGGGTAGCGGCTTGGACGGGGCCAGTGGCGGCGGTGGCGGGAGTTCGAGCCTCGGCCGGTGGCGGCGGGGGCATCGGCTTTCTCGCCTACGGCGGCAGCGCCAGCGGTTCGTATACCCAAAACCCAGGCCACTTGGGCATCGTTCAGGGCGCTGCGTCGGGCGGCAGGGGCGGCTCCAGCTACGACAGCCCGGGCGGCGGCGGCGGATCAAGTGGTGGCGGGGGCGGCTCCGCGTTTATCGAGGGAGCGGGTGGCGGCGGAATTGGCGGCGCGCCAGGCGTCGGCGCCAACGGTGGCAACGGCGGCTTCGGTGGTGGTGGTGGCGGCGGCGGCAATGATCTCCTCGGCCTCGGCGGCAACGGTGGCTTCGGCGGCGGTGGCGGTGGCTCAGCAAAGCCGAACGGGGGCGGCGCTGGAGGTTTTGGCGGTGGCGGCGGTGCCGGCCTGGGCAAGGGCGGGTTTGGCGCTGGCGATGGCTCGGCACTTATCGGCAGCGGCAACACCGCTTTGGGCAATGGCGGCGGTGGGCTCGGCGCCGGTGGCGATATCTTCGTGCAACAGGGTGGGGCGCTGCTGATCGAGACCGGGGGTTTGCAGGCGACGACGCTTGCCGGCACGGTCAAGGGCGGCCCCGGCGGCGTCGGCGTCGGCGCGCCCAGCGGCGGTAACGGTGAGGCCCTCGGCGGCGCCCTTTTCATTCAGGGCCGCAACACCGTGACGCTCGCGCCGCAGTCGGGCCAGACCATCGCGATTACCACTTCGATTGCCGACGAGGCCGGCTCGGGCGGCAGCGCCGGTAATGGCGGCAGCCTCGTCGTCAATGGCGCCGGAACCGTTCTGCTCACGGCAGCCTCGACCATCGCGGGCGGCACCACGATCGCGACAGGCACGCTCGCTCTCGGCAGCGGCGGCTCGATCGCCGGCACCGTGACGTTTGCGGGTATCGGCTCCGAGACGCTGCGCTTCGACACCGGCGCCAGTCAGCTTGGCGGCAGCATAGCCGGCATGGCTAACAGCGCTGACAGCATCGACCTCAGATTCCATACTTTTGCCTCGGGCGATCATGCGGTCTGGTCGCAGACCAGCGCGGGCAGCGGCGTGCTGTCGGTCGTCAGCGGCAACGGCAGCACGGTGGCCTCGTTCAATCTGAGCGGAAGCTTCGGGCCGCAGCAATTCAGCGCTGCGAGCGATAATAACGGCGGCACATCGATCACCGTTGCGGCGCAACCGCCACCATCGGGCACCACCGCCGCCATGATCATGCGCGACGGCACCAACGGCGATTACGAGATTTATGATCTCGGCAATAACTCCATTCTCGGCGCCGGCTATCTGGGCCAGGTCGGGTTGGAATGGCAGGTCGCGGGCGTCGGCGCGTTCAAAGCGCCGGACACCTCCGACATGATTTTGCGTAATAGCAATAACGGGCAGTTCGAGATTTACGACGTCAGCGGCAACACTCTAACGGGCGCCGCCGCCATGGGGCAGGTCGGATTGGAATGGTCGGTGGCGGGCTTCGGCGATTTCAGCTCGCAGTCGGGCGAGACCGACATGCTGATGCGCAACAGCAATACCGGACAGTTCGAGATTTACGACCTGGCCAACAACGGCATCATATCGGCCGCCCCAATGGGGCAAGTGGGCCTCGAATGGTCGGTCGCGGGTTTCGGTGATTTCTCGACGCGGCCGAACGAGACCGACATGCTGATGCGCAACAGCAATACCGGACAGTTCGAGATTTACGACATCAGCAACAACACGCTCACCTCGGCAGCGGCGATGGGTCAGGTCGGGCTGGAGTGGTCGGTGGCGGGCTTCGGCGATTTCTCCGGCAACGCCAACGAATCCGACATGCTGATGCGCAACAAAAATACCGGACAGTTCGAGATTTACGACATCAGCAACAGTCAGCTCACCTCGGCGGCGCCGATGGGACAGGTCGGATTGGAATGGTCGGTAGTCGGCTTCGGGTCGATCAATGGCGCGGGCTCAAGCGACATGCTGATGCGCAACAGCAATACCGGCGCGTTCGAGGTCTATGACATCACCAACAACCAGCTCACCACGGCGGCATCGATGGGGCAGGTCGGCTTGGAATGGTCAGTCGCCGGCATTGCCGCCGATCCGCCACCCGGAGCCGCCGCAGCAAACGGCCAGCTTGCACAGGCGATGGCATCGTTTGCACCGAGTGCCAGTGCCTCCGATCTTGGTTCCGCGCTGGCTCAGCCGCCGTCACCGATAGGTTCAAATACAACCGGCCATTTGACAATGGCTGATCATCCGCAAGCGATCTCATAGCAGTCGCGTGCCGATTCCTCGCGCGTCGGCTGCTGCCACCACGCGTACCTACTTGCCGCAGGCTTGCCGCAGCTGCTCACGGCAGCAGTTGGCACATCGCCGCCATAGCGACACGTCCGATCTCACGTCCGCTTCGGCGATAAGCCGACATCGGTCGAGGTTCCGGCTAGCCTTCACCGTGGCGACGGTGGTGGTGATGACGGCGATGGTGGTGCGGCTTGGTTGGAGAAGGAGATGCCGCAAGCGGTTGATGGGGCTGATCACAAAGCCCGCTCTTACCTCGGATCGCCGCCATGCATTGTTCAAGGCTGGAGAACCCGCAGTCGGTCGGACCGCCGGTAAAATACGCGCACCACGGACCGTCTTGCTGATTGTTCTGCGCCGCTGCGCCGGTACTGGGCAAGCTGCCAGCATAGAACATCGCAAGCGCGATCCCCAACGTTCTTCCCATTGGCCCTCATCCTTCGACCGGCGGTCCGATCTGATGGCGGTCCGGTTTGCCTTCCGCCGCTCGAAAAGCGGAACTCGGATTGACCTACGTCAAACACATGGAAGTTCGATCAGGCCACACTGTGGTTTGCAGGCTAATTAAGCCTGCGGTTCCTTCCCCGACTTTAGCCCCGCTCGTAGGCGCGGGGCCTTTTTCTATCTGGTGATGGGGCGTCAACCCGAGTTGGCGTGCCGATGTCGCGCGTCGTCACCACGATGTGATCGGCCAGGACGGCGACGCAGGCGACCTCCGCCGATCTCAAATTACGCGCGCACCGCTGGGCTGGGGCGGGTGATCATGCGGCACCAACGAACAGATCGTCGACGCGGTCGTCGAGCAATTCGCGCTGATCTGCGCAAATTGCATTAGCCGTGTTCTGCGCTGATGCTCTGCGTCCGAACCGCACCCGGCCACCGATGTCGCGGCGCTGGCGTAGCGTTACATCGGGGGCGTAACGCTGGCGTTGCATGATGTCATGCAACCCGGTTTCCTTACGTAAGGAAGCCCGTTGCGTTACATCGGTGGTGTAACGCAACCCGAACCGCCGCCGATGGCCACACCGCGAGCACCGCAGCACCGCGCCGATCTTCGGCTGCCCGATCTGTCCGCGATGGAAACAACGCACGCACGCAACGATCATGCAAATAGCGCATATCACTGCGGCGGTTGAGCATGCAATTATGATTTGGCGGCCTTCTCGATCTCCAAACCGGCCTCCAACATCAAGCTTGCGAACTTCGCGGATTCCGCCTCGTTCTCGCGCAGCGATTTGGTGTGCTGCGCGATCCGCCTTTTATCGTCGGCGACGTGTTTCTCAGCCCACTCATGCATATGCTTGACCTCGGCATACGTGCGCTGCGCTTCCAACACCGCAAGGCGCTTGCGCTCCGGCTCCATGACCCACGGTACGACCTTGTGCATGGCGCGCCGGATTGCGACACGATCATCCTTGCTGAGCCGGTTGTCGCCGACCCGAGCCATGCGTCCGAGCACGGCTTGCCAGAAGGCGGTGCGATTTGTGAGCGACCAAAGCTCCCAATTGACCGGACGCCATTCGGGTGCGGGCGCAGCCATCCAGAAGCTTTCTAGCCAAAGCGCATCAATGCTGCCCAGCGAGGCGACGACCTCTTGCTTGATCTTGCCGTTGACCCGGCTGTTGGCCAGCACCTCGACCTTGAGGCGGTACAATTCCAAATGCCCTTTATCGCCGATGTCCATCACCCACCGGCAACGTGGCCGTAGCCGACAATGGCCGCCGTGGAAACGAGGGCAACGCTCGGGCTGTTCATGGCGGCAGAGGATCTTAGCGACATGCCCCCACGTATCGAAGCCGCCATCCTCCAATTGGCACTCGGCTTCCGAAAGATCGGCAAGAGCACCAGCGGGCGCGCCAGCCGGGAGAAACCCGCCATTGGGCAGCTTGCGGAACCGGACGAACATGCCGACCCCCTGTAGTGGCTGAAAACTTTTAGATCATGAAATATGCCAGCCACTACGCCAACCGACGCCGACGCGATCAGTTCCGTCCGCCCATGCGTGCGCCCCGTTCTTCCTACCAAGCCCGGGCAAGCGGGCGCTCCGGTTTATTAGGACGGTCATCGAAGCGTTCATCGACTATCGTCATGGCCAACCGGCCGCGTGACTGAGATCGTCCTCTCTGCACCGCCGCGATTTCATCAAGCGTCATGACGCGGTACGGGTTGGCCGCCATGCTATCGGCATGGCGTTGCTGTCGGCAGGCGCGGGCGATCTCGCCCCGCACCTTTTCAGCGTGCCGCGCCAGCGCGCGCCGGGCCCGCGCTGCCTGCGCTTTATCGGCGGCCTGATCGGCGGCAAGCCGCTGCTGGCGCAGCCATGCACGGTCACGCTGGCGCTGTTCCCATTTCTCGCGGCGTGCCTTGAAGAGAGCCCGGGCCGATTGTTCCCGCCGCGCCGCACGTCCGTCGTCCGCAGGGCGGGGCCGCCGTGCGCGAGCACAAGGCTGATCGGCGCGGCCAGCGTCCCGGTGAGCCGCAGCGTCAACGCCTTCAACATCAAAAACATCTTTCTTACCGGCATCGCCGCAAGGAAGGCTTTCTGGTTGTGAAGGCGTCGCCGCCGTGCCTACCGGCTCCGGTCCCCGCGCCGAACTGCCGTTCATCATGTCCTGATCGGCCACCGCTTCCGCAGCGCCGCCGCTGTCGCAAGTGTGCGGCCGGTAAATGAAAGCAAAGCTTTCATAATGCGCACGCACTTGCGTCACGGTTCCAGGCGGCACCGGCTTGCCGTGGCGCTCCCAGGTGCGGCGACTGACGCCGAAGGCTTCCCACGGTTTAAGTCGCGATGCGGAACTTTCCTCATACTGCTCGCGGGCAACGGCACCCCGGGCGCGCCGCAGCCGTTCCATGCGCTGGCGCTGCTGGGCGCGCCGCCGCCGCTTGCGCTCGGCGGCATCCACATCGGCGGCTCCGATGGTGCGCAATCCGAGCCGCTGGCGCTCGGCGTCGAACACGCCCAGCAGCATGGCCAGCGGGCTCGCCTTCCACTTCTCAGGGAAGGCCACCACTTCGCGCAGCGTGGCGTCGATCTCCGCTGCGGTCATCCACGGTGCCCACAGTGCGGTCCATTTCCGGATTCCGTCGGTGTCTTTGATGTGGTGGGCGATCACCTTCACCGCGCGGCGGCCAGCGGCATTGTCCGGCAGCACGTAGCCGTAGCGGGCGCGGTACAGCCGATGCAGATCGACGATGCGGCGGGCGCGGATGTATTCGGCACGTTCGCGGGCGCGTTCATGACGCACGCGGGTTTCGACGACACTGCGGCTGGCGGGCCGCGCTTGTGTTTCGCGGTGCTCGTAGTGGCGGGCGATCTCGCGATGCTTGCGGGCGACGGATTGCAAGACCGGCTTGTGCAGCCGGATGCGACGCTGTACATGTCATGACGCAATCTCGAAACAACTGCGCCGGATGCGTGAACCGCTCCGGCGCTTTTTCTTTTTGCGGGGATGCCGATCACGGATCGGCGGCGGATGGCCGACAGGCGGCCTGGAACGCCACGCTGGTGGCGGGAGATCAGATCGGTGATGTCAGGGTGCGGGGCGCGGACGGGCGCGTCAGCGAAGCGGTTTGTAAGTCTCGAAAAAAGCCGTTTATGCTCAATGAGCGCGGTTGGAACGGTTTGTAAGCCTAAACCATTGACGGCCCACGCCCTGGCATTCCGCCGGGGTCGCCACCAAACCCGGTGGCATCCAAATGGCAACCGGCATGTGCGGCGTCGCAAAAAGATTAAGGCGCGCCACCCGGACGCGCCCATAGCCAAAATTAACCAAACATCGGAGCGGTAGAGACAGGCCGCGCCGGCCTCTCAGGCGCCGACCACCAGCGACAGGCACCCGCACAGCGCCGCGCTAACCAGCAACAACGACCATTCCAGCGGGGTCAACCACAGTAATCTGCCTTCGCTCACCATCGCCCATTCCCCCTGCCGAGCGTGCAATCCCAGGCGCCCGCCGTGGCATGTTTGGTAGAGGTAAAACGCGAAAAAGTCTGTAGCGTCGCGGCCACACGTCATTTGATTCGAAAGCAGGGACGCCTTTATTCACCTTAATCTGAGCCGTTTTTCTGCCTTATTGCGCTCAAGTGACATCGTCATCCGGCAGGATACGCAGCGCGGCGCCGTCAAGATCGTCATACTGCCCGCTCTTGAGGGTCCACAAAAACCCGCCCAGTCCGACCAGGCCGAGCAATAACGCCAGCGGCACGAGATAAATGAGGACGTTCATAACTCAACCTCATGCTCACGGCCCACAAAGGCAGGCACTGACGCTGGTGCCAGGGGAGCGTCTCCGATGTCCAGCCGTGATCGCCCGGCCTCGGCTTCGGCTTCGGCTTCGCCCTGGCCGGCCGACGGCGCCAGCGCCAATACCTTGTCCGGTGACACGAGGCGCGCCCGCAGGGCGTTCAGCGTCACCAGGATCGAGGACCCGGACATGGCTACGGCGGCAATGAGCGGCGTCGCCATTCCAGCCATTGCAATCGGGACCGCAAGCGCGTTGTAAATCGCCGCAAGCGCCAGGTTTTGCCGCATCAGCGCCCGCGCCCGGCGGGTCACCCGCACCGCGTAGAGCACCGGGGCGAGCCGTTCACCGAGGAAAAGCGCATCGGCATGGGCTTGCGTCAGATGCGCCGCCGCAATCGGCGACAGCGAGGCATGGGCCGCGGCCAGCGCCGGAGCGTCGTTCAGCCCGTCACCGACCATGAGCACCCGCCGGTCTCGCGACTTAAGCCGCTCAATGGCGGCGATTTTCTCCGCCGGCGTCAGTCCCGCATGCCAGTCCGTAATTCCAAGGCTTTGCGCAACCGCCCGGACTGCCTGCGGCCGATCGCCGGATAGTATGACCAGCTCGAGGCCTCGTGCGGCGAGCGCTCCAATAACGGGGACGGCGTCGGGCCGGAGCCGCTGTCGGATCGGGATCAACGCCGTTCTGCCGGCATGCACAAACGCGATGCAGGAAGATGCGCTGCCTTCTTCGTCGGCTGGGCCAGCTCCCGGCAGTCCGCAAAATTCCAAGCTGCCGAGGCGCGCTTCCGCACCATCAATCACGGCCCGCACGCCCCGGCCCGGCTCCTCGACCGCACCCGAATAAGGAATGCGCTCGCCGGCGGCGCTCGCCAGCGCCGCAGCCAGCGGGTGGCGGCTCGACAGGGCGAGCCTTGCGGCGCGCACCATCAATTCCGGGGGGATCGCGGAGACGTCGGCGACCGGCTCGGGCAGCGTCAGCGTGCCGGTCTTGTCAAACACCACCGTATCGATCTCGGCCATACGTTCGATCGCATCGCCATGATTGAGAATAATGCCTGCTCGGAACAACTGTCCGGCCGCCACCACCTGCACCGCCGGTATGGCGAGTGCGATCGCGCATGGACACGTAATAATGAGAACCGCAATGGCGGCGACGATGGCGGCGTGCAGCGACGCGCCGGCGATCAGCCAGCCGATTGCAGTTGCAGCCGCGGCGGTGTGAACCACGGGCGCGTAGAGGCGTGCCGCGCGGTCGGCTAACCGGACACTGCGCGATTTCGCTGCGGTCGCCAGGTCGAGCAGCCGCTCCACTTCGTCAACCAGCGTGCCGGCGCCCGCGGCGACGACTTTGATCGTCAACGCACCCGCCCCGTTGACACTGCCGGCATAAACTGCGGCTCCGACAGCGACGTTGCGCGGCAATGTTTCGCCCGTCACCAGGCCTTCGTCGACCGCGGAAATCCCGTCGAGCACGGTGCCGTCTGCCGGCACGTTTTCGCCCGGCTGGACCAGCACGCGATCGCCGGCGGCCAGCGCGGAAACCGGCAGACGCGTCAGTGCACCGCCGGCATCGAGCCGATGGGCGAATTCGCCCTTCAGCGATGCGATATTGCTGGCGAACACCTTGGTTTTGCGCCGCATTGCAAAGTCGAGATAGCGACCGCACAACAAGAAGAACAACAGCATGATCGCGGAGTTCGAAATACGCCTCGGCGGCATGCCCGATGGTTTCGTAAAGCGATAGCGCCAGAGCAAGCGAAACCCCGATGGTGATCGGCACGTCCATGTTCAGCGTGCGATTGCGCACGGCCCGCCATGCGCTTTGGTAGAACGGCTGGCCCGCATAGGCTGCGGCCGGCAGCACGATCAGCGCCGAGAGCCAGTGAAACAGATCGCGCGTCACAAACGTCATGTCCGAGACGTTGCCCGACCATACCGAGACCGATAGCAGCATCACGTTCATCGCGGCGAAGCCTGCGACGGCAAGGCACCGCAACAGGCGCCTCTCCTGCCGCTTGTCCTCGGCGTCGGTACGTTCGGGCGCGAACGGATGGGCGTGATAGCCGATCGCCTCAAGCTTCGCGACAATGTCGGCAGCGCCAATCTCACCGTCGCGCCAATCGACGGTAAGCCGGCGCTGCGTGAAATTGAGCCTGGCGTCGATCACGCCGGGCAACTTCGTGAGCCCTCCCTCGATCTTGCGAATGCAGCCAGCACAGCCCACGCCGTCGACTGCGAGCGTCATATGGGCGGTGCCCGCCTCACTGCGCTCAACGAACTTGGAAAGATCGATTGCTTCGTCCATCTCGGCAACCACCGGGAGCCTATTTCAGAACAACGCGGTTTTTCGACAGAAACATCTGCGCGCCGTCTCGTGTCAGCTCGATCACGAGATCCCATTGACCGGCCGCGAGTTCCGTACTTCCGTGAAAGCGCCCCGCCCCATCTTCAACAAGCGCGACGCTGCGGTCGAGGCGGCGGTCGGTCGGGCGTTCAAACGTGATTGATGCGTCGACGCCGGACAATGGGCGGCCGGCAGCATCGCGTGCGCTCAGATCAACACGCTCGCCGGTCGCGGACGGTGTCAACTTGCCATCGACCTGCCAGCGCCGCGCGTCCTGGGCCTGGGCCTGTGCGACCTCCTGCTCGTATTGGAGACCCGCCTGATACGCGCTGTCGGTGTCGGTGCCACTCAGCGTCGACAGCGCCGCATAAACCATGACGCCGTTGACGGCGAAGATCACGCCAAAGAATGCCAGCAACACGATCAGTATCGTCCAGCCGGACCACCGGTGCGGCATTCTCCGATCCAGAATGTGAAAGGCGTCGGACATCGCTTCCTCACGGTCCAAGGAAATGGTCGGCGGCATTGGTGATCGTCCCACCCGCGGCGGGCGCGATGCCGAATGTCACAGGGATCGATGCGTTCGGCGCGAGCTTCTGATGCGTCGTCACCAGCACCCGCATCTCCCGCGACTGATCCGGTCCGACGTAAATGATCGGATTGCTGCCGGAACTGCCCTCGCTGCCGATGACTTCGACAGTGGCATCGGCAAGTCCCGAAACCGAAAGCACGTAACTTTCGGCGCTGACAGTCTTGTTGAGCACCCGGATGGTGTAGCCATTACGGATCGCCCCGTCCGACAGCCGCACAAACAGCGGATTGCGATCGTGAATGACGTCGATGCCGTCAAAGCGGCGGGTCGCGAGCGTATAGATCATCACCCCACCGACCACCGCGATCACGGCCGCGTAGAGCAGCGTGCGCATGCGGAATGGCCGATAGACGGCCGGCTTGCCCTGCTGGCGGTTTTTGATGTTGATATCGGTATCGTAGGCGATCAGCCGCGTCGGCCGTCCGATCTTCGCCATCACAGCATCGCAGGCGTCGATGCATAGGCCGCACTGAATGCAGCCGAGATCGGAGCCGCCGCGGATGTCGACACCGGTCGGGCAGACGTGGACGCATTGCAGGCAATCGATGCAATCGCCGGCCGCCTCGCCGTGCGTATGCAGCGCGGCAGCCTTCTTCACCGACGCGCGGGGCTCACCGCGATCATAGCGATAGGTGACGTTGAGCGCGTGTTCGTCGGTCAAGGCCGCCTGGATGCGCGGCCACGGGCACATGTAGACGCAGACCTGTTCGCGCATCCAGCCGGCCAGCGCGTAGGTCGTAAATGTCAGCGCCCCGATGCAGGCATAGGCCACGAATGGCGCCTGGAACGTCGCCAGGTCTTTGACCAGCGTCGGCGCGTCCGCGAAATACAGCACCCAGGCGCCGCCGGTCCACCATGCGATGAGCAGCCAAACAGTGTGCTTGCCCACGGCCCGCGCCATGCGCTCGAACGTCCAGGGCTCACGATCGCGCCGCAAATGTTCGCGCCGGTCGCCCTCGAACCACCGCTCAACGGTGACGAACAGATCGGTCCAGACCGTCTGCGGGCAGAGATAGCCGCACCATACGCGCCCCGCCAGCGCGTTCATCAGGAACAACGTAAGGGCGGCGATGATAAGAAGGCCAGTCAGGTAATAGACTTCCTGCGGCCATATCTCGATGAAGAAGAAATAGAAGCGCCGCCCGGGAAAATCGATCAGCACGGCCTGATGCGGCGCGTTCGGTCCCCGATCCCAGCGCACGAACGGCAGCAGATAGTAGATGCCTAGCGTGATGAACAGCACCGCCCACTTTATGCGGCGGAACGTGCCGCTGACCCGCTGCGGATAGATCTTCTTGCGGGCGGCATAGAGCGGCTCATCCTCGGCGTCGATGTCATGCGGCTCGGCCGCCGGCACGAGCCTCGCCGCATCCGCCGCGAGTCTGGCAAGCGGCGGCTCGACCGGCTGAGCCTTCTCCGCGACCACCGATGTTGCGCCCGGATCCATCGCTTATTGCCCGCCGCCGAAGGTGTGGACGTAAACCGCGAGCGCCTTGATCGTGACCGGATCGAGCCTCTGGCCCCAGGCCGGCATCACGCCGCCGCGACCGTCGGTAATCGTTTGCTCCAGAGTTTTCAGGTCCGAGCCGTACAGCCAGATATTGTCGGTGAGGTTCTTTGATCCGACCTGCTGGTTGCCCTTGCCATCCGGCCCATGACAGGCAACGCAGTTGGTGGCGAACAGTTTTTTTCCGGCCGCGAGATCGGCACCGCGCTCGACATTCAGTCCCGAAAGCGAGCGCACATAGTTGGCCACCGTCACGATTTCTTCGGGTTTGAGCACACTGCCCCAGGGCGGCATGGCGCCCTGATGGCCCTCGGGATCGCCCGAACGCGCCCCGTCAGTGATCGTCAGCGCGATCTGATCGAGCTTGCCGCCCCACAGCCAATCGTCGTCGGTCAGGTTCGGATATCCGGGAGCGCCGCCGCCGCCCGCACCGTGGCACGGCGCGCAATTGTCCGCGAAGGCCCGGCCGCCGAGTGCCCGGGCGAAGTCCAGCAGTTGCGGCGTCTTTTCAATATCCTGCAACGACGCCGCGGCAAGTTTCACCATCATGGGCGCGCGCTGCTGCCGCAACGCCACGAGGTCCTCGGCGACGGCCGAACGCGAATGCCAGCCGAATGCGCCGCCCGTATAGGACGACACCAGCGGCCATGCCGGATACACGACCCAATAGCCGACTGCCCAGACGATGGTGGCGTAGAACAGCCACAGCCACCAGCGCGGCAGCGGCGTATTCAGTTCATGGATGCCGTCCCACTCATGGCCGGTAGTGCCGTGACGCTGCTCAGGGCTGCGCTCGCTATGATCGCTCATGTCAGTCCTCGCGCAGCGGGAGACGTGCCATTTCGTCAAACTGCTTCTGCTTCGAAGGCCAAAGCGCATAGGCCAGCACGATCAGAAAGATGACGAAGAAATAGACGAGCCCCCAGGTTTGGGCGAAGTGAGAGAGAAAGGCATAGGTTGACGACACGATCGTCTCCTCAGCGGATATTGGCTTTGTCTTTGTAGAGCTTGAAATCGACCAGCGTTCCCAGCATCTGCAGGTACGCGATCAGCGCGTCAGCCTCGGTGACGTGACCGGGAACGCCGGCGAAGCTGCGCGCCTGAGCCTTGGGGTAGCGCTTCGCGAGCGCGTCGGCGTCGGGCGCGTTGTCGGTCGCCTGCGTGCGTAGATCAGCGATCGCGTTGTCGATCATCGCCTGCGAATAAGGTACGCCGAGTTCGGCCTGGACTTTCAGGTCTTCGGCGATATGCGAATAATCGAGGTCCGTGGTGAACAGCCACGGATAGGCCGGCATGATCGAGCCCGGCACCACGGCGCGCGGATCGTTCAGATGATCGCGATGCCAGGCGTCGGAATACTTGCCGCCCACGCGCGCCAAATCGGGACCGTTGCGCTTCGAACCCCATTGGAACGGATGGTCGTACTCGCTTTCAGCAGCGAGCGAATAGTGGCCATAGCGCTCGACCTCGTCGCGCAACGCGCGGATCATCTGCGAATGGCAGAGATAACAGCCTTCGCTGACGTAGATATTGCGGCCGGCGAGTTCGAGCGGCGTGTACGGCCGCATGCCGTCGGCGGTTTCAATGGTGCTTTTCAGATAGAACAGAGGCACCACTTCGACCAGACCGCCGATGGCGATCACGATCAGTATACCGATGAGAAGCAGTATTGAGTTGCGCTCAAGAATTCCGTGCTTCTGCCAGAGCGTGGCGGCGGACATATCGTATCTCCTATTCGGCCGGGACCAGGCCGGCGGCAGGCGCCAGCGCCGATCGGGGCGGGTAAATGGTCCGCCACACGTTGAACGCCATGAGCAGCGCGCCGCAGAGGAACAGTCCACCGCCGAGCGCGCGGATAACGTAGAACGGATGCATTGCCCGCACCGTCTCGATGAACGAGTATTCGAGGAAGCCGAGCGGCGTGTAGGAGCGCCACATCAGGCCTTGCAGAATGCCCGACACCCACATCGAAGTGACGTAGACCACGATGCCGATGGTCGCGATCCAGAAATGCCAGCTCACCATGCGCAACGAATAAAGCGGCCAATTCCACAGCCAGGGCACCAGGCAATAGACCGCGCCGAACGATACAAACGCCACCCACCCAAGCGCACCGGAATGTACGTGCCCGATCGTCCAGTCCGTGTAGTGCGACAGTGAGTTGACTTCTTTGATGGACATCACAGGGCCTTCGAAAGTCGACATGCCGTAGAATGCGACCGACAGCACCATCATGCGCAGCACCGGATCGGTGCGCAGCTTGTCCCAGGCGCCCGACAGCGTCATCAGACCGTTGATCATTCCACCCCATGACGGCATCCACAGCATGATTGAAAACGTCATGCCGAGCGTCTGAGTCCAATCAGGCAGCGCCGTGTAATGCAGGTGATGCGGGCCGGCCCAGATATAGAGGAAGATCAGCGCCCAGAAGTGAATGATCGAGAGGCGGTAGCTGTACACCGGCCGCTCGGCGCGCTTGGGAATGAAGTAATACATCAGGCCGAGAAAACCGGCGGTAAGGAAGAAGCCGACGGCGTTATGGCCGTACCACCACTGCACCATCGCATCCTGCACGCCGGACCAGACGATGTAGGATTTCGGCGAGAAGAACGACACCGGTACGGCGGCATTGTTGGTCAGATGCAGCACCGCGATGGTGACTATAAAGGCGAGATAAAACCAGTTGGCTACGTAGATATGCGGCTCTTTGCGCCGCATGATGGTGCCGAGATAAACGAGCAGATACGTCACCCAGACAACCGTCAGCCACAGATCGGCATACCATTCGGGTTCGGCGTATTCCTTCGATTGCGTGATGCCGAGCAGATAGCCGGTGCCGGCGATAACGATGAAAAAATTATAGCCGAGGATGACAAACCAGGGCGCCAGATCGCCGGCGAGCCGCGCCCGGCAGGTGCGCTGCACGACATAAAAGGACGTCCCCAACAGGATGTTGCCGCCGAAGGCGAAAATAACCGCCGATGTATGCAGCGGGCGCAGCCGGCCGAAGGAAATGTACGAGAGATCGAAATTGAGTGCCGGATAGGCGAGTTCGAGCGCGATCCAGAGCCCAACCGTCATGCCCGCAATGCCCCAGAACACCGCCAGCAGCGTCGCTAATTTAACCGGACCCATGTTATAGTTGGGCTTGCCGTCGATCTCGAGCGGAACCGGCTCGTCGCCGCGTTCGAAATACCGATTAACGATGGCGAAAACCGATGCCACGCTCGCCGCGGCGAACAGATAGGCGTGGAAAGCGTATCCAGGTGTATAGGCCCTGGCGGCGACCACGATCGCGGCAAACGCCAGTACAACAAAGACAGCCGCGAGGCCGCCTTCCCCGAAACTCATGTACTTGGGTGCCGTATTCGATGCCGCCATGGGATTGGTCTTTCAGGAGATTCGGAATGGATCTCTTGGAGACCACGCTGGGCAGCCCGGCGCGTTGATTCAGATCAACGGCGAACGGATTTCCGCAATTCCATAAGAGATTCCACGTAGTCGTCTGGATTTGCGCCGGTTGACACGCTGCTGCGTCATCGCGCCTTCGCGCTGCGACACTGGATCACAGCGCATTTGCAGCGAACTCGCGCATTGTCCTCGGAGGGGGTGACCATGGAGGACAGCATGGTTGCCGATGCGGTGCTTTGGGTTCTTTTTGCGGTTGCGATCGTCTTTATCTGGTGCGGATGCCACAACACGAGGCGAACGCCGGAAGCCAGCATAGAACCGGCTCCCTCATTCACTCACGGGGACCTCAATAAAGCGGCCTGATTCGCCGCCACGTCATTGCTATCTGGGCGTCTGATTCCGCGCCCTCGGCTGCGTCGGTCTCTCGCGCGCTCAAGCGTTCACACCACCCGGCCAATGGCCCGATGGCCAAGGCCAACCCGCTTGGGGGACAATTCCGGTCGCGGTAGGCGTGCCCGTGGGGATACGTCGAGTTGAAGTGGAACCGGTGCAACGGCTATTGCAACCGAAACCCTGGCAAAGCCTGGTTCCATATTTTCGGACGTTGTTGTGCTGTTCGTCTTTTTTGCCGAACGGCACAACAGACTTTTTTTGCTGGTTTAGGCGCCCGCCTTTCGTCGATGGACAGGGCCGCCGAGCAGCGGGGCATTAATGGTCCGCTCCCGGGCGATCTGATGAAGCTTGGAACGCTGCAATGTGACGTTTTAGCGGTTGCCATGGTTATGGGCATAAGCATAATGCGTCAGTCGAATGGATGCCGCGTTCGCCCGGGAACTTGCGGAATGATCGTAATCCGCAGTGCGTCGACGACTTTACACCGCCCGAGTCGGCGTGCGGCTAACGCTGGCCGCGCCTTTCAGACCGGCAATCCCAGCAAGCAAATCTCAGGAGTGCAATATCGGAACTAGTCACTTGGTCACCTGAAAAAAGAGGTGTGCGATGAAATTGGGAGGAAACAACCAGAAACGTTCGGTCACGCGCCGCAACTTCCTTAAGGACGCGAGCTTAACAGCCGGGGCTGCCGGTTTGACACCGCTGATCTCGGCACCGTTCGTGTCACGCGCATTGGCCGACAACAAATCGCTGTCCATTGTCCAATGGGCCCACTTCGTTCCGGACTATGACACGTGGTTCGACAAATTCGCCAAGGACTGGGGCGAAAAGAATAAGATCGCGGTCACGGTTGACCACATCCCGGTGCAGAATGTTCCTGCCCGCGCCGCGGCAGAAGCGTCAGCGCAATCGGGGCACGATCTATTTGGCTTCAACGGCTCCGGCGGCGCGCATCTCTATCGCAGGTTTTTCATCGATCTCGCCGATCTGGTGAAGGAAACCGAGAAAAAGTACGGTCAAGTCACCACCATCGGCAAGCAACTCGGCTACAACGCCGACGACGGTTCATGGTCGGCCTTCCCCGATTTCTACATAAACTTCCCCGGCATGTATCAAAAGAGCCTCTGGGGGGAGATCGGCGTGGTGCCGGACACCTGGGACAACGTACGCATCGGCGGCGCCAAGCTTAAGGCAAAGGGCAAGCCGGTCGGCATCTCGCTCGGGCACAGCAACGACCCAAGCACGACATGGCGCGGCCTGCTGTGGAGCTATGGAGCGTCCGAGCAGGACGAATCCGGAAAGAAGATTGTCCTCGACAGCAAAGGGGCTGTTGAGGCGACCAAGTACGTGGCGGCGCTCTATAAGGAGGCGATGACCTCGGAGGTGCTGTCATGGAACGATGCCAGTAACAACCAGTATCTCGCCTCCGGCGTCGGCTCCTATATCATCAACCCGATCTCGGCCTACCGGACGATCCAGAAATCCAACAAAAAACTGGCCGACGATGTCTTCGTCATCGAGCCGCCAAGAGGGCCGGCGAAAATGATCATGGGCGCCGCATCCGAGTTCTACGGCATCTGGAAGTTTGCCAAGAACAAGGAAGCGGCGATCGAGTTCCTGAAATACTATCGTGACAACTGGCCGGAGGCCTTCAAGGCGAGCGAGGGCTACAACAATCCGTGCTTCGCCGGCCTTGTGCCCAAACCGATGCCGATCCTCTCGAACGATCCGACCTCGACGCCGCATGACAAGCTCGCGATTCTTCAGGACTCCGACAAGTGGTCTGCCATACCGGGCTACCCGGGACCGGCAACCCCGGCGATGGACGAGATCTACTACGCCTTCATCCTCAACGACATGATGGCGAAGGCGGCGACCGGTCAGTTGAGCGCAGAAGATGCGGTCAAGTGGGCCACGCAGCAGTGCGAGATCATCATGAAGAAATGGGCCGGTAGAGGCTGATCGCGAATTCCGGGTCGCGCGTCAGCGCGGTCCGGACTTGCCGCCGCGTTCGGCTTCCCTCGGCCAAAGAGATTACGCGCGAGCCACGCTCCGCCATGGGGAAAGGCGGAGCGAAAGCACAATCGTTGAGTTCCTGGGAGGATCAATGGCTGCGGTTTCGACAAGAAACATCGTCAAAAGATTTGGTGTGTTTCCCGCCGTCAATGGCATTACTTTGGACGTTCCGGACGGCGAATTCATGGTTTTGCTCGGCCCCTCGGGCTGCGGCAAGACGACGTTTCTACGCATCATCTGCGGGCTCGAACAGCAGACAAGCGGCGACCTTCTGATCGGCGGCGATATCGTCAACGATATGCCTCCGCGAGCCCGTGGCGTAGCGATGATGTTTCAGAGCTATGGCCTCTACCCGCACTTTACGGTCCGGCACAACATTGCCTTTCCGTTGCGCACCCAGCGCATGCCCAGCGCCGAAATCAACAAGAAGGTGGCGTGGGCCTCGCAGCTGTTCGGCATCGATCATCTGCTCGACCGCCGGCCGCGTCAGCTCTCAGGCGGCGAGCGCCAGCGTGTCGCGCTGGCGCGAGCGCTGGTGCGCGAGCCGACCGCGCTCCTGCTTGATGAGCCGCTGTCGAATCTCGACGCCAAGCTGCGTTCTTCGGCCCGCCAGGAGATCAAGCAGTTCCAGCAGCGGGTCGGCGTCACTACCATCTACGTGACCCACGATCAGGTCGAAGCCATGGGCATGGGCGACCGGATCGCCGTCATTGATCGCGGCCTGGTGCGCCAGGTGGGAACGCCGGCGCAAATCTACGACGACCCCGCCGATCGCTTCGTCGCCACTTTTGTCGGCGCCCCTCCGATGAATATCGTCGCTCGCAATGGCGGCTATCTCGGATTCCGGCCGGAGAATTTCCTGCCCAAGGACATGATCAAGGATGCGTCCTGCACCGATTTCAGGTTTCGTGTCGATCGGTCCGAGTATCTTGGCTCCGAGCGCATCGTCTACGGCGCACTGGACGGTTTCGACCCGAAGCAGGTGATCACGGCGAAACTGCCGCCGGCTCATGTCGCCGATGACTGGATCCGAACCGGCGAGTGGCACCCGTTCGCCGTGCGCGACAGCGCGCTGCGCCAGTTTGACAACGAGGGCAAGCGGACGAGCCGCCACTAGAGGACATACTCGCCAATGGTCGCAATCGCCGAGTCAGTCCCCAAGCCGGCCTCGCGCTTCCGGTTCATCCTGGACCGGCGCGACGTGTTCGGCTCGCTGCTGGTCGCTCCCGCCATCCTCTATGTGCTGCTGCTGGTCGGCGTGCCGTTCCTGATGGCGGTGTATTACTCGCTCAGCGCCTACACGATCTACGATCCCTCGTGGCGCTTCGTCGGCCTGGCAAATTTCGCCGACGTCGTCGAAAATCCGGAATTCCGGCATACGCTTTACAACACTTTCATATTCACCTTCGGATCGCAGATCCTTGGCCTCATTCTCGGCAAGTTCGGCGCCCTGGTGCTGCTGCGCCCCTTCCCCGGCCGCAAGCTGGTGCGGGCGCTCGTGATCCTGCCGTGGGCGGTGCCGATCGCGCTCGCCACTGTCGCCTGGCAATGGATGTTCGATTCGCTCTACAGCGTGATCAACTGGACGCTGATCGCGCTGGGTCTCATCACCCGCGACCAGGCGCCAAACTGGCTTGGCACACCGTCGCTGGCGATGCTGTCGGTCATTGTCGTCAACGCCTGGCGGTTCTTTCCCTTCGCCATCGTCATCTTCCTCGCCGGCATCACCGCGGTGCCGCAGGATGTGCTCGACGCCGCGACGGTCGACGGCGCCGGATTCTGGCGTCGCAACTATCAGATCATCATGCCGATGATCCTGCCGATCGTGGCGATCGGGCTGGTGTTTGGCATCGTGTTTACGTTCACGGACCTGTCGATCGTTTTCCTGATGACGCAGGGCGGCCCCATCGGCGCGACGTCCGTTCTGGGCTTCGCGGGCTTCCAGACCGGCATCGTGTCAGGCGATGTGTCGCACGGCGCCGCCATTTCCCTGTTCATGCTGCCGGTATTGCTCATTGTCGTTGTCGTGATGTTGCGCTTCATCCGTCGGCGGGAGATCTGACATGCGGCGCGCTCCTCTCGTCGGCGTCTTGCAGGAAACCTCCTTTTACGGCGCAGTTGCGTTTTTCTTCGTTCTCGCTGCATTTCCGTTCTATTGGATGGTGATCACGTCGTTCAAGACGAACGGCGATCTCTACAACGTCAGCAACATTCCGTTCTGGTTCAACGATCCGCCGACCCTCGAGCATTTCCGATACCTGTTCGAGAAAACTCTGTTCGTGAGGTGGCTGTTAAACTCCTTGCTCATCGGCCTTTGCGTCACAGCCATCACGCTCGTCACCGCGCTCCCGGCCGGCTACAGCCTGGCACGGATGACCGGCCGCAGCGGCGAGGCGCTCGGCATCGGCATCTTCCTGACCTACCTTGTGCCACCGACCTTGCTGTTTCTGCCGCTGTCGCGCGTGGTGACGCTGCTCGGATTGCAGAACTCGATGTGGTCGCTGGTGGTGATCTATCCGACCTTCACCATACCGTTCTGCACCTGGCTGCTGATGGGCTTCTTCAAGGCCCTGCCGGTCGAGATCGAAGAGGCCGCGATCGTCGACGGATGCAGTCTGTTCGGCGCTTTCGTCAAGATGGCGATCCCGCTGTCGGTGCCCGGCATCCTGACGGTCGTGATCTTCACCTTTACGCTGACCTTGCAGGAATTCGTCTACGCCCTGACCTTCATATCGGCATCGGATCAGAAGCCGATCACGCTCGGCGTCGCAACCGATCTCATCCGCGGCGACGTCTTTTATTGGGGGGAGATCATGGCCGGCGCGTTGATCGCCAGTATCCCGGTAGCAATCGCGTACAATCTATTTCTCGATCGGTTCATCAGCGGGATCACCGGTGGCGCGGTGAAGTAGGCGCAGCGGAGGCCGCCCCGCGCTACACCATTTCGCGCGCAATCCAATTCGTCACTGATCGCCGCGTCGGCGACCAGCCGAGTGCGGCCACAGCTTTACCGCGAACGCGGCTGTTGGAGCCGAGCGAGAGCACCGCCAAATTGCGTCCCCAGGCCGCAATCGCCTCCTCGGCGGACCACGATTGTGCAGCGCCGAGGCCAAGCCGGGCGGCAATTGCGCCGGCGATATTCCCGAGCGCCTCCTCGCCGCTCTCGACATAGCAAAATGTCCCCGCGGGTGCCTTGGCGAGCGCCAGGACATAGGCCGCCGCCACGTCGGCGATATGCACGTTCGACCATCGATTTAAGCCGCGGCCGATATAGCGCGCTATTCCCGATGCCCTCGCCTGCCGCACCAGTGCGGGAATCTGCACGCTCTGCGCCGGCGGGCCCACCGCCTCGCCGTAGATCATCGCATTGCACAGGACGATCGAACGAATACCCGGGGCCGCAAGCACCAGCCGGTCGATCGCGACGCGCGCGGCCCTTTCGGGCAGCGGCTCAATCGGCGTCGTTTCATCAAAAACTCGCTCGGTTGGCTCACCCAGCGCGAGATCGGCCACAATGCTGCTTCCGCTCGAATGAATGAAGGGTTTGCCGGAGCCGGCCATGGCGGCAATAAGAGCCTCGACCGCGCCGCGATGATCGCTGGACGCAGCGTTAATCACGGCATCGGCCGCCTGCGCTTCAGCTTGCAACAGCGCCGCGTCGTCCAGCGAGCCAATAACCGCCTCGACACCCTGCGCCACGACCAGATCGGCCTTTTCCCTGCCGCGAACCAGACCCCGCACCGTGTGACCGGCCTCGATCAGCGCGCCCGCAACCGCGCCGCCGATGTAGCCATTTGCGCCGGTGAGAAAGATGCGCATTTTCACTCCGACCCCGACGGATCGAGCCTATCAAAAAATTCCGGGGCCGCGCGGGCCCCGGAACATCTGTCATCGATCAAGCTTTGATCAGTCTTCGCTGTAGGCGTCGTCGCTGATCGACTTGCCCGTGAAGTCCGGCATCATCGCTGCCGAGATCAGACTGACCACCGCACACCCCGCGATGTACCAGGAGATCGCATAGCCGGAATGGTACGTCGCGAACAGCGCCGTCGCGATGAGCGGCGCCGGGCCACCGGCGATGATCGACGCCAGCTGATAGCCGAGCGACGCGCCGCTGTAGCGCAAGCGCGGGGTGAACGACTCGGCGATCAGCGCGGCTTGCGGTCCATATTGAATGTCGTGCGGGATCAGTGACAGCACGATGGCGATGAACACCAGGGCGGGCGTGGCCGTGTCGACCATGGCGAAGTACACAAAGCCGAACAGGCCCATCAGCACCACGCCGGTCAGATACATCTTCTTGCGGCCGATCTGATCGGAGAAATGGCCGGCGAGCGGAATGGTGAAGAAGGATACACAGGCCGCCACCACCACCGCGGACAGGATGAAACCGCGGTCCATCTTCAGTGTGCCCACCGTGTAGGCGAACACGAACGCCGTGAAGATGTAGAACGGCGCCTGCTCGGACATCCGCAGCAGCGCCGACAGGATGATCTCCTTGGGCTGCTTCTTGATCACCTCGACGATCGGAGCTTTTTCGATCTTGTTCTTGTCCAGCAGTTCCTGGAAGACCGGCGTCTCGAGGATGCCGAGGCGGATCCACAGCCCGATACCGACGAGGATGATCGACAGCGCGAACGGGACGCGCCAGCCCCAGACCGCGAATTGGTCGCCCGACCAGGCGCTGAACACGGCGACCGCCAGCGTTGACAACAACAGCCCGCAGGGGACGCCGAATTGCGGCCACGAGGCCACCAGCCCGCGCTGACCGTGGGTACGTGACCATTCCATCGCCAAGAGCACCGAACCGCCCCACTCGCCGCCGACGCCGATGCCTTGCAGCGCGCGCAGGACGGTGAGCAGGACCGCGCCCCAGATACCGATCGAGGCGTAGGTGGGCACAAAGGCGACGAAGAAGGTCGCCAGACCCATGCACATCAGGGTGGCGATCAGGGTCGCCTTGCGGCCGATGCGGTCGCCGTAATGGCCGAAGATGGCGGCGCCGATTGGCCGGCCGACGAAGCCGATGAAATAGGTTCCGAAGGAAAGCAATGTCGCCGAAAGCGGATCGTTGTTGGGAAAAAAGAGCTTCCCGAACACAAGCCCGGCCGCGGTGCCATACAGAAAGAAGTCGTACCACTCGATCGCAGTACCGACCGTCGATGCGATGACCGCCTTGCGCAGTTGCGCGCTGTGTTCGGCGTCAGGTAGCGAGCCAACTGTGGTTGCCATAGCCATGGGCACCCTCCCCCTTGCGTTATGCAGACATTGCGAGCGGAACTTTTTTAGATTCCGTCTCTGCCCACCACGATACGTCAGGAAAGGGGGGAACGCTATAGACCTTCAGTCGGGGGATCACAGCGTCGTGCGCCGCCCGCGTCCCGCGATGCACTGCAACATGGATTGTTCGGCTTAGGAAAACGCGCACAG
The DNA here is from genome assembly GCA_963763255.1 of uncultured Alphaproteobacteria bacterium. Taxonomy (GTDB): domain Bacteria; phylum Pseudomonadota; class Alphaproteobacteria; order Rhizobiales; family Xanthobacteraceae; genus BOG-931. The sequence goes on from CAVXNW010000008.1 coordinate 755,483, forward strand.
GACGCAGCGACGTCCGCTCCAGCAGGAGCTGCCGTTAAGTCGCCGGCGAGTTATTGCGTCGGCTTGCTCGACGCCATCACGGTGACCGGCTTTTCCCGATAATAGTCCGGGAACAGCCGCTTGAGGTTCTCAACCTTCGGCAGATCGTTGAATACGATGTACGGATAGGTCGGATGCAACACCAGGAAATCCTGGTGATAGTCTTCGGCCGGATAGAAGCCCTTGAACGCCTCAAGCTTCGTCACGATCGCAGCAGGGAAAGCGTGTGCTTTGTCGAGCTGCGCGATATAGGCCTCGGCGATGCGCTTCTGTTCGGTGTTGGCGTAGAAGATCGCCGACCGATACGACGGGCCGCTGTCGGGACCCTGATAGTTCAGTTCTGTCGGGTTGTGCGCGACCGAAAAATAAATTTGCAAAATCTTGCCATATGAAATCTGTGTCGGATCGTATGTCACCTGCACCGACTCGGCATGGCCGGTCCGCTCGGTGCCGACCATCTCGTAGTGGGCAGTATCTTTGCTGCCGCCGGAATATCCCGACACCGCGTTCGTGACGCCCTTGGTGTGTTCAAACACGCCTTGGACGCCCCAGAAGCAGCCGCCGGCCAGCACAATGGTCTGCGGGCCTTCGTTTGCCGGCTTGGGATCGAGCGCCGGCGGCGGAATGGTTACGGCCGGCTCGGCGGCCCGCGCCAGCATTCCATGGCCGGCCGCGAACAGGCCAGCGGCGATCGCCACGCCAACCAGCGCGCGCCGCGTGAAGATTCTTGCCTTGCCGGTAACCGGCGCCATCCCGCGAGCCATCGTCTCCTCCGTGCTGGTCGTGCCGGCGACGCCTCCCCGGCGCGGCCCGTCGTGCAGCGCTTTTAAGACACCCCGGCGCCGCCACGCCAATCACAATCCCGGCGCGCCTGCGCAACCGATACTCACGAGCCCGTGTAGCGACGCTATGTACCCGCCGCGGCACTCAGCTCATGAGAAAGTTCAACACCGCCTTCGCCACGGCATCCTGTTGCTCGATCTGCGACAAATGCCCGGCCTTGGCGATCATTTCAACGTGGGCGCCGGCGATGCGCTTGGCAAACTCCTTGGCGTAGTCCGGCGCGATGATGCCGTCCGTGTCGCCCCAGATGATCAGAGTCGGCGCTGCGATCCGGTGCGCGCGCCGGGAAAAGCCGCGGTCGGCGATGGGCCAGACGAACTTGCCGGTGCAGGCCTGCGACCAGATCATCTGCGACAGCGCGTCGAGGCGCGCGTCCGGGTCACTCGGCATCGTGAAGAAGCGCTTGGCCGCGTCACCTTCGGGATCAGCGAACAACGCCGAGCGCCGCGCCTTTTCGCTTAGCACCATCCAGTTCTTGACCGGGAGATCGTCGCGCCACAACCCAACCGGATCGATCAGAACCAGCCGGCTCACCGACTTTGGCGACGCCGCGGCGATCTCGGCGCCAAGCAGCGCACCGAACGAATGGCCGGCGACTGTTGGCGCGCCAAGGCCGAGCCGATCCGACAATTCGCAGTAATACACTGTCAGGTCATGCCAGCCGACGAGTTCGTGAACCGCATTCGGTTCGCCCGGCGTCGTCCCCGGAAACCTCGGCGCATAGACCGTGTGCTGCAAGGCCAATCGCTCGATGAAGGCGCGATCGGGATTGAGCCCCCATGGTCCGTGCAGCCAGATCAGCGGCGGCCCCTCGCCGCTGATCTCCACTTCGGTCTCGATCCGGTCCTGCCAGAGCTTGAGCCGGCGTATTTCCGATTTCGCCATGTTGGGTTCTTTCAGGACGCGACGGCCATAGCCGGCGTGGCGACAGCAGGCCGCTTCGCCCGCAACCGCTCGGGCCACCAGCGGTCTTCGTATTTGTCATCCCATTGCGGGGCGAGATGCGGCAATACCTCGCGGGCGAACAGATCGATGTTGGCCTTGCAGACCTCGGTCGGCATCGAACCAAAATGCAGCAGCGTCAGCAGATGGCCGATGCGCAGCCGCTTGACGCCGTCCAACAGTCTCTCGCGCACGGTCTTCGGGCTGCCGACCACAATGAAGCCGCGCTCGAAGAAGTCCTTGGCCTTCAGCTCCCGCAAGTTGATCGACGAGCGGATCGTACCGCGCAGCGCTGCTCGCATGCCTTCGTATTCGAGGCACCCGGGTATCTGCTGGTATTGCGGCGCGTTATAGAGCAGCTTGTTGAAGAAATATTCGCCGTGCGGCCCGTAGATGCGCTCTGCTTCGGCGTCGGTCTCGGCGACACCAATCAGTTGCAGAAAACTGTAGCGATGCGGATTGTCGTCGCGGCCCTTGCGCGCACAGGTTTCCCAATAACGGTCGCTGACCTCCTCCGCCGATTTCAGCCCGTAATAGCTGAGATGGCAGAAGCAATGGTCGTGATCGACAACGTAATCGGCGGTGGCCGAAATGCCCGCCCCGGGAATCCAGATCGGCGGGTGCGGCTGCTGGATCGGCCGCGGCCAGAGATTGACCATGCCGAGCTGGTAGTACTTGCCGTTCCAGGCAAACACCTCGCGGGCCGACCACGCCTTGGTGACGAGCGCCAGCGCCTCACGGTAGCGCTCCCGCTGCTCGATCGGCACGACGCCGTTGGACAGCGTCACGTCCGAGGGCAGTCCAGTCGGGAACCCCGCCACCAGCCGCCCACCGCTGATGCAATCGAGCATCGCGTATTCCTCGGCGATGCGGGTCGGGGGCGTGGTTGAGGGAAGCGTCGAGCCGAGCTGAATGATGGCGACGTTCTGGCCGGCCGTCCCGCGCGCGAGAACCGAACCCATGAGGCTCGGGTTCGCCATAAAGCCGTAGACGTTCTGGTGGTGCTGATTGGTGCACAGCCCGTGCATGCCGGCCTTTGCGGCATGCAGCATCTCGTCGAGCGTAGCGTTGTAGAACTGGCCGACCTTGTCGGCATCGGCGACGTCGAACCAGATCGGCTCGATGTGGCTGGCGTTGTAACGCTTCTCATAGTCCGCCGGCAGATCCCGATACGGCATCAGATGGAACATGCAGAGTTTCATCGATTTACTCCCTGGCCGGCCGACGCACCCTACTCGATCGTCTGATAGCCGCGAATGATGCGCTCGGAACCATAACCCCAGTAGTTGCGCAACGTTTCCGGTCCCCACACTTTAGGCCGCTGTGGCCTGTCCTGATGCCAGGGCCGCGGATCGAAATAGCCGAGGCTTTCGTCCTTCATCAGGTCCATCTCGCAAAAGAACTCGACGCGCACTTTATCCGAATTGCGGTGATAGATCGCGATATTGTGGCCGATAATATGCCGTCCGGGTCCCCACACCAGATGGATATCGTGACGCGCCAGCGTTTCCGCTGCACGCTGGATTTCCGCCCAGTCCTTGACCTCGAAGGCGATGTGATGGAGCTGCGGCTCCGCGTCGTAGACGAAATTCACGGTGTGGTGGTCGGTATTGCAGCGCAGGAATGCGAATGTACTGTCGCGCCAATCGGAGACGCGAAAACCGAGCACGTCACAGTAGAATTTCACTGTCTTCTGCACGTCGTCGACGCGGTAGGCGACGTGGCCGAGCTTCAGCGGCATGACACCCGCGCTACGGCCGTCGTCGCGCGCGAATACATAGTCGGAGAAAATCTGGACTTCAGTGCCCTTCGGGTCGGTGAACACGACCGCCTTGGCGATGCCCGGCGAAATGCCGCTCTTGCGCTCGGTCTTCACTCCGTCCTTGGCGAGCGCCCGTGCCACATCGTCGAGATCGCGGCCGGGATCGACCTGAAAGGAGATGCGCGACATCGCGTTGCCCTGGCCGGGCTCAAGCGCGATCGCCTCAAGCCCGAGCTTGCAGGCGAGAAAGGCTTTATCTTTGCTGCGCTCGACCAGGGTCAGTCCCACGACTTCGGTGTAGTACTCGATCTGACGATCGATATCGGGCGTCGTCAGCGTCGCGTGCCCCAGCCTTCGAACATTGATCACTGTCATCCTCCAGATGCCGCGCGCGGCCGCGGCTCGTCCGCGCCGTTCGCCAGCGTTTTGTTGGCGTAGCGGCTGGGCGGCCGCCGGAGCCCAAGATTCTCGCGCAAGGTCCGCCCCGAATATTCGGTACGGAACAGACCACGCCGCTGCAATTCCGGAATCACCAAGTCGACGAAATCGTCGAGCGCGCCCGGCAGGAACGGCGGCATGATGTTGAAGCCGTCGCAACCGTCCTTACGGAACCAATCTTCCATCATGTCGGCGATGGTTGTAGGCGAGCCGTAGATCACCGCCTTGGCGCGCGCGCCGGCGACACGGATCGCCACCTGGCGGATACTCATATTTTCCCGCTTCGCCATCGCGGTGACTTCCTGGAAAATCTGCAAGCTCGCGTTCGAGCGCGGAAGATTCTCCGGCAGCGGCCCGTCAAACGGATAAGGCGAAAGATCGACATTGCCCAGCACCGTCGAGAGGATTTCGCGGGCGACGATGGGATGAATGAGCGAATTGAGATACTGATAGTTTTCCAGTGCTTCCGCATCGGTGCGGCCGACCACGGTCGACAGCCCCGGCAGGATTTTCATGTCGTCCGGCGTACGGCCGTGCGCAGCAAGCCGGCCCTTGAGCGAGGCGTAGAACCGCTGCGCGGCTTCGAGCGTCAGCGGCGCGCAGAAAATCACTTCGGCAAACTCGGCGGCAACTCCGATCATGTCGTCGGAGCCGCCGGCCTGCACGATTACCGGATAGCCCTGCGGACAGCGCGGAATGTTGAGGGCGCCGAGCACCGAAAACTGCTCGCCGCGGTGGTTGAGCTGGTGCAGACCGTCCGGCCGGAAGAACTGCCCGGTCGCTCTGTCGCGCACGAAGGCGTCGTCGTCCCAGCTGTCCCACAGGCCGAGAACGACGCGGGCGAACTCTCGCCCGCGCTCGTAGCGCTCGCCGTGTTCGTAATGCTTTTCGCGATTGAAATTACGCGCCTCGTTTTCCTGCCCCGAGGTCACGAGATTCCAGCCGGCGCGACCGCCGCTCAAGTGATCGAGCGACGCGAATTTGCGCGCCACATGGAACGGCTCGTTGTAGCTCGTCGAGGCCGTGGCCACGAGGCCGATATGGCTCGTGTGCGTCGCCAGCGCCGACAGCAAGGTGAGCGGCTCGAAATTGGCGATATATTGCGCCGACCGCGACAGCGCCTCCATGTGCGCTTGGCGGACGCCGAGATTGTCCGCCAGAAAGATCATGTCGAATTTGCCGCGCTCGGCGGTGCGGGTGATGTCGAGATAGTGCTGGAAGTTGATGCCGGCATCGGCCTGCGCGCGCGGGTGCCGCCACGAAGCAACGTGATGCCCCGTGGGATTGAAGAAGGCGCCGAGCCGCATCTGGCCTTTGCCGCTCATCGGCCTCTCATCGTGCGTTGTGCGCTGAGCCTGCCATTATCGTCGCTACTATAACGCCGCACGCCTGAAATTCAGCCCCCGCAAGTGGCTCGCGGGGGTTGTTGGCATGGACATCAGGCGTAAGGGGCGCTGCTCGGCCGGCGCTACTTGGACGACAAACTATTCAGCAGCGGGATATCCTTCGCCGGCTGCGGTTTCGGCCGCGATTCCAGGTAGGCGTAGATGTCGGCAAGCGTCGAGTCCGAGATCATCTCGGCGTGGAACGGCGGCATGGCGCCGGTCGGATTGCGCACATAGGCCTTGAAAGCCTCGAACGGCAGCTGCGTGTTGGCGATGACCCGGCCGCCGCTGGACGCCACGGAGCCCTGGCCTTGAAAGCCATGGCACTGCCAGCAACCATTCTTGACGAACTCGGTCTTGCCGTTCTCGGCCGACGGGTCGGCGGCAGCCGCTTGAGTGAACGCAACGCTTGCCGCCAGGGCCGCAAGCACGAGGTGGACGCGAACTTTCATCATTGACTGTTTCTCCTTAACGCGGCTGCGTCCACACATTGAGCAGGGCCGGCTGGCCGGATTTGACAACGGCGACCGCTTCCTTGAGCGCCGGTGCGAGGTCGGCCGGATCTTTGATGGGACCCTTGGCCCACCAGCCCATCAACTCCGCCAGCTTGTGGTACTCGATATCGGGATTCATGATGCTGGTACCGATTGGCGCCAGATCGTTCCCGACATTGGGATTGCGATCGCGGAAATTCGCCAACCGCTGGATATGCATCACTTCCTGATGATAACCGCGGTTGTTGTGCATCACCGCAAGCAGCGGGATCTTGTGCCGTGCCGCAGTCCATAGCGCGCCCGGTGCATACATCAGGTCGCCGTCGGACTGGATCGACACCGAGAAGCGGCCCTCGTCGCGGTTGGCGAGCGCACCGCCGACCGAAGCGGGGGCACCCCAGCCGACCCCGTAGCCGCCGGACGTTCCGGTGAATTGATAGACCTTATCCATGGGCCAAAGCCGCGTCGGCCAGCCGCTGACGTTGCCGGAGGACGGCACCATCGACCAGTCGAGATCCTTGATCTGTGCATAGAGTTCCATACACAGCCGCGCGGTCGAGATCGGACTTGCATCCCAGGCAATGGCGGCAAGCTGCTTGGTGGCCTCGCGGGCCTTGGCGTGCGCCTCCTTGATCGCCTGGCCACGCTTCGACATCGCATCCTTGCGGCTGTCGGGAATCGCGGCCTTAACCGCCTCGATCAGCGACGGCAGCGTGGCCTCGACGTCGCCGGTGATCGGCACGTCGACGCTCTGGAAGCGCTCGAACTCCTGATAGTTCGATTTGGTCAAGAGCGACTGCGCGCTGATGCTGATGAGCTTGGTGCCTGGCTTGACGCGGCTCCCGAAGCTGCCAATGCCCTCATGGTTGTTGTCGGTGAACTTATTGACCGTATCCCAGTAGTCAGTCAGTTCGAGGCCGAGGATCACGTCCGCCTGGCCGACGACCGCCCCCGGACGGCCGAGCGGATGCGTAGTGGGGAAATTGAGCCGGGCGCGCTGACGCACCAGTGGCGCCTGCAACAGCTCGGCGAGTTGCACCAGAAGGTTCATACCCCTCTGCGTGTTCACTGCGCGGTCGGCGACGATCACCGGGCGTTCGGCGTTGGCCAAAAGGCGAGCCGCCTCCCGCACCGCGCCTTGCTCCCCCGCCGGCGGCGCCGCCGGCACGAATTTCGGAATATAGAGCGCCTGGCCGTAGTCCCTGATGGGCTCTGTCGCCAAACCATCGTCGAGCGAAATGACGACCGGCGCGCATGGCGGCGTCGTCGCGATCTGATAGGCGCGCACCACCGACTGGGCAAAATGCTGGGCTGAGACCGGTGTATCGTCCCACTTGGTGTAATCACGCACGATCGCGTTGATGTCCTGCGCCGAGTGGATTGTCGGCACGCCCGGCGGCCGATAGGCCGCATCCATGTCGTTGCCCGCAAACACGAGGACCGGCGCGTGGTCGCAGAAAGCATTGTAGATATTCATGGTGGCGTGCATCAGACCGACAGTGCCGTGGCACGTGGTCATCAGCGGCTTGTTGGCGATCTTGTAGTAGCCGTGCGCGATGCCGACACCGACTTCTTCGTGCGTGCAGGTCAAGAACTCCGGCATCGTGTTCTTGCCGTAGTCAATCAGCGATTCATGAAAGGCGCGATAGCTCGACGCCGGATTGGACGGCGAATACTTGATGTCGAGCGACTTGACCACATCGACCATGAAGTCCGAGCCGGGACGGGCGTGCTCGGTCGAATACGGCGGGATATTCGGCACATCGGTTTCTGCCGCGGCAACCCGCTCGTTCGGCGGCAGCGCCGAGGGAACGCGCGGCGGCGCCTGCACCGCGGTGCTTGGGGCTGCGTCGGCCGGCTTGACGGCGCTACCGGCACCGGCAACGGCCGCAGCTGCAAGGAATTTGCGGCGATCGAGTTTCGGCGTGGAATCCTTTTTGGTCATGGTCGTGTCCCTCGCGGTATTGTTATTGGTGCGACAAGGCGCCCGGTTCGGCGCGACGGCAGGTGATACTCTGTAGCATGCCGTCTTGCCCGCTCCCAGAGGCCGCTCCCTCACCCGGTCCACGGGCCGCGCATAGGTCCCGCCGCCTCCGGCCCTGGCCTTGGGGCGCATCCGCAAACGACCGGTTAAGTATTTTTACTGATGATGCAGGTTCCCGCCGTGCGGGTGCAGGCCCCAAAGACCATGAGTGCGACCCCCGCGCAGCCGCTAACGACCAACCCGGCCGCCTCCTCTGCGCCGCAGGCCGATGCGTCGCGCGGCGGCGCGCGCACACCTCTGTGTTACGTTGTCGATTCGGACCCCAGCATTTGTCACTTTCTGTCGCTAATCATGCATGGGGCCGGCATCGACACCGAAGAGTTCTCCGACGGTCAGGGCCTGCTCGCCGCGATGGGCCAGCGCACCCCCGATGCGGTCTTCCTCAACATTGCGCTGGAATCGGCTGAAGCCATCGGCTGCGTCGCGGCGCTCGGTCAGCGCGGCTACAGCGGCTATGTGCAGCTGATGTCGAATCGCGGCGCGGCGGTGCTGGCGCACGTCAAGGGAATCGGCGATCAGCATCGGCTGTTGATGCTGCCGCCGCTGAAGAAGCCGTTCGAGACCGGCACGATCGCGAAAATTCTGCAAGATCTCCAACTCGGCGATCCACCGGCCGCCGCCGGCCGCGTCGATCTCGACGAGGCCCTGAAAAGCAATTGGGTCGAGTTCTGGTTTCAGCCGAAAATCGACCTGCGCAAAAAGCAACTGGTTGGCGCCGAGGCCTTCGCCCGGGTGCGCCACCCAACTTACGGCGTGTTGATGCCGGGTGCGTTCATGCCCGGCGCGCCGGACACCGCCTTGATCAAGCTGTCCGAACTCGCATTGACGCAGTCACTGCGCAGCGAACTCAATTTTGCCAAGCTCGGTGTCAGCCTACGGCTCGCCGTCAACATTCCTGTCAGCGCGCTCGTCAAGATCGACATCGCCGAGATCGTACAGAAATACCGCCCGCATTATGTAAAATGGCCGGGGCTGATCATCGACGTCACCGAGGAACAAATCGTCACCGATTTAAAGCTTGCGAGCGACATTACCAAGCGCCTGGCCCCGCTCAACGTCAAACTCGCGATCGACGATTTCGGACGCGGCTATTCCTCGCTGGTGCGGCTTAAGGAGCTGCCGTTCGCCGAACTCAAACTTGACCGAAACTTTGTCGCCGACTGCGGCACCGACAAGGTCAACGCGCCATTGTGTAAGACCGTCATCGACCTTGCCCACAATTTTGGCTCGGTCGCCGTCGCCATCGGGATCGAAAAGGCCGCCGACGCCATGGCGCTGGTCAGCATGGGCTGCGACTACGGTCAGGGCTTCCTGCTGGGCCAGCCGATGCCGGAAGAGCGCTTCACGTCGCTGCTGCGCCAGCGCGCCGGGTCGCGCAAGGCTGCCCCAGAAACCGCCAAGCCCGCGGCGCAGATCGTGTCGGTTTAGAACGAAATCGCCCTAGCGCCACACTAGTGGGTCCAGGCGCCACGCCGTCCGGCGGCAAAATTATCCGAATAGGACATGCGGGCGCGCTTGTGCGGAGTGCTCTCGAAAACCTGGTAGGCAATGCCCTCGCGCTCGCAATAGGCGACCGCCTCTTCCTTGGTGGCAAAGCGCAGCCGAAGCTGCTGCTTCATATCGCCTGAGCTGGTCCAGCCCATGAGCGGTTCGACCGCGCGCGGCTGCTCCGGCTCGTAATCCAGCACCCATTCCCTGGTCTTGGCGTTACCGGACTGCATCGCCGTGCGCGCTGGTCTGTAGATGCGGGCGGTCATGAGGCGTAGAGTCCTTCCTGCGAAGCGGCATTTACGCCGGAGCGAAACGAAGGCGGATGGTCGGGGCAGCAGGATTTGAACCTGCGACCTGCAGTACCCAAAACTGCCGCGCTACCAGGCTGCGCTATACCCCGCCCGGTTCGCCTCCGGATACACGGTTCGTTCCCGGCCAGCAAGCGATCCTGGCGAAGGGCACGAGCCGCTAGTGCGGGAAGAATGCCCCGGCGACATGATCGCCTGGCTTGATGCCGAGCTTTTCGGCCGTGCCGGCGATGACTTCGAGGACGCCGCGTACCGGGCCTTCGGACGGAATCAACGCATCCGACAACGGTTTGGCGTTAGCCGCAATGTGCGTGATGGTGCCGTCGCTGCGAATGAAGAACATGTCCAGCGAGATGTAGGTGTTGTGCATCCAGAACGACACCGGCTGATCGGTCTTGAAGTCGAACAGCATGCCCTGGCCCTCGGGCAGGTGCTTGACGAACATCAGGCCGCGTTCGCGCTCCTTTTCATTAGCGACTATCGTCACGTTGAAGGCGTGGACGCCGGTCGAGGACGCGATCTCGATCGTTGCCTTTCCGGCGGCGCGCGCCGGCGCCGGCGCCGCAAAGGCGCAAACCGCCATGAACAAGGCAGCAACGAGCCGCCCGAGCCATCTCTTTCGTGATGAAAGCAACACGGCGAGTGCCGCTAGTGCGATGCCGGACCGAGCGATCCGCCCTCCGGCCGCACCTCGGCCGCCATCATGCCTTTCGAGCCGGGGCCGTACCGCACCAGCACGAACTGGCCCGGCCGCAACTCGGTGATGCCGAACCGACGCAGCGTTTCCATATGGACGAAGATATCCGGCGTACCCTCGCCGCGCGTGAGGAAGCCGAATCCGCGAAGCCGATTGAACCATTTCACCTGTGCCCGTTCGAGACCACTCGTCGGGACCACAGTAACATGAGTTCGTGGTGGCGGAAGCTGCGCCGGATGAATCGCGGTCAATTCGTCCATGGAGATGATGCGGAACGCCTGCAGGCCCTTGGGTCGCGCCAGCACTTCGCAAACTATCCGCGCGCCCTCATAGGCGCTCTGGAAGCCATCGCGGCGCAGGCACGTCACATGCAGGAGAACGTCCGCCATGCCGTTATCGGGAACAATGAAGCCATACCCCTTGGCAACATCGAACCACTTGATGACACCGGACATCTCGATAACCGTCGCGGCCGTCTCGTTAGCGAGATCGACCTCGGGTTCGAAACCCGGTCCAGTGCTTTTTGGTTCAAACCCGTCCGACGCCATGACGCCGTGGCCGCCGCCGCTCTTTGCTGGCGCCCCCCGGGCGCTTTCACGAATCTCTGCAAACGAGGATAACACCCAACATCCATCCGAAAAGAGGGAAAATGCATGGGTGGGCGAAAAGCCTCAGTACCCTGTGCAAAAGAGTGGATGGAGCGCAATTTCAATGGACAATGAAGGGTTCGAGCACCGTTCCGATGTCCTGACGCACGACAAGATCGGCGGCAGAATCGAACTCGGTCGCCTCCCGATTGATGATGACAAGCCGCGCGCCGTTGCGTTTGGCCATCAACGGGAAGCCGGCGGCAGGCCACACCACGAGCGATGAACCGATGGCGATGAACAGATCGCAGTCGAGCGTCAGCGCCTCGGCACGCGCCATGGCGTCTTCCGGCATCGACTGGCCGAACGAGACGGTCGCGGTCTTGATGAAGCCGCCGCATGACGGACAATCCGGCGCGCAGCCATTGGCCGCGTCCATGCGCTGGCGGACCCAGGCAAGTTCGTAGCGCGTGGCGCAATCGAGACAAGTCGCGTAAGTCGTATTACCGTGCAGTTCGACGACGTGTTCGGGAAGAATGCCAGAGGCTTGATGCAGATTGTCAATGTTCTGCGTGATCACACCAGGCACCTTGCGGCCGCGATAGAGACTAGCCAGCGCGCGATGACCGCGGCCCGGCTTGGCGTCGCCGAACTGGTCGCTCATCGCGAAACGCCGCCGCCACGATTCGTTGCGCGCGTCCTGACTCGCCAGGAATTCGTCGAACATGATCGGCGCGTTCTTGGTCCACAATCCACCGGGTGACCGGAAGTCCGGGATGCCACACTCGGTCGAGATGCCGGCCCCGGTGAATGGCACGACGACCTTGGCGTCGTGTATCATCGTACCGAGGCTTGTCATTGCGGTATTGAGGTCTGGAGCGATCATGCCTCGTCCACCCAACCTTCCGGAACCGAACGCGTTCCATTACCGTCAGCGAGACTAATCGAAAACCGGCGGCCCTGCAGCAGCGGAGGATTTCATCATGCGATACCTGCACACTATGCTGCGCGTGCGCGACCTTGACGCAGCGCTCGACTTCTATTGCAACAAGCTCGGATTGACCGAAGTCCGCCGCCGGGTCGACGACAAGGCGAAATTCACGCTGGTGTTCCTGGCGGCGTCCGCGGACGACGCACTGGTGGCGAACGGACCGGCCGGCCGTCAGGCGCCGCTGGTCGAGCTGACATATAATTGGAACACCGAGGATTACGGCGAGGCGCGCTATTTCGGCCACCTCGCCTATGAGGTCGACGACATCTATGCCCTGTGTGAGCGGCTGATGAAGGCCGGCGTCAGCATCAACCGGCCGCCACGCGACGGCAACATGGCGTTCGTGCGGTCGCCGGACCACCATTCGATCGAATTGCTGCAAAAGGGCTCGCCGCTTCCGGCCAAGGAGCCTTGGACGTCGATGCCCAATGTGGGGCATTGGTAGCCGGTCCACCTTCCTGACGGCCCAACCGCCCCTGCGGCGCTTGCTTGCTGGCGGGGGCGAACCACTTTATATGTCGCGCGCCATTATTACCGCGCGTTCCGCGCGGTTGCGCGCCCTTCGTCTAGCGGTCTAGGACGCCGCCCTTTCACGGCGGAAACACGGGTTCGATTCCCGTAGGGCGCGCCAATGAATGAAATCAATGACTTAGCTGCCCCGTTGGTGACAGTGGTGACCGCATTTGGTGACAGTTAAGGCCGGTCACAGGCCATCACCTCCGTACGGGAGCGGTCGCCGCCAGTAATTTCTTGTGCACGAACATGGCCGATATAATTCCAACAAACACCCCGGCACCGAGCACCAAGCCTAGCCAGACTGGCCAAGTGAAAACAAGAAGCCACCCGGCACTATCGGAGTCGTAAATCAATTGCATCGCCTGCAAGCAGGCGAATGCGAATGCAACGGAGGAAATGGCCCCGGCAACGACACCGGCTATACCCACCGTAGCATAGCGGAGCCATCGCATCTGTTTGCCTCAGGTCGCGCTGCCTACCCGTGCGAACTGTACGACAATTCGGCGATGCTTGCTTCAGCGCGCCGTTGCCGCACGGGCCGGCGGCTCGAACATCACAATCATCCGCCTGTTGCCGCAGCGCGGGCAGCGCAAACGACTTTCGAGCGACGACAGCAGGAACGCTGGTGACAGTCGATGGTGACAGCGTTTGTCAGCGTTTGGATGCGGTAAAGGCCCTCTCGCGCCGCGACGTAGAGGATCCCGCTTTCCCAGCCCGGAAAACGCCGCGTTTGCTGGCTGGCGTGAGCTTGTCGACAGTCGCAGCAAACCGCCGCGGAAAATCTAAAAGTCGCGCGCTGACGAGGTGGGGCGCATTAGAGGTCGTCGTCCAGGACTTGTCTCGTTAGGTCGCTCGGCTAAATCGCCATCGGCAGGTTGGCAACGTTCGCCTTCGCAGCAGTGGGCGAACCCCGAGCCGAAGCATGTCGAGCATGGCGGGAATTGCGGCAAGCCGTGGCATTCGGGGCAGATCATGTGCTCGACCTTCGAGAATCGACGCGACACAAAGCGTCGCATGAAAGTGCAGTGGAGCGCCAGCCATTCGCCCGGCCAGGCTCACCGCTCATTTCATCGCGAGGCTCACTCCGGGACCTGGGGAATTCGTGTCATTTTGGAGCAGGCAATCCGCGCAACTTTGCCGAATTTGTATCGCATTGTGATCGAGTTTTGCGCGGACATTCGATGATGGCGAGGCCGGGAAGGGAGAGTTCACTATGCCGTCGCGAATATGGAGGTCGATTGGCTCGACCACGTTTGTCTGCGCACTCTTGAGCGTCAGCGCCCCAGCCGGCGCTCAAAACCAGGTAAGTTGCTTATCCGCTCCGCCATCCGATGCACCACAGAATAGCCACTGGTACTACCGAACGAACCGGACGACGCAGCACAAGTGCTGGCATCTGCGCACTGCCGATCAATCTGGGCCAAATGGTGCGCAGACCGCCCACAATCCGACGAATTCCGATCCATTGCCAACCGGACACATCAATCCGTCCGACAAAGCGGCGGATGAGCTATACGCCGACTTCCTGAAATGGAGAGACCACCAAGTCGGCTACGATAGCGGGAAACACCGGTAGCTCCCACTGCGAACAACGCAATCGTCTTCCGCACGACGGCTGTCCAGCTAGCCCACCTCGCGCCTGCCGGCGTGGTGGCGCGTCGGCTCCAGCAGGAAATATTTCAGGATGAAACGGCCCTCGCGACTTTGCAGCGGAGCGCCGCAGGCGAGGCACACGAGGTCCCGGTCGGTCGAGCCGGATTCGCCTTCGGTGCGCACGAGATCGTAAATCGCATCGCAATTCGGACAATTAAATCGCATGACGCATGCCGCTTCGCCGGCTGACATGGTTCCACTCCCGCCTGTGTTAGCTCTAGGGCAAAGCGCGAGCGGACAATCGCGTTCATTCACTTCGGCGCGATCATTGGAACCTGATCGCGCCGTCAGCCGCGAGGCGTGCGGGAAGCCGCCCTTCCCACTTTCATCAGAAAGACGGCAACGCTGATCCTGTTCCAGGGACACCGATACGCCGGAACGACTTACACCATGCGACGTTATCGCGCGTGTTCGGAAACGCGAAAGGAGAGGCGTGCATGACGCTCGGAAAAACCATCCTTGGCACCGCTATCGGTGCTGGCCTGCTCGCGATCACAAGCGTTGGCGCGTCGGCGGCCATCGTATGCAGAAACAATGTCTGCTGGCATGCGCACGAAAGATATGCGTACCCGTCGGCTGCCGGTGTCATTGTGCACGAGGACACCTGGAGGGCAGGCCCAACCATCAGGTTCCGTGAGCATGAAGGCCGCGGCTATTGGCGAGGCGACACCTGGACCACCTGGTAGCCGAAAGCAGGATACTTCGGGGAATGAGGCCGCTGACCAAAGCGGCCTCATTCATTTTGGAATGTTCGACGGATGGACCAAGCAGGCATGAGCGATCGGCAGCAGCTCACGATGGCAAAACTGATGGGGGTGATTGAAACCGAATTTTCCAAATCCTTAGGTCGCAGCGCGGCGGAATATATGCCGCGCGTGCGCATCCGCGCGCGCGCCGGCGAGCCGAATTGGCACGCCGAGATTGGCGGCGAAACCGGCCTTTCAATTCTGGGGGCATTTCTTAAATCGTTCGACCGCGTCAGGGCTGTCTATAATCTGGATGCCGAGGCTCGCGCTCGCCTGGTATCGCATGGCCGGCCGTAGCCCAATCAGTTATCGGCTGCCGCTCAGCACGCCCCGAGATTGGACTGGGAGCTGTAGATACTGCTGGTCGGCGGCACTCCGACGGGAATTTGATTAAGCGTTTCCGTCGATCTGCTGGGCGGCGGTGTTGCGGTCCCTGGCAAGCCGCCGGCGCCGCTGACTGAAATCGAACCTGAGCCGTTGCACGGTAACCCGGTGACCGGGTTCGTCCCGGTCGCACTGCCGCCGATCGCGGCGGTCGAGCCCGGCAGCGACCCGGGATTGATCGGCGATACCGGAGGCTCGCCGGTCTCGGGAAGGCTGAATGGTGCGAAGGCGTTCTGCACCAGAATAAACGGCCTCCCTGCCACAGGCGGCAGCGGCTTTGCCATGGCAAGTGCCTGGGCGCGACCTGCCGCCGCACCAAACAATGCACCAGCCGTGACAAGAGCGACCGCCAGCGCCAATTTTTCCAAAGCGTTTGCCCGCATCATGCTCTCCAGCAGTCAACCCGCCCCGATTTCCCTAAAATCCAACTCACTAAAATCCAACTTTCTAAAATCTATTCTATCGCTCGTGCAGCCGCAACGCAGCATAAGCTACGCTTCCCATCAATTCCTCGCCATGTCCGCAACCGCAACTCAGATCGGTCACGCGGTTGCCACAGATCGCGTTTAGTCAAGAACCTCATACGGAGGGGGTAGTACAGGGAGATGCCATCATGACGACCCTGCACACCGACAAGGCAGCACGCGAGCGGCTGGTTACCTACGATAAGAACAAGTGTCCGCAATGCGGTGATTGGCTGCTGGCGCCCGAGTGGTCCGAATATCTGAGCGAACGCTGCGTCCGTCATACGTGGTCGTGTGACGCGTGCGGTTACGCATTCGAGACCGACGTCTTTTTTGCCGAAGCAGCTTAAGTTCGTTTCGCGCCTTCAAACGTCGTCCGCCGGCGCACCATCGGGTGCGCCGTTAGCAGGCGTATTCTGCTGCGGCGGATAGCGGTGGCGCCGGCCGTTGAAGTCCTCCACCGTAGAACCGTCCGCAGCCAGATAGCTCGGTCCGATCGGTGATTTGCCGTAACCACCCGGAATGTCGAGCACGTATGACGGCTGGCACAGCCCCGAGGTGCGGCCGTGCAGCGCCCGCATCAAGGCCTGCCCCTCGGCGATGCTGGTGCGCAGATGCGCGGTGCCGGGCGCCAGATCGGCATGGTGCAGGTAGTACGGCTTGATACGGCACTCGACCAGCGCCCGCATCAACGCGCCGAGCGTCTCCACCTCGTCGTTGACGCCTCGCAGCAATACTGTCTGCGACAGCATTGGGATGCCGGCATCGATGAGCCGAGCGCAAGCCGCGCGGGCTCTTGGGCTGAGTTCGCGCGCATGATTGACGTGCAGCACAACAAAGCACGCCCTGTCTCTTTTTATATATGCACGCAGCGCGCGGACCAGCGCCGCCGAGACGCGTTCAGGTGCGGCAGCCGGTATGCGGGTATGAATCCGCATCACCTTGACCTGAGGGATGGCTGCAAGCTCATCCAGTACGTGTGCCAAACGCCTGGCCGACAGGATCAGGGGATCGCCACCGGTCAGGATCACTTCCCAGATCTGCGGCGTGGCGCGGATGTAGTCGAGCGCCGCCGCCAGCGCCTGTGGCGACAGTGCGCCCCTGCCCGGCCCCACCATCTCCCGGCGAAAGCAGAACCGGCAATACACCGCGCAGGCGTTGACGAGCTTGAGCAGCACGCGGTCAGGATAGCGGTGGACCAGCCCTTCGAGCGGGCTATGGGCATCGTCGCCAATCGGATCGGCGCTCTCGCTTGGCTCGGCAGTCAGTTCGGCTGCATCGGGCACGAATTGCCGCGCGATCGGATCATTCGGGTCTGTCGGATTGATCAGGTCCGAGAGCGACGGTGTAATCGCCACAGCGTAACGCGCCGCAACATCTTGCAGTGCTGCAATGCGGTCGCGGCCGATCAGACCCGCTTCTGCGAGGTCCGATAGGCTGCCAAGGGTTTTTTCCTGCTCAACGGCGGCGTTCATGTCGGCCTCATTCACGGCCACGCGTGATTGTCATCGCGCGCTTATGCGCGAAGCACGGCCAGGCAAGCAAGCGCCCGCCATCAGCGTTCGCGGGCCTGGCCTGGGAGCCCTTGGCAAGCAAGCCGGGCATTGTTACGGAAATAACCCATCGGGCGTCCGTAAGGCGCAGGCAGCCGAGTACAGCAGGACAATCCAATGAAAAACTACATGGACGGCGGGGAAGCGATCCTGGAAGCGTTTCGCAAGCTCAAGATCGATTACATTATGTCCTCGCCGGGGTCGGAATGGTCGCCGGTCTGGGAAGCCCTTGTGCGCCAGAAGGTCGGCAACCGCTCGGGCCCGACCTACATCAACTCCTGGCACGAGACGCTCGCCGTCAACATGGCGACTGGCTACACGCTGATCACCGGTCGGCCGCAGGCCGTGCTGGTCCACGCCGGCGTCGGCCTGTTGCAGGGCAGCATGGGCGTGCACGGCGCGATGCAGTCCGAAGTGCCAATGATCGTCATGTCGGGCGAATCCAGCACTCTCGGAGAAGACCCCAACGTCGACATCGAGCAGCAATGGTACGGCGGCCTGAGCGTCGGCGGCATCGAGCGCTACGTCGAGAACATCACCAAGCTGGCGCGGCCGGTCACCAGTCCCTACACGCTGTATGAGCAGGTGATCCGCGCCGGCGAGATGACGCAGCGCACGCCGCGCGGGCCGATTTATCTCAACGTCGCGCTCGAGCACATGCTGCACGACTGGACGCCGCCAAAAGATGAACGCGAAGTGCCGTTTGCGCCGCGCGTTCAGGCGCATCCGAGTGAAGTGGAGAAAGTTGCGGACCTGCTGTTGTCGGCGAAGAATCCGATCGTGGTCGCCGAGCAATCGGGCCGCGATCCTGCGGCATTCCATGCGCTGGTTGAATTGTCCGATCTGCTCGGGCTGCCGGTGACCTGGAGCCGCGGCGCCAATTTCGCGAATTTCCCGACCAACCACCCGCACTATCTCGGCGTCGCGAGCTACAAGCATCTGGCCGATGCCGATCTGGTTCTGCTTGTCGGCGGCCGTGTGCCCTGGTACCCGGCGCACGTGCGGCCCACCAAGGGCAAGATCGTCGCCATCAACGAGAACCAGTTCAAGAATCACATGATCTATCAGCAGCTGCACGCCGACCTTTATCTGGAAGGCGACATCGCGGCCTCGCTGCAGATGCTCGCCGAAGCCGCGCGGGCCGGTAAGCCGAACGCGGACGCCATCGCCAAGCGGCACGCCAAGTGGAAAGGCGAACACGATGCCTTTGCGGCCGGGCTGAAGGCCGAACGCGACAAGGCCAAGAGCGCCAACGGCAAAGGGATCGATCCGCTGATGCTGATCGATACGCTCGCCGAAGTGATGCCCGCCGACACCGCCTTTGTGGACGAGACCATCATGCATGGCCCGGTGCTGCGCCAGCACCTGCCGTTTAACACGCCGCACAGCTTCTTCCGCGGCTTCGGCGGTCTCGGCCAGGGCCTCGGCACCGCGCTTGGCGTCAAGCTCGCCTCGCCCAAGCGCCCGGTCGCGCTGCTGATCGGCGACGGCGGCTTCCTCTACAATCCGGTCATTCAGGCGCTCGGCGCCTCCAAGCAGCACAACCTGCCGATCCTCATCGTCATGTTCAATAACAAGGGCTACATGGCGATGCAGAAAGGGCACCTGCATCATTACAAGGACGGTGCCGCAGAAGCAGCCAACATGTATTTCGGCTCGAAGCTCAACGGCTTCGATTATGCCGAGTTGGGCTCGCATTTCGGCCTGCACGGCGAACGCGTCCAAGACCCCGCAAAGCTCAAAGGCGCGATGCAGGCGGCGCTGAAAAAAGTACAGGACGGCACCACCGCCATCCTCAACGTGGAGGTGAGCAAGTAGGAGCCTGTAACCCTGCTTCTCGCCCTATTCGGCGGACGCGCCAATTCGGATCTGTCCCCGCCAATGGCGGGGACAAGAGTGTGTGTGTCCGAAATGTCACTTTCGCGTTGCCCAGCGCCGGTATAACCTCTGCGCTGTTGCGTTCTCTAGAGGCCGCCGGTGTTGTGCGTCTTGGCAACGCTGTGCGGGCAACAATCCACTGTGGAGATCAACATGGACGTAAGTGAAATCTCGAGGGAGCTAAGCGAGGGCAAGCTTTCACGTCGCGGCCTCGCCGATCGGCTTAAGGTTCTCGGTCTCGGTTTCGGGGCGGCTTTCGCCCTGGGCGTGACCGGCGCCCAAGCCGCTACAACGCCTGATGCCTCTGTTGCGCTCAAGTCGACCAACGTCGCGATCGACAGCATCATCAAGGGCCCGGCAGTGCCGACGGCTGCCGTTGGCACGCCGCTGGAGAAGACGGCTTGGTTCCGCCGCTGGTTCCGCCGTTTCTACAATCGGTTCTTCTATCATCGTCACTATTTCCGGACTTACGGCCGCTACTAAGCGCGCTGCGGCGGCGCGCCGGTCCGTGCCGGCGCGCCGTTGTCTTGCCTGCGCCCGCGCTCGCCGGGACACGCAGCCAGGATCAGCCGAGCCTACGCATGGGTGCGCGCCGGCGCACGACGGTAAGCGTCGAGGGAAGGACGAGCCATGACACAGGCCGACAGTACGCATGCCGACACGTCCGGCCCCGCGCCCGAAAGCCTGATGCACGGCCCCCGGGTGGCGCACGAACCGGAAGCGTTCAGCTTTGTACTGATCAAGCTCGCCTCCCGCTGCAATATCAAATGCACATATTGCTACTGGTTTCGCGATGCCGACGTTTACAAGAAGCCGGCAGTGCTGACGCGCGATTCCGAGGATGCGTTTTGCGCGCGCCTCGAAGAGCACATTCGCGAATTCAGCCTCGAATATTTCCTGGTGGTGTTTCACGGCGGCGAGCCGCTGTTGTTTCCCAAGCACCGATTCGACGCGTTCATGAAGAAACTGCGCGCGATCGAAGACCGTACCGGCTGCGTTATCGCCCGCGGCATCACTACGAACGGCATTCTGGTCGATGAAGCCTGGGTCGAGTTGTTCAAGGCCCACGACATCAACGTCACCGTGAGCATCGACGGTCCCGAGGAGATCAACGACAAGTACCGCATCGATTTCAAAGGCCGCGGCACGCTTGCGGAGACGCTCAAGGGCATCGAATGTCTGCGCAAGAACGGGGTCGAACCGGGCCTGATCTCGGTGTGCAATCCCGGTACCGATCCGGAGAAGGTCTTGGCCTTCGTGGTCGACGAGCTTGGCGTCCCCGAATTCGACATCCTGCCGCCTGACGCAACGCACGCCGACAATCCGCCACCGATCGATGAGTATTTCATCCGCCTGTTCGACGTCTGGCTCGAGAAATATGCCGAGCGCGGCGTTCGCATCGCGACTCTGGACGCCATGATCCGCGGCCTGGTCGGCAAGCTGTCGCTCTCCGACACGATCGGGCTCGGTCCGATCGAGACCGTGACGCTGATGGCCGACGGCTCGCTCGAGCCGCTCGACGTGCTGCGCATCGCGGGCGACGGCTCAACCGCCTCGAAACTCAATGTGAGCAGCAACGCCATCAAGGAAGTGCGCACCGATCCGGTGTGGCGCGAGGCCTACGAGGCCAGCACGCATCTGTGCGACACCTGCATGAACTGCGAGTATCTGGATTCCTGCGGCGGCGGCCACCTGGCCCAGCGCTGGTCGCGCGAGCGCCGCTACGACAATCCGAGCGTCTACTGCGAGAGCTGGAAGCGCATCTTCGGGCATATCTGGGAGCGCATCGCCCCGACCCTTTCGGTCGAGATCGAAGCCGCCGCCAACCGTCAGGCGGCGCAATAACGGGCGCTCAGCGGCCCTCGGAGTACCTCATGGATATCGTCCTGTACTACGCGCCGAATACCTGCGCGCTGGCGCCCTACATCACGCTGACCGAAGCCGGCGCAAATTTCACGGCTCGGCCGCTTAATCTTCGCAAGGACGAGCACCGCACACCCGAGTATCTGAAGCTTAATCCCAAGCACAAGGTGCCGCTGCTCGTTGTCGATGGGCAGCTCCTGACTGAGAGCGCCGCAATCCAGATGTGGATCGCGCGGCAGTTCCCGCAGGCCCGGCTACTGCCGACCGACCCGTGGCAGGAGTTGAAGGCCGTTTCGCTGATGTCGTGGTGCTCGTCGGGCATTCATCCATTCCTCGCCCGGATCAATTCGCCGCCGCGGGTCTGCGACGTGCCGGGCGCAGCCGACAGCGTAGTCAAGCTTGCCACCGAGCAGCTGTTCGAGAATTTCCGCATCGGCGACGATTTGCTGGCCGGGCGCGAGTTTTTCTTCGATCACTTCACTGCGCCGGACGCGCATTTCTTCTGGTGTTTCCGCCGCGCCACGCAATTCGAGCTCGACCTCTCGGCGTTCAAGCACTGCCGTGCCCATTTCGATCGCATCGGCAAACGGCCAAGCGCGCAGAAGCTTCTGGCATTCGAGAAATCCGTGCAGGATCAGTTCGCCAAGGCGGCGTAGGCCGCCATCGGCGCGGACTCTTGCTGGTCTTGTTCAAGCGGGAATTGAGCCGCCTCGCGTCTGGATCACCATGAAGCGCAGCACCGATCGCATCCTGACCACGCATGTCGGCAGCCTGCCGCGACCGGACGAATTGATGGCGCTCTACCGCGAAAATGCGCCCGACGAAACACTCCAACCACAGTTGCGCTCCGCTATCGGCGACATCGTACGCCGCCAGGTTGAGACCGGACTCGACGTCCCCAATGACGGCGAGTTCGGCAAGGCGATGCGCAGCGCGATGGATTTCGGCGCATGGTGGTCCTACGTTTATCCGCGTCTCGGCGGGTTCGAGCTGAGCGAGGAGCAGGCCAAAAAGGGCCGCGCCGCGTGGACCTACGGCAGCAAGGAGCGCAAGGACTTCGCCGAATTCTATGCCGCGGAGGCGAGCGCTGCGGCGAGTGCAGCGCGGCAAAGCGGTTCCAGCAGCGCGCAGCTCTACGGCCTGCGATGCACATCGCCGATAAAATATGTCGGCCACGAGGCCATCAAGCGCGACACCGAGAACCTGGCCGCGGCGGCGCGCGCGAACGGCGTCGACGAAGCGTTCATGACGGCGGTTTCGCCCGCGACGCTGCAAATCCTGCCGAACGAACATTACAAAAGCGCCGAGGACTACACCTGGGCATTGGCCGAAGCGATCCGCGAGGAATACCGGGCGATCGTCAACGCGGGTTTCATCCTCCAGATCGACGATCCGGCACTGGTCGATATCTACGACTGGTGGTTCTCGATGAACGGCGACATCGCCGGCTATCGCAAGTGGGCGGCGTTCCAGGTCGAGGCCGTCAACCATGCGCTGAACGGAATCCCGGAAGATCGCGTCCGTTTCCATATCTGCTGGGGCAGCTGGCACGGGCCGCACCGCGGCGACGTCGAGCTCAAGGACGTGGTCGATCTGCTGCTCAAGGTGAAGGCGCAGGCCTATTCGGTCGAGGCCGGCAACGTGCGCCACGAACACGAATGGAAGGTGTGGCAGAACACGAAACTGCCGGACGGCAAGGTCCTTATTCCCGGCGTCGTCAGCCACGCCACCAACGTGCTGGAGCATCCGGAGCTCGTCGCCGACCGCATCGTGCGCTTCGCCAGGACAGTGGGCCGTGAGAACCTCGTCGCCTCGACCGACTGCGGTCTCGGCGGCCGTGTGCATCCGCAGATCGCCTGGGCAAAACTGCAAACGCTTGCCGAAGGCGCGAGGCTCGCGACCAGGCAGCTATGGCCGTCATGAAGAAATGGCAGGCGCCGGCTTAGTGCCGGCCGCCAGGCCGGCCGAGTTGGCGGCAAGAGTGGGCACAGCCGTTGGCGCGAGCGTCTGAGCATCAGGTGCCCCCATGTCAGCAGCCCCGCCGGATGGCGCAAACGACGCCATCGCCTGGGTGAGTTGCGCATCGGCGGCGGCGAACCCTCCGGTCGGATTGGAGGCGATGCCGGCATTCTGCCATTCCAGTCCGACCTGCCCCATCGAAGCCGCGGACGTGAGCTGATTGTTGGTGATGTCGTAGACTTCGAATTGCCCGGTATGGGTATTGCGCATCAGCATGTCGGACTCGTTGGCATTCCCGGAAAAATTGCCAAATCCGACGACCGACCATTCCAGGCCGACCTGCCCCATCGGCGCCGCCGAAGTGAGCTGGCTGTTGCTGATGTCGTAAATTTCGAACTGTCCGGTATTATTGTTGCGCATCAGCATGTCGGTCTCATTGGCACGGCCGGAGAAATCGCCAAAGCCCGCCACCGACCATTCCAAGCCGACTTGCCCCATCGGCGCCGCCGACGTGAGCTGGTTGTTACTGATGTCATAGATCTCGAACTGCCCGGTATGCGTATTACGCATCAGCATGTCGGTCTCGTTGGGCCGCGTCGAGAAATCGCCGAAGCCCGCGACCGACCATTCGAGACCTACTTGTCCCATCGGGGCCGCGAAGGTGATGGTGTTGTTGCTGATGTCGTAAATCTCGAACTGGCCGGTATTGCTGTTGCGCATCAGCATGTCGGTCTCGCCGGAGCGCGAACTGAATGCGCCGAAACCGGCCACCGACCATTCCATGCCGACCTGACCCAGATAGGCCGCACCTACTGCATTGTTGCCGTTGATGTCATTCACCAGAAAGGCGCCGGTATTGTCGCGCAATAACATGTCGGTCGTGTCGGTGCCGTCGAAGCTGCCGAGGCCTGCAAGCTGCCACTCCGATCCGAACTGGCTCAGCGCATCGGCAGCGAGAATGGTGTTGTGGCCGATGTCATAGATTTCGAAGGCTCCGGTCGCGCCGTTGTGCATGGTCATATCGGCCGTCGTCGCGGCTGGCTGCGCGGAATTGCCGGTGCTGGCGCTGATCGTCCAGAGCCCACCGCTCTCCGACACCGCGCCCTGAATGGTGCCGCGGTTGGTGAAGCCGCCGGTGAACTGGATGCTGCCGCTGGTGACGGTGAGCGTGCCGTTGTTGGTGAAGGGCGCCTGGACCGTGCTGGTGCCGTCCCCGCCAGTCTTCTCGAACACCCCGTCATTGATAAATGCAGTCGTCGGATCGTTGTACGTATTTATCCCGGAGTTCGTAGTGAGATCGAAGGTGCCAGTATTCGTTAGCGTCGCCGCTCTATCGATTTCGGTGTCGCCGGTGTATTCGCTTAAACCGGAAAGCAGGGCAGACCCTTGCAGAATCAAGGTCAGCCCGCCGGACAGCGTGCCGCTGAAATTGATGCCACTAGTGTACAGGTCGACGGGGTCACCAGTGTTGGTCACCGTGCCGGCGCCTGTCAGGTTGAAGACCGGAAAATGATAACTATTGCCCGAGCCTGAAAGATCGAGCGTCGCGCCGGCATCGACGATGAACTGTCTGCCGGGTGTCGGCAGACCGCCGAAGTCGGCATTGACCATCATTAAGGTGCCGTACCGCACCTCGGTGGTCCCCTGTGCGTTGTCGCTATATCCGGGTGCGGACGCGTCCAACAACACTGTACCGTCTTGCCCGAGCGCACCAAACACGTAGGTATCGTTGGCAGCTTGCGTGAGTTGCAGACCGCCGGAGCCTATGGCGAGCGTCGTGCCGTGCGCGGCAGCAATGGTCACGGAGCCGTTGAGGACAGTGTTGTTCGCGATCGTCTCGTTCGCGGTGCCAAGAAGTTCGCCGCCGGTCATGGTCAGCGTCCCGCCACCAAGGGCCTTCGCATTGCCGATGGCGAGCGTACCGGCCTCCAGGTTGGTCCCGGCCGCATAACTATTGACACCGTTGATCGAGCTTTTGCCGGAGCCTTCCTGGGTGACATAACCCGGCCCCGCAATGGTGTTGTTCAGGGTAACATCGTCGCTCGAGTCGATGATCAAGCCGCCTTCATTGTCGATGGCGCCGCTGCCAATCGAGCCGCCAGTGCCGATCGTCAGCGCGGCACCGCCGATACCGCCGCCGGATTGAGATTGCACGCCAATCGTCGTGTTGCCCGTGTAGGTGTTGACGCCCGTCAGCGTCACATTCAGCGTATCCACCACCAGCGAGATTGGGCCGGTTATGCTGCCGGAGAACTTGGCATCGCCATTGAGCGTTAACGTCGCGCCGCCGCCGCTGTTCGTCACCGTGCCGGCGCCTTGCAGGCCATACAGGGTGGCGTTGAAGCCCGCGAGGTCAAGCGTCGCGCCCCAATCGACGATCGGATCTTGCAGAAGTTCACCGACGTTGGCATCGCCGGCCTTCACCGTGCCGGTTCGAATTTCGCTCTGGCCCGGACCGCCGGCGCCGCCGCTCGTATTGATGTACGGGACGTGCAGCACCACGGTGCCGTCCTCGCCGGGCGCGCCGAAATCGGGTGAGAGATTGTCATATTCCAGGTCCCAGCCGCCCGAACCGATATCCAGGGTCGTGCCATGTGCCGCAGCGATGGAGGCGGGCCAAAAGTTGTTGCTAAGCGAAATATGGTTCGCGAGTGTCACGTCAGCAGTGCCGAGGAGCTCACCGCCGTCGATACCCAACCCGCCCGTTCCCAGCGCCCCGGAGTTGCCAACCGAGAGCACGCCGCCTTGAAGCAACACGCCGCCGGCGAGGCTGTTGGCGCGGTTGAGCGCGACGAGGCCACCGTCGACTTCGAGGGGGCCGTTAAACAGCGTCAAAGAACCGGCATTTTCAAGAAGCTCCGCACCGCCATAATAGAGGCCCGGTGCGTTGAAGGTCAGGCTGTTCGCATATTCATCATCAGTGATGGTGACGAGGTAGCCAATCCCGAAGAAAAACTGGCCGATGGTGACATCGTCGGACCAGGTCGGCACCGTGCCGGACGACCAGTCCGCGGCATCCGTCCAGTCACCGCTGACTTGGCCGTTCCAGGAAATGGCAGTCATGACGCATTCTCCGTGTGTTGAAGGGCTGTCCGGCTTGACGATCGTGAAAGCGAACGGCTCATTCGCGGCACGAAGTTTCCTAACCAAACGCCAGCAATTTCAGGTTTCATAGTTCCGGTGCTAGTCCTGTCGCGTTCGACAGACAGGCAGTGGACCCGCCGCCCGTCAATCGACCGAACGGTTGAGGCCCGAGCGCCGCCGACGACCTTCCTTCAAGAAGTGCCGGTCAAAAGCCGTCCTTCGCGCACTGAGGGCAAATATTGGAACTGCGGCTAATGTGCGCGACGACGTACTTTCAGGGCATGACGCGCGAGATCTGTTGGCGCTATTTCAGTACGATTAGCTGCGTACGCCAATGATGGCCCGTGAGCGCACTCACGTCATAGCGTCGAGTACACGGCGCGCAAAGACCGCCCCTGGACGAGGGCCCAGCTCATGGCACATGCCCAACAAACAAGCTTACCCGCTAATTCCCGGCGCCGGCTTGTCGCCGGTCATCAGACCGGCCGAGGCGGACAGGGAATCTGGTGCAGTTGCCTGCGCGGACGTCTGAGCGTCAGGTGACGCAGCGTCGCTGGCTGCGATTGACGACACAAACGATGCCATCGCTTGCGTAAGCTGCGCGTCGGGGGCAAAGCCGCCGGTCGGATTGGAGGCGATGCCGGCGTTCTGCCATTCCAATCCCACCTGCCCCATTGGTGCGGCATGCGTCAGTTGATTGTTGGTGATGTCGTAGACCTCGAATGCGCCGGTATTTTTGTTGCGCATCAGCATGTCGCTTTCATTGGCGTTCCCGGAGAAGTCGCCAAAGCGCACCACCGACCATTTCCAGTCCGACCTGCCCCATCACCGCCGCGTGACGATGCTTGTCCAGCGTCGTCTGAGACCTTCACTATCCCGGCGGCTGTATAGCTTACGTCGGACCCTCGGTGCTTGCAAACTGAACGCTCACGATTGCCCGGGCTGCGCCCGGTCGGTTATCCCTCCCGGTCAGCATGCGGCCAGCGCTTGGCAGGAGTTCCAGGCCGCACATATCTGCGGAGTTCTCTGTTGATCTGACGAACATTTTGATGTTTTGATTTGCGTTAGAATTGGGGGGCGAATGACGTCAGAAGCGGTTGAGCTTTCGGCTGTCATCGGCGACATTTACGATGCGGCGATTGATCCGGCACTGTGGCGAAGCGCGCTCGGAAGCATCTGCGCTTTCGTCGGCGGCTCGTCGGGGGTGCTGTATTGGCACGACGCAGCAACGGCGCGCTCCGAAGCCCTCCATTTGTACAACGAGGACCCGGTCTATACCCGGCTTTATTTCGAGAAATATCTTTCGATGAATCCCATGTTTCCTGCCGCCACCTTCATCGAGGCTGGCGTCGTGGCAACGAACGAGGACATCATGCCCGCCTCGGAACTGGCCAAAACACGTTTCTACAAGGAGTGGATAGCACCGCAACGCATAGCGGGCGCGCTGTCGGTGAATCTCGAGAAGGGCGTCACCCGCGCGTCAATGATCAACATCCGCACCAGCATCCCCACCACGACAGAAATGCGTCGACGCCTGGCTATGCTCGTGCCGCATCTGCAGCGTGCAGTGACGATCGGCAGGCTGTTTGATCAAGGCACGGCGGCTGAGCAGGCGTTCACCGAAACCCTCGATCATGTCGAAGCCGGCGTCTTCCTCGTCGACACCAAGGGGGCGATCGTCTTCGCGAACGCCCCCGCAAAGAACATGCTCGATGACGGCGCCTTGGTACGGAAGGAACAGAACGCGCTGCGTGCGGTCGAGCCGGAGACAAGCCGCGTCCTGCGGAACCTGTTCGCTGCGGCCGGAAAGGGCGACGACTCGATCGGGGTGCGCGGGGTCGCGGTGCCTCTCAAGGGCGCCTCAGAGGTGCCATGGTTCGCGCACGTGCTGCCACTGACATCCGGAAGACGGCGGCACGCCGGCGACAACTATCACGCCGTCGCCGCCGTATTCATCCGCAAGACCGTGCCGAATGCGCTGTCTCCGCTGGAGGAAGTCGCCAAACTCTACAAGCTGACCGCAAGCGAGGTGCGCGTGTTTGACGCGGTGCTCAAGGTCAATGGCGTCAAGGCGATTGCCGCCCTGCTCGGCCTGTCGCAGGCGACCGTGAAGACGCATCTGCACAATGTGTTTCGAAAAACCGGCACGAAACGACAAAGCGAGCTCGTCAAGCTCGTGGCCGGGATGTGAGACCGCTGCACTGGTGCGTCGGGATTCGCGCCGCCGCCGGTGGCAGGTAATGCGTCACGCTGGAACTTGCGGTCTCCTGTCGATCAAGGCAGCATTTGGTGGTGGCATTTACGCCAGACTTCGGGGCAAGAGATGGCAACGTCAGCGGCCGAGCTATCGGCTGTGATCGGCAATATCTACGACGCGGCAATCGATCCGGCGCTTTGGAGTCAAGCACTCGAAAGCATCTGCGCCTTTGTGGGCGGCTCGTCCGCGGCGCTCATCTGGCATGATTCGGCACTGGAGCATTCCGAAGCCTTGCATTTGTACAATGTCGATCCGCATTACCTTCGGCTGTATTTTGAGAAATATCTGCCGCTCAACCCGATGTTCCCGGCCGCAATCTTTGTGGATGAGGGCGTCGTCGTCGCCGACGAAGACATCATACCCCGGGTCGAGTTGAACGAGACGCGCTTCTATAAAGAGTGGATTAAGCCGCAAGGCACGTTAGGCGCACTGTCCGTGAACCTCGAGAAAGGCGTCCTCCGCACGTCAATGATCAACGTCCGCATGACGGTACCACTGAAAGATCAGATGCGGCACCGTTTGAGCCTTCTTGTGCCGCATCTGCAGCGTGCGGTGACAATCGGCAGGCTGTTCGATCAAAGTAGGACAGCCGAGCAGGCGCTCACCGAAACGCTCGATCATGTCGAGGCAGCGGTCTTCCTGGTCGACGAAAAGGCGGGCATCACTTTCGCGAACGACCCGGCGAAAACGATGCTTGGCGACGCCACGCTGGTGCGGAAGGAGCGAGACGCGCTGCGTGCCAACGCGCCGGAGGCCAACCGCATCCTGTTGAGCATGTTTGTTGCAGCCGGAAAGGGAGATTCCTCACTTGGGGCGCGCGGCGTCGCCGTACCGCTCAAGAGTGAGTCAAATGAACAATGGTTCGCGCATGTACTGCCGCTGACTTCAGGAAGACGGCGGCAAGCCGGAAAGAGCTATGGCGCTGTCGCCGCCGTGTTCATACGCAAAACCGTGCCGAATTCACTGTCGCCGCTGGAGGAAGTCGCCAAACTCTACAAGCTGACCGCAAGCGAGGCGCGCGTGTTTGACGCGGTGCTCAAGGTCAATGGCGTCAAGGCGATAGCCGGCCTTCTCGGCCTGTCACAGGCAACCGTGAAGACGCATCTGCACAATGTCTTCAGAAAAACCGGCGCGAAACGGCAGAGCGAGCTGGTGAAACTCGTCGCCGGAATGTGAATCCGGGCCACCCCCCCATCCTCCAGACCGATCATTTTTTGATTTCGATAATGGGTTTGTCTTTCTCCACGATCATGATGCCCAGCAATCGCATCGGGCCGGAACTCACGACCCGGCCGCCGTGCCAAAGTCCGCGGGGCACATATTGAGAATCCCCCGCTTTCATAACGTGCATCGGCCTTCCCTCGACTTCAGCGGCCCACTCCCCTGCAAGGACGAAGTGGAATTCATCGCCGTGATGGAAATGATGCGGCACCATCGCGCCAGCGGGCACCTCGTAAATATTGGCGATCACCTGCCGATTGGGCACTCCGCCCAAGTCGGCTCTGACCAGCGGGATCACCTTATTGCCGGCAAACCCGCTCGGCGCCTCTCCCTGCGCCCCGGCGTACTGGACAGACATGAGGCCAACCACCGCCAACAGGGCGGCTAACGCGGACAACGTTCCGTTTCGTAACCTGGCTGACATGGCGATCCTCATCAGACTGAGTGCCGTGCAGACTCAATGGTTCCGCGCCGTTTGGAAATCCGCTATTATCTGAACGCTATGTTTAGTGGGGCACAACAATGCGCGGCGTCGAATTCTCCGAACTCAGGGCGTTTGCGTCCATAGCGGAGCACGGCAGTTTCGCCAAAGCCGCAAGTCAGCTCGGTTTGTCGCGCTCGATGTTGAGCCAAAGTCTGCGCGCGCTTGAAGAGCGGCTCAAAATCCGGCTGATGAATCGAACGACCCGCAGCGTTTCGCTGACCGACGCCGGCAGTCGTTTGCTGACACGCGTGCGGCCTGCGCTTGGCGAACTCGCCTCCGCGATCGAGGAGGCCCGCAGCCTGCAGTCTCACCCGGCGGGACTTCTGCGGCTGGTCGTCCAGCCGCCGGTGGCGAGTTTTCTCATAGGACCGATCCTTGCGAGCTTCATGGAGGAGTTTCCGGGAATTCGCCTCGATGTGAAAGTCGTCAAGATGCCTGCGGATATCGTTCGCGACGGCTTCGATGCCGGCATTCGGCTGGGCGAACAAATAGAGCGGGACATGATTGCGGTGCGCGTGATGGAGGCGCCCAAGTTTCTTGTCGTGGCATCGCCGGAATATCTCAAGCACCATCCGGCGCCGACGACGCCGTACGATCTCAGACAGCACGACTGTATTCGCAATCGTCTGCCGAACGGCACCATTTTCGGCTGGCAGTTCGAGAAAAAGCGCAAGGCACTGCAGCTCAACGTCGACGGCCGGCTGATCGTCAACGATATCGACCTTTCAATTCGTGCCGTGCTGGATGGGGCGGGTCTGGCCTATCTGTTGTACGATTATATCGGCCAGCATGTTGAAGAGGGCCGGCTTATCCCGCTGCTCGAAGACTG
This sequence comes from uncultured Alphaproteobacteria bacterium, assembly GCA_963763255.1. GTDB lineage: Bacteria > Pseudomonadota > Alphaproteobacteria > Rhizobiales > Xanthobacteraceae > BOG-931. Next base: position 786,395 of record CAVXNW010000008.1, read on the forward strand.
GTCGCCGCCGCTGTCCGGGTTCTATCTCTATTATTCGAGCCGGCGGCAGATCGGAGCGCCCCTCCAGGCGTTCATCAAATTTCTGGGCGAAGATTCAAGGCGGCGCGGAGTGGCGAAGTCCAATTTGCCCGGTATGAGAATCTATCCGAACTATCGATTGATCGGCTCGAAACCCCGGCGACATGTCGGAACGTCGGCCGGAAAAAACTAGGGACCGGACAGCGGCGCCCACAGCACCTGATCGATGCGCGAGGCGCCGGTTGCGAGCATCACCAGGCGGTCGAGCCCGAGCGCGATGCCCGAAGCGTCCGGCATGTGCGCGAGCGCGGCCAGAAAATCCTCGTCGAGTGGATAGCGCTCGCCATAGCGGCGCTGCTTTTCCGCCATCTCGCGCTCGAGCCGAAGGCGCTGTTCGCGCGCGTCGGTGAGTTCGGCAAAGCCGTTGGCGAGTTCGACGCCGCAGACATAAAGCTCGAAGCGCTCGGCGACGCGCGGATCGTGCGGCGATGGCCGCGCCAGCGCCGCCTGCTGCGCCGGATATTCGTCGAGGATCGTGGCGCGGCCGATGCCGAGCCTCGGCTCGATCTTCTCGACCAGCACGCGGCTGAAAATGTCGGCCCAGGTGTCGTCGTCGGCAATGCGGATGCCGGCGGTCCGCGCCGCGTGCGCAAGGCCGTCGCGATCGCCCTCCCCGCTATCGAGCGTCGCCAACAGATCGATGCTGGCATACCGGCCGAAGGCCTCGGCAACCGACAGCCGCTCCGGCATCGCTGCCGGATCGGCCGAGCGTCCACGGAACGAAAAATGCCAGGTGCCCGCGGCCTGCGCCGCCTCCTGCAAGAGCGCCGCGCAGTCGGCCATCAGGACCGTGTACGGCTCGCCCGCGCGATACCATTCGACCAGGGTGAATTCGGGCGCATGCAGCGCACCGCGCTCGCGGTTGCGAAACACCTTGGCGAATTCGACTATGCGACGTTCGCCGGCGGCCAGGAGCTTCTTGCAGGCGAATTCCGGCGAGGTGCGCAGATAGAGGGGAGCCGCGGTTCCGTCGGGCGCTGCCAGCGCGGTGGCAAAGGCATGCAGATGGATTTCGTTGCCCGGTGAGGCAGCAAGCGCCCCGGTCTCAACCTCAACGAAATCGTGCCCGGCGAACCAGCCGCGCAGCGCGGCCGTGATGCGCGCCCGCGCCAGCAACGCCGGGCGGCGGTCGGCGTGGACGTGAGGAGCCCAGAAGGGCGAAGAATCGGGCACTTTGTCCGTCATAACCTTGTCGGCGGCGGGTTGCGGAAATAGCTGGCGATTAGCCTCAGGATCGGTATGTTGCGCTGAATCTGGGCACCATTAGGCTCTGGGCGCCGTTCGGCTCCGGGCGTCATTAGGCAAGGAACGTTTTCGTGAAAGTCATCGCCAGTTCACTGCGCAAAGGCAATATTGTCGATCTCGACGGCAGGCTCGCGGTCATCGTGACGACCGAGAACATCCATCCCGGCAAGGGAACGCCGGTCACGCAGATGGACGTGCGCCGCATCGCCGATGGCGTGAAAGTGGCGCTGCGCTTTAAAACCACCGACCAGGTCGAGCGCGCCTTCGTCGAGGACCGCAAACACCAGTACATGTATGAGGACGGCGACGGCTTCCATTTCATGAACATGGAGAGCTACGATCAGGTCGCGGTTCCGGCAGATATCATCGGCAACTCGGCGCCATATCTGCAGCCAGAGATGGAGGTCACCATCAGCCTGCATGAGGGCACCCCGGTCGCGATCGAGATTGCGCCGCGCGCCACGCTGGAAGTGACGGAGACCGAGCCGACCATGAAGGGTCAGACCGCGTCGTCGTCCTACAAGCCGGCGTTGCTGTCGAACGGGGTGCGCACCATGGTGCCACCGTTCGTCACCACCGGCACCAGGATCGTCGTCAACACCGACGACGGCAGTTACATCGAACGCGCGAAAGACTAGGCGACAAGGACCAAAGGTCACTTGGCACAAGCGGGAATCGATAGACGACGCGTTCTCGGAGCGCTCGCCGGCAGCGCCGCCGTATCGATTTTGCCAGACGTCCCCGCCTCCGCGCGCACGGCACGGGTCGTCGCGCGAGCGAAAAGCGCCAAGCCAGTCTCCTTCAATTCCTGGGTCGCCGCGTTCCGCGCCAGGGCGGAAGCGCACGGCATCAGCGAGGCGACCTATACGCGCGTCATGACGGGGCTGAAGCCCGACATGACCGGCCTCAAGGAGATCCGTAACCAGCCCGAGTTTCACGAACAGCTCTGGCAATACCTCAATCGGCGCGTCTCCGATTGGCGCGTCGTCACCGGCCGCAAGGCGGCGAAAGAATACGCGCCGCTGCTCGCGCGTATCGAGAAAGACTACGGCGTATCGCCGGCGACCATGCTGGGCGTGTGGGGCGTCGAGTCGACGTTCGGCGATCCGCTGGTCGAAAAGAACCACATGAAGCCGGTCATTCCCTCGCTCGCGGCGCTGTCATGGGCCGAGCCGCGGCGGCGCGCCTATTGGGAAAGCGAACTGATCAACGCGCTCACCATCGTGCAGCGCGGCTGGAGCGGGCCGGAAGCCATGACCGGCTCGTGGGCCGGTGCCATGGGCCACACCCAGTGGATGCCCGAGGTGTGGCTGCATCTCGGCGTCGACTACGACCACGACGGCAAGATTTCGCCGTACGGAAAGCCGGACGACGCGCTCGCCACCACCGCGCGCTTCTTCGTCGAGCGCGGCCATTACCGGCGCGGCGAGCACTGGGGTTACGAAGTGCGCATGCCGCAAAAACTCGCGCGCGGCGGCGCGCGCAGTTACGCGGCCTGGCAGGCGGCGGGCGTCACGCGCGCCGACGGCGCGCCGTTTCCGCGGCCGAATGACACGGCGCGGCCGTGGCTGCCGGAACCCGGCGGCCCGGCATTTCTGCTCGGCGCCAATTTCTTTGCGGTGAAAGCCTACAATCCCTCGACCAGCTATGCGCTCGCGCTTTGCCATCTTGGCGATCGCTGCGTCGGCGGCGAGCCATTCGTCCAGCCGTTCCCCGGCGGGGAGCCGGCACCGACGCTTGCCGATGTCGAAGAGATCCAGCGCCGCCTCACCGCGCTCGGTTTCAACACCGGCGGCGCCGACGGCCGCGTCGGCACCCAGACCATGCTGGCCGTCCAGGCCTACCAGCGCAAAAACGGCATGGAGCCGGCCGACGGCTATGCCGGAGTGGGACTTCTCGCCCGCTTGCGGCAAGGCTCATGATCGAGTTGGATGCGGCCCCACGATCCCGTACCAATCCCGCTACCCCTGCCAACCGATAAGAGGAAATGCCTGTATGACGCCTCCCCAATCCGCGACCGCTCGCGTCAATCCCAGCGCCGCCGATCCGGCCGTCTCGAAAGTCGAGCGCCCGACGCCCGCCGGCGCCAACGCGCCAGGCTTCGGCTCGGACGTGATTGCCGACGCGCTACGCTCGCTCGACGTTCCCTACATCGCACTCACGCCCGGCGCGAGCTATCGCGGCCTGCATGACTCGATCGTCAACTATCTCGGCAATTCCAAGCCGCAGATGCTGCTGTGCCTGCATGAAGAGGCCGCCGTCGCCATCGCCCAGGGCTACGCCAAGGTCACCGGCAAGGCGATGGTCACCGCGGTACACTCCAACGTCGGGCTGATGCACGCCTCGATGGCGCTGTTCAACGCGTGGTGCGATCGCATGCCCGTCGTGGTGCTCGGCGCCACCGGCCCGGTCGACGCCGCCAAGCGCCGGCCATGGATCGATTGGATTCACACCGCCCGCGATCAGGGCGCGCTGGTGCGCGAATACACCAAGTGGGACGATCAACCGGCCTCGCCCGCCGCCGCGCGCGAAGCCATCATGCGCGGCACCTGGATCGCCAACACCGTGCCGCAGGGCCCGGTCTACATCAATTTCGATGCCGAGCTGCAGGAGATGAAAGTCTCCGATCCGCTGCCGGCAATCGATCCGGCGCGCTACATGCCGCAGGTCTCGACCGCGGCGCCGGCCGAGCTCATCAAGGCGGCCGCCGCGATGCTCAAGGGCGCCAAGCAGGTGCTGATCCTCGCCGGCCGCGCCTCGCGCAGCGAAGAGGCGTGGAACGCACGCGTCGCGCTCGCCGAAGCGCTCGGCGCCCGCGTGCTGACCGATCTGAAAATCGGCGCCACCTTCCCGACCGACCACGCGCTTTACGGCGGCGCCCCGCGCGCGCCGACGCCTGAGAGCGTCGAGGGCCTCAAGGACGTCGATGTGGTGCTCAGCCTCGACTGGGTCGATCTCGCCGGCGCGCTGCGTCACTGGGGTCCGTCGCCGTCCGTGAAGGTCATCCAGGTGTCGCTCGATCACCGCATCCACAACGGCTGGAGCATGGACCACCAGGCGCTGCCGGCGGTCGACATCCTGCTCTCGGCCGATCCCGATCTCGTGGTGCCGGAGCTGGTCAAGGAAATCGGCAAGAACACCAAGCCGCACGCGGTGCCCGCCCCCCGCAAGGTCTCCGACAAGGAGCCGACCGGCTTCACCAACGAGGTCATCGCGCGCGAGCTGAAGAAGCTCGTCTCCGATCGTCCGGTGAGCTACGTACATCTGCCGCTGTCGTGGGATGACAGCTGGGTCGCGTTCAAACACCCCCTCGACTACGTCGGCTCCGATGGCGGCGGCGGCGTCGGCGGCGGCCCGGGCATTTCGGTCGGCGCGGCGTTGGCGCTCAAGGGCACCGGCCGGCTGCCGATTGCGATCTGCGGCGACGGCGACTTCCTGATGGGCGTCACCGCGGTGTGGACCGCGGTGCATTACAAGATCCCGCTGCTGTTCGTGATCGCCAACAACCGCTCGTTCTATAACGATGAGCTGCATCAGGAGCGGATGGCGCGCGCGCGCAACCGCCCGATCGAGAACAAGTGGATCGGCCAGCGCATGTCCGAGCCGGAAGTCGAGCTCGCCGCCATGGGCCGCGCCCAGGGCGCCGTCGGCTTCGGCCCGATCACCTCGCCGGCCGATCTCGGCCCGGCGCTGAAGAAGGCCATCGCCGAAGTCGACGCCGGCCGGGTCGCCGTCGTCGATGTGCGCGTCGAGCCGGGCTACACCGCGGTCATGACGCAAGCGATGACGCGGGCCTGAACTCGGTCATTCCGGGGCGCGGGCGAAAGCCCGCGAACCCGAAATCCATAACCACCGGCGACGCATATCCTGCGCGGCCTGTGGCTATGGATTCCGAACTCGCCGTTTCACGGCGATCCGGAATGTCAAAACGGGGAGGAAAACATGGCGTTGTTTTCAGGATGCACCTGCTGCATCGGGCGGCGAGGATTCCTTCTCGGCGGCCTTGCCGCTGCGGCAACGGGCCTCGCCGCGCCCGCCGTGCGCGCGCAGGCACCGGCGATCAAGAAGCCCGGCACGCGTATCGACGTGCATCATCACTTCCTGCCGCCGGCCTACATGAAGGAAGAGCACGAGCGCATCAGCTTCAAGCACGGCGGCGTGTCGACCGACCGCCTGCTGTCCTGGAAGCCTGAATTCTCGCTCGAAGCCATGGACCAGAACGGCATCGAGACCGCGATCGTTTCGGTGTCGACGCCCGGCCCCTGGTTCGGCGACGTGCCGGCCGGCCGCCGCCTGTCGCGCATGTGGAACGACTACGCGGCCGAGCAGATCAAGACCTACAAGGGCCGCTACGGCCTGTTCGCCGTGATCCCGCTGCCCGACACCGACGGCAGCCTCAAGGAAATCGAATACGCCCTCGACACGCTGCACGCCGACGGCATCGGACTGCTCTCGTCCTATGACGGCAAGTATCTCGGCGATCCCGCCTTCGCGCCCGTTTTCGCCGAACTCAACCGACGCAAGGCCGTGGTCTACACGCACCCGACCACGTCGGCGTGCTGCAGCGCCGTGCAGCCCGGCCTGCCGCCGCAGGCGATCGAATATCCGTTCGAGACCACGCGCACGATCGCGAGCATCCTGGTCAACGGCACGGTCCACGCCAACCCGGACATCCGCTGGATCTTCTCGCATGGCGGCGGCGCCACGCCGATGATGGCGGGCCGCATGGTCGAGACGCTCGGCCATCATCCGAACGCGAAGAAATTCATGCCCGCCGGCGTGATGGCGGAATTGCAGAAGCTCTATTACGACACCGCCAGCGCCGACACCGCGCCGTCGATGGCGGCGCTCCGCCTGATGGCGCCGCTCTCGCACATTCTGTTCGGCACCGACTACCCGTTCGTCAGTGTCGCCGGCGGCGTCAAACATCTCGGCGAGGACGGTATCTCGCAAGCCGACCGCGCCGCGATCGACCGCACCAACGCGCTCGCGCTGCTGCCGCGATTGCGGGCTTAATCACCGTCATTGCGAGGAGCCAACGGGTCCGGCCCGAAGTGGCCGGCCCGATGACAGGCTCCGCGACGAAGCAATCCAGGGCGGCATCTCCGCGCTGGATTGCTTCGCTTCGCTCGCAATGACGAGCCCTTCACAATCCCCCGCGAATGACGCAACATGCGTGCGGGAGAAGTCCCACCCGCTCCAATGATTCAACATGGCGACGGCGTCGACGGATGCCGGAAAGCCCGGAGTGAACCCATGAGGAAATGCCTGGACAGCGGCCGCGCGCCGCTGGAACAAGTTGCCCGCAATGGACTGCTGCATCGCCGCGCCCTGTTGGGCGGCGGCATCGCGCTCGCTGGTGCGATGACAGGCGGCGCCGCTTCGACGCGCGCCGCGGCCGAGCCGCTCACCAACCCGCCGCCACTGACAAACCCACCCTGGACCAACATGCCCGGCATCGTCACGCCGGTGCTGCAGACGCCGTCGCGCTTCGAGAAGAACGTGGTGCGCATCCTCTCGAATCCGAAGGGCGAGGCGCGCACCCAGCACGCCCGCGCGCCGCTGCAGATGCTCGACGGCACCATCACGCCGAACGCGCTGCACTTCACTATTCTGCATTCGGGCATTCCTGACATCGACCCGGCGCAACACCGCATGATCATTCACGGCATGGTCAAGCGCACGCTCGAATTCACCGTCGAAGACCTGATGCGCTACCCGATGGTGACGCGGAAGCATTTCGTCGAGTGCGGCGGCAACAGCGCCGCCATGTTCTCCAACGTGCCGCTGCAGGCGACCGTGCAGCAGCTTCACGGCCTCGTCTCCTGCGCCGAATGGACCGGCGTGCCGCTGTCGGTCATCCTCGACGAAGCCGGCATCGATCCGAAAGCGGTGTGGATCGTCGCCGAAGGCGCCGACGACCTGCTCGTCAGCCGCAGCATCCCGCTGAAGAAAGGCTACGAGGACGCGATCATCGCCTTCTATCAGAACGGCGAGCGGCTGATGCCCGGCAACGGCTATCCGATGCGGCTGTTGTTACCCGGCTACGAAGGCAACATGAACACCAAGTTTCTGCGCCGGCTCTACATCACCGATCAGCCGGCCATGACCTTCTACGAGACGCGCAACTACTCGCCGCTGTTGCCCGACGGCAAGGCCTACCGCTTCTATTTCATCAACGAGGTGAAATCCTTCATCACCAAGCCGTCGTTCGGCATGGCTCTCAAGGCGCCGGGCTATTACGAAATCTCCGGCATCGCCTATTCGGGCACCGGCACCATCACCAAGGTTCTGGTCTCCGCTGACGGCGGCCAGAGCTGGGGCGAGGCCGCGGTCGAGGGCCCGGCGGTGCCGAAGGCGTTCACGCGCTTTCGCATGCCGTGGCGCTGGGACGGCCAGCCGGTCACGATCACCAGCCGCGCCTGGGACGATTCCGGGGCGGTGCAGCCGCTGCGCGCCGCTTTCGTCAAGCTGCGCGGCGAGACCAAGAAGCCGGTCAAGAGCCCCTACGCTTTCGCCAACCAGCACTACAACAGCCTCACCGCCTGGGCCATCGGCGCCAACGGGGAGATCAAACATGTCTACGCTTAGGCTCCTCGCCTCCTCCGCGGCCCTCGCCTTCACCCTCGCCTCCTCGGCCGCATTCGCCGCCAACACGCCGAATCTCGGCAAGCCGGTGACCGAGGCCGACATCAAGGCCTGGGACATCACCATCCTGCCCGACGGCACCGGTCTGCCGGCCGGCAGCGGCACCGCGGCGCAGGGCGCCAAGCTGTTCGACGACAAGGGCTGTTCGCTCTGCCACGGCAAGGACGCGCGCGGCGGCAAGTCCAACGAACTGATCGGCAACCCGTCGCTGGTCGAAGGCGGCATCAACGCCAACAAGACGATCGCCAATTTCTGGGGCCAGGCGACGACCCTGTTCGACTACATCCGCCGCGCCATGCCGTGGCCGACGCCGCACACCCTTAGCGACGACGACGTCTACGCGCTGTGCGCCTATCTGCTCGCCGGCAACAACATCATCCCGGCCGACGAAGCGATGAACGCGCAGACCTTGCCCAAGGTGAAGATGCCGAACCGCGACAACTTCATCATCAAGTTCCCGGGGAGGATTTGACGCGTCATTGCGGGCCTGCACTGCGCGCCCCGGAATGACGAATGCGAGACGAGCCAGCCGTCCATCGACCTCCCGTCCGAGTTGAATCAGCGCCTCGGAAATGATATATACCATTGGTATCTATCATTGATCGGCCGAGGCTCACCATGAGCGAAACCGCCACCGCCAAGATTTTCAAACACGGCCGCAGTCAGGCCGTGCGGCTGCCGAAGGAATTTCGGCTGCCCGGCAAGGAGGTACGCGTGCGCCGCATCGGGCGTGGCGTGTTACTCGAACCGATCGGTGAGCCGTTCGACTGGGACGCATGGTGGGCGAAGATCGACGAGCATGGCGGCGAATTCCTGCCTGAAGGACGTCCCGAACAGCCACCCATGCCTGTCGATGATCGCAAATACTTCGACGAGTAGCTCGTGATCCGCGGAGTTCGAATTCCGGCTGCCGGCCAAGATCATGGTGATGCTCCCGTGATCTGCCTCGACACGAATGCCGTCATAGTCTCGCTCAACGATCCGAAATCTCGGGTGCGTGCGCGCTTCGATCGAACGGCGCGGAGCGGCACCCCTCTGGCGGTATCTTCAATTGTGCTGTTCGAACTTTGGTACGGTATCGCCAACAGCAAACGGCAACAACACAACATTGAGACGCTCACAGGCTTCCTCGCTGGCCCAATTCAGGTATTGAACTTCGATGCTGATGACGCCCGCGAAGCAGGCGAAATCAGAGCAGCGCTCGCCAAGCTCGGCACGCCGATCGGCCCCTACGACATTCTCATCGCCGCGCAGGCCCGCCGCCGCGGCGCCATGCTCGTCACCGCCAACGAGCGCGAGTTCGTTCGCGTGCCGGGATTGCAGACGGAGGACTGGACGCGGTGACCGCGTCCAGGATGACGGATCAAAGCCGCTCAGAACTCCTTCCCGAGCAGCCGGTCCGCCGAATAGCGGCCGCCGCCGCGGAAGAAGATCGCGAGGCACAAGAGCCACCACAGCAGCGCGTATTCGATGCCCCGCTGCGTCCAGAAATAGCCGAACTGCCATTGGAAGAAGACGATGATCACGCCCATCTCGATCCAGATGATCAGCGCCGCGAGCCGCGTGAACAGCCCGATGGCAAGGCAGATCGCGGCGGCCGACTCGGCGAACACTGCGAGCCAGGCCCACAGCAGCGGCGCCGGCACGCCCATCTTCTTCTCGATGTTGGGCGCCAGCGCCGCGGCGGTGCCCGCCATGATCTTCTGGATGCCGTGCGGCACCAGCACCGCGCCGGTGGCAAACCGCATGAACGAATAGCTCGCCGGCGCAAACGTCTCGTAGAGTCCGCTGAGTCCGGGAAAGATCAGTCGCGACCGGTCGATGATACCTGTAGGCATGTTTCCTTCTCCGCCCCGTTGTTTTGTGCCCGGAGGCTAACACCGCGGGCCCGATTTTCATTCCGCGGCCGCCCCCTACCCCAGTTCGAACGTCGTCACGCCGAAAATCTCGCCGATCGGCAGAGCCGGCGCCGGGCCGTAGTACATGCGCGCGCAGCCGAACACCTCGCGCAGCTCGTGGCGCCGCGCCAGCGCCATGGCGTGGGGATTGTTCTCCGGCACATCGAGGAAGATCGGCTCGCCCGCCGCGAAATCGCCGAGCCCGCGAAACAGCATCTCGGCGGTCTCTGCATCGCCCGCGAACAGCGGCCCGATCTTGAAGCCGCGGCGGCAGGCGCGAATGACACCGTAGCCATGGAGCGCGCCGCGACGCACCACGCCCAGAGCGCGCCCGCGCGGCTGGGCGATCCACGCCTTGAGGAAGCCGTCCCGCGGCGCCGGAAAGTGCAAGGCGTCATAGCGCGCGACGTCGGCGAACGGCACCGTTTTCAGATCGACCAGAGCCGCATCGGGCGCCGCGGCGGCGCCGACGCCCTCGAAGCGTAGATCGCGGTTGGCGAAGGTGAACCCGCCGCGCGCATAGAACGGCTGCATATTAAAGACGCCGTCCATGCCGATGACGGCCGGCGCCGCGAGACGCGAGCGCAGCAGATCGCGGCGAAATAGCCACAGCCGCTCGCCCAATCCCCTGCCGCGCAGATCGGGCCGGATGATGAAGAAGCCCATGAAGCCGAAGCGGCCCCCATAGGACACGATCGAACCGCCGCCGATCAATTCGCCGCCAGACTCCGCGGCGACAAACCCTTTCGGGTCGGTGTCCCAGAAAATCTCCGCATCGCCGAGCCCGGGATTCCAGCCCTCCCCCGCAGCCCACTCCACCAGCGTATCCAACTCGGCCCGTGTCATGCCGCGGAGAACCAGCGCGTCAGTCATCGGCTCGCTCCTTGCACGGTGCCGCCACCCGAGGCGGCGCGCTTGGCGCGGCGCTCGAAGGGCGACGGCCCGATCTGCGCCCCAAATCATTTCAAAATACGCAATAGTCGATCGCGAACGCGCCAGCGCCGCGTCCTTCGACGCTACGGTTCCCCGCAATCGTCATTGCGAGCGAAGCGAAGCAATCCAGCCGCGCGCCCGCGGCGAGGCCGAACCGATCGGATAACCGAGCGGGAGCGAAGGCTGAGGAAGTTGGGAGCGGGCGCGCTGTGGCCGGGTCGCAGAGCGGCCCCCCGCCTCGTCAGTGCCTCTCCACCTCACCCTGAGGTGGCCGCGCGATAGCGCGGCCCTCGAAGGGCGAGGCCGCAACGCCGCGGCCTCATCCTTCGAGGCTCGCTAACGCTCGCACCTCAGGATGAGGAATCATGGCGCAAACGGAATCGCCCGATTTTTCTGATGACAATTCGACGATAAATCGCTAGGCTCCTGGAACATTCCGGTCACTTCTGCGTCCTACAGAGAATCGCTCGTCTGCAAGGTGCTGCCTCTTACGCCATCACACGTGAGGAGCCCGCTATGGACCTGATCTCCCAAGATATCCGCCAACAAGCGGCATCCAACGAGACTTCGGACCATGTCTCGCGCGCGTTAGGCGAGGCCGTCGTGCGGATTTGGGGTTATCTGCCGCGCGACGTTCAATCCCGGCTTTTCAACGAGACCTTGAACTCCCAGCACCGCGCGATGCGTCCGCAGCTCGCGACCCTTCTGCACGGCAAGCATCCGCGCACATCCGGGGCGCGACAAGCCCGCGCCATGCTGGAGCCGGACAGCCTCGGCGGCTGACGCGCCCACAAAGCGGGCTTCGGGCGGCGACCATGACGGCGCCGGCGAACTTCTTCCCAATCGCTGCCCCGATGGCGTTCGTGACAAACGACAGTTGTTCGTAAAGTCGACGCCTTACAAAGCGATTCCGCTACGCCGCGTATTTCTTCAGATACACCTTGTTTTCCAAAAGGCTTCTGAAATGGCTCATCAGCGCGAGGATGTCGCTTACTAAGCCATCGGTCTCGTCGACACGTATAAATTCCTGCTGCCCATGCGCAATTGCGTTTCGTCGCTTCAGAACTAACAAGTCAATAAAAGTGCGTCGAGTCTCAAAATGAGATGAGTCGACCGCGCAGATTGTGCATATATCCTTGATAACATCAGTACTTAGATTGGACCGCGTATCAACCAAAGCGGGATTAATGTAACCAAAGCGGTCATTAGTCCCATCCAGTATATCATTCACAAGCTGGCAGCGATCTTTCAAGTTGGCCAGACCCGACGAGTTATCGAGTCTAACAAGAAAGGCATTCACATAAATCTGCCGTTCGAGTTTGTGATACGGCAACTTTCTAAGCGCAAGATGCTCAAAGTAGCGGTTAGCGCACAGCCTAACATATCCCTCCCAATGTGCGTAGGCCATTGCAATTAGCGCTCTGAGCAAACCACCCTTTGCAGAATCATCAGCGTTTCGAACTGCAAGCTTCAAATCAGACAGCTCTTTGCGACGCCAGATCAAATCGGCATCGAATATATCGGACAAATCCTGGTCGGTATACGGCTTACTCATCTTGAGAACCATCGCTGGCCAAACGGTATAGTCCGCTGAATCCGGATAGTTCCTCTCAGCCCCGCTGTGTAAAACTGACCTACGTCCGGCGCCCTCCAAAAATCGGTAATTCGTTGCCGAACGTAGCCGCCGGGGTCAGCTTTCGCAGCTATTCCGGCAATATTCTTCGCGACCCCGATGGCTATTGCTTCGAATGCGGCAAGACTTACTCGTCCTCCGGGCACGTCATTTGCAAATCGACGAAGCGAGTTGCTTCCGTACGCTTGATCAAGCAGATCAAAAGTTCTCCTAAATGTTGCCCCCGCCTCTCGAGTTTCGCCTCTGCCTGCCAGCTCCACAATTCCATTATCTATGAATTCTTCAACGTCCAGCTTACCATCATATTCAACATATGTATGAACAAGAAAACGCGAAACATACTCCATGTGCCTTTGTTTCTCGAGCTGATCCTCGCTGGCCGACAACACTCTTAGAAATGGCTCGTAATCAGCCAATTCGCGCATAAATCTCGAATATGGTGCGCTGACCATAATTATTATGACGTTTCTCAGCTCCTGTGCGTTTGCCGCGATCCCACCGGCGTTCAGTCTTTGGAAAAGATCGTATTTGGTTGTGTTATCGCTCGGTCGCTTTAGAATTTCCACACTCAGCCGACTTCTCCTGATGGCGAGCTGAAGGGGCGGCGCTAATGGTCTTTGCTCGGCTTCCGGAACATCAGCTACTTGCTCCGATCTTTCCCACACCGCCTTGTCAAGAGACGGGAGATACTTAGTTGCGACTAGCGCGGTAGGTGGCCTGAACTCCCCGTTTGCGGGATCCTTTAGCTGCCCCATGAACTCTAACAAGGTCGAGATACGCTGCAATCCGTCAATAAGCTCCCACGTTGCATCCTCTTTCTCGAACACGAAAATCGAAGGAAGAGGTATGCCCAGCAGAAGAGATTCGATCAGTTTCGATTTTTGGCCAATTTCCCATCTGAAAAGTCGCTGAAAATCAGGATTGATAACCAATTCTTGGTCGCGATACATGTTGATGATTTCGCCCACCGACAGCTGATAGGCATCAGTCTTGACGAGGCGTTGCGCTGCCTCAATTTCTCTCTCCAACATGCCGCGACCCTCGGTGTTTCTGCCTGCGAATGAAAGTACCGATTCCAGTGAAGTGGATTGTCGACATCTGAAGTCAGAAGGGGTCAAGACCTTTTCAGAGAGTCTGCGACACGATTTCGCGCCCTTTGATGAGCTTCGCACACCTTACTGCTGACGAAGGACCCACTTGCGAGCGGAGATAGCCTGATTCCTACCGTTGATTTCCCACAATTCGTCGCGGCCCTCACCAAATTGGCCATCGCCCATCCGATAACACGGGCCAGACCAATCATAAGTCCTTATCACAGTGACGACGCTTGACAATGGTCACCAATCTGGTAAATCGAAAAAGCTCGCTCATCCGAGGGCGCTTTCCGGATGCGATCTGAAGAGCGGAGCGAGCGCGGTGCCTGAACGTGGTTTCGCAGACTGCGTTCGGGCGGTTCGGAAACCCGCCCGGCCGGCCACGACGCCGGTCTGCCAGGAGCTGGCTGCCCGGGTGGCGGACGGAGTCACATCCGTTGGCGCTGCCATGAAGCGCGGGACCGGACTGAGCCAAGCCTAGAAAACTTGGCGAGAACCGCGGTAGAGCGCCGAGAGGCGAGCGCGTCTCCCAAAAGGAGCGCGCGCCGCGATCAAGCGCAACCCAGGCGGCGCTCCGCTTGTGCGCGATTGCGGTATCTACCACCGCGTCTTTCGGCGCTCCGCCTCCCTTTTTGTTGAGGCGACCGTTCGTGCAGAGCGTGCCGCATGACTCGGGTGCGAGGAAATCGCACCGCGGGAACGATGGAACTCGTCATTGCGAGCGCAGCGAAGCAATCCAGGGCGGCTTGCGATTGCCGAGAAGCCCGCTGGATTGCTTCGTCGCTTCGCTCCTCGCAATGACGGGTTTTATACTGGAACCGATGAGGAAGCAGCCGGCAGTCTCCATCATGGCAAGTGGCCGCAACGGCACGCTCTACACGGGCGTTACGTCGAATTTGCCGCAGAGGGCTTGGCAACACCGGAGCGGCGCAGTCGGCGGCTTCACCAAACAGTACAGTTGTAAAATGCTGGTCTGGTACGAGCTGCATTCCACGATGCCCGATGCCATCGTCCGCGAGAAACAGATCAAAGGCGGCTCACGAAAGAGGAAGCTCGGACTTATTGAGGGGTTAAATCCGACATGGCGAGATTTGTACGAGGAGCTCATTTAATCCGTCATTGCGAGCGCAGCGAAGCAATCCAGGGCGGCTTGCGATGGCGGAGAGGCCTGCTGGATTGCTTCGTCGCTTCGCTCCTCGCAATGACGAGGCTTACAGCTTGAACGTCTCGTAGGTGGCTGGATGAAACAGTTCGTCGACCGACAGACGGCGGGAGGACAGGCCTTCGGCGTGATGCTGGGCGAGGAAATAATCCAGTACCTTGCGGTTGGGCTCGACGCCGTAGGACCAGAAATCGTGCCCCATCAGCCCGCGCGCTTCGGCGAGACGTTCTTCGACGAACGGCAGCGTCACCTTGGTGGCGGAGGTGTCGGAGAGTTTGGCGAGGCCGGCCTGTTTGGACGCCTCGAAGGCCTTGAACACCGCGCCCGGCAGCCACGGGTGTTTTTCGGCCAATTCGCGGCGGATGCCGAGCGCGTGCATGATCGGGAAATAGCCGGTGCGCTTGAAATAGTCCTTGGCGACGGCGACCGGATCGGGAAACAGCCAGCCGATATGCGGGTGTCCCTTCTCGACCAAGGTCGGCGGCCGCGGCGCGATGAAGCCGTCGATCTCGCCCTCCTCGAGCAGCGCCGAGATAGTCTTGCCCTCGGGCGCGTTGTCGAGCCGGACGCCTTGCGGCAGCTGCACGGTGATCTTCTCCGGCCGGCCCGCATGCTCGATGCCGCCGCGGATCCAGTGGATGTCGGAGCGCTTGACGCCGTAATCGTCTTCGAGGAAGGCGCGCGCCCACACGTTGGCGGTGAGCTGATATTCCGGCACGCCGACCTTGCGGCCCTTGAGGTCGGCCGGCTTCTTGATGCGGTCGGTGCGCACATAGATCGAGGTGTGGCGAAAGGCGCGCGACACGAAGGCCGGCACCGCGATGTAGGGCGAATTGCCCGCCGCGGTCTTGACCGAATAGCTCGACAGCGAGACTTCGCAGATGTCGAATTCGGCAGCGCGGAAGGCGCGGAAGAAGATTTCCTCCGGCACCAAGGTCATGAACACCGGATCGACGCCGTCGATCTGCACGCTGCCGTCGATCAGCGCGCGGGTGCGGTCGTAGTCGCCGACAGCGACGGAAAGTTGCAGCTTGGGCATTTCGTATTTCCTCTACCTCCGCGAGAAGCAAGTCGCGTTTCCCGGGAAACACGGCCTGTCGTGCGCCCACATAGCCGCGTGCGCGGGCCGCTGCCAAGATGGTATCGTGGCGTGCGGCGCCGGATGGACCGCGCCGCGCTTTTCCCGAAGGTCGCTCGCCCGATGATGTTTCGCCTTGCCGCGCTCGCTATCGTATTCGCAACTGTCGGCGGCGCCGCGGCGCAGCCGAAGCCCCCTGCTCCGCCGGCCGCGCCGAAAGTGACGCCGCCACCCGCGGCCGCGGCGCCGCGCGTCTATGCCGACGCCGGCAACATCTTCATCAAACGTGGCGGCGTCAAAACCAGGCTGACCAGTTCGGAGCAGGACAGCGACCCGGTGCTTTCGCCCGACGGCAGCACTGTGGTGTACACGCGCAAGGGGCGCGGCCGCGGGCTGCCCGGCTACGATCTCGGCCAGTTCTGCACCACCGCGCCGAAGCCCGATCAACTGCGCCGCGTTAACAGCGGCGGCGGCGGCGACCGGCTGCTGCTCGAGGGCCGCAAGGGCGACGGCCAGGCGCAACTCTGCGACTTTCGCAGCAAGCAGTTCTCCGCCGACGGCACACGGCTTTATTTTCTGACGCCGGGCTGGACCACTTCCGGCGCGCTGCATGTCTACGATGCGCGCGCGCGAGAGCAGCGCTACGTGCAGCCGGCCAACGATCTCCTGGTGCTGAATTTCTGTCCGGGCCAGTATCGCGACGCGCTCGCCATCCAGCAGCACCGCTATTTCGTGTTCGGCGGCAGCTACGACTGGTACTGGCTGTACGATGCGGCCGGCAAGAAGGAGCTCGGGCCGCTCGGCGAATTCGACGGCGAGAACGCGGTGAGCAAGGCGGCGCATCAGGAGTGGTGCAAGTAGCGGCCAAATTTTGAAACAGGATTCCTGCCATGCGGCTGCCGATTTATCAGGTCGATGCGTTCGCCGAAAAACTGTTTGGCGGCAATCCGGCCGCGATCTGCCCGCTGACCGAATGGCTGCCCGAGTCCACCATGCAGGCGATCGCGGCGGAGAATAATCTCGCCGAAACTGCGTTCTTCGTCCGCGAGGGTTCGGACTACGCGCTGCGCTGGTTCACGCCGGCGGTCGAGGTCGATCTGTGCGGCCACGCCACGCTGGCCTCCGCGCATATCGTGCTCACGTTTCTCGAACCCGCGCGCGAGCGCGTGAATTTCCGCACCCTCAAGGCCGGCGTGCTGACGGTGGCGCGGCAGGCCGACATGCTGATGATGGATTTTCCGGCGCGGCCGGCTGTCGCGGTCGAGCCGCCGCCGGGCTTGCTCGCAGCGCTCGGCGGTTCGCCGCGCGAGGTGCTGAAGGCGCGCGACCACATGGTGGTCTATGGCAGCGCCGCCGAGGTCGCCGCGCTCAAGCCGGACTTTGCCGCGCTCGGCAAACTCGACTGCTGGGCCGCGATGGCGACTGCGCCGGGCGAAGACGGCGTCGATTTCGTCTCGCGCTTCTTCGCGCCGCGCCAGGGCATCGACGAGGATCCGGCGACCGGCTCGTCGCACTGTACGCTGGTGCCGTACTGGGCCGCGCGGCTCGGCAAGCGCGAACTGAAAGCCCGGCAATTGTCGCGACGCGTCGGCACGCTGACCTGTGCGCTCAACGGCGACCGCGTCGCCATCGGCGGCCGCGCGGTGCTTTATCTGAAAGGGGAGATCGAAATTTGATCCGTCACGATGACGCGAAAGGCGGCTCGGCCGGCGCGATGTCGGTGATCTTGAACTGCACGCGCTCTTCGCCCTGCCAGCGGTCGAGCGCGAACGTGCCGGCGGCGTGGACCTGCCGGCCGCGATTGGCCAGAAGCGCGTGGCCGAGTTTCTGGCCCGCGGCGCGAAACGCGATGGCGTTGACGCCGGAGCCGTCGCCGGACTTGAGCCGCACGCGCATGTGCGCCTGGCCGACCTCTTCGGCGAAAGTGACCGTATGCGCCGGCAGCGCGATGACCGGCTCGGGATTGCCGGCGCCGAACGGACCGGCGCGGGCGATCATCGCGACGAGATCGGCGTTGGCGCCGGCGGCGCTGACCGCGCCGTCGATCAGGAGGCCGCTCGCCCGCCGCGCGGTTTCGACATCGGCGGCGAGCGCGGATTCCAGATACGCGCGCCATTCGGCGAGCGCGCCTTTGCGCAGCGTTATTCCCGCCGCCATGGCGTGGCCGCCGCCCTTGAGCAGCAGACCTTCGGCCACGGCGCGCCGGACCGCGCGGCCGATATCGACGCCGGTGATCGAGCGGCCGGAGCCGGTGCCGATGCCGCCAGGCTCGATCGCGATGGCAAAGGCCGGGCGGCCGAATTTTTCCTTCAGCCGCGCGGCGACGAGCCCGACGACGCCGGGATGCCAGCCTTCGGCGGCGGTGACGACGACCGCGCCTTTCTCTTCGAGGCCGAGCGCCGCCATGGCCTCGGCTTCGGCCTGCGCCAGGGTGTCGAGTTCGATCGCCTGCCGCTCGCGATTGAGCCGATCGAGTTCGGCGGCGATCTTGGCGGCTTCGATCGGATCCTCCTCGATCAGAAGCCGCACGCCGAGATCGGCGCGGCCGATGCGACCGCCGGCATTGATGCGCGGGCCGAGCAAAAAGCCGAGATGCCAGGCTTCGGGCGGACCGGCAAGCCGCGCCACGTCCATCAGGCTTGTGTGCCCTGCCCGTTCGCGCCGGCGCAGCGCCAACAGGCCCTTGGCGACGAAGGCGCGGTTCAGGCCGATGAGCGGCACCACATCGGCGACCGTGCCGAGCGCCACATCGTCGAGGAAGGACAGCAGATCGGGCTCGCGGCGATCGCCATTCCAGAACCCGCGGCGGCGCAGTTCGCGATTTACCGCCACCACGGTCATGAACACGAGACCGACGGCCGCCAGATGGCCGAGCCCGGAAAGATCGTCGCGGCGGTTCGGATTGACGACGGCAATCGCCGGCGGCAGTACCTCGTCGGCCTGATGGTGGTCGATGACCACGACATCCATCCCGCGCCCGCCCGCTTCGATCAGCGGCTCGATGCTGGTGGTGCCGCAATCGACAGTGACCAGCAGCGTCGCGCCGCGTTCGGCGAGCGCGCGGACCGCCTCGACATTCGGGCCGTAGCCTTCAAACAGGCGGTCGGGAATGTGGATCAGCGGATCGACGCCGCATTGGCGCAGAAACCGCGCCAGCAGCGCCGCCGAGGTGGCGCCATCAACGTCGTAATCGCCGAAAATCGCGATGGTCTCGCCGCGCGTGACCGCGTCGGCGATACGCGCCGCCGCTTCCTTCATGCCAAGCAGAACGTCCGGATCGGGCATGGCACGCCTGATCGCCGGATCGAGGTAGGCCTCGACTGCATCGATATCGACATTGCGCCCGGCCAGGATGCGCGCGAGGAGTTCGGGCAGCTCATGGCGCTGCGTGATCGCCAGCGCCCGCGCTGCCGTGCGCTCATCGAGCCGGTCGCGCCAGGCGCGGCCGGTCGCGGAGTTTTCGACGCCGAGGAAGAGGCGATTCGCGGACATGCCCGAGAGTTCTAGTGAATTCTGCACCTATAGATCGATGCGGAATAGCGCTCTTGCAACCGCTCGTCCCCGCAAAAGCGGGGAGCCGGCATCGACAGAACCAGGTTTTCCTCTGGATTCCCGCTTGTGCGGGAATGAGCGCGAGCGCGCCCGCCTAGAACTTGTCCAGCTGCCGGTGTTCGGCCCTGATCCAGCGCACCGTACCGCTGACCGAGCGCATCACCACGGTCTCGGTCTCGATCACGTTGTGGCCGAACTTGACGCCCGCCAGCATCGGCCCGTCGGTAACGCCGGTCGCTGCGAACAGGCAGTCGCCCTTCACCATGTCGGCGATCTGATATTTCTTGCGGTGGTCCTTGATGCCCATGCGCGTGGTGCGTTCGCGCTTCTCGTCGGTGTCGATGATGAGCCGCGCCTGCATCTGCCCGCCGGTGCAGCGGAGCGCCGCGGCAGCGAGCACGCCTTCAGGGGCACCGCCGATGCCGATATAAATGTCGATGCCGGTCTTGTCCGGCTGCACGGTGTGGATGACGCCAGCAACGTCGCCGTCGGTGATCAGGCTGACGGCGGCGCCGGCCTTGCGCACGCCCGCGATGATGTCGGCGTGACGCGGCCGGTCGAGGACCATCGCGGTGATTGCCTCGGGCGGCACGCCCTTGGCCTTGGCGAGATTGCGGATGTTTTCTTCCGCCGACGCATCGAGATCGACGACGCCGTTCGGGTAGCCCGGCCCGATCGCGATCTTGTCCATGTAGATGTCGGGCGCGTGCAGCAGCGCGCCCTCGTCGGCCATGGCGAGCGTCGCGATGGCCCCCGGCATGTTCTTGGCGCACAGCGTCGTGCCTTCGAGCGGGTCTACGGCGATATCGACCTTCGGGCCGCCCTTGCTGCCGACCTTCTCGCCGATGAACAGCATCGGCGCTTCGTCCATCTCGCCCTCGCCGATCACCACGGTGCCGTCGATCGGCAGCTTGCCGAGCTCGCGCCGCATGGCATCGACCGCAGCCTGATCGGACTTCTTCTCGGCGCCGCGCCCGCGCAGCCGCGCAGCCGCGACCGCTGCCCGTTCGGTCACGCGCGCCAGCTCGATCGAAAAGATGCGCTCAATCATCGAGGTTTGCGGCACAACAATCGACGCCATCGTTTCTTCCCCAAAACGCCCGCGCAACTCCGGCGCGGCTCAATTCTTCTCAATGCGGATAACTTGCGGCTGGCCCGAGATTACACGGTCGCGCCGCACGGCGGAAAGCGCCCTGCGCACCGCATCCTCACTGGTCGCGTAGGTAATCATGATGACCGGAACCGCCTCGCCGGAACGGCCGGACGGCGATGGTCCGTGCGCGCCGCCCACGTGGCGCTGCACGATCGACTCCAGCGAAATGCCCTGCTGGGCGAGGCGGCGCGCAATGGTGGCCGCGGTACCTGGCCTGTCGCGGGCCAACAGCCGGATGTAATAGCCGCCCTCGTGGTGTTGCATCGGCGCCTTGCGGGTCGCTGTCATGCGCGCTGCCGGTCGGCCGAACGGCGCGTTGCGCACACCGCGGGCTATATCGGCGAGGTCGGACACCACAGACGAAGCGGTCGCAAGCCCGCCGGCGCCGGGACCAACCAGCGTAATCGGCGAAAGCCCCTCGGCGTCGACCGTGACCGCATTGGTCACGCCCATGACCTGGGCGATGGCGGAATCTTTCGGCACCATTGTCGGGTGCACGCGCTGTTCGATGCCGGCCTCGGTCTTCACCGCGACGCCCAAAAGCTTGACGCGATAGCCGAGTTCGTCCGCCGCATCGAGATCGGCAAGCGAGATCGAGGAGATGCCCTCGACATAGATCGCGTCGGGATCAAGCTTGGTGCCGAAGGCCAGACTCGCCAGGATCGACAGTTTCTGCGCCGTGTCCTGGCCCTCGATATCGAACGTTGGATCGGCCTCGGCGTAGCCAAGCCGCTGCGCCTCTCGCAGACAGTCAGCGAAGGCGAGCCGGTCCTGCTCCATGCGCGACAGGATGTAATTGCAAGTGCCGTTCAGGATGCCGTAGACGCGCGCAAAGGCATTGCCATTGAGGCCTTCGCGCAACGTCTTGATGATCGGAATACCGCCGCCTACCGAGGCCTCGAAATTGAGCGCGACTCCCTGCCGCTCCGCCAGCACCGCGAGCTTCTGGCCGTGGCGAGCGAGCAGCGCCTTGTTGGCGGTCACGACCGATTTGCCGGACGACAACGCAGTCTCGACCGCCGCCTTGGCGGGATCACCGGCACCGCCGATCACCTCGACCAGAACGTCGATCGCCGGATCTCGCGCCAGTTCGACCGGATCGGCGACCCAGCGGACTTTCTTGAGATCGACGCCGCGCTTCTTGCTGCGCGAGCGGGCGGAGACCGCGACGATCTCCACCGGCCGGCCGCAGCGGGCAGTCATCTTGTCACGGCCGCGGTCCAGCAATTGAACGACGGCGGCGCCGACGGTCCCCAGTCCGGCAAGACCGACTTTCAGCGGTGCGGCCATAAAACGTCGCCAAATGATGGAAGCGACAGCCGACTAGCGTCGCGTCGCGAGCGGGACGACGTTGTGCAGCATTTCCGGCCCGGTTTCAAGAAAGCGGCGGATATTGCGGGCTGCCTGGCGGATGCGCTGCTCGTTCTCGACGAGCGCAATGCGAACATGGCCCTCGCCGTATTCGCCAAAGCCGGCGCCCGGCGCCACCGCGACACTCGCCTTCTCGACCAGGAGCGTCGAGAACTCGACGCTGCCGAGCGGCCGGAACGGCTCCGGGATTGGCGCCCAGGCGAACATCGACGCCGCCGGCGGGGGCACCTGCCAGCCGGCCCGGCCGAAGGATTTCGACCAGCGCATCGCGCCGGCGCCGATAGGTCGTACGCATTTCATGAATACAATCGTCCGGGCCGTTGAGCGCGGCGGTTGCCGCAACCTGGATCGGCGTGAAGGCGCCGTAATCAAGGTAGGATTTCACCCGTGCCAGCGCGGCGATGATGCGCTCGTTGCCGACAGCGAAGCCGATGCGCCAGCCAGGCATCGAATACGTCTTCGACATCGAGGTGAACTCGACCGCGACATCCATGGCGCCCGGAACCTGCAGCACCGAAGGCGGCGGGTGGCCGTCGAAATAGACCTCGGCGTAAGCCAGATCGGACAGCACCAGGATGCCGTGCTTCTTCGCGAACGCGACGAGGTCGCGATAGAAGTCGAGGTCGGCCGTGCAGGCCGTCGGATTGGACGGATAGCAGACAACGACCGCGATCGGCTTTGGGATCGAATGCAGCACGGCGCGTTCAAGCGCGACAAAGAATGCACTGTCGGCTTCCACCGGTACGGCACGCGTCGTGCCGCCAGCCATGAGAAAGCCGAAGGCGTGGATCGGGTAGGTCGGATTGGGCACAATGAGGACATCGCCAGGCGCAATGATCGCCTGCGCGACGTTGGCGAAGCCTTCCTTGGAGCCCAGCGTCGTAACGATCTGGGTCTCCGGATTGAGCTTCACGCCAAAACGGCGCGCGTAATAAGCGGCTTGGGCGCGGCGAAGTCCGGGGATTCCCTTCGAGGCGGAATAGCGGTCGGTACGCGGCTTGCCGATTGTCTCTTTCATCTTCTCGATGACATGCGCCGGCGCGGGCAGATCAGGATTGCCCATGCCAAGGTCGACGATATCGGCACCGCCATTGCGCGCGGCCGCCTTGGCCCGATTGACGACCTCAAAGACGTAGGGCGGCAGGCGGCGAATGCGATAAAAGTCTTCCATGACGGTCTCGGCGGTGTTCGAAGTGCGGTGATTCAACCTTTGTATCACGGCTTGCCGGGAGTGCCACCGGCAGGTTT
Organism: uncultured Alphaproteobacteria bacterium; assembly: GCA_963763255.1. Taxonomy (GTDB): domain Bacteria; phylum Pseudomonadota; class Alphaproteobacteria; order Rhizobiales; family Xanthobacteraceae; genus BOG-931. The sequence continues at coordinate 809,488 of CAVXNW010000008.1, forward strand.
TCCGGCAGTTCCGGTTTGGATTGCGCAGTCCGGAGGCGGCCCACCTGGCGGCACATTGGCAATTGCCTCGGCACACAGATGTTCACGATCGGTCAGAAGCGTATCGGTCGCCTGCTTGACCTCGTCAGGAGTAAGGGGGGTATCGCCCCGCGGCGCCGGTTCGGTAAACAGCGACGGATATGTTCCGGAGGACGATGACGAGCAGGCCGACAGCAGCCCTGCCATGGCTACAGCCGTCATTATCGCGCATATTCGCCTTCGCGTGCCGCGAACCAAACTCATACAGGCTCGTCCCCAGCCCAGCCTCGGCAGGCTCTTCCAGCCGCGTCCATGCTGCTTTTGGGCGGCCCCTCGCCCGCACTTGTGCCGTTAAATTGTTTACCAATCCAATACTTACGGAGACCAATTGAACGAGCACCCTAAGTTTTCGTACCCGGGTAATATGTCCAAACAAGGACGCCGGCAGGGGCGGTCTACTGTCAGGCCCAACCGCGAATTCCGGACCGGAACGGCCCAAAGCGCCAGATTATCGGCTACGTCTTGTGCGTAAGTATGCGAAAAGCCATTTCTGCTGAAAGAGCCGGGTTGGATTTCTCCTGGGCCGCTGAGGAACGCCGGTGCAATCGCCATCAGAGCAGCAGGTGAAGATCGGCACCATCGATGTCGAGGCGTTTTCGCGCAATTTGGCGCGCCTGATCGAGAATGGCGGGCGGGCGCTGGCGGCCTACCTCAAGCCCCGCGAGCAAGGCCAAAACGACAGCGTCGTGGCCGACGAGATCACCGAGGTAGTCAAGACGCTGGGCCAGGTCGCCGAATATTGGCTCGCCGACCCGCAGCGCGCGGTCGAGCTGCAGACCAGGCTTGGCAAAGCCTACCTCGATCTGTGGGCCGTGGCCGCCAAACGTCTCGCGGGAGAGGAGTCCAGCCCCGTCGTAGCCCCCGCCTCCGCCGACAAGCGCTTTGCCGATCCGGAATGGAGTTCGAACCAGTTCTACGACTTTCTCAAGCAGGGCTATCTGCTAACGACGCAGTGGGCGAACAACCTTGTCAGTGATGCTTCCGGTCTCGATGCGCACACCAGGCAGAAGGCGGAATTCTACGTCCGGCAGATCGGCAATGCGATGTCGCCGTCGAACTTCGTCCTGACCAATCCGGAACTGCTGCGCGAAACGTTCACCAGCAATGCCGACAATCTGGTACGCGGCATGCAGATGTTGGCCGAGGATATCGAGGCCGGCGGCGGCCATTTGCGCATCCGCCAGTCCGATTCTTCGATGTTCGAGGTCGGCCGCAATCTGGCGACGACCCCCGGCAAGGTCATTTTTCAGAATGACCTGATGCAGCTCATCCAGTATGCGCCGTCAACACCGACCGTGCTCACGCGGCCGCTGTTGATCGTGCCGCCCTGGATCAACAAGTTCTATGTGCTCGATCTGACGCCGGAAAAGTCCTTCATCAAATGGTGTGTCGATCGCGGAATCACTGTTTTCTGCATTTCCTGGGTCAATCCCGACACCCATTTGGCGCAGAAGACCTTTGAAGATTACATCCGGGAAGGTCCCGTTGCCGCGCTTGATGTCATTGAAAAGGTCACGGGCGAAGATCGCGTCCATACGATCGGGTACTGCGTCGGCGGCACACTCCTTTCGATCACGCTCGCCGCGATGGCGGCGTGGCGCGATCAGCGCATCGTGTCGGCGACGCTATTCGCCGCGCAGGTCGATTTCACACATGCCGGCGATCTCAAGGTCTTCGTCGATGAGCAGCAAGTCGAGGCACTTGAGCAGCGCATGGCAACGCGCGGCTATCTCGAAGGCCGCACGATGGCGACCGTGTTCAATCTCATGCGTTCGAACGATCTGATCTGGCCGTACGTGATCAACAATTACCTCAAGGGCAAGGCGCCGTTCCCGTTCGACCTGTTGTACTGGAATTCCGATGCAACGCGCATGCCCGCGGCCAATCATGCCTTCTACGTGCGCTCCTGCTACCTCGAAAACAAGCTGGCGAAGGGCAAGATGACGATCAGCAATACGCCGATCGACCTCAAGTCCGTGAAGGTGCCGATCTACAATCTGGCGACGCGCGAGGACCATATCGCGCCGCCGAAATCGGTGCTGCTCGGCAGCAAGTATTTCGGCGGGCCGGTGCGATTTGTGCTTGCAGGCTCGGGCCATATCGCCGGCGTGGTCAACCCGCCCAACCGCGACAAATATCAGTACTGGACGGGACCTCGGCCGCGCAGCGCCAATCTCGACACCTGGCTAGCCAAGGCCACCGAGCACCCGGGCTCGTGGTGGCCGGACTGGCTCGCCTGGCTGAAAGACCAGGATGCGAGCGAGGTGCCGGCGCGTGAACCCGGTGGCGGCGTACTCACGCCGATCGAGGATGCGCCGGGAAGCTACGTCAGGATGCGGGATTAGAGCCGTCAGATTTGATTATATTCTGCGATCACCTCACCAAGATCGGGGAAGCGGGTCATCACGGCCAGGGTGACCAACAGGCCAATCAGGCTGAATATTGCGACCAAGAGAAACCTGTACTCGGTCTCGGCCGATATCCTCAGCCACTCTTCGGACGTCCCTCGCCATTGAATTCCAAATGCCAGGGATCGCGCCGCCGCAAGAACGAACGGAAAGACAAGGAAGAATGAATTGCGCATCTGAGCCTCCCGCTGCCGTGGCGAGGCCATGATGCATCTTCGGATCAGTCGCCCGCGTCCTCCGTTCGGATGACAACGTTGCGAGAACAAAAAGGAACTTTTCGGGCCGTGGACGCGATTACGAACTTCCGACTTGCCGGGGTTCACGGAAACAGCGCGACCTGATCGATCCCCAACGTCTCCGGATAGCCGAGCATGACGTTCATGTTCTGCACCGCCTGGCCGGAGGCGCCCTTTGTCAGGTTGTCGAGTGCCGAGCAGACGATGGCGCGGCCGGCGATGCGGTCGGCCGCAACCCCGATGAACGTCATGTTGGATCCGCGGACGTGCCGCGTCTGCGGCATGGTGCGGAACGGCAACACATGGACGAACGGCTCGTTGGCGTAAGCCTTGGCCAGCACCGCGTGAAGATCTTCGGGCGAGGCCTTGTCCAGGCCGCGCACGTAGATCGTCGAGAGAATGCCGCGATTCATCGGCACCAGATGCGGCGTGAAACTGACGATCACCTCTCGGCCTGCGGCGAGCGAAAACTCCTGATCGAGCTCGGACATGTGGCGATGGTGGCCGACGCCATAAGCGTGGAAACCCTCCGACACCTCGGAAAACAGCATTTCTTCCTTCGCCGCCCTGCCCGCTCCGGTCATGCCCGATTTGGCATCGACCACGATCTCGTCCGGGTCGATCGCCTTGGCCTTGAGCAAGGGAATGAGCGCAAGCTGAGCGCAGGTCGTGTAACAGCCGGGATTGGCGACAAGCCGCGCCGCCTGGATCTCCCGCCGATAGACCTCGGTGAGACCGTAGACGGCCTCCTTTTGCAGCGCCGGCGCGAAATGGTCGTGGCCATACCAGCGCTCATAGGCGGCCGGATCGGCGAGCCGGAAATCGGCCGACAGATCGACCACTTTCGTTTTCGGTGCGCGCGCCAACAAATCGGCGATGACTTTTTGCGTTGTGCCATGCGGCAGCGCGCAGAACGCAACATCGAGGGCGAGCGCCGGCCAGTCGGCGGTTTCGATCGCAGTGAGCGCCGGCAACGAATACGGCGCGAATTGCGGAAACACATCGGCCATCGGCTTGCCGGCACGCCGGTCGGCGGTGAGCAGCGCGATCTCGACTCGCGGGTGGCGAATGAGAAGTCGCACCAATTCCGCGCCGGTATAGCCGGAAGCCCCGAGGATGCCGATCTTGGCCTTGTTAGCTTGCGCGGACATGATTCAACCTTTGCCTTTTGGACGATCAGGCCGAATCCGCGGCACGTCTATCAGGGTCGGTGCCGCGGAACCGGCGGCACGAGGACTTGCTATTTGCCAAGGCGCGCCCGTGCCGTATCGCAGCTGCGACGGCGGAGGCGCTCGGTCAGGGCGACAGGGAAAATCTTTGGCAAAAGCCTTGGCATGGCGGCGATATAGTGCGGGGCCCAGTTAGCGTCAATTACGCTCTCGGGGCCGCCCCCTAAATGGCATAGTCGAGCCTATAGTCAGGGCCAATTCGCCAAGCCGTTGCGCGGGAGTGATCGAACCGCCACATCGATAGAGAAATTGCCATAAGAGGCTGGGGTAACCCGTGGGAAAGTCAGCAAAAAAATCATCGGCACAAGGCGACCCGGACCTGTTCTCGGGCTCCGGCTCCGCGCGCCGCGGTAGCGCCCGGCGGTCGAGCCCGGCGGCGCCCCGCGGCTCGTCGGCGGAAGCCGGCTACACGGCGAAGCACATCGAGGTTCTGGAGGGGCTCGAGCCGGTCCGCCGGCGCCCCGGCATGTATATCGGCGGTACGGACGAGAAGGCGCTGCATCACCTGTTCGCCGAAGTCATCGACAACGCCATGGACGAGGCGCTGGCCGGCCACGCCGACTGGATCGAAGTCGAGATGGAGGCCGACGGCTTCATCAGCGTCACGGACAACGGTCGCGGCATGCCGGTCGATCCGCATCCGAAATTCCCGAAAAAATCCGCGATCGAAGTCATCATGTGCACGCTGCACGCCGGCGGCAAATTCGACTCCAAGGTTTACGAGACGTCGGGCGGCCTGCACGGCGTCGGCGTTTCTGTCACCAACGCGCTGTCGGAGCGCATGGAGGTCGAGGTCGCGCGCGGCCAAAAGCTCTACCGGATGACTTTCGAGCGCGGCAAGCCGAAGACGAAATTGCAAGAAGTTGGCAAGGCGCCGAACCGGCGCGGCACCAAGGTGCGATTTCTTCCCGACCCGCAGATCTTCGGCGAGAAGGCGCATTTCAAGCCCGAGCGCGTGTTCAAGATGACACGCTCGAAGGCGTATCTGTTCGGCGGCGTCGAAATCCGCTGGTCCTGCGCCAAGGAGTTGCTCCGCGGCGTCGAGGATGTGCCAGAGAAGGCGACGTTCCATTTCGCCGACGGCCTGAAGGACTACCTGTCCGAGACGCTCTCTTCGGCCACACTTGTCCATTCCGATATCTTCACCGGCAGCGCCGGCAAGATGGGCATCCACGGCGGTGTGCAATGGGCGGTGGCGTGGACCGCCGACGCCGACGGGTTCCTCAACTCCTACTGCAATACGATTCCGACGCCCGATGGCGGCACCCACGAATCCGGGTTGCGCACCGCACTGCTGCGTGGGCTCAAGGACCATGCCGAGCGCATGAACCAGGGCAAGCGCGGCGCCGCGATCACCTCCGACGATGTCATGACCGGGGCCGGCGCCATGCTCTCGGTGTTCATCCGGGAGCCGGAATTTCAGGGCCAGACCAAGGATCGGCTCGCCACCGCCGAAGCGCAGAAGATCGTCGAGCAGGCCATCAAGGACCCGTTCGACCATTGGCTCGCCGGCAACCCGACCGCCGCCAATAAGCTGTTCGAGTTCGTGGTTGAGCGCGCCGAGGAGCGTATCCGCCGCAGGCAGGAAAAGGACATCGCCCGCAAGAGCGCGGTACGCAAGCTGCGGCTCCCCGGCAAGCTCGCCGACTGCACCAATGGCGCTGCCGCGAACGCCGAACTGTTCGTCGTCGAGGGCGACTCTGCAGGCGGCTCCGCCAAGCAAGCACGTGACCGCGCCAACCAAGCTGTGTTGCCGTTGCGCGGAAAAATTCTCAACGTCGCTTCGGCCGGCAAGGATAAGCTCGCGCAAAACCAGCAGCTTGCCGATCTGGTGCAGGCGCTGGGCTGCGGGACCGGCGCGCATTATCGCGACGAGGATTTGCGCTACGGCCGGGTCATCATCATGACCGACGCCGACGTCGACGGCGCTCACATCGCCTCGCTGCTCATCACCTTCTTCTATCGGCAGATGCCGCACTTGATCGACAACGGCCACCTGTATCTCGCGGTACCGCCGCTATTCCGCCTGTCGCACGGCGGCAAGATTTTCTATGCCCGCAACGACAAGCACCGCGAGGAGATTCTGAAGAAGGAGTTTCACGCCAACGCCAAGGTGGAAGTAAGCCGCTTCAAGGGGCTCGGCGAGATGATGGCCGCGCAACTGAAGGAAACCACCATGGACCCGAAGAAGCGCACGCTGCTGCGCGTGATGCTCTTGCCTGACGACCAGAAGGCCACGGAAAAATCGGTCGAGCGGCTGATGGGGACCAAGCCGGAGGCGCGCTTTGCCTTTATCCAGGAGCGCGCCGAGTTTGCCAGCGAAGACGCGCTCGATGTGTGAGAAATGAGCGGCGCCCCCTGCCGCGCATTTCCTGTTCGGACAGATTTTACTTTTTCTTGAACACCGCGTCAGTCGCGGTAATCAGCCCCTGGTCCGGATGCGCTGAACAATAGGCACCGAGCTTTTTCGCGTTTTCGACAAATCTGTCGGTGTTGATGATCGGCGGATCGTCTTCGCCGCGGTAATAGCCATCAAGCCAAGCAAGGATGATGCCGATGTCGTCCTTGTCCGCCGATTGGAATTTCTTGCAGGTCCAGGTCGACAAATCGATATCTCCAGCAAAGGCGCTGCTGCAGGAAAAAAGCAGTCCGGCGGCGAATACGGCAGTAAGGATTTTCATGGAGGCCCTCCAGTTTATCTAACGCTGGGGTTGTGCTCGATTCTCGTGCGGCAAGTCCAGTTAAACGCGGCTTTTGCAGCGCAAAAAATCTCATCAGGACAAATATCGCCGGACGCTGAAGACGCGTCGCCGCCGGCCCGCGGCAGGAGTCAGAACAGCACTTGGCCGAGCGCGATGCGCTCGCTAGGCTGAACCGAGCCACGCCATTCCCGGAGGCCCGTCATGCCTGCAAACACAGTGAAAGTCCCATCCTCGTCCGGCGGCCCATTTGACTGCTATCTGGCGCTCCCGGCGGCGGCCGCCTCAACACCCGCCATCGTGCTGGCAAACGCCATCCTCGGGGTCGATGAGGATTTACGCGAGATCGCCGACGAGTTCGCAGCCGCCGGATATATCGCCGCGGCGCCCGACCTGTTCTGGCGCTCGGTGCCCGGGCCACTCCCCCATGACGATCCGCGCACCGCCCCGCGCGGCCAGCCGCGGCTGGAAAAAATCACGACCGGTGAAGCCGATATGGCCGACACGCTCCGATACGTGCGCACGTTGCCGCAGCACAACGGCCGCGCTGCCACCATGGGGTTCTGCTACGGCGGCCCCTACGCCATTCTCGGTCCGAAGCGGCTCGGCTACGACGCCGGCATCTCCTGCCATGGGACCCAGCTCCTGGACTTTATCCAGGAACTCGACGGGCTCACCGTTCCAGTTTGCATCATGTGGGGCGATCTGGATTTTGCGGCGCCGCCTAACGTGCGGGACGCGTACCGCGCGGCAGCCTCGCGGCAGAAGAACATCGACCTGCACGTCTTCCCTGGTGTCGACCACGGCTACATGCTGCCCCACAGCAGGCATGCCTTTGACGCTGCCAAGCGGGAATTCTCGATGGCGCAAGCGCTCGCCATCCTTGGCGGTCTGCGCGGTTCGCGCGTCGAGGCGGCAGAGTAGCCACACACACCGCTTGCGGCGGCCAGACGAATCGGCCGTATTTCCCCTCGATATACGCGGCCGGTCAGCGCGCCCATTCATCGGCATCCGACGCCGGCGACCTGCCGCCGCAAGAGGATTCCGCCGATGCCGCTCTTATCCTGCATTGCCGCCAATTGGCAGAAAGCCCTGCCCTATCTGAGCCTGCTCGGTATTGCCGCCTGGATCGTGCTGTTTCGCGCCGATCCGCTGAGCGAGCGGTCGCTGTGGCTTGGTCTTCTGGTCATCTACATGTTCCACCAGACAGAGGAGCACCTGTGGCCGGGCGGCTTCCGCCAGTTCACCAATGCGCATGTCTTCAAGAGTGGCAATGACAATTGGCCGGTCGATATCCGGGGAGTTGCGCTCATCAACATCGGCTATGTCTGGCTGCCGGTCGGCCTCGCAGCGCTCTATCCCGAAGCGTTGCGCTGGGTCGGCCTCGGCTGGATCGGCCTGACGTTGATCAACGCGCTGACGCACATCGTCAGCACGATCCGATTGCGCATCTACAATCCGGGTCTGATCACATCGATCGTGCTCTTCCTGCCGTTCACGATCTTCGTACTGGCGCTGGAGGCACGGCGCGGGATGTTGTCCGGCACTGACATCGGCCTGATCGTCGTGGCCGGCATTCTGCTTCACGTTCCCGTGGCGGCCCTGTTCGTGGTGCCATTCCTGCGCCGGCGTGCGGCAACGCGCTGAGAGTGGCCCTATCCGACGGGAGCGCCTGAACAGCCATCTCAATGCAGCACCGCGCCTATCGGGACTCTCCTGCCAGCCGCCCCTGCTATAACGGCGGCATGAGCAATATTGGGATGGCACAGTGACGGCAAGGCGCCCCGTGGTCGGCGTTATCGGCGGCCCGCATCGCGTCGAGGGCCGCTTCACGGCGCAGCGGGTCGGCGAGCGCAATCTGCGCGCCGTCGCCGAGGTCGCTGGCGCCCTGCCACTGATGTTTGCCGGCAACCCCGAGATTACCGAGGCCGGCGCGCTGCTTGAGACCGTCGACGGCATCCTCCTCACTGGGGCGCGCGCCAATGTCCACCCGACCTATTTCGGTGAGCAGGAGGATCCGCGCTACGAACCCTACGACCGCGACCGCGACGCGCTGGCGCTTGGGCTGATCAAGATTTGCGTGGCGCGCGGCGTGCCGCTGTTGGGAATCTGCCGCGGGTTTCAGGAAATGAACGTCGCGTTTGGCGGCTCGCTGCATCCGGAGATCCGCGAGCTGCCCGGGCGTATGAACCACCGCATGCCGCGGCTGCCGAATGGCGAGCCGCATCCCGATCTGGCAGTAATCTTCGCCGACCGCCACGACATCACGCTGACGGCGGGCGGCGTGTTCGCAAAGCTCCTTGGCTGCAATACCATTCGGGTCAATTCGCTCCACGGCCAGGGAATCTTGCAGCTCGGCGGTCGCATCATCGTCGAGGGAGTCGCCGAAGACGGCACCATCGAGGCGATTCGCATCGCTGATGCGCCAGGATTTGCGCTTGGCGTGCAATGGCACGCTGAGCACGATGCCGCGCGCAATCCGATCAACCGCAAAATCTTTGAGGCCTTTGGCGCCGCGCTTGCCGATTACCATCGGACACACACCTAATATGGTAACTGCAGCCGCGAGATATAATGGATGAAAATGCAAATTCGCTATGGAACAACGGCCAAGGTCTTGCATTGGACCATCGTCGCTCTCCTCGTCGCTCAATATCTGATCGGCTGGCTGATGCCTAACATCCGGCGCAACATGTCGCCGGGGGCTGCCATGACGTGGCACATGTCAATCGGCACCGCCATTCTGGCGCTGATCGTCGTGCGGTTCGCGTGGCGCCTGACCCATCCGGTTGCGCCGGAAAACTCGCTGCAGCCGTACCAGAGGCTCACCTCGGAAACCGTGCATTGGCTGCTGTATCTGCTGGTGCTGGCCACAACTGTCTCGGGTTGGCTGTTTGCCTCGGCGCGCGGCTGGAAGATGTCCTGGTTCTTCCTGGCGCCGTTCCCAATGCTGACATCGGGAAGCCAGTCGCTGGTGCACACGCTCGACGGCTGGCATCAGGATTTCGAATGGGCGCTCTTGATTCTGATCGGCGTTCACGTCGCCGCTGCGTTCCTGCACTTGCTGTACTACCGTGACGGCGTCATGAGGCGGATGCTGCCGCAAGTTTGACAGCCACTGCTACGGCAGCACCGGCTTCGGCCTTCGCTTGATCGCAAGCTTCAGATGCCAGCGTTGACCTGAGGCATCAGCTTTGTCGGGCTCGAGCGTGAACTCCCACAACTGATAGCCTGCGCTGGGAAGAAACCAGCCGTCGATTTGCGTGTTGAAATTTGGCCCCGCGGCGTTGGTTCCGACGAGTTTGCTGAAGCGGCCGTCCGGACCAATTTCATAAACATCGTCCAGATCGTCCGTACTGCAATCGCCGTCGGACATGCGATCGATGTCGGCGGTGTAGAGCCAGCGATGCACGATGTCGTCACCGCCCTTCTTCGGCAGCGCGAACGGCAGTTCGGCGGCCACGGCGATATGGTCGGCCCGAAGCGGGACGCTGAACGGGGTGAAACCGACGTTGACGAAAATCCAGCGGCGATTGATCGAGGCCTGGGTCGTAAACTTCGCGCTGCCGTCTGCCGCCGTCACGATCTTCGTGCCGGCATCCGGCACCTGCCAATCCTTGGTTCCGACGATCAGCCGAAGCGGCACGCCGGCAAGCGGATGATAGTCGAGATCCGTGAGTTTGAATTCGACGTCGAGCGAGACGGTTCGGCTCGCCCCGCTGCGTACGATAGACAAAGCGATGACGGCGAAACAAACAAGTCCGCCAATCAGCATCAGCATCCACTTCATTATTTCGCTCCGCAGGCTATCTACAGATAATCGACATAGGCCGGCTTGGCATCGCAGTGGCGGCAGGCGAAGACGTAACCCGTTGGTCCGTGGTCACGATCAAGCGCCTGCAACAAGCGTACCGCAGCGCCGCCCGAGATTCCCAGTTCGTGCACGATGTACATCATCAACGCGCCTTCAAGTTGCGCGTAACGGGCGCGAAGCTCGGCGAGGCCGACTGGTTCGAGGAACACCGCCGCATCGCCGCAGCAGGTGAGCCATTTGCCCTCCTGCCAGGAATTGAAGCCGGGCGTCCGGCAGGCAACCTCGTCAATCACGCCGCGCGGTATCGCGTCGGGGAAGCCAGCCGGATCGGCAAAATTTGCTTCGAATGTCTCGTATGCCGAACCGTCGGCGATGCACCACGGACAGATCGCATCGTCCAATTCAGTCACGCAATAGGCCGGGCCCGTATAGATGAAGCCGCGACGCGCGTTGCAGCAGACACACTCGGCATCGGAGCGGACAATGCTGCCGCTCGCAATCGGATCAGGATGGTAACGAAAGGCAGGCAAATTCATTGCGACAATCCGAGCCAATGCGCGCGGCCGCCATGCTAACGGCAACCGCGGCGCAGGCTCAGGTTAGTCGCTGGCGGGACCAGCCACGTTCAACGCGGCGCTCGACCTACTCGCCGGTCCAATGGGGCGCGCGCTTGTTGAGGAAGGCATCCATGCCTTCGCGGAAATCGCGGCTCATGTAGCACATGAGAATAAGGTCTTCGCCCTCCTCGCGCGTCAGCCGTCGCATCAGGCGTGCCAGCGCCTGCTTGGTGGCCGTCAGCGTGAGCGGCGCATTGGCGGCCACCGTTGCGGCAAGCTCGCCGGCGCGCTTGTTCAGGGCATCGAGGTCCTCGACCACTTCGGTCAGCAGGCCAATCTGGAAAGCTTCCTCGGCCCCGACCAGCCGGGCCGAAAAGATCAGGTCCTTGACCCGTGCCGGCCCGATCAGGGCGGTCAGCCGGCTGATGCTCGCCATCGACAGGCAGTTACCGAGCGTGCGCGCAATGGGAAAGCCGATCCGCGTGGTTTTGGTGCCCACGCGCAGATCGCAGCAGGCGGCAATCGCGCCTCCGCCGCCGGTGCAGGCACCGCTGATCGCCGCAATGGTCGGCACCCGGCACTGTTCGAGCGCGGTCTGCACGCGATCGATACGGGCTTCGTAATCGAGTAAATCCTGTGGGGTTTTGAAGGCGCGGAATTGATTGATATCGGTACCCGAGGCGAACGCCTTGTCGCCCGCGCCCTGGAGCACCAGCACCTTGATCGAGCGATCCTCATTCGCCTGGGCGCAAATCTGTGCCAGCCGCTCGTACATCGCGAAGGTGAAGGCGTTACGGGCCTGCGGCCGGTTGAACGTGATCCTGCCAATGCCGTCGCGCAGCTCAAAAAGAAGATCCTCAGTCGCCGTTGCCTGTTCCATATTGACCAGTCCTGTCTGTCACCAAATTTCCGTTGAACCTTAGCCCAAGCCGCCACGACACAGCGACAGTAATCATCACCCAAATCCAGGGGAGACGATTCCATGACGCTCGAACAGCTCGAAACCGAAATCGCCACGCTCCGCCGGCAACAGGACAGTCAGAAGAAGCACTGGCTGCGCTGGGGGTTGGCAAGCAACGCCGGAAGCCTGGTTCTGTGCGCGGTCGTGCTGCTCAAAGTCGCGTTGACGGGCGACGACCCACCGTCGCCAATGATCTTCATTGTTCTGACGCTCTTGTTCGTCGGTTTGGCATTTATCACCGCCGCCCGGCCGCTCGCGTTTGCCTCGCCCCGGCAGCAGTGAGCTTTGGCGCGGCTAATGCGCCGTGCTGCTCTCGACGCCGTCGATCTCCTCGATGATCACCTGCCCGAGATGACGGATTGCTTCCGCCATCAGGGCGGCCCATTGCTCCTTCGGCCCGAGCATGATCGTTTCGGCGAGGCTCTCCGAGATACGGGCAACCATGTCGGCCAAATCCACGCTCTCCTGGCCCTCGATGCGCTCGCGCACCAGTTCATTAATGTCGCAGTGCAGGCAATCACTCATCTTATAACTCCATCGCTCGCGGACAGGACCGCACCGACAGGCGAAGCCCACGCGCTTCGGCTACGCCGAATGTCCGCGTGGGCCACTGCGGTATTTTCGCCCATCCGCGACGGGCTTTCTTCCACGTCTATATAGGCGCTCCCGGCCGCTACGCCCTTACATGTCTGCCGATGAATTCCACCATCTGGGCGAACATGTCGCCGGTCTTGCTCAGGTCGGGCGTATGCGTGGCGCTGCGATCCATCTCGATATACTGGAGCGCGATATCGCCGCCGGCGTTCTTGTAGTTGGCGCAGAAGCGCTGCGGCTCGTTGCCGGGGAAATCCGAGTCGGCATCCTTGTAATCGTGCTGAGTGTCATTCCTGCCCTGAAACCAGATAGCCGGCGGCAACGTAAGTTTCTCACCGCGCTCAAGCGCCAGCACGGGATTTCCCTCCGCCATATTGACTTCGGAGCCCCAGTACAAGTCATGGCGCGGAATAATGCCCTTGCCCCAGTCCTTCCCGTTCGCAAGGTCGCGCTTGGCGTGGCGATAGCGGCTCAATGGATTGATCACCGGCCACGACATGATTACGCAGCGGACGCTGGCATCCTGCGCCGGCGTGCCTGCCGGGAGCGAGATCGCGGTATAGCGCGGATCATTCGGCCGCATCGCAACCAGCATCGCAAGATGACCGCCGCTCGACTGTCCGGACAAACCGATCAGTTCGGGACGGGTCTTCAGGCTGCGGGCGTTCGCCTTGGCCCAGCGCACCGCATAATTGATGTCCTGCACCGAAGCTGGATATGGGTCTTCGTTGCCGGAACGGAAATCGAGCGCGATTGACACCACGCCGTGAGAGGCCATGTATTCATGGCGCTGGCGCTCGGACATCCGATCGCTCATGCACCAAGCGCCGCCGTGGCACTCCACCATGGCCGGGAATGGCCCTTCCCCAATTGGCTTGTAAATGCGCGCCACGAGCGGCTTGTTGCCGTGGCGCAGGTACTCGACTTCACTCACGTCGAATGCGGCCGGTTTGGCTTCCAGGGTGACTGTGCTCATGTCGAAAGTCCTTCAACGCGGATGGATGGGACTGGCGAAATTCCTCGCGGGGCGGAGTTTAGAGACAGCCTTGGCCGTGCTCAACCACCCTGCCGGGCGGCATCGGCCGGCAGGATCACCCCCCGCGTCATGGCGGCGAGGGCCACCGCACCGATCACAAGGAGAATGCCTGCGATCCACAGCGCCCAGTCGTACGAGTGCAGGCCGGCCACCACATAGCCGGTGACGATCGGCGCCAGCAGCCCGCAGAGATTGCCGCTCAAGATCACCAGGCTGATGGCCTTGCCGACATCGCGTACGCGATGGACCAGATCGGTCACCAGCGTGACGTTGAGCGAAATGGCCGCATTGATGCCGGACAGCGACAGCGCAAACAGCGTGAGGATCAGACCGGTGTTGTTGGTAAAGGGCACGAACACCATCACGGCCGCGAGTAGGACGCAGAGTATGACCATGCCGCGCCGGCCGCCGGCCAGAAGCGTATGCGAGGCGAGCGTGCGATCGCTGACGATGCCAATCACGATGCTCACCGGAACGGCGATCGCCCACGGCACCGCCGTGTAGAGGCCGGTCTTCATGATGGTGAGATGCTTGGTTTCCTGCAGATAGCTCGGCAGCCAGAACAACAGTAGATAAAGCGCGTAGATGCCGGCCGCTTGCGCGATCATCGCGCCCCACATCGACGGCGACCGCAGAAGCTCCCAGACGACGCCGGCGCTGCCAGGCGTTCCAATCTCATCCGGCGAGCCGGCCGAACGTTCAGTCAAAATTTTGCGGCGCTCGTCGTCGCTGAGCCATTCGACCTTTTCCGGCCGGTCGAACCACATGAGATTGCAGATCAGCCAAACGAAGCCGAGCGCGCCAAGCACGACAAAGGCGGCGCGCCAGCCATACCCGCTCGCGATTGAGGCCGTGATGACGGCGCCGATGGCGGGACCGACGAAACTGCCGGCGCTCCAGACGACGTTGGCGACACCGCGCTCCCGCGCCGGCATCCATTCGCGCACGATGCGTCCGCTGGACGGAATCGACGTCGCTTCGCCCGCCCCCATGAGGAGCCGCGTCGCCATCAGGCCCGTAAAGCTACCCACGCCAGCGGTTGCGGCCATGACCAGCGACCACAGTGCAATGCCGATAGAATTGATGTTCCGTGCCGGGAAGCGATCCAGAAGAATGCCGACGGGCAGGATGCACAGCGCGTAAGTCCACAGAAACGACGAGAACAAGTAGCCCATTTGCACCGGCGACAGCTTGAATTCGCCGCGCACTGCCTGGGCGACCACGCCCAGCGCCGATCGGTCCATGTAGTTGATCGTGACCAGCGCCAGCAGCAGGACGTAAATCCAACCGCGCCGGAAGTGCGCTGCAGGCTGCGCGCCCATCTGCGTGCTCATTCTCCCCTCCCCCTTTTATCGTCCACCGGGTCTTTTCAATTCGACCCTTTGGACGTCCGTTCTTGCGCGCTTGTCGCCGGAACGCGACAACCGGACGCTGCAGCGGTGTTACTTTGGCGCCGGCTCATCCGGCGGCTCGCCTGCGGCGCTGGATGCACCGGGCGTTCCGACCGCCGGCCCCCGCGGGTCGTTCTTGGTCGACATGCACCGGTCGATGAATTGTTTGCGCTGTGCGCCGGCGAGTTTCGGATGATCGGCGCCAAATTCGCACGTCTTGAGCTTCTGTGCCTTGGTGATCGCGAAAGCCGGCGCACTCGGCAGCAGCATTCCGAGCGACAGAGCAAGCACGCTGGCGGTTATGGCGACATGTCGATGCATTGCGGACCTCCTCGCTGCTGGACAGAGTTTAGCATTTTGTGGCTTTGCTGCGGAACGGGCATCGTTCGTGAGCGCCGATTGCGGCCGCCGATCGCCAAAACTGCGGCGGCAGGCGGGCCACCGGCGGCTTATGGCATGATTCCCGGACAGGGCCAGCGAGCTAGTTTTTATGCCTTCGATTGAACCATTCAAGACCGGAAAGGTCAGCGCCGTCCTAGGCCGCATTACGGCCGGCATGCGCGGGACATCGGAACTCGTTGTCGGCCCGGAGCACACCGCGCCTTTCGTCGGCTCGGGACGAATCGCCGTGCTGGCGACGCCGGTGATGATCAACGTCATCGAAGCTGCGGCGCTGGCGGCGATCGAACATCTGCTGCCCGAGGGACATCAAAGCCTCGGCATTCACCTCGATGTCAGCCACGTCGCTGCGACGCCGATCGGCCTGCGCGTCACCGCAACTGCCGAGGTCATGCACGTCGAGGGCCGCACTGTGACATTTAACGTCGATGCGTACGACGAATACGAGCGCATCGGCGGCGGCACGCACCAGCGAGTCGTGGTCAGCGTCGCACGCTTCGACGAACGGGTGCAGCGCAAGATTCGCGGTGAGCGGTAAGCCGCCGGGCGTGCGGAGCTACGCTGCGCGTGAGCGCCCGACAAACCAGCCAAGCACAAACAGCACGACGGCCGCTACCGCCGCGGCGAGCGCATGGGTGTGATGAACATGCGTCGAACCCGCCATGTAACCCGGCATGAATGTCGGCAATTGGCCGGCTTGCATCGTGAAATACATCACCGCAACAATAATGCAGATGATTGCAAGCACGTAAGCGAGCATTCGCATTGGATACGTCCCCATCTTCGATAAACGGCCTAACGGCGATTCTCCTCAGTTAGCATGACGGCGGCAGTTTTGGCGAGACGGCAGGCGGCACACGCCGACTGTCTCCTTTTTCCGCGCCGCTTGCGTTCACTCAAGCCTGCGGCGATGATCGGCAAAATTTTTAAAAGGGGAGGACAAAATGGCTAACCGGCTCGTCACGGCTTTTGCCGCGCTCGGATTGACGGCTTCCGGAACGCTCGCCGCGCATGCGCAGTCGCTCGACGAACTTTACGCCAAGGCAAAGCCCGAACGCGCTTTTTCGTTTTATGTTGGCGGACCGACCGCACCCTGGGAAGCGCGGACAAAGGCATTTGAGGAGAAATATCCCGGCATCAAAATTTCGATCGGCGGCGGCTTTTCAAACGTGCTCGATCAGAAGATCGACCAGCAGATCGCAGCCAAAAAACTGGAAGTCGATGCCGCTATCCTGCAAACCGCCGCCGACTACGTGCGCTGGAAACGTGACGGCCGGCTGGTGACATTCAAGCCGCCCGGCTTCGACAAGATGGACCCGGCTTTCAAGGATGCCGACGGCACATTCTGGGCCACGATGATCAACGTCGTACCCTATATGTACAACACCCAAAAGGTCGTCGCGGCTGACATCCCGAACTCTGCGCTCGACTTCCTCAAACCGCAGTTTCACGGCAAGGTCGTCACGGCTTATCCAGCAGACGATGACGTGACGCTGTGGGTATTTTATCACATCGTGCAAAAATACGGCTGGGGCTACATGGATAAATACATGGCGGCCAAGCCGACCTTCATTCAAGGACACCTTGGCGAACAGCGCAGCATCGGCTCCGGGCAAAATCTCGTCACCTTCAATTCCATTCACGATATCACCAGCGGCCTGAAACGGCAGGGTATGCCCGTGGATTCCCACATTCCGAGCGTGGATGCGCTGCCGATCTGGCCGCTGACTGGAGCCATCTTCAAGGACGCGCCGCACCCAAACGCCGCAAAACTGTTCCTGTCGTGGCTGTTGGAGCCGGAACAACAAACGAAGCTGCCAACCTGGTCACCGCGCAGCGACCTGCCACCTCCGGCCGGCTTCAAGCCGATCCTGTCCTACACGGTCGCCAACGACTACGTGGCCTTCCTCACCGACCAAGCCCAGGTCGTGGCGCTGCGCAAGCGGTTTGAAGGTTATAGCGGGCCGATCGTCAACGCCGGCGGCGTGCGCTGACGCACGCCGCATTCGTCGCGAATTCAGTACGGCTTCACCGTGCCCTGCACGGTCGTACGCAGCATCAGCCGGCGCTCGGTCGAGGGGAAATCGGTGCGCGCGTGCGATGAGCAGCGGTTGTCCCACAGCAGGAGATCGCCGACGCGCCAGACGTGCTCGTAGACGAATTCCTGCTTCTCGGCGTGATCGTACACCGCGTTGAGCAGCCGCTCGCTCTCATCCTCGGGGACATCGAGCACCTTTACCGTCATCAGCCGGTTGACATAGACGGCCTTCCGGCCGGTGTCCTCATGGATGCGAAATACCGGATGCACCTGCTCGGCGAACGCTTCCGTGCCTCGGTTATCGCCGCGGATCGTCGACCCGTAATTGTAATGATGCTGCGCCTTCTTGCCTTCGAGCCGGTCGCGCACCGCAGGATCGAGCGTGTCATAGGCCGCGTATCCGCTCGCGAACAGCGTGTTGCCGCCGGCCGAAGGGATCTCCATCGAATAGAGCAGCGTTGCCTTGCTCGGTACTTCGGCGTGGATCATGTCGTGATGAAACATCATCTCGCCGTCCGGCAGCGCCCCGATTGGCTCGCCGTTCTCGCGGATGTTTGAGATCATCATGATGCCGGGCAGAAGCTTGGAGTAGCCCTTGGGAAAATATTTGGGCGGCCGCGACAGCGCGCTTATCTCGCCGAAGAACCCGGTGGCGCGGATCAGGTCTTCCTGGGAAAGTTCCTGACCGGGAAAAATGAGCACGAGGTGATCGAGCCAGGCCTGATAGATCGCCTGCACTGTTTCCGGGCTGGGCTTCTCGCGCAGGTCGATGCCGCGGATTTCCGCGCCGATATGTTTGGACAGCGGCACGACCTCAAACGCACGCTCTGCGCGGGACGCGCTTTGCTCGGCTGAGCCGCGTTGCTGGACGTGCGTGGTGACGGACATGACCGGCCTCCGAATTGCCGCGGCGCCTCTTCCCGCTTGCCGCCAGAATAGATGACCCATTCCGTTTGCCGCAACCGGAACATCGTGGGCATATGGCCGGCATTCGCATATGGAATGCAAAGGTTCGGGGCGAGGAATCCATGACGACGGTGGAAAAACGTAGTCCCTGGCGCGCCCTCGGCTGGTTGCTGGCCGCGGCGCTATTCGCATCGCTCTGCGCGCCTAACGCCCGCGCTGCGGACGACAACTTTTACGCGGGAAAGACCGTCAGCATTCTGGTCGGCTACGAGGCTGGCGGCGGCTACGATTTGTACGCGCGGCTGGCGGCGCAATTCCTCGGCAATTACCTGCCCGGCCACCCTTCGGTCATCGTCCAGAACATGCCTGGAGCCGGTGGGCTGAAAGCGGCGCGCTATCTGCTCGACGCGGCGCCAAAAGATGGCACGGCGCTCGGCATCCCTGCCCAGACCATCGCCTTCGACAGCCTCCTGGGCTACAGCGCCGGCGTCGATGCCGGAAAGTTCCAGTGGCTTGGCCGCCTTGCCATGAATGTCGAGGTAGGCGCCGCTTTCGCCAAAAGCGGCATCGCCTCGATCGCCGATTTGCGCGCGCGGCAGGTTTCGACCGGCGGTACCGGGGGCACCGCCAGCACATCTGTGATCCCGTTCCTGTTGAACAAGCTCGCCGGCACGCAGTTCAAGATCGTCAATGGCTACCGCAGCGCGGTCGAAGTGTTGCTCGCCATGCAGCGGGGCGAAATGGACATGGTGAGCGGCATCGGTTTGGCCACTATCGAGGTCAGATTCGGCAAAGAAATCAAGGACGGCACGCTCCGTCTGATCTTCCAGAGCGGCGTCGGCCGCCAGCCGCAGATTGCATCGGTCCCCAACATTTCCGAGTTCGGCCGCACCGACGATGACCGACAGATCCTGGCGCTATTCTCCTCGACGGCTGCGATCGGCCGCTCGCTGGCCGCCCCGCCGGGTGTGCCACCTGCGCGCATTGCCCTCCTGCGGCGCGCCGTCGGCGCGATGCTGGCCGACAAGGCGCTCGCGAGCTATGCGGCCGCGCATTCGATCATGATCGATCCGGGTTCGGCCGACCAGGTCGATGCGATCGTCGGCAAGACGCTTGCGGCTCCGCCGGAACTCGCGGGCAAGACCCGAGCCGTGCTGGAATCGATGAAGCACCAGTGATGGACGCGACTAAGAGGATCGAGAATGCCAATCGTAATCACCGATGACGACGCCATCCGTCTGCTGTCGATCAAGGAGGCGATCGAGGCGATGCGCGTCGCGTTCGGGGATCTGGCGCAGGGACGCGCGGTCAATCCTCCGCGTCTGCGCTACAGTTCGGCAACCCCGGATGCGGAGCGCCGGTATTTCGCCAACATTCACGCCGGCGCCGTACAGAGCTATCAGGTCGCCTGTGTGCGCGCCGGATCGCATTTCATGCTGACGGATGATCGCAACGGACAACGCCGCACGCTCGACAATCCCGACCCGGTCAACTGGTCGGTCATCACGCTCTACGATCTCAAGAACGGCGAGCCTCTTGCCTTCATGCACGAGACGCATTTGAGCGGTTTTCGCGTCGGCGCCACGACGGGCCTCGCGGTCGCCAAAATGGCGCGGCCTGACGCCAAGATTTTGGGCCTGTTCGGCACCGGCAATCAGGCTTTTCCGAATTGTCGCGCCATTTGCGCGGTGCGGCCAATCGAGCGCGTGCAGGTCTACAGTCCGAATGCGCAACACCGGGCCGACTTCGCCGCCCGCATGGCAAGCGAAAAGGTCGAGGTCGTTCTGGTCGATCAGCCGGGCGATGCCGTGCGCGGCGCCGATATCGTCTGCTGCGCCACAAATGCAAAGCAGCCGGTCCTGAACGGCGAATGGCTTGAGCCAGGACAGATGGTCATCACCATCGCCAACTCGGACGTCATCGATACCCGCAGCGAAGTCGACCGCGAGACATTCGCGCGCGCCTCATCGATTGTCGTCAACACTTGGGAGAGCGTCGTCGCCAACCGCCAGATCGAACTGCTGGAACCGATCGAGCAAGGTGTGGTCAAGCGCGAGAACGTTTACGAGCTTGGCGACGTCGTCACCGGCAAGAATCAGGTCCGTCAGCAGGCGGACTCAATCCTCTACTACAAAAACAATACCGGGCTCGCGATCCAATTCGCGGCCTGCGGAGCCATCCTCTACCGCAAGCTGATCGCCGAAGGCACCAACCGCGTGATACCGCGCGAATGGTTCGCGAGCCAGAAATACAGCATTCCGGCCGAGCGCTGATGCGCCCGGCTTAAGTCTCATTCGGCGGCGACTGGAACCTGCGTCGGAATGTGCGCCGCCTCCCCGCTCGCCAGCGCGGACAGGATCCGATCGACCAGGGCGCGCGCGGACTCCGCGCTGAGTTCGACAGCAACGCGGTCACGGCCGCCCTCGCCTTCATTGGTGAAGTCGATGGCGAGCACATGGTCGAGCGTCGAATAGAACGGGTGGTCGAAATACACGTTCGCGGTGTCGATCTTCATCCAGCCCTTGCGCCCTTTGGCGCTGCCGATGAGGGCCGCTTTTTCGACGATATAAGAGCACATGGCGCCCTCCGGGTTATTCGGCCGCGATGCTGGAAGCGGACGTCGCCAGATGGCGATTGAAAAAATCGAACACCTTGCGCCAGCCGTCCATCGCCTGGTCGGGCCGGTAAGCGTCGCGTTGCCAGTTGAAGAATGCGTGGCCGGCGCCGTTGTAGCGATGGAATTCGTAGTTCTTGCCGAATTTCTTGAGTAGCGCCTCGGTACGGTTGACCTGATCAGCGGTCGGATTGGCGTCGTCATTGCCAAAAATACCGAGCAGCGGGCACGACATCTTCTCTGTCAGATCGATCGGTGCGACGGGGCGCTTGTCGTTGAGGTCTTTCGGATTGTCGACGACGACGTTGCCGCCCCAGCAATCGACCGCGGCGTCGATCCCCTTGACCGTGCAGGCGGCGAGATAGGTGTGACGGCCACCAGAGCAGAAGCCGATGACTCCGATCTTGCCGGTCGCGTTCGGCTGGGCCCGCAGATAGGCCATGGCGCCCGCCACATCGCCCATCACCTGGGCATCGGCGACGCCGCCGGCCGCGCGGATGCGCGCGCCGAGATCATCGGGGCTTTCATTCGGACCGCCCTCGCGGAAATAAAGATGCGGCGAGATCGCCGCGTAGCCGTGGTGCGCCAGCTTGCGCACGACTTCGGTGGTCCACTCGCACCAGCCTGGAATGTGGTGAATGACGACAACGCCGGGGAATTTGCCCGCGCGGGTCGGCCGCGCGTAATACGCCTCGCCCTGGTCGTTATTGTGCCCGCGGAACGATACCACATCACTCTGCAGGCCCTGGTAGTAACTCATCGTGCGCTCCCTCGCTGTTCACGCTCGCCCTTAGCGGGTACCTTCATACCACAACAGAAGCGTGGCAACAGCCGCGCCTCGGCGCGCCACAGAAGCGGCTAGAGCCGCGCAAGTTGGTCTGGGATTGCAGTCGTCCGCCGCGCCTAGTTCGGGCAGCGGTGCAGGATGCCGTGGTAGGTGTTGTCGCGATCGACAAATTTGATCGTCTTGTCGGGCATGGGCGTAAAGGTCAGGTCGCCGACCATGGGGCCCGCCGGAAATTTGCACTCGACATGCAGCTTGTAGGCGTCGCCATCCTTCTTGTTGTCGAGAATGGTGCAGACCCCGCTGTTGGAGTCGATTTCCTTCGGCGTGATGACGACCTTGAGCACCGCGTTATCGCTGCCATCCCCCTTGCATGCGACATTTTGCATGTACGTCCCCGCGATCGGAAAATCGGCAGCAGCAGTCGCGCTTGCGGGGCCGCCAGCCCATACGATGGCCACCACCGCGATGCTTGCACGAAGAATATTGAGCACGAAGTCCTCGATCTCTTGAATGAGCGTGCCGCCGCCTGAAACGGCTCGCGAATGGGGAGGCTGTATTGCCCCATATTGTGGCAGCTTAACGCCCGCCCTGCCCCCGAAAAGACGACGGCGCCCAAAGGGCGCCGTCGGAATGTTTCGCTTGGGGACGCCGTCAGTGCGCGGTGAGCCCGGAGGCGTCGTCCTCGACGACCGGCTCGGGAACATCCACCGGCTTAGCGGACTGCTCTTCCCAGACGATCGGCTCGGGCTTGCGCACCAGCGCGCGGGCCAACACCTCGTCCATGCGCGACACCGGAATGATATCGAGCCCGCTCTTGATCGAGTCGTTGATCTCGACCAGGTCCTTGGCGTTCTCTTCCGGGATCAGCACGGTCTTGATGCCGCCGCGCAGAGCGGCGAGCAGCTTCTCCTTAAGGCCGCCGATCGGCAGCACTCGCCCGCGGAGCGTAATTTCGCCGGTCATGGCCACATCGCGATGCACCGGAATTCCGGCCATCACCGAAACGATGGCGGTCACCATGCCGACGCCCGCAGACGGCCCGTCCTTAGGAGTAGCCCCCTCCGGCACGTGGACGTGGATGTCGCGCTTGTCGAAGGCGGGCGGTTCGATACCGAAAGCCGTCGAGCGCATGCGAACGTAGGATGCGGCCGCCGAGATCAATTCCTTCATGACATCGCGCAGGTTGCCAGTCACCGTCATCTTGCCCTTGCCCGGCATCATGGCCGCCTCGATGGTGAGCAACTCGCCACCAACATCGGTCCACGCGAGGCCTGTGACGACACCAACCTGATCCTCGTCCTCAACCTCGCCGTAACGGAACTTCGGCACGCCGAGATAATCGGACAGGTTCTTGGCGGTGACTTGCACCGACTGGGTCTTCTTGATCGTGAGCTCTTTCACCGCCTTGCGGATCAGCGTTGACAGCTCGCGCTCAAGGTTGCGGACACCCGCCTCCCGAGTATAGCGGCGGATCATCAGCAACAGCGCTTCGTCGTCGATCGACCATTCGTCAGGCCGCAGACCGTGCTTGACGATCGCATGCGGGATCAGGTGCTTTCGCGCGATCTCCACCTTCTCGTCTTCGGTATAACCGGCGATCCGAATGATCTCCATGCGGTCCATCAAGGGCGGCGGAATATTGAGCGTATTCGCCGTCGTGATGAACATCACGTTGGACAGATCGTAGTCGACCTCAAGATAGTGGTCGTTGAACGCGTGGTTCTGCTCGGGATCGAGCACTTCGAGCAATGCCGACGACGGATCGCCGCGGAAATCGGCACCCATCTTGTCGACCTCGTCGAGCAGGAACAGCGGGTTCGACGACTTAGCCTTGCGCATCGACTGGATGATCTTGCCGGGCATCGAGCCGATATAGGTTCGCCGATGGCCCCGGATCTCCGCTTCGTCGCGGACGCCGCCGAGCGACACGCGCACGAACTCACGTCCCGTCGCTTTGGCGATCGACTTTCCGAGCGACGTCTTACCGACGCCGGGCGGCCCGACCAGGCACAGGATCGGCCCAGTCAGTTTGTTGGCGCGCTGCTGCACCGCCAGATACTCGATGATCCGTTCCTTGACCTTTTCGAGGCCATAGTGATCCGCCTCGAGAATCTGTTCGGCCAGCGGCAAGTCCTTTTTGACCTTGGACTTCTTGTTCCACGGGATCGACAGCAGCCAGTCCAGGTAGTTGCGCACGACGGTCGCTTCAGCCGACATCGGCGACATCTGGCGCAGCTTCTTCAGCTCATGCTGCGCCTTTTCACGCGCTTCCTTCGACAGCTTGGTCTGCTTGATCTTCTCTTCGAGCTCGGCGAGCTCATCCTTGCCGTCCTCGTCGCCCAGTTCTTTCTGGATCGCCTTCATCTGCTCGTTAAGGTAGTACTCGCGCTGCGTCTTCTCCATCTGACGTTTGACGCGGGTGCGGATGCGCTTTTCCACCTGCAGAACGGAGATCTCGCTTTCCATCAGCCCGAGCACCTTTTCCAGGCGTTGGGTGACGCTTGGAGTCTCCAAGATGATCTGCTTGTCCGGAATCTTCACGGCGAGATGCGAAGCGACGGCATCGGCCAGCTTGGCGTAGTCCTCGATCTGCTGGACAACACCGATAACTTCCGGCGACACCTTCTTGTTGAGCTTCACATAGCCTTCGAATTCGTTGACGACCGAGCGCGCCAGCGCTTCAGCCTCGACCTGGTCGCCGCTGTCATCGGCGAGCACGACCGCATCAGCTTCGTAATAATCCGCCCGATCGGTGTACTGTGTCACGCGCGCACGTGCCGCGCCCTCGACCAGCACCTTGACGGTACCATCCGGCAGCTTGAGGAGCTGCAGCACGCTCGCGAGCGTGCCAACGCTATAGATGGAGTCCGGCGCCGGATCGTCATCGGAGGCGTTCTTCTGTGTCGCCAGCAGGATGAACGTGTCCGAGCGCATCACCTCTTCGAGCGCCTTGATCGACTTCTCACGCCCGACGAAGAGCGGAACGATCATGTGCGGAAAGACGACGATGTCACGAAGCGGGAGCACCGGATAGGCGCGGCTTTCGCCGGCTGCTGGAACTGCTTTGGGCTTGGCGGCACTTGTCATTGGCCCCATTCCTTATGCTGAGCACCTCCACCGCGACCCGCAGGATGCGCTGTCGCAACGGACTGCAAATGAGCCGGGAGAGCATCGCAGGCGACGAACCGCCCGCGCTCCAAAGGCCGAGTGCGAAACTCTGCCCGGATAGGTCTGTACGAGTCTCGGTACATTCCAACGTTATAGGTGGCGTTGCGCCATGGGCGTGTCAAGAAAGCCCGATTTTGGCGGCAAATCGCCACGCCGCACATTGGCGTCTGCGGTTGACGCAGCGAATCGGGCCGCAACTGCGGGCCCGATTCCACTCAAGCGCTCGCACCGCCGGCGTCGCTCGCCCGGTCTGAGCGGTCGGCGTAGATGTAGAGCGGCCGCTTACTACCGTCGACGACCTCGCGGAAGATCTCCACGCGCACGACGCCTTCGAGGCTCGGCAAATCGAACATGGTCTCGAGCAGAATACTTTCCATGATCGAGCGCAGGCCGCGCGCGCCGGTCTTGCGGTCTATGGCCTTGCGCGCAATGGCGGCGAGCGCATCTTCGGTGAACTTCAAGTCCACCGTCTCCATCTCGAACATGCGCTGATACTGCTTCACCAGCGCGTTCTTCGGCTCGGTGAGGATGCGCTTGAGCGAAGCCTCATCGAGGTCTTCCAGGGTGGCGACGACCGGCAGTCGGCCGACAAATTCCGGAATTAGCCCGTATTTGAGCAAATCCTCGGGCTCGACCTCACGGAAGATTTCACCCTGCTTGCGGTCCTCTGGAGCCATCACCTTGGCGCCGAAACCGATCGACGTGGAGCGGCCGCGTGCCGAGATGATCTTTTCCAGGCCCGAGAACGCGCCGCCGCAGACGAACAAGATGTTGGTGGTATCGACTTGCAGGAATTCCTGCTGCGGATGCTTGCGGCCGCCCTGCGGCGGCACGCTGGCGATCGTACCTTCCATGATCTTGAGGAGCGCCTGTTGGACGCCCTCGCCCGACACGTCGCGGGTGATGGATGGATTGTCCGATTTGCGGGAAATCTTGTCGATCTCGTCGATGTAGACGATGCCGCGCTGTGCGCGCTCGACGTTGTAGTCGGCGGACTGCAACAGCTTCAGGATGATATTTTCGACGTCCTCACCGACATAGCCCGCTTCCGTCAGCGTGGTCGCGTCCGCCATCGTGAACGGCACGTCCAGGATGCGCGCCAGCGTCTGCGCCAGCAGCGTCTTGCCCGAACCGGTCGGTCCGATCAGCAGGATGTTGGATTTTGCCAGTTCGACGTCGTTGTGCTTGCTCTGGTGATTGAGCCGCTTGTAGTGATTGTGGACGGCGACCGAGAGTACCTTCTTGGCGTAGTCCTGACCGATAACGTAGTCATCCAGGACTTTGCGGATCTCGCGCGGGGTCGGAATGCCGTCGCGCGACTTCACCAGCGAGGACTTGTTCTCCTCACGGATGATGTCCATGCACAGTTCAACGCATTCGTCGCAGATGAAAACGGTCGGCCCGGCGATGAGCTTGCGCACCTCGTGCTGGCTCTTGCCGCAGAACGAGCAGTAGAGCGTATTCTTGGAGTCGCCGCCGCCAACTTTGCTCATTCCAGTCTCCGTACCCGTCCTTCAGTCTCTGAACCCGGAAGCGGATCGGTTCGCCTTACCCCAACCCGCGTTGCCGCAATTCGCTGCTCCCGGACTTCTACGAAACTCTGCGCTAACATTCCGTAGCACTGGCGTGCCGGGGGCCGCACAGTGGCAACCGGCCCCATCCAGCACAAGCGGCTATGCTAACGGCGTGCCATTCAAGAATCCATTAACGATAACACGACTTTGTACCAGTGTGTTTTCCGGATCACACCCGAAAAACGGGGCTTGACGGCCAGGGGTCCAGCCGCTTTTGCGGTACCGAATCGGCCCATTTGATGGCGTCCGCCGCGACGCCGCAAGACGGTCCGGGCAAGCCCTGATCGGATCATCCCTTAATCGATGCCGGTTCCACCGTCTTGAGCGACGGCTCCTCTGGCCGCTTTTCGATCACCTTGTCGATCAGGCCGAATTCCTTGGCCATCTCTGAGGTCAGGAACATGTCGCGTTCCAGCGCGTCCTCGATTTTCTTTAGCGGCTGGCCGGTATGCTTGACGTAGATCTCGTTCAGTCGCCGCTTCAGGTTCAGGATTTCTTGGGCATGTAGCATGATATCGGTCGCCTGGCCCTGAAACCCGCCGGATGGCTGGTGAACCATGATGCGGGCGTTCGGCAGCGCAAAGCGCAGATCTTTGGCGCCGGCAGCCAGCAGCAGCGAGCCCATGGACGCCGCCTGCCCGGTGCACAGCGTCGATACCGCCGGCCGGATGAATTGCATGGTGTCGTAGATCGCCAGGCCCGAGGTGACGATCCCGCCCGGCGAGTTGATGTACATGGAGACTTCTTTTTTCGGATTGTCCGCCTCCAGGAACAAGAGCTGGGCCACAACGAGCGAGGCCATACCGTCCTCGATCGGGCCGGTGATGAAGATGATCCGCTCCTTGAGCAGCCGGGAATAGATGTCATAGGCCCGCTCACCGCGGTTGGTCTGTTCGACCACCATGGGAACGAGATAGTTCATGTAGGTCTCGTGTGGGTCGCGCATGGATCACCTGCTACGGCGTTGGCGGGTCAGCTCCGGCCGCCCGTTCAGTCTGTCTGAGTCGGGCTTGGGCTGTCGAAGCCGAGATGTACAACTTTCGGGCAGTCTGCAGCTACTGCAGATATGCGCGGAACTTGTGGCGACAAGACGGGCAGCCAGCGAAGCGGCTACCTGCCTTATTCTGCGTCTTCCTTGAACAGCTCGTCGCGCGAAACTGGCTTGTCCGTCACGTCGGCGAGCTCAAGGACGAAATCGACCACCTTATCCTCGAACAGTGGCGCACGAAGCGAGCCAAGCGCGCCCGGATTGTTGCGATAGTAGTCCCAGACTTGCTGCTCGCGACCAGGCATCTGGCGAACCTGCTCCATCACCGCCGCCCGCAATTGCTCCTCGGTGACGGTGATATTGTTCTTCTCGCCGATCTCGGCAATGACGAGACCAAGCCGCACGCGGCGTTCGGCAATCGCCCGATAGTCGGCGCGTGCTTTCTCCTCGGTCGTACCCTCGTCTGCAAAGGTACGGTTCTGCTGCTTGAGGTCGCCTTCGATGGCCGACCAGACGTTGTTGAATTCCTGTTCCACGAGGCTTGGCGGCGGCTCGAATTTGTGGCGCTCGTCGAGTTGGTCGAGCAGCGCGCGCTTGACCTTCTGCCGCGAAGCCCCCGAGTGCTCGCGCTGGATCCGGTCGCGGATCGCGTCACGCAATTTGCCAAGCGATTCCAGGCCAAGCGTCTTGGCGAAATCGTCGTCGACCGTCACCGTCCCCGGCGCTTCAACGGTCTTCACCGTGACGGCGAACTGCGCGGTCTTCCCCGCAATGGCTGCCGCCGGATATTCGTCGGGAAACTTGATGTCGAACGTCCGGCTTTCACCGGCTTTGGCGCCGATCAGATTATCCTCGAAGCCCGGGAGGAATTGCCCGGAACCGAGCAGAACCGGCACGTCTTCGGCGGAACCGCCGTCGAACGGCTGACCGTCGATCGTGCCCTGGAACGAGATTGTCACCCGATCGTCCTTATCGGCCGCGCCATCCTTGGCATTGTACGGTCGGTTCTGGTCGGCAAGCAGTTGCACGGCCTGATCGACCTCGGCATCGCTGACCTCCGCCGTCAGTCGTTCGAGCTTGACCGTCTTAAAATCGGTCAGCGCAATCGGCGGTACGATTTCCATCTCGACCGTATAGGCGAGGTCGGATTTGCCCTCGATGACCCCGTCAACGGCGCCTTCCTCCGTTGGCAGCACAACCTTCGGCTCAGTGGCGAGCTTGAAACCATGCTCGCTCACGATCTTGTCGTTGACCTCGCGAACGGCGTTCTCGATCACCTCCGCCATGGCGGACTTGCCGTAAATACGCTTGAGGTGAGCGACGGGGACCTTGCCGGGCCGGAAGCCGCGCAGCTGCACGCGACCCTTGAGATCGTCGAGCCGTGCGTTGACCTTCGCCTCCAGGTCGGTGGCTGGGACAACAACCTTGTATTCCCGCTTGAGACCCGCGGCCGAAGTTTCAGTGACCTGCATCGAAAATTCTCTTTAACGGCATAGTGCCTAAGGGGACCGCCCAACTGGTGCGGGCGGAGGGGCTCGAACCCCCACGACTTGCGTCACGGGAACCTAAATCCCGCGCGTCTACCAATTCCGCCACGCCCGCTGCACGCAAAGCGGCCCGGAGGCGCGGCTTATATCACGCAGGCGGAGTTGGCCACTAGAAAAATAGCCGTTGGGCAACAGTTTGCAATGCAGAAGGCCGGCGCGTCCCAGGTCCTTAAGCCAACAGCGCCCGATACAGGCGCGGCAATGCCTCGGGCAGATCCTCCGAGATCAGGCCCGGACCGACCGACGCGGCGGCTTCGCCATGCAGCCAAACGGCCGCCGATGCCGCTTCGAAGGTGGGCATGCCTTGGGCCAACAGTCCGGCCGCAATGCCCGTGAGCACGTCGCCAGCGCCCGCAGTAGCGAGGTAGGCCGGCGCATTCGCCGCGATAGAGGCGCTGCCTTCAGGACAGGCGACCACGGTATCGCCGCCCTTGAGCAGCACGGTCACGCCGGTCAAGGCAGCGGCAAGGCGGGCCCTTTCGAGTTTCGAGCCTACTTTGGTTCGCTCGTCCAACGCCCAGAAAAACCGCGCAAATTCACCCTCGTGCGGCGTCAAAATGGTCGGACGGCGGGCGCGCGCCACGAGCGCCTGCGCGAGACGACGCGGATCGCCCGCAAAGCTCGTAATCGCATCGGCATCGAGCACCACGGCCCGGTCCCCCCCAAGCGCGGTCAGGACCAGCGAACAGGTCGCCTCACCGACGCCGAGACCCGGACCGAGAGCCACCGCGTTGAACCGCCGGTCACCCAAAAATGTCTCGAATTCGCCCGCGCCATCCACCGGCCGTACCATGATCGCAAGGTTTGCCGCCGCGTTGATGGCGAGCGCTTCGCGCGGACTGGCGATGGTGACCAGGCCGGCGCCGGCGCGTAATGCGCCGCGCGCCGCAAGCCGCGCCGCGCCAGTGGACCACGAGGGACCCGAGACCACGACCGCGTGCCCGCGGTCGTATTTATGGCCTGTCAGGCGTGGCACCGGAAATTGCGATTGCCACAGCGGCGGGACGTTTTCGTAGGTTTTCGCGCCGATTGGCGTCAGCACCAATTCCGGAATGCCAATGTCCGCAATGGAAACCAGGCCGCAGTGAAGCCGGCCGGGAAGAAGGAGATGGCCGGGCTTCTTGCGGAAGAAGGTTACGGTCCTTGCAGCATGGACCGCGATCCCCATTGCCGCACCGGACGTGCCGTTGATACCGCTCGGCAGATCGACCGCGACGATTGGCGCCGGCTGGGCGTTCATCGCCTCGATCACGCCGCGTGCTTCGCCCTCAACCGGCCGATCGAGACCTGCGCCGAACAGCGCGTCGATCACAAGCTGTGCGCCGCCAAGTCGCCGGGGTTCAGCGGGCACGACCTGCCCCTTCCATTTGGCGGCCGCGCAAGCGGCGTCGCCTTTTAACCTGCTCGCAGGCCCGAGCAGCAGAACCTCGACCCGGAACCCTCGATCCGCCAGATGGCGGGCGGCGACGAAGCCGTCCCCTCCATTATTTCCCGGCCCAGCCACAACGGCGACCCGGCTGCCGGCTGGATAATGGACAGCAACCGCCGCCGCGACCGCAGAACCGGCGCGTTCCATCAGGTCGAAGCCGGGTACCCCGCCCGCAATCGTCAGGCGATCAGCCTCGGCCATTTCGGATGTGTTCAGGAGTTCAAGCATGGGGCGGCACAAAGATAACGAAACGGGCAACATGCGCCTACCTTCAACGTCGCAATCACGCCAAGGGGCGCTATTGACGAGATAATAGGCACTATGCCTATTGCGTAGGCTGCGGCTCTTTTCCGGATTCTGGGCGAGATCCGCGATTGCACCTTATAACCCTGATCCATCTAGCTTATCTGCGCCGCCGCAGGCTTGGCACGGGACCTGCTAACATGGCGACGGTTCCGAGGCTCAAGGTGCCTGCCTTGGAGCCGGGAGATGAAACGCGATGAAAAAAATCGAGGCGATCATCAAGCCGTTCAAACTTGATGAGGTCAAAGAGGCGCTTCAGGAAGTTGGATTGCAGGGGATTACGGTCACCGAAGCCAAGGGCTTCGGACGACAGAAGGGACACACCGAGCTTTACCGCGGCGCCGAGTACGTTGTCGATTTTCTCCCCAAGGTGAAAATCGAGATTGTGCTGGGTGACGACATGGTCGAAAAGGCGGTCGAGGCCATACGTCGTGCCGCCCAGACCGGCCGGATCGGCGACGGAAAAATCTTCGTTTCAAGTATCGAGGAGGCCATCCGGATCAGGACAGGCGAGTCCGGACTCGACGCCATCTAAACTGCCAACCTGACTGCTTGCTCCGGCGGCGAGAGCGCAGTCCGGCGGGCGCTGATCAGCTATCCATCAACACCACGAAAGGTACGCATGCCATGACGACGCCGAAGAATGTCATGAAGATGATCAAGGACAACGACGTCAAATACGCCGATTTCCGTTTCACTGATCCGCGCGGCAAATGGCAGCACGTCACCTTCGACATCGGCATGATCGAGGAAGAGACGTTTGCCGAAGGCCAGATGTTCGACGGCTCCTCGATCGCAGGCTGGAAGGCAATCAATGAGTCGGACATGTGCCTGATGCCGGACCCGGCATCCGCCTGCATTGATCCGTTCTTTGCCGAAACGACGCTCGTGCTGGTCTGCGATGTGCTCGAACCGACCACCGGTGAGCCCTACAATCGCGATCCGCGCGGCATCGCCAAAAAAGCCGAGGGCATGGTCAAGTCACTCGGCATCGGTGACACGGTCTATTTCGGGCCTGAGGCGGAGTTCTTCATTTTCGACGACGTCAAATACGCTGCGCAGCCCTACAACACCGGCTTCAAGCTCAATTCCGTGGAATTCCCGACCAACTCCGATACCGAATACGAAGGCGGCAACCTCGGCCACCGGGTCTGGACCAAAAAGGGCTATTTCCCGGTGCCGCCGCAGGACTCGGTGCAGGACATGCGCTCGGAAATGCTGGCCGCCATGGCGCGCATGGGCGTCAAGGTGGAGAAGCACCACCACGAGGTGGCGTCGGCCCAGCACGAACTCGGCATGAAATTTTCGCCGCTGACGATGATGGCGGACCAGATGCAGATCTACAAATACTGCATCCAGCAGGTTGCGCAGGTCTACGGCAAGACCGCAACCTTCATGCCGAAGCCGATCTACGGCGATAACGGCTCAGGCATGCATTGTCATCAGTCGATCTGGAAAGGCGGCAAGCCGGTATTTGCCGGCAACAAATATTCCGACCTTTCGGATACCTGCCTGTCCTACATCGCCGGCATCATCAAGCATGCCAAGGCGATCAACGCCTTCACCAACCCGACGACCAACTCCTACAAG
Source organism: uncultured Alphaproteobacteria bacterium (assembly GCA_963763255.1). Lineage (GTDB taxonomy): Bacteria > Pseudomonadota > Alphaproteobacteria > Rhizobiales > Xanthobacteraceae > BOG-931. The sequence continues at coordinate 841,834 of CAVXNW010000008.1, forward strand.
CGGCTGGTCCCGGGCTTCGAAGCTCCGGTGCTGCTGGCCTATTCGGCGCGTAACCGCTCGGCGTCGTGCCGCATTCCTTACACGACAAATCCTAAGGCCAAGCGCGTCGAAGTCCGCTTCCCCGATCCGCTGGCAAACCCGTATCTCGCCTTCGCCGCCATGCTGATGGCAGGCCTCGATGGCGTGAAGAACAAGCTCGATCCGGGTGAAGCCATCGACAAGGACCTCTACGATCTGCCGCCCAAGGAGCTGAAAAAGATCCCGACGGTGTGCGGCAGCTTGCGCGAAGCAATGAGCAATCTCGACAAGGACCGCGACTTCCTCAAAGCCGGCGGCGTGTTTGACGATGATTTCATCGAGAGCTACATTGAGCTGAAGATGCAGGAAATCATCCGCTTCGAACACACGCCGCACCCGGTCGAGTTCGAGATGTATTACTCGGCGTAGCGTCTGCGTATCCTCCCTAGCATTGCGCCACGCAATGCAAACTTTTGGGCGCCGCATTGTCGGCGCCCTTTTTCTTGGTGGGTTCTTGCTGGGAGATCGCCGCCTCGATCGAGGCGGACTTAACTGCCCCGCCGCACCACAATCGGCGCCGGCTGGGGCTGATCCGAAAGCGACTGCGTGAGCCGCTCACGAACCGCTTGCAGGCTGACGACGGGGGCCGCGGGCCGCGGCACAGGCTGGGCCTCATCGGTAAACTCGATGCGATTGCGCCCATTGGCCTTGGCGCGATAGAGCGCCGCGTCGGCACGCGTAATCAGCTGATCAATGGCAGTCTCGACCGTGCCGCACGCCACCCCGATGCTGACGGTCGCCCGAACACCCTGGCAGCTGGGATCGAGCGTGGCCGCTTCGAATGCAGCGCGTACGCGCTCGGCGGCGATGCCGGCCTCGGCCTGCGTACCAGAAAGCACCGCGACGAATTCCTCGCCGCCCAGCCGACCGATCACGTCGCTCGATCGCATGGTCTTGCGTGCAACGCTTGCGAACAATTGCAGCATCGTGTCGCCCATGGCGTGGCCGAAATTGTCGTTGATCGACTTGAAATGATCGAGGTCGAAGGCAAGCACGCTGACAAGACGCTTCGAGCGCCTGCTCGCCGTTACCACATCGGCAGCCGACTCAAAGAAGCCCCGGCGGTTAAGCAGACCGGTCAACATGTCGGTCGCTGCCGCAACTTTGTAGGCGCGCACGGCGCGGTCCTTGGCAAGAACCAGCACAATGAAAGCGGCTCCGACGACGTAAAGCACCACTTCGATGGCAAACACTGCCGCCCAGCCGGTGGCGGGATTGCGGCTGCCGTCGAGATCGAGGGACAGGCTGGCGAGCGCCATCGGGAACAGAAAGATGGCGCCATGCAGCATCGGCACGAAGATCGCGGGCCAGCGCCTGATCAGAGGCTTGCGCCGCTCGCGCCACAGCTCGATCGCGATCATGAACGTATAGGTGGCAACGATCAGCGAGCTGACGATCACCCTGTAGCCCGACGAATTGGCAATATCCGGAACGCTGCACGCCGCAAGCCACGCGCCGGCGCCGGCGAACATGCCGGGCCACGAGATACGGCGGCCATGGAACAACCGCGCCGCGCTCCAAATCATGCCAACCGCGACAAACAGAAGGATGTTGGCGGTGCCTTGTGGAACGGGCGGCGAAATCTGATCGCCCAGCCGCCAGATGGCCCCGGACGAGGCACCGACCAGATAGGCTGCGCCCCACCAGGCGAGCGCAGCAATCCGATCCTGCACATAGGCAAACAGCAGGAACACGCCGAGCAGCGACGTCACGCAAGTGGCAATGACGAATAGCGTTCCGATGTCGAGCGAACTCGTCGTCTCGGCGAGACGGGACAGCATAGCCGGGGGCTCCTCACCACTAAGCGGAATTACGTATCACCGATCGCCGCGCCGTGGCGGGCGTTCTCAATTCAGGCTTTGCCAAATCTTCGAGGTAAGCAGCGGGTTTTTGTGAAAATTCCCGAAAATTGCAATTGTTTTCCGATCCCGGCGCGCGCTGACAGGCAAGCGGTCGGTGGCGTTGCCGCGGAATCGTTTCCGGCAGTCAGCGCTGCCGATGGGTAAATACTGACCCTTCAATTTGAGCGATCGCTCTAAGCGGCCCTTCACTTGACTGACGGCCACGCCTAGATTGTCAATAATAGGCAGTGGAGTCCTCCGATGGCCCAGACCGCAGAGCTCGACGTTGCGCCCGACACGATCGAGGCGACCCTCAATTATATCGTCGACGACGGCAAGCCGGTCTTCACCATTGTGGCCGCACCCGGCGGCAGCGACACGCGCTCTGGAGCCACGCCTGATCCGCACCGCGTGACAATTCACAACGGCCGGCCACACGCTCAGGATTTCGCGCTGGAGAAGAACGGCTTTCGATTCGTTCGCCACGACACCAAGGTTGCCGACTTCTACGACGAGGACGAGATCAGGCGCATCTACTATCCGGAAATGGTCGAGCTGATTAAAGCCGAGAGCGGCGCCAGACGCGTCATCGTATTTGATCATACGTTGCGCACCGCAGACGACGAGTTGCGCGAGTTGAAGCAGATTTGCGAGGTCGTGCGCCGCGTCCATAACGACTATACCGAATGGTCGGCGCCGCAACGCGTCCGCGACATACTGCCGGACGAAGCCGAAGACCTGTTGCAGCGCCGTTTTGCCATCATCCAGGCATGGCGCCCGATCCGGCATCCGGTTGAAACCTACCCGCTCGCCATGGCGGATGCGCGTACGCTGTCGCCAGCCGACATGATCATTTCCGAGCGGCGTGCACCCGGACGCATCGGTCAGACCTACGCGATCAAATACAATCCGGCGCACAAATGGTTTTGGTTCCCGCGCATGCGGCGCGAGGAAGCCTACGTCTTCAAGGTGTTCGATTCGATGAAGGACGGCCGCGCCCGGTGGACCGCGCACACCGCGTTCGAAGACCCGACCACGCCGCCGCACGCCCGCCCCCGCGAGAGCATCGAAATCCGCACGATGGCGTTTTTCTGATTTGCCGCTGAGCTGATCGCATGGCGCACGACCACCGCGACCGGGAGCGGGCGAACTATCGGCCGAACCGCCGCGCGGTCGTGAGCGCGCTTGCGGGCGCTACTTTGCTACCGGAGCCCTTACTGGCAGAGACACCGTCGCCGGCCGCGGCATCATCGAACGCCGAAGACCAGCACTTTATGCGCATGGCCATCGCCGAGGCCAGGCACGCCGATTTTCCATTTGGCGCCGTGATCGTGCGCAACGGCCGGGTTCTTGCGCGCGGCCGCAATCTCGGTCGTCAGCACGGCGATCCGACAGCGCATGGCGAAATGGTTGCGATCCATCGTTGCATCGCCACACATGGCAGCCCCTCGCTCAAGGGCAGCACGCTCTATACATCCGGCGAACCGTGCGCGATGTGCATGGGGGCGATCCTGTGGTGCCATTTCGGCCGGCTCGTCTATGCCGCCTCGGTGGCGCAACTCGCGACCAAGATCGATCAGATCATGATTTCGAGCAAAGACGTGGCGGCCAAGGCCCCATTCGCGCCGATCCACATTACCGGCGGCGTCCTGTCCGACGAGGCAATGGCGCTGTTCGCCAAATAGGCGTCGATCACCGCTTCGAGAACTGGAAGCTGCGCCGCGCTTTGGCCCTGCCGTATTTCTTGCGCTCGACCACGCGCGGGTCGCGGGTCAAGAACCCGCCGTGCTTGAGGGGGCCGCGCAGGTCCGGCTCGTAGCGCGTCAGCGCCTTGGAGAGACCGTGGCGCACTGCGCCGGCCTGACCCGACAGCCCCCCGCCCGAAACCGTGCAGTACACATCGTACTGGCCCTGGCGATTGGCCGTGACGAGCGGTTGCTGGATCAGCATGCGCAACACCGGCCGTGCGAAGTAGGTTTCCACCGGTTTGTTGTTGATGACGATCTGGCCGGCGCCCATCTTGACCCATACGCGTGCCACGGCATCCTTGCGTTTGCCGGTCGCGTAGGCTCGGCCCTGCTTGTCGAGCTTCTGCACGTATTTGGGTGCCGCCGGCGTGGCGGCGGGCTTGAGCGTAGACAGCTCTTCGAGCGTTTGAATCGTCTCCGCCATCACGCGGTCCTCTTGTTCTTGCGGTTCATAGCCGCGATGTCGACTTTTTCCGGTTGCTGCGCCACGTGCGGGTGCTCGGCGTGCGGATAAACCCGCAAATTCGCGAGTTGGCGGCGGCCGAGCGGGCCACGTGGCAGCATGCGCTCCACTGCCTTTTCGACGATCCGCTCGGGAAAGCGGCCGGCCAGGATCGACTTTGCGGTACGCTCCTTGATGCCGCCGATATAACCAGTGTGCTTGTAATAGACTTTCTGCTCGACCTTACGTCCAGTCAGCACCGCCTTGGCAGCGTTGATGACGATGACGTTATCGCCGCAGTCGACGTGCGGGGTGAAGGTCGGCTTGTGCTTGCCGCGAAGCCGCAACGCCACAATCGACGCCAGCCGACCGACGACAAGGCCGTCAGCGTCGATCATGACCCATTTCTTGTCGACCTCGGCGGGTTTGGCCGAAAAAGTTTTCATCGTCAGCACCCGTTTGGAAACAATATCCCTATGGGAACGCGGCCGCTCGAAGCGGTATCGCGGCGGCTATTTAGCCGCGCCGCGGCTCATCGTCAATGCATAAGAACCGTGATTTCCGTAATAATTCAATTATTTGGGTTAGAGGTATTATTGTACCGGAACAGAGTAGGTCGAGGTCGCATGGGCCACCATGTCGTCGTCGCCATCCGAGTAAAGGGCGATTTCGCCGACTGCGAGCCGCTTGCCCAGCTTGAACAGCCGCGCCTCTGCCAGAACATCGCGCGCTGCGGGTTTGCGCAGGAAGTTGATGGAAAAATTCGTCGTCACCGCGAGCGGCACCCAGCCGATGGCCGAAAGCACGGCGAGGTACATAGTGAAATCGGCGAGCGCCATCATGATCGGGCCGGAAACTGTGCCGCCTGGGCGCAGCGTCCGTGGGTGGAAATGCCGACGTACTCGGCAGCCACCAAACCACAGCTTTTCGAGCGCGTAGCCGCTGTCGGCGTCGAACATTTCGGGGAATTCGGCACGCAGCCGGTCTTCAAGCTCCTTGTGCGTGAGCTTTGGCGGCGACATTTCGTGAAATACCCCCTGCCCTGGCATGGCTTCGATGCTCCTTTTCGCTCGCCGGATCGGATACAATAGCCGCGAGCAATCGCCAAAACCCCGGATGCGACCGTGAATTCCGCCAAAGCCGCCGCCTCCACTGTTCTCGCTGAAAACGCGCCCGAACAGATACTGCTGCGTGAGGATATTTCTGGCACGGCAATCCTGACGCTGAACCGGCCAGCGGCGCGAAACAGTCTTTCCGAGGCGATGCTGGACGCGCTCAGCAATGCACTCACGGCCATCGCACACGACCATGACGTTCGCGCGGTGATCATCGCGGCCAACGGGCCCGCTTTTTCAGCCGGTCACGATCTTAAAGAGCTCAGTGTGCGCCGCACGGACGCGGACCGAGGACGCGCTTATTTCCAGCACATCATGGGGCTGTGCAGCGGGACGATGCAGCAGATTGTAATGCTGCCGCAGCCCGTTATCGCCGCGGTGCAGGGCATTGCGACCGCAGCCGGCTGCCAACTGGTGGCCAGTTGCGATCTTGCCGTCTCTTCCCGCGCCGCGAAATTCGCCACCCCCGGCGTCAACATCGGGCTGTTCTGCTCGACCCCGATGGTGGCGTTGTCGCGCAACGTACCGCGCAAGCAGGCCATGGAAATGCTGCTCACCGGCGAGCCCATTTCGGCCGACGACGCAGCCCGCATCGGCCTGGTCAATCACGTGGTCGAGCCGGGCAACGAGCGCGAAGCGGCGCTCGATCTGGCGAAAAAAATAACCGCCAAATCGGCACTCACACTCAAAATCGGAAAGGAAGCGTTTTACCGACAGATCGAAATGCCGCTCGCCGAGGCTTACAGATACGCGTCCGAAGTCATGGTCGAAAACATGATGGCGCGCGACGCCGAGGAAGGCATTTCGGCCTTCATCGACAAGCGCAGGCCGAACTGGGAAAATCGCTGAGTTTGTAAGCGCGATGAACCACAACTCTTATCCCGATACTTACATCCGCGGCATTCTCAACACGGTGAAGACCATCGCCATGGTCGGCGCCTCGGATAAGGAAAATCGGCCTAGCTATTTCGCGTTCAAATATCTGCTTGAGCGTGGCTACAGGATGATCCCGGTCAACCCCGGCCATGCCGGCGAGCAAATCCTCGGCCAGCGCATTTACGCGCGGCTCGCCGACATCTCCGAGCCGGTTGACATGGTGGATATCTTCCGCGCCTCGCAATATGCGCTGCCGGTCGTCCAGGAGGCGCTGGCGCTCAATCCAAGGCCGCAAGTGATCTGGATGCAACTTGGCATCCGCAATGATGAGGCAGCGGCGCTGGCCGAGGCCAATGGCATGAAAGTCGTTATGAACCGCTGCCCGAAGATCGAATACGGCCGGTTGTCGTCGGAAATCGCCTGGATGGGGGTGAACACCCGTACCATCAGCTCAAGGAAAGCAACGATCGGCGGCGTCCAGCGCATGACGCTCAACCGGACCACCGCCCAGGGTGGTCGGACCGAGGCGGCGGATCAGGCCCAGCGCCAGGAGACCGAGCGGTAGGTAGGCCTTTCTTCCACAGCCTGCCGCAAATCGGCCATCACCTCTCGATACGGGCAATTCGGGCTGTTACCGAGTGAACGCTAGAGGGGGCTGATCTTGGCCGCACCAATTCGTGCTCTAATCTTTGTTGGTCTTATCGGGTTCGCATTCGCGCCGGCCTTGGCACGCGCCGATGAGCAAACTGATCGCGACGCCTGCATGCAGGACGCGCAGGTCCATTGCTCACAGTTCTTTCCGGATCGAGAGCGCGTCGCCCATTGCCTGCAGAGCCATCGGCGTGTGATCTCAAAAGCTTGTCGCGTCGCGCTGTCCCATTTCAAAGAGCATCGGTAGCAGGATTTTCTGCGCTGTAGCGGCCGTTAAACGCCGCCGCTCTGCTTTAACGCAGATCCAGTTCCGCGCCTTGACGGCTCTGGCCCGTCCTATAAACCGGACGCGCGCCTGCGGCCGCGACCGCGCCGCGCGCATCGGGGCAAAGGATCGGCGCCATGACCGAACGGATTCCGGGATTTTCGACACTCGCGGTCCACGCCGGCGCACAGCCGGACCCCTCCACCGGCGCCCGCGCTACGCCGATCTATCAGACCACATCGTACGTGTTCGAAAGTGTCGACCACGCCGCGTCGCTGTTCGGTCTTCAGACCTTCGGCAACATCTATACCCGCATCGGCAATCCGACCTGTGCGGTGCTGGAAGAAAGAGTCGCCGCGCTCGAAGGCGGCACTGCCGGGCTTGCGACCGCATCGGGGCACGCGGCGCAGGTCCTGGCGTTCCACTGTCTGCTGCAGCCGGGTGACGAATTCGTCGCGTCAAAGAAGCTCTATGGTGGCTCGATCAATCAGTTCAATCATGCATTCAAGAATTTCGGCTGGAACGTGGTCTGGGCCGATCCTGACGACATCTCCTCGTTTGAGCGCGCCGTTTCGCCGAAGACCAAGGCGATCTTCACCGAGTCGATCGCCAATCCAGGCGGCGTCGTCACCGACATGGCCGCAGTCGCCGAAATCGCGCGCCGCACCGGCGTGCCCTACATCGTCGACAACACGCTCGCCACGCCCTACCTGTGCAAGCCGTTCAAGTTCGGCGCCGACATCGTCATCCATTCACTGACGAAATTTCTCGGCGGCCACGGCAACTCGATCGGCGGGATGATCATCGACGGCGGCACCTTCAATTGGTCGCGCGAGAAGCGCTATCCGATGCTGTGCGAGCCGAGGCCCGAATATCACGGCATCGTGCTGCATGAGACGTTCGGCAATTTCGCCTTCGCCATCGCCTGCCGGGTGCTCGGGCTACGCGACATCGGGCCGGCGCTGTCGCCGTTCAACGCCTTCCTTATTCTCACCGGCATCGAGACATTGCCGCTGCGCATGCAGAAACACTGCGAGAACGCGTTTGCGGTGGCCGAATGGATATCAAACCACCCGAAGGTAGCCTGGGTCAGCTATCCAGGGCTGGCCGGCGACCGCTATTACAATCTTGCCAAGAAATACTGCCCGAACGGGGCCGGCGCGGTGTTCACTTTCGGGCTCAAGGGCGGTTACGACGCTGGCGTCAAGCTCGTCTCCAACGTCAAGCTGTTCTCCCACCTCGCCAATATCGGCGACACGCGCTCGCTGATCATTCATCCCGCCTCGACCACGCATAGGCAGTTGACCGATGCGCAAAAGACCGCGGCCGGCGCCGGTCCGGATGTGGTGCGGCTATCCATCGGCATCGAGGACAAGGCAGACATCATCGCCGATCTGGAAGAGGCGCTCGCAGAGGCGTGAGTGGGGCAGCCGCGCGGTTCGCCTGAACGCGTTTCAAGTCTGTGGCGTTAAAGACTGCGTCATTTCAGGGGCGATCGTTTTCCGCAGGAACGCAAAGTCGAGCGCGGTATTGAAGCCGAGTTGAGCGTTGTCGGTTGCACCTGCGTGGCCGCCTTCGGGCGGTTCGTAGAAATAGACGCGGTAACCGAGCGCCAGAAGCTTGGCCGCCATCTTGCGCGCGTGGCCCGGATGCACGCGATCGTCGCGCGCCGAGGTCGTGAGCATAACGGGCGGATAGCGGCGTCCGCTCTCGACGGCCTGATAGGCGGAAATTTCCCGCAGGAAAGCCCAGTCGGCTGGGACGTCCGGGTCGCCGTATTCACTGATCCAGCTCGATCCGGCCGTAAGCTTGGAGTAGCGCTTCATGTCGAGCAGCGGCACCGCGCATTTGATGGCGCCGAACAGCTCCGGATGGCGCGTCAGCATGTTGCCGACCAAAAGGCCGCCATTGCTGCCGCCCATGCAGGCAAGGCGCTCCGGATGCGTGACTCGGCGCGCGATCAAATCCCTGGCCACGGCGGCAAAATCGTCATGGGCAAGTTTTTTGCCCGCGCGCATGCCGGCCTTGTGCCAGTCCGGTCCGAACTCACCGCCGCCTCGAATGTTGGCGACAATGTAGACCCCGCCTCGTTCGAGCCACAGCTTGCCGACGGTGGCGGAATAGTAAGGCAAGCTCGAAATCTGAAAACCGCCGTAACCGCTCAGCAGAGTTGCCTGCGATCCGTCGTGGCGAAGCTTCGCAGGACCGATCTGAAAGTACGGCACGCGCGTGCCGTCGTCCGAGACAGCCTCATATTGGGCGATCTCGATACCAGCGGCATCGAACCGCGCAGGCGATTGCTTAAGCAATTCCGGCGCCTGCCCGTATCTGACCAGGGACTGCGCCGGCGGCGTCACGCTGTTCTGCGAGGCGACGACAAAAACGCCACGTTCGCGCTCGCTTTGGGCGAACCACTCGTCATCGTCGAGCGCCAGCGGAAAGATGCTAAGCACCGACAGCTCGGGGAAGCCGGAAACCGGATCGATTGTCCAGCGATTTTGCGCGAAACGCGCGAACAGAATACGCGAACGGACATTGTCCAGAGTATTGAACGCAACAACGCCGCCCGCACTGCTGAAGCTCTGAAGAAAGCAACGCGGCGACGGCGCAAACAGCACCGTAAAGTCTCGTGCGCCGCCCAGAAACGCGCTTAGCGAAATGACAAGCAGCGCGCCAGCCGGATAACTGTGGCCGCCGACATTCCAGTCTGAGCGCAGATTGAGGATGAGCCAATCGCGCTCCAGCGAGGGGGAAGCGTCAGTCGGTATGTCGAGCCAGACGCGCGGCCCCGTGCCCTGCTCGATGAAATCCTCGTGGTGTTCGAAATCAGTTCGCCGCGAAAACAGCGTGCGCGGATAAGCCGGGCCATGGTCACGATGGGCCCAGACGCCCATGTGGCCGCGTTCGCATTCAAAGATGACGGGCGCAGCGTCAAAGGATTGTCCGCGCCGGTAGCAGCGCACGGTGCGCGCGTAGCCGCTGACTGTTTGAAAGGCCTCACCGCCGAGTGCCGAACTCACGAGCAGCGTGTCGAGATCGAGCCAGTCGGCGCCGCCCTTTGCTTCCGGCAGATAAAACCCGCCATCGACAAACCGCTTCTCGGCAAGATCGAATTCCCGGGTAACCGCGGCGTCGGCGCCGCCGCGCGAGAGCTGCACAAGTCCATGGCGGTGCTCGGGCGGCAGCGTCGCGCAACCGCGCCACACCCAGTCCTCGCCTTCCGTCTTGGCCAGGAGATCGACATCGAGCAGCGTTTCCCAATCGGCACTGTCGCCGCGATAGCTTTCCAGCGTCGTCCGCCGCCAGAGCCCCTTACGATGCTCGGCGTCTTGCCAAAAATTGTAGACGAAATGGCCGCGCTGCTGAATCCACGGAATACGGTCCGCAGCATTCAGGATCGCCAGCACGGCTGCCTTGTCGGATTCGAATTGCGCATCGGCAAGCGCCGCAAGGGTCTCGCTGTTGTGTTCCGCGGCCCAGGCGCGCACAGGTGCGGTATCGATGCCCTCAAGCCACAGATACGGATCGGCCGACGCTGCGTCCGACAGAGGCGGGGTATCCGCGGTGTTTGCAGTCTCGCTCATGCGCCCGAGGAATGCGGCACGGCAAGCGCCGCACCGAATGTGGATTGGGCCGGACGCCGCGTCACCCGTGCGGCATGAACCACGGCGACAGTGAGCACCACGATGGCCATCGTCTGGTGCAACAACGCCAGCGGCAGCGGCACGACCAAAAGCAACGTTGTGATGCCGAGCGCGGCTTGCAGCGTGATCGCAATCCACAGGCCGAGGGCACCCCGCCACGCCGACGTGCGCCGCGCTGGGCGTAGCGCATCGACGGCGTGCCACGTTGCGACAAGCCAGATCGCATAGGCCAGCATCCGATGATCGAATTGAACCGTCAGCGCGTTCTCAAAGAAATTGCGCCACAACGGTTTTGCGATGAACAACCGCGACGCATCAGGCAAAAGTCCGCCGTCGATCAGCGGCCAGGTGTTGTAGACGTAACCGGCACGCAGACCGGCGACCAACGCACCGAGATAGATCTGCGCGAGCACCAAGATCAGCAGCCCGACAGCGACATTGCGAATTCTTGCCGGCGCTGGCGGCCGCTGTTCGTCGCCAATCCGCAACGCGGTCCAGAGAATGGCGACGTAGATCACGCAGGCGAGCACGAGATGTGTCGCCAGGCGATATTGTGACACCTCGACGCGATGCACCAGACCGGAGGCAACCATCCACCAGCCGACGGCGCCCTGCAGAGCGCCGAGGCCGAAGATCAACCACAGCCGCGCCCGCAATCCGGGCTCGATCCAGCCTCGCCATAGAAACCACAGCAACGGGACAAGAAAGACCACGCCGATCAGCCGGCCGAGCAGCCGATGCGTCCATTCCCACCAGAATATTGTCTTGAAGGCATCGAGGCTCATGCCCTGATTAAGTTCGTGGTACTGCGGAATTTGCTGATAATGATGGAACTCGGTCAGCCACTGGGCCTCGCTCAGTGGCGGCAGCGCGCCCATCACCGGCTGCCACTCGGTGATCGAGAGGCCGGATTCCGTGAGCCGCGTGGCGCCGCCGATCAGCACGATGGCCGCCACCATGGCGGCAACGGCAAAGAGCCACAGCCGCACAGCACGCGTATGGACACCTTTGTGGGTGTCGGCTGAAACGATGTCCGTCATGCCGCTCGCTTGTGTGGAACCGGCGGACCATATAGTGCTGCCCCCTGCCCCGCAATCACGTCATTGCGAGCAGCAACGCCACACCTCGCAACCACGGTCGCTTACGACCTGTCGCCATGCCGATCCGCCTGCGCAAATTTCTCGGCACCATAGCCCTGTTCGTGCTGGTGATCGTCTGGGCGCTTGTCGCCATGGCGCTGGCGCAGTCGCCCGCCATCCATGACAGCACGCTCTTGTCCATCGCCTATTATGTGATTGCGGGCATCGGCTGGGTCTTGCCCGCCATGCCGATCGTAACGTGGATGAGCCCCCGGCGGCCTTCTGAGCCTGGAAAACCGGCTCCCTGAGTCCGAAGTTTCGGCTACGCCGCCGCCAAGCCCCGGAAACCGTTCCATACGGCGGTCGCCGAGCCCGACAGCAGCACGCGGACATAGCGCAGGCGCTGATATTCGCCGTTGAGCGAAATGCGCGGCAGCGCCGTGAGACGATCGCGATGGCCGGGAAACAGCACGCCAGGGTGTGTCGTCACTGCGGTCTTGAAACCGAGTTCGGCTGCGATGGCGAATTCGCGCGGGCCGGCCGAGGTCCGGTCACCGACTGGAAACGCCAAATGATCGGGCCGTTTATCGAGTGCCGCTTCGATGACCGAGCGGCTCAGATCGATCTCCGAGCGCACGGCCTTTTCCGGCAGTTTAGCCAGCATCGGATGATTGACCGTATGCGCCCCGATCGTCACCAGAGGATCGGCGGCGAGTTCGGCAAGTTCCTGCCAGCTCATGCACAACGTCTTGCAGAAGGCGGCAACGTCGACGCAATAGCAGGCCGCGAGGTTGCGGATCACCTCGCGGAGCTCGGTCTCGGTCGGGCGCGCGCGAAGCCACCAGTAGAGTTCGTCGTAAAGCGCGCGCTTTTCGACAACGGTTGTGCAGTCGAATGTGCGATTTTCGCCGTCGATTGATAGTCCGATGCGATCGTTTTGGGCGATCACCGCTTCGAGCACGAGCCACCAAAGTTCGCCGAGCCGATCGGGAAAACTCGTGGCGACATAGACCGCGAACGGGATCCCCTCCGCTTTGAGCATCGGATAGGCGATCTGCAACGTGTCGCGGTAGCCGTCGTCGAATGTCAGGCAGACGAAGCGCCGCGAGAAATCGCGCTCGATCAGACGTCGATGAACCTCGTCGAGACTGACAAGGTCGACATCGGAACTGCGCAGGTATTTGACGACGCGATTGAAGAAATGCGGTGTCACTTCAAGCAGGCGATTGGGTTGGAACCCTCCCGGCCGCGCAGGCCGCACGTGATGCAGCGTCAGGATGGCGCCAATACCGCCGACGAGTGGCGTCAGCCAGCGGTGCGCGCCGGTGAAATACAGCAACTCCAGTCCGCCGCGGATCAAGGTTGGTCTGAGCGCAGACAAGGAACACAACTCCACTCGCTAGTTCACGCGATCACGACTATTGCCAAAGCGCGGGTTGATGATTCATTTCCGCAATCGCGCAGCGGTCAATATCAGCCAAGGTCACCGCGCCGCGCGCCAAACGCTACGCAGCAGCGGCCCTGGGTGGAGTGTGACCGGCACGATCAAGTTCGGTCACTTCCTCGAACCCGGCGGCCAGTAGGCGCTGGCGCGCAGCGTCGACCGCTTCGTCGGCAGCGGCGTCGGTGAGCAACACGGCTTGCGGCGCGAGTTCGCCAATCGCTTCCAGGTCTGCGCCCTCAGCAAGGCCAGCATCGACGACAATATAATCATACGTCCGCCCCAGTGCATCGAAGCTCGGTGCAAGCCGCGGTGACGACAACAGCGTCATCCGGTCGACCGTCGCGCGTCCCGGCGAGATCACGTGCGCGCTCGACTGCATATCCTTGTCGATGATGTCGCGGAACGAGGCTGTACCAGACGTCAATTCGGCGAGGCCACTTGCCTCCGGGTCGCTTGATACGGCGGCGATCGGTGAGTTTTTCGGCTCGATCCCGGCGAGGAGGACATGCCCGTCGCCGGCCAGCGACCTGGCCAGCTTGATAGCCGTCTCGCCGGTTTTACCCCCGTTCACCATGCCAAGCACGGCGATGCGCGCAGCACCAGCGCGATGCAAGCTCTCAGCTACTTCGGTTACCGCCGCGTTCCGCTCGACAGCGGGCGGCGGCGCTTTGGCCGCGGGCGCAAGCTCGACAGCGGGATCCGCAGCCGCGATGCGCGGCTCAACACGCGACACGACCGGAGGCGTAGCGCGACCTGGAACGCTCAAAAGTTCCTTGGTCAACACGAAGCCACAGCTGAGCATCAGTGTCGCCACAGTCGCGATCAGCACGCTCGGCAGCTTTTTCGGATAGGCTGGAATATTGGAAACCGAGGCTCGCGAAATCACCCGCGCATCAGCGGGCGCCGAATTGAGAGTCTGGCGCGCCGTAGCCTCGCGATATTTCGCAAGATACGATTCCAACAGATCGCGCTGTGCCTTGGCGTCGCGTACCAGTGACTGCAGTTCCACGTTGCGTTCGTTGGTGCTCGCCGCCTGGTTCTTGAGCTGGTCGAAATTCGCCGTCAACGCGTCGAGCCGGGCGGAGGCGATCCGGGCATCATTTTCGAACGAGCGCGCCGTCCGTGCCGCCTCGATCCTGATCTGCTCGTCGAGGTCGGCAATCTGCGCCTTCAGTTCCTTGATGCGCGGATGCCGGTCGCCGAGCGACGTGGACTGCTCGGCGAGCTGGGCGCGAAGCGTCACGCGCTGCTCAGAAAGCCTGCGGATCAGCTCCGAATTGAGAACATCCGATGCCTCGATCGGCTGCCCGGACTTGAGCATTTCGCGAATGATCTTGGACTTGGCCTCGGCATCGGCCTTTTGCGCGCGCGCGGCAGCAATCTGCGCATTGAAATCACCGAGTTGTTGCGCCGACAGCGTGGTGTCGTTCGGTCCAACCAAAAGATTGGTATCGCCGCGGAATGCCGCGACCTTAGCCTCGGCGTCCGCGACCCTCTTCTGCATGGCCTGAATTTCGCCCGACAGCCAGTCCACGGCCGTACGCGCCTGGTCCTGTTTGGCGGCTCGCTGACGAACCAGATATTCGTCCGCGATGGCGTTGGCGACGTTGGCGGCGATCTGTGGGTCCTGCGAAAGAAAATCGATGACGATGACGCGCGACTTGTCGATCGCATAAGCCGTGAGGCGATCGTAATAGGCCTCAAGCACCCGCTCCTCGGGCGTCATGCTCGCCGGGTCCTTGATCAGCCCCAACTTACCCAGAATTCTCTTGATCGGAGAAATTCCGTTCAACGCGGGATCGAATTCCGGATTCTTGTCGAGCCTTAGTTTGGCGATGACGGCACGCGCGAGATCGCGCGACAGAACGAGCTGAACCTGGCTGGTGACCGTCTGCTCGTCGACCGTGTTGCGGTCGAACTGGTCCTTGTCGGCGTCCGGCCGCAAAAACACGTTATCACGGCCTTCAATGAGGACTCGTGACTCCGATTGATATTTTGGAGGAATAATCTGGACGACGATCAGCGTCAGAATAGCAACAAGCAGCGTGGGGCCCAGAATCTTCCACTTGTTGCGCCAGAGCGCCGCACCGAGCGCGGGAAAGTCGAATTCCGCGTCACCTAACGGACCCGCGCTGGAACGCTGCGCCAATTCCGACACCACGCTCATCACCCTACTCCCACAAACAGACCAGAATCCATGCACCACGAACCGCGGTATTACGAACTATTAAGGTTGCTATCCGGTTAAGGCAGCTAGCCCACGAACCGCCCCCAACGATGATGTTCGCATCACCGTTTCACGCGTGAGAGTTTCTTAACTCGGTCAAGTCTTAATAGCGCTTAACTGTTTGCCACGACTTTTAGGGACCTCCTTTCATGGGCGAACTTCGGCAGCCTGTCGCGTCCATGCTCGCCCCCAGTACGGGAGCGGCCGATCAGACGACGCACAATGCCCCTGCGGCGCGAGTGCCGACAGGCGGCGGCCCGGCGAGCCTGAAGATACTTCACATCCTGCGGGCACCGCTTGGCGGCCTGTTTCGTCACGTGCTCGATGTCGCACAAGGTCAGGCCGCGCGCGGCCATCGCGTCGGTCTCATCGTCGACAGCACCACGGGCGGTGCGCGCGCAAATGAATCGCTGGCGCAGCTCGGGCCAAAAATGGCGTTGAATGTCACCCGTGTTCCGATTGCGCGGCAGCTCGGCTTCGGCGATATCGGTGCGTTGCAATTCGTCGCGCAGCGGATTGCGTCGATCGAACCGGATGTGGTGCATGGCCATGGCGCCAAAGGTGCGGCGCTGGCCCGCCTGGCACCACGCGGCGAGACGACCATCCGCGCCTACACGCCGCACGGTGGGTCGCTGGTCTACGCTCCCGGAACCACTGTTGGGGGCTTTTATCGCGTGCTGGAGCGGCTTCTTAACACCCGCACCGATCTCTTTCTGTTCGAAAGCGAATACATTGCACAGATGTTCCGTGAAAAGATCGGCGTGCCGCACGGCCTTGTCCGCGTCGTGCGTAACGGCGTCGGCGACGCCGACTTGGCGCCCATCGTGGTGCGGCCAGACGCAACCGACATTGTGTGCGTCGGTGAATTGCGCAGTGTCAAGGCTATCGATGTGCTGATCGAAGCGCTGGCTATGCTCAAGCATTGCGGTCGGCGCTTTACCGCCACTATCGCTGGCGACGGGCCGCAGCGTGAGGAACTCGTGACGTTGGCGCAAGGTTTCGGCGTCGACGATCAGATCCAGTTTGTCGGCTTCCGCCCTGCCCGCGACGCATTCGCGATGGGAAGGCTGCTTGTCGTATGCTCGCGGGCGGAGTCGCTGCCCTACGTTGTGCTCGAGGCTGCAGCCGCCGCAATGCCGATTGTCTCGACCCGGGTCGGCGGGATTGGCGAAATTTTTGGACCGGAGGCCGGGCGCCTCATTCCGGCCGACGATGTCGCTGCCCTGGCACACGCCATTCTTGGTGCTTTGGATGATCCGGCGCAACTGCACGTCCTTGCACAAGCGCTCAATGCTCGCGTCCGCGAGGAATTCACCGTAGACAAGATGGTGGACAGTGGACTTGCCGCCTATCGGGAAGCGTTGGCACAAAGACAAGTCGCTTGCCTTAACTAACCAATTTTTGAACTTTGTTCACTATTCTTTACCGGTCTGCCGGCCGGTGTGCGCAACCTGAGGGCCGGCTGAAGAGTTGCGTGCGTAAGCAATGTCCAGTTCCGACCGCAGCATGATGTTCGAGTCGGCGGTCCCGTCGGCGTCTGCCGCCGCGCGGCGCCCCAATTCCGTGCCGAAGCCCGTTAAGCTGTCATCCGCGGCGCTGAAAATCGCGGCGGAGCCGTCGCGAAGCGCCTATTCGCCGATCGTGCTCGCCGGCACGGTCCGGCTTATCGAGGCCGCGCTCGTCGCGCTGGTCGGTTTCGTCGTCTACATCGCGCATGTCGTGCCGCATGACGGCTTTGCCTGGCATTACGTCGCGGCAATCGGCGGCATCGCGCTCTTGGCGATGGTCGCGTTTCAGGCCGCCGATATCTATCAGGTGCAGGCGTTCCGCGGTTACGAAAAGCAATACATGCGACTGGCCTCGGCCTGGTCGGTGGTCTTCCTGCTGGCCATCGGCCTGTCTTTCTTCGCCAAAGCGGGCGACCAATTCTCGCGCGTCTGGCTTGCAGGTTTCTATTTCTTCGGCCTCTGCACACTGATCGCGTTTCGCCGCGCGCTGTTCTTGCTTGTCCGGCGCTGGACGCGCGAAGGTCGCCTCGACCGACGCACGGTTGTGGTTGGCGCCGACACCAACGGCAAGTCGCTCATCGGCTCGCTGGCCGCACAGCGCGACTCCGACGTACGCGTCATCGGCGTCTTTGACGATCGCGGCGATCAGCGCAGCGCAGCGAGCTGCCAGGGCGTGCAAAAACTCGGCACCGTCGAGGACCTGGTGGAATTCGCCCGCCACACTCGGGTGGATCTGGTCATCTTCTCGCTGCCGATCTCCGCCGAAGGTCGCATCCTGCAGATGCTGAAGAAGCTCTGGGTGCTGCCGGTCGATATCCGACTCTCGGCGCACACCAACAAACTGCGCTTCCGACCGCGTTCCTATTCGTACATTGGCAACGTCCCGGTGCTCGACATTTTCGACAAGCCGATCGCCGACTGGGACGTGGTGATGAAATGGCTGTTCGACAAAATCGTAGGCTCCCTTGCGTTGATCTGTGCGTCGCCTGTCATGTTACTGGTCGCGCTGGCCATCAAACTCAACAGCAAAGGTCCGGTACTGTTCAAGCAGCGTCGCTACGGGTTCAATAACGAACTGATCGAGATTTACAAATTCCGCTCGATGTATGTCGATCAGACAGACGCGACAGCACAAAAGCTCGTCACCAAGGATGACCCTCGCGTTACCCGGATCGGGCGCTTTATTCGCAAGACCAGCCTGGACGAACTGCCGCAGCTTCTCAACGTCGTCTTCGCCGGCAACCTTTCGCTGGTTGGACCGCGCCCGCACGCGGTGCACGCCAAAGCCGCCGATCGCATCTACGACGAGGCGGTCGACGGCTATTTCGCCCGTCACCGCGTAAAGCCCGGCATCACCGGCTGGGCGCAGATCAACGGCTGGCGCGGCGAGACCGACAGTCAGGAAAAGATCCAGCGTCGCGTCGAGCATGACCTCTATTACATTGAAAATTGGTCGATCCTGTTCGACATGTACATCCTGGCGTGCACGCCATTCGCACTCCTGCGCACAGAGAGTGCGTATTGAGCGCCGCACACTACACGACCGACGTAGCGGACCGCAGTGGCTCATCAGCTCTGGCGCAGCGGCTGCTGAACGTCACGCTGTTCGTCACCATGGCGTTGAGTTCAATCGCGTTTATCGAGCCGTCTCCACACGACGCGATGATGTTCGTGCTGCTGGCGATGTGCGTTGCCGCGCGCGTGCCGTTCGACCGCAAACTGCTGCCATTGCTGATCCTGACCATCGCCTGGCTGCTGGGCGAACTCATGTCGCTGGTGCAGGTCGGCGACCAGGAGAACACGATCCAATACGCCGGCACCTCGATCTATCTGGGAACGGCCGGCATCATGTTCGCCTGTCTGTTCGGCGAGGGCGATTTGACGCGGCTTGGCATCCTGCGCCGCTCCTACCTTCTGGCCGCGTTGCTGGCGACGTTTGCCGGTTACATCGGCTTTTTCCACCTGGTACCCGGCTATCAGCACTTTCTCGATAATGAGCGCGTCAGCGCGACCTTCAAGGACCCCAACGTCTACGGGCCGTTTCTGATCTTTCCATTGCTGTTGCTGATCGTGGGCTTCATGACCCGCGGCGTTCGCATGGGCGGTCTCGTCATCGTCGCACTGCTGCTCGGCGGGCTGTTTCTGAGCTTCTCGCGCGGCGCCTGGTTGCATTTCGTACTGTCGTTGACCGTGGCGGTGGCACTGCTCTTTGTGGTGAGCCCCGATCGGCGGATGCGCAACCGGATTGTGCTGCTTACCCTCGGGGCAGTTTTTGTCGCCGTGCTTTTGGTCGTAGCACTGACCTCGATTGATTCCGTGCGCGACGTTCTTCTGGTCCGCGCCAAGGCAATTCAGCCGTACGATGTTGGGCCGGGTGGCCGTTTCTGGTTTCAACAGCTCGCACTGACTCAGATCCTTGAACACCCCAACGGACTTGGACCGTTCGAATTCGCGCGCATCTTCGGCGGCCAGCAGCACGATGTCTATATGCAGGGCTTCCTGGTCTATGGCTGGGTAGGCGGCGCCGCCTACATGACGCTCGTCCTGGTGACGCTCCTGGTCGGCGTTCGTGCAGCGCTGATCGCCACGCCCTGGCAATATTATCTGGTCGCGGCCTACGCGGCCTTTGTTGGCGAAGTGGTCGAGGGTTTCGTGGTCGACACCGATCACTGGCGGCACTTCTTTTTGCTGCTTGGCCTGGTCTGGGGACTGACCGTCGCCACGATCAATTCGCGCCGCAGCCTGGATTATCACATCGGCGTCGAACCTAACAGGACCCCTGTGCCCGTTGCGCCGTGACTGCACTGCGGCAGCGAGCAGTTGCGTGAGGCAACGCATGAATATTCTGGTCAATGATTTCATCGGCGGCGCCCTCGATCGAGGGATTCCGCTTTACGTGCGCAATCTGATTGAGGGCCTGCGCGGTGAAAAATTGCGCGTAAGCGTCGTGCGCGCGCCGGCCATCTGCCGGAAACTCCCCCGCGGCGTTTTCTATCTGATCGCAGTTCTCGTTGAACAGACGCTGCTGCCGGCGATCGGCTTCTTGTGGCGAGCGGAGCTTACGATTTATCCGTACAATTCCGTCGCCGTCATCGATCTGTTGACCGGACGCGGACGCATCGTGGTGCACGACCTCGAACAGCTCAACCGACCGCCGTCATTCTCCAAGCTCTATTATTTGTTCTGTTATCGCGCAGTGAAATGGCTGAACGCCCCGCTATTCACCATCTCGGAGATCACGCGGCAGCGCCTTACGCAAGGTGGTCTGTTCGGCAGCGGACCCGTCACTCTCTTGCCCAATACGTTTTACGCATTCGAGCGCCTCGCCGCTGCGGAGACGCCCCAGCGTACCTCGTCAATTCTGCTGTGCACCGGCTCAACGGCGAACAAGGACCTCGAAACGGTTGTGGCCGAATACCTGCCGCACGTTTTGGCGCAGGGCCATCGCGTTTCCGTCCTCGGGCTGCACAAGGCAAGCGACATGGCAAAACTGCAGCCTGTCGCCGCATTCATGGCGTCGGGCCAATTGCAGCTGTGCGGGCGTCTGTCCGATGAGGGGGTCGCGGCCGCGTATCGTTCGCATGCCGTCGTGTGGGTTCATTCCTTACGCGAGGGCTTTGGGCGCTGCCTGGTCGAAGGCCGCCTCGCCGGCGCCCGCGTGCTCGCCACAGATATTGCGGAGTTTGCCGAGCTACGCGACGGCGACGTCTCCCTTTACAGCAATCCGGCCGATTTCTTCTCCAAGCTCGATCGCCTCATCTGCATGACCGGAACCGTCGCGCACTACACTGGCTACCCGTATCGGGAGCTGTTGCACCACGCGATCGAGGCCGCGATGCGCGCTAAACCAGCCCCAGGCGCAGCGCAATCGCCGCAAGCCATATAAGCCCCGTGAAACAGAGCGCGCAGAACACCGCGGCAGAGCCGAAATCCTTGATCCGGCGAATTTCGACGTGCCACTCGCGCGTCACGTGGTCCGCCAGTTTCTCAATCGACGTATTCAAAAGTTCGACGGCGAGCACCACGAACAGTGACCCGACCATCGCTACATACCAGCCAATGCTTGGCGCCAGGAACACGCCAAGCGGGACGGCGATCACCAGCAAAACCGCCTCCTCGCGCACGGCCGCCTCGTGCACCAGGCAATAGCCGAGCCCACGCAGCGTATTAAGGAAGGCGCTGTAAAGCCGCTTCACGTTGGATTCCGGGTTCGGGAGTGCCGGAGAGACAAATCACCTTACGTTGTCACACGCCCACCGGCGAGCGCCTTTGCGCCTCATGATTAGCGCTATTGTGACAATCGACGGGGCTGGCGCCGGTATCGGCGCTGGGCCCCAGCGGCGCTGGACCCCAATTCGGCCTCAGAATTTGCCTGGACGCGCCGCCCGGCACGCATTAGCTATCGGGCCTGTTACCGGTTTCGGAGCGTAGCGCAGCCCGGTTAGCGCACCAGTCTGGGGGACTGGGGGTCCCGAGTTCAAATCTCGGCGCTCCGACCACCCACTACGGGGTCGAACAAATCAGCCCCGATCGGCTTCTGCCAGTTGATCACCTTGCTCCTGGCTCTGTTGCATCGCTTCACGCTTGTCGGCGGCCTTTTCCCAGCCTTTGGCCATCAGCTCCAACGCTCGCTTATCGGCTGGTTCGCTCAGTGCCGCTGCGAGCCGTCTGCTTTGTCGCGCAAAGCGCCTGTAATCTGTAGCCGATCGCATAGCTTTCCCCCCGCCGCGCAACGCGTCGCACACCGAACTAAGCTTTGCGAATAACCCCGTCCCGGAACGAAGAGTCACCGGACACTGTGGCAACTCAATGTCCGCGCGATGTCATGGGGACTTTGTTAGACGTTTTTCAACGATTGCATTTGCTCGATGCCGCATCGCCAATGCAGACAGCTCAAGCTCGCGCAATATCCCGCCGCACTCGCATACCAGCCTTAACGGAAGCCGCATTACGCGCGGCCCTTTGCGGTCGGCGACAGTTTCAAATCGCTGCGGCTGTTGAGAGCGATCGCAACGGGGACGAATCGCGTGTCACTGCTTGGGCTCGTGTGCCCACCTGTATTGCGCAGGGCTGCTTCCAGCCGCAGCATGAAGATTTCCGCCAGCATTGGCCCGCTCCATGTCGGCATGCTTTGCAGGGGGCGACGCAAAGAATGCGCAAGATTGTTGATCGGACCTGCATAAACGGAACGCACTCATTCTGTCAGTGATCGGCATCACAGCCGATTTGCCCGCATTCCCCATTGCCTGGCTCGCTCCCCGATGTAACGTACGGTCATACCTTCCCCCCACATCGTGCAATTTCAACGAAATGACCGCCATCGACCCACTATCGCCTGCCGGCCCTTACGATCCGGCGTCTCACCGCATGTTGAGCTTCCACGACGCTGCTGCCCAGTTCGCCACGGGCGCTGACACGCCGCGCTCCTATCTGGAGCGCTGCGTTGAGCGCATCGAGGCGCTCGAAATCGGCTGTCATGGCGTTCGCGTTTCTCAACTTGCAGCGGGCGCGAGAAGCCGCGGATCTGGCAGGTGCGCGTTACAAAGCCGGCCGGACGCTCGGGCCAGTCGATGGCATGCCGGTCGGCATCAAGGATCTGATCGAGACCTATGACATGCCGACCGAATTCGGCAGCGAGCTATTCCGAGGCCACCAACCGATGACAGACGCGGCCACCGTGCGTGCGTTGCGGCAAGGCGGCGCCGTGCTGGTTGGCAAGACCGTCACTGTCTGCTTCGGCGGCGGCGATCCGGCCCGCACGCGCAATCCCTTCGACACACGCCGCACACCGGGCGGGTCGTCGAGTGGCACAGCCGCTGCGGTCGCTTCGCGCATGCTGCCGGGTGCGCTCGGCACCCATGCGCGCGGCTCAACCATCCGCCCTGCCAGTTTTTGCGGCGCCTATGCGCTCAAGCCTACCTTCGGCGCCATCAACCGGCAGGGCTCTTTCTCCATGGCCTACAGCATGGATCATGTCGGCGTATTTGCCGGCACCCTGTCCGACATGTGGCGAATGGCGCGTTATATCGCCGGGCAGGCGGGCGGCGACCCGTCGCATCCCGGGCTCTACGGCGGGGAAGCGCCCCCTGTCCCGCGCAAACCGGTGCGTCTCATTCGCCTCGACACGGCAGGCTGGCCGACCGCCGAACCTGCGGCCAAACATCAATTCGAACGCTTGGTAGCACACGTGCGCGAGGCCGGCGTCGAGATCGTAACCCGCCGCGACGACCCGGCCATCGAGGCTTACGAGACGGCGCATACGCGCACACCGACGTTGTGGGCCAACCTCTACCGCTATGAAATGCGCTGGCCGATGTTGCAATACCGCGAGCGCTTCGCCGACAAGATGCCACCGCGCCTGCTCAAAGGCATCGAGGACGGCGCGCACATGACGCTGGAAACGTATCGCACCGCTCTTATCGAGCGCGAAAGCTTCCGCGCCATGCACGACGAATTGGCGCGGCGCGCCGACGGCTTCATTACGCTGTCGTCGCCCGGCCCCGGTCCGATCGGCACGGACCAGGGCAGCGCGATCTTCAACGAGGCTTCTTCGATCCTGGGCGCGCCGGCGATCAACTTGCCGGTGCTTGCGGTCGATCGCGCGCCGCTTGGCGTTCAGTTGCTTGGCGCCTGGCACGGCGACGAGAGGCTCACGGCCGTGGCACGCTGGCTCGCCGAGACCCATTTCGGCAACCCCGCATAGCCGCCGCACGTCAACCTTGGTGGAGTATATCGGCCGACCCGGCAAGCGAGCTCAAGTTAGCCGCGGACGTCGCAACCGGGCTCAGCACGGCGCTGGCGTCGGGCACGGCGTTCGACGAAGCAAACGCCGACGCTGCCTGAGTAAGCAGCGATGGTGCGGCGCCGGACGGCGGATCGGCAGCCAAGCCTGCAACGGACCATTCGAGACCGACCTGGCCCATTGGAGTTGCAGTCGGCGAAACCACGACGCCATGTTCGCCGGTGTTGTCGTACAAAGTGCCGACGATTTGGCCATTGTTGTTGATGCCGGAAGCGAAGAAGTGACCGTTGACCGGGTCGGGAATCGTGGTGAAGAAGCCGCCGCTGTAGATGAACGAGTGAGCGCCGTCGCTCGCGTTGTAGGTCCCGACGATTTGCCCGGCATTGTTGATGCCATTAAGAAACGTTGCGTTGGTAGCCGAAGGATCATCGAGGACGATGTAGCCCCCGCTAGGATTGTACAGGAGGCCGTGGGTGTGATTGTTGCCGTCGCCGTAATACCCGACGATCAGGCCTGAATCGTTGATGGCTTGCAGAAAAGTACGTCCCGGAAAATAGTCGAAATAGGTGTATGTCAGATCGGCATTGCGACGGAAGCCATGATTGCCGAACTGATCCTCGAAAGTCCCGACGAGCACGTCGCTGCTGTTGATGCCGTTGAGAATCGTGCCGCCAGTCGCGTTGGGCTCGTCGACCTGGGCGTAGATGCTTCCAAGAATCTGGAAGCCGTGCGCGATGGAGTGTGAGTCGTAGTAGTAGCCGACGACCCACTGCGAGTTGGTAACTCCGGTCGCCGCGTTGTCGGCGAGGATTGTGATGACGCTGCTTGCCGAGCCCATGAAGCCGCGAAGCACCCCGCTGGTGCTGAGATACGACCCGACAATCACGCCCTGGTCGTTGATGGCGATTGCCTGGGTCGAGCCGGCGACGGCGGTGTCGTTTGCGATGGGCTTGGCGTCGAAGGGAGTCCCGTACGTGTAAACTGTCATGGTGTCGCCCCTGTCAGATGCAAGCGCGGGATACGGACTGCATCTGCCCAACGAGGGTAGCAAAGCGCTACGGCTTGAGAACGGCTGTGGTGGCACGGCAGCAAACAGCGGCAACGGGGTTGCCGCCGACATTCCGCCCTCATTTCAGTGTCCGCGCCGGTGGCTATCGAATTGCGCTGGACAACCACGCGTAGAACCGGCTGCGGCCAGCAGCCGCTGGCGTCACTGCCGGATTGGGGCTAACATTTTTGCTTCTGGCACGCGGGGGAAATGTCATGCGTCTGCTGATCAGTCTATTCGTAGCAGTGTTGATGAGTCTGCCGATCGGCAGCACTGCAAGCGCCGCGCCACAAGGTAAGCGCGTCGTCGTGCTAGCGACCTCCAACAGCAATCCGTATATCGGCGCGTGGACGTCGACCTTCACCAAGTTCGCCACGCAGGCGGGCATGAAAGTCACCAATCTGTCGGCCAATTACGACGCCGCGGTGCAGTCGCAGCAGATCGATGACTCGATTGCCCAGAAATTCGACTTGATCGTCATCTGCTACGTTAACGACCAGGCGATCGTACCGGCGCTGACGCGGGCCAAGGCGGCCGGGATTCCGGTCGTGCTCTACGCGACGCCGATGAAGAAGGCGCAGGAGGCTCTGTGGACCTCCTATATCGGCACCGAGAACGCCGACTTGGGCCGCTTAGCCGGAGAGGAAATGGTCAAGGGGCTGGTTTCCGAAGGCAAGACCAAGGCAAAGATTGTCGCCGTCACCGGCCTGGCGCAGCAGACCAACGTCATGGCTCGCATGGCTGCGTTCAAGGCCGCGCTCGCTCAGCATCCCGGCTTCGATTTGGTCGATAGCCAAGACGGCAAATGGAACACCGCAGTATCGGAAAAAGTTACGGGTGAACTACTCGTGCGGTTCGCCGGCCAGGGCGGCGTCGACGGCATTTTCGCCATGGCGGACAATCAGGCGACCGGCGCCATTAACGCTGTCCAATCGGCCGGCCTCGCCCTCGGAGTTGCCAAGAAGGGCATTGTGGTCGTTGGCAGCAACTGCATGAAGGATGGCGTTGTCCACATCAGGTCAGGCGAGCAATACGGCACCGCCACACAAATTCCAACCGAAGAAGCCGAGTACGCTGCAAAGGAAATCACGGCCTATTTCAACGGCGGTCAGTTGAAGAAATACGACATCATTCCGGTCTATGGGATCACCAAGGAGAACGTCGACAAATTCGCCGCAGGCTGCTCGTACTAAATCCCTGATGTCCGTCCTCGCCGTTGACGGTATCACCAAGCGCTTTGGGCCGAACGCGGTTCTCAAAAACGTGAACCTCGCGCTCGACGCGGGCGAAGTTCGCGCTATCTGCGGCGAAAACGGCGCCGGCAAGAGTACCCTGGTCAAGATCATGACCGGGCTTTTCGCGCCCGACGAAGGCGCCGTCAGCGTCGACGGCGAGCCGCTCGCGATCGAAAGCCCGCAGCATGCGCAACAGCTCGGCATTGCGCTTGTCGCACAGGAATTGAGCCTGCCGCCTGCCCTCTCGGTGCTGGACAACATCTGGCTCGGCAATCGCGAAGTGCCGCTGTTTCATCGCCGCGCAACACTGCGCCAGCGCGCACGCGCCGCGCTCGACAAGCTCGGTCTCGCCGACCTCGCTCTCGACACGCCGGTCTCGGAGCTGAGCATCGGGCGGCGTCAACTCGTCGAAATCGCCCGGATGCTGACCCGCGAGGCGCGCGTCTTCATTCTCGACGAACCGACCGCAACGCTGTCCGACGTGGAGATCGAACGAATCTTCGCGGCGCTGCGCGCGCTCAAAGCCGAAGGCAAATCGGTGATCTACATTACCCACCGGCTTGGCGAGGTTTTCGACATCTGCGACACGGTGTCCGTGCTGCGCAACGGCGAACTGATCGGCACACACCCGACCTCCGAGATCGACCGCGGCACGCTGATGCAGATGATGCTCGGCCGCAGCATGAGCGAGATGTATCCACGCTGGGAGGATAGAGGCGCCGAGGCAATGCTGACTGTCAGGCAATTGCGCGTGCCACCGCTGGTGCATGATTTCGATCTCGTCGCCGCTCGCGGCACAGTGACCTGCCTTGCCGGTCAGATTGGCTCGGGCGCTATCACTGTGTTGCGGGCGCTGGCGGGTCTTATTGCCGGCGCGACCGGAGAGGTGAGCGTGCAGGGCGCACCGATGCGGCTGCGCTCGGTGACGAAGGCGCAGGCCGCCAATGTGCAGTTCATTTCAGAAGACCGTGCCGGCGAGGGCCTGTTTCTGCGCCTGAACACCGGACAAAATCTCATTGCGACCAAGCTGCGTGAATACTGCCGCTTCGGTATCTTGCTGCGGGGCAAGCTGCGCACCGCGGCGGCAAAGCTTGCCTCCGCGGTTGGTGTCGATCGGACCCGCTTGCGCTCGCAGGCCGACGAGCTGAGCGGCGGCAATCAGCAGAAACTTGCCTTTGGGCGCTGGATCGGGAGCGAGAGGCCGGGCGTACTCTTGATGAACGAGCCGACGCGCGGCGTCGATGTCGGCGCGCGCGCCGAAATCTATCGCCTGATCCGCCAGTTCTGCGATCAGGGTTATTGCGTCGTCATGGCATCGTCCGACATCGAGGAAGTGCTCGGCATGGCCGACGTTGTGGTCAGCATGTATCGCGGCCGGCAGGTGGCAAGCTATCGGCGCGGCGAGGTGGATATGCAGCGCCTGCTTGCGGACATCACTCATCCGGTGGCCGCTGCATGAGCGCGCTTGCAGCGCTCCGCCGGCCTCGCTTGTTCGGCGTGCGCCAATTTAGTCTCATCGTCCGCATTGTGGCTGGAGCCGCGATCGCGATTTTCGCGCTGTCCACGCCAGGATTCTTGACCCCGCTGAGCGTCAACGCGCTGCTCACAGCAGTTTCGTTCGTGGGGTGCGTCGCCGTCGGCATGACGTTCATTACGCTGACCGGCAACATCATGTCGCTTGCGCTCGGCGCCACGGTGTCGGCGTCGGCTTTGATTTTTCTGGCCAGCCTGTCACTTGGCATGGTGCCGGCTTTCCTGATTGCCGCACTATTCGGCACCGCCATTACAGCCGTGCAAGGCTTCCTTGTGGGCTATTTCCGGGCAAATCCGATTCTGGTGAGCATCGCAGCACTGTCGCTGCTGCTCGGCGCCGCCGCGTTTGCTACCGGCGGACACCGCATCTATCCGGGCGGCACCGGCATCGAGTTCTTCAAGGGACGGATCGCGGGCGTCCCGGTCAACGCGGCGATCTTCTTCGCTACGGTGATTATCGGCCAATTCCTCATATCGTGGACTCGGATGGGCCGCCTGATGACGATGGTCGGAAGTAATCCTCGCGCCGCGATTGCTTCCGGGATCGACGTCACTGCAACGATCACAGTCGCCTACGCGATTGCCGGCGCCTGCTCGGCGATTGGCGGCGTGCTGCTGGCGGCGCGATACGGCTCAGGCGATATGGAGCTGGGCGCCGGTTATGACTATTCGGCCATCGCCGCCGTTCTGGTCGGCGGCACGGGAATTTCCGGTGGATCCGGTTCGGCTTGGAGGACGCTCATCGGCGTCATTGTCATTGCCGTTATCGAGGTCGTCCTGCTGCTGCGCGGCTTCAGCGAGCAGCTACAATATCTGATCACCGGATTGATCGTTCTCGGCGTCATCATGCTGCATACGCTCGGCGAAAGGCGGCAAGGATGAAGGCCAGTGCACGATTGCTGCTGGCGCCTGCCGTGCGGCCATTCACCATTATGTTCGGCACCATCATTGTGCTGGGACTGATCGACCGCGGCAGTGGTTATTTCTTCAGCCTCGGCACGATTTTCAGCGTGATGCAGTTGTTCGCCACACTGGGCCTCGTGGCGCTGGGCTTGGGGCTGTCAATGCTGGTGCGCGAGTTTGACCTTTCGGTCGCCGGCATGATGAGCCTCGGGGGCTGCATCGCGGTACTGACCGGCGGTAGCAACCCATGGCTCGGCGCCAGCCTCGGCGTCGGAGCAGGTGTCATCAGCGGTCTCCTCCAGGGGCTGATTATGACGCGGCTGGGCTTGAGTTCGGTCGGCGTCACCCTAGGTGGCTTGTTGACCTTGCAAGGCCTCACCTACGTGCTGACCGGCAACCAGACCGTCAGCTATCCCAACATGACAGTCGCGCTCGGTCTTAATGCTCCGATTGCGCATCTGTTGTCAGTTCGCAGCGCCGCGGCGCTTGCGGTATTCGTGATCGCCGCGCTGGTCATGAGCCTGACCCATATCGGTCGGGACATCATCGCGACGGGCAGCGACCGGCGTGCGAGCCGCATCGCCGGGCTCAATACCGATGCCGTTGTCATCGGCGTCTTCGCGGCGTCTGGCGCCGCATCGGCGCTCGCCGGCGTGCTCTTGAGCTACAGCCTCGGCGCGGCGTCACCCGCTGGGCTATCGGACGTTCTCGCGCCCGCGGCAGCAGCGGCCATTGTAGGCGGCGTATCGGTCGTTGGCGGACGAGGCAACGCGCCCGGCATCGCCGCTGGCGTGCTCACGCTGTGCATCCTGCGCTCCGGCCTCAGCGCGATCGGCGTGCCGCCCTACGTCCACGATCTTGTGACGGGAGGTATTCTTCTCGTCATCGCGGTGCTCGATGCCCCGGATCTGGCGCGCCACATGACCGCATGGCGTTTCGCCCGCGCCGAACGTCGCGCTCAGATGCTCGCAAAGGAATCGCAGTAATGTCGCAGCCGTCTACCCCTCCCTCGTCCTACAAGTTCATTCCGCTGCCAGACCGGGCGCCGCTGAAATTTCCCAATGACGCGAACGTCGCGGTGATCTTTACGATCAATATCGAATACTGGGAGCCGTTTCGGGCAGGTCAGAAGGAGCCGCTGTTTCCCGGCGGCCCGGCGACAATTCCGCACTCCCTGCCGGGTGATGTTCTCGATACGGCGAATTGGTCCTGGCGTGAATATGGCCAGCGTGTCGGCGTCTGGCGCCTCATGGAGGCGTTTGATGCGGCACGCGTGGCGCCATCGTGCACCTGCAACGGGGCGATTCTCGTTGAGCGGCGGCGCATTGTCGACGCGGTGAAAGAACGCGGCTGGGAGTTGGTGCCCCACAACTGGGCACAGACCGATTTGCTCGCCTTCTATGCCCACGAGCCGGACAAGGAGCGCGCGCTGATCCGGCGCACGCTCGACACCTATGCGGACGTGGTCGGCAAGCCGGCGAAGGCGTGGCTGTCGTCGGCCATCCGCGGTACGCCGCATACGCCGGCCTTTCTGAAGGAGTTCGGCCTGATCGCCTACTGCGACTATCTCAACGACGATCAGCCCTACCTGATTGACACCATCCACGGACCGATCGTCTGCGTGCCGTATTCAAACGACATCAACGACTTCAACATGTTCGCTCGCGGCGGCCTGTCGACCCGCGATGGCATCGACATGCTGCGGCAGTGTTTCGATCAGCTCTACAGCGAAGGCGCGGCCACAGGCCGCATCATGAATGTCGGGCTGCACCCGCACGTGGCTGGGCAGCCGCATCGCGTCGCGGCGCTGCGCGAATTCATTACTTACGTGCAGAGCAAGCCGCGGGTGTGGTATCCGACCCGGGAAGAGATCGCCACGTGGTACTTGGCGCAGAGCGACCGACACACTGGGCGATAAAGCCCGACTATGCTGGCACGTCCGTATTTGAGCCGGATCGCGCGGCGAAATCGGGCGCTGCCAAGGCGGCCTCTAGCAGCCGATTGCAGGCAACGAGTTCGTCAAGCGCCGCACGCAGCTTGCGCTGGTCATCGCCGCTGATCCCCGCCGGCTTTGCCGGCGCCATGGACGATGCCGTTGCTGGCGTCTGCTCACGCTTTTCACCGGCGCGATCCGGGGCCGCGGATTCAGTCACCCGCGGCGCAAGCGCAGCAAATGCCGACAAGTCCGGCTCTAATCGCGCAGACGCATTGGTCTCTGCTATATCATCCTCATCGCCGTCTTCAGCATCAGCGGGCGGCAATTCGGCACCACTGCGCCAGATCGACTGCACAAAGACTGCGCCTTGCTCGCGCAGAATGCGTTGCACGCCCCGGATCGTGTAACCCTCGCCGTAAAGCAAATGGCGTACGCCGCGCAACAGATCGACGTCTTCAGGACGATAGAAGCGCCGCCCCCCGCCCCGCTTCATCGGCCGGATCTGCGTGAACCGGCTTTCCCAGAAGCGCAGTACGTGCTGCGGGACATCGATTTCGTCGGCAACCTCGCTGATGGTGCGGAATGCCCCCGGCGCTTTGTCCATTGGCCCGTCCTCCGCAAAGATGCGCCCACTGGCGCCGCTATGGCGATGCTTGCCCGTCCACGTCGGAATTGATCCGCTGCTTCAGAATCGCCGACGGCTTAAACACCATAACCCGACGCGGTGAAATCGGTACCTCTTTGCCGGTTTTCGGGTTCCGCCCGATCCGCTGCCCCTTTTTGCGCACCACGAACGAGCCGAATGATGACAGTTTGACGGTCTCGCCCCGCTCCAGACAGTCGGTAATCTCTTTGAGTACCAGTTCCACGAGTGCGGCCGATTCGCTGCGAGAGAGGCCGACCTTTTGATAAACCGCCTCGCACAGGTCCGCACGCGTGATCGTCTTGCCCGTCATGGCCAGCCCCACCCAGCACACCCCCGAGTCACCCAGACCCCATATCGTGCTGAATTATCTACGATATTAGCTTGTCGGGACAGGGTCAACGGGCTTTGCAGCCTTACCAGCGAACCAGTGCCGCACCCCAGGTGAAGCCGCCCCCCATGGCTTCCAGCAGCAACAGGTCGCCGCGCTTGATGCGGCGCTCGGCCAGCGCATCGGCGAGCGCCAGTGGGATCGAGGCTGCTGAAGTGTTGCCGTGCCGGTCGACGGTGGTCACGACCTTTGCGGGGGCAATGCCAAGCTTGCGCGCCGAGCCGTCGATGATGCGCTTATTGGCCTGGTGCGGTATGAACCAATCGACGTCGGCAGCGGTATAACCCGTTGCCTTGAAAGCATCCTCGACCACGTCGGTGATCATCGCCACCGCATGGCGGAACACTTCGCGGCCCTCCATGCGCAAGTGCCCGACGGTCCCCGTCGATGACGGTCCGCCATCGACATAGAGCTTCGACTTGTGCCGGCCGTCGGAACGCAGATGGACGGTCAGAATTCCGCGAGCTTCGCGCGTGTCCGGCTGATCTTGCGCATCGAGTACCACCGCGCCAGCGCCGTCGCCGAACAGCACGCAGGTCGAGCGATCGGTCCAATCGAGAATGCGCGAAAACGTCTCCGCGCCGATAACCAGCGCGCGCGAAAACCCGCCGGATTTGAGGAGCGCATCCGCCGTCGCCAGGGCGTAGACGAAGCCCGAGCAAACCGCCTGCAGATCGAACGCAGCGCCGCGGGTGATGCCGAGTTCGGCCTGAACCGAGACCGCGCTGGCCGGGAATGTGTTGTCGGGCGTTGAAGTTGGCCAGCACAATAAGGTCGATAGATTGTGCATCGACATGCGCGTGCGCGAGCGCCGAACGCGCCGCCTGCGCAGCCATTTGCGAGGTCACCTCACCTGGCGCGGCAATGCGGCGCTCGTGGATGCCGGTGCGCTGTACGATCCATTCGTCCGACGTATCCACTTTGCGCGCCAAGTCCTCGTTGGTCAGCACTTGACTCGGCAGATAGGACCCGCAGCCGAGAATGACCGAGCGACGAACGCTCACGAGGCGGCTCCGCCGACAGCACGCTGCTGGTCGCTGTGATGGCGCCCGATTGCAGCAGTGATCTTGCCCAACAGACCCTCCCGGACCACGCCGTACCCCACTTCAATCGCCGCCGAGAAGCCTTGAGCGTCAGTGCTTCCATGGCTCTTAATAACGATGCCGTTCAGCCCAAGAAAGACACCTCCGTTGGAACGGCGCGGATCAATGCGCTCCTTGAGCTCCGCAAACGCAGAACGCGCGAACAGGTAGCCGATCCGCGAACTCAGCGAGCGGCTCATGGCGTTCTTGATGTATTCGGCCATCTGCCGCGCAGTGCCCTCCGCGGATTTAAGTGCGATATTGCCGGCAAAGCCTTCGGTAACAACGACGTCGACCTTGCCGCGACCGATATCGTCGCCCTCGACGAAACCCAGATACTCGAGGTCTGGCAGCTTCTCCTCGCGCAGAATGCGGCCGGCTTCGCGGACCGGCTCGAGCCCTTTGACTTCCTCCACCCCTATATTGAGCAATCCTACCGTCGGGCGCGGAATTCCAAATAGGATGCGCGCGGTCGCGGCCCCCATCACCGCCAAGTCGACGAGATGATCGGCGTCGGCGCCAATCGAGGCACCGAGATCGAGCACAATCGATCGGCCCCGTGTTGTGGGCCACACGGCCGCGATCGCGGGACGCTCGATGCCGGCGAGCATCTTGAGCTCGAATTTTGCCATTGCCATGAGTGCGCCGGTATTGCCGCAGGACACAGCGACGTCGGCGTCGCGCTTTTTCACGGCCTCAATCGCCAGCCACATCGACGATTTCCAGCGCCCGTATCGGAGCGCTTGGCTCGGCTTGGCATCCATGCGTACCGTGACGTCGGTGTGCACGAGCTTTGAAGCGGACTTGAGCTGTTGGCGGGACTCGAGCAGTGGCGCGACCAGCGCGCCGTCGCCAAAGAAGATAAATTCACAGTCAGGATGGTTTTGCAGGGCGATCTCAGCACCTTCCACGACAACAGCTGGCCCGTTGTCTCCCCCCATCGCATCAAGGGCAATGCGCACCTTGTCTGGCATCGTGTGATTGACCCTGAGGCTACGCGCGCGCGGACCGCGCATTCGGCGTGCGGCCCGCCGTCATGCCAACATCGCAGTCAAAGAAACGCGTGCAAACCATGATTCCAGCGCAGTTTTTCGCTTTGCAAACGAGG
The DNA here is from genome assembly GCA_963763255.1 of uncultured Alphaproteobacteria bacterium. Lineage (GTDB taxonomy): Bacteria > Pseudomonadota > Alphaproteobacteria > Rhizobiales > Xanthobacteraceae > BOG-931. The sequence continues at coordinate 875,373 of CAVXNW010000008.1, forward strand.
TCCCGGCTTTGCAGCAGAAGAAACTCACCACGCCAGAATCCGGAAGACAGCTCGCCGGAGGCGAACGCGACAATAGCGCCTCGGCGGACCGAAACAAGGCGATCAATGGCCGTTATGTCCCTTCGACCAACCGGCGAGCGCCGCAAACGGCCCAGCCTCTGCAGCGCGCTCCTGCGACGCCTCGAACACCGCCCCAGGTTTGCGCGGATAAGGATCGAGACCAAGGACGAGGAACTCAGTGGCCAACTCCCCAAGGTCAACGACGCCGTCAACGAGCGGTTCCGGGTCGTTCCATTTGGCGCCCGACCGCTCGGGTCTCGGCTCTTTCTCAGCCAAAAGTCCCGGTGCGGCGATCTGAGGCATGAAATGGAGATCAACGTTCTCCTCGACCGGATTGAGCAATGGTTCGAGAGTGACCACGCAAGTTTGTCCAGCTATCGCCGAAACTTGGCCAACGACCCGAAGGCCACCGCCGCCATGCCGCGTCACATCGAACGTCGCGGCAAGCTGTGGTAATTCGCGCAAACCGGCCACCTGAGCGATCGCGGCGCGCGTTTCGTCGTCGGCCTCCAGTTTGAATGTCTGGCCCTCTTCAGGAATATCCTCGACCGCGACGGGAACGCGCCATGGGGTTGCTGATACTTTTTCGGTTTTATGGGCGTGCATTGGCGAAGGCCTCGGGTTTCGGAAACGCGAGTTCACCTCGCATCAGGGCGCCCTCCTCCTGGGCATCGAGTTCGCGGACCGCCGCTTGCGCATAACGCGCCAGGTTGGCCGCCCGCTCCGGCGCTCCACCCTCCAAGATATTGCGCGCCAGTGCGTCCTCAAAGTCCCGGGAATCGGACGCGTCGAGTGCGCCGAGATAGGCGGCCTGCCGGCCGTAGAAGGCTTCGCCGAAACGTTGCATGTGCTTTGGAACCGCGAGGTCGCCAATGCCCATCTCGCGCAGGTTTCCGTCGAGATCGCGGCAGAACGCGTCAAACAGCCGCTGCCCCAACGCGCGTCCCTGGTCGCCAGCCCGGTCGAGCCGCCTCAGCACAAGGACAAGGTGCAGTACGATCAGGTCGAATTGGCCTTGCACCGTATCCGAAACCCCGTATTCGGCGTAGAGTACCGGGTGCCGGGCCTGCGCCACGATCATGCCATAGAGACTAGCGATGTTACGGCCTTCGGCGATGCGCCGAAACGGTCGTGGGATCATGGGGATAGCCCGTTTCGGTAAGGCGCCCGGGAACGGGTGCATTGCCAATCGCGAGGCTCCGGGGTACGGCAGCCGGCAGATCGACGCAAGGTGGAATGGGGATGTGGGGCAAAGCTAGCGGGAGCAGCAGCGGTATTTTCGGCCAGCTTCAGACACGGCGGACCACCGCGGCGTGCCTGTTCGTTCTCGCTCTCGGGCTGATGCCGGGCGGTTGCTTTGGCGAGACGTTCCAGCGCGGCTATGTGCTGCCCGAAGGCGCACTTCAACAGATCCCCCTGGGCGCGTCCCAGGAACAGGTCCTTATCGTCCTCGGCACACCTTCAACGGTGGCGACGGTCAGCGGCGAGGCCTTCTACTACATCTCGCAGCGCGCCGAGCGGCCGGTCTCCTTCATGAACATGAAGGTGGTCGACCAGCGCGTCATCGCGGTCTATTTCGACAAGAATCGCAAGGTACGCCGGCTTGCGGAATACGGTCTAAAGGACGGCAAGCTGTTCGACTTCGTCAGTCGGACCACCCCGACCAGCGGCGCCGATCTCAGCCTGCTGAACGGACTGTTCCGCATCATCGCCGACAAGACGACGTAAAATCGGAAGTCAAAAAAAGAAAAGCCCGAAATCCGGGGCAGTCCGTGATGCGGACTTCGCAGATTTCGGGCTTATCGAATTTCTCGACCCGGATCAGTGCGCCAGCACCGCGAGCAGCAGTAGCGCCACGATGTTGGTGATCTTGATCATCGGATTGACGGCCGGCCCCGCCGTATCCTTGTAGGGATCGCCGACCGTGTCACCAGTCACCGCGGCCTTGTGAGCGTCAGAGCCCTTACCGCCGTAATGACCGTCCTCGATGTATTTCTTGGCGTTGTCCCACGCGCCGCCGCCTGACGTCATCGAGATGGCTACGAACAGCCCGGTCACGATGACGCCGAGCAGCATGGCACCGAGCGCCGAGAACGCCGCGGACTTGCCCGGTGCACCGCCGCCGGCGACGAAATAGATGATAAAAAAGCCGACGATCGGCGACAACACGGGCAAAAGCGACGGCACGATCATTTCCTTGATCGCAGCGCGGGTCAGCAGGTCGACAGCGCGGCCGTAATCAGGCTTTTCAGTACCCTTCATGATCCCAGGGTGCTCGCGAAACTGGCGCCGGACCTCCTCGACGATTGCGGACGCTGCCCGCCCGACCGCGGTCATTCCCATCGCGCCGAACAGATACGGCAACAACCCGCCGAACAGCAGGCCTGCCACCACATAAGGATTGGCCAGCGAGAAATTCAGCGAAACGCCTTGGAAATACGGGTGCGACGCCGCGTTTTTGATGAAGAAGGTGAGATCCTGATTGTACGCTGCAAAAAGCACCAGCGCACCGAGGCCCGCCGAACCGATCGCGTAGCCCTTGGTCACCGCTTTGGTGGTATTGCCGACAGCGTCAAGCGCGTCGGTCGATTTGCGGACTTCTTTCGGCAAGCCGGCCATTTCGGCGATACCGCCGGCATTATCAGTTACCGGGCCGAACGCATCGAGCGCGACCACGATACCAGCGAGCGCCAGCATCGTCGTCACCGCGATGGCGATACCGAACAGGCCGGCGAGATTGTAGCTCACCAGGATGCCGGCGATGATCACGATGGCCGGCCCAGCGGTGGCTTCAAGCGACACTGCGAGACCTTGAATCACATTCGTGCCGTGCCCCGTCACCGAGGCAAGCGCGATCGATCGCACAGGCCGATAGTCGGTGCCGGTGTAATACTCGGTGATCCAGATGATCAGTCCGGTGACGACGAGCCCGGTCACCCCGCAATAGAACAGATCCGCGCCCGAGTAATCGACCCCGGGAAGTTTGCCGAATCCGATCAGGTAGTACACCACTCCGGCAATGCCGATGAGCGACAGGATCGCTGTTGCGATCATGCCTTTATAGAGCGCGCCCATGATTGACTGATTGGCGCCGAGTTTGACGAAGAACGTGCCGATGATTGAGGCGATGATGCAGACGCCGCCGATGGCCAGCGGAAAGGTCATCATCCGGGTTACCGCTTCAGTCGACACAGCGCCGAAGAAGATGGCGGCCAGCACCATCGTGGCCACCGTTGTCACGGCATAGGTCTCGAACAGGTCCGCGGCCATGCCGGCGCAATCGCCGACGTTATCGCCAACATTGTCGGCGATGGTGGCGGGGTTGCGTGGATCGTCTTCCGGAATTCCAGCCTCGACCTTGCCGACGAGGTCGCCGCCGACGTCAGCGCCCTTGGTGAAGATGCCGCCACCAAGACGGGCAAAGATCGAAATCAGCGAAGCGCCGAAGCCGAGCGCCACCATCGAATCCACGACAGTACGATCGTTGGGCGCCAAGTGAAGAGTTCCGGTGAGAAAACCGAAGTAGAGTGTGACGCCAAGCAGCGCGAGCCCGGCAACCAAAAGGCCGGTGATGGCACCAGCCCGGAAGGCGAGTTCAAGACCGCCAGCGAGAGAGCTGATCGCCGCTTGCGCCGTGCGCACGTTGGCACGCACCGAAATGTTCATGCCGATGAAACCGGCCGCCCCAGAAAGAATCGCGCCAACCGCAAACCCGATGCCGACGTACCAGCCCAAGAAGTAGCCGACGATGAAGAAGATCACGATGCCGACGACGGCAATCGTGGAATATTGCCGGCGCAGGTAGGCTTGCGCGCCTTCGCGCACGGCCGCAGCAATTTCCTGCATGCGATCGCTGCCAGCATTGGCCTGTAGCACCGAAAATGTGGCCCAGATGGCGAAAACGATGGCAAGCACGCCGCACAACACGATGAGCCATAGATTCAGCATGGCAACGACCCCGGTTTGTCATTTAAGGGCCGAAACTCAACGAGTTGGCCCGGGAGGAAGGCGCACGACGGGTCGAAAGCGACATGTCGCGCGCAAATTTGGCCCGGAGATTGCACAAAACCCCTCCCCGCGCAACGCCTTAACACTATTCGCGGTTGCGGCGTTGGAGTTCGCGGTTCCGCTGTGGTGGCGCTGGTTTTCGCTCCAGCCGCAGCGGTCATTTAGAGGAATTCAACCGCGCCAGCGTTCAGGGAACGCATGAGGTTGCCGTGCTGCCCGAATTCGGCGGAACGCGCCAGCGTGGTCAAATTCCCCGCGAAAGCATTTCGACCCAGCGTCCACCCGTAAATTCGATTCCACGGTCCACGCGATTCAGCCAGTCCAGCACCCGGTCACCGGTACCCTCGACCTTGTCTCGACCTCGCGCTCGCTTTTGCGAATCCGCCACTAGGCCGATGAACGCCATACCTCGGCCATTGGCCTACCAGCGAAATCCACCGCCCTGCCCCCTCCAATCATCACAATACGTGAAGGTTTGCAGCCTCTACGGGGCGGGATTTTACTACATGCCGGGCACCGACATGTGCCTGAAAATCGGCGGTTGGGTGCGGGCCGAAGCACGCTGGGGCGTGAACGGCAACTCGGTTACCGGCATCTCCAACAACATGTACAACAACCGGAATACCAACAACTTCTGGACGCGTGAGCGCGGCTACATCACGGCCGACGCTCGCGAGCAGACCGCCTACGGCGTGGCCCGCGGCTATATCGCGGTCGGCATCTCGTCGCAGAATACCGGTCTCGAAACACCCTCGACCAACTTCAACGCGAACCGCGCCTTCGTGCAATGGGCCGGCTTCACGGCGGGTCTGTCGGTGTCGTTCTGGGACTTCTATCCGGCGGCGGCGTTGATGATCAACGCAGCGCCGTATTCGGAAGATACCGGGGATGGCGGCCAATGGGTGTGGGCCTACACGGCCCAATTCGGCGGTGGCGTCTCCGCGACGCTGTCGGCCGAAGAGCGTCGCGTGAACCAGATCATTGGGGTCAGCGGCGTTTTCGGCGCTATTCCGACTGCCGGTGGCATCACTGGCACAGCGGGCGCCGGCACCGGGGCGGGCTATGGCGGCTGGCAGTCGCCGGACGTCGTCGGCAACCTGCGCGTCGACCAGGCTTGGGGGTCTGCCCAGGTCATGGCTGCACTCCATCAGGTCAACGCCGGCTATTACGGCACCTTACCCACGAGCGGCCATCCCAGCGACCAGTGGGGTTGGGCAGTCGGCGGCGGCATCAAGATCAATGCGCCGTTCGTGTCGCCCGGCGATTACTTCGTCGCCGAGGTCAACTACAGCAACGGTGCCATCCGGTATAACGTCAATTCCGCCAGCACCAACCAGACCATCGTTAACGGCGCTAATGAAGCCTTTGGCATCGCCAGCGATTGCGTCTACAGCGCTGGCACCGGTTGCGAACTGACGTCGGCTTGGAACTTCAACGCCGGCTTCGAGCACTACTGGACGCCGCAATGGCACCAGTCACTGGTCGGCAACTACTGGCACACCACGTACGACACCACGGCCAATGCCAGGCTCTGCTCCAGCGAACTCGCTGCCGCTGCCGCTGGCTGCAACAACGATTGGGACGTCTGGGGCGTTGGCTCGCGGTTGCAGTGGGACGTCACCAAGACCTTCTATCTCGCGGTCGACGCTCTCTACACTCACCTGGACAGCGCTAGCCTGCCCGGTGGCGTGCTCACGGCAAACACAAAACTTTCCAACTCCGGCGCGACGACTGTGGCCAATGAGAGCAACTGGGCGTTTGGGCTGCGCATGCACAAGGACTTCCTGCCCTGATCGTCTGATCACGGTGGTGAAATCCACGATCCCCGGCGGGGCCTCCTGCCGGGGATTTTTCATTTTGGTCGGATAGTCCTTACAGGAGTCGCGATAGCAGCGATCTATTAGCCCAGGTTGCCGGGTTGGATTAGGCCCCAGGTCCACCGAGACGGCTTCCACCGCATTTTACCCCGACGAGTGCCAGCCCAACATAGCTCGGCTTGCCGTGGCCCGGCTACCGCCTAGGACGAGGACCCGCTCTTGATTACGAAAGCTGCCGGTGGATGCAGATCCCGATGCCTCTGCCACATTTGTTCATAGGCTGTCTCGATGTGCCGAGTGAAGCGCGTCGTGTCAAACAGTGGATAAGTTCTACGATTGCGTGCGATTTTTTCTTTGAACTGGCTGAGAATGCTGGGCTCGTTGGCGATCTTCAATGCCATGCCTTCATATTCGCTCAGGGTCTCGGTAACGAGGTCTGACATGCCGATGGCATTGTTGATGCTGCTCCCGACCCGTCCAGCAAAGCTTGAACCCCTGCAAGTCAGGACCGGGAGGCCGGCCCAGAGGGCCTCAGTGGCGGTAGTATGAGCATTATAGGGCTGCGTATCGAGGAACAAATCGGCCTGGCGCTGACGCGCCAGGTGGTCAGCAGCGAGAGGCAGGCGGCCGGCAAATATCACGCGATCCGGATCTACGCCTCGTTGCTGAGCTTCCGAGCGCAGGTTCCGGGCGGCAATTTCGCTATATTCCCTTAGCCATAATACGCTGCCCTCAACCTTGCGCAGAAGCCGCATCCACACGTCAAAAATTGCCGGATTGATCTTGTAGGACTGATTAAAGCAACAGAAGACAAATCCCTTCTCAGGCAGACCAAGTTCACTTCGCGACGGCGTTGATCCTGAGATGGTCCGCCTGTCATCGGTGGGAAGATAGGTGTCGGGAAGCCACACCACCTTCTCGGAGTAGAATCCAAAATCTTGCGTCGGTATGACAGTCGGATCGGCGATGATATAATCGAAATACTTTGTTCCCATCGTGCCTGGGAAGCCGACATAATTGACTTGGATCGGAGCCGCTCTCTGGGCGAAGATGTTCGGTCGCGCACCCTCCGTGTATCCCGCCAGATCGACCGCAATATCAATTTCATGCCGGCGGATAAGCTCGGCGATTGCCTGATCGCTTTCGGCGCGGACGTCGATGAAGTGCTCGAAAGCCGACCTCAATCTCCGGACAAGTTCCGTATCTTGATCCGGCGCGAATGAAATCGCCGTCACTTCAAAGCGCGATTTATCATGATGTTCAAAGAGGCCGGCCATTAAATAGGCCACAGGATGCTCTCGAAAATCACCGGATACATAGGCGACCCGGATACGATCATGCGAATAAATCTGGCCTCGCCAAACTGGTTCGGACGACGGAGGAAATCTCATTTCACCGAACTTGCTGGCGCAAAGAAAATGATCCTCGGGCGACGAGGACACAGCCAAGGCGATGAAGGGAGAGGTCACGGAGCGGCTTTTGACATACGAGATAAAATCCGCCTGCTCGTTCTCAAAGTTATTCCAGTTGCACAGATGCAGTTTAGCCAAAAACCGCGAACTGCGGGCTTCGGAGTCGCCGGGATCGAGACGAAGCCCCTTGTCGTAAAAGGAAATTGCCTGCTGATAAGAACCGGTATGGGAATAAATGTTCCCGATGTTGTTGAATGCGGCGGCGAAAGTTGGCTGCAGCGCGATCGCCTTTTCGTAACTGGCCATGGCCTGATCGTGACGCCGGAGGTCGACCAACACGTTGCCCCGATTGACATGGGCCTCGGCAAAAGTCGGCTGAAGCGCGATTGCTTTGTCGAAATCGTCTAGAGCATCGCCGCTGCGCTTGAGCATCTGTAGCGCCAAGCCACGGTTGTTGTGGGCTCCAGCCGAGTGGGGCTCGACGGCGATCAATTCATTGTACTGTTGTGCCGCCTCCCTGGCCTGACCTGCTTGCAGCAAAGTCGCCGCATAATTGTTCCGCGCGGCGAGGTGCCGAGGGTTAAGTTTCAGGACATGCGTGTAGTGCTGCATGGCCTCGTCATGTTGCCCAACCATGCTCAACGCCACGGCAAGATTATAGTGGCGATCAGGACTGTCCGGCCGCAATTTTGCAGCGCGACGGAAAAGCGGGATTGCTGCTTTCAGGTCGCCCTGTTCGGCATAGAGGCCGGCCAATGTATCGACACAGTCGATGTTGCTGGGCGACTTCTGAAGAATTTTGACGTAAACACGTATGGCATCAGTGAGCCGGCCAGCCCTCTGGTGAGAAGTCGCCTCGTGCAATAAGCGATTATTATTGGACAATTTCGAGTTGACCGCTTCGTGTCTCTATTGAGGATGGAATTTGCTGCACAGTCGCATCGCAAGGACCGCTTGGCAGAGAGGACTAACCGAGCTTAGCAGCAGACCAGCTGTCCGTGTTAACGCCCAAATCCGATGTATATTTTCGGAAAACCTCTAGCCAAGTCAATGTGTTGATGAGGAAGAGGTGAAGCATTTTAGCACTCTACGATGCTCCGAACCTGCATGTGTGCGGCACCGGCCTTTATTTTTGCGGAAACTCGAGACCCATCTCGCGATAGCGTTCGGGATCATCGCCCCAGCCCTCGCGCACCTTAACGAAAAGAAAGAGGTGAACGGGCTGTTCGACCGCAGCCGCAATATCCGCGCGGGCCGCCGCGCCTATCGCCTTGATGGTCTGGCCGCCCTTGCCGAGGAGAATTTTGCGCTGACTCTCGCGCTCGACATAGATCGTTTGCTCGATTCGCACTGAGCCGTCTCGGAGTTCCTTCCAGGTGTCGGTCTCGACCGTCGACTGGTAGGGCAACTCCTGATGCAGCCTCAGATAAAGCTTCTCCCGCGTGATCTCAGCGGCGAACTGGCGCATCGGCGCATCCGATATCTGATCCTCCGGGTAGAGCCAGGGACCGGGCGGCGCATTCTCGGCGAACCACCGCTTGAGATCGGCGACGCCGTCGCCGGACAATGCCGAGATCATGAAGGTTGCACCAAATTCCGCGCGCTCATTGAGGGTTTGTGCCAACGTGAGCAATACGGGCTTTGGCACGAGATCGACTTTGTTCAGTACGAGCACCTTCTTGTCCGCTCGTATTTCGGCGAGCCCGCGCCAGATCGCTTCATCGTCCGCCTTGATGCCACGATGCGCGTCGAGCAGGAATGCCACGATGTCGGCGTCATGCGCGCTGCCCCAGGCGGTACCGACCATGGCGCGATCGAGCCGGCGGCGCGGTAGAAAAATGCCTGGCGTATCGACGAATATAAGCTGTGCGGTTCCTTCGATGGCGATGCCGCGCATTACGCCACGCGTGGTCTGCACCTTCGGCGAAACGATCGAGACCTTGGCGCCGACGAGGGCGTTGATCAGGGTCGATTTGCCAACGTTAGGCGCCCCGATGAGCGCGACGACGCCGCAACAAGTGGGCAGCGTGGCGGGCTCATCTGGCGGGTCTGGATCAGCCATTAAGGCGGGCGGCCTTGGTCTTTACGCCTTCACGCGACAGCATGGCCGCGGCAGCAGCCTGCTCGGCGCCACGTTTGGACCGGCCGGACCCTTCGGCCGGAGCAATATGGGGCAGTTGTACGGCGACGCGAAATACGGGGCTGTGGTCGGGACCGGAGCGCGCAATCTCCCTGTAGGCAGGTGTAGGCAGCCCGCGCGACTGCGCCCATTCTTGGAGGATTGTCTTCGGATCGCGCAGTGGTTGCGCCGTTGCCTGCATGCGGTCATGCCATAACCGCTCGACCAGCCCCTCCGCGGCCGAATAGCCGCCGTCGAGATAGGCCGCGCCGATCAACGCCTCGCACACGTCGGCGAGTATGGCCGGCCGCTTGCGGGCGCCGGCATTGACTTCCGACGAACCGAGCTTGATTGCGGCACCGAGTTCAATTGCCAGCGCGATTTCCGCGCAGGTCTCCTTACGGACCAGATCGGCCAGACGCCGCGACAACTCTCCTTCATCCGCTTTCGGAAAATTGCGGTACAACATGTCGGAAATCACCAAGCCCAGCACGTGATCGCCGAGAAACTCCATCCGTTGGTAGGAACTCGCGCGATTGCGCGGCCCCTTCAGCGCTGAAATATGGGTCAATGCGCTGGTCAGCAACGTTGCATCGGCGAAGCGATAGCCGATCCGGTTCTCCAGGACGGTAGCGGTTCGACCGCGGCGGCGCGGTTCCTTCTGCCCGTCACCTTGCGGTGTTTCCGCGGCGGCACGCTCTTGGGTGGCTGTTTGTTCGGGCTGCGGTTCGGCCGCGGCCTTTTTCTTGCGTCGGACGCTCATCGCACCAGCGTGAACAATCGGCTCCAGCGCACCGCCCAGGGCCAATTCCAGATTTCCCATGCCGGAGTGTCGCCGCCGATCGAGAAGAAAATGATCTGCGCTCTGCCGATCAAATTCTCGAACGGCACATAGCCGACCGCGCCCAGCACGCGGCTGTCCGTGGAGTTGTCGCGGTTGTCGCCCATCATGAAATACTCGCTGGGCGGCACCTGGAACACCTCGGTGTTGTCGAGAAAGCCGTTATCGGTGAAATCATGCGTGATGTAAGTAACGCCGTTAGGCAGCGTCTCGCGGTAGCACATCACCGGCTGCCCGACGTCCTCGTGGGCGACGCAGCCCTGCGTGACGCGCTCGCGTTTGACCGGAACGCCGTTGATGTTGAGCACACCGTGCAACACCTGGATGCGATCGCCCGGCAGGCCAACGACGCGCTTGATGTAATCGATCGACGGATCCTTCGGGAGCCGAAATACTACGACATCTCCACGCTGCGGCTGCGAGCCAAAAACTCGCCCGGAAAACAACGGTGGTGAGAATGGCAGTGAGTAATGGGTATAACCATAGGAATATTTAGAAACGAACAGATAGTCGCCGACCAGAAGCGTCGGAATCATCGAGCCTGATGGTATGTTGAACGGCTGGAACAGAAACGTGCGGATGATCACCGCAATAATGATGGCGTGGATCACCACGCGCACCGTTTCGCCGATGCCCTCGCTCCGTTTGGTTCCGGTTTGCACGCTCATTCGCCTATTGTCCCGCCGCACCCTTTAGAGATCGCCGCGCGTGCGCCCCGAGTCCTTGTAACCTTTGAGGCAAACGTGCGCAATTGCGCGCCGGATTCGTCGCAGCCTCGGACGATCGTAAATTATTTATATTTTTCATAGGCTTATTCAGTCATGCGGGAATCCATGACAAATAATTCATGGTCGCTGCTGGCCGCGCATGCTAGCACCCGCGAACCGGTTGCAACGCGCTACTTTGCCGTGGCAATCGCTTGAGCCGAGATGATGACGAAGGCCTGCGCCATGGGGCCCTCATCGGAGATGGTGAGGTCGATGCGCGCTTCATAGCCCGCAGGTGTAATGGCCTCGAGCCGCCGCTTGGCGCCGCCTGTCAGTTGCATGGTCGGTCGTCCTGACGCCAGGTTGATCACGCCCATATCACGCCACCAGACGCCGGCACGCAGGCCGGTTCCTAACGCCTTGGCGCATGCCTCCTTGGCGGCGAAGCGTTTGGCATAGGTTTCGATCCGGTTTCGCCGACGTTCGGCCCGCTCGCGCTCGGCCGCTGTAAAGACCCGGTCGATGAAGCGGTCGCCATGACGTTCGATCACCTTGGCGATGCGGCGGACGTCTGTGATGTCGGAACCGATGCCGAGAATCATCGCGCGCCGCCGGCTCTGTTCGCACTCTCGGTTCTGCCGCGATCGATCGCGGCCCGCATCTTGCGCACCGTATCTCCCAGACCGTCGAAGATCGCCTCACCGATCAGGAAATGGCCGATATTGAGTTCGGCGATCTCGGGCAGGGCCGCGATCCGCTCGGCGGTGACGTAATCAAGGCCATGGCCGGCGTGAACTTCGAGGCCCGCGCGCTTCGCCAGCGCCGCCCCACGTACGATGCGATCGAATTCCGCTCGGGCCGCGGCGGCGTTGCCTGCCGCCAGCGCTTCGCACCATGTGCCGGTGTGGATTTCAATCACCGGAGCACCAAGAGCGGCGGCGGCATCGATCTGCGCTGGTTCAGGCGCAATGAACAGTGATACGCGAATGCCGGCCGCGCTCAATTGCCGAACCACGTCGATCAACGTTTCCCGCTGCCCGGCGGCATCGAGTCCCCCTTCAGTGGTGCGCTCCGCCCGCCGCTCAGGCACGATGCAGGCGGCGTGCGGCCGCACTCTCGCAGCGATTCGAACCATTTCAGCCGTGGCGGCCATTTCGAGATTGAGCGGCTTCTTGATGCGCGCTTTGAGGCGCTCAATATCGTCGTCGACGATGTGGCGGCGATCCTCGCGCAAGTGCGCCGTAATGCCGTCAGCCCCGGCCGCAATGGCAATTTCGGCGGCCTGGACGGGGTCGGGATGGCGGCCGCCGCGCGCATTGCGCACGGTAGCGACGTGGTCGATGTTGACGCCGAGGCGGATGGTGGGAGAAGCCGGCATGTCTCGCGCAGCTATCCGTTCACACGCTCGGCGTCGGCGACGACCTTCTTCGCGCGCAACTGCGAGATAATCGAGGTAAGGTGTTTGAGATTATAAACCTCGAGGTCGATGGTCAGTTCGGTGAAGTCCGGTGACTGGCGCGTCATCTTGACGTTGTCGATATTGCCATCGTGCTCGGCGATCACCTGCGCAATCTGAGCCAGTGTGCCAGGCTCGTTGACGGAATGGACGGCGATGCGCGCCGGAAACCTCTGCGGTACCTTGTCGTCGATGTCCCAGCGCACGTCGAGCCAGCGTTCCGGCTTGTCCTCGAACTCCTTTAATGCCTCGGAATGGATCGGATAGATGGTGACGCCTTCGCCCGGCGTAACGATTCCGACGATGCGATCACCGGGAACCGCGCCGCCATTGGGAGCAAAGCGCACCGGCAGATCGGTATTGATGCCGCGGATCGGAATGGCAGCGCCGCTTTCGCCGTCGCCGGGCAGCTTGAACTTCATCGCCTTGGCGCGCTTGAGACCGAACCAGCCGCTTTCAGCCTTGGGCGCAACCGGCGTGACGCGCTCATCCTTGTAGTCGGGATACATGGCGCGCACGACGTCGGCCGCCCGCATCTCGCTGCGGCCAACCGCCGACATCACGTCATCGATCGATGCTCGCGCCAGCCGCGGCAGCGCGCCTTCGAGCTTCTCGTCGGAATACTCGATCTTGGCGCGCTGGCACAGACGCTCGACGATGCGGCGGCCGAACGCCGAATACTGGCTGCGCACTGCATCGCGGGTGGCGCGGCGAATGGAAGCGCGCGCCTTGCCGGTCACGACGATCGATTCCCAGGCCGCCGGCGGCGCGGTCTGAGCGTCGGAGGTCAGGATCTGCACCTCGTCGCCGTTTTGTAATGGTGCGGACAGCGGGCCAAGCTGGCCGTTGATCTTGGCCCCAATCGCCATGTTGCCGACATCGGTATGGACCGCGTAGGCAAAATCGATCGGCGTCGCGCCGCGCGGCAGTGCGATGAGCTTGCCTTTCGGTGTGAAGCAAAACACTTGATCGTGAAACAGTTCGAGCTTGGTGTGTTCGAGGAACTCCTCGGGATTGGATCCCTCGGCCAAAAGCTCGATGGTGCGCCGCAGCCATGCATAGGCGTTCGATTCACGCGAAAGCATTTCGGTCGGCGAACCGACGCCGTCCTTATAGAGCGCATGCGCGGCGATGCCGTATTCGGCGATCTGGTGCATCTCACGGGTGCGGATCTGCAGCTCGACCCGCTGCTTGCCAGGCCCGATCACGGTGGAGTGGATCGAACGGTAATCGTTCTGTTTGGGCGTCGAAATGTAATCCTTGAACCGGCCGGGCACCACTGGCCAGCTCGTGTGCACGATGCCAAGCGCGCCGTAGCACTCCGCGACCGTTGAGACGATGACGCGGAAGCCGAGGACATCCGAGAGCTGCTCGAAGCCGACAGCCTTTCGCTCCATCTTGCGCCAGATCGAATATGCCCGTTTGCGCCGGCCGACAACCTCTGCGGCGATGCCACGATCGGCGAGTTTTTTGGTAAGCTGCTGTTCAATCTCGGCAATCGAGCGGCGGGACCGGTCCGCCAGCGCTTCAAGCCGCTCGGAAATGACCTTATAGGCTTCTGGATTGAGTTCCTGGAACGCCAAGTCCTCAAGCTCCTCGCGCAGTTCATACATGCCCATCCGCCCGGCGAGCGGCGCATAGATGTCGAGGGTTTCCTCCGCGGTTCGACGCCGCGCCTCCGGGGGGCGGTGGGCGAGCGTACGCATATTGTGCAGCCGGTCGGCGAGCTTGATGAGCAGCACGCGCACGTCGTCGGCAATGGCGAGCAGAAGCTTGCGCAGGTTCTCGGCCTGCTTGGCCTCCCGAGACACAAGTTCGAGCTTTTTCAGCTTTGTCAGGCCCTCGACCAGGCGGCCGATGTCATGGCCGAACAGGCGGTCGATCTCGACCCGCGTGGCGTCAGTGTCCTCGATGGTGTCGTGCAACAGGGCCGCCGCGATTGTGGCGTCGTCCAGATTGAGGTCAGTCAGGATCGCCGCAACCTGCAGGGGGTGGGAGAAATAGGGGTCGCCGGAATCCCGTTTTTGCTCGCCATGGGCCTTCATCGCATAGACGTAGGCCCGGTTGAGCAGTTCCTCATTAGCCTTCGGATTGTACTCTTTAACCCGATCGACCAGCTCGAACTGCCGCATCAGTTGCGGCTTGCGCGGCAGCGACGGTGCCGCATCGCCGCCCTCGGTTACCAGCTGTGGTCCGCGCGGCTCTGCCACCCTGAGCCGGGGCTGATTTTGCATCCGCGGCAGATCAACCTGCGAGCGCGCCATCTGGTCCCTTAGCATCCATAAGGTTGCCCGGCGCGGAGCGGCCCACGCCTCCAGCCTAAAGGATATCATGCAGTGGCGCCCGCGCCACAAGACGCGCAATGCCGTGCCCCAAAGGGAGCACGGTCGCCGGTCGAGACCAAGTTTTCGTTAACGCTGGCCGGATCAGTCTGCCCGGCCGGCAGGCTTATTCTTCCTCGTCGCCGGTATCCGGTTCCGGCTCGCTCTCCGGCGGGACCAGTCCTTCGAGGCCCTTGAGCAATTCTTCCTCGCTCATCCTGTCTGTCGTGACGTCGGTATCGTCGGCATCGACCCCGGTGCCGGGGGCCCCAATCAGGGGCATCGCCTCGGGCTCGGGTTCGTCCACCTCGACGTATTTCTGCAGCGAATGGACCAGTTCCTCCTTGAGGTCGCCGGGGGAAATGGCCTCTTCTGCGATTTCACGCAGCGCCACAACGGGGTTTTTATCCTTGTCCCGCTCGACGGCGATTTGGGCCCCGGACGAAATCATGCGGGCGCGATGGCCAGCGAGCAACACGAGGTCGAATCGATTTTCTACCTTGTCGATGCAGTCCTCTACGGTCACACGGGCCATGTGGTTAAGCTCCTCGGATCGGGTGCGGGCGGGGCTTGAATCCCCGACAAATACAATCTGCCAATTGAAGGCTTACGTATCGTCAACGGGCCGGCGGCGCAAGGTCATTGGTTGGCCGGCCTTGCCGGCTCGGACGCTACCCGTCCTCTCAGGCGAGTCTGGCGAAACCCAAGCGGTGGGCCTTAATTTTCGTCCCGCGAGTTCCGCGACGGCGTGCCGCAGCGATGAAGCAGCAGTGCCGCAACAGCGATATTGTTGCGCACTTGCCACCTGCGCGCCGGCGGACGTACGCTTGCACCATGCGGCAGTACTTCGCATCACGAATGTCTTGGACGACGCGAAAAAAGATTTAACAACGGACTGGAGAGGTCGACTGCATTGCCGCCGATCCGGTTTTATCATCAGAGACTACGAGAGGCACCATGCCCGCACAAACCGAAAAAATCGCTCTGTTCATTGATGGCGCCAATCTTTATGCGACGGCCAAATCGCTCGGCTTCGACATCGACTACAAGCGCCTGCTGCGCGAGTTCCAATCCCGTGGCTATCTGCTGCGCGCATTCTATTACACGGCGGTGATCGAGGACCAGGAATATTCATCGATCCGACCGCTGATCGATTGGCTCGACTACAACGGCTACACTGTCGTCACCAAGGCGACCAAGGAGTTCGTCGACCAGACTGGCCGGCGCAAGGTCAAAGGCAACATGGATATCGAACTCGCGGTCGATGCCATGGAGATCGCGCCGCACATCGATCAGATGGTGCTGTTCTCCGGCGATGGCGATTTCCGCTCGCTGGTCGAAGCAGTGCAAAGGCGCGGTGTACGCGTCATCGTCGTGTCGACGATCTCGAACTCAGCCGCCGATGGTCGCCGACGAACTGCGCCGTCAGTGCGATCAGTTCGTCGATATTATTGAACTGCAGTCGAAGATCGGCCGCGACCCGACCGAACGACCTGCGCGCGAGCCGCGCGAGGGACGCGAGCAGCGCGAAGGCCGCGAGCAGCGTCATACCCCGCAGTTCCTGCAGCGTAGTCCCACCTCGCAGCGTGTCGAAGTCGAGGACGACGAATTCGAGGACGACTAACGTTCGGTCGCCGCCATGGCCCGCGCGAGCGGCCCACCAGGACACGACTGCCCGCGCTGTCCACGCCTCGTTGCCTTCCGGAAGATCTGGCGCAAGCAGGAGCCGGAGTGGTTCAACGCGCCGGTCGACTCATTTGGACCGAGTGACGCGCGCCTTCTCATTGTCGGGCTGGCGCCCGGACTGCGTGGCGCCAACCGCACCGGCAGGCCTTTCACCGGCGACTATGCCGGCGATCTGCTCTACAGCACGCTGCTAAAATTCGGGTTTGCGCAAGGGCAATACCGGGCGCGTCCCGATGACGGGCTCTCGCTGATCGATTGCCGTATTACCAATGCAGTGCGTTGCGTTCCGCCGGAGAACAAACCGACGCCGGAGGAAATTGCGACCTGCCGGCAATTCCTGGCCGCGACCGTCACGAACATGCCGCAGCTGTCAGCGGTGCTCGCGCTCGGCCGCATCGCCCACGACTCGTTCATTGCGGCGCTTGGGGCGCGACGGTCCGAATATCCCTTTACCCACGGCGGCGTGCACGCGATCGGCCCCTTAAAACTTTTCGACAGCTATCATTGCTCACGGCTGAACACGAATACGGGCGTGCTGACGCCGAAAATGTTCCAGGATGTGATTGAAAAAATTCGCGCAGTTCTCGTTCCGAACCAGAAAGCCTGAGACAAATAGCGCAGGTTCGGAATGTTGTGCTTGCCAATTTTGAATAATCGAAGAGCCCAGACGCCCCCAGCAGGTAACACGCTCAATTTCGAATGTCTTGCAGGAACCAATCCATGGGGATGTTCAGTCCGAGCCCTGCAGCCTTGGCCCGCTCGTAGACGAGCCGGCCGACCGCCGCAAATTGCAAACCGGCCGAAGTGTTATGATAGAAAATCGTCTGTGATTCCGATTCGCGGCCGGGAACCTCGCCGGTGATAACGTTTGCAAGTTTCGGGTACGTTGTCTTGCCGTAGCGCCGCCGGTACTCCTTATTGGTGGGACGACGAGCGCGATCTTGTTCCGACCCGATGATGAGATCGGTGTAACCTTCCGTCGCGTTGACAAATATCTTATCGACGGCCTCGAACGTGGCGTCGTCCATTTCATCGGGGCGGCAGCGGACCAGGAAGGTGCCCGGCCGATGCCACTTGAGCATTTCCGAGCGGTAAACGGGAACCCTGGAATCAGTACAGGTCGCCACCATATCCACATCCGCGAGTGCAGCCTCGGCGGAATCGCAGGGTACCACGCGTACGCCCAGTTTTTTCGACATGTCAGCGGCAAAACGCTCCCTATTTGCCGGCGTCGGGCTGTAGACCTTCACTTCCTGCAGCCTGCGAACGGAATTGATCGCTTCGGTGTAAGTCTGCGCCATGCCGCCGGAACCCAGCACGCCAAGCACGCTGGCATCCGCGCGCGCCAGATACTTGGCGCCCACCCCGGCGGTCGCGCCGACCCGCACGTGCTGCAATATGCCGTCATTGAGGAGCGCGATGATTTCTCCGGTCGTAGTATCGATCAGGATCACGAAGCCGCAATAGCGGCCCGGCTCCATGCAGAACCATTCTTCGGTTTGCACGCCGCGATAATCGGTCCAGCGCAGGATGTCGGATTTGAAGCGGAGCGCCAGCGTCGGCGGATCCGCCATGGCGCCGAGCAACGAGCCCCAACGGTAATAATCGCCGTCTTTGGCCGTCGGCGACCACAGATCGGTGCGTGGTTGAAAGGTGGCGTAGCCTTGCCCGTATTGCCGCAGCACGTTCTCCATGGCCGCGACGGCATCCGCCGTGTTGAGTACGCGCGCGGTTACGTCGTTATTTATGAGCAGCGGCATTGTCAGCCTCTTCAGGTTATCGGATCGTCAGGAAAGCGATCGGCCGCCCATCGCCGGGTGGGGGTGCAGCGAAAAAGGTCGAGTGAAGCGCCTATTGTCCGGTCATGTACTTTCGCGCCGTGGCCACGACATCAGGCGGTGTCGCGAATGCCCGGTCGATGACCGCTTGTAGATCGCCGCTCGTTCCGGACTGCAACGGTATCTTGCGTGCGCGACACGTGGCGATGAAATCGCTGTCGTGAATTATCGCAACCAAGGCCGCCCGCAGCGCCGCCACACGGTCTTGCGGCACGCCGGCTGGCGCGACGATCGAGCGGCCGAGGCTCCGCTCGATCGACAACAAGCCATACAGCGCACGCTCTTTCTCCGACGACGCGAGCGCGGTCAGCAGCGGCACATTTGCAATCGCCGGGTCAGGGTGATCGCCCATCTGAAACACCAGCTTGGCCCTCCCAGCGCCATTCAACCAATCTGGCCGCAACGTTTCAACAGCCAGCAAGGACGCCAGCATGCCCTGTATCTCGCCGCGGTCGACCGCCAAAGCCAAATTATTGGTGCCCTGAAAGCCGGCAATCATCTTGAACTTCGTGTGTTGAAAGCTGTTCAGCAGCATCGGGACGACGAATTGATAAGAACCGGGCCCGGTCGATCCGAGAATGACCTGCCGTTGTCTAAAGCCCGCCATATCGGTGGCGGGCGCATCGTTTCTTACGGCAAATGCGCTGTTGAGCGACGACACGATGCCTATGGAGATGAACTTGCGGGCATCGTACTTGACCTGTTCTGGAAATATAATCTGGTGCGTGATCGCGCTCTCATGAATTAGATAGACAACCGTGCCATCTTTCGGTGCGTTGTTGGCGACATAATTCGATGCCCGGATGCCACCGGCGCCGCTCATATATTCGGGGACGACATCGGGATTTCCCGGAATCTGTTTGCCGAGATACTGCGAAACGACCTGACCGAATGCCGCAAATGCACCACCGGGGCCGGCGGGAATGATCAAATGAATGGTCCTGCCGGCAAAGAAAGGCGATGATGTGCGAGCCGGCAGAACCAGCCAAGCCAGTACAATCGCGGCCGCAACTGCTTTTAAAATCGGGCTCAAATCAATGACCTCACGCCGCGACATGTCGGCAGTGAAAATGCTAGGGCCAGGTCTTCAGTGTGTCCAGCCCGACACGTAGTGAACCGACGTAGTTTCAGGTTTGATGGATGCGGTCCGGATCGGCGTTGTAATGCTCTCCGCGAGGATCAACGCAAGATTGCGGACTTCCGAATTTTCACTGATCCGAGCCAGTGTTGTCGCGCTGCGACATCACCAGAAGGCTGCCGACATCGATCAAACATACGACATGAATTCCATCAGCGAGCCGTCAGGGTCGCGGAAATAGACGCTGGTGCCTGGTCCCTTCGCGCCGAAGCGCTGCATCGGTCCGCGCTCGACGGCTACGCCGCAGCGCTGCAGATGCGCGATGGCATCCACAATCGGTCCCATCCACTCGAAGCAAAGATCGCTGTTGCCAGGAGCTACCGGAAGGCGCGCAACTTCGGCGGGTGCAACGCCTGGTCCGTGTACATTGAGTTGCTTGTCGCCGAAGCGATAGGCGTAGCCAGCCGGGCGGGTGACGAGCTCCGCACCCAGTACAGTCGTGTAGAACGCGTTCGAGCGCTCCCAGTCGGTGACGTGAATGACGCAATGATCGAGCCTGGTCGGAATGGACATTACGCCGGCGTCCTTATCCCTTTTGCCGCAGCAGGCGGCTGCGCTCGCAATTCCATGAGCGCTTCTTCTCAGTTTCGCGCTTGTCGTAAAGCTTCTTGCCGCGCGCCAGCGCCAGTTCGACCTTGGCGCGACCCTTCTCGTTGAAATAGAGCTTGAGCGGGACCAGGGTCATGCCCTCGCGCTCCACCGCGCCAATCAGCTTGTTGATCTGCCGGCGATGGAGCAGCAGCTTGCGCGGCCGCTTGGGCGTGTGGTTGAAGCGGTTGGCCTGCAGATATTCCGGAATATTGGAGTTGATCAGCCAGATCTCGCCGCCGCGGGCGTCGGCGTAGGATTCGCCGATCGTCGCCTTGCCCTGACGCAGCGACTTTACCTCCGTGCCGGTGAGCGCGACGCCGGCTTCCATCGTGTCGTCGATGAAATAGTTGAAACGTGCCTTGCGGTTGTCGGCAACGACCCGAAGCTTGCGTTCCGCCTTCTCCGCCATTGACGCGCTCAGCGAGCCTTCAGCGCGTCGCGGATTTCGGTCAGCAACTGAACTTCCTTGGACGGCGGCGCGGCCGCCGGCGCGGCCTCGGGCGCCTTGAGGCGGTTGATGCCCTTGACCACCAGGAACAGCGCGAAGGCGATGATCAGAAAGTTGATGATAAGTGTGAGGAAGTTGCCCCAGGCCAGCACCGCACCTTGCTTTTTGGCGTCGACCAGGACGCCCGCCGTTACTTTCGACGACAGGGGCAGGAAGTAATTGGAGAAATCGATGCCGCCGGTGGCCGATCCGATGATCGGCATGACGATGTCGGTGACCAGCGAATTGACCACCGCGCCGAACGCGGCGCCGATGATGACGGCAACCGCGAGGTCGACGACGTTGCCCCGCATCGCAAATTTCTTGAATTCCTCAATCATCAACGCCTCCGCTTCTGTTGCCTGTCCGGACAAGCAGCATGGAACCACCCGCGGCCGGGAGAATGGGCTCCTGCTGGCAGACGGCCCTGAAACTGCGCGCACCCACCACGCTGCGCGCATTTTTCCGCTGCGCCTTCAGTTCGCGGCCGAAGACGAAAAAAGTCAATTGATCAATCCGGCATGCACCATGGCCTGGCGGACCGCGGCCTCGGCCTTTTCGCTCGCCGGAACCATCGGTAGCCGCAGAGAATTCGAGCATTTGCCGATCAGCGACATGGCGTATTTGATAGGCCCCGGGCTCGTCTCGACAAACAGGTTGATGTGCAGCGGAGCGAGCTTGTCGTGCAGCTTGAGTGCCGCGTGAAAATCACCCTTCAGGCACGCCGCCTGAAATTCGGCGCACAGGCGGGGGGCCACGTTCGAGGTCACCGAGATGCAGCCGTGCCCGCCATGCGCCATGAAGCCGAGCGCGGTGATGTCCTCGCCGGACAGTTGATTGAAGTCCTCGCCCATCGCGGCGCGCTGCTGCGACACGCGCGCCATGTTGGCGGTCGCATCTTTGACGCCGGCGACATTCCTAAGCTCGTACAAGCGCTGCATGGTGTCCACCGACATGTCGATCACCGAGCGCCCAGGGATATTATAGATCAGGATCGGGATACCGATGGCGTCATTGATCGCCCTGAAATGCGCGTAGAGCCCGTCCTGGGTTGGCTTGTTGTAGTAGGGCGTGACCACCAGCACTGCGTCGGCGCCAGCCTTTTCGGCGTGCTGGGCAAGGTCGATCGCCTCCTTGGTGGAGTTGGAACCGGCTCCCGCCACCACCGGCACCCGGCCCCGGGCCTGATCGACGCACCATTCGACCACATTCCGATGCTCTTGATGCGACAATGTCGG
The DNA here is from genome assembly GCA_963763255.1 of uncultured Alphaproteobacteria bacterium. Classification (GTDB taxonomy): domain Bacteria; phylum Pseudomonadota; class Alphaproteobacteria; order Rhizobiales; family Xanthobacteraceae; genus BOG-931. Next base: position 897,092 of record CAVXNW010000008.1, read on the forward strand.
GCTTTCGCCGGTTGTGCCCACCGGCACGAGACCGTTGGTGCCCTCGGCGACTTGCCAATCGACCAGGTCACGAAAAGCCTTTTCGTCCACGGCGCCGTTCTTGAACGGCGTAACGAGCGCGGTGAATGAGCCTCGGAAACGAGTTTTGGCGGTCATAGCATCGGTCCCCGGCTGTGCTCTCGTCGCAAGCGGGAACCGCATGTGATCGGGAGCTTGGCCATCCGCCGCATAAATATCGGTTCCGCCACAGGCTTAAAAGCCCCCGGGCGACATCGGACGTTCAAAATCTACGGCCCTGGTGGAAAGCACCATGTTTGGCCGTGCTTTTGCCGTGAAGCGCGCGGACTCGTGTAGGGTGCCGTCGCGTGGCCCGTGTCCCCAATTAGGACTTCTTCAATCTTACCGGCCGAAGGGTTCTTGCAGTGGGGATTTGGTGCTAGCGCAGGGAGGGTCATACCGGTGACTCTGGCTCGATACGCAGTCATTTTTGCCACCATGCTTCTGGTGGCGAGTGGCAAGCTTGCGCCGCCGGCTGGTGCGGCGACGATCGAGCATGCCCCGGCGGCCAAGAAAACCGAAAAGACCGTCACGCACGTCAAGCGCAAAGAGACCAAGAAAGAAGCCAAAAAGGAAATCAAGAAAGACGTTCGAAAAGACGCCAAGAGGGAGATCGGGAAAGAAGCCAAGAAGGGGATCAGGAAGGAAGCCAAGAAGGAGGCTAGGAAAGACGCCAAAAAGGCGGGGCACGGTATTGCGGGCCGTAAGGTGCCCGTCCATGTGGCCCTGCCTACCGCGCCGCGGCACGCGTCGGGTGCCGCGCCTGCCACCGCCCTAACGGCCACCGCGAGGGTCGAGATCCCACAGCGGCCCGTCACACCGCTGGCCCCCACCAACAGTTCAATGACTTCGCCGCTTGACCTCACTGCCGTCAAGCAAGCCATTGCGCTCGTTCACAAGGGCCGCGGCGACGAGGCCACCAATGTCGAAAAAACCATAATCGATCCGGTCGCGCGCAAGCTTGTCGAATGGATCATTTTGCGTAGCGACGACACCACAGTCGATTTCTCTCGTTATGCCGCCTTCATCGCCGCAAACCCAAGCTGGCCGAGCATCGTCACGCTGCGCTACCACGCCGAGGCGGCCATGTGGGAACAACAGGTCGATCCGCAGGCTGTCATTGGCTATTTCACCGCCGAACCACCGCTTAGCGCCAAGGGCCATTTCGCATTGGCGCGCGCTTGGCTGATCAAGGGCGACAGCGGCCGTGCCTTCGCCGCGGTGCGCACAGCCTGGCGCCATACGGGCTTTTCCGAAGAGCTTGAGGGCCAGGCACGGGCAAAATTCTCCGGCCTGATCACACCCGCCGACGATAAGGCGCGGATGGATGCGCGGCTTTATGTTGGGGACGATGAAGCGGCAATGCGGGCGGCGCAGCATCTCGACGCCGGAAACATGGCCATTGCCAAAGCCCGTGCGGCGGTAAACCGCAAGGCGGCCGACGCCAAGGATCTGCTGGCGTCAGTCCCGCCGCAGGCGCAGCACGATCCAGGTTACATATTCAGCCTGATCCAGTACCTGCGCCGCACGAATGAGATCAAGGAAGCGGCGCAGTGGATGCTGGCAGCGCCACGCGACCCGAATGAGCTGATAAATACCGACCAATGGTGGATCGAGCGGCGGTTGATCGCACGCAAGCTGCTCGATCTTGGCGATATACGAACTGCCTACGAAATCGCTGATGGCGCCGCACCACCGTCGAACGAGAATTATCGCTCGGAGCAGCAATTCACGGCCGGTTGGATCGCGCTCGAGTTCCTGCACCAGCCAGCTCTCGCGCTTCCGCATTTCGCCCGCATCGCCGATGGTGTGGTCAATCCGATCACGCTGGCGCGCTCGTACTACTGGCAGGGCCGCGCCGCGCAGATGCTCGGACGTGAGCAGGAGGCGCGCTCCTTCTACGAGACAGCCGCGCGATATCCGACGGCCTATTACGGCCAGTTGGCACGCTCCAAGCTCCACTTCGACGATCTTACGCCGCGCGAGTTCGCGTCGCCGCCGCCGGCCCGGCGGCCGCTCGAGCTCGCCCGAGCGTTCGAAATTCTTTACACCGCTGACCAGTCCGACATGGTAGCCGGGATGGCGGCAGACCTCGGAGACAAGTCGACCGACGTTGCCGGATTGGCAAGTCTTGCCGAGATTACGGCGCGCCACAACGACGCCCGCGCGACCCTTTTGATCGGCAAGACTGCACTCAGCCGCGGGCTGCCGTTCGCGCGCTACGCATTTCCGGACTTTGGGGTGCCGAGTTACCGGCAGATCGGGCCCCAGGTCGAGCGCTGCGTTGTGTTCTCAATCGTGCGGCAGGAGAGCGCGTTCAACCCGCGGGTGATCTCAAGTGCACGCGCGCTGGGCCTGATGCAGGTCACACCCGGTGCCGGCCGCAATACGGCGCGCAAATTCAAAGTGGCATTCGATGAGCGTCGGCTGCTCGGGGACACGACTTATAACGCGCAACTCGGCACGGCCGAACTGGGCGACGATATCAGCAACTTCCGTGGCTCCTACATTCTGGCTTTCGTCGCCTACAATGCGGGTCCCGGCCGCGCCAAGCAGTGGATCGAACAATATGGCGATCCGCGCAGTCCGAGAGTGGACCCGATCGACTGGATCGAGCGCATCCCGATCTCGGAAACGCGCAACTATGTCGAACGAGTGCTTGAAAACATGCAGGTTTATCGCGCGCGTCTCGACAACTCCTCGAAGCTCTTGATCGAGGCCGACTTGCACCGCGGCAGCTAAAGCTCAAAATCTGACCGCAATTCCTTGAAAACGATGAAAAGCGTCGCTGCCGAACGCGGCGTTCTTTCAATTGAACCAACCCGCGTAGACCAATACATTGCCGCCACGCCTCACGGATGGGGCGGAAATGCTTGAGGGCGGCTTGGCCGATACGGGTAAGAGTGTCTTTGTCAGTGCGCCGGATGGCTTGCGGCTGCATGCCCGCGAATATGGATCGCGAACCGCGCAAAAACTTGGGGTCGTGTGCCTGCCGGGACTGACCCGCACCGTCACCGATTTCGATGCACTGGCCCCGGCCTTGGCACAAGCCGGGCCCCGGCGGGTAGTGGCGATCGATTTACGCGGCCGCGGCCAATCCGAATACGACCGTAATCCGGATAACTATAACCTGTCGGTCGAACTCGGCGATGTGGTTGCGGTCCTGACTGCGCTCTCCGTTAGTCCTGCGGTATTCATCGGAAGTTCGCGTGGCGGTCTTCTGTCGATGCAGCTTGCCGTCGCGCACCCAACCGCGATCGCTGGCGTCGTATTGCACGACATCGGACCGGTGATTGAGCCGAAAGGTTTGGCGCGGTTGCGAAGCTACGTCGGCAAGCTGCCGCAGCCACGCAGTTTCTCCGAGGGCGCTGACATTCTGCGCAGCGTGTTTCATGGGCAGTTCCCCAATCTGACGGCGGAACAATGGCTTGCCAGCGCCGAACGGACCTGGCGGCAGCAGAGCAACGGCGCACTCTTACCCACCTACGATGTGAACCTAAGCCGGACGCTTGGCGCCATCGACATCGAAACGCCGCTGCCACCGCTGTGGAATGAATTCGAAGCACTCGCGCGCGTGCCAATGCTGGTCATCCACGGCGAACGATCCGACATCCTGTCGGCCGCGACAGTCGCCGCCATGGCGGCGCGTCACGCCGGCATGGAGACCATTGAGGTGCCGAATCAAGGGCATGTGCCGTTGCTTGACGGCGATATTATCCGACATGTGACGGATTTCGTCGCCAAGTGCGACGGAACCACACGATAGCCGTTCGGGTACCGCTCGTGCCGGATCAGCGCCGTCCCAACCCAAATCCGCCAAAGCCGCTTCCGGCTTCGTTTCAGGTGCCCGTCCAGCAGACCCGCGTGTCGTACCAGGTAGCCGGCTCGAGCCAGCCGCTTCCGCAATGGCCGGATCAGGCCGAGGCATATTACAAGCGCGCCGGTACGCTCAGGGATGAAGGACGCTTCGCCGAAGCAGTCGCAGCCTTCGACAATGCCATAGCCCTCAAGCCCGACCACGCGCAGGCGCACAACGGCCGCGGCATTGTGCTCGCGCACGCCGACAGGCTTGGCGAAGCTGTCGGCAGCTTCGATCGTGCGATTGCGCTCAAGCCGGACTACGCGGAGGCGCACAACAACCGCGCTCTGGTGCTGCAGGACATCGGACAATTCGGCGAGGCGCTCACCAGTCTGGACCATGCCATCGCCCTGCAGCCGGACAACGCCCGGACCCACAATAACCGCGGCGTGGTCCTGCACGGCCTCAAGCGTGACGGAGAGGCTCTGGCCAGTCACGATAAGGCCATTTCGCTGAAAAGCGATTACGCCGAAGCACACTACAATCGCGGTATCGTGCTCCAGGAACTCGATCGCCTCGAGGATGCGCTCGCGAGCCTCGATCGCGCAATCGCGCTGAAAGCCGATTACGCGGCCGCTCATAACAATCGCGGCACGCTGCTCCTTCATCTAAACCGTCTCGATGAGGCACTGACGGCATTCGATCGGGCCATCGCTCTCAGCGGCGGTTTTCCCGAAGCTTATCTGAACAAGAGTTATTGCCTGCTTCAAATGGGCCGTTTCGAGGACGGCTGGCGGTTGCACGAATGGCGAAAAGGAACCGAAAGACCGGTCGGCCACCGGGCATTTCCGCAGCCCCTTTGGCTCGGAAATGAAAGCGTCGCGAACAAGACGGTGTTCGTGCACTGGGAGCAGGGCTTTGGCGACACCCTGCAGTTCTGCCGCTATGCAAACCTGCTGCGGGCGCGGGGCGCAAACGTGGTCATGTCGGTACAGGAGCCCCTGCACCGGCTGATAAGCCTCAGTATGCCGGACATTCGGTTTCTGAAAAACGACGCGGTGCCTGCGGGCTTCGATTATCACAGTCCGCTAATGAGCCTGCCGTTTGCGTTTGGTACAACGCTGCAGAGCATTCCTGCAGCCGTGCCATATCTGTTCGCCGATGATGAGCGGCACAAAATTTGGGAAGACCGGCTGCCGCCGCGGATCAAGCCACGTATCGGTCTGGCCTGGAGCGGCAACGCCAAACAGAAGAACGATCTTAATCGGTCGATTGGCTTGGCTGCATTGGCGCCGATCCTGGCTACCGACGTGTATTGGATTTCACTCCAGAAGGAGGTCAGAGACATCGACCGACCGCTTTTGGAACGCTTTGGCCAGATTACCCACTACGGTGAGTTGCTGAGCGACTTTTCCGACACCGCAGCGGTGGTTGCGGGCCTGGATTTAGTCGTCACCGTCGACACCAGCGTCGCGCATCTCGCCTGCGCGATGGGCAAACCGGTATGGATCTTGCTGGCATTTACAGCGGACTGGCGATGGCTCATCGATCGTGGCGATTGCCCGTGGTATCCGACGGCTCGGTTGTTTCGGCAGCAGGCGCCCCACGCTTGGGATGGCGTCGTCGAGCATGCTGTAACCGCCCTTGCAAGCTTTATGAAAAACGCTAATCAATCTCGATGACGCATTGATTTACTGATTATTTTCTCATGCCGGAAATTTGGATCGGCTTGGTCGCGTTGCGCGTTTGCGTACGCCGAACTGATACATGCCCATGAATGTTTGCGGCACTTCTGTTTCGAAGGCGTGCCAGCGGTCGATATCCGTCAGCGTGGCCGGGTTGGGAAAGCGCGCGGTGAACAGCTCGCGAGTAGCCGCGTCAAGCGCGAAGCCGAGGAATTCCAGATCATTTGCCGCGATAAACGATTTGATCTCCGGCAGAGTCATGCGGTGCTCCTGAGCGTGGAACAACAGATCGCGGCAATCGTCCGTCGTGAAGAAATCGGCCACATTGGCCAGCGTTTTCAGTAAAGAGCCATCCTCCGCCGCCATGATCTCCTGCCGGCAGCGCCGGATGTCGCTCAGGCTGGGCTGATAGCCGCGGCGGGCAATCAGAGCACGGGCCTTCACGACATTTTGCCGTGCCAATTCGCTGTAGAGACCAACTTGCATGATGCCCGAAGAGCGCAGCAACGAGAGCAGGACTTTCCATCCAGCCCATGGATTGGCGAGGTGATGCAGCACGCCCGATGCTTCGATGACATCGAAGGCGCGCGCCATCGAGCCGAGTTCCATAATATCGGCCTGCGCGAATTCGACGTTAGTGACGCCGAGGGTTTGCGCCATCCGTTTGGCGTAGCCGATGCTGGCGCGGCTCAGATCGACAGCGAGAAAGCGCGCCTTTGGCGCCTGGCGGGCGAACTCAAGTGTGACGAGACCGGTGCCGCACCCCGCGATGAGGACGTCGCCGATCCGCTCCGGTTCACAAATATCAAGAATCGCCGGCCGAGCCGGCGGACCAGCTGCTGACCAGCGTGGATAAGGGTTTTCTTCGTATTGGGCCTGTACGGCCTGTGACACCGCACCGTCGATTTTTGTCAGGCGCGGAATCGTTGCCGCAAGCTGACGTTCTTCGGCGGCCTCCTTGACTTGCTGCGCGATTACGGCCGCCACCGATGGCGGCCAGGAGCGATCAAGCAGCGCTTCTGCCTGCGCTAATTCGTTGAGAGGGACATATGAGCCGACCACAGCCGGCAACGACGGCGCACATTGTTCGCCAGTTTGCAGCGCGTGTTCGAGTACCGCTCGCAATTTTCGGGCCTGTTCGCCGTCGGAGTCCGCTATCGCGAACACGTAGCCGTTGATGAAGCACTGTCGCGCCATCGCGCAGCAAAACTCGAGCAGGCGATCGTCAAAGATCCCACCCGAGGCGCCGCGCAGCATTATATGGCGCAGATTTGTTAGAATACGTTCGAGGCCGACGTCGGCAACCGGAGCGCATCCCAAGAGACGGCAAAGCAGGACGTCGCTTGTCAGCATCGCGATTCCCGAGGCGTCATTCAATTCGGTCGCGGTCAGCATCATCGGCCACGCCGCGTTGGCGCGCGCGATAGCTTCGCTCATGACGGTGTTACGCTTGATGAGAGCAACGCAAACTCCGACGAGGTCGCGCGGACGAATCCACGCCTCTGATAGAGCCCGTAGAACCCGGTCGCGTATTTGTTCGGTATCGGGCGCACCAGATTCGCCCGCGAGCGTGAGCGCGCGAGCAAACAAAATTCTGGTCTGCGTCGTTTCCTTCAGTTCCAGCGCGCGCTGGGCGGCAGCCAACGCCAAGTATGGTCGGCCGGCGGCAAGGAGGGCGTTGCCCCGTCCGTTCCAGGCTTGATCGGAATCAGGCTTTATTTCCAACGACTTGTCATAGGCGGCAAGCGCGTCTTGATGCCGACCCAGCGCAACAAGGACGTGGCCGCGGCCGAGCCATGCCTCAGCCAGCCTCGGATCGATCGCAAGCGCGCGATCGGCTGCCTTAAGCGCTTCATCGTAGCGATGCAGACTGGAGAGCACCTTGGCGCGCTGCAGGTAAGCTGGCGCGAATGTGGGCCTCGTCGCAATCACACGATCGAAACTGGATAGTGCGTCGCCGTTACGGCCGACGGCGGCGAGCGCGGCGCCGCGATTGAACCAGTCCTCAATGGCATCCGGCGCGGCGGCGAGCGCCCGATCATAAGCGTCGATCGCCTCGGTGTTGCGCCCGAGTTCGCTCAACACATCGGCGCGATGGCTGTGCGCTTGAGTCAGATCTGGGACGAGCGCCAGCGCGCGATCGAAACTCGACAGGGCTTCTTCATTTTGAGAAAGCCCGAACAGCGCGCGCCCCAGCAGCACATGTGCGCGCGCATGCCCCCGGTCGTTCGCGATCGCGTCGCGGGCAAGTGTGTGCGCACACCGGGTGATCGCGACCAGCTATTCCGATTGATTGCGACCAGCCGTTACGATTGATCGCGACCACCGATTCCGGGCAATCGCGACCAGCCTGTGGACGGAGATAAACGGCGCCGTTGGGTGATCCGCAAATCGGCATGGGTTCGCTCCTTTCGATGAGGAGCGGGACATGCCTGGACCGAGATTACCCATGCGTAGAATCCGCGACGTGCTGAGGCTGTCCGCCGCCGGCATGTCCAAACGCCAGATCGCCGCCAGCCTCGGCGTAAGCGCGACGGCGGCCGGGGAATGCATCCGGCGGGCGCGGCGTGCCGGTTTGGCCTGGCCGCAGCCGGAAGAGCTGGGCGATGAAGAGCTGGAGCGTCGGCTTTATCCGCCGCCCACGGCAGCCAGGGATCGTCGGCCGCGGCCGGACTGGGCGGCAATCCACCGTGAGCTGCGCCGCCCAGGTGTGACGCTGCAGCTGCTTTGGGAGGAGCATCGCGCCGTCCATCCCGACGGCTACGGCTATAGCCGTTTTTGCGAACTCTACCGTGCCTGGGAGACGCGGCTGTCGCCGACCATGCGGCAGAACCACGTCGCCGGCGAACGCATGTTCGTCGATTACGCCGGCACGACGCTCACGGTAATCGACGCATCGACCGGCGAGGCAAGGACGGCCCAGCTGTTTGTCGCCGTGCTTGGCGCATCGAATTACACGTATGCCGAGGCCACCTGGACGCAGGGCCTGTCCGACTGGATCGGCGCCCATACGCGTGCCTTTGCGTTCATCGGCGGGGTCACGGCGATGGTGGTGTCTGACAATCTGCGCTCGGGCATCACCAAGGCCTGCTTCTACGAGCCACAGGTCAATCGAACCTACGCGGAAATGGCGGCGCATTATGGCACCGCCATCATCCCGGCACGGCCGTACCGGGCCCGTGACAAAGCCAAGGTCGAGGTGGCGGTTCAAATTGCGACGCGCTTCATCATTGCCAAGCTGCGCAACCGTCAGTTCTTCACGCTCTCGGCATTGAACGTGGCCATCGCCGAGCTGGTGGAGCAGATCAACAATCGCGTGTCGCGCCATCTCGGCGCCAGCCGCCGTGCGCTGTTCGAGGAGATCGAGCGTTCGACCCTCAAGTCATTGCCGGCCGAGCCCTACGTCTTTGCCGAATGGAAGCAATGCCGGGTCGGGCTCGATTACCACGTCGAAATCGACAAGCACTATTACTCGGTGCCGCACCCGCTGCTGCGCGAGAAGGTGTGGGCGCGCATCACCGCGCGCACCATCGAAGTCTTCCACCGCGGCAAGCGAGTTGCCGCGCATGTGCGCTCATCGTCAAATCGCAAGCATACGACGGTACGCGAGCACATGCCGTCGAGCCACCAGCGCTATGCCGACTGGACGCCGGAGCGCCTGCGCCGGCAGGCCGGCGCCATCGGCCGCCACACTGTGGCATTGGTCGAGATCATCCTGCGCGAGCGCGCACATCCTGAGCAAGGCTTCCGCGCCTGCGTCGGCATCGTCCGGCTCGCCAAGAGCTATGGGCGTGAACGGCTCGAAGCCGCCTGCGGCCGGGCGCTCGAGATCGGAGCGCGCTCCTACAGCTCGGTTAACTCGATCCTCAAAAACGACCTCGATCGCCGACGGCCTGTAACGCCCGCGGACGGGCCTGCGATTGCGCACGACAATATCCGCGGCCCCACCTACTTCCATTGAAGGAGATGACAAACAATGCTCACCCATCCCACCCTCGACCAGCTGCGAGCACTCAAGCTCGACGGCATGGTGCAGGCTTTTGTCGAACTCGAAGCCCAAGAGCAGGCCCGCAATCTCGCCCACGCCGAATGGCTGGCGCTGTTGCTCGATCGCGAGGCCGCCGATCGCAACACCAGGCGCTTCCAAACCCGGCTGCGCACCGCCCGGCTGCGTCACAGCCAAGCCGCGATCGAAGACGTCGATTACCGCACGCCGCGTCGGCTCGACAAAGCGCTATTCCAGCAGTTAGCGACCTCTCGCTGGATCGCGGATCACCGCAATCTTCTTGTCACTGGTCCCTGCGGCGTCGGCAAATCGTGGTTATCCTGTGCGCTGGCCCAGAAGGCTTGCCGGGATGGCTATAGCGTCCACTACGCGCGGGTGCCGCGCCTGTTCGCCGATCTCGATCTCGCCCACGGCGACGGTCGCTTCCCGCGATTGTTCCGCATGCTGGTCAAGGTCGATCTGCTCGTGCTCGACGATTGGGGACCCGATCGGCTCTCCGCCAGCAACCGGCGCGATCTCATGGAAATCGTCGAGGATCGCTACGGCCGTGGCTCCATCCTGATCACCAGCCAACTCCCCGTGGCAACTTGGCTTGAAGTCATTGCCGAGCCCACGCTTGGGGACGCCATCCTGGATCGCATTGTTCACAACGCCTACCGGCTCGAACTCGACGGTCCCTCAATGCGCAAGATCAAGGCCAGTGAGGACGTCAGCTCGGCATCGTCGCCGATCGCGGCGCCGGTAGCCGACGGCAAGTCCACCAAGGCAGCAAAGAAATGAGACCCAGATCCCGCCCTCCAGCCGCGCTTGACGCCGAGCGCAAACACTGAGATCAGAAAATGCACCTGACGGCGCCGTCAAACTGGTCGCGATCGATCGGAACGGGTGGTCGCGATCCGTCGGAACGAATGGTCACGATCGCCGGAATGCGCACAAGTGTGGCCCCTTGGGCGAATTGCCCCTGCTGGCAGGCGATCGTCGCGAGGTAGTAGGGCGCATCGGCATTCCGCGGATCGGCGCGCTGCACCTGCGTATAAATTGCCGCCGCTTCGGCAATGGCGCCGCGTCGATGCAGGGCCAACGCCGTCTCCAGCGCGTCCGTCGTCGATGATGAGGGCATATTATTTACGCAGTCGGTGCTGCATTTGCAGTCAAACAGTGTTGCAGCGCCGTATCAAGTTATTGGGACCGCTGGAAGCCTCGATGCCCGGCTTTGGTGCAGCTTAGCGAGCGTCACACGCGCGAGCCTGATAGCGGAACGTGCCAGCCGCCCGGTACGGGCGGCTCCATGGCGTGGGCGGCTCCGCTCCGCCTCTTGCGCGGGAGGTATCTAATCACCGAGCGTTTGCCTTACACGGGGGAATACGAGAAATTTATATTTACAACTCAAGGAGGAGTACCGACGAAATACGGTCAAAAGCTTGTATTTGAAAGAGCCGGAAGCTCCTTCACGAGGGCACAATACCCCAATAAAAATGCGGGTAACTAATTGATATTTATGCCGAATTTACGGAAATCCAAACCGATTTGATTTTTCTATCAGCGACCCCAAGGGTACAATGTCCGGGATCAGACATTTCGTCGCGAATACAAGTAGATAAGTACATTTTGTCGCGTTCCGCTCAGGAGTAAAAAGATCGTAAATAACGATCTTCGGGGTGGGGTTGGATCCAGTGCCTAAGATGGCGTTGTCGGCTACGTTTGTTCGGTACAGCGAGTGCCCGCAGGGTGCCCGCCGCATCGATTTTTTCGATGCTGCCATTCCTGGCTTTATGCTTGAGGTCCGGAGCACGGGCGGCAAGACTTTTTACCAACGGTATCGGGATACTCACGGGCGCGAGCGCCAATTCAAGATCGGCTCGGCGCAGGTTCTGACAGTATCGCAGGCACGGCGAAAAGCGCGCGCCATTCTGGCCGAAGCGATTCTCGGGCGCGACCCACAGAGAGAACGTGAAGAGCTGCGGAGCATCCCGACGCTCGCGGAGTTTGTCGACGAATTGTACATGCCGTACGCGAAGAACGTCAAACGCAGCTGGCAGACTGACGACACGATCCTGCGCATCCACATTTTGCAGAAATTCGGCGGGCTGCATCTCGACGAGATATCAAATCACGCTATCGCTGATTTACTGTCGCGGATGCGCGATCAAGGTTACGCCAGCGGCACCGTCAATCGCGTGCTCATACTGCTGCGGTATATTTTCAATCTCGCAAAGAAATGGGGTGTGCCCGGTGCGGCGGAAAATCCGACGGCCGGGTTGAAGACGGCACCCGATGTATGCCGCGAGCGCTTTCTGGCGCAGGACGAAGTGCAGCGCTTGTTGTCAGCGCTAGACACCGACGAGAATTGCGTTGCCGCCTGTGCCATCAAGCTCCTGCTGCTCACGGGGGCCCGGCGCAATGAAGTGACGCACGCCAAGTGGGAACACGTGAACTGGGAAAAGCGGACCCTGCTCGTACCGCGCGCCAAATCCGGTCGACCTCGATCGATCCATCTCAACTCCGCGGCGCTCGATTTGCTGCGCGCGATTGCGCGGACAGACGGCAATCCCTTTATCTTTCCCTCGCCGGTCACCAACCGTCCGTCGCCGTCGCTGCATTTCCCGTGGTGGCGGATTCGTGAGCGCGCCGGGCTGCTGGACGTGCGGCTGCACGACCTGAGACATTCGTTCGCGAGCTTTCTCGTGAACCAAGGTGTATCGCTATATGTGGTGCAAGGATTACTCGGCCATACACAGGCGCGCACGACACAGCGCTACGCTCATTTGGCAAATGAAACGCTAGCCGATGCGGCCGAAGTCGTTCGCGACGTCATCCTGCATCCGGCCAATAGCGAGAGCGCTACGTTTGCGCAGCGGACTTCCGCGCCTGCTTAGCCAATGATTTGCCGGGCACGGTCATTTCGAACCCGCCGTTCGGCAATTCGGTAAATTCGACGCCCGCGTCCTTGAACGCCGTGTTGATTTCGGACCTCGGTTGCGTGTCGTGCTCGGACCGCCGCGGTTTCGAGCCGGTAGATCGCCCGCTGCGTGATTTTCGCCCGCCTTCCGAGTTCGGATTGGCTCCAGCCCAAAACCGCCCTTGCCGCCCGCATCCTCGCGGCAAACAGCAGAGGAACCGGCTCGGAATGCTGCTCTGTGTGCGGCAACTCCGGTTGATTTCCAACCTGAACGCTTTCGAGGTACTGCATCGGGTATCGCCTTTATTGCAGAAATCCCCGGCGGGAGGCCCGCCGGGGATCGTGGATTTCACACCGTGATCAGACGATCAGGGCAGGAAGTCCTTGTGCATGCGCAACGCGAAGGCCCAGTTGCTCTCACTGGATACCACGTTCGTCGCGCCGGAGTGGATTAGGGTCGTGTTTGGTGTGAGCACGCCACCGGGCAGGCTAGCGCTGTCCAGGTGAGTGTAGAGAGCGTCGACCGCGAGATAGAAAGTCTTGGTGACGTCCCACTGCAACCGCGAGCCAACGCCCCAGACGTCCCAATCGTTGTTACAGCCAGCGGCAACGACAGCGCCTTCGCTGGAGCAGAGCCTGGCGTTGGCCGTGGAGTTGTACGTGGTGTGCCAGTAGTTGCCGACCAACGACTGGTGCCATTGCGGCGTCCAGTAGTGATCGAAGCCGGCGTTGAATTTCCAAGCCGACGTCAGTTCGCAACCGGTGCCGGCGCTGTAGACGCAATCGCTGGCGATGCCAAAGGCTTCATTAGCGCCGTTAACGATGGTCTGGTTAGTGCTGGCGGAATTGACGTTATACCGGATGGCACCGTTGCTGTAGTTGACCTCGGCGACGAAGTAATCGCCGGGCGACACGAACGGGGCATTGATCTTGATGCCACCGCCGACTGCCCAACCCCACTGGTCGCTGGGATGGCCGGTGATAGGCGTGAGGCCGTAATAGCCGGCGTTGACCTGATGGAGTGCGCCCATGATCTGGGCGGAACCCCAAGCCTGGTCGACGCGCAGGTTGCCGACGACGTCCGGCGACTGCCAGCCGCCATAGCCCGCCCCAGTGCCGGCGGTCCCTGCGCCAGTGATGCCACCGGCAGTCGGAGCAGCGCCGAAAACGCCACTGACCCCGATGATCTGGTTCGCCCGACGCTCTTCGGCCGACAGCGTCGCGGAGACGCCACCGCCGAACTGGGCTGTATAGGCCCACACCCAAAAGCCGCCATCCCCGGTATCTTCCGAGTACGGCGCTGCGTTGATCATCAACGCCGCCGCCGGATAGAAGTCCCAGAACGACACCGACAGACCCGCGGTGAAGCCGGCCCATTGCACGAAGGCGCGGTTCGCGTTGAAGTTGGTCGAGGGCGTTTCAAGGCCGGTATTCTGCGACGACAGGCCGACTGCGATGTAGCCGCGGGCCACGCCGTAGGCGGTCTGCTCGCGAGCGTCGGCCGTGATGTAGCCGCGCTCACGTGTCCAGAAGTTGTTGGTATTCCGGTTGTTATACGCGTTATTGGATATGCCGACGACCGAGTTGCCGTTCACGCCCCAGCGTGCTTCGGCCCGCACCCAACCGCCGATTTTCAGGCACATATCGGTGCCCGGCATATAGTAGAATCCCGCCCCGTAGAGGCTGCAAACCTTCACGTATTGGACCGGTCTGGCCTTTACGGGAAGATCAGCTGCCTGCCCCGCCGTTACCGCAACCAAGCCAGCCGCGGAACCGAGGAGGAGGCTTTTCACCATCTTCATTAGAACCTCCGTTTGTTTGCCGTGGGAGGGTTCCGTATCCGCCGGGTGGCATCGCCCCCCTGCTAAGGTCCCCTTGGTCCCCAACCCCCGACCGGTTTTTCCGTCCCGAAATCACCGGTCGAGTTGACTTGGGGTTCCCCCCTCCGTCGCAGGGTCACCTTAGCCCCTCAGTTCCACCACGCAATGAATAACCGCCCCAATCACAGGCCGGGAGTGCCGTTTTCCGGAAGGTGTTGCGTAAAAAACACGCAAATTAGGCCCGGGTTTTTGGGAGCAAAATTGCTTCCCGCTCTTTCGATAAACCAGATTTTGGCCTTTTATCAATTAGTTATCGAGACGGGCCGCGCACCCTACCCGGCGGCACCTAGACGGCGCGAGACTCGGTCCCGAAATGGACGATCGCGCCGGGCAGTCCTTTGGATCTGGCGAGATGCCGAATCTCTGGCGTCTACCCAGTTCGGGCACCCTCTCGGGGAGTAAAACGACGAAGCATGGCGGAGAGGAAGGGATTCGAACCCTTGATACGGCTTTAGACCGTATAACGGTTTAGCAAACCGCCGCCTTCAGCCACTCGGCCACCTCTCCATTGGAAAATGCTTATTTGTCTGCTCTTCCCGGCTGTCAAGTTTTGAACGTCACGAGATGACCTGCTCGCCGCCCGGCTGGATCGCAGCCGCGGTGTCCGGGCTCTATCCAGGACCAGTATCGATCCAAAATGGTTCGCATCGAGCAGGAGTTCCAGCCTTGGCCCATACGATGCCGCGGCGAACCGATAGGGCAATGGCGGTCGACACCAGAGCGCAAAGGCCCGCAAGTTGACCTGCCCCATAGCGTTCGCTAGCAAAACCCACGCTCTCCCGCATCGGTCAGTCGTAATGAACCGCAAGCAACGCAGAGCGGCCAGGACCCAAGCAGGCGGCCAGGCGGCACGTTTGCCCGCTGGCCCGTCTCCAGCCGCAATGCACGCCGAACTGTTTAATCAAGCGGTCATGCATCATCATGCTGGCGCGCTTGTCGACGCGGAGCGCTGCTATCGCCGATTGCTCACAGCATTGCCGTCCCATGCGGAGGCTCATGGCCGGCTTGGGGCCGTGCTGATGCGACAGGGCAAAATTCCGGAAGCCATCACCCACATCGAGCACGCACTGTCGCTGCGGCCGGACATGTTCGAGGCCTACGGCAATCTCTGCCAAGCCTATATGTGGACAGGGCAGCGCGATCGCGCGATCGAGGCGGCTTGCCGCGCCCTGGAACTGAGAGACACGCCGCAAAGCAGAGCGATGTTCGCGCAGTGCGTCGGCCTCGCCCGGTTCGCGGCGGATGGCGACCGCTATCGCAAATTCGTGCTGCGCGCCTTGGTCGAAGGCTGGGTACGCCCGCGCGATCTTGCCGGCGTCAGCATCAGCCTCGTCAAGCTCAACAACGCCGTCAAAAGCGCCATCGCACAAGCCGATTTGACATGGCCGACACGTCTGCCGCCGGAGCGACTTTTTGGCGGCGCGGAAATGGTCGCGCTGGCGCAGGATGAACTGCTGTGCCGCCTGCTCGAATGCGATCCGATCACCGATACCGGTCTCGAGCGGGTATTGACAGGCGTGCGATACGCGATGCTGAAGGCCGCGGCTGGTGATCGCGCGTCTGAGCAACTCCTTGGTCTTTATTGCAGCGTCGCCAGACAGTGCTTCATCAACGAATACGTTTTCGCAACAACCGATGACGAGGCCGACGAGGCGCACCGTCTGCGCATGGCGCTCGAAGACGCGTTGAGTACCGGATCGCCCTACCCGCCACTTTGGCCGGTCGCTGTCGGCGCTTATTTTCCGCTTCACGTTTTGAAGAATGCACGGGCACTGCTTGACCGGCCCGCGTCGTTGAGCGTCGCCGGGCTCTTGGCCCAGCAAATCTCCGAACCGGTGGAAGAAAAGCGCATAGCCGCCACGATCCCTGCCCTCACCCAAATCGGCGACGAGGTCTCGCGAGCGGTCCGCCAGCAATACGAAGAGAACCCTTACCCGCGCTGGACCAAGCTCGGACCGCCGGCGCAACCAGCCGCGCTGTTTGCTCTGCCGGCGAACCAGAGCGGCGAAGCGCTCGTTGCCGGCTGTGGAACGGGACTGTCAACGGTTGAGTTTGCCCGGCACGCCCGCGATACCCGCATTCTCGCTGTCGATCTCAGTCTTGCGAGCCTCAGCTACGCCAAGCGGATGGCGGATCAGGCGGGCGTGACCAATGTCGAATTCGCCCAGGCCGACATCATGAAGCTTGACGCGCTTGGCCGGCAGTTCGACTTCATCGACGCGTCCGGCGTGCTGCATCATCTCGCCGATCCTTGGGAGGGCTGGCGGATTTTGCTGTCGCTGCTGCGGCCTGGTGGCGCGATGCAGGTGGGCCTTTACAGTGAACTGGGACGCCGCAACATCGTTTCTGCCCGCAAGTTCATTGCGGAGCGCGGCTATCGGCCCGTCGCGGAAGACATTCGCCGCTGCCGCCAGGATATCCTTGCCGCCGAGGATCCGCTCCTGAAATCGGTGAGCCGCGTGGACGACTTCTTCACGATCGGGGAATGCCGCGACCTGTTATTCCATGTCCAGGAGCATCGCGTCACACTGCCGGCAATCAAGTCGTTCCTTACGGAGGACGGCCTAGCGTTTGCCGGCTTTTTTCTTGACGCGATCACTCATCACCGCTTCGCGTCGCGTTTTCCGCAACCGGGCGCCGCGCTTGACCTCGACCGGTGGCATGCCTTCGAAACCGAAGCGCCCAACACCTTTGCCGGGATGTATCAGTTTTCGGTGCGCAAGGCTGGCGAACCTCGACAATGACGGCCGGAGGCAGCCCACCGAGCCATACGGTTTTTCAGGCCGCGAGCGCCGGCGCGGGTGCAGCGACCGGAACCTCGTGCTTGTTGAGCCGCAGCCAGTCGCGAGCAGCGCGCTGCGCGATCGCGATCTCGCCGTCCGTCATCTGCGCGGCGATCTCGCGCCGTAGCCGCACCGCCTCGCCATTGCCTTTTGCGGCCGCGAGGTTGAACCATTTGTGCGCGCAGACGAGATCGACCGGCACATCGCGTCCGACCGAATACATCATCCCCAGTTCGAACAGCATGTCGCCGACAGCCGGCGCCTCGCCGAGCGGTCCAACGTTGGCATCGAGTATTTCAAAACGAGCCATGATGCACTCCCCTATCGTGCTTGTGGACTCGACGCATTCGCGTTCGCGTCCGGTTTATTCACCCCATCCGATACGCCGATCATGCGTAGAAGATTTGAATGGTGGTTTAACTAATGCGATGAATTGAATCTGAACCGCAGATCGGTAAACAGACCTGTTACGGCAACGCATCTTTAAGTAACGCGGCGGGGCGCCACATAAAAACCCGCGGTTTGCAAATCGCGGCGTCTCGACTATCCTTTCCATTTGGCAAACACCGGGAGCAAGTTTCGATGAGAATGAACCGCACAGCCGCAGCGGCGCTCTGGCTCTCAACCGTCGCGCTTGCGGCGTTCGGACCCAATATGATCGCGCGTGCGTTCGCCGCCGATCCCCTGGGGACCTGGTATACCGAGGGCGGGAACAGCCAGGTCCGTATCGGCAAATGCGGCGGCGCCCTTTGCGGCTCGCTGGTGTGGCTCAAAGAACCGAAGGACGCCAACGGACAACCGAAGACCGATCGCGAGAACGCCGACCCGGCCAAGCGCAGCCGGCCGCTGCTCGGCGTGCAGATCGTTCTAGGCATGAAACCGAGCAGCACGCCCGACGAGTGGGACGGCAAGGTCTACAACGCCAACGACGGCAAAACCTATACGGGTTCCTTCACGCTGACCGGCGCCAACACAGCGGTGCTGAAAGGCTGCGTCATGGTGTTCTGTAAATCGCAGACTTGGACGCGAAAGTAGCTTCGCTTATCGCGCGCGCTGACCGAACAGGACCGCGCGCACCTTCGGATCGCGCGGATCGACGGTCGACGCCGCCGAAATGTGGATTGCAAATGCACGCCTGACCGCAGGGCGGGCGCGGATTGCTTCGTACCAGCGCTTGAGATGCGGAAACGCGGCGAGATCCTGACCTTGCCGCTCGGCGAGACGGACCCACCCCACGCAGGCGATATCGGCAATGGAGTAGCGGTCGGCGAGAAACTCGCGTTGCTCCAGACGCGTATTCATCACGCCATAGAGGCGGTTGACCTCATCGGTGTAACGCGCAATCGCATAATAGATCGGCTCCGGCGCGTAGCGGCGGAAATGCACCGCCTGTCCGGCCATCGGACCGAGCCCGCCCATCTGCCAGAACAGCCATTCGTCCACCGCGGTGCGCGCGCGTTCGTCGCGCGGATAGAATTTCCCGGTCTTTCGTCCAAGATACTGCAAAATGGCGCCTGACTCGAACACCGCAATGCTGCGTCGGCCTGGCCCGTCGGGATCGACGATCGCAGGAATGCGATTATTTGGTGAGATCGCCAGAAAGTCGGGCTGGAACTGCTCTCCCTTGGAGATGTCCACCGGGCGCACCACGTAAGGCAGCCGGCATTCTTCGAGCATGACCGAAATCTTCCAGCCGTTCGGCGTCGGCCAGTAATAAAGCTCGATCGGTTTGGTGCCGCGCACGGACGGCCCGGCCGCGGTGCGCTTGACCGCCCTGCTCCGCTTTGCTTTTGCAGTGGACCGCGAACGTGTCATGTCGCTGCAACGGAATCGCGCCAAAGAAAACGGCGCCGCGAATTTCTTCGCAGCGCCGGTAAAAGTTCAGACGTTGAGACAGGATCGCCGACAAACCGAGGGCGTCGGCGAGGCCCGAGGATCAAGCCCACTGGTTTCTTTTTCCAGGGCGAGGCCAGGATGCTCCGACCGTCGTCTTCATCTTCATCCGCCGCACCCTGCGGCGCCTTGCGAACAAAGTTGAAGCTTGAGCCTCCGTCCCGCCGACGCCCTCCGTCGTTCACCTGAGCCGGCGCGCCTCGATGGATCATCTTGGTAGATGTCGATCCCACCGCGACGTCTGCCGGCCCGTGTGACGCAATCTTCGACTTAAGAGATGTCGAAGACTGATAGCGGCGTCGACTACTTCTTCTTCCGGCGCTTGGTCTTCTTCGCCGTCTTTTTTGCCGCTGCTTTCATCTTTCGCTTCTTCGCCATTGCTGCCCTCCTAGCCATGAGTGGATGGCGACATCGGTGCAGTGCAGTCGCGAATCGACGTGCACTGGTATCCCGATTACACCAGCGGAGAAAAAATAACAGTGTATCCGCTTAATATTGTGTATAGCGCCCCCCGTACCGCTAGGTATCGCGTGCTGTGACGCGAGCGCATCGCGACTAACTCGGCGAAAATTCTCCTGCGGCACCAATCAATCGTGCGAAATTTACAACAATGAAGAAGTGCCCGTAAATCGCGGGCTTCTTGAACAAACGGCGCGCGGCGCGGAACGGTCGTGTTACGTCATCGCGGTTTGGCGCACGCATGTCTTCGCGCGCGAGATGGCATGCACGAAATGAAATTCTGCGGCGCGAAAATTTTTTCGTCGCAATGGTCGCCGAAGGCGCTCCGAACGGTCGTCAACGGCAAAAAATGAGCGAATCAGTGCCGAGCGATTCGCTTTCGCGGACGCGCGAGCGGCACGTGCGGCACCGCGCATGCGTCTTGGACGATGCAACTGACGTGCCGCGCGGGAGACCCGCGCTTACGTTTCCGATAATGCGAAACGAGCACGAACATATCTCCGCGCGCCCAAGGACCGTGCGGATGCTAGGTGCCGATCCTCTTTTTGAGCAGGTCGTTGACGACTTGAGGGTTGGCCTTGCCGCCGGACGCCTTCATCACCTGCCCGACGAACCAGCCGACCGCTTTCGGATTCTTTTTCGCATCCGCCAGCCTGTCGGGATTCTTACCGAGGATGTCGTTGACCAGCGCCTCGATCGCCGAAACATCGGTAACCTGCTGCAAGCCGCGCTGTTCGACGATGAGGCAAGGATCGCCGCCTTCGTTCCAGACGATCTCGAACACATCCTTCGCGATTTTGCCGGAGATCGTGCCCCGTGCCATCATGTCGAGGATCCCACCAAGCTGCGCCTCACTGACCGGCGAGGCAGCAATATCTTTGCCTTCCTTATTGAGCCGCCCGGTGAGCTCGTTGATCACCCAGTTGGCGGCGAGCTTCGCGTCGTGCTTGCCGCCTTCGACAATGCGCTCGAAATAAGTTGCCGTATCGCGCTCGGCGACAAGCACGCCGGCATCGTAGTCGGAAAGTCCAAAGTCGCGCCGGAACCGCGCCTTCTTCTCGTCCGGCAGTTCCGGCAGCGTGTCGCGCAACTCAGCGATCAGCGATGGCGACAGTTCGAGCGGCAGCAAGTCCGGATCGGGGAAATAGCGGTAATCGTGCGCCTCCTCCTTGGAGCGCATCGAACGAGTCTCACCTTTATCGGGATCGAACAGCCGGGTCTCCTGCTCGATCGTGCCGCCGTCCTCGATGACGCCGATCTGCCGCCACGCTTCGTGCTCAATGGCCTGGCCGATGAAGCGGATGGAGTTGAGGTTTTTGATTTCGCAGCGCGTGCCGAGGCCGGCGCCGGGGCGCCGCACCGAAACGTTGACGTCGGCGCGCAGATGGCCCTTCTCCATGTCGCCGTCGCAGGTGCCGAGGTAGCGCAGGATCGTGCGCAGCTTGGTGAGGAAAGCCTTGGCGTCCTCGGCCGAGCGCAGATCGGGCCTGGTCACAATTTCCATCAGCGCCACGCCCGAACGGTTGAGATCGACGAGCGATACCGCCGGATGCTCCTCATGAAGCGACTTGCCGGCATCCTGTTCAAGGTGCAGACGCTCGATGCCGATGCGCACCGTCTCGCCGTCCGGCATGTCGACGAGAACTTCGCCCTCGCCCACGATCGGCGATTTGTATTGGCTGATCTGGTAGCCCTGCGGCAGGTCCGGATAGAAATAATTCTTACGGTCGAACACCGATTTGAGATTGATCTGAGCGTTGATTCCGAGGCCAGTGCGCACGGCCTGGCGCACGCACTCCTCGTTGATCACAGGCAGCATGCCGGGCATCGCGGCGTCGACGAGCGAGACATGTTCGTTTGGGCCGCCGCCAAAGGCAGTCGCGGCTCCGGAGAAGAGCTTTGCCTTTGCGGTCACTTGGGCATGGACTTCCATGCCGATGACCACTTCCCAATCGCCGGTCGCGCCCTTGATCAGCTTTGATATTTTCGCCGGTGCGTCCATGGCTCCGCGCCGCTCAATTCCGGCACGAGTTAATCCCTCGGAGTGCCTGGGGCAAGCCCGAACGCTGCCGATCAAGTCGCGGCAAGCTCAGCCAGCGCTAACTGCACCGCGGCGTGCAAAATGGCTTGACGCAGGGTAGCGTCGCAACCCAGTGGCCGCCGCTGCAGATTTGCTGGGAGCAGCCGACCGTGCCGGGCGGGCAACTGGAAGAGCACACAGTGCCGGCCGGAAAGATTCGGTGATGAACGACGCAGGAATCAACCGGCCGTCTTGTGTACCGGTGCTTCGCGGAGGCACCGGAAACTCCGATCAGCAGCGCCGCCGCCGCAACCAGCGCCCCAGTTGCAAATATTGAACGCATACGCATCCCACTCCCCATCCGTTGCGACCCCCGCACAATCTTACTCCTTCGCTAGAGGCCAGCAAGGCACGACCGCTCGGGCGCTTGCACATTCCCGCAATGTTGCCGGATACTGAACGCCTTTCCGGCTGTCGCTGCACTTCGGCAAGAGATCGAAAGGCAGCCACCAAGAGAGGGGCGGATGTTCCGATATGTCGTCGCCTCGTTCATGCCGTTGAGCGCGCCAGCGCTTGCGCAGCAATCCGCGCCGGAAATTCCCGACGATGCCGTGCAAGGCGCGCTCAAACTGCCGGCGAACCTTTACAGGGGCAAGGCCGCCGGTGTCGCTCGGCCGAACGAGAATACCCTATGCGTCACTGAAATTCTCAATTGGCGTATGCAGAAGCTGCTACTGCATCCGGCCGGCATACACACGGCGTACTAGAAGACGGACGGCAGCGAGTTGAGAGGCAACTTGTCCAGTACAGAACAAAGCGCCATTGCGCGGCTCGCCGAGCGTGCCGCGGCGGTGCGCCTCGAATGTTTCTCGCAAAAGTCCATCGAGGAGACCAAGCTCATCCTGCTCGATACGCTTGGCTGTGGCTTTGCCGCACTCGATGACGCGTGCGCCAGGGCGGTCGTTGCGACAGTACAGGCACTCGGTGAAGCACCGCACTGCACGCTTATGGGTCGTGCGCAGCGGACGAGCGGGCCTAGCGCGGTTCTCGCCAACGGCTCGCTCATTCGCGTGCTCGATCTCAATGACTATGTGGTTGGCGCCGACCCCGTGAGTGGCGCGCGCGGCGGCCACCCAAGCGACAATATCCCGGTCGCACTCGCCGCCGCCGAGCTGTCTGGTGCGAGCGGCCCCGATCTTCTCGCCGCGATCTTGCTTGGTTACGAAATCTACGGCCGCGGCAAGGCGCTGATGGATGCACACTCGCCCTGGGACGGCATCAGCATCTCAGGCCTGGCCGCGCCGGCCATGGCGGGGCTGCTGCTACGGCTCGATGTCGAAAAGCTCGCGCATGCGATTGCGCTCAGTGCGGCGCGCGCATCGACACCGGTTGGAGTGCGCGAGGGCGCGATCTCGGCGGCGAAATCGGTTGCCAATGCGCTGATCGCGCAGAACGGCATGCAGGCGGCTCTGCTCGCCGCGCATGGCATCACCGGCCCCCTCGATCTGTTCGAAGCCGAGCGCGGCTTGCGATTGGTCTTTGCGCATCGGCCCGATGCCGCTGCCGATATTCTCGGAGCACCGCTACCCGCCGACAGCTTCATCAGCAAGGTCGCCGTCAAAGCTTATCCGTGTTTCGCCGGAGCGCAGAGCGCCGTCGCCGCCGCACTGGCGCTGCATCGCCAGATCGGGGGCGACGTCGGACGCCTGGACGGCAAAATTCGCGTGATGCTGGCAGACCTGCCGATCGTGCGCCGGCAAATGTCCGATCCCGGGCGCGTCAAACCGCAATCGCGCGAAGCTGCCGACCATTCGCTGCAATATCTCATCGCCGTTGCGCTGATCGACGGGAGCTTTGGGCTCTCGCAGTTCGAGGGCGATCGCTGGACCGATCCGCAGGTGGTCGCGCTGATGGAACGCCTCGACATGACCACCAGCTCCGAGCTGGCGCGCCGCGCCGGTGAATTCTACCCATGCGCGTTGCAGGCGAGGGATCGCAGCGGCGAGACCCATCAGGTCGAATTGTTGCGGCCGCCAGGCGTGTCGCCAGATGGCCTCGACGCCGCCGGGATCACGGAAAAGTTCACGCGCCTCACCGATGAGGTGCTTACGCCCAGTCATCGCGATCGCATTATCGATGCCGTCATGACGCTCGAAACTGCGTCACGCTGCGATCAGCTTATCAAGATGCTAGCCGGAGATGCGCATGCCAGCCACGCCAGGCAGTAGCATCAGCGCACCGCTCGCTCTGCTATTGTCGGAAAAAAGGGAGGACAAGAAAATGAACCGACGCCACGTTGTCGCTGCCATCTTGGCGGGCAACATGCTTCTGGCCGCCGCCCCGCTGACATCGGTCGCAGCGCAGGATTGGCCATCCCATCCGGTGAAAATCATCGTCGGGTTCGCGCCCGGCAGCAGCGCCGATCAGCTCGCGCGGCTTATTGCCGAGGGTTTAGGTGCATCGCTCAAACAGAACTTCATCGTCGAATACCGCCAGGGCAACAGTGGCAGCCTCGCCGCAAGCTTCACGGCGCGCGCCACACCGGATGGCTACACCCTGATGATTGGCGGCTCCGGGCCGCATATCACCATTCCGACGCTGCATCCGGACATTGGCTACGATCCGATGAAGGACTTTACCCATATCGCCATGATCGCGGGCGACAGCTATGTGCTCGCGGCCAATCCTACGCTCGGCGTCCATGACATCGCCGGCCTGATCAAGCTCGCCAAGTCGCGCAGCGCGCCGCTGACCTCCTCGTCGCCGGGGCCTGGGTCGCTCGGACAGATGCTGCTCGAAGAGTTCAAGCGCAAAGCCGGCATCGACATCACGCATGTTCCAGCACCGGATTCCGGTCTGATGGAGGTGCTCGGCAATCATATTAATATGACGCTCACCGTGCCGCTGACCGCAGGCGAGCAGATCAAGGCCGGGAAGGTCGTAGGCCTCGCGATGTCGTCGCGCGCGCGCAATCCGGCCTATCCCAAGATCGCGACTTTTACCGAACAGGGTTTTCCGGAGATCACCGGCGCCACCTGGTTCTGGCTGACGGCGCCGAAAAACCTGCCGCCCGCCATCGCCGAAAAGCTCAACCAGGAAGTCCGCCGCAGCTTGCAACTGCCGAAAGCCCGGGCCCCTATTTTGCACAACAAGCGCTATTGTCCGCAGACTTGGACCTTTCCGGCACCACAGCGTTTGTCGGTAATGAACTGGCGCATTGGAGCGCGCTCGCCAAGCGCGTCGGAATGAAAGCGCAGTGAGTGAAGCAAACCGGAGATTTCCCATGGATGCCATCACTGAGAAAGACCACACGGCTGCGACCCTCCAGGAACCGCGTGCGCGTGTTGGCCTGATCATTCCCTCGGTCAACCGCATGACCGAGCCGCAGTTCAACCACTACGCACCCGAGGGCCTTGGCATCCATGTGGCGCGCGGCCGGGTCGCCGGCGGGCCCAATCGGACGGTTGCAGAATTGACTGACGAGATTGCACATGCGGCCGGCACGCTGGCCGATGCCAATCCGGATCTCATCGTGTTTCACTGCACGCACACCTCGATGAAAGAGGGCGCCGACGGCGAAGCGCGCATCATCGGCCTCATTCGCAAAACGACGGGCATCGAGGCGTTATCAACATCGAGCCTGGTAAACGACGCTTTGCGCTCGCTCGGGCTCAAAAAGCTGGTCGTGCTCAGCCCATATCAGTCGAATGCCGATATCATCGCCTATCTGGGCGCGGCTGGCTTTACGGTGGTCAGGGACGTCGCGCTCAAATGCGCGACCGCGGCCGATTTCGAAGCGATAACACCGCAGCGCTGGCTCGAACTCGCCCGGGAAAACGACACGCCGGAAGCGGACGGCATCTTCCTGAGCTGCACCAACACCACCCAGATGGAGGCGGTCGAGGCGATCGAGCGCGAACTCGGCAAGCCGGTGGTCAACAGCAATCAGGCCGTGCTTTGGGGCTGCCTCAAGCGGCTCAAGAACCGTTTGGGCGAAGGCTTTACGCCGCCAAGCGATCTTGGCCGGCTGATGAACGATCTAGAGGGCCGTGCCTAGCCTCGGGACGCTGCGCCACCGCATCCGGCCGGATTGTAGACCCGCCGCGTCGACGGCGGGTTGGCGGCGAGCTTGCCCTCGGGCCGGATCGGCCGCTGCGCGAAATTCCCGCCGCAGTTCGGGCACACACCCCTAAGCCTGGTCTCGACGCAATCGCGGCAGAACGTGCATTCGAAGGCGCAAATCATGGCTTCAGGCGCTGCCGGCGGCAGGTCCTTGCCACAGCACTCGCAGTTGGGACGCAGTTCGAGCATCGCTATCTCCTCTCCGCGGCCTCGGATGACAGGACCAGTTGCGGCGCTCGGCGCACCCAGAGCGCCAGGATCGCAATGGCAAGGAGCGGCAGGCCGACGAGGTTGACCATCGGCCAGCCGAAGGACGCCATTAGCGCGCCCGCCGAGAACGATGCCGCGAGGTTTGCCCCATAGACGAACAGCGAATTCAAGCCCTGCGCCCTCGTCTTATGCGCCGCCGGGTAGGTGCTGGCGAGCATCAGCGTCCCGCCGTTGAACAGAAAATTCCAGCCGATGCCCGAGAGTCCGAGTTCCACGATGTAGAACGGGAGCGTCTGTTCGGTCAGCACCGTGAGCACACAGCCGAGACCGCTCGCCACCGCGCCGAGCGCCACCAGCCCGCGCAGCCCGATGGCGGCGACCAGGACCGGATTGAACAGCGAGGGCAGATACATCAGCGCGAAATGCACCTGCAGCACCGTTGAAGAAACCGGCAGCGAATAGCCGCACATCTGCAGCGACAGCGGCGCAGCGTTCATGGTCAGTGTCATCACCGCGAATCCGATGGCGCAGATGGCGCTGGCCTTGAGGAAGCCACCGTTGAGCGTGAAATTTTTTGGCGTCGGACGCGCCACGTTTGCATCAGCGTCACGGCCGAGATTTGCCGACAGCAGACCTTGGGACGCTGCGAGAGCGGCACAAACAAGACTCAGCGCCACGAATGCACCGACATAGGGTACAGCGGTGACGCCGGCGAAATGGCCACCGAGGAACGGTCCAGCCACACCGCCGACTACCCCTCCTCCGGTTACGATAGCGACCGCGGAAGTCCGGTCCTGCGAACTACGTGCCGCATCAATCGCAGCAAAGCGATAATACTGGCCGAACGCGCTGAACAGACCGAGCACGAATGTGCCGGCGATCAAGAGCAAGAAACTCGCCGCGATGAGCGCCAGCGCGCAGACGGCGCCGCCAAGGACGCCGATGCCAGCCTTGAACATGAATCCGCCGCGCCTGCCGAGACGCCCCATCAGCGCCGACGCCGGATAGATCATGACGAGGGTGCCAAGCACCGACGCCGTCACCGGCACGGTGCTCAGCGCCGGCGACGGCGCGAGAAAGGCGCCGGACAGGCTCGACACGGACGTCAGAAGCGACACCACCGTGCTGGTCAGCGCTTGGCCGGCGGCCAGCACGAGAACGTCACGATTGGGCATGGGCATTGCGGCACACTGATCCGGTTCGGATATGCCCCTTGTCGCGCCGCGTCGGCTGTGGCAGCAATGTCAATATACCTGCTATTTTCTGCCAAGCCCGGAGGTTCGATGGTGCGCACCGCAAGGCCAAAGCAGCGACTGATCGTGGTGCCGGCATTCGAGCGCGCGCAACTCCTCGACGTGTCTGGGCCGGTGCAGACTTTCGCCAGCGCCAATGAAATCGTGAGCGAGTTCGGCGGCGAGGCGCCCTACCGCATCGTCGTGGTGTCGCGCCGCGGCGGCCCGATTTGCACCTCGTCGGGCCTGCCGCTCCTGACACAACCAGCCGGCAGCTTCATCGGCACGGCGTCGATCGATACGCTCATCGTTCCGGGCGGTCCCGGAGTGCACGAAGCGCTCACAGATAGGGACACGATCGCCTGGGTGCGACGGCAGTCTGCTAAGGCGCGCCGTGTGGCCTCGGTCTGCACCGGCGCGTTTCTCCTGGCGGAAGCCGGTCTTCTCGATGGACGCCGCGCCACCACGCATTGGAAGTCCTGCAGCCGGCTGCAGCAGCGCTATCCAGCGGTTCGCGTCGAACACGATCCGATCTACGTAAACGACGGGAAAATCTGGACTTCCGCGGGCGTGACAGCCGGCATCGATTTGGCGCTGGCGCTGGTGGAAGCCGACCTCGGCCGCAGCATCGCCATGCGAGTGGCTCGCCAGCTTGTCGTCTTCCTCAATCGGCCGGGCGGCCAGTCGCAGTTTTCCGCACCGCTCGAAGCGCAGGCCGCCGCTGCGGACGGCAACGCGCCCAATCATTTCGCGCCGTTGCACGGCTGGATCGCCGCGCACCTGAGCGGGGATCTGCGCGTCGAGCGCCTCGCCGAACAGGCCCGCATGAGTCCACGCACCTTCGCACGGGTCTACGCCGGCACGATGGGCATCACGCCAGCGCGCATGGTGGAAAGAATCCGCGTCGAGGCGGTCCGCCGTATCCTCGAAGAGACCGATATGCCGATCAAACGAATTGCGACGGAATGCGGGTTCGTCCAGGAGGTGCGGCTGCGCCGCGCTTTCGCCCGGCAGGTCGGCACCACGCCGGCGGAATACCGCACGCGGTTTTGAGAGCCATGCGAAGGATTAATGGATGGCCTGAAACGTACGGTCCCAACGGATCCCATCCGCGCCCCCCGAGAACAGGACGACCTCCGCGCGGCCGATCAGATTCTCGCCTGGTACGTAGCCGACCTGCTTGGCCATGCGGCTGTCGAGCGAATTGTCACGGTTATCGCCAAGCGTGAAGTAGTGGCCCGGCGGCACGGTGTATTCCGGGGTGCTCGCGAGAGGACCGTTGTCATTGAGCGCTAGCGTCGTGTAGCTGACCCCGTTTGGCAGCGTTTCGCGATAGCGCGTCACCCGTTGTCCCGTCGAACCTTCAACCGCGTCATCGATACGCTCACGCGGCACAGCCACGCCGTTAATTCTCAGCACGTTCTGGATCAGCTGAATTCGGTCACCGGGAAGCCCGACCACGCGCTTGATGAAGTCAACACCCGCTCCGCCAGGCACACGGAACACCACGACGTCGCCGCGTCGCGGGAGCCAACCGGCCGGAAATCGGCGCGACAAACCGGCCGTCGCCAGCGGCAGCGAGTAAGGGCCATAGCCGTACGAAACTTTGGAAACCAGAACGTAGTCGCCGGGTATCACCGTTGGCGCCATCGATTGGGATGGGATGCTGAACGGCTGAAACACGAACAGCCTGAGACACACCACAATGGCGCCCAGCACGATGATGGTGCCGAGAAAGGCGCCGTCACGCGACCGCCGCAGCTTCTTCAGTTCGGAACTGCTATCGGGATTCGCCATCGTGCGGGACCATATCCAAGTAAAATCAATATGCTGACTGCAAAACCTGACGCACGTCAGCACCCGAGACCGGCCGCGGTGATTTGATCGCCTGACCGGCGATTTCACCAGCGACAAAATCGATCTTGACGGCGTCAAAGCCAATTTCGCGCAGCCGCTGTGGAATGGGAAATTGCTTGAGCATCGCACCAATGGCCGCGGCCGGATCATCGCTGCCGAGCGCCTCGGCGAGTTGCCCCTTCGCTTCCGGCGCAGCAGCAAGATTAAACCGCGTGACGTGCGGCAGAATGATCGCGTGCGCGTCGGCATGCGGCAGGCCGAGGCCGCCGAGCACGTGGGCGAGCTTGTGTTGCAGCCCGTTGCTGACGCTGAGCACGGTGCCGGACAGCCACGCAGCAACAAGACATTCGGCGCGCGCCTCGCGATCGGCGCCGTTGGCCACCACCACGGGCAGATTTTTGGCAAAGCGTCGCATCGCTTCGCTTGCCAGCGCCAGCGTGACCGGGGTGCGGCCGTCGGCCCAAAGGCTTTCGACGCAATGGGCGATTGCATTCATGCCGCTCGCAGCGCTCACGGAGGGCGGCAGGCCGAGCGTCAGCTCGGGGTCGTAGACGATCGTGCGCGGCATCACTTTGGCGTCGCGCCCGGTAACTTTGCGGGCGCCGTCCGTAATGCCGAAGATCGTGGTCGTCTCGGAGCCCGAATAGGTTGTCGGAATGGCAATGATCGGCAGGCCGGTCTCGCGCGCGATTGCCTTGGCGAGCCCGATGGCCGACCCACCGCCGGCGGCGACGAGGCCATCGGCCTTTGCGGCACGCGCGGCCGCAAGGCCCGCCTCCGCGACGGCCTTCGGCACGTGAATGACCGCCTGGGCGTGCAGTCCGCCGGCGCGCGCACCAAGAATTTCGACGACTTTCTGGCCGAGCCGTGCGCCGCTGCCGGGCGTCGCCACGACCAGCGCACGGGACAAGTCGAGCCGCTCCGCCTCCTCACCCGTCCGCGCCAGCGCGCCCGCGGCAAAGACCACGCGCTGCGGCAAGACATCGTGGGTGAAGGAGTTCATTGCACATCATTCCGGGACGCGGGTAAAGCCCGCGGGCCCGGAATCCATAGCCACCAACTCTGGAAATTCCAATCCGGAGCTCGACGAGCAGTGCCGTGTATATGGATTCCGGGCTCGCGCCTTCGGCGCGCCCCGGAATGACGGCTGCTACTTGCCCTCGCGCCAGATCCCGAGCGCCTGCTGCGCCGGGCGATCGGAGATCGAGAACAGCACGGTCTCCTTGCCGACGTTGTGCGAGTAGCGCTTCCAAGGCGGCACGACGAACACGTCGTTCGGACCCCATTCCAGAACCTGGCCGTCGACGTTGGTCGAGCCTTGACCCTCGACGCAGACGAAAATCGTGCCGTCGGTAGCGCGATACGGCTCGCCCTTGAACCCTTTTGGCAACATCGCGAGCCAAGCGCCCATGGTCGGCAATACCGGGCCGCCGGTGACCGGATTGGCGTAGTGGACGCGCGCGCCGTGGCGCTTGTCGATCTCGCCCGCCTTGAGCATGCGCTCGACGATCGGGCGGGTGCGCGCGTAGGTGTAATTGATCACCGGCGTATAGGTCTTGTCCCACTTGCCGTCGGGCAGGACACCGGAACCGTAAAAATTGAGCGAGTCGCCGTTTTGCCGCGTCGTCTGGAGCGTCGGCTCATCGAAACTCTCTGCAAACGACGTCTCGAAGAAGTTGACGGCCGGGAAGTCCAGCACATCGAGCCACAGCATCGGCTTCTTCGAAGTGTTGCCGTGGTCGTGGGGCGCCCAGTTGGCGGTGATGACGAAATCGCCGGGCGACATGAAAGACTTCTCGCCGTCCACCGCCGTGTATGCGCCCTCGCCGTCCAGCACGAAGCGGATGGCGGCGGAGACATGGCGGTGCGCCGGGGCGACTTCGCCCGGCAGGATCATCTGGATGCCGGCGAATAAGGTGTTGGTGGCCTTGGATTCACCCGGCATGGCCGGATTTTCCAGGATCAGAACGCGGCGCTTGGCCTCTTCGGCGGTGATCAGCCCGCCGGATTCCATCACCAGCGATTTCACGTCATTGAAGTGCCAGACAGTCGGCTTGGCGCGCGATTTCGGTTCCTTGGTGACGACCGAGTCCATGACCCGCCACAGCGGCGTCATGTTCCGCTTGGCAATACGGCCGTAATATTCATCGCGGGCGGCGTCGATATTGTGCTTCGGGCCGGGTTTGCCGTTCGTGGCCTTCCTTGCGGTCGCGACCGCCATGGCGTCCTCCATAAAAGCGCGGAATCTGATTGCTGGAATTAAATATAGTCAAAGCCCGGCACCGCGGAAATAGTCCATTTTGCAACCAATGCCCGGCTGCCATGCGGCCCTGCGCGGCCTCAAAACCGCGGTTCAAGCTCGATTGCAGCGCAATCGGCCGCCATGATAGCTCTCTCGCCCATGCAGGATACGGCTTACAACGTACACGCCATTCTGGCCGGGCAGGCGCCGGCGGACAGGCCCGTCACCGTCAAAGGCTGGGTGCGCACCCGGCGCGACTCCAAGGCCGGCATTTCCTTCGTACACCTCTCCGACGGCTCGGCGTTCCACCCGCTGCAGGTGGTCGCGCCGAACACGCTGCCCAACTATGACGACGAGGTTTTAAAGATCACGTCCGGCTGCGCGGTCGAGGCGACCGGCATCATCGTGCCGTCGCAGGGCAAGGGCCAGGCGTTCGAGATGCAGGCGAGCGCCATCAAGGTGATTGGCTGGGTTGACGACCCCGACACCTATCCGATCCAGCCCAAGCCGCACACGATGGAATATCTGCGCGAGGTCGCACACTTGCGGCCTCGCACCAATGTGATCGGCGCGGCGACCCGCGTGCGGCATACGCTGGCGCAGGCGATTCACCGCTATTTCGACGCGAACGGCTTCTTCTGGGTCAACACGCCGATCATCACCGCGTCCGATGCCGAGGGCGCCGGCGCGCTGTTTCGCGTCTCGACGCTCGATCTCGCCAACCTGCCACGCACGCCTGCCGGCAAGATCGACTACGGCAAGGATTTCTTCGGTCGCGAGGCGTTCCTCACCGTATCGGGGCAACTCAACGTCGAGGCCTACTGTCTCGCGCTCACCAAGGTCTACACCTTCGGGCCGACGTTCCGCGCCGAGAACTCCAATACCAGCCGCCACCTCGCCGAGTTCTGGATGATCGAACCGGAGATCGCATTCGCCGACCTGTCCGACGATGCGACGCTGGCGGAAAAGCTGCTCAAGTTCATCTTCGAGACCTTGCTGAAGGAGCGCGCCGAGGACCTCGCCTTCTTCGACGAACGCATCGAGAAGGGGCTGGTGGCTAAGCTGCAAAACATCGTCACGTCGGAATTCGTGCGCATGGATTACGGCGAAGCCGTCGCGATCCTGGAAAAGGCAAAGGAGAAATTCGAATTCCCCGTCAAATGGGGCATCGACCTGCAATCCGAGCACGAGCGCTATCTGACGGAGAAACACGCCAAGAAGCCCGTGATCGTCATGAACTACCCGAAGGACATCAAAGCGTTCTACATGCGGTGCAACGATGACGCCAAAACCGTTGCTGCCATGGACGTGCTGGCGCCCGGCATCGGCGAGATCATCGGCGGCAGCCAGCGCGAGGAGCGGCTCGAGGTCCTCGACACGCGGATGGCCGAGCGCGGCATCGATAAGGAGCATTACAGCTGGTATCGCGACCTGCGCCGCTACGGCACCGTGCCCCACGCTGGCTTCGGCCTCGGCTTCGAGCGCACGCTCGCCTATGTCACCGGCTTGTCAAACGTGCGCGACGCCATTCCGTTTCCGCGCACGCCGGGGCACGCGAACTACTGAACGAGTGGCGTCGCGGGCGGCCTCGAACCCGCATTGACCGGCCTCGCCGCAACCGGCAACATCGCCGATCCTAAGCACCATAACGTGCAAATTTTCAAAGCGGGGGGACGACAACCATGAAGCGGTTTTTGACGTTGCTCGCGGCCGGCGCCTGCGCGGCCATTCTAGCCGGGTTGAGCAGCGCCGCGCGCGCGGCGCCGGACATGTCACTGACGCGCCTGGACTGCGGCACGCCGCAAGCGCCGACTGCCGTCAACGAGCGCTTCTCCGACACCTTCTCGTACGGCGATCTAAAAGTTCAGTTCGTGTACAGTTGCTATCTGATCAAGCACGGCGATCAGTATCTGCTCTGGGATACGGGTCATGCCATGACTGCGCCCAAGGTGGCGCCGAAAGTGAGCATTGTCGACCAGTTGGCCAAGATCAACGTCAAGCCCGAGCAGATCACCTATGTGGGCATCAGCCATTATCACGCCGATCACACCGGCCAAGTCGGCTCGTTCAGCAAATCGACGCTCTTGATCGGCAAGGCCGACTGGGACGCGATCTCGAGCCCGAAGCCGGGCCCGGGCGTGAACTTCGCGCCGTTCGCCCCCTGGACGAAGAGCGAGGCCAAGGTCGAGCCGCAGCCCAACGACAAGGACGTATTCGGCGACGGCAGCGTGATCATGCTCAATACGCCGGGCCACACGCCGGGACATCACAGCCTTTTGGTCAAGCTACCGCAGACCGGCAACTGGGTAATCAGTGGAGACGCCGTACATTTCCGCGAGAATTGGGACAACAACGGCGTGCCGTGGTTTAATTATGATCGCGCCGAAACCCTGGCGTCGATCGCCCGGCTCAAAGGGATCGTGGCGACTTTCAAAGCGACGCTGGTCATTCAGCACGATGCGCGCGATATCGGCAAACTGCCGACTTTTCCCGCCGCCGCGAAGTAAATATCAAGGAAGGACAGTCCAATGGCCAAATATCTTCTGGTGAGCTTTAAGACCTGCCCGTGGGTGCAACGAGCAGCGATCGTGCTGCGAGAGAAGAACACGCCGTTCGAGTTCCGTCACATCGAGCCGGACAATCGGCCCGACTGGTTCCTCGCCATTTCGCCCCACAAGAAGGTGCCGGTGCTGCGCATTGACGAAAGCGTGTCGCTGTTCGAATCGAGCGCCATCGCCGAATATCTCGACGAAACCATCGCGCCGCGACTGCACCCCGACGACCCCATCCAGCGCGCCGTCAATCGTGCCTGGACCGACTACGTGCCGACGTTCTCAAACTCCGTGACCGGCGTTGCCTATGCGGTCGACGAAGCGGCCTACAATGCGGCGGCGGAAAAGATCGCGCCGGCATTTGCCCATCTTGAGCGAGCGCTGGAAAAGCAGAGCCCGGCCGGCCCGTTCTTCAACGGCGCCAAATATTCGCTGGTCGACGCCGGCTACGCACCGTTCCTGCAACGCTATTTCTTCCTCGACCGCATCAAACCACTTGGCCAGATCGAGAAATATCCGCGGGTGAAAGCGTGGGCGAACGCGCTGATGAAGCGGCCGTCGACGCACTCGTTCCCCGAAGGTGAATTCGAGGCCATGTACCGAACCAACGTCAAGCGTCGCAAGGCCTGGATCTCACAGTTCATCGCTGATGTAGCGGTGGCGGCCGAATAACAAAAAACAGGGTCGAGTTTGGCCGGGCGGCGCGCGCCATCGTGAGGCGCCGCCGCCTTTTTCTCTACTACGCTACGCCTTTGTCATCGACCGGTAATCCATCTGTCGGTGGAACCAATAAACATAGCCGCCAATGTTCTTCTGCGTGGCGACATATGCTGACGGCTGATAAACAGGGATGTTGACCGCATCGTCAAAAATGATCTTGATATATTTTTTGACCATGGCGTCGTACTTGACCGGATCACGCTCAAATCGCGATTGCTGAACCATCGACATAACTGACGCGTTGTCGTAGTCGCCGGAATTGAAAATCGACTTATTTCCAAGCGCCATCTCGAAGTAATAATTCGGATAGTTGAGCCAACCCGCGAACAAGTTTGTGAGAAATGGCAGCTTTCTGCTGGCGAAGTTCGCCCGCCAGTTCGCGCCCGCAATTTTGTCGAGCGTCACCTTGACGCCGATCTTGCCCAGGCTTTCCTGGATGAGCACGCTCATCGGCTCGATGATGCTGGCGGCGCTCGCATCGTACGCAAAACTCGTTTCGAAGCCATTGGCCATGCCGGCCTCCGTCAATAACGACTTCGCTTTCGCGAGATCCGTACTATACGGCGACGGCTGCGGCCATGTCGCTTGCGTGATCTGTCCCGGCCCTCCGAACAGCGGTCGCGCCTGACCGTAAAGCGCTACGTCCATGATCTTCTGATAAGGAATCGCACAAGCGATCGCCCGCCGCACCTTGACGTTATCGAACGGCGGCATCTTGTCATTCATGGTGATGAATTGCGCCGCGTTGTCGATCGGCGTCTCGTAAACCTTGAGCTTACCTTCGCGCTTCATCTCGACAATGTCGGCGGGCGGGAAATCATTCGAAACGTCGACGCTGCCCCGTTCGAGAAGTGCGCGCCGAGTTTCCGATGACGGCACCACGCGCCAGACCACGTGTTTCATCTTCGGCAGCGGGCCGGATTTCCAGTCGTCAAAGCGAACGTAGGCGATCGCATCCGGCGTGCGGTGAGCGATCTTATAAGCTCCGCCGCCCGCAAGGTTGGTCTTCGACCATTGCAGCCCCCAGGGATCGGTTGCTGTCGCGTGCTTCTTAATCAACTCCGAATTGAGAATATTGGGCACGCAAAAGGCGAGGTTTGGCAGCATCTGACGATCGTAGCGGTCATAGTCGATGCGAAAGGTGTAATCGTCGACGACGACGTTCTGCTCTGGCTTGGTAATTGACGCGACGCTCATCTGGAATTTGGGATTGCCGCCGGCTCCGATCGCGCGATCGATTGACCATTTCACATCCCTGGCCGTGACGGGCGCGCCGTCATGGAAGGTCGCGTTCCTGCGAAGCTTGAACGTCAGGGAATGGCCACTATCGTTCCATTCCGCGGCAAGCTCGGGCACCGGCTGGATAGCATTGGCGTGATCCGCGCCGTTCGGGTCCTTCTCGATCTTGAGCGACAGCAACCGGTCGTAGCAATTCCAGGCAACCTCATAAGAGCCTCGATCGGAGCCCGGAACATGAGGGTCGACGCTGTTGGCCCCCGCCTCCGATATCAGGCTCAGCGTTTCGGCCTCTCCTTGCGCCTTCACCACCCGTGGCGCTACGAGGCTGGCCAAACCCGCCGTCGTTCACTGAATGAATCTTCTGCGTCCGATTCTCATTTTCGTTCGCTCCTGCAAGCAACCCGAGAAGGCCCGGGCGCCGCAAGATCGAGGCCAAGCCGTTTGTCAGCACAGCATGCCTTCCCTGCAGGCGCAGATTGCCGCGGCTTACGGGCTCGCCCGACCCGCCACGCTCGGCGATATTCACGCGTGCCACTGATGGTTGCTTGCGAGCCAAGGTCTTGCAGCGCGCCCCGCGCTCGTGTGAAATCGTCGGCGAATTGATGGAAGGACTCTTGACCAATGCCGGGTGCCAAACATTACGAGACGGATGTTGCCATCGTCGGTGGCGGCGGCGCCGGCATCGCTGCCGGCATTGAGGCGCGCGACGCCGGCGCGCGCGCGATCGTGTTCGAGAAGGACAGCGAGCCGGGTGGCGCCGCCATCATCTCGGGCGGCGGCTGCCTGATCGTCGGCTCGCCGCTGCAAAAGCAGCACGGCATCCATGACACGCCAGACTTGGCGTTCAACGATTGGATGTCGTGGGGCGGCCCATCGGCCGACGAGGTGTGGGCGCGCTACTACATCGAGCACACTCTGCACGATCTGTATTACTGGGCCGAAGGCCAGGGCGCCAAATGGTCCGATCTGAAAGAGCAGGAAGGCAACTCGGTGGTGCGCTGGACGCGAAGCGACCGCAACGGCCTCGGCCTGATGACGCATCTGATCGAAAGTTTCCGCCAAAAAGGCGGGGAGATCATCACCGATACCGAAATCACGGCGCTGTCCCGCGCGAACGGCCACGTAGCAGGCTTCGAGGGACACAACTCCAAGACCGGCGAGCCAGTGTCGGTAACAAGCAAAACCGTGGTGATGACAACCGGCGGCTTCAACTCGAACCGGGACATGGTACTCGAGTTCAATCCGGCGCTTGGCAACGACATGATCCTGGAAGGCTCGGGACGCAATTCGACCGGCACAGGCCACAGGATGGTACACAAGGTCGGCGGCTATCTCACCCACATGGATCACATCTGGTACTATGTGTACGCCACGCCAGACTACCGCGACCCGATGCAGCGGCGAGGCTTGCCCTTCCGAACTCGTGCCCGGCAACATCTGGGTCAACCAGCAGGGCCGCCGCTTCCACAACGAGGCGCGCTCCGGCGGCAACTCGGCGTCACCCGCACTGATGGCGCAAAGCCCGCGCCATGCTTGGGCGATCATGGACACACCGATGACGGCCACCATGGAGATCGCCGATCCCTACTATCGCGACGGTGACAAGGTCGCACACAACAAGGTGGTCGAACTGCTCAATTCATCGCCTTACATTCGCAAGGCCGATACGTTGGCCGACCTCGCCAACAAGATGCGTGTCGATCAGGCGACATTCCTTGCTACGGTCGAACGCTACAACAAAGCTTGCGCTCAGAAGCTTGAAACTGAACCTGAATTCGGCAAGCCGCTGAAAGCATCCAAGGCGTTCGACACCCCGCCCTATTACGCGTTGCAGATTTTCCCGCTGGCGCGCAAGAATTTCGGTGGAGTGAAGACCGACCTGCAGTGCCGCGTGCTCGACAAGCATTTCGAGCCGATCGCCGGCCTCTATGCGGCCGGTGAATTGTGCGGGATGGCCGGCGGCCACATCAACGGCCGCGCCGGCCTCGAAGGCACGATGCTGGGTCCATCGGTATTCAGCGGCCGCGTCGCCGGCGGGTGGGCCGCCCACGAGGCCGGTCATGGCGACGGGTTTGTCGGGAAGCCCAACCGGGGCTGAGGGTCGTGGCCAAGCCCGTTCTCGATCAGATCAATATCGTCTGCGGCGATCCTGATACATCGGTTGCGTTCTACCGCAGGCTTGGTGTCGAGATTCCCGATGGCGCGATCTGGCGCACGCCGACGGGTGCGCATCACATCAGCGCCGGCGATCGGTCAGGCGATCGTACGATCGATTTTGATCTCGACTCCACCGCATTCGCGCAGTGCTGGAACAGCGGCTGGAAAGGGCGAACCGACTTGAGCGGCCGCGTCGTCGTCGGATTTGGGGTGCCCACCCGCGCGGCGGTCGACGAAGTATTCCGCGACATGACCGGCGCCGGCTATCGCGGCTTGCAGGAACCGGTTGATGCATTTTGGGGCGCGCGGTATGCGATCATCGAAGACCCCGACGGAATTGCCGTCGGGGTGATGAGTCCCATCTCGCCGGACAGGAAGACACCGCCGCCGCAAGTATGATCAGGCTGACTGCGCCAAAGCGAAGCTGAGGCCTTCTCTACCCGCCTGCCGTCAGTGTGGCGAGCTGGACCGTATCGTATTTCGCGCGCAGCCTGGCGAGCGCTTCGGGATCGGGCTTGCCGCCCTTCGCGATCAAGTCGCGCAGTTCGTCGAAATACTTTTCGTGCCCGGGCGGTGCGGTGATCAGGAGCATGCGCCCGGGCGCTGTGCCGGAGTTGCCGAACGCATGCGCCGCGCCGGGCGGCACGAACACGAAGGTGCCCGGCTTGCCACGCACGGTCTTCTCTCCGCAGCGCAGATCGAGCTCGCCTTCCAATACGTAGAAAATTTCTTCGATTTTGGTGTGATAGTGGGCGCCTGTGTTGAAGCCCGGTGCCACCGTAAACTCAAATAGCGAACACTGCTTGAAATCCTGGGCCGTGAGCAGATAATCGACCCGGGTCTGGTGCAAGGTGACCCCATTCGCCTCGCCGTGATGCAGAATAATTCCCTCAACAGACATGTCGCCCTCCGCCTGCTGTCGTCAGTTGATAGTAAAAACGGCGCCCATGCGAACAATCGCCCGAACGCTCTGCGTCACCCTCAGTCTAGCCTAATTCCCAACGACTTGATCAGCACGCTCCAGCGCGAAATATCTGCCTTGAGCAGCTTCTCCAGTTCCTCAGGCGTCGAACCGCCGGCCACATAGCCGGCGTCGACGAGTTTCTTCTGAATCGCCGAGTCGGCGAGCGCCGTATTGGTATCGGCACTCATCTTGCGCACGATCTCCGACGGAGTTTTTACCGGAACGAACAGCGCCTGCGAGCCGGTCACCGCGTAGCCGGGCACCGTTTCGCCGATCGTCGGCACGTCCGGCGCTGCCGGATTGCGCTTCGCGCCGCTCACGGCCAGCACCCGCACCTGCCTCGACCGCGAATACGACAGCAGCGTGCCGCTGCCGAAATAGCAGTCGACCCGGCCGGGGATCAGGTCGGTGAAGGCGGGCGCGGCGCCGCGATACGGCACGTGCGTCATCTTCAGTCCGGCCATCTGCAGGAAACTCATCTCGGCGAGATACGGCGCGCTGCCGGTGCCGGGCGAGGCCATTGTCAGCTTACCGGGATGCGCTTTGACGTGGTCGATGAACTCCTTAAGCGTATGCGCCGGCGAGGAGTTCGGCACGAACATGAAATAGTCGACGAGCGCCACCATCGATACCGGCGCGAAATCCTTCACCGCATCATAGGTCAGCTTGCCGTAGAGGCTCGTATTGGACGCCATGGCGCCCGGATCGAACAGCACCGTGTAGCCGTCGGGATCGGAGCGCGCGACGTACTCGCAGCCGAGATTGTTGCCGGCGCCCGGCTTGTTCTCGATGAAGACCTGCTGCTTCCACATCGCCGACAGCTTGTCGGCGAGCGTACGCGCGACAATATCGGTCGGCCCGCCTGCGGCGACCGGCACGATGATGCGCACGGCTTTGGTCGGATAACTCTCCGCCCGCCCTTCGCCGATAAAGAGGGTCGGCACGACGGCCTGGGCAGCCGAGAGCACAATCAAGTCGCGACGGCTGAGCATGGCACTCCCCCCGCATTCTCGATAGCTAGGGGCATCTTATCGCGCGGCGAACGCCCTCGCCACAGCCGAATGGCCGTCAGTAACGCAGAAACTCCTCTCGCTCTTTCAACCAGGTCAGTTCGTCCGGCTCCGCCAGCGCGTCCAAGTCCGCGGGCATTGCCCGTATGTCGTCAACCCACTCGCGCAACTGCGGGCCGCCGTTGATGACGTCAATGGCAAGTTTGCCGCGCTCATATTCGTACGCGAAGTCGCGCCAAAGCGGATAGTCGGGAGAGAGGTGCCGGATCGCCTTAAAAGCAAGCGCCTGAATACGCCAGGGCTTGAACATCGGGTGATTGTAACTCGGGCCTTCAGTGTGGATCTGCAGGCCGTTGCAGAGCTTGCCGGCGTGCTTGTGAAACGTCGGCTCGAACCAGCACTCGCGAAGCTGGAAGCCGGCGAGCCAGTGCGGCGCCAAAGCGTGCATGGCTGCCAAAACCGCGTAGGCGTCGGTGTCGGGCGCACCGAACAGTTCAAGAGGCCGCGTCGTGCCGCGGCCCTCTGACAGTGTCGTGCCCTCGACCATCACGGTGCCCGCATAGGCGCGCGCCATCCACAGGTTCGGCGCGTTGGGGCTGGGATTGATCCAGGCGCGCTCGCCGAGCGGCCAGCCAAAGCCCGGTGCGGCATTGGGCTGCCAGCCCTGCATGGCAATGACGTGGTAATCGACATCGAGCTTGAGCGTTTTGACGAACCAGTCGCCGAGTTCGCCGAGTGTGAGCCCATGACGCATCGGCAACGGCCCGGCGCCGACGAAACTCTCCCAGCCATCGCGAAGCCGCAGACCTTCCACCGGCCGGCCGACCGGATTGGGACGATCAAGCACCCACACGGCCTTGCCGTGCCGGGCCGCAGCTTCCAGCACGTAGCGCAGCGTCGTGATGAAGGTGTAAATGCGGCAGCCCAGGTCCTGAAGATCGACGAGGATCACGTCGAACGTGTCGACCATTGCGGCGGTCGGCCGGCGCACTTCTCCATAGAGACTGAACACAGGAATGCCATGCGCCGGATCGCGAAAATCCGGCGACTCGATCATGTTGTCCTGCTTGTCGCCGCGCAGCCCGTGCTGCGGGCCGAACGCGGCAACGATCTTGATGTCGCCGCAGGCGGCAAGCGCATCGAACGAATGTGTGAGATCAGCAGTCACCGACGCCGGATGCGCCAAAAGCGCCACGCGCTTGCCGGCGAGCGGCGCCCGCAACTTGGAATCGGCGATGAGGCGGTCGATACCGAATTGCATGAGCGATACGCTCGTCAAAATTCGCAGGTAAAGCAATCGGCGTGGTGGAAATCCGGCCGCCCTGCCGGATGCGCCAGCGCCCAATAGGACAGTTGGCCGTTCGCCTCTTCGATCACCGCCGAAAGGCCGAGACGCCACGGCCCTGGCGGCAATACGTTAAGCTCCAGTGTCGCCTGCAAATTTAGACGGGTCGGCGCGATTTGTATGTCGATGCGTGGTGCAGCGGTTTCGGCGGCGCGCATGCCGCTGCGATATCCGTCAAATTCATAGGAAGCCCACAGCGTCGACGGCGCAAAATTGAATTCGAAATACGCCGGGCTTGATCCGGGACGGACGAACGCCTCAAAGCAGGTGTGTCGCCACAGCTCATCAGCACGCGCCGTCGTGCTGACAGCCGGCAAGCGCAGTTCCCCGACATCGCCGCTCAACTCATAGGACAAAAGCAACACGCCGACACGCAGCCAAGCTACGTCGACTGCGATGGCAGTCACAGCGTCGCAATACGAGTTGGGATACAGCCTTAGCGATTGGCGCATACTGGCATTCTACGCCTCGGATAGCCCATCTCAGGTATTGTTCGCTCCGCCGTCCACCGCAATCGTCTGTCCGGTGATGAAATCGCTGTCGGCAGAGGCCAAAAACACCAGCGCGCCCAAGAGGTCTTCCGGATATTCGTCGCGCTTGATGGCGCGGCGCGCCAGCGACGGCGCCTGCGAATGGGCGAGATGCCCGGGGTTTTCGCTGATCACGGTATCGGACAGCGTAAATCCCGGCGCCAGCGAATTGACGCAGATGTTGTGTTCGCCAAGTTCGCGGGAAATCGAGCGCGTGAACGCCGTCACCGCGCCCTTCGACGTCACGTAATGCGAAAAATTCGGAATGCCGCGGGCGACCGTGCCGGAGCTGATATTGATGATCTTGCCGTATTTCTGCGCGATCATGTGCGGCGCGACATGCTTGGTCATGAGAAACACGCCGCGGACATTGATCGACATGACGCGATCCCACAACGCCACGTCGATATCGAGGACCTTCTGTTCTTTCAGAGGCGCGAACAACGCGGCGTTATTGACCAGGATGTCGATCTTGCCGAAACGGTCGATGGTGTCGGTGACGAGTTTTTTCACCGAACCTTCGTCGCTCACGTCAGCAACAGCGCTCGCGACCGAATTGGCGCCGTGCTCGCGTGCAATCTCGGCCGCCAGGTCTTTGCCGTCGGCGATATCGGCGATCATCAGCCGCGCGCCCTCGCTGGCGAGTTTCTTGGCATAGTGCCGGCCGATCCCCTTTGCGCCGCCAGTGAGCAGCGCTACCCGCGAGTCGAGCCGTGCCATCAATGCCTCCCGTTCACGCGGCGGATGAACTTCTCGAAGCCCGCGAGCTGCTGCTTGACGATCTCGATAGTCGGCTGGTCAGTCAGCTCAACCGTCTTCTCGTCGAATTTCTTTGCCGAGAACGAGACGAAGATTTCCGGTTTGCCAAAGATGAGCGCGTCAATCGAGGTGAGGCACTGCCGCAGGTGATACTGCATGCGCGCGCCGCCCAGCGCACCACCGGCGCAAGACTGCAGCGCTACCGGCTTTTCCTTGAACGGCACCTCCTTGAAGCGCGACACCCAGTCAATGGCATTCTTCAGCCCGCCCGGAATGGTCCAATTATACTCGGGCGAGACGATGATCACGCCGTCGGCGGTGCGGATTGAGTCGCCCCACGCCGTCACTTCGGCCGGAAATTTCCCGTCCGCATGCAGATCGTGATTGTAGACCGGCATCTTGTCCCAGCCCGGTGCGGCTTTCACCGCCATGCCGGGTGGTGCCAGCGCCGGCAGCGTTCGCGCCAACGACGCGTTATACGATGCCTTGCGAAGGCTGCCACAAACGACAATGACATTGAGTTGATTATCCGACACTGAAACTTCCCCTCCCCCTGAGTACCGATTAGGCCTTGCCACCATGGCTGGCGATGAATTTCGCGAACGCGGCGAGCTGCTGCTTGATGAAGCCGATAGTCTGCTCGTCGATTATTTTCCCGGTCTTTTCGTCGATACGCTGCGCGCAATTGCCGATGAAGATTTCCGGTTTGTTGAGCGTCAACGCGTCGAGAAACACCATCGACTTGCGCAGGTCGTACTGCACGCGGGCGCCGCCGACCGGGCCCGGCGACGCCGACTGAAGCGCAACCGGCTTGCCGGCAAACGGCTGATTGGGCAACCGCGACACCCAGTCGATCGCATTCTTCAGTGGCGCCGGCACGCCGAAATTATATTCCGGCGTGTTGAAGATCAGCCCGTCGGCGGCGCGGATCGCGTCGGCCAGCGCCTGCACGGGCGCCGGAAATCCGGTCGAATTCTGGACATCGGCATTGTAGAGCGGAAACTCGGAGATCGGCGGCGCTTCCTTGAGCTGCATGCCCTCGGGCGCCAGCCCCGGCAGCGCGTTCATGACCATGCGATTGTAGGAACCTTTGCGCAGGCTGCCGCAAATTGTGATGACATTAGTCACATCCGTTCTCCTTCAGTCGTTTGCCCCGGCACACGGATATCGGGGCCAAATATAGGCGAGCGGGATAACGCCGCACAGATCATCGCCGGCGTCATGCCGGCGCCGCTCGGCAGCGCAAGTCTCAAGTCTCGGGGTAATCGCTCGCCCTAGTTATTCAGGATGGGAATACTCTTCGGCGAACTTGGGCCCGGCAGCCCACGCACGAAGGCGTAGATGTCGGCAATGTCCTTATCCGATAGTACGGCGCTCGGATAGGCCGGCATGTCGTTTATCGGGTTGCGAATCTGGCCCTTGAATGCCTCGAACGGCAGCGCGGTGTGGGCAAGGATCGGCGCCGGCCCGTTATAGGCCCCGCCCTCGCCGACGCGACCGTGACAAGTAAAGCACGCCTCCTTCAGAAAGATGCGCTTGCCGCCCGCCGCATCGCCCTGCGGGGCTTCCTGAGCATTGGGTCTCGGTGCGAACGCCACCGTGGCGGCGAGCGCGAAAACAATGCCTACAA
This sequence comes from uncultured Alphaproteobacteria bacterium, assembly GCA_963763255.1. GTDB lineage: Bacteria > Pseudomonadota > Alphaproteobacteria > Rhizobiales > Xanthobacteraceae > BOG-931. The sequence continues at coordinate 941,142 of CAVXNW010000008.1, forward strand.
ATTTGCGCATGATGTCACTCCTCACCGCGGATCGGTCACGACATCGACAACAGCCGGGCCGCCGGCCTTGACGACGGCGATGGCGCGTTTGAGGGCTGGCGCGAGATCGTTCGGATCGGTGATCGGCCCCTCGCCGTGAGCGCCCATGCCGCGTGCGACCGTGGCGTAATCGATATTTGGGTCCTTGAGCGTCGTGCCGATGTCCATGCGATCCACACCGCGGCCATGCCGGGCTGCCATCGCCGTCAGATACATGTATTCCTGGTGGTAGGCGCGGTTGTTGTGGACGATGTAGAGGATCGGAATTTCATGATGTGCCGCCGTCCACAGCGCGCCGGGATTGAACATGAAGTCGCCGTCGCCGCCGAAGGCGACCGTGAAGCGGCCGTGCTTCTTGTTGGCGAGCGCCGCCCCGATCGAAGCCGGCAGGTTATAGCCGACACCGGCGCCGCCCGAGCCGCCGTTCCACTGGTAGGGTTTCTTGAAATCCCACAGCCGGTGCATCCACGACAGCCGGATAGCCGTGCCGACAACCGACCAGTCCTCATCCTTGATTTGATTATAAACTTCGGCGCACATGCGCGCGGTAGTGATTGGGCTAGCGTCCCAGCCGATAGTCGCATCGACTTTCGAGCGTTCGACCATGGCCTGGTGCGCGGCGGCAAGTTTTTTGCCGCGCTCACCGAACACTGCTTTTTGCGCCGGGTCGGTCAGACGCCGCACCGCCTCGGTCAGCGCCGGCAGCGATAACTCGCCATCGCCCGCAATGTCGAGATCGACGTCCTGCCAGCGGCCGAAATCCTGATAGTTCGCTTTTAGATAAAGGTCGCGCATCCCAAGTGTGATGATCTTCGCACCGGGCTTTGTGGCGGGATGCGAAGTCCGCTCAATGCGATCGCGGAAATGCGTCAGAGAACCCCACAAGTCGTTCATCTCGACGGCAAGAATGACGTCGGCCTGGCCTATGAGCACGCGGCGGAAGCTTTGATTGAGCGGATGCCGCGACGGCATATTCATGCGGCCGTAATTGTCGATTACCGGGCATTGCAGTGCCTCTGCAAATTCGACGAGATTTTTCATGCCGGCCGGCGTGCGCGCCAGCCGGTCGACGATGATGAGCGGATTTTTTGCCGCGACCAGCATCTTGGCCGCTTCGACGATTGCCGCCGAGTTGCCGACTGGCGGAATCACCGGCTCATATTTGGGAATGCGGAGGTTGCCCCGGTCACGGATCGGGTTCTCCTGCAGTTCGCCATCGAGCGCCAGGAACACCGGTCCCATCGGCGGCGTGGTCGCGATCTTGTAGGCGCGCACCATGGACTCGCCGAAATGTTGCAGCGTCGCGGGCTGGTCATCCCACTTGGTGAACTCACGCACCAACTGGCCGATGTCGACACCGGCATGCAGCCATTCAGCGCCGGGCGCGCGCTTGTCTGCCTCCATGATGTTGCCGCCGAACACGATCACCGGCACGCGGTCGCACCAGGCGTTGTACATCGCCATAGTGGCGTGCTGCAGGCCGACCACACCGTGGCACGCCATGGCGATCGGCTTGCCTTCCATCTTGGCGTAGCCCTGCGCGACGTGGACAGCGATGTCCTCGTGCACGCAGGTGATGATCTCGGGCTTGGCATTGCCGCCGTGATTGACCACTGCTTCGTGTAGGCCCCGGTAACTCGAGGCGCAGTTAATCGCCATGTAATCGATGTCGAGCGTCTTGATGACGTCGACCATGTAGTCACCGCCGCTTGAGGTCTGATTTACCGGATCAGACGGCGGCGGCATGGTCTCGGCCGCAATCTGACGCGGACCCGGCAGCGCCGCCTTGGCTTTGCTCAATGGAGCGGCCGGCATGGCGCCAGCCGCAACGGGCGGCGCGACCGCGGTCGCGGCGTCAGCGCCGACCAGTCCGGCACCTTTGAGGAAATTACGGCGGCTTGAATCGGCGTCTTGGCGGCGCTTCGGCATGGACACCCTCCCACGAACGGCCAGCGGATCGGCACGATTATGATTTGCGGCAGATTGTCGCGTTCGACCGTGGAAGCGTCAAGCTAAGCGCAACATCGGGCTGCCATGCGCGGGCCGAGTTGCCGCCAACTCGCCGATTATAACGGTGCATCCACCGCTTACGTGCTCGGCGAACTCAGCAGCGCCGGCGCCACGATCTCCTTCCAACTGTGCGGCGGCGCTTTCAGCGCCCCGCGCCAGCCGAGAAAATCGGCGAAGGCCTGGATCCCTTCAACCGCGCTGCCAAATTCGTCCTTGTTGTCACGCAGCACTGCATCGATATCGGCTGCGTTGAGCGCCTTTGACGGCTCATGCGCCAAGTAGATTTGCGCCGCACGGCGCGGATCGTCCCAAATCATGCGCGCGGCTTCATCCATGGCCTTGTCGATGACTTCAGGGATTTTCGGATGCGCGGACACATAGGCGGCCATCGCCCCCATAACGAGAAACGATGCCTTGCCGCCGATCACCGTTTCGGAGCGCAGAATGGGATGAATATTTTCATCCTTGAGTGCCAGTTCCGTGTATGGCGGCGAAGAGAAGGCTGCCGTCACCGGACCGGTGCCGGCGAGCAATGCCGCGAGCGCATCCCCAGGCGAGAGCACGACTATCTGGCGGCGCAGCCGATCATACTGGCCGAATGTCTTTTGCGACTGCATCTGCAGAAAATACATTTGCGGCGCGGTCAACGTGGGCATGGCGATACGGTCCGTGGCGCGCAGATCGGCGATGCTGTGCACGCCCGCCCGATTGCTGAGCAGCACGACCGGCAACGTAGAGACGCCTGAAATCGCAACGATCTGCCGTGGCGTATGTTTCGCTTTCTCCCACGCCAGCAAGAGTGGTACCGCGCCAAACGGCGCCATATCGATGGTGCCCGATGCGAGCGCATCCTCCATCGGACCGGCGCCGGAAAAACGCTCGTAACTTGCCTTGATGTCGAGGTGTAGCGACCTCGCGTTTTTTTCGACCAGCTTCAGATCCTGGCAGATGTAATCCGGCAGAAACGCGAGCCCGTAGCCGATACCGATCTTGACCTGCTCCTGCGCGGACGCCGGCAATGCCGCGGTCACTATGGCAAACAGCGAGGCAGCCACGCACAGCACCTTACGAAGGCCCGCCGTTGATCCCCCCACCCGCTGGAGCGGCGCGCAGTCGGTACGCTCGTACATCGATGATCGATCCCCGATCCCGCACTATAGCGGCGACGCGGCGAAACCACTACCGACTTTGCCATCGGTCGCGGCTAAAGCCGGATATCACCGCGCCGGCACGATGCCGAAAAATTCCCGTAGCCGCTCTCGCGCGACCAGCGTCTTGTCGAGGTCGTAGCCGTTGACGATAGCGAGCCGAAATCCGCCGGGTGGCATGGCGTGACGCTCTGACGCTCGATCCTCGTGAAAGGTGATCTGCACGCTGGTAACGCCCGGAATTCGCTTTATCTCTTGCACCAGCGCCGGCGGCGGGTGACGCCAAACGTGGCCAGGCGGCCCGAACAGCACGACGCTGTAACCTTCGCCGCGGTCTTCGTCGTAAAAATCCCACACGCGGCTTTCGTACAGCCCGACCAGCGCTTCGACCCAACCCGGTCCATAAAGATCGGGCCATTGGTCCGCAAAGCGCAAATGCGCCTCGATAATCGTGCCGCCGATAGTTTCGAGATTGAGCATGCCCGTGTAGCCAGCGAGATTGTGTTCGATCCACGCGCCGCAGTACCGTTCGATCCCTGCATCGGGTTCCGCGTGTACCGTCCAGTAATCGAACGTGCCCTCGGCAGCCGGCTTGCCTGTAACGTGACGCCACCAGCATGGCGCACCCTCGACCACGGCGACGTCAGTCGAGACATGACGACCATCGAGCAACGTCATCCAGAAATGGCCCGGCTTATAGTGTTGTTCGTAGTCCTCGGCGGTATGCACCACGCGGCCGTCGACCCCCATGCCCTTGAGATTGACGATCGGCTTGGAGAACACAGGAAAATGCAGCGGCGTGGTGCCGTGCGGACCGGCCTCAAGACGCTGCGACAGGGCGACGGCGAGCTTATTATAGACCCAGCGATGCGCCGGATTGCATTGCCAGGCATCGGCGTCTTCCGTTGGAATGTTGGCCGTAGTCTTGACGTGGGCAAAATATTGCAGACGCCAGGGATCAGCTTCGCATATGGGCATGGCCAGACGACGGGCGAGAGTGGTGGCGACGGATAACACAAATGCTATTCTGTCGTCGGCCCCACGTTGCTCGTCATCCGCAGCGCGTGCACGCAGAACAGGCCATCGGTAAACACACAGACGGGCGACCACCCGCTGTCCCGTGCCAACGCCCGGAATGACTCGACCGTATATTTGTAGCTGCTTTCGGTGTGGATAGTTTCACCGGCCGCAAAGTCGATGGCAGTGCCGTCGATCCGCACCTGCTGCCGCTTAGCGCTGACGAGATGCATCTCGATACGACGCAAGTCGCGGTTAAAAAATGCATTGTGCTCGAATGCGGCCAGATCGAAGTCGGCGTTAAGCTCGCGATTGATGCGTACCAAGAGATTGAGGTTGAATTTTGCGGTCACGCCTTCGGCATCGTTATAGGCGCGATCGAGCATCGTCTCGTCCTTGATCAGATCAATACCGACAATGAGCAGGGCGCCGACGCCAAGCACCGCGCCGATGTGGCGGAGGAAGCGCTTTGCGTCCTCGGGCTCGAAATTGCCGATGGTCGAGCCAGGAAAGAAGCCCACGCGCGGCAATGCCGCGAGCCGTGCGGGAATCTCAAATGGCCGGGTGAAATCCTCGACCAGTGGATGCACTAGAAGATGCGGCAGGTCGCGCCGCAACTCCCGCAAATCCTGCTGGAGAAAATCGCCAGAAATGTCGACCGGCACATAAGCGCCGACCGTCGCGGCGGCGCTGAGCAGGACGCGCGCCTTGCGGCTTGAACCGCTGCCGAATTCAATCAGCGTCGAACCGGGCGGAAACATCGAGGCAATGGCCGGCGCGTTGTCTTCCAGAATGCCGATCTCGGCGCGCGTCGGGTAATATTCGGGCAAGCGCGTGATGCGCTCGAACAAGGCCGAACCAGCTAGATCGTAGAAATATTTCGGCGCGAGACTCTTTGGTGAGGCGGACAAGCCTGCGATCACGTCGGCGGCGAATTCGTCAAGCGCCGGCGTAGGGTGAAACGCGTGAGAGACATTTCTGACATTCATGGCCCTGACTTTAACTTTGGTATTCGGCTAGGCGCAGACCGGTAAATTGCCAACGCGCCGGCGGATAGAAGAAGTTGCGGTAGCTGTGGCGAGTATGGTTTTGCGGCGTCGCCAGCGACGAGCCACGCAGCACCATCTGGCTGACCATAAACTTGCCGTTATATTCGCCAAGCGCGCCCGGGGCAGCGCGATACCCGGGATAGGGCAAATAAGCGCTACGGGTCCACTGCCAGACAACGCCGAACGCATCATTAAGCCCGCTGCGCTGTTGGACTGCGATCTCCCACTCCGCCTCGGTCGGCAGATCCTTCCCGGCCCATCGTGCAAATGCATCCGCTTCGTAGTAGCTCACGTGGCAGACCGGGTTTCCCGGCTCGACTTTGCGCAGACCGCCAAGCGTCATTGCGAACCATTCGCCATCGATCTGCTGCCAATAGCCCGGCGCATTCCAGTGCTGCGCCTCGACCGTGGCAAGACCTTCGGACAGCCACAGCGTCGGCGTCGTGTAACCACCATCATCCATGAATTCGAGCCAGTCACCGTTGGTGACGAGCGATGGGGAAACCTTCACCGGCTGGAGTAACACCTGATGCGAGGGCTGCTCGTTGTCGAAGCAGAAACCGTTGCCGTCATGGCCAATCCGATGGATACCGGCGATCAGCGTAGCAATCGCCTCGCTCCTGCTCTGCTGCGGCCACTGCCATTGCGGATCGTAGGCCGGATGCGTTGTATTGAGCGAGAACGCGTGCAGAATATCGGTGAGCAGCAATTCCTGGTGCTGTTGCTCGTGGTGCAGGCCAATTTCGATTACCGATGCTATGGAAGCAAGGTCGTTGGTCGATTCGATCAACGTTGTCACCGCGCGATCAACATGCTCCCGATAAGCCGTCACTTCGGCCGCATCGGGCCGCGTGATCATGCCGCGCTGCGGCCGCGCGTAGCGGGGACCGGCCGACACGTAATATGAATTGAACAGAAAGGCGAAGCGCCCGTCGAAACGTTCATAGCCCGGCGCGAATTTGCCCAGCAAAAATTCCTCAAAAAACCAGGTCACGTGCGCACGGTGCCATTTGGTCGGACTTGCGTCCAGCATCGATTGGACCACTTGGTCCTCCGCGGACAAAAAGGCCGCGCGACGCTCAGTCTCGGCACGGACCGTGCGGTAGACCTCAAGCCAATAATGCCGCCGATCGTCGCTTGGCGCCGGCTTGTTCTGAGACGAAGCGGCTACGCGGACACGATTGGGTGCAGCGGCTGGCATCGTAATTTCCGTGAAGGAGCGCGATTGAAGGCGAAAATCGAATGACCAGGAGGGATAATCCTACCCCCTCCCCTTGAGTTCCAATAGATGCGCCATTCCCCGTCAACTGCAACGCGATTTGCCGCACGCTAACGGGGTTGTGATCGGCCAGCCAAACGGCCAGTAAAAACCAATACAAGTTGTCGATGTCGGACGTCCGACGTATGGTCGCCCCAATTCGGACAGGGGTGGCAGGGATGAAAAAACCAGCACGCCGCAAAAAAGCCGCGGCAAGAGCAATGCTGCCCCGCGAGCGCGCCGAGTTTTCGGCGATCGTCGACCGGCCGCCACTCAAGCTGCCGGGCGGCGCGCGCCTCGTATTTTGGACCATTGTCAACCTGGAAGTCTGGGACATCGGCAAACCGATGGCGCGCCAGGTACTGGCACCGCCCACCGGCCAGACACTGTTGCCTGACGTACCCAATTGGAGTTGGCACGAATACGGCATGCGGGTCGGCGTGTGGCGCTTTTTCGAGCTGTTCAAGCGTCTCAACATCCAGCCGACGCTCGCGATCAATGCCCGAGTTTGCGAAGACTATACGCGCGTCGCTGAACAAGCCCGGACTGATCGCTGGGAGTTCATGGGGCATGCCTATCAGCAGGGGCCTATTCATCTCGAGCCGAACCAGAAAAAGATGATCACTCACTCGCTCGACGTGATCGAGCGCTTCTGCGGCAAGCGCCCGGTTGGCTGGCTTGGTCCGGGGCTGACGCAGACATTGCAGACGCCGGAAATTCTCGCCGACGCCGGCGTCAAATATATTGGCGACTGGGTCTATGATGACGAGCCGACCACGATCCGCACTGCCAGAGGCCCTCTGGTCACCCTGCCCTACACGGTCGAGCTTAACGACATCCCGATGATGATCGTGCAGCATCACCAGAGCGATTATCTTTTGCAACGCGCCATCGATCAATTTGACCGGCTCTACGCGGAGGGCGAACGTCGCGTTAAAATCTTTCCGCTCGCCATCCACGCTTACATCAGCGGCCAACCGCATCGCATCAAATATCTTGAAGCGATCTATGATTACGCCCGCCGCCACGACGGCGTCGTGTTTTGGACCGGCGAGGAGATTTTAGACTGGTATCTGAAGTCTTCATCCCCGTCTTGAGCTGTCCACCCAGGGTACGCCTTGTAGATGAGGACATGCCGCGCCGCGGCTGCAAAGGAACGAAGGGACTGACTATGCGTGGAATATTGATGCGCGCGTCGTTGTTGCTTGCCGCATTGGCAATCGGAGGCGCGGCACACGCCCAGACCGTACCGTGCCGAACCTCCGGGTCGTACGAAAACTGGCTCTCCGGGCTCGAGCGCGAAGCGATCGCGGGCGGCGTGTCGCAGCGCTCCATTGCGGAGGCCGCACCGTACCTGAAATACGACCAACGCATCGTCAACATCGATCGTGGCCAGCGGGTCTTTACGCAGACTTTTCTGGAATTCTCGAGCCGCATGGCCGCCGCCTACCGCATCAGCGGCGCCCAGACGCGGATCAAGAAATACGCGCCAGTGTTCGAGCGCATTGACAAGGAATATGGCGTACCAGCCGCGGTCATTTCCTCATTCTGGGGACTGGAAAGCGATTTTGGGGCCAACCAGGGCAAGTACCCGACCCTCAGCTCGATCGCGTCGCTCGCTTACGATTGCCGCCGCGCCGACAGATTTCGCCCGCAGCTTATCGACGCACTGCGGCTGATCCAGCGCGGTGATCTGACGCCAGCCGAAATGATCGGCTCATGGGCCGGCGAACTCGGTCAGACGCAGATGATGCCGTCTGAGTACAACAAATACGCCGTCGACTACGACCATCACGGCAAGCGCGACCTCATTCACGATGTGCCCGACGTACTTGGCTCGACGGCCAGCTATTTGGTCGGCCTCGGCTGGAAGCGCGGCCAGCCGTGGCTGACCGAGGTACACGTCCCGGCGCAACTTCCCTGGGATCAGGCCGACCTCGACATCCAATTGCCGCGCTCAAAGTGGGCGTCATGGGGGGTCACACTCGCAGACGGCCGGCCGCTGCCCGATGACAACCTGCCGGCATCGCTGCTTCTGCCGATGGGGCGCCTCGGGCCGGCTTTTCTGGTCTATCCGAACTTTCAGATCTACTTGCAGTGGAACAACTCGCTGGTCTACTCCACCACCGCCGCGTATCTCGCGACGCGCATCAACGGCGCGCCGCCGCTGCATCGCGGCAACCCGCCGCCGGCGCTGCCCTTCGAGCAGGTCAAGGAATTGCAGACGCTCCTTGTGCGCGCCGGGTATGACGTCGGCAAGATCGACGGATTTTTGGGTCTGAAAAGCCGGCAGGCGGTTAAGAAGATGCAGATGAAATACAGCCTCCCGGCAGACTCCTATCCGACCGAGGAGTTGCTCTCCCGCATGCGCGCGGGACGGTAATTGTCATTTTGGCGCGCGGAATCGGAAGGAAGAAAAGTAAATGGCCAATCAAATTCGCCGCGTCGTGACTGGACATGACGCCGCCGGCAAATCGATCTTTATCGCCGACGCGCCGACCCCACACGTGTTTCAGCGCACCAAGGGCAGCGCTATCGTGCACGAACTGTGGGAGACCGCGTCGACGCCCGCAGACAACGGCGGCAGCGCCGATGCAATTGCCCGGGGTCACCGCCTGCCACCACCCGAGAACGGCTCGGTGCTCCGCGTCATCGAATATCCGCCGGATTCCGAGCGCCTTGCCGCCATCGCCCACGAAAGCGCATTGCCCGACGACGGCTCGGGCCGCGCCGCAGCGACCGACCGCAACAATCCGCGTCACGCCGGCTTTCATAAGACTGCGACGATCGACTACGCCATCGTGCTGTCAGGTGAAATTTACGCCATGATGGATGAAGGCGAAGTTCTGCTCAAAGCCGGCGATGTGCTCATTCAGCGTGGCACCAATCACGCTTGGAGCAATCGCACCAACGCGACGGCGATGGTGGCGTTCGTGCTCATTGATGCGAAGCCGGTGTGACCGTCACTTGTCCAGCTCCGGCACTTTATAGTCTTCCCACCCTGGCACGTCGGCCACATCGTAAAATTTTTCACCGAACGGCCGCGTCGCATCGATGCCAATCATCGACGCGGTGCGCATCGTGCGTTCGCGGGTGAGATCGACGGACGGATCGGACGGGCCCGCCGGTACGTTGTCGACCGTGATGACGTCACGGGCCGGCTGCACGCGGAACGCCATTGCCCATTCCACCTCGGTCGAAGAATGCACGTCGATATCCGGATCGACGATCACGGACCATTTCGGCCGGATGTTGCTCGACATCATTGACAAGATGACTTGCCGCGCCTCGCCGGCAAAGCGCGGTTCCATCGCGATGACGACATAAAATGACACGCCGGCGGAAGCCCGCACCGACACGGCCTTGATGGTCGGGAACTGCCGCTGCAGCATGCGCAGGACCGAAGCCTCGAACGGCACCTGTTTGAGGATATGGTTTTCAGTCACCGGCTTGCCGGTGAGCAGACCCTGGAAGATCGGCTTCTTGCGGTGCGTGATTGCGGTGATGCGTGCCACCGGCTTTTGCGAGGGTCGCGTGTAGTAGCCGGTATACTCGCCGAGCGGCCCTTCCAGAACAGTGGTGTCGAGATCAACCTCGAACTCGATCACCACTTCGGCGGTCGCCGGCACCTTGACGTCACAGGTCTTGCATTTCACCAGTTCGATCGGCGCACCGCGCAGGCCACCGGCCAGCGCCCAGTCGTCGGTCGTGTCAGGCACCTGCACCTGGCACGTATAGGCGATGATCGGATCGACGCCGATCACCAGGGCGGCTTTCGGCACGATGCCGAGCTTTTTGCACTTGGCTAGGTTCTTGCCGAAGCGGTGAAACGGCTGCGCCGAATACGACATCGTGTCCTTGCCGAGAATCAGAAAACGGTAATGGCCGACGTCCGGCACGCCGGTCTCCGGATCCTCCGACACGACGATGCCAGGCGTGATATACCGGCCGCCGTCCTTGGGGCTGTATTGCGGCACTGGGAAATTACGGATGTCGATGGCGTCGCCCTCGATGATCTCATCATGGCACGGCGCGCCATTATTGGTCACAACAGGCGGGATCGGGTTGTCCAGTCCATGCATGACTTTGTCGAGGATGGTGCCCTCCTCGGCCTCGAACGCAAGCAGCGCCTTCTCACGGTTCGAGTAGACGCCGGCAACCAGCGGATAGTCGGTGCCGTTGTTGTTGAACATTATCGCCGGGCCATTACGTACATAGGTCTGCTTCATGGCTTTGCCGACGTCGTTCAATTCAACGTGCCGGTTGACGTCGATCAGTTCACCGTGCTGTCGCAGCACGTCGAGAAACTGGCGGAAGTCTTGAAAGGGCATTGTCTTTCCCACGTCATTCCGGGGCGGCCGCAAGGCCGAGCCTGGAATCCATAACCACGAAAGAGGAAGATTGTCGAAGGCAGTGAAACACTCGGATGACAGTGAGTACGGATTCCGGGCGCGCGCCGCTGGCGCGCCCCGGAATGACCTCACATCACATCGCCCATCACCACTTCGCCCTCGGCGGGCGGGCGCTCGTAGAACTCCTGCTTCATCCGGCTCTCCAGCCCTTCGCGCTTGAGGGTTTCGTCGAATTCCTTGCGGATCGCCGGATCTTCCTGGTGATAGCCGATGGCGCTGCCGCCTTTGGAAAGCTCGATAGCGCCGTAGTCCATCAGTTGCTCGCCCGGCACGCCCGGTTTGCGCGCCCGCTGATTGTTCGGCCCGTGCCAGGCGGAGATGCGCAGGCCCTCCTTGCCGATGCCGAAATGCTGGTGATACCAGTCGCCGCTCATCGGCGCGGCCGAGACGAGCCCGACCGGCTCGTAATCCTGGCGCTTGATAAACTCAGCCTTGCCGTTTTCCCACGGCGTGGTGCCGAGGGCCTCGGGCCACGTATAGGTGTAGCCCTTGCCCTTGACGCAAACGAGCACTGCGGCGGAGGCGTGCTTGTGCGCCTTGGAATAGCGGCCGGTCTCGTGTTGTCCGATCCAGAGATAGAAGCGGTTTTTCGCCATAGCCGGCTCGACGCGGCGATAGCCTGGCGAGCGGCGGTTATCGAGCGGCAGGTCGCAGTTGACGATGTCGGGGATGAGATTGGTGCGCCGCATGGCGAGCCCGCGGATCGGATCGGGCTCGAGATCGTCCTTCGGCTTGAAGAAATCCTCGGCGCCGGAGAAGCGCTCGCTAAATGTGTACGGGCAGTCGAACACGAAATCGACGTTGTCGAGCACGTTCATGACGTTCGGCGCCGTGGTGCCGCACAACAGCAGCGCCGGCGCGCTGCCGGCATTGATGATACGGTGATAAGCGTTGAGCGGAACGGCGAACAGTGAACCCTTCTGCCATTCGAACACATGGCGTTTGTCCTGCCCCTCCTGCCAGACTTCGGTAGTGCCGCGGCCTTCGACCACAAGCACGACCTTCTCATAGAGATGCCGCTCGACGTTAAGCGCGCCGGCGCCGGGCACCTCGACAATGTACATGCCCCACAGGCCTTCGGTGCCGAAGAGCTGGATGAACGATCCGCGGCCGCCAAGACGCCGCCACGGCACCAATGGCAGGTCCTGCACCTTGCGCACGCCGATGCCGCGGAAGCATGGCACGCCTTCGGCCTCCATGAAGCGGTCATAGGGCAGCGGCTGGCGCTTGAACTTACCAAAGCCCGCGTTCTCCCCCGCCTTCGGCTCGTGCCAATGGACTTGATCGGGCGTGTCGTGCATGGCTGATCTCCACGTGTTGTGCGGCGGAAGACACGATTTTTCTTAAGCGGCAAAGCACAATAGCTGCACTGCAGCTCCAATTGAACCTCGCCGGCGCTGCCACGACATAACAGCGAATAAGTTGTGCTGTCACCTTATTGCGGAACGCCGTGTTCCAGCGCCGCGGCGCCGAACACAACCGTCCTCCGCAAGGAGATTGGCCATGCTCGCCACACTCTTGCTTGTTGTCGCTACCGTGGGGGCGACGCCCTCCCCCATCACGCAAACCTTTGTGCAGGCGCCTGGCCCACTTGGGCCGCTCAAGGGAACGATGCTCGCGCCCGCCGCAGGCAGCGCCCCGATGCTGCTGATCATCCCGGGCTCCGGACCGACCGACCGCAACGGCAACAATCCCTATGGGGTGCGCGCGGCGACCTACCGTCTGCTCGCCGAGGGACTGGCACAGCGAAGCATCGGCACGGTGCGCATCGACAAGCGTGGCATGTTCGGCAGCCGCGCCGCGGTTGCCGACGGCAATGACGTGACGATCGGCGATTACGTCACCGACACTGAATCCTGGATCGCGACGATCCGCAAACAGACCGGTGTGCCTTGCGTATGGGTGCTCGGTCATAGCGAGAGCGGCTTGGTCGCTCTCGCCGCCGCGCAGAAGGCTCCCGATATTTGCGGGCTGGTGCTGCTCTCCGCAGCCGGGCGCACGCTCGGTGAGGTGCTACGGCAACAGATCAAAGACAATCCAGCGAACGCGCCAATCCTCGATCAGGCGATGGCGGCGATCGACGGCCTCGAAGCGGGCAAACGCATCGACGTCAGCACCATGAACCCGGCGCTGATGCCGCTGTTCGCGCCCCAGGTGCAGGGCTTCCTGATCGATGTGTTCTCATACGATCCGGCAAAGCTGATTGCGACGGTCACCAAGCCAGTACTGATCCTCCAGGGAAAACGCGACATACAGGTTGGCGTTTCCGACGCCGAACGCCTCAAACAGGCTGCGCCAGGCGCCACGCTCGTGCTGCTCGACGATACGAACCATGTGCTGAAAACCGTCACCTCCGATGACCGGCGCATAAATGCGGCAACGTATGCCAATCCGCGTCTGCCTTTGGCGCCGGGCGCGGTGGAGGTTATCGCCGATTTTGTGAACAGCGCAACGAAGAGACCGTAAGACTATTGTTTCTTCGCCAGTAGCTTCTTCAGCGCATCGCGCAAGGCAGGCGGCGTTGCCGCGAGGCGAGCAATCGCCTGCCGCGCAGCGTCGCTTCCGATCGGACTGACATCAACCTTGAGCTTCGCCGCATCGGCCAGATACCCCGGATCTTTGTGAACCGCGAGGAATGCCGTCTCCAGCGCCTTGGCGCGCGCCGGCGGCAGGCCTGGCGGAGCCGCAAATGGTCGCGACAGCAGATAAGGCAGCTCCGCAAGCTCGATCAGCGCTCGCGAACGCGCATCAGGAGCAAGTTCGCGTGCCGTCGGCACGTCGGGAAAATCGGGTAGCCGGGTAGCGCGCCCGAATTGCAGCAGCACCCGCATGTCGCTGTTCGGCGCCAGCCATTGCGCGTGCGCCGAGCGCACCGACGAAAGACCGACGGTACGGCCTTCAACTTCGTTCTGGTCGATGGCGAGAAAGAGCACGCCGCTATCACGATAACCGGAAATGAGCTTTATGTGCAGGCCGAGCAACTCCCGCAGCAGGATCGGGATGTCATCGCTGGTCGAGCCTTCGGCGGTTCCGCCCAACACCATCGGCGGCCCGCCGGGGCGCCGCGCGTCCGCGATCGATTTGACCGGCGCATCCTTGCGCAACATCAGTACATAGGCATCGTTGGCGTAGCTCGACGAGGAGCCAAGCCAGGTGAATTTCTTCGGATCGAACTGCACGTTCGGATCGCCGCCGAGCATCGCGACGAGCGCCATGTCGCGGGCGAACAACCCAAAGGTCGTGCCGTCCTTGGGGGCAACCGTGTAAATGTAGTTCGCCGCGCGCAGGCTGCCGGCGCCCGGCATATTCTGAACCACGACGTTCGGGTTGCCGGGAATGTATTTGCCGATGTGGCGAGCCAGCAGTCGCGCATAAATGTCGTAGCCACCGCCGGGACCGAAGCCAACCACGAGATTGATCTGTTTGCCACGATAGAAGTCGGCGACCTCATCGGCTCGTGCGGCTGGCAGCGCCATAAGGAGCGTGAAAAGCAAAGCGACCCTGTAAGCGCGGCTTGCGACGCGCGCGCGAAAAAGCATGAGCTTCCCCCATAGATGGCCTTACGGCCGCAGCGGCATCATACATGAGAATGAGCCACGGATCGCGAACCTGGCCACTTCAGCAGGGGCCCGGTTCAAGATGCAGCTTGCTCGCCCCAAAGGTCCGCGGATGGCCAACTAAATCCCCCGGCGCACTGGGCGATAGCGAAGTACTCGACATTCGCGATATGGTTCGCTGTGTACCGCGCATCGCTCCCTTACCCACAGGAGAATACTTTATGCGAACCAAGCAGAGCCTGACCGCCGCCGACGTCAGAAAAATGATGGCCGCCTGCGAAGCCAAGGCTGCGGCGAACAAATGGGACGTCGCCATTTCGATCGTCGACGACGGCGGCTTCCTGCTCGGCTTTGCCCGCATGGATGGCGCACCGGCGATCACCGCGGAAGTGTCGATGGGTAAAGCGCGCGCTTCGGCGATGACCAAACGGCCAAGCAAGTTCTTCGAAGACCGCATCAAGGAGCGGCCTGCCTTTCTCAACTTCCCTGCCGGCATTTTGCTGCAGGGCGGCGTGCCGGTCATGTATCAAAACGAATGCGTCGGTGCGATCGGCGTATCCGGCGTGCAGTCGCATGAGGACGAAGAGGTCGCGCAGGCCGGCGCCAGCGCGATCGGCTAGCGGGCCGCCTCTCGGCACGCATCCGCGCTCACCGACCAACCCTACTGATCCAGCTCCTTGAAATATCGATAGATGGCCCCATTGGCTGAATGGGATGCGCCGCTTCGAGCCGAGATACGCAGCGATGCGCGGACGCTCGGCGATACGATCGTGAAGGGCCACGAGCAGCGGAACCTGCTTCTCGAACCGCTTCATGCGCTTGGGAAAGGCGTAGCGCAGGCCTTCAACGATCTGAAAAAGCGACAGGTCGACGTAGGTGACCCTTCGCCCAATCATATACCGGCCGCCGTTGTGTTTGAGCACGCGTTCGAAATAGCCCAGGAATTTCGGCACGCGATAGCGCCAGAAATCGGCCGTGCGCCGTTTCGCCGCCGGCTTTTGCTCCTCGTAATAAAGCCACCCCGACACCGGATGGTGGGTGTCGTGGATGTGCACGACGAGATCAGTGATCGTGAGCTGCAGCTGATGCGTCCACAGCCGCCCGGCCTCGTCGCGGGGGGCAAGTTTAAGCCGCGGTCCAAGATAGAACAGAATGAGCGCGGTCTGCGCGATGATGTCTTTGCCGGCTTTCAGGAACGGCGGCGCATAAGGCGGGTGCGACTGCCTTTCGTTCTCCAGGATTTTCATCATCGCGGCCATGCCGCTCTTGCCGCGGCGCGCCACATCGACATAGTCAGCGCCGCCTTCCTCCAGCGCGAGCCGCACGAACTCGCCGCGTCCTTGGATGGTCGGCCAGTAATAAAGTTCGTATCGCATGGTCAGCCTTCCGCCTTGTACTGCTCGTCGCTGACCGGCTCCAGCCATTGCACGTGAATGCCGTCGAGGGCCTCCTGCATGGCCACATGTTCCATGACCGTGTTCAGCCCCGCGCCATGCCAATGCTTCTCGTTCGGCGGAATCCAGACAATGTCACCGCCCCGTATGATCTGAACCGGCCCGCCCCACGTCTGCACGCGGCCGCTGCCGGAGATGACGAACAGCGTTTGCCCGAGCGGATGGGTATGCCAGTGGGTGCGCGCGCCGGGCTCGAAACGCACCAACCCCGAGCGCACCCGCGCGGGCGCGGGCGCCTCAATGATTGGGTCCTGCCAGACGGTACCGGTGAATGACTCTGCAGGGCCGCGACGCGACGGCGCCGAGCCGCTCTGACGAACATCCATCTTGAGTCTCCTCCAATCGGCCACCAGCCTTCTTTCGGCTCAAAGGGTATCCCGGGCCGCGCTGCCGGTAAGATAAACGAAATTTTGCCCCGATACCCTGCCCAGGAAACCCTTCTGAAGACACATTGGTGGTGCTGAACCGACCGACGGGGTATCTTGGAAAGGCTGGACAACCGGCCGATTGGGATGAGTGATGGGACGAGTAGTGCTGAGTAACGGTCCGGAAAATGACCGGGTGACCGCCGCGGTCCGATTCCTTCTCTTGATCGGCCTGGGTTTAAGTTTGGGCGCCTGTTCCAAGTGTGACGTCCCGGATTTCACCCATTGGGGGTCGCCGCACGCTTGCGACAGCGCCATACCATCAAAATAGATTTTGCCGGGTCGTCTCGGAAATTCGATAAATCCATAACGGGCGGAATTTCTTCAGCTGTGCCCGCCGCGGGGCGAGGTCACTTCGGGCTCGGCCGAGCGGGTCCCGGTTTCTCTCTCGGTCCCAAGGCTGTGGCTGTGAGCATCGTCAAATCCGGAATGGAGGTCATCTCGCGAGCGCAAATATGGGTCGGCCAATTGCCTAGGCGACAACGCTGCAGCGCCCGCCATGTCACCGCTGCGCCACAGCGTCCAAATCAGCCGGAACAGCATCGCCAATAGCACGATCTGGCACAGTAAGCCGACATATGATGCCACGCCGCCCAGCCCGCCGATCAGACCGCGGCCGAACAGTACACCGAGGACGCCGGAACCGAGGAAACCGGCCGCAAAACCACCGAGCCACCCGCCGCGGCTGAACAATCCGCTCAGCGTGCCACCCGAAGTAACGGGCGGTGCGGCCTGAACGGTATCGCGCGGGGCCACGGCTGTTGCAGCAGCGGCAACCGAAACGAAAGTACTGTAGCCGAAGTCGACATTCAGTCCGTTCGCCACCCGCGCGTCGAGATCGTCTGCTCCAAACAGCAGAGCCAGAAGCGCCGTTACTCTTGCGATGGATCGAATCCAACGAAGCGATGACACGGCTGCTATGTCGCCTCCTCATGGCTCCGTTCCGGAGCCGTAATAGCGACGTCCCCAAAACGCTCGCTACTGCTGATTATTAGTAGGCGCTGCCTCGCTGACCGTCACCGCGCAAACCGCCGCGCGCGCGAGTGTCGCACCGGTCCAGTAGCCTCATTTTGCGATAACAATCGTGTCAAGCAGAACTTTGCGCGGCAACCCGCAACGGCGAGATTCTTATTGCAACGGCCGGCGCCTCACGCTGCCATCGTCTCTTTCACCTTGGCAACGAGCTGCTTGAGGGTGAACGGCTTGGGCAAAAAATCGAACTGGCCGTCCGCGGGGAGATGCTTCTGAAAAGCATCCTCGGCATAGCCGGACACGAAGATGATCTTGAGCCCCGGATTGCGCGTGCGCAGTTCACGCAGCAGCGTCGGGCCGTCCATTTCGGGCATCACGACGTCCGAGACGACAAGATCGATCTTGCCGTCGACTTTTTCCAGAACCTCGATCGCTTCAACGCCGTTGCCGGCCTGCAACACCGTATAGCCGCGCGAAGCCAGACCGCGCGCGTTGAGCGCTCGCAAACCCTCCTCATCCTCGACCAAGAGGATCGTGCCTTCGCCCGTCAGATCAGTGACGGGCCGTGACTCTGCGACTGCCGCAGGGGCCGCAGCTTCCTGCCCCGTTGGCACGTGACGCGGCAGGAAAATCCGGAAGGTCGTGCCTTTGCCGTCGACACTGTCAAAATAGACGAATCCGCCAGTCTGCTTGATGATGCCATACACCGTCGACAGGCCAAGTCCTGTGCCTTTGCCGACTTCCTTAGTGGTGAAAAATGGCACGAACACCTTGTCGCGGATCGCCTCCGGTATGCCAGTACCGGTATCGATAAGTTCAACCAGCACGTAGTCGGCAGCCGGCATTCCTTTGGTGTTATAGCGGGCGCAGTCGGCGACGGTCACGTTGGCGCTGCGCAGCTCCAAATGGCCGCCATTGGGCATGGCATCGCGCGCATTGACCGCGAGGTTCACGATCACCTGCTCGAACTGCAGCTGATCGACCTTAACCGGCCAAAGGTCGCGCCCATGCACAACCTTGAGAGCGATCTTCTCTCCAATCAGCCGGCGCAGCACGACGGTAAGGTCACTCAGCATTTCGCCAAGATCGAGAACCTGCGGGCGCAGTGTCTGCTTGCGCGAAAACGCCACAAGATGTCGGACCAGGCTGGCCGCGCGATTGGCACTCTGCCTGATTTCCATGATGTCCTTGAACGACGGATCGGTCGGCTTATGCGCATTGAGCAGAAAATCGGTTGCCAGCAGGATCAGATTGAGCATGTTGTTGAAGTCGTGCGCCATGCCGCCGGCAAGCTGTCCGATCGAGTCCATCTTCTGCTGCTGGATCAGCCTGCTCTCCAGTTCGCGCTGCTCGGTCGTCTCAAGCGCGTAGACGATAGCTGTCTCCTGATCGCGCTCCTGTTCGCCGACCGCGGTGACGTAAAAGCGCGCAGACCGCTCGCCTTGACCCGTCAGCATGGCGTCGACCGGAGCGATGTCCCCCCTGCCCTGCGCCGCTTGGACAATTGCCGCTTCGAGAAGCTGCCAATCGCGCTCGGCGATGATGGCACGGATCGTGCGGCTGCGGGCATCGCCACCGATCATGCCTTGGAATAGCCGGGCAAACAGCGCATTGGTTCGGACGATACCGCCGTCGCGGTCGATGGTAGCGATTGCCATCGGCGTGTGGTGGAAGAATCGCATAAAGCGGACTTCGGCAGCGCGCTGCAATTCGCTGCCATCTTCGCTGGCGCGATTGAGCACCACTGTGCGCGAGGCGCCGGGAAGACCATCGGCGCCGAAGGCCAATTTGTGCAGTAATCGAGCCGGCAGCGTGCGGCCGGAGCGCGTTTTCAAATCAAGGTCAACGATCTCGGTCCTCACCTCGCCGGGTGTCGCGCGCAAAGTCGTCAGCAGCGCAGCGCCGTCGCCGGAAACGAGGTCGGTGAGCTTGAGGCCCCCCGACCCGACCTGAGCGAGATCCTGATCAAGCCAGTTGGCAAGCGTGGCATTGAGGTAGACGATATTGCCACTCGCATCGGCCGAGAAGAAGCCGGTCGGTGCGTGATCGAGATAATCGATGGCGCGCTGGAGTTCCTGAAAAATATTCTCCTGTCGCTCGCGGTCGCGCGTGATGTCGTTGAGCGACCAGACCGTGAGATTGCGAGCGCGGCCCGTATTTCCCAACGGGCGAATGCGCATCCGCAGCCACCGCACCGGCCGACCGTGGGCCGAAGCGATACGAACTTCCTCCTGCAGCCGCCGGCCTTCGTGCGCCGCTTTGAGCAGCCGGTAAATCGCCTCCGAGGCGTCCGCATCGCCGATGAAAACCCGTTCGACGGGTCGCGCGTCGCGGGCGCCCGCAGCCCCGATCAGATCGAGATAGGCGGCATTGGCATAGATCACGCGCCCGTCGCTATCGGTGACGACGATGCCATCAAAGGCGCCGTCGAGCACGGCTTTGATGAGCGGATTGCCAGCTTGCGACCACGACAGTCGCAAAAGACCGGTGGCGAATGCGAACAGGCCAAAAATGCCGATAGTGGCCAGAATCGCGAGAAAAATCAGGATATAGGGCTCGGCGCGCTCGCGGCCGAGAAATCCGATCCCGGTTGCTCCGACGATCAGGAAGCCGGCTACCAACAGCACGAGCGCGATGCTGCCGCCCCGCCCTGCGGCCGCGCTGCGGTCAAGTGCGCTGCGCGCCTGAGCCGAGCCATTGGCCTGCTGACCGAAATCTTTCCTGGTCATGGCCTCATGCGACATGTTTCGCCTTCAGTGCCCCTTGCGGCCGCCTCGTGCAAGAGGCGCTCCA
Organism: uncultured Alphaproteobacteria bacterium; assembly: GCA_963763255.1. GTDB lineage: Bacteria > Pseudomonadota > Alphaproteobacteria > Rhizobiales > Xanthobacteraceae > BOG-931. The sequence continues at coordinate 961,276 of CAVXNW010000008.1, forward strand.
TCGGCCGGCACAAGGCCGGAGCCCGGATCGGCCGCACTTTTCCGCGCTGCGTCGAAGATACGTGATTCTCGCGGGTCATGCCGCGCTCGCATGGGTTGGCTACCAAACCCCACAATTTCTCGGCAGCCGCCAGCGTCCCCTCAGCCGGGTCGGCTCACCAAACGCCGCAGCCGCATCAGGTAGCCGATGATTTCGGCCACTGCCCGATAATGTTCGGGCGGGATTTCCTGATCGATTTCGACGGTGCCGTGCAGAGCGCGCGCCAGCGGCGGATTTTCAATTACTGGAATGTCATGTGCCTCGGCAATCTCGCGAATCCGTCGCGCGAGGAAATCGACGCCTTTGGCGACGCAGATCGGCGCGTTCATGCCGCGCTCATATCTCAGCGCCACGGCAAAGTGGGTCGGGTTGGCTATGACGACCGAGGCCTTCGGCACCGCCGCCATGATGCGCTTGCGCATGCGCGTATTGCGCAACTGTCGCAACTTACCCTTGATGGCCGGATCGCCTTCCGTCTGCCGGAACTCCTCTTTCATTTCACGCACCGACATTTTCTGCCGTTCGTACCATTGGCGGTATTGAAACAGATAATCGGCAGCTGCCACGACGGCGAGGATCGCCACAACACTGCCGAGCATCCGCATGGTGAGTGCGCTCGTGAACGGCAGGATCATGCGCGGATCGATGCCGATCAGCCCGACGATACGCAGGCGGTCCGGCCACAGCAGTGCGGTGAAAACGGCGCCGAACAGCGCCAGCTTGGCGAGACCTTTGGCGAAATTGGCGAACGCCTGCTTGGAAAACAGCCTCCCCAGTCCAGCCACCGGCGAAATTCGAGACAACTGCGGCCGCAACGGCTCAGCCGAAAGCACGATACGATGCTGAATCGCACTACCTGCGAGCGCGGCAATCGCGAGCAGAACCAACGGTACGCCGAGCGCAGCCAGCACGTTCATCAGCAGGCCGCGCGTCATGTGGACGAGCGCCGGCCCGTCAGTGGGAATCTGATAGGAATGCGCAAGCAGGCCGCGCAGCGTGGTCTGCAGGCTGAACGCTGCCGGCCGCGCGAACACCATGAGCGCCAATGCGCCGCCGGCGATCATGAACCAAGTATTGACTTCGGTGCTTTTGACGACGTCGCCGCGCCTGATCGCTTCGTCGAGACGCTTCGGGGTCGGGTCTTCTGTGTGTTCGCTGTCGTCTTGCGGTTCGGCCATGGCGCATCATCAGGCGTGAGGGGCGAGCGCATGCAGGATGCCGGCGACGTAATCGAGGAAGAAACCCATCATGGCCCCGAGCCCGAGCACCAGAAACAACAGCCCGATCATGATGGAAAGCGGCAACGCTACAAAGAACACCTGCATCTGCGGCATCAGCCGCGACAAAACGCCTAACCCGATATTGAACAACAGGCCGAAAGCAAGAAACGGTGCCGACAGCTGAATGCCGATGCGGAACGCACCGGCGACCGTTCGGGTGATCAGCGCCGCGACATCGCCGGTCGACGGCATTTCACCCGGCGTGAACACATTATAGCTGTCGTTGAGCGCTGCGATGACCAGGTAGTGCATGTTGGTGGCAAAGATCAGCGTCAAGCCGAGCATCGTCAGGAAATTGCCAACCAATGCGCCCTGCTCGCCCTGCGTCGGATCGACAGCGGTAACAAACCCGAGTCCAAGCTGCTGGGCGATGACCGAGCCAGCGACATCGAGCGCCGAGATGGTCAGCCGCGCGGTCAGCCCGAGCACCGCGCCGATCAAAATCTCCTCGACGAGCAACACAATGTCGGGGCCGAGCGCGCCGGTATCGACGTGATAGGCGCTCCGGTGCAGCGGTAGCAGCACGGCTGCGAGCACCAGCGCGATTGTCAGGCGGATGCGCGAGGAAATATTCTGTTCGCCGAGGCCCGGCAGCAGCATCAGCATGGTACCGATGCGCGCGAACACCAGAAGGAAGGCGGCGCCCAGCGCGGGCAGGAACGACATGTCGATGGTCACGGCCGCAACCGATCAGCCGTTGGTGATATGGGCTGTGATGCGCATGAAATTCGAATGCAGGGCGTCGGCCATGAAGGGCAGTGCGATCAACAGCGCCAAAAAGATCGCCAAAATCTTTGGGATGAAAACCAGCGTCGTTTCCTGTATCTGCGTCAACGCCTGTATCAGTGAGATGACGACGCCGACAACCAGCCCGACCAGCATCAGCGGCGCTGAGACAAGCAGCAGCGTCACGATGGCATCGCGTGCCACATCCAATACTTCCGGTCCGCTCATCATGGTATTGCTCCCCGTCTCGCTCTTTTTCCCCACTTACGCGGAGAGTTTGGATGAAGGGGCGCCCTCGCCTCTTGCGGTTTGACGCCTTGAATTCAGAATTGCTGAAGCGCCCCTTACCCTCGGCCAATTCGCTTCCCTAGTTCTCCCCGGACAGTGGGGAAACGCTGTTTTATATCGGCATCTTCAAGATATCCTGGTAGGCCGCGATAACCTTGTCGCGCACCGAGACAAGCGTCGCGATGGCGGTTTCAGATTCAGCGACCGCCGTGACGACATCGACCATGTTACCCTTGCCCATCGCGACAGCCTGAGTCTGCGCATCCGCCTTGGTGCCGGATGCGGACACTGCATGCATCACGTCTTTGAGTATCGCGCTGAAATCAGGCCCGTCTGTCAGCGCACCGGACGACGACGAAGCAAGACCGCTCGGATCTGCACCGCCGCCAAGGCGGCCGACGTTCGCATAAGCGCTGGCTGCGGAAACAGGGCTAGCCGGTATCGCCATGGGTCACCTAGCTCTTGAGGATATCGATGGTGCGCTGAAGCATGCGGCGTGTCGCTGTTATGACGTTGAGGTCGGACTGGTAGGACTGCTGCGCGTCACGCAGATCGGTCAATTCAACGAGCGTATTCACATTCGGATATTTGACATCGCCGTTGGCGTCGGCGGCAGGGTTGCCGGGCTCGTGCTTGATGCGGAAAGCGGAATTGTCGGGCTGCACACGGCCGAGCTTGACCACCTGGGCACCCAGCGAGTTGTCCAGCGCCGAGGAGAAGGTGACGATCTTGCGCCGGTACGGATCGCCGCCCGCCGTGGTTGCGGTCGAGTCGGCATTAGCGATGTTCTCGGTGATGATGCGCATGCGTCCGATTTGCGCATGCAATCCGGATGCGGCGACTTGAAGCGATTTGATGAAGTCCATGATCGGTGCCTTTGCAGGGTTTTTGGGTACGCCCCCGTACGACCGAAGCGTTGTGCGAAAATTTCCCCGGTTAGCCGCCGCCGGCCGCGAGTTTGATCAGCGCCAGACTGCGCGAATAGAGATTCGCGACCGCATCGAAATCCATCTGATTCGACGCCACGCGCATCATCTCGTCCTCGTGATTGACGGCATTACCGCCCGGCCGCACTTCGTAGTGCGGTTCATGCTGGGTCATGAAGCCGTCGTTTCCGCCGTCGGCCGCGATATGGTTTGGATTGTCACGGGCAAGCGTGACCGGCGGCGTGGTCAACGCGTCTTGAAAGTTTGGCGGCGCCAGGTCGAGCGGCCGGTAATTCGGGGTATCGGCGTTTGCGACGTTTTCCGCGAGCACGCGCTGACGCTCCTGGTGCCATTCCATGCGCGAGCGCAGCATCGAAAGAATCGGAATATCGACAATTCCCATCGGCTTGGTCCTCCTCAACTGGGCAGACTTTGCCGGGGGTATGGTTAATGGCCGGTTAAAGCGGGTTCCATCGGAGCCGCTGCCATCAATCCGCCGTTTACCATGACAATCCTTGCATCACGGCGTTTGCGCGTAAAAAGCTCCACGGCCGTTAATTCTTTGTTAGTATTCGCGGCGGCAAATGTTTCCGGCGTCGTTAACCATTGGCGTCCCGGAAGCCGCTCATAGGTTCGTCGACGGTCCGCCGCAGCGAGGAGTGAGATGTCGTTGTTCGGGGGTATGCCCTTTCCGGTGCAGTTCTTTCTCGCCTTCATCGTTGTGCTGGGGCTGATCGGCGTCGCCGCTTGGCTGGTCCGGCGGCTCGGGGCTGGGCGGCTTGGCGGAGTTGGGATGCGTGGCCGCCAGCCGCGTCTCGCCGTGGTCGATTACGCCAGCGTCGACGGACGCCGCCGCCTCATTCTGGTGCGCCGCGACAATATCGAGCACCTGGTGATGATCGGCGGCCCAAGCGACATCGTCGTCGAATCCAATATCGTGCGAGCTATGCCGGCGACGCGCGAAGTTGCTGTCGCGCGCCCCCCCGCCATGGTTGAGCCGCCCCCACCGCGCGCCATTCCGTCACCCGCACCCGAGCCCGCCACGAACAGCGCCTGGCCGCTGCCGGCTGAGCCGCCGCTCCCGCCCGCGGCGCCGCGCATTCCGCGCAACGAACCGCCCGCTGAGGAACCGGTAGCGTGGCCATTGCAGCCCCAAGCCGAAACCCAGTCACGAGCGCCCCGCGATACACTCGCCGCGCTGGCTGATGAACTTTCAACTCGGCCGGCAGCGCCGCAGCGCGCTCGCCAGCAGGTCAATGCACGGCCGCAATCACCCGAGCAGCGTCCTGACGCACGGATTGAGCCGAAGCAAGAAGTACGTCAAGAATTCCGCCAGGAAGCGAGCCAGGAGCCGCGGCCTGAACCGGCTCCAGAGCCGCGCGTTGCGGCTGCTCCGCCGCCAGCGACATCGGAAGCGGCAGCCGCGGCCGACCGCAGCCTCGCCGAGATGGCGCAGCAGCTCGAGGCCGCCTTGCGCAAGCCGCCTGCGAAGACCGAACGCAGCGAGCCTCGGGTGCCCTCAATGCCGCGCGCCGCGGCACCGAGTGAGCCTGCAACGCCCGCTCCGGCCGTAGCAGCGCCGAACGGCTCGGCACCGCGCAATGCACGCCCGCCCGAGGTGAAACCGCCGTCGCGTCCGGACGCCAAACAGGCCCCCGCCGGCAAGACGCTCTACGACAGCCTCGAACAGGAAATGGCCAGCCTGCTCGGCCGCCCAACAGCAAAGAACTGATGCAGAGCTGGATGAAAATCTGACCGAATGAAAATTCTCGGAGGCTGCCGCGTCCGGTTCACAGCGGTGGCGGCCTCGGTAGCGGCACTTCTGTTCTCGGCGACGCCGCTCGCCGCTCAGGATATCAGTATCAATCTCGGTCAAGGCGCAGCCGCCGGCGGCGGGCTGAACGAACGCGTGCTGCAACTCGTGGCGCTGGTCACGGTGTTGTCGCTCGCCCCCTCGATCCTGGTGATGATGACCTCGTTCACCCGCATCGTCGTGGTGTTGTCGCTTCTGCGTACGGCGCTTGGCACCGCGACGGCGCCACCCAACTCTGTCGTCATTTCGCTGGCGCTATTCCTTACCGCCTTCGTCATGGGGCCGGTGTTGACCAAGTCCTACGACGCAGGCGTTCAGCCGCTCCTCGCCAACCAGATTACGGTCACTCAGGCGTTCGATCGCGCCAGCGGACCGTTGCGCGCCTTCATGGAAAAGAACGTGCAGCGCAATGACCTGAAAATGTTCATCGACATGTCGGGCGAAAAGGCGCCAGACAAGCCGCAAGATCTGTCAATGCGCATTCTAGTTCCGGCCTTCATGATTTCGGAGCTTAAACGCGCCTTCGAAATCGGCTTCCTGTTATTCCTGCCGTTTCTGATCATCGACCTCGTCGTCGCCTCGGTACTGATGTCGATGGGCATGATGATGTTGCCGCCAGTCGTCGTATCGCTGCCGTTCAAACTCATATTCTTTGTCTTGGTCGACGGCTGGACGCTCGTGGCCGGATCGTTGATCCAGAGCTACGGAACGTAGCGTTACACCCCATTACCCCCACACGGCCCGCGCCACTTCGGCGACCCGTTCCAGTTTGCGCCTCTGATCTTCGGGGCCGAGCAGATTGCCGACCACATCGGATGCAAATCCGCATTGTGGCGAGATGGCGAGCTGATCCAGCGGCAGAACCTTACTCGCCTCATCAATACGGCGCTTAAGCCCGTCGGCTGATTCCAGTTCGGGTGCTTTGGTGCTGACCAGCCCGAGTACGACCACCCTGCCCTTGGGCACAAAACGCAGCGGCGCGAACGAGCCTGCCCGCTCGGTGTCATATTCCAAGAGAAAGCGGTCATGCGGTAGCGTATTGAACAGCCGCTCGGCGATCGCATCATAGGAGCCTTCGCGATGCCACATGCTGCGCTGATTCCCGCGGCACAGGTGGATGCCGAAGGTTACGCCCGGAAAATTGGCAATCACTGCTGTCTCGGCCTTGAGGGACCGGACAAAGTTCTCCTCGGGATCCTCACCGCGATCTCGCATCTGCTGGATGGACGGCGGATCAACATATGCGGTGAAACCCGGCGCATCCATATGGACATAGCGGCAGCCGGCCTCGACCAGACCGGTAATAATCTTCCGCTCAAGTGCGACAACATCGACGAGGAAATCCTCCATGTCGCGATAGACAGCCTTCGAGCTCTCATAGGCGAAACGCTGCGAAATGCGATCCGGACCAATCAGTGAAACCTTCACCGGCTTGCGGGCGACAGTGGCGGCGAAGCGATATTCCTCGAACGGCAGATTATGCGCGAGCTTGAGTTGGCTCTTGGCTGGGCGGCGATGCGACACCGCCGTTCCGACGTCGTGCATCTGGCTGATATCCCAGCGCTGGCCCGGCGCCGCGCCCTCCACACGGCGTTCATAAACCTTCACCGTCGAGCGGCTCGCGTCATAGCCCTCGACGGAGGCGCCAAAGCTGTCCTGAAAATTCAGCCGGCGCATTTCACCATCGGTCACCACATCGAGGCCGCAGTCCTCCTGCAACCGCACTGCCTCGCGCACTGCCTGGTCTTCGATTGCGTGAAACTCAGCTGCCGCAATTGCGCCGTCGTCGAATTGCATGCGCGCCTCGCGCAACGTCGCCGGCCGCAGCAGGCTGCCGACTACATCGGTGTGGATCTTCGTCAAATCGGCCTTCGGAGGGGATGCGGTATCGAGGGCTGCGGTCATATCGTCTCGTCACTCCACATGAGGGAGCAGCGAGTTTGCCCGAGCGTGTCCCGTCCAGCAAGCAAGCCTAACGCAATGCAGTCTGTCCGCTTGAACTGGACGTCGTCGCCGGTGCGGAAGATATGCCGGGTACGGCCGGAGCGGTGGGCGCGGCGGGGCGCGTCCGCGGCGGCGCCGATGGCGTCTCCGGCTTCTCCGGCCCGTAATCCGGCGGTCCTGAAGAAATTGGATTGGATTCCGGATAGCGCGCTTTCATGTCGCGCAGGAAGTCGTCGAGCGTATCTGAGGCCGCGGCGGCACGGGCGATCGCCTTGAAATCCTCGCCGGCGCTGCCGAGCGGCGCGGAGACAATCTCAAAGGCGCGCGCGTCAGGCGTGCTCGCCATCTTGGGCGCGTATCTGTCCCGAAAGCGCTGGATGCCAAGCTTGTCGTCGGCAAGTGCATAGCCGATCTCGGCGCGCAAGATGTCCGAGCGTTCGACATCGGTGAGCGGCTGCCACTGTTTCCAGCGGGCGCCATACAGGAGTTCGATCTGCTCGGCGGATTTCCGCCACTTATGCGCGGCCCAATAGATATCAGAGCGCAGCCGGATCGCCTCCGGCCCTTTGATGTCGGCGACCACCTCGAGCGCGAGGGCGTGCCGACCGAGGTTTGAAAGTGCCCGTGCCTCCAAGAGCAAGCGCTCATCCCGCAATTCGGTCGAAATATTGACGGAGCGAGTGCCGCGCAACACTGACAGCGCTTTGTCGGCCTTGCGGTTCATCAGATAAATGACGGCCAATCGCGTCGCCACCTCCGTGCGGGCAGCGCCCTGCAGCCGCTTGTCGACCTGATACTGCAAGAGGCCGGCGGCTTGATCGAGCAAATCGACCGATACCAACCGGTCGGCGAGCCGGCGTATCATCTCGTCACCTCGGCTGCCGATAGGTGTTAGCTCGCGGAAGTCGTAAAACAGCGACAGCGCATCGATTGGCGCCATGGCGTCGCCCTTGCCAGCGAGGAACAGCGCGTCGAATGTCTTTGCCGCCTCCTCCTGGATGCGGCGCGTCATGTCCCAATCCGGGTGTGCTGCCATGGCGCTGCGCATCACATAGAACGAGTCGCGGTAGCGGTGTTCCTCGGTGTACAGGCGCGCCAGAATCTGCAGCGCCTCGATCTCGGTCTCATCGCCGCGCCAGACTGTGGTGAGCGATTCGAGATCGGAGATGACTTCGTCACGTTTCAGATCGCCGAGCGAATAGCGCAGCTCGGTTTCGCGGAGGCGGCCTTGAGCCGCAGCAGGACGGTCCGGCGACTCCGCGGCCGAACGATAAGCCGCCAGTGCGTCCTCGGGGCGCCCCAAGCCTTCATCAAGCCGTCCGATCAGGACCGAGATTTGCGGCTTGAGGTCCTCCGGTATGCCGATGGTTTGCAGGTCATTCAGCTCGTTTTCGGCGGCGGCAAAATCACGGACCTCGATCGAGGAGCGCAGTTCCTCCTTGAGCGCGAAACGCTGCAATTCGATCGGCAGCGTTGCTATGGCGCTTTCGACGGGCTTGAAGCTTTCGTGCGCCTGGGCCCACTTGCCCTGGCAGGCATAGGCCAGCGCCCGCCACAGTGCCGCATCGTGCTGATCGCCAACGCTGGGATCGCTGAGGTCCTTCATCGCTCCATCAGGTCGGTTCATCATGACCTCGGCGACAGCGCGCAGTACGCGGGGAGTTACATCCTCGGTATCGGGTCGCTGTTGCGCCAAAATGACGTCCAGTACGCCCTTGGCCTCGGCGTACATCGAGCGGGCGAGGTAGAACCGGGCAAGATCGAGCCGCGGCGCCAACCGTTTGTTTTCGGGGGCGGCCGCGGCGGCGGCGACGAGTTGCGACTGCCGCGCTTCGTAGGAGCCTTTGCGGTCGAAGCCCCAGAGCTGGGGATCGAATGTCGACGGGTGCAATCCGCTGCCACGCAGCAACGACTGCAGGGAACTCGACAATGTCAGGCCGCCCGGACGGCTGATGATAATTTTGCCGGGACTGAGCGCCATGTTGAGATCGTCGGCGAGAGGTTCCACCGCGACTCCCTGCTGCGTGGCAAGGGCGCGGAACTCGATGAAGGTCTGTTCGTGAATCACGCCCCGGACCGGAGGGAACGCAGTAACGACGAGGATCTGGTCGCGAGATTCCGGATCGGTGATGCGATGCAATTCGTGCGGCGCTTCGAGCGGGATGCTCATGGTCGATCGGTTGGTGCCGATCAGGCTCCGGTCGAGATCAAGCGCATGCGCCGGCACCGCGACCAAGTCGCCAATCGCGAGCGTCCACGCCGGTCCATCGGCGCTGACGCTCGCCAGGCGCGGTCGATCGAGCTTGATACGCACGATGTCGGCATCGGGGGCGCGCGTCAGTTCGGCGGTGCGAATGGTGTGGGTTGCCTCGTCCTTGAGCGCGGAAAGATCAATGTCCGCCTTAGAGTCGAACACTAGCCAGAGCGTATCGGCCCGATTGAACACAGCAGCAGCCGTTGGCATCGCGAAGTCAAAGGTGAGTTTCAGGTTCTGGTTGTTACGCTCAAGCTCGACGGCAATTTTTCCGTCCGCCTCAGCGGCCGTTTTCGAGTGCTTGCGCGGTGTTTGGACAGGAGCCGCTGATTTGGCTGCCGGCGGCGGCTGAACCGCCGCAGCCGGTTCCACTTTCGTCGCGACGGGCGCGGTCCCCGCCGGTGCACTTGAGGCATGACGAGCGGGCACGGGCGCCGTTGCAGGCTTTGCTGCGGGCGACGGAGCGACAGGAGCCTGCGCCGGAATCGCCGGAGCTACGGGCGACACTGGCGGTTGCGCCTCAACCGGAAGGGGCTTGACGACTGGAGGCGGCGTAGTCACCGCAACTGCCTTTGCGGGCGGCGGTACCGAGGGCGCAGGCTTTGCAGGTGGCGCCGCGGCGGCTGCGTTGGGCGGTGCCGTCGGCGGGATTGCCATCGATCGATCAACCGGTCGTTTCTCCCACTCCGCGACGCTCGGCGGCTTATCGTCCGTCGCGCCAGCGCCGGCCGCAGCAGCTGGTGGACTTGGGGGCGGCTTGGACACGTCGCCTGGGGGCGACCGCGACCCTTCGCCCTCGGGCAGAACAATGCGCAGCGTCTTGCTCTCATCGGCCTTGGCATTGAGGTCCACGATGTCGACCGAATAACCGTTCTCGTCACGGAAGCTGCGCACATCGACCTTGGCCGCGAAATCGAACTGTACCGCTGCAGCACCGTCCTTGATCTAAGTCTTGACCGTACCAATCGTCGGCGGCAACGCGGTGAGCACATCACCGAGATCGAAATTGACCGGTGCATCAAAACTCAGCGTCAGCCCATTCGCCGCGCGATGGCTGGACACTGAAATCTGCTTGGGGATTTCGAACACATAGCGCGTGAACGTCGGCTGGGTTGCGACGTGGACGCGGACCGGAGGTATTTTCTCCAGCGTCATGAGCCGGTGGGCACGCTCGAGGGACTTTTCGGCGTCACGTGCACGGCGAGTCAAATCGTCGACGACTTCCTTCGGCAAGCCTGGCGGCAGACCCTGCCAGGTATCGGGCAACAGATCGACATAATACTGCTGGCCCACAGCCATTGCGTTGACGGTGACCTTGCGGGCGAGCGCTAGCCGCACGGCCATACCATCCGGATCGCGCCTTGCGGCACCGATGTAACCGCCCGTCTGCGCAGCCAGCCGATCAACCGAGATATCGACCGGCGTTTTGAAGCTGATAATCAGCACATTACCGGTCTGCCGCACGCTCACGTCATTAAAATCGCTCATGCTGAAAATGAGCCGCGCATAGCCGCCACTCGTGCCGGCAACGACGTTGGCTTTGATTGGATCGGCAAAAGCCGGGCGCAAAGCGGCGAGCAGCACTATTAGCAACGAGAGCCAGGCGGCCCATGCGGCTGTTCGTCGGCGCGGCGCCGCGAGCCCCAAAAGGCCGCGCTCGCGACCGTGAGCGGACACAGACAAAACGCAACCGAACGCCATGACAAAACTCAACCCACGGCCTCGCCAATCGAGGCCGGCACGCCTTTCCCGGCCGCGATGCTGCGCTCCGTACTGCTTAGGGGTTAAGTTAAGGCCACGCGTTTAACGGCCGATTAAAAGCCTTCAATGATTCCAGATGGTTATAGGGCCAATTCGAGGGCAAAGGGCGGGCCCCCTGCACCAACGGCGGCTTGCCCAGCCCAAATTACTCCGCCGCGACCCGGCCGGCCGCCTGTTCCTCGTCGTGGAGTTGCGACAGAATGCGGCGGGCCGCGATGGTTCCGGCGTCAGCCGCTATGTCGATCTGGGGCGGATCTACGAAAATATCCAGGTTGTGCTGCTGTGCGGAAAATACCGCTACGTCTTCGAGAAAGGCGGTGCGGATCTGCTCGAAGATTTTGTCGGTGAGCTCGCCATTATTCACGTCGAAATCGTGCGCCTGCCCCCAAAAATAGTGCGAAGTGGTCTCGGTTTCCGGTGTGATCGCGTTGAGGTTACGCATGCCGATACCGCCGATGCGCTTGCCCTCGGGCGCTCCGGTCCCGGTCGGGGTGGCGCCGACATCGAGCCGCAGGAACGCCGGCGGGACGAAATCGATGATCTGCCAGCGGTCGACTTTCCCTTTGAAATTGCCAACCTTCTGAAAGGTCGGCGGCGGATCCTGAGCGATGATCCAGCGCGTCACGACCACGTTGTTGGGCGCACGCGTGACGTTGACCTTGGCGTGCTCGGCGAGGGCAAGATTGCCGATCGTGGTTTCGTGAACGAATGCCAAGTGCGTCAGGTCGAGCAGATTATCGACGACGAGCTGCCAGTTTGCCTCGACATGCAAGTAGGAGCTCTTGGCGCCCCAATTACGATCGTCGAGCCAATGGAAGTCGGTGATGGCCGCGGGATCGGCAAGCGCCGGATCGCCCATCCAGATCCATAGCCAGTGATAGCGTTCGACCACCGGGTAGGTGCGCACCTTGGCGCCTTGCGGAATGTGCTCCTGGCCGGGAATGCGCACACACCGGCCGTCGGCGCCAAAGCGCAGGCCGTGATAGTGACACTGCAGCACGTCGCCATCGAGCTTGCCCATCGACAACGGCAGATGCCGATGCGCGCAACGGTCTTCAAGCGCCACTGGCTCGCCCGCCTCGGTTCGGAAGAAGACGATGGGCTCGCCCAGAATAGTGCGGCCGAACGGCTTGCGGCCGATCTCGTCCTTGCTCGCGGCGACATACCAGTAATTGCGCAGGAACATGAGAGTTTCTCCAGACACTTTCCGATCGCCATCGGTGAGCGCGTTGCGCGGAGCCCCCGACGGACATTGCCTGCCATTATAGTGAAATGGCGGCCAAGCGCGAGACGTCGCAATCGCAGGTGCGCGACAGCGCGCTTGGGTTTACTGGCCGGCGCCTTCAAGCCCGGCGCTTCACGGCATTGTGGGCTTGCCCTCGATCTTCGGCAGTTCGGCCGCGCCTTCTGCCTTGGCCGCGCCCTGAGCCTTGCTGGCAAGCGCTATCGTCAACCGCTGCGCGACGTCCGGTGTCATCTGCGCCATGACGTCGGCCATGGTCCGCGGATTCATCGCCGATGCGACCTTGATCAGCACCTCCATGTCGAGGCCATTGAAGATTTTTGCGGCATCGCGTGCCTTCATGCTTTCATACATGGTGACCAGGCCTTTGAAGCGGTCTGCTTCGGCCTTATCCTTCTGCACCGTCTCAGTTTTTATACGTCCCTCGACTTCCTTGATCTCGGCCAGATGCGCGCTGATCCGTTGCTCAGCGGCCTTGACCATGTTCTCCCGGATATCGAGCTCGCGGGCGCGTTTATCCAGTTCCTCGCGACGCTGTTGCAACCGCTGCAAAATTTCCCGCTCGGCGCCAGACGGAAGCTTGGCGCCGTCGATCGGAATGACGATGCCGTCGGGCGTTTTCGGCGGCTCCTTTGGCCCAGGCTTTTCCGCGCCGGGTTTGGCAGGCGCCGACTTGGCGCCAGCCGCGGCTGAAGCTGCGGGCTCTGCGGCAATCGAACCGGTAATGTCCCCATTGTCCGCCGGTGCGGGAGCGCGGTTCGTTCGCGCCAGTTCGGCTCGCGGTAATGGCAGGTCGCTGCGCGGCGCTTCATCGGTCTGGCCGGTTGTGCCGTCGACCGGGAAGTTGAACATCTGCTGCGCCCAGGACTGCTCCTTTGCGCCGACGCCATTCTGCAAATCCGACGCATGGCGGAGTACGCCTTCCCTATTTACCGGTGCATCGCCGGAAATCCAGCGGCTGCCGTCGAGCGCAAGATCGGCAACTTTAATGACGAGAAGGCAGACACTCGCCAGCAGGGCGATCGGAATCAGACGCAAATCGCGAACGAAGCGCATCATGCAGCACGACCGATCGCCTTATGACGCATCCGCTCGGCGAAAGCCTGCGCGGCCGCCGCGATTGCCTTCGCATCCTGGAGCGGCGCAGCAACCGGCTGAGTGGGCTGGCTGGCAGCTGCAGCCTGCTGAACGTGCTGTTGAAGTTGCGGGCTTTGCGCGACGCGCCGGCCGGCGGTCGCGATTTGCATCAGATCGCCAACCACGTGCTTCCCCGCCGCAAGCTTGCGGTCGAGTTCGGTGTTTAGAATCTCGGCACGATTGAGCCGTTCGCCGAGCCCCGTCTCACAGTCATGTGCGGCGGCTTTCAGCCCGGCGATGGCGCGCTCGGCGATTTCGGTGGCAGTAATCAGCTCAGCGATTGTGGCGCGCAAGGCATCTTCGTCAGCCCGCAAAAGCTTCAGCCGCTTGTTCAACAGCATGCAGTAACCGATGGTCAGCATGAGAAGAATTGCGACCAGCCCCTCGATGATCATTCCCAGCACGTCGCTCATGAGGCCTCCATCGGACCGCCCGATCCACCCGCCATCTCGAACATGGCAAAGGTCGTCGTCGGCTTCCGTAACGGTTTGGCGACGCGTACGGCGACGCGGTCGCCGACCCGCCCCATGCGCCCTTCGGTCAACGTGATGTCACCGCAGCGCACGATGACCGGCGCGTCCGATCGGAGTTCCAGCATCAGCGTGTCGCCGACATCGAGCTTCATCATCTGCTTTAAGGGCAGCCTCGCCTCGTAAAGCACGGCATCGACAGCAATCTCCGCCAAGCCGATTTCGGTGGCGAGATGGCCTTCCCAGGTCGGGTCACGGCCGAATTTCTCGCCCATGAACATCTGCAACAGTACGTCGCGGATGGGCTCGATAGTTGCGTAGGGCAGCAACAACTCGATATTGCCGCCGCGGTCTTCCATGTCGATACGCAGTCGCACCAGGATCGCCGCATTGGCGGGCCGCGAGATGGCGGCAAAGCGCGGATTGGTCTCCAGCCGATCAATGTTGAACTTCACCGGCGACAGCGGCTTGAACGCCAGTTCGGCGTCGGCCAGCACCACCTCGATCATGCGTTTGACGAGGTTGGATTCGATCGTGGTGTAAGGACGGCCTTCGATGCGGATCGCGGTTTGACCGCGCCGACCGCCGAGCAAAACGTCGATAATGGAATAAATCAGGCTCGAATTGACCGTCACCAGGCCGGAATTTTCCCACTCCTCGGCCTTGAACACGCCAAGAATCGCGGGCAGCGGAATCGAATTGAGATAATCGCCGAAGCGCACCGACGTAATGCGGTCGAGCGATACTTCGACGTTGTCCGAGGTGAAATTGCGCAGGCTGGTCGTCATCAACCGGACCAGCCGGTCGAAGATGATCTCCAGCATCGGCAACCGCTCGTAGGAGACCATCGCCGAGTCGATGATGGCGCGGATACCGGAATTGTCGGTGAGCGAAACGTCGTCGAGCGAGAAGCCGAGCAGCGAGTCGATTTCTTCCTGGGTGAGGATGCGCTCGGCGCCGCCTTTGGTGTTGGGCACCGCATGGCCGTCGTCGACCATCGTCGCCCACTGCGCGGCCATGGCATCGGCACCGCCTTCGTTTTCGGCTGGAGCAGCCGACTTTTCGGCCTCGGCAGCATCTTGCTCGGCTTCAAGCGCCACGCCCCATTCGGCCGCAAGCGCGTCCTGATCGACCTGGTCTTTTTGTTGCGCCATCGCCGGAGCGTTGTCCCTGTCCGTAATAGGATTGCCGGTCCAATCAGTCCCGCGCGTGCGGAGATCGGGGCGGCTGGAGACTCACTGGATTACGATTTCTTTGAACAGAACGGCGTTGATGCGATCGGGCGAGATCGCCGCATTGACGCGCCGGGTCAGTTCTTCTTTGAGGCGATAGAGGCCGGCGGATCCGTCGAGATCGGTCGGCCGCAATTCGCGCAGATACGTCTGGAACGTGTCCATCAGCCGCGGCATCAACGGCTCGATCTGCGCCTTCATCGCCTCATCGGGCAATTCGAGCACGACCTTGACCTTTAGGTATTGGGTCCGATCGTTACCTGTTGAAGACAGATTGACCAGCACGTCCGGCATTTCGAAGAAAACCGGCGGCTTGATCTTTGCCGCGGGCGCGGCCTCGGTGCGGCCGCCACCCAAAAAGTGATAGGCGCCGCCACCAATTCCGCCCACGGCAATGAGGGCGACCGCCGCAATCGCCATGAACTTGATCGAAAGAAATCGCTTGATCCCTGAGGGCTTTTTTGCCCCCTCCTCGCCTTCGGCTCCGGCCGCCGCTTCCGCTTCAGCCTCAGGTTCATCACTCTCGTCTTTGGCTGGTTTCTTCGCCATGACGGCTCCCGCTCGGCTCGGTGGCGCGCACAACCGGCAGGACGCAAAACAACCAACGCTGCAGGCGCTTTTCTCAGCGCCTTAAGGCTGCGGCACCGTCTCGTCGAAGCTAGGTCGCAATGGTTAACAGATGCTTGCCAGGAACCGCGGGGCGGGAAATTTTTGCCGGGTAGAAGGTAAATAGCGGCTTTTTCTGCCCGCCTGCCGGTTCCCGCAGCACTGATTAGAAGATTGTTTTCACAGAGAAATTTGCCGTGGCACGGCTTCTGCAGTTCGCCCTGTGCCGCGGCTTGGGAGAGCGTGCGGCATCGCGGTGCCCCGGGGGACATCGCGCAGACCTCAAGGGGAGTAACCGATGGAGAATGCACTTCTCGTCGGCTTGTCGCGGCAGATGGCACTCAGTCACGAGCTCGACATCGTTGCCAACAACATCGCCAACATCAATACCACCGGCTACAAAGCCGATAATACGCTGTTCGCCGAACACTTGATGCCGGACGCGCGTGACGATGATTTCACCGGTAACGACCGGCGTATCAGCTTCGTCACTGACCGCGCCAGCTGGATTAACTTTGCCCCCGGCGCCATTCAGCGTACCGGCAATCCCCTCGACGTGGCCATCGACGGAAATGCCTATCTCGCGGTGCAAACTCCGCGCGGCGTGCGCTACACCCGCAACGGGGCGCTGAACACCAACGCATCCGGCCAGCTCGTTACGAGCGAAGGCTTCCCGGTAATGGGGGACAACGGCCCAATCACGTTTCAGAACACCGATCATGACGTGATCATCAGTCCGAGCGGCATCATTACCGTGCGCGAGGGCAACAGCACCCAAGATTCGCAGCGCGGCCGCCTGCAGCTGGTCTCCTTCGATCAGCCGAACCGGTT
The DNA here is from genome assembly GCA_963763255.1 of uncultured Alphaproteobacteria bacterium. Classification (GTDB taxonomy): domain Bacteria; phylum Pseudomonadota; class Alphaproteobacteria; order Rhizobiales; family Xanthobacteraceae; genus BOG-931. The sequence goes on from CAVXNW010000008.1 coordinate 977,826, forward strand.
GCAAAAGGATGGTGGCAGCACGTTTGTGGCGCCGCCGGGCGTCAATCCGGGAGCGCCGGCGCTCGGCACCCGCGTGGTGCAAGGAGCAATCGAAAAATCCAACGTCAACGCGGTTGGCGAAATGACGCGCATGCTCCAGATCACGCAGTCCTACACCGACATCGCCAATATTCTGCAGCAGCAGAGCGAGCAGCGAAAAAACGCGCTGAGCCAGCTTTCGCAGACGCCCACACCGGGCAGCGCCTGAAGTCGAGCCAGTTGAGGAGACATTAGATGCGTGCGCTCGATACTGCGGCAACCGGCATGGCAGCCATGGACCTGCAGGTCCAGGTCATCGCCGGCAACATCGCCAACATGACGACCACTGGATACAAGAGCCAGCGTGCCGAGTTTCAGGATCTGCTGTACGAGCACGTGCAGCGCATCGGAGCGCAGGCATCGGATCAGGGCAACATTCTGCCCGTCGGAATCGAGCTCGGTTCGGGTGTGAAGACCGTCGGCACTCCGCGGCTCATGACGCAGGGTTCGTTGTCGCAGACCGGCAATCCGCTCGACGTCGCCATCCAGGGCACCGGCTGGTTCAAGATTCTGATGCCAGACGGCACGTTCAGCTATACCCGTGACGGCTCGTTTCAGATGGACGCGCAGGGCCGCATCGTCACCGCCGAGGGTAACCTTGTGCAGCCGACCATAACGGTGCCGCAGGGGTCGAAAGGCCTGACGATCAATCAGCAAGGCCAAGTCTCGGTCACCCCCTCGGGCAGCTCGACGTCGAGCGTCCTTGGCCAGTTCACGCTTACCACATTCATCAATGACGCCGGCCTGCAGGCCAACGGCAGCAACCTTTTCACCGCTACGCCGGCATCCGGGACGCCGCAGGACGGTACCCCGGGCACCAACGGCGCGGGCACCTTGCTGCAGGGCAGCCTCGAACAGTCCAACGTCGAGGCGGTGACCGAAATCTCCAATCTGATCGCCGCGCAGCGCGCCTACGAAATGAATTCCAAGGTCGTCACCGCCGCGGATCAAATGCTGCAGACGACATCGCAACTGGCGCGATGAGAAGGATCCCGATCATGATCCGAACCGCCATTCGCAACGTTCTTTTGCCGCTGGCCTTTGCCCTTTCGCTCCTAAGCCCGGCGATGGCGCAGTCCGAGCGGCCGGCACTGCGCGCAACCATCACCGTCGCGGGCGATGTCGTGCGTATCGGCGACCTCATCGAAAATGCCGGACCGGTCGCCGATATACCGGTGTTCCGCGCGCCCGACCTTGGCACCACCGGCGCGGTCTCGACCGATCGCGTCATTGAGGCGATCCGTCCCCATCAACTGATCGACATCGACACCCGCGGCCTCGCCGAGGTGGTGGTGACGCGCGCAAGCCGCACGATTACGCCGCAGGCTATTTCCGATCGCATCGCGCGGGCGTTGTCCGCGCAATACCAGATCGGCGACGCGCACGATATTTCGCTGAATTTCGACATGCCGCCGCGCCCGCTCGAAGTCGAGTCCCGTGCGACGGGCGACCTGCAGGTGCTGGCGCTTAACTACGACGCGCGCAGCGGTCGGTTTGACGTCACGCTAGGGCTGCCGTCGAGCCTTGTGCTTCAACGCCACCCCGCGCATTTCACCGGCGTGGCGATCCAGACCGTCGACGCGGTCGCCGTCGATCACCCGATCGAACGCGGCGAGGTGCTGCAGGCGTCCGATCTCACCGTGCTGCGGCGGCCGAAGGCGCAGTCCGGCGGGCTTGCCGACATGAAGGGCGCTATCGGGCAGGCGGCGCGGCGGCAGCTGCGTCCCGGCCAGCCGATCCAAGTGTCCGATCTGATGAAGCCGAACGTCGTGCAGCGCAATGACACCGTGACGCTTGTCTATGAAGCGCCGGGCCTGGTGCTGACACTGCGCGGCCAGGCGCAAGAAGCCGGCGCGCTCGGCGACACGATCAGCGTCCTCAATGCGCAGACCAAACGCGTCGTGCAAGGCGTGATCAGCGGTCCGGGTCGCGTCATGGTCGCCAATGCAATGATGCATCTTTCGCAAAATGCGCCGGAGTCGCGCCGCACGGTCGTAGCGCCGGGGCGGCAGGAGTAGCAGTACGTAGAGGTTAGTCTCATGTGCAATCGTGTTGTGCTGCTGCGTTGCGTGCTGTTGTCCACCGTCGCAATCGTGTCCACCTCGTGTTCGACGTTCAATCAACTGGCCCATCTCGGCGAGACGCCGAAGCTGTCGCCGGTGTCGAACCCGACGACCCAACCCGGGTACAAACCGGTGCAGATGCCGATGCCGACGCCACAACCGGCTACTTACAATCCTAATTCACTGTGGCGAAACGGCTCGCGCGCATTCTTCAATGATCAGCGAGCTCACCAGATCGGCGACATTCTCACCGTGAAGGTCAATATCAACGACACCGCGGAATTCCAGGATCAGACGCAGCTGACACGCAGCACCACGGAAGACTCCAACATCACCAATTTCATCGGCGCCAACACCATCGCCAACCCGGCCAAGGCGGTGCTCCCGGGCTCGGTGCTGGCCGCCGACGGCAATACGCAGATGCAGGGCAATGGCACCATCAACCGGCAGGATCAGTTGCTTACCAATATCGCCGCCGTCGTCACCCAGGTGCTGCCGAATGGCAACCTGGTGATCGAGGGTAAGCAGGAAATCCGTCTCAATTCGGAAATGCGCGAACTACTCATCGCCGGCGTGGTACGCCCTGAGGACATCCAGAGCGACAACACGATCGACCTGCCGAAGATCGCCGAGGCGCGCGTGGCCTATGGCGGAAAAGGCACGCTAACCAACATCCAAACCCAGCCATGGGGACAGCAGGTGACCAACGTCATATTGCCGTTCTGAGCACTGTTTTCCGTCGTTCGACGGCTGATCTCCCCGGGGTTCGCAGTGCGCAGGCAACCCCGATAGCGCGGCCTCCGGCAGCTCCCCGCCGGAGGCCGCGATTTTTTTCGCTCAATCAGCCGTGGTGTTCGGCGTGTATCTTGGAGGCATGCGCATGATGCTCCGTCGCATGCAAGGCGTGCCCGTGCGCAATCTTGGAGTGATGGCGGCCTTCTCCGGGTTGCCGGACTGATGGTGCTTTGCCGCCTCGCGGTGATGCTGATCGGCGTTCGACCATTGTCAGGGCGGATGACGCGACTGCGATACTTCCATTTCGTCAGGCCGACATCCGGTGCGCCGGCGCGGTAAACGCTGAATTCTGCAAGACCTGCCGCAGCGCCTCGACGGCGCCGGTCCAATCGCCGAATTGGGTCTGGCGGAACAAACGCGCGCTCGAATACCACGGACTGTCGGCACGTTCGCGCAGCCAGCGGAAATCGGCGGCAAACGGCAGCAGCAAGAACAGCGGTTTGGCCATGGCGGCGGCGAGATGTGCGACCGCGGTGTCTACGGCAATTACGGCATCGAGCTGCGCGATGGCGGCAGCCGTATCGGCAAAGTCTGAAAATTTTCGGCCGATCTGCACGATATCAGGACGGGCTTGCAGCAGCGTAGCATCGCCGTCGCGCACGTCGTGCTGAAGACTGATGAATTGCAGGTGCGGCAGATCGAGCAACGGCTTCAGCGTCGCAAGAACTCATGGAACGATTGAGATCGTTATCGTGCGCCCGCTCACCGGACCACACCAGACCGATCCACGGTCTGCCTTCGCGGCGCATCCCGGCGAAGGGCTCCCGCCAGATTTCAACGAGTTCCGCGGACGGCACAATATAGGAACCAGCGGCGGGGATGCTGTCGAGTGTAGAGCCGAATGCGAGCGGCAGACTGAGCAACGGGCAATGCAGGTCAAACGGCGGCAACGGCGCCTTGCGCGGCAACACCTGCGTGACGCCGGCTGTTCCAGACAACAGCCGCACGAGCTGCGGCTGGACTTCGAGCAACACGCGGGCGCCGCGCGCAGCAAGGAGTGGCGCGTATCGCACGAACTGGATGGTGTCGCCAAAACCCTGCTCGGCATGGAGCAGAATGGTCTTGCCGGCGACGGCTTCCTGCCCGAGCCATAGCGGCACCGCGAACTTGCGACGTTCCTTCGCCATCACGCCGCCCCAACGCCACTCGTAGCCGCTCCAGCCCGTGGCGAAATCGCCGAGATAAAGCCGCACCGTCGCATCGACAAATCGCGCCGGCGCAAAATCCTGCTGCGCAGCAAGCGCGCGCTTAGCGCTCAGCAATGCTTCGTGCGGCCGCTCCAGTCGGCGCAGCGCGATGGCACGATTGGTCCACAGCGGGGCGTTGCCGGGCTTCAGCTCAAGCGCCCGGTCATAGGTCTCGATCGCCTCGATCGGACGGTTGAGCTTGAACAGAGTATTGGCGCGGTTACCCAACGCCTCGAAATGATCTCGGAGCAACGGACAGCACGCGCTCGAATTCTTCCAGCGCCTCCCCCATCCGGCCGAGTTCTAACAGCGCGACGCCGCGGCGATTGCGCAGCTCTGCATCCTCGGGCGCAAGACGCAATCCCGCGTCGAAACTCGTCAGCGCCCGCGTGAAATCCTTCAGCGTGTAAAACGCCAGCCCAACGCTCGCGAAACCGTCGGCACGGTATGGATCGGCCTTGAGTGCTTCTTGGAAAAGCACCAGCCCGGAATCTGGATGGCCGCGACTCAGCGCAATCGCACCAAGCCCATGGAGCGCGTCGAAATTGTTCGATTGCTTCAACAGCGCGGTATTGTAGAGCCGCTCGGCTTTCTCCAGCTCATCTGCCTCGTGCGCGCGCTGGGCACGGCGAACGAGACGCGAAACGTCTGGCGTCACAAGCGGCTGCGCGTTCATCCCGAAAGCCCGTCTGCGGCGTTCCTTCTACGCTCGCTGTGCGAGCTGCGGGGCTATAAGTCCGCCGAGGCACGGAACACGACCGCGGCGGCAAAACCGTTAACGAGCGGTAAGCAGACGTGGTAAACAAAGTCTTAAGCTCAGCCGGAGGATCCAGCCATCGACTTCGCATTTTCGGACTTGCAGCTGTCGCTGCGTGACGCCGTAGCAAGAGTTTGCGCACGCTTCGATGATGAATACTGGCTCAAGCGCGACCGCGACGGTGAGTTCCCGGAAGAGTTTCGCCGTGCCATCGCCGAAGCCGGCTGGCTCGGCATCTGCATCCCGGAGGCCTATGGCGGTTCAGGCCTCGGCATCACCGAGGCCGCGATTCTGATGGAGGCGATTACGTCGTCGGGAGCCGGGCTATCGGGCGCGTCCGCGGTGCATATGAACATCTTCGGGCTCAACCCGGTCGTGGTCTACGGCACCGATGATCAGAAGCGGCGCATGTTGCCGCCGGTCGCCGCCGGTAAGGAGAAAGCCTGCTTCGCGGTAACGGAACCCGATGCCGGCCTGCAGACCACAAAGCTCAAAACCCGCGCCGAGCGGCGTGGCGACCGCTACGTTCTCAACGGCGCGAAGGTCTGGATCTCCACGGCGCAGGTTGCCGACAAGATGCTGATCCTGGCGCGCACCACACCCTTCGAGGCGGTGAAGAAACCGACTGATGGATTAAGTCTGTTCTACACGACGCTCGACCGCCGCTTCGTCGAAGTGCGCGAGATCGACAAGATGGGCCGCGCCGCGGTCAACTCCAATCAGCTGTTCATTGACGGCCTGGAGGTGCCGGTCGACGACCGCATCGGCGAGGAAGGCTCGGGCTTCAAATATCTGCTGCACGGCCTCAATCCCGAGCGCGTCCTGGTCGCCGCCGAGGCGATCGGGCTCGGCCGGGCCGCGCTCAAGCGCGCCACCGCCTACGCCAAGGAGCGGGTCGTGTTCGATCGGCCGATCGGACAGAACCAGGCAATTCAGCATCCGCTGGCGCAATGCTGGATGGAACTCGAGGCCGCCGATCTCATGGTATTCAAGGCGGCGTGGCTCTACGACCACGGCGAGTCGGCAGGACCCGCCGCCAATGCCGCCAAATATCTCGGCGCCGAAGCGGGTCACAAGGCGTGCCAAACCGCAGTGATGACGCTCGGCGGCTTCGGCTACGCCAAGGAATATCACGTCGAGAGGTACTTCCGCGAAAGCATGATCCCGCGCCTCGCACCGGTGTCGCGCGAGTTGATCCTGTGCTTCATCGCAGAGAGAGTTTTAGGATTGCCGAAATCGTATTGAATGCCGGGCGCTACCACTCGCAAACTCGCCCAACGCGCGGGTGCTATTCCTCGCGATAGACCCGCTCGCGGCGCTCGTGGCGCTCCTGCGCTTCGACCGACAGGGTCGCGATCGGGCGCGCTTCGAGACGCTTGATCGAAATCGGCTCGCCGGTCTCTTCGCAATAACCGTAAGTGCCGTCTTCGATCCGGGCGAGCGCAGCATCAATCTTGGAGATCAGCTTGCGCTGCCGGTCGCGCGCCCGCAACTCGATCGCGCGGTCGGTTTCCGAGGAGGCCCGATCAGCCAGATCCGGGTGATTCTGGCTCTCGTCCTGGAGATGTTGCAGCGTCTCCTTGGCTTCCCTGAGAATGTCGTCGCGCCATTCCAGCAGCTTGACCCGGAAATAGTCGCGTTGACGCTCGTTCATGAACGGCTCTTTGTCGGTAGGCCGATACAATATCGGCATGCCTTTGCCGTTCTTGATGGGCTTATCGTCGGATCGACCGTTTTTGCTCTTGACCAACTGCATTGACCCTCACTCCGCGCACACAACAGGTGCGGGGCCCTCCCCCGCGAGGCAGGCCTATATATCCAGCGTCTATGACAGTGACAATAAGAATGATGGGGCCGGCAGACTAAAGGGAAGACGCGAAAATTTTGCACTGCAGCAAATTCTCAGCGCCGCATAAATTGCCCGACTTTCAGATGCTTGCGCCTAAGACATGCCGGCTTTAGCGAGCTCGACCTCAACCCGAAGATCGATCTCCGCCAGCAGCGAATCGAGCCTGGTATCGCCCGAGCCTTCTTTGAGGTCGGCAGCGACAGCCTTGAGCCGGAGCATCGTCCCCTGGTCTAGCGTGCCGGAGAGCAGCCCCAGCTTGACCTCGTCGAGCGCGTCGAGCGCCCGGCGCCCGTGCTTCACCACCCGGCGGCGGCGTTCCGCCGGGTCTTCGATACCCTGTAGCGCGATGAGCGCGTCGATGCCGCCAAGAGTGCGCAGAGCGACCGCCGAACTTTGCGGCTGTTGAGTCGCTGGCTCCGACAACGTGAACGTTCCGCCCGATGTTCGCCGTGCCGGCGGCGGTGTTGTAGCGAGCGCAGTTCCGTTCGGTCCGTAGACGCGCATGACAGACAAAGTGGCGTTTTATGGTTAACGGCCGGTAAAGGCACGGCAAAAGTTGCCCGCTCCCGGCAAGGCCTGCACGCCGCCGACCTCATGTGACGCTTTAATTTTTCTCAGATTAATCAAATGCATCAATATGTTACAGAACGCAACTCCGGCTGGCACGCTCTTAGCATCGCTGTAGGCGTCCGACCTCTTGGGGAGCAAGAGATGAGAGGGACGCTTAAGACCGCGCTCGCTGCGCTGGTGGCACTCGGCTTTGCCGTTCCACCGGCGGCCGCGACATCGCGCATAAAAGACTTGGCGAATATCGAGGGTATCCGACAGAACCAGCTGATCGGGTACGGGCTCGTCGTTGGCCTCGACGGCACCGGCGACACGCTCAACAACGCGCCTTTCACCAAGCAATCGCTGCAAGCGATGCTGGAGCGGCTCGGTGTCAATATTCGCGGCCAGCAGATTCGCACCGGCAACGTCGCCGCCGTGATGGTCACCGCTAACCTGCCCGCTTTCGCTACTCAGGGTACGCGGATTGATGTCACCGCCTCGGCCATGGGCGACGCCAAAAGTCTCGCCGGAGGTACGCTTCTAGTCACCCCGCTGCTCGGCGCCGACGGCAACGTCTACGCGGTCGCACAAGGATCCCTCTCCATCGGAGGCTTCCAGGCTCAGGGTCAGGCCGCGAGCATCACCCGCGGCGTTCCGACCGTCGGGCAATTGCCTAACGGAGCGATCATCGAACGCGAGATCGAATTCTCCCTCAACGCGATGAGCCAATTGCGGATCGCGCTGCGCAATCCGGATTTTACCACCGCCAAACGGATCGCAGTCGCGATCAACGATTATATGGGCATGCCAGTCGCTCAACCGCTCGATCCGTCGACAGTGCAGCTGACGCTGCCGAAAAAATTGCACGAGAACGTGGTCGAGTTGCTCACCGACATCGAGCAGCTCCAGGTCGAACCCGACGAGGCCGCCAAAATCGTCATCGACGAACGCTCGGGCGTCATCGTCATCGGCCGTGACGTTCGCGTTTCCACGGTTGCGGTGGCACAAGGCAATCTCACCGTCACAATTTCCGAGGCGCCGCAGGTCAGCCAAGCTCAGCCATTTGCGCCGGGCGGCCGCACTGTCGTGGTGCCGCGCAGCCGCGTCGGCGTCCAGGAGGAAGGCAAAAAACTCGCGCTCGTTCACGAGGGCGTGTCATTGCAGCAGATCGTCGACGGGCTCAACGCCCTCGGCATCGGGCCACGCGATCTGATTACCATCCTTGAAGCCATCAAGGCCGCGGGCGCCATTCAGGCCGACATCGAGGTGATGTGATGACAGCCATTGCAAGCGCGGCCGAACTTGGTTCGTCTCTATCCGCGTTGGGCGATGCCGGGCTCGCCAGCGTCCGGGCGGAGATGAAAATAAAGGGCAAAGCCAAATCCACCGCCGAAGACTTCGAGGCCATGTTTCTCAACACCATGTTCCAGCAGATGTTCACCGGCATCGATGGCGACGGGCCATTTGGCGGCAGCGGCGCCCTGAAGGTGTGGCGTTCGTTCCTCACCGATCAATACGCCAAGACCTTCGCCAAGAGCGGCGGCATCGGTATTGCCACCGATGTTTACAACGAACTGCTGAAGCATCAGGGAATCGACGTCAACGCAACGGCTGGCAAGGAGGCATCCGGCAAGGCACTGCGCGGCAAAGGAGTATATGGCCAATGACCCCGATTACCAGCAAAGCCGACGCCGAACATGCGGTCGACGATCTGACCGAGTTGTTTGCCGGCCTTTCCGCCCTGTTGCAGAAGGAAACAGCCCTGGTGCGCGCCGGCAAGGTGCGCAGCGCCGCTGAGATCGAACCGGCCAAGAAGGCTTTGGCAGGAAGACTTTACACCGCCAGCGAGCGGATCAAGGCACACGCCAAATTCATCATGCAGGTCGTGCCTGCCCGCTGCACCACGCTTAAAAGCGCCCAGGAAGAACTGCACGCGGCGCTGCAAAGAAACATGGCCGTCCTGGCGACGGCGCACGCCGTCTCCGAGGGCATCGTGCGGCGACTGTCGGGCCAACTCGCCAAGAAGTCGTCGCCACAAGTCTATGGGGCTTCAGGCCGGACCGTGGCGCCGAATCCCAGGCACGGCAATCCGCTTGCCATAAGCCGCACGTTGTAGATCAGGTCTGGCGCATCGCAATGCTTGGAAAGGCCAAGCTTCCTGAGGTCCGAAGAATTTGGCGCAAGCACCGCATCGGATAGCGACATCAGCGGCGTCGATCTTCGCCGAGGGAATTGCTCGCCATCAGGCAGGTCACCTCGTCGAGGCAGAAAAGGCATACCGCCAGGTCCTCGCGGCTTTGCCCGATCATTTCGACAGCAGGCAATTGCTCGGCGCAATCTCCTTGCAGCGCGGCGAACATGCGAAGGCGCTCAAACACATAAAGCTCGCCCTCAAAAAACGTCCTGATAATGTTTTCGTCCTCAATAATCAAGGAATCGCGCTTGAGGGATTACGTCGGTTCCAGGAGGCGCTGGTGAGTTTGGACCGCGCCATAGCACTACAGCCCGAATATGCAGACGCGCACTCCAATCGCGGCAATGTTCTCAAGAGGCTCCAGCGCTTCGAAGAGGCGCTGGCGAGCTACGATCGCGCGCTTGCACTGCGGCCTGAATTTGCCGATGCGCACTCCAACCGGGGCGACGTGCTTTACAAGCTGAAGCGCTTCAAGGAGGCACTATCGTGCTGCGACCGTGCGCTTGCGCTCCGGCCTGACTTTGCCGAGGCGCACTGCAACCGCGCGAACGCGCTGCGAAAGTTGAAAAGGCTCGACGAGGCGCTGGCGGGATATGACCGTGCGCTATCGCTGAAGGTGAACTTCCCGGAAGCACACTCCAACCGCGGCGCCACCCTGCACGACTTGCATCGCTTCGAGGAGGCCATGGCGAGCTACGGAGGCGCCCTGGTGCTACGGCCGGATTTTGCCGAGGCGCTGTCCAATCGCGGCAATGCTTTGCAGGAACTCAAGCGCTTTGAAGAAGCGCTTGTAGATTACAAGCGCGCGACGCTGCTGCGCGACGATTTCGCGGAGGCCTATTCCAATCGTGGCAACGCCCTGAGGGAATTGAATCGCTTTGAAGAGGCCCTGGCGAGCTTTGAATGCGCGATCGCCGCAGAGCCTGAGCTGGCTGAGGCACATTTCAATGCAGCGATGCTACTGCTCCTCACGGGCGACCTCCGCAGCGGATGGAGGCAATACGAGTGGCGATGGAATACCGATCAGCTCCGGTCCGAACAGCGCCATTTCTCACAGCCGCAATGGACTGGATCTGATCCAATAGAGGGGAAGACCATACTTCTGCACGCCGAGCAGGGTCTGGGCGACACCTTGCAATTCTGCCGTTACGTGCCGCTCGTGGCCGCCCGTGGGGCACGCATGATCCTTGAAGTCCAAAAGCCGCTCGCCGGGCTCATGCGCACGCTGGCGGGTAGCCCAGAGGTCGTCGCGAAGGGTGACGCCCTACCCGCTTTCGATCTCCATTGCCCGCTGTTGAGCCTGCCGCTTGCTTTCAACACAGAGCTTGACACAATCCCGGGAGAAATCCCTTACCTCTCCGCGGATCCCACCAAGCGCAATGCGTGGCGCGCGCGCCTCGGCTCGCACGACAATCTCAGAGTCGGCCTAGTCTGGGCGGGCGATCCGCGCAAACAGTTGCCAAATGCCCATCTCATCGACCGCCAGCGTAGCGTCACCATCGACATGCTCGCGCCATTGTTTGAAGTAAGCCAATGCGAGTTCGTCAGCTTACAGAAAGGCGAGGACGCCGTCGCGCAGTTGCGGAACAGCGCGCTCCGCCATTGCGTCGTCGACTGGAGCGACGATTTTCACGACTTTTCCGACACCGCAGCGCTGATTGATAATCTCGACTTGGTCATTGCAGTCGATACGTCGGTCGCGCACCTTGGTGGGGCGCTCGGGAAACCTGTGTGGCTGCTCAATCGCTACAACACCTGCTGGCGCTGGCTGCTCGATCGTGATGACAGCCCCTGGTATCCGCATTTGCGACAATTCAGACAGGATTCCAAGCGCACCTGGGATTCGGTGATCGGCCGCGTTGCCGCAGAACTCCGGGACCATGTCGGCTGCGCCACACGGGAGTCCGAAAATACACATTGATCTCACCGCCAAGCTTGCCGAATATCGCGTGGGATGCCACCGTACGCCGCAACCTCGCGGTGTTTTCGCAATGCCGGACGCAAGTGCACATGACCCAGAGCAATAAGTCTAGTCAAATGAAGCTCGGCCTCTTCGTACGGCCCGTCGGCCACCACGTCGCGTCTTGGCGCCACCCCAATTCTCACGCCGACGCCAACGTCAATTTCAAACGCTTTGTCGAGATGGCGCAGACCGCCGAGCGTGGCTGTTTCGACATGATGTTCTCAGCCGACACGCAGAGCGCATGGACCACCAGTCCCGACGGACTGCACCGCATGCATTATGTCGCATGGATCGAGCCCTTCACCCAGATGGCGGCTCTGGCTGGGTTTACCCGCAATATCGGGCTGGTCTGCACCGCGAGCACCACTTACGAAGAACCGTTCGCCTTGGCGCGCAAGTTTGCCTCGCTCGATCTGGTCAGCGAAGGCCGCGGTGGCTGGAACCTGATTACATCGGGCAACGAAACCGAGGCGCAGAATTTCGGCCGCATCGCGCACCCGCCCAAGGCCGAGCGCTATCGCCGCGCCCGCGAGTTCGCTCAGGTCGTTGTCGGCTTGTGGAACAGTTGGGACGCCGACGCCTTCGTTCGCAACCGCGAGTCGGGTGTCTTCTTCGATCCCGACAAAATGCATGTGCTTGATCACCATGGAAAATATTTCGACGTGAGAGGTCCGCTGAACGTGCCGCGCTCGCCGCAAGGCCAGCCGGTTCTGGTCCAAGCTGGCGCGTCGGAAGACGGCATGGAGCTCGCTGCCGAAACTGCGGAAGTCGTCTTTGCGGCGCAATCGCGCCTGGACGGCGGTCAGGCGTTCTACGGCAGCGTCAAAGGCCGCATGGCCAAATACGGTCGCAATCCAGATCATCTGAAAATCTTGCCGGGACTGGCCGTGACCGTCGGCGGCACTGAAGAGGAGGCAAAGAAAAAATGCGCCGATATGCAGGATCTCATCCATCCCGACGTCGGACTTGGGCTGTTGTCGCGCCGTATCAGCTTCGATCTAACCGGCTATCCGCTCGATGGCCCGCTGCCCGAGTTACCGAAGAATGACGTTGTTGCGAGCCGCGCTGATGCGGTGGCCGAGATGGCGAAACGCGAGAACCTCACGATCCGCCAGCTCTACCAGCGGTTCGCCGGCGCGCGCGGCCACCTTGAGGTCGTGGGAACGCCGGAGCAGATCGCCGACACGATGCAACAATGGATCGAGCAGCATGCCGCCGACGGATTTAACGTCATCCTGCCGTATTTCCCGGGAAGCCTGAACGACTTCGTCGACGGTGTTATCCCGGAATTACAGCGGCGCGGACTGTTCCGTACTGAGTATGAGAGTTCAACATTGCGCGGCAATCTGGGGTTACCGATTCCGGAAAGCCCCCGCGCCAATATGCGTGAACTGGAAGCGGCATCGTGATGGCTTCGCACAGGATTTTTCTCTCGGGCATCATTCTCCTTACACTGGTACCCGTTCTTGCGCTCGCCGCGCCGCCGCACAAGAAGCGGACTGTTTACCGCTGGCACGGCTATGGCTTTCTGCCCGGCTATCAACAGCCGCCGAACAACAATCGACCTATCTACGGACCGAGGGGCGCCATCGGCGACGGGCCAGAATACGTGCCGAGCTACTGGGATTATCGCGGCCACTACTATTTCGGCCGTCCCGGGTTCTATCGCGGCCGCTATAACGGCGGCAGCTTCGGCCCTTGCTGGACGCCGACACCGATCGGACCGATATGGAATTGTGGGTAACGGTCCACTGCCGGCGACCTGGCGCGTTCCAACTTAGTTTTGCAAAATCAAACGCGTCAACGTGCGACAGGCGAGCACTGTACGCTCGCGCCGTTGCTCGATGTGCCGGTCCGAGCGGTACCATTTCTTTAGGCGCAATTCCAATCGGGAATTCCAATGCGCCGACGGCAGATCGTGCGGGCCTAGGATCTGACGTGAACCGAGGCCGCGCCCGGCAAGGCCCCGGCACGTCTTCCCTGCCCAGCTGTCGCCGGACCAGCTGGAAAAACACAATTGTGCAGATCGCGGCGGTCTATGGTCCGTCGTGCCGCATTCATATTCCAGAAGCCCCCGGCGCGGGCAGGTTTGTCGCCACCATTTGGCGAAGACCAGACGCCGTATGTGCGGCATATCGGGCCTGCGTCCGCCACCGCAATGGATATGATTTGGGCATAAGCGCATGCGCCATATGCGGGCTCCGCGGGGGTTTGCGTCGTTTCGAAATTCGGCGGCACTTAAGTAATCACTAGGCGTCCGGCACTCAGCCTCTCTTCGGTTGCCGCTTTCGCAGTCGTACCCCGGGGCCGCCGCCGTTTTCGTCGATGAAGGCTATTCCACCCCCTTCAAGTGCTTCTCTGATTTTTGCCGCAGTATTTTCTCGTCCGCCCAACTCTCCGATTGTCGACTCCAGGCGGGCGATCGTCGGCTCTGAGACACCAGATTGCCGCGCTAAATCCCCTTGAGACCAACCAAGCAATGCACGGGCTGCCTTTACCTGACGGATATTGATCAAATCGGCGACCTCAAGAATGATAGAATTTCTATTGACAACTCTCTCTAGTCATTTTAATATATTTTCTATCAATATGACCGGAGAAGCTCGCGCCCCCTCCAAGTTCGGTGGACGCTCGGGGACACGGCATCCAGACGGAGAGATACATGGTTGTCAAGAACGCCTCCAAGGCTGCGGCTAGTCGGCGTCACTTTATCGGCGGTTCAGATGCCCGTTTAATCATGGGCGATGATGAGAGCACTCTGCTACGTCTCTGCGGGAAAAGCGCGGCGAAATCGAGCCGCAGGACCTTTCTAACAATCTCATCGTCCAGCTCGGCCTAGCAACAGAGGATCTTAATCGGCGCTGGTATGAGACTAATTCCGGTGAGGTCATTACGGATACCCAGCGGCACTTTCGCCACCCTGTACTGCGCTGGATGGGGGCGACCTTGGATGGCCGGGTCGAGCGGACAGGCGCGGTCTTCGAGGCCAAGTTCATGTTGCCGTGGTACTTCTCGGACGAAGCCGCGGCCGAGAAATATATGCCGCAGCTTCAACACAATATGTGGGTTGTCGCAGCCCGGACGGCGGTGCTCTCGGTGATCACCGGCGGCGGCAAATGGGTCGAGATCAGAGCGCACGCGGACCCCCTCTACCAACACCTGATCCTTACGGCCGAACGAAAATTCTGGCGCTGCGTCGAGAACGGCGAGCCGCCTCGTTTGTTCAGCGTCGAGCCGCCGAAGCCCCGTCTAGAGCCGATCCGCATTGTCGACATGGCGAACTCCAATGCGTGGGCGGAGTTCGCTCGAATCTTTGCCCGGACCCGGGCGGCCCATACGGAGCACGAAAAAGCCAAGACCGAGCTAAAGGCCCTGATGCCCGAGGATGCCAAACAAGCGATTGGCCATGGCTTGTGTGCCAAGCGCTCAAAATCCGGCTCGGTGAGCTTCGATCTCCTCGGTACGGAAGACAGTCATGCAGCAGTCTAGCGAATCGATCGCCAAGCTCGCCACGGCTTTGGCTAAGGCACAAACCGAACTGATCAACCCCGAAAAGTCTTTGGTCGGGACGATCCGTCCATAGGGCAATAGCTGGAAAGGCCGAACATTCAACTACGCGTCGCTGGCAAGTGGGCTCGACATCGTGCGCAAGACGCTCGGACAGCACGAGATTGCGACGGTGCAGACGACCGCTGTCGATCCGGGTGCTGGCATTGTCAATCTCACCACGGTGCTGGCCCACTCATCCGGCGAATGGATCGCCTCGGACTGGCCGATCTGCGCGGTTGCCGAGACAGCGACGCCTCATCGGATGGGAGCCGCCCTCACTTATGCCCGACGCTATGCCCTGTTCACGTTGGTGGGAATCGCCGGGGAAGATGACTTGGATGCTCCAGACATCGTGGCCCCGGCACAGCCAAATTCACAACCACCGAAGCCGCGCAAACCTGGCAACGGATACCTGGATTCCAGCTCGCCCAACGCCATGAGCAACGGCAACTTCAGTTCCCGACGCACGGTCAGATCTGAAGTTGTGCGTGGAAAGCGTCGGCAAAGTGGCTACGTCCGTGGAAGAATACTCTCTCCTGCCCAATCATCTGCTTTAAGCGTGCGTCTCGTCGCCGAACTCAAAGAGCTTAAGTCCGAGGACGATGCCGCAGCCTGGGCGCGCCGGTCGCTCGTGGAAAAGCAGCATCTGACGGAAGCCGATGAACAGGCCGTTGAAGAAGCTTTCGCGGCGAAGCTCGCCACGTTTGCCGCAGGTTTTATCAAACACTGGGACGCCACGCCCAAGACCGCAAACATCACATTCCCCGCTCATTCATCAAAAGCGGCCCCCGCGCCGACCAAATCGCCATCGGCCAAGATCGACAAAAACGCCTTGGCATATCCTCAACTACGCCGTCTCCGGGATCGGGATCACCTGAAATACGTCACCACACAGCCCTGTCTAATCTGTGATCGCCGTCCCTGCGATGCCCATCATTTGCGATTCACACAGCCCACGGCGCTCGGGCGCAAGGTGAGCGATGAATTCACTGTCCCGCTCTGTCGCGGACATCATCGCGAGCTGCACCACTGCGGCGACGAGAGCTCCTGGTGGAGCAAGGCGAGGATTGATCCAACCATCCATGCTCGGATGCTATGGCTGGACACCCATCCACTGGCGACAAAGTCGCTTGAGCCGATCCAAGCCGCGGGTCACAGAGCGGTCGCAATCACAAACAAATACCAAAAGTCCGGCGAGGCGCCTCAGTTAGATTGCGAAACGAAGCCAACCTCAAAAGCAAAAGCGCCCACCCATGACATCGTTTAGGCAGATCGAGGCTAATCGGCGCAACGCCAGAACGCCAGCAAGAGCACCGGACCTGTGACCGAGCCAGGAAAAGATCGCTCGCGCCGCCACGCAGTGCGTCATGGGCTCAAGCATGAGACGGTGAACGTCTTGGTCGGCATGCAACCGCCCTCTGGCTTCAAGTCTGTCAGACCGTCTTTTTGCTCGACGTATTGCGATGGCAGAGCCTAAATACGAAGTGGAAACAGATTACATCTCGCGCTGACACCCGCCGTCGCTTCTCGATCTTCCCATTTCCGAGGCGGTGAAAGTCCATTTGATAGCTGGAGCATTTGCCCCCTTCAGAGCCCACGATTTAGCGGGGACGTCGCGCTACCTCCGCAAGCTCCCGGCGCAATCGGCCAAGCGGTGCGTCCCAATCGCCGGTCGTGGTTTGTCGAAAAAGACGCATGCTCGGGTACCAGGGGCTGTCTTCTCGGTCGAGCAGCCAGCGCCAATCTGGTGAGAACGGCAGCAGAAGAGCCGTTACCCTTCCCATCGCTCCCGCGAGATGGGCCACCGACGTATCGACCGCGACGACAAGGTCGAGCATTGCCACGACCGCGGCAGTATCCGCAAAATCTTCGAATTGCTCGCCGAGCCGCAATATCCCGTGCTGATCCAACAGCCTCGTCTGCGCCGAGGTCATTTCCTTTTGCAAGCTGATGAAATCGATTCCCGAAACGTCGAACAATCGGGCGAAGCGTTCGAGCGGAATCGAACGATGGCGGTCGTTGCCAAAGGTGGGATTGCCTGCCCAACACACGCCAACACGTGCCCTTCGATTGTCCGGCAAGCGAAGCTGCCAAGCCGCGATGCGATCGGCAAAGGGTCGCAGGTAGGGAATATTCGCGGGCACCGTTTCGAGCTCGGTACCGAATATCAGGGGCAAGCTCATCAGCGGACAATACAGGTCGAAATCAGGCAGCGCATCGCCGCTGCTAACCACGAGCGAAACACTGGGCACCGTCTCCAACAGCGCCTTGAGTGGGCGGGGCACAGCGAGGATGACTACGGCGCCGCGTGCCGCAACCAGTGGCGCATAACGTACGAACTGAATGACGTCGCCCATGCCCTGTTCGGCATTCAGCACAATCCTCTTGCCGGCGATCTCTTCGCCGCGCCACATCGGCTGTGAATAATTGGGACGGTGCCCTGAGAAGTGCTTCGTCTCCCACCGGTGCTCGTATTGCTTCCAGCCTTCGCGATAATCGCCGAGGCACAGCCGCGCAATCGCCGCATTGAAGTTAGCTTCTGCATTCACTGGTTCGTGCGCCAGCGCCTGCGTATAGGCCTCCAGCGCTTCTTGCAACCGCGACAGCTTGAGCATTACGTTGCCGCGATTGACGTGAGCACCGACAATATGCGGCTCGACGCGGATGGCCTCTTCGTGGCTGGCAACAGCTTCCTCGAAACGATCCAGCAAGCTCAGTGCGACACCACGATCAGTAAGCGCAATCGGATTTTTGGGGTCGATCGCCAGCGCCTGCTCATAGCTCGTCAACGCCTCGTCGAAACGCCTGTCCTTTATGCAAGCGTTGCCGCGGTGGATGAGAGCAGTGATATTGGTGGGCTGCCGGGCGATCACTGCGTCGAAGCAAGCGAGTGCTTCATCAATTCGATCCAAACTGAGCAGTGCAGTGCCGCGATTGACTTCAATATCGGGGCGAACCGCTTTCGCCAATGCCGCATCGTAGCTCGCCAGGGCGTCCGCGTAACGCCCGAGCTTGCCGAGCACTACCCCGCGAGTGTTGAGCACGTCCAGTTGCTCCGGATCTTGAGCGAGGCTCCTATCGCAGGCATCTAATGCTTCTTCGAAGCGATCTAGCCGCAGAAGAGCATTGGCGCGGTTGTGGAGGGTTTGGAGATGATCAATATCGATTGTGAGTGCGGCTTCGAATTTTTCAAGTGCCTCTTCAGGTTCTTTCAGACCAAGCAATGCCAGTCCGAGATTGTTTAACGCATCGACGCGCTGAGGCTCAAGTGCGAGTGCTGCCCGATAGCTTTCACGCGCATCCTCGAACCTTGCCAACCCGAGCAGCGCGTTGCCCTTGTTGTAGAGCGCGTCGGCGTAGTCAGGTCTAACCGCAAGCGCACGTTCACAGCTTTGCAGCGCCTCTTCGCAACGCCCGAGTTCGGTAAGTGCCACGGCGCGATTGCTGAGCGTCTCAACATCTCTTGGTGCGAGCGCCAGGGCCGTTTCATACGCGGCCAGCGCTTCCCGGTACTGCTTCAGCCCAATCAGAACATTGCCGCGCCGAGTTTGAGCTCCTGCGTGGCGCGGTAGCGACGCCAGTACCGCGTCATAGTCGTCAAGCGCTTCTTGGCGACGGCCCAGCGCCGCCAACGCACTACCGCGATTGAGCCGCGCCTCCATGTGCGAGGGGGTAAGCGCGAGCGCCTTCTCGTAGCTCGCTAACGCATCCGCGTGACGGCCGAGGCTGGCCAGGGTGCGACCGCGATTGTAATGCGCCGAGGCGCTCTCAGCGCGACTTACCAACGCGTCATCGAACGCGGTAAGCGCCTCCTCGTGGCGCTTGAGCGCTTCAAGAATGACTCCGTAGTTGATCAGGACGTCTGGGGCTCCGGGCTGCGCCCTGAGGGCAGCTGCGACCAGGCGCAGGCCTTCGACCGACTGGCCCTGCTGGTGCCGCAATACGCCGCACAGATGCAGGGCATCAAAATTGTTTGGATCGGCCGCGAGTATGGCATCGTAGATCTGTGCCGCCTCGTCTAACCGTGCCTGCTGATGCAGCGTTAGCGCCTGCTCAACGCCGTCGGGTGCGCGCAGAGGCTGCGCAGTCGCCTCATTGGTCATGCTTGGATCACCTGCAGGCTCTTTCGGCCCCGATCAGATATGTTGCCGCAATGACAGACACAGCCCGCCGCTCATCACCCCGCATCCGAATTGTTCCTTGAAGATCGGCCATCATAGTTAACCAAAGGTAAGGCTTTCCCGTTTACACGTGATATTAACCGCGCGCGGCCATCAACTAGGACGTCCGAAGAACGCAAGACAGAGTTCCATGGGTACTGGAAGCATCGGTAGTTCTACTTCGTTCTGGCAGCAGGACCAGGCTTTCTGGCAGCAGAACCAGAATAGCAACTCCATCGCTGCCACCGATGCCGTCATGAACGCGATGAGCGCGGCCGAAACTCGCCTCGGCAAAGGCCTCGCCAGGATCGCCAACTCGACCGCGCTGAACCGTACCAATTCTCAGCTAATGGCTGCGATTCAGAACGTCCTGAATGGCAATACCGGACAAGCCGCATCGTCAACTAATACGTCATCCGCCGCGACAACGACCATTCCCGTAGCAGCTGCGGGGATCGGAACGAAAGCGCTTTCGGTAAGCACTCCCCTGTCACTTCTCGGGGTGCTTCATGGCGGCGAGATCACCGTCAGTGCCGGCGCAAACACGACGACATACACCTCGACAGGATCCGACACGGTCGGCGATCTACTGACGGCAATTAATGCGAACGATTTCGGCAATGCACAGGTGAAAGCGGCCCTGGGCCCCCATGGAAATCTGGTGCTCACGAGCAAGAACACCACCAACATGATCACCGTCGGAGGCCTCTACGCCTCAAACATCGGCTTCGGCGTGGGTAATACGAGCTTCAAACCGACCAAGAAGACGGTGCCGGCCGCGAGCACGCCAGCCCCAACACAATCGCTGTCCAAGACCAGCAGCACCGCGCCGGCCGCAAAACCTTCGCCGCCGGCCAACGAAACGGTGGGTACGGCCGCGTCACTCCTATCGAGTTCCGGTGTGGCGGGCAGTCTGGTCAACTTGCTGGCGTGATCCGATCGGCCGCAGCCGCGCGGCCCCCGCTCTAGCCCGCCTGTCTGAATTGCGAAGCCAGATCGCCGCGGAACGTCATCGGTCCGACGTGATTGAGACGACTGTTGAGGTCGGCCCAGATTTCGCCGCCCATGTCTGTCCAGCGCTTGCAGAACGCGAAATCCTCGCTGAGGTAGGTACCATCATTGTCGATCGCACATTCGAACAGAGCAAACCTGTTATCGCTTTCTGTCGCGGCGTCGATCGAGTGATCGCGCTTGTAGCGAAGCTGCGGAAAGTGCGCGCACATGCGCTCAAGCGCCGCCCGCCGGATCATGAGGAATCCTGTGCCGGCGTAACGGACCTTGATAAAGCCCGAATTGGCAATAACGGCATTCGGATCGTCGACTTCGAACGCGTAATTTAGCGACGCAGCTGGGTTGGGTTCGGCGCCCGACAACGTGACGCTCATACGCTGCCAATCGATGCGTTTGATCGGATAGACGGCCGCACACATCTCGGCACCGCATTCTATCAGCCGAAATACCTGCTCGGGTTCGAAACCGATGTCGGCATCGATGAACAACAGGTGTGTTGCGCTCGGATCATCCAGAAACTGGGACACGAGGCTGGCCCTCGCCCGGGTGATCAGAGCATCGCCGTCCTTCATCAGAACTTTGAGGCTACAATCGCGATAGCTGCGCAGGCGGGTCTGCAGCTTGAGCAGCGACAGCGCATAAACGGCGGAGACCTGGCCGCCGAAGCACGGCGTGCCGATCACGAGGCTGGTTGGAAGGCCGACGGCCGACCCGGGCGCGGCCGATGCGGACTCCGCCTCTGGCGCCTCCACGCTGGGTGTATCGAGCATCGTGCAGAACCGGAAAATTGCGAGGCAGACTTATCAGGTTTCGAACGTAGTTAACTATCAGCAAACAGAAAACGGTTAACGGTCGATTAAACGGCCTCGATGGCGTTCCGATAAAATGCGACGAAACAGTTGGGGGCGCGCAGTAACGCAAGCAGTCGCATTGATCCAGATTAAAACCGCGCGCGACATGGTGTCCGCGCCAGTAAGGTCGCATTAAGCCCTAAGATAGGGGCTTTTACGCGTCTTTAAGCGAAATAAGGCATGGATTGCGCAGCCGATCACGCTGATCGGGACACGCACTCGCCAGTACGGGTACGTACAGCAAGTGCAAGCCAGTACGGCCTGTAACCAGAAGGGTACACGAGTATGTCTGATATCACCTTGACCGCGGGTATTCGGCAAAACCTGCTGTCACTGCAACAAACCTCGCGGGATTTAACCGTCACCCAACAGGCGCTCGCTACCGGCAAATCGGTCAACTCCGCAGCCGACAATCCGAGCGCCTATTTTACATCGCAAAACCTGACGAACTCAGCCAACTCGCTGAGCAGCCTGCTCGATCAGATCGGACAAGGCCTGCAGACGATCGACGCCGCCACCAACGGCCTCCAAGGCATCACCAGTCTGCTTCAGCAGGCGCTGTCCACCGTACAGCAGGCGCAGTCGGATCCGTTTTCGACCGCGGCGGCCACCACAGGATCGGTCAGCCTTGCCAGCGGAGCCGCCAGTGGCGCAGCCGGCAACCTGCTGCTCACCGTCGGGACCGCGACCGCTACAATCGCCATCACCTCGGGCGAGGCGCTGACCGCCATCGAATCAGCGATCAACAGCGCAAGCACCAACACCCTCGGCGGCGCCGTTACCGCGACCGATAATGGCAGCGGCGATCTGGTGCTGAGCTCGACCTCGACCACTTTCACGGTTGCGAGCAACGCCACCGCGACGGGGCTCGGCCTCGGTACCGGAGCGATCAGTGGTACCAGCACCACGCGGACGTCGCTGCAGAGCAACTACAACACCCTGCTGACGCAGATCAATCAGCTCGCCGGCAACTCCGGTTACAACGGTGTCAATCTGATCGGCGGCAACAATCTGCAGATCAATTTCAATGAGACCGCCACCAGCTCGCTGACCATCCAAGGCGTGAATTACAATTCGGCAGGCCTCGGTCTGTCGTCAATCAGCGGCTCGGCGGCCGGCTCTTTCTTCGACACCACCACGCTCGCGAGCTTGGTTACCAACATCAACACCGCGATCTCGAACGTGCAGGGCCAGACCGAGACATTCGGCACCAATTCGTCGACCATCTCGACCCGGCAGAGCTTCACGACCAACATGATCAACACGCTGCAGACAGGCGCCAGCAACTTGGTGGCGGCTGACCAGAACCAGGAAAGCGCGAACCTGCTCACCGAGCAGACCCAGCAACAGCTGGAAATCTCGGCGTTGTCGATCGCCAACGAAGCCAACCAGTCGGTCCTCAAACTGTTCGGCTAAAACTTCTGGTACAGGCCTGGTAGGATGCGGCGGGGCAGAAATGCCCCGCCGTTTTTATTTGGGCGCTTGCGCTATGGACTTTGGTCGACGACAGAGCACCGTCCGGCGACATCTCGTCGAGCGACCGCACCCACCCGACACCGGACATGTAGGCAAGATGTTGAGCTTGAGCAGCATCTAAGCATTTCAAGAGCTGATCGCGCGGTCCACCCATCTCCGCAAGCCCACGACCGGCGTTGTGACCTGCTGCGGCTATCCCCCGAACGCTGGCAGCCAACTAAGGACTATACCGGCTGTTGAACGAAGAGCCCGGGCCAATCCGTACCCGCATACCGTCCGGTCCCGCTCCTCTCCGGGACCGCCCTCTGGGAGAACGCAACAATGCATTAACCTTGTTACCGTAAATAATCGGTCACCGCTTTTGGATCGAGCGAACACGGCAGGTCCAGCAAGTGTGCAAGCCAGTACGGCTCGCAACTAGAAGGGTACGATTATGTCTGATATCACCTTGACCGCGGGTATTCGGCAAAACCTGCTGTCACTGCAACAAACCTCGCGGGATTTAACCGTCACCCAACAGGCGCTCGCTACCGGCAAATCGGTCAACTCCGCAGCCGACAATCCGAGCGCCTATTTTACATCGCAAAACCTGACGAACTCAGCCAACTCGCTGAGCAGCCTGCTCGATCAGATCGGACAAGGCCTGCAGACGATCGACGCCGCCACCAACGGCCTCCAAGGCATCACCAGTCTGCTTCAGCAGGCGCTGTCCACCGTACAGCAGGCGCAGTCGGATCCGTTTTCGACCGCGGCGGCCACCACAGGATCGGTCAGCCTTGCCAGCGGAGCCGCCAGTGGCGCAGCCGGCAACCTGCTGCTCACCGTCGGGACCGCGACCGCTACAATCGCCATCACCTCGGGCGAGGCGCTGACCGCCATCGAATCAGCGATCAACAGCGCAAGCACCAACACCCTCGGCGGCGCCGTTACCGCGACCGATAATGGCAGCGGCGATCTGGTGCTGAGCTCGACCTCGACCACTTTCACGGTTGCGAGCAACGCCACCGCGACGGGGCTCGGCCTCGGTACCGGAGCGATCAGTGGTACCAGCACCACGCGGACGTCGCTGCAGAGCAACTACAACACCCTGCTGACGCAGATCAATCAGCTCGCCGGCGACTCCGGTTACAACGGTGTCAATCTGATCGGCGGCAACAATCTGCAGATCAATTTCAATGAGACCGCCACCAGCTCGCTGACCATCCAAGGCGTGAATTACAATTCGGCAGGCCTCGGTCTGTCGTCAATCAGCGGCTCGGCGGCCGGCTCTTTCTTCGACACCACCACGCTCGCGAGCTTGGTTACCAACATCAACACCGCGATCTCGAACGTGCAGACCCAGACCGAGACATTCGGCACCAATTCGTCGACCATCTCGACCCGGCAGAGCTTCACGACCAACATGATCAACACGCTGCAGACAGGCGCCAGCAACTTGGTGGCGGCTGACCAGAACCAGGAAAGCGCGAACCTGCTCACCGAGCAGACCCAGCAACAGCTGGAAATCTCGGCGTTGTCGATCGCCAACGAAGCCAACCAGTCGGTCCTCAAACTGTTCGGCTAAAACTTCTGGTACAGGCCTGGTAGGATGCGGCGGGGCAAAAACCCCGCCGCTTTTTTATTACGGAAACCGGACTGCAAAATCCTGCAGTCTGTCTGCTGTTTTCCGCTAATGCTTTTCAGGCCTGGCCGCAACGGTGTCGCGATCTAACACCGGAATTTTGAGCGCCGGCTCAGGCGGCGCGCGGCATATCCAAGCGAAGGCGACCGCGTAAATGCGGAATGCGCTTCACATCCATCTTGGCAGCAGAGTCCGGATACAGAACAATTCTTCTTTGGTCGAAATATTGTATTCAGAAAACTCCCGTTGACCGTCACGAAAATCGGCATCTGACAAGGCGGATTTCGAACAGATCAAGCCACCCGGATTGCTCAACGCTGGCGCCCGCTCCTTCGTGAAAGAGAATTTTACGCCGGTCGCGAATAAACGCTGGAAGCTCCAAAGGGTACAAGTCATAGAGGTGCCGCAACGGCGCTTTCCCCACCAACGCGTCAACGACATGTTCCAGCAAGGCCGATCTATCGAGCCCTGAAGCGAATGCGACAAGCGACCGATCAAGAAACGGCTCTCGTATTTCAAGCTGAAACCGCATGGAACAGCGATCGACCCGTTGCAGATTTGCACGATGCATCATGCCGAGGCACTGCTTGCGGACGTCGCAGCCGACTACATTTGCCTGAGTGAAGGCGGATACGAGTGGATCGTAGCCCGCAAACAGTTCGTCAGCACCTTCTCCGCACAGCGCGACCCGAAAGCCGTCATGGTGAATTCGTTCCGAAACGCGGTAGGTGTAAACGCTCGGACGGATTACCGCGGGCTCAAATGTTTCAACCGCATCGACAACTGCTTCTATCAGCGAAAGCATGTCGTCGGAACGCACCTCGACCTTCACCTCGCGCAGATCGAGGCCGGTCAGGTCCGCATAGCGTTCCGCATAGATTTGATCGGGGGCATCCGGTCCGGCAGCGATATAGGCAGGCATAGCGGGACGGAGCTTCCGCGCGTAATGCACGATCAACGTACTGTCAATACCACCGCTGAATAGCGTCGAGACGGGAAGATCTGGCGGCAGACGAACACGCACCGCCTCGGACAGGATCCGGTCCAGTTCCGCCGGCGAAGAGTCGCTCAAACCTGTTGACGACGCCGGCAGGTAATGGCGTCCGCAATAATTTCGGGTCAACATGAAGCCGGGAGGCAATAAGAGAACTTCGCGGTCTTCGGTTGCCTCAAGCAGCGGCTTTATTTCCGAACAAAATAGATAGCCTTCGTTTGATTGTACCAGATAAAGAGGCTTCACCCCGAACGGATCACGCGCGGCAAGAAACTCGCCCGTGGCCGTATCGATGGCCACGAAGGCATACATGCCAGACAAACGCTTGATTCCAGGCACGCCCCAAACGCGAATTGCATTCGCGACGACTTCCGTGTCACACCCGGTGCTGAAATGGACGCCGAGCGCTTCGAGCTCTTGGCGTATCTCGATGTGATTATAAATCTCGCCGTTTAAGCAAACGAGGAACCGCTCGTCAAAAGAAGCTTGCGGCTGCGTTCCATGCGCCGCATCTACGATGCGCAGGCGACGCGTGCACATCGCAACTTTGGGCCCGATGGTAACAAGGGGATCGGTAACATCGCCGCGATGCAGAATGCCTGCGATCAAGCCTCGTACGGCCTTATCAGCGCCATCCCAATTGATGGCCACCGCAATACCGCACATCTCGCCTCCACGTCGCAAGCAGGCTTGCGCAAACCGCTCCTCAGGCAACCTAGGTCGTTATGGCTAACGAATTGTTACACACCGGCCTTGCCCGGACTTTCGGCGGAGCTGCCGCGATCATTTGATTAATGATAATCACCGGCTAAGCCCTGGAAGTAGCCAGCCGGCAAGAGGCCCTTAACCCGCGTCCGCAAGCATGGGCGGCGCGGGGATCGACGTGCCTTTAAAGATCGAACTCAAGCCTGGCGAACGCCTTATCCTCGGCGGCTGTGTCGTTATCAACGACGGTCGCCGAACGCGCCTCGCGATTGAGGGCGCGATGCCTGTCCTTCGCGAAAAAGACATCATGACGGCGCGGCAGGCCAATAGCCCGGCCAAGCGCCTCTATCTCGCGGTACAGCGCATGTACACGAGCAAGCGGACCCAGGAGAATTATGCCGATTATCGCGAGCTGGTCCGCGGGATCGCGGAGGCTGCTCCGTGCATGCGGCCCTTTATTGACAGTATTAATAATCGAATCTTAACAGGGGAATTGTATCAAGCATTAAAGGAGACGCGCAAGCTGATCGCGCGCGAAAAGGAGTTAGTAAAAGTGAACTACGC
Organism: uncultured Alphaproteobacteria bacterium; assembly: GCA_963763255.1. Classification (GTDB taxonomy): domain Bacteria; phylum Pseudomonadota; class Alphaproteobacteria; order Rhizobiales; family Xanthobacteraceae; genus BOG-931. Next base: position 1,004,192 of record CAVXNW010000008.1, read on the forward strand.
CGTACAAGCCTATGCGAGAGCCGCCAATGACATTGCCGGCCCCCGCGACCTCGAAGCCAGCCTTCTGCTGCAGGCGGCGGCGAAGTTGCAGGCAGTGCAGAATTCCTGGAAAGAGAAGCCCGGCGCAACGAAGGAAGCGGTGCTTTTCAATCGCCGTCTCTGGACTGTGTTCCTCGACTCCCTGATCCAGGACAAGGATCGGCTTCCGGCGCAACTTCGCGAGAACCTGAAGACGCTTGGTGCGTTCGTGATGTGTGAGACTTTTTCACTGGTGACAAAGCCTCAGCAGAAGCATTTCGATAATCTGATCAATATCAACCGTCGAATTGCCGCCGGATTGCGCAGCAAACACTAGCGCGTCTCGATGGGCGAGCCACCCCGTCAGAAACTCTCGTCCCATGAGCCGAGCCTGATCGCCGGCGACGCCCTCAAAGCCGCCGCGCTCAAATATTCCGCGGAGATGCGCCAACGCGTCGAGACCGAGCAGGACGGCCTGCTCAGCGTGTTCGACGGCTGGTTCGCGCGCGTCGTCGCCAGGTTGCTCCAATTCGATCCGGCGCGCGCCTGGGAAGACAGCGTGCGCGAGGCCGCCACGGGGCCTGCACGGGCGCTTGACCTGCAATGGGATCTGTTCCGCCTGCGGCAATTCCTCGACCGTTGGCAGCAGGGGCGGTTCGTCGAATATTCCGAACGCGAGGCATCCGCCGTCTTCTATCAGCCGCGGTTCGGTACCGAATTCGGCGTCGACGTGCACCTCACCTCCCAGGGCGCGCCGTCGCTGATGCGCTGGCGCGGCACGGCGTTGATGAAAAACGTATTCGATTTCGCCATGTACCCCGCGCTGATCGCTGAGGTGCGGCCGCGCACCATCTTCGAGATCGGGTCCGGTCTCGGCGCCAGCGCGGCGTGGTTCGCCGACACGATGACATCGTACGGCATCGACGGCCGCGTTCATTCGGTCGATTTGCGCGAGGCGAAGATGGAGCACCCGCTGGTCAGCTTTTACCGGGGCGACTGCAACGATCCGGCGGGGCTGTTCGCTGCAAGCCTTTTGCAGTCGGCGCCCCATCCGTGGCTCGTGGTCGAAGACGCCCACCATAATGTGGCGGCAGTGCTCGGCCATCTGCATGCCTATCTGGGGCCAGGCGATTACCTTGTGGTGGAAGACAGCGACGTCAAACGCGAAGCGCTGCGTGCCTTCCTCGGCGCCCATCCCGGCAATTATCTGGTCGATACGCGATTCACCGACAATTTCGGACGCAACGCCACCTGCGCGGCCAATTCAATCTTTGTCCGCATCAAGCCGAGCGAGACCGGCACCACCTGAGTGTTATCCGCAATAGGCCCGCCAAAAACGGCGACAGTACCAAACATACCTAACAGCTCGTTCGCCGATCGGGCAGCCTCTGCAATCCGGTAGAGTTATTTCTTTACAGGCCCGCACCTATGAATTGGCGCGAATTCAACTCCTGTCAGAAGGATAGGCCCGTGTCCGATACCGACAACATTGCGGCTAAGATCTCCCAGCTCCTGGACACGGCCGCGCGCTGCGCGTCGGCCGAGACCGAGGAGAATTTCGGCACCTTGGGCGATGAACTGGGCGAGCTCGAATCCTGCGCTGGGCAGTCTCTGCGCTCTCATACTGCATACGAATTTCTGATGTCGAGGCTGGAGGAAGAAGGCCAGCTCACCCCGGATGACTTGAAGACACTCCGGGCACTGATCGTCGGCGACGCGGACGCGTATCTGAAATACGACGACGATTTTAACCAAGCGAAGCAGGAACTCAGCCGCGTCATCGACAAAATTCGACAATTGCAAACCGGCGATCTCGGCGCCGAGGCGCTGATGCAGCTGCGGGTGCTGTGCCGCGAGGCCATGAGCGCCTTGGCGCCGACCGTGCACTATCTCGAGCAAAAGCAGCGAGTTAAGAATTTCGAGGAACACACCAGCGGGGATATGAGCAGCGATACGCGCCGCGCGCTCGCCCAAATGATCGGCAGTTTGGCAAGCTGATCCAGCGCGAAGATGGCCCATGGGGCTGGGCCGACCGCGAGGGCAAGTCTCGCCGTACGATCACCCGGTGGACGGCGCAAGATAATTGACAAGACTCAATTGCGCGAGCCTCGCCGTCACCGACATTGAAGCCGACAACGTGTTCTGCAGGGTCAGGATTTGCATGCCGATCTGCTCCTGGCTCACACCTTCGAAGCTCTGCAGCATGTCCTGCAGCGTGCTCTGAGTCTGAGTATTGAGCGCGGTGGCGTTTTTCACCGTGGTCTGGGCGTTGGCTATGTCGCTTTCGATGTTACTGATCGATTGCGAGCCAGACTGGCCGTTAAGACTGCCGAGCACGCTCTGGGACAGCGCCTGATAGCTGGCTTGCGCATTTGGATTGGTAGCCGAGAAAGTGGTTGCGGCCAATGCCGCGACATTGGCTACGAGCGACGTTATCGCGGGCTCGGTGGCGCGCATCCCATATGCGATGGTCATCGAGGGACCGACCTGAGCGGTCGCGGTCTGCAGCGCCGGCGTTGCGCCGTTCTCGCCGGTGTACCAGAACACGGTGTCAGCGGGCGTCCCGTTCGTCAGCGTCATCGCGGAACTGTATGGCGGGGCCACGATCTGCGGCGGATCGGAAAAGAAATTATTGGACGCCGCAATCGCAGACGCGGCCGGTAACGCAGTCTGCGCCAGGTTGCCGATCGCTGTGGTCAAAGCACTCTGCAGATTGGCGCCGGTTGCGGTCTGGTCGGCGCCGATGGTGAATTGGTTGGCGCCCGGCGGCGATGCTGTGGTCGCTTGCAGGCTGATGCTCTGGCTGGAACCGTCCGGTAGCGTCAGCGCAAACGAAATGGTATCGCCGGGACTGGGATTCGAGCCGAGATTAACTGTAATCGTCGGTGGCGAACCGGTCGGGCCGCTGGCCGTAGCGCCGGTGAGACTCGAGTTGACGCCGGCGAGTTGAAAGCCGAACGGCGAACCGTCCGACGACAACGTCACGATCGGACTCGTGCCGCCGACGGTGAGCCGGCCATTGTTGCTGGCGCCTTCATCGGCCTGCAAACGCCCATTAATAACCTGCGTCAGGCCCTGCTGCGCACCATTGCCGTTCAGAATTTCATTCATCGGCGCGACCGCGGGCTGGTTCGTGGCGCTGCCGGAAAAGAGGTAGTTGCCACCGACCTGGGTGTTGAGAAGATCAAAGATCTGGCTGAGATAGCCGGCTGCAGCCTGCTGGGTCGTAGTCTGGCCACTGCCGTTGAGCGTGAAGGCGCCTTGCTGGGAGATCGATTGTGCAACGGAGGCTCCCGCCTGGAAAAGCTGGCCGAGCGCCGACTGCGCAATCGTGAGTGTGGTACTGACGTTGGTGGCGGTATTGTTATAGCCGTTGATAGCCGAGAGCTGGGTACCCAACTCCAGCGCCACGCCGGCATTCGAACCAAGTCCCGAAAAGGTTTGCGCGGCCTCACCGGTGCCCAGCTGCTGGCTCAGCGTGGACAGTTGATTGAAGATGTTATTCTGCGCGGTCAGATTAAGCGCAGTGATGGAACCGGGTCCGGTAACGCTCATGCGGCCACCTGCAACAGCGTCGACATCATCTGATGTATGACGCTCATCACCCGCGCATTCGCGCTGTAGGCGTTCTGCAGGGCGATCAAATTGGACATCTCGGTGTCGATATTGACTCCGGACTGGTCATTGAAACGCTGTTGCAGCGAGGACAAGACCGTGTCCTGACCCTGCTGCAAATTCGTCGCCGCGTTCGCCGCTTGGCTTTGCTGGCTGACGATCTGGCTCATGTAGTCGAGTAGATTCGCCGAATATGGCGCCTGCGCTGTCCCGATCCCGGTGTCGGGCGAAAAGGTCAGCGTCGCGTTGGTCAGCTGATTGAGCAAGAAATTCGGCCGCGTCGGGTCGCCCGCCGTCGTATTGGCCGCATAGGCGACGAGGCTCGCTGGCGAGCTGATCAGCGCTGAGTTGACTGCTATCGTGCCGGCAAGGCCCGTGGTCTGGGAGCCAGTCGACGTCAGCACCCCAGTGATGGGCCGACCGCCATCGGTGAACAGCGGCAATGGCGCGCTGCCGCCCGTCAGCGAGGTCGCCGTTGCGGTCGCCGACAGCGAATTCACGACGTTGCTGGTCGCATTTGCGTTGAGAACCTGAAGTACGGTCCCTGACGGATTGGCAAACTGCAATTTGCCACCGAACGCGCTATTGAGCTGTGAGACGACCGAGGCGAGGCCGCCGGAGAAGTCGGTTCCAATAATCTGGTTGTTGGAATTCGGCGGCGACGTCTGCAACGGCAGCGCGCCGCCCTGCCCCAGCGACACGATCGTGACGTTGTGCGTGACGTTTCCGGAATCGGTATAGCTAAGCTGTACCGTATTGCCGGGCAATAGAGCACCGACATCGACGTTGAAACCCGCCTGACTGCCCGAGGTAACCGCCGTGCCTGCCGTCGTCTGGTTCGACAACGCTTGCGACATTTGATTGGCCAGTTCGTCGAGCTGATTTTGCGCCTGCGGCAGAATGCTGTCGCGCATCTGTACATAGGCGCCGAGTTGGCCTGATTGGATCGCGCCTTCGGCGATCAGATCGCTGGTGGTTCCGCCCGGCAAAGTCAGGGTGATGGTGCCGACACCGTCCTGACTGGTATTGGCGCTCCACAGCGAGGTCGCCGACAGCGTTCCGGAATTACTGAAAGAAAGCTGCGAGGCTTGCGGCCCTGCGACCAGCTGCTGGCCATTGCCGGTAAAGACCGAAATCTGATTATCGGGGTTGCGGACGACAGTGACATTCATCAGCTGCGCCACCTGCGTGATGGCCTGATCGCGCTGATCTTCGAGCGAAGCCGTCGCACTGTCCGCACTGGCTGACTCGAGCTGCTGATTGATCTGCGCGATCTGAGACAATGCAGTGTTCGCTGCCTGGACGCCCGCGGAGATACCCTGCTCCGCCTGGGTGCGCAGCTGCTGTACCGTCGAGGTCATCGAATTGAGATTTTGCGTCAGCGTTTGGGCGGCTCCGATCACCGCGCTCTGCTGCGACGCCGACGCGGGGTTGCTCGACAGACCCTGCAGGGCTGTGGTGAAATTGTTGTAGATCGCGTCAAACGACGTCGAAGACCCCGGCGTACCGTAAATCTGCTGCAGCTGCTGATAGATCTGCGCGCTCGTATCGGCATAGGAGCTGCCTGATGTTTCGGTCCACAACTGGCCCTGAAGCAGCGTATTGAGATCGCGGTTGATGCCGGTAATTTCGACGCCAGCGCCGGGCTGGCCGCTGATAGCGACCGTAGCCTGGCTGGCGGTTTCCTCGACATACCCCGGCGTGTTCGCATTCGCGACGTTGCCGGCGATGACCGACAGACTTTGCTGCGTCGTGTTGACGCCCGCCAGAGCCGACGATAGCGCTTGAGAAAGGCCCATCGCTTCAGCCGTCCCCGCGGCTCATTCGAATTGCGTCGTCCGACCGCCGTGCCACCTCACTGAATCACTTGCAGCAGGCTTTGGATCATCTGGTCGGCCGTCGACATGACGCGGGCATTGGCCGAATATGCCTGTTGCGCCACGATCAGGCTGCTGAATTGCGTGGCGATATCGACGTTGGACGATTCCAGCGAACTGCCCTGGATCGTCCCGGTTCCCGAGAAGATCGGGTTGCCCAATTCCGGGGTGGCCGCGAAGGCATCGCCGCTCAACGCCTGCAGCGAATTGGTGCCGTTGAAGTTGGCCAGCGTTATCTCCGCCAACGGGATAGTCTGGCCGTTCGAGAACGAGCCAACGACGCGGTTATTGGTGTCGACGGACACCGACTGCAGCGAACCTGCGGCGAAGCCGTTTTGCTGAAGCTGGGTGACCTGCGCGGTGCCGGCCGTATTGGCGAACTGTGTCAGGCCGTTGGTGCCAAAACCGATCTGGACGCTGCTGAGCGTATCGCCGTTGATGGTCAGCGGCAGCGTAAGCGTGCTTGTGCTTGGCTGGATCAGCTGACCGCTGGCATTAAAGATGAAGTTGGTCCCGGCATTCTGCCATGCCGACTGCGTGCCGGTCGCGCCTGAGTTTGTCTGGTAGAACAAATTCCACATGCTTTGGCCGTCGGCGTTGGTGACCTGCCCCCAGCGGAATTGCACGTTGAGCGGATTGCCGTCGCTGTCATAGGCGGTGACCGACCCGCCATCGATCGACTGGCTGGTGAAAGTGGCGAGATCGCTGCCGATCACTGTGCCGTTCCCCGGCAAAACGGATGTCGTCTGGATGCCGAATTTCGATGGCGATGCTCCGCCGGTGCTGGTCACCGCGATTGTCGCGGTCGGGTCCTTCGCCACCAGCGAGATGTCGCCATTCTGGGTGTCTACCGTGCCGATCACGCCTGACAGGCCCTGGACGGCGGTTTGCAGCTGAGCCAGCGTCTCGACATCGCCGGCGCCGGTGCCGATCGTAATGGTCTGGGGTGAGCCGCCACCGACCGAAACATCCAAGGTACCGGTGAGACCCTGCGTTATCAGGTTCGTAGGGTTGAACGTATTGTTGCTGGAGCCGAAACCGAGAAGGGTGGCGTCGGTGCCCGGCGCGCCGTTGTTGTCGGTGATCGAGACGACGGCGGTATCGTTGTCCCCGGTGAGTTTCAGATTGCCGTTGTTGAGCGTGGCGGTCACCTGCGCGCTACCGCCATTGATGGCGTTGATCAGGTCGCCGACGGTCGACGTGCCCGTCACCGTGTAACTGGTCGTGTTGGAGCCGTCGCCGACGATGATCTTGTCGCCGCTGGTAATTCCAAGACCTGAACCGCCCGCCAGCAGGGTCGCGTTGGTCAGGTTGGAGACCGTTCCGGTGCCGATCGCCGCCGCGTCCGGGGAGATCGTGCCGCCGGTGCCGAGAATCTCCGCGCCGGCGATCGGGTTGTTGCCAAAATCGGCCGGCGATATCTGGCCCGATGTGGGCGCACTGGGCAGGTTGAGATTGTAGTTGATCGAGGTTGTCGCCTGCGCAGGAATAAAATTGTTGTTGAACTGAAGCACCTGGGGCACGCTGCCTTGCGGATTGCCCGTGCTGGCGTCGACCGGAATTCCCATCAGATAATAGCCGGCGCTGTTGACCAGATAGCCGGAACTGTTCATCTGAAAGTTGCCGGCGCGTGTATAGTCGTCGACGCCGGAGAATTGCGGCTGGTTGTCGGTGAGGCCGGTCGGCTTTGCCACCACGAAGAAGCCAGCGCCGTTGATCGCCATATCGGTCGCCACGGACGTGCTCTGGATCGAGCCCTGCACGGTATTGGTCGCAACCGAGCTGGCTATCACTCCGCCCGAGGTTTGCTGGTTCAAGGCGGCCTGCGAGACCAGATCCTGGAAGGCGGTATCGGTCTCCTTGTAACCGGTGGTCTGCGAGTTGGCGATGTTGCCCGAGATGTTCTGTAACGAGAACGACTGCGCTTGCAGACCGGCGACCGCGCTGGTCAATGCATCGAAGATACCCATGACTTGATCTCCAACTCGGTAAGCAACGGGACGCAACCGGCGACCCAATCCCGGCCAGCCCGCAGCAAACCCTGTGCCACGGAACTTTGAGCGACATTTCAATGTGTTGCACCGAAACACCCGTCCGATGCCGGGACGGATATGCCCCCCACCCGGCACAAATTGCCGACGCGAGGATGCCATGAGTGGCCTGTAACTGGCCTCGCGGCCGCCTGGGCCAAAAGGCACAAGCGAATGATGGTGTGCGTTGGCGAATTGAACAGATTAACGGAAAATTAGCGTCAATATTTCATTAACGCTTGCTGGGTGGGATTGCGCCGCGTCGGCCTGGCCAACCGATCCGATTCACCGAAGCATCATTTGGATATGGCTCAGCAGCACACAAGACCAACGGATGTGCCCTCTTTGCTGGCTGACGGATTTGCGCATCATCAGGCGGGCCGCGTGGTGGAGGCGGAATGGATTTACACGCAAATCCTGGCAAGCGAGCCCGATCATTTTGACGCTCTGCATCTGCGTGGACTGATCCATCATCAGCGTGGCGATCATGCGGGCGCCCTTTCGCAAATCGATGCCGCCCTCAGAAGAATTCCCGACAATATCCTAGCCCTGAATAATCGCGGCCTGGTGCTCCACGCACTTAGCCGGGTTGAGGAGGCGCTCGCCAGTTTCGCACGCGCGCTTTCCTTGCGGCCGGATTATGCAGAGGCGCTACTCAATCGCGGCAATACGCTAAAGGATATGCAACGGCTTGACGCTGCACTGGCAAGCTTTGATCAGGCGATTGCGGCCCGGCCCGACTATACCGAGGCGCATTACAACCGGGGCAACACTCTTTCGTCGCTCGACCGGTTCACCGAGGCGCTTGTCAGCTACGACCGGGCGCTGGAATTGCGACCGGACTTTCCAGAGGTGCATTGCCGCCGGGGCATCGTCCTGCATGCCTTGAAGCGCTTCGATGAGGCGTTGGCAGCCTATGACCGGGCCCTGGCGCTGCGGCCCAATCTCGCCGATGCGTACAACAATCGCGGCGTAATCTTGCACGCGATAAAGCGGTTTGATGAAGCGCTGGCGGATTATAGCCGTGCGCTTGACTTAAATCCGCACTATGCGGACGCGCTTCTCAATCAGAGCGCAACCCTGCGTGAGCTGCGTCGCTTCGACAACGCTTTGAAAAGCTGCGACCGCGCCGTTGTGCTATGCCCGGGCTCCGCCGAGGCTCATTACAACCGGGGCAATGCTCTGAAGGGGCTGCAGCGCTTCAATGAAGCAGTTGCGAGCTACGAGTGTGCATTAAAACTGCGACCGAACTATCTCGAAGCGCTCAACAATCGCGGGGTTACGCTGCACCAAATCAAGCGGTTCAGCGAAGAGCTGTCGCAGTATGATCGTGTCCATACGCTGCGGCCAGATTTCGCCGACGCGCATTACAATGAGAGCCTGTGCCGTCTTTTGATCGGGAACTTCGAACGCGGTTGGCAAAAGCACGAATGGCGCTGGCAGACCGCGCATATGGAAAGCGATCGGCGCAATTTTGCGCAGCCGCTGTGGCTAGGGTCATCCGATATAGCTGGGAAAACCATCCTGCTCCATGCCGAGCAGGGATTCGGTGACACGATCCAATTTTGCCGATACGCGCCCCTCGTTGCGGCGCGCGGGGCACGGGTCATCCTGGAAGTACAGGAGCCGCTGCGCGAACTTACCGGTACGCTCGCCGCTCCTATCGAAGTCGTGTCGCGCGGCCACGCGCTGCCCGACTTCGACGTGCATTGTCCGCTTCTCAGTTTGCCGCTCGCGTTTTCGACCAAGCTTGCGACCATACCGTCTGCAACGCCCTACCTATGCGCGAGCCCTGAGGCCGTCACTGACTGGAGAAAGCGACTCGGCTCGTCCAACCGCCGCCGAATTGGCCTCGCCTGGTCTGGCCGTCCGACCCATACGAACGATCACAATCGATCAATCCCGCTGAGATCTATATTAGCGCTCCTGGACGGCATCGACGCCAGCTTTGTGAGCTTGCAGCGGGACATTCGCGCGGTGGATGAAAATCTGCTGCACGAACGGCACGGCATCCTGCATTTCGGCAATGATTTGAAGAGTTTCGCCAATACCGCAGCGCTGATCGCGAACCTCGATCTGATCATCGCCGTGGACACCAGCGTCGCCCATCTCGCGGGAGCTTTGGCCAAACCCGTCTGGCTGCTCCTGCCGTATATTCCGGACTGGCGGTGGTTGCTCGATCGCAACGATACCCCGTGGTACCCGACGGTGCGCCTATTCCGCCAGGATCAAACACGCCAGTGGGAACCGGTCATGACACAGGTTCACGCGCGTTTGCGTGAGTGTTGAGGAGGACAAGCCGCGAAGGGATTGACCCTAGGCCGCCCGTCCGCTCTGCCGCGCCGCCAACAGCGCCTGCATTTCACTGCAGTGCTGCGATCCCAGGACGTAGCCGGTGGCGCGGAGAAGTCGCGCCGCGATCTGTGCGTCTGTGAGCACATATGGCCAGTTGAACATGCCGTGAAAGCCGAACGAGCGACCGCCTGGAATGCGCGTTCGTTCGAACGCAAATTCAGCGCCCAGCGCTTCACTGGCCCACTTGAATTGCGGCAGCCGCGGCCGATAGTGGCGGCACAGAACCTCATCCTCGGGCATGGCCAGCGGAAATTCCGCCGGATGAGCGGCCAGAAAATCAATGAGGGCCTTTGAGCGAATGCAGAAGCCGCTGTTGCCGACATTCAGTCCGTCGCGATACCACCAGGGCGCGCCGATATAATCGCAATCGAGGAACTGCGGGCGCCACATCGAGGGTTCAACGTGAATGAACAGGACGTGGCTGGTTCTGATATAGCGCGGCACCTCATAAGCCGTGAACACGCCAGCCTGCGTCGTGATCGCAACGGCCGGTCGGTGAAGAGCTTCACGTCGCCGAAGCGGACATGCCGAGTGCATTCGGCCACCGCCATCTCCGTCAGTTCATGGGCGGCGGTGTAAATCGCGACTAGTGTGAGATCGGGTAGATCAAGCATATTGCCTCACCTGCATGTTGCTGCGTTCGACGATCAGACCGGCCCACAATGCGACGAACGCGTTGGCGGAGCGCACCGGCGACTTTGCCTGTGCTTCGCGCACGGCGTTGGCTGCCATCTCCTCGCGGAGCGACCGTTGCCGCACGAGCCGCCTCAGATACGGGACGCATTCGTCGATGGTGCGCGCTACAAACCCCGACTTGCCGTGGGAAACGATCTTCGTCTCAGCCGGGTTGTCGAGCACGACCGGAACGAGACCCAACGACATTGCCTCGACGAGGGCATTCTCGGCCGTGCCATAATGGTCGGTCCGCAGCGGATAAAAGAAAATATCAGCTTCGGCGAGCACGGACACAGGATCGAGCGTGTGACCCTTGAGCTCTATCCGCGCCGGATGGCGCATCGCGGCCGCACAGTTTGCGACTTCCGGATTGATGTGGCCCCACAACGATATCGGCGTCAGCTCATCATCCATACCGTCATCGAGGACGTCGACGGCGTCGAAGATTCTGCGATGCAGTTTCTTGAAGTCGACCGTGCCGAGATAGGCGGCCGCAGGCGCACGCCCGGCCGGCCGCGCATTCGGCCGCATGCCGGAAAAGCCAGAACCGCTGTTGATCACAGAGGTCCGGTCGCGAATTGAGCACGGCACGACTGGCAGCGAGATATCGCTGGTGAGCACCAACCGATCGACGGCCGGGAAGGCAGGCAAGGCCGGCGCGAACGGCCCGGAGACGTGACACCAGCAAACAGTTTTGACACCTGGCACGAAAATGAACTGCGCGTATTCGTTCAGAAGCGGATGGCCCCAATACTCAAGCTGGACGATGTCCGCTTGAAGGATAAGCGCACGAATTTGCGCCGGATCGCGTCCGACGATGACACGCCCCCCGCACCGCGCGATAACGTGCGCATGTCGGCGGTCTATCGGCGCTTCGAGCAACAGGAAGGTCTGCTCGACACCGCGCGGCAACTCGCGGGCGATCGCCGCATGAGCCCTGCCGATGCCGCGGCCCAAGTGTGTAGCGATATGCAGAATTCTCATGCCGCCGCCTCGGTCACCCGTGCGCCTGGAGCAATGCCGCCCGGTGCCTTGGCTGAAGGTTCGAGGTGAACCGCTTCTTGGAACTTGGCCAGCAACGCCAGCCGGTGGGCATCGATATTGTCCGGCAGGCAATGACTGAGCTGGCCACAGCCGCCGCAGACGGCATTCTGCCGCCGCCGGCTTTCAAGATGCTGGAGCCGCAGCGCGTTCATCAAGTCCGAATTCCAAATTCCCTTCATGGACTGTCGGCGGACATCACCGATCACCAGCTTGCGGCCCCAATCGAGGAAGCAGGCGCTGACCAGCCCGTCGGCATTCACCGAGTAGCCGTAAAAAATGTACGGGCACGTATCCAGGGCGCCGGCGCAAACCCCGGACGCGAATAGAGTTTTTGCGCGCCTTAATGGAGCCCGTTTCAACCGCCGCCGCGAGCGTAGTCGCCCAACGCGGCACAAGCCCGTGCCACAACGCCATCCCATTGCATGCCGGCATCCTGCCGAAACAGGCGAGCAGTCGGATACCAGGGGCTGTCTTCGCGATCGAGCAACCAGCGCCAGCAGGTATTGTAGCGGTTGAGCAGCCAGAACGGCTTGTTCAGTGCGCCCGCCAGATGCGCCACCGCGGTATCGACCGTGATGACCAGATCCAGATTTTCGACCAGCGCGGCGGTATCCGAGAAATCGTGCAGGTCGTCGGTCCAATCCACGACATGGCGGCGCAGGGCGCTATCGCGCAGCTGGGCGACGGCGTCGTCGCCTTTCTGCAGGCTGTAGAATTCGCAACCCGAGACGTCCAACAGAGGCGCGAGTTGAGCAAATTCCATGCTGCGCAGGGCATCGACCCGAAAGCAATTGGCCAGCTCCTTCCTTGGATTGCCGGCCCAGACCAGGCCCACTCTCGGCTTTTCGTGCCCGGCGAGACGATCGCGCCACTCCCGCACCTGGTCTTCCGTCGCGGCCAGATAAGGCATCCGCGCCGGAATCGTGTCGATCTGGGTCCGCATCGCCAGCGGCAGGCTGAGCAGCGGACAGTGCAGGTCAAACGTAGGCAACGGTTCGCCCCGCGAGATGACCTGTGGAGCGCCCGCCAGCGTGCCCATCAAACGCTGCAAGGGCCGTTGTACCTCCAGAATGACGCGGGCGCCGCGCGACGCGAGCAGCGGGACGTAGCGGCAAAACTGCAAGGTATCGCCAAAGCCCTGCTCGGCGTGCAGCAAAATGGTCCGACCGGCAAGCTCGCCCGAGCCAAGCCATAGCGGCTGCGGAAAGTTGCGCCTTTCACTCGCCAGCTGATCGGCTTGCCACCGCCATTCGTGCTCTTGCCAGCCGCGTTCAAAGTCGCCGACCAGCAGGCGGCACAGCGCCGCATTGTTATGGGCGCCGGCAAGATCCGGCCGCAATGCCAGCGCGTGGTCATAGCTCGCCAACGCCTCATCGCAGCGCATCAAATCCTGCAGCGTAGCGCCGCGATTGGAGTGTGCCTGGGCGTAATCCGGATGCAATACGATGGTGAGGTCGCAGGCCGCAAGCGCCTCGTCGTAGCGCTTCATCGCGTGCAAAACCACGCCGCGATTGCACAGGGCGTCATCATATGTCGGCACCAGCCTCAACGCCCGGTCAAAGCTCGCCAGCGCTTCGTCGAACCGCTGCAAACCATGCAGGGCATTGCCGCGATTGCAGTGCGCCTCGGCATTATCCGGCGCCAACACCAGCGCACGATCGCAAGCCTCCACCGCTTCGGCGTAGCGCCGCTGTTCCCTGAGCGTGTTGCCGCGATTGGCGTGCGCCTCGGCGTAGTCCGGCTCCAACACAATGGTGTGGTCACAGGCCACGAGTGCTTCGTCATAGCGCTTCAGCGCGTGCAGAGCCGCGGCGCGATTACACAGCGCCTCCACATAGGCCGGCCGCGACGCCAAGGCGCGGTCAAAGCTCGCCAGCGCCTCGTCGAACCGCCCCAGAGCATGCAGGGTGCTGCCGCGATTGCAGTGCGCCTCGGCGAAGCCAGGCGCCAGCGCCAGCGCACGGTCGCAAGCCTCCACCGCCTCGCTGTAGCGGCGCAATTCCCTCAGTGTGTTGCCGCGGTTGGAGTGCGCCTCGGCGTAATCCGGCTGCAATGCGATAGCGCGGTCGCAGGCTGCAAGCGCCTCGCCATAGCGCTTGAGCGCGTGCAAGGCCGCGCCGCGATTGCACAGCGCGTCGGCGTAAGCGGGCTGCAGCGCCAGCGCTCGATCGTAGCTTGCCAGCGCCTCCTCGTATCGTCGCAGCGCCAGCAGAGCATTGCCGCGATTGTTCAGGGCCGCAACGTCATCGGGATTTCTTTTCAGAGCGCGATCTATTTGCGCAACGGCCGCAGCCGGATCGCCGCGCTGGAAAAGAATGATGCCTAAGTGATGCAGACTATCGAATTGATCCGGTTGAATGTCCAGGATTCGTTTGTAGACTGTTTCCGCCTCCGCCAATCGGCCGACTTGATGCAATGCTAGTGCTTTTGCCAGCATCGCGGCCATTTGAGCCAGTCCCGGCTTCTGCGGTTGCCAGAACACTTTCGGCTCATTGTTAACTGGAATGTTTGCCTGTTTTTTCATGCCTGCCTAGCCGCAAGCGAAGCTGAAGACAGCTCCCAGAGGAAGCGTGCAAATCAGTCGTTCCAAGAGTGAGCGGCTCAAAGCGCGGCCGTCAATGTATTCGAAAGGGCGGTAGTGTCTCATGTGTGGATGGCCCCCGGCTTGCAAGAGTTTTTCGCGTGTGACTTGGTCGCTTGCGGTCATGTGTCCGGCCTGTTGATGCGGTCGAGCATGGACCGCTGGCCCTGATGGGTTCCGCCGATCGAGTCCTTATCAGTTTGCCGGGATTAGGGTTCCCCTGAGACACGACAGGTTCTCTCGATCCGTCGGGTCGACCGATTTGCCATCACGCGTTCCTCTCGCAAGCTTCCGGCCGTACCGCCGCTCGGCAAACTATGCAGCCGCTGCGGTGCGTCGGTAGATATCTCCTTTGCTCATGATTGCCCAAGCAATGCGCGCCGTCTTGTTCGCCAGGGCAACCGCCACGACCAGGCGGTGTTTCCGGGTTCGCAGAGACGCCAACCAAGGGTCGGCCTTGGCCGCCTTCGAGCGCAACAGCACCGCATGTGCACCGTTGACCAGGATACGCCTGAGATAGCTGTCGCCTCGTTTGCTGATGCCGCCGAGGCGAGCTTTGCCCCCGGTGGAGTTCTGCCGCGGCACAAGACCCAGCCAGGCGGCAAACTCCCGACCGCTGCGGAATACACCGGGCTCTACAACAGTCGCTGCGAGGGCGGTGGCGACGATCGGCCCGATGCCCGGAATGGTCGCCAAGCGCTGGCTGATTGGGTTGCTCTTATGCCAAGCCATGATCTGCACGTCGATGGCAGCAATCCGCGTGTGGAGGTCGTCAAGCTGTCCCGCGATCACCTGCAACACCTGACGAGCCATACCCGGCACGCGTTCATCCGTGTGGTCCCTGACGATCGCGATCAACCCCGCCACGTTATGCAGACCCTGTGTCGCGATGAGGCCGAACTCGGCCAAGTGGCCGCGCAGCGCATTGGCCAGCATGGTGCGCTGTCGAACCAGAAGCTCCCTCCCACGATGCATCAACAGCGCCGCTTGCTGTTCAGCCGTCTTCACCGGCACGAAGCGCATCGACGGTCGCTCGACCGCTTCGCAGATCGCCTCGGCATCGGCCACATCATTCTTGTTACGCTTGACGTAGGCCTTCACGTATTGCGGCGGCATAAGGCGCACTTCATGGCCGAGCGTCTTCAGTTCGCGCGCCCAGTAATGTGCCGTCGCACACGCCTCCATGCCGACCACACATCGTGGCATGTGGCCAAAGAAGGCGAGCACCTGGTTACGCCGCACCCGCTTCCGCAACACTGCCGCACCGGTTGCATCGACGCCATGGACCTGGAAAATGTTCTTGGCCAGATCCAGCCCAATCGTTGTAATCTCGTTCATGGATGGCTCCCGTTCCTGGTGATCTTCGACGACCACCATTTTGGCACTTAGATGCCGTGAGGGGGCCATCCACCCCATCAGTTTGAATTTTCCTTCGCCTTATAGGGCCCGCGTGGTCCGGGCTTGGGTAATGTCCTAAATGACAAAACTGGAGTGACCGGGCGGAGTGTCCTAAGTCTGCGGTTTGGCCAGGGGCTGTTGACGCATAGGTGCTGACATGTTGAACACATTCTCATGCGCCATAGAGGCGAACGTCGTCCTTAGGAGTTGCTTAATCTCTTCGCGGCTCAGTGCGGCGGTTCGTAGCCCTCCGCCATACCAAAATTAAGCGGCCGCCGGCGCGCTACGAAAACCTTCGCCATTTTCCGGCCTCATCGGCTTCATTCGAATGCTCAGGAAGCCCCCAGTGGTGGCCAGGCGTACTAAGATTTTCTTGCGGAATCCATTGCTTAGGCGGGATTATTGCCAGCGCTTCTAACGAATTTAGAACCCACCAATCGCAAGTCCGACCCTTGCTTAAAGCTTCGGAATAGAAGGCTCGAGGCTGTCTTGGGTGCGTTGGTTCACGCTGTCACGCTTTTTGACCGCCGGCTGGCGTGTGCTTTATGACAGACGCAACAGATGGCAGGGACGCAATGCGCTTTGAAGGCACCAGCGGCTATGTGGCGACTGACGATCTGAAAGTGGCGGTCAACGCCGCAATCGCGCTGGAGCGGCCCCTCCTGGTCAAAGGCGAGCCCGGCACTGGTAAGACCGTGCTCGCCATCGAGGTCGCCAAGGCGCTCACGGCGCCACTGATCGAGTGGCACGTCAAATCGACCACCAAGGCGCAGCAGGGCCTCTATGAGTACGACGCGGTGACGCGGCTGCGCGACAGCCAGCTGGGCGACGTCCGCGTCAAGGACATCCGTAATTACATCAAGCGCGGCAAGCTGTGGGACGCATTTGCCGCCGACGAGCGGCCGGTACTCCTGATCGACGAGATCGATAAGGCCGACATCGAATTCCCCAATGACCTCCTCCAGGAACTCGATCGCATGGAGTTCTTCGTCTACGAAACGGGAGAAACTGTCCATGCCCGGCGCCGGCCGATCGTGGTCATCACCTCTAACAACGAAAAAGAATTGCCGGACGCGTTTCTGCGCCGCTGCTTCTTTCATTATATATGCTTTCCCGATCCCGATACCATGCGCGCCATCGTCGATGTCCACTTTCCCGGCATCAAACAGCGGCTAGTGGGAGAAGCACTCAAGCTGTTCTACGAAATCCGAGACGTGCCGGGAATGAAGAAGAAGCCTTCGACATCCGAATTGCTCGACTGGCTCAAGCTGCTCATGGTCGAGGATATTTCGGTCGCGACCTTGCGCGAGCGCGATCCGAAAAGACTGATACCGCCGCTGCACGGCGCGCTCTTGAAGAACGAACAGGACGTGCACCTGTTCGAGCGGCTCGCCTTCATGGCGCGCCGCGAAGGTCGGTGACGGAAGCGCGGTTTGTGCTCCCGAATGTTGTGTCGCTCACTCGGAACAAAAAATCAAACAGAATGGGAGGAATTCCATGACCAAAAAGCTCACACGCCGCACCGTGATCGGCGGCCTCGGCGGTCTCGCCGCATTTACCGCGCGCAGCGCCGCCGCCGCGGACTGGCCGTCCCGGACCATTACCATAATCCACGGCTTTCCGGCTGGCGGCCCATCCGATGTTGTCGCCCGCCTCATCGCCGACGGCCTGCAGAAGGCGCTCGGCCAACCCGTTATCGTCGAGCCAAAGCCCGGTGCCTCCGGCACCAGCGCGTCGGCGTTTGTGTCGCGCGCCACGCCGGACGGCTACACGTTGATGGTGATTCCGTCGGGCTTCGCCACCGCGGCGGCGACCTTCGCCCACCTGCCCTATCGTTCGCTTGGCGACTTCGCGACCATCACGCTCGCCTCAGAATACCCCTATATGATGTGCACCAACGTCAGCAGTGGCATCAAAACCGTGGCCGAGTTGCTCAACGCTGCGCGCACACGGCCCGCGCCGCTGCTTTACGGCACACCCGGCCTTGGATCGGGACCGCAATTGGCGATCGAATTGTTCGCGCTGAAAACCAAGATTAAAGTTCAGCACGTTCCGTTTCGCGGCAGTGAGCCAGCCGCTCTCGAACTGCTGGCCGGCCGGCTGGATTTCATGATGGATCCCCCTGCGGCCCTCATTCCGCATGTCCGCAGCGGCAAGCTCAATGCGCTCGCAGTTTCCAGCGATAAGCACTATTTCGCACTACCGGAGGTCCCGACCGTGGCCGAAAGTGGGGTCCCAGGCTTCAACGTCAGCGCGTGGCAGGGACTGGTCGCGCCCGCCGGCCTGCCGGCGCCGATCCTGACGCGTCTTAACACCGAGGTGGTGCGGATTCTCAAGGAGCCGGCGACGATCCAAAAGCTCCAAGCCTTCGGCAACGAGGCGGCGCCGACGACTCCCGGGCAATTCAACAAGCGGCTCGCCGACGACATCGCGCTGTGGACTGCGCTCGCCGACGAAATTCACTTTCAAAAGATTTGACGCGACCGATGGCGGGCTTGATTGGTCGTCAGCAAGGCGCTGATCGCTGACGGCGCTATCGTCTGATCGAGCGACAGGGCCGCCGGCGGCGTCCCTGCACTGGGCGCGAACGCCGCCATCTCCTGGATGAGTTGTGCCGCGCTATCTTGTCGCACTTACCATAAATACAACTGAAAATGTCCGCCTCGTAGAAGAGAACCGGGCGAGGCCACAAGCTCTCTCAGCTGTGCGACGACTTCGACAGGCCGGTTGTTATTTGGTCTCAGTTTTGTTCGGTAAAAATCGTACACTGACCTCAAGGTAGTCCCGCCGCACGATGCGGCAGCGGCGCCGGCCGCGGCCGTCCGCCGAAAGAACCAACACGAACTCGTCCGGAAGCCTCGTGTCCTTGGCTAACGCCATCCGCGCGCCTGTTTCTGATAGATCAGAGACGATGCAATGCAATGGCCGCGTGCCTCGCCCGCAATCAATTCTCGCCGGAAGATGTAGCCGTACCTTCCGCAAACGCTCAGGCATGAATTCCAAAAAGCACCGCCGAGAACAAGAGCAGCGCAATGAAAGCAGCAATGGCTACGGTATTTCCCCAATTGCCCATCACCGAAGCCCACATCGACGTCGCTCTCCGTCTTACCTGCGAACCGAGCCTACATCTTCATGCTCTGCCGGGTGTGACAGTTTGATGTCAGTTTTATTGCAGCAATGAAAAACACAACCTTGTTCGGTCCATTTTCTACCATTAGGATTATATCGTCCGCGCGACACGCGATTTATAATCTTTTCTTATTGTATCGCGTGTCAATGTGATCTCACTCAGATGGATCGCACGTCATGCACGGGCTTCGCTTCATCTTCGCATTGGCCGCGGCGCTTACGCTGACGGCGCATCCTGTACGGGCACAAAGCGCCGACAGTGGGGGAAAGCCGACCTTCATCATTCAGGGATCGACAACCTTCACTCATCGCGTGATGGAGCCATATCAGGGTCCCATCGAAAAAGCCGCCGGCGTCAAACTCACAGTTGTGCCGAGCAAATCGAGCCTCGGCCTACTCGCGCTATTTGAGAAGCGTGGTGATTTCGCCATGATCTCCGGGCCGCTGGACAATGAAATTGGTGAACTGAAATCCGCCCATCCAGCACTCGACGTTGGTCAACTGAAAACATTTGAAGTCGCGAGCACACGAATGGCGTTTGCGGTCAACAAAGACAATCCCGTCAACGCGGTTTCCGACGACAAAATGCGGCAAATATTGCTCGGCGAGATCACCAACTGGCACGATGTCGGCGGTCCCGATCGGCCGATCAGAATTGTCATGGTGCGCGGTGGCGGCGGCGTTCAGGCCTCCATCGAGGAAGAGTTTCTGCACGGCAAACACATCACGGTTCCCAATCCCATTACTGTTCAAATCAGCTCTCAGGTCATCAAGGTGACGGAGCAATTACCCGATGCATTGGGACTTTCGCAGCTCGGGATCGTCGCCAAATCCACTGCGCACGAATTGAAAACCGAGCATACCATCGTCCAGCGACTGGCGCTGGTCACGCTGGGCGACCCCACACCTGCCATGCTCCGTGTCATCGATGCGGTGCGCAAAATCATGGCCAACGCGCCGCAGTGAGGCTCGGGCGGCTCGCTTCGCTACGAAACACCAAGCCTGCCGTCCTCCGGCGCGCACTTATTTGGCGGGCTCAGGCGGTTCACCGTCCGGCGCGTGCGCTAGCCTTTCGGGCTGCGCGGCCCACGTGGACTCGCCTGCCCCTGGGCCGACCTGCGGGCGGCGGCGCATGCGTTCGGGCCCGCGGGCGCGGCGCTCGGCGACAGCTTCGCTGAAGCGCTTGATCCAGACGCGCATCTGTACCGCCGCGCGGCCAAGAAGTCCGCCGGCCCAGACCAGTTCGAATGGCGTGAACTGCCGCCACGTCCGATCGCCGTGCACCACGGCGCGCGCGATCAGATTGCCGGCAAGCGCGGTGGTGTTGAGCCCGTGGCCGCCAAAACCGCTGGCGAGCCACACGCCGGGCCCAAGCTCGCCGATCTGCGGCATACGGTGCACGGTGTTGCCCAGCGTCCCCGCCCACGCGAACTCGGCTGCGACGGGCCCGAGCTGCGGATAGGTCTTTTCGATATCGGCGGTGAGCGCACCGACATAGCGCTGCACATTCCGCCCCCATGTGGTGGCGCGCCCGGACCACATCAGCCGATCGCCGCCGACGATCCGGTAGTGATTATCGGCGCGATCAGTATCGCTCACCGCGCCGCGGTAGGCGACGGCCTCGCCAAGCCGCGATCCGATCGGCTGCGTTGTGATAACATAGGTCGTGATCGGAACGAGCGTCGCCGCCAGCCGGGGCATCAATCCACGTATTTCGATATTGCCAGCAAGCACGACCTCGTCGGCGCGCAACCGCGCATGCGGCGTGACGATGCGCTTGCGCACGCCGGCCGGATCGATCGACAGCGCCGGGGTGTTTTCGAAAAGGCGCGCGCCGTCGCGTTCGGCCGCCGCCGCAAGCACAAGCGCATAATTAAGCGGATGGATGGAGAACGCGCGCGGAAAATGGATGGCCTGAAAATAGCGATCGCTGCGCAGGAACGCGCGTACCCGCTCGGCCGGCCAGTATTCGACGTCGCAGCCAAGTTGGCCGAGCAACTCGCCGTGACGCAGCAGGTCCCCGCCGTTGTCGGATTTGGAGACATGAAGCCAGCCCGGCTCCGGGTCGATGCCGCCCACGCCTTCGGCGGCGATCGTATCGCTCACGTAGTCGACGCCGGTCTGCGCGAGCGCCCACAGCGCGCGTGTCTGATCGAAGCCGACGCGTTCGATCAGCCGCGCCGGCTCGGCAGCGAATCCGGACAGCACAAAACCAATGCTGCGGCCGGACGCGCTGCCGGCGAGACGTCTGGCCTCCAACAGCGCCACCGACCAGCCACTGCGCGCGATTTCCCGCGCCGCGGTCAGGCCGGCGAGGCCGCCGCCAATCACGCAAACATCGACGTCGAGGTCGGCGGCGAGCGGAGGCCGTTCCGGCGCTGCGATCTTGGTCGCGGCATACCAGCTCTGCGGATAAATGGCAGTTTGGGATTGTGTCGTCACTCGGTGGGTCCGCGCCGTCGAGAAGGCAACCATGCTAGACTCGCCCCAGGAAGAAAGCGACATTGCCGCGATGCGCCGTCTGATGCTGCTGCGCCATGCCAAGACCGAGCGCGCCGAACTCGGCGCGCGCGACCGCGACCGCGAGCTCACTAAGCGCGGCCGCAGCGACGCACAGGCAATCGGCGCCTATATGGCACGGCACGGCCTCGTTCCCGATCTCGCTCTGGTGTCGCCAGCCACCCGGGCTCGGGAAACTTGGACGCTTGCCGCCGACTATTTCGCCCCAGCGCCGAAAGCAGTCGGCGAAGAGCGCATCTACAATGCCAGTGCCGACAACCTGCTGGCCCTGATAACCGAAACCGGCCGAACACGGTCGCTGCTCCTCGTCGGTCACAATCCGGGCTTACATGATGTCGCGGTCGCACTGGTTGCTTCGGGCGATGCGGCGGCGCGTGAGCGCCTCAGTGAAAAGCTGCCGACGGCGGGGCTCGTCATCATTGATCTGGCATTCGACGATTGGGCGCTCCTACACCCGCATTCCGGCCGGCTGGAGCGCTTTGTGTCCCCACGTCTGATAGCCGCCACGACGGAGTGATCACGATGTACCACCGCATTTTGGTACCGATCGATCTTGGCGATGCCGAACTGGCCAAGCCCGCGATCGCCAGCGCGGTGATGATGGCGAAGGAGAGTAACGCTGCGGTCCGTCTGATCAACGTGCTGCCGGTCACGCCGGGAATGCTCGCCGAATACGTGCCGCCCGATTTCGAGGCGCAGCAGCGCGCCACCGCCGAGGAAGCGATCGCGATCGTCGCGCAAGAAACGGGACTGCCGGCGGGGCGCATCTCAACTGTCGTGCGGCAAGGCAATGTCGACCGCGAAATTCTCGATGAAGCCGATGCAATGCATGCCGATTTGATCGTGATGAGTTCGCACCGCGCTGGGCTCCGCACGTATTTTCTCGGCTCGAATGCCGGTCACGTGGTCCGCTACGCCGGTTGCTCGGTGCTGGTGGTGCGGCAAGCCGGGGAGAAGAAGAGGGAGGAACGCTTATGACGCTGACAGTGAAGCCGTTGTCGCCTGCGCTCGGCGCTGAAATTGCCGGGATCGATCTCCGCGAGGACATGTCGGATGCGACATTCGCCGAAATTCTGAAGATCTGGCACCAGCATCTTGTCATTCTTTTCCGCGATCAGTCGCTTTCCGAGGATGATCAGATCCGCTTCGCTCAGCGGTTCGGCACTTTGCAGAAGCGCACCCGGCCGCCCGCGGCTATCAACGAATTCGGTCACACCAAGTATCCGGATTTGACCATGTTGGTGTCGAACATCCGCGAGAACGGCAAGATGATCGGCTCGCTGCCGGATGGCGAGATGCATTTCCATTCCGACCAGTGCTACATCGAGAAACCCGCTACCGGGACGTTCCTCTACGCCCTCGAAGTGCCCTCCTCCGGAGGCGATACCTTATTTCTCAACATGTACAAGGCCTACGACACACTGCCGGCGGAGCTAAAGGCGAGTGTCGACGGCAGGAAGGCGCTCAACGCCTATCTCTACGATTCGACGACGCGTGCGGTGAACGGCTCGAAGGTCGATTTTACCGCCCATCCACATTATGTGCAGCCGATCGTGCGCACCCATCCCGACACCAACCGCAAGGCGCTTTATGTCAACCGGCTGATGACATTTACAGTCGAGGACATGGACGAGGATGAGAGCAGCGCGCTCCTCAATACCTTGTTCGATCATATTGAGCAGGATCAGTTCATCTACGCCCACCATTGGCGCCCGGGCGACCTTGTGCTCTGGGATAATCGCTGCACACTGCATGCGCGCACGGATTTTTCCGACAAGGAGCGGCGGCTGCTCCGGCGCTACGTCGTCATGGGCGACCGGGTCTATTGAGACTTTGTTTGTTAGGATTGGTTAGCCGCCGAACGGCGTAACCTCCCATCTATCTCTTGCACGCAATCGGTGGGTTGCGCGCCCGATGGCGCAAACCCATCCTACACTGCCAGTGCCGCCAATATTCGCGCCCAGCTGCGGATGCCCTTGTGGAAGCATTTGAGATCGAATTTCTCGTTGGGCGAGTGCACGCGGTCGTCGTCGAGCGCGAAGCCGACCATCAGCGTGTCCATGCCGAGCACCGTCTTGAAGTCGCCTACGATCGGGATCGAGCCGCCGGCGCCGACAGTCACCGCCTTCTTGCCCCATTCCTCGGCCAGCGCCACCCGCGCCTTGGTCAGCGCCGGATTGTCGAAAGCCACGTCGAACGCGGGCGCGCTGGAAAAATTACCGAACTCGACCTTGCAGTCTGCCGGCAGCCGCGCGGTGACGAAGTCGCGGAAGCTCTTGCGGATCATGTCCGGCTCCTGTGCGCCGACCAGGCGGAACGACACTTTCGCCATCGCCTTGCCGGGGATGACGGTTTTCGCCCCTTCACCCGTATACCCACCGATGATGCCATTGACCTCCGCGGTCGGGCGCGTCGAGATTTGCTCGATCAGCATGCGGCCCTGCTCGCCGGCCGGAATCTTCAGCCCGATCGGTGCCAAAAATTTCTCCGGCGTCAGCCCAAGCCCGGCGAGATCGGTCTTGATATCGGGCGGCAGCTCATGAACACCTTCGTAGAAGCCGGGAATGGCAACAGCGCCGTCCGGTTTGTGCATCGCGGAAAGAATGTCCGCCAGAACATGGATCGGGTTGCGCGCCGCGCCGCCGAACAGTCCGGAATGCAGATCGCGGTCGGCACAGGTGAGCCGCACTTCTTCATAGACCAACCCGCGCAACGAAGTGGTGATCGACGGCGTCACTGAATCCCACATGCCGGTATCGCACACCAAAGCCAGATCGCGGCGCAGTTCGGCGGCGTTATCACTCACGAAGTTGAACAAGTGTTTTGAGCCACACTCCTCCTCACCCTCGATCAGCATAGTAATGTCGAGCGGAATCGAGCCGGTGACCGCCTTGAAGGCGCGACAGGCCTCGACAAACGTCATGGCCTGCCCTTTGTCGTCACAAGCGCCACGCGCAACGATTATTTTCCGGCCACCGTCGAGCGTTTCGATGCGCGGCTCAAACGGTGGCGTCTGCCATAAATCGAGCGGATCGACCGGCTGCACGTCATAATGTCCGTAGAACAACACGCGCGGTGCGCCATTGGCCTTGACGTTGCCTTGCGTCTTGCCGATCACGACCGGATGGCCTTCGGTCGGGCGCACGCTGGTCTCAAAACCGATGCTGCGCAGATCGGCCGCCACGTGCTCGGCGGCGTCTCGGCAGTTCGACGCGTACGCGGGGTCGGTTGACACGGACTGAATGCGCAACAGCGCAAACAGCCGGTCGAGGCTGGCGTCGAGATCGCGGTCGACGCGGTCAAGGACCGCGGGCAAAACGTCGGATTTAGTCATCGGATCACCGTTGTGAACTGAGATTGTGCGCAAATTAGCACATCTGTGGGTGCTGCGCGCCGTATCGGCGTTGCAACTTTGCAACGCTTGGCCGCGTTTCGACGCGGAGCTGCGACTCTCTCGCTCCTCTCGCTTGACAGAGTCCCGCTGCGGACATTCGAATACAGATTAAGGCGAAAACCCGCCGGCAGTGCGGGAGAGGCAGGGGAACGATGAAACCGAAATGCGGAAGGCGCGTGGCCCATGCCGGCGGGAACCGGACGGCTGCGGCGTCATTGTTGCTCGATTCCTCGATTGGTGGACCGGGGCGGAATCGGCAAAATCGGTTGGGAAGTCCTGGCCGGGCCCTGTGGAAGGGCCGCGGCGCGAGCCGTTTGAGCGCCGGCGCCGCGGCCGCACGGTCTTGCGCCTGAGGGGCAAGTTTTGATGGCTTATCCCATCACCGAGATTCGAAGCATCGGGGCGGATGCCGCCGAGGTCCTGAAAAAGGAAGGCATCCGCACGACTATCGGCCTGCTCCGCGCCGCCAAGACGCCGAAGCTTCGGCTGCGCATCGCCGAGAAAATCGGAACAGACAGCAAGGCGGTACTCGACTGGGCGACCGCTGCCGACCGCATGCGGATCAAGGGCGTCGGCTTCGAATATGCCGAACTGTTGCGTGCCGCCGGCGTAAAGACGGTCAGCGACCTGAGCGTCCGCAATCCCGAGAACCTGGTCAGACGGATGGGCGAAGCAAACAACGGCAGAATGGTCCGTTTGCTGCCGAAGGCAAAGACGGTCGAACGCTGGATCGAAAACGCCAAGAAGCTGCAGCCGATCATTCGCTATTGAGCGGCAAAGCCTCCTTTGCCGCATCACCTTCCTGCCGCTTGACTCGGCACCGCCAGCGCCCAAATGCTGCGCAGCAATTCGACGGGCGCACAGGCCATGGCCGATAACACTACCGATCTGACAAACCGCGCCAGTATGGCGCCGGCAGTGCCGCATGGTGACGAGGTATTGGCTCGCTTGCTGGCCAAGGCGCGCCCACTCGTCATGGGCGTCGTCAATGTTACGCCGGATTCGTTCTCCGACGGCGGCCGGTTCCTCGATCCGAAGGCCGCAATCGCCCAGGCCGAACGCCTAGTCGGCGAAGGTGCCGACATCATCGACATCGGTGCCGAGTCCACGCGCCCCTACGGCGGCGCCACGCCTGTGTCACTCGCTGAGGAACGGCGACGGCTCGAGCCGATGCTAACTCCGGTCGTGGCACTGGGAGTGCCAGTGTCGATCGATACCATCAAGGCCGAAGTGGCAGCATGGGCATTGGAGACCGGCGCCGACATTGTCAACGACGTGTGGGGCCTGCAACGCGACCCCGACATGGCGCGTGTCATCGCTGAGCACGGCGTGCCGGTCATCATCATGCACAACCGCGACGGCGCCGACCCGGCGATCGATATCATCAGGGACGTGAACGAGTTTTTCTCCCGTTCTCTTGAAATCGCCTGGAGTGCGGGCATCCACCGGCACCGCATCGTGCTCGACCCGGGCATTGGCTTTGGCAAGACGCCGGAGCAGAGCATCACCTGTATCGCGCGCCTGCACGCGTTCGCGGCCTTCGGCCTGCCGCTTTTGGTCGGGGCCTCGCGCAAGCGTTTCATCAACGCCATCACGCCGTCCGAACCGATGCAGCGGCTCGGCGGTTCGCTCGCCGCGCATCTGCTCGCCGTCGAACACGGCGCCGCCATCGTGCGCGCCCACGATGTCGCACCGACCGTGCAGGCGTTGGCGGTGGCCGCAGCTATCAGGCGGGCCCGATGAGCGACTCCGTGTTCGTCAAAGGCTTGGTGCTGCACGCCTATCACGGCGTCATGCAGCACGAGGCGAAGGTCGGCCAGACATTTCGGCTCGATCTGAAACTGACCGTCGATCTCGACGAGGCGTCGCGCACCGATATGCTCAAGCACACCGTCTCCTATGACACGGTGGTCAGGACCGCGAGCGAGGCGTTCTGCTCGCGACGTTACCGGCTGGTCGAGGCCGCGGCGGGCGCCGTGGCCGACGCTGTGCTCGCAAACTTTTCGCAAGTCGCTGCGGTCGCCGTCACCGTGCACAAGCCACACGCGCCCATCGCGGCAACATTTGACGATGTTGGTGTCACAATCGAGCGTGTGCGCACCGATCGCATCGGGCGCTGAGCCGCGAGGCGCGCGATCATGGCAGAAGCGTTTCTTGCCCTTGGCGGCAATCTCGGCGACGTGCGCGTTACCTTTGGGCGCGCCATTGCGATGCTGTGCGACGATGTCGCCGTGACACTTAGGGCGCGTTCGTCCGACTATCGTACGGCGCCTTGGGGCGTGACCGATCAGCCCGCGTTCCTCAATGCGGTGATCGCGGTGGCGACGACACTTACGCCCCATAAGCTCCTTAGCTGCGTGCTCGACTGTGAACGCGCGCTCGGTCGCAACCGCGCCAGTGAACGCCACTGGGGACCACGCCCGATCGACATCGATATCCTGGCTTACGATGACATTGCCTTGCACGACCCAGACCTGTCGTTGCCACATCCGCATTTGTTCGAGCGCGCCTTCGTACTCGTTCCCCTTGCTGAGATCGCACCGGATCGTCTGATTTCCGGTATTCGCGTAGGGGACGCGCTCGCCCGGATCGATCAAAGTGGTATCGAGAAAGTGATCAGACCCTGATCGGAAAGCCAATGGCGGCATGGCGATTGCACAACGCCAGTTGGCCGACGTAACCCACCGTGGCATTTTGTTCCCATGGCCGAGCCTGAAAAACCTCTGGCGTTCACCGCAGATTTTCCCGCTGCAACGCGCGAAGCTTGGCGTAAGCTGGTCGACGGCGTGCTTAAGGGTGCGCCCTTCGAGCGGCTTGGCAGCACGACCTACGACGGACTGCGGATCGAACCGTTGCCAGCGCGCTGGCCTGGCGGCGAGCCCGTCGCCGCGCGCCCCGGCGGCTCGATGTGGCAAGTCCTAGGGCGCATCGATCAGCCCGATCCGGCACTCGCCAATACCGCGGCGCGGGAGGAATTGGAAAACGGCGCCGTCGGGCTTTCGCTTGTGTTCGCCGGGGCCATTGGCGATCACGGCTTCGGCCTGCCGGCCCACGAGCAAACATTGGCGCGCGTGCTGGAGGACGTCGATATCGCCGATGCGGCCATTGAGCTTGACGTTTCGCCTGCGGCCGAATCCGCTATAGACGCGACGCTAGCGAAGGATTTCTCACTATTTCGCCGCGCCAAAGATCTTCGCATCGGCCACGACCCTCTGGGCGCGATGGCGCTTGCCGCCAGCGCTTCGCGGCGATGGACAGAAGAGGCGCCGCATTTCGCACGACGGCTTGCGGCGCTTGCGCGGGACGGGTGGCAAAAGCTTGCCGCCGCCGACGGACGAGTCATCCACAATGCGGGCGGCTCCGAGGCGCAGGAACTGGCATTCGTGCTTTCAGCCGCCCTCGCCTATCTGCGCGCGCTTGAGGCCGCGGCGCTGCCGCTGGAACAGGCGCGCGGCATGATCTTCTTTCGCCTCGCCGCGGACGCAGATCAGTTCCTCAGCATCGCCAAATTCCGCGCCGTTCGAAAATTGTGGGCGCGCATCGAGACGGCGTGTGGTCTCTCTCCCGTCCCGGCGTTCGTCACCGCCGAAACCGCTTGGCGAATGATGACGCAGCGCGATCCGCACGTGAATATTCTACGTGCCACGATCGCGGTTTTTGCCGCGGCCCTCGGCGGCGCCGATGCCATCAGCGTGCTGCCATTCACCGCCGCGCTCGGCCTGCCCGACGGGTTCGCGCGCCGCAACGCCCGCAACACGCAGCTCGTTTTGCGCGATGAATCGAACCTGGCCAAAGTCGCCGATGCGGCCGCCGGTTCGGACGCCGTGGAAGATCTGACCGATCAGCTGTGCGGCGCCGCATGGACGCTATTTCAGGAGATCGAAACGGCTGGCGGCTGCGCAGCGGCCCTCGAAAGCGGCATGATCCAGAGCAAAGTCACCGCAGTGCGCACCAAGCGCCAGACCGCGATTGCAGCCGGCAAGGATGCGCTGACCGGCGCAAGCATTTTCCCCGTACTCGACGAACCGCAGATCGCAGTGCTGGAGCGAATGCCGGCGCGGGCGCCCGCGCCGAAGCGGCCGAACAGCACCTCATTTCCGTCTCTGCTGCCGATCCGTCTTGCCGAGCCATTTGAAGCTTTGCGCGACGCCTCGGACAAGATGCTGGCCGCCTCTGGCGCGCGGCCAAAAGTCTTCCTCGCCTGCCTCGGCACCGAGGCCGAGTTCACCCAGCGCGCCACTTTCGCCACTAATTTCTTCGCGGCGGGCGGCATCGAAGCTGTCGGCAACCAACCGGGCGTGTCGTCGCTCGGCGCCGCATTTGCCACCTCGGGAGCCAAGTTTGCGTGCTTGTGCGCCACCGACAAATCCTACGAAAGCGAGGGCGCGAACGCGGCTGCGGCGCTGAAGGCCGCAGGCGCCAAACACGTTTACCTCGCTGGTCGGCCGGATGCACTCGAAGCCGCACTGCGAACCGCAGGCGTGCAATCGTTCGTTTATGAAGGCTGTGACGCACTCGCTCTGCTCGAAGCGGCGCATGGCCTCATTGCCACCTAGCGGCGCGCCGTTCAGACTGTGCTGCAGGAAACGCATCAGGATGGGCAGCACATGAGCAGACCGGATCAACCTTTGGGCTGGCGCAAGCGCATCGGCGTGCTGAGCCCGACCGTGATGGAGACAGCGTGCCACGACTTTTTCAAAATGGCTCCGGACGGCGTGTCGATCTGCTCCATCACCTCCAATGTCGAGCACTGGAACAACGATAACTTCAAACAGGCGGTGATCGATCCACTGGTCACGCTGTCGAAATATCTCGCCTCGCGCGACGTGCATTACATCATGCATTGCGGCATGCCGGTCGTGACGCTGCGCGGCAAGGGCTTCGAGGAAGAGATCGTCAAGATTATCGGCGACGCCACCGGCCTGCCGGCATCGACCAGCATCCGCTCGGCCATTCGCGCGCTCGCTTACCTCAACATCGCCGATGTTGTCGTGGTGTCGCCCTATCCGCAGGAGCTGCACCAATCGGCACTGACGTTCCTCAAGGCGAGCGGCTTCCGCATTGCCGCCGAGCACACCGAAGACGTGGTATTCAAGCGACTGCAGGACGTCACGCCCGCGCATATCGCCGGCGTTGCCAAACGTGTCCTGAGCCGCGCCTCCAAGGCGGACGCCATCTATATTCCGTGTAACCAATGGGCCGCGGCCGATGCGGCGCCGCTGATCGAAGCCGAATGCGGCGTGCCGGTGGTGAGCGGCGCGCATGCCGATCACTGGGAGGCGTTTCGGGTTCTTGGCATCGACGATCCGCTGCCCGGAAACGGCCGCCTCATGGAAACGCTGCGCGGCGGCGTCACGAGACCCGCCCTTGCCATCGCCTAAATAAAAAAAACCGGGAGGAACACCATGACCATGACACGCCGCGGTTTCGCGGTCGGCGGCCTGAGCGTTGCCGCGACCGCAACGCCGTTCACCTGCGCATCCGCCGATAATTATCCGTCACGGCCTGTGCAGCTCATCGTGCCCTACGCGCCGGGTGGCAGTGGTGATCTGTTGGCGCGGCTCCTCGGCAATCAACTGTCGAAGATTTGGGGCCAGCAGGTCGTTGTCGAAAACAAGGGCGGCGCTGGCGGCCTGATTGGTACGGAAGCGGCCGCAAAATCCGCCGCCGACGGATACACGCTTTACCTCGCGACGGACGGCCCCCTGACCATTGCAGCGACGCTGCATCGGCACCTGCAATATGACTGGAAGCGCGACTTTGCGCCCATCTCGATGATGGCGGTCGGCTACCAGATCCTGCTGACGAGTCCGAAGCTGCCGGTGAGCAATCTGAAAGACTTCATTGCGCTCGCCAAGCAGAATCCCGGAAAATACAACTTCGCTTCGATCGGTGTGGGCAGCGCGCCGCACCTCGCGGCCGAGCTGTTCCTCGACATGGCTGGCCTCAAACTGACGCACGTGCCTTACCCCGGATCGTCCCAGCAGTGCATCGCCGCGCTGATCTCGGGCGATGTCGCCATGTTCATGGTCGGCATCTCGACGGCGGTGCCGTTCGTCAAAGCCGGAACCGTACGCGGCCTGGCGGTCACTGCGCCCAAGCGCGTCGACAGCCTGCCTAATGTGCCGAGCTTCGCCGAAGAAGGCATGCCGAAGATGGACTACAGCCTTTGGTTCGCCATCGAGGCGCCGCATGGCACCCCGCCTGCGATCCTCAAGAAAGTGCACGACGACATGGCCAAGGTCGCGGCCGATGCCGAGTACCAGAAGGCGCTTCACGTCCGTGGCTTCGAGGCGCAATCAGATACCCCCGAACAGCTGGCAGCGTTCATGGAGCGCAATTATTTGCAGGTAAAGCCGCTGATCTTGCGGCTCGGTCTGCAGGTTAATTGATCGGGGTCGGACTGGCGACGCGCGGCGCGAAACATGATATGAGGAGCGCCAAGATTTGAAAGATTGGCCTGTCGCGTCGCCGGGACCGGCGTGGCACTGGAAGGCAACCGACTGATGAGCCGCATCCCGGACTTTGCCAAAGTCGATTTTACCGATGCGTCGTCCAAGACCAGCACGGCAGGTTCGCCGACGACCGCGCTTTGGCTGACGCCCGAAGGCATTGCGGTAAAGCCGTCCTACGGAGCCGACGATCTCGCGGGGCTTGACGGCCTCGACACCTATCCGGGCATAGCGCCGTATTTGCGCGGCCCCTACCCGACGATGTACGTCACCCAGCCGTGGACCATCCGCCAGTACGCCGGCTTCTCCACAGCTGAAGACTCTAACGCCTTCTACCGGCGCAATCTGGCGGCCGGCCAGAAAGGCCTTTCGATCGCCTTCGATCTCGCCACCCACCGCGGCTATGACTCCGATCATCCGCGCGTTGCCGGCGATGTCGGCATGGCTGGCGTCGCCATCGACTCGATCTACGACATGCGCACGCTGTTCTCCGGCATTCCGCTCGACCGCATGTCGGTGTCGATGACGATGAACGGTGCCGTGCTGCCGGTGATGGCGCTCTATATCGTCGCCGCCGAGGAACAGGGCGTGCCGCCGGAAAAGCTGTCCGGCACCATCCAGAACGACATTCTCAAAGAATTCATGGTGCGCAACACCTACATCTATCCGCCGCGACCGTCGCTGCGCATCATTTCCGACATTTTCGCCTACACCTCGGCGCACATGCCGAAATTCAATTCGATCTCGATCTCCGGCTATCACATGCAGGAGGCCGGCGCGACCGCCGACCTCGAACTCGCCTATACGCTTGCCGACGGCGTCGAATATGTGCGGGCCGGCCAGAAAGCGGGTCTCGATGTCGACCGCTTCGCGCCGCGGCTGTCTTTCTTCTTCGGCATCGGCATGAATTTTTTCATGGAGGTGGCGAAGCTGCGCGCCGCGCGCGTGCTGTGGGCCAAGCTGATGAAGGAGTTCAATCCACACGACGAACGCTCGCTGATGCTGCGCACGCACTGTCAAACTTCCGGCTGGTCGCTTGCCGCGCAGGACGTGTTCAACAACGTGGCGCGCACCGCGATCGAGGCGATGGCGGCGACGCAAGGCGGCACGCAGTCGCTGCACACCAACGCGCTTGACGAGGCGTTGGCGTTGCCGTCCGATTTCTCCGCGCGCATCGCCCGCAACACCCAGATCGTCTTGCAGCGCGAGAGCGGCACGACGCGCAGCATCGATCCATGGGGCGGCTCGTTCTTTGTCGAGCGGCTCACGCACGATCTTGCCACGCGAACCTTCGGCCACATCGAGGAAGTGGAAAAGCTCGGCGGCATGGCGCGCGCGATCGAGGCGGGCTTGCCCAAACTGCGCATCGAGGAGGCCGCGGCGCGCACGCAGGCGCGCATCGATTCTGGCGCTCAGGCGGTCATTGGGGTCAACAAATACCGGCCGCACGACGAGGCGGCGATCGATGTGCTCAAAGTCGACAACGGCGCGGTGCGGCAGTTGCAGCTCGACAAGCTCGGCCGCCTGAAGCGCGAGCGCGATCCGCGCGCGGTGGCCGATGCGCTTGCGGCGCTCACCCGCAGTGCCGATGGCGGCAACGGCAATCTGCTGGCGCTCGCCGTCGACGCCGCGCGCGCCAAGGCCACGGTCGGCGAGATTTCACTGGCGCTGGAACAGGTGTTCGGCCGCCATCAGGCGGAGATCAAGGCCATCTCCGGCATCTACCGGCGGGAGGTCGGCATGGCGGATGTGGTGGGACGGGTGCAGAAGCGCGTCGCTGAATTTGAGGACAACGAAGGCCGCCGACCGC
Organism: uncultured Alphaproteobacteria bacterium; assembly: GCA_963763255.1. Classification (GTDB taxonomy): domain Bacteria; phylum Pseudomonadota; class Alphaproteobacteria; order Rhizobiales; family Xanthobacteraceae; genus BOG-931. Next base: position 1,037,090 of record CAVXNW010000008.1, read on the forward strand.
GCATCCTGGTCGCCAAGATCGGCCAGGACGGCCATGACCGCGGCCAGAAGGTGATCGCCTCGGCGTTTGCCGATCTGGGTTTCGATGTCGATATCGGACCCTTGTTCGCGACGCCGGCCGAAGCCGCGCGACAAGCGGTCGAGAACGACGTGCATGTTCTGGGCGTGTCGTCGCTCGCCGCCGGGCATCTGACCTTGGTGCCGCAGCTCAAGGCCGAGCTCGACCGACTCGGCCGGCCCGACATCATGATCGTGGTCGGCGGCGTCGTGCCGCCGCAGGACTACGAGGCGCTGAAACAGGCCGGCGCCGAGGCCATCTTCCCGCCCGGCACCGTGATCGCCGAAGCCGCGGAGTCGCTGCTCGACACGCTCAACAAGCGGCTCGGCCACACGCAGCAAGCGGCGGAGTGAAGTCATCCCGGATAACCGCGAAACGGTAAGTCCGGAATCCATAATCACTGGTCAGCGAATATGGATTCCGGGCTCGCGGACTTTTGCCCGCGCCCCGGCCTGACGCTACCCCGCCACACTTCCCCATGTCTCCGCCAAATGCTCGGCGCCGCGCAGCGCCGTGGCAAAGATCGTGTAGGTCGGGTTCGAGGCGCCCTCGGTCGGGAAGATGCACGGGCCCGCCATCCACAGATTGGCGACCTCATGGGTCTGGCCGTAGCTGTTGGTCACCGAGTCCGAGGAATCCTTGCCCATGATGGCGCCGCCATGCAGGTGGCTTGTCGGCATCACCGGACCCTTGCCCGACCAGGATTCCTTGGCGTCGGTTGCCTTGGCGATTTTCAGGCCCTGGTCGAAATTGGCGTTCCACAGCGCGATCGCATCCTTGTCGAAGCTGTGAATAAGCCGCGCCATCGGCAAGCCGTACTCGTCCTTGTCGCTGATCAGCTCGATGCGGTTTTCGATGTTCGGCAGATCTTCGCCGAAAATCGACAGGTGGGTGAGCCCACGCGCCGCGCGCTTCATGTGGGCAGCAAGCTCGGGACCAAACAGATCGCCTCGTGACAGCGCGTAATCGCTTGTCTTGTGCGAGGTGCCCGCGCCCATGAAGGACGAGCCGAACGCGTTCGGATAGCTCGTCTTGGCGTAGCGATCGTACGACATGAACTGGGCGCCGACCGTGCCCATGTGCGGCGTGATGTCCTCATCGAACAGCGCCCAGGTGCCGGCGATGTGATGCGTCATCATGAACTTGCCGACAAGCCTGTTGGAATTGGCGAGCCCGCTGGGATGCTTGTCGGTCACCGAGTTGAGCAGGATGCGCGGGTTCTGTGCCGACCAGGCGGCGAGCACGACGACACTCGCCTCCTGCACCTGGCGCTCTTTGTTCGCGTCGTAATACTCGACACCGATGGCGCGCTTGCCGCTCTGATCGGTGAGCACGCGCGTGACGTTGCTCAGGGCCCGCACCTCGGCGCCGGCCTTTCGCGCCTCGCCGAGATAAGTCACCAGCGGATTGGCGAGCGCCCCGATCGGACAGCCGACCGCGCACCAGCCATCATAGATGCAGGCGTCGCGGCCCTTGAACTTGGTCGAGTTCATGCCGTTGGCCATCGGGATCAGGCGGATGCCGTTGGCCTCGGCGCCCTTGAGCCAGACCTTGCCGGCCGGGAAGACTTTCATCGGCGGCATCGGATACGGCTTTCCAGCCGGACGCCATGGCTCCTCCGCCTTGGCGTCACCGGAGACGCCGATTTGCTCGGCGACCTTGTCGTAGAATGGTGCGACGTCTTCGTAAGCGATCGGCCAATCGTGACCGCGATTGTGCTCGCTCTTCATCTTGAAGTCGGTGGGCAGGTAGCGCGGAAACTGCGCGAAATAGTGCAGCGCTGCACCGCCAACCGCGTTAGCGCCCTGGTTGGCGTATGCGAACGGATTCTTGCCGCCAAGCAGGATCGGTCCGCCGGCGGGCTTGAGCCGCCGGCCCCAGATGTCGGAACTGATCAGATCGGTCAGCTTCCATTCCGGGCCGTTGTCGAGCACGACGACTTTCTTGCCGGCCTTCGCCATCACGGACGCGTAGACCGAGCCCGAGGCGCCGGAGCCGACCACGACAACATCGACTTTCTCATTGGCCATGTTGCGTCTCCTCACCACTTCTTCGTCGGCGCGATATGCGGCATGTAGGGAACGCCGAGCGCGGCATAGCCCTCCATCGTCGAGTAGACGACGTCGACGGCGTCGCTGCGCAGCACGTTAAAGATGAACGGGCCGGGCGGGCCTTGCCAGGGATCGATTTTGTTGACGCGCATCAGCCCGACGAACTCGTGCTGCTCGGCCGGCGTCAACGCCGCGAATTTCTTGCCTTTGATCTTGCTGCTCGCGGTATCGACGGCGCCGAGCGCCGCACGATAGAAATTCACAAACGGAGGCCGCACATTGAGGATGCGCGCTTGCAACAGCGCCTGTTCGGGCGGTCCTGAAATCTGCTGGTCGATGAACTGCGTGATGCCCGCCTCTTTGGCGCCGGGCACCAGCGTCTCGCCGAGCGCGTCGAGTGTTGCGGCCTGGTCTGCGTTCAGCGTGCGCAGTGGCACGCCCTCGGCGTGCGCCTGCCGCGGCGTGAGCATGACATCGACGCCACCCACCGTGAAGGCGAGCGCACCGAGCCCCGCGCCTTGCACGAAGGCGCGCCGTTCAATCCCGGTCATGATATTTCCTCCCTCGCCGCGCAGCGCCTCATGGTGTGGCGGGCGTGTCGCGACGTGCGGCAAAGTTCAACGCCGCAAAGGTGGGCGAATCAAGGTGGGCGCACACCGCAAGCAACGCAGTCGATCGGCACACGCGAGTTCCGTATCTCTCGCCGCCCTACCCGCGCACCATCGAGTTTGCGCAGTAATTCAATGGGTTATCGTCAACCCGCGAGACTGACTGCGAAGAAAGCCCGATTTTTCCAAGCCATCTCACACAGAATCAGCCGCAAACCCGCGCCAATGCGTGACAGATCGGTGACGTGGAACCCGTAGCCAACGCTGGCGGAGGACCGCAACCGCCGCCACCGGGCGGCCGGACGTGGCGGTGAAACCCACAGGATTACGCTTTGCCGGTGCAGAACTGTCGTCCTGCACGCCGTCCCTATTGGGGATTCCCTACGAATCTCCGATACTTGGCGGCAGGCGGCGATTTATCCCCGCTATCCCCACATTTAGCGGTTGATTCAGGTTTTCATACTAAGGCTTGACGTGCGCGGCGGCCTTGTCCTAGCTTCAGCAAGTTCGGCGCGCAGGTAAAAGTAGTCCGCCGGGCTCTCCACAAAGGGTTTGCGGGGTAGCTGCGCGCCTCAAGGCGGCGCGCACGTGAGACTTGCTGTCCCTTGCGGCAGAGGCCCGGACGCGTCGGAAGCCAAGACCCGGTTCGTAAAGCCGGGCGGGTGGTGGGTGTCGAGCAGAAACAGGGGTCGAACGGGCGCGGTGCGTGAAGCCGCGTCGCGGTGAGACTGTCGGCGGCTTATATAAAGCGGACATCCGCTGGGCAGCCGGAAGAAAATGGAAAGGGGCCAGAAATGCGGATCGAGCGGCGCTTCACCAAAGCGGGACAATCACCTTACGCGGACATCAAGTTCCGCCTGACCAAGAGCGAAATCCGCAACCCGGACGGCTCGATCGTCTTCCACGCCGACAACGTCGAAGTGCCGGAGCAGTGGTCGCAGGTCGCCTCCGACGTGCTGGCGCAGAAATATTTCCGCAAAGCCGGCGTGCCCAAGGCCATCCGCAAGGTCGAGGAAGAGACCGTGCCGTCCTGGCTGTGGCGCGGCGTCCCCGATGACAAGGCGCTGGCCGAACTGCCGGAGAACGAGCGCTTCATCGGCGAAGAATCCTGCAAGCAGGTATTCGACCGGCTCGCCGGCACCTGGACCTATTGGGGCTGGAAGGGCGGCTATTTCTCCACCGAGGCCGACGCCCAGGCTTTCTTCGACGAGCACCGCTACATGCTGGCGATGCAGATGGTGGCGCCGAACTCGCCGCAATGGTTCAACACCGGCCTGCACTGGGCCTATGGCATCGACGGCCCGAGCCAGGGCCATTTCTACGTCGATTACAAGACCGGCGTGCTCAAGCAGTCCGAGACCGCCTACGAGCATCCGCAACCGCACGCCTGCTTCATCCAGTCGATCGCCGACGACCTCGTCAACGAGGGCGGCATCATGGACCTGTGGGTGCGCGAGGCGCGCCTGTTCAAGTACGGCTCGGGCACCGGCTCGAATTTCTCCAAGCTGCGCGGCGAAAATGAAAAACTGTCGGGCGGCGGCAAGTCATCGGGCCTGATGAGCTTCCTCAAGATCGGCGACCGCGCCGCGGGCGCCATCAAGTCGGGCGGCACCACCCGCCGCGCCGCCAAGATGGTGATCCTCGATGCCGACCATCCGGATATCGAGCAGTTCGTCGACTGGAAGGTGCTCGAGGAGCAGAAGGTCGCCAACCTCGTCACCGGCTCCAAGATCAACCAGAAGCACCTGCGCGCCATCCTGAAGGCGTGCGTGAACTGCGAAGGCTCGGGCGACGACTGCTTCGATGCGGAGAAGAACCCGGTGCTGCGCCGCGAGATCAAGGCGGCGCGCCGGAATCACGTGCCGGACAATTACATCCGCCGCGTCATCCAGTTCGCCAAGCAGGGCTACAAGGACATCGACTTCCCGATCTACGACACCGACTGGGATTCGGAAGCCTACCTCACGGTCTCCGGCCAGAATTCCAACAACACCGTGCGGGTCACCGACGAGTTCCTCAAGGCTGTCGAAGCCGACCGCGATTGGGACCTGTTCTTTCGCACCAAGCCGGGCAAGGTGTCGAAGACGATGAAGGCCCGCGATCTGTGGGAGAAGATCGGCTATTCGGCCTGGGCGAGCGCCGATCCCGGCCTGCAATTCCACTCGACCATCAACGACTGGCACACCTGCGCGGCTTCGGGGCCGATCATCGCCTCCAATCCGTGCTCGGAATACATGTTCCTCGACGACACGGCGTGCAATCTGGCCTCGCTGAACCTGCTCGCGTTCCATCAGGCGTCGGCGAGCGGCGCGGCCACGGCGCCCGGCTATGACGTCGAAGGCTACGAACACGCCGTGCGGCTATGGACCGTGGTGCTCGAAATCTCGGTGCTGATGGCGCAGTTTCCGTCGAAGGAAATCGCCCAGCGCTCCTACGATTTCCGCACGCTGGGTCTGGGCTACGCCAATGTCGGCGGGCTCCTGATGTCGTCGGGCATTCCCTATGACTCCGAGGCCGGCCGCGCGCTGTGCGGCTCGCTGTCGGCGATCATGACCGGCATCGCCTACGCCACCTCCGCCGAAATGGCGGCCGAGCTCGGCGCCTTCCCGCGCTATGCCGAGAACAAGGACGTGATGCTGCGCGTCATGCGCAACCATTGCCGCGCCGCGTACGGTCTGCGCAGCGGCTACGAGCACATGACCACGCCGCCGGTGCCGCTCGACCACAAGGCCAATCCCGACCAGAAGCTCGCCGCGCACGCCAAGCTCGCCTGGGATCGCGCCGTGGCGCTCGGCGAACAGCACGGCTACCGCAATGCGCAGGCCACCGTGGTGGCGCCGACCGGCACCATCGGCCTCGTCATGGATTGCGACACCACCGGCATCGAGCCCGATTTCGCGCTGGTGAAATTCAAGAAGCTCGCCGGCGGCGGCTACTGGAAGATCATCAACCGCGCCGTGCCCGAGGCGCTGCGCGTCCTTGGCTACAGCGAGGCCGAGATCGCCGAAATCGAAGTCTACGCCGTCGGCCACGGCTCGCTCGGCCAGGCGCCCGCGATCAACCACGGCACGCTCAAGGCCAAGGGCTTCGACGACGAGGCGATCGCCAAAGTCGAAAAGGCGCTGCCGACCGCGTTCGACATCAAGTTCGTGTTCAACAAGTGGACGCTCGGCGCCGAGTTCCTGCGCGACCAGCTCGGCATCGACTCAGCCGAACTCGCCTCCCCCACTTTCGACCTCCTCGCCCATCTCGGCTTCACCAAGCGCGAGATTGAGGCCGCCAACATCCACGTCTGCGGCGCCATGACGGTCGAGGGCGCGCCGCATCTCAAACCCGAACACTATGCCGTGTTCGACTGCGCCAATCCGTGCGGCCGCACCGGCAAGCGCTATCTCTCGGTCGACAGCCACATCCGCATGCTGGCTGCGGCGCAGCCGTTCATCTCCGGTGCCATCTCCAAGACCATCAACATGCCGAACGAGGCGACGGTCGAGGACTGCAAGCAGGCGTATCTGCTGTCCTGGCGGCTCGGGCTCAAGGCCAACGCGCTCTACCGCGACGGCTCGAAGCTCTCCCAGCCGCTGCAGAGCCAGCTCATCGCCGACGAGGACAGCGACGAGGACGTGATCGAAGCGTTCCTCGACAAGCCGGCCGCCGCGCGCGCGTCGAGCCTTGCCGAAAAGGTCGTGGAGAAGGTCGTCGAGCGCATCGTGGTGATGCGCGAGCGCGAGCGCATGCCCGACCGCCGCAAAGGTTACACCCAGAAGGCCGTGGTCGGTGGCCACAAGGTGTATCTCCGTACTGGCGAATACGACGACGGCCGGCTCGGCGAAATCTTCATCGACATGCACAAGGAAGGCGCGGCGCTCCGCTCGCTGCTGAACAACTTCGCCATCGCGGTATCGCTCGGCCTGCAATACGGCGTGCCGCTCGACGAATATGTCGATGCCTTCACCTTCACCCGCTTCGAGCCGCAAGGCCCGGTGCAGGGCAACGACTCGATCAAATACGCCACCTCGATCATCGACTACGTGTTCCGCGAGCTCGCGGTGTCCTACATGGAGCGCTTCGACCTCGCTCACGTCGACCCGACCGGCGAAGGCTTCGATGCGCTCGGCAAGGGTGTCGAGGAAGGCAAACCCTCGCCCGACGCGCGCTACGTCTCCAAAGGACTGACGCGCTCGCGCACCGACCGGCTCAAGGTCATGTCCGGTGGCGCCGACGCTGTCTCGTCCCACGGCGGAGAGAGCCAGAGCGGCGGCACGGCCTCCAACGTCACCGCGCTCGCTCCGCGCGGCGAGATCGCCGGCTCAACGGCGCTCAAAGCCGCGCCCGAGCCGAAGCTCTCGCCCGCCCAGGCGCTGGAACAGGCGCCGATGACCGACGCCCGGGCGCATGCCAAGGCGATGGCCGCCGAGCGCCGCGCCGAAGCCAAGGCCAAAGGCTACGAAGGCGAAGCCTGCGGTACGTGCGGGAATTTCACGCTGGTGCGGAACGGCACGTGCTTGAAGTGCGACACGTGCGGAAGCACGACGGGGTGCAGCTAATAGGAAATGACCGCGACAGACCGATCAAACGAAGGCAAAGCGTGCGATGCCGTTCTGCGCGACATCGAGCAGCGACTGAGTGCGCGGCGTTGCGATCTCATATTCCCCGAAAAGACGCACAGCGTCGGGCCGGTTGAGCTCGTGTGCAGGGTCGGTTCCCAACGCTTTGCATTCGAGCATACGCGGATCGAACCCTTCGCCGGCCATATCCAACTCGAAGCGGAAGGGAAGCGGCACTTTCAGCCTATCATTGATCGGGTAGCGGGCCAGCTCCCCGTAGAAAGTTGGTTTGAGCTTGTATTGCCCGCGGGGGTGATGCTCGGACTTAACGATCGAGCGGCAGGGCCAATCCAAGAAGCCCTCGCACGTTGGATTCTTGCGACAGCGCCGGGACTCCCGACCGCCCGACCAGGCCGTTACCTGTCGCACGCACAGAAAATCACCCCGACCGGGGTGCCCTTCGCGGTATCGCTTCACCGCTGGCCGCGTGATGGATTTCCATTTCCCTTTGTCATCCAGCATTCAGTGGCTGGCGATGTTGAGGCCGGACGGCGCAATCGGCTTCAAGCGGCTTACGAAAGGAAGGTCCCGAAATTGCTGCAATGGAAGGCGTCGAACGCTCAGACGATGCTGATCCTCGAGGAAGACGACATCTTTCTCACGAACCATTTTAATGTGGCCGACGCGCTTGCTCAGGTCGAAGCATCACAAAAAGATCGCCCAGATGAGATTTATCTCCTCAGCGTCTTCACCAGCATGTGGTTGATCACACGCTTACGAGTAGGCAATGCGACTCTATATGATTTACCAGTCGAAGAGCGGTTCTGGGAGACTCATCCGTCAATGCTCGCCAACGTGACGGGTTCACGAAGAGCCGCTTAGCGAGCAAGCGTAGGATGCGCACAGCCCAAAGCGCTGTGCCCACGCGTTTTATCTAAACTTCGCTGATGTTCGTCGTGGGCACGCTTCGCTTTGCCCAGCCTACGACCCCTTGGGCGCGATTACTCCCTCACCTGCGTGGCGTTGGCCTCGATCCAGTCCACTGCCTCGGCCTTGCTGGCGAAGCCCTCGATCAGCCGTTCGGGGGCATCGCGATAGCGGATGACGACGTGCCAGCCCGTTCCCGTCTTATCCGGGAACGGCTCCATGACCGGTGTTTCTTCGGGATGCGTCATGGCGGCAGTATGCGCTGGGGCGGCCGTGGATTCCACCCCGTCGTCACCACCGGGCTTGACCCGGTGGTCCATGCTGACGAGCCGCTGCGATCAACGGCATGGTCGAACGCCGCGAGTTTCCGCCAAATCGATAATGCGTCGGCGCGGCATGGATTGTCGGGTCAAGCCCGGCAATGACGAATCATTTCACAATATCTTCCCACAGATCACGCCAATCTGGATTCATCGAACAAATCAAATCGATCTTCCACTTGCGTGACCAGTGCTTGATATTCTTTTCGCGCTGGATCGCCGCCATCGCGGTCGCATGCTGCTCGTAATAGACGAGCATCTTGACGCCGTGCGTCTTGGTGAAGCCTTCGACGACGCCCTCCCGATGTTCGTAAATGCGGCGGACGAGATCATTCGTCATGCCGACATAGAGCGTGCCGCGCGGGCGGCTTGCTAGGATATAGACCCAATAGCTTCTCATGCCGCGACTCAGCATGGATTGCCGGGTCGAGCCCGGCAATGACGAGAGGGCGGCCTCAACACTCCACAACGCTCATGTGCCCCTGCGCACCGTAAGAGAGCAGCGCCCGGTCGCGCGTGATCAGCGTGGCGCCGTGTTCGCGCGCGGTCGCCACAATGATGCGGTCGGTCGGATCCTTCGGCGGTTTGCCGGGCAGATAGGACGATGCGATCAGCAATTCCAGGGAGATTTCCGCAAGCCGTACGTTCGGCGCGTCGAACAAATTGGCGAACCAGCGCTCCGGCTTGATCAAAAGTTGCAGTCGGCCCCTCGCAGTCAGCATGCCGATCTCCCACGCACTGATCGGCGAAATGTAGGTCGTCGCGCCCTGCTCATTCGCCGCCCGCATGGCATCGATCGCGGCACCAGCGATGCACGTCTGCTCCGTCAGGAAAATGACCGCGCAGGTGTCCAGAAGAAGCGAGCGCACCTACTCTTTCCTCTTGTCCGGGCCGTATTCCGCTTCCAACCGGTCCGCCCATTCCGGATCGGCAGGTTGGGTCAGATCGGTGCCGGGCATGATGCGGACGAGGCCTTTCATGTAGCCGTAGAGAGGATGAAACGGCTCGTCGCCGCCGGCCGCGGCCGGCGCCTTGGGTTTGCGCACGCGATGGAAGACGAGCTTGCGCGCCGCCATGTTCACCTGCTCGCTTTCAAAGCCGGCTTCGAGCCACACCTTGGTCATCACGCTGTTATGCGGGTTGTTGCTCCACCACGGGCGATGCCGGTGGGCGGACGCCGGCAGTTTCGCCCCGATGATCTTTTCGATCTCGGCGAAGCTCATGGGCACCCGATCGCCCGGCTGGCGCTTGAGATATGTTCCGAGGGCCTCGTATTTGGCCACGATAGGTACTCCCATCTTTGTACCTATTTCATAACTATTATCGCAGGTACTTTCAAGCGAGGATTGGTCGAAGAGGCACCTCGCGGCTCCCACCGCGGTACGGTGGCCTCGTCCCCCATTCTCCGCTAGTTTGCTGCCCCATTCCCACCCCGGAGACCCAGCACAATGCGAGAATTCTCGCGCCGCTCGGCGCTCGCCATCGCACTTGCCGCAACCACAGGAGTTCTAGTCTTGTCCGATGAATCCGCCGACGCCCAGCATGCCGTCACCACGCCGTCCGGCCTCAAATATATCGACGTCAAGGTCGGCACCGGCCCCTCGCCGCACACCGGCCAGACCTGCGTGATGCATTACACCGGCTGGCTCTATGAGGGCGGCAAGAAGGGCGCGAAATTCAACTCGTCGGTCGATCGCCACGAGCCGTTCGAATTCAAGATCGGCATGCACCAGGTCATCGCCGGCTGGGACGAAGGCGTCGCCACCATGAAGGTCGGCGGCAAGCGCACGCTGATCATCCCGCCCGCGCTCGGCTACGGCGCGCGCGGCGCCGGCGGCGTCATCCCGCCGAACGCAACGCTGATGTTCGACGTCGAGTTGCTGGGGATCAAATAATCTGCGCGCGTTGGCTTGCGCGTCGCCATCACCGTCATGGCCGGGCTCGTCCCGGCCATCCACGTCTTTGGACTCGTTGAAACTTAAGACGTGGATGCCCGCGACATAGGCGAGCGAAGCGACGCCGTTCTTCGAACGGCTATGCGCGGGCATGACGACACCAAGAATCGCCTCTTTCGCCGGTTAACAACGTGTGAATCGCGGAAAAAACATACTTTGGGACTCTCGGCCTGAGTTTCGTTCATGCTCCTCGTGCGATTCTGGGGAGCGTCAGATGATGAACATGATGATGCTGGTCTTCGCCCTGGTGACTGCCTGCGTGGTCAACATGGCCTGCCTGCTTGTCCACCTGTGACAAACAACTACGAGGCATTCGGCATCGCTAACCATTCGTCAACCGCGCCTCTCAGGCGAACAGATTGATTGACGGGCCGGCGCCGGCGCGGATGTAGCCGGCGCCGATCGAGGACAATAGCCCCTCGACCTTGCCGAGCGCGCTGCGGACGACGCCCGGCGATATTTCGGCCGCAAGCTCCCCCTTCAGCTCGACAAGTCCGCGGTTGGCGAGATCGAGCCGCCGCGCCAAGAGCGTCGCGACGTAAAGCAGCACGGCCGGTTGCTGCGTCAACAGCACGGCACCATCGGCGGCGTAAAACTCGCAAGGCTCGATCGTGCGCACGTCGGCGCCGTGCGGCTGGTCCAGCAACGCAGACAATTCGCCGAACACAGCGCCGGGCTCGGCCACCCGCGCGATCTCGATGCCGCCGGCGACGACGCAAACCGCGCCCCGTTTGAGGATCAGAAGCCGCCCGGTTCGCGTCCCCTCCGCCAGCACTGTTTCGCCAGCCTCGTAGGTCCAGACCGGCAGTGCGGCGACGGCGCGCTGCAAGGCCGCATTGTCGTGCAGGGGGCGCGCTGCGGAGGCGCCGGGCTCTGACATCGTAGGCTCCGGTGTGGAATCGAATCTGCCGCGGAGTTTACATGCATTGGCCGGTGCGCAGGCGGAGGACAAACCGCGACAACCATCCCGGATTTCGCTGCCGCTCAATCCGGGCTACACTGTTGCCATGGACGATTTCCCGATTGCTCCACCTATCGTCATCAAGGACACGCCGAAGCCGCGGCGGCTCACCAAGCTGTCCGAGGCGCGCGCCTACGTGGAGGCGGCCATGCGTGTCGGCCACCCGGAGCCGTGGCGCGAGGTCTGGCATCGTCTGCGCGCCGTCGCCAGCGAAGAGGACGCTATCGAGGCGTTTGGCGATCTGCGCGAACTGCTCGAAGAGGAAGACCTGCTGCTGCCGTCCGAGGACTGAGAATAAAGCGGCCCGCCATCGCCTCCGTGTTATCCCGTATCCAAAAATCGCCGGAAGCCTCTGAAAACTTGGCACTTTTCGCCTCTGTGGCTTCGGCCTTCATTAGGGAATTTTTGGCACACTAAGCCTGCCATGGGTCTGACCGCGCAATCACTGCTGTCCGATTTCGACGCTAGCCTGCCGCAGGCGTCGGATTCCTGGCGCAGTACGGCCTTGCATCGGATCATCGAACTGTTTGTCAGCGGCGCGGACTCCTATAGCGGCGAGCAGCTGGCGCTGTTCGACGCGGTGATGGAGCGCCTGATCAAGAAAATGGATCGCGGGCGGCTGGTCGAACTCAGCAACGCGCTGGCCGCGGCAGGCAGTGCGCCGGCCAGAGTGCTGGCGAACCTTGCGCGCAATAGCGATTCCGCGATCTCCGGCCCGGTGCTCGAGCGCGCAAAGGCTCTGCCCGATACCGATCTTGTCGATATCGCCGACAAGGACCGCATCGATCCCGCCGTACTCGCCCGCATCGCCGCGCGCGGCGAACTCAGCGAGACTGTCACCGAAGTCCTGGTCAAGCGCGGCAACGCCGCGGTGCATCGCAAGGTGCTCGACAATCCGAACGCGCGGGTCTCTGAAATGGGCTTTGCCCGCCTGGTTTCTGCAATCAATGGCGACAAGGCGCTGGCCGCCGCGATTGCCGCGCGCCCGGAAATGCCCGCCGAGCTGCGGCCGTTCGTCGACGCAGCACTGACCTAGCGATTGTTGGCGGCAGCCGCATGTGCGGCGGAAGTGGCGCTTGGCAAATTTGTTTGTTTGATTGACGCTAGGCGGCACTGCCGCGGCTGTTGCGGGAGCTTTTATTCGCCTTCCGGCGCCGGAATGCGCATCTCGTGAAAGCGGCGCTCGATCATCGCGTAAGTCTCGCGCACCAGAATGTGGGTCGCGAACTTCGTTCTCGGTGCGGCCGAGCTTTCCTAGCGACGCCAACAACACCAGGTAATTGAAGGTCTCGATCGGCAGCGTCAGGCTGAGCGCCCGCGCTTCCGAACGGTTCTCGGGACGCGCCATTGACTAAGTTTCCCCGGATTATTTCCTGGACTAAATTCCTCGGATTATAACTTGGTTATAATATCGTTAAAACTCTTGGCAGGCAGAATCAAATCGTGCGAGGGTTCGTGTCGGCGAGGGTTTTCGCACAACACTTTTGATACGGCCCGATCAGTCCTGCGTGCGGGCGGCTTCCTAGGCTTGCGAGCTTGCAATCCGGTCAGCGTGGATGCGGCTCGGTGAGGGCGGCACTTTTCTTCAAGCATCGCGCCGCCGCGCACCGATTTCGCGCTTTCCTCAGATTGCTGCGCTTGCGGCAACGGTTGCGCGCGCCCCCCGCCCTGACGGCGGCCCAGAACCGGCCGCCGCAATCGCGAGGCCATTTATCCATGAGCATCGATACCTGGACGCCCGAGCGCGTCGAACAACTCCAAGGCTTTGTCGTCGCCGGCCTGAGCTGCAGCCAGATCGCCGCCCAGATCGGCGTCACCCGTAATGCCGTCATCGGCAAAATTCACCGGCTTGGACTGTCGCCGGTGCGGCCCCCGGGCGCGACGGCGCGGAGCTGCCCTCCCCGCGCCCGCGACCCGAGGGCCGCAAGTCCGCGCCGGCGGCTGCGGTTGTTGTGGTCCGATGGCGCTGTCACTCAGGAGGCGGAAGCAGCGCCCACCGCGGTCGAGAGCGCCGAGCCATGCTCGCTGCTCGATCTGGCGCAGGGCAAATGCCGTTGGCCGGTCAGCGATACGAGCAGCGGCGGGACCGCCGATTTCGTGTTCTGCGGCAACGCCGCCATCGACGGCCTGTCCTACTGCACCGGCCACGCCCGCATGGCGTACCGGGCGCCGGCACGGCGGCGCGCTTAGTTCCGGCTCATTTCACGTCGAGATAGGCCGTCTTGGCTTTGGCGGCCAACTCGGGCGACAGATCGGCGACATTGCGCACCAGTTTCTGCAGCTCTTCGCCGGGGAGCGGAGAAACGTCTCCGCCCTGCTTCTCGAGCTCGGCGACAAATGCCGGATCTTTCACAGCGGCGTCGAAGGCGCGGCGCAGCGCCGTCAGCCGATCGGCCGGCACGCCGGGCGTCGTGAATATCGACAACCCAACCGCGGTCGAATTCAGCACGGCTTTCAAGATCGCGGTCTGCTCCGGCGTGCGGCCAAGCTCGACGGCGGCAGGCACGTCGGCCAGCGCCGGATCGCGCTTGAGCGCGAACTGCACAATGACCCGCACCGTGCCGTCTTTGATCCAGTCCGGATGAATGGCGCGCAATGCCTCGAAGCCGGTCGAGTTGCCGTTCGCCTCGCCCTTCTCCAGCGCCAACAGAGCGGCGCGTGTGCCCTCATAGCCGCGCACGATCTTGAACTTGGTGCCAATGACGTTGTTGAGCAGGTTCGGATACATCACCACCGGCGAGCCCACCGTCGTGCCGGCGAGAATCGACGGCGTCGTGAGCGCCTGCTGGATGTTCTGCACCGGCGATGTCTTATACATCATCAGCACATCGACCCGCGACGCCATACGGCCGATCCAGTTCAGCTCTGCGGTCTTGAAACGCACGCCGGGATTGCCGAATTTCTCGTCGAGCGGCAGCGTCGTTGAACCGAGCGCCATCACCGTGCCGTCGCGCGGCAGCGTGTTGTAGACCGCGTTGGTGGCGAGGAATGTGCCGGCGCCGGGCATATTGCGCACGACGATCGCCGGATTGCCGGGAATGTACTTGCCGATATAGCGACTGAGCGTGCGGACGTAGACATCGTTACCGCCACCCGCAGCAAAGCCGACAATCATGTCGATGGTCTTGCCGCGGTAGAATTGTGCCGGCGTTTGGCTCTGCGCCCACGCCGGCGCGGCCGCGAACAGCACTAACGATGCAGCGATCGCCGCGAAAATGCGCATTGCCTTCCCGCTCATTGGACCTCGCATGCCGTCACGCCGCGGCGCGTTCGACCGCGCCCACAAGCGGCAATGCGACCAGCAAAAGCTCGATGCCGCCCGAACTCCCGATCTCGCAGCCTTCGTTGGCCTCGAGCGAGAAGGCAGTGTATTTGCGGATCGCGTTGCCGCTCGCTTCGCCCTCGCCGCTCACCACAAATCCGACCTGACAGGCGCCATGCGGCGCAATGTGGCCGCGAGCGCCGGCCTCAACCTTTAGCATCGATATCGCGCAGCCGCGCTCGGAGAACGCGCCAAGGAGCTTTTTCGCCAGGCCCTTCTGGCCGGTCGGCACCCAGGCGAAGCCGGCCGGTATCATGCGGACCGGCTCCTCGTAGCGCGGCGTCGGATAAACCAGCTTGCGTTTGTTGACGTGTTCCCAAATCGCCTCGTAGCTGTCCTGGTTGCGCTTCTGTCCGGCTGCCAATTCCCCTTCGCGGGTAAAGACACCTTTCTCGAAGCTGCCGAATGCCTTCATCTGCTCGAGTGCGGCTGAAACTTTGTCAGAGCCGATGTAGCCGCTGCCGCTGGCGCCGCCGAATTGCAGCGTGATGCTAAGTCGATGGGCCTGACTGTCCTCGGGACCATATGGCGTGCCCTCCGGGAAGTAGACGACCTCCCCCGGGTTGATCCATTTGTTCTTGCCGTAGTTTTGCGGCTCGCCTTCAAGGCACATGCGCAGCTGATCGAAATTGTGCTTGTGGCGCGGCACGTAGAGTTCGCCGCTCTGGCGCACGAACGAGAGCCTGAAATTTCCGGGCGAATTGTCGTCGCCGCGCAGCAGCGTCTTGAATTCCCGGTTGCCGCCACGCACGGCATTGCTGCCCTGGGTGCTTTCGACCGCGTGCGTGACGTGCATGCTGCGTTTCCTCGAACGTCTGCGAATGCCGTTTTGGCGTTGACCATCATTATTCGCGGCTTCGCCGTCTTCGGCAAGTCAGCGGGTTTGCCGGCTTGCCGAATACGCAAGTCCGCCACACACTGGGCTCATGTCCCCGACCAAGTTCCACCTCACCACACACTGGAGCCTCGCTACGCCGCGAGATGCCGTATGGGGAGCGCTGTGCACCGTCGAGGATTGGCCATCGTGGTGGCGAGCGGTTGTAAAGGTCGAGCGACTCGCCGACGGCGACGCTAATGGTATCGGCACTGTGCGCCGCATGACGTGGCGCACGGCGTTGCCCTACTCACTGACATTTGCCATGCGCACCACCCGGGTCGAACCGATGACGACGATTGAGGGGCACGCGGAGGGCGAACTCCAAGGTCTCGGCCGCTGGACGCTGTCCGGCGACGGCCGACAGACCAATGCGCGCTACGACTGGATCGTTGATGTTACCAAGCCGTGGCAGCGCACACTCGCGTCGTTGCTGCGGCCAGTGTTTACCTGGAACCATAACGTCGTGATGCGCTGGGGCGAGCAGGGTCTTGCCGCCAAACTCGGAGCGCGATGAGTGTTACGCGCACGGTGCATGGCGCACAATCCGGGGGACGGCTGACAAAGCCGTCAAAGCCTTTACAATGCGCGTCCAAGTCGGGCGCGACGAACGCGTCGGGGGCGTAAAAGAGCGGTCTCGCTATCCGAGATCGCCACAACTGGGGTGGAAAACATGATCAAGGGTCTCGTCGCATCCGCATTCGGCGCCGTGGTTATTTCGGCGCTCGTTGCGCTGCCGGCCAATGCGCAAGACGACATGGCGGCGAAAACGACAGTCTGCGGCGCATGCCACGGACAGAGCGGCGAACCAGTCAGCGGCAACACGCCGATCATTTGGGGCCAGCAGGGCAACTTCCTCTACAAGGAATTGCACGACTACCACAGCGGCGAGCGCTCAAACCCAATCATGTCGCCGCTTGTGAAGAATTTCAGTCTGGGGGATCTGCGCGGCATCGCCAATTATTTCGCGGCCAAGACCTGGCCTGCGAAACAGACCTCCGCCGCTCCCGCGGGCACGGAGCCCGAGGGCATCGCCATGTGCAAAGCCTGCCACGGGCCGAAATTCGAGGGCGGACAGCCGGCGCCGCGGCTCGCCGGTCAGGGCTACGACTACCTGATCAGCGCCATGGACGCCTTTGCCGACGGCAAGCGCACCAACAATCTCGACATGCCCGGCTTCATGAAAGCGCTGACTGAAAACCAGCGGCAGGCGATCGCGCATTACCTGTCATCGCTGTGACCGGCACCCTTCGTCCGGCGTCAATTCAGGGCAAATGACGAGGTTTAATCTGTACGAGTGCGCTCGGCATCGCTGGGCGTATCCGTACTATTCTTCCGGCTCGGTCGCGAAGAACAGCGGATAACCCTTGCTCTTGCCGAGTTCGGTCGCTTCCTTGGCCTTGGTCTCGGCAACGTCGCGCGTATAGACCGCGATCACACACGCGCCCTTGCTGTGCGCCGTCATCATGACCCGGCGGGCCTGATCGGCATTCATGCGGAACACAGCCTTGAGCACCTGGACGACGAATTCGCGCGGTGTGTAGTCGTCATTGAGCAGAATGACTTTGTACAGCGGCGGGCGCTGCGTTTTTGGCTTCACCTTGGTGCGCGGCTTGACGAGGGTCTTGGTCATGGCGAACGCCCTCTGCTCCCCAGCCGTGAGAAACAAAGAGCCGCAGTATAGGTCAAACCGCCGGAAGGTCCCAGGTCATACGGAGTTGGCACGAGGTGCCCCAGCCGGAACTGCCAGCACCATCACGCCATGGCTGTCGTTTAAGTCGTTCGGCCCAACCGTGGGCTCACGCGAACCGTTTCGAACCGGACACCAGCGGACGCCGCGTTACGCGCCGCTCCACCACGACTGCTCGCGGGGTCGCCATCTGGCCAGGCCGGCTCGGCCGGCTGGTAATGGTAAGACGGCCGACATTTTTCGGCTGCACCAGGCGCAGGACCGCGCCACGCGCCTCTTCGGCCGGTATCTGCATCAGCGACGCCACGATCTCGGTCTGCTCGCTAACCTGATCGGTCAAGCCCTGCGCGGCGAGAACCGCCTCCTCAATCGTCGGCGGATCGCGACGGACGCGGCGGCGGCCATCCTTGGTGTCCCAAATCTCTTCCATCTGAAGCCTTCCTCGACTCAATTCGTATTGTTCAGTCTATTATCAATCATATACCGCACCGCAGCAAGTCATTGCTGCAGCGCACTCACGGAGATTTCAACGCACACAATTCGGCAATGGTTTCCACCCGCCGGCGCTCAATTTTGCGCCAGCGGCAAATATCGGAGCCATCCGTGACAGCGGTAAGAAACGAGGCCGGTTTAGCGGCTCTGCATTTCGGAGAACAGCACGCCGCCTTTGCCCTTCGAGGTCTTGGGCGATTCGACGAGCGATACCGTAACCGCATCGGGCTGTGCGCCGGCGTTCTTCACCACGGCTGCCGTAATGTCCTTGATGAGCCCGCGCTTCTGATCGAGCGTGCGGCCTTCCAGCATGTAGACGACGACTTCAGGCATAATATCCTCCAGTTCTCTACGCATTTCCGACACGTATATGGCCGTCCGGGCTTGCGTCGTGACCGATGGCGTAATATCGGAAAGATACTGAGGAGGCAAAACGAGGGAGCTGGACCTATGAAGCGTTTCGTTCTCGCCATGGGCGTGTTGGCCATGGCTATTGGCGTGTCGAGCGCCGCGCGCGCTGATTTCGCCGTGGTGAAGTTTAAGAGCGGCTATTGCCGAGTGTGGGCCGACTTCAAGGCCGGGCCTCAGGACGGCAAATATCTGTGGTGGCGTCATCACCATCACGTGCATGCCCGTCTCCGGACCTGGGCATCCGCAGACAAGCACATGCACTGGGCAGTTGCGCACAAGCGCTGCCATCATTGGTGGTAATACCACTCTAAGGTTCGTGACGCTTCACCCATCCGCCACGCAAAGCGGCTGGGTGAAGTTTTCTTTCTGCGCTCCTTTGCCGGTCCGCCCCAATTCGACAGGCCTTGTCTGCCGAAGGTGGTAGCCCTATTTCAACACGTCGTCGGGCTGGCGAACAGGAGCTGTCCATGAAACAGATCGCTTTTGCCATTGCCTTGTCGGCCTTCGGTATCGCCGCATCGGGTCCGGCGCGCGCCGACTACATGGTCGTCCAGTTTGGGAGCGGCCATTGCGAGGTTTGGCACGACAGCAGCGACGATCCGGCTGGCGCCAGCTGGCGCAAGATCGCATACGGCCTGCCGAGTTGGTCCGCCGCAGTGTCAGCGCTCGACGCCGCCCGCGCGCAGGACATTTGTCCGTAGCCTTTATCTGCTGATTAGGTCGATCGGGGCATGCGTGGGCTCTTAGTCCGCGCATTGCAACGTCGCGAGCGCGCCGACGGCACGCCGCACATGGGCGCCACCAAGCACATGGGCGCTACCAAGCACATGGGCGCTACCAAACAGGCCTATCAGTTCGAGGAGTACGGGGAGCCGGCGCGGAAACTGAATAGTCGAAACAGCGGCCCGAAACCACCGTTGTTCCGCCAATGGCCCCTGGTCTCCTGCCGCCGATAGGGTTCGTAGCGGCGCTTTCTGGCGACCGATCTTTTCGCGGGCATCCGAAACTCAGCAGCTGTGTCTGGCGCAACCGCCACATCCGCTTCTGCCGGCACGCGCGCCGCTTCCCTGACTGGAGCAGTCGTCGCCACAGTCGCATCCGCGGGCGCCGGCAGTGGCAACGGCGGGCTAATGCCATCGACCTTGTTCGGCGTATCGATGCTGGCGATTACGTTAGGCGTTGGTGTGGTTGCCGGCGTTGGGACGGCCGCAGGGGCCGGCCGTGACGGCGCAGTCGTTGCGACGGACTGTTGAGACTGATGTGCCTGAGGCTGCGGCACCATCGCAACCGCCGGGGCAACCGGATGTGGTGCGACGGCGCTGATCACCGGCGCTCTCGTCAACAATGCGTGAGCCGCAATAGCATTGTCGTCACTCGACCCGGAGCGTTGAACCAGTGAAACGACCACAGCCGCTCCGGCGACTGCCCCAATCGCAGTCGCCACCAGCACAATGCGAACCGTGCGCATGAAACTTGGCGCAGGGGCGAGATAACCCCACTCCGGATGAAAGTTTCCGGCAGAACGCATCACCACCACCTCCAGGGCAGTACGGATGTGGCCCGCACCGCAATGCCGTTATCAAAAAGCAAAACGCGGTATCGCCGAGCGGGTTCCTCCTTCGCCGAATCTGCGCGTGATCAATTCAACGGTCGGATTGGATTACCGGTCATAGCGGAACCCGGCAAGCTGCGGAATTTGAGATTTGGAACAGTGTTGCCAATCAGCATCAGCATTACGGCGACTACTTCCGATTAGGGTTATTGCCTATGCGCGGACATTCACCGAAAATTATCCACAACCGGCTCGTCAAAACCTTCAAGGCAGCGCAGATCGACGGCGCCGAGGACGAGGCCATCAAGATCAGCTTCCCGAGCGGCGCCACGCGCGACTTCACGGGGTAGCTGCTGCTGTTTCGGAATTCGCTAAACTCTTTTTATTTCCATTTCACCATCGCCTGCGACATTGTGCATCCTTGGGGCGTCGAGGTCGGCAAGCGCGACTTCATGGGCACACCGGTCGCGCGGTAGGTCACTCACGAAGCCGAACTTGCTGGCGGAGCAAGAACGCTCACCTCGTCATCGCCGAAACGATGCCCGAGCCACGACGGGATGCCGCCGATGGCCATCACCGCATGCAGGGTGACGGAGACGACGTGCCCTGGAACCGCCAGCGTTTGCGCAACGATTGAAGGATGCGCAGACTGCGACGCGGGAGGTGAGACGTTGCCGTCAGGCTGCGCGGCTGCGCTGACGCCCGTTGGCGTAGCGACCGGAGCCGCCGCAGCCGGGCGCGCACTGGCGACCAGCACCGGGACGGCAGTTGCGGCCGGACGTACGCCGACAGTGACGATCGGTGGCAACGCCGCAGTCGCGCTTTGCGGTGCGCCCGCGGCGGCGACGATGGTCTTGTCGCGCCGCGATACCACCTTTGGCGCGCTCGGCAGGGCGGCGGGCAGCGGCACCGCGGCCATCCGCGTGGTGTCGGCAGCGGCATCCGCCTCTGCATCGGCGACGTTTGCAGCTGCGGCACGGCTTCGTTCCGCCGTTCGCTGCGCCGTGAGAAAGTCGTGGATCATGGCGTGCTCTTCGCGCACGAGCTGCAGCATCTCGGCAGAAGCCGGCACCGCTACCGCCGGCGTTACAGCGTGTACGGCGGGTGCGCTGCGATCGAACTGGTACTGAGCGAAAAGGAAAGCGCCGATTGCGCTCGCCAGCGCCGCCGGCAGCACTTCGAGCACCAGCTTGCCGCCAAGACGCACCACCAGAGGCGCCTCACCCGACCCCGTCCTCGGCGCGAAATTGCCCTGCATCGCCTGTCCTCCTCAATCGCATTTTTCAAACGAACGGTTGAATTTCAAACACTCGTTTCGGGCGGCCGCTGGCCGGGAACAAGGAGATTTTGCGGCAATCTACGGAAATTTCTGCGCGCTGGAGGTCAGCCCGCGGACTGCAGCGCGCCGGTCGCCAGCCGGCTGATGGTCTGCGCCAGCCACTCGACCGATGCTTCGTCGGCGGCTAATTCCACTGGCGGGCCAGCAAGTTGCTCCCGATTGCGCACAAAAATGCTGCACTGGCCGAGGAGCCAGACCGCCGCGACTACCAGCGTGCGATGGTCGGCTCCAGGCAGGAAACGCTGCACCAGATCCGTTGCCACCCCCATAAAAGGAGCCGCCTCCTCGCTCAGCAGTTTGCGAAACACCGGTGTTGGCCGGACACTCTCCCAATTAAAGATCCGAATGTGCCGGCTGGCCTCATCGCGCGCCAGCAACGGCCGCAATTGCCGCCGGATAAACCCCGCGAGCGCCTCCTCGCGCGACAATTCCCCGGACTGTGCGGCGCTGGCGATCTGATGCTCGGTCAAACCGCGAAACGCCGTGCGCAGCACCTCGCGATAAAGCCCTTCCTTGCCCTCAAAGTGGTAGTTGATGGCGGCCTGGTTGACGTGCGCCCGCGCCACGATGGCGCGGATGCTCGTGCCGTCGTAGCCGCGCTCCGCAAACAGCCGTTCGGCCGCCTTGAGTATCCGTTCGCGGGTCACTTCTGACGGTCGCGTCATTGCGGCTCCATTTTTCAAACTACCGTTTGAAAGATAGGCCCGACGCAGCGGCAAGGCAATGGCCGATCCGTCGCAGCCGGCTATTGCAGGCCGGCAGCCTGCAGGTATTGCAGGTCTACGAACCGGCCGGCCGCAGGAGCCGGTTTGCCGATTTGGCCCGCATCCGCCAACAGCGCCACCACCTTGTTGACGCCGGCGATGTTGATCTCGCCCTGTTTCGGCATCACGCCGCGGTCGGGTTCGTAGTAAAGCGCCAGCACGGCACGTGCGACCTGTTCATTTGCGCCGGTAATCTCGACCACGGTTTTGGTGACATCGCCACGATTGGCAGGATCGCGCAGATAGCGAAACGTCGCCCCATAGGCGCGCGCCAGCGCCACCAAGACGTCCTTGTGCGCAGCCGCCCATGAACGGCGCACCGCGATGACGTTGAATTGCAGATTGGGCATCACTTCGAGCGAGTCGCCGAGTTTGTGGAAGCCCTTCTGCTGAAAGACGATGTCGTCCGGCTGTCCGAGCGGCACCGCATCGCACGCCCCACTCGCCAGACAATCGCCGCGCTGCGTGCTGCCGATGATTTGCTTGGTGCGGTAGTCGCCGTCTTTCAGTCCGCCCTTGGCGAGCAGCATTCGCGTCGACAATGTGATCGTGTCGGGCGGCGCCGACAGCGCGACGACTTTGCCCTTGAGATCCGCGATAGTCTGAATACCGGGTTTGGCGATGAGGCTGTAGATCGTATTGGCGACGCCGCCAATCACCGCCGCGGCGTCGGAGCCCTTGAGCACAGCCTGGATCATGTAAGGCAGCGCGGTGCCGGTTGCATCGACGTCGCCCTTGTCGAGCGCCGCCACCATGTGCGTCGTGCCCATCAGCGGCACCATCGTGACGGCTAGGCCCTCGCGGGCAAAGAAGCCTTTGCGCTGCGCCACGACGTTTGGGATCTCGGCCATGTTGCGCGCCGAATTGGCGTTGAAGCCAAGCCGCACGGAGACGGCCTGCTGTGCGAATGCACTCGGCATTGCCCAACAGACGCCGGTGATCGCGCCAATCGATAGGCACGCCACGCGCAATGTACGCCACACGTTCATTCTCTGCGCCGGCTACAACCTTCCGTAGTTGCTCAAAACTTGATCATGTCAATTCTGGTAAGCGTATCCTTCGCAGCGATCACAGGCGCGTGCACCAGATTCCAGACTGCCGATTGCTCGGCATACAGATCGTCGGAAGATATGCCGTCGACGGGAATGATCACATTGAAGCCGCGTTGGGCCGACGCACTGGCGGTACCTAGAACCGCCCCGTTCGCCGCACTACCGACCGTGATGACTGTTTTGATACCGGCATCTTTGAGAATTTTGTCGAGGTCGGTCCCAAGATATTTGTCAAGAAAAGAAACCACAAACGGTTCATTGCCTTTGGGAGCTACTTGCGGAAGGACGTCCTTTGCCGCGAACTTGCCGAAAGCCGTATAGACCACCAGCACGTTCTTGGCGCGCGCTTCGTCAAGCAATTTCTTGACGATTGGAAGGGACGCCGTGCAACGGCGCCCATGTCCGCAGTTTGCTTGCAAAAAGTCGAGCATCAGTAGCGCGGTAGTTTTCGGGTCGACCGTAACCGGCTTGAGTTCCGGTGCCGGCGGCGCCTTCACGCTCGCCCATGCAGCTACGATATCGTCAGCGCGCGCGGTGACTACCAGCAGCCCCATCAATGCAAGCGCTGCGGCGGAAGCTAAGAGGTGCGTCCACAGAACTTTTCTCTGCTGCATGTTCTAATCCCTTTCGTTTGACTGCTCGTAAGCAGCCGTTTCGTTGCCCCCGACGAGCGGATAAGCTAATCCACCGAGCCGTAGCAGCTTTCACCTCCGGAAGGCGGCGACATGGAAATCTTCCCTGGCGGCATGGAGTGTATACCAAGTCTTGCGTGTCAGGGAACACTGTGTGCTAAGCTGACGCAAATGCAATTGCAATCGGGCGCGGCGTCCGTTTCCTAAATGCGTCGCGCGCTCGCCTTTAAGCCCTGCCATGCCCGCCTTCATCTGCGTCACCTGCGGTACACAGTTTTCCTCTTCGCCGAAGGAGCCCGGACGCTGTCCGATCTGCGATGAGCCGCGCCAGTTCGTGCCGCCGTCGGGACAGATATGGACCACGCACGAGGCGCTCGCGCGCCGGCATATGAACAGTTTTCAGCAGCATGAGCCGGGCCTCATCGGCATCGGCACGGTGCCGAACTTCGCCATCGCGCAGCGCGCGCTCCTGGTGATGACCGCTGAAGGCAACATCCTGTGGGACTGCATCACGCTGCTCGATGCCGCCACCATCGCCATCGTCAAGGGCCTCGGCGGCCTGATCGGCATCGCCATTTCGCATCCGCATTATTATTCATCGATGGTCGAATGGGCGCACGCCTTCGGCGCACCGATCCACCTGCACGCCAGCGACCGCGAATGGGTGATGCGCCCCGATCCCTCGATCAAGTTCTGGGACGGCGACGCCCTGACGCTGGCGCGCGGCGTCACGCTCATCCGCTGCGGCGGCCATTTTGCCGGCGGCACCGTGCTGCATTGGGCGCAGGGCGCGCAAAACCGCGGCGCACTACTCTCGGGCGACATCGTTCAGGTCATTCCCGACCGCAAGTTCGTCACCTTCATGCGGAGCTATCCGAACATGATCCCGCTCTCGGCTCCGGCCGTTGAGCGCATCGGCGCCATGCTCGAACCCTACCCGTTCGACGCCATTCACGGCGCCTGGTTCGATCGCACGATTCCCCATAACGGCACGGAAATCGTCAAACGTTCGATCGCCCGCTACGTTGCGGCGGTACGCGGCGACGGTTCGGCCGACCTGCGCTGACAACAAGGAGCACCGACACATGGCGCGCATTGAACCCGTCAAACGTGAGAATCTCTCGCCGCGCCAGCAGCAACTGCATGACGAATTCTTGAAGTCGCGGCCGCGCAATACGCTGACCGGCCCGTTTGCGGTCCTCATTCACACGCCCGAGATTGCCGAACCGGCGGATCGTCTGGTCAACTATTACAGACAGAATCCGAAACTCGGCCGCCGGCTGATCGAACTGATCATTTTGCTGCTCGTGCGCAGCGCCACTGCCCAATACGCATGGTCGGTGCACGAGCCCCACGCGCTCGAACACGGCATTACACAGGACACGATCGACGCTATCCGCGCCAACAAGCGGCCGGACTTCAAGCGCGACGACGAGCGTCTGATGTACGATTTCATCACCGAATTGCTCGCCAACAAAACCGTCTCGACGGCGTCATTCGATCGGGCCAAGGCGGCATTCGGGCTCGAGGGCGTCATCGAAGCCGTCACCTGCGCCGGCCTCTACGGCATGATCGGCTTCGTGCTCAACGTCTTCGATATCCCACCGCAGCCGGGAAAGCCGCTGGCGCCTTTGTAGGAACTCGGCGATGCGCATTGACCGCAGACACCTGTTGACGTTTCTCGCCGCAGGACTTGGCTCCCCTGCCCTTGCGGCTCCAGCAAACAAGAACGGTGCAGCGATGAGTTCGGTGACTGCCTACGCATTTTCGTTCGATGGATTGAAAGGCGGTTCAATCCGGCTGGCCGATTACGCTGGCAAGCCGATCATGGTGGTCAATACCGCCTCGCTTTGTGGCTATACGCCCCAATATGCGGGGCTCGAACAACTGTTCGAGCAGTTTCACGAGCGCGGCTTCGTGATCGTGGGCGTGCCGTCAAACGATTTTGGCGGACAGGAGCCGGGCGGCGCCGCCGAGATCTCCGCGACCGCCAACAAGGAGTACGGCGTCACCTTTCCACTCGCCGCCAAGGTCGACGTCAAAGGCCTGAACGCCCACCCGTTCTACAAATGGGCGGCGGCACAGCGGCCGCGCGAGACGCCGCAATGGAATTTCCACAAATACCTGGTCGGCAACGACGGCTCTATCGCAGCGGTATTTCCCACCGAAACCAAACCGATGGACACGCGGGTGATCGAAGCGGTCGCGAGGCAACTGGCGCAGCCCGTATAGCCGGCTATACGGTCGCCGCCATCGCTTTCTCCAGGATAGCGGCGCCACGTTCGGTCAGAGCAATCGTGCGCCGCCCATCGTTTTCGGTGCGGATGAGACCGTCGACGACAGCGTCCTCCCACACGCAAATGTGCGGACAGCTGTGCCAGGCCTCTACCGCCTGTTCGCGCGTGCGCGGGCGATCCGACACCCAGTTCAGGAATTGGACCATGATCAGGCTTGCAGGTTGAGACATTGTCGGCTCCATCGGGGCGGCATTATAAGACCAAAACATCCTGGAATCAGCCGTGTCCGCAATTTCACCAACCCATTCAGCCGACTTTCTCGTCCGCCGGCGCGCCGTAACGGCCGCCTGCATGATGGCTATTTTCATGTCCGCCGTGGAAGCGACGATCGTGGCGACGGCCATGCCGACCATCGTCAGCGAGCTTGGCGGCTTTCATCTGTTCAGCTGGGTGTTCGCGGCCTATCTGCTGGCGCAGGCGGTGTCGACACCTGTTTATGGCCGGCTTGCCGATCTCTATGGCCGCAAGCGCATGTTCTTCATCGGCGCCTCCATCTTCCTCATTGGCTCGGCGGCGTGTGGCTTCACCTGGGTGTTCAATATCTGGACTATCAGCCGCGCCTTCGGCTGGGGCATGGCCGCGCTGGTCGTATTCCGTATTTTCCAGGGAATGGGCGCGGGTTCATTGCAATCGATGGCGACGACGATCGTCGGCGACATCTATCCGGCAGCCGAGCGCGCGCGTGTCCAGGGATGGCTGTCAGGCGTGTGGGGCATCGCGGCGATCGCAGGACCGGCGCTGGGCGCTTTCATCGTGCAGCATCTGCACTGGTCGTTCGTATTCTGGATCAACCTGCCCATCGGAGTGATCGCGATCGCCATTCTGCTGCGCTATCTCGATGAGCACATCCAGCCGCGTGCCCATCAGATCAATCTGATGGGTGCCGCGCTGTTGATGCTTGGCATCGGCGCCATTCTGATGCCGGCGATCCAGGCGCAATACCTCAATGCAGCGACGATAGCGGCGCTGCTCGTCATTGGCGTCATGGCGCTGGTGCTGCTGGCGAGAGGCGAACGGCGCGCCAGCGAGCCGATCTTGCCCTACAAGCTGTGGCGAAGCCGGATCATGGCTGCCGCCAACTCGGGCAGCCTCGCTATCGGCATGCTGTTAATGTGCGTTGTCGCTTTCCTGCCGACCTATGTTGAAGCTGTCATGGGGCGCAGCGCGATCTATGCAGGAACGGCGGTCGCCACCCAGTCGGTGTCGTGGAGCTGCGGCTCGATCATCTCCAGCCGCATCATGGCCTTCAGCTCGTACCGGACCACCGGCGTCATCGGTGCATTGTTGCTGGTGGCCGGCACGGCTCTGCTCATCGCCCTTGATCGCGACAGCACATTTTGGTGGCTGTTGCCGGCGGCGCTGCTGGTCGGGCTGGGCATGGGCTTCTGCAACCAGACATTCCTTCTTTCCGTTCAGGGTAGCGTCGGCTGGGATCAACGCGGCGCCGCCACGTCGTCATTTCTGTTCCTGCGCACCATCGGCCAGGCGCTCGGCGCCGCGCTCGGCGGCGCGATCCTCAACTTCGGGGTCGCTCGCGATGTGCCGGAGGCGGGCGATGTCATGGGTGGATTGTTCAATCCGGCGCGGCGTGCGACCCTTGGCGCCGATATGGTTGCGCGGCTGAGCGACGCCATCGCTGGTTCGCTGCATCAGGTGTATATCATTGCCGGCACGTTGGCTGCGCTGACGCTGATCGTGACGATGCTACTGCCGGCGGGGCTCGGGCCGGCACAATCCTCGCGCCAATAAGGATCGCCGTGCGCCGTATCGAAGGCTACGTTATTGTCTCCTGCGACGGCATGATCGCGGATGCCAACGGCGTCATGCCGGATTCTATTCGCAACGACGCCGACCAGCGGTTCTTCCAGGCCGGCCTCGACCAGGCCGCCGTCATCCTGCATGGCCGCCATTCGCACGAGGGCGGCCCGCGCGCCGATCGCAGGAAGCGCCTGGTGCTTTCGCGTCAGGTCGCGACAGTAGCACCGGACCCGTCGCATCCGAATTCTCTGTTATGGAACCCCTCAGGCTGCCCATTGGAAAAGGCCGTCGAAGCGCTCGGCGCGGCAGATGGCAGTGTCGCGGTGATCGGCGGCACCGAGGTCTTCAGCATGTTCCTGCCGCTCTACGACATGTTCCACCTCTCACATGCTCCGCGGGCGAAAATCCCCGGCGGTCGCCCGGTGTTTAACGAAGTCGGACCGATGGCGACGCCAGAGGACGTTTTGACCCGTCACGGTCTCAAGCCTGGCGCGCGCCGCGATCTCGACCCGGCTGCCGGCGTTACCGTCGTCACTTGGGAGCGATAGTCTTGCCGCCGGCCCGCCGAGTCCCCGTCAAGGCGTAGCGCGATGACAGTTCGTCCGCCCCAGGGCAGTGCGCGCGAGGCCCCCGTGGCCGCGCTCGACTACGAGATCGCGCAGGAGCAGGCCTCCGCGCTTGGCCGGCTGGGCCGGGCGCTCGAAGCCGCCCTCGCTGCATTAGCCGATCACGACACGGCGGGGCTGGCCGATAATTCCGCCCGCAAAAAACTCGAGCAACAAGCCAGCGAAGCGCTGTGGTATTTTATCGTCCAGCGCGAGGCTTGCGGCCTGCGCGACCCACGGCCGGTCATCCGCGACTATCGCGTTCCCGCCGAAGTCTACGCCCGCGTGGGGTATGCGCAGGCCACGCTGAATTTGTATCGCAGCGTCCGCCCGCGCCACCATCGCCCCGCACGCCGCTTGTTGTGCTTTCGTTAACCTGAAGAAAGCCGGCACCGGGCCGCCGCCCGCAAGAGTTTGTTCACCCTTTCGACGGCATTCTGCCTATTAGTTCAATGGCGTGCGGCGTTTCGTGATGCGTACCCTGCCCTTGCTCGATGAACTCGAGGCTGCGCTCGCGTCCGGCTCCAACACGCGCCGGATCGAGATGCTTGCGCGCATCACCGATCTGTTCGTCGTCGGAGCGCCGCGTCTATCCGAAGATCAAATCGGCATATTCGACGATGTCATGGTCCGCCTGGTGCAGACCATCGAGGCCAAAGCGCGCGCCAAACTATCAAACCGGTTGGCGCCGATCGGCAATGCACCCGCCAAGACTATCAATATGCTGGCGTTCGACGACGATATCGAGGTCGCAGTGCCGGTGCTGCGCCAGTCGGAGCGGATCGGCGAGCGCGAACTACTCGCCAACGCAGCAAGCAAGAGCCAGCAGCATCTTGCCGCGATCGCGCAGCGAGCCTCGCT
This sequence comes from uncultured Alphaproteobacteria bacterium, assembly GCA_963763255.1. Lineage (GTDB taxonomy): Bacteria > Pseudomonadota > Alphaproteobacteria > Rhizobiales > Xanthobacteraceae > BOG-931. Next base: position 1,066,165 of record CAVXNW010000008.1, read on the forward strand.
CAGCGAAGCGATCACCGACGTGCTGGTGGAGCGCGGCGACCGCGATGTTGTGCATACGGTGGTAAAAAACTCCGGCGCCCGCTTTTCCGACGCCGGCTTCCGCGCCCTGGTACAGCGATCGACCGGCGACGATGCACTCGCGGCCGAGGTCGGCCGGCGGCCAGATATTCCACGGCCGCATTTCCTCATGCTGTTGGAAAAGGCCTCAAGCGCGGTGCGGGCCCGGCTCGAAGCCGAAAATCCGGCCGCTTGCAGCGCGGTTGAGGGCGTCGTCGCCGAGGTGGTGGGCGGCATTCGCAACGACGCGCGTAACGCATCGCCCGATTTTGCCGCCGCGCAGGCCGCGGTGGAACGGCAAAACCGCATCCGCCGCATCGGCGAAACCGAGATCTATCAATATGCCCGCGAGCGCAAATTCGAAGAGACCGCGATCGCGCTGTCGCTCCTGTGCGAAACGCCGATCGACGTTGTCGAGCGGGCCCTGCTCGATCCGGGCGCGGAGATCGTGCTGATCCTTGCCAAGGTGGCAGAACTGTCGTCAACCACGACCAAGGCCATCCTGCTGCTACGGGCCGCCGACCGCGGTTTGTCGGCGGGCGATCTCGACCGCGCGCTGGCGAGCTTCAACCGCTTGCAGCCGGAAACCGCGAGTCGCGTGCTTAGCTTCTTCCGCACGCGTGCGAAAAAGCCGGCGCAGCCGATGGTGCCGCCGGCTGTCGCCGTCAACGGATAACCGTCTCAGTAGCCGCAATAGCTCGGATAGAGCGGCTGCGACCAGGCGCCGTCCGGATAACGGTAGTAGCAGCCGCCGTGCCACCAGTAATAACCGTTAGGCCGCGCCTGCGCCTCCGAAGCGACGATCGCTCCCGTCGTGCCGCCAATGATGGCGCCAGCGACCGCGCCGCGCCCGCGGCCCAATGCGCCACCAACGATCGCACCAAGCGCGCCGCCGACGATCGCGCCGCCGACCGGAGCCGACGCATCCTGCGCCGCCGCAGGGCCGGCCGGCAACAGCGCCGTTGCCAGCAACGCACCCGATAAAACAGCTGCAAGGGTTCGCATAATCGGTATCTCCCTCCACCCTTCGTCCGCCCATAGAGACGGACGAGCCGTGACTCTCAGAGAACACATTATGGCGGATTCATTGGCGAAATTATGGGGCAAATTCGGCAAACGTGCCGGATACCGCCGCCGCGCGGCCTCAGGCCACGAGATGCGGCAGTAATTTGAGCGCGGTGCCGCGATCGATAGCCGCTCGATCGGTGGCCGAGAAAGGGTATGCCTCCAAGCCCTTCGCCGCCTCCGCGGCCTCACGATAGGGAAAATCCGAGCCGAACAGGATCTGCGAAACGGGCACCATCTTGAGGAGCGCCGCAAACTGACCGGGTTCGTTACCCTGGGCGATCTCATAAAAGTACTGGCGGATGATCGCTTCCGGACCGTCCGGCATGCGCGCGTCTTTGCGGACAACCTGCTCGCGGATGAAACGGCCGATCAAAAACGGCAGCGTGCCACCGCTGTGCGACCAGATAAATTTGACATCGGCGGTACGGAACGCGGTACCGCCCTTGCCGAAGATCAGGCTGGCAATTGTCCGCGTGGTGTCGGTCGCGAACTCGATCGAGCTCGGCCCGACGCCGTCAGCCAGGTGAGTACAGCAGGCCGGATTGAGCGGATGCGTATAGACGACGGCCTTGCGCCGATTGAGCTCCTCAAATACCGGCAAGAAGGCGGGATCACCCTGATATTTTTCGCCGTAGCTGGTGTACAGCCCGATGCCGTCGGCCTTGAGCACATCGAGCGCATATTCGATCTCGCGCAGGCTACCTTCCGTATCGGGAAGCGGGATTGCGGCGAACAGACCGAAGCGATGCGGATTTTTGGCTTTTAGCTTCGCCCCATATTCGTTGCAGGCGCGTGCCAGCGAACGGGCTTCTGCAACATCGCCAAACCAGACGCCGGGTGGCACCAGCGACAGCACAGCCGTTCCGACGCCAGCTTTTTCCATATCGGCGAATGTCGCTTCCAGTGTCCATTTCGGGCCACGGTGACCATGTTTTTCAAACGCGGCGGCGTGAACGGGCGGCACGTAATGGTGGTGCACGTCGATGCGGCGGGGCTCAGACACCGGCTGTGCGGCCATCACCGCCTCCGGCCGGACCGCGGCAGCGCCGAGACCGAGCGCCGCAATACCACCGGCGAGGAAGTTGCGCCGGGCCGGAAGCACAGGCAGCGCCGTCTGACGGCAGCATGCGCAGACGCCAAGAACGCGGTGGCGAGTGGGCTTCTCTCGGCTCGCGGTCGTCTCTGAAATGGAAGCGCTCATCCCCAAGTTCCTTTTTGTTGCTTGCTCAGTTGAGATTAGCGGCACGCGCGGGCCGGGCAAGCTGCGGCAACGCAGCGCGACATTCTTACATTCGAGACGAAGCCTTAAAGATTTTCGCCCAAAATCCACTTGACTCCCCGCCGATTGCATCTATGTGGGGGCTTTGCCGCTGTTGATCGATCCAAAAGGACCGGTCGGGCGGCTTTCGCTTTCCGTGGCGCCGGCCAGCCGGCATCTCGGGTTCTTATCTCTGGTTGGGGAGGACGGCTGATGAGCCAACACGCCCTCTTGCGATCGGTGAAGGGCTTGGGGATCCCAGGTACCGCCCGAAAGGAAGACAGGAAAACCAAACTCAAGGTCGCGGTGCCGGCACCGGCGACAGCCGTCGACGATGACCGCAAGGATCATTTCGCATCCCGCAACGGCGTGCGTTGCGCCGGCGTGCATCTGATCGTCGATCTGCACGGTGCCAAGCGGCTCGACGAGATCGAACATATCGAAGCAACTTTGCGCGAATGCGTGTCTGCCGCCGGCGCCACGCTGCTGCACATTCACCTGCACCATTTCCAGCCGAGCGGTGTTTCCGGCGTGGCGGTGCTGGCGGAGAGTCACATCTCGATTCACACCTGGCCGGAGGCCGGGTACGCCGCGCTCGACGTGTTCATGTGCGGCTCGGCTGATCCGGACGCCTGCATTCCGGTGCTGCGTGATGCCTTTTCTGCAAAGCGCGTCGGCATCAATGAACTGCTACGTGGTCAAGACGCCTAAAGTCGCCCGACGTGACGGGCCCAGGCGACCACGAGGAATTCTTGAAGCGGCCGGGCAAAAAACCCGGCCGCTTCGCTATTGAGACCAGGAGGTATTGCGATGGCGGACGAGCGCTGGATCGCCGAGACGTTGTTTGACGAACTCGGATTCCGCATGACCTTCAAGGTCAAAAAAGTGCTCTACGAGATGCACACCGAGCACCAGAATCTGGTGCTGTTCGAGCAGCCGTTCTTCGGCAAGATGCTGATGCTGGACGGCGCTACTCAGATCACCAAAAAGGACGAGTTCATCTACCAGGAGATGATGTCGCACGTGCCGCTGTTTGCGCATGGCAGCGCGCACGACGTGCTCATCATTGGTGGCGGCGACTGCGGCATTGCCGAAGAAGTCCTCAAGCACAAATCCATACGCCGCCTCACCCAGGTGGAGATCGATCCGGCGGTAGTGGAATTCGCCAAGCAGCACTTTCCGGAATTCACCAAGCCGGTGTTCGCGGACAGGCGCTTCGAGAGCGTGATCGACGACGGCATGAAATACATCGCGCGCACCGAACGGCGTTTCGACGTCATCATCGTCGACTCCACCGATCCCCAGGGGCCCGGCAAAGTGCTGTTCAGCCAGAAATTCTATGCCGCTTGCAAACGTTGTCTGAATAAGGGCGGCGTGATGGTGACGCAGAACGGCGTGCCGATATTCCAACCAGCTGACCTCACCTCAAGCGTGTCAAAGTTTCGCAAGCTGTTCGCCGAGGGGACCTGTTACGTCGCGGCGATCCCCACTTACATCGGGGGACACATGGCGATGGGCTGGGCGACGGACAGCAAAAGTCTGCGGCAGACGCCGGTCAAGACCATCGCCGCGCGCTATCGCAAGGCCGGCGGCTTCTCGACAAAATATTGGACGCCGGACGTCCACGCCGCGGCCTTCGCGCTCCCGCGTTTCATTGCCGACACCGTGGCGAAGGCCGGCAAGCGCTGAGCCGGCCTCTCCGCGTTCCGTGAATTGTGATTGGCCGCCGCGGTCAGTGCCGCCTAAGTTTAACTCCTCGAGTGCGCGACAGTAAGAAACGGGAGTTTGCCCGCCATGAGCTTTTTCCCCGGCAAAGATCCGCTCCCCGGCGACGCACAATCGAGCGACGCGATCGCCCATATCGTCGTGCCACGCTCGGTCGACCTCGGCGGATTTCAGGTACATCGCGCGCTGCCGTCGGCGCAATCGCGCATGGTCGGCCCGTTCATTTTCTTCGACCATATGGGACCGGCCGTGTTCAAGCCAGGCGTTGGTGTCGACGTGAGGCCGCATCCGCATATCGGGCTCGCCACGGTGACTTATCTGTTCGACGGCGAGATCGTGCATCGAGACAGCCTCGGCACCGCCATGCCGATCCGTCCGGGCGCGGTCAACTGGATGACCGCGGGCCACGGTATCGCGCATTCGGAACGTACCGCCGCCGAGCGCCGCGACGGCGGCGAACCGCTGGACGGTCTGCAGTTGTGGGTGGCACTGCCGATGAAAGATGAAGAGACGGCGCCGACATTCGCGCACACGCCGGCATCCGACATTCCGGAGTTGCGCGAGGATGGCGTGACATTACGCGTCATCGCCGGAACGCTGCATGGCCTGCGGTCGCCAGTCGTGACGTCCTGGGAAACGCTATTCGCTGACGTGCGTCTGCATGCCGGCGCCACGCTGCCGCTCGGCATTGAGCATGAAGAGCGCGCGATCTATGTGCTGTCGGGCGAGATCGAGATCGGCAGCGACCGCCATGGACCGGAACGCTTGCTGGTGCTGCGACCGGGCGACCGCATGACCGTTCGCGCGACAACCGACGCGCATTTTGCCATCGTCGGGGGCGCCGCCATGGACGGCCCACGTCACATCTGGTGGAATTTTGTCTCCTCGCGCAAGGAGCGTATCGAAGCCGCGAAGGCCGATTGGAAGGCCGGGCGTTTCGATCTCGTTGCGGGCGACACTACCGAGTTCATTCCCCTTCCGGAATAATGTTTGCCGGCACTCCGCTCAAGCGGCCCGCCGTTGCGAGCGCAGCCAAGCCTCAACCTCGCGCGCGGCTTCAGCTTTGGCAAAACCGTAGCGCGCCTGGAGACGGCTGATCAGCTGGTCGCGGCGGCCGCCGATGCGGGTCACGTCCTCGTCGGTAAGTTTGACCCAGTTGCTGCGGACATGGTCCTTGAAGTGCATCCAGTCGAGTTGAATCCGATCCCAGTTCATCGTCGTCTCCTTGACTTGAGCATGGACAAGCGACGCAGTTGCCGCCGCAAGCGGGCGGATGTGATCGCAGCGATGCGGCCTCAATTCGACGACAACACGGTCTTTCGGCGAACATTTTGGGTCCGTAACGATCGAATTCGCGGAAGCGATTTACCAGTGATTAGCGACGGGGACGCATTCTCATGCCTTGACGGGCGAAGCGCCCTCGCCGAAGAGACGGCATGGACCCGCTTGGTTCGCCGCCCGACATAGACCGCCTCGCGAAAGGCATTCGCGGCGGCGATCGTACCGTGCTGCCACGCGCAATCACCCTGATTGAGAGCAAACGCGCCGATCATGGCCGCGCCGCCGCAGCACTGACACAGGAGCTGCTGCCGTTTACCGGCAAGGCGGTGCGCGTCGGCATCACCGGCGCGCCGGGCGTCGGCAAGTCGACATTGATTGACGCGCTCGGGGCGATGCTCACGAGCCAAGGCCGCAAGGTCGCCGTACTGGCGGTCGATCCCTCATCGCGGCGAACGGGCGGCTCGATCCTGGCCGACAAAACCCGCATGGCCCGGCTCGCCAACGATGACAACGCCTTTATCCGGCCCTCGCCATCGTCGGGAACGCTCGGCGGCGTTGCCGCGCGCACGCGTGAAACAATGCTGTTATGTGAGGCAGCCGGCTACGACGTTGTGCTGGTCGAGACCGTCGGCGTCGGCCAGTCGGAACTTGCCGTCTCCGATATGACCGATTTTTTCCTGGTGATGGCGCTGCCCGGCGCCGGCGACGAATTGCAGGCCCTTAAGAAAGGCGTTGTCGAGCTTGCGGACATGATCGTGATCAACAAGGCCGACGGCGACAATCTCTTCCGCGCCAAAGTCGCCGCGGCCGATTACGCCGCCGCGCTTCATATTCTGTCACCATCCTCACCTAATTGGTCGCCGCCCGTCATGACCTGCTCGGCGCTCAAGCAGGACGGCATCGAAGACCTGTGGAGCAAGATTCTCGATCACCGGCAGCGGCTCACGGCGAGCGGCGAACTCAAGACGCGGCGCGGTGAGCAACAGGTGAAGTGGATGTGGACCATGCTCGAAGAGCGGCTGTTCGCGCCGTTGCGATCCGACCGGGCCGTCAAGACGGCCCTGTCGCGGGTCGAGGCCGATGTCGTTGCCGGCGTCACCGCGCCGGCCGCGGCTGTCGAGACGATTGCCGGCATGTTGAAGCTTTAGATCATGCGGGTCCTCCTTGCTGGCTTCGGCCCCTTCCCTGGCGCGCCGTTCAATCCGAGTGCTGCTGTCGCAAATGCGCTTGCACGCCGGCGCCGGCCCGCGCTCGTTGGCATCGACCGCAGCGTCCATGTCTTTGGGACGAACTATGCTGCTGTCGACCGCGATCTCCCGCTGCTCTTTGGCAAAAAGCCCGACATCATCCTGATCTTCGGCCTCGCCGCACGGAGACGGCAGGTCTGCATCGAGACCCGCGCGCGCAATGCGTTGTCGGTTTTGTTGCCCGATGCCAGCGGGTGGCGCCCTTCGACGGGTGTTATCGAGGCCGGCGGGCCGGATACGCTTTTTGGACGGGCGCCGTTCTGCCGGTTGGTGAGCGCTGCGCGCGCGGCCAAAGTGCCCGTCCGGCCGTCACGCGACGCCGGACGCTATTTATGCAACTACGTCTATTGGCGGGCGTTGCGGCAGGCGATGCGTAACCGGCCGCTCGTGCAATTCGTCCACATTCCGGCAGTTGCGCAGCACGCGCTGCCGCTGCGGCGCCGCAATACGAAACGTCACACGCTGACGCTAAGGCAGGTCGTCGCTGCAGGAGAAAACTTGCTCATTGCGCTCACGTCGGCACGAAAGCATTAAGCCTAACGCGAACGCGCGCGCCGTATCGGCGCGGGACGGGATACTGCCACATCGTTTGATGCGTTTGTGTCTGGAGTTCCCGCAATGAAATTCGATCGCCGCCGCCTGTTTGCAGCGCTTGCCGGAGCCGCGTCAGTGAGCGCCGCCGTGCCGGCCTTCGCGCGCGAGAGCGCGCCGCGCGACACCGTGCAACGATCCGCTATCGACGCGTCGACGCTCGGATTGCGGCCAAACGCCGCCGCGGATCAATCCGGGACTTTCCAGCGCGCTATCAACTCCGCATCGGCCGCGGGCGCCGTACTTCGTCTCGCGCCGGGAGTTTACCGTGCCGGCGGGCTCACCTTGCCCTCTCATACGGCCATTGCGGGCGTGGCCGGAGCGACGCACATCGTTCTATCAGACGCCCCCAACATATTCACTGCGACCGGCAGCGACCATGTGAGCGTCAGCGGTCTTGCGCTCGATGGTGCGAACGTGCCCCTGCCGCAGCAGCGTGGCCTTCTTCACATCGCGCAAGCCGCTGCCGTCCGCGTCATCGACTGCGAAGTCGTCAACGCCGGCGGGCCAGCCATCAAGCTTGAGGGCGTGCAGGGCGAGGTCAGCGGCAACACGATCAGCGCCAGCGATACGGCGATCTTCTGCCTCGACGCGCGCGGCATGAAAATCTCGGGCAACACGCTTCGCGACGCCGGCAACAATGGCATTCTGGTCTGGCGCAGCGTGCCGGGCGATGACGGCACGCTCGTCGTCGATAACCGGGTCGAAGACATTGCCAACAAATCCGGCGGCTCCGGGCAATACGGCAACGCCATCAACATTTTCCGCGCCGAAAATGTCATCGTGCGCGGCAATCGCATCAGCAAGGCGGCTTTCTCGGCGGTACGCGGCAATGCCGCTTCCAACTTGCAGATCGTCAACAACACCTGCACGGAGCTTGGCGAGGTTGCGCTATATGCCGAGTTTGGATTTCAGGGCGCGGTCATTACCAACAACATCGTCGACGGCGCCGCCATGGGCATATCCGTCACCAACTTCAATGACGGTGGCCGGCTCGCCGTGGTCCAGGGCAATCTCATTCGTAATCTCGTGCCGCATCGCCCTGCGGGCACAAATCCCAACGACGATGCGGGCGTCGGCATCGGGATTGAGGCGGACACGCTGGTTACGGGGAATGTGATCGAGAACGCGCCGCATGCCGGCATCACCGCCGGTTGGGGCAAGTATCTGCGCGACGTTTCTATCACCGGCAACATGGTGCGAATGACGGGCTACGGCATCACGGTGTCAGTTGCACCAGGCGCCGGCTCCGCGTCGATTACCAACAACCTGATTGCAGCGGCACGGCTTGGTGCCATTGTCGGCATGGAATGGAAGAAGCCGGTGGCGGACCTTACTCAGGAAGGCGCCACGCGTTACGCGCACCTTTCACTGAGCGGCAATCAGGTCCGCTGAACGCCGAACGTCCCGGCATTTGCGCAGGCCTGCGCCTATCCGCAGCACAAGATGCGCAATCTCGGCTACGAACCGGGCACCATGATCCTGAAAGATACCGACGCGTTTCTAGCAAACTCGATCGCGGCCTGGCGACGAATGATTATCGCGACCGGCCTCGCTCCCAGATGACATGTGGCTTAATTCAGCACATCGCGCACCCGCAAGGCGCCGACTTCGAATCCATTCCAGTTGCGTAAAACCGGTTGCGTGAAGCGCGCGAGCGCGGCGCGCTCGGCGGGTTCGAGCGGCAGGCAGCGCGCAATGATCGCCGCCATGATCGTTTCCGCGGCTCGGCCAGCACCGTCATCGCATTTGATCGCGATGCCGAGCCCCTGCTCGGGCAGCGCCCCGCAGTACACACCTTCCGCGCCGGTCTTCACAAACACGCGCGCGCCGAGGAGTTTCATGATTTCGGTGCAGAACCGGCCGGTGCCGGCGACGTGCCACGGCTTTTTCGCGCAGGCGGCACGCAAGCGTGCCGCCGACGCGGCGCGCTCGGGCGACAGGCCTCGTCCTGAACCAAATTTGGCGAAGGCGGAGGCCAGGTTTTTCAGCGGTATCGCCCAGGTTGGCACCGAACACCCATCGATGGCGCGGCACTCCGGCGGCAAAGCCACGTCGGTCAGATCTTCGAGTACGCTGCGCACGGTTTGCTGCACAGGATGCTCGGGCCGCCAATAGCCCGTGTGGTCGATACCCTGCACGCAGGCGACGCACAGGAAGCCCGCATGCTTGCCGGAGCAATTGTTATGCAGCGCCGACGGCGCGCCTCTGCTTTCGGCAAGCGCAAACGCGGCAGCCTGGTTCATCGGCCAATGCGCGCCGCATGACAGCGCCGAGGCATCGAGTCCGGCCTTCGCCAGCATGCGGCTTGCCACCGCAACGTGGCCCTCCTCGCCGCTATGTGACGAGCAAACCAGTGCCAGTTCCTCGTCGCCGAAACCGTAACGATCGGCGGCACCTGATTCGACCAGTGGCAAGGCCTGCAACGCCTTAACGGCTGAGCGCGGAAATACCGGCACAGTGATATCGCCGACCGCCAATACCGCCGCTCCATCGGAGTTGACGATCGCCACTGCGCCGCGATGCCGGCTTTCGACCATCGACCCGCGCAGCACTTCGACGAGAACGGGGTTGTTCATTCTTATCCCGGAACCAACCTCGGCTTGTGTCGTTCCAAGCCTTCAAGGTGTACAATTTCCAAGTGGAATTTGACAACCTTCGTGCGGCAAGTCCGGGGGGCGATATGGCCGAAGGGCAAATCGATTTCTGGTTTACGATGGGCAGTACTTATTCGTATCTCAGCGTGATGCGGCTGGCTGACGTCGGGAATTTCCACGGCGTACGCTTTCGTTGGCGGCCGTTTCACCTCCTGCTTATTCTCCAGGAAATGAAACACGTCCCGTTCGCCGACAAGCCGCTGAAAACACACTACATGTGGCGCGACATCGAGCGGCGCGCAGCAATGTACGGACTGCCGGTGAAATTGCCCGCGCCGTACCCGGTCAGGCAGTCGGTAACGGCGAACCTGGTCGCCATTGTCGGCATGCGCGAGGATTGGGGCGCGGATTTCGTGCGCGCCGCCTATCGGCGCTGGATGCAAATGGGTGAAGAGACAGGAAGCGAGCCGAATGTATCCTCAAGCCTGCGCGATATCGGCCAGGATCCGGACCGCGTAATTGCGCTTGCCAATACGCAGGCTGCAAACGATGCGCTATTAAGTGAAACCGACGCCGCCAGGCAATTGGGGATATTCGGTTCGCCAACCTTTGCGATCGGGCGGGAGCTGTTCTGGGGCGATGACCGGCTCGGCGATGCGGTCAGCTGGCTGAAGTACGGCGCCGTTCGCCGCACTTGATCTGAAGCGGCCGGATACTCAGTTTCGCAACCCCGTACCCGGCCAAAGCTTAGGCGCACTGCGCGCGTATTGCAGCGGCCGCGCCAACTCCGCACCAAGCGTTTCTGCCGCGTGCCAGCCCCAATGCGGATCGTCGAGGAACGCGCGCGCCATCGCCACCATGTCGGCTTTGCCTTCGGCGACGATCGCCTCGGCCTGTTTGGCGCCGGCGATCATGCCGACGACGCGCACCGGCAGGCCGGTTTCGCGGCGCACCTGCTCGGCGATCGGCACGTTGTAACCCGGCTCGTTTGGCGCCCGGCTGTCGGTCGTGATGTTGCCGGAGGACACATCGACGAAGTCGAGGCCGGCGGCTTTGAGAGCCTTTGTAAACGCCACCGCGTCGTCGCCTGTGAGCCCGCCGTCGAGCCAGTCGGTGCCGGTAATGCGGGCCCCGACGGGAATGCCCGACGGCACGACGGCGCGCACGGCACGCGCCACATCGATCGGAAAGCGCATGCGGCCTTCGAGCGAGCCACCCCATTGATCGTTGCGCTTGTTCGAAAGCGGGGAGACGAAGCTGTGCAGCAGGTACCCGTGCGCCAGATGCAATTCGATCAGGTCGAAGCCAATACGCACGGCCCGGCGCGCCGCCTGGGCAAAGGAGTTGCGCACATGGGCCATATTGTCTTCGGTCATGGCGCTCGGCGTGTGCCAGCCAGCCCCGAACGGCAGCGCCGAGGGAGCGATTGTCGGCCACGGGTCCTCGCCGGCCGGCAACGCCTTGGCGCCTTCCCAAGGCCGCTGCGACGACGCTTTGCGGCCGGCATGCGCGAGCTGGACGCCGAACTTCGCGGTACCGATGCGATGGCAGTGAGCGATGACGCGCGCCAGCGCCTCCTCGCAGTCATCCGAGTAGAGCCCGAGACAACCATGGGTGATGCGGCCGCGCCGCTCCACATGAGTGGCCTCGACGACGACCAGCCCGGCACCGGAATTGGCCAGCATGCCGAGATGGGTGACATGCCAGTCCGTAGCGACCCCGTCGGCGGCGCTGTACTGACACATCGGGGCGACAACGATCCGATTGGAGAGTTCAAGATCCGCAAGCCGGATTGGCGAGAACAAGGCGCTCGTCATGAGTGATCCACGAGTTTGGGCGGTCGGTAGGCGGCAGGAGAGGAATGTATAGACGCTGCTTTGGCTCTGCCGGAGGGCTTTCCGCTACCGTTAGAGCCTGTGGATAACAGCGTTGCCCGAGCGCCAAAGCCCGGTCAAGAGCTGGGATCACAGGCCCCCAGACGATGCCGGCCTGAGCGCTCGCAAGCGGTGGCGATCCGTGAGCTCCACAGCCGCTCAGGTCGCGGCGCCAGCCAACTTCGCCAACCTGTCGCAGACAACGTCAAGCTCGACGAGTTGATCGGCCAGCTGTTCGTCCGTGCAATAGCGCTCCCAGCGACCGTTTTCGCGAAGCTCAATGAGATGCGCTTTACGACGCTCCGCCAAAGCGAGCCATTTGCGCGCGATACTGTCGTACGGACCATTTTGCCGTGCCGACATGGAGAGGTCGAAAAAGCCCGTGGAATCGAAGGTTTGTTATTTTCAGGTGTTTGTTTGATTCGGGCAATGAAAATACGTATGGCCGGCGGGGCGCCGGCCATCGATCTGCCACCTTGTGGATAAGTGGGGCGAATCAAACCGCGGCGCAGTCTCGTCGCCGCGCCGCGGTCTTGCATCACCCTTTGACGGCGACGATACCTTCGATCTCGACGGAGATTTGGTTCGGCAGCATCACGTTGCCGACCGCCGAGCGGGCATGTCGACCGGCATCGCCGAACACTTCGACAAACAAATCAGAGCAGCCGTTGATGACCTTTGGAGAGTCGTTGAAGTTCGGCACGGCGTTGACCATGCCCAGGAGCTTGACGATGAAGTCGACGCGATCAAGCGACCCGAGCGCGTCGCGCATGGCGGCAAGAAGCCCAAGTCCCACAAGCCGCGCTCGCCGGTAACCCTCCTCGACCGTGACTTCGGCTCCGACCTTGCCGGTCAGCTGCCGGCCGGACTCGTCGCGCGGCCCCTGACCGGCGAGGTAAAGGACGTTACCGACCAGCCTGTACGGCAGATAGTTTGCCACCGGCTTACCCAATTCGGGCAGAACCAGACCCAGTTGTTTCAATCGCGCTTCGGCACTCATGCTTTGCTCCTGTTGCAGATTTCATCGGCAGATTCTTAAAGCGTGATGCGCAACGCGGCGGCCAGTTCGCCAACGATGCCGCGCCGGAAGGCCAGCACGCAGAAAACAAAAATCGCCCCCTGAATCACCAGCACCCATTGGCCGAGCTGCGCCAGATATGTCTCCATGGCGACGATCAGAAAGGCGCCGACGACCGGTCCGAAGATGGTACCGAGGCCGCCGACCAGCGTCATCAGCACCACTTCACCCGACATGGTCCAATACACGTCGGTCAGCGAGGCCAGCTGAAAGACCAGCGCCTTCAACGCGCCGGCCAACCCGGCCATCGTCGCCGACAGCACGAAAGCGACAAGTTTATAGCGCTCGGTCCTGTAGCCGAGCGATATGGCGCGCGGCTCATTCTCGCGGATCGCCTTGAGCACTTCGCCGAACGGCGAATTGATGATGCGACAGATGAACAGAAAGCCGGCGAGCACCGTGACGAGAACGAAAGCATACATCGTTCTTTCGTGCGACAGATCGAACAGGCCGAACAGCAGCCCGCGCGGCACGTCCTGGATGCCGTCCTCGCCGCCGGTGAACGGCGCACGCAGCGCAACGAAATACATCATCTGCGCCAGCGCCAGCGTAATCATGGCGAAGTAGATGCCCTGGCGGCGGATCGCGAGGAAGCCGGCGACGAGCCCAAGCGCGGCGGCGCCTGCCGTGCCAAACAGCACCGCCGTCTCCGGCGGAAATCCCCAGCGTTTGGCGGCATGAGCACACAGGTAGCTCGCCCACCCGAAAAACAGTGCGTGGCCGAAGGACAGCAGGCCGACATACCCGACCAGCAGATTGAACGCGCAGGCGAACAGCGCAAAGCACAGCGCCTGCATGAGAAACACCGGGTAGACGACAAAAGGCGCCACCGCGAGCAGCGCCACCATGATCCAGAAAGTGGCGATCAAGCTGCGCGCTTTGTCGGCGCGCACGGCTCGTGCCGGAGGGCCGGAAATCGCTGTCATCATGCGGTCCGGCCGAACAAGCCGGCCGGCCTTATCAGGAGCACGATAGCCATGATGACAAAGATCACGGTGCTTGAAGCCTCAGGAAAGAACACTTTGGTCAATCCCTCGATGATGCCGAGCGCGAAGCCCGTGACAATGGCGCCGAGGATCGAGCCCATGCCGCCGATCACCACCACCGCGAACACGACGATGATGAGGTCGGAGCCCATCTGCGGCGATACGTTATAGATCGGCGCCGCCATCACGCCCGCCAGCGCCGCGAGGCCGACGCCGAAACCATAGGTCAGCGTGACCATGCGCGGAACATTGATACCAAAGGCGCGCACCAGCGTCGGGTTTTCGGTCGCGGCGCGCAGATACGAACCGAGCCGCGTGCGCTCGATGGCGAACCAGGTGGCAAAGCAGACGACGAGCGAGAACACGATCACCCAGGCCCGATAGTTCGGCAGAAACATGAAGCCGAGATTATGCCCGCCCTGCAGCGCATCGGGCACCTGATAGGGTTCCCCCGAGGATCCGAAATAATTGCGGAAGAAGCCTTCGATAATGAGCGCAAGGCCGAACGTGAGGATCAGGCCGTACAGATGATCGAGCTTGCGCACGTATTGCAGTAACAACCGCTCAACAATGATGCCGCTCGCGCCGACCAGGAGCGGTACAATGACCAGCGCCACCCAATAATTTAGTCCGAGATATTGTAGCAGCAGGTAGGCGGCGAACGCGCCCATCATGTACTGCGCACCGTGCGTGAAATTGATGACGTTGAGCATGCCGAAGATCACGGCGAGCCCGAGGCTCAGCAGCGCATAGAACGAGCCGTTGATCAGGCCGATCAGCAGTTGCCCGAACAGGGCCTGCGACGGAATGCCGAAGATTTCGAACATGCCGACACTCTAAGAGTTGTCTCCCCCGCAAACGGGGGAGACAGGAGGCGAGATATCCTTAAGAGAGGAACAACTTACTGCGTCACCAGCGGGCAATGATCGTCCTTCATCGGCCGGAACGCCTCACTTGCCGGAATGGTGGCTTTGAGAATGTAGTCATCGCCGGGATATTTGGATTCCGCAGGGGTCTTCACCTGGAACAGATAGGCAGGATGGATCACCCGCCCGTCGGCGCGGACCTCGCCCTTGCCAAACAGCGGATCGTCGCTCGGCATCTTCTTCATCTGGTCGACGACGGCCTTGCCGTCGGCAGCGCTTTTGAGCGCAGCAACCGCTTTCAGATAGTGCAGCGTCGCCGAATAGACGCCGGCCTGCACCGTGGTCGGGAATTTGCCCGGCCGGTCGGCCTGCCAGCGCTTGGTCCAGGCGCGGGTGCCGGCGTTCATGTCCCAATAGAACGGCTCGGTGAGGATCAGGCCCTGTGCCGCTTGCAGGCCGAGCGCCTGGATGTCGGCAATAAAGATCAACAGACCCGCAAAATGTTGGCCGCCTGTGGTGATGCCAAATTCGGCACCCTGCTTGATCGCATTGATGGTATCGCCGCCTGCATTGGCAAGGCCGATGATCTGCGCCTTCGAGGCTTGGGCTTGAAGCAGGAACGAGGAGAAATCCTGATTGTTGAGCGGCACGTTGACGTGGCCGACCACCTTGCCGCCATTGGCTTCCACCACCGTCGTGGTGTCGCGCTCGAGCGCGTGACCGAACGCATAATCGGCGGTGAGAAAGAACCACGTCTTACCGCCGGTTTTGACGATCGATTTGCCGGTGCCGTTGGCGAGCATCCAGGTGTCGTAGGCCCAGTGAACGGTGTTGGGCGAGCATTTTGGTCCCGTGAGATCGGAGCTCGCGGCGCCGGAAACGAGGAACACCTTGTTCTTCTGGCGCGTCACGTCGTTGACAGCGAGCGCCACGGCGGAATTCGGCACGTCGACGATCGCGTCGACGTGATCGGTGTCGTACCACTGGCGCGCAATACCGGCGCCCACATCTGGCTTGTTCTGATGATCGGCACTGATGATGTCGACCTTCATATTGTGCGCTGCCGGATTGAAATCGTGAATAGCCAGTTTGGCGGCGGCGACAGAGCCAGGTCCGGTGTCGTCGGCGTAGACGCTCGACATATCGGTGAGTACGCCGATCTTCACGGGTATCGGATTTTGCGCATGCGCCGCGGTCGTCATCAGCGCGGCGATCGCGAATGCCAGAGTTGCTCTTGTTTTCATTTATGTCCTCCCTCTGTAAGGTTTTATACCCTCAGCCTTTATATCAAACTCCAAGATAGCGGTGGAGCTTGCCCATATTGGTCTTTAGTTCGGCGTTCGAGAACTGATCGACGATGCGACCGTCCTCCATCACATAGTAGCGGTCGGCGACAGTCGCGGCGAAATGGAAATTCTGCTCGACAAGCACAATAGTAAACCCCTGCTCTTTCAGCGTGCCGATCGTGTGCCCGATCTGCTGAATGATCACCGGGGCAAGCCCCTCGGTCGGTTCGTCGAGCAGGAGCAGCCGCGCACCGGTGCGCAAGATGCGCGCGATCGCCAGCATCTGCTGTTCGCCACCGGAGAGCTTGGTGCCCTGACTCGACAGTCTCTCCCGCAAGTTTGGGAACAGCGCGAAGATGCGGTCGAGATCAAGCCCGCCGGGGCGCAGTTGCGGCGGCAGCAAGAGATTCTCGCGCACATCGAGGCTTGAGAAGATGCCGCGCTCCTCCGGGCAGATCGCGATGCCGGCGCGAGCGATGGCATCCGACGGCAGGCGGATCAGTTCGCGACCGTCGAAGGTAACAGAGCCGGTGCGCCGCTCGACCATGCCCATGATCGATTTCAAGGTCGTCGTCTTGCCGACCCCGTTACGACCCAGCAGCGTCACCACCTCGCCCTGGCGCACCTCAAACGTGATATCGTGCAGAATGTGAGATTCACCGTACCAGGCCTGCAGTTCGTTCACGGAGAATAGTGCGCGCGATTCAGGCATGGCCGGTTCCGTTATGGCCGGTCCCCAGATAGGCCTCGCGCACGGCTGGGTCGGCGGACACCGTCTTGTAGTCGCCCTCGGCCAGAACTTCGCCGCGGCTGAGCACGGTGATGCGGTCGCACAGATTGGCAACAACGCTCAGATTGTGCTCGACCATCAGGATGGTACGGCCGGCGGCGAATGAGCGGATCAGCGCGCTGATGCGTTCGATGTCTTCGCGGGCCATGCCGGACATTGGCTCGTCGAGCAGCAGCATTTTCGGCTCGAGCGCGATGGTTGTCGCGATTTCCAGCGCCCGCTTTCGGCCATAAGGCAATTCCACCGCTGGCACCTCGGCATAGGGGCCAAGGCCGACCTCGGCGACCAGCCCCCGCGCCCGGTCATCAAGCACGCGCAGCACTCCCTTGCTGCGCCAGAAGTCGAACGAGCCGCCACGCCGGCGCTGTAGCGCGATCCGGACATTCTCCAGCGCGGTCAGATGGGGGAACACGGCGGAAATCTGGAACGAGCGCACCAGGCCGAGCCGTGCCACGTCAGCGGGCCGAAGTGACGTAATGTCGCGACCCTCGAAGATGATGCGGCCGCGGCTTGGGCTGAGAAATTTGGTGAGAAGATTAAAGCAAGTCGTTTTACCGGCCCCGTTCGGGCCGATCATGGCGTGAATGGCGCCGCGCGCGACGCGCAAGTTGACTGAGCGGACCGCAACCAGGCCGGCAAATTCCTTGCTCAGGTCTTCAGTCTCGAGGACCGTCTCGCCAGACACATGCTTCCCCACTCCGGTCATTCTCGGCGCATCGAGCCGGGTCGTAAAGAGCGGCGGGTGTCACAGGTCCGGGCCGCGGAACGTGCCGAATTGAGCCCGGAAATTGTTGACCCGCCCGGTGGGGACGAACCGGGCGGGTCATGAATATCGGCGCAGGGGGTGTCGGGGGGGGGGAGCGCCGATGGCGGCTCTTGGGCCACCATCCGTTGGTCGCCCCGCCCTTCGGCCTGGTTCAAGCGTGAGCCAAAAAATTTTCCGGTCAGCGGCTGGAAGCCGGCATGGCTGACGCAAGCGGCTTTTCTTCGAGCAAAATCAACGCCACTAGCGTGATCACGAGCGCGCCCGCGACCCCCAGAAAGACGGTGACAAAGGGCCCGATCGATGTCCCGGCAGCCGACAATGTTCCGGCGCCGCCAGGCACCCCTGCGAGCACGATGGCTCCGAAAATGGCGACGATGATGGTGCCGACCAGCGTGCGACAGAAGCTCATGGTGCCGATCGCCGTACCGAGATGGTGGACCGCGACGGTATTTTGCAGCGCCACCTGCGTCAGCGGCGCCGTCGGCCCGAACCCCACCCCGATCAAGAGCAGGATGATCTCGAACTTGAGAGGTGTCATGGATGAGGCCGAATAGGCCAGCGCGAGCACGGCGCCGACCGCGACGAACAGAAACAGTATCGGAAGCGCCTTGTAGTGCTTGACGCGGCCGATGAGTTGGCTGGTCAATCCCGCACTAGTGTTCAGCGTGCCCATCAGGATGATGAGGCTCAGGCCCGCATCGGTGGGCGTCCAGCCGAGTTCGCTCTGCAGATACATCGGCAGGAAGATGTTCAGTCCAATGATTGAGCCCCAGCCAAAGCAGTGGATCAACGTGGCAAGCCGCGCGGTCGGATCGGCCAGTATGGCAATCGGGATAAGCGGTTCGGCCGCTGTGAGGAGCCGCACCACGAAAGCGGCGCCGAGCAACAGCGCGAAGGCTATGAGCCCCAGCACCGGCCCCGAGAGCCAGCCGAAGCGAACACCGCCGAGATTGAGCGCCAGCATGAATGCCGAGCTTGACGCCATCACCAGCACCGCACCCATGACATCGAGGCGGTGCGGCCGATCGAAACGCGGCAGCCGGTCCAGCACGTTCCACGCCAGCGCACCGGCGATCAGGCAGAACGGAAACTTCCACAGGAAGATCAGCGACCAGTGCCAGTGCTGGCAAATCCACCCGCCGAGCGCTGGTCCGACCGCGCCCGCACTGGTGAAGGCGACCGAGAAATAGGCGTAATATTTGGCGCGATCCTTCGGCGGCGCGATATCGCCCAAAACCATCTGCGATGTCGTCACCAACCCACCGCCACCGCAGCCCTGCACGATGCGGCCGCCAATCAGCATCCACAAGCTGGTCGAGGAGGCGCTGATGAGCGATCCCGTCATATAGATGCCAAGCGCGATCATCAGCGAGGCGCGCCGGCCGTGGATGTCGGCGAACTTGCCATAAAGCGGCGTCAACGCCGTCGATGCGATCAGGTAGGACGTGATCACCCAGGGCAGATCGTGAAGATCGCCGAACACTCGCCCGATCGTAGGCAGCGAGCTGGCGAGGATCGATTGATCGATCGAGCCCATGAACACCGGCATCATCATCGCCATGACGATGATGCGCCGCTCACGGTGAGTGAGCGGAGCCGGTTCGGTGCGGAGCGGCGCCGCCGTCACGGACGAGTTGAAATCTTGTGGTGCGGCCTGCGCAATGCTCTGCGCTCCGAACCGCGCCGCCCTCCCCCTCCCACCCTCATCGTTCATTAAGGCGACACTTTCGCCGCGGCGGACGCGTGCGGCGTCCCGACACAACCGCTGACCTCTGTCATTAAAGGGGAATTAGGCCAATGTCATTTGCGCCCACGGCAAAGCCGGCAGGCACGAGCGCATGGCAGCCGGTTCCGCAAAAGTTACGCAACGTGAGCCCGGCGAACCGCGACGCGCGCGATGGCCGGTTCAATGCTTGAGCGTGTTCGCGACTTTGAAGCTCGCGACTGTTTTTGACTTGATCTCCTCAAGCGTCACGTCGGGCGCAAGTTCGATCAGCGTCATGCCCGACCCGTCCCTGCGGTCGATAGTGAAAACGCCGAGATCGGTGATCACCATGTCGACCACGCCGGCGCCGGTGAGCGGCAGATTACAGCGATCGAGCAGCTTCGACTCGCCCTTGGCCGAATGCTCCATGCAGACAACGACCTTCTTGACGCCGCCGACCAGATCCATGGCGCCGCCCATGCCTTTGACGAGCTTGCCGGGGATCATCCAGTTGGCGATATCGCCGTTCTCCGCTACCTGCATGGCGCCGAGGATGGCGATATCGATGTGACCGCCGCGGATCATCGCGAACGAATCCGCGGAATTGAAAAAGCTCGTGGTCGGCAGTTCCGTCACCGTCTGTTTGCCGGCGTTGATCAGATCGGCGTCTTCCTCACCTTCGAACGGGAATGGGCCGGTGCCGAGCATGCCGTTCTCGCTCTGCAACTGCACGCTCATGCCGTCGGGAATGAAGTTCGATACCAACGTCGGTATGCCGATGCCGAGGTTGACGTAGAAGCCGTCGCGCAGTTCCTTGGCGGCGCGCGCCGCCATCTGTTCGCGGGTCCAAGGCATCGTGCCCCTCCTCGTTAGAGTTCAGACTTCCTCGCCGGTGCCCGCCGGCGCATCGGCGGTTTTCCGCTTGCGCACGGTGCGCTGTTCGATGTGTTTGATCGCATTGGGAACGTGGATGATCCGCTGCACGTAGATTCCGGGCGTAATAATGTGGTCGGGATTGATGTCGCCCGGTTTGACCAGATGTTCGACCTCGACGACCGTGACTTTGCCGGCTGTGGCCATCGGCGGATTAAAATTGCGCGCGGTCTTGCGGTAGGCGAGGTTGCCCTCGGTGTCGCCGCGATAGGCATGGATGATGGAAAGATCGGCGACGAGCCCGCGCTCCATGACGTAATGGTCACCATTGAATTCGCGAGTCTCTTTACCCTCGGCGATCTGGGTGCCGTAGCCCGTCCGGGTAAAGAACGCCGGAATGCCGGCGCCACCGGCGCGGATGCGTTCGGCGAGCGTGCCCTGTGGATTGAATTCGATCTCGAGTTCCCCGGCGAGAAACTGCTGCATGAAGGTCTTGTTCTCGCCGACATACGAGGAGATCATTTTCTTGATCTGACGGGTGTCGAGCAGGATGCCGAGACCCTTGCCGTCGGTGCCCGCGTTATTGGACACGACGGTCAGGTTCTTCACGCCGAAGTCGCGGATCGCCATGATCAGCGTCTCGGGAATACCGCACAGACCAAATCCGCCAGCCATGATGGTCATGCCATCCTTCAACAGGCCGGCCAACGCGGCATGCGCGTCCGCATGAACCTTATTCATGACGTCTCCAAATTCTCCGGCAATCCGATTACCGATAGCGCAGCCGACGCAAACGTCAATCGTCCCGCGGGCCGCGCGTCCGGTTAATGGTTGCCGCCGGAATCCGGATTGGTTGGCGCCGTCGGCACGGTGGTCACCGGAGACTGTGGCGCCATAGGCGTCGGGCTCATCGGTGCCGGCGCGGTTGCGGCCGGCGACGGCGGGACCATGGGAGACGCCATCGTGCTGTCAGGACCCGTGGTTTTAAGGATCGGCAGGCCGAAATCGTGGGGGTAGTAATTCCAGAATACGAACCCGACGCCGAACAGGATGCCCGCGAGAATGGCCCCGACGAAACGGTTTCGGAACGCAATGAGGCTACCGAGCAGCGCGGCGACGAACGCGAGCCCCATCATCAAGCCAAGAAACATCCAATCGACACCCGAAAGATTAATGTTCATGTCTTCGCTCCTGATCGTCAGGTGAAAGCCGAAGGGAAGGCCGCAATTGTCTCACCCAGCTTAGCGGAGAGCGGCCGGCTCGGCGACGGGTTGGCGGCCCCGCAGGCAGACGATATAAGGCCCCTCGCCGTCCCATGACCAATCTCCTCATCCTCTTGGCGATGCCCGAACCGGTCCGCAACCAGTATCGCGACCGGATGCGGGCATGTTTTCCCGAACTCAACGTCAACCTGGTCGACCATCATTCCAAGGTCGGCCCCCATATTGCGCAAGCCGACGCGCTTTTGACGTTCGCGCCGATGCTATCCGACGCCGTCCTGGAGAACGCGCCACGACTGAAATGGGTTCAGGCGCTCGGCACCGGGACCGACAACCTCACCGACCGGCCATGCCTGCGCAAGGACATCGTCGTCACCAATATCCACGGTATTCACGGCCCGCCAGTCTCCGAAGCCGCTCTCGGGGCGATGCTGGCATTGGCCCGCAATTTGCCGCGGGCAGTGCGCTCCCAGGACAAGCGGCAATGGACGCGCTTTCCGGCGCAGCTCCTGCACAACAAGACCGTCGGCATTTTCGGCGTCGGCGCAATTGCCGAGGCGCTGGCGCCGAAATGCAAGGCGTTCGGCATGCGCGTCGTCGGCGTCAGCTCGGTGCCGCGTGCCGTCGCGGGCTTCGACGAGATGCGTTCCAGCGCCGATCTCGTCGGCGCAGTGCGTGACTTCGACTTCTTCGTGCTGCTGACGCCGTTGACCGAAAAAACCCGCAACTCGATCGATGCCAGGATCCTTGCCGCGATGAAGCCGTCGAGTTTTTTGATCAATCTGGCGCGTGGCGGCGTAGTGGACGAGCCGGCTCTGGTCGAGGCGTTGCACGCGCGCCGGATTGCCGGCGCCGCCCTCGACGTCTTCACCCAGGAGCCGCTACCGACCGATCATCCGTTCTGGTCGATGGACAACGTCATCATCACCACGCATCAGGGCGGCTTCTGCGACGTCTATATCGATCATGCCTGGCCGACCATCGAAGCCAACATGCGCTGCTTCCTCGCCGGCAGCACCGGCGGAATGGTCAACGTGGTGCCTCACTAGAAATCAATCCGCAGCGCGGCCGAGACCGCGGCAGGGAGAGTGAAATGGAGCAATTATCCGAACGCCTGCAGACGCCGATTTCGACGGCCGAGCTTGACCGCCGCTGGAAAGCGGTGCGCGCCGCGATGGAACGCGACAAGATCGACGTGCTGCTGATGCAGAACAACAGCGATCAGATGGGCGGCTACGTCAAATATTTCACCGATTTGCCTGCGACCAACGGCTACCCTCTCACCGTTGTCTTTCCGCGCGACGATCTGATGACGCTGGTCAGTCAGGGCCCGTTCGGCGGCGTCAACGAACTCAACGGCAAAAGTGACGGCGTACGCCGCGGCGTCAAGACCTGGTACACGACGCCGAGCTATTCGTCCTGCTATTACACCGCGCCCTATGATCCCGAACTCGCCGCCAAGGCGCTGGCTCCCTACGCCGGTGGCACCATCGGACTGGTCGGCACCTACCAGATGTCGTTTGCCATGGTCGACTACATGCAGAAAGGGCGTTTTTCCAATACCAAGTTCGTTGATGCCTCCGATCTCGTCGACCGTATCAAGGTGATCAAGAGCGCCGAGGAGCAGGAACTCATTCGCCGCGCCGCGCTGATGCAAGACGGCGCCATGCGCACCGCGTTTGCGGCCGTGGAACCGGGCATGCGCGACCGGGATGTCGCCGCGCTTGCGCAGTGCTACAGCCAACGGCACGGCAGCGAGCATGGCATCTATCTGTGCGCCTCGATGCCGCCCGGCAAACCCGCGCAGTTCGCACAGCGCCATTATCAGAACCGCGTCATCCAGGAAGGCGATGCGGTTGCGCTCCTGGTCGAGGACGCCGGGCCCGGCGGCATGTACACAGAGCTCGGCCGCACCTGTGTGGTCGGCAAGGCCTCGCAACAAATGAAGGACGAATACGCCTTCGCATTGGAAGCGCGGAAATTCAATCTCGCTCTGCTCAAGCCGGGCGCATCGTGCAAGGATATCTTCGCGGCCTATAACGACTTCATGCGCAAGAACGGCCGGCCCGAGGAAAAGCGCCTGCACTGCCACGGCCAAGGCTACGACCTGGTCGAACGGCCGCTGATCCGCAATGACGAGCCGATGGCGATCGAGAAAGACATGAACATTGTGGTCCACCCGACTTATATCCGCGGCGGAATGCTGTCGTGGTTTTGCGACAACTGGCTCATCGGTGCCGATGGCCCGGGCGAACGGCTGCATCAGTTCCCTGAAGCGATTACGGAACTCGGGTAACACCGCCGCCATACCGCGTGAGCGAGGCGCCGCTATTTGGAGTTCGTTAACGCTGCCGCTTGGCGTCGCCGCTTAGCGCCAAAAAACCGCAATTGGGTCACTCTCAAGTCACCGCCCCATGCGCTTTGCGCCGTCCGAGGGGCTGTGACGGAGGACGCAATGGCGCGTAATGGTATCAAGGTAGCGAGCGCGTCTTGTTTGCTTGCCCTCGCAGCAACGGTCGGAGTCGCCCAGGCGCAGACTGCCGGTGCCCCATTGCAGCTTCTGCAGATCGATCACGCCAAAACGGCGATTCATCCACACCACAGGGCAGCGGCACGGACTGCAAGAGCCGAGGCCGCCCACGAAATAACTCACCGACATACCGCCAAACATTTTGCGCGACACACACATACCAAAACGCGCGTTGCCGACGCCGGCCACGATTTGCCGGCGCCCCCCGCGGTACATCAGGCAACCCCGCGGAACGACGCCCAGAATATTTGGCCGACATCGACTACCGCGGCGCTTGGCTACGCGGCATCGCCGAAGTCTCCGGACCGCCCCACGGCGGCTCTCGCGCCGTCGGCCGCGCCTGCCTCGGTGACGACCGAACAGGTGGTTGATAGCGACCCCAATGGGATTTTGAACGGTGGCCATGCCGTTCCGGCTGCCCTGCCCGCTCCGGTCACGCCTGCCGCCGCCGCACCAAAGCCCAAGCCCCCAGCGGCAGCGAAGCCCGCCGAGGCGAGCGTTTCCGCGCCGGTCAAAATGGCGGCCGCCGCTCCAGCCGCACCCAAGCCCCCGATCCATGCCATGCTGTTCAAGCCAAGCGCGCCCAGTCCCGTCGGCAGCGCGTCATGGATCGCGCAGTTGCTCGCCGCCCTCGGCGGAGCGGTCGCCGCGGGCGCCGTCGCCTGGTTCTTGATCCGGCCAGCGCCGCAGCGCCATTTCGGCTGACGGGCGGTTAGCCCAGAGCTGCTATCGCGACGATACGCAGCGCCCGCAGCTACAACCCTTTTCGTCCGATGTCCTTCCTATTGGCCGCGCTGAACGCGCGTCCCTACACCGCATTGCGGTAGCGCAATTGCGGTGATTGGCTGTCAAAAAACACGAAGCTTTTTGGGAGGAGCAAGTTATGAACAGCAATGCGCTTGGCCTTTACCTAGCCAAATGTCTCGCGGCATTCACCGTCGTCCTCGCGTCGTTTCTTTCGGTACCGCCCGCATCCGCGCAAACGACACTGACCGTCGGCAAGGCGGCGCCGAATGCCGATCCCATCATCCCGGTCGACGTCGGCGAAAAGCTTGGCATCTTCAAAAAGCATGGGCTCGACCTGAAGATCGTCGACTTCACGGGCGGCAGCAAAATGACAACGGCGATGACGGCCGGCAGCATCGACATCGGCGATGGCGCCGGGACTGAAATGGCGCTGGTCGCCAAGGGCGTGCCGATGACCGCGATCTGCGAAACCGCAGGCCCGATTCCGTTCATCGGCATCGGCGTGCCGTACGATTCTCCGATCCACACCATCGATCAGCTCAAAGGCAAGAAAATCGCTTTTTCCAGCGCCGGCTCGCTGACTGAGTGGCTGAGTAAGGAGCTTGAACGCTCTCAAGGATGGGGACCGAACGGAATGATTGGTGTCAGCATCGGCAACGGTGCGAGCAACATCATCTCGTCCTTCCGCGCACATCTCGTCGATGCCGATATCGGGGTGACATCGCTGTTTCTCGCCATGGAAGAAAAGAAGACCGGACGCCTGCTGTTTCCGGTCAGCAAATACGAAGGCAACCTCGCCTCGGGTACGCTGTATGCTTCGAACAACCTGATCAAGACCAATCCCAAAGCCGTGCGCGAATTCGTGGCCGGCTGGGTCGACACGGTGAACTACATCCGCACTCACAAGGCCGAAGCCGTCAAAATCGAAAGCGGCATCACCGGCTTTCCGGAAAGCGTGATGTCCAAGGACTACGATCTCACGATCGGCATGTTCAGCAAGGCCTGTGAGTTCGACGCGGAATTGCTCGCGACACTCAAGCGCTCGTTTGCCGACCTCAAGCTGCTGCCAACGACCCCGGATATGTCAAAGCTCTATACCAACGCCTTCTTGCCGAAATAACGCGGCCGGCGTTCACTCGATCCGAAGGCCGATCTTTTTGAGGACCTGACTGTAGCTCGCATCGTCGGTGCGCAGCCGCGCCTTCAATTCGTCCGGCGTCGTCGGGTCAGGCTCGCCGGCGCCGGCCTTCTCGAGTTTCTGGGCGAATTCGGGCTGTGCGATTGCCTCATTGGCCGCTTTGCGCAGGCGCGCGATGACGGCCGGCGGCGTTCCCGCGGGCACCGAAACGACCTGCCAGATCGTCACGTTATAATCCGGATAAAACTCGGAAATCGACGGCAAATCGGGAAACAACGGTACGTGCTTACGGCCGCTGACTGCGAGCGCGCGCAGCTTTCCGGCCTGCACCAGCGGCGTGGTCGAGCCGCCGCCAAACATGGCCGCGACCTCGCCACGCATGACGCCGATCGCCGCCGGCCCGCCGCCGCGATACGGCACGTGCGTCATTTCCAGCCCGGCACGCTCCTTCAACAGTTCCATCGCCAGATGATGTTCGCTGCCGTTGCCGATCGATCCGTACAAGATCGGTGGCTTTGCCGCGCGCGCGTAGGCGATGAATTCCTTGAAGGTCTTCGGCGGCAGGGAGGGATTTTCCGCCAGCAGCAGTTCGTCCGACACGACGCTCGCGACCGGCGTCAGTTCCTTGAACGGATCGAATGTCATCTTCGCATAAAGATGCGGGTTGACGGTATAGAGCGAGCCTGACGACAGCAGCATGGTATAGCCATCGGCCGCCGCGTGCAGAACCACATCGGCGGCGACATTGCCGTTGGAGCCGGGACGGTTCTCGACGACGACCGGCTGGCCCAATCGAGGCGACATGAACTGCGCGAGCAGGCGGCCGACGAAATCGGCGGCTCCGCCGGGCGGAAACGACACCAACAGGCGCAGCGGTCGGTCCGGAAACGATTGCGCGCGGGCCGGCGCAACGAATGCCATTGAGGCGATGCAGAGACTGAGGAGAGCAGTCAACCGAACGAGCCGTCCCATCCCGACCTCCCGAAATGCCAATTGGATTTTTGCGCACATCGTAATCAGGCTTCGGACGCGCGCAACCGACCTGCATGCGCCATGCTGGCGCATGCCCGCTGGAGGCGTCATGCTCTCGTAGGTTTAAACAGAAGTCGCTTACTCGGCGGCGCCGCGGAGCGCGGTAACGCCCTGCCCGTCCGCCTTGAGTGACCGGAACAGGTCGAACGCGTCCTTGGGCTTCATGTTCTTGTGCACGACCGCCGCAACCGCCTCGATCATCGCCTTGGGCGCAGCCGACTGGAAAATGTTGCGGCCCATGTCGACGCCGGACGCGCCTTGCTGCACGGCGTTATACGCCATGGTGAGGGCATCCAGTTCCGGGAGCTTCTTGCCGCCCGCCATCACGATCGGCACCGGACAGGACGCAGTGATCGTCTCGAAGCCGTCCTCGACGTAGTAGGTCTTCACGTATTGGGCGCCGAGCTCGGCGATGATGCGGCACGCCAGCCGGAAATATTTGGCGTCGCGCGCCATGGTCTTGCCAACCGCGGTGATGCCCATGACGGGCACGCCTGAGCGCAGCCCCGCATCGACCAGCCTGGTCATGTTGTGCACCGAACGCGTCTCGTGTTCGCCGCCGATGAACACCTGGATACCGACGCCGGCGGCGTTCAACCGCACCGCGTCGTCCATGTCCATGGCAATCTGCTCGTCCGACAGTTCTTCGCGCAGGATCGAAGGCCCGCCGCTCGCCCGCAACACCATCGGCTTGCCGCACTCCGCTGGAATGACGGTGCGCAAGATGCCGCGCGTGCAAAACAAGGCATCACAGGACGGCAACAGCGGCACAATCGACAGATCGATGCGCTCGAGCCCCGTGGTTGGGCCCTGGAAATAGCCGTGATCGATCGCCAGCATCACGGTGCGGCCGGATGTCGGATCGAACACCCGCGCCATGCGGTTCTTCATGCCCCAATCGAGTTGATGGCTGCCTTTGAGAAAAAAGCCCGGCGTCCGCTGTGGCTGATCGACGGCGTAGCGTTCTCCCTCTCGGTCGGCTTCCGGCATTGATGCACCTTCCTGAAAAACCGCGCGAAACGATGCCGCGTGACATCGGCAAACCCTATGCGCCATCCCCCTGGCGCCAGCAAGACGACCGCTGAGCGCAAGACAACGTGAGATGGCAGGCACTTGGCACCCCCTGGACTTGGCTCCGGAACCCCTTGCAATGTTCTTGATTTGTTCTAGTATCAGAAGCTTGGAACGTACAGCGAACGTCCTTGGGTTTTTCACAGCCGATGAGCGAAGCTGCCGCCCTAACCGCGGCGCGCAATCGCGCCGCCATCATGGAGGAACTGCGCCGCCTCGTGCCCGAGGTGGTGGGATTACGCACAGCTCTGCCCTTGGGCCTTCCTGCCATTGATTCACACCTGCCGCAGGGCGGTCTTGCATGCGGCGCCTTGCACGAGATCGTGCCGGAGGCCGAACGCGCCACGGCGGCGGCTTTCGGCTTCATCGCGGCGCTGCTGACGCGCCTGCCACGGATGCCGCGGCTTGTCTTTGTCATGCCGGGCTATGGGCAGCGCCACTATGGCCGGCTTTCCGGACACGGTTTGAATGCGCTCGGCCTCGATCCCGCCCGCGTGATCCTGGTCGAGACCGGGCACCGCACCCAAACCCTCTGGGCCCTGGAAGAAGCATTGCGATCGGGCGCGCCGGCCGCCGTCACCGGCATTGTCGACAAGCTCGACTTGAAACTGAGCCAGCGGCTGCATCTCGCCGCCACCGATTGCGGCCTGCCGCTCCTGCTCATCCGCCCGGCGCGCGATCTGGAATCGAGCGCAGCGGCGACACGCTGGCGCATCGGCACTGCGGAAGCCGCACGCGACCGCTTCGGCTTGTTCATGCGCCCGAAGTGGCATCTGCACCTCGAACGCGTTCGCAACGGACGGCCAGGCGAATGGGTAGTGGAGTACGATCATGTCGCGCATCGTTTCAGTCTGGCTGCCGCGCTGGCCGATCCAGCGCATGCTCGTGGCGCAAGCCAAAAAGTCGGCCAAGAATCCGGCGAAGAACCCGCCAGACAAATCCATTGCGCCTGAACAGCCGTTCGTCCTCACCGTTGCGGGATCGGGCGGCCCGCGCATCGCCGCTTTGAACGAGGCCGCCGAAGCCGTAGGCCTTGCTCCCGGCGAACCTTTGGCTGACGCCCGGGCAAAAGCGGAATTCTTGCAGGTGCGCGCCATCGACACCGCCGCCGATGACGCGGCCTTGCGCCGGTTGGCGCTGTGGGCGACGCGCTACACGCCGACCGCCTCGCCCTATGACGAGGATAACGGCGCCGACGGATTTTTCCTCGACATTGAAGGCGCCGCACATCTGTTCGGCGGCGAAGCATCGCTCATTGCCGATCTTGCCGCCCGGCTGCACAAATTCGGGCTGCCCGCGCGCCTGGCCGTTGCTTCAACGCCGGGCGCCGCCTGGGCGCTGTCGCGCTTTCATCCCTCGGCCTTGTTTGTGCTGCCGCCGCAGCAGGAAGACGAAGCGCTGGCGCCGCTGCCGATCAAGGCGCTGCGGCTCGCGCCGGACACGCGCGCGGCCTTGCATCGGCTCGGCTTCAAAACCGTGGGCGCCTTGCTCGACAAACCGCGTGCGCCATTTGCGGCGCGATTTCGTACAGAATTGCTGCGCCGCATCGACCAGGCGCTCGGCCGCGTCGACGAGCCGCTTGTGCCCGTGGTCGCGCCGCCGGTCTATCACTGCCTGCGTTATCTGCTCGAACCGGTCGGCACGCAGGACGCCGTCGTCGCGCTGGCGCGCCGTCTGATGCACACGCTCTCACACGTGCTGACGCGCGATGACGCCGGCGCCCGGGCGTTGCGGCTTTCACTCTACAACGTCGATGGCGCGATTGAAGCGATCGACCTCGCACTGACGCTGCCGACACGCGACCCCGACCATGTGGCGCGGCTCATCGCGCTCAAGCTTGAAGCGCTTGCGGCAATGCAGGACACGGGTTTTGGCTTCGAAGCGCTCGGCCTTGCCGTGACGCGCGCCGAACGCATGACGGCGCAACAGACTGAATTTGCGACCGCCGCCGAGGATGGCGACCGTACGGAACGCTGTGCAGCGTTGATCGACGCACTGCGCCAGCGTCTCGGACCGGCAAGCGTGCGGTGCTTTGAACCCGTCGCCAGTCATATTCCGGAACGGGCTGAAGTCCTGATGCCGGCCACCGGCGAGGCGGCAACATGGCCGGCGGCGGACGGGAAAACGCGACCTCTGCTCATGCTGTCCAAGGCCGAGCCGGCCGAGGTCACCGCGCTGGTCCCCGAAGGGCCGCCGCGGCGTTTCTGCTGGCGCGGCGTGAGCTACGACGTTGCCGGCGCGCAGGGCCCGGAACGTATCGGCGCCGAGTGGTGGCGCGATCCCCTTCATGTCTGCGCAACCGAACGGCAAAGCGCGCTGACGCGCGATTACTTTGTCGTCGAGGATGCCGGCGGTCACCGCTTCTGGCTGTTCCGCGAGGGACTTTACGGACGCGAAACCGCGGCGGCGCGCTGGTTTGTGCACGGGCTGTTTGCGTGAGTGTTCAAATGAGATCGCAGATGAGCCGCTACGCCGAACTCGCCGTGACCACGAATTTTTCTTTCCTGCGCGGGGCCTCGCATGCGGAAGAACTGGTCGCCACGGCCGACGAACTCGGCCTTGCCGCCATCGGCATCGCCGACCGCAACTCCTTTGCCGGCGTGGTGCGCGCTTACGACGAAGCGCGCAAACGAAAGATCAAGCTCCTGGTCGGCGTGCGGCTCATCACCGTCGACGGTTTCGAGGTGCTGACCTATCCGACCGACCGCGCCGCCTATGGGCGGCTCTGCCGCCTGCTCTCGACCGGCAATCTGAAAGCCAAAAAAGGCGAATGCCATCTCACCTTCGAAGAGATTCTCGCCGCCAGCGCCGAGCAGATTTTTATCGCGCTGCCGCCGTTTGCTCTAACCGCTCGTCCCCGCGAAAGCGGGGACCCAGCACTGGATTCCCGCTTGCGCGGGAATGAGCGGGACAAGGAATTCGCGACGCGCCTTTCAGCCCTCGCTCACGCCGCCCCCGGCCGCACGTTTCTCGCCGGCACCCACTATCATCGCGGCGATGAGGCGCGCCGGCTCGGGCTGCTCGCCGAACTCGGCAAGCGCGCAAACGCGCCGCTGGTCGCCGTCAACGAGGTGCTTTATCACGCGCCGGAACGCCGGCCGCTTGCAGACATCGTCACCTGCATCCGCGAGAAATGCACGATCGCCGAAGCGGGGTTCCGCCTTTCCGTCAACGCCGAACGGCATCTCAAATCGCCGGTGGAAATGGCGCGGCTGTTCAAGGCTTTCCCCGATGCCGTCGCCCGCACCCTCGACATCACCAAGACCTGCAATTTCTCGCTTGATGAATTGCACTATGAATACCCCGACGAGCCCGTTCCGCCGGGCAAGACGGCGCAGCAGCATCTTGAAGATCTGACCTGGGCCGGTGCGCAGAAACGCTACCCGAAGCACAAATATCCGGAAGGCGTTCCAGGCCACATCAAGGAGAGGCTGCATGACGAGCTCGCGCTCATCGCCAAGCTTGCCTACGCGCAGTATTTCCTGACGGTCCACGACATCGTCGCCTACGCGCGCGAAGAAAAACAAATTCTTTGCCAGGGCCGCGGCTCGGCGGCGAACAGCGCGGTGTGCTTTTGCCTCGGCGTCACCGAGGTCGATCCCGACAAGACCCAGTTGCTGTTTGCCCGCTTCATCTCCGAAAACCGCGGCGAGCCGCCCGACATCGATGTCGATTTCGAGCATGAGCGGCGCGAGGAGGTAATCCAGTACATCTACAGGCGCTACGGCCGCCATCGCGCCGCGATCTGCTCGACCGTGGTGCATTACCGTTCGCGCCGCGCCATCCGCGAGGTCGGCAAGGTTCTGGGGCTGACGGAGGACATAACCGCGGCCCTCGCCAAAACCGTGTGGGGCTATGGCGACGGCTTGCCCGACGACCACGTCCGTCAGGCCGGCCTCGATCCGACCAATCCGGCGATCCGCCAGGCGGTGGCGCTGACCGACGAACTGATCGGCTTTCCGCGCCATCTCTCGCAGCATGTCGGCGGCTTCGTGCTGACGCGCGGGCCGCTCGACGAGACGGTGCCGATCGGCAATGCCGCCATGGCCGAGCGCACCTTCATCGAATGGGACAAGGACGACATCGACACGCTCGGCTTGATGAAGGTCGATGTGCTGGCGCTCGGCATGCTGAGCTGCCTGCGGCGCTGCCTTGATCTCCTGAAGGCCCATGACGGCAAGGACTATTCGCTCGCCACGCTGCCGCAGGACGATCCGGCCGTCTACGCGATGCTGTCACGCGCGGATTCCGTCGGCGTATTCCAGGTCGAGAGCCGGGCGCAAATGTCGATGCTGCCGCGATTAAAACCAAACCGCTTCTACGACCTGGTCATCGAGGTCGCGATCGTGCGGCCGGGGCCGATCCAGGGCGACATGGTGCATCCGTACCTCCGCCGGCGCGATGGCATCGATCCGGAGCATTACCCCTCCCCTGCACCGGAACACGGACCGAAGAATGAATTGGAGAACGTCCTCAAACGAACTCTCGGCGTGCCACTGTTTCAGGAGCAAGCGATGCAGATCGCGATTACGGCGGCGAAATTCACGCCCGATGAAGCCGACGGGCTGCGCCGCGCCATGGCGACCTTCCGCCATACCGGCAAAGTTCATTTGTTTCGCGACAAGTTCATCGGCGGCATGACCGAGCGCGGCTACGACCGGGAATTTGCCGAGCATTGTTTCGGCCAGATCGAAGGGTTCGGCGAATACGGCTTTCCGGAAAGCCACGCGGCGAGTTTTGCGCTGCTGGTTTACGCCTCGTCTTTCATCAAATGCCACTACCCGGACGTGTTCTGCGCCGCCATTCTCAACAGCCAGCCGATGGGATTTTATCAGCCGGCGCAGCTCGTGCGTGACGCCCGCGCGCACGGCATCGAAATCCGCGAAGCTGACGTCAATTTCAGTGTGTGGGATTGTACGCTTGAGGCTGGTTCTAACAACCGGCACGCCGTCCGGCTCGGCTTCCGTCTGATCCAGGGCCTAGGCGAAGACGAGCTGAAAAACCTCGTCACAGCGCGCGGCAACGGCTTTGCGTCGATCGAGCGGCTCGCCGCAACAGCCGGCGTCTCGCGCTTCACCATCGAACGGCTGGCCGAGGCGGACGCGTTCCGTTCGCTCAGCCTCGACCGCCGCGGCGCGTTGTGGGCGGCGCGCCGGCTCGACGTGATCGGTGCGCGCGTGACGCGGCCGACGGCCGCCCCCACCCTTCCCTCCCCCGCAAGCGGGGGAGGGTCAGAGAGCGGGAATGGCGCACTGCCGCTGCTCGCGCCGCATCTGAGCGATGAGCTTTTTCCTGAACAGGCCGTGGCCCTGCCAGCCATGGGGCTGTCCGAACACGTCGTCGAGGATTACGTGGCGACCGGGCTGTCGCTGAAAGCGCATCCGGTGCGGTTTTTCCGCGATTGCCTCGATGGGCTCGGCGCCGTTCGCAATGCGGACCTCAAGAACGAGACGCTGCGGCAGAATTGCAAACTCACCGTTGCCGGCCTGGTGCTGGTGCGGCAGCGCCCTGGCACTTCAAAAGGCGTCGTCTTCATGACGCTCGAAGATGAAACCGACATCGCCAACATCATCGTCTGGCCGAAAGTCTTTGCCCAAAACCGCCGCACGGTGATGACGGCGCGTTTTCTCGCCGTCCGCGGCCGGCTGCAACGCGCCGGCCTCGTGATTCACGTGGTCGCCGAAAGCTTCGTCGATCTTTCCGCGCAATTACCGTGGCTGCGCGAAGGCGGCGATTTGTTTTCGCCGAAATTGTCCGGCGGTCCGCTGCCGGCGGAGTCGTCCCTGCCGCTGCGCAGCCGCGACTTTCATTGACCGATCCAGCCCCCAGGAGGCTCACCCATGTGCGGTCGCGCCAAACTTCCCGATGATGTTTCCGAGATCAAGCTCGACCTCAAAATCGATTTCGACGAGATCGAAAATTACCAGCCGCGGTGGAACGTCGCACCGACGTCGCAGCTTCCCGTCGTCGTCTCCACAAACGGCGCACGGATTCTCACCGCGATGCGCTGGGGGCTTGTGCCATCCTGGGCCAAAGACATCAAAACCGGTCATGCGACCTTCAATGCTCGCGCCGAAGGCATCGAAACGCGCCCTGCCTTCCGCGGCGCCTGGAAGGCAAGCCGTCGCTGCCTCGTCGTCGCCGATGGCTATTACGAGTGGCGCACCCCGGATAAACAACCTTTCGCGGTGGCGCTCGGCAATCGTGGACCGATGACCTTTGCGGGCCTGTGGGACCTCTGGCGCGACCCAGCGGCTGCCAATGCCAAGCCGCTGAAATCCTTCGCGATCGTGACGACGACAGCCAATGCGCTGCTCCAACCGTTGCACGACCGAATGCCAGTCTTGATTGCGCCGGACAACTGGGCCGCGTGGCTTGGAGAAACGAAGACAACCGAGCCCGAACTGAAGGCGCTCCTTAAACCATATCCCGATAGTGCGATGGCGTTCTGGCCGGTCGACCGAAAAATAGGCAACGTCAAGAACGATAGCCCGGATTTATTCTCTCCGATTTGTGAATGACCCGTGACAAGCGGGGTTATTGGCAAAACCTCCTAATTACCGCCGGTACCCCGGTTAAAACGTCACATGAGTGTTGCATGGCAGACCGCCGCCCTATATCGTTCGTCACCTGCGGAATGCAGGGTTCCCCGTAATGCGCGCGCGTTGCGATCGGGGAAACCGGTTAGGCCCGAGACACCGCGTCGCCGCGGTAACGGTTGGCAAGTGCGATAGTTGCAAATCGTAAATGCGGGCAAAGACCTTCAACACTAACGGCCCCGAAGACGGCCGGGAGGAAATTGTGCAGCCTTCCACAAGCCTTCTCCGCGACCTCGTGCGCAAGAAGGATTTCTATTCCGGCGGCCTGATGATTCTCATCGGCCTCGGCATCGCCCTTAAAGGGTCGACCTATCGGCTTGGAACTCTGATGCATATGGGGCCTGGCTTCATGCCGACGGCCCTTGGTGTCCTGCTCGTGATTCTGGGCATCGCCATCGGCGCGGGGGCGCTGGCCCCCTCCGGGGAAGACGGCGAAGAGAGCCAAAGCATTCTGCCCGAAAATCCGCAATGGTGGGCTTGGTTCTGTATCCTGATGAGCCCTGTGCTGTTCATCGTTTTCGGACGATATTTCGGCATGGCTCCAGGTACCTTCGCCTGCGTGTTCATCGCAGCGCTCGGTGACCGCACCGCGACCTGGAAGAGCACTATAATTCTATCGACCGTGGTGACTGTGTTCGGCGTCGCACTTTTCTCTTACTTCCTGCAAGTGCCGATGCCGATCTTCACTTGGGGGGGCGGCCTTTGATAGATACTGCAATCACGGACCTTTTGTACGGCTTCACCGTCGCACTTGAGCCGCACAATCTGATGTGGTGCTTCGTCGGCGTGCTGGTCGGCAACATGGTCGGCGTGCTGCCGGGCATGGGCCCGCTGGCGACAATCTCGATCCTGTTGCCGCTCACCTTTGGCATGAAGGCGGTGCCTGCGATCTTGATGCTGGCCGGCATTCTCTATGGCGGTCAGTATGGCGGCGCGATCTGCTCGATACTGCTGAATTTGCCATGCCACCCGCCGCACGCCGTAACCTGTCTTGACGGCTATCCAATGACCAAGCAGGGGCGCGGGGGGGTCGCCCTCGGCGTCACCGTGATAGCCTCATTCATCGGCGCCTCGTGGGGCATCACCGAGATGATCTTCCTGTCGCCGCTCCTGGTGAAAGCGGCGCTGCAATTCGGTCCCGCCGAAGTCTGTTCGCTGATGCTGCTGGGCCTGTTGGCCGGATCGACGCTGGCACGCGGTTCACCGCTGAAGGGCGTGTGTATGACGGTGCTCGGGCTATTCCTCGGGTCTGTCGGCACCGACCTCGAGACCGGCTCGGAACGCTTCACGTTCGGGATGACCGAACTTGACGACGGCATCGAACTGATTGCGCTCGCGCTCGGCCTGTTCGGCGTCGCCGAGTTCATGAGCAGCGTCAATCAGATGTCGCCCATCAATATGGCCTACACGAACGTCCGCTTGCGCGATATGCGGCCTACTATGGCCGATATGAAACGTGCGTTTTTCCCGATGGTTCGGGGCACGCTTGTCGGCAGTTTGTGTTCGCTCATTCCCGGCACCGGTCCAACCATTGCATCGTTCGTGGCGTACGCTGCCGAGAAGAAGGTATCGAAGACGCCGGAGAAATTCGGCACTGGCATGATCGAGGGGGTGGTTTGCCCCGAAACGGCGACCCACTCGTCAATTCAGGGCGACTTCATTCCGACCATGAGCCTCGGCATACCTGGCGACGCCGTCATGGCATTGCTGCTTGGCGCCCTGATGATTCAGGGCATCGTGCCCGGGCCGCAGCTGATCTCGCAGCATCCCGACATCTTCTGGGGCCTGGTGGCGAGCTTCTGGATCGGCAACATCATTCTGGTCATCTTGAACGTGCCGCTCATCGGCATCTGGTGCAAGATGCTGGCGATCCCCTATCGCTTCCTCTACCCGAGCGCGATGTTCTTCGTTTGCATCGGCGTCTATGCGGCCAACAACGACTTCTTCCAGGTCGGCGAGGTCGTGGTGCTCGGCATGCTCGGTTACATCCTGCTGCGTCTCGGCTTCCATCCGGCGCCGATCGTTCTGGGATTCGTGCTCGGGCCACGCTTCGAAGAGAACTTCCGCCGCGCCATGCTGATCGCGCGGGGCGACATCACGGTGTTCGTCACGCGCCCCATCAGCGCGGTGTTCGTCGGGTTGTGCGTCCTTCTACTGGCAACGCAACTTTATTTCCGCCTGCGTGGCCCCAAGATCAAACCCGTTGCAGCCGAGGGAGACGGCTCCCCGCCGATGTCGCCGCAGCGGGTTCCGGTCACTCCGGCGGAGTGATCTTCGCTCCGGCCGGACGATCCAAACAGCCTTCTGAAAGTCCCAGGCGCGGCCTCAGGCCGCGCCTGGCGCGTTTTTGCTGCCCAGTCCGCGCTCCAGCACGCGCGCCAGCCGGTCCGAGAACGAGCGCGCGTCGAGCGGGCGTTCGCCGTCCAGCACCCTCGCCTCATCGAACAGCAGATAAGCCGCATCTTCCTTGAAAACGCGTTCGTTTTCGCCAAGCACCGCAAGCGCCGTGACCAGTGCGTGACGCGGATTGACCTCGAGGATCGGCTTTGCCGCCGTGGACAGCCGACCGGCGCTGGCAAGAATTTTTTCCAGCGCGCGGTCCGGGCCGCTGTCTGGCGCGACCAGACACACGGCGCTGTCGGTTAGCCGTTCGGACACGCGGACGTCGGACACCGCATCGCCCAGCGTCGATTTCAGGAATGCGACAAAGATTTTGACCGCGGGCGCGGCCTCAGCCTGCGCCTCGTCCTTGGCGTCGGTGCGCGCGATCGACGCCAGATCCGCCGCCCCTTGCGTTACCGATTTGAAAGGCTTGCCGTCAAACGACACCCCGGGCATTACCCAGAACGAATCGACCGGGTCGGACAGCAGCAGGACCTCGACACCGCGCGCCCGGAAACCTTCGAGCTGCGGCGACGACTTGAGCCGATCAAGATCGTCGCCGGCGAGGTAATAGATTGCGGTCTGATTGGGTTTGAGCGCGCCGACATAGTCCCTCAGGCTGCGCCACCCATCGCCCGATGCCGTGCTCCTGAAACGCGCCAGGGCCAGCAGCGCGTCGCGGCGCTCGAAATCCTCATAGATGCCCTCTTTAAGCACCGCTCCGAATGTTTCCCAGATTCTGGCGTAGGCAAGCGGCTCCTTTTCGGCGACGCGTTCGAGCTCCGACAATACCCGGTTCGTTGCGCCCTTCCTGATAGCGGCGAGCAAAGGACTTTCCTGAATCTTCTCGCGTGACACATTGAGCGGCAGGTCGGCACTGTCTACGAGCCCCCGCACGAAGCGCAGGTAGCGCGGCAGAATGTCGGCGTCGTCGGTGATGAAAACACGCTTGACGTAAAGCTTGATACGGCCCTTGCGATCGGGATCGAACAGGTCGAACGGCCGCGAGCCTGGAACAAAGAAGAGCGTGGTGTAATCCTGGCGGCCTTCGGCGCGGAAATGCACCGTCATAGCCGGATCGTCGAACTGGCCGGCGATGCTGCGATAGAAATCCGTGTAATCCCCGGTCGTGATCTCGGCTTTTGGTTTCGTCCACAGGGCCGCGCCGTCAGTTATCTCAGCGGGCGCCGCATCGGGCTTGTCGACGAGCGCGATCGGCACCGGGACGTGGCCGGACTGCGCCTTGACCAGACGTTCCAGGGTGTGCCGCTCGGTGTAGGTCTTGGCATCGTCGATCAGGTGCAGAATGACGCGGGTGCCGCGCGGCATCGCATCGGCCGGCACCGGGGTCACCGTGAATGTCCCCTGCCCGTCCGATGACCACAGCCAGCACGCATCCGTTCCGGCGCGGTGCGACAGCACATCGACCCGGTCGGCCACCATGAAGGCGGAATAGAAGCCGACGCCGAAACGGCCGATCAGCGCGTTGTCTTCACCGGCGGTTTCACCGCCCCCGGCTGCCGCCATGCGGTCAAGGAACGCCTTGGTGCCCGAGCGTGCGATCGTGCCCAGCGCCTCGACCATCTCCTCGCGCGACATGCCGATGCCGTTATCCTCGACCGTCAGCAGCTTCTTGTCGGCGTCGACGAGGAGCGTGATGCGCGGCTTGGCATCGTCGCCCAACAGGGCCGGGGCGGCGATCGCCTCGTAGCGCAGCCGCTCGCAGGCATCGGCCGCATTGGCGATCAGTTCGCGCAGGAAGACCGATTTGTCGGAGTAGACCGAGTGCACCATCAGCTGGAGCAGCTTGGCGACATCGGCCTCGAACGGGCGGCTTTCGGCTCGGCTTTCCTCAGTCATCGTCATGGCGGCTCCCGGGGACACGGATTTTGTTGGTGTCCACATGGAGGCAAACCGCCGCCGAATTCAAGATTTGCGGGTAGGCCCGTTGCGCCCACGCCCTCCTAGACCGGGATCCGCACCGTCGCCCGCAGGCCGCCAAGCGGTGAATCCCCGAGCGTAATGTCGCCGCCATGCGAGCGGGCGATGTCGCGGGCAATGGCAAGCCCGAGCCCGGTGCCGCCCTGGTCCTGATTGCGCGCATCGTCGAGCCGCAAGAACGGCTTGAACACCTCTTCCCGCAGTTTTGCGGGAATCCCCGGACCGTCGTCGTCAACCGCCACAGTGAGCCAGCGATGATCGCGGTGCGCCGTGACCGCGACAGTCGCAGCGAAGCGCACGGCGTTGGAAACCAGATTGCCGATACACCGCTTGAACGCCGCCGGTCGTACCGTGACCTCGGGCCGGCCGGTAAAAGCGACATTGACGCGGTGACCGTTGCGCTCCATGTCGGCTCTCAGTTCGTCCAGCAACGCCGCCATGTCGGTTGGCGCCGATTGCTCGCCGGTATCGCCGCGCGCGAATGACAGGTACGCCTCGAGCATGCCCGCCATCTCGTCGACGTCCTTCTTGATCGCCTCGATCTCCTGGCTGTCGCCGAGCAGCGCCAATTCAAGCTTAAAGCGCGTGAGCACCGTGCGCAGATCGTGCGACACGCCGGCCAGCATCGTGGTGCGCTGTTCGATTGACCGTTCCACCCGCGATTTCATTTCCAGAAATGCGGCCGCGGCCCGGCGTACTTCGCGAGCGCCGCGGGGGCGGAAATTCGGTGCATCGCGGCCCTTGCCGAATGCTTCGGCGGCGTCGGCGAGCCGCACGATCGGGCGGATCTGGTTGCGCAGGAACAGGATGGCGACTGTCAGCACCACGAGCGACGTCGCCACCATCCAGGCCAGAAAGATCCAGGAATTCGGATCGTAGACGTCAGCGCGCCTGGCGAAGACGCGCATCACGGTGTCATCGAGCTTGATGCGGATTTCAACGATCGAGGAACGGCCGACCGTGTCGATCCAGAACGGCAGACCGATCTGCCGGCGAATTTGATCCGACAAAGCCTCGTCGAGTTGAGAAAAGAACGGCTTCGGGCCCGGTGGCGGCAATTGCGAGCCGGGCAAGAAATCGACCACGAGGCCGAGACGCTCTTGGGCGATGCGGCGTAGCTGCGCGTGGCCGGTGTCCTGCGGGTAGGTGCGGTAGACATCAATCAGCGTCGCAATCTCCTGCGTCACCGCCGAAGCCAGGTATTTCGTCACCAAGTCCCAGTGCCGCTCCATGAACATGAAGGCGACCACCGACTGTACGATGACCATCGGCAGAATGATAATCAGCAGCGACCGGGCATATAATCCGGTCGGGGTCAGCGCCTTGAGTTTGCGCGTGAAGCGAGCCCACGGTTCCGCGATCGGACCGGCGACAACCGCAATGCCGCGCCGGAGCGCGCTCGCGGCGCCCGCCACATGGCCGGCGGCGCTGCGCAGGCGTCCAATACCCTGGTCGAAGCTCGTCATGATGCTCACGCCACCGGCACGAGCCGGTAGCCTACGCCACGCACAGTCTGCACGATCAGGGGATTGGCTGGATCGTTCTCGATCTTGCGGCGCAGCCGGTTGACCTGCACATCGACGGTGCGCTCACTGACCGCGTCACCGTTGCCGGCAAGCGCCTGACGCGGCACGGTTTCGCCGACGCTGGCGGCGAGCACGCGCAGCATTTCGCATTCGCGCTCGGTCAGCCGGATGGCCTCCTCGCCACGGCGCAGTTCTCCGGTCGCCAGCTGAAAGACGAACTGCCCGAACCGTACCGATTGCGCAGGCGCGGTACGTGGCGGCCGTGCCCGCCTGAGAATGTTTCCGACCCGCAGCGACAACTCGCGCGGCTCAAACGGCTTCGCCAGATAATCGTCGGCTCCTATTTCGAGCCCCATGATGCGGCTTTCCTTTTCGTCGCGCGCGGTGAGCATCAGGATCGGCACGGTCGAACTGGTGCGCAGCGAGCGGGCAAAATCAAAGCCGCTCTCACCCGGCATCATGACATCGAGAATGAGCAGATCGAAGCGCAGCCCTTGCAGCTTGGCGCGCGCTTCGGACGCGGTCTCAGCTGTCGAGACGCGGTATCCTTCAGACAGCAGGTAGCGCGACAACAGGGCGCGGATGCGGCGATCGTCATCGACGACGAGCAGGTGTGGTGCGTCGTCGGCGGGCTTGGCCGGCGCCGCCGCCGTCATGGGCCGCCTTCCTTGCGGTGCTGCCGGGCGCGGTCAGACTGCGCAATCATGCGCAGCACACGGTCGCGATGCTCGGTATCGATCATGCCGGCGAGGAAACGCCGCGCTGCCTCGCGCCCGCCTACGCCAAGGTCAGCGAGAACGCCGGAAATGCGCGCGGCCTGCAAGCCTGCAAGCTGCATGGCCAGCTCTTCTCCGGCCTGTGTCACGTAGAGCAGCCGCTGACGGCGATCGTGAGCGCCTTCGCGCTGGATGACGTAGCCTTCATCGATCAGCTGTTTGAGCACGCGGCCGAGCGACTGTTTGGTGATGCGCAGCACATCGAGCAGTTCGGCGACCTTCATGCCGGGATTGCGATTGACGAAATGCAGAACGCGGTGATGCGCCCGACCGAAGCCGAGCTTGGCCAGCACTTCGTCCGCATCGCCGACGAAATCGCGATAGGCGAAGAACAAGAGCTCGATGAGGTCCCAACAGGGCTCGGCGGCCGACGCAGGACGCTCGGCAACCGCCGCAGCGCGAGATTTGGGTGATGTGGTGATGCCGATGTCCGCCATTATGTCAGCACTATTGACATATTTTGGGTTGGTTGTTAATACAAGGACGCGTTATCACGATGGCAACTCGCCCGCCCAACCCAGCCGGCAACACCTGCTCGCACGGGCGGTTGAGACCATACCGGGAGTCCCGTCTCGACGCAAAAGCAGCTCGCCTTGGCATCCAACAATGGGTTCCGGGCTGGCGCACCGATCGGGCGGCTCCGTGAGGGAGAAATGCCATGACCGTGCCTTTTGACCAACGCTCCGATGTCATCTGGTTCGATGGCAGGCTCATCCCCACAGTGGACTGCAAGATTAGCGTTCTGACTCACGGTTTGCATTACGCCAGCTGCGTGTTCGAGGGCGAGCGCGCCTATGGCGGCGAAATTTTCGAAAGCACCGCTCACTCCGAGAGGCTCAAGCGTTCCGCCAAAATCCTCGATTTCGAAATTCCCTTTGGCGCGGCCGAGATTGATGCCGCCAAGCGCACCGTTCTCGAAAAGAATAACCAGAAAGACGCCTATGTGAGGGCGATCGCGTGGCGCGGCTCCGAGGCTTTGGGCGTCTCGGCGCAAGCCAACAAAATCCATCTCGCCATCGCCACCTGGGAATGGCCGAGCTATTTCGATCCGGCCCAGCGGCTCAAAGGCATCCGCCTCGACCTCGCCGAATACCGGCGTCCCGACCCGAAGACCGCGCCATGCCTCGCCAAGGCGGCGGGTCTCTACATGATCTGCACCATCTCCAAACACCGCGCGGAGCAGCGTGGTTATGCCGACGCCATGATGCTCGACTGGCAAGGGCGCGTCGCCGAATGCACCGGCGCCAACATTTTCTTCATCAAGGACGGCAAGATCCACACCCCGATCGCCGACTGCTTCCTGGCCGGCATCACGCGCGCGACCGCCATCGCGATCGCGCGCCGGCACAATATCGAGGTCATCGAGCGCCGGATCATGCCGGAGGAGCTTGGCGGCTTTTCCGAGTGCTTCATCACCGGCACCGCCGCCGAGATCACCGCAGTGTCCGAAATTGCCGACCGGAAATTCACTCCGAGCCGGATCACACAGACCTTGATGAGCGACTACACCGCGGAAGTGAAACCCAAGGGCAAGGCCGAAGCAGCCTGATCGGCGCGGCGCAGCTCGGCGGCAAATGCCAACCGCGCTCTACGCTCGCCAGAACGGCTTGCGCACTTCCCTACCCACATCGTAGCGGGTCGCGCCGATATCGCGCAGACATCTGTCGCACAGCACGGCGAGTTCATGCCGGCTGCGCGCACGGCGCCGCCATTCAGCGATCACCGAGCGCCATTGTTCCAAACGCCGCCGCGCCGATGGGCGCGGGCTGGACGGTGCATGGCATATGGTTTGAGCGTGAGCCATGATTTCTCTCCTGATTCAATGCACGATAGGTCCGCTCGACGAGCCGATGCTTCGGTTCAGGTCGTAGCGACGTAGAGCGAGGCGAGATCGGCAAGGCTTGGTGCCGCCGCCAGGATCAACAGCGCGTCACCGATCAGCACCGCGATCAACAGCGCAACAGCCGTCAAAAGCTTTGGATCGGTGGACGAGTCTCGCGCGGCGCCGGGAGCAGCGCGGCGCAACGGCGATGGTGAAGCCGATGAATGGAGTGACATTTGATCCTCCGCGAATGGCGGCACGCCGGAGACAGTTCGATTGGCCGGCGTTCCCGCGCCGCCGTTGCCTAGCGCCTTTCACGATTTGAATAATCACCCGTATAATGATATTATTCATTGTTATTGGTGATATATGATTATGGCTGACCTGCGAACCCTGGCGATTTTCGTGAAGGTGGCGGAGCGCAAAAGTTTCATGCGCGCGGCCATCGATCTCGGCATCACGCAATCGGGCGTGAGCAACGCGATCAAGCGGCTGGAGGAGCAGACCGGCACCCGGCTTCTCGCGCGCACGACGCGCCGCGTCAGCCTGACCGAAGACGGGGCGGCGTTTTTCGACCGCTGCCGCCAGGCACTGACCGACATCGAGGAAGCCGAACTGGTCCTCAAGGAGGCCCGCCTCAAGCCGTCCGGCAATCTGCGCGTCGACATGTCAGTAGCGTTCGGCCGTCTGAAGATTGTGCCGCGGCTCGCCGCTTTTCAGGCCGAGTATCCGGACATCCGGCTCAGCCTTACCTTCACCGACCGCTATATCGACCTGATCGAGGAAGGCATCGACGTGGCAGTCCGCCTCGGCGTGCTGCACGATTCAAGCCTGGTCGCCCGCCGCCTCACCTCCGCGCAGTTCACGCTCGTCGCAACACCGGAGTATCTCGGCGAACACGGGCGGCCGAAATCACTCGATGATCTTGCCAGACACAAATGCCTCGCATTCACGTCGCGCGACACGCGGCTGACACGGGACTGGCGCTTTCTGGTCGGCGGTGAGGAAACCAAGCTGACGCCGCGCGGTCCCATGAGCTTCAGCGACGGCGGCGCGCTGTGCGAGGCGGCCTGCGCCGGCTACGGGCTGGCGCAGATGCACAATTATTATCTCGACAACGAGATTGCGCGCGGCAAGCTTGTGCCGGTGCTCGACAAGCTCAGGCCGGCTCCCGATCCGATCTGGCTGGTCTATCCGCCAACCCGGCATCTGACGCCGAAAGTGCGCGCCTTCGTCGATTTCATGACCGCGCAATTTCGCGCAGCACCGTGATCGCGTCGCAATCGCGGCCGGGCGACTGCTCTAATGCACCCGCACGGGAATGATTTCGACTGACAGCTGCACCTCGTCGCCAAGCCCATAATAGTAGTACGCCGGCTGCGATATCGTCCGCAGCAGCAGGAACAGCCGCAGCCGCAGCCGCTTGAAGGCGTTCATGCGGCGCGC
The DNA here is from genome assembly GCA_963763255.1 of uncultured Alphaproteobacteria bacterium. GTDB lineage: Bacteria > Pseudomonadota > Alphaproteobacteria > Rhizobiales > Xanthobacteraceae > BOG-931. The sequence continues at coordinate 1,110,443 of CAVXNW010000008.1, forward strand.
CGGAAGCAGGTTTTCCTGCGACACATGGACGATCCAGTGCCGGCGATCCGTCGGCAAATCGATCGCGCGATGCCGCGCCAGCTCTTCCAGCAGGCTTTCCACATTGGGCTCCTCCATGAAGCCGAAACTCAATTCGACGCCGATGATGCCACCGCGTCTTTTCTCATGATCGAACACGGTCACTTTATAGCGGCCGTCGTGAATGTAGGGGACCTTGCGGTGGGTGACTTCGACTAGGATCAGATTGCGGGGCAGAATGCCGTGCCGTTCCCACAGCATCTGAACCAACGCCGGCGTACGGTCGGCCAGTTCCCGCACCGGCTTGGGCGACATGACGATGGCGTTGCGCTCCATGAAGGTCGTACAGCTCTTATGCAGTTCGGCCAATTCGCCGATCGTCATTGTTGGTTTGGCCGAATAGGCCGCGAACGTCGCCTTGCGGCCCCAACGCCACGTCGCCATGACGAGAAACAGCACGATGCCGATCGATAGAGGCACGAACCCGCCTTCGGCGAATTTCAGCGTGCTGGCGGAGAGAAAAGCGGCGTTCACGAGGGAGAGCGCCCCCCAGACAACGCCGGTCGTCACCGCTCCCCATTTCCAGCAGCGCCTCGCCACCGGAAACATCGCCAGCGATGTGATGAACATGACTCCGGCGACGGCGAGCCCGTAAGCGGCCGCCAGCGCCGCGCTGGAGCCGAACGCCACCACGAGCACGATGCAGCCCGTCAACAAAGACCAGTTGATGAACGGCACATAGACCTGCCCGGCATGATGATGGTGCGTATGCAGCAGCCGGAGCCGCGGAAACAGACCAAGCCGGATCGCCTGCGCCGCCAGTGAAAATGCACCGGAAATCAAGGCCTGCGACGCGATGACGGTAGCCATCGTTGCCAGCACCACCATCGGATAAAGCAGCGACGACGGTACCAGACTGTAGAACAGCTTGCCGCCCGCAACGGGGGCACCCGCGAGCAGATAAGCGCCCTGGCCCAGGTAGTTGAGAACAAGCGCCGGAAATACCACCGCAAACCAGCTCAGCCGAACCGGCGTGGCGCCGAAATGGCCGACGTCGGCATACATCGCCTCGCCGCCGGTCACGACCAGCATCAGCGCGCTCAAGATCAGCAGTGTATCGAAAAGACCGGCGCGATGCAGAAACTGCAGGCCGTAAAGCGGATTGAACGCCGCAAGAATGTCGGGGTGTAAGACGATCTGCCGAGCGCCGAGCACGGCGATCGCGACAAACCACAGGGCAAGGATCGGTCCGAAAATTACGCCGATCCCCGATGCGCCCTTGAACTGAATGAGGAACAGCGCAGCCAAAAGCCCAACCGTGACCGGCACGATCAGGCTTGCCAATCCGGGCGCCGCGACCTGCAGGCCCTCGACGGCCGACAGCACGCTGATCGCTGGCGCGATGATGCCATCGCCGAACAGCAGTCCGGCGCCGAGCATGAGCGCCCATAACAGCACTGTGGTCGCACGCCCTTTGCTGTCATGGACCAAGCCATAAAGGGCAAAGACGCCGCCTTCGCCGTCATTCTGCGCGCGCAACGTCAGGATCGCGTATTCTATGGCCGCGATGACGGTGATGGTCCAAATGACCAGCGATACCCCGCCCACGACGTCGGCAGGCACGCGCGAGGCTTCGCTGCGGCCAAAAAACAATTGATCCATGGCGTAGAGCGGCGAGGTGCCGATACTGCCGCAAACGACGCCAAGGGCCCCGACGGTCAAGACCGCCAAACCGCCGCCGCGCGCGACACCCGGCGCGCCCGACGGGCCACGGCGCCCGCTGAGCAGATTCATGAAGCTTCAACCATGACCGAGCTTGCCCAAACGCATCACTACGCGGGAAAGCCAGCGAGTGCTTTGACAAAGCTCAATTATCCGGCGGCGTCGCGCCGCGGTGGTAGCGCCGACCAGCGTTCCGCCGCGGCATCGTCGGCCGATTTGGCCTCAACCCACGCTGCACCGCTGGCTGCTTCCACCTGCTTCCAGAACGGCGCGCGGGTTTTTAGATAATCCATCAGGAATTCGGCCGCCGCGAACGCCGCCTGGCGGTGGCTCGACGCTGTCGCCACCAGCACGATGTCCTCGCCGGGCAGGATGCGGCCATGACGGTGGATCACGAGCGCCGCCATGATCGGCCAGCGTGCTTGCGCCTCATCGACATGGCGGGCGATCTCTGTCTCGGCCATGCCGGGATAGTGTTCGAGCGTCAGCGCCGCAATCGGCGCGCCATTTTCATCGGCGCGACAGATACCCGTGAAAGTCACGACCGCACCGATATCCTTGCGGCCGCCGGTCAGCTTTTTGACTTCGCCGGCGACATCGATCGGCTCCCGTTGCAGACGGATGATCGCGGTCATCGCATGCCAAGCCTCAGCCGCCCGTCATCGGCGGAAAGAACGCGATCTCGCCGGCGCCGGCGATGCGCGCGTCGGCGCGGACGTGGTTTCTGTCAATCGCAGCGCGGATCACTTTCGGGTTTTCGAACGCATAGGCGTACTGCTCGCCCCGGCCGGCAAGCCACGTTATCAGTTCACCGACGGTCGCAATCCCGTCCGGCGGCTCGACGACTTCTTCGGCTTTGCCAACGCGCTCACGCACCCAGGCGAAATACAGAACCTTCAGGCTCACGCGCTGTCCTCGGTCAGATGCCGCAAACCGGCCTGCAAATAATCCCAACCGGTATAGAGCGTGAGCAGGGCCGACAGCCACAACAGCGTGATGCCGATCTTGGTCACACCCGGCACGACGGCGTCCCCGGCCTCGCCCGCAATGAGAAACCCGACGGCGATAAGTTGCAGCGTGGTCTTCCATTTGGCGAGCCGCGTCACCGGCACCGACACGCGCAGTTCCGCCAGATACTCGCGCAGACCGGACACCAGAATCTCGCGGCACAGGATGACGACGGCGGCGAACAACGCCCAGCCGTGAATGGTACTTTCGGCGGCCAGCATGAGGAGACACGACGCGACCAGGAGCTTGTCGGCGATCGGGTCGAGCATGCGGCCGAGCGAGGACTGCTGGCTCCAGGCACGGGCGAAATAACCGTCGAGAAAATCCGAAATGGCGGCGACGATGAAGACGGCGAGCGCCACCCAGCGAAGCCACAACCCGCCGTGCAAAATGTTCTGATAGAACATGCAGCCGACCACGATCGGCACCGCCACGATCCGGCCATAAGTCAGCACGTTCGGCAGCGCGAGCGGGTGCGCGCCCAATCGGCCCGGCGTCGTGGTGGTTGAATTCATGCTCCTAACATAGCGTCGCGGTTTGCCGACTGACAGAGCCTTGCGGCGCCCCTCCTCTGCTCAGGTCTCCTAGGTCGCCTCGCCGTGAAAAAATGCGTAAATGCGCCGCGCCGTCTCTGCACTGATACCATCGACCTGCATCAGATCCGTGACTGCGGCCCGTTCGATCGCTTTGAGCGTACCGAAATGGTGCAGCAGCGCCCGCTTGCGGCCTGGGCCGATGCCGGCGATTTCCTGCAGGCCGGCTTCGCGCAAGTCACGTTTCCGTCGCGCCCGGTGCGATCCAATAGCGAAGCGGTGCGCCTCGTCGCGCAAACGCTCGACAAAATACAGGACTGGGTCGCGGGGCGGTAGCTTGAATGAGTTGCGGCCGGGAAGGAAGAAGGTTTCGCGGCCGGCATCGCGATCCGGCCCCTTGGCGATGGCGACGAGGGGAACCTCGACCCCGAGCCCGGCCAGCGTTTCGCGCGCTGCCGAAAGCTGGCCCTGCCCGCCGTCGATCAGCACCAGATCCGGCCACGGGGACTCGTCCTGTGCATCCGGCTCGACAATCTCCTCCAGATCCGCCGAACCCGGAACAGCCACCGCCTCAGGGACGGAGGCAACGAAGGGCCCTTTCTCCCCCCATTTCCCTGGCGCGGCGCCTCCGCCAACAGTCGCTTGAAGCGGCGTTCCAGCACTTCGCGCATCATGCCGAAGTCGTCGCCCGGGACGAGGTCCGCGGAACGGATATTGAATTTGCGGTACTGGCTTTTGCGAAATCCTTCTGGCCCGGCGACGACCATGGCGCCGACTGCGTTCGAACCCTGGATGTGGCTGTTGTCGTAAACCTCGATGCGCCGCGGCGCCTGGCGCAGCCCGAAGGTTTCGGCAAGTTGGCGCAAGAGATTTTGCTGCGAGGACGTTTCGGCAAGTTTGCGGCCGAGCGCCTCGCGCGCATTGGCGAGCGCGTGCTCGACCAAATCCTTCTTCTCGCCGCGCTGCGGCAGCGATACCTCGATCTTGCGACCACCTTTAGTCGACAGCGCTTCAGCCAGCAGTTCGGCGTCGTCGATGGCGTGCGAGATCAGAATGAGGCGCGGCGGCGGCCGGTCGTCGTAAAATTGCGCGAGAAACGCGGACAGCACTTCGCCAGGATCGTGCGAACGATCCGCCTTTGGAAAATAGGCGCGGTTGCCCCAGTTCTGTCCGGTGCGAAAGAAGAACACTTCGACGCAGGAGAAGCCGCCCTGCTGATGCACCGCGAACACGTCGGCCTCCTCGACGCCGCGCGGATTGACGCCCTGATGCGATTGGATGGCGGACAGCGCCGCGAGGCGGTCGCGGTAGATCGCGGCACGCTCGAAATCGAGTTCGGCGGACGCCTTCTCCATTTCGCCGGCAAGTTCGTCCTTCACCGTTTTGCTGCGGCCGGACAAAAATGCGGTGGCCTCGCGCACGAGCGCCGAATAGTCCTTGAAGTCGATCTCGCGCGTGCATGGCGCCGAACAGCGCTTGATCTGGTAGAGCAGGCACGGCCGCGTACGCGACTCGAAGAACGGGTCGCTGCATGAGCGCAGCAGGAACGCGCGCTGCAGCGCATTGATGGTGCGGTTGACGGCCCAGACCGAAGCGAATGGCCCGTAATATTCGCCCGGCCGGGTGCGCGCGCCGCGATGCTTGAAAATTTGCGGCGCCCAATGATCGGTGGTGATCAGAATATAGGGAAATGACTTGTCGTCACGCAGCACGACGTTGAAGCGCGGCCGCAACCGCTTGATCAGGTTCGCTTCGAGCAGCAGCGCTTCGGTTTCAGTGCGGGTGACGACGAATTCGAGCGTGCGGGTGGCGGCGATCATGCGCTCGATGCGCGTGTCATGGCCCGTCGGACGCCCGTAGGCGGTGACGCGTTTCTTGATGTTCTTGGCTTTGCCAACATAGAGCACGTCCCCGCGGCCATCGATCATGCGGTAGACGCCGGGCCGCGACGGGGCGAGCTTGGTATAATGCAGAATGGCGGCGCGGCCTTCGGCCAGCGCCACCCTGACCTCCCCGGCATCGCTCTGCAGCGGCTCGGCCGCCTCCGGTTCGGGCAGCGACTGCTCCTCGTCCTCCTCGGCGGCCTCGACGGGCTGGAGGGGTTCGGTTTCCGGTTCGACGGGGTTCTTAGGGGCGCTCATGATCGTGAACGGCGATATCTCTCTCCGCAAAATTATGCTTGGCCGCGACGGGCGGCCAGGGTCGGATCGGCCGTGGTGGACGTTCTCCTACCAAGTTCGATCCAGAGCAGAGGTATACCGTTGCAGGATTACTTAACTTTAAAAACTTGTAATTACTTAATCATTTAGCACTGTTTAGCTAATTTATCACGATACATCTTAAGAAATACAGCCTTAGGTCGACGCTTTACTACCGCTTTGGAAGTCATCTTGTCGTCCACCGCATTTCCGTCCCGCCTAACGGCTGCGATGCGGAAAGGCCAGGCGCTCCACGGCTGGACGGCGAGACAGATAGCCAGCAATCCCGGCATGTGCAATGGGATGGCGGATCGTTGACGATTATCGTTTTCGCCACCCGTCGCGATTGCTCCATAAACGCGATTCGGCTGCCAGACTCGCTACCCGGTCGGTGCCGCCATCGATGAAGTTCCGTTGTGTAATCGTCGACAATTTTTAGTATTTAATTTACCATGATCTCGTCCACCTTAAGACATAATTAGCTATAAGTTGGTCGACTCAAAGTCTATTTCCGCCACAATCCGGTCACGAATTAGAAAAGCCGTGTGTCTTTTCTGCACTAGACGCACGGACAACCGTGAATACTATGCCGCCACCTTGGGTTTATGGAGATCCACAAAATGAAAAGAGTTCTTCTTGCGTGCGTCGGCGTCCTGGCGCTAAGCGGAGCGGCCGCGGCAGCCGACCTGCCAGTTGCACCGGCGCCCTACTACAAGTCGCCTGTTTACGCGCCGGCTTACAACTGGAGTGGCTTCTATCTTGGTATCAACGGCGGCGGCGGCTGGGGCCGTTCCACCTGGTCCACGACGGGAACCTTCGATACGTCCGGCGGCCTCGTCGGCGGCACTGTCGGCTACAACTATCAAATGAACCAGGTCGTCCTCGGCGTCGAAGGCGACATCGACTGGGCCAACATCAACGGCAGCACCAGCACCGGCTGCCCGGTGGCAAGCTGCACGACCGGCGACAACTGGCTCTCGACCGTCCGTGGACGTTTGGGTTATGCGGCTGACCGCTTCATGCCCTACATCACCGGTGGCGCTGCGTTCGGCGACGTCAAGGCTTCGGGTCCGGGGCTCACCGGGGCTGACACCACCAACGCCGGCTGGACGCTCGGCGGCGGCATCGAATTTGCCATCGCCGGTCATTGGACCGCCAAGGCCGAATATCTCTATGTCGACCTCGGCAGCGTGTCGTGCGGCGCCGCCTGCGGCGCGGCCGTGCAGAACGTCAACTGGCACGCCAACATCGGCCGCGTTGGTCTGAACTATCGGTTCTAAGTTTCCGTAATCCTCTCAAACTTAAAGCCCCGGGGCGCAAGCCTCGGGGCTTTTTGTTTGCCGTGTTTGAACGTGACGTGCGGCGAACGTAGCGTCGTCACTCCGGCTTGGTCGCCCCGAATGCCGGAACGCGCGCGGCAAAACTATCGAGCCAGGCAACCAGTCGAGGATGCTCGCTCCGCCAGCTGCCGCTGAAACGGAAGTCGCGGTAGCCGAGCGCGCAGGCGAGCGTGATCTGTCCGACATTCGGCACAGTATCGATTGGCGGCGGCGCGGCTTCGAGCACTGCGAGCGCGCGCGATACCTTGCCGGCCTGCAGTTCCAGCCATTTTGGTTCATGCATGTCCGGCTTGCGCCAGCGTCCTTCGTACACCGTCAGGATCGATGCATCGAGAATCCCATCGCACAGCGCCTGCAGGCGCAGTGCCGCGAGCCGCTCCTTGCCGCCGCGTGGCACAATCTTGCCGCCGCCCGCACGCTCGTCGAGATAATCGAGAATGACGCGCGAATCGTAGATCGCTCCGCCATCTTCAGTGATCAGCACCGGGATCTTGCCGAGCGGATTCATCTTGCGGACCGTATCGCTGGGGTCGACCGTGTCGGCGCGCTCGATGGTTATCTCACTGTCGAGGCCGAGCAGCGCGGCGCCAATCCGCACTTTGCGCACAAACGGAGAAGACGGCGAGAAACGCAAAATCATCATCACAGCACCACCATGGGAACACTGTTGCGGGAAAGTTGTCGAAGACTCACTTCGCTAACGCGGAGTGAGTTTGTGCAGATCGTCCAGCATGCGCGAGCGGAACAATGTTCGCAATACGCCGCCTCGCCGCGGCATGCAGCAAACGCATTCGCAATTCGCGAGGCAGCGTCAGCCAGTAATGACGAGGTTGACCGCCTTGGGTCCCTTGCCCTTTTTGTCGGGCTCGACGTCGAAACTGATGCGCTGACCTTCGGCCAGCGATTTCAACCCGGCGCGTTCGACCGCCGTGATGTGAACAAACACGTCACGGCCGCCATCGTCCGGCTTGATGAAGCCGTAGCCCCGTTCGCCGTTGAAGAACTTAACTATCCCCTGCATCGCCATCGAGCAACTCCTTCCCCGTCGCTTCGTCACCCTCCCCCACGGCGGGTGGCGCGGCTGGACATTCACACGGGCAAAGAGTCATCGGCCCGAGACGGCCGTCAGTCACTCCGCCGGCCCCCCACAGGAGGCGGAACGTCTAACCCAGCAACAGTCCCGGGAACTTAAATTAAACTATTTTTAACCTGTGGAAAAGTGGGGAACTCAAGTACTGAGCCAGTCAACCCGCTGCCCGGCCGGCTGCCTATCCCGCGCCAGAAGGCGGCCCAACTGCGGGAGCAGAATACGCAGATCGCGCTCCAGCGTGAACGGCGGATTGACCACGATCAGCCCGGACCCCGACAGGCCAGCGTCCTCCCGCTGCGGGCCGACGACAAGTTCGCTGCGCAAGATCTTGGCAATGCCGAGCCGCCCCAGCCGCCGCGAAAGCGCGTCGGGCTCCTCGCGGGCCTTAATCGGGTACCACAGCATGAAGGTACCCGTGCTCCATTTGCGGTGCGCCACCGCCAATGCCTCAGTCAGCCGGGTAAAGTCGGCCCGCTGCTCGAATGGCGGGTCGACCAAAACGAGGCCGCGGCGCTCCCTGGGCGGCACGTAGGCTCCGATCGCGGTCCAGCCATCGATCGCCAGCGCCTTGACGCGGCGGTCACCACGCAGCTCAGCCGCCAGCATGGCGAAGGATTTAGGCTCGAGCTCGCAGGCGATGAGCCGGTCCTGCGACCGGAGCAGATGCTGCGCGATCAGCGGCGAACCCGGATAGGCCCGCAAGCTGCCCGCGCCATTATATGCCGCGACTGCTTCGAGATAGGGCGCCAGCAACTCCCGGCACGCTCCCGGCAGCCGGGGCGCCTCGCTCCACAGCCGCGCGATGCCGTCGCGCCATTCGCCGCTGCGGCTCGCTTCGTCAGCAAAGAGGTCGTAACGGCCGGCACCGGCGTGGCTGTCGATGACCCGGAACGCGACCGGCTTCTGCCGCAGATGCACGAGGATCCGCGCCAGAACCGCGTGTTTATGCACATCGGCGAAATTGCCGGCATGAAAGGCGTGCTGGTAGTTCACGAAACCGCCGCGCGATCAACCTAACCTGCGCCGCCACGCAACGGCGGCATGAGAATATTGTCGTTGCGGCAACTGCGCCTCACCACCTGAGGACATGCCCGGAATTTCAGATCTTTCGAAAGACACAGGCGCACCTCGGTGAGACGGCGCCGGTCGCAGGATACCGCGATGTCGCCCCTGGCAAGTCCGGGATTGGCTTTGATGAACGCGTTTTCCACCGCATCGGGCGAAACGCTGAGCGGCTTCTCGAGGCGGACGTAATCGGCGGGAATCGTCACAGTCGAGCGCGCTTTCCGTATCGTCGCAAAATAGTCGCGCGCCGAAAGACCCGAGCAGGTGCCGTGCTTGTCCCACTCGTTATAGACAAGCCTCGGCGCCGGCATCAGGTCGAGCATGCTGTCGACGATCCTGTGATCGAGACGCGGCGACGGCACCTGACAATTTTCTGGAAAGCCGCGCTCATATTGCGGCCACAAGCCGTGCACGACGAACGAAAACGGTCGGGCGCCGCACTGCAGAGAGGGTGGACGCCCGTGACCCCGCTCAGCCGCGGCCGCACAGAACGACGGCGACCACGACAGTGACAGCACATAAAAATCAAACTGCCCCGGCTCGCCGTCGCGCCGGCCCTGAGCCGAGGCGATGCCGCTCACGGCGCCCGAAAGCAAAATGGCGATAAGCCCGCGAACAAAGATTCCAGCCATGACACCCCTCAGCATGTCCAACATACCAATGTTAGCATCGCGGCGCGGAACGAATATGGAACTTGGCATTTGGACGGCAGCACAAGCATCTTGCGCAGTGCCACACCAAAATCACACATGACCGTTACACCGAGTCTGGCGGGTTGGAACCATTTTATCCGCTAACATCGCCTCGTCACCGTGTCATGTGAGGTCGGTCGCCATGACGGTCTATCGGCTGTACAAGAACAAGGCATTCGAGCCCGAAGCGATCGCGGCGATGACGCGTGCGCATGCGGATGTCTGTCACGAGTTGGGCTTGAGGGAGGGCGATCGGCCTGAAATTCATGCCGTGGCAAAGAAAGTCATCGAGTTTGCCCAACGCGGTGACCGCGATCCGGCGCGGCTGCGGGACCACGTGCTTCAGGCGCTGCAGAGTTGACTGCCGGGGAACAGCCCCGACTTTGCCGCGCGGATCGGCGATGAACAGGTCAAGCCGAAGGTAGAAGAAAAAGGGCTGCAAGGCCGCGCTGGATCAATAGCCCGACAAACAATACGCGATCAGGGTCTCGCGGCGCGGCAGGCCGGATTGTATGCCCAATTGCGATCAAGCCCGACGACACAGAAGTTTGTGCCCCACCCCATGCCAATCATGCCGGTGCCCGAGGCAATCGAATAATAGATTGGATGGCGCGTGTTGTCGTTGATCAGCGCGGTGGCATGGCAGAAACGCCGCGGAATCGACTGCGCGGCCCTGGGAAGATACGCGGTTTCCCGCATGTCTTCGATCCCGACGATCTTCAGATCGGAATTCCAGAAGCGGGCTTCCTTGGTCCGGAAATTATTCATGATCTCGTGCAGCGCGGGCGGATAGTCGCAAGGCGGCATGTCCCGGCTGTATTCCGGACCCGACAGCCAGAAATTCTTCTCGAACCAATTTGCCGCTCGCGCTGGCGTGTGCGCCGCAACGCCGAGCGCCAAAACCAGCGCAATGCCAGCAACGCGACTGAACATGACCCTTCCCTCGTCGACAATTTGACCGTGCCGTGCCGCGGTCAAACGGTCAAGGTCACACCTCTTCGTGCACATGGACTTGCCGATGATCGTGACAATCCTGCCACGCACCCCTCTCGGCATGCGTTCGAAATCGCGATCGCCGCGAGGTTTTTGCGCCGAACCAGCACAGCGGTCACGCGCGCTTCATGATACCAATTCGATCAGGTGGCGTCTGATTCGCGTAACGTCGGATGACGGGGGGACAGCGAATGGCCGCAATACACCAACTGGTCAGCCCAGAGCCCGCTTTTGGCTTGCAGGCTGCCGGACGAATACTGCTCAATGCATTTCCGCCGTGGGTGCAGGATCTCGCCATGCTGGTGGAAGCGGTCGAAGCGGCCCGGCCGGCGGGCGCAACCGCGGACTGGCTGCCCGGAGCCGTGCTGCGGCTGCCATTTTCAAAAAGAATATGCAGCGACGGACGCGTCGTCTGCAGCCAGGCGCTGATGGCGCTGGCCGAAACCGCCATGGTGATCGCCTGCTCCGCGGCTTGCAACGGCTTCCGCCCGATGAGCACCATCGACCAGACCACGCACTTCTTGCGACCGGTCAGCTTCGACGTGGTCGCCGACGCCCGCATCGTGCGAATTGGCGGCCATACCAGCTTCGGCCGTGTCAACATCCTCGGGGCCGCCGACAAACGGCCGGTCGGCATGGTGTCGAGCGCCTACTCCATCTAGAGCATGATCCGCAAAAGTATCGGCCTTCGGAATGATCCCGCTGCCCGAAGAATCGCCAGCAGACTTTCGTTTCGTCGTCCAAGTCTCTAAGCTTGCCTCTCGATTGCGGTGGAGGGCGTTGCAATGCGTCGTGCTGTTGCGGTGATGGCGGCTTTGATAGCGCTGAGCGCCGGCGGGACGGCGAATGCTGGCTTCTTCCACCATTATCCCTGGATCAAGGGCAACGACACCGGCGGTATCATTCCCTACTCACCTGCGATCGAGCACATCTACCGGGACATGGCGGCCGAGCATTGCGCTCGCTGGGGGCGCCTATCGCACATCACCAGCGTCAACCGCCATTACGGCGAATACGTCAGCTTCGTCTGCATCGACAAGCCGTGGGTGATCCACTGACCGAGGCGGCATCCGCGCCTCATCAAGGTCCGGCGTCAGTCTTCCAATCCCCCAGAACGGCCTGAACGATCGTAAGCGCGGCGACCGCGGCTGTGTCGGCGCGAAGAATGCGAGGTCCGAGCGCGAGCCGCACCACATTCGGAAGCCGCAGCAACGCCTCCCGTTCGTCAGCAGCGAAACCGCCTTCCGGGCCGATGAGCACCGCAAGGGGTGCGCGCCGCCGCACCTTGGCGAGCGCCATCGCCGGATCGGCTACCTCGGCATCTTCATCGCAGAAAATGAGGTGTCGCTGCGGCTCAAACGCAACGAGGATGCGCGTCAGGGAGTCCAGTTCGGCGATGTCGGGCAGCGTGAGGATGCCGCATTGCTCGGCCGCCTCGATGGCATTCGCCCGCATGCGCGCTGCATTGACCCGCGCGATCTGGCCATGACGGGTCTGTACGGGCTGGAGCCGCGACACCCCCATCTCAACCGCCTTCTGGACCATGTAGTCGAGCCGCGCGGACTTCAGCGGCGCAAACAGATAATGCAGGTCACCGGGCGGGGTCTGGGCTCGGGTCCGTCCGCCGATCTGCAGGACCGCAGTGCGCTTTTCGACCGTGATGGCAGCCTGCCATTCGCCGTCCCGGCCATTGAAAACCAGGACCCCGGCGCCCGATTTTAGCCGCAGCACGCCAGTCAGGTAATGCGCCTGGGAGCGATCAAGCGCTACAGTGGCTGCTTCGTGCAGCGGAGCATCAACGTAAAGGCGAGGCGTGCGAAAGTCGTAGTCCGGCATGGGGTGCATCCGCGCCCGAAGATCAGCGTTAATTTGGCCTTAACCCGCTTGCGGGCATTACGCCAGCCGGTGCCAAAACGGGCCCGTTTTCGGCAATTTGCCCCTGTGTCGCCGAATTCGGAGCGCTTATGATGGCCTCTGGAACTGGCATGGACGGGAAAGGACGCGATATGAAGCCGGGTATCGCAAAGTTGGGTCTCGCAGCGGCGCTGGCGTTGATGTTCAGCGCTGGGGCAATTGGAATCGCTTCCGCGCAAATGACCACGGGCCCGGCGCCTGGCGCCTCCTCGGTCTGCGAAGGCTTCCTGCCACTGCGCAACGACGCGCAGAAAAAGGGAATGGCGATCGGGGCGGCCGAAAAGCAGCACGCCGACCGCAAGCAGATGTGCAAACTGGTGACGGTTTTCTCATCCGCCGAGGAGAAGGCGCTCAAATTCCTGCAAGCCAACATGGTGTGGTGTGGCGTTCCTCAGCAGGCGGTCAGTGCGGCCAAGGAAGCTCATCTGAAGACATTGAAATTTCGGCAAATGGCCTGTGCGCCGGCGCCCGAGCCACACATCCCGACCCTGAGTGACGCGATCGGCACGCCGACACTCGACACCGCCAAAAACACCAAGACCAATACCGGCACGTTCAACACGCTCACCGGCAACCCGCTGGACAAATGAGCGGGTCGGCCGGCTCGGTTGCCGATTCGACCGGCAATTGGGTCGACACGCTGGCGCCTCCCCGGCTGCGGCCGTATCTGCGGCTGGCCCGACTGGACCGGCCGATCGGTTCCTGGCTGCTGCTCATTCCTTGCTGGTGGTCGTCCGCGCTTGCGGCGGTTGCCGCGCACGCGCGGGCACCAAGCCTGGCGCATATCGCGCTGTTCTTCATCGGCGCCTTCGCCATGCGCGGCGCCGGTTGCACCTGGAATGACATCGTCGATCGCAATCTCGATGCCGCGGTCGAACGCACGCGCTCGCGGCCAATTCCATCGGGCCAAGTCAGCGTTGCCCAGGCAGCGCTGTTTCTCCTGGCTCAGGCGCTGATCGGCTTGGCCGTGCTTCTGAGCTTCAATGGCCTCACGGTCGCGCTCGGCATCGCCTCACTCGCCATTGTCGCCATCTACCCGTTCATGAAGCGCATCACCTATTGGCCGCAAATCGTGCTCGGGCTGGCGTTTTCCTGGGGGGCCCTGATGGGCTGGCCGGCGGTGTTTGGCAGCCTCGCGCTGCCGCCGCTTCTCCTTTACGCCGGCTCGATCGCCTGGGTGATCGGCTACGACACGATCTACGCCCATCAGGATCGCGAGGACGATGCGCTGATCGGCATCAAATCAACCGCGCTTCTGTTCCGCGAGCGCACCAAGCCGATGCTGTTTGCCTTCTATACGCTCGCCGTCATCCTGCTCGGCGCCGCCGGGTTTGCCGCCGGCGGCGGCTTCGTGTTCGCGCTCGGGCTTTGCGTCTTCGCCGTCCACCTCGTGTGGCAGATCGTGCGCCTCGATATTGCCGATCCAGACAATTGCCTCGCGGTATTTAAATCAGATCGTGACGCCGGCCTGATCTTTTTCGCGGCGCTGCTGCTCGACGCGGCGCTGCGCCATCATGCCTAGAATCGCAGTGACACTGCCGCGGCGCACAAAAGCATTGCCGGAATCGGAATATTCACCCACGCTACCCATCGCACCCGCGCTGGTTTGGACCATTGCGTCCGATTGGCGGTAACGGCTACGCACCGCAGACATTTCACCCTTGCCCAGAGGCGAAGTGACAATGGCCAATGCTTGCACCGGCGGCATCGATACCGGTTTTGCCGCGCTCGGATATTTCAAGGTGGCGATTCTCGGGATCGTGCAGGGCATCACCGAGCTGATGCCGATTTCCTCGACGGCGCATATGCGCCTGGTTCCGGCGGTGCTCGGCTGGCAGGATCCGGGATCGGCCTTCTCCGCCGCGATGCAGCTTGCGGCGCTTGCAGCGGTGGTCAGCTATTTCTGGACCGACGTCCGGGACGTGACAGTCAACGCCATCGCCGCCACGACGCGCGGCGACTTTCGCAATCGTTATTTCCAGTTCGCTGTGTGGCTCGTCGTCGCCACCATCCCGATCGGCGTTGCGGGTCTCGCGCTCGCCAAGGTCCTCAACACCTGCAATTCGCCGCTGCGCGCCGTCAGCGTTATCGGCTGGTCGTGCATGGCGATGGCGGCGCTGCTTGCGATCGCCGAGCTCGCGGCGCGGCACCGGCGCACCGTCGAACAGGGCACCATGCTCGATGCGCTTTTGATCGGCATCGCGCAGGTCGGCGCGCTTATTCCAGGCGTCTCGCGTTCCGGCTCGACATTGACTGCGGCTCTCATGCTTGGCTTCAAGCGCGAAGAGGCGGCGCGGCTGTCCTTTCTCCTCGGCGTGCCGGCGATCGCGCTCGCGGGCCTCAAGGAGTTGTGGGAATTGCATAAGGCTCATATCGACGCGCACGCATGGTCGGTGCTCGTCGTCGGCATCGTGGTCGCGTCGATCTCGGCATTCTTCGCCATCTGGGGGCTGATGCGCATCCTGGAAAACTTTTCCAGCTGGCCGTTCGTCATCTATCGCTTTCTGCTCGGCCTCGTGATCCTCGTCGGCATCGCGCTGGGATGGGTTGTCTAGCGCTGAACGCCGCTACCATGCGCTCGCATGACTGCCCGCCGTGCAGTGCGCCGGACCGCCCTTGTCGGTCCGCCGAAATAGGCGCAGGATAACGACAAAGCCGCAGAATGTCCGGCCTGCGATTCGGAGCGATGAGCACCGTCGCCGGCCGCAATAAACGAACCAATTCATTCGTAGGGAGCCATCCATGAAATCCACACTCTTGCTGAGCGTGACCACGGCGGTCGCGGCGGTGCTGTGTCAGGCGCCGGGGGCATATGCCGCCCAGGCGACCGCCATCTCGGGACAGGTGACGTCGAAGGCGGAAGGCGCCATGCAGGGCGTAGTCGTCACCGCCCATAAGGACGGATCGATCGTCTCAGTGAGCGTGATTACCGATGCGAAGGGCAACTACACATTCCCGGAAAGCCGGCTCGATCCGGGCCACTATTCGCTCGCAATCCGCGCCGTCGGTTACGATCTCGCCGCTCCGGCCAGCGCTACCGTAGGAAGCGAGCAGACCGCAAAAGTCGATCTCAAGCTCGAGCCGACCAAGGATCTGCCCGACCAGCTCACCGACGCCGAATGGCTGATGAGCATGCCCGGCACCGACGATCAAAAGTCCGCGCTGCTCAACTGCACGAGCTGCCACACGCTCGAACGCGTCGCACTATCGACGCACAACGTCGACGAATGGATGCAGGTCATCCATCGCATGATGGGCTACGGCGCCGTCAGCCAGCCGGTCAAGCCGCAGCCGATGCTCGACAAGAAGCGCGCAGGCAAGCCGGAACAATATCGCAAGCTTGCCGAGTATCTCGCGACCGTCAATCTCAGCGCGTCGGACAAGTGGTCGTATCAGCTCAAGACCCTGCCGCGCCCGACCGGCGACTCCACCCACGTCATCGTCACCGAGTACAGTCTGCCGCGGCCGACAATTGAACCGCATGACATCCTCAAGGATACGGCTGGCAACGTCTGGTATACCGATTTCGGCGAACAGTTCATTTCCAAGTTCGATCCGAAGACGCTCAAGCTGACCGAATACCCGATCAAGCAGTTCAAGCCCGACGCTCCGACGGGTCTTCTCAGCATTGCATTCGACAAGGAAGGCCAGATCTGGTTCGACACGATGTATCAGGCATCGCTGGGCGTACTCGATCCGAAGACCGGCGCGATCAAATATTATCCGGTGCCGGCAAAGTGGAACGACGAGCGCGTCCAGCTCAACTTCGTCGGTCTGCGCCACGATGTCGACGGCAAGGTGTGGACCAAGGACGTCGGCACCGGCAACGTCTACCGGCTCGATCTGAAGACCGGCGACTGGCAGCGCTTCCACCCGACCAACTCACTGCCGGATTCGGCGCACCATCACTACGGCATCTATCAGGTCATGTCGGACGCCGAGAACAATCTGTGGATGGCCGAATTCAGCGAAGGCTATCTCGGCAAGTTCGATGCCAAGACGCTGAAAGTGACCTGGTACACCCCGCCGACGCCGCATGCGCGGCTGCGTCGCATGGAGCTCGACAAGGACGGCAACATTATCGTGACCGAGTATCGCGGTAACAAGGTTGCGGTGTTCAATCCGAAGACGGAGAAGTTCACCGAATATGCGTTGCCGGCCTACACCTATCCCTATCGCGCCAATTTCGACAAGAACGGCGATATCTGGGCGTCAACCATGAGCACCGACCGCGTGGTGCGGCTCGATCCGAAAACCGGCAAGGCCAATCAATATCTGATGCCGTCCGACACCAACATGCGCACGGTCTACGTCGACAACACGACTACTCCGGTCAGCTTCTGGGTCGGCAGCAACCACGACCACGCGCTGGTGAAGGTCGAGCCGCTCGACTGACGCGGCCGACTGCCCATCGTCGCTGGGCTTAAGACGATCCCTCCCCTCGCGGGAGGGATTTTTTTATGCGCTCCCGTTCACTTAGCGACGCGGGCTGAAGTCCTGGTTGGGAAATTCCGAGACGTCGGGCACCTCAATCACCACGTAGGGATGATCGGCCGCATTGTGGCAGGCATTGCAGCCCGCGGTGAGCTGCGCGTAGGCCAGGGCAAATTTTTGCGGATCTTGCGCCTTGATGGCGGCGCCGACGGCATCCAACGGCTGGCTCAACGCCGCATTGACGAGTTCACCGACCGGCAGGCCACGAAATTTTGGCTGCGCCTTGACGATGCCGGCAAACGACTGGCGGATTTCGACGAGCGCATATTGCGCCAGCCTCCAATTCTGCGCCTTGCCGGCAAGCCCAAGCTTGGCGTGGCGCGGCTGGATCAGCGTGTTCATCATATCGCCGAGCGTCATGGCGTAGGGTACCGCGGCAGCAGGCGCCGCACTCACCGAGGGTGCGGACTGCGCGAGCGTTGAACCGGCGGCAGGCGCAGCCAACAGCAGCGCCAGGGGGCCGCGAAGCAGGCAACGTCTGATCATGAAACCAGTCCCGGATTACGGATAATCAAAGGCGCGGCTCAAAGGCTCACTGCTTCTGGAGGAAACAGTCGACCTCGATCGGATCCTTCATATCGCCCGGCGTGTGCGGATGGCGAAAGATATTGGCCTGCTTATAGCCATCCTTGCTGCACGAAATCTGCACGTCGTCCGGATTGACGTCCTTGCCAAAGCCCGGAATTTTGTAGAGGCCCAACAGGTCCGTCGCCGTCACCAGCGCGCCACCCTTGAGTTCCGCGGTGACCTTGGCGTCATCGATCCCTGCGCCACCGACCAGCCGCACGAATCCGAAAAACGACGGCCCGTCAGCGCCGCCGTTGAGGTCTTCGTCGGTCATGTCGACGCCGCCGGCATGCGCAACGACCGGAGCCGCAAGCGCGATCGCGAGGATGACGGCGGGTCGGAGCCGAGTCATGTCATTGTTCCCAAGCGTTTCGCCCCCCGCGTCGCTCTCATACTTGCCGCGTGCACGGAAGCGATCGAGCGCGATCTTTGACTTTGAGGATAGGCGACCACGGCGCGCGAACACAAGAGCGACCAATCGCCCACTCGCCGCGTTAACGGCACGCGCCGCATTGCAGGAGATGCGTTGATCGGCTGCACTTCATGCGCTCGACAAACCACTCTGAAGGGCTAGACTTTCCGCAAAACAGCCTACGCGTCAGAACATGGGGAGGATCATGAGCGACCTGATCTCCAGCAACGCCTTTTGGACGATATGGCTCCTGGTCCACCTGCTTCTGGCCGTCGGGCTGCTCGGCGCGCTCACTCACCAGGCCATGGCGGTGGCGGTTCCGGCCCGCCAGGCAGCCGGCGGCATCGTAACGCGGTTCCGCTCCGTCTCGGCACCCGGCTACGCCACCGCGGTTTGTGTGCTGTGGGTCCTCACCTTTCTGGTCGGTTCATACATTTATCCGAGTTATCGCATCAACATTCAAATCCCACTCGAGCAAGGTCACTATTTCAAGACCGGCGGATTTTTCGACTTCAAGGAGCACGTCGCCGCGCTCGGGCTCATGCTGCTGCCGGCCTACTGGTTTTTCTGGAAGAACGCGCAGAATCCGGAATACGACAACGCGCGCAAAGGTGTGACCCTAGTGCTGGCGGCGATGTGCTGGTTTCTTTTCATCGTCGGCCATATCCTCAACAACGCTAGGGGATTCGGATCATGAGTACGACCGCAACAACGGCAACGGCCCGATCCACGGGCGGCGGAGCCGCCTTGGCGGCGTCGCGCAAGTTCAAGGCTTTCGCCACGACCTTTTCCATCACCGGGCCGATCGCCTATTGCCTGAGCGTTTATTTAAACTGGCCGGTCTTCACTTATTATCCGGCGACCGGCCGCTTCGTGTGGGGCTATGGGCCTATGCTGGCCAGCCAAGGGCCAAACATGCTGTGGTATGGGTGGCTTGTAACGACAATTTTCACCGCTGGCGTTCTCGGCCTTATCGCGATGATGCTGCCGGAACGCGTGACCCGGAAAATTCCGCTGTTCCTGGTCTGGCTGGTGCCGATCCTCTCGATCCCCTACGTGATCTATTCGCTGATGTTCTGGTGGCGGCTCGCCATGCGAGGCTAAGGCGCGCGGCTTAGGCGCTTTTATCTTGCGCGCAATTGAACGCCGGCCGCTCGCAGATATTCCGGGTCGACAAAATGTTCGGCCTGCGGCAACGGCGGTTTGAGCAACCCCGCCTCCCCCATCATCGCGATCACCTGCTGAAATCCTTTCAGATCGATCTCGCCGCGCCTGGGCAGCACATCGCGGCCGGGCTCGTTGAACAAGTCGAGCGTCTGCGCGGCGATCGTCTCCGAGCAGCCGATGGTCGCCGCAATATCTGCAACAACCTTGCTGCGGTTGGCCGGGTCGCGAATGAAGGCGAACAAGTCCGCCATAGCGCGGACGTAGCGCACCAGAGCCTCGCGATGCGCTTGCGCCCACGGCCGCCGCACCGCCGTGACCGTATAGAGATAGTCCGGCACGACCTCATCCGAGCGCCCGAGCAACGAATAGCCCTGCGCGAGCGCCTGCAGATCCTGCGGTTGACCGAGCACCGTCGCATCGCAATCGCTGTGCAGCAGACAATAAAAGCGCTGCGGCGTTCCCTCCTCGGTCTTCACAACGAAGCTGCCGCGCTCCAATCCATGCTTGGCCAACAGCTTGCGCATCGCAATGGTGATGCTGCCCTGCTCGTCCGCGAGCCCAATGCGTTTTCCCCTCAGCTCGGCGTAGGACTTGATGTTCGGCCTCGCGACCAGATTGTAGATTGCGTTTCTAAACTCGGTAACGATCGCGGCCGCATCCGAGCCCTTCATCACGGCGCGGATCAGAAACGGTGTGGCGATGTGTGTGATGTCGAACCAGCCCTTGTTGAGACCATCGAAAATCATCTTGTCGGAGCCGCCCGGCACCGGGATGACGATCTGCACGTTGAGGCCTTCACGCGCAAACAGACCCTCGCGCTGGGCCACCGAGATCGGCAGCGAAAAAATGCTGTGGGCGGAGGACCAGTCCTGGCCGTAGCGCAGCGTCAACGGTTCTGCGGCCGAGCCATGGACGATGCAGGCCGCCAGAACGGCGCCAAGGCCCGCCGCTGAGAACCACCACAACCGCTTCATCATCATTCCTGTCCGCCGCACCAGCGTAGCCCGGCGAAGATGGCGGCGGAATGAGGCGCTTCATCCCAACAGGACCGTCTGCACTGCGCTTTTACGCCACCCGGCGTTGTGTTTAGATTGCAATTCATGGCAACCCCCGCGCGCACCCGCGTGCTTGGCGGCACGAGCCGCACCGGCGTTGTGCGCGCGGCGGCGTGGGCGCCCGAATGGCGTGCGCTGTTTTCGGCGGCGCTAACGCAGGAAATCGACGGGCGGCGGTTCTTTCTGTGGATTCCGGTCGCCGCCATGGGTGGCGTGGCCCTCAATCTCGCGGCCGATCGCGAACCGGTCCTGTGGCTGCCGGCTGTGCTCGTGGCGCTGTGCGCCGCGTTCGGGTGGCTCTGCCGCGCGCGGCCGTTGGCGCTCGGCGTCTGGGTGGGCTTGGCTGCGTTATCGGCGGGCTTCCTGTCGATGGGGCTCCGCACCGCACGCGTCGGCACGCCGGTGCTCGATCATGTTCGCACCGTTCGCCTGCAAGGCTTCGTCGAGGAAGTCGACATCCGGCCGACCGGCGCGCGCTTCATCGTCCATGTCGCCGACTCGGGCAGACTGCCGGCGCGGCTCGCGCCGCACCGCGTGCGCGTAACCACACGCAAGACGCCCGACTTCGCGGCCGGCGATTACGTCACATTCACCGCCCGGCTCTGGCCACCACCGCGCGCCGTCACGCCGGGCGGCTACGATTTCGCGCGCGACGCTTATTTTGCCGGCATCGGCGCGGTCGGCTTCACCTTCGGCAACGTCAGCGTTCTGCCGCCGCCGCGCGATGCGCCGTGGCGGCAACGTTTCTTCGCTGCGATCGACCGGGCGCGCAACCGGCTCGCGGTGCGCGTCGACACCATCATCGGCGGCGACGAGGGCGCCATCGCCGCCGCGATGGTCACCGGCAAGCGCGATTTCCTGTCGAACGATGCCAAGGACCTCATCCGCGAGGCCGGTATTTTCCACATCATCACCATTTCCGGCCTGCAGATGACGCTGGTCGCCGGCATCTTTTTCGTCGTGGCGCGACGGCTGTTCGCGCTGTCGCCGACGCTGGCGCTCAACTACCCGATCAAGAAATGGGCGGCGGGCGTCGCCATGGCGGGCTCGCTGCTGTACGACATCGGCACCGGTTCGCGCGTCGGTACCGAGCGGGCGCTGATCATGACATTGATCGTGCTCGGCGCCGTCATCCTCGATCGCCGCGCGCTCTCGATGCGCAACCTTGCGCTGGCGATACTGGCGATCATCGCGCTCGAGCC
Organism: uncultured Alphaproteobacteria bacterium; assembly: GCA_963763255.1. Lineage (GTDB taxonomy): Bacteria > Pseudomonadota > Alphaproteobacteria > Rhizobiales > Xanthobacteraceae > BOG-931. Next base: position 1,131,913 of record CAVXNW010000008.1, read on the forward strand.
CGATGCGATCCTCGGCGTGAGCTTTCAGCTCTCCTTCGCCGCCGTCTCGGCGCTGATCGCCGTCATGGAGGTGCGGCTCGCCCAGCGCGACCGCCACCCCGATCCGTACCTGCCCGCACGCGGCCGGCCGGAGCGCCGCAGCGCGTTCTTCATTCATGCCGTCGACAAACCGCTCCATCTCCTGCTGGCGACGTTATTCGCGACCAGCGCCACCGCGTCGTTCATGGCCTACCACTTTCATGATCTCAGCCCCTACGTTCTGATCGGCAATCCGCTGACGCTGGCAATCATCGAATGCTTCGCGGTGCCCGGCGCGCTGCTGGGCGCCGCGCTTTATCCGCTCGGCCTCGACGCCCCGGTCTGGCTCTATGTCGGCCTCGGCATCAAATTCATCATCTGGGTGGCGCGCTTCATTGCCGCCGCCCCGGGCTCGACCTTACACGTGCGCGCCTTCGCGCCAGCCGCGCTGCCGCTCCTGAGCCTCGCGGTGATCAGCGCCGTGGTGTGGCGCAGCTGGCTGTTCCGAATGACAGCCCTGCCGCTCGCCGCGCTGGGCATCATCGCGGCGTTCAGCGGTCCACGCTATGACGTGATCGTTGCGCCATCGGGCGACCTCGTCGCGGTGCGTGGCGCGAATGGGCGGCTCGCCATCGTCGGCAAGCATTTCAATGCGTTTGCCGCCGAGCAATGGCTCGCCGCCGACGGCGACGACCGCGATCCGGCTTCCGCACGCGATCCCCGTCCTCGCTGCGACCGCAACGGCTGTATCGCCGCCTTATCGGGCGGCCGTCTCCTCAGCGTGGTCACGGCGCCGCCCGCCTATGAGGAAGATTGCCTGCGCGCGTCGATCCTGGTCAGCGCCCTGCCCGCACCGCTCCATTGTCCGGCGCAGGTCTTCGACGAGCAAAAGCTCAACCAGACCGGTGCTGTCGGTCTCACCTGGAACGGCGCGCAATACACGATCGCTACCGACCGATCGACCCTGGAAGATCGCCCGTGGTCGCCAGCTTCGCCGTCCGTTCTGGGTGAGCGCCTGACCACGCCGCCAGCCGAGCGCACGCCCGGCGCCGATCCGGCCGATCCGTCTGATCCGTGAAAACGGCGATCAGTTTCGCGCGATGATCTCGCGCTCGTCGCGGTGCACCACCGGCGTCGCCGGAAGCGAAGTCGCCCGCCGCCGCAACAGCCGGCTCGGCCGCCGCTTCGCAATGGCGCCGCGCCGCCGCCGGCGCCAAGTCGGAGCCTGCACTCGCAGTGCGCCGACCCGTGCGAACGGCTCACGCAGCGAGCCGTCGGATTCCGCGACCAGAAGCGGCAATCCGAGCACACGGCCCCATGACTGCCACTCAGCAACGATGTCGTCACATTCGTCTGCCGAGAACAGCGGCAGCGACAGCGCCGGATCGCCGTGTTCGAGCACGACCGCGATGCTCGTTGGCGCGGCCTCGGCTTCGGCAAAGGCCATCCGTATCGCGACGCCCCGGAAGGCCGCGACTGGAAGATTGAGCGCCATGCGTACGCCGCGCACCGAACGGCGCAGCACCACCCGCTCGCGATGCAGATCGACGACGCGCAGACGCTCGTCAGCCGCTTCATCAGGAGCGGTAAAGCGCACGGGTAAAGTGAAGGGGTCGAGCTTCCGCGAGGACCCCATCGCGTTTCCGCGATGGGGTAGCTCAGCGCGGCCCGACCCGGCAGCGAACCTGCCGGCTTCCATTCGACGCCTCGAAACTCGTAACTCCCCCCGGACTGTTGCCGCCCGGTTGCCGTGACAATGCCAGAGTGCCGTCGCAATTGGCTTAACAACGCTGGTTAAGAGGTCCTTTTGCGGGGTGCGAAAAGACCGCATGATTGACAAGCGGTTGCCAAAGGCCGGCAAAATCGCCGAAATGCCACCCGCCGCCGCACAGGGCCGTTGAACCCGGCACTGCGGAGGCACATGTTGGTGCCTCTCTCGCCATCCCGCCACCACATCGAAGTCCATTTGCATATGTCTTCACTGCTCGACCAATCCGCGCTGTCCGATCTTGCCGAACGTCTGGTCGGCGCCGCCAAACGCGCCGGCGCCGACGCGGCCGACGCCATTGCGGTTCGGGGCGTCTCGCTTTCGGTCGAGGTGCGCGAAGGCGCGGTCGAGGAATCGCAGCGCTCCGAGGGCGACGACGTCGGCTTGCGGGTGCTGGTGGGCCGCAGACAGGCCGTGGTTTCAACCAATGACATCCGGACCGATGGCCTCGATGCCCTGGCCGAACGGGCGGTGGCTATGGCGCGCGTTGCCCCCGAGGACCGCTTCGCCGGACTGGCCGATGCGGCGCTTCTTGCTCACGACTTTGCAGCGCTCGACCTGCTCGACCCGGTCATGCCCACCGTTGACGTCCTCGAAAAGCGCGCGCGGGAAACGGAGGCGGCAGGGCTGGCGGTACCCGGTGTGACCAAATCCAGCGGCGCTTCGGCTTCGAGCGGCATCGGCGGCATGGTTCTGGTCACGAGCCACGGCTTTCGCGGCGCGACCATCTCCTCCAGCCACTCGGTCGGGATGTCGGCAATCGCCGGTGAAGGCACCGGCATGGAAACCGACTATGATTACTCCTCGGCGCTGCACGCGGCGGACCTGGAGAGCGCGCAGAAAATCGGGCGCAGCGCCGGCGAGCGCGCCGTCAAGCGGCTCAATCCGCGCAAGGTGACAACCCGCCGCGTTCCGGTGGTGTTCGACCGGCGCATCGCTGGAACGCTGGTCAGTCATCTCGCCAGCGCCGCCAACGGCAGCTCCATCGCCCGCAAGAGCAGCTTCCTGCGCGAGAAGCGCGGCGCTCAAATATTCTCGCCCGGCATCGACATCATCGACGATCCGTTGCGGCGGCGCGGCCTGCGTTCACGGCCGTTCGACGCCGAGGGCATCGCCGGCGGCGTCCTCAAGATCGTCGATGACGGCGTGCTGAAGACGTGGCTGCTCGACAGCGCAACGGCGCGCGAACTCGGTCTGCAGACCACCGGCCATGCGCATCGCGGAGTGTCGTCGACGCCCTCGCCCGGGCCGACCAATCTGCATTTGCGCGCCGGCGCGCAAACGCCCCGGCAGCTGATCGGCGACATCACCGACGGCTTCTTCGTCACCGACCTGATCGGAATGGGCGCCAATCTGGTAACCGGCGACTATAGCCGCGGCGCCTCGGGCTTTTGGATCGAGAACGGCGAAGTGACTTATCCGGTGAGCGAGGTCACGATCGCCGGACATCTGTCGGAGATTTTCAAAAGCCTCACGCCGGCGGACGATCTCGTTTTCCGCTACGGCACCAACGCGCCGACCGTGCGTGTGGAGGGTCTGACTGTTGCCGGCCAGTGAGTCACCCGAGACCGCACGCCGCGCCGAAGGTTTGGCCGCAGCCGTCCGCGAGGCCGGCGCGCTGGCGTTGTCGATGTTTGGCACGCCGCTCAAGCAATGGACCAAGGGCGCATCGTCTCCGGTCAGCGAGGCCGACATTGCCGTCGACACGTTGCTGCACGAGCGGCTGAGCGCCGTCGATCCAGCGATCAGTTGGCTCTCGGAGGAGAGCACCGACGATCCGGCGCGGCTCGACGCGCGTCTGGTATGGATTGTCGATCCGATCGATGGCACCCGCGGCTACATCGCAGGCTTGCCCGACTGGACGGTTTCGGTGGCCCTGGTCGAGGACGGGAGGCCGGTTGCCGCCTGCCTGTTTGCTCCGGTGACGGCAGAATTCTTCATGGCGATCGCCGGCCAGGGCGCTACCCGCAATGGTCACGCGATTCGCGCGACTGCTGGCGCAGAGCTCGCCGATATCCGCGTCGCCGGGCCGAAAAACTTTCTCGAGCGGGTGGCCACGATCGGTCCGCCCTTTACCGTGATACCGCGGGTGCATTCACTGGCGCTGCGGCTGGCGCGCGTCGCCGACGGCTCGATCGACGCGGCTGTTGCCGGCGGCAACAGTCATGACTGGGACCTTGCCGCGGCCGATCTTTTGGTGCACGAAGCGGGCGGCGCGCTGACGCCGTTGGGCGGCGGGCCTTTGACTTATAATCGCGCCGTGCCACGGCATGGAATGCTGGTCGCCGCCGGGCAAGACCGGCACACAGCGCTTGTCGATCTGTTGAATGACCCGCGTCTCGCGGCCTCGTGAACCGCGCATCTGCGCGATCGGAACACAAGAACTCATGGCGAATACGACCCCGGAACCAAGGCCGACGCAGCAACTGCTCCACCTCGTGCTGGGCGGTGAGTTGACGAGCGTCGCCGGCCACGAATTCAAGGATTTGGAAAAGGTCGACATTGTCGGCCTCTATCCGAACTACACCACCGCTTACGCGGCCTGGAAGGCCAAGGCGCAAGGCAGCGTCGACAATGCGCAGATGCGCTATTTCATCGTGCATCTGCATCGCCTGCTCGATCCGGCAAGTGCGGCGCCGCAATCTTGAGCCAGTTCCTGCTGATATCCCGGAATTTTGGCAGACGGGCCGCTGCTATCGTGGCAGAGTGTGGATCGGAGCGCGCCATGGGCGGCCCGCGGGCGCAGCGGCGTCGGCACCGATGAGTTGTGTGGGGGAGTGCTGAGTTTGCCCGATCGTCTGCCGATCGTGCTGCGGGTTTATCAATCCGCGACGCGTGGCGCGACGCCTTTGGCGCCGCGGCTCCTTGCGCGACGGCTTGAGCGCGGCAAAGAGCATGCGACGCGGCTTGGTGAGCGACGCGGCGAAGCCGGCCTGCCGCGACCGCCAGGGCCGCTGATCTGGATGCATTGCGCCAGCGTCGGTGAAATGCTCGCGGTGGTGCCGTTGATCGAGCGCATTCGTGCGCAGGATTTCGCCGTCCTTGTCACATCCGGTACCGTGACCTCGGCCTCGCTCGCCGAGCAGCGCCTGCCCAAGGGGGCCGTGCACCAGTTCGTTCCACTCGACGCGCCGCAATTTGTCGCCCGCTTCCTCGATCATTGGCGCCCGGATCTGGCGCTATTCGTCGAATCCGATCTCTGGCCTAACCTCATCCTCGCCTGCGCCGAGCGCAAAATCCCGCTCGTCCTGGTGAACGGCCGCGTGTCGGAGCGCTCGTTCGGCCGCTGGCGGCTCATCCCGGGCGCGATTGCGGCAATCCTCAATCGCTTCGACCTCTGCCTCGCGCAATCGAGCGCCAATGCGGAGCGATTTTCCCGGCTCGGCGCACCGCGCATTTCCTCGACCGGCAATCTCAAACTCGATGTGCCGGCCCCGCCGGTCGACCGGCCGACTTTGCACCGCTTCAATGCGCTGATCGGACTGCGCGACGTCATCGCCGCCGCATCCACCCACCAGGGCGAGGAAGCCATCATGATCGCGGCGCACCGGCAACTGCGCGCCAAAAATCCAAACCTGTTGACCGTCATTGCACCGCGCCACCCCGGCCGCGGTCAAAGCATTGCCGAAATCGCCACCGCCGCCGGTCTGTCGGTAGGCTTGCGCTCCCGCGGCGATCTGCCGAAGCGCGACATCGAGGTCTATGTCGCCGACACGCTGGGTGAGCTCGGCCTCGTCTACAGCGCCGCCCCGATCGTGTTCATGGGCGGCTCGCTCGTGAGCCACGGCGGACAAAATCCGATCGAGGCGGTCCGGCTCGGCGCCGCCGTGTTGCACGGGCCGCATGTCTGGAATTTCGCGGAAATTTACGCGACGCTCGACGAGGCACACGGCGCCGAAAAGGTAGCGGACGAAGCCGCGCTGACGGCGCGTCTCGGCGACTGGCTCGCCAATTCAAAGGCGCGGAGCGCGGCGGCCAATGCCGCGGCACAGACCGTCGAAAGGCTTGGCGGCGCGCTGGAGCGAACTCTCGCCGCGCTCGATCCGTATCTGATGCAGCTTCGACTAGAAGCCGGAGTCATTCGAAAAGTCCACTAAATCTCGCACCTCTACAACTGCATTATCGTCATTTCATCGTCGCCCATGTCGACGCAATTCGCGTCCTTTGGAGTACCGGGAGCGCACACGAAGCCTTAGCCGCACCTTGCTGACCGTCACTGAGAGGAACCGCGCACCGGGGGACACAGAGCGGCGGAGGCGAGAATCAACCGAGAGCGATCCACAATACGTAGGAACTTTCGTAAGCCTCACACGCGCCAGATTTGCCGACATGATCGATAAGGCGAAAGCTGACGCACCTGTACCTGTTCGGCCATGCAGCGCGAGAATCGAGTTCTGCTGGATTATGTTTGCCGGCTAGTTGTCAACTATGAACAGCGATTGGTATGTTCCCGCGACGCGCGGCATTGCCATTGATGGCTCAGCAGAACCCCTCTACACGGAAAATCTTGTTGCGCCAACCATTGGTGGAATAACTCAATCATGCGGACGTTAGCAAAACAGGCATCAGAACTCAAAGATTTTTGCTGCACCTTGAATTTGGATAACGCTGTGCGTTTGGTCCTCTTCGCTGCTCCGATCCTCCTTTTGTCAGTCCGCAATGCGATGAGTACGTGTTACGTAATCCTCCTAATATTCTCCCTCATATCAAGTCCAAAATGGGCGAAAGGCTTTTTCGCGCGGAGAGCAGAAATAACCTTCGCATTAGCAATGGCGAGCCTCTTCGTGTTTACTGTGGTCAATGAACTATACCGATCCACGTTTTCGCTCGGTGCGTTGGATGGACCTTCGCGTTTCTTTTTTTCCATTCCAATCTATGGAATGCTTAGGACTTCTAAATCCGTCGAGCTTCCAATTATTGGAGCTCTCCTTTCCCTTGGGTGTGCTTGCAGGACTGTTTACCACCGTAGTCTTCTCTGGTCCGCATGAGCCACTCATGGGTACCTACTTTCTCGACGCCCCAATGTGGGGAGGAGGAATGCTAACTCTTGGCTTTCTCTCGCTCGGCGCGATAAATTGGTTTAGAAAAGACCACCCAACTCTCTTGGCGCTAAAGCTCGGTTGTGGCGGTATTGCAATTATCTGCGCATTAGCAACTGGTGAGCGGGGAATTTGGATTGCAATTCCCGTTCTCCTTTTGCTGTGGGCACACTATGGTTTTTCTTTGAAAACTCGCGCAGCAATCGGAACAATTTCAATCGCGGCGGCATTGGCCGCTTATTGGGCTATTCCTGAGATTCCGAAACGGATCGCCTATACGGAAACGGAATTGCAAAAAATATTTGCAGGTGACTTGAGCTCGTCATATGGCCAGCGTCTTCAAATCTACAGAGTTGCCGTGGAAGCTATTCGAGAGCATCCATTGGCGGGCGTAGGCCCTGAGGGCGCGCCAGACCTATTTCGGAGTATGGCACGCCGGGGCTGGTTTACGACGGTCGGGCTTCATGCTGGCTTGTCACAGGTACATAACGAAATACTAGCTAACACCCTTCGCCTTGGCATTTTCGGACTATTCTCGATACTCGCCATTTATTTCGTTCCCCTAACGCTTTTTATTAGCGAGGCACGGGCGCGCGATTCAATCCGCGATGCGGCTACTTTAATGGGCGCAATGATCGTACTCGCTTATTTCATTTTTGGATTGTCAATCGAGGTATTCAATCTAAAGATGTTTGCAACTTTTTATTCAGTTGGCGTTGCTACATTCATGGCTATCGTCCGCGGCGGCAAACAAGTTGCAATTTCAAGCCACACTCTACGCCGATGATACCTGTCACCGTCATCAGTTTGAAAGATAGCATCGAGCGACGCGCCGCGATGCAACATCAGCTCGATGGTTTGGGGATTCCGTTTCGTTTCTTCGACGCGATTGACGGAAGGACTATGAGCAGGGAAACAATGATGAAGGCGACGCCGAAGAGCAGAATTAATTATTGTGCTTCTCTTACATCCGGAGAAATCGGCTGCGCCATGAGTTATCTTTCGGTAATTGCAGAAATTGCACGAGGTAAAAGCGATTTCGCCGCAGTACTTGAAGATGACGTAATATTGACAGCACAAGTCCGCACTTTTTTAGCCGAAAAGCATCTCCGCGCGCTTCCTCGCTTCGACATTCTTCAACTTGATGGGCTTCAGGAAAAAAAAGTTCGACTTGCGCTGAACGTCGGAAGCATTCATCAACATCAACTCTATGCACTATTGAAGACCACGATCGCCATTGGTGCGATTATCTACACACGCGAAGCGGCCCGTTCTCTGGCACAAACGATCAGTTCCCTCTCGGCTCCAATCGATACTATGATCTTTGGCGACCAATTACGCTTCGGACTCCGTACTGTGGAGATAAGACCCCCAGTGGTGATGCGAAATACTGATTTTAGCAGCACGATTGGCGCTCGGTCGCTTCCAAAGGGTATGCTCCCGAAGCCTAGTCGAGAACTCCGCCGTTTGCGGAACTGGTTTCGGCATCGGACTGGTTTTGCTTATGCGTGGGGTATTGCATGCTTACCGAGGCTGCGGCTGCTCGCTTCCGAGCAAATCATATCTAAAGGATAGCAACCCATACTGACCGGATCGATTTGGCTTGCACGGTTGATCCGCACTCGCCCTGAGTGTATCGGCCACGCCAAGGCCGCAGCGGCGAGCGGGCGAAGCGGCCAAGCTCGCCGCTGCGCATTCCAGATAGCAGGCCGATCATCTGATAAGCCTTGCGCGCCGGGTCCTCGATATCTTCCCAAGCTTCGCGCCATTTCGGATAGTCCCTATAGGCGAGCGCGCGTTGTGATCGCACCAGCGGATGGTATTTGACGGCCGCGCTTGGATTGCGCATCGGCAAGTTAGGATCGCGCTTCGCGGCCAGCTTGTAGCAGGCAGACAGAATGCGCGCGGCGTGATCGGCCGATGCGCTGCTCTTGATATCGCTGTGCCAGTCCGCCACGTAGCCCGGTATGTTGACCAGTTCGGTCAATGTCATGCCGCCGAACTCGGGCAAGATGTAGTTGCGCGCAAGCCCTTCGCCTGTGAGCGTGTCGAGATAGCTGCGCATCACATCGGCGACTTTTTGGCCGAACGTAGGCCCGGCTCTAAGCGGCCGGCGGCTGCCTTGCCTGATTCGATCTTGGCCAGCCGGCGCGCTTCCTTCACGGTGATCATCGGAAAGAAGCCGAGGCGCTTGCATACAGTGCCGCGCTTGCCGCGTCTTGATACTCTTGGAAAAATGACCACGTGACGCGCTGTGAGCCGCAGCGGACCTGTAGGCCCTTAATCTCGCTGTCCCATATCACGTGCGCCGGGTCGCCGCGCTCAACGAAATCTGCTACGTTTTGGACGTACTGATCCGTCAGCTTGTGATACCGCCTGCCCGCCATGAATCCCCAAAGTTTCATCGTCAGTTCATCGCCAGACCCGTCAAGCGGATCGCCCGGAAACGAGCTTCACCCCCTCAGAATAGCCTATATTTGCAGGGTTTGGTTAAATTGTGGTTGCTGATGCAACTTCGGCTCGAGCAACGGGCCTCGTAAGCCAGCCCGCTCTATTCCAAATGCATTTGGCGACTCTGAAATTTGATGGGATCATGCGCCGATGCGCGCACCGTCGTTCTGGTGGAAACCCGGCCGCGGCCTGTTGCTGAGCCCGTTGGGCGGAATTTACGGCGCGGCGGCATGGCTGCGGCTGCAAAAGCCCGGGCACAGTGCCGGCATCCCGGTTATCTGTCTCGGCAATCTGACGCTCGGCGGTGCGGGCAAGACACCGGCGGCACTGACGGTTGCACGGCTCCTGCTTGCCGCGCACCGGCGGCCATTTTTTTTAAGCCGCGGTTACGGTGGACGGCTTCGCGGGCCGGTCATAGTCAATCCGAAGATTCACCGCGCCGCGGACGTCGGCGACGAACCGTTGCTGCTCGCGCGGCTTGCTCCCACCATTGTGTCGCGCGATCGGGTGGCCGGCGCGGAGGCCGCCCGCTTCGGTGGCGCCAGTGTCATTGTGATGGACGATGGCTTTCAAAATCCGTCGCTGCAGAAAGACCTTTCAATTCTACTCGTGGATCGCAGGCGCGGCATCGGCAACGGCTGGATTTTTCCAGCGGGCCCCTTGCGGGCGCCACTCGAAACCCAGTTGGCGCGCGCGCAGGCGCTCGTGACCGTCGGTACGGGCGATGGCGCCGCCACCGTGGAGCAGACCGCCCGCAGTCACCGCCTGCCGATTTTCCACGGTCACATCGAGCCCGACCGGCAGACACTCGCCGCGCTCATGGGACGCAGAGTGCTGGCGTTCGCCGGGCTCGCCGATCCGGAAAAATTCTTCGCAACACTCGACGAGGCCGGCATCGTCATCGCCGCGCGGCAGGAATTCGCCGACCATCATCAATATACTGCGGCCGAGGCGCGCGAACTGTTGGCGCGCGCAGAGGCGGAGAACCTGTTGTTGCTTACGACCGAGAAGGACCACGTGCGGCTTGGCGGCGAGCGGGAACTCGACGCTCTCGCCGCGCGCGCCGTCGCGCTTCCAGTGCGGCTCGTGATCGACGAGGATGAAGAGTTCAAGCAGATGGTGCTTATGGGCGCGCGCCGCGGTACCGGCCGCTCGTGACGCGCGCTATCTCTTGGACAGATAGGTCGGGGCGTGGCGCTGCATGGCCGCTTCCGGTGAGACGTAGGCCTCTTGCAGATCGACGCTCCAATACCGCAATTCCTCCAGGGGGATTTCGGCGCCGGTGACGGCGCAGCGAACGAACGCCCCGGGCCGGACGACCCGAAAATCGCCGTCGAGATATTTGACTTCGGCTTCGCCGGGCAACGGCGCCGGACGATCGGTGCGATTGAGCAAATCCATCTCCCTTGGCGGCCCGCCCGCAGGCATCGCCACGCTGCCCAACATAATAGACCGCGAGTTGCGACGAAACCCTCCTACATTTGATCGCGGCCAGACTGCGCCGCGCCTGTGCGGCGTGCTATGGTCCGCCGGGGCGGCCGAGTGATGCGGCAGTCATGGGCGTTCGGGCATACTTAAGTGCGTTGGCTGGCGTCATGCTGTGCACGACCGCCTGCGCCGCCGAAAATGTTGATATCCGCGAAGGTAATCTGACGCTGCATGCGCAGCTTTACCGGCCGCACGGAGCGGGACCGTTCCCGGCTGTGGTGGCGCTGCACGATTGCGGTGGCATCGATCGGCCCTCCGCCCGCGGCAAGCAGCTTTATGGCGAATGGGCCACGCTCCTGTCGGCGAAGGGTTTCGTCGTCATTTTTCCGGACTCCTTCGGCTCACGCGGATTGGGCCCGCAATGCCGCGTGCGTCAGCCCAAGGTGCGGGCCTCGCGCGAGCGAGTTACCGACGCCGACGCGGCGCGGCATTGGCTACTGGGCCAGCCATTCGTACAGCCGAACCGTATTTCGCTGCTAGGCTGGTCGAGTGGCGCCATCGCGGCGCTCTGGGCCGTACGCCCGAACGCGGCGCCGCGCGATGGCGCCGCAGACTTCCGCTCAGCGGTCGCATTTTACCCGGGCTGCCAGCGTCTGCGTCAGACCGCGTGGAGCGCGCGCGTTCCGACCTTGATCCTGATCGGCAAAGCCGACGACTGGACGCTGGCGTCGACTTGCCAACAGATGATCGCGGGCGCTCGGGGGCGCAGCGCCCGCGCTGAAATCGTCGTGTATCCGGGCGCGCATCACGAGTTCGACCGCGCCAATACGCCGTTGCGGCTGCGGACGGGACTGGCGCACACCGCCGATCCCGGCGGCCGGGCGCATCGCGGCACCAATCCGGCGGCGCGCGCCGATGCGCTCAAACGCGTGCCGCAGTGGCTGGAGCGTTAATTTCGCTCCCCGGCAACCCGTGTCGGTGCGCTACCACAAGTGAACGCGCTGGTCGGGCGGCAGATAATATTTGTCGCCGGGCGTGACGCCGAACGCCTTGTACCAATCATCCTGATTACGGGTGATGCCTATCACCCGGTATTTGTCGGGCGTATGGACGTCGGAAAGAATCTGTTCACGCAGCGCACCGTCCTGCTCCTTGCTGCGATAGCCCTGCCCCAAGGCTAAAAAGAAGCGCTGATCGCCATTGAAACCGTCGAGCACCGGCGCCGGCTTGCCGCCGAGCGACAAGTGATATGCTTTCAGTGCGATCGCATCACCGGCGTTGTCGGCAATGTTCTCGCCCATGGTCAGCGCACCGTTGACGTGCATCCCCGGGAGCGGTTCGAAGGCATCGTACTGCGCCCCGAGCAACTTTGACTTTGCGTCGAACGCTTTGCGGTCGGCCGGAGTCCACCAGTCGTCGAGCGCCCCGTCAGGACCGAATTTCGAGCCTTGGTCGTCGAAACTGTGGCTGATCTCGTGGCCGATTACGGCGCCGATGGCGCCGTAATTGACGGCGGCGTCGGCGCGCGGGTCGAAGAACGGCGGTTGCAGGAACGCCGCCGGAAAGACCAAGGCATTGGCTTGAATATTATTGGCGGCATTCACTGTCTGTGGTGGGTATGGCCACTCGGTCCGATCCACCGGCTTGTCCAGCCGCACCAGCTTGCGGCGCCAGACGAAAACAAAGCCGCGTTCGACGTTACCGAGCAAATCGCCGCGCTTGACCTCATAGCTCGAATAATCCCGCCAGTGGGCCGGGTAGCCGATCTGCACCGCCATGTGATGCAGCTTGTCGAGCGCCTTGTCGCGGGTCGCCGGCGTCATCCACGTCAAGGTTCGGATGTCCACCTCATAGGTCTTGATCAGGTTGTTGACCAGGGTGACGATCTTGGCCTGAGCTTCCGGGGGAAAGTATTTTGCGACATAGAGCTTGCCGAGAGCATAACCCATCCGACCGCTAAGGAAGTAGACCCCTCGTGTCGCACGGGGGAGCTGTTGCGTGCTTCCGGCAACCGCGGTTCCAAAGAACGAGAACTGGGCATCGTCGAACGTCTTCGGCAGATAAGCTGCATAGCCGTCGAGATAATGCACGGTAAGATAGTCGCGCCATACGGCCACCGGCGTTGCGGCAAAAATCTTCGCGAGCGTCGGGAACGCGCTGAGCTGCGCCACGATCACCTGACGTTCACCGTGCGGGCCGGACTGCGAAATGCCTAATGCCTTGACGTAGGAATCCCAAGGAAACTGCGGCGCCAGCGCCTTCAACTGGGTGAAGGACACAGGATTGTAGATCTTTTCAATTTGGCGGCTGTCGGCGTCGGACCACTGCGCCTGCGCGAGTTTGTATTCGAGGTCGTAGACCGCGGCAGCGCGCCTGTCGCCGTCGCCGAAGCCGGCCAGCGTGAACATCTGCGCCAGATGCTTCTTGTAGGCCTCACGTATGGTCGCCAGCGCCTTGTCGTCTTTGAGGTAATAGTCGCGGTTCATGGGGAGTTCCGGCTTGACCGGCCGTCACGACGTAGCGATTGGAGTCTTTGGGATCGGTGTCGATGTCGAGGGCGAGAGGGCTGGCTAAGCCAAGGTCGGGCCGCCCCATTGCGGCAGCGACGTCGTCCGGCGTCTTCAGTCCGGCAATGAAATCGAGGTCCTTTTTCGCCGGTGCAAGGCCGGCCGCGTCGATGGCCTTCTGATCGACGAAGGCGTCATACAGATCGCGTAGCTTCTTGTCGTCGGTGCTCAGGCTGTCATAGGGTTTGGCGGCGAGCGCGGCGACAAGAGTCTTGAGACGATTTTCGGTCTGAATCTCGATAGAATCGAACACACCGGTACTGACGCGGTCCGGCGGAATGACGGCGTTTCGGTACCAACTGCCGTTGACGTACATGTAAAAATCATCGTCAGGCTTGACGCTCTTGTCCATGGCCGACAGGTCGACGCCCCATTTGCCGAATTTGGGCGCCGCATCGCTTGAGCCGGCAAAGGCTGCTGTCCCGCAAAAAAGCAACGCGACGGCCACAAGCAAAGGGACGCCTGCTCGCGGCCTCCAGCGAAGAGTTTGAATTCCCAGGATCATTGTTCCTCCTCTCATCCACGGGCGGGTACTGGCGGGCAGCCGTACCATGGTTCGCTCGAAGCCGCCGCGCGATTTCGCTCTCGCCAAGACAATTTTTTCGCCCTGCCAAGAACGGCGTTTCGCGCTACGCTTTCGTCAGGGAGGACGAAACATGGCATCAAGCACGGATTCCGCACGCTTCGATTACATCGTGATCGGTGCCGGCTCGGCCGGATGCGTCCTGGCCAACCGGCTGACGGCGTCGGGCCGCCACCGCGTGCTGCTGTTGGAAGCCGGCGGACAGGACCGCCACATGTGGATCCATATCCCGCTCGGCTTTGCCAAGCTGTTCAACAACGCCAAGGTCAACTGGCTCTACAAGAGCGAGCCCGAGCCGGAGCTCAACAATCGCCAGATCATCCAGCCGCGCGGCAAGGTGCTGGGCGGATCGAGCTCGATCAACGGACTGCTTTACATCCGCGGGCAGAAAGAAGATTTCGACCACTGGCGCCAGCTCGGCAACACGGGTTGGGCGTTTTCCGACGTGCTGCCCTATTTCCGCCGCTCCGAGGATCAGGAGCGCGGCGCGGACGACCTGCACGGCGTCGGCGGTCCCTTGACGGTGTCCAACGTCTGCGAGCCACATCCGCTGTGCGAAGCGTTCCTCACCGCAGCCGAGCAGGCGGGCATTCCGCGCAACGACGACTTCAACGGACCGCAGCAAGAGGGCGCCGGCTATTTTCAGCTCACCGCAAAAAACGGCCGCCGCTGGTCGACCGCGGCCGGTTATCTCAAACAGGCGCGCTCGCGGTGGAACCTGGCGCTGGAGACCGACGCGCTGGCGACGCGCATCCTGTTCGACGGGCAGCGCGTGATCGGGATCGAATATCGCAAAGGCGGCAAAACCCACACGGCTTACGCCGATGGCGAGGTGATCCTGGCCGGCGGCGCGTTCAATTCGCCGCAGCTTTTGCAGCTGTCAGGAATAGGCCCGGCAAAAATCTTGCGCGACCTCGGCATCCCCGTGGTCGCCGACATGCCGGGCGTCGGCGCCGACCTGCAAGACCATTTGCAGGTCCGCATGCAATTGCGCTGCACCGAGCCGATCACCGCCAACGACGTGCTCAATGACTGGCGCCATCGTTGCGGCGCCGGCCTGCGCTACTTGCTGCAGCGCAAGGGACTGTTGAGCATCGGCGCCGGCTATGCGGGCGCGTTCCTGAAAACGCGGCCGGAACTGGCGACGCCCGACGTGCAATTCCACTTTCTGATCTTCTCCACCGAAACCGCCGGCGCCAACGTGCACCCGTTCTCGGGCTTCATGGCCTCGGTGTGTCAGCTCCGCCCCGAGAGCCGCGGCTTCGTGCGCATCAAGTCGAGCGATCCGGCCGTGGCGCCGGCGATCCAGCTTCGCTACCTGTCGAGCCGCAGCGATTGCGACACCGTCGTCGCCGGTTTCAAGAAACTTCGCGCGGTGATGAATGAGCCGGTGATGCGCCGCTACATCGCCGAGGAACTCAAACCCGGGCTGGCCTGCGTCAGTGATACCGATATCCTCGCCTATGCGCGCGCCACCGGCACCACGGTCTATCACCCGACCTCGACCTGCCGCATGGGCTCCGACCCGAACGCCGTGGTCGACGAACGGCTGCGCGTGCGCGGCGTCGACCGGCTGCGCGTCATCGACGCGTCCATCATGCCGACCGTCGTCTCCGGCAACACCAACGCCGCCACCGTGATGATCGGCGAGAAGGGGGCGGATATGGTGCTGGAGGATGGGGCAGCACCGACAGCGCTAATTCGCTAAGACAGAGGAAACGAGAAGTACTCGCAATTAGAACTCTCGGGCTGTTTGGCCCGCCTTCGTTAGCAGGACTCTTCAGAGTAGGATGTGCATCCTCCCGAACCATCGCAACGCATGACAATCCTTTTGCCATCAACGCAGTCGGTCACCATACAAATATCACCAGGGTTAAGCTCCGTACAGTCTTTTGGGCCACGTGGCTGTCCATACTTGGCGACAAGGCCTTTGAATTTTGGGTCAGATTGAGCGAGTTTAGTTAAGTGAGCTTGCTTAGTCGGCTTCTTAACCGTGCGGGTCTTCGCCATTTTATCCTCCCATTCGTTTAACGAGTTTGACTTTGGATTGCAGTTGCTACGGCCTGACCAATTAAAGCTGCCGTGTGAAGATCAATGGCCTCCGGCGAAGGCGTAGCGGGATTTTTCTTTGTAGCAGGGGTTGTTTTTCCGATCGTTATAGTCAAGTCCTGCGTCCGCTGCTCGGACGTACTGAACAGAGACGAAGAGGGATCGATTGTAACTCTTTTAAATTTCCAAGTAGGCGTTCCATTTCCGCCGACAGCCACAACGAAAGTTATTTGATAGCTGAACGTACTAAAGGGGTCTGACACCGTTCTGGGATGGCCTGGAACGTCTTCGATGACGACGGAACCAGGCACTTTGGCTAAAAATACCTTGTTGATTATGAAGTCTTTAATCTTCAAATCACTTTTGATTAGCACCCCGTTCTCGTTATCGCACGGCTTCCCAAGGTATCGCTCAACTCCCTTTTCGTGTAGCAAGTCGTGAAACGAATAAGTGAATGCGACTATTTCTATACGTGTCGCGTCAGCCGAATTGGCCGTACCGAACGAAAAACTGAAGGGAAACGTAACGGGAGCTATGTCACTATAAGATATGCTCGGATTAAGAGAGCTTTTGTCGTCGACGGCGAGCTTAAGGCTGACAGTTGCACCTTGCTGCTCTAACCAACTGATATCATTGCCTGGATGCTTTGTGTTTGTTTGTAACAAACGTTCGGCGTCGTAGACGCCATTACGAATCTCACACTTGACGTTGTTTACAATTATATTTTCGAATGCTTTTTGCTGGTCCTTTGTTTCCCAGAATGTTTCCATTTCAGGAGTAGCTAACCCACAGCCACACAGCATTGCGACAAACAAAGAGATCACGGCAAAACGTAAGATGGACAACATGCACGCCCCCGTACACCTACGCACCGCACCACCATTTGGATCGCGCCTTAGCCTGAGTACATTTAGACAAGGACACTCTATCATAAATGGCAATAGCTCAGCAGGACACCTTGCAGTAAATTGTTCGACAGTTGCAAAATTGCAACATAGGGTTGTAGTCATTCAGCAGCAGCTCAGCGTTTTCGAGAGAGGCCCGAAGGCAGGCCGAAAGCCGAGATTAGGGATCAGAAGACTTACAGTTGGCTGTGGTGGCTTCACTGCTGCCGGGGGTGGTGTCCGCCAACTCTGCCGACGCCTTGCGCTTCGCAGACGGCATTCGCCTGGGCTTCCTGCCGACAGATCGTATTGCTAAGCTGATTGCCGGGCGCGACCAGAAAATCCCCGATCAACCTGCGCCACGGAGCCTTCGCCTATGTCGATGACCCCGCCGTCGGTGCCACCACAGCCGCAGGCAGCGCAGCCGGTCGTTTCCAACACGCAACTCGCGCTGGCGGTCTACGTCCTCTATCTCGCCTCCTACGTGGTCGGGATCACGGCGCTGGTCGGCGTCATCATCGCGCATGTTCAGATCGGCAGCACGGCCGATCCGATGCTGCGCTCGCACTACCAGTGGCAGATCCGGACGTTCTGGATCGGCCTGTTGTATTTCGTCATCGGCGTGGTGCTGTGCTTCGTCCTGGTCGGCATCCTCGTCCTGTTGTTCTGGTTCATCTGGACGGTGGTGCGCACGGTCAAGGGCCTGCTCGCGCTCAACGAGAACAGGCCGATCGCCGACCCGACGTCGTGGCTGTTTGGATAGGCGCGTCAACTCTTTCCTGGTTCACCACTGCGTCATGGCCGAACTCGTTCCGGCCATCCACGTCTTTGGTTCCGATTTGGATTTAAAACGTGGATGCCCGCGACAAGCGCGAGCATGACGAACAAATACGCCGCGCCCTACCCGCCCTTGGCGGTTGCCATCAGCTTCTTCATGTAGTCGAGCACGACCGGCGAGGCATGCGCCATGTCGTCGAGCGCGTGGACGATCGCGTCCGCGGTCACCGGGCTGATATCGACACCGAGCTTGTCGCCCTCGGCGAGGAACGCGGGATCGCGGTGCGTCGCATCGAATGCCGCGCGCAAAGCCGCCAGCCGTTCGGCCGGGACATCGGGCGGCGCCACGTAAGGCCGCGCCATGGTCAACAGCGGCGTCTCGGCAAACACGATCAGTTCGCGCGCCTTGGCATCGAGCGCGAGTTCGCGCGCGGTCGGCACGTCGGGCAGGTCCGGATGGCGCGTGCGCCGGGCGAACTGCACCAGGATATGAAAGCCGCTGTCGGCCTTGAGCCATTGCGGCCGCGCTTTTTTGACGTACGAATAATCGAACATGCGGCCGTCGACCTCGCCGCGTTCGACCGCAAGCACGATGGCCGGCGTTGCCGTATAGCCGAGCACCTGCTTGATGCGGATGCCGATCGTATCGCGCAGGATTTTCGGCACGTCGGCGTCGGTGCCGCCCGCGCCGGTGCCGCCGAGCACGAGCGGCGGAGACTCCGGCTTGCGCGCGTCGGCGATGGTGTGCACCGGCGCCTTGGGTCCGAGCAGCAGCACATAAGCATCGTTGGCGTAGCTCGACGACGAGCCAACCCAGCCGAATTTGTGCACATCGAATTTCACGTTGGGATCGACGCCGAGCAGCCCGAGGAGCGGCGTGTCGCGCGCGATCAGCGCGAAGGCCGTACCGTCCTTCGGGGCGTTCACGTAGGTGTAGTTGGCGGCGCGCATCGAGCCCGCGCCCGGCATGTTCTGCACCACGATATCGGGGTGGCCCGGGATGTACTTGCCGATGTGGCGCGCCACCAGACGCGCGGTAATGTCGTAGCCGCCGCCCGGCGCGTAGCCGACCAGAAGGGTGATCTGCTTGCCGCGATAGAAATCGGCAACCGCATCTTCGGCGCGCGCCACGTTGGCGAACGGCGCGGCAAGGCAGGCGGCCGCCAAGCCGCTTACGGCCTGTCTCCGGTCCATCCCGGAATCCTCCCTATTTTGTAACGCGCAACGTTCAGGCGGCGAGATTGCCGAAACGCGCGAGATTTTGCTTCTGCTTGTCGTTGCGCGGCGGCAGCTTGAACAGCCGCGCGGCGGTGCCGCCGAGGATATTGTGCTTGGCTTTCTCGGACAGGAACGGCAGATCCCAGATTGTCGACGGCAGGTCGAAATCCCAGTGCGGATAATCGGAGGCGTACATCAGTTGGGTCTCCGCATTGATCATGCGGAACGTGCACTCGAGCGCGATCATGTCGACCCGCTCCATCGGCTGCGAGGCGTAGTACATGTCGCGCATGTAATCGCTCGGCTTCTTTTTCAAGAGCGGATATTCGGACGCGCGCAGCATGAACTCGTGATCGAGCCGCTGCATCAGGAACGGCACCCAGGCAAGGCCGCCTTCGATCCAGATCACCGGCAGCTTCGGGAAACGCTCGCCAAGCCCGTTGGTCACCCAGTTGGTCACGTGCAGGATGTTGAAGAACGGAAAGCCCAGCGCGTGCACCGAAGCGAAACGGTTGAGGCTCTTGAAGACCGGCTCGCCGACGTTGACGGCGGAGTGGAACGCGAGCGCCAGCCCGCGCTCCTCGATGGCGCGGAACACCTTCATGTTGGCGTTGTGATGGATCGGCAAGGTGCGCGCCGAGGTCACCAGAAAACCGGTGACGCCCTTGGCGTCGCCGAAGGCCTCGACCTGGCGCAGCGCTTCGTCAGGGTCGGAGATCGGCAGCGACAGCATCGAATAGAGCCGACCGTCGCTTTCCGGCAGCGCCTTCTCGACCAGCCAGCGGTTATAGGCCCAGCACAGCTCGATCTCCATCTCGGTCGACGGATGCAGCCCGACCGCGAGCAGCATGGTGGGAAACAGGCACGAATAATCGACGCTCATCGCGTCCATCCAGCGCCGGCCCAGCTCGACATCCCGCATCTTGCTCTTATCGGTCTTCTCGGAAGAGCGCAGCGGATAGCGCGTGATGCGGCCGCCCATGTCCTGGAAGCTCACCTGGCTCGGCATCAGCGTCTGCCGCCCCTTGGCCCGCCCGGCGAGCACGAGCTGGCGCAGCACCTCGTTCTCGATGAAGGGCAGGAACTCGTCGAAGCACTCGTTCTCGTAATGATGCGAATCGACGTCGGCGATCAGCAGATCGTCTAAATTACGCTCATGCGCCTGGCGGCGGGCGTGGGCCAAGAGACGGCTGGTATCGAGTTCTTCGACGGAAACGCGGCGGCCGCGGTCGGCAAGAAGATCCATTGGCGATGCTCCGGCGGGATTTCACGCTGATACGAATTGGCGCGAACGAATGCGCCGCGCCGAGATTGCTCGGCGCGGCGTCAGATTGGCGCGTTTCGGCGGGAAAAGCCACCCGCCGGCGGCAGGTTTAGGCGCTAGTGAAAAGCGACGTCCGGTGAGGACTTACCACCAACGGCAGTGCCGATGACCATAGGCCCACCAGCAGTGCCAGTGATGACGATAGCCCCAGCCCCAACGGTGATAGCCCCAGCGGCGATAGCCCCAGTGGTGATAGCCTCCCCAGTGACCCCAATGGCCCCAACGCACTTGCGTCACAGCGCCGTGGTCGGCGGCCACGCCCGCCGGCAACGATGCGGCAGGAGCGGCTTGCGCTGCCGACGCGGCCGCGAGAGCCATTGCAGCGATCAGGCCGGCAAAGACAGTATTTCTCATCTGAACCTCCTTGGATGCGAACGTACGTCCGCTGTATTAGTGGACTGAGATATGATGGCGGTTCGGCGGCGCGAAAAAAAGAATCTGTTAGCGGCTCGTACCTGAACAAATGGTCAGAAATATCCATCTGTGATTTGTAAGAACGCATTCCCTGCGCGCCATCCGATAGCGGGATCGCGCGTGCAGGATGAACAAAAATTTAAATTTCAATTTGGAGACACGGCTCAGCGCAAATTGAACAGTGTCACGGCGTTGTCGCGGCCGATTTTGCGGCGGTCCGTATCGGCGATGTCGGCAGTGTCGAACCAGGCGGCCGCCTGTGCGTGATCCTCGAACGGATAATCGACCGCAAACAGCAGATGATCGGCGCCGACAGTGAGAATGGCCTGGATCAGCGACGGCGTGGAGAAGTGGCCGCTCGTGGTCAGGTAGAAATTTTGACGAAAATAATCGCCCATCGGGAGCTTCGCCGGCCGGCCCGGCACCTGGCGGAGCCGATGGTCGAGCCGCCACAAATCGTAGGGGATGCGTTCGCCAAGATGGCCGAGCACGATTTTGAGCGCCGGATATTCGTCGAACAGGCCGGAGCCCATCAGCTTGAGCGCATGGATCGCCGTTTCCTCGGCAAATCCCCACGGCGAGCCGACGAGATACGGGTGTCCCTCATAGGCCTGGCGGCGGCTTGGCAACGGATCGCGCGGATGCAGGTAGAACGGCACGCCAAGCCGCTCGACCTCCGCCCAGAACGGCCGGTATTGCAGTACGTCATAATACACCGCGGTATCGGCCGCGCCGACCTGCGAAAACCCATTGACCAAGACGCCCTTGAAATTGAGATCGCGCACGCAGCGCTTTAATTCCCCGACGGCCGCATCCGGGTCCTGCATGGGCAGCGCGGCGAGCGCGGCAAAGCGATCCGGGCGTTTGGCGACGATTTCGGCCAGCGCATCGTTGGCCTTGCGGGCGATCTCGACGGCCTTGGCGACATCGAAAATGCCCTGAACGGCATTCGAATTGAGCGACAGCACCGCCATCTCGATGCCGCTGGCGTCCATTTCGGTCAGCCGCGCGCCGGACACGTCGAGCAGCTTGCCTGACAGCCCCGACCAGTACGGCCCCGGATAGCGCAACTCGCTGCCCTTGGTCTCCTCGATGCGAAAATGTTCTTCGACCGCGATCTTGCCCTGCATCACACGCTCCGCTTTGGAGACCTCGCAAGCGGCGGACAAACTGCGATAAGATGCCGGCGAAGTCACGCAGGTTCGCTACAGCCATGAGCACATCCGGCAAGATCGTTCTGCAGCGCGATGGCGCGCGCGAGTACGACGCCTATCTGGCCCGGCCCGCCGGCGCAGAACCCAGTACCTGCCCGAGCATCATGATCTTCACCGAAATGTTCGGCATGGCCCGGCACAATTTCGAGCTGGCGGATGCCTATGCGCGGCGCGGCTTCTACGCGCTGGTGCCGAACCTGTACTGGCGTTCGCCCTACCCGGGTGAACTTGGCTATGACGAGCCGGACCGCTCCGCGGCCTTTGCGCGGCTTGCTGCCTTCGATGTCGACGCCGGCGGGCGCGACATCGTCACAGCGGTCAAGTGGCTGCGCGGCCAGTCATCTGCCAACGGCAAAGTGTTTGCGCTCGGTTTCTGCGCCGGCGGCCGGATGGCGTTCGTGGCTGCGGCGCGTGCCAATGTCGACGCTGCGGTCTCGTTCTACGGCATGGGTATCGCCAAACACGCGGACGAGTTCGCCGCGGTGCAGTGTCCGGTGCATTTGCATTACGGACTGAAGGACCCGCACATTCCGCAGCCCGAAGTCGACGAGGTCATGCGGCTGGCGAAAGCGCGACCGAATATCGAAATCTTTCTTTATGCCGACGCGGGCCACTCGTTCTTCAATCCGATCCGTCCCGGCTACCACGCGCCTTCCGCCAAGATCGCAGGAGAGCGTCTTGAAGCGCTGCTCGCGCGCGTCTGTCCGGTCGTCGCGAGCCTCAACTCCGCACTTTGAATAAATTTTCCGCAGGTCCGACGGATCACGCATGCGCCGCTATTCGCACCCTGACGACAAACTCATCATGTACACGCACGCGTGAATGGAGCACTCATGCCCCAATTCTTCGAACCTGACTTGAGTGTCGAATTCGACAGCCCGTTTGCGCGCGATGCGTCGAATAAGCTCGTTCGTCGATCATATTGGTTAGACATGCCTGATCGCTCACTGGTTTTGGCGATGACCCAAGGAATTGGGGCCAATCTGACAAACGAGGAAAAGCGAGCACACCTCATCGATTTACGGCGAGAGCACCTCATCGATCAGGTCTGTATTGTGGAGATCCTGCCGCCTGAGGAGCAAGCTTGAGACGGCAAACCCGATGTCGCGGCAGTGACTCGAAGTTACCGCTCCACGATCATTGAGCGCCATCGCAGCTGGCCGGCCTCAGAAAAGACTGCCCTGCCCTTCACCACCGCCGGGCTGGCGGCGGCGACGCCGCGACGGCACCGGCGCGGTCTCGGCAGGCGTCATTCGCGCGTCGCCGGCGAGCGCGCCAACGCGGCCATCGGAAAATTCGATGTCGAGCCGCATTCCCGCGCTCACCGCGCCGGCCGTGCGCAGCGGCCGGCCGCCATCGTCGCGCACCAGCGCGAAGCCGCGCGCCAGAACGCCGCGATAGGAGAAGGCCGCGAGCAGCCCCGTGGCACGATCGAGACGCGCGGCGTGCCGGTCGAGAACGACGTCGACGGCCCGCGTGGCGCGCTCCGCCAGAACGTTCACGCGATCACTGCCGCGCGCGATGCGCGTGCGCGCGGCGGTGATGTTGGCGGCGAGACTTGCCTGCAGGCGCTGGGCAAAACTCGCATAACGCTCGCGGCGCCGTTCGACGTAGCTGAGCATCAAACGCTTGTTCAGTCTGACGCCAAGCTGCGTAAACTCCACACGGTGACTGTGGGCATTGGCGCGCAACGCGCGCGGCAATCTTGCCGCTGTGTGATCGAGCCGCTGCCGTGGCAGCGCCAGGAGTTCATCCGCATTCGGCAGCGCCCGCGCCGCAGCGCGCAGTTCGGTGCGCCGCGCATCCTGATTGCGCCGCCAGCAGGCAATCGCCCGGCGCGCCAGTGAATCGACATCGAGCAGCAGCTCGGCGCGCACCGGCACCGCCATCTCGGCGGCCGCGGTCGGCGTCGGCGCGCGGCGGTCAGCGGCAAAGTCGATCAGTGTCACATCGGTCTCGTGCCCGACCGCAGAAATCAGCGGAATGAAACTGTCCGCCGCTGCCCGCACCACGATCTCCTCGTTGAACGACCAGAGGTCTTCGAGCGAGCCGCCGCCGCGGGCGACGATGATGAGGTCCGGCCGCCGCGGCAGCGGCGACGTTTCAAGCTCGGGCAGCGCGTTGAAGCCATTGATCGCGGCGGCCACCTCGGCGGCAGAACCTTCGCCCTGCACCTTCACCGGCCACAGCAGCACGCGCCGCGGAAACCGGTCCGCCAGCCGATGCAGGATGTCGCGGATCACGGCGCCGCTCGGCGAGGTGACGACGCCGATGGTCGTCGGCAGGACGGGCAAGAGCTGCTTACGCGCCTCGTCGAACAGGCCCTCGGCCGCGAGCCGCTGCTTGCGCTCTTCAAGGAGCGCCATCAGCGCGCCGAGGCCCGACGGCTCCAGCGTCTCGACAACGATCTGATAGCTCGACCGGCTCGGATAGGTGGTGAGCCTGCCGGTGACGATGACTTCAAGTCCTTCTTCCGGTTTGATCCGCATCCGGCCGAAGGAACCGCGCCAGATCACCGCGTCGATCTTGGCGCTCTCGTCCTTGAGCGCGAAATAGACATGGCCGGAGGCATGCGGGCCGCGATAGCCCGACACCTCGCCGCGCACCCGCACGTAGCCGTAGGCGTCTTCGACTGTGCGCTTGAGCGACGCCGACAGTTCGGAGACGGTCACTTCCGGCAGGTTGAGCCGCGGTTCGTTCATCGCCATTGCGTTCTGCACAGGAGCGCCAGCCAGCATCGCCGGCTCGGTTGACGAACAGGTTCGCTCCGTGGCGATTAGTGCTGTCCATCGCGAGCGCGGGTCAAGTCCCGGGTTAAGCCCGGTCAAGTGCCCTGCCCGCTCTCTTCGCCAAGGTGCTGCGGCGCATGAATATTCTGCTGTTGGGGTCCGGTGGACGCGAGCACGCCCTGGCGTGGAAAATGGCAGCGAGCCCGCTGACCGACCGGCTGATTTGCGCGCCGGGCAATGCGGGAATCGCCCACGACGCCGAGTGCGTCGCGCTCGACATCGCCGATCATTCCGCCGTCGTCGCTTATTGCCGGTCGAATCGCATCGATCTCGTCGTGGTCGGCCCGGAAGCGCCGCTCTGCGCCGGCCTCGTCGACGATCTGGAAGCGGCCGGCATCAAGGCGTTCGGCCCGACCCGCGCGGCGGCGCAGCTCGAAGGGTCCAAGGGCTTCACCAAGGATCTGTGCCGTGCCCACGCGATCCCGACCGCAGCCTACGAACGCTTCCGCGCCGCCGACCCAGCCAAAGCCTATGTGCGCGCGCACGGCGCGCCGATCGTGGTCAAGGCTGACGGGCTTGCTGCCGGCAAGGGCGTGATCGTCGCGCAGGATGTCGCCGAGGCCGAGGCCGCGATCGACATGATGTTCGGCGGCGGCATCGGCGAGGCCGGCGCCGAAGTCGTCGTCGAGGAATTTCTGCAAGGCGAAGAGGCCTCGTTCTTCGCGCTGTGCGATGGCGACCACGCCATCGCGTTCTCAACCGCGCAGGACCACAAGCGCGTTTTCGACGGCGACCAGGGTCCGAACACCGGCGGCATGGGCGCCTACTCGCCGGCGCCGAACATCGACGATGCGATGAGCGCCCGCGTCATGGCCGAGATCGTCAAGCCGACCTTGCGGGCGATGAAAGCGATGGGCGCGCCCTACAAGGGCGTCCTGTATGCTGGGCTGATGATCACGGCCGATGGGCCGAAGCTGATCGAATACAATGTGCGCTTTGGCGATCCGGAATGTCAGGTGCTGATGCTGCGCCTGATGTCCGATCTGGTGCCGGCGCTGCTGGCAAGCCGCGACGGCCAGCTCAAGTCGTTCGATCTGCGCTGGTATCCGCAATCGGCCCTCACCGTGGTGATGGCCGCCGAGGGTTATCCGGGCGCCTACGCACGCGGCTCGGTCATCGAAGGCCTCGAAGAGGCGGCGACGGTGGAGGACGTAGAAATCTTCCACGCCGGCACCAAGGCCGAGGGCGGCAAAATCCTCGCCAATGGGGGCCGCGTGATTGATGTCTGTGCGCTCGGCGACAGCGTCCGGCAGGCGCAGTCGCGCGCCTATGAAGCCGTCAAGCGTATCCGCTGGCCCGAGGGCTTCTGCCGTCACGACATCGGCTGGCGCGCGATCGAGCGCGAGCGGAAATAAGTCCGGCCTCGCCGATCTCGACGCGGCCGCGTGCGCGTTGCTAAAATTCCGGCGCATGATCACCTTCGACCGGCAGAGCGCCTTTTCCGGCACCCGCGAAGTCGCCGAACCGCTGCGCTTCGATGTGGCGCGGCTTGAAGGCTATCTGCGCGATCACGTGGCGGGCTTCGCCGGTCCGGTGCTGCTGAGCCAGTTCAAGGGCGGCCAGTCGAATCCGACCTATCTGATCGAGACGCCGCTGCGCCGCTATGTGCTGCGGCGGAAGCCGCCGGGCAAGCTGCTGCCCTCGGCGCATGCCGTGGACCGCGAGCATCGCATCATCAGCGCACTCCATGCGCAGGGCTTTCCGGTCGCCGAGCCGGTGCTTTACTGCGCCGACGACAGCATCGTCGGCACCGCATTCTTCGTCATGGCGTTTGTCGAAGGCCGCGTGTTCTGGGAACCGCAGATGCCCGGCTCCAATCCGGCCGAACGCACGGCCGTGTATGACGCGATGAACGCGACGCTGGCGCGGCTGCACACGTTCGATCCGGCGGCGATCGGACTCGGCGATTACGGCCGCGGCGAGAACTACGTCGCGCGGCAGGTCGACCGCTGGTCGAAGCAGTACCGCGCCTCGCAGACCGCAACGATCGAGCCGATGGAGCGGCTGATCGCGTGGCTGTCCGCGCATCTGCCGCCGCCGCAGGCCCCGCGCCTGGTGCACGGCGATTACCGGCTCGACAACATCATCCTTAAGCGCGACGTGCCGAACATCGCCGCGGTGCTCGACTGGGAACTCTCCACACTCGGCGATCCGCTCGCGGATTTCTCCTATCATCTGATGCAGTGGCATATGCCGCCGTCGGATGCGGGCACCGGCTCGCTAGTCGGCCAAGATCTGGCAGCGCTCGGCATTCCGTCGCTGGAGGCCTACGTCAACGCCTATGTGAGGCGCACCGGCTTCGATCCGCGCCCGCACCTGCCGGTCTATTTCGCCTACAATTTCTTCCGGCTTGCCGCGATCCTGCAAGGCATCGTCGGTCGGGTGCGCGACGGCACCGCGACCAGCGCCTATGCGGCGGCGAAGGCCGAGATGGTCGGACCGCTGGCGGCGAAGGCGTGGGACTTCGCCGTCGCGGCAGGCGCATGAAAACCTTCTCGCTGGCGCTCGGCTCCGGTGGCGCGCGCGGGCTTGCACACATAGCGATCATCGAAGCGCTCGACGACATGGGCCTCAAACCCACGGCGATTGCCGGGGCCTCGATCGGCGCGCTGATAGGTGCGGCTTACGCCGCGGGAATGCGCGGGCACGACATCCGCCGCCACGTACTTGGGATCGCGCACAAGCCCAACGAAACGCGGCGGCGTTTGCTCGCCGCACGCTCGGGCTCCTTTGCCACGCTGCTGTCCGGCGTGTTCGGGCAGGCAACACTGCTCGACCCGGAGAAATTCTGCGCGCAGTTCCTGCCGGACAGCGTGCCTGCCGATTTCGCCGACCTGCAAATTCCCCTCACCGTCATGGCGACCGATCTGCACCGCCGCGCCGAGGCGCCGCTGACGTCCGGCGCACTACGCCCGGCCATCGCCGCCTCGATCGCCATCCCGGGCCTGTTCCGGCCGGTCGTGATCGACGGCCGCGTCCTGATCGACGGCGGCACCACCAACCCGCTGCCGTTCGATCTGCTGTTCGGCCGCGCCGACACCGTCGTCGCGGTCGACGTATTCGGCGTCCCGGCGGTGGAGCGCGACGACATGCCGGGCACCTGGGAAACCGTCTACACGACGATCCTGGTGATGGGCTCAGCGATCCTCGCCGCCAAGCTCGCCCGCGCGGCGCCGGATCTCTTGATCCAGCCCAACGTCACCATCTTCCGCACACTCGATTTCCCGCAGGCCACCGCGATCCTGCGCACCGCCGATGCGGTGAAGGCGGAAGTGAAGGAGAAACTCAGCGCGTTGATCGGAATGAACGCCGCGAATTGTTGAATTGGCGATCTCAGAGATTAGACGGCACGCCGACCTTCAAAACAGCTTAAAGTTGTATTACCGTCGAAAACATGCTTTTCTCGCGCTGGCTGGGAGGAAGTCCGATGACGGACTTTGCGACGAACGCAGCTGTCGACGCCGACAGTCTTGTGCGGCCTGTCAATCTCTTATTGCAGCAGGTCCTGACACCGCGTCGGGCAGATGCCCGCCCCGAACTCCTGGGCTTTCGGGATACGCGCCAGCGCACTGTCTCTCGCGATTTTGCGATCCACGCCATGGTCACCCGGCAAGTGCTCGACATGGCACGCACGGTAGCGGGAGGCAGATTCGAGACCGAAGGAGGCGGTCCCCGCATCAATGTATCCGATGTCGCAAAAGATCTCGCAAGCCTTTCCGTGCAACTTGATACCCTGCACCGACAAGGCATGGGTTGCCCGACCGTGCGTTTGCAGGACGATTGGATTCCGATCCTTCTCGATGCTGGAAACATCGACCCATCAAATATCCAGGTTCTTGCCAACGGCGAGCTGAGCAGGATCGAACTCCGGGATGTCGATCTCGACGACATTCCGAACCTGATGACCAAGCCTCTCGCGCAGTTTCTGGCGTGGCGCATCTTCACTGGTTCGACGACCTTGGCGAACGTTGAGCTGACCACGGTTACAACGGGCTGGCAGGCGTTATATTCCCCGCCGCACGTTTTCGCGAAAAATGGATTTGGCGGGTCGCTCACCTCACCGGCTCTTGGGTATGTCCCTCCCGGCAATTGGCGATTCGGAATCAGCAATGCGGGAACTGACAGAGTTGAACTCCACGAGCTGGCCGATTCCGCCCTACCTGGGCGCCCCGGTCCCTCATAAGATCGCCGTGTCGCTATGAATATTCACGACATCGTCACGGCGCTCGGTGGGGTCAAGACCCTCTACTCCGCCGTGAGCGGCCTCCTCACATTGCTGTTGGGAAAAACCAAAGCCGCTCCTTTCGAGGACGATATGCCGGTACCGGTGAAGGCCGTACTGGTTTGCCTCTCCCTCGCTGAAATCTTGGTTCTCGAACCTGCAAAGAGCGCGATGGGCGCGGAGCGCTTGGCCGAATATCTTGCGGCCGCGCTGATACTTTCACTCCTTATCTATATGGCCGTGTATTACCTGTTCGGATACGACAAAATACTCGCCACCGTGACGTCGGGATGGTTCCGGACCAGCATCAAATATTCCAGCGTCAAAATTTTGGGCGGCCTCTGGCTGACGCCAGCGGCAAAGAGCTCGCCGCGCATCCCGCAGGATTTTCTGGCTGACAATGCATACGATCAAGACAAGGTCTGGCCTCGCATTTCGAGGCTCCCCGTGCAACTCGCCGCCGTGCTCTTCTACTTTATAATCGTACTCGGCCTGATGGGGTTGCTCATTCTTTTCGCCTTACTCGCCCTTCCCGCGGCGTGAAGTGCGACTTCTGCGCATCGACGCGCGGAATAAGCCGAAAACCGGCACATGGCAGGCAGCCGCGCCTGATGCTCTGTAGAACCAAAACGGCCGAAGGCGACTCAAGAACGGTGCGAGCCGATCTGGCCGGATTCGCCTGGCACGGGAGGTTGTTCAATGCGAAACATTGCGGCTCTGGCGGTCGTGGCATTGGTCGCCACGTAAACCGCCCTATCGCGCAGACCATGAGCGTGCAATCCCTCATAGACGACGGTTACACGGTCGTCGGCGTCACCGCTCCGGCTGTCGGCGGCGCTGGCATCTATCTGCAAAAGGGCAAAGCCCTTGTCTTTTGCTTCACCGCTGAGACGCCGGCTTCGGCCCACGGTCGCGACCAAATATTGCAAGCCGGTCAAATAGCGGCACGTCCTGATCTGCACGCTACATCAGAGCAGCCGCGATCACCTGCGCGAACGCCAGCGTGCGGCTGTCGGAGCCAACCGGCCCCACGATCTGCACACCGACCGGCATGCCGTTCGGTCCGCGATACGTCGGGATGTTCACGCACGGCCCCTGCAGCAGCGTCCAGGTCCGGTTGAAAGCCGAGTTGGAGATGCCGGTGAGATCGGTTGTCGCCTCGCCGCACGTGCTCGGCGTCAGGATCACATCGCAGGTCGAGAATATCTCCGCCATCGCCGCCATGCAGGCGATGACATGCAGCTCCGCCTTGTCGAACTGCGCCTGATCGATCTGGTTGGCCGTTTTCTGCCCCGCCTGCACCCAATAATTCACCTGGTCGAAATGGTCGTGCAGTTCGGACGCGAGCGAGCGCGCACCTTCCACCGACGATATGACGCGAAATGAATCCTCGATCCCGTTGAACACAGCCGACATCTCAGCGTCGTGAATTAGGGCGCCTAGGCTCTTTAAGTCCTTGGCCGCCCGTTCCAGCGCATCGGCGGCCTCCGGAAGCGCTTGGTGCCAGTTGAACGTTCGGCACACTCCGATACGCACGCCTCCGAGTTCGGCGGGAGGCGTGGCCGGGCGCACCCCAGCGACGATCGCCTGCAAGGTTGCGATGTCCCGCAGGTCACGCGCGAACAACCCGATGGTGTCGAGACCAGGACGCAAATGCCTGATCCCGCCGCGATCAATTCCCGTGAGACTCGCCTTGAAACCGAAAACGCCGCAGAAGGCCGCCGGCAAAATGGTGGAGCCGCCGGTCTGCGAACCGACCGAAAGCGGAACCATGTAGTCGGCGACCGCGGCGGCCGAACCGCTCGATGAGACACCCGGGCTGCGGCCAAAGTCGTGGGGATTCTTGACGCCGATCGGCACCGGGCTGGCGAACTCGGTCGTGGCGCACTTGCCGAGAATGACGAGACCGGCACGCCGCAGCAATCCGACGACCGCTGTATCGATCGCGGGCCGGTATCCCTTGTAGATCGGCGAGCCGTAGGCCGTCGGCATGTCGAAGGTGTCGAATATGTCCTTGATGCCGATCGGCAGACCGTGGAATGCGCTGCGGCGCGGCTCCGCATCGCGCGCGCGGGCCTGCCGGCGCGCCATGTCTGGATCGACAAAAGCCCAGGCGCGGATGTCCGGGTCGCGCGCGGCGATCCGCGCCAGACAATCGTCCACGATGGCCAGAGATGTCGTCTCTCCAGCCGCTATCTTTTCCGCCGCCTGCGTCGCCGAAAGCAGATTCAGTCCGCCGGGGCCACGGTCACGCAACAGTTTGGCATCTCCCACGTCGTCACCTCACTCCGTTAGTTACCGCCGCTCGCGAAAAAACTCCTTGAGCAGCGCCGAAGCCTCGGCTTCCGCAAGACCGCCGTAAACCTCCGGACGGTGATGGCAGGTCGGCGCAGAAAAGAATTTCACGCCGTTGTCGACCGCCCCGCCCTTAGGATCGGCTGCGCCGTAATAGAGCCGGCGGATGCGCGCGAATGACACCGCCCCGGCGCACATCGCGCACGGCTCGAGCGTGACATAGAGGTCGCAGGCGGTGAGCCGCTCGGTGCCAAGGAGCCCGGCGGCCGCGCGGAGCGCAACCAGTTCTGCATGCGCCGTCGGATCCGCATCGGTCAGCGTGCGGTTGCCGGCCCGCGCCACCACCGCGCCGTCATGCACGATGACGCAGCCGACCGGTACCTCGCCCGCCTCGCCGGCGGCGCGCGCCTCGTCCAGCGCCATCTCCATGAACGTTGCCATGGGTACCGTCATGGCCGGGCTTGTTCCGGCCATCCACGCCTTTGTTCGCTGAGGTGTATAAAGACGTGGATGCCCGGCACAAGCTTGCACTTGGGCCGGCCAAAGGCCGGACCCGGGTGGCCGGGCATGACGAGACTGGATATGACGGACGACAAGAAGGACAGTGAAAAGACCGGCGAGCGTATCGCCCGTACCATCGCGCGCGCCGGGCTGGCGTCGCGCCGCGAGGCCGAGGAATGGATCGCCGCCGGCCGGGTCGCCGTCAACGGCGAGGTGATCCATTCGCCCGCGCTCAACGTCACGGCGCGCGACCGCATCACCGTTGACGGCGAAACGCTCCCCCAGCGCGAGCGCGCGCGGCTATTCCTTTATCACAAGCCGCGCGGTCTGATCACAACGCACAGCGACCCGCAAGGCCGGCCCACTATCTTCGCCCGCCTGCCGAACCACCTGCCGCGGCTGATCAGCGTCGGCCGGCTCGATTTCAATACCGAGGGTCTGCTGCTCCTGACCAACGACGGTGCGCTCGCCCGGGTGCTCGAACTGCCCGCCACCGGGTGGCTGCGACGCTACCGGGTCCGCGCCCACGGCACGGTGACACAGCCGCAGCTCGATGACCTGCGCAAGGGCATCACCATCAGCGGCATCCATTACGGCCCGATCGACGCCACGGTCGATCGTGGCCAAGGCTCGAACATGTGGCTGACGTTCGCGATCCGCGAAGGCAAGAACCGCGAAGTCCGCAACGTGCTCGGCCATCTCGGGCTCAGCGTCACCCGCCTCATTCGCGTGTCGTTCGGACCGTTCCAGCTCGGCGAACTGGCCGAAGGCGCCATCGAGGAAGTGCGCACCCGCACCTTGCGCGAACAGCTTGGCGACCGTCTCATCGTACAATCGGGCGCGGATTTTTCGGGCGTGCGCATCGACCACCCCGCCCGCGAGCGCAAGCCGCCGCCCCAGAGCAAAGAGCGCAAGACTGTACACCATGCCTGGCGCGCGCCCGCAGAAGCACCGGCGAAGCCGCTGCAGCGGCCCTACCGCGGTTCGCGCCGTAAAGCCGAAGACGCGCGCCCGCGAACAGAAAAAGAGGTGCGCACCGAGATGCTGACCGATCGCAAGGGCCGCAGCGTTGCGGTCGAACGTTTCGGCCAGAAACCGCCAGCGCCGCCGCAGCCCGCAGAAGCTCAGCCCAAGCGTGGCCGCGGCGAACGCCATCCGCGCCGCTGGCGCGACCGCGCCGCCGGACCGCGCCCGTCCCGTCCCAAACCTCCGCGCGGACGATGATGCGCGTCGTGGGCGGACGGCTGCGCGGCCGCAACCTCGCCGCGCCAAGCTCGCAGGCGATCCGCCCGACCGCCGACCGGTTGCGCGAAGCCTTGTTCAACATCCTGGCGCACGCCTATGGCGACCCCGTCACCGGCGCGCGCGTGCTCGACCTGTTCGCCGGCACCGGCGCGCTCGGCATCGAGGCGGCATCACGCGGCGCCGCGTTCGTGCTGTTCGTCGACGAGGCCGCGGAAGCTCGCGCGTTGTTGCGCGAGAACGTCACGACCCTGGGCCTCGGCGGCACGACGCGCATCTTCCGCCGCGATGCCACAAAGCTCGGCCCGGTCTACCCGCTCGAACCGTTCAGCCTCGCTTTCCTCGATCCGCCATATGAGCGGGGGCTTGCCGAAAAAGCGCTCGTCTCGGCACGCGACGGTGGCTGGTTGACGCCCGATGCGCTCATCGTCGTGGAAGAAGCCGGAAAGGCGAGTTTCGCCTCACCCAAGGGCTTTGGCGAAGAGGAACGCCGCCGCTATGACGAGACGGAGCTGGTTTTTCTGCGCGTCATGGAAGACTCTTAGAGCGGATTGATCCCAGCGGATTTCACCACCTTGGTCCAGCGCGCGACCTCTTCGGGCAGGTACTTGGCAAGATACTCGGGCGTGCGCCGGTCGGGCGAAGCGACTTCGAGCCCGAGATCGGTCAGGCGCTTGTGCACCGCCGGGTCGTCAAGCGCGCCGCTGATCGCCTTGTTGAGCTTGGCGACGATCGGCGCCGGCACGCCGCGCGGCAGGAAATACGCGTCCCATACGCTTGCCTCCACGCCCGCCAGGCCACCCTCGCCCGTGGTCGGCACGTTCGGCACAACGTTGGAACGGTTCGGCGCCATCACGGCGATGGCTTTCACCTGGCCTTGGTTGGCCAGATTAGCGCCGGTCTGGATGGTCGAGCACATATAGTCGATGCGACCGGCGATCAGATCCTGCTGTGCCGGCCCCTCGCCGCGATAGGGCACGTGGGTGACGTGCACATCCATCGCCGTGTTGAGCAGCACGCACGGCAGATGTGTGCCGGAGCCGACGCCGGCGGAGCCGAACTGCATGCTGGCCTGGTGGGCCTTCGTATAACTGATGAACTCGCGCAGAATTCGAGACCGGCAGATCTTTGCGGACGATCAGAATGCGCGGCGAGTCCGTGACCAGCGCTACCGGCGTGAAATCCGTGACCGAATTGTACAGCGGCTTCTTGTACAGCGCCTGGCTGAAGGCGTGCGTGCCGCTGTTGCCCATCAGGAACGTGTAACCGTCGGGCGTGCTTTTCGCGACATGTTCCGCCCCGGTCATTCCGGCGGCGCCGCCCATATTCTCGACCACGATCGATTGGCCGAGCAGTTCGCCGATCTTCTGCGCCTGGATGCGCGCGCTGACATCGACCCCACCGCCCGGAGCGAACGGCACCACAAGCGTGACAGGCCGCGTCGGCCAATTCTGCGCGAATGCCGGCACGGTTGCTGTAACGGCGGCAAGCGCCAGAGCGCGAGCGATCCACCATCCTGCTTTCTTCATCTGCGCTTCTCCCTCTGTCCGCGGCTGCTTCTAATCCGGCGTGATGTTGGCAGCCTTGATGGCTGCGCCCCAGGTTTTGATCTCGCGTTCGACGAGCGATTGCAAGTATTGCGGCGTGCGCTCGGCGGGAGGCGGCAGGCTGGCGCCAAGCTGCTTGAGCCTCGCCTGCACTTCGGGCCGCGCCATCGCGGCGATCACGGCGGCGTTGAGCTTGGCGACGATCGGATCGGGCACAGCCTTGGGCATGAAGATCGCATTCCAGCTGTTGGCGTCGAAGTCCTTGATCCCCTGCTCCTGCGCGGTCGGAATATCGGGGAACGCCGCCGAGCGTTTGGCGCCGAGCACGGCCGGCGCCTGGATTTTGTGCGCCTCGAGTTGCGGCATGGCGGTGGTGATGGTGGGGCACATGTAATCGATGCGGCCCGCGAGCAAATCCTGCATGGCGGGTGCCAGTCCACGATATGGCACGTGCGTGACCGAGATTCCCAGCGCAGTGTCCAATAGCGCGCAGGTCAGATGCGAGCCGCTGCCGGTCCCCGGCGAGCCGTATTGCATCTTGCCCTGGTTGGCCTTCGCGTAAGCGATGAACGCGCGCAAATCGCCCGCCGGGATGCCGCTGCGCACCGTCAATATCAGCGGCTGCTCCGCAACCAGCGCCACCGGGGCGAAATCGCGCGCGGCGTCATAAGGCGCCTTGAGATGCATGAGTTGCACCTGGGCGTTCGGCGATTTACCACCGAACAGCAACTGATAACCGTCCGGATCGGCCCGGGCGACGCGCGTTGCACCGGTCATGCCGCCGGCGCCTGGCATATTCTCGACCACGAACTGCTGTCCGAGGATCGGCGCCAGCGCCGCCGCATAGACCCGGCCCAGCGTGTCGTAGACCCCGCCCGGCGCGAACGGCACCACCATGGTCACCGGCCGCGTCGGCCAGTCCTGGGCGTTGGCGCCGCCGCACAGCAGAACCACAAGGCATGCCGCAAGGCTGGCTGTACGCCGCGCGCCTGACAGAATTCGGTCCCCCACTCGTTTCCTCCGCTATTGTTTGTTGTTGGCGTGTCGCCCTAGCGCCGTCCAAACAGCCGCTCAATGTCGCCGAGCTTGAGCTCCACATAGGTCGGCCGGCCGTGATTGCATTGGCCGGAATTCGGCGTCGCTTCCATCTCGCGCAGCAGCGCGTTCATTTCCTCGGGCTTGAGCCGCCTCCCGGCGCGCACCGAACCGTGGCACGCCATCGAGGACGCCACCGCCATCAGCCGCCGTTCGAGCGGCAGCGCTTCATCCCATTCGTTCATGTGCTCGGCAAGATCGCGCACCAACCCGGCGCCGTCGATCTCGCCCAGGAGCGCCGGCGTCTCGCGCACCGCGACCGCACCGGGGCCGAATGCTTCCAGCACAAGGCCGAAGCGCGCCAGTTCTTCGGCGCGGGCAGCAAGGTGTTCGACATCGGCCTCGTCGAGTTCGACGATCTCGGGGATCAGGAGGAGCTGCCGGCCGACGCCGTTCTTGTCGAGGGCGGCTTTCAGTCTCTCGTAGACGATGCGCTCGTGCGCGGCGTGCTGGTCGACAATGACAAGGCCGTCGCGGGTCTGCGCCACGATGTAGGTCTCGTGGATCTGCGCGCGCGCCGCGCCGAGCGGATGGTCGAGCGTCTCGGGCGGTGCTTCGCCTTCGGCCACTGCGGCAGCCTCGGCCGCTTCGCGCAGATCTGCGGCCGGTAAGCCGGTCGCGAATGCAGACTGCGCGGCTTCGGCAAAACCACCGCGCGACGCTGCAGGCGCAAAGCGCGCTGCGCCCGGCGCCGACGGTGAGCTTCGCCAGTCCCAGCTGACGGGTCGTCCTGCGCCGCCGGCGCGGGACGGAAACGACACCGCAGGACGGAACGCCGCAATGGTTGCGGTGCCGCCGGTTGTCGCGGCGCGGCCGCCTTCACGGACGAGCGCGGTTTTCAGCGCATGCACGATCAGCGCCCGCACCAGTCCGGCGTTGCGGAACCGAACCTCGGCCTTTGCCGGATGCACGTTGACGTCGACCTCGCGCGCGGGAAGCGTGACGAACAGCGCCAGCACCGGGTGGCGGTCGCGGGGCAGATAATCCGAGTAGGCCCCGCGCACCGCGCCCAGCAGAAGCTTGTCGCGCACCGGTCGGCCGTTGACGAACAGATACTGGCCAAGCGCGTTCGCGCGCGTCAGCGTCGGCAGCGCCGCGTAACCGTCAATAACGACGCCCTCGCGCTCCGCCGCGATCTCGACCGCATTGGCGCTAAACTCAAGCCCGAGCACATCGCCGAGCCGCGCCAGCCGGCCGGGACCGCCCGGCAGCGCCGCCGCGAACGTCACCGGCGCGCGCTCCTCGCCGGCGAGCGTGAAGGCGACATCCGGCCGGCTCATGGCGAGCCGGCGCACGGTTTCGCGCACCGCCTCGGCCTCGGTGCGGTCGAGCTTGAGAAATTTCAGCCGCGCCGGCGTGGCGTAGAACAGGTCGCGCACTTCCACGCGGGTACCCGCGCCGAGCGCCGCGGGCTTGAGCGGCGACTTCACGCCGGCGTCGACCTCGATCGCCCAGGCGTGCGGCTCGCCGGCGTGCCGCGTCGTGATCGACAGCCGCGCCACGGCGCCGATCGACGGCAGCGCCTCGCCGCGAAATCCGAGCGTGCGGATCGACACCAGATCGTCGTCGGCAAGCTTCGAGGTGGCGTGCCGCTCGACGGCCAGCGCCAGATCGGCGCGGCTCATGCCCTCGCCGTCATCGGTGACGCAGATCAACCGCCGGCCGCCGCCGTCCGTGAGCACATCGATCCGATGCGCGCCGGCATCGAGCGCATTCTCGACCAGTTCCTTGACCACACTCGCAGGACGCTCCACCACCTCGCCGGCGGCGATGCGATTGACGGTGGCTTCACTCAGTTGTCGGATCGGCATGAGGCGACTCGGTCGCGGAAAGGTAGCCCGGATGGGAAGCGAGCGAAATCAGGGGCGTAAACGGCCTCGGCTGCGGAGTAGACGATGATCAACGTCGTCCTCGTCGGCTTTGGCGCGATCGCCATCGCAATTGGCGTGGCCCTCTACGTCGCGCAATTCCGCCAAGGACTTCGCGCCACCGCAAGCAAGCGATGGTCCGTCAGTCCTGGCACTGTGATCGCCTCGGCATTGGAGAAGTCCCCCGATGGCAGATGGCGTTACCGCGCCGCCGTGCAATATCGCTACCGCATCGGTGGCAAGGAGTACCAATCCGACCGCATCTTCTGGGGCGGCAACGAGGGTCGTCAGAAGCATATGGCCTCAGTCATCGCAGCCTATCCGCAAGGCGGCAAGGTGTCGGTCCATTACGATCCGCAAAATCCGGCCGAAGCCGTCCTTGATCCGGCTCAGAATATCGGATCGAGGCCACTCGTTCTCTATGCCATGGCCATGATCGCGCTTGGCCTGTTTGTGTTGACCGGCGGTGTCTACACGCTCCTTCACTGAACTTTCATTCAGTCAAACGCCGGCTTCGCCTGGCGCAGGCCCTTAACCTTGGCGCGGCGCTTTTTGCCTTCGATGCGGCGCTCGCGCGAGGCCTTCGTCGGTCTGGTCGGCCGGCGCGGCGCCGGCGGCGTGGCGGCACGGCGGATGAGTTCGATCAGCCGGTCGAGCGCGTCCTGGCGGTTGCGCAGCTGTGTGCGGTGGCGTTGCGCGGTGATGACGAGCACGCCTTCGCGCGTCAGCCGTGCGCCGGCGAGCCGCTCAAGCCGCGCCGCGACGTCGGGCGGTAACGACGGCGAGTGTCGCACGTCGAAGCGCAATTGCACCGCGGTCGAGAGCTTGTTGACGTTCTGCCCGCCCGGCCCCGAGGCGCGCACGAAGGTTTCGGCGATCTCGCGCTCGTCGATGCTGATCCTGCCGGTGATGCAAATCATGGCCGGCGCCCCCATCACGCTCCGGCAATCCAGAGCATGACGTCATAAGCTGCGCCAGCGGATTATGCGCGCGGGAGAACCGGCTAGCGCAGGTCACCGCCGCTCATGGCCGCCGGCAACGGCACCGGTGCGCGAATGGCGCCTGCCGCCGGGCTTTCACTGGCCGAGGCCAGCGCGGCCGGCCGCCCCACGACCGTAAACAGCATGCCGCCGCCGAACAGCCGCTTGGCCACGCGCTTGGCGTCGTCGAGTGTCACTGCCGCGATCGCCTGCTTGCGCTTGTCGATGTAGTCGATGCCGAGATGATCGAGCTGAAGCTGCAAGAGCAATGAAGCAACTTTAGCCGAAGTGTCGAGATTGAGCACAAACGAACTGTTGAGATAGGACTTGGCCGCGGCAAGTTCGGCGGCGGTCGGTCCGCTGTCGGCCAGATTGCGGACTTCCTTGCGGATCAGGTCCACCGTCTCGTCGGCGCTGTCGGCGCGCGTCGCCGTTGACCCGAAGAACACCGCCGTGTCGTCATACCACAACAGGCTGTCGAACACCGAATAGGCCAAGCCGCGCTTGACGCGAATCTCGGTGGTAAGCCGCGACGAGAACGTGCCGCCGCCGAGAATGTGATTGACGATGTAGGCGGCGAAAAAGTCCGGATCGTTGCGAGAGATGCCGACGCCGCCGAAATCGATCACCGTCTGCGGCACGTCAAGATCGACATTGATGCGCTGCCCAAGCGCCTCTGGCGGCGTTTTTTGGTGCGAGACCAGTTGAGCCTTGGCCGGTAGCGCACCGAACACCCGATCGAGCATGGCCTTTGCCGACGCGGCGTCGATATTGCCGACGATTGCGACCGTGAGATGATCGCGCGCCAGCACACGGTGCTGATAGGCTTTCAGATCGGCAATGGTGATATTGGGCACGCTTTCAAGCGTGCCGGCAACCGGCCGGCCGTAAGTGTGCCCGGCGTAGGCCGTGTTCCACCAGCGCAGTGCGGCGAGATCGTTCGGGCTTTTGAGCTGACGACGCAACCCGGAAAGAAGCTGTGCGCGATTAAGCTCGACGGCGGCGGCATCGAAGCGCGGTTCGGTCAACGCCAGTCGCAGATCGTCGAATGCCTCCTCGCGGTTCTCCGAGAGCGTCTGCAGCGTGCCGCGGATGTGATCGCGGCCGGCGCGAATGTGCATCTGCACCGCCTTGCGATCGAGCCGCTCGGCAAACGCATTGGCATCAAGATCGCCGGCGCCTTCGTCGAGCAGCGAAGCCATAAGGTTGGCCGTGCCGGCCTTGCCGGCCGGATCCTGTGCGCCGCCGCCCTCGAAAGCGAACTCCACGGTGATCAGGGGCACCGCGGTCTCGTGCACCAGCCAGGCTTCAATTCCGCCGGGGCTGACGATCCGCTCGATATTGGTCGCCGACGCCGGCGCCGCCGACAGCGTCAGAGCGATCGCCACCGCCGCGGCGCATTGCGCCAGCCGTACCGTTTCCTGCCTGCGGGCGACCAGCGAGAGCGCGCGACCGAGTGCATTCACGAGCGATTCTCCTCACCATGTAGGCTTTTTACGAGATAGCCGGTGACAGACCGGCGAATATCAAGCCATTTGCGCGCGGCTTCTTGGACCTGCGCGACCGTGACCGCGCGTACGCGATCGGGCCAGCCGCTGACTTCCGCAACAGTCTGTCCGGTCGTCAGTCCCGCGCCGTACCAGCGCGCCAGCGTGGCCTGGTTGTCCTGCGCGTATACGGCGTCGGCAATGAGCCCGGTCTTGGCGCGATCGAGTTCGTCCGCGGTTATGCCGTGCTGAATCACATCGTCGAGCACGGCATCCATGGCCGCCTCGACGGTATGCAGCGTCACGCCGGGCTTCGGCGCCGCATAGACGCCGAACTTGCCGTAATCCAGGGCGGTGTCGGAATAGAACGCTCCGGCATTGAGCGCGAAGCCTTTCTCCATGACCAGCGTCTTGTAGAGTCGACTGTTGGCGTCTTTGCCGAGCACGGTCGCGAGAACGTCAAGCGCCTCCTCTTCGCCCGGCTTGGCTGTCGACGCTGAAGGCGCCAGATAATAGCGCTGCACGCTCGGCTGTTCGACGCGCGCATCGGCGAGCGTCACCGTGCGCGGCGCGTCCTGCACCGGCTCCGTCGGCCGCACCCGCGGGCCGATTTCGGTGCGCACCGGTATCTTGCCATAGGTGGCCTCGGCGTCGGCTTTCACCTCGTCCGGCGTCACATCACCGGCCACGACGACGATCGCGTTATTCGGCGTGTAGAACCGACGATAAAACGCGAGCGCATCGGTGCTGTCGAGCTTTTCGACCTCGTGGCGCCAGCCGATGACCGGGCGATGGTAGGGATGATTGAGATAAAGCGCAGCGTCCATCTGCTCGTCGAGCCGGGCGCCCGGATTGTTGGCGACCCGCATGTTGAGCTCTTCGAGCACGACCTTAAGCTCCGGACGCGCGACCGCATCGGTGAGCGTCAGGTTGGTCATGCGATCGGCCTCGAACGCCATCATCTCCTTGAGATGCTCGCGGGGGACGCGCTCGTAAAAACCGGTGTAGTCGCTGGCGGTGAAGGCATTCTCCTCGCCGCCGATCGCGGCGACGGCTTGCGAGAAGGTATTGCCGGGATTTTTCGCCGTGCCCTTGAACATCAGATGCTCAAGGTAATGGGCCAGACCCGATTTGCCGGGCGTCTCGTCGGCGGCGCCGACCTTGTACCAGACCATGTGGGTGACGACCGGCGCGCGATGATCCGGCAGAACGACAACTTCGAGCCCGTTCTTGAGCTTGAAGTCTGCCACCTGCGGCCCGGAATCGGCGCGGGCGCACGTCGCCATGGCAGCGAGCGCAAGCGCACACACAAGGCTGTGGCGCGCGCGCCTCAAAGGCAGGACGCAATCAGGCAAATTCAGGTCTCCGGTTTGGGCAAGGATGCGCCCGCGCACGCTCGATTTGCTTGGATACCGGCTATGCAAATACCGGGCCGGTACCAGTGTCCCGAATTGGCCTCGTTTGAGCCTGTGGATCCGCTACCTGGTAAGCTCGGCACGCTCGGCAACAGTCGGGATCTTGTATTTCTTCTGGGCTGGTCCGATGCCGTAGGGCTGATCGGCGGACGGAGTCGATGTAGCCGGCAGGCGGATCCGTCAGGCTGGTGCGCGCCGGCTCACCGGTAAATGTCGCGTATTGCTGCTTGCTGGTATTGAACAGGTCGAAGACGCTCTTCTTTGGCGCGGTGTAATCGCGCTCCGGGTAGTCGGCGTTGGAAGACGCACCGGGCGTGGGCGCGCTGCCGCGGCCGCCATTGCCGGGGACGTTGAGTTCGTCAGGCCGCAGCGGCCGCGCCAAATCGGTCGCGTAATCCGCATGCGGATGCGGCCTCTCCTTAATTTTGGCTTTGGCGCGCCGTGCAGCATCCGGGTCTTTCGGCCAGTCCGCCACCGGCGGGCCCGCGCTGGCGGATGGCGGCGGCAGGTCTTTGGTCGGTGGCACGACCAATGGCGAGCGTTCGCCGTAATTGATGTTTGGTCCGTTAGAGATGCCGATCACCTGGAGGAACTGGTCATAGAAGGAACTGCTCGAGCCCTGCGTGTCATCGTCGCCGGCTCGCGCCGCAGCCGTGGCGACACAGACGATACTGGCTGCCAGTGCGGCGCGGCACACGATACGTGTCAGCGGCCCATGCCCACGGGTCGGCTGGCCGTCGATTCGGCTCTGCAAGCGATGCTGCGGCATGCCCTCACCCTGAGGTGCCGGTTCGGCACTCTTCCCCAAGGGCTTCATGCCCTTAAAGAAATACCCCACTGCGATCCGTTATATACTCGATCAGGGCGCTTTTGCGGCGCTCCCCGGATACACCGATTCATAGAGAAGTCCGACAACCCCCGCAACGATGGCGACGTCGGCGAGGTTAAACACGTACCAGTTATAGGTTCGGCCAGCGATCTGGGCGTGGAGCAGCACGAAATCCATCACTCCCGGCCAGTGCAGCCGGTCGAGGGCATTACCAAACGCTCCGCCAATGATCAGCCCAAGCGACAGGCCCGTCAGCCGATACCGGGCGCGCGCCAGCCAGGCCCACAAAAAGCCCACGGCAACGATCTTGAAGGCCAGCAATGCCCACGGCCCGATCGGCCCGCGCTGCGGAAACAGCCCGTAACTGATGCCGGTGTTCCAGGTCAGCACCAATTCGGCAAACGGCGCCAGCACGATCGGTTCGATGTTATTGAGATGCGCCCCCAACAGCAGCCAGAACTTGACGGCCTGGTCGGCGGCGCAGGCGAGCGCCGCGACAAATAGCCCGAAGGCGCTCAGCGGCCCCCACACATAGGAGGGACTGGCCGCCCGTTCGGGCTCTTGATCCGCCTTGGCGGGCGCCGCGTCGGCCATGCTGTCCCCTACTCTGCCGCGTTGCGCATGGCTTCCCATTCTCGGAGCGCCTGGGCGTCGCGCGGCGTCACGTCGGGGAATTGCGGGTCTTCACCCACCGCGGGAGTGATCTTCCACGAGCGGGCGCATTTGCGGCCTTCCGCCGTTTGCGGAACGACCGCCACTCCGGCCACGTCGGGCAGACGGAACGCATCCAACGGACCCTCGCCCTCGATCAGCGCCGCCCCCGACGTGATGCAGAGTTCGGCAAGATCGGCATCGACGACGGTGTCGAACAGGTCGCGATCGGAGACGTAGATCAGCGGGTGCG
Organism: uncultured Alphaproteobacteria bacterium; assembly: GCA_963763255.1. Lineage (GTDB taxonomy): Bacteria > Pseudomonadota > Alphaproteobacteria > Rhizobiales > Xanthobacteraceae > BOG-931. Next base: position 1,174,821 of record CAVXNW010000008.1, read on the forward strand.
CTTCGAGCGAGGAGCCGATGCGCTTGGCCGCACGCTCAAGTTCAAGCGCGCCGGTGACGACACGGCGCAGGTTACGGAGCTTGCGCCATTTTTCCGCGAGCGCGTCGTCGCGCCACGCCGCCGGAATGTCCGGGAATGGCTCAAGGTGAACCGAGGTTGCCGCCGGATCGCGCGCCAGCCATGCCTCCTCGGCGGTGAAACACAGCATCGGCGCAAGCCAGGTCACGGTGCAGCGGAACAGCTGATCCAGCACGGTGAGGCAGGCTTTGCGCGCGACGGAGGAGTACGGCTCGCAGTAGAGCGTGTCCTTGCGGACATCGAAATAGAACGCCGACAGATCGGACGTCATGAAGGCGCTGAGCGCGGCGAAGATGCGCTTGAAGTCGAAATCCGCGTAAGCGCCTCGCACCAGCGCATCGAGTTCGGCGAGCCGGTGCAGCATCAGCCGCTCAAGCTCAGGCATCCGATCGTGCGCGACGCGCTCGGCGGCGTGGAAATGCGCCAGATTGCCGAGGAGCCAGCGCAGCGTGTTGCGCAGCTTGCGATAGGTATCGACCGTGGTTTTGAGAATCTCGCCGCCGATGCGCAGGTCGTCGGCATAATCGGCGGCGCACACCCACATGCGCAGGATGTCGGCGCCCGAATCCTTGATCACGTCCTGCGGCGCGGTGACGTTGCCGAGCGACTTCGACATTTTGCGCCCGCCTTCGTCGAGCACGAAACCGTGGGTCAGCACCACGTCGAACGGCGCGCGGCCGCGCGTGCCGCAGCTTTCCAAAAGCGACGACTGAAACCAGCCGCGATGCTGGTCGGAGCCCTCCAGATACATCACCGCGTCCGGGCCGCCGTCGCCCTTGCGCTTGATGCCGGCGAGGCCCGGGAAATGCCGCGGGTCTTCCAGCACGAAGGCGTGCGTCGAGCCGGAATCAAACCAGACGTCGAGAATGTCGTCGACCTTCTGCCAGCCTTCGTTGCCGCGCTTGCCGAGGAAGCGCTCGCGCGCGCCGGGCTTGTACCAGGCGTCGGCGCCTTCGGCCTCGAAAGCCTCGACGATGCGGACATTGACTTCGGGATCGTCGAGAATCTCGACCGAGCCATCCGGCTTTTCCTGAATGAACACCGTGATCGGCACGCCCCAGGCGCGCTGCCGCGAGATCACCCAGTCGGGACGGGATTCGATCATGCCGGTGATGCGGTTTTGGCCGGCGGCCGGCACCCAGCGCGTGGCCTTGATGGCCGCCAGCGCGCGATGGCGCAGCGTATCGTTGGGCTTGGCAATGTCCTTGTCCATCGCGATGAACCATTGCGGCGTATTGCGATAGATCACCGGCTTCTTCGAGCGCCAGGAATGCGGATACTCGTGCTTGAGCCGCCCGCGCCCGAGCAGCATACCGGCCTCGATCAGCGCCTTGATGACGGCCTCGTTGGCGTCGCCCTTCTCGCCGGTCTCCGTCAGCACGCGTTTGCCGGTGAAGCCGGGTGCGTGATCGGTGAAACAGCCGTCGCCGTCGACCGTGTAGGGGATCGCAGTGTTGATGCCGCGCGCGGCAAGCTGGCGCGCGTTCGCCGTCCAAACATCAAAATCCTCGCGACCGTGGCCCGGCGCGGTATGCACGAAGCCGGTGCCAGCGTCATCGGTAACGTGATCGCCGGGGAGCAGCGGGACTTGGAAGTCATAGCCGCCGCCGAAACCCTTCAGTGGATGCGCGCATACCATTGCGGCCAGAACTTTGGAATCAACGTCCCCCATTCGCCTGAATGCCGTGACGCGAGCTTGTCGGAAGACTTCGATAGCGAGCTTGTCGGCTATCACCAGCTTATCGCCGACCTTGGCCCAATTATCGGACGGAGCATCGACCACCTGATAAAGGCCGTATTCAATCTTCGGCGAATAGCTGATCGCGCGGTTACCTGGCAGTGTCCAGGGCGTCGTCGTCCATATAACAACGAACGCGTTTTCAAGGTCCCTGCGAAACTGCCTGATCCGATCCTGACCTTTCTCAAGTTCACGATAAGCTTCTGCACCGGCTCCACGAATTGGCGGGGTATTGAGATTTACCGCGGTGGCGACATCCTCGATCGGAAACTTCACCCATACCTGATCCGAAACGTATTCCTCGTATTCGACCTCGGCTTCAGCGAGCGCGGTCTTTTCCACCACCGACCACATCACCGGCTTTGAGCCGCGATAGAGCGTGCCTTCGGCGGCGAATTTCATCAATTCGCGCGCGATCTGCGCTTCGGCGGCGAATGCCATCGTGGTGTAGGGGTGCGCCCAGTCGCCGACCACGCCGAGCCGCTCGAATTCCCCGCGCTGCACCTTGATCCAGTGCTCGGCAAAGGCGCGGCATTCCTGGCGGAATGCGACGAGCGCCGCGGCGTCGGAAAAGTCCGGCTTGCTTTTGCCCTTGGCGGTGTAGTTCTCCTCCTCGATCTTCCACTCGATCGGCAGGCCGTGGCAGTCCCAGCCCGGTACGTAGTTGGAATCGGAGCCGAGCATCTGCTGGCTCTTCGTCACCACGTCCTTGAGGATCTTGTTGAGCGCGTGCCCGATGTGGATGTTGCCGTTGGCGTAGGGCGGCCCGTCGTGCAGGACGAATTTCTTCCGCCCCTTGCCGGCGGCACGCAGCCGCTCGTAAAGCCCGAGCTTCTTCCAGCGCGCCAGGATTTCCGGCTCGCGGGCCGGCAGCCCGGCGCGCATCGGGAAATCGGTCTTCGGCAAAAACAGCGTCTCGCTGTAATTGCGCGCTTTGGTCGGCGTCTCGCTCATGCTGCGGGTCTCGTGTCGCCGCCTTCTAACAAGCCTGTTGCGGTGCGGAAAGGGCGGCCGGCGAGGACACCGAGGCTGTCCCCTGGAACCTGCCCCCCCAACCCGGCGTTAACGCAAGAATTTGCCGAAGAAAGTGGGCGTATTGAGCTGCCCGAATTTGCCGAAAATGCCGGCGGGCCAAACGCCGATGCCCCGGAGGGTAAGATGGACTACATCCGTGCCAGCCGTGAGCCGCGCCATGCCCTTATCATCAGCGACCCGCAGCCGGTAGCCAGCCTCAAGTCCATCTGGGCATCGACAGGACAGGCCGCCAATATCGGCATTTTTCTCATTCTTTTTGGCGGCGTGCTCTATGTCGGCGGCGAAATCCTGCTGCCGATCCTGATCGCGGCGGTGGTGTCGCTGACGCTCGCGCCGCTGATCAAGGCCGGCAAACGCTACGGCATCTCGCCCTGGATCAGCAGCACCGTCATCGTTGCGGTTGCGGTCGGGGCGCTGGCGCTGGCTGCAACATCGCTTGCGGGTCCGATCAGCGAGTGGATCGGCCGTGCGCCACAGATCGGCGCCAGCATCAAGCAGAAGCTCAGCGTGCTTGGTCCGCCGCTTGCGGCATTACGCGAATTGCAGACCTCGCTGTTCGGCAGCGGCGCCGCGGCGCCCTCAGCCGCCGGTCCGAACGTCGTGCTGCCGGTCGTCGCCTTCCTCACCCCCGCGGCCGGCGGGCTGCTCTTGTTCTTCGGTACGCTCCTGTTCTTTCTCGGCAGCCAGATCGGGCTTCGCAACCGCATCGTGCTGATGTTTTCCAGCCAGGAAGCGCGGCTGCGCTTCCTGCGCATCGTCAACGACATCGAGAAGAACCTCGCCGGTTACCTCGCCATCGTCACCATGATCAACGCCGCGCTCGGCGTTGTCGTTGCGCTGGGCGCCTGGCTGATTGGCCTGCCCGATCCGGCGATCTTCGGACTGCTCGCCGCGCTGCTCAACTACGTCCCCTATGTGGGGCCGGCCATCATGATGATCATCATGTTCGGCGTCGGCCTTGTCAGCTTTCCTTCGCTCAGCCACGCCCTGATCGCTCCGGCGGCGATGCTCGGCCTGTGCACATTGGAGGGACATTTCATCACCCCCACCATCGTCGGCCGGAGAATGACACTCAACCCGCTTCTCGTCGTGCTGGCGCTGGCATTCTGGACCTGGATGTGGGGGCCGATCGGGGCGTTTCTCGCCGTGCCGTTGTCGATTGTCGGCCTTGTCGTTTTCAGCCACCTCTTCCCGCATGAAGACGTGAAATTGCCGGACTAGTGGCCGCGGCACCAACGTGAATTGCGTCGTGCGATTGACCATGATCAAATGGAACTTTCGGGGCATCTGCTAATTGACCGGGCAGCCTCCCGCTTTTGCTTGATGGAGTATTGGCATGACTACCTCTTCCAATTTCTCGCAGAGCGCTCGTGACAGCCTGAAGGAAGCGCGCGAAGGCGTACGCGAGGCAGGCGGCGCCGCCGCCGCGGCGTCAGGCAACATCGAAAAGGACTTGCAGGCGCTGCGCGACGATTTCAGCCGCCTCGCCGAACAGGTCACCGCCATCCTCTCGACCAAGGGCAACGCGGCGTGGCAGCGCGCCAAGACCGGCGTCAAGACCGGCGTCGACGGCGTGGTGACGGACGCGCAGACCAAGGGAGCGGAAGCGGTCGACGCGATGCGCGAGGTATCGGACAATTTCGTCGAGGCGATCGATCAGTCGATCAAGGAGCGGCCCTACACGACGCTCGCGATCGCCGCCGCGCTCGGTTTCCTGCTTGGGGCGGCCTGGCGGCGCTAACCCGGCGCGGCAAGGCGGCGCGGAGCTTTCATGATCAAAGGCCTGATGCGCGAGGCAACCCTCGCGATCCAATCGAAGACCGGCGCGACAGCCGGCGTCTTCATCTGGCTCGGCTTGGCTGCGGTCGCCGCGCTGACGGCGTTCGTTTTCCTCTGCGTCGCGGCTTACGTCTGGCTGGAGTCGCGCTTCGGCGGCGTCTATGCGGGCCTGATCGTCGCCGGTTTCTTCATTTTGGTCGTCCTGATCGCGGCGCTGTGCGCGGCGATGTCGCGCCGCCGCGCCAGAGAACGCGCGATCCTCGCACGCGCCGCCCATGCGCACGGCGGCTCATGGCTGCTCGACCCGCGCCTCCTCGCCACCGCCATGCAGGTGGGCCGCACGCTCGGCTGGCAACGCCTGGTGCCGGTCGCACTGCTCGGCGTTCTGGCCGCCCAATGGGCGCGCGAATACCGCAACCAGCGCAGCGACGGTGACGACCACAGCGACGACAAGAGCTAGCTAGATCGCGGCGCGTTTGGCACGCCGGGCGCCTTGCCAGACGGCCAAAGCCATGCGGCACCGCGCACGCCGCTGGAATCGCCGTGAACGGCGCGCGCAATTTTGGTGCGCAGAACATCCGTGAAAGCAAACTTCAGGATCAAATCGGTGAGTCCGGCGTAGACCGCATCGATGTTGGACAGTCCCCCGCCCAGCACGATGATATCGGGATCTATCACATTGATGACCGAGGCCAGCGCCCGCGCCAGCCGGCCGCGATAAAGCGAAAGGCTGCTGAGCGCGGCCTCATCGCCGTCGTGCGCCGCTGCGGCGATGTCGTTTGCGGTCAGACTGCGCTGCGCCAACGCGTAATACTGCCGCGCCAAGCCGGCGCCGCACAGATAAGTCTCGATGCAGCCGTACTTGCCGCAATAGCACTGCGCTCCGGGCCATTCGTCCTGACGGATCCACGGCAAGGTATTGTGTCCCCACTCGCCGGCGATGCAGTTGCGGCCGACGAGAAGAGTCTTGTCGATGACGATGCCACCACCGACACCGGTTCCCAGGATCACACCAAAGACGACGCGCCCGTCACGTCCGCCGCCGTCGGTCGCTTCCGACAAGGCGAAGCAGTTGGCGTCGTTCTCGATGCGGATCGGTCGCCGCAACAGCTTGCCAAGATCGCGGTCGATCGGGCGCCCGATCAGGCACGTGCTGTTGGAATTCTTGATCATGCCGGTGACGGACGAGATCGCGCCGGGGGTGCCGATGCCGACCGTGCCTTGCAGTGATAGTTCGCTCTCCGCGGCCAGAACCAGGCCCGCAATGGCGGCGAGCGTCGCGTCATAGTTGCCGGCCGGTGTCGCAACGCGCCGCCGCCACAGCTCGGCGCCGTCTTCATCCAGCGCGATGGCTTCGATCTTTGTTCCGCCGAGATCGACCCCGATCCGCATTCTTCCTCCCCAGGCGCCGTCGCGCTGCCCGTCCGACATGACGCTTTTACGGCGGCGTCAGCGTCCTCGCCACCCGCAGCCCGAGGCTGTAATTGCGGCTGCCGGCCGCGTAGCTGCCGCGAAAGGCAATCCGCAAATTCGAGGCGGCGCTGATCCATGAGCCGCCGCGATCGACGCGCAGACTACAGTCGCCGCTGGTCCAGGCCGATCCGTCGGCGGGCGCGCCCACGTAATTCCTGTGGAAGCAATCCTGCAGCCACTGCCACACATCGCCCGTCACGTCATAGAGCCCGAACGGATTGGGTTTGAACGAACCGACCGGCGACAGACCTTTGTTGTCCCACTGCGAGCCGCATATCATGCAATTGGCGTTGCCGGCGCCGAGTTCGTTTCCCCAGTAATAGGTCGTCGCCGTGCCGGCTCGCGCGATGTATTCCCACTCGGCCTCGGTCGGCAGCCGGTAAGGGCGGCCCGTCATCTTGGCGAGCCATTCCACGTAGGTCTCGGCATCGTTCCAGGTTACATTCGTGATCGGCATATTGCCGCCGGCGTACCCGCTGTCGGCGACTTTGGGACAGCCGCCGACCTTCACGCACGCATTCCACTCGTCGAACGTCACGTCGTAGATCGAAACCGCGAATTGCCTCGCAATCGTGACGGGGTGCTGCGGGCCCTCATTTGGCGCACGGCCGGCCTCGCTCTCGGGCGAACCCATGACGAATTTGCCCGGCGGAATCACGATCATCTGCGGACAATTCGTGCCGCACTCGTGAAACTTATCTTTCGGTTTCAGTTTCTGCTCGGCATCCGCCGTAAGAGTGTACGGCGTGAAATTGGCCAGCATATAGGGTCGCATGGTGACGAACCAATTGAAACGCTCGCGGATATAGGCCTGGTTCATCCAGCCGAGCAGGCCGACGATGATGCCGATCAAGAGCGTATAGATGAGCGCCTGAATGCTCCGCCGCCGTCGGCGCGCCGACGATTCGGCGCTGCGGCAGGCCGCAAGATACTCATAGTCACTCGGCTCCAGGCTCGCCGCGAGGTCAGGCCGCGCGCTCAGCCGCTCCGCCGCCGCCAACCGATCGGTGGTGTGCGCAAGCCACGTTGCGTTCCTGGCGTGATCCTTCCATTCCCGCGAGGCGCGCTTGACGCCTTCCAGTACGGCAAGCAGCGCCGCGTCATCCGCCAGCCAGCCCTCGAGCAAGCCCCATTGCCGCAGCAACGCCTCGTGCGCTGGCTCGATCGTCTGTTCACCGGTTTCCTTGGCGACATCCGTGATCAAAAGGCGCTGTTCGACGAGGCTTTGGATGAGCGGCCGCGATCGCGCGGGAATCTCCGACAGACGCGCGACCCGGCGGCGCGGCGCCCCGTTATCAGGATCGATCCCGGCCAGCCATGGGATCAATCCCCGGCGCAACAGGCCGAGCCTTGCAGCGCTGTCTTTGGGAACTGTCGGATCGGTGTCGGCATTTTCCAAAGCGCGCGCGACAGCCGCTTCGATCGAACCCTTGATGCCGCCCAGCGCCTGGTATTTGGACGCGGTCAGCTTTCCGTCGCCGCCGTGCTCCAGATAGAGGCGCTCTAGCGTGAACGCGAGCAGCGGCAATGCGTCCTTGGCGCCGCCGGCCTCGATGTCGCCGAGCAGATCGTCGACCAGCGCGTCCTCGATCTTCAACGGCCGATCCGATTTTTCCAGCCGCGCGGCAGGCCCCTTGATCACTTCGGCATAGGATCCTTTCGGCATCGGGCCGAGATCGAACGGCGTCTTGCCGATCGAATCGAGCAGCTTTGCTTCCTGGAGATAGCCGTAGGAATCCGAGCGGATCGCGAACAGCACGATTACGCCCGGGTCGTCGGCTGTCAGCAGCTGGCGCAACAACGACAGAAACGTCTGGGCCTCGTCCTGGCCCTCAACGCGAAACAGCTCTTCGCCCTGATCGATGGCGATGACCGGGAGCGGCGGATTGGCTTTTGCCTCGGCGTCGGGACTGTCGCCGACGGCCTTGTCGACGAGAAGCCGCAAGAGCGGCCCGAGCGAGCCCGCCTCCCCTTTGCTCACCGGTCCCAAATCCGCCGCGCTGTTGGCGGCGGCCGCCAGCGCCGCCTCAAGCGCCACGATGAGACCAGTCTCGCCTGTCATCACGGCCCGCCCAGGCCGGATGATCGGCAGCGGCAGGAAATGCCGGTCATCGCGCGCCAGCCGCGGCAACAGGCCGGCACGCAAAAACGACGATTTGCCGGCGCCGGAGGCGCCGAGGATCACCATCAATCGCGGCGCCGCCGCCTCGCGCAGTCCGCGCAGCCGATCGAGCGCTTCCAGGATCGGCGCGTTGCGGCCAAAGAAAATGCCGGCGTCCTCGGCCTCGAGCGCACGCAGCCCCCGATAGGGCGGCCGCTGCGGATCGCTGTCGGGCGGCCAGGCGAAAAAACGCGGATCAAGCCCGGCTTTGACCAGCCCGGCGCGGAGCCGCGCCAGTCCTTCCTGCGAAAAGCCGACCTTCACCTCGTCGTGGGTGCGCGGCACTTTCACCTGAAAGAACGCCGCGTCGTGCCCCGTGGCCAGGTCCGTCACCTGCCAGTTGCCAGTCAGGTCGGGCGGCAGTTCGGCGTGATCGAGCGGCTCGATCAGTAGACCAAACAACCGCTTATTGAGCTTGTGGGCCAGGTTGAATTCGCGCTGGCACCAGCGCGAATTCGAGCCAGGCGCGCGAGACGAGAAACAGTACGGCCTCGCAGCAATTCACCGCCTGATTAAGCGCACGTTCCCAGCGCTCACCCGCGGCAATGCCGCGATCGGGATCGAGGTCGAGAAAAATGTCGTCCCAGCCTTCCGCCGCGAGCCAGTCGCGCATGCCGACGGCCTCGGCATCGTTGCTGCTCGAATGGCTGACAAATATTCGCGACACGGCGAACGCTTGTAGCAGTTATCGGCCCGGGTGAGCGACCAATCGGCAGTAGCGCACTATGACGCAGCCGCCCTACGTACCCCTTTACGTCTGCCGCCGGCGCCCCGCTTGTGCGCACCGGCGCGCGACTTCCGCGCGGCAGGCCGAAACTTGCGTGCGCTCCGGGATTTGCGCGCACCAAGACGCGCCTCGCGCTGCTTCCGGCGTTTGTTAGCGCGCTTCTTGCGGCAGGCGGCGCATTTGCACCCGCCGCTCTCAATGAAATACTGCAAGTACTCTTTGCCGTACGAGTAGGTGATTTCTTCTTCGGGCTCGATCGGCCGGTCCGCCACGATGACGATGCCGCCTTTGCGACCTACCGGCTTGGCGTTCGGCTTGCAGGAATGATTGATGTAACGCGCGATGTTCCAGCGCGGTGATCCGTCGATGGTCCTTGTCTTGGTCAGCTCGAACATGTAGCGGGCGCCGCGCGCTTCGCGGCGCTCCGCTTCCTCGTCCGAAATGACGCGGCCCCGATAGGTGGCGATGTAGGCGCCCCGCTTGATCGGCCGCGTTGCGAACATGCCCAGCCCGGTCCTGGAGCGGGCGATACGGAAATAGCGCGACATGCTTTTTCGAATAACGGCGGATTCGCGCGCTGTCATCCGCTCAGGCACGCGGGTGTGGATGACTCACGAGGTCGGTGATTACCGCCTGCGCGGCGTTGTGCCCCGGCGCCCCAGTCACGCCGCCGCCCGGGTGGGCACCCGAACCACATAAATAAAGGCCCAGGATCGGCATGCGGTAGTCGGCGAAGCCGAGCATCGGCCGCGCCGAGAACAGCTGATCGAGCGTCAGCGCGCCATGGAAGATGTCACCATTCGGCAGGCCGAACTCGCGTTGCAGGTCGGCCGGCGACAAGCTCGCCCGCGCGATCACGCTCGCCTTGAAGCCCGGCGCATAGGTCTCAACCGTGTCGATCATCAGGTCGGCGAGTTTCTCCCGGCGCTCGTTCGCGGCTGCGCCGGTGCAGTAGTCCGGCGAGACATGCTGGCAGAACAGGCTCGCCACATGCGCGCCGGGCGGCGCGAGGCTGTCGTCGAGCGTCGAGGGGATCACCATTTCGACGATCGGCTCACGGCTGAAGCCGTCGCGCACGCAATCGCGATGGGCGCGGTCCATGTAGGCAAGGCTTGGCGCCAGGATGATGCCGGAGGTGAGATGATCGCCCTCGCCTTTCAGCGCCGAAAACTCGGGCAGCTTCGACAGCGCGACATTCATGCGGAACGTGCCCGATCCGGCCTTCCAGCGCTTCATGCGCGCCGCCGCGCGTGGTGGCACTGCCTGCCCGGGCACCAGCGTCTGCAACAGGCTTTGCGGGTTGACGTTGGCGATGACGGCGCGGGCGCGCAGCACAGTCCCGTCGTCGAGCACGACACCGCAGGCGCGGCTGCCCTCAACGATGACTTCGCGGACCGGCTTGCCAACATCGATGCTCACGCCGTGCTCGCCCGCCGCGCGCGCCATCGCCTGCGTGATCGCGCCCATGCCGCCGATCGCGTGGCCCCATACGCCGGCGCGGCCGTTCACTTCACCGAACGCGTGGTGCAGCAGCACATAGGCGGAGCCCGCCGTGTAGGGGCTCGCCAGATTACCGACGACCGCATCGAAGCCGAGCACCGCCTTGATCGGATCGGATTCGAACCAGCGGTCAAGCGTCTCGCCGGCGGACTTGCGGAACAGATTGAAGGCGGACTTGAAGCCGTCGGTCTTCCACAAACGCTTGCCGACCCCCGCGAACTTGCCGAGTTCCCCCAATGTGCGGGTAAAATTGCCGAGCAACAGGTTCGGCGGCGCTTTGAGCACGAGGCCGCGCAGTACCGAGGCGGTGCGCGCGATCTCGGCCTGATAGTCGGCATACCGCTCGGCGTCGCGCGCGCTGAATTTGGCAATCTCGCGCGCGGTGCGCCCCTCGCCCGTGAGCAGATAGCGGCCCTCGGGCAACGGCAGGAAATTCTGCGCGCGGCGCTCGACGATGCGCAGGCCGTGCCGGTGCAGATCGAGATCGCGAATGACCTTGGGCTGAAGGAGACTGACCGTATAGGCGGCGGTCGAGTTGCGGAAACCCGGATGGAATTCCTCGGTCACGCAGGCGCCACCCACGACGCCGCGCCGCTCGACTACGCGCACGCGCAACCCCGCCATGCCCAGATAGGCGGCGCAGGTGAGCCCGTTGTGACCGGCTCCGATGACGATGGCGTCCAGATCAGGCATGGGAATTAGGCGATCATGGGTTTAAGAAGAATGTCTCCATCATCCCCTTGCCCTTGATGTCGATGATGCCGCGTCGCTCAATCGTGTAGCGGTCGCCGAGTTCCGCACGGGTCTGGGCCGAGATTTGAATGCGTCCCGGCAGCGAGTGGGATTCCATGCGGCTTGCGGTATTCACGGTGTCGCCCCAGACGTCATAAACGAATTTGTGCGTGCCGATCACGCCGGCCACGATCGGTCCGCTGTGGATGCCGATACGCGCCTCCAGCCTTAACGCGACGTCGCGACCGACTGCCTCGACCGCGTCGAGCATGCGCGGCGCGAGCCGGGCGATGCGGTGGGCGTGGTCCGGCTGCACCTGGGGAATTCCGGCCGCCACCATATAGGCGTCGCCGATCGTCTTGATCTTTTCGACTTGCAGCTCGGCGACGAGCTGGTCGAACGCCGAAAAGATCCGGCTGAGAAAATCGATGGTGCGCGCCGGCGTCAGCTCCTGACTGAGCGCGGTGAAGCCGACGACGTCGCAGAACAGGATCGTCGCGTCGACGAAGTGATCGGCGATGAGGCCTTCGCCATCGCGGATGCGCCGCACGATCGGCGGCGGCAGGATGTTGAGCAGCAACTCTTCGTAGCGTTGCTTTTCGAGGACCAGGTCTGCCGCAGCCGCCTTTTCCCGGTCGCGCAGCCATTTGCGTTCCAGGCTCGCCCCGATCCGCGCCTGCAGCAGCACCGGGTTGAAAGGCTTGGCCAGATAGTCCTCGGCGCCGGCCTCGATGCAGCGCACGGCACTGTCGAGTTCGTCGAGCGCCGAGATGACGATGACCGGGATATGCCTGGTGTGATCCGCCGCCTTGAGCCGCCGCAACACTTCGAAGCCGCTCATCTCCGGCATGATCAGATCGAGCAGGATCAGATCGAATTCTTCCGCCGCGGCCTGCTCCAGCGCGGCCGCGCCGCTCGCTACCGCCATCACCCGGTGGCCCTCGCGCGCCAGCCGCCGCTCCAGTACGTCGCGATTCGAAGCGTTATCGTCGACGACGAGGATGTGGCTCGCCTTCACCGTCTCACGCACGGCATTGCCGGCGGCAAGCGGCGCGAGGCTGCGCAGCGCCTCGGCGACGAGATCGAATTGTTGCGCCCGGCTTTCTGCATCGGCCGATGCGGCGCCGTCCTGCCGCGCCAGTACGATCATGGCGTCGATCTGGCCGAGCAACTGGTCGGCCGACGCCTTGAGCCTGGTCAGATCGGCGCGCAGCGGATGTTCGCCTGCCGCCGGCATGTCCTCGATCAGAAGCTCGCTGTAGCCCTTGATGGCGTTGAGCGGCGTCCGCAGATCGTGCCGCAGGCGGCGGTGAAACGTCTCGATATCCTCGCCGTTGCGGCGATCCGCCGATGAATCCTGGATCAGACTTTTGACGAAGGCGTTGAGCTGCGTGCTGGCGCTGCGCATGCGATTGAGATCGGCGAGAACCTGCTCCAACTCCGCTGCGCGCGCATCCTCGATGATCATGTCGAGAAAGTCGGTCACGGCACTCGCCGGCGCCTGCACTTCCTGGCGCAGGAAGGCGGTCAGCGCCCGGCGCAGCCGCTCGTCCGATCCGGCCGTGGAACTTTAAGTCATGATCACCGCGCAACGATGCGCGAAGCATAATGGCGCCGGCCTCAAATGGGAAACCGCCCCAGGGGCCTTGACCCTGCGATCAGAGAAACGCTCAATCGTCACAAAGGCCGGTCTGGGGGCATATCGGGCCGATCCGGGGGGAAATGTGCCGGAGTCATTGAATGTCCGCGGCGAAGCGGCCGGTGGGCTTGTCTCCGCCGCCGTCGCCATTCCGCTGGCCATGGGCTACGGCATGTTCGCGTTCGGCTCGTTCGGCGACAGCTATTTCGCCGCCGGCGCGCTCGCCGGTCTGATCACGGCACTGGTCTTCGGCGCCGCCTGCGTGGTGCTCGGCGATCCGACCACGACCGTCTATGCGCCGCGGGTTATCAGCTCGTTCTTCCTCGGCGCGCTGACCTATGGGCTCGTTCATTCGGGCGCGCCGCAAATCGCCGCCGGCGGCATTCCGCTGGTGCTCGCCATGGTGTTTGCCATTGTGCTGCTGGCGGGCGCCTTCGAGGCGCTGTTCGGGTTCGTCAAGCTTGGCAGCCTGATCAAATTCACCCCGCAGCCGGTCATGGCCGGCTTTCAGAACGCCGCCGCGCTGCTGTTGTTTCTGGTGCAGATCGGCAATGTCTGCGGCTTCGACCAGAACATCGCCTTCACCGCGGTGCCGGCGCACTGGGCGTCGATCAAGCCGCTCAGCGTCGTCGTCGCGGCACTGACATTCGCGGTGATGTGGAACGCGCGCAAGCTCATCCCGAAAGTGCCGCCGATGCTGACGGGCTTCTGCTTCGGCTGCGCACTCTATTATGTCTGCCGGCTCGTGGGGCTCGGCGCCCTGCTCGGCCCCGTCATGGCGGGCGCGTCGGCCTCCACTCTCCTCCAGTTCAGCGCGTTCCCTTATTTTGCGCGTCTGGACAATGCCGCGACGCTCTTTGCCTTTGCGCCGACCATCGTGGGCGGCGCGCTGGCGCTCGCCATCGTCGCATCGATCGATGCACTGCTTTGTACCAAGCTGGTCACGGCGCCCGGCGAACCGCGCCGCGACACGGACCGCATTCTCCTGCGCTATGGGCTCGCCAACGTTGCCTCGGCCTGCTTCGGCGGCATCACCTGCGGCATCAATATCGGCGCCAGCATCGCCAACCGCGGCTTCGGCGGCCGCTCGCCCATTTCGGTCCTGATCAACGCGGCGGCGCTGCTGGTGGCGAGCGTTCTTCTATTCCGCTGGCTGGGCTATATCCCGCGCGTCGCGCTGTCGGCGGTGATCATGGTGATCGCCGTCCAGCATTTCGATGTCTGGAGCCTGCGCCTGATCCGGCGGGTGCGCACCGCGCCACGCTCGCTGCGCGTCAGCACGATCGCCGATCTGGTCGTCGTCATTACCGTCGCGCTGCTGTCGATCTTTCTCAACATCGTCGTGGCGGTTTTCATCGGCGTCGCCATCGCGGTCTTGCTGTTCGTGTTTCACATGAGCCGCTCGGTCGTGCGGCGCAGTTACCGCTGCGACGTCATCCACTCGCGCAAATCGCGCACCGCGGCGGAGCGGACCTTCCTCGAAACCGCCGGCGGCAGGATCCTCGTCATGGAGCTGCAAGGCGCGCTGTTCTTCGGCACCGGCGAGACCATCGCCAAACAGGTCGACGGCGAACTCGGTAACGATTGCGCCTGCGTGGTTCTCGACCTGCGCCGCCTCACCGAGCTGGACAGCACCGGCACCGGCACGCTCCTTGAAATCAAATCCGATCTGGCCCGCCGCAAGATCGGCTTGCTGCTCGCCGTCGGCGCGGCATCGACCGCGATGGAACGGCTCGGCGAATTCGGCGCGCTGCCGTCGTTCAACGCTTCCGAGATTTTTCCCGACGTCGATCGCGCCATCGAGCGGGCGGAGGACGGCGTGCTGCGCACACGCTCGCACGACGGCGGCGCCGAACTTGCGGCGGCCGAGATCGGCCTGTTCGCCGGCTACCCGCAGGGCGACATCAGGGCGATCGCCGCGCAGATGAAACGCAAGACCTATCCGGCCGGGACCATCGTGTTCCACGAAGGCGAACCGAGCGACGAAGCGCTCATCGTACTCAAAGGCACGGCGAGCGCCTATCTGGAGCGCGCCAACGCCGCGAGTATCCGGCTCGCGACGTTTTCGCCCGGCACGGTGTTCGGCGAGCTTGCACTGCTCGATCATGGACCGCGCTCGGCCTCCGTCGTCGCCGACACCGACCTCGTCTGTTATGCGCTCAGCCGCGCGGATTATGCCGAACTCGCCGAGAAATCGCCGTCCGCCGCCATCCTGTTCATGGCCGCAATCGGGCGCGAGCTGAGCGGGCGGCTGCGCACCGCCAACCGGACCATTCACCAGCTCGAAGTTTAGCGAACCGAAGAACGGGGCGTGCACTCATAAAACGCACTGGTTCGATGTCCGCTTCCGCGGATGACCGGATTGGCGGAGCCACGCTGAATCGGTCGAAAATGACCCAAGAGAAAAGTCGGGCATTGCGGGTTACTGCAGTTCTGGAAGTACCCGGCATTCGCGCTCTGTTGCCCTTTGAATGATTGACTGCACAAACCCGCCGACCTTAATCGTCGCCCCGTGGATTGCATTTCGCAGACATCTTCGCCAGACCGCGTGCTACCTCCACAAAGAGATTTGCGACGGGGTTCGTGGGACGATTCTTTAGCGTCACGATCTCTATCGGCGCACCTGCGATCGGCAGTTCGACTGGCAGGACTTTGAGGTCCTTCCGCTTACTGGGGAAGAGCAGCACGGATGCCGCGATGATCGTGAGGAAACGCCCGGTGGTCAGCAGACTGATACGGCCTTCAAATGGGGCCGAGCATACCCTTGGGGGAAATTCGAGACCGCTCGCGCGAAAAGCTTGCACCATACTGGGGCCAAGCGCACTGTCCGTCGGTGGCAATACCCATGGTTCGGTTACCAGGTCGGCAAGAGTGATGCGGCGGCGGCGCGCGACTGGATTTTGCGCACCTGCAACGACCGAGAACGTGTCCGCAAAGAGCACTTCATAGCAAAGCCGATCGTCCGTCAGGGTGCTGAACCGCGGCGCAACAATGAATTCCAATCGGCGCTCGGTGAGTTCTCGATGAAGCGTCTTTACCTCTGCGCTTACCAGATGCGTAGAAATTCGCGGATATCGACGTGAAAGCCGCTCTATCACGCCCGAGATAAAACCAGCGGCCAGAAACGGACTGCAGCCAAGTCTCACCTCCCCAACCATCGGATCGTTAAGAAATTCAATTGTCTTCGCGGCTTGCCGTAAGTCGTCGAATACGGCCACTCCGCAATCAAGCAATGTGCGGCCGAACGTATTCATCTCCACGCCATGCCGGCTCCGGTCAAGCAACCGCACACCGATTGCATGCTCCAGTTCAGAGATGGCTCGGGAGACGTTGGGCTGGGACGTGTTGAGGCGTGTTGCTGCCTTTCCCATGCTGCCGGCCTCTGCAACAGCGATAAGCACTTTGAGGTCGTGTAACTTGACCCTGCGCTGGATCCGATCGCTCAAGTCCATACGAGCCCACCCCATATCGAAGCCGATATGAAAACATACGGTAATAGCATTATTCGTATATGGCAAAGTCGGTTAGTGTGCCTTCGAGACAAACAATCAGGTCTAATGTTCTTGACCGGATTGGTGCTCGCTTCGGAGGACAATCATGTACCTTCCGCGTCGAAAATTTCTGCGATTTGCGATCGCGGGCTCGGCGATGTGTGTCACGCCGGCGGCGTTGTGGGCGCAGGCCTATCCAACACGGCCGGTACGTTTTGTCGTGCCGGCCGTTGCAGGCGGCACCCCGGACATCCTTGCGCGCCTGATGGGGCACTGGTTGTCTGAGCGGCTGGGTCAGCCTTTTGTTGTGGAAAACCAGGCCGGTGCAGGGACGAATCTTGGGACGGAAGACGTGGTCCGGGCGCCTGCCGACGGCTACACGCTCCTCTTGGTAAGCCCTGCAAGCGCCATCAACGCCACGCTCTACCAGAAGCTTAATTTCAATTTCATCCGTGACATCGAGCCGGTCGTGGGCATCAGTCGCGAGCGGATGGTGCTCGTGGTGCATCCGTCGTCGCCGGTGAAGACGGTCGCTGAGCTTATCGCACGCGCGAAGCACAACCCCGGAAAGCTCAATATGGCCTCTTCCGGAATTGGCACGGCACCGCACATGGCCGGTGAATTGTTCGGCATGATGGCTGGTATCAGCGTCGTCCACGTGCCGTACCGAAGCGCCATGCCGGCATTCACCGATCTGCTTGGGGCAAGAGTGGACTTCATGTTCGCTACGATGCCGGCAGCGATCGGGTACGTTCGAGCGGGACGACTCCGTGCCATCGCGGTGACAACAGCCACACGATCGAAGGTGCTGCCCGACACTCCGGCCTTGGCCGAATTTCTGCCGGGTTATGAGGCAAGTTCTTTTTTCGGAATTGGCGCCCCTTTCCGTACGCCATCGAATATCATCAGTGAGCTCAATTCCGAGGTGAACGCAGCGCTTGCTGACTCAAAGATCAAGGCGCGCTTCGAAACGACGGATAGCGTAATGCTTGGCGGGACGCCGGGGCGGTTCGGCGAATTGATCGCCAACGAAACGCGAAAATGGGGAAGGGTCGTCAAGTTCGCAGGACTTAAGCCGAAGTGAAAGGGACCGGGCCAGATAACCGGAGGGTTTATTGGAAATACGCGTTCGAGGACATCGTTGCGTCTATGACCTTGTGGGGCAAGGACCCAATATTACTCTCCTGCACAGCGTTGGCCTTAGCAGCCGCCAAGGCTGGCGCTATCAAGTTCCTATCCTCGCCGATCGATTTCAGGGTGCTCACCTTCGACTTTCGTGGGTTTGGCGAATCTGAGCGGGGTAGCGAGGCTCTCGGTGTTACGACATTTGTTAAGGACCTCTCGGCTCTTTTGCAGACGCTTGGCATCTCAAAAACAATCTTGATGGGCATCTCGCTGGGCGGCTTCGTGGCGCAGGCTTTTACTGTTGCGTACCCAGAGGTCATCACCGCCCTCATCCTGGTTTCGACCGCCAGCAAGATCTTTTCGGGCGCATCGGCTCGACGAGCGGAGCGCAATGAACACATTCGGCACTACGGAATGGGCGCGGTCGCCGGGCGCCAGCTTGAAAGTCATTTTTTGCCGAACTTCGCGGCCGAAAACCCAACCATCATGGACTGGTATAAAGCTCACTATCTGGCCAATGATCCCACAAACTACGCGGAGATCATGAACGATCTGGGCGAATTCGATAGCACTGATCGGCTCGCCAAGGTTTCTTGTCCGACGCTGGTAATTGCAGGCGAGTCCGATGTGACCCCAGTGGCAGGAGATCGGCCGCTCGCCAGTGCTATGGCTTTGCACCAACTGATCAAGCGATCAGAACTCGCGGTGATCGAGGGTGCCCACCATTATCCGCAAATCGATCATGCGGACGTTTTTAATACTCTGGTGCTTGAGTTTCTCTCCCGGACAATGACTGACACGCACCAATCAGGTTCGTGACCGGGCCATTGCGACGGTGCCTTTCGTCTCCATTTATCACCCGAAGTGCTGATCGTGCTCAAAGGCACCGCGAGCGCCTATCTGGAGCGCGCCAACGCTGCGAGCATCCGGCTCGCGACGTTCTCACCCGGCACGGTGTTCGGCGAGCTTGCGCTGCTCGACCATGGACCGCGCTCGGCCTCCGTCGTCGCCGACAGCGACCTCGTCTGCTATGCACTCAGCCGCGCGGATTATGCCGAACTCGCCGAGAAATCGCCGTCTGCCGCGATTTTGTTCATGGCGGCGATCGGGCGCGAACTCAGCGGACGGCTGCGCTCCGCCAACCGGACCATTCATCAGCTCGAAGTTTAGCGAACCGAAGAACTGGGGCGTAGACTCATTAATACTCGGCTCCGATGTCCGCTTCCGCAGATGACCGGACATCGCGGAGCCACGCTGAATCGGTCGAAAATGACCCGAAGGCGACGTTGGACCTTCCACAACGGAGTGAGCGCGGCAACTCATCGCAACTCATCACTTGCCGTTGATATTGCTTACGGTGCCGCAATGAGGGGGGTGAAGCGACGGCGGAACATCTGCACTCCATGCTGCCGCAGAGCGTTGTTGCGCGTGGTGGGCGGTAAGTTGAAGCTGTAAGAAACGCCTTGACTTTCCGCATTGACCCAGTCCACGCGTGGGCGTCGTCTTGCAGCATACGACTCGAGTGCCTGTCTTGTCGCGCCGCAGGTGCGAAGGCATTGGGCAAGCACATATGCATCCTCAATCGCCATGCATCCGCCCTGTCCCATCATCGGTGAACTCGCATGAGCGGCATCACCGATCAAAACGACCTTGCCGCTATGCCATTTCTCGATCGTGATCCAATCAATCGGGCCGCAATGAATCTGATCGTCGCATTCCAACGCGGTTAGATACTCCCGGACGACTCCGCCAAAATCCAGAAAACGACGCCGCAGTCGGTCAAGCCGGCCAGTCGGTGGCTCATGTTGTCGTGGTCCGGATGTGTTGCCAAAGCCATACGTGCGCCCGTCGCCTACGGGGCAAAGCCCAAAGAAACAATCCTCGCCCAGCAAGAATAGCAGGTCGGTAAGGCCACGGGGTCGGATCGGGGCAATGCTACGCCATGCCATGGCGCCGGTATATGTCGGCGCAATCGCGCCGAAACATAAGGCACGTATGGTTGACGATATACCATCCGCACCGACGACCAGATCGTAGGTGCCGGAAGTAGTGTCGCTGAATCTCACTGAAACGCACTCATTGTCTTCCGCCACAGACTGCACTGAAGTGTTTAGGCGGCACGACACGCCCTCAATCCCAGTAACGAGGATCTGCTGCAGCCGCGTTCGCTCGATGCCAATGCACGGTCCAACGCCGTTCCAGAGCGAATCGAGATCATTCTCCGCCAGAATCGCGCCGGTTTGGTCGCAAAAGTTCCAGCGGTGAAGAAGCGCCCCGGCACGTTCTACCTCCGTGCCGAGGCCAAGTGCATGCAAGACACGCATTCCATTAGCCTGGACAGCGATGCCTCCGCCCTCGGGACGCCACGTCGGACTACGTTCGACCATGGCTACCTCGAATCCTTGCTGCTGAAGCGCCCGAGCAAGGGTGAGGCCCGCGATTCCGCCGCCAACGATGAGAACTGTTTTGACCCCTGACATTGTTGCTCCCCTGACTTAACCGCACGAAAGAATGAATGGGTCCGTAGGGCGAGGCTTGGACTAATGGGAAACATGATTTGGACAAGAGAGAACTTATGCAATGATGTCGCCGAGAGCTTTGCCCGGTTCATTCTCAAGGGTCGATCGGTTATGTGCCCGCAAAACGCAAATGCCACTGTGCGGTTCTCGACCGACGGTTTGCCGGAGGCGATGCGTAACAAGGCGATACGAGATTTGTCCGAACGCATAGCGTCACCCGGCAGAATCGAGCCGCTCGAGCCGTTACCCAATCGTCAGGTCCGTGTCGACATCACCAAGTGGTCTCTGCCGGGGCTCGGCATCATGTCGGGTGCGCTCAACGGGGTCCGCCAGGTCGTCCGATCAAAAGTGGACGCATCCATTGACGAGGATGATCTCTTGCTTGGCGTCAATGTGAGCGGTGAGAGCATTATGCAGTATCGCAATCGGGAAATAACGCTGCAGAGCGGCGACGCCTTTGTCGCTACCCGCGGCTCGGCGGGTCTCGGTATCGTGCGTGCGACGCCGATGCGTTTCATGGGATTTCGCGTTCCGCGAGCCGCGATTGAGCCTCTGGTTGGCCAACTCGTCGATGACCCCGTCCGCATCGTCTCGCAGGGCCAGGGAGCATTAAGCCTTCTTGTGACCTATGCGGATGTGGTTGCTGATATTGAGTATTTGCGGACGATTGACCTGCATCGCCTTATCGTCACCCATATTCAAGACCTGATCGGCGCAACAATCGGCGCCACACATGATGGGCTCGCAATTGCCAGGGGCCGCGGCATTCGCGCCGCCCGGCTTCGGCAAGTGATTAACGACATCATGGCCAATCTTGATGACTGCGATTTGTCGGTCAGCGCGGTTGCCAAACGACAACGTATGACGCCGCGGAATGTCCACAAGCTTTTAGAGGGCAGAGGGGTCAGCTTCTCGACCTTCGTTATCGGCCGGCGGCTTTCCCGCGCACATCGGATGCTCAGCGATCCACGCTTCGCCAATTGTGGCATCAGCACGATCGCTTTCAATGTCGGATTTGGCGATCTTTCCTACTTTAATCGTGCCTTCCGGCGATGCTATGGCGCCACCCCTTCAGACGTCAGGCGGGCCGCTCAATCGAACACCCTCCAAAGGTGATAGGCAGCACAGCAGCTTATGGCCACAAAACGGACGTGCCGTGCTTACCCGGCTATGTCCACCTTGGGGAGAGAGCCGGCTTGTGAGTACAGGCCCTAGATCGGCGGGAAGGCGTCGCCGGCGCGCGCCAGCGCCTCGCGGGCATGACGCGCATCCACATGTATTTGCTGCACCAGCGCGTCGACCGAGGCGAATTTCTCCTCCTCGCGCAGCCACGCGATGAAGGCGACGTCGATCTGTTGCCCGTAGAGGTCGCCGGAAAAGTCGAACAGAAACACTTCGAGCAGCACCACGCCGCTGTCGAACATCGGCCGCCGACCGAAACTCGCGACGCCGTCGTAGCGCCGCCCGCCGATCCCGACGCGGACCGCATAGATGCCGTGGCGCAGCCCGCAGGAGGCGTCGAGCACCAGATTGGCGGTCGGAAAGCCCAGTTCGCGGCCGCGCTTATCGCCGTGCACGACTTCGCCGGTG
Source organism: uncultured Alphaproteobacteria bacterium (assembly GCA_963763255.1). Classification (GTDB taxonomy): domain Bacteria; phylum Pseudomonadota; class Alphaproteobacteria; order Rhizobiales; family Xanthobacteraceae; genus BOG-931. The sequence continues at coordinate 1,196,408 of CAVXNW010000008.1, forward strand.
ACGAACCACGGATAACCGAGGAACTCGGCCGCCTCTTCTACCCTGCCCGCGATCAGCGCCTCGCGGATCGGCCCCGAGGAGACTGGCCGGCCGTTGTCCTCGAACGGCGGCACCACATCGACCGCAAAGCCGCATTTCTTGCCCTCGGCGGCGAGGAAATCCGGCGAACCGGTCCGTCTCATGCCGAAATGGAAATTAAAGCCGATCACCGCGCCGCTCACGGCAAAGCGCTCGACCAGGATGCGCTGCACAAATTCTTCCGCGGTCAGCCTGGCGAGCGCGGCATCGAAGGTGAGAACGATCGCACCGTCGAGCCCGGTCCGGGACAGGAGCCGCAGCTTGGTCGGCTCGTCGGTCAGCCGGAACAGCTTTTCCTGCGGATTGAAGAAGGCGCGCGGATGCGGCTCGAACGTCAGCGCCGCCGCCGGCTTCCCCAGGCTGTGGGCGCGACCGAGCGTGGTGGCGATGACGGCCCGATGGCCGCGATGGACGCCGTCGAAATTACCGATGGCGACGACCGCGCCGCGCAAGCCGCCGTCGCCCGCGCCGTCGCGCACGATGAGGAAGTTTGTTGTCGGCATCCGGCGGCAACGGTTAAGAAATTCCTGCGCGGTAGGTGCCGTCCCGGCCGCCGCCGAGTCAAGTCGGTAGCCCGAACCATGGTAACGCGCCCGCCAACCCCGTGGGGCCCTGCGCCGGTTAACCCGATCTTCAAACCCGCGATGGTACTTTTACGTCTCGTTAGGCAGGGTGACGCTCCTGTGGCGACGCCATGTCTGAACGCAGGAGCCGGCACGCATCCCAGTTCGAACTTATGTCCATTTCGGCCCACGATTCGAATCAGGTCTCGGCCCGGATTTCGAACCCAGTCGATGTGGTCAAAGTCGGATGGGCGCTGGCCGGTTGTTCGTAGTTGCGCCCGCCAGCGGAGCGAAACGCCATGGCTCTCGACCCGTCAATGCCCGTGCTCGTCGTCGACGATTACAGCACGATGATCCGCATCATCCGCAACCTGTTACGGCAGATCGGGTTCGCCGACGTCGACGACGCCAATAACGGCGCCGAGGCGCTCGGTAAGATGCGGACCAAGCGCTACGGGCTCGTCATTTCCGATTGGAACATGGAGCCGATGACCGGATACGACCTGTTGCAGCAGGTGCGCTCCGACCCGGGTTTCGGCCAGACGCCCTTCATCATGGTCACCGCCGAATCCAAGACCGAGAACGTGATCGCGGCCAAGAAGGCGGGCGTGAACAACTACATCGTCAAGCCGTTCAACGCCCAGACGCTGAAGGCCAAGATCGAAGCGGTGTTCGCCGAGAACAAGGAAACCGCCGCCTGAGGCGCGCGCAAAATCCTTCGTTCAGACCTACTTCAGCAGGTCACCACACCAGCCCGCGCACGATCGCCTTCGGGGCGACACCGGCCGCGCTGAACATCGCATTCAACGCCGCGACATCGGGCGCTTCGCGCGAGCCGTAATGCTCGGCATGAAGGCCCGAGGTGACAAACAGACAATCGAGCCCGAACGCCGCGGCGCCGGCGAGATCGGTGCGCACTGAATCGCCGATCGCAAGCACGCGCGGCAAGGCCGGCGGATTGCCGCCGCGCAACGCCGCGGCCTTGCCGAGCGCCGTCTCGTAGATCGGTGCGTGCGGCTTGCCGCAAAAGAGCACCTCGCCGCCCGCCGCCGCGTACGCATCGGCGAGTGCGCCCGCGCAATAAACCAGCGTATCGCCGCGCTCGACCACCACATCCGGATTGGCACAGACCATGAATAGGTCCCGCTCCCGCATGCGCGCCAGGCTGTCGCGGTAGCTGTCCGGCGTTTCCGTCGTGTCGTCGAACAGGCCGGTGCAGACCACGTAGTCGGCTTGTTCCAGCGGCGCGAACTTGACGTCCAGCCCGGTGAAGATCGGCAGATCGCGCTCCGGGCCGACGTGATAGACGCTCTCGGTCAGCCGCGCCTCGACAATGCCGCGGGTGACGTCACCGGAACTGACGATGGCGTCATACGCCTCGTGTGGCACGCCGAGCCGGTCGAGGATGCGCACCACGGCGGCCCCGGGCCGCGGCGCATTGGTGACCAGGATCGCCGTGCCGCCGCTGCGGCGAAACCGCGCCAGCGCGTCGCAGGCATTGGGGAACGCGGCGACGCCGTTATGCACCACGCCCCACACGTCGCAGAGCAGCACATCGTAGTCGCGCACCAGCGGCGCCACATGTTCGACGAGCGGCACGCTGTGTTGCGATGCCGGTGATTGCGTTGGTGACGTCATTGCGGGGTACGAAGCCAAGCAGGAGAACTGAAATTACCGTCGACGGCGGCCGGAGACTATCTCAGCCGAATTTCTGCGCCATGGCCATCTTTACGGCCGGCCGCGCGGCGACCCGATCGAGCCACGCCGCCGCGTTCGGATAATCGGCAACCTTGACGCGTTCGTGATCCAGGCCCCTGACGCGCGTGAAGGGGATGATGTCGGCGATGGAATACTCGTCGGCAAACCAGTCGCGGCCAGCGAGATGTCTGTTCATGGCGTCGAGCTGAGCCTTCGCGCTCTTCTCAAGCTTGGCGTTGTCGCCATCTCTGAGGTTGCCCAGCGTCCAAAGCACGTTGGTCGCGTGGAACATCGACCATTTCAGAACGTTTGGATGATCCGCCGGCGAACCGAGGAACCTGCCGACCTTCTCGGCCAGGTAAAAGCAGATCGCCACGGACTCGAATAATGTCGCCGGCTTTCCTCCGGGCCCCTCGGAATCGACCAACGCCGGAATCTTCCGGTAGGGGTTGAGCTTTTCATAAGCAGCGGTGTTCTGCGCACCGTTGCGGATGTCGATCTGGTGCAACGTGAACGGAAGGCCGGATTCCCCGACCATGATCAGGGCGCGGCGGCCGTTTGTTGTCCCCCAGGCATAAAGATCGATCATCGTCCGCTTCGCTCCTCGCAATGACAGTAGGGATGCCGCTCAGCCGCGGCCTGCGCCGGCACGGATGAGCTGCGCCAGTGAACCGCGTGACGCGGCGACGGGAGCGCTGACCTGTGGCGTGGTCGGGGCGGACCCGAGTGCACTTCTCCCCGCCTCGCCGAGCCCGGACCTGGTCTGCTCCTTGGTCGGCTCCCGGCCGTGTTCCCGGCCCTGCTCCTTCGGCGCTTCGCCGCCCGCGGCCTGAAGCGCCTCGGCGCGCACCGGACGCGGCGGCGCGAACAAAAAGCCCTGACCGAAGCGCACATCATAGTCGAGCAGATCGACCACGACGTTCTCGTTCTCAATGCGCTCGGCAATCAGGTCGATGCCATAGCGGCCGAGCAGATCGGAGAAATCGGCGGGGTGAATGTCGGTCGAGGCGGCGCCGACCCGGTTGAGCAACAGGTTCGCCGACGCCTTGACGAAGCGGAAACCGCGATCGTTGAGTTCGCGCGGCTCGACGCGAAGATCGGTGAGATTGTCCATGGAAAAACGGAAGCCGCGATCGGCGAGCGCGGCGAGGCTCTCATGCTCGATCGGCCCCATGGCGCGCACCGCGCTCTGCGTGAACTCGAATACCAGCGAACCTGAGATGGCGCGGTTGGCCTCGACGAGTTCGAGGAAGCTCGAAAAGCTCGCATCCGTCAGCGTCAGGCCGGACACGTTGCAGAACAGACCGATCTCGCGGTTTTTCAGAAGCAGCCGCCGCACCACCTGCACGCAGCGCAGCACCGTGAGATGGTCGAGCTTCGGCATCAGCGCACCGGCCTCGGCGTATTTGAGGAAATCCTCGGCCGCGACCACGTCGCCGTTGTCGGCCTTCAGCCGCGACATCGCCTCGTAGAAGCGCACCTTGCGCTGCGGCAACATGACGATTGGCTGCAGATAGAGATCCATCCGGCCGCCTTCGATCGCGGAGCCGATCGCGGCGATGATGCCGGCACGCTCGAGCCCGGCGAACGCCGGCACCTTGGATTCGCTCTGGGCAGCGGGCGGCGGAGGGGCACTCACCGCGGGAGCCGGGGCCGCGGCGCGGGACTGCGGTTCGGCGACGACAGCGGCAGGCGCCGGAACAACCATCGCAGCCGGCGCTGCGGCCGGTTCCGGTACGGCCGCATCCGACCGCGCAGAGGTCGTTGCCACAGGAGCAGCGGCCGGCGCCGCGGGCTTTTGAGCCGGAGCGAGCGGCTGGACCGCCACATCGGCGAGCGGCGCGGCCGCACCGTTTTGGCGCGCGGCGGCCACCGCATCGAATTTCGCGCCGATGCGGCCGATGGCCAGCTGATGGGCGGCGACCGAATCGGCGAGCTGCTTCACCAGCGTGGACAGTTCCTCGATCTCGGCGGCGAGCGGCTGCGCCGACTGGAGCGAACGCTCCAGAACGTGCTCGACCTTGCTGTCCATGGCGTTGAGGCGCAGGCTGAATTCGGCAAGTTGCCGCGCCAGATCGCCGGAACTGCGTGACAGCGTCGAGATTTGCGCGCTGGCTTCGGCGCGATCACGCATCCGCGCCGCGACCGCATTGTAGACCGCGAGCGCCGTCAGCACGCCGAGCGCCATCAGAGCGGCTTCGGCGCCGGAAAAGCCGAAACGCAAATAAACCACGATGCCAAGCGAAACGGCGATGAGCACCATGCAGACGGCGATGAAAATTGCGCTGATGCGCACCATGCCGAACCTCGTTATGCCTCACTGCGAACGGTCAGCGCCGCCGCAATTCGCCGACGTGTTACTCTCTAGGGTCGACTGCCTGGTGTCCATACGCGCCGTGATGCCGAAACGCGTGGCCTTCCGCGGCGCCATCGTAGCCAAGGCCGCGGCAGGCTTCTATAAGTCTGCCGCGTGGCGGCGGTGAATGTTGGTGAAATCCTCGTTTCGGTCCCATTGCCCGTGTCCCCAAGCCCGCTGCCCCCAAGCCCGCTGTCCTCATGAGCCAGGCACCCGATGCAGCGGCCGTGACGGCGGTGGCCCCCGATAACACCTCGCGGCGGGGCCTGATCGCCTGGATCGCCCGCCGGCCGGACGCGGCTTTTGGCGCTTTTCTGGCGGTCCATTTTGCGGTCTGGACCGCGCTGCCGACACTGCTCTACGCCAACCTGCCGCTCGATCTGATCGAGGCACTGACCTACGGCCGCGAATGGGTGCTCGGTTCCGACAAGCTGCCGCCGCTGCCGTGGTGGCTGGTCGAGATCATGTACCGGGTGTTCGGCGCGGATGCGGCCTATTACGCGCTGGCCGAGGTCGTGGTGATTGTCGCCTTTGCGCTGGTCTATGCCACCGCGCGGCCGCTCGTCGGACCGGCACGCGCGTTCGTCGCCGTGTTGATCATCGACGGCCTGCATTACTTTCAATACACGGCGGTGAAGTTCAATCACGATGTCATTCAGTTGCCGTTCTGGGCGCTGGCCGGCTTCGCGTTCCACGCCGCACTCAAGCGCGGTCATGTCGGCCGCTGGCTCCTGCTCGGCGTCGCCTTCGGCGGCGCGCTGTGGGCCAAATATTTCGTCGTCGTTCTGGCGGCGCCGTATCTGCTGTTTCTGCTGTTCGACCGCGACGCGCGGCCGGCGCTGCGGACGCCGGGGCCGTGGCTCGGCATCGCGCTCGCGCTCATGATCAGCAGTCCGCATGTCGTGTGGCTGGTCCAAAACCACTTCGCGCCGTTCGCCTATGTGGACGCGCGCTCGGCGCCGGCGAGCCATTGGTGGGATTACATCTGGCATCCGGCGTTCTTCGCCGTAGGGCAGTTCTTCTTCATGCTGCCGGCGCTCGCGATCGCCGCGATGTTCGTTTGGCCGCGGCCGACAGGGAAAGCTCCCTCCCCTGCGCCGTTCGGTGCCGACGCGTTCGACCGCCGCATCGTCACCCTGCTGGCGTTCGGTCCCGCCGCTGCCATGCTGGCGCTGATCGCCGTCAGCGGCCGTGGCGCCATCACCATGTGGGGCTATCCGCTCTGGCTGTTTTGCGGACTGTGGGTCGTGCTGTTCGTGCCGCGGCCGCTCGAGGTGGCGCGGCTGACGCGCGTCGTCATCGCCTGGAGCGCAGTATGCGCCGCGCTGGCCCTTGTCTTTACCGCCGACTACACGGTGCTGCCGCTCATCGATCATCGCTATCGCGCCGCGTTCTTTCCGGGCGATGCGCTGGCGGAGACTTTGACGCCGCGTTTCCATGAGGCGACCGGCGGCAGGAAGCTGCGCTACGTGGTCGGCTCGATGTGGCTTGCCGGCAATCTCGCGCACTATTCGCCGGATCAGCCGCATGTCCTGATCGACGGACTGCCGCAGCGCTCGCCCTGGGTCGACCTTGCCGACATGCGCGCCAAGGGCGCGCTCCTGGTCTGGGATATTGGCGACTTCCAGAAACTGCCCGCGCCATTCGCGGCGCTCGCGCCGAACGCCAAGGTCGGCACACCGTTCACATTGCCCGCGCGCCGCTTCGGCAAGACCCTAGAGCATATCGGCTGGGCCATCCTGATGCCGCAGCAGAAGTGATCGCGAGCGCTACGCCGTCGCCCGGATCACCCGCGCCACCTTGACGAACATTTCACCGATCTGCGCCTCGCGCACGATCAGCGGCGGACACAGCGCGATGGTGTCGCCGGTGATGCGGATCATCAGGCCCTCGTCGTGGAAGGCGCGGTTCATCGCCTCGGCGGCGCGCGCGCCCGGCGCGCCGGGACGCGGGGCGAGATCGATGCCTGCCGTCAGCCCCAATGTGCGGATGTCGAGTACGCCGGGCAGATCCTTGAGTGTCATCGCGGCGTCGGCGAACAGCGGTTCGAGCTTGCGCGCACGCTCGAACAGGCCTTCGTCGCGGTAGAGATCGAGCGTGGCCAGCCCCGCCGCGCAGGCCAGCGGATGCGCCGAGTAGGTGTAACCGTGGAACAGCTCGATGGCCTGCTCGGAGCCGCGCATGAAGGCGTCATAAACGGCCTCGCGCGCGATCACGCCGCCCATCGGTACGCTGCCCGACGTGACGCCCTTGGCGAACGCGATGAGATCGGGTGTGACACCGTAACGCTCGGCCGCGAACGCGTGACCGAGCCGGCCGAAGCCGGTGATCACCTCGTCGAAGATCAACAAAATGCCGTAGCGGTCGCAGATCGCGCGCAGCCGTTGCAGATAGCCTTGGGGCGGCGGCAGCACGCCGGTCGATCCGGCCATCGGCTCGACGATGACGGCCGCGATGGTGGCGGCGTCATGCAGCGCCACGATGCGTTCCAGATCGTCGGCAAGGTGCGCGCCCCATTGCGGCTCGCCCTTGGTGAAGGCCTGGTGCTCGCGGTCATAGGTCGCCGGCAGGTGATCGACGCCCGAAAGCAGCGTGCCGAAGAATTTGCGGTTGTTGACGATGCCGCCGACCGAAATGCCGCCAAAGCCGACACCGTGATAGCCGCGCTCGCGGCCGATCAGCCGGGTGCGCGCGCCCTCGCCGCGCACATGATGATAGGCGAGCGCGATCTTGAGCGCGGTGTCGACCGCCTCTGATCCGGAATTGCAGAAGAACACCCGGTCGAGCCCGGCCGGCGCCAGCGCCGCGATCCGGCTCGCGAGTTCGAACGCCTGCGGGTGGGCGAACTGGAAGGCCGGGGCGTAGTCGAGCTGTTCGGCCTGGCGGGCGATCGCCGCGACGATCGGATCACGGCTGTGACCGGCATTGCTGCACCACAGCCCGGCGGTGCCGTCGAGCACCGCGCGGCCATCGGCGGTGTAATAGTGCATGTCCTTGGCGCGCACGACGAGCCGCGGCGCGCGCTTGAAGGCGCGGTTGGGGGTGAACGGCAGCCAGAACGACTCAAGATCGTTGGGCTGGCGGGCTGCGGCGCTCTCGGATGTGACTGTCATGGCTCGGGTGTTATGCAGGGAAATCGCACCCGGCCCAAGGCGCGCCCACGCGTCGGCCGCGCCTCCGACCGAGCATCACAGGTGCCCAAGTGCGGCGCGTTGCCGCAAGTGTTCAAAACGGAACAGTGGGCGACCGCCCCCTCCCCCTACGCTTCCTTGCTGCATTTACGCGACCGAAATATACTGCAAGTTGCGATTTTCACTCCCCCGGGACGGGGGCTGAGCTGATGAATTCACTTTAGGCCATGTTGGCCCGATGGGGCGGTGCATGGCGCTTGAGCGACGATCCGGCGGTGGGCCGGAAGCGCAGCGCTTTCTGACTGGACGGGGACCCGGCCAATCGCGATTGCAATTCGCGCCGGCCAGCATCGTCTGTGCGCAAGGCGACATGAGCGATGCGCTCTACTACATCGAACACGGCTGGATCAAAATGTCGGTCAGCGCGCCGAACGGCAAAGAGGCCGTGATTTCGCTGCGTGGGCCGGGCGAGTTCTTCAGTACGCGCTGTCTTATCGAGGACCACCAGCGCATCGCCTCCGTGACGACGCTGACCGACACGACGCTGATACGCACCGGCAGCGCTGCGCTGCGCCGGCTCATCCGCGAAGAACCGGACTTTGCCGTGTTCTTCTCCACCTATCTGGTGCGGCAGTCGCTACGGGATCAGCATCGGCTGGTCGACCAATTGACCGACGGCAGTGAAGGGCGGCTGGCGCGTACCTTCTTGCGGCTCGCCGGCGACGAGCTCGGTGAGCGACCCCGCCCGATCTCGGCGCGTTTGAGCCAAACCGACCTCGCCAGCATGATCGGCACGACGCGCTCGCGCATCAGCCATTTCATGAACAAGTTCCGCCGCCTGGGCTACATCAGCTACGATCGCCAGGGTTTTGTGACGGTGCACAAGGGGCTGTTGCGCATCCTCGATCATTAGCGCGCGCAGTTTCGGTTCGAAAAATTGCGGCCAGTCACGGCGTCCGGCCGGAACCTGGACGGGACACGGACGGTTTTGCATACGAGTTCAGGGATGCAAGCGCCGCCCGGCATGCAACACGATTTTCGCAGCGAGGTTATCGAATGTTGCCGCCGCGCCGAGCGGCATCGCGAAAGCGCGGAAGCGGCCATCGACCCTCGCGTCGTCACTGACTATCTGCTGATGGAACGGAATTGGCTTGTGCTGGCCGGCAATTACGAATTCATCCAGCAGCTCTCGGCTTTCATTCTCGGCCATGACCCGACATCATTCCGGCGCGACGCCGCGAATAGGCCACGCGAAGCGCGCGCCAAAACGCTTTAAGGGCATCGCGGCGAGGAATATCTTGCTACGAGTGATTTGTTCTGGCGGCCCCCACAAGCCGGCGATGATAGCCTTTGTACAAGGTGTGGGTTTCGACCAGACCGTCGAGAAACCTCTTCGATCTCTTGCAATCGTCGTCTTCACGTCCATTAAACTTGGCCACAATAGCAGCCTGATTCTCGATCAATACATCAAGGCCCGCAATTGTTCGTTCCACCTCGACGATCACTTCCAAATCCTGCCCCAGCTTGTCCTCTTCTTCGATCAGCAGCTTTTGCAGACGGCAACGCATCTCCCCGTCGGGCTCCGTTCGGAGCCGATCGCCGAAATGCCTGATGTTGGCCCGTGCAATAAAGCTGTCCATGGCGACCCCGGCTGACCGGCGCTTTGACCTCTACGATACTATACAAGCCCACGCCTTGGGCCGTCCATAAACATCCTGTGAAAGTATCGTTGCGATAACCGGTATTTTTTAGCGGTAATTACGCGCTTTTGCCGCGACTCCGATTGGCTTCGTCGAGCAGCGACTGAAGCTTCTCCTCCATGAGCTTTCGCTCGGTCACGTCGACGAAGGTGATCACCACACCGTCGATCTTGTCCTCGACGGTACGATACGGCCGCATGCGCATATCGAACCAGCGGCCTTTGTGACTGCACACTTCGCGGCGAACCGGAGTCAGATTCGCCACCACCGAGCGCGCGTCCTTCACCAGCTCGTCATATTCGAGCTGATGGACGAAATCGGTGATCGGCCGGCCTTCGTCGCTTGCGGTAATTGAGAACAGCTCCCTCACCGGATCGGTAAAGCGCCTGATATTGAGGCCGGAGTCGAGAAACAGCGTGCCGAAATCGGTGGCGGCCAAAAGATTTTGCAGGTCGCTGTTGGTGCGCGAAATCTGATCGAGCTTCGTTTTCAGTTCGCTGTTGACGGTCTGCAGCTCCTCGTTGATCGATTGCAGTTCCTCCTTGCTGGTCTCCAGCTCTTCCGACGTCGAGCGATATTCCTCGTTGATCGACTGCAATTCCTCGTTCGAGGGGCGCAGCTCTTCGTTGGCGGCGTCCAATTCCTCGCGCATGGTCCGCAGCCGCTGCTGGGTAATCTCCAGCTCTTCCTTCAGCCGGCGCACGGTTTCGTCCGTCACCTGCTGCGCGCTGATGACATTCTCGTTTATCGCGTCGCCCTCGACGAAAATAACGACCGCGCGACGCCATTCCCCGGCCTCTTGCAGCGGTTTGACCTGGATCTGCACCGGATGCATTTGGCCGTCGATATTGACGCGGACCGGCAGGCTCAGCGTCGGCTTCCGCTGCTGGAAGGCGCGGTGCAGCGCCGCGCGCATCTCGAAGCGCAGCTCCGACCGCACCAGTTCGGTCGCGTCCGCGCTCAAAGGCCCGCCGGACGGCAACAGATAGCGCCCGGCGGTGTCGGACAGATGCACAACGCGGTGCGTGTCATCCACCAGGATACTGGGCGGGGCGAGCGTCTCGAGCGCGCGGCGGTGCGCGGCCGCCTCGCTCAACGCCGCCATCGGGCTGACGCCCTGGGGCAGCGGCAACAATTGTTCGCGCACACGAATGGGCCCGAGCAGCCGCGGCAGCATTGGCGCCTTTTCGCCGGCGCTCAGAGTCGATTGATAGATACGGGTGTGACGATCGATAGTGCGGAAATTTCCCGGAGGATTTTCGGCCGTCTCGGCGGCGCCGAGAAACAGATAGCCGCCGGCGTTCAGCGCGTAATGGAACGTGCTGCACACCTGTTCCTGCAATTCGCGGTCAAGGTAGATCAGCACGTTGCGGCACGACACCAGGTCCACATGGGAAAACGGCGGATCCTTGAGCAGATCATGCAAGGCGAACAGGACGATGTCGCGCAATTCCTGGCGTATCCGATAATAGTCGCCTTCACGGGTGAAATACCGCTGCAGCCGCGCCTCGCTGACATCGGCCTCGATGGCGGCCGGGTAGCGTGCGTCGCGCGCCGCGGCCAGCGCCCGTGCATCGAGGTCGGTGGCGAAGATCTGTATGTGCGGACGCGCTTCATGGCGCCTCGCCTCCTCAAGCAAGAGCATGCCGATGGAGTAGGCTTCCTCGCCGGTGGCGCAGCCCGCAACCCAGACGCGGATCTGCTGGCCCGTCTGCTTGCTCTCGAAAATCTCCGGCAAGAGCCTGGCAAGGGAATCGAATGCCTCCTTGTCGCGAAAAAAGCTGGTGACCGAAATCAGGAGATCGCTGAGCAGCGCCTGGACCTCGTCCGCTTTCTCACGAATGAGGTCCGAATAATTTTTCAGCGTGTCGACGCGATTGACCTGCATGCGGCGGGCCAGCCGGCGGACCACCGTCGAACGCTTGTATTTGGAGAAATCATGCCCGGTGCGCACGCGCAGATAAGAGATGACCCGCCGAAACGCCTCCTCATCGACATCGCCCATCTCGGGCGGCCACACCGCGTCCTTCATCCGAATGAGATCGGTCAACCGCTTGGCGAGGTCGCGGACCGGCAGCACGAAATCGACCACGCCGGTTTCCATCGCGCTGCGCGGCATCGAGGAATAGTCCGCCTCGCTCGGATCCTGGACCAGGATGATACCGCCGGCTTCCTTGACGGCCCGCACGCCCAGCGTTCCGTCCGAACCGGCGCCGCTGAGGATGACGGCAAATCCGTCGCCGAGCCGCTCGGCGACCGAACGGAACAGGAAATCGATGGGGAGCCGCTGCCCGCGCGGCTCGTCGAATTCCGTCGCCGACAGCGTGTGATCCACGACCTGGAGGCGACGGTCGGGCGGGATGACGTAGACCTTGTTGGCCTCAAGCGGCGCCTTGTCGGTGACCTGCACCACCGGCATCTTGGTGCGAGACGCGACGATCGCTGACAGCTCGCTGCGATGCTCCGGATCGAGATGCACCACGACGATGAAGGCCCCGCCCGTGTTCGGTGGGATCTCATCGAAAAAATGCTGCAGGGCCTGCACGCCTCCGGCGGAAGCCCCGATCGCGACGATGACCGGCGCTTTAGGGTCACCGTTCTTTGCGGTTCCGCTTCCCGCGTCTGGTTCGCTTGCCATGACTACTCCTCGCCACCTCCTGACCTGCGGACGGCGCGGGGACATTCATCCCGATCGGCGTTCGCACATTATAGCATGCCCGGCGGGGTTGTTGCGGACGTTCTCTGCCACGCTCGGCGCAGAATCGCCAGCCTGCTGTGAATTCGGGCCGCGCGCCCGCGGTTCCATGCTCAAGCGAACGAGCCTGCCGATCGCCGCCCACGGCCGATACGGCAATGCCGCCGCCAAGCGATGGTCTTCCCCAAGCGGTTCCATTTGATTTATCGCAAATCCCCTTTGTGGCACTCGCGCTACAAACAGAGTTGGAGGCCCTTCTGGCCGGTGTGAAGCATGATCTACTCCGAGGAATGCCGGACGATGGCGCGCGAGTGCGAGCTGTTGGCCTGTGATATCGCGACCAAAGCTGAATTCCGCGATAAGTTCCACGATCTTGCAGTCAAGTGGCGCAAGTTGGCGGCAAAGTTCGATCAATTGGAGTGCCGCACGCTCCATTAGACGGTCCGGCCATGCCACGTTGTGGGCCGCGGCTAGGCTTTGAGTGCGAGCGTCGCGGCTATTTTGCTGCGATGAAACCGATAGGTGGCCAGCAAATCATGCATGGTCTCGAATAGTGCTTGCGAACATTCCGTCGTAAAGCCGTCACGCGCTCGCTCTTCCATCTTCTGGATGGTTTGCTGCAATCTCGCGATATGACGATCCGCCCGGTCCAGCTGCGCTCGCGTTCGGCCAAGCATGTCTTCTTCCAGCAACAACAGCCCCAGCAGGGTAGCGCGCGTTCTCCGATCGACGCCATCTTCCACGCGTTGGCGAAAACGGGAGATGTTCTCATTGGCTGTCGATTTATCCGCGAGCTCGCGAGACTTGCTCGTGATGAACTCGGCGGCTCTGAAATGGGACGAACGATCCATTCCATATTCCATCGTCAGACGCGGTGGCGGATTCGACGGCAATCAGACCGACACATTGATCAGTGTTGGGAATTCGCCAATGCAGTGTCCCGGTACCATCGCCCGTGGACCGCAATGACGAATGCGGTTAGCACGACCAAATATCCCCCGTATAGTATCCATAAAGAACCACTCCATACGTATAATATTGCCATAACTATCAATATGAGGCGCGCGAAGTCAATTTGAACGGGCGCTTTCTCATTCCCGATCTCGTGAATGTGCGCGCGTGCTTGAGCTAGAATTCGATCTCGAACAGCAGCTTGGCGCGATTACGGGAAAAATCCGTCAAATCGAGATTGAGCGCCGGCGGACCCGCCTCGCTGCCGGCGACCTGCGTCTCCCAGGCCGCGCTCATCAGCATGTGGCGCTTGATATGCCAGTACAGCGTCGGGCCGAGATAAACGGCATCGCCGGTGAACGTCCCGAATGTCGCCCCATCATAGTGCCGCAGATACCAGAGGTCGGCGCCGACGATCACGTTCGGGGTAATCCGGAACGCCAGCGCCGACGAGCCGCCGATCGTCGATTTGTCCTGCCACGACGACGCGAGGACGCGCGTGGTCTCGGGCTCGTACAGCAGGTTGAAGGCGAGATAAACGCGATTCTTGACCAGTTCGGTATCGGCTTCCAGTTTCGTCTCGAGGCCGTAGTTCTGCACGCTCTCGCCGCTGGTTTCGTCGCGGCTGTGAAATTCCGGCTCGATCGATGCGGTCAACCCGAACGGCCACGGCCCGCGTTCGAAAATGACCGATCTGAAATCCGCCTCGAAACCGTTGAGCGCCGGCATGTTTTGGTCAACGAGGCCGGGCACGCCCACAATGTTGTAATAGGAGACCGTCGGCCCCGCCTCGATCTGCAGGTATTTGGTCGGCGAATATTCGAACTCCAGCTCCGTCTCGTTGGCGAAATATTTCCCGCTGCGTTTGCCGATGGCGGACGACGATTCGACCTCGACGCCCTTATCGCCAGCCTTGTCGGTCGAGGCGCCGACCGTGAAATTGCCGAAGATGTATTTTGTTTCGATGCTGCGAAACGCGCTGGCATCTTGCGCCAGAGCCGGCGCTGCTCCGGCGAGAATCGCGACCGCCAGCCCGAGCCCGATCTGAAGTCCGGCTGCCCGTCGGCATGAATTACAACAAATAAACATCGTTCCCCCGAACGTCCTTCAACGCGTGCGCCAGGCAATGAATAATTCGTCCGCCGCGATGTCAACGGAATTGCGCCGAACTTAGAGATATTCCACCTTGCAGTTTGGAATTGGACTAATCAAAGAGAAGACGCAGACACACGCAGCGCCGGCGCCCTCCCGATGCTATGAAAGAGCGCCGCCAACTGAAGGGCCCCAACGGGATTGTGCAGATGGATATTCGCCCCGCGCGCGACACGGACGCCGCCGAGATCGCCGCGATATTCAATCACGAGGTTGAGCACTCGGCGCCGTTATGGATCGAGACGCCCGTCAGCGTTGTCGAGCGCAGGGAATGGCTCGCTGCACGCCAGGCTGACGGATTCCCCGTACTGGTCGCCGAAGCGGACGGGCACGTGATTGGTTTCGGCTCGTACGGAACATTCCGCGTGTACGAGGGATTTCGGCAGACCGTAGAACACTCGGTCTACGTTGCTTCGGCGGCACGGGGAAAGGGTGTAGGCCGCGCGTTGCTTGGCGCTTTGATCGATTCCGCCCGGAGCCAGGGAAAGAAGGTTATCGTCGGAGCGGTGGATTCTGAAAATCAGGCATCCTTATCCCTTCATCGTGCCCTGGGATTTCTGGAGACCGGAAGAATGCCGCGTATCGGCGAAAAATGGGGAAGGCGCCGGACCATGGTCTTATTGCAGAAAGAATTGGCAGAGAGCTGACTCGAATCGATCAAAAGAGTCAGCCCGCAATTGCGGCGGGGTCACCCGCGCGCACCGATCTTGTCCTGCGTTCTGGTCGCGAAATCGCCGGCGTCATGCCGTTCGTGCAATTGTTGTTCAGGCGGCCCGCTGGCGCGATTGACCATCCGCCCGCGCTTGACGGCCGGGCGTTCGCCGATTTGTTTCGTCCAGCGCGTGAGGTTTTTATACTCGTGCGTCTGCAGGAACTTGCGCGGGTCGTTGTATGAGGCGCCGTTCAACATGCCGTTGCCGTACCACGGCCAGATAGCCATGTCGGCGATCGTGTATTCGTCGCCGGCGATGAACTGATTGTCCGCAAGCTGCCGGTCGAGCACGTCGAGCTGGCGCTTCACCTCCATCGCAAAACGGTCGATGGCGTATTTGATCTTCACCGGCGCATAGGCATAGAAATGCCCGAAGCCGCCGCCCACATAGGGCGTCGAACCCATCTGCCAGAACAGCCAGTTCAGCGCCTCGGCGCGCTTGCCGCGAGCCTTTGGCAGAAAGGCGCCGAATTTGTCCGCGAGGTAGAGCAGGATCGAGCCGGATTCGAACAGACGCTGCGGCGGCTGTTCGCTGTAGTCCATGAGCGCCGGGATTTTGGAATTCGGGTTCACCCCGACAAAACCGCTGCCGAACTGGTTGCCCTCGCCGATCCGGATCAGCCAGGCGTCATATTCCGCGCCGCTGTGGCCGGCGGCCAGCAACTCCTCCAGCATGATCGTGACCTTGACGCCATTGGGCGTCGCCAGCGAATAGAGCTGCAGCGGATGCTTGCCGCGCGGCAATTCCTTGTCATGCGTCGCCCCCGCGATCGGGCGATTGGTGGCGCTATAGCGCCAGTCGGGACTGTCGTTCTTCTCCCAGACCCAGACGTCCGGCGGCGTGTATTGCGGCGTGTCAGTCATGTTGGACTCGCGTTTCTCGCTCGATCGGTCGGCCGAATGGATAGAACGGCCAGCGTGAGCTGTCCAATCATGGCTCAGGCGGTGTCATGTCATGCCGCGGCTGCCCCACGAGTGTCCGAAGGAGCCCCGCCGCTTCACGCTCGCTCTGCCCAGGAGGGTGTTCGTATCGGTTCAAGTTGCAACGAGGAAGCGGCGGAGCATCCGGCTCAGCGCGCTGATATCGCAGTCGGGGTTAAAAGCGTCGTCAGCGTCTCTTGTAAAGTTGAGCGTGGCGCCGCGAACTTGCGCCGCGACGCCACGCATCCGCTCAATAGTAATACCGACAATACACGCGGCCGTAACGGCCACGCCAGCAATGGCGGTACCTGTGGTGCCAGTAGCGCCAATGGTGCCAATGGTGCCCGTACCAATACTGCACCTGTGTCGCCGTGGCCTGGTCGGTCGCTGCGGCCGCCGGCATCGGGCCGATCGGAGCAGCGGTCGATGCTGCCGAAAGTCCAACCGAAGCAACTGCCGCGATGACAATTGCAAATAGTGTTTGCCTCATTGACTGCCTCCACTCTACAAGCCCACTTGGGGCCCTTCATCGCTAACAGCTCTGGACCCGTCAGCGTTGATCTCGATCAATCAACGCGCGATGCAATCCCACTCTGCGCGACGCGGCGGCGACGTCCGGTATTCAAATACCTGACTCCGCTTTTCGTTTTTCGAATTTGATCCAACTCAATGTGAGACATCTCGGAGAGATGCTGTTCTATTCTGGCGGATGGGGTCGGCATCGCGCTTCGCGCGTTGTTTTTCGATCGTGACCCGGCATGGCCTGTCGCACCATGGACAAATACGAAAAATATGCCGACCCACAAAAAGCCAGAACTCTCACACGGGACGTCGGAGAAAGACGCCTCGAACCTGATTTTGAGGTCTCTGCCCCCGGCAACGCTCGCTCGTCTGTCGCTAGCGTTCGAATTGCGCACCATCGAGAGAGGCGACGTGCTGGCACGCCCCGATCGGCCATTGGAACACTTTTACTTCATCAACTGCGGCATGGTTTCGCAAGTAAAGACCATGCGCGACGGGCGAAGCGTGGAAGTTGCTGCAATCGGCATCGAGGGAGGCGTCGATCTGCAAGGTCTTTCCGGCTCAGGCGTGCCGCTTCTCGAATTGGTCGTGCAAATCAAGGGCGCCGCCTATCGGATTGCGCGCGAAGCGCTGACGCGGATTGCGGCAGAGGATGGCCAACTTCGCCGGGCCCTCGACAAGTACGCACGCTTTGCCGTCGGACAGATCGCCCAAACCGCCGCTTGCAATGGTCTGCATTCAGTGGAGCAGCGATGCTGTCGCTGGCTCTTGACCGCGCATGACAATGCGCTCACCGATACTTTTCCGCTGACCCATGACTTTCTGGCAACCATGCTGGGCGTTCAACGCGCCGGAGTGTCGATCGCCGCAGGCGCATTGCAGCGCGCCGGCTACATCAATTATCGGCGCGGCACCGTGACGATTTCCAACCGGGATGGCCTCGAAAATTCTGCGTGCGAATGTTACCGCAGCCTGCAAGACGAATTGAACGGGCTTTCTCCGTCGCGCCGCAATTTCGCCGACGGATACTAAACCGCCGGCACATGCCGAAAATGACTTTCTGTTCAATTTTGCTCATGCGTGTTTTGTACAAGATTGAACATTGCTTTGATTTGGTCCCACTACTCTTTTACCGCAGAGCGTGGAACTTTGTGACATCAAAACAACACGTACCGACAATGATATTGCGGATACAACCTAATGTTCGAAATCGCGCGGACGGCCGGACTTTAACTGCCTAGCCCTTTCGTACTGCCCGTCGTGGGGTCGAACAGAAGGGGGTTTCAAAATGGGTAAGACACTTGCCGCCATTCTTGCTGCCACAAGCCTGAGTGTATTCGCCGCCCAATCCGCGTCCGCTGCCGACATGCCGCTGAAAGCGCCGCCGCCGCCGCCGCCGGTAATGAGCTGGACCGGGTTTTACCTCGGCATCAACGGTGGCGCAGGCTGGGGAACGACGACCAGCAGCGTGGACGTTGGAAAAACACTTGCCCTGAATGGCATTAATGGCATCAACCTCGTCGTTCCGCTGGCTCAAACATCGCTCAACGGCTATCTGTTCGGCGGACAGGCCGGCTACAATTATCAGGTTGGGAGATATCTGATCGGCGTCGAAGGCGATGGCGATTGGACCAATATTTCGGGCACCTCCCCTTGCGTCCTTGTTTTCAATTGCAGCAGCAAGGTCAAATGGACCGCTGATTTTACCGGACGAATCGGATTTCTGCCGCTTCAGAACTTGCTGGTCTACGTGAAGGGCGGCATCAGCTGGGCCAATATGGACAACAGCTTCGGCAACAGCGCCGGCGCGAGCATCGGCGGCATAGTTCTTACCGGAGCCGTGAACGCCAACTTCAACGAGACGCGGGCCGGCGGCTTGCTGGGAATAGGAACCGAGTATGCGATCGATTCCCACTGGCGGGCCAAGATCGAATACGACTATGCCGACTATGGAAGCCATTCCAGCACCGTTCCGGTGACCGCATCCGGCTCAGTGACATTCCCCATGGGGCCGCCGCTGGTGGGCGCGGTCACGTTCCCTACGTCGGTGCAAACCCAACTGCAGTTGCACACGGTCAAGGCCGGCGTGAACTATAGCTTCTGAACGGCGAAACCGGCGAAGCAACCCCGGGCAAGCGTCCGGGGATTGCTTCGCATAAGCCAATCCGCTGCAACCTACCTGCGGCAACCCTCCAAGGAACGAGACCGGCGATCCGCTGGCCTCGTTCGTTCGTACCCGATGCTGTCGCGCCGCGCTCCTCAGCTCAGCCGGCCCGCGACCAGCTTGGCATCATGCACCGCGGCGCCGCGGCCCCGCGTCTGTGAAAAAAATCACGCACCGCGCAATCAGCGCGTCATCGCCACATTGATTTCCCGCCCCAGCACCTGCTGAACCAGGTCGAACGAATCCATGAACTCGCGCAACTCAACAATCAGGCCGTTATCGAAATGCAGAAAGTGCGCGATCAATAGCGTGACGATCCTGCCTGTTGCACGCTGACGCAGCCGCGCCGTCAGGATGACCGCAGCGTCGTCTCTCTCGACGACCAAGAAGATCGGCTGATAGCTCAGGTGCTCGAAATCGGCGTGCGCCTTTTTCATCGCCTCGGCAATCGCCGCCTTGCCGTGCTGCCGGCCAAGAAACGGAATGATTTCCTGCGGCGCGTAGCTGATAAATTCGGCGTTCGCGTCGAAAGAATTGAGCACGAAGGCCAGATTGCCTTTGCCGAATGCGTGATAAAGATCATATAGCCGCGCGCGCAGCTGCTCGGACGACATTGGTGCGAACCCCGTTCAACTCCTGATTATGCGATGCAACCGAGCGCGCCTTGATCTGGGTCAACCGGCGGCGCCGATCGCGCGCGCGTTCTGGCAAGATGACCGCTCATGCTCCCGGTGCTACACCGCATGTCACCGCGGGTTCGGATTTAGGGGCCCCGCTGATCGACACGCAATGTTCGTCAACAGTCGCCTCGCACTGCCGTTCAAGAATACGACCTACGGCATCTACGCCGCCGGCAACGCCGTGTCGCTGGTCGGCACCTGGATGCAGCGGATTTCGGTGAGCTGGCTGACGTGGGAGCTGACCCATTCCGGTCTTTGGCTCGGGATCGTGGCCTTCGCCGACTTCCTCCCCGGCCTCGTCGTCGGCCCCCTCGCCGGCGCGGTTGCCGACCGGTCGGATCAGTTGAAAGTCGTCAAAATCAGCCAATGGGTTTCGCTCGCGCAGGCAACGGTACTGTGCGTGCTCGTTGCCCTCGATCACTTGAACATTTGGGGCCTCGTCGCGCTGACGGGATTTCAGGGCAGCGTCGTCGCGTTCAATCAGCCGGCGCGGCTCGCGCTTATCCCGTCGCTGGTCGCGGAAGATGACGTCGCATCGGCAATCGCGATCAATTCGGTGATCTTCAATCTTGCCCGCTTCGTTGGTCCGATGCTTGCGGGCCTCGTGATCGTGTGGTCCGGCATCGCCGCGGCCTTTGCGGCGAACGCGATAAGCTATGTGGCGTTTCTGCTGGCTCTGCTGCGCGTCAATATCGACGCTGTCCGCAGGGAGCCGCGCCGGCGCCGGAATTTTACGACCGATCTTAAAGAAGGCATCCACTACACGGCCAATCATCCGGTGATCGCATCGCTGCTTGTGCTGCTGGCTGCGATCGGCGTCGGTGGCAGGCCCCTGAATCAGTTACTGCCGGCATTCGCGGCGCGCGTCTTTCACCTGGCGGCCGGCGGCTTTTCCATACTCGCGTCGGCGGCGGGCGCCGGCGCCATTCTGGTCGGACTCTGGGTGGGGCATCGCTCGGAGTCCCTGGATTTGATGATCGTCGCGGCGATAACGTCGCTTGCCGGCGCCGTCGCGGCCATTTGCGCATGCGCGACCGGATCCATGTGGATTGCCGTGCCGAGCATCGCCGTATTCGGCTTCTGCTTCTCCAGCGCCGGCATCGCCATCCAGACCGTAATTCAGGTGTCGTCGGATCGTGCGATGCGCGGCAGGGTCATGGGCCTCTACGGTCTCATTTTTCGCGGCGCCCCGGCCATTGGCGCACTCCTTGCCGGGCTCGCATCGGTCCATTTCGGATTACGATGGCCGGTCGGTTTTGGCGCCCTGATTGTGATTGCCGCGGCAGTCTGGATGCTCCGAAAGCGCCAAGACGCGAGCATCGCGACCGCGCCGGATTGACGATCGGGAAATGAGAATGCGAACCGGCGCCCGCTCATTGAAAAACTCGCCTCGGCAACCAGAAGGATGCCGAGGCGAGAAGTGACAACGTCTCAAAGGTATCTGAACCGCGGTCCAGATACTGGTATCCTAGGTGACAGAGCGTCGATGGCCAATGCCGATTGAACAGATCGTCGTCCATATTGGACACAATGGCCGGAGTGGATAATTCGGCGGTGTACTACCTTTTCGCACTTTCGCCCGTCTGGCGCTTCACATAAAATTCCTGAGCTTTGTCTATTCTGTGTGGGGGCACGGATGACACCAAAACCGCAAGAGCGCGGCGCGCCATTATTGCCGGCTGCGCCAAGCACATTAAACCAAAATGCCAATGGCGTTGTGGCGCGCAGGACGTCGCCGATATGCCTGTTCATTCCGGTGTATTCCGGGTCGCCGCCTCGCCGGTGCCGATCGATCCCGCCATCGACATCCTGCACTGAACAAGGACGTTGAAAGGCATAGCGGCCAACCATTGCTCTATCCGGGCCGTTCTACTTTCCGTGGGGCGTCATGAAAAAGCTGCCGGAGCTTACTTTCGCGTACACGGTCAGCAGCATGCTGGTGGATTGCATCCGCGTGATCCACGCCGATGCCTATTCACAAAGGCATATCGGCGCCTCGTTGCAGGAAATGTTCGTTTCGTTTGCGGTCCACATTGGGACCGCAGAAGATCGGCCGATGTCGGCCACGAAAATCGCCGGCTTTCTCGGCGTGCCGAGAACCAATGTGCTCCGCGCGCTGAGTGCCCTGAAAAAGAAGAACGTCATCTACAGTGTCGGCAATGTGTATTTCACCAACATCGAACGGCTCGGCAATCGGATCACGCCGGTTCTCATAAGAAAACAGCTCAAAACCATCGCGCGTGCTTACGCGGCCCTTGCCAAGCTGGAGGCGTCCGCTTTGGCCGATTAGTCCGAAACGGACGATGCTTGGCTTTATTGCCTGAAACGATTCATTCCATTGTCGTGCTCGAACCTTCCAACGGCGGCAGGTCTATGACCCGCAGCAACCTGCCGCATTCATCTCGGCCTGCGAATTTTCCTGGAGAGACCGCGATACGCGGGAATCCGCGGTCGTGCTGATGTTTCCACTGATCTCGGGCGCAACGCTGCTCATGTGAGGAACCAGGACATGAGGGGCGCCATGAGAAAAATGCTGGCAAACACGCTCGCCTGTGCGTTGCTGCCGGCCGTAGCGTTTGCACATGACGATGGCCGCTTCGCCGGTTCGCCGCTGAAGACGTGGTTCGATGGCTTGGCTACGAAAGCAGGTGGCGCGTGCTGCGCGCTCACTGATGGCATCGTCGACGTGACTTGGAGTACGACGTCCGACGGACACTATCGCGTGCGGGTCTGGGGGCAATGGATCGTCGTGCCTGACGAAGCCGTTGTCCAGGGACCAAACCGATTAGGACGAGCGGTCGTCTGGCCCTATATCGACGATACGCCGCATGGGATCCTGATTCAGATCAAATGCTTCCTGCCGGGAACGGAAGGTTGAAACGCCGCCCCGCCAGGAGAACATCAGAACGTGTGGGAAGTCCTGGAAGTAAGCGGCGGGCTGCCGGAAGCCTGACGCTGTCTCGGCCTCATCGCGGCCAGACCGGCGTCGCGCAGCCGGATCGGATCACGCTCGCCGCGTGTCGCTTCGATCACGATCCGATCGGCGACCGCGTTACGGGCCGGATTGCCGATGTCGCCGAGGAGCGAGCATGCGGCATCGAAGGCGGCGCCCATGATCCGCGTTGCCGCGTCATCGAACACGCGATCGCGCGCTCGCAAGAACGACTCGATGGTTGCCATGGACTCGTCTCCAATGGATTCACCGCAATCCTACTTGCAATCTTGCGGCCGGTTTGCGTCAAAAGACAAACTCCTCGTGATAAGGCGTTGTGTCGGATAACAGAATCTCAACGCGCTCTCAGCGCGGCAACTCACGCGCCAAGGAGGCCGGCGTGACCCGCAAGGCCTATTGCCCCGTCAGTATGCGATCCAGTTTGACAATGAGATCCCTCGACGCCGCAATCGCCTCCCTGGCAGCCGCGATCAGGTCGGCGGTTTCGGAATGTTTTTGCCGTGATCGAAAAATGTTGCGCAAGTCGCGCCGCCTTTCAAACGAGGACCGATGCCATTCGCGGTTCTCGCGTTTCATTTGCCATGACCAGTGTCGCGCCTCGCGCTCAAAGTCCGCGGCGCGAAGCTCCAAATCGGCCAGCAATGCATGATATGACTCGACCACAGGCGCGCTCCATGCAGGATGCAGGCGGGAGCGCTATCCGGTCTCTCAGCCACCGGCGCCTGGGCAAAGCCGCTGCCAGTGATAGCAGTCAACGTAGTCCGTGACGCCTCCCTCCGAAAGGGACCAGTCCCCGGCGAATGCACACGTTCGCGCGCCAAACTGACGCGGCCTATTTGCGCGCTGGAACTGCCAGCTTCCCGGTCTTGGGATCGACCAGGTGTATGCGGGTACAAGCCGTACACGTCAGCGGCTGATAGGTTCCAGCCTCGGCCGCACCGTCGGCAAGGAAGCCCTGCACATTGAAGCCCGTGTTCGGGCACCTGTAAATGAACGTTGTCGCCACCCGCCCATAGGCGGCTGTCCTGCGGCTCCATCAACTAGGGGATTCTACGTAGCCCCGGTTCCCAGCCGATCGGCCTTCGCCTCCAGCCAACTCAATGTCAGCCGCGCGATGGCGGCCGGCGCCTCATCGGGAATGGCGAACACCGAGCTGACATTGATTTCGCACAACACATATGTGTCCTCGCCCGTCGGCGCACGCGGCCCGTAGAGAAAATCGGCGTCCCAAATGATCGGAAGCGACGCCGCATCAATGCCAAGCGTCGCCGTCATCTGCGGCGTCCACTCGGTTTCCATCTTCGCCCGCAGCGTTTGAAACGCCGGCGCGTCCGGCCCGTGCATGATGCGCGGGCCCGGCTG
Organism: uncultured Alphaproteobacteria bacterium; assembly: GCA_963763255.1. Taxonomy (GTDB): domain Bacteria; phylum Pseudomonadota; class Alphaproteobacteria; order Rhizobiales; family Xanthobacteraceae; genus BOG-931. Next base: position 1,220,046 of record CAVXNW010000008.1, read on the forward strand.
CGCGGCGGGCAAATCCGGGCCTTCAGCGGGCGGCGGGATGAGCGCCTTGATGAGCTGATGGCCGAAGCCGACGACCTTATCGGCGCCCATGTAGCAACGGATCATGCCGTCAGGCAGGCGCGGCTGAAATGGCTGATCGATGATGCAGCCGCCGGCGGCGAAGTAGGTTTCGCACCGGGCCAAGAACTCATTGAGCCGCAAAGTCTCCGGCACGCTGCCGCGGCGCGCGTGCAGTACGGAAACAAGGCTCGCATCGCCCAGCAGGCGCCCGACTGTTTCGACCTTCCACACGCCCTGACCGCCATTGCCGCGATTCTGTTTGATGACGCGCGCTCCCGATTCAAGACCGTTCGGCAGCGCAGTACGCAAATCGCCCGCGGTCCGGTAGAGATGCGTGTCCGCGCCCCAGCCGAGGTGCCTGGTGCGGTACAGAACCTCTTTGACTCCCATCTTGAGGATCACGTCGGGGTGCGCGCTGACCCACGGACCGCGCGAGGCGACATCGCGCAGCATCGGGTCGAGCGTTTCGCGCGTGCGGCCTTCATGGATCGGATCGACCCAAACCAGCACGCCGTCGCAGGCCAGCAGCTGCTCGCACACCTCACCGGCACGTTCGTCGGCGTAGACCGCGGGCTGGGCGTCGATCCCGAGTGCGATCAACTCCTCGAAAATGCGACAATACCGGTTGTTGTAAGGCGTCGCGGTGCGGCGCGCGTCCTCGTCGCCCCGCCACAGGATCGCGACCCGATAGGTTTGCCGGGCAAGCGGCGCACGCGCCGTGCCATGTTTTGCGTTTGACTGATTTGCCGAATTCGAACGACTTGCCACGTCCATGCGCAATCACCTCGAAGCGTCGAGCGTTGCACAGAGCTTGGACGTAAGCCGTCTAACCGGGAGCCTGCATTTCCCGAATGGCCTTACGGTACTTCGTTCCATTCAATCGTACAAGGCGCGCTGCCCCGGGGCTGGCTGAGCAAACGAATTCATCTCCGCCGTCTTCCGGTACTCATCCTTTCAGTGACATTTTTCTTGACATTGTCTCCGTTTATGATAGGGACATAATCCTCGCCTTGGTGAAGGAGGTGGTCCGGAGGCAAGCCGGATCATCGGGCGAGGACGGCGCCCGCGGGCGGCCTTGCACGCCGTTCCCGGGCGGTTTCGGACATCATGCCCGCCGGCATTATGACCGGTGCGCGAGGTGCTCGCTGTAACCGGGGCGGACGCCGGCGGGAGATCCCCGCCACCTTGGGCGCCCGCTTCGCGAAGCCTGGTCCGAAGTCGCACCTTGGGATGCGTGAGTCCCAAGGGCAGAGCCGCGGTGGAACGCCGGAAGGCGAGCGCGCCCTGCAGGGTGCGCGCCGCAACGCGAGTTGCGGAGGATAGGTCTGCGTCTTACGGCGTTCCGCATCCTTCTTTTCCGTTCGTTCGTTTGTTTGTTCGTTCTTCGTAGCCCGGGTGAGCGAAGCGACAGCCGGGAACGATGTTGCGGCCTGATCGCCGCTCCCGGGTATCGTGGAGCCTGTCATCGGGCCGGCCATTTCGGGCCGGACCCGTTGGCTCACCCGGGCTACGGCCGACAACAAAACTCGGGCGCCAAGATGCGCCGCGAGAACGATGAGGCTCGCGATGGACAACGCCGATTTCCGCGTGCTCTCCGCCATGCTCAAGGCGGGGCTCAAGCGCAAGACGAAGCTCAATCCGGTGGCGCACACCCGGCGCGTCGCGCTGGAATCCGAATTGCAGGCGCGGCGTTATTGCGACGCCTTCGTGCTGTGGCGGCGGTGCCAATACAAAACCTGCCGAAGGCGGCGCGGCTGCGACGGCGATGTTCATGCCTGCCTCAAGCGCGCGCTCGGCCGCCTGCCGCAGCCGATGCAGGCGCAGGCGCGACAAGCCATTCTCGCCGCCACGCCGCACAATATCGGCACTCCAGAACGCGAAGCGCGCCAGCGCATGCCGCGCGATTTGTATGAGTAGCGGCGTCAGCGCAAACTGCGCCTTGTTAGCCAAGTGCGTCTAATGTGCGATTTTGCACAGCGCGTCCCGAGAGTGTGTGGCATTTTTGTGTCTGAGCGCCTGGGTTGAGTCGAATTGCGGCGCCGCCGATTTAGAAAAACATGAGGGCAAGCAACAGGTTGCGCCCTGGACGGCTGATGAATCGACCGCTATCCCACCTGGGCCTTCGCGCCGCTCCGAACCAAGCGCGACCGGCGTCTGACGCGCCGTCGGCTGAAGTTATCCAAAGCCAATTGGAGCGCATTCTCGGCAGCGCCCATTTTCGCTATTCTCTCCGCTTGTCGCGGTTTCTCAGCTTCGTGGTCGCCACCACGCTCGCCGGCAAGGCGGACTGCATCAAGGCCTACACCATCGCGACACAGGCGCTCGGCCGCGGCACCGATTTCGATCCGCAGAACGATCCCATCGTGCGCGTGGAGGCCGGCCGGCTTCGTCAGGCCCTGACGCGCTATTATGCCAAGGACGGCCACGACGATCCGGTGCTGATCGACCTGCCGCGCGGTACCTATGTGCCGAACTTCCGCACGCGCACGAGCGCGCCACCGCAAGACATCGCGGGAACAGCTACGGTATCCGGCACCGGCAAATCGCAACAATTTCGCGAGAGCGTGCGCGAAACAATCGCGTTGACCAGGACGTCGCACGCCCACTTTGCGGAAATTTCCAGCGTCATTCGCTCGGCCAGGAAGACCATCAATCAGTCGCGCGATCTTCTCGAAATCGAGCGCGCGGATCCTGCCTGGTCAGGGCCCGGCGACAGCCGAAACGTCTGCGGCCGAGGCGAGCGCCAATACGCACAGGCCATCGGCGCCCGCTCTCTCTGAACGTGCTCTGCAAGGCTTCCATTGGATACGGCAAATTCTCAACCTGATCGCGCCGCTGACAAACCGCATGGGCGCGAAGGCGCGAATCCTACAAGTCGTATTCGCCGCCATTGCGGTACTTGCGATCCTCGAAGTGCTGTTCGATATCGACCGGCCACTGGTCGGCGGCCCAAATCACGGTCTGTGGTACAAGCTCTCGCCGGCGACGAACGCCGCGGCCCGGCAGCCTATGGGCGGCGAAGGCGCACCGGCGATCTATGTCGAACCGGTCGCGACCGCCGGGCAGCCGATTCCCGGATTCCTGCCGCCCGCAATGGTTCGCGAGCGCCTGATCAATGCACTGGCGCATTACGACGACATCACGGTGGTGACCGACGCGCGCGATGTCGCCGCGAGACGCGGCGTCGCCACACCGGAATCGCAATTCCCCGCCTCGACCTACCGGCTGGCTTCGACGATCCGCTACGACGAGGAAGGGGCGGTTCTCATCGTGCAATTGATCGATACCGCGACCGGCTCGGTCGCATGGTCACGGCAATACGATCATCCGATCAAACCCGAACCGCATCGCAAGAACGGCCAGATCGCGCCCGACGTCGCGCGATTGCTGCTCGATCCTTTCGGCGTCGTCCAGGCCCGCGAGCGCGTCAAGCTCGCTGCCGCCGATCCCATGAAGGATACGTACCGCTGCGTTCTCGACGCCAACGAGTATCTGCGCAGCTTCAATCCGGCGCACTATCGCCCGGCGCGCGATTGCCTGGTGCAGGCAACCGAGCGGACGCCGCCGGCCGTCACCGCGTTCGCCGATCTCGCCTTCGTCTATCTGCGCAATTATCGCTTCGGCATCGCGACGGCGCCCGGCGATCCCACGATGCTGGAAAACGCCTACGCGATGGCGTCGCGCGCCGTCGACATCAAGCCGGAAAGTGCGTTCGCCCAATACGCACTCGCAGCCACCCTGATGGCCAAAGGCGACGTCGCGGGGGCGAAGATCGCGGACCAGAAATCGTATCAGCTCAACCCCTACGACAGCGCCGTCGCCTTCGGCCACGCGACAATGCTGATTCTCACCGGCGAGATCGACGCGGGTCTGGAGCTGCTCGACAAGAATGCTCTCAAGTCGCCGAGCGGCTGGATGGGCTATCACGTGCTCAGGGCGCTCGGCTGCTACCTCAAAGGCGATCTCAAGAGCGCCGCCGCGGAATCGAAGGAAATCGCCACGCCGTTCTTTCCGCCGGGCCTGATGCTCGATGCGCTCATCGCCGACAAATCCGGCGATCGGGCCCGCGCGCAGCAGGAGATCGCGATGCTCTACCAGTTCTATCCGGCCTGGCGGCAGAATGTTCGCGCCAGTGTCGCCCGCTATCTGCCCGAGCCGATGGCGGACCGCATCGCCGCCGACTTCAAGAGCGCCGCGGCGGATACCATGCAGTAGCAGCCGCGCCGCCTGCGCTCGCCGCACTGGCCCGGGAATATTTTCATCGCTAAGCTGTTCCTGTCATCGAGGACATAAAGACAGGGTGCCGTCGCGCTCTTGTTTATTCTGCTATCGGTATCCACTTCGTTGCGCACTGCTTTGTCGGCCCGCGCTTCTTTTCCGCTACGCTCGCGAGCGACGATTCAGGCGTCGCCGACGAGGAGCCGACCGTCGCCCGGTCGCGCACCACCGACGCACCGCCGGCCGGCAACGGGACGTGTCGGGGCTCCTCCGCGCCACACCAGTTTCTTCCAGACCCTTTAAAGGAAACGCACCATGCGAAAGCTTTTTCCCATCGCCATCGTTCTCTTCACGGCCCTTGCCTCTACAGGCGCGATCGCCCACGCGCGTCTCGACCATGCCGACCCGCGTGTCGGCAGTACGGTCGCGGCCGCCCCGCACGAATTGACGTTGTGGTTCACGCAGAAACTGGAACCGGCCTTCAGCCGCGTCGAAGTGATGGGACCCAACGGCGCAAGCATCGGCGGCAAGGCGCAGGTCAGCGGCAACACCATGCGGGTCGACATCAAAGCCGCGGGACCAGGCGCCTATCATGTGCACTGGCAGGCCCTCTCGATCGATACGCACAAGACGCAAGGCAGCTTCACATTCACCGTCGGCGGCCACTGAGGATCTCACCAGGCACGCGCAACCCGCTGCGAGTATGACGTGAACGACCTGCTCATCTACGCACGCGCCATTCACTTCGCCGCGACAATTGTCGCGGCGGGCATCGTGTTCTTTGCCGTGTGCATTGCCGAGCCGGCGTTGCGCAAGTCGCCAGACGGCGTGCTTGCCGCAACGCTGCGCCGACAGTTCGCCTGGATTGCGTGGATCAGCCTCACATTCTGCCTGCTGTCGGGTGCATCCTGGCTCATCCTCACAGCCGCATCCATGAGCGGCCAGCCGCTAGGGCAGATCTATGCGCAGGACGTGCTGTGGACGGTGCTGTCGCAGACCGATTTCGGCAATGACTGGTCTTTCCGCCTGATGGTTGCGTGCGCGCTTGCGGCCACGTTCGTTCCGCTCCTGGCAAGGAAACGCCCTCCCTCACCGTGGTTGAAGACAGCCGCGGTGGTCCTTGCGACGGTGCTGGTCGGATCGCTGGCCTACGCGGGCCACGCCATCGGCGCGGAAGGCGCCGAAGGCATCATTCATCCAGCCGCCGATGTGCTGCATCTCGTCGCCGCGGCGGCCTGGGTCGGATCGCTGGTGCCGCTGGCCCTCCTCCTCGCAGCAGCCGGCAAGCATACAAGTTCCCTTGCGGTGGCTCGGACCGCGACATTGCGCTTCTCAAAATTCGGCGTCGTCGCCGTGGCGACGCTGCTCGTCACCGGCATCGTCAATACCTGGTACCTCGCCGGCAGCATCGCCGCGCTGACCGAAACGGAGTACGGCCGCCTCCTCGTCTTCAAGATCGCCCTGTTCTTCGCCATGGTCGGCGTCGCCGCCGTCAACCGCGTGCGGCTGACGCCGCGGCTCGTTGCCGGCGTTGACGCAGCCGCCGTGCAGCGCGCGCGTCGTGCGCTGTGCCGCAACGCCGCGATCGAGACGGCGCTCGGCGCCGCCGTCATCGCCATCGTTGCAATATTGGGAACGCTGCCGCCGGGCAACCACGCAGATCATCACGCCGCCGAAGGCCTGATCCCGCCCGATGCCTCGTTCCAGCACATTCACGGCGACGACGGCATGGCTGATGTGACTATCGAGCCTGGCCATGTCGGCACATCGAGCGCCGCCGTGCACCTCCTCAATGACGATCTCGATACGCTTGTCGCCCGGCAGCTCACACTGACGCTGACCGCACCGGCACCGGGCAGCAAACCGGTCACGCGTTCCGCCGTGGTCGACGCCGATGGCACCTGGCACGTCGAAGGGCTCGCGCTCACCGCACCCGGAAACTGGACCGTCGCCGTCGACGCGCTGCTGCCGTCCGGCAAGCACCTGACGCTCGCCGCGCCAATCAAGATCGAAACCAGATAGCGCGGCAATCGCATGCGAAACAGCCCATCTCCTCTCGACAATATAGACTACCCCCCTATACTACAGGAATTGAAAGGAAAGAACCGTGACCCACACCATTCGCGAAAAGACCAAACTGCTGGCGCGCGTGCGCCGCATCCGCGGGCAGGTCGAAGCGGTCGAACGGGCGCTGGAGGAAGAAGTCGGCTGCGCCGACGTGCTTCAGGTCATCGCCTCGGTCCGCGGCGCCATCAACGGATTGATGGCGGAAGTGATCGAAGACCACGTCCGAAACCACGTCGTCGCGGTGACGCTCGACCCCCGCGAACGCAGCGAAGGCGCCGACGATCTGCTTGAGGTCGTGCGCGCCTATCTCAAGTGACGCCGGAGGATACTTATCAGAGAACGCCCATGACACACAGCGACGCGGACGCACATAGCCATATCTTTCTTGGCGAAACCCACGAGCAGAACGAGCGTCGCACCTGGATGGTGATCGCGCTATGTACCGCCATGATGGTGGCGGAGATCGTCGGCGGACTTCTGTTCGGGTCGATCGCGCTCGTCGCCGACGGACTCCACATGTCGACGCATGCCAGCGCGCTTTTGCTCGCCGCGCTTGCCTACAATTATGCGCGCCGCCACGCCGGCGACAGCCGCTTTTCGTTCGGCACAGGCAAGCTCGGCGATTTGGCCGGCTTCACCAGCGCGGTGATCCTGGCGATGATCTCACTGTTGATCGGCTACGAGGCCGTGATGCGGCTGATCTGGCCGGTGCCGATCCATTTTGGCGAGGCGATCCCGATCGCCGTTCTGGGTCTGGCGGTGAACGTCGCGAGTGTGCTGCTGCTCAATGGTGGCGGCCGCCACGATCATGGCCACGGACATGGTCATAGCCACGGCCATGCCGGGCATGATCATCATACGCACGATCAGGCGCACGCGCTCTCGACCGGCGCAGGGACTGTTAGATTTGAAATTTTCGAAGATGGCGTCCCGCCGCGATTTCGGCTGTCATGCGCGGACCGCAGAACTCTCCGCACGCGACGCCGTCATCGAGACACTGCGTCCCGGTGGCGCGCGCCAGGTCTTCGTCATGACGGCGTGCGCCGGCTACCTTGAATCGTGCGACGAAATTCCGGAGCCGCACGCCTTCACGGCCTCTGTCAATCTCGGCGGCGAGCGCCACGACGTCACGTTCGCCGAGCACGAACATGCCCACGCTTCGGCGCACCGCGACAACAACATGCGCGCCGCCGTTGTTCACGTGCTGGCGGATGCGGCGGTCTCGCTCATGGTCATCGCCGGGCTCGCACTCGGATGGCTGTTTGGCTGGACGTGGATGGATCCCATCGTCGGCCTGGTTGGCGCCATCGTGATCGCCGCGTGGGCCTACACGCTCATCCGCGACACCGGCGCGATCCTGCTCGACATGACGCCCGATCGCGCCATGGCGGACCGCATGCGCGCCGTCATCGAGGCCGACGGCGATCGCTTGACTGACTTTCACCTCTGGCAACTCGGCCCCGGGCATCTCGGTGCGATCCTATCGGTGGTGACGCAGCAGCCGCGCAGCGCCGGCCACTACCAGTCGCTGCTCAAGCGTTTCCGTTCGCTGTCGCATGTCACAGTGCAGGTGCAGCACGAATGAGAGCGCAGCCCTCAAGCCCGCTCACATCATCAGCATGGCGAACCGCGCAGCAGGTTCCGGCTTGCCGTTCAAAGACGATCCGTTAGACTGGCCCCCAAGCAGCGATCGTCGAAACAGATGGTCGCGATCGTTAAGGGAGGAGTTCATGAACAAGTTTGGAAGTGCGCCTGTTTTGGCCGCGCTTGCCGCCGGCACCGCGCTCGTTGCGATGACGCTCGCGGGGCCCGCCAATGCCCAGTCGAACGGACCGATCAAGATCGGCGTCATTGCCGAGGCGACCGCAGTGGCCGGTTCCTCGATCCCGCAAGCCGCGCAGCTTGCCGCCGACGAGATCAACGCCGCGGGCGGCGTCAACGGCCGCAAGATCGAGATTGTCTCTTATGACAATCATTCCTCGGCAGCCGAGTCGGTGCGCGCCTTCCAGCGCGCCGCCACCCAGGATCACGTCAATGCGGTGATCGCGAGCTATATCAGCGAGGTCGTGCTGGCGCTCGAGCCGTGGGCCGGACGGCTGAAAATGGTGACGGTAACGCCCGGCGCCGCGTCCGACGTGATCACCCAGAACATCGCCAAGGATTACGATCACCTCAAATACATGTTCCACGGCTATGCGACGTCGACCAGCATTGCCGACGCCACCTGCGCCGCCGCTAAGGACCTTCTGGTCGGCCAGTTGCATATGAAGACCGCCGTGGTCATGAGCGAAGACGCTGCCTGGACTACGCCGCTCGACGCCGAATATCTGAAATGTCTGCCGCAGATCGGCATCAAGGTGGTCGATCACATCCGCTTCTCTCCCGACACCACCGACTTCACCCCGATCTTCAACAAGATCGAGGGTGAAAAACCGGACGTGATCATGACCGGCATCTCGCACGTCGGCGTGCAGCCGACGGTGCAGTGGAAGCAGCAGGAAGTGCCGATTCCGATGTTCGGCGTGTCCTCGCAGGCGACAAATTCGAGCTTCTGGAACGACACCAATGGCGCCACCGAGGGCATATTGTTCCAGGGCTTCTCGGCACCCGACGTTGCCGTCACACCGAAAACGCTGCCGTTCGTTCAGGCCTTCAGCAAGCGCTTCGGCCACACCCCGTCGTATTGCGGCTACACCGCCTATGACGAGGTCTATTACATCGCCGACGCGATCAAGCGGGCCGCCTCCGTCGATCCCGACAAGCTGGTCGCGGCGATGGAAAAGACCGACTTTGTCGGCACGATCGGCCGCGTCCAGTTCAAGGGCAAGGACACGCCGAATCCGCACGCGCTCAAAATCGGGCCCGACACCATCAGCGGCCTGATGCTGCAGTGGCAGAACGGCAAGCAGGTCAATCTGTGGCCCACCAAGGTCGCAAACGGCAAGCTGAAATTCCCGTCATTCATCAAGGTCGGCGCAGCCAATTGACGACGAGCCAAAGATCGATGCTCACCTCACACTCCCCGCCCGCAGCCGCGCGCGGGGAGTTTTTGCTGACAACGACGAGCGTGGCGTGATGCGATGACGGTGTTCTGGCAAATCCTGATCGACGGCTTCGCGATCAGCTCGCTCTACGCGCTCGGCGCCACCGGCTTCGCGCTGATCTTCGGCGTATCCGGCGTGCTCAATCTTTCTCACGGCTCGCTGATGGTGGCCGCCGTCGTTGCCGCCTGGGCCGCCGGTGACAGTCTGCATGTCGGGCCCTATACCGGCGCCCTCATTGGCGTCGCGGTCGGCTTTTCCCTCTCGCTGCTCACCTATTTCGTCGTGGTCAGCCCGCTGCAACACACGCGCAAAATCCGCGAGGAAGAAAAGGAGATTTTCATCCTCACCGCGACGCTGCTGTGGGGGATCATGATCCAGCAGCTGATCGCCTATTTCTATACCGACAATGCCAAGACCGTGGCGCCGATCGTCGAAGGCGTCGTCGGAATCGCCGGCGTGCGCACGCCGGCCAACGAGATTTTCACCGCTATTGTCTGCGGGCTGGCGATTGCGATCCTTTGGCTCCTGGTCAACCGCACCCGGGCCGGCAAGGCGGTGCTTGCCGCCTCGATGAATCCGCGCGGCATCACGCTCCTTGGCGTCGAGCTGTCGCAAGTCTACATCGCGGTGTGGGCGATCTACGGCGTGCTGGTCGGCGTCGCCGGCGTGCTGCTCGGCATGTTTCTCGGCATCTCGTCCTACAGCGCCGGACCACTGACCGCGAGCGCGTTTTCCATCGTCGTGCTGGGCGGCCTGGGCAGCGTTCCCGGCGCGCTGATCGCGGCCTATGTGGTCGGCTATCTGGAGACCATCACCGCCTATCTGATCTCGCCGGCCTATCGCACCATCCCGGCACTGCTCCTGCTCATCGCCGTCATGTACGTGCGCCCGCGCGGACTGTTGGGGCGGCGCTAGATGCAAATCCCCACTGCGCGCCTGCTCCTGATTGGTCTCGGCATCGTCGTGCTCGCGTCGTTCCTGCCGCTATGGGCGAGCGGCTATGTTCTCGGCCTCCTGATCCTCGCTTATTATTTCGGCGTCTTCGCGATGGCCTGGGACCTGCTGTTCGGGTTCGCCGGCGAAGTCAATTTCGGGCCGACCTTTCTGATTGGCGTCGGCGCCTACACGGCAGGCATTCTCGACAACCTCTATCAACCGCCGATCTGGCTGTGCATCGCCGCCGGCACTGCGGCTGCCATCGCGGGCGGGCTCGTGCTGGCGCTGCCAGCCTTGCGCCTGCGCGGTCCCTATTTCGGGCTCACGACGCTCGTCGCCGTACTGATGCTGCAGAATTTCATCGTAGTCGACGCCCACCTCACCGGCGGCGAAATCGGACTCACCGTACCCGATGTGATCTCGATCAGCGACACGACCAATTATCTGATCGCGCTGTGGTTCATGGCGTTCAGCGGCGCCATCCTGTTCTCGCTGTCGCGCTCTCCGGTCGGTCTCATTCTGCAGGCCAGCGGCCAGGACGCGGTGCAGGCCGGCGCGCTCGGCTTCAACGTCACCAAGCACAAGATCACCGCGTTCGTCATAAGCGCGTTTTTCTCCGGCCTTGCCGGCACTCTGATGGTGTTCTACCTCGGCTCGGCCTCGGTCGGCACGTTTATTGATATCACTGTCGGCGTGCAAATCATCATCTCCGCGGTGCTTGGCGGCCGCCGTACCATCCTGGGCGCGGTGCTGGGCTCGATCTTTCTCATCGCCATGAGCGAGGCGCTTCGCCCGCTCGGCGATCTATCGAACTTTATTGTGTTCAGCATGGCGCTCGTCGTGGTGCTGCTGTACCCGAACGGCTTTTTCGGCCTGCTTACGCGCACGAGGGAAGACGCGTGACCCTGACCGAGCGCGCCCATCTCGAAGTCTCAGGCCTCACCAAACGGTATGGCGGTCTCGTCGCCGTCAAGGAAATGTCGCTCTCCGTCGCCGCCGGCAAGATCCTGGGCCTGATCGGCCCGAACGGTTCCGGCAAGTCGACGGTGATGAAGCTGATCATGGGCATCGAACGCCCGGACGGCGGTTCGGTGCACATCAACGGCGTCGACGTCGCCGGCTGGCCCTCGCACCGCATCGCCCGCATGGGCGCCGGTATCGTGTTTCAGCACTCACGCCCTCTGCATCGTCAGACGGTGCTGGAGAACATCAAGCTCGCCCTCCTCCCCGACAAGCTGACGCGGCTGTTTGCCGACCCGCAGACCGATGCCCGCGCCCGCGCCATTGCGGCCCGCGTCGGGCTGACTGGCGTGCTCGACCGCCGGCCCGGTACTCTGCCATTCGCCGACTTGCGCAAGATCGAGATTGCCAAGGCGATCGCACGCGACCCGCAGGTGCTGCTGATCGACGAGCCGTTCGCCGGATTGACCGCCAAGGAGACCGCGGCCTTCTCCGAGTTAATCTGCGAATTGCGTGATGACGGCCGCGCTGTGCTGCTGGTCGACCACAACGTCAAGAGCGTGTCGCGCCTCGTCGATCGCGTCATCGCCATGTATGTCGGCGAACGCATCGCCGAGGGCTCGGCCGACGAGGTGATGCGCAACGAAACGGTGCGCCGGGTCTATCTCGGCGGCACCATCGAGACCGCGGCGCGTCCGGAATCCTCGTTCCGCGACGCAGCAACGCCGTTTCTGGAAGTCGACAAGGTCAGCGTCCATTACGGCAAGGCACAGGCGCTCGAACAGGTGTCGATCCACGTGCACGAGCGCGAATTCGTCGCCGTCGTCGGCCTCAATGGCGCCGGCAAGACCACACTGTTCAACACCATCTCCGGCCTCCTGCCCTACACGGGCGACGTCCGGCGCCAAGGAGCGACGCTGCGCGGTCAGTCGGCGGCGGCAATTGCGCGCGGCGGCATCGTGCAATGTCCCGAAGGGCGCGAACTGTTTGTTGACATGACCGTGCGAGAAAATCTCGACCTTGGCGGCCAACACCTGCCGCCGGGCGAGAGCGACGCCCAGATCGAAGCGCTGTTCGAGCTGTTCCCGATTCTGCGCGAGCGGCAGCGGCAGGCCGCCGGCACGCTGTCAGGCGGCGAACAGCAAATGCTCACCATCGCACGCGCGCTGATGATGAAGCCCAAGCTGCTGATGCTCGACGAACCAACTTTAGGACTGGCGCCGGTCATCCTCGAACAGATATCCAAGGCGCTGGAGCGCCTGCGCCAGACCACCCCGATCACGGTCCTGCTGGCCGAGCAGAACGTCACTTTTGCCCTGCCGCACGCCGACCGTGTCTATGTGCTCGAACACGCCCGCATTGTCTGGGAAGGCGACCCGGCGAAATTCGCGGCCGAAGGCGGCGCGGGTTACCTGTAAAGGCGTCTCCGGACGGACGCGCCGCTTTCATTGATCCAAATCAAGGCCGGCTCGCTCCAACGTGTGCAGAAATGCACAAAAGCGGAGCCGGACCATGTCGACAACAGATATTCTGATTCTTGCTGGCATCATCATCGCCTTCGTCGTTTTCGCCGTGATTTTGGCGTGGGGGGATTATCAGACGGCGGATATCGCCCGAAAGAGTCGCGAACGCGCGTTGAGCGGGGCCGACAGTACAGGCCATCATTGACGCCAATCCGCGCGGTGGAATGCGATCAGACGTCTTCGCAGACGTCGAGCGCTGGCCGATGGCGCACGCGAAAGACGACGTAGTGCGACAGCGTGAAGTTAACGGCGAAGCTCGCCAGAATAGCGACAGCCTTGGCTAATGCGACCGGCCACAGCAGAAGCTGCGCAGCAAAGACAAGCACCGCCGTGTTGGCGAGCCATCCGGCAATTCCGGATACAGCAAAGACGGCGTAGGCGCGCCACTGCAACTTGCCTCCGGACTCCGTCGCAAAGGTGATCGACGCATTGAGAATGTAGGAGCCGGTCACGGCGACCGCCCACGATGTCAGGTTGGCGGCGACAAACGATACGGTGTCGGCGCTTGAACAGCGGCATCCGGCGGAAATCGCAGCAAACACCGCCAGCGCGGCCGGCCAATGCGCAAAGGCCGCACGCGCCAGAAAGAACACGCCATAATCGACAAATGCATTGATGACGCCGATCAGCGCAAACGACACAGCCTTGCGACTGACCGCACCCTTGCGCCAGCCGTAAAGGAACCGCGGGTGAAGCGCGCCCAGCCGAATTCCAGCCCTCATTTGCCCCGCATAACACGCCGCGAGCGGTTCGCCAGCCCAATTCTGGCCTAGCCGCGGGTGGTTTTACCATTTCCTTGCTTCCGCGCGCTGCCTGGGCGACATAATCGGCGGGTTACCCTATAAAAATCCGGCGCGGCAAGGAAATATCGAGCCGATGGACCAGACGAACGAGCCCCAAAATCCGGCATCGGCGCAAGCGCTCCGCGACAGTGCCGCGAGTGGCGCACGCGCCGGGCTCTCCATCGTGATGCCGCTCTACAATGAGGCCCTGAGCCTCGAGCGCCTGCATGCGCAACTCGTCCATGTCGCGCAAAACCTGAAGAGGGAACGCGCGCTCGCCTGCGAGGTGGTCTATGTCGACGACGGAAGCAGCGACGGTACGCTCGCGGTTGCCCGCGCACTGCCCGCCTCCGGCCTCGATGTCCAGGTCGTGTCGCTGTCGCGCAATTTCGGCAAGGAAGCGGCGCTTCTCGCCGGCCTCGATCACGCTCGCCTCGGCGCAGTCGTGTTCATCGACGGCGATGGCCAGCATCCGCCGGCGCTGATTGAGAAGTTCGTCGGCCACTGGCTCGAAGACGGCTGCGACATGGTCTATACGGCCAAGGCCCATCGCGCCAATGAATCGGTGACGCGACGTATTGCCGTAAAGAGCTTTTATCTGCTGCTCAATTGGGGCCTGCGCACAAAAATCCCCGAGGACGCCGGCGACTACCGCCTGTTGTCGCCGCGCGCCGCGAATGCGCTGCGGCAGATGCCGGAGCGCAACCGCTTCTTCAAGGGTCTGGCGAGCTGGATCGGCTTCCGCCAGATGCGGATCGACTACGAGCCGGTGCCTCGCACTGACGGCCACAGCACCTGGAATATCCGTTCGCTGATTGGTTTGTCGCTTACCGGTTTGACGTCGTTTTCGGTGGCGCCGTTGCGCGTCGCTACGATGCTCGGACTTTTGCTCGCCGCGATCGCGCTGCTCTATGGCGCGCAGATTCTCTATCAGACGCTGGTGTACGGCGTCGATGTGCCCGGCTACCCATCGCTCTTCGTGGGCATGATGGTGCTCGGCAGTGTCCAACTCATCATGCTCGGCGTGCTCGGTGAATATATCGGCAAGATTCTTTCCGAGATCAAAGCGCGGCCGGTCTATTTCGTCGCCGAGCATGAGTTAAAACGCGACGACGAGGCACGCGCCGACATGGTGCCCTCCGCTACCGCCCCACCCTACCCACGAGGCAAGGTCGGGGAAGCCGCCGAATGAGCGTCTCCGCGCGCCGGCACATTATTCTGTGCGCCGACGATTACGGCATTTCGCCCGCGGTCAGTGCGGCAATCCGCGATCTCATCGCCCATCGGCGTATCAATGCTACTTCGGTCATGGTCGTTGCGCCGAGCTTCTCAAAGTCCGAAGCGGAGGCGCTGCACGATGCCGCCGCCGATCATGCGGCAATTGGGCTGCACTTGACGTTGACGGCGCCGTTCCGTCCGCTGAGCGGCAGCTTTGCGCCACTGCGCGATGGCGCCTTCCTGCCGCTCTCAGCGATGGCCGGCCGCGGCCTGGGCCACATGCTGACTCCGGCGCTCCTGAAAGCCGAAATCGCCGCGCAGATAGCGGCGTTCCGATCGGCGTTCGGCCGCACGCCCGACTACATCGACGGGCATCAGCACATTCACGTCTTTCCACAGATCGGCGAGGCGCTTATCCGCGTCGCGAGTGAAGCGGCGCCTGACGCCTGGCTGCGCCAGTGCGGCCGCGCGGTGCGGCACAGTCTCGAACCGAAGGGGCTAATCCTGGACGCCTTGAGCAAACGCTTCAGGCGCCTTGCAGCGCGAGGCGGCCGGCGCACCAATCCGGCCTTCGCCGGCACGTACACGTTTTCTGCTGACGCAGATTACAACAAACTTTTTCCGGCATTTCTCGACGGCTTGCCTGACGGCGGCCTTGTCATGTGTCATCCCGGCAGGGTCGACGCCGAGCTTACGCGGCTCGACCCCCTCACCGATTTGCGCGAGCGCGAATACGCGTATTTTCTCGACGAGGCGTTCTCGCGCTTACTCGCGGAACGCGGCATGGCATTAGCCTAAATCTTGTGGCCTACATGACCACGACTTTGGTGCCAACCTTTACGCGATTGTAGAGATCGATGACGTCGGCGTTCCGCAGCCGGATGCAGCCCGACGAAACATTGTGGCCGATCGTCCACGGCTCGTTGGAGCCGTGTATGCGATAATCGGTCGAGCCGAGATACATGGCGCGCGCGCCAAGCGGATTTTGCGGACCGCCGGCCATGAAGCGCGGCAGTTCCGGCTGGCGCTTGAGCATTGCCTCCGGCGGCCGCCAATCCGGCCATTCATGCTTGGCTGTGATCGTCTTGACGCCCGCCCAGGTGAAACCAGGCCGCCCGACGCCGATGCCATAGCGCATCGCCTTGCCGCCGTCCTCGACCAGATAAAGGAATTTGTGCGGCGTATCGACAATGATCGTGCCCGGGGGCTCTTTGCCCTCATAGGCAACGACTTGGCGATCGTATTTTGGATCGACCGACGGATGGCCGCTGTCTTCAGTATCCGCCGCGGCTGCATCGGGATCGCCGCCGAGCGCGGCGGTCTGCGCCGGCGCAACCGGCACGGCAGCAGCCGGCTCCTGCGGATAGCTCTGAGGTGCAGTTCCACCCTGGTTGCCGCCGCCAAACAGAAATTGAATGAAGCCACCGCCAAGATTGGGTTGCGCATCGGCAACACGTACCGGCGGTGCCGCTGCCGCGTCAGAAATCGTCGTCACTTGCGTACTTGGGCGCAGCGCCGCGGGAGTCGAGTTATAGCCGTCGGGTGTAATCGAAAGCGGGTCGGCAGCAGCCGGAACCGAAAGCGCGCTCAGGACGAGCGCCGATATGCAGATACGCCGCATGTTGAACTCTGTACTGTCTCGTGCCGCGCGAAGGTTTTCCGCGCGGGCTCAGTACAGGCTCAAACCTCGACTGTTTGGTAAATTTTTTTCGACTCCACGTTGGAGGCTGAGTTTTTGCACATTGTTCATCAAGTTACGGTTTATTTTAAGTCAACACGCTCCCCTTATGGTTAATCGCTTGTAGTCGGCGGCTGCTAAAATGCGCTCCGCCCCCATGAACGCGCTATTAAGCCGGCAAATGGTATTGTGAAACCGGGAAATAGGGCGGTGAGGAATAAACCAGAGACTGGTGCAGGAATGCCCGAGCCGCGCAAGATCTTCCGGATCGAACAAACCGCAGCCGCACAACTCGAACAGGCGGCCGATAATCTTCAGTCCGGGCTGCCCTATGGCGAAATCATGCGAGAACTGCGCGCGCTGCGCGCCGCGCTGTCGATCGCAGCGCCGCTGCGCGCGAACACAAATGGCGAGCACACTAACGGCCGCGTCACACAGATCGCGACAGATCTCAATCTGATCGCCGGCGCCATCAGGGGCGACGGCGCCGCAGCGGTCGCCGCCGAAGCCGGCAAGCAAAGCGGTTCGCGCGCGGATGCGCCGCTATCGCGTATCGACAGCGAATTGCTCGCCGTGGTCAGCGGTACCGAGCAGGCGACACAAAAAATCCTCGCCGCCGCCGAGGAAATCGACATCGCCGCCAACAGCCTCTCCGCAGCGCTCGACGGCAAGATCGAGCAAGGGCTGGCGCAGGACATCCAGGATCTCGTCATCCAGATCTTCGAGGCCTGCAATTTTCAGGATTTGATCGGCCAGCGCGTTGCCAAAGTGCTCACGGCCATGAAATTTGTCGAGGATCACATCGCCCGCGTGCTCGATGAGATCAAGACCGCCTCCGTCGCCGCCGCGGCGCTCCACGGTCCGCGGCTCGACGGCGACCACGGCCACGCATCCCAGGACGACATCGACGCGATGTTTGCGGACTAGCGCAAGCCTTCAGCCCGCTTCGAGCGGCAAGTAACAGCGATCAATAGCTTATTGCGGCGCCGGAGCCGGCTTGGATTTGGGCTTCGGCTTCGGCTTTGGCGGC
The DNA here is from genome assembly GCA_963763255.1 of uncultured Alphaproteobacteria bacterium. Classification (GTDB taxonomy): domain Bacteria; phylum Pseudomonadota; class Alphaproteobacteria; order Rhizobiales; family Xanthobacteraceae; genus BOG-931. Next base: position 1,237,562 of record CAVXNW010000008.1, read on the forward strand.
GGCGCCCGCCGGCCGGCGTGACCCGCGCCTTCAGGCGCACAGCGAACATAGACACTCGTGCCGTAGCGGCCGGCCACTTCAGGGTCCAGCCATTTCAACACCATAGAGCGACCATCGAAGGACACGATCTGCCGGTCATCCTTGCCGCCAGCTGGACCGGGCGGGCCGATATAGTTCTGACCGCTCTGGCTGCCCTTGAGTTCCAGTTCCTGCAATTGCGCATTGTCGGCGAGGTACATCATCACCCCACCATTCGGACCACGATTGATGACAACCGGCTCGCCGCAGGCGGCGCGCGCGGCCGCCTCCGTGCGCACCAGATCCTCGGGCCGATGGAAGGAACCGTATCCCCAGCGGCCGACGACTTCCTCGGCACGAATTGTCGACGGTATTTCGGGCCCCGCCGGCGCTTCCGCCGCGGGCGCCGGACCAGCCGGCTGGTTGCTGGCGCAGCTCCCGAGCGCCAAGCCTCCTAATGTCAAGGCGCACGCCGCGGCCGCAGCCGCAAACCAACGGTCATTGCGCAGGCACCCGCCCATCGACATCCTCCTCGAAGCTCCATCGGTTGGGCGGAACTCACTCCGCCCAAACCACACATCCGGTGCTTGGCAACCCCGTCGCCTGCCCGTTTTGCTTCCAGATTTGGCCGCCAGAGTGACCGAATCCAACCCCGAAGGGCAAGGGGGCCAATAACGGCGTTTTACCCGCTGGTCCCTTTCCAGTTTGTTAGCCGACTTTATTAGCGATCCAGCGCCCCGGACTTGACAGCATTGCGCCAAGCCCTTATTTCCCCGGCGGGTCTTTGGCACTCCACGTTAATGAGTGCTAAGTCTCTGAAAAACAATCTGAAACGTTTCGTCCACGCAACGGCCGCACGCCAGAAGCGGCCAAGAGGGTGATCATGGCTAAGTTGAAATTCCGCCCGCTGCATGACCGGGTGGTGGTTAAGCGCATCGACGCCGAGGAAAAGTCCAAGGGTGGCATCATTATTCCGGACACCGCCAAGGAGAAGCCCCAGGAGGGCGAAATCGTCGCCGTCGGCCCCGGCGGCCGCGACGAGAACGGCAAGCTTATCACGATGGATCTGAAGGCCGGCGACCGCGTGCTGTTCGGCAAGTGGTCTGGCACCGAAGTCAAACTCGACGGCGACGAACTCCTGATCATGAAGGAGTCGGACGTCATGGGCGTGATCGCCTGAACCCACACATCGTCACGGCCGGACTTGATCCGGCCATCCGCGCGACCGACACGGCCGCATGGATCACCGGGGCGAACCCGGTGATGACGAGCTGAAAACCCCAGGAGCAAACAAAAATGGCTGCTAAAGACGTAAGATTTTCCACTGATGCACGCGACCGCATGTTGCACGGCGTCGAAGTGCTCGCCAATGCGGTGAAGGTGACGCTCGGTCCCAAGGGCCGCAACGTCGTCATCGACAAGAGCTTTGGCGCTCCCCGCATCACCAAGGACGGCGTCACCGTCGCCAAGGAGATCGAACTCGAAGACAAGTTCGAGAACATGGGCGCACAGATGGTGCGCGAGGTGGCGCAGAAGACCAATGACCAAGCCGGCGACGGTACCACGACCGCCACGGTGCTCGCCCACGCCATCGTCAAGGAAGGCGCCAAATCGGTGGCCGCCGGCATGAACCCGATGGATCTTAAGCGCGGCATCGATCTCGCGGTCGGCGCCGTGGTGGAAGACATCAAGAAGCGCGCCAAGAAGGTCGGCTCATCGGCCGAGGTGGCGCAGGTCGGTACCATTTCGTCGAACGGCGACAACCAGGTCGGCAAGATGATCGCCGATGCCATGCAGAAGGTCGGCAACGAGGGCGTCATCACCGTCGAAGAGGCCAAGGCGCTCGACACCGAAGTCGAGATCGTCGAGGGCATGCAGTTCGACCGCGGCTATCTGTCGCCGTATTTCATCACCAATGCCGAGAAGATGATCGCCGAGCTGGAAGACGTTTACGTGCTGTTGCACGAGAAGAAACTGTCGCAGCTGCAGGCGATGCTGCCGGTGCTTGAGGCGGTGGTGCAGTCGGGCAAGCCGCTGCTCATCGTCGCCGAAGACATCGAGGGCGAGGCGCTTGCTACCCTCGTCGTCAACAAGCTGCGCGGCGGCCTGAAGGTCGCGGCCGTCAAGGCACCGGGCTTCGGCGATCGCCGCAAGGCGATGCTGGAAGACATCGCCATTCTGACCGGCGGCCAGCTTATCGCCGAAGACCTCGGCATCAAGCTCGAGAGCGTGACCACAGCGATGCTCGGCCGCGCCAAGAAGGTGGTGATCGAGAAAGAGAAGACCACCATCGTCGACGGCGCCGGCAAGAAGAAGGACATCGAAGCCCGCGTCGGCCAGATCAAGGCGCAGATCGAGGAGACCACCTCGGACTACGACCGCGAGAAGCTGCAGGAGCGGCTCGCCAAACTCGCCGGCGGCGTCGCGGTGATCCGCGTCGGCGGCGCGACCGAAGTCGAGGTCAAGGAGAAGAAGGACCGTGTCGAGGATGCGCTCAACGCCACTCGCGCCGCGGTCGAGGAAGGCATTGTGCCGGGCGGCGGCGTCGCGCTGCTGCGCGCCAAGAAGTCGGTCGGCAAGCTGCACAACAGCAATGCCGATGTTCAGGCCGGCATCAACATCGTGCTCAAGGCGCTTGAAGCACCGATGCGCCAGATCGCCGAGAACGCGGGCGTCGAAGGTTCGATCGTGGTCAACAAGATCATGGAGAACAAGTCCGAGACGTTCGGCTTCGACGCGCAGAGCGAGGACTATGTCGACATGCTCGATAAGGGCATCGTCGATCCGGCCAAAGTGGTGCGCGCCGCACTTCAGGACGCGGCCTCGGTCGCCGGCCTGTTGGTGACGACCGAAGCCATGGTCGCCGAGGTGCCCAAGGAGGCTCCCGCCATGCCGGCAATGCCGGGCGGCGGAATGGGCGGCATGATGTAAGCCGTTCACCGACTGCGGAAATGATGAGGGCGCGGAGCAATCCGCGCCCTTTTCCTTTGGGTTTTGCTGCAACTAATCGGCGACGGCCACCGTTGCGCGCCCGCCACGTCGCCGCACGCTCCACACCAAACCGATGCGCTCCCAGAGCAGGATCGTCAGATACGTTGTGTCGAGTTCCCACCAGCGGTGAAAACCGTGAGCGCAGCAGCGCGGATCGGCATGGTGATTGTTGTGCCAGCCGTCCCCACCCGACGTGATCCCGATGAGCCAGTTGTTGCGGCTGTTTTCGCCGGTTTCGTAATTGCGGTAGCCCCAGACATGAGCGGCGGAATTGGTGCCCCAGGTCACGTGCCAGGAATAAACGGTGCGCACGAACACGCCCCACACCAGCATGCTCAGGCCGAACTGCACGCCGCCGAAAAGGGTGCCGGCCCACAGCCATCCCGCCAGAAATCCGAGGAGCAGAATAATGAGTGCGTGCGCCGCATAAACGAATGACCACGTCTCGTTACGCACCAGCGCCTTTTGGAACGGATCGCGCATAAGATCGCGCACGTATTTTTCATAGGAGGGAACATTCTGGAATTGGCTGTTGACGATGAACAGCCACCCCATATGCCCCCAGAAGAAGCTGGCGAGCGGAGAATGCGGATCGGCATCTTCGTCCGGGTGTTGGTGATGCACGCGATAAATCGCGACCCAGCGCGCCGGCAAATCCTGCAAGGTACAAACGCCCAGGATCGTCAGCAGGTGTTCGAACCATTTCGGGCAACGGAACGAGCGATGCGTCAGGCAGCGATGAAACCCCGCGCCGATGCCGAGCGAGCAAAACAGATAATTGCCGATGAATACCATGGCGACGCCGGTCCAGCTGAACAGCCACGGTACAAACGCAAGCAGCGCGAGGAGGTGAACGACCACCACGCCGATCGCATACGACCAGTTGACGCGGAGACTTTGCGTGGTGGCCGGCCGCAGCAACGCCTTGCGCCTTCCCGAACGGGGCGCAAGCGCAATCTCAGGGAGGGATGTTCCGGCCATCGGCTCGAATGCGTCAGCGACTGAGGATGCAGCACAGTTCGCGCCCCCTCCCCCATCAACATTGTTCGGGAGCGCGCTGAATATCCAGTATATTCATTAGCTTGACGCGATTCCGATGGCAAGAACCATGGGGCGGCACAGCGGAGCCGCTGTCGGAGGCTACCGTCAATTCGTCATCAGACGGAAGCGCAGCGTCGCGGTACCGGTGAGGTCGACTTCGTCGCCCTGGCGGTGCCAGCCGGTCATCTGCGAAAGCTGGGTCAACAGATCAGCGTCGCGGCTGATCTGGTCGGGCGTGCATTGTGACGGCAACGCCGTGGTCGGCGTCAGGCTGATCGAATCCTGCCCCACTTTCGCGGAACCGCGGGCGCTGGCGCACCAAAGGTAAAACGAAGCGTCACCGTTTTCCTCGATCTCGATCATCGGCACGCGCTTCGTTCCGGACATCGGCGCGGCGTCGAGTACGAGCGCACTGCCGAACGGAAATGACGTGTCATTCGCGAATGCGGGCACGAACGAGCCGGCCAGAACAGCCAACACAAAACACAAACGCCGGCGCGGCAACAGCATCGTCGTCTCCAGGTGGCAACAGTGAAATTGCGGATGGGTTCAAGGCAATAGCGAATGGAGCCGGAAAAATCCAGAGCGCCAATTACGCACGCTGCCATGCGCGCTCGACGGCGAGTCGCGGAAATTTGTTACACCGAAATAAAATGGGGCCGCTCCCGCGGCCCCATTTTAGGCCCAGACCGACCGATCAGGCGTGCGCGGCAGCCAGCACCGCGATATTCGGGAAGAACAGGTAGCAGGCCACGCCGATGATGACGAGGTAGCCTAGCAGGACCAGACACCAGCCAAAATTATGGCGGATGACTTCACCTTCGTTGCGGACAAACTTGGTGGTCGACACGCCGACGCTCGCGGTCTGCGGCGCGATCGGCTTGCCGATTTCGGCACCGACCGAGTTCAACGTCGGCAACAGCAGGACCGGAAAACCGAGCAGCTTGCCGACCAGCGCCTGGAACGCGCCGAACATGGCGTTGGTCGATGTGTTCGAACCCGAAAGCGCAACGCCGATGAAGCCCAGGATAGGCGCCACCACGATGAAGGCCGGCCCGATTTTGGAGAACGCGCTGGCGAGCGAACCGGCCATGCCCGAGAAGTTGAACACGTACGCAAGGCCGAAGATGAACACGCCAACGAGGCAGGCACCCCACATCTGCGACCAGGTCTTGGCGAAGATTTCGCGGACTTGGCTGCCGCTGACACGCAGCAACAGCGCGGTGATGATCCATGACGCCAGGATGGCCGTGCCGGCGACGAACGGCGTCCAGTTGAATACTGCGGCGATGTTTGTTGCCGTCGGACCGACCTTGATCGCCGAAACGGCGGATACGGCGTAGTGCAGCACCACGTAGGACGGCAGATGCGACCACGGTCCAGTCCAAGCCACAACGACAATAACCAAAACCGCGATCGGCAGCCAAGCCGTAAAGATCTCGCTGCCGCTCAGGCCATGAGCCTCCACCCGCGTGTCGCCGGTTGCCGGGCCGCCGCCGTAGGCAAGCACCTGCGCCGGCCGCCACATCTTGAGCAGGATCAGCAGCGCGACGAAGCAAACGATCGAGCCGATCACGTCGGGCAGATAGGGCCCGAGATAGACGGCGGTCGGCAATTGGCCGGCGATGTAGCCGAGCGAGCCGACGACGGCGAGCGGCCAAGCCGACCACATGCCTTTGCGGCCAGAGACGAGGTAGAGCAGGATCCACGGCGGCAGCAGCGCCAGGATGGCGACGATCTTGCCGACCGAGGCCGAATAGATCGGCAGCAGTTCGACGAAGGTCATGCCGAACACGCCGGCAGTGACAGTCGCAAGCGCGATGATCGGCGCGCCCAGCGCGCCGTAAGACACCGGCGCGTTGTTGGCGATGGCCGCGACCCGGATGGCGTCGAGATCGGGGATGCCGATCGCGATCAGGATCGGCGCCACGAAGGCCCACGGGTAGCCGAAGCCCACCAGCCCTTCGAGCAGCGCGCCAAACGCCCAGGCGAACAGGATGGTCTGTACGCGCACATCGCGTGTGCCTTGCTGCACCAGCCAGCGTCGCAATTTCTCGAACGCGCCGGTCGCGACCAGCGTGTTGAACAGCATGACGCCCCAGAAGGTGATCCAGTCGACGTTCCAGACGCCGGTGGCCGAACCGTAGAGATAGGCAAGAGTGCCGTCACCGACTGGCATCTTCCAAACCCAGATGGCGAGCAGATAGGTTACGATCGAGCCGATCAGCACGGCGAGCCACGCCGACAGGCGAAATCCGGCTAGCAGAACGAGCAACAACACGACCGGAATCAGGGCGACCAGCCAGGTCACAAACAGATTTCCAGTCGGATCAAGAATTTGCGTGAACATGAACAGTTCCTCCCAGGCGCGGAACCGCGTCGTGATTCTTTCGCCGTCCGTTGTCGGACGCGCAATCAGCATGCCCCTTCCGTGGTTGTGAAGAAAGCAGCTTTTGACGCTGCCCCCTTAAATTGGAGGCCAGAGCGAAGCCTTCTATTGCCCGATTGCGCCGCACTATCGGGCGCATACGCATGCGCGGACTTGTTGCCGCACCGCACAATTTTCATAAGATCAAAGAAGAAGCGTGGTTCCGCACTGCAAAATAAATCGGGCGGAAGCGCTGCCGCTTCCGCCCGTAACCAATCAGAACTTTCGGCTGCTCTTACTTCAGGTTCGAATTGAAGTCGATCGAAGCGGAGAGCTTGGCGATGAACCAGGCGCTGCACCAGTTGGTCGCGCCACCGCTCGGATTCTGCGCGGTGATGTTGCCGACCGCGAAGCTCGCATTCTGTGCGCTGGTAAAGGCGTCGCACTGCGTCTTGTTCAGGTTGGTGTCGTAGTAGCGCAGGTCGAGGGTGAGAACCTTCCAGGTGAAGCCCACGCCCAAATCCCAGTTGGCGTAGCTGGTGTATTTGGTCAAGCCGTAGAAGGCATCGCTGGTGCCGAGATCCCAGTAGCCGAGGTCACCGGAGACATACATGCCAAGGCCGTTCTGGAACCAATTCGACGGCGCGGTGAAGGTCACGTTGCCGACCGAATACCAGCCCCACGCGCCCGTGTTGACGACTGACGGCGAGTACCACTCTTGGACGCCCGCGGCCCACTGATCGTTGAAGGTATAGGTGGCCTTGCCGTAGACTTCCCAGAAGCTGTCGTTGGCCTTGGTAGCGTTGCCGCCGGTCGGCCACAGCTCTGTCGGCGGCGTACCGCTGATGCCGCCGTAGTTATGGTCGCAGGTTGCAGCAACGGCCGCGTAACAATTGCCGCCGGGGTACCAGTACTCCCAGAAGCCGAAATCGAGGGCCAGCTTATCGAAGGTCGGGCGAATACCAGCGTAGAAGTCAATCTCGGCCGCGGCATTGTTCGGAAAATCAATGCTCTCGCCCGAAGTGCCGGCATACAGCTGCCAAGTGGAACTCGGATTGTAGCGAACTTCGAAGCCGCCCTGTACCGACGGCTTGTGGTTCGACTGGGTGATGCCGCGGAAATTATAGTCGCTCATCATGGCTGTGGTGACGACCCAGTCCCACTGTGACGCCGGAGCCGCCGGCGCAGGCGGCGCCTTGACCGGCATATCCGCGGCGAAGGCCGGCGCCGCGAGACTGGCGGTAACGAGCAACGAGAAAGCAATCCGTTTCATGAGTTTAGCCCCTATCCCCTACCTGAACCGGGCGCTTGTCCCGAGAACCCGGTTCAGACCGTGTTTGCCGCACTGCACTGCGAAGCGCGACTGATGGGACGGAGTTTCAAAAACATTTCACGAACGGCCAAGATGAAAACTCGCGCAACTGCCGTTTTTTTATGCGATTTCGGGCTATTAGCAGGTCTTTGTAATAGTTTCTTTAGAGCTGTGGCGCCCGAGACACACTTGCGAAGGCAGTAAGCTACCGCCACGTTGCGCTATCCACAGCTGACAGCCGCCGGAGATCGAATCATGCAAGCCAGCGTCGACGGTCAGATCGTTGCCCAGAGCAGCGACCTCGTTGAATGTCAGGGCTATCAATACTTCCCGCGCCAAGCCGTTCACATGGAGCTGCTGGAGAAGGCGGCAAAGACCGACCACGACCGCGAATGCCCGCACGGCGTACAGTTTTACGACGTGGTTGTTGCCGGCAAGCGCCATCCCCGCGCCGCTTGGTCCTATGAGGCGCCGCAGCCGAAAATGCTTCAGGTCAAGGACCGTTTCGGCTTCTGGGAAGACGTCGAGGTCAAATAGGCGGCCTAGGCCGCCGCTTTCCTGCGATTGGCCTCTAGTCGGGAGTCGACCAGGGCGACCTGGGCATCAATTGCGGCGTTGCTCATGCCCTTCTGCCTGGCGATGAGCTGGACGAGCTTGTCAGCTCGCTCGATGAACGGGGCACCGTTCTGCAACGCACGTGCGGCAGACGCCGGCCGCGTCAGCGACTGTGCGGCGGCGGCGTATTTCTCGAACGGCACCAGATCTTCCGGCTTGGCGCCGAGCTTGACGCACAGATCGAAGACGAAATTATAGACCGAACGCGCAGTCTCGATATCGCTGTGAACGGCCTCCTGCGCGGTGCGCATCCCATCCTTGGTGACGCAGCGGTAATTGCCGGCCAGCAGCATCGCCCACTTGGCAAGCGGCACGAAGATCGAATCATAGACCTTGAGCTTCACCGGCAGTTCGATCTTGCCTTCCGGCGTGTTGAAACGCGCGGCTTCGACGTCGTTCTGCAGGTCGCGGAGAATCTGGGTTGGTTTGTCATCCTCGAACCGCGCACATTTGAAATTGGTCGGCAGCGTAACCAGGAGTTCGTTCGCCTTGCCGTCCGGCGGGCGAATCGCTTGCGGATCGGGGCTGTTGAGCGTGATCGTCTTCGGGTCGAAGCTGTCCCAGACGCGCGGGTCGGTATAGGCCGGCTCCAGCGCTTTGTAGTCGAGCCCCGGGATGCGCTTGATGTAGGGCAGCGGCGGCATGTTCATGATCGACATGCAGGGCACGCGGGATTTGGCGACCGCGTCGAGCAGTTCGCGAACGCCGGGCGAGCGGTATTGAGGCTCCTGCATGCACAGACCGACAAGGTCGTACTGCTTGGGATCGACACCGGTCGCCGGCCCCGCCGTCACCTTGCCGGGCAGCTTGCGCGATTCCAGCAGCACCGGCTCCTTGCGGCCACGCACCGGCAGCCGAACCGAAAAGCCTTCAGCGTTGATCAGATCAGCTTCAGCCGGCAAGCAGACCAGATGGATCGAATGACCACCGAATAAGAGCTTCGAGGCCAACAGCGAGCCATACGAGGCGCCCATGAGCAGAATGTTGTAGGTCGGCATAACGCACCTCCCGGAAGGAAAAACTACAGGCAACGCGGCCGAACTCGGCCGACCTCAAACCGGCGTTGAACCGCCGGCCGCTTATACCCAGACGTCATGCTATTGGGCCGGACACAGCGATGCAATGAGCCAATCGCTCTCCCTACGCCTAAACGGCGCAAACGCCGCGGCGCTCCTGCCGCGGCGTGTCACGACCAACAGGAAACCGGGGAATTTGTTCCGCGGCGCGCTGTCAGTTGGAGCCGCCGCCCATTCCGGACCCCATCGGAGGCGGCCAGGAAGGAGCAGGCTCGGGTGCCGGCGCAGGCGCTGCGACTGGCGCAGGCGCGAGCGTCCTTTTGACCGGGGCTTTGCGCTTCGGGGCCGCTTTCTTTTTTGCCACCTTCTTGACCGGTTTTTTGCGCGCAGCCTTCATTGTTTTCTTTTTGCGCGCGGGTGCAGCCCTTTTCTTCGCGACCTTTTTCTTGGCCGCTTTCTTCTTCGCCTTCTTCGCCATAATTGTCCTCCCGTCGATGCTGCGAGTGGGGAATCCACGCGATCCCAGCCGGGGACCGCATTGCGCTGAAAGACCTACGCTACGCGGCCAAGCCAAAACCCCGCTCAGCCCACTGCTGCGATGGGACGCACCGCCAAATCCGGCAGGCGGTCCCGAACTCGCTGCGGGCATGGCCCCCCGGTTGCCCAATCGATCAACTCAACGGTGTGAACGATAGGCAGTGCCGTGCCCGCGGCGATCTGCGTAATGCAGCCAATATTGCCTGCCGCTATCACATCAGGTCGCAACCTCTCGATAGTCCCGACTTTGCGCGTACGCAACCTATTCGCAATGTCGGGCTGCAAAATATTGTAGGTACCGGCCGAGCCACAGCAAAGATGACCTTCCGGCACTTCCTTCACGTTGAAGCCCAGACGGCCGAGCAACTCCCTCGGCTGCCGCGTGACCCGCTGGCCGTGCTGTAGTGAACACGCCGCATGGTAGGCGACGACCAATCTTTCCGCCTGTGGGACCGGTTTTAGCGGCAACGCCGCGAGGTACTCGCTGATGTCCTTGGTCTGCTCAGAGACGCGGGCTGCGCGAGCCGCATAGGCCGGATCGGTGCGCAGCATGAAGCCATAGTCCTTGACCGTCGTCCCGCATCCCGAGGCATTGATGACGATGGCATCGACGCCCTTGATGGCGTCCCAGGCATCGATATTGGCGCGCGCCTGCGCCAGTGCTTCATCCTCTCGGCCCATGTGATGAACGAGCGAGCCGCAGCAACCCGCGCCCTTTGGCACGACCACCTCGATGCCATGGCGCGTCAGCACGCGGATCGTGGCGGCGTTGATCTCGGGTGCCAGCAAGTCATTGACGCAGCCGGGCAACAGGATGACTCGGCCCTGTTTCGCGCTACCGGCGGCCGGAAAAGTCTGCGGCGCAAGCGGGCGATGCGGCAGCACCCTGGGCGCCAGTCCCAGCATGGCGGCAAGACGCCTGCAGCCAAGGGCGGCGAGCAGCGGCGCGAACGGCTTGCCCAACAGCGCGGCCGCAAGCGCCAGGCGAAAGCGGCGCGGGTGCGGTAGCAGCCAAGCCAGCATCCGCCGCATCAGCCGCTCACCAAACGGCCGGCGATAAGTCCGCTCGATGTGGCTGCGGGCGTAGTCAACCAGATGCATGTAGTGGACGCCCGATGGGCAGGTGGTCATGCACGACAGGCAAGACAGGCAGCGGTCGACGTGCTGGACCACTTCGGCCGTCGCCGGGCGATCATGCTCCAGCATGTTCTTGATGAGGTAAATGCGCCCGCGCGGCGAATCGAGCTCGTTGCCGCCAAGCACGTAAGTCGGGCACGTCGCAGTGCAAAAGCCGCAATGCACGCAGGCGCGCAGAATCTTCTCTGATTCCGCAATGTGCGGATCGGTGAGCTGTGCCAGTGTGAACGAGGTCTGCATCGCCTGCCCTGACCGCTTCTCTACACGCCCGCCCACATGCGGCCTGGATTGAGCACGCGGTTCGGATCGAAACTCTCGCGCACGCGCTTCGTCAATGCGGCGACCGCAGGCTCCTCGCGGGTAAACACCTCCGCAGCGGCGCGGACGGCAGCAGGGGCGCGAATAAGCGTTGCATGCCCACCTGTGGCATCCATGGCGGCCCGGATCAGCGCCGCGTGCGCATCCGCGGCAGGCGGCAGGGCCGCCCAGACAAGCCCACCCGCCCAATCGTACAGGAGCTCAGCATCCGCCTGCTCGCTCAGAACGCGGCCGAGTTCGACGCCAAGAGTAGGCGCCGTCGAAAGCCGCCACAGATCGCGCTGACCGGCTGGCCCGCTCGAGGCATACGGCATCAGGTCGCGGACGGCTCGCCACAGCGAGCGCGACGACGCCTCGCCCAACTCACTCAGCGAACCGAACGGCTTCAGCAGCGCCTGCAGCACACCTTTTCGCTGCGCCACCGACGGCGCGACGCCCTCAAGCCGGAAGACGGTGACAGCACCGCCGACACCCGCCACCTCGACGATGCGCGATGCCGTTACGACAGGCAGATGCGCGGCTGCGGAAACGTCGGCAAAAGAGCCCATGGCGGCCGCCATCGCCTTGCCGGCGACGGCATCGTCGAGCTTGAGTACCAGGACGCTTTCCTCGGTCTCGGCCCGCGGCAGCGTTTTGACGGTCACGTCGGTCATCGCCGCCAGCGTCCCCCAGGAACCGGCGAGTAGTTTACAGAGATCGTAACCCGTCACGTTCTTGACGACGCGGCCGCCGGACTTGAACGTTTCGCCGCGACCGGAGACCGCCGAGACACCCAGGAAGTGATCGCGCGCGGCGCCGGCTTTTATGCGACGCGGGCCGGAGAGATTAGCCGCGATCGCCCCACCGATAGTGCCAGCGCCGGCCGCGACGCCGAGCACGGGTCCGTAATCCATTGGCTCGAACGCGAGTTCCTGACGGCTCGCGGCAACAAGCGCCTCGATCTCGCCGAGCGGCGTGCCGGCCTTGGCGGACAGCACTAATTCCTCTGGCTCGTACAGCGTCACGCCGGACAGTCCGGACAGATCGAGCGCAGCATCCCATTGCGCCGCACGGCCGATCGTACGCTTGCTGCCGCGTCCGATGACCTCAAGCGTCTTGCCGCCGGCGAGCGCCCACTGAATCGTCTGCTCGACCTCGGCGGCGTCGCGCGGCTTGAGATGATCAGTCGGCATCCAGGTGAATCCAGCGCTAGGCCGCGACGGATGCCGCGTAATCGATCGTTGGTTGCGGTCCATCGAACAAGCCGCGTTCCGCGATCCAGGCCTGCGTCCGCGCGTACATCTCCGCGGTGTAAGGCTGAAATATGATTCGCTCGCCCGGCGAAAAGCGCCGCACGTCGACCATCGCCTTGTAACGATCCGGAATCTCATTGCGATAAAAGTGGCGATACTTTTCCGGCGCCATATCCAGATTGGTCTGCGCCCGTTGCAGGCCGCTCATGTATTTCTCGACGTCGCTGGCTGCGACCCCCGCCGGGAACATGAAGGCAATCATGAACGAGGTATCGACGACCTTGCGGAAACCTAATTGTTCAAGGAACTGAAATGTCAGTCCCCAGGCGCTGACAGCCGGCAAATCGCGCCCGACCGCGATATCGACCCGCGCCCAAACCGAGCCGCCAAAACGGAGCTTGATCTGCTCCTTCGGCAGGATGGGCTCAAGCGATTGCACCGTGGTGAAGTGACTGCCCGAATGATAGCCGACCGCGATCTCCTGCCCGGCAAGCTGCTCGGGCGTCGTGATCGGCGATTCCGGCGGCACCATGATGCCGCCGGGCGTCACCACATAGGATTTGCCCCACATCGTGCCGACGTGCTGCGCCGACGCTCGGCTCACCGCCCAATGGCAGGCGCACGAAATGTCCGATTTCACGCCCTCGCCCTTGTTGCCGGCGCCTTTCTGATAGGACTCGAATGCGCCCGACAAAAGATCGGTTACCTTGCCCGCACCATCGACATGTTTGCGCGTATCGGCGGACGGGCCGCGGACAAACTCATACTCGAGGCCGGCATCGCGAAAATAACCGTTTGTATCGGCGATCCATTCCTGCAGGCGGCCGTGCGGCTGAATAATGAACTTTGCCATTGGACGTTCCCTATCGATGCGGCGGCTCTCATTAATTTCAACATACACGCTGTCGTGCGCCGATGCCATTCGCAGGTCCTACTCCGCGGCGGAGGCAGTGGGAGCAGCGCTTGCAAAGGCCGGCATGACGTCGCGCGCGAAACGGTTGAGTTGTTGGGCGCCGCCCGAGACCGTGAGCAGGACGTAGTCTGTACCGGCGTTGCGCAGGGCTTCGAGGTTGGCGGCGATTTCGTCAGGCGCGCCGTAGAGCGCGTGCGCTTCGGTACCGCCGGCCTTGTCCGAATAGGCCAGCACATGCGAGCCGCCGGCACGGCCGGGCGCGCGCGAGACGTCGACCGTGCGCTTGGTATAGGCCGCCTGCCGCACCAGCGCCGCCTGTTTGTCGGCCTCGTCACGCGCGACATACAACTGTCGCGCGACGGCAATCTGCGCCGGGTCGAACGGGCGCCCGTTGCGCCGGCATTCGTCCCGATAAACTCCGATGCGCTCGCCGATCTGCTGCGGAGAGGCATACTGATCGAGTATGAGATTAAAGCCGCGCGCCGCGGCGCGGCGAATCGACGATGCGCTGGCGGCGGCGACCCAGAATGGCGGATGCGGCTTCTGCGCCGGCGGCGGCTCGACGATGATGTCTTCGAAATGCCAGAACCGGCCGTGATGCGAAAAGCGCTCACGCGTCGTAAATGCGCGAGTCATCAGCGCGACCGCCTCGTCGAAACGCGCCTCGGCCTCGTCCGGTGCGATCTGGAAACCGTGAAACTCGCTGTGCCGGTAGCCCTTGCCGATGCCGAAATCGAAGCGGCCGGCGGAGACGAGATCGAGCGTGGCCGCCTGCTCGGCCAGCAGCACCGGATTGTGCCACGGCAGCACCATCACGGCCGAACCGAGCCGCAGCGTGCTCGTGCGCATGGCCAGCGCCATCAGCAGCATCAAGGTCGACGAGACCTGGTTCCAGCCGGTGAAATGATGCTCGACCAGAAAGCTCGACTTGAAGCCGAGCGCTTCGGCGGCGACGTTGAATTCGAGATAATCGCGGAAACCCTGTCCGGTTTCCGCCGGAAGATCGCTGTTATTGGCCTGGGCTGAACAGAAAAGACCGAATTGCATGACGAGTTTGTTTGACGGATATCCGGTTGATGGCGGCTTATCAAAATCGCGGCAGATCGGGGAAGGCGAGCCGGCCGGCGTGGACGTGCATGCGGCCCAGTTCGGCGCAGCGGTGCAGGGTCGGAAATACCTTGCCGGGATTGAGCAGGCTCTTGTCATCAAACGCGCACTTGAGCCGTTGCTGCTGGTCGAGATCGGTCTGCGAAAACATCGCCGGCATCAGGTCGCGCTTTTCGACGCCGACGCCGTGCTCGCCGGTCAGAACGCCGCCGACCTCGACGCAGAGCAAAAGAATGTCGGCGCCGAATTGCTCGGCGCGCTCCAGTTCGCCCGGCTTGTTGGCGTCGTAGAGGATGAGCGGATGCAGATTGCCGTCGCCGGCATGGAATACGTTGGCGACGCGCAGGCCGTACTTTTGCGACAGCTCCTGCATCCGCCTGAGCACCAGCGGCAGCTTGGCGCGCGGAATGGTGCCGTCCATGCAGTAATAATCCGGTGAGATGCGGCCAACCGCCGGAAATGCGGCCTTGCGGCCAGCCCAGAACAGAAGCCGCTCTTCCTCGGAATTCGAGACGCGACAGGTCACGGCGCGGCATTCGCGCGCAATCTCCTGCACACGAACGAGCAGGTGGTCGACCTCGGCGGCCGGACCGTCGAGTTCAACGATCAACAAGGCCTCGACATCGAGCGGATAGCCGGCGTGCACGAAATCCTCGGCCGCCTTGATGGCGGGACCGTCCATCATTTCCATTCCGCCCGGAATGATGCCGGATCCGATGATGCGGGCGACGCAGGCGCCGCCGTCTTCCGACGAGGGAAAACCGATCAGCGCCGCGCGCGCGGTCTGCGGCTTCTTCAGAATGCGCACCGTCACTTCGGTGACGACCCCGAGCAGGCCTTCAGAGCCGGTCACGATGCCGAGCAGATCGTAGCCGGCGGCGTCGAGATGCTTGCCACCGAGTCGCAACACTTCGCCGGTCATCAGCACCAGTTCGCAGCCGAGCACGTTGTTGGTGGTGACGCCGTATTTGAGGCAATGCACGCCGCCGGAATTTTCGGCCACGTTGCCGCCGATGGTGCAGGCGATCTGCGAGGACGGGTCCGGCGCATAGTAGAAATCGGCATGTTCGATCGCCTGCGAAACCGCAAGATTGGTCACACCCGGCTCGACCACGGCGACGCGGTTGTCGAAATCGATCTCGCGGATGCGGTTGAACTTGGCCATGCCGAGCAGTACGCCGTCGCCGAGCGGCAGCGCACCGCCCGACAGCGAGGTCCCTGCCCCGCGCGGCACCACTCGCACGCCCTCGCGATGACAGTAACCGAGAACGGCCGCGACTTGCGCGGTCGTTTCCGGCAGCACGACGACCATCGGCAGCTGACGATAGGCTGTGAGCCCGTCGCTCTCGAACGGCCGCATGCCGTCTTCGGACGCGATCACGCCCTCGCCAGGAACGATACGCTGCAGCGCCGCCACGATCTCGGACCGGCGTCTGAGCACTGTCTCGTCCGCTTCCGGCATCGCCACCGGCATTGGCGACCTCCACCCGTTTCCTGTGCGTTGCGCATTATAGCGCGATTTAGACGGCGCGACCCGGCGGTATCTTCGCCGTTGACAGGCCGCGCCCACCCGGCTTGAACGGCTTGACGCCGCCGCACAGGGGGCAGCGGCGCGCACGCTCGTCCGCAAGTCAGAATATCGAAGCAAGAGGAATTGGAATGAAACATGTCTTCATAGCGGCCGCCATACTCCTTGTCTCGCTCGGCACTGCATCCGCACAGGACGCGGCCAGTGGTGAAAAAGTCTTCAACGTTTGCCGGCCGTGCCACCAAGTCGGACCGGACGCGGTCAACATGCTCGGGCCGCCGCTCAACGGTCTCGACGGCCGCAAGGCGGGCAGCCTGCCTGACTTTCCCTACTCTGCCGCCATGATCGCAGCCGGAAAGACTGGGACATCCGCGAGCAAGGGGCCGGTTGTCTGGAATCAAGCCACGTTCACGCAGTACATCGCCGCGCCCGCAGCCATGATCCCTAATATCAACATGATGTTCGCCGGCATCAGCGGTCCCGACAAGGATCAGAAGATCAAGGATCTGTGGGCCTACCTCAGCCAGTTCGACGCTGACGGCAACAAAAAGAAATAGCGGCGGCTAGCCGCTACGCGCTTGATCTGGCTCAATTCACGTGGGTGTGTAATTTGTTACAAAGGCGGCCTAAGATCGCCGGCGCAAGGGAGATGTCGCCATGATCATCAAGGATATTGTCGTCAATCTCAGCGTTGCCGAAGGCGGCGGCTATGCCGGGGATTACGCGGTCTCGGTTGCGGCGGCTCTCGACGCGCATGTCACCGGCATCGCATTCGCCTACGATCCGATCATTCCAGTCGCCTCCACCGGCTATATCCCACCCGAGGTGATTGAAACGCAGCAGCACGACAGCGAGGAAGCAGCCAAGGCCGCCATGAGCCGCTTTTCGGCGGCAGCAGACCGCGCCGGTGTCACCGCCGAGCCGATTATGCTGGCGGCGAGCTTTGCGGGCGCTGGTGAGCAATTCGGGCAGATCGCGCGCCGTTTCGATCTCGCCATTGTTGGCCAGGCCGAGCCGGACAAAGGCGGTACCGTTGAAGAACTGATCGCCGAGAGCGTGCTGTTCGAATCCGGCCGGCCAGTGATCGTGGTGCCCTACATACAGAAAGCGCCGCTGAAGCTCGACCGCGTCATGGCGTGCTGGGATGGCAGCCGTCAGGCCGCGCGCGCGATAGCCGATGCCATGCCGCTGTTGGAGCGCGCGGGACTGGTCGAAGTGGTGATCGTCACCAACGAACGCGGCAAGAAAGACGAAATACCCGGCGCCGACATGGGACAACACCTCGCCCGGCACGGGCTGAAGGTCGATATCAAGCGCATCAGCGAAGGCAGCATCGACGTCGCCGACGCGATCTTGTCGCATGCCGCCGATTTCAGCGCTGATTTCATTATCATGGGCGGTTACGGCCACTCGCGGCTGCGCGAGTTCGTGCTCGGCGGCGTCACCCGCAGCATCTTGCGGTCAATGACAGCGCCGGTGCTGATGTCGCACTGAAATACTGCGCTACTGCTCCGCCGGGATCGCGATCTGAACCACCAGGCCCCGCGCCCGCGCATCCGCAATACCCAACGCGCGCAGCCCGACGAGCGTGAGCGACTGTACGACGTCGCGCTCGCGCCCGGCAGCGTCTGGTGCGAGCGGGCCGACGAGCCCTTCGACCAGAAGGCCAAGCAGCGCCACCGCCGAGATCGTCGCATCCTGCTCCGGCAGATGCCTGCCGGCGATCGCATTCGTGATCAGCGCAGCAAATTCGGCAGTGAGCGCTCGGCGAAACCCCAGCCGCGCCGGTTCAAGCTCGGCGTCTATCGGTTCGGCGATCACGGCGAAAGCGAGACGGCGATGGCGCAGCGCCCGGGTCGCAAACATGATGATTGCCGCGGCAATCGCCGACAGCGGACCGGGTGCCGCCGCAGCGCCGCGGCGCAACGCCGCGATCTCGCGCTCCGATATCTGGCCAATCAGCGACGCGACCAGATCTGTCTTCCCCGGGAAATAGCGATAGACGGTCCCGGCCGCGATACCGGCGCGCTCCGCCACCGGCGCGATCTGCACCGCCGCCATGCCGCCTTCGCTCGCCGCTAGCCGCGCTGCGGCAATGATCGCCGCGTGCCGCGCGGCAAGCCGGCGGCTGACATTTTCAGTGCGCCGATAGGGCATTGAAGCCTGAGGATAGAATCGCCGTCGCTAACAACTGAACCATGATTTAACCAGAGCCGCAAATGCGTGCTTATCCCGCAAGGATTGCCGCGCCCCTCTAGGCGAAAGGGCCACCTCTGCTAAGAGTAAGGCTGAAAAAAACATTTCGCCGGGAGGATGCATTCATGATCGGTCAATCCACGATCGCCGCTGGTATCGCGGTCGGCCTTACTCTTGCCCTCGCGGCCGCAGCGCCGGCGAATGCAGACAATTATCCATCGCACCCGATCACCATGATTGTACCGCTGGCGCCAGGTGGTTCCACGGACGTCCTCGGCCGCATCATGGCGCAAGCGATGAGCAAGCGGCTTGGCCAGCCGATCATCGTGGAAAACGTCGCCGGGGCTGCCGGCACGATCGGCGTCACGCGGGCGGAGCGCTCGGCGCCGGACGGCTACACCGTTCTGTGGGGCATGTGGGGAACCAACGTCGCCGACGGCGCAATCTATAAGCTGCCGTTCGACCTGCTCAACGATTTCCAGCCGATCGCGCTCGTCGCCACGCAACCGTTCTTGATCGACACGCGCAAGACCATGCCGGCCAAAAACCTGAAAGAACTGGTCGCCTGGCTCAAAGCCAATGGCGACGAGACCACCATGGGCACCTCCGGCGTCGGCAGTCCGAGCCACGTCGCCGGCGTGTTGATGGAAAACATGCTTGGCTTGCACTGGCAAATGGTGGCCTATCGGAGCGCCGGGCTGGCAACCAACGATCTGCTCGCAGGCATCACCGACATTCAGCTTGACACACCCGCAGTATCGCTGCCGCACGTCAAGTCGGGAGCGCTCAAGGCCTACGCCGTCACCTCGAAGAAGCGTATCGCCATTGCGCCCGATATTCCAACCACCGACGAAGCGGGCATGCCCGGCTACTATTTCTATTTCTGGCACGCTATGTGGGCACCGAAAGGCACACCGAAGGACATCGTGGCCAAGCTCAACGCCGCGGCTGTCGACTCGCTCGCCGACCCGGCGACGCGCAAGCGGCTTACTGATCTCGCTCAGGAAATCTATCCGCGCGACCAGCAGACGCCCGAAGCGCTTTACGCTTTTCAGAAGTCCGAAGTCGAGAAATGGTGGCCGATCATCAAGGCTGCCGGCATCAAGGCAGAGTGAGGCGGCACTGGCACAGACGCGCTGACAGCGGCTGGCAGACCCGACCTCAATCGTTCGGGTTTTTGTTCGGGTCTTGAACTTGCTTCGGATCTTGCGCGTGTTCAAGTTCGTGCTTCTTCGCCATGTGGCGACCAAGCACGCAGCCGGCGGCTGCGCCAATCAGTGCATGGTGATGGGCGTAATGGCCAGCCACGGCGCCGACGATAGCGCCTTTGATGCAGCCCTTGGCATCGGCAGGAACGGCCGTGAACGCGATAGCCGAAGCCAGTGCCAGAGAGCCCAAAATCGCTTTCATCGGCGCAACTCCTCAAGCACGCCGCTCGCCTGCTCAGGCCGATAGCTGGGAACTGTGCAGGGCGGCGGCAAGACCGCCACTCAGCGATTTTTATCCGCCAGCGATTTGGCCCGAATTTTTGCGAGCGTCGTCGCCGGCGTAATCGCTTCGGGATCGATTTTCAGGCGAATGATCGCCGGCTTGCCCGAGGCCTGCGCCTGCCTGAACGCCGCCGGAAAATCCTCAGTGCGCTCGACCGAAACGCCGAAGCCACCGAACGCGTGCGCATACGCGGCAAAGTCCGGATTACGCAATTGCGTCGCCGAGATTCGCCCGGGATATTCGCGCTCCTGATGCATGCGGATGGTGCCGTAAATGCCGTTGTCGCTGATGATGGTGATGAACGGCAGCTCATATTGGACGGCAGTGGCGAATTCCTGCCCGTTCATCAGAAAGTCGCCGTCGCCAGCGATGCACACGACAGGCCTCTCGGGATAAAACCGCTTCATGGCGACCGCCGCCGGCACGCCGAAACCCATCGAACCCGCAGTCGGCGCGACGTGCTGGCCGAAGCGGCGCATCCGGAGGAAGCGGTGAATCCAGGAGGCGTAGTTGCCGGCGCCATTGCAGATGATCGCATCGGGCGGAAGATTATCGCGCAGCCACACCATTACGGCGCCGAAATTGACCGAGCCGGGCTGCTCGGTCGGCTTTTCGGTCCATGCCAGATAATCCGCATGCGCGGTCTCTGCATCGCCGCGCAGCGGACGTGGCAAGTCGAGCTTGTCCAGCGCCGCCGCAAAGGCCGTGGGGGTCGCATGGATCGCGAGGTTGGGGCTATAGACGCGGCCCAGTTCTTCGGCGCCAGGGTGCACGTGGATCAACGGAACCTGCGGGCTTGGAATATCAAACAGCGTATAGCTCTGCGACGGCAATTCGCCGAGCCGCCCGCCGACCAGAACGACCAGGTCCGCGCCCTTGATGCGCTCGATCAGCTTCGGGTTGGGGCCGATGCCGAGGTCGCCGGCGTAACAGGGATGCAGCGCGTCGAACAAATGCGCGCGGCGAAAGGTGGTGGCGACCGGCAACGCATGCATCTGCGCAAAGCGCGCGACAGCATCGGAGGCCGCCTGCGACCAGCGGCTGCCGCCGAGCAGCATGATCGGCGAGCGCGCGCCGGATAGCATCTGCGCGAACTTTTCCATTTCGGCCGGCCCCGGCGAGGTCTCGATCAGTGCGAATGGCGGCGCGTCGGCGACCGCAACCCGCTCCGTCAGCATGTCTTCGGGAATGGCCACGACGACAGGACCCGGCCGACCGTTGGCCGCCGTATGAAACGCGCGGGACACGATTTCCGGCACGCGCGCCGGGTCGTCGATCTCGGTCGCCCACTTGGTCATCGAGCCGAACACGGCGCGGTAGTCGAGTTCCTGAAACGCCTCGCGCTCGCGCATGTCACGGCCGATCTGGCCGACGAACATCACGAGCGGCGTCGAGTTCCTGCCGGGCGATGTGAATGCCGGCCGAGGCATTGGTGGCGCCCGGGCCGCGAGTGACGAAGCATACGCCGGGCCGGCCCGTGACCTTGCCGACCGCTTCCGCCATCATGCAGGCGCCGCCTTCCTGCCGGCAGACGGTGACGTTGAGCGCGCTGTCGTGGAAGGCATCGAGCACGGCGAGATAGCTTTCCCCCGGGACGCAGAATACGTGCTGTACGCCGTGCACGACCAACTGATCGACCAGAACTTCGGCGGCGGTGCGCATGTTGTCGCTCGCGCGCATGGGGCATCTCCTCGGCGTTCAATTGGCGTATGAATAGCGCAAGTTCGGGAGAGCCGGGAACCCGCTTTGCCGAACAGCGGAAAACCATGGCGGAGCAGCCGCTTGAATAACGCAGCTGACGGGCAAGACGAGGTGCTGGCCTTTCTGGCCGATCCCACCACCCATGGCGGGCATCCGGTCAAGCGCATTGATACGCACGCCGCGTCGGTGTTCCTCGCCGGCGATCGAGTGCTCAAGATCAAACGCGCCGTGCGGTTTCCATTTCTCGACTATTCCACGCTCGCCAAGCGCAAAGCGGCCTGCGAGGCGGAGCTTGCGGTGAATGCACCATATGCGCCCGAGATCTATCGCCGCGTCATCGCCATCACGCGCCAGGCCGATGGCGCCCTCGCGCTCGGCGGCGACGGTCAGCCCGTCGAATGGGCGGTCGAGATGCGGCGGTTCGACGAACAGCGCACGTTCGACCATCTGACCGGCGAGATCGACGAGGCGCTCGCCGACGCGCTCGGCCACGCCGTTGCCGCGGCGCATGCGCGCGCCAAGCCGGCCGGAGCTGTGCCCTGGATTGCCGCACTCGGCTCCTACATTGACGAGCACGCAGCTGCATTCCGCGAGCACCCGCAAATCTTCCCACCTACCGAAGTCGATGCGCTCGCGCGCGACAGCCGGACGGCCTATGACCGCATCGTCCCGCTGCTGCGCGAGCGCGGCCGGCGAGGACTGATCCGCCGTATCCACGGCGACCTTCATCTCGGCAACATCGCGCTGATCGACGGCAAGCCAGTACTGTTCGATGCGATCGAGTTTTCTGACATCATCGCATCGGGCGACGTGCTCTACGATCTCGCCTTCCTGCTGATGGACTTGCTCGAACGCGGGCTGGCGCAACCGGCGAACGTTGTGTTCAACCGCTACCTCACCGAGGCCGACCGCAGCGAAGACCTCGACGGGCTCGCCGCGTTGCCATTCTTTCTCACGATACGGGCATCGATCCGGGCCATGGTTACGGCGGCGCGCATGGACCGTGCCGCTGACATTGACAAGCCGGCCATCGCCAGGTCGGCGAGCGTCTATTTCGACTTCGCCAGGCACGCAATCGCTCCTCCGCAACCAAAATTCGTCGCCGTCGGCGGGCTTTCGGGCACTGGCAAAACGCGGCTTGCACGCATGCTCGCACCGCAAATCGGGCCGATGCCCGGCGCCGTCGTCGTGCGCTCGGACGTCGAGCGCAAGACAATGTTCGGCGTCAGCGAGACAGAAAGACTGCCCGAGCAGGCCTACACAGCGGCCGCCAATGCCTGCGTCTATGCGGTGCTGGCCGACAAGGCGAGCCGCATTCTTAGCGCAAGACACGCGGCGATCGTCGATGCGGTCTTCGCCCAGCCGGGAGAAAGAGCGGGCCTGGCGGCGGCCGCGAAAACGGCCGGAGTTCCCCTGCAGGGCCTCTTTCTCACCGCGAATTTGAAGAACCGCCTTGCGCGCGTCGGCGCACGCAAGGGCGACGCCTCCGACGCTACAGCCCAGGTGGCCCGCGCACAGGAAAACTACGACCTTGGCTCCCTCGATTGGCGGCCGATCGATGCCTCCGGCACACCTGAGGAAACCGCGGCAAGGGCCCGCGCGGCGCTGGATTGACGAAGCGTTCCGGTGCCGACATAAAGCCGCCGAGAGTCTCCAAGTAAGACCCTCAAGGTAAAACCCTCCAAGACTTGGTAATACGCAAGACTCGGTCATCAGCGAAAGAAGGCCTGGAAATGGCGAATAGCGCATCCGACACGTTCGAGCATCCGGAAGCCCCGTCGCGACGCGATTTTCTGTATATCGCGACCGGCATGGTCGGCGCGGTCGGGGTCGCCGCCACCCTGGTACCGCTGGTCCAGCAGATGAACCCGGATGCCTCAACGCTGGCGGCCGGCGGCCCGATCGACGTGGATGTGAGCAAGATCGACGAAGGTTCCCAGATCATGGTGCGCTGGCGCGAGCGACCGATCTGGATCTACCACCGATCCAAGCAGGCGCTGGCGATGCTCCAGAACTCCCAAGACACCTCGCTGCTCGCCGATCCGAATTCCGAGAATGGGCAGCAGGCCCCCTACGCCGCCAACTGGCACCGATCGATCAAGCCGGAATACGGCGTGCTGGTCGGCATCTGCACGCATCTGGGCTGCATCCCGCTGTTCTATCCGGCGCCGAGCCCGACCACGCCGGTTGCCAATTGGATCGGCGGCTATTTCTGCCCCTGCCACGGTTCGAAATACGACGCCGCCGGACGCGTCTATAGCGGAGTGCCGGCTCCGTACAATTTGCCGGTGCCCCCCTACCGGTTCCTCGACGATAAGACGGTCCGGATTGGCGAAAATCCGACCAATTCGACCTGGGACTTCGACTCGATCCTGCAGCTGTAGTCGTCGTCGCGGCGTGCGTTCGCGCCGCCTCTTGCTCATAATCGGGGTATGGCCATCGACGTCCGCAGCTTGGCAATCGCCACGGCTGGCTTCTGCGCCTTCGTCAATCTCTACTCGGTCCAGGCATTGCTGCCAGCGCTGTCGCGCGAATTTGGCGTCAGCGCCGGCGAAATCTCGTGGCTGATGACCGCCGGCACCGGCGCTATTGCGCTGACCGCACCGTTCACCGGCGTGCTCGCCGACGTCGTCGGCCGCAAGCGACTGATCACTGCGGCGATGTTTGCCATCGTGGTGCCGACACTGATCATGACGCTCGCCGCCAGCGTACCCGCCTTCGTATTCTGGCGCTTCGTCCAAGGTTTGCTGCTGCCCCCGATCTTCACCGTCGCGGTGGCCTACATCGGCGATGAGTGGCCGGCCGCCGACGTCCCGCGCGTTGCCGGTCTCTACATTTCCGGCTCCAGCATCGGCGGCTTCTGCGGACGCTTCATTCCAGGAATTCTCACCGACCTGATCGGCTGGCGCCTCGCCTTCGCGGTGGTCGCGCTGCTGACGCTGGTTGCGGCCGTAACCGTCTCGCTGACCCTCCCCCGCGAACAGCGCTTTGTGCGCTCTGGTGGCCTTACGATCTCGCTGATCCAGATGGTACGGCACTTTCGCGATCCGCGACTTGTCGCGACCTATGCCATCGGCTTCGGTGTACTGTTCAACTTCATTGCCACATTCACTTATGTGAGCTTTCACCTCGCCGCGCCGCCGTACCGGTTTTCGCCGACGCTGCTCGGCGCGCTGTTCCTCACTTATCTTGTCTCGAGCCCGATCGTGCCATGGGTCGGACGCGCCATGGTGATGTTCGGCCGTCGCCCGCTTGTGCTCGGCGTCATCGCGCTGTGGATTATCGGCGTCCTCCTGCTTCTGGCGCCCCCGGTCAGCGTCATCATGATAGGGCTGACGCTCTGCGCGATCTGCGGCATGATTTGCCAGGCGATATCGACAGGTTATGTCACTGCAACTGCCAGGGAAGGCCGCTCATCCGCGGTCGGTCTCTACGCCACGAGCTTTTATGTCGGCGGCAGCGCCGGCGCCTTTCTCGGCGGCCTGGCCTGGACGTTCGCGGGATGGAGTGGATGCGTGGTGGCGATTCTCGCCATGCAGGTGATCATCGCCGTCATCGTGGCGGTGGCTTGGGAACGCTAACAACCGGGTTTTCAGCAGTGGGGAACGTCATGGTGTCGGACAGCCAATTCGCATTTCTGCGGTCGATCGATACGCCGACCGTGTGCAACCTCATCGAAATTGTTGCGCCTGAACGCCGCGGCGCCGGCTACACTGTAGCGCATCTGCATTGTCCGTTTCCCGATCTGGCACCGATGGTGGGTTTCGCCAAGACCGTCACCATGCGCGCCCGCGATGCAGTCAGCGGTGCAAGCTACATGCAAAAGCGCATGGATTACCTCGACTATGTCGGCGCCGCACCGCAGCCGAGCGTGGTGGTGATCCAGGATCTCGACGAACCGGCCGGCTATGGCGCCTTCTGGGGCGAAGTGCAGACCAACGTGCACAAGGCCCTTGGCTGTCTCGGCACCGTGACCAACGGCTCCGTGCGCGATATTCCGGCGGTGGCACTCGACTTTCAGATGCTCGCCGGGTCGATCGGTCCGTCGCACGCTTATGTGCATGTGGTCGATTTCGGCATTCCGGTGACGATCCACGGCATGACGGCGAAATCGGGCGATCTCATCCACGCCGATCAGCATGGCGCGGTGATCGTGCCAACCGACAAGATCGATGCCATGAAAGGCGCGCTCGACGGGCTCATGAAGCAGGAGGCACGGATTATCGCCGCCGCCAAATCCGGCCAGGGCGTCGAGGCGATCAAAGCGGCGTTCCGCGGCTAAGCGGGTCGCAGACGCGGTTCATTCCGGCTTATCCGCACTGGGATGCCAATGCGGGCCGTAGCCGGCTGTCAGTACTGCAACAATGGCCGGAGGCGTAAGCACATCGGCCGTGAGGCCACGAGTCCGCCGCCTGCGTCCGCGGTAGCCATCCGGCGTCCAGCGCAAAAGCTCGTCTCCGCGCACCGCGAAAGCCCCCTCCTCCAACGCAACAAAAGCGCCATCGGGCAATGACGCGATGGGTCGCCGATGCAGGCGCTTCGCCCGTCCCTGCAGGCGCTCGCGATGAAGAACGGCGTCCATTTCGCCGGCGCGGGGCCGCATGCGGAGCGCGTTTGCGTTCTGCCATGTCTCGGCAAAGACCACCGCGTCGTTGCGGCGGCACTCGAAGCAGGGCCGATGGCCGGCCGCAAGCGCCGTCGGTTCATCAAGGAAGAACAGCTCGGTGTAGAAGCGACCCCACACGTCGCGATGCCGCCCCTTGAAGTCGAGAACGCAGCAGATCCATTGCCGCGACGCCCAGCGGCGGCTCGTCAGCGTCCTCGCATCGGTGTGGAAACGGCCGCCGCGGTTGCCCATGAACAGGCCGCGCGACGGCACGGCGACAAGATCGCCGTATGGCGTGACGCGATTTTGCAGCGGCATCCCGTGGTCGAAGCTGGCCGGCATCACCGCTTGATCGGCGCGAACGGCGCCGGCGACATCAGCTTGCTTTCCTGTTTGATCAGGTAACCGGCCGCCGCGTTCTTCTCAAGGTAGACCAGCCATTCCGGATCTTTGAACAAAGCCGCCCGCTTCTTGGCGCGATCGGCGAAGTCTTCGTAGACCCAGATATGGACAAAGCTGTTGACGTCGCCGGTCTCAGGAATGAGCCAAGCCAACGGCTCGCCAAAAAACCGCTTCTGCGGACCGAAGCCATACTGCTCATAAAGCTCAAGCTGCTTGCGCAGCGTGCCCGGGCGCAGCGTATAGGTGCGATGATCCAACAGCATCGTCGTCTCCGTGATGTGACGTTTCCTCGCCGATGCTACGCCGCCGGCTTGCGCATGGAAACATGAGGCGTCGGCGCGAGCGCGCTGCGCGACGGCAAAAACGGCGACGCCGCGGCGGGTCAGACGACCCAGCCACGGCGTCAAAACTTGTCTTCTTTAGTCCTGGCTCGCTAGCGCGTCATCCAGGAGCGCGCGCGCGCGGTCACCAGCGCGTAGGGGAAGATCCAGAACAGCGTGAAGAGCCAGAAGTACGAGTACAGAATGGCGTAGAAATACTCGAACGACCGCTCGCTGCGCAGGTAATGGAAGGTGCTGAGCGCCGAGCCGAGCGCCATCGCCAGCATCAGGCGCGGAAACACCGTCGGCTCGTTCCAGATCATGATCGGGAGCGCCGCCAGCGATGCGTAGATCACCGGATAGCGGAAATTGGCGACGACGCGATCGAGCAGCGTGGCAATGCGGGTCTTCATGGGCCTACGCCAGACGATGTTGCGCAGGTACTGAAACTCCTCGCGCACGTAGCTGCGGTCCCAGCGCAGAAACATCTTGCACAGTTTGGGGAAGACTTCGGGCACTTCGGTGTGAACGACTGCGTTCTGCTGGTAGACGGAGTCATACCCCTCCATGAACAGCAGGTTAGTCATAGCCCGATCTTCGCCGAAGGTGCAGCGCACGCCGAGAAACTGCTGTTCGAGCCAGCTCGGCAGCACCCGCCGGACGGCATCGGCACGCAATGCGGTAAGCGCCCCGGGGCAGCAATAGACGTTGCCGAACGCCGACTCGGATGCCCGCAGCAGGTCGAAGGACAGAATGAAGCGGACGTGCAGCATGCGCGGGATGATGCCACTGCGCCGGTTATAGACCAGCACCTTGCCGGCAACGGCACCGACCCGCGGGTTGCGGAACGGAGCCACGATTGCCAACAGCGCGTCGCGTTCGATCACGCTGTCGCTGTCGACGGTCACGAAGATGTCCCCGCGCGCCCGGCTGATGGCCAGCGCCATCGCCTCGCGCTTACCGCGATTACGGTCTTGCCGCAGCGCCGTCACCAGACCGGGGTATCGCTGCGCGGCGGCGGCGATGTAATTCCAGGTATCGTCTTTGCTGCCATCGTCGATGGCAATGATCTCAATCTTGTCACGCGGATAATCGGCTTCCACGATCGAGGTGATGGCATTCATCACCATCGCGCCTTCGTTGTAAGCTGGAATGATGACCGTGATGGACGGCGCCTCCTCGCGCGCAATCGCCGGTATCGGGCGGTAGATCGCCCAAAACAGGGTGCGCGCGCCGAGCAGCAGCAACCCAGCGGCCGACCAGAACAGGCTCGGGTAGGCGATCAGCCATCCATAGCTATTCTGGTCCAGCAGCGCCAAGATGTGCGGCAGTACGCCGCTCAATTGCCAGTAGACAGTGACGATAAAACCAACGAAGATTAGCGCATAGACGAAATATGCCCACGCTCCAGAGCGCTGCGCCCCGTTTGCCTGCAGGGCACGAAACGGGGGTGCGGCTCGCTCAACCGATGTGACGCTCATATTGTGTTTGGAACCCTGATCTTGCCGAGGGAGCACCCGGCCTAGTTAACGCGGAAAAATGACGGGACAACGAAGCAGCAATCGAAATATGAGTGCTCTGTCGATGGTCCGCAACGTGCACGTCACCCCCCGTGGCGCATGTTATCGAGGTTAAACGCCACCGAGGCAACAAGGTTCGATTCAGACAAAGGCTTTTTTTGGTCGCCGCATCGTAAAACCACGAAAATATTCAACAAATAGCGCGTTAGCGGCATAAACGGCGCATAAATAAACACACGTTCATTTTGACAGCAGCCAGCGCCCATTGTTGCGTGCGCAAATTTTACAAACAGATCACTGGTTTCAGTTCGCCTTCGCCGCGGACATCAGATTTGCGCCACGCCAGGCGCCGAGCACTGGCACCGGAAGCCGCAGATTTTCGCACAGCGTCGGGCAGGCATGGATCCGTATCCTACTCGGTTTTGATGTGAGCCTCGCGAATAACCTGCCCATACTCGCCGAAGCGCTTGCGGAGGTCGGCGGCGAACGGCGCTCCGCATACTCCAGTGGTCCCTATGCCTTGGACGCGAAGGAGCGCCTTCACCCTCGGTACCTGCACGGCTTTGGCGAGCCAGTCGGCCATTTGCGCAACGAATGACGGCGACGTGTGTTTGGGAGCAAACACGCCGTACCACAAATCGATGTCGAAGCCGGGATAGCCGAGCTCGCTGACCGTCGGCACCCCGGGCAGCCAGTCGGTGCGCGTCCGCGAGCCGGTTGCGAGCGCCCGTAGCTTGCCGGCCTGCAACAGCCCTTGCGCCGGCGGATAATCAACAAAGGCGGTATCGATATGCCCGCCGTAGACTGCCTCGACTTCGGGAAGCGTGCCGGTGAACGGCACCAGGGTCATTTTGAAGTCCGCACGATGCATCAGCATCTCGTACGTGACTTGTGACAGCGCCCCGATGCCGGCGCCGAATGTCAAGCCGCCGGCCTTGCGGCGCGCGGCAGCGATGAGTTCACTCAACGCGTGATAGGGCGAAGCGCTGTTGACGATGATCACGGTCGGTGTCGAGCCGACGCTGCAGATCGGCTCCAGGCTGGTCAGCGGGTCGAAATCGAGCTTGCGCAGGTGCGGCGCGAGCAGAAGCGCATTGTTGGTGATCAGCAGCGTATTGCCGTCGGGCGCGGCGCGTACGGCATCCTGCGTGCCGATCACGGTACCGGCGCCGGGCCTGTTCTCGACCACGAGCGTCGGCCCGCCCATGTTGCCGATTTCGTTGACTAAAACGCGGGCAAGCACGTCGGCGCCGCCACCAGGCGGATACGGGTTGATCAGCTTGATGGCTCGCGCCGACTGGGCGCACGCGTCGGCGAGCGAAAAAAGCAGGAAAGCGGCCGATAAGAGCGTGGCGGCGACGGGAGCCGGCTGGCGCATGACGCATTCCCCGCGTGACGCGGACAAGTATATGCGTTTACGGCGCTTCCTAGAACGAGTGTACCGGCCGTTGCACGACCGGCAGAGCAGTCACGCTTACGACTGCGGTTGCGGTTCCATCGGGCCGGGTTCCGGACGCGGCCGATTGCGCCCGGCACCGGCAGTCGGCACGGTCGAAGGACGCGGCGTTGTCGGCTCGATGATCGATTCGCGGACCGGCCGCTTGCCCATGAGCAGATCCTTGATCTCGTCGCCGGTCAGCGTCTCGAACTCAAGGAGCCCCTTGGCGAGTGTCTCGAGATCGGCGCGCTTCTCGGTGAGAATTTGCCGCGCCTCGGCGTAACCCTCCTCGACGTAGCGCCTGATCTCCGCATCGATCTTCTGGACGGTCGCTTCGGAAATGTTCTGCTGGCGCGCTACCGAATAGCCGAGGAAGACCTCTTCCTGGTTTTCGCCATAGGCGACGGTGCCAAGCGTATCGGACAGGCCCCAGCGCGTCACCATCATACGCGCGAGCTTGGTGGCCTGCTCGATATCGGAAGCCGCCCCGGACGTGACCTTTTCCCGGCCGAACACCAATTCTTCGGCAACCCGGCCGCCCATCATGATGGCAAGCCGTGAGGTCATCTGTTCGAGGCTCATCGACAGCTTGTCGCGCTCCGGAAGTTGCATGACCATGCCGAGCGCGCGGCCGCGCGGGATAATGGTCGCCTTGTGCACCGGATCGGTCGCCTTGACGTTGAGCGCAACAATGGCGTGGCCGCCTTCGTGATAGGCGGTAAGGAGTTTCTCCTCCTCCGTCATCACCAGCGACTTACGCTCGGCGCCCATCATCACCTTGTCTTTAGCGTCTTCGAACTCGACCTGGGTGACCATGCGCTTGTTGCGCCGCGCCGCCATCAGAGCGGCTTCGTTGACGAGATTCATCAGGTCGGCGCCGGAGAAGCCGGGCGTGCCGCGCGCGATAGTCTTCAGGTTCACATCGGGAGCCAACGGCACCTTGCGCACGTGCACTTTGAGGATCTGCTCGCGGCCGACCACGTCCGGGTTAGGCACGACCACCTGGCGGTCGAAGCGGCCGGGACGCAACAACGCCGGATCGAGCACGTCGGGCCGGTTGGTGGCGGCGATCAGGATGATGCCTTCGTTGGCCTCGAAGCCGTCCATCTCGACCAGCAACTGATTGAGCGTCTGTTCTCGTTCGTCGTTGCCGCCGCCGAGGCCCGCGCCTCGATGGCGGCCGACCGCATCGATTTCATCGATGAAGATGATGCACGGGGCGTTCTTCTTGGCCTGCTCGAACATGTCGCGCACGCGGCTCGCGCCGACACCGACGAACATTTCGACGAAATCGGAACCCGAAATGGTGAAGAACGGCACATTCGCTTCGCCGGCGATGGCGCGCGCCAAGAGCGTCTTGCCGGTGCCGGGCGGCCCAACCAGGAGCAGGCCCCGCGGAATGCGGCCACCAAGACGCTGAAACTTCGCGGGGTCCCGCAGGAATTCCACGATTTCCTGCAGATCAAGCTTGGCTTCGTCGACGCCGGCCACGTCGTCGAACGTGACCCGGCCATGCGCTTCAGTGAGCAGTTTGGCGCGGCTCTTGCCGAAGCCGAGCGCCTTGCCGCCCGCGCCCTGCATCTGCCGCGACAGGAAAATCCACACCCCGATCAGGGCGACGAACGGCAGCCAAGAGATCAGGAGCGACACGAACCAGGGCACGTTGTCGGATTGCGGCCGCGCCGTGATCGAAACGCCCTTGCTGTACAGACGCTGTATTAGCGATGGGTCATTCGGCGCGTAAGTCTGGAAACTGCCGCCGCTCGTAAAGTCGCCATGGATCTCCGGACCCTGGATGACCACGTTCTTGACGCGCCCGTTATCCACGTCACTGAGGAGCTGCGAAAAGCTGATTTCCTGCGCGCTGGTATTGCGGCCGGGATTTTGAAAGAGCGTAAACAGCGCTAGCAGGAGCAGGACGATAATCACCCACAGGGCGAAATTGCGCAGATTAGCGTTCATTTTGGGTCCTTGATCCGCAATAGCATGCGGGCCAGTGCTGCCATTCAACCCTGTGAACGTGGCGGCTTCACGTCCCTGTACGTCTGCAATGTAGGCGCCGGGTCGCCCCCTGCCAAGGGAAGCCCCGGGCAGGGACGCCTCATGGGCGAATCCGCGCCATTATAGGCCTAGTTTGTAAAGCGGCCCTTGCGGTTTTGCCGTATGGCTGCCTTGCGGCGTCCCGTCGCCGGCGGCCCAGTCAAACTGCTCCGCCGCGGAGCCGCGCGTTCCACGATGATCTCCCGGTTACCCGCCGTGACGACGGCGCCGGCGAGCGTCCGCCGCAGTCGGGCCTCCCGTGTCACCGCGTCGTAGAGGATTTCGAGCTTGCCGAGCTCGACCGGTCCCTCGTCTCCCGTGTGCGCGATGGCGCGACCGAGGAGCCGAAGGCCGACCTCAGCGGGCAGAGCGCGAAATCGTTCGCCGTCAAACACGACCGGGCCGCGCCGCGGCCAAGCCGAGGGTGCGAGCGCCGCACGTGCCGCGCGGACGGCAAATTCGATCGCCGCTTCCGCGCGCCGCATCCGCCCCGCCAGCCGCGCAAGGCCATGCGCGGTCAGGCCCTCGTGCGCGAGTGCGGGCATCAGCGAACGCAGCCGCGCGCGGGCAAAGCGGGGATCGAGATTGCTCGGATCCTCACAATAAGGGATGCCAGCCGAACGCAAGGTCGCAATCAGGCGCGCCTTGGGAACGTGCAACAGCGGACGGACGATGAATGTCTGCCCCTTCCCGCCCAGCGGAATACGCGATGCCGTTGCCATGCCCGCGAGTCCAGTGAGTCCACTGCCGCGCGCGAGACGGAAAAGGACAGTCTCCGCCTGATCGTCAAGCGTATGGGCGGTGAGTACATGACCGTATCCAGCCCGCGCTGCCGCCTCCATCAGCAGACGGTAGCGGGCGAGTTGCGCAGCCTCCTGCAGACCAGTCTTGGGCTTGGCGCCTCGCCAGGCCATCGTGCGATGCGGTACTCCGAGCCGGCGCGCCAGCTGTTTGACCGACGCTGCCTCGGCGGCTGCCTCTGGGCGCAAACCGTGATCGACAGTGACAGCCAGAATTTGCGGTGGCGTCTTCAATCGCTTCGCCCAGCGTCCAGCGAGTACAAGGAGTGCCGTGGAGTCCGGGCCGCCCGAAGCCGCGATGACGAAACCGGCTAAATCTTCAAGACCGCGGAGCAGCCTGTCCGCTTCATCGTCGCCAACGGGTTCGTCAGCAATGGGCACGCTTCTGTTCCCGCGCCACGCTCTCCTTCACGCTCAGGGAGGCGCGCGGGTATTTGCGTAAAACCTCGCCCAACGACGCGCAAGCCGCTTCCTTCTGACCAAGAGACTCGAGCGACTGACCGAGCCGCAACATGGCATCGGGTGCGCGTGCGGTCGTCCCATATTTGGTGGACACGGTGAGGAAGGCTTCCGCAGCGTCGTGATATTGGCGGTTCTGAAACAGCGACTCGCCGAGCCAGTATTGCGCTTCGGGGGTCAGACGGTCGCTCCGGTATTTATGCACAAACTCGCCGAAAGTTTGCGCCGCATGCACGTAATCTTTGCGTCCGAAATAGCCCCGGCCGAGTTCGTATTGCTCTTTCGGTGTTGCAGCGGCCACCGGCGCGATCGACGCCTGCATGCCGCCAGTCGCGCTTGGATTGGCCGGCGGCGGTGGCGGCAGCGGTCCGTTTGACGGTGCGCCACCCTGCCCTGCGGCCGGGCTCGACAGATCGAGCGGCGTTCCAGCCTGTCTGGGGGTGCCCGCGGGCGGACCCTGATAGGGCGGCGGCGGCTCGTTCGCCATCGTGCTGGCGCCAAGCGGACGCGGGGTGCCCGGCGCGCCCGGATCTGCGCCGGGGTTGAAAGCATCGTGCCGGCCGGTTTCGGGAGACGACGGCCCCGCCGACGCTGTTGGCGGATAGGCCGGAGGCGGCGCTGAGGGCGAAGAGTAAGGTGGCGGCGCCGAAGAATACTGGGGTGGCGACGAATACTGGGGCGCCGAAGAATACCGGGGCGGCGATGAATATTGCGCCGGCGGCGGCGGTGCGTATTGCGCGTGCGGCGGCGGCGCGGTGGGAGCTGCACTCCCCTGGCCCTGCTGCAAGCGTTGCAGCTGCTGCTCAAGCTGCTGATAATGATACTGTAATTCCTCGATCTGCCCCGTCAGGTTGCGGATCGTCTGCTGCATGCGGTCGACGCGAGTGACAAGTTCCGAGTTCGGCGTCCTGGGCGCGTACAGGTAGCGCACCAAGCACGCAGATGAGCCCGACAAAAAGCAGTGACGCAAAGCGGATCATGACCGGCCGCAAATTCGCTGGCTTAAGCGTCGCAACCATACCTGACCCTGCGTCGAAATTGTGAAAATCGCCCCCGTCTGAAAGACATCGCCCCCCGCGATCTGCTTGCGGCAGGTCCGCGGCGCCCCGGGCGGCCACCTGGGGCCGCCCCACGAGGTCGGCACCGGCTTACGAACTCTGGTTGAGTACCGTGACGGCACGGCGGTTCTGCGACCAGCACGATATGTCATCGCATGTCGCCACCGGCCGCTCCTTACCGTAGGAGATCGTGCGCATGCGCTGCGCCGCGACCCCGCGGGAAACCAGATAATCCCGGACATTCTGGGCGCGGCGAGCGCCAAGTGCGAGATTGTATTCACGCGTGCCGCGTTCGTCGGCGTGACCTTCGATGGTGAAGGAATACTGGCCGTAATGGTTCAGCCACTCCGCCTGCTTGTCGAGCGTCGCCCGTGCCTGTTGCGACAAATCCGTCTGGTCGGTGTCAAAGAACACGCGGTCCCCAACATTAACCACGAAATCCTGCTGACTGCCCGGTACGGCCGCCGCCGCCATGGCGTTGGTCGGATCGGCGTCGTGCTTGGCGCAGCCCGCAATCGCGAGCGCTCCAAGGATCAGAACCGCGAATTTGGCGCCGCGGAAAATGCTCATCCCCTTCATTCCGGTGCCTCCGTTGCTTCCGTCGTGGGCCCATATCGTCCACCGGAGGGGCCGGCGGATCATGGGCGGACTAGAGCGGGTCTAACAGGGCCTTCGTTAAGCGAAGGTTCTGTCAACCTTGATGAGGCCTTGCAAAAATGCCTAATCCCCGCACGACACCCGAAAACCGTTTAGAATGGTTAATGGGGCGTCAATGCGGCAAGGGTATGATTAGGCGCCGATTACGACAAAAGCGGCGACCAGGCCGGGTCGGAAGCGAAACTTGGCGTTGGAACCCGCAGCTGATTTCGCCCCGTGATGTTGATCGTATAGAGCGACGGCCCGGGTCCACCCATCACGTCGCTGAAATACATGATCACCTGCCCATTGGGCGCAAAGGTCGGGCCTTCATTGTGGAACCCTTCCGTCAGGGTGCGCTCGCCACTGCCATCCGGCCGCATCACCCCGATGGCGAACTGACTGGCGGTCTGCTTCGTGAAGGCGATGTAATCGCCGGCCGGTGACCAGACCGGCGTCGAATAGGTGCCCTCACCGAAGCTGATGCGTTGCGCCGCTCCGCCCGCCGAAGGCATCACGTAGATCTGCGGCTGCCCACCGCGATCCGAAGCAAAGCAGATGTGGCTCGCGTCAGGCGAATAGCATGGCGAGGTATCGATCGCCTGCGTGTCGGTCAGCCGTGTCGTCGCTTTCGAGCGCAGATCCATAACGAACAGGTTGGAGTTTGAGCCCTCCTGCAGGCTCATGATAACTCGCTGGCCGTCCGGCGAGAAGCGCGGCGAGAAGCTCATGCCGGGGAAATTACCGACGATCTCGCGCTCGTTGGTGGTGAGATTGAGCAGATAGACGCGCGGGTCGCCCTCCCCGTACGCCATGTAGGTGACTTCCTGCGTCGACGGCGAGAACCGCGGTGTCAGTACGAGTTCGTCGCCGCGCGTGAGATACCGCACGTTGGCACCGTCCTGGTCCATCATCGTCAGGCGCTTGACGCGGCGCTGCTTCGGCCCAGTTTCGTCGACGAACACGATACGGCTGTCGAAATAACCCTTGTTCCCGGTGACACGCTCATAGACCGCATCCGAAATGATGTGAGCGAGCCGCCGCCAATTGTCGGGCGTCGTCAGATACTGCTGGCCATTGCCGAGTTGCTGGCCGGAGAGCACATCCCAAAGCCGGAATTCGGCCTTGAGTTGCCCGTCGCCCTGCTGGCTCAAGCGCCCGGTGATCAAAGCCTGTGCATTGATCGAGCGCCAATCCTGAAAATTCGGAACTGCATCAAAGTTCGTGATCTTCTCGATGTAGGCCGAAGGATCGATCGGGGCGAACAGCCCGCTGCGCTGCAGATCCGCAGTAATGATCTGGGTGATGGCGTGCGCCGTATCGGAGTCACGCGGCGTGCCACCAATGAAGTCCGGAATGGCTATCGGCATCGGCCGGAAATTGCCGCTCGTGACGTCGATGTGGACCTGCGCCACGACCTGGCGGGTCGTCAGTGACATTGCCGTGCCACACGCGCCAAGGGCGAGCGCGCGACGGCGCGTGACGAAAAGTTTCGATCGTTGCGGACGCGTCATCGTTGTTAGCTTCGCTGGTTAGTTGGAGAGATCGCGAGGATTGAAGTCCACCGTAATGTCCTTCCATTGCGCGTAATGCTCGGGCTTGAGCATTGTGAATGGCTGGCACATGAGCAGCGCGCGCTTGCCGCTCTCGGCAAGCGCGGGCCCCATCGGCGATGCGCTGCCGGCCACGACCGTCGGCATCTGCGCCAAAGATCCATCGGGTTTGAACAGAACCCGCAGCGAGATGTAGATGTTGGTATTGGCGTCAATGCCGGGCGGCGGGCTCCAGCAATCGCGGATACGTTCGCGCAGTGCATCGATCTCGGTTTGCGACAATTGCGCGTTCGGCGAGGCCGACGGCGCGCCGAGGCCCGCCGTACCGTTGAGTGTATCGGCCGTCGCCACCTGACGCTGCGCCTCGCGGTGATCGAGTAATTGCGCGATCTGGTTGGCGTCGTATTTGTGGGTTTCGTGGGTGGGCTTTTCCTTCGGCTTCGGCGGCGTCGTCTTCTTCAACAGTTCGGCGATCTTGTCGGCCTTGAAGTCGTCGGTCTTGGTCTTGTCCGGCTTCTGCTCCGCCGTTTTCGGTTCCGGCTTCGGCTCCGGTTTGGACTCTGGCTTCGGCTGCGGCGCGGGAGTGGGCGAATTGGTGGTAATCGTCTGCTTCTTGGTGACCTTGGGGGCGGTCTGCTCGTCCTGCTTGAGAGGCCCGATCTTGTCGGCAAGCGGCTTTGGAGTTGCCATGTGCGGCGCGTTCTTCTGGCCAAGCGCCGCCCGCGACACGTCAGCGTCCGTGACGATCGAGACCGGAACGTAGTCCGCAGGGTCGAGCGGCGGCTTCGCGCTGGCGAGCGTGACCAGCCCCGCCACCAGCAGCGCTATATGGCCCGTCCCGGATATGACCCAGTCGGATCGCATCCTATTGCCCCGCCGGCTTCTCGTTCGTGATGTTCAACACCGTGCCGAAGCCGGCGTCATGCAGCCGGCCCAAGACCTTCGCCACCGCATCATAACAAATCTCTTTGTCGGCGTTGACCCACACCGTCGGAGCCTGCTGGCCAGGACTGTTGTTGGCATCCTTGATCGCCTCGAACTTGGTCTTGATATCGTCCATGGCGAGCGGCGTCTTGTCGAGGTACAGGTCGGCCTGACTGGAGCAGTCGCCGCCGGTCTTCTTCAGCGTAACATTGAGCGGCGCCTTCTGCGTGTTGAGCACGGTGCCGCCGCGCGTATCCGGAAGATCGACCCTGATCGACAACGTCATCAGCGGTGCCGTGACCATGAACACGATCAGCAACACGAGCATGACGTCGACGAACGGCGTGACGTTGATGTCGGCCATGACCGCACGCCGGCGACGGCCGCCGCGTCTGCCGCCCCCCGATGCCGCGCCCATGACGCTTGCCGACATGTCCCCCCTCACGCCCGCTCGTCGATCTGCCGCGACAAGATCGCGGAGAATTCGTCGGCGAACCCCTCAAGCCGTTGCGTCTGCCGATTCACCTCAACGGTGAACTTATTATAGAAAATCGTCGCCGGGATGGCGGCAACGAGGCCGATTGCGGTCGCGAACAGCGCCTCGGCGATACCGGGCGCGACCACCGCCAGCGAGGTGTTTTGCGTCGCGGCGATCGACTGAAAGCTCGTCATGATGCCGGTGACGGTGCCGAACAGACCGACAAACGGCCCGGCCGAGCCGACGGTCGCCAGCACCAAGAGCCGCCGTTCCATATGCTCGATCTCGCGCGCGATGGTGACGTTCATCACCTTCTCGATGCGCATCTGCAATCCGGCAAAAGAGCGGATGTTGCCCTCGAAGCTGCGCTTCCATTCATTCATCGCAGCGACAAACAGAGCGCCGGTCGAGTGACCTGGGGACGGAGCCAGCGATTTGTAGAGTTCTTCGAGCGACTGCCCTGACCAGAATGACTGTTCGAATTGGTCGCCCGCGCGCCGGATGCGGTTGAAGAGCAAGGTCTTGTCGACCGCGATCGCCCATACCCAAACCGAGCACACGAGAAGACCGCCCATGACGAGCTTGACGACCCAGATCGAGTTCCAGAACAGCGTAAGAAGCTGAAGGCCTGACGATGACATGCGGCGTCCGTCCTTTGCGCGTGTATCCGACGGTTCGGCCGCTCCGGGCTGAAGCCGACTCGACGATGGGCCCTGACCGGCCGCAGCGCGCTTCGCTCGGACCAAACGGTTGAGGCCGGGCAGACCGCATTACGCGCGCCGACCATGACCGAAATTTCGCAATAACCCGAGCCGGACCCGTCCCCGGCAAGTGCGAAAAAGTCGCGAAACATGTCCAAACTAGGGCGCTACACCAGTAGTTTCCCGTAACGAAGCCCGAACGTCCTTAATGGGTGGTTAAAGCACGCGAATCTCAATTGGCATCAAAAAGTTCCGCTGGCCGAAAATGCGACGGCCGCCCGCTTTTTTACCGCGGACGGCCGGTGATCTGCTTCTCGTACGGCGCCAGTTCGGCAACTCAGCCTGCTTGCGGCTGCGGTCCTTCGTCACTGGGTTTGTCTTGAGGACGGTTGCGGCGCTCGGCCATGAACTGATCGAACTCGGACCGGTCCTTGGCAAAACGCAGCCGGTCGAGAAACTCCTTGAATTCCCGCTGCTCGTCTTCGAGACGCCGCAGCGTTTCAGTCCGGTAATCGTCGAACGCCCGATTCCCACTCGACCGAGGACGTCCCCACCAGTCGCCGCCGCCGCGCTCCATTCGTCCGCGCAGCCGATCCATCTTGTCCTGCATGCGCTCCATCTTTGACTGCCAGCGGCCCATGTATCGGTCCCAATGGTCCTCGCTGCGATAGCGGCCACTGCCGCAATGACTCCAGCATCCCATTCGCGAGCTCCAGATGATGAAAGCGAGGACGACGAGACCAATCGGCCACCATGCCCAAAAACCAAGAAGCATCAGGACGATGAAACCCAAGGGCCACCACGCCCAGAAACCAAGGAGCATGAGCAAACCGGCTGCTATTGGCATGACACACCTCGCGTGTGAATGTAAATAACATTTACATTCACGAATGCCGTTGTCAAGGGGACAAGATGGGCATCACAACGGCCTATTGCTTGGGGTTGGCGTCGGGTGCGCCGAGCCCGCGCAGGTAAACCAGCACGCCGGCTTCCAACAGTTCTTCGGGCGACATCGGCAACGTCCGCTGCGCCGCATCGCCGCGTCCAAACAGGGATGCGATGCCGTGCGAGATGGCCCAGATATGCAGCGATACCATCAAGGTTGGTGGCCGCTGTTGCGCCGGAATTCCAGCGCAAAGCCGCTCCGCCGCTGCACGCAGAACGGCGAAAGCGCGGTCGCCGGCCTCACGCAATTCATGGCTTGAGGCAACCGGAATCCCGGCCTCGAACATCGCCGAATAGTACGCAGGCTGCGTACGCGCGAACGCCAGATAGGCTTTGCCCAGCCTGTCGAACGCGGTGGACGTGTCCGGCAGTCCATTATCCCAGGCGCGCGCCAGCGCCGTCTCGAACAGTTCGAAGCCGCGCAGAGCGACGTTAGCCAGAAGCTCGTCGCGGTCTCGGAAGTGCCGGTATGGCGCTGCCGGACTGACGCCAGCCCAACGCGCCGCCTCGGCGAAGGTGAAGCCCGCCGGTCCCTTCTGCGCAATCAGCTCGATAGCGGCGCGCAGCAGCGCCTCTTTGAGATTGCCGTGGTGATAGCCGCGTGGGCCCTTCTCGTCTTTCGACCAGCTCATGTAAATGGCTTTTACATTAAGCCCGTGGATTCGTCGAACGCCGCCTTTATGCGCTACGCACGCCGCCGCTCCGGCGCCACCCACGGCAATCGGTCGAATAGTCCGGGCTCGTCGCCGTAGCGAGCCCCCTCGATCGACAGAAGCCGCAGCTTGGTGCGCACGCCGCCGGGCCCGGAAAATCCACCCATTTTGCCGCCGGCAGCCAGTACGCGATGGCACGGCACAATGATCGGGTAAGGATTCTCGGACAGCGCCTGCGCTACCTCGCGGGCGAGCATGCGGTCGCCGAGTCGCTCGGCAATCTCGCCGTACGACAGCGTCGCGCCGGGACGGATGCCGCGCGCCACGTCGTAGACACGGCGATTGAATTCGGAAACCGCACCGCCATCGAGGCCAACGTCGCGCAATTCGACCGGCTCGCCGCGCAGCAATGCGCCAATGCTGTCAATGACGCGCTGAATTTCGGCCGGCGGCGCGGCTTCACAGGCCGCTGGGTAACGGCGCTGCAGGCGATTGCGCGTCGCCTGCTCGCTCTTTTCGGGCAGCTGCACGCCGGCAATGCCGCGCACGCTCCAAACAAGGCCGCAGCAGCCGATGGCGGTGTCGAACAGCGTGAAACTGAGATCCTGTGTCATCATGCAACTATATTGCGACGTCGCTGCCCAAACACCACCCGATCTCTGCTCGCGCGATTGCCAGCGGCCGCCTCGTCAGGTCTGCGCACCACCAAGGTCGGCCTTCATCGCCGCGCGCAACGGCTTCGGAATCGGCCGCGCTCGCCCGTCGCTGATGAACGCCACGCGCACGGATGCCTCGACCAGCAATTCTTCGCCGCGCATCACCCGCTGATGCAGCGTGATCGAGGCGCCCCTCACCTCCTGCGGCTCGGTGAAAACTTCGAGCACGTCGTCCATGCGCGCGGGCTTGAGGAAATCGATATTCATCGAGCGCACCACGAAGGCAAATCCTGGCGCTTCCCTCGCGGTTTCCTCGAACAGCGCTCGGTGGTCTGCGCCCAGGAGCCGCAAATAATTGGTTCGCCCGCGTTCCATGTAGCGCAGGTAATTGGCGTGATAGACGATGCCGGTGAAATCGGTGTCCTCGTAATACACGCGCACCGTCAGCACATGCCGGCCGCCGCGCATTTCGCCGTCGAGAGGAACTACGGTCACGCGCCTATCTCCATGGCACTCGCCCGGTCATGGCGTGCTCCCAATTCCTGCCGTCGAACTGTTTCACCTCGATCGCCGCGAGATCGACGCCGTCGAGACAGCGGACATTGACATCGATCTTGTCCGGATCGGAGCGCGGCACATAGAACGGATGGATGCCGCAACTCGCACAGAAAGTATGTTGCGCAACCCCGGTGTTGAAGCGGTAGGTGGTCAGCGCATCCTTGCCGCTGAGCAGTTCGAACTGCTCCGGCGGTACGATCAAATGCAGAAAGCCCTTCTTGCTGCACATCGAGCAATTGCAATAGGTGACGCGCGACAGGTCCGCGGTGACGCGAAAACGCACGCGGCCGCAATGACAGCCGCCTTCGTAGGTCTGCATTACTCGTCCTCGGAAGCAAACAACCCAAACTGCGATGGATCGCGCGCCGGCTCAGCCAGGCCCAAGTGACGGAACGCTTGCGCCGTCAACAGGCGGCCGCGCGGCGTGCGTTGCAAGAAGCCGCATTGGATCAGGTACGGTTCGATGATGTCCTCGATGGCGTCGCGCGGCTCCGACAGCGCGGCTGCGAGTGTTTCCACGCCGACCGGACCGCCCCCATAGTTCATCGCGATGGTGCTGAGATAGCGGCGATCCATGGCGTCGAGACCGGCACCGTCGACTTCAAGCGCGCCCAGCGCCTTGTCGGCGAGCGCGCGGTCGATGGAGTCCGAGCCCGCCACGGAAGCGAAATCGCGCACGCGACGCAAAAGCCGCCCCGCAATACGCGGTGTACCGCGGGCGCGCCGCGCGATTTCGTTGGCGCCGTCGGCAGTGAGCCCGATGCCCAGAACGCGCGCGCCGCGATTGACGATGAGTTCAAGCTCGGCGATCGAATAGAAATTCAGCCGGATCGGGATGCCAAACCGGTCGCGCAGCGGATTGGTCAGAAGGCCGGCGCGCGTGGTGGCGCCGACAAGGGTGAACTTGGCGAGATCGATCTTGACCGAGCGCGCCGCCGGCCCCTCACCGATGATCAGATCGAGCTGAAAATCCTCCATCGCCGGGTAGAGGATTTCTTCGACCGCGGGATTGAGCCGGTGAATTTCGTCGATGAACAGAACGTCGCGCTCTTCGAGATTGGTCAGCAGCGCGGCCAGATCACCCGCCTTGGCGATCACGGGTCCCGACGTGGCGCGGAAATTCACGGAAAGCTCACGCGCCACGATCTGCGCCAGCGTGGTCTTGCCAAGCCCGGGCGGCCCGACAAACAGCACATGATCAAGCGCTTCCTTGCGGCCGCGCGCGGCGGCGATGAACACGCCGAGATTTTTGCGCGCCTGTTCCTGACCGATGAAATCGTCAAGGTGCTGTGGCCGCAAGTTCACCTCCGCCACGTCCTCCTCGCGGCGTTCGGCCGAGACCAGATTGCGCCCCGGGGCGAGACTCATCGCTCCGGTCCTCGCGTGTATTTGTTCGGCAGCAGATCGGCGATCGCCACGACAGCCGCCGATTTGCCGTTAGGCACGATCACCCGCGCGTTGCGATCGTAGTCGAAGATCAACTCGCGGCAGGCACCGCACGGCGACACGACCTTAACCGCCTGATCCTTTTCCTCCGGCCCGGGATGCCGCACGGCGACGATGGTCTCAATGCCGGCGTCGCCGAGATCGACAAACGCGCGGCCGAGCGCTACCGCCTCAGCACAGACCGCCATGCGGCCGAGATAGGCGTCGAGATTGATCCCGGTATAGACTTTGCCGGAGCGCGTGCGCAAAGCCGCGCCAACTTCCTGCCAGTCATCGCGGTAGCGCTGTTTGATCGCCGCAGTCGCCGCCGCGATCAGTTCCTTGTCCACCTTGCCAAGTCTCGCCGGCCGCTTCACTTCGCCAGTTCCTTCAAGCCAAGCCGGATCAGTTGCCGCACATCGCTGCCCTCGCCGGCACTGCGCGCCGCGGCAGCGACGGCGGCGGCTGCCTGCGGCTGGCCGTAGCCGAGATTGACCAGCGCCGAGACCGCGTCGCTGATCGGCTGCGGCGCGCGTTTCTCGTCGAGAGCGCCGGACAGGCGAACAACGGCCGGATCGATATCGGTAAAGGCCGGCGCCTTGTCTTTCAGTTCCGTGACGATGCGCTCGGCCACTTTCGGGCCGACGCCCGGCGTGCGCGCCACCATCGCCTTGTCGCGCATCGCAATGGCGTTCGCAAGATCGGCGGGTTTGAGTGTGCCGAGCACGGCAAGCGCGACCTTGACGCCGACACCCTGCACGGTCTGCAAAAGCCGGAACCATTCGCGCTCAATGTCGGTCGAGAAGCCGAACAGTCTGATTTGATCCTCACGCACATGAGTTTCGATCGAGAGCGTCGCGGCTTCACCGGTGCCCGGCAATTCCTGCAAGGTCCGCGCCGAGCAATGCACGAGATAGCCGACGCCGTTGACGTCGAGGATGATGAAGTCCTCGTGATAGGTGTCGACCACGCCTTTGAGCTTGCCGATCATCCCGCGGCCGCCTTGAGCACAATGCTTTGCCGATGATGCGCATGTGTGACCGCGATGGCGAGGGCGTCGGCGGCGTCGTGCGAGGCGGGATCGGCTTTGGGCAGGAGCACGCCGATCATCATGCGCACCTGCGTCTTGTCGCCGTGGCCAGCGCCAACGATGCTTTTCTTCACCAGGTTCGGCGCATATTCGGCGACCGGGACGCCGGCGCGTGCCGGCACCACCATGGCGATGCCGCGCGCCTGGCCGAGTTTGAGCGTTGCCTGGGCGTCCTTGTTGACAAAAGTCGCCTCGACCGCCGCCTCGTCAGGCCGGAATTCTTCGAGAATGCGGGTCAAACCGTCGTGAATGGTCAGGAGCCGGATCGCCAGCGCATCATGATC
The DNA here is from genome assembly GCA_963763255.1 of uncultured Alphaproteobacteria bacterium. Taxonomy (GTDB): domain Bacteria; phylum Pseudomonadota; class Alphaproteobacteria; order Rhizobiales; family Xanthobacteraceae; genus BOG-931. The sequence goes on from CAVXNW010000008.1 coordinate 1,281,629, forward strand.
GCGGCTCCGCACCGAGCCGCAGCCCAGGAAGGTGAGCCGATTTCCGGCAATTTCGACCACGCCCCAGCCGGTGCGGCGGAGCCCCGGATCGATGCCAAGAATGCGAATCGGGCGGGTCATGCCCCTTTATTTTAGCACGCCGGAGGGGTGCCTATCTCAACGCCGGCTAGGCACTCATCCTCTCGACGAGGGCGTCGGAAACCTCGAAATTCGCATAGACGTTCTGCACGTCGTCGCTGTCGTTTAGACTTTCGATGAGCTTCAAGACCTTTTCGCCCTGCTCGTCATCGACCGCAATGGTGTTTTGTGGTCGCCACACCAGCGACGCCTTGCGCGGCTCGCCGAACTTGGCTTCCAACACCTTGGCGACGGAACCAAACTTGTCAGGACCGGCGTAAATTTCGTGGCCGTTCTCGTTCGACACCACGTCGTCAGCGCCGGCATCCAGCGCTGCCTCAAACATCGCATCCGCGCTCGCCGCCGTGGCGTCGAATTCGATGACGCCGACATGGTCGAACATGAAAGCGACCGCCCCGGTCTCGGCAAGATTGCCGCCGGACTTGGTGAAGGTCGCACGCACCTCGCCGGCGGTACGGTTGCGGTTGTCGGTCAGCACTTCGACGATCACCGCGATGCCGCCGGGGCCGTAACCCTCGTAGCGGATTTCCTCGTAATTCTCACTGTCGCCGCCCGAAGCTTTCTTGATCGCACGCTCGATATTGTCCTTCGGCATGTTTTCCGCGCGTGCCGCGATAATGGCGGCGCGCAGGCGCGGATTCATGTCCGGATCGGGCGTCCCGAGCTTGGCGGCAACGGTAACCTCGCGCGCAAGCTTACCGAACAGCTTGGATTTTTGCGCATCCTGCCGCCCCTTGCGGTGCATGATGTTCTTAAATTGCGAATGTCCGGCCATAGCTCGATTTTCCGCTCGTCATTGCGAGGCGAGTGACGATCTAATAGTGTTGTGCAGGACGAAAATAAAGTCGCCCCGCACCGCGATCTCAACCCCAAAATGCCGGCATCGCTGGTTCCAGGCAGCCGCCGATGCGTACCGCGCCGACGCGTGCCGCGAGCCCCGTTGCAGGGTCCGTTTCGACGGCAACACCGCACAATGTCGCCGGCCCGGACGCCGGCTCGAACCGCGCCGAGGGAATTTTGCGTAAGAACCGCGTCAGCGGCTCGTCCTTTCCCATGCCGATGACCGAATCGTAATCTCCGGTCATGCCGACATCGCTCATATAGGCCGTGCCGCCCGACATGATGCGCAGATCCGCCGTCGGCACATGCGTGTGGGTGCCGACCACGAGACTCGCCCGGCCATCGCAGAAAAACCCCATCGCCTGTTTCTCGCTCGTGGCCTCGCCATGCATATCGACAATTGCGGCGTCGGCCTCCTTGCCGAGCGGGCAGTTCGTCAGCTCGCGGTCGACCGCGGCGAACGGATCGTCGAGCGCGTCCATGAAAATGCGGCCCATGGCGTTCATCACCAGCGCACGCGCGCCATTCTTCGCTTCGATCAGGGCCGCGCCCCGGCCGGGCGTGCCAGACGGATAGTTGACCGGCCGAATGAGTCGCGTCGCGCGTTCGATAAACACCAGCGCCTCGCGCTGGTCCCAGGCGTGATTGCCGAGCGTGACCGCATCGGCGCCGGCGTCGATCAACTCACGATAGATCGCCTCGGTAATGCCGAAGCCGCCAGCAGCGTTCTCGCCGTTGACGATGACGAGGTCGAGCTTCCAGTCGCGGATAAGCCCGGGCAGTCGCTCGGATACCACGGTCCGCCCGCTGCGGCCGACAACATCGCCGACGAAGAGAATTCGCATGGTCAAGAAGTCCGCAGATCGATCGTCTCGCGCTCGGTTAGCACGAGATCGAGCCGCTCGTCGCGCGGCGTCTTGGGGATTTCCGGAACTTCCTGCGCCGCAAAGGCGATGCCGACGGCTGTGATTGTCTTCAGCGACCGCAACCGCGCGATGGTCATGTCGTAATAGCCGGCACCATAACCGATGCGGTACCCGGCACGGTCGAAGGCAAGCAGCGGCACCAGCAGAATATCGGGATCGACCTCGGGCGCATCGGCGGTGGGCTCGCGAATGCCCCACTGGCCGCGATCAAGCGGCCCGCCGAACTGCCATGACCGCATCGAAAGCGGCTGCCCGTGGCCGATAATGCGCGGCAGCGCCAGCCCCGCGCCTTGTTCGGCGAGGCTCTGCATCAGCGGCAAGGGACTGATCTCGCTCTTGAGCGGCATGAAGCCGGATACGACCGCGGCCGGCGATACCGGAAGCGGAAATTTGCGTGCGGCAATCGTTTGCGCAGCCACCCGACGCACTTCCGCGGACAACGCGTCGCGACGCGCAGCAGCATCACGGCGCAGCGCAACCTTCAATTCGTCGATGACCGAGGTTGCAGTCATGAGCAGTTTAAGTGCGGAGCCGCGCCGGCCGTTGGAGCATCGATCCCGGGTTCCCTACACATGTAGGTGGGCGCCGTGTGACCGAGCCCACGAGCCCGGTCAGGGACAGCTCCCTAAGAGATCGATAAGGCCCCGAGAATTGGCTCCTGACGCACCGGGCAGCATCCGCCCGTGCAATGTAGTGGATGAAAGCGACCGGCGCCACTTCGCTCAAGCGGCCACAGGCTTCACCAGCGGCCGCCGCGCCGGAACAGCCGCAGGATGACGAGCAGAATCACCGCACCGATGGTCGCGCTGATGATGGCCGAGATGATACCGAAACCGAGGTGAATGCCGAGTCGTGGCAACAGCCAGTCGCCGATAAACGCGCCTATGATGCCGAGGCACAGGTCGGCGACCAAGCCGTAGCCGGTGCCGCGCACCAGATGGCCCGCGAGCCAGCCGGCGATAATGCCGACGATAAGAATGACCAGAAGACTTTCACCCGACATCGCGCACGCTCCACGTTGCTGACCGCCACTCGACGAACCCGCTCCTACCCCATCGCGACGCTGCCGCCACCCCCGGCCTGATTGAGCTTTTTGACAATGCCCTCAATACGCTCGGCGGCGGCATTCAACGCGGTTGCGATAGCGGTGTGGGCCGCCTTGTCGAGGTTGATGGACTCCACACGCGCATCTTTCAGCGAGGCAAGTTCATCCTCCAACCGTTTGATGCGCAATCCCGTTTCGGCAAGCGAATCGGCGATGGTCAACGCCGCCATGACGGTGAGCCGTGTGTCCCCGATCTCGCCGAATTTCGTCCGCAGTCCCTCGATACGGCTGTCGAGATCGCGGGCTAGGTTCATCAAATGGCCTTCCTGGCCGTCCTCGCAGGCCATGCGGAACTGACGGCCGTTGATGGTGACGCTGACCTGAGACATTGGTTGCCGCTCACTCCCCTCGACCTGGCTCACTCCTCGCCCCCGACCAGGCCTCGGATTGTCTCGATCGTACGGGCGATGCGTTCCGCCACTTCGCGGTTGGCGGTTTCCAGCGCCCGCGTTCGGGCGATGGCGTGATCGAGTTCGCCGGCGAGCCGGGCGCGGTCGTCGCCCAGCGCATGGACCTGCCCGGCCATGGCATCCGCGCTGCGCGCGGCCTCCTGCCGGCGCTCTGTCGCGGCGTCGAGCGCGTCCAGCGCAAGCGCCAGCCGCCAACTCGCAGCCTCGATCGAATCGACCTCGCTCATGCAGCCATCCGTGTCCCGTATGGACGGCGAAAATTGTGAAACGGCAGAGCCTTACCCGCGGAAGCTTACGTCGTGTCGAGATGGAGCGTCAACGACTAACGGTAAGTTCGCAAAGGTCCCTGTGCATGACGCTGGCAGGTTCCGGCTTCACGTTTGACTCGAAGTTCGACCATGCTATTTCTGCGCCGCTTTCCCCGTAATCGCGGCGATCCCTTTGGTGATGCCGCGTTTTTTGGCAACTCCCATGACGATGCCAGACCGTCTTGTCGCGGCGAGCGCTCAAAATCTCGCCCACGCTTCCGCCGTACCCGACGCTCGCGCCGAGCACGATCGCATGGCTAACGCGATTCGCGCGCTGGCGATGGACGCCGTCGAAAAGGCAAATTCCGGTCACCCGGGACTGCCGATGGGCGCGGCCGATATTGCGACCGTCCTGTTCACGCGCTTTTTGAAATTCGATCCGGCCGACCCAGCCTGGCCCGATCGCGACCGCTTCGTGCTCTCGGCCGGCCACGGCTCGATGCTGCTTTATGCGCTCCTGCATCTGCTCGGTTACGAGAAGATGGCGATGGAGGAGATCAAGCGCTTCCGCCAACTCGGATCGCTCACGCCGGGCCATCCCGAATACGGCCACACGCCCGGTGTCGAGACCACGACCGGCCCGCTCGGCCAAGGTCTCGGCAACGCGGTCGGCATGGCGATTGCGGAACGGCACCTCGCGGCTGAGTTCGGCGGCGACCTTGTCGATCACTACACCTACGTGCTCGCCTCCGACGGCGACCTGATGGAAGGCATCAGCCAGGAAGCGATTGCGCTCGCCGGCCACCTGAAGCTGAAAAAGCTGGTCGTACTTTATGACGACAATGGCATTTCCATTGACGGGCCGACGTCACTGTCGGATTCCGTCGACCAGGTGAAACGCTTCGAATCCGCCGGCTGGCTGTCGGCGCGCATCGACGGCCACGATCCGGTCGCCATCGCGGCCGCGCTCGAAGTCGCGCGGAAATCCGATCGGCCCACGATGATCGCCTGCCGCACCACCATCGGCTTTGGCGCACCAAAGAAGGGCGGCACGGAAAAGTCCCACGGCTCGGCGCTCGGTGCCGAGGAAGTCGCTGCCGCCCGCGAAAAACTCGGCTGGACATCGCCGCCGTTCGAAATCCCGGCCGGCATCGCCGCGCAATGGCGTAGCGCGGGTGCGCGCGGCCGCCCGGTGCGCCAGGCGTGGGAGCAGCGCCTCGCCGCATTGCCCTCCGAGCAGCAAACCGAGTTTGAGCGCCGCGTGCGCGGCGAGCTGCCAGCAAAGCGGCTCGCCGCAGCCGTTCGCGAAGTGAAGCAAACGCTCAGCACGGCGCCAAAGGAAATCGCGACGCGTTCAGCCTCCGAATTTGCGCTGGAGACCCTGGTCCCGGCGCTGCCCGAATTGGTCGGCGGATCGGCCGATCTGACCGGCTCGAACAACACCCGCACCAAGGGCATGAAGGCCCTCAGCGCAGCGGACTATGCGGGCCGCTTCATCCATTACGGCGTGCGCGAGCACGGCATGGCGGCGGCCATGAACGGTATGGCGCTGCACGGCGGCATCATCCCCTACTCCGGGACGTTTCTGGTTTTCTCCGACTATTGCCGACCGTCGATCCGGCTTGCCGCACTGATGGGGCAGCGTGTCATCCATGTGATGACGCATGACTCCATCGGGCTAGGCGAGGACGGGCCGACGCACCAGCCGGTCGAACATCTCGCGGCGTTGCGTGCCATTCCCAATCTGAAAGTGTTCCGGCCGTGCGACACGGTGGAGACGATCGAATGCTGGCAGCTCGCGCTTGAGAGCGGGCACGGCCCGAGCGTGCTCGCGCTGACGCGACAGAACCTGCCGCAGCTGCGGCAAGGCTACGACGAACATAACCGCTGCGCGTCGGGCGCCTATGAACTGATTGCCGCCGAGGACGATTCCGCCGCCGTCTCGATTTTTGCGTCCGGCTCGGAAGTTGCCATCGCGGCGGCAGCCAAGAAGTTGCTCGCCGAGCGTCACAAGATTTCGGCGCGCGTCGTCTCGGTACCATGCTTCGAGCTGTTTCTCGCCGCGCCCGCGGACAAACGCACTGCAATCATCGGCAAGTCGCGTGTAAACGTCGCGGTCGAGGCCGGCATCCGGCAGGGCTGGGACGAAATCATCGGCTCGGCCGGCGCCTTCGTGGGCATGACCGGCTTCGGCGCCAGCGGACCTTACCAGGAGCTTTACCAGCAGTTCGGAATTACCGCCGACGCGGTGGCGCAGGCCGCGGTGCGTAAGCTAGGCTGAGTGGGCCATAACGAACCAAGCTCGGCTTGTGTCACCCGCCTGTCTCATTAAATAAGTTTGTTGCAGAGAGTGGCTAAGCGGGTGCGGTTCGGGCAAAAACAAGAGGATTTGGGAGCGACGCATGTCAGTTCGGGTTGCCATTAACGGTTTTGGCCGGATCGGCCGCAATATCCTGCGCGCCATCGCCGAGGCCGACCGCAAGGACATTGAAGTCGTCGCCATCAACGACCTCGCCCCGGTCGAAACCAACGCGCACCTGCTGCGGTACAATTCCATCCATGGCCGTTTCCCCGGAGAAGTCACAGTCAAGGGTGACACCATCAGCGTTGGCAACGGCGCCATCAAAGTCACCGCGATCAAGGATCCGGCGACCTTGCCGTGGAAGGAACTCGGCATTGACGTCGCGCTCGAGTGCACTGGTATTTTCACCTCGAAGGAAAAGGCCTCGGCACATCTCAAGGCGGGCGCCAAGCGTGTGCTGGTATCGGCACCGGCCGATGGCGTCGACCTCACGGTGGTCTATGGCGTGAACCACGAGAAGCTGACCAAGGATCACACCGTTGTCTCCAATGCGTCGTGCACCACCAACTGCCTCGCGCCGGTTGCCAAGGTGCTCCACGATGCCGTCGGCATTGACAAAGGTTTCATGACAACGGTGCACTCCTACACCAACGACCAACCGTCGCTCGACCAGGTGCATAAGGACCTCTATCGCGCGCGCGCTGCTGCGATGAACATGATCCCGACCTCGACCGGCGCCGCCAAGGCCGTGGGTCTGGTGCTGCCGGAATTGGCGGGCCGGCTTGACGGCGTCTCGATCCGCGTGCCGACGCCGAACGTGTCGGTGATCGATTTCAAGTTCGTCGCCAAGCGCTCCACGTCGAAGGACGAGATCAACGCCGCGGTGAAACGTGCCGCCGAACAGCAGCTCAAAGGCATTCTGGGCTTCACCAACGACCCGAACGTGTCGTCGGATTTCAACCACGACCCGCATTCCTCGGTTTTCCACATGGACCAGACCAAGGTCATGGACGGTACCCTCGTTCGCGTGATGAGCTGGTACGATAACGAGTGGGGCTTCTCCAATCGCATGGCCGACACCGCGGTGGCGATGGGCAGGCTCGCCTGAGCGTTTTTGTAACTTTGCACCGATGAACTTTCGCAGCCTCGACGATGCCGACTTGAAGGGACGGCGCGTGCTCGTGCGCGTCGACCTCAACGTACCGATGGCCGACGGCAAGGTCACCGATGCAACGCGCATCGAGGAGATTGCGCCCACCATCATCGAACTGGCACATCGGGGAGCCAGGGTCATCCTGCTGTCGCATCTCGGTCGGCCCAAAGGACCCGATCCAAAACAATCGCTCCGTCCGGTCGCGGCTGAAGTTGCACGCATCGTCAAACGGCCGGTGGCCTTCGCGGAGGATTGCGTCGGTCCGAAAGCCGAAGCCGTTGTCGCGGCGCTGAAGGACGGCGACATCGCCTGTCTGGAGAACACGCGGTTTCACCCCGAAGAAGAAAAAAACGATACGGAATTCGCCAAGAAGCTCGCCGCTCTGGGCGATATCTATGTGGACGATGCTTTTTCGGCCGCGCACCGCGCCCACGCCTCGATCACCTCGATCGTGACAGTGTCGGGAATGCCGGCCTATCCGGGCCGCGCCATGAAAGCCGAGCTCGAGGCTTTGCACAAAGCGTTCGAGACCCCCGAGCACCCGGTGGCCGCCATCGTCGGCGGCGCCAAGATATCGACCAAGCTCGACCTCCTCGGTCATCTCCTGGCCAAGGTGGAAATCCTGATCATCGGCGGCGGCATGGCCAACACATTTCTCGCCGCGCAGGGCAAGCCGATCGGCAAATCACTGTGCGAGAATGACCTGATCCCTAATGCGCGCGATATCCTTACCAAGGCCAAGTCGCTTCGCCGCGAGATCGTGCTGCCGGTAGACGCGGTCGTCGCCAAGAAATTCGAAGCCCACGCGCCCACATGCGTCGTGCCGGTGGACGCGGTTGGAGCAACCGACATGATCCTCGACATCGGGCCGCGCAGCGTCGAGCATGTTGTCTCGGTGCTGGCACGCTGCAAGACGCTGGTCTGGAACGGGCCGTTCGGCGCCTTCGAGATCGAACCGTTCGACACCGGCACCACCGAGGTCGCCGAGGCTGTCGCGGAACTGACCGAGGATGGCCGGCTTGTCAGCTTTGCGGGCGGTGGCGACACCGTGGCGGCCCTCAACCTTGCCGGCGTAACCAGACGGCTGAGCCATGTTTCGACGGCGGGTGGCGCCTTCCTGGAATCGCTGGAAGGCAAGACGCTGCCGGGGGTCGAAGTTCTCACCGTCAGAGACTCCTAGATGGCCCGCGAATAGGGTAAAAACGCCAAAACCCGCCGCACGGCCGGCGAGCACGAAAACTCCAGGAGCGCACGATAAATCTTGCCGAACTGAACAAAGTCGCCGAAGCAATGGTGAAGCCCGGCCACGGAATCCTGGCCGCTGACGAATCGACTGGGACGATCGGCAAACGCTTCGAAGCGATCGGCGTGCCGTCGACCGCCGACACCCGGCGCGACTACCGCGAGATGATGTTTCGCACCAACGAGGCGATGTCGAAATACATCTCCGGCGTCATTCTCTACGACGAAACTATTCGGCAGAACGCCAAGGATGGCACGCCGCTGGTCAAGGTGATCGAAAAGGCAGGCTCACTCCCCGGCATCAAAGTCGACAAAGGCACCAAGCCGCTGCCGAACTGCCCGGGCGAAGTCGTCACCGAAGGACTCGACGGGCTGCGCGAGCGGCTCGTCGAATATCGCGGCCTCGGCGCCAAGTTTGCCAAATGGCGCGCCGTCATCGATATCGGCAACGGCATCCCGTCCTACGAATGCATCAATGCCAACGCGCATGCGCTCGCGCGCTATGCGGCGCTTTGTCAGGACGAAGGCATCGTACCGATCGTCGAGCCCGAAGTGCTGATGGACGGCGATCACGACATCGATCGCTGTTACAAGATTACCGAGTGGACACTTAAGACCGTGTTCGAGCAGCTTTATTATGCGCGCGTCGCACTCGAAGGCATGGTGCTCAAACCCAACATGGCAATAGCGGGGAAGAAGTCGCAGAAGCGCGCCGGCGTCGAAGAAGTTGCGGAGAAGACCGTGCGGCTGCTCAAGTCGTGCGTGCCGGCGGCGGTACCCGGCATTGCTTTCCTGTCGGGCGGCCAATCCGACGAGGACGCCACCGCACACCTCGACGCCATGAACCGGATGGGACCGTTGCCGTGGCGGCTGTCGTTCTCCTACGGTCGCGCGCTTCAGCACAGCCCGCAGACAACATGGTCGGGCAAACCTGAGAACGTCGCCGCGGCGCAACGCGCCTTCAACCACCGCGCCATGATGAACGGGCTCGCGTCGCTCGGCCAATGGAAGGCCGATCTCGAGCGCAAGGCGGCGTGACCACCAAGCCTCGCCCCCGCCTCTATCTGGCTACGCCCAAGCTGGCCGATCCAACGGCGTTCATTCCGCAGCTCGAAGCCGCGTTGCGAGCCGGCGACGTTGCGGCCGTCCTCTTGTCCCTGGAGGATGCCGACGAGCGATTGCTGATCAATCGGATCAAATCGGTCGCGCGGGTAGTGCAGAACCGCGATGCCGCGTTGCTGCTGGACGGGCGTCCCGGGCTCGTAGCGCGGGCCGGGACCGATGGTGCCCATTTGGCCGGGATCGAGGCGCTGCAGGCCGCAATCTCCATGCTCAAACCGGACTGGATTGCGGGCGTCGGGCTTTTGCGCAGCCGTCATGATGCCATGCTCGCAGGCGAAGCTAGCGCCGATTACGTGATGTTCGGCGAACCCGACAGGCGCGGCGGTCGCCCTCAATTCGAGGTTATCGAGGAACGTTTGGCGTGGTGGGCGGAGCTTTTTCAGCCTCCCTGTGTAGGCTATGCCGCAAATGCGGACGAGATTCGTCCGCTGGCGCAGGCTGGCGCGGATTTCATCGCGCTGGGTGACTGGATATGGACTGGCCCAGGCGGAGGGGAAGCAGCGGTAGCGGCGGCGGCGCAAATTCTTGCCGCCGCGGCCACATGAGCAGGCTGCTGTCCAGCTTTGGGGCCATCCTGGGGTCCGCTGCCATCGCCATTGTGCTCCAAATGGACGCGGCGGTGGCCCAGCTGCAGCTCGGCCCGCCGAGCGCGCCGGCGGCCAGGCCCAAGCCGCAGCACCAACCGCCGAAACGGACTGAGCCGGCCAAGCCACATCGCCCCTCGCAGGTTACGCCCACTCGTGCGGCGCCGTCTTCTGCGGGGTCTGGCAGTCCGCCGGCTTCAGGCGGCCCCGAACCGGACTTGGCGTTCGGCGCATTTCAGCGCGGCAACTACATCACCGCCTTCTCGCTGGCGACACAACGCGCCGCCGACAAGGACGACCCCAAATCGATGACATTGCTGGGCGAGCTTTATGCCAATGGGCTGGGCGTCCCCCAGAACGATAAGAAAGCCGAGGAATGGTACAAGCTCGCCGCGGCGCGCGGCGACGCCAATGCCATGTTCGCGCTGGGCATGTTTCGCATGCAAGGCCGCGGTGGCCCACGCGACCGGGTCGAAAGCGCCAAGTGGCTCGCCGCCGCCGCCAAACTCGGCCACCCGATCGCGGCTTATGATTTGGCGCTGCTTTACATGGAGGGCGAGCTTTTCCCGCGTGACTTCGGCCGCGCCGCCCAACTGCTTGGCGTTGCCGCGCAGGCCGGCAATCCCCAGGCCGAATACGCCCTCGGGACGCTCTACAAGGAGGGGCGCGGAGTTCCGAAGGACATGCACGAAGCGGTGCGACTGTTCGGACTAGCCGCGCTCGGCGACGAAACCGATGCCGAGGTCGAATACGGCATCGATCTGTTCAACGGCGATGGCGTCGCACGTAATCAGGCGATGGCCGCGGCGCTGTTCCGCAAGGCGGCGCTGATGGGCAACCCCGTCGCCCAGGATCGGCTCGCTATCGTCCTCGCCAACGGCCTCGGCGTGAAAGCCGATCCGGTCGAAGCGGCTAAATGGCATTTGATCTCGAAGGCGGCCGGCGAGACCGACCTGACGCTCGACGATTTCGTCAGCAAACTCGACCCCAAGTCGCGCGCCGCCGCCGAGCAGGCGGCCAAGCCATGGGTCGACGCGATCAACCGCGCCATTGCGGCCCGAACGCGCGCCGCTTCGCCCGCCGCGCCGACTTCGGCGGCAAAATAGGCGTTTGACGACGTGTAAGGTCCACCGGCGGCTAGCCGGCCGCCCGAGGCTGTTCGGTCAGCTGATCGGGGAGCTTGTCTTGGCCGTTCCCCAACCCACGACAGAGCACGGCTGCGAGAACGTAAATGCCACCCACGGCACCTGCGATCACGCCCAAGACGATTTCGCGCCCACTGAAGCCAAACAGGCGCGCGATAATGAAGAAAGTTGCGTCGAAAAATGCGATCGAAATCGCCGTGGGGATGGTGAGCAGATGCAACTGCCGTAACATAACGCTTTCTCCGGGGGCCACGCGGATCGACGTGCGGTCGTAACAAATACCTAATACCCATCCCTTGTCGCTTCGCCGGAAACTGCCACCCGAGGCATCAACAAACGTTAACTACCGCTTGACGGAACCGCACCCGACCACTTACCGCAATCGCCATGCTGCACTCAGCCATCCTCAACGTCATGATCAAGGCGGCCCATCGCGCCGGGCGAAGCCTCAAGCGCGACCTCGGCGAGGTCGAGAAACTTCAAGTGTCGGTCAAAGGTCCCGGCAATTTCGTCACCGCCGCCGACCGTCGCGCCGAGGAAATCGTCCGTGAGGAACTCGCCAAGGCGCGGCCTGACTATGGGTTTCTCGGCGAAGAGGGCGGGCTCCATGCCGGAACCGATCGCAGCCACCGTTGGATCGTCGATCCGCTCGATGCCACCACCAATTTCCTGCATGGCATCCCGCATTTCGCGGTTTCGATCGCCCTTGAGCGCGACGGCGTCATCGTCGCCGGGCTGACTTATAATCCTGCCAACGACGAGCTGTTCGTCGCCGAGCGCGGCAAAGGTGCGTTCCTTAACAACCAGCGCATCCGCGTTGCGGCGCGGAGGCGCCTCGGCGACGCGATCGTCGGCTGCGGACTGCCGCATTACGGCCGCGGCGACCTGCGGCTGGCGAGGTTTGAAATAGCCGCCGCCCAGCAGAATTTCGCCGGGCTGCGCCGTTACGGTTCCGCCACCCTCGATCTGGCCTGGGTCGCCGCCGGCCGGCTCGATGTCTATTGGGAACGCGACCTGTCCCCCTGGGACATGGCTGCCGGCATCATCCTGGTGCGCGAAGCCGGTGGGTTCGTCTCCGATCTCGACGGCGGCGACGCCATTTTCGCCAGGAGCCAGATCATCGCCGGCAACGAGACGATGCACGGCGAATTGCTGCGGCTGCTGCGCGAAGCCGGCAAAAAGGCCGCAGCGCCGGTCGCACTCGCGTAAAGCGCGATTATTGCGATCCCTCGGTGGTTGTCGCGTGGCTGCCATCAGCCTGCCGCAAAAGCAGCAGCAGGTTGCTTGCGGGCGCTCGCTAGGCGGTCCGGCAGCGTGGGTCACCTGGGCGAGGCCAGCTCACGCGTAAGCGAAACCGCCGCAGGGCGGCGCGCTTTTTGGTTCCGCACCTCTTATGCCATATTAGGCCGATTCTACGGCTGCAATCGAAGCGATGGCGACGACCGACATCGACCAGGCAAAGTTACCCTCACCTCGCATCTTTCTCATCAGGATGCTGGTGTTCGTCATTCTGTGCGCGCTGATCGCGTTCGTGCTGCAGCGCCAGATCATTCAAGCCTTCTTCGCCAATCCCTGGCTGAACGCGCTGATCATCGGCGTGTTGTGCATCGGCATAATCCTGTCCTTCCATCAGGTTATCCGGCTGTTTGCCGAAGTGTCCTGGGTCAACGGCTACCGCCAGGCCGACCCGGCGCTAGCGGCGAAGCGCGCACCCAAGCTCCTCGCACCGATGGTCGCGATCCTGGGTGGCGAGCGGCACGACCGCGTCGCCATCTCGGCGCAGACCATGCGCGCCTTCCTCGAACTCGCTGGCAACGCGTCTTGACGAAGGGCGCGATATTTCCCGCTACCTCACCGGGCTTTTGGTGTTCCTCGGACTGCTTGGCACGTTTTGGGGATTGATCGAAACCGTCGGATCAGTCGGCAACATCATCAACGGCCTGCAGGTCGGCGGCGACGCGGGATCGGTGTTCGACGCGCTCAAGCAAGGACTGGCCGCCCCACTCGGCGGGATGGGAATTTCCTTCTCGTCGTCATTGTTCGGACTTGCCGGCTCGCTGATCCTCGGCTTCCTCGACCTGCAGACGAGCCAGGCACAGAACCGCTTCTACACGAGCTTCGAAGACTGGCTGGCGACGACGGTACAGGACATCGGCGTCGGTGGCGGTGCCGCCGGCGCGCCGGCGACGCTCAACGCGATTGACCGGCTGCGCCAAGCCGTCACGGATGTCGGCACGAACAAGGCCACGACGGCCGCGATGGCCAACCTCGCCGAGGCGATTCAGGGACTCGTCGCGCATATGCGTTCGGAACAGCAGATGATCCGCGATTGGGCCGACGAGCAGTCGAAACTTAATCGCGAGTTGCGCCGCTTCATGGAGCTGTTGTCGCGCGAGACCGCCAACCGCTAGCCGAGCGCGCCAGCTTCTGTGAGAAAATTCGCGGCTAAGCCGCGACTGAGCAGGTCCCCATGGCACTCGCCCGCACTCGCCGCGAAGGCATGAATTACTGGCCCGGCTTCGTCGACGCTCTGTCGACACTGGTCCTGTCGGTAATCTTCCTGCTGACGGTCTTCATGGTGGCCCAGTTCTACCTGTCGCAGGAGGTCGCGGGCAAAGACACCGCACTTGACCGGCTCAATGCCCAGATCGCGCGATTGAGCCAACTGCTTTCGCTGGAACGGACCGGCAAGGCCAACCTTCAGGACGAGGTTGCCCAGTTGCAGGCGTCGCTCAGCGCGGCCCAAAGCGAACGCGACCGGCTGCGCGCGGCGAGCGGCCAAGCGCCAGCCGCCGGAGCCGGCGCCGGCGCCGGCAATAAGCCCAATCCCCCCCTCGATCTTGAGAAACAGGCGACCGCCCGGGCGCTGGCTCAGATCGAAAATCTCAACGAGCAGATCGGCGCGCTGCGCCGGCAGATCGCGGCACTCGAAGATGCGCTTGGCGCGTCAGAGAAAAAGGAAGGCGCAGCGCAGCTGCGCATCGCCGATCTCGGACAGCGGCTCAACGTGGCGCTCGCCCAACGCGTTCAGGAGTTGTCGCGCTATCGTTCCGACTTTTTCGGCAAACTGCGCGATATTCTCGGCAATCGGCCCGACATTCACGTGGTTGGCGACCGTTTCGTGTTTCAGTCCGAAGTCTTCTTTGATAGCGGTGCCGCCACGCTGCGGCCCGACGGACGCGCCGAACTCGACAAGCTGGCCAGCGCCGTCCTCGACTTGGAAAAGCAAATTCCTTCCGACATTCCTTGGGTGTTGCGCGTGGACGGTCATACCGATGTGCGGCCGGTCGGTTCGTCATCACAGTTCAAATCGAACTGGGACTTGTCCGCAGCCCGCGCCATTTCTGTCGTGCAATATCTGATCAGCAAAGGCGTATCGCCGATGCGGCTCGCAGCCGCCGGATTTGGCGAGTATCAACCGATCGATCCTGGGACCAGCGAAGAAGCCCTCGCCCATAATCGGCGCATCGAGCTGAAATTGACGGAACGCTGAGCAATGCCCGGCAGCCGGGATGAGCGCGACGCGGGCCACGGCTTGCGGCGCTACGATCCGCACGACGAAAGCGCCGCAATAGCCCTTTGGCTGCGAACATGGCAGGCCGCCTACCCCCGGATCGATTTTGCCGCGCGGCTCGACTGGTGGCGCGAGCGCTGGCGCAATGAACTTGTACCCAGCGCCGAGATTGTAGTCGCGGAGAGCGGCGGCACGCTCGTAGGATTCGTCACCGTGGATCCGCGTACGTTTTATCTCGATCAGATCGTGGTAGCGCCCGAACACTGGGGAACCGGCGTGGCCGAAGCGCTGATCGAAGCGGCCAGACGGATCTCGCCGTCAGGCCTCGACCTCGACGTCAATACTGACAATGCGCGCGCCATCGGCTTTTATGAAAAAAGCGGATTTTCCGTCGGCGGCGCCGGCGTCAATCCGATTTCCGGCAAGCCGATTCACCGCATGAGCTGGCGGCCGTAAGGCAATGCCGGACCAGTCAGATTTCATAAAGCTTGGATCGTTAGAAACTTGATGATCGGCGCAATCCTTTCTTCTCGATCAAGCGGTAAAGTTGTTGGGTCGAGCTGTCGCGGGAACAGGACCGCGATCATTGGTATCACCGGCGTCATGAGCGTACTCGCGCAGATTGAACCCGTCGACGATTGCGGTAGGTCGAACGACCAGGCCGCCGACACGGCGGGCGAACTCGCGGCGCTGCGTACGATCGTCGACGACCTGCAATATGGCGTTGTCGTACTGGACAAGGATCGGCGGGCGCAATTCGTCAACCGCGCCTTTCGCCGGTTTTGGCGCGTGCCTGACGAACTGGCCGATGGCCGGCAGACATTCGTCAAGCTCATGTATCACGGCCGCGGCATCAAGGCCTATGCGGTTTCCGCCGACAAACTGGGCGACTATATCGCCAAGCAACTTGAACTCATCCGCGCCGGAGACGATCGCCCGCTGAGCATCAGGCTCACAAACGGCGAGGTTGTGCAGTTTCGTTGTAAGGCGTTACCCAACGGCGGCCGGCTTTTGACCTATGGCAACGTCAGCGAACTGGCCGATCAGGCCGAGGCGCTTGAGCGGCTGGCTTGCGTCGACGGCCTGACCGGCCTCAACAACCGCCGGCATTTTCTGACACTGGCCGAAAGCGAGTGGTCGCGTTTCCAGCGGTACCAACGGCCACTCGCGTTGCTGATGATCGACATCGACTTCTTCAAATCGGTGAACGACACATATGGCCATGATGCCGGCGATGCCGTGCTCAAGGCCGTCGCCGAATCTCTGCACAGAAGCAAGCGTTCATCGGACATCGCCGGGCGGCTCGGCGGCGAGGAGTTCGCGCTGATTTTACCTGAGGCGACGCTCGACCGCGCCGTCGCCGCAGCTGAGCGTTATCGTACCCTGATCGGTGGCCGCCCGATCATCGTGTTGGGACGGCAGATCTCGGTGACTGTCAGCATCGGCGTCGGCGTTGCCGAGACTGGTATGAGCGGGTTTGAAGACCTGCTGAAGAGTGCCGATGTTGCGCTGTACGAGGCGAAGCATTGCGGCCGCAATCGGGTATCTCGCTTCTCGACGCGATCCGCATAAGCTCACGCCACGCCAGTCAGTGCTTCCGCCTTCGCCGCGTCGAAAACACGCGAATCGACTTTCAGATAGGCGAGCTTCTCCTCGGCGATCACCACGGCTTCGGCCACGCCTGGAACCTGACGCAACCGCGCGGCCAGGCTCTCCCCCTCCGCGGCTTTGTCGTCAGCAATCGGCACCAGCCGTGTCGTCAGATAACTCGGCTGCGCCATCGTCGCCGCGGCAAAAAGCCAGCACAACGCCATCGCGATAGTGAAGACAAACACGGCGCTGTCGCCACCATGCTGATGCGCGTAGCCGCCGACCACCCCGCCGACAAAAATTCCGAGAAACTGCAGACTGGAATAAAGGCCCATGGCGGTGCCCTTGGCATCCGGCGGGGCGGCCTTGGTGACGAGCGAGGGCAGCGACGCCTCAAGAACATTAAAGGCAGAGAAGAAGACGACGAGTGCCGCAAGCACAACATAGAGATTTGTTGCGCCGAGATAGAGCATCACCTGGCTGACGACGAGCACCGCGATCGCGGCGACGAACACGCCTTTCATCCGGCGATATTTCTCAGCGATGATGATCCCCGGCAGCATGAGAGCGACCGATACAAGCAGCACCGGCAAGTAAACGACCCATTGATCCTGCGCCGGCAGCCCCAGCGTGCCGCGCAGCAACGCCGGCACGACCAGAAAACTCGCGGTCAACATGGCGTGAAGCGCGAATATCCCGATGTCGAGCCGCAACAATTCCCTGTCGCGCAAGACTGCGCCGATCAAGGCCGGCACGGCCTCGGCATCGCGATGTACGCGCACAAGACGCGGACTGGGCACAAGCAGTTCCGTGATCGCGATGCCGACCAACGCCAACGCAACCATCAACCAAAAGATGCCGGGCACGCCGACGAAATGCGCAACGATCGGACCGAGTACGATCGCAATCATGAACGACCCGCCGATGGTGACCCCGACCAGGGCCATCGCCTTGGTGCGGTTTTCTTCTTTGGTCAGATCGGCGACCAGCGCCAGGATGACCGAACCAACGGCACCACCTCCCTGCAGCGCCCGTCCGAGGATTACCCCGCCGATCGAAGACGAGAGTGCGGCAACGGTGCTGCCAAGCCCGAACAGCAGGAGCCCGAACACGATCATGACCTTGCGGCCGATCCGGTCGGACAACAGGCCGAACGGAATCTGTAGGATCCCCTGGGTCAGCCCATAAATGCCAAGGGCTTCCCCAATCAGGTACGGGCTCGCGCCGCTCAACGTGCGGGCGTAAGCTGCAAAGACCGGGTAGATCATGAACAGGCCGAGCAGCCTGACCGAAAAAACGGCCGCGAGGGCTCCCGCGGCGCGCAACTCCTGCTTTTCCATCATCCGTGTTCCGGCCGTTCGCTTTCTTCGCCGCTTGGCCTGCCGGCCGTGTCGAGCATCCCGGCGAAGCTAATGCCCTCGCGGCGCCGCACTGGTCAATTGCGGCGGCTTGCCGCTTAAGCTCTGCCGCGCTATAGAGCCGCTAAATTTTCCCCGGACAACAGCAGACCCGCCATGAAATCGGACACTCATCCCGACTATCACACCGTCAAGGTCGTCATGACAGACGGTACCGAATTCACCACCCGCACGACCTGGGGCAGCGCGGGCGATACGCTGCATCTCGATATCGACCCGAAATCGCATCCCGCCTGGACCGGCGGCCAGCAGCAGTTGCTTGACCGCGGTGGCCGATTGTCGCGCTTCCAGAAGAAATTCTCCGGCTTTTTGAAGACCTAAGGCCGGCCGCGGCCACCTTCAGGCCTCGGATTCGAAGGCGGCCTTTAACAGCCCCCATTGCCGTTCCACGGGGTTAGCAACCGGGATCGTGACCGGCGGCGCCGCATACATGGTCGCGTCGAGGCGGCGGACTTCGCCCTGCAGTTTGACCGAGCGGCTGATCAGTTCCTGTAGTTTTGACGGCAGGAGGGCGAGGGACTTGGCGTCGCCGGGCTCGCACGCGGCAAGGCGGACCTTGGATTTTTCCTTGCTCGCCTGCGCGAGCGTCATTTCGCCTTCCTTGACGGCGCGGTGCAGCAGCAGCCAGGACGCGAGTTGCATCAGCCGGGTGGTCAGCCGCATGCTCTCGGTGGCGTAAACCAGCGCCGGGCTGCGTTCGAGCTTCTTGGATTCCTGCCGACCCGGTCCGTCGAGGTAGCTTGCAGTCTCCTCGACCAAGGCCATGCCGTCGCGAAACAGGACGGCAAATACGTGAGAACTCGCCAGCCGCTCACTAAAGGAGACCGCGCCGGCTTCCATCGAACGCTTTTCCGACATTGTACGCCTCACTCGGCCATACCATCGCGCGGCGCGCGCCGTGTGTCCAGCGTTCGAGGCCGACAGGCTGCCGACATAGTTGCCAGCGGCAATCCCGAGGCTATCCACGAAAAAAAGAGCCGCCGTTACCGGCGGCTCAAGGTGATAACAGGGAGGCGTCAAACAGAGTGGACAGGAGCCACTCGATGTCCAGAAGATGGACAGTATTTATAATGAACGAGAAAGCTTAACGATAGGTTAATAAAAGACAGCAACTTGCAAAGAATAGCTACCGTTTAAGTCTAACGATGATTTCGCCGTCTGTTCCAAACTGAAACGGTCTGCCGAAAGGCTCGGACCGCCAGGCCGCCTATTTCTTGAAAAACATATCGGCGGCGGATTTCGAAGCCTGTTTTCGGGCCATTTCAGCCTCGATGCGGCCGATCTCGTCTTTAAGCAGCGCGACGCGCTCGGCAAGTTCCCCAACTGACAGCAGCGCCAGATCCTGCCCGAGCTCGTGGGTTATTCGCTTCTTGGGCAGTTCATCGGAGTCCACAGTGGCCATGGCAAGCGTCCTTGTCGGCAAATCCTAATGCGCCCGCATATTATTGTCAGCAGAACCGGCCGACTGATCTGACCCGTTGAAAGTTAACGGGAAAATTCTTGCCCCGGACCGCCCAAAAAGCTACGGAGTCTGGCCGTGCCACCTGCAAGTTGGGCGGAACTCGGCCGCGAATTCGGCGTAAAAGCAGTTCGATATTCGTTCGGGGTCAGGTGTTCGGGGCGCGGTCGGCGTGCCGAGCTTGGAGGGCATCCATTGGCGTTGTTCCGTGCCTTCACGACCTTGGGCGTACTGGCGCTGTTATGGGCGGTAGCGGTCGGAATGCCGGCCGCGCACGCGCTCGAAGCGATCAACGTTCCCACCAAAGGCCAGCCGAGCGAACTCACCGTCGATCTGACCGGCGCCATCGAATATCAGCACTCCGATGGCGATCGCGTGCAGGTTTCGACTGCTCCCGGTCCGGACGGTATCGTCCGCCGCGTTGAGGTGCGCGCCCGAGAAGCCGACACCAATTGGGCGGTGTTTGCGCTTGCCAATAACGGCGACCAGCAAATCGATCGCCTGATCGTTGCGCCGCACTATCGCATGGTCGGCTCTGGCCTGTTGTGGCCCGACCTCGGCAAGTCACGCATCGTCTACATCACACCGTCGTCGGGCGACCCGCCGGAACTGCAGCGCAACGCCAGCGCTGACGTATACCGCGTCACTCTCGATCCCGGCACCGTGATCACTTTCGTCGCCGAATTGCGCACGCCGCGGTTGCCACAGCTCTATTTGTGGGAGCCTGACGCCTACAAGGACAAGGTCAACTCGCTCACGCTCTACCAGGGCATTGTCATCGGCATCGCCGGTCTGTTGGCGCTGTTCCTGACAATCCTTTTTGTGGTCAAGGGCAGCGTAATGTTTCCGGCCGCGGCGGCGTTGAGCTGGGCGGTACTGGTCTACGTCGGCATCGATTTCGGCTTCTGGGGCAAGGTGTTCGACATGTCGTCGGGCGCCGAACGGGTGTGGCGGGCATCGGGCGAAGCCATCCTGGCGGCAACGCTTCTGGTGTTTTTGTTCGCCTATCTCAATCTCAATCGCTGGCATGTTCGTTATGCCCATATCACCGCGGGCTGGCTCGCGTTTCTGGGCGCGCTGATTGCGGTCGCGCTCTATTCGCCGGAAGTCGCTTCGGGCATCGCTCGCATCTCGCTGTTCCTGATCGCCGTACTCGGCTTCGTCCTGGTCGTCTATCTCTCGACCCATCATTTCGACCGCGCCGTGCTCCTGATCCCGACATGGCTCTTGCTCGTCGTTTGGGTGTTCGGCGCGGCACTCACCGTACTCGGCTATCTGACCAACGACATCGTCGCGCCGGCGCTGCTCGGCGGCCTCGTGCTGATCGTCATGCTGATCGGATTCACAGTGATGCAGCATGCATTCGCAGGCGGCATTACGCACGGCATCGTATCTGACGTCGAGCGCCGCGCGCTCGCCCTTACCGGCGCCGGCGACATGATCTGGGACTGGGATGTCTCGGCCGATCACGTCTTTACCAGCGGCGAAACCGAGGCCATGCTCGGCCTCAAAAGCGGATCGCTGCAGGGCCCCGCAGCCAAATGGCTGGAAGTGCTGCATCATCTCGACCGCGACCGGTTCCGCGCTACACTCGACAGCGTGCTGGAGCAGCGGCGCGGCCGCGTCGCGCAGGACTTCCGCATGCGCACGGCCGACGGGCATTACCTGTGGTTCGCGCTTCGCGCACGTCCGGTAGTAGGCTCCGACGGTGAGGTGGTGCGGCTCGTCGGCACACTCGCCGATGTGACCGCGTTCAAGACCGCCGAGGAACGCCTCCTGCACGACGCCGTGCATGACAACCTGACCGGCCTGCCAAACCGCGAACTGTTTCTCGACCGGCTCGAAGCAGTGCTCGGCCTTGCCAAGGCCGATCCGGCGAAGGCCGACGCCGCCCTGCGCCCGACCGTCATGATCATCGATCTCGACCGCTTCAAGCAGGTCAACAACTCGATCGGCATGGCGGTCGGCAATTTGATTCTGCTGACGCTGGCGCGACGCCTCGGGCGACTGATCAAACCGCAAGACACACTCGCGCGACTTTCCGGCGATCAGTTCGGCCTCGTCCTGTTATCGGAGCGCGACACTGCGAAAATCACGGCTTTTGCCGAGACCATCCGCCGCACCTTGCGTGCACCGATCGCGTTCAAGGATCGCGAGATTTTCCTCACCGCGTCAATCGGTGTGACGCTTGGCGACGCTGATCCGCAGCGCGCCGAGGAAATGCTCAAGGACGCCGAGCTTGCGATGTATCACGCCAAGCGCAGCGGCGGCGATCGGATCGACGTGTTCAAGCCATCGATGCGGGCGCGCAAGACCGACCGGCTCTCGATTGAGTCGAATCTGCGGCGCGCGCTCGAGCGTGACGAGATCACCATTCTTTATCAACCGATCGTACGGCTCGAAGATCGCGCCGTCGCAGGCTTCGAGGCGCTGGCGCGCTGGAATCATCCCAAACTCGGCCGGCTCTCGCCTGTCGAGTTCATCAACATCGCCGAAGAGACCGGGCTGATCGTCGAGCTTGGCGTGTTCGTTCTGGAGCGCGCGGCCCGCCAGCTCAGCGCCTGGCAGCGCACGCTGCGCCATCGCGAGTCGCTGTTCTGCAGCGTCAACGTCTCGTCGCGGCAGTTGCTGCGCCATGATCTCATTCAGGACTTGCGCACCGTGCTCGGCCGCGCGCCGCTGTCGCGCGGCTCACTGAAGCTCGAATTGACCGAATCCGTCGTCATGGAAAATCCCGAACACGCCGCGCAGATGCTCCAGCGCATACGCGAACTCGGCGCCGGGCTGTCGCTCGACGATTTCGGCACCGGCTACTCGTCGCTGTCTTATTTGCAGCGCTTCCCGTTCGACACCATCAAAATCGACCAGTCGTTCGTGCGTACCACCACCAAGGGCACGCGCCCGGTGATCCTGCGCTCGATCATCGCGTTGGCACATGATCTCGGCATGGACGTGGTGGCGGAGGGTGCCGAGACGGAATCCGACGCGGTTGAGCTGTCCCAACTCGGCTGCGAGTTTGCTCAGGGCTTCGTGTTCGGCGAGCCGATGTCTGCGGAAAAGGCGCGCTCAATGCTGCAGCCGTATCGGAAGTCGGAAACCAAGAGTCAGAAATCGGAAGTCGGATAGGCCGCGCTCTGCGGCGCGATTACGCGTGGCCGGCTTCGTTCGACAGCATTGCAAGATCAATCCCGATCTTCCGCAAAGCCCGATCGTATTTTCCGCGGACGTCAGAGCCAAAGATCAGCTCGGAATCGGCTGTACAATGCAGCCAGCCGTTGCCCTGGATTTCGGTTTCCAGTTGCCCCGGCGCCCAGCCGGCATAGCCTAGCGCCAGGATCGCACTCGCGGGCCCGGAGCCACGCGCGATGGCCTTGAGAATGTCGATAGTCGCCGTAAGGCAGATGCCGTCGTCGATCGGCAGTGTGGAGTTCTCGACAAAATAGTCCGCCGAGTGAAGCACGAAGCCGCGCTCGGTCTCCACCGGGCCGCCCCGCATGACCTTGACCACGTCCGCCTGCGGCGGCAGCCGGATCACATCTTTGGCAGGTATGACATCGAGCTTTACCAGAAGATCCGAGAAGTCGATGTTGGGTGCCGGATGGTTGACGACGATACCCATGGCGCCTTCCGATGAATGCGCACAGACGTAAATGAGCGAACGGGAAAACCGCTCGTCCATCATAGCCGGCATGGCGATCAGCATCTGGCCATCCAGATAGCCCCGCCGCCGGCCTTTTCCCGATTTGGTCTCGCGTGGCAGCTTCATGGTGGAAAGGTTATCCCATCACTCCGCAATTGCAAACGAACGGGCCGGCTAAAAGTTCACAGCATCGCGCGCTGGCGCGAACGGCCACAGAGACCGCGTACTGCAATCTTGTGTCATTCTTAGGCCGCGGGGCCAGGCACGCTCACGATCATGTCAGTGGCGCGAATACGCACTTTTCACTACACAGCAGCATGATGATTGCGACGTATCGCCGATTAGCTGTTGTGGCCGCGGCATTCGTCGGCGCCGCCAACGCCGGACCGGCCGCCGCGCAGGTTGCATCCGCGTGGCAAGCTGACGGACATGCCGCCACACGGCTTATCGCCGGTTCGGCGGTCAAAACTGCCGAAGCTTCATTTCTGCGAGCTGGCATTGAAATCCGGCTCGATCCCGGGTGGAAAACATATTGGCGGTATCCGGGCGACACCGGAATACCCCCGACATTTGATTTTTCCGGCTCGCAGAATGTGAAATCCGCCGTGGTCCAGTGGCCTGCGCCGGAGCAGTTTTCCGACGGTGCCGGTGGCCACTCGATCGGTTATGTGGGAGACATCATCCTGCCGCTCAAGGTAACGCCAATCGATCCGAGGCATCCATCGACGCTACATCTGAAATTCAACTATGCGGTCTGCGGGACTTTGTGCATTCCGGCGAAAGCTGCCCTCGAACTGTCACTGACCGGCCAACGCACCGACGAAGATTTGCTCGACAAGGCCGTACAACTCGTTCCCAAACATGTCTCGCTTGGCGTTCAAACAGATGGTCTCGCCATCCGCTCGGTGAAGCTTGCTTCAACCGACGGCAAGGAGAGGGTCGTCATCGACCTGACTGCACCGCAAGACCAACCGGTCACGCTGTTCGCGGAAGGCCCGAGCCCCGATTGGGCGCTGCCGCTGCCCGAACCGGATGGGGTCGCCAACGGTCCCGACCGACGCTTCACGTTCATCGTTGATGGTCTGCCGCCTGGCGCAATGGCCAAAGGCGCAATACTCACGCTGACCGCCGTTTCCGGCGGCCACGCCATTGAGGTTCCGGCCCATCTCGACTAATGCGCTTGTGGCGCGCTATTTTGCGCGACGAGAAACCCATAACCCAGGCAAGAGGATTGGCTCATGGCTATCAAGGTCGGTGATCGCGTACCCAACGGCACATTCATGGTGATGACGGCTGAGGGGCCGAAGCCCAAGACATCTGACGAATTGTTCAAGGGCAAGAAGGTGGTGCTGTTCGCGGTACCGGGCGCCTTCACGCCGACCTGCCACAAGAATCATCTGCCGGGCTTTGTGAAGAATGCCGCCGCCATCAAGGGCAAGGGCGTCGACACCATCGCCGTGACCGGCGTCAACGACGTGTTCGTGATGGACGCCTGGAAGAAGGCCTCCGGCGGCGACAGCATCGAATTTCTAGCCGACGGCAGCGCCAACTGGGCCAAGGCCATGGGGCTCTCCGCGGACCTGACCGAGCGCGGGCTCGGCGTGCGCTCGCAGCGGTACGCGATGGTCGTGGATGACGGCGTGGTTAAGACGCTCAACGTCGAAGAGGCCCCCGGCAAGGCCGACGTATCCGGCGCCGACAATCTGATGAAATCGCTCTGAAACGTCATTCCGGGCGCGGGCGAAACGCCCGCGAGCCCGGAATCCATAATCGCGGCCGGCACAAATCATACTCGGACTGTGGTTATGGATTCCGGACAGCCGCGGAACTCGTCATCGGGCCGTGCGACACGGGCCGCTTGACGGCTTCGATCATGGCATCGGGGCTTGACTAGCCCCCTCCCCCCGCGCGGATTTCCGCGATCGCTTCGCGTGCGAGTTCGTCCGCGCGCTCGTTCATCGCATGGCCGGCATGGCCCTTGAGCCAGTGCCACTGCACCTGATGGGGCTTGAGTGCGGTTTCAAGCCGCTGCCACAGCTCCACGTTCTTGACCGGCTTCTTGTCCGCGGTGCGCCAGCCGTTGCGTTTCCAATTAGTGATCCAGCTCATGATGCCGTTGCGCAGATACTGACTGTCGGTGTGCACATCGACGCGGCACGGCCGCTTGAGTGCCTCGAGCGCGGCAATCGCCGCCATCAATTCCATGCGGTTGTTGGTCGTGTTCGGCTCGCCGCCCTTTAGTTCCTTTTCACGTTCGCCAAAGCACAAGATCGCGCCCCAACCGCCAGGGCCCGGATTCCCCGAGCAAGCGCCGTCCGTGTAAACGATCACATGCGGCAACTGATCTGTCACGGCTCGGCCAATCCATAATCGCGCGCGCTTTCGACCTTCTGGTGGAAGCCCAGTTTGCGCGCATATTCGCGCGGGTCCTTGGGCCGCACCAGCGCACCGGGCGGCACGTCAAGCCAATCGACCAGCCGCGTCAGCAGAAACCGCAGCGCGGCGCCGCGCGCCAGGAGTGGCAGGTTCTCCCATTCCTTATGCGACAGCGGCCGCGCCCTCGCGTAGCTTGCCAAAAGTGCCCTGCCTTTGGTGACGTTGTAGGAATGATCCGGCTCGAAGCACCAGGCATTCAGACAAATCGCCACGTCGTAAACCAACGTGTCGGTGCAGGCGAAATAAAAGTCGATCAGGCCCGACAGCTTATCGCCGAGAAAGAACACGTTGTCGGGAAACAGATCGGCATGAATGACGCCTTGCGGCAGCCCGCGTGGCCAGTCCCGCTCAAGTATTTCAAGTTCAGCGCCAACTACCTTTTCCAGGTTAGGCTCGACCTTGTGGATACGCTCGCGGCAGCCCTCGTATAGCGGTCGCCAACCGCTGACCGACAATGCATTGTCACGGCGCATGGTAAAATCCGCACCGGCGAGGTGCAGGTGCGCGAGCGCATTGCCGAGCGCGGCGCAATGCGCCGCCGTCGGCCGCCTAATCCACATGCCGTCGAGGAACGTGACGAGCGCCGCCGGCCGGCCCGCGAGTTTGCCCAAGACGTGCCCAGCCTTGTTCTTCACCGGCTGCGGACACGTGATACCGCGCGCCGCCAGGTGCTCCATCAGTGCCAGGAAAAACGGCAGATCGCGTTCGGCAACGCGGCGCTCATAGAGCGTCAGGATGAAATAGCCGCGGCCTGTGTGGACGAGAAAGTTCGAGTTCTCGACCCCTTCGGCGATGCCCTTGTAGGAGCGCAATTCGCCGATGTCATAAAGCGCGAGGAAGGGCGACAGATCTTCCGCCGCGACATCGGTATAGACCGCCATGAAGCTCTCCAGCGCGTCGCGGCTAACCCGCGCCGCGGCTTGCCGTCAAGGTGCTGCCCTCAAGCCGGCTTGCCGGCCAGCCAGTCGGCATACCGCACATAAAGGTCGGCCGTCTCGGGGCCGCCGTCCCGATAGATCACCGAGGCGAGCGTACGGCCAGGGGCATGCGCGAGACGGAATGCCATGTAGCGATACTGCTCGGGATACTGCGCGGTGTTGGCGTCCGTGAAGAGGTCATCGAAGGCCGACGACGGTTCGACGGGATCGAGCCGGTCGCGCTCGTAGATCGCGGCACGTTCGGCGATAAGCCAGCCATCGCCGTGGCGTTCGATCCGATCGAGAAAGCGCGAACAGGAGGTCAAATCGACCGTAATGCCGTTGAACGGCTGCCGGACCCGGATGATGACGCTGGTCTCCGCCACCGCGCGTTCGCCGGCAAGCTTGATCGTCGGCGGAAACAGGTGGTGCCGGGACCAGCTGTTGCGGGCGCCGTAATTCGCCCGGCAATGCTCGACGAATTGCTCGAACGAACCGCGAAACCACGACACCGAAATATGACCGTCGGGCGTAAACGTCGCCCGCAGCTCCTTCCAACGGCCCTGATCGCGGAAGACACCCCAGTTCTGGATCAGCTCTGCGCAGGCGATCTTGTCCGCCAGGCTTCGAGTGCTATCGGCCAATTCGCGTCTCCCGGTTGCGCCCTAAGTCCTGACGATAGGACGATCCAGATTGCCAGACCAGCCGCCGCCGGTTAGTGGATCAGCCGCATTGATTGCTGAAGGTCGAGTATGAAAGCGATTGTCATCCACGAATACGGCCCGCCGGAGGTGTTGCGCTACGAGGACGTAGCCGACCCGGAACCGCGCCAGGGCGAAATCCGCATCAAGGTCCATGCCGCAACCGTCAATCGTGTGCTGGACGTCAGCCTGCGCGCCGGCCGCGAGCAATATCGCGGGCCCGTGCTACCGCTCACCCCGGGCGTCGACTGTGCCGGCATCGTCGATGCGGTCGGTCCGCAGGTTGGCCGCTGGCGTGCTGGCGATCGTGTCGCTGCGGCGGGTGTCATGCCGCTCAACATCTGTGCCGAAGACGGCAGCGGCTATAACGGTCCACAGGGCATGATGGGCATCAAGCGGCCCGGCGGCTTTGCCGAGATGATCACGGTGCCGGCCTGTGCGGCGGTGGCCGTGCCCGAGCATCTCGATTTTCATCATGCGGCAGTCATCATGCGGCACGTGCCGACGGCGTGGAATCTGCTGATGCATGTCGCCGAGCTGAAGAAAGGCGAAACCGCGCTGATCATGGGCGCGGGGGGCAACCTCGGCAGCATCGGCATCCAGATCGCCAAGAATGTGATTGGCGCTACTGTCATCGCGGCGGCGGGCTCCGAAGAGCGCGTCCAGCTCGGCATCAATCTCGGCGCCGATTACGGCATCAACTACACGACGCACAACATTCGCGACGAGATCATGAAAATCACCGGCGGCAAGGGCGTCAACGTGTTGTACGACAACATCGCCAATCCACAGGTTTTGCCGGCAGCGTTCCTTGCCATCGGCATGGACGGGCGCCTCGTCACGGCTGGCGCGCATGCCGGCCCGGAGGTGTCGATCAACTTCTCACACCTCTACCACAAGCGCATCACCATAAAGGGACGGCCCGGCTTTACGGAATCCGATCTGCCGGACTGCCTCGCCGCGGCCGCGGAAGGCAAGATCATGCCGCAGATCGACCGGATCATGCCGCTGTCGCGCGCCGCAGAGGCACACCGCATGATCGAAGAAAATGGCGGCCAGGGTAAGATCGTGCTCGATCCGACGCTCGGCTGATCGCTTACGAATCGTCCACCGGCTCGGTCGCGCGCACCGACGGCCGCGCCGCGAACGTGGCGTGCCAAGCCGCAAGCCGTGGATGAGCCTCGCGCCAGTCTTCGTCGGCGTAGCGAAAGTCGAGGTAACTCAGCGCGCAACCGATGGCGACATGGCCAATGCGGAACGGCGCGGCGGCAAGCTCCGTCGCCTCCTGTTCGAGGCTTTCCAGGATCGCCCATTTGCGCACCGCAGCGCTCATGAGGTGTGCATCCGACGGCTGCGCCCGCATGCGCTCGTCGCGCAACAACACCAGCAGATCCAAAAATCCGTCGCCGAGCGCCTGTCGGCGCAGCGCCACGAGCCGGGCCTTTGGATCAGCAGGCAGCAGCTTTGGCGCGTCCTCCAACTCACCGAGCGCGTCGAAATATTCGCAAATCACCGGCAAGTCATAAATCACGGTGCCGTCGTCGAGCACCAGCGTCGGTATCTTGGACAGCGGATTGTCCTTCATCAGCTCGGCATGCGGCTTGGACATTGCCGCCACGGTGCGGACGCACGCAATTCGCGAAACGATGCCTCGTTCGTGGGCGACGATCATGACCTTGCGCACGAACGGCGAGCGTGGCGACCAATGTAGTTTCATGCGACCCCCGCGAAAAGCCTCATGGCGCTGGCCTCGTTAAATCGGTAGCATTGTGCCTCAATCGCGTTAAGCGATCCACGCCTCGGCCAACCTCCGTCAACATCAGCGAAAGACCCGCATGGACTACGACCCGCGCAGCGAGCCGCATAACCTTGCCCATGATCCCACCACCTCTCTAGTGGTACCGCGCCCGATCGGCTGGATCACCAGCCTCAGCCCTGCCGGCGTGGTCAATCTCGCGCCCTACAGCTATTTCAATCTGGTGGCGAGCCAACCGCCATTCGTCATGTTCTCTTCGAACACGCGCAAGCATTCGCAGAATTATGCGCAGAGCGGCGGCGAATTCGTATTCAACCTCGCGACCTACGACCTGCGCACCGAGATGAATATCACCGGCGCCGATTATCCGGACGGCATCAGCGAGCCCGAACTTGCGAAGCTCACCATGGCGCCGTCGCGCTTCGTCAAGCCGCCGCGCGTGGCGCGCTCGCCGATCGCTCTCGAATGCCTCTACTGCCAGACGGTGCCGCTGACGAGCAGCGCCGGCAAGAAGCAGAAATACGAGATCGTCATCGGCGAGGTGGTCAATATTCACATCGACGATGCGGTGATCGTCGATGGCATGATCGACATGTCGAAGCTTCGAGCTATCGCGCGGCTCGGCTATCGCGGCGACTACACGGTGGTCGATAATATCTTTGAAATGCCGCGGGTGAATTACTCGGCTTGAACCGCCGGTGATCTCACCGCTTCCTGCAAATCTTGTCATCCGGCGAACGGGCGGCGGCGATATCAATCCCGCCGCTCGGCATCACGTTGTCATGCGCGGAACGCAGGTCTATCCTATTCCAGCCAAGAGCGACCCAGCGCCGTGTCACGCCTCTTTATCAGCCACTCGAGCAAGGACAACGTCGCCGCCAAGGCTTTTAAGCAATGGCTCGATGGCAGCGGCTGGCCGGACGAGGATGTATTCCTCGACCTTGATGACATCGGCGCCGGAGAACGTTGGAAGGATGCCCTGCGCAAGGCGAGTGCGCGTTGCGAGGCGGTCGTGTTGCTTGCGTCGCCGGACGCATTGTCCTCCCCCGAATGTCTCGCCGAACTGCGCAAGGCTGAGGACTATGGCAAAGAGATCATCGTCGTGCTGTTGCGCGATGTGCAATTCGACGACCATCGCCTCAATTCTTTCAAGGACCGCCAGATCGTCAATCTCGCGGCGCCACCGCAGAGCCACGTTGAGACTGTCCACTATCGCGGTGAAGATTTCAAAATTTCCTTCAATGCGGACGCGCTCGCGAGCGTCAAGGAATATCTGTTCAAGCGCGGCATCACGCCGGACCGGTTTCCGTGGCCACCGGTGGACCGCCCGGACGCTGCGCCGTTCCCTGGGCTGACGGCATTTACCGAATTTGATGCCGGCATTTTCTTTGGGCGTGACACTGACATTCTACGTGGTCTCGACAAACTCAGAATTATGCGCCGCGATGTCCGCCCGCGGGTGCAGGTGATCCAGGCAGCCTCCGGCGCCGGAAAATCCTCTTATCTCCGCGCCGGGATTTGGCCGCGGCTTGAGCGCGATGCCGATTTTTTTCCCGTCGCCATATTACGGCCGGCGCAAGGTATCCTCACTGGACCCAACGGCATCGGTCGCAAACTCGCGGTGTTGCTCTCGCAGCCGGCTCGTCCGCTCAATCCCGGCGAAATCCATGCCCAGCTCATGGCCGCCGATCAAGCCGCCGCAGCAGCGGCGTTTGCGAAAATGATGACCGAAGTCAGCACCCTTGCGCTCGATCAGCGCCGCATCGGCGACGACACTGCCCAGGCGCCCGCGCTCGTGCTCGCAATCGACCAAGCCGAAGAACTGTTCGCATCAGAAGATCAGCAGGAGAGCGAGCGTTTCCTGTTCTTGCTATCGCGGCTTCTGTCCGATCCACCGCAGGGCGTCGAGCCGTTTGCCGTGTTCACGATCCGAGCGGACCGTGCCTCGCTCCTCTTCGAGGCCATGACCGAGCGCAAGCTCGAATTCCCAGAAGCGTTGCCGCTATTGCCCCTGCCGCAGACGGCGTATCGCGACGTCATTCTAAAACCACTCGAGGTGATCGCGCGGCGCGGGCAAACCGTGACGATCAGTGCGCCGCTGGCGGATCGGCTGGTCCAGGACGCAACGGGCGCGGATGCGCTGCCGCTGCTCGCCTTTACGCTTTCACACCTTTATGAGGAGTTCGGCGCCGGCGGGAAAATCACGCTTGAGCAATATGAGGCCATGGGGGGCGTCGCCGGCTCGATCGACATGGCGCTGAAGCGGGCGCTGTCGAAGCCCGGCGCCGAACCCGCGATCCCGGCGGACAAGGACGAACAACTCTCCTGCCTGCGTTCAGCTTTCATCCCCTGGCTGGCACGGGTCGATCCCGCAACTGGCCTGCCCGTCCGGCGCGTGGCTCGCCTCAAAGAAATCCCTTTGGCGTCACGCGCCATCGTGATGCGGCTTATCGATGCGCGCCTGCTTGTCGCCGATCGCCGCTCGGGCGCTGATATTGTCGATGTCGCGCACGAGAGCCTGCTGCGCCAATGGCCGGCCCTGACAGAATGGCTCAAGGCGGACGCCGCCGACCTGCAAGTGGTCGACGCGGTCGAGCGAGCCGCGGGTGAATGGGCGCGCAACGGCCGCGACGAGGCATGGCTCGATCATCGCGCCGAGCGGTTACGTGCGGCCGAGCGGGTCTCGATGCGGCCCGACTTCCGCGAGCGATTGGGCGACGACGGCGTTGCCTATATCGAGGCGTGCCGGCGGCGCGAGAGCGCGGCGCGCAGAAAGAAGGTACTCGCCTACGCGCTCGTCGGCTGTTTGAGCGTGATGGTGCTCGGCGGCTTCGCGGCGTTCAAATATCAGCGGCAGTTGCAGGATCAGCTCTATTGGCTCCGCCACGTCCACACCCTGACCGCCGAACAGGAACGCGCACTCAAGCCGCTCGGCCGGTTCAGCGAATGTGGCGACTGCCCGGAGATGGTCGTCGTCCCGGCTGGAAATGCCACCATGGGCTCGACTGTGCGCCCTGACGAACAACCGCCGCATACGATCACCATCTCCCAAGCCTTCGCGGTCGGCCGCTTTGAAGTAACTTTTGCCCAGTGGGACGCCTGCGCCGCCAATGGGGGATGCCCTGCCGGCATCCGTGATCAAGGTTGGGGCCGCGGTACTCAGCCGGTCATCAATGTCAGTTGGAAGGACGCACAGCAATATCTCGGCTGGCTCAACAGAGTAACCGGCGCTCATTACAAGCTGCTCAGCGAAGCGCAATGGGAATACACCGCGCGAGCAGGCAGTCGCACCTATTTCTCGTTCGGCAATGACGACGCGCAACTGGACAAATTTGCATGGTTCGCCGCCAACGCCGCCGGCTCGACCGACATTGAGCGCCGTTCACATCCTGTCGGCAAAAAGATCGCCAACGCATTCGGGCTTTTTGACACGCAGGGCAATGTTTCGGAATGGGTTGAGGATTGCTACCACGCGACCTATCAGGGTGCTCCGGCGGACGGCTCCCCCTGGACGGCAGACAACTGCCTGCGCCACGTCATTCGTGGCGGTTCGTTCTTGCAAAACGCGCGCCAGCTTCGAACTGCCGCCCGTGACTGGCACGAGGACAAGGGCAGTTACGATCTCGGATTTCGGGTTGCGCGCCAGCTCAATTACTTGAATTCCAGGCAGTGAGCCCGCAGTCATCGGGATGCAGCATGCGCTCTGCGGCATACTTCGCGTGACGCGTAAGCGGGAACCGGCGGATGATTTCAAGATTGGTTTTTCGCGCGAGATCAGTCTTGTGGGCACACCGATAGATGATCGCCATCCACGAATACGCGTTGTCGACCGCATTGCCGTTCGGAAATTCCTTCAGGAGCTCTTGAAACGTCTTTTCAGCGGCCGAAACATCCTTCATCATCACGCCCTCGGCGTAGATTTGCTCCGCCATCGCATCGTTCAAGAGAGCGGATTTGGGCAGCTCCTGCTGCATGGCGGCCACCGCATCCGCCACTGTGCTTGGCGCATATTGAGCGAGGATGCGGACCTTGCGGTAATACAGCCATTGGCGCAGCGAGGCGTATTGCGGGATTTTCGGAACAGCCTTGAGTGTAACGTCAATCAACCGAACGGCCTGCCGTAGATCGCGATGCATCGGCTTGCTGCCCGAGTCCGCGCCGGATGCATGTTCCGGACGATCAACCAGCAAAGAATATTTGAGGACGATCTCTCGCGCGCGCTTGGTGACGGCGTCGGCCTGAGCCGCTTCTACAGACTTTAAAAAAGTATCGTAGTGCAAAAACTCCTGCGAGGCCTCGATGATGTAGGGAATCTCCAGCAAATCGGCTTCGTCGAACTGAAAATCGCTGTCTGGATCCCTTTTCGGCAGGCTCTTTTTCACGGCTTCCTGAATTATTTCAGGGTCGGTCGTCGCCGGCATCGAATCGGGAGAAATATTCAGGGCCTGCAAACCTCGCTTGCCGGTCGCAATCGCCAGCTCGAAATCGAACTGCCGATAGGCCGCGCGCGCGGCGACATACCACAGCGCCGGCTGCTGCGCGAAAGCCGGATTAGCGGCGACGGTGTCGGCCTGTTCCCGTGGCGGAAAACGCGTCATGACGCGTATTGTCTCGCGAACCGCCGCCGGCAGTTGGTAGTCGTGGTTTGCCAGTGTCATGGCCTGTCCCAGATAGGCCAGCGCTTCCTTGAACTTGCCCTGTTGAAACGCCAGCCAGCCGAGGACGTAAGCCGCATCGTCCTGCTGGGGCGACGAACTGTCACGAAGGACGGCTTCGAACCAGGGCTGAGCCGCCGCCGCCCGAGCGGCGAAATCCCGCACGACCGTCCCGAGCAACTCGTGACCATAGAGCTGGGGTTGCTGGTTGAGTGTGATTAACGTGTCATTGACCGGTTCGGCTGCTCTCGCTTCCGGGTCGACCGGCTTGTCGAGGTCTGGAACGTCAATCTTCACGGCTTTTGCCGTTTCCTGCAGCAGAGAGGCAAGAATTTTATATCCGACCGCATATCGGACAGCGCTGGCGATTACCGAGTTGGGGGCGATTGCAAGCGCTTTGTCATAATCGCCGATCGTATAGTAGAGAAACTCGTCGAAGGGCTCGGCCGGATGCGCAGCTAGAAATGTTTGAATATTGCTGCGGATCTCAGGGTACCCGGTATTCGCGCCATAGGTCGATACTTGCCAGTGCACGCGCGCCGCCAAGCTGTCGATCGTCCCGAGCGGAAGCAACGCCCAAACGTGTGAGTGCAGTTTTTTTGAAGGAAACTCGGCAAACACCTTGTCCAGTTGGACGTTGGCGATTTCCGGCGAACTTGCAAGCGACAATGTACGCGTAGCGAGCGCAACATCCGGCCAAAGGCTGTAATCGCTGGTGGCAAGGGACCGGTCTT
Source organism: uncultured Alphaproteobacteria bacterium (assembly GCA_963763255.1). Classification (GTDB taxonomy): domain Bacteria; phylum Pseudomonadota; class Alphaproteobacteria; order Rhizobiales; family Xanthobacteraceae; genus BOG-931. Next base: position 1,315,664 of record CAVXNW010000008.1, read on the forward strand.
TTTCCAAAATCTCGCGCAAGGCCGGAACAAAGACCGCGATGGCGGGCCGGGCGACATCCGCCGCCGCATAATGACGGTGTCCGCGACCGCTTTCATCGAAACTTGCCGAATAAATGTAGCCGGCTCCTCCGGTTATTCGATAGAGCGGGAGCCCTGCTTTGGCTGAACGCACCGTATCGCCGAGGCCATCGACGAGCGGCCCCGGGCCGATATCCTTTTCGGTCTTGAGCCCCGCGCGATCTCCCGGGTCCAATTTGACGCTTTCAAGCCTGACACGCCCCCACGTCGCGATGACCGCCGTCGGCACGCTATCACGACGAGGCATCCATTCGACCTTCGCCGGCCGCTGATCGAGTTCGCGCGATATTTGATTGATTTCACTCTCGATTGCCCGGCGATCCAGTTTCACCGGCGCCAGATCCGACATCAGATAAATGGCGGTGCCGTCCTCTCCATGCAGTATCGCGCTCGAAAGCCGCCCCTGCCCTAACGAGGTATTTCGCTGCTCGGTGCGCTCACAATAGGTATAGCCTTCAAAATCGTCGCTCTTCCTGCAGGCATACGCGCGGTAGCTCGCCGTGTCGCGCGCTACGCGCGCACCCAGGACCAATCCGTTGACAGTGTATTGCGCGGCAGATGCGCTCGTCGCCAAACCGAGCGCACAGAGACCGACGCATGACAGCAACCGCAAGGAATTCGCAATCATGATGCCCCCGAACAGCAATTTCCGGTGCGCAGTCTCGTAGCATCCTTCGCCGAACCAGCCAGCAGGCAGGAGCAATCAAAAAGCGCGCCCCTCGCCCCAAGCAATTCTTGCGACCCCTGATCGAGAAATCAAGCGCGGTCTCCAGCGACGGGCAGCGTTTACGGCGCAAAATCGTGAAGCCGTGATGATCAACGGCTCAGCTCCCCGCGAAGCCTGCCTCCGTCAGCATCTCCACCGCCTCCTCCAGCCCGTTCGCAATTTTGCATCCGGCTGCGGCAAGCGCCGCAAGCTTGGCCTCAGCCCCTTCCCTCGCCGAGCCGACCAGTGCACCGGCATGGCCCATCTGCTTTTGCTCCGGCGCGTGACGACCGACCACCATGGTGACGATCGGCTTCCCAAAGCCGCGCGCAGCGTCGGCGAAAGCATATTCCTTGTCGCCGCCGATTTCGCCGCAATAGAGCACCGCGTCCGTCGCCTCGTCGCCGGCCAATGCCAGCAGATATTCGTGCGGATTCCGGCCAATGACGGCGTCACCACCGATATGGGCGACGATGCTCTGGCCGATTCCGGCCAGCGTCAACTGCCGAGCCAGGGTCAGCGCGACCGTACCGCTGCGCACAATGACTGCAACGCGACCGGGTTTGCAGAAGCTCGGTGCGATCGAGCCGAGAAGGCCGCGCCGCGGCACATAGAGGCCGAGCATATTGGGGCCGATGAGCCACGATCCGGCTGCTCGCGCCGCCGCCGCTGCCGCAAGCGCATCGTGGACCGGCACATATTCAGCCGCAGCCATGATGGTTGCGATTTGCGCCTGCGCGCAGGCCGCAACCGCCTCACGCACGCCCTCAGCCGGGGTGTAGATGAGCGCGATGTTGGGCCGCTCCGGCAGATCGGAAAGCCGATCATAAAGCGGCAGCCGGTCCATCGCTTCGCCGCCACGGCCAAGCGCGATGCCGCCGACAAGCGGCGTGCCGGCCTCGATCATGCCGGCCACCTGGTTGCGCGCATAACGGCCGGTCGGACCGAGCACGGCGACCCGCCAAGCCTCCGGTGCAAGGAACGGCAGGTGCAAGGCACCGGACATGCGATAAGCTCCAGGGAAAGATGCGCCGGCTGGCGCGGGAGAAGCAGTCTATTATGCGACTTTGCGAGTACGACGGAAAAGTCTTGTTGCGCCGCCACGGCATCGCTGTGCCGCACGCTGTCCTGCTGCGCGCGGGCGAAGAGCCGCCGGCAGAAGCGGCGGACTGGCCGGGGGTCTTTCTCAAAGCCCAAGTGCTCGAAGGCGGCCGTGGCAAATCCGGATTGGTCCGGCGCCTGAACGGCCTCGGCAATTTTCGCGAGGCGCGCCGCCTGATCCTGGCGACGCTCGACGACGCCGATACGCCCTTATTGCTCGAAGAGGCCGTCCCGATCGAGCACGAAATCTTCGTCGCAGTTCGGATTGACGGCACGCACCAGCGGCTCGAACTGCTGCTGGCAGCGGAAGGCGGCGAAGACGTCGAACGATCAGCCAAGAAACTGGCGCGGGTCGCGATCGGGCCCGGCGTGCCGGTGACGGCGGAGCACATCTTCGCCGCGGCCACCGAGTTGTTTCCGCGCGACCTGGCGGCAAGGCTTGCCCGTTACGCCGCACGTCTGCCGGACATCGCCCGGCAGGAGGACTTGCAACTCCTGGAAATCAATCCGCTGGCGCTTACGGCGGACGGCCGCTTCATCGCCTGCGATGCCAAGCTCATCCGTGACGAGGCGGCCGAATTCCGCCATGGCCCCGACGAGTTTGCATTGAGCCGCCTGCTCGCCGAGCGAACCTTGACGGCGCAGGAACGCGCGGCGCACGATCTCGGCTTTCAACTGGTCGAAACGCCCGGCGATGTCGTGCTCGTCACGTCGGGCGCCGGCCTTGCCATGATGATGATGGATCTTCTGGCCGATCACGGGCTGCGCGCTGCAACATTCATGGACAATCTGCGCGGCGCCCCCGACGAGACCATGAACGAGCGGTTGCAGATTGCGCGCGTACTCGCACGACGGCCAGGCATCAAGGCGATCGTGTTCCAGACCGTAATCGCCTCGCGCTCGCTCGCCGAGCGGATCGAGGCGCTCACCGCTTGGATCAAGGCCGAAAAGCTGCCGAAGCCGCTGTTCGTCGGGCTTGCCGCCGGCCACGCCGCGACCCGCAAAATGACGCCCGCCGCGGCAATCGAACAATTGGGCGCGCTCGGCGTTCCAGCCTTTACCGATCCGGTCGCGCTGGTGAAGGCGGTGGCGCAGGCAGTCGCGCGGTAAGCCGCACTTAAGACGCTTGTCCTGAATCCCTCGGCGCGGCAGTATTGCGCCGCCAAGGCCCAGAGAAGGACCGGCCCAGAGGGACGTTCTCAGGATAGCGTGGCGCGGTCGAACCGGGAACATGGGGCGCGCGCATGAAGACCGTATTGCTTCCTACCGAACCTCACGCGTCGATGCAGTCGGCGCTGGAGACGGCGCTGCTGTTGGCGCAGAAGTTCGGTTCCTGCATCGAAGGCTTTCCGCTGCGGCCCGGCGTTGCCGACCTGGTCGCAATGGATCCCGACAGCGGCCTGACCATGGTGGCGGTGAAGGAGAACGACGCGGAGCTCGCCCGCCACGCCGAAGACGTATTCCGCTCGTTCATGGATCAGCGCAGCGTGCCGCAACGCGCCGGCGATGCAGCCGCGACCCTGTCCTGGTCGTGGCAGAAGGAAGCGCCGAGCGGCCACGATTACGTCGGCAGCTACGGCCGTGTGTTCGACATGATCGTGCTGGCGCGGCCCGGCCCGGAATGGCAGAGCCCATCGATGATCACGCTCGAATCCGCGCTGTTCGAGAGTGGCCGTCCGGTGCTGATCGCGCCGCCAACGCCGCCACGCTCGCTCGCCAAGAACGTCCTGATTGCCTGGAATTGCAGCACCGAGCAGGCGCGCACCACAGCCGACGCCATGCCGTTCCTGCGCCAGGCCGATCGCGTCACCATAGCGACAGTCGAAGGCGCAACCGTCGCGGGGCCGAGCGGCGAGCAGATGGCGCGTACACTCAAAGCCAACGGGGTGAGCGCTGAACCCATCACGCTCAAGTCGCGCAAAGGTGGCGCCGGCGAAGTACTGCTGAGCAAGGCCGACGAACTCGGCTGCGACCTGATCGTCAAGGGCGCCTACACGCAAAGCCGCCTGCGGCAAATGATTTTCGGCGGCACCACACGACACATCCTCGCCAATGCCAAGCTGCCGGTGCTGATGGCGCACTGATCCCGCAATTGAACGCCCTGTACCAGACCGTTTTGCCATACGCCTACGCGCTGCTGCGCGTCTGGGTCGGATTCGCGCTCGTCCCGCACGGCTTGCGCAACACATTTGGCTTCTTCCCGAAGACCGGCGTACGTGCGCTGAACCTGAAGGATCTGGCAGCCCAGCTCGATCACGGCGGTTATCGGCCCGGAAAATTTTGGGCGCGGGCGATTTCACTGACACAGCTCATCGGCGGCCCTCTGCTAGCGCTTGGACTGTTCACCCGGCCGGTCGCCGCGGCCGTCCTGCTGTTTCTGCTCGTCGCCAACGTCGAACGCTGGCGGGTCGGCAAGTATTTTTGGAACCAGCTCGGCCTCGAATATACGTTGATGTGGACCATCGCGACGTTCTACGTACTGATCCAGGGGGGCGGCATTGTTTCGCTCGACCACCTGTTCGGCTGGCAATGGTAGGAGACGCCTGTGCCATTCATCGACGCCAATGGCGTGAGTTTGCATTACGATCTTGCCGGCGCGCGCGGACCGTCCGTGGTGCTGCTGCACGAGCTTGGCGGTACGCTCAATTCATGGGACGCGGTCGCCCCGCGGCTTGCCGGACGCTATCGGGTGCTGCGCTACGACCAGCGCGGCGCGGGCCTGTCGGAAAAGGTGCGGACCGAATTCACCAACGACATTCTGGTGGCCGATTTCGAGGCGCTGGCCGCGCAGTTGAACCTGCCGCCACCCTATAGCTTCGTCACGGTCGCAGCCGCGGCGACCCAGTCGCTGCGTTTTCTGGAAAAGCATCACGATCAGGTCGCCTCGCTCGTGTTGTGCAATCCGGCGCCCGGCGTCGATCCAAGCCGCGCGGCGGCGCTCGACGAGCGCGCGGCCTTCGCGGCACGCGAGGGCATGCGCGCCTCGCTGCCGACAACACTCGCGCTTTCCTACCCGCCGCATCTCGGTGAGCGCGCCGCCTATGAGGCCTATCTCGGCCGCTATCTCGCCAACGATCCGGTGTGCTTCGGCTTCGGTTTCCGCGCGCTGGCGCGCACCAACATGCTGCACATGCTGCCGCAGATCCGCTGCCCCGTCATGGTGGTGGCCGGGCGCCACGACACTGTGCGTCCACACGCCGGCACGGCTGAGCTTGCCAAAAAAATTCCGGGCGGGCGGTTCGAACTGATCGAGGCTGGCCATTTCATGCCGACGCAGGGGCCTGAGCCGCTTCTTGGCCTGCTGGGAGACTTTTTGCCGAAATGACGCGTCGTCTAATCGCGTCATGGCCGGGCTTGTCCCGGCCATCCACGTCTTTAATCTCTCGCCGGATTTAAGACGTGGATGCCCGGCACAAGGCCGGGCATGACGGCAATGGGAACATCCAAAATGAAGATCAATACCAACGGGATCAACATCAACTGTCAGATCGACGGGCCGGAAGGCGCGCCGTGGATCGTGTTCTCCAACTCGCTCGCCACCTCGGTCGCGATGTGGGACGAGCAGGCCGCCGCTCTGAAAGGCTCCTACCGCGTGCTGCGCTACGACCAGCGCGGTCACGGCGGCAGCGACGCGCCCGGCGGCCGTTACGCGTTCGACACGCTGCTGGCAGACGCGCTCGGCCTGCTCGACGCCCTGCACATCGACAAGGCGCATTTCGCCGGCCTTTCCATGGGCGGCGCCACCGCGCTCGGCCTCGCCGAGCGCCATCCCGAACGCTTCCATCGCATCATCGTCTGCAACTCGCCCTGCCAGTCGACACCGCAAAGCTCGCAGCAGTGGGAGGAACGCATCGTTATTGCGCAGAACAAGGGCATCGAAGCGCTGGTCGAACCGACGGTGTCGCGCTGGTTTCCACCCGACACGTACGCAAAGAACCCGCCGTATCTCGACAAGATACGCGCCATGTTTCGCGCAACGCCGGTCAACGGCTTCATCGGCTGCGCCGCGGCTTTGGCCGACCACGATTACGCTTCGACGGTCACGAGCGTGAAACACCCGGTGCTGTTCCTGGTCGGCGAGAAGGACGCGCCTGCCCCAGCCATGCGCAAGCTCCACGAAAAACTTCCCGGCTCGCGTTACGTCGAACTGCCCGGCGCCGGCCATATCTCCAACATGGACCGGCCGGCGGAATTCAACCGCGCGGTGCTGGAATTTTTAAGCGCCAGCTAAAGTGCTGATCTCGTTGCGCCGGGCATCTATTTGTACGCCCGAGCGGCCGCGAACGAACTGCAGCGTCACTTCGGCTACGCGTTGTCCGAGGTGGCGCGCAGTCGCCAAGTCAGCCTCGGGCGGCGCCAGTTCGGGACCCTGATCCGTATTCGACTGCGCACCGGCTCCGAGCCAGAAGCCCAATCGATTCAAGTCCTGCTCCGATCCGCTACTGGAATGGTTCGCGGGTGGCAGGGCAAGATTGATCCAATGCATGCCGTGTTGTGCGGCGAAGAGAGCAAGCTGGATTAACGTTGCCAGTTTATCGCCTGAACGCGAACCCGAGTTGGTGAAACCCGCCGCGAATTTGTCCTTCCAGCCGAATCCTTGTGTCATGACCGCGTGGGAGGAAGCTTCTTGAAAGGCTTTGAAGGTCGCCGAAACTCCGGCCACATATGTCGGCGCGCCGAAGACAATGGCATCGGCAGAGGCCAATTCCGTCCAATGCGCTTGTGCCTCTTCGGCAGTTAGCAGCAGCGCTTCGGCCCCAATTACCTCTTCGGCACCTGCTTTCACGGCCTCCGCCTGCCGGCGCGTGTGGCCGTAGCCGCTGTGATAGACAATTGCGATATGGACCTTCGGCATCGTTAATCTCCTGCTTCAGACGTCCTTCAAGAGACATGACGATTTGGGCGGCCGGTGTGTGACAAGACTATCGGCAGCCTTTGCCAAGCAGCGCCCGAGACCCGTTAATTCCCCGCTGCGCTATGATTTTTCGCCGGGGCACGCATCGCCGCATGCCGCCTGGACGGCTTTGCAAACGGCACTCCGAAACACTATACGTTTGGCAAAGGCTGGAACTTCGGCGTTTGCCGAGCAAATCCCCCGGCCGCCATCGAATTTAGGGACGCATCGCCCCCTTTTTTGCAGGAGAAATCATCATGGCCACGGTGACTATGAAGGCCCCCGCGCCGGGCGGACTGTCGAACAAGGCGCGCGAAATGATGGAGTCCATCAACACCGAGGCCGGCAAGCACAACGTCTGGATCCGCACCCAGGCCAACGCGCCGGCGCAGCGGCCGTGGTTCAGCGAAACAAGCGGTGAAGGTTCCGGCCAGCTCGCCAGCGGCCGCGTCGCGGTCGCCCAGTTGAAGACCCAGCCGTACATGTGGAAATGGAACGAATACAGCGGCTACCTCAAGCAGATTTCGGAAATCGCCCGGAAGGCCGACGTATCGCCGATCGAGTTCGCCGACCGTCAGAGCATCCTTCTCCTCAATCCTGGGCTGAACGGCCGCCTCCAGGTCACCAACACTATCCGCTGCGCCATCTCGATCTATAATCCGGGCGACGTCGCGCCGGTGCATCTGCATTCACCCAACGCAAGCCGCACGATCCTGTCCAAGACGGGCGGTTACACCGTGGTCGAAGGCGAGCGTGTCACCGCCAGTCGCGGCGATCTGATCCTCACCCCGAACGGCACCTGGCACGATCACGGCAATGATTCCGAAGAGCCGTGCGTCTGGATCGACACGCTCGACTGGCCGCTGATGGAATTCCTCGACGCCGCCTGGGTCGACCACAACATGCCGGGCGCGCAGGGCAATACCAACGTGCAGGCCGTCACGGTGTCCGAAGGCTATTCGCGCCATCTCTACGGCCACGGCGGTCTCAAGCCCGCCTTCGTCAGCCACCAGCGCGGCGTCGGTCACGATCCCGCGCCGCTGTTCCATTTCCGCGGCGAAGACGTCAAGGACATGCTGCACAGCCTGCGCAAGGAAAAAGGCGATCCGCGCGAAGGCATCAAGGTCGACTTCGTCAATCCGGTGACCGGCGAGCCGGTGTTCAAGACCCTGAACTATTCGGCGCAGTTGCTGCGGCCAGGCGAAGAGACCGAATGGAAACGCGAGACTGCGGGCACCTATTATGTCTGCATCGAAGGCACCGGCGCGACCGAGGTCGGCGGCAAGCGCTTCGACTGGAGCCACAACGATTTGTTCGTGGTGCCGAATTTCGTGTGGCGCCGCCACATCAATACCGGCAAGGAAGACGCCATCATCTATTCGGTGTCCGACGCCGCACTGATGCGCAACATCGGTCAGTACTACGCACAAGGCCGCGACAAGCACGGCAAAGTCACCGAACTGACGCTGCAGTAAGCGCTGTCGTACCTTTCTGATCTATAATCGCGTCATGGCCGGGCCCGTCCCGGCCATCCACCTCTTTAAGGCTCTCAGCTTTCAAGACGTGGATGCCCGCGACAAGCGCGGGCATGACGACTGAGTGGTACTTCTTTCGGTTTCAGTGTTCGTGCGTCGGCATTTTGCCGATCATCTCGCCGCATCCGCACTTTGTCGCCCAATATTCCCAGGCGCGCCAGGTTGTCGGCGAGGTCGGCTTATAGCTGTCGCCCTTACTGCGCGAGGCGATCTCGCCCTTCGATAGCGGCTTTGGCTTGCCGCCCATGCGCATCGCGTTCATCTGCACACGCGCGTTGCGCGGCAGATAGACTGAGAGCCGGACCACGTCGATGATCGAGCGCCCCGCCGAGGCGAAGCCGTGGCCGCGCATCAGCGCAACGTCACCCTTGGCCATCGTCTTGGCGAGGTCGCGGCCCTGCGCCATGTTGCGCACCAGAAGATCGGTGTCGCCGAATTTCTTGCGAATATCCCAGACCGGGACCTTGCCGCCGATGAAACTGCCGGAATGGATCACCGGCTCGAGCGGCTTATTGATCAGCCCGAACGGCAGCGTGTCCTCGGCGTGGGCGTGAACGACCGCGATGATGTCCGGCCTTGCCTCGAAAATCGCCGCATGAATGAAGCGCTCCAGATAGGGCGGACGCTTGTCCTTGATCGGCTCGCCCTCCTGATCGAACTCGATCAGGTCGTGACGCTCGACCAGTTCAGGCGCGCGCGAGCGCGACATGAAGAAGCGCTTGGGATTGTCGGGATGGCGCACGCTGATGTGGCCGTAGGCGTCGACCACATCTTCGTTGGACAGGATGCGGTTGGCGACAACGAGGTCACGCAGAATGTCTTCGAGTTGGCTCATGATGTCTTCCGTACGATGTGGTTTAAGATAGCCGTGTGATGCGAATAACGAGTGGCGAACAGGGAATAGACCACAATCTTACTGTCCCTGTTCGCATTTCGCTATTCGCCATTCGCTCACTTTAATCAACCGAAGGTCGGCACGAACAGGTCGTCAGCCTTCACGCCCCGGTCGGTCAGACCGAGTGTCTGCTGATAGAGGATGAGCGCCTCAATAGTGCGGCGCATCGGCTCGACGCCATAGGGCCACGGATCGCCGTTGAACGCGTCCCAGATATCGTCGATCTCGCGCATCAGGAACGGCGTCATGTAGCGCACGGCGCGCAGGTTGAACATCTTCGCCAGCGCGATCTTCTTCGACTTCACGAAGGCATCGTAGAGGCTGGTCGCCACGAACGGGTAGCGTTCATAGACGCTCTTCTTGATGGCGACCGTGTGCATGATCGGGTAGATGCCCTTGCGCTTCCAGAGGTCCTTGTCGACCTCGACGTAATTCGGAAACAACCGCACGATATCCGGATTGGTGCGGATTTCGTCCGGCAGGCTGGTGCCAAGCGTGGCATCGAGCTCGCCATCGGCCAGCATCTGCCCCAGCGTCTTTTTCGACGTGTTGTTCTCGATCGACATTTTCTTCAGCAGCGGCAGCACGGTCGGATGTCCGTGCGAGCCTGACTCGTTCATGGCGCTCTGGACCCATTTGACCTTGGTGAGGTCGACGCCGAATTCGTGGGCCAGTATGCCGTTGATGAAGATCGCCGCCGTCATCGTGTAGAGCGGCACGCCGATGCGCTTGCCTTCGAGATCCTTGGGCGTCTTGATGCCCGACTTCTTGTTGATGGCGATGAAGCCCATGCGGAAGGCGATCGACGGGAACACCGGGATGGCGACGAACGGGCACTCGTTGCGGGTCAAGCGCTGCGTGAATTCGGACAGCGAATATTCGGCGACATCGAATTCTTGCCCGCCGGACATGCGGTCGAAGATCGGACGCGGCTGATCGATGGGAATGAAATTGAGATCGATGCCGTCGGGCTTCACCTCGCCCGTATAGAGCGGCTGCATCCGGTCGTAGAGGCCGGACGCGAACGATAGCTGTAGCTTGGGCATTTCCTGCCGTCCTCGCGCCTTGTGATTTAAGGGCTTACGGTTAGCACGCCGTCTGGTGTGCAGGAAGGTGGTCCCGCGACATGGCTACCTCGCGGCCATCGGCGGACGTCACGCCAATGGAACGCTCTGGGCGTGGCGGAATACGTTGTCCCGGTCGAAGGCCGATTTGATCTGTTTCAGCCGAGCGAGGTTTTCGCCCCAATAAGCATCCTGCCAGTCGGCTAGATCAAGGTCGCAGTAATTGACGTAAGCCGCGCCGGAGACGTAGGGCCGCATCGCCGCATACAGAGCGCGCATGTCGGCGAGGCGCGCCGGCGTGTCGGCCGGGCTGCTCCATTGGCTGCCATACTGGATCGAGAACAGCGTTTCCTTGCGATGGGCGAATGCCGTTGCGTCCGGCGCGACCTCGGCGATCGCGCCTCCGTAGGCATCGCAGATCACGTAAACGGTCTTCCTGGTATCGACCTCATCCATCAGGACGGCGAGTCCGGTATCGCTTAACGGCGACGTGGCATAGTCCGACTTCCCTTTCATCGGCACCGACAGATAATTCCAGCCGCTCGCTCCGCCGGCGAAATAATTGATCGACGCGGAAAACGGCATCGACCTGATCTGCGGCGACGTCGATAGCGTTTTCAGCTCGCGTTTAAGTTCGCTCTGCGAACCAATCGACTGGCCGGAGCAGCGCAGATCGATGCCGCCGCCGGCATGCCGGGTGATCACAAGGGTGGCGTTGATCGAAGACGGAGCCTGCGGCGCCCATGCCTGCCATTGCTTCATGACGGCGGCCGCGCGCGAAGGTGCGAGCCCCTGCCAGTCGATCCGGAACACCAGCAGGCTGGTCAAACGGCGCAGCGCAAACCGGTAGCTTGTCGCCACGCCGAAGCTGCCGCCGCCACCGCCGCGGCAGGCCCAGAACAGGTCGGGATTCTGCTGCGCATCGGCATGGGCCGGGTGCCCTTGTGGATCGACCAGATCGATCGAGAGCAGGCTGTCGCAAGTCAGCCCGAACGGCCGAGCGAGATTGCCGTAGCCGCCGCCGAGAGCGTGACCGGAAATGCCAACGGTTGGGCAACTGCCGGCGGCAAATGCCAGATTATGCGGCCAGACGGCCTTGTAGATGGCGCCGAGCGATGCCCCCGCGCCAACCGTCACGGCCTTGGCTGCCCTATCGACGTTGATCCCATTGATCGGACGGGTATCGATGACGACGCCCGTGCTTTGCGAGAAGCCCTCGAAGGAATGCCCGCCGCTGCGCAGTGCAAACGGCAGGCTGTTGGTGCGGCACCAATCCACCATGACGCCCACGCCAGTGGCGGTCTTGCACATTGCCCGCAGTTGCGGCGTCAGCATGGTGCGAGAGTTGAAGGCGGGCTCGTAGCTTGCAAACTGCGCGTCGCCGGAACGCAGCAATAGCGCATCGCCTGACGCGATATTGGGCAGCGCCGGCAGCCCCGCGAACGCGCGGCGGCTTGAAAACACTGCCGGCGCAAACACCGCGCTCGCCGCAAGCCGTCCAAGCGCGCCACGTCGCGTGATCGGGGTGCGAATTAGCGCAGCTCCTTGCGCAGGATCTTGCCGATATTGCTCTTCGGCAGGCTGTCTCGGAATTCAATAATATGCGGCCGCTTGTAGTTGACAAGCCGCGCCTGCAGGAAGGCCGTCAAATCCGCCGCGGTGAGCGCCTCATCGCGTTTTACGACAAAGAGCTTCACGGCTTCGCCAGTGCGCGCATCCGGCACGCCGATCACGGCGGCTTCGAGCACGCCGGGATGCTGCATGGCGACGTCCTCGATCTCGTTGGGAAAGACCTTGAAGCCGGAAACGATCACCAGGTCTTTCTTGCGGTCGAGCAGCCGCAGAAAGCCCTGCGCATCGAAAGCGCCGATATCACCGGTGCGCAACCAGCCGTCGGTGGTCAGCACACGGCGGCTTTCCTCGGGCCGCTGCCAGTAACCCTGCATGACCTGCGGGCCGCGTACCCAGACTTCGCCCTCCTCGCCCAGACCGAGGATCGAGCCCATCTCGTCGCGGATCGTCACTTCGGTCGATGGCACCGGCAGACCGACCGTGCCGAGCTTCGGATCGTCGACCGCATTGATGCAGACCACCGGCGACGCCTCGGTCAGGCCGTAGCCTTCGACCAGATCTTTGCCGGTGATCTCGCGCCAGCGGCGGGACACCTCGGTCTGCACCGCGGCGCCGCCGCCGATGGTTACGCGCAAGCCGCTGAAATCAAGCGCGGCGAATTCGGACCGGTTGACGAGCGCATTGAACAGCGTGTTGACGCCCGACGTTGCGGTGATGCGGCCATCGCGCATGGTGCGAATGAGGCGGTGGAGATCGCGCGGATCGGGAATGAGCACGTTCATGCCGCCGAAATGCGCGAACACCAGGAGGTTCGCTGTCAGCGAGAAGATGTGATAGAGCGGCAGCGGTGTTAGCGCGCGCTCTCCGTTCGGGTCGACGCCCGCGCCGATCCAGGCCGAGCACTGCAGCGTGTTGGCAAGCAGGTTGCGATGCGACAGCATCGCGCCTTTGGATATGCCGGTCGTCCCGCCGGTATATTGCAGCAGCGCCACCGCGTCGGCGGCCGGCTGAGCATCGGCGTAGTGGGCGCTCGGCGCACTGCTGCAGGCATCCAGCAGCATCGTGAATTTGGCGAAATGCCAGGTCGGCACGGCGTGTTTGATGTAGGCATTCGCCAGATTGAACGCCCAACGCTTGAACAGCGCCGCGAAGTCGCCGAGCCGCGCCACCACGACGTGACGGATCTCCGTATCGGCGATGATGGTCTCCAGCTTGTGGGCGAAATTCTCCAAAATGACGATAACGCTCGCGCCGGAGTCGGCGAGCTGCTCTTTCAGCTCACGCGGCGTGTAGAGGGGATTGACGTTGACGGCGATCATGCCGGCGCGGAGCGCGCCGAGGAAGGCGACCGGGTACGCGAGCAGGTTCGGCAGCATGATGGCAACGCGGTCGCCCGGAATGCAGCCCGCCTGTTCGACGAGGAACGCCGCGAAGTCCCGGCTGTAGCGGTCCCACTCCGCATAACTCATGCGCGCGCGCAGACATTCGAATGCCGGCCGCTCGGCATATTCACGGCAGGCCTCGAGCAGCATCGCGTGTAACGACGGATAGGCCCCGGCGTCGATCGCTCGCGGCACACCCGCGGGATAAGACGCGAACCAGGCCGGCTCGCGCGTGACGGGCATTGCGGGCTTCGGCACCGGCAATGGCGCCCGAACGGCCTCAGTTACGAGTGTCATGACTTTTGATCCTCCGCAGGGAGGCCGGGTTTCGCAGGCCGGTGAGATGACGGATGGTGGGCCAGTATAAAGTGGGCAAAGTAAACATCTGGCAAAACACGCCGCATTCCCATTCGCGGCAAGGCGGGCGATAATGCCGTTTCGCGGCGCCCAGACGCCGGGACCGGCGGCTGGTCAACGATCGAGCTTCCGTATAACGCCAAGGAGATGAATATGTTGCAGCCGAAATCCTCATTTGCGGCACTCGCCGTCTGCGTCAGTGTATTGTGCATTGCCGCATGGTCGCCGGCAGCGGCCGAAGATGTTCTTATCACTCAGTATAAGAACGATCCGTCCGGCGCGCCGTACGGCGTCGCGATCGAGAAGGGCTTTTTCAAGAAAGCGGGCGTCGACATCACTGGAGTCATTTCGGGCGAGGGCGGCGGCTCGTCGGTGCGCGCGGTGCTGGCGAGTTCGCTTGGATTCGGGGAAACCTCGCCGGCTGCCGCGATTGCAGCCATCAGCCAGGGCCAGGACCTCAAGATCGTCGATATCGGCACTCGATCGCTCGCCGACAACGTCATCATCGTCATGCCGGGATCGCCGATCAAATCGGTCAAGGACCTCAAGGGCAAGAAATTCGCCATCAGCAATCCGAAATCGCTTGGCGAGATGACCATCGTGGCCGCGGCCGAACAGGCCGGGCTTAATCCCGCCGACGTTCAGCGCGTCGCGCTCGGCAACCTGTCCGGCGCCCTGACGGCGCTCGAGAACCACGTCGTCGACGCTACGACCATTCCGGGCATTCTGTTCATGATGCGCGGCGGCGAGAGCAAGTACCACGTCATCATGGGACCGAGTGAACTGCCCGGGCTGCCGCCCGCGGCCGGCATCGCCTCGACCGATCTGATCAAAAATCATCCCGACAAATTGCGCGCCATCCTCGCCGCGCGGCGCGAGGCGGTGCAATTCATCGATCAGCACACCGACGACGCCAGCAAAATTCTGGAAAAAGTCTATGCGCCGCTGCCGCCCAAGGATGTCAGCACCATGATGCACCAGCTGGTCGCGGCGAAGTTTTACAGCGAGGGACGCATCGAGATGCCGCTCTTGCAAACCACCGCGCATGTCATGCGCGCCGTCGGCATGCTCGACAAGGACGTGGATCTGAACAAGATGATCGATCCTTCGTTCCTGCCGGCCGATTTGCAGAAATGAGCATGTCATCCGTGCCTGCCGAAGTTCACGCGCGGATCGAGAACGTCACGCGGGTCTATCCGGGCGCCGGCGGTCATCCGCCGGTGCAGGCGCTTGGCCCGATCGACCTCGATCTGCGCAAGGGCGAGTTTTTCGCCGTGGTCGGGCCATCCGGCTGCGGCAAGTCGACTTTTCTTGAAGTCCTCGCCGGCTTGCAGACGCCAACGTCCGGCACGGTGACATTTGAGGGCAAGCCGATCCACGGCGAAGTCGCCGATGGCATCGGCGTCGTGTTTCAGGAGGACGCGAGCTTCCCCTGGCTCACGGTGTGGGACAACGCCGCATTCGGCCTGCGCAGGAGCGGCGTCGCCGCACCGGAAATCCGCCGCCGTGTCGACGATGCGCTCGCCTTCATGGGCCTGAAGGAATTCGCCAAGGCCTATCCGTCGCAACTGTCCGGCGGAATGCGCCAGCGGGTCTGCATCGCGCGCACGCTGGTGCTCCAACCGCGACTCATTCTGCTCGACGAGCCGTTCGGCGCGCTCGACGCCCAGACGCGTCTCCTGATGGGCGACGAAGTGTTGCGGCTGTGGCGCCGCACCGGCGCAACCGTCCTGCTGATCACCCACGCGCTCGACGAAGCCGCCATGCTGTCCGACCGCGTCGGCGCCATGTCGGCGCGGCCCGGACGCTTCATCGAGATCATCGAAACCAAATGGCCGCGCGAGCGCGACTCGACCGTTGTGGGAGACGCGGCGTTTGGCGAAATCACCGGCCGGCTGTGGGAACGCCTGCGCGGCGAGTCGCTCAAGGCGCTCGGCCATTCGGGCGAAAGCGCCCTGGCCGCGGAATGAAGATTTGCATGCGATGACCCGCATCGGGCTCATTCGCCTCGTCGTCATCGTAGCGGCGGCCGGCGCGCTCGAACTCGCCTGCCGCATCGGCCTCATCAACCACAACGTCATCATTCCACCGTCCGAGATGGCGAGCGCGCTGTGGACGCTGCTCGCCTCGGGAACACTCAATGCCGAAATCGAACGTACGCTCGGCATGATCGCGCTGGTTGTTGCGGTTTCCATCGCGCTCGGCTTTGCCGTTGGCTGCGTCATCCACGCGCTGCCCCGGGTGCGCGAGGCGCTCGATCCGTTCTTCGCCACCTACTACGCCGTCCCTGTCTTCATCTTCTATCCCGTCCTCATCGCGATCTTCGGCCTCTCGATCATGCCGATCGTTGTGATCGGCGTCGCCACCGCGGTCGTTGCCATGATCATCGCCACGCTCAACGGCCTCGACCGCGTGCCGCGGGTGTTGACCAAGGTCGCGCGCGTGCACCGCCTCGGACGCATCGCCACCGCGTTACAGCTGCAGCTTCCGGCGGCCGCGCCGTATCTGTTCACCGGCGTCAAGCTCTCGGTGTCGTACGGCTTCATCGCCGTCATCGCCGCTGAATTTATTCTTTCGCCCGCGGGGCTCGGGCGCGACATCTCCGAGGCGTATGCGGATTTCAACAATCGCCGCATGTACGCGCTGATTCTTTTCCTCCTCATCGTCGCCACTCTGGTCAACGCGGTGCTGCACGGGCTCGACACGCGCCTCGCCGAACGGCGCCGCGGAGGCCGCGCATGACCGCAACACGCCGCGCCACCGACACGCTGATCATTCTGTTCGTGCTCCTCGCGTTCTGGGAGCTGTTGCACAGGATCGCCGGTGAGACCGCGCTGCCGGCGCCGTTGCCCACGCTGGTCTACGTCCTGCACAACCTGGCCACGCCGCGTTTCCTCGCCAACCTGACGACAACAGCGCTCGAACTCGGCTATGCGCTGATCCTGTCTTACGGCATTGGGCTTGCGATCGGCGTGTGGATGGGCGCGCATCGGTTGTCCGGGGCCGTCGGCGAGCCGATCCTGGTCTCGCTCTACTCGCTGCCGAAAATCACGCTTTATCCGGTCGTCCTGCTCATGTTCGGGCTCGGCATTTCGGGCAAGGTCGCGTTCGGCGCGCTGCACGGCATCCTGCCGGTCGCGCTCCTCACCATGGGGGCGATCCGCGCGATCCCGCCGGTCTATCTGCGCTCCGCGCGCTCCATGCAGTTGTCGCCGTGGCAGACGATCTCGCATGTGCTGCTGCCGGCCGCGCTGCCCGAGATCTTCACCGGGTTGCGCATCGGCTTCACCGTGACCTTGCTGGGCGTTCTGCTCGGTGAAATGTTCGCATCGAAGGAAGGCCTCGGTTCGATGATCATGAACGCCGTGCAACTGCTGCAGGGCGAAGAGATGATGATGGTGGCGATCGTGCTGTTCGCCTTCGCGGCGATTGCCAATGGCCTGCTGCTGTGGATCGAGCATCGCCTGCATCGGCGGGTGTAATCGTCAGCGCCCTGCCCCGCAGGTGTGATCCTCGAGGCGCGCCCCGGCTGCAATGTCGAACAGCAGCGGATTGACGCGGTCGGTGAGCAGGACGAAACCCGGCGCATCACCGTCGAACTGCATGCCGACCGCGACGAGCGTGCGCCACTTCATGCTTTTGCGCGCCCTTGGTATGCCGTCGGCCAAGAGCTTGAACGGATTGTGCCCGTCCAGCGTCGCTCCCATGACCCGCATGGCCCAGTACGGATGGCCGCCGACCGGCTCGCCCAGCGCCGCCCATCTATCGCCGATCGATGCGCGCTGCTTTGCCAAGGCGGCGCGTACATCGGCGCGCATACAATCGACGTGGATATGAAGCTGGCTCTGTGAGCGCGACAGCACCGAATTGACTGCAAGGCCGACATTGTCGCGCGGCAAACCGTGACCGAGCGCCTTCTCGACGAAGCGCCTCGCTTCCCACGCCGCGGCGAAATAGTTGGTCGCGTCGGACGCTTGCAGCTCGGGGCTTTCGATGCCGACGATGCGGGCCGTTGGAATGACCAGATACTGCGTCGCGCCGTTGATGTCTTTCAAGACGGCGTAGCCGTGGCCGACGCCGTCTTTCAGATCGACTTCGGCGCACGGTTTCGGGTCGCCGTGCTGCTGCTGGTTGGGCACGCATTGCCCATTCACAATTTTCCAGAGAGCGTTTGGGTCGAACACGCTCCTGGCGGTAGCCGGCACGTACAGCGCAACGACAAGCGCCGCAGCGGCGGCAACGCAGCCTCCGATGACAACTTTCCGCTTCAACATCCGCCCCCTGCCCTGCCTTTCATCCCGACGTGACGTTCGAGCATCATCGGATGACCCTTGTGCGCCAGCTCGCGCGGCTCGACGCCGCTAAAGGGAGATTCCTTGGTTGGCGCGGAACCGTACCATAGTCGTTCATGAAGCGAGCACCTCCCGGCGCCCCTTACAAGAGCGGAAGAAGTGCCCACCGTCACGGTCACGCTTCATCGTTCTCGCTGTGCGTATTCGCACCCGAGTTATGAGCACGGCATTCCCAAAAACGACGCCGCGGTCCCGACCTTCGTCGGATGCCCCGGAGTGGATCGGCCGGATCATCACGATCGGACGCAGCGCACAGTAGCCCGGATTGGGCAAAGCGAAATCCGGGAACGATCGCGCGGCTTTCACCGCTGCTCCCGGGTTTCGCTCCGCTCAACCCGGGCTACAAATTCGTTCAGACTCGCTTCCGGCAATCAAAGGAAGCAGAACGCCGACAGACGCGGGTCTCCCTGCTTCACCTTGCGGCGAAGCGCGCACCCTGCGCAGGGCGCGCTCGCCTGTCGGCGTTCCACGGCGGTTCTGCCCAGGGGACTCACGCATCCCCTGGTGCGGCTTCGGACCAGGCTTCGCGGAGCCAGCACCACGATGGCGGGGATCTCCCGCCGGCGCCGGCCCCGGTTACAGCGAGCACCTCGCACACCGGTCATAGTGCCGGCGGGCATGATGTCCGATACCGCCCGAGCGCGGAAGCGACGAAACTCCCGCTCGCGGGCACCGCGATCTCGCTCCCGCCAGCCATCGTCACCGGCTGGCGTCCTTTTACGAAGAGCGAGAGGCCGGTGCTTCTAGTCTTGTCTCTGGAATTGTCAAGAATTGTCCCGACCACGGAGACTACGTATTGATTTCATGCCGGTTTTTGCTCCGCCCCTGGTTTCGGGCGCAGCGGCTGGGAAACCAATTCGCGCGAATCAAAGAAATATCGCGCAATCCTCTTATTGCTGTCGTGGCTGTTGTGGCTCCCGAAGCCGCGCCCCTGAGCGGTGCACTCCCGATCCGGCATGTCCGCTGTTCCCCCATTGGCGAGCGGACCATGGGCGGGTAAACGCCGATGTAGTAAAATGCGGCCATCGGCCCCCCTGGAAGGGTTGTTTTCCAGCTCTGCTGATTTCCGTGTTTCAATAAATTTATCCGCTGCGCGATCGAACAAAACTTATCGTCGAGCCGAGAACAAGTTCCGCTGGAATTCCAGAATGTGCCGGCATTCACGCTTATGTACGTGCTCCAACGCCGAGACGTCTGACCTCTCTGAATTTGATTGACACACCCGCCTGGTGCGGTCCTTGTCGTTTTCGGGCACGCGCCTTAAGGTGTGCGCCCTCAACCGTGGAGATGGGTAATGCCTACAGGTACCGTGAAGTGGTTCAATCCGACAAAGGGGTATGGGTTCATTCAGCCTTCTGGCGGCGGCAGGGACGTTTTCGTCCACATCTCAGCCGTTGAGCGGGCCGGCCTGAACTCGCTGAACGACGGTCAAACCGTCGAATACGAGATCGAGAGCAATCGGGGAAAAGAATCTGCGGTCAATCTCAAAGTCAAATGACAGTTCGGCCGACGCAACCGGCGGATATTACCGTCGCTGATATTGCCATCCCTGAATGTCGAAGCTGCGGTGCGTGCTGCTCATTCTCACCGGAGTGGCCGCGGTTCTCGTTGGAAAGCGACGCCGATCTCGACCGAATTCCCCAGGCATACATCGACGACAGCCTGGGACGCATGCGATGCAGCGGGGATCGCTGTCTGGCGCTAGTGGGTGAGGTCGGCATCTCCACAGAATGCGCAATCTATAGTGTGAGGCCCATCGTTTGCAGAGCGTGTCTGCCGGGGGACAATTCCTGCAATATGGCACGCCGGCATTTCAATCTTTTAGGAGATAAGCATTAATCCAGCCTGGTCGTGACGCCACGCACCTCCGACCGGCAGCGTTGACGGACGGCCCGAAACGTTATGCATCCGTTCGGAAATGATGGTGCGCAAGCCGATCGATGAAGTCATGCGACAGGCGGCGCATTTTCAGGAATGGGTGCTGGGCAGTGATCGGGCCGACGATGTCGGCCGCGAGGAGCTTTTTCAAATGGCTCAGCAGCAAAGCCGGTGCATGGACTGACTAACGAACAATTTCTTTTTTGAAGATCAGCAATAAGGCTTAGCCACGCCAAACCCGGCAGCAATCTCCTAACCGCGCCACGTCTGGAATCATTGCGGAGGTAGGACCCTGTTCGCTCAAGACCATGCGGCGGGGCTCACCGATAGAAATTCAATTCACTGTGTCACCAGAGAACCGGCCCCAGGCCCGCTCAGGCAGCATGTATGCACACGGGATTTTCAGCGGGCGGTATTCCATTGGCGCAGTGCAGGGCAGTTGGGCTAGTGTGCGGTGTCCACAGACGAATTCACCCCATCCAGAGAGCCGGGAGAACGCCATGGCAAAAGGCCAGATGCGAAGCAACAAGGAAAAGAAAAAGCCGAAGCAGGACAAGAACAACAAGAAGAAAGGCGGCGCCACGCCCTCGCCGTTCGCCGGCATGCAGAGCCAGGCCAAGCCCAGTGCGAACCCATACGGGAAGAAAGGCTAGGGTAGCGCGGGAACTGGGCCGCAGTTCGCTTCGGGGCCATTGGCGCCGTTCCAGGCGCGACAGGCTCATGTCGCCCCCAATAGCGACCGTGCCGATCGACCTGCCCAGACGGTCGCGCACGATTGGCCTGCGTCGCGGCCCACGTGATGCTGTCGCAAGAAACCTGTGCATATCACCGTCATGCACGGTTCTTTGGCTGGATTAGCAAATATTCTCAATAAGTCGAATCAGGATGGATGATTATGTCGAAACCCATGACAAAGTCCGAGCTTATCAGCCAGATTGCGGAGCGCTCGGAGCTGAAAAAGAGCGACGTTAAGGGCGTCATGGAGACGCTTGCGGCCATTGGTTATAAGGAAATGAAGAAGAATGGCTCGTTCCTTCTTCCGGGCTTCGCAAAGTTCGTCGTGATCAAGAAGCCCGCGACCAAAGAACGCAGTGGCATCAATCCCTTCACCAAAGAGCCGACTGTATTCAAGGCTCGACCGGCTCGAAAAATCGTGCGGGCTCGTCCTGTTAAGGCTGCCAAGGACGCTGTCTGAAGAGGCTGATTGCTTCAAGGTGGAAGCGTCCGGGCAATGACGGGGCCCGATAAAAAAGCCTGACCCAGCGGGGGGCCGCCGCCCGGCACGCGCAATGCGGGCGCCGGCGGAAGTGTCATCGCCGGCTCCAGCGACGAGCCGGTTTCCAGCGTAGCGCTGCCGGTCGAAATGAAACTAGGAAAGTCGTCTGATAGCCGGCTCCTGCCCAAAGTGCAGCGTCCGGGACATGCGGACGCTCCTCAGCGTACGAGCCACTCCAGCAGATCGCGCATCACCGACTGCTTCACGGTCGAAGCCTTGTAGGCGATGACGAATTGTTCGATGCCGAACGACTTGCCGAGATCGGCGGCGCGGATGCCGTCGGCTTCGATCTGATTGAGGCAGAGGGTGTGCACGATCGCCGGTCCGGATTCGCGCCGCACCAGATCGATCGCGGTGTGGCAGGTCGGACATTCGAGGTAATTGATCGAGGGCTTGAGCGCCTGGGATTTGGCAAGCCGCGTGCGCACGGTGGCGCTGCGGGGCGCGACCAGTAGCCGGTCGCCGATGACACTCAGCGGGTTTTGCGGATCGATCCGGTCGCGCCCGTTGACGATGATCGACATGGTCGAGGTCGCGACGGCGCGAAACTTCAGGCCCTTCGGCCGACGCAAGAACGCGCCGATCGAGAAATCGGCCGACCCCTTCTGCACCGCGGTCATCAACTCGGTGCCGCGGTGAATCTTGATCGTGGTCGTGAGTTTGGGGTGCTCCGCCGAAAATGAGTTGATCCTGGGCATGAACAACCAGGCGTAATCGCCGCCAAGCGAGATATTGACGTGGCCCGAATGACTGCCGCGTTCCTCCAGCCGCAACAGCGCCCGCTCCGCGGCTTCGAGGATCTGCGCGACATCGGCGGCGAAGCGCTCGCCCTCCGGCGTGATGATGAGCTTGCTCGGCGTGCGGCGGAACAGTTCGACGCCGAGCAGCTCTTCCAGGCGCTTCAACTGCGTCGAGATGGCGGAGACCGTGAGATTGAGCCGCGCCGCCGCGACCTGCAGCGTGCCGTTGCGGGCGACGATCTCGAATGCGCGGAGCTTTCCCAGATCGAGGTCGTGGACTTTCGCGGGCATTGCAATCCACCTCGGGATCGGACCCAGGCAGGTTAAAGGAAATCGAACCTATGTCGCAAGTTATTCAATTGACCTAAAGCCAGTCATCGGCGTTCTAGGGTCAACCATTGTCCACTTCGGAGATCGCCATGAAGACCTTGAGGCTTGAGACGACCGCGCCATTCCAGGGACTGGCGGAACTCGTCGCCTACGACGAAGGCCTGTTCGAGAAGGAAGGCCTCAAGATCGAATGGGCCGATCGCGAAAAGGGCGTCGACAAGAGCCCGCAGCTCAACGTCACCGACGTGACCGGCAAAGGCGTCAACCGCTACGCCAGCCACGGCAAGCTGCTCGAAGAAGGCAAGGCCGACCTCTATAACGCCTGCGAATGGGGCAACTACTGCCGCGTAGAGAGCACCAGGGTCGGCAGCCGCCAGATCGGCCGCCGCTCGATCGTCACTTTCGCGGCGCTGGTGGTCCGCGGCAACTCGCCGGTGCAGACGCCACAGCAATTCGCCGGGCGGCAGATCGGCGTGCCGTTCTTCTTCGGCACCCATTATCTGACCTTGCAGATGCTGGAAGGCTTTGTGCCGCGCGACCAGATCAAGCTCGGCCGCGTGCCCAACGGCTCGCCCTATCGCTTCAACCTGCTGATGACCGGCCAGATCGAAGCAACCACGCTGACCGAGCCCTACATCTCGCTTGCCGAAAAGAAGGGCTGCCGGCTGATCATCTCGGCATTCCATCACGGCACCGAGGTCGCCTCCGATCGCGTCGACGCCGAGACCTACAGCGCCTTCAACCGGGCGGTGCGCGAAGCGGTGCGCCGCATCAGCGCCAACAAGCGCGCCTACCTCCATTACTTCATCGACTACTATAAGGCGAAGGATCCGGAGATCGCCAAGCTCACCATCGATGACCTGCGCGAAAGCCGCATCTACGTGGTCGATCCCGCGCCGATCCCGGAAGCCGAGCTGCAACGCACCTACGACTGGATGCGCAGCTGGGGGTTCCTCGACGAGACCCCGGAGGCGCTCAACCTCATCAACGCGCACGTGCAGCAGCTTGGCTATGCGGGCGGCCAGCACGCGCCGGCGTAGTAATGGCAGCATAAAATTTAAGCGGCGTCCCTTGGCTCAAGCCGGGGGACGCGGCGTGCGCTTGACACGCTGGTGCCAGTGCACCTTCATACCGCCGCAGAGCAGTTTCAGACTGCGGAAAAATCATGAGAGACGGAGAACGGCATGGCACGCGCTGAGGCGACCGCGGGAGCAAACCAGAGCCACAGCTATCGCGACCTGCGCGGCTGGCTGGAGCAGGTCGACAAGCTCGGCGAGCTTGAGCGCGTGTCGGGCGCGAGCTGGGACGCCGAGATGGGCGGCCTCACCCAGATGCTCACCGAGAACAGCCGCGGCAACGCGCCGGCACTGCTGTTCGACGACGTGCCGGGCTATCCGAAGGGCTACCGCACGCTGTACGGCCAGCTCTCCTCAATCCGGCGCATCGCCCTGACGCTGGGCCTGCCGCTCGAATATCAGCGCAAGGTCGACATCGTGCAGCGCTATCACGAGCGCATGGCTGAGCTGAAACCGCTCAAGCCGCGCTACGTCAACGATGGCCCGATCCTCGAAAATGTCATCGAGGGCGACAAGATCGACGTGCTGAAATTCCCGGTGCCGCGCCATCACGAGGCCGACAAGTCGCGCTTCATCGGCACGGCCTGCGCGGTGGTCACCAAGGATCCGGATGACGGCTGGTACAATCTCGGCGCCTATCGCAGCCAGGTTTATGACGCCAGGACCGTCGGCTGCCAGATCACCGAGGGCAAGCACGGCCGCATCCACCGCGACAAATATTTCGCCCGCGGCGAACCGATGAAGGTCGTAATCCTGTGCGGCCAGGACCCGCTGTTGTTCATGCTGTCGTCGAGCCCGCTGCCGGAAGTGAGCGAATACGACATCGCCGGCGGCTTGCGCGGCGAGCCGCTCGACGTGGTACGCGGGCCGTTCACCGGCTTCCCGATCCCGGCCAATTGCGAGATCGCCATCGAGGGCGAGACGGTGCCGGGGCAGGTCAGGCCCGAAGGTCCGTTCGGCGAATGGATGGGCTACTACTCCGACGACACGCAGGATCGGCCCTACGTGAACGTGAAGACCATCCTGCATCGTAACGACCCGATCCTGACCTGCGCGCCGCAACACAAGCCGGTCGATGAGACTGGCCTCCTCAAAGGCATCGCCGGCGCGTCGCAAATCTGGCGCGCGCTCGATGCCTGCGGCATTCCCGAAGTGCTCGGCGTCTGGAACCACGAGGCCGGACCGGCGACACGTTTCACCGCGATCCAGATTCGCCAGCGCTACCCCGGTCATGCGCGCCAGGCGCTGCATGTCGCCTGCGCCTGCCAGGGCGGCGCCTACGCGGGCAAGTGGACGGTGGTGGTTGATGAGGATATCGACGCCGGCGATCTCGACCAGGTGCTGTGGGCGATGTGCACCCGCTTCGATCCCAACGTCGACATCGATCTCGTGCAGAAAGCCTGGGCGTCAAAGCGCGATCCGCTGTTCCTGCCAGGCAATTTCAACAACCGCATCCTGATCGACGCCTGCATCCCCTATGAGATGAAGCTGAAAAACACCTTCCCGCAGACGGTCGATGTCAGCGGCGATCTGCGCGCCAAGCTGCGGGCAAAGTTTCCGAAGCTGTTTCACTGACATGTAGATGGGCTGAGCGCAGCGAAGCCCACCCGGTCACACCAAGCAGCGTGGGCACGGCGCCAGCGCGCCTTTGCCCACCCTACCTGCGCCACGATCTGACGCGTCAGACGGTAAAGAAGTCGAAATAGCCGTCGATCACGTATTCGAGCAGCAAAATCTTTTTCGACGCGATGCGGAAGCCCTCGCCTTCCCGGCGCAGCAGGTACTCGCAGGAGGCAGTGAGAATCTGCTGGCCGCGCGGTTCGCAGAACGCCACCACCTGGGTATTGGCCAAAGCCGCGATCCCGTCCGGTCCTTCACCGTCGACCATGACGTTAGTGACGAGGTGGCGCGTGTGCGGCAACGGGTTGGAGGCGAGCGAGCCTCCGCTCTCGACCCGAAAAACCCGCGCCTCCAATCCGGCACGGCCGACGATATAGATGAAGTTGAGGCTGGTTTCGGGCTCGTTGGTGTAAGCGCGATCCATTCCGACCGCCGGCACCCAGAAAATCGCATTTTCGGCGAACAGGCCGAGCCATTCGCCGAATTTGCGGCTGTCGAGCAGCCGGGCTTCGCGGTAGAGGAATTCCGCAACCGCCGGCGTCAAGGCCGGATCAACCATTGCGGCGTCCCTCGCCGCTTTCCATCATGTCGCGCCAGCGGCGGTAAACGCCCTGCATGGCGATCTCGTGATCCCAGCTGTTGCTGGAAGCCGCCGGCGAAAAGCCGAGTTCGTGCGCGGCGGCGTCGGGACCGTCGATCTTGAAATCGATGCCGCGGCCCATGCTGGTCCATTTGCTGTCGAACGCGAAGCTCGCTTTCTGCGCCGATTCGGCAACGGCCACGTCGTCCGGCGTCGCCATGCCGCTCGGCAGGAAAAAATCTTCGAACTTGCGCAGCCGCGCCGCGCGCATCTCCTCCGGTTCGCCGGCCGGCGCGATGCACCAGATCATCGTTTCCATGCGGTCGACCGCAATCGGCCGATAGGTACGCAGATGTGTGGAGGCGAGATCGTTGAGCAGCAGGTTGGGGAAGATCGTCATATGGCGGCCGCGGCCGACGATCCATTCCATCTGCCCCGGTGTGAAGCGGCGTGCCAGTTCCTCGCGCTGCGCGTGAATGGGAAACGCCTCGGGATTGGGACGCTTGTGCCAGAACGCGGTGTGGCCGTTGCCAAGGTCGTAGCTCGCCAATTTAAGCCGGCCGGCGGTGAGGCGCCCTGTATCGGTCCTGGCGACCCCCGTGCGCGCATCGCGCTTCTCGCGATAGATGACGGCCTGGGCGAAATTATTGTGCACGACCGGCGCGTGGTAGGCGTCCGGTCCGTTCTCGTGCATGATCTTCCAGTTGCACGCCGTCTGATAGATGCTGAAGCCGGGCACGATCTCAAGCTCGGCCGGCGCCGGCGCGACGAAAATGTCTATCAGCGCCGTCGCCGCGCCGAGGTGCTCGCGCAGGTTCGGCACCGCTGCGGAGAGGCTGCCGAAGACCAGACCGCGATAGCTGTCGATACGCGCGATCGGGGTGAGATCGTACTGCGACAGGACCAGATGCTGTTCGCTCCATCCGGTTCTCGGCGCCGATACGGCCGTGCACTTGCCCGCGGTGCTGAAGCAGAAACCGTGATACGGGCAGACGAACTCCTTGGCGTTGCCGACGCGCTTGGTGACCAGAGTAGCGCCGCGGTGTCCGCAGGCGTTCAGAAAGCAGCCGATCGAGCCGTCGGATTGCCGCACCACGAATACCGGCTGGCGACCGATGTGCGTGGCGAAATAGTCGCCAGGGTTGCGGACGTGCGCCTCATGACAAAGAAAGACCCAGTTGGCCTCGAAGATATTGCGGTATTCGGCATCGAGAATGTCCGGGTCGTTGTAGATCGCCCGATCGACCCGGAAAACATGGTCGGCGGGACGATCGTCGATGTAGCCGGAAAAGCTGCGCCGGTTGCGGAGTATCGCTGGTGCGTTCATGCTGAGATCAGTTCACTTTCAGATTTGCGGCTTTGCCGACCTCAACCCACGTCCGGTGTTGTTCGGCGACATAAGCGGCGAACTCGGCTGGCGAGTTGGGCTTCGCCTCGCTGCCCAGGACAGCGATGGTTTTCTGGATTTCCGGCGTCGTCAATCCCGCATTCATGGCATCGCTGATTTTCTTTATGATGGCTGCCGGCGTTTTCGCCGGCGCCACCAGGCCGAAGAACGTGTTGGCCACGCAATCCGGCACGCCTTCCTCCGCCATGGTCGGCAGATCGGGCAACAGCGGCGTGCGTGTCCGATTTTGAGCCGCGAGCCCGCGCAGCTTGCCCGACTTGATGAGCCCGCGAAGGATGGCGATGTTCTCAAAGGTCGCATCGACCGATTTGCCGAGCACAGCGGCCGCCAACTCGCCGCCGCTGCGAAAGGACACACCGGTGAGTTTGGTGCCGCTGCGCAGCATGAACAACTCCCCGGCGAGGTTCGGCAGTCCGCCGGCGCCGGTGTGCGCGTAGTTGATCTTGCCCGGATTAGCCTTGGCGTAGGTGATGAAATCCTTCAGCGTCTTCCAGGGTAAATCCGGATTGACCACGAGGATCTGAAATCCTTCGGTGATCCGAACGATCGGCAAAAAGTCCTTGGTCGGATCGTAACCGGCGCTCCTCGATACCGCGGGGATCACGGCGAGCGTGCTGGTATTGCCGGCAAGGAGGGTGTAGCCATCCGGCGCCGCGCCGGCGACGTCGCGAGCGCCGATCGCACCGCCGGCGCCAGCCCGATGCTCGACCACGGCGGCCTGGCCGAATTTCCCGCTGATGATCTCCGAAGCGATGCGGGCCGGCACGTCGGTCGGTCCACCCGCCGCAGCCGGGACGATGATCTTGATGGGCCGGTTCGGATAATCGTCAACCGCCATGGCCGGTCTGGCCACGGATGACGCCAGCAGGGCAAATTTGAGAACGGCTCTGCGTGTGTGTCTCACGGCTTCCCTCCCTCGGCCTATTCTTACTCGGCCTATTCTTATCAAGGCGCGATTTGACGCCCGCCAGCCGACGCGTTCTTCTGCGAATGCGCGCCGGGCATGCCTAGGACACCACAGGCGATGTGCGCTGACAACGGGAGTGGCGGCGCGCCGCTTTGAGCGACGCGGCCACGCGGTGACTAGGGCGTGGACTCATTACCGCGCAGCCACGGCCGTATTGATGCGAGTTGGACGAAGGTAGATAGTTCGCCGCGAGTTTATCTGGCGGACGCCAGCGACGGTCCGCAAGTGCAGCTCAGGTAGGAGGATGCACCCGCGCCTACCACCAGCATGCGCACTGGAAGGGCGGCACGGCAGTAATTTGCTCTTTGGTTATTTATGCCCGCCGAAATGATGTCCCTCGCTGCGCATGACGGTGACCGGCTGTGAGTTCCTGCCGCCCATAGCCTTGGTGCCAGAGAGGGGTCTGACGCCGTTGAATTTCGCGGGTCGGCGATGGCCGCTTGGGGACGGCGGGTTGTTGCCCGACGACTTAACGCCGGTTGAAGGTGAATGCAGAATTCCGCCGATCGTGTGCGGCGGCTTGCCTCGGCGGGCGACGCTTCCGTAGCATTTTCCCCTGCCGGTGCAATGAACGCTGTTACCATTGTTTACATTCACGCAGGAATACGACCCGTCGGAATAACTTCCGAAGTGACCGCCGCTAACAGCAGCACAGTCCTTTTTGACCTGCGAACGGCTGAAGGTGCCGCTAAGGGTAACTGGTTTGGCTGAAGCATCGGTGGTCACGAGCATGGTAAGTGCCAGCGCGGCGGAAAAGATGATCGCAACCGACTTTTTGTACATTTTGAACCTCCCTAATTGAACCCGCGCCATGACAACGGCTGCGGCGCGAATGGGATACTTGGTGCTTCTGACCTCAGCAGAGGTCGCCGTAGCACTGAGGGGGAGCGGACGAAGTGCGATGATCACGAACACTGGTGCCCGAAGGAACAGCGGGGATGCAGTCGTGCGTGCGTGTCCGACTGCACGGGCGAGGTCGAGGACCATGAGGACACGTTGAGGATGATATGACGCCCCCGTTGCCGACCACGTACGAGCAGTCCTTTCCATTGCGATGATCCCGGACGACTGTCCCGGGAGCCAAGCCGTTTCCCGGTTTGCTTACGATGACCGGATTGTGGCTTGAGCCCGGCCCGTGCACAGGACGATAGATGATCGGGTTGTGGCTCGATCCTGGACCGTGCACCGTCCCCAAACCGCCAGGTCCGCTGCTGTGGTGATGGTGGTGATGGTGCCAGTAGGTACTGTCGATGTTCCGGCCGCCCACATGTTTCCACCTGCCGCAGTCGATGCAGCGGCCATGACCGAAATTGCCGGCGTGATTGCGGGCGTTGCTGAAATGACTGCCGCCGCCGCTGTGGCCGCCACCATGGCTTCCACCGCCATGAGCGAACGCAGCGCCACCGCTTGCTGCAATCAGAAGTGCGAGTGCGTATTCGCTGATAACGCGCAGCGTGGTCTGGGCAATTGAGTTATTTCTCACAGCACTCTCCGTTCTTTTTGCTTGCGGTAACTGCGCGGTGCGAACGTCAGTCCGCGATGGGGTCAAGACCCAACGCAACGCGGCCGGTAAACCGGTGCTGGCGCTTGGCGGAGAGCGGGTGAAATTGGGCGCCGTGAGCATCGCGCAGCAGACGCTCCAGTCCGGTCTTGCGATAAAAACCGGCCCCTCCGGCTGCCTCCAGCGCCTTCTCCAGGGTGGCCAGCACATGCTCGGCAATGATGGTCTTGCGCACCAAGGCGGCATCGGCGACCTCGAGCGTCATCGCAAAATCCAGATCGTTGGCGAGGCGGATCATGTCATCGAGCGCGAGTTGCGCGGTTGTCAGCTCGTTCGTCAGTTCGCCCAAGAGGTAGGGAACGGCCGGATCGCCCTGGCGCTTGCTCGCCTGTTCCCGTGCGATTGCGGCTCCGACCTCCGCCGCACCCACATAGGCCGACATGATCAGCGGTAGCGCCACGGTCAGGATGACGTTCCAGGCCGGATGGAAGCGACCCCGTGGCCGCCGCAGCGCGATCGTATCGTCCGCTACAAAGACGTTATCGAGAACGATCGTGTGCGAGCCCGTGGCGCACATCCCGAGGGCATGCCAATCATCGGCCAGCGATACGCCTGGGGCGGTGAGTGGAACTGCGAAATGCAGGACCTGCCAGCCTTCCTTCGGATCCTCATACGCCGCCGACGTCACCAGGATGCCGCCCTTCGGCGAAGCGCTGCCAAATGGCTTTTTGGCGCTGACTCGGAAGCCGCCGTTGGCGCGCTCCATGAAACCGTTGGAGTCCATCCAGTCGTTGGCACCGGTAGAGATCAGCACGGTCTCGTCGGCAGCGACCCGCTCCAGCAGTTTCTTCCCCGGCCTTCCATTGCGGTGATGGTAGACGGCCGCCGCGACGAGATGCTGGTGCATCGACACGGCCAGCGCGGTCGCAGGACAATAATGGGCTAGCTGGCGCAGGAAGTCGCACATCGCGCTGTGGCGCACCCCACCACCGCCGAGGTCGGTGGGAACAAGCGCTGAAAAAACTCTGTGCTGTTTGAGGATATCGTAGTGTTCGGCAACGAACACATCACCGCGGTCGCGTTCGGCGGCGCCTTCGGCAAAGCGCGGGCCGATAATCTGAACGAGTGCCTGCAGGTCGGGAAGTCGAGTCACGGCTGCACCCTTGATTGCGAGCATTTGCCGCAAGCCTGAAGGTCGCCGTGCGCCGGGGCAACTTTAATATGTGAAGCGATCGTGCTGTAACGCGGGAGGATGTGCATGGTCGAGAAAAGGGGATACGGGCAGTTCTGCCCGGTTGCCCTTGCTGCCGAAGTGCTAGCGGAGCGATGGACGCCGCTTGTTGTTCGTGAGCTGCTGTGCGGTAGCGTCCGCTTCAATGACCTTCAACGCGGCGTGCCGCGGATGTCATCTGCGCTGCTGGCGCGGCGTCTCAAAGAGCTGCAATTCGCGGGCATCGTCGAGCGCCGCAAAGGCGATGGCGGCACGCACGAGTATCACCTTACTCCGGCCGGCCAGGAATTATTCCCGGTGGTCGAGAAAATGGGTCTTTGGGCGCAGCGCTGGCTGCGGCACGACCTCGTCGATACGGCGAATTTGGATTCCGACCTTTTGATGTGGGACATCCGTCGGAATGTCTTCGCCAAGTCTCCGCCCCGCGAAAGCCGGTATGTTGTCGAGTTCAGGCTTTCCGGCGTTCCCATCAGCCGCCGCCGCTATTGGCTCGTGTTCGAGCGCGGTGTGGTCGATCTGTGCTACCGGCCCCCCGGCTTTGAGATCGATCTTTTCGTTGAAGCCAGTTTGCGTATGCTCACTCAGATTTGGCTCGGTCATGTCTCAATCGATCAAGCAGTGCGGGATGGTGGATTGCGTCTTGATGGTTCGACCAAGGATCTCCATGCTTTCCACTCTTGGTTCACATTGAACATGTTCGCTCCAGCCGGCCGGGAGCCGACAGGACAGACGGGACCTGCAGCGGTGTAGGCACCCCGACGGCCGCTACAGGCTTCAAGCCGGCCAGATTGCCCAAAGCCCCAACAGCATTCAGGGCCCCAGCCCTTGCGGCAGAACTGAGGCCGCACCCCAAGCGGAAGTTGGCGTCAGAAATCGACGACGCGAATGGCACATCGCCTCATTTCGCTGCATCGCGAAAATTCGGTCGCTTCCGAATCGAAGCGGACATCGCGGCGGATTTTATGATCACTGGCGCGAGGCAGGAAAGGCTGGCAGTCAACGCGAACCTACTTCACCTTGAGCCCGAGTTCGCCCATCAGCTTGTCTTGATACGCATAATCCTGTTTCAGGAATGCCGCGAACTCTTCCGGGCTTGAGCCGACCGTGTACATGCCCGAGACGTCGAGCACGCGCTTGAGCTGCGGCGATGACAATGCGTCCTTCGAGGCGCGATAGATGGCATCGATACGGTCGCGTGGGGTGCCTGTGGGGAACAGCAGGCCGAAATAGCCGGTGACGTCGAAATCCTTGTAGCCGAGTTCCTGTAGCGTCGGGACATCCGGCAGCGCCGGCGCCCGCCGCGAGCCGGTCAGCGCCAGCGCCTTGATCTTGCCGGCCTTCACCAGCGGGGCGGCGGCCGCCACCGAGTAGAACGCCATGTCGACCTGCCCGGTCATGACGTCGGTGATCAGGTTCGGCGTGTTGTAGGGCACCGCGATCATCTTCACGCCGGTTCGCGCGTCAAACAACAGGCCCGCGACATGGGTGACGTTGCCGACGCCATTGGTGGCGAAGGTCAATTGCCCCGGCTTCTTCTTCGCAAGCGCGACGAGATCGGCGACCGACTTGACCGGCAGATTGGTTATCAGCGCGAGTCCATAGGAGGCGGCGAGCTGCGTGACCGGCGCGAAATCCTTCAGTACGTCGTACGGCAGCTTCTTGACGGTGAACGCGTTGACGATGTGGGCGCCGCTGGTGATGAGCAGCGTGTAGCCGTCCGGCGCCGCCTTGGCGACGGCGCCCTCGGCGATGACGCCGTTGGCGCCCGGCCGGTTTTCGACGACGATCGGCTGCTTGAAGGCGGCGGACAGGTTGTCGCCCAGCGCCCGCGCCAGAAAATCGGTCGCCACGCCCACTGGGTGCGGACTGATGATTGTGATGGCGCGCGAGGGATAATTTTCAGCGTGCAGCGGTGCGACCGCCGCCACGATCGTGAACGCGGCGAGGGCCTGAACGGCCAGCCACTTGATAACGTAACGCATACTTTCAGCCCTTCCGTTCCGGCGTTCCGGATACATCGCTCGCATAGTTCTTCAGCCACCACTCTCTGACTTGATCGTGCGTCACAAACACCACGCCTTCGTGCTGCTTCGCATAGGGAATGAACAGGTCGAGCACCGACGAGCGCGACGGTCGCCCGACGATGAAATCGTGCACCGTGAGCGGCATCAGAACCGGCTTGTCGGCGCCGCGTTCGTAGAGCGCGTCGAACTGCGCCCTGAGCGTGCGCAGCATGAATTCCGGCGTGTTCGAATGCCACGTGCCGTAGGGCGTCGGCGGCATCGGATTGGTGATCTGGATCGCCCAGGCCGCGTCGCTGTAGGACGAGAACGGAATTTCGAGCAGTCGCTTGCCGTAGCCCTCGATCATGTAGGGCAGATCGTCGTTCCAGATGCTGGCGTCCCACTCGAAATCGAAATGCTCCAGCAGCAGATCGACGGTGCTGTGGCTGGCAAAGCAGGTGCGCCAGCCGCGCAGTTTCTCGCCCAATTGATCCTGGAACACCGAGATGGTCTTCCTGATCAGCCGCAACTCCTGATCCGGCGGGTAATTGCACATCATCTCGTGCTCGTAGGTGTGGCCGGCGATGGCGTGGCCCGCCTTCAGCACGGCGCGCGAGATTTGCGGATATTTCTCGACCGTGGCGCCGCAGATGATCCAGGTGCCGCGTACGCCATGGCGATCGAGAATTTCCAGTAGCCGCCACGCGCCGCGGCGGCCGCCGTATTGACGCTCCGAAAAATCGAACGGATCGGTCTGGCCATCCGGATAGACGACGGCGGCTTCCTCGGACTGGTGATGCACGCTGACAATGATCGGCAGCCGCACGCCCTCCGGCCAGCGCCCGGGTTTCTGCGGGGCGATTTCTTTCCACATCGTCGTCAGCTCCGCTGGTCGGCCGTATTCGCCGGCTCGCACCACGTTGCGATATCGCCGCAGCGCGCGAACTGGATGTCGTTGTATTGCTTGAGCCGCTGCAGAAACTGCTTCAGCGCCCGCAGTGGCGCCGGCCGGCCGGTGACCCAGGTCTGGATGCTCAGGATCAAAAACCGGGTGCCGTGTGCGCTCTCTCGATAGAGTACGTCGAACTCGCTGTTCCAAACCCCGGCGAGGCCGTCCGGGCTGGCGCGCATCGGATACGGGTAGCCGACGAAAGTCTTGTCGGCGGTGCTGGTGGTGAACGGCAACTCGATCAGCGTACCGCCGGCACAATCGAACAGACAGGGATGATCGTCATTCAGAAGGCTCGAGTCCCAGACAAAGCCTTCCTCGGACAGAATGTCGAGCGTCTGCGGACTGACGCGATAATCCGGACAGCGCCAGCCCGTGATACGGGCGCCGCTTGCGTCCTGCATCGCTTTCACGGCCTTGCGCACCAAGCCGCGCTCACGCTCCACGTTCATGGTGCGCACGCGATCGAAGCCGTAACCCATGCCGCCGATCTCGTGGCCGGCCTGATGCGCGGCGCGGATCGCATCGGGGTATTTCTCCGCCGTAGTGCCGCACACCAGAAACGTCGCCTTGATGCCGAACGCGTCAAGCAGTTCGAGAATGTTCCAGATGCCGGTGCGGGCGCCGTATTGCATGGCGCCGCCGATCATCGCGTTGGGCCGGTCGCCCGGCAGGAGCGGCGCGCCCTCGCCGGATTGATGCTCGAATGTCAGCGCGACCGGCAGCCGCAGGCCTGCGGGCCATCGCGCATCGGTCAGCGGCTTGATTTCGGTTGCCATCAGCTTTGCATCCGCGACTTGTCAGCCGGCCCGCCTGGCCGCGGACCAACCGCGATCCAGGCCATAGCCAAGCTTGCGCGAGATTTCGGCCGCGGCTGCCGAGGTCCACCTGCCCATCTGCGTCGCCTTAGCGGCGGTCAGGCGGTGCGACGGCAGGATGATGCCGATCGAGGCAACGACGTCGCCCTGCGCATCGAAGACCGGCGCAGCTATGGCGCCGACCGCCTGCTCCCATTCGCCGCGATTGACCGCGTAGCCACGGCGACGAATCTGCTCGAACTCAGTCTGCAAGGCGCTGCTGTGAGCGCCCTCGCGCCCGCGCATCTTCTCAGCCGACAGAGACGCCAGGATGGCCTTGCCGGTCGCGACCGAATGTGCCGGCGCGCGGCCGCCGATCGGCACGTAGGCTCGTACCGCGAGCGGACATTCGACACGGTCGATATAAACCACGTCGCTACCGTCGAGCACGCCGAGCTTGGTCATCTCGCTCGTACGCGCGCTCAAGTCTTCGAGATACGGCCGGGCCACGTCGCGCACCGTGAGCCGGCGCACCGCGGCACAGCCGAGCCCCCAAAGTTTGATCGCAAGCCGATAGCCGACCTGCGACGGATGCCGTTCGAGAAACCCTTCGGCTTCAAGCGTGTACAGAAGCCGCTGCACGATGCTGCGCGGCAGGCCGGCGCTGCGCGCGAGTTCACGCACCGCAAGCCCCTCCCCGCCATCGGCGATGGCCTGCAAGAGCCGCAGCCCACGAGCGAGCGTCTGGCTCGCTTCTTTGGAGGGCGCGGATTTTTCCGGGTCGAGCGCCTGCTGGTTTGTCATGGCCCGATTATCGGTCCTTTGAACCTTTAATCGGGACTGTCGGCGAAAGCGGTGCGCCTGTCAATTTCGACGACCTGCGACCTGCATCGCACGCGCCAAAGAAAACGGCGGCCCCGAAGGGCCGCCGCGACAGGCATTACTCGTTGGGCTTTCGCGCCGGGGGACGAAGCGCGCGGCTAGCGCGCCAGCGCCTGCTGGTGCTTTGGCGGGAAGGCAGGATCGTGCTTGGTGCCGCGCATGAGCGCGAGCGCCGTCTGCAATGCCACATCATCTTCGGGCTTGGGGGGAACGTAGGCCTGGGAACCCTTTTCTTCCTTGCCCTGCGCGTGGAAATGCCCCGGAAGGCTCGCCTCACTCACTTCCGCTTCACTCCCCTGCAAGTCTTTGGGCACGTTTTGCAGGACCGTGATATCGGGCGTAATTCCCTCGGCCTGGATCGATCGTCCCGAGGGCGTGTAGTAGCGCGCCGTCGTGAGGCGGAGCGCGCCATTGCCCGGTCCCAAGGGCATGATGGTCTGAACCGATCCCTTGCCGAACGAGCGTGTTCCGAGGATCGTCGCGCGCTTCTGATCCTGCAGGGCGCCAGAGACAATTTCCGAGGCCGAGGCCGAGCCGCCGTTGACCAAAACGATGAGCGGCTTGCCGTGGGTCAGATCGCCTGCCTGAGGCTTGGCAAAGAACCTCTCGTCATCGCCGGCGTCACGGCCGCGCGTCGACACGATCTCGCCTCGGCTCATGAAATCGTTCACGACGCCGACGGCCTGATCAAGCAGACCGCCCGGATTGTTCCGCAGATCGATGATGTAGCCCTTTAATTTATCGGCCGGGATTTTCGACGAAAGGTCCGCGATTGCGCTCTTCAACTCCTCGTTCGTCAGTTCGTTGAATTCCTTGATGCGGATGTAGCCGACATCGCCGCCTTCGTCGCGAGAGCTGACCGGGCGGACCTGGATGATCTCGCGCGTCAGGGTTACGACGATCGGCTTTGCGACCTTTGCCCGCTGGATGCTGAGGGTGACTTTCGAACCGACCGCGCCACGGAGCTTGGCGACCACGTCGCCGAGCGAAAGCTTGTTGATCGGCTTGCCGTCGATCTGTGTGATGACATCGCCGGCGAGAACGCCGGCCTTGGCGGCGGGCGTCCCATCTATCGGTGAAACCACTTTGACGAGATTGCTCTCGGTCGTGACCTCCATGCCAAGACCGCCGAACTGACCCGAGGTCTCGACCTGCATATCCTCAAAGGACTTGGCGTCCATATAATTCGAGTGAGGATCGAGACCGCCTATCATCCCGGTAAGGGCCGATTGGATCAGCTTCTGGGAATCGGGCTTGTCGACGTAATCCTGGCGCACCGCCTCGAAAACTTTGCCGAACACCGAGAGTTCGCGATACGTGGCTGCGGCATTCACCGAGTCCGCCGAAGGCGCGGCGAGGGCCCTGGAGATTAAAGGCTCAACCCTCGGCGAGACGGCCAGCAGCACCAAGGCCGAACCGGTCGCGGCGCCGATCATGACGTAATAAAGGTTTTTCATCGGGATTCTCTGCTCCTGGCGGCCGCATAATCGGTCATTGTGGCGCGCCGGGGGCACCAAGTCACTCCGGGCCGCGGCCAAATGGCCGCGGAGCCGGGGAATCCCTGGTCACGGGAGTCGCCGAATGGGGCCACACCCCGGAGCGACTGGCTATTTCTCTCCGCGAATGGCTGCCGGCCCACGGTGTTGAAGCAGGCGCTCCGCCTGTCGGGGAGCTCGCCGCGGCGATGCACAGGCCTGACGCGCGCAGCACGCTCGATTGCGCCGCCGTGGCTTGCTATGGATACAGCCTGACTTTGCGGGGGCTTAACGGGAATCCAACATGCAAAAAGGGACGTTCGCCTGGCCGAAGGGCCAGCGCATCGCGATCGCCGTAACAGTGATGCTTGAACAATGGTCGGAGGGCAAAGCGCCGCCTTGGGGCGTGCAAGGCACCGGCCTCAAGCCAGGCACGATCGATCGCGGCCGCATTTCGTGGGGCACCTACGGAGGCAAGATCGGCGTCTGGCGGATCATGAATCTGCTCAGCGAAAATGGCGTACGCGGTACGTTCTGCGTCAACGCGCACTGCGCCGAAATCTGGCCGGACGCCACCAGGGCGATCGTCAAATCCGGCCACGACATCGCCGGGCACGGTTATCTGCAGGATCACCTCCTCGCCTACATGACGCCCGAGGAAGAGCGCGACAGCATCAAACAATCGCTGGGCATCCTGGAAAAGACTTCCGGCACGCGGCCGCACGGCTGGATCAGCCCGGTGCTGGCCTGGACCGAGCACACCACCGAGTATCTCGCCGCTGAAGGCTTGGCCTGGCACGGCGACTGGCTCGACATTGACCTGCCGCGCGTGAAACAGACCAAGACCAAGCCGATCGCACTGATCCCGGCGAGCGATTTCACCGACAGCCGCGTGTCCCACTCCAGCCCGACCACGCTCTGGGACGTCTACAAGGACACCTTCGACTATCTCTACCTGCGCGAAGCGCCGGCCTTTCTCGGCCTGACGCTGCACTGCCATTTCGGCGGCCGGCCCCTGGTCTGCGCGGTGTTCGACCGGATCCTGAAGTATTTCGCCCAATTTCCGGACGTATGGTTCGCCTCGCATGGCGAGGTCGCGCGCTGGGTGCTCGACCAGAACATCGAGGCCGAGACGCACGCCAAGCGGCTGTTGGCGGGGCACGCCGCCTCATGAAGCTCCGGCTTGCACATTACCGCAACCGGTTCACGATGTTCCGCATCTATTACGCGCTCGGGGCCGGGCTGATCAAAGATCATGGCATCGATTGGACCGTGATCGAGGTGCCCGACCCGCCGAGCCGCGAACTCGAAGAATGCCTCATTCGCGGCGATGTCGATCTCGCCAACGTGTACCTGCCGAATTTTCTGGAGCGCCGGCTCGCCGGTGCGCCGATCGTTGGCCTGTGCACGGAATGGAAATCGACCGGCAAGGGCAACGGACTGTTCGTGCGGCGCGGGGCGTTTGCGGAACCCGCCGCGCTGGCCGGCCAAAAAATCGTAACCCATCAGGGCCGTCACGCCATCCACCAATATCTGCTGAAGCACTCCTACGACGTCGATCCGCAGCGCCTGCAATGGGCGGCGAGCCCGCAGGAAACCCTGCTCGACATTCTGCGCCGCGGCGACGCCGACGCTGTGGTTTTGCTCGACCAGTTTTTCTTCCATGGCGAACAGGCCGAGGACGCGGAGTGCCTCTACACCGACGGCGACGCCTGGAAGTTGCTCACCGGCTTCGACGAGATGATCAAGCACATGGTGGCGGCCAAGCAGACGCTGCTGCAAGCCAATCCTGATCTGCGCGAAACCCTGCTCGATGCGTTCCGCCAATCCTTCGCCTACAGCGAACGGAACATCGAGGAAGTCGCCGATATCTTTATCAGGTCATACGGCGGCGACCGCGAGACCCTGCTGATCTCGGCGCGTTATCCGCGCATGGAATTCACCTTCACCGAGAACGAGCGGCGGCTGGCGCAGCGTCAAATGGACATGTTCGTCGAAGTCGGCCGCCTGTCCCGCAACGCGCCGATCGAGAGCTTTTTCGCGAACTGATGGCCAGCGCACGGCTTGACGGTCTGGGCGGGCGCCGCATCAGCCGCGCGCCCGTCTCAACCAAATGGTGGATGACAGCAACCGGCCTTGCCGGTCAGGGTGGCGAGGCCAGTGGGGGCGACACGAACATGGCGCATCCAGCGGATCCGCCGCCTGGGCCGAGACGGCCTGGGCGGCGGAATCGCCTTTCTCACGCATCGCAGGCGTTATCGGCCGCTCTTCTTCGTTATCATAAGTTTACGGACGTAATCGAATACCTGCGGCGACGCCTTCGCGAGCGCACCAATGGCGCGGTTGATATCCATAGCGCTCACCGGTTCAATCGGAACCTTCAACTTGGCGGCATCGGCGAGATAATCCGGATCGCGCGAGGTCGCCATGAACGCGCTCTGCAGCGCGGCCGCGCGGTCCGCCGGCACGCCCGGCGGCGCCACGAACGGCCACGCCATGCTCAGCAGTGGAGATTCGGTGAACTCGATCAGGTCGCGTGCCGCAGCATCGGGCGCGAGTTCCCGCGCCGTCGGCACATCGGGAAACCGGGGATCGCGCTGCTTGCGCGCGTACATCAGCAAGATGCGATAGTCGCTGCCAGGTTCGAGCCACTGCGGCCGGGTGGCGCGCACCGACGATAATTCCACGGTGCGTCCGGCGATCTCCGCATTCTCCATAGCGAGAAACAATGCCGCCGAGTCGCGGTAGCCGAGAATGAGCTTCATCCGGATGCCGAGCGCATCCTGCAAGATCTTCGGCACGTCGGCGCTGCTGGAGCCCTCGGCCGTACCGCCGATGACGAGCAGCGGGCCGTCCGGGCGCCGCGCGTCGGCAAGCGTCTTGGCCGGCAAATCCTTGCGGACGATCAGCACGTAGGCGTCATCCGAGAAGTCGGACGACGAGCCGAGCCACGTGAACTTGCGCGGATCGAACCGCACATTGGTATCGCCGCCGACCAGACTGATCAGCGGAAGGTTGCGGGCGATGATGCCGAACTGTGTGCCATCCGCGGGCGCGCGGTTGTACAGGTAGTTGGCCAACACCAGGCTGCCGGCGCCCGGCATGTTCTGCACTACGAAGGCCGGATGGCCGGGTATGTGCTTGCCCATGTGGCGGGCAAGCAGCCGGCCCATGACGTCGAAGCCGCCCCCCGGACCGTAGCCGACGTAAAGCGTGATGACTTTGCCGCGATAAAAATCCGCGACCGTGTTCGGATCGGCCGCCGCCGACACCGCAGCCGCGAGAGCGAGCCACAGCCCGATCACGAATGTCCGCACGTCCGCCTCCGCTGCGCCGCGTGCCTGCTCGAAATTGGGCCACAGAAGCCGCGCCGAAACAAGGCTGATTAACGAGCAGACACGAGGCGGATTTGCACAGCTTCGATGCAATAGCGCGACCGGAGCGCAGTAGACGCCGACAGCGCTCTATCATTTAGTGTTTGCGTCGAAGTCGCGCCAAGGTTGCCCTCATGTCACAATCCAAGCTCATTCATCTCGCCGCCGATCTGTCGCATTACCACACCGATTATCTGTGGAAGTTGCCCGGCTCCTGGGAGGGCTATCCGTATTACTCGAGCCCGGAATTCTACGAGGACATCGCCCGCACGGCCGCGCGCGGCGTCATGGACATGTTGTTCTTCGGCGATTCCGGCGGCACGCCGGAGGATTACGGGGGCAATCACCACACCGCGGTGCGTTACGGCACGAAATGGCCGCGTCACGACATGATGCCGATGATCCCTTGCATGTCGCGTGTTGCCGAGGGCGTCGGCTTCGGCATCACCATGTCGACCACCTATCATCATCCGTTTCACATCGCGCGGGTGTTCAACGGACTCGATCACGTCACCAAGGGCCGCATCGCCTGGAATGCGGTGACCTCGCGATCGAAGAACGAGGCGGCCAACTACGGCTACAAAAAAATGATCGAGCATGACGTGCGCTACGAGCGCGCGCAGGAGCATCTGCGTGTCTGTTGTCTGTTGTGGGACAGCATCGAACCGGATGCGATCAAGCTCGATCGAGAGAACGGAGTTTTCGGCGACCCAGCCAAGGTGCATCTCATCAACTTCGAGGGCGAGTATTACAGCGTCCGCGGCCCCCTGCCCGCGTTGCCGTCACCGCAGCAACGCCCCGTGATCATTCAGGCCGGCCAGTCCGGACCGGGCATGGATCTCGCCGCGCATTACGCCGATCTGCAATTTTCGACGCGGCGCACGCTGCCGAGCATGAAGGCGCACCGCGCCGAACTTGATACGCGGCTCGCCAAGTTCGGCCGCAAGCCGGAAGACTGCGGCATTCTGTGGTCGGTGCGCGTCCAGGTGGCGGGATCGGAAGCCGAGGCTCAGGCGATGGAAGAGCACTATCTGGATACGATACCGCCGGAAGCCGGCTTGATCGAATTATCGTCGATGTACGGGCTCGACTTCTCGCGCTTCCGCCGCGACATGCGGCTTGCCGACGTCGCCGCCGAAGTCAAAGCGCAGAACGTGCATTGGGGCAGCTTCGAGGAAATACTCAAAACGACCGATCCCAATCTCACCGTCGGGCAATTCGGCCGCCGCTTCATGACCGAGCGCGTTCTCGTCGCCGGCGGCACGGCAAAGCAGATTGCCGACAAGCTCGAACAGTGGCATTCCGAAACCGGCGCGAATGGCGGCTTCATGCTGGCGCGCGGCTTCTCCGCGCCAGGCAACCTCCAGGAATTCGTCGACCACGTCGTGCCCGAATTGCAGCGGCGGGGTCTCAGCAAAAAGAAATATGCCGGCCCGACGCTGCGCGATAATTTGTTGAATTGATCAGCTCAGCTCGTGGCGCCGGTCATTTGACGGGTGACGTTGATGGAGGCGCGGCGGGAGCTGCCGTTGGCGGTGCGGCAGGCGCCGGAGCGGCGGGCTTCGGCAGGCCCGCGTAAACGGCGGGCGGGATGACGGCCATGACGAATTCCGCAGGCGTCTGGTTCGGGCCGTAAGGGCCGCCAACCTGATGCGACACAGGCGGCAAACTCTTGAGATAGTCGACAATCGCCAGGGCGTCGGACTTCGTCAGATTCGCGTAAGCGTGCCACGGCATGACGGGCGCCAAGACGCGTCCGGTGGGCGTTTTTCCAGTGGTCAATGCGGTCACGATCTGCTCGTCAGTCCAGCTGCCAAGTCCGGTCTTCTTATCCGGCGTCAGGTTTGGTGGGACGAAGACTCCCAATCCCGGAATGGCGAAGCCGACATCCGATCCTCCGAGGAATCTGGTCATGTCCGGCTTGCCGAAGAAGCTGCCCGGCGTGTGACAGTCCGTGCAACTGCCGAACGTCACGAGGTATTTGCCGCGCGCCACCGCGGAACGTGCCGACTTTATTGGCGCGCCGTGCTTGATGGCGCCAAACGCGCGATGGTTCATGGCGGCGTCCGCGCGGTGGAATGGCGACGCGAAGCAGGCGGCTGAAATGATTGCAACACACGCGGCTCGCGCGATAAGGCAGACTTTCACGACATTCTCCCCAAGGGCGATGCGCCTCCGTTCAATGACGCATCTGACAAGTTCGAGTCGTCAACAACAAAGCATCTCACGTGACCGCTTGAAGCGTCAACGCCTTGTCGCGCCGCGCACCTACCTTGATGACGTGATCGGTTCCATGCCGCTGTCGCGAATGGCCTCGGCGGCCTGAACCGAGCGAAGATGGCCGATCAGCCGTTTGGAACTTTCCATCGCCTTCGATCCGGCGACGATTGCAGCCGAAAACATCTGTACGAACTGAATCTCCGGCGCGATAGGCCCTGCGAACGCGACGCCCGTTGCGACCAAGATTTCGCTCACCGGCATGACCGCAAGGTCGACCTCTCCCGCCGCGACCATACGGGTCGCGTCGCTGCCGCGCGGCGCCAGCTTGGTTTTGACCTTTCCGGCGATGCCGAGCCGCGGAAACAGGTCGGTCGTCATCCAGATGCAGCTGGTGCTTGCCGGCATCGCAATAATATCGGCCTTGAGCAGAAGTTCTTTAAATGCCTCCACAGTGCGCACATCGGGTTTCGCCGAACCGGCCCGTATCGCCACACCGAGCGGGACCTGCGCGAGATCGACGTCGGTGCCGGCGACGATTTTGTTCGCGGCGATCAGATCGCCAAGACCTTCCCTTGAGAGGATCACGACGTCGGCACGGACGCCGCGTGCGAGTTGCGCCGCTATCGTCTGCGGCCCCGAGCCCTGCGATGCTCCCGATCCGGTCGTGACACTGATGCCGGTCGCCCGCTGGAATTCCGGCAACAGTCGGTCATACGCGCCGGAAAAACCGCCGGACATCAAAACGCTCACCTGCGCAGGCTCACTCGTCATTTTCGTCACGCTGCTTTCTTCTTGCCAGTCGCGCGCTGACCAGATCCGGTTCTGATCCCGTAATGAACTATAGCACATGATGAACGTCGCGGCGCCGCTTGAGTATTTTGTCTCGCATGACCGCTTTGACGAAAGGTGCACGCGCCCGGAATGGGTTAGACGTCCACGCGTACCGATGCGTTGCTGTCGCAGTGAGAAACCGGCAAAATGACTGCGTCCATCTTCCCCATTGGGACCGGTTGCCACCGAGCGCGTGCAAGACCGCAACGCGTCAGACGACGATGGGTTCAATGACCGTGAGAGATCGAAAAATGGCAGTTCTTCGAAGGGAGCTCCTGCAGTTGGCTGCTGCCGCAGGGGCGACGCTCATGGTTCCGAGCGCCGCGAGAACGCAGGGCTATCCGGCTCGATCGGTACGATTGGTTGTGGGGACACCGCCCGGTACGTCGCCCGATACGATCGCCCGCCTCTTTGGGCAGTGGCTTTCAGAGCAGCTTGGGCAACCATTCGTCATCGAGAACCGGCCCGGCGCCGGCATGAACGTCGCGACGGATACGGTCGTGCGGGCGCCCGCGGACGGCTACACGCTCCTGCTCTCGAGCCTTTCAAATGCGATCAACGCCACGCTCTACCCGAAACTTGATTTTAATTTTCTGCACGACATCGAACCGATCGCCTTCGTCGGCGACAATGCCTTTCTCATGGCGGTCACCCCGTCGCTTCCCGTCAAAACGGTTCGCGAGTTCATTGCGTACGCCAAGGCCAATCCCGGCAAGATCAACATGGCTTCCGGCGGAAATGGCAGCGCACCTCATATGTTCGGCGAGCTGTTCAAACTGATGGCCGGCGTCAATCTGGTGCACGTGCCCTACCGGTCGAGTTTCTATCCCGACCTGTTTGCTGGTCGGGTACAGGTCGCCTTCATCGCGGTCGCCGGATCGCTGGCCCTGGTAAAGGCTGGCAAAATCCGCGCCCTCGCGGTTACGACTGCAAAGCGCTCGGACGTTCTGCCCGACCTGCCCACTGTTGGCGAAGTGGTGCCGGGCTATGAGGCAAGCGCGTGGCTCGGCCTCGGTGCGCCCAGGGACACTTCGGCCGCAGTCGTTGCCACGCTCAACAAAAGTATTAATGAGACCGTTTCCAAGCCCGACGTGAAAGGCCGTCTCGCCGGCCTCGGTATCGAGCCGCGGCCGATGACGTCCGCGGAGTTCGGAAAATTCTGCGCCGACGAAACGGATAAGTGGGCCAAAGTCGTTAGCAGCGCCGGCATCAAAGCCGAATGATTTGACCGTCGTACTCGCGGCCTCGGGATTATTTGCTGATAATCCCCGCCGCTTCGGCAGCCTTGCGATAGACCGGCAGGTCCGCCTGGATAGCGGCCGCAAGGCCCTCCGGCGTGCTGCTGGTCGCGTCGAGGCTCAGATTGGCCATTTTTTGTTTGATATCGGATTCAGCGCATATGACGGCGAGCGCCTTCGACAGCCGGTCGATTATCGGGCGCGGCGTGCCGGTGGGCGCGAAATAGCCGTTCCAGGCGGTCATGACGAAACCAGGCACTGTT
Source organism: uncultured Alphaproteobacteria bacterium (assembly GCA_963763255.1). Classification (GTDB taxonomy): domain Bacteria; phylum Pseudomonadota; class Alphaproteobacteria; order Rhizobiales; family Xanthobacteraceae; genus BOG-931. The sequence goes on from CAVXNW010000008.1 coordinate 1,360,239, forward strand.
TCTGAAACGGTCGGCACGTCCGGGAATTGCGGCATGCGTTTGGGCGTCGACACCGCAAGGAGCCGCACTTCGCCGGAACGAACCGAACTGACAACGTCCGACACATTGCCGAAGAACAGCTGGATCGTTCCGCTGACCAGGGCGAGGATCGCGGGCGGCGCGGCCGTATAGGGGACGCCGACGAGTTTGAGACCTTCGCGGGCCGCAAACGCCGCCGGCGAAAGATCGCTGCTCGAGCCGCGCCCGACCGAGCTGTAGTTGATCTTGCCCGGATTGGCGCGCGCGTAAGCGATGAATTCGGCGAGCGTATGCACCGGCAGATCGCGGTTGATGGCAAACGCCATGCCGTTGACAGCCGTCATGCTGATCGGCGCCAAGTCCTTGACCGGATCGTAGTTAAGCTTCTGCATGAGCGGCACGACAGAGAACTCGGCGCCGCCCGCGTGGTATAGGGTGTAGCCGTCCGCCGCCGACCGCACGACGTATTCGGTGCCGATGGCGCCGCTGGCGCCCGGATGCGTCTCGACGATGAAGCGCTGGCCGAGCATCGCGCCGAGCCGGTCGCCTGTGATACGCGCCAAAACGTCCGAGATGCCGCCTGGACCGTAAGGCACAACGATTTTGACCGTATGGGCCGGCCAGGTTTGCGCCTGTGCGCGCGGCGCCGGAAGCGCGAGTATTGCCAACGTCGCCACGAACAAAGCTGAAACGGCACCGCCGCAGCATGTCTTGCGCATCGAAATCTTCGCCCCGTATCGTTTCACCGGATTTCTTAAAGCAAGTTATGGACCAACGAAGCGTCGCCAGGACGAGGGCGCCGTCAACGGCGCGCGCGTTGTCGCCGCACCGCTTTGCGCGCGCGGCGGGTAGCTGGAGACCTGGTGGTTTTCTTCGCTGATTTTCGTTTTTTGGGCGGGGACGCCGTGGCCTTGCGTCTGGCGCTGGGAGCAGTGAGGCGCTTCCCCTTCGGCTTTGCGCGTTGCTGCTTTTTTCGCGGCGCAGCCCTGCTCAATTTCCTGGGTTTCGCGCGCGTTGATCTTGCCCGTCGTTTCGCCCTCACCTTTGCCGGCTGGGACTGCCTTTCACCGATGTCCTGTGCAAGTCCGACGAAATACTCCTTCATCGGTTGAAAATAATTATCCTCCCAGCCGCCGTCTTCGTAATTGCGCTGATCGTCCGGAACATTGGAGTGCTCAAGCGTAAGCACGGTGCCACTCACGGCCGCCCGCAAAGTGAGAGTGACGATCGAATCCGCATGCGCGTCGGTGAAGCGGCTCGTACGCCAGGATTGCACGATGCGCTTTCCCGGAACCAGGTCGAGATTACGGCCGGTGATATAGCCGTCCCAGGCTGAAACGTCGGCGCCGACTTCATCCGACATGCTGGCCTTGCCGCCGGTCATGTCGGTGTGGGCGAGACTGTCCAGCCATGCCGCATAGATCTGCGCCGGCGTGGCCGGAATAAAACTCGTGAGCGTGTAGGTGTACGGCATTTGCACCTCCTTCGTCGCGACGCGAGCGAGGCGACACAATCGGAGCGTCGGTATTCGGACACTGCCCGCTCGACTGTCGCCGGAATATCACATTGTCCCAGAGAAAGGATGACGGCGGCGCCACTGCGGCCTGCGCTGTTGATATTCACCCATGCGTGGGGCAGCATACTTATGGTGAACGTGGTGCCCGGGGATTGATACGAAATCGGGCTCGAACTGGCCGTTCCGCTGCGACCCAGCGGGACGCGGCCTGAGTATTTTGTGAATGGCGTAGCGTCTGCGTTTAGTCGGGGATCGCTAGCGGCGGGTTTTCAACAGTGCAGGCGTTGGTCCATGCATTACTGCGTGGCATTGGTTGGGTGCGGGACGTCGTCCGGCCCATCGCCGCGACCGGTTTAGTTGCATCAAGCTTGGCGTTAGTTCTGTCCGCCTGCGCGCTCGGCCCGGATTACAAGCCGGCCGCTGCACCGGTGCCCACGAAATTCAAGGAATTGAAGGGCTGGAAGCTTGCCACGCCGAGCGACGCGCTCGACCGTGGCGATTGGTGGAGGATCTATCGCGACAAGCGTCTCGATGTACTGATGCGGCAGGTCGAGATTTCTAATCAAAATGTGGCGGTACAGGCTGCCGCGTACGAGGAAGCACGCGCCGTCATCAAAGAAGCGCAGGCCTCGCTGCTTCCCCTCCTGACTGGCAGCTACACGTTCACGCGGACCCGGCGCGGCCCCGGCATCAGCGGCGGATCGGGCTTCACCCCCGGTGGGGGAAGCGGTGGTGGAGGCGGCGGCGGAGGCGGCACCTATTCCACGACCTACACGCCAGCGCTGAATGGAAGCTGGGACCTCGACGTCTGGGGCAAAGTCCGCCGTCAGATCGAATCCAATACGGCTGCGGCGCAAGCCAGCGCCGCCGATCTCGCCAATGTCAAACTGTCCCAGCAGGCTCTGCTCGCCACCGCCTATTTCAATCTGCTGGCGATGGATGCGCTGCACGACCTTCTCGCCCGCACGGTTGCGGAATACCAGCGCACGCTGCAAATCGTCCAGAATCAATTCAATGCCGGCTATTCGGTAACCAGCGGCGACGTGGCAACCGCAAAGGCGCAGGTCGAGACCGCACAGGCGCAGGAAATCAATTCCGGCGTGTTACGCGCGCAGTACGAACACGCCATCGCCATGCTGGTCGGCCGGCCGCCTGCCGAACTGACCGTCGGCCATCACGATCTGAGCGGAACACCGCCGCGCGTGCCAGTGACAATTCCATCGACCTTGCTTGAACGTCGGCCGGACATTGCGCAAGCCGAGCGGGCCATGCAGCAGGAGAACGCGCTGATCGGGGTCGCCGAGGCAGCGTTCTTCCCGGACATCAGCCTGTCGGGCGTGCTGCAATGGATCGGCAAGAATCCGTTGCCGTTCAGCGCCGCCAATGAAGTGTGGTCGCTCGGCGCCGCCGCCTCGGAGCCGATCTTCGATGGCGGCCTGCGTTCCGCGCAGCTTGACGCGGCGCGCGCCGTTTATTGGCAGAGCGTCGCCACCTACCGTCAGACCGTGCTCGCCGCGTTCCAGGGCGTCGAGGACCAGCTCGCTGCGATCCGTTTGCTATCACGGCAGCTTGCACTCCAGGAGGCGGCGGCCAGAGACGCCCGCACAGCGGTGAATGTGTATTTGAATCAGTTCCAGGCCGGAACCGTGGCGTTCACCACGGTGGTCACGGCGGAGATCACCTTGCTGAGTGACGAGGAGTCGGTTCTGACCACCCGGCAGAATCTGTTCCAGGCAAGCGTCGCACTGATCGAGGACCTTGGCGGCACTTGGGACACGACGCTGTTGCCGACCCAGAAGGAACTCCAGCAGTCGTTCTCACTTCTGCCGCAACTGCCGACACGATAAGGCTGTGTCCCGGACAAGCGCGCTCCGGCGGTCCGGCATTGGAATGCCACATAACCACTTGATTTTAAGAGAGATTTCTACGAAACTGGATGTCGGTGAGCGATTTGCCGCCGATCGCCCTTTTAACGCGTGCGGCCCCAATTTGGGCCGCCATTGAACCTCACCGCCGGAAAGATTGGCAAATATTCATTAGGTGCGGCCTACCGGCTCACATTATATGGCGGCACCTGCAAATGCAGGGAACTGCGGCTGAATGAGCGCGCAAGATGGACGAGCGAACGCGCACCACTGACGATGACTTGACGCCGGGCTTGGCGCCGGGCCTGCGGCGGACCGCGCCTCAGCCCGCCGTCAAGGCACGCCGGTATTCCGCGACCCGCATTGGCATCGGGCTGATCATCGTCGCCCTGCTCGCGCTCGGCGCTTATCAGATCGCCCGCTGGGTGACGGCCGGGAAAGCTCCCGCCGGTCGCATTGCGGTCAATGCGACGCAATCCGTCGGTGCGGCCACGGTCGTGACCAACAATGTCCCGGTGATCGTCAACGCACTCGGCACGGTGACGCCGATCGCCACCGTGACGGTTCAATCCCAGATCAGCGGCTATCTCACCAGGGTTGCTTTCACCGAAGGTGAGACGGTGCAGAAGGGTCAACTGCTGGCGCAGATCGACGACCGGCCTTACGTGATCTTGAAAGCGCAGTACGAAGGCCAACTGGCGCACGATCAAGGCCTGCTCAGTCAGGCGCAGATGGATCTGAAGCGCTATCAAACATTGGCGGCGCAGAATTCGATCGCCAAGCAGCAGGCCGAGGATCAGGTCTTCATCGTCCAGCAGTATCAAGGCACGATCAAACAGGATCAAAGCCTGATCGACGCGCAGACCTTGAACATCGCCTATTGCCACATTCTCTCGCCGGTCACCGGCCGCATTGGACTGCGGCTCGTCGACCCGGGCAACTACGTGCAGCCGAGCAGCGCGACCGGGCTTGCAGTCGTCACCCAACTGCAGCCAATCACCGTGATCTTTTCGATCCCGGAGGACGATCTTCCGGATGTGCTGCCGCAGCTCAATGCCGGCACCAAGCTTCAGGTCACTGCGTTCGACCGCGCCAACGTCAAGCAGCTTGCCGTCGGCAGCGTGATGGCCGTCGACAGCCAGATTGACACCACTACGGGCACCGTGCGGGTGCGCGCCCAGTTCGACAATGCTGACAACGCGCTGTTTCCCAACCAGTTCGTCAACGTGCAGCTTTTGGTCAAGACGCTGCAGAATGCACTAACGGTGCCGACCGCCGCGATCCAGCGCGGCTCACCCGGCGCCACCCCGGGCGGCGCAATGGGCACGTACGTCTATCTGGTCAATAACGACAATACCGTCTCGGTGCGTCAGATCACCGTCGGTCCGACCTACGTCGATCCGCACGGCGGCAGCATGACGACCGTGGAAAGCGGACTTGCGGCCGGCGACAAGGTGGTGACCGATGGCGCCGACCGCCTGCGCGACGGACTGCATGTCAGAGTCAGCAGTGTCGATGGCAAGCAAGTCGCACCGGCGGCCTCTCCTGCCGGAGGCGGCGGACAAAAGGGCAAAGGCGGCGGCCGTACCCGGCGACAGGGCGGCGGCTCGGGCCAGTAGTGGGCGGGGTAACTGCCGTCCGCCTCCAGGCGCAACGATGAATTGAGATGAACGTCTCCGAACCCTTCATCCTGCGTCCGGTCGCCACCACGCTTCTCATGGTGGCGATCATGCTGTCGGGCATCATCGCCTATACGTTTCTGCCGCTGTCGACCTTGCCGGAGGTCGATTATCCCACCATCCAGGTGAAGACGCTTTATCCGGGCGCGAGCCCGGAAGTGATGACTTCATCGGTCACGGCACCGCTTGAGCGCCAGTTCGGCCAGATGCCGGGGCTCAACCAGATGACGTCGGCAAGCTCGGCCGGCGCCTCGGTCATCACCCTGCAATTCAGCCTCGATCTCTCGCTCGACGTGGCCGAGCAGGAGGTACAGGCCTCGATCAATGCGGCGGGCAATCTGCTGCCGAGTGATCTGCCGACGCCCCCGATCTACTCCAAGGTCAATCCGGCCGACGCGCCGATCCTCACCATCGCGGTGACATCCAAGACGCTGCCGCTGACCACCCTGGAGGATTTGAGCGAAACCAGCCTCGCCCAGAAAATGTCCCAGCTCAACGGCGTTGGACTGGTCAGCATCAGCGGCGGCCAGCGGCCGGCGGTGCGCATTCAGCTCAATCCGCAGTCGCTCGCCGCCTACGGACTTTCCATTGACGACATTCGCACCACGATCGGTACGCTGAACGTCAATACGCCGAAAGGTAATTTCGACGGCACCGCGCAGGCCTCGACCATCAACGCAAACGATCAACTCACCAGCGCGGATCAGTACCGCAACCTCATCATCGCCTACCGTAATGGCAGCCCGGTGCGGCTTTCCGACGTCGCCAGCATCGTCAGCGGTCCGGAAAACACCAAGCTTGGCGCCTGGTATGACACCACGCCGGCCATCGTACTGTCGGTGCAGCGACAGCCCGGTGCCAACATCATTCAGGTTGTCGACCGCATCCAGTCGCTATTGCCGGCGCTGCGCGCCACGCTACCGGCGGCCGTCGACCTCGCCGTCATGAGCGACCGTACCGTCACCATCCGCGCATCGGTCGCCGACGTGGAATTCGAACTGGGGCTCGCGATCGTTCTGGTGGTGATCGTGATCTTCATGTTTCTGCGCACCCTGCCCGGCACCATCATTCCAAGCCTGTCGGTGCCGCTGTCGCTGGTCGGCACGTTCGGCGCCATGTATCTGCTCGGCTTCTCGCTCGACAATCTGTCTTTGATGGCGCTGACCATCGCCACGGGTTTCGTGGTCGATGACGCCATCGTCATGATCGAGAATATTGCCCGCTACGTCGAAGCCGGCATGTCACCGCTCGAAGCTGCGTTGCGCGGCTCCCAGCAGATCGGTTTTACGATCATATCGCTGACCATCTCGCTGATCGCCGTGCTCATTCCGCTTCTCTTCATGGGCGACGTGGTCGGCCGCCTGTTCCATGAATTTGCCATCACGCTTGCCATTACGATCGTGATTTCGGCCGTGGTCTCGCTGACACTCGTGCCGATGATGTGCGCCAGGCTCATTCGGCATCGTCCGGAGTCCGAACGCAGCGCGTTTGATGTGCGCTCCGAACATATCTTCAACGCCATGATCAGCGGCTACGGCCGCGCCCTGAACTGGGTGCTGGATCGCCAGCCGCTGACATTGCTGGTGGCGGTGCTGACGCTCGTGTTCACCGTTCTGCTCTACTATGAGATTCCCAAGGGCTTTTTCCCGGTGCAGGACACGGGCCTCATTCAGGCCATCACCGAAGCGTCGCAGAGCGTCTCCTATCAGGAGATGACGACGCTGCAGAACCGGCTCGCCGAGGCGGTGCTCAAGGATCCGGACGTCGTCAATCTGAGTTCCTATGTGGGGGTCGACGGCACCAACCAGACGCTCAACACCGGCCGGTTTCTGATAACGCTCAAGCCGCATGACGAGCGCAGCCTGTCGGCGAGCGCGATCATTCAGCGGCTGCAGCGCGAGGTCTCGGGCGTGACCGGCATCACGCTCTACATGCAGCCGGCGCAGGACCTCACGATCGATTCGACCATCACCCGCGCGCCCTTCAATTTCGTGCTGGAAGATGCAAACCCCACGGAATTCGCCAGCTGGGTACCGAAGCTGGTAGACCGCCTGAACCGGCTGCCGCAGCTGTCGGGCGTCGTCAGCGACCTGCAGCAGCAGGGGCTTGCGGTCGATCTGGTCATCGACCGGGCGACCGCCAGCCGCTTCGGCATCACGCCGGCCACGGTGGACAACGCGCTTTACGATGCGTTCGGCCAGCGCATCATCTCTACCATTTACACGCAGTCGAACCAGTATCGCGTCATCCTTGAACTCGATCCGACGCTGCAGCGCTCACTCGCCGGGCTGTCAAGCATCTATCTGCCATCGTCATCGTCCGCGACCAACGGCCAGGTGCCGCTGTCGGCCATTACTCATATCGAACAGCGCACCGGCCCGCTCGTGATCACCCATTACGGCCAGTTCCCCGCAACGACGATTTCATTCAACACCAGCCCCGGCTATTCGATCGATTCAGCTATCACCGCCATCCAGCAGGCGGAAAGCGATATCGGCCTGCCCGAGAGTTTCATCACCGCGTTTCAGGGCACGGCGGCCGCGTTTCAGTCCTCGCTGGGCAACGAGGTGTTTCTGTTCCTCGCCGCGATCGTGACGATGTACATCGTGCTCGGCGTGCTCTACGAGAGCTTCATCCATCCGATCACCATCCTTTCGACACTGCCGTCAGCCGGCGTCGGCGCGCTGTTGTCGCTGATGCTGTATGGTTACGACCTCAACGTCATTTCGATCATCGGCATCATCCTCCTGATCGGCATCGTCAAGAAGAACGGGATCATGATGGTCGACTTCGCGCTCGAGGCCGAGCGCATTGAAGGCCTGCCGCCCCGGGAAGCGATCTACCAGGCGTGCCTGCTGCGTTTCCGGCCGATCATGATGACCACGATGGCGGCGATCCTCGGTGCGCTGCCGTTGATGCTCGGCACCGGCACCGGGTCCGAGCTGCGCCATCCGCTGGGCCTGACGCTGGTCGGCGGCCTGATCTTGAGTCGGCTGCTGACCCTGTTCACGACGCCGGTCATCTATCTTTATTTCGACCGGCTGGCCGTGCGCCTGACCGGGCGCCCGGCGGCGGGTCGCCTCGGCCGCCCGGAGCCGGCGGAATGAATATTTCCGCCCCGTTCATTGCCCGGCCGGTGGCGACGACGCTCCTGACGCTCGGCATCGCGTTTGCCGGCGCGCTGGGCTTTTCCAGATTGCCGGTGGCGCCGCTGCCGCAGGTCGATTTCCCGACGATCTCGGTCAGCGCGCAGCTGCCCGGCGCAAGCCCGACCACGGTCGCGACCAGTGTCGCCGAGCCGCTCGAGCGTCATCTCGGCCAGATCGCCGATGTCAGCGAGATGACCTCGCAGAGCGGCATCGGCCAGACCCGCATCACCCTGCAGTTCGACCTCAACCGCGACATCAACGGCGCCGCCCGCGACGTGCAGGCGGCAATCAATGCAGCGCGCGCCGACCTGCCGGCTGCGTTGCGGACCAACCCAACCTACCGAAAGGTCAATCCGGCAGACGCGCCGATCCTGATCCTGGCGCTGACGTCGAAGACGCTGACCCAGGGGCAGATCTACGACGCGGCGAGCAACGTGCTGGCGCAGCGGCTGTCACAGCTTTCCGGCATCGGTCAGGTGATCATCGGAGGTTCGGCGCTGCCCGCGGTGCGCGTCGAGCTTAATCCACAGGCGCTCTTTAAATACGGCATCGGTCTCGAAGACGTGCGTGCGGCGCTGGCCTCGGCCAACGCCAACAGTCCGAAGGGCTCGATCGACGACGGCACGCAGCGCTATCAGCTCTATACCAACGATCAGGCCACCAAGGCGGTCGACTACCTGCCGCTCGTCATCGCCTATCGCAACGGTGCCGCGGTCCGCCTGTCCGACGTCGCGGCCGTCAACGATTCCGTCGAGGACGTGCGCAACCTCGGCCTGTCGAACGGCCGCCCCTCGGTGCTGGTCATTCTGTTTCGCCAACCCGGCGGCAATATCATCGATACCATCGACGGCGTGAAGGGCGAGCTGCCGCACCTGCAGGCGGCATTGCCGTCCGACATCGATGTCTCGATCGCCATCGATCGTTCGACCACGATCCGTTCGTCGCTGCACGACACGGAGATGACGCTGGTGATTGCCGTCATCCTCGTCACCATGGTGGTCTATCTATTCTTGCGCGATGTCCGCGCTACGCTCATCCCCAGCATCGCGGTGCCGGTGTCGCTGCTCGGCACGTTCGGCGCCATGTATCTGCTGGGTTACAGCCTCGATATTCTGTCGCTGATGGCGTTGACCATCGCCACCGGATTTGTGGTCGACGACGCCATCGTCGTTCTGGAAAACATCTCGCGTCATCTCGACGAGGGCATGCCGCGCATGGAAGCGGCTTTGCGTGGCGCGCGCGAAGTCGGCTTCACGGTGCTGTCGATCAGTCTGTCGCTGGTCGCGGTGTTCACGCCGATCCTGCTGCTCGGCGGCATTCTCGGCCGGCTGTTTCGCGAATTCACGCTGACGCTGTCACTCGCCATCCTGATTTCGCTCTGTATCTCGCTCACCACCACGCCGATGCTGTCGGCGCTGTTTCTGCGTGCACGGCCGCGCGAGCAGGCGGAGCGGCGCAACAGATTTTTCACCCGCGTGCTCGATGGCTATGAGCACTCGCTTGACTGGGCATTGCGCCACAGCAGGATCGTGTTCGTCATCTTCTTGACGGCGATCGCGCTTAACTTCGTACTCGCCTACATCGTCCCCAAAGGCTATTTCCCGCAGCAAGATACCGGCCGCCTGATCGGCGCGTTGCAGGCCGACCAGAGCGTGTCGTTCCAGGCGATGACGCAGAAGCTGCGTCAGATGATGGCGATCGTGCAGGCCGACCCCGCCGTCGAGCATGTGGTGGGTTATACCGGGGTCGGCAGCGGCGGCGGCTTCGGCCAGATCAATACCGGCTCGGTCTTCGTCTCGCTGAAGCCGAATACGCAGCGGCCGCCGATCGATCAGGTCATCGCACGCTTGCGGCCAAAGCTCGCACAGGTGCCCGGCGGGCGCCTGTTCCTCATCCCGGTGCAGGATATTCGCGCCGGCGGCCGGCAGAGCAACGCCCAGTATCAGTACACCCTGCAGTCGGACAATCCCGACGATCTCGAAACCTGGACGCCGAAGCTCGTCCAGGCCTTGGAGCGCAGTCCCGTTCTCGCCGACGTCAATTCCGATCAGCAACAGAAAGGGCTTGAAACCGATCTGGTGATCGATCGCGATACGGCGTCCCGACTCGGCGTCACGCCGGCGCAGATCGACAACACGCTCTACGACGCGTTCGGCCAGCGGCAGGTGTCGGTGATCTACAGCGCGATCAACCAATACCACGTCGTCATGGAAATCGACCCGCGCTACACGCACGATCCTCGGTCGCTCAAGGACATTTGGATCTCGACATCAGGTGGCGGCGCCTCGGGTACGGCGACATCGAATCTGCCGGGCGGCAACGTCACGCCTCCCGTCACGCCCGGCGCCGCCTCGTCAGCCGCGACCGCGGCCGCCAACGCCAACAACAATTCCGCCCGTAATGCCGCCATCAATGCCCTTGCCAACACCGGCAAGGGCGCCACGTCGTCGGGCGCCGCGGTGAGCACCACCAAGGAAACGATGGTGCCGCTGGCCGCGGTCAGCCACTATAAGCCGGGCAATACTCCCCTCTCCGTCCGGCACCAGGGCCTGTTCGTCGCCTCGACGATCTCGTTCAACCTGCCGCCGGGCGCCTCGCTTGGCGAAGCTTCCGCGGCCATCGCCAACGCGGTGAACGATCTGCACATGCCGGCGTCGATCCACGGCAACCTTGCCGGCACCGCACAGCTGTTCGCCCAGTCGGCGAACAACGAGATCGTGCTGGTCCTGGCCGCGATCGCGGCGGTCTATATCGTGCTCGGTATCCTCTACGAGAGTTACGTTCACCCGATCACGATCCTGTCGACGCTGCCGTCGGCTGGCGTCGGGGCATTCCTGGCATTGATGCTGTTCCACACCGAGTTCGACATCATCGGCACCATCGGCGTCATTCTGCTGATCGGCATCGTCAAGAAGAACGCCATCATGATGATCGACTTCGCCATCGACGCGAAGCGCTCGCGCAATTTAAGCGCATACGATGCGATCTATCAGGCCTGCCTGTTGCGCTTCCGCCCAATCATGATGACGACCTCGGCCGCGATCCTTGGCGCCGTGCCGCTGGCCCTGAGTTTCGGCTCCGGCGGCGAAATCCGCCGCCCGCTCGGCATCTCGATCATGGGTGGACTGATCATCAGCCAGCTGCTGACGCTCTACACGACGCCGGTGCTGTACCTTTATCTGGATCGGCTCGGCCAGTGGACGCAGGGCCTGCGCGCCCGCCTCATGCCCGGACTGTACGGCGCACCACCCCCGGCGCCGGCGGAATAAGCAATATCAGCGGACGTAGAGCCTCGGCCGGCTGTAGCAGCACGGCGTCGGCCAATGCGGCCAGCGCGGCCCTATATAGGCGCGGATATGCAGAACCTTGTAATGCAGCCGGCCAATGATCCGGCCCTTGGCGCCGTCATCGACGTCCGGGTTTGCTTCAAGAAAAGCGATATGGTTTTGCTTGTGGGTGATCACGCGATGCGCCCGCAGCCAGCAATGCTCGCTATGGAGATCGCAGCCGGCCATCGCCGGCGTCGCCGTGAAGGCGAAGTAAGCGAGGGCGCACAGCGAAAGAATACGCGTCATGATCCTGCCTCCGCCTTGCGTCCATCGGCACCCGCGAGTGCAGGCGATGATAATCGAACCGGCGCCCCAAAGAAACCGGGGCTGGCCGAAAGCCGGGTACATTGTGTGACCTACGCCATGCTAGGCTGCGCTGCTCCAGGGCCCGCGGGTCGGGGCGCCCGGCAACGAGAACACACAAGAAGCAATGCGAAAATTTCCCTGCCCGTCACTTGCTTTAGCCACCTGCTGTCTCGCCGTGGCGCTGCTTGCCTCGCCCCCGTCTCGCGCCGAGGACGCCGCCGCGTTCTACCAGGGACGTGACCTCAACCTGATCGAGGGCTTCAATGTCGGCGGCGGCGCCGACCTCTACACACGGATCATCGCCAAGCATCTCGCCGGGCACATCGCGGGCCATCCCAACATCATCGTCCACAACATGCCGGGCGCCGGCAGCATGAACGCAGCCAACCGCGTGTTTAACGTATCGCCAAAGGACGGCTCCGAGATCGGCCTGTTCGCCGGCAGCATCGTTGTCGATCCGGTGATCGGCGGCGTGCCGAGCCAATACGACTCGCGCAAATTCAATTGGATCGGGGCGCCCGCCGCCGAAAGCGACGTCTGCATCGCCTCCAGGACATCCGCGATCAAGACTTTCGACGATGTGTTCAAGCGCGAGATGGTCACCGGCGCGGCCGGCACCAGCACCTACGATTTTCCGGTTGTGCTCAACACTCTGCTGGGCACGAAATTCAAGCTGGTCAAAGGCTATAACGGCAGCTCGGGCCTGCGGCTTGCTTATGAACGCGGCGAGATCGAAGGCTTCTGCGGTCTCGGCCTGGATTCGTTGCACAGCCTCGGCATTACCAAGGATAACGCCACGATCCTGGTGCAGACGTCGCTCAAGAGCGATCCGCGGCTCCCAGGCGTGCCGGTGATCGCCGACTATGCCAAGACCGCCGAGACGCGCCAGATCATGCAGCTCATTTTCGGCTGGCTGGTGATGGACCGTCCGATCGCCGCGCCGCCCGGCACGCCGCCCGATCGGGTCGCGGCCTTGCGCGACGCGTTCGACCAGACCATGGCCGATCCGGCGTACCGCGCTGACCTCGCCAAATCCGCTTTGAGCTTTTCGCCGATGCTCGGCAGCGAGATCGCAAGCTTCATCGATGATGTCTACCGCACGCCCGCAGACGTCGCCCACAAGGCGGCGCGCTTGCTGGGACGGCACGTGCCCTGACGCAGCGCTGCCATCGCGCCGGCGAATTGCAATGCGCGCCCGGCCGGGCGACAATTGTCCAACGCCGAGTTGACGCTCGCGAAACGATCCCACGGAGGTGCGCCCTTGCTGCCGCAGCACGAGAACGAGCTTTTGACGCGCGTCGGTCCCGGGACCGCAATGGGCGCACTGATGCGCCGCTACTGGATTCCCGCGGCGTTTAGCGCACAGATCGCCAAGCCGGACGGCCCGCCATTGCGGGTGCGGCTTCTGGGCGAGAACCTGGTCCTGTTCCGCGACACCGGCGGCCGCATCGGTCTCGTCGACGAAAAGTGCCCGCACCGCACCGCCTCGCTGTTTTACGGCCGCAACGAGGCGCATGGGCTGCGCTGCGTCTATCACGGCATCAAGTTCGACGTTGACGGCAATTGCGTCGACCTGCCCTGCGTTCCGCAGATGAGCGAGACGCACCGCACGAATGCGCAGAAACACCTCGCCGTGAAGGCCTATCCCTGCATCGAACGTGGCGACGTAGTGTGGACCTATATGGGACCGGCCGAACACAAGCCGGAATTCCCCGAACTGGAATGGACTTTGCTGCCGGCCGAGCAACGGTACTCCACCCGTCATGTCCAGGAATGCAACTGGCTGCAAGCGCTGGAAGGCGGTTTCGACGCCACGCATTTGAGTTTCCTGCATGGCGCCGAGGGCGATCCGAGCCGCCGCATCGTTGCCTCGCTCTACGAAGTGATCCCGACCGACTTCGGTTTCGTGGTCGGCACCGGCCGCGAGCGCGGCGACGGTATCGTCATGTGGAATATGAATGTGATGCTGTCGCCGTTCCACAAGATCATCTCGTCGATCCCGCACGCCGCGCACGTCTGGGCGCCGGTCGACGACGAGAACACGATGCTCTACAGCGTCGATTTCCACCCGTCACGGGTGCTCACCGAGGAGGACTTGGCGCGCACCAAGGCCGGACTCGGCATCCATACCGAGAACATCCCCGGCACCGATCACGCCGTGCGCAACCGCGGCAACGACTATCTGATCGATCGCGAGCTTCAGGCGAGCGGCAAGTCGTATACCGGTCTCAAGGGCTTCGGAACACAGGATTGCGCCATTCAGGAATCGATGGGGCCGATCGCCGACCGCGCCTGCGAGCATCTGCTGGCTTCGGATGCGGCCATCGTCAAGATCAGGCGGCTGTTGCTGCAAACTCTCAAGGATCACGCCGACGGCAAGCCGTTGCCCGGCATGAATCCGGCGAGCTATCGCGTGCGCTCCGGCCGATTCGAGGCGCGAAAGGACGTGCCGTTCACGGACGCTATGCAGCAATTCATCGCCCGCGACACGCCGATTGCCGCCGAATAGATCTGCTCCCCTTTCTGCTACGCCACGCAGTTTCCTGTATCCACGACAGAGCGAGTCACCAGCCATGAATGGCGCCGAAGTGATTGCCCAAAGCCTCAAGCTTGAGGGCACCGAGTTTTTCTCCTGCTATCCGCGCAATGCCGTCATCGAACCGTGCGCGGCAATCGACATTCGCCCGATCCTGTGCCGGCAGGAGCGCGTCGGCGTCGGCATTGCAGACGGCTATAGCCGCATCAAGCGCGGCAAGCGGAACGGCGTGTTCGGCGCCCAGGCGGGCCCTGGCATCGAGAACGCGTTTCCGGGCATCGCGCAGGCATATTCCGAGAACGTTCCGATGCTGGTCATCGCCGGCGCCCTGCCACTCGCGCGGCAGTATGTGCGCCCGGTGTTCCGCGCCGCCGACGTCTATCGCCCGGTCACCAAATGGTCGGCGCTGGCCCACAACGTTCAGGAACTGCCCGATCTGATGCGGCGGGCCTATCACGCCATGCGCTCGGGCAAGCCCGGCCCGGTGCTGATCGAATTACCCGAAGAGGTCGCCGAAGCGGAATTCAAGGGCACGCTCGATTACAAGCCGGTGCCGGTGGCGCGCACCGCGCCCGACCCTGACGCGATCAAGAAGGCGGTCGAGATGCTGCTTGCCGCCAAGAACCCGGTGCTGTGGGCCGGTCAAGGCGTCCATTACGCCGAAGCCGGCGAGAAGCTCGCGGCACTTGCCGAAATGCTGCCGGCGCCGGTGGTCGCCACCAATCCCGGCAAGAGCGCCATCGCCGACAGCCATCCGTTGGCGCTGGGTGGTGCGACCCGCTCGCGCTCCAAGATGTATGCCGACTTTCTGAAAAAGGCCGACGTCATCATGGCGATCGGGTCGAGCCTCACCGTCACCAATTTCGGCCCGTCGGTGCCCAAGGGCAAAACCGTCATTCATTCGACCAATGACGCCGGCGACATCAACAAGGATTATCGCGCCGACCACGCCGTCGTCGGCGATGCCGGACTCGTCGTTGACGCGCTGATCGCCGAAGTGTCGCGACAGAAGGGCCCGGGCGGCGGCAATGCGCTCGCCTCGCTGAAGGAAGAAGTCGCCGCCGGCAAGAAGGCGTGGCTCGACGAATGGGGCAAACACCTGAATTCCGAGGAGATGCCGCTCAACCAGTACCGCGTGATCCGCGATATGATGCGCACGTTCGACCGCGACAATGTCATCATCACGCACGATTCCGGCAGCCCGCGCGAGCAGATGATCCCGTTCTGGGAGACCACCGCGGCCGGCTCTTACATGGGCTGGGGCAAGTCGACCCAGCTCGGGTACGGGCTCGGCATTACCATGGGCGCCAAGCTCGCCGCGCCGGAGAAACTCTGCATCAACGTCATGGGCGACGCCTCATTCGGCATGACCGGGATGGATATCGAAACTGCGGCGCGCAACCGCATCGCCATCCTCACGGTCGTCTTTAACAATGGCGTCATGGGCGCCGAGCGCGATGTGCTGAAGATTTCGGATGCCAAATACGGCTCCATGACGGTCGGCGGCAATTATCAGAAAGTTGCCGAAGGCCTCAACGTTGCGGCCCGCCGCGTGGAAAAGCCCGGCGATATCGTCGGCGCCCTCAAGGAAGCGGTCGACGTGACCGAAAAAGGCTCGCCGTTCCTGCTCGAATTCGTGGTCAAAGAAGGCCACGACTTTTCGCGCTACGGCTGATCGCGTTTGGGGGCGACATCCCGGTGACTGCGGAGCTGACAAACAATATTTCGCGGCGCGCCTGGCTGGCGTGTGCCGCCGCCGGCGCCCTGATATTTCCGTTTGCGGCGCGCGCCGGCGCCCAGCCGGCAGGCGATGCCGGCTTCTTCAAAGGCAAGACCATCACGCTGATCACCTCGACCGGCGTCGGCGGCACCTATGACACGGTTGCGCGGCTGTTTGCGCGCCACATGCCGCGCCATATTCCCGGCAATCCGGCCATGATCGTGCAGAACATGCCGGGCGGCGGCAACGTGCTCGCCACCAACTACATGTTCAACATCGCGCCGAAAGACGGCACCGCGATCGCCACCCTTCACAGCGCCATGCCGCTGCAGCAAGTGCTCAACTCCGGCGGCATCCGCTACGATTCGGATAAATTCAACTGGCTCGGCTCGACCGGCCCGCAGAACGAAGTCATCCTGGTCTGGCACACGGCCGGCATAACCAGCATCGCACAGGCAAAGGAGAAGCAGATCGTGCTCGGCGGCACCGGCGCGGGCGCCGGCATCGTGCTGCTGCCGATGGTGGTGAACAAGCTGCTCGGCACCAAGTTCAAGATCGTGACCGGCTATCGCACCTCCGAGGATGTCAATCTCGGCATGGAGCGCGGCGAAGTCCAGGCGCGCGCCTTCAGCCTCGGCTCAATCACCAGCCAGCATCCCGATTGGATCAGCGCCCACAAGGTGGCGTTTCTCGTTCAGGCTGGCGTTCGCCGCGACAAAGTGTTGCCGGACGTGCCGCTCTTGACCGAACTCGCAACGACCGACGAGCAGCGCCAGATCTTCAAGCTGATCTCGTCCTCGCCGGCGCTCGGCCAGCCCTATGTGGCGCCGCCCGGCGTGCCTGCGGACCGGCTCGCGATCTTGCGCGACGCGTTGGCCGCAACAATGAAAGATCCCGCCTTCCTGGCGGACGCCGCCAGGATCCGGTTCACCATCGAGCCAATGCGCGCCGATGAAGTGACGCAAATCGTTCATGACACGGTTGCCACGCCGCCCAACGTTGTGGCCAAGGCAAAGGCAGCCATGGGACTCGCCGATCACTAGACCGAAATACATTCGCAACGGCAAAGAGGAGACGTCGGATGGCCGAGATCAAGATTTTCAATCCGGATGGAATGAGCAAACCGGCGCCCTATAGTCACGTCGCCTACGCCAAAACCCAGGAGTTGGTGTTCCTCGCCGGCCAGACCCCGATCGACGCCAATGGCGCCCCCATCGGCCAAGGCGATTTCGAAGCGCAGTGCGTCCAGGTGTTCAAAAACATTCACACCGCGCTGCGCTCGGTCAACGCCGACTGGAAGAATGTCGTGCAGTTCCGCACGTATGTCCTGCGGCCCGAACACGCCAACGCCTATCGGGCCTGGCGCGCCAAGGCCTATCCGGCGATGTTCCCGAACGGCGCCTATCCGCCTCATACGCTGCTCATCATCAGCCGTCTGGCCGACGAAGCCTATTGGCTGGAAGTGGAAACCGTGGCAGCGCTGTAAGCGCGCCGCAGGGGAAAAGAATCATGCTCAAGAGTTGGTTTCGCCTTACCGTCATCGCCGCGCTTGCGTTCGCGGTTCACGCAGCCAGCACGACCGCAGGCGTGGCCCAGCAGTGGCCCACGCGTCCGGTGCGCTTCGTGCTGCCGTTCGGCCCGGGTTCTGGAGCCGACACCGCCGCGCGGCTGATCACCGATGCGCTGCAAAAGAAATGGGGCCAACCCGTCATTATCGATGGCAAGCCGGGAGGCGACGGCTTGCTGTCGCTGCAGACCGTCGTGTCGGCCAAAGATGAGAATACATTGTTCTTCGGCCCGAGCAGCATGTTCGTGGTGCAACGCTACATGCATCCGAATATCTCCTTCAATCCCGAGTCCGACCTTACGCCGATCGCAGGCCTGGCCCAGGTTCAGATCGCAATGGCGGTGCCGGCCAGTCTCGGCATCTCCACGCTGCGCGAA
Source organism: uncultured Alphaproteobacteria bacterium (assembly GCA_963763255.1). Classification (GTDB taxonomy): domain Bacteria; phylum Pseudomonadota; class Alphaproteobacteria; order Rhizobiales; family Xanthobacteraceae; genus BOG-931. Next base: position 1,378,301 of record CAVXNW010000008.1, read on the forward strand.
TTTGTGGCGCTGGCGCGCGCCAAGCCGAAGGAGACAAGCTACGCGGTCGCGCCGGGATTTTCCGAATTCGTGCTCGACGGCTTCGTCAAAGAGAACGGGCTCGCGATCGCCAAGGTGCCCTACCGCGACATTACGAAGTCGCCGCTTGATCTCGGCGAAAACAGGATTCAGCTGTGCATGCAATCCTACGCGGCGATGCGCAGCTACGCGCAGACCGGCAAGATCAAGATCATAGCCATCAACAGCCGCGCACGATCGCCGATCGCGCCGGACATTCCCTCCGTGGTGGAGGCCGGATACCCAGACCTGCTCGCCAGTCCCGTCCTGGGCCTGCTGGGTCCGCGCGGCATGCCCATCGAATTGCGACGGCGGATCGCGTCCGACGTGCTCGCCGCGCTTGACAAGACCGTCCGCGAAAGACTGACGCAGACCGGCCAGCCGGCCACGCCCCTGGACGTCGACGGCTATACCGCCGCGCTCAAGGACCAATACGCGCTGGTCGCCCATTTCGCTTCAATCATGGGCACGCAGAAAAAATAGCTGCAATCTCCGTTGGGCTTCCTCGATTGCAGCGCCCCGCCCGCCGCAATGGCCTTGACATAGGCGTACTTGCGCCTAATTATGCGTATATGCACCTATATCGAGGGCGGCAGAAGGAAATCCGGAGATGACCTCCCCGACAGCCGACTGCAACTGCTTCGCCGTCCGCTCGGCGGCCCGGCACGTCTCCCAACTCTACGATCAGTTCCTGGCGCCATTGGGCTTGCGCGGCAACCAGTTCTCGATCCTGGCAAAGCTCGACCGGCTCGGTCCAATGACGATCAACGCGCTAGCCGAGGCGATGATCACCGACCGCACGACGCTCGGCCGCAACATCAAGCCGTTGCAGCGTGACGGACTGATCGCGATCGAGGCATCCGCATCCGACCGGCGTGCCAAGGAGCTTCACCTGACGAGGAGCGGAACGAAACGCCTCGACGAGGCACGCAAGGCCTGGTCGCAGGCACAGACGCGGTTCGAAGACACCTTCGGCAGCAAGCGCGCGGCAAACCTGCGCGAGATGTTGCGCGCCGTGGTCGGCAGCGATTTCGGCCAGGGTCAATTCCAACTCCGCTGAGTGTCCGTCGTCAACTGCGTCATCCGTCAATCGGCACCAAGGTCGCCCCCAGGATTGCACCGATGTCATCCGCGAGTTTGACCGTCTCCGCTTCGCAGCCCGACCAGCCTGCCGCCGCCGTTGAAAAGCCACGCTACGATCCGCGCACCGTCGCGCTGCTCGACGGACCGATCGCCGCCACGCTCGTCCGCCTCGCCGCGCCCAACATGCTGGTGATGCTGGCGCAGACGACCGTCGGCCTGGTCGAAACTTATTTCGTCGGCAAGCTCGGCACCGCGGCGCTTGCCGGTGTGGCGCTGGTGTTTCCCGTGGTGATGCTGATGCAGATGATGTCGGCCGGCGCCATGGGCGGCGGGATTTCCTCAGCGATTGCGCGCGCCCTCGGCCGCGGCAGCCGCGCCGACGCCGACGCCCTCGCGGTCCACGCACTGCTGATCGGGCTGATCTTCGGCCTCATCTTCACTGTCGCACTGCTCGCCGGCGGGCGCCCGCTCTACGCGGCGATGGGCGGCAGCGGCGCGTCGCTTGCCGCGGCGCTGACCTATTCGGGCGTCGTGTTTACCGGCGCCATCCTGGTGTGGCTGTTCAATTCGCTCGCCAATGTCATTCGTGGCAGCGGCAACATGGCGACGCCCGCGATCGTAACTTGTGTCGGGGTGGTGGTACTCATCCCGCTGTCGCCGTGCCTGATCTTCGGGTTCGGCCCGTTTCCACGGCTGGGCGTTGCCGGCGGTGCGTTCGCGGTGCTGATCTACTACGCGGTCGGCAGCGCCGCGCTAGCCGCTTATCTGCGCACAGGCCGCAGCGTGGTGCGCCTGAGATTTGCCGGCATGCGGCTGCGCTGGGCGCTGTTTCGCGACATTCTGCGCGTCGGTCTGGTCGCCGCGCTTATTACCGTTCAAACCAATCTCACCATCGCCATCGCCACCGGTTTCGTCGGCGTATTCGGCGCCGCTGCGATCGCCGGTTACGGCACCGGTTCGCGGCTCGAATATCTGCTCATCCCGCTGGTGTTCGGGCTCGGCGGTCCGCTCGTGGCGATGGTTGGAACCAACATCGGCGCCGGCCGCCGCGACCGCGCCCTGCGCGTCGCCTGGATCGGCGCGGCAATCGCCGCCGGGCTGTGCGAGGTCATCGGACTAAGCGCCGCTGCCGCGCCGCGCGCGTGGCTGTCGCTGTTCGACAGCGATCCGGCGATGATCGATGCCGGTTCGCGCTATCTGCACGCCGTCGGGCCGGTCTACGGCCTGTTCGGCCTGGGCATGGCGCTCTATTTCGCCTCGCAAGGCGCGGGCCGGCTGTTGTGGCCGCTCCTTGGCAATTTTGCCCGATTCGTCATCGCGGCCGCAGGCGGTTTCCTGGCGTTGCATTTCGCCGGCAGTCTGAGCGGCGTCTTCATCGCGCTGGCGATCGCGCTCGCAGCTTTCGGGTTGATCAACACTGCGGCCGTTGCTAGCGGAGCCTGGTTTCGGGGAGGTGCTGTGCCGCCGGCGCGGACCGCGCGGCAGGAGTTGATCAAGCCATGAGTAAGATTCATTATTTCGAGGATTTCTCCGTCGGTCAGATATTCAACACCAGCCGGCTGAAGATCGACGCCGAACAGATCAAGGCGTTCGCCAGGCAATTCGACCCGCAGCCGTTCCATCTCGACGAGGAGGCCGCGAAAAATTCGGTGTTCCGCGGCTTGGCGGCGAGCGGCTGGCACACCGCGGCGCTGACCATGCGGCTCATGGCCGATGGGGAGTTCAAGCCGGCCGGCGGCATCATCGGCGTCGGCTTCGACGAACTGTCCTGGCAACGGCCGGTGCGCCCAGGCGACGAACTTTACGCCAAGAGCGAAATGCTCGAGACACGGCCGTCCAAATCGCGCAAGGACCGTGGTCTGATCCGGGTACGGACCACGACTTACAATCAGAATGACGAAGCCGTCCAGAGTTTCGTCGGCAACCTGATCGTTCCACGCCGCACGCCGCTCGAATAGATCGGCGATGTCCTTTCGGCAGGAATTTAGGTTGCCAGACCACCAAATAAGAAGCCAAAATTGAGCTGCGGCCGACGACAGGAATATACATTGCCAAAATCGAGACGGGACCCCGCAAGCGTGGCCTGGCGCGAACTGCGCAAGGCGACGGCGTTCGCCCGCTTCTGGCGGCTGCACATCCGATTGCTGCTTTCCGTATCATTTGGGGTGTCAATCTCGCTGCTGCTGCTGGCCACGCACTGGCGCGTTCCAACACGCATTCTCGCCGGCTGGGACAGCGGTGTCCTGCTCTACCTGGCGCTGATCTTCTGGATCATGGAACGCTGGCCGGTCGACCACATCCGTCAGAGAGCGTGTGTCGAGGATGAAGGTGCGGCTGCCCTGCTGGTATTGACCACAGCATCGGCGGTGGCCAGCCTTGCCGCGGTAATTTCCGAACTCGGCCATGCGCCCGGCGCCTTCCGGGTGGCAATCGGTGCCATCACCATTCTGCTGTCCTGGACATTCATGCACGTCATCTTCGCCTTGCATTACGCGCACGAATATTATGGCGAAGGCAAAGATGACCGGATCGGCGGCCTCGTTTTTCCGGGCAATGAAGAGCCGGATTATTGGGACTTTCTCTATTATTCGCTGGTCGTGGCTATGACGGCGCAGGTATCGGACGTCCAGATTACCAGCAAAGCGATACGGCGGCTGACGACCGTGCAAGGTGTCGTCGCGTTCTTCTTCAACGTCACGGTGCTGGCGCTGACCGTCAATATCGTCTCGACCCTGATGTAGGCGATGCCGCCGGCCGCGTGCTAGGCTTGACCCAACCAAGGCCGCAGGAGACAGCATGTTCGGAAAGCTCAATCATCTCGCCATCACCAGCGACCACTACACGCTCCTAGGTATGTTCTATCGCGCCATGTTCGGGCTGAAAGCATCGGGCGACACCGCGCGCGAGATCGGCGCCATTTCGGTCGGCGACGGTTATGTCGGCATGACGCTCATCCCGCGCCGCGGCGGGCGCAAGGCCGGCCTCGATCATTTCGGCATCGAGGTCGAGGACCTGGAAAAGGTGCGCCAGAAGGTGGCGAAGAAATATCCCGATATCGAAATCGTCAAACGGCCGGGCAATCGCCCGTTCGCAAGCTACAGTGCCCACGATCCGGCCGGCAATTATTTCGACCTGTCCCAGCCGGGCCACGAGAACCGCGCCGAGGTCTATGCCAAGGGCGAGTGGAAACAGGAGACGACGTTCAGCCATTTCGCCATCCGCGCCCGGGAGGCGGAGCGGCTCGCCGATTTCTATACCGACGTGTTCGAACTGGAGGCGCGCAACCTGCCGTCGGAAGAAGGCGGCTACCATCTGACCGACGGCCGGATGACCATGGCGATCGTGCCGTGGAAGATATCGTCGTTCAACGGCGCCGGCATCGAGCAGCCCGGCATGGATCACATCGGCTTTCGCGTGCCCGACCTGAAGGCTTTTTCGGACAACGTCGCGTGGGTGACCAAGAGCAATATCCAGCTCGGCGCCAAGCCGATCCCGTTCGACGATGAGGGCACAGCGCGGCTTAAGCTCTTGCAAAAATGCCCGCACGGCACGCTGCAACTGGCCGATCCCGATGGCACATTGATCGACGTGGCAGAGGACCATCCGTAAGCATTTGCCGCGCTATCCCATCAACCTCATCGCCTCGATCAATGCAACGTTGCAGGCCGGCATCGCCGTGCACTATGGTAACGATTACGCTTTCGCCCTGGCGCTGGTTGCTGGCATTGTGGCGGTCGCGATCGTGATTCTGGCCGCGCTGGGCGGTGAAGCCAAGGGCGTGGCGTTCGGGATTGACCGCGCGCCTGGGATGGGTGCGGCGGCGAGCCCGGCAACGTAGTGGCGCTGGCGGGATGTCATCAACGCAAGACAAGGCAGCACTCCCTCAGCGTACTGTCGAGACGGCGCTCAGCGGCTACGAACTCCTCAACGATCCGCTGCTCAACAAGGGCACGGGTTTTTCCGACGCCGAGCGCGATGAATTTGACCTGCACGGCCTGCTACCGCCGCGCGTGACACCGCTGAATATGCAGGTCAAGCGCCGGCTCGATGCCTTTCGCAGCCAGACCAGCGATCTTCATCGTTACGTGTTCCTGCGCGGCCTGCAGGACACCAACGAGGTCTTGTTCTATTCGCTGCTGACGCAAAACATCGAAGAGATGATGCCCGTCGTCTATACGCCGACGGTCGGGCTCGGCTGCCAGCTGTTCAGTCACATTTTCCGCAAACCGCGCGGCCTGTTTCTGAGCCTGCCGTACAAGGATGCCATCCGCCGCATCATCAATCATCCGCGCTTCGATGGCGTCGAGGCCATCGTGGTCAGCGACGGCGAGCGCATCCTCGGTCTGGGCGACCAGGGCGCGGGCGGCATGGGAATTCCGATCGGCAAGCTGTCGCTCTACACCGCGTGCGCGGGGCTGCATCCCTCGACCACGCTGCCGATCCTGCTTGACGTCGGCACCGACAACAAAGAGCTCCTGGCCGACCCGCTTTATATCGGCTGGCAACACGAGCGCGCCCGCGGTGCCGAGTACGATGCGATGATCGAGACGTTCGTCGAGGCGGTCCGTGAGCGCTGGCCGCACGTGCTGCTGCACTGGGAGGATTTCGCGCTGCGCAACGCCAACCGGCTGTTGGCGCGCTACCGCGATCGGCTGTGCACCTTCAACGACGACATTCAGGGTACCGCCGCGATAGCGGTCGGCACGCTGCTCGCCGCCGTCAATGTCACCGGCGAGCCGCTGCACAGCCAGCGCGTCGCGGTGCTCGGCGCCGGCTCCGCGGGCACGGGAATCTGCGCGCTGCTGCTGCGCGCCATGATCGAAGCCGGCGACAACGAACGCGAGGCGCGCGGCCGCTTCTATCTGGTCGACCGCGACGGCCTGCTGACAGACGATATGCCGGGGTTGCAGCCGTTTCAGACTCCGTTTGCGCAACCGCGCAATCGCGTCGCCGATTGGACGCTCCAGACTCCAGGCCGCATCGCGCTCGCCGACGTCGTCGCCAATGCACGGCCGACGGTGCTGATCGGCACGTCGGGGCAACCACACGCCTTCACCGAAAACATCGTGCGGGCGATGGCGCGCCATACGCCCTGCCCCATCATCTTTCCGCTGTCGAACCCGACCGAACGCAGCGAGGCGACGCCGCACGACCTTCTGGAATGGACCGACGGCCGCGCCGTTATCGGCACCGGCAGTCCGTTTCCGCCGGTGCAGCGCCAGGGCCGCGAAGCCCGGGTCGACCAGACCAATAATGCATATGTGTATCCGGGCATCGGGCTTGGCGCCATCGCGGTGCACGCGCGCGCCATCTCCGACGACATGTTTCTGGCCGCCGCCCGCACGGTCGCCGAACTGTCGCCGGCGCGCCGCGACCCGCAGGCAAATCTGCTGCCGCCCCTTGTCGAGCTTCGCCAGATCTCGTTCCGTGTCGCCACGGCGGTGGCGAAGCAGGCCGTCGCCGAGGGGCTCGCGGCGGCGATGACGCCCGAGCAGATTGCCACGGCAGTGCAGGCGAAAATGTGGGAGCCGGCCTACGCGCGCTATCGGCGGCTGACCAATATGCTGAAGTGAAGTCGCGCTACGCGCGCGCCTGCGCGCGGTCCACCAGCATTGTACGGACCGCGGCGAACACGCTGTCGAAAGCCGTTCGCCGGTAATCCCATTTCTTGTCCGCGGCAAGCGGCACCATCACCATCGTCGCATTCGCTTCGAAAAACAGGATGTCACCCCGCGCGTCGACGGCAAAATCGATACCACCGTAATCGAGTTGCAGCGTGTCGGCGATGCGCTGCAAAGCGGTCATCCCGCGCGCACCAATGGCGCTTGCCATGTCGTGGAGAAACGGCGCCTCCTTGGCACGATTGTGCGCCGATTGCGCCATGTCGGCCGTGTAGTAGTGCACCTTCCAGTCGCGCGAAATTGCCAGATGCAGCGGATGGAGTTGGCGCGCCACGATCATGACGCGGAGCTTGCGGAACATTCCGTCCCCATCCCGCGCGTCGAGCTGTTCGATCAGCCATGCTTCGTCGCTCGGAAAGTTTTCCGCCGCCCCGGCAAGCGCATCCGCCGTCGCGGCACGTACAAAATGTCGGCCGGTGTGGAAACCCGGCACGCGAACGAGCAGCGGGAAGCTCAAGCCGTGCGCCGCAACAGTCTCTGCGGCGGCCTGACCGGCAAGACGCTGCCGCGGCACTTTCGCCATGCGCGGCACAATGAGATTTGGAATCCCGCGCAGCCTCTTCGCATTGTCGAGCCGCCCGGTTCCGGCCACCGCGCGCGGATCGTTGACAACCGGCCGGGTGGTGCGCGCGACGACCGCGGCGGCCGCGGCGAGACTGTCGCCGCAGACATCGGCGTCGCCGATGCCGTTGAACACGATGTCATGCGGCGGCAGCGGCATTTTGCCGTCGTAATAGTCGGCGACCAAAACCGTCGTTGCAAACACGCTGTCGTCAAGCAGCGAGGCGGTGGGGATGTTGCCGCCCATGGCCGAAATCAACAGCAACACCCTGACCGGCGCGCCGGCGCCGCGATAAGGCAGCGCAGTGAGGAAGTCTTTGCGAAACCCCAGATCGCGATGGCGCCGGGCGCCGTCCGCATCGCCCATGTCCGCGAGCAGATTGCCAAGCCCGCGATGGGCGTGAATATGATCGGGATCGGCGCGCAACGCCGCTTCGAAATGGATCCGTGCCAGGTCGTACTCTTCCGAGACCAATAAGAGATTGGCGAGATTGACACGGCCCTTCGGATTGTCCGGATGGCGCCGCACCGCCTCCTCGAACAGCGAACGCGCGGCGCTGCCGTATCCGGCATTGAGAACGAGCGTACCGAAATCGTTCAAGACGCCGAAATTGCCCGGTTTGCGGCGGATCAGTTCAAGGTAATCGCGCTTGGCTGCCTCGAAGGCGCCTAGCTCACGCAGCAGGCCGGCGCGCTCATAACGAGGCTCGATCGCGTCCGGCTCGCGCTCCAGCACGCGATCCAGCTCAGCAACGCGCGAGTGGCGCGTGTCGGGCGGCACGGTCTTGTTCAGGGTCGCTTTCACCGGCGCAGCAGCCCTTCGATCACCCGCGAATCAGGCGCATCTTTCAGTTAGAACAAAATTTACCATGACGCAGCATGCTCCCGCCGGGCGCATTGCGCCGCACCAAGCCTGTTCGATCGGCGGATGACATGGCGGGAAACGAAACCGGCAATACCGTGATTGTTCTCGGCGACCCGGTGCCCTGGTTCGGCCTGCCGCTGATCGGAAACGGTTCCTTCAATCTGCAAGTGGCGGCCGGCCGCTGGATCGTACTGAGCTTTCTGGGCTCGCCAGCCGATCCACGCGTGAAAGAGGAGCTTGCCGCACTGCTATGCGATACGCGGCAGTTTGATGAAGACCGGCTGGTGTTCTACGGGGTGCTGACCGCTCCGCCGGCAGATCCGGAATACTACCGAGCGCTCGGCACCACGGCCATCGGCTTTGCCGCCGATTATGACGGCGAGGCCTCACGCCAGTATGGCGCTGCCGGCATGCCGCGCACGATCGTCCTCGATCCGATGCTGCGCGCGATCGCCAACATTCCGTGGGATCACCCGGGAGGACATGCATCGGCGGTACGCAATGTGCTGGCGAGCCTGCCGGCGGTCGACGATTCAGCCGGCGTGCCGCTCACGGCGCCAGCATTGATCGTGCCGCGTGTGTTCGATTTTGCGCTGTGCGATTTTCTCATCAGCTTCTACGACAAGCTTGGCGGCAGGGATTTGGGGTTCCTGCTGGACAGCGACGGCAAGACGTCGACGGTGCTGGACTACCGCATCAAGCGCCGCAACGATCTCCCGGTCGCCGCGCCGCAACTGCGCGACGTGATCCGCGGCCAGATCGTGCGTCGCCTGCTGCCGGCGGTGGACCGCTTCTTCCAGTTCCAGGCAACTCGCATGGATCGCTACAACGTCGCCTGTTACGACAGCGCCGTTGGCGGCCATTTTTACCGGCACCGCGATAACGTCAACGCCGGCGCCCAGCACCGGCGCTTCGCCATCAGCATGAACCTCAATACCGATTACGATGGGTGCGATCTGGTATTTCCGGAATTCGGGAGCCGCACCTACCGGGCACCATGCGGGGGCGCCATCGTGTTTTCCTGCGGCGCCCTGCATCAGGTCACGCCGGTCACGCGCGGCCGCCGCTATGCCTTTCTGGCGTTCCTTTACGGCGAAGCCGATGCGGCGCTGCGCGAGACCAACAATGCCAGGCTGCATGACGGCGAGCAGCGCTACGGCGGCGTCTCCGATCGGCTGTTTCCCGACGACACGCCCGCCGGCGATCCGCGCAAGCTGATCGAGGCCGCGGCGCCGGCGATCAGCCCGTAGCCGAAACCTTCGCGGTGACCGCGAATATTTTTCGCAACAGCTCCCGCTCGATCGGCTTTTGCAGAATCGGGACCTCGCGGAAACGGGCATCGACACTGTCGGCCTCGTAACCGGTCACGAACACGAATGGCACGCCCCGCGCCGCCAGCATATCGGCGATCGGATAGACCGCGCCATCGCCGAGATTGATATCGAGCACCGCGGCCTCGAACTGCCCGTCCTTGGCATTCGCCGCCGCTTCCGTGGTCGTCGAAATCGGGCCGACGACCTGATAGCCGAAGTCGGCAAGGCATTCCTGAATCATCATGGCGACCAGCGCCTCATCTTCGACCACAAGCACGCGCGGACCGGTGGCCGGCTTCATGGCGGTCACAGGCGCGCGCAGCTCGGCCACGTTATGGGCGCTGGAAGCCTCCCGCGGTTTCAGCGTGGCGCGCCGCGGAATCCAGAAGCTGCAGTGTAACCCGTCCGGATCCCAGTCGAACTTCGTCCTGCCATTGAGCTGCTGCTCGATGCTGGCTCGGATGACCCGAAGTCCGAAGCTGCGCGTCGTCGGCCGCGCGATCTGCGGACCGCCGCTTTCGGCCCAATCGAATATCAAGGCGTCGGGCTGCAAGCGCCAGCTGAGCCTGACCTTGCCGCTGACCGAGGACAGCGCGCCATGCTTCGCCGCATTAGTGGCGAGCTCGTGCAGCGCCAACGCCAGGCCCTGGGCGGTCGATGGCTGCAGCGAAATCCCGGGTCCGTCGATGCTCACTTTGTCACCGCTGCGATAGGGCTCGAGCTCCTCGCCGACCAGCGTCGCCAGGTCGGCGCCGTGCCAGCGCGAATCCGACAGCAGCGTGTGCGCGCGCGCCAGCGCCTTGATGCGGCCTTCGATGGCGGCAACGTAATCGTCGACGTTTCGCGCCCGTGTCAGCCTGATGATCGACTGGATGACGGCGAGCGCATTGCGTGCCCGGTGATCGACCTCCCTAGCCAAAAGGTTCTGCTGTTCCTCGGCCTCCTTGCGGCTGGTCACATCCAGCGCCGTGCCGATGACGCGCACACATCGGCCGTTGACATCAAAGATGCCCAGTCCCTTGGCCGCCACCCAGCGAACGACGCCGTCTTCCTTGCCGATGGCGCGATACTCGACGTCGTACATCGCGCGCTTGACCGGGTCGCACGCCGCCTCGTAGGCCTTGCCGACCGCCTCCTTGTCATCGGGATGTAGTCCGGCGAAAAAGTCGTTCATGCTTACCGGGATATCCGGCGAGATACCGAACATCGCTTTGACGCGCGGTGGCCAATACAACGTGTCGGCAACGTTATCGACGTCCCAGATGCCGATCTCGGCGGCTTCGGTCGCCAGCCGCAATTGGCGTTCGCTTTCGTGGAGCCTGGCATTGGACTGTTCCAGTTCCGCGGTGCGCTCGGCGACGCGGCGTTCGAGCTTGGCATTGAGCTGTTCAAGCTCGCGCGTTTTACGGAACAATTCGGCGAAAATGCGCACCTTGGCGCGCAAGACTTCAGGAACGACCGGAACCGGCACGTAGTCGACGCCGCCCATCTCGTAGCCGCGGAGCCGGTCGACCTCGGTAACCTGGATGGCCGAGATGAAGATGATGGCCGTCTTCTGGAACCGCGGGTGCTCGCGGATCATCGCGGCGAGCTGAAAGCCGTCAAGTTCCGGCATGCAGACGTCGATGAGAACGACGGCGACGTCATTCTTGAGAAGAAATGCCAGCGCCTCGCTCGCCGACGATGTCTTGACGAGGTTCTCGCCGAGATCGTTGAGAATGACTTCATAGGCGAGCAGCTTTTCGGGCTGATCGTCGACCAGAAGAACGTTGACCTTTTCACTCATCGCATACCCGCTCAGCGATGCAGCCACATCCGCAGCGCGGACAGGAGCTGTTCGGTATTGACCGGCTTGGCAAGATAATCCGAAGCGCCAGCCTCCAGGCATTTTTCACGGTCGCCCTTCATCGCCTTGGCGGTGAGCGCGATGATCGGCAGGCGGCGGTAGTTCTTGTTCTGCCGGATGGTGTCGATGGTCTGATAACCATCCATCTCGGGCATCATGATGTCCATGAGCACGATGGCAAGCGACGGCGTCTGCTCGATCAGCTCGATCGCCTCACGTCCCGTCGTCGCGGTGAGCACGTTCATGCCGCGACGCTCAAGCGCGCTCGCCAGCGCGAAGATGTTACGCGGATCGTCGTCGACGAGGAGCGCGGTGCGACCCACCAGATCCTCATCGGACGAGTTGAGCTGTTCCAGCATCTGCTGCTTCTCGGGCGGCAGATCGGTGATGACCCGATGCAGGAACAATGCGGTCTCATTGAGGAGACGCTCCGGCGATTCTACGCCCTTGACCACGATCGACCGAGCCATGGTGTGGAGTTGCGCATCTTCCTCCGCCGACAGTTCGCGGCCGGTGAAGACAACGACCGGCACGTCGGCCAGCGCGCTGTCGGAACGCATCCGCTCCAGCACCTCGAAGCCTGACATGTCCGGCAAGCGCAGATCCAGCACCACGCAGTCGCAAGGCCGCTCACGCAGCGCCGTCAATGCCTCGCCGCCGGTAGCCGCATTGACGATCTCGATGTCGTCATGACCGAGCAGTTCGCGAATGCTCATCTGTTCGGCCGGATTGTCCTCGATCACCATGAGCCGCTTGCGGCGCGGCTGCGAGAAATCCTTGATCCGCCCGAGCGCCTCGGCAATGCCCTCCCGCGTCGTCGGCTTGGTGACGAAGGAGAATGCGCCGCGCGCGAGCCCGTGCTGGCGGTCCTCATCGAGGGTGATGATCTGCACCGGGATATGCCGCGTCAGCGGATTCTGCTTAAGCTGACTGAGCACGGTCCAACCGAGCATGTCAGGCAGGAACACGTCGAGCGACACGGCCGACGGCTGGTACTGCTTGGCAAGGTTGATGGCGTCGTCGCCCCGCGTCGCCAGCAGCGCCTTGAACCCCTTCTCGCGCGCCAGATCGATCATGATGCGGGCGTAGTGCGGGTCGTCCTCGACGATCAGCAGGATATTGTCGCCCGGCTGGATTTCGACGCGGTCGTCGGGGATCGGCTCGGCAGTGCGCTCGGCCGGCAGATGCAGGCCGGCAAGCTGTGTCGCCGGCGCCGTCGTCGCCGCAGCCGCCCGGATCGGCGTGCTCGGGCCGACATATTTGATCGGCAGATAGAGCGTAAATGTCGAACCCGTACCCGGAGCGCTGCGCAAGTGTATTTCGCCGCCAAGCAGGCTCGCGAGTTCGCGGCTGATGGCGAGCCCCAGGCCGGTCCCTCCATATTTGCGGCTGGTCGAGGCGTCGGCCTGCTGGAACGCCTCGAAGATGATCTTCTGCTTGTCCAGCGGGATACCGATGCCGCTGTCCGACACTTCGAACGCCACCACGCCCGGCGCCTGGCTCAGCACCGGATGGTCGGCGCTCCAACCGCCGACCGCGGCGTTGACAGTGAGGCGAATGCCGCCCTGCGCGGTGAACTTGAACGCGTTGGACAGCAGATTTTTCAACACCTGCTGCAGCCGTTTGGTGTCGGTGGTGATAGTGCGGCCGAGATTGGGGTCGATATTCACCTCGAAGGCGAGCTGGCGCGTCTCCGCTTCGTGGCGGAACGGCCGCGCCACCATGTCGAGCAGATTGGCGAAGAATACGTCCTCGGCGTCGACCGTGACGGTGCCGGATTCGATCTTCGACAGGTCGAGAATGTCGCTGATCAGATTGAGCAGGTCGGTACCCGCGGCATGAATGGTGCGGGAAAACTCGACCTGCTTGGCGGTCAGGTTGCCTTCCGGATTGTCGGTCAGCTGCTGGCCGAGAATGAGGATCGAATTGAGCGGCGTGCGCAATTCGTGCGACATGTTGGCCAGGAATTCCGACTTGTATTTTGACGTCAGCGCAAGCTCGGTCGCCTTTTCTTCCAGCGCGCGGCGGGCCTGCTCGATCTCCTGGTTCTTGCGCTCGACCTCGACGTTGCGCTCGGCTAGCTGCTGCGCCTTCTGTTCAAGCTGTTCGTTGGTCTGCTGCAATTCCCGCTGCTGCGCCTGCAATTCGCCGGCGAGCTGCTGCGACTGCTTGAGCAGCCCTTCGGTCTGCATCGTGGCTTCGATCGAATTGAGCACGATGCCGATCGAGGTCGTCAGCTGCTCGAGGAACATGGTCTGCAGCGTTGTGAATTCGTGAATCGAGGCAAGCTCGATCACCGCCTTGACCTGGCTTTCGAACAGCACCGGCAGCACGATCAGGTTGCGCGGCGTCGTCTTCAACAAGGCCGAACTGATCGGCACGGCACTGGCCGGCATTTCGGTGATCAGCATGCGCCGCTTGTCCTGCGCGGATTGTCCGATCAACCCTTCGCCGAGCCGGAGCGACGGGCGATGGCCGTTAGCACCGTCGTCCGCATAGGCCGACAAGAGCTTCAGGCTCTGCGCCTCGTCTTCGCTCTCGATCTGGTAGATCACGCCCTGATGCGCGTTGACCAGCGGCGTCAACTCGGAGAGCAGGAGCCGGCCCACCGTCGTCAGATCGCGCTGGCCCTGCAACATATTGGTGAACTTGGCGAGGTTGGTCTTCAGCCAGTCCTGTTCGGTATTGCGGTCCGTGGTAAGCCGCAAGTTGTCGATCATGGTGTTGATGTTGTCTTTGAGCTCGGCCACCTCGCCGCGCGCGTCGACCTGGATCGATCGCGTCAGGTCGCCCTTGGTCACGGCGGTCGCCACCTCGGCGATGGCGCGCACCTGCGTAGTCAGGTTTGCGGCCAGAAGATTGACGTTGCCGGTCAAATCCTTCCACGTGCCGGCGGCGCCCGGCACATTGGCCTGGCCGCCGAGGCGACCTTCGACGCCGACCTCGCGCGCCACGGTCGTGACCTGATCGGCGAACGTCGCCAGCGTCTCGGTCATGTTGTTGATGGTCTCGGCGAGCGCCGCCACCTCGCCCTTCGATTTCACCGCGAGGTTCTGCTTGAGGTCGCCGTTGGCGACCGCGGTCACCACCTTGACGATGCCGCGCACCTGTTCGGTGAGGTTGGCGGCCATGACGTTGACAGTGTCGGTCAGGTCCTTCCAGGTACCGGCAACGCCCGGCACCTGCGCCTGACCGCCGAGTAACCCTTCGGTGCCGACTTCGCGCGCGACGCGCGTCACTTCCGAGGCGAAACCGTTGAGCTGGTCCACCATGGTGTTGATGGTGTTTTTCAGCTCCAGAATTTCGCCCTTCACGTCGACGGTGATCTTGCGGCTCAAGTCGCCGCGCGCCACGGCCGTCGTCACCTCGGCGATGTTGCGCACCTGCGTGGTCAGGTTCGCCGCCAGCAGGTTGACGTTATCGGTGAGGTCTTTCCACGTTCCGGCAACGCCGGGCACCACGGCCTGGCCGCCGAGCCGGCCATCGGCGCCGACCTCGCGGGCGACGCGCGTCACCTCGGCGGCGAACGATCGCAACTGCTCGACCATGGTGTTGAGCGTGTCTTTGAGCAGCAGCATTTCGCCGCGCACATCCACCGTGATCTTTTTCGACAAGTCGCCGCCCGCGATGGCGGTCGCGACTTCGGCGATGTTGCGCACCTGCGCGGTCAGGTTCGAGGCCATGAAATTGACGTTGTCGGTCAAGTCCTTCCAGGTGCCGGCGACGCCGGGCACCTGGGCCTGGCCGCCGAGCTTGCCTTCGGTGCCGACTTCGCGCGCCACGCGGGTGACTTCCGACGCAAAGGCATTGAGCTGATCGGCCATCGTGTTGATGGTGTTTTTCAGTTCGAGGATTTCGCCCTTCACGTCGACCGTGATCTTGCGGCTGAGGTCGCCGCGCGCCACTGCGGTGGTCACCTCGGCGATGTTGCGGACCTGCGCGGTCAGGTTGCCGGCCATCGAGTTCACCGAGTCGGTCAAATCCTTCCAGGTACCGGCGACGCCCGGCACGTTGGCCTGGCCGCCGAGACGACCTTCGGTGCCGACCTCGCGCGCGACGCGCGTCACCTCGCCGGCGAACCGGTTGAGCTGATCCACCATGGTGTTCAGCGTTTCCTTCAGCTGAAGGATTTCGCCGCGCACGTCGACGGTGATCTTGCGCGACAGGTCGCCGCCGGCGATGGCGGTCGCCACCTCGGCGATGTTGCGCACCTGCCCGGTGAGGTTCGACGCCATCGAGTTCACCGAGTCGGTCAAGTCTTTCCACGTGCCTGCGACGCCCGGCACGTTGGCCTGACCGCCGAGCTTGCCTTCGGTGCCGACCTCGCGCGCTACGCGCGTCACCTCGGCGGCGAACGCGTTGAGCTGGTCCACCATGGTGTTGAGGGTATCTTTCAGCTCCAGAATTTCGCCGCGCACGTCGACCGTGATCTTTCGCGACAGGTCGCCACGCGCCACGGCGGTCGCCACCTCGGCGATGTTGCGCACCTGCCCGGTGAGGTTCGACGCCATCGAGTTCACCGAGTTGGTCAAATCTTTCCAGGTGCCGGCGACGCCGCGCACCGTGGCCTGACCGCCGAGTTTGCCTTCGGTGCCGACCTCGCGGGCGACGCGCGTCACCTCGCCGGCGAACGCGTTGAGCTGGTCCACCATGGTGTTGATGGTGTCTTTCAGCTCGAGAATTTCGCCGCGCACGTCGACCGTGATCTTTTTGGACAGGTCGCCCGTCGCGATGGCGGTCGACACCTCGGCGATGTTGCGCACCTGCGCGGTGAGGTTCGACGCCATCGAGTTGACCGAGTCGGTCAAGTCTTTCCAGGTGCCGGCAACGCCGGTGACGTTGGCCTGACCGCCGAGCCGGCCCTCGGTGCCGACTTCGCGGGCCACGCGCGTGACTTCGCCGGCAAATGCGTTGAGCTGGTCCACCATCGTGTTGATGGTCTCTTTCAGCTGCAGGATTTCGCCGGAGACGTTGACGGTGATCTTCTTCGACAGGTCGCCGCCGGCAATGGCGGTGGCGACGTCGGCAATGTTACGCACCTGGGCGGTGAGGTTGCCGGCCATGAAGTTGACGCTGTCGGTCAAATCCTTCCAGGTGCCGGCGACGCCGGGCACTTGCGCCTGACCGCCGAGCTTACCTTCGGTGCCGACTTCGCGGGCCACGCGTGTGACTTCCGAAGCGAAGCCGTTGAGCTGATCCACCATCGTGTTGATGGTGTCTTTGAGCTCCAGAATTTCGCCGCGCACGTCGACCGTGATTTTGCGCGACAGGTCGCCGCGCGCCACGGCGGTAGTGACGTGGGCGATGTTGCGGACCTGGTCGGTGAGGTTGCCGCACATGGCGTTCACCGAGTCGGTCAGATCCTTCCATGTGCCCGCGACGCCCGGCACGATGGCCTGGCCGCCGAGCTTGCCGTCGGTGCCGACTTCGCGCGCCACGCGCGTCACCTCCGACGCGAACGAGCGCAGCTGATCCACCATCGTGTTGATGGCTTCCTTGAGCTGGAGAATTTCGCCGCGCACGTCGACCGTGATCTTCTTCGACAGGTCGCCGTTCGCCACCGCGATCGTCACCTCGGCGATGTTGCGCACCTGCGCGGTCAGGTTCGACGCCATCGAGTTGACGCTCTCGGTCAACTCCTTCCACACGCCGGTCACGCCGCCGACCTGGGCCTGACCGCCGAGCTTGCCCTCGGTGCCGACCTCGCGCGCCACACGCGTCACCTCGGAGGTGAACACGTTGAGCTGCTTGATCATGGTGTTGACGATCTCGGCGGCGCGCAGGAACTCGCCCTTGAGCGGCCGGCCGTCGACGTCGAGGCTGACGGTGCGCAGCAGATCGCCCTGCGCCACTGCCGCGATCGCGCGGGTCACTTCCGTCGTCGGCCAGAGCAGATCGTCGATCAGCGAATTGACCGAGGATTCCATCTCGCCCCAGGCGCCATCCGACAGTCCGAGCCGGACGCGCTGACGGGTCTGACCTTCACGGCCCACCACCTGCCCGACCCGTTCGAGCTGGCCGGCCATGCGCTGATTGGTGGCGACAATCTCGTTAAAGGTATCGGCGATCTTGCCCATGATGCCGACGCGATCGCCTGCCATCCGCACCGAGAAATCGCCGACCCGCATGGCCTGAAGGGCATGGAGCAGTTCGGCGAGACCGTGGGCATCGCCATTAAGGCCAGCTTCCACCCCATGTTCGTGCGCCGGCAACGGCGCGGCGTGAGAGGAGCCGTTGGCGTTGGCGGGGGTGACGACTTCATCGGGCGCTTGCATGGGTATCTCCGGACCCCGGTTGGGGACGCGCGTGTCGGGTGGGGCTGGTCAACGGGGTGCGGCATCTCGGGGCGGCTGGGGCGGCCAGGGCCGCCTGGCAGTCGGACTAAGGCGCAAACGCACATTCCCGCCGCGGGAACGGCTCGAGCCGCCCGGCGCCAGACTGGACGCAATCCACCCTTGAGGGGCTTTAGACCTGCGCGGAACGCCCCTCACTATCGGGCCCCACCTTTTGTGCCATGACCGCAAACGCCGACAAAAGGCGATGGTTCCAGCGAAAAATCGCCACAAGCAAAATATTTTCGGGTCGGGTTACGCTGCGGTCGCCGGGCATGCAGGCAGTTGGTGCAGCCTTGGCCCGAGATCGCATTTCAGGGGTGATGGTGGACCCCAACGAAGGCCGGATCCACGACCTCCGGCTTCCGCCTGAAAAAATGAGGCAGTGCGATCCTGGCCAGCACCATCAGGAACACTCCGAGAAGCAAAGCCCCGACGCCGAATACCAGGGGCGGCCCAAACCCGAAAACGGCGGTATTGTCCTGATCGGGTCCGAAATAGCTGCGGCAAGCCATGAGGAACAGCGCGAGCATCATCAGCCCGCCGAGCGCCGGTACCAGCCCCATCCAGATGAAGTTGCGCAGGCTCTTTGCCAGTTCGCGCCGGTAATAGATCGCGCCGGCAAATCCGGTCAGCGCGTAATAGAAGGCGATGCCGAACGCGGTCGCAGTCACGGAATCGGTCAGGATGTCGGCATTGGGGATATAAGCGAGGACCAGGTACCAGACGATCGAAACCGCTCCCATCGCCAGCGTGGCAAATCCGGGCGTCATGTTGCGGTAGTGCACATCGCCGAATTTTTTTGGCAGTGCGCCGGCATGCGCCATGGAGATCATCGTTCGCGCCGCGGGCAGGATCGTCGTCTGTGTCGATGCGGCGGCCGAGGTGACGACGGCCAGGATCAAAAGCTCGGCAAGCCACCCAGGCAGCACGCTTTTGGCGAGCGGTGCGAGGAAATCGTCGCCGCTGTTCTTGGCAAGACCGGGCTCGGCAAAAGCGACCGCCGCCACGGCGACCAGCACATAAACCACCACCAGGATCAGCGTTGAAACGATGGCGGCCGATGCCGGCGCGGTTTTGGGATTCTGCGTTTCTTCGTTGACCGAGGCGCCGGTATCCCAGCCCCAGTAGATGAAAACAGCAATCAGCATCGCCTGCCCGAATGCGCCGGGGTCGGTGACGGTGAACGGATTGAACCACGAGAGCGCAACGTGCTGTGCACCGGCAGGCGGCGCCGCCCCATAGACTTTGGCCAGCGCCACCACGGCGAATATGGCAAGGATGATGATCTCGGCGCCGAGCAGAAGCTTTTGCATGCGTGCGGAAAGTTCGATGCCGAGCCAGCAGATAGCGGTCATGACAACAATCCAGCCGACACCGACGACGGCTTGGGCCGTCCATCCGGGCTGTGCAATGCCGAACAAGCGGAACGAGTAAAGCGCGGCGACCTGCGAGAGACCGGGCATCACCAGAATGTCGGTCGCAATGATTCCCCACCCCGCCATCCAGCCCCAATACGGGCCCATGGCCCGCGTCACCCAGGAGAAACTTGTGCCGCAATCGGGGTCGGCACGATTGAGGTGATAATAGGCCGCGGCAATGAACAGGATCGGCACGAAGGCGGCGATCATGATCCCCGGCACATGAAAGGCGACGGCGGCCACAACCGAAGCGAGCGCGGCCGCCAGCGAGTAGGCCGGCGCCGTCGAGGCAATGGCGATGACGAGGTTCGACCAGAACGACAGCGCGTCCTTCTTTAGTCCTCTGTGATTGGTCGCAACGCCCGCGCGTGCGGCGCGCGGCTCCAGCGCTGGTGCAGCAGTCACCCCTGTCTCCTTCGTGCGACGCGTGTCGCCGCGCGTTGCCAGCCGGCAACTGGCCGCCGTTTCGCGGCGAAACGCCGCTTGGCAAGTTCCACGCGGCCATTATAGTCGAGCGATCTGCGGCGCTGCCAGCGCGCCGCCAACACTTCCGAAAATAATCAGTGCGTTACAGCAAAGGGATGGGGACGATGCGCGCAGTGGAGACAGTTATGTCTTGGGGCCGCGGAACGGGCGCATACCGGACGCGTTTCGCAGCGGCGGTATCGGTCATGGCGGCGCTCTTGGCATTCGCCCCTGTCACGAGGGCGGCGGCCGCGGAATTCGTCATGAAATTCGGCACCGCAACGATGAACGAGGGCCAGCATCAATTTCTGAAATTTTATAAGGAGGCGGTCGAAAAAGCGTCGGGCGGACGAATCGAGGTACAAATCTATCCGAACAGCCAGCTCGGGCCGATCCCGCGTGAGATCGAGGGCGTCCAGCTCGGCAGCATCCAGGGTTACGTTGGTCCGGCCGATTTCTTCGTCGGCGTCGATCCGCGCTTCGGCGTGTTCAGCGCACCAATGGTGTTCCGTGACGACGCCAACGCAGCGGCCACCGTCCAGGATCCCGCGATACAGAAGGCCATGTATGCCCTGGTCACGCCGAAGCGCATGACCGGAATCGCTACGCTCAGTCTCGGCGCCTCCAACTACGGCTCCAAGAAGCCGATCATGCGGCTCGCCGATTTCCAGGGCAAAAAGATACGCATCAACGGCACCGCGCTGGAGCGGGCCAAGTTGGCGAAACTCGGCGCCAGCGGCATCGGGATGCCGCTCTCCGAAGTCGTGCCGGCGCTCGATCAGGGCACGATCGACGGTACGATCAGCGGGTTGTCGATCTTCGTCGCCTTCAAGATGAACGATCTGATCAAGGTGATTACCGTCACCAATGATACCTACATCAATTCCATTGCCGTCGTGAGCACGTCCTGGCTCGGTACGCTGCCGCCCGATCTGAAAAAGGTCGTGATCGACAGTGGCGCCGCGGTCGAAGGCAAGGCGCAGCAGTGGCAGTTCGATTTCTCCAAGAAGCTGGTGGGCGATTGGACTGCTTTGGGCGGCACGGTACACACGCTGCCGCCCGACGATTTGGCGAAGATGAAGACACTGCTTGATCCGGTGGCTGACGAGGTGACGAAAAGCCAGCCGGCGGTACACGATATGCTGCAGATGGTCCGCGCCGCTGCCGCCAAGCATTGAAATTGCGTTTCCCGCTCTGGAATTTGTGATGGTCCCCGGCGTATCGTGCCTCAGGGCACGCGCTCGACGGCGACTCGGATGACCGGCGATGGGAAACATCTTCATCCGTTGCATCAATGCATTGATGGCCACCCTGCGGGTGGCGGCGGGCGGGATGCTGGTCGCCAGTGTCGGCATCAATTTCGTCAACATCATCGGCCGTTACGTGTTTTCGGCGTCGATAACCTGGGCCGAGGAGACGATGCTCTTCCTGATGATCGGCTGCGTCTTCCTCGGCGCCGGCCCGGTCGGCTATCTCGGCCGCCACATCAGGATGGACGTCGTCGTGTTGGCGTTGCCGCCACGGGCACGCAGGTTCTTCGAAGTTTTCTCCGACGTGGTCACGATCCTTACGTGCGTCATGCTGGCGATGTTCGCCTGGCCGGTCGTGTCCATGCTGGCTGAGCTCAACGAGCGAAGTGATACCGCCGATATTCCGCTCGCCATTCCGCAATCTGCCCTGCCGCTCGGACTGCTATTGACGGCGTTCCTGATCGCGGTGCGATTGATCGTCTACGGTCCCGGCCGCACCGATATAGCGCCGCACCACGACTTCGATCACTAGAAACGGATCGAGAAGAGCACGTCGATGCTGGCCACGTTGATCTATTTCGTTTTGCCGGCGTGCTTGCTGATCCTCGGATTGCCGATTTTCGTCGTTCTGACGCTGACCTCCATGGCGGCGATAATCTTCGTCGCGCATGTGCCGCTCGACGCGATCCAGACCAACATGTTCGGCAGCCTCGACAATTTTCCGCTGCTCGCGGTGCCGTTCTTCGTGCTGGCCGGCGAGATCATGGGCCGCGGCGGCATCGCCAACCGCGTCGTCAATTGGGTGGTTTCGCTCATCGGTGGCGTTCGCGGCTCGCTCGCCGTAACCACCGTAGCCTCGTCTGAACTGTTCGGCGCCATGGCGCACACCACCGTTGGCACCGTCGTTGCCATCGGACGCCTGCTGTTTCCGTCGCTGACCAAGCATGGTTACAGCGAGCGCTTCGCGGTCAGTCTGATCACCTCTTCGGGCGCGGTCGCGGTGATCATTCCGCCGTCGATTTCGATGATCCTCTACGCGATGACGGCGCAGGTTTCGGCGATCCAGCTGTTTACCGCCGGAATTCTGCCGAGCCTGCTGATAGGGGTCGTCGACGCGGTTTATGTCCTGATCTACGCCCGCATCAAGGCGGTGCCGTTGACCTCGGGCGCGCGCTGGAAAAACATCTGGGCCTCGACCAAGGAGGCGAGTTGGGCGATCGGCACCATCGTGGTGATTTTCGGCGGCATCTACGGTGGCGTCTTTACTCCGACCGAGGCCGCCGGCGTTGCCGTGGTTTATTCGCTGTTCGTTGCCATGTTCATCTATCGCGAGATCGGATTGCGCGAGCTGTGGCAGGTGATCGTCAGCTCAGTTTATTTGATCGCGCAGATCCTGATCATCGTCACCGGTGCCGGTGTCTATTCCTGGCTGATGACGACGAGCGGCATTCCGCAGCAGATGATCGGCGGCATCGACGCGCTTCATCTGCCGGCCTGGGAGACGCTGCTGTTCGTCAATCTCGGGCTGCTGGTGGCCGGCAGCTTTCTGGAACCGCCCGCCGCAATTCTTATCCTCACGCCGCTTCTCCTCCCGGTCGTTGAGGCGGCCGGCGTCAGCGCCATTCACTTCGGCATCATCATGGCGGTTAATCTGAGCATCGGCCTCTACATGCCGCCGTTCGGGCTTAACCTGTTCGCCGCGCGCGCCATCTTTAACGTTCCGATGGGCATGATCTACCGCGGCGTACTGCCCTTCGTGGCGGTTAATTTCATGGCCCTGTTGCTGATTACCTACCTGCCGGCGATCTCGATGGTGCTGCTGAAAGCGGCGCACTGAAGCCCGCCCAAATTCCGTAAACCTGAACGAAAAAATTTCTTAAAAGATTGAACCTGAATCCGTTTGCCGACACCGCCCCCGTCCAAGCGCTGCCGCACAGATTCCTCTCCAGCCCAGCCCGCCCAAGGGGCTGAAATCAATCTGCCGGGCCTTCATGAACCTTTCCGTGACCGCCGCGACCAAAGGACATCAAACCTCTCACACCTGGAGACAGCCATGTCACGGAATACCTCACGCAAATTGATCATCGCCCTCGCGGCAGCCGCGGCCCTGGCCGCTCCCCTGCTCGGTTCGAGCGCCAGCTTCGCCCGCGGCGGCGGCGGCGGCGGAATGCACTTCTCCGGCCATGTCGGCGGCATGGGTGGCGGTCGTGCGGTGTTTGCCCATCGCTCCACCGGCTTCCACTTCTCCCGCATCAACCGCGTTGGCCGTATCCGCCCGATCTTCCCGCGTCACCCGTATCCCCCGATCCGGATCGGACATTGGTGGCATCACCATCACCACCACTGGCACTGGGTGTTCCGCGGCGGCCGCTGGATCCAGGGTGAGGACGTTGCGGCGGTCGATGCCACGCCGGCTCCGAGTGCAGCCGTCTCTCCGGGACCGTGCACCTGCCTGACCAAGACCTACACGCAGACCGGCCTCGTCGTGTTCGCCGACATCTGCACCAAGGAATCGGCCAGCGCACCTGCGACGGATGACACCGCCGACGCCAGCCAGGCTCCGAGCACTCCGGTGCCGGCCAAGGCGACCCCGATCTCGGAAGTCCCGACCACGCCGAACTATGCCGGCAAGAACTACGACGACTATCTGGCGGCCAACCCGCAGAATGCCAATCCTCAGGCGTCCGCGCAGGGCCCCCGGCAGAACTGAACACGCAGCACAACAACGGGTAACAAACACTGCAACAATAACTCGGACCGCCTGCGAATACCGCAGGCGGTCTTTGTTTTTTGACGGCGCCTGAGACGTCTATTGTTAAGAAAATACCGGCCGGCCCTCGGCGCCGACTTTGCCCTTGAAGGCAATGTAGCCGCCGTCGATGAGCAAATCGGTCGCGGTGACGAACGACAACTCATCGCTCGCCAGATAGAGCGCTCCGGCCGCGATTTCGTCGGGCTCGCCCGGCCGGTTGAGCAGATGCCGCGGTCCATTGACGACGCGCGCCCGATCCTTGCCGCCGACGCGCGCGCTGGATCGCTCGGTGAGGATAAACCCGGGAGAGATCGTGTTGGCGCGGATGTTGTCGACGGCGTGGTCCATGGCGAGAATGCGGGTGAAATGAATGAGCGCCGCCTTGGTGGTGCAGTAGGGCGCGCGCGCGGGCACACCGAGGTGGCCGAGTTGCGAGGCGATGTTGATAATGCTTCCGCCGCCCGAACGGCGCAGCTCGGGCACCGCGAATTTGCACATCAGAAAGGCGCCGGTGAGATTGACCGCAATCGCCTTATTCCATTGTTCGAGGCTCAGCGTTTCCACCGTGCCGTCGGGCGTCACTGTCGCCGCCACATTCACCAGCGTGGTGAGCTTGCCGAATGCCTCGATCGTACGGGCGACGGTGGTCTTGGCGCTCGCCTCGTCGGCCACGTCGCCACCGAATCCCTGTGCCCGGCCGCCCGCACCGGCAATCGAGCGCGCCAGACTTTCCGCCTTGTCCGGTTCGAGGTCCGCTATCGCAACTTCAGCGCCCTCGCGTGCGAATAATCGCGCGATCGCACCGCCGATCTCACCGGCGCCGCCGCTGATGAGCGCCACGCGTCCGGCCAATCTTCCTTCGCTTGCCATGTTATTTCTTTGCCATTTCTATGCGATGTCAATGCACCGCCTGGACGAAGCTGCCGTCAAAGACTGCCGACTTCGGCAGGTACGGCGCCTTGATTGTGCCGATCTCGGCGAGGCCTTCCGCCATCTTGCCGTAAACGGCGTCAGGCACATCGCCGTTGCTGCCAAACAGCTTCAGTTTGCCGACCAGATAGTCGTAGGCTTTCTGCGAATCCTCCGGCTTCTGGTGAGCGCGCTTCACAAGAATATCGACCGCCTGCTGTTTGTGGGCCGGATCGTACAGCCAGGCGACGGCCCGCTGGTAATCGCGCGCGAAGGCGACGAGCGTGTCGCGATGCGCCGCCGCCCACGTCGTGTTGGCGCCCCACACCGTGAAGGGAATGCCTTCGGTGTAAGGCTTGGTATCGCCGAGATTGGTGAGGCCCGCGGCGATGGCTTCGAAATAGGTCGGCGGATTGAGGATCGCCGCATCGACGGCGCCGGCGGCCAGGGCGGCGAAACGGTCGCCCGCAGCCTTGGCATAAACCAGATCGACGTCGCTGACCTTCAGCCCAGCCGAGGCGAGGAACGGCTTGATGTAGATGAGCGTGATATCGTTCGGCCCGCCGATGCTGATCAACTTGCCCTTGAGGTCGGCGATCGTCTTGATGCTCTTCTTGGCAAACACGGCGTAGGGCGACCCGATGAAATCCGACAACACAATGCGGACCGGGGCGCCGTGCAACGCGGCACGGGCGAAATCCGGATAGCCGCTGTGCGCCATGTCGAGCGACCCCGCCGCCACTTGCGCGACGCCGCCTCCACCTGCGGTGACAAGCTGAAGATCGATGTTGTCGGCTTTGAACCAGCCCAATTCCTCGGCGATGTACTGCGGCCATTGCGGTGGTCCATGCGCGACCATGCCGGCTCTAATCGTGGTTTGCGGCTGTGCCGCGGCGGCAGCCACCAACAAAACAGCGAAAGAAACGGAAAGCACAACTCTAGATAAATGAGATCGAAGAGTGCATGTCGTTTGGCGACAAATTCCGCTCATGGCAGGTTCTCTCTGTGCGCGGCGGCTGCAAACCGCGCCGCGACTATAGCGAATTTCGGGGCGCCGGCTCGCACTGCCTGTGGTCTTAAATATTCGTTTAAGGGGCTGTCGTATACACTCCATGATTGAGGGAAGGCGGGTCTCCACGTCACGTTTGCCGTTTCGGAGCGCCTATGTACCAAGTCACCGTGGTCGCCGACGCGCGCGCCGACATCGACCTGTTGCCCGATCAGTTCGCGGGCATCTTCGACGTTCAGGTTGCGTCGGTCCAAGAGGCGCTCCGCTCCAATCCGGGAGCGGTGACGCTTTTTGACATCGATCTGAACAAGACTGCGATCCTTCCCAGTGTCGCGGAATGGCTCCGGCGCAAGCCGCGATCCGCCAAGGCGATTTTCCTGGTCGACAAGGCGTCCCATCTGCAGCGATCGAGAGCGTCTGCATTGGGAGCAACCGACTTTTTGCCCCGCCCGTTCAACAGCCGGGAGCTTGTGACAAAGCTCTTGGGCGACGTCACATCGTTGTCGGCCGATCCGGCGAATGAGATCATTCGTAGATCGCCTGCCGTGTGTGCAGCGGTCGATTCGCTGCGCGACATCTTTTCCTCGGCATGTCTGGGCGCAGGGCTTGATACCCCGTCGATCAAGGCCGCGGGCGATCAGATCGTAAGCCACGTCGAGGCGCGTGGCATTGCGGCCTGGATCGAGACGGTCCGCACCCACCACAGCGCAACATATCAACACTGCCTGCTGGTGACCGGCTTGGCGGTCGCGTTCGGACAACAGATCAGGCTCGCCAAGGCCGATCGCCAGCGGCTGTCCCTCGCCGGCATGCTCCATGACATCGGCAAGGCGCGAATTCCCCTGGGCATTCTTGAGAAGCCAGGACGCCTGACCAGCGAAGAATTGGACATCATGAAACGGCATCCGCAGTTGGGACGGGATGCGCTGACGACAGTAGCGGAACTGCCGTCCGAGATGCTCGATATCGTGATTCATCACCACGAATATCTCGACGGGTCAGGCTACCCCCACGGCCTGAGCGGCGGGGAAATTTCCGACCTGGCGCGCATGGTCACGATCGCAGACGTCTTCGGCGCGCTCATCGAGCGCCGATCCTACAAACCGCCTCTATCCAATGCCGATGCCTACGCGATTCTGGTCGATATGGGCGCCAAGCTCGACAAGGATCTGGTCCGGGCCTTTCAACCGTTGACAAAGCTCCACATCAGCCACTAGGCGACCGAACATGTGCATTACGTCAGCTTGGCATGACGAGATTGATCTACCTCAATCGGGCAATCGGGTTACTAATATAACGAATGCCGGTCAGTCATTGAAACAGGAGGCGCGCCTGGGACTGAGTTGACGCTCAATCCTGACGCTGGCAAATCCGGAATGGCAAAGTTCGAAGAGCTTCCTGGAAACGTCCGTGCGCTGATACTCGCCAAGCTTGCCACTGAACTGGCGGCGCACAAGTCCGCCAATCTACATCAGCTCGCACGGCTGCAACGAACGGACGTCGCGCATGCATGGCGCGACATTTGCCGCAAGGCGGGCCAGCCTGCCTGCACAATTCCCGCCGACGTGATACAGCGCAATTGACGGTTACGGAGCATCAGCTCTTCGACGGGCAGGCCTGAAAATGCACGGTCACCGGCATGCCGATCGGCAGCGTTGGAGTGCCGCCGTCGACTTTCAGAACCACTGCCACGACATCGTTAGCATCCGCATTGCCATTGGAGCCGCTTGTTGTGTTGCCTGCCGCCCCCATCGCGGCGTGGCTGACGGTCGGGCTGATCGAGGCGACTTGCGCCCCAACAGCAGCATTTGGCAATGCGTCAGCCGCGATCGAGGCGCGCTGCTGCAGACAGACGTGAGCGAAATCATGCAACGCCACTTCGGCGCGTACGCGCGCCTGCCCGTCCGGAACGATATGCAAGAGCGGCTGCGGCACCGCGAGGCTGAGAAACTGGCCTCGGTTGACCAGAACGTCGAGCACGACACCCGAGACCGGGGCGCGTACCGAGCACTGCGCAAGCCGGGCGCGGCTGGCATCAAGCTCGGCGGCCGCTGCATCGCGGAGCGCCTTCGCCTGGCGGATATCCTCTTCGCGCGACCCGGCGCGCAACAGATTAAGCTGCGCATGCGCTTCAGTGAGCTGAGCCGCGGCGATACGGGCGTCACGCTTGACTTCAAGGACGCGCGCCGCCGTAACGGTGACGCCTTCCTGCAGCGACAGCGTACGCTGCAGCGTCTTATCGGCTTCCTCGGCGCGCGCCTGTGAGAAATTGACCACCGCCTGCCCAACGGCAATCTCGTCGGGGCGCGGCCCGTTGCGGAACTTGTCGTAGGTCGCATCCGCGGCGGCAAGCTGCGCCTGCCGCGTGCGCACGTCGGCCTCCTGCGCCGAGCAAGCAAGCTGGAGGAGGATCTGCCCGGCCTGGACGCGGCTGCCCTCGCGCACCGCAATGTCACTGACCAGCCCGGTCGCGGCAACGCCGATGGACAATGGCGGCCCCGCGCCCTCGGCTCTGCCGGGTGCGGTAAATACGGCGCTCTGACCAAGCATATGCACAGGCACCGCGACGATGGCGAAGACGGTGACCAACAGCACGGCGCCGAGAATTTTGGCGCTTCGCGTCATGCGGATCGGCCAAGGCTGCATCGCCTGAAACTCCCGGACGCGCCGTGCGCATCGGCGCGGCACGCCTTGCGTTCGCCCTGATGCAACTCGTAACGCGCTTTCGCGGCGGCGGCAATGCAAAGAAGCTTGCGGCACAATCCGCAGCGACCGTCAAAATGAATGAGGACGGGCCTGCAAGAAGCCCGCCCTCACCGGCTGGAGCGCCAGGCGTGTCTGGAGACGAAGGCACGCCGGCCGGACCAACCACTTGCGGTACGCGTCGCCTGTTACGCGTTACCGAGCGGCACCGCCACGAATTGCGTAGCGTTACCCGATTTCACCCGCATCAGGACGGCGTGCTTGCCCTGTGCCTTGGCCTCATGCAGCGCCTTGGCAACGTCGGCGCCGGTCGCAACCGGCTTGCCGGCGACATCAAGAATGACGTTGCCGGTCTGGAAACCGGCCTCGGCGGCAGGCCCGTCCGGATCGACGCCCGTCACCACCACGCCCTGCTGGCCGGCGCCTTCCACGTCGCCGGCAGGCGCCACGCGCAGGCCGAGATGCGGCACGCCGTTGCTTGGCTGCGGTTGAGTGTTACCGGCGTTTGCCTGCTGCTGTTCGGGCATGCGACCGAGCGTCACCGACACGCTCCGCGCTTCGCCGTTACGCAGCACGTCGAGCTTGACCGAACTGTCGGGCGCAAGCCCCGCGACCTGGCGCGCGAGTCCGCGAGCATCCTTGACGCTCGTGCCGTTGACGGCGGTGATGACGTCACCGGGCTGCAGGCCGGCCCTGGCCGCCGGGCTGCCGGGCTGGGCGCTGTCGACGATGGCGCCCTCAGCCTTTTTCATGCCGAGGCTGTCGGCAATGCCGGCGCTGACCGGCTGAATCTGCACGCCGAGCCAGCCGCGCGTCACCGAGCCGTGCTCTTTGAGCTGAGCGATGACCATCTTGGCGGTCTGCGCCGGGATATCGAAGCCGATGCCGACCGATCCGCCGGACGGCGAGTAGATCGCCGTGTTGATGCCGATCACATTGCCGTTGACGTCGAATGCCGGCCCGCCGGAATTGCCCTTGTTGATCGGCGCGTCGATCTGAATGAAGTCGTCATACGGCCCCGATCCAATGTCGCGACTCTCCGCCGAGACGATGCCAGCCGTCACAGTGCCGCCCAAGCCGAACGGATTGCCTACCGCGATCACCCAGTCGCCGACGTGCGGCTCCTGATCGGCAAATTTCACGTAGGGGAAGTCATTCTTGCCGTCGATCTTGATAAGGGCGAGATCGGTCTTCGGATCGGTGCCGACGACCTTGGCCTTGTAGATGGTGCCGTCGGCGGTCGTGACCTGAACCGATTTGGCGTGATCGACGACGTGGTTGTTTGTCACCGCGTAGCCATCCGCCGAGATGAAGAAGCCGGAGCCTTCGCCGATCACCATCCGGTGAGCTTGCGGCGCATCGCCCTGCCCGTTTTGGTCACCGAACTGCTGGAAGAATTTCTGCAGCGGCGAACCCGGGGCGAACGGAATGACCTGGTCGTTGCTGCCGTTATGCCGCAAGCCGGTCTCCTCGGCGGTTCCGTCAATCTTCACCCGCACCGAGATGACCGCGGGTTTAACCTTTGAGACGATTTCGGCGAAGCCCGCAGGATGCGGCAGCGTGGCCTCGGCGGCATTCGCCGGCGGCGCTCCAAATCCGAGATCGGCCGGACGGTAGCCGCCCGGTCCGGCGAGCAGGACAAATGCGCCCAGGCCCGCGACCGACGCCATCAGGGCGATACGTCGGGCGCCAAATGCCCGGCGCTTGTTGGATGTTTCGGGAGTCATTCCAGTCATCACAATCTCCATCGAGGAATTCGGCCGGCGGCGCACCCGCCGTTTCAGTACTAATTGGACATTGCGAATTACGCGCACGTGTAGGGCGCATTAATTCGGAGCAATGATGGAGATTACAGCGCGGTAATGTTCGCGGCTCGCGGCGCCGGCAATAACGTGCGCGGGTTCCGCATCAAGAAATCAGTTCCGCTCATTCCCGCGCAAGCGGGAATCCAGATTGGGTCCCCGCTTGCGCGGGGACGAGCGGTAGCAAGAGCAAATGAGACGTTATTTCATCGGCGCCGTATCGGGCAGGAAGCGCTGACCGAATACCGGCTCCTTGTAGGGCGTCGGCGGCAATTGCCAGGCGCCGGTCGAAGGCGGGCGCACTCCGGCGTCGACATGCACGTCGAGCAGATAGGGCTTGTTGGCCTTCACGGCGTGTTCGAGCGCGCCACGGAAATCCTCCGAGCGCGTCACGGTGACCGCGTCGACGCCCGCCGCCTTGGCCCAGGCGGCGAAATCAGGGTTGTAGGGGTTCTTGTTGGCGCCCTGGTGGAACATGGTGCCGTGCTCGCGGCCGCCGAACAGACCGAGCTGAATATCGCGGATCGAGACCCAGCCGAAATTATTCCAGATCACCCAAACCACCGGAATGTTGTACTCGACCGCGGTGCAAAGCACGTGCGGCACCATGGTGAAGCAGCCGTCGCCGGTGATCGCGACGACCGGCCGGTCGGGCGCGGCGAGCTTGGCGCCGAGCGCGCCCGATGCGCCGAAGCCCATGCCGGAAAAGCCCCACGAGTTGAGCATGGTCTGCGGTTTGCGCGCGTTCCAGAATTGCATGTACCAGTTATGACTGACGCCGACATCGCAGCAGATAATGGCGTCCTCGGGCAGCACCGCCTGACAATCGGCAACCACGCGTTCCGGGCGTAGCGGCGAGGTGTGCAGCTCGAAATTCGGCCGAATGAATTTTTCCCATTCGGCTCGCCACGAGTTCGATGTCGGCGAGCCACTCCTTCGTGGCGGTCGTGGCGTTGCGCCGGTCGAGATCGCCGAGAAGCTGGCGCAGGAACGTGCGCGCATCGGCGAGGATGCCGAGATCGGGCGGGTAATTGCGGCCGATCTCGTCCGGATCGACATCGACATGGATGAGCTTGGTGTTCGGAAAATTCCACGAAAAACCCGGCAGCCACGATGACGCCGAACGGTCGTCGAACCGCGCGCCGATGGCGAGTACGAGATCGGCGCGGCGGCCGGCTTCGTTGGCGGGGAACGCGCCGTTGCGTCCGATGAAGCCGAGCGACAGCGGATCGGTCATGTCGAGGCAGCCCATGCCGTTCGGCGAGGAGATCACCGGGATGCCGAGTTTCTTGGCGAACTCTGTAAGTTCGCGTCCGGCTTCCGAGAGTGTGACGCCATGGCCGATGAACAGGACCGGCCGCCGCGCGGCGAGAATAAGATCGATCGCGCGGGAAATCTCTTCGGGCGAGGCCCCTCCCCGCTGTGCATTGAGCGGTGGCGCCGGCGGCGGCAGCTCAACGTTGTCTTCTTCCTGGAAGACGTTGAACGGCACGTCGACATTCACCGGACCGGGCCGCCCGGACAGCATCGCGGTCGTCGCCTGGCGCAGCGCCAACGGCAGCATGTCGACGCGGGTCGGCTGGAAGCTGCGCTTGACCACGGGGCGCACGATGTTGACGAAATCGGCCTGGAAGTGCCGGTTGATCTCCTGAAACGGACTCCGGTTGAACTGCTGCGTCGGCACGTTGGCGGTGATGGCAAGCAGCGCCGAGGAGTCAGTCAGCGCGCAAGCGAGTGGCATGATGATGTTGCACGAGCCCGGGCCGCATGACGTGAGCGTCGCCACCGGCTTGTGACGGACGCGGAAATAGGCGTCCGCCATATGGGCGGCCACCTGCTCATGGCGCGGCGAGACCAGCGTTATGCGATCGCGCGCGGCATAGAGCGGATCGAGCATGCCGACATTGCCGTGCCCGCAAATTCCGAACACATAGGGAATGTCGTTGGCGATCAGGTATTCGGTGATCAGCTCCGCGCCCTTCATGCGTGGCATCAATCTGCTCCTAAGCTGTCTTTGCGCGCGCTATCGGCCGCAACAGGTGCGGGGTGATGTAGATCGGAAACTGCGAGAGCGCGAAATAGAGCCAGGTCGCCGCCGGCAGCACGCCCGCCGTCGCCGCCAGCATCAGCCCCATATTGCGTTGCGCCACCATCAACCCCAATGCCAGCGCGTGTTTCCGTCCGAGCTTCTTGAAGATCAGCACGGTCAGGCCGAGAAATACAAAGAACACGGCAAACGACAAGACCAAAATCGCGGTGATCTTCAATGGGGCGGCGAGAAAACTGCCTGCCACGGTCCCCATCACCGCGGTGACGAACACGAGGAGGAGCAGAATGTTAAGGCCGTCGATCGGTTCGCGATAGCGCTCGATCGCGGCGGCGCCGGCGATGCGGCGGATCACCGCGGCCACCAGCAGCGAACCACCGAGGATGGCAAAAAGTTTCATGCCGAGCGCAAACGGCGAAAGCATCAGCTGCGCGCCAAAGAACAGGTAGGCGAAAATCGGCGCGGTGAACGGCACGAACGCCGTACACGCCACCAGCACGATCAGCACCAGGGTCGCGTCGAGCCCCATCAGCGCGGCAAGCGCCGGCGCAGCCATCATCGGCGAGGCAACGGCCTGGAGCATCAGTCCGAGAAACAGATCGGGCGCATGCTTGTCGAGCCCGGTGGCGACGCAGGCGAGTCCGACCATGAGCGGCACCACCAGCGTCGACCATGCCGTCGCCGCCAGTACGATACCCGGGCGCTTCATGTGAGCCCGCAAGGCCGCGATATCGACCCGGCTGAACGACACGCAGAGCAGGAGGAAAATCGCAGCCGTGACGTAAGGCTTGAGCAAGGCGCCGAGCGGCGGCACGGCAATGCCGATGAACACCAGCGCGGCCAACGCCCGGGTGCCCTGACGGCCGAGCCAGGCGAGCGCCCCCACCGTGGCATGTGCGCTTTTCGCAAGAGCCGAGGCCATGAAAAGCCTTATGCGGTTTGACCGCGCGAGCGTAAGGGCGGACGGCGGACGGTCCAGGTTACGGCCCTTAATCCGATGTCTGCTTGACTTCAGAAGCGGACGTGGCGCTTTGGGGATTGTCCGCCGGCGCTTGCTTCGCATGGGCCTCGTTCAGCGCGGCAAAGCCCTCGGTCCGTCCAGGATAAATCGGGATAATCGACTCCAGGCCGGTGGCGTCGAGGACCTCCCGTACCTGGTCGTTCACCCCGCACAGCCCGAACGCGGCGCCCGAGGCCTTGGCCTTTTTCATCAGCAGGAGAACCGCGCGAATGCCCGCGCTGGTGACGAAATCGATCTCGGCGAAGTCGATCAGGATTTTCGGATTCGCGCCCGAGATCAGTTCGCCGACCTCCTTGGCAAACGCCGTGCTGTAGATGCCATCGAGGCGGCCGGTTGGCGACACCACATAGGCATCGCCGATCTGCTCCTTGTTGATTTCCATGCACGGCTCCTTGATTTACTCGGCACACAGGCGCCGCGGCGCGCAGGCCCGCTAGGCGATCTTCAGCGCGCGCGTCGTATCGTCGAACAACTCGTCAACCGATACGCGGCGCGGGATAAGCTCCTGCCGGTAGCAAAAATCGATGATGATTTCCAGGATCGGGCGGCAGGCCTCGACGCCGAAGCGATAGGGATCGAGCACGCCAGCATCAGGCAGTCCGGCGGCAAGCTTGCTCGCGTGCATTTGCCGGAAAATATCCTGGACAACGTCGGGCCGTGAGCGCGACAGCTCCTGCCTGACCACCAGCATGTGATTGATCGGAACGCCGCCGTGGCGCTCGGCCCATTTCTGCGCGGCCGCCTCGTGATCTGGAATCAAGTGCTTGAGTTTCGGATCGGGCAGCTTGTCGCCGACGATCCCGGCGTCGACCTCGCCGTCGAGCAGCATCTGCGTCAGGTCCTTGCCGGCCGCCGCGCGTTTGACCATGGCGGGATCGTGATACTCGGCGACATGCGGGTCCTCGAACGTGATCCACTCCACTTTGTTGATATCGACGCCGTAGTCGGTCGCCAGAATGCCGCGCACCCAGGTGCCGGTCGTCACCGTATAGGCGCGCACGCCGACCTTCTTGCCGTTGAGCTCGGAAGGCTTGAGCGCGCCGCGCTCGGGATTATAGGCGATGGTGTGGTGCTGGCCGCGGCTCACCACGACAGCCGGCACCAGCACATACGGCTTGCCGTAAGCTTTGGCCTGCAAGTATGTCACGATAGCGAGTTCGGCGACGTCGTATTTGGCGTCGCGCACGACGTTCTTGAACATGCTGTTGGCGACCTTCACCTCGACAAAGTCGAAATCGACGAGGTCCGAATGAACAGCGCCGCTTTTGAGCGGCGTTGTGTTCTGATAGTTGCCCAACATCGTATGCAGTTTGACCTTCGTGGCAGTCGCCATAACCGTACGTTCCTCGCTTTATTTGACCAGTGCAGAATAGAGCGTCGGCACGGCCTTGCCAAAATGCAGTCTTGCCAAAATGCCGTCTTGCCACAGTCTAGGGATCGATCGCGACGAAGACGTGATCGAGCTGCGGCCGTGACGGAATCAGCTCCTGTTGCAGGCTGTAGGTGACCAGCGCTTCGATGCTGGCGCGGTTTGCCGTCATACCATATGGCAGCGGATCGTCCATCAGCGACAGGAACTTGCGGTAGCGCTTGTCTTCCGGCCTGTCATCTTGAGCGCGCCTGAGGCCCTCGAGATACGGCTGTTTCGCCGCCACGAAGGCGTCCATCAATGCGCGTGCGAGCCACGGATAACGCGCAATGTGCTCGTCTTTCACCACGATCAACCCGTGGATCGGATAGATGCCGCTCTCGCGGTACCAGTCAGCCTCGACCTGCTCGACGTTGGCGATCAGTTCCGGATAGACCTCGGTATCGGCGGCAGCCGCACCTGCCCTGTCCCAGCCGCTGATCGGCGGACCGGAGCGGCCGACACCGGCGGGTCCGGTGAAGCCCGCCTGGATCGCACCGGACTTCATCATGCTTTGCAGCGATTGGCCGTCCGGCGCGTGGATCACGTTCGGCGGCAGCTTCAGCGCCGCCACATGCTCCTCGTCGTCGACCACCCAGGTCACCTTCGCGGAGTTAAGTCCATACTCGTTGACAAAAATGCCGCGGGTCCACACCCCAGTCGTGACCGAGTAGGCGCGAACGCCGACCTTCCTGCCTTCCAGATCCTTCGGCACCTTGATGCCGGCGTCAGGCCGCACCACGAAGCCGCCGTGATGGAAGCGGCGCATCAGAAAAATCGGCAACGCGATGAACGGCGCGCCGAGCGATCGCGCGATCATGTATGTGGTCGGCGCCATCTCGCAGATGTCGAATTCGAGGTCGCGCACCATGCGGCGAAACGCGCCGATAATGGGAGCGACGTGCACAAAATCCGCCTCGACGCCCTTGATTGGCACCGCGCCCGACTTCACCGCGCGGGTGTGGCCGTAATCGGCGATGGCGATTTTGAGGCGCGGCTGGTCCGGCATGTCAGACCGAGTCACTCGCGCGTAAAGCGATGCCGGGTCGGTTCCGCGCCACCGTGATGATGGTGATGGTGGTGATGGGCGCCCTGGTGATGGGGGGATGTCTCATAATGCAGGCGCAGCAGATCCATTCCGAAGTCGTTGCCGTTGGGCGTGCGGACAATGGTGTGGACGTGGAATTTCTGCGGCTCGGGATTGTTCAGCACGACGCCGCTCTGGTGATCGAACTCGATCATCACCACCGGGCTTTGGATGCGGTAATAGAACGGGCTGTCATCGCCCAAGCCGCCGGCCCAGCAGAAATGTGTCGCCGCGAAATGCCGTTCGACGTCGCTCATGCGGGCCGCGAGCGGGCCCGCAGGCAGCGTTGAGAGATAGAGCTGAGTGAGATCGAGCAGGGCTCGACGCTGCGGCGGTTCAAGCTCCGCTCCGCGAATTCCTTCGTAGGGAATGATCGCATTGTTCTTTTGACGCGCCGCGAGCATCAAGCCGTCGACACCCTGATGGCGGCCGGGCGGAAGCCGATCGGGAAGCAGGCTATCGGAGAATATGGCCTTGCGCTTCTGCTCCGCCGAAAGGTTGCGGGTAAACTCCAAGCCGAGGCGCTCTTCGTCCTCGAATGCGGCCAGGCCCGCATACTTCCCCGCATCGGCGTATTTGGGCTCCGCTCCCATAAAGGTCGGCGTCAGAGTCATCTGATCGCCCAGAACGAAGCAGGTGATAATCAGATGATGGCCGGTCATCTGCCAGCCCCAGGGCTCGGTCAGGGACGGCTCGCCGTAGATGTGCAATTGGTAGGACCACTCGCCGAGCAATTGCGGCGCGCCGACGAGTTCGCCCAAAAAGGCGTTGAGCTTCATCAGATTGCGCGCCTTCTGGTAACCGGCGGCGCTCAGACTCGATCGCACCACTGCCAGGGCTGCTTCCCGGAGATCGCCTGATACTTCGTCCAGCCGAAGACCAAATCGCTCGTAGCGAGCGATGCTGTTCTGCCACAGCTCCCGCTCCCGCGACTTAAGCGGGAGGCAAACCACCGTTCTTTGTTCCGGGCTCAGACGCGCCAAGAGGGCCGAAACAGCTTTCAGGATTTCTCGGGTGGGCGCGGATTCAGGCCGCAGCGCGAAGAGCCCGGGAACGATGTTGCCGTCCGTGGTGATGCCCTTGAAAGGCGTCGATAGATATTTTTCAACGCCGGCTTTCTCCTTCGGGCCACGGTCGGGGATGACCGCGTCAAAAAATTGTTGCGTGGATTTTCCGAAATGAGGCGCCGTTCCCATTTCCGGTACGAACCGACGAAAATCGGATTTCGCCATCGCAATATTGTCCTTGTCAGTCCCGCAACCCGGCCTGCTTGAGCAGCGGGTACGTCACGTCGCGGAATTCGCGCATGCCTTCGATATAGCGCGGCCACGACAGCAGCACCCCGTCGAGGCCGATCTTCGACAGCGTCATCAGGCCGTCGACGATCTGTTCCTTGGTGCCGATCAGCAGGAAGCCGCCCCAGCCGGAGATCATCATCTCGGCCATCGCCTTGCGCCGCTCTTCCGGATAGTCACGCGCATTGATCTCCGCCCCCATCGTATCGATGACGTGGCGCGCAGCCGCCCAGTCGCCCTTCTCGTGCACGTAATACTTATAGAAGTCGCGCGCTTCCTTTTCGGTCTCGGCCTGGATGATGGTGGCGTTCGACCACACCCGCACCTCGCGGCCGTATTCCTCGCGCGCCAGCCGGTAATAGCCGGCCACGTGCGCGGTATTGGTGGCGATGTCGTGCGTGCGGATATTGGTGAAGACGAGATCGCAGTGCTTGCAGGCGAAATGCCGGCCGCGCTCCGACGAGCCGGCATTCATGATCGCCGGATACGGCTTCTGGATCGGCTTCGGCTCCAGATAGCCGCCTTTGAGGCGGTAGAATTTGCCTTCGTGGTCGAAGGGGTCGTCCTGGGTCCACAGCCGCTTGACGATGGAGAGCCATTCCTCGGCGCAGGCGTAGCGATCCTCGTGTTCCAGGAGCGAGACGCCGAACATCTCCATTTCGGGAAAATTCCAGCCGTTGACGATATTGAGCGTGTAACGGCCGTTGGAAATGTGGTCGATTACCGTCGATTGCTTGGCGGCGATGATCGGGTGGTTGAGCGCCACGTGCGAGGTCGACACCACGCCAGAGGTGCGGGTCGCCCCGGCAATACCCGCCGCCCACGTATAGGTCTCGAAGCCCGGCCCCTGCGGATCGGTAGCACCGCCGAAGCCGCGCCAGCGCGCCACCGGCACCAGCGCCTCGAAATCCATCTCGTCGCCGAGCTGCGCCAACGTGACGGTATTGGGCCACGTGATTTCGAGCCGACCATCGAGGTCCGACATGACGCAGCCGGAGTCGAGATTGGTCTGAAAGGTGCCCAGTTTGAGCTTTCGAGCGCCGAACGCCGGATTGCTGGCCATCCGGTCTCTTCGCGGGGTCGCGTGTCGGGGGCTTTGGGTCAACGACTTTAGTCCAACTTGCTTTTAGGGCTCGGTCCGCTCGATAAACTTCAGTCCCGGGGGGCAAAACCGGCACGTTGCCGGTATCGACCGGTCCGGGGGCGTTAACGCAAAACGCCGGTCCATCGCCACGGACCGGCCATGACTGTAATCTGTATCAATCGGCACTGCTAAAGCTACCCCCGCCGGACGGCGGAATGTCAAAAGCGCAAGCAGAACGCGCGATCAAGGGAGGTAACTATGAGTGATGGCAAGAGGCCGTCGGGCAGCGGATTTTCACGCCGAGGCCTGCTGCGGCAAGCAGTCGCAACCGGCGCGGGCATCGGCGCCTTTTCATTCGGCGGTCAGCAGTTCGGGCTTATTCCCGCCTTCGCGGATGACAAGCCGCCGATCGGCACCTGGCCGGCCGGATCGCAGGGCGACACTGTCTCGATCGGAGCGGCGGTGCCGCGGACCGGTGCGTATGCGGTGCAGGGCGAGGACGAACTCAAAGGCTGGCAGCTCGCGGTCGAACATATCAACGATGGCGATCCGCTGTTGAAGAAGATCGCCCCGAAGATCACCAAGGGGCTACTCGGCAAGAAGGTCAACCTGCTGGTCGCCGACAGCGCCGCCAAGCCGAACGATGCGGTCCAGGCGGAGCAGACGTTTATCAACCAGAACAAGATCATCCTGATGACCGGCTCGACCTCGAGCGCGGTCGCGGTGGCGCTCAACCACTTCGCCGAGCGGCAGAAGATCCTCTACGTCACCGGCATCTCCGGCTCGAACGACACCACCGGTAAGGACTGCGTGCGCTACGGCTTCCGCCAGAATTTCTACGGCGAGACCGCGGCTAACGCGATCGGCCCGGTGCTGGTCAAGGCCTACGGCAAGAACCGCAAAGCGGCGTTCATGACGCCGGACTACACCTACGGCCACACCGTCACCAAGTCGGTGAACGACTATCTGAGCAAGAACGCCGGCTGGACCATGGTGACCAACCAGATCTCGCCGCTCGGCACCCAGGACTTCAGCCAGTATCTCACCAACATCGCCAATTCGGGCGCCGAGTTCATCGTGAACGTCAACTGGGGACGCGACGCCGTGCTCTCGGTGCAGCAGGCCAAGCAATTCGGCCTGACGCCGAAGATGAAGATGGTCATTCCCTACCAGATCCCATTCCTCGCAAAGGAAGTGGGAGCGGAGCTCACCGAAGGCGTCTACGCGGCAACGGATTTCTGGTGGACGCTGGAGGACAAGTACCCGCTGGCGAAGTCGTTCGTCGCCGCCTTCAACAAGAAATACGGCTACCGGCCGGAATGGGGCGCCAACAACGCCTACATGTCGTTCGCCATCTGGGCGCGCATGGTGTCGGAGGCCGGTACATTCTATCCGCCGGACGTCATCAAGCAGTATGAGAAGGGCGAGACCTTCCCGTCGACCGTGGGCGACGTGCATTTCCGCCCCGAGGATCATCAGCTGGTACGGCCGGTGATTATCGTCCGCGGCAAGGCGCCGAAGGCGATGAAGAACAAGGAGGATTACTGGGAGGTCACCGAGGTCGTGCCGGGCGCGGGCCTGATGCAAAAGCCCGATGCGTTCGGCTGCAAACCCGGCGACTACACCTGACCGCTACGGCGAAAACCTTCTCCATGACGCCGCGGAGAAGGACTACATTATCTGTTGAGGGTCGCGCGGCGAGCGCGGCCCTCGACGGCTGTCTGGAACGGGCAACACATGCATTGCGGGCACTAACCGGCGTCAGTTAGGGCGGATGCATCAAAGGCGAACGACTGCGTGATCAACTGGGGCAATTTCATCTCGCAATGCTTCAACGGGCTGGTGCTCGGGGCATTGCTCGCACTGATCTCGTCCGGACTGACGATCATCTACGGCACGCTCGGGGTGCTGAACCTGGCGCACGGCGCCATGTTCATGCTCGGCGGCTATGCGGGCTGGGTGGCCTACCAATACACCGGGTCATTCATCGTCGCGGTGATCGCCGGCTCGCTGTTCGTGATGCTGGTCGGCGTGGTGATGGAGCGGATCGTCATCCGCCACTTCTACTCAAGGCCGCATGAAGATCAGCTGCTCGTCACGTTCGGACTGGGGATCGTGTTCGTCGAGGTGGTGCGGTTCTTCTTCGGCAGCCTGTCGAAGGCCGTACCGGCGCCGCCGCCATTCGTCGGCATCACCTCGCTCGGTTTCATGCTCTATCCGACCTATCGCCTCGCGCTCCTGGGCATCGTCGCGGTGGCGCTGCTCGCGCTTTACCTCGTGCTCTACCGCAGCCGCATCGGCATGATCGTGCGCGCCGGCATCGAAGATTCGGTGATGGTCGATTCGCTCGGCATCGACGTCTACAAGGTCTTCATGCTGGTATTCGGCATCGGCGCCATGGCGGCGGGCTTCGCCGGCATCATCAACGCGCCGGTGGTTTCGATCGCGCCCGACGTCGGCGAGTTGATCCTGGTGCAGACTTTCGTGGTGGTCGTCATCGGCGGCGTCGGCTCGTTTCCGGGCGCGGTGCTCGGCGGCCTGATCGCCGGCGAGATCATCAGCATTACCTCGATGTTCAACCCGGGCTACGCGTATGTCATGCTGTTCGTCGCCATGACCCTGGTGCTGGTGCTGCGCCCCTACGGGCTCCTTGGCACCGCCGGCCGCGAATGAGCGCTGCAATCCGATGCTCAGGCAACGTCCCCTTCTCGTCGAGATACTGACCGCCGCCGGCCTGATCGCGGCGCCGTTCATTCTGCCCTATCTCGGCTTCACGCCGACCACCGTGAACCGCATCCTGGTGTGGGGCTTGTTCGGTCTCGGCTTCGATATTCTGTTCGGCTTCACCGGGCTCCTGTCGTTCGGCCAGTCGGCGTTTTTCGGCACCGGCGGCATGGTGGCTGCTTATCTGCTCACGGTGCTCAACTATCCGGACGTCGTATCAAGCCTTTTTGTCGGCACGATCGTGTCTGCGATCGTCGGTTTTCTGGTCGGACTGATCGCGCTGCGGCGCACCGGCATTTATTTCGCCATGATCACCGTGGCGATCGCCGAAGTGTTCTTCTTCGTCGAGTTCAATCCGCTCTCGGCCTACACGGGCGGCGAGAACGGACTCCCGGGTGTGCCGTCACCGACGCTGCCGCTCGGCTTCACCACGCTGCAGTTCAACAATGACGCCTCGCTCTATTGGTTCTTGGCGTTCTGGTATTTCATCGGCCTCGTGCTCGCACTGCGCATCGTGCGCTCGCCGGTCGGCGCCGTCCTGCGCGCCATCCGTGACAATCCGCTGCGCGCCGCCGCGGTCGGCCACAACATCCACGGCTATAAGCTCACCGCCTTCGTGGTCGCCGCCGCCTATGCGGGCTTTGCCGGCGGACTCCTGGGCATCATGCAGGGCTTCATGCCGCCGGACGCTTTCACGTTCGACACGTCCGGGCAGCTCGTGATGCAGACGGCGATCGGCGGGGCCGGCACGCTATTCGGTCCGCTTGTCGGCGCCACGCTGTGGCTCTATCTGAGCGATTTCCTGCAGACCACGCTGCATATTGGCGCCACCTGGAAGCTTGTGCTCGGCATCGTGTTTGTGCTGCTCGTTTGCTTCCTGCGTCATGGGTTGATTGGCGGCGTCAAAGATCTTTACGACCTTGCGGCTCGGCGCCCGGCGGGCGGCGCCAGACTTGAGAGCGCGGCCGCCCTGCCCGCGGCCGAAGCGACCCCTGCGCCGCTCGCGGCGGCCATTGCACCGGCCGCGCCTATGCCGGAGCTGCGCCGCAAGGGCGGCGACTACACCGGGCCAATTCTCGAGGCGACGCTTTTGACGAAGCGTTACGGCGGCCTTGTCGCCAACAGCGACATCAACTTCTCCGTCCAGCAAGGCGAGCGACGCGGCATCATCGGGCCGAACGGCGCCGGCAAGACCACCTTCTTCAAGATGCTGACTTGCGAGATCGAACCGACCTCGGGCCAGATCGTGTTCGAGGGCCGCGACATCACCGGCAAGTCCGTCACCGATGTATGCCAGCTCGGATTGACCAAGAGCTATCAGGTCAACCAGTTGTTCACGCGGCTCACCGTGCGCGAGAACGTCACCATCGCGGCGCTCGCCGAGCGGCGCGGCAAATTCCGCCTCGACATGTTCCGCGGCGTGCCGAACATTCCGGGCCTGTCCGAACAGGTCGAGCACACGCTGGCGCTGGTCAATCTGACCGAGCGCGCCGACTGGCCGGTGGCATCGCTGGCCTACGGCGAGAAGCGCCGTCTTGAAGTCGGTCTGGCGCTGGCAAGTTCGCCGAGCCTCCTTCTGCTCGACGAACCGCTCGCCGGCATGAGCCCGCTCGAGCGCGTCGATATGGTCAGGCTGCTCAAGTCGATCAGTCAGGGCCGTACCATGATCATCATCGACCATGACATGGATGCGTTGTTCGAATTGGTCGAGCGTGTCACCGTGCTGCAGGAAGGCCGCGTTCTGGTCGAAGGCACGCCGGCCGAGATCAAGAGCAACAAGACCGTACAGGAAGCCTATCTGGGCGGGGTGATGGCGGCATGAGCCTGCTCGAAGTCAACGGGCTGAATTCCTATTACGGGGATTCCCACATCCTGTTCGACGTAGCGCTCAAGGTCGAGCGCAACGAGGTGGTGGCCTTGCTCGGCCGCAACGGCGCCGGCAAAAGCACGACGCTGAAAAGCCTGATGGGCGTGGTGACGCCGCGCACCGGTTCGATCGTGCTCGACGGGACAGAACTCGCCGGCAAGAAGAGCCACGTCATCGCGCAGGCCGGCATGCAGCTGGTGCACGAAGATCGCCGCATCTTCGGCAGCCTCAATGTCGAGGAAAACATCATACTGGCCGGGCTGACGGCGCCGGAGCGCTGGCCGATCGAGCGGGTCTACACCACGTTTCCGCGACTCAAGGAGCGGCGCGGCAGCCGCGGCACCGATCTGTCCGGCGGCGAACAGCAGATGCTCGCAATCGCGCGGGCACTGGTGCGCGAACCGAAAATCTTGCTGCTCGACGAGCCGTTTGAGGGTCTTGCGCCGGTCATCGTGCGCGATCTGCTCACCACCTGCCGCAAGCTCGCCGACGCCGGCCAGACGATCCTGATCGTCGAGCAGAACATCTCGGCGGCGATGATGCTTGCCGATCGCGCTTACGTTCTCAACAACGGCCACATGGTCGAGGCATTGACCGCCCAGGCCGTGCGCGAACAGCCGGAAATCCTGCACCGCTGGCTGGGCGTTTGATCGTCGCGGTCACG
This sequence comes from uncultured Alphaproteobacteria bacterium, assembly GCA_963763255.1. GTDB lineage: Bacteria > Pseudomonadota > Alphaproteobacteria > Rhizobiales > Xanthobacteraceae > BOG-931. The sequence goes on from CAVXNW010000008.1 coordinate 1,421,547, forward strand.
CCGCCCGGCGCCACAGCCGACCGCTGGCGATGCGCGCGCCGTCCACCAGCGCTTTGAATTTCGCCCAGACGATCGACGGATGCACTTCGTTCGAGCCCGCGAAGGACGCGAAGCCGCAGTCCGCGCCTGCGATGACGCGTTCGCGGCCGACGATGCCGGCATAGCGCTCGATGCGCTGCGCCACGAGCTCTGGGTGCTCGACCAGCACCGTCGACTGCGTGATTACGCCCGGGATCAGGATCTTGCTGTCGGGAATGCTGGCGCGTTTCCAGTCCTCCCATTCGTGCTCGTGCCGCGGATTGGAAGCCTCGAACGAATAGGCCCCCGCGCGCACTTTCAGAATGATGTCGGCGATATCCTTGAGCTGCATGTCGTGAATGCGCGGCCCCATATTGATGCTGTAACAGGTATGAAAGCGAACGCGATCTTCGGGAATGCCGGTGAGCGCGCTGTTGAGCGCTTCGACCCGCAACTCGGCCCACTTGCGGCACGCGGCGACATCGAGATCTGGACGCGTGATGTAATAGGTCACGAGGAATGGATCGTCGATCTGCAGCAGGAAACCGGCATCGACGATCGCCTTGTATTCTTCGCGCATCGCTTCCGCGATGGCGAACACATAGGCCTCGGCCGTCGGATAATATTCGTTGGGCGTGGTCGCCTCGACATTGGACGGCGCGATCGCCGGCACGAACGCTTCGGTCACCGCAACCCCTTCAAGCGCATTTTTCAGCACCGCGAGATCGGCCTTAAGCGCCCCCTGGCCTTTGTACTTGATCGGTCCGGTACAGACAGTCAGCGACCGGCGGCGCCGCGAAGTGACCTGCTGCGCCAGCGCCAACTCGTAATAGTCCGGAAAGGCGAGCGTTTCGCGCGACGTCGCAAACGGGCTCGGCCGCGATCCCTCGCGGCTGGTCAGCCCGTCGAGCCGCGACGCCGCGTAGGTGATGAAACTCGGCTTCCCCATCTCGCCGTCGCTGACGATATCGAGCCCCGCGGCGGCCTGCTCACGCACGCTGTCGTTGACCGCCCTCTGTACCCGCGCGGCGTAAGCCTTGTTGTCGACCGGCTTGCCGTCCATCCGTTCCAGCATCATCTCGAACAGATCGTCGGGCCGCGGCAGGCTGCCGATATGCGTCGTCAAAATCCGATCGGTGCTTGTTTTCATCCCTGTCCCGTTTTCATTCGCCGCGAACACAACCGCGTACTGGATATCCGAATGCGGCGACTATGACACTCGGCAGAACGACATGCCAACCATCCATCGTGGCGGCTTGCCTGCGCGGACACGCGGGCGATAGTGGCCGTCACAACAAGGCTGGACTGTCCATGCGTGGGCAGAGCCCCACCGAACAGAATGTGAGAGCCATGAGGAAACTGCTGCAAGGACTGGCCGTGCTGTGGGCTGTCTGCATCGCCGGCGCACTTGCGCCTCCGGCGTTTGCGCAATCGGACTTTCCGGCGCGGCCGATCAAGATGTACGTGCCATTTCCGCCCGGCGGCGGCATCGATGTCACCGCGCGCATCGCCGCCGACCAGCTCGGCAAAGAGCTCGGACAATCGATCGTCATTATCAATCAGGGCGGTGGCGGTGGCGCAATCGCAACCGACGCGGTCGTGCGCTCCAATCCCGACGGCTACACCCTGCTCTATCACTCGGTCACCGGCATCGTGCATGCCTCGGTGACCAAGGATCTGCCCTATGACTGGCTGCGCGACCTCAAACCCGTCTCGCTGATCACGCGGTTCGCGCCGGTGATGGTCGTCAGCGCCAAGCTGCCGGTGAAAAATATGCGCGAGTTCATTGCGCTCCTGAAAGCCAATCCCGGCAAATACAGCTACGGCTCATCCGGCACCGGGACCGCGGTTCATCTCGCCACCGAATTGTTCAAGCAACGGGCCGGCGTCAGCATCGTGCATATTCCCTATCGCGGCACCGTCGCGGTGCTGCCCGACCTGATTTCGGGGCGGGTCGCGATGATGATCGACGGCGTCCCTGCGGAGATGAAGAATATCCAGACCGGCGTTGTACGCGCGCTTGCCGTGACGACCGCGACGCGTTCGCCGGCGCTGCCCGACGTTCCGACCATGAAGGAGGCCGGCGTGGATTTCGTCGCGCCGTTCTGGACCGGTCTTTATGCGCCGGCCGCCACGCCCAAACCCATCGTCGACCGCCTCGCCGCGGCTGCCGCCAAGGCGATGCGCGATCCCGCCGTGGTCAAACGGCTCGCCGGCATCGGCACCGAAGCCGTGGGATCGACGCCGGCGCAGCTCGATGAAGAAACGCGCGGCCAGTTCGCGCTCTATCGCAAGATCGTCGCCGATAACCCCGCGCTGCTAGGGCCGTGACGGACTACGCCGTCTTATGTATTTTCAGCCCAAGCTCTGAGATCATGCGCTCGCGCATGATCAAAATATTCCCAGCCATCGAAGCGCGATGGTAACGCAGAATCCAATTACCACAACCAGGCCGATGACAGCTAAACGTCCATAGGCGGCCGCCTCAAATTTCCCGTAGCGAATGAAGAGACCATGAGACGGAATTTCGTTCGGAGGCATCTGACGTCTCTCTCCATTCCGTCTGTCATCACCAGAATACTAAAATTTCGAATAAACGTTCAAAACGAGCGTATCGAGATGAGCCGCAACGTTGTTCTCACTGATCTTCAGTGAATTGGGGTGGCCGCATGCATTACGCATGCTCAAACATTGATTTTGAAGTGTTTGTTTGACATTTTTTCCAATTGCGCCGATTGCTTCAACAACGTCCAGAAAATCGTGTTCTTTCATACGTCCGAGCTCATCAGCGTTACGAGCGTCCTTCCATCTTGAATCCCTGCGACGCGCTTCCGCATTAAACGTCTGGAGCAAGTGGGCAGTGACGTACGCATACATGACCGAAACGGCACCAACCCAAGAAAACACTACAGCGGCCCGAAATTGTCCCCCCTCGAAACAAGAAATGGCCTCTTCGATGAACTCCCTTGCATCTCGGGAGGAAATTCGGCCGACGTGCTGTCGCACATCCGCAATCGTTTTTTTTACGGCAAGGTGTTGGAGGCCCACCCTTGCGATTGCCGCAATCTGTTGTTCCCCTCGGGGGGTTATCTCCCAGCCGCTTTCCGTAAGAATTGCAAGCCCGTTCGACTTTCTCAGAATATCTGAGACATTCCATTTTGAAACAGTGCGAACCCCACACCTGGATGCTACCTCGGTTATTTCACGCACGGAGACCGCCGTCTCGGTGGTAGCCAGCAATATAAGTAACTGCTCCAATCGACTACGCTTGTCGAAGTGGACCAGCCGTTTCGCATCTTCCTCGCTTAGCCGCACGTCGTCTCACCCGAACTCAAATACTCAAGAGTTCGCGCGAGACCGTCATCTGCTTCACAAGTTCAGCTGCCGCGGTTTCACCCGGCCCAGTAAGTGTAAACTTCGGCCTCGTGCCGCTCATCTTGTTCCCGACCGATTGACGGTTCGCCGTATGATTATTTTTGTCGTAGGCAGCCATCCTTTTGCATTCCGAAATTGCGTCGCCGTCATCGAACGAGGGCGTGTCGCTTCCGAGAAGACCACGCAATCCCGTGAGCAGATAACAGTTTGCTGTCATTTCGCGCCTGCTAGCTCCAGGCACGCTGCTCGCGGTGAGCTCGACGCGGCCATCCAGAAAATGAAACACTTCCTCGAGCATTGCCCGGCTAATTCCATTCCTCTGAGCCCACTTCGTTGCCCTTGGTCCGAGATTCAATTCAGAGAGTTCGGTATCGGACTGACCCAGGGTCCCTAGAACTTTGGTCGGAAGCGCTCCGCTCTCGCCCAGCGAAGTCATGGCTGACTGCACTGCCCTTAGGCGGACCTCGGACGGGTGTGGAGACAGAAGCTTGTAAATCTCAAGAGCCAGTTCAGCGGGGTTTTTCTGTGAGGCGTCCTGCGACGTCGCGGCATTGGTCATCTGCTTCTCCTCGTTCGCGTTTAGTTCTCTCATACACCCGACTACTTGCCCTTTCAAGAGGACCGGACACGCCGTGTTACTATCACCTTCTTTAGCCATAAAATGACGTATCTACAAAAATCCACATCCTTTCCCCCAATCATTCTGTGCATCACGGCCAATGGCTCGGCCCCCATCCGCGGGATTCGTCGGAAAACGCCAATAATTGAGGGCCCTGAGATAGGTGAGGGCTGGACTGTCCCTCTACGAAACGACAGCAAACCCTCAGCGTTGCCTCGGCGCAGCTGCGGCGCCAATGCCAGCCGATGCCATAGTGTATTCCCTAAACGATAATGGCCTGACTGTCCAATGTACGATTATATTTCACCGAAATACATAACCCGTTGTTGTTACATAATAATTTTTTCATTATTGTAGTGATCGGGATGCGTGACGTAGCGGGTGCGACATTCTTATGATAAGGAGCAATAGTGGTGCCACATCTTGTCCGCGCGGCGCCTGCAATGCTCTTCCCCAACAGCGGGAAACCGGAGCGGTTCCGATCGCGGCATCGCCGCGGCCACAAGATCGACCCAGCCGCGAGATTCGTCGGGAAAACGCCAATAATTGAGGGCCCCTGAGATAGGTGAGGGCTGGACTGTCCCTCTACGAAACGACAGCAAACCCTCAGCGTTGCCTCGGCGCAGCTGCGGCGCCAATGCCAGCCGATGCCATAGTGTATTCCCTAAACGATAATGGCCTGACTGTCCAATGTACGATTATATTTCACCGAAATACATAACCCATTGTTGTTACATAATAATTTTTTCATTATTGTAGTGATCGGGATGCGTGACGTAGCGAGTGCGACATTCTTATGATAAGGAGCACTAGTGGTGCCACATCTTGTCCGCGCGGCGCCTGCAATGCTCTTCCCCAACAGCGGGAGACCGGAGCGGTTCCGATCGCGGCATCGCCGCGGCCACAAGATCGACCCAGCCGCGAGATTCGTCGGGAAAACGCCAATAATTGAGGGCCCCTGAGATGGGTGAGGGCTGGACTGTCCCTCTACGAAACGGCAGCAAACCCTCAGCGTTGCCTCGGCGCAGCTGCGGCGCCAATGCCAGCCGATGCGAGGTTTCATTCCCTCGGCCATAAAGCCGCAGGTAGCCAGCGCTGCTAGAGCGCAACAGCGGTGCGTAATCGAGCCTAGGACTTCACGCCGTCTTCTGAATCTTCAGCCCCAGCTCGGAGATCGTGCGCTCGCGCATGATGAATTTCTGGATTTTGCCCGTCACCGTCATGGGGAATTCGTCGACGAACTTGACGTAGCGCGGCACCTTGTAGTGCGCGATCTGATCGCGGCAGAAGGTTTTGATCTCGTCCTCGTTGGCGGTGACGCCCGGGCGCAGCTTGACCCAGGCGCAGATCTCCTCGCCATAGCGGTCATCGGGCACGCCGATCACCTGCACGTCCTGAATCTTCGGGTGCCGATAGAGGAATTCCTCGATCTCGCGTGGATAGACGTTCTCGCCGCCGCGGATCACCATGTCCTTGATGCGGCCGACGATGTTGCAATAGCCCTCGCCGTCGACGGTGGCGAGGTCACCGGTATGCATCCAGCGCGCGGCGTCGATCGCCTCGCGGGTGCGCTCCTCGTCGCCCCAATAGCCGAGCATCACCGCATAGCCGCGCGTCAACAGTTCGCCCGGTACACCGGGCGGCACCACCCGGGCGTGCGTATCGACGATCTTGACTTCAAGATGCGGCTGGATGCGCCCGACGGTCGAGACGCGGCGGTCCAGCGGATCGTCGGTTGAGCTCTGGAAGCTGACCGGACTCGTCTCCGTCATGCCGTACGCGATGGTGATTTCGTTCAAGTGCATCTTGTCGACGGCGCGCTTCATCACTTCGATCGGGCACGGCGAACCCGCCATGATGCCGGTGCGCAGCGACGACAGATCGAAGCGGCCGAATTCCGGATGATCGAGCTGGGCGATGAACATGGTCGGTACGCCGTGCAGGGCCGTGCAGCGCTCCTCGGCGACGGTTTCGAGCGTCACCAGCGGATCGAAGCCCTCGCCCGGAAACACCATGCAGGCGCCGTGCGTCAGCGCGGCGAGATTGCCCAGCACCATGCCGAAGCAATGATAGAGCGGCACCGGGATGCACAGCCGGTCTTCCGGCGTCAGCCGCATCGCCTCGCCGATGAAGAAACCGTTGTTGAGAATGTTGTGGTGCGACAGCGTCGCGCCCTTGGGAAAGCCGGTGGTGCCGGAAGTGAACTGAATGTTGATTGGCTCGTCGAACTGCAAAACGGGCGCAAGCTCGGCAAGACGCTGCGCCTCGGCCGCGCCGCCGCGGCCGAGAATGTCGGAGAAACGCAAACAGCCCGGCTGCTCCGATTCTCCGAGAACAATTACCGCGCGCAACGCCGGCAGACGGGCGGCTTCGAGTTTTCCTAGTGTGGCGCGCTTAAGCTCCGGCGCAAGCTCGCGCAATATGCCGACATAGTCCGAAGTCTTGAACCGCTCGGCGAGGATCAGCGCCTTGCAGCCGACCTTGTTGAGCGCGTATTCGAGCTCGGCGACCCGGTAGGACGGATTGATGTTGACGAGGATGAGTCCGGCCTTGGCGGTGGCGAACTGGGTCAGCACCCATTCCGAATTGTTGGGCGACCAGATGCCGATGCGGTCGCCGGGCTGCAGTCCGAGCGTCAACAATCCGGCAGCGAGCTTGTCGGCCGCTTGCCGCAGCTCGCCGTAGCTCAGGCGCACCTTCTGATGGCGCACGACCAGCGCCGGACGCGCCGCCCATCGTTCACACGCTGCGTCGAAAAATCGTCCGATGGTCTCGCCGAGCAACGGCTTGTCGCTCGCCCCATGGACGTAGCTCTGCGTCAACGCCATGACCGCCGCCTCCCGTTTATCTTGACACATTATACGCGTCATGCCCGCGCTCGTCGCGGGCATCCATGTCTTTCAGCGCTGATCAAAAGTCGTGGATGGCCGGAACAAGTCCGGCCATGACGGCCTTATTTTCCCCGCCGCTTCACGCGGCGCACCAGATAATCGAAATTGATCTGAAACTGCTCCGGCTGGCTCAGCTCGCCTTTCAGCTTGGCGATGTCTTCGGGCGGGAACTCTAGCGCCGGATCGCCGGCCGCCTCGACCGCGAGCTGAATCATCGCCGCGTTTTCCAGCATCGTGGCGCCGACCACCGCCTCGGCGATGGTCTTCCCCGTAAAAACCGGCCCGTGATTTTTCAGCAGCACGGCGCGGCCGGCACCGAGCGCCTTGGCGACGCCGGCCCCCATGGCGTGGCTGCGAATAAGTGCGATCGTGTCAGTGTAAAGGCCCACTTCGCCGCAGAACAGCGCGCCGGGCTGACTGTAAGCACGGATCGGACGGCCAATGCCCGACAGCGCTACCGTGTATGGCGAATGAGTATGGATCACGCAGTTGAGGTCGGGGCGCGCCTTGAGAATTTCGGAGTGGATGTAGACCTCGCTATGGCGGCGCGAAGTGCCGGCGACCACGTTGCCTTCGAGATCGATGGTCAGAATATTTTGCATGGTGATCTCGTCGAGCCCCATGCTGTGCGGCTTCATGAAGAACAGCTTCGGATTGTCCGGCAGCCGCATCGAGATATGGCCGCGGGTGAAATCGTCGTGACCCTCGGCGACCAGCACCTTGCCGGCCATGACCATCTGCTGCTTGAGCTCCTGATGGGCCTTGTTGGTTTTCTGCGTCCTTATTTTTTTAGCCATGTGTTCCTTGTCCGCACCCTTCTGGTTGCCGCCGCCGGCGGCCCGCCCGGCATGATGCGGCCTGGCGCGCTCCGCCGCAATAGAATCGGGCCGGGAAGCGTGATAGCGATGACGTTTCGCCGTCAGCCACCCTCGCCTCTTCACCTTCGCCCATGAGCAAGCCAAAGACCTTTATCGACCGGCACGGCCTGTGGTCGGACGACGACAGGCGCCATGCCGCCGAGATCAAGCGCCGGGTCAAAGCCGAGAAGCTGCGCTATGTGCGGCTCGCCTGGAGCGACACGCACGGCTACTGCCGGGCGAAGACCCTCACCGTGCCGGCGTTCCTGTCGGCGCTCGACGCCGGCTACAACATCGGCGTGGCGACGACAACGCTCGATGGCGCGGGTGCGCGCGTGTTCTCTTCCTTCACACGCGGCGGCGGCATGGGTCTCGACGAGATGACCGGCTCGCCCAATCTCACCGTGGTCGCCGATCCGGGCACCTTTCGTGTTCTGCCCTGGGCGCCGGGCACCGGCTGGATTCTGTGCGACGAATATTTCAACGACGGCCGGCCGTTTCATTTCGCGCCGCGGCTGCTGCTGCGCAAGGCGCTGGCGAAACTGGCCCGCAGCCGCCAAGCCTGCATCGTCGGCGCCGAGATCGAATGGTATCTGCTGCGGGTCGCCGCCGATCATCTCACCGACGACAATATCGGCGTGCCTGGCACGCGCGGCCGGCCGATCGCCACCTGGCCGGCCGAGCCCGGCTATCACTATCACTCCGAATCCAACATGGATTTGATGCAGCCGGTGTTCGACGCGCTGGGCGACGCCTTCGAAAAGCTCGGGCTGGGGCTGCGCTCGATCGAAAATGAATGGGGCCCGGGCCAAGTGGAATGCACCTTCGCGCCGTGCGCAGCACTGGATGCCGCCGACAATGTGCTGCTGTTCCGCACCGCGACGCGGCAGATCTGCCGCCGGCTCGGCTATTTCGCGACTTTCATGGCGCGACCGGCGCGCAAAGGTTTTTACGCCAGCGGCTGGCATCTGCATCAGTCGCTCATCGCCGCTGGCGGCGGCAAGAATTCTGGAAAGAATCTGTTCGCCGCGGAAAAGCCGGGGGACGTGCTGTCGCCGCTCGGCCTGTCCTACCTGGCGGGCATTCTACGTTACGCCGCGCCCGGCACCGTATTCGGCACACCGACGGTCAACGGCTATCGCCGGTTCCGGATCAATTCGCTGGCGCCGGATCGCGCCGGCTGGGGTTATGACAACCGCGGCGCCATGATCCGCGTGCTGGGCGGGCCGGGCGATCCGGCGACACGGCTCGAGAACCGCATGGGCGAGCCCGCCGCCAACCCTTATCTCTATATATTGTCACAGGTGATGGCCGGATCCGCCGGCATCGCCGCGAAGCTCAAGCCGCCGCCGGCCGACGACGCGCCCTACACGGCCGAACGGCCCGCGCTGCCCAGGAGCCTGCCCGAGGCGCTCGACGCGCTCGACAAGGAGCCGTTGTTCCGCCGCGAGCTTGGCGATATTTTTGTCGACTATTTCGTGGCGCTCAAGCGGAGCGAATGGACGCGCTTCGAGCGGGCCGCCAAGGAGGCCGGTACCTCGCTGCCAACCGAGGAACCGACCGCATGGGAAGAGAACGAGTATTTCGATTTCTTCTGACCTGATCCGTCATGGCCGGGCATAGCCCGCGAAAGACGGGCGTTAACGCCCTTTCGCCCGGCCATCCACGCCTTTAATCTTGGTCTGCCCAAAGACGTGGATGCCCGGCACGAGGCCGGGTATGACGACTGTGGAGGATACCGTTATGACAGTCATGGAGAAAATTAGCTCCTCCCAAAGCCGCGTCAGCGGTACCGCGCTCTATGACTGGGACTATCTGGTCCAGGAGGACAGGGCGCATCGCCTGATCTACACGGACCCGGCGATCTTCGAAGCCGAGATGACGCAGATTTTCGGCGGCACCTGGACGTATCTGGCGCACGAAAGCGAAATTCCCAAAGAGAACGACTTCATCACCCGCCGCATGGGGTTGCGGCCGCTTATTATCGTGCGCGACGGCGAAGGCAAAGTGCGCGCGCTCTATAACCGCTGCACGCATCGCGGCACCACGCTGTGCCGCTGGGACAAGGGCAACTCCAAGTCGTTCCAGTGCCCCTATCACGGCTGGAATTTTCTCAACACCGGCCGGCTGCGTGGCGTGCCGTGGCCGGACGGCTACGCCGACGACATGCGCGACCCGAAATACAATCTCGCGCAGGTGCCGCGCGTAGCCTCCTATCGTGGCTTCATCTTCGGCACGCTCAACATGGACGCGCTGCCGCTCGATGAGCATCTCGGTCCGATCGCCAAGATCATCGACGAGTGGCTCGACCGCAATCCGAGCGGCAAGGTCGTGGTCTGCGAGGCCAACCGCTTCCGTTACAAGGGCAACTGGAAGCTCGCCTACGATAACTCCTGCGACGGCTATCACGTCGCCTATTCGCACCGCTCGCTGCTCGAAACCGAGAACCGCTTTGCCGGCGAGAACGCCAAGGGCATGGCCTATTACCGCAACTCGCCCGACGCACTGGCGATGTACATGCGCTACACCGGCCACGGCAATCACTTCAAGGACAAGCGGCCCAATCTGGAAAAGCGGCCGGGCGGATTGTGGGCGCTCGAAAGCGCGCATCCCGGCATGGAGCATTACGAGTCCGACTTTCTCCGCCGCTACGGTGACCGCGCCTTCGGGCTGCTCGATCTCGCCGGCTCGGAGCCGGTCAACATCAACGTGTTTCCGAATTTTTCGCTGCTCGGCAACCACATCCAGGTGTTCGAGCCGGTCGGCGTCGCCGAGACCAACGCCATCTGGTACGGCACCATGATCGTCGACGACGGCAGTATTCCGAGCGACGCCGTCCCCGACATCAATGCGCTGCGCATGCGCACCCAGGAAGGCTTTCCGAATTTCGGCGAAGTCGACGACATCGCCAATTTCGAGCAGATCCAGCAGGGCCTGATGGCCGTCGAGGACGAGTGGGTCTACATGAATCGCGGCTTCGGCATCCCTGGCCGGGTCAAGACCGGCGACGACGGCACCATCACGGCACCAGCCACCGACGAAGCCTTCATGCGCGAGCATTTCAAGGAGTGGAAGCGGCTGATGAAGGGTCCGCAAAATCTTGCCATAACGCGGGAGCCGTGAGTGTCCCGTCATTGCGAGCCAACGGGGCCGGCCCGAAGTGGCCGGCCCGATGACAAGCTCCGCGAACCAATCCAGTCGCGGAGCCAGCGGCCCTGGATTGCTTCGTCGCTTCGCTCCTCGCAGTGACGAGAGAAACCGGAGCATTCGAGATGAACGTGCCAGCAGCGAACAAAGAGCAACCCGATCCCTCGCGCAGCTCGCATTACGTCAATGACGCGCTTTATCGCGAACTGATCGTCAATTTCACCGACTGGCAGGATGACGCACGCGCCGTCACCGACGTCGCGGTGCGCGATGAATTCCGTCGGCTCATTGAACGCGAAGCGCGCTTCCTTGATCAGTTGCGGTACGACGATTGGCTGAAGATGTATGCGCCCGAGTGCATCTACTGGGTGCCGTCGACACCGAATGCCGGCGACCCGCGCCGCGAAATCTCCGTCATGTTCGACGACCGCCGCCGGCTTGAAGACCGCATCTACCGGATGCGCACCGGCTTCGCCTGGTCGCAGGCGCCGGCCTCGCGCACGGTGCGGCTCGTTACCAATGTGGAAGTGTTCGCCACCACCGCCGACGACATACGCATGCTGCGCTCGAATTTCCTGATCAGCGAATTCTGGGGGAACGAGACGCGCATACTCACCGGCTGGGCCGGCCACCGCGTCGTGCGCGCCCCCACGCTTCCCTCGCCCGCCGGCGGGGGTGGGTCGGGGAACGGGACTTGGAAGATCCAGGCCAAGCAGGTCAATCTCATCGACTGCGACCAGTGCATCCGCAATCCGAGTATTATTCTGTAATCGTGTTTCTTACACACCAAACCGTCACCCTGAGGTGCTCGGCGCCCGGCGCCGAGCCTCGAAGGGTGTATCTCCGACGCCTCGGCCGGCATCCTTCGAGGCTCGCTTCGCTCGCACCTCAGGATGACGGAAGCCAAGCATGACCAGCAACCTGAAACTCACGCTCGCCTGCGGCCGTTATGACCGTACCCAGCCCCTGATCGACGGCCGCGTGCCGGTCGAAGGCGTCGACCTCACTTTCCTGCCGCTGCGCCCGGGCGAAACCTTCTGGCGCATGCTCAATCACGCCGAATTCGATTGCTCGGAAATGTCGCTGTCGTCTTATACGATCCTGCGTTCCGAGGGCGACACGCGCTTCATCGCCATTCCGGTGTTTCCGTCGCGCGTATTCCGGCATTCCGCCGTCTATCTGCGCGCCGACAGCAAGATCGAGAAACCGCAGGACCTCAAGGGCAAGCGCATCGGTGTCGCCGACTATCAGATGACCGCGGCGGTGTGGGTGCGCGGCTTCCTGTCCAGCGATTACGGCGTGCGGCCGGAGGATGTGAACTGGGTGATCGGCCGGCCGGTGCGCACTATCAAGCCGCCGGGCGGCCTCCGCGTCGAGTTCATGCGGCCGGATACGACGCTCGAAGACATGCTGGAGCGCGGCGAGATCGATGCGCTCGCCACCGTGATGATTCCGCCCGCGCTCGGTACCACGATGCGTCGCCTGTTTCCCAACCATCGCCAGGTCGAGCGCGAGTATTACGAACGCACCCGCATTTTCCCGATCATGCATACCTTCGTGATCAAAACCGCGCTGTACGAAGCGAATCCCTGGCTCGCGATCAGCTTCTACCGCGCCTTCACCAAGGCGCGCGACGTCGCCTATTACTGGATGCATGACACCGATGCGCTCACTGTCAGCCTGCCGTGGGTGGTCGATGAGCTCGAAGCGACGCGAAAAATCTTCGGACCTCAGATCTGGGATTACTCGATCGAGGGCAGCCGGCCGACGCTCGACGCGCTGGTGCGCCACCTCGACGAGCAGAAGCTAACGCGGCGCAAGATGAGCGTCGAAGAGCTGTTCGTCCCCAATATCGGCCCCGGCATGGGCGAATACCTGCGCGCGACCGCGGAAGACGACTGATACCGCGCACGCGCGTTAGAGCCCGGCACGACGGCGGCAGACCGTATTTAAGCGGCATTTGGCGCCGCTGCGCTCCCCGATTTGACACAGATCAAGGCGAGTTTGCGCCAGCTGGTCTAGGGGTAAATCGTACAGGAGCGCCACCAAGCAAGGAGGGCACCATGTCATCCCCTTCGGGCAACGAACACCACGCATGGTCATTGCAGGCCGCGTTCCGCCGTTGGCGAGAGCGCGCCGGACGCGATGTCGACCTCGACCTCTGCGACCCCTCGGAGAAAGAGCAGATCGCCCGCGACATCGGCGTCTCGTGCGACGAGCTCCGTCAATTTGCCAAATCCAACTCGCACGCCGCCGATCTGTTGCAGGAGCGCATGGCGGCGCTCGACCTCGATCCCAATGAGGTGGCGCGCATGTCGCCGGAAACGATGCGGGACATGCAGCGCCTTTGCGCCTTGTGCAAGAAGCATCGGCAGTGTGCACGGGATTTGGCGCGCAATGCATCCGATCCAGCGTGGAAAGATTATTGTCCGAACCTCGACGCGCTGACGTCTTTGGACACGATGCCGTGGGCGGCGCGGAACGAGTGGTAGGAGAAGCAGCGATGAACACAAAGCCTGATCGCAACCTGTTCGGTCGCATCGCCGATTTCTTCGCATCGCGGCGCCGGCGGCCTGATTTCACCTGCGGCGACTGCGAACGCTCCGAAAGCTGCGGTCAACCACCGAGCGACACCTGCGTGGTCGCGGCCGCTCAGATGGAGCGAAGCGACTGGAAGCTGCGGCGCCAAGCCAGAGCCTTGGCGCGAACGGTTGGGCCCATGTAGGCCGGGTTAATACGGCGCTGAGCGTCGGGATGCTGGACTCCATGTGACGACGGTTCCCTTGCCAGGCCGCGCCCCGGGACAAATAGCAGGCGATGGGTTGAAACGGCGCTCATTGTCAGCCATCTAGCTATGGCCGACGCGATTAGCGTCATCCCGCCGCAAGCAACCAGGTCCCGCCATGCCGTCAGTCGCCGACGCCGCGCGCCGCGCCAAGCGCATCCCGCTGCGCGATTTCTTCCGCAATCCCGAGCAGGCTACATTTCAGTTGTCGCCTGACGGCAGCTCGATCGCGTTCATGCAACCCTACCAGAACCGCATGAACGTGTTTGTGCGACCGCGCACCGGAGGGCAGGCTGTGCGCGTCACCAGCGAAACCGAGCGCGATGTTGCCGGCTATTTCTGGAAGGGCTCGCGCCGTATCGTCTTTCTGAAAGACTTCAAGGGCGACGAGAATTTTCATCTCGTCTCGGTCGATGCCGACGGCAAAAACCTTGTCGATCTCACCCCATTCGACAAGGTCCGGGCAATGGTTGTCGACGACCGCTACGAGAACGATGACGAGATTCTCGTTTCGCTCAACAAGCGCAATCCGGAAGTGTTCGATGTCTACCGCGTCGATCTCAAGAGCAACGAATTGACGCTGCTGGCGGAAAATCCCGGCAACATCACCGCCTGGATCACCGATCATGCCGGCCATATCCGGCTCGCCATCGCCACCGATGGCGTCAACAACAGCATCATGCATCGGCCCGATGACAACAGCGCGTTCGCGACAGTCATTACAACCAACTTCAGGCAGCAGATTGCGCCTCTGTTCTTCGATTTCGACAACAAGCTCCTGTTCGCCGCCTCCAACATCAATCGCGACAAGGCCGCGATCGTGCGCCTCGACCCGGCCACCGCCAAGGAGGAAAGCCTGATTTTCGAGCACCCCGAAGTCGACGTCGGCGGGCTTGATTGGTCGCGCAAACGCAAAATCTGCACGGAAGCGCAGTTCGTTACGTGGAAGCGCGAACGTAAATTCTTCGACGTCGAGATGCAGGCGATCCATGCCGATCTGCAGCGGCAACTTCCCGGCTACGAGATCGACCTGCAAAGCTCCAACAAGGACGAGACGCTGTTCGTGGTCGCGGCGTGGAGCGACCGGACGCAGGGCGTGCGCTATGTTTACGATGTCGCAACGAAGAATCTGACGAAGCTAGCCGAGATCGCGCCATGGCTCGACGAGAACGAGCTGGCCGAAGTGAAGCCGATCACCTATCAGGCGCGCGACGGCCTTACCATCCATGGCTACCTGACGCTGCCGCGCGGCGGCGGCACGAATCTGCCGATGGTCGTCATTGCACATGGCGGGCCGTGGGCGCGCGACGTCTGGGGCTACGACCCCGAGGCGCAGTTTCTCGCCAACCGCGGCTACGCCGTCATGCACACAAATTTCCGCGGTTCGACCGGATATGGGCGCAAGTTCTGGGAGGCGAGTTTCAAGCAATGGGGCCGCGCCATGCAGGACGACGTGACCGACGGCGTCAAATACGCCATCGCACAAGGCATCGCCGATCCGAAACGTGTCGCCATTTACGGCGGCAGCTACGGCGGCTACTGCACGCTGGCCGGTCTTGCCTTCACGCCGGAGCTTTACGCCTGCGGGGTCGACTATGTGGGCGTGTCGAACCTGTTCACCTTCATCAAGACCATCCCGCCGTACTGGAAGCCGATGCTTGACATGCTCTACGAGATGGTCGGCAATCCCGAGACCGACAAAGAGCTGCTGGCCGCGGCCTCCCCGGCACTGCACGCAGACAATATCCGCGCGCCGCTATTGATCGCGCAGGGCGCGCAGGACCCTCGTGTCAACATCGAGGAATCCAACCAGATGGTCGCGGCGCTGAACAAGCACGGCGTCGACGTGGAGTATATTGTCAAAGACAATGAAGGCCACGGCTTTCATAACGAGGAAAACCGTTTCGAATTCTACGAAGCGATGGAACGGTTTCTGGAAAAACATTTGCAATGAGGCACATTGGCGCGCTTTCATCCGCCCAGGCGCTGCACCGATCAGACAACGCGCACATTGTTGGGATTGCGAGCCGGATCGCGCCAGAAGGCGTCGCTTTCGTATTTGCGGACTAGATCGGCCGGCAGCACAGATTTGCGCGACGGTGCCTGTACGTGACGGCCCACCCGATGCAGGCCGGGCGTGCCGAGCCGACGGTCGAACTCGTCTGCGTCGAATTCGACATTATCGAAATCGTGTTTAAACGGCTTCTCGCCGATGAAATCGTACACCGCTTCGATCGCCATGTCGGGACGTGTTGTCAGCAACTCGTAGGTCAGCGCCAAGAGCTTGTCGCTGTGCTCGCCGCAGAACGCCTCGCGCAACGCATTCCAGGCAAAACCGACCATGCCATTGCCGGCGCCCAGGCCCTCGACGCGCGAGTACACGGTGCTGCCCGGCTCAAAATTGAAAATCCCCGAGGGCTGAAATTTGTTTTTGCGGATCAACCGCTCGATCGAATCGAAAATCCACGGGACGTCGCGCACGCAGCAGATCACTTTGGCGCGTGGAAACAGCGCATCGAGCACCGGCAGGCGCGCGCACCAATTGCGGTTGGTGTCGAACACGACATCGCCGCGCGGCACCTCGTCATAGAAAGTCGAGAACACGCTGCGCAGCAGCGCTTCACGCTGCTTGTCGGTGATGAAGATCGAGGTTTCATTGGCCATGCTCATGTTGCGCAGCATGGCGTCGACCAGCGAGCCGACCGGCCCGGTCATGCCGGCATGAAAGCGCGGATTTTGCCGCAGGATCGCCGACAGCAGCGTCGAGCCGGATCGCGGCAAACCGGATATGAAGTGAATGGCGGCCTGCATGGAATTTTGTGTGACATTTATGACGTCATTTGCGGGAGACCGCAAATGACCGGTTGTGGGCGTTCGGTACGTCCCACCCTAGCGCAAAATTTTTGCCCGCCGCTTAACTGCGGAATGTCCTTCTCGCAATTGTCCGAACATGTGCGACTCGCAATGGGCGGCCACGCGTCCCTTACACTCACCGTCCTGACATTTCCCAAATCGCTGCGTTGATACCGACCCGTCACAGTATTTCGGCGCTCGTTCACGCAGCGAACGGCGTAAATTACAACTAGGGGTGGGCCGCGCGGCGCGGGATAGCAAATGACAAACCTCTGGTCAGCGCTCAGTGGATTTCGCGCAACAATTGACGTCAAGGCCAGATTACAACTGCACGCAGTGCAAAACCGCGGCGACGAACCGGTTGGAGACGAAACAAGATTCGGAAATCAGCTCCCTTTCATGGAACTGTAATGTGTGGCGGGGAGAGCGACGGCGCGAAACTCGAAATAACGATATCAGCAAACAGATCAGCTTGTAATTTCCGGTTGATTGTCGGTCGTCGGACAGACTGCTAGCTGTCGTTAACACAACGATAACGAAGCGCCATCTCCCGGCCCGACATGGCGCCGGAATGAAAGAATGTTGGCGTCCCAACGGCCGTGCTGCGGCCAAACGAACTGAAGCCTTGGCGTAAGGGGGGCTCCCGCGATGACGACAACTTCTTTTTCGATCTCATCCGAAGCGGATCTCAATTCTGCGCTCCAGCAGATCGACAAGAGTGGCACATCGGCCGCCACCAACACGACCTACACATTCACGTTTGCGGCGGACTTGAGCGGCGCCAACGCGCTCAGCACCGACCTTAACGCCATCGATCTCGGCGCCGGATCGACGTTGAACATTGTTGGCGACAATCACGTCCTCGACGGCGCCAATGCGTATCGCGGCATTTTTGTTATCGCCGGCACCGTCAACATTTCCGACCTTACCATCCAGAACACGACTGCGACCGGCGGCAAGGGCGGCGCCGGGCTCAGCGCCGGCGGTGGCGGCATGGGCGCGGGCGGCGGGCTGTTCGTCAACACGGGCGCCAACGTCACGCTCAGCAACGTCAGCTTCGCTGATGATGCGGCCGTCGGCGGGACGGGCGGCCAGGGCGCCTACACGGGAAGCGGCGGCGGCGGCGGCGGAATGGGCGGCGCCGGCGGCTCGAGCGGCGTGACTTTCAGCGGCAACAGTTTCGGCGGTATTCGCGGCGGATCGGGCGGTGGCGGTTTGGGGCTCGGCGCCACCGGCGGGACCGGTGCGCCGCCACCTGCCGAACCGCCTTTCAACACCCCCCCCACCCAACCTCTGACCGTCGTCGGCAGCCCCGGTGACGCGGGCGTGGGCTTGGGCGCCTCGCCGGGCGGATCAGGCGCCGGCATTTCGCACTATGCGGGTGGGGCGGGCGGAGCCTCTGCGGGCGGCGGCGGCGGTGGCTTCGCTTCCATCTATGACAGGGTCAATGCCGGCATATCGGGCTTCTACAATAATTACGGTTACAAGTCCCCGAGCGGCGGCGGCGGCGGCGGCATCGGCGGCAGCGCCGGCACGACCAGCGGCGGCGGCCATGGCGGCGACTTCGGCGGCGGCGGCGCCAGCGGCGGCGGGGAATTGGCGTCAGGCGGCACGGGTGGCTTCGGCGGTGGCGGCGGTGGCGGGGGCGGCGGCATCGGGCTCCATCCCGGCGCTGGGGGGTTCGGCGGCGGCGGCGCGGGTCAGGCCAACCTGAGTTCTGGTGGCGGTTCACCCGGTGCAGGCGGCTTCGGCGGCGGCACCGGTGGCGACCTCGCCGGTGGTAACTTCACCTCCTATCCCGAAGGCGGCGGCGGCGGCGGCGCAGGCTTCGGCGGCGCCGTGTTCGTGCGCAACGGCGGCACACTGACGATCAACGAGAGCAATTTCAGCGGCGGCGGAGTTACGGGAGGGGCCGGCGGCGTTTCCAACGATCAAGGACACAACGGCAGCCCGATCAACGAGACCTATGGCGGCACCGGACAGGCCGCGGGAACCGCCATGTTCCTGCAAGGCTCCGGCACGATCACCTACAAGACCGATACAGCAGACGAGGACATCAGCGACACCATCGTCGACGAGGCCGGTTGGGTCGCCACCACCGGCTATACGCCGCCGACCGGCTACACGCCGGGCAGCTACGTCCTCGACAAAACCGGTGGTGCCACTCTCACGCTATCAGGGGCGAACGCCTATTCGGGCGGCACCACTCTCGATGACGGCATCCTCGCTCTCACGGTATTCGACGCTGCCGGCATCGGCGAGATGAATTTCGGCGCTAATGCGCCGGTGCTCGGCGCCATCCTGCAGGTTGAAAGGGCGTCGCTCGATAACACCAACAAATTCGACAACACGCTCGGCGTCTTCCGCGTCGGCGACACCATCGACCTGCGCGGCATCGGCACTGCGACCGGCACGGATATCGATGCCAGCACCCACCTACTGACAATCTCGGGCGGCACGACGATAGTCACGATGCAGCTCGACTCGAGCCTGACCTTCGGCGGGTTCAGGGCACTGACAGACCAGAACGGCGGCACCGATCTGGTGCTCGTTCCCACCATCACGACGCTCGTTGGCGCGCCGGTCGGTCCGGCCGACGTGGAGCTGAAGGGCACGGCGCAAGCCGGCGATAGCCTGACCTTCTATGACGAGAACGGCGACACCATCGGCACCGGACCGGTGGCGCAGGATGGCAGCTTCGACGTCACCATGACGACGGCGCTCGCCGAGGGCGTGCACACCGTAACCGCGACCGAGACGGACCTGTCGTCCGGACTGACCAGCCAGGCGTCCGATCCCTTTACGGTCGACGTGCTGCCGGCGCCGCCGACCATCACGACCCTGGTCAATGCCCCCCCCGTCGTCAACGGCGCGTTCGTCGAGCTCAAGGGCACCGCGGAGGCGAATGAGACGATCGCTCTCTTCGTCGATGGCGGCAGCACAGCGGTCGGCGCCACCGTCGCGGATGGCAACGGCAATTTTGATGTCACAACAACTGTGGCGATCGGCGACGGCGCTCACAGCTTCACGGCGACGGAGACCGACTCCTTCAATCTGACCAGTTCCGCTTCAAGCGGCTTCACGGTCGATGTGGTGCCATCGGCGCCATCGATTACGGCGCTCATCGGCCAGCCGGTCGACAACGGCACGATCGAACTGACAGGCACCGGCGAGAAACAGAACGATACGATCAATCTTTATGCCGACGGCAATACCGGCACGATCGTCGGCACCGGCACTGTTCAGGCAGACGGCACGTTCGACATCACCACGACGGCGACGTTCGCGGACGGCGCCCACACCTTCACGGCGGCCGAGTCCGACAGCGACGGCCTGACCAGCGCGCAATCCTCACCGCCGTTTCCGGTCGACATCACGGCCGCGGTCGTCACCAACACCAACGACAGCGGTCCCGACTCGCTGCGCCAGGCGATCCTCGACGCGAACGCCGCCATCGGCGTCGGCACCATCACCATCACCTTCGACATTCCCGGCACGCCGGGAACGCCGCAGACCATCGATCTGTTAAGCGCGCTCCCGGCTGTCACTCACGAAGTCATCATCGACGCAACGAGTGAGCCCGGCTACGCGGGGTCGCCCATCGTCACGATCGACGGCGGCGGCGCGGGAGCGAGCGCCAATGGGCTGGTGATCGACGCGAGCGGCAGCACTGTCGAGGGTCTGGGCCTTGTCCATTTCGGCCAAGCGGGGCTCGTTCTTAACGGTGTCTCCAACGTCACCGTCCAGCGAAATTTCATTGGCGCCGATGCCTCCGGCAACACGGCCTTGTCGAACGGAACCGGAATCGAACTGGAGAACGGCGCCGACGGCAATACGATCGGCGGCACAACAGTCGCCGAGGAAAACGTCATTTCCGGCAACAGCGGAACCGGCATCCTCATCGACGCCTCGAATTCCAATATCGTCACCGGCAATCTTATCGGCACCAACGCCGCCGGCACTGCCCCGTTGGGCAATGGGGGTGACGGCATCCTGATCACGGACGACTCCGCCGGCAACACCATCGGCGGAACCGCGGTGGGCGCCGGCAACACGATCGCGAACAATGGAGGCTCGGCCGTTTCCGTCGCCAGCGGCAATGGCAACAGCATTCTGGGCAACGCCATTTCGGGAAACACGACCGGCATCAATCTCAATCCGGGCGCCAACGATCAGCAGGACGCATCCGTTCTGACCGACGTCAAAACGTCCGGAACGCAGGTCGTCATCGACGGCACCCTCGGCAGTACTCCCAACGCTACGTTCCGCATCGAGTTCTTTGCCAGCGCCAGTCCTGACTCCCGGGGCAACGTCGAAGGCGCGATCCTCCTCGGCTTTACGACCGTCGCGACGGACGGCAACGGCAACGTGGGTTTCAACGCTACGCTGTCAGCCGATGTCACGCTCGGCGAATTCGTGACCGCCACAGCCACCAACATTACGACCGGTGACACATCCGAATTCAGCAACGGGCTCGAAGTTCTGGCGCCCGACGTCACTGTCGGAACGCCGGCCCCGGTCTTTGCCGGCGGCAGCACGCCGGTCACGCTCGATGCCGGCATCGTGGTGAGCGACGTCAGCACCGGCAGTCTGGCCGGCGCGACGGTGACAGTCGGCGCCGCCACCCTGCAGCCCGGCGATGTGCTCAGCTTCAACAACGGAACCAACACCGAAACGTTCGGCGACGGTGACACGATCACCGGATCCTACGACAGCGGCACCGGCGTGCTGACGCTGAGCGGTACTGCGGCGGTCGCCGATTATCAGACGGCGCTCGGTCAGGTGCAGTTCGGATTCAACGCAAGCGCCGGCGGCGGCACCGACGTCGACCCGACCAACGGCGGTATTGATTTGAGCCGCACGATCGCCTGGCAGGTGAACGACGGTTTCACGTCCAGCGCGGCGAACACCGATACGACACTCACCGTGACACACACCGCGCCGGTGATAACGGCCGGCGGCACGGCGACATTCGGCGGCGCGCCGGTCGTGCTCGACGCGGGCGTGACGGTGAGCGATGTCGACAGCGGCAACCGTCTCCTCGGCGCCACGGTGACGATCGGCACCGGTTTCATCCCCGGCGACACGCTGACGATCGACGGAACGACGAACGGCGTCATCGCGGGCAATCCCAACGGCACGATCTCCTACGCCTTCTCGGGTTCGACGCTGACGCTCACCGGCAACGACACCCTGGCCGACTATCAGGCCGCACTGGCGTTGGTCACCTACAGCTTCAACCCGCCCGGCGGCGACGCCACCGCCGGCGGCACCGACACGTCGCGCAGCATTACGTGGCAGCTCACCGACAACTCGGCGACCAACAATCAGAGCAATACCGCCACCAGTACGCTGCAGGTACCGACCACGCCGGTGGTGACCGCGGCCGCGGCGAACATCAATGCCAGCGCCAGCCAAAGTTTTTCGGCGGGTCAGCTGTTTTCGGCGAGCGACGCCGAGGGCGAGCCCATTCTGTCCTATCAGATCGAGGACGCGAGCACCGGATCGAATAACGGATTCTGGGTGCTCAACAATGTCGTTCTGCCCAATGGCGAGCTGACCACGCTGACGGCGGCGCAGCTCTCCGCGTTGAGCTTTGTAGCCGGCTCAGGCGGCGCGCCCGTGTCGGACACGCTCGAAGTGGCGGCATCGGACGCGGCGGGCTTCGGTGCCTTCACCACCTTCACGGTCACCGCGTCGGCCCACGCTCCGACCTCGGCGCCGACAGTAACGGCGGCCAGTGAGCTTAAAGCCCCCAACCTGGCGCTGGCGGCATCGGGCCTGTTCTCGGCGACCGCCTTCGGTGGCAACAGCATCGCAAGCTACGAGGTCGAGGACACGACGGCCGACAGCGGTCATTGGGTACTCAACGGCGTGGTCGAGCCGACCAACCAGGCGGTGCTCGTGACGGCAGCGCAGCTGTCACAGCTGAGTTTCGAGACCGGCTACGGCACCGACACCCTGATGGTGCGCGCCAACGACGGCAGCCAGTGGAGCAGCTTCACCGCCTTCACCGTCACGCCGCCGCCCAATGCGGCGCCGCCGGCCGGCACCACCGATACGCTGGTGATGACGCGCGGTGGCGACGGAGCCATTGAGTTCTACGACGTCGGCCGGAATACCATCCTGCTCGATGGCCCGATCGGCCAGATCGATCCGTCGCTGCAGGTCGCGGGCGTCGGCGGCTTTAACGGCAGCGACACCGCCGATTTGTTGATGCGAGATCCGACGACCGGGGCGCTGATGCTTTACGACGTGAGCAACAACAACATCGCCGGCCATGTCGCCCTCGGGCAAGTCGGAACCGAATGGCAGGTCGCGGGCTTCGGCGATTTCTCGACCCGCGGCGGCGAGACCGACATGGTGATGCGCGAAAGCAATAACGGAGCCTTCGAGGTCTACGACATCAGCAACAACACCATCACGTTCTCGGCGCCGATGGGCCAAGTCGGCCTGGAGTGGCAGGTGGCGGGTTTCCGCGATTTCTCGGGCCGCGCCAACGAGACCGACATGCTGATGCGCAACGCGAATACCGGGGCCTTCGAAGTCTACGACATCAACAACAACACGATCACCTTCAACGCCGGCATGGGTCAGGTCGGGCTGGAGTGGCAGGTCGCTGGCTTCGGCGATTTCTCCACCCGCGCCAACGAGACCGACATGCTGATGCGCAACAGCAATACCGGGGCGTTCGAAGTCTACGACATGAGTAACAACACGATCACCTCCTCGACCGGCATGGGCCAGGTCGGACTGGAATGGACGATTGCAGGTTTTGGCGGCTTCTCAGGCAATGCCAACGAGACCGACATGCTGATGCGCAACCGCAATACCGGCGCGTTCGAGCTTTACGACATCAGCCACAACACAGTCGCCTCGGTGACCCCGATGGGCCAGGTCGGTCTGGAATGGTCGATCAACGGGGTTTCGGCCAGCGTGGCGGGTGCCCCGCCCGGCGCACAGCTTGGCGGCACCGCTGCCGATCCGGCGACCTCGTCGCTCGGCGGGTTCAGCCAGGCGATGGCGTCGTTCGCGCCGACAAGCGGCACGTCCGCCGCATTCACCCCGCTCGATCAGTCGGCACTCGCGCCGTCACCCGTGGCTAACTTGATGACACCGAACCGCGCGTAGCCGCTTCAGCGGCGCGCCGGCGGTTGCATCTCAAAACCCGAGCGTCGGCACTACATCGGCCGGGGGCGTTTGCCAAATTTTCGGCGGCCGGCCTTCGGCAATCGCGCGCAGCTCGCGCGCGAGAACCTTCCGCCAAAGGATAATGCCGGCGTCGGAGCGCCCGAGCCGCTCGCTGGCGCGATCCTCGATGCGCCCCTGCCCCGCCTGTACGGCGATATCCTGCACGATGGCGAGGTCCGGATGCGTCACATCGGCGAAACGGATTTTGCCGGCCCACAGATCGCGCACCACGTCCATCACCGGTGGCGCCGCCGCGACGGCGCGGTCATAAGCGGCGCGCTTGGCCCGATAGGTCTCGGCGTTCTCGCCGGTGACCTCGACGTGGCTCGTGATCAGCCACAGATGATTCTCATCGTCGACTGGCGTGAAGCTGAAATAGATTTCAGACCAGCCGCCAACGCCGTCCATGCCGGCGAGCGGCGGCACGATCACGCGCGTCAAATTCGGCGCATAGTGCAGTGTCCGCCGCACCTTGCCAGTCTTGCGCGTACCGAAGCGAAGCATGCCCCATTCGGTTTCCTCCGCCGTGATGATCGGCAGGTCGACTGCCATCTTGGCGTGCGAACCGCCCGGCTGATGCGTATAGGCGACATGGACCTCGTCCATGCTGTTCTCGAAGCTCTGCAGGTAATTGCAGGGCACGTGTTCGACATTCCACACCTGGATGATGCCGTCCGTCTGACGATGCGGGAAATGCGGAAACGGCGGCGGCTCGCCTGGACCGAAATAGCCGAAGATCAGGCCGAGATGCTCGCGCGCCGGATAGGTCCGCAGCAAAACCTTGCGGGCGAAGCCCGCCTCCTCGGCAGGCTGATCGACGCACTGGCCTGAGCAATCGAATTTCCAGCCGTGATAGACGCAGCGGATGGCATCGTCCTCGATCCAGCCGAGATGCAACGGCGCACCGCGATGCGGACAGCGATAGTCGACGATCTGCACCGCACCCGACTGCCCTCGATAGAGCGCGTAATCTTCGTTCATGATGCGGATGGGCTTGGCATGTCCGGCCGGCAGATCCTGAGCGCGGTACACCGCATGCCAGAACTGGCGCATGAAAATACCGCCGGGCGTGCCAGGCCGCGTTGTCGCCAGATCGGGTTCCGTCGCGTACCTGAAATTCTGCGGGCGCGCAGTCGCGGCTTGATCCATGAGCGTCATCGCTGCGGCCCCTCCCAAAGCAGCGTTCAACGAATTATAGCACGCGCTTTCCGCCATGCAGGGCCGCGTGTTGTCCGTCGGGCACCACAACGCTAGGGTGGATGGACGCGCCGATAACGATAATGAAAGCCACCGGCGCGCGGTGCGGGAGGGGAACATGACCGGGGTGTTTGCCAATCGATGGTGGATCGTGTTCGCCTGCGCGTGCGGGCTGCTGGTCGGCGCCGGCTCCATTCTGATCTTCTCGTTCGGCGTATTTCTCAAACCCGTCACGGCGGATCTTGGCGTCACCCGCGGCCAGCTTTCGACCGGCCTGGGCATCAGCGCGTGGTTCGTCGCACTGGCGAGTTTCACTATCGGCTGGCTGATCGACCGCTATGGTACCCGGCGCGTCATGATCCCCGGCATCCTGCTATTTGCGCTGGCGGTGGCAAATTTCGGGTTGATGCAGCCGAAGCCGCTGATCATGATCTACGCGACTTTCTGCATTGCGGGCTTCATCAGTGGCGTGCAGACGCCGATCCCCTACGCGGCGGTGATCACCCATTGGTTCGATCGCGAGCGCGGCATCGCGCTCGGCGTCGCCACCGCCGGCGTCGGCCTCGGCGTCGCGCTCATTCCGCAGCTTGCCGCATTGCTCATTCGCCATTTCGGCTGGCGCGACGCCTATTTCGGCCTCGGCATCGCGGTCGTCGTCCTCGCCTGGCTGCCGGTCATCATCTTCGTGCGCGATCCGCCGTGGATTACCGAGCGCCGCCAGTCCGCCGGCGCGAGTACGGACTCGCTTCCCGGCATCGACGCAAGCGCCGCACTCAAGTCGGGTACGTTCTGGCTGCTCGCGATTGCGTTTTTTCTCGGCGTCATGGCGATCAATGGCACCATTGTGCACATCGTCGCACTCCTGACCGACCGCGGCATCCCGCTTCAGACAGCGACCGGCGCGCTGTCGATTGCCGGCATCGCCATCATCGTCGGACGCATGATCTGCGGCTGGTGTCTCGATCGATTCTGGGGGCCCTACGTTGCCGTCTGTTTCTTTGTGCTGCCGATGGCCGGCATTGCGCTCTTGGGCAGCGGCTTTGCCTATCCGGTGCCGCTGATTGGCGCGGCGTTGTGCGGCGCCGGCATCGGCGCCGAGATCGATCTGATGGCTTTCTTCATCAGCCGCTATTTCGGCCTGAAGGCCTACGGAAAAATCTACGGGCTGATGTTCATGCTGTTCAATCTCGGCACCGGCCTCGGTCCCGCCTTGAGCGGACGCGCGTTCGACATGTTCCATTCCTACAAACAGATCTTCGCCGTTTATGAAGTGGCGCTGGCGATCACCTGCATCCTGTTGATCCGGCTCGGCGCCTACGTCTATCCGGCACGGCATCACGAAACCCCCACGGCGACGAAAGCCGCGTAACCGATCCCTGAGGTACAGCAATCATGCCCTATCAAGCCATGCAGCCGCCGATCCTGTCGTTTGCCGAACGTGACCGCCGCTGGGCGCGCGTACGCGAATTGATGCGCGAACGCGGCTTCGCCGGCATGCTGGTCGCGGGCTTCCGCGCGCGCGAAGCCTACGAGACCTACATCAGCGACGACTACAACGAAGGCTGCGTAATCTTTCCGCTCGAGGGCGACCCGGTCGTCATCACCTGGGCTTACTTGCGCGTGATGCGGGCGCGCTGGTCTGCGGAACGCGGCAACAGATTGTGGGTCGACGATTATCGTGTGGCGACGAGCGGCACCGGTGTCGCCGACGTGTTGCGCGAAAAGCACCTTGCCGACTCGAAGCTCGGCGTCGTCGGCTTGCGCTCGCAGGCACCGACCGAAATCTACGGCGCCATCCCCGCCAATTTCTGGGCGGAGCTGACAGCGGCCGCGCCCAAGACGCAATGGGAAGACGTCTCCGAGGAATTCAGCCACCTCATGCTGGTCAAAAGCGAGGAGGAACTGGCGCAGGTACGTTACGCCGCCCATGCCGCCGAGGAGGCCTGCAAGGTCATCGCCGAGGTAACTGCGCCCGGAATCGGCGAGGAGGTCGTGTTCGCGGAGGCGACGCGCGAGATGCTGCGCCGGGGCATCGGCATCCGCTACCCGATGATCGTGATGAATTCCGGCGCGCAGACGCTGTCATGGGGCCCGCCACGCTGGACCACGAGCGGCGAGGCGCCGCGCATCCTGCAACGCGGCGATCTCTTGCAAATGGAGCTGATGCCGATGTGCGGCAACCAGGAAATCCAGGTGCAGATGACGGTGGCGCTCGACCCGCTCGATGACACCAGCAAGAAATGCGAGCGCGTCGCGCTACAGTCCTACGACGCCGGCCTCAAGGCGCTCAAACCCGGCATCGCTTTCGCCGACCTCTTGGCCGCGATGGAGGAGCCGCACCGCGCCGCCGGCTGCTGGGGCTACACGCCGCTGGTGCATTCGCTCGGCCCGCACTTTTTGGCCGGCCGCACCCAGGTCAACTTGGATCAAGCCAGCCTCAACATCACCTATGTGGGCCCGAACGCGGCGCGCCAGCGCAAGGCCGTGATCCAGCCCGGAATGGTGTTCGCCTTCGAACCCAACGCCTGCATCGGCAATCACCGCGTCAATATCGGCGGCACTGTCGTCGTCACGGCGACCGGCTGCGAAGAGCTTAACCATATTCCCTCCACCGTGACGCACAAACAATAGTCTCACGGCATCGCTCTTAGGCATCGCCGGCCGCGGCAAAGCGCCCGCCGCGTCGGCATTTCCGCCATGCCGGTTGCTTAAAAACGCGCGGCTTTCTACAAATACCGGGACGGAACCTGGCTTCAGGCGGAGGGCGAAATGCGTGTATTCACCAAGTCATGGCTGTACGGCACGACGGCGCTGGCGCTGCTCGCGGCAGCCGTTGCGGTGCCGGCCACGGCGCAGCAAAAGACCATCAAGATCGGATTCATCTCGACATTCAGCGGCCCGGCCGCCGCGATCGGCAATGACATGCGCAATTCGTTCGAGCTTGGTCTCGATCATGTCGGCCGCAAGCTCGGCGGCCTGCCGGTCCAGGTCATCTACGAGGACGATCAGATCAAGCCGGATGTCGGCGTGCAGAAGACCAAGAAGCTGATCGAGTCCGACCACGTCGATTTCATGGTCGGGTATATCTGGTCGAACGTGGCGGTGGCCTCGCTCAAGCCGCTGGTCGAATTCGAAGACCATCACGGTGGTGACCAACGCCGGGGCCTCCGAGCTCGCCGGCCCGATGTGTTCGCCCTACGTGTTCTCCACGTCGTGGCAGAACGATCAGACACCGGCCGCGATCGGCACCTACATGAACGAAAAAGGCGTCAAGACCGCCTTCCTGATGGGGCCGAACTACATTGCCGGCAAGGACATGCTGCACGGCGTGCAGTCGACCTTCAAAGGCAAGATCGTCGGCCAGGAACTGACGCGCTGGCCCGACCAGCTCGATTTCTCCGCCGAACTGTCCAAGGCCCGCGAGGCCAAACCCGACGCCATCTTCGCCTTCTATCCGGGCGGCGCGGGCATTCAGTTCGTCACCCAGTACGCCCAGAGCGGCCTGAAAGGCCAGATCCCGCTCTACACCGCCTTCACGATCGACGACCTGTCGCTGCCGCGGCTCAAAGACCTCGCTATCGGCGTGCCGGGCGCGCAGAACTGGGTCAACGACCTGCCCAACGACGCCAACAAGAAGTTCGTCGCCGACTACAAGGCGAAGTACAAGTCATCTCCGTCGTTCTACGGCGCCGACACTTATGACGCCGTGGCGCTGCTCAACAGCGCCGTCACCGCGGTCCACGGCGACCTGTCCAACAAGGAAGGCATGCGCAAGGAGATGGAAAAGGCCGACATCAAGTCCGTGCGCGGCGGCTTCAAGTTCGGCAATAATCACATTCCGATCCAGAATTTCTATCTGCAGGACGCCGGCAAGAACGCCGACGGCAGCTACGCGCTGCACACTGTCTCGCTCATCGTCAAGGACGATCAGGACAAGTATCACGACAAATGCCCGATGAAGTGAGCGGGTTGCGCTCTCTACTCACACTGACGTCCATCCCGATTCCGTCATGGCCGGGCTTGTCCCGGCCACCCACGTCTTGTTTGTTGAGTTTGCACAAAGACGTGGATGCCCGCGACAAGCGCCGGCATGACGCATTGAGGTTTGCTACGCGCTAACCATGCTCTACTTCATCGAGCAGTGTCTCAACGGCGTACAGCTCGGCATGCTGCTGTTTCTGCTGGCGGCCGGGCTGACGCTGATCTTCGGCATCATGGATCTGGTCAATCTGGCGCACGGCTCGCTGTATATGCTGGGCGCCTATTTCGCCGCGACCTTCGCGGCCGTCACGGGGAGTTTCGTGCTCGGTGGCCTGCTGGCGCTGCTTGCCACCGCCGCCGCCGGCATGGTGCTGGAAGTCATCGCTATCAGGCCGCTCTATGGCCGCCCGCATCTCGACCACGTACTCGGCACGTTCGGCCTGTTGCTGTTCTTCAACGAACTCGTTCGGCTGATCTGGGGCCCCGCCGGCATGACACTGTCGCTGCCGAGCGAGATGCTGCGCGCCGTCCAGCTTCTGCCTGGCCTCTATTATCCGCTGTACCGGCTCGTCATCATCCTGGTGGCGCTCGCGGTCGCCGCCCTGCTCTATGTCCTGGTCATGCGCACCCGGCTCGGCATGCTGATCCGTGCGGGCGCCTCGAACCGCGAGATGGTCGGCGCGCTCGGCATCAACATCAAGCTGCTTTACACGCTGGTGTTCGGGCTCGGCGCAGCGCTCGCCGGCTTCGCCGGCCTGATGCAGGCGCCGATCCTGACCGTGCAGATCGGCATGGGCGAGAACATTCTGATCCTTGCTTTCGTGGTCATCGTCATCGGCGGCATAGGCTCGGTCCGCGGCGCCTTCGTGGCCGCGATCATCGTCGGGCTGATCGACACGCTCGGCCGCGCCTTCCTGCCTGACATGTTGCGCGCCGTGCTCAGCACAAATGCGGCGCTGACGCTCGCGCCCGCGCTGTCGTCGATGTCGATCTACATGCTGATGGCGGCGATCCTGGTCTTCCGGCCGGAAGGGCTGTTCCCGGCGGCGAGCCGATGAAAACGACGCGCGAATTCTTCCGCAAATCCGGTCCCGCGTCCTTGACCGATCTGCGCACCGCACTGTCCTTGGTTCTGCTCGTCGTGCTGGCGCTGGTTCCGCTCTATGCGATGCTGACCGGCGACCCGTTCGCGCTGACGCTCTTCACCCGCATCGTCATCATGGCGATCGCCGCGGTCAGTCTCGACCTGATCATGGGCTACGGCGGCATGGTGAGTTTCGGCCACGCCGCCTATCTCGGCATCGGCGGCTACGCGGTCGGCATCCTGTGGAAGGAAGGCATCGCCTCAGGCTTCGTCCAATGGCCGGCCGCGATTGCCATCTCGGCGCTGTTCGCCCTTGTGGTCGGCGCGCTCAGCCTGCGCACCCGCGGCGTCTATTTCATCATGATCACGCTCGCCTTTGCGCAGATGGTCTATTACGTCGCGCAAGGGCTCGACCGCTACGGCGGCGACGACGGTCTCACCATCGGCCAGCGTAGCGGTTTTTCCGGCGTCATCAATCTCAACAACAATACGGTGTTCTACTACCTGTGCTTCGCCGTTCTCATCGGCAGCGTCTATCTGGTATCGCGCATCGTCAATTCGCGCTTCGGCCTCGTCATCCAGGGCGCGCGCTCTAACGAACGGCGCATGCGCGCCATCGGCTTTCCGGTGTTCCGCTACAGGCTCGTGTGCTTTGTCATCGCCGGCGCGCTGTGCGGACTCGCCGGGGCGCTCCTTGCCAATCACACTAATTTCATCAGTCCGGCGATCATGTTCTGGACCCGCTCCGGGGATCTCATGGTCATGGTGATCCTCGGCGGACTCGGCACGCCGTTCGGCCCGGTGATCGGCGCCGTCGCCTATCTGCTGCTGGAGGAAGCGCTGTCGCGCGTCACCGAATATTCCGGCCTGTTCCTTGGCCCGCTGCTGCTTCTGGTCGCGATCTATCTCCGCGGCGGCATCGAGGGCCTTTTTCGCAAGGAGACGCCGTGAGCCAGCCACTCCTTGCCGTCGGGGGCCTGATCAAGCGCTTCGGCGGCGTGGTGGCGGCCGACACCATCGCGCTCGAACTGCCGGCCGGCGAATTCCACGCTGTCATCGGCCCGAACGGCGCCGGCAAGAGCACGCTCGTCGCCCTCCTCTGCGGCGAGATTGCGCCCGAAGACGGCAGCATCCAGTTCGACGGCGGCGACATCACGGGCCTGTCCGCCGACCGCAGGAGCCGGTTGGGGCTGGCGCGCTCGTTTCAGATCACCTCGCTGTTTGCGGAATTCACCGCGCTCGACAATGTCGCGCTAGCGGTGCAGGCCCATGCGGGCCACTCGTTTCATTTCTGGAAAGACGCGCGGCGCGATCCATCTCTGCGCGAACCGGCGCTTGCGGCGCTCGCCGCCGTCGGGCTTGAAGGGCGCGCCAATAGCCGCGTCGACCGCTTGAGCCACGGCGAGCACCGGCAGCTTGAGATTGCCATGGCGCTCGCCAGCAAGCCGCGACTTCTCCTGCTCGACGAGCCGATGGCCGGCCTCGGTCCCGACGAAACCTCGCGCATGACGGCGCTGCTGCGGACACTCAAGGGCACCGTCACAATCCTGTTGATCGAACACGACATGGAAACGGTGTTCGCGCTCGCGGACCGCATCACCGTCCTGGTCTATGGTCGGGTCATCGCTTCAGGCGATCCGAATGCGATCAGGGCCGACGCCGCGGTACGCGAAGCCTATCTTGGCGAGCAGGACGCGCGCGCCGATGCCTGAGCAACACAATAACGCAAAGCTGCTCGAACTGTCCGGCATAGAAACCAGCTACGGCCCAAGCCGCGTGTTGTTCGGGATCTCGCTTGCGATCGCCCCCGGCGAAATGGTGTCACTGATGGGCCGCAACGGGATGGGTAAGACCACGACAGTGCGGTCGATCATGGGGCTGACACGCGCCGAAGCCGGCTCGATCCTCTTCGCCGGCCAGGAAATTCGCGATCTGCCCGCCTACCGCGTCGCCAAGCTTGGCATCGGTCTGGTGCCCGAGGGCCGGCAGGTCTTCGCCAATCTCACGGCGCGCGAAAATCTCGTCGCCACCGCGGCCAATCGTTGCGGCGCGCGCGATCCATGGACGCTGGACAAGGTGCTGGCGCTGTTTCCCCGGCTTGCCGCGCGATCCGGCAGCATGGCCAATCTTCTGTCCGGCGGCGAACAGCAGATGCTCGCCATCGGCCGTGCGCTGATGACCAACCCGCGGCTTCTCATCCTCGACGAAGCCACCGAAGGACTGGCGCCGCTCATCCGCGACGAAATCTGGCGCTGCCTGCAGGCGCTCCGCGCCGCCGGCCAATCCATCCTGGTCATCGACAAGAATGTCGCCGCGCTGACCCGCATTGCCGACCGGCACATTATCATAGAGCGCGGCCGGGTGGTGTGGGCCGGCACCTCGGCCGACCTCGCCGCAGCAGCCGACGTGCAGCATCGGTATCTCGGGGTTTAAGTCCGGAAAAATCACCACCGTCATGGGCCGGGCGTGTCCCGGCCATTCACGTCTTTGGATTCCGCCCAAGACGTGGATGCCCGGCACGAGGTCGGGCATGACGAGTCAGAGTTTGCCATCTCCGTACGTATTCACCCTCATACCGCCTTTAATTCTTTCTCTGCGCCGGTGTGCAAGGAACGTCTCAAACGATTCTCTGCCGGCGCCCAGATCGTCCGAATTGACGGTGCGGCGCATGAGGAATGCTGGGTCGCAGATAACGATGTGAAGGACCATGAGTACGGCTGATCGTCTGCCGGTGCGTCGCGACCGGCCGGAATTGATCGCGCGGGTCAACTGCAATCCGGGCGGCGAGGACGCCCGGATTGCGGCGTTGTACCGTTACGGCGTGCTCGATACCGCCCCCGAGGAGGCGTTCGACACCATCGCAAAACTTGTAAAAACCGTGCTCGAAATGCCGATGGTGACCGTATCGCTCGTCGACCGCGAACGTCAGTGGTTCAAGTCAAACATCGGCATGCCGGCTCAGGAAACACCGCGCGACATCTCATTCTGCACCCGCACCATCGAAGATACGGCGCCGCTGATCGTAAGCGACGCGCGCCTCGATCCGCGTTTTGCCACAAGCCCACTGGTCGTCGGCCCTCCCTTTATCCGCTTCTATGCCGGCGTGCCGTTGCGCAGCCGCGACGGCTACAATGTCGGCGCGCTGTGCGCGATGGACACCAAGGTTCGCCAGCTCAACGCCGAACAGCTCGGTCTATTGGAAGGCCTCGGACGACTGGTCGTCGATGAACTGGAGTTGCGCATTCGTGCCGGCACCGACAGCTTGACCGGCGCCATGAGCCGTTCGGCGATTTTCGAGCAGGGCCGCCGCGAGATCGCGCGCTCCAAACGATACGGCAAGCCGCTGAGCTGTATCCTGATCGACCTCGATCACTTCAAGGCCGTCAACGATACCTACGGACACGGCGTCGGCGACCTTGTTCTGAAAGAGATCGCAGCGGTCTGCAGCCGATGGCTGCGCGCGTGCGATTATTTCGGCCGTATCGGCGGCGAGGAATTCGTCGTGCTCCTGCCCGAAACCGCGTTTGATGGCGCGATCGAAGTCGCCGAGCGGCTGCGCGCCGACATCGAAGTATCGGCGGTCGAGGCCGGAGGCGTCAGGATCGGCGTCACCGCCAGCCTCGGTGTTGCGGCGAACCGCGATTTTGACTGCGACGTCGATGCCCTGCTCCACGCCGCCGACCTGGCGATGTACGCGGCCAAGAACGACGGCAGAAATCTGGTCCGTTTCTCCTTGAGGAGCCAAGCTCCTTTGTCCCGCCAACCCGGCTCCCAGATTTGAATTTGATGGTGGCGGCCACCTCCCGGCTCAGTAAAGTTCCTTACGGGTAAGACCCGGATATTACAACCGCCGGGATCGTGCCACGATCTCTGGCACGATGCAGACCCAGGCCCAATCACCGCATTTCGACGACCGCAAGACCGCCGAGTCCCTGCTCGGCCAGGCGCATCTGTGCGAACAAATCGCCAGCGCCTGTACCGACGAAGCTGCCGCGGATAAATTCAAAAAAATGGCGCGCGATTGCAGACAAGCCGCCGAGGACTGCATCGTCCGCAACTGACGGCATGGCGTTTAGACGATCCGGCTGCCTACGCAGTAATGCCGATGACGCCTCGCCTTTAACGAGTTGAACATCTGATACTCCCTAGTCTTGATTGAACCTGAGCCTTCGTGCCGCGGCTCGCCGCCACGGCACGCTCAACGTCGTAAGGCTTGGCATGGCACCAAGACTTTCAGAAGCAATCATCCGGCGCGCCGTGGAGGCGTGCCCGTGCGGCATGGTGATGACTGACGCCGCCGGCACGATCGTGCTGGTCAATATCGCAACCGAGCAATTGCTCGGCTACCACCGCGATGAACTGATCGGTAAATCCGTCGAACTGCTCGTTCCGCCACGGGTTCGCGGCACGCACGCCGGTCTCCGCCGCGCGTTCCATGGGCATTCCGAGATTTCGCTCGATGGGCAAAGGCCGTGACCTTTGCATTGTGCGGAAGGACGGCACCGAACTGCCGGTGGAAATCGGGCTCAATCCCGTCGAGATGCCGGAGGGGACGATGGTGTTGAGCGCCATCGTCGATATCAGCGAACGTCGGGAGGCGCTCCGGAATCTCGCCGCGCAGCGCGAGGAATTACAGCGCTCCAATGCCGATCTGGAGCAGTTCGCCTATGTCGCCTCACACGATCTGCAAGAGCCTCTGCGGATGGTCTCGACATACGCGGAGCTTCTCGCCGAACGCTATCAAGACAAACTCGACGACCGCGCCCACAAATATATTCGATACACGGTCGAAGGCGCGCAACGTATGCGGCAGTTGATCATTGAACTGCTCGAATATTCCCGCGTCAGCTCCAACGCCAAGGTTCCGGTTCCGGTGGAAAGTGCGCTGGTCGTGGAACACGCCGTCGCGGCACTCAAAGCGGCCATCGTCGAGAGCAACGCCGAGGTTGTACGCGATGAACTGCCGATGGTTCGCGCCGACCAGGCGCAGCTCGGCCAGGTGTTCCAGAATTTGATCGGCAACGCGATCAAGTTCCGCGCCGATCGCTCGCCCCGCATCCATATCGCCGCCGACAGGCGCAACGGCCATTGTATCTTTCGTGTCGCGGATAATGGCATCGGCATCGACAAGCAATATGCCGACCGCGTGTTCCAGATGTTTCAGCGGCTGCATGAACGGGGGCAGTACGAAGGCAACGGCATCGGACTCGCCATCGTCAAGAAAATCGTCGAACGCCACGGCGGCCGTGTCTGGTTCGACTCCGAACCCGGGCATGGCACTACATTCTACTTTTCAATTCCGAGCGCATAGGGGACCGCGCGTGAAGAAGAAAATTCACATTCTCCTCGTCGAGGACAATCCCGCGGATGCCGACTTGACCACGGAGATCCTCACCGCCACCGACGACGTCGAGGTGTCGTTGGCCAAGGATGGGGTCGAGGCGCTGGCGCTGCTGGAAGGCGACGGCGACTGGTCCGAACGGGGCCGGCCGACGCTCGTGCTGCTGGACCTCAATCTGCCGCGCAAGGACGGCCGTCAGGTCCTCGCCGTGCTCAAGGCTCACGACCTGTTGCGCCGGATTCCGGTCATTGTGCTGTCTTCTTCGGAATCCGACTTTGACATTACCAATTGCTACGAGCTCGGCGCCAATTGCTACATCACCAAGCCAGTGGACCTGAAGACTTTCCGCTCGATCGTTGGCGCCGTGGAAAGTTTCTGGCTCGGCAGAGCCAAGTTGCCACGCCGCGAGGGTCATTCGATGGCGACACGCATCGGCGCGGGCCTGTAGACGGCAAACCGCTTCGCGGTTGCGCGCACAAACACCGAGAAGAAAGCGCTTTACGTACGAGACCGCTCGGCCGCCGGATGATAGGTGAACGGATGACCGGGACCGCCGGCCCCACGCCTTTCGATGCGTCCGACATGAACCAAGGCCCGGATTTCGGCGCTGACGCGCGAGTGATAGCCG
This sequence comes from uncultured Alphaproteobacteria bacterium, assembly GCA_963763255.1. Classification (GTDB taxonomy): domain Bacteria; phylum Pseudomonadota; class Alphaproteobacteria; order Rhizobiales; family Xanthobacteraceae; genus BOG-931. Next base: position 1,457,514 of record CAVXNW010000008.1, read on the forward strand.
TCGTGCCCGAACAGCCTTTGCGCCAAGGCCGTTGCGGTCAAACCAGGCGCCTCTTCAATGAGGCGCTCTACGTCCTCGATCAGCATGGGGCGGGGCATAATGCGCAATCCCCGCGCTCTCATTGACACAAATCAACTACAGCTTGTTTTTCCCATGAAATGCCGAAGCCGCAGGCGGCGCCAAGTTCGCCTCGATCGCGGCAAGACAATCGCGAGAACGGTACGTCATTACTTCAAACCGCCCCGCCCCGGCCCACTCCTCGGTAGAATTCCTTAGCGGATTAATGCTGAGGCCGTTCTTAGCCAATGCGTAACGGGGCCAATCGAGGATATCCGGCAACAAGCGGGAGCACACCCGGGAGACCTGCGATCAGGCACGAGGCGTCACGTATCAATCGCTGCACGCAATCGAAGAGCGCAGGTGGAAGACCGATTTTCGGCATGGGACCCAACAAATGGGGCGTGATGTGATGAGCGTGTCCGCTCGAGCACTGCGGCAGGGCGTTCACAGCCGGTTGTGCCGAATCGACTGGAATTGGCGCGCTGTAAGGGATGCGGGCGTCATCTTCATGCTCGCGGCCCTGTGCTTGGTCGCGAGCGAATGGTTCGATCTGTTTGCCGCGATGATGAAGTTCCAGGCCATCTACGGCGACTGGGGCCTCGACGACCTGGCGATGATGCTGATTGTGCTCGCGTTCGCGCTCGCGGCCTATACGTGGCGCCGCCTTCAGGACATAACCGTTGAAGCGCAGGCGCGCCGCGCGGCGGAGGCCGAAGTCGAACGCAGCGTACTGCAGCTCACCGAGGCGCAAAACTTTCTCAATACCATCGTCGATAACGTTCCCGCGTCGATTGTCGTACGGGCGCTGCCAGACGCCCGCTTTGTGCTGGTCAACCGCGAGGCCGAGAAGCTGATCGGCCTGCCTCGCGATGCATTGCTTGGGCAAAGCGTCGACAAGTTCTTTTCGGACGCCGCGGCACGCCGGATCGCCGAGCACGATCAGATTCAGATCGACTCACAACAGCCAGTGCTTTTCGGAGAAGAAGTTCAAATCCCGTCGGGGACAAACAGCGCTCGCATCACTGTCTCGACAGGTATGGCCATTCGCGACGACAGCGGCCGGCCGCGCTATCTCGTCAACGTGGTGCAGGACATTACCGAACGCAAGCGCGCCGAAGAGCGGATCGCGCACATGGCGCATCATGATCCGCTCACCGATCTGCCCAACCGCGCGGCCTTCAGCGATGCCCTGCACGCCGCGCTCGCGCGCGCCAGAACGACCGGCGAAAGCTTTGCGGTGATGTGCATCGATCTCGACCGCTTCAAGGAAGTCAATGACGTCTTCGGCCACGCGGCGGGCGATGGATTGCTGTGCGAGATCGCCAAGCGCCTCCTTGCGGTGTGCGGCAACGCCTTCCTGGCGCGGCTCGGCGGCGACGAATTCACGATCATCTGCTCTGACGGCACGCAGCCGGCGGCTGCGGAGGCGCTGGCCGACCGGCTGCTGCATGCGATCGAGGATGATATCGAAACCGGCGGCCAGATACTGCGCGCGGGCATGAGCATCGGCGTCGCGGTCTATCCGAACGATGGCGAAACGGCGGAAATCATCCTGGCGAATGCCGACGCCGCGCTCTATCGGGCCAAGGCGGAAGCGCGCGGCAGTGTCCGCTTTTTTGCCGCCGAAATGGACAAGCATCTGCGCGAGCGACGCGCGCTTCAGCACGATCTGCGTGTCGCGCTCGCCCGCGGCGAGATGACTTTGCATTATCAGCCGCAGGCGTCGATCGGAGGCGAAATAATCGGCTTCGAAGCGTTGGCGCGCTGGAAACATCCGACCCGCGGGTTCGTATCGCCCGGTCAGTTCATCCCGCTCGCCGAGGACAGCGGCCTCATCATTTCGCTCGGCGAGTGGATCCTGCGCCAGGCCTGCCGCGAGGCTGCATCCTGGCCAAAGCCGCTGCAGATCGCCGTCAATCTTTCCCCCGTGCAGTTCCGCCACGGCGACCTTCCGGCGCTTATTCATACCGTTCTGCTCGACACCGGCTTGGCGCCGTCGCGGCTCGAAGTCGAAATCACCGAAGGTGTCCTGATCGACGATTTCACCCGTGCGGTGTCCATCCTGCGCCGCCTCAAGGCGCTCGGCGTGCGCATCGCCATGGACGATTTCGGCACGGGCTATTCGTCGCTGTCGTATCTGCAGTCGTTTCCGTTCGACAAGATCAAGATCGATCAGGCCTTTGTCGCCAACCTTGAACGCAACCCGCAGTCAGCGGCGATCATTCGCGCCGTCATCGGGCTCGGCCGCGGGCTCGATCTGCCGGTCGTCGCCGAAGGCGTCGAGACCGCGTCGCAGATGGACTTCCTGACCCACGAAGCGTGCAACGAAGTTTCAGGGCTATTTTATCGGGCGTCCCGCGCCGATCGACCGCTACGCGGAGCTGATCGGGCGAGCCGCGCCCTTGCAGGCGATGGCTGGTTAATTCAGCGCGTTGTCAGCCGCGATCGCAGGCCTCGCGAATGCGATCGACCAGGGCATTGCCGAGAAATGGCTTTTCCACGATCGGGACCTTTGCGGCGGCGGCGCGGGCGCTCAAAATCGCGCTTGGCTGGCTGATGACGAGGATCGCCGGCGCCACGAAATTACGATTCCGCAGCGCAGTGATCGTCTCCAGTCCGCTCAAGCCGGGCATCTTCTGGTCAATCACGAAACAATCGCACTGACCGAGGTCGGCGGCCCGCAGCAGCGCACCGCCGCTGCCATAGGTGCGCACCTTGAATCCCTCAAGTTCCAGGGAGAATTTCAGCGAATTGCACACCGCCGGATCGTCGTCGGCAACGGCAACAATCGGACTGACGCGCGTCGGTGCGGATTGTCCCGTCATCGCCTGTGTCGCCGCCTACTCTGGTCATCTTTGCACAAAGTGAAGCGTATTGGAGCGACCCGCATTGATTTGGCTCAATTGTCGGGCGAGAGCGAAAAGATTCGGGGCGCACCAACCCCAGCGGCCGGAATATTTCGCCGGCAGCTTGATCCTGATCAAAGCCGGCTTGTGTCGGGCCGTGAAAGTAGCCGCCCCGCACGAGGCGGCCGTCGAAGGACAAGGCAAGGATTTAAGGACTGGGGATGGGTCAATTGTTTTTCAGATGCCCGAAGACCGGAAAGGATTTTGACAGCGGCTTTCAGGCCGGTTCATCGGAAGTCAGTCAGCTTCCCGCCGGGGCCAAATTTCGGGTCCGCTGCGAAGTCTGCGGCGACCTGCACGAGGTCAAGTTCGCCGACGTCCGGGTCAAGGACAAAGGTGCGCCAGGTAAGCGCTGATGCGCCGATCGCTTCACTGGTCCTCGAGCATGCCGGCAATCAGCGCCATGCGGACCAGTTCGGACAAACTGCCGGCCTGCATCTTGTTCATCAGATTGGCCCGGTAAATCTCTACCGTGCGCGGGCTGATGCCGAGATCGTAGGCGATCTGCTTGTTGGCCCGGCCCGAAACCAGTCCGGACAGCACGTCGCGCTCGCGCGGAGACAGCACCGCGAGTTGCGATTCGATCTCGGCGCGCTCGCCGTGCCGCCGCTTGTCGCCATCGCGCTGCGCCAGGGCCGTGCGCACGCTCGACAGCAGGACCTCATCGTCGAACGGCTTCTCCAGAAAGTCTGCCGCCCCGATTTTCATCGCCTCGACCGCCAGCGGCACGTCGCCGTGCCCGGTAATGACGATAACGGGAACGCTGACATCGAGCTCTTTGAGCCGCCGGAGCAGCTCGATACCGCTCATGCCGGGCATCCGGACGTCGGTGATGACGCAGCTCCAGCCAAGGTTCGATGCGAGATCGAGGAACACAGCAGCGGAGGCGTAGGTGCGCACATCAAGGTCGGCAGCCTGCAGCAGGAATGCTAGCGACTGACGGCTCGCCTCGTCGTCGTCGATCACATGCACCACAAGCTTCTCAGACGGCATCGCCGACCTCCTCCTTCGCCACGGCGGGCAACGTGAACGAGAATACCGTTCCGCCTCCGCTGTTCGGATGCGGCGCAATGGCGCCGCCGTGGGCTTCGATAATGGTACGTGAGATCGACAGACCCACTCCCATGCCCTGCGCCTTGCTGGTGACGAACGGCTGGAACAACTGGGCGGCAACCTCAGGCGAAATTCCCGTGCCGGTATCGGCAACGCTGATCTTCACCATGTTGTCGACTGCCCGCGACGTCGCGACGACGAGTTCGCGCCTGTCGCAGCCTTCCATCGCCTCGATGGCATTGCGGATCAAATTGAGCAGCACCTGCTGGATCTGCACCTTGTCGGCGAGCACGAAATCCGCGCCCGGGGCCAAGTCAAAGCGCACCCGGACGCCTCTGTCCTTGGCCCCGACCAGCGCCAGCGCGCTCGCCTCCTCGACCAGCTTCTTGACGTCTTCGACGCGCCGCTCACTTTCGCCGCGGGCGACGAAATCGCGCAAGCGGCGGATGATCTGCCCGGCGCGTAGCGCCTGATCGGCGGCCTTGTCCATGGCGTCGCGGACCATGCCGACGCGCTCGTCGGTATTGCTCTCGAGAAGCCGACGTGAGCCCTTCATGTAATTCGAGATCGCTGCCAGCGGCTGATTGAGTTCGTGCGCCAGCGCCGATGCCATCTCGCCCATCGCGGTGAGCCGGGACACGTGGACCAGTTCGGATTGCAGCTCCTGCAGACGCGCTTCGGTCTGCTGGCGTTCGGTAAGATCGCGGATAAAGCCGGTAAAAAAGTGCTGCGTGCCGGACCGCATTTCGCCGACCGCCAGCTCCATCGGAAAAGTGGAGCCGTCCCTGCGCTGCCCGACCACCACACGGCCGATACCGATGATTCGGCGCTCGCCGGTGCTCATGTAGCGGGCAAGGTAGCCATCGTGTTCCTCGCGATAGGGAGCCGGCATCAGCATCTTGACGTTCTGGCCGATCACTTCCGCTGCGTCATAACCGAACAGGCGCTCCGCCGCCGAACTGAAAGACTGCATGACGCCGCGGTCGTCGATCACCACCATGGCGTCGGGAACGGTGTCGAGGATGGAATTCAGATGCGCCGCGCGCGCGTCTGCGGCTTCCGCGTTGGCGAACATCGCCAGCCGGGCGCGGCGCAGCAACTCGCCCCGCCATGAAGCGCCGATGCCCACCAGCGCGAAGACCACGATGTTGAGCTGATTCGCCGGCGTGAATGCATTGTTTTCGGCGACAAACAGCACCCCGGCCAACATGCCCAGGACAGTCGCAAAGATTTCCGGGCCCCAGCCGCCCACGGCCGAGCCGACCAGCACCGCCGGGACGAACAGCAGGTAACCGGCCTGGCCACCGAGGAGCGATTCGAGCGCATAACGCAGCGCAATCCCTGCGGCGATCACCCCGGCAGCAATTCCATAATCCCGAGGCAAGCCCAGTAACGGCGCAGCGGGCTTGCGCGCGCGGGATTGAACGGATTTTTCGGCAAATTCAGCCATGCTTTTGCCGGTCCGTGGAACGGGCCAACCTTGGCCGCTTGGTCCTACTCGCCAAAACACTGGGCGGGCCTAGGGGAAAACCCTTATGGGCTTTATCTGAATTTTCCGTCTGTCGCCCGAGGGTTACCCATACCTCCCTAAGCTCCCGGAGGTAAAGGCCCCATGCTCACCCAAACCGCAGGTCGCAATGAAGCCACTCGCCCCGCGCCAATGCTCGCGCGCAGCCTTCCACCCGTGACGCAGCCCGCGTCTCGACCCGCAGTCGATTTTCTGGCGCAGCAGATTCAGCTCATGGGCGCCACGATGTCGTTTCCGCGCAACGCCGAAATCTTCGGTGAGAACGAACCAGCCGATTATCTCTACAAGGTCATCAGCGGCGCGATACGGACCTATAAGATTCTCAGCGATGGCCGCCGCCAGATCGGCGGCTTCTATCTGCCGGGCGACGTGTTCGGGCTCGAATTCGCCGACGAACATTCGCTCGCGGCGGAAGCCATCACCGACGTCAAAGTGCTGGTGATCAAGCGCAGCGCTCTTGCGGCGCTCGCAGATCGTGACGCCGGCGCCGCGCGTGAACTCTATGCCCTGACGGCGCGCGAGCTGCGCCGCGTCCAGGCCCGCATCCTCCTGCTGGTCAAGAGCGCCCAGGAACGCGTGGCAAGCTTCCTTCTGGAGATGGCGGAGCGCGCGGCGGCCGGGAACGCCATCGAGCTGCCGATGTCGCGGCAGGATATCGCGGACTATCTTGGCTTGACGATCGAGACGGTTTCGCGGACCCTTACGGCGCTCGAAACAGCCGCTGCGATCGATGTACCGAGTTCGCGGCGGATCGTATTGCGCAATCGCGGCGCGCTGAGTCGCCTCAACGGCTAGGCCACGCACCGCAGGTCGTAAGTAAGAGGAGCGCGACCATGCAGGTCCGGGACGTGATGACGCGGAATGTCGTTTCCGTGAAGGCCGACAATTCCATCCTCAGCGCCGCACGGCTGATGCTTCAGAACCGGATCAGCGGCCTTCCGGTAGTAGACGCAACCGGAGCTTTGGTTGGCGTCGTCACCGAAGGTGATTTCCTGCGCCGCGGCGAGCTTGGCACCACGAAGCGCCGGCCGCGATGGGTCGAGTTCCTGCTCGGCCCCGGCAAGCTTGCTCAAGAATACGTGCATCAGTCCGGCAGAAAAGTCTTCGACGTGATGACCCGCGATCCGCACACGATCAGCGAGGATGACACGTTGGAATCGGTCGTCACGCAGATGGAGCGCCATCGCGTCAAGCGCCTGCCGGTCATGCGCGACGGCAAGCTGGTCGGCATCATCAGCCGCGCCAATCTCCTGCACGCGCTTGCAAGTCTTGCCCGCGAGACCAAAGCCGCAAGCGGCGATGATGCGGCGATCCGAGACCGCATCCTGGAAGCCTTGGCCAAGCAGCACTGGGCGCTTGCCGTCAATGTCGTGGTCAAGAACGGCGTCGCCGAAATCTGGGGCACTATCATGGACGAGCGGGAACGGCAGGCCTGCATTGTCGCGGTCGAAAACGTTCCCGGCGTGAAACAGGTGCATGACCATCTGGTCTGGGTCGAGCCAATGTCCGGCATGGCATTTCCGTCGGCCGAAGACGAAGCGCGCGACGCCGCAGGACGATCGTGACTTCGCTCCCACGCGTCTGGGCAGCGGCGCGCACGATCGCGACCGCTGTGGTGATACTGTCCCCATTTGCTGTTTCATTGGCACGAGCCGAAGAGCCGGCGCCGGATGCGAAAGCCGGCTTCACGATCCTGAACGAAAAGTGCTCACCCTGTCATGCGATCGGTAAAACTGGCAGCAGTCCGTTCAAGGCGGCGCCGCCGTTCCGAACGCTGCATACCCGCTATCCGGTCGAATCGCTCGAAGAATCGCTCGCCGAAGGGATTATCACCGGCCATCCCGCCATGCCTGAATTCCACTTCGACCCCGATCAGGTCGGCGATATCATCGCCTATCTGAAATCACTTGAGCACTGAGCAAACAGCAGCCGTTCGGTCACGATAACGACAGCTTCGCGTCGCTGACCGCCGGATCGTCCGGGTCGTGCGAAATTGCGAAGCCGAGTTCCTTGCACATTTTGAGCATCGTGGTGTTTTCCGACAGCACCTGGCCTTCGATGGTACGAATACCTTCAGCGCGCGCGTATTCGATCAGCAACTGCATCAACAGCCAACCGAGCCCGCGGCCCTTGAGATCGGAGCGCACCAGGATGGCGTATTCGCCTCGGTCATAGTCGGCGTTGGCGTGCAGCCGGGCGCCACCGAGCATCGTGCCACTGGCCTCATCAATGGCAACGAAGGCCATGGCGCGCCCATAGTCGATTTGGGTCAGGCGCGCGATAAACGAATGGCTGAAGTCCTTGAGCGGCGCAAAGAAACGCAGCCGCAGATCTTCCTGCGTTACGCCCTCAAAAAACTCCCGAAACAGCGCCTCGTCTTCGGGCCGCACCGGACGGGCCAGTACGGCTGTGCCATTATTTAACGTCAGGTGCCGCTCCCACTCCTTTGGGTACGGCCGGATCGCGAAACGCGGATGCCCGGGCGGCGCATGCACCGACCGCTCGACCAGCGCAATCGACACCCGCGCGTCGACGGCGATGACGCCGGTTTCGTCGGCGAGCACCGGATTGAGATCGATCTCGCGAATTTCCGGAAAATCGGCCGCAAGCTGCGCCAGCTTGACCAGCAGCAGCTCGATTGCCTGCTCGTCGGCAGCGGGAACGTTGCGGTACGCCTTGAGAAGGCGCGACACGCGCGTACGGGCAATCAGGCTATGGGCAAGCGCGAGGTCGAGCGGCGGCAGCGCAAGCGCCTTGTCGTTGACGACTTCGACTGCGGTACCGCCCTGCCCGAACACCACCACCGGGCCGAAAGTCGGGTCATCGGCAATGCCGACGATCAGTTCACGGGCCTTGGGGCGCACGATCATCGGAAATACCGTGACGCCATTGATCCGCGCGTCCGGCTTGGCTTCGCGCGCGCGCCGCAGAATATCGGCAGCCGCCTCGCGCACCACGCGCTCGTTGCCGAGATTGAGACGCACGCCGCCGACTTCCGACTTGTGCACGATATCGGGCGATTGGATTTTCAGGACGACCGGCGTCCCCGCATCCAGAAACGGCTTTGCCGCTGCCGCCGCTTCGTCGGCATTACGCGCCAGCACGGCCGGAGTGATGGCAATGCCATAGGCTGAGAACACGCGCGTCATCTCGATCGGGTCGAGCCATGTGCGCCGTTCGCGCAAGACACCGTCAATAACCGGCCGGACCGCGCCGGCATCGGCCACAAACTCCTGTGGCAGATCGGGCGGCGTCGCCATCAAGAGCTCGCGCGCTTGCCGGTAACGTACGAGATGCATGAAGCCGGCTACGGCGTCCGCTTCCGTCGCGTAGCTTGGAATATTCGCGGCATCGAATGCCGCTTCGGGCTCGGCGGCGCCGCCGACCCACACGGCGAAGACCGGCTTTGATGGATTGCGCTCGGCACGGTGCTTCTGCGTTACGGCAATCACCTGCTTGGCGGCATCGAGCGGCGAAGCAAGCGCGGTCGGCACGTTCATCACCAGCACCGCGTCGTTGGCGTCATCGGCGAGCAACAGGTCCAGTGCCGTGGCGTAGCGCGCCGCATCGGCATCGCCGGCGATATCGGCTGGATTGGCCCTCGACCAGATCGGCGGCAAGGCGGCGTCGAGCTTTTGCATCGCCGCCGGCGAAATCGCCGCGAGTTCACCGCCGAGATCGGCAAGCCGGTCGACTGCGAGGACGCCGACGCCGCCGCCGTTGGTGAGGATGGCGAGCCGGGCGCCCGATAACGTCGCCTGATGGCCGAGCGTCTCCGCGGCGGCGAACAATTCGTCCAGGTCGAGCACGCGCAACAGACCGGCGCGGCGGAACGCAGCGTCATACACGGCGTCAGACCCGGCAAGCGCTCCGGTATGCGTCAGCGCAGCCTTGGCGCCCTGCGCGTGGCGACCGGATTTGACCACGATCACCGGCTTGGCCCGGGCGGCGGCGCGCGCCGCCGACATGAACTTGCGCGCGTCTTTGATAAACTCGATGTAGAGCAGGATAGCGCGCGTGCCGCGGTCAAGTGCGAAATAGTCGAGCAGATCGCCGAAATCGACGTCGATCGCGTCGCCGATGGAAACCATCGCCGAGAAACCGACGTCGTGCGCCGCCGCCCATTCGATCATGCCGGCCGCGATCGCGCCTGATTGCGAGATCAGAGCCAAATCTCCGCCGCTCGGCATGGAGGCAGCGAAGCTCGCATTGAGTTGCGCGTTCGGCAGCATAACTCCGAGGCAATTGGGGCCAACAAGGCGCATCCCAGTCACGCGCGCCGCCTGTTCGCATTGCGCGGCGAGCGATCCCGGCCCGTGACCGAGACCGGCGGTAATGATGACGGCCGCTGGCGTGCCCTTGGCCCCGGCCTCCGCAATCGTCGACGGTACGGCGGCCGGAGGAACCGCGATCACCGCCAAATCGGGCGTTGTTGGAAGCTCACGATAGGATTTGACCGCCGGCACGCCCGCAATGGCGCTGTAATGCGGATTGACCAGCGAGATTGCGCCCGCAAAGCCGGCTTGGCGCAGGTTTTTTAAGACCGCGTGGCCGGGCGACGTTGGCCGTGGGCTCGCGCCGACCACAGTCACGGAGCGCGGAGAAAACAATCTTTCGAGTCGAAAGGTCGACATGGGAGTTAATTGGCTGCTATGGGACCGGCCGCCATGGCCCGCGTCTTACTGTCTAACGCTCGTCCGGCTTAGGCGGTTTCAATAGCATTCTTAAGACAGACATTCTTAAGACGAAGACGCCCGGCATTGTGCCGGGCATCCGCAATGTTACGAATGTTGATCGATCGTAGACCGATCAGCCGACCAACGGCTTCAGCGCCGGATAGTTGTCGACCATGTGCATGCGCTCGATCAGCCCGTCCAGACCCCAGACGTGACCGGCACGCTTGGCGATCAGATAGCCGAGGATGCCCGCATACACGATGTGATAATCGACCAGATAATTATTGACGTTCTCGATATACGGGAAGTCCATATGCGCCGTCCAATAGAGCAGCATCAGCATGATGGCAAACGGCGAGCTGACACGGACCAACAATCCGGAGACGAGCGACAGTCCGATCAAGAGATGGCCATACTCAACCAGGAAGGTGAGAATGGGCAAAATCGCCGCATTGGTGAACGGTGCGTAGACGGCGTGGAACGTTTTCACATGGCTCAAGAACCCGAGCACGAACTTGTCATCGCCGAAATGGTGGATGCCAGCCCAGAGGAACGTCCAGCCCATGCAAAGGCGCATGAACACAATGAAGAGCTTCTCTCCATTGGACTCCGAAATTTCTCGCGACATTGGTTCTCTCCCTTAGATGGGTTTCGAATCTTCAATTCCACGATGAAGCTTATTGTGCTTGCCGACGCTTGCCTTGACTTAAATCAACGGCGCGAACGCTTAAGGGAAAATACGTATGGCCGGTGCGCCATGGCAGCTCTTGACCAAAATCAATGCGGGCAGGCCGGCGAATTGAATGATGACGGCCCGATCGCAAAGGAGTCGCCCCGTGCCAAACGAGCCCCAGGTTTCAAGCATCGAAACTGTCAGTTCTGGAATCATCGCCGGCGCCGCTGGCGGCTTGGCCGAAATCGCCTGGGTGACGCTCTATGCTGGCGCGACCGGCGGCAATGCCGCGGCTCTCGCCCGCGGCGTCACCTCGGCGGCCGGCGTCAGCGCGCTGCTGCCGCAGTCACCGGCCGCGCTGGGCGTGGCGGTGCATATGATGCTTGCTGTCGCGCTTGGGATCACCCTCGCCTGCGCTTGGCGTGCGCTGCGGGCTCATAATATGGCCCTGGGGGGACCTTATCCCTTCATGCTGGCCGCCTTGGCGGGCGTATGGGCCGCAAATTTCTTCGTCATTCTCCCGATCGTCAGCCCCGCCTTCGTCCATATGGTGCCGTATGCGGTGAGCCTCACCTCGAAGCTTCTGTTCGGTCTCGCGGCAGCGGCAAGCCTGCAATGGGGAGCGAATTCAAAATTCGCGCCGGCGATGAACCTTGTGCGCCTCTCTCGCAACAAACGCTGACAGAGCGACGCGACGACGCCAGCAGGGGCGACCCGCCGCCTTCTCCTGCGACAGCAGGAGGGGCGGCGGGACTTCATTATTCGGCCGGTGTTGAGGCATATACGGCGTCTGGTCCGGTGAGCGCCGGAGCCAGAGCCGGATAACGCGTCAGCGCGAACAGAAAGGCTGCCACCAACAGGTAGGCGACCGCGAGCGTCGGCGATACTGCAACGCCAACCATCTGACCGTGCATAAAGCCGAAGAATGTCAGCACCGCGCCGGCCAGCGCAAAGGCGCCCGCATTAACGAATTTCTTGTCGATCACATTGGCGGCGACGGCGGCCAGGATCAGCCCAGTCAGGATGGCGCCACCGCCCATCGTTTCCAGCCCCGGATAAAGCACGCCGACGTTGGCGAGCTTGTCGAAGCCCAGTTTCGCCGCATCCGTTCCTGCGACTTGCAGCGCGCCGTCCATCAAGGTCTTGGCCCAGGCCGCAATGTGCGGCGCCAGCGCCAGAATAATCGCCGGCGCGTGGCCTTTGGGCGTTGTCTGGAACGCCTGCGCGCCGATCAGCATGCCGATGTAAAGCAGGATCGGCGAGATCGCCACGACCGGCACGACGGCCAGCAGCAGAGCGATCACGCCGAACCACGACAGCACAATCACCATGAGGCCGGTCGCGGCCGAGTAGCCGATGCGGCCGCCCATGCCCTTCCACCCCGGATGGCCGATATAGACCGCGTTGATGTAGGGGTTGCCCATCAGGCAACCGATCAGCCTGAAAACGCCGTCGGCAGTGAGCACCCGCGTAGTCGAATAGGCGTCGCCGGCGGCTTCCGCGCTTTCGACGTTATCCATGGCTTCGACCAGATCGTAGATGCCGAACGGGATCGCGGTCACCAGGATCACCGCCAGATACTTGAAGCCGCCAAACACGTGGCCGACAGCCGGCAGCGGCACGTTGAAGCCGAAATTGGAAAACGCGTCGAGCACGCCTTTGCCGCTCAAACCGCCATAATGCAGACCGAACAGATTTGACCCCCAGGCGATCAACATTCCGACCGCGATGGCGACGAGGCCCGCCGGAACGCCGCCCGGATATTTGAAGCCGCCGAGCCAGTTCACCGCGATGACCGCGAGGCACGTCAGCCCGATCACCGGCGTCATGTATATTTGGAGAGCCGGCGTCATGGAAATGAAGGTGATGGATACGCCGGCGAGCGTGCCAAGCAGAGCCGCACGCGGCGTCACCTTGCGGATCCAGGGCGCGATGAACCCGCCGGCCATCAATATGAAGCTCTGGAAGAACACCCACACCAGACCCGCTTCCCAAGCTTGAATCGGATCATTGGTCTTGAGCTTGATCGGCAGCATGATCACCAGGGTGACGATGAACATGTGGGGCACGCTGATGCCGGACGGCAACGCGCAAACATCGCTGCGGCCCGTTCGCTTGGCCAGCCGATATGCCAGATAGGCATAATACATCGTCGACAGGCACATCATCAGGCCCATCGCCGGCAGGATGCGGCCGAACACGATCGAGTCCGGCATCTGCAGCACGAAGCGCAGCAGAATGGTCAGCGTCAGCATGTTGACCAGGATGTTGGTGCCGAAACCGAAGAACGCGTTCCAGTCACCCGGCGTCCATAATCGAGGCCGGAATTCCGCGGTCCGAGTCTCCGTGGCGGTTGTCATCTGACGCTCCCCCCTTGGCGGCGGCCTATGCCCTCGCCCGCATGGCACTGCGTTCGACAAGCGCCGTGACCGCGCCCGCAACTGGGCGCGACGGTGCGACCGAACCAAAAATGCCGCCTTGTGCCTTGATCATGGCGAGACCGGCTTGGTGAAATTCCGGGAAATACGATGCGCAGCAATCCGACAGCACGATGCAGCGAAAGCCGCGATCGTTGGCCTCGCGAACGGTGGTATTCACGCACACTTCGGTGGTCACGCCCGCTACGAACAGCGTGTCGATCGCGCGATTGCGCAGCATCAATTCGAGATCGGTCTGGTAGAACGCGCCCTTGCCCGGCTTGTCGATCACCGGCTCGCCGGGAAGGGGGTAAAGCTCGGGAATAAGGGGGTAAAGCTCGGGAATGATGTCGTGGCCGGGCTCGCCACGGATCAGGATGCGGCCCATCGGGCCATGCGCGCCGATCCGCTTTTCGGGATCGCCACGAAGGACTTTGTGCGGCGGCGCATCGGAGAGGTCAGGTCGGTGCCCTTCTCGGGTGTGGATCACCAGCATGTCGATTGCGCGCGCGGCGGCGAGCATGTCGCGGCACGGCGCCACTGCGGCGCGCAACAGCGAAACGTCATTGCCCAGCGCGGCGCCGAAACCGCCCGGTTCGAGAAAGTCGCGCTGCATGTCGATGATGATGAGCGCCGCCGTCTCCGTATCGACGGCGAGCATCGCGGGTTCGGCTTCTACCGAAAGGCGCGGCATCCCGAGCTCCTGCCCGGCAATCCTGAAGAGCAAAATCGGGGCCAGCGCGAATTGCTCAATTCGAGACCTCTCTCACCTCAAATTGCCTAGTTATTGAGCGGCCGCCTGCAATGTGGCTCATAACAGCATCAACGCTCGACCGAGCGATCGCAGAACGCCCCGCAAATCAACATGTTACGCATTCTGTGCAATCGCCTACGCAGTGGCACGCGGCTTGCGGAAGGCTCACCGGGAATGTTTCGGCTTGGCGCAGGAGACGACGATGAAACGCCGCGAATTTCTTAAATCGGTGACCGCTCTGACTGCCGCCGGCGCGGTATCGGCGCCCGCGATCTGGTCCCCGGCGAAAGCCCAGGCACGCAAAGAGACGCTGCTTCTGGTGAGTGAGAGCGGTCCGAACAACCTCGACATCCACGGCGTCGGCACCAACCGGCCGGGATACGAGGCCTCCTGGAATTGCTACGACCGGCTCATCGCCAACGACAAGAAGACGCTCGCCGACGGCTCGGTGGTTTATGACCGCGACAAATTCCATCCCGAGCTCGCCGAGGATATGAACGCGGGCGACATGTCGATCACGTTCAAGCTGAAGAAGAATGCCAAATTCCAGGACGGCACGCCGGTCACCGCCAAGGACGTGAAATGGTCATTCGACCGCGCCGTGACTGTCGGCGGCTTCCCGACGGTGCAGATGAAGGCGGGCACGCTCGTCAAGCCGGAGCAATTCGTCGCCGTCGACGACACGACGTTCCGCGTCGATCTGATCGAGAAGGACCGTCTCACCACTCCGGATCTTGCGGTGATCGTGCCGGGAATCTACAACTCGGCGCTGCTCAAAAAGCACGCCACCGACAAGGATCCCTGGGCGCTCGAATACACCAAGAGCAACACCGCCGGCAGCGGCGCCTACAGGGTGACAAGCTGGAAGCCCGGAGTAGAGGTCGTCTACGAGCGTTTTGACGGCTGGGCGGGAGGCAAATTGCCGGAACTGAAGAAGGTGATCTGGCGCACCATCCCGTCGCCCGGAAACCGCCGCGCGCTGATGGAGCGCGGCGACGCCGATCTGTCCTT
The DNA here is from genome assembly GCA_963763255.1 of uncultured Alphaproteobacteria bacterium. Taxonomy (GTDB): domain Bacteria; phylum Pseudomonadota; class Alphaproteobacteria; order Rhizobiales; family Xanthobacteraceae; genus BOG-931. The sequence goes on from CAVXNW010000008.1 coordinate 1,472,592, forward strand.
CGACCTTCCGGCCAAAGATTTCTCCGAAATGAAGAAGGAGGGCAAGCTCAACCTCGTCTCCAATCCGATCACCAACGGCATGTACAGCGTGGAGATGAACGTCGCGCATCCGCCGTTCAACAACGAAAAAGTCCGTCAGGCGGTCGCTTATGCGATCCCCTATGAGAAGATCATCACCGCGGCCATGTTTGGCGTCGCCAATCCGCTATTCGGCGGCAAGTCCAACGACGTATCGACAATCGCCTGGCCACAGCCCACCGGCTACACGACCGACATGGAAAAAGCCAAGGCGCTGATGACCCAATCCGGCTCGGGTGCCATCAACACCACCATATCGTTCGATCTCGGCGACGCAACCAATTGCGAGCCGATCGCGGAGCTGATCCAGGAGAGCCTCGGCCATATCGGCATCACCACAACGATCAACAAGGTGCCGGGCTCCAACTGGCGCAGCGAAATGGCGAAGAAGGCAATGCCCCTGATGGTGAATTTCTTCTCCGGCTGGCTCGATTATCCGGAGTATTTCTTCTTCTGGTGCTATTCGGGGCAAAACGCGATCTTCAATACGCCGAGCTACGTCAACAAGGACATGGACGCGTTCATCGACGGCGCCCGCGCCGCCGCGGCAGTTGCCGATTGGCCGAAATACGAGACCGACGTGAAGGGCTTTGTCTCCAAGGCCTATCACGACGTGCCGCGCGTGCCGCTGTTCCAGCCTTATCTCAACGTCGCGATGCAAAAGAACATCTCCGGCTACTGCTACTGGTTCCACAAGCAAGTCGACTACCGGAGCATCGTCAAAGCGTAACGAACGACAGCCCGCGCCTTTGCGCGCCGGATGATTTGATGCTGACGAGTGTCCTTAAACGGCTCGTGACCGTCATTCCGACGCTGATCGGCGTCGTCGTCGTCACGTTTCTGCTGACGCGCGTGCTTCCGGGCGACCCGGCGGTGTATTTCGCCGGCCCCACCGCCACACCGGAATCGATTGCCGATGTCCGGAAATCGCTGGGCCTTGACAAGCCGCTGCCGGAACAGTTCGCACGCTACGTGGGCGACCTCGCCCACGGCAATTTCGGCAATTCGCTCGCCACCGGCCGGCCGGTGCTCGCAGAACTCACCTCGCGGCTGCCTGCATCGGCCGAGTTGACGCTGTTCGGCCTGCTGATTTCGATGCTCATCGCCATTCCGCTCGGCATCCTGGCCGCGGTGAAGCAAGGCTCTTGGATCGATCACACCTGCCGAATCGTCGCCACAGCCGGCGTATCGCTGCCGGTGTTTTTCACCGGCCTGCTTCTGGTCTACGTGTTCTATTTCCGTCTGGGCTGGGCGCCGGCGCCATTGGGACGGCTCGACGTGTTTTACGACGCACCGCCGACCGTGACCGGGTTCTATCTGGTCGACAGCCTGCTTGCCGGCAATCTCGAATTGTTTCGCGCCTCGCTCAGCCAGCTCATTCTGCCGGGCGTGACGCTGGCGCTGTTTTCGCTCGCGCCGATTGCCCGCATGACCCGCGCCTCGATGCTCACCGTCATGGCCTCCGACTACATCCGCACCGCGCGCGCCAGCGGCCTGTCGCCCTACACGATCGTCGTCACCTACGCGTTCCGCAACGCCATGCTGCCTGTCATTACCACGCTCGGCATGGTGTTCTCGTTTCTGCTCGGCGCCAACGTGCTGGTCGAGAAGGTGTTCGCCTGGCCGGGCATCGGCTCGTTCGCGGTCGAGGCCCTGATCGCATCGGACTACGCCCCGGTGCAGGGCTTCGTTCTCACCATGGCGGTGATGTACGTGGCGCTGAACCTCCTGATCGACATTCTCTACGGCGTTGTCGATCCGCGCGTACGGTTGGAAGCATGACCGACATTGCGGCAAACGCGAAAACACGGCCGTCCGGCGGCGCCGCCGCGCTGTTTCGCCACGCGCGCTACGTGATCGGCGAAAACCCGATCACCGGGCTGTCCTTCGGCCTGTTCCTGCTGATCGTGATCGCCGCGATGATCGGGCCGTGGATCGTGCCGTACAGCCCGCTCGCCAGCGACACCAGCGCCGCGCTCAAACCGCCATCGCTCGCGCATCTGTTCGGCACCGACCAGCTCGGCCGCGACATCTTCAGCCGGGTCGTGGCGGCGACGCAACTCGATTTCGCCATCGCGGTTCTGTCTGTAGTCCTGGTCTTTCTGATCGGCGGCCTCGCGGGCGTCGCCGCCGGTTTCTTCGGTGGCTGGACCGACCGCATCGTCAGCCGCATCGCCGATACCATCATGGCATTCCCGCTGTTCGTGCTCGCCATGGGCATCGTCGCGGCACTCGGCAACACGGTGCAGAACATCATCCTGGCGACCGCCATCATCAACTTTCCACTCTATGCGCGCGTCGCCCGCGCCGAGGCCAACATCCGGCGCGAGGCGGGCTTCGTCGAGGCGGCGCGGCTCTCCGGCAACAGCGAATGGCGCATCCTCGCCTTTCAGATCCTGCCCAACGTGTTCCCCATCCTGGTCGTGCAGATGTCGCTGACCATGGGCTACGCCATTCTCAACGCCGCGGGATTGTCCTTCATCGGCCTGGGCGTGCGGCCGCCGACGCCTGAATGGGGCATCATGGTCGCCGAAGGCGCCGCCAACATCATCTCCGGCGAATGGTGGATCGCGTTTTTTCCCGGCGCCGCGCTGATGATCGCCGTGTTCTGCTTCAATCTGCTCGGCGACGGGTTGCGCGACATTGTCGATCCGCGGAGGCGCACATGACAGTCGCTCCTGCACTGGGCGTCGAGGACCTGACCGTCGAGTTTCGCACCCGATCCGGCATCGTGCGCGCGCTCGACAAGGTCAGTTTCTCCGTCGGCAAAGGCGAAACGCTCGCGCTGGTCGGCGAGTTCGGTTCCGGGAAATCGGTCACCGCCTACGCGGTGATGGGCATTCTCGATCCGGCGGGCCGCGTCACCGGCGGACGCGCCATGCTCGATGGCCTCGACGTGCTTTCGGCAAAGCAGAGCGAACTTGCCAAGGTCCGCGGGCGAAAGATGGCAATGATCTTTCAGAACCCGCGCACCGCGCTCAATCCGATCCGGCAAGTCGGCCAGCAGATCGCCGACGTGCTGATCCGCCATGGCGGTTTGAGCCGCCGAACAGCGCCCCCCGCCGCGATTGAAATGCTGCGCGCGGTCGGCATCACCGACCCGGTGAGGCGCGCCAAGACCTATCCGTTCGAAATGTCCGGCGGCATGTGCCAGCGCGTCATGATCGCCATCGCGCTCGCCGCAAAGCCTTCGCTGCTGATCGCCGACGAGCCGACCACCGGGCTCGACGTCACCACGCAGGCAGTGATTATGGACCTGATCTCAGACCTGGCGCAAAAGCTCGGCATGGCGACAATCTTCATCACTCACGATCTGGCGCTCGCCGGCCAGCGCGCAGCGCGCATCGTCGTCATGCATGCCGGCCACGTCGTCGAGACGGCACCGACCAAAGAGTTGTTCGTCAACCCGCTTCATCCCTACACAGCCGAACTGATCGCTGCCACGCCAGATGCGGCGGCGAGCCTCGACGCGCTGGCCTCGATACCGGGCTCGCTCCCCGACCTGCGCCGCGCCGACTTGCCGCCCTGCCGCTACTCGGAACGCTGTCCGCGCAAAACCGAACGATGCCTACAACCGTTGCCAATCGCCGCGGCTGATGCGTGCCACACCGTCGCCTGCTGGAACCCCCTCCCCGAGCGCGCAATGAATGCGCCGAAGGTCAACGCCGCATGACCACGCTGCTTGATATTGCGGACGTCTCCAAGCTGTTCCCGGCGGCCGGCGGCCCCGGACCTTGGGCGCGGATGAAACGCCGTTTCGTCGGCGGCCCGGCCAATCTTCCGCAAGTGCACGCCGTCGACGACGTCAGCTTTGCGATCGGCAAGGGCGAAACGGTTGGCCTCGTCGGCAAATCCGGCTGCGGCAAGTCGACCCTGGTGCGGGCGCTGACCCGCCTGATCGATGTCAGCGACGGCACCATCAAGCTCGGCGACCGCGAGTTGGCGCGCAAAACCGCGCGGGTCTTTGCCCGAGATCGCGACCGCGCCCGTATCCAGATGGTGTTCCAGGACGCCGGCGAAAGCGTCAACCCGCGCTTCACCGCATTCCACGCCATCGCCGACCCGTTGCGCCGCCTGCGCAAACTGCGCGGCAAGGCACTAGAGGAGCGCGTTACAACAGTCGCGCGCCAATGCGGCCTACCGATCGAACTGCTGTCACGTTTTCCCCATCAACTGTCCGGCGGCCAGCGCGCCCGCGTCGGCATTGCGCGCGCCATCGCGGTCGAGCCGGAGCTACTGGTCCTCGATGAACCCACGGCCGCACTCGATGTTTCGGTGCAGGTCGTCATTTTGCAGCTTCTGCAGCGGCTCAAGCGCGAACTCGGGATGAGCTATCTGTTCGTCTCGCACGATCTATCCGTGGTGCGCCTTTTGTGCGACCGTGTGCTGGTGATGTATCTGGGAAAGATCGTCGAATCCGGCCCCGCCGCGGAGGTGTTTGCAAATCCGCTGCATCCCTACACGCAAGCGCTCGTCGCCGCGGTGCCGCGCCTGCACGACGAAGCCGGCGAACGTCTTCGACTGAGCGGAGAGCCGATGAGTCCAATCGATCCCAGCCCGAGCATTTGCCGCTTTTACGGCCGCTGCCCGCGCGGTATGGATGCGTGCAAGACCGCCATGCCGGCCTTGCGCCGGTTCGGCGAGCGGCAGGTCGCCTGCCATTTTGCCGAGGAATTTCTGCCACGGCCATGAAACGCAAAGCCGCACGGAAAGCGACGCCAAAGAAGAAAACCATCCGTCCCAAGCGGAGCGTCAGGGCAGTGGCGAAGCGGCCGCGCGAGGCAATCACTCAAGCTAAAAATCGGCCGCGCGATTTCATCGAGGACCTTATCGGCGCAAGCGCGCAGGCGCTCGGTTTGACAATCGACCCTGCATGGCGCGACGGCATAAGATTCCATCTCCGATTGGTGCTGGACCACGCGGCACGCGTCGATGCGTTCGAGTTGCCCGACGACGCCGAGCCGGCGCCAATCTTCCATGCCTGAGACGCCGGCCGACACATTCATGTGGAGCGGCGCGGCCGAGATTGCCACCGCGGTGACGAGCGGCCGCGTCAGCGCCACCAGCATGATCGAAGCGGCGCTGCTCCGCATCCGGGAACGCGACCCGCATCTTAATTCATTCACCGCCATCACCGGGGACCGCGCGCTTGCGTCCGCGAAAGCGATCGATTTAGCCAGCGCGGCCGGAAAACCCCAGGGCCCGCTTGCCGGCGTGCCGTTCGCAGTCAAGAATCTGTTTGATATCCGCGAACTGGCTACGCTTGCCGGATCAAAAATCAACCGCGACAGGCCGCCGGCGGGCCGCGACGCGGCGTTGGTCGAGCGGCTCGAAGCGGCTGGCGCTATCCTGGTCGGCGCGCTCAACATGGGCGAGTACGCCTACGACTTTACCGGCGAGAACGTCCACGACGGCGCCGTGCACAACCCGCATGATCTCCAACGAATGAGCGGCGGTTCTTCAAGCGGTTCAGCCGCCGCGGTCGCGGGCGGCCTTGTACCGCTGTCACTCGGCTCGGACACCAACGGCTCGATCCGCGTGCCGTCCTCGCTGTGCGGCATTTTCGGTCTGAAGCCGACCTACGGACGCTTGTCGCGCGCGCGCAGCTTTCCTTTTGTCGCAAGCCTCGACCATGTCGGACCGTTTGCGCGCAGCACGCGCGATCTCGCGCTTGCCTACGATGCCATGCAGGGCGGCGATGCCGACGATCCGGCCTGTCCCGGCCGCGCGCTGGAGCCGACGTTACCGCTATTGGAGCGCGGCACCGAGGGACTTCGAATTGCCGTCGCCGGTGGCTATTTCAAATGCCGCAGCGCCGAAACGCTGGCGGCCATCGATCGTGTGGCGGCGGCGCTAGGCGCCAACCGCGACATCGAGATTCCGGAGGCCGAGCACGCCCGCTCCGCTGCTTTCATCATCACAGCGAGCGAAGGCGCCAGTCTGCACCTCGATCGGCTGCGCACGCGGGCGAAAGACTTCGACCCCGCGGTGCGCGACCGTCTAATCGCGGGCGCCATGCTGCCGGCGTCGCTTGTGGTCAAGGCGCAAAAATTCCGTCGCTGGTATCACGACGCGTTTCTCAAATTGTTCGACGAAGTCGACGCCATTCTGGCGCCGGCGACGCCCTGCCCGGCGCCGCGCATCGGACAGGAGACTTTCGTGTTCGACGACGGCGAAATACCTGTGCGGGCGAATCTCGGGCTCTATACGCAGCCGATCTCCTTCATCGGCTTGCCGGTCGTGGCGGTGCCGGTGCCCCTTGAGCCATTGCCAATCGGCGTTCAGATCATCGCGGCGCCGTGGCGCGAGGACGTGGCGCTGCGCATTGCCCACGCACTCGAAACGAAAGGTGTGGTCGCCGCATCGCGACCGCCACTTTGAATCAAAGTCAGGGAGAAGCCCATGCAGGTCGACCTGCCGGAGGTCGTCGCCGAAGTCAAAGCCGCGTTCGCGCGCTACGAAAAGGCGCTGGTGTCGAACGACGTCGCCACCCTCGACGCGTTATTTCATGACGATGCGCGCACCATCCGTTACGGCGGCGCGGAGAATCTTTACGGCTACGCACAAATCCAGGCGTTTCGCGCGGCGCGTTCGCCAGCCGGCCTCGAGCGCACGCTGGCCAAAACCGTCATCACCACATACGACCGGGATTTCGCGGTGGCATCGACGCTATTTCACCGTCCGACGACGCCCGGCAAGATCGGCCGTCAGATGCAGGCCTGGGCGCGGTTTGCCGAAGGTTGGCGCATTGTTGCCGCGCATGTCAGTGCGATCGACGATAATTAATCGCGCCGAGCGGCAGACCCGTAGCATCATGGTAGCGGCGGCCGATCGCGGCCAGCGCCGCATCTTCGCCGGCCGGAGCAAGCAATGTGATGCCGAAGGGCGTGCCGTCTGCGCGCATCGTCGCCGGCACCGCCAGTCCGCAAAGATCAAGCAAGTTGACGAAGTTGGTGTAAGTGCCAAGCCGGCTGTTCGGTTCGATCGGATCAGCAAGCACCTGTTCGACCGTGTAGATCGTCGGCGAGGTCGGCAGCACCAACGCGTCGATGTCGTCGAAGGTGCGATCGCTTGATCGTCGCAATTCCTCGAGGCGATAAAGCGCGGCAAATACATCGGCCGCGGTACCGCGGGCGCCGGCGAGGATGATCTGTCGCGTCACCGGATGGAGCGCTTCCGGCGCCGACTCGATCAGGTTTTTGACGGCCAGATAGCGTTCCGCAACCCACGGCCCCTCATAGAGCAATCGCGCCGCCGCATAGAACGGCTCCATGTCGATCTCGATGATTTTCACGCCAAGGTCGGCAAAGCCGGCCAGCGCGGTCTCATACGCCGCAGCCGATTGTTGATCGCCGAAGAACAGCCGCTGCGCCGCAACCGGGACGCCGAGCCGTACATCCCCATGCATGGGCTCTGCCGCGCGCTGCGGATATGACCGTGAAAATGGGTCGGCCGGGTCACGACCTGCAATGGCATCGAGCGCCGCCACGGCGTCATCGACCGTGAGCGCAAATACTGAAACGCAGTCGAGCGTGCGGCAGGCCGGCACAACACCCGCCACCGAGACAAGTCCGCGGCTCGGTTTGAGCCCGACGATGTTGTTGAAGGCGGCGGGGACGCGCCCCGACCCCGCCGTGTCGGTGGCGAGCGAAAGCGGCACCAGACCGGCGCCGACCGCAAGCGCCGAGCCCGCACTCGACCCCCCCGGGATAAGCCTGGGATCAAACAGATTGCGGCCGATGCCATACGGCGTGCGAACACCGACCAGCCCGGTCGCGAATTGATCGAGATTGGTCTTGCCGACGACAAGCGCGCCCGCCGCGCGCAATCGCGCCACCGAAGCTGCGTCTTTCACCGGCCGATAGAGGAAGGCCGCACAGGCCGCCGTCGTTGGCAGCCCTTGCACGTCGATATTATCCTTCACGGCCACCGGGATGCCGTAGAGCGGCAGCGCCGTGTTGCCGATGCGCGCGAGCGCCATTGCCTCAGCGCGCACGTCGGCTTCGTCGCGGAGCGTGATGAAAATCGCCGGATCGTCGTGCGCGCGGACCCGCGCAAAGCTGCGCGCCACGATGTCTTCGGGCGTCGCGGCGCCGGTGCGGTAGGCATGCAATATTTCGGCGACAGTCTCGGTCACAGCAACGCCTCTGCAAGAGGCGTGCCTATAGCCGAGCGTGCTCGCACAGCGCAAGGTCGCGCCGCATGCCAAACACACCTGCAATCGGCCCCGCTCCAGGCAATTGCATTTAGCGAGGTCCTTGCCCCGCGGCCGGCGCCGCCGCGAATGCGGCGTTTGACCAGCCGGCGGCGCGTTAGTGCAGACCGCCGAACATCCAAATCAGAAGCAGAACGGGAATTGGTATGCCCAGAAGCCAAAGCAGTGCATAGCGCATGACAACAATCTCCCAATTTTTATCGATGTCGTGGGAAGCAACCAGGAGACCCATCCGCGGTTCCATGGCGCGCTTTCCAAAATTTTTGGAACCCTGCCTCGCGCCGCGCGGTTGACGTGTCGATAGGCCAAACCCTTACCAAGGAGATGCAAACATGGACTGGAACCGCATCGAAGGAAATTGGAAACAGGCCAAAGGCAAGATCAAGGAGAAATGGGGCCAACTCACCGACGACGACATGAATCAGATTAACGGCAAGCGCGATCAGCTCGAAGGCCGGATTCAGGAGCGCTATGGCCTTGCCAAGGACATGGCGCGACAGAACGTCGACGACTGGCTGAAGCAGCAACCCTAAGCGACGCGAATAATTCGCGCGTCACAGATCGAACGAACGCGGCCGGATCGTATCGTTGACGATCCGGCCGAATGGTTCATGGAGCAGCGATATTTCCTGCAGCGAAAGAGATAATCATGAGCCCGCAACGCGAAAAGCCTGAACCGCAACCAAACGAATGGTCGGAATGTGAAACCGTGCATACCCCGGTGCTGCCGGCAGAGAACGCGCGCCAAGGCGCCACCGGACAAAATGTACGTTACGTGCTAGGCTTTGGTCTTGTCGCGGTCATCGCGGCGTTCTTCGTCATCTATCTTGTTTATTTCGCCTGACCGCCACTGCGTTCTGCGCGCGGCGCATCAATCGCTGCGCTCGACCAGCATCTTCCTGGTCTTTTTGACGTCGCTCGCGGTCACTGAAGGCGCCGAGTTACCCCAGGCGTTGCGGATGTATGTGACGACAGCCGCGACCTGGCCATCGTTGAGAATCCAGCCGAACTGCGGCATGGCCGGCGCGGTGGGCGCCGGTTTTGTTCCGACGCTAAGCGCACCCCGCAGCACAACGTGAAGCACCGTCGTCGGATTGGTTTGCTCGACCGACGGGGAGCCGCTCAGCGCGGGAAACAGGCCCGCCTGTCCCTTCCCGTCCGGCTGATGGCACGCAGAGCACTCGTCCGCATAAATCTGCTCACCCGCTTTCATCGCCGATTGATCCGGCGGATCGGCGGAGGCGGCCGGATCGGCGGCGGCCGTCTGCTGGTGACCGGATTGATCTTTGAGATAGATCGCAATGGCTTGAAGGTCGGGGTCGCTCATTTTCGATGTCGACAGGTTTAACGTTTCCGACATCGGGCCGGTCGCGGCGCCGGTCTTGTTATGCCCGGTTTTCAGGTAAGCGACGATATCGTGGACCGACCAGCTGCCGATGCCACGGCGGACGTCATCGATAATGTTGGGCGCGAACCAACCCTGCAACGCGTAGCCCTGCAATCGCCTGCCGCTGTCATCGGCGCCCATGAAATTCTTCGGCGTGTGGCACATGCCGCAATGACCGGGTCCCTCGACCAGATAGGCGCCGCGATTCCATTGCGCGCTTTGCTTCGGGTCTGAGCGGAACGTCCCTGGCGTGAAGTACAACGCGTCCCACGCTGCCAGCGTCCAACGCATGTCGAACGGAAAGGGCAATTGGTCGGACTTCACGGGATTATGCACCGCCGGAACGGTGTCGAGATAAGCGCGGATCGCCAGCGCATCGTCGCGGCTGAGTCTGGTGTAGTAAGTGTAAGGCATAGCCGGATAGAGCCGCGTACCGTGGCGGCCGGTGCCTTTCGTCAGCGCATTGACGAATTCCTCGTCGGTCCAGGCGCCGATGCCGGTCTGCGGATCCGGCGTGATATTCGGCGCCAGTAGCGTGCCAAACGGCGTCTCGATTGGCCGGCCGCCGGCAAGGTCATGACCGCTTCCGGGAAGCGTGTGGCAAGCGGCGCAGTCGCCGACCACGGCAAGGTAGTGCCCGCGCTCGACTTGTCCGAAATTCTGTTTGTCGATACCAGCAGCGCCGGCCGGCGAGCCCGATGCGGCAAGCGCCACGCCGGCAACCGTGCCCAGCAGCCATTTGTTCCAGCTACGCATGGATGAGCGGCCCCGGATTTTTCAAATACTGCGAACGGATCGCGTGCGCGGACCAGAAAGCGAGCGCCCCGACGGTGCCAGTCGGGTTGTAACCGGCATTCTGCGGGAACGCGGTCGCGCCTTGAACGAAGAGATTGGGAACGTCCCAGCTCTGCAGATACATGTTGAGTGCACTGTTGCCAGGGTTGGTGCCCATGATGGCGCCGCCGTTGAGATGCGATGTCTGATATTGCGTCACATCGTAGTGCCCTTTACGCGGTTTCTTGACGATCTGCTTCGCGCCCATTTTTTGCAAAATCCCCGCATACTTGTCGGTCAGAAACGCAGCCATCTTTAATTCATTGTCGTGAAAATCGATGGTGAGGCGCAGCAGTGGCCGGCCGAAGCGATCTTTGTAGGTCGGATCGAGGTCGAGGTGGACGTCGCGATAGCTGCACATGGAGCCGTGGCATGAGCCGCCGACGATGGTGCTCAGATAGTTGTCACGCAGTGCCTGCTTCCACTTCGAGCCCCAAGCCGGCGTACCCGGCGGCACCGGCGTTGACTCGATCGGGCGCCCGTTTGTCTGCACCTCTCCGATGTAACCGCCGCCGACGAAACCGGCTTGGCCATGATCGAAGTTATCGCCATTGAATTCATCGATGCAGGTGCCGATCGCACCGGCGGCGACGAACGGATTGAAATTGTATTTGTCCTTGTCGAAGAAACCGATTGCCGAAGACATGGTCTGGTGGGTGAAATTGCGCCCGATCTGTCCCTGCCCTGTATTGACGTCGTAGGGTTTGCCAATGCCGGAGAGGAGCAGCAGCTGCACATTGAATAGTGAGAACGCGCACAGCAGCACAAGATCCGCAGGCTGCTCGAATTCCTCGCCAGACGTGTCGACGTAGGTTACGCCCGTTGCGCGCTTTCCCGTGCTGTCGAGATTGATGCGCATCACCTCGCATTCGGTACGCGCTTCGAAATTCGACTTGCGCAAGAGCGCAGGAAGCACGGTGGTCTGCGGCGTTGCCTTCGAATAATTGGCGCAGCCGAACCATTCGCAGAAGCCGCAATAAGTGCACTGCCCAAGCGTGACACCGAGCGGGTTGGTGTAGGACTGCGACAGATTGCCGGACGGCTGCGGAAACGGCTTGTAGCCGAGTTCTTTCGCGGCCTGCGCAAACAGTGTGTGACCGTAGCCCTGCTTCATCGGCGGCGTCGGGTATTGCCGCGAGCGTGAACCCTCGAACGGATTGCCGCCAGCCTGGATCGCGCCCTTGAGATTGCCGGCCTGGCCCGAAGTGCCGCATAGATATTCGAATTCATCGTAATACGGCTCAAGCTGATCGTAGGTGACGCCCCAATCCTGGATGGTCATGTCCTGGGGCAGAAAGCCCGCGCCGTAGCGCTGGGTGAGGTGGCTCTTGAGCTTGAAGTCGGTGGGCAGGAAGCGCCATGTTTCGGCGTTCCAGTGCACGCCAGCGCCGCCGGCGCCGTTGCCGAGCATGAACGCACCCCAGGTGCGCACCGGCAGTGCAGTCTCCTTCGCATTATTGCGGAAGGTAACCGACATCTGCGAAGGCCGCAGAAACAGCTCATGGTGAATGCGATACCGCAATTCGTCCTGGGCGTATGAGATCAGAAAATCGGTCGCGGTGTCGCGCCATGGGCCGCGCTCGATCGCGACAACATCGAGCCCCTCATCAGTCAGTTCATTGGCGAGGATGGAGCCGGTCCAACCCAGCCCGATGATCACCGCGTCCTTGTGTGGCAGCTTGCGCGCCATCGCTTCTTTCCGATCCAACAAAATTCATAAACGAACGGCGTAGTCCGTTACGGCATTCACCCCGACCAATTCGGGTGATTGGCAATGCTGATCGTGGGCAAAGTGACACGCTGGTTGTGACGATCGATCCAGCCGCGGTAATCGTAATGGGTGCCGGGGAATCCGATCATCTTCCACGACGCCATATTTCTATTGCCGCCATAGATCGGGTCGGCCAGGAATCCGTTCTGGGTGTCTTTCAAGATGACCCGGAAAAACTCCTTGCTATCGGTGCCGTCGAGTTTGAGCGAGCCGTCTTCAAGGCCCTTGATCGCCTCGTCCTTCTGCGCGTCGGACAGCGCCGTGAAGGCCTTGCCGCCGTACTTGTCGCTGCAAGCCTTATCGAACGCGGTCAATGCCTTGCGATAATGCTGTGCCGGTGTCTCCGGCGACTGCGGGCCCTGTTGTTTGGTGCCCTTTTGAAAGGGCCCGCTCATGTAATAGCCGTCGAGGCGGCCGTAGGGGCCCGCGAGCTGTCGATCGATGTAGACGGCGCAGCCGCAATCCTTGCCGCCGAGCGACAGATCGTCAGCTGGAATGAGACGATCGACGAACGCTTCGACGGTGGCTGCTTCCCGCGGCGTGAAAAAATGCCAACCGTCTGGCGTCACGCGCACCGGCGGATCGGCTGCGCCCGGCTTCCACGGCAAACCGCCTCTGGTGATTACAGCACGGGCGGCAGGCGATCCGAGCAAAATAACGATCGCGCTGCTGGCAAGGAGCTGCCGGCGGTTTAACTGAGACACCGCTTTTGTCCCGATTTGACCGCCCCGCACCACTCGTTTAATGCGCCGGCTGCGCTTTTGTTCCGGTCAAAGATAGATACGGCTTTGGCGCCCCGCTTCGAATCCCTAGTTGGCGCAGCGGCTTGACAGCAATCCGGACAGGCATAGAACTTTGTGCAACCGCCAATCGAAGCGCGACCGAGGGAGACCGCCATGAGCGGCAATGCCCCGAAGACGACCGTCATCCGCAATGGCACGCTGATCGACGGCAAGGGCGCCCCGGCGCGGCGCAACGACGCCATTGTCATCCAAGGCAATCAGATCAGGAGCGTCGGTCCGCTGCCGCCGGACATCTCGCTCGAAGACCACCGCAATGTCACCGTGATCGATGCCGCCGGCCAGTGGATCATGCCCGGGCTGATAGACGCGCACTGCCACGTCTCCTACGGCTACCCGATCGTCAAAGGCGAAGGCAAAGGGCGCGGCACCACGCGGCCGGAATTCTCGACGCTCAAATCGGCGCGCAGCGTGCAGCACGTGCTCCGCTCCGGCGTGACCAGCATTTCGGTGCCAGGCGGCACCTGGTTCACGGATGTGGGCGTGCGCGACGCCATCAGGCTCGGCCTGATGGAAGGGCCGCGAATGTTCGTCGCCGGCCGGATGATCGTGACCTATGGCTGTATCGAGGATGACGAGCCGTCCTGGGAAGGCACGCCCGATCACTCCATCGGCAAACTGTGCAACACCGCCGACGAGATGGTCACCGAGGTGCGACGCCAGCACAAGCACGGCGTCAATTTCATCAAAATGGCCGATAGCCGCTCTGGCGAATCGCAGATGTTGGCGAAAGACGAGATCGCCTCAGTGGTCGGCGAGGCGCATCGCCGCAACCTCCGTGTCGCCATTCACTCGCGCGGCGCCGGCTCGACACGCGCCGCCGCCGAAGCCGGCGTCGACTGGATCATTCATGCCGACCTCGCCACCGATCGCGACCTTGACGCGGTGGCCAAGGGCGGCATGCCGATCGTTCCGACCGCCACGTTCCTCGCCATGGTGGTCGAGCTCGGCACCAAGGTCGGCGCCGAACAGGTGCAGCTCGACATCAACCGCATGAAGCGGCATTTCGATCTGCTCTGCGAACTGATGCACAAGGCGCGCAAGCTCGGCATCAAGCTGCTGGTCGGTACCGACACCGGCAACAACACCTTCATGCGCTACGGCGAAGTGCACGCCAAGGAGCTGGAGATTTTCGTCAAATACGGCGGCTACTCGCCGCTCGAAGCGATCACGGCGGCGACGCGCGACAACGCCTATGCGGTCGGCCTTGAAGGCAAACTCGGCGAGATCGAAGCCGGCAGGCTCGCCGATCTCATCGTGCTCGATGCCGACCCACTCGCCGACATCACCGTGCTGCAAGGCGGCAAGCACCTGACCCGCGTGATCAAGGACGGCAAGCTCGTCGATCTCGGACCGCGCGATGACATGGTGACGTTCCGCGAAGCGGCCGAATAGAACCGTAAGGATCGTTGGCCGCATGCCGGAGCAGATCGCGCGGCTGCGTGTCGAGATCGACGAGGTGACGCCCGCCGTCGTCCGTCGCCTCGAGGTGCCGCTTGAGATGCGGCTCGACGATCTGCATTTCGTGCTGCAGATCGCAATCGGCTGGCAGAACTGTCATCCGTTCGAATTTCGGCTTGATGGCGAAGCCGAGGCCAAGCGCTGGGGCCTGGTCGATCGAGACGATCCCGAATCCTCTCCGGAGCCGGCCGAGCACGCGACCTTGGCCGACCTGTTGGCGTACGGGCAGCGCGCGTTCCACTATGATTATGTGTACGGCGAGGATTGGGCCCACACCATAAAACTGGAAGCTGTCGAGCCGGCAGACCCAAGCGCGCACTACCCGCGTCTTGTGGAAGCCCAAGGCCGCTGCCCGCCGGCCGATATCGGCGGCGTGATGGGATACGAAACGTTCCTGCGCGCGATCTCAGACCCGCTGCATCTCAATCACGAGGGGTTTCGCGAGTGGGACGACCCCGATTTCGATCCGCATGTCGTCGACGAGGCGGCGCTGCGCGCCAACCTCGCCAATCTCGGCAAATACCTCGGCCGGCGGAAACCGGCGGGCTAGAGCATTTTCCGGAAAAGTGGATGCCGGTTTTCCGCAGAAAATGTGACCAAATCAAAAAGCTAGAGCGCCTTCCGATTTAGCGTAATCGGGAAGCGCTCTAGCGCCCTACTCGGCCGGCTGCGGGTGCGGTGGCGGCAGCGCCGCCGTGGCTGAATGCCGTCCCCATATCATGGCATCGATGCTGTAAGGACCGGCGCCGAACGCAACAACGTAAAGCATCCCGCCCATGATGGAGAGATGTTCGAAGAAAGCCGTATGCTGCGCGTGCGCCGCCGCGCCGGTCATCGACCAATAGGCGTGGAAGACCACGGCCAGCGTCAGAACATAAAAGAAGAACGCGAGCCCGACGAGCCGCGTCAGCAAGCCGACAATCAGCAGGGTGCCGCCGCCGAGTTCGAGCGCCACGGCGCCCCACACCAGATCGTTGGAGTATGGAATCCCGGCGCTCGCCATGTGGCCCGACGTGGCGGCGATGGCGCCCAGTTTACTTATCCCGGACAGGACAAAGATGAGAGCCAAAAGCACACGGGCGATCGCCGGCAAAGGTGTCAGGGTGGGATGCATCAAGTTCCTCAACGCTGTGCGAGTCGCCCCTCGTCGCCGCCTATACCAAAGCGCAGAGAGGCGCGGCATCAAGTTTGCGTCGCAGAAATTTGAACTGCCGCAGTAAATCTTTCCTCCGCTGATGAAATTTTCGCCATCCGCGCAAAATGTAAAAAGGTTGATATAAACTACTGTTTACGCGCCAGCCGAGAGCAGACCCATCATGCGTTTGAGATCGAGCGCTTTCGCCGACGGTTCTTCGATCCCGCCCCGCTATTCCTGCGAGGGCGAAGATATTTCGCCTCCGCTTGAATGGAACGATGTACCAGCCGGCACCAAGAGCTTCGCGCTGCTTTGCGAGGATCCCGACGCCCCCGGCGGCACGTGGCACCACTGGGCGGCATACAACATCGGAGGAACGCTGACTTCGTTGCCCGTCGATGCCGGCCGCAATGCGCTGAAGATCGGTTTCAAACAGGCCGTCAACGATTTCCAAAAATCAGGTTACGGCGGGCCTTGTCCCCCTCCTGGCCGCGCGCATCATTATCACTTTCGTCTGCTGGCGCTCTCGATTGAAAGGCTGGCCTTGCCCGAAACCGCGACGTGTCCCGAAGTCGAAAGCGAGGCGCGGAAACACCCCCTCGCCGAAGCCACGCTGGTGGGGATATTCCACCGCTGAAGCACGCGCCGCGAACTATCCGAACTCCGGACCCGCGACCACAAAGGTACGCGCGGGGTCGCCGAACGGCGCACGGTGGCGCAGCGCCATGCGCAGGAACGGCCGTTGCACGGTGAACTTTCGCCGCTCGAGTTCGCGCGCGAGACTTTTCCAGCGGTCGCAGAGATCGAGAAATACCGGCCCAGCACAAGCATCGAGTGCCGTTGCGAGCAGCGCGGCGGCCGTTGCTTCGTTCGTAGCGACAATCGGCCCGATTTGCGTTGCGAGACGCCCCGTGCGCGCCAATGCAAAACCGTCGCCTGTTTCCGTCATGAACGCCAGGCGCGGCGCGCGGCGAAAGAAACTATCGTGCAGAAATGAGCGCTGCGCGCCGAACGCGGCGGCGTCAATCGTCGCAACGATGGCAAGGTCGGTGTCCCGCATCGACCGGATACCTGGCGGCGTCGCGGCGCGACCAGCGCCTTCCCCTTGCCAGCGTGTCAGCCCAAATAGCGGCTCGAAGCCGAGCGGACGATAAACCTGCTCGCCCGCCGGCGTGGCATCGAGCACCGCCACCAAGCTGCGCCGCGTCAATTCCGAGCAGCAGGTTTCCAGAATGCGCGTGCCGATGCGCGCGCGGCGGTGCGCTGACGTGACCAGCACCATGCTGATCCAGGCGAATTGATTACCGTACGGCAGGATCGCACCGGTCGCCACCGGGTGCTGGTCCGCGCCCGACAAGCCGAACACCGTGCCGCGATCGAGAAACAGCGTCCAGTCGTCGGGCGTCTGGTTCCAGCCGGCCTCCGCTGAGAGCGCCATGCAGCCGGCAATGTCGCGCTTCCCCAGCGGCGCCAGCGGCAGAGCGTCAGTAGACGCCATCGCGAACCTCGAAATGGGTGGGCTTACTGAAACTCGGGCGATTGCTGGCCACCCAATCGGCGGTCCAAGCGATCATCGCCGCAAGCGGCACATGCGGCTTGCCGAACAACTGCACTGCTTTGGCTGTGTTGGACAGCAATGCCGTCGGCGCTTCCGCGCCGGCGATCTGCACGTCGACGCCCAGCCGCTTGGCGAATTCGCCCGCGAGCCACCGCACTGAAATCGTCTCGGGGCCGGATATATTGATTGGTGCGGTCGGCGAGGTTGCTTGGCGCAGGCAGCGCAAAGCGGCCGCATTAGCGTCGCCCTGCCAGATGACATTGACGTGCCCCATGGTGACATCGACCGGCTGCCGGTCACGCACCTTGCAGGCAACGTCGAACAACACGCCGTAGCGCATGTCGATCGCGTAGTTGAGCCGGAACAGCCGGCCGGACGTGCCGTGGCGTTGTGAGAAAAACTGAAACATTCGCTCACGGCCAACGCAGGTCTGTGCGTATTCGCCGGGTCCCGTGAGTGGCGCGTCCTCGGTCGCGCCGCCGCTGTCCGTGGCGACGAACGGATAGACGCAGCCGGTCGAGAACGCGACGATGCGCGAGGAACGAAAATGCTCGGCGACGAGCGCAGGTACGTGCACGTTCATCGCCCAGGTCAGCGCCGGATTGCCCTGCGCGCCGAATTTGTGCCCGGCCATGAACATAACGTTGCGGGCCTGCGGTAGTTTCGCCACCGCGGCGCGGTCCAGGAGATCGCAGGCTATCGTCTCGACACCGTACCCGTTGAGCGCCTCGCGCAGGCCGGCCTCGGAGAATCGCGCGACCCCGATGACGCGCTTGCCCGGCGCGGCGTTGCGCGCCAGCCGCGCCAAGGTGGGCCCCATCTTGCCGCCAACACCGAGGACCACAATGTCGCCGTCGATAGCGGCGAGATCGTTCGCGAGCGCCTTGCTCGGCCGCGTCAAGAAGTCGTCAACCTGTTCGGGGCCGTCGAAGCGGGCCGGTAACGGCAAGTCATCGAGCCAAGTCGTCATGTACGAGCCCAAGGGACGCGCGCTACTCGGCCGCCTGCCGCGGCGGCGCACGCATCGATTCAAGCCCGTCCGCGACGCTCGCCGAGATCGTGGTCCGCACCATGTAGCGCGGTTCATGCGCCGGCCACGGCCGGCCGCGATGCATGGTGGCGCGATTGTCCCACATCACCACATCGCCCTTGTTCCAGGTGTGCACGTAACTGCACCCCGGCGCGGTCGCGGCCGCCATCAGTTCACCAAGCAGTTTTTTGCCCTCCGCGTCGCCGATCCCTTCGACCGCACAGGTGTGCGAAGCGAGGTAGAGCGCATACCGGCCGTTGACCGGGTTTTTCCAGACCAGCCGCCAGCATTGCGGCGGTAGCGCCGCGCGCTCGGCCGGACTGGCGAGATCAGCCGCGATCTTGCCGCGCGAATAGGCGTAGTCGTGCCACGCGAAGGAGTTTGTCAACCGCGCGCGGAGCATCGGATCAAGCCGCTCGAACGCGAGCCGCGTCGACACGAACTCGGTCTCACCGCCGCGTCCGGGAATGATCCGCGACGACAGCACCGAGGCCAATGCCGGCAGGCTCTTGAACGGGCTGTCGGTGTGCCAGAGCTGATTAGCCTTGTTGCGCAACGCCAGCCGATGGTCTTCCGGCACCACGTTGCCGTTATCGTCGAGCGTCTTGAGGATCACGAGATTGGAGCCGTGTCCCTCTGAACCGACCTTCGTGGCTTCGAGTGGGCCGAACCGGCGCGAGAAGGCGAGTTGCGCCTCGTCGGTCACGTCCTGGCCGCGAAGCAAAAGAACGGAATGTTCCTCGAAGGCGGCGCGCACCTGCGCATAGGCGTCATCACGCCCCGCCACATCGGCGAGCGTCACACCCCGCAGCTCGGCGGCAAAACCCGGTCCAAGCGGAACGATGTCCATCGGCGTCCTCCGCGCTTTTGACGATTTGCGCGGAGTTTCCCCGAAATCGAAGCGGGGGGCAAGAACTGGCGGGTGCGCACTCCGCGAGTTGATCAATCCTCAAGGCTTTTGTTTTTGGTCTCCGGCGTGCGCAGAATGGCGATGATCGCCGCCACCGCATAGAGCATGACAAAGCCCCCAATATACGGATAGGCGCCTTTCACGCCGTAAGCGCGCAGAATTTGCCCGGCAATGATCGGGATAAGTCCGCCGCCATAGACCTGCGCGATCTGATAACCGGCGCTCGCGCCCGAGGCGCGATAGCGCGTCGGAAAATTCTCGGTGTAGAACGTCGGAATGGCGCCGTAACCGAAGCCGAACACGAAGCCGAAACCGATGATGTCGGCGATCGTCGCCAGCACCACGCTGCCGGTGCTCACCAGATAGAAATACGGAATGGCGAAGATCAGGAACACGATGGCCGCGGTCAAAAGGATCGTCCGCCGGTTTATGTAGTCGGCCAGGATCGAGCCGATCAGCATGAAAACCAGCATGAAGCCCGCGGCGATCAGGCCGATATATTCCGGCGTGTTGCCGGCAAATCCAGCCGCCTTCATGTAGCTGGTGCCGAACACGAAATAGAGAAAGAACGCGCCGCCGAACATGGCGTTGACCAGCGACGTGCGCAGGATGGTGCCCGGCATCTCGCGCCAGACCTGGCTCGAAGGGTACTTGAGAATCGTCACCTGCTGCTTGTGCTGCTCGAACACAAAGCTGTCCATGGTGCGCGTACGGATGATGAGGCCGACGATCGCGACCAAAAAGCCGATGAAGAAGAAGATACGCCAGCCCCAGGCATTGAAATCGGCCGGCGTCATCAGCGATTTGACGAAAATCACCGAACCGAAGCCGAGCAGCAGTCCGAGCGGAATGGCAAACCCGACCCAGGCACCCCAGAAGGCGCGGAATTTCGAGCGGGCCGCCTGCTCGACCACCCAGGTCGAGGCGGTGCCGAACTCGGCGCCGAAGCTGACGCCCTGACACAGCCGAAAAACAATCAAAAGCACCGGCGCGAGAGCGCCGATACTGTCATAGGTTGGTGTCAGCCCAATCGCCAGCGTGGCAAGGCCCATGAGCACCAGCGCATAGACCATTGCGTCCTTGCGGCCCTGACGGTCGGCGATGTGGCCGAAGATGAATGCTCCGACCGGGCGGATAATGATGCCGAGGCCGTAAACGGTGATCGCCGCCGCCACGGCGGCGAGGCCCTTTTCCTTGAAGAAGATGCCGCCCCAGACGGTGGCCGCGATGACGCCGGTGACAAGAAAGTCGTATTGCTCGATCACCGAGCCGATGATGCTCGCAACCGCGACTTTATAGATCTGCTGTTGGGTCGGCCCTTTCCCGGCGTCGGTCATTGTCTCTCCCCGCAAAATATCCGCAGCATCAACCGTCGCCCACCGTCAATTATTGCAAATCGTCGCGGGGCCGGCCAGCCGTCGCCGATGCAGCGCTTGCGCGGCTTGTCTGCGCCCGGCGCGTGAGATAGCTTTTTCACCGCATTGCAACAGCACATCGACGCGATGAACCAGGACCTGTCCCGTTTCGTTCAACCCGGTCGCGTACACCGGCAAATCTACACCGATCCGGCCATTTTCGAGTTGGAACTGCAACGCATCTTTGGTGTGGCTTGGATCTATGTCGGTCACGAAAGCCAGGTGAAGAACCCCGGCGACTATTTTCGCACCTTTATCGGCCGCAAGCCGGTGGTGCTGGTGCGCGATGCCGGGGGTAACATCCGCGTCATCCACAACCAATGTGCGCATCGCGGCTCGCTTGTCGTCGCCAACGACAAGGGCAATACCGACGAATTCCAGTGCTGTTATCACGGCTGGACCTATCATCTCGACGGCCGGCTCAAGGCAGTGCCGCTGCAGCACGGTTATCCGCGCGATTTCGATCCGAAGAGCCCGAAGACCGCGATGCAGCAGGTGCCGCGGGTTGCAAGTTATCGCGGCTTCGTCTTCGCCAGCGAGGCGCCGGATGGGCCGAGCCTGGAAGATTTTCTCGGCTACATGACGACGTCGATCGACGACATGATCGACCGGGCGCCCGACGGTGAGATCGAACTCGCCGGCGGCGTCTTCCGGCACGCCTATGACGGCAACTGGAAGCTCTACTTGGAAAACCTGTGCGACGCCGCGCATCCCTGGTTCACGCATCGCTCGTCGATCGACGCGGCGCAGCAGCAGTCCGATCAGGCGTTCACCGACGGCTCGGGCGAAATTGCCGTCCGCCAAATGCGGCAGAACGGAGCACCTTACAGCTTTTGGGAATCCCAAGTCGGCATCTGGACCTACCCGAACGGCCATTCCTATCTGGGCGACTATCACGACGACGCCAAGCTGGTCGCGGCGCTCGAAGACCCGCTGTTCCGCGAATACATCGCCGCGCTGGAAAAGAGCAAGGGCAAGCAGGAAACCCGCCGCGTGCTGGAAGTGCGGCGCTGGAACAGCAACGTCTATCCGAACCTGTCGTTCATGAGCCAGTTCCAGCAACTGCGCGTGGTGCATCCGATCGCCGTCGATCGCACCGTGGTCTGCACTTACAATTTCCGCCTCAAGGGTGCGCCGGCGCAGATGTTCCGCAATACGATCAGCTTCGCCAACACCGTCAACGGCACAGGCTCGCTGGTGCTCACCGACGACCTGGAAATCTACAATCGCATCGGCATGGGACTATCCAGCGCCGGCGCCGAATGGATCGAGATCGGGCGCGGCTTTCAGAGTGACGTGCCCGATGCGCATGGCGGCCGGCGCGGACAAAACTCGACCAGCGAAATATATATCCGCAACATGATGGGTGCGTGGCTCGGCTACATGACGAACGAGCGGACGAGCGATCGCGCCACCGCGGTGCGGGCGGCCTCGTAACGCGCGATGGCCAAAAAGCTGAAACGCACACGTCGACCCGCGGCACCACGCCGCCGCCGGCCGCTTGCGGCATTGGCGCGCCCAGCGCGGCTGCCCCAGCCGCAGCGGCTCGACGTCCGGCGCTGCGAGCAATTTCTGCTGCACGAGGCGCGGCTCCTCGACGAAGGCAAGTTCGACGACTGGCTGGCGCTGTTCACGCCCGAAGCCTGGTACTGGGTGCCGATCGAACCCGATCAGGCCGATCCGGCCGAGACGGTATCATTGATCTACGACGACCGGCGCCTGCTCGAAACGCGCGTGCGGCGACTTGCGGGCCCGCGCATGTATTCCCAGGAGCCGCGCTCGCGCACCAGCCGCATTGTCACCAACATCACGATCGAGGACGCGGACAGCAAGTCGTGCACCGTGCGCTCCAAGTTCATGATGATCGAATATCGTCGCGAGCAGCAGCACCTGTTCGGCGGCACGATGTTGCATCGCCTCGTGCAAAGCAACGGGCACATCATGATCGCTTCAAAGCGCGTTAACCTCGTCAATTGCGACGCGCCACTGGATGGAATCACGATACCATTTTGATTTTTGTAGCCCGAATGAGCACAGCGATATCCGAGAGCGGCATTCCCGCATGTCGCTTCGCTCATACGGGCTACGGTTTACGTCCCCGTAGGCCGATGGAGCGCGGTGCGCGTGCGCTGCGCGGTGAGCCATTTCGAGCGGCCAATCATGCCAAGCGTGAAGGCGCGGACCGCTGGCGGCCACGTGGTGGGCAGTCCGAGGAAATACGAAATGCGCTGCGTATGCTCGGTGAGCGGTCGCTCGTTCCGTTCCCACGCCGCCAGCGCAGCTTCGACATCGTTCACGCGATCCAGATAAACCGCAAGAGACAGCGCGTTCATCATCGCGCAGCCGCCCCCCTGCCCGATATTCGGCGGCAGTGCGTGCGCGGCGTCGCCGATCATCGCGACCTTGCCGGCCGACCAGCGGTGCAGCCTGATCAGGTCGAAGCGGTCGTAGCGGCCCTGCTCGCCGATGCGGTCGATCAATGTTTCGAGATGCGGAAACCGGCGCTTCCAGTCGTCCTTGCGCACCGGCACCGCCTTGGCCGCCTCATCGCTGTCGAGCATGGTGAGCGCGATATAGATGTCGGTTTCACTGCACGGCGTATAGAGCACGCGCCGCGTGCCCGACCAGTATTCGATGGTGGTGGCGCCGTCGGTCTGGGCGCGCTCGGCCGCGGTCTTCTCCATCAATAGCCGCGTGCAGCCGTCGACCAGGTATCTGCGCTTCGCCATCAGACCGAGCGAGTCGCGCAGGCGCGAATTGCTGCCGTCGGCGCCCACGATCAGATCTGCCTTGAGACTTCGCCCGTCCGCCAGCACCAGCGTGCCGTCCGCCGACGCGCCCGTCGCGACCAACTCGGTGACGATCTCCACGCCGGCACGCGTGGCAGCCGCGGCGAGAGCATTGATGACCCTCTGCCGCACGACGGAGAACACGCGGCTGCCTTTCCAGCGGTGTACCGAGATCAGCCTGTCATTGCCGTCACGCACCTCGCGAGTGTGAGCGAACGGCGCGCCCTTCACCGCCTCATCATAGGCGCCGACCGCTTCAAGCACGCGCAGCCCGTTTTCGTAGATGTAGATTCCGGCGCCGGTGGTGCGCAGGCGGTCCGCCCGCTCATGCACGCGCACGCTCCAGCCGTGCTGCGCCAGCGCGCATGCCGCGGTGAGGCCGGCAAATCCGGCGCCGGCAATTTCCGCGTGGCGTTTGGTCATGCGCCGCCTTGCCTCACACACAAGCCATCACGTCGTCGTCCGCGAACACGGACGATCCAGTGGCAACATTATCCGCAAGGATTACTCCGTCCACGCCGGCGATTATCGGATGCCCCGCATGCGCGAGGCGTGACGCCATCACATGACGAACTGATTGGTGAAGAGCTCATCCACCGGCGTCTTTTTCTGAATGATGCCTTTGGCGAAATAGAAGTCTTGCAGCTTGGTCACACGCTCGGGATCGACCGCGCCGAGGACCTTCTGTCCCGGA
Source organism: uncultured Alphaproteobacteria bacterium (assembly GCA_963763255.1). GTDB lineage: Bacteria > Pseudomonadota > Alphaproteobacteria > Rhizobiales > Xanthobacteraceae > BOG-931. The sequence goes on from CAVXNW010000008.1 coordinate 1,496,669, forward strand.
TAAACCAGCTTGTCGTAATAGGCGAACGCTTCCTTGACCTGGCCCTCCTTGCCTTTCCATTCCGGCACGAATTTCACGAAATCGGCTGCGGTCTTATCGGGATCGTCCATGATATCTTTCATGCCGCGCAAGGCCGCTTTGACAAAGGAGCGGATCAGTTCCGGTCGCTCTTTGATGGTCTGGTCGGAAGCCGCGACCGCCTGCGCCATGTGCGGAAAGAACTCGTCGGTCGGCAGCACGTTGACGGCGACGCCCGCGGCCTCGACCGGCGGAATCCAGTCCGGCACGCCGGCCATGCCCACCGACTTTCCCGTGGCCACCATCTGCCAGACGCCGACGGGGCCTGCCGCCTGAATATTGACGTCGTTCTGTGTCAACCCGGCGCTCGCCAGCAATCCAAGCAGCGCATAGAATGTCGTGTCCTGATAGGACATGACCGTGATCGTCTTGCCCTTCAGGTCAGCCGGCTTTTCGATGCCGGAATCCTTGCGCACGACGAGCTGCATAAATCCCTTGCCGCCGAACAGACAGACCATCTTCACCGGCACGCCGTTCTGCCGCACCACGATCGGCGCGTCGGCGACGATGCCGCCGAGCGGCGCATTGCCGGCGCCCACTTGCTTGGCGACATCAACGCCGCCGCGCCCTACCGCATAACTGACGTCGAGACCGGCTTGCTCGAAATAACCTCTGCCCTTGGCAAGCTGGATCGGCCCGAACGCCGGCAAGAGCGGCGGCGCGGGAAACAGATAGGTGATTTTCTCGTTCGCCCTGGCCGGCGTCGCCAGTCCGCCAAGCCCCGCTGTCAAAGTCAGAGCGGCGGTACCCCGCAAAGCCTGGCGGCGCGATATTTGCTTCGCTTCAAGGACGAACATTTACCCCTCCTTCGTGCCCAAAAAACCTGCGGGATCGTATGCAAGAGCAGCGCCAGAGCTCGATATGCGCCGTCCTGCCCTATCGGCGATCCCGATATTCTCACTATACTTGAGGCCTGTGGGCGACGATATGCGTGAAATCGGCCCGAACAGCTAGTCTCTTGTGGGCCATCCATATAACTACAATCCATGTCTGCCCAATCAGCCTCGTCGCCAATCCGGCTTGAATACCGCAACGTTACAATGCGCTTTGCCGGCCGCACCGGAGGCACGCTCACGGCAGTACGCGGCGTCAACCTTTGCGTCCGCGACGGCGAGGTCGTCTCTCTGATCGGCCCGAGCGGATGCGGCAAGAGTACGCTGCTCAACATCGGCTCAGGCCTGACCGCGCCGAGCGAAGGCACGGCCTTCGTCGATGGCCGCGAGGTCGCGGGGCCGAATGCCCAGGTCGCGTTCATGCTGCAGAAGGATCTGCTGCTGCCGTGGCGCACGGTCGCCGAAAACGTCATGTTCGGCGTCGAGATCCAGGGTGTACCGCTGCCGGAGCGCCGGCGCCGGGCAGAGCAACTGCTGCGGCAATTCAGCCTCTTCGAGTTTTCCGGCCACTACCCGAACCAATTGTCGGGTGGAATGCGCCAGCGGGTGGCGCTGGCGCGCACACTCGCGGTCGATCCGCATGTGCTGCTGCTCGACGAGCCTTTCTCGGCGGTCGATGCACAAACGCGGATCGTGCTGCAGCGCGATCTGGCGCGAACGCTGGCCGAGAACGGCAAGACCGCGCTGTTGATCACTCACGATCTCCTGGAAGCAGTGACGCTGTCCGATCGCGTCCTGGTCATGAGCCGTAGGCCGGGCGTCATCATCGACGAAATCTCGATCGAAATACCGCTGCGGGCCGATCCGATCGCGCGGCGCGGCGATCCCAAGGTCAATGATTATGTGGCGCGGCTGATGGACCGCCTCGACATCGCGCACGCTTCGATCGAGCGGGAGTCCGCAGGGAGCGCGGCATGAACGGCGCGCCGCGCATTTCACCGGCCCGTAAGGGCGCCGCCGCGAGCCTCATTCTGCTCGTTATGTTCATGGCGGCATGGCAGTGGGGGCCGGGCTTGGTCGGCATTCCGAGTTTCATCGTGCCGCCGCTGTCCATGGTCTGCGTTGAGTTCGTACATGCTTGGCAGTTCGATCATCTGCTGTTGCACACCGGCGTGACGATCGCCGAGGTGCTGGTCGGATTTGCGCTCGGTAGTCTGCTTGGCGCGTTCATCGGCTATTTGCTCGGCATGTCGCCGACGGCAGAGCTCGCGCTCTCGCCCTACATTCTGGCGCTTCAGATCGCCCCCAAGGTCGCATTCGCACCGCTGTTCATTCTGTGGATGGGATTTACGGTCTATCCGAAAATTCTGGTCGCCATCCTGATCGTTTTCTTCCCGGTGATGGTCAATGTGCTTACCGCGGTGCGCACTGTCGACCCCGATCTGATCAATCTCGCCCGCGCTTTCAAGGCGACACGCGCGCAGATTTTCTGGAAGGTCGAGTTTCCGAACTCGATGCCGCCGATGTTTGCCGGCTTGCGTATTGGCGCCACGCTCGCTGTCGTGGGTGTTGTCGTAGGTGAACTCGTCGGAGGCAACGTCGGGCTGGGGTATCTGCTCACCTTCGGCGAAGGCCAAGCCAACACGCCGCTGGTTTTCGTTTCCATCGTGATGCTGACCGTGGTTGGCAGCATCGCCTATTTCGCCGTTATTCTCGTCGAACGGCGCGTATTGCATTACCTCCCCCAGCGCACCGCGATGGATCGCAACCTTTAGCTGCAGGGCAATTGCCGCAACTCACTTTAATGTTCCGCACAGCTCAGCGTTGGCCTTGCCCGCTAGCAGGAAGGCGCGCGCGATGACGGCGACGGCTCTGTTTGCTTCACGCGATTACCGAACTGTGCGCGCTGTCGCCGCCGCTTCGATCGGCAACGCGCTGCAATGGTTCGATTTCGTCGCCTACGGCTTCTTTGCCGTGACGATAGGCAAGCTGTTCTTCCCCGCCGCCGACCAGCGGATATCCTTGTTGCTGGCGCTTGCTTCATTCGGCGTGACTTTCTTCATGCGGCCCTTCGGCGCGGTGGTGCTCGGCGCTTATGCGGATCGCCGGGGCCGCAAAGCAGGCTTCATGCTCACCATCGGGTTGATGCTGGCCGGCACGGCGATGATCGCGGTGGCGCCGACATACGCCACGGCGGGGCTCCTGGCTCCGGTGCTGATCGTGAGTGGACGGCTGTTGCAGGGCTTCGCCGCCGGTGCGGAGTTCGGCAGCGCGACGGCTTTCCTCGCGGAACAGAATCCGCAGCGGCGCGGCTTTTTCGCCAGTTGGCAGTTTGCCAGTCAGGGGCTGACGACCATCCTGGCCACCGCATTCGGCGCGACACTGGCAAGCACCCTGACGCCTGCTCAGATCGCAAGTTGGGGATGGCGTCTACCCTTTATCTTCGGCCTGCTGATCGGGCCTGTAGCCTACTACATCCGCCGTCACGTCGAGGAGACGGTCGAGTTCCGTTCGGCCGTCGTGAGCAAGACGCCCGTACGGGAAGTTCTTTCCGCCGGGAAGGAACGGTTGTTGATATCGTTTGGGGTCATCATTCTTTGCAACGTCGCGATGTATACGGTGCTGTTCATGCCGACCTATGCGGCGCAGCAACTCGGCCTGCCGGCGACGGGGGGCTTTCTGGCCGGCCTGGTCACGGGTGCAATCCAGGTGCTGCTGATCCCCATCATAGGCGGTATTACGGATCGACATGGCCGGATCCCGATCGCCACCGCATCGGCACTTGTCATTTTATTGACGATCTATCCGATGTTTGCCTGGCTGGCAGCGGTTCCAACGCTGCGCACGCTGCTTATTGTTCAGGCAATCTTGGGCGTATTGCTGTCCGGCTACATGGGCGGACTTCCCGCACTCATGTCGGAACTGTTCCCGACCGCAACGCGTACAACCGGGTTGTCTATCAGCTACGCACTGAGTGCGGCGATATTCGGCGGTTTTGCCCCATTCCTCGACGCCTGGCTGATCGACGTGACGGGCAGCAAACTCGCCCCGAGCTTCTACCTCATGGTTGCAGCGACGATCAGCCTCATCGCCTTGGTTGCGGCCCGGCGGTCCGGGGCGCGATAGCGCGTCGCCCTGCCCATAAGCGTCTGATTAATCATACCTTCTCAGCGCTGTCCGTCCTTAACAAATCGCGAGGATGATCCGCCCAAAATAGCAGGGGCCAGGATCAGGGCCGAAGCGGACTTCGACATGCGACTTAAGGAGGCGATCGGCCGGGTAAGCCATCGGTTGGACGGGCACGTGCCCGATCGGTCGCTGCATTACGAATTGGTTCGCGCACTTTACAGCGGCGCGAGCACCGCGAAAGCCATGCTCGGCGCCACGTTCGCAGCGCTCACCGTCTTGACGGCGGCTTCCGCCTTGAGCGGCGACCCTTTCTATCGAATTTTGTTCACCGGCTTTTTGGTCGTCGGCGGCGCGCGCAGCGTCGCGGCGTGGTACTACACGCGCGCCGCGCATGATCCCGACGATGTCTCTGTCACAAACCGCTGGGAGTTGTTCGCACTCACCGGCGCCTGGAGCTTCTCGGGACTTGTCGGCCTATCGGGCGCGTATTCGCTGACATTTCATCCCGGAACTGATGTTGAAATGCTGATGAATTGCTGCGTGATGGGCTACATCGCCGGCATTTCGTCACGTAACGCCAGCCGGCCGCTGATCACGATCGGCCAGATCAGTTTCACTTGCCTGCCGTTCGCCATTGCTTTGCTTTTGCGCGCCGATCTCGTCCACATTGTCCTCGCGGTATTCGTCGGCATCCTCTATGTCGGTACCGTCCTCGTATGCCGCAGCGTGTTCGAGAACATCGTGTCGCGTCACCAGGCTCACCGGCGGGTCGAAACGCTGGCGCAACGTGACGTACTGACCGGCTTATGGAATCGCGCGGCCTTCCTCAGCCTGCTCGAACGCGAACTGACGGTTGCCGCCAGCTCGCGCAAAGCGCTGGCCTTGATTGCTATCGACCTCGACCGCTTCAAGGACATCAACGACACATTGGGCCATCCGATTGGCGACGCTATCCTCAAGCAGGTCGCGTCCCGCATCGGAGCGGCTCTCGAGCCCGGCGATGAAGTCTCGCGGATCGGCGGTGACGAATTTCTCATCATGCTCACCGGCGACAGGGCCGCGCACATGACGGAGGCCGCCAATCGCGTCCTGGCAAGTTTCGCCGCGCCATTTGTCGTCGACATAACGCGCAGCATGTGCGGCGCCAGCATCGGCTGCGCAATCGCGCCGCAGGACGGCTCGACACTCGACGTCCTGTTGCGCAACGCCGATCTTGCCCTGTACGAGTCGAAAAGGAGCGGGCGCGGACAGGTGGTGAAATACACTGCCGCCTTCTCTCAGGTCTACGAAAGCCGGGTCGCGCTCGAACACGATCTTCAGTTCGCGCTCGACAACGGCGAACTTAGCATCGTCTACCAGCCGATCGTCGATCCGCGTTCGGGCCGCACCATCTGCTGCGAAGCGCTACTGCGCTGGAATCATCCTGTGTTGGGCGCCATTTCGCCGGCTGTATTCATTCCGATCGCCGAAACGACCGGGCTGATCGTTTCAATCGGCAGTTGGGTGCTGACGTCCGCTTGCGCCGAAGCGATGCACTGGGGCCGCGACGTCAAGGTCGCGGTCAATCTATCGCCGGTCCAGTTCAGGCTGGGCCGCGAGATTGTCGGCGTCGTCGTAGCCGCGCTTCAGGAAACCGGCCTCCAGCCGGATCGGCTGGAGCTCGAAATCACCGAGTCGGTCCTGATCGATGACAGCGTCGCGGCGTTTGCCGTCCTTGAGGAGCTGCGCACCAAGGGCATCGGCATTGCACTCGACGACTTCGGCACGGGGTTCGCATCGCTGTCCTACCTGAGCGACTTCCCGTTCTCCAAGATCAAGATCGACCAGAAATTCTCGCAGGACCTCGATCACTCCTCGCGCACGTCGGCCATCATCAGGGCCACTGTCCAGATCAGCCACGAGCTGCACATCGAATGCGTCGCCGAAGGCATCGAAACCGAAGCGCAGCTCGAGCGGATGCAAGGCTTCGGCGTCAATGCAATGCAAGGCTATTTGTTCAGTAAACCGCTGCCACCACGCGAACTGCGGGAGCTGATCGAAAAACCCATCGGGCACCCGCGGCCTCGCCAGCGGCGCGCCGCGAGCGGCCAGGATCATCAGCGCCGTAAAGTCGCGTCTTGATCAGTGCACGGCCAGCAGCCGATCCAGAACCGCCATGCGCATGAATTTCGAGAGGCGGACCTGTTCGAAATACATGGCGTTCGGCAACGGATCGCACGACGGATCGACTTCGTCGAAGCGCGGCAGGGGATGATATAGCAGCGCCTTCGAGCCGGTGCGCGCGATCTTCTCCGGCGTAATCGTGTAATGCGTCGGCGTATCGTGCGGCGAAACGAAGCTCGACGTTCCGGGCTCGCCGATCTCCGACATGTCGTACGGCGCCATCGTAATCGCGTCGCAATCGGTCAGCGCATATTCAATGTCGGGAATTATACGGTAGCCGATCCGGCTTTCGCTCAGCGCCGCCACGATATCCGGCGGCACGCCGTAATGCGGCGGCGGGCAGAACACGATTTCGCGCGGCGCTTCGAGCCGCAGTAGCTGAATGAGCGAGCGGACCACGCGGCCACGCGGGTCCCCGCCGAATGCGATGCTTTTACCGCGCAGCGAGCCAAGCCCGCGACGCATGGCGTATATGTCGATAAGCGCTTGGGTCGGATGCTCGTTCCAGCCGTCGCCGGCATTGATCACCGGGCTCACGGATTTCGCGGCCATACGCGCGGCCGCGCCGACCTCGTGATGCCGGACAACGATCAGGTCGCTGAGCCGCGACACGACGGCCGCGCAATCCTCAAGCGACTCGCGCACGCGCGCATTGCTGCGCGACGCCGACATGTCCTCCATGCCGATCGAATGTGCGCCGAGCGCCACGGTCGCCGCTTCGAACCCGAGCCTCGTACGTGTGCTCGACTGGAAGAACAACAGCGCAACGGTCCGCCCGGCGAATTTGAAGCACGGTTCGGCGCTGCTTTCGAATTCGTCAGCGATCTGACAAAATTCGTCGACATCGTCGATGTGAAGTTCGCTCGCGCTCAGGATGTGCTTGAGATGGCCGGTTTGTCCCGGCCCGATATTCGCGCGGCGGGCTCTGTGGTCGAGTTTGCCGCGCGGTTCGACGGAAATGTACGCCATACCGCAACGCCTCGTCTGCCCCTTAACCAAATGTTAACCTAAGGGCAGATGAGTGTAAATCAATATGTCATTAACCATAACGCGCACGCCCACAGGATGAGTGCGCGATGACGCCGCACGCGGCTATTGCAATAAATTCGTCATAAAGCGCTTGGCCTTCCTCGAGCACGTCATGGGAAATGCTCGGCGTGCCAATCGGCTTCGAGTTCGGGATTGATCTTGCCGTCGATCACCATCACGCCGGGCGCGCCCTCGGCGACCCAGACCTTCACCGGATCGAGATCGGCGAGTGTGCGCACCGTGACGCCGCGCGCGCCATGGCCGCGCGCGATGGCGGCAAAATCCGTATCGGGGAACTGCACGATATCGACCGAGAGACCCTGCCGGCGGAAATAGTGGACTTCGGCGGCGTACGAGGCGTCGTTATAGACGAGGACGCACAATCGCAGTCCGAGCCGAATTGCGGTTTCAAGATCGGCAATCGACATCAGGAACCCACCGTCGCCGACACCGAGCACGGCGAGCTTGCCCGGATTGGCGAGCGCAAGCCCGATCACCGAAGGCAGCCCAAGGCCGACTGACTGGAACGAGTGGCTCAGGCATGAGGCGCGCGCATTCGGCACCCGCAAATAGCGCGGCACCCAGCCGCAGAAATGGCCCGAGTTCGAAGCCACCACGCGATCGGCCGGCAGGATCGCGTCGACCGCTTTGCTCAAGGTGCGAGGATCGATGAAGCTTTTGCTCGATTCATCCGGCCACGGATAATGGTGATTGTCGCCTGAGCGGATGCGCTCGCGCATCGCGCTGGAGCGCCGGCCCGCACTCTGCACGCCACGCTCTGCCAGTTCTTCCAATACAGCCTCGGCGGTTGCCTTGGCGTCGGCATGCACGGCGATCTGCACCGGCATCTGATAGCCGAGCTTGGGCACGTCGATATCGACCTGCGCCACCACGGCATCGGGCGCGACCAATTTGCCTTTCTTCGTCGTCCATTGGGTAAGGCTGGCACCGAACGCCAAGATGAAATCGCTCTGCGAAATCAGCTCGTCCGCGACCGGCGACGAGAAGCCGCCGCAGATGCCGACCGACCACGGATTGCCGGCGAACAGGCCGTGGCCGCACACCGATGTGGCAAGCAGCGCGCCGATGCCCTCGGCGAGCGCGACCAGCGCCTGCTCCGCGTCCGCAATGACCGCGCCGCGCCCGCCGAGAACGATCGGACGTTTCGCCTTCGCCAGCGCATCGGCAAGGCGCGCCACGTCGCGCGGATCGGGATACATGCGGCCCGGCGCCGGCGCCAGGGCAAGCGGCGGCTGGTTGGTCGGCAACGGCGCGTGCTGCACGTCGAGCGGCATCGACAGCACCACCGTCTGCCGGTCGCGCAAAGCACGTGTCACGGCGCGCAACGTATCCTCGCGTGCTGAGCCCACCGTATGCAGCCGTTCCGGCACCGCACCAACCGCGCGCACCATGTCGGCCTGTTCGATATAGAAGTTGTTCCTCACCGCGCCGTTCGGCACGTCGCCGGCCAGCACGACCAGCGGCGTCCGGCTCTTTGCGGCCTCACCGATACCGGTGAGCGCATTGGTGAGACCCGGACCGGAATGCACACTGACCAGCGTCAGTTCGCCCGTTGCCTTGGCGTAGGCGTCCGCCATGCTGGCGGCGTTGCATTCGTGCCGCGCCGAGATCAGTTCGACGCCCGACTGCACCAGCGCATGCGACACCTTGAAATTCGCCGTACCCAGAAGCCCGAAACAGCGCCGAGCGCCGTACTGCGCAAGATCCGCAGCGATCACGCCGGCGACCGTGGGATTGCCGTTCATTCCTGCCCCCTGCCTCGCGGATGCGAGAAAAACCCAGAGAATCCTACCTCGCGGATGCGAGAAAAACCCAAGTATTGCGGCACCGTATTGCACAGCGAGCCGGTGCCAGGAAGCCCTGCCCCGCCTCCCATCCGGCGGAGGATAACTCTTCAAACTTAAACCTTTAAGCTTGAAACATATCCGATCCGCTGCCATCTTGCAGGCATCGAGCAGAGGCTATTGGCTCATGAAGATCGCCTGTCTCGGCGGCGGCCCGGCCGGACTTTATTTCGCGATCAGCATGAAGCTGCGCGATCCTGGCCACGACATCACCGTGTTCGAGCGCAATCGCTTCGACGATACGTTCGGCTGGGGCGTCGTGTTCTCGGACGAGACGTTCGACAACATCGCCGCCAACGATCCGCCGAGCGCCGCGACCATCCGCTCTCATTTCGCCTACTGGGATGACATTGCCGTTCACTATCGCGGCCAGCGGATTGTGTCGGGCGGCCACGGCTTCATCGGCATCGCTCGCAAGAAACTGCTCATGTTGTTGCAGGAACGGGCACGCGAACTCGGCGTGAAGCTCCAGTTTCAGAAGGAGATCGCGAGCGCGAGCGACATTGCCGCCTCATACGATCTGGTGGTCGCGGCGGACGGGCTGAACTCCAGGACGCGCAATGAATTCGCCGCCCATTTCAAGCCCGCCATCGACCTGCGCAAGAACAAATTCGTCTGGCTCGGCACCCGGCAGAAATTCGACGACGCCTTCACCTTCATCTTCGAGCAGACCGAGCACGGCTGGATCTGGGCGCATGCCTATCAGTTCGACGCCGACACCGCGACCTTCATCGTCGAGTGCTCGCCGGACACGTGGGAAAAATTCGGCTTCGGCACCATGAGCCAGGACGAGACGTGCCGTACCTGCGAGCGCATCTTCGCCAAGTATCTCGGCGGCCACGAGTTGATGTCCAACGCCAGGCACCTGCGCGGCTCGGCGTGGCTGAATTTTCCCCGCGTGCTGTGCGAGAAATGGTCGTATCGGAATATCGTGCTGATGGGCGACGCCGCAGCCACCGCGCATTTCTCCATCGGCTCGGGCACCAAGCTTGCCATGGAGAGTGCAGTCGCCATGGCCGATTACCTGCACAGCGAACCGACCATGCAGGCGGCGTTCGCCAAATACGAAAACGCGCGCCGCACCGAGGTGCTGCGCCTGCAATCGGCGGCGCGCAATTCAATGGAATGGTTCGAGGACGTCGAGCGCTACCTGCATCTCGATCCGGTGCAGTTCAATTATTCGCTGCTCACGCGCTCGCAGCGCATCAGCCACGAAAATTTGCGCGTTCGCGACCGCCGCTGGCTCGAAGGCGCGGAGGCGTGGTTCCAGCACGAGGCCGGCGCTGCCGACAACCTCGTCCGCCGGCCGATGTTCGCGCCGTTGCGGCTGCGCGAACTGCGGTTGAAGAACCGCATCGTCGTTTCGCCGATGGCGCAATACAAGGCGGTCGGCGGCTGCCCGATCGACTGGCATCTCGTGCATTACGCGGAGCGCGCCAAGGGCGGCGCGGGCTTGGTCTTCACCGAGATGACTTGCGTGAGCCCGGAAGGCCGCATTACGCCGGGCTGCACAGGGATGTATGCGCCGGAACACGAAGCGGCGTGGAAGCGCGTCGTCGATTTCGTCCATGCAGAAACCGATGCGAAAATCTGCTGCCAGCTTGGCCATTCAGGCCCGAAAGGCTCGACCCAGCTCGGCTGGGAGGAGATGGACGCGCCGCTGCCGGCCGGCAACTGGCCGGTGATGGCGGCGTCTGCCACCGCCTGGTCGGAGCGCAACCAGACCGCCCACGCCATGGATCGGGCCGATATGGATCGGGTGCGCGACCAGTTCGTCGCGGCGACCGAAATGGCCGCGCGTGCCGGCTTCGACATGCTCGAATTGCACTGCGCTCACGGTTATCTGCTGTCGTCGTTCATTACGCCGCTGACCAATCGGCGCACCGACCAGTATGGCGGCTCACTGGAAAACCGCATGCGCTACCCGCTGGAGATTTTTCATGCGGTGCGCGCGGTGTGGCCGGCCGGGAAACCGATCTCTGTACGCATTTCCGCGAATGACTGGGTCGGCGGCGAAGGCATAGAACCTCGCGATGCGGTCGAGATCAGCCGCCTGTTGCAGGAGGCTGGGGTCGATATCTGCGACGTGTCGGCCGGTCAGACATCGATCAGGGCTCAGCCGATCTATGGCCGCATGTTCCAGACCCCGTTTTCCGATCGCATCCGCAACGAGACCGGCATGGCGACCATGGCGGTCGGCAACATCTACGAGCCCGACCATGTGAACTCGATCCTCATGGCCGGGCGCGCCGACCTTGTCTGCCTCGCGCGGCCGCATCTTGCCGATCCGTATTGGACCCTGCACGCCGCCGCTAGGCTGGGCGACCGCGGCGAGACATGGCCCAAGCCCTATTATGCCGGCCGCGACCAGCTCTACCGGCTGTCAGGCGGCGGCGAGCCTCAAACGACAGCGGTGTGACGATGATGACCCTCGAAGGCAAACACGCGCTTGTAACTGGCGGCGGCAGCGGCATCGGTGCCGCCATCTCGTATGCGCTTGCGCAAGCCGGCGCGCAGGTCACCATTTGCGGGCGCCGCGCCGAAGAACTGGAATTCACGGCGGAACGCCATCCGAATATTCACGTCCAGACGGCCGACGTAACCGACGCAGTGTCGATCGGCAGCCTTTACCGGGCGGCGCAAAAGGCTCGCGGGAAATTCGCTATCGTGGTCGCCAATGCGGGCACCGCGGAAAGTGCCCCGGCCGAAAAGGTTTCGCCCGAGCTGTGGCACAAGACGCTCGATACCAACCTCACGGGCGCATTCTTTTCGGTGCAGCCCGCGCTAGCTTCAATGCGCGAGAAAAAATGGGGACGCATTGTCTTCATTGCCTCCACTGCGGGCCTGAAAGGCTATCCGTACGTGGCGCACTATGTCGCCGCCAAACACGGCGTCGTCGGGCTTGCCCGCGCATTGGCGGCGGAAACCGCCAGGGACGGCGTTACCGTCAACGCGATCTGCCCGGGCTTCACCGAAACCTCGCTGCTCGACCGCGCCGTCGATCGCATCGCCGAGCGGACCAAGATCAGCGAAACCGAGGCGCGCAAAGTCCTGGTGTCGCGCAATCCGCAGGGCCGCTTCATCCAGCCGCAGGAAGTGGCCGACGCGGTGGTGTGGTTGTGCCAGGAAGGCAGCGGCGTCATCACCGGCCAGACCATCTCGGTATCCGGAGGCGAGACGTGGTAAGTGCGCCGCTCTCCACGCTCGAGCCGCAGCCCGACAGCAAGGCGCGCCTGCGCCTGTGGATCAGGCTGCTGCGCGCGAGCCGGCTGATCGAGGGCGCGGCGCGCGAACGCCTGAAAAAGCAATTCGACGCCACGCTGCCGCGTTTCGACGTGATGGCGGCGCTCTATCGCAAATCCGACGGCATGCTGATGAGTGAGATTTCGCGCTTCCTCATGGTGTCGAACGGCAACGTCACCGGCATCGTCGACCGTCTCGTCGCCGACGGCTTCGTCGCCCGCGCACAGCGCAACGGCGACCGCCGCACCTCATTCGTCAGTCTCACCCGCAAGGGCCGCGCCGCTTTCGCCCAGATGGCGGCGGCACACGAAAGCTGGGTCGATGAGCTCCTGGGCGGCATCTCGGCGCGCGACGCCGAACAGCTCTCGGCGAAGCTCAAATCATTCCGCAGCGATTGGGAGGGCGGCGCGTGACAACCATGGCGGCGCTCAAGCCATCGCATTTTCTCTGGCGCACGGACGGCGCTGTCGCGGTCATCCAGCTGAACCGGCCCGAACGCAAGAATCCGCTGACGTTCGAGTCCTACGCGGAGCTGCGCGATACGTTTCGCGCCCTGCCCTACGCCGACGACATCCACGCGGTGGTGTTCCTGCCCAACGGCGGCAATTTCTGTTCCGGCGGCGATGTGCATGACATCATCGGCCCGCTGGTCAAGATGAGCATGAAGGAGCTGCTCGCGTTCACACGCATGACCGGCGATCTGGTCAAGGCCATGCTCCATTGCGGCAAGCCGATCATCTCCGCGATCGACGGCATCGCAGTGGGGGCCGGCGCCATCATCGCCATGACATCGGACCTTCGGCTCGCGACACCGGCGGCACAGACCGCATTCCTGTTCAACCGCGTCGGCTTGGCCGGCTGCGACATGGGCGCCTGCGCGATGCTGCCGCGCATCATCGGCCAGGGCCGCGCCGCCGAACTGCTCTACACCGGCCGCGCCATGACGGCGGAGGAAGGCGAACGCTGGGGATTTTACAACAAGATCGTCGCCGCCGACGCGCTCGAGCCGGAGGCGCTGAAGCTCGCGCACCGCATCGCCGGCGGCCCGACCTTTGCAAACAGCATCACCAAGACGCAGCTCAATCAGGAATGGTCGATGAGCCTCGACCAGGCCATCGAAGCCGAGGCGCAGGCTCAGGCGATTTGCATGCAGACCGAGGACTTCGAGCGCGCCTATCGGGCGTTCGTCGCCAAGCAGAAGCCGGTATTCGAGGGGAATTAATGCCTCCGTCATTGCGAGCGAAGCGAAGCAATCCAGGCGGCGTTGCCGTTGCTGGATTGCTTCGTCGCGTCGCTCCTCGCAATGACGAACGTGCGCGGCGTGAGCGCTATCGCGATGCCTGACCGATCCTTCCTCACCTGGCCGTTCTTCGAGGACCGCCATCGCAAGCTGGCGGAGGAAATCGAGCGCTGGTGCGCGGCAAACCTGCCGGTCGAGCACGCCGACGTCGATGCCGCCTGCCGCGATCTGGTGCAAAAACTCGGCCGCGACGGCTTCCTCGACCACACCGCGCCCGATCCGGATGCACCCTCCCCGCTCGACGTACGCACGCTCTGCCTGATGCGCGAGACGCTCGCCCGCCATGACGGGCTTGCCGATTTCGCCTTCGCCATGCAGGGGCTCGGCGCCGGACCGATCAGCCTGTTCGGCAACGCCAAACAGCGCGACTGGCTCAAGCGCACGCGCAGCGGACAGGCGATCGCCGCATTTGCGCTGACCGAGCCGCAATCCGGCTCCGACGTCGCCAATATCGAACTGACGGCGCGGAAATTCGGCGACGGCTATATTCTCGACGGCGAGAAGACCTGGATTTCCAACGGTGGCATCGCCGACTTTTACATTGTCTTCGCCCGCACCGGCGAAGGACCCGGCGCCAAAGGCCTGTCCGCGTTTCTGGTGCCGGACGGCCTGCCGGGATTTTCGATCGCCGAACGGCTCGATGTCATCGCGCCGCATCCGCTGGCCCGGTTGAAATTCGAGCGCGTCACCGTCCCGGCTTACGCCATGATCGGCGCGCCCGGCGACGGCTTCAAGATCGCGATGGCGACGCTCGACATCTTTCGCGCCACCGTGGGCGCCGCCGCGCTCGGCTTCGCGCGCCGCGCGCTTGACGAAGCCATCGCGCGCGCCAGGAGCCGCGAATTGTTCGGCGCGCCGCTCGCCGAGTTGCAGATGGTGCAGGAAAAAATCGCCGAGATGGCATTAGACGTCGATGCCGCGGCTCTGCTCGTCTATCGCGCCGCATGGACCAAAGATTCGGGCGCGGTGCGCGTCACGCGCGAGGCCGCGATGGCAAAACTCTACGCCACCGACCGCGCCCAATCCGTGATCGACAAGGCGGTGCAGCTTCATGGCGGCGACGGCGTGCGAAGCGGCCATATCGTCGAACGGCTCTACCGGGAAATTCGCGCGCTCCGCATCTACGAGGGCGCGTCCGAAGTCCAGAAAGTCATCATCGCACGGCAAACGCTTGCGTAAATTTTTGGGGGAGCAAACATGACGTTGCAAACGCTCGGCCGCTCGGCCCACACCGATACGTTCACGCGCGACAACCTGCCGCCGTCGCAGCAATGGCCGGAGATTCCGCTTAACGGCTTCAATTATCCGGAAGAGCTCAACGTCGGCGTCGAGCTAACCGACACTATGGTGAAGCGCGGCTTCGGAGATCATGTTGCGCTGATCGGCAACGGACGCCGCCGCACCTACAAGGAACTCTCCGACTGGACCAACCGCATCGCCCACGCGCTGGTCGAGGATTTCGGCATCAAGCCGGGCAACCGCATCCTCATTCGCTCCGCCAACAATCCCGCGATGGTGGCCTGCTGGCTCGGCGCCACCAAGGCGGGCGCGGTTGTCATCAACACCATGCCGATGCTGCGCGCCGGCGAACTTTCGAAAATCGTCGACAAGGCCGAGGTGGCGCTGGCGTTGTGCGACACGCGGCTGATGGACGAACTTGTCACCTGCGCCAAGACCTCGAAGCACCTCAAGCAGGTGATCGGCTTCGACGGCACCGCCAATCACGACGCCGAACTCGATCGCATCGCGCTGTCCAAGTCCGTCACCTTCGATGCCGTCAAGACCGGGCGCGACGACGTGGCGTTGTTGGGCTTTACCTCCGGCACAACCGGCGAGCCCAAGGCAACCATGCACTTTCACCGCGATCTCCTCATCATCGCCGACGGTTATGCCAAGGAGATTCTCAACGTCTCGCCCGACGACATTTTCGTCGGCTCGCCGCCGCTCGCCTTCACCTTCGGGCTCGGCGGGCTCGCGGTGTTTCCGCTCCGCTTCGGCGCCACAGCGACGCTTCTGGAAAACGCCTCGCCCGCCAACATGATCGAGATCATCGAAACCTATAAGGCGACGATCTCGTTCACCGCGCCGACCGCGTACCGCGCCATGCTGGCGGCGATGCAGCACGGCGCCAATCTGTCGTCGCTGCGCGCCGCCGTATCGGCCGGCGAGACCCTGCCGGCGCCGGTATTCAAGGACTGGGTCGAGAAGACCGGCAAGCCTATTCTTGACGGTATCGGCTCGACCGAGATGCTGCATATCTTCATCTCCAATCGCTTCGGCGACGCCGCGCCCGCCTCGACTGGCAAGCCGGTGACCGGCTATGAGGCCAAGATCGTCGACGACGACATGAAGGAGAAGCCGCGCGGCGAGATCGGTAAGCTCGCGGTGCGCGGGCCAACCGGCTGCCGCTATCTCGCCGACAGGCGGCAGGAAGCCTATGTGCGCGACGGCTGGAACCTCACGGGTAACTCGTTTATCCAGGACACGGACGGCTATTTCCATTTCGCCGCGCGCAATGACGACTTGATTATCTCGGCGGGCTACAACATCGCCGGGCCCGAGGTCGAGGCGGCGCTGTTGTCGCATCCCGACGTCAAGGAGTGCGCGGTGATCGGCGCGCCGGACGAAGGCCGCGGACAGATCGTGGAAGCCCATATCGTCCTTAAAGACGGCGTGATCGCCGGTGTTGACGAAATCAAGGCGCTGCAAGATCACGTCAAGGCGACGATCGCGCCATACAAATATCCGCGCTCGGTAAAATTCACCGACGCGCTGCCGAAAACCCCGACCGGCAAAATTCAGCGTTTCCGTCTCAAGCCGGGCGCGCAGTGAATACCGTCATTGCGAGGAGCGAAGCGACGAAGCAATCCAGGACGCTTGCTCGGAACGTGCCGCCCTGGATTGCTTCGCGGAGCCTGTCGTCGGACCGTGCGACTTCGCGCGGGTCCGTTGGCTCGCAATGACGCCGATCTGGAGAAACGCAACGCGATGACCGCCTCACATCAACTCCTCCACCCCCGCGCCTGGAAGCAACCAAAGGGCTTCGCCAACGGCATCGCCGCCGAGGGACGCCTCGTGTTTCTTGCCGGCCAGGTCGGCTGGAGCGCCGAGCAGATTTTCGAGAGCGACGATTTCGTCGCGCAGGTGCGCCAGGCGCTGGCCAACATCGTCGCGTTAGTCGGCGAAGCGGGCGGCAAGCCGGAGCACATCGTGCGCCTGACCTGGTTCGTACTGAGCAAACAGGAATATCTGTCGCGGCTGCGCGAATTGGGCGACGCCTATCGCAGCGTGATGGGGCGGCACTTTCCGACCATGACGCTGGTGCAGATCGGCGCGCTGGTCGAAGACAGGGCGAGGGTCGAGATCGAAGCGACCGCCGTGGTGCCGAAATAGTTTGCGAGCCGTATCGCCGCAGACGCCGATTGATCTGGATTCGATCTTGCATAGCTGCAAATATGAAGTGGGAAGCGAGACAATCGGGGGACTGGCGATGCGGAAGCTCACGAGACTGGGCGTTATCTTGGCGGCCTGCTGCGTCGCCATCGCAACGGCGAGCGCAGTCCGCGCCGATCCCCTGAAAATCCGTCTCGGTTACGGCGTCGCCGCCGAGGAGCAACTGTGGCTGCTCATCGCCAAGCCGTCGATCGGCACGCACTACGGCAAGGACTACACCATAGAAGGCACGCGCTTCTCCGGGTCGGACAAACGCGCGCAGGCGTTCGAGGCCGGCGCCATCGATATTAAGTCGTCGAGCGCCAACGGCGTCATTTTCGCCGCCGCCGAAGGCGTCAAGGGCAAGATCATCGCCTCGATCTCGCGCGAGAGCAAAAAGGGCTACTCGACCTCGTTCTATGCGCTCGCCTCGTCGCCGATCAAAACCGTGCGCGACCTCAAGGGCAAGACAGTCGCCGTCAACGGCTTCGAAACCTCCGGCCACCTGTGGCTGAAAACCGCGCTGGAGAAGGCCGGCCTCGGCGAGCATGACGTCACCATCGTGCCGATCCCGTTCCCCGCCATGGCGGAAGCGCTGCGCTCGGGCAAGATCGACGCCGGCGAATTCCCTCAGCCGTTCGACGCGCTGCTGCACAAGAGTGCGCAGGTGACGAAGATTTTCGCCGCCAAGGATGCGATCCCGACCGACGAGGAATTGATCGTGCTGGTCGCCAAGGACGAGTACCTCAAGGCCCACGCCGCCGCGATGAAGGCGTTCCTCGCCGACTTGCAGGCCGCGACCAAATTCTATCTGGAGAAGACCAAGGAGGCGCGGCAGATCCTGCTCGACGCCAAGATGGTGCGCGTGCCGCCGGACGTGTTTCTGGCGATGAACGACTACTACCGCGATCCGTCGCTGCGCGCCGAAATTGGCACGCTCGAGCAGATGCAGGAATCCCAGTTCAATGCCGGGTTTCAGAAAAAGAAGGCCGACATCAAGCAGCTTGTCGATCTGAGCTATCTGCCGAACTGACGTCGCGAAAGGATTGCCGGACCATGGCGTTTCTGGAGGTGAAGGACCTCGACAAGACCTTCATCGCCGGCGGCAAGCAGGTTCCGGCCATCGCCAGGCTCAATCTTTCGATCGACCAGCACGAATTTGTCTCCATCGTCGGCCCGTCCGGCTGCGGCAAGAGCACGTTTCTCCACATTGCCGGCGGCTTTGAGCGCCCGAGCGGCGGCAGCATCGCGCTCAACGGCAAGCCGGTCGGACGACCCGGCCCCGACCGCGGCATGATGTTTCAGGATCATTCGCTGTTTCCATGGCTCACCGCGCTCGGCAATGTCGCCTGGCCGCTGGAAATGAAGGGCCTGCCCAAGGCCGAGCGCCTCGCCAAGGCGCGCGGCTACCTCGATATCGTGCATCTGTCGCGTTACGCCGGCCTTTATCCCGGCGAGCTCTCCGGCGGCATGAAGCAACGCGTCGCGCTCGCCCGGCTGTTCGCACTCGACCCCGAGATTTTGCTGATGGACGAGCCATTTGGGTCGCTCAATTCGCAGACGCGGGAACTGCTGCAGGAAGAGTTGCAGGCGATCTGGCGCCGCGACCGCAAGACCGCTTTGTTCGTCACCCACGACATCGACGAGGCGATCTATCTCGGCACCCGCGTCCTGGTGATGACGGCGCGCCCGGCGCGCGTGAAGGCCGATATCGTCATGCCGAATGCCGAACGCACCGGCGATTGGCGCAAATCGCCCGAATACTTGCAGGTGCGCGGAAAAATCTGGGATCTGTTGCGCGAGGAAGTGCTGAAGGCGCGCGCGCTGGAGGACGCTTGAGAATTCCGGTCCCCGTCCAGCATTGGATCGTTCCCGTGGACGTGCTCATCGCCTGGGAGAGCCTCGGCCGCGCAGGCTTGCTGCCGCATTATCTGCCGCCGCCGTCCGAGATCGCCGCGGCGCTCGCCGAAACCACCCGCGACGGTGAATTGCCGCGCGCCGTGGCGATCAGCCTGTTTCGCGTCAGCGTCGGCTTTGCGCTCGGCGCCGGCGTCGGCATGCTGGTCGGGCTTGGCGCAGGCCTCGTCCCGGGCGTCCGGCATTTCTTCGATCCGCTGGTGGCGTTTCTGTTCGCGGTGCCGAAGATCGCCTTCCTGCCGATCTTCCTCCTGCTGTTCGGTCTCGGCGACGAATCCAAGATCGCCATCGTCGCGTTTTCCTGCTTCTTCCCGGTCTTCATCGCCTCGCGTCACGCCGTGCTGGCGGTGGGCCGGCATCTGATCTGGTCGGCGCAGAACATGGGAGCTCCACCAGCGACCATGCTGTTTCGCGTCTTTATTCCGGCCGCCGCGCCGGAATTATTCTCCGGCGCGCGCATCGGCCTGGCGCACTGCTTCGTGCTGCTGTTCGCCGCCGAACTGATGGGCCTGCAAGGCGGCCTCGGCGCCCTGATCGTCGATGGCGACAACGCTGCGCGGTTCGACCTGATGTTCGCCGGCATCGTCACCTTCGCGCTGCTCGGCTTTCTCGGCGACCGACTGTTGATGGCGGTCCGCCGCCTGGTGCTGCGCGGTCAGATCGTCGGCACCGTAGAGCAGATGGTGCGATGATGGCGAACGCCCTGCGCTTGGCCGGACGCTATTATTCGATCCCGCTGCTGCTCATCGTATGGCAGGCCGCGGTCGCCTCGGGGCTGGTCGAGTCCCGTCTGCTGCCGAGCGTCGGCCGGGTCTTCGTCGCTCTCGCCCGCGACACCGGCAACGACGCGCTGCCCTATCATACGGCGATCACGCTTGGCCGCGCCGGCCTCGGCTTCGCCCTCGCAGCCATCGTCGGCGTACCGTTCGCCGCCGCCATGGCGCGTTCGGCGCTCATCCGCAATCTGTTCGAGCCGATCTTCTTCTTCGGCTATCCGGTGCCTAAGATCGCGCTGTTTCCGATCTTCACCTACATTTTCGGAATAGGCTCGCCGTCGAAGATTGCGTTCGCGTTTCTCGAATGCCTCTACCCGATCGTGGTCACGGCGTACCTCGGCTTTCGCGCCATCCCGCTGCGGTTGATCTGGACTGCCGAGAACATGGGTGCGCGCCGCACCACTCTGCTCGCGCGTGTCATCCTGCCGGCGGCGCTGCCGGCGATTTTCACCGGACTGCGCATCGCGCTGCCGATCTCGATCATCGTCATTGTGCTGACCGAGATGATCGGGGATTCGCGCGGCCTCGGCTATTACATCTCCGTCTCCGGCACGCGCTTCGAATTCGCCAATGTCTATGCCGCGATTCTGGTAATCGGCGCCTGCGGCTTCGTGCTCGACCGAACTCTGCTGCGGCTGCGCCACGCCGTGCTGCATTGGGAGCCAGAGGAGAGCGCCGCGGTTTTATGAGCGTCGGCGTGTCAGCATGCGTGCGCATCCCGGGCGTGCGTCACGATTATGCCACCAGAAGGCAACTACACTCCGGTCCCAAAAGGAATTCAATTGTCCCGTCGCCCGCATTGGCTATTATTCCTGACAAGACACGAAGAAATACAATGATCACTCGCGCCATGCCGCTTTATCTCATCGCCGCCTTGTTGCTGTTTGCGCCGCTGCCTGCCGCCGCGCAGGCCTATGGCGAGCCGCCCCCTCCCACCACGCAGGACGCCGATCCGGGCGTCGACCACACCGCGCTCGCGACTGAATTGCCTGTCGAGTTTCGCCGCACCTCGGTGTTCTATCGCACCAGCTATCCATCGGGCACGATCATCGTCAACACGGCGGACCGTTTCCTTTATCTGGTCATGGGCAACAATGTCGCGCTGCGTTACGGCATCGGCGTCGGCCGCGCCGGATTTCAGTGGGGCGGCGTTCATGTCATCACGCGCAAGTCGGAGTGGCCGGACTGGCGGCCGCCATCCGAGATGATCGCACGCCAGCCTTATCTGCCGCGTTTCATGGCCGGCGGCCCCGGCAATCCGCTCGGCGCACGCGCGCTCTATATCGGCACCACGGACTACCGCATCCACGGCACCAACGCGCCGGAGACTATCGGACAGGCCGTATCGTCGGGCTGCTTCCGCCTCGTCAATGATGATGTGATCGATCTCTACAGCCGCGTCCCGGTCGGCACCAAGGTCGTGGTGCAGCATCAGTAGGTGGGGCGCGTTGGATTTCCCGTCGCCCAGCGACCGCTTGCGAACCTGTCAGAA
The DNA here is from genome assembly GCA_963763255.1 of uncultured Alphaproteobacteria bacterium. Taxonomy (GTDB): domain Bacteria; phylum Pseudomonadota; class Alphaproteobacteria; order Rhizobiales; family Xanthobacteraceae; genus BOG-931. The sequence goes on from CAVXNW010000008.1 coordinate 1,517,926, forward strand.
AAAGAGAGTCGCCCCAGGCCCGCGTCCCCTACGGGGAACAAAATAGCGCGGCGCGCGTTCGCTATTTGGATCGTCGGGGACCGGCATGCATCGTTTCGCCGTCGCTGTCACGGTTGCTGTGGCAACCGCATTCGGATCATCATTGTCCGAACCCGCGCGGGCGGCGCCGGCCGTCACCCATACCTTCTTCGGGATGGCCGCCTACTATTCAGGCCGCGGCCCCGGCTTCACCGCAGCTCATAAGACTCTTCCCTTTGGCACGCGCGTCCGCGTCACCGATGTAAAAACCGGACGCAGCGTGATCGTCACCATCACCGATCGCGGCCCGTTCAACCGCGGCCGCGTGCTCGATCTCTGCACCAGAGCGGCGCGCGCACTCGGCATGATCGACCGGGGTGTCATCCCGGTGCGCGCCGAAATCCTGCCGCGCGAGGACGTGGTGGCCGGACCGTAACAAAAAACGGCGCGCGATCATCGCGGCGCCGTTGGCAAACTTCTGGAATTTCGAACGACTGGAAAACTTGATCGGGCGAATGTCGGTTGCGCCCCTCTTCAGTCTTGCCAGTCTGGCTGCTTGCCAAGGACCGGGCCGAGCGGCCTGAAGCTGATCCGCCGTTACTGAATGAGATCGCAGAAGGCGACCACGTAAGGAGCCGCCCAAATCGTGACCGACACCAAAGCGATCCAACCGACGATCTGGTATTTCATGACACCCTCCGTCCTTTTCGCGTTCCTGCCGGTCACCCGCGGCGGTCGCTATCGGTTACGCCTTTCGTTCTGTTAGACGCGCAAGGGCGCCAAAAGGTTCAATTAACCTTAACGCTCCCGGGGAAAGCAGAATTCTCTCTTGGAAATAACGGGTTACTGCCCGATGCCGGAGTTAGGGCGCTCCCACCAGGCCCCAAAATGGTTGCGGCCGGCTCTCGGGAAGAGCCGGCCGCTACGCGCTGACCCGAAGGGGGGTGTCGGGGGGGATTGGGGATCGAGCCAGCAATTATTCGTTGGTCGCGCCGCACTGGCGAAAGGTTCAAAGCCGCCAGCAAAATAATCGGGCAGCGCGTAATCAGCCCCGTACCTGGCACCGCGAAAAATTACGAACCGGGGGTTCCCGACGAATCATGCCACACGATCCCGTAATTGGAGACTTTTGATCTGAATAATTCTTATGCAACTTCAATAAATTAATGCTTACATCTTGACGATTGTCCTGTGTTTAGATACAAAATCGATATCCTGCTCGTCATCGGGACGCTTCTAGAGACGATCCCTGAAGCGGAGCAGGAGCGGCGCCCGGGATGGGGCTCGTAACTCCATCCGCGGGCGGTTCGGAAACTCGCCCGGCCTGCCACGGCGCAGGTCTGCCAGGAGCTGGCTGCCCGGGTGGCGGACGGAGTCACATCCGTTGGTGCTGCCATGAAGCGCGGGACCGGACTGAGCCGAGGGTAAAAGCTCGGTAAGAGCCGCGGTAGAGCGCCGGAAGGCGAGCGCGTCCGCCAAAAGCGGCGCGCGCCGCGATAGCGCAAATACGGACGGCGCTCTGCCTGTGCGCGGCCGCGGTATCTACCTACGCGTCTTTCGGCGCTCCGCCTCCCTTATGTCGAGGCGACCGTTCGTGAAATCGTTGGCAAAGCTCGGGGCGCCGTCAAAAGCGCAGCGCGAGAATGATGGAGTGCGTCATTGCGAGCGGAGCGAAGCAATCCAGGGCGGCTTGCGGTGACCGGGAGGCTGCGCTGGATTGCTTCGTCGCTACCGCTCCTCGCAATGACGAAGCCGCTCCTCGTAAGGACGGCGCCCTACTCCGCCGCCACCTTGCCGAGAGCCCCGCCGTGGTCATAACCGGCCATCAGATCGTCGACCAGTTTGTTGAAACCCGCCCAGTCGGTCTCGCGGAAGGTGTGATTGCGCACGATGAAGGACGCGCCGGCGTAGAATTTTTCGTATTGCAGGTGGCGGCCGGCGAATTCGGAGCCGACCATGTCCCAGGCGAGCTTGAACAGCTTCATGCGGGTGACGGCGTCGTTCTGCGGCGTCTGCCAGAAGGTCTGGAAATCGCGGGCCAGCTCTTCGTTGCGCAGCACCGAAATATTTGCCGGCATCTGAAACACGCCGCCGCCCATCAGCTCACGCAGTTCGTCGACGAACTTCGTGTAGTTCTGCGTGCACCATTCCAGCGCGCCGTACATCATGCGGCGGTTGAAACAGACATAGCCGTTGCCCGGCCAATTCTCGTACGCGTTGATCTGGCCGTTGACCATGCCGGCGATCTGCGCTTCGTAGGCCGAGACGCGGCCGAGCGTTTCGCGCACCGCCGGCACCTGGTCGGCGCCGGTCGCGTTGGCGATCTTGCTGCACAGCCCGACCAGGAGCCGCATCTTCGCCCAGTAGCGCACATTCGACTGGTGATTGCCAAAGCAATGGCTCGGCGTCTTGACATAGATGTCGCGCGACAGCAGCGCATCGCCATGCACGAACACGCGCTCCCACGGCACCTTGACCTCGTTGCAGATCAGCATGCAGTCGGTTTCGTCGTACCGGTACGACAGCGGCGAATCGAATTCCGACGTGGCGCTGAGTTCGAACGGCTGGCGCGACCACAATTGCAGGCCGGGCGCATTGCAGGCGATGGCGCAGGTAATGGCCTCGTTCTTCTGATCGGGCGCGAGCGGAATGACATTGCCGATCCAGATCTCGTTGGCAAAGGCGGCGCCGGTCGCCAGCATCTTCATGCCGGAAATCACGACGCCGGAATCGTCCTCGCGCACGACGCGCAACGTCGGCACCGGAATATTCTGCCGCTGATAGAATTCCGGATTGCGCGCGGCCTGCGGCGGCACCACCGCGTAGACGACGTAGAGATCGTTGTCGCGGGCGTAGCGGTAATAGGACAGGAGATTGTCGGCGTGGGCATACGGCGCCTTCAGTTCGTCGGGCTTCATTGCCATGCCGGTGACGAAGGACGCGACGTGATCGGGCGAGCGGCCAAACAGGCCGTGGGTGAAAGCGGCGATACGGCGATGACCTTCCATGCGCCGCTGCAGATCGTCGCGGGAGCGCGCGCGCAGGAAATAGATCGAGTGCCGGCCGCCGTCTTCCTCATAGCTGAGCGCGTCGCGGTTGGCCGGATCGGCCTTGAGATCGTAGAGGCCGGCGACGGTCGCGGCGGCGTTGCGAAACGCCGGGTGAGTGGTGACGTCGTCGACGCGCTCGCCGCCGATAAAGATGGCGCGCCCGTCGCGCAGCGATTCGAAATGCTCTTTTCCCGTACGCAGCATGAGGCTATGACAATCTTCGACTTGCTTCGGCGCCGTTGCGGCACGCCTCGCAGTGAAGGGATTCAGGGCGGACGTTACCGCTTGAGTCAAGGCCGAATGAGGTTTTGCCAATGGCCAATTCGCGGGATTAGCCCGATAAACTTATCCGCATGAGCCGAACGCGCGCCGCCTACGACGATGTTGTGGTCACCTGCCCCGTGACCGTGCCGTACGTGCGCTATTCGATCCGTGGCGCGCATTGGTTTCTGGCCGGCGCACTGGCGCAGCTTCTGAAAGCCTCGGGCCTCGCCAAGGACAAGCTCGACGGCCTGTGCGTCTCGAGCTTCACGCTCGCGCCCGACAGCGCGGTCGGCCTGACGCAGCATCTCGGGCTGACGTTGCGCTGGCTCGACCACATTCCGATGGGCGGCGCCACCGGCGTCGTCGCGTTGCGCCGCGCCGCGCGCGCGGTGCAATCGGGCGACGCGGATGCGATCGCCTGCATTGCGGGCGACACCAACCACACGGACTCATTTCGGCTCAATCTCGCGACCTTCAGCCAGTTCGCCCGCGACGCGGTTTATCCCTATGGCTCGGGCGGGGCCAACGCGAGCTTTGCTTTTCTTACCGCCTACTACATGCGCACCTTCGGCGTGACGCGCGAGGATTTCGGCAAAATCTGCGTGGCGCAGCGCACCAACGCGCTGAAATTTCCGCTGGCGCTGATGAAAAAACCGCTGACGCTTGCCGAGTATCTTGGCGCGCGCATGATCGCCGATCCGCTGCGGCTCTACGACTGCGTCATGCCGTGCGCCGGCGCCGACGCGTTTCTGGTGATGCGGCGCGGCGAGGCGGAAAAACTTGGCCTGCCCTACGCGCGCATCCTGGCGACGATCGAACGGCACAACGCCTTTCCGGACGATCCGATCCAGTATCGCGGTGGCTGGGCGCTCGATCGTGACGAGCTTTACGCGCAGGCCGGAGTTGAGCCCAAGGACATAGACGTGCTCTCGACCTATGACGACTATCCGGTGATCACGCTGATGCAGATCGAGGATCTCGGCTTCTGCAGCAAGGGCGACGGCGCCGATTTCGTTCGCCGCGAGGGCTTCACGGCGGATGGCTCGTTTCCGCTCAATACCTCCGGCGGGCAATTATCATTCGGGCAGGCCGGCGCGGCTGGCGGATTTCTGGGGTTGGTCGAGATCATCCGCCAGGTCACTGGGCAGCCGCTCGGCGCCAAGGTGGCGGACGCGCGGCTTGGTCTGACAAGCGGCTTCGGTATGATCAACTACGATCGCGGCCTGTGCAGCGGCGCCGCCATTCTGGCAGCGGAGAACTGAGATGACACGGCCCTTGGTGCGACCGCCGCGCAAGAACCCGGTGCTGCGCACGCGGCTGCCGAATTTGCCGCCGGCGATGCGCAGCCGTGTCGCGCTCGGCCTGACCGCGGCGGCGGCGCGCGGCCGCCTCGAACTGCAAGTCTGCCGCGACTGTGGCACGGTGCAGTATCCGCCGCGCGAAGCCTGCCGCGTTTGCCTGTCGCACCGGCTCGATTGGCGCGCGCAGGATGGTGCCGGCGAACTCGTCTCCGAAACGCTGCTCCATCACAGCAACGAGTTGTTCTATCGCGAGCGCATGCCGTGGCGGCTCGGACTGGTGAAGCTCGATTGCGGGCCGCAGATCGTGGCGCATTTGCACGGCGACTGCGCAGCGGCGCCGGCGCGCGTGCGCGTGTCGCTTCATCTCGACCGCGCCGGCCAGGCGGCGCTCGTCGCGCTTCCCGAAAAGGACACCCCCAACATGGCCGACGATCGGCAGCTGCGCGAAATGACCTGCGATCCGAAATTCCGCAAAATTCTGGTTACCGACGCCAAGACGCCGGTTGGCCAGGCGCTGGTCGAAGCGGTTGTTGCCGCTGGCGCCGATCTAGTGTGGGCCGGTCACGCTGAGCCGTGGAAGAAGCCGCCAGGCTTCGATCGGCTGGCGTCGATCCCGCAGGTGTCGCTGGTGCCGCTCGATCTGACCAATTCGCGTGCGGTCAAAGACCTCGCCGGAGAGATCGGCGGCCGCGTCGATATCCTGATCAACACCGCCGACTATCACCGCAATTTCGGCATCGCGGCGCGTGACGGCGTCGAAACCGCGCGCGCCGAAATGGACATGAACTATTTCGGCTTGCTGCGGCTGGCGCAGGAATTCGCACCCGCGATGCGCGCACGCGGCGCCGACGGACAATCGAGCGCGGTCGCCTGGGTCAATCTGTTGTCGGTGTTTGCGCTGGCGAATTTCCCGCCGCACGGCACCTATTCGGCCTCGAAGGCGGCCGCGCTGTCGCTCGCCCAATGTTTGCGCGCTGAGCTGTCGCCGGCCGGCGTGCGCGTGATCAACGTGTTTCCCGGGCCGATCGACGACGAATGGAATCAGACGCTGCCGCCGCCGAAAATCGCCCCTGCCCGGCTCGCGGCCGATATCGTCGCGGCATTGCGCGGCGGCGCCGAAGATGTGTATCCGGGCGACATCGCCCAAGACTGGCTTGAGCGATGGCGCGACAATCCGAAGGCGTTGGAGCGCGAATTGGCGGCGCAGCAGATCTAAGGTCGAGCGATGAGCGAACCCATTCTGTCGCAATTGATCGGCGCGCTGGCGGGCGGCGGCGTTCGCATCGTCGATCTGACGCAGACGTTGTCGCCGGATTTCCCGCAGATCGTACTGCCGCCCGAGATGGGACAGGCCTGGCCGTTCCGCATCGAGGAAGCATCTCGCTATGACGCGCGCGGACCGGGCTGGTACTGGAACAATTTTTCCTGCAGCGAACATACCGGCACGCATTTCGATGCGCCGATCCATTGGATTTCCGGCCGGCATCTGCCCGACAATTCAACCGACACGATTCCGGTGCAGAATTTCATCGCACCGGCCTGCGTGCTCGACTGCACCCACGAGTCCGCTGCCAACGCTGACTTTCTGCTCACCGTCGATTTCATCAAAAACTGGGAGCGGCGGCACGGCCGTATTCCGGTTGGATCGTGGGTGCTGATGCGCACCGGCTGGTCGAAGCGCACCGACCCGGTCGCCTATCAGAACATCGACGAGACCGGGCAGCACACGCCGGGGCCGGACAGCGACGCTGTGCAGTTTCTGGTCGACGAGCGCCAGGTTTTGGGTTTCGGTTCGGAAGCGATCGGCACCGACGCCGGACAGGCCTTTCACCTCAAGCCGCCCTACCCGTGTCACTACTTCATGCACGGCTCCGGCCGCCTCGGCCTGCAATGCCTGACCAACCTCGATCTGTTGCCGCCGATGGGCGCCGTCATCATCGCGGCACCGCTGAAGATCAAGGAAGGTAGCGGCAGTCCGCTGCGCGTGCTCGCACTGGTGCCGGAAGCGCCCGGTTCCTCAAAGCGAGAAGCGCCCCGCAAACCCTCGCGCCGCAAGACACGTGCCGCGCGGCCGAAGAAAAAGCGCCGATGACCACGGCCGACATCCTGTCTGCATTTCCGCCGGACGAACGCACCGTACCGGCGATGTTGCGGCGGCAGGCGCTAGCGCACGGCAACCACCCGCTGTTCGCGGCCGGCGATGCGACATGGAGCTTTGCCGAAGCGCCGCACATTGCGGCGCGCTTTGCCGGCACACTTGCGGCGGCCGGGATCGAGCCCGGCGATCGCGTGGCGCTGATGTGCGGCAACCGCGCCGAGTTCATGGAAGCCGTCCTCGGCTGCGCCTGGCTTGGCGCCATCGCGGTGCCGCTCAACGTCGCCGCGCGCGGCCCTCAGCTCGAACACTATTTGCGCAATTCCGGCGCGCGCCTTCTGATCATCGAAGCGGAATTTCTCGACGCGCTCGCCTATATCGATCTGCAGGAGCTGACGCTGGAACGCATCTGGCGCATTGGCGAGGCGTCGTCAGTCTCGCTTGGTCGGGTAGCAATCACCGATCTGCCGGAGCGCGCCGCGCCGGTCGCGCCATGTGCCGCCGATCCGGCGCAATCGCTGGCAATCCTCTACACATCGGGCACGACCGGACCGTCGAAGGGCGTGTGCTGCCCCCACGCACAATATTTCTGGTGGGGCTTTCACGGCATCCGCAATCTGGAAATCCGCGAAGGCGACGTGCTCTCCACGACGCTGCCGCTGTTTCACACCAACGCGCTTGGGACCTTCCACCAAGCCTTGCTGTCCGGTTCGACGCTCGTCGCCGAGCCGCGTTTTTCCGCATCTCAATTCTGGCAGCGGCTGATCGAACGGCGTGCAACGATCACCTATCTGCTGGGCGCCATGGTGCCGATCCTGCTGTCCAGAGAGCCGTCACCGGACGAGCAACGCCACACCGTGCGCTGTGCGCTCGCGCCCGGTGTGCCCGCCAACCTGCACCGCACTTTCGAGGAGCGAACCGGCATCCATCTGCTCGACGGTTACGGCTCGACCGAGACCAATTTCGTTATCGGCACCACTTCCGCCGAGCGTCGTGCTGGCTGCATGGGTCTGGTGCGTGACGGCTTTGACGCGCGCGTCGCCTCCCCATCAGGCAGCGACGCCGCGCCGGGAGAGCCCGGCGAATTGGTGCTGCGCACCGACGAGCCGCTCGCCTTCGCCACCGGCTATTTCGCCATGCCAGACAAGACCGCGGAGGCGTTCCGCGACGGCTGGTTTCATACCGGCGACCGGGTGGTGCGCGAAGCCGACGGTTATTTTCGCTTTGTCGATCGCATGAAGGACGCAATACGCCGCCGCGGCGAGAATATCTCCTCTTTCGAGGTCGAGCAGGTGCTGCTGAGCCACCCGGACGTCGGCAATGCCGCGGTGTTTCCGGTGCCCTCCGAATTGGCCGAGGACGAGGTCATGGCCGCGGTCGTGCGCCGCGCCGGCAGCACGCTCTCCGAGCGCGCCTTGGCCGAATTCTGCGCGCCGCGGCTCGCCCGCTTCGCCGTGCCGCGGTTCATCGAATTCGTCGACGAACTGCCGACCACCGAAAACGGCAAGGTGCAGAAATACAAGCTCCGCGACCGTGGCGTTACCGCGAAGGCCTGGGATCGCGAGACGGAGACGGCCCGGATGAGGCGTTAGATCGCCGCGGCGGGCAGACATGACGGCCCGGGAATTGCAGGTATAATCGGCGCGTAACCAATGGGTTGAGGGAGCATAAAATGGCGTACCGGCTGCGGCGGCGATCGTTTTTGCAACTGGCGTTAGGCACGGCCGCGGGCTTTTCAGCACCGCTGTCGCGCGCATCGGCCGCCAACGATGCGGCGACCATCGCCTGGCCGAACGACGTGCCATCGTGGGACCCCAACCAGCGTTTCACGCCCGATGCGCAGCCGATCTTCAAGGCCGTCTACGACCAGCCGCTCGACCAGGACCCGCAGCTTAAACTCGTCCCGCATCTGATCAAAAACTGGACGCTAGCGCCGGACGCTCGCAGCATGGCGGTCGAACTGCGCGACGACGTCACTTTCCACAACGGCGACAAGATGACGACCGAGGACTTCCGCTACACATTCCTCGAGCGCATCAAATCCGGCGTCAAGCTCGACACGGCGAATTCCTGGCGCAAGGTGGAGGACATCGTCATCGAGTCGCCCACCAAGGCGACGATGAAATTCAACGCGCCCGATCCGACCGCGCCGCAATGGATGGCATTTCTCGGCAGCTATGTGGTGCCAAAAAAATATATCGAGAACGGCGGACTTCCGAATTTCCTGAAAAAACCCGTCGGCACCGGACCGTACAAACTCGCCGAGTATGAGTTGAATTCGCGCATCGTTCTCGAGCGCAACGACAAGTATTGGGGCCCGAAGCCGGCGCTGGCGCGCGTCACCATCGAGATCGTCAAGGATACGTCGGCGCGGGTCGCGGCGATCCAGTCCGGCCAGGCCGATCTTACCCTCAACGTACCGGTGCGCGAAGTGCAGCGCTTCCAGAGCGAAGGCGGCTTTACGGCCGAGCTCAATCCGATCACGCGCGTTATTCTACTCAACGTACGCGCCGATCTCGGTTTCTCCGACAAGAACGTTCGTCTCGCCGCCCATCACGCCATCGACAAGGCGGCGCTGTCGAAAGCCTTCTACGGCGGCGCCGCGGTGCCTTTGTCGGTGTTCGCGACGCCGGGAACGCCCGGCTATCTGCCGGATTTCAAGTTCCCGTACGATCCGGAACTGGCCAAGCAGCTCCTTGCCAAATCGGGATTCGGCCCTAACAAGCCAGCCAAGATCGGCTTTGCAGCGACCAACGGCCAGTTCCCGAGCGACTACGACATCGCCCGCGCCATCGTGCAGATGTGGAAGAAGGTCGGCATCGACGCCGACCTTCAGGTGATCGAATACGCCAAATATTTCGAGCTCAATCGCGGCAACAAGCTGCCCGAGGCGACACTCTACAGCTGGGATAACGGCACCGGCGATCCCGAGATTTTTGCCGGCTACATGCTCAATCCGAAAATGCCGTTTTCCCCGTGGAAGGACGCGGATATCGGCAACCGGACACTCGCGTTGTTCAATGTCGCCGACTACGACAAACGCATTGCCGGGTATCGCGAGCTGGAGCAATACGCGGTGGAAAACGGCGCCAGCATGCCGCTGCTGCAGAGCGTGCTGACGCTCGTGCGCAAGAAGAACCTCGCCTACACCAAATATGGCAACGGTTGGGTGCTGCCGCAGACCTTGCGGTGGAGCTGATGCAATTTGTCATGCGCCGCGGCGGCCTTCGCGGGTGATGACCTTGCAATGCTCGCAACCGTCGCCAAGCTGATCGCGCGCCGCCTGTTGGCGGCGATCCCGATCCTGCTGATCGTGTCGGCGCTGCTGTTCTGCGTGCTGCGGCTCTTGCCGGTCGATCCAGCCGCGATGTCGCTGCCGCCGACGGCAACCATCGCGCAGATCGAGGCCAAGCGCCGTGAAATGGGCCTCGACAAGCCGCTGCCGCAGCAATACCTGATCTGGCTTCGCGGCGCGCTGCACGGCGAGTTCGGCCGTTCCATCGTGTTCGGCCGCGAGGCGGGATCGCTCGTCGCCACGACCCTGCCGGCGACCATCGAACTCGCCGCCGCCGCGATGATCATTGCGGCCGGCCTTGGTCTTGGGGGCGGACTGCTGCTGTTCGGGTTGCGCGGCACATGGTTTAAATCCGTCGCCGACCTCGGCTCGATCCTGCTGCTTTCCATTCCCGAATTTCTGTGGGGCCTCATTCTTCTGTTCGCGTTCGGCGTGGTCTTGAACGCGCTGCCGTTTACTGGCGAAGTCTCGCCAAATCTGCCGCAGCCACACATCACCGGCTTCATTCTGATCGACGCCCTGCTGATAGGACGCCTCGACGTCTTTTGGAGCGCGTGCCAGCATCTGACCCTGCCGGCTTTTGCGCTCGGGCTCGCCTTCTCGCCGGCCATCATGCGCGTGCTGCGATCGAGCCTGTTCGATGTCTATCACGAGGACTATATCCAGCAGGCGCGATTGCGCGGCTTGTCGGAACGGAAAATTTTGCTGCGCCATGCGCTCAAGAACGCGGCGCTGCCGACACTGACGCTTGCCGGCGTGCAATTCGGCATTCTTTTCAGCGGCACGCTTCTGGTGGAGCTCATCTATTCGTATCCCGGCATGGGCAATCTGATGATTGACGCCGTGCGCAACGCCGATCTGCCCCTGATCCAGGCCATCGGACTGACCTATTGCATCGTCGTGCTTTTGATCAACACAATCGTGGACAGTCTCTACGTCGTGCTCAATCCGAAACTGCGGGTGCGCTGATGAGGGGTCCCATCGGCCAATCGCTGCGCTCGCCTCGGGTCCTGATTGCGCTCGGCATGGTCGGGGCCGTCGCGTTCTGCGCGATCTTCTGCGGCGTGATTGCACCGCACGACCCCGGCGATCAGAACCTGCTGTCGATCCTGGCACCACCTGCTTGGGCTTCAGGCGGCGATCCGCAAAATCTGCTCGGCACCGACAGCCTCGGCCGCGACGTCCTCTCGCGGCTGCTTTACGGCGCCCGCACCGCCATGATCGTGGCGTTGTTTGCTTCGCTGGGCGCCATGATCATCGGCTCGATCCTGGCGCACATTGCCGGGTATTTTGGTGGCGTTGTGGACTGGCTGATCGGCCGCCTCGTGGATGTGTGGATGTCGTTCCCGCCGGTTATTCTCTCGCTCATTCTCATGGTCGGGCTCGGCGTCGGCCTCGACCGTGTCATCCTTGCCATCGTACTCGTCGACTGGACGCGCTTCTGCCGCGTGCTGCGGAGCGAAGTGCTGGTCGTGACCCGGAACGATTACGTCGCCGCGGCGCGACTTCTGGGCTTTACCCACTGGCAGACCATCGTGCGCGAGGTGCTGCCGGCGACCCTGCCGCTGCTCATCACGCTGTTCAGCCTCGAAATGGCGATCGCCGTTGTGGTCGAGGCGATCCTGTCGTTCGTCGGCCTCGGCGTCGGTCCCGATCAGGCAGCGTGGGGGCAAATGATCGCCGACGCGCGCCAGAACGTCTACCAGTCGCCGTGGAACCTGCTGCTGCCGATCTTCGCCATCTTCTTCACGGTCGCTGCGTTCAATCTGCTGGGCGACGGCTTGCGCCGTACGCTCGACGCGCGGCTTGCGGAAACCGGACATTGACGCCGTGCTGACCCTTCAGGCCCGCGATCTGACGATCTCGACCCGCCTTGACGGCGCACCGGCACCCGTCATCAACAAGCTTTCGTTCGATCTTGCGCCTGGCAAAATCCTCGGACTGGTCGGCGAGTCCGGCGCCGGCAAGACCATGATCGGACGCGCCATAGCCCAATTGCTGCCGCCAGGGTTTTCGGTCACCGGCGGATCGCTGTTGTTCAACGGCGAGGATCTGGTGACGATGCCACCGGCGCGGCGGCGCGCCTTGCTCGGCCGATCGATCGCTTTCATTCCGCAGGCGCCGATGACGGCGCTCAATCCGGTGCGCACGATCGGCGCGCAATTCGACGAGCATCTGGCCCGGCTCGGCCGGCGCAGCCCCAAGGAAAGGCGCGAGCATGCGCTCGCCATGCTGGCGGCCGCACGGTTGCCGCGCGGCGAGGACCTGCTCGCGCAATATCCGCATCAATTATCCGGCGGCATGTGCCAGCGCGTGCTGATCGCCTCCGCCTTTGCCAGCCACCCGCGAACTCGTCATCGCTGACGAGCCAACCACGGCGCTCGACGTCACCATGCACGCGCCGATCCTGCGACTGATCGCCGACATGCAGCGCGAGCACGGCACCGCGGTGGTTTTCATCACCCACGATCTGCGGCTGGCGGCGCAATTATGCGACGACGTCATTGTGATGTACGCTGGCCGGCCGTTGGAAAGCGGGCCGGCGCGCGCTGTACTGTCGAAGCCTGCGCACCCTTATACGCGCTGCCTGCAGCTCGCCAATCCATCGGTGCGCGCGGAGCGGCGTACGCTTCACGTCATGCCGGAGCAGATGCCGAGCCTGCGCCAGCTTCAGCACATGACCGGTTGCCGCTTCGCGCCGCGCTGTCCTCTGTCGACTGACGAGTGCCGCCACACCGACCCTGCGAACGAAGAAGTGGCCGCCGGGCATATCGCCGCGTGCCTCCACACCAACAGCGCCGCAAGCATCGGTGCCGCGCCCAAAGACTACGATCCGCCAAAGACGGTCGAACGACGCGTCTTGGAAGTGCGAGCGCTCGGCAAGATTTACCGCACCGGTCGCGGACTACTCGGCGGTGCTTCGGTTACTGCGGTCAAAGACGCGTCCTTTGCCATTTCCGAGAACGAATTTGTCGCGCTGGTCGGCGAAAGCGGCAGCGGCAAGAGCACGGTCGCCAAGATGCTGGCCGGACTGGAACAGCCTTCGAGCGGACGCATCGTATTCAACGGCGAGGACATCACCGATCCGGCGCGACGCGACCCGGTGCGCCAATCCGGCACCCTGCAGATGGTCTTTCAGGATCCGCAATCGGCGCTCAACCCGCGCCGCCGTGTGGCCAGCATCGTTACCCAGGCGATGGAAGCCGGCAGCCGGCACGCCACCTGGGAAAAACGGCGCGAGCGCGCGGCTGCCCTTCTCGCGGAGGTCGGGCTTGCCGGCGATTTCACCGCCCGCCTGCCCGACCAATTGTCCGGCGGGCAACGCCAGCGCATCAACATCGCGCGTGCGCTTTGTCAGATTCCCAAAGTACTGATCGCCGACGAGATCGCGTCCGGCCTCGACGTGTCGATCCAGGCGCAGTTGCTCAATCTCCTGGCGCGGCTGCGCGACGAATTAGGTTTCGCCATGCTGTTCATCTCGCATGATCTTTCGGTGGTGCGTCACCTTTGCAGCCGTGTGCTGGTGATGTACCGCGGCGAGATTGTCGAGCACGGACCAATCGACGAGGTGTTCGCCAATCCGCAGCATTCCCATACCAAGGCGCTGTTGTCGTCAGTGCCGCCGGACGAAGCGGCGGAAGCATGGCCGCTGCTGCGGGCAAACTAGGGTTTCGTCCTTCGACGGCGCCGCTCAGCCATGGCTCAGAAATTCCTGAAGCGCTTGGGGCGACGGGAGAGCAAAGCCTGATTGCGGGTGACGGCTCACGGCCGGAAAGCCGAGTCGCTTCAGCCTGACCGCCATCTCGGCGGCTTTGATGACGACCGTGACGCCATTAACGATCGGGGCTCCATCGACGTTGGCGCCCGGATCGTCACCGAACAGCATCATCGGAATGCCGCCGGTCGGCACGATGATGTCGGCGCCGGCATCGATCAGCCGCCGGGCCTCGCCTTCGAAGAGAGCCCAGAGCTCCGCCTTTTTGGCCGGCTTGGCGAACGCCTCCATGTAGTCCAAGATATTGGCGTTGATGGCGCGAATACCTGCGATGCGCTGTTGCAGTCCATAGCGATGAATCTGCTCGGCATGCGTCGGAATGAAAGCGGGATTGATCGCAAGCAGCCCGAGCTTGCGACCCATCGTGCAGGCATGCAGCAGGGTCGCTTCGCCGAGGCCAAGGACGGGGATGTTTACGGACGCGCGGGCATCGTAGAGGCCGACATCCTGAAAATGGTTCATGAAGAAGACGTCGTAATTCTCGCGTTCGGCCTCGATGGCGCTGCGGATCACCTGTCGTGAGAAGCGGAATTCAGACAGGGCATGCACGGTTGTGACCGACGGCGTCATGGTCTTGAATTCCAGATCGAAGCCCGGATCGCAGCAGGCCTTCATGTGCGGCAGCAACGATGCCAGGTAGTTGTGATGGGCAATCTGATCGGTGGCGCCCTGCGCCCAGATCCGAAACGTCTTCGTGGCGGTCAATTCGCTCTCCCGGGACTCTAACGGCGTTCCTCTGATGATCGGCTTAGTCTTAGTATAATGAGCGTCCGGAATCACCTCCTCCAAATCGCGCCAGCGAGCATCCATGACCACATGCCTGTTTCTCAGCTTTCGCTCCGCCACCGCACCATCGACGGTCGAAAGTGCGAAGCTTGATGCGCTCGTCCGCACCACGCCGAACCTTGTCAAAGGCCTCTTTCATTCCGCGGCAAGCGCGAGTGATCCGTACGTCAAGGACGGCCCTTCGCCGTCGCTCGTGCTGCAGCTTTACTTTGCCGAGCTGCCAGAGCTTGAGAACGCGCTGTCGCGCAAGGGGCACCTGGCGGCGCTCGCCGCGAGCGCCGAATTTCCCACGCTGGCCCGAGCCGAGGTCGCGCACCAGGCGATGGTCGTTCGCCCATTTGCGGTGCCCGATCCGGCTTTCAAGACGCCGGCCGGCGAACCGCATTGCACCTATCTCGTGTCGTATGAAGGCGAGGCTGAGGATTTGAATGCATGGCATGCCCACTATCTCGAGAGCCACACGCACCACATGGCAGAGTTTCCGGGCATCCGCGAACTTGAAATCTACACCCGTCTGGACTGGGTGGGCAGCGTGCCATGGACGCGGCAGAACTTCATGCAGCGCAACAAGGTCGTGTTCGACAGCACCGACGCGCTGCAAAGCGCACTGCATTCGCCGGTGCGGCACGCAATGCGCGAGGACTTCCAGCGCTTTCCCAAATTCAGCGGGCCGAATAACCATTTCGCCATGGCGACGCGCGTTGTCCGCGCGCAGTAGCCGGTATTGCTTGCCGCGGCATCCCGGAGAGACAACAATCCCCTGAGATTTCCACACGGGGATTATCCATGGCCGAGCCGTCGCGTCCCACCCGGATTTGGTACCAGAGCTTTGTTCACCCAATCGAGCAGAAGCCGTATATCGAGCGCCTGCAGGCCTTTCTCGACCATGCCGCGGCTCCAGGCGTGAGCTTCGAAGTGCACGGACTCGATCCGCCCGACCGGCATTTCCACGCGCTGACCGAGTTTCGCTGCGCGGCGCAGACAATCCGCAACGCGCTGGAAGCGGAACGCGCCGGCTACGATGCCTTCGTCATCGGCCATTTCCAGGAGCCCGGCCTTCTGGAAATCCGCGGTGCCGTTGACATCCCGGTGGTCGGGCTTGGCGAGGCGAGCATGCTGGCCGCGCTCAGCATGGGCGGGCGGCTCGGCCTGGTGACGATCGATCCAAGCTTCATCGACTGGCACGAGCGGCAGGTCCGCGCGCACTGCTTCGACCGGCGCGTCGCCGGAGTGCGCGCCGTGCACATGGACCTGCCGAGTTTCATGCGCGCGTTCACGGACGCCGACACCTACGCACGCGTCCGCGCCGACTTCATCGAGCAGGTACGGCCGCTGGTCGCCGCCGGCGCCGAGGTCATCTTGCCGGCCGGTGGGCTGCCGATGCTGCTGTTCGCCCGCGAATGCCCCTTTGTGATTGACGGCGCGCTGGTGCTCAACGGGATTGCGGTGGCTGTAAAGTCTGCGGAAATGGCGCTGTCGCTCCGCCAGCTTACGGGCGCGGTCGTGAGCCGCCGCAGCACTTACGCCAAGGCGTCCGCGGCCTGCGTCGACGAATACCTGCGCGCCCGCTGGTGAGCGCCGGCGAATAACCAACGCCGTGAGGGGACCCTACCGGACCTGAAACACCAGCTTGCCGTGGAAGTGTCGGCCCTGGCTCAGGCGGTGCGCCTCGGCGGCTTGCGACAGGCGGAAGAACTTGACCTCGGGCGGCTTGATGGCGCCCGCGGTAAACAACTGCGCGATCCGCTCCATCGCCGCCCGCGAGCGCGGCACGGGCGGCCGCAACGCCGTCACGTCACTGCGGTCCGGTTTAGGCGGCTGCGCACCCGACGCAATGAATGCGGCGCGGCCACCCGGCTTGAGCACTGCGAACGACTTTTGCGCGACGTCGCCACCGACTGTCTCAAAAACGGCATCGCAATTCTTCACCACTTTGGTGAAGTCCCGTTTGTTGTAATCGATGACCTCGTCGGCGCCGAGGCCGCGGACATAATCCATGTTCGCCGCGCTCGTGGTGGTGATGACGTGCGCGCCGAGATGTTTGGCGAACTGGATGGCGAAACCGGCCACCCCCCCGGCGCCGCCCTGGATCAGGATCGTCTCACCACGCTTAAGCTTTAACGTGTTTTCCAGCGAATCGATCGCGGTCAGCCCGGTCAACGCCAGCGCCGCCGCGTCGACGTGCGAAAGCTGCTCCGGCTTCTTGCCGATCACCGCGGCTCGGATCGCGATCTTCTCGCAGTAGGTGCCCTCCTTGCCGGCCTCCAGCACGCCGAACACAGCGTCGCCCGCCTTGAGATCGCCACCGGCCTTCGCCACAACCCCGGAAAAATCCCGGCCCGGAATTTGCGGAAAACTCACCTGCGCATGACGCGCATACTCGCCACCACGGAATTTCCAGTCGGCGGCATTCACCGTCGCGGCGTGAACATCGACGATAACTTCATCCGCAGCCGCCACGGGATCGGGCACGTCGCCATATTGCAGCACTTCGGGCCCGCCAAATTGCATGAGATATACAGCTTTCATGTGAATTCTCTTTCGTCTCAGGATGTTTTCTCGTACGGGCGCAGCATGACGACAGCGATCAGGCTGAGCAACGACGTCGCTATGATGTAGTAACTCGGGGCCAGCTTCGAACCGGTGAGTTCGACCAGTGATTGCGCGAAGAATGGCGCGAAGCCGCCGAAAATGGTTACGCCGATATTGTAACTGAGCGACAGACCGCTGACACGTGTCGACACCGGGAATATTTTTGCCATGTAGGACGGCAATGCGCCGCTGTAACAGGATTTCAACAGCGCGATCCAGCAAACCATCAGGATCAACACCGCAAGCGAAGCATGCGCCGCGAGCAGTGCGAAAGCCGGATAAGCTGTGAGAAAGAACAAGCTGGCGGCACCCAGCATGATGCGGCGCTGGCCAACCCTGTCGACCCACATGCCGACGAAGGGCACAACGACGGTTTGCAAGGCCGCAGCCGCCACTGCCGCCGTGTAGCTCAGAAATTGCGGCAGATGCAGTTCACGGATCGCATATGTCGGCATGTAAACCAGCATGTATTGCGAGCTGGTCGAGATAACCACAGCGCCAATGACCAGCAGGACCCGATCCCATTGCGTCGTGATAAGATCGCGCATCGGCGCCTGCGGCGGAGGCGCGGCGCGGAACTCCGGTGTCTCCTCCATGTTGCTGCGGATGTAGTAGCCGACCGGACCGATCAGCAATCCGAAAGCAAACGGAATGCGCCACCCCCATGCCTGCAGATCGGCGGCCGACATCGTGCCACTGAGCAGTACGCCGAAGCCCGTAGCGACGAGCGCCGCGAGCCCCTGGCTCGACCATTGCCAGCTCGCGAAGAACCCGGCGCGGTCCGGCCGGTGTTCGACCAGAAACGTGGTCGACGAGGCAAATTCACCGCCGACCGAGAAACCTTGCAGCAGTCGCGCAGCGATGACCAAACATGGCGATAGCAAACCGAGCGACGCATAGCTCGGCATGATCGTCATCAGCGCGGTTCCCACCGTCATCAGCGCGATCGAAAGCGTCAATACCTGCTTTCGCCCGCGCCGGTCGCCGTAATTGCCGAGAAAGATCGCGCCGATCGGCCGCGCCAAATAAGAAATGCCGACAGTGCCCAGCGTCACCAGCAGGGATACGGTCTGATTGGCAGCCGGGAAGAAGACCTTCGAAATGGTGACGGCGAAATAGCCGTAGACCAGGATTTCGTAGAACTCGAGTGCATTTCCCAGCGAGGCGGCCACGATCAGCCGCGTGGCGGAACCGGGGCCCTGTGGCGGCGCCTCATGGCTTGTAGCGATTGCACTCATGTTCTCGATACCCCCGCTCTACTCACACCGCGCTGAATCCGCAGCGAACCCGCTTCGCGGAGCGTAGAGACCGGCGGCCGTCCCGTCAAAATAGCCAAGTTATCCGGGAGCCTAAGACGCGCACAGTGCGGCGCTACCGGCTCCAATGCCAGGTCAGTTGACGCTCGGGGCGCCCGCCTGTCCTGTCTCCCCTGTCCAGACGAAGCGCGTCGCTTGCAGAATGCCGACCCCGATCGGGGTTGGTATCGAAAGCCGGTATGGCACCATCAGGCGGGTACCGCGCAACGGCGCAAGCCAGATTTCCATGCCGCGTTCGGCCCGCAGATATTTGATCGCATACCGGTTCGGATCGTAGCCGGCGAGCGGCGTAAAGTAGACCGCGCAAACCGCGGCAGGCCCCTGATAGCCATCGGGTACCTGAATCTGCTCGATCCGCTTGAACGCAAGCTTGAGATTAAACCGCATACGGCCGTCGAACACCGCGATCGTGCGTCCACAGGCAGCCGGTCCCGTTGTTTCACCGCCGCCTGGAACGTTGACGAGCAGCGCCGACATCGGGTCGACCACGCCGGTGCGGAAGGCCTCATTCAGCGGCACAAGCTGCGGATTTGGTTTCGGCGGCGGCGCCAAGGATTCGCTGGCCTTACCGTGCTTGAACAGAATCTTGACCTCTTGGGAGGCGGCACCGTGGGTGATGTTGATCAAAAAATTCGAGGCGAGCGGCTCTTTACCCGCAACGCTCCCTTGAGCTTCGGCCGTGCCATGGCCGCGCGAGAAAATCAGCATCAGGCCCGCAGTCGAACCGCGCGCCGCGGCAGAGTAGCGGCTGTCGTGAAAGTCGATTGTCCAGCTCACATCGCCGATCGGAAAGCCGAGCAGCGTCGCCTCATAGGCCGCATCGAGCTTGGCGCTGAAATGGTGCGCGGGCGGGGCGGAGCGGCTCAGCGCCGGCGGCATGCACAGCGCCAAGCAGCCCACACCGGCAAGAGAGAAGCAGATTACCAGTGCCCGACGTCGTCGACGTGCGGGCGCGCGACGGGACGCTGGCGCCGCGCTGCTTTGGCCGCGACGAAGACATGACAATTTCGGGACTTGGAACACTGGCGCCCGCTCCGTGTGTTCAGTCCTCGCGTGTTATCGTGGCTCGATCAAGGCACGGGCCGCCGTAAACTACTAGGACACCCGTTTCAGGTTCGCCGCAAAGTGCTGCCAGCGCTGAAAATAAATCTCCGCCGCCTTTGCGATGCCCTCGCGCATCGCATCGTCGACGTCGCGTAGCTTGCGCGCCGGCGAGCCGACGAAAAGCGAATTGTCCGGCACCGTCTTGTTTTCGCCGACAAGCGCGCCGGCGCCGACGATGCAATTGGCGCCGATCCGCGCGCCGTTCATGACGATCGCTCCCATGCCGATCAGCGTGTTGCTGCCTATCGTGCAGCCGTGCAGGATGGCGTTGTGGCCGATGGTACAATTCTCGCCGATTGTCAGCGGAAATCCGGGATCGGTGTGCAGCGTGGAATTGTCCTGAACGTTGCTGCGCTCCCCGATCTCGATCCACTCGTTGTCGCCGCGCAGCACGGAATTGAACCAGACGCTCGCGCCACGCTTGAGCCGGACCTTGCCGATGACAACCGCATTTTCAGCGACGTAACAGAGGCCGGCCATGACCTCGGGCGATTGCCCGGCGAGACTGAAAAGACCCATGCGATGCTCCGCTACCTCGTCCGGCGGATGAACAAACGCCGCGGCTTTAGAACTTCCGCCGCGGCGTTTGGTCCGCTCAGCGGACCTTCAACTTGAGCAAGGCATCCGCAGTGCCGTGAGTGAGCTTTGCCATGTCGGCAGGCGACAGCGATATGCGCTCCAGGAATTTACGGCCAAGTGCATCCTGCGCATAAGGGTAGTCGACCGAGAACATGATCCGATCGATGCCGAATGTCAGGAGCGCGGCAAGGAACGGCGGCTCGTGGAAAATGCCACTGGTCGTGATCCAGACTTGATCGATAACGGTGCGGCTGATCGGCCGCTCCAAATGATCGACATCGAGGGCAAACACGTAGTCGGCGCGATCCAGCATCATCGGCAGCATTTCGCCCATATGGCCGATGATCAGTTTGAGCCGACGATGGCGATCAAGTGTCCCGGCCACGACCATGCGCAGGACGTGTATGGCAGTTTCGGAATGCCAGCCCCAGCCTGCGGTCTCAAGCACACGCCCTGCCCCTGTCGGCAAATCGGAAAAATACGCCTGGCGGACGGGCTCGGGCGGAATGTGCGGATGAATGTAGATCGGCACATCGAGTTCCTCCGCCGCGGAGAGGATCGGATCGAAGCTCGCATGATCGAGGAAGCGGCCTTCGGTCGTGCCGTGCACCATGGCGCCGACGAGCCCGAGCTCCTTGACAGCGCGCACCAGTTCTTTCGCGGACGCATCCGGGCTTTGCAGTGGTAGCGCGGCAAAGCCGGCGAAACGGTCTGGACGTGCCGCAATGATCTTCGCCAGTTGATCGTTGGTTTCGCGCGCCATGGCAACACCGTCGGGGCCCGCAACGAGATCAGGCCCCGGGCCGCTGTTCGAGAGCACCTGGACGGAAATTCCGGCGTCGTTCATCGATTTCATCCGCTTCTCGCCGACTTCGGCCAACAGCTCCAGCGGATTCGGAGCGTCCTTCGGCAGCGTTCTCGGCCGATAGCCGCGACGGGCCAGCACACCCTTGTCGATACGGCTGGCGATGGACGGGACCGCAAAATGCTCCTCGAGCGCAACAGTACGCATGGGCGATTTTCTCCGATTTTTGACGCCTGAATTCTCTTTATTCCGTCGTTCTTGCATTGTTGATGCGCCCGGGCAAGCGCATCCGGACGCGGGCCGTACCTGCGGCCACACGGCGCGCGCGGCGCAACTTCAGATCAAGCAGCGACGGCGGGACAGCTCAGGCCGTCTCGTTCTTAGTGTCGAAATTGAGCTCGATCTCGACATTGTTGGGATCACGCAGGAAGATCTGGCGGCGGGTGCTGTTGGGGACTTCGTTGACGCGATAATCGATGCTCTTGCCTGCGAGGCGCTTTTTCATCGCCTCGAAGCCGCGGCTGCCAAATGCAACGTGATCGATGACGCCCGAATCGGCGCGTTGTTCACGGTCGGTCTGCGATATGTCGTTAAGGTGCAGAACGGGATGGCCGGCGCTGTAAAGCCACGCCCCGGGGAAATTAAACGGCGGCCGCGCCCCGTTCTCGAACCCCAGCACGTCCTCATAAAATCGCACAGTCTCCCCGAGCTTGCGGGTCGAGACATTGTAATGGTCGAGCAGGCCGACATCGATATCCATGGGCTTCTCCCTATGCGGTCATGCTCCAAAGAATAGCGCAAAATTCTCACGCGTGGATGGCGAAGCGTGTATTCCTCTAACCCGGCGTCGTGCGGGCTGGAAAGCCGCCGCACGCCCTCTAACATATTGATATAACTTACTTATTATCGAAGAATGAGGAAGGACGCAGTCAGTCCGTTCCGCGGCTCGAGCGAGCGACCCGCCAAAGGGCCAGCCGAATTCGGCTTTGACCCTGCCAAGCGAGCCACGACGGCACGAGACAAGCGTACGGAACTGGTGCGTTCGCCTCGATCGCTATTTCTTCGGCTTGCACGGCCCGAACTGGAGTGCCTTGCATTCGTCTTTGACGTTCGGGATCGTCTCGAGCACCTTCTCGTGGAGCTTGCCGTCAGCGCCCTTGATCACCTCATCAAGATACTCGTTCATGACGATGTCGCGGGTCTGGGGATCGATCATGATCGGGCCCTGGGGGCTCGTGTATTTCCAACCGAGCAGCGACTTCACCGCGGCGTCGCCGTCCATCTTGCCTTTGGTGGCCGCGACGGCGTGCGTGATCGCCGCCATGGCATCCCAGGCGCCAACCGCGAAGAAATCGGTCGAGGCGTCGGCGCCGTATTCCTTCTTCCAGGCGGCGACGAACGCCTTGTTCTGCGGATTGTCGAGATCGGCGTTGTAATGGTGCATGGTAATCAGCCCGACCGCGGCGTCGCCCATGCCCTGGAGCTTCGTGTCCTGGACGATATCGCCCGGCCCGATCAGCTTGGTGCCGGCGGCCCGCATGCCGAGTGCGCCGTAGGTCTTGACCACCGCGGTGGCGTGGTCGCCGGCAGGTACGAACACGAACAGCACGTCCGGGTGCTCGTTCTTGGCGCGCTGGAAGAATGGCGTGAAGTCGGGCACCTGGCCCGGTCCGCCGGCCGGAATGGCATCGAGCACCTTGCCGCCATTCTGCTCGAAGGCGAGCTTGAAAGCGTCCAGGCTGTCCTTGCCGGGCGGATAGTCCGTGTAGGCGACCACGGCGGTCTTGGCGTGCAGGGTCTTGGCGGCTGCGATGCCGAGCGCGTAGCTCGAATGCCACAGCGTAAATGAGGTGCGCACGTAATAGGGCGACAGGTTGGTGATGAACGAGGTCCCAGCGTTCATGATAACGGCGAGCTTCTTGCCGGCGTTGACGATCGGCGCCGAAGCGATGGCATCGGGCGAATAGCTCCAGCCAGCCAGCACGTCGACCTTGTTCTGGGTCAACAATTCCTGGGCGGCGACCTTGGCCTCGGCGCCGTTCGGCGCCTTGGAGTCGCGCTTGATGATGGTAATTTTGTAGGGACTTATCTGAGCGGCGTTCTGTTTCAGATAAAGTTCGGCGCCGCGGTCCATCTGCTGCGCCAACTCGGCGCCGACGCCCGTATACGGCAGGATCAGGCCGAGTTTCACTTCCTGCGCCGACACGGCGCCGGCCGAAACGGCCAATGCGGCAAAAGCCGCGATCATTCGCTTGGACATCAGAAACCCTCCCAGAACACGATCGGAGCAATGCGTAACCCTTGGCTTTGTCCGCGTCCACCCCATCATGCAACAAATACAGCGGTCAGTGTAGGGCATAGGTCAAGCAGACACGTCCGGGCGCTTTCGATTTTCCCCAAAATGAATCACTTTTTGCCTTTAGAAAGCAGCTCAACCGATGCCGTTTGACTCCCCGTGACCGCCGTGGAAGGGGTGATGATCGGTTGACAGCCAAATGCCCAGCCGGGAGCTGACATGGCGGCGGATTCAGATCAGTCGTATCAGGACTCAATTTACTCATCTGAATGGCGCGCTTGGCGGGATCCCGATGTTCCAGAATGGATCGATCCGATCGGTGTGCTGATCGGCCGCCATTGCGGAACGCCCGTGGAAACAAAGCCGGCGATTATTGCCGACGGCGTATCGACCAGCTACAGCGAGCTCGCGGCTTCGATCCGGCAATATTCAGCCGGACTTACCTCGATCGGATTGCGGCCCGAGTCGCGGATACTGCTGTTCGGCACCGACAGTCTCGATTACATCACTACTTGGCTTGCCGCGGTGAACTCGGGCGTAATCCCGGTCGTCGTCTCGGATCTCTACAAACCGCCGGACCTGCTCTATTTTCTCGCCGATACCGGCGTGCGCGCGCTGTTCATCGATTGTGAACAGGTGCCGAAACTGCTGGAAATCCGCAACGAGCTTCCGCCGTCGCTGCGGACGGTCATCGTTCGAGGCGAAGGCGCGGCCGAACTGGCGCGGCACTTGCCGGAGCAAACGATCGTCGATCTTCGCAAGCTCGCAGCCGCCGATCCGGGCGCGGGCGCGCCGTATCGCATTCACGCCAACGACGTCGCTTACATGTTCTATTCCGGAGGCACGACCGGCACCGCCAAAGGCGTGACTCATCTCGCGCACGATTTCATCCTTGTGCCTGAGCGGCACGGTCATTTCTGGGAATATTCCAAGGCCGATACCGTTTTCGCGACGTCCAAGAAATACTTCACCCACGGCTTGTGGCCGGGCGTCCTGATCCCGCTTTACTGGGGTGCGACCGCGGTACTCGATCGGCGGCCGCCGACGCCTGACGTGGTTCTCGCTGCATTGCGCGATCACGCGGTCACCAAACTGATCACGGTTCCAACCGTACTGAAAAATCTTATTGAACGCCTGATGCAGAGCAAGGAGCCGGTCGGCGCACCTGCTCTGCGCTTCGTCATAAGCGCCTCGGAAAAGATGCCGCCGGAAATGTTCGAGCGATTTTATCAGCTCACCGGAATCGAGCTGTTCGACTCGATCGGCAGTTCGGAAATCACCTATGAGTGGATTGCCAATCGGCAGAAATCGTTCAAGCGGGGCAGCCTCGGCAAGCCAGTGTTCGGCTATCGCATTCGCTTGATGGACATGGAGGGCCGCGAAGTGACCAAGCCGAACATTCCTGGCGAGGCTTGGGTCAATAGCCGCACATCGTGCTTCTTCTACTGGCGCAAGTACGACAGATCGCGTGAGACTTTTGTCGGTGAATGGACGCGGACCGGCGATCAGCTCTATTTCGACGAGGACGGCTTTTTCTGGTTCGGCGGCCGCGCCAACGATCTTTTCAAGGTTCGAGGCATGTGGATTTCGCCGATAGACGTCGAGTTCGCCTTGACCAACCATCCGGCGATTCGCGAGGCTGCCGTCGTCTCATTCGAGGATGACGACGGCTTGACAAAGCCGCGCGCATATCTGGTGCTACGCGAGGGATTTCAACAATCCGCAAGCTTGATCGACGAGCTTCGCGAGAACGTGCGAGCGATCGGCTCGTACAAGATTCCGGCCTCCTTCGTGTTCGTCAACGAGTTGCCGCGGACGACGCTCCTGAAGATCGACCGGCGGGCGCTCCGGGGTGCAGCACCGCCCTCCGAGCTGCCGCACGATCAGCGTCAAGCGGGCGCGCCCGCTGCTTCGAGCAAATGACGATCGTCTCGATGAAAGGTGGCCATGGCGGACCCCGAGTTCATCGATGCGAACGGGGGAGCTCTGCGAAAGCGTCACAGACATGAGCTTGCGGAGCCCCTGCCCTTGAGTGTCAAATCGGCCAGCAAGCGGCTGCATATTTGGCTGCCATCACGGGGCTTTGGCCCATAACCATTTCAAGGGGATCATGCTCCAGGCGACTTCCCGCGACCACGTACCGATTCCTTCCGTCATCAAGCGCAACACGACGCTGTTCGCGCTCTCCCAATCGTTCATGGGCGCAAGTACGCAATTTGGTTATGGCTTGGGGCCCCTCATGGTCGTCGGCCTTACCGGATCGACGGGCCTCGCCGGGCTGACTGTCGCCCTGTTCGGAATAAGCCGTTTCCTGGTGGCCTACCCGGTCGGCAAAATCACCGACACTTACGGGCGCAAGCCGGGTATCCAACTTGGCCTGGGGCTATCGCTCATTGGCACGATTGCCGTCGGCATCGCGATGCTGTTTCACTCGATTGCCGGACTCATAACCGGCATGCTGATTTTCGGCATGGGTTTCAACGCGGCGCAGCAATTGCGCGTAGCGGCGGCCGATATGTTTCCGCCCCAACTGCGCGCGATGGCGTTGGGCTTTGTTGCGACCGGCTCGATCATAGGCTTGGTCATCAGCCCGGCGCTGATGTGGGCTTCCGAAATCATCAGCCGCCGCAACGGTCTTGAGCCGCTGGCGTTGCCCTGGCTGATGGTGCCGACGCTCATTTTCGTCGGCATGGTACTGGTCACCTGGGTGAAGCCCGATCCGAAAGAAATCGGTACAAATCTGGCACGATACTATCCGGGCTACGTCGCACCTGCCGAAGCGAAGTCCCTGCAAGGCGCGACATTCAACGCGCGCTCGCTGTTGCGCGACCGCCCGGCGCGCATCGCCATCATATGCAATTGTGCCGGCCAGGGTAACATGTCGATCGTGATGGTGCTGACATCGCTCGTCCTGGCGCATCACGGCAGTTCGCTGACGGCGATCGCCTTCTCGCACATGTTTCACTCCGCGGGCATGTTCGCCTTCACGATTCCGCTCGGCCGGCTTGCTGATCGCGTCGGCCGGGAGCAAGTCATGTTTCCGGGCGTAGCCGTCACGCTTGCCGGCGCGCTGTTTGTTACGTTCGGCGCCGAATACTGGTCGGTCACGCTCGGCACCTTTCTGGTTGGGCTCGGCTGGTCAGCCGCCAACGTCGCGTCCACGGCCCTGATAGCCGATCTGGTATCGACCGTGCACCGTGGCCGCGCCATCGGCGTCAGTGATTCGGGGGCCGGCATCATGACCGTCGCGGCTGCCGCGGTCACCGGTCCGCTTGTCGAATGCACCAGCTTGCCGGCTGCCGGTGTGGCTGCAGCGTTGATTGCAGTAGTGCCGCTGCTGTTACTGGCGGGTTCAATGTTGCCACGGTGGCCGCGAACCGGCGCCGAGCCTGCCGTTGCCCCGATCGAGCTTCGTACACTCGTGCAGTTCGACCCGCGCGAGGACAGGAACTCCGCCGAGAAACGCTTTCCGTGATCCTTCCGGCGGTACAAACAAACCCGCAAGGATCGTATCGTTGCGTTTCTACCGTCGCCTCGTCCGCGACGGTAGAATCGCCGGCCCGGTTATGCTGAGGGCAGTTCGCCCTCAGGCATGATGCCAGACATGTTCGAACGAATTCGCCATCGGGTGCGCGTCCAGAAGCCCATGGCTGTCGCTGCCGCGATCAATTCCGCCATGATTGTCTTGACCATGACCGCCATTGCCAGCTCCATGGTTGCTCGCAATATTCGCGTTGGGATTTGGATTTGATACCCCGTACCCATCACTTGTGAGTCCATTGACCGGCTTGTTGGTTGGATTGTCGTTGCCGTCGACCGCTCCCGATACCGGCACCGTCGCACCTGCCGTCGCAGCAGCCGTCGTTGTAGCGCCGGCAACGGTCGTCGCGCTTCCCACGAAAGAGCCACCCCCGGTCGGCAGGTTGTTGCCGGCAACGTCAGCCGCATCAGCCACGAAGCCAACGCCCGCCGCCACGAGCTGGGCGGCATTCGTGGCGTTCAAACCGTGGGCTTCAACGCTCTTTAGACCGGCAATCGCGTCGGCAGTGTCAGCCTTCAAGGTTCCCGAAAGCAGTTCGTTGTCAAAGCGATCGCTGAAAACGCCGCCCTGTGAGCCGTCGAAGCTCAATCCAAACTCGTTGTAATTGTTGACTTGAGTGATCAACGACTGAAGTTCGGAATGGGACGGCTGCACGGTGCCATTCGCGATGCCGTCAAGAGTATCATTCAACTGGTTCGCTTCAGCGATGAATTGCGACCAGAAATTCGTCTGCGCCTGGTTGTCCTGGTACTGGAGGATCGTCCCGCCATGATCATTCACGCCGCCAATCCCGTTGAGATAGGCTGCGACCTCGCCAAACCCGCCGGTGCTTGCACCAAACGTCTGGTTCGGTTGCGCACCGTCGTTTGCCACCGAGGCATTGCCCGCGGCCGCGGCCAATGCCGGGTCGTTATTCACGATATCCGATATGTCCAGCATGTTGTCGTTGGTCGAACGAGCGGCGTCATTCGGATTGGTCGCATACATCCCATCGAACTTTCCGACCTGCATCTCGGCCTGGTTGAGCATGGTCTGGAGATGAAGGGTCGTAAGCGCTTGCTCCTGCGCGGCGGTAAGCGGCTGTCCGTCTGGCGACGTGCCCGGTTGCTCGTTCGCCTCGATTGCGGCGAGAGCGGTTGGGCTGTGAAGGACATTGGTTAGGCCGGCAACGACCGCTTTCATGTCGGTGCTGAATTCGCCGATGTTCGTCGAGTTCAACCCGCCCGCCGAAAGATCCATGGCAGCGTTGAACACCGTACCGATCTGCGCAAGGGTCGGAGGCGCCGCCGCCGTGCCTTCCGCCGCGTGAAGCGCCGCGGCCGTATCGCTGCCTGTCGGAAGCTGTTGGAAACCTACGTTCGTGAACCCGGTGGCGCTCTGATAGGCTGCGGCATTGAGTGCCGCAGCAAGATTGGCGTCACCATTAACCTCTCCAAGGATCGCATGCTGCGTGAGGGCAATGGTATTCTGTGCCTGCGCAGCCGCGGCAGATGTTCCAACCGAAAGCGGGGCTTCGTGAGCAAGCGTTGCGAGCTGTCCCTGAATCGCTGAAAGCTCACCGGCGAGTGCCGGATCGGAAATCGTCTGGCCACCGACCGTGATCGCACCGGGATTTGCCAGCATCGCGCTGATGTCCGCTTGAACAGCATTGATGTCCTGGACGTACATCGGCTCGTAAGGCTGCTCATTGTGGGCGGCGGCGGATTCAAGCGGAGTGGAGCCGCTCCACAAACCGCCTTCCGAGAGGCGAATCGCATCATTGAAAACCGCGCCCGCCTGGGCGAGATCGGTGGACGTATTCAGAGCGCCCTCGATCGTGGTCGCGAAGTTATTCCCCGGCTGCGTGATCGATACGCCGTCGAGCCCTTCGGTGTCGCGAATAGTGGAAGGAACCGTAACCATCTCGTTCTCTCCTATGTTGAAGTTCAAAACTCGCGTGATTTACGTCGTCTCACCCTCAATGCCCCGTCATGGTTCGTTGAACGTCCGATGAAGCTGATCGCTGATCGGTTTCAGCAAGTAGCTCAGCATTGTGCGGCTACCGGTTTGCAGGAAGATCTCCACCGGCATGCCAGAAATCAGCGTCATGCCATCGAGATGGTGACGCTCGCCCTGAGGCAGATCGACTTTCACCGTGTAGAAGCTGGCATTGCTTCGCTCGTCCCGGCTTAAATCGGCCGAGACATAAGTCACCGTGCCGCGCACCTCGGGCATAGTTGGGCGGTCGAGGGTAGAAAATCTCAGATAGGCCCGCTGACCGCGCGCAACCTGATCGATTTCATTCGGCGGCAAGTGGCCCTCGATTTCGAGATTGTCAGTATCAGGAACAATTTCCATGATGAGATCGCCGGGACGAATAACGCCGCCGACCGTATGAACCGCCAGCTGGTGGACGACGCCGGAGGTTGGTGCCCTGATGTCGACTCGATTGAGCTGATCTTTAGCCGCCACATTTCGTTGCATCAGCTCCGCTTCCTTATCCTGCGACTCGCGCAGATCTTTCATCACCTCGGAGCGGAAATTCTGATCGATTTGAGCGATTTCCAGCCGCGCCTGCCCGATCTTGGCATTTGTCTCCGCGATCGTGGCCGCCAGCCTCGCGCGCTCTCCTTCGAGCTGAGCAGAATCACGCTGCAACGTCGTCAATCGGGTCAACGGGACGAGGCCCTTGGCATAAAGCCCCTGAACGCCGTCGAGTTCGCTGGCGATAAGAGTAAGTTGAGACGTCTTCGATTGAATTTCCGCGTTCAGCCCGGCGATCTGCTCCTGGAACTGGCGAATGTTGCTTGCGTAAAGGTCTTTCTGACCCTGGCGCGCCTTGGCGCGGGCATTGAATAAGGCGCTCTCCGACGACACGAGATGGACGATGTCCGTTTTCCGCTGCCGACCGACGAGTTGGTCGGGAAAATGAATAATCGTCGTCCCGTCCCGCTCGGCAATAAGTCTGGCGATGCGCACACGGACTTGATCGAGCTGATCGGCGATCAATTTTTGATTCGCCTTGAGTTGTGTCTCGTCCAGCCGAACAAGAAGTGTGCCCGCATTCACGTGCATGCCATCGACGACCGGGATTTCCGCCACTACTCCCCCGGTTGGATGCTGGATTTTTTTGACGCTCGATTCCACGACCAGCGTCCCCGGCAACACCACTGCACCGGATAGCGGCACAAGCGTCGCCCAGCCCCCGGCAATAGCGGCGCTGATAACGAGCACCCGCGAGGCGGCTTTGACCTGAACGGCGTGAGTGCGTACCACGCGCTCCCTGAAATCCGCGGCTGGATCCTCGAAGGCGGCAGCGTCTGACAGAAGCCAGCCAAAGCGCGACCGCAAAATTTGAATGTGATTCCCGATGTCGGCGAAGATCTTCCGCTTGTTGCGCCCGTCGACATCTGGAACGCCGGACTTTTCCGCCTGCTTGGGGCCAATGGGTTCATGCAAACTTTCCCGATCAAATCGATCAAGTCGCTCTCGGGAACGGGGAAATTGGCTCACAACGCCGTTCGGACCCGCGGTTTGTTTTCGACGAGCGGGCGCCGGCTCGCGCAAAGAACTGCGCCGGTTGCGATCAAGGGCTCTTTTTGCACTCTGTAATTCGAGAATGAGGGCCTTTCCCTGCAATCCGACTCCGGAGTTCGCGGCGCGCCGACGAACGCACAGCAGCCGCCCGCTCGTCCTGACTGTGATCGACGACACTCATACCGGCGCCCCCGTTGACACCCGTGAGTTTCGCGCGGCTGCATCTTGCTGGGCTTAAAACCACTTGCCACGTTTGCGTTGACGGTTCGGGCCACGCGGGCGAACAGTTCGTCGCGGGGACCGAACGCCACCATGCGGCCGTGGCGCAGAACTGCCGCCATATCGAGCGCAGCGAGTGCCTCTGGGCGGTGCGACACCATGATGACGATACGCATATTCCTGCGTAACGCTCGGATCGCGCCTATCAGTGCGGTTTCGCCATCGTGGTCGAGATTGGCATTCGGCTCATCCAGCACAACGAGGAAAGGATCGCCGTATAAGGCGCGCGCGAGTCCGATACGCTGACGCTGACCAGCCGAAAGACACGAGCCGCGCTCACCAATCCTGGTGGAATAGCCGTCAGGCAGCGTCAGAATCATCTCGTGCGCACCGGAAAGTTGTGCGGCCGCGAGGATCGTGTCCGAGGTCGCACTTGCATCGAAGCGCGCAATATTCTCGGCTACAGTGCCGTCAAACAGCGCTACGTCCTGCGGCAGGTAACCGACGTGCCGGCCAAGCTCGTCGGGAGCCCAATTGGCCAGCGCTGCTCCGTCCAGCCTGACGACACCTCCGCTTGCCGGCCAGATGCCAAGGAGGGCTCTCGCAAGCGAAGACTTTCCCGCCGCACTCGGCCCGAGCAGGGCCAATCCCATTCCGGCAGTCAGGGTGAACGACACATTAGATAGGACGACCCGGTCGCTCCCCGGGATGGAAACGGTAATGTTTTCGACCGAGAGACATTGCCGCGGGCGAGGCAGATCGAGCGCCGGAGCCACAGACGCGGGTATGGTCGACAGGATATCGCGGAGTCTGTTGATTCCCTGCCGGGCCGCGACCAATTGCTTCCAATTTGACAAGGCTATTTCGATCGGCGCCAGAGCGCGGCCCATCATAATCGATGAGGCAATCATGATGCCGCCGGAGGCTTGCTCGATAATGACAAGATAGGCACCAATGCCGAGAATTGCCGACTGCAAGGCGTAACGCACCACCTTGGCGATCGCGCCAACATTTGAGTAGACGTCGGCGGCTGCGAAATTCTCGCTTAGAAATCGCTCATTGGCGTCCCGCCACCGCTCGGTCAAACGATCGGTCATGCCGAGGGCGCGAATAGCCTCAGCGTTTTGCCGCGTCGAATCAGCGAAGACTTGCCGCTGGGCGCTGCAATCCATGGAGAATCTGGCTGCAGCACGGGACCGACGCTCGGCCGTCATCGTGAGCGCAACGATCGTTATCGCACCAAGCGTTGCAGCAAGTCCGATTGCAGGGTGAAAGATGAAGAGTGCGACGAGAAACAGCGGTATCCAGGGCATATCGAGAAATGCGGTCGGTCCGATGCCCGACATAAAGGTGCGGATCTGATCGAGATCGCGTAGCGGCTGCTGCGCGATCATCGGTTTGACACCGCGCAACGGCAGCGTCGCCAGCGCCAAGTAGATTCGCTTCTGCAGGGCGACGTCGAAAAGCGTGCCTATACGCGACAACATTCGCGAGCGCGCGGCCTCGAAATAGGCTTGAAAGGCGTAGGCGACAAGCACCATCGCCGATAGCCCCACGAGTGTCGCGACATTACGGCTCGGCAGCACGCGATCGTACACCTGCAGCATGTACAGCGAGCCCGACAGCATCAACAGATTGATTACGCCGCTGAAAACTGCAACGGCGCCCAGACGCCGTGCGCTTGCGCGCAGTTCAATACCGACGAGATCACCCGATGCGACCACGGACATACGCAACTCACCAATTAATTGATTGAATTATCTTCCCCTCATCTGCGCAGACATAACCGCGGAACATTTTCCGCTGCACAGCCATCCCGATCGAAGCGTTCCGCGAAATACCGACGGAATTTCGACCGAAAGTCGGCGACACTCGTGTGCGCAAAATCACGCGCAAAAAACCTATTCGCTGCAGAACACTGATGCCACGGAAGGAAACGCGACGACATGCTCTACGATCATGCATGTCATGAAAAACTCCGCGATCGCATGCACAAGGGGAAAAGATGTTTTCAAGCAAGGACCGCAGCGCGGGTGCCTTCAATCTACCTGCGAATGATCACACATTTTGTCCAAGCGTCTCGCAATTCAGTCAAGCCATGGCCCAAATGCGGATGAACCCTTGCTGTGGTCGGGACTAAGCTTGGCTTGTTACGCCAACAGGAGGGGGATCATGGCAAACGCAGTATTTCGTTGCGGTTCAGACGATCACATTCTCACGCTGGCGCCGCCTGCCTAAACATCGTCGTCATTCTTTTCTCCGGAGTTCGTCCGTTCCCAGCGAATTGACGAGTTCCGTACGATTCAATCCAAAACCGACTTGCCGACTCGATTTCGGAGCCGAACGCTCCGAATCCAATCGGTATTGACCTCGCACGACGAGCGAGCGCGCGCGCCTGCGCGCATGAATTGTCATTCCGGGTATAGCGTGGGGCAAGGTGTGCCGACCAAAAAGAGCGACTATGGCACTGTCATTTTTCACTGGGCGTTAGCGGCATCTCTCGCGGTTGCCGTTGCCACAGGCCTGAGGATCGCAACCGTAACGCCTGGTCACGACTGGCTCGAGATCTTTGACTATTTTCTTCCCAAGGCCGCGGTATGGACCGAGCATCTGGATTCCGCGGTCCTGCTTATCAGCATCAGCATCGCCTACGTCGTCTACGTCTGGCGCGCTCGTCTTTGGCCGCGTCTTCGCCTCGACCCAGTCAGGTTGCGGGGCCTGTTCGGCCGCCCGTCCGCCAGGTGGAGCACGATTAATGTCGCGCTTTATTGGCTGTTCTTTCTCACGCTCCTGACCCAGCTCGTGACGGGCACACTGATGTATCTCGGACGCGCCGGCAGCGTCGGGATGCAAATTCACTGGATCGGAATGTGGTTCATTCTGGGCTACGTTATCCTTCACGTCTTCTCGCTGTCGCGCAACGGCGGCACCGCTCAAGTGCTCCGAATATTCCGCCCTGCCCGCCTCGTTGCGCCGCCGCCACCGTTCGACATTGGCGAAATGCTGGCCCTGCTCGATGAGCAGATTAGCGGTCCATTGGCCCCATACCCGGCCCCTTTGGCGGAGGTGTTGAGCGACTCGCCTAAGCCGACGCAGCATTTCGGAGTGGGCGCCCGCGATAATTTGCAGGCGCTGAAGTTGGCCCCGAGCGATCCTGTCGCAAAGGCGCGGATTACACAGCGCTCCAAGCCGCCTGCTCCGGCACGCAAGCGCTTGCTGATTCCACTGAATGCATTCGTGGTGGCGTGCTTGACCGCAGGTCTGACCGTCACTCTCATGGTCACGTCGGAGCAGCAGACCATCGATACGCTCTACATTTATCGCATCGATAGATCGGCCGCGCCTGTCATCGACGGCGAGACTTCCGATCCGATCTGGCGAAAAATTCCGCCGCTCTACGTATCGACAGATGGCGGCGGCAATTTCGACGGAACGGGTGAAACGACGATCTCAATCCGGGCAGTCCATGACGATTCGCGCGCTTATTTGCTGTTCATCTGGGACGATCCGACCCGCTCGCTGAAGCAGCTCCCACTCCGGAAAACAGGCGGCCGCTGGCAGTTGCTCCACGACGGCTACGAAATCGGAGACGAGCACGCCTATAGCGAAGATAAATTTGCGATTCTGTTGACCCGTTTGCACACAATCCTAGCCGGTGACACCACATTCCATGCCGGCGCCACGCCGCTGTCCAATAAGCCACCGTCTCGCTCAGGACGCGGCTTGCATTACACGACGCAGGATGGCGTTTTTGCCGAAGTCTGGGAATGGAAGGCAACCAGTACCAACGCATCGAAGCACTGCGATAACGATTATTTTGGTCCGCCGGTCAGGGCCACGCCCGCACAGCAGACGGGACTGGCTCCTTATCGGGGCGGGTTCGCACACGACCCGGGCACCGCCAATTATCAGAATAATTTCACGACGGCGCTGCCGAATGACTATGCGGACGGGATCTTGCCGCGTCGCTTGCCAAGGGATTTCAGCACGGTGGCCGCGGTGCTCGGTCGCGTCGATCTCGACCCAAATCACGGCGAGAGCAAAGACGCGCGCTGGTACATGACCGAGGGAGACTCGGTCCCATACTCGCCGGAACGCGACCGTTTCATTCCCGAAGGGGGAATTATTCCCGGAGTCGTCCTTTCTGGGCGCTATTCGGGCGACCGCGCGAATGTTGAATGCGCCGGGCGATGGGCTGCCGGACGATGGGCATTGGAAGTGACGCGCCGCCTTGCGGCGGAAAGCTCTTACGACGTTCCGATCGGCACCGGCATCTTCATGCGGCTGGCCGCGTTCGACCACACGCAAATTGCGCACACGCGACATGTCCGGCCGATACGCCTGGAGCTTCAGTAATGGCAAAAGTCTGCAAGGTAACAATCAATGCTGAGACAATTTCCGCAAATTGCGGGGACTTGCTGCTCGACGCAGCGCTCATGAATGGCATCGAACTGCCACATGATTGCCGCTCGGGATATTGCGGTACGTGCCAGGTGCGCGTTGTGGCCGGACGTTGCTTTGGCGAACCAGCCGGCAGTGCGCGGGTCGTACATGCGTGCCAAACCCGTGTGATCTCCGACCTACATGTCGTCGCCGAAAAGACGCCTCGCATAAGCGAGGGGAGCGGCAAGGTCGTCAAGGTCGCCGAAATCGCCGCAAATGTGATCGAGGTTTGTGTCGAGACCCGGCGATCGCTCAACTACTTGCCCGGCCAATATCTGTCCGTCCGATTCCGCGGCTACCCCGCGCGTTGCTACAGTCCGACAGTGCCGCTCGACTGGCCGAGCAACCCTGATCTGATTCGGTTCCACGTGCGCCGGTTGCCAAAGGGGCGCGTATCCTCCGCGCTCGGTCGCAGTATCGAAAGCGGTCATCGGGTGAAGCTGACAGGTCCGTTCGGCGCGGCCTATTTTCGACCAAAACATCGCGGTCGGCTTGTTCTGATATCGAGTGGTACCGGCTTCGCGCCGATCTGGGCCATCGCCGAAGCCGCGATAAAAGAAAATCCACGCCGTGACCTTGTTCTGATCGCCGGATCGCGCGATCTCGATTCGCTCTACATGATCCCCGCGCTCTGCAGGCTGGCGCTGTTTCCTCGGGTCGTCATCATTCCGACGGTATCGAGGCGGCAAACTCTTACGCCCGCGGTCCGTCACGGCGAGCCAATCAACTACCTGCCTCGCCTTTCGGAAGGCGATGTCGTTTACGCAGCCGGAGGACCCGCAACCGTTGCGGAAACCGCACGGATCGCTGAGGTCGGCGGCGCCGCTTTTTTCACGGATCCTTTCCTTCCGGCCTCCGGCGATGACGATGGCTCGAGCATATTTTCGCGCGCCGCGAAATGGTTTGCGCCTCCTGCGCGAGATCAATCGCGGTCCGCGGTCCTTGTCGGCGGTCGGTGATGCAAATGTCTCGGAAGGGCAGCGCCATCCTGCGCTCCTGTGCAGCGGCCTTGGTGCTGGCCGGCGTGCATCTTGGAGCAGTGTCGGCCGGCTCCGCCGACACACTCCCACGGGCGTTGATGCAGGCCTATCGGAACAATCCGTCGCTCAACGCCCAGCGTGCAGCGTTACGGGCGACCGACGAGAACGTACCGCAGGCTTTATCAGGGTATAGGCCACGGCTCAGCATTGTCGCGAACGGCGGATACAATTACACAAGCGTTGTCACTCCCGCCGCGGATAATGGCGTGCTTGCAGGTACGAGCGGTCCTGCCAGAACCAACCAGTCTTACACTTCAGGTGGAATGGGTGCAGTGGCTTCCCAGACCATCTTTGACGGATTCCAGACCGCAAACCGTGTTCGGCAAGCTGAAAGTCAGGTCATGGGTGCGCGCGAGACGCTGCGCGTGACCGAACAGCAAGTGCTGCTCGACGCGGTGACCGCATATATGAATTTATTGCGCGATGAGGCCATCCTCGATTTCGATCGGCGCAACGTGGCAGTCCTCACTGATGAGCTCAGCCAGACTCGCGAGCGTTTCAGAGTTGGCGAGGTTACACGAACCGATGTTGCACAGGCCGAGTCACGGCTCGCGGCGGGCCGCGCCTCGTTGCTTGGCGCGCAGTCAAATGACGTCGCTTCGCAGGCCAATTACCGCCGCATCATCGGCATCGCGCCAGGCAAGCTCGCCCCCGGGACACCTGTCGATCGCCTGTCACCGGCCACGTTAAGCGCCGCGATCGCTGAGGGCGCGCATCAGAGCCCCTCGGTACTCGCAGCTGCGTACGGCGTGGACATCGCCGCGCTTGCCGTAAAAATCAGCGAAGGTTCGCTATATCCGAACCTTGGCGTGGCGGTTAATGTCTCGGAAAACATGAACCCGGCGTATAACGTCAACAGACAATTTATTGCCTCAGCCGTCGGCCAATTGACCATACCAATCTATCAAGGCGGCGGCGAGTATGCCGCCATCCGCCAATCCAAGGAGACGCTTGGACAGCAGCGGCTCAATCTCGATGTCAATCGTGATCAGGCCCGGGCCACCGTCGTACAGAGCTGGGGCCAATTGATCGCCTCTAAGGCACAGATTGCCGCGACAACGGCGCAAGTGGATGCGGCCGCGGTTGCGCTCGATGGGGTACGGCAGGAGGCGCGGATTGGCGAGCGCACGACGCTCGACGTGCTCAACGCGCAGCAGGAGCTCGTCAATGCCCGCGTCGCGCTTGTTACCGCGGAGCATGACCGTGTCGTCGCCTCGTATACCCTGCTCGCGGCCGTCGGTGCGCTTTCCATAGCGAGGCTGGGATTTCCGGTGGCGACTTACGATCCCGAGACACATTATCAGCAGATACGAGACGCGTGGGTGGGCGTGCGGATTCCCGATGGCCAATAAGCCGCAGACCCTCAACCGGCGGTGTCCTACCGAGGTCCAAGCCGTCCTCGCCACAGCAGAGGCCGAGGTTGTCTTTACCGCCACTCACCGGCGGAGAAATTTAGCTCACAGTTCCTCTCGCCTGGGGCGTGGCGGAGGGAGAGGAACTGGAAATTAACATTCTCTCGCAGGATTTCGCGCGGTTTCGCACTGGCCCGATCAAGAAATACTTATCGCTGGGCGGTATCCTGCAATATTCCAATCATACGAGCGACAACAACGTCGACAGTAGAGTCCGGCGGAAATTCAATCTTATTATCTCGATCCTGCACCAACTCCCCAGTAGGACGTTTCTTGTAGCCCACAATCACAAAGCGGCCGCCTTCTTCGCCAATGGTCCAAAGTGAGGCGTCGCGGTCGAATACCGACCAAGTCTTAACTCCAGCATATTTCAGCAGGACCGGGGGCGGATATTCGCTGCGACGCAGTCGCGGAACCGTCGGATTGCCGCGAGCGACGATGGCCAACAATGCTTGGCGGAGAGCTTCGGTATTTGTAACTGACACTACGGTCACCGGCTCGATGCCCCGGTAAAAGCCCTTTTCCACTATCCCCATCGTGGGCAGATAAACGGTGCCCTTTCTCAGGTAAACGTGACAATGCACAGTCGACTCCTAAAATTCGGCGATCATTAAGTTCACCCCAAATGCCTGCGCCCGTGTTCGTGCAGCGTCGATGGCGGAGCGTTGCGCCGCCGTCATAGCACCTTTGGGAATTGCGAGGCTGAGCGCGCGACCGCTGATATCCCCTGGCAGGATTTGGATTGAGCCAAGCACACTGCCATCGTATGTCGCTATACTGTCGATATAGGTATTGAGACGGTACGTCAGGCGCGCGGCATCCTGATAGGTCGCGGCATTGAGGTCGATTGACTTGATGCTGGTCGCGATGCCGTTTGAAAAGCTGTCTATGGTTTTGAATGTGACCGGCAAGTCGGCGCCAAGCTGCTCGCTGAAGTAATTGCCCCGCGCCGCCCAACCGAGCTTCCACGCGGCTGAAGGCAGATCGGCTGCGCCGCCTGATGGAATTCCGGCCGAGAGCAGCGTGCTGAGGATGATCGCGTCGCGGGTTTGCGCATAAGCAGCCGGATCCGCGCGCGTAAACACGTCGAGGCTATTGAGTATCTTCTGCCGATCATCTTCCGTTGTGCCGGGCCTGAGAATAACCGTGAGAGCGCTGTTCAAGGCATTAGCACTGCCCTGGTCGCCGACATCGTAGAAGTAGCGTTTGATCTCCGCCCTGATCGCCTGCTCGTCCTCCGGTCTCGCATTCGCCAGCCATTCCACGAAATCGGCGAGTTCGTCGATGCGCGTTGGCCCAGCTCTTAACCTGACCCAGTTGGCGTCGGCGCCCTGCGAGGCATCAGGGCGCACTGTCGGATTGTCGTTCGTCGCTGTTTGGATCGAAGGTGTTTCGTCGGCCGAGCCGTCGGTCGGAGCGAACCAGCCGGGATTTGGCGGCGTTCCGGTACGCGGATGTAGTGCGGGATCCCAATTGACGAACTGACCATCACTTGGCAGGGATTTGAGCAGGATGTCCTCTGCCTCCATGCGGCTTCGCGCGAAATGATCAGGCAAGTCAGGGAGCCGCAGATGGACTGCGGCAATGCACGCCAGACACGGATCGTTCGCGTTCAACGCGGACGCGACCGTCGCCAACCGCGGCATCAGCCGATCAACGTCAAGTTCGCTTGGTTGCTGCGGGTAATCTCGATAGCCGCGGTCCAGCAGCCGTTCGATCTCGTGCCGCTTGCGAACGACGAAACGAGTGTCTCGTCGCTCAATCAGCAGCGTCGTACCGAGGACCAAGCCGCCCTCGCTACAGCAAAGACCGAGATTGTCCGTTCCGCCCTCACTCAGACGCCAGATTGTGGATCATCGCTTGATTCGATTTGTCAACATAATTGTGACTTTGTCACGGTATTGGCAACGGGCTATGCGCGCCATATCGGCCCCGTATGCCGGCCGCGAAGTAGAGCCGAAAACCAGTGAAGCGGAGAATGTTAGTTTCCAGTTCCTCTCGCCTGGGGGTGGCGGAGGGAGTGGAACTGGAAACTAACATTCTCTCGCAGGATTTCGCGCGGCTTCGCAGCCCTTCGCCGAAAAAGCGAATTGCCCGGAGTCACGCCTTCCTTGCCGCCGCGGGCTTGCGCGGGCGACCGCCCTTGGCGCCGTTGCGCCGGGCTGCCGCCGCCTTTGCAGCCGACGTTGCTGCGCCCGCCCGTGCGGCTCGCCGGCGGTCCATATAGGCTTTCGTGCCGAACAGTCCGGCGAGTAACCCCGGAACGCTGAGGTCGACATCGAGGTGGTCCCAGTGCAGCCCAAGTCCAAGCCCGAGAATTTCGACTTGTGCCAGTTCCGTGTCGCTGGCGCGTTCCAGCCCTTGGGCGTTGCGCGCCGGAAAGGCGAATGTGCACCCGTTTGTCAGATCAACGTGGACGCGGCCGGTCCTGCGATCGTATCGGGCGGCGCGGGCGCGAGGTTCGGTACGCAACGAGCGTTGGCCACGCCGTTCGGCCTCCGCGATCATCGTTCCCACATCATCGCTCATGAATTGTCCTCCACATCGCGATCAGCCGCTCCTGCTCGCGCTGCACTTCCTGCATCAGTTTGCGCACATCGCCTCGGCTGATGCCGGCGACCCAATCGAGTGTGATCCCACCTGGGCCTTCCAAAACGATCCTCGCTTCGCCACCCTGTCCGAACACGTGCACATGCGCTGGACTGTGATCGTTCGAGAAAATCACAAACCGGAAGCCGTAGGCGCGGTGGACCGTCACCATTGGACATAACCCATCTTAGTTGGGTTTTCAAGGGAGGCGCCCGTCGCGCCCTGATTACGAATGACCATCAATGTGATCGATGACCGCCAGCAGCTTCGCGCGCGGTGCCGGCGGCGGTCTCCAAGACCTGCCTGGTACGCTACGACAATAACAAATACTCAGTCTCCGCCAATGTGGTCGGGCGTCCGGTCGAGGTTTATGCCTATGCGGATCGCATCGTTATCCGCCAGGACGGCCGCGTCGTCGGTGAGCACCGGCGTGCCTTCGGCCGCGGCGAGACGATCTATGATCCCTGGCATTACGCGCCGGTTCTCGCCCGCAAGCCCGGCGCTCTCCGCAACGGTGCTCTCTTCAAGGACTGGGTGCTGTCGGCCGCAATGGAGCGCATCCGGCGCAAGCTTACCGGCGCCGATGACGGGAATCGGCAGATGGTCAACATCCTGACCGCGGTGCTCACCGACGGGCTGCCGGCGGTCGAAGCGGCCTGCGCCGAGGCGATTACACAGGGCGTCCACTCCGCTGACGTCGTGCTCAACATTCTGGCCCGCCAGCGCAATCCCGATCCGCCTCCCACCATCATCTGCGTGTCCGACATGCCGATTGAAGCGCAAAAACATCTAGGGATTTTCGACAACCGCAATCCCGCCGCCATATGAACCAGCCGGAGCAAACTCGGTCGAGGATTCAGAAATCCGCCACGCCGAGTTCGTAGGATCCCTTGCGATCGCGTCCATAGGCGTTCCCCGCCGCCGCGTAGATCGTGGTCCGATTGGAATCAAAGGCGAGAAGCAAACCCGCCTCGTCGCACCGCATACCCGGCTGTAGCCGCCTGAGCGCATCTTCGGTGACAAAGAAAGACCACTCCATCGCGCTATCATAGCCCCAGAACCGAACGGCGCGGCAAGTCGTGTCGTACGAGCGGCTGTGGTTTGGAAAGCTAATCGCCATTGACTGCGTACCCCGTCGAAGTCGCCATGTTGCCCGCATGCTTCACGCTCATCATCTCATGAGCCGCTCCAACCGTTAGATTTCCCGCGCGAGCCGCTCGAAGTCATCGAGCACAGCCGCAATCAGCTTTTGTCTGCGGGGGTCTTGCGCTGTCAGCGTATTGGCAAAAAGTTTGAGCAGGTACCGCGCTTTCTCGGCAGCCTCGGGCCAATTCACGGCCGGAGCCGCGATCAGGTGCGCTTCCAGCTCGTCCTGCCGGAGGCGCAAAGCTCTTTCATTGGCCTCCACATCTGCCAGCAGCCGGCGCAGATCGGTCGCCTTCTGAGCGGCCATTCCGCGATGCTGATCGAGTTCGACCGGTTTATCCGTCACGGCGTCGTGTCTCGATCGAGGGCGGCTTGAGCTGCTCGCGCAAGGGGATAGTCGGCGCAGTCGTAAAGGCGGCGGATTTCAGTGCCTTCGTATCTCACTTCATTAACTTCGAGGCATGTGCCAATTAGATGCTGCAGCGGAAGGGCCTCGATTGCAAATCGTATGGCGTCTGCGGCGTGTGCAAATCGCTTGTATCCGAAAGGCTGGTGCCTGGAATTCCTGGGTCTAAAGGAGAATAGCTCAGCCTCCGTGCTGTAATCGAACGCTTCGCCCTTGGCGGTATAATCAAGCTCCTCCACTTTCGCGACCTCCTCTGGGGAGCGAACTCATGTCCGATCGAACTGCAAACATACGTAAAGTGAGAGGCAGAGACCTCTGTCCCGTATCCCTGAGATTCAATCTCCGCATGCCTCCGCGAACTCTCTCGACAGGGCTAATATCTGGTTCTTAGCTGCTTGTTCTCTGTCCTCGTAACAGCGCCGGTCTGGCGGACCTTCGATTCCAACCGTCACGCGTCCTGAAAGCTCGCCGCGCGCCGACGCGAACGTGAATCTGTACGAACCTGGACCATCCTCGACGAGTGCGATCTGTGCTGCCATTGACTGCCGTCCCTTATAACCGATTTCACGAAATGATTGTTCACACCCGACGATCGCACTCTTGATCCAGCTTAGGTCACGGCTTTCCGGTCCGTGGCAGCAACCAGCCCATCATCACCCGGTACACTTCGTTGCGACTGCGCGGAAGCTTGTGGCGCTCGATCGCCTTTGCGACAAAGCCCGGCGGTCTTGCTCCTCGGTCTGTCGCTTATCGCGTGGAAGCGCCATCCACTGCCGAATAACTGCCCTTCGACCCTCTTGTTTGGTCATACGCAAAAATGCTTTTGCGAGAGTGTGAGCTCGCTTTCGGCCGCAGCCCGTTCGTGGTTTTCGGT
Organism: uncultured Alphaproteobacteria bacterium; assembly: GCA_963763255.1. Classification (GTDB taxonomy): domain Bacteria; phylum Pseudomonadota; class Alphaproteobacteria; order Rhizobiales; family Xanthobacteraceae; genus BOG-931. Next base: position 1,560,388 of record CAVXNW010000008.1, read on the forward strand.
GACGCTCTTGATGCGATACCAAGGATCGTCGGGGTTCCGTCTGAGGCAGGCACGAGGCGGCGAATTTCGTACGGACCGGGGGCTGACGATCGAAGCGCCCTCGGCTCCAGCTCGACGGTTTGACCGATATTGAATTTATGAGCCATCAACGTCTCCTTCATGTTGGGGTTTGGCAATACGGTCGACAGGACTTCTCTTCGTGCTTATGCAGGAAGCGGGCGATCTGGCCTCTCAGCTTGGCGCGGTTTGCAGGAGGTCTCCCAGAGAGCCTGCGGTGTCGAATAGCTCGCGTTGCAACTTTTTAGGGATCGTGTTCCAGTGCATGATGACGGCCGCCCCGAGACAGCGAAGAACATGCTCCTCGGTCGCTTTGACAGCCGGATGGGCAAGCCGCCTGTCAACCACCTTGTCCCCCGAAGCTTAAGTCTTGCGAATGGAGCATGCTGTCGAAATTCCCAGCCAGCCAATCCTCGTTTTGAGCCAGCATGCTGAAGCGCTGCTTTGATCGCTGCAATTCGCGAATTTCGCTAGGAACATCAGTACGTTTCAGAGATTCATCGCATTCCGCCGCTTTGACTCGAAATAGCCCTGCCGTGAACATGGAGTCCCCTTCCCGCGCCCGAACGATTTCCCGTCCGATGGTGCCGTATTGTCTGGCTTATTGGAGGTCGGCACCGTATGTGGGGACGATCAAGTCTAATTGCGAGGAGAAATGTTGTGCGTTTCATGAATTGGACGGTCATCGACTAATCCTACGCGCTTTTGTCGCGGTCGCTGCGACCGGACTTTATTTTCTAACAAACCGTCGCTACCCCTGTGGTTGTCGCGGATTAGTGGCCACATACGTTTGTCAGTTGAATGATGCACATTCAGATGATGTTTAATCGATATTTTGGAGATTAATTCTCATGAACACCGCAAATCCGACCACTGCACCGGTAAGCAACGGAAATCCCGCCGAATCGAAGCAAATCCTTCTCAAGGATATTGGCGCAAAGTGGAGTAAATTGTCCGAGCAGGAGCTCGGCGCGCTCAAGAACAAGGACGAGCTGGTCACCCAGATTGTCGCCAAGTACAGCATCGACAAGGCGCAGGCCCAGCGCGATGTAGACGGCGTGCTGAAGGGCCGCCAGATCTGATCTGGACGTTGCGAGGCCGCCCGTTGGCGGCCTCGTCATTCGCCGCGGCTTGTCTTCCTGCGAGGACGCATGACCCGCTGGTTCGTTCCCCCGATCGTTGTGCCCGCTGGGCTAGCGCTATTTCTGGTCACAGTCGTCCTCTGCCGACATTTTATTGGGGTTGAAATCAATCACTGACGCGAAAGAAGTACTGTGGCCCCTCACCGAGCACCCAGAAGGCAGTTTAATTCGTGAGCGTACGAACGACCCGAAAGACCGTCATTTTCAACCGTTCCTTTTTGCTTGAGAGCGTTGGCCGAGTTCTGCCCGCCGGGAATTATGAAATCGTAACGGATGAGGAATTGATTGAGGGATTATCGTTTCCCGTCTATCGCCGTATTGCAACGATGATGCTGGCTCCCACACCATCTTCCAATGCCTCTTCAGTCGAAATGTTGACCATCGACCCGCTCGATCTCGCGGCGGCGGTTGAACGCGACATATTGGCCGTCAAAGCCGGTGCAAAAGTGCCATGATACGGCTGGGGCGGCTCGCTTCCCCCTCACGGCTGCATCCTCGCTCACCAGCGTCGGCGATGGTTGGTACAGGCTTGTTCGGCGCGATGTGCGTTTGGACTTGATCCCTGATCGGCGAAGCGCGGGACTGGTTGGCTTACAAAATAAAGTTTGGCTCTAACTTCAGCGCATTAGCATCCTTTCGGACGACAAAATCGCCAGGAAATAGCAGTCGCACTTGAAGAGTGCCAAAAGCACGCCAATTAAAGAAGATGCTGGTGGCTCCACGAGCGAGCCTCGCCTCATTGTCCCGAAAAAATAACAAGTTCTAGGAGGAGCGCATGAAATTCCGCCCACTACACGACCGCGTTGTTGTCGAGCGTGTTGATCCCGATGCCAAGTCCGCCGGCGGCATCATCATTCCCGACACCGCCCAGGAGAAGCCCTCGCAAGGCGAGATCATCGCTGTTGGTCCGGGTGGCCGCGATGAGAGCGGCAAGCTGATCCCGATTGACCTGAAGGTTGGCGACCGAGTGCTGTTCGGCAAGTGGTCGGGAACCGAAGTCAAACTCGACAGCATCGATTATTTGATCATGAAGGAAAGCGACATCATGGGCGTGCTTGAAGGCGCTGCAGAAGCGCCGGCTAAGAAGAGAGCCGCCTAGCATTTATTGCCGCTTACGCGGCGCATCGCCAAGCGATGAACAACGCAACGGAGTCACAAAATGGCTGCCAAGGACGTAAAATTTTCAGTGGACGCGCGCGACCGAATGATGCGCGGCGTCGATATTCTGGCCAATGCGGTGCGCGTAACTCTCGGCCCCAAGGGCCGCAATGTGGTGCTCGACAAGTCGTACGGCGCGCCCCGCATCACCAAGGATGGAGTTACTGTCGCCAAAGAGATCGAGCTTGAGGACAAGTTCGAAAATATGGGCGCGCAGATGGTGCGTGAAGTCGCCTCGAAGTCATCCGATTACGCCGGTGACGGCACCACGACGGCCACCGTCCTCGCGCACGCGATTGTGCGGGAAGGCGCCAAGTCGGTAGCTGCGGGCATGAATCCGATGGATCTCAAGCGCGGCATCGATCTCGCCGTCGAAGCCGTGGTCGAGGACCTGAAGAAGAATTCGAAGAAGGTCACCTCGAACGAAGAAATTGCCCAGGTCGGCACGATTTCCGCCAACGGGGATGCTGAAATCGGCAAGTTCCTTGCCGACGCGATGAAGAAAGTCGGCAACGAAGGCGTGATTACGGTCGAAGAAGCGAAATCCTTGGAGACCGAACTCGAAGTCGTCGAAGGCATGCAATTCGACCGCGGTTATATTTCGCCCTACTTCATCACCAACGCCGAGAAGATGCGTGTAGAGATGGAGGACCCCTATCTCCTGATCTACGATAAGAAGCTCTCCGGCCTGCAGGAACTGTTGCCGCTGCTTGAAGCGGTAGTGCAGACCTCAAAGCCGCTCGTCATCATCGCCGAGGACATCGAGGGCGAGGCTTTGGCCACCCTCGTCGTCAACAAGCTGCGCGGCGGCCTCAAGGTCGCGGCCGTGAAAGCGCCGGGCTTTGGTGACCGCCGCAAGGCCATGCTCGAAGACATCGCGATTCTCACCGGGGCTCAGGCGATCAGCGAGGATCTGGGCATCAAGCTTGACACGGTTACTGTGAGCATGCTCGGCCGCGCCAAGAAAGTGACGATCGAGAAGGAAAACACCACGATTGTTGGCGGCGCCGGCAAGAAGTCCGACATCGAAGCTCGCATTAGCCAGATCAAGGCGCAGATCGAGGAGACCACCTCGGATTATGACCGCGAGAAGCTCCAGGAGCGTCTCGCCAAGCTTGCGGGCGGCGTCGCGGTGATCCGCGTCGGCGGCGCGACCGAGGTCGAAGTCAAGGAACGCAAGGACCGCGTCGATGATGCCATGCACGCAACCCGTGCAGCAGTCGAGGAAGGCATTCTTCCCGGCGGCGGCGTTGCTCTTCTGCGCGCCAGCGAGGTGCTCAAGAAGGTGCGGACGCAGAACGACGACCAGAAGACCGGTGTCGCGATCGTTCGCAAGGCGCTCTCTGCTCCGGCGCGTCAGATCGCGACCAATGCCGGCGAAGACGGTTCCGTGATCGTCGGTAAGGTCCTTGAGAAGGATCAGTACGCCTACGGCTTTGACGCCCAAAACGGCGAGTATGTGAATCTCGTCTCCAAGGGTATCATTGACCCGACCAAGGTGGTCCGCGCGGCCCTTCAGAATGCCGCGTCGATCGCCGGGCTGCTCATCACCACGGAAGCGATGATCGCTGAGAGGCCGAAGAAGGACAGTGGACCCCCGGCCATGCCTGGCGGCGGCATGGACTATTAAGCCCACCCAATCGCAATCATGAAGGCTCGGATTTCCTCCGGGCCTTTTTGTTGCCGCTGGGAGCCATTTCTGTCCCTTTTCCAAGCACGGAGCTAGCCATGAACGGCGATACCTTTACTTATCGTGTCGAGATCAGAAACAGCGGCACACCGCCGAACGAGAGCTACAGCTGGCAAATCTATAGGAACATGGACGTTCTACCCATCCTACGATCACAACAAACCTTTGCCTCTCGCCGAGCGGGATTAGCTGACGCCAATCGATCACGGCTGCAACTGGGCGAGACCGACTTGCAAAATCGGAAAAAGAAAGAAAGTTCTTAGCTGCCTCGGTGCTAGCTTACTATGAATGCGGCGCAGCGCTTGTGATTGTGCTCACGGCGGTCAACGGAACATCAAGTTCGTATTTAACTCCTTGGGAATCATATCTCAGCCGGGCCTCGCCATGAAGTTGAGCCGCTAATCTATTTATCAGCCGCGTGCCGAAGCTGTGCCGCTTCGGCTCTTTAATCATCGGACCAGACGTTTCCGTCCATGAAAGCTTAAATCGCTGTGCGGCGTCATTCGTCGATGAGATAATTGCGATTCGTCCAGTCGGGACCGATAGCGCGCCATATTTGACCGCATTCGTGCAAAGTTCGTTCAACGACATGGTAAGCGGCAGCACTGCGGAAGCGTCAATACTTAGCGCAATGCCCTGAATGGAGAACCTCGAAACTCTGTTATCGTCAAACGGCTGAACGGCGGCGCGAATGACGTCGCCCAATTGCGCACTGGCCCAATTCGCCTGAAGCAACAGATCGTGCGCGCGCCCTAAGGCGGCTAATCGATTTTCGACGGCAACGCGGCCTTCCTCCAGAGTTTCAGCGTTCCGCAAGCTCTGCGACGTAATCGCAATAACCGTGGCCAACGTGTTCTTTACGCGATGATGCAATTCTTCTAGCAATAAACGCTGAAGCTGCGTCGCTGCCTCGTTCTTAGAGGCGTCTATTCCGGCGCGCGCAAGCAGACGTGCCGCATCAAGGCCAGCCTGGGTCAGCAGTTGACGAAGCGCAATATTTTCGGCCTTAAAGTTTTCCGGATCGCTTTTGGCTGGCATGGCGTTCTCGTGGGCACGCCATTGATGTTACATCACTTTAGGCACGGTTTCCGGCAAAAAAAGCGCATAAGCCACGTTAACCGGACACGCCGCAATGGCAGAGAATTTCATCTAATCGTGAGGCCCGGATAATGGATAAATCGCTCACAGCCCAAGATGAGCTTCCCGCTTCACCGCATCATTGATTGCGCGCAGCATGTGCTTGGAATTGTCGCTGAGGAAAACAAGCGACACTTTGCGAATCCAAAGATCGATGTCGCGATGGGTCCAGGTAGCCGCTCCGCGATCATTGATGGTTACGGTCACCGAGTGGCCGTTGCGCCTGCTGGTGACGACCACGCGCGTGCCGAAGGGCAAAGTCCGATGTGCGGCGGTAAGGTCCCAGGGGTTGTCGCTTTGGTCGGTTGCGGTTCTGGTTTGACCGTGCTCGCGACCTCGCATGCGCAACCGAGGCCGTGGCGCAGCATCACCGCGGCGAGAAACGCTCGCATCAGTTCACCTCTTCGGTTGTCAGGACGAAATCAGGTCAGGAGGTCGGCACGTTGCAGAGTATGTACTGGATCGAGATTCGAACCGTGCCGCCGGTGAAGCTGCCGCTCGTGGCCGTGAGGACGATCGACGTGGCGGAATAGAAAGCGGTCGGGCCGATGACCCCGGTATTGTTTGATCCGGCCGACGTGCCGAGCGAGCCGCCGAATTGTGTCGTGTTCCCCGAGACGCCAACTCCGAATGATGGGGCGCCCGTGACCCCGGTCACAACCAACTCCGAAACCGCAAAGACGATGGCCCGATTGGGAATCTGGATGGTGGACGTGGTCGACGCACCCGATAGTGTGATCAGTTGCTCCAGGATGCCGAACTGGATTTGCGACCCGTTCGGCCCTTGGGCGACCGTATTCAACTGGGGCGGCGAGGTCTGCGCCAGGATCGTCCACCGGTTCGATCCGTTGCACTGGAGGACGAGGCCCGCATAGGGGGCGGCAAGTACGGCACTAGTCGCGCCGTCGATGGTATCGGTGCCGGCGCGGGCCACCGTGATCGATTTCGTCGCCGAGCAGTTCCCGGTCTCGTCGGCGATCGTCAGCAGGCAACCGGCCGGGAAAGAGCTTGCCGCTGGAAGAGTGACGGTGCGGGCCGCTGTGAGCGCCGTGTAGGCGATGCTGCGGTCCGTGGTCGCCGCCGAGTAGTTGGCATCCGAAACAGTCGTCCGGCCGATCGTCTGCGTTTCCGAGAGCTTCGCCGCGGGCCAGCCGCCTGCCGTGGTGCCGTCCTGCACCACCGCACGGTTGTTGGTGGTGTCGACCACCATTTCGCCGGCCGCGCCGGTGAAGGAGGCGACCTGCGAGGAGGTGCCACGCCGATATTGAACCTGGACGGCGGTTGCCATCTCTATTCCGTTTGGTGTTTCAGATTTTAGGGTCGGTCAGGCCGCCCCGAGATCGACATCGAATTCGACCGGCAGCGGGAACGGCGTGCCGAAATCGTCTTCCATGCCGACACTCTGTGTTACGAGGCCGAGGTCCAGCGGATTTCCCAACTCCATCGCCTCGGCAACCGGATGATCGTAGGCGACGCCAGTCGGCGTATAGGTGTACGCCGTGCAGCTCGATAGCGCTTCGATGCCGCCGCCGAAGACGTTGAAGCTTTGCAGCTTGATATAGAGCGTCTTGCCGACGTACTGCGCGGGCAAGTCGTACTCGAAGATCGTGTTGTCGAGGCGAGCGAGCGGCGCGCCCGAAGAATGCGACGCGATCGTGCTGCCGTAGAGCCCGCGATAGATCGTAGTGAGATTGTAGTGGTATGACGAGGTCAGCGTCGCCGTCTCGAAAGAAACGAGCTCGTTGTCGACGATGCATAACGAGTTGCCGGCCGCGGCATCGGAGGCACTTACGCTCTGCAGAACCCCGCCGCTTTCCGTCAGATTGACGGAGAGCGTGTCGGCTGTGTCGGGGTTCGCGCCTCCGAAGGAGGCGAGCGACGCCGTGGTCGTGCCCATCCGCGCGGGCGCATTGACCTGGCCGATCTGGCTATACGAGACGTTGTCGAGCGAGAGCCAGACGAAGCAGCCGCCCCAATTCGGGTCGGCGACGCCGCCGGAGCCGCCAGACACCGCCATCCACACCTGTGGCTCCGAGACTAAGGCAGACGGCGGCTCAAAGATGATCGGCGGGTTGACCGGATCGGCGGCGACGTTCCGGTTGATCGGATTGTTGGTGACCGGCTGCGTCGGATACAGCACGGCGCTGGCAACCCCCAGTGGGAATTCCTCGGCCGTCACCTGCAGCAAGCCGTTCTCGTCCTCCTCGATTTCGGTGATGCGGATGGGTGCGTTGTTGAGCCCGAGGATGGCGTCGGTCACGGTGACCAGGTCCATCGGGTCGAGCAGGCAATATTCCCAGGACAGCCGGAATTTGTACGTATTGCGGATGTACACGGCCCGCTGCAGCATGAGCTGGCCGGAGATCGAGGCGACGTTGTAGTCGCAAATCTCATGCGCCGTGACTGTCGGCGCGATCCGCATTCCGTAAAGTTCGATCGCGTTCTGATCGCGCGACTCGATCGATGTCAGGTTATAGGCATTGGTGCGGTCAGCGCATTCGAGCCGCCAGACGTTATAGGCCGCGTAAGGGTCAGAGCGAGAGACTTGCAGCGGGTCCTGGTTCTTCTCGACGACAAAGTCGTCATCGCCCAGGTTGTAGATCGGCGTGACGTTCGGGGTGAAGGTGACGCCGTTGCCCGTGACGGCACTGTCGCCGTAGGGAATGAACCGCAATAGCCCGCCCGACCACACTGCCGCGGTGTTGGTCAGTTGCAGCCATCGTTGAAGAATGGACGATGCCTGTTCCTGGTCGGTGAGCGCCGGGCTGAGCGCCAGGCCAATTGCCCGGCAATAGGTCTGGTACGAAGCATCGTTGCTGCCCCCTTGAGTGAACAACGTGGTCGCGTCGATCGATCCGCTCGGAAAGCCGACCCCGAACTGCGGGCTGGTGAGAAAGTCGGAGACGATCAGCGCCGGATCGGCATCGACGAAAGCGTATCCCGAACCGCTACCCGCAACGTCCGACGAATTGAACTGCAGCTGGCCATAGCCACTGCCGTAGCGAAGCCCCTGCACTTCGAAGTTATGATTGTCGAGCGTGGCAGTGTCACCGAGATTGTAATTCTCGGCGCACACATAGGCCGTCCCCTCATAGCCGAGAGCCTGCGACGGATAGGCCGCAGACACGTAGCTCCATGGACTTTGCGGATCGGTGCCGGAAAACAGCGACAGGCCGAGCCCGGCCATCGTATAGGTCGACTGGTTTTTCCAGATCTGGTTGATGCCGGTAATCGGCCCTTCGCAAAGCGCCATGATGATGGACGCGCTGTAAGTCGTCGTGGAACTCCCGCCGCCGTACTTGCCCCCGCCGCCACCGCCGCCCTTGCCGCCACCACCACCGCCTGCCGCATAGGTCTGGAAGTCGTTGTACCAGATGATATTCGGGGCAAGCTTCGACATGCCCCAGATGATCGGGATCGGCAGCGTGTTGACCGCCGTCTGGATTTGCAGCCCGGTATAGTCCGGCGTCGTGGTCGGCTGCGAACCGCCGCCGAAAAGGCCGCTCATTTGTTAGCGGCGCGCAAAGCGCCGCCCTCCAACCCACTTTGCGCGCCTCTTTGGGGCGCCCAGAAACTGAAGAAGCGTGGCTTACGGGCGGGGTCCGACAACCGGCTGCTGCGAGTGATGTCCTCCTCGATGACCCGCTGCGCTTGAAAGTAGGCGTGGACGATGGTGAGCGGTGCGGTCATCGTGACGATGCCGCCATGCGAGTAGCAGCGCCCGATGCGCATCACCATCACGTCGCCCGGTTGCGGCGTCGTGACCTCGCTGCCGCGGTCGAATACGAAGCCGAGGTACTTTTCCTCGCTGCGATGCAGGTGCCAGTCGGCCGGGTAAGGCCGCGGATCGAACGACGCCGCAAGGCCGGTATCGACGAAGACGCGGACCAGCAGCATGCCGCAATCGACACCGACGCCCTTGATGTCGGCACAGTTATGGTAGGGCGTGCCCAGCCAGGATCGCGCCTCCGCGATCACGGTGGTGCGCTGCCGGCCCTCGATGTCGAACATTTATCAAATGGCCATTTGGGGCGGCGGCACGTACGGGAAGCCGCGGAAGTTCGCCAGATTATTGAACTTGCCTTGACAGGTGGCGGGCGTGTGGTCGCAGCCGTAATAGACCGTGAAGCCGTCGCCGGCGGCCGGCGGGCTCTCCAGTGGATAGCGCAGCGTCATCGACGCGCCCGCAGCGACTGAGCCCACCGTCGCGGTCACCCCTGCATTGACGCCGGAGGTGAAGGTGATCGAGCCCTGGACGAAATTCGCACTCGCCCCCGACCAGTTGATGGCTGAGGCGGTCGATCCCGAACCGACCGTGCCGTTGGTGCCGAAGGCGTTTTTCACCAGCGTGCAGCCGGAATCGTAGAGCGTGTGAAGACAAGTCGGCTGGTAGACGTTGCGCGGCATATCGATGTCGAGCAGCGCCAGGTCGGAATTGACCGTGAGCTTCGCCGAAGTACGGCCAATTTCCTCGACCACCCCGAGCCGGCCCTTGAACAGCAACACCGAGCCAATCGCGGTGCCGCCCACATGATCGGAAAAGAAGACGCGATAGCGGACGATCTCGCAGCCGTCGAAGGAGCCGTCGCGCAACGCCTGCAGGAAAGGCGCGCCGCTGGTAATGGTGTCGGTGGCGAGCGCCGCGACCGTAATCTGTTGCTGATCGACCTCGAGCCCGACCGTGGCCTTGTACTTGAGGCCGTCAACACGGATTGAGTTCGCCAGATAGGTGTTGCCGCCATAGACGAACGTCACATCAACGTTGGTGTAGCAGAGGATCAAGCCGCTCAGCAGCGTGAAGGTGAACGCGTCCGCCATGATGAGCGGCACGTCGGGGTTGGCGCGCGCGTTGTTCAGATACGTGATCAGCGCCGATGATGCCGGCTTCATGAGCCTTATCCGCCAAGCCAGCTCTTGACGCTGCGGAACTTCATGCTTTCGAGCTTCCAGAGGTTCGACATGAACTCCTCAAATTCCATCTGGTCGTCGAGGAAGCGGCAGTTGAAGGCGAAAGCGAAATCGGCCGAGACCACGACACCCGAGCCTGGCGCTGTGGTGAAAGCGAGCGTGTTGGGCATTGTCAGGCTGAACCCGCTCGTCTGCCGGGTGCCGTTCAAGTACACATTCGAGAGCGTCGTCACCCAGCCCACAGGTTCGAGGAAGCCACCAAGAGACCGCATGATCGTGAACGAGGTGGTCGAGCCGTCGCCGGTCGCAAAGGCCTGGCCCGTGACCGCGTTATCGTCGGGATCGCCGTAGAGGAACGTCCCGAACTGCCCTTGGAGTTGCAGAAAGAACCCCATGAGGCTCTGCAAGCTTGGTCCCGCCGAGCCCGGCGAAACCGGCCGTCGCATTCGATGCGAGGCCGCCATAGACCGCTTCGAACTCGTAGAGCGGATATTCCATCAGGGCGACGCGCACCTCGCGCCCGGATACGTGCGACGCCACGCGGGTCGAGAATCCGGGCTTCTTGTGGCGCGACCAGGACAAGCCGGCCAAGGTCGGCAGCGAGGGCGGCGTGGTCATGAGCGCACGGTGCGCAGCTTCAGCGAGTGCAGCGCATAGAGCGTGGCCATGAATTCCTCCGCGTCCTCGCTGTCATCCTCGAAACGGCAGAGAAAAAACCAGTCGAAGTCGGCGGTGATCGCGACCCCCGGCGCCGGCGCGGTCGCAAAGGTTACGGTCGGCGCCATGGGGTTGGCATTGATCGTGTAGCCTGAGGATTGCACTGCGCCGTTCAAATAGATGTTGGGCGCGGTTCCGACGTTCGCCGGCGTGATCTTTGCGGCGCCGATCGAGACGCCGAAGGGAAACGTCGTGGTCGATCCGTCGCCGGTGCCGATCGATTGCGCAAAGACGGGCGAGAGCGTTGGCGGCTCGAAGTAAAACGACGCCTCCTCGCCCAGGCATTCCTCGAAGAAGCCGATGATCTCCTGCAATTCGATGTTCGGCGCCACCATGCGCAACAGGTCGTAATTGAGCTCGATCGCCCACAGCGGCGCCGCGTACTTTGCTGCACGCAATTCCTTGCCGGACACATGCAAGGCCGTGCCAGTCGAAAAGATCGGCGACAACTTCACCGACCAGGCGAGCGTGTCAATCGACGGGAAGGTCGAATAAGGCCCGATCGACGGCGGCCCACTTGGAACGAGCGGCGTCAGGAACGGGCCCTTGCCGGAAAGCCAATTGCCGGCCGGCCAGTCTCCCGTGTCGCCCCACACGCTCACCATGTTTGGAAACGTCGGAAACGGCCGCGCGTCCCAATTCCAGACCGACATGAACGCCGTCTGGATCATCGGCACGCCGCCGACCGTCTCGTTGTTGCCGTCGGTGACCCAGTATTCGTGGACCGCTTGCAGCGCGAGCAGGTACAGCTCGTCATCACGGCGCGGCCAATAATCTCCAGAAACGCTGGCGCTTGGGTCCCAGATCGACCAGAACGGCGTGCCGCTCTCGTTCGACGCCGGGCTATAAAACAGGTTCGGCTGGTTGGTACACTTGTCGCAAGCCGGGAAGCCGTATTCGGCAAACGTGATCGACTTCGAGTTTGGCACCCATGCGGTGGGAGAGCCATGCGGCGACCAGCCGGCGCCGTCGCCGTCGTCATAGATCGCATAGTGATAGTTGTTCCACCACCAGCGCAGTTGCTTGTTCGCGAGCAATTGCTGGTTCGGATAATACTGATTGCGCGATTGCGCCAGCCGATCACCCTCGGGCAGCGAGACCCGCAGATCGGTGCCGTTCGGGTCGAAGCCGGCGCCGAGATTATTGGTGTCGTTGTAGAACCAGTTGAATTTCTCGCCGCCTTCGATGTTCGCTTTCAGGTAGGCAAGCGAATGGATCGTCGGCTGGCCCGTCATGCCGAGCCCGCTAAACGTGGACGGTTCGGGCGGCCAGGTGCCGGTCGGCGCAGTCACAAGCCAATTCTCGGCGTCGAGGCCGCCGTTGCCGGTCGTCCAATCCGAAAGCGGCATGTAATTGTCGAACGAGACCAGATCGATGTTGCTCGACGCGTAGAGCTGGTCGAGATGCGGCCACTGGCCGTTCTCGCCCGGATGCTGGTAGCCCATCCACACCGACCAATCGGCCGAATAGGCGATCAGGTTGTGCAGGTTCGTGACGTCCTTGGTCAGTCCGGCAGTGTTGAACACGGTGCGCACGTCGGCGGCGAGCTGGACGAGCCCAGCGACGAAGGGATAGTCCCAGGTCGTGGTGCCGCCGCTGACCGTCCCCGCCTTGGTCCATGCCGGCCCGCGAATGGCTTCCAGCCCGCGAAATTCCGATCCGAGCAGGAACAGATCGACGCCGCCGGCGACGCAGCACAGGTTGGCGTAGTGCAGGATCATCCGCCGATAGGTGTAATCGGTCGCCGCGCCTGAATACGCGACGGTCAGATTTAAATTGTCCTGGGCGAAGTCCGCGACCGCGGCCCTACCCAGGAAATTATTGATCGCGGTCGTCGCGGCGCTCGAAATGTCCGTCCCGTTGTATGTGATCCGGCCACGCCAGGGCTCACCGCTCGCCGTCATCAGGATGAACGGATAGAAGACGACGCGCAGACCGCGCGATTTCAGGTCGCGGATACAGCGGACGATCGACTGATCGGACGGCGTTCCGCCGTAAATGAAGGACTCGCCGACCAGCGGAATTGGAATGAGCCCCGGCGACGATTGCGTCAGGCTCGAACAACGCCAAACATCCGAGCCGCCGCCGGCCTGCTGAAACGTCCCGTTGATATAGGTCGTCGATGGATAAATCTGGCAGGCGGTGACGTCGGTCGAGTTGCCGAACCAGGCGACGACGACCGCGATCGTTGTGCAGCCCGGAAACGCCGCTTGCAGTTGGTTGATCGCGATCGAATAGTCGGTAACCGTGCCGGTGCCGGCGAGCGGCCCACCGTTGGCGTAGCGATTGATCGAGGTGAGAAGGGTTTCGGTGACCCGTTGGCCGAGATAGGGAATCGTGTCGTATGTGAACTCGCCGGTGGACGGCAGCAGGTTGACGCCGAGAATGTAACCCACGATCTGCCGCTGGTTTTATGATAGTATTGCCCGAACCGGAAACGGGTCAGGGGCTGCCCCTCATGGCGCGGAACGTTCATGACAAGGATATTGCTCCCATCCTCGCGGCAGCGGAGCGCTGGATACAAACTTGTATCGTCGAGGATCGGTCAATCTTCACGTCGAGTGCACTTTGGACATCACCGTTGGTCGAGGAAGTTCATCATGCATTCGTCGATCATCCGGACTATGGCTCTGACGATTTTCTGACCAAGCTGAAGGGTCAGATGAAGCCTGTGTCACGGCCTGCGAAACAATTAATGGCCGAGATGATTTGGGCGCTCTTACTATTTCCATCCAACATGAAGGCGAATACAAAGCGTCGACAGGTGTGCGATTTATGGTCTCTTTCAGGCGAACAATTGCCTCCCAATCACCCAATGCTAAGAGACGAAGTGCTCAAGGGTATCGGCTCTGGCGGGCCTGGCTTTAACAATTACAGACCCGCCGAACTGAAATATTTGCTCGATTTAATGCTCGACCTGAAACATCATTCCGAGACCGAGCGTCGTTCGCTTCTCACAGATTATGACTTATTTATTTCGTGGATCACCGCAGTGCCGCGCGAGGGAAGTCGACAGTTTCGACACATGTTGCGATTTTTCGCATTTCCCGACCGAGTAGAGCGCATTTCATCGAACAATGATCGGCGTAGTATTCTCACTGCCTTCGAGGTAGCGCCTGCGCGACAAATTCAGCAATGGAAAGACAGGCAGTTAGATGAAGCGCTGGCTGCATTGCGAGCCAAACTGCAATCGGAGAATCCGGGTGAAACGCTGGATTTCTACATGCCGAATCTTAAAGAGCGATGGGCAAAGGATCGGAAGGTCAAAACGCTTGAGGGCGAAGTCACCGTCACGGTGCCAAGTGATCAGGAAGAGGATGAAGATGACGCGGCGATCCCGGATCAGGCGCCTGCCGCGCGCCGATCCATTCAAATTCAAGCCAAGCTTGCCGAAATCGGCGCAGCGATGGGCTTCAGGGTTTGGCTGCCGAGGAATGACAGAGCGCGCGTTCGGGAATTGGTCATGGACAAGTGGCGGGACGCGTTCATCGATGAGTTGCCGCTTGCTTACGATAAGGTGACACTCGACACTGTCGAACAGATTGATGTGCTGTGGCTAAAGGGACGTTCAATCGCTCGCGCTTTTGAGGTTGAGCATACTACGGCGATTTATTCCGGGCTGCTCAGGATGGCCGACCTTTTAGCTCTTCAACCGAACATGGACATACGACTTCACATTGTCGCTCCGGAAGAACGTCGCGAAAAGGTTTTCGACGAGATCAGGCGTCCCATCTTTTCATTTTTGGATCGCGGGCCGCTGGCACGAAGCTGTACTTTTCTTTCCTACGACAGCATCGAGGAAATTCGTAATTTGGAGTATTTGGCGCATACCACCGACAGTATCATTAATGAGCATGAGGAACGCGCTCCACTGTGACCCCTGCACAAACCTTCGCAGTCTGCCTTTTGTTTTAGACCGGGTTCTCGACTAAAGGCGGCGTCAAGGATGGATAGCGCGCATCCCGAGATGGGCGCCGCGTTTCACTGCGTCGTTGATCGCGCGCACAGAACTGCCCGCGATGGCGCGCTCTTTAGTCGAAGGAGCGGGTCGCGAGGTCGAACGGGACTTTCTCCGCGAACTCGCTCAACCCTATGAGCCGTGCCCGCTGGTCCCTGCAGATCGACTAGGCGAGCCACTCTTAGGGCGTCATCGAGTTATTCTTGGAGACTAGCGGCAAGCGGAGAGTGTCGCCAACAACTGTCGCCGATGTCGCCAATATAGAGGCTAAGTCATTGATTTAATTTATTGGTGGGCCCGGGAGGACTCGAACCTCCAACCAAGCGGTTATGAGCCGCTAGCTCTAACCATTGAGCTACGGGCCCGTCCGGCGGCGTTCGCGCGACGAACGCTGCCGCCTTCGCTTATCACATTAATACAGTCGTCGCGAAGACCGGGCGCCAGTCGATAGTACAGTCTCGCTATCGAGCCTAGAGTGTGCGCAATACATCCTGTCGGCTTGTTGGCAGCGCGATGGCGAGTCAGGTGGATGCGCGCAACGCGCGTACGGGCCGCGGCCGTCATGACTTGAATTGACCAAAATGAACATGGACGTATTGTCGCCTGAACGGTCAACTGCGGTTGTGGCAATTCGGCCATAAATGCGTCTTGCGTTTATCAATCGACTGACTCAATGATCAGCGGCCTTCCGTTTTGACGGCGAAGTATCGGGGGACATAAGGTGATTTTTTCCCGCCTTCTTGGGACTGCGGGCTTGCACACGCGACGCCGTTTTGCTCCCCCCTCGATGCAACTCGTCCGCGGAAGTGGCGGAATAAGGTTCAGGTCCACGCTGGCGGCGCTTGGACTCTTGGCCGCAGCGCTACCCATCGGCACGGCCCGCGCCCAGGCACCCATCGCTATTCTCCAGTCCGGCGACGCCGTCGTCACCGGATTTTCCGGCGCTCCGCAACCGGCGCAAGTCACACCCGGCGTCGATCCCGGCGACCAGACTTTCATCGATCCCAACGGGCCCTCGGTCCGCATCTTCAATCTGCAGGCGACAGGCGCACCGCCACAGGCGCAAGTGCTGGCGACGCCTAATCCATTCACCGTCACGGCTGGACAGGTCGGGCAGGTATTCGGCGTGGCGCTCGACAACGCCAATCCGCCAAACATCTATGTCGCGGCGACTTCCGCCTACGGACTGCCAATCGTCGCGCAGGGCCAGTCCGGCGCGCTCGTTCGCGTTCATCAGGGCGGCGTCGGCGCGACCTTCATGGCTGGATTGTTCGGGCCGGACGCACAAGGCGGCGGCCCAGGTTCGATCTGGCGCATCGACGGCGCGACCGGCGCCGTCAGTCTGTTCGCCAATGTGGCGCTTGACGGTGCGCCGAACAACGGCCCGGCACTTGGCGGGCTTGCGTTCGATCCGTCCTCCAGCACATTGTTCGTCGCCGATCGCCAGACCGGGATGATCCACCGTTTCAATCTCTCTGGCCAGGAAGTCGCACGCTACGATCATGGCGTGCAGGGCCGTCAGGCGGCGGGCTTGCCGGCTGTCGCTTACGATCCGAGCCGCGCCGTTTCGATCGCCAGCGACCAATTCAGCGCCGACAAGCCGGAGACATGGGGTTACGCCGCGCCGGAACGGCGCGTCTTCGGTCTCGCGGTGGCTAACGGCCGCCTCTATTACGCAATCGCCGATCAGCTTCAGATCTGGTCCGTCGGCATCAATCCGGACGGATCGTTCGGCGTTGACGCCCACGTCGAACTTCAGGTGCCGCCGGCGGCCGGCCCAACCGAAATCTCGAAAATCGTGTTCGACGGCAAAGGAAATATGCTGCTCGCCGAACGCGCCGCGCCGACCGGCGATTATGAGATGGTTTCGCTCGCGCAGGCGGGGATCGGCCGCGTGCTGCGTTATGCGCCGGTGCCGGCGGCGCCTGGGATGCCGCCAGGCTGGCAAGCCGTTCCCGACCAGTATGCGATCGGCTTTCCCGGGGCGATGGCCAATTCCAATGGCGGCATCGCGATCGGCTACGCCTACGGCGCGAACGGCCGGATCAACCGCAGCGCCTGCGGCGGATTTCTCTGGTCGACCGGCGAGGATATGCGCGAGTCGCAGGATGCCAATCTGGCAAAACTCCTCGCTGCCAATGGCACGCCCTACCTCAATGGTCTGCAAGGCAACGCTATCGATCTCATAGCGCCGGCGAACGTTCCGCCGATGCAGACATATTTTGTCGATTACAACGTCCAATACGACAGTCCCGCGATCCGGGGCTATATGGGCGACATCGCGATCCCGATGGCGTGCGGACAAGTTGCCGTCCCGGTCATGCCGCCGATCGTCTGCCCAGCCGGATCGTGGTTCAACGCCGGCACCAACACTTGCATCGTCATCCCGCCGGCTTGCCCGGTGGGCCGAACCACCATCACCGGCCGATGCTGTCCGCCCGGTGAACAGCCGCAGCTGAACGGCTCGTGTCGGCCGCCGTATATTCCGCATGTCCCGCCCCCGAGCCGCTGCGGACGCGATTATGTGGAGCTGCCTAACGGCGAGTGTTGCCTCCGCGATCAGGCCGCGCCAGGAGGCGCGTGCTGTCCATTCGGCGAATATCCCGGCGAGGACGGCGCGTGTCACTATGTTCCGCCCTATTACGAATGCCGGCCCGGCGAGATCTACGATCGGCGGCTCGATCGCTGCATCGTGCCGGAGTGCCCTGGCGACCTGAGGCGAAACCGCGAAGGTTTCTGCTCATGTCCGCTCGGTACCCGGTTCGACTATGACAGCGGCCGCTGTGTGGAGCAGTGTCCGCCCGGTCAGACGCTCAGCCCGTTTACGAACAGATGCTGGATTCCGCCAATTTGTCGGAACGGCGAAGCGCTCGACGCTGAAGGTGTCTGCGTCCCGATCAGATCATGCCCACCCGGCCAAATGCCGGTCGGCCAGAGGGGTGCGTGCGTGCCAATTATGCCGCCGTGCCCGCCGGGTCAGGTCCGCAACCCCGCCGGTTACTGTTCGCCGATCATCCAGCAACCCTGCCCGCCCGGCGAAATTCGTAATCCGGCAGGCTTCTGCCTGACCATTTCATGCCCTCCGGGTGAGGTGCGCAATCGGGCTGGCGCATGCATGCCGGTGATCCAGACACCTTGCCCGCCCGGCCAGGGGCGCACCCCTCAAGGCATCTGCGTATGGCGCACCGAGTGCCCGGGAGGACAGGTGCACAACCCAACGACCGGCGCGTGCGCAACGCAACCGGTCAAGCCGTGTCCGACCGGCCAAGTGCGCACGCCGCAAGGGGCCTGCGTATGGCAACACGAATGCCCAGGTGGACAGATCCATAATCCCACCACTGGCGCATGCGTGGCAGCTCCAGCATGCCCTGCCGGACAAGTTCGCAATCCAAGTGGCGCTTGCGTTGCGCGCCCGGTTCAGCCGTGCCCGCCCGGACAGGTCCGCAACCAAGCCGGCGCGTGCGTGCCGACCCCGGTGCCACCCTGCCCGCAGGGGCAGACCCGCAACGCCGCCGGCGTTTGCGTCGGTCGGACGCCGCAACCGTGCCCGCCCGGACAGATCCGTAACGCCGCTGGCGCGTGCGTCCCCAGCACACCGGTCGCGTGTCCCCCCGGACAGACACGTAACGCCGCCGGCGCGTGCATTCCCAACGCTTCGGTTGCCTGCCCCCCCGGACAGGTCCGCAACGCCGCGGGCGCATGCGTCCCCGGCACACCGCAGCCATGTCCGCCCGGACAAGTGCGCAATGCCGCCGGCGCGTGCATTCCCAACGCAACGATTGCCTGCCCGCCCGGACAGGTCCGCAATGCCGCGGGCGCGTGTGTCCCCAGCACACCGCAGCCATGTCCACCCGGACAAGTCCGCAACGCCGCGGGCGCGTGCATTCCCAACGCATCGGTTGCCTGCCCGCCCGGACAGGCCCGCAATGCCGCGGGCGTGTGTGTCCCCAGCACACCGGTCGCTTGTCCGCCCGGGCAGGTTCGGACACCTCAGGGCGTCTGCGTTTGGAGGAGCGAATGCCCTGGCGGGCAGGTGCACAATCCGGCTACGGGCGCGTGCGTAACTGCCACGCAGCCATCCTGCCCTCCTGGCGAGACGCGCAACGCCTCAGGCGCCTGCGTGAAGACAGGACCCGCGCCCTGCCCGCCTGGTGAAACGCGCAACGCCGCAGGCGCTTGCGTCAGGACAGGACCAGCGCCTTGCCCGCCTGGTGAGACACGTAACGCCGCAGGCGCTTGCGTCAGGACAGGACCCGCGCCCTGCCCGCCTGGTGAGACACGTAACGCCGCAGGCGCTTGCGTCAGGACAGGACCAGCGCCCTGCCCGCCTGGTGAAACGCGCAACGCCTCAGGCGCCTGCGTGAGGACCGGACCTGCGCCCTGCCCGCCTGGTGAAACGCGCAACGCCTCAGGCGCTTGCGTCAGGACAGGACCAGCGCCTTGCCCGCCTGGTGAGACACGTAACGCCGCAGGCGCTTGCGTCAGGACAGGACCAGCGCCTTGCCCGCCTGGTGAGACACGTAACGCCGCAGGCGCTTGCGTCAGGACAGGACCAGCGCCCTGCCCGCCTGGTGAGACACGTAACGCCGCAGGCGCTTGCGTCAGGACAGGACCAGCGCCCTGCCCGCCTGGTGAAACACGTAACGCCGCAGGCGCTTGCGTCAGGACAGGACCAGCGCCCTGCCCGCCTGGTGAAACGCGCAACGCCGCAGGCGCTTGCGTCAGGACAGGACCAGCGCCTTGCCCGCCTGGTGAAACGCGCAACGCCTCAGGTGCCTGCGTGAAGACAGGACCTGCGCCGTGTCCGCCTGGTGAAACGCGCAACGCCTCAGGCGCCTGCGTGAGGGTAGGGCCCGCGCCCTGTCCGCCCGGCGAAACACGCAACGCCTCGGGCGCGTGTGTGAGACCTGTGTCACCGCCCCACCCGGTTACGCCCCCTCCACACCCGGTAACTCCACCTCACCCGGCAACGCCGCCCCATACAGTTGTACAGCCACCCAAGCCGGTAGCGCCGCCACCTAAACCACCGCCTAAGCCAGCACCGCCACCGCCAAAACCGGTAGCGCCACCGCCGAAACCGCCGCCAAAGCCGGCGCCGCCGCCGCCAAAGCCGCCGTGTCCGGCCGGCCAGCATCTTGTGAACGGCAAGTGCGTCAAGTGAGCGGCGTGTATCCGCTCCGTTAAGACGCCGACGCCAGGCTTGCGAGGGAATAAGAGACACGCCCGGTTCCTTGATCGGAACCGGGCGAACAGCGCGCTAACTCTGTCGGCTCAGCAAAAATACAGCCTGCTCGCCGAACAAATTCCAGAACCACCACGGCATTTTCAGGCGCATCTGCCGGCCCCAGGCGTTGAGCGCCACGGCCTCATCCATCTTGGCGCCGACCGCGATGCAGAGATCGCGGAAATCCTTGATGCTGCAAAAGTGAATGTTCGGCGTCTCCCACCAGGCGTAGGGCAGATTGTCGGTGCGCGGCATGTGGCCGCCAAACAAGAGTTGCAGCCGGATGTTCCAGTGCCCGAAATTCGGAAAAGACACGATGGCGTGGCGGCCGATACGCAGCATGTGCTCAAGCACGACGCGCGGCTGGCGAGTGGCCTGCAATGTCTGCGAGAGGATGACGTAGTCAAAAGCGTCGTTGGGATAATCGGCGAGATCGGTGTCAGCGTCGCCCTGAATGACCGCCAGCCCCTTGGCGACGCACTCGTTGACGCCCTCGCGCGACAACTCGATGCCGCGGCCATCGACACCGCGCGTCTCTAAAAGGCGCAGCAGTTCGCCGTCGCCGCAGCCGACGTCGAGCACGCGCGCGCCACGCGCCACCATCTCGGCGACCGCCAGCAAGTCGACGCGCGAGCCGCCCGAGCTGCGCGCCGCGTCAGCCATGGTCAGATCGTGTTTGACCCGCGACAGCATGGTCAGCTCTTGCCCGCCGGCAGGCCGCGTGCCTTGGCGGCGCCTTCCAGGAAGCCGCGCACGATGGCGAACAGCTCCGGTTCGTCGAGCAAAAACGCGTCGTGGCCCTTGTCGGTCGTGATCTCGCCAAACGAGACGCGCGCGCCGGCGGCATTGAGCGCGTGCACGATGGCGCGCGACTCCGAGGTCGGAAACAGCCAGTCGCTGGTGAACGAGATGACGCAGAACCGCGTCGGCGTATTGCGGAACGCATTGGCGACGGCGCCGTCATAATCGGCGGCGAGATCGAAATAGTCCATCGCGCGCGTCAGATAGAGATACGAATTGGCGTCGAAGCGTTCGACAAAGGTGATGCCCTGATGCCGCAGATAGGACTCGACCTGAAAGTCGGCGTCGAACGAGAACGTCGGATTGTCGCGGTTCTGAAAACGACGGCCGAATTTCCGGTGGAGCGCCGCATCCGACAGATACGTGATGTGGGCGCCCATCCGCGCCACCGCGAGGCCGCGCCGCGGATTGGTGTCGTCGGCAAAATAACGCCCGCCGCGCCATTCCGGATCGGCCATCACCGCCTGCCGGCCGACCTCGTGGAACGCGATATTCTGCGCCGAGTGGCGCGTTGCGGCGGCGATCGGCAGTGCCGCAAACACCCGCTGCGGATAGCTCGCTGCCCACTGCAATACCTGCATGCCCCCCATCGAACCGCCCGCCACGGCAAATAGCGAGTTGATGCCGAGAAAATCGAGCAGCATCGCCTGGGCGCGCACCATGTCGCGTACCGTGACCACCGGAAATTCCAACCCCCACGGCATGCCGGTCGCCGGATTGGTCGAGGCCGGACCGGACGAGCCCATGCAGCCACCGACCACGTTGGCGCAAATGATGAAGTACCGGTCGCTGTCGATTGGCCGGCCGGGTCCGACCATGGTCTCCCACCAGCCGGGTTTTCCGGTCACCGGATGATCATTGACCACGTGCTGATCGCCGGTCAGCGCGTGGCAAATCAGAACCGCGTTGCTGCGCTCGGCATTGAGCGCACCATAGGTCTGATAGGCGATCTGCAACGGAGCGAAATCGACGCCTGCATCGAGCCGCAGTGGATTATTTGAAGGAAAGCGCACTACCAGCGAATGCGGCTGATCCGCTTCGCGCGTGCGGTCGGCAAGATCGAGCGTGGCTGCGTCGGCCATAGCGCTTCCCGGCGGCGCCGCGTTGCGGCTCAATCGGCACGCGGCAGGATAGCTCGAAAAGGGGTAAATATGCCCATCCCGGGACGAGTTAACGTTTTCTTTGCCTTCGCGTCCCGCCGCTCCTATCACTTGAACCGCCGCCCGACCTCACGCCGCTGCGGGCCGCATCCAGGAACGCCATGCCGAAACGAGCAAAGCCACAGGAGCAAGCGAAGCCGAAACAGATGACGCTTGCCGATCTGCGGCGGGAACTTGATCGCATTGACGCTGAGATGCACGCGCTCTTGATGGAGCGCGGTGAAACGATTGACACGCTGATCGCGGTCAAAAAGACACAAGAATCCGGCTCCGCCTTCCGCCCGGCGCGCGAGGCGGAAATGATGCGCCGTCTGGTCGAACGCCATCGGGGCAGCCTGCCGCTCGACACCGTCGAGAGCATCTGGCGCGTCATCATCTCGACATTCACCTATGTGCAGGCGCCGTTTTCAGTACACGCCGATCTGTCCGCCGGCGATGCGTCGATGCGCGATTCCGCGCGCTTTCATTTCGGCTTCACCGTGCCATTCGTACCTCACATGGGCTCGGCCAGCGTGGTCGAAGCGGTCACGGCGTCCAAAGGCGATCTCGGCCTCGTTCCGGCCTTCGCCATCGCCGGCGCCGGACCGTGGTGGACTGCGCTTGAATTCGACGCGGCGCCGAAGATCATCGCGCGGCTGCCGTTCGTGGAGCGTGCGGATCATCCGGTCGCCATGCCGGTATTCGTGGTGTCACACGCCGCTGCCGACACCATGGTGACCGAAACCGAAGTCTGGAGCATGCGGGTATCGGGCTGGCGCGCGCAATCGGCCGGGGCGCTCGCCGCAATCGCCGACGTGATTGCCGTGCCTGATCGGGCCTTCGACGGCGCGGCGCTGTTAATCTCGCTGCCGCACGGCAGCGTCGATGACGTGCGTAAAGCGCTGGTCAGCATCGGCGCCACGATCCGCGCGTCAGCCCTCGTCGGCAGCCACGCGACCCGCTATACGGTGGCCCACAAGAAGCGATCCTCCCCCTGAAGGGCAGGATAGAAGCGGCTGTTCGGAGCAAACAAGTAATGACCGCGATGCGTCCCCTACCCCGGCCAGGCGTGCTTGATATCGCGCCCTATGTGCCCGGCAAGAGCAAAGCGCCCGGCGTGGCCAAGGTGTTCAAACTGTCGTCGAACGAGACGCCGCTCGGGCCGAGCCCGCGCGCGATCGAAGCCTACAATACGATCGGACCGCGTCTGCACGATTATCCTGACGGCGCGGCAAGCGATCTGCGTGAAGCCATCGGCCGTGCCTTCGGGCTCGATCCGGACCGCATCGTCTGCGGCGCCGGGTCGGACGATCTGCTGCATCTGCTCGCCTACGCTTATCTCTCCGACGGCGACGAGGCGATCCACACACGCCACGGATTTCTGATCTACCCCATCGTCACGCTCGGCACCGGCGCACGGCCGATCGAAGTGCCGGAAGTCAATTTCACGGCGGATGTCGACGGCATTCTCAAAGCAGTGACGCCAAAGACCAGAATCGTGTTCCTGGCCAATCCAAACAATCCGACCGGGACCTGCCTGTCGTTCGACGAAGTCAAACGTCTGCATCGCGGCCTGCCGGGCAACGTGCTCCTGGTGCTCGATGCCGCCTATGCCGAATACGTCCAGCGCAACGATTATGAAGCCGGCATCGAACTGGTGGCGACGTCCGACAACGTCGTCATGACCCGCACGTTTTCGAAAATCCACGGCTTGGCCAACTTGCGGCTCGGCTGGATGTTTGCGCCGGCTCCCATTGTCGACGCGGTCAACCGTATTCGCGGCCCGTTTAACGTCAGCGGCTCGGCGATCGCAGCTGGAGTTGCGGCCATCGAAGACGTGGCGCACCAGGAGCGGTCGCGCGAACACAACACGCGTTGGCTCGCCTGGCTCACGCAGGAGATCGGCAAGCTCGGCCTGAAAGTGACGCCGAGCGTCGCCAATTTCGTGCTGATCCATTTCCCCGAAGCCAAGGGCCGCACCGCGCAGGATGCCGACGCGTTCCTCACCGCGCGCGGTCTGATCCTGCGTTACGTCGCCGCCTACAAGCTGCCGAATGCGCTGCGTCTCTCTGTCGGCACCGAGGAAGCCAATCGCCTTGTTGTTGCCGCGCTGAAGGACTTCTTGGGCGGCAAATGAGTGCGTCCGCTCCCACTTTCAATCGTCTTGCACTGATCGGCGTTGGCCTGATCGGCGGCTCGATTGCGCGCGCGGCGCGAGCGCTGGGCCTCGTCGAGACGATCGTCGCCACGTCGCGGTCGGAACCGACGCGGCAACGCATCGCCGAGCTTGGACTTGCCGATCAGGTCGTCGATAACGCCGCAGACGCGGTGGCCGACGCCGACCTCGTGATCGTCAGCGTGCCGATCGGCGCCTGCGGCCCGGTCGCACGCGAGATCGGTCCGCATCTCAAACCGGGAGCGATCGTCTCCGACGTCGGCTCGGTCAAGGGCGACGTCATTCGCGCAATGGGCCCGCACATTCCGCGCGGCGTCCATTTCATTCCCGGCCACCCGGTCGCCGGGACGGAACATTCCGGCCCCGATGCCGGTTTCGCCGAGCTGTTTGTCAACCGGTGGTGCATTCTCACGCCACCGAAGGATACCGACCCAGCCGCCGTCGAACGACTGTCCCGCTTCTGGGAAGCGTTCGGCGCCAATGTCGAGATCATGTCGGCGGAGCATCACGACCTGGTGCTCGCCGTCACCAGCCACGTGCCGCACCTGATCGCCTATACCATCGTGGGCACCGCGTTCGACCTGCGGCTCGTCACCGAGTCCGAGATTCTCAAATATTCCGCGAGCGGTTTTCGCGACTTTACGCGGATCGCGGCCTCCGATCCGACGATGTGGCGCGACATCTTTCTGCACAACAAGGACGCCGTGCTGGAAGTGCTCGGCCGCTTCAACGAAGACCTCGCGTCGCTGACCCGCGCAGTGCGGCACGGCGACGGCAACACGCTTTACAATTTGTTCGCGGAGCGGCGAGCCATACGCCGCGGCATGATCAATTTCGATCTTGGCAAGCCAGCTCCAGATTTCCAGTCGGCTGAATCGAAGCCTCGGCACGACCCGATACCGCGGCCCTACGCGGCCTTCGATGAGGATTGAAGGCGCCGCGGTGGCTCGGAGCATTTTCCGGAAAAAGCTTGCCTTCGGACTTGATCCGAGGGGTGGAAGCCGGTTTTCCGAAGAAAATCCGATCAAACCGATAAAGCTTCAGCGCGCCCGTACGGCGAGCGCTTCGCTGACCGCGCTACGCAAGTCGGCAACCGAGAACGGCTTGGCGATCACATCGTGAACCAGGGCATCGAGGCCCTGGGCGCGCTCGCGTTGATCGGCGTAGCCTGTCATCAGAAGAATCGTGAGGTCGGGAAAGTCGCGCGCCGCTGCGAGCGCCAGGGCAATGCCGTCCATGATCGGCATGCGCACGTCGGTGAGCAGCAGATCGAATTGGCCGCGCTCGCGTATCAAAATTTCCAGCGCCTCGCTGCCATCGCTCGCGGATTCGACGTGATGGCCGTCGGTCGCGAGCGCCCGCGCGCACATGGCGCGCAGCGCTTCTTCGTCTTCAGCGATCAGGATGCGCGACATAGCCATCAGCCTCCGCCCGCCATGAGATCGCGGCGGTTCAGGAATTGGACCATCACATCTTTACTGCCGGCCGGCGGCGACGCGAGCCGGCTGGCGAATTCGGCCGATTGGTACGGCGGCAGGCGCGCGGCCGACGGGGCGACAGTCCAGGAATAGATTTCGCGTCTGGCGGCATCGCGCACGACGAGCTTGAGGCGCGGCACCTCGACCATTGCGCCCGTCACGTTGACGATTTTGCCGCGTACGACGAGGATCGGCACGCCTTCGTGCATTTCTGTAGCGGTCGAAAGATCGTCAAGGCCGAGCCCGCGCAGATTTACCGGCATCCCGATGGCCGCGTAGAGCGAAGCTGTCTGCGGTAACAGCCGCACCACGTCCGTGCGCCAGCCGATCAGCATGGCGTCGACGATCAGCAGACCGAGGATGAGCGCCTGCAGGCGCGACAACGACGGGAATTGCAGCAGCCGCCGGCGGGACCTTGCGCGCCGTGCCGCGGCAGTCTCGATATCCTCCGGCGGTTCGTCCGTCAGATCGTCATCGATATCGATCGGCGGCCGCCCGGCATCGAGGTCGACCGGCGCAAGCGGTGGCGCTTCAACCTCCGCCGTCTCAGCCTCCGGCACATTCTCCACCGGGACAGAATCGCCGACACCCGCGGACACTTCGGCCGGCGCCTGGAACGGCTGTTCGCCGGGAACATCGGGCGGCGAAGCGGCCTGTGCGATGGCGGCGGCCGTCTCGACACCGGCGGTGATGGCGGCAGGCGCTGGAGGCGCCAACTCTGGCGCGCCGGGACCGAGGGCGTCGGCTGCCGCCGTCAACTGGGCGGCGCGGTTTAGTTCCGCTCGCCAGACGGTACGGCAGCGCACGCACCGCACCTGGCGGCCGTTGGCTCCGAGGCTTGCCGGCTCGATATCATAGGATGTAGCGCAAGACGGGCAGACAATCAGCATCGGCGAATCAGGAGGCGCGTCGACTTTGTCACAAGCCTAGCCTGCCATCCGTTAACGAATTGGAAACCACGGCATTGCACCAACATACTGCGGCCGCCGTAATGTTAAGATTGACTGAATGGGGCGAATTGGACGGCCGGGCAGGTCAGGGCCGCACGGACCGTAGCTGAGTCCCGGACCGAATCCGGACCCAATTCCGGGCCAGACCCCGCGCGGAAAGGTCTGTTGGAGGCACCGCGTGATCGTCTTCGAGAACGTCGGCTTGCGGTACGGTCTGGGCACGGAGATCCTCCGCGACCTTACCTTTCGCATCGACAGTCACTCGTTCCAGTTTCTGACCGGCCCGTCCGGCGCCGGGAAGACATCACTCTTGCGCCTGATGTTCCTGTCGCTGCAGCCGACGCGCGGGCTGATCACGATGTTCGACGAGGATACGGCGACGCTCTCCAAGGACGGCCGAGCCACCTTGCGCCGCCGCATCGGCATCGTGTTTCAGGACTTCCGCCTGCTGGACCACATGACTACCTACGAAAATGTCTCGCTGCCGCTGCGCGTGCTTGGCCGGGATGAAGCCGAATACCGAGCGGAAGTAGTCGAGCTGCTGCAATGGGTCGGGCTCGGGGAGCGCATCGACGCGCTGCCGCCGATTTTGTCAGGCGGCGAGAAACAGCGCGCGGCCATCGCGCGCGCCGTGATTGCCCGCCCGCAGCTTTTGCTGGCCGACGAGCCGACCGGCAACGTCGACCCCAATCTCGGTCAGCGGCTGCTGCGGCTGTTCATCGAGCTCAACAAGACGGGGACCGCCATCGTTATCGCCACCCACGATATCGCCTTGATGGACGAATACGACGCGCGCCGTCTGGTCCTGCACGAAGGACGACTGCATGTCTACGATTGAGCCGCTGGACAGCAGGATCAGGATCCAGGCTGAGCCATGGGACGATCTGGAAGTCTCGCCGCTGCGCGAGCACTGGCCGCGCGTCGGCACGGCGATTGTCCCGAAGGGCTCGATTGCCGGGCGCTCATTGATTGCCGTCGTCGCCATCATGACCTTCCTGGCCGGGTTGACAGCCGGCGCGGTGATGATGGTGGTGAGCGCGGCGAGCGATTGGAGTTCCGACGTCGGGCGCGAGGTCACCATTCAGGTCCGCCCGGCGGCGGGACGCGATCTCGATGCCGATGTGCGCAAGGTTGCAGAGATTGCGCGCGGTACACCCGGCATCGCCGGCGTCCAAGTCTACAGTAAGGAGGAGTCGGCGCGGCTGGTCGAGCCGTGGCTCGGCAGCGGCCTCAACCTCAATGATCTGCCGATTCCCCGTATGGTCGTGGTCAAACTCTGGTCCGGCGCGCCGCCGGATTTCAGCGCGCTGCGCAAGGCGCTGGCCGCACAGGTGCCGAGCGCCAGCCTCGATGATCATCGCCGCTGGATCGGCCGCATGCATGACATGGCCAACGCGGCCGCGGCGAGCGGGGTTGCGGTGCTTGTCCTGGTATTGATTGTCACCCTGCTGTCGGTCACCTTTGCGACCCGCGGCGCCATGGCGACCAACCGGCCGATCATCGAAGTGCTGCACTATGTGGGCGCCACCGACAATTTTGTCGCCAGCCAATTCCAGCGCCATTTTCTGATCCTGGGCCTCAAGGGCGGTGCGATCGGCGGCGGACTGGCAATCGTGCTGTTCGGCGCTATCCAAGGTATGAACGTCTGGCTGAACGGCACCGCCGCCGGCGACGAGGCCATGGCGCTGTTCGGCAGTTTCACGATCGGCGCTACCGGCTATTTGGCCATCCTGGGGCAAATCGTTCTGATGGCATTGGTGACGGCGATGGCGTCGCGCTACACCGTAAACCGCACGTTGAAGAGCATCGATTGAACCACGAACGTCGTCATGGCCGGTCTCTACCAAGCCGCCATCGGAATTTGACGCTATGATGCGGGCCGCGGAGCGGGCGTCGGTTGGCGGCCGAAGGAAACGTTGGCGCGAGGGACGCGCGCGGCCATGGTAAGTCTTAAGACCGCGGTGCGAACACGACGGCTGAAGGCGGTGATTATTCGCGTGGCCGCGCTTTGCGTACTCCTGATGGTGCTTGGCTTTGTACTTTTTGTGCGGCGGCTGCCGAACCAGCAGGTGCCGCTCACGCGTACCGCCGACGGCATCGTGGTGCTGACCGGAGGCAACTCACGCGTCACCGAGGCGCTCGAATTGCTCGATGCCCATCGCGGCAAGCGGCTGTTGATCAGCGGCGTCAATCCGGGGACGACGACTGCGGACATTGCGCACCAGATTCCACATTATGATGGGTTGTTTGCCTGCTGCGTGGACCTCGACTATTCGGCCATCAACACATTCGGCAATGCAGTCCAGACGCGGCTGTGGGCCGCCAAGAACGATTTCAGTTCGCTGATCGTTGTCACGTCGACCTATCACATGCCTCGCGCGCTCGCCGAACTCGGCCATCAATTGCCAACCGTTACGCTCATCCCCTATCCTGTCGTATCAGATCGCCTGCGCACCGAGCCATGGTGGTCGAATCCCGACACGACGCGCCTGGTGATGTCCGAATATCTCAAATTTCTATTCGCAAAAGTAAGAATGCAGTTCGAGCCTATGCCGCCGAACCGCGCCAGCCGTGTCTCAGATGCGCGACGTTAGCGATGTCGCCTCGACTGCATCCCCGCGCCCAGGCACAGCACGGTCCGCCAACGCCTCGCTTGCGCGCTCGCTGATTTTCAACGCGCTGTTCTACCTGAGCCTGATCATCCACATGATCGTGGCGCTGCCGATCCTGTTGCTGCCGCACCGGGTCCACCTTGCCTTCATCCGCTCCTACGCCCGCACCAGCCTGTGGCTGTTGCGTATCGTCTGCGGCACGACGGTTGAGTGGCGCGGCCTCGACAAGCTGCCGCGAGGCGGCTGCATCATCGCCTGCAAGCATCAATCGGCTTGGGAAACATTTGCGCTCTACGCCGTGCTTGACGATCCGTCCTACGTTCTCAAGCGCGAGCTGATGTGGATTCCGCTGTTTGGCTGGCATATGGCGAAAGCCGGCCTGATCCCGATCGACCGCAACGCCGGAATGGCGGCTTTGTCGCGAATGACCGCGCGCACGCGCAAGGAACTCGAACGCGGCCGTCAGGTCGTGATCTTTCCCGAAGGCACGCGCCGGCTGCCGGGAGCTGAGCCGAGCTACAAATCCGGCGTGGCGCATCTCTATGTCAGATCGGGCGCCCCGTGCGTGCCGGTAGCACTCAATTCCGGGCTGTTCTGGCCGCGTCGCTCGCTGCTGCGCTATCCGGGCAGCGTTCTGGTCGAAATGCTCGATCCAATAGCGCCGGGATTAGGCGGCCGCGAATTTCTGGCGCGAATTCAGGACGCGCTGGAGCCGGCGACGGCGCGCCTGGTGCAAGAATCCGAAATGAGAAATCAGGGTCACGGTTCGGGAAAGGCCGAAACCTTGGCGCCCGGGTCCTGATCTCTGATCGCGGTATCGTGCGCGCCAAGCCGCGCAGCCAACAGATGCAGATCGGTTTCCCGGTAGCCCAGCACCTCCAGCGCGCGAACCGCATCGAGCACATAATCGCGATTGTGGCCGGATTGACCGTGACCCTGTCGTACATAGTGCACGCGCTCCGCGAGCGTCAGCCGGCCGGCATACTGCACGTGACCGCGATCGACGAGGTAGCAGAGCGCGTCGAGTTGCCGTCGCGAGCCATCTTCCAGTTCGACCCGGCGCATCGCTTCCAGATAAACCGAGGTAACCTGTTCGCGCGCGCGCAGGTAGGCGATAGTTTTGGTACGCGCAGATGCGGCGACCCGATAGGCCATGCCCCGGCACATGCCGCCGCGGTCGAGCCCAAAAACCAGGCCCGGATGCTCCGGGGTTCCGCGATGGACGTAAGAAAAGACACAGAGCGCCCGGTGCAGACCGCGAAGCCGCGCCGGTACGCGTTCGAGGTAATCAAAGCCCGGGCGCCACATCAGCGAGCCGTAGCCGAATACCCACAACTCGCGGTTTTCATGCTCGTCGATGGGGACCATAATCCGGCGATCTGATGGGCTTGGCGCTCGATCGCGCTCGCCTAGCAGCCCGACTGGGGCGGCACAATGGCGGCCTGTGGGCCGCTTATGGACCTTGAAGTCTGTTTGGAAAGGTCTTTGATCAGGTCTTGGAAACGCCGCAGTCGGCAGGCGAAAAGACGAAATGGCAGGTGAATCCCCTTTCAGCATGATGCAGGCGGGTCGGTCTCTGCCGCGGCGCGGCGCCGCGCCGGCCGCAACCGTCCGTCCCCGGCCCCGTCGAAGGTTATGGGCGTTTCTTGGCCCCGTTGCGGCGATCGCCGTCGTTGCCGGCGGTTGGAGCGCGCTCTGGTATTACGCAGCCAATGTGGCGGATAGGACGCTCGCCGGCTGGATGGCGCGGGAAGCCGCCGGCGGCCGGATCTATACCTGCGGATCGGAAGGGATTTCGGGATTTCCGTTCCGCATCCAGACGCGTTGCACCCAGGCTGGGGCCACGCTCAACACCGTGCAGCCGCCGCTCGCAATAGCTGCACACGAGATCACGTTCACCGCGGGGGTTCTCCATCCCACCCAGCTGGTGGGCGACATTACCGCCCCGCTGACAGTCGCTGCGCCGGGTCAACCGCCGAGCCTCACCGCCAATTGGTCGAGCGCCGAGATCAGCGTGAGCGGGCTGCCGCCCGAGCCCGACGCTTTCTCTGTCAGCCTCACGAAGCCACAGCTTGCTCGTGGCGCCGGGACCGGGACGGCGGCGCTGTTCGCGGCGGACGGTGCCGACTTTCAGGCGCGCATCATCGAAGGCTCCGCCAACAACCACCCCGTGATCGACGCGGTCCTGCATCTCGCATCGGCCACCGCGCCCGGACTGCATTCCGGGCTCGCGAAGCCTTTGCGGGCCGACGTCGAGGTGGTGTTGCGCGGCTTCAACGATCTGGCGCCAAAATCATTCGCCGACCGCTTCCGCGAGTTGCAGGCGTCAGGCGGCAGCATCGCGGTCAAATCCCTGCGCATCGAACGCAGCGACGCGACCATCGTCGGCGGCGGAACGCTGACGGTCAAGCCGGACGGCAAGCTGGACGGCGTCATCACTATCGCGATCAGCGGCATCGAGAGCATCGTGCCTGATCTCGGCATCGACAAGATGATCGGTCAAGGCATCGACCGGCTCGCCGGCATCTCTGGACAGTCCAACGAAAGCGGGCTGGCGGCGCTCGACCGTTTGATGCCGGGATTGAGCGGCGTTGTGACCGCGGGCGCTAACGCCAGCCTGATCGACGATCTGAAAAAGATGGGTCAGCAGACCGAGATTGACGGCAAGTCCGCAACCGCGCTGCCGCTGCGCTTTGCCGACGGCGCAGTTTATCTCGGCATGATCAGGATCGGCGAGGTTCCGGCGCTGTTCTAAAAGTCAGCGTTTGCGATCGGCGTGCCAGCCGACCGATGCATCGGGCACCGAATCCGTCGAAGCAAAATACGGCTTGATGTCGATGAGCGGCGTGTTGTCGAGACAATCGACGCCGACGACAGACAGCGTGTTGCCGTCGATGCCGACAAGGCGCGCGACCGAAAGCGCAATCGGGTTGGGCCGTACCGGCGAGCGTAGCGCGAAGGTGCCGCGCTGCTCGGCGTAATGACGCGGCGCCTGGAGCACGAGATCGCGTCGCGCCTGATCCATCCAGTAGAGCAGGATCACGTGAGTTGCGCTTTCCAGCCCTTTGAGACCCTCGACCCAACGCGGATCGAGCACAACAGTGCAGAGCGCGTCGGACTCCCGCGCATTCTTCGGGCACTCCTCACGCCTCCGCCACGGCGTCCGGATGCGCCCAATGAAATAGAGCGAGGCGTCGAACTGCTCGGGCGGCGTCACGGCGACTTCGCCCTCGCGCAGACCGCTCGGGTCGGATCGCGGTGCGGCCTCCTCGGTACGATTACGACTTGTCGGATCGGCCATACGGTCCAATTTGCACGGCAGAGCCGATGCCGCCAAGGGCGCACGCACGCTGAGCGCGATGAGGGAGCTTTCCCACCTTGGATGGGATATTTCCCATTGTGGCCACCCATTTAATGGTATAAAGATATCTTTATGTCCTCTCCTGAAGCAGCGAAACAAATATCATTTCAGGCTCTGACAGGCACGCTGAAAGCTGCCGGCGAAGCCACCCGGCTGCGCATTTTGACACTATTGTCAGAGACCGAATTGACCGTCTCCGACCTGACCGAAATCCTCCGGCAGTCCCAGCCCCGGCTGTCCCGGCATCTGCGTCTCTTGGCCGAGGCCGGCCTGGTCGAGCGTTTTCGCGAGGGCTCGTGGGCGTTCTTCCGCCTCGGCGAACGCGGCAGCGCGGCGGACATCGCCAACAGTCTGATCGCGCGGCTTGACCCCAGTGACCCGGTCATCGCCCGCGATCGCGAACGGCTCGCCGCGGTGCGGAGCGCGCGCGCCGCCGCGGCGCAGAATTATTTCCGCCGCCATGCCGCCGAATGGGACCGCATTCGCCATCTGCACGTCGCCGACGCCGCCGTCGAACAAGAAGTCCACGCCGCGCTGGCCGACAAGCCGATCCGCTCGCTGCTCGATCTCGGCACCGGCACCGGACGGATGCTCGAATTGTTTGCGCCCGAGATCGAGCGTGGCATCGGGCTTGATCTGTCGCGCGACATGCTCGCGCTGGCGCGCGCCCGGCTCGACCGCTCCGGCCTCAAGCACTGCAGCGTCCGTCACGGCGACATTTACGATCTCGCGCTGCTGCGCGACACCTTCGACGCGGTCATCATTCATCAAGTGCTGCACTTTCTCGACGACGGCGCACGCGCCATTCGGGAAGCCGCGCGCGTGCTGCGTCCCGGCGGCCGTTTGCTGGTGGTCGATTTCGCGCCGCACGACCTCGAATTCCTGCGCGAGGAGCACGCGCATCGCCGCCTCGGCTTTGCCCCCGAAACCGTCAAACAGTGGCTGGAAGCGGCGGGCCTCGAGCCGGTGCGCCAGCAGACAATTCCGCCAGGGCCGCAAGGCAAGATCGCCGTATCGCTCTGGCTGGCGCGCGACCCGCGCATTCTGCTCGCCGCGCCAACGCGCGAGGTGGCGTGATGACGACCACGACGCGCCCAAGCCGCTTCGTTCGCGCCGGTTCGCCGCGGAGCATCCGTGTTTCGTTCGAATTTTTCCCGCCAAAAACCCCAGAGATGGAGCAGTCGCTGTGGGAGGCGATCGCGCGGCTCGCGCCGCTTGAGCCCAATTTCGTCTCGGTCACCTACGGCGCCGGCGGTTCGACGCGCGAGCGGACCCACGCGACCGTCAAGCGCATTCTGGCCGAGACCCTGCTCACGCCGGCGGCGCATCTGACTTGCGTCGCCGCGAGCCGCACAGAGATCGACGCGGTCGTTACCGCCTATGCGGAAGCCGGCGTGCGCCACATCGTGGCGCTGCGCGGCGACCCGCCGGGCGGCGCCGGTGAACGCTACGCACCGCATCCGGGCGGCTATCGCAACGCTGCCGACCTCGTCGTTGGTATCAAGCGCACCGGCAATTTCGAAGTGTCGGTCTCGGCCTATCCTGAAAAGCACCCAGACAGCCCGTCAGTGACAGCCGACATCGACATGCTCAAGGCCAAGGTCGACGCCGGCGCAACGCGCGCGATCACGCAATTCTTTTTCGAGAACAGCCTCTATTTCCGCTATCTCGACCGCGTCCGCGCCGGCGGCATCGATATTCCAATCGTGCCCGGCATCCTGCCAGTGCAGAATTTCAAGACCACGAAAAATTTTGCCGCGCGCTGCGGCGCTTCGGTGCCGGGTTGGCTCGCCGAACGCTTCGACGGCCTCGACGACGATGCGGCGACGCGCAAGCTGATTGCCGCCGCCGTCGCCGCCGAACAGGTGCTCGATCTCGTCGATCACGGCGTCACCGACTTTCATTTCTACACAATGAACCGCGCCGATCTGGTCTACGCAGTGTGCCATTTGCTCGGCCTGCGCCCGAACCAGGCGCACGGCACGCTGCCTCGATCCCACAAGGAGAAAGAACGGGCGTCATCCAATGGGTAAGCCAGCGTCCCCCTCACCGACCGAAACTTCACTGCGCCGAGCGGCAAGCGAGCGAATTCTCGTGCTCGACGGCGCGATGGGCACGATGATCCAGGCGCTGGGCCTCGACGAGGACGGCTTTCGCGGGGCGCGGTTCGACGCCTGGAACCGCGAGGTGCGCGGCAACAATGATCTCCTTAATCTCAGCCGTCCGGATTCAGTGCGCGCCATACACCTCGCCTATTTCCGTGCCGGCGCCGACATCGTTTCGACCAATACTTTCTCCTCGACGCGCATCGCGCAGGCCGACTACGGCATGGCGGAGATCGCCTACGAACTTAACGCCGAAGGCGCACGGCTCGCCCGCGAGGCCGCCCGCATGGCGCAGGATGAAGACGGCCGCGAGCGCTATGTCGCTGGCGCGATTGGCCCGACCAACCGCACCGCATCGATCTCGCCCGACGTCTCCAATCCAGGTTTTCGCGCCATTTCGTTCGATGAGCTCCGGCTTGCTTACAGCGAGCAGATCCGTGGCCTTATCGTTGGCGGCGCCGATCTGCTGTTGATCGAGACGATCTTCGACACGCTCAATGCCAAGGCGGCGATCTACGCCATCGCCGACGTGATGGAAGAGCGTGCCATTAATCTGCCGGTGATGATCTCCGGCACCATCACCGACCGCTCCGGCCGGATTCTGTCCGGGCAGACGCCGGAGGCTTTCTGGAACTCGATCGCGCATGCGGTGCCGATTTCGATTGGGCTTAATTGCGCACTTGGCGCCCGGGAAATGCGTGCGCATATCGCTGAACTCAGCCGCGTCGCCGACACGCTGATCTGCGCATATCCCAATGCCGGCCTGCCCAACGAATTCGGCCACTATGATGAAGGCCCGGAGGCGATGGCGGCCCAGATGGGCGAATTCGCCGCAGCGGGGCTGATCAACATCGCCGGCGGCTGCTGCGGCACCACGCCCGAGCATATCCGCGCCATCGCCAGGGCGGTTGCGGGCAAACCGCCGCGCGCCGTTCCGAAGATCGAGCCGATGCTGCGGCTGTCCGGCCTCGAAGCCTTTACGCTGACGCCGCAGATCCCATTCGTGAATGTTGGCGAGCGCACCAACGTCACCGGCTCGGCGCGCTTCCGCAAACTCGTCACCGCTGGCAATTACACGGCCGCGCTCGCGGTGGCGCGCGATCAGGTCGAGAACGGCGCGCAAATCATCGATATCAACATGGACGAAGGCCTGCTCAATTCCGAGAAGGCCATGGTCACGTTCCTGAATCTCTTGGCGGCAGAGCCCGACATCGCGCGCGTGCCGGTAATGATCAATTCGTCGAAATTCTCCGTGATCGAAGCCGGCCTCAAATGCGTGCAGGGCAAGGCGGTGGTGAACTCGATCTCGCTCAAGGAGGGTGAGGACGCCTTCATCCATCACGCCCGCACCGTGCGCCGCTACGGCGCCGCCGTGGTGGTGATGGCGTTCGACGAGAGCGGACAGGCCGACACGCTCGAGCGCAAGATCGCGATTGCGGCGCGTGCCTGTGATGTCCTGATCAACCGCGTCGGCTTTCCGCCCCAGGACATCATCATCGACCCCAACATCTTTGCCGTGGCGACCGGCATGGATGAGCACAACGATTACGGCGTAGCCTTCATCGAGGCGGCGCGCGCCATCAGACAAAACCTGCCTTACGCCCACATCTCCGGCGGCATCTCCAACCTGTCGTTCTCGTTCCGCGGCAACGAACCGGTGCGCGAGGCGATGCACTCGGTGTTTCTCTTTCACGCCATCGCGGCCGGCATGGACATGGGCATCGTCAATGCCGGTCAGATGACCGTCTATGACGATCTCGACCCGGCGCTGCGCGAGGCCTGCGAAGACGTCGTGCTCAACCGCCGGGCCGATGCGGCCGAGCGGCTGCTAGCACTCGCCGAGCAACACCGCGGCTCGACCCGGAAAAGAAGGAGGCCGATCTGTCCTGGCGCGAGTGGCCGGTAGAGAAACGGCTCTCCCATGCGCTGGTTCACGGCATCACCGATTTCATCGCCGACGATGTCGAGGAAGCGCGCAAAAAGGCGCCGCGGCCACTCGCCGTGATCGAAGGCCCGCTGATGGACGGCATGAACGTGGTCGGCGATCTGTTCGGCTCCGGCCGCATGTTCCTGCCGCAGGTGGTCAAGTCGGCGCGGGTGATGAAGCAGGCCGTCTCCTATCTGATGCCGTTCATGGACCAGGAACGCGACGGCCGCGCCCACACCTCGTCAAACGGCAAGATCGTGCTCGCGACCGTCAAGGGCGACGTGCACGACATCGGCAAGAACATCGTTGGCGTCGTGCTTCAGTGCAATAACTATCATGTGGTCGATCTCGGCGTGATGGTGCCGGCGGAGAAAATTCTCCAAGCCGCAATCGCCGAGAATGCCGACATTGTCGGGCTGTCCGGGCTGATCACGCCGTCGCTCGACGAGATGTGCCACGTCGCCGCCGAGATGGAGCGTCAGGGCTTCGAGGTGCCGTTGTTGATCGGCGGGGCAACGACGAGCCGTACCCATACGGCGGTGAAAATCCATCCGAATTACCGCCGCGGACAGGCGGTCTATGTCAACGACGCGAGTCGGGCGGTGGGTGTGGTGTCATCGCTGTTGTCGCGCGAGGCCAAGCAGCGCACCATTACCGATATTCGCGCCGAATACGCACGTATCGCTGCCGCTCACGCACGCGGCGAGGAAAACAAGAAACGACTGTCACTTGATGATGCGCGCGCCAATGCGCTGCGCCTCGATTGGTCCGGCAACTACGCACCACCGCGGCCCGCACGGATCGGCACGCAAACCTTGGGCGAAATCCCGATCGCCGAGCTTGTCGACTACATCGACTGGTCGCCATTCTTCGCCACCTGGGAGCTGAAAGGCAAATATCCGGCGATCCTTGACGACGAGAAGGTCGGCGCGGCGGCCAAAAGCCTGTTCGCCGACGCGCAGGACATGCTGGCGCGGCTTACGGTGGAAAAATGGTTCCGCGCCCGCGCGGTGTTCGGCTTTTATCCGGCGAACAGCGAAGGCGATGACATCCTGCTGTTTGCCGACGAGACGCGGCGCGACCCGGTCGCCGTGCTGCACACGCTGCGTCAGCAGCTCGCCCGCCGCGACGGTCGCGCCAACCTCGCGCTCGCAGACTTCGTCGCGCCGCGCGCAAGTGGCCTTGCGGACTATATCGGCGTCTTCGCGGTCACCGCCGGGATTGGCGAGGAAGCGGTGGTCGAGCGTTTCAAGGGTGCCAATGACGACTACTCGGCGATCATGGCCAAGGCGCTGGCCGACCGGCTGGCCGAGGCGTTGGCCGAACGTCTGCACCAGCGCGTACGGAGGGAATTCTGGGGCTATGCGCCGGAAGAGGCTTTAGGCAGCGCCGAAATGATCGCGGAGCAATATCGCGGCATCCGCCCTGCCCCCGGTTATCCGGCGCAGCCCGACCACACCGAGAAAGCGGCGCTGTTCCAGCTACTCGATGCCGAGCGGCGGATTGGCATAAAACTCACCGAGAGCTTCGCGATGTGGCCCGGCGCCTCGGTATCCGGACTCTATTTCAGTCATCCGGAGTCGTATTATTTTGGCGTCGGCCGCATCGAGCGCGACCAGGTCGAGGATTATGCGGCGCGCAAGGGCTGGACTGCTGGAGAAGCCGAACGATGGCTGGCGCCGATCCTCAACTACGATCCAGTCGGCGCGCGCAGCGCGGCGGAGTAGTGGCCGGTCAAGCACAAACGTGGTAGCGCTGCGCCATCTTTTGGTGATGGCGGAGGAACTCGTTCATGGCCCGGCTGCTCGTGATGTACAAAACGCCGCGCGATAAAGCCGCGTTCGACAAGCATTATTTTGAAAAGCACGTGCCGATCGCCAAGAAAATTCCCGGCTTGCGTAAATACGAAGTGAGCAATGGCGCGGTCGTCAGTCCGATGGGCGGCTCGGACTACCATTTGGTCGCAATTCTGCATTTCGACGATACAGCCGCCATTCAGAATGCGTTCGGCAGCGCCGAAGGCCAGGCTGCCGTCGCCGATGTGCAAAGCTTCGCCACCGGCGGAGTCGATATTTTCATGTTCGACAACAAGGACGTTTGAACTACTCCCGCGCCCCTTTGTTGCAAAACTACAACACACCGCCTCTTTTTTCACCGCTTGCCACGGCGTTAATCCGCTTTTGAGGCAGTTCATGTGTCCTGTGGGCCAGATCAAGCACACGGGAAGGCTGGCACATGAACAGGACACTCATCACTCTCGCGGCGGCCGGCGCGATAGCGCTCGGCGCATCGACTGCGTTCGCCGCCGACCTTTCAATGCCGATGTACAAGGCACCGGCCCCGCTGCCTCCGGCATATAGCTGGACCGGCTTCTATTTCGGCGCCAATGGCGGATTTGGCGGCAACAAGTTCGACTATCCGGCCACCGTCGGAGGCCTTTCAGGAACCTCGAGCCTGACCTCGAGCGGCTTCCTTGGCGGCGGCCAGGTCGGCTACAATTGGCAGCTCTCGCCGCTCTGGGTCGTCGGCCTGGAAACAGACTTCGACGGGGCCAATATCGAAAGCAAGGCGACTGCATCGACGGCGTTTGGCGGTGCCAGCGCGGGCAGCACCATAGACTGGTTCGGCACCGTGCGCGGCCGCGTGGGTGCCCTGGTCACACCCAACGCCCTGCTCTATGCCACCGGCGGCTTTGCCTATGGCCACACGACGACAAGTGCCAACGCCGCGTTGCTCGGTGTTGGCGCGGCCACGTCGATCGGCCGCAATCAAAACGGCTGGACGGTCGGCGGTGGTCTCGAATACGCGCTCAATTCGTGGCTGTCGTTCAAGACCGAGTATCTTTATCTCGATCTCGGCACCGCGACGCTCGTGAGCGGCACCGCCGCCGGCATTCCGTTCTCGCTCGGCGAGAAAACGACCGCGCATACCGTCAAGGCCGGCTTCAATATCAAGCTCGGCGACCTGGGCGGCTGGATGCACTAGCTATTTCTCGCCCTGCATCGCAGGGCTGACGCAAACAAAGGCGGCGGGTTGCGCAGACGCGTGACCCGCCGCGCGCATTTTGGCGGCAAGCGAGCAAAACCATTTGCTCTCAAGCAAGCCGCTCGAGAGCTTCCTGAAACGCCGCATTGAGCCGCTTGGTCTCGTCCTCGGCGAAAGTCCTGATAGCGGCCGACATCCCCGCCAACCGATCGGGATGGCTCTCTTTTATCCGCGTCCTGTAAGCCGCTCTGATCTGCTCGAGGGTGGCCGACTGCTCAACGCCGAGAACGGCAAAACAGGAGTCCTCCGTCTGCGGGTCGACCCGCCAAGGGCCGGTCCGCAACGGATCGTCGTCAGCGCGACCGGCAGGCTGGTCCGCGATTACCTCGGCCGGTGTTTCAGCCAATTCCTTGAGCACGGCGAGTTCCATCGCATACTCATGGGCGAGACCGATCCGCCGCAACGCATAAAATGCCGGTGCAAGCAGCACTCCGAGCGCGGCGCCGGCGCCATTGGCCAGGAAATAGCTGGCATCGAACGGATACCAGACGAGCGGATTGCGTCCCATACCGGTCATTTCATGCACCGGGGCGCGCAGGTCCAAAAAATAAAATATCAAGCCAAGCGTGGCAAAAGCCGAGACGTGGAGTACGAGCGCACCGCCAACCGCGGCGTGGAGACTTAGAGCGGCAATCCGCTCCCGTACGCGCCGCAGCGGCAAGCCGCGCAGCTTTGCGATCGTTCTTCGCAAATGACGTGCGTGCGCGTTGAGGTCGTCGCGTTCCTCATCGCCACGCTGTTCGACGTCCGGCTGCAGCGCAAAGATCAGTTGAAGGATGCCTTTGATCGTCCGGCGCCGTGCTTCAATTTCGGCGAGCCGGCTGCAGACGTCTCGATAAACGGCGAGCGCGCGGTCCAATTCTGCCCCTTCGGATCTGCGCAGGCAAAACTCCGGCCGCAATTGCCGCATCGTCAGCCATTGGCGGACATAGGCGATCAGCAAAATAGGCAATGCGCCCCACAACGTCAGCAACACCACGTTCAGCAGGACCACAGGCCAATCGCCGCCAGCAATCCAATCCAACATGGCTCACGCCTCGCCCGCGGTCTCGAACATCGCCGCATCCATCGCCTCGCGGGCGGACTTGCCAGCCCAAACGACGAACTGCAGAGCCGGATAGTAACGTTCGCAAGAGTCGAGAGCGGCCCCGAGGACCGCTTCGCATTGCGGCGGCGACGTGGAAACGCCCCCGGTCAACAACAGAGAGTGGCGGAACATGACCACGCCGCTCTCGTCCCAAACGTCGAAATGCCCGATCCATAATTGTTCGTTGATCGAGCCCAACAGCTGCCGCACGTGGATCAGACGCGGCGATGGCACTTTCAGCTCGAACGCGCATGCGAAATGCAGGACCCTGATGTCCTCCATCCAGCTGAACGAGGCCTGATAGTTGGTTCGCTTGCCCGCGACGGCGAGCGTTATCTCGTCATCAACTGTTCGCAAAAACTCCCAATTATTGCACCTCGCCATGGATTCAACGACGGCCAAGGGATGGTCGATTTGAACAGTAGCGTCAGACGTCAGCGACATGGCGATATGCTCCGGCCCATGCCCGCCAAGACGCCGGCATCAGAAAGCCGTTCCGATGCGCCAAGCGAGTTCGCGCGCCCGCGCACACACAGATGCAGTGAAATAGAATACGATCGCCCAGCGGCTGACGAACGCGCCGCACGCGATCTGCGCCGAAGCGCCGACCCTTCCCCCATATGACCCCCGCCGCGGGGACCTACGCGTTACGCAAACACACACACACTTGCGTTACTGGCCCGCAACGTTAGATACCCACCCCGTTCAATGCCGCGCTTATCGCCCCCGACCGCGCGGTCAAAGGTAAACGTCACTAGAGATTTGGGCGTGGTTGTGATCGTGGTTTGATGATTTCGGGGCTTGGTTGTGCAACCCGACCAATCGGATTGAGGCGCGCTTCCGCCTTTCAATTGCCCAGTTTGTGCAGAAGCGCGCGCTCGACAAACAATGCTGCCTCGAGCGCCGCGCGGTCGCGGCCGAAGCGGCCGACAATCTGGATACCGAGCGGCAGATCGCCGTCGTAAAAGCCCGGCACGTTGATGCACGGCGCGCCCATCAGCGTCCACAGCCGATTGAACATCGGGTCTCCGGTCGCGCCAAGCCCGCGCGGCGCGGCGCCGGGCGCTGACGGCGTCAGGATCACGTCATGTTCGGCCATGGTGTCGGCGAGCGCCTTGCGGGCGCGGCTCGAACTGCGCCGCGCCGCGTCGTAAGCGTCGGCCGAAATTGCAGCGGCGCGATCGAGCTGCTCGCGCAACTGCCTGCCGATCCGCTCGCGATGACGATCGTATTCGAAGGCGCAGGCACGAAACGTTTCGTAGTCCTGGATGATGAACTGTGCCGCATAGGCGTCTTCGAGGACCGGCGGCAAGTCCACGTCGCCCACTTTGGCGCCGGCCGCCTGCGCGATGCGTGCCGCGCTTTCCACAGCGTTCTGCATCGCGGCGCTCGCCTGTCCCCACAGATGCGTGCGGACAACCGCAATGCGCGGCGCCGCCGGCGGCGCGCCATCGACACGCAGGTCGCGATCAAGGATCGCCGCCGCGGCGAATGCCACATCGGCAACGCCGGCACCGAACAGGCCGGCCGTATCGAGATGCCAGGCCACGTCTTTGACGCCGACCATCGGAATGAGCCGGTAGGACGGCTTGAAGCCCGTCACGCCGCAGAACGCCGCAGGCCGGATCACCGAGCCCGCGGTCTGCGTACCGAAAGCGATCGGCACCATGGCGGCAGCGACCGCGGCGGCCGAGCCCGACGACGAACCGCCCGGCGTGTGTGCGGGATTGCGCGGATTGCGCGTCGCCGACGGCACCAGCGAGGCGAACTCCGTGGTGACGGCTTTGCCAATGACGTTACCGCCGGCGCGGCGTGTCAGCGCCACTGCGGTTGCGTCGGCGCGCGGCCGATATCCCGCGTAGATCGGCGAGCCGTATTGCGTGGGCAAATCGGCGGTATCGAAAATATCCTTGAATGCCACCGGCAAGCCGCGCAGCGGCATCGAGGCAAGCCGAGGCTCCTCGGCGGCGCGCCGCGCGGCATCGAGATCGAGCGTCGCGAAAGCGCCGATTTCCTTCTCGCGCGCATTGATCGCCTGTGCGCACAGTGCGACCGCCGCCCGCGGCGTCAACTCGCCGGCTTCGATCCGTCGCGCCAAGTCGAGTGCCGAAAGCATCCTTCCCCCAGATCGTCAGCCGACAGGTATCAGGGATCGGCGAGCGGGGATCGAAGAATCAATGCGAGAGTCTCATGCCTCCTGCCGCCTGATGTTCCCGGCCCAGACATGGTTAACGCAATGGAGGACTGACGAGAGCGCAAAGCGTTGAAGAGTCCTTAACGGAATTGCCTGCATTGTTCGCTGATGACGTCTGGGGTGCGTAAGTCTCTCGTCGGCTCCGTCGTCCTCGCCGCTCTGATCGCTGTCGCCGGTTGCAGTCATTACATGCTGGCCGAGCGCGATTCATGGCGTCATGAGGCCGAAGAGACCTGCATCAGTTCCGGCGTCCCGCAGGAAACACCCGGGCGTGTCCGCATCTCGACGATCAGCGGCCCCGGCGCGTGCGGCATCGATTACCCGCTCAAGGTTTCAGAACTCGGCGTCAGCGGTCCGCTCGGCTATGACGACGCACCGATGCAGCCGCCGGGCTTGATCCCCAATGCCGGGCCGCAGCAATGGCCCGTCGTGCAATCCCAACGGTTGCCACCGGCGCAGCGGTCGCCGACGTCCCCCTATGGACCACCCGATGGCGGGCCGCCGCCCTACGACGCACAGCCATACGGGTCCTCGCCGCAATCCGCGCCGCCCGAATACGGCCGGGCACCTTACGGCGCCCCCCATGGCTCGTCGTTGCAAACCGGCACGCCGATGTCGCTGTCTCCTCCCGGAGCTGCGCCTCCGGAGGACGTCGACGAGGATGAAGTCGGCGGTGAGTCGCATCCCTATTACGAGCAGCAAACGCCACCCGCCGTCGACATTCCGCCGTCGCTCTATTCGCCGCGCCCAATGATGGCGCCGCCCGGGGCACGCGAGGCGACGCCCGTAGCTCCGCCCGCACCCGCGCCGGTGCCGCCGCTCGGCCCGCCGGGTCCGGGAATGAGCGCATCCGCCGGGCCGGTCGCGGTCAAGCCGCCTGCGACTCTCCGCCTGCCCGATCGTTTCCGTGCTCGATAAATGGATCAGCGGCGCGGTGCAGCCGGCGGCGCTGAAATGGTTTCGCGTACCTGTCGTCGAGATCAAACAGATCTCGGCCTATTCGTGCCGCGGCATGAACGGCAATCCGAACGCGCATATTTCCGAGCACGCCTTCGGCAATGCGCTCGACATTGCCGAATTCGATCTCGCCGACGGCCATAAGGTCAGCGTGCAATATGGCTGGCACGGCTCGCCCGAGGAACAGGGCTTTTTGCACGACGTGCAGGCCGCGGCCTGCCAGGATTTCACCACCGTGCTGGCGCCTGGCGCCAACG
Organism: uncultured Alphaproteobacteria bacterium; assembly: GCA_963763255.1. GTDB lineage: Bacteria > Pseudomonadota > Alphaproteobacteria > Rhizobiales > Xanthobacteraceae > BOG-931. Next base: position 1,604,468 of record CAVXNW010000008.1, read on the forward strand.
TCTATCATTACAATCACATCCACGTCGACCTGATGCGCCGGCGCGGGCGTCCCTATATCTGCGAGCCGCGCGCGATCCCGGGTGATCTGGTGGCCGAGCGCGCCCGCGCGCACTACGCGCAGCACTACGGATCACCGCGCACCACCGGCTCGATCAAAAAGCCGTTGCGTCCGCTCGGCTATACGGGCGGGGACAACGATCGGCTGCCGCTCGCGGTGCCGGGCGACGATTGAGTTTTGCACGGCTCCCTGATCGCCCTTCTCTTTCCCGCCGGTCATCGCACGCCATTCACCCGATCTGGCCAAACAGGCCGCAGCTGTGATCCAATAGCTGCGGCGTGGCGACGCGTGGCTTGCGAAAAGCCCTTGGAGACGAGGCATGGCTGATTTCCGCAGTTTTGCGCGCGACAGGCGGCTTCCCGCGCAAGCGATGCAGCCCGTGGTCGATCCTGCCGCCTGGGACGCCGAGACGCTGGGCGGCATCGACGATGTCAGTTACGCGATCACCGGCCGCGATGCCGAAGAGCTTGCTGCGGGCGTCGCCGCCTTCCGCCGTCACGGCGTCCCTATCGAGGACGTCAGCCGCGATAATTTTCCGCTGAGTCGCTTTGGCGATGTGCTCGCCGATATACGGCGCGAACTCGTTGACGGTCGCGGCCTCGTCATGCTGCGGAATTTTCCGCTGCAGCGGTTCGATCGCGAACAGCAGGCGATCGCCTATCTGGGGCTCGGCGCTTATCTCGGCAAGGCGATGTCGCAGAACAAGCACGGCCATATTCTCGGCCACGTCAAGGACCTTGGCGGCGACTACGCCGATGCCAACACGCGCGGTTACATGACGCGCGCCGAGATGCGATTTCACTCCGACGCCTGCGACTATGTGGGATTGCTGTGTCTGCAGACGGCCAAGAGCGGCGGCGCCAGCCGCGTCGCCAGCGCGGTGACGGTCTATAACCGCATGCTCGCGCAACGGCCCGACCTAGCTGCGGAACTATGCGGCGATTTTTACCGCTCGCGCAGCGGCGAGACCAATCCCGGTGAGCAGCCCTGGATCAAGCATCCGATCTTCTGTTTTGCCAACGGCTATTTCAGCGCCATCGGCTTGGGCGCAGCGATCGACAAGGCGCAGCAGCTTCTGGGCGTGCCGCCTTTCACGCAGGAGCAAGAGGACGCGATCGCGCTGTACCGGACGACCGTCGAGGCGTGCGCGGTCGACATGGATTTCCGGCCTGGCGACATCCAGTTTCTCAATAATTTCGTCACGCTGCATACGCGCCGCGAGTTCGAGGACTGGCCGGAAGCCGAGCGTAAGCGCCACCTGATGCGGCTGTGGTTGAGCGATCCTTCAAGCCGGCCATTGCTGAAAGTCGTGCGCGAAGGCCGCACCGGCCGCGGTGTCCATCTCAAGGGCGTGAAGCTCATCGCGCCGCTCGATGTGACGGACGCGGCCGAGGCTGCCTAGCTCACCGGCATCCGCAGCACCGGCTTGATGGCGATGCCGGAGGAAGATTCGGCCGCCGCGCGATTGATGTCGGCCAGATCATAGAATTTGATCATCTTCTCCAGCGGGAATTTTTCGGCGAGCACACCACAAAGCGTGAGCAATACTCACCGCGCGCCGACAATCTCAAACAGAATTACAGCCAACTTGCCCAGCATACGTCGTGAATGCGAGTTGCAAACTTGATTTTGATGCGACTTTGGATTGTATTATACTTTGTGGCAATTGCAGTTGTGCGATGCACCATAAGCCTTGGGGCGACTCCATGGGCAGAAGAATCATTTTATTGTCAGATGGCACCGGAAACTCTTCGGCCAAAGTCTGGCGAACGAATGTTTGGCGCGTCTTCGAGAGCTTGGATCTGTCTGGATCCGATCAAGTTGCGTTCTACGATGACGGCGTTGGCACCGCGTCTTTTAAGCCGCTGGCGATTTTGGGAGGGGCATTTGGCTTCGGTCTCGGTCGCAATGTTGTCGATCTATACAAATTTGCGTGCCGAAACTACCGCACCGACGACGACCAGATTTACGGATTTGGCTTTAGCCGCGGAGCTTTCACGATACGGGTTGTAATCGATCTCATCTCAGAGCAAGGGCTGGTGGAGGCAGACTCCGAGACAGAACTGCACCAGAGGGCCAAGGCGGCTTATCGTGCCTACCGAGCCAAGAATTTTCATACTAAGTGGCCACGTTGGTGCCGCCCTGAGAATTTGCTCCGCGCCATTCGCGATTACCTTTTACGCCCTAAATACAGGGGCTCTCGCATCCGGGAGCGCGTAAGCCTCCGCTTCCTTGGGCTGTGGGACACGGTCGCAGCGTATGGAATGCCTGTCGAAGAAATGGCGCGCGGTATTAGTCAGTGGATTTGGCCCTGGATGCTCCCGAACTGCATCCTGAGCCCGGCCGTTCTCCGGGCCTGTCACGCACTGTCCATTGACGACGAGCGAACGACATTTCATCCGGTATTATTCGACGAACGAAACGAAAAACCATTGTCGCTGGATAAAAACGGCAAGAGGTACTTGGCCGACGAGCGGATCAGCCAAGTGTGGTTTCCAGGCGTTCACGCGAACGTTGGCGGCGGCTATCCAGATGATACACTTGCGCAGATTCCGCTAGTTTGGATTATGTCAGAAGCGCAAAGGTGCGACCTGCGATTCAAATCTCGGATCGAGGCCAGCCCGCAAACCTCGTTCCACCCGATTACCGCGCAGGATAAGGACGGTCGGATTTACAATCCCCGATCCGGTCTTGGCAGTTATTACCGCTATGGACCGCGAGACATCTCGGTCCTTGGAAACGAACTGCTGTCTCGGGGACGATGTCCCGCAGTACCGCGCATTCATCAGAGCGTATTCGCTCGCATCAAAAATCGCGCGCATGCATACGCCCCGTTAGGTTTGCCAGCTGTGTATGAGGTCATAGGCGCCGATGGCGAAGTACTTTCCAACGACGCAAACCGCGAATCCCACGATCAAGCCCTCGCGCGTTGGCGCGCCCAACAAGCGGTCTGGAATACGGTCTGGTGGCGTCGACTAGCGTATTTCTTCGCCGTCTTCGTCTCGCTTGTCCTCGTTTTGCTCCCAGTGACGAAGGCCGCCCCCTCTCAGGACGAGTACACCACTCCCGTCCGCTGGCTTTCCCAAATCGTCAGAGCCACCGGGAGATTCTTGCCGGACGCGGCCACACCGTGGCTGAATGGGTATGCACGCGAACCGGAAAAGCTTATCGTCATAACAGCACTCTTTTGTTTTGTACTTCTCACGAGTTCAAGGCTAGCGACAAAAATCCAGCAACAGATGGATGAGCTGTGGCGCGCCTCGCTTGATTCGAAATTATCCGACCCAGGCGTGCCTCGAAGTCTCATTTATTCGGATTCGCACCAGTTCGTGGTACGTTTCGGCCCACAGCGCGGTAAAGCAGACGATCGCCCCCGCGTTGTTCGCAGCGCTCTTCTGCTACCTCGGACTCGCTCTTTTAAGCCATGGCATCTTTACGGTCATGGACGATGCCGGTTTGGTTTGCACTGCCACGCCCAATAGTCAGTTAAAGAAGCTAGGCACCGGCGAATTCCTTGCTGTAGTAAATGGCAAGACAAAGACACTAAGGCTACAGGATTACGCCGACAGGGCCGCGGCAGTTGATTCAGGCATTGCAAAAAAAGATCAAAGAAATCCGTTCATCTATTTGGCGCGATATAATATCGGACTGCCAGAGTTCGATATCAAACACCCCTGCCAAGGCATGGGTGTTAACATGGAGCAGTACGGCAGATATAACATAAAATTCTCTAGCACAGAAAATTTTGCCGATTGGAACGGCTTGATCAAGGCGCCCTACGGCTACTACTCGTCTCAACTGATTAGCAAACCCCTACCGGCTGACCCAAACGAAAAAAGCTTCCTGTTGAGGAGTGTCGTCGCACGAATGTTGCCGCAAGCGAGCGGGCAGTTGCCATTTGCAGAGCAGGTTGCCCTGATAAGTATCGTACCGCTCCGGCGCGAGCTGACCTCTCCATGGCTCACGATAATAGCCCGCATTGGAGCCACCGGCGGGCAGGAGCAGCCTTACAACCCGGATTTTACGGACCCTTACGTGTTTGACGAAAACATAACCGCAAAACGCGAAGGTGAACTGTTCTTTTTTGTCAATGATATTGTGATAGGTTTTCCTTACGGATACGATCATTTTTATAAAAACAACACCGGCTCGGCGAGGGTACTGATCACCCGAAGATAAACAATTGCCGCCCAAATGAGGTCCATTTTTTTCACATAACGATCGACCCTCGAAATCGGCGCAAATACGAGTTTGCACATCCACCGACGGGTCACCCATGCGGCATCCGCAGCACCGGCTTGATGGCGATGCCGGAAGAAGATTCGGCCGCAGCCCGATTGATGTCGGCCAGGTCATAGAACCTGATCATCTTCTCCAGCGGGAATTTTCCGGCGAGCATCAGATCGATCAGCTGTGGAATGAACTCGCGCGGCACGCTGTCACCCTGCACCACGCCGCGCACCACGCGGCCCTGCTGCAGGAAAGGCATTTCGAATGCGGCCTCGGTGCCGGCGCGCGCACTGCCGAGCAGCACGCAGGTGCCGCCGGGCATCAGTGACTCGATCGCCTCGCGCAGCGCCTTGGGCACCGCCGAAGTATCGACCGCGTAGTGCACGCCGCCGGCCGAAGCCTCGCGAATAGCGGCAGCCACGTCGGTGCAGGCATTGGCGTTGATCGTGTGCGTGGCGCCGAGCTCGCGCGCCAATTCGAGCCGATGCGCGTGCACGTCGACGGCGACGAGCGGCGCGCAGCTCGCGACCTTCGCCGCCATCAGCGCTGACAACCCCACTGCGCCGGCGCCGAACACAGCCAAACTCTCGCCGGCGTTCGGCTTCAAGACATTGAGAACCGCGCCCGCGCCAGTCTGGCCGCTGCAGGCGAGCGGGCCGATCAGGTCGAGCGGCGCGTCGCTCCGCACCTTGACCGCATAACGCGCCTGAGTGAGCGCGAAGGTGCCGAACGAGGATTGCTGGAAGAACGCGCCGTAAACCGCAGCGCCGTTGCGCGCCAGCAACGTCGAACCGTCGGAGCGCGTGCCCTTGTTCTTCAGATTGCGGGCGTTGACGCAATAGTTGAGCCGCTGCCGCCGGCAATGCGCGCACTCGCCGCACCACGGGTAGGACATGACCACATGATCGCCAGGCGCGAACTCGCGCACGGCGCTGCCCACCGCATGGACCACGCCCGCGCCTTCATGCCCGAACACCGCCGGATAAGAGCTGACCGCGTAATAGCCGTCTCGGCCGTGCAGATCGGTCTGGCACATGCCGCTCGCCACCACGCGCACGATCAGCTCGTCGGCGCGCGGCTCGGCAAGCTCCAGGGTCTCGATGACGAAAGGCGCCGACTTTGCGGCGACGACTGCGGCCTTGATCTGCATGACATGCTCGCTCCAGCGGCATTGTGAAAATGCCGCAGCACGCCGTCAATGCTGAGCTTGCATGTGCGCGAGCAGCGCGGCGGTCGGCCAGCAGTCGAGCTTGAGCCTGTTGTGCTTCTGATACTCGCCGAGCGCGGCGCGGGTCAGCATGCCGGCCTTGCCGTCGATCTTGTCATGATAATAGCCCTGCGCGGTCAGGATGCGCTGCATGCGGTCGAGCGATGAAGTCGGCAGCTGCGCTACCTTGGCCCACGGCGTCTGGAACGGCCGCGGATTGGCGATGCTGTCGGCGAGGTGCCCGACATACAGCACATACAGATCGGAAAAATTATATTCCTTGATGGCGAAATAGTTCTTGGTCGCCAGGAACGACGGCCCATAAAGCCCGGCGACCTGAACGAGCGACGCGGGCTCGGCGCGCTCGGCCGCCGGAATAGCTTGTCCGTAGGCGGGCACGTAGCCGCGCTTAATCCATTCGCCTAACGGCATCGTGTGCTGCGGCACGCCGATGGTGCAATCGACATTGGCGGGCGGGTGAACCTCGTAGGCCCAGTGCAGCCCGGGCTGCCAGCCTTCGCCGAGCAGTTGCCTGGCGGCGGAGGCGAGCGCATCCGGCACCGAATTCCAGATGTCGGGATAGCCGCGGCCGTCGATGTCGACGCCGTATTTCAGATAGTCCGAAGGCAGAAATTGCGGGAGCCCCATGGCGCCGGCCCAGGAGCTCTTCATGTCGGCGAGCTTCATGTGGCCCTGTTCGACGATCTTCAACGCCAGGACAAACTCTTCCTGAAATTTCTCCTTGCGCTTGCCCAGATAGGCTTGCGTCGCCAGCACGCGAATGGCGCTCTTGGAGTCGCGGGCGCGGCCGAAGTCGCTCTCGCGACCGTAGATCGCCAGCAGAATGGCGGGATCGACGCCGAATTGTTGCTGGATCGCGGTCAGCGCCGGGCGGTACTGCGCGTAGAGCTTGCGGGCCTGCGTGGCGAGCCGCTGGATCGCCGGCTCTTTCAGGTAATCGGCCGGCGTTTGGACGAATTCGGCCTGGCCGGGGGCGCGCTGCGGCCGCCCCGGAATGACAAGATCGGGCAGCGACAGATCCGGCTCCAGCCCACGCGTCGCCTGATCGAACGTCGCGCGCGAAACCCCGGCTGCCCGCGCCTGTGGCCACAGCGACTGCAAGAAGTTCTGGAACGCCTCGTCGGCGAAGGCGGACGAACTAGGAAGCGTAACAAGCAGAAGCGTCAGAAAGAGATATTTCCTCATCACCCGTATCTCTCCTTTGCGTCATGCCCGGCCTCGTGCCGGGCATCCACGTCTTTGGAGCATCAAATCCGATAGACGTGGATGGCCGGAACAAGTCCGGCCATGACGAACGGTCATCGCACCGCCACGATGAACAGGCGCGGAAATTTCAGCAGCACCTTGCCATCGATGCGCGGCTTGTAGGCGCCGGCGATCTTCTCACCGTAAGCGGCAAGAAATTTCTCCCTCGTGGCCGCATCAAGCGGCGACAGAAACGGCTGCAGCGACGAGCCCTTGAACCATTCGACGATGGCCTGTGGCGACGCCATGACGTGCTCGTACAGGGTGTGCCAGATGTCGAGGCGTGAACAGACCGGCATGAGGAGGTCGTAGTATTCTTCGACTGTCGACAGATCGGGGCGCGGCGCGGCCTTGACCTCCGGATGGTCCCGCCACGGTCCGCTGCCGCCGACCTCGCCCTGGAAGCGGAGCGCCGGTTCGCGCGTGTTGTCCGGCATTTGGATCGCCAGCACGCCCCCGGGCTTGAGCGTTTCGAGCAGACGCCGCAACACGGTGGTGTGGTCAGGCAGCCATTGCATAACGGCGTTGGAGAACAACAGATCGGTCTCCGGCGCGGGCGACCAGGTCGCGATATCGGCCTCGATGAATTTCAGCTTCGGCAGCCGTTCGCGGGCCTTGCGCAGCATGTCGGGTGAGGAATCCAGACCGACAATTTCCGATTGCGGATACCGCTCGACCAGGAGTTCGGTGGAGTTGCCCGGCCCGCAGCCGAGATCGACCACGAGCCGCGGCTGTTGCAATGGCACCTGCGCCAGCAGATCGCGCGGCGGCCGCGTCCGCTCGTCTTCAAATTTGAGGTATTGCCGTGCGCTCCAGTCTTCCATGGCTGCTTTGTTCCGGGATGCGAATCCTGAGACCGCAGTCTTACCCTACATCCGCGCATTTGGCAGCGGTGCCACATTATTATGGCGGCGGCGATCCTCTCATTCCGCCGGCTGCGGCGCCGCGGACGACGCCGCCGAGCGCACCGCATGATGGTCGGCGGCGAACACGAGATAGACCGCCGGCACCACGAACAGCGTGAACAGCGTGCCGATGGACAGCCCTGAGGCGATGACCACGCCCATCTGGAAGCGCGACACCGCGCCGGCGCCGGTCGCCGTGATCAGCGGCACCACGCCGAGCACCATGGCGGCGGTCGTCATCAGAATGGGGCGCAGCCGGATTCCGGCCGCCTGCTCAATCGCCTCGCGCTTCGATTTGCCCTCCTCCTGCAGATGATTGGCAAATTGCACGATCAGGATGCCGTGCTTTGAAATCAGACCCATCAGCGTGACCAGCCCGACCTCGGTGTAGATATTGAGCGACATGCCGCCAAAGCCGAGGCTGACGAAGATCAGCGCGCCGGCGATCGACATCGGCACCGACACCAGGATGATGACCGGGTCGCGGAAGCTTTCGAACAATGCAGCGAGCGCCAGGAAAATGATGATCAGCGCGAAACCGAAGGTGGTAGCGAAACCGCTGGTCTCCTGAATGTACTGCCTGCTCAAGCCGCCGTAGTCGACCGAGTAGCCCTGCGGCAGCATGCGCCGGGAGAGATTTTGCAGGTACGTCAGCGCGTCGCCCTGCGCGACGCCAGGCATGGCGACGCCCTGGATCGTGGCGCTGTTGAGCTGCTGAAAATGATTGAGCGATTCGGGCACCGTCTGCGTCTTGATGCTCGCGATGGTCGACAGCGGGACCAGCGAGCCGTCCCCGGTCCGGATGTAATAGTCGAGCAACTGTTGCGCATTGAGCCGATAGCGCTGCTGCACCTGCGGGATCACTTTGTAGGAGCGCCCGCTGATGCTGAAATAGTTGACATAGCCGCCGCCGAGCATTGCCGACATCGCACTGCCGACGTCGCTCATCTTCAGTCCGAGCTGCGCGGTCTTGTCGCGATCGATCACGATGTCGGATTGCGGATTGTCGATCTTCAGATCGCAGTCGAGAAAGATGAACATGCCGCTTTTGAGCGCTTCCTGCAGGAACTGCTGCGCGACGTCGTTCAGCCGCGCGAACGGGTCCGTCGTCGTGATGACGAACTGCACCGGCAGCCCGAAGCTGCCGGGGAGCGCCGGCGGCTGGAACGCGGCGACGCGAACGCCCGCCACCTTGGCCAACTCCTGCTGCAACACCGGCTGTACATCGTTCGTAGTCTTGGCGCGCTGATCCCAGGGTTTGAACACCATGCCGGCGATCGACTGGCCGGGGACGTCGAGCTGGAAGACGTGCTCGGTTTCCGGGTGGCTGGCGAAAATCTTGTAGACCTGACGGGAATAGAGTTGGCGCTGCTGGAGCGTCGAATTTGGCGCCGCGATCGATTGCGTGATGATGATGCCTTGGTCCTCGGTCGGCGCGAGCTCCGTCTTCGCCGTCGTGAACAGAAAATAGATGCTGCCGAGGACAATGGCGGCGAAGGTCAGCGTAACCGGCAAGGTATTGAGGCTGCCGTGCAGCCATCGTTCATAGCGGCCTCGCAGTCGCGCGAAAGTGCGATCGATGAATTCCGTCAGCCTGTCCTCGATGCTTCGGCGCTCGGGATCGGGGGCCTTGAGAAGCCGCGAGCACAGCATCGGCGAAAGTGTCAACGCCACGACACCCGAGACGGTGACGGCGCCGACCAGAGCGAAAGCGAATTCGGCGAACAGCGCGCCGGTCAGGCCGCTCTGAAAACCGATCGGCACATAGACCGCCGCCAGCACCACGGTCATCGCGATGATCGGCCCACCGAGTTCGCGCGCCGCCAGCAGCGCCGCGTCGAACGGCGACTGGCCCTCCTCGAGGTGGCGGTTGACGTTCTCGACCACGATGATGGCGTCGTCGACGACGAGACCGATGGCGAGCACCAGCGCCAGAAGGGTCAAAAGATTGATCGAGTAGCCGAGCGCCAGCAGAATAATAAGCGTCCCGATCAGCGACAGGGGAATGGCGACGATCGGAATCATCGACGAGCGCAGCGATCCGAGGAACAGAAACACGACGATCGTCACGATGATCAGCGCCTCGGCGAGGCTGCGGATCACTTCGTGGATCGAGCTGTTCACGAATTCGGTGGAGTCGTAGATGATCTCGCCATTGAGGCCTTGCGGCAGCAGCGCCTGAATTTCCGGAAAGACCTTGTGCACGCCGGCAATCACGTCGAGCAGGTTCGCGCTCGGCGCGACCTGAATGCCGATATAGACCGCCTGTTTGCCGTCGAACCCGACTTCGGATTCGTAGTCCTCAGCCCCCAGCGTGACGACCGCGACGTCCTTCAATCGCACTACGGCGCCGCCGGACTGCTTGAGCACCAGATTGCGGAATTGCTCGGCCGAATGCAGGCTGGTCGAGGCCGTCAGATTGACCTGCACCATCTGGCCTTTGGTGTTGCCGATGCCGGAAATGTAGTCGTTCGCGGTGAGCGCCTGGCTGACGTCGGCGGCGGTGAGGCCATAAGCCGCAAGCTTTTTCGGATCGAGCCAGGCGCGCAGCGCAAAGATTTTCTGCCCGAGCAGTTCGGCGGTCTGCACGCCGTTGACCGCTTGCAGCTTCGGCTGCACGACGCGAACGAGGTAATCGGTGATCTGGTTGGGCGCCAAGGTATCGCTGTTGAAGCCGATATACATGGCGTCGATCTGCTGCCCGATCTTGACGGTCAGCGTCGGCTGCAGCGTACCGGGCGGCAGCTGATTGAGAATCGAATTGACCTTGGTGTTGATCTCGGTGAGTGCCTTGTCGGCATCGTAGTTGAGCCGCAGATAGACGGTGATCGTACTCACGCCGCTCTGGCTCACCGACGTCATGTAGTCGATGCCGTTCGCCTGTGCGATGGCATTCTCGAGCGGCGTGGTGATGAACCCGGCAACCACGTCCGGATCGGCGCCGTAGTAGATCGTGGTGACGTTGACCACGGCGTTTTCGGTACGAGGATATTGCAGGATCGGCAGCACCGTGTAGGCGCGTAGTCCCAGCACCAGGATCAGCAGGCTCACGACCGAAGCGAGCACCGGCCGCCGAATGAAAATGTCGGTGAAATGTGACACAGTGTGCGCCTAACGATCGATCGGAACGGTCGGCGAAGCATCCGCCGTCGGGGTGATCGCGTTGTTGATCACCACCACCGAGCCGTTGTGCAGCTTGATCTGCCCGGCGGTCACGACCATTTGCCCCGCGCTGACACCTTTGAGCACGGCGACCTGATCGCCCCGCGTCAGCCCGGTCGTCACAAAAGTCTGACGGGCGATGAGCTGCTGCTTCCCGTCCGCGCCCTTGTCGTCGACCACATAGACGGTGTTGCCGTAAGGGTTATAGGTGATCGCAGTCTGCGGCAGCGTGACATAATTTTCCGGCGAGCCGGTCGTGATATCAACTGTCGCGTACATGCCCGGTAGCAGCTTGTGGTCGGGATTTTTCAAGGTCGCGCGGATTTGCACGTTGCGGCTTGAGGTATCGACCTTGGGATTGATCGCCGAAATCTCGCCCGGGAAGGTCCGATCCTTGAAGGCGTCAACCTTTACGGTCACCGCCGCGCCGATGCGCATCCTGTCGACGGACTGCTGCGGCACGAAGAAATCCATATAGACCGGATCGAGCGCCTGCAGCGTCACGATCGCGGTTCCGGCGGGCAGATACTGGCCGAGGTCGACCGCGCGGATACCGAGGTGACCGGTAAACGGCGCGCGTAGCGTTTTCTTGTCGAGGATCGCCTGCTGCTGGGCAACCTGGGCCTTAGCATTTTTCAGATTGGCTTTGTCGCTGTCGAGCGTGGCCTGGCTGACCGCCTGGATCTTGAATTGCTTGAGGTCGCGCTCAAGGGTGAGTTCGTTCAGCACGGCCGTCGCCTGCAGCGATTTAAGCTTGGCCACATCGTCCTCGGAGCGCAGCTTCAACAGCACAGCGCCTTCTTTGACGTCGTCGCCCGAATTGAACGAGATCGAATCGACCACGCCTGAAACTTCGAGCGACAGATCGGCGCCCCTCACCGCGCGCAAGCTGCCGACTGCCTCGATCTGGGGCTGCCACGGGCTGAGTTCTGCCTTGGCCGCCGAGACGGTTTGCGGCGGCGCCTGCATCGAACTCATGAATTTCTTGATCATCGCCGCCTTGAACATCTGGAATCCGAAGATCCCACCGAACACGATGGCGACCGCGATCAGCATGATCACCATGCGTTTGGTCATTGCTTAGGCTCCGTCTTAATTCCGCGCGCGCCGGCGACCAGATCGGTCGTTGTTGCAGCATCCGGCTTTTCCGGACTGAACGGATTGGTCTCGACGTCGATCCGGTTCCACCAACCGCCACCGAGCGCCTGGAACAAAGCGGCGGTATCGGCAAAGCGCGCCGCCTCCGCCTGTACAAGCGCGAGCCGCGCCTGCGCGTAGCTGCGCTGCGAATTGAGCAGCGTCACGTAAGTGATCGCCCCCAATCGGTATTGACCGCGGGCAAGATCGAGCGTGGCCGAGGCGGCGCGCAGCGCAGCGGCTTGCGCGTTGAGCGTCCTTGCATCCAGTTGCAGCGCCCGCAGCACGTCGGCGACGTTCTGGAAAGCGCCGAGCACGGTGTTTCGATATTGCGCCTCCGCCACCGCATAGGCGGCCTTGGCGGCGCGTTCCTGATGCAGCAGCGTGAAGCCGTGGAACAGCGGCTGAGTTCCGCTCGCGGCGATCGTCCAGATCGTGGTGCTCGGCGAAAACATGGCCGCCACCGTCGGGCTGGCCGTGCCGTAATCCCCGGTGAGATTGAACTGCGGCAGCCGGGCCGCGATGGCGACGCCGATCTGGGCGCTCGCCTGATGTAACTGCGCCTCCGCGGCGCGCACGTCGGGCCGCTGCTCGACAAGCTGCGACGACAGACTGAGCGGCAGGCGGGTCGGCAGCCGCAACGACGCCAGCATCAGGTGTTCGCGCCGCACTTCGTTCGGAAAATGTCCGGTCAGCGCCGCCACGACGTGAAGCTGCTGTTCGAGTTGCTTCTCCAGCGGCGGCAGCGTCGCCTGCGTGGTCGCTACTTCGGATTGCTGGGTCAGCACGTCGGTCTTGGTCGCGGCGCCGACATTGAACTGCTGCTGCACCACATTGAGCTGGTCGCTCTCTGTCTTGATGATCTCACGGGTCGCCGCGATCTGTCCGCGCAACGATGCTTCCGCCACGACCGCCGTCACGACGTTCGCGGTCAGCGTCAGATAGGTCGCTTCCAGCTCGAAGCGCTGATATTCGGCGGCCGCTGCGTTCGCTTCGATGGCGCGCCGCTGGCCGCCAAAGACATCAGGCGCGAATGAGACATTCACCGTGGCCTGGAACAGATTGAAGATGAACGGCGCCCCGCCGCCGCCGAATTCGGCCGGCGAAAACTGTTGGCGCGTCGCCGACGAATTGGCGTCGAGCGATGGCAGCAGTTTGCCCTTGGCCGCGTAGAGATTCTCCTTGGCCTGCCAGAGTGAGGCCTGGGCAGCTTGCAGGCTGGGATTGGCTTCCAGGGCCTGCACGATCAACGCGTCCAGATCCTTCGAATGAAACAGCCGCCACCATTGCCCTGGGATGTCCCGGCCGGGCTCAAACCTTTGGGCGGCTCCGCCTGCAACATCGCTCGCTACGGCCGGTGCCGGATGAGCCTCGGGCGTGTAGCCGGCGCCCTCCGGTGCGGCCGGCACCTTGAAGTCGGGGCCGACCGCGCAGGCCGACAGCAGCGAGAGTGCGTACGCCACCGCCATGGCTTGCGGCCAGTATCGACCGAAACCACGTAATCGCCCGTGCCACTGCACGCCCGCAGATAGGCTGCGGGGCCCGTTGACCCGACTCGCCTTAGCCAATTTGACACCACCCTGAACGGACAAGAATAGTTATTTACTATCCGGTTAGTCAATAACTTGACTTTTTCGCCCGGTTGCGGCCTAGCTCCCCGTATGGCGGTGATTCTCGAGACGCGACCGGAAACTCGGCGGCGCCGCAAAGCGGAGCGTCCCCAGGAAATCCTTGAGGCCGCATTCATCGAATTTTCCCGTGATGGCTATGCGACCACGACGCTCGACCGCATCGCCGAGCGCGCCGGGGTGACCAAGGGCACAATCTACGTCTATTTCGAGAATAAAGAGCAGCTCTTCATCTCCATGGTGCAGGAATTCACCAAGGGAGCGGACGAAACCGTCCAGGAGATGTACGAGACCCACGAAGGCTCGACGGCCGACCTGTTACGAGCCCAATTCAGCTTCATCTATCAGTACATCGTCGAAGATAAACGCCGGCGCGAAGTGGTGCGCATGCTGATCGCCGAAGCGTCGCGTTTCCCGAAACTTGCCGACCGCTATTTCGATGAAATCCTGCGCCCCTGCCTCGACCGGCTCAAGCAGGCGATCCAGCGTGGCATCGATCGCGGCGAGATTCGCCAATCGCCGATCGTCAACTCGGCGCAAGTCATCATCGCGCCGATCGCGCTGGTCGATCTGTGGATGATGATGTTCGACGAGCGCCAGCCGCTCGATCTCAAAGCCTATTTCGACGCTCACCTCGACATGGTGCTCAACGGGCTGCTGGTGAAATAGCCATTCCCTTCCTTGAGCCGGTCCGTTCCACGCCCCCGGCGGATACGCTATAATAGTGTGTCGCAACCAGGGAGCGGCTCCATGCACGACATCGTCATTCGCGGCGGCACCATTATCGATGGCACCGGCAAGGCGTCCTTCACGGGCGATGTGGCGATTGCGGGCGGACGCATCACCGGCGTCGGCGGCAAACAATCGCCCGGCAAGCGCGAGATCGACGCCACGGGTTTGCTGGTCACGCCGGGCTGGGTCGACGTGCATACCCACTATGACGGCCAGGCGATGTGGGACCCGCTGCTCTCACCGTCCTGCTGGCACGGCGTCACCACGGTAATGTTCGGCAATTGCGGCGTGGGCTTTGCGCCGGTCAAGAAAGAACACCGCGGCGCGCTGATGGATCTGATGGAGGGTGTCGAGGAGATTCCCAATCCGGTGCTGGCCGCGGGCCTGAACTGGGAATGGGAGACGTTCCCGCAGTTCATGGACGAATTGGAACGGCGGCCGCGCGCCATCGACATTTGCGCGCAAGCCGCGCACCTGCCGACGCGCGTGTATGTGATGGGCGACCGCGCCGTGCGCCGCGAAGCGGCGACGCCGGACGACATCGCCGAGATGCGCCGGCTGACCATCGAGGCTTTGCGCGCCGGCGCCTTCGGCTTCACCACCTCGCGGACCGATTCGCACAAGACGCCGGACGGCCAGCTGGTGCCCTCGCGCGACGCGGACGACCACGAACTGCTCGGCATCGGCTCAGCACTCGGCGTCACTGGCACCGGCGCGTTCGGCATGAACTCCGATTTCGACGACGAGGAATTCGAGCTGCGCTGGATTCGCAAACAGGCGCAGTCGACCGGCCGTCCGGTCTGGTTTCTACTCACCGATCGCTACAGCGATCCGCAGCGCTGGCGCCGCCTGATCACATCCGTGCATGAGATGCGCGCCCAGGGACTGCCGGTAACGGCGCAGATGGCGGGGCGGCCGATCGGCGTCATGATGGGCATCGGCACCGCGCTCAATCCATTCACCGTGCGGCCGAGCTACAAGAAGCTCGAAAGCCTGCCGATCGAAGAGCAGCGGCGCCGGCTGCGCGACCCGCAGATGCGGGCGCAGATCCTGGCCGAGACGCCGTCGGAAGCCGAAATCGAAAAGCTCGCGCAGTTCCGCCAGGTCGTCGCCAAGGCGTTCGATAAGTTCTTCATCATGGGCAACCCGCCGGACTACGAGCCCGGCCCGGAGAAGTCGGTGGCGGCGATCGCGCGGCGCGAAGGCCGTACACCGGAGGAAGTCGCCTACGACTACATTCTGGAAGACGGCCAATATCTGTATTTTCCGGTGGTCAATTACGTCACCGGCGATCACGAGCCGATCCGCGAAATGCTCAACGATCCAGCGTTTTTGCTGGGGCTGAGCGATGGCGGCGCGCACTGCACCTCGATCGTCAATTCCGGCGTACCGACCTACATGCTCACCCACTGGAGCCGCGACCGGAGCCGCGGCCCCAAGCTGCCGGTGGAAATGCTCGTCAAGCGGCAGACCAGCGAGACCGCGGACTTCTTCGGACTTACCGACCGCGGCCGGCTGGCGCCTGGGCTGCGGGCCGACGTCAACATCATCGACTACAACAGGCTGCAGGTGCAGAAGCCGATCCTGCTGCACGACATGCCTGCCAACGGCCGCCGCTTCGTACAGCGCGTCGACGGCTACGAGATGACGATCGCCGCCGGAACGCCGATCTTCGAGAAGGGCGAGCACACCGGCGCCCTGCCCGGCCGGCTGGTGCGCGCCGGCCGCGACACGCAGGTTTTGCACGCTGCGGAATAAACGGCAGCCAGGTGGAATAGAGCCGGTACGACCGCGAAATAGCGGGGATTGGTGCAGCACCTTGCTTGCGCACATCATACGACCGTCGCATCGTAAGCGAAAGTCGGGTGAACGAATGCCTCCGCCAGCGCACGATTATTTCGAAGCCAATTTCCCCGGGGCGACCCAAAGCGTCCGCATATCGAGTCTGCACGAGGCGAAGGTGTTTGCCCGCAGGTGGGTCATTCGGGACAAGGACCCTGCGTTGAAGGCGCTGCTTCGACACATGGAAAAGGCTAACAGCTTCGCAACAGGCGACAGTGCCGTAGCGCAATTGAAGATCGCCCTGGCGCAACGCGGAATGTTGGTGGACCGTGCAACATTAGACGAGCCGCAATAAGCGCCGTAGCGTCCCGTCTTAATGTCGGCATCCTCTTGCCACACAAAAAACCGCCCCCGTTTGGGGGCGGTTTCGATTCTCACTCCGCGAAGAGTAATAGTCTTTGAGGCTACGCCATCTGAATGGTGCTGACGGCGATCTTGCCGGTGCGGCGGTCTTCCTGCGTATCGAAGGAAACCTTCTGGCCTTCAGCCAGTCCACGCAATCCGGCGCGCTCGAGTGCGGTGGCGTGAACGAAAACGTCCTTGCCCCCATCATCCGGCTGGATAAAACCAAAGCCTTTTTGGTCGTTGTAGAACTTTACGGTGCCCGTGGTCATGGAAAATCCTTTCATTGAGCTAGGTGCACGCGAGCCCAAGACGCACGGCCGTGCGCCTTGATGCTCGATTCGTCGATGTTTGGAGGGTCTGAACGTGCGCCTGCATGCAACGAAGGCGAAACGGCCCGATTGTCCGGCCAAATGTCGATGGGGGTCATCTAGGCTATCGCCGCCCCTTTCGCAAGACGTATCACCGTCCACGTACGCGCCGAATCGATTCTTGCTCGTCTCAGTGATTGGACCAGCGTCTGATCATGACGCGCAACCTTGCGGCTGCGCTGAACCGTCGACACCAAGCAAGGCTCTGAGTTCGCGAAAGCTGATAAGACGACGCGCCGCCTCATCCCACAGTACCAAACGCACACACAAAAGGCTCTGACCGAGTGAAAGACGGCCGACTCTTGTCAGATCGGGATGATTGCGCAGCGCGAGAGGCAATCGATAATACGGTATTCGGCTGCACAGATGATGGATGTGATGCACGCCGATATTCGCGGTGAACCAGCGAAGGACGGCTGGAAGATCGTAATGCGAACTGCCCCGAAGTGCCGCTTCATGGACGTTCCAGGCCTGATCGCGAGCCCAAAACGTGTGCTCGAACTGGTGCTGGACATAGAATAGCCAAACCCCGAGAGAGGCGCCGATGAGCACGATCGGCAGATGCACAAGCAGGAACGGACCGACACCAATCGCCCAAATCACGACGGCTGCAAGCAGCGCAATAGCGAGATTCGTCGCCATGGTGCTCAGCCAAGGCCGCCAACCGTCGCGCATCAGTCCGATCGGCAGGCGTTGCTGCAAAACGAACAGATAAGCCGGGCCGACGCCGAACATCACCAGCGGATGCCGGTAGAGCCGATAGCGAAGCCGCCCCCAGCGCGACCGTGACAGGTATTCCTTGACCGTCAGAGTGTCGACGTCGCCGATACCCCGGCGATCGAGATTGCCTGAGGTCGCGTGGTGAAGAGCATGCGTTCGCCGCCAAAAATCGTACGGAGTCAGCGTCAGCACGCTTATGACACGTCCGACCCAGTCGTTGGCGAGCCGATGCCGGAAGAACGCGCCATGACCGCAATCGTGCTGGATCATGAACAGGCGGACAAGGAACCCGGCGGCCGGCACCGCCAGCAGCAAATAAAGTCCATATCCAATGTGAAGCGCAAACCACATCGACAGCCACAAGAGAACCAGCGGGACGACCGTTATCAGGATTTCGAGGATGCTGCGTCCATGGTTCGGTTCCCGATAGCGTGCGAGCGCTTGGGTCAGGGTGCGCGGATCGATCGCCACGGGGGCCGTGTTGGTTGCGGTTTTGCCGTTCAAAACTTTCTCCACACTTGGCGCGTCGAGAGCGGCGTGCTCGCAGCTCCGCCAAACGGATTTCAGGATTTTTGCACAGAAACACGCGCCCAATGCGCATCGCCTACTCGGCGCGAATGAACCACCTGAAAGCGCTTCTCTCAGCGTTCAACGACAGATTTCCTGTGCCACGCCGAACCTATAGGGCGGACGCCTGAGATTCACAACAAAAAAACGATGCCACCGGCATTGCGGAGTATCTCGCGGATGCCGTTGGAATCATTGCGTCTTGCGCCTATATGAGGGAGCGCGATGAATAATATTCAATCGTTTGCACTGTTAATAATGACGGTTATCGGTCTAAATAAAGGCGTTTCAGCGTTTAAGCGCCTAATCAAAGGCACGCGAAGCCGTTTCGCCAAGACGTGAGGGCCTTCTCAATGCGCGAATTTGACTATAAAGCCGCGGCTGAGCTGTTTCCGACGCGAAAAAGACTGCCCAGACGTCAGCCGCTGGGATACCGGCGTTTTGCGAAAGCAGCCGACGCCATTCGTTTCGCCATGGAAGATCTGTCGCCGGATCTTCTCGCCGGCGCTTACCTTGAAGTCGAAGAACGCAGATACGACAGCGACGGCATCCGTCGCTTGTACGAGAGCACCAAATATCCCTTGGCTCGCCGGAGCGCCTGAGCAAACTGCACAGGGCGATCGACCTCGACCGGGATTGTCGGCGCAGAACCTTATCTCGTAAACTTCTTATACTTGATCCGCTGCGGCAGCACCGTGTCGGTGCCAAGCCGGCGCATCTTGTCCTTCTCGTAATCCTGGAAATTACCCTCGAACCACTCAACGTGGCTGTCGCCCTCGAAAGCAAGGATGTGGGTGGCGATGCGGTCGAGGAACCAGCGATCGTGGCTGATGATCACGGCGCAGCCGGCGAAATCCTCCAGCGCCTCTTCAAGCGCCCGCAGCGTATCGACATCGAGGTCGTTGGTCGGCTCGTCGAGCAACAGCACGTTGGCGCCGGACTTCAGCATCTTGGCGAGATGCACGCGGTTGCGCTCGCCGCCAGAGAGCGAGCCGACCTTCTTCTGCTGGTCGGCGCCCTTGAAGTTGAAGGCGGAGCAATAACCGCGCGAGTTGACCTCGCGCTTGCCCAACATTAATTGGTCGAGACCTCCTGAGATTTCCTCCCAAACAGTCTTCTTGCCGTCGAGCGAGTCGCGCGACTGATCTACATAGCCGAGATGCACCGATTCACCGATCTTGATGGTGCCGGCATCGGGCTTTTCCTGCTCGGTGATCATGCGGAACAGGGTCGTCTTGCCGGCGCCGTTCGGGCCGATGATACCGACGATGCCGCCGGGCGGCAGCTTGAAGGTCAGATCGTCGATCAGGAGATTGTTGCCGAAGCCTTTGCGCAGATGATCGAAGTCGATGACGTTCTCGCCGAGCCGCTCGGCGACCGGAATGACGATCTGTGCGGTCTGCGTCTGCTTCTCGCCGGCCTTCTTCAGCAGTTCCTCGTAGCGCTCGTAGCGCGCCTTGGATTTGGCCTGGCGGGCGCGCGGCGAGGCCGTAATCCATTCCTGCTCACGCGCCAGCGTGCGCTGGCGTGCTTCTTCCTCGCGACCTTCCTGTTCGAGCCGCTTCTGCTTCTGCACAAGCCACGATGAGTAATTGCCCTCGTAGGGAATTCCGCGGCCGCGGTCGAGCTCGAGAATCCAGCCGGTGACGTTGTCGAGGAAGTAACGGTCGTGGGTGACGATCAGGATGGCGCCCGGATAGTTGCGCAGGTGGCCTTCGAGCCACATCACCAATTCGGCGTCGAGGTGGTTGGTGGGCTCGTCGAGCAGCAGGAGTTCAGGCTGCTCCAAAAGCAGCCGGCACAGCGCCACGCGCCGCCGCTCACCGCCCGACAGCTTTGACACATCGGCGTCGTCGGGCGGGCAGCGCAGCGCATCCATCGCCTGATCGACTTTGGAATCGAGATCCCACAGCCCCTTGGCCTCGATCTCGTCCTGGAGCTTGGTCATCTCGTCGGCGGTTTCGTCGGAGTAATTCGTCGCCAGCTCGTTGTACCGATCAAGAACTGCCCGCTGCGGCGCCACGCCTTCCATGACATTGTCGCGCACCGACTTGGCCGCATCGAGTTGCGGCTCCTGCTGCAGATAGCCGACGCGGGCGCCATCGGCGACCCAGGCCTCGCCGTTATATTCAGCGTCGAGCCCCGCCATGATGCGCAGCAGGGTCGATTTGCCGGCGCCATTGACGCCGAGCACGCCAATTTTGGCGTCCGGGTAAAACTGCAGATTGACGTTGTCCAAGACCTTGCGGTTTCCCGGATAGGTCTTGGACAGACCCTGCATATGATAAATGAACTGACGGGCCATGTTGCGTAGGGCTTTCCGCCCTGCCCTCTTTTTGCGCCAATGTATGGGAAGTTGGCGTTGATGTAGCGACTGACTAGCTAAAGGGCAAGCCGCCGCAACCGGACGTCCGCGTGTACACCGATCCCGACCTCATACCATTTGAGCCCCCCGCACGGCCGCTAGGCCTGCGCGGGCTGCCGCAGACGTTTCGTAACTACATCGAGACGATTCCGCGCTCGGCCTACGAACAGGGCGTCGTCGATCTGGGCAGGACCCGGCGCGACATTATCCTGATCGCCGAGCCCGACCTGATCGGCGAAGTCCTCGTCGGCAAGGCGGAGGCCGTGCTGCGCGATCCAGTGACCCGGCGGGCCTTTGCGCCCGCCATCGGCGCCAACTCGATCTTTCTCGCCGAAGACGCCGAATGGCGCTGGCAGCGTCGCGCGGTCGCACCGATCTTCCGCCACGAAACGCTCATGTCGTTCGTGCCGATTTTCACCGCGATGGCCGAACGACAAGCCGAACGCTGGCGTACGGCCGGCGGGACACAGCAGGTCGATGCGGCGGCGGCGATGACCCGAACCACCTTCGACATCATCGTCGACGTGCTGCTCGGCGGCGCCGCCGATCTCGATGCCGAAAGCTTCAGCCGCGCGCTGACACAGAGCTTCAACACCATTCCCTGGCAGATCATTTACGTGCTGTTTTCGCTGCCGGAGTGGCTGCCCTATCCGGGCCGCCGCCGGGCGCTGCGGGCACGCGATTTTCTCCGCCGCGATCTCTTGCGCATCGTCGCCAGCCGCCGTGCCACCCCATCGGCGCACCCGGACCTGCTCGGCTCACTGCTCGCGGCACGCGATCCGGAAACCGGCCGAAGCATGAGCGACGAAGAAGTCGTCAACAACCTCCTGACCTTCATCATCGCCGGCCACGAAACCACCGCCGTCGCGCTGAACTGGACGCTATGGCTTCTCGCCAAGGACCAGGAGAGCCAGCAGCGCCTATTCGAGGAGGTCGCCACCGTCGCCGGAGACGCGCCGATCGCAGCCCCGCACATCGAGGGCCTTTCGTTCTGCCGCCAGGTGATCCAGGAGGCGATGCGGCTATACCCGCCCGCGCCCGGCATTGGCCGCGAGGCGAAGGCGGCATTCGAGCTTGGCGGCAGGCCTATCGTGCCGGGCACGCGCATCCACATACCGGTGTTCGCTCTGCACCGTAATGTGCGGCTGTGGGACCGGCCCAATGCCTTCGACCCCGACCGGTTCGCGGCCGAACCGGTGAAGGCGCGGTCGCGCTACGCCTATCTGCCGTTCGGGGGCGGTCCGCGCATCTGCATCGGCGCGGGATTTGCGATGCTTGAGGCCACGGCGATCCTCGCCACACTGGTCCGGGCTTTCCGCTTTGCACCGGTTGCCGGTCACAAGCCGAGGCCGGTCGCGCGGGTGACGCTGCGCCCGGCCGGCGGCATGCCGCTGTTGGTTACGGTCCGCTAACCACGCTCTGGCGCAGGAACCGCCTCGGCCGCGCACGTCGGCAATCGCGGTAAAAGTTCCTCAACGCTAAAAGGCGTTTGGAACCTTCCGCTGCCTAAATCGTACCAAATTTTAATGATTTCAGGACGACAATTGTATCAAACGAGCGTTTGAAATTAAAACTCGCGTTCTTACGTGAACCTTTGCGTGGGACGCGAGACATAAAGGGTGGAGACATCCCAAGAAGGGCGCGATCGAAACGGCCCGGGAGCGTGTCATGTGGCGGAATTTTGCGAAGGCAGTGCGCGAGTTGCAGCGTGGTCTCGGTGAGGGTGGTCCCTACCGGCCCGAGCGGCACTATATGCGCGGACCTGGCCCGAAATGGCACGCCAAATACGGCAATCTCGCCCCCAAGACGGCACCTGCGCCGCGCGGTCCGTCTGTAGCGGTTCACAAGGTCGCCGGGCACCACGCCTAAGTCTGCGCCCCGCGCCCACAGGCGCCGCGCCACATTCGCAGCCGGTCACAAATCCGCCTTCGCGGCTGATCCGCGCATAAATCGCCCTGCCCCACCGCCGCTTGTTTTCGCCCCGCCGTTATGAGACGGCTTAGCACTCAAGAATGTGCATCTGGGGTGGGAGATCATGGCGGTACGCTGCGCAATCCTCGACGATTACCAGAATGTCGCGCTCAAAAGCGCCGACTGGTCGAAGGTCAAAGGCGATGTTGAAATCAAGGTCTTCAGCGAGCATCTGGGCGCCGGGCAAAGCGTCACCACCGCGCTCAAGGACTTCGCGATCATCGTCGCCATGCGCGAGCGCACCGCGTTTCCGCGCGCCGTGATCGAGGCGCTGCCCAATCTGAAGCTCCTGATCACCACCGGCATGCGCAACGCCTCGATCGACACCGAGGCGGCGAAGGCGCGCGGCGTCACCGTCTGCGGCACCGGCTCATTCGGCAGCCCTACCTCCGGCATCGCCATCGGCCTGATGCTCGAACTCACGCGCCACATCGGCTACGAGAACGCCCGCATGCACGCCGGCGCCACCTGGCAGAGCACCATCGGCCCCGATCTCGAAGGCATGACGCTCGGCATTCTCGGGCTCGGCAAACTTGGCGCCCGTACCGCGGCCATCGCCAAGGCGTTCGGCATGAAGGTGATCGCCTGGAGCCAGAACCTCACGCCGGAGCGATGCCAGGAGGTGGGCGTCGGCTATGTCGGCAAAGACGATCTGTTTCGCCAATCGGACTTCATCACCATCCACAACGTGCTGTCGGCGCGCTCGCGCGGCATGGTGGGCGCCAAGGAGTTCGGTCTGATGAAGCCAAGCGCCTTCCTCATCAATACCTCGCGCGGACCGATCGTCGACGAGGCGGCGCTATTGACCGCGCTGGCCGACAAGAAAATCGCCGGCGCCGGTCTCGACACGTTCGACACCGAGCCGCTGCCGCTCGATCATCCGCTGCGCAAAATGGACAACGTCGTGCTTACTCCGCATCTCGGCTACGTCTCCGAGCAGAATTACAGGCACTATTTCGCCGGCGTCGTCGACGACATCCGCGGTTTTCTCGACGGCAAACCCGTGCGGGTGATGACGTGATCGCGAATAGCGAAATAGCAAGTAGCGAATAAGAGGCTCCTTGTCTTCCCTTTCCTATTCGCTACTCGCCATTCGCGCCTTCACCTGATCTCGTGGGCTACTCATGACCAACCAGTCTCTCATTGACCTCTACTGCCACATTTCGCCCGTACGCTTTCTCGACGAAATGAACAAGGTCGCGCCGAAGCTCGGCAACATCGCGGCGCGGCTGCGCGGCGTGCGCAAGATTTACGATCTCGACGCGCGCTTTGCCGAGATGGACCAGTTCGGCGATTACCGGCAGGTGGTGTCGTTACCCAATCCGCCGATCGAGGATTTTGCCACGCCCGGACAGGGACTGGCGCTGGCCCGCATCGCCAATGACGCCATGGCCGAGCTGTGCGTGCAGCATCCCGACCGTTTTGCCGGCTTCGTCGCGGCGCTGTGCCTGACCGACGTCATGGCGTCGGTCGAGGAAGCCAAGCGCGCGATCAACGAGCTTGGCGCCGCCGGCGTGCAGATCTTCACCCCGCTTGCCGGCAGGCCGCTCGACGAGCCGGTGTTCGAGCCGCTGTTTGCCGCCATGGCGCAGCTCGACCGGCCGATCTGGCTGCATCCGGCGCGCACCGCCGGCATGACGGACTATGCGGCCGAACAGAAATCGCGATTTGAAATGTGGTGGTGTTTCGGCTGGCCCTACGACACCTCGGTCGCGATGGCGCGGCTGGTGTTCTGCGGCCTGTTCGACCGCTATCCGAACATCAAGATCATCACCCACCACCTCGGCGGCATGATCCCGTATTACGACGGCCGCGTCGGGCCAGGTCTCGATGTGCTCGGTCAGCGCACCCTGGATGAGGATTATTCGAAGATTCTGCCGTCGCTGAAACGGCCGCACCTCGAATATTTCCGCGAATTCTACGGCGACACCGCAATGTTCGGCGGCGGTGCGCACGCGTTGCGCTGTGGTTTCGACTTCTTCGGCGCAGACAAGGTCGTCTTCGCCACCGACACGCCGCTCGGCCCGATCAAGCCCGCGATCGAGGCGCTCAATAAGCTCGAAATTTCGGCCGACGACCGACGAAAGATTTTCTCAGGGAATGCCGAAAGGCTGCTGAGGAAGAGCTAGGCCGCGCAATTCGTCTCACCCGGCGGAGGTGCCGCAGCGCGCCCGGAGAGTTGGCGCATATAGGGCAAGAGCCGTTCCAACCGTTCATACGGTCGGCTCAGATGATGATCGAGCAGCGACGGTACGCGATTCTTGCGGCGGGCCGGTATCGGGGCCGTCTCGACCGCCGGTGCGGTCTCAGTGCCTTCCGAGTTGGCGCAAAATTCGCCGCAATAGAACTGCTCGTTCGCGCCCTTCCACGCCGACCGGGCCTTGATCGGCCTGCCACAGAACGCACATTGCATCGGATTATCTCCCTGTTCCGAGACATAAACGCGACGACGGGGGGAAAGTTCCCGAACCGTTCCGGGTTAAAGTTCCAGAATTGCTCAGCTCGCGAGCCGTGCGCTCGAACTTGCAGCGGCCACGCGTCCGGTCAGATCGACGTAGTTCTCGATCGGCAATGGCCGGCCCAAAAGATAGCCTTGCACCTCATCGCAGCCGCGCTCGCGCAGCGTCTCGTGCTGCGCGGAAGTTTCGACACCTTCGGCCAGCACGGGAATATGCAGGCTATGGCCGAGATCGATCACTGCACTGACGATCGCCATCGAATGACGGTTGTTCTCAAGATCGCAAATGAATGTCCGATCGATCTTGATTTTATCGAACGCGAAGGAATGCAGATACGACAAGGACGAATAGCCGGAACCGAAATCGTCAAGTGCTATCCGCACGCCAAGCGACTTCAGCCGCAACAGGATCGCAATCGCGCGCGAAAAATCGTCGATGAATACGCCTTCCGTTATTTCAAGCTCAAGCCGCTGTGGCGCCAGGCCGGTTTCGAGCAGTATCGTGTGAACAAGCGCCGGCAGATCGCCATAGCGAAATTGCAGCGGTGAAACGTTTACCGCAACCGTCAGCGACGTATTCCAGCCCGCGGCTTCGCGACATGCCTCGCGCAGGATCCATTCGCCCATAGGTATGATCAGGCCGCTTTCCTCGGCGATCGGAATAAACACGCTCGGCGGCACCTGTCCGTGGTCCGCGCTCTGCCAGCGAACCAGCGCCTCGAAGCCGACGGTGTCTCCCGACATTGTCTTCTGCGGCTGATAATGCAGGCGAAGCTGTTCGTTTTCGACCGCCAGTCGCAGCGCATCCTGCAACGAGCGCCGTTCGCGCACCTGCTCGCCCATTTCGGCGTCGAAGAAGAGGATGGAACCGCGGCCGATCGCCTTTGCGCGATAGAGCGCGATATCGGCATTACTGACGAGCGTTTTGCTGTCCACGCCATGAAGGGGATGCACGGCGGCGCCGATCGTCGCTCCCGTCATGATCCTTCGGCTTTCGACAATGACCTCTTCGTCGAATGTTTCCAGAACACGCTCGGCAAGCTCGATCGCGAGTTGCATGCCGCCGTCAACGATCATCGCAAACTCATCGCCGCCAACGCGAGCCACGAAGGCGCCCTCGGCCGCGTTCATCAGGCGGCGGGATACCTCAAACAGCAGCGCGTCGCCCACCAGGTGTCCGTAGGTATCGTTCGTCTCCTTGAAGCCATCGAGATCGAGCGACAAGACGGTGAATTGATCGCCACATTCCGTCGCGCGCCTGATCGCCGCTTCCATCGACTCATTGAAAGTCCGCCGGTTGGCAAGATTGGTCAGTTGGTCGTAATGCGCCATCCGCGCGATGCGATCCTCCGTACGCTTGCGCTCCGTCACGTCCTGAAGGACCGTCACTAGGTATTGCGGATTACGCTCATCGTCGCGCACCGCGACGATCGTCGCCGTACATGTCCTGGTGCCGCTGGTGACTGTCTGAAACTGGTGATCGGGCCGAGAGATCGGACCATCGGCCCGCAATGCGTCCTCATTCTCTTCGACAATGAACTCGATCCTTTCCTTCGGGAACAAATCAACGATCGTCTTGCCGATAACCTGGGCGCGCGGTGCGCCAAAAAGATCCTCGAACGCCCGATTGACGAGACTGTAGCGATATTCGACGGCTTGCTTGTGTGCGCCCGAGACATCTTTGACCATGATCGGGATGGGCACGTGCTCGATGATGGCGTCGAGAAATTTTTGCGTCCTGCGCAGTTCGTTCTCCGCCTGTTTGGCCTTGGTGATGTCAAGCACGGCTGTCAACCGCGCACCGCGTCCGCCATAGGTCAAGGCGCGCGAATAGACCGAAACTTCGATGGTCTGCCCGTCCGCGGTGACGTGCTGTCCGGTATTTTCGCCGAATTGATCGGGCTCAAGAGCTCGCAGGAACTTTCCGAACCGCTCGCGATCCGCCGCGGGCCGCAGCTCTGTTACGGCCATCGACATGAACCGCTCGCGGCTGTACCCGTAGCGCACGATCGCGGCGTCATTGACCGCCATGAAACGCAGGCTTTTGCGATCGATGACCCACATAGGCACCGGATTGCTGTCGAACAGCAACCTGAAGGATTCCTCCCGATCGATCTGTTCGGTCACGTCCACATGCGTGGAAACCCAGCCGCCCCCCGGCATCGGCTTGTGCGTCACCGAGATCAGCCGCCCGTCCCGGAACCTGTGCGTCAGGTGGTAAGTCTTCTTTGCGGCAATGTCCGCCAGGCGTCCCCTCACATAATCGCCGGCGTCGCCGTTCATGATGAGAGCGGACTGATGCTCGAAAATCGAGTTGATGTGCGTCCCGGGCCGCACTTGCTCTCTGCTCAATCCGTAGACATCGGTATATTTCCGATTGCATACGATCAAGCGCTGATCGCCGTCGAACATGCACAGGCCGTGCGACATGTTCTCGAGCGCAATCTTGAGCCTCAAGCTCTGCTCTGCGACATCTTTTTGCCGCCCCAATTCAACTTCGGCCAGCGCGCGCACCTTATCGGACTCCGCCAGATCGGCGCGTGCCGCGCTCAAACGATCGAGCTGCTTCCAGGACCGCGCCATGAGGTACGCGGCGACGATGAAGAGGATAATGATCAGCGCGGCAACGAGGCTCATCGCCAGCGCCGTTCGCCGCCACGGCGCGAACGCCGCGACCTCGTTTTGCGTGACGACGACTGTGAGCGGATATTCGGCTACGCGGTACGCGGCGGCAATTCGAGCCTGGTGGTCGATCGGGCTTATTGACCGCGACAAACCGGAATTTGCGCTGGCCATCTTCCTGAGGACGGACGCGGGCACGACCTGTCCGATCGTCCCCATCATCGGGTACCGCGCCAGCAACCTGCCGTCGCTCCGCAACAGCGTGGCCGCGTAACCTTCGCCGAATGCCGTGGACCGGAACAGGTTTTCGAAATAGTTCAGCACCGTCGACGCCGAAACAATACCGATCAGGTGACCATCGGCCGCTCTCACCGGGCGCGCGAAGACCACGACCCAGTGACCGGTGGTAAGACCTTGAACGGGCTCGCCGATGAAAGATGTCAATCCAGGATCTGCCGTAAGCGCCCTGAAATATTCTCGCGAAGACATGTCGGTTGCTGGAAACGGCCAATCGCGCGAGTGGTTCAATTTTATTCCATTCACACCCAGTACCGCCAGTGTGTCGATCTGCGGGAGTTCTGATTTTTCCGCCTTGAGGAAAGTGTTGAACTCTTGGCTACTCAGCCGAAGAGTGCCGCCGTCCGCTGCGACTTCCCGGTTCACTTTGTCTTCTACATTGGCCAAGACCAAGTCGACAGACTGGAAAGTTCGGCCGACCAGTTCCGACAAAGTCCTGCTCTGCCGCAGCAGACTATTCTCCACTTCATGGAGCGTGTTCTGATAAGATAACGTCAGGACCAGAAAATTGGCGCCCGCAATAGCCGCAACGACGAGAGCCGTCCCTACAATCAGCTTACGCAGCCGGCGTGGCGAGTATTTGTTTTCGACTGGAATGCTTGGCGCGACGACATCGACCAAAAAGAGGAAGGCGTCGTGGATAAGATCACAGTTGTTTTGAGTTTCGGTAAACCCCTACTCCCGTTAAGCCACGGTTAGCCATGTCGGCCGGGACGCCCGGCGATCGCGGACATCTCGTGCGGAACCCCGCGGCCAATGAAGTCTGCCGCGCAGCGAGATTCGTGCTGAATTGGCGGCCATCGCATAGCGGTTGCCGCCAAATCCAGCCGGTCTACGCGGCTTTACGGGTTGCGCTTTCGCGATTTTCCAGCACGACGGTCGCCGCGGCGGTGTTGGAGATCGGGATGTGATAATTGCGGTGCACCTCCGTCACCTGCCCGGTCAGGGCCCCTCGCATCGCCATCCAATTAAGGAATTCGACACCTTGAGCACCGGCTTGCTCGACCCAATCGTGGATCGAGTATCTCGTCAACGCATCGGGCTCGCCGGAGAGCTTGTCCATGCACAGCTTGTCGAATTGCTTGTTGATGAAGCCGGCGCGTTTGCCGTCAAGCTGGTGCGACAGACCTCCGGTGCCGACGACCATGACGCGGACGTCTTTGGGATAATTCTCAATTGCACGGCCGACCGAACGGCCGAGATTGAGGCACCGTTTCAGCGAGGGCAGCGGGTGCTGCACGGTATTGATCGACACCGGCACAATCCGCACCGGGTGGCGCTTGTTGCCGGGCCACATCAGCGCCATCGGAATGGTCACCGAATGGTCCACCAGCATGTCCTGGCACATGGTGATGTCGAATTCATCGGCGACCAGCGCGTTGATGATGTGCCAGGACAGATCCGGATCGCCTTCGACCGGGCGCGCGACCGGAATCCCCAGCCTTCGTCCTCGCTGCGATATTCCTTCGCTGCGCCCACCGCAAAGGTCGGCAGCTTGTCGAGAAAGAAGTTGAGCCCGTGGTCATTGTAAAAGACCACCGCGATGTCGGGCTTCTCGCGGGCCAGCCAATAGTGGACATAGTCGAACCCCTGGAAGAACGGCTTCCAATAGGGATCGTTCTGTTTGTTGTCCGCGATCGCCTTGCCGATCGAGGGAACGTGCGTCGTGGCGACGCCGCCGATGATGTGGGCCATGGTTATCTCCCTGCTGCGACGAGCTTTTCCTTGAATTCTTCGACCGTCGTGCCGGTC
Source organism: uncultured Alphaproteobacteria bacterium (assembly GCA_963763255.1). GTDB lineage: Bacteria > Pseudomonadota > Alphaproteobacteria > Rhizobiales > Xanthobacteraceae > BOG-931. Next base: position 1,634,101 of record CAVXNW010000008.1, read on the forward strand.
TGCTGGGCGCCGATATCCTGGACGCCGAGGCCGAAGATGCCGGCGAATTTGGCGAGATAGTAGACGTTGCCGCCGGCCGCGATCAGCTGAAGAACGTTGCGGGCCTTGATCGCCGCGCGCTGCTCGTCATTAAGGCCGAATTTGCGGCAATAGGCGTCCTCGTCCTTGACGAACGCCGCACGGTTTTCGGCGCTGTTGAACGAGAAGCACATGCGATTGAGCGCGTAACCTTTTTGCGCCTGATCGCCATCGAACATGACAGTGCCTGGGATGTCCTGGCTCATATCCATCTCCCATCAAATTTCGCGATTGAAGGTAAAGTCGTCAGGTGGCGACGGGCCCCAGAGGTAGAACGAATCCTCGGGCTCGTGATCGCCGGCCTCCCAGCCGCTGGACGCCGGGATGTAGTCGATGTCGCACGAGTACTCCGCGTAGCTGCCCCAAGGATCCTGGACATAGTGGAAGTAATTCGATCCGAGCACGTGGCGGCCGAAACCCCAGCCCTTGGTGTAACCCTTGCCAGCCATTTGCATGGCGCCGAGACCGATGTCGTCGATGCCGCGCATATCCCAGCTGCAATGGTGCAAACCGGGCGCGGGAGATTCGGCAAAAGCGACGATGTGATGGTCGCTGCCATGGATCGCGTGCATGAACGCAACGCGATCGGAGCGGTCCGACAGGCGAAGCCCGACGATATCGGAATAGAAATCCACCGCCCGGCCGATATTCGGCGTGAATACCAGCACATGCGAGAGCCGCCGCGGCCACGCCGCCGGAGCACGCGACCTGACCGGAGCGCCCGCCACGCCTTCCGGCGACGACGACCATACCCCCGCGGTTTTGTTATCCGGCGAAGATTTGGCGGCGACTTTTATTTCGACGAGCAGACCGGAGGGGTCACGGCACCAGAAGCCGTTGCTCTCGAAGCCTTGCGGAGGATCGAGGATCTCGATGCCGATTTCTTCCGCGCGTTCCTGCAAATAGGGCAGATCGTCGGGATAGCAGCCGAATGAGAGGTGATGCAGTTGCTTGCGCTTGCCTTCGACCACCAGGCCCCACTGATGATCCCGGCCGAAAGTCTTGAGCGCAAGCGCGTTGCCGGAAGGCATGACGTCGAGCCCAAACTCGGAATAGAAGCGTTCCGCCTCGCCTAGCTTGGGGACGGTCAGCACAAAGCGATCGAGCGAATGAACGCCGAGTCCGCCGCCCGCCGCCGGCACGTATCCGCGAGTTGCTGTCATGACATCCTCACTTCGCCGTGTTGCGCATATACTCTTCTGTCGGAGGCGGCCCCCAAACCGACCGCGACGCGATTCCACGCCACACTTTGGGACGTTGCGGCGTATCGTGATGCCAGGGCCGGGGCTCGAAATAGCCGAGTTCCTCATCCTTCATCTGATCGAGTTCGGTGTAGAACTCGACCACTTCGCCATCCGGATTGTGGTGGTAGGTCGAGACGTTATGTCCCGGTCCATGACGCAACGGACCCCAGATGATGGGGATTCGCTTCTCGCCGAACAGCTCACAGGCGCTCTGGATTTGGGCGAAGTCCTTCACCTCGAAGGCGATGTGATGCATCTTTGTGGTCTTGCCGGTGAGGAAGTTCACCGTGTGATGGTCCGGCCCGCAGCGCATGAAGACGAAGAAATCCTCGACCCAGTCGGACACGCGGAAGCCGAGCACTTTTTCGTAGAAATCGGCGAGCTTCTTTGCGTCATCGACAATGAAGGCGACGTGGCCAAGCTTGAGCGGGCCAACGCCGATCACTTGATGGTGCGATCCGAGATAACTCCATTCCGAAAACAGCTCGATCGTCGTTCCCTTCGGGTCCTTGAACGTCAGCACCTTGGGGATACCGGGCATCGAATCGTTGCGGATGTCGCTCCCAATACCCATGCCATCGAGCTCCCGACGCATGTCTTTGAAATCCGTATTGGGAGAAACCTCAAACGACAGCTTGGTGCAGCGTGCCGTCTCGCCGCGTTCCACCGTAACAACGAGCTGACCGAGCTTGCTGGCGAAGAACGCCCGGTCCTTCTCCTTGCTGCTCAGCACCAGTCCCGCGATTTTCGTGTAGTACTCGACCGCGCGATCGAGGTCGGGCGTCTCGAAAGTCGCGTGGCCAATTCTGCGCGCCTGGATCATCGTCTCCTCCTCGTAAGCGTTTTTGTTTCCTACAGCTTGGCCTCCACGCGCCGTATCACTAGACCGTTGCCGGTGCGACGCCCTCGCGCACGCGAAGCGCCTCCCTGGCGGCGTCCTTGAACGGCTTGTCGGGAGGCAGAATAACCGACGCCGAACGGACCTTCTGATGCGCGACGTCGACACCGGGCGGAATGACGCCCTTGTCACACAGATCCCGCGCCGCGCGCATCAGACGATGCCGCGCCATGATGATGCCGTTGTCGGTCGAGACCAGATTTTCCTTGGTGCGATCGACGATCGGCCCCATGCTTTCCTGCAAAGACCCGTCCTGAATGGCGATGCCCTCGATGCCGCTGTAGGTGGCGCCACGACGCTGCGCGTCGCGATCCATCAGATAATCGTTGTCCTTGTTGGCAAGCGGGCGGTACGTGCCTGGCACGAGCTTGCAATGGATGCCCTTGCCCTCCTCCATCGCCGTGCGTTCGGCAGCGGTGATCGCGCGGGTCGGGTGATAGTCGTAGCTCCAGGCCCAGCAATTTTCGTCGTCGATCGGGATCCAGAAATGACCGTGCACGGTGTGGCCGCCGCGCGGCGCGATCATCGTGAACGACGGCAGCACGTACTGTGTGATGCGCCAGTAGTAATTGCCGTCCTCGGCGTTGCGGCGCGCGCCGATGTAGAGTCCGCCGGCGCTCTCCACCACCTCGAAAACCGGGCGCGTGTCCTGGAGATTGTACTGGTTGCCTTTGGCGCCCTTGAACAACGGGTCGGAGTTGATGTTGCCGCTATGCAAAAAAGAGACGTGGCTGGAGTCGATGCCTCCCTCCATGGCCTGCAGCCAGTTACATTCCTGAAAGCGTTTCGAGACGAAACGCTGTTCGCTCGGCACCAGCGCGAACTCCCACTCCGGCAATGGCGGCTGTTGCTCCGGCGGCCCCATATAGGTCCACAACACGCCGCCGCGCTCGACCAGCGGATAGGATTGCAGCTTGATCCTCTTGGCGAAGCCGCTTTCCTCCGGCTCCGACGGCACTTCGAGGCATTGTCCGTTCACGTCGAACTTCCAGCCGTGATACGGGCAGCGCAGGCCGCATTCCTCGTTGCGGCCGAACCATAGCGAGGCGCCGCGGTGCGGGCAGAATTCGTCGATCAGCCCGTAACGTCCCTTGCTGTCACGAAATGCGACAAGGCGCTCCGACAGCACCTTCACCCGAACCGGCGGACAATCGTTTTCGGGCAACTCATTGGCGAGCAGGACCGGCGTCCAGTAACTGCGAAAGAGCCGTCCCATCGGGGTTTGCGGCCCGGTATGGGTGACCAGATCGTTTTGCTCTTTCCTCAGCATCGTCGCCTCCCGCACGATAGTTTCATATGCAACAAATATGGTTCGGCCTGCGGTGAGCGTTTTGATCTAGATCAAAGCCAGCTCGGAATGCATGGCTGGCACATCAAAGGCGCTGGCACGCCAAAGGTGCTCGCACGCAACGACCACCGCGGCCCGCGGACTAGACCAGCTCCAGGGCGGCGGCCCGCGCCTCGGGAACGACGTCGTGATCGTAGAGCTGCTTGCGGAATTCCGAGTGAGCCGTGATCTCGGCGTCGCGGAGATTGATGTCGCCGTGGAACGAATCGTAGCGCAGTCCGTTCTGCCGCGCGCCGGTCTGCACCGCCGCGGTTCGCTCACGGCGAAGCCGTTCATAGACCAGGAGCGCGGCCAGGATGGCCGTGCGATCCGTATTGGCCAAAATGGTCGCGAGCGCCATCCCGTCCTCGATCGATTGGTTGGCGCCCTGTCCGAGATGCGGCAGCATCGCGTGCGCGGCGTCGCCGAGCAGCGTCAGCCGCCCCCTCGTCCAGCAGGACAGCGGCTCACGATCATGGAGCGCCGACCGGAATGTCTTGGTAACCTGCGCCAGCAGCGATCCGATCCGCGGATCCCAGTCGGCGAACTCGCGCCGCAACGCGTCGGGGTCGCCGGCCGCCGACCAGGATTCTTTCATCTCAGTGTCGGCCGGCACGAAGCCAACGAAATTGATAAGCGCGCCGGCCCGCAGCGGGTAGACCAGAAAATGCCTTCCCTTGCCGAGCCACATCAGCCAGCTCTCCGCCGGCCAACTGGGAACGAGTTCGGACGGAACGACTCCGCGGTAGGCCACCGTTCCGGAGAAAACCGGGCGAGACTGCGGAAATACATGGGGCCGCAGCACCGAGTGGATTCCGTCGGCGCCGATCACGGCGTCGGCTTCGGCCACCGCGCCATTTTCGAAACGCACACGCGCCAGTTCGCCATCCCGCTCGAACCCGGTGCACCGATGCCCGGTCCGCACCACCCCGAGCGGCAGCGCCTTGGCCAGCATGTCCACGAGATCGGCGCGATGCATCCCGTAGGTCGCATTCCATCCCGAAGAGTCCGTCACCTGGACCGAAGCGATCGGCGAACCGTCGTGATGGAAGTAGCGCGACTTGTTGCCGACCTTGGCGCCCCACTTTTCGACCGCCGGGCCCAGCCCGACGCGCTGCAAGTGCCGTACCGAGTTCGGCGTCAGATACACGCCCGCGCCAACCTCGCCGAGCGCGGGGGCCTGTTCGTACACCGCTACCTGGATACCCTGGCCGACGAGCGCATTCGCGACGAACAATCCGCCGATACCGCCGCCGACGATGATGATTTTTGGTCGCGCCTGAGTCATTGCTGTCGCCCTCTGTTTCTTAGAGAGCGATGCTACGAAAATTCTCGCCGGCGCGATTTGAGCCAGATCAAGATTTCAGGCGGAAGCCGCAGCGGTTGCCGGCGCCTCGAATGCGCGCACCGGCGGCAGCGGACCAGTCCAGCGCTCTATCTCGACCATGTTGGTGCCGGTCGAAGGCCCCTGGCTCAATTTTGAGCTGCCGCGATCGTGCGTGAGCACGTTGGCATTGCCGTGCACGCATACCGCGCCCTCTTCGGCGTCGGCCGGATCGTACCACGCGCCGCACGATAGTTTGGCGACGCCGGGCGACAGCGTATCGCTGAGCACCACGCCGGCGAGGCACGCGCCGCGCACATTATAAATGCGCACCACGTCGCCCTCCTCGATGCCGCGCCGACGTGCGTCGTCCGGATGCATCGCCACCGCCTCACGGCCATCGATCTTGCCGCGCGCGCTGACCGGACCGGCATCCATCTGGCTGTGCAGCTTGTGGCGCGGCTGGCTGGAGACGAGATGCAGCGGATAGGTCTGTGCCACCGCACCGCCAACCCACTCCGACGGCTCTATCCAGGTCGCATGCGGCGGACAATTGTCGTAACCGAAGCCGGCGATCTTTTCCGAGAACAGCTCGATGCGGCCGGATGGCGTCGTCAGCTTGTTGGAGACGGGATCGGCGCGGAATTTCTCGAACATCACGTACTCGTCGGCGCCGCGCGGAATTTCCAGAAATCCATCGTTCCAGAACGTATCGAAATCAGGAATTGCCGCCTGGTTGGTGCGAACGCTGGCCCGCCACAAATCGTAGAGATGCCGCAGCCATGCATTCTCATCGCGGCCTTTGGTGAACTCGCTCCCGAAGCCGAGCCGTTGCGCCAGTTCGGAAAAGATATCGTAGTCGTTGCGCGCCTCGCCGACCGGCTCGATGCCCTTCTGCATGGCGATGACGAAACGGTCACGCTGGGCGCAACCGATGTCGTTGCGCTCAAGCGTGGTCGTCGCCGGCAGCACGATGTCGGCGTGGCGCGCGGTCGCCGTCCACCACGGCTCATGCACCACGATGGTCTGCGGCCGGCGGAAGGCCGCGCGCAGCTGATTGATGTCCTGATGATGATGGAACGGATTTCCGCCCGCCCAATACACGAGCTTGATGTCCGGGTAGGCGGTGCGGCGGCCGTTGAAATCGTACGGCTCGCCGGGATGAAGGAGACACTGCGCAATCCGCGCCGCCGGAATGGCGCGGTTGAGCGGATTAGCGGCGGCCTCCATGCCAGGGGTACGGAACGCCACCGGCGGTTCGGCAATGCCCATTGTCGACCCGTAGCCGAAGCCGAAGCCTCCGCCCGGCAAACCGATCTGGCCAAGACACGCCGCCAATAGGATCACCGCCCAATACGGCTGCTCCCCGTGATCGGCGCGTTGCAACGACCACGACGCGGCGACCATTGTGCGCGTCGCCGCCATGTCGCGCGCCAAGGTCCGGATCGCGTCGGCATCAATGCCGGTGATCGCGGCGGCCCACGCGGCGTCCTTCGGCTGGCCGTCGCTCTCGCCCATGACATAGGCGCGCACCTGGTCGAAGCCGTTGCAGTAGCGGCCGAGGAATTCGCGATCGTGCAGACCGTTCGCGATCAGCGTGTGGCTCAGCGCCAGCAGCATCGCCGTATCGGTGCCGGGGCGGATCGCGATCCATTCCGGTGCGACGCTTGCCGGTCCATCCTCGCGGATCGGGCTCACGTTGACGACGCGAACGCCGGCGCGGCCGATCTCGGCGAGACTCGATGTGGTTGCGTGCGCGCCACAGCCGCCCTTGGCCACCTGCATGTTCTTGGTATTGGCGCCACCGAACAGCACCATCAGCTTGCCGTGGCGCGCGATTGAGGACCAGGAGGTGAGCGGGCCGGTCACCGCCTGGGCCGTGCCAAGCACGTGCGGCAGAAACACCAGCGCAGTGCCGAAGCTGTAATTCGATGTCTGATCGATGAAGCCGCCGGACAGCGACATGAATCGGCGCAGTTGACCGCGCGCCTCGTGAAAGATGCCGGCCGAGCCCCAGCCCTGCGAGCCGGCCATGATGGCGGCATGGCCGTAATCTCGTTTGACGCGGGTCAGTTCGCCGGCGACGAGATCGAGCGCGCGTTCCCACGACACCGGCACGAACGGTTCGCGGCCGCGGCCCTGCCCGGAATCCGGGCCATGTTTGAGCCAGCCCGCGCGCACGAATGGCTGCGCGATGCGCGTCTTGGAATGGACCGCGTCCGGCATCGCCTCGATGATCGGCGATGGATCGGGATCGCGCTCGAACGGTTTGACGCCGACGACGCGGCCGTCTTCAACTTCGGCCAGAAAGGCACCCCAATGGGAGTGGTTGCGGACGAGTTTTCTGGTCATGGCGGCGCTCTCCGGAAGCTGGTTCCACGATAGCACAGGATGAGCGTTGCGGCGCCCCGATTGCCGCAATGCGGCAACGCAAATTGACAGATTCGGCCGGAAGGACAATTTTAGCCGCAACCTTGGGAATGAAACCGATGACCACGCACGAACAGAACGATTTCCTCACCCTGACCGGCCCCGGCACGCCGATGGGGACGCTGATGCGGCGTTATTGGATTCCGGCGCTGCTGTCGTCCGAAATCCCCGAGCCGGATTGCCCGCCGGTACGATTGAAGCTGCTCGGCGAGCGGCTGATCGCGTTTCGCGACACGGCGGGACGCGTCGGCGTGATGGACGAGTTCTGCGCCCACCGCGGCGTGTCGCTGTGGTTCGGCCGCAACGAGGAGCATGGCCTGCGCTGCCCGTATCACGGCTGGAAATACGACGTGAACGGCCAGTGCACCGAAGTGCCGTCGGAGCCGGCCGAGAGCGGCTTCTGCAACAAGATCAAACTCGCGTCCTATCCGTGCGTGGAGATGGGCGACGTGATCTGGGTCTATATGGGCCCCGCTGACAAGAAACCGCCCAAGCCGAATTTCGAATGGGCCACCGTGCCTGGCACGCATCGCTTCGTCAGCAAGCGCACGCAGGAATGCAACTGGCTGCAGGCGCTCGAAGGCGGCATCGACTCGGTCCACGTCTCGTTCCTGCACCGCCACGACCTGCGCAGCGATCCGCTGCATGTCGGCCAGGGCGCCGAATTCACCCGCGAGACCACGGTGCGTTTCGAGGTCATCGAAAACGACGGCGGCATGGTGATCGGCGTGCGCCGCCCGGCGACGCCGGGAAATCTTTACTGGCGCATCACCCAGTGGGTGATGCCGTTCCACACCATGATCCCGCCCTACGGCGACAACGCGCTCAACGGGCACGCCTTCGTGCCGATCGACGACGAGAACTGCATGTCGTGGTGCTTCACCTATCATCCGTCGCGGGCGCTATCGGCGCACGAGCTTGAAGTGATGGGCAGCGGCGGCGGCATTCACGTCAATCTCATTCCGGGCTCGTTCCGCCCGGTGGTCAACAAAGACAACGACTACATGATCGACCGCGTGGCGCAGAAGCATCACAAGTCGTATTGCGGCGTTAAAGGCATCGCCATGCAGGACGCCGCGATTCAGGAAAGCTGCGGCCCGATCCAGGATCGCACCAAGGAAAATCTGGTCTCGACCGACAACGGCGTCATCATGGCGCGCGTGAGATTGCGAAAGGCCGCGCTCGCGGTCGCGCAAGGCAAGGAGCCGGATGGCCTCGATCCGGCGACACACGCCGTGCGTTCGGCTTCCATCGTTCTGCCCGAAGGGGCGAATTTCCATGAAGCGGCGGGCGACGCGCTCAAGGCGGACAAGGGCGTCGCGCACGCGTCGGTGTGAACACCGCACGTGCGCGCACAGCACTGTCAAGTTTAAAGAACTGCGTGGGCTTCGCTCAGCGCGCGGTCCGGGCGCTCGTGCCAATCACCATTCGTAGCCATAGGACGAGTAGCAGGTGTTCACCCATCTAAAGCCGTTCCAGGCCAGGCACTGATTGTCATTCCAGCCGTAATTCCAGGCGCCAGCAGCGATGAGACCGGCACCGACCGGCCAACCCCAACCCCATCGCCGTCCTCGCCATCCAGCCCAACGACCATTCCAGCCACCGCCCCATCCGGGCCGCCAGCCACCGCCCCATCCGGGCCGCCCAGCCCAACCGGCTCGCCCAGCCCAGCCAACACCACCTCGCCAACCGGCGCCGCGCCAGCCGAGCCCTGCACCAGCCGCATTGTAAAGGCGACCGCCGCCAAAGGCGCCGCCGCGAAAACCCATACCGGCGCCGCCCCGAAAGCCCATACCGGCGCCCGCGAAGCCGCCGCCTCTAAAACCACCGCCGCCGAATCCACCGCCGCCTCTGCCACCGCCGAACCCGCCTCGCGCGTCGGCCGGAGCGATGGCCAGCGCCAACGCCAAAGCACCGATTGCAAGGCCGCCAAAAAGCGTCGATGTCTTGCTGCGCATGACAAACTCCTTTGTCGTTTGGGGGCAACACCGCTAGTTCCGTTCGGAGCAATCCGACCGGTTCGGGAAGCAAAGCCAGCGTAGTCTTGAGCTGATGATGATGGCCGACCGATCGACGCGCCATTGTTCTTTCAGATAAAAGCATGGTCCGAGAGTGTGTAATCGCAGCGGCGCGCGCGTCGGAAAGTTCCATCAGGACCAGATCAAACGTTCAGTTTAAAACATCCGGATTTCACTACGGCGATGTTCGCTGCTTTATCCCGATCGCAGACATGCGAGCAGGAAATCGACAATCGACTTCTGCGCCACCAAGGCCCCTACTCGCGACACCGGGATTGAGCTAACATCTGTGTGCGCGTTGCGCTGGAAACCGCCAGCTCTTGCACAAACTCTTGGGGCGTTTGTGTGAGGCTTCCGCGCCGGAAATTTCTGCATCTGGCCACCACTTTTGTCGGGCTCCTGGTTTTGGCGCGCTCGGGAATGGCGCTTGACTATCCGACGCGGCCAGTTCGCTTCGTCGTCGGCTTTCCGGCCGGCAGCAATATTGCTGCGGAGACGGTCGTCAGGGCGCCGCTTGCCTATCCTAACGTATCGGACCGTAATGCAATGGAACCACCGGCAGATGCGTCAGCCTAATTGACCTTGCCGGGCTATGGCTGGCTCTTTTGTCGGCAAAAGTTCCAAGTCTCCAAGTTACTGAACAAACGCGTCCTCGCGCATGCTGAGGACGAGCCGTATCGAAATGTGCGGATGGAAAGTGTCATGGCAGTCGCAAGAGTAAGCAAAATCACCGCCGCTTCCGCGAAAAGTTTTCAGGACGCGGCTGAGCAGGGCCTGAAGCGGGCCACCAAGACCCTTCGAGGAGTCACGGGCTTCGAAGTTATCTCGCTGAAGGGCAAAGTTGAGGACGGCAACATCACCGAATTCCGAGTGACAATGGAGGTGACATTCGTTCTGGACTGATCGACGGCAGCTGTCGCATCGCAAGGCAGTCCCAGGAGTTAAGGCTGGACCGTTTTGGAGTGCATTTCGGATGAAAACGATTTCCCTCGAAAAGGCGGTCGCGATGGTGCCAAACGGCGCGACCATTATGATCGGCGGCTTTATGGGAGTGGGCACTCCCGAGCGCCTGATCGACGAATTCGTTCGTCAAAAAAAACGCGATCTCACGGTTATTGCCAATGACACCGCAATACCGGGTCGTGGCATCGGCAAACTGGTCGATGCCAGGTTTGTGAACCGAACCATTGCCAGCCATATCGGCCTCAATCCGGAGACTCAGCGGCAGATGATGGCCAAGACGATGGTCGTCGACCTCGTGCCGCAGGGCACGCTCATCGAACGTATTCGCGCCGGAGGCTTCGGTCTCGGCGGCATTCTTACGCCGACGGGTGTCGGCACCATTGTGGAGGGCCACAAACAGAAGGTCGAAATCGCCGGAAAAGTCTATCTGGTCGAGCCGGCGTTGCGCGCACAGTTCGCGCTGGTGAATGCATTTCTGGCGGATTATCTCGGCAACCTTTCGTACGCGCTGACCGCCCGCAACTTCAACCCGATCATCGCCATGGCCGCCGATACCACGATAGTGACGGCTGATCACATCGTCCCGGTAGGTTTGATCGCTCCCGACCATGTCGTTACGCCGGCCCCAGTTGTCGATTACCTCGTTGCCAACGAGTGACCGTCATGGACGCGCAAACAATCATCGCGAAGCGAGTGGCGGCCGAACTGCGTTCGGGGATGCTGGTCAATCTCGGCATCGGCATCCCGACCATGGTGGCGAACTTCGTTCCGCCGGGGATGACCGTTTTCTTCCAGTCGGAAAACGGCTTGATCGGTACCGGGCCCCTTCCAGAGCAGGGCATGGCGCATCCCACGCTTACCGATGCCGGCGGCAGACCCGTGACGGCGCTGCCGGGTGCTTCGACCTTCGACAGCGCTACGTCTTTCGGCCTTATCCGCGGCGGTCATGTCGACTTGACAGTCCTGGGCGCGCTGCAGGTCGACGGACACGGGCTGCTGGCGAACTGGATGATCCCCGGCAAGCTGATTCCCGGAATGGGCGGCGCCATGGATCTCGTGACGGGCGCCAAAGCGGTGATCGTCGCCATGCAGCATACCGCCAAGGGCAAGCCCAAGATCGTCCGCGAATGCACCCTGCCGCTGACGGCCGCGAGGCCAGTCGATCTCATCGTCTCGGAGCTTGCGGTCATCGGCTTTCCAGACGGCCATGCCACACTGCTCGAACGCGGACCAGGCGTATCCATCGAGCAAGTCCTCGCCGCAACGGAGGTCAAATTGGAGCTGCCGGATAAAATTCCAGAAATGCAGCTGTAGGCGCCACGAGTAAAAAACAGGAACAAAAAGCATATTTCCCGAGAGTACAGCCATGAAGACCGCACTGACGCGTCCCGGAGCCGTCGACCTCCTCGCCAGCAGGGGGCGCGCATGACCGCCACCGGACTGGACTGGAAATCCAACAAAGCGCTCGCGGCTGGCAAAGGAGCTACCGTCCAGGAGTTCGTCGCGACAATCGGCCCCGACAGGTTCGAGATAGACGTCGCTCCGTGGGGTGAGGGCCACCTGAAATTCAACGGCCGCCAAATCGCACAAGTGAGCGACGCGAAGGATCGGCGCGAGGCATTTCGTCACCTGAAAAAGACCGCGGATCGATATCTTGAGCACGGAACTCTCGAGCTCGAAAACAAGAAGCCCGCTCCGACCATTCCGCTCGCAAAAGCCAAACTTCTTGAAGGCAAGAAGGGGCTCGTCATTGGAATTGCCAACGATCAGTCGATCGCCTGGGGCTGCGCCAAGGCATTTCGGGCGCTGGGGGCGGAGCTGGCAGTCACCTACCTCAACGACAAGGCGAAGAAATATGTCGAACCGCTGGCCTGCGCACTCGATGCGCGGATTCTGATGCCGCTCGACGTGCGCGTCCCCGGCCAAATGGAAGCCGTATTCGAGCGCATCGGCAAGGATTGGGGCCGGCTCGACTTTGCGGTGCATTCAATAGCGTTCTCTCCGAAAGAAGCGCTGCAGGGACGCGTGGTCGATGTGCCTCTCGACGGCTTCCTGACCACGATGGACGTTTCCTGCTGGACGTTTATCCGGATGGCGCATCTGGCGGAGCCGCTGATGCGCAAGGGCGGGACTCTGTTCACGATGACCTATTACGGCAGTCAGATGGTGGTGAGGAATTATAACATCATGGGCGTCGCCAAGGCCGCCCTGGAATGCGCAGTCCGATACATGGCCGCCGAACTTGGACCGAAAGGCATTCGCGTTCATGCAATCTCCCCGGGGCCGCTGGCGACGCGTGCCGCATCGGGAATTCCCGAATTCGATGCGCTGCTCGACAAGGCGAAGGCAAAGGCCCCGGCACGCAGTCTCGTGTCAATTGACGATGTCGGCGCCGCAGCCGCGTTTCTCGCTCACGATGCGGCCCGCCTGATGACGGGCGAAACTCTCTACGTGGATGCCGGCTATCACATCATGGATTGAGCGGGCTCTGGCCGCGGCAGCCGGCGCTACGGCTCGCCTTACCCGCGTCAAGGATCGCGCCAGTCATACTCAATCGGCTTGGCAAGAAGCCCATCGGCCCGCGCGAATTTGTTGATGCCGTCGACCGCTTCCGTCGAAATCTTTGCGTCATGGAACGGCGCGTCACCGCGCCCGCGGCGACGTCCGGACGCATCTTGATCGCTGCGATGCAGCTAGGAAGTTTTTCAGTTCGGAATTTGCGGAGACCCTGATATGCGTCAGCGCATCTCAGCTTGACAGACATCGGCTTGGGTATAGCCTGCGTAACGGTTGGGATGTGCCTGAACTCGCCCCATCCTCAAACTCTTCGATTTGAAATTCTTCTCGACTGTGCGCCTCCGGCGCGACTGATCGATATCTGCGCCAGAGGTGCGGATTTACTCCCGGGTTCCCGGGAGAACGGCTAGTCGTGTCATAGCGCGACCAAGAAACATTGGTCCGCGCCGGGAGGAAATTATGAAAATCAACCGCCTCAAATCGCTGGCTTTTATTGGCGGAGTCCTTGCCGCCATTGCTTGGAGCGCGTGGGCGCCTCCGTTGCACGCGCAACAGGCGCCTCACTTCGTCGTCGATCCGTCTTGGCCCAAGCCGTTGCCTGCCCCGGTCGGCAACGACGGCGTGGCTCATCCTTGGGTGCAGGGCGAAGTCGCCGGAGACTGCGTTGACGTTCGCAACAACGTCTACACGTTCAACCGCGGCTGGGAAGTCGGCACCAGCGGACTCACCGGCACAACAGGAACACCGGGATCGGAATCCGGGCAAATCGTCGGACAGGACGCCATCGCCTCCGCGATTCCCTCGCCGCCGGTCGTCGTCTTCGACACCAAAGGAAATACGATAGCGGGCTGGGGTAATCCGAGTTTGCTGTCTTCGGGTTATTCCGCCTACATGCCGCACGGCGCGCACGGCTGTTTCGTCGACTACCAGGGTTTTATTTGGCTTGGCGGAAACGGCGATGGCATCGTCCAGAAATACAATCCCGCGATCGCAGCCGGTCAGGGCGCCAATGCCACCTATGCGTTCCAGATCGGCAGCAAAGGAGCGTGCGACGATGGATCGAACGGTTCGCTGGGATTTGCCGGCTGCGGCGCTGCAAACGCGGCCAGCAACACCAGCCACACGCTGCTCAACGAGCCGGCGGACATTGCGGTGGATCCCAATCCCGATCCCTTCACCCACACGCGCGGAAGCGTCTACATAGCTGACGGCTATGGGAACCACCGTGTCGTGGTCTATACGACGAGCGACGGCGGGCAGACCTACCAATACAATCGTCAATGGGGCCAGGCCTGTCCGTCCGGCACCGCGCAGAACTGTGCTCCCGGCTATTTCGGGGCCAGCGGCGGTGGCCATCCGCATTGCGTCGTGCTCGGCAATGACGGCCTGATCTATGTGTGCGACCGCCCCAATAACCGGATCCAGGTCTTCCCGAAAACCTGCGGCGCGGCGGCGTCACCGGGCGTGGCGTCCAGCAGCCAGATATGCATGCCGGTGAAGATCATCCTGGTCGGCACCGATGCGCATGACACGCCCAATTGTACCGGGACGACATGTGTGGGCGCCAACGCGTTTGCCAGCGCGTCGCCGGGCGCCCGCGCAGCCATCGCGCTTGCCGGTACACGCAGCGACGATATCGACTTCTGGCCCAACGTGGACGCGCTCGGACCAGACAGTCCGACCAGCCAGAATGTCATGGTCAACGTGGACCTCGGAAACGACAACACCTGGCTGTGGAACAGATCCACGTGGGAAGTATTCGGCGCCCTGGGCGTCTGCGGCATCATTCCCTGCCCCGGGCATAACGCGGGTCACTTTGCCTTCGGACACACAACCGCCGTGGATTTTTCGGCAACATCTACGTGGCCGAGACGATCACCGGTCGCCGGGTACAGAAGTTCGTTCCCGTCAGTGACGATCACGGCTTCCCGCCTGGCCATAAGGATCAGCACTAACAAAAAATCCGATCATGAATCGGCGGCCAAGAAGCGAATCGCTCTTGGCCGCCGGATATATCTCGAAGGAGTTGCTCGTGCTTAAGTTCGGGACACGCGGTCTGCTCGCTTGGCTGCTTTGGCTGTCTCTGGGGTTTATTCCTGCCGAGGCTCATGACTTTCCGCTCGATCGGGTGATGAACGCGTTCATCAAAATCGATGCACACCAGGCCGACCTTGTAATCCGCATCCCATTGGATCTGTTGAACGGCGTGCCATTTCCGGTGTCAGGGAACAGTTATTATAATGTCGCCGCGTCGAGCCCAGCCGCCAAAACGGCGCTTGATCAGCTGGCGGTTGCCATCGAGCTTTGGGAAGGCAACACCCCTCTCCGGCCTGCGAAATCAACCGGAAAACTTGTGCCGCTGTCCGATCACTCGTTTCAAGACTTCGATCGCGCGGTCGCGCAGGTCGACAAGCCAGCCGCCACGGACGTCACAATCGGCTACGACCTGGGCTATTTCGACGCCCATTTCGTCTATCCGATTTCCTCGCCGAACTCCGCGTTCTCGATCGAGAACCATGTCGGGTCCGATCTTGAAGATTACGCCAGCACGGCTGTTCGCTTCATGCCATTCGCCCAGTCCAGCCGGGCGATGATGATCACCGGCACCTCCGGTCGCGTGACACTCGATCCGCCCTGGTACGAGGCGTCCTTCGGTTTCATCAAGCTCGGCATCGGCCATATCCTGAGCGGCATCGACCATGTCCTCTTTCTGCTTTGCCTGATCATCCCGTTCCGCCGGATTACGAGTTTCATCCCGGTCATCACGGCGTTTACGGTCGGCCACTCCGTGACGCTGATTGGAACCGCATACGGGCTGGCGCCGCCCGGCCGATGGTTTCCTCCGTTTGTCGAAATGATGATTGCGGTGTCGATTGTCTATATGGCGCTCGAGAACATCGTTGGCGCCAGTCTGCGGCGCCGATGGATTATCGCTGGCCTGTTCGGGCTCGTGCATGGGTTTGGCTTCGCCGACGTTCTCAGCGAGCAGCTCCAGTTCGCCGGCTCAAATCTGCTGGTCGCGCTGTTTTCATTCAATATCGGGATCGAAATCGGTCAACTGCTCGTTTTGTGCGCTTTCGTGCCGGCGCTGGCCCTGCTGTTTCGCGGCGCCATGGCCGGACGAATGGGCATTATCGTGCTGTCGGCCCTCGTTGCGCATACGGCGTGGCATTGGATGATCGATCGTGGCGAAGTGCTGTGGCAAACGCCCTGGCCTGAACCGACGCTTGGTGGCTTGATGATCCTGGCGCGGTGGATTGTTGCCGTGGCCGGCGCGATTGGTGCCGCAACGCTTCTGTCAAAATGGCTCGACCGCAAATGGCCGGGACAGCTCGTGCCGGCAGAGGTCACTTCTCGAGCCTGACGCCTCGCCTTCTGCGCCTTGACGATGGCGCGCACCGCACCCGCGGCCACCTCCGGATGCTCCTCGATCCGGCGATACACGCCGTGCGCTCGGCTTCCATCGTTCTGCCCGAAGGGGCGAATTTCCATGAAGCGGCGGGCGACGCGCTCAAGGCGGACAAGGGCGTCGCGCACGCCTCAGTGTGATGCTGGGTGCATACCCACGGCCAAAAGTCCGCTTCACCCTTGGGATGCCGACATCGGACCGGACATGGCTCATGGCCGCCTTGTGCCCAGCGGACCCAAAGTGAGCCAGCAAAGGCGACTATTCGATCACCTCGTCGATGCAAGCCCGCGAGAAACGACCTCGGATTTCATCTATTCAACCGAATTGCGTACTTCGGACGGGGTGGCGCCGTAGTGGCGTTTGAACGCGCGATTGAAATAGGACAAATCGCCGAATCCGGCGCTATACGCAATCGATGTGATGCTGCGGTCCGCCCAGCTGGCGTCCATCAACAAGCGGCGCGCGCGGTCGAGTCGTCGGCCAAGGACGAACTGCGAGAACGAGGTACCTTCGCCCTCGAATAGCTTGCGGATGTAGCTATCCGATATCCGCTGACGCTTGGCGACCGCGCCCGGCGAAAGTTCACCGGTTGCAAGGTGTGTTTCGATGTCGTTCTTGATGGCGCGGAGCCTCGCTGCGCGGACGCCCCGCCCCTCGGCAATTGCCATCGCATCGCGGGTCGCGCCCAGCGTCACCGCGACAAGATCGCAAAGCTGCGCCACGATCAGCTGTCGCATCTGCGGAACCGCAAGCGCCGGATCGTTAAACACTGCATCGATGTAGCTGCTCAGCAGGCTCAGCATGCCGGTGCCGCTCGGAATCCGATGCAGCACGGCATCATCGATGCTGCGCACGAGCGGACTAAGCGCCGAGCGCGGCAGACGGATAACGCGATGATCCACGAGACCTGGACGGCTGATGGTGCGCGACACCGAGTAGCTGAGCAGCATCGCGTCGCCGTTCCGCAATGCCGTCTCGCCGCGCCGGCCCGTAACGAGGCTGAGCCCGCTTACATTGATGTGAAAACTAAAATCGTCGTCGCGATCGCCGCTGTCTCGGCGTGCATGGACGTGTCTGACGCCTCTTCCCGTTCCCGACAGAACGCCAAGGCCGGGAAGCTTGCGCAGCGCAAAGTCGACACCGCAGGCAAGGTCCGGCATGGGCTCAAACGAGACCCAGGTCACGCCGCGTTCGTGGAGCGGCTCCACGTCCCGACCCTGCGCCTGCACGAGCAGGGCGTCCACAGCTGGTGTGCTCGTGCTCATCCGCTACCAAACGTTGCGTTGCAATCGCAAATGGTTGTGGCGGGTGAAGGCTAGCAGCGGGAGCGGAGTCCCGTCCAGTCCGCACTGCATTCCCGCCGCGTCCAAGCAATCAATCAGCACGTTCTCGATGCTGTCGAGCGGAGGGCATCGTGAAGCTTTTACGACGCGAGTTTCTGCAATTCTGTGCGGCAGCGGCAGCGCTCCCGGCAACGGCCCTCTACCCGGCCGGAGCGCAACAGCCGCCGCGCAGCATCCGCGTCGCGACCGGACTGCTGGCGATGTGGCAAAGCACAGCATGGCTCGGCACCGAGGCCGGTATCTTCAAGAAGCGCGGGATCGACATGAGCTTGCCGGCCATTGCCGTTGGCGGACCTCAGGCGGCCGGCGGCGTCATCCGTGGTGACTGGGAGTTCGCTCATACGGGCGCCCTGCCGGTCGCCGAAGCGGTCCTCAAAGGCAGCGACATCGTGATCCTCGCGACGCCGACCTTGGAATTTCCCAATCAGTTCGTGATGACCCGCAAGGAGATCACCCAACTCGTTCAACTGAATGGGAAGAAGGTCGGAATCTTAACGGAGACCGGCCAGACCAGCGTGGCGGCACGGCTCACAGTCGAAAAGGCCGGCGCGACCGCAACCTATCTGCCGCTGGTCAAGTTCGAACGCATCTATGCCGCGCTCGCAGCGGGAGAGATCGATGCGGGCGCGCTGCCCATCGATCTGCGCTTTGCCGGTGAGGCCCGCCACGGCTGGAACGCGTTTCCAATCTATCAGTTCGGCGCACCGTCAATCTTCGCGACCACCAGGAAGCTCATCGCGTCCGACCGCGCGCTGGTGATGAATGTCATGCAGGGTTTCGTCGAGACGATACATCTCTTCAAGACGCGCCCCGACATCGTCGTGCCGCTGCTGCAGAGCTATCTGCACATCGACGACAAAAGGACGGCGGAAGCGCTATACGCATTTCACGTACCGGTATTTCAAAAGGTCCCGCGGCCGTCGTTTCCGGGAATGCAGAAGCTACGGGATTTTCTGGTTGCGAAATATCCCGCAGCGAACGTTCTGAAAGAATTTGACATCGCAGATTCATCATTCATCGACGAGATGGAGCGCAACGGATTTATCGAGGGCCTGTACGCAAATTCCGTCAAATAAGAACGACGAAAACACCTGACACACTTTGAGTGACGAAGGAGGCGACAAATGCATGCCACGAAGATCTTGACTGCTCTGATTATCGGGGCCTCGGTGCAATGCGCCGCGGCTCGCGACTTTAAGGTGGGGCCGGGCCAGTCGATCCAAGCTGCCGTGGACGTGGCGTCGTCAGGCGACCGCATCATGGTTCAGGCCGGTATCTATCACGAGCCGGGACGAGCTTGCCCGACCGACCCGGCGAAGCTTTGCGCGGTCGTCGTGTCGCGGGACGACATCAGCCTGATCGCACAGCCGCGCCCGGGACGTCCGGTCATCCTTGAAAGCACCGGTAATCAGCACAACGGCATTGCTTTCGCCCTGCCCGGCTCTGATACCGCTCAATGTCTTCAGGATCCCACCCGCCATATCAGGGGCGCGAAAGTCTCGGGTTTCGTGGTGCGCAATTTCAACGGCAGCGGGATTTTCCTCGCCTGCGTGGACGGCTGGACGATATCTTCCAATACCGCACAGGATAACAAGCTGTATGGAATCTTTCCCGTTCTCTCAAGCGGAGGCTGGATCAACCAAAACGTCGCCACCGGCGCCCACGATACGGGTATCTACGTCGGACAATCCCGTGACGTGCACATCAACGAGAATGTCGCACACGACAACGTCTCCGGCTTCGAGATCGAGAACTCGCGCGACGTGGAAGTCGATCACAACGAAAGTTTCAATAATACCGCAGGCATCCTGCTGTTCATCCTGCCTGGCGATGCCGTCATGACCGGCCAGAACAATCGGGTCGTCGCAAATAACGTGCACGACAACAACAGTCCGAACACATGTATCGTCCCCGGTGACGATGTCTGCCTGGTTCCGCCGGGGCTCGGAATATCCAGCTTTGCGGGTGACAACAACGTCATCGCCCGCAACCGGGTGACGCACCACAGAACCGCCGGTATCGTGCTCACCGACATTTGCAGCGCGCTTCAACTTCAGCCAACGTGCAATCTCGGCTTCGATCCATTTCCAGAAAATACGCGGATCGAGTTCAACACTGCCGAGCGGAACGGATTCAATCCCGTCCCGGGCTTCCCCGGAGCCGACCTGGTTTGGACCGGCACTGGCTCCGGCAACTGCTGGCTGCGCAACACCGCATCAATTCTCGTTCCGCCTCAGCTACCAGCATGTTCTCCCGCGGAGGCGGAACATTAGGGAGGCGGCGGTTCTCCGTTCGGCACGAGCGAGGCATTCCTCGGAAACGCAGTGATCCACCCGCGGAAGGGTACACCACCGCACACCCGTCCTATCCCTTCCGAAGGTTCCGGAATTGTGTCGCCACCAGCCCATCGTACGCCAGCGGTTCGCTCAGCAATCCATTGGCCAGTGCGAATTTGTTGATGCCGTCGACCGCCTCCGCCGAAATCGTCGCGTCATAGAACGACGCATCGCGCGCGATGAGGCCGGCGATCAGCGAAGCGGCTTCCGGCGCGAACAGGCGTTCACCGATCGCGGTTGCGCGTGACGGATCGGCTTTGAGCGCCTTCTGCGCCTTGACGACGGCACGCACCGCGCCCGCGGCGACCTCCGGATGCTCATCGATCAGCCGCTCGGTCGTGGTCAGGGCCGGAAAGTTGTAGAAACGCGCGCCGGGCGGACCGTCGCCGCGCCGCAGATCGAGATGCACCTTGGCGACACCGAGTTTTTCCCCGATCGCGAGCCGCATGCCGTTGCCCCAATAGGCCTCCGCGATGTTCTGATTGAGGGCATCGACGCCGACGCGATATTTGAAATGCTCGTCCTTGGTGCTGGGCATCGGCACGATCGAGACGTTGTCTCTTTCCAGATCGATACCGGACTCCTTGAGCAGGTGGCGCAGCCCGACCTCGGGAAACGCCGTCGACGCCGAGATGCGCATGCCTTTCAGCGCCGCGAGGTCGCCGCGCTGGACGTCGAGATCGGCGCGCACCGCCAGAAACCAGTAGGAATACTGCGCCAGCGCGCACAGCAACTTTACGCCTTTCCAGCCGGGAAAGGCGCGAGTCGCCATGTAGGCCGGACCGCCCAGGAAATGCACTTCGCCGTTGCGCAACCGCTCCGGGCCGTTGAGCGCGCCATAAACGCGCTCGACTTCGGCGTCGATGCCCTCCTCGCGGAAGAACCCCAGTTCGACGGCGGCCGTGGCCACGAAATACGAGGGCGAATCCAGGTCGGCGACGACAAGCCGGTACATTTCAAATATCTCCCATGTTCGAAAACGAAACGATCTCTTCGGGCCAAAAGCTGCGGCGTCAGCCGTTCCACAAATCCCGGAATTGCGTCGCCACCAGTTGTTCGAACGGCACCGCCTCGCTGACCAACCCGATGCCGATGGCGAATTTGTTGAGGCCGTCCACGGCCTGCTGCGAGATGTTCGCCTGATAAAACGGCGTATCGCGCCGAATCAATTCGGCGATCAGCGGCGCTTCATCCGCCGGGAAAAGCCGCTCGCCAATGGTTGCCGCCAACGAGGGATCGGCGGTCAGCGCCTTCTGGGTTTTCACAATCGCCCGCACAGCCCCGGCGACGGCGGAAGGATGCTCTGCGATCAGCCGTTCGCTGACCGAAAGCGCCGCGAAATTGTACCAGCGCGCGCCGGGTGGACCGTCGCCACGCCGCAGGTCGAGGTGCAACTTGGCAATGCCGAGCTTTTCGCCGAGTGCGATGCGCATGCCGTTGCCCCAGTAGCCATCGGCAATCCCCTGCTGGATGGCGACGATGCCGACATGCCCTTGCGCCCACTCCGCCATCGGCACCGCATCAACGATCCGGACGTTGTCTCGTTCGAAGTCGATGCCGGCATCGGTCAGCAGGTATTTGAGGCTCAGCATCGGCCACGGCGGCGACGCTGAGAGCCTCATGCCCTTAAGTCCGCTGATGTCGCCGCGCTTGATGTCGAGATCGGCGCGGACCGCCAGAAACCAGTAGGAGTATTGCGACAGCGCACACAACAGTTTGGCGCCCTTCCAGCCAGGGAACGCCCTTGTCGCGGCAAAGGCCGGACCGCCGAAGAAGTGCAACGTGCCGTCGCGCAACGCCTCCGGCCCGTTCTTGGCACCGAATTCGACAACAAGTTCGGTTTCGACACCCTCTTCACGGAAGAATCCCAATTCGACCGCAGCCGCAGCAACAAAATACGAAGGCGAATCGAGGTCGGCGACAGCAAGCCGAAACATCCGGAGCTCTCCATGACCGGCAAAACACGAGCTCCACGATCCGGGGGGCGGAGCCGATTGAGTTCGTCCAACGATCGCGACGGGTCCCTATTTGCTGCTCAGCATCGCGCCGATATTGGCGAGCGTCGGCTTCGGCAAAGCGAACGTGTTCTTCACGATTGAATCCATATCCTCGCCGCTTGCCGGGTCGAGCATCAGATGACGCTTCTCGCAGGCGGCGACGAAATCCGGGTTCTTCACCATTTCGGCGAATGCCTTCCGCAGCGCCGCGAGCCGGTCCGCGGGCACGCCAGGACCGCTGATGATCGAGCGGCCGATTTCGGCTGTCGATGCAATGGCCCCGAGAATCGTCTTGCCCTCATCGGAGACGGCCAGTTCAGGCAGAGTTGGCACATTGGGCAATAACGGGCTGCGCTTGAGCGCCGCCTGAAACAGCAGCGTTGCTCCACCCTTGATCCAGTCCGGGTGCGAGGCGAGCATGCCGGGAAGCCCGTAAGCGCCGTCGATGTCGACTTCGCCGCGCTGCATGGCGAGCAGGATTTCGCTCGTGCCCTTATATCCGAGCACGATCTTGAACTTGGTGCCGCCATGGGCGTTCAGCGCTTCCGCATAAATGTCAGTGGTCGAACCGCGGCCGGAAGCGCCGACGGTATATTGTTTGGCGCGCACATCGGCGATCGACTTGATGCCGGAGGAGGCGCGCGCTACGCCGACGTCGATGTTGGTGGTGACGCGGCCGATGTAGTGGAAGTCCGCCGCGTTGGTTTTCCCGGAGCCACCGACCGCGCTGTCCAGCGCAAATGTCTGTGCCAGGCTGGCGAGCACGGTGCCGTCCTTCGGCGCCACATTGGCGATGTATTTCGCCGCCGCAAAGCTGCCGGCCCCCGGCATGTTCTCGGTTACGATCGATGGATGCCCCGGCAGAAACTTGGGCAGAAACTCCGCGACCAGGCGCCCATAAATGTCATAGCCGCCGCCAGGGCCGTAGCCGACGAGCATGCGGATCGTCTTGCCCGTGTAGAAATCCGCGATCGGGTCAGCCGCCGCGGCTGACGCTGCTGACAGCAGCAGGATGAGCGCAATTGCAACGCGTTTCATCGCCGTCTCCCCTTTTGAGCTCAACGTTCCGCAAGCGCGCGCTTGCGCCATAACGCCCATGGCCGCGACGACGCGCGCAGCATGGCGTCGTTTGACGTCAGCGATTCGGCCCGCGTCATGAAATTGATCGGCCCCCCGATGGTGATGGCCTGAAGCTGCTGGCGCGCATTGATCTCGGTGTAATACGCCCGGAACACCACGTTGGGCAGTGACGGTCCGACCACGGAATCCCCGTGGCCGCGCATCAGGATGACGGCGGCGTCCTTGCCCAGTTTTTGGGCCAGGTCCTTGCCGAGATTCGGCGTGAGGATCATCAGATCGGTGCCGTCGCCGGCGTGTTTGCGGATCTCGAACAAAGGCACTCCAAGTCCGAGAAAGCCGGCATTGTGAAGGAGCGGCCGCAGCTTTGCGCGCGTCACAGTGAAGGGCACAACGGTCGGCGAATGGCTGTGCACCACCGCGTTGACGTCGGGCCGCACCTTATAAATCTCGCCGTGGATGAATCGCTCGCGGTACAACAGCTTGCCTTCGTCCTTGGGATCGACGGCCTGGCTGTCGAGATCGAGCCGCAGAATATCGGCGGCGGCCACGGACTCTGGCGCGATCGAGCGTGAGATCAGATACCGATGCGGATCACGCGGGTCACGCACGCTGATGTGGCCGAACGCGTCGAGCACGCCGAGCCGGGCCAGGGTGCGGTTCGCGGCAACGAGGTCGTCGACGAGTTCGCGGTCCATCGGGGGTGACGAGGCTCGGCGGCGCGCGGCGGGCGGTCGCGAGGGAGTTCTGGCAGCCATGGGTGAAATTCCAACAATGGCGGGAGCTGACGCTTAACAACTTTCTGCGGCGCTCGGAAGTGTGCCATAACGCGCACCGCGCGCACTAGGATCGTCCCCCATGAACAATGCCGACCTGATCGTCGCAACGCTGAAATCCGCGGGCATCACGCGCGGTTTCGGCATTCCGAGCGGCAACGTCCTGCCGCTGATGGAGGCGATGCGCGCGGGCGGCCTCGATTTCGTGCTTACCGCGCATGAGGGCTCGGCGGGGTTTGCGGCTGACGTGACCGGGCGGCTTACGGGTGCGCCGGGCTTGTGCATCGCCACGCTCGGGCCGGGCGCCACCAACCTTGCGACCGGCATCGGCGACGCCTGGCTCGATCGCTCGCCGCTCATTGCCATCACCTGCAATCTCAACACCGACCAGCTCGGACGCCGCATCCAGATGTGGATCGACCATCACGCGCTGTTCCGGCCGATCACCAAGGCCACGCTGCCGCTGCGCAAGGGTGAGATCGGCGCCACGCTCGCCGAGGCAATCCGGCTGGCGCTGAGCGAACCGCAAGGCCCGGTCCATCTCGATCTGCCGGAGGACGTGGCGCTGGCGGCGACGAATGAGCCTCTCCCCGCACTGGCCGCGCCTTCGGCGCTCACACCGGCCGGAGACGATGCGATTGCACGCGCCGCCGAGCTGATCGGCGCGGCGAAGCGGCCGGTCGCGGTGATCGGTGCGTCGGCGATGCGGCTGCGCGATCCCGCGCTGCTGCGCCAGACAATCGAGCGCTTCAATCTGCCGTTCGTCACCACCACGATGGCGAAGGGCCTGATCGACGAGACGCATCCGCTGTCGCTCGGGTGCATCGAGCGCTCCAGCCGCCAGGTGCAGCGGCGACTTCTCCGCTCGGCCGATCTGATCGTCGGCCTCGGTTACGATACGATCGAAGTCGAATACGAGGCCTGGATCGGCGATGTGCCGCTGGTGCAGATCGACATCGAGCCGGCCGATGTCGCGCCATCAGTGATACTCAGTCATCAGGTCACGGGCGAGCTTGATTCTTCGCTGCGCCGCCTGGCGGCACAAGCGGCCGCTGCGCCACGGTGGAGCGCCGCCGACCTCGCTACGCACCGCGACACGTTTCAAACAACGCTCCGGCCAGTAAGCGCCACGTTCACCGCGCACGCGGCCATCGACGCCGTGCGCCGTGCCCTGCCCCGCGACGGCGTGCTGGCATTCGATGTCGGCGCTCACACCCACCAGATCGCGAGCCAATGGACCGCGCACGCGCCGAAAACTTTCCTGATCACCAATGGCTGGTCGTCAATGGGCTTCGGCCTGCCGGCCGCGATCGCCGCCAAGCTGGCGCGACCGGATTTGCCGGTCGTTTGCCTGATCGGCGACGGTTGTTTTCAGATGACGTGCGGCGAGGTCGCGACTGCAAAACGCCTCGGCATCACGCTGCCGATCGTCGTGCTTGACGACAAGTGGCTTGGCCTGATCAGGGTGAAGCAAATCCGCCGGCAGTTTCCGCTCTATGGCACGGCCTTGCAGGACGAGGATTATCGCGAGCCGCCGGCGCATTATTTCGGCGTTCCGGCTCGCGGCGTCCGGACCGCCGCGGCGCTTGAGGAAGCGGTGACGACAGCACTCGCCGCGCGCGGCCCGACGGTGATCGAGGCCGTCGTCGACTCCGAGCACTACGTCGATACGGTCTACGACTGATTTCCGGCGGCCGTCATTTCAGCGATTCGATATATGCGGCGATATCATCCGCCGCAGTACGGCTCAACGGCAGCGTCGGCATTTTCGGGTGCGGATCGAGCAGAAAGTATGCCAGCGTCTTGGCGTTGAAATCCGAATGGGCGATGGTGACAAACGGCGGCGCATCGGCATTGGCCTGCTTCTGATCGGCCACAACGACATGGCACCCCGCGCACCATCTTTGCGCCAGCGCGCGGCCATGGGCGGCGTCCGCCGCGTGCGCTGAACTTTCAGACATTGCAACAAGAGCCGTTGCCGCCAGGGCAAATGTTGCGAACCTCACGTTCTGCATGAATTTCCCTCGTCGATGCGTGTGCCCGGAGCCGGGCATTTTAGCTTCTTGCAGAAGATCAAGTCGCATCATTCCAGAATGTGCAAGAGCTTGACCTCGTCTTCGGCGCTCAAGTCATCATCATCGTCACTGGCCGTGGCGCCCTCCGCACGCGGCCGCAGCGCCGCAGCCAGCGCGTTCGCTCCGGCGGCGAGGGCATCCCTGTGGATGTCGTCCCGGGGGATCGCCGAAACGGTCTTCGCGAGTTCGTTGAGAATCTCGGCAAACAGCGCACCGTGGATGTGCATACGGACGCTTTTGCGTTCGCTCTCTCCGCCTTCGCGCGAGAAGGCGAGCGCAGCCCCGCCCTCGTCAAATCGCGCACTGAACCGCGACGAGCGTTCAAAAGTGCCGGAGTAGAACTTGTCGGGATATTCGAGAACGATCTCGACCTTGTCTGGAATCGGCTGCATTTTATCCTCGCCGAACGGCTTTAAGGCGACTTCGCAATCGTTCTTTAATCCTCCCAGGGAGCGCCGCCCTGATCTAGATCAATGTGGCGGCGACTGCCTTTAAGCGATTGACCCCTATTATGATAATTCGGCCCCGGCGGGACGCATGCCGGGCGTTAACGTCCCGTTAGGGTTAACGCTTTATGGCTCGATGAAGCCCGCGGCCACCGTGCGGGTCCCTTGCGGCAGCTGTCGCAACACCAGCGCAGCGATCTAGATGCGTACGAGCCGAATCCGCCCTGCCCGCTTGCTTGCTTCGGCCGCGATTCTCGTCGCCGTCGCCGCTCTCGCGGGCGGCTGCCAGACAACCCAGAGCACCGCCGCGACAGGCTCGCTGGCGTTGACGCCACCCGACGATCGGCCCCCCGCCGACTGGCGCCCCTATCTCGACACTTACGGGCAGCAGTACCGTGCCGATCCGACGAATATCGCCGCAGCGCTGCATTATGCGCAGGCATTGCGCGGTACCGGCCAACGCGCGCAGGCGCTCGCCGTGCTGGAGCGGCTGTCGATCAAAAATCCGTACAACAAAACCGTGCTCGCCGAATATGGCCGGGCGCTCGCGGAAAACGGCGACTACCAGCAAGCCTATGAGGTGCTCGGCCGCGCCCATTCGCAGGATCAGCCCGATTGGCACATCCTCTCCGCACAAGGCGCCGTGCTGGACCAGATGGGCCGTCACACCGAGGCCCAGCGCTATTATCGCACCGCGCTCAAGATGGTTCCCAACGAGCCGTCCGTCCTATCGAATCTTGGCCTTTCCTACGCCCTGACGCACGATCTGCCGGATGCTGAAAAAGTGCTGCGCCAGGCCGCCGCGCAAAATCCGGTCGACCCGCGGGTGCGGCAGAACCTGGCGCTTGTCGTGGGCCTGCAGGGCCGCTTCGCCGAAGCCGAAGATATTGCACGCTCTGACCTGCCGCCTGAGCAGGCCGCCGCCAATGTCGCCTATTTGCGACAGATGCTGGCGCGGCCCGACCTGCAGAAGAAGAAAGCCAGCGCTCGGCGGCGCGACGGCCAAAGCTGAAAGAGCCCGAACAGTCAGTAGCAAGCAGCGAGAGGCTGGTATCCCTCTATTCGCAATTCGCTATTCGCTTTAATGCAGCGCCATCACGCGGATCGCCGCCGGCCCGAGAATGACCACGAACAACACCGGCAGAAAGAACACGATCATCGGCACGGTCAGCTTCGGCGGCAGGCCGGCCGCCTTCTTTTCCGCTTCCGACATGCGCAGATCGCGGTTTTCCTGCGCCATGACCCGCAAGGTGGTGCCAAGCGGGGTACCGTAGCGTTCCGCCTGCTGCAACGCGAGGCAGACGGCGCGTACGCCCTCGATACCTGTGCGCTGGCCCAAATGTTCATAGGCGGACCGGCGATCAGGCAGATAGGACAGTTCCGCGGTGGTCAGTGTCATTTCCTCCGCGAGCGCCACCGACTGCGATCCAATCTCGTCGCTGACCTTGCGGAACGCAGCCTCGATCGACATGCCGGATTCGACGCAGATCAGCAGCAGGTCGAGCGCATCCGGAAAGGCGCGCTTGATCGAGGTCTGGCGGCGCTGCACCTTGTTCTTGAGAAACAGGTTCGGGCTGTATACGCCGAAATACGCCGCGCCGATCGATATCGCCAGCTTCACCATCAGCGGGTAATCGAGCTTCAGCACGACGAAGATATAGAACAGCGAGGCAAGCAGCATGACGATCGGCATCGTCATCCGGAAGAACAAGTAGGTAACGTAGGGCGCCTGCCCGCGGAAACCGGCCTGCATAAGCAGGGTTCGCGCCTGTTCCTGGCCGAGCCACTTGTTGAGATTGAAGTCGTCAACCACTCTCTTCATGTAGGCTTTCGGCGATTGGCGCAGCGAAGCCCTGCTGCCCTGCGCCAATCGCTCGCGTTCACGCTGGCGAATCTTGTCGCGCTCCAACGCGACCGCCTTCATGCGTTTGTCCAGCGTGTCCGAGGCCAACAGTGGCATCGCCAGCGTGAGCACCGTGGCGCCAGCCGCAATGGCGGCGAACAGCATGGTGAGCACCTGCGGGTCGAGAAGCTTTTCGAACAAAGCGCTCATTTCTCGGCGCCTCAGAAATCAAAGTTGATCATCTTGCGCATCACGAAGATGCCGATCGACATCCAGATGCCGGAGCAGGCGAGCATCACGCGTCCCGTCGGGTCCGTCCACAGCAGCTCGATGTAGCCCGGACTGGTGAACCAGACGAGACCCATCACGATGAGGGGCAGCGAACCGATGATCGCCGCCGAGGCCTTTGCTTCCTGCGACATCGCCTTGATCTTCGCCTTCATTTTCTTGCGGTCGCGCAGCACGCGTGAAAGATTGCCGAGCGCCTCGGAGAGGTTGCCGCCCGCGCGCTGCTGAATGGAAACGACGATGCCGAAGAAATTGGCTTCCGCGACCGGGACGCGTTCGTAAAGCCTGAGGCAAGCGTCGCCGAGCGGAATGCCGACGGTCTGTGTTTCGATGATGCCGCGGAATTCGCTGCGGACCGGCTCGGGCGCTTCGTTGGCGATCAGTTTCATGCTGTCGAGGAGCGGCAGGCCGGCCTTAATGCCGCGGACGATGACATCGACAGCGTCCGGCAGCGCATTGAGAAATTTCGCCTCGCGCCGGGTTTTGAGAAACCTGAGCAGCCAGCGTGGAATACCAAATCCGCCGGCAAAGCCGAACGCCAGAGCCGGTATGATGCCCCTGCCAGCCAAATAACCGATGATCAGCGTGACGAAGCCGATCACGACCGAAATCATGACGAACTGGCGCTTCGACCAGCTCAGCCCGGCCTGCCCGAGGCGCACCGAAAGCGGCGGCCGTTTCGCCTTTTTCTGTCGTTCCTCCAGCTCTCTGAGCGTGCCCTCGATCTGCTCGCGGCGCGGCTTCTGCGGACCGCGTGTCGGCCGTGCGACGGGCTCCGAACGTGCGACGCTCGCCATGCGCCGTTCAGCCTGCCTCTCACCGGACAGAATTGGGTACAGCAGGACATACGCGACTCCGCCGATCGCGAACGCTACCAGAAAGAATAGTCCGTACGTTTCCATTTTGGCTTCGCGATTTAGTTCCTGCTCGACTCGTCAATGGCTTCGGAGGCGTCGAGCGCGGCCGCAAGATGCGCTTCCTCGCCGTAATAGCGCGCGCGTTCCCAGAATTTCGGACGGCCGATGCCGGTCGATTTGTGCCGTCCGATGAGATTGCCGTTCGCGTCCTCACCCATAAGCTCGTAGACGTAAATGTCCTGTGTGATGATGACGTCGCCTTCCATGCCCATCACTTCGGTGACGTGGGTGATGCGGCGCGAGCCGTCACGCAAACGCGCCGCCTGGATAACGACGTCGATCGACCCGCAGATCATTTCGCGAATGGTTCGCGACGGCAGCGAATACCCGCCCATCGTGATCATGGACTCGATACGCGACAGCGCCTCGCGCGGCATGTTGGCGTGCAGCGTCCCCATCGAGCCGTCATGGCCGGTGTTCATCGCCTGCAACAGATCGAACGCTTCGGGTCCGCGCACTTCGCCGACGATGATCCGTTCCGGCCGCATGCGCAGGCAGTTCTTGACCAGATCGCGCATCGTGACCTGGCCCTCGCCTTCCAGGTTCGGCGGCCGCGTCTCGAGACGCACCACGTGCGGTTGCTGCAATTGCAGTTCGGCGGCGTCTTCGCAGGTGACGATGCGTTCGTCGTCGTCGATGTAACGGGTAAGGCAGTTGAGGAGCGTCGTCTTGCCCGAGCCGGTACCGCCGGAGATGAGCGTGTTGACCCGGCAGCGGCCGATGACTTTCAGGATCTCGGCACCTTCCGGCGAGATCGATCCGAACCGCACGAGCTGCTCCAGCGTCAGCTTGTCCTTTTTGAATTTGCGGATGGTGAGCGCCGGGCCGTCGATCGCCAGCGGTGGCACGATGGCGTTGACGCGCGAGCCGTCGGGCAAACGCGCGTCGCAGATCGGCGATGACTCATCGACGCGCCGTCCCACCTGACTGACGATGCGCTGGCAGATATTGAGCAGCTGCTGATTGTCGCGAAACCGGATGCCGGTCTTCTGAATTTTGCCGCCGACTTCGATGTAGACCGTGCCGGAGCCGTTCACCATGATGTCGGCGATTTCGTCGCGGGCCAGCAGCGGCTCGAGCGGCCCGTAGCCAAGAACGTCGTTGCAGATATCGTCGAGCAAATCCTCCTGCTCGGAGATCGACAGGACGATATTCTTGATCGCGATGATCTCGTTGACGATGTCGCGGATTTCCTCGCGCGCGGAATCGGCATCGAGCTTGGCAAGTTGGGCAAGGTCGATGGCTTCGATCAGGGCGCCGAAAATCGTACCCTTGGTCTCGTAGTAGGATTCCGAGCGGCGCGCATCGACAGCGCTCGGGATCTGCTGCTGTGGCTGCGGCGCCGACTTGGGCCCTGCATTCTGCTTGGTGGTCGGCGCTCCGATCAGCGGCGCGCCGAGACCCGCGGAGGGAAACGGTGTGCGGCCGGCTTCTGCTGCCGCGGCGGCTGCCGGCGGCTTGGCATTCGACGGTGGCGGCGGCAGGCTCTCTTGCGGCGGCCGTTCGGCCACCGCGGTGGAACTTCCGGATGTGGGACGCTTACCAAACACGACGCTACTCCGACAATCGCTACGCTTGACGCTGCAGTAGTTTCTCTATGAGCGGCGACAACAGGCCACCACGTTGTTTTTTTGGCTCCGCCCGTCCGGTCAGGAACTGGGCGAGGCTGCGGAACATTTCTGCGGTGCGGTGCCCCTTGGATATCTCGGCGACCATCTGGCCGTTATTGGCGGCCGCGCCGAAAACCTGCGGTTCAAACGGAATAATGGCCACCGGATCGGCCTCAAGCGCCTTGGCGAAATCGGCCACCTTGATCTCGGGCCGCTTGGGTACACCGACTTGGTTAAGGCAATAGACCGGCTTGTGGTCGTTGGGACGCGCGCCCTTCAAAAAATCGTAAACGTTTTTGGCGTTGCGCAGGTTTGCAAGGTCCGGCGCGGCGACGATGAGAATGTCGTCGGCGCTGATCAAAGTCTGCCTGGTCCATCCGGTCCATTGATGCGGCACGTCGAGCACGACGCAGGGCACCGTAGCGCGCAGCGAATCAAAGATGGATTCGAACGCGTCGGCGCCGAAGTCGTAGACCCGATCGAGCGTGGCCGGCGCCGCAAGCAGACTGAGATGGTCGGTGCATTTCGCCAGCAAACGATCGACGAAAGCGGTGTCGATGCGGTCGGGCGAGAACACCGCCTCGGCGATTCCCTGCGGCGGGTCCTGGTTATAGTCGAGACCAGCCGTGCCGAATGCGAGATCAAGGTCCGTGACGACCGAGTCGAGCTTCAGGTCATGGGCGATGGAGAATGCGATGTTGTGGGCGATCGTGCTGGCGCCGACGCCGCCCTTGGCGCCGGTCACGGCGATGATGCGGCCGACCGGCTTGGCGTCGGGCGCGGAATACAGCCCGCAGATCGCGCGCACCACCTGCATCGTGCCGACCGGCGCGATCAGATAGTCGCTTATGCCACGCCGCACGAGCTCGCGATAAAGTTTCACATCGTTGGTGCGGCCGACGACGATGACGCGCGTGGCCGCGTCGCACATTTCAGCGAGTTGGTCGAGGCCGGCCAGGATATCTTCGCCGCGGCCCTCCGATTCCAACATGATGACGTTCGGCGTCGGAGCGCCGTTATATGCCTCGACGGCGGCGGCGAGACCGCCCATCTGAATGCGCAGATGAGCCTTCGCCATGCGCCGATCCTCGCCGGCCGCCTGGATGGCGGCGGCGGTTTCAACCGTTTCACAAAACGCCTGAATCGATATGCGCGGCGCGGGAGCAATCTGCTCCTCGCGTCCGACGATATCGCCCGGACCGACTTCCGTTGCGTCTGTTTTCTCAGCCTGTTGCATCGGTATTCTGCGTCATTGTCCCAGATCGGTAATCTTGCCGACCGGCGGTGTGGTGTTTGCCGACACCGTCGAAGTCGATTGACCCAAGCGGTATTTCTCCATGACGGCGGTGCGGCGCTGCGCATAAATCGGCGTTTCGGCGCGCGGCTGCACCAGGTCGGACGGATCCGCGACCATCGACGCGAGGTTGCGCTGCGTCGCGCAGCCGAAATTCCAATTTGGCTGATTTTCGAAATAGTCACGGTTGAGACTCGGCCCGATATCCTTCGGCCATAGGCCGCAAGGCCCGGCCTGGGCGGCGATCCGCGGATAGCTGATACGCACCGTCGCCAGCACCCGCGACGAAACCCGATAGTTGCGTACCGCGATGCTTCGCGGCGGCACGCCGGTCGCCGCCAGGATCGATTCAATCTCGCGCAGCGTGTCGGCCGCCGAGTGCTCGTTGCTGCTGCCGACCGGAAGATCGATGACGACGCCTCCGGTTGCGTGATCTCGCCAGGTCTGGCCGAATGCCAGCAGCTCGGCGCGTTGCGCCGGCGTCAAGCTGCCGCGATTGGCGCCGATGAAGAGCTGCAGCGTATGATCCTTCTCCGTGATGGAGATCGGATGCCGCAAGCGATAGTCATACGGTTCGCTCGGAGCGCCGGTAATCTTCTGGTCGGTCTGACAACCGCACACCAGCGCGGCGATGCCGACGGCAAACGCCGCACGCAGCGCAAGGCGGCCGGCGGCGCGGCGATCGGCGATCAGGGTGCGGACATGGTGCATCGGCTGTCTCCAAATGTCCTGCATCAATCGAGGATGAACCCGTAACTGCCGTGGTAGGTGTCACGCGGCGGTTCGGTCTTGCCACCGACGCCATAGAGGCGATTGAAATTGCCAAGCAGCACCTGGGCCGGATCGCTGGGATCGGCGAAGCCGTCGTCGGGCCGCGACAGATCCTTTTCCGCAACCGAGCGCACGACGTAGGGCGTCACCAGGATCATCAGCTCGGTGCGCTGATTGATGTAGTCGTTGCTCTTGAACAGCGGCCCGAGGATCGGAAGCTCCATCAGGCCCGGGAAGCCGTTGATATTGTGCCGGGTCTGGTCCTGGATCATGCCGGCCATCGCCAGCGACCCACCCGACGGAATTTCAACCGTGGTGTCGGCGCGGCGCGTGCGGATCGAAGGAATGGTTGCCGTCGCGGTCGTGCCGGGCTGAGTAATGACCAGCGAGTTGGCGCTCGACAGGTCGGACACTTCGGTCAACACCTTGAGGCTGATGCGGCCGCCGCTGAGCACGACCGGCGTGAAATTTAGGCTGACGCCGAAATTCTTGAAGCTGATCGACGGCTGGCAAGTGGTCGGCGCGCCCGGCGTGTTGGACGTGGCCGAGCACGAGTAGCCGTTGAGGATCGGAAACTGTCCGCCGGCGACGAAGGTCGCCGTCTCTCCGGAAATCGCGGTCAAGTTCGGTTCGGCCAGCAGGTGGACGACACCGGCCTGCTCCATGGCCTGCAGCGTGGCAGTGATGTTTTTCCAGCTGCCGTTGATGGCGGAGCCGCTCAGCGACTGGCCATAGGCGGAGAACGGATTGGTGTTGTTGAAATTGACCACCGCCGTGCCGTAGCCCAGCGTGCCGGACAGATTGATGCCGAGCTGCTTGACGATGTCGCGTTCCACTTCGGCGACCGTGACCTTCAGCATGACCTGGTCCCGGCCGCGAATAGTAATGGCGTTGACGATCTTGCTGCCCTGCGGAATGCTGACCTCGTCGGCATCGTTGAGCATCCGGACCGCGATGTCGTAGGCCTGCTGAGACTCCGCGGCGTTCGCGACCGTACCGGTCAGAATGACGCCCTGCCCGATGCCTTCGACATCCACTTCGGAATCGGGGATCGCCTGCTTGATCGCAGCGCGCAGCCCGTTGAGGTCGCGCTTTACCGCAATATCGAAGCCCGCGATCTGTTTGCCAGCCGAGTCGAAGAAGAAAATGTTGGTTTCGCCGACGGCAATGCCGATGATGTAGGCGCGCCGTGACGAACGCACCACCGCATTGGCGATTTTCGGATCGGCGACCAGGACATCCTTGATGTCGCGCGGCAGATCGAGCACCACGGACTTGCCGGCGCCCAGCGACACGCGGTTCGAGGTGCCGTCGCTGGAGGCAATTTTCACAGTCTGTGCCGAGGCGGTATCGAACGCCGCGCCGCCCGCGATGGCAAGCACAAGCGGCATGAACAATGCGGCAACAAGAACTCACGCGAGCTGCCGCCCGGATCAGCCACCTTGCCGCCATTGCAATTCCCTCCGTGCGTTTCATTGCGTGGCCGCCGAGATAGTGCTGACGCCGAAGCGTACCGTCTGCATCGACGAACCATGATCGCTGGCCGAACCGCCCTCGGGCGTCGTGGACTGCGAGTTCGACCAGGCTGCGAAGCGCCAGTGAAAGCGAGCCGATTTGCCGCGACATCGCGAGCGTCTCCGCCTGTTGGGGCGTCAGCTCAACGGTCGCGGTCCTGCCGACCGCGACCTTCTGGCCGGCCTTTTCCTCGACCGCCTGATCAACAGCCAGCACCCGAACATTCCGCAGGATCGTATCGGTGACGATCTTTTCGTTGCCCGTGACTTTTTCCGCCGCCTTGTCGTGGCGCGTCAGCAGAATATCAACGTGGTCCTCGGGCAGGATGAAGCCACCGGCGGCACTTTCCGCGGTGATGTCCATGGCGACTGCGCGCATTCCCTTCGGCAGGACTGCGGCCAGGAAACCCGAGCCTTTGGCGAGCACCACCATCGGATCAAAAACCGGTTGCCCGGCGGCAAGCGGCACGCGGACGATGGCGCCTGTGAATTGGCTGATCGCATCCGGCCGCGCGGACTTGACGATAAAATTGCCGCTCGACGAACTCTTCGGCCACACCGCCCAACCGATTTCGTTGGCGGCAATGACGTCGCCACGGTTGAGGTTGGTCTTGGCCACCAGCACATCAACGGTCTCGAGCGTGACGACTGGAGCCCTGGCCGGCTCTGGCGCCGGCTTGCGGCCGTGGCTCGCCAAATACGCTGCGACGCCGCCGGCGGCGATGGCCACACCTAATACGACGAGACGCGCGGCTTTCATTACGCTTCACTTCCCGAATGACGCTTTGGCGCGTTGCGCCGTCATGGCCGAATTTGACCAGCTAAACGTCAAAGCATGGTTAATGAGGCGTATCCAAATCGCGTTAATCTTGGGTTACGCCGGGCGTCAGACTTGAAGTCGTAAACGCCGTGTTAAAGACCGAGCGCAGCCATCCACTCGGTATGCGGATAAACCAGAAGCGCCGCCGCCGCGAGCGCGATGCCGTAAGGCACTCCGCCGCCACGCCGATGCAGGCGCTCGATCCACTCACGCCGCGCAAGGGGCGCCGGCAGCGGCAGCATACGAAACTGGATCAGCGCCAACGTCAGCGCGCCGCCCAGGAGGGAAGCGTAGACCAGGTAGTCGAACAGATGGGCGAACCCGAACCACAGCGCCGTGGCCGCCGCCAGCTTGGCGTCGCCACCCCCGACCCAGCCGCGACTGAACATGACAAACGTAAGGACCAGCACCGCCGCGCCGGCCGCAAAGTGCCACGCCACGTCGACTGGGCTCATGCCGGTCATGACCGCGAGCAGGACAAACCCACCCACCAGGATCAGCGAGACGCGGTTCGCGATCGTCATCGTGAACAGATCGCTCGATGCGGCAAATGCCATCACCGCCGGAAACAGCGTCAGGACGATTACCTCGGTCAACATCGCGCGGAACTCTCCCGGTCCTGCGCACGGCTTAGCCGACGCGGGTTGATGGGCAGTTACCATCGTCAGATAGCGAAAAGGCTCCGGCGCGCGACCGGAGCCCCTCGTTGCAGAGATTTAAAGCGCCGCTTACTGGAGGGCGCTGGAAACGCTGCTGAAGGTGTTTTTCAGATTGGTGCCGAGGCCCTGCACAACGGCGATGATCGCAACCGAAATACCGGCAGCGATAAGACCGTATTCAATGGCCGTGGCGCCAGACTGATCCTTCACGAAACGCGACAAAAGGGTCTTCATGAGTTGGCTCCTTAGGTCCACACGTGGCTGTCTGAGCGTGATCCAGCGGCCTTGTGCTGACCGATTTGGATCGGATGGAACCTAGCAACGAGAAATTTCGAGCCGGTTAAACCGATCAAATAAACCAGTCGCGTCCGGTCCAATCAGCGACGTAGTTAACAGCGTGTTTCGCCGCGACTGCGGTATAATCTTGATGGATAATTTTCCAAACTTGGCAACGCTCCGTTAGCCATCCACATGCGGGGAAGACGTGCATTTATTTGCTGCCCGCCCGGCGTCTGCGTGCGAGCGCGTATGCAACCGATGCACGCGCCAGTACGGATTATCATTAAGTCTTTCGGAAGACATTTCCGGCCATTAGTGCGGCATTGAATTTCACACGTTCGGCCGGGTGAAAGCTTCAACAATTCAAATAAAAAGTGTCCCGGCCGTTCAGGGAGTGTGTCGATGAAGAGCGGTGCAAGACATCGGGTCGCCGCCGCATGTGCGCGTCTGCGAACGCTGGCGAAAAAATTCGGCCGCAACAGGCGCGGCAATGTCGCGGTGATCGCCGGGCTGGCGGCAATACCGCTCATCAGCGCGGTCGGTTGCGCCATCGACTATTCGTATGCGTCGATGATCAAGACCAAACTGCAGGGCGCGGCCGATGCGGCGACACTTGCAACCGTCTCCAACAACTCGCCCGTTGTTACGACAGCCAAGGGCATGAGCGGCAGCGGCACCGTCACCGGCGGCGCGACCTACGCCCTGAATTTCTTCCAAGCTGAGACACCGGCGTTCTCGGGCGTGACCAATACCGAGACCGTGGCAAGAAGCGGCACGACGGTGACCGCAACGCTCACTTTCTCCTATCCGGTTCCGACTTTCTTCATGCGGGTCATTCCCGGCTTCAACAACATCACGGTCTCGGGCTCATCCACGGCGAGCTTTACGCTGCCGACCTACATCAACTTCTACCTGATGGTTGACGTTTCCGGCTCGATGAGCTTCCCGTCGACGCCTGCTGAGCAAGCCCGCCTGATGGCGGTCAATCCCGACAACAATCTTGGCAGTCCCGGCTATCCGCAAGGCTGCCAGTTTGCCTGCCATTTCAACGCCCAAGGCGCCTGCGCGCAGACTGGAAATCCCGTCCATCAGGGGCCGATCCCCGCCGTGAATCA
This sequence comes from uncultured Alphaproteobacteria bacterium, assembly GCA_963763255.1. Lineage (GTDB taxonomy): Bacteria > Pseudomonadota > Alphaproteobacteria > Rhizobiales > Xanthobacteraceae > BOG-931. The sequence goes on from CAVXNW010000008.1 coordinate 1,671,469, forward strand.
CAGTTACTCGGGGTATAAACCCAACCCCAATCCGGGCGGATATTGCCAGGGATTTACGATCTCGCGGCTGGGAACAACGCCCACATCGTTCACCGCCGGCACCACGAATGCGACCAACGGCGGCAACGTGAACTGGACCAACACGCCAGTCTCTTCCTGCCCAAACGCCGGCACGACATCATGCATTCAATTGCAGGCCGATGCCGTGGGCTACGGCGTCAACGCGCTGTTGGCGCAAGCGACCACAACGGAAGCCAACACCGGAATAGCCAACCAATTCAAAATCGGACTGTTTCCATTCATTCGGCACCTGTGCACATCGGGCGCCAGCAGCAGCAACTCCTGCTCGGTCGGGCTCACCACCAGCTTCGGCACGGGCAGCACGCTCGCCACTTTCGCCGCGAATTTGGCGAACCTGCTCGACACCGGACAGGATCCGACGCTGGGCTCCGGCGGCACCCATTTCGAAAACGCGCTGCCCGAGATGAATACCCTCATCAGTTCGGTCGGCACCGGGACCAGCCCGAGCAGCGCCCTGCCCTATGTGTTCCTCGTCACCGATGGCTCACAAGACTACCAATACCAATCCGGCGGAGGCTGGGGTTCCGAGAACTGGACAGCGACGACAAACGTGCCTTACCAAAATACGGCAACAACCATTCCCAAAAATCCGGCCACCGGCGCTCGCAATGACCAATACGTCGGCCCCAACGCGACTGACTGGTGCGGCACGATGAAAAGCCGCGGGATCACCATTGCGATCCTGTACATTCCTTATCAACCGATCACGAACGCAAGCACGATCTTCGATAATGAAGATGGCTATGCCAACATCAACGTTGGTTATCCCAGTGGTACCAACTACATTCCGGCAGCTCTGCAGAGTTGCGCTTCGCCCAACTTCTTCTACACGGCGAGTTCGCCAGCCGCCATCACGAGTGATCTCCAGACGATGTTCCAGCAGTCCCTGAGCACAGCTCATATCGCGCAGTAGCGCCGCCGTCATATCCTGCACGGACGATTGTCTGGGCCGGCGCGAACGAAAAGCGAAAAGGGCCAGCCATGAGGCTGCCGCTCTCGCGTACGTGCGCTCCTGCGATCCGCGCCTCGTACTGACAATTACTGGTGACGCGCGATCGCCCTCCCCACATCACGGACCCGGCATTCCACGGCGGCGCGTCCTCACGCCAAACACGTCAGCCCGTTAGCCAGGAGGCCACGGCCAAAGAGACGATTCAGGGAAATAGCGATGACCACGATGCCGCGATGGGCCCACGCGATCCGGCGACACGCGCGCGCGGCTGCCGCTAGCAGGTGCTGGGAACGCCGTTATATTGAATGCAGGTACTGACGCGCGGAGTAACATATACAGTGTCTGAAAATATCATCGACCCGGTAATGAAATAGGCGAACATTGGCGTATAGGTGTAACTGACAGTCGCGACGACCAGATAGCAAGGATACTTATTCCCGCAGGTGTTTTTGGCGAAATTTGTCGGCAGGCCGCTGTAGGCGTTGCCCTGCGTCAGAGCGGTACCGTTGAGCGAATAGCTCCAGCTTACGAGCGCGTTGGTATTGGACGTCGCCTTTACCTGGGAAAGGATCACGACCGGAGTGCCCGTGTAAGGCGCGAGAACCGCGCCGGCCGCCTGTGCGATTCCCGGCATTGCGGTGGTGCTGATCTGATCGGTCGAACCAGTGCCGTATGTATTGGTGACCGCCCCCAAAACGTACGACGCCGAACGAACCTTCATGTAAACGGCGACCGCGTTCGCTGCATCGAATGTACTGAGAAACATCACGAGCAGCATGGGCATGACAAGCGCGAATTCGACGGCGGCGATACCGCGCGTCGATGCGGTGAAACGTCGAAAGATCCTGGCGGTTGCGGGCCTCATCCCGAGTATGGCTCCACCCGGAACGCGCTCACGCCCATCATCTCGAGGGTGCCGTGCTGGATCGGACCCAGGTCAAATCCCAATGGGCCCGGCACCACCGGCCACGGATAGACGAGCTGCACAACCATCACCTCGCCCGGCGTCCCCGGGGCGTATGTATAGCTTGGCTGCGTGAGCAGATTGCCGCTGGCATCGTACATGGCCGGCGCCGCAGTATTGGCTGCCGTGAACGATGAGGCGTTCTGCACAACAACAAACACGTTGCTGCAATTGAATAGAGCAGATGGACACACTCTGCTGACGATGTCGCTGGCCACCCAGTTGTTGTTCTGCGCCTGTCCGGTAAGAAAATACCGGGCGGCCTGATTGGCGGCATTTTGCAATGCCATCTGTCCGAACAGAAAGATCATCACTTCGAAAATGGCGAGCAGCGTCGCCAGGAACGGCGGAGCGATCAGCGCGAATTCGACGGCGGTCGCGCCCCGCTCGGTGCAGGCAAATCGGGAAATTTTCCTTATCAGGCGCCTGAAATACGCCGGGGTCTTTCGAAACATCGTGAGCCCGCTGCCATTCCACAGCCACGCTGCCAAGTGCGAGGCCAAGCCGGTTCCGAATGGCGCAAAAGATGCTCCTCAAATTGTAAATTATCCATTCTGCGATCTGTTTGATCTCCGGTGCTTCCTCATTGGCGCGATTAAACGATCGTTTACCCCATGATCGCATATGCCGGCATGAACGCTTCCGCGAACACCATTCACCACCAATTTTGAGGCTACACGGTAATCAATGCGCGTCGCCGCGCGAGTTGCCGGCCTGGCCGTTTGGCGCTGGTTTTACTCTGCGCGCGATGCCCGGCCTGCATCACGCAAACGGTGTATGAAATGGTCCAGGAATTGCTCGCCGTTGTCACGACCGCCGGAGAGACTTTTACAAAAATCGTTCCGATCTCGATCGGCGTGGCGCTGTTGTTCACCGTGCTCACGTGGTTCTGGTCGTGCAACCCGGGGCGCCCGTGGTGGCAGAAGCGCGACCTCGTGACCGATCTCTGCTACTGGCTGATCATTCCGATCATCACCCGCTTTCTGCGCATCGGAATGTTGATTGCCTTTGCCGCGATCCTGCTCGGAATTACCAGCGCGGACGGACTCGTGGCCTTTTATGAGCACGGTCATGGGCCGCTTGCGGCGCTGCCACTCGCCGTCCAGGGCATCGTCTTTCTCGTCGGCCAGGACTTTATCATGTACTGGACGCACCGCTGGTTCCACGGCGAGACGATGTGGAAATACCACGCCGTGCATCACTCCTCCGAGGAACTCGAGTGGATCTCGGCGGCGCGTTTCCACCCGATCAATCTGTTTCTGGGCAGCGTGCTGGCTGATGTCGCCATGCTGTTCGCCGGCATCTCGCCCAGCGTGTTCGTCGTGCTCGGGCCGCTGACGGTGGCGCATTCCGCCTTCGTGCATGCCAATCTCGACTGGACGCTGGGGCCGTTCAAATACCTCTTTGCCGGCCCGGTGTTCCACCGCTGGCATCACACGTCGCCGGACCGCGGCGGCGAGAAGAATTTCGCCGGTACATTCTCGCTCTTCGACGTGATGTTCGGGACGCTCTACATGCCGGAAGGCCAGCTGCCCGATCGCTACGGCATCGCCGAGCATCCCTACCCACAGACCTTTGGCGCGCAGCTCGTCCATCCGTTCAAGCAGCAGCCGGCGCCGATCAGCCCCCCCAGTATGGTTAAGTAAATCTCACCGCCGCGATGAACGTCCGCGGCGGTCGCCGATTTGCAGTTCGTTCACCAATTTGCAGTCAATTAGCCTGGTTGGCGTGCGGACGTTTGAGTTGTCGAATCCGCGTGGCGTATCGGAGAGTATCGATGACGAACAAAGGCGTGCGGGATCGCTCGCGCTTGGCACTAGTGCTTGGGCTCGCGGCCGCCCTCGCCTCACCGATCGCCGCGGCGCCGGCGCGCGCCGCCCCCAGTCAAGTGGTCGTCCACGTTGACGAAGCCCGGATCATCAAACTACCCGAGCGCGCGGTCACGGTGGTGATCGGCAACCCGCTGATCGCCGATCTTACGTTGCAGCGTAACGGGCTCGCCGTGATCACCGGCAAGGGTTACGGGACAACCAACGTTGTCGTCCTCGACAAGGATGGCAGCGTTCTCGCCGAGCACGACATCGAGGTTCGAGGACCGGCCGACCCAACCGTCGTGATGTATCGCGGCCTCGACCGCGAGACCTACAGCTGCACGCCTGACTGCTCGCGGCGCATCACGCTCGGCGACACGCCGGACTATTTCGACAAGACGATGACCGAAACCACCGCGCGCAACGCCGCCGCGATCGGGGCCGCAGCGAGTCAGCAGCACTAAGTCACGCCGGAATCGCTGCCGGAATTGGCAGCGCCGTCGTCGACTTGATCTTCTCCATGGCAAAACGCGACGTGACGTTTTTCAGCGGCACGGCGGCGATCAGCCGCTTGTAGAACGTGTCGTAGCCCGCGATATCCGTAACGACGACCCGCAGCATGTAATCGACATCGCCGGCCATGCGGTAGAATTCCATCACCTCCGGCATGGCGCCGACCACCTGGGCGAAGCGATCGAGCCACTCCTGCGAATGGTCGCCGGTCTCGATCGACACGAAAACGGACACGCCGAGCCCGATACGATCCTGATCGACCAGAACGACGCGCTTTTGAATGACGCCGTCGCCTTCCAGCCGTTGGATGCGCTTCCAGCACGGCGTCGAGGACAGGCCGACACGGGACCCGATCTCAGCCACCGACAGGGAGGCATCGTCCTGCAGCACCGCAAGTATTTTTCTGTCAATCTGATCCATAGGACATATTGTTCCATGTACTCCCCTAATTTACCTCTATAGAGAAAATTATTCTAAATCAACCCTCTATATGGCCAACCCTTCGGGGCGGCACGCGCACTGAGGTCGGCCAAAGCGGCGCCCTTCGCCCGCGTCTCAGCGCAGGACGTCACCGCCTTCTTCGATGTACCGGCGAATGATGTGGTGGGCGATGGCGTGGGGCACCGTTGCGGTCAGCCCCTGCGGATGCTTGCGCAGCAGCATCAGCACCAGTTCCTCGCGGCCGAACCAGCGCGCGTCCTCCAGTTCGCTGCGGTCGACGGTGATCTTGTCGGAGAGCGCTTCGGCATGACAGCCGATCATCAACGACATCGGAAACGGCCACGGCTGCGACGTGAAATATTTGACGTTGCCGCACACGATGCCGGCTTCCTCCAGCACTTCGCGGCGCACCGCCTGCTCGATCGTCTCGCCCGGCTCGATGAAGCCTGCCAGGCACGACCACATCGTCGCCGCGAAACGCGGCGAGCGGCCGAGCACGCAACGTTCGCCTGAGATCGGCAGCATGATCGCCACCGGATCGGTGCGCGGGAAATGCTGCACTTTGCAGGACGGGCAATCGCGCCGCCAGCCGGCATCCACCGCGTTGGTCGGCACCCCGCAATTCGGACAGAAACGGTGCCGCGCATGCCAGCCAAGCAGCGCCTTGGCCTCTGCGAGCGGCGGAAGATGCTCGGCATCGACCAGGCTGTGCACCGAAATGCTGCGCAGATCGGTCAGCTTGAGATCGTCGCGCGCCTTGAGCGGTTCGACGGCTCCGGGATCGAGACTCATGCCGAAACGCGGCGCGCCATCCATCAAGCCGAGGAACATGGTCTCGCGCGCGCCGCCGAATGCACGCGCTTCATCAGCCGCGAACAACGGCCGCAGCGCGTCGCCGTCCTTGCGCAACACAACGAGTTCGCCGCCGATCAGATAAAATCCAGCCGCCGGGTCGCTTTCGTATTTCGCCAGCACGGCCTCGTCGGTGCGGGCGGCCGCCGCGCGGTCGATGCGGCTTCCCGTATAACCGAGATAGGGCCACGGCCCGAGTTCGGAGCGGATGGGCACGTGTTACTCAGCCGCTTCGCGCAACGGCCGCGGATAGAACTGATCGTACAGTTCCGGCCGCTGCCATTGCGATCCGAGCAGACCCTGCTTGGCGGCGCAGGTCTGCGATGAGCCGACCTCGTCGCGCGTGCTGCGCAGATAGCGCACGCGCTCGAGGTCGATGTCGACCACGCTCAATCCCGCCGCGCTGCTCTCGAACAAAATTTCCTCGGGCGTCGCCACCATCGCGAGGCCGCGCTGGGTGTGATCGAACAAATTCTGCGTGGTGACCACCACCGCGAGATTCTCGATGGCGCGCGCCCAGATCAGCGTCCGCCACGTCGCCCACAGCCGGCGCTTGTCGGTGCCGGCCGGCATGAAGATCAGCTCCGCGCCGCGCAGCGCCAGCGAACGCGTCACCTCGGGCATGTAGACTTCGCTGCACATCGCGAGGCCGACTTTGCCGTGCGCGGTGTCGAACACCGGGAACTCGTTGCCGGCAACGTATTTGAATTCCCAGCTCGGCCCACCCGTGTAGATCCACGGCCCGTTCGGGTGTGTGCGCCGGTAACGCACCGGTGTGCGGCCGTCCGGATACGCCATCACGATGAGGTTATGGGCGGTCGCTGTCTTGCGGTCGATCGGCTCGATGGTGCCGAAGACCACATGCACGCTATGCGTGGCCGCCGCTTCGGCGAGCGCCGGGATCGGATCGTAGGCCGCAGGCATGCGCCAGGGCCCCGGATAAGTTTCCGGAAAACAGACGAAATCGGCGCCTTCGTGGGCGGCGTGCTCGACCGCGCGGACGGCCTCGGCGACATTGCGCTCGTCTTCGCCCGGCGGGTGAGCAATCGGCTGCACAGTGGCGATGCGGAAGGTCATTCATCTCCTCCTACATGCGTCCAAATCACATGTTGGCCGGATTGAAGCCGCGCCCGCCACTTTGGTCAAGTTGGCGAACCGGCCCGGGAACCGCCCGGTGCTTTTGATTTCGAGCAGGTCACATCCTAAACAGCGTGAATTCGACGTGCGGTCGCAGATCCTTACAGGAATCCTGCAGCCAACATTCATTGGCTCGGGAAGTGCCCTTGTTGCCGTGAATGACGGTTTTAGACCGTTTTCTGGCTCCGAGCGCCAGGCAGGCATCTTCGGACATCTTTCCGAAATTGCATCCGTACGTCGTACAAAGCGAGGCCTCGTCGTGCCAGCTGTCGGGAAAATCCGCTTCGCCAAAGCACGCGAATCTTCCAATCTTCGAGTACGCCGTTGCTGACGCAACGGGAGGCCGCCAGACATAGTAAGAGATTGCGCCCACCGATATTGCGATTAGTCCCGAAATTACGGCCACCTTCCAGGTCCTTGGCGCCGGCAAATGACGCCGAAACTCTTGCTCAAGTTCCCACATGTCACGTGAAAAACTGTCGTGCCGGACGGAAAACGCCTGCCTGAACGAGAGCTGCTTCAAATCGTCGGGTAGATCCTTGGGGTCCGGCATGGTCGCCCCATCAACCAGCACCGGAAATATCGGCAGGCTGTGCTCAAGAGCGGACGCTATTTCCATGCGAACGTAGTCATCGCTTGGTTCGCTGCCGGCAGGCCCGGAAGGTCTCAGCAATTCCAGCCAATGCGGACCGATGACAACCAACATGATTTTGCATTGTTTCAGGTCGTTGTTCAGCACCGACTGAAAATTCTGACCAGGTCTTATTGAATTGACGTCGATAAACACCTTTCTTTTCCCGAAGGTCTTTTCAAGTCGCTGGCAAATACTGCGCGCATCGGACTTCGAATCCGAGCGGCGGTAGCTGATGAATACCCCGCCGCTCGTTCGCCAGGCCGTCGCCGCGCTGAGACGGCTCATGACCTCGCGCCGCCTCAACCGATCAAAGAACATCGCTTCGCCCCTCGCCGGGGCGACAGCATAGCGGATTGGACAGGATCACGTCAGCTGCCTCGTGCGAGGCAATAGCTCTGCCTCGATTGTCGTCGTCGTGGTCATCAACGACGCCGTCCGCTATTCGCCGGTTCCCGGACAGTCGGCGGGCTCTCGAACTTGGGCGCCTTGCGCAGGCAAGCCCGGGGAAACTAAAATCGGTTTCGTCCGGCGGTCGGGCATCGGCCGCCAGAGGAGGAAACGCGATGGCTTCCGTCCTTCAACCCGATCAGCGCGGCGCCTATGCGGCTTACGACAACCGCGCGCTGTCGCGCGAGCCGCAGCGCGTCGCGGTTTCCGATCTTCCGATCATCGATCTCGCGCCGTTCATGGCCGGGAGCCCGCGCGAGGAGCGGATGCGCACCGCGCGCGCGGTCCGCGCCGCATGCATCGACATCGGCTTCTTCTATGTCACGGGTCACGGCTTTACAGCCGGCGAGCTCAACGCCGTGCTCACCGAGGGCCTCGGCTTCTTCGCCTTGCCGCTCGAAGAGAAGATGAAGGTGCTGTCGCCCAACGTCGACTCGCCGGGTTTCGTGCGCACCGGCGGAATGGATCCGGAGCAGAACCGCGACAAGGTCGTCGATATCAAGGAAAGATATTCGCTGACCCGCGAATTGCGGCCCGGCGAGCAGGTTCGCCCCGATGCCAGAGTCGGAAAGACCCAGTGGCCGTCCCGCGATCAGCTGCCGGCATTCGAGCCGACATTGAAGGATTATGTCGCGCGGCTCGAGCGCGTGACCGCGGCGCTCAATCATGCCTTCGCGTTGAGCCTCGATCTGCCCGAAGACTATTTCGACGCGCTTTACGGGCGCCCCGACATGGCGCTGACGATGAATTTCTATCCGCCGGTCGACCCGGCCAAGCTCAAGGCCACGCAGTGGAGTTTTTCACCGCATGCGGACTACTCCGCTTTCACGGTGCTGCTGCAGGATCAGTGCGGCGGATTGCAGGCGCGCAATTCGGCAGGTGACTGGATCGACGTCACGCCGAAGGAAGGCATGTTCGTGGTCAATATCGGCAACGTGTTGCAGCGCTGGACCAACGATCTCTACTGCTCGACGCTGCATCGGGCGCTGCACGTCGGCAACGATCCGCGTATCTCGGCAGCGTTCTTCATCTACCCGGACGCCCCCACCGTCATGCACTGCATCGAAACCTGCCATGGGCCGGGCAATCCGCCAAAGTATGAAGACCAGACGGTGGCCGACTATGTGCGCGTGCTGCGCGAGGACGCCCATCGCGCCGGCCGCCCCGCTGTGGCCGCCGAGACGGCGCAGCGGCTGCGGAGCAATTAGCGCGTGGCTCGCCGCAGATTCCAGGTCAGATCGCTGGTTGCCGCGACGGCGCTCCTCGCCAGCCTCGCAGCATCGGCGCGCGCCGATGACGTCGAACGCTTCTACAAGAGCCACCCGGTCTCGATGATCATCGGCTTCGGCGTCGGCGGCGGTTACGACCTGTATGGCCGGCTGGTCAGCCGATACATGGGCCGATACCTGCCGGGCAATCCGACGATCGTTCCCGAAAACATGGCCGGCGCGGGAAGCCTGCGGGCCGTCGATTATCTTTATTCGGTTGCGCCAAAAGACGGGTCGGTCTTCGGCACGTTTTCCCGGACATTGCCGCTCGCGCCTTTGTTGAGCGGGGCGAATTTCGACAGCCGGAAATTCACCTGGCTCGGCAGCGTCGCGCAGGATGTGATCGTCTGCTTCACGTCGCGCTCGTCGTCGATCAAGACCTGGGCAGACCTTCTGGCGAAGCCGTCGTCCCTTGGCGGCGAAGGCGCCGGCGCGGAGCCGGACATCTACGCGCGATTTGTAAAGAACATCTTCGGCGCCAGAATAAAGCTGGTCAGCGGATATCGTGGAACGAACGACATATTCCTTGCCATCGAGCGCGGCGAACTCGATGGGGTATGCGGCATTTCGTGGGGAACGCTTGCGAGCGTCCACCCGGACTACGTCAGGGACGGCAAAATCAACGTCATCGTCCAGATCGGTCTGCGCAAGCATCCGGATTTGCCGAACGTGCCTACCCTTGCGGATGTCGCGCAGAACAAAGATCAGGAAGAGATCATCAAGCTGATCGTCACGACGCTCGCCATGTCACGGCCTTTTGCCGCGCCGCCCGACGTCCCCGCCGACCGCAAGGCGGCGCTGGTCGCAGCGTTCGAAAAGGCCACGCAGGATCCGCAACTCAAGGCGGAGGCGCAGCGCATCAAGCTCGACGTCGACTTCGTGCCAGCCCGCGTCATCGACAGGCTGCTGGCGACCGCCTACGCGACGCCCAAGGCGCTGATCGCCAAGACGGCGGACGCCATCTCGAAATAGGCCGCCGGGCGGGAACTCCCCACCCCGTCAATGCGGCCACGGCATGATCGGCACGGTCGAGATCGCGTTGGCCGGCGAACCATTGATGATCTTGGTGCTGATCGCGAGATACACCAGCGTGTTGTGCGGCTTGTCGAGCACGCGATAAATTCGGGTCGCCTTGAAGAAGATGCTCGTTTTCTGGCTGAACACCTCTTCCTTGTCGGTGAGCTTCGACAGATCGACGCTGATCGGGCCGACCTGCCGACACGAAATCGAGAAATTGGAAGGGTCTTCGTTCAACCCGAACGGCTGACCCCAGCCGCCCTTTCTGGCCTGCGAGATATGGCAGGCGACCCCGGGCACTTTCGGGTCCTCAAAGACGCTGACGCACACCTTGTCATTGGGCGAAAGCAGGTTGAACGTCGTGCTGACGCAATCCAGGTCGGTGGCGTGCGCGGGGTGAACCAACGCAGCAGTCAACAGCGCCAGACTAACAAGCAGCTTCATTTCCCATCTCCACAACGGCCGTGCGCCAAATTCAAACACGGCATATCCGACCTGGTTTTTCCGGCTGTCGACTTCGCAAATTCTTTTTGGGCGACAAGGCATGCATTTACGGCGACAGCACGGCATATCATCTCTTGCTGTATTTTTGTGTCAGCCGCTCGAGTTCCTTGCCGTTGAAAAGGTCGATGCATTTCATCAATGTGAATTTCCCCCCATGCACGCCTGCATATTCTTTCGACAGAAATTCCCTGGCAAGCGCTTCGGCTTCTTCATAAGCCTCGATAGGAAAACTGCCGCGCTCTAAGTAACCGCCGGCTGCGGCGGCACTGTCCTTCACTACTTCGTCGGATTTATAGCCATGCGATATGCAAACGCTCAGGGCGAAGTTTTTCAGATACTCGGCGGCGGAATATTGAACAGGAGCGTGCGTCTCCTTGGCGACAATGGCCGAGGGCCCGATAGCAAGTGCCAGCGCAGCGAACGCACTGATTTTGGCGCCCATAGAAACCCCTCGTACGCCCGTAGCGGATCAAAACCCGGTGACGCAGGTCAGCAAAGCATCAACGTCGTCGGGCAAACCGTCGCCGCGCCAGGCGATGTATTGGTCGGGACGTATGAGCGCAAGATTGCCACCGTAAAGTCCGCGGCCTTCCGGCAGGGTAACGTCCAGAACGTTGAGTGGAATGCCACGCGCTGCCGCCGCGCGCTCGAGCGGCGCAGGATCCGCTGCCCCGGCATCGAATCGCAGCAGGGTAAAGCCGCGACCCAGTCGGTCGAACAGCGAACTGCCCATTTGGCGGCGATCGTCGAGCCACAGATGCGGCGCGCGTCCGCCGGGAAGGCCGCTCGGGACATATTCGTCATAAGTCTCCGGAAAGACATCCGGCGCCGGCGTGCCGTCGGGAACGATGACCGGAGAACCGTCGTAGCGGCCGCCGATCTGCACCCCGACGGCATCGGCGTCCTCGGCGCGGTTGAAGTGATTGTAGCGCACATAGGTCATCTTCGCCGCTGCGGCGCGTGCGGCGTCGCCCGCGGCACCCTCCGCCTCGATATTGTCCGGCACCTCGGCGTCATGCATGCGCGAGGCGTATTTGCGCGACGCGCCGGTGTTGCGCAGGCCGATCGGCTTGCGTTCGGCCTCGTAGGATTCGAGCAGGTGTGGCCCGCCCCAGCCCTGCAGCACCGCGGCAAGCTTCCACGCCAGGTTCGAGCTGTCGTCGATTCCGGTATTCATGCCGAAGCCGCCGGTCGGCGTGAACAGATGTGCGGCGTCGCCGGCGATGAAAATGCGGCCGGCGCGATAGCGTTCGGCGACCCGCGCCTGGCCGGCATGCCACGGATGGTAGGCCAGAACTTCGACCGCAATGTCGGCGCCTATCGTGCGCTTGACCCAATCGATCACCTTGGCGATGTCGACATCGCTGTGGCCGCGCTCCGGCTTGATCAGCATCATGAATTCGTCGGCGCCATTGAGCGCAAAGATGACGCCGCGCGTGTGCGGATCGGGATTGATCGCCCAGTACATCCAGGCGCGGCGGTCGCCGACGAATTTCGCATAGAGCTCCGGGATGCGCATATAGATCGAAAAGAACTGCCCGGCCCAATAGGCGTCCTTCTTCTGCACATCGCCCTCATAGCCGATGCCTAGCGTCTTTCTGATGAAACCGTTGCCGCCGTCGCAGGCGGCCGCATAGTCCGCGTTGCAGATGAGTTCACCCGCGCCGCCGGTCTCGCGCGCGTGCAGCCGCACGCCAGTCTCGTTCTGGGTAAACCAATCGACCTGCCAGCCGAAGCGCACGTCGATCTTCGGGGACCGCCGCGCGCGTTCGAGCAGGTAGCGCTCGACATACATCTGATTGACGTGAAACATCGGCTCGGGGAGCTGATCGGCAACCGGCATCTGCGCCCGCATGGCGATGCGCTCGTCCCGAGTAGGCATCGGGAAGCGATAGATTTCGTGTGACGACAGCCGGGTGAAATAGGCCTGATCGAACGGATGATCCCCCGGCAGGCCAAGGCGGCGCACCTCGTCGGAAAAGCCGAGGCGGCGATAAAGCTCCATGGTGCGGGCGTTCTGGCCGTTACCCTTGGGGTGCCAGCGGCTCTCCGGCTCGGTGTTGAAGATCGTGCATTTGACGCCGTGAAAATCGAGAAACAGCGCCAGCACCAGCCCGACCGGCCCGCCCCCCACGATCGCGACTGGCGTTTGCGTTTCCTGCACCACGCCGCAAGCTTGCGTCAGGCTTTAAGCCGGCACAAGCGGGACGCGCCCACCGTCGTTGCGAGGAGCGCAGCGACGAAGCAATCCAGACCGGCGGCAACGCTGCGCAAGCCTGCTGGATTGCTTCGCTTAGCTCGCAATGACGATTAATGCCGCGTTACCCAATCCCGCGCGGCGCGCTGTGCGGCGGCGATTTCGGCTTCCGACATCTCTTCGGCAATCTCGCGCCGCAGCCGCGCCGCTTCGGCATTGCCGCACATCGCCGCGATGTTGAACCATTTGTGCGCCGCGATCATGTCGGCAGGGACCGAGCCGCCGGTCGAATACATCATGCCGAGCTGGAACGGGTCCTGTTGCACGGTGGTCGAAGCTGCGCTGGACATCGTCGTCTCCCATTATTTCTGCCGGCCTCCGGCAGCGTTGCGAGAGAGTTTGCACGCGAGCCAACGCGTTAAAATTCAGGTCTTCTCCATAAGGGACATACCGGAATGCGGGGCGACCCGGCCGTCGCAAACAATTTCTTTGCCATTCAATAGGTTATCCGCGTCCTTACGTAGTTGCCCGAATTGAGTTTCGCGGCCTGTTGCGGCTTCTGGAACCCTTCGGCCGCGCACCTTCCGGGCGCGATCCAATCGAGCGAAACCGCCGCGGCAGGACGCCGGTGCGGCACGTTTGGCGCACCAACGATAGAGAGACAATGCCGTCGTCAGCCCCGCTCTTCACCGCCGCACAAGAGCGCCCGACGCGCGATTGGCTCTTGCGCTTCGGACCTTACGGTAGCGCCCTTCTCGGCCTGTCCGCGGTGCTGCTGATCTGGTTCGGCGCAGCCTATTTCATCCATGCGGAAAAACAACAGACCGAGCTCGCCGCGCGCGAGAACGCCGCCAATCTTGCACGCGCTTTTGCCGAGGACATCCTGCGCTCGATCCGCGCCGTCGACCAAACGCTGCTCTACGTTCGTGATTCCTACGCCAGGAATCCGCAACATTTCGACATCTCGCTGTGGTCGCGCAACAGCCAGTTCCTGGGCGAGTTCAATTTTCAGGTGTCGATCATCGACCGTAGCGGCATGATGGTCACCAGCAACATTGCGGGCTCCGCGTCAGGTGTGAATCTGAGCGACCGCGAGCATTTCCGAGTCCATGCCGAGAGCACCGCCGATTCGCTCTTCATCTCGAAGCCGCTGCTCGGGCGCGTAAGCCGTAAGTGGTCGATACAATTTTCGCGCCGCATCACCATGCCGGACGGCAGCTTTGGTGGCGTCGTCGTCGTCTCGGTCGATCCCGAATATCTGTCGCAGCTATATCGCTCGATCGACGTCGGCCAAAAGGGGGTCGTCGCGCTGTTGGGCACCGACGGCATTATTCGAGCGCGCGGCACCAGAGGTCCAACCGGGATCGGTGAGTTGATCGCCGCCACAAGCGGTCTGCTCAGAGTTTACGCCCGCTCCAAGGATGGTTTTTATACGCACAGGAGCCCGGTCGATGGCATTGAACGCATCTACAATTATCGCGGAGTTCCGGACTACCCGCTGATCGTCACGGTGGGGCTCGCCGTCGATGAAGTCTTTGCGATCTATTATCGGAACCGAGCCAGCACCATCGCGATTGCGGCGGTGCTGACGCTGTGGCTGCTGGCCGTCACCTATCTGATCTTCCGTTACCAGCGGAATCTGGCAAGCGCACGCGATGCCGCCGAAGCAGGGACGCGGGCGCGATCGGAATTTCTGGCGATGATGAGCCACGAACTTCGCACGCCAATGAACGGCGTCGTCGGCATGGCGGACATTCTCCTCGACACCAGGCTCGATGACGAACAGGCCCTGTGCGTTCGCACGCTGCGCGCATCGGCCTCGCATCTCCTCCAGGTCATCAACGACGTCCTCGACTTCTCCAAGCTCGAGGCAGGCCGCATCGAGATCGAGAAAATCCGCTTCGACGTACAGACGCTCCTGCGCGAGACGGCCGCGCTCATGGCGGCGCCCGCCAAGGAGAAGAATTCTGCAACTGCTTGTCGACATCGCTCCCGATGTGCCGCGCTACACAATCGGCGATCCGGCCCGGTTGCGGCAGATACTCCTCAATCTCATCTCCAACGGACTGAAATTCACCAAGGCAGGCCACGTCGCCATCGGCGTTGCACTTGCTCGGGACCAGCTTCCTGGCAAGTTTCGCCTCGAATTCACCGTCGCCGACACTGGCATCGGCATTCCGCAGGACGGCATTCCACTGTTGTTTCGCCGGTTCTCGCAGCTCGACAGCAGCATCGCCCGGCGATTTGGCGGCACCGGACTGGGTCTCGCCATCTGCAAGCGTCTGGTCGATCTCATGGGCGGAACAATCAGTGTCAAAAGCACGGTCGGCGCCGGTACGATCTTTTGCTTCACCGTCGATTGCCTGCCGGCGGAGGCTTCGGCCGACGAGCGCGACGCGGGCGAACTGCCGAGCTCGCCGCCGCTCGTGCCGGCCGTCGCGGCAGCGCCTCGCCCGCTTCGCATGCTGCTGGTCGAAGACAACAAGACCAACCAGCTCGTGGCCAGCAAGATGCTCCAGGGGCTCGGCTACACGGTCGACATTGCCGGCAATGGCTTCGAGGCCGTCGCCGCATGCGGGGCCACCCGCTACGACATCGTGTTCATGGATGTGATGATGCCCGAAATGGACGGGCTTGCGGCCACAAAGGCGATCCGCAAACTGCAACGACCGAATTGCGATCCGCACATCATCGCGCTCACCGCGATCGTGCAAAAAGAGGACAAGGATCTCTGTCTCGACGCCGGCATGAACGATTTTCTGATAAAGCCGGTGACCAAGAGCGCTATCGCCGAAAAGCTCGAGGCGTTCTTTTTGGCTGCGCCACCGGGAACCCCAGCCGCGCCGATATCGGCGGCGCTGGAACCGGCGCACGCCGCCGGTGACGCCGAGAGATTTCGATCCCGCGATCTACGCCGATCTCGCCGAGGCGCTCGGTCCTGGCGGCATCGGCGATGTGCTCGAACTGTTTTTCTCGGATACCGAGCGGCGCTTCCTCGTCATGCGCGAAGCCGCCAAGGACGACGACAGCGAGCGCGTGAAGCGCGAAATCCACAGCCTGAAAAGCTCGGCCGCAAACTTTGGCTTCCTGCGCCTGTCGGCGATGGCCCAGGCGCTGGAACAGGATGCATTCGGCCTCAACTGGCCGGAGCTGCTGGCGCGCCTGGAAGCCGTCGCGCGCGAATTCGCCGCGGTCAAAACACTGGCTGCCGCCCAGCTTCTTGCATCCGCAACACCCGATCGTCCCGCACACGGAGAACAAGTCCATGCCGGCTGACAACAACAGCGAGAACGGATCGGCTTTGCCGCAGTTGCTCGTCGTCGACGACGACGTGATTCAACGCACCATCATTTCCAGGGTCGGCACGCAAACGGGATACGTCACCGCGAGCGCGGCTTCCTTTGCGGAGGCGGCGCAGCTTCTGGCGCAGCAGAGTTTCGATTGCGTAACGCTCGATCTCTCGCTGGGCAGGGACAGCGGCGTGCTGCTGCTGGGCAAGATCGCCGAGACCAACAAGCTGGCGCCGATCATCGTGATCAGCGGCACCGAACCGCATATTCAGCTTTCGACTCTGAAAATTGCCCAGTCGCTTGGTCTGCAAATGCAGTTTCTCACCAAGCCGCTCAGGATCGCCGATCTCCGGGCGGTTCTGGTGCACAAGCGCGACGGCATGAGCGCTCGCCGCGGCATCGATGCGCATTATCAGTCAACCGGCGGCGGCGCGGCGGCGTAAACCGCGCCGCGGCCACACGCCGCGCGCCTTCAGCCGTTGAGGACCTCTCGGACCGACCGCGCCAGATCTTCTTTCCGGTACGGCTTGCTGAGCAGGCGAACGCTGGTGCCGAGCGTCTGCATGTCGGTCAGCCGAGCGCCGGGAAAACCCGAGGTCAGCAGCACCTTCGAGTCCGGACACCGCGAAACGACCTCGCGGGCGAGCGCGCATCCATCCATTTCGCCCGGCAGGACGACGTCGGTAAACAGCAGATCCACCTTGCCCTTGAGGGCAAGCAGTTCCAGGGCGCGCCTGGCATTATCGACTTCCAGCACATCGAAACCCAATCCGCTCAACTGCTTCACCACGATCTGACGCAGTTGCACATTATCTTCGACCACGAGGATGGTCTCGCGCACGTCGGCTTCAGGCTGAAGCGGCGGCGCCTCGATATCTTCCGCCATAGTGGCTGGGCTCGCTGGCCGCAGATAGAGGCGGAACGTGGTGCCGCGCCCAGGCTCGCTATAGACGTTGATGTGGCCGCCGGACTGCTTCATGAACCCGAACACCATGCTCAAGCCGAGGCCGGTGCCTTTACCGGGAGCCTTGGTCGTATAGAACGGCTCAAAAATGTGCGCCGCGACATCCGGTGTCATCCCCTGCCCCGAGTTCGCTGACTTCGATGGCCACATAGCTGCCGGGTACGACCTCGGCGTGGTGCGCGGCGTAATCCGCGTCAAGATGCGCCATGTGCGTCGCGATGAGCAGCCGCCCGCCATTGGGCATGGCGTCGCGCGCGTTGTTGGCAAGGTTTGCGATCGCGGTCTCGAGCTGCACGCGGTCGGCCGTAATGAACGGAATGGCGCGGTCGAGATCGAGGCCGATATCGATGTCCTGGCCAAGCGTACGCTTGAGCAACATGCTGATCTCTTCGATCAGCATGTTCAAATCGACCTGCTCGGGCAGCAGCGGCTGGCGCCGCGCGAACGCAAGAAGCCGCTTGGTCAGCTCGCTGCCGCTCAGCGCCGCGCTGATCGCGCCCTGCACCAGTTCGGTCTGCTCCGCATCGCCCGGGCGCAATTCGGCGAGCACGTCGAGATTGCCTATGACGATGGCGAGGAGATTGTTGAAATCGTGCGCCAGGCCTCCGGTCAGGTGACCAAGCGCCTCCATCTTCTGGGCGTGGCGCAGCTGATCCTCGACCTGCCGCTGCTCGGTGATGTCTTCGGAGAATGCCAGCAGATATTTGGGTGCGCCGGTCTCGTCGGGAACCGGCAGCTTCTTGATCCGCACCAGCCGCTTGCCGAGCTTTCGCGTATTGAGCGTGCCTTCGTAAATCTCGTAGGGCTTGTCCGATGTCAGCGTGCGCTGGTCGAGAAGCTCGATCAGGTCGGCGTCCGAACCCTGCGTCAGCTCACGCGCGGTCTTGCCGACCATCTCGGTGCGGTCGATGCCGAGCAGATCCTCGCCGGCGCGATTGAGATAGATGCATCGGCCGGTGGCGGCGTCCTTCACCAGCAACATGGCGGGCAGGCTCTCGATCATGACGTCGAGGAACGCGCGCGTGCGCTGCAGCTCCTGCTCGGCCTGCTGCCGCTCGGCGATTTCGGCCGTCAGCGATGCGTTCGCGCGCTGCAATTCCTCCGTGCGCTCGCGCACGCGCCGCTCCAGATCGCGGGCGCGCTCCGCCAATTGCTCGCGGGCCGCAGTCAGGCGGTCATGCAGCCAGCCGGTCTCAAGCAGGAGCGCCGCCAGCACGAAACTCGCAGCCAACAGGCCGTAAGCGCGGCCCGTATAGAAGCCAAGGTCGAAGCGCCCGCTGTTAAGAATGGAGCTGAGCGCCACGTCGAACAGCCAAGCCGACATGACGACCATCAGCCACAGATCGAGAATGCTGTGCGGGCGCCGCCACCACAGGATGGCGAGCGCCGCTAAAGATAATGTCCAGACCGAGCCGACGGCGACCGTGAGCGCCAGCGTGTTGTGATTGCCCGCCATGATGGCCGGCAGCATGCCCTTGCCGGCAGTGGCGAGCAGGGTCAGGCCGACGACGGCGGCGAGCACGGCCGCGAGCGCGACCAGAAACACGGCGCGGACGGAGCCGACGCGCCGATGGGGCGCAGCGTCGCGATCCTTCCCCAGCGCGTAAGCGATGACGGCGAGCGGAAAGCCGCCATGCCAGAACACGTAGAGCCACGCCGTGCTGTCCGGCCCGGCGCCGAGCAGGCCGCCGGGCGCAAACAGATCCGGAAACGACAGCGCATGCGCCACCGCCATCAGCGCGGTGAACAGATAGCCGGAGGCCAGCGCGCAGACGGCGCGCGAGCGCAGCTTCGCGAACTGCCCGAACAGCAGCACGGCCGTGATCAGATCGTTGATGGCGAGCGCCGATTCGTAGCTGGGGATGAACGCCCGCACCTTCGGCAGCGGCATCCCGGCGAAGGGTGCCGCGCACACAAAAATCAACGCCGACACGCCGATGATTGCGAACGCCAGCCGGCGATCGGCGGGCCGCACCGGCGCCGTCGAAAGAAATCCGTGTTCGGTGTCGTCCATGCCGGTGGACATCGGCGCTACGATGCGGCTGCGGATTGCGGCGCGGGAGCGGCCGGTGCGGCGTCGCACACCGGCCCATTGTGCGCCTTGGCGAGAAATTCGAGGAACGGTTCAAGCGGCATCGGCTTGGCGAACAGGAAGCCTTGCGCGGAGTCGAAGCCGAGCTCCGTCAGGCAGCGCAGATCGTCCGCCGTCTCCACACCTTCGCCGCACGCCGTGGCGCCGAACTGATGCGCCAGCGCCACCACCGTCTGGCACAGCGCCCGTTTGAGTTTGTCGGCGCCGCAGTTGGAGACGAAAGTCTTGTCCAGCTTGATCTCGCGAAACGGCATGTCCTTGAGGCGCGACAACGAGGCGTAGGCCGAGCCGAAATCGTCGATCGACAGCGACACATTGCAGAGCCGCAGCTGCATCGCGACCTCGTGGATCCAGTGCGGATCGCGAATGATCTCGTCCTCGGTGACCTCGACGATCAGGCCGGGAAACGCCCGCGTTGCCGGCAGGAGCTTGCGCACCACGTCGACGAAGCCGGGCGCGTTGAGCACCGAAGCCGGCATGTTGATGGCAAGCTTGAGCGGATAACCGGCGCTCGACAGCGCGCCCCAATCCGCCATGGTGCGCTGGGCGACGAAGACCGAAAGCGGCCGATAGAGCGGATCGCCCGCGGGCGGCAAGAGATCGACCGGCTGGATCACGCCATGCTTCGGATGGCGGGCGCGGATCAGAGCCTCGGCGCCGCACACCGCGAGCGTGCGCAAATCAATCTTGGGCTGGTACCAGACTTCGAGCCAGCGATTTTGCAGCGCTGCGCCGAGGTCGACCGGAATGACTTGCGGCGTTTCGGACTCCGGCGTCCTCGCATTGTCCGGATGCGACTGTTCCGGCCTGGTCACGGATTGCAGCCGCGCCTTGAGCTCGGCGGCGCGGAACGGCTTGCGCAGCGACGGCGCCATCCACAGACCGTGCGCGCGCCCGATGCGCTCGATCTCGGCCAGCGTGGCCTCGTCGCGGCCGCTGATCAGAAGCACCATGCCGGGATATTTGAGAACGTCGAGCTTGCGGATCACATCGACCGCGTCGGACTGGCCGAGCGCCAGATCGAGCACCACCATCGGCGGCTGCGATCGCTTTATCTCGACCAGAAAGGCGACTGGGTCGGTGAAATGCTGCGCCGCAATGCCGACCAGCGACAAGACTTTGCAAACCATGGTCCCGATTTGCGCTTCGTCGTCGAGGACAAGCGCCGTGTTCGGGAGCGTTTGTTCGGGTGGCTCATTCATCAGAGACATTCCGGAAGTTGTCCCTGTATAATTTTATACCTTCCCGCCATTAAGGCTTGTTTAAAGCTTGCGGCCGACTTGCGACGCACACTGCGCGTGCATTTTGCGATCTCACCTCCGATGGAACTTTTTTCGGGGGCTGCCAGCGGCGCTTGACCGTGTGCCTGTCAAAGACCACCCTTCGCGCAATCGGTTGATGGGGAGGACACGCTCATGCCACGCGCGCCGCGCGTTGCCATCGTGGGAGGCGGGATCGGCGGGCTCGCCACGGCGCTGTCGCTGGAGAGCCACGGCGCCGAGACCATCGTGTGCGAGCAGGCGCCGAGCTTGAGCGAGATCGGCGCCGGGCTCAACGTCACGCCCAATGCGGTGAAGGCGCTGCGCGCGCTCGGCGTCGAGGACAAGCTCAACGCCGCCGCCTGCGACACCAACTTTCTCAACATCCGCTCGTGGAACTCCGGCCGCTACATCTCGCGCACGCGCAGGAGCGACTTCCGCGAGAAATTCGGCGCGCCGAATCTGTCGGTGCACCGCGCCGACCTGCTCGCCATCCTCGCCGGCGCGCTGAAAACCACCGACATCCGCACCGGCATGCGCGCCGTTTCGGTCGAGGGCCGCGCGACGAGCGCCGTGGCGCGCTTTGCCGACGGCAGCGAGATCGAGGCCGACATCGTCGTCGGCGCCGACGGCATCCATTCGGTGGTGCGCAACAGCCTGTTCGGCGCCGACGTGCCGCGCTTCACCGGCTGCATCTGCTGGCGCGGCATGGCGCCGGCCGATGCGGTGCCGCGCGACATCAACATCAAGGACGGCACCATGTGGATGGGCCCGCACGGCCACGTGGTGCACTATCCGGTGCGGCGCGGCGAACTCCTCAACATCGTCGCGCATTTCGACAGCGACGGCTGGACCGAGGAATCCTGGACCCGCGAATGCGATGTGTCGGAGCCGGTGACGACCTACGCGGCCTGGCACACCGATCTGCGCCGCATCTTTCCGTGCAGCACGCGCTGGTACAAATGGGCGCTGTACGACCGCGATCCGCTGCTGCACTGGAACAAGGGCCGCGCCACTTTGCTCGGCAATTCCGCCCACGCCATGCTGCCGTATCTCGGCCAGGGCGCCGCGATGGCGATCGAGGACGGCGTCGTGCTCGCCGCGATGGTGGGCAAACATCCGGACGATCTCGACGCGGCGCTCAAAGACTACGAGCGGCTTCGCGCGCCGCGCGCACGCGCGGCGGTGCTCGGCTCGCGCGCCCGCGCCAAGGAGAACCACCTCGCCTCGCGCTGGGCGCAGCTCAAGCGCAACATCAAATTCAAGCTGCGCGAGACATTCGGCGGCACCGCCAAAACCGGCGACAACACCGCGTTCCAGGTCGGCTGGCTCTACAGCTACGACGTCGGCAAGGAGATGGGGTGATCCTTGAAGCTAGGGTGATTTTGTTTCCCCTCCCCCCATTCGCACTTGCGAATGGCGGGGAGGGGTCAGGGGTGGGGGGCATGCCGCGCCGCAAAGACGAGACACGATATCGGGATCCACGCGTGCCGCTCGCCCGCCAGCTGCGCCGCATGATGACGCCTGCGGAGCGAAAGCTGTGGTGGCATCTTCGCGAAGCCCGATTTCCAGACAGCCATTTTCGCCGGCAGGGCACGATCGGCAATTATTTTGTAGATTTTTGCTGTCATACAAACGGGCTCATCATCGAGGTCGACGGCGATAGCCCCGCCGAAGACCGTCAGATCGTCGCCGATGCCAGGCGGACTGAATTCTTGCAGTCACGCGGCTATAGGGTGCTCAGATTCTGGAACAACGACATCCGCAATAACATCGAGGGTGTCATGACAGTTATTGCGGGCGCTCTCGCCAGCAGCAAGAACTCAAGCGCCCCCCACCCCTAACCCCTCCCCGCCATTCGCTGCGCGAACGGGGGGAGGGGAATAAACTGCGCCACCCCAGGATGATGGGTTCGACTGAGCAGCGGGAAGCGCCCTACCCCTTCACGATCCCCGCGACATGCGCGACTTCGGTCCAGCGCGCGATCTCGCTCTTCATGAATTTCGCGAACTCGTCGGGCCCGGCGTCGAGCGGATCGTCGCCCGTCTTGTGCAGTGCCCCCATCGCGGCCGGCGTATGCATCGCCTCTTTGGAGGCGGCAGCGAGCTTGTCGACGATCGCGCGCGGCGTGCCGGTCGGCACGTAGAGGCCGAACCACAGGCTCGTCTGCACGCCGGGCAGTCCGGATTCCTTCATGGTCGGCACGTTCGGCAGCGCGCTGGCGCGCTCGCTCGTCGTCGTCGCCAGCGCCTTGAGCTTGCCGGCCGCGATCAGGCCGACCACGGTCGAGACCGGCGAGAACGTCATCAGCGTGCGTCCGGCGACCACGTCCTGCACCGCCTGCGGGCTGCCCTGATACGGCACCTGCGTCAGCTTGATGCCGGCCTGCTGGGCGAACAGTTCGCTGGCGAAATGCGGCATGCTGCCGATCACATTCGAGTCCATCGCCTCCTTCGGCTTCGCCTTGCACAGCGCGATCAGCTCCTTGACGCTGTTGAGTTTGCTCGACGGATTGACGACCAGAATGATCGGCGCGTTCTGGATCAATGCGACCGGCTGGAAATCCTTGATCAGATTGAGCGACTTGTTGGGATTGATGATCTGATTGGTGATGATCGACAGCGTCCCGAGAAACACCGTGTAGCCGTCCTTCGCCGAGTGGGCGACATATTCGGCGGCGATGCTCGAGCCGGCGCCGGGCTTGTTGTCGACGACAAGCTGCTGGCCGAGGATCGGGCTCGCGGCCTGCGCGTACACCCGCGCCACCACATCGGCGGCCGCGCCCGGCGTGAAGCCGATGACGACATGGATCGGCCGGGTCGGATAGGCGTCCGCCGCGGCGGCGCCACGCGCAAACGGCGGCAGCGCGGCCGCTCCCGCGGCCAGATGCAGGAATTTGCGACGCGGTAATATCATAAAGTCCTCCCCCACATTGATTTGCCCGGAACGGAAGCTTTCGGGACAGCGATCTTGTTGTTCAGGTTTGGTCGTCTGCCCGAAGCCCATCGCCGTTTACGGAGCGGTGCTCCACCGGCAATCTTGCAACAAGGCTACACAGCCGCCCGCGCGCGCGAAAGAGGCCCACAGGGCGCAGCGTTATTATGACGCAAATGCCGCGTCGGGCCGGCGCAACCGCTCGTTTCCCCGGGCGCGCGGGGAGAGGTGCCTATCGCGGGTGCGCATCGACATGCGTGATGAGGACCTGGACCTTACTGCCCTGCCAGGTGATCTGATACGAGATCACCGCGGTCTCTTTCGCCGTCAGCACGTCCGCCTGGCAGGTTTTCTGCGCCGAGGTATCCGTCAGCGTCTTGAAGTTGGTAAGGCTCGTGAGATCGACGTTCTTCTCCTTGAAGATCTGGCGGATGAGCCCGGTCGCCGTGTCCGCGTCACACGCCGGCAGGGACGGATAGAAGACATTATAAAGTCGGGTCAGGCCGATGACGAGAAACACCACGCCGATGACCGCGGACAGCCACCGCGGAATTTTCGGCTTGGCTTTCGCCGGCGGCGCCGGAGCAGCCGACGGCACTGCCGCAGCCGGCGGCGCGCCGGCACTTTCAGAATCAGACATGATGCGTCCCCCCAATAAGCTCGCCCGAGCGCCGCAAGCCTACACAAAAACCCGCCAGCAACAAAACCGGAACCCGGCGAGTAGCCCGCATGAGCCAACGGCTCCGCCCGAAGTGGCCGGCCCGACGACAAGCTCCGCGATATGCGGGACGGCCGCCCCCGCATATCGCCTGGCCGCTCATCCCGGGTACGGTTTCTCACCGATAAACTTCGCGCCGATGCCCAACGGTTACCACGAGCACGACAAACCGCTTATCCTCGATGGCGGCCACAATGCGATAATCGCCAACCCGGTAGCGCCAGAGTCCCTTGCGGTCGCCGGTCAGTGCATGGCCCAGACGGCGCGGATCATCGCTTCCGGCGATGCGCTCGCGCAAATAGTGCAGCACGCGCCGTTCCGCCTCAACGCCGAGTTTGCGCAAGTCACGCGCCGCGGCGCGATCGAACTCAACCCGCCAAATCGCCCCAGCCATCAGCGCTTAATGCGCTTCTTAAGATCCCGCTCCAGGCTTTCGAGCGTCACCCGCGGGCCGCCACGCGAAAGCCGCCGACGCGCCAGGTAGTAGTCCTCGATATCCTCGATCTGGCGCAGGATCGCCTCGCGCGCGTAATAGCTCTTGCTGCGGCCGGTTTTCTTGGCGAGCGCATCGAGCCGCTCCTCGATCTCAGGCGGCAAACGAAGGGCCAGCATGTTCAGGCCTCCAATATGTGCTATACATGTATAGCAGGCCATGCGCCGAAACAATGGCATACATTTCCCGGGCGCGGCGCAGCATGGAGCCACAAGCGCGTTTACGCGCGTCTTTGACGCGCTATGGCGGAATGGTGCGCTGCAGACCCGGGATCGTCGCAAACACCGCGTCCGTTACGATCCCGGATCAGCGGCTCACCCCCATAGCGCGTCGAAGTGGACGCGCTTACGGTGCTGCACCGCATCCGGGAAACAGCCGGGAGGCAACACCATGAAACCCGCCGTCCCCGTCTTCGCGGTCGCGCTCGCCATCGCCTGCGCCCTCACCGCCGCGCCATCCGCCACCGCGGCGCCGCAACAAAAAACCATCACCTGCCCGTTCCTGAAAGAAGGCCACGTCACCTTCGACATTCCCGCCAAGTTCGGCGGCCTGCCCGCCGCGATCGATTTCGATTATCCGGCCAAGGCCAAGGAATTCAGTTTCCGGGACGACAATCTCTTCCTCCTCGCCATGGACGAGACGGAGCCGACCCGCGTCCGCATCATGATCTCCGCCCAGCGCGACAAAACCACCGGCGCCTACGCGGGCCAGATCTTCGTCGACATGGGCGGCAACCAGCTGATGCTGCACAACGGGCCGGTAAGGTGTGTGGTGGGGGCAGGGTAGGACGGATTAGCCGAAGGATGGCTCCACAATTCGACACATGGTCGATTAGTTGGCGGGCTCGGCACGTTAAGCGCCAATTGAACGTACTCGTCTTGTATGCAACCTTGATAATCAGGTAGTTGTTGCGCTATCCTTTCTCATGGCTTTAATTGATGCTAACCGAAGATTTGTTGACGACTTTTTTGCTACCATCGCTTCCTATGAAGCAGCCTATCAGCATATCGGTTTCAGCTATCTTGCCGTTAAGTTTGGCACTGCGTTCGCAATCGTGCGTGGACGTATCTTTCTGAATACGGCACCATCAGCCGGGCAAGCGCAACATTTTCAGTCGCAACACGTTCGCGCTGGAAATTATGCGCTCCATGAGTTGGCACCTGACCTTCGCGATCTAATAAATCGATTGCTAAAGGGAGTTCTTGAAACACCGCACGGTGACTTGCATTTCATGGCCGCGCCTGGCGGAGCACATGGTGCCGCATTCGAGCCGTTCCACCCGGACGGGCTTCTAAATCAGATCAGAATAAACGTTCTAACGTTGATGGCCGGCACGACTGAGACCATTCGTCAACCCGAAATCGATTGGGAAATAAAGGCCGCGTCGCGACCGTATGACGGGCTGCAGGAACTCGCTACTGAGTTTGGACTCGGTCCACTTTCACAGCGACCACCTTATATTGAAGCTGTCGCTTACAATGTGAGCGCGATTGACCTTCAGAGATCGAAGGTTTCCGGAACCACGGCTGACATCTGCGTTCTTCTAGCCAAAGGGCTTCCAGTCGATCGCTTGACCGTCGGATATCGCGTGTATGTGCCCGGCTCTGCCACTACTCGGTCTGCGATCACCGGCACCGCCATCCAGTGGAATGACGAAGAGACCGCTCAGCATGGTCGAACGCAGATTCACGTTCCTATCGCGTCTGCGCTCAGTTGCACTGTCAGTTATGACGGCATCGCGCAGAGCTATTATTGGCTGGGTGACCCTAATCAATCGCAAAACCCGAGGCGGGCGATTTACGAGGCCTTCGACCCAAAACTTGAAGCCCTGAAGACGACCATCGCGACCGCTCAGAGGCGCGGCGAGGAAGCTCGTGATCTAAAATCGGCCGTCGCATGGCTTCTTTGGATGCTGGGCTTTAGCGTAGCCCACTTAAATACTCGCCGGACTCGGGATGCCGCCGATCTGCTCGTAGCGACTCCGTCGGGCCATTTTGCAATTGTCGAATGCACTACAGGAATTCTTAAGGCCGAGAACAAACTTTCGCTTTTGCATGAGCGAGCCGAGGCAGCACGTCGCGGCCTCGCCGCTTCCAACAGTGCACACCTGAGGTTAATGCCCGTGATGGTAACCTCTAAGATGAGAGCAGAAATTGCTCCTGATCTTGAGGCCGCTGAGAAGCTGGGCGTCCTAGTCATGACGCGCGAGAGCCTCGAAAGTGCAGTCAATCGAACGCTAGTTCAGCCGAACGCGGATCAGATGTATACCGAGGCCGAAAAGGCAATAACTGAAGCTATTGCAAAACATAAGGAAAGCGACACGCTTCCGCTCGATTTGCCGCCTACTGTCGCATGAAGCCTCGGTCACTCTCTCGACCAATCGATAGGTCGATTTGCACCTCGGGAATTTTCTTCTTTGCGGGCTGCAAATGAAGATTTTCATCGACGAAAGCGGTTCGTTCACTGGTTTCCACGAGGGATCAATTAGTGCCGTCGGGACACTAGCCATACCCAACGGAAAAATCGACTTCTTGACGAAGAAATACGCCAAATTGCGACTGCAACTCCCTAAAGAAAACGGTGAAGTCAAAGGACGCTTACTGAGTGAAGCTCAGATCGATGAGATTGTCACGCTACTCGCAAGGAACGAAACGTTGTTCGAGGCTACTATTATCGACCTCGGGATGCAGACCGAGGAGGAAATTCAGGCTTACAAGACGCGGCACGGAAACGAGATGCTGGCGAAGGTCAAGGACTTCGCCGAAGCGCACCAAGTCGATATTGAGCGGGCGAGCCGGCAGATCTTGACGACATCCACCCCACTCTATTTGCAGGCGCTTATGACCTTTGAAGTAATACATCGTACCATTGCGAACACTACAGCGTATTACTCCCAAAGGAGACCTCAAGAACTCGGCACGTTCGAATGGGTTGTCGATGGCAAGGATAAGCTGGCGGTGACTAGGTGGGAAATGTGGTGGTCACAGTATGCTCAAGGTGCACTGGCAACGATGTCAAAGCGTCGCCCCATGGGACGAATGCCAATGGGAAATTACACATATTACGACAAGGGCTTCGGCAGTGTTGACGAGAAAGGTGAAAAGGGTACGGATCTAAAGCTTCTCCTGAAAGCAGTGCGTTTCTCCTCCAAGAGCGAACCGGGCCTAGAATTTATTGATATTCTTTCAAACGCGATTAGGCGTGCTCTAAACGGCAATCTGCAAAGGAACGGCTGGATAAACCTTCGCAAGCTGATGGTTCACAGGAATAACGACGCTTACATCCAATTCATATTGTTACGCGACGGGGCAGATGTGTTCCAGCGCGCCGCCTATGCCAATACGGTTCACGAAGGATTCAGGACTGGCGGAAAGCCTATGCTTACCCCGCGCAGTAGTCGACTTGCTTCCGAGGAAATTAAAGCTCGGCAGGCAATCAAGGGAAAGTAAGATAGCACTCGTGGCAAAAGCGCGAGCTGCGCCGAGTATAATCTTCCGCACAGGCTTCGCTACGCCCACCCCACCCCACGCCACGGACTCATTCCCGTCACCCTGAGGTGCGAGCGGAGCGAGCCTCGAAGGGCGACGGCCCGCCTTGGCCGCATCCTTCGAGGCCCGCGCTGCGCGCGGGCACCTCAGGATGACGGGTCATGCTCCGCGAATGAAACGGTCGCGTAGGATGGGTTGAGCGCAGCGAAACCCATCATCGGACCTCGAAGGCTGCATGATGGGTTTCGCTGCGCTCAACCCATCCTACACGCTCGCGAAGCCTGCAAATCTTGCGAATCAAGAAAGCGCAGGTGTGCCCGTAGGTTAGCGACAGATAAGAAGATCATGGCGGCAATGCCACAATTTCCGCGGCGTAAATCAAACAAACAGGGCGAAATGATTCTTTGTTGGATCAAGGAGATAGCGTACGCCCGCGGAATTTCTTGAATCCACCCCACCCGCCGAACTAAAAGAACCCATCTCGCCTTTCGAAGGGACGTTCTTCGCGAGGACACTCCTTGGGACGGGGCGAGTGCGGTGCCTGCGGGCGGATTTGTAACCCGCTCCCGGGCGGCATCGGGCATCATCCTGCCGGCACAACGACCGGCGTGTGAGGTGCTCACTGTACGGGGACAGTTTCTTCGTTCGTTTTTCCGGCGCGGGTAACACCTGCGAGTGGTGCATGATCTTGCCGGAAAACCGGCATCCACTTTTCCGGATCATGCACGGCGAAGCGCAAGGTCTCCACTCCCCGGTTGGAGCGGCCGTACAGGATCGAACGCCCCGGACTGTCTCCCGAAGCATGGCCTGATGCAGAGCCTTGGGGACCAGCTGTCTCCCTGGCGAGAGCCGCGGTGGGACGCCGAGAGGCGAGCGCGCTCCGCAAGAGCGCGCCCCGCGCTGCGCGGCGCGGGTATTGGTTACGCGTCTCTCGGCGTTCCGCTTCCCCTTTTGGTAGCCCGGATTGAACGAAGTGAAATCCGGGGCATGGCGCAGGGGAAGCCGTTAGCAACATGGTTGGCCGGAAAACTCGGGGCGCGAACAAAAAATCGCGCCGTGGGAACGGGAGAACGCGTCATTGCGAGCGGAGCGAAGCAATCCAGGGCGGCTTGCGGTGGCCGAGAGGCCGGTACTGGATTGCTTCGTCGCTTCGCTCCTCGCAATGACGAGAAATCCCCCTCCCCGCTACCGCGGGGCGGGATGAACAGAGCGCCGCACTTCGCCCATGCACCTGTGGCCAAACCGCGTCGACGGGGCGGCCGCAACAGAAAGGAACGTCACATGCGCACACTGACCGCTTACGGCATCGGCGTGGTCATCGTTTTCGCCGTACTCAACGGCGTCGCCTGGCAGGTCGGAATGACGAAGCTGCACAGCCTCAATGTGTTCTCCGCCGGCTTCGTCATCGGCATGATCGGGACGAGCCTCGCGGCGCAGCTCTACGGCTACCGCCGTGTCGCCTGATCGCGGGCTGGGCCGGGGTCTGACGTCGGCTTGCTTTCGCCCCTCCCCCGGCCGATATAGGGACCGGGAGGTTGGCGGTGGGCGAGCCACTCGCCAACCGGGTCAGATCCGGAAGGAAGCAGCCCTAACGAGCGCGGTTCGGGTCGCTCGTCAGCCTCCCACCTTCGATAAGGCTGTAGCCCGGATTGAGCCAACGGGTCCGGCCCGAAGTGGCCGGCCCGATGACAGGCTCCCCGAAATCCGGGGACGACCGAGAGGCCACAAGCCGCTCCCGGGTTTCGCTGCGCTCAACCCGGGCTACAATTAAGCCATGACCGACGCCACCACATCCGCCGCCTACCGCGTCCTCGCGCGCAAGTACCGGCCGTCGACCTTCGCCGACCTGATCGGCCAGGAGGCGATGGTGCGCACGCTGACCAATGCGTTCGAGACCGGGCGGATTCCGCAGGCCTGGATCCTCACCGGCGTGCGCGGCGTCGGCAAGACCACGACGGCGCGCATCCTGGCGCGCGCGCTCAATTACGAATTGCCGGACGGCTCGATCAAGGGCCCGACGGTGAACATGCCTACGCTCGGCGTGCACGACCAGGCCATCATGGAGAGCCGGCATCTCGACGTCATCGAGATGGACGCGGCGTCGCACAACGGCGTCGACGACGTGCGCGCCATCAACGACGCGGTGCGCTACGCGCCGGTGTCGGCGCGCTACAAGGTCTACATCCTCGACGAAGTGCACATGCTGTCGGGCGCCGCCTTCAACGCGCTGCTCAAGACGCTGGAAGAGCCGCCGCCGCACGCCAAGTTCATTTTCGCCACCACCGAAATCCGCAAAGTGCCGATCACGGTGCTGTCGCGCTGCCAGCGCTTCGACCTGCGCCGGGTCGACGCCGCGGTGCTGGTGACGCACCTGCAAGGCATCGCCGGCAAGGAAGGCATCAAGGCAGCTCCCGAGGCGCTGGCGCTGATCGCGCGCGCCGCCGAAGGCTCGGTGCGCGACGCGCTGTCGTTGTTCGATCAGGCGATCGCCCATGCGGCGGGGCCGGTGCGTGCCGAGGACGTGCGCGGCATGCTGGGGCTCGCCGACCGCACCCGCGTCATCGATCTGTTCGACGCGCTGATGCGGGCCGACATGGCGCGCGCGCTCGCCGAATTGCGCGACCAGTACGATACCGGCGCCGATCCGGCGATGGTCTTGGGCGACCTCGCCGAGTTCACGCATTTCGTCACGCGGCTGAAGATCGTGCCGGCGCTCGCCAACGACGTGTCGTTGACGGAAGCGGAGCGCACGCGCGGCCGCGAGTTTGCGACGAAGCTGTCGATGCGGGTGCTGGCGCGCACCTGGCAGATGCTGCTCAAGGGCATCGCCGAGGTCGAGGCCGCGGGCCGGCCGCTCGCCGCCGCCGAGATGGTGCTGGTGCGCATCGCCTACGCGGCCGATCTGCCGACGCCGGACGAGGTGATCCGCTCGCTGGGCGATTCTTCTTCACGCGGCAACGGCGCGGGCGCATCTGGCGCGGCCGCTGCTTCTGCGGCGCCGCGGGCCGAGCTGCCGGCGCGTTCGCCGATGCCGCAACGTTCCGAACCGCGCGGAGGGCCGCGCGCCGCGCTGGCGACAGCGCCCTCCCCGGCGCCTTCGCAGATGAGCGAACCGCGCGCCGAGAGCAATATCCTGGTGCGCGCGCTCGCGAGCTTCGAGGAGCTCGTCGCGCTCGCCACCGAGAAACGCGACCTGACGATGAAAAGCGCGCTGGAGCGCGACGTGCGGCTCGTTCGCTTCGAGGACGGCAAGCTTGAGATCGCGCTCGAGCCCGGCGCCTCGCAGCTCCTGGCCGGCGAGCTGTCGAAGAAACTCAACGCCTGGACCGGGCGGCGCTGGATGGTGGTCGTTTCCGCCGAGCCCGGCGCGCCG
The DNA here is from genome assembly GCA_963763255.1 of uncultured Alphaproteobacteria bacterium. GTDB lineage: Bacteria > Pseudomonadota > Alphaproteobacteria > Rhizobiales > Xanthobacteraceae > BOG-931. The sequence continues at coordinate 1,702,898 of CAVXNW010000008.1, forward strand.
ACGCTGCGCGCGCAAGCCGAGGCGCACAAAGCCGAGCTCAAAGACGGCGTACGCGCCGATCCGCTGGTGGCTGCGGTGCTGGCGAAATTTCCCGGCGCCGAGATCGTCGCCGTGCGCGAGCCGGCCGGCGCCGCCGCAACCAATCCCGACGACCTGCCGTTGAATGCGCAGGGCGACAGCGAAGCCGATGAGGACGACGACTAACAGACAAAGGGTATTCATGGCCGACTTCATGGGCCTGATGAAACAGGCCGCGGAATTCAAGTCGAAGATGGAAGCGATGCAGTCCGAGCTCGACCGCATCGAGGTCGAAGGCGCGGCCGGCGGCGGCATGGTCGCCGTCACGCTGTCCGGCAAGGGCGACCTGCGCGGTACGCGCATCGACGATTCGCTGTTCAAGCCGGATCAGAAAGAGATCGTCGAGGACCTGATCGTCGCCGCGCACGCCGACGCCAAGCGCAAGCTCGAGGCGATGCTGGCCGAGAAGATGCAGGCGCTGACCGGCGGCCTGCCGCTGCCGCCGGGACTGAAGCTGTTCTGATGGCAGGCGCGGTTGCCGGACCCGAGATCGAACGCCTGATCCAGCTGCTGGCGCGGCTGCCGGGGCTCGGACCGCGCTCGGCGCGGCGCGCGGCGCTGCATCTGATCAAGAAGCGCGAGGCGCTGATGGCGCCGCTCGCCGCCGCGCTCGATACCGCGATGGAGAAGATCCAGATCTGCCGCACCTGCGGCAACATCGACTCGGCAAACCCGTGCACCATCTGCACCGATCCGCGCCGCGATGCGTCCGCCATCGTGGTCGTCGCCGACGTCGCCGACCTGTGGGCGCTGGAGCGCGCGCATGCGATCAACGGCCGCTACCACGTGCTCGGCGGCACGCTGTCACCGCTCGACGGCGTCGGGCCGGAAGACCTCACCATCGACGCGCTGATCAGGCGGGCGCACGATCCGGCGGTGAAGGAACTGATCCTGGCGCTCAACGCCACGGTCGACGGCCAGAGCACCGCGCATTACATCACCGACCTGCTGCACGAGCGCGACATCAAGGTCACGCGGCTCGCGCATGGCGTACCGGTCGGCGGCGAACTCGACTATCTGGACGAGGGCACGCTTGCCGCCGCGATCCGCAGCCGGACGCCGTTCTGATGGCGGCTGCCTGCAAAATAGCCAGCGGCCGCCTCGTTCGCGACCAACTGCGGCATGGCGGGCGGAAACCGCGGCGAATCCGCCGGATTTGCGCAGTCCGGAAGTTGGCACGCGCCGTGCATAATGGGTTGTGCGATCTCGGTCTCACTCACGTGTTGAATGAGAGCGCTGGAGCCCCGGACATCCCGGCACCGGGGCTCCATTTATTTTAAAATCAATAGCTTAGCAGACTGATTGGCGACACTGGCGTCAGAGATTGGCGACAGCGCTTTACCAATCTTGGCGGCCGCTCCCCACAGCCATTCTCTAAAATCTGCTATCATCACGTCCGCGCATAGGGTTGCTTCGCAATGTGACCGTATGGGTGAAGGCCGGATCGTGAGTGCCGAAACGGAAATTCGTGAAGCCGTCTCGGACAAGGGCAAGCGGTATGGAGAGCTGGATGCGCCCTATGTTGTCGTGGTCGCGGACTGCAAGGAGGAACTGGCGGGAGGCGACCGCAATGCGGACGCGCTGATCGACGCCGCTTTTGGTTCAGTTGTAACTCAAGTCCGCACGCTTCCGGATGGACAGCAGGAAATCAAGGACGTTCGCATTGAAGACGGCTATTGGGGTATGCCCTCCGCTCGTCGCCACCGCAACGTAAGCGGGATGGTGCTGCTGCCGAAGCCGCACCTTTGGGATTTGCGCGAAGATCGCTGGCAACCCCTTCACTTGCGTAATCCCTGGGCCGAAAGGCCGCTCCCGTCTGAATTGCTGCCGCTTCCTGGTTTCACGGTCGGGGCCGACGGCTCCATAAAGGCAGCCGACGGGACCCGGCTCGCTGATATCCTTGGATTGCCAGCCGTGCCTGACATCTCAACTGCGTCCAACCCCCATTCCATCACCGGCGGCCGGCGTCGCGATAGCGGAAGCGTGGTGACGTTTCCACGAGCGGGCGTATATCCGCTGGATCCTCGCCGCTTCATTAAGGCGTTCCGCAACGCGCTATTATTGCGACCTGTCGAGAATCCAACTGACTTTGTTCGCAACTACGTACTGGATGTTCCCACAATCAAGGTCGATCGGCTTCGCCGCAGCATCGAGCTATATCGGTTTCTCACCGGCAAGATCGACGGACTGAAGACGCAGACGGCCAGCGGATGCTTCGCTATCATCCATCGGCCAGTCGTCAAGTGCCGTCGCCGAGCTTGCACAGTGGCTCGCTCGTGGCGATACGATCCGACACCTTGAACAAGAGGCCCTCGATCCTGTCACCCCGCTTGGCACGGCCGATTTGATTACCGGCTAGGCCCGATGATCCGTCGAGCGGCCATCGTCGAAAGGCCTTTGGCTTTCCGCTTGCGCTGGATCGATGCCACGCGGCGTGGCGAGCACTTCGCGGATAATCCAATCCACGAAGTCGTGGAGGCCCCTATGCCAACCCGGCCCGTCCGCGAGACCGCCGGTAGGAATTCTTGAATAATCGCGCCGTCGCCGCTTGTCTGAAAATCGGACATATGATATATATCCGTCCGATATTCAGACGGAGAGCGTCATGGTCCGCTTGCTGGAAAAGTCGCGAAGTGCCGTGTTCCCGGCAACCGAAATCGAGGCCTGCATCAGGGATGCGCTGGCCGATCAAGCCGCAGACCAAGCGGTCTTGCGTCCCGACCGAGCAACGACGGCAACTCCCGTCGCACCGCGATCTTGGGAGCCGGAAATCAATTCACTAGTCGTCGTTGAGGTGATTTGCGCAGTCGAGGAACTGTTGGGCATCAAGATTCCTCCGACGTTCTCTCCCAAGGGCGGCTACGACAGCGCCGAGGCCTGCGTCAACGATCTCATGTCCGAGGCGAAAACCGCTTGGAACGAAATAACAAAGGAGAAAGAGACCCATGAGCAATGAGCGCGCCACGTTTTCGCAGCCGTCAGCCGAGACGGATCGTCAGGTGCTCGGCGAGCGCCTCAAGGAAGCTCGCGAGTATATGGGACTGAAACAGGACGATGTGGCCAAGAAGCTTGGCATCCCGCGCAGTGCCTTGTCCAACATCGAGGCCGGTACGCGTAAGGTCGATGCGATTGAGCTCGCTCAATTGGCGAAGCTCTATCAGCGATCGGTGGCGTGGTTCACGGGCGAAGATTCTCATAGCACGACGGATAAGATGCCGGCGGAGGTGGCGCATGTCGCCCGTGCCGCGGCGGCGTTGTCGCATCAGGACCGAGAGGAGTTGGCGCGGTTCGCCGACTTCTTGAAATCGCGTGCACGCGCCAAGGCGGGATCTGATGGCCGATAGTCGCGCTGCAATTCTGAGCGGTGCGAAGGCTGCGCATACCCTCCACCGCGATCTCGGAATCCGAGAGCAGGTCGAGCGCTCTGGCGGCGGACGGGTCGACGTCTTCGGCGCCATCGCCAAGCTCGGCGCCACGCTGATGTTTCAGCCGCTGGATAAGCTGCTAGGCGCCTATCTGCCGGGCGACGAGGTCGGCGTTCTGATCACGACCAAGCGGCCGCTGCCTGTGCAGCGCTTCACCGGGGCGCATGAACTCGGCCATTTGTATATGCGTCACGAGCCGAGTCTCGACGACGATACCATCCTCCGGCGCTCACCCTTCTCGGGGAGCGGGCGGCACAGTCGTCAAGAGCGTGAGGCAGATGCCTTCGCCTCGATGTTTCTGACGCCGGCGTGGTTGCTGGCGTCGAACCTTGAGCGCCGGGGGTGGACGGCGCGCGATCTCAGCGATCCCGTCAATGTGTATCAGGCTTCGCTTCGGCTCGGCACCAGCTATCGGGCGACCTGCTACGCGCTGGAGCGTCACAAGGTTGTCGGCCCTGATCAGCGCGCACGACTGCTTGACATTGAACCGAAGGAAATCAAACAGCGGCTTCTCACAGGATATGAACCGCCGGATTGGCGATCGGATGTCTGGCTGCTGAGCGAGCGCGATGAGGGCGCGCTGATCGAAGGCGGTCGCAACGATTTGTTTGTTGTGCGGCTGCGCGAGAACAGCGGTGCCGGCTATTTATGGAATTTCGATCAGCTGCGGGATGCGGGCTTTGCCCTCGTCCATGACGATCGTGAAGAAGGCAATCCTGAGGTGATCGGGGGCGTACTGACGCGGAGGGTGACCGCGCGATCGGAGGACCGCGTGCAGGGCGAAGTTGTGCTGCAAGAGGCGCGACCGTGGATGACAGACGCGCCGCTGCACCAATTGCTGCTTCGCTACGACCTACGCGGGCCTGAAAACCCGGGAATGTGGGAACCCGAACTCAAGCGGTTGCTGCAGGCGGCTTAACGGATGATCAAGAGCCTTGTCGACCTGCGTGGCAGTTTTGGACCAGCGCGGGACCAGAATCCTCGCCCAACCTGCATGGCGTTCGCAGCGAGCGATGCGCATACGGCAGCTCGGCCTGGCTGGGATCCGCTGTCAACGGAATGGGCCTACTATCATGCGCTAAAGCGCGATGGTGGCGGCCCCGACGATGGGGTAACAATGGGTGCCGTGCTGGCGGCTATCAAATCCGACGGCCAGCCTGTTGAGGCAGAATGGCCCTACATTAAGGCGCCCATCACGGACGTGACGTCGTGGAAGCCGCCTAGACCTGCCAAGCAATTGTTTTATCGTGATCACAAGGCGTGTTCAGTGACGGTGCAAGATGTCATCGATCAGCTCAATACGAGTACGCCGGTGCTGATCACGATGACCGTTTCGAGCGCGTTTTTTCGTCCGAACGCCGATGGCGTTGTCGAGCGCGACGAACCACCTGATCCAAAACTTCGCCACGCCGTCAACGCTGTCGGCCATGGCGCGCGAGGCAACGACCGTTTTGTGCTGATCCGAAATTCGTGGGGAGAGGCATGGGGCCTGAAAGGCCATGCCTGGATTGCTGTCGCTTATTTGACGCCCCGACTTACCGGTGCAGCCATTATGACCACGGAGCCATGACATAAATGTATACGCCCATTCCATCGCAGCCGACCAATGCACAAGCCTGGTTGGCGGCCGCCTCGGCCGTACAAGACGCAGGCGGCGAGTCCCATAACGTCGTCATCGACATTGCCGATCCGCTGGCGGTGTTCGGACCTGACGAGGCAATCCTGGCGACCGTGGACGAATTTCTCCGCACGCACCACGTCTATCCGCTTTCCGGGGTTGCCAATACGATCTTTCCGCAGGGCCTCCTTGATCGGCACGGCGCAGATGGGCTGTACTCCACTTATACCGACGTTGTGCTGCCGAAGATGAAGCAAATGACCCATGATTGGGGACGGTATTTCGAACGCTTGACGGCGTGGAAGAAGGTGAAGGGCAAAGGCATCGTCATCATCAATCCGCTCGATGACTTGATCCGATTTATGCGCGATCAGATCAATTCGGATCGCACCTATCGCAACGCCTATGAAATGACGATCTATGATCCGGCGCGCGACGCAGGCAAGGTCTCTAACCGACAGTGCCTGAGCTTTCTAAGCTTCAAGTTGACGGATGCGAAAGTGCTGCTGCTTACGGTCATGTATCGCAATCACGCCTATGTGGCGCGCGGTCTTGGCAATTTCCTGGGTCTCGGCCGGCTGCAGGCTTTTGTTGCAGCGCAGTCCGGTGCCAAGCTCGGTTCGCTGACCTGCGTCTCAACGCATGCCATGATCGACGCGGGCAAGAGGACCCGCGATGGAGTCGTCGAGGGATGGACAGCGGCCGAAGCGAATGCGCTGATCATCAAATGCCGCGGACTTGTTCAATAGCTCAGCTGTCAATCGTCCGGCCAACGCTCGAACCGCACTTCTCGTCGGCTGAGATCGGCGGTGACAATGCCGCGCCGGTGGACCTGTAATTCGCGAAACACGGCGTAACCCTGCAGGATGGCACGCTCCCATAGCCAGAGCGGCAGCCGCTCGGCCTCATAGCCGCGCACAAAATTCTTCACCGCCTTGAGCAAATCCAATCCAAGCTGCGGGGTATTGGCGAAAAACTGATGTCGCTTCGCCGTCTCGAAAATCCAGGTCGCGAGACCCTCCTCGATGAGATTTGCCCGAGCGCCGTCTTCGTTTTCATCGATCTTGGGAATGCTTTTGCGCTTGATCTTCAGCAGCGCGCGAGTGGTCGGCGACCACCCGAGGACGGCGGCGTATGCCAGATGGAAGACGTCGTGGAAGCGATAGTCGTCCTCTGGAAGATGATTATCGGTAAGTCGGTCGCCGAGGAGCATACCGCCCGATTTCTGGAAGACGAATTTCTTGCCGTTGACTTCGCGTTCGTAGATCTCGACGCGGAGCAAGCGGGGAAGCTGCTCGTCTGCATGGAGGTTCTCATCGAAAAGGGGCGGAAATTTCTTCTCGACCGGCCAGCGATCTTGCGTCTTGACAATATTCCTCCGGCCCGCCTCGTCGAGCGAAACCTCGGCAGCGACAGCGGCACGCCCGAGCGGCCGGAGAAATTTTACTAGATCGCCGCGCAAAGCGTCGACATTGTTCGAATACGTCGCACTAACGAAACGCTTCGTCAGGTCACCGCCCTCGCCAGCGAGTTCGAGCAGTGCCCGCTCGAACGCTCGTTCGTCAAGTCCGGCAGCGGAGGCTGGAGCGAGATCACCGAGCGCAACGGCTTCCGGACTTAGTACGGGGTCCGTTGCATGCGCCAGTGCGTCGGGAAGGGATGTTCCGCCGCGTCGCGCCACCGCCGAAACGTACCAAAGAACGTCGCCCAACTCTTCGAGCACTGCATCGTGGTAGCCAAGAAAGCCGTCGGTGTCGCGCCGCTTCTTCTTCAACGCACTCACAAGGCTGCCGACTTCGCCGACGAGACCGAGCAGCGCGGTATCCATGTCGTCGGCGAGCTGGTCCGAAGCTGTGGCAAACTGCTCGAATTCAGCGGCCGGAAGCCGCCGATTGATCGTTTCCTCCATCAAACGCCCTCCCCGCTCTTCGCGGATCGTGACCGCCGACTGGCGTTAGTATATCGTGCAATTGATTCTGCTGGGAGGCGAAGTTGGTGAGCCGCCCCCGACATGAAACCGGCGGCGAGAAACGCGGATGACCCCTACCGTTGTCTTCGACGCTTATTGGCGCTTCGCCGCTGAGCGTCTGGCGATGTTCTATCGGCGATACCGCGATCCCATGGGGCCGTGGACGTCCGATCCGATCTTGAGAACGTATCGCTTCACCAACGCTTACCGCGCGGCCGATCGCGTCAGTCAGTATCTCATTCGCGAGGTCCAGGCGCGCTCAGACCGTCCCCAAGCCGTCCCCGAAGTGTTCTTCCGCACGCTATTCTTCAAGATCTTCAACCGCATCGACACATGGGAGGCGATCGAGGACAAACTCGGTCCTTTGGAGTGGAACCAAATTGACCTCGCCAAACTTGACCGCACTCTCGAGACTTTGCGGTCGCGCGGCCGCAAGATCTATTCGGCGGCATATATCATGCCGTCGCCCGCGCTCGGGCACATTCGAAAGCACACTAATCATTTGGCGTTGCTCAAGCGGATGATGGACGATCGGCTTCCCGAGCGCGTACGCCAAGCCCCGTCATTGCAATCGGTTTACGAACTTATTCTGCGTTATCCTGGGATTGGGCCGTTTTTGGCGTTTCAGTACACCGTCGACCTGAACTACTCGTCAATGATGGACTTCGAGGAGAGCGAGTTCGTTGTCGCGGGGCCAGGAGCGCTCGACGGCATCTCTAAGTGCTTCGCCGACGTGGGCGGTCGCTCCGCTGAGGACATCATCTACTGCATGGTGGACCGACAAGATTCGGAGTTCAGGCGCTTGGGATTGGATTTTCCTGGCTTGTTTGGACGACCACTGCAGCCGGTCGACTGCCAGAATTTGTTTTGCGAGATCTCAAAATACGCTCGCGTCGCCCACCCCGATGTCGGTGGAATTGCCAAACGGACGCGCATCAAGCAAGCCTATCGGCCAGACAGCCGAGCGGCGCCGCTGTTACAGTTTCCCGATAGATGGCGATTAAGCTTGGAACACATCGTGCCAAGCCAGCGTGTGGCGGATGCGGAGCTGTTGCAGCCTTCTCCCCTAAGAATAGAGGCTAGGATTTAGTCGCGACGCCCGAATGATGAGCCCCCGCCATCCTATGATCGAATCCGGCGAGCCATGGCCGCCGGCCTCCTTCTTGGAATAAAGTGATCAGACATTGGTCAGGCATGCCGAAGTCGTCGCGCGAGCCGCTCGGAAAAGGCTGCACTTTGCTACAGGACACGAATTTTAAGGTCCGCGAGGGTTAGCCCCCATGCTCGTCTCCAAAGGTACAAGGTGACCGATCGCAAGATCACAACTTTTGGCGCTGGAGAAAAGCCGTGGGAGCTTCCTGACGACGAAACCGCTCGTCAGGCGATCGCGCCTGTCCACGGATATCCAACTGAGCTACGGGTGCCCTGCACACTCGACGTAATTCCGACGGCGTGTCCGGGGCAACGGAACTGCGTCATAGCAAGCCCTTTCGCCGATGCCGACTCGTCCATAAGCGATTCCCCCTTGGCCGCTACGCTGCTGCTGTCCGTGCCTCGCTATGCCACGCCGCGGATTGCTTACGCCGTGCTTACGCGAAAGTCTCGAATTTCTTGGTCGAAGGTGCTGGCGGCAAACAAGGCATTGATTTTCTTCGTAGTCCTGTTCTCCTTCATTTCGCAAAACCCATTGACATCAGCCTTCGGAGGGCGGCGCTCTATCCAGCTGAGCTACGGGTCGATTGCAACAACGTGAGCTTAACCATCCCAACTGACGCGACTCGCGGGCCGAAAAAGGCTCCCCACATTCCTCTGTGCGTTCAGAGCCGGGCATCGACGGATTGGCCCGCACCAACCTGCGCTTCTCCCGCGAGGTGGTCCGTAAACGCGGCTGGTGTCGACTTGGCACCCGCAACCAAAGGAGATGCCCATGGCCCCCGCACGGCCGTATTGGAAAGGCTACCTCAAGCTTTCGCTCGTGTCCTGCCCGATCGCCCTCTACAGCGGGACATCAGCGACCGAACGGGTGTCATTCCGGCAGATCAACAAGAAAACCGGTAACCGACTCCGGCAGCAGCTTGTGGATGAGGTTACGCGCGAGCCGGTCGAAGGTCCCGATAAGGGCCGCGGCTACGAATACGCGAAGAACGCCTACCTTCCGGTCGACGATGACGAACTCGATGCTATTGCGATCGAGAGCAACCACACCATCGAGATCGATTCGTTCGTTCCGCGCGATCAGATCGATGAACGATACCTGGATACGCCGTACTACATCGCGCCGAATGACCAGGCGGGGCTGGACGCCTTTGCGGTCATCCGTGAAGCCATGCGTGGCAAGGGCATGGTCGCCCTCGGTCGTGCCGTGCTCTCGAAGCGCGAGCGGGTCATCATGCTGGAGCCCTGGGACAAGGGACTCATGGGCACGACCCTTCGCTACCCCTACGAGGTTAGAGATGCGAAGGAGTATTTCGGCGACATCCCCGAGGTGAAGGTGGAGCCGGACATGCTCAAACTTGCCGAGCACATTCTCCAAAGCAAGGCAGCAGACTTCGACCCATCCCGGTTCGTCGATCACTACGAGGAAGCTGTGATCGAGATGCTCAAGAAGAAGCAAGCAGGCTTGGCCGTCTCACGCGAGAAAGCCACGCCGCGGACCCATAACGTGGTCAACCTCATGGACGCACTTCGCCGAAGCATCACGCAGGACCAAGCGGCGTCGGCCCGTCCGACGAAAGCCCGTAAGCGCATCGAAGGACAGGCCGAAATGCTGCTTCCGATCGCTGGCAAGGCCATGAAGGCCGCCGCGGCAAAGTCCACGGTTCGCCCGAGCGCCCGCCGGATGAAGGCAGGCTAACAGGGCAAAGGCAGTCGCGCCGATCGCCTCCCAGCCGTGACCCAGAGGCACCACTTATCGCGCAGCCGCGCATAGGCATCCTATGATTGAGAGCTTCCGCACCCACCCCTACACACGCGCGGTTTGCCTCGAAACAGCCCGCCTATTTGAGCGGCGAGCGGCCAAGGACTTGGTTGAGGCTCAATGCCGAGCTGATGATGGCGCCCTGGGCGAGGCTCAGCGACTCCAGGCGAAAGCCAGACTTGCGCAGCAGCGCGCCAGTGCGTGGCACCTGCGGGCACACAACGCTCCCGTTGGTGTCAGTGCTGCGGAAAAACGAAATTGCTCGCAAACTTCAGGATTACAAATCGGCAGCACGACCCAAGCGCACCGAGGGGCCAATCGAGATGCTGCCTCCAATTGTTGAGCGAGCAAGCGGACATCGAGCGCGGGCTAAGTCCATGCGGACATTTCTAAGGCCTCGCAGCGACGTCGATCGGAGTGATACGGTGAGCGGCGATCGAAACAAAACCTCCACCCCTCGGACGGCTGACGACACCGCACCGATCATAGTGCCTTACGGCGCTGGCATTTGGACGTTCGGCGACCATCTGAGACATCTCGCCGCGCATGCCGGCCATATTCCCCTCGAACTTGACGAATTCGGTCGCTGCGTTATCTGCATCCGCCGCGGCTTTTTTACGCCGGACGCTTAGTCCGAAGTCACCTTCACAACACTTGCGAATAACTAATCGATGGCCGTTAGATTCGACGCTAAAGCCGCGAGATCACTTTTGTTCGATACGAGCCAGTGGGGTCCGTTTTGTGACATCACCCTAACCCTGAAGCAAGCGCGTCAGTCCGACAACGGTGCGTGGGTAAAGATCGACGACTATACGTGCAGGCAAGCGTTTCGATTCTTCATGAGCCTAATCAACAGAGCAGTATATGGAGCCGCATTTCGTCGGCATGGCAAACGTCTTCGTGTACTGCCTGTTCTTGAAAAAGGCGAAGTCCGCGCCCGCGCATTACGTTCGTGGGAGCGAGGCGTGTCCGGTCGATGGCATATTCATTGTGCCATTGAATTGCCCTCACACGTCAATGCTGTTGCCCTTGAAAAACTAATTCGCAGATGCTGGTCGAAAGTCGAATGGGCGTGCGGCCGCATTCTCGTTCGCGATGGTGCGAATGCGGGTTGGATCGATTACATGTTGAAAGACCGTCAGAAATCAGAGTTCGACGGTCTCTTCGACTGTGTCATTGTAGGGTCTTTGCACAATCCGATTGCCGGCGCGTAGACGCCCTGTTGGGAGCAAGACTTTTTGTAGGCAGTTTGAGCACGAGGCGATTGGTTGTCGGTCGCCTTGTTTTCCTGTTATTGCCGCCGCTCTGCCTCGCGCGCGCGCGTGAGGGCAGAGATTAAGGTCAACGGGGCCAGTTTTCTGCTGATCGCTCAAAGCGAAAGCCCGGCGCGAGCGAAGCCAGGCGTACTATGTGCCTGCTGGAGAATTTGGCGGGCATTACCATCGATGACCCGGTACCTCGCGGCGCTCGGCCGCCGCCGCCCCAACCAGGCGATGCCACCATCAGCAGCGTCGGTCCACCGCCCAAGCGCCATCGTCGCCCCGAATCCGCCAGCAATAATTTCCCTAAAACGAACACGACGGCGCCGGCCGGCGGCGCAGCACCACACCGCCGGCTCGCGCAGGTCGAGCAGATCGATCGCTGTTATTGCCGCCGCTCTGCCTCGCGCGCGCGCGTGAGGGCAGAGATTAAGGTCAACGGGGCCAGTTTTCTGCTGATCGCTCAAAGCGAAAGCCCGGCGCGAGCGAAGCCAGGCGTACTATGTGCCTGCTGGAGAATTTGGCGGGCATTACCATCGATGACCCGGTACCTCGCGGCGCTCGGCCGCCGCCGCCCCAACCAGGCGATGCCACCATCAGCAGCGTCGGTCCACCGCCCAAGCGCCATCGTCGCCCCGAATCCGCCAGCAATAATTTCCCTAAAACGAACACGACGGCGCCGGCCGGCGGCGCAGCACCACACCGCCGGCTCGCGCAGGTCGAGCAGATCGATCGCTGTTATTGCCGCCGCTCTGCCTCGCGCGCGCGCGTGAGGGCAGAGATTAAGGTCAACGGGGCCAGTTTTCTGCTGATCGCTCAAAGCGAAAGCCCGGCGCGAGCGAAGCCAGGCGTACTATGTGCCTGCTGGAGAATTTGGCGGGCATTACCATCGATGACCCGGTACCTCGCGGCGCTCGGCCGCCGCCGCCCCAACCAGGCGATGCCACCATCAGCAGCGTCGGTCCACCGCCCAAGCGCCATCGTCGCCCCGAATCCGCCAGCAATAATTTCCCTAAAACGAACACGACGGCGCCGGCCGGCGGCGCAGCACCACACCGCCGGCTCGCGCAGGTCGAGCAGATCGATCGCTGTTATTGCCGCCGCTCTGCCTCGCGCGCGCGCGTGAGGGCAGAGATTAAGGTCAACGGGGCCAGTTTTCTGCTGATCGCTCAAAGCGAAAGCCCGGCGCGAGCGAAGCCAGGCGTACTATGTGCCTGCTGGAGAATTTGGCGGGCATTACCATCGATGACCCGGTACCTCGCGGCGCTCGGCCGCCGCCGCCCCAACCAGGCGATGCCACCATCAGCAGCGTCGGTCCACCGCCCAAGCGCCATCGTCGCCCCGAATCCGCCAGCAATAATTTCCCTAAAACGAACACGACGGCGCCGGCCGGCGGCGCAGCACCACACCGCCGGCTCGCGCAGGTCGAGCAGATCGATCGCTGTTATTGCCGCCGCTCTGCCTCGCGCGCGCGCGTGAGGGCAGAGATTAAGGTCAACGGGGCCAGTTTTCTGCTGATCGCTCAAAGCGAAAGCCCGGCGCGAGCGAAGCCAGGCGTACTATGTGCCTGCTGGAGAATTTGGCGGGCATTACCATCGATGACCCGGTACCTCGCGGCGCTCGGCCGCCGCCGCCCCAACCAGGCGATGCCACCATCAGCAGCGTCGGTCCACCGCCCAAGCGCCATCGTCGCCCCGAATCCGCCAGCAATAATTTCCCTAAAACGAACACGACGGCGCCGGCCGGCGGCGCAGCACCACACCGCCGGCTCGCGCAGGTCGAGCAGATCGATCGCTGTTATTGCCGCCGCTCTGCCTCGCGCGCGCGCGTGAGGGCAGAGATTAAGGTCAACGGGGCCAGTTTTCTGCTGATCGCTCAAAGCGAAAGCCCGGCGCGAGCGAAGCCAGGCGTACTATGTGCCTGCTGGAGAATTTGGCGGGCATTACCATCGATGACCCGGTACCTCGCGGCGCTCGGCCGCCGCCGCCCCAACCAGGCGATGCCACCATCAGCAGCGTCGGTCCACCGCCCAAGCGCCATCGTCGCCCCGAATCCGCCAGCAATAATTTCCCTAAAACGAACACGACGGCGCCGGCCGGCGGCGCAGCACCACACCGCCGGCTCGCGCAGGTCGAGCAGATCGATCGCTGTTATTGCCGCCGCTCTGCCTCGCGCGCGCGCGTGAGGGCAGAGATTAAGGTCAACGGGGCCAGTTTTCTGCTGATCGCTCAAAGCGAAAGCCCGGCGCGAGCGAAGCCAGGCGTACTATGTGCCTGCTGGAGAATTTGGCGGGCATTACCATCGATGACCCGGTACCTCGCGGCGCTCGGCCGCCGCCGCCCCAACCAGGCGATGCCACCATCAGCAGCGTCGGTCCACCGCCCAAGCGCCATCGTCGCCCCGAATCCGCCAGCAATAATTTCCCTAAAACGAACACGACGGCGCCGGCCGGCGGCGCAGCACCACACCGCCGGCTCGCGCAGGTCGAGCAGATCGATCGCTGTTATTGCCGCCGCTCTGCCTCGCGCGCGCGCGTGAGGGCAGAGATTAAGGTCAACGGGGCCAGTTTTCTGCTGATCGCTCAAAGCGAAAGCCCGGCGCGAGCGAAGCCAGGCGTACTATGTGCCTGCTGGAGAATTTGGCGGGCATTACCATCGATGACCCGGTACCTCGCGGCGCTCGGCCGCCGCCGCCCCAACCAGGCGATGCCACCATCAGCAGCGTCGGTCCACCGCCCAAGCGCCATCGTCGCCCCGAATCCGCCAGCAATAATTTCCCTAAAACGAACACGACGGCGCCGGCCGGCGGCGCAGCACCACACCGCCGGCTCGCGCAGGTCGAGCAGATCGATCGCTGTTATTGCCGCCGCTCTGCCTCGCGCGCGCGCGTGAGGGCAGAGATTAAGGTCAACGGGGCCAGTTTTCTGCTGATCGCTCAAAGCGAAAGCCCGGCGCGAGCGAAGCCAGGCGTACTATGTGCCTGCTGGAGAATTTGGCGGGCATTACCATCGATGACCCGGTACCTCGCGGCGCTCGGCCGCCGCCGCCCCAACCAGGCGATGCCACCATCAGCAGCGTCGGTCCACCGCCCAAGCGCCATCGTCGCCCCGAATCCGCCAGCAATAATTTCCCTAAAACGAACACGACGGCGCCGGCCGGCGGCGCAGCACCACACCGCCGGCTCGCGCAGGTCGAGCAGATCGATCGCTGTTATTGCCGCCGCTCTGCCTCGCGCGCGCGCGTGAGGGCAGAGATTAAGGTCAACGGGGCCAGTTTTCTGCTGATCGCTCAAAGCGAAAGCCCGGCGCGAGCGAAGCCAGGCGTACTATGTGCCTGCTGGAGAATTTGGCGGGCATTACCATCGATGACCCGGTACCTCGCGGCGCTCGGCCGCCGCCGCCCCAACCAGGCGATGCCACCATCAGCAGCGTCGGTCCACCGCCCAAGCGCCATCGTCGCCCCGAAATCCGCCAGCAATAATTTCCCTAAAACGAACACGACGGCGCCGGCCGGCGGCGCAGCACCACACCGCCGGCTCGCGCAGGTCGAGCAGATCGATCGCTGTTATTGCCGCCGCTCTGCCTCGCGCGCGCGCGTGAGGGCAGAGATTAAGGTCAACGGGGCCAGTTTTCTGCTGATCGCTCAAAGCGAAAGCCCGGCGCGAGCGAAGCCAGGCGTACTATGTGCCTGCTGGAGAATTTGGCGGGCATTACCATCGATGACCCGGTACCTCGCGGCGCTCGGCCGCCGCCGCCCCAACCAGGCGATGCCACCATCAGCAGCGTCGGTCCACCGCCCAAGCGCCATCGTCGCCCCGAATCCGCCAGCAATAATTTCCCTAAAACGAACACGACGGCGCCGGCCGGCGGCGCAGCACCACACCGCCGGCTCGCGCAGGTCGAGCAGATCGATCGCTGTTATTGCCGCCGCTCTGCCTCGCGCGCGCGCGTGAGGGCAGAGATTAAGGTCAACGGGGCCAGTTTTCTGCTGATCGCTCAAAGCGAAAGCCCGGCGCGAGCGAAGCCAGGCGTACTATGTGCCTGCTGGAGAATTTGGCGGGCATTACCATCGATGACCCGGTACCTCGCGGCGCTCGGCCGCCGCCGCCCCAACCAGGCGATGCCACCATCAGCAGCGTCGGTCCACCGCCCAAGCGCCATCGTCGCCCCGAATCCGCCAGCAATAATTTCCCTAAAACGAACACGACGGCGCCGGCCGGCGGCGCAGCACCACACCGCCGGCTCGCGCAGGTCGAGCAGATCGATCGCTGTTATTGCCGCCGCTCTGCCTCGCGCGCGCGCGTGAGGGCAGAGATTAAGGTCAACGGGGCCAGTTTTCTGCTGATCGCTCAAAGCGAAAGCCCGGCGCGAGCGAAGCCAGGCGTACTATGTGCCTGCTGGAGAATTTGGCGGGCATTACCATCGATGACCCGGTACCTCGCGGCGCTCGGCCGCCGCCGCCCCAACCAGGCGATGCCACCATCAGCAGCGTGTTTCGCAAATTCCCGGACAGGATTTCAGTAAATCGCGGACAGGGATTTCAGTAATTCCGGGACAGCGATTTCGCTAATTCGCGGACAGGGGTGAGGGTCGGATTTCGGGAGTGCCGTTCGGGCAATGTTCCCTCTCAACGTTGGGAGGGGCAATGCCGAGACGGAAGCGAACGAAACGAATGACCGTGAAGGACCTGCGAACGATACTGCGCTTGACGCACGACCACGGGGCGTCGGTGCGGGCAATCTCGGAACGGCTGGGACTGAGCAAGACCTCGGTTGCGACGTATCTGTTGCGGGCGCGTGAGGCGGGGCTGAGCTGGCCGCTGCCGCCGGCTTACGAGAGCGACGCGGCCTTGGCGCAGGCACTATTCCGCCGAGTTGGACGGCCACCCCAGGACCTGAGCGAGCCGGACTGGCCCTATGTGGCGCAGGAGCTCAGGCGCAAGGGCGTGACGCTGACACTGCTGTGGCAGGAATATCGCGCCGCCCATCCCGAGGGTTACGGCTACACCTGGTTCTGCCAACAATACGGCGCCTACCGGCGTCGAGCGCATCCGACGTTCCGCCATTGCCACGAAGCTGGCGCGGTGATGCAGACCGATTACGCCGGCCAGACGGTCGAGGTGATCGACCCGCGAACGGGCGAGATTGGCCAAGCGCAGATTTTTGTCGCGGTACTGGCGGCATCATCGCTGACCTTCGTCTGCGCGAGCCTCAGTCAACGGCTGCCCGATTGGATCGACAGTCAGACCAGGGCCCTGGCGTACTTCGGCGGGGTTCCCAAGGCGATCGTCTGCGACAACCTGAAGGCCGGCGTCGCCAAAGCGCTGTGGTTCGAGCCGACGCTCAACCAGACCTTTGCGGCCATGGCCGAGCACTACGACACGACGATTTTGCCGACGCGCAGCCGCAAGCCGCGCGACAAGGGCAAGGTCGAAGGCGCGGTTTTGATTGTCGAACGTTGGATCTTGGCACGGCTGCGCCATCGGCGCTTCTTCAGCCTTGGCGAGCTCAATGCTGCGATCGGTGTCCTGCTCGAAGACCTCAATAATCGTCCGATGCGTCAGGTCGGAAAGTCGCGCCGGCAGCTGTTTGAGGAGATCGAGCGCACGGCGCTCGCCCCGTTGCCGAATGTGCCGTTCGAATACGCCGAATGGAAATCCGCCAAGGTCCATCCCGACTATCACGTCGAAGTCGACAAGACCTTCTATTCGGTACCGCACCGGCTGATAGGCCGTCGCGTCGATGTGCGGCTCACCCACAAGACAGTCGAGATCTTCTTCGACCATCGGCGGATCGCCAGTCACGTCCGCCGTTCGCAGCGCTCGGGCCATGTCACCGTCAACGAGCATATGCCGAAGGCCCATCAGCGCTACGCCAACATGACGCCGGCGAGCCTGATCCTGATGGCGGCGCGGATCGGTGCCAACGCCGCCATCCTGGTCGAGCGAGTGATGCGGGACCGCCCGCATCCTGAACAAGGCTATCGCTCCGCCATGGGAATCATCGCGCTGGCGCGCCGCTACGAGCGCGATCGGCTGGAAGCGGCGTGCGAACGGGCGCTTGCCATCAACGCAATCAGCTACTCCTCGGTCAGCGCCATCCTCAAAGCCGGGCTCGACCGGACCACTCCGCCGGCAGACCCCATCAAAGCCACGCCCCCGCACACCAACATCCGTGGCGGCACCTACTATCAATGAAGGAAAGAAGCCTCGATGCTGACAAATCCCACACTCGATCAAATGCAGGCGCTCGGTCTCGCTGGAATGGCAGCGGCCTATCGGCAATTGGCCGAGCAAGACAATACCGCCGATCTCAGCCGCGACGAATGGCTGGGGCTGATGCTGGATCGCGAAATTGCCGTGCGCGCCGATCGGCGTCTGACCAATCGACTGGCCGCAGCAAAGCTGCGCTTTGCTGAAGCCTGCATCGAAGACATCGACTTCGCGGCACGCCGCGGTCTCAATCGACGGAATACCTTGCAGCTTGCCCAAGGCGCTTGGCTGAAGGCAAAAGAGAATCTGATCATCACTGGCCAGACCGGCACTGGCAAAACCTGGCTGTCTTGCGCCTTCGCCCGCCAGGCGGCGCGGCTCGATCATTCCGTGCTCTATTTACGGGTGCCGCGTCTGTTCGAAGATCTCGCTATGGCTCGCCTCGATGGCCGCTTCCCGCGCCTCGTTGACAAGCTCGCCCGCGTCCAATTGCTCGTCCTTGATGATTGGGGCACCCACGGCCTTAACGATCAGCAGCGCCTCGATCTGCTGGAGATCTTCGAGGAGCGCTACCGGCGAAAATCCACGCTCATCACCGCCCAACTGCCCGTCGGCCAATGGCACGACATGATCGGTGAGCCGACCATCGCCGACGCCATCCTCGATCGGATTGTCCATAACGCCCATCGCATCAACCTCGAAGGCGACAGCATGCGAAAACCAAAACCCCACTTGACCGACGCTGAAAACAAGGAAACGAATCCCGCGTGACTTCAACCAGGCAACCGAAAACCGCCGCACCCCGCTGTCCGCGAATTAGCGAAACTGATGTCCGGCAATTAGCGAATTAGCTGTCCGGTTTTTGCGAAATGCGCAATCAGCAGCGTCGGTCCACCGCCCAAGCGCCATCGTCGCCCCGAATCCGCCAGCAATAATTTCCCTAAAACGAACACGACGGCGCCGGCCGGCGGCGCAGCACCACACCGCCGGCTCGCGCAGGTCGAGCAGATCGATCGCTGTTATTGCCGCCGCTCTGCCTCGCGCGCGCGCGTGAGGGCAGAGATTAAGGTCAACGGGGTCTATGTGCCTGCTGGAGAATTTGGCGGGCATTACCATCGATGACCCGGTACCTCGCGGCGCTCGGCCGCCGCCGCCCCAACCAGGCGATGCCACCATCAGCAGCGTCGGTCCACCGCCCAAGCGCCATCGTCGCCCCAAATCCGCCAGCAATAATTTCCCTAAAACGAACACGACGGCGCCGGCCGGCGGCGCAGCACCACACCGCCGGCTCGCGCAGGTCGAGCAGATCGATCGCTGTTATTGCCGCCGCTCTGCCTCGCGCGCGCGCGTGAGGGCAGAGATTAAGGTCAACGGGGGCGAATCCGCCTACCGAGCTTATACGGCCGAAATTCACCGTCGGCTTCCGGCGTAGCTCTGAATTGGACCGACAAATGATGCCGACGCTTCACGACCGCCCAAACGTTCCCACGAAGAAAATAACGCGTGCGTGCTCTTGCAAAACAGTTGGGATCACTCTCAACGAACCTTTGCGAGCGCGCTCACTAATCCGAACAAAATGCCACTTATGAGGAGAAATATTAGCCTCGCCGGACAAATAATGACGAACGGCAATGACTGCAGCCAAATCAATTTGCTGATCGACTAACAGCACTCCTGCACAAAACACACCGAGCGCCATGCCTCTCATGAAGCGCAACGCGAGACTGCGGCTAAATGCTTGCGTCTCGGGTTCCGGCCTCGGCATGGTGGCGCCTTCATACTGACGAAGTCATCTTGAAACTCAAAGCCGTTTTGACATTATGGCTTTAAACGTGAACATTAAATAAACAGCCCAATGCTCTCTCTTTTTGCCGTTCGGAATGTAGTATCGCCACTGTCTAGAGGAGGCTGAAACATGGTTCGGTTCAAAGTCGTTCAGAAGATTCCCAATTACGCTCATCTCGCTCGGTCAGTTTGATTTTTCCTATCGCACAGCAGCAATACGGTCTTCCAGCTCACTAAGGGCACCTCGTAACTGTCTTATTAATTCGCCGCTCTCAGCCTCTCGATTGATGTCATCGTCGATGCTCCAACTTGGAACGATATCTATTTGCCGCCAGAGAGACGCGGGCGTTGCGTAGCCGATTGACGTGAGCGGCCCTGCTGCTCTTCGTAGAAACAGAATATACGAAAGCTCCTCCGGGCCCAACTCTGGCGTAACGAAATACCTACTAACGAGAACTCCTCGTTGCAATTAAATTTGGCGTCTGCAACTTGTCCCGAGTGATGACGCCTGCGCCAGGAGCGGATCCCATAGTGAGGGTTAGGTCCCTTTCAAGGCTGGCACACCTGGCGGCACCGGAGGAGGTTCGTAAGAAGCACCGCGGCATACGCCGGCGGCGCAGATAAAATACCGCGCGTGGGTCCAGGAGTGGCACTGGCCGACGCGCGCGTTGAATTGGCACGCGCTGAGGCGTGCGGATGGCGGATGTAGGAAAGTCGGTGCGGGCACCTTTGATCCAAATCCATTTATTCGGATCCTCCTGCGACTGACGCTTGTAGTATCGGTATGGCGTCTGCGACCAGAGCCAATTCTTGTCGGTCAGATTATCCAGAATATAATCGCCCCGATTGGTCACGACGGTGAGCACGGCGTGACCTTCTCCATCGATTTCATGAACAATCGTCATCAAGAGGGCTTGGCGTGGCCAGCCAGCCTCGATGAGCATGCGACGTTTCAACAGAGCATAGCTATGACAGGCACCGGCGCGGTCGTCGGGATAACGCCACCATTGGATCATGCCATAGTGCTGCATATCGGTTGCGGGTTTTATGTTGTGGTTCACCAGAAGGTTGATACGGCTCAGATTTACCAACGCACTTTGGTCCAACATGACGCCGACCGGCGGCAACGGCTCCGTGTGGCAAATCCGAGCGTAGGTGGACTCTTATTTAAACGCGAGATGCTCCTAACAAGCGTTTTGCGCTGATATTTTTAATCGTAGTGTTGCGGCTTAACGCGTCTATATGTCAATGAACGTTGAAGCGGGACTTGGAAAATCAGTCACCCAGACTATTTGTTTGCCAATAGGAGAGGATTCCGCCCAACGCGCAGGTTGATGACCACCGCCTGCGATCAGGTTATGCCGGTGGAGAAGCCGAGAAATCTCGGCTATCTGCTCTGCATTGCCGCCTGCGACTGATCCAGCCTCTTTGCGCCCGGAATGGTCGCCGCCAATTCCGAAAGCCGCTCTTGGCGGCTCGCAATTTGCCACTCAAGCAATTCGGCATCGCTGCGTGGCTGTACAGTGCGATTTGCGTCCGGATAATAGAAATAAGGATTGAGGATGCCGCCAATTCTCGGGCACGCAAGGTCGATCCAGCGAAGGTTGGCGGATTTGATATACCAGGCGATGCTCAGGACTAAGACGAGCAGCCCTCCGATGAAAAACAACCCGTAGAGCACATCGAGCAGGAAGAGCTTAACTGCGAAAGCCAAGCCGGCAACCACCAGAATCAGTGCCAGGATCGTAAGAAAGATCTTCACGATCCCGGCGGTTCGGCGGTACAGCTCATAACGCGCCCGCAGAATTGCAAGCTCGCGGATGATCTGTTCGATTTCAGCGTCGCGTGCCATTGCGAACGTCGCCGTAACAGACGAGCGCGTTCGCGCTCATCAATTGGCGATTTGCTATGTGAGACCGAGGCCTACCGCAAAGTCACGAAAACGGCATCTGCCGCACGAAACCGAAAGGTCAATAACCTCTACCTTGGTCGTTCGGATTTCGCTTACCACGTACGCTGGAATAGTGGTTCGGCGAATAAATGCCCGGAGGCAGTGGCTGTGGGTTGAGGGCCCTCATTCCGGGCGGTAACGGCTGCGGATTGAGAGCGCGCATCTTGGCTGTGGTTGGTCCTAAAGGCAGCAGTAATGCTGTCCCCGCAATGATCGCAGTCGCGAGCGCGTGGCCGATGTTCGATTTGCTTATCATAACTGATGCTCCATCTCATTGATGGCGTTACTTTCCAGCCATAGGTCGCCTGCAACCCGGCTAGGGTTCAACCTGGCGAACTGGCTTCCGCAAGGGTGCGTCAAATCAGCTTGTGCGGCACAGCAAACAAGCGTTCAGATTTACCGAAATGGATCACATTCGCCGCTTCTAGCCGTGCTTTTGGTCCCAAGAACGGAACATAATGAAAGCTTCGGCAAGCCGACGAGGCGCCAGTTTGAGACGTCGCCGAGGCCGTCGCGCTCCAGGAGTCCTCTTCGCTCTACTGGCAAGGCCGTGAGCGCTGTTGAACAGAATTTGCGCGGGTAGCGACCCATAGATGTGAGCTGTCCAGCTGAAGCTAGGCCTTTGGCCGGTGGTCTGTTCACTCCGCACAATCGCTTCCACAGGATGACGCATCATGTTCCGATCACCCGAATCTCACATCAAGCTGAGCGTGGTCCTATTCGCGCTCCTCGCCGCCGGCGTCGCCAACGCAAATGCCCAAGAGGCAATGCTCGCGCGCGGTGACGCTGTCGTGACGGGCTATTCCGGCGTCAAACCGCTGGATACTCCGGTCCCCAACGGCGCCAATCCGCTCGACTATTTCGTCATCGACCTGAACGGTCCCTCCGCCGAGATCCTCTCGCTATCGGCGCTCGGCGACGGTCCCCACGGACAGCTCGTGCCTGCGCCGGTCAAACGGCAGATCACCGCTGGCGAGGTCGGTCAGGTGTTCGCCGTCGCGATGGATGACGGCCTTGGCCGGGCCGTGCCGAATGTCTATCTCGGCGCCACTTCGGCTTACGGTATTCAGATCGTCGGTCCTGACAAAAACGGTAATCCTATTCGCCTCCAGAAAGGCGAGCCCGGCGCACAATTCATGGCCGGCCAGTTTGGGCCGGCGCCCAATGGCACGCCAAGCACCATCTGGCGCGTCGACGGCGCAACCGGCGCGGTGTCGCCATTCGCTGCGTTGCCAGGCAATAGTGGCCCCGGCGTCGGCGGCATTGTGTTCGATGCAAATCATAAGGAGTTCTTCGCGTCCGATCTCGACAACGGACTGATCTATCGCATCTCAGCCGAGGGTCAGGTGCTTGACAGCTTCGACCACGGCGTGAACGGCCGGCCGGCAAAGGGCTTGCCGCCGGTCGCCGACGACGGCGCGACGATGGACATCACCAGCCCGAGCTTCAACAGCGAGGATTCGGCCACCTGGGGTTATACCCAGAAGGACCGTATGGTTTGGGGGATGGCCGTGCATGACGGCCGGCTTTACTACGCCGTGGCCGGCGGCAAGCAGGTCTGGTCGATCGGCATACGTGACGACGGCGATTTCGCCGGCGATCCGCGCTGGGAACTCGACGCCAATACATTGCCTGGCGACGGGCCGATCACCGACATGTTGTTCGACAATCGCGGCCGTATGCTGCTCGCCCAACGAGGCACGCCGCGCGGCAGCTATGACTTCTCCGTCTTCGCCGATCCGGGCAAGTCTTCGGTCGTGCGCTATTCGCTCGAGACGCCCGACGATCCGGCTACGCCGAGCATATGGCGGCAGGATGCCGACGAGTACGCCATCGGCATGCGGCCCGAATACCGTTTCGCCGACGGCGGCATTGCGCTCGGCTACGCTCACGATCCGGAAACCGGCGCGCTCAAGCCGGGAAGCTGCGGCGCCACGCTGTGGTCCACCGGCAGCCGTCTGCGCTCAAGTTTGAACCCGGATGCCGTTGATGACGGTACCGGCGAAGCCGACGTACACGGCTTACAAGGCAACGACGAGAGTCTGGTGCGTCCGCAAAACGTGCCGCCGGCGCAGTCGTATTTCATCGATTACGACGGTCTGTTCGGCGACGCGGCAAATTCCGGTCATATAGGTGACGTCGCCATCTGGCAGCCCTGCGACCAGCAAGGTTTCGAGGATCTGGGCAACTTCCCGCCGGGCTACTACCCGCCCGGCACCATCCCGCCGGAATTTCCGCCGGAATTTCCGCCGCCGCACTATCGTGGGCACACGAACCTGAAGCTCACCAAGCACGCGCGCGGACGTTGCGTACCGCGGGGTGCCGGCTGGGCGTGTGGTTTCGATATCAGCATCCAGAACACCGGACCGGACAACTATTTCGGCTCGTTGCTGATCGCCGATTATCTACCCGGCTCGCCGAGCGGCGCGTTGATGGCTTTCGGACCGCATCCGCCGTGGTCGTGCTGGCTAGTGGGAGCGTCGAGCTACAAGTGCTGGCGTCCTGCGACTTTCCTACCGCCCGGTGCGAGCCAGCATCTGTTCGCAGTGGTGTGGCTGCCGAATGCCACGGTGCGGCACGACCGCTGCCAGTTGCGTAACGTCGCGCACATCGATTGGGCGCCTGGCGGAACGCAGTGGAATACCAATCCCGCGGACGACACTGCCGGCGCCTCGGTCAGCATTCCTTCGCGCGAATGCCAGCCAGAGCGGACAAATCTGGTGATCCGGAAGGTCAGTGAGGGCTGCAAGACGGCGGGCCGTGGTGCCGCTTGCGACTACCGCGTCACCGTAATAAACGCCGGCCCTGGCGCCTACCACGACACGATCAAGGTCTTTGACCAGCCGCTGGCTGGCACGACCGCGACGTTTGCCGGCGCACCGTGGAGCTGCCCGTCGTCGGGCGGTGGCTATGAATGTACCTACCCCATGGCCACCCTGGCCGCGGGCGGGGCGGTGTCGTTCCAAACGACCGTCAATGTGCCGGCAGCAGTTGCTCGTCAGAACAACTGCAATATTCCGAACACGGCCCATATCGTCTACGCGCCAGGCGGTTCGCCGGAGAACTTCAATCCGGCCGACGATACCTCGACGGCCACTGGCGTGGTGCCAAACCTCTGCGTTCCACCACCGCAGCCGATCATCCAGCAGCAATGCCCTCCCGGCTATCGCTTCGTCGACGGCGCTTGCCGGCGTGGCGGGGTGCTGCCGCCACCCGAACGGCGTTGCCCGGAGGGTACGGTCGGTGAATGGCCCGACTGTCACGTCGTCGCGCCGCCGCCTCCGTGCCCTGAGGGAACGGTACGACATGGCGACCGCTGCGTGCCCGTCGAGCGCGTGTGCCCGCGCGGCACGGTCGGTGTATGGCCAAACTGCCACCGGCTCGTCCCACCGCCGCGTCCGTGCCCCGAGGGAACAGTGCGGCGTGGCGACCGCTGCGTGCCCGTCGTGCATGCCTGCCCGCCCGGTACGATCGGTCGTTGGCCACACTGCCGGCCGATCGTACGGCGCTGCCCGCCCGGTATGATCGGCACTTGGCCGCGTTGTCGGCGGATCGATCGTCCGACCGAGCCGTACAGGCACCTCAACCATCGTCCGCAGATCGAACGGCCGCTGGCGGGTATCCCGCGCACGCAGAAGATCTACATTCAGCCGAGCGTGCTGCGCTGACCAGTAAGGCGCCGCGCAGGTAACTTCCTGCGCGGCGTCATCCTGCAGGAGGACAAGCGGCGCATCGATACCAACGGCTTCACCGTAGTGCCAAGAAGAGTCACGAACGACTTTCGAGGCAGCATTGCCGTTGGTCTGCTT
This sequence comes from uncultured Alphaproteobacteria bacterium, assembly GCA_963763255.1. Taxonomy (GTDB): domain Bacteria; phylum Pseudomonadota; class Alphaproteobacteria; order Rhizobiales; family Xanthobacteraceae; genus BOG-931. The sequence continues at coordinate 1,727,918 of CAVXNW010000008.1, forward strand.
AGCTCGATCGGCAATGCGGCTTAGCTAGCTTCTACAAACCAATGAAAATCGATGTCGGGTAAACATCATGACAAGAGCTCCGAATGACGCTTCCGCAGCGCAGCAAACTTCACCCGCGGACGAACGCTTCGGTTCAAACGCTGCAAATTCTCGTGTCGTGCGATTTTCGTGGTTTCCCCAAGAGCCGACATTCGCTTGCACCGAAATATCTGAGGCGGTGGCCAATCGCGACCGAGCGAGCCGCAAGAATGTGGCCGAGATCGGAACATGCAAGTAACTAAATTTGCGCCGACCGCATGTTTGGTCGAGCTGAAATGCGAGGATGCGGACGACGTGGCGCCCACGTTTGCACGATCGCGTTGCCGACAAGCCCACTGGCGACGCGTTGACCGTGCGACTACTGAAAATGTTCCCGCGCGCGTGTGTGAGTGCTGCGGGACCGCGACTCGGAACGTTGGCCGTTCGCTGAGCAGGCGTTCTTGGCTACTGCCGCCTATGGTCTATTGTTTTGCCCGGCAAAATCGGATTTGATCACCTCTCAGCCCAGAACAATGGTTGGGGATTGTGATGGAGGGTGTGAAGTACGAGGCGCCCGAAACGCTTCAGGGCGCCGTTGATCTGCTCGCCGGCGCCACGGGCATCGCCCGGATCCTGGCGGGCGGCACCGACGTAATCGTGCAGATGGAGACCGACCTTATCGAGCCGGAGCTCCTGGTCGACATCAAGAAGATCGCGGAGACGCGGCAATTTTCGGTCGAGAACGCCGGCTTTCGCATCGGTGCGGCGGTTCCCGGCATGGAGATCGTCAATCACGCCGCCTTCTGCAAAGCCTGGCCGGGCGTGGTCGACGCGATCAAGCTGATCGGATCGATCCAGATCAAAGGCCGCGCCAGCATTGGCGGGAATTTGTGCAACGCCTCACCGGCCGCGGACAGCGTGCCGGCCCTGATCGCTGCCAACGCCATCGCTCGCATCGTTGGGCCGCGCGGCATGCGCGAAGTGCCGGTCGAAACCATTCCGGTGGGACCAGGCAAGAACTCGCTCGCCAAGGGCGAGATCATCGCCTCGTTCTTCTTGCCACCACGGCTGCCGCATTCGGGCGATGCCTATCAGCGGCTCACGCCGCGCACCGAGATGGACATTGCAGTAGTCGGCGTGGGTGTCAACCTGACGCTTGACGACGGCGGCACCTGCACGGCGGCGCGGGTTGCGCTCGGCGCCGTCGCGCCGACGGTTCTGCTGGTGAAGGAGGCTGCCGATGCGCTGATCGGCACCCGGCTCGATCACGCTGCGCTCGATCGGCTCGCCAAGGCCGCCAGCGCCGCTTGCCGGCCGATCGACGACAAGCGCGGCACAAGGGAATACCGGATCAAAGTTGCGGGCGTGTTGGCAAAGCGTACGGCTCAGCAGGCGCTCGAACGGGCGAGAAAAAACTGATGAGCAAGAAGTATCATGTCACCACGACAGTCAACGGCGACGAATACGAATTTCTGTGCGAGGCCCAGCAGACGTTGCTCGATATTCTGCGCGATGAGCTAATGCTCAGCGGCACCAAGGAGGGCTGCGGCACCGGTGATTGCGGCGCCTGCACCGTAATGCTCAACGGCAACATGCTGTGCTCGTGCCTGGTTCTCGCCGTCGAGACCGAAGGCGCCAAGATCGAGACCATCGAGGGCATGGCGAAGGGCGAGAAGCTGCATCCGCTACAGCGCAATTTTCTCGAGCTCAACGGACTGCAATGCGGCATATGTACACCGGGTATCTTGATCGCCGCTAAGGCGCTGCTCGAACGCAATCCCGATCCCAGCGAATTCGAAATCCGCTACTGGCTTGCGGGCAACCTGTGCCGGTGCACCGGCTACGACAAGATCATCCGCTCCGTACAGGCGGCGGCGAAGGAGATGAGAGGAGAGGCGTCTTGAACACGACGATACTGGAGAAGAGCGGCTTCTCGCGCGATCGGAAGTACAAGATCGTTGGCACCTCGCCGGTCAAGCATGACGGCATCGACAAGGTCACGGGCCGCGCCAAATTCGGCGCTGACATGTTTCTCCCCGGCATGCTGGTTGGCAAGATTTTGCGCAGCCCGCACCCGCACGCGATTATCCGCTCGATCGACACCTCGGCGGCCGAACGCCTTGCCGGCGTCAAGGCGGTGGTGACCCGCGACGATTTTCCGGAAATCCCGGCAGGCACGGGCGCTGGCGATATGACTCGCAATGCCATGGCGCGGGAAAAGGCTCTTTATGACGGCCATCCCGTCGCCGCCGTCGCTGCGACCAGCGAGTCGATCGCCCGTCAGGCGCTCAAGCTCATCAAGGTCGATTACGACGTGCTGCCGCATGTAATCGATCCCGTCGAAGCCATGAAGCCCGACGCACCAGTCCTGCACCCACACGTGCGTACTAAGGGCATCAAGGGCGCGGACAAACCATCCAACGTGATCGAGCGGCTCGATCTATCAATGGGCGATGTCGAAAAAGGCTTTGCCGAGGCTGACATCATCGTCGAGCACGAATACGACACTAAGCCGATGCACCAGGGCTATATCGAGCCGCAAAGCTGCGTCGCCACCTGCACCGAAGACGGCCAAGTCGAGCTGTGGTGTTGCACTCAGGCACCGTGGGTCTATCGCGATCGGCTGAAGGAGATCCTCAAGATCGACCAGGCCAAGATTCGGGTCACCCAGTCGGAAATGGGTGGCGGGTTCGGCGGCAAGACCGGTTTCTACGGCGAGCCGGTAGCGATCCTGCTCGCGCGCAAGGCGAAGCGGCCGGTGAAGATCACGCTGTCGCGCAACGAAGTGTTTCGCGCCACCGGCCCGGTTTCCGGCACCAAGTCGCGGATCAAGATGGGCATGACCAAGGACGGTAAGTTCACCGCCGCCGAGGCTGAATTGATCTTCCAGACCGGCGCCTTTACCGGTTCGGCCTTTTCCAATGCGCCGCAGGCGATGTTCACGCGCTACGATCTAAAGAACATCAAGACGATGTCATACGAAGTGGTGTCGAACCGACCGAAAGTGAATTCGTTCCGCGCGCCTTGCGTGCCGCAGATCGTATTCGGCGTCGAAGGCGTGATCGACGAACTCGCCCGCAAGATCGGCATGGATCCCATCGATTTGCGGCTAAAAAACGCCGCGACCGAAGGCTACAAGACGATTTACGGCGAAACATTCGGACCGATCGGCTTCGTCGAGACGCTCGCGGCGGCCAAGGAGTGCGAGCACTACAATTCACCGGTGCCTACTGGCCAGTCGCGCGGCGTTGCTGCTGGCTTCTGGTTCAACCGCGGTGGCGAGACTACCGGCACATTGAATGTTGCGACCGACGGATCGGTGACGATCATTCTCGGCACATCAGACGTCGCGGGCTCGCGCATCTCGATCAGCATGATGGCGGCAGAAGAACTAGGCATTCCGGTAGACAAGGTCCGCGCCGTGCTGGCCGACACCCACGCGCTCGGCTTCAATCGCGTGACCGCCGGCAGCCGCAGCACCTTCGCCAGCGGCATGATCATCGTCGATTCCGCCCGCAAGGCGATCGGCGAATTGTGCCGGCGCGCTGCGGGCATCTGGGGAGTGCCCGAGGACGCCGTGACATTCGAAGACGGCTATTGCCGTCCGGCGAGTTCGAATGTCGGCGATTTCGAACCGCTGTCGATCGCGCAGATCGCGGCGAGAACGACGCCGACCCACGGCGCTATTTCGGGCCATTCCGAAATGAACGTGACCGGTGCCGGTCCCGGCTTCGGCCTGCACATCGTCGATGTCGAAGTCGACAAGGACACCGGCCGAGTCGACATCAAACGCTACACCGTGGTCGAGGACGCTGGTAAGGCGATTCACCGGCTGCAGGTCGAAGGCCAGTATCAGGGCGGCGCCGTGCAGGGCATAGGCTGGGCTCTCAACGAGGAATACTATTACGGTGACGATGGCCGTATGCAAAATCCGAGCTTCCTGGATTATCGCATGCCGGTCGCATCCGACGTGCCAATGATCGACACCCAGATCGTCGAGGTGCCAAATCCGCGGCATCCCTATGGCTTGCGCGGCGTCGGCGAGGTCCCGGTGGTGCCGACCATGGCGGCCATCGCCAATGCGATCGGGGGCTCCATCGGGATTCGGCCGCGATCCCTACCGATGTCGCCTCCCAAATTGTTGAATCTGATCGAGCAGGCACGCGCCCAGAACACGGGCTGACGTGCATCTTCAAAAGCGCTGGCAAAATTTGCGAACGAAGCAGGCGGCAGGTGCTTAGTGACTAAGGCGATGCCATAGTGTGCCTGGTCAGCACCGCGGGCTCAAGGGTCCGTCCGAGTTGTGACCGGACTCCACAACATCCTGAGCGAGAATTGTATTCTCGCACGATAGCAATTTCGTCCGGCCAAAGAACGAAACGGCTCAGACCCGTAGTGTTGGTCATGCCCGATGCCATGGCGGATACCGCCGGATTCGGACATAGGGTGCTGGACACGCTGGGCGTCGTCCAAACAGCAAGGACGCGGGCAGCGCGGGTGCGCCGGACTGATCGGCCGCTTGATAAATTCAAACAAATTCGGTTGGTGAGGGTCGGCGCCTAAATGTGCCGATGGGAGGTGCTGCAATGGGCGTTCGCGGCGGTGTCAGTTACATTTCAGGCCTCAAATCACATCCACGGAATGTCTGGGTTGCCGGGCGAAAGGTCGGCAATGTTGCCGACGATCCGGTGTTTTGCCGTCCGGTGTCGGCGATGGCCATGCTCTACGACCTTCAGATCGACAGCGAACTCCGTCCTCGGATGACCTACCGCGCCGAGGACGGCACTGAAGCAGGCCTCTCGTTCATCATTCCGCGGTCGCGCGACGATCTGGTGCGGCGCCGGGAGGCCATGCGGGTCTGGGCCGACGCCACGTTCGGCTTGATGGGCCGTTCTCCAGATTTCCTCAACACGGTGGTCGCGTCCTGGGCCGACGCCCCGGAGTTTTTTGCTGAATGCGGTGGCAGAGCCGCCGACAACGTACAGCGCTACTATCGGTATTGCCGCGATAACGATCTGTTTCTCACCCACACCCTGGTCAATCCTCCAGTCGATCGCAGTAAATCCGCTTCACAGCAGGCGGACGAATACGCCTATTTGGGTATCGTGAAACAGACCGGCGACGGCCTCATCGTTCGCGGCGCCAAAATGCTGGCGACGCACGGCCCCACCGCCGACGAGCTTTTGGTTTATCCGCTGCCCTTTTCGGTACGTCCCGGCGAGGAAAAATACGCGCTCGCCTTCGCCATCCCCACCGATACGCCCGGCTTGCGCTTCATCTGTCGCGAGCCTTTCGACCTTGGCGACCAGTCGGAATGGGATCATCCGCTTGGCTCCCGTTTTGAAGAGCCGGACGCGGTAGCCATCTTCGATGACGTTCTGATCCCCTGGGAGCGCGTATTCCTCCACGGCAACGTCACTTTGGCCAACACGATGTTCGCGCGCACGGGACTGCAACGCCATACCGGGCATCAAACGTCGGTACGCGGCCTCGCCAAATGCGAATTCATGACGGCGCTGGCGGTTGCGCTGTCGCGCAGCGTTAAGACCGATGGCTTCATGCATGTCCAGGAGCAGCTTGGGGAATGCATCGGCTATCTGCAGCTCATCGAAGGCGCCATCGTACTGTCCGAGCAGAAAGCCGAAGTGAGCAAGCGTGGCACGTATCTTCCCGCGCTCGAACCGTTGCAGGCATTGCGCTATCACATTCCGCGCTTTTACGAGCGCATGGTGCGGCTGACGCAGGTGATGGGCGCTGGCGGGCTGCTAGCCAATCCGACAAAGGCCGATCTCGATTCCGAAATCGGCGACGACATCCGCCGCTACTATCGCGGCGCTGACAGCGACGCCGAGGTCAAGATCCGCCTGTCGAAGCTCGCCTGGGACGCCACCGGGACTTAGTTCGGCCAGCGGCAACTGCAATACGAGCGCTACTACGCGGGCGATGCCGTTCGGACGGGAGCGTCAATTTATACGATGAGCGATCAATCGTCGCTACTTGCGGTGGTGGATCGTGCGCGTCGCATGTCGCCCGAGGACCGGCCGATGCCGGACGTACCGTAGGGAGCGGCGGAGCTATTTATTTACGCGCGTCGAGGCGCACCACATTGCAGATCGCCCACGCCTTACGACATGATCACTTTCAACACTTCGGCGATGTCCGCTGTAGGTTGGCTTAGCCTCCAACAACGGAATTTATTATTTAGTTTAGCGCCGCAACTCAAAATGGACGGCAGCTCGACTAGACCCCGGGAAATTCACCCAAGCCGACTGGACCCGGAATCGCAAAGCTTCCCGCTTGTACCATGACCGGCAACGCGGTTTGTTTCACCAATGGGCGGCCGGCACAACGCGTGCCGGCTGTAAGCCGATCGAGATTGAGCGCATGGCGCTCAATGGCCGATCTTTGACATGTCCATATATTTGTTCGTTCAGTACTCGCCTTTCGGCGCGGGTTTCACGTCCTTTACGAATCCGGTGTCAGCTGCGAGCTTGACCGCGCGGGGCCTCGTAGTCGTCAGGATGTCATAAGCGACGTTATCCTTGCGATCGATGAGCAGCGTTGCGTATCCGCTCTCCGCGAGCTGGACCGAACGCGGGGGGATTGAATGGTAACGTCGACGATGCCTTTCTCAATCGCGATACCGATCGCAGCCAGTGAATCCAGTCCTTCGATTCGATAACCGTGGCCTGGCGGAAGTCCGGCCCCAGCTGCGCAGCAGCACGTAGAACGCCTGGTCCGTGGTTGAGACTCGGCCGAGCGACCCGCCCGCGATAGCGGCCATCTTCGCCTTGAAACCGGCATCCGCGGCAATGGGGTGCTTTGCCAACCACTGCTTCGAGGCCAACAGCTGCAGGGTGACGCTATCGTCTAGCGCATCGACAGCGATGAGCGGCACGCCATGCGAGCGAGCCAGCATGAGTGGAGCGGCGGCCTCCCTCGGCATGAGTAGGCCTCGGTAACCAGTCGCAGGTCGAGCAGGTCGATCGCTGTTATTGCCGCCGCTCCCCTCGCACGTGCGCGTGAGGGCAAAGATTAAGATGAACGGGGCTCTAGTCGCTGTGCGCAACACGGCCCGATCGCCGCGACAACTCGGTAGCCGATGACGCCGCAGCGGCAGCCGCCGCCAGCACCATGATCTCCAGCGCCGGTACCAGCGTCGTTAAGAAATCCGCCGACGCGGCGCCTCGACCAACCGCCGGCGCGAGCCGGTCGTCCTGCTTGGTCGGTCCTGAGGGCTCATTGCTTTCGGCCCGGCGCGCGGCGCCCCAAAACAACAACGGATAGAGCGGATGACGGCGAGAGATAAACGGGGCGCCGCGCCAGCCATTTTCACCAAAACGGAATCGGCGACCTCACCACCGTTTGCATCGTCGACACCTGCGCCAGCGGATAACGATCGCCGGCGCTCAGCGCCGGTGCCGCAAAACGCGGAGAGAGAAGACGACGCAGAGCATCGTTGACGTCAGTCTTGCGGCGGCACGTTCTTCACATGCGCGGCGTTCGCCAACACCGCCGCGAACTCGTCATCATCCAAGATGTGCCACACCGGCTTCCAGCAGACGCCGGTCGCTTCCATCGCCACATGCGGGCACTCGTTTGCCGCCGACCATTCCGACAAGCGCAGAAGCGACTAGCGCCATCATCAGCGTCACAGATGCCTTCGTTGTATTTGTGGCGGGTTCAGGCCTCGCCGTGAATATAGTGCTCAAGCTGGTCAATGATAAATTTCTGGTCACTGATCATGCTCTTTACCAAGTCTCCGATCGAGATTATACCAACCACTTCCCCGCGATCGACAACTGGCAGGTGTCGTACTCTTTTATCGGTCATAAGTGCCATGCATTCCTCAACGGAGCTTTCAGGGCTGACACAGAGTACGTTATTATCCATGATTTCTTTGACTGGTATGGTCGGCGATGTTTTGCCTTTAAGAGCGACGTTACGTGAATAATGTCGTTCGGTTACGATGCCGATCAATTTTCTGCCGTTCATAACAATCACAGAACCAACGTTCTTATCGGCCATCATCGAGATGGCATCAAATACTGTTGCGTCAGCTTCAATAGTCCACATTTGGGGAGCCTTCTGTGTGAGCAGCTGCCTGACGGTCGTCATGTATCCCTCCGTCGTCTAGCACACATCAATCTGGCAAATTCCGCCGACCATTCTCTTATCCGTATCCCCTTGGGATATTACTTTGATTCAAATCAAATAACCGTCGCCGGACAACTACAGGCCTCCTCACACTCGTATCAAAATCGCTCGGTACAAAATCGGCTGCTCCGGTAACCTCAACGCCGATCGCACCGTGCGTCCCTCGCACAGTGTTGACGCGAAGGGCTGAATGCGTCACCACCACGCAATAACGCCAAGAGTACCTTCGATTATCAGCAACAAACCAATTATAGTCGCGACAACGACCGCAAAATATGGGTGGCTGGCTGACAAGGTCGCTGCCGCCATCAATAGTAAGCCGCCTATCACCTTGAGCAGCGAGTCAACCATGTCGCAACCTCGCGCACCCGAAGGCGCGCCATCCCCTCACGCGTACGCTCTCCCCAAACCGAAGAGGGAGAGCGCAATTGGTCGAAAACTGTCGGTTACGCTCGTAGACTCGGTCTAGAAGATCGCGTGAAGTTCTTGTAGAGGTCCCATCCCGACAAGACAGACGATAACAACTCCCACAATCACCGCATTCAATGTGGCACTAGTGAGCTCGCTAAAACCCACGAGCCACGGTGATGCTCCGATCCAAATGCCAACCGACGCGTTGATCCACTCTTCCCATTGCTGCGGCTGGTATATCGCTGCAATCACGACAACCCGACCACTGCCGAAGTCCACGCGTTGTATGTCGCGACGCACACAGCCGTCGTGTTGTCGGCACCGGGCGCAAACTGCAAGATCCAGGGAGAGACGAACAGCCAAATCGAGAGAAACAGATTTCCCCAATCTTCCCAACGGTAGCGTCGCCTCTCGGAGAGGTGTTCACATTAAACATGTTTACCTCTTATGACAGTTTCATAGTCTAAACTGTAACATTTCTGGCCAAAAGCTTTGATCTACATCAATTCTTTGAAAAAGATCTGCCGCCCCTGCATCACGTCCCTTCAACTTAGCGGAAAAGAGGGGCGTTGTCCCCGCCATTTAATCCAGGTTGAACTGAAGTCTGGCCCTTGCTGAACTGCTCCCCAATCCCTGGACCACCGTGCTGGGCTTTTTCCAGCGAGCTACGATCAGGGCGGGCCAAGTGCCACTGATCGGTTGATGAGCTCGATCGGTATTTTGTTGCCGACCGCACTACGTGGTCGCTCCTCGTTGTAGGCTGGCGCGATCGATGCTGCGGTCGGCGGCGCTGCCGCGGCGCTTGACCTACGGGGTCCGACGCCCCGAGCCCCGCACGGAACCTGACTGGTGCAATTCAAAGCGGCTGCGAGCTGAGGTTATCCGGAGAATCGAAAAATTCAGCGAAATGAGTTGATCCAAATCAAAGCATCAGAACCGGCTGCATGAATTCATGTACAGAGAACGAACAAGCGCAAAGTTCGCGCGCCAGCCGCCGAATTGCCCGACGAAAATCTGCGTGATCGAGTTCGGGCCGATCAAAGGTTTCGATAAAGTGCCAAGAATTTCCGAATCAGTGACGGTCAATGCTAACATCGAATCGGTTTTCGACTGATTTCACGCGTCGAAGAATTTCCATTATATGCAAGCATGCTGAAAGAGGTTCGACAAATTGGTTATCATACCTACCGATGGGTCGCTCGAATACGAGGCCTCACCCTAAATTGGGATTCGACTATTACAGAATTCAGTCGTCCAACGCGGCTGACGTGGCGCTCAACCCGAGGGTTTGAGAATTCGGGCACATACCATCTCGTATCAATACCGGGCGGTACAAGGGTCGAGCTGACCATCCAGTACAGCTTTGACGGCGCCCTATTTGGCAGATTGATGGAGGCGCTCGTGGCCCCGATCGCAGGCGACGCTACCGCTTCAGTTCTTGGCAAAGTCAAGAACCGCCTCGAGCACAACCATTCGGCAAGCCCGGCAAAAGACAGGATGCATCATAAGCTGACATTCCCCGTTGTACTCACTAAGAAGGGACATCCAGATCGGCGAGCGTAAAATGAACAATCGTCGAGCCGCCAGCTAAAGCGGTTCTCGTCCGATTTGAATCGGTGAGATTCCCAACTGGTAAGGAACCGCGAGTTTTTATGCATCGATTCGCCATTAGGGGGCTGGAGATGCCGAAGGCTATTCTTGTGGCCTGCGAGTTCGCCTCATCGCGGCGGTGGATGTCGGCGCGTCGCGGCGCGAGGCGGCCGAACAGTTTGCGGTGGGCGTGGCGTCGGCGGTCAAGTGGCTGCAGCGCTGGCGTGAACAGAGGAGCGCCGCGCCGAGGCCTCGCGGCGGAAGCGTTTCGCCGCTGGAACAGTTCGCCGCTGAGATTTTGTAGCTGATCGCCGAACGGACGGACCTGACCCTGGTCGAGATAGTTGCAGAATTGCGCAAAGCGGCGGGCGGCATTATGACATTTGCGACAGGTAACACTATCCTCGCTGCGCATCTGTTCGCGGACATCTTCGGCCAACGCCGGTAGGCGCGCGTGCCACACCGCCGGATCACTGATATTGCTGGTGTATTCGGCGATGACGTCGCGAATGCCGGCGCTCGCATGCTTATAGGTCTCGACGAACCAGTTGGTTGACGGCACATGGCAATCGGAGCAATTCGCCAAGACGCCGATCGCGTTCGCCCGATGCGCGGACCGCTGGAAATGGGGGTCGGTTGCCAGCGCCACCATGGAGTGACACGAAGTGCAGAAGCTTTCAGTCGAAGTATATTGATTGACGAACGTGCTGACGACGATTCCGGTGGCGCCAATAACCGCGCCGACAAGGATTAAGCCGAGGAACATCAGCCATCGACTCATTTGTAGTTTCACCGATCCGGAGAGTAGACGCCATGATATTTGTCATCGTCGACTGCAGCAAGCACACATCGGTGGATTTAATCCAAATCAATGGCGGCCTGATTACTCGTGTTCGCAAGCCGCGACCGACTGCCGGATCGACGCCAGATCGCTTCCTCGTGCGCTCAATCACAACGACAAAACTGCGTTCTGCGTCCTTACGGCGCTTGTACCGGGGCCCCTGCGGAGCCATAATTGGATTCATCCAACGATCGACGTGGAGATGGATCATGCGCGCATATTTAGTGGCATGCGGCGCGATTGTCATTCTTGGTGCTGGGGGCTACTTTTTCCTCGGCGCTTTACAAACGCCAAGCGGCGAAGCCTATACGACCCAGAGTGCGCGCATTGATCCGGGCTGGAGCTGGCGCTCCACCTCGACTGCAAGCCCGCCAACGCAGTGCGATCCCCGCGAGGCTTGGCAGTGGTTTTTTGTCGATTTTCACAGCCCGGATGGCGAGTTGGGACTCTGCTCTTATTCTCAATAGCAAGGGCGCATCCCGAATTGGCGCCGGCCCCTTGCGACCCAATTGATTGCGGCCCCGGCACCAAACGTTCGACAGGAGTCTCGTGTTAGCTCCGCACGCAATCGGCACTGGACTATTCGGCCGGGCTCACGCTTGCACCTGCGGGGGGCGCTCCGAACTCCTCCTCGACCCACAGATCGTGATGCTGCTTCGCCCAATTGAGGTCGACTTCCCCGGTCGCCATCCCTTCAAAGGCGCCCTCCATGCCGAGCGTTCCCATGTAAATGTGAACCAGCATGGCGGCGATAAACAATACCCCAACGACGCTGTGCGCGACCTGGGCAAGCTGCATGCCGCCAATTCCAGTTCCATAGAACGGGAAGAGCAAGATATAGCCCGTCGTCGCGATGGCACCGCCACCGATCACGACAATCCAGAAGATCAGCTTCTCACCGGCATTGAACTTGTATGCGGGCGGTTCTTCGCCCCCGAGCATGCCACCGCTGCGCTTGATCCATTCAACATCAGCGCGCGTCGGAAGATTATGAGCAACCCACATCAAAAACATCAATACGACACCAATGGCGAACGGGAAACTGAGATAATTATGCGCGTATTTTGCCGCTTCCGACCATGAGCTAAAAGCATCTGGGCCGACCAGTGGCAACAACAGTTTTTTGCCGAAGCTGATGTTTAATCCGGAAATAGCGAGCAAAACAAAACATGTTGCCGTCATCCAGTGCACGACGCGCTCGAACGCCGTGAAGCGCAATATTTTCTGACCCGACGGCTGGCCTTTGAGGCGCAAGGTGCCTCGCCAGAAATAAAAGATGGCGAGCAAACAAAATATTCCGAGAATTGAGATTCCGCCGATCCAATGCAGATAAACCTCATGAAATACTCGCCACTCGCGCCCCATCGGCTGTTCGATGACGTAGGATTTGGTATCCGGAATAGTACCTAGTCCCTGGATGCGACCGAACTGTTGCAGCAATTGCTGCTCCTTGACGGCGGCAGCGTTGGGATCGACGGAGCCCGGTTGCTGCGCCGCAACGGGCGCTGCCGCGGCGGCGATCATGAGAAGTGCTATCGTGGCAATGACAATCCGGATGCGTGCACAGACCATCGCCATGGCATTCTCCTGTTGCTTTCCGGGCCGCGGCTTCACCTGGCGCCGCATCGTTGTCGGGTCCTCAGGCTTCGATATCTTCGCGATACGCGGTCTGCCATCCCCAAGCGCCAGAGCCGTAGCCGCGCTTGGCCACGCGGTCTTTGTAAATTTGCGCAATGACGTCGCTATCACCGGCCAGCAGCGACTTCGTCGAGCACATTTCTGCGCACATCGGCAGCTTGCCTTGTGACAATCGGTCCGCGCCGTATTTCTCGTACTGGATTGGTGTGTTGTCCGGCTCTGGCCCGCCGGTGCAGAACGTGCACTTATCCATCTTGCCGCGTGAGCCGAAATTGCCGACCCGCGGATATTGCGGCGCTCCGAACGGGCAGGCGTAGAAGCAATAGCCGCAGCCGATGCACAAGTCCTTGGAATGCAGCACCACCCCATCGGCGGTGGTGTAGAAGCAATTCACCGGACACACCGCCGCGCATGGCGCGTCGGTGCAGTGCATGCAGGCCATCGACACCGAGCGTTCGCCCGGCTTGCCATCGTTGAGAGTGACAACGCGGCGGCGGTTGATGCCCCAGGGCACCTCGTTCTCGTTCTTGCACGCCGTAACGCAGGCGTTGCATTCGATACAGCGGTCGGCGTCGCAGAGGAATTTCATTCGCGCCATGGCAATCTCCCCTCCCTACGCCGCCTGGATCTGGCAAAGCGTGGCCTTCGGCTCCTGCATGCCGGTCGCCGGATCGTAGCCGTAGGTCGTGATCGTATTGCCGCTTTCGCCGAGCACGATTGGATCGGCACCTGCCGGATAGCGCGAGCGCAGATCCTGGCCCTCGAACCAACCGCCGAAGTGGAAGGGCATCCAGGCGACGCCTTTGCCCACACGCTCGGTGACGAGAGCCTTCACCTTCGCCTTCGAACCATTTTCGGCGCCCGTCACCCAGACCCACGCCCCATCCTTAATTCCGCGGTCGGCGGCATCGGATGGATTGATCTCGACAAACATGTCTTGCTGCAATTCGGCGAGCCACTTGTTTGAGCGCGTCTCCTCGCCGCCGCCCTCATACTCGACCAGCCGACCCGTGGTGAAAATCAGCGGGAACTGCTTGGCTATGCCCTTGTCCACCGCCGCCTTCTGCACCGAAAAGCCGATATTCGGCAGGCGGAACTGCTTGGCGTCGGGCAGCGTCGGATATTTGCCCACCAGATCCACACGCGGCGAGTAGATCGGCTCACGGTGCACCGGGACTGGATCGGGCAGGCCGAAGGCGTTCATGCGCGCCTTGGCGTTGCCGTAGGGCACGCAGCCGTGCTTGAGCGCTACGCGCTGGATGCCGCCTGACAGATCGATCGACCACGACACGGTTTCGGAGGCGGTGCCGCCGATTTTCTGGATCACGGCGAGTTCATCGGGCGTGAGATCGCCGTCCCAGCCGAGCTTCTTGAGTACCCCGTAGGTGAATTCGGGATATCCGTCCTTGATCTCCGAATCCTTCGAATAAGAGCCTTCGGCGAGCATGTTGACACCTTTGTATTCGACGCCGAAGCGCGCGCGGAAGGTGCCGCCGCCATCCATAACGGCAAGGTTGGTATTGTAGAGAAGCGGCGTGCCTGGATGCTTGACCGCCGGTGAGCCCCAGCACGGCCACGGCAGACCATAATAATCGCCCTTAGCTGGGCCGGTCGTGGCGCGCATTGAGACCAGATCGAAATCCTTTTGGTTCGCCATATGCAGCTTGAGGCGCTCCGGCGACTGCCCGCAATAACCGGTCGACCAGCTGCCGCGATTCATCTCGCGCAGAATATCCTCGGGCACCGGCCGGTCGCCCTCGATCTGGATGTGCTTAAACAGCTGATCGGCGAAGCCAAGTTTTTTCGCCATCAAGTAAAGCACCTGATAGTCGTCCTTCGATTCAAAGATGGGCTTCACCACCTGCTCGCCCCATTGCAGCGAGCGGTTCGAAGCCACGCGCGAGCCGGAGCTTTCGAACTGCGTGCACACCGGCAGCAGATAAGTTCCGTCTTTGCGTCCGGCGTCGAGCGACAGCGACGCCCAGGTCGTCGGATGCGGATCGGCGATCACCAACAGATCGAGTTTCTCCATTCCCTTGCGCGATTCGGGGATGCGGGTGATGCTGTTGCTGGCGTGCCCCTGGACGAACATCGCGCGTACGTTGTCTTTCTGCGCGACCTGATCTTTCGGCAGCAGCACCGCGTCGAACCAGCGGGTGAGCGGAATGCCCGACGTCTCCATGATCTGCTTAGAATCGAAACGCGACTGCAGATAGGTATAGTCGACGTCCCAGACGCGGCTCCAATGGCGCCACGCGCCTTCGACGAGGCCGTAGTAGAAAGGCAGCGTCACAACGTCTAGTCCAACATCGGTCGCGCCTTGGACGTTGTCGTGGCCGCGGAAAATATTGGCGCCCATGCCGGCCCCACCGACGTTGCCGGTGAGCAGGAGCGCGATGCAGCTCGCGCGTACATTGGCGGTACCGACGGTGTGTTGGGTCTGGCCCATGCACCAAACCAGCGTCGCCGGTTTCTGCGTCGCGAACATTTGCGCCACGCGCTTGAGCTGTTCGCCCGGCACGCCGCTGACACGCTCTACTTCCTCGGGCGTCCACTTTTCGATTTCTTTCTTGGCGTCGTCGAAGCCGAAGACGCGCTGCTGGATGAATTGCTTGTCCTCCCAGCCGTTCTGCAGGATGTGCCACATCATGCCGTAAAGCACCGGGATGTCAGTGCCCGGACGTAACCGGACAAATTCCGTGGCGTGCGCAGCCGTGCGCGTCAGACGCGGATCGACGACGACGAGATTGGCGTGGTTGAGTTCGGCGCCCTCAAGGATATGCTGCAACGAGACCGGATGCGCTTCCGCAGGATTGCCGCCCCAAATAATGATGGTCTTGGAATTTCGGATGTCGTTGAAGCTGTTGGTCATCGCACCGTAGCCCCAGGTATTGGCCACGCCGGTGACGGTAGTCGAATGGCAGATGCGCGCCTGGTGGTCCGTGTTGTTGGTGCCCCAGAACGCCGCGAATTTTCGGAACAGATAGGCACCTTCGTTGGTCATCTTGGCCGAGCCGAGCCAATAGACCGAGTCCGGTCCCGATTTCGCGCGGATATCGAGAATCTTGTCGCCGATCTCGTTGATCGCCTGATCCCAAGACACGCGCGCCCACTGCCCGTTAGCGAGCTTCATCGGATACTTGAGCCGGCGTTCGCCGCTCACCAGTTCGCGCACAGCCGCGCCCTTGGCGCAATGCGAGCCGCGGTTGATCGGGCTGTCCCAAGCCGGTTCTTGACCGATCCAAACGTCATTGGCGACTTCGGCGAGCACCGTGCAGCCAACGGCGCAATGGGTGCAGACGCTCTTGCGAACCGTGATCTGGCCGCCGGCAGGCGGCGGCGGGCCGGCTTCAGCTTTGCGCACTGCGCCGAGGGAGATTGCACCAAGGCTCGCCAATCCGCCGGCGAGCCCCGAGCGGCGCAGGAAGGTACGGCGGTCAAGACCGCGTTCGGGCGACGCGTCTGCGGAAAAGGCGCCGCGGCGCGCGGCGCGCTCGCTTCTTCTAATCAGCACGACCGCCTCCTCTAGTGTGGATAGCGATTGACGCGGTAGTAGTTCTGCACGTCCGCAGAATTGGGTTGATAGCGGGCCTTTCGTTTTTCGGCATCGCTTTCAGTCTGCGCCACGGCTGGTTCGACCATCGGCACCGAGGCGGCCACAGCGGCGACGGTACCCGCGCCGAAGCCGAGCGCGCTTAAGACGTCACGCCGGCGCACCGATTGTTTTTTCGCTCTGCTTTTCGAATCTACGTCCGCCTTCATTGCGCCCTCCTCCCGGCCCGCCACGTTCACGCAGCCAGCGTAAAGGCTTCGCTTTCGACTGTGACAAACGCGCGACCGATCGTTCCGATGTGGCGATAGAAATCCGCCGCTCGCGCCTGCTCGAGATCGGCGAAAAAGCGGCCGATCCACGGGGCCAGATGGCTTTCAAAAAAGTCCCGATCGGCGCCGGGCGCAGCCTTAAGGCGCCCGTCGGCAAGCCCCGCCATGATATCGCACAGCACCGCAGCGTGGTCTTCCGGCTCCGTGTGTCCAGTCACGCGCGCTATGCCCAGCCGCGCCAGATCCGCCCGCACCCGCGCGAGCGGGCGCTCATTGAGGAACCCGGTGAGATAATAGGAGGCGTAAGGCAAGAGTTCGCCGCGGCCGATGCCGATGAACAGTTCGAAAAACTCGCATTCGACCCGATCGAGTTCTTGCTGCAGATGCCGCCTCAGCAAGCGCCATATGCGCGATGCCGAGCGGAGACGGATCGCCGCGGAGCGTGGCGAGGCGCGCCAAAAGCTCGGAGCTTGGAGCGCGCGCCAGCAACACGGCGAGCAGGGAATATTCCTGACTGCGGGCGACGTCGATTTCGTCGATCTGGCTGGCCGCAGCGGCCGTGCCTGCAGTCTCCAACCCATAGAGATCGGGTCGGAGCACCGCCCGTCGGACACCCGTTAAGGCTTCAACCAAGAGTACACGTTCAGCCGGAACGCGGGCCCAATTCGATACCGAAGGTTGGGCGATACCAATTTTTCGGGCGAGCGCGCCAACACCGCCGGCAGCACGGATGGCTTCTTCGAGACCCGGTTCGCGCATTGCTATTATTATTCTTGTGAGAAAAACGCCGACCGGAAGGCTAGGCTTTGCCAAGTAGAGCGGTCAATAGCCGCATCCTATGGGTGCACCGCTATTCCGGCAAGGCGCGGCCGTGCTTGCGCTGCGTTGGCACCGGCTTTGGTTGCGCACCGACAAATTGACCTTGGCCCTCGCCATTATCAGCAACGGACTGAGGAACCACTTGCGATGGGGCGATGATCGGGCTCACGGCGGCCAAGCGTGGCAATAAGGTCGCGGCTGGATCAGGAGGCTGCATTTTCCCAGAATTCTCAGACGCTTCCACGGCGGTATCCGCGCTGGTGTTTCGCGCATCATCGGCTGACTTCTCGCCGCAGAATCCCATCAGGAGGCGCCGCAGCTCGGGAGTGAGTTCGAGCGAACCGAACCCGGGAACCCCATCGGGTTTGGTGAAATCCCACTGATTCTCGGCGAGCCCGACGAAGTCGCGGATCGTGGGATCGCTGACCCACGCGCGGCGAAGCGCCGCACGCGTCAGTTCTATTGGCACGCCAGGGGCGAGAAATGCGCGAATGTCGGTTGCGGCATTGATCGATTCGATGGGCGGCAAACTCGCGGAATCGAACGCCGCAGCGGCAGAATTGTCCAGGGGTGCATTGGCAAGCGTATTTGGGTCGGCACTCTCGCCTTCTTCCGCCTGCCCTTCCGATACCTGCTGGCCGCGCTCCACCGTGGCAAGCTTGCGGCGCGACCATCGTTGCAAAAATTTCTGCAAAGACTTTTCTGCAGCACTCATCAGCGATCCTTTATGGGCGCGCGCCTCGCCAGCGCTTCCGGATCAGCGCGATCGCGCTCGCGCTTGACGAACACTGCATCCTCGCCCTGATGCTCGGCAATGAACGCCGCGATTGCGATACGGATCGGCGCCGGCATCGGCAACGCTTCGATGAGATCAGTTCCGCTCGTGGTCAAAGCCTCGCCTTCGCTTGGATCGGCGGTCACGGTGACGACCCCAAACGGCGGTTCAGCGCCCGTGGCCCGCAACACCGCCCACAGTTTCGGTGTCCCGGTTGCGAGGTTATCACGGTAACTTGAACAATCCGTGCGGTACAGTTCGACAGCCGCAGCGCCCGCATAGTAAGTCGCGCGATCGAGATCGGCATCCAGCAAAGTCCATGGCTCAGCGTCCGGCTCGCCGGCGAGCACAGCGATGGGCCGCCAAACGAAGTCCGCCCACACGCTCTTTGCTTTGCGGCGCTCGACAATGACGCCAACGGGCATCCGTGCAAGCGGTTCGATACGGCTCATGCGATGGTTTCCAGCTCACGAATAGGAAGGCCAGTCAGCAGATTCTGCGGCTTCACGCGCAGCACTCCGTCCGCTGTCGTGGCAAGGATAAGATAGACCGGCTCACCTGCAAGGCGTGGGAGCACGATGTTCGGATCGGCAAAGGTGAGCCGGTAAAATGCCACAATGCCAGCACGCTCACCAGCGTCGAGCGCGCCGTGCTGCCAGAGCGCATCGCCAATGCGCGTCGCCTCCGCATCAAGCCCGACATACCAAGACATCGCCACATCGCCCAATTCGACTACTGGCTCGATCGCGATCTCGACAGCAAGCAAATGCTTGACCCAGAGCTCGATCACCGCACCCAGCGCAGCGAGGCCGCGGCGCCCGGCGCTCAGATCGAGCGCCATGTCAAAGCGATCGCTGCGCTGCCAATAGCTCGCGGCGTTGTCGTCGTTAAGCACCTCGATTTCGCCCGCAAGGGACAGGCCAAGCATCGCAACGAGCGGGGAAGCGGCGGCGGCTCCGACATGTTCCTCGTCGGCCGCAATCAACGATCCATCGTGGAAGGTCAGGCGTTGCGGGCGAAACAACATTTCGGCCGCTCGCAACAGATAGGCGTCATTGGCTCCATCGAGCAGGTTGCGCAGAATGACCTGGACAAGCTGATCAAGAAACAGTGGCGGCACGCGCTTGCCTTCGCGGACTAGCACCACATAGGCCGCCTCGACCGTGGCATGAATGTTAAGGTGATCGCGAAACGTTATCATATGCCGCCAGTTTTCACGCGCATCAGCATCGGTGATGGCTGCGATCTCGTCGGCGCTCACGGGCCTCCGCGAATCTTCGAGTAGGGCCGCATACAGTATCTTTTCGGCAGCGCAGGCGTCAGGCGGTGGCGCCAGTTCCGGGCGCGCCAGATAGGCTTTGAGGAACTCATCGGTCAGCGCCAGCCGTCCGTCCGTGTTGCGATCAAGCAGATGGTGTCCACTAGCGAGCCAAAAATCGTTCATGGCACAGTCACCGGCGCGGCCCCCCAGTCGCAGGATCGAGCCACGTTGTATGTGCGAGCGCCGTCGCGAGCGGCCGGCGCTCGATCGCGGCTTGGCCGCTGCGGCGGACCAAGAGATCGCCGTTCTCGTCGATGTTGCGACGCACGCCCTTTTCAGGCGCAAGGCGCGACAAATAGCCTTTCGCAACGTAACCGAATCCATCTTGCTGCCAGGCGTCGATGGTGACCATCAGATGCCGGGCAAAACTTTCGATCAAACGCTCGGAGCCGAGGTCAAAAAAACCCTCCTCATCGAGAGACGCTGCGAGCGGGTTCAGTCCGGGTTCGTGCTCGCCCATCGCCACGGTGTGGATCATGACGGCGAGTACAAGCCATGCCGGCGCTGCGTCCTCGTCGGCGTCCGCCGGCCAGGCCAGGCGTCCGCCACCGATGAGGCCGCCATCGACAAGGATCGCATCGGGCCACACGATATTGATCGGTTTCTCCGGCGGCGCGTGCGCAGCGAGCGCGTCAGTTAGTGATGCAAGCCCGGCATACAATATCCGCCGCGCCGTGCGCAGCGGCTCGTCCGGCTCCAGCACCACGGCGCATTCGGCGAGGTCAAAGCGACCGACGTGAACGAGCGTGCCGGCACCCTCTTTCTCCGCGATCGCGATCGCATGGGCAAATGCATCACCCACCTCGCGCAGCGCGACGGCGCGGAACGGGGGCGGCAATTCGAGGCCGCGAGTGATATGAGAGCGCACACGAATTGGCGAAACGAGCGGCATTTGCGTTGCGGACTGGTCCTTTTGCGCCTTTATAACTATAACGTGTCGAGCGTCGGGGCCAGTGCGGCCCGGCAGCCATGCTCCATTTGAAATGACGCCACAGCGGCCCAAAGATATTCTTTTGTGCTCGTGTGAGGGCACGATGCCGATCAATGCCGATGCCGTGCGGCGTGGCTGCCCCGGCGCCGCCGTCAAAACGGCAGAACAGCTTTGCCGCGCTGAGCTTGAACGCTTTCGCTCCGCAATGGCGGAAGATTCACCGCTTATCGTCGGCTGCACGCAGGAAGAGCCGCTTTTCCGAGAAACGGCCGGCGAAAGCCGCACCGCTGATATTTCCTTCGTCAACATGCGCGAAACTGCCGGCTGGTCCGACCAAGCGGCGGACGCCGGGCCCAAGATGGCAGCGCTGATCGCCGCCGCGGCCGAACCCGACCCGGACTTGCCCTTTGTCCGCCTGGAAAGCGCCGGTGTTATCCTCATCTACGGCCGCAACGAGCAGGCAATCGAGGCCGGAATTCTGCTCAAGGATCATCTGGACGTGACCGTGCTGCTCAGCCGCCCCGCCGAGGTGGCGCCGCCCCGCGTCAGCGAGTTTCCCGTGGCGAAAGGCACGATCCGCTTGGCTGCCGGCTGCCTTGGTGACTTCTCGATCGTAGTGGACGACTTTTCCCTTGCGGCACCGTCCTCGCGCGACGCACTTTCCTTTGCGCCCGCGCGCGACGGCGCCAAATCGCGCTGCGACATCGTGCTCGACATGTCGGGCAGCGCTCCCTTGTTTGCCGCACCCGATCTGCGCGACGGCTACCTGCGCGTCGATCCCGGTGATCCGACGGCCGTCTCGCGTGCCGTGCTTAAGGCGCGCGATCTCGTCGGCACATTCGACAAGCCGCGCTACATCGCTTTCAGCGAGGATCTGTGCGCGCACGCGCGCTCGCGCATCGTCGGCTGCCGCCGCTGCCTCGACCTTTGCCCAACCGGCGCCATAGCGTCCGCCGGCGATTACGTCGCGATCGATGCTGCCATCTGCGCCGGCTGCGGCGAGTGTGCCGCCGCCTGCCCCACCGGCGCGGCCGCCTATGCGCTGCCGTCAGCTGACTCGTTGATGCGCAAGCTCCGCGCACTGCTCATGACGTTTCACCAGGCCGGAGGCAAAAATCCGATCGTGCTTCTTCACGATAACGAGCATGGTGGCCCGCTCATCGATGCACTGGCACGCCATGGCGCTGGGCTACCGGCGAACGTGTTGCCGGTGAGCGTTAACGAGGTGACGCAGATCGGGCTGGAGGCGATCGCCGCCGCCTTCGCCTATGGGGCGATGGACGTGCGGCTCGTCGTGCGCGCAAAGCCGCGCCACGACATTTCCGGGTTGCGGCAGATTATCGGCTTCGCTGCCCCGATCCTGAGCGCGCTCGGCTATCGACCGCCGGCAACCATCGAAACTGACGATCCTGACGCGCTTGATGCTGCTCTGCTCGCAATCGAACCGCATCGTCTCTCGCCGCAGCCGGCGAGCTTCCTCCCGGTCGGGGGCAAGCGTGAAGTACTCAAGCTTGCGCTTCGCGAATTGCAGCGCGCGGCACCGAATCCTGTCGATGTCATCGCGCTGCCGCAAGGCGCGCCGTTCGGCGCGGTCGACATCGGCGTCGACGGCTGCACGCTGTGTCTTGCCTGCGTCGGCGCTTGTCCGACCGGTGCGCTCGGCGACGATCCCGAGCGGCCGCTCTTGCGCTTTAAGGAAGACGCCTGCGTGCAGTGCGGACTATGCAAGGCAAGCTGTCCGGAGAAGGTAATTAGCCTACGGCCGCAGCTCGATTTCCGTGCCGCCACCGCGCCTGCGCGTGTGCTCAAAGCCGAGGAGCCGTTCACCTGCATCAGGTGCGGCAAGCCATTTGGCGTCAAAAGCACTGTAGAGCGCGTTAGCAAGAAGCTTGAGGGACTGCATTGGATGTACCAACACGAATCCAAACGGCTCGACCTCATCAGGATGTGCGAGGATTGCCGCATTATCCTAGTGACCGAGGACGAGTTCGATCCACACGCGGCCCCGCAGCGTCCAAATCTACGGACCACGGACGATTATTTGCGCGACCGCGAAGAGCGCGAGCGCACGAAAAAAGGCGAGACGTAACCTGCGTGTTACAACCCTTTGTCGCTTCGCACGCTATCGGGGATAAGGGTCATATAAATAGGACGTATCGGGTTCCGGGTCGCCCAATAGCGCCTTCATCTACATGACGGTCTATAGGCAACATCACCGTCTGAGTTTCCGCAGGGAAATTGTTCGATCTGGCCGCGGACGTCGACCATTTCTCCGAATTCATGCCGTGGATCGCCGCATCCAGTATCCGTCGCCGCAAAGATCACACTCTCTTCGTCGAGATGATGATTGCCGCCGGACCGCTACGCAAGCGTTTTTAAACCGTCTGAGTGTTGGATCGGCCGCATCGGATCGATGTCAACAGCGCCGACCCAATATTTTGATCGCTTCGAGCAGCACTGGACATTTGAGCCCGCAGCCGAGGGCGGCTCTGATGTGAGCTATCAGGTCTCGGTCCGGTATGACCTTGCAGAGCGGCTTCCCGTTGCTGTTCGCCGGGACGCCAGGTGGCCATGTGCGCATCCGCGTCTCCGGTCGCGATCCGCCCGTTCGAGTGAAATCCGACCGGCTTAACCGCGCTGTCGTGGAAGCGCAGTACTTGCAGGGCAGTGTTGTACTGCAGCGACCAGCGAACCGCGGACGTATCGAAACTGCCCGAAATTGCAGCCCTTCCGTCCGACGAAATCGCGAGTGCCCGTACCGGACTGCCGTTCCCGCGCAACTGACCGTGCGGCGGCTGCAGGCAACATACCATATCGGAAGTCACGATAATAACTGCTCTTCGAGTTCAATGACCAGCAAGCTAAAGTTTGGGAGCGTCTCCAATAGATATAGAATTATTGAAAGGCCCAAAGCCAACGACCAGCTTACCAATTCAAACTCTGTACTTCGACAGAAAACGGTCACGAGCGCTTGAATGCGGGTTTTCCTTAACCACGAACCAGAGATTTCGCTTCGCATCGGGCATCGCCCTGAATCAAAAGTACGCTTCCGGAATGTGAGGCTATCGCCGAAAGCCCTAACACAGTTGTCCCGGAAAACTATGTCCTATTGAAGGCCACCATCGGGTCAATGATCCCGCCCTCGGGCTGAAATGCTACTCCACGGCAATATGCTCACGTGCCGAGGCCCTTCGCGTACTTCCGGCGTCCTTGACATAGTCAGTGAGAGGTTTGCCGCCACCAAGGCGACGGTTATTGATCGTGTACTTCGGGAAAAACCACAGTGCGATCTTGGATCTGCTGTTTTGAAAGGGACTGGTTATCGACTTTTCGCATCACATCTTCGATCGCGAGTGAGCGCGAATCGCCGGCGGCTGCGGGCAGCGGTGACGAACCCCAGTGCTCCCAGACAAACACCGAGAGCGCGAAAGACACACCGAATGAAATAAGAGCGATAATCCGCGCCATAGTTGCCTCTTGTGTTTAACATGTGTCGCGGCATGGAGTGCCCACATGTGGCATCGAATTAATCACTGGCGAATTGCGGCGTCTGTGCCGTACATCACCGCGTGGGCACAAGTTTCGGGCGCTCGCAACATTTATCACGGGTAATTGGCGGTCAGGTGATCGGGTCCGTGTAATCCCGGCATGCGTGAGATACTGCTTTTCGCCTAATCGATTCAGCAGACGGCAGCCTCGCGTTCTAGCCATCTACAGGATGTTCGAAATGTTCGGCCTGATCCACTTGGACCGCCGGGAAGTGCTCGCTCATGATAAGCTGGACACTGTTGGACAGGCTTGTCCGACCGACGCATTGGAGCCCGGAACATTAGGCTAACTCAAAGTTTGCCTAGTACCGCACGCGAACCGGTTGTTAATCGGGAATCCGGTCGAGTCTTCTCGCCCACCCAGTAGAAGAAACGTTTGTCAATTGATGTTGTTGCTCTGCCGACCCGTTCGATGTAGCCGACCAAATTCGGTGCTCGGCCCTACCATCGAGGTAAGAAGGACCGACAAAGACGGTGGCCGATCTTGGACGAGGTGTTCGTGAACAGGTAGAACGAAGACGAGCAGTAGGAACGCACGCTGCCAATCGCCAGGAAGCGCCGCCAGCGTATCGCCGCTGATCTGATATCTCGAGTTGATTGATCATAATAGGAATATTAGTTAGGTTTCGAAAGGGTATTTACCGCGCGAACAAACGGATCGAAAATGATTGAGCGTCTACTGGCTTTCACCAAAAAACATGCGCGAGACAGAGACGTCGTTGATCTCGGCGCTGTAGCTTGGCCAGATCAATTATCTCGCGATCTACCGCTCCGACGCGTCTCCAGCACCAACTGAAATTCATCGACCTACCAGCGAAGATTAATCTCAGCGACCCGGTCGATGCATCCTATTACGCGCAAGGCGTCGCGCAGACCAGGAATGGGGACCTTTTGCCATCACCATCGTCGACGGCAGCAAGAACCCGAACATTCCAAGGGTCATACCCAGAGGCTCGTGGATTTGGACGATCGAGATGCTGGCACGGAGCTATCGGTGCGTGCCCTTCGCATGCGCAACCTGGCGAAGTGCTGCACCGGCAGCAGCTGATCGATATCACAAGCAGGCGGTCGTCGGGATCGGGAGTGCAATGACGAAGTCGACGCGAGCCACTCAGTCGGGAAGCGTTAGCCGGCTGCGTCGTTTCGGTCGTCTCGATGCAAACGAGTGATCAGCGTGTGGGGCGGCCCAGCGCATTCGAGCGAAACCGTTCGGATTGGTCGGACTGGCATTTCGCCAAGGCAGTTACCGACTTTATCGACCTCGAAGGCGTCACCTGTCGAGATGGTGTTCGATCCAGGAGCGAAGAGCACCGGCCGGCATAGCCCCGCTGCGCCGCGCCAATTCCTGTCCGTTACGAAACAGGATCATCGTCGGAATCGCTTGGATGTGATAACGGGCTGCGAGACTCGGCTCCGCGTCGGTATCGACCTTGGCCAAGCGCAACCGCGGCTCCAGTACCGTTGCAGCCTCCTCGAAGACCGGAGCCATGGCGCGACATGGGCCACACCATGCAGCCCAGAAGTCGACCAGCAGCGGCACATCGCTGGCATTCGCGTGGCGATCAAAGTGCGCTGTGTCAAGATTGATCGGCTTCCCCGCGAAGAGCGGCTGATGGCAACGGCCGCATTTGGCTGCTACGCCGAGCCGTTCTGCCGGAACGCGGTTGAGCGTGTGGCAATGGGGACATGGGACGGTAATGGTTGGCATCTCGTGTCTATCCGGTGCGGCTCGCACTTCGTCGACAAGTTCGCAAAAGCTCGGCGACGAGAAAGACGGGTGTCGTTAATCCAACTTCGTGAACCGCAATCTCAGCGCATTGCTGATCACGCTGACCGATGACATCGCCATGGCGCCGGCGCCGATCACCGGCGAGAGCAGGATGCCGAAGGCGGGATAGAGAACGCCCGCCGCGATCGGAATAGCGGCGCCATTATAGAGAAACGCGAACAGCAGGTTTTGCCGGATATTGCGCATCGTCGCCCGCGACAGCCGGCGCGCCCTGACAATGCCGACCAGATCGCCCTTCAGCAGGGTGACGCCGGCGCTCTCGATGGCAACGTCCGTGCCTGTGCCCATGGCGATCCCGACCTCGGCGGCGGCAAGCGCCGGCGCATCGTTGACGCCATCGCCCGCCATGGCGACGGTGCGGCCTTCGCTGTGCAGCCGCTCGACGATGGCGCTCTTTCGGTCGGGCAGCACTTCGGCCTCGACCTCGGTGATGCCGAGCCGGCGCGCCACAGCTTCGGCGGTGAGGCGATTGTCGCCGGTGAGCATGACGATACGCACGCCGTCTGCGGCAAGCGTCTTTAAGGCTTCGGGCGTGGTCGCCTTGATTGGATCGGCAATGGCGACAAGGCCGGCGGCCTTTTTATCGGCCGCCAGAAAGACCACCGTGGCGCCGTCGCGGCGCAGGCGATCGGCATCGCTTTGTAGTACGGCGGCATCGACGCCGAGTTCGGCGAGCAGAGTAGCTGTTCCAAGGGCGACCTCGCGGCCTTCGACCGTGCCAATCACGCCCTTCCCGGTCGGAGCGGTAAAGTCGCGAATGTCGGCCGGTGCGATGTTGCGCTCGGCGGCGGCTCTGACAATCGCGGCAGCAAGCGGATGCTCGCTGTCGCGCTCGACGGCGGCGGCGAGCCGCAGCACTTCAGTCTCGCTGAAGCCCGCGGCCGGAACAATGGCGACCACTTTCGGCCGGCCCTCGGTCAACGTGCCGGTCTTGTCGATAACGAGCGTATCGACCCTCTCCAACCGTTCCAGCGCCTCGGCATTCTTGACCAGCACGCCGGCGCGCGCGCCGCGTCCGACGCCAACCATGATGGACATCGGCGTAGCCAGTCCGAGCGCGCACGGACAGGCAATGATGAGCACGCTCACCGCGGCAACAAGCGCAAACGCGTAGCGCGGCTCCGGCCCATAGACGGACCACACCGCGAAGGTGACCAGCGCCACGGTGATGACCGTGGGAACGAACCACGACGAGACCTGGTCGGCGAGCCGCTGGATCGGCGCCCGCGACCGCTGGGCTGCCGCAACCATTTGCACGATCTGCGCGAGCAGCGTATCGCGGCCGACCTTCTCGGCGCGCATCACGAAGCTGCCGCTTTGATTAAGCGTCCCGGCAATGACCTTCGTGTCCGCGATCTTGGTCACCGGCATCAACTCGCCGGTCACCATCGACTCGTCAACCAGCGAGCGGCCATCGATGACGGCGCCGTCCACCGGCACCTTTTCACCCGGCCGCACACGCAAGCGATCGCCGACGCCGACACGATCGAGCGGCAGTTCCGTCTCGCTGCCGTCCTCGGCGATCCGCCGGGCGGTCTTGGGGGCGAGATCGAGCAATGCGCGGATTGCGCCGGAGGTGCGCTCACGCGCGCGCAGCTCCAGCACCTGGCCGAGCAGGACCAGAACAGTGATGCCCGTCGCCGCTTCGAAATAGACCGCGACGGCCCCCTCATGTCCGCGAAAAGCCGCCGGGAACAGATCGGGCGCAAGCGTCGCAACGATGCTGTAGACCCACGCCACGCCGGTGCCGACGGCGATGAGCGAGAACATGTTGAGCTTGCGTGCCACAAACGAGCGCCAGCCGCGCACGAAGAACGGCCAGCCGGCCCACAGCACGACCGGCGTGCCCAACACCATCTGCACGATGTTCGAAATGTTCGGCCTGATCCAGTCTTGGACCGCCGGGAAATGCTCGCCCATGATGAGTTGAACAATGTTGGACAGGCTTTGTCCGACCGACGCGTTGAAGCCTGCAAAGTGCCCGCCCATCTGCAACGCCGCGACCGGCAAGGTGAGGGCGAGGCCGATCCAGAACCGGCGCGTCATGTCGACCAGTTCGGGATTGGGTGGTGTTTCGGCTGCGACGACGACGGGCTCGAGCGCCATGCCGCAGATCGGGCATGAGCCGGGTCCGACCTGACGCACTTCGGGATGCATCGGGCAGGTGTAGATCGTGCCATCCGGCATCGGCTCCTGCGCCATGGATTCTTGCGGCATCGCATCTTGCGCCATCGGCTCGGGCGCTTTGGCTTTCTCGCCGAGATAATGCTGCGGATCGCCGATGAACTTGGTCCGGCAGCCGGCCGAACAGAAAAAATAATCTTGGCCTTGATAGGTCGTGCGATGGGGAGTGGTCTCGGCATCGACCGTCATGCCGCAGACGACATCCTTCAGGAGCCGTTCCGCGGCGGCGCCACCATGCAATGGCACCACCTCGGCCAATTGTCGGGGCCGGGCATCCTGACGATCAGTCCTAACTGTCGCTCCTGAAGCCCGTGAAAATCTCGAGGGCTTTTCATATTGGTTCATTGAATGCTCCTCGATTGCGACAACGACATTATTGGCCAACGATCCAACGAACTTGCACTACGTGCCTGTGTCCGCCCGATCAATCATTGACTTAGATCAACGCATCTCTCGCCATATTGCAGAACTGTTGTTCGTCGAAGGCTCCAACAATGGAGGACACGGATGCGTCCGAATATTGGTATGCTGGATCGTGTAGCGCGAGTAATAATTGGGCTTCTCCTCGTCGCCTATGCAATTCCGATCGGCTTTCCAAGCACAGGGTGGAATTGGTTCGGTTGGATCGGGGTAATCCCACTCATCACTGCAATCGTGGGTGTTTGCCCGGCGTACGGCTTGTTGGGAGTTTCGACCTGTTCCCGCAAGCCTGCGCACGGCTAACTCGCGTACGGCATCCGGGACTTAGGAAGGCAAAGCTGTGTGCGAGCTGTTCTGCCTGTCTAGTCGGATAGCGACCCGCACGACGTTCTCGCTGCGCACCTTCGCCGGTCACGGCGGTCCGGGGGCCATCTCGGTCGACGGTTGGGGAATTGCACTCTATGACGGCCCCGACATACGCCTTTACAAGGAGCCGGAGCCGGCGGGGGACAGCCACTGGTTGGCATTCGTCGAAGGGCGACACCTTGCGAGCCGGTTACTCTTATCGCATATCCGCCACGCTACTACCGGCGATCTCTCGTATGCCAACACGCAGCCTTTTGTGCGTGAACTCGGCGGACGGAGGCATGTCTTCGCTCATAACGGTCAGCTCATGTTTGCGAGCGCCTGCAACGCGACGCTTGGCCACTTTCGTCCAATCGGCTCCACAAATTCAGAGATGGCTTTTTGCCTCCTTCTCGAACGCCTGACGCAGTTGTGGCACGGCTCCACGGTGCCGTCCGTGTCAGACCGGCTCGATATCGTCGTTAGCTTTGCCTCCGACATGCGCAAACTCGGGCCGGCAAACTTCCTTTATGCAGATGGCGACGCGCTATTTGCGCACAGCCATCGGCGCATGCAAGGCGACGGCACGATCGCGGCACCGGGGCTATGGATGCTGCTGCGGGAATGCGCTTGCGATTCCGACAGCCCGGAGTTGCTGCAGGCAGGCGTAAAGATCAAGGATGTCAAGGACGGTCAGCGGCTCGCATTGCTCGCGAGCGTTCCATTGAATTCCGATTCCTGGCAGCCCCTCGCCGAAGGCGACGTAATCGCAGTCAAGGACGGCCAAGTCATCAAGTCGCGCAACGCTCAATAGGAGCGACAATGTGGTTGGTCGGCCGACCTGGCCGCTCGCGGCGGCCACCGTCACGGCCGGGCCATCATTTGCTTCGGACCGGGAGCCGTCTCACTAAGGATCACAAGATTGGCCTGACCTAACCCGTCTTATTCATCGAAGCTGCCTGAATGAGCGACGGATGTAGCGGAAAGCCGTCATTCAATTCATGATTCTGGTTGCGAAGCCAATTCATTTGTCGATTGAGGAGCGCCACACTCGTCATGAGCGAAGATACCGTACTTCCATTTGATCTTCCATCGGTTTGCCGCAAGAAGTTGAGCGTTGGCTTCGATGGCGGGCAGCTTTCATCGGACGCGGGCGTGCTTTTGCTGCGGGGATCGAGAAGCGGCTGGGAATTGTGGCGCGTCTGGCATCGTGCCTGAGAGACAAGCGCGATCCGGACCTGATTTTGCATACGGCCGAAGAAATGCTCCGGCTTCGGATGTTCGCGATCGCCGCGGGCTACGAGGACGCCGACGATTGCGATTCTCTGAGATATGATCCGATCTTCAAGATGGCGGTGGGCCGGCTGCCGAGAACGGGCGAGCCTCTGTGCTCGCAGCCGACGATGTCGCGGCTGGAGAATGCCCCCTCGAAGATCGAGGTCGCGCGGGCGATGGCGGCCATGGTTGACCGGTTCTGCACGAGTTACCGCCGCGCGCCGGCCGCGATCATGCTCGATATCGACGACACCTTCCATGCCGTGCACGGTCACCAGCAATTGTCGTTGTTCAACGCGCACCACGACGAACGCTGCTTCTTGCCGATCCACATCTACGAAGGAACCAGCGGCAAGCCGGTGGCGGTGATCCTGCGCGAAGGCAAGACGCGCTCAGGCCGGGAAGTGCGGACCATCCTCAAGCACGTGATCGGACGCATCCGCGGTCACTGGCCCGAGGTCCGCATTCTGGTGCGCGGCGATTCCCGATTCCCATTACGGCCGGGTGGAGGCCCACCTTTACGGAGGTGAGGGGATCGACGCTTACCGGCACTCTCGTCGTTGCGCGGACATATGCCAGCCCAAGAGATGAGATGGGCGTGCGAAGGGAACCGGCTCATGTCGATTCCGATCTCGGAGACGATAACGTTGGCGCCGAGGTTCTTGAGGCCGGGGATCGACATCATCAGCTCGACTGCGGTGCGAAAGGGCCCAAGATTCGCCTCCACTTGTGCATCAACTGTGGCCATAGCGGCATTGAGGGCCTCGATCTGGTTGAGATGAAGGCGCAGCAGGAAGCGATGGTGCTTCGTCACGTGGCCGCGAAGCGCCTCGCGGAATTCTTCAGGTGAGGCCTTCGCCCGCGGATGGGCGAGGCTGGCCTTGGTGGGATTGGTTTCGCCGGCAATTAGCGCCTCGAGCATGGCGCGGCCGCTCTTGCCCATCAAATCGGTGAGTACGGAGTCCAATTTGATATTGGCGTCCTCAAGCGTCTTTTGCACTCGCTGAACATGGCTCGATCGCTCACGAACCAATTGCTTGCGGGTGCGCAGCAGATTGCGCATCTCCTGGGTCTGTGTGTCCGGCACGAAGCTCGCCCGGATCAGACCGTGCGCCATTCCATCGCCACATGCGTGCACTCGTTTGCCGCCAACCATTCCGACAAGCGCAGAAGATCCGCCGTGGTCATCTGGAAGGTACAAACCTCGGTCGTGACCTGCCGTCGGATACCAGCCGTAGGCAGGCCACCACCGTCTCTTTGTGAACGTCGAGACCGCAACACCGTCGATGCAACAGCTCCATCTCCTCCTCCGGGTTGCGTCGTCGGCGTGGCGCCCCGTAAATAAGAACTCTGGCAAGCGTGCTCCAGGGCCGATGATGGCCCGTGACGACAGTCTGAGGTGCTCCAGGAAATCCCGGGGTCCAACTAAAAATCGGGCTTTAATCGCACCAAGAGAATACCGACCTCGGTGCCGACGACGCGCCTCCAGACCAGCAAAGTTTCATGCGCTGCAGGTCCGGCAAAGCCCGATGGAGAACTAAAAAGGAATCGGCGACCTCTTCAGTCACCACACCGCGGCCGGTGCGGCTCGGTCCGTCGACGGCGCGCATAAAGATCGCGTCAACCACCCATCGTTTGTCGACAACCCCATACCTCGTCGTGCTCGCCGGCACCGTCACCATCGCTGCCATGTCAGCCCGGCATTTGTTCCTGGCATTTGTTCCTGTCGGTGCGCGGCCCGCTGCCAAATCGCCAGGGCTATCGCTTGCCAATAGTGTGCACGATCACCGCCGCAAACCGATGACTTGCCTGGTCATCAAAAATGGTTCCTAAGTTCTCAGCGATTTCCGGCTGCGATATTGCCAGGTCCCCATTTGCAGATACTCTTCCTTGAATTATTGCTTCACCACGACCAGCGGCCTTGATTTTAACCACGATCGCCGCGCCATCTGGCTCGGGCAGCATTTGAACATCTTCAAGATCGGCTGTCCGCAGTTCCGGCGTACTCGACTTTGCGATCACCCATGCTGCTGGTGCGATCTGCCAAAAGCGATCATGAAGTTGGTCATAGGAGTAATTTCTGCGGCCGCTGCCCATCGCCATTCTCCTGCCTCATCCTACATCGGCGGACCGAGGTGGGCGAAGGGACCGCCGTCAAGAGATTGGAACTTTCACAGAGATGCCGCCGCAATCGAATCCGGGCGGGTGTGTTGCGGAAGACACAGCCAAAAGACGGCGTCGCGCGTTGCAGCGGTGAAACTAACCATTTCACGCGTCAGGGGAACGAAATGCAAAAGACCGCTGTTTTCGGAATTGCCGCCATAGCCATGCTCGCCGCCGCCCCGGCATTCGCCGCGGACTTGAGACCGGTGGCGCCGATGTACAAAGCACCGCCAATGATGGTTCCGCCGCAGAGTTGGACGGGCTTCTACATCGGCGGCGACCTCGGCGGCGGCTGGTCGCACACGAGCGGAAGTTGGACGGGCCTGCCGTCGGCGGCCGCGTTTGGCGTCAACCCGACCGGCGGCAGCCTCAATGGCTCAAGCCTCCTAGGCGGCGTCCATGCCGGATTCGATTATCAGTTTGCGCCAACCTGGGTTTTCGGCGTCGAAGGCGATTGGACCTGGACGCACACCGGCGGCTCGAACAGCCAGAGCTGGACCATGTTTGGCACGGCGACCCCGGTCGGCGGGGGCGCGGCGACGACGATGGATGCGACCGTCGATTGGCTCGCCTCGTTCCGCGGGCGGCTCGGCTACCTGGTGACGCCGAATGTCTTGGCGTATGCCACCGGCGGCATCGCCTGGGGCAGCGTGCATTACAGCGCTACCGCTTCAGATCCGGCAACCGGCTATCTGGCGAGCACGGCGTTCAGCAACACGTCCGACGGTTTCGTGGTTGGCGGCGGCCTCGAATGGGCCCTTACCCATCATTGGTCGGTGCGCGCCGAGTATCTGTTCTATCATCTCGGCAACGGCACGAGCACGATCGTGACGCCGGCGGCGTTCCCGGCCTTCCCGTCAAGCTTCTCGTGGAGTCGGACGAACGTCGACGTCGCGCGCGCGGGGCTGAGCTACAAGTTCTGAAACTCACGCGGCTCCCGTAAAACAACCGCGACAAGGCAGGCCGCGGATTCGTCCGCGGCCTGTTCTAGTTGTATGCACCCGATGCCGCCGAACGACATGCCGCCGCAAGGCAGAGCTTGGCTGGACATGAAAGAGTGCTTTATCGGGATTAGTTTCCGGCGGAGTGGTCGGAGTGGCAGGAGTTGGACCTGCGACCCCCTCGTCCCGAACGAGACGGCGGAGATGGCGTATCTTGAAATATCGGGGTTTTCCGTCACGCTTTCATGTTCCATTCGCGGGATTGGGCAGCCGAGTGGTGGCCGAAATCGACGTGAGAACAGATTAAGGCAGCACGTCCTGCCCGACCGCGCATCCAGTTAGCCAGCAGCCGTCCGAACCCGTCCAGGCCTTCCGCGAATGAAGCAGCGCGCCTTACATACTGAGAGGAACGAACCCAATCCTATGCGCGTTTCACCGCGAAAAGGCTCGCTGTGGTCAAGATCACGTTTGACTTTGATGACGAACGATCTGAAATGGTGTTGCAGGGATTGCCAGAGGCAGTTCCACAACACGAAAGCGTAGTCGTGACGTTGCCCCTCTATGTTCCCGGTGAGCCTCAGCGTTTTGCGCGTGTGCGAGTGCCGCTCTCACTCCAGCAAGGTTATCATCTTGTCGGCCAGTTGGAGGCAGCGTTGGCAAAGGCGCGTCGGCCCGATTCCGACTAAGCCGAATTCTGCTCAACTGGCTTTACCGGGCATTCTCCGCGCACCTGTCACGGGGCACGATACGCTTGAGCACTTTTCCGGAAGCCGTCATGCTTGATCTCGTAAATCCAGCCGGCCCAGTTGGCGGCCGAATGGCGGGGGGAGGGCAGACAAACTTCGATCGCGCCGATCCCACGGCGCGCAATACGCTCACGCAACAAAACCACCAGCCTCAAATATACCGCTTCTCCCCAAATCGAGTCCGGGCAGCCTCGGGCAGCGGTCATGCGGCCAAAAGCGGCTTTAGGTGCCTTGCCCGCTCGGCGGGCAGTTCCTCGACCTCATTGGCGCGGCGGCGAGGTCGGCAGCCATGAGCCTCACGGCCAAGTCAGGCGCGTCCGGATCCAGCGAAAGCAGCGGCTGACTCTTCACGGGGATGAAAGAGCGCGCCATCGGGCGCCGCTCGTTACCTGCAGTTATCGCCTCACCTTGAGGTTTTCGGCCGATGTCTTGCCCTTGTTCGCGACTTCTTCGTACTCAATCTGCTGGCCCTCATTCAGGGAGGTTAGCCCAGCCCTCTCGACCGCCGAAATATGGACGAAAACGTCCTTGCCGCCGCCCTGCGGCTGAATAAATCCGTAACCCTTGGTCGCGTTGAACCACTTCACGGTACCGATCGCCATCGTGCACTCTCCTGTCCTGATGGCAAAAGACTACCGGCGCGACACTGGAAATCCAAGGTCGTGCAAGCCAGGACGGCTCTAAACCTGCCTGTGCGAGATTCAACTGTTCGATTTTCGATGGCTGAAGCGACGAGTGACGTCTTTGATTTTGGGTTGGTTTTGGCAAGATTTCCTCGCGCGGATCATCCGCCACTGTAAAAAGAACGGTTGTTTTTCGAACAGTGTACCCAGCACCTTGGATGGATTTGCGTGTTCAAGCTCTGCGCCGGTGACGCAGAATTCCTATCATTAGGCCGGAACATGCCCGGCTCGACCACCTGGTCGGGCAGCAGGACCTTCGTTTGATCTCAACTCTTTGACGGTGCGCTAATTTTCGCCAGGCGGACGAGTGAAGACGATTTGGGTGCCCAGAAGGCTCGATTTTTTTCTCCCTCGGCGGAGGCCGAATGTGGGGGGCGGGTCTACTCTGCTTGGCGGCGGAGCCGGATCGCGAAATAATCGAAGGTCCCCACCAACCGACTTTTGTCGAGATCCCGAGGTGCCAGCGGGTGGAACTGATGTTTGAGAAGTAGCGCCAGCCACTCCGTTGCGATCATCGTTACGAGCTGCCGACCGGGACGCTGTCATTGCAAACGTCCGCAGTCACGGCGGCTTTGTGCATGAGCGGACATCCGCGCGGCCGAGCGCCGGTTATGCAGCATTGGAATTGAAGGGGTGGGCACCAAGAGCCTGCAATGCGCGATCTTTTATGGTCGCTGGGTTGCGCTCACCCAAGCCTGTAATCCCGACGATGGCTTTGGCGACAATTTCAGTTATCGGGTCATCCCGATCTACGAGGCCGAGTTCGAGCAATGCAGCCTCGTAGGCCGCCGTCATCGCATCAATTTCTGCCGGTCCAAAGGACCCGTTGGCAATCAGCCGATAGATGGCCATGGCGAGAGAATGCATGCGCCTAGGCCGCTTAGTGAAAATCGCCCTAACGCCAAAAGCAAGAGCAAAACTCGTCGCAGGGGAAACGTCCGACCGTTAATGCAGGCGATTGAATTTGCCGGCCCTGATGAAGCCCGCGAATAAGGTCCCGTTCTGCTTTGAGCTATTGCCCCTGTCGCGGGTGGCGGAGCCCGTGCGGTCGACTAAATGGGATCACCCTTCCCAAGGAACTCGACAAGTAACTTCAGGCCCGCCAACCCTTGTGCGAGGCAAAATTATAACCGTCCCATGAGGACGAGAATCAACAAGATTACAATGACGAGGCCCAGTCCGCCGCCGCCGTAATACCCGGTACCGTAGAATGGGCCGCCTCCGATGCTCCCAAGTCCGCCAAGTAAGATCAGAACCAATATTATAATTAAGATCCATCCGAGAGACATTTGATCTCCTCCTTCAGTATTCGAACGATAGCCCCAAGTGCGCTTGGGACAGAGCAACGCACTGCTAAAGCTGTTCCGCAAACGGCTCGCGACGACAAAAGTGTCTCTATCTTGGACTGACCATTCTGCGTCGCCAGTCCATGCGCGCCTCCTAATAATCTTTGGTCGATGAGCCGTAGCCGCCAGCGCCGCCCTCATAGACTGCGACGCGAGCGTAGCCGCGAGTGTGGCCGTGGGAGCCGTTACGCTCGCCATAGTCGTCGTCGCCGGAGTAGTGGCGGCCGTAATGGCCCATGGTGATGCGGCTGTGCCGCGGCAGCTGTGCGCTGACGATGCGTTCGCGATGCCGCCGCTCGTTGCGTGCGACGACGGTGCCGTGACGCGGGCGTTCGGCGGCCAACCCGGTATCTACGTGACCGCAATCGCCGAACGAGCAGCCGTCACGTAGACCGAAACTGCGAATAAGTGCGCCGGAGTGGTACATGATCGAGACGGTCTTGTTCTTGCCGGTCTGCGCAAAATCGCAGGCGTGGCCGGTGGAGTGCAGCGAGTGCGTGACGTGCCCGCCAGACGCGTAGCAATGGACATCGCCGTGAAAGCCGATCGCCTTGAGCGAATCGATCAGGCCCTTGAACTTTTCGGCGGCGTCGGCGGCGACGGTGATCGCCCCGGCCGCGGTCTTTTCATGAATAAGACCGCCGCTGTCATGCAGACTGCCCCTGTCGAGGCGATGGCGAGAATCATGGTAGGAACGGTGAACATGCGCGTTCGCAATGGCCGGCGCTCCAAACAAAAAAGCCATAGCGACCGGCAACGTCGAAACAACAATTTTCATGAGGAATCCCTCCGCGGTAACGGCGCACTCGACATTTCCTACGCGCCGTGGGCAGACATAGAATTCCCAACCGCGGCTGGGCGATGACCGCTTTGAGGAAAAAGCCGTCACAGCGGAACTTGGAACTTATTTGTGAAGCTCCGGTCAGACGAGCCGCATAGGCTGCGCACGCAGGGTAGTGCGGGTTGAACCACAAAATGCCGCGCCTGCAGCAAAATCGGGCGGGCGCCCGCTTCCATGCTAGAAAACCGTGGGACGGTTGCCACAAAATGCGATAGAACAATACGCGTATAGGGTGGTGTTCGGGGACGGTTTGAGAGGCGGCACCCGGTGAGTGACGCGAATGTTGTGAGGCTGCCGAAGCGCGACCGCCGCCATCGCGCCGTGAAGCATCAGCTGCTCACGCGCAAGTCGCTCGATCTGCGCAGCAATGCGGCGAAAGAGTTCGACCGGCTCGTTGGGGCGATAACTGCCGACCCCGGCGGCGCTGAGAACTTGTCCACGATCCAGCTTCGCCTCGTCGAGGCATTCGCCGGGCAGTATTCGCTGTTGCAGGGTCAGCACTTCAAGCTGTTGCTTCGTCAACCGGTGGATATGTGGGCTGCCGGGCTAACCGCCACGTCGCTCGTGCGGCTCTGCAATCGCTTGGGTGTGCAGCGTTCGAAGCCGAAGCACGAAGGACTCTCGCTCGGGCAAATCCTGCGGCAAGGGATGCATCATGGCTGAGGCGCTCGACGAGTCGGCACTGGCGCGCTGGCACTGCGAGCCGGTGGCTTTTCTGGCGAGCCAGCGCAGCCAATAGGAAGGTTTTTGAGAGGACCTTTTCCTGTCCGATCCTAATGGAGCGTTTGGTCGTCCTTGGCTTTTGTGCGCGCCGACAGCCTTCGTCGGAAGTTCTCCCGACTTCCGACATGCTGCTGCACTGCGGCAACTGTCGAAAGGTGCCATTTGCGACCAAAGTGCACCGCAAGAAAATTCAGTAGATTTTACAACAAGCGAACTTTCTCAATGCAATGCGAGCTGTGCCGATTGGTGCTACATTCGTTGAGCGCTGCGCATCCGTGAAAGAGCCATAAGAGAAAAACCTGAGGAGTGTTGGCCGTAATTGATCTAGGCTTTGCATCACCTTTCGACGGGGCTAAATTGCGGTTGGCCATGGTTCGGTTTCCTCATGTTCGCTGCCGACGCAGCAGAATCGCTCTCATATCATGGCAGGCCCAGTGGCCCCTTGGTGATGCCGCTCAAGGCCGTGCGGGGTCAGCCAGCCGGCATTCCGCTTCCATTCCGCGCTCAACTTGGAACGTTGCATGGGCAATCCCGAAGCGCTCCTCAAGATCGTGAGCAGTCTGATCTAGAAAGGCGTCGTTCGGGCATCCGCCGGGCATCACGAGGTGAACGGTTAATGCATTGGATGTCGTACTGAGCGCCCAGACATGAAGGTCATGGAGGTCGACGACACCGGGCAACGCCCGAAGCCACCTCTCAACCGCCGACAGATCCACACTCTCCGGGGTGCCATCGAGGCTCAGGTGGAGAGCCGATTTGAACAGCCCAAACCCCGACCAGGCGATGACCGCACTCATGACGATAGCCACGATCGGGTCAATGACCGTCCAGCCGGTCAGGATAATCAGCACGGCGGCTAGAACGACGCCGGCCGACACCGCTGCATCCGCCGCCATATGCAGGAATGCACCGCCAACATTGATGTCCCGCGCACGTTCTTTCGCAAACAGAAGTGCCGTCCCGAAATTTATTCCAATACCGATGGCCGCGACCCACAGTATCGTCGTTGCTGCCACAGGTTCCGGGGTGAAAATTCGCCCGATCGCTTCGCGGACCAGTGCACCGACGCCGATCAGCAACGCAACGCTGTTCAAGAGCGCGGCAAGGATCGTGGCTCGGCCGAGACCATAGGTATGCCGTTCGCTTGGCCGCCGGCGTCCGACAGCGAACGCCCCCCATGCAATCAACAGGCCGAAAACATCCGTTAAATTGTGCGCTGCATCGGCCAACAGCGCCAACGATCCGATCCGAAGGCCGAAGATGGCTTCAAAGACGACGTAACTCGTATTGAGAAGGGCCGCCCACAGGAAAGCGGGTCCCACGCCCAGGCCTTGCTCGACATCATGGTGAATCGCCATGAACTCAACTCGAACGGTTTGTATTCAAACAATCCCGAACCGCACGATTTTGCCCTCAAGATTTGTTGCTGCCGCTACCGTATTCGAGATTGTTCCGTACTTACGGACGTTCTGATGCAGCAGATCGAGGCGCCGATCGTCCTCATCAGTATCGACGACAAGGTCATACGTAATCGAGGACATGAATGGCGGGTTGTCCTGGCGAACGCCATGCAGGCGGACTTCGACGCCGCGGAACTGAAAATGGATCATCGGCGCAACGCGTTCGATCCCCTTGATCATGCAGGCAGCAATAGCCGCCAACAACAATTCTGCGGGATTGAAGGTGTCAGGGCGGCCGCTCACGTCGGTGTCGAGCGTAATCTCGGCGTCCTTGCAGCGCGCGACGCCGCCATGAGCATCAACCCGCCGCGCCACAACGTCGTATTCGAGCATCACATCTCCTTACCACTTGCCTCAAAGGCTGATTACAGTCGCGCCCTCGGTCGCAAACCGGACAAAGGCGTCAGGGGGCATATTCCAGCGTGAAACCTAAGCATCGGAACTCGTCCGCTTTGCCCATATCCTCGGCAATGCTGCGGCACACATGGACAGGCACACCATCCTGAGCCAATTTTGTCAGACTCTCACGGAACTTGGATCGCGCTGCGTCTGCCAGCGCCTTTTCGGCCGGACCAAAAATATCAACTTCAAGAGCGACGTCGCGTTCATCCTTTACTTGCTGGATACGCTCTGAAACGTGCGCGCCGGTGCCAAGCGAGCTGTCGTCGGCGTGGAAAATGTGAATGAGGACCTTGTTCGCCATGGCTGCCTCTCCAATCAGGTGAGAATCTGATAGAGCTTATAAGCTGTCATGACGACGATGAGCAGGCCGAAAAATTGCTTCAAACGCCGTCCGGGAACGTAGAGGCTGGTGATCCGGGCGCCGAGGAAGGAGCCGATAGCTCCGACCACGACCAACAGCGCGGCGAGTTGGAGATCAACCCTTGCTGTCGTCAGATGTGGAACGAGGGCCGAGAACGACGGCGGCGTGACGGCAAGCGCGTTTATCGCTGCCGCATGTTTGGATTCGTATCCCACTAGGATCAGGGTCGGCAGGAGAAGAAATCCCGGTCCCACGCCCAGCATGCCGGCGACGACGGAAATCGGCACGGCGAGGAGAAGTGCATGACCTAGCTTTACATCGATCGCCCACCCTGGACTAGCGGCCTCTCCCTGGACCCCGACCATTTTGCTTTTTTCGTTCTTTTCCGGGCGAAACATCTGGTAGGCGAGATACGCGACCGCAACGAAATAAATGGCCCAAAGATAATTCGGATTGACGATCTCTGCGAGATAGCCACCCACAGGCGCGACGATCGTTGTCACGAGCGCGAGGAGAATTGCTGGTCTCCAGGCCACCAATCCGCTCCAGGCGAAGCCAATCAGCGAAAACAGTGCGGTGACGCCGTTTAAAAACAGGCTCAGAGGCTGTACTTCGTGAACTAGATCGTGAAGAAACAGGCCCAGGAACGGTACGGCGGCAAAGGCCACGCCAAGCCCGAGCATTCCCGAAGCGACGGAAAGCACCGCAAGCCCGATCGTCATGATTGTCGTTTCATTCATCGGCGATTCCATTTAAGGATAAGGCGCGGTCAAACAACCACGCGGACCGGCCAACCGATATCTCTTCGTGCCAAGCGAGATAGAGACCACTGCGGCCGAATAGGCATTGAGCTAGATCAAGACCGCCGGCGACCGCGCAAGACCGGATAGGTTGTGTGGCAACACTGCGTGCTCAAGCAACAGCAGCTCCATTGTGATGATGAACGGCAAGGCAGTACGGGGTGGAAGGCCCCGCGCTCGTCGCATCCTCGGCAACGCTTTGACGACCATGCAGGTCGAGCCCGCTGCCTCGGCCGAGCAGCGTCATCCCGCCCTCACGACCGCAATCGTCGCGCTCAAGCTCTTCGCGAATTGGTTCGGCTTTCATTGGCAAGCGGCCATGATCGAGGAACAGCAGCAGACGTACAAGGTCAGCGGCGTGTCCCTCGATGGTTGCTTCCAGCGGCTGTTGAGGTGCGCGCAGAACCGTAATCGGAAAGTAGCGTCCCGACCATGTGGGTTCGCCGCAATTTCCTGGTTGATCGAACCAAGCACTCGCCAGAGCCGCGCGACGAGGCTGTCCTCTGCGTCAGGATCAAGCCATGCGATCCATACAGACCTCAACCTCGGCATCCAAACGTTCGCGAACGGGGTTGGCGATGTCGGCGGCACAACCTTGCCCGTTCTGGTAGCTTCGCGCGCAAGCGAAATCTACGCCGCCGTTGCCAGTGTCTGATCCGCATTCGCAGCGGAAAAACTGTTCCTGAGAAAGCGCCAACGATTTTTGGGGGCTGATCGGTTCACTCGTTGCGGCAGTACCTGACGACTACACGCGATATTTATGAACCATCTATCATTCGCAGCTATTCAATTCTTTGTGGCCCCGCAGCGAAATGTGATTGATGCTGCGTCCAATTGCTCTCCATCAATGCCCACCTGCGAACATAGGCAAGCTGCCTTTTGCTATATCATCGCGACTACTTGCCTGAAGCGGTCACTCATTTTAGCGGCATATTTTATGACCGTATCCGACTGGCTTTCAGCGCCCGTACTAGCCGGCGCTTCCCGATCGAAAACTCCAAGCCGGGGAACTCGCCGTCGACCTCGGGCTCACGCACGAAGTGCTGTATCGAACGCTCGCCTGGAGGCCGATGGCAAAATCAAGTGTTCGTCGGGCCGCATCAAGCTTTCGCGTCCGACATGATCTCGTAAGTAGGGGACGGCCGTCTAAGAAACCTAGCAGCGACGCTTCGGTACGCTGGCTGATTAGCGAAGACGGTAGGCGGTGTGGCATGCAACGCATGTCGACGTTACATCATGGAGCGCCGCATTGACTTTGCGCATCGCGTCGAACGTTCGCGTCACGGAGGCATCCTGCAGGGCGATTGCGAGTCTACTTGCGGCGTGATGCATGGCGGTGCCGTCCTCCTGCATCGGCGCCGGGAAGTACGGAGCCAGCTCGGCAGCGTGATGCGCCGGCAAGGAACTCATTCCAAGCTGTGCCTCCAGGAGGCTGCTCGCCGCATCGAATTTGGCGTCCGCGATCTCACCGATGACCGCATTAAGCGTTTTCAGATGATCGCGCATGTTGGTGAGCATTTCCTGCTGCATCGGAAGCGGCAGCGGTACGAGCTGACGCTGGTCAGGTGCTGCCGATTCGTGCATGTGCAGCATGTGATCCATCTGCGGCATCGTCGTAGACGGAGTTTCCTTGGGTTGAGCGCGGACGGTAACGGCAGCGGTTGCGGCCGCAACAATTACTATTGACGCCGCTGTGATCAGTGCTGTTGCTACGCGCGCTGATTTCATAACGACCTCTGCTACCGGGAATCCGACGAGAATGACCATATCCACGGTCAAGGCCCGTGCATATGATCGGGATCATATAGAGAACAGTCTTTGCAGGCCATTAGTCCAATAAACGGGGCGATAACCAAGCAAATGGATCATTCGCCATGAAAATGCGTACCAAGTTGATCGGCCTCGGCGCCGCCATCCTTGCGCTCGGCATCGGTACCTACGCCTTCAAGGCCCGCTCGGAAGAGTCGGGATTCGGACCTCCTTTCATGCATCACGGCATGCGCGGGATGGGGCCCGGCATGATGGGCGGCGGGATGATGGGCGGGGCGATGATGGCAATGGCGCACGATTCCGCAACCATGGAACAGTTGCGCGTGATCCATACCCTGTTCGTCGCTCACGACCGCATCAAGCGCACGGTGACGAACCTTCCCAACGGCATTCGCACTGTCACCGAGTCGGATGATCCGCAAATCGCGGCCCTGCTGAAGTCTCACGTCGCCGACATGATGAAGCGCGTCGGCGCCGGTGACGATCCGGGACTTCCGATCGAGAGCGACGCGCTGCATTCCATCTTTCGCGACAAGGACAAAATTCACACCAGCGTCGAGACGACCGCAAATGGTGTGGCAGTCGTGCAGAGTTCGGACGATCCGAAGGTGGTCGGCGAGCTGCAGGACCACGCCGCGCAGGTGACCGACTTTGCCCGAGAAGGAATGGCCGCGCTTCACACCGCCATGATGAAGAAATTCGGCGGCGGCATGCCCGGCCATATGATGGGCCCTGGGATGATGGGCGGGATGCACGACCGCGGCGCGCACTAGCCGCTGCGACGATCAGGACACCCGAGACTTGAATCAGCCGCGCGGCAATTGACTGAGATCAATGCCGATCGGGCGAATTCGGCCTCCTCCTAGCGCACCGGCGGACTCCGCCGGTGCAGCCAACCTGACCGACGGAGAGCATGATGGGCAAGTTTCTCGGGCTTCGTGGTGGAGCATTCGCTCTAATTCTCGGACTCGCGACGCTGACAGCGGCCCACGCCGGCGCTCCCGGCGCCGCCGTGGCCTACCAGCCCATGGTCAGCACCGGCCTTGCGGCCAGTCAACCGTTTGAGGCTTGGTTTGTCTTGGACAAGTCGTCCGACCCGAGGGTGACGGGCTATGCGATTCCAGCTGGGGCGACGGTCCGCTTCGTTTTTCCGAAAGAATTCACCCCAAAGGCGGGCCTGTTTCAGGGCGCCGTGATGCTTCCGGGCTGGTCGCAGGGTCCGATCCCCGCCAATTTCACGACCACGCAAGATTCGGCCGATCCGCGCGCGGTCATCATCAAATTCAATGCCCCGATTGCGGCGGATCCCCCGGAGCATCCCGGTCTCAAGGACATTCACATTCGGGCGCGAGTCCTCAACCCGGTCGCCGGCGACTATCCGATTTCGATCACGTTCAGCGATGCCGGCGCACTGAATGGGACAACGACTGCTATGGCTCACATCACACCAGCACCCATTCCGAACATTGCAGCATACAACGAGCTTAACGGGGGCAAAGGATCCAATTGGCAGCACGTACAGCCGGGTCAAAACGTGCCAGTGCCAATCGACTTCCTGGTAACGCTGCCGAATGTGCACCGTTCGGTCATCAGTCTCAGTTCGCAACCGGATGGAAGCCTGAAGATTCTGAGCGATGGGAAGCCAATCGGCTCGATTAAGGCGAAGGGTGTGCCCGTGGCGATGGCTCCGGTAGCTTTCGGTCCCGGTAAGTCGAGACTAGGGATCATTCGCGTGAACGCTA
Organism: uncultured Alphaproteobacteria bacterium; assembly: GCA_963763255.1. Classification (GTDB taxonomy): domain Bacteria; phylum Pseudomonadota; class Alphaproteobacteria; order Rhizobiales; family Xanthobacteraceae; genus BOG-931. The sequence goes on from CAVXNW010000008.1 coordinate 1,771,780, forward strand.
AGGCCGGGGGTGAGCCCGGAACTGCGGAAATCGTCGGGTCGCTTGATGGCGGTACCCAGTACGGAATCACCCTCGTGATAGACGCATCGAACAATATCACTGGCAAGTAGCCCTGCCGCTAAGGGGGAGCATTGCAAACTATTCAACAAATTCTTAGCGACGCGGGCTATGGGGCCGCGATCGGCGGCGCACTTGGGCTGACAGGTACTGGCGGGTCCATCCTGGCAGTGCCCGCTCTGGTCTATCTCGTGGGCGAGGATGTGCACACGGCAATCGGTACCTCGCTTGCAGTCGTCGGTGGGATTGCCGCCGAGGGCGTGTTCGGGCAGCGAAAGACCGTGCAATGGACGGCTGGCTGGTTGCTCGGCGCTTGCGGTGTCGCGGGCAGCATTCCGGGCTCGCTGCTCTCGCCTTACGTTTCGAGCACGATACTTTTGCTCTTGTTTGCGGCGTTGACGATCACGGCCTCGATCAGCATGCTCATTTCGCAAGCCAGCGACAAACCGCGGGGCGAAAGGGCTTCCTGGTGGTTCATTCTCCCGGCGGCGCTCGCCATCGGATTCCTGACCGGGTTTCTCGGCGTCGGCGTTGGTTTCCTGATCGTCCCGACAATGGTATTCGCTTTCGCGGTCCCAATGCAGGTTGCCATTCCAACATCGCTCCTGGTGATCGCGTTTAACTCCTTTGTCAGCCTGGGCACTCGCTTCGCCGCGTCGTCGATCGAGTGGGCAGTCGTCGCGGCATTCGTCGCCGGCGGCATCGTCGGCAACATTGTCGCCGCCAACTTCGTGCATAGTTGGGATCAGCGCCGGCTCAAGCGCATCTTTGCAGTGTTCATACTCGCCGTTGGACTGTTCACCTTGGGCAGCGCGACGGGACTCATTCCTATTCGCTTCAAATAGAAACGAGGCACAATCCGGTCGGGCCCGATCAGCGGCCGGATGCCGATATCGTGACAATGGGCGCCTGCGGTACCGCACGTGTTTCCGAAAGAGCGTAAAAGATCATCAGGAACATGAAGACGCGTTTCGACAACAGGTCGTTGTCGTTGATCCAAAACCAACGATCGCGGTAAAATACCGCCGCATAGGCATCGGCCGGTCGTGCGGGGCCGGAATAAATGTGAATGAGCGGGCCGGTTTCCTGATCTTCAGCGATGGCGGGCACGCGCGTTGCGCGCCGCTGGGCCACGTCTTCTGGGGGAACCTGCACACCGGCGGCGAGTTCGACGAGAATTTGTTGCATGGATCGCGACTCGATCGCGATCTCGTCCGGCGTATGACGCGGCTCGCCAGTGACCGTAAACTCATTCCGCCGTCGATCGAGTCCGAGCAATGATTTCACTAAGCTGACGTCTCTCTCTACGGCGAGGTTTGCATGCCGGCGAAAATACGCAGTCGTGACGGGTTTGTTGTCCACCTGCCTTGTGCGCGCGGCCAGCGCCCCGGCTTGCTGAAGGCGACGGAGCGCAGCAACTAGCTCTCTGAATCTTCGGTCTTCGGGATGTGCCCGTTCAGGTCCGAGAGAATAGTTGTGCAGGCCGTTGATGCTGCTCACGGCCATCCGCAGGATAAACGATGCGTCATGTCCGGTATCGATCATCGAAAGGACCGTTGCCGGCGGAATCGGCCGCAACAGGATATTGATGAAGCGGTCACCTGTGATCGGCGTGTAGGAAACGGTGGGACGATCGGTATAGCGACCCAGCGCCTCCAAATTATAGAACGGCTGACTACTAGCGACGTTCTTTAGCGGATGGGAAAACAGTCGCGCTGAAAGATCGGCCTGCCCGTACAACTCCTGCTGACTGACGACCGACGGCACGTCAAGAAACACCGGCGGGTCGAAATAGCGAAACTTAACAATGTTCAGGAGTTGCATCTCCTTCCAGGAATTCGCCATCGCGCTGGAGTAATCGGTGCGATCGCGCTTGATCGTCGGCGGCCCAATGCTGCTGCAGCCGGCAACCGCCAATACCGCTGCCAGCCCGCAAAACGATTGTGCCCGCGCACGCATACCCGACTCCCGTAAACCGCGAGCCGCGGTTACACCGACCGTATCTCCAAGCCTCGCTGCAAATCAATCTGAATTGATACTACTAGGGACTATCAGCGCCACTGTTGCGCGGGAAGCACATCTAACAAGAACGCGTCAAGGAGGGCCAAATGGCGGTGGTTACGGGGCTACAGGCGGCGCCTTTTCGCCCGCAGTTTGATGCGTGTCCCGACCGTTCCCGCCAAACAAACCCGTAATGAGCCCCATCATTGGCTGAGCCGCCGTGGCCGAACTGGGAGGCGCCTTATCGCTGCGTATCAGTCTCCCCAAGCCATATATCAATACAGCGCCCAAAACGAGCACCATCGGCCAGGGCAACTTTCCGAGCCAAGACACCCAATTGGAAGACGAGACGACATCGATCGCGACACGCTGCTTGCGTAACTCCGGCAGCAAAGTCGTGTCGCCGAAACTCGGAGCCTCGGTGCGAAAATTCGATGGTGTGCTTCCTTTTGCCGCCGTCGCCTCGACCGGCTGCCTGAATACTCCGTCGATCTGCGTCCCGGCGAAGGTCACGCCGGCGACGTGGCCGGTGTCCAATTGATTGAGAAAATCGCCATAAGCGATTGCCGGCGGCCTGCCGATCACCGCCATGGCGCCGAAGGCGCCGAGGCCCAGCAGGACGACGCCGATAATCCACGCCGAAGGACGGGCGTACCAAGCCTTCGTGGAATGCAGTTGAGCCGTCGCTGTCATGTCGATTCTCGTTGCAAGTGATTGGTCGCCCTGAATTTAATGTTCAGTGTCCTTGTGTTGCCCGCCCGTACCTGAAAACGATTTCAACATCGGAACCATCGACACGACAGAGTGAATGTCCATCTTTCCCCCCCGCGCCACCCTGACCAGACCGGCAATGAACGCCGCACCAATGAGGAGCAGCATCGGCTTGGCCAGGAGGAATGCGGCAAGAACGCCGAGGATCGTTGCTCCCCCGAGCCCAAGCCACTGCGAGGATGCAACGCCAATCGTCACGTGATTTGCTCGCAATTCGGGAAACAGCGTCGGATCGCCAAGGTCAGGAACGCGACTGCGGAAGACAGTCAGCGGTGCGCTCTTCGCGCTGGCCGCTAGTGCAACCGGTCGCTTGAATTGACCGTCTATCTGCGTTCCGGAAAACATAACGCTGGCGAGGTTGCCGGCGTCGAGCTGATCAAGAAAATCGCTATAGCGAATGGTCGCCGGGCGGCCCGTTGTTTCCAGGACGCCAGCAACGGCGATCGCGACCAGAATAACTGCGACAATCCAAACCCACGGTCGCTTATGCCACGGCCGAATCCGGTGAGGCTGAGGGGCGTCTGTCACGTCTCATTCTCCATCCGGCCACGATAAGGCACCTACCGTGATGGTTATCCCACAGACGGCATTTGAACCTTGATGCAAATCAATTCTGAGAAATTCTGGTCCGACTGAGAAAACTCGGAAAACCCCTTTACTCGACCTTGAGCAGCGCCGTTACCGGCCATTTGACCAGATCGAGAACCAGCATGAACGCCGCCACAGCGCCAAATACCGCCAACAAGAGCCGCCCTGGCAGCGCTGCGACCAAAGTTCCCGATAGAACCAACGCCGCAACGATGCCGATATCGACCGCAGATGACGCGAACACCCATTTGCTCGGCAGCGAAGACCAAAGGTGGCGCCGCTCGCGCAGCACGTAAATAAGTCCTTGTGATCCGAAGAGGATCGTGACAAAGGCGAACGTTTGCAGTTGCGCCGGGTCGAGGCCGAGCTTGAACTTTCCCGCCCACAGCATTGCGGTCGAGAAGCCGAGCTTGCAGGCGCCGAGGACAATGGCGGCGGCAGTGATGTTGCGCATCCGCCATTTGCTCGGCAATGGTGACGGACTTGCCCGGTCGGTGGTCAGTGACATGGCAAGAACGTCGTTCGTGACCAGCATCAGCACCATCATCACCGGCGTCATCACTGGCTGGCCGGTCAACAGGAATCCGACGGCCAGGAACAGCACGATTTCGATCTTTTTAGTCAGCATGTTGAACGTATAGGTCAACAGCCGCCGGAACCCGATGCGGCCCTCACGGACGGCAAACACGATGCCGCCGAGCCCGGGCTCGGTGAGCACCATGCCGGCCGCGGCCTTGGCGACATCGGTGGCGGAGGAAACAGCGATGCCGATCTGTGCCTGTCGGAGCGCCGGGGCATCGTTAACGCCGTCGCCACACATGCCGACGACGCGTCCAAGGCCCTGCAAAGCCTGCACCAACTTGAATTTGAGTTCGGGCACAACGCGCGCGAAAATGCCGCAACTTTCGATGCTCGGTTGTGACGACAATATTTCCGGCGAACAGATGTCGCCCTCGATGCCGACCGCGTGCGCGATTGCCGCCGCCGTTGTCGCCGCATCGCCGGTCACCATCAAGGTACGAACACCCATGTTGCGCAGCTCGGTAATGAGCCCTGCCAATTCTTCGCGCGGCGGATCGCTGATGGCGATCAGGCCGACGAGGTTCAGTTCGTCCGCTGGGCCGAAGGCGACGGCGATTACGCGATGGCCCTGGCCGGCGAGACCATCCACCAAAGAGGGGGCGTTGTCGGGGACGATGGCCACCTTGCTGACGACCTCAAACGCTCCCTTGACCGCGCGTCGTTCGTTTCGCTCCTGATCGATGACGAAAGCCTCGGAACTCTTGGTCGCGGGATCGAACGGAATGAAGCGCAGGAGCCGCTCACGCTCGCTCGGAGCGTCTTTGGCGGCTCTGCGAACAGCGGCGTCAATCGGGTCGTGATTTGCTTCAGAACTCGCGAACGCCGCGAGAGTCAGCACGCGGGCGCGGTCGAATCCCGCCAGCGCCACAACATCGACGACCTCAAGTTCGTTGCGCGTCAGCGTTCCGGTCTTGTCGGCGCACAACACATTCATTGCGGCGGCCTCGTGCGCGGCGGAGAGCCGCGTCAGGAGAACGCCGCGACGCGCCAAGGTCTGGGCGCCGAATGCGGCAGACAGCGTAAAAGTCGCCGGCAGCGCTGCCGGAATGGTTGCGAGCAACACCGTTACACCGAGCGGAATGAGATCGGTCGGCGGCACCGCCATGACATAGGCATAGACGACGATGGCGATCGCGACGGTGGCGTTCACCAAGGCAAGGTTCCGCGTCGCCGCAAAGATGGCGGCCTGCTCCGTGCTGGCGGCATGTGCGGTGCGCACGAGTTCGGCGGCACGCCCGAAATAAGTCCGCGATCCGGTCGCGGTGACTTCCGCTATCGCCTGGCCGCGGCGCACCAATGCGCCTGCAAACACCATGTCTCCGGGGTTCGCGTCGACCGGAACCAATTCGCCGGTCAGCGTCGACTGGTCCACCATGATCGAACCGGACATGAGGCGTGCATCGGCGGGAACCAGGGCGCCGAGGGGTAGCGTGACGGCGTCACCGGGTACCAGCTCGGCCGCTGCAAGCCTGACCCATGTGCCGTCACGGCGGGCAATCGCGGTCGGTGCCAGGCGCTTCTTGAGCGCGGCCAGCGCCGCACCGGCTCGCCCTTCCTGGACGAGACCCAACGTGGCATTGAAAAGCAACAACCCGGCGATCACGGCCGCTTCGACGTACTTCCCGAGCCCGATCTCGGCCAGCATGGCAATTTCGAGCAGCCAGGCGATCGGCGACCAGAATTTCGCCAGATAAGTCCGCCAGCGCGGCTGCACGGCTTCGCTGACCGCGTTTGGGCCGAATTCGGCCCGCCGACGATGCGCTTCCTCCGTGGTTAGGCCGACTGGACTGCCGATCGCAGCTTGGCGTTCGTCGGGTTGAAGCACGCGTACATCGTCCATGGCTGCATCCCAAAAGCCAGCGCCGGCTGACTTGATGGCGTCGAGTTGACCTAGCAAATCGCCGTAGGTGATTGCTGTGAGCCTAACGCATCATTTCCAGGACGCCGAAGATCACGAGCGCCGCCAACGCTACGCCAACCACCCACACCGGCGGCCGCATGTACCAAACGCGCGTGCAGTGATGTTGAACAGAATCCATCATATCGTTTTCCTTCCCGGTCTGATTTTTAAATCTGGGTCTCATAGACCCGCCCGTCTTTGATGTGGGTCAAACCGGCATAAAGATTAATCGCTATGATCCACTTGCTTAATTGTGCCCGGTGTTGGCCCGCTCTTATCGACATCAATCGCGATTAAACAGGCTAGCGTCGCGCGTTCAAATACGTCGGCTTTATGGTCTTTTCTGCCAAAAACTGCAGAACCGAATCAACGAACTGGAAATGTCGACAGAACTGTAGATGTGAAAAGTTCGATAACCCAGCCAAAGGCCGAGCGGCGGCATTACGATCGGTATGAAGACTGAGAGCCTCTTTAGAACTCACTTGTCGATTCCCGTCGATTTGCCGTTCAGTTCGCCTCCAATAGGCTTCGCCCCTAAGCGATCAGTCGACGATTAGATCGGCAGAGCGACGCAGGCCCGCAAGCCGCCTTCCGGTTTGTTGACGAGCTTGAGTCGGCCACCATGTCCCTGGATGACCGAAAGCGCGATCGCAAGCCCGAGGCCGGTCCCGCCCGTGTCGCGGCTCCGCGATGCTTCCACGCGGTAGAACGGTTCAAATACGCGATTTAGCTCGTCTTCAGGAATTCCTGGCCCCTCGTCATCGATCGTGATTTTGACGGATTTCGGCGTGGTTCGGATCGTCACCCGAGCCCGCTTGCCGTACTTGACCGCATTATCAAGGAGATTGGTAAGCGCACGCTTGATGGCTGTCGGCTGGCACTCACAGATGATGGGCTGTGCCGGCTCCAGGCTGACCGGAGCGCCGGCATCAGCCATATCGTCGACCACGCTCGCAAGGAGCGCCGAGAGGTCCGTCTGCCGTCGTGGTTCAGCAGTCGCGTCGTCGCGAGCGAAGCGAAGCGTTTCGCCAAGCATCGCATCCATCTGCGCAATGGTGTCGAGCATCTTGTCCCGCTCGGCGACGTCCGCGACATTCTCTGCGCGCAGCCGCAGGAGGGTCAGTGGCGTACGGAGATCGTGCGAGATCGCGGCGAGCATCCGCGTGCGGTTCCCGACAACTCCGCGCAGTCGCGCTTGCATCGTATTGAAAGCATGGGCCGCTTTTCGCGTCTCGATCGTGCCAGTCTCGGGCAGTGGCAGCGCATTCAAGTCTGTGCCGAGCCGTTCGGCGGCCGCCGACATTGAGCTGAGCGGTGCCGTGACGCGCCGCACGACCCACACGGAAACCACAATGAGAATGATGGCCATCAGCGCCATCGAAACGAGGAACTGCCGCGACAAGCCTGGTCCGCTCGCTGGCACCGCCGCGGTGAAGGAAAGCCATTGTCCGTCCGCCAATGGAATTGCGACGCGTAAATCGCGAAACGCTCCGAACGGGCCGAATGCTCCGAAGCCGTGCATCATTGGGCCTGGGCCGATCATCGGACGCCATCCGCTGAAGATTGAAACAGCGTTCGACGCAACGGCAACTCGAGGCTGCCGCTCTGCTCCGAGCGCGAGCTGATCGATGAGAAATTCTCTGATAGCCTTGGCGACAGGCCCACCGTCATCGTTTGACATGCTCGGCGGTTCGGCTGAAAGCAAAACGTGAAACGAGGAGTCACTCAGGGCAGCTACAATCCGCTGACGGTCGTCGCGGGACGTATCCTGCACCAGGCGCGCGAGATTGGCGATCCGCTGCGCTGTAGCAAATCCGCCGACCGCGCGTACTGCCTCCTCGCGGTCGGTGTTATAGATCAGCGACCCCGCAAGCTGCGAGATGAGGAGACCCGCGAGCAAAACCAGCAGCGTCTGCCCAAACAGGCTTTGTGGAAATAGACGCCTCATTGCGGCGTCACTATGGGCGTAAACATGTAGCCGCCGCCCCAAACCGTCTTGATGATCTTCGGAGCGGCCGGATCGTGTTCGAGCTTCTTGCGCAAACGGCTCACCTGCGTATCGATGCTGCGATCGAGCGCGCTGGCCGTGCGGCCCCGCGCGAGATCAAGAAGCTGGTCGCGGCTGAGGACCCGTTGCGGTCGTTCGACTAGCGCAAGCAGCAGATCGTACTCGCCGGTGCTGAGCGAAACGGCGACGCCATCCTTGCGAACAAGTTCGCGTTGACCGGTGTCCAGCACCCAGCCCTCGAAGCAATATCGCTTCGGCCGCTCGCCGGAACGGGCCGCTATGGCGCTCTCGCGGCTGCGACGGAGCACGGCCTTGATGCGGGCGATCAATTCTCGGCTGCCGAAGGGTTTGGGGAGATAATCGTCGGCACCCATTTCGAGCCCCACGACGCGGTCGATCTCGTCACCTTTCGCCGTGAGCATGATGATCGGTATGTTCGACTCGGCGCGCAGCCCGCGGCAGAGTGACAGTCCGTCTTCGCCCGGCAGCATGAGATCGAGCACAATGAGATCGACATGGGCATCTGCCAACACCTTGTGCATGGAGCGCCCGTCCGCTGCGGTGGTGACACGGAAGCCCTCCTTCGTCAGAGCCCGTGATACGAGATCGCGAATCTCGCGGTGGTCGTCGACGACAAGGATGTGGGGCGGACTGTTCATGCCGCCAATATAGGCCAATCGTTCGACGTTGCTTCAGGGAATGTGTGTCCACTTGTAGCAATGGCCGCCGCCGACACACTTTGTCACAAAATACCGATCCGCCGAAATACTTGTGAGACATATCGGGCCTTAATGACTCGCAAGCAACGGAGTGTTCCGTTGTCGAATAATGGAGAGAAAGTTATGAAGAAGAAAGTTCTCGTGATCGGCGGCATCGCCGCCGCCGCCGTGCTCGCAGCCGGCTGGGCGTTGGCCCAACCGGCAGGTTTCGGTCATGGTGGCATGGGCCCCAGTGGCTTTGGTCCTGGCCGAATGATGAGTATGCACGGCCCCATGGGACCGGGCATGCATGGCCAAATCGGTCCAGGCTCGTTTCAAGGCGGACCAGGGTTTGGCTTGATCGACCCGGCGCGGCTTGACGCGCTGAAGACGGAACTCGGCATCACGGCCGCTCAGGAACCGGCCTGGACGAAGTACACCAAAGCGATCCAGGACGCTGCGACTGCGATGAAGACCAGTCGCGAGGGCGTCGATCCCGAAGCGATCGGCAAACTCGGCCCACAGGAACGATTCGCGTTCGCCAGCAAGATGCGCGAACAGGGACAGAAGCAGTTTGAGACCGTGAAGACGGCAGCGAACGAACTTCTTGCCACGCTCAACGACGCCCAGAAGGCCAAGGCGCAGCAGACGCTTCCAGGCCTAGCGTTCCGCCCGGGTCCGATGCACGGCCCATTCGCTGGCGGCCCGCCCTCCGGACATTGACAGTGGTGAATTGACCCGGCGCAACTCAACAGAACCGCAAGAAAGACTGACACCCTCTGGACGCAAAACGCATCCAGAGGGTGTGTTTATTCGCGCAGGCTGAGGGCTCAACAGTGAACTGAGCGCAACGAGTATGCCGCTTTCACAATCCACTTCATGATCTATATCTATATCAAGGTGGCAGCAGCCGCACGACTGTTATATATCGCTAGGCGGCAGCGTTCGCCGGCAACATGTTGCACCGTGGCAGCCAGTGGGCCTTGCGAGGCGAGACAGACCATTCCTCACGTGTGTATCATTGATGGTGTCCCGAAGGTAAGTCGTCTCCGATGCAGGCCGTTCAAGGATTGACCGAACAGGAAGCGAGATCCCGGCAAGACCGCGGGGAAGGCAACGACGCCAAATTCGCTGCGAGCCGCTCTTATTGGGATATCGCGCGCGCGAATCTTTTCAACATTTTCAATGGAATTCTGGTCACGATCGCCACGTTGCTGATCACGTTAGGACGCATCAGTGACGCCCTGATCAGCATCGGTCCGTTATTCGTTGCGAACGCCGTCATCCGGACGTCCCAAGAAGTCTACGCAAAACGGCAGCTCGACCAGATTGCGCTCGCGAACCTCCGACCTGTGACCGTCATCCGCGACGGTGACGCGAAGCTGATCGACGCAAGTGGTGTAGTGCGAGGCGACATTTTACGCGTACGCGCTGGCGATCAAATCGTAGCAGATGGGACCGTCCTTGGAAAAGCCGCGCTTGAAATCGACGAATCGTTGTTGAGCGGCGAATCGGATCTTGTCCGCAAGCAAGCAGGTGACTCGCTATTCTCGGGAAGTTTTTGTGTCACCGGGGACGCTGTCTATGAAGTTCACAAAGTCGGAGCGGAGAGCTTCGCAAACAAACTGACGGCAGCTGCACGGAAATTCGATTTGGTCAAGACACCCCTGCAGGCAAAGGTCGACTTCGCCGTTCGTTTTCTCATCTTTGTGGTCGCCCTCATGAGCATCCTCATTCTCGCGGCGGGAGTCCTCGGAAATTTGGCATTCCTTCGGCTCGTGCAAATATCAGCGGTTTTGACCGGAGAAGTGCCGTATGGCCTGTTCTTCATGGTCGTAGTTGCCTACAGCCTGAGTGCTGTTCTGATCGCGCGTCGCGGAGCTGTAGTTCAGCAGATCAATGCGGTTAAGTCGCTGAGCAACGTCAATGTTCTCTGCCTTGACAAGACAGGCACACTGACGACCAACCGCCTCCGCTACCGTGGTTTGCGCCCCTTGAATGGCAACTCCGCGGAGGACACTGAAGCATTGCTCGGCGGCTTTGTTCATAGCATTTCACAATCCAATCGCACCAGCGACGCTATCGCCATAGCCGTGCAAGCTGAAAAATAATTCCGACCGATGAAGTGACTTTTACATCCGCGCGCCAATGGAGCGCATCCTCTTTCGACCACGAAAAGTGGCGGGGCACTTACGTTCTTGGATCCCTTGAAGCCCTTGCAAAGCATTTTCCAATCGATGCAAGCGCGGAAGCGGCGCCGTTGCGGCGCCAAGTCGGCGACTGGTCGAAAATCGGATTACGAGTGCTGGTGTTCGCGTATAATGCCGACGTTTTTTCTCTGCACGACTCCCAAGGCGCGCCGATTTTGCCTGCCCTCATTCCTCTAGCTGTGATCAGCCTCGACGACGAACTGCGCCGCGACGCGCGCGAAACGATTATTGGTTTCCAACAACTGGGGATTCAAATCAAATTGATATCGGGGGACGATCCGCAGACCGTCGCGGCATTGGCAACTCAGGCCGGACTGGCGGTCAATTCGCCGCCGCTTTCCGGGGCCGATCTCGAGCGAATGACTACTGAGCAATTCGGCAGCGCCGCAGATGAAGCCGTAGTTTTTGGGCGGATCAGCCCGCAGCAGAAGGAGCGGCTCGTCGCCGCTCTGATGGAACGCGGGCATTATGTCGCGATGGTCGGCGACGGAGTGAACGACGTGCTGGCCTTGAAGAAAGCCCAACTCGGGATCGCCATGCGCACTGGCAGCGAAGCCGCCCGGCACGTCGCCGATATGACGCTGCTGGACAACTCATTTTCCGCCCTGCGTCCTGCCTTCCAGGAAGGAAAGCGCGTGGTTGCTGGGGTCCGTAGCGCGATGTGTTTGCATCTGACACGCGATACTGTGGCAACGTTGATCATTGTTGCCGTGTCGATGCTTGGACTTGGCTTCCCGTTCGAACCGGCACAAGTGGCATTGACCTATCTGACCGCCGGAATTCCCTCGTTCTTTCTGATCTTGTGGGCCAAGCCTGACGTCCATCAGGCGGAACTGCTACGGTCACTGGCGCGATTTGTGATTCCGGCGGCCACTCTGAGCATGGTGATTGGTGTCGCGCTCTATACCGGGTTTTACACGCTCGTCCTCAAGGGGGTGCAAACTTATCAGGTCCCGCCCGAGATCATCCAGCGTTTCGAAGAGTACACTGGTGTGGCTCACAATTCAGGTGCTGAATTCGGTGCGGCTGCTGCGAGGATCGTAGCACAGACGGTGCTGTCAATCTTTATTACAGTGACCGGTTTCTTGCTGATCCTTTTTATCGCGCCGCCTCTGCGATTTTTCACCGACTGGGCGGAACTGACGACGGACCGGCGCCCGGTGTTGCTTGCACTTGCGCTCCTTGCAATATTGGGGGCCATCATTGTTATCCCCCAGCTCGGCCACTACTTTGCATTGTTTCCGATACGCTGGGGCGGTGTTGTGGCGATTGGAGTCGCCGTTCTGATTTGGGTGCTAGCGCTGAGGATCGTTTGGCGCAGTCGGCTGTTTGAGCGATTTCTCTCCGTCGACGAGAGTGCCGGGCATTCCTGAGAATGCTTTTCTTCGCCCGGCAATGGGCTCATGAGGCCTATGGCCGGCAGATCGCGGACACTGCCCAAAACTAATGTCGACGACATGATGGAGAGCGTCGGCAACGATGACTATCTCGGGAAACCTTGCCGCCTAATTCGTCCATAGCTCGGATCAGCACTGGCTCAAGCCTATCTTTGCTGCCTTTATCTGCGGTCAGCCTATTGACAGGAGCAATCGGCGTGCCCGTGCCCGACGGCGTCGCCGGCGCGGTGCAGGATCCCTCGTCGTACAAGGCCGAATGAATTGTATCGCCGCGAGCTTCGTTATCGTCATCGCATCGGTTCTCGGCGACGTGGTCGGATACGGCATTGGACTCGTGATCAGTCGTGATGGTTCTGGAACGGCACGGCCACTGGGCCGGCTACACGCTGGCGCGGCGTCCGCGTCCAGGCGGGCATGCAGCAGTTGTGCAACGCGAAAAATCATTTGCTGGAGGGCGGAGATGGGTCAGTCACGTCGCTTTTAGCCATGTCGGCTCCGCCCCTGATCGCGTCCGAATACCGCAAGTGGGCGAACATCGTTTGGTGCCAACGACGACCAAACTGCACCGCACCAAAATCCGATGTCAGACTGCGGCTGGGCCTTTACGCGCACGCTGCCTCGGAGGCCGCGAGTGGTTCGCTGTTAAAACTCTCAGTTCGCGCAAGCGCAGCTTCTGTCTCACTCACGAGACAGCGCATTATCTCAGCAACAGGCAATATTTCCTTGATACCTCCTGCAGTCTGCCCAGCCGTCAGCAGGCATTCGTGTTGGCGGCCGGCTTGTGTAGTCGAGACGATTTGACTTCGCAGCCGGTCGCGCTCGCGACGCGCTTCCTCTCGCTTGGCGCTCCATTCGGCCAGAAACGGTGTCGGCAAAGAGCGCAAGACGGTTCGGTACCCAATGGTGCCGGGCACTGGGCTGATGTCATTGAGCACGTCCATCTTCATGACGTCTTCCGACTTGGCGTCCACGATCGCCTGTTTCCATTCCTGCGGCGCCGGTGCTTCCTTCGATGCAATGAAACGGGTACCGAGATTGACGCCAACCGCGCCAAGCATCAGCGCCGCTGCAATGCCGCGACCATCGAAAATGCCCCCTGAGGCGACCACGGGGATCGGCGACACCGCATCGACGACCTGCGGCACCAGCGCCATCGTGCTGACATCGCCGCAATAGCCACCGGACTCGCTGCCTTGTGCGCTGATTACGTCGACGCCGCGCCGCGCGGCCTCAACAGCCTGGGCGACGTTCGTCACCTGTACCATTACGAGGGCACCGACATCGTGGGCTCGCTGAACCAGATCGCCTGGATCGGCGAGCGTGAACGACATGACGGTTGGTCGCGCCGCAAGCGCAAAGGCGAATACTTCTCGATCCATTGCTTGTGGAATGTGGTTGATGGCGAACGGCCGGCTCGTGAGTTTGCGCACTACCTCAATGTCACGCTTGACGGCGGCCGCGTTGCGAAACAGGGATCCGATGCCGCCTAGTCCACCGGCATTTGAGACAGCGGCGGCAAGCTCGGCCGAGGTGCATGTCCCCATCGGGGCCAGGATGATTGGAATTTCAATGCCAAAGAGGTCACAGAGTGGGGTCCTTAGCATCGTGCGATCTCCAGGCGATTAAGCGACACGGGCAGCTTGTCGGGCTGCTGAGCGGAAGTCGCGAAGCTGGTCCGAAAAAACTCGGAAAAAGCTGCAAATTCGGTTTAAATGGCGCGATGGCGATTCATGCTTTTGGACCGTTTCGACTGGACTTCAGAGGCGGAAATCCTGTTTCGCGGGGCCGAGACCTTACCTCTTGGCCGACGGGCAGTCGCATTGCTTCGCGCCCTTGTAGAACGCTCCGGCGAGCCAGTAACAAAGAATGCTTTGATCGAGGCGGCATGGCGGGGCCTTGCGGTGGAGGACAGCAATCTGACCGTTCAGATAGCTGCCATCCGTCGGGTTCTGGCCGAGGCGCCCGGCGGCGACTCTTGGATTGAGACGCTGCCGCGCCGCGGCTACCGCTTCATTGGGCCGAAGCGCACGGCATCCGTTCCGGAGACAGCCCGCATATCGGTCGAGGCCGTTGCTCGGCCAGCGTTGGGCGACAAACCATCCATAGCAGTTCTACCTTTTACAAACTTGAGTGGCGATCCGCGGCAGGATTATTTCGCCGACGGAATGGTCGAAGAAATCGTCACCGGGCTTTCGCGCATCAAATGGTTGTCGGTTATCTCGCGAAACTCAACTTCCATCTATAAGAACAAACCAGCGCAAGTTGACGAAGTCGTGCGCCGGTTCGGCACACGCTACGTGGTGCAAGGAAGCGTGCGCAAATCGGGAAATCGTGTTCGCATCGGCGCTCAACTCGTCGACGCCGAGACCGGTACTCATCTTTGGGTCGAACAATACGATCGCGTGCTGGAGGATGTCTTCGCTGTTCAGGACGAAATCACCATGTGCGTGGTCGGCGCAATTGAACCGAGCTTAAGAAAAGTCGAGCTTGATCGCATCCGCCGTCAACGCCCACACTCGTTCACCGCTTACGATCTTCTATTGCAATCACAGCCGCTCGTCTTTGCTGGGATGCCGGCGGAAGCCGCCAAGGCAATTCCGCTGCTCGACGAAGCCCTAACGCTGGAGCCTGATTACAGCGCTGCGCATGCGTACATCAGTTGGTGCATGCATTCACGCTTTGGCCGTGGAGGGCTTCGTGAGGAGGATCGCCTTGCTGCAATAAGGCATGCTCGTGCCGCAGTGAGACTGGGCAATGACGATGCAACGGCTCTTGCGATTGCGGCTCTTGTCCTCGCCTACGATGGGCACGACACGGTCACCGCATTAAGAGTGTTCGATCGCGCAATGGAACTAAGCAATTGCAACATCTTCGTGCTCTGTTGGAGCGCCGCCATTCTCGCCTGGACAGGCAGATCAGCGTTGGCCATTGAACGCGCCCAGCTTGCGTTGCGCCTCGGTCGCTTCGATCCATTAATCTGGCGAGCACACCACGCGCTGTCGGTCGCCTACTTTTCCTGCCAAAGATACGTTGATGCAGCGGAAGCGGCTCAGAACGTAGTCGATGCCAACCCAGTCTACAGTCTTCCCCGGGCTATATTGGCGAGTGCCCTCATCCGTCTCGGCAGGGTCGACGAAGCCACCGCAATGGCGCAAACAGTATTGGAGCGTGAACCGTCGTTCACGATCCGCGGTACAGCACGTTATGCTGAACTTAATTCGGCCGTATTCACGCCCTTCGCCCAAGCATGGCGAGAAGTGGGATTGCCCGAATAAATCAGCACTCCTGCACGAATCTCTTCTCGCAGCGCAGCAAATGTCGAACGCTGACGTCCGAAGCGGGTCAAGAGCGAGATTTTTCTCAATCGAGCGAATGTCTGTTCTTAGTCCCCACCGCGACTGATGTGATCGGCACCCCTCCTGACGTCGAGTGCCGATTAGACACCATCGATTATGACCGAACAAAGCGGTCTCACGCCCACGTCTACTCGAACAGTATCATCGAAGCTCGTTCGCTCGCTCGAAATGATGAAGCGTCAACAATGGACGCCATAGAAGTGGTGAGTTCGACCGAGGCGACGATATCCGCCACCTCAATGTCCCGCGGCTGGCCTTGGGCTCGCCGTGCTAATCCACGAGGGGGTCGACGATTGTCGTCGTGTTCAATGCCCTGCGATTACTGACTTACCGCAGCCCGACAAAAGCCGGTGCGGCAGCGTGAAAGGACAGAAGACTCAGTCCCAGCGTGGTCGGGGGTGATGTGAAAAGCACCACGCGGCGTTGACCTGGATCAATGATGGATCCACGTCGCGATGCATTGTGCGTCAGCTTCTGATGGGGCAGCTATATTGGCCGTTAGGGGCCGGCACCAGCAGAAGGGTTTTCACAATAGACAAAACATTTGTCATCGCCGCGGGTTTGTTCGTGCTCTCGGTCGTTTCCGGCATGGTGGGGCTGGGCGTGGCTTTCGCGGCAGTGCCGTTTTTGGCATTTTTCATGGCCGACCTGGTGCATGAGATCCAGCCGCTCAGTCTTTTCCTCAACGGGGTGACTGCGCTGTTCTCTGCCTTCGGCTTCGCATGGAGCGGTCTGGTTGCCTGGCGGCAAGCGTTGCTGCTCGCATTAGTCACGACGATTGCGGCGCCCTTTGGCGCGTGGCTTGCCCAATTCATCCCGCAATCCTGGATCTGGGCCGTCTATTTTGTCGCCGTTGCGTATCTTGCGGCGCGGATGTTTCTACCAGAAAAGTCCGAAGTATCGCACGTAAAGGGAAGTGACGAAGCACCTCATCTCACGCTAATTTTGCTGCTTGCCGTACCGATCTCTCTGCTGGCGGGTCTGCTTGGCGTGGGGGTTCCTGCTCATGCCCGCCCTCATTCTTGTCGGCTTTGCTCCCAAGCGGGCGGCGGCAATAAATGCAGTTGCAGTGACGCCACCATCGTTCTCCTCGCTCATTCCCCACCTATCGACAATGACCGTCGACCTGCATCTCGCGGCAATTCTGATTGCCGTCGGCGCAACAGGTTCATTCGCCGGCGCTCGGCTCACCAGCCTGTTCGTCTCCGGTGCCTGGCTGAAGCGGATTTTCGGCCTGCTGATCGTTGTGATGACGGCCTACAAGCTGTTGCAGATTGTCTGGAAATAATGTCAGGAGATTGCGCCATGGCCAAGAAAGTCGTCATTCACATTTCCCATGCGGATAAGGAATCCTTGGGAACTGGCACGCGTGTCTTCGAACGCATCCGGCAGGTCAAGGACGAGCAGGGGGGTAGTCCTGAAAGTCTCTGTGTTTGGTCCGGCCGATAAGGCGCTCGCCGACCCCGCTAACGTCGAAATCTGCGACACGCTGAGCTCTCTCGTAAAGAATGTGGCGCCCGTGCATGTGTGCCGGAGCCGCGTGATCGAGGCGATCCTCCAGGCCCTGCCCAGTGCTTGTGATGACGCTGCCCGGCTTGCGAGACGGCTTGGGATACCATTCGCGGAGATTGAGCTGCACCGGTTTCCAGACGAAGAACTGCAAGTCACGGTCGGCGCAGCGGCGATGACCACGGCGATCTACACCTCGCTCGATCGTCCTAACGAAAAGCTCATTGCCATCCTCTTTGCAGCCGAAGCACTGCGGCGCGCCGGGGCTAGGCGGCTTGTTCTGGTCGCGCCGTACCTCTGCTACATGCGTCAGGACGCCGCCTTCCACCGCGGCGTCGCGATAAGCCAACGCGCAGTGGGCAACTTGCTCGCAGCAACGGTCGACCGCATCGTAACTGTCGATGCCCATTTGCATCGCACCGCAAACCTCACGAGTATCTTCCCCGGGATTGAGGCAGACGATCTTTCAGCCGTGCCCCCCATTGCGGCTAAGCTGCGCGAAGTCAGCTTTGACCAAACCATGGTCGTGGTCGGACCGGACGAGGAATCGCAGCCGCGGGTCGACGCGTTGGCAAAATGCCTTGGACTGGACGGTACGGTCGCCCGCAAAACTCGGCGTAACGACCGTTCCGTGAGCATCGAGTTTTCGAAGCCTGCGCTTTTGGCGGGCCGACCCGTGCTTCTGATCGACGATATCGTCTCGTCGGGAGGTACCCTGGTGGCTTGCGCCAAGGCGCTTGCGGAGGCGCGCGCCACTACGGTGGATGCCGTAATCACGCATGCTCTGTTTCCGCCCGAACAGGTGGCGGAATTCACGCGCGCGGGCATTCGTTCGTTGCGCTCGACGAGTAGCGTGCCGCATCCCACGAATGCCATCCCCCTCGACGGTTTGCTGGCCGCCGCGCTTGAACGAGAACTGCAGCCCACGGAGCGCGCGTCATGAGCGTGCTCCTTCGATTCTGCGGGGCGGCACGGACCTTTACGGGCTTGTGTTATTCGCTCGAGACATCGGCGAGACGCTTTGTGGTCGATTGCGGACTGCTTCAAGGATCGAAGACATTAAAGGCGCTGAACTACTGTGAATTTCCTTTTCGCCCTGAGCAAATCGATCGAGTTCCTTCTGACGTACGCCAACATCGATCACAGCGGCCTTGTGCCGAAGCTGGTGCGTGAGTGATTCCGCGGCACCATCATGGCGACGAGAGGTACAATCGATCTGTGTTCATACCTTTTGCCGGACGCCGGAAGCATACAGGAATCGGAGGTCGCAACGCTTAATCGGCGGAACAAGGCTCGCCGGCGCGCCGAGGTCACCCCCATCTACACACAGGCCGATGCAATCGCTTCGCTGCAAGCGTTCCGGACAATCGAATACGAAAATTTGCTTGATGTAATCCCCGGCGTGCAAGCGCGCTACTGGAACGCCGGGCATCTCTTGAGATCGGCTTCGATAGAATTGGAATTCGCCCAAGAGGGCTTCTCGGGTCGGCCGGTGCACGTGCTGGTCTCCGGCGACATCGGCCCTGGCGCTAAGCTGCTGCAACCAGAACTCGGAAGCGCCGACAGGGTTCGAGTATGTTCTTTGCGAGGCGACCTACGGTGACGTTGATCGCCCCTCAACTACCTCGGAGCGGCGCCGCGAAACGGCTCGCAGACCGAGTTCGGGACGCATGTTCGGCCAAAGGCGCGCTCCTCATTCCGGCCTTTACGGTCGAACGTACGCAGGAGCTTATTATCGACTTGATCGATCTCATGGAGCGAGGCAGCTACTCCGGCTGCCCAAATCTTTCTCAATTCGCCGCTGGCGATCCGTGCGACCGAGGTATTCCGAATGCATGCCTCAAGCCTCGACCGGAGTGCTGACGTTGATCGTCTTCTAAACTCGCCGAAATCTGCATCCGACGGAAACCGTTGACGAGAGCAAGGCCATCGCGCGACTGATGGGTTTTCACATCATCATTGCGGCCAGCGGGATGTGCGAAGCAGGCCGGATTCGGCACCACCTGAAGCAATGGCTCTGGAACCCTAGCGCGACCGTCCTACTGGTTGGCTTCCAAGCGCGGGGGACGCTTGGCCGCTTTCTTGCTGATGGCGCGAGTCCGTGTGGATCCAGGGCGAGGAAATCAGAGTCGGCGCGCGCATCCGCAGGCTCGACGATTATTCCGGCCGTGCTGACGGCCCCGAACTCGCCCGCTGGATCGCCGCGCGTCGGCCAATTCATCGCGGGCTATTTCTGGTGCACGGAGAAGAACCCGCAATGTCGGAATTGTCCGCCCGGATTGGAGAACTGACGGTACCACGAGCACAAATCTTTTTGCCTCTTCTCGATGACGTATACGACCTGTCGACGAAGGCACCCAGGCGCCTCGATGTGACGCATCGGCGCCGCATTGCGCCGGAAGCAGTCGTTGAGCTCGATTGGCACAACGACATGTCAAAGCTCATCCTCGACATCAACGATCGGCTCGACACGGCAGCCGTCTATTCGGTGATTGGCGGCTGGGCGGGTCAATCGACGTTCAAATTTGTACGCCGGATGACAGCCGGACACCGGACTTCGAAAGCGAAGGCCACTGCGTCGTGGCCAGGCGGCCCGAGATAAAATCATGGATTATTGAGACAAGCAGGCGACGACTACATGGTCCCGTCAGCTCAGACCAACTTGCCCAGGTCAAAACGACGGGGGTCCAAGCCGGAAGGTCGAGAGCGGCTCCCACAAGCGCCATGCCGATCAGTGTCCGGGATCGCTTGATTTAGCTCAAATACGAGCAACGTGCGCACACCGGGTGATCGCGACCAGCTATTCCGATTGATTGCGACCAGCCGTTACGATTGATCGCGACCACCAATTCCGGGCAATCGCGACCAGCCTGTGGACGGAGATAAACGGCGCCGTTGGCAAGGGCTTCGAAGAGCCTGGGTACGCGTTGATAGATGACCGAGCGGTTGTCACGACACGCCTTGTGGCCGAGCGCCGAAGCTAACCAGCTCTTGCCGACGCCGGTTGGACCGATGAGCGCCAGATTATCGTGAGCGTTGATCCATTCGCCCTCGACCAGCTTTTGGAACAGAGCGCGATCAAGACCGCGAGGATTGCGATAGTCGACGTCTTCGACGCAGGCCTGTTGGCGCAATTTGGCGACACGCAGTCGCGCCGCGAGGCGTTTGTCCTGTCGCCATGATGCTTCGCGATCAAGCAGGAGCCCCAGCCATTCGTGATGGCCAAGACCGTCGGCCTCACCGCCGGCCGCAATTTCGGCGAAGGCCTTGGCCATACCATGCAGGCCAAGAGCGTGGAGTTGATCGAGGGTTGGATGTTTGAGCAAGTTTATCTCTCCTAATTGTAGTAGCGCGGACCACGGATGTTGGCGTGTAGGATCGGCGTTCCGTCCGTGGCGCGCTTTTGCAGGGGACGCCGGTCGAGATGGTTGTCGAGGATGGATTTGACCGAACCGTAGGTGCGCGCGCCGATGTCGATGGCGCGCTCCGCTGCGGCTTCCAGACGCTTGGCGCCGTGGGGACCGGCCAGCCGAACAATGCCGAGACAGGCGCGAAAGCCCTGTTCGGGATGCGGGCGCTGCTCGAGGATCAGTTCGCAGAGCGCCGCCGTTGCCGGTCCGATCAGACGCGCATCGGCGCGGATGCGCTCGATCGTCCAGCCGGCGTATCGCCGATGACTTGACGGCATGTGTTCCGCCACCGTCGTGTGTTTGTGGTTGCCGCTCATACGCACGTGCGCGGCGATGCGCTCGCCTTTGAGGAAGATTTCGACCGTCCGTGCGGTCAGCCGCGCGTCGACCTCGGCGCGGGCGAAGCGATGGGGAACGCTGTAATAATGGGCGGCGACTTCGATGTGATAATCGATGCCAACGCGGCATGTTCGCCATTCGGAGAACTCGTAAGGTTCGGTCGGAATGGACTTCAGCGCCGGGCGATCGATCTGTTCGAGCAGTTGCCGACGCGTTACACCGAGCCGCCGGATCGGACGCTCTTCGTTGAGGTGCGTCATCAGATCGGCGAGCGCCGCGTTGACCTCGGCCAGGCTGTAAAAAGTTCGATGGCGTAGCCGCCCGAGAAGCCATCGCTCAACGATGAGCACGGCCTGCTCGACCTTTGCTTTATCCCGCGGACGTCGCGGCCTCGCTGGCAAAATGGCGGTGTCGTAGTGCGTCGCCATTTCGGCGTAGGTCCGGTTGACCTCGGGATCGTAGAGACAGGCCTTAATCACTGCGGTCTTGGTATTAACCGGCACGAGCAAATGCGGAACGCCGCCGATCGCCGCGAAGGCATGAACATGGGCGTCGATCCAGTCAGGGAGCGCCTGCGTCCAGCTCGCATGCGCAAAAGTGAAGCTCGACGCGCCGAGCACGGCGACAAAGATTTGTGCCTTGCGGATCTCGCCACTCAGCCGGTCGATGACAACCGGAACTCCATCGCCGGCGTAATCGACGAACAGCCGTTCGCCGGCCGCATGCGTCTGCCGCATCGTCGGCGACAAATTCGATCCAAAGCCGCGATAGAGCTCGCAAAATCGCGAATAGCTGTAACCGCCAGGATTGGCAGCGATATATTCATCCCAAACGATCAGCAGCGTGACGTGCTTGCGCTTCAACTCCCGATGAACTGTCGGCCAGTCCGGTTCGGCGTGGCGCCGATGGCCTCGTTTGCTCCTGTGATTGGCGTAAAGCGCCGCCTCCAGGTCGCCGTCGCTCATGCCGTTCGGCAACGGCCAACCCAGCCCGGCGCCCTCAAAACGCCTCAACGTCTCACGCACCGTCGAGGCGGCAACGCCCAGCCGACGGGCGATCGCGCGCGTCGGGACCCCGGCTAAGTACTTTAAACGAGCGATCTCGCGCGCCTGGCGCATCGCAACTCTTTCCGCTGGCATCGATCGCTCCCTTGGATTGGGTGATCCGCAAATCGGCATGGGTTCGCTCCTTTCGATGAGGAGCGGGACATGCCTGGACCGAGATTACCCATGCGTAGAATCCGCGACGTGCTGAGGCTGTCCGCCGCCGGCATGTCCAAACGCCAGATCGCCGCCAGCCTCGGCGTAAGCGCGACGGCGGCCGGGGAATGCATCCGGCGGGCGCGGCGTGCCGGTTTGGCCTGGCCGCAGCCGGAAGAGCTGGGCGATGAAGAGCTGGAGCGTCGGCTTTATCCGCCGCCCACGGCAGCCAGGGATCGTCGGCCGCGGCCGGACTGGGCGGCAATCCACCGTGAGCTGCGCCGCCCAGGTGTGACGCTGCAGCTGCTTTGGGAGGAGCATCGCGCCGTCCATCCCGACGGCTACGGCTATAGCCGTTTTTGCGAACTCTACCGTGCCTGGGAGACGCGGCTGTCGCCGACCATGCGGCAGAACCACGTCGCCGGCGAACGCATGTTCGTCGATTACGCCGGCACGACGCTCACGGTAATCGACGCATCGACCGGCGAGGCAAGGACGGCCCAGCTGTTTGTCGCCGTGCTTGGCGCATCGAATTACACGTATGCCGAGGCCACCTGGACGCAGGGCCTGTCCGACTGGATCGGCGCCCATACGCGTGCCTTTGCGTTCATCGGCGGGGTCACGGCGATGGTGGTGTCTGACAATCTGCGCTCGGGCATCACCAAGGCCTGCTTCTACGAGCCACAGGTCAATCGAACCTACGCGGAAATGGCGGCGCATTATGGCACCGCCATCATCCCGGCACGGCCGTACCGGGCCCGTGACAAAGCCAAGGTCGAGGTGGCGGTTCAAATTGCGACGCGCTTCATCATTGCCAAGCTGCGCAACCGTCAGTTCTTCACGCTCTCGGCATTGAACGTGGCCATCGCCGAGCTGGTGGAGCAGATCAACAATCGCGTGTCGCGCCATCTCGGCGCCAGCCGCCGTGCGCTGTTCGAGGAGATCGAGCGTTCGACCCTCAAGTCATTGCCGGCCGAGCCCTACGTCTTTGCCGAATGGAAGCAATGCCGGGTCGGGCTCGATTACCACGTCGAAATCGACAAGCACTATTACTCGGTGCCGCACCCGCTGCTGCGCGAGAAGGTGTGGGCGCGCATCACCGCGCGCACCATCGAAGTCTTCCACCGCGGCAAGCGAGTTGCCGCGCATGTGCGCTCATCGTCAAATCGCAAGCATACGACGGTACGCGAGCACATGCCGTCGAGCCACCAGCGCTATGCCGACTGGACGCCGGAGCGCCTGCGCCGGCAGGCCGGCGCCATCGGCCGCCACACTGTGGCATTGGTCGAGATCATCCTGCGCGAGCGCGCACATCCTGAGCAAGGCTTCCGCGCCTGCGTCGGCATCGTCCGGCTCGCCAAGAGCTATGGGCGTGAACGGCTCGAAGCCGCCTGCGGCCGGGCGCTCGAGATCGGAGCGCGCTCCTACAGCTCGGTTAACTCGATCCTCAAAAACGACCTCGATCGCCGACGGCCTGTAACGCCCGCGGACGGGCCTGCGATTGCGCACGACAATATCCGCGGCCCCACCTACTTCCATTGAAGGAGATGACAAACAATGCTCACCCATCCCACCCTCGACCAGCTGCGAGCACTCAAGCTCGACGGCATGGTGCAGGCTTTTGTCGAACTCGAAGCCCAAGAGCAGGCCCGCAATCTCGCCCACGCCGAATGGCTGGCGCTGTTGCTCGATCGCGAGGCCGCCGATCGCAACACCAGGCGCTTCCAAACCCGGCTGCGCACCGCCCGGCTGCGTCACAGCCAAGCCGCGATCGAAGACGTCGATTACCGCACGCCGCGTCGGCTCGACAAAGCGCTATTCCAGCAGTTAGCGACCTCTCGCTGGATCGCGGATCACCGCAATCTTCTTGTCACTGGTCCCTGCGGCGTCGGCAAATCGTGGTTATCCTGTGCGCTGGCCCAGAAGGCTTGCCGGGATGGCTATAGCGTCCACTACGCGCGGGTGCCGCGCCTGTTCGCCGATCTCGATCTCGCCCACGGCGACGGTCGCTTCCCGCGATTGTTCCGCATGCTGGTCAAGGTCGATCTGCTCGTGCTCGACGATTGGGGACCCGATCGGCTCTCCGCCAGCAACCGGCGCGATCTCATGGAAATCGTCGAGGATCGCTACGGCCGTGGCTCCATCCTGATCACCAGCCAACTCCCCGTGGCAACTTGGCTTGAAGTCATTGCCGAGCCCACGCTTGGGGACGCCATCCTGGATCGCATTGTTCACAACGCCTACCGGCTCGAACTCGACGGTCCCTCAATGCGCAAGATCAAGGCCAGTGAGGACGTCAGCTCGGCATCGTCGCCGATCGCGGCGCCGGTAGCCGACGGCAAGTCCACCAAGGCAGCAAAGAAATGAGACCCAGATCCCGCCCTCCAGCCGCGCTTGACGCCGAGCGCAAACACTGAGATCAGAAAATGCACCTGACGGCGCCGTCAAACTGGTCGCGATCGATCGGAACGGGTGGTCGCGATCCGTCGGAACGAATGGTCACGATCGCCGGAATGCGCAGCAACGCGAACGGTGTCACTCTTATTGTGGAGGCGTTGCCATGATTAAGGACATCGTCGTCAATCTGAGCGTCCGCACCCGGGCCACAGGCAGCTTTGCAATTTCCCTTGCCGGCACGCTCGATGCGCACGTTACTGGGATCGCAATCGCCCACGATCCGACCGTGCCGGAATCGGGCATGGGATATCTCCCTGTCGAACTCGTCGACCAGCGTCGCGACAACGAAGCTACGGCGAAGGACGTCACCGAGCAATTCGCTGCGGCAGCGACGCGGGCAGGTGTCTCGGCAGAGACGAGGACGCTTAGCGCAAGTGTTGCTGGTGCGGTTGAGCAGTTTGGACGTATCGCGCGCCGTTTCGATCTTGCAATTGTTGGCCAGACTGACCCCGAGGTGAGCGCGGTTGAAGCGACACTTCCCGTAAGCACGCTCATCGCATCCGGACGTCCAGTAATCATTGTGCCGTGCATCCAAAGAGCGCCGCTAAAGCTTGATCACGTCATGGTTTGCTGGGATGGCAGCCGACCGGCGGCGCGCGCAACCGCCGATGCCTTGCCGCTCCTTGAGCGAGCCGGGCGAGTTGAAGTGATCATGATTAAGGAGAAACACAGTAACGAGGACGAGATCGAAGCAGACGAAATGGGCCTGCATCTTGCGCGGCACGGCCTCAAGGTCGATGTTACACACCTTGTACGCGGTGATTTCGATATCGCGGATGCCTTGCTTTCGCATGCCGCCGATGTCGGCGCGGATTTTATCGTAATGGGTGCGTACGGTCATTCTCGCCTGCGAGAAGTCGTACTCGGCGGCGTAACGCGCAGTATTCTGCGTTCTATGGCGGTGCCGACGCTGATGTCGCACTGAGCCAATCAGGCGGAACAAGCCTCATGTCGCCTGGAGCGCGAATCAATTCCTTTTGCTAGCCCCCCGTGCTTTTGATCGAGGTCAATGCGGGCGCCGTAGCTCGCGGGGTATTTGGTCGAGATGCCGAGAATCGTTTTTCGCTGTCCTAATATGGGTTTAAGAGTCGACGGCTGGATTGCCGATGGTGCTGACATTGATGATGGCGAACGCTTTGAACCGGTTACCTGCATCGCGTGCGCGTGGGTTCACTTGGTAAGTCCGAAGTCGGGTAAGGTCCTAGAAGGTCGTAGCGATCATGGCGAAGGAGCGGGATAATAGGTATATGTGGTACCGTTCCTAGCTGCGCTGCGGGCAGGCGACAGCCTTCAAATTGAAGCAACCTGCTGATGCCCGCTTGATAGAAATCAAACTGGCTGATGATATACTGTGAAAAAGACGCGATTTGAACAGCAATGAAGGAGACGCCGACATGCCCGAAGCGCGCAAATTGAGTTCGCCATCTCGACGAAAGGTATTGTTTCGAGGCATCGCGTGTACGGCTACGGGCGGGGGTGCACTCTTGCTCACACCGATTACGTCCGCCCGGGCCGCCAAGGTAAGCCAATCCTCGGTTGGCTATCAGAATTCGCCCAAAGGCGATCAACAGTGCAGCAATTGTGCGCAATTTGTCCGTAAGCGGTGCTTTGATCCCACCTTTTATGGCGTCGAGTAATGGACGACAGTGTTGATCTCTGAAATCGGAGATCGACTTGTGTCTAAGCTTGACCATACGCTTGAGCCGGAGGTGACGGCCGTTCACCGGCTAGAAGTGATTAGCGGGACCGGGCGTCGGCGCCAGTTTGCTTCGGACTTTAAGGCGCGGATTGTTGAAGAGACGCTTGTCCCGGGCGCCGTCGTTTCGGAGGTGGCTCGCCGCCATGGGCTTACGCCACAGCAGGTCTTCACATGGCGGCGGCAGGCACGCCAGCCAGTTTCGGGTGGCGAGAGCCAGGCGCCGCAGTTCGTACCGGCCATTGTGGAGTCGGTATTGCCATCGCCGGTGCTGCACGGACGGCAGCGCAAGCGGATTGGCCAGGTTAACCGAAGCTCTGGAAGCATCGAGATTGAGATCGACGGCATGACCGTTCGCATCGGCCGTGGGGCCGAGGCGAAGACGGTGGCGGCGGTGCTTCGAGCGTTGAAGGCTGGCGCGTGATTGGTCCGACGGGCGCGGTCCGAGTGCTGGTGGCGACGAGGCCGGTCGACTTCCGCAAAGGCGCCGAGGGTTTGGCGGCGCTGGTGCGTGAACAGATGCAGGCGGATCCGTTCTCGGGCGCCGTCTATGTGTTCCGAGCGAAACGGGCTGACCGGGTGAAGCTAATCTATTGGGATGGCACCGGCGTATGTCTGTTCGCCAAGCGGTTGGAAGATGGCAAGTTCCGCTGGCCGAGTATGCAAGATGGCGTTATGCGGCTGTCGGCTGCGGAGCTGTCGGCGCTTTTGGAAGGACTGGATTGGAAGCGCGTTCACGCGGCGCGGGAGATACCGGCGCCGATGCAGCCGGGATGACTGCGGCACGGTGAATCAGCGTGCGAGAAGCACTCGTGACGCAGCGTGGTGCGTGTTCTAATCCCGCCATGACTGTTGCGACGGATTCGCTTCCCGACGATCCCGGCACGCTCAAGGCGATGCTGATTGCGGAGCGGGTGCAGAACGACCGGCTGCGTCAGATCATCAAGGAATTGCAGCGCCATCGCTTCGGTCGCCGCGCCGAGACGCTGCCCGAAGACCAGATGTTGCTCGGGCTCGAAGACGTCGAGCAGGCTGCGGCGAGCGAGGAGGTTGCGGCGGAAGCTGCCGATCCGGCTGAGCGGGTAAGCCGAACCGCCAAACGTCGGATGAACCGCGGATCGCTGCCCGCAAACTTGCCACGCATCGAGATCGCGGTCGACGTTGAAGACCGCATGTGCCCTTGCTGCGGCAACGCGCTGCATCGGATCGGCGAGGACATCGGCGAACGTCTCGACATCGTACCGGCGCAGTTCCGCGTGCTGGTGGTTCGCCGGCCCAAATATGGGTGCCGCGCTTGTGAGAACGTGGTGGTGCAAGCGCCTGCGCCGGCGCGGCTGATCGAGGGCGGATCGCCGACCGAGGCCACGGTGGCGCAGGTGCTTGTCTCCAAATACGCCGATCATCTCCCCCTGTATCGGCAGGCTCAGATCTACGCCCGCCAGGGCATAGAACTCGATCGCTCAACGCTGGCCGATTGGGTCGGCCGGGCGGCCTTCCTGCTGCAGCCAATCCATGAGCGCCTGCTGCTGGCGCTCAAAGGCTCAGCCAAGCTGTTCGCCGACGAGACCACGGCACCGGTGCTCGATCCCGGCCGCGGCCGCACCAAGCTCGGTCAATTATGGGCCTACGCACGGGATGATCGGCCATGGGGCGGTACTGATCCGCCAGGCGTCGCCTATGTCTATGCGCCCGATCGTAAGGCCGTGCGGCCAATCGCCCATCTCGCCGGCTTCAAGGGCATTCTGCAGGTCGACGGTTATGGCGGCTACCGTGTGCTTGCCGACCGTGGTGACGTAAAACTCGCCTTCTGTTGGGCCCATGTCCGCCGCCGCTTTTATGAACTCGCGGCCGCCGGCCCGGCGCCGATCGCCAGTGAGGCGCTTGAGCGCATCGCCGGCCTTTATGCCATCGAGAACGACATCCGTGGCCGCAGCGCCGATGAGCGGCGCGCCGTGCGGCAGGACAGGAGCCGGCCGATCATCGACGAACTCGAGCCTTGGCTTCGATACAAACTTACTCTGATCAGCCAGAAGACCAAACTCGCCGAGGCGATCCGCTATGCGCTGTCGCGCTGGGATGGCCTCGTTCGCTTCCTCGATGACGGCCGCGTCGAGATCGATTCCAACCTCGTGGAGCGCAGTATCCGACCGATCGCGTTGAACCGAAAAAATGCGCTGTTTGCCGGCTCCGATGGCGGCGGTGAGCATTGGGCGGTCATCGCTTCGCTGATCGAAACCTGCAAACTTAACCGCGTCGACCCTTACGCTTATCTGGCTGACGTGATCAGCAAGATCGTCGGTGGCCACCCCAACAGCCACATCAGCGAACTCCTGCCCTGGGCTTATCCCGCCGCCATGCCGCTCAAAGACGTGGCTTGAAAACAGCGCTTACATTTGTCCCACCGAACGCCTGCAATTTCGTTGACGGTACCATCAGCCCTTCTGGTTGGTGCCAAATCTGGGCCAAGAAGAGCTGACCTTGGCAGTGGAGGCCTCGCTCCCCTTTTTGCCCCATCGACCTCGGCCGATCTGGAATTGTCGTTGGCCGATTCGGGCGACGATGGAGCTCGGGCGGTGATCGGGCACGGTGATGGCGGCATCGCCTGGTCAGGTCAACGGCGCACGTAGCCTAAACCCGTGCAGATTTTACGCCGAGCTCGTCTAATTCGCGCGAGAACTAACGGGTCCTCGGTAGCTTATGTAGCTCAAATACGATGCCAAGGCGGCGATTTGCTGCGAATCCAATCTGCTTGCAATATCCGGCATCGGGCGCGACAAAGCCCCATGGTACCCTGCCTTCCACTGCTCTAGGCGCCTCTTCAGATACAAATAGGACAGACCCCCAATTCGGGGAATATCGCGAATGCCCTCGGCGTCGGGACCGTGGCACGCAACGCAAGCAACGATGTTAAAATCTGGAAGTCCCAACTGGTAGATTGATCGGCCCGTAGCTATTCAGACTTCTATCACCGTCATCGGCCGCTTGTGGGAACAGAGACGAAAAGTAGATCGCCAAATCGTGTGCGTTCTGATAGCCGAGATGGGCTGTAGCGCCCCACATATAAAGCTTGGAAAACGGGCCGTCCCGCCTATGCTCGCGGAAGCTCGCGAGCTGACTCATAATGTATCCGGGTCGCTGCCCCGCCAATCGCGGCGCAGGCGCGTAACCCTGAGCCGCTGTGCCGTGACACCACGTGCAATTGCGGACGGCAAGGCTTTCCGCGCGGCCCACGGTTGGCCAAACAGCAAAGGCGATAATTGCAAGGATCGCTAGTTTCGACCGAGTGCATTTCATGGTTGCAATTCCGCGTTCCGCTTTTGCCGGACGGCTCATCAGCCGAGGCTTACTTCAAAGTACTGACGTAGGCGGCGACGGCTTCCATCTGTCGCTTGTTCAAACTGTGGGCAATCGGCAGCATGGTGGCCGAGGTGTCCGGTTTTGCGCTATGGCCGCGCTCCGTCCCCCAGTTTTCCAATGCCTTCACAACATAGGGATACAGCTGTCCGGCCAGCCGGGGAATTTCATCATGACCACGCGCCTCCGGACCGTGGCAGGCGGCGCAGGCTGCAATATTTGCGTCCGGCAAGCCGTCTTGAAAGATTTGCTTCCCGGTCGTGGCGAGCCCCCTTGGCGCGCCGCCGAGCGGCGGTGGGTTGTAGCTGCGGAAACGCTCCGCTAGCGCCGATATCAATGCTGGGCTGAGCACATGCGCGACGTTGAACATGATGTTGTTCGTCCGCCTGTGTTCAACGAAAGCTTGCAACTGGTTCTTGATATATTGCGTCTGCTGCCCGGCTAGTCGCGGAATTGGAAAGTATCCGTAGTAGCCTTGGCCTGACGGGCCATGGCAGTCCTGGCAGTAGCCGATTTTTGCGTCGACGCCTGTCCTGGGGGCGGCGGCCGCATCAGTGGGCTGCGCCAATCCAGCGGCGCCCAAAGCCGCTGCCACGACTGCACCGAACAACACAGGCCTGGATGCAATGACCTTCGTGGCCTTGTATCCATGCCTCTCGCCCTGTGCGGGCGACCTGTCAGTCCAGACCGCTGACATAGGCCGCGACCTCTTCGATTTGCGATTTGTTCAGGCTATGCGCGATTGGTGCCATGATGCCTGAAAGGTCTTCAGCGCGTTCAGTACTCCAATTCGTCAGTTGCCGCACGACGTAGGGAAAGAGCTGACCTGCCAGACGCGGAAATTGAGCATTGCCCTTCGCGTCTGCACCGTGACAGCCCGAGCAGGCCGGAACATTGGCGCTGGAAATTCCTTTCTTATAGATTGCCTCACCGCTGGCCACCAGATCTGCTGGCGCGCCACCCACGGGCTTGGGACTAAGGTCGTGTAATTTGGTCGCGAGCGCAGTCAACATGGCCGAACTCAGTGTATGTGCGACGTTCGTCATGATCGGATTTGTGCGCTTGCGCTCGATAAAGCCGCGCAGCTGATTCTCAATGTATGCCGTCTGCTGTCCTGCCAGCCGGGGGATCGGGTAATAGCCGACAAAGCCTCGCGCCGATGGACCGTGGCAGACTTCGCAATAGGCGATCTTCGCCTGCACTTCCTGCGGTGAAACGCTGGCCGTTGCTGGCTCTTGAGCATGGCTGGATACTGCTAACAACGTCGCCAGCAAGGCCGATTGCAATGCCAGGCGCAGGCCGCCCGCCTTTCCGTTCCGAGTCCAACCCGCTTCGCTTGGCGTCACGTGCGCAGTCCCGTGTTCTCGAATCATCGCTATGGCGAACGTCGCAATGAAGTTTCCTTATGGCGCAAGACCCTGCCCCGCGAAGACGTGGAAATTTAATCCAAGCTTAACGACCTGGATGTTCTGTTTGACGTCCAAGGGACCAAATGTGCCCCCTACATTGTCGACGAAAGTCACGCCGTGCGTGCCGAAGCCGTAATAGTCGTATTCGAGTTTGATCGACCAGTTGTCCCACAGCGCCCATTCGATGCCCGCACCTGCGGTCCAGGCCAGGCGGGTCTCGACGCCTTCGGCATCGTACAGCGCGGCCGCGTCGAAGACACTATACCGGTCGCCCGCCCAGGCGGCGCCACCTTTCACGTAGGGTAACCAGCGGTCCCAGGCATAGCCGACCCGAACCGTGGCGTCGGATAAAAAATCCGTCGTTTGCTTGAATGTCGCATTGTCGCCAGGCACCGCGATGAGCGTGTTGCCGCCTATATCTCCGCCGGCGGCGCTGCCTTCGACACCCAGCAGGAAGCCAGACATGAACTGATAGTCGCAGCCGATTTGTCCACCCAGCATGTAACCACTGGTGTCCAGGCCGGTCGCGCTGGGACCGCCAAGCCCGGCGAGAAAGCCGGCGTTGTCGGCCAAGTCCTTCTGGCCGAAGCCGCCGCCGACGTAGCCACCAGCGTAGCAACTGGTCCAGTTGAAGCGTGGGGGCGCGGCCGGCGGTACTCCGAGGTCGGCGCCAAACGCTGAAACGCTCAACAGTGAGAGAGCAAAAGCACTGATCAATGTCGTCTTCATCGAAACCCCCTCAAGTGTGACGTCATGCCTCTACATCGCCATCCACAGATAGAGGTACAGCGAGTTATTGGCGCTCGCGCCGATGTTGGTTCCGTTGAATTCGTTGTACCAGGTGTATTGCAGCCCGATGCGAGCGTTGAACCAAGGCCACCCGGGCGCTTGGCTGCTGATGAACGGAATATAGGCAACTTCGGCGATCCAGCCGTTGGTGTTGGGGCTGAAGTTGGCGTTGGCTGCATACAAGACTGAATCGGAATTTCCCCACGAGTTGAAGTACTGGCCGGTGAGCACAATTCTATTGTCATTGCCGTAGGCCAGCGAGGCATAGGCTCTTGCCTCGTTAAGCTCATTGGACGGATTGCCGGAGAGCATGTTGAAGAAGCTTCCATCCAGTTTCTGATATTCGTGAATGTAGCTGCCGCGCAGCGTGAGCCAGAAATTATCGCCCTGATACTGATATTGCGTGTCTAGGCCGATGTCCGTGTATTTGTCGGTCTGCGAAAAAAAAGAGGTATCCGCGGTGCCGGGATTGACCCACGGATTGATGTTGGCCGTCATGCCGAACGTTCCGATTTCGAGCCAATTGCGCCCCCAATGGGGCTCGAAAGCCAAGCGCCAATAGGGAGCGAAATCAAAGCGGCCGACGCCGGTATTAAACGGGTCGCTGCCCAGGCCATTCAGCGTATTCGAAATCAAGCGAGTGGTAGACGGTCGTCTCCAGATACACCAGGTCGTTGACGTAGGCATAAGCTCCCACTCCGGCGACCTGCTGTGCGAATGCACCGTCGAGAATTGGAGTTGAGCCAAATCCTGGGCTGAAGAACGAGAACACGTAAGGGAAGCCCCAGGCCGGCGTGGTATTCCAGGGATCCTGGACAGTAGGACTGTTGTTCGCAGTGACTCCATAGGTGACGTTGAAGCGCCCGAGATTTACCGAGTCGGCATAACGGACATCGGTATTGTCCCAGTGCCACGTGTGGGCGGCAAACGGATCGGTGCCGAAGCCTCCCGGGCCGGGCGGGTTATATGTTACCTGCGAGAACGCGCCGAGATGATCAGTGATTGCGCCACCCCAGAAGAAGCTGGCCGTGGAGAGCAGCACATTATCGTTGGCGCTGTAGGGCGCGGTCGGCGGCGGCAAATCCGTCTGCAGATGTGTATATTCGATGAGCGCCATTGTCGAGATCGGCGGCACCCATTTCTTCTTTCCGTCGTCCGTCGAATCGTCGGAACTGGGAAACAGGGCCGTACGGTACGCTCCACCGCCATACGTGTAGCCGCCGATCTTGAAGCGCCGTCCATAGGGCGTTAGTCCGGCAAAATCGGTGTGGCATGCACCACACGGCTGTCCAGTTTGCCGCGCGAAGCTTGGTAGAGCTTGAGCAGGAGAAACAAGCGCAAAAAACAGGGAGTTGAACAGCAAAACTGCCGCTGCAGTGAACAAAAGTACGAGCCAGCGCCTGCCGTGAGCGAAATTTCCCTTGTCTCCAGACATCGACGGAGTCCTGGCATGCGGTGCGTAAGCGCAACAACGCAGAGGCCAAACAGACCTCAACTTCAACGAGTGTAGTGTCACGATAGGCATTTCTTCCAAGCTTGACCATCCCGACGCCAATGGACCTCGATTTTTTCGGCTGACTAGTGTTTTTTCGCAACACTGTGGCTGGAAGCATTCGCGGGTCTGGCCGGGAATGCAATCCGTGCAGGCGCCGTAGTCTTGGTCGCATCTTTTCCAATGAGACCCATGTATTGGGCAAGATTCATTTTTCAGCATGTGGAGGGTCTGAGATGGAATCTGCCAAAATCAGGTGAGGCTGAATCGCGCTTTTCGGCCTATGTCGAGGGTCTAACGAGCGCGATTGGACACGCGGGCCGGGCCAAACCGCTTCGGATCATTGCGTGGGGCTGATGATGCCTTGCGAGCGCAAGAGCGTCGAGCCGATGGCCGCGATTACGGCGCCTGAACGGACCGCGGCCCAACATCAGTTGCTGTTACATTTTGTCGGTGAAGGGTGAAGGCAACTGGTCCAACGAGAAGGTTTTGGCCAAGGTGCGCGAAATGGTGCCGCCGGAGATGGAACGCCACGGGCGGATCGAAGCCTGGATCATCGATGACACGGGCTTTCCCAAGAAGGGACGGCATTCGCTTGGGGTCGGGCGTCAATATTGCGGTGAGCTTGGCAAGCAAGACAATTGTCAGATTGGCCTGCACCCGGTTTGGATGACACCGCTTAAGCTAATTCGGCCTTCCGCTTGAACTCTGTGGGGCTCATGTAGCCGATTGTCGAATGCCGGCGTTTCCCCCGCCAAACCGCCGCCGTCCGGCTCGATGTGGATTCACGAGATTAAACACGACGGGGTTCCGACTCCTGGCCCGCCGGGACGCCGTCGGCGTGCGTCCGACCTTACGTCTTTTACGAGATACGCAGTCATCGGTGCAGTGAAAAATCAGCTCAACCCGAACCGTCGAATGAACCATGTCTTCATGAAATGCGTCAGAATTACATAGCTCGGGAGGATAAGACTGAGCGCGATCCAATAGGTCGGAGGCAACGGGATGAAGCCCAGCAAGCCTCCGAGCCAGGAGAACGGTAGGGCAATCCCGATTGCAGCAATGATGATGGTTGTCGTGACGAGCGCCGTGCTGGCTCGGCTTTCAAAAAATGGAATCTTCGCCGTGCGAATGATATGGATGATGAGCGTCTGGGTGAGCAGAGATTCGACGAACCAGCCAGTCTGGAATAGCGCAGGATTGCTCCACGCGTCGAATACATAGAGCATCGTAAAATATGTGACGTAATCAAAGATCGAGCTAATCGGGCCGATGAACAAGACGAATTTCGTTATGTTACCAATGTCCCATCTCCGCGGTACCGCCAGGTATTCGGCGTCGACATTGTCGGTCGGGATGGTGGTCTGCGAAAAATCGTAAAGCAGATTATTGGTGAGCACCTGAATCGCCGTCATCGGCAGAAACGGCAGAATGATGCTTGCGCCGAGCACGCTGAACATATTTCCGAAATTTGAACTCGCGCCCATCTTAATATATTTGGTAATGTTACCAAAGACCTTTCGGCCCTCGATGACGCCATCACCGAGCACAGCTAAGCTTTTCTCAAGCAATATGATGTCCGCAGAGTCCTTGGCAATGTCGACGGCACTGTCCACCGATATGCCAACGTCCGCGGCTTTCAGCGCCGGTCCGTCATTGATGCCATCCCCCAGAAATCCGACGACATATCCCTTCCGATGCAAGGCCTCGATGATTGCAGCCTTCTGCGACGGCGAGACCTTGGCGAACACTGCGACCGTCTCGGCCAAGCTTGCCAACTCGTCGGGCGATAACAGCGCCATCTCGCTACCGAGAGCGATGCGGTCCACCGGCAGGCCGACTTCGTGGCAGATCTTACGCGTAACGATGTCGCTATCCCCCGTCAGGATCTTTACCTGCACGCCGCTGGCCTTTAGCGTGGCAATCGCGGCGGCGCTCGTTTCCTTCGGCGGGTCAAGAAACGCGATGTAGCCGAGCAAGGTGAGGTCGGACTCGTCGGCGACGGAATACGTCGCCTGCGTTGGTGGCATCTCTTTGAAGGCGACCGCCACGACCCGAAAACCGTCCGCGTTAAGCTCTGCCGTCGTCTCCACCGCCGCCGCGAAGTGGCTCTCATCGAGGGGACCGATCTCGTCATCGATCGCGTAGTGCTTGCAAACCGCAAACACCTCTTCGACGGCGCCCTTGCAGACAAGGATATGAACCCCGTCATCGCGTCCGAGAACGACGGACATCCGCCGCCGCTCGAAGTCAAACGGCATTTCGTCGATCTTCTGGAACCTTTCCTTGACCTTGAGGCCCCCCTCGAGTTCGACATGTTTCAGGACGGCGACGTCAAGCAGGTTCTTGAGACCAGATTGGTGGAAACTATTCAGGTAAGCGTATTCGATGACGCGGTCCGAGTCGCCGCCCCTGATATCAAGGTGGCGCTCGAGGATAATGCGATCCTGCGTGAGTGTCCCGGTCTTATCAGTGCACAATACACTCATGGCCCCGAAGTTCTGGATTGCATTGAGGCGTTTAACGATGACCTTCCTGCGCGACATCGCCATCGCGCCCTTGGCCAGATTGACCGTCACGATCATCGGCAGCATTTCTGGCGTCAATCCTACCGCCACGGCGACCGCGAACAGCAAGGCCTCGAGCCAATTTCCCTTGGTAAGGCCATTGATCACGAACACAAGCGGGGCCATCACCACGATGAAACCGAGCATCAACCAGGTAAACCGGGCGATTCCCTTGTCGAAACTCGTGAGCACGCGCTGTTCGGCAATTGCGTTCGCCACCACGCCGAAGGCAGTACGCGGACCGGTAAGTACGACCACACCGCAGCCGATGCCGCTGACGACAGCACTGCCCATGAAGCAGATGTTTGGGAGGTCAAATGGCGTCTCCGCGGCGCCGGCATGTGCAGCAGCGCCCTTTTCGATTGGCATCGCCTCGCCGGTGAGCGTCGACTGGTTGATGAAAAGGTCCTTCGCCGAGATCAGCCTGAGGTCGGCGGGGATCATGTCGCCCGCCGACAGTAGGACAATGTCGCCGGGCACGAGTTGCTCGATCGGTACGTCGACGTGGTCATTCGCCGCGGCGCCAATCTGCCGGCGCACGGTCGCGGTAGTCAGCACCATCCGTCGCAGTTTGTCGGCAGCATTATTGGAGCGATGTTCCTGGATAAAGCCGAGCGAGATGCTCAGAACCACCATGACGGCAATCATGATCGCGGCCCGCTGATCGCCCAGGAAGTAGGAGGCCGTCGCAAGCGCCAGCAAGAGCGCGTTCAACGGGTTAATCGAGCGGCCAACGAGCTCCCCAAGGATCGTATGGCGCGTCTGGCGAGCGACTTGGTTAGGACCTGCCGAACGCAGCCGCGCCTTGACCTGCCTGGAAGTGAGGCCCATGCCGGTGCTTGAAAGTCGGTGCAATGCCGCGTCGGGCGAAAGGCGAGCGACTTCACCTAATGTTTTTCCGCTCGCGGCCGATCCTTCGGGTGCGTCGGGCATCCGGCGCGGCCTACTGGCAGAGATGACCGTCGAGGCTGTCGGGCCGGACCTGCTCACGAGAGCATCTCGGAGCGGACCGTGCGTGTTGATCGTTTTCCGAGCAGGCGATCGAACTCCTTCTTGGAAATGCCGTAGCACTCGCACGAGCGGCGGATCAGGCCGCGCCGATCGATGATCGTGACGTTGCCGCGCTTATAGCGGATAAGGCCGGCCCGTTGCAGGGCGCCCGCCGCAGCCGTCACGCCGGTTCGCTGCACGCCGAGCATCATGGCCAGGAACTCCTGCGTGAGCAAAAAATCATCGGATTGCATTCGGTCGTGCGTCATCAGCATCCAGCGACAGCAGCGCTGCTCAATGGAATGAAATTGATTGCACGCAGCCGACTGCGCGACCTGGTTGAAAAAAGCATGGGCATAATGCAGCATCACGGCTCGCATCGAGGCGCTGCGCGCCAACCCCTTTTTGAAAAGCGCGGCCTTCATTCTCAGGCCAACGCCGGGAACCTGGACGTAAACGCTGGTCGGCGCCCTGTCGTCGCCGAGCACGATCGGCAGGCCCACCAGCCCCTCGTTGCCGATCGTTCCAACCTCGGCTGCGTCGCCGTTCTTCATGGTGTTCACCAGGGAACCGACGCCAGTTTCGATGAAATAGACAAACTCGATAGGCTTGTTGGCGCGATAGAGAGATTGTTTGTACTGCAGCGAAATACGGTGAAGATGCGGGCGAAGCCGTTGGTAATCTCTGGGCGGCAGCAGACCGAGCAATCGGTTGGCGTGCGGCTCCGAAGCCTTGCGTCGGGCCACCATCTCACTGCTCCTCTGGTCGTGTGCAAACGTTTTACGCGGCACGTATTACCGACACCGCCGCTACTCTCCGGCCACTTTCTTGTCTCTTACCGGGTCTCTTCGCCGTCGCCCGTGGGCGGATCGTCCGTGGAGGCTGCGCCCAATTGACACTCGAGGCAAGGCCAAGGTCTCGTATTCGGACATTTCATTGCGATTTCGCTTGGCTGAGCGGAATGACAGCGCTTTGCCCACTACGGCGCTGCCTCGGCCATAATGTCTGCCGTCCGACATATCGCTCGACTCCTTTGACGGCGAGATGTAGCCTTCGGAAGCGATCCGGTCGCGGTGCAAGAGGATCGCTGATGCGCTTTAGATGGCTTGGCCCCGTGCCCCCCAACCTCCAAAGCCGGCCGCTATCTTAGTGCATAGGTCTTCCAACGGTCGCGCGATTTGGCCGCTGCTTCTCCCTGGTGGGAGGCTCAAATGGACGATACGCTGAAAGCGTTCATCGAGCGCCAGAACGTCGCGCGTTACATTGATCAGCTCAAAGCTGAAACCGATCCTGTTAAACGCGACACGCTCTTGAAACTGCTGGCTGAGGAAAAAGCGAGGCAGATCAAAGCCGCAACGTGATCCGGCCGGCTGCAACACTGTCGCCCGTCTGTGCGAGGAACGAAAACATATGGTCAAGCGAACCGTTGATCGTAAAACCAAGACCAGCAGAGCGGGATCCTTCGATCCGAAAATCTATCTCAATACGGATGGCAGCGGTCACACCCTCGTAAAGTATCGAATGCGCGAAACGGTGTTTTCGCAGGGTAGTCCTGCGGATGTGGTTTTCTATGTGCTGAGGGGCAAGGTCAAACTGATCGTTGTATCCGAGCATGGGAAGGAAGCTGTCGTCGCAATCCACGGCCCGGACGAATTCTTCGGAGAGGGATGCCTGACTGGGCAGCCGCGGCGACTGACCTCAGCCGTGGCCCTATCGGATTGCGAGCTCATGCGGTTGGAGAAGGCGGCTATGGTCCGCGTGCTCCATGACGAGCCAGCGTTTTCCCGGTTTTTCATCGACCATCTTCTGACCCGCACGCTTCGGGTCGAGGAGGACCTGGTCGATCAACTGTTCAATTCAAGCGAGCGGCGCCTGGCGCGCACGCTCCTCTTGTTGGCAAATTTCGACAAGGGAGGCATTCCTGAGCCGATCATTGGGAAGATCAGCCAGGAAACGCTGGCAGGGCTCGTCGGCACGACGCGATCGCGCGTAAGCCAGTTCATGAACAAATTCCGGAAACTAGGACTGATCGATTACAACGGGAAAATCATCGTTCACAACTCGCTCCTGAGTGTGGTTTTGAACGACAATCCGCATCTCAACACCAGATCGCGCCCGTCCAGCCGTTCTTCGGGCCGAACCACCAGCATTGCATAGGACCCCTGCGGGTCTGCCAATGTGGTCAATTTTATACAGACTCCCAACTCCCAGGCCGGCAGGCTTAGCGTCTGATAACAGGCATAATTGATTTGGCTCAAGGCGGTGTCACTATATCCAGGAATGCTTAGTGTTTGTATCCGCGCTGCGGAGAGCCGGGAGGGTCGGCCATGCAACATGCGCACAGCCTGGCCATAGCTTCGGTTGCTCCGGGAAAATGCTCTCGGCACCTTACGGTCGCGAGCTATGAACGCGAACTAGAAAGATATCGCCGGGCCGAACTGCAGCTGCAAGAAATCATCGCGTTTTATGAGAGCCTGCTTCGCCAAAAGGACGAGACGATCAAAAATCAAGCGTTCTTGAGCAGCGAATCCAATCATAGAATTTTGAACGATCTGCAAATGGTCGTGAGCCTCCTTTCGCTTCAGAGCCGAGCGGCGGCGAATACCGAGGCCGCCACGCAGTTGGCCGCCGCCGCCGATCGCGTTGTCATGATCGGGCGCATTCACCGGCGTCTGCACTCGCTCCAAGGAGCGCAGACCGTCGCGTTCAAGCAATTCCTCGAGGATCTTTGTCGCGACTTTTCCACGATGCTGTCCTCGGGACAGCCCGGGGGGCGGGACGTCATCGTTGAGGGGGTTGCAATCGATCTGCCGACCGTTATCGCGCGGCCGCTCGGCTTCATCGCCAATGAGCTGATCACAAACGCGGCCAAGCACGGCAAGGGTCGGATCACGGTTAGTTTGCAAGCGAATCCCGGAAAAGGCTACGCGCTATCGGTATCCAATTATGGCCCGGCCTTACCGGACGAATTTGATTTCGCTGCCCGCAAAGGATTGGGAATGAGGATTGTTCGATCCTTTGTCGAGCGGCTCGGCAGCGAATTGGTGATCGGGCGCGCCGATAAAGACCAAGGTGCACGATTTACGGTGTTGTTCTCGTGATGGTCATAACGATGGAGGCTTATCATGTCGTCGAAATATAGCGCCGCATTGCGGCTGCTCGCGGTGTGGACGCTCGTAATTTTGAGTTTCATGGCCATTGCCCAGGCCCAGCCGAGCGATCGAGGCCGCGGCGATCGTGACGGCCGCGGCTACATGATGGGCCCAGGCATGATGGACCGGCAGCAACTCGGGCGCATGTGCAGCCCGCGCGCGGCCGGGTTCGCCGAATGGCGACTCGACAATCTGGAACGGATAGTCAAGCCGACGGACGCGCAGCGCGCCAAGTTCGATGAATTCAAGGCAGCCTCCAGCAAGGCGGCCGAAACGATGCGCGCGGCTTGTTCCACCGATATTCCGACGACGATGGTCGGTCGCATGGAAGCGATGGAAAAGCGGCTCGACGCGATGCTGCAAGCGATCAAGGCGGTAAGGCCAGCACTCGATGCGTTCTATGCCACGCTCAGCGACGAGCAGAAAGCGAAGCTCGATTCCAAAAGGGAGCGCGAACGGTTCTGGCACTGGCGTGACCGCTGGTAGCGTACAAAGGCCACTGCGTTCATTTTAGCATGTGGCCGTATCGATGAGCGTTCGATGTGCGCAATAAATAGGAGAGTGACATGTTAGCCTTACTGACCACGATTGCACTTGCAGCTTTGCAGCCGCCGGTATCGTCGTCCCCGTCGTTGTCGGTGTCGCCCAACTTGAGCGAGAATTGGCGAGAATCGGCGCACGAATTTGGTTAATCTGGCGCGGTAGGCACCGCATTCGTCATGGCGGTGGCCGGCGGATATTTGTCGCGCCTAATATCTTGGGCGCGATCGCCATCGGCTCGAGCGAATACGATCCCTACGCCTACTTTTCGGCGCCCACACCAACACAGGGGGTTGCTATGCTTTCAGTCTTAATCGGGGTTCTAATTATTTGCGTCGTCGGTGCAATTTGTTTTTGGGCCATCGATAAGTTCATTAATGACGGTCGTTTAGCAAATCTTCTCAAGCTGCTAGTGGTGCTGATCTGCGTGGGGGCGATCCTTGCGCGGGTGCTGCCGCTGGCGGGAATTAATTGGTTTTAGCCCCCTGACAGAGGAAAGCTTGGTTACAACGCAATGGAGGTTAGACCATGTCGCTTGGGCTTATACTCATCATCATTCTTGTCATCTTTCTGCTTGGTGGGTTCAGTGGCCGCTTCGGCGGCTACGGCTACGGATTCGGCCACGGCGGAGTCGGTGTCATCGGTATCATCCTGATCATCCTCGTCGTACTGGTTCTCATGGGGCGGCTGTGATCTGACAGGCGGAATGTCGGATGAGTTGTCTTCGCCTCCATCCGGAGAATCACTTCATCGATCGCATTGGCTGGCTGCGCGCCGCGGTGCTCGGCGCCAACGACGGTATCATTTCGACCGCAAGCTTGGTCGTCGGTGTTGCCGCAGCAAACGCCGCACAGAGCGAAATCTTGATCGCGGGTGTCGCGGGACTAGTCGCTGGCGCCATGTCGATGGCAGCCGGCGAGTATGTTTCCGTCAGCTCGCAATCGGATACCGAACAGGCTGACCTCGCGCGCGAGCGCAAAGAGTTGAGCGAGAATCCTGCGTTTGAACTTGATGAGCTTGCCGATATCTACGTAAAACGTGGGGTTGATCAGGCGGTCGCGCGCCAAGTTGCCCAACAGCTAATGGCGAAAGATGCCTTGACTGCCCATGCGCGCGATGAGCTTGGAATTTCCGAAATTACCACCGCGCGTCCGATACAAGCTGCACTGACATCGGCGGCGACGTTTTCCGTCGGTGCGGCGATGCCCTTGCTCATGGTCGTCATATCGCCCGCCACTGCGCTCGTCCCGATTGTTTCCGCTGCATCTCTGGGCTTCCTCGCCTTGCTGGGTGCAATCGGGGCAAAAGCAGGTGGGGCAAACGTCCTGCGTGCCACAGCCCGTGTAACATTCTGGGGCGCGTTGGCGATGGCTCTCACCGCCGGCATCGGAAAATTGTTCGGTACGGTGGTCTAAGTTGGGTATGAGGTTATTGCTCGCTTTACGATTAAGAAAGGCATCATGAGCGCGTCATCCCTGCTTGTGCTGCTTGGGTTCATCGCCGCCTGCTTCCTCGCGGCCGTTACGGGCGCGGCGTTCCGGCCGGGCGAGTGGTACGAGCGCTTAGCTAAGCCGGCCTGGCGCCCGCCGAACCGGCTGTTCGCGCCGGTCTGGGCCGTCCTGTATTTAACGATCGCCGTTTCAGGCTGGATGGTCTGGCGGCAGGCGGGCTTTGCCGGCGCCACGCTGCCACTGGCGATTTATGCGTTGCAGCTCGCTCTGAACGCCGCATGGACACCGATCTTCTTCAGCCTGCACCGTCCGGATCTCGGGCTTCTGGACATCGCACTGCTTTGGTTGTCAATCGTCGCAACTATAGCGCTTTTCTATCCGATCCGCGCGGGGGCAGCTTTGCTTCTGGTCCCCTACCTCGCATGGGTCACGTTTGCCGTTGCGCTCAACTTCGCCATCTGGTGCCTCAATCGTCCATCAGGGTCGCGAGGCTAGAGGATCTACGACGAGAAGGAGGCTTGTCCTGATTGATCCAGTCCTCCAAGCATTCTGGGAAACATTCAGACTGGCCGCCGAGACCGTCATTCGGCTAAGCGACGAACCTCGAAATCATCGTCAAGTGGAGGAGTGGATATGCGAGCGAAGGTTCCAACCCGAGCGATCGGGGCCAAGAGCCCAGTGAATTGCGACAGCGTAACACTCATCTTCGGACTAGCTATGGCGGCCGTGTTCGTTGGCATGATGATATTGAACGCAATTTCTTGATGGTATGACGGATGGCAGGGGATGTCGCGTGCCGGCACGTTACGCCATTCGTGGCTGCCGGTTCCTACGTTCGAAATGCTGCGCGGATCGGACCTTGATCCTGAAAGTGTCCAAACGCCGTTGATGACCAAAAGCATTATGCCACACGATAGCGAACTGCGCGCTGCGCAGGACTTCCTTACCGTAGCCTTATCACGAAGCGGTGCTCGAATATCGATGTCGCCGCGACTTTGAAGTGAAAAAAGAACGCCGATTATCACCTGCTATTCTTGGCCGGAGCGGCCCCCGTAGTACGGTGCTCGCTGCGCTGTGTCAGTTCACTTCGTGCGAGCGATCTGGGCGTCTTCGCGCCGATTGACGCAAATCAATGTGCCCTTTGGCCTTTTCGGTCAGTTGTCGGGCGCATCGAGAGGAAGTGATGAATGGCAAAAGATGATCGGTGCCTCGACAGCAGATGTGATAGCCAATGAGTGTAGGGTTTGATGCCTCGGCCCCCGAATCGCGCGGCAAGATCCTTGGTTTCCCGACCGAGCCGAGTGCCGCAACCACAAAGCGGGCAGGTGGCAGGAAGTTCATGCTCATCGCGCCGCTTCTCGCGATTTGCATTGTTGGCATCGCCGCCGCCTTGTGGTGGACGCTCGGCACAAAAAGCTCTGTGCGCTATGTCACGGCGCCGGTCACACGCGGCTCGGTCATCCAAACCGTTACGGCCACCGGAACGGTTAATCCGGTCCTGACCGTTCTGGTCGGCACCTACGTATCGGGCGTTATTCAAAGTCTTTCCTGCGATTACAATACGGAGGTGAAGGCCGGTCAGGTTTGCGCGAAAATCGACCCGCGACCGTTCCAGGCCGCACTTGCCCAGTATTCGGCGCAACTCGCCCGCGATCAAGCAATCCTGGCCAAGGATCAGAAAAACTTGCTGCGCTTCCAGCAATTGGCAGCGCAGAACTCGATCGCGCGCCAGC
The DNA here is from genome assembly GCA_963763255.1 of uncultured Alphaproteobacteria bacterium. Taxonomy (GTDB): domain Bacteria; phylum Pseudomonadota; class Alphaproteobacteria; order Rhizobiales; family Xanthobacteraceae; genus BOG-931. Next base: position 1,815,435 of record CAVXNW010000008.1, read on the forward strand.
AGGCCGAGGATCAGGCCTACGTCGTTCAACAGGATCAGGCGACCGTCAAGATCGACCAGGCGTTGGTCGAGAATGCGGCGCTCAATCTCGGCTACACCGATATCGTGTCCCCAGTCGACGGTACCGTCGTCTCCCGCAATGTGACGCAAGGGCAGACCGTTGCAGCCAGCTTTCAGACGCCTACGCTTTTTCTCATCGCCAGCGATTTGAAGAAGATGCAAGTCGATACCAACGTCAGCGAAAGCGACATCGGCGACATCAAGGAAGGCGACGAATGCTCATTTACGGTTGATGCATTCCCGAAGCGGACCTTCGTCGGCAAAGTGGTGCAGGTACGCCAATCGCCGCAGACGGTACAGAACGTGGTGACCTACGATGTCGTGATCGGCATAGATAATTCCGACCTGGCGCTGAAACCGGGCATGACGGCCTCGGCACGCATCATCGTCGATCAGCGAAGCAACGTCATTCGCGTTCCAGACCAGGCCCTGCGCTTTTTACCCAGAAGCCAACGAGCGGCTTCCGTTCAACCCAAAGCGCCTGAGCCGACCGCCTCGGGCGGCGCTTCGAATCAGGGCCAAGTCTGGATCCTTCGCGACGGCAAGCCAGTTGCCGTCCCGGTCACACTCGGTCTCGACGACGATACCTACACCGAAATCGTCAGCGGAAACCTGCAGCCGGGCGTTCTCGTCATTACCGCCGAACAAAGCTCTGCGGGCGGCCAGGGAACCGTGTTGCGCTTGCGATTCTGATCGCTTCGTCAGGAACGGGAACATGCCAGAACCGACGATCAGGATAGAGAACGCGACGCGCGTCTATCGCGTCGGAGACGTCGACGTTCATGCCTTGCGGAGCGTCAGTCTCTCCGTGGAGTTCGGGAGAATTCGTTGCCATCATGGGATCGTCCGGGTCCGGCAAATCCACGCTGATGGCGCTCCTCGGCTGCCTCGATCGGCCGACTGACGGCAATTACTATTTCGAAGGCACCGACGTCGCAAAACTCAGTGAGCCCGAACTCGCCCGACTGCGCAGCGAGCGGCTCGGATTCGTGTTTCAAAGCTTCAATTTGCTCGCCCGCACCAGCGCCATCGAGAACGTGGCGCTGCCGCTGTTTTATGCGGCGAGCCGCCCCAGCCGCAGGTCGCGAACCGAACGCGCTCGCGCAGTACTCAGTCTGCTGGGCTTGGGCGACCGCGAGAGCAACACGCCGGGTCAGCTTTCCGGGGGGCAGCAGCAGCGTGTCGCCATTGCCCGCGCTCTCATCAACAATCCGGCCGTGCTGCTCGCTGACGAGCCGACCGGCAATCTGGATACCCGCAACTCGCACGACATCATGGATACACTGCGGGCGCTCAACCGCGACCGCGGCGTCACCATCGTCGTTGTCACCCACGAATCGGACATCGCCGCCTATGCTGATCGCATCGTCACCATGCGCGACGGCAGGATTGTGTCCGATGAGCGAAAGCGCACGAGTAAAGAGCACACCACCGCTGCCGCCGAGCCTGCGCCGGTGCAAGACGAGGCCGCGGCGGCGCTTGGCCTACGCGTGTCCGGCTCAGTGTCCGCCTTCGGCTTGATGATCGCCTCGGCTGCGTTGCAGGCTATCATCCGCAACAAAATGCGCTCGGCGCTGACTATGTTAGGCGTCTTCATCGGCGTCGCAGCCCTCATCGCGATGGTCGCCGTCGGCCAGGGTGCAAATCAAGCCGTGCTCAAGCAGATACAGAGCCTGGGCACCAATCTCTTGGTTGTCGTTCCCGGCACCAGCACGATGGGCGGTGCACGCGGCGGACTTGGCAGCGCTTCCACGCTCACAGTCGACGATGCCGAAGTATTGCGCCGCGAAGCGCCCGCTGTTGCCAGCGTCAGCTACCTCATCCGGCAGATGGGGCAGACGCAATATAGTAATCAGAATTGGACCACCAACATTCAAGGCGTCAGTCCCAACTATCCGCCCATCACGAATTGGCAGATCGCCGAGGGACGCGGCATTTTGCCCGAGGACAATGATGGCGCCGCGCTGGTGGCGGTGCTCGGCCAGACCGTTGTACGGCAACTGTTCTCGGCAGACGAAAGCCCGATCGGCGCGTTGATTCAGGCCAAGAGCGTTCCATTGCGCGTGATCGGCATTCTCGCCTCCAAGGGACAGACGCCGTTCGGCACCGACCAGGACGACCTCATCATGATCCCATTCTCGACCGCTGAGCGCAAAGTGCTCGGCGTGGCCGCGCCGAGCCAGCAGCAGGCACCGCTGAACTGGGTCTATCTGCCGTCGCCCAATCCCTACAATCTGCAACCGCGACTACTTGGTCGCGTTAATCAGATCTATGTCCAGGCGACGAGCGAAGACCAGGTACAGACCGCAATCGTACAAATTACCGGCATTCTCGCCCGACGCCATCAAATCCGTCCCGGCGACGTCAATGATTTTCAGGTTCGCAATCTTAGCCAGATCGCCGAAACGGCGCAGAGCTCCAGCCGGATCATGGCTCTCCTGCTCGCGGCCGTGGCATCGATATCGTTGATCGTCGGCGGCATCGGGATCATGAATATCCTGCTGGTCTCGGTGACCGAGCGCACGCGTGAGATCGGGCTGCGTATGGCGATCGGGGCCCGGCGCCTGCAGGTGTTGCTGCAGTTTCTCGCCGAGGCCATCTTCCTCAGCGTCAGTGGTGGGCTTGCCGGCATCATCATGGGCGTAACAACTTCGATCGCTATTTCAATGATCGCGGGCTGGCCCGCGCCGATTTCGTTTCCCGCGATCGCAGGGGGTTTCCTGTTCTCCGCCGCCGTCGGCATGTTCTTCGGCTACTATCCGGCACGGAAGGCTGCGCATCTCGATCCGATCGAAGCCCTGCGCTATGAGTGACGACTGAAGCGCAAAGTAGTGCTACCTCCTGATCAAGGCCTATGCAGCGGAACCATCGCACAATCCCATCCGCAGCGACGCGGCACGCCGACAACACCTTGCGCGACGAGCAAAACCAAAAAACGAGCGCCACCGCCGCGGCGTGCCACATCCCATGCTGGCCTGAAGGCGTGGGGTTTCCTGATGCCGAGTTGGCCCGGGGTATTTCACCCCGAGCCGCTCACAGATTCCGTACGTGAACCTCTGGATTCATACGGCTCGTGCCATCGCATGAAGGCTGCCGCCTTCCATTGGCTATCGGACTCCTCCCATTGCTGGTTGACCCGACCCAATGGCGATGACCTGCCCCCTTTGCTCCACGGGCATTACCCCGCTTCGTCGCTCTTACGAGGCAGTCCGCCCCTCTCCAACGCATCGGTACTTTCGACCTCGCGGTTGTAGCCGCTTGTGTCTTTTCCCTTAACATCGCCGGCCAGGTTCTCACGTTCCGTACGAAGCCTAGTCGAGCTTCGCGCCGCCTATATGCCGGATGTCGTTCGGGCAGGCTCAGGCATCCCCCAAGCTGATCCCGGAGGATAGGGGAGCCCCCGGTTTTGACATCACCAAATCCCTTTCGACACTTCACGCAGCGGTTCGCTTGCGATCACCTCTCTCGACCGTGCCTGCCGGAATCTCGTCCCGGCGTTTCCGCAACGTTCACCACCATGGCTTTTGACCACAGCAGCTCGCGGTGGCTTGAGATCGGCACCTGATTGCCGAACCTGAAGGGCCCTCCTTCATCTATCGTACAGTTGCGCATCGCCGTGTGGACCGACAATGCTCGTGACACAACCCCTATCGGGGACTCTAAATATCACTCACGTCTAAGCCAGCTGCGACGCGACGCTCAGACCGTCAGCGCCTTATAGGCAGCCTCATCGAGCAGCTGTGAAAGCTCGGCACTGTTGTCGATCTTCAGCTTGAACAGCCAGCCATTGCCGGTGGGGTCGGAATTGACTAATCCCGGATCGCCAGAAAGCTTGTCGTTCACCGCGATGACCTCTCCACTGATGGGTGCATAGACCTCGGAGGCCGCTTTAACGGACTCGACCGTCGCGGCGACAGCGCCCATTGCGAATTTTGCGCCGAGATGTGGCAATTCGACGTAGACGAGGTCGCCAAGCTTGTCTTGCGCATACTGCGTAATTCCGACTGTGGCAGTGCCATCGTCAACTCGAAGCCATTCGTGATCTTTCGTAAATCGCAGCATTCGACGGCATCCGTTGAAAGTCTACAGACGTTTGTAGCGCAGTTGGATAAAAGGCAGTTCCGCAACAGCGACCGGAAGCCGTTTGTCGCGCACTTCGGCAAACAACCGGGTGCCGGGCACGGCGGCGCCGGTCGCAACATAGCCCATCGCGATGGGAACGCCGAGGCTTACGCTAAAACCGCCAGACGTGACGACGCCGATGGGGACAGTGTCGCTCTCGGCGCGAAACAGTCGGCTGCCGCGACGCACCAGAGCGCGTCCCTCGGGCCGCAATCCGACGCGCCTGCGCGTGCTGCCTGTGGCGAGCTGGCGCAGGATGGCTTGAGCTCCGGGGAAGCCGCCGGCACGGGCACCGCCGCCGCGGCGCGCTGGTGCGACAGTCCATTCCAAGGCTGCCTCCACGGGGGTGATCGTTTCGTCGAGATCGGATCCGTAAAGGCAAAGACCTGCTTCGAGCCGCAAACTGTCGCGCGCGCCGAGCCCAGCCGGCGCGACCACCGGATTGCGCAGCAGCGCCTGGAACAGCGGCTCGGCCGCCTCGGCGCCAATGCTGACTTCGAAGCCGTCTTCGCCGCTATAGCCGGAGCGCGACACGGCGCAGATTTCGCCAAGAAGCGTGAGGCGGCGCACGTCCATGAAGCGCATAGCACGAATCTCAGGCGCCAGCGTCGCGAGAACGCTTTCGGATTGCGGGCCCTGCAGCGCAATCAGCGCGCGCTCGGCCAACAGCTCGACGTGACAGAAGTCTGCAAGCTTGCCGCTCAGATACGCTTCATCCGCAGCCTTGCGCGATGCGTTAACGATTAGCAAAAAGCTGTCGCCCTGCTTCGACGCCATCAGGTCGTCAAGCACGCCGCCCCCCTCGTTCGTCAGAAGGGCATAACGCTGACGGCCGGCCGCAAGTCCCAGCAAATCCTCCGGCACGAGCGATTCCAACGCCCGCGCAGCCTCTTCAATGCGTTCAAAGCGAGGCCGCACCGCGATCTGCCCCATATGCGAAACGTCGAACACGCTGGCTGCCGAGCGGGTGTGCAGGTGCTCCTTGATGATGCCGGAGGGGTACTGCAGCGGCATCTCGTATCCGGCGAACGGCACCATGCGCGCGCCAAGGCGCAGATGCAGCGCATGCAGCGGCGTCCGTCGCAGTGGATGAGCCGGATTCGCTTCGGTCATGACGCGATCCCGCCGGGCGAACTGATCAAGGGCGTCGAAGGCCGGCGCGATCCGTCAGCACGAGTTGGCGCGCCGCCTTAACCTCGTCGAGCCGCTTGACCGGGGTCTCGTGCGGCGCCGTCTTGACCAGCGTTGGATTGCTCCTTGCTTCGCTCGCGATCGCGTGTATGACCGCGACGAACGCGTCGAGCGTCGGCTTGCTCTCGGTTTCGGTCGGCTCGATCATCAATGCTTCCGGCACGATCAGCGGAAAATAATTGGTCGGCGGATGAAAGCCGTAATCCAACAGCCGCTTGCTGACGTCGTAGGCGCGAACGCCGGTATTCTCGACTGCGCCGCGACAGACAAACTCATGCATGTTGATGCGATCAAACGGCACGCTGAAAGCGTCGCGCAGCCTAACGCGAAGGTAATTGGCGTTCAAAACTGCGTGCTCGGAATTGGTACGCAATCCGTCGGCTCCATGTTGAAGAATATATGCATGAGCGCGCACGAACATGCCGAAATTGCCGAAAAACGTCGAGACGCGGCCGATCGACTTCTTCGGCTCGACCGGAAGGTAACACGGGTGCTCGTCCTCGCCTTGTCGCTCGATCAACGGCCCGGGCAGAAAATCGGCAAGCCGCGCCGAAACTCCGATCGGACCGGCACCTGGACCGCCGCCGCCATGGGGCGTCGCGAATGTCTTATGCAGATTGTAGTGCATAACGTCGAAGCCGAGGTCGCCGGGCCGCGCGATGCCGGCGAGCGCGTTCATGTTGGCGCCGTCACCATAGACCAGCCCGCCGCATCCGTGCACTAGGTCGACCACCCGCTCGATGTGCTCCTCGAACAGCCCTAGCGTGTTAGGGTTGGTCATCATGATGCCGGCGACCGTCTCGTCGCAGGCTGCCTGTACGGCTGCCAGATCCACATTGCCGCGGGCGTCGGAAGGCAACTCGACAGCGGTAAAGCCGGCCATGACGGTGGAGGCAGGGTTGGTGCCGTGCGCGGAATCTGGAATCAGGATGCGCGTGCGCTTAGGCTCGCCGCGCTCGCGATGATGCGCGCGGATCATCAAGAGGCCGGTAAATTCGCCGTGCGCGCCAGCCGAGGGCTGCAGCGAAACGGCGGCAAAGCCGCCGATCTCGGCGAGCCAACGTTGCAGCTCGAACATCAGCGCCAGGCTGCCTTGCACCGTTTCTGGCTGCTGCAGCGGATGAGCGTCGGCAAAGCCGGGAAGGCGCGCAATCTCCTCATTGATCTTGGGATTGAATTTCATGGTGCACGAGCCGAGCGGATAGAAACCGGAATCCACGCCGAAATTCCGCTGCGACAGCGCCAGATAATGCCGCACGACGTCTGCCTGCGACAGTTCCGGCAGTTCGCAATCAGCACGTAATTCATCGCTCGGGAGCTGCGCGAACGGCACGTCGGGCGTTGGCAGGTCGACGCCGTGACGGCCGGGTACGCTGAGTTCATAGACGGTCGGGACGGTCGCGCGGTTCATTGGGCGACCTCGCCGAGCGCGCAGACCAGCCGATCGATGTTGTCGCGTGTATTGACCTCCGTCACCGAGAGCAGCATGTGGTTACGCAGATAGGCGTAATCACCGCCGAGATCGTAACCGCCGATAATGCCGTAGCGCTCAAGCAGATGCTTGTTGACCTCGGCAACCGGGCGCGGCAACCGCACGACAAACTCCTTGAAGAAGGGCTTTGTCGGCGCCTGCGGGTTTGCCGCAAAACCTTTCAGCTTCGCGATCGCCGCTGCCGCGTAATGACTCCTATGGAAGCAAAGCTCAGCGACCTGCCGAAGCCCGCTCTTGCCCATGGTTGCAAGATAGACGGCGGCGGCAAGCGCACACACTGCGGCATTGGTGCAGATATTGCTTGTCGCCTTGCTGCGCCGAATATGCTGCTCGCGCGTTGCAAGAGTAAGCACATATCCGCGCCGGCCGTCGGCGTCGACAGTCTCGCCGACGAGATGGCCGGAGATGTGCCGCACATGGCTCATGCGCGTTGCAAAAACGCCTAGATGCGGTCCGCCGAATGACGGCGGAATGCCAAGAGGCTGGCCATCGGCGACGACGACGTCGGCGCCGTAAAGGCCGGGTGGCCGGAACAGGCCGAGCGCGACCAGATCGGTCACGACGATGAGCAGGGCCCCGCTGCAGTGCACCGCTTCGGCCAATTCGTCGACCGATTCGAACTGGCCGAAGAAATTGGGATTCTGGATGACGAGAGCGGCGGTCTCATCGTCGAGAAGCGACTTGAGGCGATCGACATCAGCCGTGTCCTTGTCGTCGCCGATGACGGTGGCGACATGCGTACCGCGCAGGTAAGTCTTGACTACAGCGCGGTATTGCGGGTTGACCGCGGGCGACAACACGATCTTGGTGCGTTTGCCGTGCGTCACATTCAACGCGAGCAACACAGCTTCGGCAAGCGAAGTCGCTCCGTCGTAATGGCTGACGTTGCTCACTTCCATCGCGGTGAGCCGGCAGACCATGCTCTGATACTCGAACAGAGCCTGCAGCATGCCCTGGCTCACTTCCGGCTGATACTGTGTGTAGGAGGTATAGAACTCGCCGCGGGAAAGTACGTAGTCGACCGTTGCTGGCCGGAAATGGTGGTAGGCGCCGGCTCCGAGAAACGAGAGCGACGGATCGACGGCAAAATTGCGCGCGGCGATTGCTCGCATCTGCCGGCCAAGATCAAGCTCCGATATCGCCGGAGAAAGCTTGAGCTCGGGGAACCGAATGTGCGCAGGCACGTCCTCGAACAAGTCTTCCATGCGCCGAAGTCCGATTGCCTCTAGCATCTCCGTCCGCTCGGCATCGGTGTGTGGCACGTAGCTCATGGTATCATCTCTTGATTGGCAGATTGTGGGCGGCCGAAACGCATCCTCAGCGGTGCGATCGCGAGCGGTGCGATCGCGCGAAGGGCCGCTCAGACCGCGGTCCTTACCAGCCGCAAACGATGATAGCCAATTACGACGGGGAGAAAGTTGCGCGAATTGATATCGGCGTCGAGGATGAAATCGCCGGTATCGGTTCGCAGCAACGGCGTACGGACGAGCTTGGCCGGCGTGGCCACAACGATGATGTTGTCTATACCAATTCGCCGTATAACGGCAGCGCTGAGTTGCTGATTACCCCGACCAAGCAGGAAGCCCTGCGCGCCGAGGGGGCTGAGCACCAGCTTGCAGCGGCGATAGCGCGCGAGCAAATCGAGGATCTGCCGCTCATTGAGGTCTTTTCCCATGAGTTGGCAGTCGGCGACGGCATCGACGCCGAGAATTGTCTTATCGACGTCGAGCGCGCGGCCGACGGCCTGCACGGTGCTCCCAGGACCGAGCAGGAACAGCGTCTCGGGCTGTTTGTTGATCTCCTCGCGCATATGCGCCGCAATGTCCTCCTTTACCGCGTCTTCGCCCATACCGACGATGATGGCCTTGGCCGTTTGCAGATAAGTCGGCTCAAACGGCGTCCTCGCCGTCATGTACAGACGCACGGCCCACTCGTCGCGGCGATATTTCTCCTCGTCGAGATCGACAATCTCGGCGTCGGCCAAGCCGATTTGTCCGGCGAGATAGCGCGCGAGGAGCTCCGCCGTCCGTGCCGGCGTCACACCGAAAACGCCGGAATACATCTTCACGCCCGAGGGGATGCCGAGGATAGGCGTGGTATCACCGGTGACGCTGCAGACATCGCGCGCGGTGCCGTCTCCGCCGCAGAACAGCACCAGCTCTACGCCGGCGACGACAAACTTCTGCACCGCCGCACGCGTATCGTCGGCCGAGGGTTGGGCCAATGGCGTGTGCACGACCTCGATCGCCGCAAAGTTCGATGCCTGTAGTACATCGGATCCCATGTCGCCCGAGGCGGTAAGCCAGGCGACGGTGGCGGTCCCCGGCGCGCCGTCCAGCAGCCTGTTGAACGCGCGAAGCGCCTCAAGCGCGCGCGCGGCGGCAACCGGTTTGGCGCCGAGCCGCATTGCTTCGGCTGCAAGTCCGTCGGTGCCCTTCAGGCCGACGCGTCCGCCCATCCCGGCAATCGGGTTGATGACAAAACCGAGGAGGGACATCGCCGACTTTTTCGCGCAAATAATATTCGGATATCAGACGCGGCACCCAGTTTCCATCGATTGCGGTGCTTGTTGCAGCATCGACAATCGGCAAACGACTATAAGCAGCCGATCACTCTTGTGGAACAAGCATATGGGGGCAACGATTAAGATGAACGGGTATGCGCGCGATCTGTCGAGCAGGGGTCGATCGGTCGTCGACCCCGTAACAGTGCGGCGCCGCCTGATAATCACGAAAAAGAAACACGAAGAAGAAATTTGCCGCCGCCGCTATCGCGACGCGTCCCTCGCGCGCGCGTATGGGTAGCGAATTGAGGTAATAATGCACTGACCTTCAATCTCCGAGTTGACCGACCCCGGAGCCGCGAGCAACTGGAAGCACGGGGTCGAGACCGACCATGAATTCCACCCACACGCTGCGTGGCGAGAGCAGATCCGACCAGATCATCGCCAACACCCGCCCCTTCGGGCTTGAGCGGACGATAGACCGCAAGTCAGCAAGCGGTGGGTGCCATCGGCAGCCTCCGTGCTGCGCCCCGCTTGAATTTTCGAGGTTTGTAGTCCCAAGTGATGTAATAACACGAGCTTCAGTCAGGCCCGAATCGAAGTTTCATTTACGAATCAATGCGAGCGCTGCGGCAGGTTGTCCTGATCACATGAATGCGGGCGTTCGTGAACGGTGCGCGAGCCTACTGAAACGCTGCGCTCAGGCAGAGCGGTTGCTTCAAGGGCTGGGAGGTAAGGATAGTCGAGCTGAGGATTATTCGCCGCGAATGAGCAAGACAGGTTTGCTCGCGACGCGGGTGATGCCTTCGGCGACGCTTCCGAGAAATAATCGTCTGATCCCTCGGCGCCCATGAGTGCCGACCACGATGAGGTCGGCGGACCATTCCTTCACCTCGTCTTCGATCGCTTCATAGATATGTTGGCCGGGCCGGTCAATGATGATGGTTTTCGAGTCAAACTCGACTCCCGCAGCGCGCGCGGCGGCGGAGGCCTTCTCGACCACCTTTCGGCCCGCGGCCTCCAATGCCCCCTGGAACTCAAATGAAAAGGGCGCGTCAAGGTCCGAATAGATGACGGTTAGATCGATGACGTGGCAGAGCCGAAGCGTCGCATGAGTCTCTTTTGCAAGCGTTATCGCTTCCTCCAGCGCGAGGTTGGACGTTTCGCTGCCATCCACTGCGACCAATATGCGCTCGTACATGTCTTACCCCTCCAGCATCGCAATTGTGCCGGGGGAAATTTGAAGCGCCTTGATCTGAATCAAGGAAGCAAGTGTGCGAACGTCGCGCCCGCGATTATGGAGGCGAGCATCCCCGTACGTCGAAGTATTTGATTGAACCGGAACGACTGTTCTTAGTCCATATCAGACTCGGTGTCGCGCTCGGGAGCAATCGTGCGGACCACCTCGTACTCCGTTACGCGAACCACGCCGGGGGCCGGCTCATCCATCACATCGATAATGGTATCTTCGACCGGCAGTTCGGCCGTTTGGCGCGGCAGTTTTCTCGGTGCTTTCGCTGCGGACTTTGGTCCGGTTCTTTTCTTGGCCGGTACCTTGCCGGCGCCGCGGGCCGTCTTCCGGGCCTTGGAGCTCAGCTTTTTAGGAGCCGCGCGCTTTGCGCCTTTCTTACGCGCCGACGGAGCGGGTTGCTTGCGGCGTTTCGAGCTCTTCCTTCCAATGCGTCGCTTTGCTTTGGCCATGGCGCCCTCCTCTATGGCGGAACACCCTAGCGCTTAACGTGTTATGGGCGCCAGTGGCCCTTGGTCGGCGTGCTAAGGACGCCGCTGCGTTTTGGCTCGAACGAGCGCGCAGCAAAGAGTTGGCCGATTGCAGCCGGCTTGCGGAAAAGCCCCGCACTAAATTTAACCTTCGGGCGTGATCGAAGGGGAGATTTCGTGACGAACTTCTGTCCGAGTTCAGTGAGCTGTTTCGATTGCGCGCTGAATAGTTCGAGTTGCTTGTATGTGTAGGTAGTCCACAAGTTGACCATATCGGCAGGCTTCCGAATGGCCGTGGCGTCTCGTGCAAATTCGAACGCGGATTCGATATTGTCATGGCTCATGTTGATCAAGTTCAGAGTTGACTGCCTCGCAAGTATCCAGCCCATGGTCTCCGCTTTGAACGCTTCAAGTTGAGCCTTGCGGCTAGCCCTTGCATCACTCGGGGCAGAGCGGCTGGCTAGGCCTTACTCCGTGAAGCACTTTCACCTCATATCCTTTGCCAACTTGCCTGGCGCACTCGCAGTTGAGTCACGATCGATCGAACGGGTTCCATGACTGCACGTGCCCCAATAGCGTCGCGGTCGGCGGATACAAAACTCGATTACTCGGGTTGTCTCGCCGCAGCATGTCGTCCATAGCCGCTAGACCCCCTGATAAATAAAGGTTGCATGGCCTTGGTAAGGGAGAGGTCTCAGTTCGACCCTGATGGGCGCCACCACTCAACAGCAATGAACCAAGCATTTATGGCCCCATTACCTGCCTGTAATGGTGCCTGTGGTTGCCTGTAATTGCGCCGGCCGCCATCGATCAAGGCCGCTTCTATCTAGCCCTCTCGATCGCCGTCTGCCGGTTGAGGCTCGTCGCCACCTGTAGATTTTGACCATTTTCGGGGCGACCGTATGACGAGCAACAAGACGTCGCCTTCGAAGACTTGGAATGCCTCACACGCAAGTCGAATTGTTCGACGCGCCGCCGGTCAAACCAATAGCTCGCCAGCTATTTGCGGCTGCAGCGGCCTCCGAACTACAGCGCACGCTAGAAGCGGATGCAGTCGATCCATTCCCGGAGAACCTTCACTGGGAAGCCCTCTCCATATCCCTCACTCACGCTGCCATCCTCGTGACCGAGTATCGCTCGGCGGATATCGATTGGGCATTCGTAAGCCCTCAATCGGTCGGCTGCTCTATGCCGCAGCGAATGGACGACGATGCTCGGATCGGTAAGGCCGCAGTCGTCAAGAAAATCGTTGAGCCGCTTCGATGCGGCTTTTGGATTGCCGGTGAAAAGCGGCCCTGAGATTTTCGCCGGCAGATACGGGAGCAAATCTCCCGGGAACGGCACTCTCCGCCGCGACGCCTCCGTCTTGGTGCCGACGAGGCAGTAGCGAATTCCGCGCTCAGTCTGCTCCTCGTTGATTTGGAAGGCTTCGCCCAAGCGCATCCCGGTTGTCGCCAGCACTCGGAATAGCAATTGATCCTTATCGCTGAGTTCGGAGAAATGCTGTTTACACGCCGCCACGTCGCTCTCCGTCAGCGGCTTGCGGCGCAGTTCATCGCTCCCTTCAGATATGACTCGTGCGAATGGATTGAACGTCAGCTTGCCTTCGTCGATTGCCAGCTGCACCGCTGCACGTAACCATCCAATCTTTTTGACGACCGTCGCGGTTTTATTTCCGGCGTCGATGAAATGCTTCACAAGCAACCGGCCATCATCGCGGGTGGCATTCTTGAGCAGCTTGTTGTTCGTTAATCTCTTGTATGTCGCCCAAGTCGCTTCGGCCTCAGCTCGGAAGCGTCCATTGATGTTGCGGTGATCCAGGTAAGTATCCAGAATTCCATCATCGTCGTTCTTGGTCGGCGCTTTCGGCCGTGGCGGAGCTTCGCCGTAAGCGGCGTCGAGGATCGCAAATTCCGTGTGCGCCGACAGCGCGCCGCGAGCGATAAGCCGCCGCACCATGACGCCGTTCGACTCGATCCTAATCGGCGTCTCGTCGAGATAGTGAAGCTCGGTAGCGGTGGCATAGATGCGCTCGCCGTCGAGGCCGGTATGCAGCCCGGGCTCATATTCCGGTTCCCGGGTTATCTCTACCCGCGGCTTCGCCGCCAGCAGCGAGGCCTTGTGGGCGGTAATGAGTGGCCCGGCGATTACCTCCGCCTCCCGGCGATCGGACGTGCCTAGGCTCTTCTCTACGCGGCCTGACGGGCTGCGGAGCTTGACATACCAATTCTCCGAACCGGGCCGTCGGAAAAGGTAGCCGCCATGCTTTGCCCTCGCAAATGTCTTGGGCTTGGACTCGGACCGCTTGCGGTATCCCTTAGCCTCTGCAAGCTCTTTGAGCCGCTTGCGCAAAGCTTCGGCCGTCGCTGGCGTCGCTATTGAGAGAGCAAGTTCTTCCGGCTCCATTTCCGGAAACATGGCGGCAAGCTTGGGGCCAACCTCGTCCGCCAGCTTCACGCGCTCGGCTACTCGGGCGTCCGACATGTCGGACGTATCGACTCCAATTTGCGCGAGCATGGCGCGTTGGCGTTTAACGGGAGCATTGCGCATGTGTTCCACAAAGCTGAGGACATCGAAGCTATAAACATGGGCCACGGGCAGTACTCCTACGACTTGCCCTCCAATATAGCTGGCGACAGGCATCGGCGGCAAGCCATTGGCGACATCAATTGGCGACATAGTAAACGCCGATAGTATTGGCATTTTAAGCGCTTTTTTAGTCGTCAAAAACTTGGGTGGTTCCCGGCACCGGGGCTCCATTTATTTTCCAAGCCGCGTACAACAATCGTTTTAGCCCAGCTTTGCGCGACCGGGCCACGGGAGGCATTCGGCCAGTCCTTTGCCCATCACAAGCTCCAGGTCCTCTTTGGACAGGAAATCTATTTCGTCGGTAAACATCGTAACAGCCTGCCGGTAGGTGCAACTGGTATCTCTGAGCATGGCCGACAAGTCCGTGCCCCAGAAGCACCGGCGAGGACCGAACGTTTCGATCAGCCGCTTCAGATAGGGATGGATGTTGCGGTACGGATACTCTTCGGTGCTGCACGCGGGCGTCGACGTCAGTTTCACAAAGATGTTGGGATACTTGGCAAGCCCGATTGTCGGGGCAAGGCCGAGGGCGAGCTTGTCGTCCGTCATTCCTTTGAGCCGGGCCATATGGTCGAGGATCAGGCGCAAATCAGGATGACGCTCCGCCACACCGGCCACATCTTTGTGAATCGAGGGCGCATTCATCATCACCGGGATGTCCATCTTCTCGGCCATCGGCCAGAACCAGTCCGCCGTTCCGTCCCTGATCCAGCTCTCGTCGTATTCATGATGGAAGGTCAGGCGCACGCCCAGCACACCCGGCTGGCTCATCAGATTCTCGAGCACCTGGGGGCCTTCCGGCTTGTCCAGCGGGATCGGAACCATCACCGCGAACTGCTCGGGATATTTCGTGGCAGCCTCCAGCGAGTATTCAGGATACGCGCCGGCGAACGAAGGGGGGACAAGAACGGCGCGATCAACGCCTGCCTCTTTCATTCTGACCCGGAGGTCCTCATAGCTCATCGGATCCTTCAGGTGGGCTCTCGCAATGTTCCAGGGCTTTTCCGGCGTTGGAGCCTGCCAAACATGCAGACCCGAATCTGTAATAATCATTGTCCAGTCCTCAAGGCTTGGTAAGGCGGCCGATCTCGTCTGGCTGATCGATAATGACGCGATTGACGGTCTCGATCAGTTCGCCCGGCGCTTCATAGGCGACGTCGTGACGGGAATTGATTGTTTCGACCCGAATCTTCGGAAAGTCGCGCGCTATTCGGGCATAATGCTCGGGCTTGTTCCGATCGGATCGCTTGCCACGGATGAATGCGATCGGACACTTGACCTGCGCGAGCGCCTCCCACGAATCGACATTCGTGTATTTGGGCGTGGGAGCCCCTGGCGCCTGGGATTGGGTATTTTTCTGATCGGGGTCCCGCGTCAAAACGTATCCGCCCTCCACTTTCTTCATTGCCAGTTCGGCGCGCTGCCGATCGAGCGAAAAGCGGGGTGGGTTTTCTTTCTCCGCGAGATGCGCCATTGCCTGCTCGACTGTCGCGAACACCTTTGGAACGTTCCCAACCGAGACGTTGTAATTCCCAGGATTGCCCTTGCCCATTGCAGTATCGACGACAACGAGCTGTGACAGATGTTCCGGGAAATAGGCGGCGAAGAAAATTGCGAGACGGCCGGACATCGAATGTCCCATGATCGTGGGCTTGTTCCAGCCGAAATGCGCAGACACATTGATGATGTCGGAAAACAGCGCATCCAGAGAGTAGTCCTTGTATTTGCTCCACTCCGACAATCCGAAGCCACGATGGTCGAAAACGACGACCGGTCGATGGCTTTGTGCAAGCCCGGAGGCGACTCCGATCCAGTCATAGGAGTCAAAGTAGTTGCTTCCATGCAGGATGATGATGGGCGTTCTGCCACGCGGGCTGCTCTCCACCCCGAAAGCGCGGTAAAACAAGGCAACATCGCCCGATGGTATTTTTCCAGTTTGCTGCAATGACGCATCCATGATGATGCCCCTTTCTGCAATTCGGTAACCGATGAGGTGCTTTGTCGCGTAACAGACTGTGTTGGAGCCCGACGTCCGAAGGGCCTTTTGTTCGCTGACTTGAGGAAAAGATGGCCGCTGGCTTGCTTACGGCTTGGTTTGCCTGATCATGTGCTCTTTGTTCGGCTCAAGCGCGACCTTGACCCTGGAGCGCACCCCCGCAGGAGCGCTGATCATGCTGTCGATGAGCTTTTCAAGCTGCTCGCCGGTCATCGGCCGGATCGTCAAATGCTGGGCGGCAGCCTCGGCGATGAATTGCGGATCCTTGATTGTCTGCTGGAAAGCGTCGCGCAAGGCAGCAACGCGTTCGGCGGGAACGCCAGGCGACGTGGCGAGCGGGCGCCCGACGGAGGCACCGCGCGACATGAATTCCAACAGCGGCTTGTCTTCCGGTTTGACTGGCTGGTCGAGCAGCAGCGGCACGTCCGGAAGCGCCGCCTCTTTTTCCTGTCCCACCTGAATGAGAGGGATGATTTTCCTGGATGGGATCCAGTCCGGCTCCGACGCCATATAGCCCGCGTATGGATTGATGCCGCGGCCCTCGACCTCGCCGCGCTCCATCGCCAGATCGATCTCCTTGCCTCCAGGATAGCCGAACACGATCTTGAATTTGGTGCCAAGCACATTGTTGAAAAAGGCGGGATATTGAACCGAGGCTGATCCGGCGCCGGTCGTGCCGATCAAGGTTTGGCGCTTTTTTGCGTCATCGAGCGTTTTGGTCAACGAGGTGTGCCATACCGCGAGAAGCTGGTTTGAATAGACGACATTTGCGATCCAATTGAAGGTCCGTAGATCGGCCTTGAGCGGCGCTGAAAGGTGAAGCGCCTGGTCGGCGGCGAGGCCCTGGCTGACGATCTCGATCACCGTGCCGTCGTGCGGTGCGATCTGCGCCAGGTAGTTGGCCGCAACGATACCGCCGCCGCCCGGCATATTGTTGACGACGAAGGCCGGATGACCGGGGATGTGTTTGCCCATGAAACGGGCGAGGAGCCGCGACAGTTGGTCGTAGTCGCCTCCCGGAGTCGTCCTGACGACGAATTGGATCTGCTTGCCGGCATAAAAGTCGGCCACCGGGTCGGCGCGCAGCGGCGTCGCGGCCAGCATCAGCAATGCAGCTCCGGCAAAGACTTTGGACATCACTCCCCCTTCTCTTCCAGCGTAAGCCGCCGCGGCACACTTGGCTTCGCGGTGTTTCATTCGGCAGCCTGCTCCTTCGTCGCGGCACCCGCATAACGGCTCATCGGCCGCGGCAGTCCCAGGTTCTCGCGCAAAGTCGCGCCTTCATACGCCGTGCGATACAGCCCGCGCCGTTGCAGCTCCGGCACCACCAGCGTGACGAAGTCGTCGAGCGAATTGGGAAAGAACGGCGGCAGTACGTTGAAGCCGTCGGCGGCGCCGCACCTGAACCATTCCTCCATCATATCGGCGACATCGGCGGGCGAGCCCACGATCTGAAAATGACCGCGACCGCCGGCAATGCGCTTGTAGAGTTGGCGGATCGTCAAGCCTTCGGCCTGCGCGGTATCACTCAGAAGCGCGGACCGCGTCGGCGCGCCGCGATCCTGCGGCACCACAGGCACCGGCCCGTCCACGTCGTAGCCGCTCAGATCCCAGGCAATGTATTTGGAGAGGAGCGCCACACCGACTTCGGTCGGAATGAGATCCTGTAATTCCTCGAACTTGTCCTCCGCCTCGGCGCGTGTCCGGCCGACCGTCACGCCGAGACCCGGCATGATCTTGAGATGATCCGGGTCGCGCCCGCAGCGGGCCATTCGCGTTCTGATATCGCGGTAAAAGTCTTTCGCGGCGTCCAATGTCTGATGAGCGCAGAACACGACTTCTGCGGTTTCGGCCGCAAGCTGACGGCCGTCATCCGACGCGCCGGCCTGCACGACGACCGGTTGCCCCTGCGGTGATCGTGACACGGTGAGCGGACCTCTCACCTTGAAGAACTCGCCGGTGTGGCCCAGCACATGCCGCCGATCCGGCTGATAGAAGCGACCCCTCGCCTTATCGAATACGAAAGCGTCGTCGTCCCAGCTGTCCCAGAGCCCGCGTACGACGTCGACGAATTCACGGGCACGCCGGTAGCGCTCATGCTTCGGCAGATGATCGGCCCGTCCAAAATTCAAAGCTTCCGCGTCATTGGCGGACGTGACCAGGTTCCATCCCGAACGGCCGCCGCTGATCAGGTCGAGCGAGGCGAAGCGCCGCGCGATGTGATACGGCTCGTCATAGGTCGTCGTTGAGGTGCAGACGAGCCCGATATTGCGCGTCAAAGGAGCAAGCGCCGTGAGGAGCGACATCGGCTCGATCCAGGCGACGTAGGAGGTACGGGAGAGGGTATCACGGTCATAGCGCTCTCCGGTCAGCGCATCCGCCGAGAACATCAAATCGAACAGCCCGCGCTCGGCGGTCTGGGCCATCGTCACGTATCTCGCGAAATTCAGTCCACCGTCGGCCCAGGCATCGTGATGACGCCAGCCGGCGACATGATGGCCCGCCGGCCGCAGAAACATGCCAAGCTTGATCTGGCGCGCCACTCCCATGAATTTTGCGTCCCTCAGTTGGGCGTCGGTCACGCAGCGTGGACGACGAGCACCGAGCTTGGTTGCGCGGGCGCGACCGCGCGCGGCGCATAACACAATCATATGGCAATGTTGTCCAACTGTCAGCAAATCCGGAACAGAAGCCGAGCGATGTCCGGGCAGCCTTAAGCCGGTGCGTTTTGGAGCGGCCGATGGGGCTGGTTGGTTGGTGCCGCATGAGGCTGCGGCAGCAGCTTAAGCACATCGTCCATCGGTTGCGATTGGCAGAAACTGTGGGACCAGCAGAGCCCGGTTGCGCGCCCTCGCCCAGCGTGATTACTGAATGCTCCCGCCACGGAGCATGCAGCCGGTGACCGACGACGTTCCCTTCGACAAATCATTCGATCTGGTGCCCGACCAGCCCAAGGAGATCGCGCCGGGCGTGCGCGCCGTCGTCGCCAACAATCCCGGGCCGTTCACCTTCAAGGGCACGATGAGCTACATCCTCGGCCGCGGCAAAGTCGCGATCGTCGATCCCGGCCCGGACGATGACGCCCATGTGGCGGCGCTGCTCGATGCGGTGCGCGGCGAGACCGTCACGCACATCTTCGTCACGCACACGCATCGCGACCATTCGCCGGCAGTGCCGAAAGTCAAGGCCGCGACCGGCGCGCAAGTTTTCGCCGAAGGGCCGCACCGCGCCGCGCGGCCGGTGCATATCGGCGATACCCGCCGGCTCGACACCTCGGGCGACATGGATTTTCGTCCCGACACGGCGCTGAAAGACGGCGACACGGTGCGCGGCGACGGCTGGACCATCGAGGCGGTGACGACGCCCGGCCACTGCGCCAATCACATGGCGTTCGCCTACAAGGAGGGCGACCTGCTGTTTGCCGGCGATCACGTGATGGCGTGGTCGACCACGATCGTGGCGCCACCCGACGGCGCGATGAGCGACTACATGGCGTCGCTGGAAAAACTCGCGCGCCGCCGCGAGCCGACCTACCTGCCCGGCCATGGCGCGCCGGTGCGCGACGCGCAGCGCTACGTGCAGTTTCTGATCCGCCACCGGCAGGGCCGCGAGGCCTCGATCCTGCATCGGCTCGGCAAGGGAGAAGCCGACGTGCCGACCATCGTCAAGGCGGTTTATATCGGGCTCGATCCGCGCCTCACGGGCGCCGCCGGGCTTTCAACCTTGGCGCATCTTGAAGATTTGGTAACGCGCGGCGTCGTCGCGACCGACGGTCCGCCGTCGATCAACGGCACCTACCGCCTGACCGACCGACCGCCGGGGCGCGCTTGAGGCTGCGGCCGCGGCGGCGCCTTCTCCTGCGGCTTTTCCGGCTGCGGCGCCGACAGCACCGCGTCGATGTCGGTGATCAGGCCGCGCACCCGCGCGGCGTTGCTGCCAAGGTCGCCGCGGCCGTAGCGTGACGCCGAACGCACGTCGATGCGCGTGCTGTCGTTGGTGGCGCGGATGCGCAGCACGACGTCCTCCGGAAAGCCGAGGATCAGCGAACGCGCCACCGCCTCGATGATGCCATCGGCCGGCTTGGCCCCGACCGGCCCGCGCGGCGGCCGGGCATCAACCACCCGCCACTTCCGCCTGACGATGATTTTCATCGCGACGTCGAACGCTTCTTGTGGCGACGCCGTGGTGTCCTCCGGATCGATGTCCGGATAGGCGGCGTGCTGCAACTCGGCCGCGTAGAGACCCTGATAAGCGATCGGATTGGCGTCGCGCGGCCGCAGTCGGGCAATGGCGTCGAATTGCGGCGGATCGATCGGATCGGTTGTGATGTCGTAGATCGCCGGCAGCTGGTAGGCGCGTGCGCCGAGATAAGCCGGATAGCCAATCAGCGCGATCCCGATCAGCGCCGCCAGCAAGGCCTGGCGCAGGCCGCCAAGACCCTCGCGCCAGATGACGATGCCGGCGCCGAACGCGAGCAGAATGGCGACCGCCGCCAGAACCAGCGCGCCTGCCAGGGTAGAGAGCGCCGGCACGAGATCGAGCGCGCCGGATCGCACCACGATCAGCGCCATAATGGTGGCGACCAGCGAAAACAACGCGAGCCGCAGCGACCAGGCCGCCAGCCGCGACACCGGCTCCTCGATTACGCGCCGCCGTACCATGGTAAGGGGCTTCCCGCTTGGGTTTGCGCCGGTTTCCGTTCCGTCGCGGAAATGGCATAGTGGGTCCAATTAAGGCAGGCAATGGGCGGGCGACCCGCCGAATCGGAACCGGTTGTATTGCACTGCGTTATCGTTGACCGGCTCGCGAGAGGTCATGCCCGAGAACGACGACAACCCGCCGGATAACGTCATTCCGTTCGGTCACCTCGTCCCGTGGGCGATCGCCGATGAGTTGCGTCGCTACTACGGCAAGCTGGTCGACGAGCCGCTGCCGAAGGACATCGAGGCGCTGTCGCAACAGCTCGCCGCCAAGCTGGCAAAAAACAAAGAGAAGGTCTGAGGCGGAGCTTGGGCCCGCCCCGCTGCAGGTTCCTGCTTGACTAATCAATAACCGTTTGGTTATACGATAATCATAACCAACGGGTTATTGATTTCATATGCCGAACAAGCACGACGCGCTGTTTCGAACGCTTGCCGACCCGACGCGGCGTGCGATCTTCGAGCGGCTGTGCAGCGACGGGGAACAAACAGTCGGCGCGCTGACGGCGCGCGCCAGGGTCTCGCAGCCGGCGGTCTCCAAGCATCTCGGCATGCTGAAAGCGGCCGGACTGGTGCGCGACCGTCACGAAGGCCGGCAGACCCACTACAGCGCCCAACTGAGCGCGCTCGCCCCGCTGATCGACTGGACGAGCCGGATGACCGGCTTCTGGCAGAACCGGTTCGACCGGCTCGAAGATCTCCTCAAAAGGATGGACCAGTGACCGAACAGGACGCCGCCACTCGCACCGTCGTCGTCGAACGCGAGTTTCCGTTTCCGCCGGAAAAGCTCTGGCGCGCACTCACGCAACCGCACCTCATCGAGGAGTGGCTGATGAAGAACGATTTCGATCCCGTCGTCGGTCATCGCTTCAATCTAAGCGGCGAGTGGGGCGGCGTGCTGAACTGCGAGGTTCTGGCGGTCGAACCGCACAGGACGCTGTCCTACACCTGGAACCACGTACACGCCGACGCGGCGTACAATCTCAGAAGCGTGGTGACCTTCACGCTCACCCCCACACCCACCGGCACGCAGCTGCGCATGGAGCAGTCGGGCTTCCACCCCGAGCAGAAACTGGCCTTTGGCGGCGCCAGAAGCGGCTGGCAGCAATTCTTCACGAAGCTCGAGCAGGTGTTGGGACGGGCGGACCGGTGATGAAAGATTCGACCCAACGCTCGATCGTTCGCTGGATTCACCTTGTCTGCAGCATTCCGATCATCGGCTACATCTACAGTCCGTTCGAGCACCTTCCGGACTACGCGCCCCTGACACGGTTCGTGTTCTTTCCCATCATGGCCCTGACCGGACTATGGATGTGGAAAGGCCATCTCGTGCGGCGGCTGTTTTCGAAGAAAACGGCATAGCCACCACTGCGCTTTGCTGCTGACTCGTCATTGCGAGCGCAACGAAGCAATCCAGGACCGCTTGCTTCGATCGCGAGCCTGCACTGGATTGCTTCGTCGCCCTTCGGGCTCCTCGCAATGACGAGGCGTCAATAATTATCGAACCGCCATGCGTTCGGGTGGCGCACTTTGACGGTGGCGGCTTCCGTGACCGAGCGCACACCGACGTGCAGAAACTCGGTCTTGATTTCGTCGAGGAACATATCAGCCACGTGCGGCGCGCCAGCGGAGCCGAGCGCGCCGAGCCCATAGGCAAAGCAGCGCCCGGTGAAACAGAATTTCGCGCCGAGCGCGAGCGCGCGCACCACGTCGAGGCCGCCGCGGATGCCCGAATCGATCACCACGGTGGCGCGCGATCCGACCGCCGAGACGATCGCCGGCAGCACGTCGATCGACGCCGGCGCGCCGTCGAAATGCCGGCCACCGTGATTCGACACCCAGATGCCGTCGGCGCCCATCGCCACCGCACGTTCGGCGTCTTCGGGATGCAGGATTCCCTTGACCACGAACGGCCGCTTCCAGCGATCGCGCAGGCGCTTGAGTTCTTCCCAGGTGTGGCTGCCGCCGGAGCGCAGCTGCATCACCTCGGCGGTCGAATTCTGGTTCGCCTTCTGCGCATACGGCACGAGGTTGGCGGTGATCGGCATGCCGTTGCGCAGCAGTTGCATGGTCCAGGCCGGCGAGGTCATCACTTGCCACGTGGTCCATGGGTTGATCGGGAACGGCACCCGGCAACCGTTGCGGATATCGCGCGGGCGCTTCGACTTGCCGGCCGAGTCGACGGTCGGCACCAGCACATGCGCACCGGCTTCATCGGCGCGGCGCACCAGGTCGTAGGTGATGGCGTGGTCGTTATAGGGAAAGCGGTAGAGCTGGAACCAGAATACGTCCGGCGCGATCGCGGCGATCTCCTCGATCGAGGCGTTGCCTGGCGTCGCCAGCACATAGGGGATGCGCTGGCGCTGCGCCTCCGCGGCGAACAGTTTTTCCGCTCCGGGCCATATCAGGCCAGCCGAGCCCATCGGAGCAACGCCGATCGGCGCCGCGTATGTCTTGCCGAACAGTTCGGTGTCGGTGGTCACTTTGCCGTCGACGCAGTAGTGCGGCAGCAATTCGATCGACTGGAACGCGGACGTATTGCGGTCGATGCAGATTTCGTCGTTGGCGCCGCCGTCGACGAAATCGAAGCCGAAACGCGGCACCCTGCCCCGCGCGCGCCGGCGCAGGTCATCGATGGTCGGAAAGCGCTGGCGTAACCGCGCCGCAGCTCCATTGCTGGCCTTTTCCGCCCGCCCTCGCTCAACCATCGCTTCCTCCCGAACCGCAATGCCATCTGTTCGGGCAAGAGCGTAGCGCAGATGGAGCGCCTGTGAAATCCAGGATAGATTCGCCGCACGCTGCTCAGGCAACCGAAACGGAGGACTTTATGCAGGTCGTCGATCTCAATCGCCAGCCGAAGGAAGAGTGGCGGCCGGGCGTCATGACACAGATGTACGTCTCGGCGCGGAACGGCGCGACCCAGCTTTGCGTGTTCGAGCAGTGGTGCGAGCCGGGACACGGCGCACCGACGCATCTGCACGCAGTCGAGGAGATCCTGCGCGTGTTCGAAGGCCAAGCCGAGGTGTGGATCGACGAGACGCGCATCACGCTCACCGCAAACCAGCTCGTCATCGTCCCGGCCGGCCGCAAGCACGGCTTCTCCAATACCGGCAAAACCACGCTCCGCATCCAGTCCACGCTCGCCGAGCCAGTGTTCGAGGGTGCCTACGACGACAATCGCGAGACGCCGCGGCGCTGGTTGCCGGCATAGGAAAGTGGCCGGGCTTAAGCGCCGCCGCGTCCGCTGCATGCTGTTGGCCGGCGCCCACTATCAGGCGGCTGCGGCCTTGGCCGCAGTGGCCTTGATCGCCTCCGGATCGGCAAACAACCCGAAACCGACCGCAATCCGGTTCCAGCCATTGATGACGTTGATCATCAGCGTGAGCCTGATCTGCTCACTTTCTGTGAAATGTGTCTGCAGGGCTTCGCGCGCGCCGTCCAGTTCGCGGCCTTCGGAGAGGCGAGTCAGGGCATCGGTCCAGCCGAGCGCGGCGCGTTCGCGCTCCGTGTAGCACGGGGCTTCCCGCCATGCTGCCAGCAAGTAGACGCGCTGCTCGGTTTCGCCCTTCTGGCGGGCGTCCGCCGCATGCATGTTGATGCAGTTGGCGCAGCCGTTGAGCTGCGAGGCGCGGATCTCGACGAGATGCACGAGAACCGGATCGAGGCTCGAGGCCACGGCGAACGAGGTGTTGAGCCAGCTCTTCATCTGTGCGGGCGCAACGGCGAAAGGATCGATCTTGGCAGTCATGATGGACTCCTTCTGTTGGGTTCCGACATCATGACGAGGTGGCATCTGCCGGTGTGACATGGCGGGCGAAATTCCTGCATGTCGCCAAGTGTGCCGATTGCTGGCATTCTGCGACAGATCAACGGCTGGGGGTGCTCAATGGCGGGCGCGCAACACAGCCCGCGAGGAAAGCACAATTCTCATGAAGAAGACCAAGAGCGCCGCCACGACGGCCAAAGCGGGAACCTCCCCGTCCCGGCTGATCGACGCACGGATCAAGGAACTCGGCGATTGGCGCGGCGCGACGCTGGCCCGGGTCCGGGCCCTGATCAAGGAAGCCTGCCCCGATATAGTCGAGGAATGGAAATGGCGCGGCGTTCCAGTGTGGGAACACGCCGGCATCATCTGTACCGGCGAGACCTACAAGGCCGCGGTGAAGCTGACCTTCGCCAAGGGCGCCGCGCTGCCCGACCCCGCGGGCCTGTTCAACTCCAGCCTCGAAGGCAACGTCCGGCGCGCCATCGATATTCACGAGGGCGAGAAGATCAACGAGAAGGCGTTGAAGGCGCTCATCCGCGCCGCCGCGGAGTTGAATGCGGCGAAGGGCAAGCGCTAGGGCGAAGCCCGGAAGACCAATTCGTCATTGCGAGCGAAGCGAAGCAATCCAGCGCTGAGATGCCGCTCTGGATTGCTTCGTCGCGCTTCGGTTTCCTCGCAATGACGACGGCGCGGTAAGCTAAAGCCCCAGCAACCGCTTCGCGTTGCCGCCGGCCAAAGCCGCGACGGTTGCGGCGTCAAAACCCTCGACGCCGGCGATATGCGCGACCGGATCGAATTCGGCCATGTCGTACGGATAGTCGGTGCCCATCAGCACGTGATCGGCGCCGAAGGTGCGCACCAGCGCCGCGAGTTGGTCCGGCGTGAACACAACGGTGTCGACATAGACGCGCTTGAGATATTCGGTCGGCGGCCTCGGCAGCGCGCCGTGGCTGTCCGAGCGCGCGCCCCAGGCGTGATCGATGCGGCCCGGATAGGCGCCGAGATAACCGCCGCCATGCACAGCAAGGATTTTCAGTTTCGGGTGGCGTTCGAGCACCCCGTCGAAGATCAGATAATGCAGCGCGATCGTCGTCTCCAGCGGATTGCCGAGCACGTTGTTGAAATAGAACCGCGACAGCCGCGATGCTTCGGTAAAACCGTTGGGATGGATCATCACCAGCGCGCCGAGTTGCGCGGCCTTCTGCCAGAACGGCGCGAAGGCCGGGTCGGACAATTCCTTGCCGGCGACGTTTGTCAGAACCTCAACTCCAGTGAAGCCGAGTTGTGTGACGCAGCGCTCAAGTTCTTTCGCCGCTTCGTTGCCATCGGTCATCGGCACCGAGCCGAACGGTTTGAAGCGATCAGGTTTCTTGGCGCAGAACGCGGCGAGGCCGTCGTTGACAATCTGCGTCGCCCTCACGGCAATATCGAGCGGCACCGTGTAGTAGCATTGCGGCGGCGGCGGCGCGATCATCTGGATATCGACGCCCATGGCGTCGAGATCGGTGAGCCGCCGGTCGACGCCGGCGGTAGCGCGGATGTCGGCTTCCTGCTTCGCGGAGAGCGCCTTGGTCTCCGCGCTGGCAAAGTGCGCGAGCGGGATGGTCGACCAGTCGAGATGCGGCTCGACAAATTTCGCCGCTTCCGGGATGCCGACATGAGCGTGGACATCGACCGTCACGCTCTGCGGCCGCAGCTCCCGCCCCGGTTTGCCGTGGCGGCGCGCGGCAGTGCGTTCGTATTTATTCCATGGTTCGGGCATGACACGGTGTCGCTTCTGAACTGGCGATGACGGATGACGGGCGGCGGATGACGGATTAAAAGAGCTTATATTTTCTCATCCGCCATCCGCTTCCTGTTAGCGCACATTGAATGGGGAACGCAATGAAGCTGCCGGGCCAAATCATCGATCTGTCGTCGCCGCTGGAAAACGAGACGGTCTACGACCCGCCGTTCATGCGGCCGAAGATCGAGTACCGCCGCAATGTCGAGACCGCGCCACTGTTGTGCGAGATTTTTCCGGGCCTGCGGCCGCAGGACCTGCCCGACGGCGAAGGCTGGGCGATCGAGCAGGTGCAGCTGACGACGCATAACGGCACCCACATGGACGCACCGATCCATTTCCAGTCGCACACCATCGACGGCCAGCCGATGATGACCATCGACCAGGTGCCGCTCGACTGGTTCTTCCACCCCGGCGTCAAGCTCGATTTCCGCAAGGTGCCGGACGGCCACGTGGTCACCGCGGCAGAGGTCGAGGCCGAGCTCAAACGGATCGGCCACGAGCTGAAACCGTTCGACATCGTGCTGGTCAACACCCGCGCCAGCGAGTGCATCGGCAGCGAGGAGTATCTCACGGCAGGCTGCGGCATGGGCCGCGAGGCCACGCTCTATCTGACCTCGCGCGGCGTACGCGTCACCGGAATCGATGCCTGGGGCTGGGATGTGCCGTTCGTCCACATGCGCAAGCGCTGGCTGGAAACCCACGATCCGTCGATCATCTGGGAAGGCCACAAGGCCGGTCGCGAGATTCCGTATTGCCACATGGAGAAGCTGTGCAATCTGGAAAAGCTGCCCGGCGACGGATTCACGGTGGCGTGCTTTCCCTCCAAGCTGAAGAACGGTTCGGCCGGCTGGACACGCGCCGTGGCGCTGTTTGACTAGCCGCCCTCAGCCGCCCAGCGCCGCCGGCGCGCCATATAAAACGGCATGGAGCCGACCGAAAAGCACAGCAGACCGACAAGGGCGGTGACCTCCGCCAGCGGCAATATCGTGCCGTCGGCGAGCAATCCGTAGAGCTGCGCAAACGTGGCGCCGGCGAAATTCTGCATGAACACACCGATGCCGGCCGCGGTGCCGGCAAGCTTCGGATTTGTTTCAAGGGCGCCGGCCTGTGCGTAGGGCAGCGCGATGCCCTGCGAAAACGAGAGGAAAAATCCGGGTGTAAATAAGGTGAGCGGCGTCACGGTGCCGGACAGCTGCACAGCCGCTTGCGACAGTACCGTGAGCAGCACCACCACCGATCCGGCCAGCACCATGGTCTCATTGGCGACGCGGGTCCCGATGCGGCTGGTGACGAAATTGCCGGCCAGAAATCCGAACGGGAACAAAAGGAAATAGAGTCCGAATTCGGACGACGGACGATGCAGCATCTCCTTCAACAGGCTCGACGCCGCCGTCGCCGTCACCAGGAACGAGGCGGAGCACAGACCGCTCTGCAGGACAAAGCACGCGAAGGTCGGATTGCGAAACAGCGAGAGGTAGTCGCGCAGCACGTTGCCGCCGGCCGGACGCCTCTGAGAGCTGGATGGCGGTTTGGATTCGTACACTGCCAGATAGGCATTGAGTGCAATCACGCCGCCGGCCCCGAACGCGAAGAAGAACACGCTGCGCCAGCCGAACGCATCGATGAGGACCCCGCCGACGATCGGCGCCACCATCGGACCGATGGTGTAGGCCATCGTCAGATAGGCGATCGCCTTCACCAGGTTGCGGCCATAGACGTCCTGGGCAATGGCGCGCACCAGCGTCACGCCGCAGCCCGCGCCGATTGCCTGGATAAGCCGGCCAAGCACCAGCGTCGCCACCGAATCCGCAAATGCCGAAACTCCGCTGCCGATGAGAAACAGGACCAGCCCGGACAGCAGAACCGGGCGCCGCCCGTAACGGTCGGACAACGAGCCGTAAACCAGCGTGGCGAACGCCATCACGAACAGCGCGATGCTGAAGGTGAGTTGCGCGAACGCCTCCGACAGTCCGAGCCCCGCTCGCACTGCCGGGATGACGGGGATGAATAGATGGATCGCTAGCGGCCCAATGAAAGAGATCGAGGCAAGCGCGAGCGCGAACAGCGGCCCGGGTACTGCAGTCATCAACCTTCTCGGCGCGCCCGGGCGGGTATCGCGCGGGAGGTTTGCAGCATAGCGGGTTTCGCGTGGCGTCAAACTTCGATCTGGCGGCTGATCTGCACGAAATTCTGCGCTGGCAGATTGAAGAGATCGGCGGGATGAATCGAATTACGATACAGGAAGGCAAAAAGCCGCCGGCGCCACAACGCCAGGCGCGGCTTGCGCTTGCGTCCCGTCACGTGATCGTGCTCGCTGAAATAGGTCGCGTTGTCGAGATCGGCGGGGCATTTGGATTTCTCCTGGTGCAGCACCCGCGGCAGGTCGGGCACCTCCATGAAGCCAAACCGGACGGTGAGATGCCAAAATCCATCGCCGAGTCTTTCGCCCCGCACATGGGTACCGGGCCGCAGCCGCGGCCGCGCGGCAAAGCGAACGGTGAGCGCGATCGCCTCCTCGGGCAATGATCCCACTTGCCGCACGTGACCGGCGATCAGCGGCGGAATGAATTCACGCAGGCGGGTGAGAAAGATCGCCTTGCCCGGACTGCGCTCGATTTTATGGTCGCGCAGCTTTCGCAGGAACTGCGCCACACCTTCGGCGTCGCGGTCATAGATGCGATGCATGGCATCCGTCCCGGCGCGCCAGGTCGTCATTATGGTGAAGATGACGCCGCCGATGACGAGCGGGATCCAGCCGCCGTCGCCGATTTTCGACAGGTTGGCGACGAAGAACGCGATATCGACAGCGAGGAAGAGCGAGAACACAGCGCGCGCTACTGCTGTTCGCCAGCGCCAGATCACCAGCATGACGCGGTAGAGAATGGCTGTCGTCATCAACATGGTGGTGGATACGGCGGCGCCGTAGGCGCCGGCCAGCCGGTCGGAGCGCGCAAACGTCACCGTCAGAAGCAGCGTGCCGGCCATGGTCAGCCAATTCACGAACGGCACGTAGATCTGGCCGTATTGCTCCGAAGAAGTCTGATCGATCTGCATGCCGGGCAGCCAGCCGAGCTGCATGGCCTGCCGCGTCAGCGAGAACGATCCGGTGATGATCGCCTGGCTGGCGATGATGGTGGCAAGCGTCGCCAGCACGACCAGCGGATAAAGCATCCAGGATGGCGCAAGCTGGAAAAGCAGACCCTCGCCATCCACGGGATTCCGCAACGCGAGGGCGGTCTGTCCCGCATAGTTGAGCAACAGCGCCGGCAGTACAATGGCGGTCCAGGCAATACGGATCGGCGTGCGGCCAAGGTGCCCCATGTCGGCATACATGGCCTCGGCGCCTGTAACGCACAGAAATACGCCCCCCAGGATGGCTAGGCTTGTGATGCCGTTATGAAACAGAAATTCCGCCCCGTAGCGCGGATCAATCGCGGCCAGCACGCGGGGCGCGCGGACGACGCCCATCAAACCCAGCACGGCGATGCTGACAAACCAGAGTAGCATTAACGGGCCAAATGCTCGGCCTACCGCGGCGGTGCCAAAGCGTTGCACAACAAACAACAAGAGCAGCACGGCGGCGGCGATCGGCATCGTATAAGGCGCAAAGTCGCAACTCGCGACCTTGAGGCCCTCTACGGCGCTGAGCACCGAGATCGCCGGCGTAATCATGCCGTCGCCATAGAGCAGCGCCGCGCCAATCAGGCCGCAGACGATCAGATAGCGATTGCGACCGCGCCAGCTCACCCGCGTGAGCGACATCAACGCCAGAATGCCGCCCTCGCCGTGATTGTCGGCGCGCATGACCACGAGACTGTATTTGATCGTGACGACAATGATGAGCGTCCAGACGATCAGCGACAGACTGCCGAGCGCGCTGGCTGCGTCCAGACGGCCACCCTGGGTCTGCGCGATCGCCTGAAACACGTAGAGCGGGCTGGTGCCGATATCGCCATAAACGATGCCAAGGGCGGTCAGAAGCTGGACCGGCTTGAAGGTTAGGGGGTTTCGGAGGCGAACCTGCTCGGCGTCGCCGGCAACGGAAGACAAGGGCAGCTCCTGCCGCGAGGACGCGTTGACAACGCAGATGGGCGGCGGCGGTTCACCCGCAAAGCCAGCTATTCCTGAAATGCTTAAAAGACGCCGAGATGCTGTCGCAGATCGACGGCGCCGTCCTTGAGCGCCGCGGCCGTCGAAACCACGGCGACGCGGCCCGAATTGAGAATGACAATATCGTCGGCGATATCGAACACGAGCCTCGGACTTTGCTCCACCAGAACGATGGAAAGCCCGCTCTCCTTCAGCTTGCGGATGGTCGCCATCACCTCGGCGACGATTTGCGGCGCAAGGCCTTCCGACGGTTCATCCATCAGCAGCACACGCGGATTGCCCATCATCGCACGGCCGATGGCAAGCATCTGCTGTTCGCCGCCCGAGAGATGGCCGGCCAGCTGGCTTGACCGCTCCGCGAGCCGGGGAAACATGGCAAATACGGTCTGAGCGGTCCACGGCGCATGCCGGGCGGCGGCGCTGACGGAGCGCGCCGCCACCATCAGGTTCTCGCGCACGGTCAGGCTCTTGAAAATCCGGCGGCCCTGCGGCACCAGAGCGACGCCGCGCGACGAGATCACCTCCGGCGGCAGCCGCGTCACCGCAGCGCCGAATACTTCGACGGCGCCGGTGCGCGGCGGCAACAAACCGACGCTGACATTCATGCAGGTCGATTTACCGGCGCCGTTACGGCCGAGCAGGCCGAGGAGCCTGCCCTCGCCAAGGTCGAACGAGACCTTCTGCAGCACGTGGCTGTCGCCGTAGAACGCTTCGATGTCGCGGAGGCTGAGCGCACTATTCGCCAAGGTAGACCTCCCGCGTGCGGGGATCGGCGACGACTTCGGCGCGCGTGCCCTCGACGACGACCTCGCCGAAATGCAGGAGCGTGATGCGGTCCGCGAGATCAAGCGCGATATCCATATCGTGCTCGATCATCACTACGGTAACATCGCGCGGAATAGCCTTGAGCAGTTCGCGCACGTCGCGGCGTTCGTCGATCGACAGCCCGGCAAACGGCTCGTCGAGCAGGAGCACACGCGGCTCCTGCGCCAGCGCCATGGCGATCTCGACGCGTCGCTTTTCGCCGTAGGACGTCTCGGCCAGCGACCGCTCCGCCATATGATCCAGGCCGACGCGCTTGAGCGCTTCGCGCGCGCGCCTCAGCACATCGTGCTGGTGCCGCAGGGTCAGCCACGCATTCCAGCGCAGCGGCGACAAGCCGAGCAAAGCCAGCATGGCATTGTGCAGAATAGTGTCGCGCGGAAACAGCGTGATGATCTGATAGGTTCGCGCCATGCCGAGATGGGCGCGCTTGCGGGTCGCGGTCCGGGTAATGTCGCGGTCGAACAACAGCACCGCGCCGGAATCAGGGGCGATCTCGCCGGTGATGAGATTGAACAGGGTCGTCTTGCCGGCGCCGTTTGGGCCGATAATCAAGCGGCGCTCGCCCGATTCGATGGCGAGGTTGACGTTGGTGGTGACGCGCAGGCCGCCGAACGACTTGCAAAGATTTTGGACCGCAAGCGCGCTCATGGCTTGGGCTCCGCGACCGGCGCCGCGGCAGGGCGCGCGGATTTGTTCCGGTGCGCCGCACGCCAGGCGGCGCGCACCAGCCGCACGGTGCCGGGAACCAGGCCCTCAGGCATCAGCACCACGATGGCGACAAAGATCGCGCCAAGCATGAAATTCCAGCGTGCGATGTAGGCGCTGACCACATTCTTGACGATGACAACAAGAGCGGCGCCGACAACCGGACCAAGGAGCGTCGCCGCCCCGCCGGAGATCACCATGAGGAGGCCCTCGGCGGACGCGGTCAGCGCCAGCGCCTGCGGACTGATGAACTGGTTGTAATAGACGAACAGCACGCCGGAGACCGCGCTTAAGAACCCCGAGAGCATGAATGCCCAGAACCGGATCATCCAGACGTGGAAGCCGAGCGCATTCATGCGCCGCGGCTGGTCGCGCGTGCCGGCAAGCGCAGCGCCAAATGGCGAATTGACGATGACGCCGCAGGCCGCGATGGCAAGCAGAAAGACGATCAGCGTGGCGTTGTAGAAGCTCACCGCCGAGGTCAGCGGCAGCCCGAACGGCGCCGGGCGCGTGTTCACGGTGATGCCGTTATCGCCGTTGGTGATGCTGATCCATCGGTAGGCCAGCCCCCAGACGATCTCGCCGAGCGCCAACGTGATCATGATGAAGCTGATGCCGCTGGCGCGCAGTGACAGCGCGGCAAATCCGGCGGTCACGATCAGGCCGGCAGCCAGTCCGCCCGCGATCGCAACGGTGTGTCCGTAGCCTGCGGTGAGCAGATAGGCGACCCCGTAAGCCGCAACGCCCGACAGACCGGCGTGGCCGAGCGATACCAGGCCGCCATAGCCGACCAGAATGTTCAGGCCGAGCGCAAACACCGCGTAAAGCAAAATCTGGCTCGCGATGTTGACGTAGTAGGGCTCAGTGATGAAGTAGGGCAGCGCAACCAGCGCCAGCACCGCGAACGTCACTGCGAGCAGGCGAAGATTCACAGAACCTGCCCCCCGAACAGACCCTGCGGACGCAGGACCAGCACCAGGACCATCGGCAGGAACAGCACGAAATAGGCAAGCTCCGGCAGCAGCGCCTGGCCGAAATTATAGATGAAACCAACGATGATGCTGCCGACAAAGGAGCCGAGCAGGCTACCGGTACCGCCGAGGATGACGACAACAAGCGCAAGCGGCAGCATGTCCTGGTCGAGGCCCGGATAGACCGAAAGAATGGGTCCGCCGATCATGCCGGCGAAACCGGCGAGCCCAGCGCCAAGTCCGAACACGATAGTGAAGAGCTGCGACACGCGGATGCCGACGACACGCGCCATCTGCGGATCGTCGACGCCCGCCCGGATCATAGCGCCGAGCCGCGTGCGTTCGAGCATCAGCCACAGCGCGACGGCGAACACCACCGCGATGCCGATGACGGCCACGCGGTAGAGCGGAAACACGGCAGGCCCCGCGCGTATAAAGCCGCCAAGTCCCTCCGGCGTCGTCACCGAGATCGGATCGCCGCCCCAGCCCATCAGGCACAGGTCGGCGACCATGAAGGAGACACCAAGCGTGACCAGCACCTGCGCCAACTGCTGCCCGGCGAGACGGCGCAGCAAGAGGCGCTCCATCAGGGCGCCGAGCACCGCGACCTCCAGCGCGCCCAGGATGGCCGCCGCCCAGAAGTTCAGCGTGAAGCCGAGCGCGCCGGAAAGGAACGTGGTTCCCAGATAGGCGCCGACCATGAACATCGAGCCATGCGTCAGATTGGGGATACGCATCAGCCCGAAGATCAGAGAAAAGCCGGCAGAAAGCAGAAACAACAGACCGCCGAACGTAATGCTGTTGACGGTCAGCAGCAGCCAGAAACTCATATACGCCGTCCTCCCGATTTCCGGCTGCTACATTGATTCTTATCGTAACGCGGATTGCGGCATGCGCAATCCGGGCTTTGTGCCCGGATCATCGGCCCCCAGCGGATGATGACCGATTCGCCTTAGCACTTCGTCAGCGGCGGATAGTCGCGCGAATACACCGGATGAGCGAGAAATTCCTTCTCCGGCCAGGTCCAGAACTGGCTGACGTTCTCGTAGGTGTGGATGGTCTTGTTCCAGAGTTTCAGTCCGTATTTGGCGCCTTCCTTGACGAGACGCCGGATATAAATTGTGCCGATTATATTGTTGAGGTGGTCGAACTTGATCGGCCCGCGTGGCGTGTCGGTGAGGCTGACCGATTTGAGTGCGGCCATGAATTTGTCGCGGTCGTTGGAATCGCCACCCGCGGCTTTCAGACCTGCATCCAGCACCTGGCAATTGCCGTAGAGCAACGCGGCGTACTGGCCTGGGATGGCGTCATAGTTCTTCAGCATGCCGGCAACGAAGCGCTGATTGGCCTCGGTTTCCAGATCGAGCGTGTAGGGCGCGGCGCTGACCAGGCCGACCGCTTCGTCGCCGAAGCTCTTGAGCAGGAAATCGTCGGCGCCGGCTTCGCCTGCCACCACCTGATATTTGAGACCCGCGGTGGCGTATTGCTTCATGAAGCGGATCGGATTTGATCCGGCGAAACCCTGACAGACCGCATCGCAGTCGCCGATCTGCGCGAGGTAGGGCGTATAGTCCGGCGTCACCAAAGGCGGCCACAATTTCTTGACGACGCAGCCGCCCTCCTTGGCGAACGCTGCCTGGAATCCGCCCATTTGTTCGTAGCCGAACGCAAAGTCCTCGGAGATGGTGACGACGCGCTTGAGCTTGAGATGGGTCGCTGCGTAATGCCCCATCGGCTGCATGGCCTGCGAGGAGGTTGCCGACGCACGCAGGAGATATGGATTCGGCGTGCGCTGGGTCAGGTTGTCGGCTGCCGCGAGGCTGAGCGTCGGCATCTTTTTTTCGATAACGTAGGCATTGATGGCATAGAGCTCGAACGCGGCAAGCGGACCGAGAATGACATCGACCTGATCGCGCTCCACCAGTTCCTGCGCCTTGGTCTTGGCGCCGGCTGGGTTGCCGCCGGTATCCGCTGACGTGAAATCGACCTTACGACCGCCGAGCGTGAAGTTCCTTTCCTTCAGATAAGTAAGAACGCCCTGCTCCATCAGGATGCCGCCTGCGGCAAGCGGCCCGGTCTTGACCGTTAGCAAACCAATTTTGAATGGCTTCGTCTGCGCGACGGCGGGCACTGGAAAGCGGGCCAAAGTGGCCGCTGCGCCCGCCGCAGTGCTGCCCAGCAGCCCGCGGCGAGTTATTTTGCGAGACATCGTGCACTCCTCCCATCAACCGACATGCTCCGCGAAGGCGCAGCACGCGGCAGTCACGGTCTCTCAGTGTTCGGCATCCACCAACATAGCGGCAGGTTCGCAAACGTGGATGACGAAACGCCCCTCAGCACTTGGTCAGCGGCGGATAATTGCGCGAATAGACCGGGTGCGCGAGGAAGTCCTTCTCGGGCCAAGTCCAGAACTGGCTGACATTCTCGTAGGTGTGGATTGTCTTGTTCCAGAGCTTCAGCCCGTATTTGGCCCCTTCCTTGCCGATGCGGCGGACGTAGATATTGCCGATCACATTGTTGAGGTGATCGAACTTGAGCGGCCCGCGCGGCGTGTCCGTCAGATTGACTGCCTTCAGGGCTTCCATGAATTTTTGCTTGTCGCTGGCATTGCCGCCGAGTGCTTTCAAGGCGGCATCCACGACTTGGCAATTGACGTACAGCAGAGCGGCGTACTGTCCGGGAATGACATTGTAATTTTTCATGATCCCGGAAACAAATCGCTGATTGCCGTCGCTCGGCAGATCGAGCGTGTACGGGCAGCAGGAGACAAGACCAAGGGCTTCGTCGCCGAAGCTCTTGAGCAAGGCGTCGTCGCCGCCGGTTTCGCCGGTCACCACAGGATATTTCAAGCCGGCGGTGGCGTACTGCTTCATGAAGCGCAGCGGGTTGGATCCGGCGAACCCCTGCCAAACACCGTCGCAATCGCTGATCTGCGCGATGTAAGGGGTGTAATCGGGCGTCACCAGCGGAGGCCACAATTTTTTCGTAACGCAGCCGCCCTCTTTTCCAAACGCCGCCTGAAAACCGCCCGCCTGTTCGTAGCCGAAAGCGAAATCCTCGGTGATGCAGACCACACGCTTGAGTTTGAGCTCGGTCGCCGCGTAGTGCCCCAGCGGCTGCGTCGCCTGCGAGGAAGTGGCGGACGCGCGCAGCAGATACGGGTTCGGCGTGCGCTGGGTGAGATTGTCGGCCGCCGCAAGGCTCAGCGTCGGCATTTTCACCTGCTGCACATATTCGTTGACGGCATAGAGTTCGAAGGCCGCCAGCGGGCCGAGAATCACGTCGACCTTGTCGCGCTCTACCAATTCCTGGGCCTTGGTCTTGGCGCCGGCGGGATTGCCGCCAGTATCAGCAGAGATGAAATCCACCTTGCGGCCGCCGATCGTGTAGTTTTTCTCTTTCAGATAGGTCAGGACGCCCTGCTCCATCTGGATGCCGCCCTGGGCGAGCGGGCCGGTCTTCACCGTGAGCAGCCCGAGCTTGAAGGGGGTGGCCTGGGCGATCGCAGGCGCCGGGAACTGGGTTAACGCCGCCGCCGCACCTGCGGCGGTCCCGGCCAGCAGCGTGCGCCGAGTGATTTTATGCGACTTACGCGACATTGCAGTCCTCCCTCCGGCATCCGGACGCTCGTCTCGGCGCCTGAACCGTTAATTGCCATTCACCGCCACGTCCCACCGCAACGGCTTTCGCGCCATCATCCGATATGCCGTTTCGTCCGTAAAGACCGCTGTTGTCGCGGCTTGTCCTATTATGAATGCTTATTTTCTCTTTGCCGGAATAATGGGCAGCAGAAGATAGGGCCGGGCCGCACCGCCGAAATGCAGGCTGGTGACGCCAGCGAATATTTCCGGCGGCCGGTCGCGCGGATCGTCGTGCAGGAACGGCCCGCAACCGGTCATCTCGTTCTTGAAATTCGACTGCCTGCCGCCGCTGCCGCCGGGATAAACGTAGTCCCTGCCCCGCACGGTGAGCGCCACCCGATAGCCGGCCGGCACGACTATCGAGGTCGGCCAGATTTCAATATCGAGCGGCACCGCCTGCCCGGGCTTCAGCGGCTGCTTGCGCGTGTGGGTGTGATAGGGCCGGTATGGCTTCGACAGTTTCTTGTCGATCGCCCGGTGCGAGGCGCGAAGCCACCCCTGCCCGACCGGCGTATGCGGATCGATCGCGCCCTGGAACACGATCTCTTTGAAATCAGGCGAGAACACGCGCAGCACCGCGAAGATGTCGGCGTCGGACGTTGACGACGACACATAAAGCTTGAGTGCGCTCGGTCCAGTGATCTCCGTTTCGTGGGCGAGCGGCGGCGTGAGGAATGTGATGCCGTCGCCCATGGCGTCGAAGCGCAACACCTTCTTCGCCGCCGCCTTGACGCCAAGCGAACAATCCGCCGGGTTGAGATAGAACCGCGTCCACTTGGTGCTTTTGAGAGGCCATTCGGTTTCGGCCCGCTCGACGAAGCGGTCGAGATGACGCACTTGCAGCTGCACCGGCGACTGCTTGTCCCAGCCGTTTTTCTTGCCGTGCAGAAAATAGTCGAAGAAGCGCAACTGCAGTTCGCGTCCATAGTCGGTATAAAAATGCGTCCAGTGTTCGATGCCGTGGGCTTCGAGCCATTTCTGTTTGGACGCGGCGCGAACGTACCCCTCGAAATTGCCGCGCGGATGCAGCCCCTGCCCGCCCCAATTGGCGGTGGACAGGAATGGCACCTTGATCTTCGGCCAGACCGGCGAACGCGCTCGGTGATACGCATCGTCAAGCGGATGCGCGGCGATGTCGGCGCCAAAATTGCTGCGGTTCTTGGCGAGGTCGGCATCGGACAGAATCTCCGGCCCGCACACCAGTTCGCCGTGCACTCGGCTCCGCTTGCCGCGCTCGCCGGCGCCGTACTGCACGGTCTTGACCTGCATGTCGTACCAGTTCTCCCAGAATGTAGAGAGAATGCCGCCGTGATGCGTCATGTCGCGATACCAGTCGGCGGCGCCTTCCCAGATGCACATCGCGGCCAGATGCGGCGGCTGCAAACTCGCGACGTGCCACTGATTGATTCCGTAATACGAGATGCCGTTCAGACCTACCTTGCCGTTCGACCACGGCTGCACGCCGGCCCATTCGATGCAGTCGTAAAAGTCCTTGGTCTCGCGCGGCGAGAAATGGTCGATGAAGCCAGCCGAACAGCCGGCGCCGCGCGAGTCGACGCGCACGCAGGCATAACCATGCGGCACCCACTTTTCCGGGTCGACCACTTCCCAGCTCTGGTAGAGATTGCTCGAACCGGCCGCGACATCGGGATGCTTCCTGGCCATGGTCTCCCAGGCGCTCGGATAACCGTCCTGGAAAGCGAGCCCTTTGGCGTAGGGGCCATAGCTGAGGATCACCGGATTACGCCCCTCGGCGAGTGGGCGAAACACGTCGGCGCGCAGCACCAGACCATCGTCCATCGTGATAGGGGTGTCCCAGTCCACGCGCATGCCGTCGCGGATTTCGCTGCGCGGCTGGTGGGTTTTGCGCTCCCCTGCCGCCTGCGCCATGCGCGCTTCGCCTTCAAGCGATGACATCCCGTCCTCCTGTTGCTTCCCCGCCAGCACTCTAACAAATTCGCAGCCGCGGCGCGAAGTTTGGCCGCTCGCGCGCAATCGGGTTTGTCCATCGACAGACGTCCGGCCGGCCGGTATGACTCAGGACAAAACGCGGCCACCGGACACACGCGGAGAAAGACCCCATGAGCGAGCAGCACAAACTTTCGTTCAGCCATGTCGGCGTGTTCGTCCACGATCTGCCGAAGATGGTCGACTTTTATACGCGCGTCATCGGGCTCGTGGTCAGCGATCGCGCGGTGCGGGGCGACGGCAGCGAAATCTGCTTCATGACGCTTGACCCGCGCGAACATCATCAGGTGGTTTTCGCCACCGGCCGGCCGGCCGACCTGCCCTACAACATGATCCAGCAGTTGTCGTTTCGCGCCGAGAGCCTCGCGGCGCTGCGCGAGAAATATGCGGCGCTCAAGCGCGAGCCGATCGTCGAACTCGGTCCCCTGTCCCACGGCAACGCCATCTCTGCGTATTTCCGCGATCCCGAGGGCAACCGGCTCGAAGTATTCGTCGACACCAAATGGCACGTACCGCAGCCCTGCGCCGCGCCGCTCGACCTGACGAAGCCCGAGGACGAGATCGTGGCCTTCGTCGAAAAGCAGGTCGCCGCCCTCGAGGGCGTACGGCAGCGCGCGGACTGGGAGCGCGAGCGGGCGGCGAGCTTTTAGGACGGACGAGGCTTCTACGCCGAGCGCGCTTTTGCCTTCTTCGATCTGCCGCGCTTGACGCCCGCCATCTGTTCGAGCACCGCGCACACTGCGGCAGTGTCTTCGTCATCGTGTCCGCTCTTCCGCGCCCTGGTATAGATCGCCGTACTGGCATCAAACATCGGCGTCGGCACGCCAATGGCACGGGCATAGCTGCCGATCACGTCCATGTCCTTCTGCCAGACCGAAATCTTCATCGTCGGCGGCGCGTAGTGGTTTTTCACCATCATCGGCGCGCGCAGTTCAAACACGCGCGAGTTGGCGGCGCCCGCCTTGACCAGATCGAAAATAAGATGCGGCGGCAACCCGGCCTTCATGCCGAGTACCATGGCTTCGGCGCTCGCCACGTTGTTGATCGCCACCAGAAGGTTGGCGACATATTTCATGCGGCTGCCGTTGCCGAACGCGCCAAGGTCGTAGACGCCTCGGCCGAACGCCGCAAACATCGGCCGCAGCCGCTTGATCTCGGCCGCGCCGCCTGACGCATAGACGACGAGATCCTTGGTCTTGGCCTGGGCGCCGGTGCCGCTCACCGGGCAATCGAGCAGGAGGTGGCCGGCCTTGCGCAACGTTTCCGCGGCTTTGGTCTTATCCTCGATAGTGAAAGTCGAGGCTTCGATGATCACCCGGCGCGGCAGGCCTGCCTTGGCGATGGCGGCGGCAGTCGCAGCAAGCGCGGACGGCTTGGGCAGACTGGTGATGACGTCACGCGCGGCGCGCGCCACCGCGACCGCGTCAGCCGCGATCTCGACGCCAGCCCGCGCCATGGCCCGCCGCCGCGCCGGATCGATGTCGTAACCGATCACGCGCCAGCCTCCGGCGACGAGGTTTTGTGCGAACGCGCCGCCCATGATGCCGAGGCCGATAACGCCAATGACACCCTTTTTGCCCGAAGCCATGCGTTCCCCCCGATCCCGGTGTGTGCGGCGACGCTATGGCATCGGCCCCGCGCACGCGCAAGCGGCTTTCTCAGCCGCCTGCAATCGCCTATCGTCCGCGGCAGTTTGGACGCGTCAGAGGAACGCAGGATGAAAATCGGAATCGCGGGACTGGGCGCCATGGGCAGCGCCATCGCAGCGCGCCTTCAGGAATCTGGACATCAGATAACCGTCTGGAATCGCACCGCGGCAAAGACCAAGCCGCTGGTCGACGCCGGCGCCAATGTTGTGGACAGCCCGAGTGCCGTCGCCACCGCGAGCGAAGCAATCATCACCATCCTGACCGACGGCGCCGCAATCGACGCGGTTTACGATGGACCGGCGGGCCTGCTCGCGGGCGACGTGAAAGACAAGCTGTTCATCGAGATGAGTACGGTGCCGCCGAGCGTCGAACTTGCTCTTGCTCCCAAAGTGCGCCGCAAGGGTGCCGTGTTCGTCGAGTGCCCGGTCGGCGGTTCTACGGCCCCGGCGCGGCAGGGCAAGCTGCTCGGACTGATGGGTGCCGAACCGCCCGACGCCGCGAAGGCACTGCCGATCCTCGAACAGCTCTGCCGCAAAGTCGAGCATTGCGGCCCGGTCGGCGCGGGCGCCTCGATGAAGCTCGCGATCAATCTGCCGCTGATGATCGGCTGGCAGGCCTATGCGGAGGCGTTCGCCATCGCCCGCGATGTCGGCTGGGAACCGAAACGGCTCATCGAGCTGTTCTGCGAAAGCAACGGCGCCAACAATGGACTGAAGCTGCGCGCCGACATGATCGTCGCCATGATGGAGAATCGCGACCCCGGCGCCACCACCTTCAGCATCGCCAATGCGGTGAAAGACCTGCGCACCATGGTCGCAGCCGGCGCGGCCAAAGGCGCCGACATGCCGGCGGCGAAAGCTGCGCTCGCGTCGCTCGAGGAAGCCAACAACAAAGGCCTGGGAGCGTTCGACGCTTCGCGACAAACGATTTACTGGTCGAGCCGGAACAAATGACGGCCGGCCTCGGCACATTTGAGGCCGTTTGAGTTAGGGGGAAACAAATGAAACTATTCTCATTCTGGCGGTCGCTCGCCACCTACCGCGTGCGCATCGCGCTCAATCTCAAGGGCGTGACGCCCGCTGAGGTCATCCAGGTCAACCTCATGAAGGGCGAGCAGCGCGAAGCGGCGTATCGCGTGGTCAACCCGATGATGGCGATCCCGGCGCTGGTTGACGGTGATGGCCCCGCACTATTCGAGTCGCTGGCGATTATCGAGTATCTCGACGAGACTCATCCCAATCCGCCGCTATTGCCCCGCGATCCCAAGGGCCGTGCGCGGGTGCGCGGCCTGGCGCAGATCGTGGCCTGCGACTCGCATCCGCTGATCGTGCCGCGGGTACGCGAATACCTGCAGCACGAGATCAAGCTCGACGAACAAACCGTCACGACGTGGTGCCGGCATTGGCACACGATGGCGCTGACCGCGCTCGAAGCGCATCTTCAAGACAAGTCGACGGCCCGCTATGCGCACGGCGACGCGGTGACGCTCGCCGACATCTGCCTTGCCAGCCAGGCGGCCGGCGCAAAATTCTTTAACGTCGATCTGGCGCCGTTTCCGACCTTCGCGCGGATCGTCGACGAATTATCGAAGATCGACGCCTTCGCCCGCGCTCATCCACTCAAGCAGCCGGGTGCGCCGGCGGCGGCATAATCTGGTGAATCACCACCACTCATGAAAATGGTGCAGGGGCCCGTGACCTGAGCCGACATGGAGCCGGTCGGCGGCCCCAATGGCGGCGGTCACATAAGCCTTGGCTTCGCCCACCGCCTCGTTGAGCGAAAGCTCCTTGGCAAGGCCTGCGGCGATCGCGGATGCCAGCGTGCAGCCCGTGCCGTGGGTATTTTTAGTGGCGATGCGCGGCGCGGCGAAGCGTGCCCAGTTCTCGCCTTCGACCAACAGATCGACGCTCTCGACCCCGCCGCCATGACCACCCTTGATCAGCACCGCGCCGGCGCCGAGCGCGAGCAGCCTTTGCGCCTGCACGTGCATCTCGCCTTCGTCCTGCGCCATCGGCACTTCGAGCAGCGCTGCCGCCTCGAAAAGGTTGGGCGTGAACACCCGTGCCGTGGGGATCAAGAGCCGCAACGCGTCGAGTGCATCGGCGCGCAACAGTTCCGCTCCGGTGCTGGCGGAGAGGATCGGATCGAGCACAACGTTGCGGCTCGCGTGACGCGCAAGTCCGGTGGCGACGGCTTCGATGTTCGCTGCATTCGCCAGCATGCCGATCTTTATGGCTCCGACACGAAGGTCAGAGAGCACGGCGTCGATCTGTGCGGCGACGATGTCAGCCGGCACAGCATGGATCGCGGACACTCCCTTGGTGTTTTGCGCCGTCACGGCGGTAACAACGCAGGCGCCATAGACGCCGAGCGCCGAGAACGTCTTCAGATCAGCTTCGATGCCGGCCCCGCCGCTCGAATCCGAGCCGGCGACGCTGAGCGCAATCGGGACACTCATCAGGCGCCTCGCTTGGCCAGCATCGCATCGACAACCTGGCGCATGGCGCGCGCCGCGGTGGCCGGGTCGGGACTGAGCGACAGCGCCGAAATGACAGCGACACCTTCGGCCCCGGCGCCGATTACCGCGCCGGCATTGCTCGCATCGATGCCGGCGATGCCGCAGACCGGCAGTTCCTTGTTATGCTCGCTGGCGCGGCGCCTGAGCACGGCGATGATGCGCGCAAGCCCCTCTGGCCCGATGGGCGGATTTTTCTGCTGCTTCGACATGGTCACATAAACGCCGCCGGAACCCACGTA
The DNA here is from genome assembly GCA_963763255.1 of uncultured Alphaproteobacteria bacterium. Classification (GTDB taxonomy): domain Bacteria; phylum Pseudomonadota; class Alphaproteobacteria; order Rhizobiales; family Xanthobacteraceae; genus BOG-931. The sequence goes on from CAVXNW010000008.1 coordinate 1,857,984, forward strand.
GTCGATCAGATCGATCGGCGCCGCCTCGGCCTCGCCAATATTCTTGACCGACAGGCCGATGATGGCGCCGGGCCCGAGCAGCCGCCGCGCGTCGGTGACCGCCATGTCGTCCTGGCCGAGATGCACACCGTCAGCGCCGGACGCAAGCGCCACGTCGATCCGGTCATTGACCACGAACTGCACGGAGAAGGGCGTCAATGCTTTTTTGATGGCGCGCGCTTCGTCCACCATGGCGCGGGTCTCGCTGTGCTTGTCGCGCAGCTGCACCAGCGTCGCACCACCCTCGGCGCACAGCCGCGCCAGTTCGGCGAGGTCGCGGCCGTTGGCGCGCTCCGGATCGACGATGGCGTTGAGACGAAGATCGACTTTCATCAGGAAACCTTCAGGCGCGCGCGCAGGGTTGCGCGATCGAGACTGTGTAGGGCATCGAGTATCCAGCTGGCAAACCGGCCGGGGCCGTGCGTTGCTTCCGCGGCCACTTCGCCCGCGACCCCGAGCGCGATCAGCGCCGCATTGGTCGCAAGCCATGCGTCGGTCTCGACGGCAAGCGCGGCGCAGACCAGCGCCGATCCGGCGCACCCCATGCCGGTGACCAGCGCCATCAGGGGATCGCCGTTGGCGATGACGGCCCGCCTCGCCCCGTCGGTGACAACGTCGCTGTCGCCGGTGAGCGCCACCACCGTGCCGCAGGCCTCCGCGACCCGGGAAGCGGCTTTGTCAGCCGGATCGCCGCCGAACAGCGGGCCGAACTCCGCCGCGTTCAATCGCACCGCATTTGGGCCGCGGGCCAGGAGTTCGCGCGCGAACGCGGCGCGGCCGGGCGAACGTTCGATGAAGACCGGATCGAGCACCCACGGCATGCGCGCCGTCCCCGTGGCGTCCAGCGCAACCGTGATGGCGCGGCGGCGCTCCTCGTCGAAAGTGCCAAGGTTGACCAGAAGCGCATCTGCGCCGGCCACGAAACTCACGATCTCCTCGGGCGAAATGGTCATCGAGGGCACCGCGCCTGCCGCCAGCAGCATGTTGGCCGTATAATTCTGGGCGACCGTGTTGGTGATGCAATGCACCCGCGGCGAGCGGTCGCGAACGCGCGCGAGCACGTCCGCGGCGATGTCGGCCAGCTCGGCAGGTGTATGCATTTTCGAAATCTTCCTGTTATTGTCGCGACGATACTACGCTCGGAGGCGCGCATGGTCCCTTTTTTCGTGCAGATCAAATGCCAGCTCGGCAAGTCCTATGAGGTGGCGAACAAGCTCGCGGACGCCGAGATAGCCTCGGAGATTTATTCCACGGCGGGCGATTTCGATCTTCTGGTAAAATTTTACGTCGATCAGGCGACCGACATTGGCCATTTCATTGCCGAGAAAGTGCAGACTATTGCGGGCGTCGCCGACACGCGCACCATCATCACCTTCAAGGCATTCGGGGCGTCGTAGCGGCGCCGGGCGCTGCCGGCAGCACCACGGCCGCGGTCTTGAGCGCGAGCGCCAGTTGGTGCTCCCGCCAGATCACGAACAGGCCGGCGCCGGCGATAATCGCCGAACCGAGCACGACCATGAAGGTCGGCGTCTCGCCGAACATGGCGTAGCCGAGTACCAGCGCCCAGACCATCGACGTATAGTCGAACGGCGCCACCACGGAGGCTGCGGCGTAACGATAGCTCTCGGTCAGAAAGATATGGCCGAGGCCGCCCAGACAACCGATCGCCGCCAGCACGGCGAATTCGCTCGCGGTCGGTGTCAGCCACCAGAACGGCAGTGTCACGAGCCCCGCGAGCGCGCAGATCGCCGAGAAATAGAACACGATCGAGGATGTGCGCTCGCTCTTGGTGAGGTGACGGGTCTGAATCATGGTGCCCGCATTGGTGACAGAACCGGCGATCGCGTAGATGACACCGGCAACACTCGTGGCGCTCGCCATCGCGATGGTCAGTTCGTCGCCCGACATGTGCGGCGCCAGCACGACCAGCACGCCCAGGAAACCGACCGTGACTGCGGTCCATCGATAGATCCGCACCCGCTCTTTCAGAACGAGAGCTGCGAGCGCCACACCGATCAGCGGCGAGGAAAATCCGATGGCGTTGGCCTCGATCAGCGGCAGCCGGGCGAGCGCACCGAAATTGCAGAACATGCCGACGATCGACAACGCGCCACGGCTCGCCTGGCCGAACGGCGATTCGGTGCGCACCGCGGCCGCCAGCTCACCGCGCCACGCATAGACCACCATGACCGGCAAGATGGCGAATGCCGACCGGAAGAACACGACCTCGCCGATTGGGTAGCGCGCGCCAAGATAGCGGATCAGCGCCGACATGACCGCAAACAGCACCGCCGAAATGAGCTTAAGAACGATGCCCCTGCCGGTATTCATGCCGCTTATTTGCTCTTGCTCGGCGGCGGCGTCGGCCCCTGCCGCGACGGCAGCGCGGCGATGTAGGCGGCAATCGCGCTGCGGTCGTCTTTGCTGAGCTGCGAGGTGTTACGGATCACTTCGGCCATCTCGCCGCCGGCAAAATCGCCGGTCGGTGTCTGGCCATCGGACAAAAAGCTCGCGATATCGCTTGGCGACCAAGGATTTTGCGCGTTGTCGCCGTGTTGGAGTCCCCGCCGGCGTGATGTTCGGCACCCAGTCTTTGCCGTCAGGGGTTGGACCGCCCGCGAAACGCTCGCTGTCGATGATGGCGCCAAGGACATTGCGCGGGCTGTGGCACTCGGCACAGTGGCCGAGCCCGTTCACCAGATAGGCGCCACGATTGTACTGCGCCGATTTCGACGGATTGGGCACGAATGGTCCGCCGCGCAGGAACAAAAGCTTCCACACGCCGAGCCCGCGCCGGATATTGAAAGGAAAAGCCAGATCGGGGCCGCGCACCTTGCCGGGCACCGCCGGCAGCGTTTTCAGATACGCGAACAGATCGCGCAGATCGGTGAGCGTCATATGGCGGAATGACGTGTAGGGAAACGCCGGATAGAGATGGCTGCCATCGGGCGAGGTGCCGTCCCACATCGCCGAAACAAAATCGGCCTCGCTCCATCCGCCTATACCGTCCTTGGGATCGGGCGAAATGTTCGGCACATAGAAAGTGCCGAACGGACAAGGCAGCGCCAGTCCGCCGCCCAGCCGCGTTGGATCGACCTTGTCGGATTTCGCGTTGGGCACGGCGTGACAGGCGGCACAGCCGCCTGCGGCAAACATCGTCTTGCCGTTGGCAAGATTAGGCTGGTAGGGCGGCAACTCAGATGCCGATACGGTTGCCGGGATGGTCAACACCCAGAAGCCGGCGGCGCCGACAGCAATCAAAACGCAAGCGGCGATCAGGAGGCGCCGCAGCAAATATCCATTGGGCCCCTGCCGCGCATCCATGTCCCGGCTCCGTCCCGCGATTCGATTAATCTATGCGCTGCGGTCGCGGACGAAAAGCGGCGCTTGCCTCGCTAGGACAAGGGGCCATCGGAAGGACAAGAGCCCATCGGACCGCCCTGCTAAACGTGAACGGGGCGCCCTTGCGGACGCCCCCCGCACGAAACAGATCGGTCCGCGTCAGCCCTTCTTCTCGGACCGGTAGATGCGGTGGCAGCCACCGCAATCGTTCTTGCCGATATTGCCGAGCGCTTCCTTGAGCGAGGCGACGTCCTTGACCGACGCGCTCGCCGCCTTGGCGTCCGCGCCGAGTTTCTGGAACCTTGCTTTGAAGTCCGCCATGTCTTCCCACACCTTGGGTGTCGGGCTGAACTTGTCGGCTGCCGAGGAACCGGCTTCATCCTTGGAGCTTGCGGGATAGAGGTCGGGCATTTTGGCCGCCGCATCCTCAAACGCCGCGAAAGCCTTCTGAACTGCCGCCTGGTCAAATGGCTTCTCGCCCTTGGCCATGTCGCCAGCAAGCTTGGCCGCGGCACCATTGTGCTTCATCAGCTCTTTGCGCTCTTTGATGACATCCTGTTGGGCAACCGCCACACTGACGCCGAGCATGATGGCTGCGGCGGAAGCGACGGCGAACATTGTACGGACCATACGATAGACTCCCCTTGCTCAAACAGCGATTGCTTATCCCGAGCGCCACTACTCTGCGCAGAGTCACGGTGCCGGTAAGCGGCAAACACCCGATCCAGGGCTTTATTCCGGCGGCCGGTAAATTACGGGGGCCTGCGGCAAATCCCCCGATTTCATCGGGCCGCCGCGCTCTTCCCACCGTGGCCCCCGGACTGTATGCCTGCGGACGCAAAAGTTCGCCCGGCCGAATCCGGCGGGACGGTCATCCATTCCGATCGGCAGCCTATGACGACTATCCTTCTCGCCGTGGCGGTACCGGCCGCAATGGCGCCGCTCTCCTGTGCAATCCGCTTTAGCTGGCCGCACGGCGGCGGCGAAATTGTGACACCGGCGGGTATTCGCCGCACCGAGCCTGAAGAGATCCTCTGATGCCGGCGACGCCGGGCCGACGCATCATCCTGAAACTCGCATTAGCCCTGGCGTTGCTCGCGCTCGTTGGAGCGGCGCGTCTACCCTTCATCAGCAATATCCTGGCGGGCGAGGAAGGATACTTTGCTGCGCTGGTGCTCAACGGCACCCCGACATCGGCGCTCGACGCTCGGCATCTGCCGCGAGAGATCGCCGGTTTTATCGACGGCAAACCCATTCTGCAGACGTTCCACCGCACCGTGATGCCCTATGTCGTCATGGAAATATTTGGACGGGCGGTCGCAGCGCGGAACGCATTGGGGCGTTTGTCCACCGCGCGCCTTACGATCGCGGCGAGATGGCCTTTCGCGTTCATGTTCCTTTTGGGCAGCCTCGGACTTATCGCGCTCACCGTCGAGGCCGCGACCGTCGCCAGCGGGCGTATGTCTGCCGCCGCGGCGCTGGCGCCGCTTGGAGTAACGGCCTGGTCGCTGACCAGCCCGCTCACCGTCAGCGCTTCGATTCAGCCGCAAGTCGACGGCAGCGTCGGCGTGTTGTTGCTTGGAAGCGCCGCAACTCTGCTGGCCCTAGGCGATATCGAGTATGCCGCTGCGCGCTGGCGCTTTCTCATGGCCGGGCTGCTGGCTGGACTGGGCAAACACGAATGGGCACTCGCATTCGCGGCCGCCGCGCTCGGCGCCTCACTCGTCGGCCTGATCGACGCGGCCGGTCGCCGCCGCAACGCGGTAGCCTTCGCTATGTTCCTGATCGGCCTCGCGCTTGCCGTCGCCCTCTCGTACGCGATCTCACCGGACGATTATCGCGCCGGTTTCAATGTGATGGCCAACATCTTCGAACGAACCGGCGGCGAACTCTGGGCCCTGCAACCAACGCAATGGCCGTTCACCGTACCGGTCGTGGCGCTCGCCCTGGTCGACGGCATCTTCGCCATGCTGGTTCTGCGTCCGCTCATTCGCACCGCGCCAGGACTCCTGCTCGCATATCTGGCCGCAGTCGGAATCGTGATCGGCTATGCGGCCAGCGGCTGGCATGGCGACAATTTCCCGCGGTATTTCGCGCCGCCATTCGTGATTCTCGCGCTTGTCTTCGCTGCGCTGTGGCTGCGTTTTAAGGATGTCATCGCCGCTCCCGTAGGATGGAGCGTTGTGGCCGTGGCCGTACTTGGACTTTGGGCGAATTATCAATTCCTGGCGGCAAGTCACAACAGCCAACTCGCGCTCGGCGATCTGCGCGGTGAACCGCTGGCACAAATCGAGCAGGACTATGCCAACGCCGCGAAGCTCGCCCACGATACCAACGGGGTCGTATTCACCGTGACAACGACGTGGATCTATCACCAAGGCATAAATTTCATCAGCACCGGCCTCGGAAAGGACGGTGCCGCCGAGTACATCGCCACGCACTTTCCGTCGTTCAAGAATTGTCTCGTCTTTCCGCCGGAATAGCAATCGCGAAATGTTTGACAGCTTTCGCGCACGCCGCCACAACGAAACCATGCAGCCGATCATTTGCAACAGCAAACCCGTCAAGACAGCGTGATGCTTCGCGCCTGCCAATTTCATTTTCTCAAAATCATGCTGGCAGTGGCGCTGCTGGTTGTTGTTGCGGCCGTGCGCCTGCCATTTATCGGCAATATCCTGGCCGGCGAGGAAAGCGACTTTGCCGTGCTGCTGCTCAACAACGTTCCCTTCTCTACGCTGAGTTACCAGCATTTGCCGCGCGATCAGGTCGGTTTCATCGACGGCAAGCCCGAGCTGACCTCGTTTCACCGTACGGTGATGCCCTACGTAATACTCGAACGAGTTGGGCGGCTGTTCGCCCCACACGACGCCATCGGCCACTGGTCGCCCGAAAAGCTCACCATCGCCGCGCGCCTGCCGTTCACAGTCATTTTCCTTTTTGGTTGCGCCGGTCTGATCGCGCTTACGGTCGAGGCCGCGGCATCTGCCAGCAAAACGCCCGGCCTCGGACTTGCGATCGCGCCGTTGAGCGCCACGTTGTGGTCGCTCACAACGCCTCTTGCGGTTGGCGCGTCGATCCAGCCGCAGATCGACGGGAGCGTCGGCATCCTGCTGTTGGGAACGGCCGCCACCTTGTTGGCGCTGGGCGATATCGAGCAACGGCCCGGTTATTGGCGCTTTCTCATCGCCGGTGTGCTGGCCGGGCTCGGGAAGCACGAATGGGCTCTGGCGTTTGCGGCAGCAGCTGCCGGCACATGGCTATTTGCGCTCGTGTTTTCGCCGGCGCGGCGTCTCATCGGCACGCTCGTTGCCGTGTTTTTGCTCGGGCTCGCGCTCGCGGTGGCGCTCTCCTACGCCATCGCACCGGACGAATACCGGCAAGGCTTTTTTGTAATGGAGCAGTTTTACGGGATCACCGGCGGCCAGTTATGGGCGCTGAAACCGGAGCAGTGGCCGTTCACGGTGCCGGTGCTGGCGCTGATTGTGATCGACGGGCTGTTTGTGTTGATCGTGCTGCGACCGCTGCTCCGCGCGGCACCGGGGCTGCTGCTGGCCTATATGGCGGCTGGAGCCATCACGGTCGGCTATACGATCAGCGGCTGGCCCGCGGATCTGTTTCCGCGCTATTTCGCGCCACCACTCATCATCTTAGCGATCGTCTTCGTGGGGCTCTGGCTTCGCTTCAAAGACGCAGTCGCTCCGATGGCGGGATGGATCGTTGTCGCGGCGGGTTTGATCGGGCTTGGCGCCAACTACGCAACGTTGACTCGATACCATGACCGCGAGGTCTCGCTGACGAGCCTGCGCGGCGCGCCGCTTGCGGCCATCACCCAGGAGTACACGAAGGACGCTCGCCTGGCCCGAGATACGAACGGAATCGTGTTCGCATTCGGGGGCACTTGGCTCTACCATCCGGGCATCAGTTACATCACCGCCGGCATGGGGCAGGACAACGCCGAACAGCACATGGCGCGGGAGCACCCAGCGCTCAAGGACAAGCTGGTCTTCCCGCCCGAATAGCGCAGTGCTCGGTCCCACTCCACTCTTCCGTCGTCCCGAGGTGCTCCCCATATAGGAGACCCCATGAACATCATTCCTTTAAGCCACGCCTTGCGCGGCGATCGCTCGACCGCCGCCGGGGCACAGCCTCCCCTTCCTGATGATGATCAGGCGCTGCTCGATGCCTATTCGCGGGCCGTGATCGACGTGGTTGATCGAGTTGGTCCGGCCGTGGTGGCGCTCGCCGTCCGAGGTGGGCAGTCCAACGATCAGAATAGGCGCGAACGCGGCGGCGCCGGATCCGGCGTCATCGTCGCTCCGGACGGCCTGATCCTCACCAACAGCCACGTCGCCGGCGCCGCCGGCGCCCGCGGCGGCAGCGCCGCGCGCATCGATGTGACCACCGCCGACGGGCAGGATCTGCGTGCCCGGTTGGTCGGAGACGACCCGGATACCGATTTGGCGCTGCTGCGCGTGGACGAGGCGGTGACGCTGCCGTCGGCCCAGCTGGGCGATTCCAAGCGGCTCAAACGCGGCCAGCTCGTGATCGCCATTGGCAATCCACTCGGCTTCGAGTCCACAGTGACAACAGGCGTGGTGTCGGCGCTCGGCCGCTCGCTTCGCTCGCGAGGCGGCCGCATGATCGACGACGTGATCCAGACCGACGCGGCGCTCAATCCCGGCAATTCCGGCGGGCCGCTCGTCTCGTCGCATGGCGAAGTGATCGGCATCAACACGGCGGTCATCGTCGGCGCGCAGGGCATCTGCTTTGCGGTCGCCGCCAACACGGCGAATTTCGTATTGGGCGAACTGGTGCGTCACGGCCGCGTGCGGCGCGCCTTTATAGGTATCGCCGCACAGCAGATCGTGCTGCCGCCGCGGCTTCGCCGCGCCGCGGGCCTCGATCAGGAGCGTGCGGTGATGGCCGGCACGGTCGAACCGGATGGAGCCGCCGCGCGCGCCGGCCTACGAGGCGGGGACATTATCGTGGCGCTCGATGGCCAAAAGATCACTGGCGCCGACGATCTGGTTCGCGCGCTGACAGGTGATAAGATCGGCCGTATGGCCGCGCTCGATGTGTTGCGCGGCGCCGAACGGCTGACGCTTTCGCTTACGCCTGCGGAGCGCATGCGCGCGGCCTGACGAAGGGGCGACAATGGCGCGGGTGTTCGTCACCGGCTCGTCCGACGGACTCGGCCTGATGGCCGGCAAACTCCTTGCCAAGTGGAACCATCAGGTGACGCTGCATGCGCGCAACGAGGCGCGTGCGGCGGACGCGCGGCGGGCCTTGCCGCAGGCCGAAGCGGTCGTGATCGGCGACGTGGCGAGCATCGCGGCGATGCGGAGCGTGGCCGAGCAAGTCAACGGGCTGGGACGGTTCGACGCCGTCATCCATAACGTCGGCATCGGCTCTCGCTCACCCCGCGTCGAGACCGCCGATGGGCTGTCGCGATTATTTGCCGTCAATGTGCTGGCGCCCTATCTCCTCACCGCGCTGGTGATACGGCCCGACCGCCTGGTCTACATCAGCTCGGGCACGCACACCGGGGGCGATGCGCACCTTGACGACGCCCAATGGGTGAAGCGGCGCTGGAACGGTTCGCAAGCCTATGCGGACAGCAAGCTGTTCGACATCATGCTGGCCTTCGCGGTGGCGCGGCTATGGCCGGCCGTAAGGTCAAATGCCATTACGCCGGGCTGGGTCGCGACCAGGATGGGGGGCGCCGGCGCACCGGATAATCTAGCCCTTGGCGCCGTCACTCAATCGTGGCTCGCGGTAAGCGACGATGCCGCGGCGCAGGTGAGCGGCCGTTACTTCTACCACCAGAAGTCCGAGCACGTGCATCATGCCGCCGGCAGCACTGAATTACAGGATCGGCTGCTGGATTACTGCGCCAAGTTGACCGGCGTCACCTTGTCGAAGGCGTAGCTCCTAGGCTTTGGCGAGGACGGGAATGCGCATCGGGCTGCGCAGGGCCGCCGCCGCGCCAAGCAAAATTCCGGTGCCTGCCACTGCCGATGGGAGCGCCAGCGTCGATAGGCCTGTGAGCCCCTGCCCGATCGTACAGCCATATGCCATCGCCCCGCCCGAGCCCATCAACACGGCGCCGCCAATCGAGCGCAGCATGTGCGCAACGGATGTGTAGCCCTCGAGCGCGAAACGTCGTGTGATCAGTGCCGTAACAAAACTGCCGAGCAGCACTCCGGCCACCACGACCACACCGAAGCTCAGTGTCGATCCCGTGGAAAACATCACATATTGCAGGCTATCGGCACTCGGCGCCACGAAGGTGAGCGAGCCAACCGGTGCCGGGTTGAACGGGTCGGCGCCGAGATAACCGGTGGCAAACCATCCGGCCGGGATGAGGAGCCCGATCGCCACGCTCGCCGCGACCAGCCCGTAAGCCTTGCGGAATGGTGCGTGCGTCAGCGCAAACACCAGAAGCATGACACTCGCCGCCGCTGCCGCGATCAGCCGCGCCAGCGATGCATCGAGCCCTTGCTCCGCCATGATGTCCGGCAACGCGACACTTTTGAGGGTAATCTCCGACCAATGCAGAAAGGCGAGACGCAGCGGCGCCACCAGGCCTTTCAGCGTCATTTGCGCTGTCACCCCTACGACGATGATGACAACCAGGGAACGCAGATTGCCGCGGCCGAGCAGAACCAGCGCCCGCGACACACAGGCATTCGCCGCCACCATGCCGTAGCCGAACAACAGGCCGCCAAACAAAATGAGCGCAAAAGAAAACGTCGGCTGCAGATAGATCGACTGCGCCAGATCGACGAGGCCCGCACCCGCCAATGCCTGCGTGCCGGCGATCGCGACAGCCAGCGCCAGCGCGAAGCTGCGGATCAGGCGACCGTCGCCTTGCATCCACCAGTTCTTCAATCCGCTGGTCAGGCAGAAGCCGCTGAGCAAACCAACGGTGCCAAAGACAATGCCGATCAGGAAGGCGGCGTAGAGAACGATATCGGGGATGGCGGCCAAGCAGACACCTCAGAACTTCCGCAACTGCGATTGGAGAAGTCAGGTGGCCCATCCGCAGGGCCTGTTCAATGGCCGGGGAACTCAGCCCGAATATTAAAAATGCCATGCTGCGGACGACGGATGCGAAGACTAAAACATCCTAATTGGGATACGGCGATCGGAACAACATTCCGCGATCGCGGCCGCCTAAACGGCCTGCTTGCAACTGAACGCGCTGTTTTGGGTGCGAAGCCAAGGCTTTTATTGAACGGATCTGCCACCGGCACCAACAGTTGTGGCGGCGCACGTAGCTGTGCCGCACCATCGCGTGGCTCGTGGTGATGATGGACTGGTTCTGCGATCGCAGTGGCGCGACCGGTCCAGATCCCCGGTCAACGACAGCCGCAACGCGGGAAGAGGACGACGTACCAGCGATACCGATAGTGAAAATAGCGATATGGCCGATAACGGCTAGCCGCGTATCGCCAGCGGGCGGCCCGGGCAACGCGCCATGCGTGGTAGCGGCTCGCGATCCGGGCAGGCGATCGCCGATAGACTGCGGCATGGCGGTGCATCGATCGTGCCGGCGCCACGATTGGCCCGCCACCAGATGCCGGTGCGTGCTCGACAGCCGGCTCGGGGTGCCGCGGCGTCTTGGCTTCGGGGGGCGGCTCCACAACCGCCGGCTCGCGCGTCACTTTCTGCGCCGGCGCGGCCTGCTTGACCTCGCTGGGCGCCGGCCCAAGCCGGGCGAACACACCTGTCAGGCACTGCGTCTCTGGCTGCCCCTGCGTCAGGTCCCACTTCATGGTCTGCGCGGTTGGCAAGGTCACGGAGTAGGAGCAGGTAAAATTGCGGCCGTCGATCTTGATGGCTGGCCGGTTCTTTTCCGGAAGAGTGATCCGCGCCTGGCCGCTGGTGGAAAACCACACCTCCCATCCGACCGCACCTTGCTCGATCCGGACGTTGACGCCCGACTTGACGTTCTTCCAGGTGCCGCCGAGCTGGGTGAGGCTGATGGCGGGGCTGGCGTCCTTGCCGGCGTCAGCCGTCGATGCGGCATGCGCAGTCCCCGCGCCGAACAGCGCCATGGCGGCAACAAGAATGCAACGGCCGGTATGTGGATGCTCAAGCATACTCGTTTCTCCCGAGCCTGCTTACCCGCAAAACCTTACTTAATTGTCAGCGAATGTTAGCCATAAGACTTATTGCGCCGTTCCGATTCGGCACATCGCACTTGTCTCGCGTCGCAACACGACCGACATTCAGTTCGAATTTCCTGTGGAATACGCTTAATTTGAACACATACTCCGACGAAAGGATTCTCGGGTGCGACCTATAACTCCACGGTCGGGCCGGGGGATGCTTCACGATGAAACGGGTCTCGACCGTCGAGCTCATCCGCAATTTCGGCGCCCACAGCGACGCCGCGCTCGCCGCCCCCGTGATCGTGACCAAAAACGGCCGCGATCGTCTCGTGCTGATCAGCATCGAACAATACGACATGCTGCAGCATGCCTACGATGCTTTCGAAGACACCCGCGCCAAGGTAGCGCCCGATCGCGCGAAGCCCAACCGCATCGGCAATGCCACGCGGCGCAAGAGCTGACCGGTTATCCTTGACTCCTTAAGCCGATCCTCTGCTCCGGCCCTTCGCCGCATCGTGCAAATTCGGAGCGCAACCCGACATCGCCACGGTGCGCAAACTCATCTGAATCCAGAACTGAAATATACAGCTCAGGTTAGTCGGTCTCGCGACACGAGGGCGATCTACAGGGTAGTTGTGCCGCCGAGGACCGCATGACCGACGTGGCCACCATAGCGTGAGAGCCGGCTGCTACGCCGGCACTTCGCCCTTGAGCATCAAACGATAAAGAAATCGGCGCTCGTTCATGTCGTAATCGGGGTTGGCCTGGTGCATGACGCTGCGGTTGTCCCACATCACCCAGTCGCCGTGCCGCCACTTGTGCCGATATTCGTATTTCTTCTGTGTCGCGTGCGCCATCAACTCATCGATCAGTTTGAGCGCGTCGGTATCGTCCATGCCGACAATCGATTCCATGCGCACCGGATTGAGGAACAGCGCCTTGCGGCCATTGTCCGGATGGGTGCGCACGAGCGGATGCAGGCCGGGCGGCGGCAATTTCTTCGCGCTCTCCTCGCTGAGATAACCAAGGGGGCGCGGGCTGTATTTGCTCAGGTAAGCATGCATGGCCTTGAGGCCGTCAATCCTGCGCTTCGTCGCCGGCGGCAGATCGTCATATGCTTCGTGCATATTGACGTATTGGGTATCGCCGCCACTCGACGGCAGGTCGACCGCGAACAGCGTCGTCGCCTTGGGCGGCCGCGGGTGATTGGAATGATCGGTATGGAAGGTCTCGCCGGGAATGATGCGGCGTCCGTTGACGAATTCGTCGTTCGACACGTATGACACATCAGGGAAGCCCGGAACGTGGTGCTCCTTCTTATCGTGCGGCTGTAATTCGCCAAATAACTGCACAGCGGCCTTGAAATCATCTGGCGAAAATTCCTGATCGCGCATCACGAGCACATGATGCTCGACAAAAGCGCCGTTAAGGGCGGCGCGCGTCTCGACATCGATCGGTGTTCTGAAATCGAGACCCGTCACCTCGGCACCGGTATGATCTGTCAGCGGCAAGATGGAAAAACCGGCCATAGGCTTCCTCCGCGCTACTCGTTTATTTCTGTAACGCTAGCGCCGCCGCCGCGGACGGTCAACAAGTCGCCGGCGGCGCACAATCTGCGTTCAACGGCGCCGAGGTCGGGACAGCACGCGCGATCGGGCTGGAATGTGTTCAGATCGAAATCTGGCGGCCGATCTCCACCACCTGCCGGCTCGGCAAGCGAAAGTAATCGGTGACATGCGAGGCGTTTCGCACCATCGCGGCGAACACTTCTTCCTGCCAGAGCGGCAGCGTCGCGCCCTCTTCGCGATGCACGATGTACTCATGACCGACATAATAAGTCACGTCGTCGAGGTTCGCGGTGCAGCCTAGCTGCTGAGACTGGCGCAGCAGCCGCGGTATATCGGGATGCTCGACAAAGCCGTAATGCGCCGTAAGGCGCCAGAAATTCTCACCTTCCTCTGTCACGGTCAGGCGTTCGGATGGCCGCACGCGCGGGTGAGTCCATGAAAAAAATTTTGAGAGCTTGCGGCGTACCGTCTGATTGCCGTCAGGCAGCAAGCAGACATGAAGAAACCAACATGGCGCCGTGATGACACGCGGAGGTGCAAAGCCCAACACATGGAATAAAGACCCTGGGGTGCCGGAGCTTTAGTTTTGCGGGCTGGCGCTACGCGCGGCCTCGACAATCTGATGCGGCGCGATCGGCGTCTCGTTGAATTCGACTTTCAGCGGCCGCAGCGCGTCGGCCACCGCGTTGGCGATCGCAGCAGGCGGCGCGATAGGACCGCCCTCGCCGACGCCTTTGACGCCGAATGGATTTAACGGCGACGGCGAGTGCTGGTGGGAAAGCCGCAGGCGCGGCATCTCCTCCGCCGTCGGCAGCATGTATTCCGCCAAGGTCGTTGTGAGCGGCTGGCCGGTGCTGTCGTAGTGAATGTGTTCCAGCAATGCGCCGCCCACGCCCTGCACCGCGCCCCCGACCACCTGGCCTTCGACCAGCATCGGGTTGACCACAACGCCACAGTCGTGGGTGACGGCGTAATTCTCAATCCGCACGCGCCCGGTTTCGGCATCGACCTCGACCACGGCGGCATGCACCGCATAGGACCAGGTCACCGTCGGCGGCTCGAAGTAATACGTCTCCTCAAGGCCGGCATCCATTCCGGCGGGCCGGCCGTGATCCCATCCCGGCCGCGACGCTTGCGCGACTTTGGCAAGCGTGACTTCCGCGCCGGGCACGCCGACGATGCCGACCCGGCCGTTGCGCAATTCAAGGTCGCCGGTGCCGCACTCCAACAGATTGGCGGCGATACCGAACACCTTGGTCCGCAGCTTTTCGGTGGCGCCGTGGATTGCCGCCGACAGCGTCACCGTGGTGCGGCTCGCGATGGTGCCGAAACCCATGGCGATGCCGGCCGTGTCGGCAAGCGAAATCACGACGTCGTCGGGATGCACATTCCAGGCATCGGCGACCACTTGAGCGAAGATCGTCTCCATGCCCTGCCCCTGCGGACAAGCGCCAGAGGTGACATAGATCTTGCCGGACGACTCGATGCGGATGAGCGCGCTTTCGAACGGGCCAACGCCGGTGCCCTCGACATAGCAGCCGAGCCCGAGGCCAAGCAGGCGGCCATCGGCGCGCGCAGCGCGCTGGCGTTCGCGAAACGCCGGGAGCCCGCCGACCGCATCCAGCGCTTTTTCCAGCGCCGCCGGGTAGTCGCCCCCGTCATAAACGATCGGCTCGCCGTCGCGATACGGCAGGCCGTTCGCGTATGGCATTTCGTCGTCGCGGATCATGTTGCGCAGCCGCACTTCGGCGGGTTCGAGGCCAAGTTCGCCGGCGACGAGATCGACGATGCGCTCCATGGCGAAGGCGGCTTCGGGACGGCCGGCGCCGCGATACGGGGCGTTCGGTGTCTTGTTGGTCGCCGCGATTCGGGCCTCGATGGCAAGCGCGCCGATCTTGTAGGGGCCCTGCAGATGCGCCGCGGTGTTGTAGACGACGCCAGCACCGATCGGATTCCACGCGCCGCCGTCGACCGAGAAACTGTCGCGCAGCGCCAAGATGCGGCCCTCGTCATCGAAACCGACCTCCACGTCGTGAATCTGATCGCGCGAGTGGCAGGAGCAGATCAGATGCTCGCGGCGGTCCTCGATCCATTGCACCGGCCGGCCGAGCCGCCGCGCCAGAAACGGGATCAGCAAATCTTCCGGGTAGACGTGGCCCTTAACGCCAAAGCCGCCACCGACATCGAGCGCAACGCAGCGGATGCGCGCTTCGGGCAGTTGCAGCACCCCCGATGCCTCGCGCCGCACCCAGTGCACCACCTGAGTCGACGACCAGATGGTCACCGTGTCGGTTCGTGCGTCATGCAAGCCGACAACGCCGCGGCACTCCATCGGCATCGCCGCATAGCGGTGATGGTGGAAGCGGCGCTTGAGTTGGTGCGGCGCGCGCGCCAGCGCGCGGTCCACATCGCCCTTGGCGATGGTGAAGGAGCCGATCAGATTGGTCCCGAACTTGTCGTGCACGATCGGCGAGCCGGCCGATAACGCCGCGTCCGGCTCCAACACCGCCGGGAGCGGATCGAGATCGAGCGTGACCAATTGGGCGGCATCTTCCGCCGCGTAGCGGGTCTCGGCGACGATCACCGCCACGGCCTCGCCGACGTGGCGCACTTTGTCGTGCGCCAATAGCGGCTGCTGCGGGTTGATGAATTTGTGCTGGACCTGCGTGGTCCATTTGCTCGGCAGCACGAGCTGCGTATCCGATACCGGCGGCAAAAGTTGCGCGAGTTCCGGGCCGCTCAGCACGGCGACCACACCGGGCGCCGCAGCAGCGCTCGCGATGTCGACCGCCTTGATGCGGGCGTGCGCTAGCGGGCTGCGTACAAACACCGCGTGCAGCATGCGCGGCAGTTCGAGATCGGCGATAAATTGGCCGCGGCCCGTGAGCAGGCGCCGATCCTCGCGCCGCGTCAGCGAGCGGCCGATGAAGGTTGTCGTTGCGGTGCCGTTCATATTTTCAATGTCACTCCGACGCCCTCAGACGTGTTTGAGCAACGCCTTCTGAAGACCGGCGGTAGGCTTGAGAAAGAACACCAGCATGGTGCAGCCGTTCGGCGCGGTCGGCGCATGCCGGCTGCCCTTGGCGCGAATGACGAAATTGCCGGCGGTGCATTCGCCCTCGTCATCGACCAGCGAGCCTTCCAGCACATAGGTCTGCTCCAGATCCTCGTGCACATGCGCCGGAATGCCGGCGCCGGGCTCAAGCTTCGCCAGAATGGTCAGCATGCCGGACGCCGGATCGTGATAGATAACCTTCATCCTGTTGCCCGGACCGGTCTCGACCCACGGCACCTCGTCAGCGTCGATAAAGCGCGATGCCAGCGCACCGAGAGCCTGGACGTCCGTCATTGGCACCCTCCTGTCTGTGGTCCGGATTGAACGAAGTGAAATCCGGGAATCGCGTTTCAGCTGGTCGGGTTTCGCTTTGCTCAACCCGGGTTACTTTAATTCATCCGCAGTTCGGTAATATGCCGCGGATCCGGCTTGAGTTCACCCTTCTCGACACGCTTGACGATATCAACCAGGACGGCATTCGCGCGGCATGACATCCCGACTTTCTCGCCCTCACGGACCACGAAACCGTTGAGAAACTCGATTTCGGTCCGCCGGCCCTTCTGCATATCCTGCCCCATCGACGGCCGTTGCTCGGCGGCCGTGTGTTTTGAGTCCTTGAGGCGTTGCTCGTCGCAGGTCCGCAGGGCCCCTTCATCACCCTCCCCCGCGCGCGCGATGGTGTCCGGCGGAAGGTGCAGAATGTCTTCAAGTGCATAGCCGTGCGCCTGCCCGACGCGGATAGCCTCGGAGCCCAGGCGCGTGGAAAAGTGGCGGATCGGATCACTCTTGAGCAGGTCGCCGCCACCGAGGCCGGTGCAGGCGGACAGCCCGTTCTGCATCGAATTGGCGACAAGCTTCGACCAGCGCTCACCCCACAGGTTGCTCGTCACCTTGGCGCTGTCGGAGAAACCGACCAGGCGGCAGATTTCCTTGGCGCGCTCGGTAACGCGGCCGTGCACTTCGCCGGCGCGAAACACCGTATGCGCGGCGTCGTGCTTGGCGGCGCCGCGATGGATATGGCCCGGCTCCGGCAGATTGACGGTGATCGAGCTGGCAATACAGCCGAGCGTCTTGCCCCAGCCGACCACGGCCGCGATGGTCTCCTCGTTCATGCAGTTTTGCAGCGAGACGACGAAGCCGTCGGGCGCGAGATATTGCCGGATCAGCATCGCCGCCCAGGCGGTGTCGTAGGACTTCATACAAACGAAGGCGATATCGACCGGAGCCTCCTTGGCCAATTGTTGCGCGTCGGTGATATGCAAGGCGCGTACCGGCACGGTGAATTCCGGCTCCTTCATGGCGTGGGTGACGCGCAAGCCGTGCTTGCGCATGTGCTCGACATGGTCGGGCCAGGGATCGATGAACGTGACGTCTTCGCCGGCCGCCACCATATGAGCGCCCGTATAGCCGCCGACCGCGCCAGCCCCGACGAAAGCGATTTTCTTCTTGCTCATCCCATTCTCCCGACATTGGCGGCCACGGACCGGCGGTCAAAGACGCTCCATACCGCAACATTTGATCCGCCGTCGCCGCCCTCCGCGCCGCGGATAAGACGATACTTTAGTTTGACGAGCAGCGCATCAATCGCCAACAATCCCGTCTGCGTCTGTTCAATCAAGCTCAGTAACCCGAGGCAACGCCATGACACTTCGTCGTCGACACGTTCTGCAACTCGCTGCCGGCGCCGTTGCGCTCCCGGCTGTTTCGCGCCTCGCCTGGGCGCAAACCTACCCCTCGCATCCCGTCCGCATTATCGTTGGCTTCGGTGCTGGAGGTGCGCCCGACATTCTGGCCCGGCTCGTCGGCCAATGGCTGTCGGACAAGCTTGGACAACCGTTTGTAGTCGAGAACCGCCCGGGCGCCAGCGGCAATCTGGCCACCGAGGCCGTGGTCGCGGCGCCGCCGGACGGCGGCACGCTGCTGCTGACCTCGCTCTCCAATGCGGTCAATGCGTCACTCTACAGCAAGCTGAAATTCGATTTCACCAAGGATATCGCCGCGGTGGCGGGGATCAGCCGCGACCCGGACGTGGTGGTGGTCAATCCAGCTTTCCCCGCCAAGACTCTGCCGGAGTTCATCGCCTACGCCAAGGCTAACCCGGGCAAGGTCAATATGGCCTCGCCGGGTGTCGGCACCTCCCCCCACATGGCAGGCGAACTCTTCAACTACATGGCCAAGGTCAAAATGACCCACGTCGCCTATCGTGCGTCGCCGCCCGCCATCACAGATCTCCTAGCCGGTCAGGTGCAGGTGTATTTTTCCCCGATCAGCGCCGGCGTCAGCTACATAAAATCCGGCAAGCTTCGCCCGCTGGCGGTAACGACCGCGACGCGTTCCGAGGCCTTTCCAGACGTTCCACCGATCGCCGACACTGTCCCCGGCTACGATGTGAGCGCGTGGTACGGCATGGGGGCCCCCAAGGGAACGCCTGCTGCGATCCTCGACAAACTCAACAAGACGATCAATGCTGGCCTTGCCGATCCGACGATGAAGCAAAAATTCGCCGCGCTGGGATCGCAGCCCTACATTGCCACGCCCGCCGAATTCGGCAAGTTTCAGGTTGCGGAAGCCGAGAAATGGGCAAAGGTCGTGAAGTTCGCCGGCATCAAGGCGGAATGACCCGCCGCGCGCGGCCTCACCTTCCTGGCGATCGCAAACTGACTATTGCAGAAGCTCCAGGGTCAGCGGCTTGAGCTTGAAGTTGTTGCAGGCATTGAACAGGATCGGGCAATTCGAGATCGCCACGATCTGCGGCATCAACGCGCGCATCACCATGTAGTCGCCCGGCTTGCCCTTCGGCGGCCGGATTTCCCACACCCCATTCGCGTCATAGGCCACTGTCATGAAAATATTGAAGCAGGCATCGACGTTGAAATTCCAGCGGTTCATGCTGTAGCCGCGGATCGCGGCCTCGAGATTGTTCTGACAATTGGGGGCGCCCCGCGCGCGTTCGCCGTAGCGCACGATATTCATGTGTTCGCTGCAGTAGCCGCCACCGCAATAGTTTTCGCCGGTGAGATCCTCCTCGATCTGCCACATCGGCCGCGTGCAATTGCTGTAGAGTACGTGCGGCGCGGTGAACTTCCAGCTCAGATTTACCGCACGGCTCGACAGCATCGACAACAGCTCGCGCACGTCATCCCTGTTGAACGAAATCAGATCGGCGACCTGCTCGCCTTCGGGCTGGGTCAGTTTGAGCTTCTGCCCGGCCTCGATCTCGAAACTGATATTGCCGGCAGGCGGCAATGTAACGGCTTTCCCCGGCTCAAGCACGGCGGTCGGACGGTCCATGATCTGCACTCTGCTTAGCCGTCATTGCGAGGAGCCCGAAGGGCGACGAAGCAATCCAGGGGCCGGTGTTTCCGATACTGGATTGCTTCGCGGAGCTTGTCATCGGGCCGGCCACTCCGGGCCGGACCCGTTGGCTCGCAATGACGAATGCTGACACCCGGCTGCTTGTTCAGCGGCCGAGCTTGCGGGCCATGACGTTCTCGCAGCGCACGCCTTCGGGCGGCTCCTCGCCGAGATAAAGACCGCCCGACATGGCGAACTGCATCAGGTTCGACGGTGCGCCGGCGGTGCCCCAGCGGTCGCCGCGTTGCGGCATGACCTTGTCCCAATAGGCTGGATCTTGCGGCACATGGGTCGCTTCGTCGATCTGATCAAGCTCGGTCGTATATTCGGCGACAAACCCGTCCGGCTCGATGAAATAGGAGAACACGTTGTTGCCGGGACCATGGCGGCCGACGCCCCACTCGGTACCGAAGCCGTTCTTTTTGAGCCTGCCAGTGCCGCGCATCAACCCGTCGATATTGGGCACCTCGTAGGCGACATGGTTGAGAGAAGGCCCGTTGGCGCGGACCATTGCGATGCTGTGATGGTCGGCCGAGCAGCGCAGGAAGTCCATCATATGCGTGCTGTCGGAGTGTTTGAAGCCGAGCACGTCGACGAAGAACTTCATTTGCTCGCCGGTGTCGCCGCTGTTGAGCACGACATGGCTGATCTTGGTCGGGCGCGAGCGGTCGAGGCCGACGTTCGGATGCTGCGCGCCATCCGCCGAGATACTCATCGTGAAGCCTTCCGGACTTTGGAAGCGGAAGCCGTAGCCGCCGCCCGCC
Source organism: uncultured Alphaproteobacteria bacterium (assembly GCA_963763255.1). Taxonomy (GTDB): domain Bacteria; phylum Pseudomonadota; class Alphaproteobacteria; order Rhizobiales; family Xanthobacteraceae; genus BOG-931. The sequence goes on from CAVXNW010000008.1 coordinate 1,878,223, forward strand.
GCGCCCGGCAACGCCGCCGGCTCGCTCAGAACCTTGATGCCGTAGCTCCTGGCCTTGGCGCAGAGCTGATCGACCGAGGCGCGGTCCTGTGCGGCGAAATTGACATTGAGCAGGCCCGGCTTCGGCCGTTCGCGGAGCGTGAGCACATGGTGCTCGCTGCCGGTGCCGCGCAGGTGAACGCCATCGCCGTCGGCGCCAACTTCCTCGAGCGCCCAGACCTTGGTGTAAAAGTCCGCCGATTGCTGCAGATCGCGCACGCCAAGTTCGATGCTGCGCACGCCGGTGACCTTGCCGTTTATCATCAACTTCCTCCAGGACGGCCAATTGAAAACTGCAATTCAACCCGTGCGGCCTTCATTCGCAGGCGCACGGACGAATTTGCGGTGATAATACGGCTGCTGCCCGTACCGATCAATGACCGTATGACGGGCGGAAGGTTGCTCGGCGTGTATAATCGGGCAACCGCGCAAAAGCGCGATAATCTGGGAGGGTAACGTGCCAGGGTATTTGATCGCCAATCTCGACATCACCGACCCGGCCGGCTTCGAGGAATACCGGACGAAGGTGACGCCGCTGATCGCCAAGTTCGGCGGCCGGTACCTGGTGCGTGGCGGCGACGTTAAAACGCTGGAGGGCAATCTTCCGATCCACCGGCTTGTCGTTCTCGAATTTCCGTCCGTCGACGCGGCGCAGCGCTTTTACGACAGCCCCGAATACCAGCCGCTCCTGAAGATTCGCCTGGCCAGCACAAAATCCGATCTGGTACTGGCGGCGGGCTATTCGGGCTAGGTCCAAGCAAGGGTCATCTAAGCCGCCAACATCCAGCCGGGGTCGAACATCAAATTCAGGAGTACGAGATGTCAGTACGCCGAACCGTTTTACAGTTGATCGCTGGAGCCGCGATGTCGCCTGCGCTGCCGCGCTTTGCAGCAGCGCTCGATTACCCGGCGCGGCCGGTCCATATGATCGTCGACATTCCGGCCGGCCTCGCTCCCGACGTCGTGGCACGGCTGGTCGCACCGTCCTTGTCGTCCCAGTTCGGCCAGCAATTCATCGTCGAGAACAAGCCCGGCGCCGGCGGCAACGTCGGTGCCGAGTATGTGATCCGCGCCGCGCCGGACGGCTATACGCTTCTCGTCATGATTTCGGGAAACGCGGCCAGCGGCGCGCTTTATCCGCATCTCGAATTCAACTTCGTCCGCGACATCCACCCAATCGCGTTCATGGGGTACACGCCCTTCGTGATCGTGGTGAACCCTTCGGTCCCCGCCAAAACGCTTCCGGAGCTGATCGCATACGCCAAAGCCAATCCGGGCAAGCTCAACCTTGCCTCGCCGGGCGCCGGCACCGCGCCGCATCTCGCCTTCGAACTGTTCCGGATGATGACCGGCGTCGATATCGTTCATGTGCCCTACCGGGCGGCGTACATGCCGGACCTGCTGGGCGGCCAGGTCCAACTCGCCTTTGTGGCAGCACCGCCCGTGCTCGGCTTCATTCATTCCGGCAAGCTGCGCGCGCTCGCGGTGACAGGCGCAACGCGCATGGAAGCACTCCCGGCCGTACCGCCCGTGGGCGACACGGTGCGCGGCTACGAGGGCAGCGGCTGGCTCGGCCTTGGCGCTCCCGCGAGCACGCCGGCCGAGATCACCGACAAGCTGAACAAACAGATCAACGCCATCATGGCCGAACCCGCCATGAAGACGCGGCTTGTCGGGCTCGGCGTGGAGTGGATGGCGATGACGCCTGCGCAATTCGGCAAGCTTATCGCCGACGCCGCCGACAAATGGGCCAAAGTGATCAAGTTCGCTGGCATCAAGACCGATTGAGCGTACTTCGCCGCGAATCGAATCACGCGTTGTCAGGCCCCTTGGCTTTTGCCTTTTCTTCTTCCAGCAGTTTTTCAATGGCGCGACGCTGATTTTCGTCCAGCGAACTGGACTCCAGCAGCGATTGGTAATGCGCCACGTTCTGGCGCCGGATGAATAAGTCGGTAGTCTCGCCGCGCATGGGACCCGGCTCTTTCTTCTGCGGCGTGCGCGCCAACTGCGCCAGCCTGGCTTCCAGACCGGCCGCCGTGCGGATAGCGCCGGCGTGAAGGCGGGCCATTTCCACCAGCAATGTGATCAGCAAAAAGCTCGCAGCGATCAGTCCGAAGATGCGTCCGGCGTAAAAGCCAAGGTCGAACCGCCTTGAACCAATAACGGCGGCCAGACCGATATCGAAAAGCCAGATCCACATCACCACCATGAGCCAGAGATCGACAATGCGTTGCTTGGCACGCCACAAAACGATCAGCGCAAGGAGCGTGAGGCCCCAAACCGCGGGACTGACCCCTTTGCTCACCAGCATCGAGTAATTGCTTCCCTGCATGACGACCGGAAGCAGATCGTGGCCCCATGTGGTGAGCAGCGTAAGCGCTGCGGCGAGCAAAGCGACGCCAATTCCGGCCAGCGCGATGAGTTGTCCCGGAATCGCTTTTCCGGCTGATCCCGATACTGCCGATCTTGATTCTTCAGCGCTGCGCAACAGCGCGTAGCCGATAACGAACAGCGGAAAACCACCGTGCCAGAAAACGTAAAGCCACGCCGTTGTCTGCTCCTTGGCGCCAAGCAGGCCGGTTGTACTGAACGCGCCGGGGAAACTCAGTGCATGCGGAACGATCATCAGCGCGTCAAACAGATAGCCGCTGGCCAGCACCAGGATGCTGAGCGCGAGCAACCGGGCAAACTGTTCGAACAGCAAGGCGGCCGTGATCAAATCAATGAAGAACAGGGCCGTCTCGTAGGCCGGGATAAAGGCCGGCCAGGGCGGCAATGGCACCCGCACAAATGGCACCAGGGCGAGGAAGGCAACAAGCGCTGCCACCGCAATCGCGAGCGCGATCCATTTTTCGCGGCGCGTTGCAAGCGCGGTGGCCAGAAAGGGAAAATTTTGTTCCACTATCCGAACGGTAGCCATAAGTTTGCGCGTCAAAGGCACAATATCAAAGCTGGCACTGGTTTCCAGTGTTGCGCCGTGGCGGTGCCAGGCTACCCAAAGGTTGGGGTGCTTTAGGCTGATCCAAGCAGCTCTGCCTGCCCGTCATGCGCTGTCGCTACGACGCCGGCCGGATCCGGAAGGCCGAGACGTGCGCCGGAATGCATGGTAGCCTTCATCACCTGTATGCAAATACCGTATTTTCCCGGGAAGAAGACATGACGGCGCACTCGCCCCAATTGGAATCGTCCAGCGCACGGCCGCGCCAGGAGATGATCAGCGGATCCTATTTGCGCAACGCCTGGTACATGGCGGCGTGGTCCGACGACATCGGCGACGAAGCGGTGGTGGCCCGCACCATCATGAACGAGTCGATTGTGCTCTACCGGAAGGCAGATGGCTCGGTGGCGGCGATCGAGGACCGCTGCGCGCATCGCTTCGCGCCGCTCTCCATGGGCAAGGTTGTCGGCGGCGACCGTATCCAGTGCCCTTATCATGGTCTTGAATTCGACGGCACTGGAGCCTGCGTGCGCAACCCGCATGGCGCCAAGAACATTCCGTCGCGGGCTCGGGTCAAGGGCTATCCCGCCATCGAAAAGCACAAAGCGGTCTGGGTCTGGATGGGCGACGCAGCGGCCGACGAAGCGAAAGTGCCTGACTTCGGCGTGCTCGACAACGTACCCGAGTTGCACACCACCAAGCGCGACTCCATTACCATCAAGGCCAATTACCAGCTCATCATCGACAATCTGCTCGATCTCAGCCACACGTCGTATCTGCACGAAGGCATTCTGGGCAACGCCGACACGGTCGAATCCGAGATTACGGCCGAGCAGGACGGCGATGACGTGGTGATCAGCCGCCACGCCACCAATTCGGCGCCACCCGGCATGTTTGCGCAGTTTTGGCCGAATCATCCGGCGCGCGTCGACAAGTTCACCACGATGCGCTGGATGGCGCCGTCGACGCTGCGGCTCGTCACCGGCATCTGCAAGATGGGAGCGGCGCCCGAAACCGGCACAGGCTATAACGCCATTCACATGCTCACGCCGGAGAACGAGCGTTCGACGCTTTATCATTTCACCGCGGTGCGCTTCGGTGTGATGACCACAGACGAAAAGCTCAACCGAGATCTGCAGAAGAAGATCGGCGAGATGCGCCGCTTCGCTTTCGCCGAGCAGGATGCGCCGGTGATCGAGGCGCAGCAGCGCGTCATCGAGAATGCCTCTAGGCCACTCGATCCGGTGGTTCTCGCAGTCGACGTTGGACCGGTGCGCTATAAGCGCGTGCTCAACAAGATGCTGCAGGCTGAGCGGGAGTAAATCCGGCACGGTGGCCGGCTGCGGTCAGGCCGCCAGCACCATGCGTCCATTGCGCTCGTGAAGGACCTGTTCGAAGTTCTCGATCGGCGCCGGCTTGCTGAAATAGAAGCCCTGCATTTCGGTACAGCCTTCGGCAACCAGATGGTCGAGCTGATCGACCGTTTCCACGCCCTCGGCAACGACCTCGATCTTGAGCGCTCGCGCCAGATCGATGATCGCACGCACGATAGCGATCGAATCTCCGCCTTTCGACATGTCGTGAATGAACGACTTGTCGATCTTGATCTTGTCGAACGGAAAACTGCGCAGGTAGTTGAGCGAGGAAAATCCGGTGCCGAAATCGTCCATGACGACGCGAATGCCGAGCGCATGCAGCTCGTGCAGGACGCCGAGCGTCTTGGAATCGGCCTCCAGCAGCACGGATTCGGTGATCTCAAGCTCAAGTCGCGATGCCGGCAGACCGGACGCCGCCAGCGCCCCGAGAATGACCTTCACGAGATTCAGAATTCTTGAACTGGATCGGCGACAGATTAACGGCGACGCGAAACTGCGATGGCCATTTTGCCGCCTCCGCACAGGCGGCGCGCAGAACCCATTGACCCAGCGGGCCGATCAGCCCGGATTCCTCCGCGAGCGGCACGAACTCCGCCGGCTCGACCGCGCCAAGGCGCGGATGGAACCAGCGCAGCAGAGCCTCGAAGCAGCGCACCTCGCCGGTCTTGGCGTTGACCAGCGGCTGGTAATAGAGCTGCAATTGGCCGGAGGCCAGCGCGGACCGCAAATCCAGTTCGAGCGCACGCCGCGCCTGAATGCGTGCATCCATCTCGGGTTCGAAGAAACAGTAAGAGCCACGACCATCGGCCTTGGCGCGGTACATTGCGAGGTCGGCGTTCTTGAGGAGCTGATCCGTGTTCTTGCCGTCGGCCGGCGCGATCGCAATGCCGATGCTGACGCCGATGTCGAGCTGCTGCCCTTCAATGTCGTAAGGCTCGTTGAGGCGCTCGATGATCCGGGCCGACAAGGTGCTGGCGTCCTCGGGCCGGCCGATATTCGGCTGCACGACCGCGAATTCGTCGCCACCGAGGCGCGCCACGAAATCGCTCTCCTCGATACAGCCGGTGAGCCGGCTGGCAACCGCCCGCAGCAGCTTATCGCCGATCGAATGACCGAGCGTATCGTTGACGCTCTTGAACCTGTCGAGATCGAGGCAAAGCACGGCGAACTTTTCCCCATGCCGAAGCCGCCGCAAGTTTTTGTCCAATTCCTCGCGGAAGAAAACGCGGTTCGGCAGGTCCGTGAGTTGATCGTGACGCGCCAGATGGGCGATGTGAGCCTCGGCTTTCTGCCGCTCTGTAATATCCTCGTGAATCGCGACCCAGCCACCGTCTGCGGTGCTTTGATGTGAGATCGAGACCAGGCGCCCGTCGGTGAACGTCTTGACGACACGGAAATCCTTGATCGGAGACGATGCAACAGCAGAATAGGTTTCGTCGGCACTTTCAGCGAACGTCCTTCGCTCGATCAGGTATTGCAAGATGGATTGAATCGGAGTGCCCGGCGCAGTCAGCGACTCCGGCAGACCGTACATCGCACCATAGCGGGCGTTGCAGATGATCAACCTGCGACCCGCGTCGAACATGCACAGACCATGCGCCATGTTGTTGAGGGCGAGGTCGAGTTGCACGTTGACTTTTTCGAGTTGCACCTTGCGCTCGAGCAACTCCTCGCCATTCTCCTTGAACACCTGGACGGCGCGGGCCATGTCGCCGAGTTCATCCCGATCGTTCCGCGACGGGACCGCTTCAGCCGTTGGCTCCCTGGCCAGCCGGCTCATATAGACCGTAATGCGTTTGAGCCGGCCGAGCACGCCGCGCATGACGGTCAGGCCGAACGGTCCGATCAGCATCAGCGCTGCGAATGCGCTGGTCGATACCCAGAACAACAGGGACCGCGCGCTGTCGAGCAACGTCTTGACCGTAGCATTGGCGACGTCGATCTGATGCTCGCGATATTGATGAATCTTGTCTTCCAGATCGTCGGCAAGCCTGCCGTACACGGCCGCCTGTTCCAGCGCCTTGTCCTGCGCGAAATTATAGGCGTAGAACATCACCTGCTGACCGGCCTTCATCAAAGGCGGCAGTTCGCTCGTGATCTGCGATTCCAGCCCGTCGGCCACCTCGTCTGACTTCTGTGCGTCCAGCTGGTGAAGCAGCTCGGAAAGTTCCGAGCTCTTGGCAATGAAGGCGCGCTCGCTGAGTTCGAGGCGCGACCGCACGACCTCGGCGGGTGCGCTTTCGACGATCTGGCGATGCTGGGCCAGCAGCGATTGCAGGCGGGCCGAATTTTCGACCGTGGCAAATGCCCGCTGACTGAGCTTGGCGGCTGCGGTCTCGGTTACGTGTGCGAAATGGATCGACGCCGTGGCGAGAATCGCAACCGACAACGTCGACAGCGCCGCCAGCCAGTACAGCTTGCCGGCAACGCCCAGATATCGGCCTAACGGCTGGTCACGCCACTTCGCGAATATCATAGCGGGGTCGCCGTCTTCTCGATGCGCCGGGCTGCCTCGATCACCTTCATCATCTCTGGCGTGGGATCGCCCAGCGTCACCAGATCGAGATGCTGCTCCACTGGATGATCCAAGGTCAGCTCGGCGGCATTGGAATTGCGCACGATAGTCAGTTGCGAGAGACCCAGGGCTTCCGGCAGCTGCGCAACAATTTTGACGACTTGGGAACTGATCTGCACCAGAATCACGTTCTTGGCGGTCATGCTTTTGCCGAGCAGCATCGCTTCGACCGACGCCTGCACGCCGCCGCCCTCGCGAACGTGCACGATTCTGATCGGCAGGTCCTGGCCGCCGACATCCTTCCAGTTGGCGATCTCGCCAAGCAGAATGGAGCGCATCCGATCGTTGTCCAGATGACGAACCGGGTTATCCTTGTTGACCGCAAAGGCCATGCGCGTGCTCCAAACATTGAAGGTGCGCAGTTGGCCGTAGTCGAAATCTGGATGAGTTTGCTTCAGGGCTTCAATCTCGGTCTCTATTGGCCCCGATATCATGGCGAAATCGGCGCGCTTCTCGAACAGCGCCAAGAGTCCGAGGCTCGACTTGTTCGGGATTACGGTCAGCCTGTGGCCCGACCCCGTCTCGATCTCGGCCAGATGCGCGTCCATGATGCGATGCGTAAATGTCGTCGATCCCTGCACGATATAAGTCTGAGCCGCCGCCGCCGAGCAGCCCTGCAACAACACGAATAAAAGAGCGACAACGCGCACGGTTCTCCGCCTCAGGCTTATCTGGTTCTGCCGTACGCGATACTACCGTTATCCCGTTACAATTGACTGAATCGGAAATTGCTCGCCTTAAGCAGCCGTTTAGGCAAATGGTCATGCGAGGCGATAGATCAAATTTTACTAAAGGGCGTAATCCGACCGTCACGCCGGCTTGTTAGCGTCACCGCAGATCAGGGGTTTTCCCCGCAAAAACGGTGAGGCTTCATGCTGTGGACGAGTTTGCGGTGGAACTTGGGAAATACGTTGCCTCTCGCCGCATTTTGCCTGCTGTCGATCATCGCGATCGGCGAAGGCTGGACGACGGCCCCCACCGACGCGAGCCCCGTTCCCGCGGTCCAAAGCAGTCCAATTGCCGGCTTGCCTGCCGACCAGCGGCAGCCTGCCGCAGCGATCGCGTTGAGCATCGATTAACCTAAGCGCGCGAACGCCGCCGCATTGCCGGCGTCAGGCGGCCTCAACCGCCCGACGCGGCGCCACGACCTCAATCGCGCCGTCCGAATCCAGACGGATCAGATCGCCGGTCTCGATCCCTTGCAGCCCTTTGGCCTGCACGATCAGCGCTACGTTGAACTCCCGCGCCACGATCGCGGTATGGCTGAGCCAGCCGCCGACTTCGCACGCAAAACCGCCGGCGCGCTTAAAATACGGAAGCCACGCCGGGGGCACCATCCGGCTGACGACGATGTCGCCATCCTGAAAGCCCGGAATGATCGACGAGCCGTCGGCCTCCCTGACCACGCAGGCCCTGCCCTCCACGCGGCCGCTGCCAGATACCCGCAGGCCGCCCATCCGATCTGTCCCGTCCGCGTTCTGCGGCTTGATCCCCATGGCGTAGTCTTCGATCTGCCGCACCGTCAGTGTCGTGTCGACGGATGACACTTCGGCAAGCCCGGCCGCCATCTGCCGGCGCGCCAACGCCGCCATGCGAAGTTCCGCTACCGCACGCTCGTCGCGCAGCGCTTCCAGTTCGTCAAAGGTCAGATAAAATACGAGTCCGTCGAGCATGAACCGCCGGTCCACCGCGAGCAGCGCGCGCCGCAATACCGCCAGCTCTCGCAGCGAATGATGCTTGGCGTCTTCCTTCAAAGTCTGAAAGCCGCACGCGACCAGCACCGACTGCCTCAGCGCGGCGTCGGACGTCAGCGCGGCGAGATCGGCGCCGATCTCGGCAAGACTTCGCATCGGCAGATCCGGGACATTCAGCAGCGGATCGGCATCCGCCGGCCGCTCGGCGTACCGGGGTGCAGCCAGTTCGTAGTCGACCGTCGAGCGGTGGCCGATGCCCTGAAGCAGAACGTCCTCGCGTGAGGCGAGCGGAGCCGCTTTGGCGGCGGCGAGTGCGCGCTCGAATTCGGTCTGGTCGGCATGCGCCAGAAAGCGAGCCGGCTCGATTCCCGCCGCGGTCAGTTTTTCGCGAGCCCGCCGCAGGTAGTAATCGGCTGCAATATTGACGATCGACGCTGCAACGCAGGTCGCTCCCATATAACTGGCGCGGATTCGCGCCACTGCGTCCAGAAGATCGGCCGTCGGCAGCCTGTCGAAGTCGATGGCCTCCTGCACGGCCATCTCCTTCGCGAAAGCCGGCAAAAACGTGTCGTTGAAATCGCTCTTGATCTTGTCGGCGATGCGGCCCATTCGCCAGATCGCCAGCGCCCCGAGCTTCGGCGCGCGGGAAATTTCCTGCCGCTTGTTGACATAGAGCCGGCCGAAAATCGTCATCAGGTACGGCGCGGCATCTTCCTCGATCCGATAGCCAAATCCCAGCTGGCGGCAGGCAAGATCGATGCTGCCGCCGCTCGCCCATAATCCGTCCATCAGCGACAGCGACAACGGTGTCGGGCGCGGCAGCACTTCCGACAGTTCGTTCTGCTCGAAAATAATCTCATCGGGCGGCACGGCGACCGCGCTATCGAGCACACGCGACCACTCGCTTTGAACCGCGGCGTCCGTTTCCGCTCCCGCTTCGGAGCGGGTAATGTCGCGACTCTGCACCAGATAGAAGACGCCGCCGCTATGCGCCCACTCGACGTCCTGCGGGCCGCCGAACAGCTGTTCGAGGTCGCGGCCGGTGGCCACCAGCGGCTTCAAGTCAATCGGGGCCTCATCGCCTGCAATCCGGTCGAGTGATATCCGTCCGAACCGGCATACAATCGGCGTCACGGTGCCGGATACGAGCTTGTCGGCGGTGCCGGCGACGCATTCGACCAGCGAATGGCATGGGCAGCCCAGATCGCGGGTAAACAGCACACCCGCATAATCCGGCTCGATCATGCGCTGGATCACGATGTTGGCCTGGCCGTTATCGGCACCATAGGCTGCAACCCGCGCATTGCGGAATGACAGCAGGACGTCGAAGACGGCCGACTCAAGCCGCGCGCGATCAACGTCGATGACCGACTTAAACACGCCGGCAAAACTGTTGGCGCTGCCGTCTTCTGCGCTGCCGGAGCTGCGCACAACCAGCTTGGGTGCGCCAATCTGACGCCACAGACGATCGAGTTCGCGCGCCCGCCATGACGCCGGCGCGGTGGCGAATTTATCCAGGAAACGCGTGGTCAGGACGACGCCTTCGGGCACGGTAAAGCCGTGCGAGCGCATGATCGCGAGTTGATGGGCCTTGTTGCCGCTGTTGGATAACAGCTCTGCGTCATCGAGCAGGATCACACCATCGCTCAGGCCGCGGCGCCGCCACCGGCGGCGAACGTCCGCCCAGTTCATGGTCACGGCCGCCCGCTGCACCAACAGCAGCAGCGCACTGATGACGAGATAGACATCGACGGCGACGCTGAGCAACGCACCGGTCGCCGTGAGGATCACCATGCCGATCGGCCAGATCAACAGGCGGTGCCCCCGAGTGCGGACGAAGGCCGCGTCCAGATAGACACAGATCAGCGCGGCGAACAGAATCGGCAGAATGAAGGTCGGATCATGGCTGGCTGAATTCGCCGCCCACAGCATCGGCTGATGGCGCGCGACGGCGGTTGCATGGACCGAAGCAACGCAGACCGAGATCACCGGCAGGAACAGCAGGCCGAGCATGTTCCGAAGCGGAGTGAGACCGTGCTGGGCATAGAACGCCCGCATCGCCCGGGTCATGCGCCGCGGATCGCCGCCGTAACGGCGCTTGAGTTCATCGACCTCGTCGGTCAGGTCCCGCGACACGATCTGGTCACGCTCGGCCTTGAGCGAGTACGGCAAGACCGACAGGCGCGACGCAATGGCGAGCAGAAGAATGACCGGCAGGAAGCCTATGACGGTTGCGCTTTTGTTGAGGAACGCCGAAAGCAAGTCGACCAGCCGGCCCCACCAGGTTTCGTGCATCCGGTGCAGATAGCTCAGGAGATAGGGCCGCGGCGGATCGGGAATGAAATACTCCCACGGTACGGTGTAGCGGCCGCGGAAATCGCCCCCTGCCTGGGTAACCAAATAGCCGAGCACCTGCGCGTAGAAGCAGCTCCGGGTGTCGTAGCAAGGCGCAACGATCGGGTGGTGCGGCAGCGCGGCGATGCGCGCATTGAGCTCGGCGGTCGGCGTCGGGCGCACCGGAAGATCGATCGCGCCGGGCAAATGATAGGCGCCGAATTCTCCCGGATAGCGCACGTCGACGAAGACTGCGCCTTCCGCCACAAGCTTATGGATGTCCGGCGTGTCGAGCAGAGTATCCCTGTTGGAGTATCGCGGCAGCGCGCGAAAGTCCGCGAGACTCGTTTCCTTCTTGCCGGCGAACGGGCGATGTTCGGCAAGCCATTTCTGCAAGCCGCCGACCATGAAGCGGCAGTCGATGCCGAGCGCCGCGAGCTTCTGACAGGTCTCGAAGCTGCGATTGCCGTTGTCACAGTAAAGAATCGCACGCTTGCCGGCGAGGCTGAACGGCTTGTTCAGAAAGTCGGGAAAGCGCACCGGGGTCGCATTGGGCAACATCCCGGTTTTGGTTTCGGCGGGCTCGCGCACGTCGAGCAGCACATCGTTGCTGTCGAGACCCTTCTGCTTTTCCGAAAGCAGCGTTGCCATCTGCTCGGTCGATATCCCGCGCGGCGAGCGAGCCTGATCGCCGTAAGACGTTTCCTTCAGATCCTGATCGAGCGTGCGGCCGTCCGTTGTCACAGTCGGCCGCAGGATGGCGGCTTCGAGACGCGTCTGGCGTTCCGATTGCTGCTTTGAGTACTGATAGTAGTTGCCCGCCAGCGAAAGGCAGACAAGGACACTCGCCGCGATCGCCACACGCCAGGCGATGCGGGCGGCCCGGCCGGAGCCGGCCCCACTCGCGCCGGCGCGCACGCCGACAACGACGGCGCCGCCGCCGATCATCGCCGAAGCGAGCGCTATCAATTGCGAGATGCTTGAAATCGAGCCGACGACAAGGTCGGGCGATGGAATTGCGTAGCTAGGCGTGCTTGAGAAGGTGAGAAGAGCCAGACCTGCTGCTGTGTAACCGATCCTCGGTGCTGCCTTTACAACCGCCTCGGCAGCCTTGCCCCAACGCGACTTCACCATTCCAACCCCAACACTCAGCCGCGGCGGCTGTCGTCTCGTCCGCGGTCATTTCGCTTGACGCTTTATCCAGATACCGCTCCGAGCATGCGTGTTCGGAACTGGGTCGACGCGGATACTGCCTACCGCTTGTGGCCGAGCCGCATTGAAAGCTGCAGGCGAAGGTTATGATAAACCAATTATTTAAGCGGGGGAATTAATTCGATAACAGATCATTAAGGAGGGTAAATAAGGGTAGTTAATTACGCATTTACCACGATAATCGCCTCCAGATAGCCGCTTTTAGTGTTGCAACGCGTGGCTGAGGGCAACGATGTCGGCGTATTCGGCCTCGAGCCGCTTCCGCGCCGCCACCGGATCCTCGTAGCGGGCAAGCAAGCCAAGCCCCTCGACCTTGGCGACGAAGGCCGGATCGCGCGCCGCCTTGGCTACGGCACCGATGAGCATCTTGCGCACGCCGTTCGGCAACGCGCGGGGTGCGTACAGCCCCATAATAAGGTTCAGCCCGTTTTCGGTGATGCCCTTGTCGGCAAAGGTCGGAACGTCAGGCAGTTGGCGCAGGCGCTCGGGCGCTGTCGTCAAAAGGGGGCGCAGCTTGTTGCTCTTGAACATCGCCGCCCCCGTTGTGTACGGGACCATGCCGATGTCGATCTGTTTGCCGAGGATAGCAGTCGTAAGCTGTGCGCCGCCGGGAAACGGCACCGCGACCATGTTCAAAGCAAACTTATGCGCCAGCGCCTGCATGCTGAGCTGCGACACGGTGCCGATGCCGGCCGAGGCGTAATTGAGCTTGCCTGGGTTGGCCCGCCCATAGGCGACAACATCGTCGAAAGTTTTCCACTTTGCATCGGCGCTCACCGCCAGCACGCTGACATCGGTAACGTAATTGCCGAGTAGGCTGAAATCGTCGAGCGTGAACGGCACGTGCGTGCCCGATATGCGCGTGATGGTGAAGATCGAATTGACCCCCTGCCCGATCGTGTAACCGTCGGGCGCGGCCGACGCGACCGCCTGCATGCCGAGCGTGCCGCTCGCGCCCGGCTTGTTGATCAGCACAACACTTTGGCCGAGCGCCGAGGCGAGCGCCGGCTCGATCAGCCGTATCGCGGTATCGACCGGGCCGCCCGGCGTCGCCGGCACGATCACCTGCACGGGCCGCGCGGGAAAGCGCTCTTGCGCGTGCGCCGGTGCCGCAAACGCCAGCATCGCGAGCAAAACTCCGGTCGAGCACTCAAGCCGCCGCATCGTTGCCTCCTGACAAATCCGGCACGCCTTGTCATAACATGGTTCCACAAAACGCCAACGCCGCCACGCGGGGAGCACCGATGCGCATTGTCACACTCGAAGAGCATTTCAGCCTTCTCTCTGTCGGCGGCCGCAGCGCACCGCCGCCGCCGGCCGTAGCGGACGCCGACAACATGCCGGCGGTCATCCGCGGCGTCGGCGACAAGATCACCGATCTCGGCGAAGGGCGCATCGCCGAGATGGATCGCCACGGCATCTCGACGATGGTGCTGTCGAAGGCCGGCATTCACATGGGCCCGAGCGCCGATATGTTCGACGGCGACGAGGCGGTCGCTTTTGCCCGCGCCTTCAACGACGACTGTGCGCAGCGGATCGCCAAATATCCGGGCCGGTTCGCGGCGTTCGCGCATCTGGCGACAAGCGTCCCCGATGCGGCGGCGGACGAACTGGAACGCACCGTCACACAGCACGGTTTCAAAGGCGCGCTGATCAGCGGCATGATCCGCGGGCGTTTTCTCGACGACGCCAGATTCGCGCCGCTGCTGGCGCGTGCCGAAAAACTCGATGTGCCGATCTACATCCATCCCGGCCCACCGCCGGCCGAAGTGCGCAAGATTTATTATGAGGGCTCTTTTCCGTCGAAGATCAGCATGGGGCTCGCGACTTTCGCCTGGGGCTGGCACTACGAAACAGCGCTGCACGTCATGCGGCTGGCAATTTCGGGCACGCTCGACAAATATCCGCGCCTCAATCTCATCATCGGCCACATGGGCGAGGCGCTGCCGTTCGTGCTCGCGCGCTGCGAGCATCAATTCGCCCCCGACGTGACCTACCTGTCGCGGCCGTTGACAAGAATCATCACCGATCAGGTCTATGTCACTTCGGCAGGATTTTTCTCCAATCCGCCGTTCCTCGCTGCGCTGCAGACGTTCGGCATCGACCGGATGATGTTTTCTGTTGATTATCCGTACGCCAGCAACGCCCTCGGCCGCACGTTTCTGGATAACGTGCCGCTGTCGCCCGCGGATCTCGAAAAATTCGCGCACGGCAACGCCGACCGACTGTTAAAGCTCAAGTCTTAAGGCCGTCAGTCTCTACTAGAAATGGCCGATAAAGGCGTAGCAAATGCAGAGCACGAGACTGGCCCAGACCGCCGCGCTGAAATAGAGCGACATCCACGCGATCTCGTCCTTCCATTGCGCGAACTCGTGGGTCACCACCCAGCGAAGGCTCGCGTCGCGAAGACCTTCAAGCGGGCTCAAAGGCCTGATGCCGCCCGCAATCCTGGTTCGGGAGCGTGTCAGATACATCGGAATATCGATGGTCGCCAGGAACGCCAGATAGCCTGCAATCCCGATGATAGTGCTCACCAGAACCGCGCGCGCCAAGCCGTCAAACTCCGGCAACAAGCGGCAAAGACCAATGACGATGACAAGGAAACAGACGCCCCAAATGGAATTCTCGACGGCGTTGCAGAAAAACTTTTTGGTCAGCACCGCGTACCACGAGAAGCATTCCGCGGTCAGAATCAAGGGGACGATAACCCAAGCGGCGATCAAGGCGGTCTCCGCTCCGGTCATCGTGCTCAGCCGGTGCAGAACCATCGCCCACTGCGCCACGAAGCAGACTTCAGCCACCGTCGCCACCGATCGGCCGACCGTAACGCTCGACAGCCACGTGTCGAACAAACAAATCCTTTGCACATCGGCACGCGGCAACATCGATCGGAATGCACAACCAAAAACGTAGGCCGCGGAGAAGAGCAGCATGAGCTCGACGTTGGGCGCGCTGTGGATGCCGGTCTGCGGTTCGTGAAGGTATCGATAGACCCAGAACCAGGCCGCGATGTTCGCGCCGCTCACCAGCGTCAGGAGACTCCACCACCAAGCCAACGGGTTGGACCAGGCCAGCGAACTGGACCGTACCGGCACGCGCGAACTCATAATACGCTCCACATGCAATCGTAATGACATTGAGGTGTAATAAATCTGCCATACGCGAGTTCCGATTGCCACCGCTCAAAAAGGCTTACGGGTACCGATCAGCGACACCGCGAGATGCGGCGGAGCGTTTGTGACAGACGACAGTATCCGGTTACGGGCGGACGGCGCCGTCAGCCTGCGCCCGCACGATCGCCTCGCGCACGCGATGGG
The DNA here is from genome assembly GCA_963763255.1 of uncultured Alphaproteobacteria bacterium. Lineage (GTDB taxonomy): Bacteria > Pseudomonadota > Alphaproteobacteria > Rhizobiales > Xanthobacteraceae > BOG-931. The sequence continues at coordinate 1,893,707 of CAVXNW010000008.1, forward strand.
CGGTGATCGGCGTCTCGAACACGGCCGCGCCGAGCGGCCGCAGCGCATCGTTGACCGCATTGACGATTGCCGCCGGCGGACCGATGGCGCCGTTCTCACCGATGCCCTTCATGCCGAAGGCGGAGAATGGCGATGGCGTCTCGATGAAATCGAGCTTCACAGTCGGCATCGACGTTGCGCTCGGCACCGTATAGTCGGCAAGCGTGGTCGCGGTCGGATTGCCCGAGGCGTCGTAACTCGATTCTTCGTACAGCGCATTGCCGAGTCCATTGGAGAAGCCGCCGACCACCTGGCCCTCGACCAGCATGGGATTCACGCGCGTGCCACAATCGGACACGATCGCGTAATCCAGGAGTTCGACTGCGCCGGTATCCGGGTCGACGGCCACCACGGCGGCATGCGCCGAATACGAGAACACGCCCGGATCATGCGGCTTGTGGCCGGCCGTCGCGCTGAGACCGCCAGCGTCGGCGTCGGCCGGCAATTCTTCCGGATGGTGGTACCAGGCGCGGCCGATCTCGGAGAATTCGACGCTGCCTTGCGGGCCATGCACACGCCCGTTCTGGATCTGCACGTCGGCTTCCTTGCATTGCAGGAGATGCGCGCCGATTTTCTTAATAGGCGCCATCAAGGCGCGGCACGCATCGGCCACCGCGCCGCCGGTCGACACCATCGAGCGCGACGTATAGGTGCCGGTGCCGACGGGCGCCGATGACGTATCGCCGTAGCGCACCGATACTTTGTTTGGATCGATGCCCAGCACTTCGTTCGCGACTTGCGCGAACACGGTCTCGTGCCCCTGGCCGTGGGAATGCGAGCCGACTTCAAGCACCAGTTCGCCGTCGCCGGTGAGCCGCGCCACGGCGGGCTCCATGCCCGGAACAAGTTCGATGCCCCAGGCCGAATAACCGAACGGCCCGGTGCCATAGGCGGTCTGCTCGTAGAACGACGCGAAGCCGACGCCGATCCGCCGGCCGTCCTTCCCGACGGCATTCTGCCGGGCGCGCACCGCCGGCAGGTCGATCAGTTCGGCGGCGCGCCTGAGCGCCGCAGCGTAATCGCCGCTGTCGAGCGTCTTTTTGGTCACCGACACGTACGGCATCTGTGCAGGCTTGACGAAATTGCGCAGCCGCACCTCGAGCGGATCGATGCCGGTCGCCTGCGCAACCCCATCCATGACGATCTCGTGGCCTATGCACGACAGCGGGCGGGCGACGCCGCGGAACGGCTGGCCGGCCGGCTTGTTGCTGACGACGTTGAGGGCGCGACCGCGAAACGTGCGGATGTCGTAGCAGCCCTGCATATTGCCCAGCGCCAGGCCGCCTTCGATGCCGGCCGGCCAAGGCCACGGCGAGTAGGCGCCGGAATCGACCAGCACCTCGCAGTCGAGCGCCAGCACGCGGCCCTCGCTATCCGCATAGCCGGTGATCTTGCACTCGTAATCGCGGCAGGTGGCGTCGCAGATCAGCAACTCGTGGCGATCCTGCACCCAGCGCACCGGCCGGCGCAGCTGCTTCGCCGCCCAGGCGACGCACACCGTCTCGCTTTCCACATAGGTCTTGAGCCCGAACGAGGCCCCGACATCGGGCACGACGACGCGCAGCCGCCGCTGGCTGACGCCCAGCACCTGCGCCAACCCGATCTGCAGCGGCACCGGCAATTGGTGCGCCACATAAACGACAAGCTCATCGAGCCTGCCATCGTAATGCGCGACAGTGGCGCGGCCTTCGAGCGGCAGCGGGTGCATGCGGTTCATGCGAAAGCTGCGCTCAACCACGTGGGCCGCGGCCGCCTTGGCGGCAGTGAGATCGCCGGTCTCCATCTTGATATCGACCAGGACGTTGTCGCCCCACTCGTCGTGTACGAATGGCGGCTTTTTTTTCTGCGCGTCCACCATGGTGACGACCGGCGGTAACGGCTCGAACTCTATCTCGACGCGCGCGGCAAGGTCTTCGGCTTCGCCCGCGCTTGCGGCGAGCACCATCGCGACAGGTTCGCCGACGTGGCGCACCTTGCCTGCGGCGAGGATCGGCCAGTCCGACGGTTTGAAGCCCGGCAATTTCGCGGTCGAGCGCATGCGGCCGACACCGGCAAGATCGCCGGCAACGAATACATGCTGCTCCGCGCCTTGCGGCTTGCGCACCGCGACGATGCGCGCATGGGCGTGCGGCGAACGCACGAAGGCCGCGTGCAGCATGCCGGGCAGATTGATGTCGGCGCAGAACTGGCCGCGGCCTTGTAAAAAGCGCGCGTCCTCAAGCCGTGGCAGCCGCGCGCCGATTCCGGATTCACGCCCCATAGCAGCTCTCAACGCGCCATTTGCAATGCCGGCTGCTTGGCTGCATCCGGCTTGACCTGATCACTGAGCCATTCGGTTGCGGCCTGCACGCCGCCGGAGCCGTGAGCAATGCCGAGCGCCCGCAGCCCCATCTCGATCGTGCCGAGCGTGCCCAGCACCATCGGGGCGTTGACATGGCCCATATGGGCGATGCGGAAGGCCTTGCCGTTCAGTTTGCCGATGCCGCGTCCGAGCACGACGCCGCATTTCTCTTCGCAGTAGTCGCGCAGCGCTTCAGGGTTGCAGCCTTCGGCCATCAACACGGCCGTCACCGTGTCGGAGCGTTCGGCGGGGGCGATGATGTTGAACGCCAGCGTCCCCTTTGCGCTCCAGACCTCGACGGCGCGGCGCACGGTTTCAGCCAGCAGCCGATGGCGCAGGAATACGTTATCGAGCCCTTCGGCGAAAAGCATGTCGAGCGCGGCGCGCATCGCATACATCAGATGCTCCGGCGGTGTGCCGGCGTATTTCTGATAGTGCGAATCGCCGTCGCGCGTCGTCCAGTCCCAGTATGGCGTGCGCAGACCAGCCTTTTGGTGCGCGCGGTGCGCGCGATCGCTCGCCGCTACGAAGCTCAAGCCGGGCGGCGCCATCAGACCTTTCTGCGAGCCCGACATGGCGACATCGACGCCCCACAAGTCCATTGCAAAGGGGATGCAGCCGAGCGACGCGACCGCATCGACCATGAACAGCGCGTCCTGCCGGGCCGTTTTGATGGCTTTGCCGATCGCAGCGATGTCGTTGAACACGCTCGAGCTGGTGTCGACCTGGACGGCCAGCACCGCCTTGATCGAGCCCGTCTTGTCCTCGTGCAACCGCGCTTCGACCGCAGCGGGCCGCACGGCGTGACGCCAGTCGCCACTCAGGATTTCGACCTCAACGCCGAGCCGAGCCGCGGCATCGCCCCAGTCGACGCCGAACTTGCCGCTTTCGAGAACGAGAACTTTGTCGCCGCGCGACAGCACATTGGTGAGCGCGGCTTCCCATGCGCCGTGGCCGTTGGCGATGTAAATATAGGAGCGCGCCGCGGTGCCGAACAAGCGCGAGATATCGCGCAACAGAGTGTCGGTCAGTGCGATCAACGGCTTCGAATAAAGCTCGACCGCCGGCCGGTGCATCGCCGCCAGCACCTGGTCGGGGATATTGGTCGGCCCCGGCACCGCCAGGAATTCTCGGCCCGCGCGAACGCTCATGCCATGTCTCCGCTGGCGAAATCTTACTCGCCGCGTGGCGCAGGGGCAATTTTTAGGCGGGTGCCGTCGGGGCGGGATCGGGGCGGCTATTCGACCCCCGCCCGCCCGATGGCGACGTAGCGGAAATCGGCTCGCTTCATCTCGTCGGCGCGGTAAATATTGCGCAAGTCGACAATGACCGGACGCGCCATGGCGCTTTTAAGCCGGCCGAGATCGAGCGCGCGGAACTGGTCCCATTCGGTGGCGATCACAAGCGCTTCGGCGCCCGCGGCGGCCTCGTAGGCGCTGCCGCAATAACCGATCGAAGGCAGCGCCGGCTTGGCCTGCTCCATGCCCGCCGGATCGTAGGCGCGCACCCTAGCGCCGAGATCCTGGAGCGCCGTGATGAGCGGGATCGCCGGCGAATCGCGCGTGTCGTCGGTGTTCGGCTTGAACGAGAGTCCGAGCACCGCGATGATCTTGCCGCGCACCGATCCGCCGAGCGCAGCGACCACCTTGCGCGCCATCGCACGCTTGCGCTGATCGTTGACGGAGGAGACGGTTTCGACGATGCGCAGCGGCACGCCGTGGTCCTGCGCGGTCTTGAGCAGTGCGGTCGCGTCCTTGGGGAAGCACGAGCCGCCAAACCCGGGCCCCGGATGCAGGAATTTGCCGCCTATCCGGTTATCGAGACCCATGCCACGCGCCACATCCTGCACGTCGGCACCAACCTGCTCGCACAGATCGGCGATCTCGTTGATGAAAGTGATCTTGGTGGCGAGAAACGCATTGGAGGCGTATTTGATCAGTTCGGCGGTGCGCCGGCTCACATACAGTATCGGCGCGGCATTCAGATAAAGCGGCCGGTAGACGTTCGCCACAACCTCGCGCGCGCGGGCATCGCCGGTGCCGACGACGATGCGGTCCGGATGCTTGAAGTCCTGAATGGCGGCGCCTTCGCGCAGGAATTCGGGATTTGAGACAACCGGCAGATCGGCGTCGGGCCGCAGGTCTCGCAGGATGCGCTCGATCTCGTCGCCGGTGCCGACCGGTACGGTGGATTTGGTCACCACGACGGCGTTTGCCGAGAGCAGCGGGGCGAACTCCCGCACCGCCTGATAGACGAAGCTCAGATCGGCATAACCGTCGCCGCGCCGCGACGGCGTGCCGACGGCGATGAATACGGCATCGGCATCGGCGACGCTTGCGATTTCGGCGGCGAAATCAAGCCGCCCCTGACGCACGTTGGCGTCGACCAGTTCCGCGAGCCCAGGCTCGAAAATCGGAATTTCACCGGAATTAAGGGCGGCGATCCGCTTTGCATCCTTGTCGATGCAGGTGACCTGATGGCCAAATTCGGCAAAGCAGGCGCCGGAGACGAGCCCCACATAGCCAGCGCCAATCATGCAGACCCGCATCGCTCAAATCCCCGTTCCTCAGACTGCACCGTTCGGCGGCGGTGCCGCCTGGCTCGGCGCTGTTGCCGAGCCCCTTCGTAGCAACGTCATCCAGCGGCGGCCAAACAGCACAAGAATCAGCACGCCGTACACAGTCCCGCCGACTACCGTCAGCACCAGCAGTTCCGATTCGTTGTGGAATCTTGACAACGACGACAACAGCTTTGTGACAAGCGGCACGGCGATGGCCAGCAACACCGCCATCGCGATGCCCGCCACGGCGAGCCGGCCGAGCGAGGCTTTCAAGTCCCGGTCGGCGGCAATGAAGCCCGCACGTCCCGCGAGCCACAGCACCAGCAGAAAGTTGATCCAGGCGCCAATCGAGGTCGCCAGCGCCAGCCCAACCTGAGCGAGCGGCCCCATCAGCAGGACTTTCAGCACGATGTTGACCGCGGTGCCGGTAAGCGCCGCCTTGACGGGCGTCGCCGTGTCGCCACGGGCCAGAAACGGCGCGACCACGCTGCGAATGAGAACGAATGGAACGAGCCCGATCGTATAGGCCATCAGCGTCGTCGCCGCCGCGTGCGCGTCGGCGGCGTTGAAGCGGCCGCGCATGAACAGGCCGCGCATGATGATCTCGGGCATGATCAGGAACGCCACCACGCAGGGAATACCGAGCAGCAGCGCAAACTCGATCGCGCGATTCTGTGCCGAGCGCGCGCCGGCATCGTCGCCGGACGCAAGCCGCCGCGTCATCTCGGGCAACAGCACCGTACCCACCGCGATGCCGATGACGCCGATCGGCAATTGATCGATGCGATCGGCGTAATACAGCGCCGAGATGGCGCCCGTCGACAGGAAGCTGGCGATGATGGTGTCGGCGAACAGCGCGAGTTGCGTGCCGGCCGAACCGACCGTTGCCGGCAGCAATGCCTTGAAGAATCGGCGCACGTCTTCGTCGAAGCGCAGTGCACGAAACCACGTCATCACGCCGCTTTTCAGCGTGTCGCCGCCGACCAGGAGCGCCTGAAGCGCGCCCGAAATGAGCACGCCCCAGGCCGCCGCATAGCCGGGGCCGGGAAAATAAACGGCGAGCGCCAGTGTCGCCATCATGGCGACGTTGAGCAGGATCGGCGCGGCGGCGGCGGCGGCAAAGCGGTGCAGTGCGTTGAGCATACCGCCCCACAGCGTCACCAACGTGATCAGCAGCAGATAGGGAAACGTGATCCGCGTCAGCGACACCGCGAGCGCGAACTGCCGCGGCTCGCGCGAGAAGCCAGGCGCCAAGAGATCGATCACCTGCGGCATAAACAAAAGCGCAACGATCAGCAGTACGACCTGCGTTTCGACCAGCAGCGTGAAGATCCGGTCGCTGAATGCCTTTGCGGCCTCGGGTCCCTCCTGGGTGCGGATGCGCGCATAGGCGGGGATGAAGGCGGCATTGAAGGCCCCTTCGGCAAAAATCGCACGGAAATGGTTGGGCAGCCGGAACGCGACGAAAAACGCGTCGGCGGCGGGCCCGGCGCCCAGGATCGCCGCCAGCATGATGTCACGGAGAAAGCCGGTCAGGCGCGAGAGCAGCGTGTACCCGCCGACGGTGAGAATCTTATTGAGCATCGGCCCCTGGGCTGCCATCGCGCCGCGCGCCAATCAATAGTGCACAGACGTCGCGGCGCAATGACGGTGCGCATCTGATTGGGGCCGTTGCAAGGTTTTGGCGGCACTGGCGACTGCGGCCAACTTGAAACTCAAATCTGCAACAGAGCATCGATGTAGTGTAATTTTCTTTTTTTAGTATCCTGTATTGGAATCCAAGAAATTTAATTCTATGCCATCGCCGAGTTTTCGTGGTGAGGCCTTCGATGTCCGACATTGCACCGGTTAGATACAGACCGCAGATGGGCGATCCGACCAGCGTTGGTTCGCGCGCTGCCATGTCAGGCGACATCGAGAATGGAACCGACACGGCACGGTCACTGGCGGCGGCGCTCCCCGCTCTCGACCTGTTCGAACGCCTCGCAGCGATCCGGGCGCACCTGCGAGGCCGCATCGTCTTCACCACAAGCTTTGGCCTCGAAGATCAGGCCATCGCCCACGTCATTTTTTCGCAAAACCTCGCCATCGACGTCGCCACGCTCGACACCGGGCGTCTGTTCCCGGAGACCCATGAGGCCTGGGCAGAGACCGAACAACGCTATGGCCGCCGGGTCGCAGCGTTCGCGCCTTCCCACGGCAGCCTGGAAGCGCTGGTCGCCCGACAGGGCATCGGCGGCCTTCGGTCCTCGCTCGCCGCTCGGCTCGAATGCTGCAATGTCCGAAAAGTCGCCCCGCTCGATCGGGCGCTCACGGGCAGCAGCGGCTGGGTTACCGGCATTCGCGCCGATCAATCCCCCGGCCGGGCGCGGCTTCCCTCGGTAGCGTTCGACGAGCACCGCCGCCTCGTCAAGGCAAACCCGTTGTTTGACTGGACGCGCAAGCAGACATTGGACTTCGTGCGAACCCACGAGGTTCCGTACAACCGTCTCCACGACCGCGGCTTTCTTTCGATCGGCTGCGCCCCCTGCACGCGCGCGGTGGCGCCGGGTGAGCCCGAACGCGCCGGACGCTGGTGGTGGGAGCAGTCCGACAAGAAAGAATGCGGCCTGCACAGCGAAGCCATCTGATACGCGACAAACCGCCATAAACCGCCTAGAAACACCCGCAGGGCCAACAATGGACGCGCTTCCCGCACTCACCTCTTACCCCGAAAATACTGGCGAAATCATCGTGACCGAGCAGGCGGCTCATGAGCCCGCGGCAGCGCTCTCCCATCTCGATCAGCTTGAGGCCGAGAGCATCCACATCATTCGCGAGGCGGTGGCCGAATCCGACAATCCGGTATTGCTCTATTCGATCGGCAAGGATTCTTCCGTCCTGCTGCATCTGGCGTTGAAGGCGTTCTATCCGGGCAAGCCGCCCTTTCCGCTGCTGCACATCGACACCACCTGGAAATTCCGCGAGATGATCGCGTTCCGCAACGCGCGCGCGCGGGAGCTTGGCCTCGAACTGCTTGCGCACACCAATCGCGACGGCCTTGCGCGCGGCATCAATCCGATCGACAGCGGGTCGAAGCTGCACACCGACGTGATGAAGACCCAGGCACTGCGCCAGGCGCTCGATCAGCACGGCTTCGATCTCGCGCTCGGCGGCGCCAGAAGGGACGAAGAGAAATCGCGCGCCAAGGAGCGCGTGTTCTCATTTCGCAGCGCGCAGCATGTTTGGGATCCAAAGCGCCAACGACCGGAGCCATGGCGCATTTACAACGGACGCAAGCGCAGCCGCGAGAGTTTTCGCGTGTTTCCGCTGTCGAATTGGACCGAGCTCGACGTCTGGCTTTACATCCAGCGCGAGCGCATTCCGGTGGTGCCGCTCTATTTTGCCGCGCCGCGCCCAGTCGTGGTGCGCGAGGACGCGCTCATCATGGTGGATGACGAGCGGCTGCCGCTTGCGCCCGGCGAGCAGGCCCAGACCAGGATGGTGCGCTTTCGCACGCTCGGCTGCTATCCGCTCACCGGCGCGATCGAGAGCGAGGCGCGGACCCTCGACGCGGTAATCGCCGAGACACTGGCGACCCGATATTCCGAACGGCGCGGGCGCGTGATCGACCGCGACAGCTCCGCCTCGATGGAGCAGAAAAAGCAGGAAGGTTATTTCTGATGAACATGCATTCGCGGTCCGGCGAACGCATGTCCGCCGAAGCGCCCTTCGGAGAAAAGCAGGGCCTGTTGCGTTTTGTGGCCTGCGGCTCGGTCGATCACGGCAAGTCGACGCTGCTCGGCCGCCTGCTTTATGAATCCAAGCAATTGTTTGCGGACCAGATCGAAACGCTGGCCGCGGATTCCCGCAAGTACGGCACGCAGGGCGAAGAGCTCGACTATTCGTTGCTGCTCGACGGGCTTGCGGCCGAGCGCGAACAGAATATCACCATCGACGTGGCCTACCGCTTCTTCTCGACGCCACGCCGCAAATTCATCGTCATCGACACGCCCGGCCACGAACAATACAGCGCCAACATGGCGACCGGCGCCTCGGTCGCGGATCTGGCGCTGGTGCTGGTGAGCGCCGACGAGGGCCTGACGCGGCAGAGCCGCCGGCACACCGCGGTCGTCGGCATGCTTGGCGTCCAGGACGTTGTCCTCGTCGTCAACAAGATGGATCGTGCCGGCTGGCGCCAGGATGCGTTTCGCGCGCTGGAAGCGGAGTTTCGCGAGATCGCGGCTGATTCCGGCATCGAAAATGTCGTGGCCATCCCCGTAGCGGCGAAGACCGGCGACAATATCGCCGCGCATTCGCCGCACATGCCGTGGTATCGCGGCGCGACGCTGCTCGATTATCTGGAGCATGCCGACCCATCGCGCACCGGCACGGCGGGGCCGCTGCGCATGCCGATCCAACTGGTCAATCGCCCCGATGCGCATTTCCGCGGCTACAGCGGGTTGATCACAAGCGGCGTTGTCGAAGTCGGCATGCCGGTCAAGCTTCTTCCGTGCGGCCTCAGTTCACGCATCGCGCGCATTGTCACCTACGATGGCGATCTCGTCCGCGCCGAAGCCGGGCAATCGGTGACGCTGACTTTTACCGACCAGATCGACGCCTCGCGTGGCGACGTTATTGCGGACGCCGCTCAGCCGCCCGCACCGGCACGGCGGATCGGCGCGCGAATATTCTGGATGGGCGAACGGCCGTTGCAGCCGGGGCAAAAATATCTCGCCAAGCTTGGTACACGCACCGTGACTGCAACCATCGGCGCCGATTTGACCGTGACCGATCTCGACCAGCGGCGCAGCGTCACAGCCCGAGCGATCGCGCCGAACGAAATCGGGACATGCACGCTGGAGTTCGACCGCCGGGTTGCCGCCGACCGCTACGCCGAATGCAGGGACACGGGTAGCTTCATCGTAATCGGCCCGGAAAGCTGCAATACCGTCGGCATGGGCTGCGTGGAATGGATTGACGCCTGATCGTTCGTGGCCATCGCGGTATTGATCGCTGTACCGCTTGCGCTGCCCCGCCTGCGCTTATTTCGCCAACTGCGCACGCACCGCGGCGATGATGCGATCCTGGACCGGCGGTTCCAGATAAGCGTGCATTGGCAGGCTGATCACTTCATCGGCCAATCGCTCGCTGACGGGCGCGCCGCCCTCGGCAACGGGATAGCGGCTATAGGCCTCCTGCAGGTGCAGCGGCTTGCGATAATAGATCGCGGTCGGAATGCCCTGCGCCTTCAGCGTCGCGGCAAGACTGTCGCGCCGGCCGGGCGCAAGCCGGATCGTGTACTGCGCCCATATCGAAGTCGATTCGTTGCCGACCCGCGGCACCGTCGCGACATCGGCGAGCGCTTCCGAATAGCGCACCGCGACGCGATCGCGGCTGACGATTTCTTCCGGGAAAATCTTGAGTTTCTCGATCAGCACCGCCGCCTGGATCGAATTGAGCCGCCCGGTAATGCCGATACGCGCGGCATCATATTTGTCGACAGCGCCCTCGCCGTGAACGCGCAGGCTCCTGATCCGCCCCGCCAGCGCGTCGTCATCGGTGAAAACCGCGCCGCCATCGCCGTAGCAGCCGAGCGGCTTCGCCGGGAAAAAGCTGGTCGCGGTCGCGGCCGCGAGCGCGCCGAGCTTTTTGCCGCGGTAGGTCGCGCCGAACGCCTGCGCGGCGTCATCCAGAATGAGCAGGCCGTGCTCAGCTGAAATAGCGGCGATCGCGTCGTGGTCGGCGGGCAGACCGAACAGATCAACCGGAATCACGGCGCGCGGCTTGAGCCCAAGCCGTTTCGCCGTTGCGATCGCGGTGCGCAAACTGTCGGGATCGAGATTGAAAGTCTCGGCCTCGACATCGGCCATCACTGGCGTCGCGCCAAGCAACGCCACCATCTCGGCCGTGGCGCAGAACGTGAAAGACGGGCAGATCACCGCGTCGCCCGGCCCGATACCCCAGGCCATCAGCACAAGGAGCAGCGCGTCGGTTCCGCTCGAGCAGCTGATCACATGCCGAGCGCCGCAGAACGCCGCCAGGTCGGCCTCGAGCGTACGGACTTCGGGACCTTGGATGAACTGGCAGTGCTCCAGAACGCGCGCGACCGCATCGTCCACAGCGCGGCCGAGCCGGCGCCGCTGCGCCGCGACGTCGATGAAAGGAATTGAACTCATGATCTAGCCGACAACCCGGCGCGGTCCCTTGCGCTGCGGTTCGGCGGCCTGCGGGGCGCGCGCTTCGAGGCAGCGAATGGCAATCTCGAGGCTCGCGACCGCTTCTTCGCCGGTCACGGCCGGGCGCTCGCCCGTCCGGATCGCATCGACGAACGCCACCAGTTCGGCGCGCAGCGGTTCGGCGTATCCGACCGAGAGGTGCCGCATGGAATAGCTGCCGTCCGGCTGGAAGCCGAAACATTCGGTGACCTGCAGCGTCAAGAGATCGGCGATCAAATACTTGTCGCGCGTGGCGATGTGAATGTTGCGCGCCTTGAACGGCGTCAGCCAGTTGGTGTTGATGTGGGCGAGCACGCCGGAGGCCGTGCGGAACTGCAGCAACGCGATGTCCTCGCGCTCGGCGACGGCACTCGACATCTGCGGCTGGATTTCCACGATCTCGGATTCGGTGAACCAGCGAATGAGATCGATATCATGGACACCGAGATCGATGACCACGCCGACATTCGACATGCGTGGCGGGAAAGGACCCACCCGCGTGATCGCAATTGAGAGAATGTTCTGGTCCTTGATCGCCCGCTTGACGGACTGGACGGCCGGATTGAAACGTTCGACGTGCCCGACCATGAGTATCACGCCGGCGCGCCGCGCGGCCGCGACGATGGCCCGTCCTTCGGCAACAGTCGAGGCAATCGGCTTCTCGACCAGAAGATGCACGCCCCGGGCGATACATTTAAGAGCGATGTCGTGGTGCAGGTGGGTCGGCGCCGCGATGGAAAGTGCATCGACGCCGCGGTTGAGGAGTGCGTCGACACTGTCAAAGGCCTCACAGCCGAGCGTATCGGAGACGAAATCCCGCTGTTTGCGGTCCGGATCGGCGACGCCCACCAGTTCGACGCCAGGAATGTCCGAGAGCACCCGGGCATGGTTTGAACCCATGACTTCGACGCCCACCACCCCGATCCGCAATCTATCGTTCCCCGCCACTTCAGACCTCACCCGAGCGCCGCAGGAGAGCCCCCGCGCAGCCGCAACCCCAAAACCTCACCTAGCACGGCGCGGCGCGGCTGGCGACCGGCACGGGACGGAACTCGAACACATTTTGCTTCCAAGACTTACGGGTTCGCGCCCCGACAAGCAGCTGCCGATGACCACAATATGGGCATCCGCGCCCGCCGGCGGGAAGGCGCGGAGGCCTCGCCCAAAGGGCGGTGGTTCGGCCTTGGGCCTACCTGATGCGTCCCCCGGGCGCCAAGGGCTGAACGGTCGTACAAGAACGCCGCTCAGCGCCGGTGATAGTCGTCCTCAAACCGGACGATATCGTCCTCGCCGAGATAAGAGCCGGTCTGGACCTCAATCAGTTCAAGGTCGATCTTGCCGGGATTCTCCAGGCGATGACGCGCTCCACTCGGCACGTAGATCGATTCATTTTCGTGAAGAACCTTGACCGTATCGTCGATCGTCACTCGCGCGGTGCCGCGAACCACCACCCAATGCTCGGCGCGATGATGGTGCATTTGAAGGGACAACCGTCCGCCCTGCTTGACGACGATGCGTTTGACCTGGAATTGTTCGCCTTGATCAAGCGACTGATAGGACCCCCAAGGCCGGTGCACCTTGATGTGGTCTTCGGTTACCGCAGGGGCGACGTCCTTTAGTCTCTGCACAACACGCCGCAGACCGTCGCCGTCATCGCGCCGCGCCACCAGAACGGCATCGGCGGTTGTCACCACGACGACGTTCTGCAAGCCGTAAAGCGCGACAAGTTGTTTGTCGGCGGCGACATAACAGCCGCTGGCATCGACGAATAGCGCCGAACCCTGCGCAGCATTGTCGGCCCCGTCGCGCGCGGACAGCTCCCAGACCGCCTGCCAGGAGCCGACATCGGACCACCCATAGGATACCGGCATCACCGCCGCATGTTTGGTTCGCTCCATCACCGCATAGTCAATCGATTTCGCCGCGGCGCGCGCAAACGCTGCGGCATCGAGAGTTACAAAACCCAGATCGTTGCCGGCAGTCTCGACGGCGCTGGTTATTGCTGCGGCGCTGTCAGGCTCGAACGCGCGGTATTCCGCGAGCAGCAGTTCGGCGCGAAACAGAAAATTGCCGGAATTCCACAAATAGCCTTCATCGACGTAACGCTGCGCGGTAGCGGCATCCGGCTTCTCGACAAAACGCTCGATGGCAAAAATATCGGCGCCGATCGAGGCGCCGGCGCGGATGTAACCGTATTCGGTCGCCGGGCGGGTCGGGCGCACACCGAACGTGACGATACGGTTTTCGGCGGCCGCCTGGGCGGAGGCGGCGCAGACCTTGGCGAAGGCGGCCGCATCGGTAACGACGTGATCGGCGGCCAGCGCGACCACGATGGCATCCTTGGCGCGGCGGCGGGCGAATTCGCTGCCGGCGACGATGGCCGGGCCCGAGTTCGCGCCGCATCGGTTCAAGCAGAATATCGGCTTGCGCCCCGATCGCGGCGAGCTGCTCGGCGACGAGAAAACGATATTGGCCGTTGGTGACGATGATCGGACGTCCGAACAGCGCCGGATCGGACACCCTGCGGATGGTTTCCTGAAACGTCGAATACGAACCAAACAACGGAAGAAACTGCTTGGGCCTGTTCTCGCGCGACGCCGGCCACAGCCGGGTGCCGGCGCCCCCGCACATGATCAAAGGAATGATAGGATTGGCCATATTGCCCTACCCTCACCGGCCGCATCGCGACGAACTTGGTTTCAGTTTAGCGTAAAATGCTGAATGAATTGCGCCGGCTCGCCGGCCGAGAGGAGCCGCAGGCCAGCGAGGCGCACCCGAGACCGCGCGGCGATTACTGCGCCTTGATACGTAAAAATGCGAACCACACCATGCGCAACAGCAAAAGGCCGTGGCGGAATCGAGATATCTGTGTTTCACCATAGGTGCGGCTGGCATAGCGAATTGGCACTTCGACAATCTTCAAACTCAGCTTCGATGCGCCGAAGATCAGATCGAAATCCCCGAACGGATCGAAATCGCCGAAATAACTCCGCCCGGCCTTGAGCCGCAGATAGTCGCTCCGGCGCAGCACCTTGGTGCCGCACAGCGTGTCGGTAAACCGCTGCCCGAGCAGCCACGTAAAGGCCTGCGAAAACATCTTGTTGGCAATCAGATTGAGAAAACGCATGGCCTGGTCTTCAAGCGGATAGACGAGCCGCGTGCCGTTGACGAACTCGCCTTTGCCGGACTCGATCGCCTGCCAGAATTTCGGCAATTGCTCGGGCGGCACGGTGAGATCGGCGTCGAGAATCAGCAGCACGTCGCCTTTGGCAACATCGAAGGCCGTATAGACCGCGTCAGCCTTGCCCTTGCCGGGCTGACGCAGCGCTTTGATATCGAGCTGCGGGTTGGCTTTGATCACGCGCTGGATTTCGCTCCAGGTATCGTCGCTCGAATGCCCCTCGACGAAAATGATCTCGAGAGACTCGCCGAAGCGCGGCATGCGGCGAATCGCCGGCTCGATGTTGCCGCGCTCGTTGCGTGCCGGGATAACGACGGTCGCGCTACGCGGCGGCGGAGCAAGATGGCGCAGTGAACGGGACACCGTGTAATGGCGCAGACAGAGCAAATTGAAGAGCGGCAGCGGCGCGATGAAACGATTGATCAGCCGTCCCAGTCCGAACAGCCGCAGCGGCGACAGCAATCGGCGTTCGCTTTTCACCGCTTCAAAATCGGCGAGTCCGGCAAGCGCGTGCACATCCGCAAGCGCGAGCACATTTTGCGGCGGCTGCGGCATTTTGAGCTGTACCCACTCGGCCAGCTTCAGCAGCGGGTGCCACAAATGCGAGAAATAGCCGACGATGAGTCGCGTCTCGCGCGTGCACAGGCTGTGCAGGTTCTCAAACATGAGCTGACAGTCGTCGAGCGAGCCGAGCGTATCGATGACGACGATAAAATCGAAGGGACCGGGCAGCGATCGCACGAATTCGACGGACTCGATGTCACCCGTCTCAAACTGAAGTCCCGGATAGGCGCGCCGCGCCTCCTCGATGGCCTCTCCGCTCAGATCGACGCCGACGCCGAACGACGGCTTGAGCGCCGCCAGGATTTCGCCAGTCGAGCATCCGAGTTCAAGGACCCGAGCACCCTCCGGGACCAGGAATTTAAGAAAGTGCATGTCTTCGCTGTGGAAGAACGCGGCGCGCTGTCGCCACTTGGCGCGATCGGCCGCGCTGGCATTGGCATGACGGCGAACTTCTTCCTTGTGCACCGACAGCGTCGCGGACGGTACTGCGTTACTCATCGGCCCTGCCTTGGAATCTGGTGCATACTGTCAAACGGTAGCTGATGACGGTTTGGGCGATCGTTCCGATCACACAAGGCCACCACCCAACCTGATGTCCACAGCCCTTTGCAAACTAATTATGTCGCTCAAGGGGCGCACCGCGCACTGTCTGCCACGGCCGCAATGGCGGCGGCGGAACTTGCCGCAATTTCCACGATGAAGCGGGGATTCGCGAGCGCCCGCGCCGCCTGCTGCTCACGCTCGTCCGCCGCTATCAGGGTGCCACCGCGTAGACCCGCGGCTGCGCCGGCGGCCAGATCGTGCGCCCTGTCGCCGATGATCCAGGACCGCGCCAAATCGAAATTCATGCCACTGGCGGCCGCCAATATCATTCCCGGATTGGGCTTCCGCCAAGGGTGGTTGCCGACCCGCAACGGGCCGGTTCCCTCGCCGTGATAAGCGCAGGCCAGCACCGCATCGAGGTGCGCTCCGGCCGCCGCCAGGTGCGCAACGACTGCGGCCTGGACGGCATGGAAACCGTCCCAATCGTAAAGGCTGCGCGCAACTCCAGACTGATTTGTCACTACCACGACAGGAACCATGAGCGCGTTACAACGAGCAATCGCCGCCGCTACACCTTCCAGCATGCGCAGGTCTTCGGCACGACCAACATAGCCGGTGTCGGCATTAATAACGCCATCACGGTCCAAAAACAGCGCCGGCCGCGACGAGTGGCCCGCCGGCGCGAGTTCGGACCACAAACCGATGTCGCGATCCATCCACAATTCCAATTTCCAGACGGCAACCCGATATTCAAACAAACAAATTAATTGGTGCTTGGCAACATGAAGTCGCCCCCTCGGAGCGTCGGGGCGATCGGACAACCCGGCCCTCAGCCCCCGACCCTGCCTCCGAACAGATCGCGTTCGACCAGTCCGCAAATCGCATGAGCCGCCACAATATGGATCTGCTGAATGAGCGGCGTTTCATTGGCGGGCGCTGCGAGATAATAGTCGCAGAATGCCTTCATGTCGCGTTCCCCCGCACCGCTGAAGCCGATAGTCGTGACGCCAATGGCGCGCGCCGCCTGCAGCGCAGCGATGATGTTCGGAGAACGGCCGGAGGTGGAAATGGCGATAAACACGTCGCCTGGGCGGCCGAGGCCGCGCACCTGACGCTCGAACGCGCGATCAAAGCCATAGTCATTGCCGATCGCGGTGAGCACGGATGAATCGGTCGTGAGCGCGACCGCGGGCAGCGGATTACGATCGAAGTTGAGGCGCGACAGAAACTCCCCGGCGATATGCTGGGCGTCGGCGGCGCTGCCACCATTGCCGGCGAGCAGAAGCTTTCCGCCGTCCCGAAAGCTCGTGGTAATCGCTTCCGCTATGGCATGGATCGCACCGCGCAGCTCCATATCATCCGCCGCACGGTCAAGAGTCTCGCAGGATCGGCGGAAATGCGCCGCAACCATGTCATCGGGCTCGCGCATGAGGTGATTCGCTCTCGTGAGTTGCCATAATTATAGATGACATGAATCGCCGATGCGAACGGAAGCCGCAGCAGGGGCAAGCGCGGCAGCCGAGCCCTCTCATCCTGCCGCGCTAGAATTGGCTCCCAGCCGACAGCGAATCAGGCCCCAATGTCCGAAGGCTCAGCTGAAGATTGAAACCGGTGTTTGCCACGGGGGTTGCGGTTCCGTTGTAGGCATAGCCGGTAAAATAGTTGAGTGCGAACATAAGACAATCGTCGACGTAGCCTAGCCCAACGCGCGTTTGATTGAACTGATGTACGACCAGATCGTAGCTCGCCGACCCAAGCACGACCCAATTGCTCGTGAGCTTATAGGTTGCGCCGGTGAGGAAGCCCTCACGCCGGTTCAGGAAGCCAAGATCCGGCTGCGCGGCGTAGTCGCCATAAAGCATATACACGCCCCAGCGGTCGAAATTGGCTCGCGTTTCCAGCTCAAACCGCTGCACGGCCCACGTGGCTTGATCGAACCGCGCCCGGGCGAGGAACATGTAGGTCGAATTCGGCTGGTAGGAAACGCGCGCGACGTAGTCGGAAATATTATTGCTGAGGCCACTGTCGAGGCCGGTGTTGGTGATATCGCCGACGCTGTACGAATTCAGACCATACAGCTGATAGGACTGACCGAATAGAGCATTCAGCGAACCGGCGTCGTTGAACTGAGCCGTGTACTGCATACCGGCATTCAAGCGGCCGCCGCCCTCCACACGATCCCAACCGGAGAACTTGTTGACCGAGAACAAGTTCGTATCGTCAAAATTCAGACTCTGCGAAGTCCTCGTTGGGGAGTTGCCCGATACTGCTCTCGTTGGGGCGCAGGATGAGCTGGGCGATTGGCTCGATGGTTTGCGTGCCCCACGGTTCGACGTCGATCAGGGGATAGCGGTATTCGAGGCCGGCGACCGGCATGACGCGGGACAACTCGTGTTCGCCGGGCGCGATGTAGTTCGCCACGCCCGGCTGGTTGTCGACGCTGAGCGACGCTACATCGCCGCGCACCTGGAAGAATGGCGTGAACATCTGGCCGTCGCCGATGATCACGGTACGCTTCCAATCAACCTCTCCCGAGGCCCGCGAATAGTTTCCCGGAATGCCGCGCAGCAAACAGTTCGATTTGGTCAGGAGCGCCGGATCCGCGGTCTCCGCCATGCCGTTAGCGCAGATGCCCTGGGCAACCGCGGCCGTACTGATCGGATCGTAACTCGCCTGCTGGCGGCTCAGGCTCGTGATATTGATCTTGTAACTCAGTTCGCCGCCCATCACCTGTTCGGGCAGCGTCCTGGAATAATCGAGTACCGGCGCAATGATCGGCAGCTGCTTTTGCTGATCGAGCTCCGAATAGCCAGTGTAGTAGATCGAACGGATATCGAAATAGCTCTTCGCACCGCGTCCTGCGAGATAGAGCTGCGATATCCCTTCACCGGATTCGCTGGTGCTGGTGTGGAACGGGTCAAGATTCGAACCGTTAAACTGGCTCAGCGCGTAGTCGTTGATAAACGTCGGATCGGTCACCAGCACGCCGGTCCAGCCCCACACCCATTGCGGCGTGATATCGAACTGGCCGGCGGTCAATACCGTGCCGCGGAAGGATTTTGTCGCGCTCGAGCCGGCGCCATATTCGGATGCGAAATATCCGGGATCCTGCTGGAAAATTCCCGCAGCCTTGATGCTGTAGGAGCCATTGATCAGCCTTTGATTCCATTCCGCTCCCAGCAGCAAACCCTGCTTCGTCATGTATTTTGGATAAAGTGTCAGGTCGTAGTCCGGCGCCAGATTGAAATAGTAAGGGGCCGTCATGCTGTATCCGTACGCGGAGCCATAACCGAGCGTCGGATAAAGAAAACCGCTCTTGCGCTTCACCGTCGTGTCCGGGGTCGACATGAACGGGAAATACGCCACCGGCAGTCCGAACAAATCGACTGTCGCATCCTCGAAATAGATCATCTTGTCGCTGTCGGAGTGAATGATACGCGCGGCCTTGACCTGCCACTCCGGCGGCTTACTCGGGTTGTCTTTGCAGGGTTCGCAGGCGGTATAGACTCCGTTTTGCAGCACCGTGTAGTTGCCTTGGGAGCGATCGGCGCGCTCGGCGGCATAACGGGTGTCATCCGGCGCTTCGAGACGCAGCGAGTCAACAAAGCCATCCCGATAGTCATCGGTCAGATTGATGACTTGTCCGTAGGTGATGCGGCCGCTCGCCTCGGTCAGGCGGGCATTTCCCTCGGCGCGCAGGCGTTTGGTCTTCTGGTCGTAGACGACCTTGTCGGCTTCGATCGTCGCGCCGCCGTAGTAGATCTGCACGTGCCCGACGGCGGCGACGGTATCGTTCGAATAGTCGTACTTGATCTCGTCCGCCTGCACGAGCATCGGCGAATTGGGCGGAATCGGCGGTGGCGACGGCGTTCTGTTCCGATTGGGGAAATGCAATTCGTTTGGATTGCCTACCTGGCCCAGGGGAGTCTGGGCCGACGCGGAGGAAGCGACGAATCCGAGCGCAATCGCTCCGGCGACAAGCGCAAGAGCAAGGTAGCGTAATCGCCACTGCGGCCGACGGGTACCCCCGAAGTCCGACACTAAACGTGCTCCCCAAAATACCCCACGGGCGCCGCCCGGCTTGCCCGATCAGCGCCGCAGAAACGTCCGAAGAGGCTACATCCCCTGGGACCAAGTCGTCGCCTCAAATGATGGCTTTGCCAAGGCAAAGCCCTTTGAAAACAAACAAGAATTAGTTATTGAATATGCACAAGAATTGGTAAAAGATGGTGGGTCGCGCCTCTGCCGTCGCCATGATGCGGACGGGCCCGCGCGCCAGGCCGCTACTAGGCGCTCAACACACGGATTACGTGCCGGCAACGAAGAATGACGCCAGCCGGTTGCGGATATTGTCGGCAATCATCGTAACGGCGCGGTCTTCGGCATTGAGCCAAGCCCGCTGCTGGGCAAACCGCTGCGCCGAACCGGGAATATCGAAAGAAGCCCGACCGAACGTCGATGAGTTAAGGACGACCTCGCCGGTAGCAATTTCGATCAGGGTGAAAGACACATTTACCGCCGAAATCTGGGTGTCGGGCCGGCCACTGGCGACATCGACAATGACGGTCTGGATCCCGCTGTTGATGCCGACGACCTGGAGCCGATAGAGCGGTGACGAGGGGGCTGCGCCGTTATTGAATTCCGACATCAATTCATTGCGCAACTCGACCGCGAGACGGGATTCCGGGTGCCCATTGGCAGCGGGAATTTGCGCCACCTCGACGGCGGCGAGTTTGTCGCCAACCGAATTGCCCGCCGCCAGCGGCTGATTACCGTAGAGCGGTTGAAAGCACGCGGCATTCAGCGCCCCCAAGCCGAGGACAAAGGCGATTCGGAAGAGTTGCTTTGGAATACCGATTCCTTGACCCCAGCGCATCGGCCCCAATCCCCCCGCGCACACTCGGGTAACGCAGAAATCTTAACACCTATACATACCTTGCGACCTATGATGCAAGGTGGCGGCCGACGTGCGTCGCTGGATGCACGAGATCGCCGGGTATCTGTCTTATTTCTGCGCCTAATCAACGCGAGAAGACGGGACGATGACGGCGACAACGTGGCGGCGTGGTTGCGTGTTGGCCAGGGCCGGCCTGCAGTTCCCGGCGGTCGTGAGTGCGGCCCTGACGCTTGCACAGTGCAGCGCCGTGCCGCTTGAAAGCGGTGCGCAGCCTCCTCCCCCAGCCAATTACGGCGCATCGGTCGCGGCCACTTTGAGAGGCATCAAGGGCTTCTCCGGTTATGTCGATTTCCAGATTTCCGGGCTGCGGTGGGCTCATACGGCAAGCGGATGGAACTGGATCGCCTGCGTGCGCTTCACCGATCATGGCCGGCAGCACTTCTACACGTTGTTTCTCGATGCCGGCGGCGTCATCGCCTCGCGTTACGACGTGCGCACGGATCAGTGCGCGACGCAGCAATACGCGCCGCTCGATCTTGCCGCGGGCACGATCGCGGCGCCCTTGATGGCGCAGCCGCCGTCTGGCGGAGCGGTGCCGCCGCCATCCTTTACGCTGCAGCAGCCGATCTATTAGGTGTTCCTGGCGCGCTGCCGCACGCCTGAGCGCTTTTCGCGAGTACGGGTCGATTGTTTTCGCGGCGCGGCGCGCAAAATCCTCCCCGCCACCGCATCGAGCTTTTTGAGGAGTTTTGCATCGCGCGCGTCCGGGGCAGTGATCAGCGCATTGTCGAGCGCACGATCGGAGCCGATCGGACATGGTTCGTGTTCGCGCGGAAAGTCCCGGGCGAGCCGCGCGACCAGGCGTTTGGCCTTCTCCGCATTGGCAAGCAGCACTTTGATAATGTCCTGCACGGTGACGGCATCGTGATCCGGATGCCAACAATCGAAGTCCGTCACCATGGCGACGGTGGCGTAGCAAATCTCCGCTTCGCGAGCGAGCTTGGCCTCCGGCATGTTGGTCATGCCAATCACCGAATAACCCAAATTCTTGTAGGTCAGGCTTTCGGCGAGGCTCGAGAACTGCGGACCCTCAATGCACACATAGGTTCCGTCGCGCACGATGCCGATCCCTTCTGCCATCGCCGCCTCGGCAAGATGGATACGCAGCCGCGGCGACACCGGATGCGCCATCGACACATGAGCGACGCAGCCTTTGCCAAAAAACGAACTTTCACGCTTGTGCGTTCGGTCGACGAACTGATCGATCAGGACGAAGGTACCCGGCGGCATTTCTTCCCGGAACGAACCGCACGCCGACAGCGAAATCAGGTCGGTTACGCCTGCGCGTTTGAGCACGTCGATATTGGCGCGGTAATTGATATCGGAGGGCGAAAGCCGATGCCCCTTGTCGTGACGCGGCAGAAACACCACCGGCAAGCCCGCTATTTGGCCGATGCGCAGAGCCGCCGATGGCTCGCCCCAAGAGCTGGCGATTTTCCTGGTGCGGACCTTTTCCAGACCGGGCAGATCGTAAATACCCGAACCGCCGATGATGCCGAGAACCGCCTTGGTCATCAGGCCCCCAATGCCTGCTGTTGCCGCTAGGACGCGATGGCGCGGCCGTTATCGGACTTCGTGAAAATCCGGCACTGCTTCCCGCAACAAACTGACAATCGCACCGCGCTCGCTGCTATCGAGCCCGCCCTTGAGCTTCGCAACCCATTCGCGCACCACCTCGATCGAGGGACAGACCGGCGTTGCCGCAACAACGCCAGTAATTCCAACCTCGACGCTCGGCTCCTCACGCGCGAACAGAATTTCGTTGAGACGCTCGCCAGGCCGGATGCCGGTGAACACGATGTCGACATCGCGTCCCGGCTCAAGCCCGCTCAGCCTAATCATGCGTTCGGCGAGATCGACGATTTTGATCGGCTGCCCCATGTTGAGCACGTAAACCGACGCGCCGGTTCGCGTCGGACCGAGCGCGTGGCTTGCCGCCGTAATGACGAGATCGCAGGCTTCGCGGATCGTCATGAAATAACGGACCATATCGGGATGGGTGACAGTGACGGGGCCGCCGGCCTCGATCTGCGCCTTGAATTTCGGCACCACCGAACCGTTCGAGGCCAGCACGTTGCCGAATCGCACAGCGATCATGCGGATCGGCGCCTTGCCGCCATTCGCATTACGGGCGGCTGCATCCAGCGCCTGGCAATACATCTCGGCGAACCGTTTGGTGGCGCCGAGCACCGAGACCGGCTCGATCGCCTTGTCGGTCGAGATCATCACCATGGCTTCGGCCCCGGCCGCGACCGTGGCGTCGGCCACGTTGATCGAGCCGAGCACGTTGGTCCGGATGCCCTCATCCCATTCCCGCTCGACCAGCGGAACGTGCTTGAGGGCCGCGGCGTGGAATACGAGGTTCGGCTCGACGCCGGCGATCAAGCGAAATGTCCGTTCGCGATCGCGAATATCGGCAATCCGCCCCTCGACGATAGTGCCGCTCGACTTGACGGCAAGCCGCTCCAGCACGGCATGCAGCGCCAATTCCGAATTTTCCAGGATCAGCAGCCGGCGGGCGCCGAAAGTGACCACACGATCGCAAATCTCCGAGCCGATCGAGCCGCCGCCGCCGGTTACGACCACGGTCTTGCCTTTGACGAACTGTTCCAGCCGCTGGTAATCGATTTTCACGCTCGGCCGCAGCAACAGGTCCTCGACGTCAACCGGCGCAAGGCGCAAGGCGTCCTCGCCGCCGTCGAGCGCGGGCAGCCGGTTGGTGGCAAGCCCGAGTCGACGCGCCAGCATCAGCATTGTTTCGGGATGGACATCGGGCGCCAATGCGGCCGGCGACAGCACCAGCCGGGCAACGTGAATATCCTGCTCCGCCAACGACGCCACGGTCACTTCAAGATCCGACAGATAGCCGCGCACCGGAATTCCGCGCAAAGCCTGGCCCTGGTCGGCGCGCGACGGCGACAGAATTCCGACCGGCCGAAGCTTGGTGACGGCGCCGCTCTCGATGGCGCGCAGCAGAACTTCCGCATCCGCCGCGCGCCCGGCGATGAGCGTAGGAACCGCGTCCGACGCTCTGACATGGTGCTGCGTGCGCGCATGCCTGAACAGCCGGTAGGCAATCCGCGGCCCACCGAGGAAAAACATCTGCAGCACCCAGTAGAGCAGAATGGTGATCTTGCCGAAAAAAAACGTGCCGTAGAAATACGGTGCGACCAGCACGTAATCGAGCACCAGCAGCGACAGCGCCAGCACGGTCGCGGCGCGGAAAATGTTCCAGAGGTCCGGCAACGACGCAAAGCGCCACTTGGCGGCATAGAGCTTGAAAATCCAATAGACTACTCCGGCATAGATCACATAGCCGGGAAGAACGACCAGCAGCCAGTGAAAGCGCTGCGCCAGCCCGATGTTTTCAAAACGAAAATAGAATGCGGCCAGCATCGCGGCCGCCGTCATCGCCAGATCGTGGACGACGATCAAAACGCGGCGCGGATTGCTGAAAAGTCCCCTCATGGCGTTACCATATAGACCGCCCCGCACGCGAACGAAACGCAATATCGGAGGCGCGGCCGGCAGGCCGCAGCCCAGGTTGCTGTGGCGCAGTTAAGCCCTTGAGGCAGCGGCGGTTTGATGTCGTTCCGCGATTTACCGCGCGACGGCACGCGCGCGATCCCCTAAAACGCGCCAGTGGAGCGGATTTGACGTTCGCCATCCACCCCACCCGCGACCTCCGGGAACGAATGTTACCCAAACTCCACCAGGACTTATAATTGCCAGCGGTCCCTTGATTCTGACATTCGCATGGGGTCAGGCCGAAACCGGATGCGAATGTCAGAATCGGACCACTGGGATCAGCGGCGAGCGACAATCCGATGAATGTGACGGCGCCAGTCATGTGGGCGGCACGCGGCGGTGCGATTGCGATACTGGCTGCGCTGATTTGCGTGGTCCTGATCGTCGTGTTGCATCCGGTACTGTGTCGCTACGCGCTGGCGAAACCGAATGCGCGATCCTCGCACCGCACGCCAACTCCGCAGGGCGGCGGCATCGCGGTAATCGCCGCCACCATGGCGGCGACGGGCTTTGGTCTGTTCAGCCTTGGGAGCGCGTTCGCCACACCGCTTGCGGCGGTTTTTGCCGCCGCGCTGGTGATGGCGTGCGTCGGCGCGGCCGACGATATCCGTCCGCTTGGCGTGGCGCCGCGGCTCGCGCTCCAGGCGCTTGCCGTGGCGGCCGTGATCTTTGCGCTGCCGGAGAACCTGCACATCATCTGGTTCCTGCCGTTGTGGCTGGAACGGCTGCTGCTGATCGTCGCCGGCCTGTGGTTCGTCAACCTCGTCAATTTCATGGATGGCATCGACTGGATGACGGCCGCCGAAATCGTCCCGATCACCATGGCACTTGTCGCCCTCGGTTGCCTCGGCGCGCTGGCGCGCGATGGCATCGCCGTCGCGCTGGCGCTCGGCGGCGCCATGCTCGGATTCGCCTATTTCAACCGGCCTGCCGCCAAGCTGTTTCTCGGCGATGTCGGCAGCTTGCCGATCGGACTGCTGACCGGGTGGCTGTTGCTTCTCCTCGCTGGAGCAGGGCACCTGACGGCGGCTCTGCTGTTACCGCTCTACTACATCGCCGATGCGACACTGACCTTGCTGCGCCGCCTGTCGAACGGCGAGCGCGTCTGGCATGCCCACCGCACGCATTATTATCAGCGCGCCACCGACCGCGGATTCTCCGTCACCGAAATCGTCGCCCGGGTGTTCGCCGTCAATCTCGGCCTCGGCGTGCTGGGGCTGGTGACAGTGATCGGCGACAGCTGGGCCGTCGACATCGCCGCTCTCGTTATCGGCGCGGCGCTGGTCGGCTGGCTGCTCTTCACGTTCACGCGAAGGCGGGACGGCTAGCGCTGTACTGACGAATTTATCGTGTCTGCTTTTCCTTGTCAGCGACAGAACACCGAACGTTCACAAACGCACGCGATGTGCCGGGAGCCGACAAAAAGCGTTGCAGCAAAAAACACGCCCTACTTGGATCAGTTCATCGGCAACGACGAAAGCGACGTCGGACCTGAGAAAGGATTGGCCTACGGGCAGGATCCTGGCCCCGTCCGCACCTAGTCTCGGCATCTCGTGGCCGCAAAAGCCGCAGGTTTGCGACAGCCGCCGCGGAAACAATGAATTATCCCTATCTTCCGAGCCATGAGCAATCCTTGTTGTCAACGCTGCCGACGGCAAATAAAGTCATGTCATTCGGCTGTTATACGATTTACACACATCGCGAAGTTTGCGTTCCATGAAATCCTCACCGGTCGAGCGTTCTGCTGATGTCGGATGACATAGGCACCTACCGCGAGTTAGGTTCTTCGCTCGACGAGGATTTGTCCGTCCTATCGCGACGGCGAGTATTGTTCGGCTCGCTGGTCGCCGCCACAAGCCTACTGTTCGCGCTGTGGTTCTATCGCGTCGTAGCTCCCGGCGGATTTGGCTTGCTCGAACTATCTCTCCTGTTCTTCTTTCTCGTGCACATGACGTGGCTGACCCTTGGATTCTGGGACGCTATCATCGGTTTCTATCTCCTTCGGACTTCTAAAGATGTGCTTGGGCGCGTCTCGCGGCCTCTGGCCAACGTGCAGCACGAATTGCCATTTTCCGAGCGCGTCGCAATCGTGATGTCCGTCCGCAATGAAGAGGCGACCGGCGTCTTCGCCCGCCTGGACGCGATCAAGACGAGCTTATGCAAGACGCCGTTCGAAGCGAATTTCAGCTATTTCGTTTTGAGCGACAGCTCGGTCCCTGAGACGATCGATGCCGAGATGGCGGCGTGCGCAACCTTCCGCGCCAAGCATGGCGAGACGTCGCGGCTGACCTATCGACGACGCACGTCGAATGAAGGCTTCAAGGCCGGGAATGTGCGCGATTTTTGCGAGAAGTGGGGCCGGGACTACGAGTTCATGCTCCTGCTCGATGCCGACAGCCTGATGACCGGCGAGACCATACTGCGCCTGATCAGAAGCATGCATGCGAATCCGCGGCTCGGTGTGCTGCAGACGATCATGGTCGGCGTGCTGATGCCAAGCTTTTTCGCCCAGGTCTTCGAATTCGGCCACCGTTTAAGCATGCTGTGCAGGGCGGTGGGTGCCGTCTGGTGGCAAGGCGATCGCTGCCAATATTGGGGACACAATGCGATCATCCGTCTGGCGCCGTTCATCGAATTCTGTCACCTGGAGCCCCTTCCCGGCACAGGCCCGTTCGGCGGACACATCATTTGCCACGACCAGATCGAAGCATCGCTCATGGAACGCGCCGGCTACGAGGTTCGCGTGTTGCCCGTGGAGAGCGGCAGTTACGAGGGGCTTCCACCCACGCTCCTGGAATTCATGGATCGCGATGAGCGCTGGTTTCACGGCAACCTAAAAAATCTCAGGTTGTTGAGGCTGCGGGGGCTGCCGGCTATGAGCGTCTTTCACCTGACAATCGTGGCACAGCGCTACCTCGGCTGGGTCGCGGCGGTGATCTTCGTGCTGCTTGCCGCGGTGAAGGCCGCCACCTGGCCCGGCGAAGCCGCATTTCCCGCGCCTGCGGCGCTGACGCTTTA
The DNA here is from genome assembly GCA_963763255.1 of uncultured Alphaproteobacteria bacterium. Taxonomy (GTDB): domain Bacteria; phylum Pseudomonadota; class Alphaproteobacteria; order Rhizobiales; family Xanthobacteraceae; genus BOG-931. The sequence continues at coordinate 1,920,635 of CAVXNW010000008.1, forward strand.
TGTCACAGTAGTCGTGGTCTTCTTGACGCCCCGCCTCTGCGGCCTCCTGCAGACGCTTCTGAGCGGCGCGGCGCCCTATGGCGGCAATCGTGCTGTGATCTTCGGGGGATTCACAGAAACGTGCTTTTCCCTGATCCTGTTGCCGATTTCGATGGTCGCCTCGACGTGGTTTCTGCTGCGGCTGCTGTTGGGCTGGGGCATGAAGTGGGAAGCACCGCGGCGCAGCAGCTATTCGCTACGCTTCCGCAGCGCATTGGCACGCCTATGGCCCCACCTCTCGTTTGCTGCTGGATTGATTGTCTTTCTCGTGTTGGCGGCTCCCGGTGCGCTATGGTGGTTTGCGCCGTTCTTGTTCGGGCTTCTGATCGCCATGCTGTTTGCCTTGCTGATGTCGTCACCGACGGTGACTGAGTGCACGCGGCGCATGAAGCTATGCGCCGTTCCCGAAGATATCGACATGCCGTTCGAAGTCGCAATGACTCGCTCAGCGCAGGCGCAAAGCTAAACTTGCGCGCTTGAGGGTATCGCGGCGGCGGCGACCAGCAGGATCAATCCTTGCTGCGAAACAAATAATCACGATGCGAAAGCTGGTCGGCCAACGAGTACCAAGGCGAGAGAAAGCGTATGAGCTCGGCCGGCTTTCGTTCTTCGACCAGCAGCCACGTGGGCTGGTGCCGGGAAAAATCGAGGCCCTTCAGGGCCTCCATTTCAAAGCCTTCCAGATCGATCGACATGAAATCGACGTGACGGACGCTGTGCTTGTCCAGTAACGCCGAGAGCGTCCAGGGTCGCGCCTGAAAATCGAATACCTTCTCGTCCGGCATATAGATTTTTCCGCGCTCGACATGCCTGGCTTCGTCTTCGCTGCTGGGCCACGAACCCTTGGTGACCGTCATCAGGTTGCAGTACGTCAAATCGACGTAAGGCTTGTCCCAGCCTGGCGGCACCAACGCGCCGCATTCCACGATCGCCTTCGGCCGGTTCGTCACGCATTCGGAAAAGCGATGCGGTATGGGCTCGACCAGAATTCCGCGCCAGCCCCGGCTTTCCTCGAAATACAGCGTATTGCTTTGCCATATCCCGTTATTGGCGCCGGCCTCGAAGTAGAAACCACTGTCAAAATCGACGAAACGCGCGACCTTGGCGTCAAGGTCGTTCAGGCCGTAGAACTTCGCGCTGCTCATCAGAAGCGACCGATCTGCTGCTGGCGCAAATCTACTGCATCGCCGCCAACGGCTCCACTCACGGCGTCAGGAGCGTCCGGCCCACCCGGAAACCCAGCCCGCTGTCGCGGCCGTCGGCGGAGTAGTAGTTACGGGTGGCAGAACGGACGTTGGCCGGATCGAGCTTCCAGTTGCCACCGCGGACAGTGCGGTTGTTGCAGTTGCCGCCCTCCACCCACGCCGAGCCTTCGGCCGGCGCGCCGTTGTAGTTGGTATGGAAGCAATCCTGCACCCATTCCCAGATGCTGCCGACCGTGCCAAAAAAGCCGAACCCGTTGGCGGCGAATGAACGGACTGGCGCCGGTTTGCTGTTGTCCCATCGGCTGCCGCAGCCGATGCAGTCGGCGTTACTGTTGCCGACCTCGTCGCCCCAGGGATAGACGGTCTGCGTTCCCCCGCGCGCTACGTATTCGTACTCGGCCTCGGTCAGGAGCCGGTAGGGCTTGCCGGTCGTCTTGGCCAGCCATGCCACGTAGCGTTGCGCATCATCCCAATTCACGTTGATCACCGGCTGCTGGCCGCGCCCGAAGCCACTGTCGGAAATGCCGGCCGGGCAATCGCCGTCGGCGACGCAGGTGTCCCATTCGTCGAAGGTCAGCTCGAACTTCGACGCGGCGAACGGCTTGGCGATCGTGACCGTGTGCTGCGGACTTTCGTTGCCGAAGCGTCCTTTCTCGGTCGGCGGCGACCCCATCATGAAAGATCCGGCCGGCACCACGATCATCTCGGGACAATAATCCCTCCCAGGCTCGACGGCGCATTCCCGGAAAGTATCCTTTGGCTTGAGCGCGCGTTCGGCCGTCTCGGTCAGCACATAAGGCAGAATCTTCGCCTGCCTGAACGGGCGGACGATGGTGTAGGCGCGCCACTGCTCCTTGATGTACGACTGATTGATCCAGCCGACGAGGACGGCGATCATTCCGACGAGCAGCGCGTAAACGAGCGCCCGGGCGCGGCGAGCCCGGCTGCGCGTCCTTCGCTCGCGCGCGATGCTGAGCGTCATAAAGTCCCGATCGGCCGGCAGCAAATCCTCAGGACGCTTGATGAACCAGCTTTCCGCTTGGGAGAGTGCCGCGCCCATCAGAAGTGCGTCGTGTTTCGAAGCATCCGGCGTCGCCTCCCAGGCGCGGCGAGCAACTTCGAGACCGCCGCGCCAGGCGAGGAACTCGCGCTCGGCGGCGATCCATTCGCGCAACTTGTCCCAGCGGCGGAAAATCGCCTCGTGCGCAACTTCCGCATGGGTCTCGCCAGTCTCGCTGGCGACGGTGACGAGAAGTCGGTTCGGATAGTCGGCCAAGTCGGAGACGAGCCGCCACTCTTCCTGCGAAAACTCGGTGCGGGCGGCCCGGCGCCGCGTCGGCTCGCCGTCATCGCGCACGGTCGCAAGCCGCAGCGTTAGGATACGCCGCAGCGCGTCCTCGGCGCCCGGATGGTCGGCCAGAAACTTATCGGCGCGGTCGACGAGCACGCCGCCGAGTTCGAAGGATTGTACCGGAAGCCGCAGGATGCCGTCGCCGTGGCGCACCATCTGCGTCCACATGTCGTCGAGCGTGTAGGACAGAAGCGGTAGTGCGCCCACGTCCCTGATCGAAATCTTCGGCCGCGCGCCGGGTGATGATGTCGACGAGCGCGCCGGTCTCGAACCGTGCGGAGAGGAGTTGCGCCGGACGGCTGACAATCTCGCGCAGTTCCGTTTCGCGCAGCGGTGGCACATCGATTTGCTGGCGGGCCCTGAACAGCGGCTCGTCATTTTGCAGATGACCAAGGAAATCCGAACGTAAGCTCATGATTGCGCGGAACCGCGGGTCTGGCAGTGCCTGCGCGAGCAGCTCGGAAAAGCGCTGACGCTGACGTTCCTCGGCACGCACATAAAGTTCTTCGCCCTGGTCGACGTAGAAAAAAAAGGCAGGTGGCTCGGGTTGATCCAGTTCCTTGTGGCGACGCTGGGTGGCCTCGATCAGATCTGGCAATGTGGCCTTGCCATCGCGCAACAGCTCGATCCAGCCGTTCTGATGCTTCGCCCGGTCGGGATCGGTGGCCGAGAACTGCCAAGTGTGGAGGAATGATTCCACTAGCGCCTTGAGCGGTTCCGTGCCGGGCTTGAGCGAAAGAAAGCACCAGCGGCGACTGTCCTGGAACGCTGCCGGCCACGCATTCGGCGCGCACGTCTCCTCGGGCCAAGCCTGCCGCTTCAATGCGGCAAGCACGCCTGCCTTTGCCAACGATGATTTGCCCACACCGGAATTGCCGATAAGGATCGGCAGCCGGCCGGATGCTCCGGCAAGTGCGGTGAGCACCTCGATGGTCTCGCGCTTGCGTCCGAAGAAGTAATCGCTGTCCTTCTCCTCCATCGCTTCGAGGCCGCGATAGGGAGAGGTGAAACGCCATAATTCGCCGGGATTGCTGCTGCGCCCAGGCACCGCGTCGAACAGGCGCGCGACGGTTTTTTCCGATGCAGGGTCGCGGGTAACGATCCAATGCAGCCGCCGCAGAAACTGCAGGCCCGGCGCGGTCTGCCCTTCCATCAAGACCATGATGATCGGAAATTCGGTCGGCGATTTGGCCCATTTGTCCAGTGCCTCGTCGTATTCGGGCACCTGCCAACTACCGATGCCGGCCTCCCCTACCAGCAGAATGAAGGCGTTCGCGTCGGCGATTTCCTGGGCGAGTTGCGCCGACCAAGATCCTCCCGCCCGTAGGTGCGTTGGGGCGAAGAAAACACGCGACGAAGGATCCTTGCCTTCGATGGCTGTCTTAAGACGCCCCGCGAGCGCCACATCTGGCGAGTGATAGCTGAGAAACCAGCGGCGCATTCAAGGCACCAAGTCAAAGCCGTGCATATCAGAAACCATGTCGCCGATGCCTCGGAGCAGCGCCTCCGGACGCTCGCCAGAGCAGTATTAGCAGGATATCGAATAGAATGGGGTAGCCTACCACATCGAATGAGGGTCGTTGTGCGACACAGCAAAAGGCGGTCGCGAAACGACGCTCCAGGTCATTCGCGTCATTTCTGGCGCTCCGGCTGTCCGTCCGCTTTGCCCCAAGAACCGACAAGCTCGCCGCCAATTATTCCGCGGCTGCGGCCTTCGGCTTGCGCTGATCGAAGCGGCGATCGAACACGTGCTCGGCGATGCGGTTCTTCAGCATCTCGATCGAACCGCCGGCGATCATCCAGCCGCGCGTGCGCCGCATGCAGTATTCGACGAGCGACTCCTGGCTGTAGCCGAGCGCGCCCATGATCTGCACCGCTTCGCTCGCCACGTCGAAGCCGGCCTGATTGCAGGCGGTTTTGGCCAGCGCAGTCTCGTATGCCGACGGCAGGCCTTTGTCGGCGCTCGCGGCCGCGCGGTACAGCAGGAGCTGCGCGCTTTCGAGCTTCACCGCCATCTCGGCGAATTTCCATTGCAGGCCCTGAAACTCGCACAGCGGCCGGCCGAATTGCTCGCGGGTGAGCGCATGGTCGCGGGCAGCGTTGAACGCATAGCGCCCGTAGGCGAGCGAGCGCGCGGTGTTGCCGAGCCGTTCGACATTGAAACCCGCCATCTGTTTGCGGAACCCGCCGGGCCCAAGCAGCACGTTCTCGGCGGGAATGCGGCAATCGGCGAAATGCAGTTCGCACCATTCCTCGCCGCTCATGAAAGCCGACGGTTTGCCGATGGTGAAACCCGGCGTGCCGCGCTCGATCAGCACCGAGCCGACGCCGTTGAGCCCCGGCCCGTAGCGCAGGTAGACCAGAAAAATCTGCGCCTCGGCGCTGAAGGTGGAAAACACCTTGCCGCCGTTGACCACGTAATGCGCGCCGTCCTGCCGCGCGCTGGTTTTCAGATCGGTGACGGCGGAGCCGGCGTCGGGTTCGGTCATGCCAAGACTCATCACCAGGCGCCCGGACAGCAGATCGCCGAGCCAGCGCCTTTTCTGTTCCGGCGTGCCGTATTCGGCGAAGGTGCGGATCGGACCGAAATTGCCGAACTGCACCACGTCGGCGCTGCGCGGGCACTCGGCGGCGATTTGCTCGATGGCGATCACCGCATCCATCAGTGTGCCGCCCTGCCCGCCATCCTCGGCCGGCAGCGTGATGCCCATCAGCCCCTGTTCGGCCATGAGCCGCGCCACATCGAACGGAAAGCCCGCCTCGTGCGCGCGCTTCAGCGCGCCAGCGGCGAGTTTTTCGCGCGCGAAGCGGCGGGCCTGCTCGGCAAACAATTTTTGTTCTTCGGTGAACTCGAAATTCATGGGGTGCGTCCATTCTGCCAAGCCGCGGCGCTCCGCCGCTGTACGGCCTCAGCGGCTCCAATTTAGCCTCTGACTTTGCTAGTTTGCCAGCGAACAAGGAAGGCTGTCATGCAACGGCGCAAATTCGGCAATACCGATCTTATGGTGTCCGTCATCGGGCTCGGCTGCTACGGCATGTCGGGCGTCTATGGTCCGGGCGACGATGCCGAGTCAATCGCCACCATCCGCCGCGCGCTCGATCTCGGCGTCAACTTTCTCGACACCTCGGCAAGCTATGGCCAGGGCCACAATCACCGCCTGATCGGCGAGGCGATCCGCGGCCGCCGGCAGGACGTGGTGATCCATTCCAAGAGTGGCAGCCCGCGCGACGGCAATCCCGAAGGCGTGCGCGGCGGCGGCGATCCGCGCTACTTGCGCAAGACGCTGGACGACAGCCTGAAGAATCTCGGCGCTGAACGCCTTGACGTGTTCTGCATGTCGCGCGTCGATCCGCACATCCCGGTCGAGGAAAGCGTCGGTGCGATGGCCGAATTCATCCAGGAAGGCAAGACACGTTTCATCTCGCTGTCGGAGTGCTCGGCGGAGTCGCTGCGGCGCGGCGGCGCCGTTCACTCGCTTGCCTCCCTGCAGATGGAATATTCGCTGTTCTCGCGCGACGCCGAACATCAGGGGCAGATTTCCGCCTGCCGGGATCTGGGCATGGCGCTGATGGCTTACGGCGTGGTCGGGCGCGGCATGCTGAGTTCGGCCGTGCCGCAGCTGCAAGAGATGACCGCGGAGGATATTCGCAAGCGGCTGCCGCGCTTTCAGGATGAGAACGTCGCCGCCAACATGCGGCTGCGGACGGCGCTCGAAGCACTGGCGCGCACGAAGAACGCCACCATCGCGCAACTCGCCATCGCCTGGACCATGGCACAGGGCCAGCGTTCCGGCACATTCATCGTGCCGATCCCCGGCGCGAAATCGCGCCGACACCTTGAGGAAAACGTCGGCGCCGCCGGCATCGCGCTCACCGCGGACGATCTCGCCGAGATCGATCGCATCGCTCCGCCTGGCGCTGCGGCCGGCACCCGCTACCCGGCCGGCCAGATGCATCGGCTGAATGTGTGAACCGCAGCGAAACTACCCGCCCGCCATCTTCTCCATCATCGCGCGCATGAAACGCACGGCTGCCGGACCCTTGAGCGCGCTGGTCCATAGATCGCGCGCCATCTTCTCATGCAGCGCCAGCGCCTCCGGCGCCGACGTGATCATCGCCACGCCGACGCGGATGTTTGGCTCTTCACCTAAACGGAACGGGCTCAGCGCCAGAATCTGCCGGTCAGGCTGGCGGAAAATCTGAAAACTCGTATGCGGCAGCGTGTCGAGCACGATGCCGATCTGCACACCGATCGGCTCGTTCTCCATCAACGCGATGAAATGTTCGGCCTCGGCGCGGGCGAGCGCACGGCGTTCGCGGCGCAGTTTTTCCGGCAGATCGAGCCGGCCGACCAGGCCGTTGCGCAGGAAGCGCTCCATCTCGGATGCCGAGAGCAGATTGACGATCGCCGGCTGCCGGCGCCGGTAGGTCTCCTTGCGCTGGCGCAGCACCTCCATCAGTTCGTCGATCTGCGCCAGCGCGTGTTCGCTCTTGCCCGCGTCCGGCACCAATTCGTGCAGCACCTCACCGAGCGTGGCGTCGAACGGATCGGACGACAGCACGTAAGAGATGGGACCGGCCAGCACGATGATGTGCTCGGCGGTTTCCTCGATCTGCCGCATGCGCTCGAAATAGCTGACCGCAGAGGCGACGTATTCGACGCCGACTCCCAGCAGGGTCGGGACCGACACCTGCAGCAGCTCGGCGAGATTCTCCAGCGTCTCGATCTTGGCGACCTCGCCCTTTTCGAAGCGGTAGAGCGCGGTGCGCGAAATGCCGAGCCTTTGCGCGATCTCCTCGGCCGACAGCCCGGAGCCGAGGCGGAAGGCCTTCAGGCGGTTGCCGATATCGTCGAAGCGCAGCGGCATTCAGCTGCACCCTTTCGTCATTGCCGGTGACGAGGGAATAGCTGCATCAGCCGGCGGCAGCGCCGCTCGTTTGGCGCGGCTGCTCCGCTCCTCGCGGCGCGGGAACAGGCGATTTCTGCAATCGTTTCGCCGCATCGAGCGCGGCGATGACGATGTTCTGATAGCCGGTGCAGCGGCACAGATTGCCGGAGATGCCGATGCGCACTTCTTCCTCGGTCGGATCGGGATTGTCGCGCAGCAACTCGATCAGCGTCGTCAGGATTCCCGGCGTGCAGAAGCCGCATTGCAGGCCGTGATTGTCGCGGAACGCTTCCTGCAGCGGGTGCAGCGTGTCGGCGTTCGGCGCGATGCCTTCGACCGTCAGAATCTCGTGGCCATCGGCCTGCACCGCGAGCATCAGGCAGGAGCGCGCCGAAATTCCATCGAGCAATATAGTGCAGGCGCCGCACACGCCGTGCTCGCAGCCCAGATGCGTGCCGGTCAAGCCGAGCTGATGACGGATGAAGTCTGCGAGCGTCACCCGCACCGGCGCGGTCTCTTCGTAGCGCGTGCCGTTGACCGTGACCGTAATCTTGCGCGTCTCGCTCATGCTCGCTTTCCCTCCACGATCCGTTCGTGCGCTTTCAGCAGCGCGCGGCGCGGCAGCACCGTCGCCAGTTGCTGGCGATAAGAGGCCGGCGCGTGGATGTCTTCGATGGCCTCGCACGTGCGCAACGTTTCGCAGATTTCGCGCATGCGCTTCTCTTCGACCTTCTCGCCGATCAGCGCCTCTTCGACTTCGCGCGCGCGCACCGGCGCCGGGCCCATGCCGCCGAGCGTCACCGAGGCGCGCGTCACCTTGCCGCTCGCATCCTCCTCGATCAGCACCGCCGCCGACACGATGGCAAAATCGCCGTGCCGGCGGGAGAATTCGATGAAGGCGTAGCCGTGGCCTTTCGGCCAGCACGGAAAGCTCGCGCCGGTGACCAGTTCATCGGGCTCGATCGCGGGTGTCATGTAGGCCACGGGAAATGAGGCAAAATCGACGCTGCGGGTGCCGCTCTTGCCGGCAACCGTGACCTTGGCGTCGAACGCCGCCGCGAGCGTCACCAGTTCGGCGGCAGGATCAAGATGGCACAGCGAGCCGCCGAGCGTGCCGCGATTGCGGGTCTGGCGATGGCCCACCTGACGGATCGCTTCGTACATCAGCGGGCTGCGCTCGCGCACCGCATCGGAAAACTCGATCTCACGCTGGCGCGTCATCGCGCCGATGTCGATCGCGCCATTGTTGGAGCGGATGTAACTCAGTCCCTCGACCCGATTGAGATCGATAATGTTGTCCGGCAGCACGTAGCGCATGTTGAGCATCGGCATGAGCGATTGCCCGCCGGCCAGCAGCTTGGCGTTTTCGAGCGAGCCGAGCAGGCCGACCGCATCGGCGACCGTTCGGGGATCATGATAGGAAAAGGGCGGTGGTTTCATGCCGGACTGCTTCGTTCCACTGCGTGTTGTCTTTTGACTCTGTACCGAAAACCGTGCACCATTTCAAAAATGTTACACCAATCCAAATCTTGATACCAGCCAATGAAGCCTGCGGCGTTCCGCTATCACGCGCCGAAAACCGTCGACGAGGCGGTGGCGATGCTTGCCGAATTGGCGCCGCAGGACGGGCGCGTCTTGGCCGGCGGCCAGAGCCTGGTGCCGACCATGGCGTTCCGGCTGGCGAAGCCGGCGCATCTGGTCGATATCAACGGCGTTGCGGCGCTCAACCGTTTGGGCGTTGAAGACGGCAAGCTCGTCATTGGCGCGTGCGTCCGCCATGCGGCATTTCACCGGCAGGTCTGCGACGGTCCGCTCGGCAAGCTTCTGAGCGAAGTTGTCCGTCACATCGCGCATTTCCCGATCCGCAACCGCGGCACGTTCTGCGGCAGCCTCGCGCATGCCGATCCGGCGTCCGAGTGGGCGCTGGTGCTGGCGGCGCTCGATGGTGAAGTGCTGGCCAAGAGCGCAAGCGGCGAGCGCGTCATTACGGCGCGCGATTTCTTCCAAGGCGTCATGACGACGGCGCTGCGCGAGGACGAACTCCTTGCCGAAGCGCGGCTGCCGGTGCTCGCCGCCGGGACGCGTTGCGGCTTCTACGAGTTCAGTCGCCGCGCCGGCGATTTCGCACTGGCCGCGGCGGTCGCAACTTATCGGGTCGAGGCTGGCAAGATCGTCGAGCCGCACGTCGCGCTCGGCGGCGTCGAGGTCGGTCCGCGCCGCATCGCCGAAGCCGAGCGCGCGCTTGCCGGCGCCGAGCCGGGCGACAAGGCTTTCCGCGCCGCGGCCGATGCGGCCGCCGCCGCCGTCGATCCGATGGAAGACATCGTCAACACGGCCGAGTTTCGCCGCGATCTCGTGCTCGCGGTGACCCGCCGCGCCCTGGAACGCGCGGCGAAATGAACGCGCAGCAAAAGAGTTGGATCGGTCAATCCGTCGAGCGGCTGGAGGATCCGCCGCTCGTCACCGGCCGCGGCGAGTTTGCCGGCGACATCAATTTCCCGCACCAGCTGTCGATGCGCATCGCGCGCTCGGCCCATGCGCATGGCCGTATCGTGTCGGTCGACACATCGGCGGCGCGCGCGCTGCCGGGCGTATTTGCCGTGTGGACCTCGGGTGACGTCGCCGACGTGCCGCCAATCGATTTCCGCGAGGGCTCGATCCCGGCGCTCGATCCATATCGCCAGCCGATCCTGGCAAACGGCAAGGTGCGCTACGTCGGTGATCCGGTCGCTGCCGTGTTTGCCGCCGACCCCTACATCGCCGAAGACGCCGCCGACCTGATCGAGATCGAAATCGAGGAACTGCCGCCGGTGCTCGATGCGCAAGCGGCGCCGTTTGAGTTCTCGCCCGGAAACCTCAGCGAGCCGACCATCATCCGGCAGGGCTACGGCGACGTCGACGCCGTTTTCCGCACGGCCAAACATGTTGTCGAGCTTGAACTTGCCATCGGCCGGCATTCCGGCGTGCCGCTGGAGACGCGCGGCGCAATCGGCCGCTATGACGCTTCGCGCGGCATTCTGGAAATGCACGGTGCCGCCAAGGTGCCGCACCGCAATCAGGAACTGCTGTCGCGCATGCTGCAGATTCCGCCGAGTTCGATTCACGTGTACGAATCTCATGTCGGCGGCGGATTCGGCATCCGCGGCGAGATGTACCCGGAAGACTTTCTGGTCTGCGTCGCCGCAAAAAAATTCAACCGTCCGGTGAAATGGATCGAGGACCGCCGCGAGCACCTGATCTGCGCCAATCATTCGCGCCAGCAGCTGCACAAGATCCGCGCCGCGGTGGACGATAGCGGCGTCATTCTCGCCATCGACGACACCTATTTCCACGACCAGGGCGCCTACATCCGCACCCACGCGACGCGCGTGGTCCACATGACGGCCGGCATTCTGCCCGGCCCGTATCGCGTGCCGGCTTACCGCGCCGTCGGCCACTTCCGTCTCACCAACAAGACGCCGGCCGCAACCTATCGGGCGCCCGGCCGCTACGAGACCACGTTCGTGCGCGAGCGCCTGCTCGACGCGATCGCCGCCAAGCTGAATATCGACCGCATCGAGGTGCGCCGGCGCAACGCGCTCACCAGCGCCGAATTGCCCCACGAGCGGCCGCTCGAAGCTCTGGGCGAATCCATCTTCATGGATACCGGCGATTACATCGGATTGACCGACAAACTGCTTGACCGGATCGACTGGCAGAACCTCAACGCCGGGGTGAAGCGCCGCAAGGCCGCCGGCGAACTGGTCGGCATCGGCGTCGCCATGTTCATCGAAAAGAGCGGACTCGGTCCGGCCGATGGGGTCCGGATCTCAGTCGACACCTCCGGCGCCGTCGAAGTGGTAACCGGCGGCGCCTCGCTCGGCCAGGGTTTCGAGACCGTGATGGCGCAGGTCGCCGCCGACGGGCTGGGCGTCGATTACAAAAAGTGCCGCGTCATTCACGGCCAGACCGACCGCATCGCCTTCGGCATCGGCGCCCACGCGTCGCGCGCCACGGTGATGACCGCGTCGGCGACGCATATCGCCGCGCTCAATGTGCGCAAGAAGGCGCTCGAAGTCGCCGGCGAACTGTTGCAGGCCGCGCCCGACTCGCTCGACATCGTCAACGGCGAAGTGGTGCGCAGGGACGGCAAGCCGGGCCCGTCGATCGGGCTCGGCCAGATCGCCCAGCATCTCGCGCCAACCTCAAAGACACTCGGCGAGCGCGACCCCGGCCTTTCGGCCGAAGGCTGGTTCCGCGTCGATCACCAGGTCTACCCCTACGGCAGCCACATCGCTGTGGTCCGGGTTGACGCCGAAACCGGCGGCGTCGCCGTCGAGCGCTACTGCATCGCCTACGACATCGGCCGCGCCATCAATCCGGCCTTGGTCGAGGCCCAGATCGTCGGCGGCTATGCGCAAGGGCTGGGCGGCGCGCTAACCGAAGAGTTCATCTACAGCGAGCGCGGCGATCCGCTCGCCGTCACCTTCGCCGATTACCTCCTGCCCGCCATGCACGAGACGACGCAGCCCGATGTGCTGCTGCGGGAGGATTACACGACGCCGCGCAATCCGCTCGGCATCAAGGGCGCCGGTGAAAGCGGCATTACCGGCGTCGGCGCCGCGATTGCTTCGGCCATCGACGACGCCATCGGCATACCGGGCGCGGTGACGCAGATTCCGGTGACGCCGCAGCGGCTCAAACAGATTCTCAGCAAGCATCGGCCCCGCGCCTAACGCGCGGTTACCGCCCCTTACGGACATCTCCGCAATTGTGCCAAGCGCCGATTCGGCGTTTTTACCCTGCCAACAGGTGTGCGCTGCACAAATTTAGGGCGCCGCTTGATTTATTTAGGTGCATCGTGACAATAATCGTGAGAATAAAAAACAAATAACCTTCGGGGGCGAAGAAGCTCATGTCACCCAAGCGATCGTTTGCAGGCGCCTGCGCGCTGTTTCTTCTGCTTCCATGCGCCGGGGCAGTCGCCGGCGAACTCGGCAAGGCATCGGCGGTCGCGGTCGAACCCGGCAAAGTCGCTGTTGCACCCAGCAAAGTGTCATTCTACTTCGCCGCGCACGAAGACGATTGGCAATTGTTCATGAACCCGAACGCGTTCAACGACGTGATGGGCGGCTCGCGCAAGACGGTGTTTCTTCACGTCACTGCAGGCGATGCCGGCTTGGGCGCCGGTTCGAACGGCCGCGAGCATCCGTTTTATCTGGCGCGGGAAAACGGCGCCCTTCAAGCCATTCGATTTATGGTGGACGCGGACAAGAACCCGATCAAGGATTCGGAGGGTCCGGTCAGCTTCAACGGCCACTCCATCTTTCGGGTGCGCTACGGAAATGCCGTCAGCTATTTTCTGCGGCTGCCGGATGGCGGATCCGGCGTGGGCTTTGCGGGCACCAACTTCCAGTCGCTCAAGCGCTTCGAGGATGGCGATATAGCCACGATGGCCGCGGTCGACGGTTCGGCGAACTATAAGGGCTGGAAAGATCTGGTCGATACCGTGCAGCACATTGTCAGCTTCGAGCGCGGTCATTCATTGGTTGCGCAGATCAATATTGCGGACCTCGACTCCAGCATCAATCCGCGCGATCACGCCGATCACTTGGCGACCGCGAAACTGGCTCTCGACGCCACCAAGGACATGAGCTGCCTGAGCCGTGCCTCTTACGTCGATTATGCCAGCGCCAAGTTGCCGGCAAACTTGGGCTCGCAAGACCGCGACATGAAGAGTGCGGTGTTCGCGGTGACGCTCGACGGCATCATCGACCTGGACCATCGCACGGCGTGGCATCACTACGACGGGTTTTATAGCGGCCGGCAATATTTTCGGGTTCAGCAGGCCGCACCCGATTGCGCCAAGGGCACGGCCGTCGCCGGGCAACCTTAGAGCGTGATGCCGAATAAAACTGGCACTGCGGGTTGATTTAAGTCTGGCTGTTATCGGAAAGTTTATCCGCTGACGCCGTATGCGCCGGCTTTGTTTTCACAAAATTTATGCGCGAGCCGGCGAACAATCTCGCGGACATTTGATTTAACGCAAGGCTGAACCTTCGTCGTTCGAACATATTTAACTTTGATCATGCACGCTCGCGTCTGGCATGCATCGTGCAGCGCGTTTCGGCATGTGTTGAACCGTTCTTTTCAGCCACCAATCCCTGCTCGTCCCATGCGCCCCATCGAGCTGTCACAGAACCCCGCCCGCCACGCCGCGTTGCCAGAAGCGGCGCAGCCCCGCAGAATCGGCTCGATCGACGCGCTGCGCGGAATCAACATGTTCTGGTTGTTCGGCGTGAATGGCGCCGCGGCGGCGCTCGCCCAGATGACAAGCGGCAAAGGCACGACACTCAGCGCCGTCGGCGGTTTTCTCGGCAGCCAGTTCGTTCACGTCTCCTGGCAGGGCCTGCACTTTTACGACATCATTTTTCCGCTGTTCATATTCGTGACAGGGATTTCGATCGTCCTGTCGCTGCCTCGCATGGTCGAACATGAGGGCGAGGCCAAGACTCATTGGCGGGTGGTACGCCGGTCGCTGCTGCTGTTCGGGCTGGGCCTGATCGCGTCCGGCGACGTCGGCCAGCACTTGTGGGATGTGCGCTGGCTCGGCGTGTTGCAGCGTATTGCCATCTGCTACTTCTTTACCTCGGTGCTGTTCCTGAATTTCAATCTGCGCGGCATGATCGCGGCCTTTGTCGGCCTGCTCGTCGGCTATTGGGCGATCATGACGTTCGTCCCGGTCCCCGGCATCGGCGCCGGCTCGTTCGCAGCCGACACGAATTTGGCGAATTGGCTCGATCGCAACTTCCTGCCCGGGAAGCTGTACGATTTCACCCGCGATCCGGAAGGCATGCTGAGCACACTGCCGGCGATCGGCACATGTCTGCTCGGCGTGTTTGCCGGATTGTTCATGCGTGACAGCCAGGTGTCCGCGCAGCGCAAGACGCTGTGGCTTTTGGGGGCCGGCTTCGCTCTGCTCGCCGTCGGCTACCTGTGGGCGCTGCAATTTCCGGTCATCAAGGCGATCTGGACCTCGTCATACGTACTCGTTACCGGCGGCTACAGCGTGCTCCTGCTCGCGGTCCTGCATCAGATCGTCGATGTGTGGGGCATGCGAAGCTGGACCAAGGTGTTCACCTGGATTGGAGCGAACGCGATCGCGCTCTATTTTCTCAACGAACTGCTGAGCTACCAGAACGTCGCCTCGCGGATCGTCGGCGGTCATGTTTCGGGCCTGCTCGATCGCGCCGTTGCGCCCGGGACCGGCAATTTCGTCATCGCGCTTCTGGCGCTCAGCCTCGCGGTAACGCTGGCGCGCTACCTGTATACCCGCAAGATTTTCGTACGGGTCTGACCACGGCTGTCCTCCCGGCGGCATGACCGGCACGCGGCGGTTCCAATCCCGGTCATCCCGGCAGGGCCGTTGACGGCCAAGGCCCGGCGCTGCAAAATCTCATGTGGCTTGTGCCCGGGATCGGACTCAGTCGGCAATGCAGCGGCTAAGGACCATAGCTGGCTTTGTCCGCGTGCTGATCGGCCTGTTTCTGGTCGCTCAGTTTTCGGGGGTCGTGTCGTCGCCGCTGGCTGGAGCGCCAGGCTTTGCGATCACCAGCGAGTTGCACCAGCATCATCCGCACATGCAAATGCATGGTCCGATTGATGCGACACCCGTTGGGCATCACGACGACCAGGACGGCGACAATTGCTGTGCGCTGCACGCTTTTTTCGCAGGCATTCTTCCCGGCATCATCATGATCGAAAGTCTGAATGCTCCGGGACAGCGGATTGCTGCCACGCTGAATGACCTCGGCTTGGGCGTTCATCCTGACCGCCTCGATCGTCCTCCAAGACCTCTTGCGTCGATCTGAATCGGGTTGCGCCCGCTGCAGTCGTGGCGGCGCGCTCGACTGCTTGCGCATGAGGCCAGGAGATCATGCTCGGACAAGGACGGTCTGTCCGCCGATTCCGCCTATGGGCATTTCTTCGCATCGCGTCCGCCGTGCTTGCGAGCGCGCTTGCGGGCTGCGCTTCCTTTTCGCCCGACGCCGGAATGGGTGGGGTCAATAGCGTTGTCGCGTCGCAATTGGGCACGGCAGCGTTAAAGGTCGGCACCGACGATGCCGCCGCCGAAGCTGGCGCGCGAACGCGCGCATTGCTGCGATCACCGCTGTCGGCCGAGGCAGCCGTACGGATCGCACTCCTGAACAACAAGGGGCTGCAGGCGTCCTATAATGAACTCGGTATCGCCGAAGCGGTCATGGTCCAGGCCAGCCTGCCTCCAAGCCCGACAATTTCATTCAGCCGCATAGCGACGCCGATCGAACTCGACATCGAGCGCCGAATCGTCGCCGACATTCTGGCGCTGGCGACCTTGCCGGCGCGCGCTGAAATCGCGGCTGAACGATTCCACCAGGCCCAACTGCGCACCGCGGAAGAGACCCTGAAGGTCGCCGCCGCCACTCGCCGCCGCTATTACCGTGCCGTTGCGGCCCTCGAAATAGTGGCAGCGCTTGGCCGGGCAGCCGGTGCATCCGAAACGGCCGCGAAGCTCGCCAGACAGCTTGGCGCGACCGGCGCCATGAACAAGCTCGACCGGGCACGCCAGGATGCATTCCACGCCGACATGATTACGCAGCTCGATGTAGCGCGGCAGGACGCCGCGACCGCGCGCGAAAGGCTTGTTCGCGCCATGGGACTCTCCGAAGACAATGTCGCATTCAAGCTGCCGCAGTCCCTGCCGCCGGTGCCCAAGCGCCCGCGGGCCCTTAGCGCGGTGGAGACGGATGCCATCGGGCGCCGCGTCGACTTGCAGATCGCGCGTCTCGAAGCGGACACGATCGCCAAATCATACGGCCTAACGAACGCGACCCGGTTCATCAACCTGCTCGAAGTGGCCGGCGTGTCGCGGACACAGCGTGACGCAAGCGGCGCGCAAGGAACCGGCGGCGGTGGCGAACTCGACTTCCAGATTCCGATTTTTGATTTTGGCGAAGCGCGCCTTCGAGAAGCCCGCGAAACCTACATGCAAGCCATCAATCGTCTGCGCGAGAAAGCGGTCAATGTGCGCTCCGAGGCGCGTGAGGCTTACCTAGCCTATCGCTATCGCTACGACATCGCCGAGCACTTTCGCAGAGACGTGCTGCCGCTGCGCAAGATCATCTCGGACGAGACCATGCTGCGCTACGGAGCCATGCAGATCGACGTTTTTGCGTTGCTGAGCGAAGCGCGACAGCGCATTGCCGCCAACATCGCGGCGATCGAAGCCCAGCGAGATTATTGGCTTGCCAATACGGAGCTGGACGCCGCGATCTCCGGTGGCGGCGCTGACGATGGCGCTCGTGCCCCGGCGTCGGCCGGCTCCGCAGAATCCCGAACAGGCGAGTAGGCGCGGCTAGACATAACGAGGAGGCCAGCGATGTTGACGCGAAGAGGTGTGATGAGTGCCGCCGTGCTCGCCGGCGCAAGCGCGGTGAGCGGCCACGCGCAGGCGGCGAGCCTTCCCGAGGCGCCCACCACAAAGGCCGTAACGATGCAGCCGCCGCTGTTTCCAACTAGCGGACCGGACTATCAGCCGATCGTTACCCTCAATGGCTGGACGCTGCCGTGGCGCATGAACGGTGAGTGGAAGGAATTCCATCTGGTCGCCGAGCCCGTTGTTCGCGAATTCGCTCCAGGCATGACGGTGCATCTATGGGGCTATAACGGCCAGTCGCCGGGGCCGACGATCGAAACGGTCGAAGGGGATAAGGTCCGTATCTTCGTCACCAACAAGCTTCCGGAGCACACCACGGTGCACTGGCACGGAATGCTGGTGCCAAACGGGATGGATGGCGTCGGCGGCCTCACCCAGCCGCACATCCCACCGGGCAAGACCTTCGTATACGAGTTCGAGATCAGGACGAGCGGCACCTACATGTACCATCCGCATTCCGACGAGATGGTGCAGATGGCGATGGGCATGATGGGGATGTTCATCGTGCACCCGCGAGATTCCAAGTTCCGTCCTGTCGACCGCGACTTCGTTTTCATGATGAGCGCCTATGCCGTCGATCCGGGCACCTCACTGCCGAGAGTCTCGGAGATGACCGATTTCAACATGTGGACCTGGAACAGCCGCGTGTTTCCCGGGATTGATCCGCTTACCGCACGACTGGGTGACCGCGTCCGCGTGCGCATCGCCAATCTGACCATGACTAATCATCCGATCCATCTGCATGGCCATCATTTCGCCGTCACGTGTACGGACGGCGGATGGATTCCGGACAGCGCCCAGCGGCCGGAAACGACAGTCGATGTGCCGGTCGGGGCGATTCGTGCCTTTGATGTTGTGACCGACGCTCCTGGCGACTGGGCATTCCACTGTCACAAGTCACATCACACCATGAACGCCATGGGACACGACACGCGCAACTTCATCGGCGCGGATCAAAAATCGCTGACAAAAGCCGTGCGCAGCGCCGTCCCGGATTACATGCCGATGGGTTCGACCGGCATGGCCGAGATGGGCACGATGGAAATGCCGATGCCGGAAAACACCCTGCCGATGATGACGGGCTTCGGCCAATTCGGCCCGATCGAGATGGGCGGGATGTTCACCGTCATGAAGGTGCGTATCGGCATCGCCGCCAACGATTACCGCGATCCCGGGCCGTACAAGAATCCTCCCGGCAGCGTTGCCTACGAGTTCAAAGGCGCTCCGGCCGAGCCACCGCGCCACTCGTGAGCCGTATACCCAATGAAACAGGTCAATACTGTCAAAGGAAATGACATGAGAACACTATCAGCTCTTATCGTCGCCATCCTGCTGGCGTTCTGCGGCCAGCCATCGTTCGCGCAATCGCCGATGGTTTCCGGCCAAGTCGTCAAGGTGGACCAGGCCGCCAAGAAACTCACCATCAAGCATGGACCGATACCAAAGCTCGACATGGATGAAGGCATGACCATGGTTTACGCGGTATCCGACCCGACCATGCTGAAGACCGTGAAGGCCGGCGACAAAATCAGGTTCGAGGCGGAGCAGATCAACGGCCAATACACCGTGATTAAAATCGAAAGAGCAAAGTGACACTGTATCCCAAACCGTGGCTGCAAATATCGAGGACCACACATATGAGAATCCGTCACGGCATCGTCGGCGCTGCGCTGTCGTTCTTGCTCCTGCTGGCGGAAGGGTCCGCAGCATTCGCCCATGCCCAGCTTCGCAGCGCCACACCGGCGACTGGCGCGACCGTGGCCTCCTCCCCCACCGAGGTTATGTTGAGATTCAGCGAGCCGCTCGAAGCGGCATTCAGCACCGTTATCGTCCGCGATGCGATCGGCAAACGGGTCGACAAGGCCGATGCCCATCTCGACTCCAAGGACCGCAGGACGATGCACGTGTCCGTGCCGCCGTTGGCAAACGGGATCTATATCGTGGAGTGGCGGGCGCTGACGACGGACACGCACCGGACCGAAGGCGCCTTCATCTTTCGGGTTGGCGGATAAAGGCAGTTGCCCGGCCCGGATATCGTCATGAGCGATCCATTTATCTGGGTGCGCGCGATCCACTTTGCCGCGACCATCTTGATGATGGGAAGCATTTGGTTTGCCGCGTTCATTGCTGAACCGGCATTCCGGAACACCGATGACAGAACCGAATCCGCCGCCGCAGAAGCGACGGTTCGCGTGGGGCTGACATGGCTCGCATGGTTCGGCTTGGCTGGCGCGTTGATTTCCGGTGCGGCGTGGCTTTTGTTCGTCACCGCCCGAATGGCCGATCTGCCACTGGCGAATGTATTCGCCGGCACGGCGGTGGAGACCACTCTAACTCAAACCAGCTTCGGGCAGGCCTGGATTATCCGGTTATTGCTGGTCATGCTGGTTGCGATCTCGCTTCGCCTCACGCGAGACACCGGGATTGCCGGGCCACTCTGGAAAAAGGTTTTGACAGTCAGTCTCACCGGCGGGTTTGTCGGGACCGTGGCTTGGTCGGGGCACGCGGCGGCAGGAAGCGGTGTCGAGGGGGCGGTGCACCTTGCGTCCGACATTCTGCACCTGCTGGCCGCCGCAGCGTGGCTCGGAGGCCTGCTGCCGCTTGCAATCACGCTGCGGGCGACGCTTCACGCACCTGATCCGGATTTATCCGCCGTTGCGAGCGAAGCTGTCGCGAGATTTTCAATTCTCGGCATCGTGAGCGTCGGCACGCTGCTCCTCACGGGCATCGTTAACAGCTGGATGCTCGTTGGTCGCATTGCTGCACTGATTGACACCGATTATGGGCGTTTGCTGTGCGTGAAGGTCGCGCTGTTTCTCTGCATGGTGGCGCTGGCGGGCGTCAATCGGCTGATCCTGACGCCTCGCCTGAGAGGCAAGCAGGGCGAAACGGCGCAACGCGCAGCGCGGCAGATCGAAACAAACAGCCTGATTGAAGCCGCACTCGGCACGGCAATCCTGCTCGCCGCAGCTTTGCTCGGAACGCTTCCGCCCGGCATAGCGTCGGAAGCGCTGGTTTCAACTGTCCTTGCCGGTCACTTCGGCAGATAAGCTTCCGTGTAGAGCTTCGACATATCGACGTCGCCCGGCACAAGTTTCATTTCCACAAAGGACCGTTTCAAGGTCGACAGCGATTCCGGATCGAACCGGCAATCCTTGGTATGCATGCCGATGGTGAGGTCGTATTCCCGCGACATGACGTTCTCGCTGAAATGATTCAGCTCGCTTTCGATCTTGACCGTCTCGGCCTTGTGCGCGCGCATATAATCGACGGTTTCGAGCCAGCCGGCGATGAAGGCGCGAATCGCATCCGGCTTGCTGGCCATCAGCGCCTTCGAAGCGAACAGCGCCCCCGAGCCGACATTGCCCTCAAACGTCGAGACTGGAGCGATGAGACGGCCTTCCTTGGTCTCCTCGAATTGCAGGAACAGCGACGTGCCGCTGATCACGGCATCGACCAGGTGAGCGCGCAGACCGGCGCGAATCGGGGCCGGACCGCCACCGATCGCCACGGTCTTCACGCCGTTTTCGCCCCAGCCGAAATGCTTTGCCAACTGATGACCGGACCAGTCGCTGAACGACCCCGGGCTTGAGACGCCGATATTCTTGCCTTTCAGGTCCTCGAGCTTCTTGACCGGCGAATCCCACGGCACGCCGACACCGAGAAACGGCGCCGGACCGGTGCTCTCGCACACCGCGCGCATCGGCGCGCCCTTGGCGACAAAAGCCAATTCGGTGCCCGCGCCGTCACCGATATCGATGGCGCCGGCGGTGAGCCCCTGCACCATTTTGCTGCCGCCGCCGAAATCGACGATCTTGAGATCGAGCCCGTGCTTTTTGAAGATGCCGAGCTTGTCCCCGACATTGACGGGAATGATGGCGTCCGAGGTTGCGTTGGCTTTGCCGACGATCAGGGGCGTCTGGGCGAAAGCCGGATTGGTCGCTGCGATGGCGAGAAACACCGCGACCGCCGAGATCGCCCCCAGGCTGCCGCGCCGAATCGAAACGAGCATGAATTCTCCTCCCTCGCGCGCTTGATGCCGCGCGCTCAATCCCGTCTTATTATACGAGCCGCCGCAAAATAGCGACCTTCGGGGGGAAGAATGTCCAATCTACAACTCAGTCTCGCGATCACCAATAATCCGCGCACCCGACCGATCATCGACGGGCGGGTCAAGCCGGACGGCATCGATCTGCTGATGACGGTCCTCGGCCCCGCGGAAATGTTCTGGCGGCAGCTCAGTTTCGCCGAGTTCGACGTGTCCGAAATCTCGATGTCGGAGCTGATGATGATCCGCAGCCGGAACGACGACCGGTTCATCGGCATCCCGGTCTTCACCACCCGGCGCTTCTATCACACGGCGATGCTGGTGCGTAAGAACGCCGGGATCGACGGTCCCGCCGACCTCAAGGGCAAGCGGATCGGCGTGCCGGAATACGTGCAGACCGCCGCGCTGTGGAGCCGCGGTGTCCTTGAAAACGAGTTCGGCATCGCACCACGCGACATGACCTTTTTCATGGAGCGGGTCCCCGAACGCAGCCATGCCGGCGCGATCGGCTTCGTGGCGCCTCCGGGCGTTACCATCAACCAGATTCCGCCGGACAAGAGCATCGCCTCTATGATGCTCGCCGGCGAGCTGGATGCCTACATGGCGTATTTTCGCAAACATGGCCCCGATATGATCGATCGAAGCTACGGCGATCTCGAAAGTCATCCCGACATCAAGCCGCTATTTGCCGACCCGGCTGCCGAAGGCGCCCGCTATTACAAAAAGACCGGCATCTTTCCGATCAACCACGGCATGGCGATCAAACGCACTGCCTTCGAGCGCGAGCCCTGGGTGGTGCTCAACATCATCAAGGCGTTCGCCGCCGCGAACGACATTGTGGAGGCCGAGCGGCGCGAGCACGCCGCGTATCATTTCGAGGCCGGGCTTGTGCCTGCGGAGTATCGCAAGGCCCTGGCGACGCGGCTGATCACCCACGGCCTCAAGGCCAACCGCAAGGTCCTCGAAACCGCGGCGAAGTTCTCCAACCAGCAGGGCCTGACGCCGCGCGTCATGCGGATGGAGGAGCTGTTCGCGCCGAACGCAATGGAATCCTGACGCGGAGACCGGTCGTGCCTCCGCGCGCCTGTCCTCAGTCGCCGAGCTTCGCGATGCCCGGCATGACGTAAGTCGCCACGTCGGTCGATCCGCGGAAATCGCCGAGCTGTTTCACGGCGGACAACAGCGCGCTCATCTTGCTCCTGGAGATCACTCCAGTCGGCTCGAAAAACGGCCGGCTTCTCAGAAAGTCGTAAGTCTTGCCGATGACCTCGGGGCTTAGCTTGCTCGCCTCGACCATGATGTCGATCAACTCCTGGCGGTTCTTCGGATCGAGGAACCATTGGACGCTTTTGTTATGCGCATCCAGAAACCGCCGCAGCACGTCGGGATGCTTGGACGCCCAGTTGGTGTTCACCGCCGCTCCGGTGAACGGCAGGTCCTTGGCATAGTCGGCAACCAGCCCGAGATTGTTATAGCCCTTCTCTTCGGCGCTGAAGCTGAACGGCGGCAGCAGAATGGTGGCATCGACCGCGCCTGACATCAGCGCATTGAAGCGCGCCCCAGTCGCGCCCGCATAGACGTAATCAAGCGAAGCCGGGTCGACATGATGCGGCACCAGCATCCGTGCGACGTAGATCTTGGTGATCCCGGTGGGCGCATCGACCATCACGGTTTTGCCGCGCAGATCCTCAAGCTTCTTGTCCTGCGCCTTGGCTTCGATCGCGTAGGGCGGAAGCTGGATCTCCAGGCGCACGAGGCTGATCGGCGCGCCCTTGCTGATCGCGTAAAGCGGTTCGATGAGCGCCGCCGAGACGGTAGCGTCGATCGAGCCCGCCGCAAGCTGCTGCAACACGGCTCCGCTCGATTGCGTATGGATCAGGTCGAGCTTCAGATGCTCGGCGGCGTAGTAACCCTTTTTCAGGCCGATCAGCAGCGGCCAGTGCGTCATGCTGATGGCGCCAACCAGTCCGATCTGCACCGTGTCATCGGCCCGGGCCGCCTGTGGCAGCAGCAGCACCAGTGCGGTCACCCCCGCCCGAACAATGTCGGCAAGACGCATCGTCATTCCTCCGAAATTCCACGCTTATCTTTCTTCTGTGCGTGGCCGGCTCACACCAGGACACGCCGGATGTCACCGGCGATTCATCGATGAGCCTAGGCGTTCTTGCCCGGAATGGAAAGCAACGCTCTGCGTCCAGCTTGCCGCAGGGGTCCGTTACTTCGCCGGCGGCGCCGGATGATCGGAGGAAAGGTAGGTGCTGAGATACTTGGTGATGGTCGCGGCATCCTCGGGAAACAGTTGCGCGCCGAACGCCACCATCAGCATCACGGTCTTGTGCCACTCGGCGGGGCTTTGCCGCATGGTGGCAAATCGCGCCGCCGGGTGACACGCGCCGGCGCAATAAGCGATGACTTCGCTTTTGCCGTCGCCATCGGGCAACTTGGCCGCAGCCGGGTCGATGCGGCGCTGCGCCTCTGCGCCCGACATTGCCGCGCCCGCCAGCGCGGCGGCCAACATGGCGGCGGCGATAAACCTTGGCATGTTCATCATCACGTCCGCCTAGACCTTTTTGGTACGCCGTTCGGCGATCGAATATTTCGGATACCAGGTCGACTCCGCCAGGAGGCCCACTCGCTCGGCGACGACATCGATCACGAACGGGCGGCCGTCTTTCAGTTCCCTGATGCCGCGCGCCAGCGCCGGCGCGATCTCGCCGGGCTTCGTTACTGTCGCACCGTTGACGTCAAAGGCCTTCGCGGCGGTCTCGAAGCTGACGTCGGGATTGCCCAGATAGCTGCCCATGTCGAGCTTGGATTCACGCAGCCGCGGCGCGATGGCGCTCACCCGCATGCGCGTGTCGTTGAAGCTGCGGTTGTTGAACACGACGTAGAGCACCGGCGCTTCGAAGCGCCGCGCCGCCCACAGCGCCTCGATCTGGCCCATCAGAAAGGCGCCGTCGCCGACCAGACACACGGTCTGCCGGTCGGGCTTCGCCATCTTGATGCCGATCGCGGCGCCGACCGACCAGCCGAGTCCGGAGCCGAGCGAGCGGCCGTACAATTCCTTCTTGCCGTGGCCGAAAGTGAGCCACGGCAGTACGCGCGGCATCGCCGAATTGAATTCGTGGGTGATGATGGCGTCGGGCTCAAGCTGCTGCTGCGCTTCGCGCGCGACGTGCTCCCAGGCGATCGGGATCAGGTCCTTGCGCTCCTCCGCCATGGCCTCGCGGGTCTGCCAGACCTGGCGATTGAATTCGGCCATGGCGTCGATCCGGTTCTTGGCCTTGGCCTTCGCCTCGGCGCTCTGGCCGGATCGCACCGCCTCCAGCAAGGCGGCCGCGGTTTCTTTCACGTTGGCGACGATCGGCACCGTGTCGGCGGTCCAGCGCGCCACGTCGTTGCCGACGCTGCGCGCCTCGATGATCTTCCAATAGGGCGACACCACCGGTGCGGCGCCTTCCTGATAGAGCATCGGGCTGCCCATGTTGATCAGGACGTCGGCGCCCTCCAGCGAACGAAACGGCGTGAATGCGCGGTCGCTCTGCCCGACATAGAGCGGATGATCGGTCGGGAAATCGGTGAACGGGCTGAGCCCCTGTACCACCTGCGTGCCGAGCGCTTCGGCAAGCTGCAACACCTCGTCGTAGGCGTCGTCGCGATGCACGTCGAGGCCGACCAGCATGATGGGCTTGCGCGCTTCGATGAGAACGCGCGCCGCCTGCTCGATGAGGTGCGGATCGGGCTTGGTGCGGATCGGCACCGTGAACAGCTCGCGCGGATAGATCTCCGCCTTGCCCTTGGCCCCGGCGACATTGGTCGGGATCGACAGAAAGGTCGCGCCGCCCGGCGGCGTCGTGGAAATCCGCATGGCGTTGCGCAGTAATTCCGGTACGCGGCTCGCCAGCGGAACCTCGAAGCTCCAGCGCGTGAATTCCTTCGTCATGCCGACGAGATCGTCGATCTCCTCGAAATTGTCGCGGCCGGTGCCCTCGGTCGACTTCGAGAACGACGACACCACCAGCGGATCGCCGTCGCGCTTGGCGTTGAACATGTTCAGCATCTGGTTCGCCGTGCCGACGGTGCCGTGGACGTTGACGAAGGTCGGCGCGTTGCTGGCGAGCGCGTAGCCCGACGCCATGGCGGTGACGATGCCTTCCTCGGGACCGAGGATCAGATGAATGTCGTTATCGCCGACCATCGCGTCGAGCATCGGCGCTGACGATGTGCCGTTGCCGTAGAACACATGCTTGACGCCGGCGGCCTTCAGCTGCTGGACCAGCAGATAGGCGCCTGTCCCTTCGGCGACCGCAATGTTGCCGGTCGCGGCCTGCGCGCTGACCATCGGCGCCAGGGTCGCCAGCACCGACTCGGCGGCGGCGGCCGTGAAGCCTGCCGCCGTCATGCCTTTGAGGAAGCCGCGCCGGTCAACGCGCCCGGCGATGAAGGCACCAACCAGATCGCGCATGCTCATCCTCCCTTAAACACGTCCGTTCATCCCTCGACTTCAGACGTCGACCCGGTGCTCGGCGCGGCAGCGATGTGCCAGGAGCGACAATCGAGGTCGCAAGGTCGGGAGGTTATTTCTCCGCGAAGGCGATCAGGCCCTCGTTGGACAAGTTCGAGTACAAGGATCACGCGCGACCGCTATTCGACCTTCAGTCCCGCCCGTTTAATCGCCAGCCCGTATTCTGCGTAGCGTTTGCGGATCAAGTCCGCAAAATCCGAGCCGCAGGTTACAACCGGATACAAGCCCTGCACCGCCAGTTTGCTCTTGGCTTCTGGCACGTTCATTGCCGCCGTGAGCCAGGCAATAAGACGGGCCCTGGTATCGGCAGGCGTTTTGGCCGGAACGATCGCGCCAAACCAATTGTCCATTTGAACCGTGGGAAACCCGCTTTCCTTGAAAGTCGGCACTTCGGGAAGAGGTGCTATCCGGCTGTCAGAAGCGATGGCGAGCGCTCGAAGTTGACCGGCTTTAATAGCCCCGGACACGACCGAATAACCTGCGATACCAGCCGATACGTGGCCTCCCATCGTATCCGTGAGGACCGGCGCGCTGCCCTGGTAGGGGACGAAAGTCATTTGCGTATTCGATTTGCTCATCAATTCGAGCAAGCCGAGTTGAAATGAGCTGCCTGGCCCGATAGCGCCGACCGAAACTCGCCCGCGTTCACGCGCGTCTTTCAGCAGATCGGCGAGCGAGCGATACGGCGATGATTGTGGAACGACGAGCACCGCCGGCGCCTGAACAAGCGAGCACAGCGGCTCAAAGTCGTTCACCGGGTCGTAAGGGGCTTTGCGGACCTGAGCGTCGATAAGATATGTGCCCGGCGTAAACAATACTGTGTTGCCGTCTGGAGCCTGACGAGACACGAACTCCGTTCCGATCATGCCGCTTGCGCCCGGGCGATTCTCGACGACGACATCGGCCCCTTGTTTCGCACCAATCTGGGCCGCCATCAGCCGCGCAATGAAATCCGTGCTTGCCCCCGGCGGGACGGGCACAATGAAGCGAATGACCCGGCCGGACAGTGCCGACGCCGCGGCAGCATCGAGAAGAGCCAACGCCAAAAAGCCGAAAAACGTCCAAGCACGAAAATTCATGGCCAAAGCCCCCAATGCACCGGCATCGGCACAGGCTAATGAGCTTGCAATCTCCATTCAATAAAAAGTTCTTCCTCCATAGGAAATGCAACGCAGGTCCTGATGCTCTGCATTACGCCCTGGCGTTGAGAGATGATCGCGATTGGAGGCGCTATGGACAAGCGACCGATGCCTGGCTTAGCACTGGTTTCGGCAGTGGGACGTTCGGCGGCCTTTCCTGCTCGAAAAGAAATTCGGGCTGAGTCGGACTTAAAATGAGCAGTCTTTTCTTGTCCAATGGTGGCATGTGATGGAAATCGACAAGGGCGGCGACGCGGATCTTCTTCTCACGAACGGCACGATCGTCACCATCGACCCGGATCGGCGCGTTATCGACAACGGTGCCGTGGCGGTTTCCAAGGGACGAATTCTGAAAATCGGACCGGCGGCCGAGCTAAAGGCGCAATACAGGTTCGCGTCCGTTCTTGACTGCTCCGACAAGGCTATTTTCCCGGGCCTGATCGATCTCCACGGCTACCTGGGCTGGAGCATCATGAAGTCCCTGGGCGAGGGCCTTGATGAAGTAAAAATTCGCGATCTCTATGAGAGAATTCTCAGTCAGCTCACAGACGAAGAATGGTGGATGATCGAGGCGCAGATGTGCGCGCTCGACCGGGTCAAGTTTGGCACCACCTTCATGTTTTCGATGATGGGAGGCAACGGCACGCGCACCGATGATCCCATATTTACGCGTATCGCAGCGCAAGGGCTATCTCAGGTAGGCGTTCGGGCACGGATCGGCATCGGGCCGGCACGTCCGCCATGGCCTCGACTTTATTCGCGGTGGAATAGCGCAGGGGTGAAAACGGACGAAGCGGTGTCCTTCGACAAGGTCATCGACAATTGCGACAAGTTACTTGGCGAGCCCGCTCACCCATCTGGATTGATCGAATACTGCACGGCACTTTCGCGATTTGGCAATCGCAATCCTCATGATCCGGTCTGGTCGCCGGATCGTGAGCAATGGGTACACCGCCAGGCAGAAGCAATTCGCTATTTGATGGAGAAGCACGGCGTTCCATTTTGGACGCACGCGTATGGCAATGCTGTCGAATACGCCTTCGATGAAAAATTAGGCCTGCTTGGCCCTACTACAATCTTGTCGCATTGCACCGGCCTCCCCCCACGGGCAGTTGAAATAATGAAAGAAACAGGAACCAGCGCTGGACATCAGCCGCGTATTTTCCGCACGATCAAACACGACTGTCCGGTTCGAGAAATGATCGATGCAGGAATTGCCGTCGGCTTGGGTTCAGATACGCCCTCCACTAATGCCTCGGATCTTTTTCTCGATATGCGCGCCGCAATCCTGCTCCAAAGAGTTCGTTTCCGCGACCGGCGGGTCTTGCCACCTGGCAAGGCGCTTGAGATGGCGACAATAGATGGAGCCCGCGCGTTGGGATTGGATAGCGAGATTGGGTCGATCGAAGTTGGCAAGAAGGCCGATATGATCACTATCGATCTACGCCAACCGCATTTGTACCCACCAGACATGATTCCGATGCGGTTGGTTACGAATGGATCGGGCAAGGACGTAAACGATGTGATTATCGACGGCCGCCTCGTCATGCGTGACCGTGTCATGACGACAGTCGACGAGGGTGCCGTACTTGATCAAGCCGTCGCAATGTACCATCAAACTATCGAACGAGGGTCTCTCCAGGAGATGGCAAAGATACACGACCATTTCTGGAGGGATACAGCGTTCTAAGTTTTTCCCGACGGCGACGCCGGGGCTCACGGACGTTGGAATCTCGGATTTCGCAGCGCTCAACCCGCGCTGCTTGCTGGCGCACTCGGCTGTCTCGCCGCCCAGAATGTCAAGGCGATCGCGGCGGCCGGCGGCAGGAATGCCATGATGTTGAGGCCAAGGAAACAGGCCTCGAAAGGGGGTAGCGTACCCTGCAACATCGAAAAGCCGTACAGCATATCGTCGACCAATATGACAGTGATGGTGCCGAGCGTGCTCGCGCTAACGCTGCCTTGTGCTGCCGGGACTACGAACTCGCGGGTCACCGCCGCGCCGACCGACAGCAAAAGCACGACTGATAGCGCGTACAGGCCGCTCACGACGAGCGCGCGTCCGCTGTAGCGGCCCGAATCATGCAAGCGTTGGCGTGCAGCGCAAACCAGATCCAGATCAATGCTGCCTGGACCATGGCAAATGGCCAGAGGCCGTCGAGACGCATTTCCGGAAAAGTGAGCGCTTGTGCCCCAATGCCGGCCACGTAGACGGCGATGGCTGCCAAAACGAAAGGCCGCGGCCGCAACCGCCCGGAGGGTACGAACAGAAAACGCAGCGCTTCCATGTCGGTTCGGTTAGCGGATATTCGTTAAGACCAAATCACTCGGTGTACTGACCATTTGTGCATAGAGCGCGTAGGACGGGTTGAACGAAGTAAAACCCATCGTTGCGCCTTCAAGGCTGCATGATGGGTTTCGCTAACGCTCAACCCATCCTACGTGCTGCCGCGAATCATAAAACATCTGAATTCTCCGCGCGTTAGGCACAAATCAAACAAATCGAGGCAGCGTGCCACAATTGCCGCGTCGCGAATCAAACAAACAGCGCGAAATGATCCTTTGTTGAATCAAAGAGTTGGCTCCCGCCGCCGGAATTTCTTGAATCCACCCCGCCTGCTGAACTAAAAAACTCCATCTCGCCTTTCGAAGGGACGCTCTTCGCGAGGACACTCCTTGGGACGGGGCGAGTGCGGTGCCCGCGGGCGGATTTGTAACCCGCTCCCGGGCGGCATCGGGCATCATCCTGCCGGCACTATGACCGGTGCGCGAGCTGCTCGCGGTACGGAGACAGACGTTCATTCGTTTTTCCGGCGCGGGTAACGCCCGCGAGTGGTGCATGATCTTGCCGGAAAGCCGGCATCCACTTTTCCGGATCATGCACGGCGAAGCGCAAGGTCTCCGCTCCCCGGTTGGAGCGGCCGTACAGGACTGAACGCCCCGGACTGTCTCCCGAAGCATGGCCTGATGCAGAGCCTTGGGGACCAGCTGTCTCCCTGGCGAGAGCCGCGGTGGGACGCCGAGAGGCGAGCGCGCTCCGCAAGAGCGCGCCCCGCGCTGCGCGGCGCGGGTGTTGGTTACGCGTCTCTCGGCGTTCCGCTTCCCCTTTTGGTGGCCGGATGAGCAAAGCGATATCCGGGGAATGGCGCAGGGGAAGCCGTTAACGACATGGTTGGACTGGAAACTCGGGACGCGAACAAAAAATCGCGCCGCGGGAACGGGAGAACTCGTCATTGCGAGCGGAGCGAAGCAATCCAGGGCGGCTTGCGCTAGCGGTAAGGCCCGCTGGATTGCTTCGTCGCGGAGCCTGTCATCGGGCCGGCCGCTTCGGGCCGGACCCGTTGGCTCCTCGCAACGACGGAGTGATGGGAGGCCCGTCACATGATCAAATCAATCCGCCTTGATGCCGGCGAACTTGACGACCTTCGCCCACTTGTCGGTTTCGGCGCGGATGAATTTTTCGAAATCCGCCGGCGAACCGGTGAATACGTTGCAGCCAAGGTCGGTGAAGCGCTTGCGCGTCGCGGGGTCGGCGAGCGCGGCGTTGACCTGTTTGTTGAGCTTCTCGACGACGGCGGCCGGGGTGCCCTTCGGCGCGACGATGCCGTACCAGCCGTTCGCCTCGTAGCCCGGCAGGAATTCCGCCATCGCCGGCACGTTCGGCAACAGTTCCTGGCGCTTGGCGCTGGTCACGGCAAGCGCCCGCAGCTTGCCGGCTTTCAGATAGCCGAGCGAGGCCGGCATCACGCCGAACATCGCCTGCGTCCGGCCGCCGATCAGGTCCGGCATCGCCGCGCCTTCGCCCTGATAGATGACGTCGACCATCTTGACGTCCGCCATCATGCGGAACAGCGCCCCCGCAACGTAAAGCGGCGTGCCGCTGCCGCCCGAGGCGAGATTGACCTTGCCGGGATTGGCTTTGACGTAGGCGATGAACTCGGAAACGGTTTTCGCCGGCACCGCCGGATTCACGTCCAGCACCAGCGGGATCGTGGCGATGCTTGCCACCGGCACGGCATCCTGCAGGAAGTTGAATTTGAGGTGATGGTAGAGCGACGGGTTGATCGCATTCGACGACATGGCGAGCAGCAGCGTGCCCCCGTCCGGCGCCGCCTTGAGCGCCAGTTCGGTGCCGAGATTGGTGCTGGCGCCCGGCTTGTTCTCCACGAAGAACGACTCGCCGAGCTTTTCCGACAGCCATTGCGCGATCAGCCGCCCGATGATGTCGGGCGAGCCGCCCGCCGGCACTGTCACGATCAGCTTGACCGGGCGCGTCGGATAGTTCTGCCCCAGCGCGGTGCGCGACAGTGCGGGCAGCGCAACAGCGCCCGTTGCCAGTTGCAGGAAGCGGCGGCGTCGAAGCGTCATGACGAACTCCTTTGTCAAATGGCGGCGGCGCGCCTACTGCGCCTTGATGCCGACGGTCTTGATGACTTTGGCCCATTTCGCGGCCTCGTCCGCGGTGAACTTGCCGAATTCGGCGGGGCTCAGGATCATTGCAGTAGATCCCAGATCGGCGAATCTCTTCTGCATCGCCGGATCGCGCAGCACCGCATTAATTTCGGTATTGAGCTTGGTGACGATATCCGGCGGCGTCTTGGCGGGCGCACTGATACCGTCCCAGACGATCGCCTTGTAGCCCGGCACAAACTCGGCGACGGTCGGAACATCCGGCAGCACCTTCGAACGCGTATCGTCGGTCACGGCCAGCGCCCGCAACTTGCCGGCGCGGATGAAGTTGATCGTTTGCAGCACCGGGGTGAACGACGACTGCACCTGGCCGCTGAGCAGATCGGGCAGATAGCTGCTGCGGTACGGCACGTTCACCATGTGAACGCCGGCCATCATGTTGAACAGTTCGCCGGCAACGTCGGTCGCGGCGCCGCTGCCCACGGAGGCGAAATTGATCTTGCCGGGATTTTTCTTGGCGTAGGCAATGAATTCGGGAAGCGTCTTGACCGGCACCGAAGGATTGACCACGAGCACGAGCGGCAGCAGCACCAAACCCGAAACCGGTACGAGATCGTGGAGGAAATTGTAATCGAGCTTGTCGTAGAGCGACATGTTGAGCACGTTGGTCATGGTCGCCGTGAGCAGCGTGTAACCATCCGGCGCCGCTTTCACGACGATCTGCGTGCCGATATTGGCGGCACCCCCCGGACGGTTATCGACGATGAACTGCTGTTTGAGCCGCTGCGACAAGCCCTCGGCCAAGAGCCGCGAGGCGATGTCCGGCGCGATGCCGACCGGATAAGGTACGACGATGCGGACAGGCCGCGTCGGATAGGTTTGCGCCGCCGCCGCTTCGGGCAGGCACGGCAGTGCGGCCATGGCCGCTCCGAGCCGCAGCATGTCTCGACGCGCAAGTTTCATCGTCCCCTCTCTTTCACGCGGGTGCGGCAGAGCCGGACCCGCTTGTCCCTGTCAGTTCGGCTTGGCGCCGGAAAATTTGACCACTTTGGCCCATTTGGCGGTTTCCTCGGTGAGGAATTTGCCGAACTCCGCGGGCGTCATCGCCATGGGTTCGCCGCCCAGGTCC
The DNA here is from genome assembly GCA_963763255.1 of uncultured Alphaproteobacteria bacterium. Taxonomy (GTDB): domain Bacteria; phylum Pseudomonadota; class Alphaproteobacteria; order Rhizobiales; family Xanthobacteraceae; genus BOG-931. The sequence goes on from CAVXNW010000008.1 coordinate 1,952,824, forward strand.
TTGAGCTTGGCTTTGATCTGCGGGTCGGCGAGGCCGGCGTTGATGGTCTTGTTGAGCTTGGCGATGACTTCGGGCGGAGTGCCCTTCGGCGCACAGGTGCCGTCCCACGCTGTCGCCTCGAAGCCCGGCAAGAACTCGGCGATAGCCGGCACGTCGGGGAGGATCGGCGACCGTTTCGCACCGGTGACCGCGAGCGCGCGCAGCTTGCCGTTTCTGATAAACCCGACAGCGGCCGAGATCGTGATGATGAATGCGGTAATGCGGCCGGCCAGCAGGTCGGTGAAGGCGAGCGCCGGCCCTCGATACGGCACGCCCACCATCTTGACGCCGGCCATCAGGTTGATCAGTTCGCCCGTCACCTGCATCGGCGTGCCGATGCCCGGCGACGCCAGGTTGACCTTGCCTGGGTTGGCCTTGGCGTAGGCGAGGAATTCCGGAAACGTCTTAGCGGGAAACGCCGGGTTGACCAGAAACACCAGCGGCAGAGACATCAATCCTGCCACCGGCACGGTATCGCGCAGAAAATTGAAATTGAGGTTTGGATAAAGCGAAGCGTTAATCGCATTGGCGGACAGACAGGTGAGCAGCGTGTAGCCGTCCGGCGCGGACTTCACGACCGTTTCGGTAGCGATATTGCCGCCGGCGCCGGTCTTGTTCTCGACCACAAAGGGCTGGCCCAATTGCTGCGACAGCCACTGCCCGATCAGCCGCGACAGGAGATCGGGGGCGCCGCCGCCGCCAAATCCCTCGACGATGCGCACTGGCCGCACCGGATAATCGGCGGCCCAGGCGGCGCGCGGCAGCGAGGCTGCCACCGTGCTGCCGACCGCCAGACCCAGAAACTCCCGGCGCGGGAGCCGCATGGCGTTCCTCCACAATCACTCGTTCTGCGCGGCCGATCTCGGGCCTTCAGCCTCTTCCGCGTCCGCAGGCGGCTCATATAGCATAGCCATGCAGGACCGGGGTTACGCCATGAAAATTCGACGCAGCGGGCTCGTTCGCCTCTCGGCTGGTCGCATAGCCGCACCAGCCGCACGCTTGGCAATGCCCTTGCCTGCCCGGCGCCGATGCCGGAAATGAACGTCCCCGCCCACATGCGCGCCGCGCGCCTGCACCAGCCCGGCGAGCCGCTCGCCATCGATCGCGTTGCCGTGCCGGAGCCTGGACCGCACGATGTGCTGATCGCCGTTAAGGCCTGCGGCGTCATTCCCAACATGAACGCGATCTTCAGCGGTACGTTGTGGAACAGGCTGCCGCCGCTGCCGGCGAGCGTCGGGCTCGATGTGGCGGGCGTGGTGGTGAAGACCGGCAGCGCTGTCACCGGCATCGCGCTCGGCACGCGCGTTTACGTCAATCCGTGGCTTGCCTGCGGCACTTGCGCGTATTGCCGCGCCGGCAAGCCGCTGCAATGCGTCGCCGCCGCGTTTCAGGGTTATTTCGGCTTCACCGATCAATCAGCGCCACTGCAACGCGCCTATCCGCATGGCGGCTTCGCCGAATACATGCCGGCGGCGGCGGAGCGGCTGATCGTGCTGCCTGAAAGCGTGAGCTTCGATGCCGCTTCGCGGTTCGGCTATCTCGGCACGTCGTTTGCCGCGTTGCGTCGCGGCGGCGTCGGCCCCGCCACGTGGCTTGCCGTCAACGGCGTCACCGGCACGCTTGGCGTCGGCGCGACGCTGCACGCGCTCGGCATGGGCGCGACGCGCATCCTCGGCATCGGCCGCAATCGCGCCATGCTGAGAGAACTCAAAGCGCTGGCGCCGGCGCGCATCGACACGCTTGCGCTCGGCGATGCGCCGGTCACCGATTGGCTGCTGCAACACACCGACGGCCTTGGCGTGGACGTACTGCTTGATTGTTCGGGCCGCCCCGCATCGGCGTCGACGACCGCGCAGGCGCTCGGTGCGCTCAAACGCGGTGGCATTGCGGTCAACATCGGCGCGCTGACCGAGAAATTCGAAATCGAACCGATCGCCTATATGGTCAAGGCGCTGACCTTCTGCGGTTCAAACTGGTTCACCACCGCTGAGGGCCAGATCATGGCCGAGATGGCCAGCGCCGGCGTGCTCGATCTGTCAGTGCTCAGGACTCGCGCCTATCCGCTCGACGGCGTCAACGATGCGCTCGCCGAGGTGAAGACCCGGCCGGGTGGGCTCATCAACATCGTGGTCAATCCGGACCGATGAACGAGAACCGGACGCCCCCATGCGAAGCGTTACGCGGCCAGCGGCAGCGAGCGAAATTCCTTGGCATTTGCCATGTCCCACGCGATGGCAAAGCGCGGGTCACGCGTCCCGGCAAGCAGTTCGCCGGGTTTGAGCGGCGGATAGAGCTGGGCAAAGCTCTTGACCTCGTGCGCCGAAACGCGCCGCGAGAAATGCGCCGGCGTCAGTTCGGTCGGGTGGTCCAGCCCGGCAGCCGCCACGAGTTCAGCCAGCGCCTCGACGGTGGCGCGCTGGAAATTAAACACGCGCTCCGATTTGTCGGGCACCACGAGCGCGCGCTGCCGGACGCGATCCTGCGTCGACACGCCGGTTGGACAGCGATCGGTGTGGCAGGACTGCGACTGGATGCAGCCGAGCGCGAACATGAAGCCGCGCGCCGAATTGCACCAGTCGGCGCCGAGCGCCATGGCGCGCGCGATATCGAACGCGCTGACGATCTTGCCGCTGGCGCCGAGCTTGATGCGATCGCGGGCATTGATGCCGATCAGCGCGTTGTGCACGAAGTTGAGGCCTTCGCGCAGCGGCATGCCGAGATGATCGGTGAATTCAAGCGGCGCAGCGCCGGTGCCGCCTTCCTTGCCGTCAACCACGATGAAATCCGGATAGATGCCGGTCTCCACCATCGCCTTGCAGACAGCAAGAAATTCCCACGGATGGCCGATACACAGCTTGAAGCCTGCCGGCTTGCCGCCGGACAGCCGCCGCATCGTGGCGATGAATTGCATCAGCTCGATCGGCGTCGCGAAGGCCGAATGGCGCGACGGCGACACACAGTCGATTCCGATCGGCACGCCGCGGGCCGCGGCGATCTCTGCGGTGACTTTAGGCGCGGGAAGCACGCCGCCATGACCGGGCTTGGCGCCCTGGCTGAGCTTGAGCTCGACCATCTTGACCTGCTCGCAGCGTGCGCCGGCCTCGAATTTTTCGGCGCAGAATGTGCCGTCTTCGTTGCGGCAGGAAAAATACCCCGAGCCGATTTCCCAGATGATGTCGCCGCCGTTTTCGCGATGATACGAACTGTAGCCGCCCTCGCCGGTATCGTGGGCGAAATTGCCTTTCTTGGCGCCGATGTTGAGCGCACGGATCGCATTCGGCGAAAGCGCGCCGAAGCTCATGGCCGAAATGTTGAAAATCGAGGCTGCGTAAGGCTTGGCGCAATCCGGGCCGCCGATCACGATGCGGAAGCCTTCCTTGGCGACGGGCCGCGGCGCCATCGAGTGATGCAGCCATTCGAAACCGCTGGAGTAAACATCGTTCTGCGTACCGAACGGCCGTTTGTCCAAGGCCTGCTTGGCGCGCTGATAGACAATTGCGCGCGTGTCGCGGGAGAACGGGGTACCGTCCTTTTCGCTTTCCAGAAAATACTGGCGGATCTCCGGCCGGATTTCTTCCAGGATGAAGCGGATGTGCGCCGTGAGCGGATAATTGCGCAGCACAGCGTGCCGGGTCTGGATGAGATCGACAGTGCCGATAACCGCCAGCGCGCTGAACAGCACCAGCGGCACGGCAACGATCGGCGATGGAAAGAAATACAGTTCGACGAGCAAAGCGGCGGTGATGACCATCACGGCCGTGTAGGCAATGAACCGCGCGCTGAACGGCAGCAGCAAAGTGCGCATGGGGCCTTCCCCTCCCGGCAAAGTCAGTGTCGGCAAGCCCCCCAGAGGCTCGCGCCGGCGGCAATCATACGCGGGAAACTTGTCAGTTTCGTAAGGATCGAGGGCGCGAGCCTGGGCCACGGTCAAAGCCGGAGCCCTGGTCAAAGCCGGGCCTTGGCCACGGCTGGCGGGCGGCTAAATCCTTTTTGGAAAGTCGAGGCCAACCCGCGGCCGATCAGGGTTTTTCCCGGGAAACGCCGCATACCGGAGGCGCGCTACGCGATCTTGTGCCGCTGCCTTGGGGTCTATAGCACCGGAGGAAAGCAGAGCATTGTTGCACCGCAACCGGACACGGCCCGCACCATTCCACCGAGCAACATAAGGTCCTCAGACCCGGAGCTATCATGAAAATTCAGCGCCGCCGCTTCCTGCAACTGTCAGCCCTCGCGGCCGTGCTACCGGGCGCGTCCGGCATCGCGCACGCCGAGGCTTACCCGTCGCATCCGGTCCACGTCGTTCTGGGCTTTCCGCCGGGCGGCTCGTCGGACGTGATCGGTCGCCTCATCTCGCAATCGCTGGCCCAGAAACTCGGAAAGCCGTTCGTGTTCGACAACAAGCCGGGCGCCGGCAGCAATATCGGCACCGAATGGGTCGCCAAAGCGGCGCCCGACGGCTACACGCTGCTGTGGACGACGTCGGCGAACGCGATCAATGCGACGCTCTACAAGAAACTCAATTTCGACTTTCTGAAAGACTTCGAGCCGGTGGCGGGCGTATTTCAGATTCCCAACGTGATGGAGGTTCATCCCGCGATCCCGGTGAAGACCGTCCCGGAATTCATCGCGTATGCCAAAGCCAATCCCGGCAAGATCAATTTCGCTTCCGGCGGCATCGGATCGACGTCGCACATGGCGGGCGAGCTGTTCAAATTCATGACCGGCGTCGACATCCGGCACGTGCCCTACCGCGGCTCGGCGCCGGCGCTGATCGATCTGATCAGCGGCCAGGTTCAGGCCATGTTCGACCTGATGCCGGCGTCGATCGGATTCATACGCGCCGGCAAATTGCGCGCGCTGGCGGTGACCACGGCCGAGAAATCGCCGGCCCTGCCGGAGCTGCCCACGGTCGGACAATTCGTGCCGGGCTATGCGGTCGGCACATGGAACGGCGTGAGCGCGCCGAAGGGCACGCCCTCCGATATCGTCGAGCGCCTCAACAAGGAGATCAACGCCAGCCTTGCGGATCCGGCAATCAAAGCGCGGCTCACCGATCTGGGCGCGACCGGGCTGCCGGGCACGCCGGCGGCTTTCGCCACGCTCGTCACGCAAGACACCGAGCGTTGGGCCAAGGTCATCAAGTTCGCCCATATCTCGGCGAGCTAGGTTCAGCTATTCCCTCGGTTCGGCATCGAGCCGCGCGATCCAGCCTTCGAGGCCCGGCTTGGCGGCGGGGTAGCGCGCCATCACCAGCGGATCGTGGCCCGGCACGACGTGGCGGGGCGAACTCGCGAGTTTTTTGAGCTTGCGATAACCCTCGACCACTTCTTCGAGATTGTAGGTTGTCGGAAACACGCGGCCCGAATCCATGTGGGCATAGAGATGCGTGGCGTCAGCGGCGAGCACGACGTCGCCGCGCCGGGTTTTGACCCGCACCGACTGCAGGCCCTTCGAGTGGCCGCCGATGTGATGCACCGTAACGCCGGGCACGATCTCGTCCTCGCCGTCGTGGAATGCGGCGCGCCCGTCAAACACCTTGCGCACCATGGCAACGACGTCGTCGACCTCGAATGGCATCCGCAGCGCGTCGTGGCACATGCATCGGCCCGTGGCATAGGCCATTTCACGGTCCTGCAAGTGATAGCGGGCCTTCGGGAACAGATCGTAGTTCTCACAATGATCGTAGTGCAGGTGGCTGATGATGACGTCCTTGACGGTATCGGGCGCGACGCCGAGCGCGAGCAATCCGTCGCGTACCGGCTTGATCATTTCGCGGCCGCGCTTTCGCCCCGTCGCTTCGTCAAAGCCGGTGTCGACAACGATCGCGCCTGACGGTCCGACGATGGCCCAGACGAAATAGTCAAGCGGCTGCAAGGTATCGTGCGGGTCGCCGTGAATGAAGTTCGCCGAAGACCGCCGCTTATGATGGCCGTAACGAATGGCGTAGACTTCGTGCACATCCTCGCTCATGACGGCGCCTCCCCGGTTGGACTGGCGCCATCATAACGCAACGGAGGACTACGCGCTTCACGCGCCCATTGTTTGCTTCTTGCCGCGCAGCCGGATCATTGCCTCGCGCTCGGTTTCGGATTGGGCCCGGTCCTTCCTCACCAGAAGCAGGTCGCGCCGGGCGACGAGGCCCACGACCGCGCCATCCGCTCGCCGGAGGATGGGCACCCGGCTGGCATCGGCGAGGGACATCCGATCGGCAAGTTCGCCGACGAGTTCGTCGGCGTAGCCGACGGTCAGGTCTTGCTCGGAAACAACGTCGCGCAGGCGCTCACCCTTAGGCCAACCGTCGACAGTCCAGCGCAATACGTCCGCCCGTGAGACGATGCCGGCAAGGCCCGCCTCTGCGTTGACCACCGGATAGCTCTTGTGCCGGACGGCCGTCGTGTCGGCGGTAAAATACTCGACCGCATCGCCGATCAACATGTCCGCGGGTAATGTCTCGGCCGGATGCGCCATGATCTCGTAGACGCGCATCGTCTCAAACGGATCGACGACGTATTCGCGCATCACGTGATGGCCGCGGCGCGCGACCTTTTCGGTGAGGATCGAACGCCGCAACAGCAGCACGGTTGTCGCATGCGCCATCACACAGGCGGTTGCGACCGGCAACAGGCCGCCCGTGTTATGCGTCAGTTCCAGTGCAAAGACGATCGCGGTGAGCGGCGAACGCATCGTGCCCGCCATGATCGCTGCCATGCCGACGAACGCCCAGGTCCCAGGATCGCCGAACGGAACGAAGCTGCCGAACAGGACGCCGAGCGCGCCGCCCATCATGAGCAGCGGCGCCAGCACGCCGCCCGACGTGCCGCTGCCAAGCGCCACCGACCAGATGACGGACTTTACCAGAAACAGCCGCACCGCGAGCAGCGGCGTCATCGTGCCTGCAAGGAGCGCGGCGATGTTGCCGTAGCCGACGCCGAGCGCACGCGGATCAATCAATCCCCCGACGCCGATCACCACGCCGCCGATCGCCGGCCACCACATCCAATGGATCGGCAGCCGCTGGAACGCGTCTTCGCAGGCGTAGACCATCTGTGTCAGCACGCCTGAGCAAAGACCGGCGATGACCCCCAAAACCCCGGCGAGCACGAGTCCGAGGGGATCCATCGGCGTACTCTCCGACATCGGAAACAACACGCCGTGGCCCAGGAGGTAAGGCCGCAGCGCGGCCGCAACGATCGTGGCGATCGCGACCGGCACGAAGCTGCGGGGTTTCCATTCGAACAGCAGCAGTTCGACGGCGAGCAGCATGGCCGCGACCGGCGTCCCGAAGGTGGCGCTCATGCCGGCCGCCGCGCCGGCGACGAGCAGGGTCTTGCGCTCGGCGTTCGACAGTTTGAACAGTTGAGCGAACAGCGAACCGAAGGCGCCACCCGTCATGATGATGGGGCCTTCAGCGCCGAATGGGCCGCCGGTCCCGATGGAGATTGCCGACGACAACGGCTTGAGCAGCGCAACGCGCGGCTGCATGCGGCTGCTGCCGATAAGGATTGCCTCCATCGCCTCGGGGATGCCGTGTCCGCGGATTCGCTCCGAGCCGAATCGCGCCATCAGCCCGATGAGCAGGCACCCGGCGACTGGTATAAGGACCGATATCCATCGCAGGCCATGATCGGGCGGCGAGGCCAGCGCGGAACTGAGGCGGCCGTAATAGGCAATGTTCGTGACGAAAGCGATCAGGTGATAGAGCACCCATGCGGCGCCGGCCCCGGCGCAACCGACGACGACGGCCATCAGCATCAGCATGATCAGCCGGCGATCGGTGCTGAAGTCGCGCAGCCGGTCCTCGCCGCCCCACTGGGCATGCGGGGTCAATTGAAGATTGGAACGAGATGTCGGCGGGCGCGAGACGTGGCGCGGCATGAGAAAGTACCTCTAGATGACGGAGAAGCCCGAAATGGCAGGCTTTGGATATGTATATCGTATTACGATATAGTTTAAGGCGACCGTGTGACGTAGCTTTTGCCGGTGGATTTCCATGAGCGGAAAAGCGCCATCACGGCCGCTGACCGCCGCCGACTATGAGCGGTTGGCCGAGTTCCGTTATGCGCTGCGACGCTTCCTCGTCTTCAGCGAGGATGCGGCGAAAGGATCGGGGCTGACCGCGCAGCAACATCAAGCGCTCCTCGCCATCAAAGGTTTCGGCCATAAGCCGATGACGACTGGCGAGCTGGCAAAGCGCCTCTCGATTCGCCACCACAGCGCCGTCGGATTGATCGATCGGCTGGTCGCAAAATCCTTGGTAAAGCGGCTTGTTGGTTCCGACGATCGGCGGCAAGTGCTGCTGGCGTTGACGCCAAAATCCAACGCCTTGCTGGCGAAATTGTCCGAAGCGCACCGCCGTGAACTCAAGAGGCTCGCACCGGTGTTCGAGTCAGTGCTCGCGCATTTCAAGCCCGCGGCGTAAGGCGACGCTTGCAACCCGACTCGGCTCTGCTACGCTTGCACCCAACAACGCACAGACGTTGAGGTGTTGATCAAGGGGAGGAAGTCATGAGCGGATCGGCCGTAAGCGGCTCGGCGCCTTGGTATCGTACGCTGAGCCGGGCGCAATGGAAGGCACTTATCGCATCGAATTCTTGGCTGGACATTCGACGGCTTCGAGGTGTTCGCCCTCATCCTCACGGTCGGCGCCGCCCTGCACCAGCTGCTCGATCCGTCCCAGTACAAGCTCATTCCGGCCTATGCGGGCGCGGTGATCGCCATCACGGTGTTCGGCTGGGGCGTCGGCGGGCTGCTCGGCGGCATTCTGGCTGATTACATCGGCCGCAAGCGTTCGATGGCCGTGACCATTCTGGCCTACTCCCTGCTCACCGGTCTGAGCGCGCTGTCGTGGAGTTGGCTGTCGTTTGCGCTGTTCCGCTTTCTTGTCGGGCTCGCCATCGGTTCCGAATGGGCGACGGGCGCCTCGATTACCGCCGAACTGTGGCCCGACCATGCGCGCGGCAAGGGCGGCGCTCTTTTGCAGGCGGGCTATCCGATCGGCAGCATTCTTGCCTCGGCGGTATGGTTGGTTATCGGCGCGTCCGGGCCAAACGCATGGCGCTACATGTTTCTGATCGGCGTGCTGCCCGCGCTCATCACATTCTGGATCATCCGCAATATTCCCGAATCGCCGCGCTGGGAGGAATCGAACCGGCAGCGCAAAGCGGCGCATGATCTGCGCCGGCGCGGCGCCGCGTTGCAGGGTGAGCACGCCGCCATGGTGCGCTTCACGCTGGTCGACATGTTCGCGGAACCGGCAGTGCGCATGCGACTGATCGTGACCTTCGTCATGTCGCTATCGGTCACGATCGGCTATTGGGGCGTTTCCACCTTCGTACCGAGCTATGTGGGTTCGGTCGCGGGCCACCTCGGACTCGCCGCTCAGCGCTGGGTGGGCCTTGCCGGCCTTGTGCAGAATATCGGCGCGCTGCTCGGATTTTGCTGCTTCGGTTTGCTCGCCGACTCGCTCGGCCGCAAACCGACGACGTTTCTGTATTATCTGATGTGTCTCATTCTCACCCCGATCGTGTATCTGTGGGTACAGGATATTCGTCTGTTATTGCTCGGGTTTGCGGTCTACGGATTCTTCATTCAGGGGACTTTCTCGTGGACCGCGATCTGGCTGCCCGAGCTGTTTCCGACTCGCATGCGCGCGACGGCTGCGGGCTTTATCTTCAATACGCCGCGCCTGATCTCGGCAGTTGCGCCGCTGATTGCCGGCAGCCTGATTGTCGGACTGGGCGGCTACGGACGGACCGCGACCATCCTCGCCCTGTTCTATATCCTCGGCTTGATCGCAGTGCCGTTCCTGCCCGAAACCAAGGGAAAGCCGTTGGCGGAAGCCGATACGCTATCGGCGCCCGACACAGCGGGCCCGCAGATGCGGCAGACGGCGTAATCGGGGGCGGCACCTAAAAGGGAAATGCCCGGCACAAGGCCGGGCATCAGAATTTCAAAACCGGAAGACCGACAGGATCCGTCGCTGCGACATGCGCCGCAGCGATTTCCGATCAGGCCGCCGCGGCGGTGAGATTGCCGAACTTCTTCAGGTTCTCTTTCTGCTTCTCGTTGCGCGGCGGCAGCTTGAACAGCCGCGACGCGGTGCCGCCGAGGATGTTGTGCTTGGCCTTCTCCGACAGGAACGGCAGGTCCCAGATCGTCGACGGCAGATCGAAATCCCAGTGCGGATAGTCGGAGGAGTACAGCAGCTGGGTTTCGGCGTTCATCATCCGGAACGTCTGCTCCATCGCCGCATAATCCTGAATTTCCATCGGCTGCGTCGAATAATACATGTCGCGCATGTAGTCCGACGGCTTCTTCTTCAGGAGCGGCGCTTCCGAGGGCCGCAGCATGAATTCGTGGTCGAGGCGCTGCATCAGGAACGGCACCCAGGCCAAACCGGCCTCGATCCAGATCACCGGCAGTTTGGGGAAGCGCTCGCCCATGCCGTTGACCACCCAGTTGGTGCAGTGGAGCACGTTGTACCAGGAGAAGCCGAGCGCATGCGCCGCCATGAAGCGGTTGCAGCTGCGATAGATCGGCTCGCCCCAGTTCGGGCCGGAGTGGAACGACAGCACCAGGCCGCGCTCTTCCATCGCCCGGTACATTTTCATGTAGGCGTTGTCGTAGACCGCCATGTTCGAGCGGACGGTCGTGACCATGAAGCCGCCGACGTGCTTGCGGTCGCCGAACGTCTCGACCTGCCGGAGCGAGGCCTCCGGATCGGAGAACGGCAGGCACAGCATGGAGAAGAAGCGGCCACCGGACTCCGGCATCACCTTCTCGGTAAGCCAGCGGTTATAGGCCCAGCACAGCTCTACTTCCATTTCCTTCTGCGGATGCATGCCGATGTTGAGCATGCCGGTCGGGAACAGGCAGGAGTAATCCACGCTCATGGCGTCCATCCAGCGATGCCCGAGCTGGACGTCGCGCTGGCCGCCCTTGAGGCCGTCGGTCTTTTCCGAACCGCGCATCGGGTAGCGCGTCACGCGGCCGCCCATGTCCTGATAGCCGACCTGGGTCGGCGTGATGCCCGAACGATTCCGCTTGGCGCCAGCCGACAGGCTGAGCTGCCGCAGCACATCGTTTTCCATGAACGGCAGGAATTCGTCGTAGCTTTCATTCTCGTAGTGGTGCGCGTCGACATCGACGATCACCATATCGTCGAAATTGCGCTGGTGGGCCTGCTTGCGCGCATGCGCCAGCAGCCGGCTGGTATTGAGTTCCTCGATCGTCACGCGGCGACCGCGATCAGCAATGAGATCCATAGCGTTTCTCCTGACCTTCTAGTTCTCGGACGACGAGCGTTATCGCCCCGTCCAGCTTTGCCACATGCCGAGCTCGAAAACCGCGAGATCGGCAGCCTTTAACAATCCGCTCGCCGTGACCATTACATCGGTGGCGGAAATCGAATGTTTCGGAACCGGCGTAATCGGCTCGCCGGCTTCGACGCGCGCGGTGTAGAGCCGGCACGCGGCGGCCATCAGCTTCTGCAATGCCTCGGCTGAGACGATGTCGAGCTTGCCGTCGACAATGCAGCGCTCGAGTACGGCGGCGACCCGTGCAGCCTCCGCAGAAGCGCCGTCGACAACAGCTACACGCGGGTTTGACGCTACCGCAACCGGCCGACGCGCGGTCTTTGCGCTCTTTGCGGACTTTGCCGCAGATTTGGCAATGGCCTTTGCCGCGCGCTTAGGCGACGACATAAAGCTCATCTCCCTTTTGCACCGTCTTGAATTTCTTCAGTTTCATCTTCCGGTCGGAGACGCACTCGCCGGTCCTCATGTCGTATTCCATGCCGTGCCAGGGGCAGACGAAGTGCATCTCGTCTTCGGAAAAGAACAGGCCCATCGAAGTCTTGTCGGGGCGCAGGCGCTCCTCGACTTTGGCAATAGTCAGCCCTTCGCAGGCCGGACCGCCCTGATGGAGACAGAAATTGCTGTAGGCGTAAAACTCGCCCTCGTGCTTGAAAACGCCGATCTCATTGTCGCCGACGAAGACGATCCGCCGATCGCCATCATTGAAATCCGCAAGCTTTGCGACGAACTTTTCCGCCATTTGCTTCACTGCCCTCGTGTTACGCCCGCCTTGGGCCCGATTTTATTCCTTTTTGGCGCGGCCGGAGCAGACTATGTCGCCCGTCTTCGTGGGCGCGCCTTGCAAGCTATGCATTTAGCACAGGCTGCACTGGAGCGCGACCGCGGCATTGCAGAATTTTTTAGTCCCAATCCCAGGTCGGACAAAGCAGAATCACGCATACAGCCCAGCGGGCGCGGCATGACTGCTAACCAAGCCATGCCGATCACAAGGGGGGCGCGGGAGCGGCGGATAGCGCGGCTCTTCCGGAAACCAGCACAACCGGAACGTCACAATATGCCGGCCCCGTGCGGCGAGTTGTGGAGCACCGAACTGGCTCGGCGCCGGACGGCGCTAGGCCATCCGGTTTTCGATCTCGCCGATCTTCTCGATCCAGAGCTTCACCACGTCGCCTGCCTTGAGAAAGGTGCCGCTCTCGGCGCCCGTGCCCGACGGCGTGCCCGTCAGGATCAGGTCACCCGGATGCAGCGTCATGTTGATCGACAACTGCTCGATTTGCTCGGCGAGCGAGAAGATCATCTTGCCGGTGTTGGAATCCTGCTTCAATTCGCCGTTGACCCACAACTTGATATTCAGGTTTTGCGGATCGCCGATATCACTGGCCGGAACGATCCACGGCCCGATCGGACACGACCCATCGAAGGACTTGTGCTTGGTCCAGTCCATCTTGAACGGCGAGGTCGCAGGGACCGGCGGCCGGCGGCCGCGGTCGCGCGCCGAGAGATCGTTGGACACCATGTAGCCGGCCACATAGCTGAGCGCCTTATTGAGCGGCACATCCTTGGCGGGCCGGCCGATGACGGCGGCGAGTTCGATCTCCCAATCCATGCTCTTCGCATAATGGGACATCTTCACCGTGGCGCCCGGGTCGGTGATGGCCCCCGCCGCCTTGATGAAGTGCCACGCCTTCAGTCCCTGCTCGTGCGGATCGGCCGGCGGCGGATTGCCCTCGCGCGCCGCCATGGCGGCGGCATGATCGGCATAGTTGGCGCCGGCGCAGAAGATCGTCCCCGGATGCGGAACCGGGGCGAGGAGCTTGGTCTTTTTCAGCGGCTGCCGCTTGGCCCGGCTTTTGGCCGCACCCGCTGCGGCTTTTCGGAGCACGCCTTCGGCGGTCTTCCAGTCTCCAAGGATCCCGAGCACTGTCCCATAGCCCGCCTTGCCGGTCAGCTTGGCGGCGTCGAACACCTCATCGCCGATAACGATCCCGGCGCGAGGCCCGTCGGCCGACTTATAGGTCGCGATCTTGTAGCCCGCCGGCTTTGCCCCAGCCATGTGCGTCAACTCCCCTGATGGTGATAAAACCCTGGCTACGACAAAACCGCGATCCAGGCCGCTTGGCAAGAGTTGGCAAGATGGCCCGATCAGGGCCGCTTTGCATCCACAAGGGGTCCCGCACTCTTGAGTTGACGCTGGCGCGGTGCTTGATTCCCGCGCACAAGAGCATCCACCCCAAAAGGGTCAGAGAAGGTTGGAGACACCCATGATCAAGCTGCGACGCATCGGGCACGCCACATTCGAGACGCCCGATCTGGAAAAGATGATCAACTACTACACCGAGGTGATGGGGCTCGTGCTTGCGGAGCGCGAGAAGGACCGCGCCTTCCTTACCAGCCAGGTGGGGCTGCTCGCCATCCAGCTCAACAAGGGCGAGACCGAGCGCTGCACCACCTTGTCATTCGAAGTCGCACCCAATTCAGATTTCGGCGCCATGGCGCGCGAGTTGGAGAAGGACGGCATCAAGAGCGAGCTGCGCAACGATTCGGTTCCCGGCATCGGGCCGGTGCTGACATTCAAGGACAACAAGGGCACGACGATCGCACTGTTCAAGGAGTGGAGCTACCTTGGCAAGCACCTCGCGCACCACGGCGTCGGAGCGCTGAAACTCGGCCATATCGCCTGGGTGGTCGACGACCCGCAGAAGACCGCCGAATTTTACCAAAAGGTCTTGGGCTTTCGCGTTTCCGACTGGATCGACGACTTCTTCGTGTTCATGCGCTGCAATACCGATCACCACACGGTGAACTTCATCCGCGGCAAGAACATCAAGATGCATCACATGGCGTTCGAGCTGAAGGATTTCATCCATCTGCAGAATTCCTGTGATCTGTTCGGTCAGAAGAAAATCCCGATCATCTGGGGACCGCTCCGCCACGGCCCCGGACACAACATCGCCACCTATCATCGCAATCCGGACGACCAGGTCATCGAGTTCTTCTGCGAACTCGACCAGATGGTCGACGAGGAGCTCGGCTATTTCGAACCGCGGCCCTGGCACCAGGACACGCCGCAACGGCCGAAGACCTGGAAGGCCGGGATGAACAATATCTGGGGTCCGCCGCCGCTGCCGGATTTCCATCGCGGCAGGGAATAAGCCGTCATTGCGAGCGAAGCGAAGCAATCCAGACGGCTACGAGGACTGGATTGCTTCGTCGTGGAGCTTGTCATCGGGCCGGCCACTTCGGGCCGGACCCGTTGGCTCCTCGCAATGACGCTATTTACTCGCCCTTGCCGCCGAGCTGCTTGAGCTTGGCGAAGACCGCGTCGACGTCGAGTTCGTCGCCGGACTTCTTCGCCGCCGCCGGTTCCGGCTCCTCTTTCGGCGCAGTGGTGACCGACGCAGGCAGGAGCGTTGCGCCCTGCGCTTCGACCGGGATCGGCTTTTCCTTGGCGGCGCGCTGGACTTCGAGATCGAGATCGATTTGCGAGCACAGGCCGAGCGTCACCGGATCGAGCGGCGTGAGATTTGCGGAGTTCCAGTGCGTGCGCTCGCGAATCGCCGCAATGGTCGACTTCGTGGTGCCGACAAGCCGCATGATCTGGCTGTCTTTCAGCTCGGGATGGTTGCGCACCAGCCAAAGGATCGCGTTGGGCCGATCCTGCCGGCGCGACACCGGGGTATAGCGCGGCCCTTTCTTAGGTTTCGCCTCGGGCATGCGCACCTTGGGCTCGGCGAGGTGCAGCTTATGGCCCGGATCGGCCTCGGCGGCAGCGATCTCCTCGCGCGTCAGCTGGCCGGTCGAAACCGGGTCGAGGCCTTTGATGCCCTGGGCAGAATCGCCATCGGCGATCGCCTTCACTTCAAGCGGATGCAGGTTGCACAATTGCGCGATCTGATCGAACGAAAGCGATGTATTGTCGACCAGCCACACGGCTGTCGCTTTGGGCATCAACGGCGCGGTCGCCATGGGTAAATCTCCTCTGTGCTCCGCCCGCCTGATTCAGGCGAAGCCACTCATCAAGGATGACTGGAAAGCTGGTCAAATATAAGCGCCCAGGCCTTGGGGCGCAACCATTTGTCGGTCATTGCGCATTTTGGGTCGTGGCGAAGGCCGACCCGACCCGCTATTGGTGGGTGACGGCGCGGATAACGCGCACACGATGAAGGGGAGGCACGGATGGGCAGAGTTTTTTGGCCGGTTGCCGCGCTTGCGTTCGCGCTCGCCGCCCTGCCCTTTGCAGCTCGGGCCCAGCCCGCGGATTTTCCGGCGCGGCCGGTGCGGCTGGTTGTGCCATTCGCGCCGGGTGGCGGCGTGGATATCGTGGCCCGGCTGGTAGCACCGAAGCTGAGCCAGGCGTGGGGCCAGCCGGTCGTCGTCGAGAACAAGGCGGGCGCAATCGGCGCTGTCGCCAGCGAGTACGTCCTCCAACAGCCGGCTGATGGCTACACGGTTCTGATCGGCGTCGCCGGCAGCCATGCCATAGCGCAATACCTGCACCACAATCTTGCTTACGATCCGGTGCGGGATTTTGCCGGCGTCACCGTGCTGTCCTATTCGCCGCTGATCTGCCTGGTTGCGCCGTCGAGCCCATTCCACACCATGAAGGAGCTGGTCGACACGGCGAAAACCAAGCCGGTGGCATTCGGCAGCCCCGGCGCCGGATCGCAGCAGCATCTGATCGGCGAAATGTTCAATCTGCTCCACGGCACCAAATTCCAGCATGTCTCCTACCGCGGCGTTGCGCCGGCCATGCAGGATCTGCTCGGCGGCCACATTCCGATGGTGATGGGCGAGATGGGCTCGTCAAAGCCGCTCGTTACCTCGGGCAGATTGCGCGCACTCGCGGTGACCGGCACAGCGAGGAACCCGAGCGTGCCCGACGTGCCGACGTTCGGCGAAGCGGGCTATCCGAATTTCGAAGTCAATTCCTGGTTCGCGCTGTTCGTGCGCGCGGGGACGCCAAAGCCGATCGTCAACAAGATTTCGGCGGATGTTACCAAGGCGGTGCGCAGCCCCGAAATCGAAGCACGTCTCGCCGCTGATGGCTGGCAGGCGGGCGGCGGCACGCCGGAAGAATTCACCAAACTCTGGATGGATACGTCGAAACAGCTCGGCCGTGTCATTCAGGAGCGTCACATCACGATCGAATGAGGACACTGTCATGGCCGGACCGCTCGATGGAAAAGTTGCAATCGTCACCGGTGCGGGGCGCGGCCTCGGCCGCGTGATGACGCTCGCCTTGCTCGAGGCCGGCGCACGGGTCGCCGCCACCGAGCTCGATGCCGAGGCGCTCGACGAAACCGGGCAGGCCGCCGAAGCGGCCGGCGCAGGCGACCGTATTCTCGACGTCGTTGCCGACGTAACGCGCGACGACAGCGCGCCGAGGATCGTACGCGCCACCACCGAGCAATTCGGCCGCCTCGATATCCTGCTCAACAACGCCGGTATCAACATGGCGCTGTTCCGCCGGCCAGACGTCAAACCGACTGGGAAATTCTGGGAGGTCACGCCGGAAGAATTCCGCCGCATCATCGACGTCAACGTCGTTGCCGCCTTCCTGATGAGCCGCGCCGCGCTGCCGGTGATGTTGAAGCAGAACTGGGGCCGCATCATCAACGTGACGACAAGTCTCGACACCATGTATCGCGGCGGCATGCAGCCATACGGCGGCTCGAAGGCGGCGAACGAAGCGCATCTCCTTGGGCTCGCGCAGGAGCTGGAGGGGACCGGCGTGACCGCCAACGTGCTGGTGCCGGGCGGGGCCGCCAACACCCGCATGGTGTCCGTCGGACAGGAGCCGGCCCGGTCCAAGCTTGTTCAGCCCGACGTCATGGCGGCGCCGCTCATCTGGCTGTGCTCAAACGCGTCCGACGGAGTCAACGGCCAGCGCTTCATCGGCGCGCGCTGGGACAAGAACTTGCCTGCCGCCGAAGCTGCAAAAAACGCCGGCTCACCCGCGGCATGGCAGCAACTCGGCCGCCAGTCGATCAACCCCGACAGCCTGCGCTGACCGCTGATTTATTTGGAAGCGTTCACGGGCACCGCCGTTGTCTTCGGTACCGCAAATGGCACGGCCCGTCGGACAAAGCCTGCCGGGGGATGCTCCACGCGTTTGATGAACACCGGCGCGCAGCCGCCCACGCCGCAAATGTTCGCAACGCGGACAACAAGATCCGCGTTGGCAGCGGCGGTGCCGGGCACTGGCGGCGCGGCAAGCGGCATCGCGCGCGCCTGGTTGGCGGCAAACGAGGCCGCCGAGGTCAGAATTGCGATCGCAAAAGCCGCACGTAGCATTCCTTGCATCGAGATACCTTCGAGGCTGGTGGCGTCGTCCCCTCGAGATGAGCGCGGCACATCGCTCGGCAGCGCCGGAGCGACAGCTCAACGAGTGGTAAACGATCATGGTGAATGAACCGTTAAAGCCCCCGCCTCGGCTCGCATCCTCATCCTTCCCCTGCTCTCACAGCCATGTTTATTGGGCCTTGATGCCCGCCTCTTTGATGACCGGCGTCCATTTGGCCATTTCCGCCTTCTGCTTTGCGGCAAGCGCGGCGGGCGTCTGATATTCTGGCGGCCATACCTCCTGACCGACTTTCCTCAACTTATCCTGCACCGCCGGATCGGCCAGGCTCTCGCGAATGGCTGCGTTCAGTTTCGCGATCACGTCCTGGGGCGTACCTGCGGGCACCCAGATGCCATGCCAGAAGCTCGCATCGACACTGGTGATGCCGAATTCATCGAGCGTCGGAACATTGGGCGCCGCCCACCAGCGCTTGGACTGCAACACCGCGTAGGCCTTGAGCTGACCGCTTTGTACGTAAGGCAGGGTCCCGGCAGCTTGACCGAAAGCGAAGTTGACGTGGCCGCCCATTAAATCCTCGGCGACCGGCGCGCCGCCGCGATACGGCACGATCTGAAACGCCGTCCCGGTGACCTTTTGGAAAACCCGCGCAGCAATGTCGGTTGGGCCGCCGACGCCGACGGTCGCCATCGTTGCCTTGCCGTCCTGCGCCTTCAGCCACGCGATCAGGCCCTTAACATCGTTCGGCGGCAGCGACTTGTTGGCGACGATCCAGATCGGCGTGTCGGCGATCAGAGAAACCGGCGCCAAATCCTTCACCGGATCGTAGTCGAGCTTCAGAATAACCGGATTGAACACCGCAGTCTGGGTGTGGCCGATGCTCAGCATGTAGCCGTCCGGCGGCGAGTGGGCCACGCGGCCGACGCCGATGCTGCCGCCGCCGCCGCTGATATTGGTGACGACGACGGGTTGGCCGAGCGGCTTCTGCATCCGCTGCGCCAACAGGCGCGCGATGGTATCGGTCGGGCCACCGGCCGGATACGGCACGACGATCGTGATCGGACGCGACGGATAGGTGTCGGCACGCGCGGCGACGATGCCCGCGCCGGCGAGAACAGCAAGAACAAGAGCCACGAACCTGCGCATGTCATTTCCCAATGCTTTTCCCGCACGCCGGCGCGGCGACTGAAAGGCCGCGTGAGGGTTGCCTCGATGACGGGATTGTATTTTGCTGCGTGCAACTGCGCCAGTGACCGAGGATTGCCCGGCGAGGGTCGCCCAAAGGATCGACAATGGATTTCGAATTCACCGAGGAACAGAGCCTGCTGCGCGAAACGGTGCGCAAGCTGATGCAAAAGCACGCGCCGCCCGAATATGTGCGCAAGCACGATCGCGAGCGCACTTATCCGGAAGACCTGTTTCAGGCATTTGCCGCCGCCGGCCTGCTGGCTCTGCCATTTCCCGAGGAGTACGGCGGCGCCGGTGGCACGCTGCTCGACATGACCATCGTCGCCGAAGAAATTTCGCGCATCTCCGCCGATCTGGTAATGGCGTATACCGGCAATATTTTTTGCGGCCTTAATCTGCTGCGCAAAGGCTCCGAGGAGCAGAAGCGCCATTGGCTGCCAAAACTGTGTGCCGGCGAGATCAAATTGTCGATCTCGATGTCGGAGCCCGACGCGGGGTCCGATATCGGCGCCATGCGCACCAATGCGGTGCGCGACGGCAATCAATGGGTGATCAACGGGCAGAAAATCTGGGCCTCGACCGCAGGCGCGCCCAACAATGTCATCAGTCTTTACGTCAAGACCGATCCCAAGGCGCATTATCGGCAAGGCCTGTCGCTGTTTCTGGTCGACAATGACACGCCGGGACTCAAGCTCCGCAAGCTCGACATGCTGGGCCGCCGCGCCACCGGCACCTACGAACTCACCTTCGATAATGTGCGTGTGCCGCCCGACCGCCTGATCGGCGGCGAAAACAAGGGCTGGGACGTGGTGATGTCGGGGCTCGCGGTCGAGCGCGCCTCCTCGTGCGCCGGCAATGTCGGCGCCGCACAAGGCGTGGTCGACCTCGCTCTGCAATACGCCAAGGACCGCAAACAGTTCGGCCGCCCGATCGGCGCCAACCAGGCGATCGCCCATACTCTGGCCGACATGCAGACCGACGTGGAGGCCGCGCGCACGCTGATGTGGCGCGCCGCGTGGCTCGTCTCGAACGGCAAGGACGCGCTGCGCGAGATCACCATGGCGAAACTCTTCACGTCGGAGACCTACGTCAAGGTCGCCAACCTCGGCATGCAGGTGCTTGCCGCGTTCGGTTACTGTGAAGAGTTCGACATGGCGCGGCACTATCGCGACGCCCGCGCCGCCACGATCGCCGCCGGCACGTCGCAGATTCAGCGGAACCTGATTGCGAATCTGATGGGCTTGAAGGTGCAGTGAGGTCTCCTGTTCGCTCTCCCGCACGCGCGGAGGGGTGAATGTTCAATGCACGAAATTCGACGGCGGGAAGCCGCGCAGAATCCATTCCTTGTGCGTGGCCGCGGGGCGCCGGCGCGGGCCGCCGCGCATGACCAGCGCGAAGGCTTGCTCTTGCACGGGCTTCGGCATCAGCGGCCAGCCCTGCTGCAAGCAGCTGCGCCCGTCGCCGTTACAGGTGCGGTGGCGCCGGCAGTAAGCGCGCCCGCACATGCGCCACAGCGGCAACAACTCGACGTAGAGCGCGCGGATCGAATCGAACGCCGCTTCGCGCTGCGCCTGTTGGCCTTCTTCGGTCGGGGCGTCGGCATAGCGGCTTCTCTTTTTCCTTCTGCGGCGGCGAGGCATGATGTGTTGTTCCTGTTTGCGCATCCT
Source organism: uncultured Alphaproteobacteria bacterium (assembly GCA_963763255.1). Lineage (GTDB taxonomy): Bacteria > Pseudomonadota > Alphaproteobacteria > Rhizobiales > Xanthobacteraceae > BOG-931. The sequence continues at coordinate 1,973,334 of CAVXNW010000008.1, forward strand.
CTCCCGGGCAAAATCGGCGAGGATGCGTGCGCGAGTTCTCGCGGCGCGGCGGCGCCCGAGCTTTGTCACAGCCACAAACGCGGTGCCTCCCGAACCAACAAAGAGGGAGGCGGAGCGCCGCAAGGCGCGTAGCCAACCGCCGCGCCACACTTTCAGATGTTGCTGTCTGAAGGTGCTTCGGGCGCGGCGCGGGCCTGGCGAAGCCCGCTCGCCTTCCGGCGCTCCACCGCGGCTTTCGTCGCAGGGCAAACGCTGACGACTCGGTTCAGGCCGCGCTTCGCGCGAAAGAGAGGGAACGGGAGTTACCCGCGCCGTCGATCGCGCTTAAGCCAAGCACCTGGCACGCCGGTCGTCATGCCGGCGGGGACGATGCCCGAACCGCCCGGGAGCGGAGTGTATCGCTCCGCCCGCAGGAACCGCTCTCGCTCCCTTCCGTTGAGTACCCTCGGCCGAAAGGTCCCTCAATTCGTGAGCGAGATGGGGGTTTGGTAACATATTTGGGGACAAGAAGTCAAGGAGAATATTATCGGCTTGACACCACACGGCCTCGAGCTAGTATTACATCGCGTTTTCAATAGCTTAGTTACTGGAATCATTTGTAATTTGATTTCAGCGGCCATCGGCATAGTCACTAAATCATGGCCGATGATAATCACGAAAACGCTGGTGCGCCCGAGATCGAAATTACGCCCAAGATGATTGAGGCGGGTACGGGCGCATACTGGCAAGGCGATCTGCGCTTCGACACACAGACGCGGAGATCGTGGCCGCAATTTTCAAAGCTATGTTTCGTGTGCAATCCTTTAGCGATCCAAGTACGGCGCCAGCGGCGCGGTAGCCTCGGCAATTTCGGCGCTTGAATCGTGCGCGCGCAACAGAAGATTAGCCGTGTAAAACTGTGCGGCCAAAACGAACATATCTCGGAAATCTGGAGGGGTTTTGTGCGCGGGAATTGATTCCTTGGAAATGAGCAGTTCGCGACAGCGATTGGCTACCGCTTCGGTTTCAAATGAAATAGGGTTCATGTCATGCGCGGCTTCATTTCGAATACTCCGAATCAAATCCAAGTCGCGACGCGTTTCTGGTCCTATGATCTTGAGAAAATAGGCCATCCATATTTTTTCGAAAAAAGAGCCGATTACTCCCTTGTCGTGGAAAAATATATTTTTCTCGGTTTCCGTAGTCGGCTCGCGCAGGCGAGACATAATTGCCTCCTCCAGCGCATATTCCACATAAGCACCCCCTACGGAAATAGTGGCTCGCGCATTGGCCCCCTTTAGTTCCGCGAAGGCTTCGTCTTCAATCCATTTTGGCGTGTAACGGCGAGCAATGATATAGTCGTGTCATGAGGGATAAATTGAAAGATTCAGCCCCGAACAAACGCAGGCGCGCTTTGAGTCGGCCTTACGCGGCGCTCGCCTGGCTGGTGTCCAACACAAACAAAGTGTGACTCCGAAGAGAGCAAAAACACAACGAAAAAAAGCGAGTTAAGAAATAGAAACGGCCCGCCGACTGCCAACGGGGGCCGCACGAAAATGCAAGAGCCTCTTGCGTTAGTTTTTTAGCGCATGGAGGAATATTGCGCAATGCCTGTTACACACCTTTCGTGGAAAACCACTTGCGACGCGAGCCTTATGTTGGGTCTACTTGATCGCTTCTTTTTGGGGTCGTGGAGCGAGATCGGGAATGACAACAAAACCGATGATTTGGCCGGCGCGAATACGGTTATGGATCGCCATTGCGGTAATGTTTTTATTGGGCATCTGCGGCGCGATTTTCTCAGACGTTTTACCTTGGCAGTGGACCACGAGATTGGCCGTTGCTCTTTCTGATGCTCTGTTGGTTGCCGGGTTTTTAGCTCTCACGGTTGATACATTTCTGAAGACCGAATTGCTGCGCGACGCCTTTTTAGCTGCCTTCCAGTATGTATTGCCGCCAGAACTAAAGAGCGAAATTTACAAGCTTATGAAGTTTGAATTCATAGCCGAACGGCATACTTGGACTGTCGCAATAAAGAAATGCGACGAAGACACGGTTTTGGTTGAGACTACAGTTGAACGTCAACTAAAAAACGTCACGTCAACCAACAAAAATCTACTAGCATTTTATCAGGCATTCGACTTTTCATTCAAACAAGGAAAAACGGAAATTGTGGAATATTTTGCCCGGAAAGAGGATGGCACAATAGTAAAATCGGGAGAGAGTCAGTCACATGGTGCGTATTCAGTTGAAAGAAGGATTGAGGAAGACATCGTCGTGCCTCCGGGCGCGTGTGTCACGCTCTACGGCAAGGCTATCCAGTATAGGCGTCGAACAGATATAATCTTTGAAACATTTATGGCCCCCTCCGTCAATCCAGAGATTTCAGTAAGTGTGCCCGATGAATTTCTTTACGATGTTGATTTTGGTACCCGCGGCGAAGGCGTCGAAAAAAATCAGTATTTGCCACGACATAAATTGATAGGAGTGTATATTCCTAGCCAGTTTATGTCAGTTAGATGGTGGGGAAGGACGCCGACTTAAACGCCTACCTGTCTGTTACGTTTTCTCCAACGCATAAGCCGTTTCGCTTGCGCTCTATAATCCGGCGCCGTTATGTTCCCGATACGTGAGACGCTTGCCAGTCGCGTTTTTCATGGCAAGCGTCGCACGGTCGCCATCGTTGTAGCCAAGCGCGATGCGGTGATTGTAGCGGAAATCGTATTCCGCCAAATAACGGTGTAAGTGCTTCTCTTTGCAGTGCTGATAAACGCCCCGCATACCGCGCTTGAAGATTGAGAATTAGCCTTCCGCTGAATTGGTGTGGATCGCCTCGCCGTTCTCATGACGAACGTATTCGTCTGCTGTGTGCTTGACCGTGCCGTGATCGGCAAATTCGCGGCCTACGGCGGTGTAAAGCGGGCCTTCGTCCGTGTGTTAGCTTGGACTCACGGGCGATGTTCTCGCGAACGATCTTTGAGCCGCTGGCCTTGTCGGCAACTGGCACATGGAAAGTGCGAACGTTGCCGCCGCGCTGGGTTTATTTCGCGGCCACGCTGGATGCCGCGATCTGGGGCGCGGAGCTGGCCGCCGGCAGCGGGCGAGAGCGAATTTATGTCGTGGAACCGACCGGGCCGATCATGGACGATCCGAACCTGACGGATAAGAAATTTCCGGGCAATCCGACGCTGTCATATCGCTCCCGCGATCCGCTGCGGGTCATTGCCGAAGTGACGAAGTGGCAAGGCCACTCACCGGAGCGGCTACAGCAGATGAAGGACAATGTCGCCCGCGCGAAGGCGGACGGTCCCTCGATCATCGACTGAAAATCATCATTGACTAAAATCGGCGGGATCGGTCCGGGAGCGGCGGCCGGAGCACGCCACGCAGCCCGACGGCCGTTCAGGCCGGTCCGGACGAAAGTTCCCTCACGTCGGAACTTCTGCGATAGCAAGGGCTTATACCTTGCATTGCACCTCTGCCTTGCGTCGTCCCTTATTTGGCCCATTGTTGCGGCCAAATCGCCCGCATTGAGTCGTTTTTTGGTTCCCCAAGTGTCCCCAGGCGAGGCACTCGATGGCGATAGCGAGAATTGGCCGGCTGAAGTCTCTCGATCTGCACACGATGCTGAGCGCGGCGACCTACCTGCTTGAGCTCGCCGTCATTGCAGCGTGTTATTTCGGCCTCGCCAACATCGCACTGCTGCTCCCGGCGACCAATCCGGCCGCCACGCCATTGTGGCCACCGACTGGTATCGCGCTCTGCCTTGTTCTATTGGGCGGCTATCGCGTCTGGCCCGCCATCTTTCTCGGCGCGTTTTCGGCTTCCGCGTTTTCAATTTACGGCATGACGATGGCGTCGTTGCCGGAGGCTGCCTCAATCGGCGTCGCCACGGCCGGGGCGGCGTCCGCGGGCGCTTGGCTGATCAATCGCTGGTCTTCCGGACGCAAGGCCTTCGACACGTCGTCCGATATTGCCAGAAGCATGGCGATCATCGCGATGGTTGCCGTGATCAGTTCCGCCATCGCCATTGCGGGCAGCCGCCTCGCCGACGGTGTCGCGCCCGCCGATCTGATCGGCGGCTCGGTTATCCCGTGGATCAAATGGTGGCTCGCGGATGCGGCCGGGACGGCGATCATTACGCCGGCGATTTTGCTCTGGGCCAACACGCCGCTGCGCCACATGTCCAAAACCGGCGTTCTGGAATCGGTCGTGGTGCCCATCGTAGCGGTCGCGATCGGCGCCGTTGCGGGAGGGAGCCTGATCGGCGCGTATCTGCCAGCCCTGCTCCCGTATCGCGATGCGCTCGCGTTTCTGATCTTTGGACCACTCATGTGGGCCGCTCTGCGCGGCAACCAGCGCGACGTCGCGGCCGCCGCACTGGTATTTTGCGGCGCCGCGGTCTGGAGCGTCTCGGCCGAATCCGGCGCGCTGCCGGCGGCCGACGTGCACCGGTCGCTCGTCCTCCTGCCGGCGCTGTCGATCGCCGCGCTGACCGTCTGCCTCATGCTCGCGGCCTCCGCCGCGACACGGCGGCAGGCTCAGGCCGCTCTCGTCGCGACGCAAAGCCATTTGACGGCCCAGTTGAATCAGACGCAGCTCGCGTTTCGGAATCTCAAGCAGCACTTCCAGATCTTCATCGAAGGCGCCGCCGACTATGCGATTTTCGTGCTCGATCCAACGGGGCACGTCACCAGCTGGAACGGCAACGCGCAAAAGATCATCGGCTACGAAGCCGATGAAATCCTCGGCAAGCATTTCGGCATCCTGTACCGGCCCGACGAGCGCCGCGCCGGCGTGCCGAATCGCGCGCTGGAACTGGCCGTCCGGCACGGCAAGCACGAAGTGGAAGGCTGGCGCGTACGCAAAAACGGCGCGCCGTTCTTCGTCACCGGCACGCTCACCGCGATTCGGGACGACCATGACAATCTGGTCGGCTTTGCCAATGTCCTGCGCGACGCGACCGAACGGCGCGACACGCAGGAAAAGCTGGTCGAGGCGCGCGAGCAGCTGGCGATGTCCCAGAAGATGGAGGCGATCGGCAAGCTGACCGGAGGCATCGCCCACGATTTCAACAATCTGTTGATGATCATCGGCGGCAATGCCCAGACCTTCAAGCGCCTGCTCGACCCGAAACTGCCGCGCGCCATCGAGGCCATCCAGACGGCGGCCAAGCGCGGCGAGAGCCTGACGCGCCAGTTGCTGACCTTTTCCAGGCGCCAGCATCTTTCGCCGACGGTTGTCGATCTGAACGCCAGCATCAGAAACATGCGCACGCTGATCGAAAGCTCGCTGCGCGGCAACATCGTTTACAAGGAACAGATCGAAGCAGGCAGCGATCGCGTCAAGATCGATCTTGCCGAGCTCGAGCTCGCCATCGTCAACATCGCGGTCAATGCGCGCGACGCGATGCCGAACGGCGGCGTGTTTTCGCTGATGGTTTGCAACGTCAAGGCCGACGGCGGACTCAGCAAGGAGCAGAGCGATAATTTCGTCGCGCTCGAATTCAGCGATACCGGGATGGGCATTCCGCCGAGCCTGCTCACCAGGATCTTCGATCCGTTTTTCACCACCAAGGAAGTCGGCAAAGGAACCGGCCTCGGCCTGTCGCAGGTCTATGGTTTTGCTCACCAGGCCGGCGGCACGGTGCAGGCTGACAGCACCGTCGGACAAGGCACGACGATTACCATTTATCTGCCGGCCTGCGCCGAGAGCGAGGCGGCCGAGAGTACGGTTGCCGAGGCGGAAAAAGCTGGCGAGCGGCACCCGGTGGTGCTGGTTGTTGATGACAGTGCCGAAGTCGCCGAGGTCACGTCCTCCCTGTTCGAGCATCTCGGCTATGACACGGTCTATCGCGAATCTGCGGACGAGGCCCTCAAGCTGCTGGAGGAAGGCACCAGCGTCGATCTTGTGTTCAGCGACATCGTCATGCCCGGAACCATCGACGGTGTCGGCCTCGCCAACGAAGTGCGGTTGCGCTATCCGGGCCTGCCGGTGATGCTGACAACCGGCTACAGCGATGCCGCCGCGGCGGCGCCGTCGGGATTGCGCATTCTGCGCAAGCCATTCGACACCGATACGCTGCGCAGCTTCATTCAGGACTCCACGGAAAGCCGCGGGCTGACCCACTGAGTTCATCCACATCCGCAAATTCTCCGCGCGACCCTTACGTGCTCACCCTTAGGGTCGTTATCTGAATTGCGATGTGCGCCGCAAAACTCCTATTGACCCGGACGTACCGGCAAAACCCCGGCAATGGAGGCCTCAATGCTGCCCGAGATTTGCCTGCCATTGGATGACGACCGCTGCCCCATCGACGATCAGACCCTGGGCCGGATGTATCGCGCCAGTCCCGACGGCCTCGAACAACTCGTCGCAACAGTTTCGCCCCAAGCCCGTGCCATGCTGGCGATCTACTGCTATCGCCGCGCGCATCTGTCTTCAATTGGACTTGCGATCGCCTCGGAATGCGCCAAGGACGATCTGGTGCAAACTGGCGGTAACGCAGGCGCCATGTTGTTCGACCGCTCACGCGAGCCGCCCCGAACGGCTGCTGCCACTCCCGCCGTCGCTCGCCGCAAGATCAGTCTCGGAATCTGCGCCGCCGATCCTACAAGTCCAGATGAGGACGCCGACAAATCCGAGATCGCCGAGGAATAGGTCTAGGCCGCGCAAAACCGTGGTGCCGAGGCAAGTGGGCGCGAACGATGGAACGATGCGATCCGCGACATTCTCGACGACCTATGCTGCCGTAATGCGCCGCAGCAGTTCCACCAGTGCGCCGGGCGCCGTGACGTTCGGGTTGTGGGTAAAGTTGATTTCGTAATACGGCCAGCCTTCGCGCTTCGCCCGCGCCGCGAACTGCCCGAACGGCCGCAGCTCGGCGCCGCGCGTGCATAAGATAAAGGCGCGCGGCAGCGTCAAAGGCGCGCCAAGCCGCGCCGGCTGCTCAAAGCAGCGGGCCGATTGCGGCAGGCGGAATTTTGCAATCCAGGCCGCATCCTCCGGCGGCGTATCGGGCGGAATCGGATTGGGCTGGACGCGCCAGCCGTCGCCGTTCTTGACGCTGTCCAGATGCCGCTGCCGCTCGCGTTCGGGCAACAGGTCGATCAGCGATTGGCCATTTTCCGGCACGAAAGCATCGAGATAAACGAGCCGTGCGATGCGCTCGCGCGCGCGGTCGGCGACGCCGGTGGCGACCACGCCGCCATAACTGTGACCGAGCAGCACGACATCGCGCAGATCCTCATATTTCAGGACGCCCAACACGTCCTGGATGTGCGTGTCGAGGTCATTCTCCGGCCTCGCCTGATGCGCGCGCTCGCCCAATCCCGTGTAGGTCGGCGCATAGAATTCGTGACCGGCAGCCGCCAGCAGGGGCCTTACCTTTTTCCACGACCACGCCGCGGACCAGGCGCCATGGGCAAGCACGATAATCGCCACGCTATTTTCCTTTCATGCTGCACGCCTGTTTCCCAGGGTAAATACACCGTAAACGGGCCAAATCACCTTAATTTGGATCAAGATGAAATAGGCGTCGAACAGCCGGAGCAAAACGATTTAGTCGCCGGATGCCTGCTAATGGACGCGCCGCATCGATTGTACGGCGGCCATGAACAAAATCTGCCAATCCTGTTCGGCCTTCGCTGCGCTCCTCATGCGCAGCTCGGTGCTGTATCTGGCGCTCCTCCTGGTCCCATTGTGCTGGCTCGCCTATGCGGTCGCAACCTCGCGCGAGCACGACAGGGCGGTCAGCGCCGCGGAACTCCGTCTCGCCAACGTGACGCTGGTCTACGAGCAGCATCTCGAGTCGCAATTCCTGGACGTCGACCGCTCGCTGCGGCTGCTCAGGCTGCTTTATGAGAAGGACCAGGGCCGCTTTGACTTGAAATACTGGACCGAGCGCGCCGCGTTGACGTCACGCACCGTCAGCCGGTTCACCGTTATCGATCGGGACGGCTTTGTCACCTCGACGACGAGTGAACTCGCACAGCCGACCTTCCTGGGCGACCGCGAGTATTTCTCCGCACTTGCCAAGACCAACAAGGACATTCTGCACATTTCCGCCGTCGAAAACGGCCGCGTCGTTGCCGGCGCGTCGATCAAGATCGCCCGGCCGCTGTTCGACACGGAAGGTCATTTTGCCGGCGCGCTGGTGGCATCGCTCGAGCCGAAAGAGATCGTCAGATTCTTAAGCACCGCCAATCTCGGCGCTCATGGCAGCCTCTCGCTGCGAAACGCGGATCTGACGATCCTGGCGGCGCAAGGGCTGTCCCCGTCGCTCGTCGGCGGACGACTGTCGGCGCCACCTTTGGAGGCCGGACTCAAAAAGGGCTTCACCGGTTTCTACTGGGGTGGCGGCATTATCGACGGCGTCAATCGTCTGGTTGCCTTCCGAAAGTCCAAGAGTGTGCCGCTGATTATGGTCGCCGGAATGGGCGAGGACGAAATTCTCGCCGAGTTCTGGCGGCAGCGGTCGATCTATCGCATCGTGGCAACGCTGTTCACCCTGCTGATGATCGGCGCAGTCGCCTGGGACGTCTGGCGAGTGAGCAGGCTCGCTGATGCCCAACAAGCGCGCGACGAACTGATCGAGCGGTTCCAATCCGCGACCGAGCACATGCCGCAGGGCCTGAGCATGTTCGACAAGGAACAGCGCCTTGTCGCCTACAACAGCAAGTATCTGCAACTCTACGGTCTGTCGCCCGAAAAATATCATGTCGGCTGCACGCTCAAGGATTTTGTGCAAACGCGCAAAGAGCACGGCGAATTGGCCGAAGACGTCGAGGAATACCTCACCAAAATGCGGACCCGGCACGAATTGGGCGCGACATTGCAGTCCATCGATACGATTTCCAAAGGCCGCATCATCCACATCACGACCCGCATCAAGAGCGACGGCGGCTGGGTCTCGACCCACGAGGACGTCACCGAAAAGCGGCACGCGGAGAAAGAGCTGATAAGGGTCAAGAACTTTCTCGACACCATCATCCAGAACATCCCGATGCCGATCGTCATCAAGGACGCGCGGTCGCGGAAAATCCTTCTCGCCAATCGCGCCTACATGACCCTGCACGAGTTGCGGCCGGACGGCATCGAGGGCTCCCATATCTCAGACCTCTTCGCCAAAGAGACAGCCGACCGCATCAGCGACGACGACATCGACGCGTTGAACAGCACAGGCGGCCGGACAAGCGTGGAGTTTGCAATCAACACCGAAGGCCACGGCCGGCGCAGCGTCATGGTGCAGAGGCTTGTCGTTCGTGACGACAACGGAGTCCCCGAATTTCTTATTTCGCTGATCGACGACATCACCGACCGCCGGGACGACGAAGCCAAGATCATGCGCCTTGCGCGCTACGATCCGCTGACCGGTCTGGTGAACCGGAGTTTGTTTCGCGAGCAGCTTGAAGAGCTTATCGCCAGGCAGCGCCGTGAGGGAGCGCAGTTCGCCATCTTCATGCTCGATCTCGATCGCTTCAAGCAGGTCAACGATGCGTACGGACACCACGTCGGCGACGGTTTGCTGAAGGAAGTGGCGAAGCGCGTGCGCGACTCCATTCGCGATAGCGACGTCGCTGCCCGCCTTGGCGGCGACGAGTTCGCGCTCATCGTGCTCGGCGCCAAGGACGATCTGGAGGGTGTGTGCAAAATTCTCGCCGAACGGCTCGTTCATGTCATCGGCGAGCCATTCGATATCGAGGGCAAGAGAGCCAACATCGGGTGCAGCGTCGGTATTGCGCTTTATCCGGCCCACGGCGAGCGCAGCGAATTGTTGCTGCGCAGCGCAGATCTGGCGCTGTACAAGGCCAAAACCGCGGGGCGCAACTGCTTTTGCTTCTACAGCGAGGAACTCAAGGCGGAGGCCGATCGCCGCAACGCCCTTGAAAACGATCTCCGTCAGGCGATTTGGCGCGAGGAATTCGAACTGTTCTATCAGCCGATTGTATCGACCGGCACCGGACGCACCGTTGCGGTCGAAGCCCTGCTGCGCTGGCGGCATCCGACACTCGGGCTGGTGCCACCCGACCAGTTCATTCCGCTCGCCGAAGAGTCCGGCCTGATCGTACAGCTTGGCGAATGGGCCCTGAATGCGGCCTGTCGCGACGCCAGGCTCATGCGCGACGACATAAAGGTCGCCGTCAATGTCTCGGCGGTGCAGTTCGCCAAGTCGAGCGTCGTGGATTCCACGATGCTTGCTCTGGCCGATGCGGATCTCCCACCGGAGCGGATCGAGATCGAGATCACCGAGACCGTGCTGCTGCGCGATTCGGAGCAGAACCTGGAGGCGCTGCGCCAGCTGCAAAAGCTCGGCGTTTCCATTGCGCTGGACGATTTCGGCGTCGGCTACTCGTCGCTGAGCTATCTCACGTCGTTCCCGTTCGACAAGGTCAAGATCGACAGATCATTCATCGCCAGGGTTGAGCGGCCGGAGGCCGGAGCGGTGATCGACTCGATCGTGCATCTGGCGAAGACGCTGAAGCTGGTCACCTGCGCGGAAGGCATCGAGTCCGGCGCGCAGTTTTCGAATGTCCGCGACCTCGGCATCGAACTTTGCCAGGGCTATTTCCTCGGCGGTCCCTCCCCGCTCGGCAAACTCGATCTCGATTGCACCTTCGACGTCCGTGAGCAGATCGTGGCGTAGGCCGGAACCCGAGCCTGGAACCCGCAAACGTCGCGAATAGGTTTCGCGCGGAGCGTCCGCGCCAGCCGAATGCCCCGCGTTCGATTGGAGTAAAAGCTTACTCCGCCGCGGCTCTTGTATGCTGCGCCTGGATCGCCGCCCACACCCGCGACGGCGTTGCCGGCATGTCGATGTGGTCGATGCCGAGCGGCTTGAGCGCATCTAAAATTGCGCCGATTACTGCCGGCGGCGCGCCGGTGGCGCCGGCTTCGCCTGCGCCCTTGACGCCGAGCGGATTGGTACGCGCCGGCACTTCGGTCAGCTCGGACGTCAATTCGGGCAGATCGTCGGCGCGCGGCATCGGATAATCCTGGAAGCTGCCAGTGAGCAGCTGGCCGCCGCCGTCGAACACGATGGCTTCCATCAGCGCCTGACCGACGCCCTGCGCGACGCCGCCGTGGATCTGACCCTCGCAAAGCATGTGATTCATGATCTTTCCGACATCGTCGACCGCGGCATAGCGGTCAAGCGTCACCGCGCCGGTCTCCGGGTCGATCTCGACCTCGCAGACGTGGCAGCCGTTCGGATAGTTCGGCGGCTCGGCGGCGAACGTCCCGGAAGCTTCAAGGCCGACGTCGAACTGTGCCGGCAGGTGCGCTGGGCGGTAGAACGCTTGCGCCACTGCCGTGAGCGGCAGCGCGCGGTCGGTGCCGACGATGCGAAATGCGCCGTCCTTGAACTCGACGTCGCCGGCGGCCGCCTCGAGCATCATCGCTGCCATCGGCTTGGCCTTCTCGATGATGTTGTCGGCGGCGCGCTTGAGCGCGTTGCCGCCGACATGCATCGAGCGCGAACCGTAGGAACCGCGGCCGATCGGGACCGCATCGGTGTCGCCCTGCACGTAGCGGATGCTCTCGAACGGCACGCCGAGCCATTCATGGACCATCTGCGCGTAGACGGTGTTGTGGCCCTGACCGTGCGAATGGGTGCCGGCCAGAATCGTCAGCATGCCGCTCGGATCGAAGCGCAGCACCATGCGGTCGTTGAACACGGCCGCCTCTTCCAGGAAATAGCCGATACCGCGGCCGCGCAGTTTGCCGTGCCTCTTGGAGTCGGCGGCGCGCTTGGCGAAGCCGCTCCAGTCGGCGAGCTTGAGACATTCATCCATGACATGGACGAAGTCGCCGCTGTCGTAGGTGATGCCGGTGCCGATCTTGTGCGGCATGGCGGACGACGGAATGAAATTCCGCCGCCTGATCTCGATCGGGTCGATACCGATGAGGCGCGCGGCCTTGTCGAGCAGCTGCTCGATCAGATAAGTCGCCTCCGGACGGCCGGCGCCGCGATAGGGCGCCAGAGGAATAGTGTTGGTCAGCACCGCGCGGCCGAAGGCGTGCACCGCCGGCACCTGATAGACGCCGGGCGCGAGGCGGAGCGCGAACAGCGGCACCACCATGGCGGCGGCGAACACGTGCGAGCCCATGTTGTGCAGCGCGTTGACGCGCAGGCCGAGGATTTTGCCGTGCTCGTCGAGCGCGAGTTCGCCGGTGACAACCTGATCACGGCCCTGCGCGTCGCCAAGCAGCGCCTCCGAACGCGTCGACACCCATTTGACCGGCCTGCCACCGACCCGGCGCGACGCCCACACCACCAGCGCATCCTCCGGATAGCCGCCGTGCTTCATGCCGAAACCGCCGCCGACATCCGGCGAGATGACGCGCAATTTTGTTTCTGGAATGCGCAGCACCTGGCCGGCGACCGACGAGCGGGTGCCGTGCGGATTCTGCGAGGTCGAGTAGAGCGTGTAGTTGTCACCGTCGGGATGATAGTGGCCGATCGCGGCGCGCGGCTCGATCGAATTGGCGGTGATGCGGGTGTTGCGGACTTTCAGCGAGACGGTGTGCCTGGCCGCCGCGAACGCGGCATCGGTTGCGTCCTTGTTGCCCATCATGAGAGTGAAGGACACATTGTTGGGCGCTTCGTCCCAGATGGCCGGCGCGCCGGGCTTCACCGCATCCTCGACGTCGATCACCGCGGGCAACGGCTCGTACTCGATCTCGACCAGTTCGGCGGCGTTTTTCGCTTGCGTCAACGTCTCGGCGACGACGAACGCGACGCGCTCGCCGACCGCGCGCACCTTGTCGGTGGCGAGAATGGTGCGCTGGGTACGAAAACCTTTCGGGCCACCCATGTCCTCGGGCATCGGCGGGGCCAGCGCGCCGAGCTTGTCGGCCAGCACGTCGGCGCCGGTGAGAACCGCGAGCACACCATCGGCGGCCTTGGCCTTGGCGGCATCGATGCGCTTGATGCGCGCGTGCGCGTGCGGTGACATGATCAGAACAGCGTGACACTGCTGCGGCAGGTCGAAATCGTCGACGTAGCGGCCACGGCCGGTGATGAAGCGCGGGTCCTCGACCCGCGGCACGGGCTGTCCGATGCCGAATTTCATATCCACGCGAGTCCTCCCAAATTTAATGCCCCGAATGATGCCGCAATCGGCTAGCCGCCGCAAATCGCAACGCCGCGAGCGTCCCACCGTGATTTCTGCGCTCACGGCCGAGGCTGGACTGCGCTACGCTTGCCCAATCGCAGTGTCACAAAACCACACAGGGAGGACTCGCCATGACGACATCGCCGCGCACCGCGAATGCTCGCATCTCACGCCGCGCCGCCTTGAAAGCCGGAGCCAGGCTCGCTGCCGGAGTGGCCGGCGGAGCGGGTTTCGGCGGCGCCGCAGCGGCCGACGTGCAACGCTTCGACGGTCAGCCCGCGGTCAACGGATCGGCCCGCACGCTGATCAAGGGCGGCACCATCGTGTCGATGGACGCCAAGGTCGGCGATCTCGCGAAGGGCGATGTGCTGATCGAAGGCACGAAAATCTCGGCGATCGGCCCGAACATCGACGCAGCCGGAGCGCAGATCATCGACGCCGGCGACTGCATCGTCGTGCCGGGCCTGGTGGATTGCCATCGCCACTCCTGGGAAGGGCAGTTGCGCCGTATCAATCCCAACTCGCCGACGCTCGCCGACTATATGAATGCGACGCACCTGTCGTTCGCCAAGGCGTACCGTCCACAGGACCACTACGTCGGCAACTATCTGACAGCGCTTGGCTGCATCGATGCCGGCGTCACCTGCGTGATCGACAATTCGCACAATTCGCGCAGCGCCGCACATTCCGACGCGGCGATCGAGGCGCTGTTCGACAGCGGCATCCGCGCCGTGCACGCCTCGGGCCCGCCAAGCGCCGGCGAATGGGATCATCAATGGCCGCAGGATCTCGCGCGGCTGCAGAAGAAATATTTCTCGTCCGCCGACCAGCTGGTGACGTTGCGCATGTTCTCAGGCCCCGATCGCGCCAACTGGGAGTTTGCGCGCAAACTTGGGCTGCGCATCACCACCGAATTCCAGGGTCCGAAGATGGCGGAGCTGCTCGAACCGCTCGCCGCAGCCAAGCTCGTCGGTCCCGACAACACGTTCAATCATTGCGGCGCGCTGCCGGAGCGGACCTGGAAGATCTTCGTCGACACCGGCGCCAACATCGACGTCTGTCCGCGTTCCGATGCGCAGTACGCGTTGGGCGAAGGTGTCTGCGCGCTGCAGCACGCCTGGGACCATGGCATCAAGCCGGGGCTCAGCGTCGACAACGAAACCTCTTACAGCACCGACATGTTCATGGAGATGCGCACCGCGTTCTATCTGCAGCGCGCGATGGCGCAGAACCGGCGGTTCTCGGGCGATCAAAATCCGCCGAAGCCGCTGATGGTCCGCGACGTGCTCCACTGCGCCACCGTGGCGGGCGCGCACTGCGCCGGGCTCGACGCCAAGATCGGCTCGCTGGCGCCCGGCAAGGAGGCCGATCTTCTGATCATCCGCACCGACGACATCAATCTCTATCCGTCGAACAACGCCATCGGCACCGTGGTGCAGGCCGCCGAACGCAGCAATATCGACACCGTGATCATCGGCGGGCGGGTGCGCAAATCCCGCGGCAAGGTCGTCGGCCTCGACATGGCGCGGCTGAAGACCATGGTCGAGGAATCGCTCGGCCATCTGTTCACCGCCGTCGGCTACAAGCCCGATGTGTTCGCCGAGCTGCTGCCGAAGCTGACATAAAAACACCGGCGGCAAAACATCGGCGGCCCGTGTGCTTATTCAACGTCACGGGCCGCCGGATCGCATTGTCAGGACGGACGGCTTATCCCCAGCGGATGGCGATGGCGCCGCCGATCGAACGCGGCCGCGTGCGCATGCGGTGACCGTCGTTACCGGACTCGATCACCCACTGGTCGCCGTCGCGGCCGACGATCTTGCCGACATGATGCGCCCAGACCACGACAGCGCCGACGCCGGCCGGCCCCGAGTGGCCCCAATGCGCCCAGTTGCGCGCGAGATTGTATTGCGCTCCCGGATCGGAGCCGACCAGATGCCGCATCTCCCAGCCGCACCACGCCGATGGCCGCGGGCCGTAGCCGCCGCGGGAATCGGCGCGTTCAGCATAATGCGAGACATCGCCGCGGCCCTCACCGCGCCCGTTATATCGCGCGATGCGGTGGCGCCGGGAAAACCGCCGGCGTTCAGAAAAACCGGAATCCGCATAGCCGGAATATTCGCCCTGGTGAGCGCGGGCGCTGCGGCCCCAACCATTCCGGGAATCGGATGGCCACTGCTGCCAGCCCCGATTCCAGCTTTGGCCGGCCGATGTCTCCGACCCATAGCCCGATTGTTCCAGATAACGTTGCGACAGAACATGCCTGCTCGCGTGCTGACGATAACCGTAGCGATGATGATGATAGCCGTGCGCCTGCGCGCCCTGCGCAAACACACAGGCCGCCGCGACGGCCAGCGAAAGTGTCGTCAACTTCATGCAGTCAACTCCTACTCTTAACTTAAGGGTGTCGAGCTTCCGCCGCGAAACAAAACACTCGCCAAACCGTTGGGTTGATGGCGAGTGTCGAACGCCCGGAAGCACCTTGCCAAACGGCGAGGCGCCGTCTCATAGCATCGGCGGATGTGCGGGGCAGGCGCGCGAGCGCATGGCGGATATGTTGTCCGCGAAGGTGCGCCAAATTTCTGCCATGCATCCCCGCCCGGCGTTTGTTGATTCCATTTGTTTGTTTCAGCCGCAAAATTTTTACGAATATGGCGACACTCGGCCCAGGAGCGCGCAGGTCCGCGGCCGATGAAACAATTGCGCGAAAAATACAACGCTAACGCTTGCCGCCGCACGCGATGGTAAGCGCACGCCGGCAGCGGGGTCGCACATATCGCGAAGCCGGTCGATTTCATCTATAAGCGCCGACATTGAATATGGCGACAACCCGGCGGGGGCTGGTTCCATGCGGCGCAGCGACACGAAGATTTTAACCACCCATGTCGGCAGTCTGCCTTTTGCCGCGCCTGATTCCGGCGTCGCGGTGGGCGATTTGACGCAGCTTGCCGAAGAGGTCGCCGCCGTCGTGGCGCGGCAGCGCGCAGTCGGCATCGACATTATTAATGAAGGTGAATACGCCAAGGGCGGCGACTGGCTGCGCTACATGCAGAACCGTTTCGGCGGCTTCAGCGAGATCGCCGAGCCGGCGAGCAAGCCGCTGATCGAACAAGGCAAGGACCGCGAGGACTTTGCCGAGTTTTATCGCTATGCCAGCGAGCGCGGCACGCTGTTCTATATGCCGGGCGCGCAGATCACGAAGAGGCGGCCGGTGCAGGCCTGCACCGGGCCTGTCACTTACGCGGGCCACGCCGAGCTGAAACAGGAGATCGACGTCACCATCGCGGCCGCCGGCACCGCGGACGTTTTTCTGACCTCAACCGCGCCGGCGAGCCTTGAAGTTTACCGGCACAATCGCTTCTACAAGAGCGATGAGGACTACGTGTACGCGCTCGCCGAGGCGATGCGAGAAGAATACGAGGCGATCGCCGGCGCGGGCCTCATCCTCCAGGTCGACGACGCCTGGCTGCCGGCGCTGTGGGACCGCATCGGCATTGGCATGGGATTGGCGGCGTTCCGCGCCCGCTGCGAGATGCGGATCGAGGCGCTCAATCACGCGCTGCGCAACATCCCCGAAGATCGCGTGCGCTATCATCTGTGCTGGGGCAGCTGGCACGGCCCGCACGCCTACGACCTCGGCCTGGAGAAAATCGTCGACCTGATGCTGAAGGTGAAGGCACAGGCCTATCTGATCGAAGCCGCCAATGCGCGCCACGAGCACGAGGTAACGGTCTGGGACACTGTGAAATTGCCGCCGGGCAAAATTCTGAATCCAGGCGTCGTCAGCCATTCGACCGATGTGGTCGAACACCCGGAACTGGTTTCGCAGCGGCTGCAACGCTACGCGCGGCGCGTCGGCAAGGAGAATGTCATCGCCGGGACCGATTGCGGCTTCGGCGGACGCTCGCACCCGCAGATCGCGTGGGCCAAGCTGCGGTCGCTCGCCGAAGGCGCGGCGCTGGCCAGCAAGGCGCTCGGCTTCAAAAACGCAGCGTAGCAAAGTGGCGTCGTTCCATTGGGCCGCTGCCCCCCCGGTTGGCGACGGCGCTAATTGTGTTTGCGAAATCCGCTCCGTAGGATGCCGTGGCGGGTGATTGAACGGCGGCATCCGGGTTCATCCGATAACGACCGGCACCAGCGCCGGCACAGAGGGAGGAAAGACATCATGCGAGTAGGTGCGTTTGCGGGATTTGTTGCCGCGTTCGCCGCGGCGTGCATGCTGCCATCGACCGGCGCGTCCGCGCAGGACGCCTATGCCGTCGGCGTCACTGCGGCGATGACAGGACCGGCCGCCGCCACCCAGGCGCCCGTCATCGAAATGCTGCGCATCTATGTCGATCGCCTCAACGCCAAGGGCGGCATCAACGGTCATCAGGTCAAGCTCCTGATCGAGGACGATCAGGCCGAACCGTCGAAGGCAGCCGCCAACGCTACCAAGCTGATCCGTCAGGAGAACGTGATCCTGATGATCAATTCAAGCTTCTCATCTACATACGGTCCGGTGATCGCCGAATCCAAGCGCGCCGGCGTGCCGCTGTGGTTCGCCGGTGCGGTGTGCCCGAAGGAGGCGCATCCGCCGAAGCCGGCGCCGCTGATGTTCTGCTCGACTGGTTTCGATTTCTCGGTCGACATTCCGGTGGCGATCCACTCGATCAAGGAGATGGCAAAAGGCGACGTGAAGCTCGCTCTGGTCGGCATCCCGGTGCCGATCTCGCGCATCGGCGTCGATAACGCCGCGAAGCTTGCCGACTCCCTGGGCATGAAGACCGTGGACAAGGAGTTCATCCCGCCAACCACCGCCGACTACACGCCGTTCGCCACAAAGATCAAAAGCGCCGGCGCCAACTGGGGCTACGCCTATGCGCCGTGGCCGGCCGAAGCCAAGACCTTCGAGGCGCTGCGCCGGCTCGGCTGGAGCGGCGAATACCTCGCCTACGGCCACATCCAAGCGGAAGATGAGCTCAAGCGCATCGCCGACCCCGGTCTCGAAGTGCTCACCGCCAACGCCATGTTCCGTGACGATCTGCCGATCCAAAAGGAAATCCGCGAAGTCGCGGCGGCGGGCAAATATACTTACCCACCGACCTATGCGACCGAAGGCTGGATTTCCGGTCGCATCCTTGAACAGGTGCTGACCAAAGCCGGCTGGCCGGCCAGCGCCGAGAAAGTCACCGCCGCGATGAACATGCTGAACCTGGATACCCAGGGACTGCGCGGTGGGCCGCTGGTCTGGACCGCGACCAATCACTTCCGAACCACGCAATATTACCGGTTCTATCGCTACGATCCCGCCACGAAAGGCGTGGCGCGCGTACGCGACTGGCTGGCGGTCAACGTCACCGACTGATTGTATCGCGACGGCGCCGGACATTTGGCGCCGCCCCTCCCCTCTCCCAGCAAAGCTGCCGTCGCATGTCGTTGCAGCTCGTCGCCAATGTCTTTGTACTCGCGGCCATCTATGCGCTGGTCAGCACCGGCTATGTCTTGATCTACCGTGTCAGCCGCGTGCTCAATTTGGCACACGGCGAGCTGATGATGATTGGCGCGTATTTCCTGGTCGCGACATCGGGGCTGTTCAGCGGCAATCCCGTCCTGGCGATTGGACTCGCGGCTTTGTGCGGCCTCGCCATGGGCGCCATCGTCTATGCGGTGCTGATGCGCTGGATGACCGGCGAGGCGGTGCTTGCCGCGGTGCTGATCACCATCGCGCTCGGCATTCTGCTGCGCGGCCTTGCCGTGCTGGTCTGGACCACCCAGCAATTCTATCCCGGCGCCACGCTCGGCTGGCACAATCCGTCGATACGCATTGCGCCGGGGGTTCATATTTCCGCGGCGAGCATCGCCATCGTGATCGTTACCGCACTGGTCTACCTCGGACTGTTCGGATTTCTGCAATTCACGCGCTGGGGCGTGCGGATGCGAGCCGCCGGACAAAATCCGCTGCTCGCCGAGCAGCGCGGCATCCGGCTGCACGCCGTCTACGCCTTCGCCTGGGGACTCTCGACCTTCACGGCGTCGCTTGCCGGCATGCTGCTGGCGCTCAACTCCGGCGTCGAGTCGACGATGGCGACCATCGGGCTGAAAGCGTTTCCCGCCGCATTGGTGGGCGGGCTCGACAGCCTGATCGGCGCCATCATCGGCGCGCTGATCGTGGCCACGGCCGAGATTACCGCCATCCAGTACGTCAATCCGCTGTTGTCCGACGTGGTGCCGTTCGTCGTGCTGCTGATCGTGCTGGCGATCCGGCCGTGGGGCCTGTTCGGCAGCCGCGAACAACTCGACCGGGTCTGAGATGGACGCGCCGAGCCGCACCGCGCAGGAGCTCACCTTGTTCGGCACACCACGCGCGCGGCTGCGGCTTGCCGTGGCGGTCGTGGCGCTCGCCGTTCTGCCATTCATCGCCACGCCGTTTTTGCTCGATCTCGCCAACCAGGTGCTGCTGGCGAGTATCGGCGCGCTGGCGCTGATGCTGCTCACCGGGTTTGCCGGACTGATTTCGCTCGGCACCGCCGGTCTTTTGGCCGCGGGCGCTTACACGGTCGGCGCTCTGTTCCGTGAATTCGGTGCGCCGTTCTGGGTGACGTTGCCGGCCGCGGCCATGCTCGGCGCGTTTCTGGGATTGGTCTTCGGTCTGCCATCCATGCGGCTGCGCGGGCTCTACCTCGCCATCAGCACGCTCGGTCTGCATTTTGTCATGATCTATCTTGGCGGCGAGTATGAGGCGCGCCAGTCTCTGTCGACCGGCGTGATGATCGATCCGCCGTCGATCGGCGGATGGAGCCTGACCAGCGGGCGGGCGTGGTATGGCGTGCTGCTCGGCTTCGCGGCGCTGGCACTTCTGATCAGCGTCAACCTCAAGCGCAGCCGTACCGGCCGCGCCTGGCGGGCGCTGCGTGAGCGCGACGTCGTCGCCGGCGCACTCGGCATCGACGTGCAGCGCTTCAAGCTCCTCGCCTTCGTCGTCAGCGCCACCATGACGGCGATCGCCGGTGCGCTGTTCGCTTATTTCCGCAATTTCGTTTCGATCGACGCCTTCTCGCTCTATCTCACCGTGCAGTATGTGGCGATGATCATCATCGGCGGCATGGGCTCGATTGCCGGCGCACTGCTCGGCGCGGCATTCGTCATTCTGTTTCCCTACGCCATCGAAGCGATCGCCGGCTATCTGCCCGAACGCTTCAGCAACACGGTGTTCGCCCTCGACTATGCGGCATTCGGCGTGGTGATGATCCTGTTCCTGCTGCTGGAGCCCGCCGGACTCGTCGGCATCTGGCGCCGGATCAGAAACGCCCTGGCGGCACGCCGCGGGAAGATGGCGTCATGACCGCGGCACCCGCGAATGCGCCGCTGCTCACCGTCGAGGGGCTTGAGGTCGCCTATCATCGCACCGCCGTGGCGCTGCACGGCGTCTCGCTCAAGGTAATGCCCCGGACAATCGTCGCCGTGCTTGGCAACAATGGCGCCGGCAAGACCACGACGCTCCGCGCCATCTCCGGCTTCATCGGCATCGACGACGCGCGCGTCACCAGGGGGAACATCGTCTTCGCCGGCGAGCGTATCGAGAACCAGCCGCCGCACGCCAATACCGCGCGCGGCATTGTGCTGGTCCCGGAACGCGACAAGGTATTTCCCAATCTCACGGTCGTCGAGAATCTCACTGTCGCCGCGTCACACCGCGCCAACGCGGCTGAGCGGCGTCACCTCGAGGCGCTGGTCTTTCAGTTTTTCCCGGCGCTCACCGCGCTGCGGCAGCGTCTTGCCGGTCTTCTGTCCGGCGGCGAGCGTCAAATGCTGGCGCTCGGCAGCGCGATCATGTGCAAGCCCGAGCTGCTGCTGGTCGATGAGTTGTCGCTCGGTCTCGCGCCGGTCGCGGTCGAAGACCTGACGCAGCGGCTCGCAAGCGTCCGCAAGGAACTCGGCATCACCATCCTGCTGGTCGAACAGAATGCCGCCGTGGCGCTCGCCGTCGCCGATTACGGTTACGTGTTGGAGAACGGCCGAGTCGTGCTGGAGGGCGCCGCCGCCGATCTGCGCGGGCGGCGCGAGATTCAGCAATCCTATCTCGGCCAAGCCAGCGGCGAGGAGCGCCGCTCGTATCGGGCGCTCCGGCACGAGGCGGAGCGGCCCAATGGCTGAGCTCGCGGTCGAGCATTTGTCGCTGCGTTTCGGCGGTCTCGCCGTGCTCGACGATGTGTCGCTTCACGTCGAGGCAGGCGAGCTCCTGGCGCTGATCGGTCCGAACGGCGCCGGTAAGACCAGCGTGCTCAACTGCATCAGCGGCATCTATCGCGGCCAGGGCACGATCCGGCTGCGCGGTGAAGACATCAACGGCCGCCCCGCGCACGACATCGCTCGGCGCGGCATCGCCCGCACCTTCCAGCATGGCGAAGTGTTTCCCCAGATGACAGTGCTGGAAAACATCCTGACCGGCAGACATTGCCGCATCGCCACCAATGTTCTTGCCGAGATGCTGTTTCTTCCCGGCGTGCGGAGCGAAGAATTGCGCCACCGCGAGGCCGCCGAGAAAATAATGGAATTTGCCGGCCTCTCCCCGCATCGTCACACGCCTGTTGGCGCGCTGCCGTTCGGCGTGCAGAAACTGGTCGGGTTTGCCCGTGCGCTGGCGCTCGAGCCGGTGCTGCTGCTGCTCGACGAGCCCTCGGCCGGCCTCAATCGCGGCGGTCGCGAAGAGCTGGCCCACCTGATCCTGCGCATCAAGGACGAGCTCGGCATTGCAATGATCTGGATCGAGCACGACATGCAGATGGTCGCGGACCTTGCCGACCGGCTGCATGTGCTCGATTACGGCCGCACGCTCGGCGTCGGCTCAGCCGCGGAAGTCTTGAACAATCCGGCCGTCATCGCCGCCTATATCGGCACACAACCGGTGGCCTGAATATTCGAAGCCCGGCTACTGCTGCGTCCGCTTCGCCACCGCCGCGAACACATTGTAGGCCTGCTCCAGCGCCGGCCTGCGCTTGGCGACGGCTGCGCCGACTGCCTGGAGCTGCTTCATCATCGCAGCCTGCTCTGCGGGCGGCAGGCTGATCAGTTCGCCATGTTGCGCGAATATCTCCCGTTGTTTGGTAAAAAACGCGACCTCCCACGGGTTGACCTCAGCAGCGGCCTTGCCAGCGTCGGTGTCGACGATCGTCTGCAAATCCTTGGGCAGCGCGTCGAACCATTTCTTGCTGACGAACGCCATCGAGAAGATGAAGGGCTGATTGATCTCGGTGACGTATTTGGCGGCGTCCCAGAAATGCATGGTCGTGTAGATCGTCATGGCGGCGATCGAGCCGTCAATCGTACCCTGCTGCAGCGCCGGCAGCACATCGCCGAGCGTCATCGCCACCGGCGACGCGCCGAGCGATTTGACCATCTCCTGCTGCATGTCGGCGGCAAGCACGCGGAGCTTCTTGCCTTTGAAATCGGCGAGATGCCGGATCGGGGTGCGGTCGATGACCGAGGACGGCTGCGCCACGAACAGCGCATTGCCGTGAATGCCCTTGTCGGCGCCGAAGCTGAACATCAGCTTCTGCAGTTCAGGATCGGTGACCATGCGCACTTCGTGGGCCAGATCCTTGACCAGCCCCGGCGACGAGACCACCTCATAACGCGCGTCAACGCCGACCAGAAACTCGGGCGGACCGACAAAGACCTGGATGGAGCCGAATTGCACGCCCTCGATCTCGCGCGGGATCGGACCCAACTGGCTCGCCGGATAGATCTGCCCCTTTATCCGCCCGCCCGAATCCTTTTCGACCATCGCGGCGAAGCGCTTGCACCACTCGTGCTGCAATTCGTTGATCGTAGCGGTGCCGATCTTCATCACGTAGGTTTCGGCGGCGCGCGCCGCGCCGACACCAGGCGGCAGCAGGAAGGCCAGTGCGCCGACAGCGGCCAACGCCGACGCTCCGCGCTTGATGAGACGCATCTTGTTCCTCCCGATTGTTCCATGGCCCGATGCCCGGGCTCTTTATCTAAGCGCGGCCGCCGCGCCAGGGCGCGGTGGCAAAGTCTGCCCCGCAGAGCCTATTTGGCCGTGCGCTTGGCAGCCGCGGCAAAGACCTCGTAGGCCTTGTCGAGGCCGGGCTTGGTCTTGGCGACGTCGGGCCCGACGCTCGCGAGCGTTTTCATCATGCTGGCCTGTTCGTCCGCCGGCAGGCTGATGAGTTCACCGTGCTCGCTCCACAGCTTGCGCTCTTTCTCGTAGAAGTCTGCTGCCCACGGTTCGACCTCGGTAGCGGCCTTCGAAGCGTCGGCGTCAATGATCTTCTGCAGGTCGGGAGGCAGGCTGTCGTACCATTTCTTCGAAATGAAGGCCTCCGAAAAGATGATCGGCTGACCGGTTTCTGTGATGTATTTGGCCGCGTCGTACATCTTCATCGTCGCGTCAACCGTGGTGGCGAGAACAGCGCCGTCGATGGTGCCCTGCTGAAGGGCCGGCAGCACGTCACCTAGCGTCATCGCGATCGGCGACGCGCCGAGCCGCTTCACCATTTCCTGCTGCATGTCGGCCGCGAGCACGCGCAGCTTCTTGCCCTTGAGATCGGCAAGATGGCGGATCGGAGTGCGCGAAATGATCGACGACGGCTGCGACACGAACAGCGCCACGCCATGGATGCCCTTGTTGGCGCCGAACGAGAACATCATCTTCTGCATCTCGGGATCGGCCGCCATCCGAATGGCATGCGCCATGCCGTTGACGAGACCCGGCGTCGACATCACTGAGTAGCGGGCGTCGACGCCGACCAAAAACTCGGGCGGACCGACGTAACCCTGAATGGCGCCGAACTGCACGCCCTCGATCTCGCGCGGGATTGGACCGAGCTGGCTCGCCGGATAGATCTGGCCCTTGATCTTGCCGCCCGAATCCTTCTCGACCATGGCGACAAACAGCTTGCACCATTGGTGCTGCGCCTCGTTGATCGTGGCGGTGCCGAGCTTCATCACATAGGTCTTATCCTCGGCTCGCGCCGGGTCGTGCCATGCGGCAAGCGACACGAGCAGCGCGCCGGCGGCAACCGCCGTCTGCCAGCGGATTTCACGGTACAGGAAACGCATATCGTACTTCTCCCTCTGGGTTATCCGCCGCGGCAGTAAGCAGCCGGATTGCGCGCTGAAGAGAAAGACAATCGCAAGGACCGCCTTGTCTCAAATCTTGGCCGGCGCGACTGGCGCGGCTTTATTGTTTGGCTAAAGTCAACCGGCCGTTGGATTATTTGTCAATAGAACGCCGGGGGACGCGGTATGCGGCAAAATCAGCCTGTAACGGAAAACCTGGCCAAGTGGGCGGTGGCCACGTCCTGGGACGCGCTACCGGCTGCGGTCGCGCACCAGGCCAAGCGATCGCTGGTGAATTTTTTTGCCGTGGCGCTGACCGGCTGCCGCGACGCCACCATCGAGGCCGCACTGGCCTCGCTTGCGGCTTTCTCTTCCGGCGGTCCAGCCACCGTGATCGGACGCCGGGAGCGCCTCGATGCGCTTTCCGCCGCCTTCGTCAACGCCGCGGGCGCCAATGTGCTCGACTTCTGTGATACCCATGTGGCGACTGCAATCCATCCGACGGCGCCGCTCGTGCCAGCGCTGCTGGCGCTGGCCGAGATGCAGCAGGTTCGCGGCCGCGATCTGCTGCTCGCGCTGGTGCTGGGCCAGGAGGTCGCGTGCCGTGTGGGCCTCGCGATATCGCCGTCGCATTACCACAAAGGCTGGCACATCACCGCAACCTGCGGCGTATTCGGCGCGGCGGCCGGCAGCGGCAAACTGTTGGGACTGAGCTCAGAACAGATGGTATCGGCCCTGGGCCTCGCGGCAACGCAGGCGGCCGGTCTGTGCGAATGTCTCGGCACGCCGGCAAAAAGCGTCGGCGTCGGCAACGCGGCGCGCAACGGGCTGTGGTCAGCGCTGCTCGCCGCGCGCAATTTTGCCGGGCCGGCGGAACCGCTCAATGGCGTACAGGGCTACTTTCACGCGCTCGGCGAGACGCCGGATTTGTCGCGGCTTATGGATGGCCTCGGCGAAAGCTGGGAGATTCTGAAAACCTCCTACAAACCGTATCCGTGCGGTTTCGTGGTGCACCCGGTGATCGACTGCATCCTGGATTGGCGGCGCGCGCATCCGTCGGCCGTCGCCGACAAGGTCGTGGTCACGGGCAATCCGCTCATGGTGGCGCGCGCCGACCGGCCGAACATCTCGACCGGCCGCGAATCGCAGGTAAGCGTGCAGCACGCCGTCGCGGCCGCCTTGCTTGCCGGCAAGGCCGGGCTCGACCAGTTCGGCGATGCGTGCGTGCAGGACCCGCGCGTGCAGGCGCTCCGCCGCAAGGTCAGCGTGACGGGCGATGCCAGCATCGCGACGACCGCAGCCGCCGTTACGATCACGACCACCGACGGCGCCGTGCACAAACTCACGCAGGCCGCGGCGCGCGGCAGCGATGCCAATCCGATGAGCGACCATGATCTGGAAGACAAACTCCGCGCCGCCGCTGCGGGTTGGAATCCGCGCTACGACATCGCGTCGCTGATGGAGGCGATCTGGCGGGTGGATGAGAGCGACGACGTTGCAAAGCTCGCGGCGATGACGGTGCCGTGACCTCATTGCGTGGCGCGATGGGCGCGGCCTTGCTAAATATCGAAGCGCTGATTGAGTGTCGGCCTTTCGACCTGCGTGTCGCCAAGCCGCGCCGCGAACGCCCGCATGGTATCCGCCTCGCCGTGGGTCAGGAACGTGCGCGCCGCGCCTGTGTGCCCGTGCCATTTCAGCAGCCCGGCCTGATCGGCATGCGCCGAGAACCCATTCAGGGTGTGGATCCTGGCTCTGACCGGGACATCATCGCCAAGGATGTGCACCGGATTTTGCCCATCGATAATCTGCCGCGCCAGAGTTCCCTTCGCGGCATAGCCCACGAAAATCACGCTGCACTCTGCGCGCGAAATATTGTGTCTGAGGTGATGGCGCACCCGACCTCCCGTGGCCATGCCGGACCCAGCCATGATGATCGCGCCACCACGCACATTGTTCAGCGCCACCGATTCCGCCCTTTCCCGGGTGAAGTGCAGCCCGGGTAACGCCAGCGGGTCGCGACCGCCACGGAACAGCGCGGCGGCCTCCGGCTGCAAATAATCGAGATGACGAGCAAAGATCTCGGTGGCCGAAATCGCCATGGGCGAATCGAGGAAGACCTGCATTGCGGATATCAATTGGCTTTTTTCGATGCCTTGGTTGAGCAGAAAGAGGAGTTCCTGCGCCCGCTCCAAGGCGAAGGTCGGGATGATGACATTACCGCCGCGGCGAAGCGTGTCGGAAATCGCGCCGTACAGTTCGGCGATCGACGCGTCCATCGGCTTGTGGAGTTCGGTCGCCATACGTGGTCTCGATCACGACCACGTCGGCAGGCGGCGGCGGTTCCGGCATCTGAAGCAGGCGGTCTGTGCCGTTGCCGAGATCGCCTGAGAACAGCAGCCGCAACGAACGCCCGGCCTCTGTCAGCTCAAGGAGGATGCTGGCCGAACCCAGGATATGTCCGGCATCCACAAAACTCGCGCGGATGCCTTCGGCGAGACCGATTGGTTCGCCATATTGGGCGCTGCGCTTGAACGCCTCCAAAGTCCGAAGCGTATCAGCCACCGTATACAAGGGCTCGGCAGCTTTGTTATCGGCGCCGTGGCGCGGCCAATGCGAATTTGAAGCCTCTTCCTCCTGGAGATGAGCGGCGTCGAGCATGACCAGTCGGGCGAGCTCGCACGTGGCTCCCGTTGCGATGATTTCGCCGCGAAATCCGCGCTTGACCAACAGCGGCAGCCGCCCGCAATGATCGAGATGGGCATGCGTCAGCAGCACAAAATCGATACTGGCCGGATCGAAACCAAAGTTGCCGGCATTTTCTTCCGCGAGCTCGCGGCTACCCTGATAGAGCCCGCAATCGATCAGAAAGCGCCGGTCGGCGCACTCGACAAGATGGCATGACCCGGTTACGTCGCGATCAGCGCCATGAAACGACAGCCGCAAGGCATTTCTCCTGCAAAAAGCGGCACTGCGCAGCGACGGAGGCGATCAGCCCCTCAGGCCAAGCGGGGCGCCGCACGCGTCATACCAATCCAGGATACTGCCCCAAATTTCGTCCGCCGTTTCGGCGAACCAGAACAGCTCTCGATCCTCAGCGTCAATTGTGCCTTCGTCCGCCAGGAACCCGACGTCGACGGCGCGGCGCCAATACTCTTCGCCCACTAGCACGATCGGAACCGGCTTGATCTTTCGCGTCTGCACCAGGGTCAGGACTTCGAACACCTCGTCGATCGTTCCAAAACCACCCGGGAATCCGACCAACGCCTTCGCGCGCTGCAGCAGATGCATCTTGCGGATCGCGAAGTAATGAAATCGAAAACACAGCTCCGGGCTGATGTAGGGATTGGGATATTGCTCATGCGGCAGATTGATATTCAGGCCGACGGATTTTGCACCGGCGTCAAAGGCGCCACGGTTTGCAGCCTCCATGATTCCTGGGCCACCACCAGTCGTGATCACCAGTCGAGACCCGTCGCCGCCGCAGCAACTCCCGACCAGCCGACCGAACTCGCGCGCGACTTCATAGTAGCGGCTCTTTGCCAGAATCCGCTCGGCCACTGCGAGTTCGCGGATCAGGGTGCCGTTGCGAGGATCGGTTTCGAGCGATTGGCGCAGCGCCTCGACGTTTCGTCGCGCCACCGCGGGCTCCGAAATCCGCGTGCTGCCATACACCACGACAGCATCGCGAATGCCGTGCTCCGAAAGCAGAGTCTCCGGCTTGAGATACTCGATCTGCAGGCGCACGCCGCGCGCCTCATCGCGCGCCATAAAAGCCAAGTCCTGCTCGGGCAGGACATAGCTCGGACTCTCGAGAATTGCTCTTACTCGCGAAGGCGCGTCGGGATCCTCGTGACCCGACTTCGGCCGATGCCAGGGCAGTGGTCGTTGTCGCCTGTCGGGATTCGCCGGCCGTGGAATCGCAATCTTCCCGGATGGGGGCGTCAAGTCTTTTGCCATCGCGGTTCCGATCTCGCTCGACGATTTCAGGTGTCGGCCATTGCGGTTTGCGACGGCAGCTTCGTTTCATTCCGGTCGACGGCGGCGGGATGCGGCGGCCTTGGCAGTTCGAGGTTGTCGCGAAGCGTGGGTCCCTCGTATTCGCGGCGGAAAAGGCCGCGGTTTTGCAACTCGGGCACGACCAGTTCGACGAATTCATCCAAACTTGTCGGCAGCGAAGCCGGCATGATGTTGTAGCCGTCGGACCCGCCAGCGCGGAATCGTTCCTCCAGTTGATCGGCGATCTCGGCCGGCGAACCCACCACAGTCCAATGGCCGCGCGCTCCCGCAATCCGGAGATACACCTGGCGCAGCGTCAATCCTTCCTTCCGCGCCATCTCGGTGATCAGCGCCGCCCGGCTCTTGCCGCCATTCGAATCCGGCAGATCCTGCGGAAACGGACCGTCCAACGGATAGCCTGTCAAATCGGTGCCTCCGAGCATGTCGGACAAAAGCGACAAGCCGACCGCCGGATGGATCAGCGACTGCAAATACTCGAATTTCTCAGCAGCCTCCTTGGACGTTCGCCCAACGATCGGCATCACCCCGGGCATAATCTTGAGGTGTTCCGGCTTGCGTCCGAACTTGGCCATGCGGCCCTTCAGGTCTGCGTAGAACGTTTGCGCCTGATCGAGCGTGCGCTGCGCGGTGAAGACCACGTCGGCAGTCTCGGCGGCGAGTTCCATTCCAGTATCCGAGGAGCCAGCCTGGACGATGATCGGATACCCTTGCACTGGACGCGCCACGTTTAGTGGACCGCGCACCCGAAACCAGCGGCCCTTGTGATTGAGCATGTGAAATTTGGCGGGATCGAAATAGCGGCCGGATTCCTTGTCGCGCAGGAAGGCATTATCCTCCCAGGTGTCCCACAGTCCTTTCACGACCGTGGCGAATTCGCGAGCACGATCGTAGCGTTCGGCATGAGGCACATGGGCCTCAAGCCCGAAGTTGAACGCTTCGTCGGGGCTCGACGATGTGACCAGGTTCCAACCCGCGCGGCCGTTGCTCAAATGATCGAGCGAAGCGAACTTGCGTGCGATGTGGAAAGGTTCGTTATAGGTCGTGGTCGCTGTCGTCACCAGCCCGAGCCGCTCGGTCACGACGGCGATGGAAGACAGCAGCGTCAGCGGTTCGAATTGACCCGTGTATTTCGGCGAATAGCTCCACGCCTCGACATTCGCGGCGTCACGGGCGCCAAGCGTGTCGGCGAAGAAAATAAAATCGAGCTTGCCTTCCTCGGCTTTGCGGGCGAGGTCGAGGTAGTGCCGTAGATTCATGCCGCCATCCGCCTGCCCCAGCGGGTGACGCCAGCCGCCAAGGTGGTGGCCGGTAGGATACAGGAAGACGCCGAGCTTCATCTTACGGTTGGTATCATCCATCATCACAGCAAACCCGTTGCATCATTGAGGGCAATCTAGCATCGTTCCGCATGTGGCGGCGAGGGTCTGCGGGCGGCTGCATCGTCGCGCGCAATCGCAGAGGGGAAACGCGGTCATGAATACGGCAGTCAATAACAAGCGGGTGTTCTATGTCGCGCCGCACCGGCCGCAGGGTTTTGCCGAAATTCTTGGCAAACGCGAGGATGTCCGGCTCGACATGCTGGAGCAGAAGGCCCCGGACGATGCGGCGCAGGAGATCCTGACCGCCGCCCATGCCTATCAGATCGGCTCGGCCCGCGACGAACTGGTGCGCCATTATCAGGTCAATACCGAGCTGTTGGGCCGCACTCCCAACCTCCTGATCGCCTCGACCAATGGCGCCGGCTACGACACCGTCGATGTGCGGATGTGCACCGAGCGCGGCATCCTGGTCGTCAATCAGTCGGGCGGCAATGCCGAGGCGGTCGCCGAGCACGTCATCGGCATGATGCTATGCCTGGTCAAACGCGTCGGCGAGACCGACCGCGCGTTGCGCGCCGGCACCATCGGCAATCGCGCCGACTATATCGGACGCGAGGCCTACGGCCGGACGCTCGGCATCGTTGGCCTCGGCAATGTCGGCCGGCGCATCGCGGAACTCGCCGGTGGATTGTTCAAGATGCAGGTGCTGGCCTACGATCCGTATCTCTCCGCCGATGTCGTGCGCACCCGCGGCGCGACCAAAGTCGAGCTCGACGAATTGATGCGGCGATCGGATTTCGTTTCGATCAACTGCCCGCTGACACCCGAGACACGTAACCTGATCGGCGAAAAGGAATACGCGCTGATGCAGCCGAGCGCCTATTTCATCACCTCGGCGCGCGGCTCGATCCACGACGAGGCGGCGCTGGAGCGGGCGCTGCGCGACAAGAAGATCGCGGGCGCCGGGCTGGACGTCTGGGAGAAGGAGCCGCCGCCGGCCCAGCACCCGCTGATGAAATACGACAACGTCATGGTCACGCCACACATGGCAGGCGTGACGCGGGAGTCGCGCGCTCGCATGGGCCAAATCGCCGCCGAGCAGATCCTCGATGCGCTCGACGGCAGGCCGGTGCCGCGCATCGTCAATCCGCAGGTGTGGCCCGACTACGCCGGGCGCTTCGAAAAGACGTTCGGCTTCAAACCGGCGCCGCCGCCGGACGAGCCGAACTGGCATGAATTCGAAAAATAAGCCCATGCGCCACCGCGTCACGCGACTGCGCACTCGACGACTGTCCTGCGCGGTGTTGTAATCGCCGGATAAAATCCGATGGGAGGCGCCCTTGTTTCGTCAGCTCACGAAAGCCGGCCTGGCCGGTTTGATGCTCGCAGCCACCTGCGCCGCGCATGCAGCCGCGCAGGACAACGGCTGGCTCGACCCGAAGCTGCTAGCCGCCGCCAAGGCCGAGGGTGGCGAGATGACCATATACTCCTCGACCAACGAGGGCGAAGGCCTGCCGCTGTGGGCGCTGTTCACCAAGGCCACCGGCATCAAGGTCAATTACGTGCGCGGTTCGGACGCCATCCTGATGTCGCGCATGATGCTGGAATTTCGCGGCAACCAGAAATCCTGGGACATCGCGCAGACCGCGACCATCAACAAGATGCTGCCGCAGCTTCTGTTGCAGTTCGATCCGCCCGAAGCGAAGAACATCATGCCATCGGCGCGCGATCCCGGCAAACGCTGGTACGGCGTCTATGCCAACTATAACGCGCCGAACTACAACACCGAGCACGTCAAGGCGGCGGATGTGCCGAAGAGCTACGAAGACTTTGCCAAGCATCCGGAATGGGCCGGCCACGTCGCGATCGACGGCACCGATAATGAATGGCTCAAGGCCATGGTCGAATATTACGGCGACGACAAGGCCACCAAGATCATCAAGGACATCGTCGCCACCGTGAAGCCGGTGGTAACCAACGGCCATCTCGCGGCGGCGCGCTCGGTCGGCTCCGGCGAATATTGGCTCGGGCTCAATCAATACGTGAACCTGACGCTGAACGTGAAGCTCGCGCATGGTCCTATCGACTATTTCGTGCTTGACCCGGTCACCTTGTTCTTCGGCCAGGTCGGCGTCAGCGCGAAAGCGCCGCATCCGAATACGGCTTTGCTCGCCGCCAACTTCATGCTGAGCAAGGAATGCGAGACGTTCCTCACCAAATTCGGCCGCATCCCGACTCGCCCCGATGTCGAGTTCGAACCCGCCCGGCATCGTCAAGCAGATGAACACCAAAAAGGTGATTACCGTCCTGCTGACGCCACAGGAAGAAGCCAAATGGCAGCGCAAGTTCAACGAGCTGTTCAAGGGGCAGTAAGCGTGCCTGCGATGGAGTGTGGCGCGTGACGGCCGCGGAGCTTGTGCCCGGCCTTCAGCCTACGGACGAAGCACCCCTCCGCTGGCGGCGTCCCAATCTCCTGCTCATCCTGTGCGTTGCCATCGGGCTGTGGCTCGTGCTGGTGCCGCTCGCCGGCCTCCTGCTCACCGCGTTTACCGAAGATACCGGCTTAGGATTCGGCGCGTTCACGCTCGACAATTTCGTCGACGCCTATTCGGGACCGCGCCTCCTGCGCCTGATCGGCAATTCGGTGATCTACGCGGCCGGCACCGCCGTCGTCACCTTCGTGATCGGCGGCTTTGTCGCCTGGGCGGTGGAGCGCACCGACGCGCCGGGCGCGATGCTCTTTCATAATCTGGCGCTGCTGTCGTTCGCCATCCCCGGCCTGCTGATGGCGATGGCGTGGATTTTCGTGTTCAGCCCGAACATAGGCTGGGTCAACGCAGTGCTGAAATCGGCCTTCGGGCTGAAGAACGCGCCATTCAACATCTATTCGATGGCCGGCATGATCTGGTCGCTATCGAGCCACTACTTTCCGCTCGCCTATCTGGCGCTCGGGCCGGCGCTGCGCGCGCTCGACGTGCGCATGGAGGAAGCGGGCCTCGTCTCCGGCGGCCGTTACTGGCAAGTGCTGCCGAAGATCACCTTGCCGCTGCTGCGCCCCGCCATCCTGTCCGGCCTCCTGCTGCTCTTCATCATGGGGCTGTCGTCCTACGAGGTGCCGCGCGTCATCGGCCTGCCAGCGCGCATCGAGGTGTTCACCACCCGTATTCAGAACGCCGCCATCGAGACGCCACCGGAATTCGGCGTCGCCAGCGCGCTCAGCCTGTTACTGCTCGTCGTTTGCCTCGTCGCGGTCTATTTCTATCGCCGGGCGACGCGCAACGCCGAAGCCTTCGCCACCATCACCGGCAAAGGCTACATGCCGACGCGCATCGAACTCGGCCGCTGGCGCTGGCCGGTGTCGATCGCCATCATGCTGATGTTTCTGCTCACGCTCGGGCTGCCGCTGTTCACGCTGGCTTGGCAATCGTTTTTCTCGAACCTGTCGCAACCGTTCATGAACTCGCCGCCCAAGGCGACGCTCGCGAACTATGCCTACATCCTGCGCTACCCGATCTTTCTCGGCGCGGTGCGCACCAGCGTCGTCGTTTCGGCGATGGCCGCCACCGTCGTCGTCGTACTCACCATGGTGATGGCGTGGATCGCGCGGCGCTCGACGTCGCGGTTCGCGTGGCTCCTTGATGCGCTGGCATCGGCGCCGATCGCGGTCCCGAGCGTCATCGTCGGCGCCAGTATCCTGTTCACCTATCTGGTAATCCCGATCGGCGTCTACGGCACGATCTGGATCCTGTTGATCGCCTACGTGACGCTGTCGCTGCCCTACGGCATGCGCTTTGCCTCAAGCGGTATCACGCAAATCCACCGCGAGCTCGAGGAAGTCGCCGAAGTGTCCGGCGCGCGCACCGGCCAGATGCTGCGCCGTGTCCTGCTGCCATTGCTGCTGCCGTTTCTGCTCGCCGCCTGGATTTACGTGTTCGTGCTCTCGGTGCGCGAACTCGGCGCCTCGATCTTTCTGGTCGGCCCGGGCGTCAACGTGCTCGGCACCATCAGCCTGACGATGTGGGAGGAAGGCGGCAGTTACGGCGCCGTGGCGGCGCTCGGCGTCATTCAAATCCTGCCGCTGCTTGTCATTGTGGCCGGCTTGCGCTTTCTGGAGACGAGGGTGCAGCGGCACTCACGCGGCGGCGCCGCGAAGGCGACGGCGGGTTGAGGCGATGTTCACGATCGAGAATTTGCAGAAGTCCTATGTCGCCTCCGGCGCCGAAGTGCGGGCCGTTGACGGTATCAGCCTCAAGGTCGAGACCGGCAAGCTGATCACGCTGCTCGGCCCCTCCGGCTGCGGCAAGACCACGACATTGCGCTGCCTCGCCGGCCTGGAGCGGCCGCAGGTCGGCCGCATCGTCATCGGCAAACGCACCGTGTTCGATTCGGCAAAACGGATTTTCGTGCCGGCGAGCGACCGCGGCATCGGGATGGTGTTCCAGTCCTACGCTATCTGGCCGCACATGACGGTGTTCGAGAACGTCGCCTTTCCGCTGCGGGTTTCGCGCACCAGGAAATATTCAACGGCCGAGATCACCGACCGCGTGTCGCGCATGCTCGATATGGTGCAGCTCACCGGCTTCGCACGCCGGCCGGCAACGCAGCTTTCCGGCGGCCAGCAGCAGCGGCTCGCCTTCGCGCGCGGCCTCGTGCACGAGCCGGCGATCCTGTTGCTCGACGAGCCGCTGTCGAACCTCGACGCCAAGCTGCGCGAGCAGATGCGGCTCGAACTTAAACGCCTGCAGCGGACCCTCGGCATCACCACGGTGTATGTGACGCACGACCAATCCGAAGCATTGGCATTGTCCGACGAGATCGCGGTGTTCGATACGGGCCATATCGTGCAACGCGGCACGCCGCAGCAGATTTATCGCGAGCCAAAGACGCCGTTCGTCGCCGACTTTGTCGGCTCGGCGAACTTCTTGCCCGGCACGGTGCGCGGAAGCGAGAACGGCCTCACCGCGGTCGAGACGCCGCATGGCGTGATGCGCTGCGTGTTCACCGGGCCGATCGCCGGGGGCATGAAGGCGTTCGTCACCGCACGGCCCGAAGACATCACCCTGTATGACGGGGGTGCCGCCCCGCCGGGCGGCGCCAATGCGCTCAAGGGCAAGATCGTCAACCGCGTGTTTCTCGGCGAAGTCGTTGACTACATCGTCGATCTCGGCGACCGCGAATTGCGCGCCCGCGTGCGCAGCGACGACTTTCAGATCGGCCAGACGGTGACGCTCGGTGTGCCGCCGCAGAAATGCGTGGGACTGGCGGGTTGATCGGCATGCGCGGCCTCCCAGACGGCGCACTTTCACGACCACAACGCCCCGACGCTTTCAACCCGGGGAGCGTCCCGCCGGTGGATCAACCGGTCGAACTGACAGCCGCAGCGACGCCGTAGTGGCCGGCTGGCGCGGGGTGGATGAAAGCGAAGGCCCGAAGGCCCCTTTTCGTCCTCTCCTTTGGTTACTAAATGATGGCAGGCAGCGAAAAATTCGCAGTTTTCCATTGCTATTCCGCCAAATAAGGCGCTTGTCGTAGCCAAATCGATCATCAGGCCAATTCGCTCCAGCAGAGGCAGCCTGATATCCGCGTGCCAGCGGCCCGAGCGCCATGGCCGGTGGGACCAGTTAACCGCTCGGTTGAAGGAACGCCGCGTGCAGGTTCTCGTCCGTGACAACAATGTCGATCAAGCTCTCAAGGTGCTGAAAAAGAAAATGCAGCGCGAGGGTGTTTTCCGCGAGATGAAGCTTCGCGGACATTACGAAAAGCCGTCGGAAAAAAGAGTTCGCGAGAAGGCGGAAGCCATCCGCCGCGCGCGCAAACTTGCCCGCAAAAAATTACAGCGCGAGGGTCTGTTGCCGATGAAGCCGCGGCCCGTTCCCGGGGCGCCCGGTCGAAGCGGTCCCGCGCGCGCGCCTCGCTTCTGATCCCCGGAAGCTCCCTGTCGATGGCCGCACCTTCAATGACATCCGCATAAAGGAGCAGCGAATGGCGACGCGCCAAATCAAAATGCCCGTAAAGGACAATTCGGAGCAAGAAACCGAGGAAGTTCTCTCGCAACGCAAGCGGCCGGAGCGCGGCCGTTTTTTGCTTCAAGTTGATCGGCAAACCAAGGGCTCCTACACCACCTCGGAAGCCGCTCAGGCGGCCGCTTTGGTCATCAAGAAGAACTATCCGATTGTGAAAGTGTTGGTTTACGACAGCGTCGACAACTCAAGTATGCTGATCGAGGTGCCTGCCGCATCATCGTAACGGAGGCCGCAGTTTGCGGGCGCCTCCTGGTGATGCCCTTACGGCGGGCGAGGGATTTCGCACAACGTAACGCGCTGGGTGCTCGCCGAGCCGGCTACATCGTCGACCTCGGCAACCTCGAACGGCGCGCGCGGGTGCACCGCGACGATAGTTCGACCAGACAATGACGCTCGGCGTGACGCAGCAGAAATGCGTCGGACTAAAGGGGTGAGCGCATCGCTGCGCCACAACGGCAGGTTGGCCAATTGTCGGATGGGGCGCGGCAGCGCGCCGGCTTCACGATTGGCGCGGCACGGAATATGCTTTTGCGTATTTCGAAGATGACGCGCTTTTCGTCCATTCCGCGAATCCCTAACTGCCGGCAGGAACACGTGATGAAATCAGCTTTGTTCAGATGGTTTAGCGTTGCGCTCGCGATCGCCGCGACCGCTTACGGCACGTCGGCTGCAACCGCGGCCGAAACCATTACCATGGTGACGACCGGCAAGGGATCGGCGCAGCAATGGCCGATCTTCGTCGCGATCGAAAAGGGCTACATGGCCGCGAGCGGCGTCACGCTCGATCTGGTTGCGGCGCCGTCGACAGCGGCGGCTGTGCAGCAGGTTACGGCCGGGTCAGCCAACATCGCGTCCGGTGGCCTAACCGACCCACTGCTCGCCATCGACAAGGGCGCCAAGATCGCGGTGCTGCGCGTCGAAACCCAGGTGGCGCCCTACTCGTTGTGGGCAAAGCCCGCCATCAAGACGATCCCGGAGTTGCGCGGCAAGCTCATCAGCATCGGTGGCGCCAAGGACATCACGCGCATCTACCTTGAGCGCACGCTGATACCCAACGGCGTCAAGCCGGGCCAATATGACATGATTTTCGCCGGCACGACGGGTGCGCGTTTTGCCGCAATCTCGTCGGGCGCGGTCGACGCCACGCTGCTGATACCGCCCTTCAGCTTCAAGGCGAAGAGTATCGGCCTGTCGCACCTGGCGGACGTTGCCGACTACACGCACGGTCTGCCGTTCACCGGCTACGCGACCAACATCGCCTGGGCCCAGCAGCACAAGCCGCTTCTCCTCGGCTTCCTCACCGCCATGGCCAAGGGCGTGGACTGGTTCAATGACGACGCCCATCGCAGCGAAGCTATCGACATCCTGGTCAAACGGTCGGGGTTGAGCGCCGCCGACGTCGGGGCGACATACGACTACTATCGCCAACTCCACGTCTTCGACCACAAGGGCTCGATCGAGTTGGACGTCGTCGGTAATCTCATCAAGGCGATGCAGGAAATGAACGATTTCGACGGGCCGCGCGACATCGGCCGGTTCATCGATCCGGATATCACCGGGCTCGCGAGCCAGGTGAAATAGCGCAGGCCCAGCCTGCGCTGCCGGCGAATGTACAACGCAATCCGACGATGTATCCTGCCGGACCGCCAGGCTACAAATGACGGATACGATACATGCGAACCCACCGTGTGGATGCCGCCACCGACACTGTGCATTGGGGCTTTTTCGACGCCGCGCTCAAGCCGCTCATTACGGTCGATCCAGGGGACACCGTTACGATCTCGACAGTGTCGGGAACGCCGGGCCAGCTACCGCCGCCTGACTCCGGGCTGACAATCCCTCCCGTACTCCCGGCGATCCTCAAGAGCGTCCAGCAGCGGCTCAACGGTCCCCACATCCTCACCGGCCCGGTGGCGGTCCGCGGCGCCAAGGCTGGAGAGGTGCTGGAAGTCCGGATCAAATCCATCGAGCTCAACTACGACTGGGGCTACAACGTTATTCGGCCACTGGCCGGGGCCTTGCCCGACGATTTCGACACGGCGCGGGTAATCCACATTCCGCTCGACCGCGCCCGCATGGTCGGCAAGCTGCCGTGGGGGCTCGAACTGCCGCTCAAGCCATTCTTCGGCATCATGGCGGTCGCGCCGCCGGCAAACTGGGGGCCGGTCGCATCACCGCCGCCGCGGCGCAATGGCGGCAATATGGACAACAAGGAGCTGGTGGCCGGCGCCACGCTCTATCTGCCGATCCATGTCGACGGCGCGCTGTTCTCGGTCGGCGACGGCCATGGCGTCCAGGGCGACGGAGAGGTCTGCATCACCGCGATCGAAACCGGCCTGATCGGCACCTTCGAGCTGCACGTCAGAGACGACATGACGCTGGAATGGCCGCTGGCCGAGACACCCACGCACATCATCACCATGGCGTTCGATCCCGATCTCGACGATGCGGTGGTGATCGCACTACGCAACATGATCAAACTTATCTGTGCGCGCACCAACCTATCGCGCGAGGATGCGTACACGCTGTGCAGTCTCGCCGCCGACCTGCGCGTCACGCAGGTCGTCAACGGAGCGAAGGGCATTCACGTGATGCTGGAAAAAGCGCTCCTGCGGATGTCCTGAACCGCGGCCCTTATTTCTTCTCAGCAATAGGCTGACCCGCGGCCGCCATCCGCGTCGCAATGGTCTGCCGCGGCCAGCCGGTCAGATCGGCAAGGCTGTCCGCTTCGTGCCTGTAGCGCTCCGGCAGCGAGGCTTCGTAACGCTTCCCGGCTTCGCAGCTCATCGACCCGGTATACGGGTGGTTCAGAACGTAGCGCGCCTGGAAATTTTGCCGGTCGCTCGTCTCGATGAAATTGAGGTCCTCCGGGAACGATTGGGAATCGTAGCGCACATGAAGGCGGGTGACGAAGGCGTTCGGCGGGTTGGATTGCGGCCAGCCCTTGGCGATCGGGTCGCCGCCGTTGCCGGCAGTCCAGCCGAGCTCCGAGAGTTCCGGTTTGCTCAGCGGCTGCGCGGCGCACGGATCGCACCAGCCCGTGTCCCAGGCATATTCGACGAAAACACCGTGCATGCTTTCATGCGCCACGGCGCGGTCGAACAGCGCCTTGTACACATTGGGAAAATCGTGGGCGACGAACAGCGGAACGTTGACATCGGACGGCACCTTCACGGTGCGATAATTGGTGGCTTCGATGCGACCCCGGCGCGTCAATGCATAAATTGTCAGATCCTGCGGGCCGTTCGCGTTCACCGTCCCGAGCCGCAACGGCAGCATGAATTTGCTGGTCTCGTAGCGCACCTGCAGCGGCTTGAGATAGGCCCGTCCCATGGTGTCAAAGCGCTTGATATCCACCTTGGCGACGAAAAAATGCATCTTCTGTTTGATATAGCTGCCAATCACGGGCTCGGCTCCGGCAGGAATCTTGTAGCCGTTATCGGTCAGGTACCGGATCAGACTGTCGCTCTGCTCAGCCGACAGTATCGAAATATCGTATTCGGCAACGTCGTAGCGCGCCTCGACCTTGACGCCCGGATAGGCGCTCTTCTGCACAGGCGGAGCCGGTACAGCGGCCATCCGCATCCTCGCGTCGTATGCCATCGCGGCAACCGGATATTCGCGCTGGCAGGGGTCCGGATCGTAATACTCGACCAGCCGCGGCGCCGTGTAGGAATCAAGGTGATCAACCGTCTTGGGGTCTACGACGCTGATCTGCTCTTTCTTGATGAAGCTCGGCACCGGCACCACGAGTGCGAACTCGCTGGGTTTGCCCTCGTAGTCGCTCGCCATGGTGATGGCGGTCTGCTGCCCGATCCGCGCGAGCACGACCTTCGAGGACTTGTTCACCATTTTCGCGTCGGCCTTGGCGACGTAGAAACCGCAGAACGCGCTTGCCGGGCCCGCCATAAACGCGAGCTGAGAACAGATCGTCGCAAGAGCAACACCGGCCTTCAACCGCGAACGCAACGTCTTGGTCATAAAGGCTTTGGTCATGAAGGCTTTGGTCATGAAGGCTTTGGTCATCAACGTCTTGGTCATGAAGATGCTCCCTGGATGGTTGGAGTCCACTCAAATTTTTTCGCCGGGATAAATCTGTTGAGGATGGGCGTGGCGGGCGACAGCACAATCAGCGCCACATACAGTGCCGGCCGCATTTGCATGAAGAACGCGAGGTAATGACCAAGCGCCGCCACCGACAACGCGAAAAACAGGCGCGCGACGCGCGAATCCGGCGTCGTCTTCGGGTCGGAAATCATAAAGAAGGCGAAGATCAGCAGCGAGCCGCTCTGCATCTGGTGCAGCGGAATGGCAAGCGGATCGCCAAGCCAAAATCCGCGCGCCAACAGCAAGGCCGCGTGGGCGCCAAGAAAGAACAGCGCAATGTCCGCACGCTCCGCCGCTTGCAGCACCAGAATCGCGAGGAATATGAGCAACGTAGCCAGCCAGACGCTCGTGCCCCATTGTCCCGGGGAAATCCAGACGCCGTTTGTCAGCGCCAGCAACAGAACAATGGCGAAGCCCGCGGGATTGAAAATGTGCCGGCCACCGGCCCGCAGGACAAATTTCGAGGCAATGGCGATCACCCCGGCAAGCGCCGGCAGCCACGCCGCGTTGGCCCGCAGCAGCAGGCTCAGCGACAACCCGGTGATGAGCGGCGAGCGTAAATCGATGCTTTGCAGGTCGCTCTTCGCCGATCCGAACAGGCGCACACAAACAATTTGCGTCAATAGGGCGGCCACAATGGCGAGCGCGCTGTAGAGCGGCATGGCGCCAAAATCGATCCAGAAAAAATTGATCAACAACAACGACGACAGCGCGGCAATCTGAAAGTGACGCGCATCGGACCACAAGGCTCGCATGGCGTTTTCCCTCAGATGCAGCGATGCCGTTGGACCGAGTTGGCCGCATGACCCCGCGATGGCCGGATTTTGGCTTTCCTGAGAAAAACAACGGGCAAAACACGGTGGCGGTGCTCTGCGCACCTGGAATCAAAGGCGCCTGGAATCAAACGCACCTGGAATCAAAGATTGGCGGACCTTCAACCGAAGGCGGATTTCAACTGGCGGCGGATGGACGACCAGGAGACCGCGTGCGATGCTCGTTGCCACAATCCGGGGTGTGCAGATGGCATCCGTTGCCGAACTCGACACGCGCAATGCCGTCGATATCGATCTGGGCGGCAGCGCGTTCAAGCAGAACGCGCGCAGTATTCTGGCCGAATGGGCGCGGCGCCCGCCGTTCTATGTGCTCGGGCGCGGGCCGCCCCAGGCGGTGTGCGGGCGCTATTCCGACGTGCAGGAGGTATTTTCCGACACCGAGCGTTTTTCGTCGGAAATGCCGCGCGGGCCGGGCTTCGAGCAATTCGACAAATTCATGGGCGTGCAGTTCATCACCCAGATGGACGGTGAACGGCACGCACGGATACGCCGCTTGCTGCTGCCGGCGTTTTCGTCGCGCAGCCTGAGCCGGCTCGAAGCCCGCATTACCGAAATCATCGAGGGAATGCTCGACCGCATCGCGGCCGGCGGTCACGAATTCGACGGCATGGCCGATTACGGCGCGCACCTTGTGGTCGGCGCGCTGCTGACCGCTATGGCGGACCTCGATGAACGCCGCAAACAGGTTTTCGTGGCGTTCCACGACGTGCTGCCGCGCACCACCTACACCAAACCGGGCGAGCCGTTCGCGCCGGAATGCGTCGCGGCCTTCG
This sequence comes from uncultured Alphaproteobacteria bacterium, assembly GCA_963763255.1. Lineage (GTDB taxonomy): Bacteria > Pseudomonadota > Alphaproteobacteria > Rhizobiales > Xanthobacteraceae > BOG-931. The sequence goes on from CAVXNW010000008.1 coordinate 2,014,564, forward strand.
CGCGCGCCGCCGACGCGGTGAACGAGCTCATCGCCGAACGGCGGGCCAATCCGCATCCCGACTTTATCAACGACCTCATCACCGCGCGCGATCAGGGCGATAAGCTCACGGATCGCGAACTGTTCGACCAGATTTTCACGATCTGCGGCGCCGCACTGTCGGCCACCAGCCGCGCGGCCGGCGGAGCGCTCTATACGCTCTATTCACACCCGGACCAGCTCGCCGAACTGATTGCCGATCCGCGCCTCATTCCGGAGGCGATCGAGGAGTGCCTGCGCATCGCCAGCAACGGCTATTTCACCTTCCCGCGCATCGCCACGCGCGACACCGAGATCGGCGGCACGCGCATCCCTAAAGGCATGGTGGTGCGGCCCTCGCCGCTGGCGGCAAACTACGATCCGCAGGTCTTTCCCGATCCGCTGCGGTTCGACATTCATCGCCACCCGAAGCGCATCATGGCCTTCGGCACCGGCCCGCATCATTGCATCGGCAATATTCTGGGCCGCACCGCGATCACCATCGCGATCAAACGGCTGCTGACGCGATTTCCCAGGGCGCATCTCGTCGACCCGGATTTCGTCCCGACTTACGGTGGCGCCGTCGGCGAGTTGCGGCTCGTATCGCTACCGATGCTGATTTAGTAGCGGGCCGAACGCAGCGTTAGCTTTTCTTCGATAGCTGGCGCACAAGGTTGATGATCGCGGAAAAGTCCAGCGTGCTGTGACCCTCGTGTGAAAACTGTTCGTAAACCTCGCCCGCGTGCTCGCCAAGCGCGGCCTCGACGCCGGCCGATTGCGCGGCCTGCTTGGCGAGATTCAAATCCTTCAACATCAGCGCCGCCGTGAAGCCCGCCTTGTAGCCGTTGTTGGCCGGGCTCGCCGGCACCGGCCCCGGCACCGGGCAATAGCTGGTCAGCGACCAGCACTGGCCGGACGAGCCCGACACGACATCGAACAGCGCCTGATGCGACAGCCCGAGCTTTTCGCCAAGCACGAAGGCTTCGCTGACCGCGATCATCGAAGCGCCGAGAATCATATTGTTGCAAATCTTCGCGACCTGCCCGTTGCCGGCCTCGCCGCAATGCACGATGCGCTTGCCCATGCGCTCGAGCACCGGCTTGCCGCGCGCGAAAGCGTGGTCCGACCCGCCGACCATGAAGGTCAGCGTCGCGGCCTTCGCGCCGCCGACGCCGCCGGACACCGGCGCGTCGAGCGTGGCGATGCCGCGCGCGGCGGCCAGATCGTGCGCCTTGCGGGCGCTGGCGACATCGATGGTCGAGCAATCAATGAACAGCGTGCCCTGGCGTGCGCGCGGCACGATATCGTCCCATACCGACACCACGTGCTCGCCGCCCGGCAGCATGGTGATGACGATCTCGGCATCGTCCATGGCCGATCGCGCGGTAGCGACGATCTGCACGCCGTCGCGCGCGGATGCCTCGCGCGCCGCCGGCACGACATCGAAGCCCAGCACATGCTCGCCGGATTTGACAAGATTGGCGGCCATCGGCGCGCCCATATTGCCCAGCCCGATAAACCCGATCTTCGCCATGCACCCGCCCTCCTACGCGTTCAGTGTCAGCTCACGTTCACCGATGGGCTCGAAATGCCGATCGACAATGGCCTCGGTCACGTCTTCAAACATGTCCGGCCGCCAGACCGGCTTGCGATCCTTGTCGACGATAGCCGCGCGGATACCTTCGATGAAATCGTGCCCGGCGACACAGGCCAACGAAAGCCGATAATCCTGCTCGAAACTCTGCTCGACGTTATCGAATGATAGCGCCGAGCGGATGTTGCGCAACGTGATCTTGAGCGAGGTCGGCGACATCTTCTGCAAGGTCGCGAGCGTCGCATGCGCATCGGCCACAGTGCTGGCGTGCAGACGTTCGAAGATGTCTTCGACTCTGTCCGTCTCGTAACATGCATTGATCCACGACCGCGCCGCTGCCAGCTTGCCCGCGGCGGGCGGATCGGACATGCGGTCGAGGCACGTTTTCACTTCGGCCGCGGTACGGCAGCCCGCAAGCGCAGCTGGAAGATCGCCAAGCTTCGGCGACAGAATATGAACGTCGGCCAGCCCCGCATAGATCGCGTCCGCGGCGCCAATACGCTCGCCGGTAAGTCCCAGATGCAATCCGACGCGGCCGGGGGCGCGCGCCAGCAGGAAGGAGGCGCCGACGTCGGGAAAATAGCCAATGCCGACTTCCGGCATGGCGATGGCGGAACGCTCGGTGACAACGCGATGGGCCGCGTGAGCGGATATGCCGACCCCGCCGCCCATCACCATGCCGTCCATGACGGCGATCACCGGCTTGCGATAGCGCGCAATCAACAGATCGAGCCGGTACTCGGTCGACCAGAAGCGCGACGGCAGGTCATTGCCGGACTTCGCCGCGTCATAGAGCGCGCGCAGGTCGCCGCCGGCGCACAATGCGCGCTCGCCGGCACCGTCAATCAGTACGGCGCCCACCGCCGCATCGTCCTGCCAGGCGCGAAGCCGCGCCAGCATGGTCGCGGCCATGTCGAGGGTGAGCGCGTTGAGCGCCTTCGGCCGGTTCAGCGTGATGCGGCGCAACGCGCCCTGCTCGCGAACGACGATGTCACCGTCACGGACAACCTTTTCGGCGCTGCCGTTCATCGGCCGACAAGACTTCGGGCAACGATGAGACGCATGATCTCGTTCGTGCCTTCCAGAATCTGATGCACGCGCAGATCGCGCACGATCTTTTCGATGCCGAATTCGGCCAGGTAGCCATAACCGCCGTGCAGTTGCAGCGCCTGATTGGCGACCTCGAAGCACGCATCGGTGACGAAGCGCTTGGCCATCGCGCACAGCACCGTGGCGTTGCCCTCCTTGCGGTCGAGCGCCGCCGCCGCGCGCCACAACAACGCGCGCGACGCTTCGAGCTCCGTCGCCATGTCGGCAAGGCGGAATTGCAGCGCCTGAAACTCGTCAAGCCGTTTGCCGAAGGCGTGCCGCTCGCGCATGTAGGCGAGCGATTTCTCCAGCGCGGCCTGCGCGCCGCCGAGCGAACAGGCGGCGATATTGAGCCGGCCGCCGTCGAGACCCGCCATGGCGATCTTGAATCCCTCGCCTTCCGCGCCAAGCCGATTGGCGACCGGGACCCGCACGTTGTCGAATGTCACCGCGCGCGTCGGCTGCGCGTTCCAGCCCATTTTGCGCTCGCTGGCGCCGAACGAGAGGCCATCAACGTCGCCCGGCACGATCAGCGATGACACGCCGCCCGCGCCCTCGCCTCCTGTCCGGGCCATGACGATATAGACGCCGCTCGCGCCGGCACCCGAGATGAAAAGCTTCTGCCCGTTGAGCACGTAGCTTTCGCCGTCGCGCACCGCGCGCGTCTGCAGCGCTGCCGCGTCCGAGCCCGCGTTCGGTTCAGTCAGGCAGTAGCTCGCGAACAGCTCCATCTTGCATAGCGCAGGGACCCATTGCCGCCGCTGCTCGTCCGAGCCATAGGCATCGATCATCCACACGACCATGTTGTGGATCGACATGTAGGCCGCGACAGTCGGACACCCGCTCGCCAGCGCCTCGAAGATCAGCACCGCGTCGAGCCGCGACAGGCCTGATCCGCCCACATCCTCGGCGGCATAAATTCCCGCCATGCCGAGCTCGGCGGCCTTGCGCATCTCGGCGACGGGAAAATGCCTGGCCTCGTCCCAGGCGATCGCATTCGGCGCGAACACTTCGTCGGCGAACGCGCGCGCCATGTCGCGAACCGCGACCTGCTCTTCATTCAGCGAAAATTGCGCCGACGCGGCAGTCCTTGAATCGAGCATGAGATGCCCGCTCAGGCTTTGCTATCGATAATAATGTCCGTGATGGCGCCGATAGCGCGGTGCAGGCGCATTGCCCCGCTCCTCGGCGAAATACGGATTGCGGTTGCAGAAGCCGCGATTGCCGGCGATCACGGTCGGGGCACAAGCGGCGGCGGTGGCGTACTCGCAGTCCCATTCCTGCTCGCCAAGGCCAAGATACTGGACCGAGCACCAGGGCGCATTACCGACTTGGCCTGCCTCGCTGGTCGTGGCTGCGAGACACAGCGTTGCCGCCAGGGCGGCGATGGCGAGCGCGATGCGTGTCATGTTTTCCACCTTCTGCGCAATTTCGGGGTTGGGGTGTCCAGTCCTGCCTGGACGCGAACACCGGGCGTCTTCCTCTATTGCAAGGAATTATAGCGGCCTTGAGAAAAATCAATCGCTATTAGCCCGTTTTTCGCTGTGTCGCGATGGGCTATGGATTAACGCAGCATTTAACAAAACGGTAACGCCGTACGAGCGGAGGGCGCCGGCATGGATTTCAGCCTTTCTCCCGAGATCGAGGATTTGCGGCGGCGCACCCGCGCCTTCGTCGATGAGCACGTGCTGCCACTCGAGGCCGACGCTAAGAATTTTTCCGATCACGAGAACATCCCGCACGCGCGTCTCGAACCGGTGCGCGCCAAGGCCAAGGCGGCCGGCCTGTGGGCGCCGCAATCGCCCAAGGAATATGGCGGCATGGACCTGCCGATCGTGGCCTGGGCGGTGATATACGAGGAAGCGGCGCGCTCGCTGTTCGGGCCGCTGGCGCTCAACTGCATGGCGCCCGACGACGGCAACATGAACGTGCTGAAAAAACTCGGCACACCACGGCAGAAGGACAAATGGCTCAAGCCGATCGTCGAAGGCAAGGTGCGCTCGGCCTTCGCCATGACCGAGCCCGCGCCCGGCGGCGGCTCCGATCCGAGCATGATCAAGACCTACGCCGAGAAGCACGGCGACATCTGGAAGATCTACGGGCGCAAGTGGTTCATCACCGGCGCCGACGGCGCCGCGCATTTCATCCTGGCGGCGCGCACCTCCGACGACAAGCGCAAGGGCATCACCACGTTCCTGTTTCACAAGGATCAGCCCGGATGGCGCATCGTGCGCCGCATCGAGATCATGGGGCCGGAAGAGCACGGCGGCCATTGCGAACTGGAGTTCGACGGCCTCGAAGTGCACGACGACGACGTGTTCGGCGGCCTCGGCAACGGGCTGAAGGTGGTGCAGGTGCGGCTCGGCCCGGCGCGGCTGACACACTGCATGCGCTGGCTCGGCTGGTCGAAGCGCTGCGTCGAGATCGCGCAGGAATACGTCAATCGCCGCGAAGGCTTCGGCATCAAGCTCGCCGACCGCGAGAGCGTGCAGATGAAGCTCGGCGAAGTCGGCCACAACATCCACATCGGCCGGCTGTTGACGATGCACGCGGCCTGGAAGCTCGACCAGGGCGATTACGCACGCAAAGAAGTGTCGATGGCGAAGCTGCATTGCGCCAACACGCTGCATCAGTCAGCCGACGTCGCCATCCAGCTCAACGGCGCGCGCGGCTATTCGAAAGATACCATCGCCGAATGGGTCTACCGCGCCGCCCGCGCCGCGCGCCTGGTCGACGGCGCCGACGAGGTCCACAAAATGGTGCTGGCCAAATTCATGCGCGACGAAGGCCGCGATTTCTGGAGCTGGAGCGCGGGGAATAAGGTGTGAGGTAATCGGAGCGCCAGAGCGTGCACACATAGATGCCAGCGGCGATGCCCGCTGTCGAGCAGACAACGGACATCGCAAAGCGGTCGTCAATGGGTCGAAAATGACCCTGAGCAGACTCTGCGCTGCCGTGTGCCGAGATTGCCGCTCTACTCGGGTTTGATGTTCGCGGTCCGGATCACCTTGGCCCACTTTTCGGTTTCCTCAGCGAGGAGCTTTCCGAAATCGGCGGACGAACCGCCGAGCATTGTGGCATCCAGTTTTGTAAGTTGCGCTTTAAACGCGGGATCGATGAGCGCGGCGTTGAGCTCTTTGTTAAGGCCGTCTACGATTTCGACCGGCGTGTCTTTAGGCGCGCCGATGCCAAAAATCGAGCTTGCTTCGTAGCCGGGGACGAACTCACCAATCGCCGGTATGTCCGGCAGCGCTTCCGAGCGCATCGCTGTCGTGATGCCGAGTGCGCGCAACTTTCCGGCCCTGATGTACCCGATCGATAGCGCCGGGTTGGCGAAGACGACTTGCACCCGGCCACCCAGCAGGTCAGTCAACGCCGGCGACACGCCGCGATACGGCACGTGCAATATATCCAGGCCCCCTGCCTCCTGCTTGAACAGCTCGGGCGTCAAATGAGTGATCCCGCCTATCCCACCCGAACCGTAGGAGAGCTTGCCCGGATTTGCCTTGGCGTAGGCAATGAACTCGGGCAACGTCTTGGCAGGCACCGAGGGATGCACCACCATGACAAGAGCGCCACGGATCAGGCCGGCAACCGGTGTGATATCGCGGATGAAATTGAAATTGAGGTTGTTGTAAAGCGTGGCATTGATCGTGTTGGGCGAACCGACCAGCAACAGCGTATACCCGTCCGCAGGTGCGCGCAGGACGGCCTCGGTCGCGAGATTGCTACCCGCTCCAGGCCGGTTCTCGACGATGAATTGCTGGCCGAGGCGCTGCGACAATCGTTGACCGATCAGACGCGCGAGAATGTCGTTCGGCCCGCCGGCGGCAAAGCCAACAATAATGCGAACCGTGTGGGACGGGTAGGATCGCCCCCACGCGAGGCTCGGTATGGCAGGAACCGCGCACGTGCCGACTGCCAGGCGGAGAAAACGGCGGCGCGAATTGTGCAAGGGAGGCTCCACAAGTCCGGCGGTGCGAGGGGCGCTTTTTCTGGCCCGAGTACACAAGTGAATCTCGTCCGTGGAATTAGCGGATGCCGATATTACCGAATAATGCTATCTCAAGATATCTGTATCTCAATTTGGTGATAAAGGCCACGAGCGATGCAGGTGAGCGACCGAATTGGACGCCGGCTGAAACTGCATGATCTGCATGTCCTCCTGGCCGTCGTCGAGGCCGGGAGCATGAACAAGGCGGCGACGCTCCTGAACACCGGGCAGTCGGCGATTTCCCGATCAATCGCCGACTTGGAGCACACCGTTGGCGTACGCCTGATCAATCGCAGCGCCCGAGGCGTCGAGCCCACCCAATATGGCCGCGCTTTGCTTGACGGAGGAGCGGCTGCCTTCGACGATCTACGCCGCGCGATGAAGACCATCGAATTTCTCGCCGACCCCACGGCTGGAGAAGTGCGGATCGGAAGCAGCGCCTTGTTGGCGGGGAGCTTCGTGTCTGCTCTCGTCGACCGGCTCTCCCAGCGCTATCCCGCCATCGTATTCCATCTTGTCACCGGGCATGTGGAGGCTCTGCACAGGGCTCTGACTGGGCGCAAGGTCGATCTCTTAATCGCGAGGCGATTCGGTCCCATCCTCGACGAGCAACTCGATTTTGAATTTCTTTTTGACAACTCATTTATCATCGCGGCCGGCGCGCGAAGTCCATGGGCACGGCGGCATAAGATCGAGCTGGCCGACTTGGTCAATAAATCATGGGTGCTTCCACCGCCGGGAAGCGTGATTCCTTCTGTCGTCATGGAGGCGTTTCGGGCCAGAGGACTCAATTATCCGCGTACGACCGTCGTAACCAAATCCGCGGAGGTACGGAGGAGGCTTTTGGCGACCGGGCGCTACCTCACAGTTTTCCCAGCGTCGGCGTTGCATTTTTCTGAAAACCGCTCCGAAATCAGAATGGTATCTGTCGAATTGCCGATGGCTCGCCTGCCAAACGGAATCGTAACGCTGAAGAACCGTGCACTCGGCCCGGTCGTGCAGCTCTTCATTGACAGTGCCCGCGACGTCGCAAGAAGATTGAAGAGATGATGGTTATGTCGGTTCCTGGCACGTTTCAGCCAATGACGATGTCTGCTTCGACGGCAGCAAATGGGGTGCGAAACCGACTTAGGTCGGAGTGGCCAAAACGACGTTCCTGACCCGAAGCGGACGTGCTTGACGAGTGGTAAAGTTCGCCCGTGAAATCTGTCGTTCTGATTCTCCGGCGATTTGGTTTTGCCTGTGCAAAATCGTGCGAGACTGACAAGCAGAACGGGATTTCGGAAATGCGCGGGCTTCCAATGGTGACGCTCGGCCTTACGCTGGCAGCTAGCGGGAGCTTTGCTCCACCGCTGTTCGCCCAAACCCGAACCGCCGACGATTGTACAACGAAGCTGGCGACGTTCGTCAGGGAAATTGATGACCTGCTGGCGCGCAATCCGAGCGACCTGAACGACGTCTTTGCGGTTCTGTATCGTTACCTTCCCTGGTAAAGTGCAGGGCTGCACGGCCGAACTCGCTTTGCAGCCGATAAGCAAGTCATCGTATTTTAAAGGAACTTCGAGGAACGGCCGCACCACGTCGTTCTCTCTTTCCAACGCCACGATGTTCCACCGGGGGGCCGCGATTCAAGTCTCGGTCACGGGCGCGGGCAATTGGAATTCGCCGTTTGCGATCTGGTCGCCACCGTACCCGTGATGACCGCTCCTGGCACGTTTCGACTGATAGGCAGGTCGGCTTCGATGGCAGCTTTGGAGGGGTGAAGCCGCCACGGCATCGGCCTCGTCTGAGGGCAACTCCTGACCCATCGGCGACATCGGGGGAAGCCCTTTGTTGTGGTGCGCAGCGGCACGTTTGCACTCAGTCGATGCGTGACGCGCCAAGAAAACGGCTTCGAGTAGTATCAAGACCGATGCCAAACCGCGTCATCCTCCGGACAAAGGAGGCTGGTCGCGGGTCAGAACGCTGAAATGGAGCAGATAGATTTAACCCAGTCGTGACGTAGTGATGGCATGGATGGAAGCCTTAGCTGGCTATCGAGGTCAACGTCAGTGATAGGAACACGGTCAGAATCGGCAGGTAGTGTTCGGCGGTTCACGTCTTTTGGGTGGCTGCTCTGGACGCTGATACCGGTAGCGGCCGTGGCCGCTAGTGGCTGGGTGGTCGACTCGGCGACGCGATCGGCAGGCAACGCCAGTCCTGCCAGCGTAACGGCCGGTATCGGCGCAGCCGTTGTCGTAACCGTGTTGCTTTTCCCGGTCGTTACGACCCTTCAGTGGCTTGTGCTGCGGCGTGCATGGCCGCGGTTGATTTGGCCCGCATGGTTACTCGTTGTCTTCGTGTCCGCGCTTGCGACGATTGTGGCCGGGCCGATTGTGATGATGAAAACGCACTCATGGTTTTATGGAACCATCCCGCCCATCCTGACAATCGCGTTCGCCGGGGCCGCTGCGCTTGCCACTGCGAGTCCAAAGCCGCTGCGTTTTTGCGTGTTCGGAGTTTTGTTCATTTCCTTTCTAGGTGGCGGTGCGTTGATGTGCGTGATCGAGACGCCTTTGATCACCCGTTTGCTTATTTTGCTTACAGAGTCTTCCTACCCCTTCCACTCATTCACAGTACGCCCGAGCTTTATTGCGTTGCTGCAATATCACACGTCTTCCTTCATATTTTACCATCGTGAGCTTGTTTCGCTCGCGTCCGGCACTGCCGTAAGCGGCTTCGGACTTTGGCTTGTGTCGCGATGGGCTGCCAAGAACGACGCTGGTCTGCGGGACTCTCCCTCGCTTTAGCTAATCGGGCTCTAGAACGATGTCTGCTCTTGGCACAAAACGGACACGTCTCAGTGCTCAGGCTTTGTCCGCTTCTGAGATAAGCCGACATCGCGGCTTTATGAGTCTGCACCTAAATATCGCGCACGTGCGGCAACACCTGGTCAGCGAAGATGCGCAGCGAGCGCATGATATCCTCCTGGGCCAATGAGCCGAAGTCCACCAGCAATCCGATCTGCGTTATGCCGATGTCGCGCAGCACGTGGATGCGCTCGATCGTCTGTTTGGGTCCGCCCATGACTACGCGGCCGGGAAAATAGGCGTTGAAGCCGAAGTCGCGCTGGCCGGCCTCGCGGCGTTCGTAGCCCTTGTAGGCGGTCGGATCGGGCGGCTTGCGCGCCGCCTCGAGCCCGGCGGCGGCATATTCGCTCATCGGCTTATGGACGATTTTCTGCAGCCGCGCGTCGTCATCGCTGTCGAGGAAATGCGCGTGGTAGACGCAGCAGATTTCGTGATCCGCTACATCGCGGCCATGCTTGACCAAGGCGTCGCGATACCAGCCGATGCGCTCGGCCGCGATCGGATGGTCGACGTGATAGGCGACGTAAAGCAGGTTATGGCCTTCCTGCGCGGTCCACTCGAAGCTCTCCGGCGACATCAGGCACGCGACCCAGATCGGCGGATGCGGTTTCTGGTAGATCGGCGGCAGCAGGGGCAGGCCGGACAGCGGCGGCCGGAATTTGCTCTTGAACTCCATGGTCAGGCCGGCCCAGACCTGTTTGAGCAGGTCGACCCCCTCCTCGACGCGCTCGCGGCTTTCCTTCATGTCGACGCCGAAAATGTCGAACTCGTCGCGGATGAAGCCGCGGCCGACGCCGAAGTCGAAGCGCCCTTGCGACAGCTGGTCGAGCGTCGCGGCCTGTTCGGCGACCCTGACCGGATCGTTCAGCGGCAGCACGGTCGCGCCGGTGCCAAGCCGGATGCGCTTGGTGCGGGCCGCCAGATAGGACAGGAAGGCGTAGTTGGCCGGAAACAGCCCGCCATGGCGGACGAAATGGTGCTCGACGATCCAGGCGTAGTCGATGCCGATCTGGTCGGCGAATTCGACCTGTTCGATGATGCCGCGATAATGCTGCTGCGCGGAACGCACATCAGGCATGTAGGTGGGAAGATAGAACAGCCCGAATTTCATCGCCCAGTTCCTTTCGCCCCCTGGCCTTTCCGGTCGTCCGCGCTGGCTCTTGGCAAGCCCACGCCCAAAGCTCATTCTATCCAAAAGACAAACGGTCTTCGGTGCAAGCGGCGCCCTAAACCGTTGCGCACGGAGCAGCCAAGGAGGCGTAATGACGGATTACTGGCTGAGCAAGCTGTTCTTCGATCTGCAGCACGACCCGCAGTTGGCGAGTGAATACCGCGCCGACATGGCGGCCGTGTTCGATCGCTACCAGATAAGGCCGGAGCTTCGCCGGGCGCTGCTCGACGACGATGTCGCCGTGCTCTCCCCGCTGGTCAATGCCTATCTGCTGCGCTTCTACTTTCAGATTCGCGGCATGCCGGAGGCTGAGTTCATAGCGAGACTGCACGCGATGAAGTCCGACACCGCGCAGACGGGGGAGACCGTGCGCCATGGCTGAGCTCGTCGGAATCTTTGCCGCCAGCCATGGCCCGATCATCGCGCGCGACTGGGACAAAATGCCGAGCGCGCACCGCGACAAGCTCGCCGCCGCGTTCGACGAAATCGGCCGCCGGCTCAAGGCGGCAAAGCCCGATCTTCTCGTCGTCGTGTCGCCGGATCACTGGGTCAATTTCTTCATCAACAACCTGCCGGCGGTTTGCATCGGCATCGGCGACGAGCACGACGGGCCGCCAGAGCCGTTCATGAAGAAGGTCTATCCGCACAAGGTGCTCAAGGGCCACGCCGCGTTCGGTATGCATCTTCTCCAAACCGCGCTCGACAACGACTTCGAACCGGCGCTGTCGCATCGGCTGCGGCTCGATCACGGCAGTTGCATCCCGCTGTGGCGCGCCGGCGTGCCCCCCGACCTGCCGCTCGTTCCGATCCTGGTCAACGATCTCGAAGCGCCGATGCCGAGCATCAGGCGCTGTCTCGCCTGGGGCCGCCTGTTGCGCCGCGCCGTCGAGAGCTATCCCGAACCGTTGCGCGTCGCCGTGCTCGGCACCGGCGGCCTCAGCCATTCGATCGGCGAAGCGACAATGGGGTGGATCGACGAGGAGTTCGATCACGCCTGCATCAAGCATTTCGAGAATGGCGAAGAGCAGGCGCTTGACGATTTTCTCACCCGCGCCCTGCCGCAGACCGGCAACGGCGCGCACGAAATGCGCGACTGGGTCATTGCGCACGGGGCGGCCGGCGGCACGGGCTTCGAGTTGATCGACTATTTTCCAAGCCCCGAAACCCTCGTCGGCGCCGGATTCGCGTCATGGAAACCGCCGGCCAAGGCAGGACATTGAACAAGACATTAGATCAGGGAGCAGGCAATGACTGTCGCCGATGTCGCCGCCAATCCGACCGCTTCGCGCGATGACACCATCCGGTATTTCGGCGTCCATCATCTGGCGCTGAACACCGACGACATGAAGATGACCGTCGACTTCTACGTCGGCGTTCTCGGCATGCGGCTCGTCCATGCGATGCGGGTGCCGCCGGGCATCGGCACCGGCCCCGGCAATCGCGGCAATCCGCCGTTCGAGGAAATCAGGCATTATTTCTTCGACATGGGCCGCGACGCACTGCTGGCGTTTTTCGAAATGCCGAAAGGGGCAAAGCAACAGGGCGACCGCAACGCGCTCGGCAACATGCAGCACGTGTCGTTCGCGGTTTCGCCGGCCAGCCAGGCGCGCATTCGCCAGCGGCTCGACGCCAACAAGATCGCCTACGACGGTCCACTCGAAATCCTCCCCGGTATTTTCTCGATCTACGTCATCGATCCCAACGACATCCGGCTGGAATTCAGCTGCCAGCCGTCGAATGGCGAAGGCGAGCCCGCGATCGTGCCGCTGGTTACGCAGACCAAGGAGGAAGCGCTGCGGGAGATTCGCTCGCTGTCGTCCGATCCAAAATGGCTGGACCGCGCGGTGACGAACCTCGCCGACTAGCTGCGGCTTGCGTGGCGAAGCGCGCGATTTCGCGAACTGGTGCGTGGGTAATAAAGTTCGGGGCGGGCGTTGTTGGCTCGCCGCCCCACGATGGCGTTCAACGCGCTGCGCAGGCTCTCGTGCCGAAAGCGGAAGCCGCTCACCAGCGCCTTCGACGCCAACACACGCTGGCCGCCGAGCAATAGTTCGTCGGCGAAGCCACCTAACGGGCGAAGCAGCGCCGCCGGCATCGGCATGACTGCCGGGCGACGCAACGCGCGGCCGAGTTCGCGGCTGAAATCGGCGTTGCGCACCGGGATCGGCGCGGTCGCGTTGACGGCGCCCTCAAGGCCCGGCGTGACCATGACGTAGGCGATCAGGCGAACGAGATCGTCGCGCTCGATCCAGGACATCCATTGCCGCCCGTCGCCGATCGGGCCGCCGAAGCCGAACTCAAACGGCGTCAACAGCCGGCTCAGCAGGCCACCCTCACTGCTGAGCACCAGTCCGGTGCGCATCCGCACGACACGAACGCCGCGGTCTTCCGCGCGCATCGCCATCTTCTCCCACGCCACGCAGACCCGCCGGGTGAAGCAGTCCCTGCCCTCGTCGGATTCTGTGAGCGTCTCGTCCTGCCACAGCCCGTACCATCCGATCGCGGAGCCGCTGATCAGCAGTCCCGGCGCGACATCGAGACGGCCGATCAGGCGTACAACTTCGCGGGTGACCTTCAGGCGCGAGCGCAAAATCTTGCGGCGTTTGGCTGCGGTCCACAGCCCGTTTGCAATCGGCTCGCCGGCAAGATTGACAATGGTGTCGATCGCGACGTCGTTCGGGATGTCGGCGAGCGACGTGACGAACCGGAATGGCGGCGCGAGCTTGGCCGCCTTGATTGGATTGCGCGCCAGTACGGTCACCTCGTGGCCGGCGCCGGTGAGCGCGTCGACCAGACGGCTGCCAATCAGGCCAGTCGCCCCGGTCACGAGGATGCGGCGGCGCTCTGGCAGGACCGCGACCAGTTCAGCGGCTTGCGCCGGCACGAGGCGGCGAGCGCGCCGCGAGGCGAAATAATCGCGCAGTCCGAAAACGATGACGCTTGCCGCTGCGATGGCGGTCAGAATGCTCCACAAGCCGTGAAATGCCGGCTGCAAAACAGTCGCGTCGCGCGACCATTCGACGAGCTTCGGTATCAGCAGGCAGAGGATGGCGCCGTAGTTCAACGCCAGGAGCGTGTGGGCGATGCGCTCGGTGGCCGGCAGAGCGCGGCTCAAATCCTCCTCCACAAAATCTGCAAGCGTGATGAGCACTTCGATCGCGAGGATCGTCATCAGCACGAGCGCCCACGCGCCGCGCGTCTCAAACCAGCCGATCATGATGAAAACGGCCGCGTAGAGCAGATTGCGTACGGCGTGCAGCACCAGTTCGTGCCGCTGCGAGGCGCGCCATGGCAGCCGTTCGGTCAATTCATGATGATAGATCGTGTCGAAGGCGCCCATGGCCGTCTGAAGAAGAATCAAAATCCAGAACAATTGCGATGTCATGGCGCGGACTCTCGGAACGCGGCCAACTGGCGGATCATGACGCCGAAACGCGGGTGTTTGACCTCAAGCGTGAATTCGAAACGGCCGTCGCCCCGTTCGGCGTGCGTGACCGTCATTTCTCCCGGCGCGAGCCAGCGCGGCACGCGCAATCGCCGGCCGAAGATTTGCAGAAAATAGTGGTCGCTGCGAAACACCAGCATGCCGTTATGCGCGCCGATGCGGAGCGCCATGCCGAAGCCGTGACCGAGATACTCTTCGATACCGGTCGGACCGGCAAAGCGCTTCGACGAATGAATAATCTGCGGAAAACCGCGGCGCCGCGCGTAGAGCCGTGTCCAGATTTGACCGCCGGCCGCCGTGTCCTCGGTGACGGTAACGACGCTCGGCATGTTTTCTTCGCGCGAGGTCGGCAGTGGCCCGCCGATCAATCGCGCCAGCTGCGCAAGACCCCAGCCGGCGCGGTTCATACGCGTCGCCAGTAGACCGCGGTGCGGCCGCCGGCGAGACGTTTGGAAAAGCGCCGTCGCACCGATGGCGGCAGCGAGAACCACGCGTCGTCGGACAACAGCGCCCGGAAACGAAGATCGCCGAGGCTGTCATCCGCCGCAGGCAGTGAGACGCGGCGTAACTCTTCGGGGATGCTCATGGTCGTCAGTGCCATGGCCCACTCCATCGCTACACGTTGCAATCGTTGACGCGTCATTTTTTTCGCCTACCGAATGACAACAGGCTCACAACCTTGGCGCCGAGGCGGACCATCGCGGCGATCTGCGGGCGCGGAATGTCTTTCATCTGGCCGTACCAGCGATCCATCGTGTCGACGAACTCGAGCAGCGCATCAAGCCGCGCCTGCGCGATCGGATGAATTTTATTGTCGCCCTCCGCCTCCATGCGGCAGGTGCGCAGCGCCGCGATGGCGGGATCGATCTCGCGCTCTTTGCGGCCGGCGGCGATGCGCGCGAAAATTTCCCACGGATCGGCTTCCGCCTCGAAATGCTCGCGCCGGTCGCCCTTGATCGGCACCCGCCGGATCAGATTCCAGGCCTGCAATTCCTTGATCGAGTTGGAGACGTTGGAGCGCGCCAGCCCCAACTGGTCGGCGATGTCCTCGGCGGTGAGCGGGCGTTCGGAAACGTAGAGCAGCGCATGGATCTGCGCGACCGAGCGGTTGACGCCCCATTTGCCCCCCAGATCCCCCCATTGCAGGACGAAGCGCTCGATGGCCGGGGCCAGTTGCCGAGGGCGGAGGGTTTCATCGATTTTCGTAATTTCTGTCATAACAGAAATATCGGAAAGTACGGAAGCCAAATCAAGCCCCCTTCGGCGGCACGCGTGAACCGCCGGAAATTATGGTAAGCGGCCGGTTACCTTAGTCAGTGACCTGCTGGCCCGTGACGCTGGCCAGCTTGTCGTGTGAGGTGGAGAGAATTGGCTGTGAACGAGCATCGCCCCCTCGCCTCTGCGGCGATGGCCGGCACGCATGACGCGATCCTGGCGCGTGTGCGAGCACTGATCCCGGGGATCCGTGACAGCGCAGGCGCGGCCGAGACGGCACGCACCGTGCCGCGCGCGACGATTGATGCGCTGCTTGCCACAGGTATCGCCCGCATCCTCATTCCGCCGCGATTTGGCGGCTGTGGCCTCAGCCTCGATACCTGGTTCGAGGCGATCCGCGAGATCGGCAAGGCCGACGCTTCGCACGCCTGGTGCGCGAGCCTGCTCATTCACCACCCGCATTACGTCGCGCAATTTCCGGAAGCCGCGCAGCAGGCGATCTGGGCCAACGGTCCCGACGTCGCCGTCGCGGCTTCGATCGCGCCGGTCGGCCGGGTCGTGCGAGTGCCGGGCGGCTATCGCATTTCAGGCAAGTTCGGCTTCGCCAGCGGTATCAACCACTCGCCCTGGGTCATCGTCGCCGGCATGGTCGAGATCGCCGGGCGGCCGGAACACACCTTCTTTCTCGTCGGGCCGGGCGATTTCACAATAGTCGACACCTGGTCCACGGCCGCGATGTGCGCGACCGGCAGCAACACGGCGGTCTGCGACGATGTATTCGTGCCCGAGAGCCACACCGTCCAACTCTCGGCGCTGATCGAGGGCGCGGGCCCGGGCGGCGCGTTGCACGCCCATCCCATCTACCGCGCGCCGATTGTCGCTTATTCGGCGTTGGCCTTCGCCACGCCGATGCTGGGCGCCGCGCAGGGCGCCTATGAGCTGTTCCGCGATTGGACGAAGACACGCCGGGCGCAGGACGGCGCGGCCCTGGCCCAGAGCACATCCATCCAGGTGCGGATGGCGCGCGCCGCCGCCAATCTCGATGCTGCCGAACTGCTGCTGCGCCGCGCGGCGGAGGTGGCGCAGGCGCCGATGACACTTGCGCTGCGGGCGCGCTCGATGCGCGACTTCACCCGGGCGAGCGACCTCATCATCGAGGCGATCGACGTGCTCACCGCCATGAGCGGCACCACGGGCTTTGCCTCAACGCATCCGATCCAGCGCGCCTGGCGCGACATCCATTTCGCCGCCATGCACCTGACGCTCGTCCCCGAGCGGGGCTACGCGCATTTCGGCCGAACCGAACTGGGCCTGCCGCGCGACCCCCGCCAGCGCATGTTCTGAACTCAGCTTCCGCAGAAGGCGCAACCGCGCTAAGTTCCCGCGCAGCCCGACCGGGGGAAACCGCTCGCGCATAGTCTCGAGGATTCCAAGGAGCAGACATGAAACTCGCGTTTTTTGACAACTATAAGCTCGGCGTCGTGGTCGGCGACAAGATCGTCGACGTGTCGGGCCTCACCAAAGGCATCAAGGCGCTCGGCCCCCAGGACGTGATCCGCGGCGTGATCGAGAAATGGAGCACCTATAAGGGCAAGTTCGCCGCCGCCGCCAAGAAGGGCAAAGGCGCCAAGCCGCTGTCGAAGGTGAAGCTGCGCCCGCCGCTGCCGAAGCCGGAAAACATCATCTGCATGGCGGTCAACTACATGGAGAACGGCACCCTGCCGGCGCCGGCCCCGATCAACGCCTTCATGAAGTCGCCGAGCGCCATCATCGGCGAAGGCGACACCATGGTGCTGCCCGACATGGCGGCGTCGATTTTCGAGGGCGAGGCGGAAATCGCCGTCGTGATCGGCAAGAAGGCTTCGCACGTCCAGGCCAAGGACGCGATGAAATACGTGTTCGGCTACACCAATTTCATCGACGGTTCGGCGCGCGGCGTGGTGCCGCCCACCAACGTGTTCTACCAGATGAAGTCGCGCGACACCTTCGCGCCGATCGGGCCCTATATCGTCACCAAAGACGAGATCAAGGATCCGCACAAGCTGCAGATCACGCTGACCAACAACGGCGCCGCCTATCAGGACTTCAACACCGACGACATGGCGCACAAGATCCCACGCTGCATCGAATGGGTGACGTCGATCCATACGCTCTTACCCGGCGACATCCTGGCGACCGGCACCAACCATCGCGGCCTCAATCCGTTCATGGACGGCGACAAGATCGAGCTGACGGTGGAAAAGTGCGGCACGCTGCACATCAAGGTGCGCGATCCGCTCAAGCGCAGCTGGGCGCGCATCACGCGGCTGGCGCACAAGGAGAGCGGCGCCGAGGGCGTACACACCAAGCAGACCGGCGGCAAATACGCGAAGTAACCGCGGCCACGTCAGTCTAAGCTCGTGATGCCCGGCCTTGTGCCGGGCATCCACGTCTTAAGTGATGAAAAAAAGCAAAGACGTGGATGGCCGGGACGAGCCCGGCCATGACGACACGTGATGTATCACTCGATCGCCCTGAGCTTTCGCGTCACCGGCGCCGCCCGCGCGCGCGCAGCGAACGGGGCGTCGCGTCCGAAATCTCGGTCAGGAGTTTATTGGTCATCGCCTGGGCGAACGTGTCGAAATTTACGATCTGCAGCACGAAGGCGCCCGCACCGCCGATGACATTGTCGCGATAATAGTTCGGCAGGCCGTTCGGCGGATGGGTATGTCCGTAGAGGAAAGTCCCCTCGATGCCGCCGGTCTTCTCGTTGATGATGGCGAGGCCGTTGATGACGATACCCTTGGCGGTGGCGTCATCGCGCGCCGCCGTCACCGGACGGCCGGAATTGTTGGTGCCGTCACCCGACACGTCGATCACGCGCCGCGTGGCGGTGAAGCCGGCGGTAGCAAGCTGCGACGCCGCGAAGTCGATGCCGTCGCCGATGGCGGTGCGGCCCGCGAAAGATCGCGGAGCCGCGAGCAGCATCTTGGCGAAATCGGTGGCCCCCTCCCCGTCGCGGATCACCATCCATTTGGCGACCAGCGCCTGCTGTCCGGGCCCCGCCCATTCGATGAAGCAGAGCGCCACAGCGCCATGCGGGCCCGACTGGACCGCCTGCACGAATTGCGGGCTCGTCACCGCCGCCGCGTAACCTTTGCGCTGAAGCTCGAATTCCTCGTCGTCGATGCTGCGCGACACGTCGGCGGCAAGCGAGATTGCGACGTCGACCGCCTGGCCCTGCGCAGTGGCGCGCGCCGGCAGCATCGCTCCCGCGGCCAACACCGCCAGTGCTGCTATCGAAAGGCGCCGCCGGTACCGCATCAACGCCGGCCTCTCGGTTAGGCTGCGGACTTAACTCCGCCAGTCCGCATCGATGGCGTCGAGCATCCGCAGGTAGGCGGGCCAGTCGGCCGAGCCGCGCCCGGAATCGTGATGCTCGTATTGGTGCGCGACCTTCTCGCAAATCTCGGGCGGAATTTCGATCAGCGCCCCGCCGGTCGCTTCCATCTTGAGCTGGATTGCGGCGGCCTCGAGCAGCGACTTCATCAGCACGAAGGCCTCGCGGACGGTCTTGCCGACCGTGAGCAGGCCGTGGTTATGCAGAATCAATGCGCGGTTCTTGCCGAGCGCCTTGTTGATGCGCGCGCGTTCGCCGAAATCCTCGGTGATGCCCTCGTAATCGTGATAGCCGACGCGATTAAAGAACCGCACCGCGGGTTGCGACACCATGCGCAGGCCGTGCTTCAAACCCGCGATCGCCATGCCGATCTGGGTATGGACATGGACCGCGCAATTGACGTCCGCCCGCGCCGACAAGACGCCGCCATGCAGGGTGAAGCCCGGACGGTTCACGCCGGCGGATTCGTCGAGGTCGTCGTCCATACTGACCTTCACCAGATTGGACGGCGTCACCTCTTCGTAAAGCAGCTCATGACGCTTGATGAGGAACTTTCGCTCCTCGCCAGGCACCCGCATGGACGAATGATTGTAGATCACGTCGCCCCAGCCGTAGTGGGCGATCAACCGGTAGGCGGCGGCGAGATCGACGCGCGCTTCCCATTCGGCGGGCGACATATCCGCCTTGGCGACGGTCGCAACCTTGACGTTGATGTTCATGGCCGGGGTCTCCGCGAGGCTGCGCAAGACTAGCATTTTGGCCGACACAGCGCACCCCTCGTGGCGGCAATGCCGGCCGCTTATATGTGCAGAGTCCGTAAGCCCTCTGGCAATATCGGTCTCGTGAGGGCAAACTGGCCTTGCGGAGGCCACCTGATGCCGTTGCGCGACGTCAAACTCGACGACAAATACGACCTTGGCCATAGCCGCGTCTTCGTCACGGGCTTCCAGGCCCTGGTGCGGCTCTGCCTGATGCAGAGAGAGTTGGATCGCCGCAACGGCCTGCGCACCGCGGGTTTTGTCACCGGCTACCGCGGCTCACCGCTTGGCGGGCTCGACACCCAGTTCCAGCGCGCCCGTCCCTTCCTGCAACAGAGCGATATCCGTTTTCAGGGCGGCATCAACGAGGATCTGGCCGCGACCGCCGTATGGGGTTCGCAACAGGCGGAACTGCGCGGCGAAGGCAAATACGACGGCGTCTTTGCCATGTGGTACGGGAAGGGCCCCGGCGTCGACCGCACCGGCGACGTATTTCGCCACGCCAACCTCGCCGGCACCGCGCGGAATGGCGGCGTGCTGGCGCTGATGGGCGACGACCACACCGCCGAATCCTCCACCACCGCGCACCAGTCCGAATATCACTTCATCGACGTGATGATCCCGGTGCTCAATCCGGCGGGCGTCCAGGAGGTGCTCGATTACGGCCTGTACGGCTGGGCGATGTCGCGCTTCACCGGTACATGGGTAGCGCTGAAGACAATGCACGAGACGATCGAGTTGACCGCCGCTATCGATGCGAGCCTCGAGCGTATCGCCATCGTGCGGCCGTCGGATTTTCCGATGCCGGACGGCGGCCTCAACATCCGGCTCAACGATCCGATCCTGACCCAGGAAGCCCGCCTGCACGATTTCAAGCGCGACGCCATGCTGGCCTTCGTGCGGGCCAACAAGCTCAATCGCACCATCACCTCGGGCGGCCGCGATCCCAAAATCGGCATCATCACCACGGGCAAAAGCTATCTCGATGTCCGTCAGGCGTTCGACGAACTCGGCATCGACGAAGTCAGGTGCAACGAACTCGGCATCCGGCTCTACAAGGTCGGCTGCGCCTGGCCGCTCAGTCGCGGCGAGTTGCAGGAGTTCGCCAAAGGGCTCGACCTGATCATCGTCGTCGAAGAGAAGCGCTCGCTGCTCGAAGTCCAGGTGCGCGAGGAACTTTACGGCACCGCCGATCAGCCGCTGTGCATCGGCAAGAAGGACGAGCATGGCAACTGGCTGTTTCCGGTCAAGGGCGCGCTCGATCCTAACGAGGTCGCGATCTGCATCGGCGACCGGTTGCTCAAATATCACCGCAACGACGACATCATCGGGCGTGTCGCGCGGCTCAAGGAATTCCAGCGCATCGCCGCCGAGACCAGGGACGTGGCGCAGCGCATCCCGTATTTCTGCTCCGGCTGTCCGCACAATTCGTCGACCGTGGTGCCGGAGGGCATGCGCGCCTATGCGGGGATCGGCTGCCACTACATGGCGCAGTGGATGGACCGCTCGACGCTCGGCTACACCCAAATGGGCGGCGAAGGCGCCAACTGGGTCGGCGAAGCGCCGTTCTCCAAACGCAATCACGTCTTTCAGAATATCGGCGACGGTACCTATAACCACTCCGGTTACATGGCGATCCGCGCCGCAATCGCCTCCAACACCAACGTCACCTACAAGATCCTGTTCAACGACGCGGTGGCGATGACCGGCGGCCAGTCGAACGATGGCGGCCTCACCGTGCCGCAGGTCGCCCGCCAGGTTGCCGCGGAAGGCGCCAAGCGCGTTGTCGTGGTCACCGACGAGCCCGACAAATATCCGCGCAACACGACGTGGCCCGCTGGCGTCACCATCCACCACCGCGACGACCTCATCGCGGTGCAGAAGGATCTCGCCGAGATTCCCGGCGTCACGGTGCTGATCTACGATCAGACCTGCGCGGCGGAAAAACGCCGCCGCCGCAAGCGCCACACGTTCCCGGATCCCGACAAGCGCGTCATCATCAACGAACTGGTGTGCGAGGGCTGCGGCGATTGCGGCGTCAAATCGAATTGCGTGTCGGTGCAGCCGCTGGAGACCGAATGGGGCCGCAAGCGCACCATCGACCAGTCGAGCTGCAACAAGGATTTTTCCTGCGTCAAAGGCTTCTGCCCGTCCTTCGTCACGGTGCACGGCGCCACGCTGAAGAAAGGCGTCGGCGTCGCCGGCGATCATGATCTGCCGGCGCTGCCCGAGCCGAAGCTGCCGGCGATCGACGGCACCTACAACATCATCGTCACCGGCGTCGGCGGCACCGGCATCGTCACCACCGGCGGCGTGCTCGGAATGGCGGCGCACCTTGAAGGCCGCGGCATCGGCGTCCTCGACATGGCGGGCCTCGCGCAGAAGGGCGGCGCCGTATTCAGCCACATCCGCATTGCCGAAAACGCGGACAAGATCCACGCCATCCGCGTCGCCGCTGGACGCGCCGATCTCGTACTCGGCGGCGACATCATTGTCGCCGGCACGCGCAAGGTATTGGCCGCCGTCAAACAAGGCGCGACCGAGATGGTCGTCAACACGGCCGAGTTCCTGCCGGGCGAGTTCACCCGCAACGCCGATTTCTCGCTGCCGAGCGAGCGCCTCAAGCGCACCATCATGGCCGACGCCGGCCGCGACAAGACGCATTTCATCGACGCGTCCGGCATCGCGGCGGCGTTGTTCGGACAGTCGATCGGCGCCAACATGTTTCTGGTCGGCTACGCTTATCAGCTCGGCGCCATACCGCTCTCCTCGGCAGCCATCGAGAAAGCGATCGAGCTCAACGGCGAGGCCGTCGCCATGAACAAGGCCGCATTCCACTGGGGCCGTCACATGGCCGCCGACCGTGCCGCGGTGGAGAAGCTGGCTAAGCCCGCAAAGGCGGTGGAAAGCGACGCGCGGGTGCTGTCGGAGTCCTTCGAGGAGACCGTGTCGCGGCGCGCGACGTTCCTCACCGACTATCAGAACGCCGCTTACGCCGAGCGCTACCGGCGAACCGTCGAGCGGGTGAAACAGGCCGAGGCCGCGCGCACCCCCGGCAAGGGCGGACTCGCCGACGCGGTGGCGCGCTACCTGTTCAAGCTGATGTCGTACAAGGATGAATACGAAGTCGCCCGGCTCTATACCGACGGCTCATTCCGCAAACAGGTCGAAGCCGAGTTTGACGGCGACAGTCTGCGCTTCGAGTTCCACCTGGCGCCACCGCTATTCGCACGCATCGACAAGTCCACCGGCCTGCCGCGCAAGATGAGCTTCGGCCCGTGGCTGATGCCGTTGTTCCACACGCTGGCGAAATTCAAAGGACTGCGCGGCACGGCGTTCGATCCATTCGGCCGGTCGATCGAGCGCCGCACCGAGCGCAAGCTGATCGCCGATTACGAAGCTGTGCTTGAGGAGATTGTGGCGAAGCTGACGCCGGACAATCATCATCTCGCCGTCGGTCTCGCCGCCATTCCGGAGAAGATCCGCGGCTTCGGCCATGTCAAACAGCGTCATCTCGCTGCCGCAAAAGCCGACGAAACAGCCTTGCTTGAGCAGTTCCGCGCCGGCACCCCGACGCTCTTGAAAGCTGCCGAATAGGCTGCTGTCCGTCCCGGTCTCAGGGAACCGGCGGCAGCGCAAAGAGGTTAGCCGAAGCCATGAGCGAATCGCCGCCCGTGCCGCCAGCCGCAGGCGAATCCACGGACAAGTCAGCGGCCCAGCCGGCCGTCGCCGAAAACGAAATCGCGGCCGCGATGACGGACAACGTTGTCGAAGCGCCGCCCACGGCCCCCACGTCGGTTCCGGCAGGCGAGGACATTCCTGTTGCGCTGGCAAGCGCGCCGACCGTGGAGGCCGTTCCCTCCCCTCCCGAAGATGCCGCCCCCGCGGCGCCCGCCGGCGAGACCGCCGAGCCGTCCGCCATGCCGGAGCCCGGACCAGTTGAACACGGCATCGGCGTGCTTCTGGTGAACCTCGGCACGCCCGACACGCCCGATGCGCCCGCCATACGACGTTATCTGAAAGAGTTTCTCAGCGATCCGCGCGTCATCGAAAACAACTCGATGCTGTGGAAGGCCGTTCTCAACGGCATCGTGCTGCCGCTGCGCTCGCGGCGCAAAGTCCACGATTATCAGAAAATATGGAATCGCGAGACGAACGAGTCTCCGATCAAGACCTTCACGCGCTCGCAGGCCGAAAAACTCTCAGGCACGCTCGAACCGCTCGGCCGGCACGTCATCGTCGACTGGGCGATGCGCTATGCCAATCCGTCGATCGCCTCGCGGCTCGAAGCACTGATCAAGCGCGGCTGCGATCGCATCCTGATCATGCCGCTCTATCCGCAATATTCGGCGGCGACCACGGCGACGGTGTGCGACGAGGCGTACCGCTACGTGATGAAGCTGCGCAACCAGCCGGCGTTGCGCATCCTGCCGCCTTACTACGAGGATCCCTACTACATCGAGGTCCTGGCGTCCTCGCTCCAGGCCGAGCTCACGGCGCTGCCATTCGAGCCCGACGTGATCCTGGCGTCCTATCACGGCATGCCGAAGCAATATGTCGACAAGGGCGATCCCTATGAACGGCAATGCGTGCGCACGACGGAGCTGTTGCGCGCGCAGCTCGGCTACGACGACAAGAAACTGATGATGACGTTCCAGTCGCGCTTCGGCCGCGCCAAATGGCTCGGGCCCTACACCATCAAGACGGTCAAGGCGCTGGCGAAGAAGGGCGTCAAGAATCTCGTCGTGATGGCGCCCGGCTTTTCCGCCGACTGCCTTGAGACGCTGGAAGAAATCGCTGTCGAGAACGCGCGCATGTTCAAGCGCAACGGCGGTCAGAATTTCGCGCTCATCCCTTGCCTCAACGACAGCGAGGCCGGCATGCTGCTGATCTGGGAGCTGGCGATGCGCGAGCTTAAGGGCTGGGTGTGAACGGCCTCTGCTGGTGCGGGGCGCGCCAACGTCATTGTTCAGCTGCAGCCAAAAAGCACTTCCCTTCCGCGGACCGGCCAATCATTCACGGATGATCGTTCGTGCCACAGCGCGAGGCGCTTTAGCCCGGTGCTAATGGACGCGATTAGGGGGTAAAGCGGACGTGCGCCCTCAAGGCTCAATCGGTCGAATCTGACCCTGCACGGACATGCGAAATCTAAAACTGCTGCCGCGCAACTCGGACTCAACTCGATTTTAACCTCGACCGGCTTCACGTTGCTTAGGCGCGCAAACCGCCACCAATCTGGGGCAAGCTTTTGGGAGTTCCGGAAGACTCCTACCATCCAGGCACTTCGGAGTTTCGGCTCAATGCAGGACACTGGGATTGAGGCTTTTCTCGTAGTCTCGACGACCGTTGTTGGCGCTCCCCCAATCGCGTTCGTGGCCGTGCCTCGTATTTGCCGAGCGTGGCCTAATGCTCACCGACCCATAATAATCGCCGCCATCGCTGTCCTATGCTTCACGATTGGCTCGATCGCATTGCGCCTGAGCTTCACGAATGTTTGGCTGAATGTCGCCTTAGCAGCCATTTGCTATGTTGCGTATTGCGTTCTGGCCGCATCGTGTTGGCAGATCTCGCGCAACCTCGTCGGATATATCGCGGGGATCGTGACCGTATTGCCGATTGGCGTTGGCTATCTGCTTTGTACAGTTGGTTCGCTCGGCCTAATGTGGATTCTGTCAGACTATACCAGCCCGCCGTATCACGCCGAACAAATGGCGTCGGGACTGATCTGCGAAACTACCGGATGGGGTACGGCCTTTAGCGGTGGTTACAAAGTGCACCTTTATCGACGGTGGCCCGCATTTCCCTTCCTCGAAAGGGAGGTTGTAGTTCTTACCGTCGATCAGAATGCAAGTGATGCTGATAAAACTTGCTCGGATGCGCTGAACCAATACACGCACGGATGAGCTGCCTGAGTTGCGGTTCCCTTCGCTGTCAACCTCGGTGTACGAAACCAGCATGGCTCGTCGCCTACAGCGCAATGGCATGTCCGCTCCTGGCAGATTTTGTTGTAAAACTCATTGGCGAGGCTACTGAAGACTGATTCTGTTGCTCTGGTGCGATTCGCTATGGAGGCGATCGATGATGGGGCGGCTCAATCACGACCAACGGGAGTTTTTGCATCGCATCATGCGCCCCTGCATTCCATTTAACGCTGGGAACTAATCGTGTGGACTTAGATAGCGGAGGAGAGTCCGTCGGCAGCATCGATTTAATGGCTGCCCATTCGTGGTCCGTAGGTTCATAGCGCATGCTTCGAAGCTCCCCAATTTGGGAGCTTGAATTACACGTGCGCGGCTTGCCTCAGTACGCCCTCTAGCGGCCGCGCCGAACCCAGCGGACAACGAATTAATTACCTAAGAATAGGACCTTTGCCCAATGGACAACATCGCTGGCCAGCGCCTAGCATGTCTCCCGCATTCCTTCACGCTTTGGCTTATCGAACTACGGAGAAGCAACATGCGTCGAAGCAATCGCCTTCTAAGGACCTTTATCCGGCTTGCGGCGCTGATCCTGTTGTCGAGGGTCGGGGGCTTATCACTGCCGGTTCCGGCAGCCGCCCAAACGTCAGACCAGTCCATAATTTACCTAAATCAGGCTTGGTCACAGGACGATCGGGATTGGTACTATCACTTTTCGCAAGGCGCGGCCGTTCTCTCCTATGACATTTTTCTGAACCTTGAGGTCGCCGACGGGACTGACCTGTTCCGGTCGGACGCCAACAGCGAGCGATACGGGCTCATCACTCAGCCCGCGGGCTCGCCATATAATCCCGACGGATTGCCGATCGGTATCAGCAAGACGACTGTTGCAGTCTCAATTGGTCAGTGGCCGGCCGGTGACTATGCGGGCGTGACTTGCGCGATGTGTCACGAAACGCAACTGAACTACAAAGGGAAACACATTCGTATCGACGGTGGCCCTGCCAATACGCTTGATTTCCAAGCCTATATTCAAGCTCTCGCCGCGGCGATGCGTGCGACTTTGACTGATCCGACTAAATTCGATCGGCTTGCTGCACGGCTCGGAGCGACAAATGCCGATGCCAAAGCGAAGCTACGCGAACGCTTCGAGCACCAGGCCGCGTCGACTTATGACTATGCCACCCGAAGCGCCGCGACGTTCTGGCCTTGGGGGCCAGCACGAATTGATGCACTCAGCATGATCAGTAACAGGGTGACTGCCAATTTGCCCGGCATCCCCGAGAATACGTCAACGCCAATCGCGCCTGTAAAGCCTCCCTTTCTCTGGAACGCTCCGCAAGGATTGTGGACGCAGTGGGCGGCAATTGTGCAGGACCCGCTGGCCCGTAACTTGGGCGAGACAATGGGCGTCTATATGCCCATAAATCTGCGCGCCAAAACTCCCGCCGATGGGTTGTTCGACGCGAATGCGGCCATTCCCGAACTGCAACGTGTTGAACATCAGTTGGAACGGCTGGCGCCGCCAAGCTGGCCGGAGGATGTCTTCGGCAAGATCGATCGCGAGAAAGCAAAGAAGGGCAAGCAGCTGTTCGTGGCTCTGTGCTCGGGCTGCCACAACGCATGGCCCTACACCTGGAGTGAGCCGAACAAGTATGGAAAGCGTTTTGTCCTCGTGGGTCTCGTGCCGCAATCCTATGTGGGCACCGATCGCACGCAGGGCGAGGCGATCCGGGAGTTCGCGGTCACCGGTCAACTCAGCAATGATTTACCGCCGGAGCTTCGCGGAAAGGACGCTGTTCCCATGGCGGCTTTCAAGCAAAGCATCCAGCGCGAAGTTCTGGTAAGGGCAGTTGCAAAGCTGAAATTGACGCCGGCTCAGTTGGTCGATCTGAACGGTTATCGGGAACTGCCATCTCCGCCAGCACCGGATAGCGTCTATAAGGCGGCGCCGCGCGAAGGCGTGTGGGCTACTCCGCCGTTCCTGCACAACGGCTCGGTACCGAACCTGTACGAGATGCTGGTCCCAGCCAGCGAACGTTCGAAAAAGTTTTGCATTGGCCGCGAGTTCGACCCGATCAAAGTGGGGTTGGACACGACCTGCGGACCAGGCACGTTCGTTATGGATACGAGCTTGCTCGGCAACTCTAACGCCGGGCACTCATTTCAGGATGGGCCTCGTGGCAACGGCACCATCGGTTCGCTGCTCACCGACGATCAGCGTTGGGCGCTCGTCGAATATCTAAAATCCATTCCGGAGGAACCCGGCCGCGTCACGCCGTTTGGCGGTCCGCCGGAAGTGAGCCTGCCGCAAAAGCCGTAAAGCTTACACCTGCGGCGTAACCAAAATCGACGGTCGCGCCGCAGGTGGGATACAGCCGAGCCAAAAAGTAAGGGAGCTTACCGATGTCCGATCACATCGATGGACCCAGGCAGATCGGTGATCCTTCGGCAGACCTCACCGATCTGTTTGCCTTTACCAGCCCCGAGAATCCGTCGCGGACAGTATTGGCGGCAAACGTGTTCCCAACCTGCGGCCGTGATGCGACGTTCTCGAACGCGATCACCCATTCGATCGTGGTTCGCCGCGCTAAAGTGGCTGGCCTTGGCGAACTCGACAAAATTCGAGACCACCGACCCGGAAATTCGTTTCAGCGTACGCTTCGACGTTTTGGAAAGGAGCGGGACAAACCAAAGACCCATCCAGCGTGGCACATGCACTTTTCCGGACGGCCACACGCTTCGGATTGTCGTTAACGACGAAAAGGGCGCCTCCACTCCGGATGGCACATTTCGAGTCTTTGCCGGACTACGGTCCGATCCATTCATCCTGGCGTGGATTGTGTCGGCCATGAAGCCGTTTCAAAACCTGTTGCAGAACGACAATGTGCTTTGCATCGTCATCGATTTCGATACCAAGCGCGTGCTCGATCCGGATAAGGGCTCGCTGTTCGGTGTTATCGCCGAGACGGTGCCGCTCACACGTCTCGGCGAATTTGTCGGATCGCAGCCGCCGCGCATCGATTGGGTCGGCCGCCCTGAACAGACTAATGTTCGCCTCAACTGCCCGTTTCTTGGAAACAATGTGGATGATCTCCGCGATCTATGGAACCAGCAGGTGCCGTTCGCGATTGCCGACGAACTCCGCCCGCTTTTCCTTAAGCGACTGACGGACAGCCTGACTGCCTTCGACATGCACGACGGAAGGCAGGATTGGACACCGGCAGCGCTTGCGGCAAATGCCAATATGTTTCTCGACGATTATCTGCTGTTCGACGTCGACAAGCCCATTACAGACACGAGCCATCTGGAAATTGAAAAGAGCACTCTTAACGGTAACGCTTACCGGACCGGCGGCGGCCGAACGGTCGACGCCGATGTCATCGATGTTCTGCTCTCGTGGATGGTAAACCGCGATCGGAAGCCTCTCATAGGTGGTACGACGAAAGCCACGAAACCGGGAATGAAGACCTTCCCGTATTTCGCAACGCCGAACCTGGAATTGCAACAGGTGTCCGACAGTGTGAATCTCGATGCTCCGCCCGACAAGGTCTGGCAATTGATCGGACAATTCGGCGGCGACTGGCATCCATTGATCGCCAGTATCAAGACGATCGGCGCAGGTATCGGGGAACTGCGCGTTATCGAGACCATCGATGGCAAGCAGATCATCGAACGCCTCGATGCAATCGACAGCTCCGCCAGGTCTTATCGGTACTCGAATATTAGTGGCATTCCGGCGTCGGACTACACCGGAATGCTCGACGTCAAACCTAATGGCACCGGCAGTACCGTCGAATGGCGGGCGCAGTATCTCGGAAATGGCCCGGGCGATCTTATCGTCAGAACGATCGTCGCCACGCTATTCAAGGCCGGCCTGGACAGTCTGAAGCCGCGTTTTGGGGCCGCAAAGTGACCGGCGCGCCGGAGATTGCTGGCACAGACACGCTGACGACCGATGGCGAAATCGCAATTCTAAATTTGGAAAGCGCACGCGAAAGATCCTGGACCAGGTTCTTCGAGCACCCGGAGCGGGACGGGGTTGCCGAAGCCGTCCTCGCAAACGAGCAGCTCACGTTGCAATTCGGGGGCGACGCATCCGCTCTTGATCGCGTCACGTTTTTGGCCGCCCGGCTTGCTAAAGATGGGCCTACGACAGCGCGAGTCGCTTTGATCCAGGCCCAGGTCGCGTCAATGGCGCACCGCTTTGCGGATGCCAGGCACTATCTTTCGCGGGCCGTGATTGGTGGCGCGCCAACGACAGACATCGATCGCCTTCGACTGAATATCGATCAAGCGTGCGGGGCCAATCTCGACGCTGTGCTCGATGCGCGGCGCAGGGTTGCAAACGAAACCCTCGCGCTGGAGGATTTCGTCGCCCTGGGATCGTTGTTGGCTGATCTTCGCAACTTCGATGCAGCCGACCGGGCCTACAAAGAAGCCTTACGAACCTACCAGGATGTTTCGCCGTTTCCGGTTGCTGGGGTTTGTTTCCGGCTCGGCGTACTTTGGGGCGAACTCGCGCCAGCGCCCGATCTGGCGATAGCGGCGCAATGGTATAGCCGGGCGATTGCGATCCTGCCGATGTACGCAAGAGCCCGCGTCCATTTAGCCGAGATTTTCTCGTCGAATGGAAACTTGAGCGAGGCGGAAGTGCTGCTTCGGCCGGTGGCAGCGATTGGCGACCCTGAGGTCGATTGGTGCCTTGCCGACGTGCTGGCCGCTCAAGGCATTCTTGAAGAATTTGAATCGCGCATGAGAGCAGCTCGCTCCGGATTTGAATCGCTTCTCGAGCGTCACTTGCTGGCCTTCGCGGACCACGGCGCCGAGTTTTACGCCGGAAGTGGCAACGAGCCCCGCAGGGCTCTTCAGTTGGCACTTATCAACGCAGAAAATCGCCCCACGCTGCGCGCGCTTGAGCAGGCCCACAACGTTGCGACTTCTGCTGGGAACGCGGCGGCTGCGCACGAAATTACGTCGGTGGCGATCAGGCAGTGGGGTCACACTCCAGCATTTCAACTATCGTCACTGCTACGACATCGATTAGAAAGAGGAGAAGGAGGAGCAGCATGGTGATCGACAGACGAAATGTGGTCACGGGCGTGCTTGCGACCGCCGTGGCGCCGACGCTGACGCCACTGCCAGCTTCGCCTACAAAGTTTACGACCGAGACGAGCCCGGTGATTATGATGATCGAGGGATGGAGCGTCCCGGACGAGACCTGTGCCGGTGCCGCGCTATGGATAAGGGTTGATCGATTCTGGCGCACGGCTTGGCGATAATGTGTGAGGCGAAACGCCTCGTTCGATTCTTAGTACATCGCGTCATTTCGCTGCTGCGCGGCAACTTGGCCGCCTCCGGACTGGAGCCGCACGCCTAATTTTATGAGTACACGGCCTGGCCAGCGGCAGCGTTACAACGCAAAGGCAACTTTTGCTGCCGCTGCTCACGACGGCTCCTGGCACCTTTCGTCCGTTTGCGAATGACCGCTACTCGGTCGCTGACGGCGATAGCCGACATTGGAGCACGCAGGGACCAAGTTGATTTCGCGCCGCAGCGGCCGCCCGCGACCACTGACTCCGCAAAACGGGCCCATCGCAATTCGTGACTCATATCACTTTAATATTGACAAAATGTCCTATCTTTAGATACTATAGTTCGTCCGGCGATTATGCAGGACTTGACAGTAAGGGTAGTCCCCCCTTATTCATATTGGGGCGTGACAGGCAGCGACTTCGCGACAATAAAAAAGCCCCCGGCTGGGGGCTTGGGCGGCTCGCGTGGTGCGCTGCTCTAGTCCTCGTATTCGTAGTCGGGATCGTCGAATTTTCGGAAGCGGCAGTTTTCGATGGTTCTCGAAACCTGAATGGGTGGCAGCGTCAAGACCCGACAGAACCCGGTAATGCGCATATTTTTCGCACCGTCGTAATAACTCACGAATCCAATGCAATACAGTTCGGAATTGCCGCTCTGAATGTCGGCACTTTCCGCTACGGTAACTTGCGTCCCGTTCTTGATGTTTGTGTAACTCCACCAGACGCCAACCGGCAATTTTTGGCCAGCGACGTTCAGATTTGGAATATTCGGAATAACGGGGTCAAAAGGAATAGGGCGCCCGACGCGAACAATGACGAACCTGATACCAATAATATTGAGGGTGGCTTCGGCAGTCCCGTTATTTACGATCCCCAGATTGACCGTGATCGGCTGGCCGTTCCAAATATCTTCGGTCAACCAAAGGTGCTTTATGCGAACTTTAGGCCGATGAGTGGAGAGAAATTCATCACGCGCAAGGCGGATGCTTTCCTGTGTTCTAAGGTCTTGTTTGAGGGAAACGGCTCGCATCAGGCGTCTTTGCCGTTCGCTGGATTTCCACAGTTTGTCGCTGGATTTTTTCAAAGTATAGGTGAAGCAGCCAATGAAGACAGTAGCAATCGCCGAGATCAAAGCGTTGTGTTTTTCAAGAAACGCGAGAATAGACGCAGTGACTTCATAGGTGGCGCATCGATATTGATTTTGGTTTGCGGCGGCATCGCAATAGCTCGCATATTGCGGGAGAATTAACAGTGCGATTCCGACAGCAAATAATGCCAGTGCCGCGAGAATCCACTTTTTGTTCGGCCCCGTTAGCATCCGCCAATCACCGCGCCGAAGATGTCCGCGTTGGCGCGGTTGTTATAGCGAAACTGAAACTCCGCGACGTAGAGCGGCATATATTTGGCGCTGACTTTATGGAACGTGCCGACTACGCCGCGCTTGAAGATGCTCCAGAAGCCTTCGATTGTGTTGGTGTGCACCGCGCCGACAACGTATTGATGCTTGTGGTGATCAACGGTCTCGTGCGCGTAGTCTGCGGGCAGGAAATTGTAGCCGGGCCAGCTATCCGTCGCGAGCAAACTGACTTTGTTAGACACGGCTTCCTTGACGAATTTCGCGGCGGCGGCACCATCGAGCGTGCTGAGCACGAGCGACAACGTTGCCTTTGCGCTGCACCGCGCCGATCACTGGCGTCTTTTTGTCGAAATAGCCCTTTTTCTTGTCCCAATGCCGATTGTGGTCCTTGCCGCCGATAAAGGTTTCATCGACTTCGACAATACCGCCAAGCTTTTCTTCGGGCTGCATCATCGCGGCGCGAATTTTGTGGCACATGCCGTGCGCCGTGTGGTAGCTGCCAAAACCCATCTGCCGCTGAACTTGAAGCGCGCTGATACCCTTTTTTCCGACCGTCATAAGGTGCGTGACCTTGAACCAGTCGCGGAGCGGCTTGTTGGTGTTTTCGAAGATCGTGCCGACCAGCAGCGAAAACCGATAGCCGCGTGGATCGCATTTCTGGCACTGCCAATGCCATTTGCGCGACGGCAGGTCATAGACAGCCGGATTGCCGCAACGCGGGCAGCGGACGCCCTCAGGCCAGCGGCGCGCTTTCAGATAAGCCCGGCAAGCATCGTCGTCACCGAGAGGAAAACGTTCCTCAAACTGTCTTTCCGTCATCTGGTGGACTGGTTTGGGACGATTTGCCATGGCGGCTACCCCTTCGGCCTTACGGTGAAAGGATATTGCCATGGCTGACAGCTACTGTCAAGTCATGCATAATCGCCGTTCGTCCTGTTCGGCCAAGGGACGTCAACCGGTGACGGCCGATTGATGCGAGCGAAGGCGAGCGCGTCCGCCAAAAGCGGCGCACGCCGCGAGTGCGCAAATACAGGCGGCGCTCCGCTTGTGCGCGACCGCGGTATCTACCTACGCGTCTTTCGGCGCTCCGCCTCCCCCTTTCGTTGTTTGGGAGGTCTTTCGTTCGCTGTTTGAAATGACTCGGGCGCAACAAGACGCGCCGCGAGAACGGGATCTGCTTGGCCTCGCGCGCTCCTCGACGCGCGAGAGCAACCTCCCGTTAACCATATCGGTTTTAACTCCGTTAACCATCGGACCGCGGCTCGGCGGCCGGTGTCGGTCGTCGCGTGACCCGGCGGACGGCAAGGGCGCAGCGCTCGACCGGGACGAGGAGGTCACAGGTGCCGCGCCGTCGCCGAACGCTCAGCGTGACCGGCCTGGCCCTCTCGGCCCTCGCGGCGCTTGCCGTCATTTCGGCAGCCAACGCCCAAACGCCACCGATCGATACGACGGCCGACCTGCTCGCGCCACCGCCGGAGAGCGGAACCAACCCACCGCAGGCTTGGCGACGCAGCACGGGCACCCTGGTTGCGCAAAGCCCGCTCAATCGGGACCAGGCGCCCCCGATCGGTAAATTCACCACCCCGTCGCGCATCGGCGCCACACCAGTTTACGGCTCACCGCCGGCCTTCGGCGCCGGCGGGACGGGCTACGATTCCACCAACACAGCACGAAACAAAAAACAGGCACGGGCGCCTCAGAGCGCATTCCCCAGTCAGGATGTTCCTGATTCCACATTCGACCCGGTGCCGACGTTCACGCCACCGCCGCCGGTGCCCGCTCGTGCCGCTCCGCCGCCGCCTGTACCGGCTGACGTCCACCCGGCGAAAGCGGCAAGCCGTCCCGGCGCCGTGCTGCCGCCTCTCCCCGAGACTTTGCCGGTAAGCAACCCGCCGGCTGAAGTGCACCCGTTGCCGGCGGCAAACCGCCCCGGCGCTACCGTCCCAGTGCCGCAGCCGACGGCCATCAATCAACTGAACGCCGCAACGCCGCCGGCTTTGCCCAAGGCCCCCGCGCTGGCCCCGGCCCCGCCGACGTTGTTGCCGCCCAACGTGCTGCCCTTCAACATGGTGCCGCAACGGCAATTGCCCCTCGCCGGCGGCGATCCGTATGCGCCGGTCGGCCTGCGCGCCGGTTCATTCGTGCTGCTGCCGTCGGTGGATCTCGCCGGCAATTACAGTACCAATCCGCAGCACGCGTCGACGGCGCCGAGCTCGGCAATGTCGGGCGTCGTCATGCCGGAGTTGCAGGCGGTTTCCGACTGGGACCGCCACTCGCTGACGGCCGACATCATCGGTTCCTGGACCCAGTACGGCGAGAACCAGGTGCCGTCGCTGAACGTCCCGTATTTCAGCTCCACGATCGATGGCCGAATCGACGTTACGCACAACACGCAGATCGTCGTGGAAAACCGCTACCTGCTCAACACCGACAATCCGGGCAGTCCCAACTTGCAGGCGCAGCTGTCGCGCCTGCCGATCAACACCGATCTCGGCGGCACGCTCGGCGTGACTCACGAGTTCAATCGGCTGTCGTTTGCATTGCTGGGAACTTACGACGCCGCGCAATACGACAACTCGGTGCTGACCGACGGTGAGCGAATCAGCAACGCCACGCGCAACTTCAATCAGACCGCCGGAATTCTCCGGCTCTCTTATGATCTCGACCCGGGGCTCAAGCCGTTCGTGCAGGTTCAGCACGATGTGCGCACTCATCAACTGGATCCGCAACGCAATTCAAACGGCACCAGCGTGCAGGTCGGCGGCGATATCGATCTGTTCGGTTCGCTGACCGGCGAAATGGCCGGCGGCTGGCTGGTCCGCTCCTACGACGATCCGACGCTGCCGAATGTCAGCGGCTTTATCGCCAACGGCCAATTGATATGGCAGGCGACACCGCTGACGACCGCGAAGCTCGGCGCGGCATCGGAAGTCTACGAGACCACGGTTGTCGGCGCCTCGGGCCAATTTACCCGCGACCTCAATCTCGAGGTCGACCACGCCTTCGTGCCGTGGATCATCGGCATACTGCAAACCGGCTACGGCACGGATAACTATGTGGGCTCGCCGCTGCGCGACAGCCGCTATTTCGTATCCGCGGGTCTCACCTACAAAATGACGCGCGAAGTGCAGCTGCGAACCCAGGTACGACAGGATTGGCAGTTTGCCAGCCAGCCGGGATTCAGCTTCATCGCGACTTCCGTGCTGGTCGGCATGCACCTGCAACGCTGACGGCGCGCAAGTCCGACGCCGACTTTCGCCGCGCGAGGCCGGTCATTCGCCGTCGTGCTGCTCGCCGAGTATCTTTTTGATCTCGGCGCGGAAACCGGGCGCGATATCCTTGCGCTGCAGCGCATAGGACACATTGGCGGCAAGAAAGCCGATTTTGGAGCCGCAGTCGAAGCTGCGGCCTTCAAACTGCAAGCCGTAAAAGTTCTGCTGCCGCGACAGCTGGATCATGGCATCGGTCAGCTGAATCTCGCCGCCGGCGCCGCGCTCCTGGGTCTGCAGCACATCGAGAATTTCCGGCTGCAAAATATAGCGTCCGGTGAGGATCAGATTCGAAGGCGCTTTATCGACCCGCGGCTTTTCCACCATGGTGGTGATCGTGAACAGCCTGCCCTTCTGCGGCCCGACGCCGACGACGCCGTATTGATCGACGCGTTCGCGCGGCACTTCCTCGACGGCGACCACATTGGCCTTCTCGTTCAATTCCCGCGCCGCGTCGATCATCTGCGCCAGACAGCCGCGCGGGTGCTGCACGAGCACGTCGGGCAGGAGCAGAGCGAACGGCTCGCGGCCGATCAATTCGCGCGCGCACCACACCGCGTGCCCGAGACCGAGCGGCTCCTGCTGGCGCGTAAAGCTCGTCGATCCCGGGATCGGCAGATCCTGGCTCATGAACTCCAGCGCCTTGTGCTTCTGCCGTTCCAGCAGCGTCATTTCCAGTTCGAACTGCCGGTCAAAATGGTCTTCGATGACGCCCTTGTTGCGCCCGGTGACGAAAATGAAATGCTCGATGCCGGCTTCGCGCGCCTCGTCGACGACATGCTGGATCAGCGGCCGGTCGACCACCGGCAGCATCTCTTTGGGCATCGCCTTGGTGGCCGGCAGAAATCGGGTGCCGAGGCCGGCGACGGGGAAGACCGCTTTGCGGACCGATTTGTTCATCTTTTCCTTGAGGTAGCGTGGCGCGAAATGGGCGATACACGTCGCATAGGTGAATTATATCACAGAAATATCAGCCAAAACTTCGACCGTTGCCTGTCCAAACTCTCGCCTGAATGCCGGTGCAGGGAGGATATGCACGAAAGAGAAACGTCCATCGCGACACTGCCTTAGCCGCTTTGCCTTGCCGCAATGTGAAGGTTTGACCGCCGAGGCATAAATTGCCCGCTCAAGCGGTCCGAACGGTGTATGAAGCGTTGCCCGCGACAGGATCGACCCGCGCGCCGCCGTCCGTGTAAGCCGAGACCGCTGTTATGGTTTTCTCCAAGCTAACTTTGGTTCTAGCCGCGGCCTTTCTGGTGTCGGCCGCACTGAACCATCCCGCCGGCGCACAGAGCAATCCGGCGGACTGGTTCAATCATTTGCTTCAACCCCCCGCGGCCGCCCCGGTTCCGGCGCCATCGGATGCCGAATCGCAGTGGAGCGGCCAATCCGGCGCTTCGGGCGATCCGCGCATGACGGCGGACGCCATCCGCACGGCCGCCGCGGAATTCGGCAATTGCCTCGCCGGCCTGTGGCCTGAGGCCGAGAGGCGCGGCATCACGCGGGCGAATTACGAGCGCTTTACGTCCGGGCTCACGCCCGATCTGAGCATCATGGACAAGCTTGATGCGCAGCCGGAATTCAACAGAGCGACCTGGGATTACATTGACCTGCTAGTGAGCGACGATCGCGTCGCCCACGGCCAGCAATTGCTCGCGCAATATGCGTCGACCTTTGCGGCCGTCGAGCGCGCCTACGGGGTCGACGGTTCGATCATCGCGGCGATCTGGGGCGTGGAGTCGAATTTCGGCGTGCGCAGCGGCGACCGCCCGGTGCTACGCTCGACCGCGACGCTCGCCTGTGTCGGCCGCCGGCGCGATTATTTTCGCGGCGAATTCCTGGCGGCGCTCGAAATCCTGCAGCGCGGCGACATTCCGCCCGAACACTTCATCGGTTCGTGGGCGGGAGCTTTCGGGCCGACGCAATTCATGCCGACCACGTTCCTGCGCTATGCGGTCGACTTTGACGGCGACGGACACCGCGACGTTATCGAACTCGGTTCCCGACATGGTCGCTTCGACCGCCAACAATCTGAAACTCGACGGCTGGGTCAGGGGTCAGAATTGGGGATACGAAGTCACCCTGCCCCGCAATTTCAATTATCTGCTGACCGGATCGCTGCGGCAGATGCCGGTGCGCGAGTGGGAGCGCCTCGGCGTCCGCCGCACAGACGGCAAACCATTCACGCGGGTAACGGACCGCGGCAGCATCATCCTGCCGGCCGGAGCACGCGGCCCTGCATTTTTGATCCTGCAGAATTTCCGCGTCATCATGAAATACAATCCCGCGGAGGCTTACGCGCTCGGGACCGGCTATCTGGCTGACCGCATGCGCGGCGGCAGCCCGGTGCTGCATCCGTGGCCGCGCGACGAACGCATGCTCACCGCGCAGGAGCGTTACCAACTCCAGCAGCTTCTGGCGCAGCGCGGCTATAATATCGGTCCACCCGACGGCTTTATCGGCCCGCATACGCGGCTTGCGATCCGCAGCTTTCAGCAATCGATCGGGCAAATCCCCGACGGCTTCGCCTCGAGCGAAGTGCTCGACCGGTTGCGCCAGCCGTAACCTGCGAGGAGTTACGCCGCGTCGCGGGCCTTCTGCGCCAACAGCCCGGCCTCGATCAGGGCGGTACGGATGCGATCGATCTCGGCGCGGCTGATCTTGACCAGCGGCGGCCGCACCACGGCGCGCGGCAGACGGCCAAGGAGCACCAGCGCTTCTTTCATGCGGTTATGCATGTCGACCCACGGGTCGGAATAGAACACGCGCGCCAGCGGATAGATGCGGTCGTTGATGCGCCGCGCCTCGGCCAGATCGTTGGCTTTCACGGCCTGAAACAATTCCGACTGCAGATCGGCGATGACGCTGCCCGATCCGGACAGCAAACCGTTGCAGCCGAGCACCAGCGAACTGAACAGCCATGAGCTGTGCGTGGTCAGCACGTTGACCGGGTGCTTGCGGCTCTGCAGTTCGCGCACCTGCATTTCGTGCTGCACGACATTGCCGGCCCAGTCCTTGATGGCGCGGATGGTCGGGATTTCGTCGCACATCTTGAGAAGCGTGTCGCGCGGATAGCCCTGCCCGGTCGCCAGCGGATACTGGAACACGATTATCGGCAGGCTCGACGCGTCGGCGATGCGCCGGAAATGCTCGACCGCCATCGCGGGCGACTGCCCGAGCGTAAACGGCGCCGGCGGAAACACCAACAGCGCCGAGGCGCCGCCTTCTTCGGCCATGCGGGCGATGCGCGCAGCCTCGAGGCTGCCGTCGGCCCAGATACCGTTGACGATCGGGAATTTACCGCCGATTTCGTCCTGCGCGATGGCAAGCACACGGCGCTGCTCATCGAAGGTGCAGGAAGCGACCTCGGTCGAATGAGCGTTGATGGTGATGGCGGAGAGGCCCTTGACCGCCGCGACATCCTGCAAGTGCTTGCGAAAGCCCTTCTCGTCGATCGAGAGATCGTCGAAGAATGGCAGGATGACGGCCGGAATGACGCCGTGCGGCAAGAAATGAGGGTGACGGGGCATTTTTGGGCTCTCCTTCCCACCATGGGGTGGGGACTGTCGGCTGCACGACCTATATCACGCTTGCCCTGCCCTTTGCTAAGACCCCCACATGGCCCGGACCCAAATGCCCGAGAACCCGTTTTTTGCCACCTGGACTACCCCTAACGCGGCGCCACCCTTCAGCGACATCAAGCCTGAGCATTTCCGGCAGGCCTATGAACGCGCACTGGCCGAGCACGACACCGAGATTTCGGCCATCGCCGCCGACCCCACCCCGCCGAATTTCGACAACACCATCGCGGCGCTGGAAGGCACTGGACGGGCGCTCACGCGCGTCAGCAATGTCTTCCACGTCCTGGCCGGCGCCCATAGCAATGACGCGCTGCTTGAGATCGAGCGCGAGATCGCGCCACAGATCGCCCGTCATTGGAACAAGATTCACACCAACGCCGCACTATTCCAGCGCATCGACACACTCGCCAAGGACACCGACAGGTTC
This sequence comes from uncultured Alphaproteobacteria bacterium, assembly GCA_963763255.1. Taxonomy (GTDB): domain Bacteria; phylum Pseudomonadota; class Alphaproteobacteria; order Rhizobiales; family Xanthobacteraceae; genus BOG-931. The sequence continues at coordinate 2,053,942 of CAVXNW010000008.1, forward strand.
GACCTTTCGGCCGAGCAGAAGCGCGTACTCGAGCGCTATCATATCACCTTCCGCCGCGCCGGCGCCGGGCTCGATGCCGCCGCCAAGGGACGGTTGGCCGAAATCATCGAGCGGCTCGCCGCGCTCGGCACCTCATTCAGCCAGAACGTACTGGCCGACGAACAGGCCTTCGCGCTTTCGCTGCATGACGAGGCGGAGTTGGCCGGCCTGCCTGGTTTCATGCGCGAGGCGATGAAATCCGACGCCGCCGAACGCGGCCTCGACGGTTATGTGATCACGCTGTCGCGTTCGAGTGCCGAGCCGTTTTTGCAGTTTTCCGATCGCCGCGATCTACGTGAAAAAGTCTTCCGCGCCTTCATCACACGCGGCGACAACGGCGGGCCGACCGACAACAAGGCGATCATCGCCGAGACGGTACGGCTGCGCGCCGAGCGGGCGCGCCTCCTTGGCTTTGCCGATTTCGCCCACTTTCGGCTCGACGACGCAATGGCGAAAACGCCCGAGGCCGTGCGCGATCTGCTCGACACGGTCTGGGTGCGGGCGCGCCAGAAAACGCTGGCCGATCGCGACGACCTGCAAGCGCTGATCCAGGACGAAGGCGGCAATTTCAAGCTCGAACCTTGGGACTGGCGCTACTACGCCGAAAAGCTGCGGCAAAAGCGCTGCGACTTCGACGAAGCCGCCATCAAGCCGTATCTCTCTTTGGAGCGGATGATCGAGGCGGTGTTCTACACGGCCGGGCGGCTGTTCGGCCTGAGCTTCCGGCCGCGCACCGATGTGCCGGTCTGGCATCCGGATGTGCGCGTTTGGGAAGTGCGCGACCGTGACGACAAGCCGGTCGGGCTGTTCTTCGGCGATTATTTTGCCCGGCCGTCAAAGCGCAGCGGCGCCTGGATGACGTCGCTGCGCGATCAGGAGAAGCTTACCGGCGATGTGCGGCCGCTGATCGTCAACGTCTGCAATTTTTCCAAGGCGCCGGACGGCGAGCCGACCCTGCTCAGCTTTGACGATGCGCGTACGCTGTTTCACGAGTTCGGCCACGCGCTGCACGGGCTTCTGTCCAATGTGACCTATCCGGAAATTTCCGGAACGAATGTCGCCACCGATTTCGTTGAGCTGCCGTCGCAGCTTTACGAACATTGGCTGGAGCAACCCGACGTGCTGCGCCGCTTCGCACTGCATTGCCGGACCGGCGAACCGATGCCGGAGGATTTGTTGACCCGCCTCATCGCCGCGCGCAATTTCAATCGCGGCTTTGCCACGGTCGAATACGTCGCCTGCGCCTTGGTCGATCTCGACTTCCATGCCTTGCCACCGCCGGCCGCAATCGAGCCTGCGGCATTTGAAACTGACGCGCTTGCGCAGATTGGCATGCCCGAGGAAATCGCGATGCGGCATCGCCCGCCGCATTTCGCTCATATCTTTTCCGGCGGAGGCTATGCGGCCGGTTATTACAGCTACATGTGGTCGGAAGTGCTCGACGCCGATGCATTCGAAGCCTTCGAGGAATCCGGCGACATCTTCGACCCGGCGACGGCGAAGCGGCTGCACGACTTCATCTACGCGGCCGGCGGCGCGCGCGATCCGGCCGAAGCCTACAAGACGTTCCGCGGCCGGTTGCCGAGCGCCGATGCGCTGTTGCGCAAGCGCGGATTCGCCGAGCCAGCGACCGCGGCCTAGCTGGCTGGACGGCCTCCGCACTGCTGCTATCATCGCAGTTTCCGCGCAAGCGGCTGCCTGAAAGCGCAATATTATGGATTTGCACAGCGCCGGTCATCGCCGCGGCGTCGTCTGCGCGCCGCACGCCGCGGCCGTCGAGGCCGGCCGCGCCATCCTCGCCGAAGGCGGCAACGCGATCGAGGCCATGCTGGCGATGGCGGCAACGATTGCCGCGGTCTACCCGCATATGAATCATATCGGCGGCGACGGGTTTTGGCTGATCCGCGAGCCGGGTGGCCGTGTCCGCACGATCATGGCGCCCGGACCTGCGGGCCGCAACGCGCAACGCGAACTCTATCGGGAGTACGAGATGATTCCGCCGCGCGGACCGCTCGCGGCGCTCACCGTGCCGGGCGCTGTCGGGGGCTGGACGCTGGCGCATGAGATCGCCGCGGCGTTCGGCGCCAAGCTGCCGCTCGACGTTCTGTTCGGCTCCGCCATCGCCAGCGCCCGCAACGGCTACACGGTCACGCGCAGTCAGCGGCGGCTGACGCAGGAGCATCTTGACGATCTCGCCGGCGTGCACGGCTTTGCCGCGACGTTCCTGCTCGACGGCAAGGTCCCCGATGTCGGCGCTACCCTCAAACAGGAAAAATTTGCTGAGACGCTGGCGCATCTCGCCCATGCCGGCCTCGACGATTTCTATCGCGGCGATGTCGGCCGCGAGCTCGCGGTCGATCTCGAACGGCTCGGCAGCCCGGTCACGCGCGAGGATCTGACTCGCTATCGCGCCACGCTCCGCGAACCGTTGCAGCTCAATCTGCCCGTCGGGTCGATCTACAACACCGACGCACCGACACAGGGGGTCGTTTCGCTGATGATCCTCGCCCTGTTCGAACGCTTCGATGTCAAGGAGCCCGAGAGTTTCGAACACATTCACCTGCTGATCGAAGCCACCAAACGGGCGCTGCTGGTGCGCGATCGCGCGGTCACCGACCCGACCCATCTGTCGCATCCGCTCGAACGCTATCTCGACGGCCGCTTCATTTCCGGCGAAGCGATGAAGATCGATCGCCGCAAGGCCGCGCCGTGGCGGTCGCGGGCCGACGGCGATACGGTATGGATGGGCGCGGCCGACGCCAGCGGCCTTGTGGTTTCCTATATTCAGTCGCTGTACTGGGAATTCGGCTCCGGTCTGGTGCTGCCGCGCACCGGCGTGCTGATGCAGAACCGGGGTGCAAGCTTCTCGCTCGAAGCCGGCGCGCTCAATCGTCTGGCGCCGGGCCGATTGCCGTTTCACACGCTCAATCCGGCGCTCGCCGTGCTTAAGGACGGACGTATCATCGCCTATGGCTGCATGGGCGGCGACGGCCAGCCGCAGACCCAGGCCGCGCTGTTTACGCGCCATGTGCTGCTTCGCGAGCCGCTGGATGAGGCCATCGATCGGCCGCGCTGGGTCTTGGGCCGCACCTGGGGCGCTTCGCTGGCGAATCTCCGCATCGAGCCGCGCTTCGGCGACGCGCTGATCGAGCAGCTCGCTACCGCCGGACATGACATCGAGGTGCTTGACGATGCCTATTCGGACGTCATGGGCCATGCCGGAGCGGCCGTACTGCATCCCAACGGCACACTGGAAGGCGCGCACGATCCGCGCGCGGACGGCGGTGCCGCCGGTGTCTGATCGGCGTTCCTAATCTCTCGCGGCGTCGAGCAAGCAGAGATATTCCCAGGCCATCGTCGCACCGGCCAGCGCTGTGATTTCGGCAACGTCGTATGCCGGGCAGACCTCGACGACGTCCATGCCGATGAATTGCAAGCCACGCAAACGTCTGATGATTGATTGCGCCTGCCAACTGGCCAAGCCGCCGATTTCCGGCGTCCCGGTGCCCGGCGCAAAAGCGGGATCGAGCACGTCAATGTCGAAGCTCAAGTAAACCACCCCATTGCCAACTACTTGTCGAAGGACCTCGGCTACATTCGCTGGTCCGCGTTCGTGAACGTCCTGCGCGGTAATCATGGTTACGCCTTGCGCGGCCGTCCAGGCATGGACTTCACGCTCCACGGGAGAACGGATGCCGATCTGGACCATGCGTCGCGGATCGACCAGCCCGTCGACGATGGCGTGGTAGAAGACCGAGCCATGCGCGAAGCTCTGTCCGAAATTCTCCGGCCAGGTGTCCACATGGGCATCGAAATGAATCAATGCGGGGGGACCGCGCCGATTGGCCAGCGCGCGCAGCAGCGGCAGCGTGATGCTATGGTCACCGCCCAACGCGACGAGGTGTTTTATCAAGGCAGCCTGTCGCTCGATTTCCGTGAAGCTTGCCGCGATATCGCCCAGCGCGATCGCGAAATCGCCGATGTCCGCCAAGGGCAAGCGTGATGGATTGACCCAGTGTACCGGGTGGTCGCCGTCGACCAGCATACGACTCGCTTGACGGATCGCAGCAGGCCCGAATCGGCCCCCTGGACGATTGGTGGTGCCGAGGTCGTAAGGAATGCCGGCGACGCAAATCGCCGCATCAGGATCGTGACGGTCAAGCCCGAGGAAAGTGGGCGCGAGCGCGAAGGTCGGAGCTGCGGCCATTGTTAAACCGGGCGAGATGGCGTGAATAAGAAGACCGCCGCCGCGACGACGCACGTCCATTCACTGTGCCGGCCCCCCTGTGCTGTCGCAACGATCGAAAGCGTGTCCACAATGAGATTGCTCATCTCGTAAACCCGCTTGCGTTCGTCCCAAGCCGCATCTGGATCAAACTCTATACCGAGCGTCGAGGCCAACATCGTAGCTGCGAGATCCTCGACGTAGTCGCCGGTTTCCGCCTCCGACATGCCGAAAGTATGGTGCTCGGAAATATAACCGTAGTGCGCGGGATCTTTCGGCCGTGCGAGGCCGATCCCGGCCGAAATGTGCCGCCCAGTCTCGTTGGTCTCGGCGCGAGCCATAACACAGAAGGTTATTTCACCCGGACTTAAGGAAGCAACTCCATCGCTTCTCGCCACAAGTTCGCATCCCGGAGCCAGTATCGACGACACTGAAACCAGATTCTGTTGTTCAATATCGGCGTCGCGCAACGCGTATTCGAAGGCCGAAAGCTGCTGCCGGTGGGTGCCGACGCCACGAGTGAGAAAAACACGTTTGGGGAGTGGGAACATTGATGCAACATTTCTATAGCCGTCGCATGTGTAACGCCGATGAAATTGAGCGCCTCAAGGCTCCATCGGTTCCATGCCGAGCCGCGCCATCAGTTCGCGGTCCCGATCGCGCCCCGGATTGGGCGTTGTGAGCAGTTTCGGTCCGTAGAAGATCGAGTTCGCGCCGGCGAGGAAGCATAGCGCCTGCGTCTCTTCGCTCATGTCCTCGCGCCCGGCCGACAGCCGCACCACCGATCGCGCCATGGTGATGCGCGCCACCGCAATCGTGCGCACGAATTCGAGCGAATCCAGCTTTGGCTCAGCCGAAAGCGGCGTACCGGCAACCTGCACCAGCATGTTGATCGGCACCGATTCTGGATGCTCCGGCAGGCAGGCCAATGTCGCGATCATGCCGACACGGTCGTCACGCGTCTCGCCCATGCCGACAATACCGCCGCAGCAGACATGGATACCGGCGTCGCGCACATGCTCAAGCGTCCGCAGCCGATCCCCATATGTGCGCGTGGTGATGACCTCACCGTAGAATTCGGGCGAGGTGTCCAGATTGTGATTGTAATAGTCGAGGCCCGCACCCCTGAGCCGCTGCGCCTGCGCGGCACTCAGCATGCCAAGCGTAGCGCAAGTCTCCATTCCCAGAGTCTTGACGCCCTCGACCATGGCGCACACCGCATCGAGGTCACGGTCCTTCGGCTCGCGCCACGCCGCGCCCATGCAGAAGCGGCTGGCGCCTGCGGCTTTCGCCGCACGCGCCTCGGCGAGTACGGCCTCAAGTGTCATCAGCTTTTCGGCACGGACGCCGGTGTCGTAGCGCGCACTCTGCGGGCAATAGGCGCAATCCTCCGGGCAGCCGCCGGTTTTGATCGACAGCAGCGTCGAAATCTGCACCTCGGCGGGATCGAAATGCGCCCGGTGGACAGTCTGCGCCCAAAACATCAGCTCGGGGAACGGCAGTTCGAACAGCGCGCGGATCTCGGCGCGTGTCCAATCGTGGCGGAGGTCTGCGGCGGTCCCCGAACGGGGCATAGCTTCAGCGATCAGTGACATGGTGCCAGTGTAGCCCGGATTGCTTCGGGGCAAAATCGGCTACACTGCACCGCCGGTTTGGATGAGGGATACATGACCGTGGGACGCCAATTTGCCGCTGCCTTTGCGATTTTGCTGGCCATCGCCGCCACATTGCGGCCGGCGGCCGCACAGGATTATCCGACGCGACCGGTCACCATGGTGGTGCCGTTCCCGCCCGGCGGTGGCACCGACGTGCTCGGCCGCATCGTCGGCAAGCGCCTCTCCGAAGTCCTGGGCCAGCAAGTCGTCATTGAGAATGTCGGCGGCGCAGGCGGCATGATCGGCTCCAACCGCGTCGTACATGCGCCACCCGACGGCTATCAGTTCGTGCTTGGCAGCAGGGCCGATGCAATCAACCAGACCCTCTACAAGCGCCCGCTGTACAATTTAAAGACAGACTTGGCGCCGGTGATCCTCATCGCAGATCAGCCGATGATCCTGATTGCGCGCAAGGATTTGCCGGTCGACGGATTGCAGCAATTCATCGCCTACGTAAGGAAAAATCAAACCAAAGTGCACTCCGGCTCGGCCGGCATCGGTTCGACCGGCTATGTCGATTGCGCACTGTTGAATCAGGCCATCGGCGTCAAGGTGCAGGACATCCCCTACCGCGGCGGCGGCCCCGCGCTGGTCGATCTGATCGGCCAGCAATTCGACTATTTCTGCACGCTGAGCCCGACGGCTGTGCCGCCGGTGAAGGCCGGTCTGGTCAAGCCGATCGCGATGCTCAGCCGGAAACGGCTGCCATCACTGCCGGATCTGCCCACCACCTTCGAGCAGGGCCTGAACTTCGATGCTTCGACGTGGTTCGGTTTCTTCCTGCCGAAGGGCACGCCGCCCGCCATCGTCAAGAAACTGCACGACGCGACAGCCACGGCCATCAATACGCCCGCCGTCCAGGAGCAGCTTGCAGCTACCGGCACCTTCGTGGTGCCGCCCGAACATCAAAGCACAGCCTATCTGCAGAGCATCATCGGTCCCGAAATCGAGAAGAACGGCGCGCCGCTCAAGGCCGCCGGAATGTCGATCGAATAGGTGCGCACGATCACGACGAGAAGAACGAGTTCAGGAGCCTCGATGACCGATACACCGCCCGATCACTTGTCCAACGATCCGCGCAGTCCCTATTACGATGCCGAAGCACTCAAGCGCGACATCGGCGTGCGTTTCAAGGGCACGGAAAAGACCAACGTCGAAGAGTATTGCGTGAGCGAAGGCTGGATCCGCGTGCCTGCCGGCAAGGCCAAGGACCGCTATGGCAATCCGATGACCATCAAGCTGACCGGCGAAGTCGAGCCATATTTCAGAGACGAGAAAGCTTAATCATCCGCACGCCAGCGCGTAGATGTGCTGCACCCCGGGTGGCAGCGGAGTTTCGCGCCAGTTCTCCCCGCCATCGGCGGTGCCAAAAACCTCGCCGTAGCGAGCGGCGATGTAGACCTGCTTGGCATCGCCGTGATGAAGCGCGACCGACATCAGCGTGCCGTGTGGCTTGACCTTGTCGAAACGCTGCCAGGTGCTCCCGAGATCGCGGCTGCGATAGAGCGCACCATCCTTCGATGACGCAGCAACGGACAGGCAGGCGTAAAGCGTGCTCGCGTCCTGCGGCGAGACTTTCACGTCGCGTCCATAGGTGAACGGCGAGAAGCGGTCGACCCGCAAGTCCTCCCAGCTCTTGCCCTGGTCGCGGCTGCGAAACAGTCCCATGCGGACCGCGAGGATAACGCTGTCCGGATCGGCGGCGCTCATGCAGATGGCGTGACCGTCGAGCATGCCTTCCGCTTCGGTGTCGCTGACGATCTTGGAACGCAGCCGCGGTTCGGCGACCGACATGTGGATCAGATCATCGCTGGTGTCCGTCCAGGATTCTCCGCCATCGGTCGAGCGCATCACGCCGCCGATTTCGAGCGCGGCGTAAATTTCGTTCGGCCGGGTCGGATGCCGAGCGAACCGCATTACACGGACCGCGAACGGCGCCTTGCCGCGGTCCGGCAATCGCGGTTGGGCGTGCCGTGTCCAGGTCTCGCCGGCGTCATTGCTGCCGTAGATCGAAACCGGCGACCCGCCGGCGAGGATGCGTCGCGGATCGGCGGGATCGGGAAGGAACGACCAGATTTGCACACCGCCATCGGGAAAGTTGGCCCGGCGGAACGTCGCACCGCGATCCGTGCTGCGGTAGATGCCATCCTTGGTACCGGCAAGGACGAGATTTGGATCGCCCGGGTGCACGAAGACCGTGTAGGCCTCGGGCTCCGTCAAGACGTGCATCCATTCGGAGCCCTCGGCATCGCGACGAAACACCCCGGCGAGGTTGCCATCGTTGCCGCCGTAATAGCCGCCGACGCCGGCATAAACATGAGACCGAGACATGGAGCGCCCTCCTTGCGATTTTTCGCAAGGATATTTCGGCCAGGATGTCGCGGCAACGGGTCGTTCAGTGCAGCGTCGGCCGCTCGGTGACAACACGCAGCGCGATCGAACCGATCAGGCTGGCGCGCTCCTTCTCTGCGTCCGCGAGTTCCTGCGCGGCTTCGTCGGCGGTAGAGCGGTTCGAGCCCCACAGGACGACGCCGGCGAGCAATGCGGTGATCGCTGTCAGCAGAAGCCGAGGATCGAAAGACAGAATGCCAAGCAACACCACGGCGAGCAGAACGCCGCCCGCCACAACCGCAATGTGCGCGACCAGGATGAATTTGCGGCAGCTCTCAAGCTTGGCGGAAAGTTCGTCGATCTGCGCCTCAAGACGCTCGATCTCCTCGTGCGGGTCGTCCTCGTGCGTGTCCTCGTCAGTCATGACGGCAGCATAATAAATCGTCACGGTTCGTTGAACCGGAATGCGGTCTCGGGCCTCCAATAGGGGTCGCGCCGACGGGCGCACTCGGGGACCCTCAGATGCCGAAAATTGCTGTCTTGCTTGCTCTTGCCATCAGCCTCGCCTCCTGCAGCGTTGCCGACACATTATTCGACGGCTTCAAGCATGTGAGCGCCGTCCGCACCGATCTGGCGGCGGCGACCGGCATGAAGCCTGAAGTCGGCTTCAATTGGCACAATGGCCACCTGAACAAGGTGACGGTGACATTTCCGCGCCTTTATGGCGACAAGCCCCTGACCGAACTGGCCCAGACGGTCCGCCAGATGGTGACGAAGGAATTCAAGCAAGCGCCGGACGACATCGTCCTGGCGTTCTCGCTCGGCCCGGCGCCAGTCGCGTCGATTCCGCCGTCGCACGAGGCCCAGGCCACAGCCCGCCGCTCCGCACTCTGAGTTATTCAGCGGCCTCAAGCCGGGGTGGGACGGCCTCCACCTTGGCGGCGCAGAACTTGAACTCCGGAATCTTGCCGAACGGATCAAGCTTCGGATTGGTCAGCAGGTTCGCGGCCGCCTCGACGAACGCGAACGGGATGAACACCACGCCGTCCGGAATCGCGTCGTCCTGGCGCGAATGCAACTCCACCTCGCCCCGGCGCGTCGAAACGCGAATCATGTCGCCCGGCTTGATGCCAAGCTTGGCGATGGTGCCGCGCGACACCGCCGCAATCGCGCTCGGTTCAAGCGCATCCAGCACGGTGGCGCGACGCGTCATGGCGCCGGTGTGCCAATGTTCCAGTTCGCGCCCGGTTGTGAGGATGAACGGATAGTCGTGGTCCGGCGTCTCGTCCGGCGGCTGCAGCTTGGCGGCCACCAGCTTGCCGAAGCCGCCCGGCCGCGGAAAACCCTTGTCGAACACCACGTCGCGGCCGGGCCTGTCGGGAGCATCGGCCGGATAGGTCACCGCGCTCTCGCGCATGACCCGCTCCCAGGAGATATTGTCGAGCGACGGCATCAATGACGCCATCTCGGTATAGACCTCGCCCACGTCGGCGTAATTCCAGTTGCAACCGATGCGGTTGGCGATCTGCTGGATGATCCAGATGTCATGGCGTGCATCGCCCGGTAGCGGCAGCGCCTGCCGGCCCATCTGCACCTGACGATTGGTGTTGGTGACGGTGCCATCCTTCTCCGGCCAGGCCGATGCGGGCAGCACGACGTCCGCATAGACGGCGGTTTCGGTAAGGAACAAATCCTGCACCACAAGATGTTCGAGATGTGCCAGCGCTTCACGCGCGTGGTTGAGATCGGGATCGGACATCGCCGGGTTCTCGCCCATGATGTACATGCCCTTGACCACGTCATGGTGCACCGCGTCCATGATCTCGACGACGGTCAACCCCTTCTTCGGATCAAGCTTGGTGCCCCACGCGTCCTCGAAGCGGGCGCGGATTTGCGCATCCTCGACCGACTTGTAGTCCGGGAAAAACATCGGAACGAGACCGGCGTCGGAAGCGCCCTGCACGTTGTTCTGGCCACGCAGCGGGTGCAGACCGGTGCCAGGGCGGCCGATCTGGCCGGTGATCAGCGACAGCGCGATCAGGCAGCGCGCATTGTCGGTGCCGTGAGTGTGCTGCGAAATGCCCATGCCCCAGAAGATGATCGCCGATTTGGCGCGCGCGAACTTGCGTGCCACGGTGCGGATAACGTCGGCATCGATGCCACAGATCTGCGCCATTTCCTCCGGCGTGTAATCCTTGATGCTGTCGCAGAACGGCTTGAAGCCTTCGACGTAGGTCTGGATGTATTGCTCGTCGTAGAGCTTCTCCGACACGATCGTGTTGAGCATGCCGTTGAGCATCGCCACGTCGGTGCCGTTCTTGAACTGCAGCATGTGGCTGGCGTGGCGCTTGAGCGCCTGGCCGCGCGGATCGGCGACGATCAGCGTCGCGCCGCGCTTCTTTGCCTGCTTGAAGAACGTGGCGGCGACCGGGTGATTTTCGGTCGGATTGGCGCCGATCACGAAGATCACTTCCGAGTTCTTGCACTCGTTGAAAGTGGCGGAGACCGCGCCGGAGCCGACGCCTTCCATCAACGCCGCAACCGAGGACGCGTGGCACAGCCGTGTGCAGTGATCGACGTTGTTGGTGCCGAAGCCGGTCCTTACCAGCTTCTGAAACAGATAAGCTTCTTCGTTCGAACCCTTGGCCGAGCCGAAACCGGCCAGTCCCTGCGGTCCGTCGCGGTCACGGATTCTCTTCAAACCCGCGGCGGCGCGGTCGAGCGCCTCTTCCCACGTCGCTTCGCGAAAGTGCGTCCAGGGATTCGACGGATCGATAAATTCGTGCGGGATTTTCGGCGCACCATCCTTGCGGATCATCGGCTTGGTCAGCCGCTGCGGATTGTGCACGTAATCGAAACCGAAGCGGCCCTTAACGCACAGCCGCTGCTCGTTCGCCGGCCCGTTCTTGCCCGTGACGTAGAGCAGCTTGTCGTCCTTGACGTGGTAGGTGAGCTGGCAGCCGACGCCGCAATACGGACAGACGCTGTCGACGCTACGGTCAGCCTTGCCTTTGAAAATATTGTTGGCGTCGACCAGCGTAGCCGGCATCAGCGCGCCGGTCGGGCACGCTTGCACGCATTCGCCACAGGCCACACAGGTCGAAGCGCCCATCGGATCGTCGAAGTCGAACACGATCTTTTCGCCGTGGCCGCGCCCAGCCATGCCGATCACGTCGTTGACTTGGACTTCGCGGCAGGCGCGGACACACAGATTGCAGTGGATGCAGGCGTCGAGGTTGACCGCCATAGCCGGATGGCTGCGATCCGGCGCAGGCGAATGCCGGCGCGGCAAGCGTCCCTGCTTGAGCTGCATCTGGGTCACGATCTGCCACAGCTGCGAAGCCGGATCGTGCGCGTGCGCCTGATCGGGCTGATCGGTGACCAGAAGCTCGGCGACCATGCGCCGCGCCGTCTTGGCGCGATCCGTCTGCGTTTTGACCTTCATGCCCGGAGATGGCGTGCGAATGCAGCTTGCCGCCAGCACGCGCTCACCCTCGATCTCCACCATGCAGACGCGGCAATTGCCGTCCGGGCGGTAACCAGGTTCCGGCGAATAGCACAGGTGCGGCAGCGCAATGCCTAGCCGTTCCGCGGCGCGGAAGATCGTCTCATCGGCGCGAATATCGATCTCGCGTCCGTCGATCGTAAAGGTGTTTGGTTTCTGCGCGCTCGCATCGCTCATGACGGCCAACCTTCGGTCACCAACGTCCCAGCGGTTTCGCCAGTTCGTCCGGGAAGTATTTTAAAACGCTCAACAGCGGATTTGGCGCCGCCTGGCCGAGGCCGCAGATCGAGGCATCGCGCATCAAGGCCGAGAGCTCATCGAGGAGGGCTGCGTCCCACGGACCGTTGGCCATGAGTTGCGCCGCCTTCTCGGTGCCGACGCGGCACGGCGTGCACTGGCCGCAGCTTTCATCCTCGAAAAATCTGATCAGGTTGAGCGCCACCGCCTTCATGTCGTCCTTGTCGGACAGGATCACAACGGCGTGCGAGCCTACGAAGCAGCCATATTTCTCCAGCGTGCCGAAATCGAGCGGAATATCGGCCATCGATTCCGGCAGAATGCCGCCTGAAGCCCCGCCCGGCAGATAGCCTTTGAAGGAGTGGCCGTCCGCCATGCCGCCGCAGAATTCCTCAATCAGTTCGCGCGTAGTGACGCCGGCCGGCGCAAGCTTTACGCCAGGATTCTTGACACGGCCGGAGACCGAGAAGCTGCGGAAACCCTTGCGCTCGTGGCGGCCCTGGGAAGTGAACCACTCCACGCCCTTCTCGACGATGTCGCGGACCCAGAACAGCGTCTCGACATTCTGTTCGAGTGTCGGCCGGCCGAACAGGCCCACTTGCGCCACATAGGGCGGACGATGGCGCGGCAGGCCGCGCTTGCCCTCGATCGATTCGATCATCGCCGATTCTTCGCCGCAGATGTAAGCGCCGGCGCCGCGGCGCAGATGAATCTTGGTGTGTTTGGAGAGCCCCGCCTGTTCGGCCTTGGCGATCTCCTGTTGCAGCAACAGAATGATTTCAGGATATTCGTCGCGGACATAGAGATACGTGTCGGCAGCTTCGACGACCCAGGCCGCGATCAGCATGCCTTCGATGAAGCGATGCGGGTCGCGTTCCAGATAGTAGCGGTCCTTGAACGTGCCCGGTTCACCCTCGTCGCAATTGACCGCGAACAGCCGCGGCGCGGGTTCGGCCCGCACCAGCGACCATTTGCGCCCGGTCGGAAATCCGGCGCCGCCGAGGCCGCGCAAGCCGGAATCGCCGACGATCTTGATGATGTCGTCGCGGCTGCGCGAACCGCCGGTGCAGGTCCGCAGCAGCCTGTAGCCGCCATTTTTGACATAGGCATCGAACGCGTTCGACGTCGGATAGACGTGCGCATGCGCAGGCTTCGCCGCCGCCCCGGCAAGCTTTTCAATATTCGCGTTGAGCACCTGCACATGGCCGACCGCACAAGCAGGCGCCCGATCGCACGCACCCATGCAGGGCGCCCGCACCACGCGCACGCCCGATCCCAATCGCCTCGAAATTTGTTCGAGCAAACGTTCGGACCCGGCAAGCGCGCAGGACAGCGAATTGCAGACGCGCACCGTGACCGGCGGCGGCGGTGTCTCGCCCTCCTTCACCACGTCGAAATGGGCGTAGAACGTCGCCACCTCGTACACTTCAGTCAGCGCGAGCTTCATCTCGCTGGCCAGCGCCGCAAGGTGCGCCGCCGAGATATGCCCGTAGTGATCCTGGATCAGATGCAAATGCTCGATGAGCAGGTCGCGGCGACGCGGCCGGTCGATCAGGAGAGCCTGGACGTCCGCCAGCGCCTGTGGATCGATCTGCCGTCCCTTCGGCGTGCGCGGCGGCCGGCGGCGCCCGCTACCCCCGCGGTCTTGCGGCTGCGTTCGCGTTGGAGGCGGCGGTTCGCTCAGGCTCATCGTTATCTCAGAAACAACCGGAGGTGGGTCTGTCGCTGTGTGTCCGATATAGGACACTTCAATAGATAATTTCTATTGATACGTTGACTATCCTTCGGAATTACCGATCATACTGCTGACGCCAACATAGGCGTTTGCCCCGGATTTTCCAACCGAATCCGTGATTTCGAGGTGAGACAAAGCGGTGATCGACAAACTCGAGTTCCTGCTGGCGCTCGCGCGAGAGGCCCATTTCGGCCGGGCCGCCGAAACGTGCGGCGTGACCCAGCCGACCCTATCGGCGGGCATCAAGCAGCTGGAGGAAAGTTTCGGCATTCTGCTCGTCAATCGCGGCTCGCGTTTTCAGAATTTCACGATGGAAGGCGAGCGGGTCCTTGAATGGGCGCGCCGCATCGTCGGCGACACCCGCGCCATGCGTGAGGAGGTTCATGCGCTCAAGAACGGGCTGCGAGGACGGTTGCGAATAGCCGTCAGCCCGACCGCCCTTGGTATGATTGAGACCTTGACGACGCTCTATCATGAGCGTCATCCCGAGGTGCAATTCACCATTCTGACCGCCAACACCGAAGATATTTTCCGCCAGCTCGAGAATTCTTGAGATCGACGCCGGAGTATCTTTTCTCGGCGGTGAGCCATCGGGGCGGATTACGGGAATTCCGCTTTACCGCGAACGCTATTGCCTCCTCACCGCCGCGGACGCCCCGTATGGCAACCGCAGCAAGGTGAAATGGTCGGAGGTCGCACAAATCCCGCTGTGCCTGCTCACACCCGACACGCAGCTGCGCCGCATTATCGACGACCTGCTGCGCGATGCTGGCGGCGATCTGCGGCCCAGTCTCGAATCGAATTCGATGGTCGTGCTGTATTCCCATGTCCGTACGGGGCGGTGGGCGAGCGTGATGCCGTTCCGCCTGGCCGCGACACTTGGCCTCACCGACCTACTGCGGGCCATTCCCATTGTGGAGCCGGACGCGAATCACATAATCGGGCTTCTCGTCCCGTCCAGAAAACCAATGAAACCGCTCACGGCCGCTTTGGTCTCCGAAAGCCGCCGCGCGGCTCAACTCCTGACCGATTGACGCTGGCCGATTGATCTTTGGTTGATCGAACGAATCCCGCTTTTCCTTTGCATCGATAACGCGCCAAGCGGCTTGTGGCGTTCAGTTTCTGGGCCATGGCCCAAAATTGCGACAGCCCACATTCGTATCATCTTCATCTTCTATCGTTCGATAGAAGATCGCTTATTGATTCAGGAAATCGCCATCCGCACTGTGCAGCGGCGGGATGGCGCGCATTGGGCCACCAGGTGCGGCTGCCCGTTGTTTGCAGAAATAAAAACCGGGCCAACGAGCCAGGGGAGGACCGCGCGATGAGCTTTTTCGATCGGAGCAACACGATTGCCCGGCCTGGCTTCAGCCGGTGGATGGTGCCGCCCGCAGCCTTGTGCGTGCACCTGTGCATCGGCCAAGCCTATGCATTCAGCGTGTTCAATCTGCCGATGACCAAATTGGTCGGCGTTTCGCAATCGGCGGCGAGCGACTGGAAACTCACCGAGCTGGGCTGGATCTTCTCCCTGGCGATCTTCTTCCTCGGTGTTTCATCAGCGGTGTTCGGCCGCTGGGTGGAAGAAGGCGGACCACGCCGAGCCATGTTTACGGCAGCCTGCTGCTGGGCCGGAGGATTCTTCATCTCGGCGTTCGGCGTCTACATCCATAATCTCTGGATCATCTATATCGGTTACGGCGTGATCGGCGGCTGCGGCCTCGGCATCGGCTACATTTCGCCGGTCTCGACGCTGATCAAATGGTTCCCCGACCGCCCGGGCATGGCGACCGGAATGGCCATCATGGGCTTCGGCGGCGGCGCCTTCATCGCCTCCCCGCTCTCTGTCTGGCTGATGAGCAAATTCAACACGGCGCATCATATCGGCGTCGCCGAGACCTTCATCATCCTCGGCGCGATCTATTTCGTGTTCATGGTCGTCGGCTCGATCATGGTTCGCGTCCCTGCGCCGGGTTGGAAGCCGGAAGGATACACTCCGCCTGTACAGGCGGCGAAGCTGATCACCACCCACGACGTTTTCGTCTACGATGCGCTGAAGACGCCGCAGTTCTGGCTGATCTGGTGGGTGCTCTGCCTCAACGTGACCGCTGGCATCGGCGTGCTCGGCCAGGCCTCCGCCATGAGTTAGGAAATGTTCCCCGGCCACATCACACCGGTTGCGGCGGCGGGCTTCGTCGGGCTGATGAGCCTGTTCAACATGGGCGGACGTTTTTGCT
Source organism: uncultured Alphaproteobacteria bacterium (assembly GCA_963763255.1). Classification (GTDB taxonomy): domain Bacteria; phylum Pseudomonadota; class Alphaproteobacteria; order Rhizobiales; family Xanthobacteraceae; genus BOG-931. Next base: position 2,069,903 of record CAVXNW010000008.1, read on the forward strand.
GGGCGTCAGTGTCGGACTACATCGGGCGCAAGAACACCTATTTCGTCTTCATGGTGCTCGGCTTCCTGCTGTACTGCACGGTGCCGTACACGGGCAGTATCGGCAGCGTGGTCGGATTTGTCTGCTGCTTCCTGGTGATCATCAGCATGTATGGCGGCGGCTTCTCGACCGTACCGGCGTATCTGAAAGATATGTTCGGCACCCGCTACGTCGGCGCCATTCACGGACTGTTGCTGACCGCGTGGTCGATGGCAGGCATCTTCGGCCCGGTTTTGGTGAATTACATCCGGGCTTACAACGTGGCTCACGGCGTGCCGAAGGCCCAGGCCTACAATGTCACCATGTACATCATGGCTGGACTGCTTGTGATCGGCTTCATCTGTAACCTCTTGGTCAAAGCAGTGCACCACCGCTTCCACATGAGATCCGATCACGAAGCCGAAATGGCGCAGATCGCCGTTGGCGCGGCGGGCGAACCCGCCGGCGCGTGAGGGAGGAAAAACACAATGGCCAACGACACTCAACAACAAGGCACCCAGGCGTGGCATCTCGCGCTCGCCTGGCTGTTCGTCGGTATCCCGCTCACATTGGGCGTGATCCAAACACTGATCAACTCGATGAAGCTGTTCCAGTAAGAACAATAAGAAACGCCTTGGGAACGGGCGCTGCCTTCCTCGCGAAGGCGGCGCCTTTCTTTTCGCGCTGAAGGAAATCGGCTGCCTATTGGGGCGACGGGCGCGATCTTAGGGACAAAATCCTAGGAGAATCTGTTGTGGCGTCCGTTAAGTTTGTCAATCAGCACATAGACATCTTCTATTGCATCGTAACCTGTGATTGATTCCCTATGGCGTCCGCACTGCGGCGCCAGAAGCAAAAATGCGCGCAAAGCGCATGCCTTGGGGGATAGCGAAGGAGGAACCGCGCGATGAGCTTTCTCGATCGGAGCAATACGATTGCCGGGCCCGGCTTCAGCCGCTGGATGGTGCCGCCGGCCGCGCTGTGCGTGCATCTGTGCATCGGCCAGGCTTATGCGTTCAGCGTCTTCAATCTGCCGATGACCAAACTGATCGGCATTTCCAAATCGGTGCCGGGCGATTGGAGCATTCCCGAGCTGGGGTGGATTTTCTCCATCGGCATTTTTGTGCTCGGCTTCTCGGCGGCACTCTTTGGCCGCTGGGTCGAGGAGGGCGGCCCGCGCCGCGCGATGTTCACCGCGGCGTTGTGCTGGGCAATCGGCTTTCTCATTGCCGCCTTCGGCGTCTACATTCACAACATCTGGGTAGTCTATTTTGGCTACGGCCTGGTCGGCGGGTGCGGCCTCGGCATCGGCTACATCTCACCGGTCTCAACCCTGATCAAATGGTTCCCCGATCGACCCGGCATGGCAACCGGCATGGCCATCATGGGCTTTGGCGGCGGCGCCTTCATCGCCTCGCCGCTGTCGGTGTGGCTGATGGGCAAGTTCTCGACACCGACGCACGTCGGGGTCGCAGAGACCTTCATCGTGCTGGGCGCGATCTACTTCGTGTTCATGATGGTGGGCGCCTTCATCGTGCGCCTGCCGGCGCCGGGCTGGAAGCCGGAAGGCTATACGCCTCCGGTCCAGGCATCGAAGCTGATCACCACCAGCGATGTCTTCGTCTACGACGCGCTCAAGACACCGCAATTCTGGTGCATCTGGATCGTGTTGTGCATCAACGTCACCGCCGGCATCGGCGTCATCGGCCAAGCCTCGACCATGGCGCAGGAGATGTTCCCGGGCAAAGTATCCGTGGTGGCCGCAGCAGGCTTCGTCGGCCTGATGAGCCTGTTCAACATGGGCGGCCGCTTCTTCTGGGCTTCGACGTCCGACTATATCGGCCGCAAGAACACCTATTTCGTGTTCATGGTACTCGGCTTCCTGATGTACGCCACGGTGCCATACACGGGCTCGGTCGGCAGCGTCGTCGGCTTCGTGCTGTGCTTCCTGGTGATCATCAGCATGTATGGCGGCGGCTTCTCCACCGTGCCGGCGTATCTGAAGGACATGTTCGGTACGCGTTATGTCGGCGCCATCCACGGCATGCTGATCACCGCATGGTCAATGGCCGGCATCTTCGGGCCGGTGCTGGTGAATTATATCCGTCAGTACAACCTGGCCCACGGTGTGGCGAAGGCGCAGGCCTACAACGTCACCATGTACATTATGGCTGGCCTTTTCATCATCGGCTTCATCGCCAACGCGCTGATCAAGGCGGTGCATCACCGCTTCCACATGAAGCCGGACCATGAAGCGACAATGGGTCAGATCGCCGTCGACGCGGCCGGCGAACCCGCAGGCGCATAAAGGAGGAAAATCATGGCCAATGCCAATGACACTCACCTCGGCACACAAGGCTGGCATCTTGCGCTCGCCTGGCTGTTTGTCGGCATTCCGCTGACACTGGGCGTAATCCAGACCCTGATTAACGCGATGAAGCTGTTCCAGTAGCCGCTGGACGGCCTCATTGGTAAAAAGACGAACGGCGCGGTCCAAAAAGCCGCGCCGTTTTCGATGCGGGAATCTTGACACACGGCCCGCGACAGCTATTTTCCCACGTGTTGATGGGGATGGGGTCCCCCGATAACCGCCGCAAGGCTGATGACTCCTACCGGACGCGTCAGGCGTCGGTAGGGGCTATTCCCTCCGCCAAGCCTGTCAGAATTGAGCTATGTGCTCCGACCGCAGCGCGCGGCCGCGGGTCACGTTTGACAAGGAGGCAAGTCTTTGAATTGGGTCTTCATCCTGGCGGTCGCGCTTGGCGGCGCTGTCGGCTCCGCAGCCCGTTATCTGGTCGGTATCGGATCGGGAAAGCTGTTCGGATTTAATTTTCCGTGGGGCACGCTGATCATCAACATCGTCGGGTCGATGCTGATTGGCGTGTTCGCCGGAATGTTTGCGTTCAAGTGGGATTTGCCCCAGGCGCTGCGGATATTCCTGACAGTCGGCATCTGCGGTGGCTTCACGACATTCTCGACCTTTTCGCTCGACACCTATTATCTGATCGAGCGCGGCGAGCTGGTGGCGGCTGGATTTTACGTTGTGAGTTCGGTCATTTTTTCGATCATCGGCCTTGTCGCGGCGCTGCATTTGATCCGCGTGCTATCTTAGCTCTCGCATCGTCAGCATGAAAAACGGCGCGATCCGCAGACCGCGCCGTCTCTACTGTTCCGAGAAGCCGTTCGGAAATTACGCCACCTTCTCCTTCAGATGCGGGAACATGGCGTGCAACGCCTCCTGGTCCATCTCGGTCTTGAACTTGTGACGGTCCTTGAGCGTCGCAGCTTTTTGCGCGGCGGGACGCGCATTGATTTCGTCGATTAGCCGTTTGAGATTCTTATGCTTGTCCCAGGCGCCCTCACCGATCACGTTCGGCAGCATGCGCGCCCAGCCCCATACGTTCATGTCGACGATCGTGTAAGTATCGCCGAGCATGTATTTGTGCCTGGCGAGACGCTCATCGAGTATACCGGCATGCCGCTGCCCCTCGAACACATAGCGGTTGATCGCGTAGGAAATCTTCTCGGGCGCGTAATTGCGGAAATGTACGGCCTGGCCGAAATACGGGCCGACCCCAGACGAGACGAAGAACATCCATGACAGCAGTTCGCCGCGCGCCTTATCGGTCTTCGCCGGCAGGAATTTTCCGGTCTTCTCGGCCAGATAGAGCAGGATCGCGCTCGAATCGAACACGGTCACATCGCCGTCGACGATGGCAGGGAGCTTCGCATTCGGATTGATGGCGAGAAATTCCGGTTTGTGCTGTTCGCCCTTGCGGGTGTCGACCGGGATGGCGTCGTAAGGCATTCCGGTTTCTTCCAGAAACAGCGCGACCTTGGTCGGATTCGGCGCGCCGCTGTAATAGAATTTAAGCATCGTTCACTCCATTTGTTGCGTCGTTGCGAGGAGCAACGCGACGAAGCAATCCAGGGCTTCGAAAAGCTGGTTACTTCGCTTCGCTCGCAATGACGATCAGAACAAGCCGACAATCTTGCCGTCAGGCCCGACGTCGATCGAGTCCGCCGAGGGCACGCGCGGCAGGCCCGGCATGGTGAGGATTTCGCCGCAGATCGCAACTACGAACTCTGCACCCGCCGAGAGCCGCACTTCGCGGACCGGAATAATGTGGTCGCTCGGTGCGCCTTTGGCATCCGGGTTTGTGGTGAAGCTGTATTGCGTCTTCGCCATGCAGATCGGAAACTTGCCGTAGCCCATGGCCTCGAACGAGGCGAGTTGGTCGCGCACCGGCTTGTCGATCGAGATATCCTTGGCGCGATAGATCTCGCGGCAGATGGTGCGGATCTTCTCAAGGAGCGGCATGTCGTCCGGATAGAGATATTTCAGCTTGCTCTTGCCGCCATCGGCGATCTTGACCACCGCGCGCGCCACATCGGCCGCCCCGGCGCCACCCATGGCCCAGTGATCGGCCATCAGCGCGTCGACGCCAAGCGCCTTGCACTTCTCCTCGACCAGCTTGATTTCGGCTTCGCTATCGGCCGAAAAACGGTTGATCGAGACCACCGGCTGGACGCCGAACTTCTGCATGTTCTCGATATGACGCTGCAGGTTGGCCATGCCGGCTTCCAGCGCCTTGAGGTTCTCGGACTTCAGGTCTTCCTTCTTGACGCCGCCGTGCATCTTCAGCGCGCGGATCGTCGCCACCAGCACGACGCAATCCGGCGCGATGCCGGCCTTGCGGCATTTGATGTCCATGAATTTCTCAGCGCCGAGATCGGCGCCGAAGCCGGCTTCAGTCACCACGTAATCGGCGACCTTGAGCGCGGTCGTGGTCGCGAGCACGGAATTGCAGCCGTGGGCGATGTTGGCGAACGGGCCGCCGTGGATGAAGGCCGGCGTGCCCTCCATGGTCTGCACCAGGTTCGGCGCCAGCGCATCCTTGAGCAGCACCGTCATCGCGCCGTTGGCCTTGAGTTCGCTGGCGCGAACCGGCTTGCGGTCGCGCGTGTAAGCCACGACGATATTGCCGAGCCGCTGCTTGAGGTCTTCAAGATTGCGGGCAAGGCAGAAGATCGCCATGACTTCCGAGGCGACCGTGATGTCGAAGCCGTCCTCGCGCGGAAAGCCGTTGGCGACACCGCCGAGCGAGTTGACGATTTGACGAAGCGCGCGATCGTTCATGTCGAGCACGCGCCGCCAGGCGATACGCCGCGCATCGATGCCCAGCGCATTGCCCCAGTAGACGTGATTGTCGAGCAGGGCGGCGAGCAGATTGTTGGCCGACGTGATGGCGTGGAAATCGCCGGTGAAGTGCAGATTGATGTCTTCCATCGGCACCACCTGCGCGTAACCGCCGCCGGCAGCGCCGCCTTTCATGCCGAATGACGGACCGAGCGACGGCTCGCGGATGCAGAGCATCGCCTTCTTGCCGATGTGGTTCAGCGCGTCGGTCAATCCCACCGTGGTCGTGGTCTTGCCCTCGCCGGCCGGTGTCGGGTTCACCGCGCTGACGAGAATGAGTTTGCCGTTCGGCCGGTTCTGGATCGACTGGATGAAATCCATCGACACCTTGGCTTTGTAGTGGCCGAATGGTTCGAGGTTCTCCGGCCCGATGCCGAGCTTTTCGCGGGCGACATCAATGATCGGCCGCTTCTTGGCGGCCTGCGAGATTTCAATATCCGACTTGGGCGACTGGTGCTGTGAGGCGGGCATATTGGGTATCCGTTAATGAGCCGATGTGTTGCTGGAAACCTTTCAGCGTCATGGCCGGGCTTGTCCCGGCCATCCACGTCCTTCTTTGCCGCCAAGCAAGACGTGGGTGCCCCGGCACGAGGCCGGGCATGACGAAGCGAACTACGTGAATCTGGCCTTGACCTGGAGATTGGCGGATTTCGCCCACTCGCCGGCTTCGATCTTTTTGCCGTCGGCGGGCTGAACGCGCGTCACCTTGAAGCGCCCATCGGCGCACACCACGGTGAAGCTGTCCGCGTCCACCGCGACGATCTCGCCAAGCTTGCCGCCGATCCCTTTCGGATCTTTCGCCGGCAGCGGCTTGGCGTCGAAGATTTTCAGTTGCTTGCCGTCAAGCGTCGTCCATGCGCCTGGCGCCGGATTGCAGCCGCGAATGAGCCGGTCGATCTGTCCCCACGGCTTGCCCCAGTCGATCTTGCCGTTGTCCGCGCCGCAGCGGCCCTCATAGGTCGCTTTCAATTCGTCCTGCTTGATGCGCGGCGCCTTGCCGGCTTTGACCAGATCGACCGATTCCAGCATGGCGTCGACGCCCATCGGAAACAGCCGGTCGAAATAGACTGTACCCAGCGTGTCGTTCGGGCCGATCGGCGTCTTCTTCTGCAACAGCACGTCGCCGGTATCGAGGCCGTTGTCCGGCCAGAAGATCGACAGGCCAGTTTCGGTTTCGCCTTTGATGATCGGCCAGTTGATCGCACTGGCGCCACGATAGGCCGGCAACAGCGACGGATGATATTGGATCGAGCCGTGGGTCGGGACGTTGAGAAATTCTTCCGGCACGAACAGCGTTACGAACGCCATCACTTGAAGGTCGGGCTTGAGCTTCTTGAACTCGTCCCACACCTTCGTGTCCTTGTAGGAGGTTGGCTGGTGGACCGGCAGGTTTGCGGCGAGCGCCGCTTCTTTCAGCGGATCGGCCTTGGCGCCCGGCTTCTCCGGCGCGACATAGACGGCGACGACATTCTCGCCGCGCTTGAGCAACGCTTCGAGCACCGCTTTACCAAAAGCCTGCTGCCCGTGAACGACAATACGCATTCGCTTTTCTCTCCCTCCAAATCACTCTCCCCGCCGCGCGGGGAGAGGGAGATGCATTACGCCGCTTCCGCCTTGGCGGGTTTCTCCGGCGGCGTGATCGCGCCCGAGACCTTGATCTCGGCGATTTCCTTGCCGGTATACCCGAGCTCCTTGCGGAGGATTTCCTCGGTGTGCTCGCCAAGGAGCGGCGAGCGCCGCACGTCGGCGGGCGAGTCCGACAGTTTCACCGGATTGCCCACGGTCAAATACTTGCCGCGGGTCGGATGATCGAGTTCGACGACGGTGCCAGTGTCGCGCAGCGACCGCTCCTCGGCGATCTCTTTCATGGACAGGATCGGACCGACCGGAATATCGTGCGCATTGCATTTGTCCATGACCTCGAACTTGGTCATAGTCTTGGTCCACTCCTCGATCGTATCGAAGATGTGACGAAGGCGCGGTAGCCGCGCCGGCGGCGTGGCGTAATCGGGATCGGTCTTCCACTCGGGCTTGCCGATCAGATCGCAGATCGCGGCCCACACGGGCGCTTGCGTAATGAAATAGATGTAGGCGTTGGGATCGTTCTCCCAGCCTTTGCATTTGAGAATCCAGCCGGGCTGACCGCCGCCGGAATCGTTGCCGGCGCGCGGCGTGGCGTCGCCGAACGGAATGTTCTCGCCGTACTGGCTGTATTCGGTGAGCGGACCGTGCTTGAGCCGCTGCTGATCGCGCAGCTTGACACGCGCCAGATTAAGCACGCCGTCCTGCATCGCGGCGAGCACCTTCTGGCCGCGGCCGGTGCGGACGCGCTGGTAGAGCGCGGTGACGATGCCGAAGGCGAGATGCAGTCCGGTGCCGGAATCGCCGATCTGCGCGCCGGTCACGAGCGGCGGGCCGTCGCGGAAGCCGGTGGTCGAGGCCGAGCCGCCGGCGCATTGCGCGATATTCTCGTAGACCTTGCAGTCCTCGTACGGTCCGGGGCCGAAACCCTTCACCGAGGCGACGATCATGCGCGGATTGGTCTTGTGGATGTAATCCCAGGTCAGCCCCATGCGATCGAGCGCGCCGGGCGCGAAATTCTCCACCAGCACGTCGCAATGCTTGATCAGCCGCGCCAGAATATCCTTGCCCGTGGCATGCTTGCTGTCGATCGTGATCGAACGCTTCGAACCGTTGAGCATGGTGAAATAGAGACTGTCGGCACCCTTGACGTCGCGCAGCTGGCCGCGCGTGACGTCGCCGACGCCAGGCCGCTCCACCTTGATCACGTCAGCGCCCATATAGGCGAGCAGCTGCGTGCAGGTCGGTCCCGACTGCACGTGGGTGAAGTCGAGAATTCTCACGCCTTGCAATGCCCTGCCCGCCTCACCCCACGGTTTGGACGACGGCCGCGGCAGCCCGTTGCTGTTCGCAGCTTTTGCCGGTTTTGCGACCGATTTCTTGACCGCCTTGAGTTTGACGACCCTCTTGGCCGGTTTCTTTGCCACCGCTTTGGTCTTCCCCTTGGCGGCTTTCTTGCGCGTTGCCATCGTGTGTCCTCTCCAATTCAAACTTTGCGGCTATCTGGGCGTTCGTTCAGCGATTATTTCTTGCGAACGGCGCTCTTCGGATTGAGGTTGCCGATGCGGCCGCTTTCGCTGCCGGCCGCCGGATCGATCACCGCGTTGATCAGGGTCGGTTTGCCGGAATCCATGGCCTGGTTCACGGCACGCCGCAGTTCGTCGGGCGACGTCGCATTGACGCCGACGCCGCCGAACGCTTCGATCAGCTTGTCGTAGCGAGCGCCCTTGACGAACACGGTGGTCGCCGGATCGGCGTTGGCGCTGTTGACGTCGGTGCCGCGATAGATGCCATCGTTGTTGAAGATGACGACGCAGACCGGCAGCTTGTAACGGCAGATCGTCTCGATCTCCATACCGGAAAAGCCGAACGCCAAGTCACCCTCGATCGCGAGCACCGGCTTGCCGGTCTCGATTGCCGCGCCGATGGCATAGCCCATGCCGATGCCCATGACGCCCCAGGTGCCGACATCGATACGCTTGCGCGGCTGATAGACGTCGATGATACCGCGCGCGAGATCGAGCGTATTGGCGCCTTCGTTGACCAGGATGGCGTCCGGCCGCTCCTTGACGATAGTGCGCAGCACACCGAGCGCGCCGTGATAGTCCATCGGCGAATTGTTGTTCATCAGCCGCGGCGCCATCTTGGCGACGTTCTCGTCGCGCTTCGACGTGACGGTCTTGATCCAGTCCGCCGGCGGCGCCGGCCAGTTGCCGCCCATGCCGCCGAGCAGCGCGGCGACGGCCGAGCCGATATCGCCGACCACCGGGGCGACGATTTCGACATTCGAATCCATTTCCTTCGGCTCGATGTCGACCTGGATGAATTTCTTCGGCGCGTCACCCCAGGCCTTGCCCTTGCCGTGCGACAAGAGCCAGTTGAGCCGCGCGCCGATCAAGAGCACGACATCGGAATCCTTCAACACCGTCGACCGCGCTGCGCCCGCGCATTGCGGGTGCGTGTCGGGCAACAGGCCCTTGGCCATGCTCATCGGCAGAAACGGCGCACCGCATTTTTCCACGAAGCTGCGGATCGCCGCATCGGCCTGCGCATAAGCCGCGCCCTTGCCGAGAATGATCAGCGGACGCTTGGCGCCCTTGAGCACATCGAGTGCGCGCTTGATCGCATCAGCGGCCGGAATCTGCGCCGGCGCCGGGTCGATCACCTTGACCAGCGATTGTTCGCCTTTGGACGCGTCCATCGCCTGACCGAACAGCTTGGCGGGCAGGTCGAGATAGACGCCGCCCGGGCGGCCCGAGACCGCGGCGCGGATCGCGCGGGCGAGGCCAATGCCGATATCCTGTGCGTGCAACACGCGGAACGCCGCCTTGCACAGCGGCTTGGCGATAGCGAGCTGATCCATTTCCTCGTAATCGCCCTGCTGCAAATCGACGATCTCGCGTTCCGACGAACCCGAGATCAGGATCATCGGAAAGCAATTTGTCGTCGCGTGCGCGAGCGCAGTGAGCCCATTGAGGAAGCCCGGCGCCGACACCGTCAGGCAGACACCCGGCTTCTTGGTCAGGAAGCCCGCGATAGCGGCGGCGTAACCGGCGTTCTGTTCGTGCCGGAACGAGATAACGCGGATGCCCGAGGCCTGCGCCATGCGGCCAAAATCGGTGATCGGAATTCCGGGAACGCCATAGATGGTGTCGAGACCGTTGAGCTTGAGTGCATCGATGATGAGATGAAAGCCGTCCGTCAGCTCCGGCTCAGCCTCGGCCGCGTCTTTGCTCTTAAGCGCTGCATCAGCCATGTGACTCTCCCTGAACTTTACGTCTCTGTTGGCGTTCGCGCGCCAACGCTTAATCCAAGTAATCAGCATATTTCGCTACGTGATCGGCAAGACCGAGTGCATGGTCGCGTACCAGACTTTCGGCGCACGCGGTGTCGCGCGCCTCAAGTGCTTCGATGATATGCATGTGATCGCGGATCGAGCGGTCCGCGCGGTCCTGCTCGCCGATGGTCTTGCGGCGGATCATCCGCATGTGGGTGAACAGATTTTCGGCAAGATTGATGAGCGCGTCATTGCGGCTCATGCGAATGATCGTTTGATGGAACTCGATATTGACGTCTGAATATTCATCGAGATGCGCGCGGTGTTCACCGCCGTGAAAGGTCACGAACATGCGCCGCAGCGAGGCGATCTCGTCGTCGGTCGCGGTCTGGGTGATGAGTCGCGCCGCCATGCTTTCGAGCGCAGCCCACGCAGTGATCAGCTCAATCACCGCGCGCCGGTTCTTGCGCACGACATAGACGCCGCGCCGCGGCTCGGAGCGCACAAAGCCTTCGCGTTCGAGCTGCGCCATCGCCTCGCGCACCGGGGTACGGCTGATGCCGAAATCGGCGGCGAGCTGCCGCTCGTCGAGCCTGATTTCGGCGTGGCTGCCATAGACGTCCATCGCCGCAATAGCGTTTTTCAGCGCCGCATAAGCTTGCTGCTTGAAGCTCGCCTGGCTGGCGAGCGGATCGACGGCGACACGCCGCTCCCGTGCAGCGGCAGGGCTGTCTTCTTGGGCGGCCGACTGGGCGCGCTGCAGCGCGGAAAGGCTTGAAGTCATTATGGTATACATTATTCCAGCGCCGTGAGCGGTGCAAGCGCGCCGTGCCGCCAACCCTATAGCCAACCAAGATTTTTGGGCCCGCCAGTCGGCAAACTGGCAGGACCCCAATCCCGAGGTTCGAGGGCTGTAGACCAGCCCGGATGACGAACTCGATTCTCAGCTCTTCGCCAGGAACCGGTGTCGGATCGGCTTAAGCACGAACAGCGCCAGCGCCACGACAACGAAGTTCATGATCGCGGTGATGACAAAGACCATGTGCCAGCTGCCGGTATGCGACTTGATCAGGTTGGCGACCGGCACCAGGAATGCCGATGCGCCCTTGGCCGTATAGAGCAGACTGAGATTGACCGTCGCGAACTTGGTGCCGAACGTGTCGGTACACGTCGACGGGAACAAGCTGAAAATTTCTCCCCAGGTCAGGAAGATCAGCCCGGCGAACACGACGAAAGCCCAAGGCGCATGCCCGAGCGCCCCAAGCAGCCAGTAGGCAATGCCGCCCAGGCCGAATGCGAGCGCCATGGTGTATTCGCGGCCGATGTGATCCGACACCCAACCGAACAGCGGTCGCGCGCCGCCGTTGCAGACGTTGTCGACGATCAAAGCCAGACTTAGCGTCGAAGCGCCGAACAGCAGCACTGCGTTGCCGACATTGAAGTCCTTGGCGATCGGCGCGATCTGCGCGGTTGCCATCAGACCGGACGCCGACACGATGATGAACATTATGTACATCAGCCAGAACACCGGGGTGCTCAGGGCCTCCAGCGGCGAGTAGCTACGCGCGCTCTGCGCCACCCTGGGAGCGCCGACGCCCGCCGTCTCGCCCGGATCAGGCGCGCGCACCAGCCAAGCTAGGAGAAACACGACGCCGCCCTGGATCAGTCCAAACCAGAAGAACGCCGCTTCGTAGCCGGCCGAAGCGATCACCGCGCGAATGGGAATAACCGAGAGCGCCGCGCCGGCGCCGTAACCTGCCGCGGTCAGGCCGACCGCGAGACCGCGCCGGTCGGGAAACCACTTCACGGCCTGACCGACGCAGGTCGCGTAGACCGCCCCTCCTCCCGTACCGCCGACGACCGCGCCGAGATAAAGCATGCCGAGCGATTGGGCGTAGGAATTGATGATCCAGCCCAGCCCAACCATGATTCCGCCGAAAGCGATCATCAGCTTGGGCCCGCGGCGTGCGCCGAGGCTGTCGACGATCCAACCCTCGATCGGCGTGAGCCACGTTTCCAGAGCGATGAAGATCGAGAAGGCAAACTGGATCGACGCCAGCGACCAGCCATGCGCTTTGTTGATCGGGTTGACGAATAGGGTCCAGCCGTATTGCAGATTGGCAATCAGCACCATGCAGATGATGCAGACAATGAGCTGGGTCCAACGTGTGCCATCCGTCGCTACCGCGCGGGTATCAGCCGTTGTAGATGCGCTCGTCATGGTTTTCCGCCCTTTGAGATTTATTTCGCCTTTTCAGCAGATTTAGATCATTTCGGTTTCGCTTGGGAAACGAAATCAATCACTGTCGCCATGTCTAATGGTCGCAACCGGCAGGGAACCGAAGCGAGCGGTCAAATCGACCCGGATAACTGAAACCTATGGGCGGATAGACCAAATTGATGGACGCCCCCGATAGAAATCGTTCACGCATAAGTGTGCGCTGCAAAATCATATTCTCCCGGGACCTAACCCGGCGCTCGCGCGTTTGCCCGCCGAGGAGCAATCGCATGACCCACCCAAGCGTTCCGGCGTTAACAATCCTCGCCGTACTTTTCAGCGTTATGGCCGCATGCGCTCAGTCGGCCGGCTCCGTGGAAGCCGTTGGGCCCGACGGCGATGTCATTCAGCCCGTCGTCCAGCCCACGGCGCTGACGCCAGTCCAGCGGAGCGCCCTCTATAACACCGCGACCCGCCAACATATTCAGGCCAACGCCGGGGAACTCACCGCCGCCGTCGGAGCGACGGTTCCACCGGCCATCGAATTGGGTAATCTACCCGACGTGCCAACGCTCGGGGACGACCCTGACAACATCCTCAAATACGCCACGGTTGAGGGCGACCTTGTTGTCGTCGACCCGATCCGCATGCGCGTCGTTGAAGTCATTCATCCCGGTGCCGGTCCCCAATAGGTGAGTTCGGCAACCGGTTGCGCCGCCGGGCGATCATTGCGATGTCGCACCGGGCTCATCACACATAGCGGCGTAGCGTCTCGCTTCGGCGTTCCGACACCATCCCAGCAAGACGATCGGGCCGCGAGCCATGAATCCGCAGAAGAGCGCCGTTCAGATAGTCCCCCTCGATGCCCCTCACGAAGCGCCATTCTACATCTCGGCGACCAGGATCGCCGCAGGCTCACCACGGACACTGAAGTACGGCGACACGTTCGTTGTCATCGATAGCCGGGGCGACATCGCGGCGGCATCCGGCCGGTCCGCCGGGTTGTTCCACTTCGACACGCGCTACCTGTCGAAACTCGAGCTCTTCATCAACGATACCCCACCGCTGCTGCTCGGTTCGAATCTGCGCGATGACAACTCGGCGCTGTTCGTCGATCTGACAAATCCCGACATCATGGCCGATCAGCACATCGTCCTGGAAAAGGACAGCGTGCACATTTTGCGCACGCTATTCCTCTGGCGCGGCACGGCCTATCAGCGCTTGCGGCTGCGGAACTACGGCGAGCGGGTCGTCGACTTGCAGCTGTCGTTCCGGTTTGAAAATGACTTTGCCGATTTGTTCGAGGTGCGCGGTGCGCGCCGAGAGCGGCGCGGCACGGCCACTGCCAAGCTGCACGGCAATGACGAGGTCGTGCTCAGCTACCGCGGACTCGACGCCAAGCTGCGCCGCACGTCGCTGGCGTTCGATCCGCCGCCGGTGCAGCTAACAATCGACAGCGCGGTCTATGACATTCGGCTCGATCCCGGTGAAATGCAGCCGATCTTTGTCGCAGTCAGCTGCGATCCGACCCAGCCGAGACCGCTGCCGTTTCTGCGCGGTCTGATCGCGGCGCGGCGCGAACTGCGCGACACGGCGCGTGACCGCACATCGGTCGAGACATCCAATACGCGTTTCAACGAAGTGCTGTGCCGCTCGGCGGCCGACCTCTCGATTCTGATGACCGACACGCCGCAAGGCCGTTACCCCTACGCCGGAATCCCATGGTTCTCGACGACATTTGGCCGCGATGGACTGATCACGGCACTGCAGATGCTGTGGTGGAGCCCCCTCGTGGCCAAAGGCGTGCTGCGCCGGCTCGCGCATTACCAGGCGAAAACAACCGATTCGCGCGCCGACGCGGAACCGGGAAAAATTCTGCATGAGATGCGCGGCGGCGAAATGGCGGCGCTGAATGAGGTTCCGTTTGGGCTTTATTACGGCAGCGTCAATTCCACACCGCTTTTTGTGCTGCTCGCCGGGCTCTATCTCGAACGTACCGGCGACACCGAAACGATCGCCGAGTTGTGGCCGCATATCGAAGCGGCGCTGGCATGGATCGACGGTCCGGGTGATCCGGATGGTGACGGTTTCGTCGAGTATCTGCGAGCGAGCGAACAGGGTCTGGCCAATCAGGGCTGGAAGGACTCGCAGGACGCCGTTTTTCATGCCGACGGCCGGCTGGCAGAGGGCGCAATCGCGCTCGTCGAAGTGCAAGGTTACGTCTACGCCGCCAAGCGCATGGCCGCGCGCTGCGCAGTCCGGTTGGGCCGCGATACTATTGCGCAAAGGCTCGACGACGAGGCGCAAAGACTTGGCGAACGTTTCGAGGCGGCGTTCTGGTGTCCGCAGATCGAGACTTACGCGCTGGCGCTTGACGGCGACAAAAAGCCTTGCCGGGTGCGAACGTCGAACGCCGGACAAGTAATGTTCACCGGGATAGCGGCACCGGATCGGGCAACGCGGGTCGCCTCCGGCCTGCTGCAGCCGCATTTCTTCTCCGGTTGGGGCATCCGCACGGTCGCCGACGGCGAAGCGCGCTACAATCCGATGTCGTATCACAATGGTTCAGTCTGGCCGCACGACAACGCGCTGATCGCGCTTGGTTTGGCGCGTTACGGCGAGAAGCAAGCGATCGCCAATCTGTTTACCGGTCTGTTCATGGCCGGGACCTACATGGATCTTCGCCGGCTGCCCGAGCTGTTCTGCGGCTTCCGCCGCCAGAAGGGTCACGGCCCGACGCTCTATCCGGTCGCGTGCGCGCCGCAGGCCTGGGCCAGCGCGACGCCATTTACACTCTTGGAAGCGTCACTCGGTCTGAAATTTGACCCGTTCAACAATGAAATCCGCTTGTGCAATCCGATTCTGCCATCGTTCCTCGATGAAGTGATCCTGCGCAATCTGCAGCTTGGCGACGCCAGCGCCGACCTGCGCGTGTGCCGTAATGGCGACACGGTCTCGCTCGATACGCCCCGCATCAGCGGCGATATCCGCGTCTCGGTGGTTTTCGGCTCCTGATTGCTGGTCCCAAGCAGCGTTCGGCGAATGGAACCAGCGGAACGGTTTCGGTTTGGTAATTCGGGAACTTATTTTTTGGAACTTCATCAGCGTCGCTGGAGAAGCAATGCGCGGGTATCGGCAGATGACAATTAACGCTGCAGCTGCGACGGCGAGTTTGGTCTTGGCGCTTTGCGCAGCAGCCTTCCCGGCTTCCGCGGATAGTTCAAATGTTCCCGCGGGCACGCCGTCTGCTTCTTCGCCTCCCACCACCGCGGGGGCTGCGCCAAACACAAACGCGCCACGAGCGGTTCCTAAGGCGATGCCTGAGATCACCGTTCTCAATAAGCATGAAGTCGAGGGCATTCTCGGCCGCCAAGTGCGGAGCGCGACCAATGAAAACATGGGACGGATCGTCGACGTTCTGGTCGATCCCAGCGGCCAGGTTCGTGCCGCGATCATCGACTTCGGTGGCTTCCTCGGCGTCGGCAGCCGCAAAATCGCGGTTGACTGGAACGTCCTGCACTTTCCAGCCCCTGGCAAGCCCAATGCCTTTGTCTCCCTTGAACTCACGCGCGATCAAGTGAAAGCCGCGCCGGAATACCAGGACGGCAAGCCTGTCGTCGTGCTTGGCGCGCTTGGCAAGCTCGAACCTCTTCCTGAATAACGCGCAGGGGCGGTGGCGACCCGTCCCGGCTTTGATGGCGACTCGCGGTCACATTTCGAAGAATGGAGAGCGAAACTGCCCGCGAACCTGCCCCGCCATGCAAGTGACCCGTCGGAGCCCCTAAGCACCGTCGCGCGTGGGCAGACATCGACGCCGCAACAGCCCGAACAGGGCACGCGGCTGCAGCCGTCACAGCGCAGCCTGCGCGGCCTCGACTGGTTCATTTTCTTCGTCGCCGATGTGCAAACCGGTTTCGGCCCATTCGTGTCGGTCTATCTCACGACCCAGCATTGGACGCAGATCGACATCGGGCTCGTGCTTTCCGCTGCCGGGTTTGTCTCGCTGGTTGGACAGATGCCGGGTGGCGCGCTGGTCGATGCCGCCCGCTCGGAACGCAAGGTCGCGGCGATTGCCATCGTGGCGATCTGCCTCAGCGCGCTCGGCTATGCGGTGCTGCCGATCTTTCCGATGGTGCTGTCGGCGTCGATTCTGCACGCACTGGCGAGCTGCCTGCTCGGCCCAGCCATGGTGGCAATCAGCCTTGGCCTCGTAGGTCACGCGGGAATTGGCGTCCGGCTCGGACGGAACGCCCGCTTTGCGTCAATAGGCAACGGTCTTGCCGCCGCCGCAATGGGCGCCTGCGGCTATTTGCTCTCGGCGAGAGCGGTGTTTATTGTCACAGTGCTGCTGCTCATCCCGGCGCTGATCGCGCTGCGCATGATTTCCCCCGCCGAAATCGATCCCGAACGTGCGCACGGCGCGCCGGCATCCCCGGCCGCCCCGCGCGTCAAGGAAGGCCGCAAGCTGGCTCCCATAAAGCCCGGCGCGCTCATGCAGAATCGGACGCTGCTGATTTTTGCCATCTGCCTGCTGTTGTTCCATCTCGGCAACGCGGCAATGCTGCCGCTGATGGGCAGCGCGCTCACCATGCGTTCGAGCCGCTGGGCGACATTGTTGATCGCCGCCTGCATCGTCGTACCGCAAATGCTGGTGGCTGCGGCCTCGCCGTGGGTCGGCGCGCGCGCGCAACAATGGGGCCGACGACCAATGCTGCTGATCGGATTCGCGGCGCTTCCGTTGCGCGGACTTCTATTTGCGCTGGTGGCGAGCCCGGTACCGTTGGTCGCCGTGCAGCTGCTCGATGGAGTAACCGCCGCCGTATTTGCAGTGATGGTGCCGCTCGTGGTCGCCGATCTGACGCGCGACACCGGGCATTTCAATCTCGGCCAAGGAATTGTCGGCACATTTGTCGGCATCGGTGCATCGATCAGTTCAACGCTTGCCGGTTTTCTTAGCGATCGTTTCGGCAGCCCCTGGGCCTTTGCCGGATTGGCTGGCATCGCACTCGCGGGCTTTTTGGCCGTCCTGTTTCTGATGCCGGAAACGCGCAAGTCGGAGGAAGCCGATTAGCGGGACTTCGCATTCAAACGACGAAAATGAAGCCGTTCACAACTCCTCGCAAACGCCAAAAGGGCGGATTTCGCCTGCGCGAAATTCGCCCGATGCAGCGTGGCTTGGTCGCGTTACAACGACCTCGCCTTACAGAGCCGGCGCATCATCTGCGACCAGCCGCAGGCGCGGCGCAACGCGATCGGCGAGGTTACGGTAGACCGACAGATAATCCTGGGCCATGCGCCGCGCCGTGAAGCGCTTCTCAAACTGTTTGCGGATTTTGTCGCGCGACAGCTGCCCCAGACGGTCCACCGCGCCGATCGCGCCATTTTCGTCCTCAACCACGAATCCAGTGATACCGTCATCGATGACTTCCGGCACCGAGCCGCGGTTATAGGCGATCACCGGTGCGCCACACGCCATCGCCTCTATCATCACCAGGCCGAATGGCTCCGGCCAATCGATAGGGACCAGCAGCACCATGGCGCCGCTCAAAAACTCGGACTTTTCCGCATCGTTGATTTCGCCGATATACTCGCTGTGCGACGCCTTGATCATGGGATTGATCTGTTCATCGAAATATTCGCGGTCGACGCGATCAACCTTAGCGGCAATCTTCAGCGGCATGCCGCAATGCTGGGCGATACGAATCGCCCGGTCGCAGCCTTTCTCCGGCGCGATCCGTCCGAGAAACGCGAAGTAAGACGGCTTAACCGGCCTCGGGGTCAGAAGCCGCTCAGGCAGGCCATGATGCACCGTACGCACCCAATGCGCCTGCGGCAGCGGGCGCCGCTGTGCATTGGAAATTGAAACCACCGGCACTGAAGAGAATGTATCGAATACCGGCTGATGCTCCGGAAGATCGAGCCGGCCGTGCAACGTCGTGACAAACGGCGTTGGCTGGCGGGAGAACAGCGAGAACGGATAGTAATCGAGATGAAAGTGCAGGAAATCGAACTCAGCCGCATGCCGGTAGACGCGCTCCAGCATCAGCATATGCAAGGCGTTTGGGTCGCGGACCGCGCCATCAAGCCGCAGCGCACGCGGCCAGACCGCATCGAGCCGCGCCGAAGTCTCGGAATCGCCGCTCGCAAACAGCGTCACGTCATGGCCGAGCGCGATCAGCTCCTCCGTGAGCCATGACACTACGCGTTCGGTTCCACCATAAAGCTTCGGCGGGATCGCCTCGGTAAGCGGGGCGACTTGCGCGATATGCATCGGATTGACCCTTCTAGTTTTGGACTTGTTGGGATTTTCCCCTGACAGCAACCGTTCCCAGCAGTGCAACAACCGCGAAGGGCGAAATTCGCTCAAAAGGACGACGGAACATATTTTTTTTGGCGGATGGAACTTCTGCTGCTTCTGAACGTCATCAACAACACGCCGAAACAAGAATTTTTTCCACAATGCGTCTGTGCGAACTGGCACACCGCAAGATCGACACTGATTTGCCGTACCAACGCCGCGGTTCCACCAAGGCAACGTATTGCAAACTGAAAGGAATTTTTATCGATGTAACGGCGTCGATTTTGCGCCCGTCGCGTTGTGATGCTGTGTGGGAACCTTCGGGGAGGGGCCCCGCTTGTTCGCCGGCGGAGACCTAAAAGCATGGACGACCTTTGCAGCTACGCAAGCCGCCCCCTTGCCTTCATTTTTCGTTACCTTCGTCGGCGGCCCTTCTCGCATCTTGCCATTCTTACTACCGTGCTGGGCGCCGTGGTCTGTTCGGTCGGTACCCAGTACGGCGTCAAGTTTCTGGTCGATACATTATCACGGGGCGCAGGCGCCGATATCTGGGCCGCATTTCTGTTGCTGGTATCGCTGATTGCCGCCGATAACCTGTTATGGCGCGTGGCGAGTTGGGCCGCGAATTACGCGTTCGTCGGGGTCACCGGTGATTTGCGGCGCGACTTGTTCCGGCACCTCACTGGGCATTCGCCCAACTATTTCGCCGATCGGCTGCCCGGCATGCTGACGAGCCGCGTGACGGCCACGTCGAACGCCATATTCACTGCGGAGAACATGTTCGTCTGGAACGTGCTCCCGCCATGCGCCGCGACAGTCGCTGCAATTGCGCTGGTCTGCACGATCAGCCTGCCGATGGCCGGCACCCTGGCGTTGGTCGGCGGAATCATGGTGTGCGTCATGTTCCGGCTGGCCGCGGCGGGCCGGCCGCTGCATCACGACTTCGCCAGTAAAGCTGCGGCCGTCGACGGGGAAATGGTCGACGTTGTGAACAACATGCCACTGGTGCGGGCCTTCGGCGGACTTCTGCGCGAGCATCGGCGCTTCGACGCCACCGTCGACCGCGAACTCGACGCGCGGCGTCGGAGCCTGTTCTATCTCGAAAAGCTTCGCATCTTTCACGCCGTCGTCACGATCATGCTGACTCTCGGCCTGGTTGCCTGGGCGATCGTCCTCTGGAACGATGGCGAGGCCACCACCGGCGATGTGGTGCTCGCTTGCACGTTGTCGATCTCAGTGCTCAGCGCAACGCGCGATCTCGCGGTGGCGCTGGTTGACATCACGCAGCATCTCGCGCGCCTCGCCGAGGCGGTGGCCACGCTGCTGGTGCCGCACGAGCTGCGCGACCATCCCGAGGCTGCGCCCCTGGTGCGCCGCGGCGCCAGCGTCAAGTTCGAGCACGTTACTTTCCGCTATGGCGACGGCCAGCAGATCCTGGAGGACTTTTCACTGAGCTTCAAACCAGGCGAACGCGTCGGGCTCGTCGGCCATTCCGGCGGTGGCAAGTCGACGCTGTTTGCGCTGTTGCAGCGCTTTTACGATGTGCAGCACGGGCGCATTCTGATCGACGGGCAAGACGTCGCCCGGGTCACGCAAGCGAGCCTCCGCGAAGCTATCGGGATCGTGCCGCAGGACATCTCGTTGTTCCACCGCTCAGTCCTGGACAATATTCGCTACGGCAAACCCGATGCGTCCGATGACGAAGTGATGGAGGCTGCAATTGCTGCGCGCTGCGATTTTATCGAAAAGTTGCCCGAAGGCATGCTCACCATCGTCGGCGAGCGCGGCGTCAAACTTTCCGGCGGCCAGCGCCAACGCATCGCCGTTGCGCGCGCTTTCCTCAAAGACGCCCCTCTCCTCCTGCTCGACGAAGCCACCTCAGCCCTCGACAGCGACTCCGAGGAGATGATCCGCGAGGCTCTGGGACGTTTGATGCATCATCGCACCGTGATCGCGATCGCTCACCGGCTTTCCACCGTGCGCAATTTCGACCGCATCATCGTACTGCAAACTGGCCGCGTCATTCAGGACGGCCCGCCCGATCAGCTCATGCGCCGCGAGGGCCTCTACCGCGAGCTGGTACAGCGCGAAATGGACCGGCTCGCGCGGCATGCCGCGTAGACGAACCCTCACGCCGCGATAGCCTGCGGCAGGATCGGCGCATCGGCGTCGAACCGTTTGCCCGCGCGAAAGCAGAATGCTGGCCGTAGCAGCCGCTCGGCGATGAGCTCGGTGCCCTCATTGTCACGCAGCACGAAGCGGCCACGGTCGTCATGCAGCACCGAGACGTCGGCGGCCAAACCCGGCGTCAGCGCGCCAAGCCTGTCGGCAAGGCCCAGCATCTGCGCCGGGGCCGTCGTCACCATGGGCACCACGTCCTCGAGCGCAATGCCGAGCGCCAGCATCGAACTCATCGCCTGGGTCAGCGAGAAGCGGGCCTGGCCGCGGAACGGATGGTTCTCGTCATCGTAGTGCTGTGCCGGCGTTCCGGGCGGCGGCGGCACTTCGGTGTTGTAGCCGTGCATGTCGGCGCCAAGCGTGTGCGGCACAATACCGGCAGCAAGGGCCTTGCGGGCGATGCGGTAGGAGAAATGGCTGCCGTGGCCGACATCGATCTTCAGCCCGCGGTCGATGGCTGCGCGGATGACCTTGTGCACCTCGCCCTGCCGGTTGACGAAGCCACCGGGGTGACGCGTGAACGGATGTGCCAAGATATCGCCCGGCCGCAGCACCGGAATGACGCGCTCCATGATGGTGTCGGCATCCTCGCCGTTGGCGCCGCTTTCCGGCAGGCCCCAAAGCTCGCCGAAATGCACATAGAGCGGCAGGTCGGCGCGGCGGCCGATCTCCGCCGACATTTCCAGGACTTTTACTCCCCAGCGTGCGAAGCCCCCGATCTCGGCGTGACCCTTTATGCCGCGCACAATGTCCTTGTTGGCGTTGGCGGAAGCGACCGTGGCTTCGATGTCGACGCCGGACGGGCTGTAGAGATTGGGATAATAATGACCCTCGAGACCGCCGACCAAATACGCCGAGAGAAACGCGTAAACCTGCGTCGCGGCCTTCTCGGCGACAAAATGCCGAAAGCCCGGCAGCGTCATGCATGACGGACCGCCCTGATCGATCACGGTGGTGACGCCAGAGTGCACGCCGACCATGTCGGCGTTCAGTCCAAAGCGGCCAGTGACATATTGATAGACGTGGGCGTGGGTGTCGATCATGCCGGGCAGGACGAGCTTGCCGGATACATCGATTGTCTCGCGTGCACTCGACGGCAGGATCCGCTCCGCGACCGCGGCGATGCGGTCGTCGCGAATCGCCACGTCACGAATACCGTCGATGCCGGACGCGGGGCAGATCACGCGGCCGCCGCGCAGAAGGAGGTCATATTGTCGGGTGTCAGGCATGGGCATTGCTCCGCCGTTCGCAGCTATGCCCAATGTAACGGGTCCAGCAAAAAAGCAAATACGAGAGGCGCGCGCTACTCCGCCGCGCGGCCAAGCGCGAGCTGGCGGCTCACAAGCTCGGCGTAGAGGCCGCCGCGCGCCAGCAACTCGGCGTGGGTGCCGGCCTCCACTAGGTGACCGGCATCCAGCACAGCAATCATTTCGGCATCGCGTACCGTTGAAAGGCGATGGGCGATAACGATTGTAGTACGATCACGCATCAGATCGAGCAGGGCCTGCCGTACCTGCGTCTCGCTGATGGCATCAAGGTGCGATGTCGCCTCGTCGAGGATCAACACCGGCGCGTTCTTGAGAAACGCGCGGGCGATGGCGACACGCTGGCGCTGGCCGCCGGAGAGTTGCACGCCACGCTCGCCGACCTTGGTGTCGAGCCGCGCCGGAAGTGCGGTGACGAAGTCGCGCAGAGCGGCGCGCTCGAGCGCCTGCATGATTTCGGCATCGTCCGCCCCGGGTTTCGCCAGCGCCACATTGGCGCGCAGCGTATCGTTGAACAGATAGGTGTCCTGCGCCACCAGCGCGATGCGGCTGCGCAGGTCGTCGAGCTTGAACTGGCGCAGATCAGAGCCGTCGAGAGTGATGGCGCCACACGTTGGGTCCCAGAAACGCAGCAACAGATTGGCGAGCGTTGTCTTACCCGACCCTGACGGGCCGACGATCGCTAGCGTCGCACCGGAATGGATAGCGAGTTCGACGCTACGTAATACCTCCCGCTGCGTCCCCGGATAGCTGAAGTCCACATGCTTGATCTCGATCGCCGCGCCCGCGCCGTGCGCCACTGGCAAGGCCGGCGTTCCAGGTCCGTCGGTGACCAGCACCGGCTCGTCGTGCACACCGCGCAGCCGATGCGCCGAGGCAAAAGTGTCGGCAAGCTGACGGCTGACATGGGCAATCTCAGACACCGGGAGGAATGCCGCGGTGGCGAGCAAAGTCAGGAGCGGAAGAAATACGCCGTTGAAATAACCGCCTGCCGCCAGCATTCCACCGCTCAGCGCAACGGCGAGCCCGCCAAGCGCGGTCGCGGTTTCAAGCTGTACGTCCTGCACCGAAATATCGTGCAAAACGCTCAGGCGCAGCGCTGCACTATTCCGCACGAGTTTCTGAAACCCGCCGCGCCTGCGGTTGAGCGCCTGGAAAGCGGTGAGTTCGGCAAGACCCTGGATCGTATCGGCAACGTGCGCGTTGAGCGCGCCCAAGGCCTCGCGGGCCGCAGCGCCAAGCCGGTCGATCCGCCGCCGCAGCAACACCGGCGCCAGCGCTGCAAACAACAGGAACGGTAGAAGCACGAGCGCGACCGGCCAAGCCAACGCGGCAAGCGTCGCCAGCACCGCAGCCGGGACGACGATGGCGACGATCGCGGGGCCGACGGTGTGGGCGTAAAAATATTCGACGGTTTCGACATCCTGCGTCGCCAGCGCCACCAGATCGCCGGAGCGTCGGCGCAGCAGATAGCCGGGCGCCAGCGCGTCGAGCTTACGAAACAACGCGATTCGCATGTCGGCGAGCAGGTGATAGGCCATGGCGTGCGCCTGCCAGGACTCGGCCCAATGCAGGATGCCGGCAAGCGGTGCGATAACCGCGAGCCAGATCAGAAGATCGCCGTAAGGCCGCCCGGTCTTGAGTGCGGCGACAATGAGCGCGCTGACGATGGCGACGCCGATATAGGCGGCGACGCGAGCCGTTCCGGAGACAATGACGAACACGAGGCGCCGCCACCACGGCGCGATGAAGCCGAGCAGCGCGCGCGTGGTGCGGCCCCAATCCATGCGATCGACGCGCAAAATGGAATTGTCGGCGGCCGCGCCCTGTTCTGCCGGCAGCGTATCCGCCAACATCTCGGCGCGCGCGGCACCCGGCGGCGCAAACGGCAGCGTGACGTCGCCGCGCTCCTCGGCCTGCGCGCCCATCAGCTGGCGGTAGGCGCCGCCCCGCTGCATCAATTCGAGATGGGTGCCGCTCTCGACGACGCGGCCACGATCGAGCACCAGGATGCGATCGGCACCGATGACGCTGGACAGCCGATGCGCCAGGATCACGGTCGTGCGGCCGGCCATCAGGCGGTCGAGCGCGCTCTGGATGATGGCCTCATTCTCGGCATCGACCGAGGACAGCGCCTCGTCGAGGATGAGAATTGGCGCGTCGCGAAGGAGCGCCCGTGCGATCGCTAGGCGCTGGCGCTGACCGCCCGACAGGCGCAGCCCGCGCTCGCCGATCACGGTGGCGTAGCCCTGCGGCAGGGCGGCGATGAAGTCGGACGCGTTGGCGGCGCGCGCTGCGGCGGCGATTTGCTCGCGCGTCGCATCCGGTTTGCCGAGCCGCAGATTGTCCTCGACCGTGCCATGGAACAGATACGTGTCCTGGCGCACCACGGCGATCTGCGCCCGCGCCGCCTCAGGATCAAGCGATGTGAGGGCCGCGCCGCCGATGCGCACACTGCCCGATTGCGGATCGTAGAGCCGCAACAGCAGTGCCGCGATGGTCGACTTGCCGCTGCCGCTCGGGCCGACAATGCCGATGCGTTCGCCGGCCTTCACGTCGAGCGACAGTCCGCCGAGCGCCTCGCCACGGCCGCCCGGGTATGAAAAGTGCACGTCGTCGAAGGCGATCGTGGGAGCCAGTGGCGTCAAAGACAGCGCGCCGCCCCTCGGCAGCGGCGCCTCGGCGGCCAGCAGCGCGTTGATGCCGATCGCCGCCGCCTGACCCACCATGCCGTCATGCAGCACGGTGCGGAAATCGCGCAACGGGCGGAAAATCTCGGTGCCCGCCATCAGCACGATGAGCAGCGCCTGCAATGTCATCGTGCCGTGGGTCACACGATAAGCTCCGAGCGCAATCGCCGCGGCGGCGCCGACGCCGATGCCAACATCGATGATGCCGCGCGTGATCAGGTTGGTGGCGAGCATCCGCATCGTCGCAGCGGATAATGCGCGCGCCTTGTCGCCGAGCATGCGGCCGTAAGCGGTGCTCTGGCCGAATGCCTTGAGCGTCGCCAGGCCCTGGATAGCATCGAGGAATTCGGCCCCGAAGCTTTTCAGCGAGGCGCGGTGCGCGATGCTGACTTTTTGCTGGAACCTGCTGAACAGCGCCGGCAGCACCAGACAGACCAATGCGAAGCACAGCATCAGCGCCGCCACCGGCACGTCCCACCAGCCGATGATGGCGAACATGGCGAGCGGCGTGAGCGCCGCGATGGCGAGCTGCGGCACGTATTGGCCAAAGAAGCTTTGCAGTTGCTCGACGCCATCCACCACCGACAGCATGACGGCGCCGGTCCGCTCGCCGGCGAACCACGCCGGTCCAAGCTCGGCGATCTTGTCGTAAAGCTTGAGCCGCAGCACCTCCTGCACGCGCGCCGCTGTGCGATGCGCCACCATGGTGCGCTCGTGCTCCAGAAAGGCGCGCAGTACCACCACGGCAGCGACCGCAGCCGCTGGCCAGATCAGCGCCATAGCAGGCGCGCCGCGATAGACGAGCCCAATCAGCGAGCCGAGAAACACAAAGCGCGCCACGCCAACGACGGCCGCAAACAGCCCCATCAGCACGGTAGCGACGATCCTCCACCGCATCCCGCGGGTCAGCTGCCAAAGGCGAAGGTCGAAGTACAAAGGAAACTCCTCTGCACCCTAAATACAGGTATCCGGGCACGAATGCGAAGCCCTGAGAATCCCTCCCTGGCGCACCCAGAACCAATTGTGTTCGAGGAATTTGGCTTCGGACGAGGGGTTTGAAGTCTACGAGGCATCCTTTGCGGAAGATCAATATCGTCTCGCTCAATCCAGGGCATAAAGGCGGCCGTATTAGCAGCCGCCTCATGGAATTCGCCGATGGAACCGGATGCCCGCAGGCGCCAGATTTTGATCTGGTACGTACTCGCCGCAGTCTTCGGTGTTCTGCTGTTTCAGCAGTTCTGGTCGAGCTATTCGGTTGTCGAGACTATCTCCTACAGTCAATTCGAAACGCTGCTCGACCAGAACAAGGTCGAGGAGGTCACTGTCGGCGCGGATTCCATTCGGGGGACGTTGAAGCAGCCGCTCGCTGACGGCAAGACGCAGTTTTACGCAGTCAGAGTCGATCCGCAAATTTTCGACAAGCTTGCCGCCCACCAGGTTGTAGTAAACGGAGCCGCTTCTGGGGGCGTGGTGCAAACGATTCTGTCCTGGGTGATCCCGGTTGTCATCTTCTATCTGTTCTGGACATTTTTATTTCGTCGTGTCGCGGAGAAGCAGGGCTTTGGCGGATTGATGACAGTCGGCAAGTCGCGCGCCAAAGTCTTTGTCGAAACCGATACCAAACTGACCTTCAAAGACGTCGCCGGCGTCGACGAAGCTAAGTTCGAGCTGCAGGAATTGGTCGCCTTCCTCCGCGACCCGGCATCCTATGGGCGCCTTGGCGCGCGGGTACCCAAAGGTGTCCTGCTCGTCGGCCCTCCCGGGACCGGAAAAACGCTGCTCGCGAAGGCGGTTGCGGGCGAGGCTGGCGTGCCGTTTTTTTCGATCTCCGGATCCGAATTCGTCGAAATGTTCGTTGGAGTTGGCGCGGCTCGCGTGCGCGATCTCTTCGAGCAGGCGCGCAAGGCGGCGCCCTGCATCATTTTCATCGACGAACTGGATGCCCTGGGGCGCAGCCGCGTCGCTGCACCGTTCGGCGGCGGGACGGACGAAAAGGAACAGACGCTCAATCAGCTTCTCGCCGAGCTTGATGGGTTCGATCCGAGCGAGGGAGTGATCCTGCTTGCTGCGACCAATCGTCCGGAAATCCTCGACCCGGCGCTGCTACGCGCCGGACGGTTTGATCGCCAGGTCCTGGTAGATCGGCCCGATCGCAAGGGTCGCCTGGAAATCCTTAGAGTTCACGTCCGTAAGGTGCAACTGGCGCCGAGTGTTGACCTCGACGCGATCGCCGGGATGACAACCGGATTCACTGGCGCCGACATCGCCAACTTGGTGAATGAAGCCGCCATTGTGGCCACGCGGCGCAACGGCAGCTCGATTGACATCAACGATTTTACCGCGGCGATTGAACGCATCGTCGCGGGGCTGGAAAAGAAAAGCCGGGTCTTGAATGCGGATGAACGCCAGCGCGTCGCCTATCATGAAATGGGCCACGCGCTGGTCGCCGCTACACTGCCAGGCGTGGACCCGGTGCAGAAGGTCTCTATCATTCCGCGCGGTGTCGGCGCGTTGGGCTACACCATTCAGCGTCCCACCCAGGATCGTTTCCTGCTCGGCAAGGCCAATCTAGAGAACCGGATAGCCGTCTTGATGGGCGGGCGCGCGGCGGAGCAATTGGTATTCAACGGAGATATTTCCACCGGCGCTGCGGACGATCTGCAGCGTGCCACCGAAATCGCGCTCGAAATGGTGACGCGTTATGGCATGGACGAAAAGGTTGGCCAGCGCACCTATGCGCCCGAGCCGCAGCCGTTCATGCTGGCGCCAGGCGCCAATCACGTTCAGGCCGCGGAAATTACGACGCGCGAGATTGACGTCGCCGTGCGCGACCTCCTCACCGAGGCGCTCGGTCGAGCCCGAGACGTATTGCAGGCGCGCCGCGCCGATTTTGAGGCTGGCGTGAAATTGCTGCTCGAGCGCGAAACATTAACTGCAGATGACTTCCCGGCCATCCGCTCCAAGCCCGCGGCGGAACCGCATTTAAGTGTCGTGCCGGCGGGCTGAGCTCGGCCGACTTGCAGCGACTGCGGCAACCCGGACCTTTATAAAGGCGCACCAGCGCGCCGCGAATAGTGCGGCTGACGCATCCTCAAATGCGGATCGCGCCGCGGTGGTGTCCTGACCGGTGGCACCACCTCCGCTCGCACCATGTTGGCGCTCGCAAGTATGGAAGCGCCCGTGGCGTTGACGACACTGAAGGATCATCAGAAATTGCGGCATCGGAATTGCTTGGCAAGGGGCTTCGGACGACCAGTGGCGCACAAGTCAACTGCTGCCGTCACCGGTGACCCCGAAGAGGTGCTTGAATGACCAGCAGCCAATTTGAATGGCCGCACGGCAAACGCATTGCGGTGATGATAACGGTGCTTCTCGAAACCTGGTCAGACGGCAAGGCTGCGCCCTATTCGATCCAGACCACGTCGCTGAAGCCGAACACCGTCGATTACTCCGGCATCTCGTGGGGTCAGTACGGCGGCAACGAGGGCCTGTGGCGCGTCATGCGCATCCTCGATCGCTTCAGCGCTCCTGGCACGATCTGTCCGAATGCCGAAAGTGCGAAGCTTTACCCGGACGCGCTTCGGCAGGCCATCAAGAGCGGACACGAAATCGCAGCGCATGGCCGCTTTCAGGACGAACTCATGATCTACCAAGAGCCCGAACAGGAACGGGAGCTCATCAGGCAGTCGCTGCACATGCTCGAAGAGGTGACAGGCCGCAAAACCCGGGGCTGGTGCAGTCCGGTTCTGGCGTGGAGCGCGCACACTTACGATTTTCTGGTGCAGGAGAAACTGGTCTGGCACGGCGAAGCCAAGGACATCAGTCTGCCGCGCAAGATCGCAGTGAAAAACGGCAGCCTCATTGCCATCCCCGTCAGCGACTTTGCCGATAACCGCGTATTGCGCTCCAGCCCGCTCGATTACTACGATGTCTATCGCGAAACTTTCGACTATCTCTACGAACACGAGCCGATGGCGCTGCTGCCGCTAGCCGTTCACTGCCATTGGGGCGGACGGCCGCTGATGGCGGCGATGCTGCAAAAAATCCTCGCCCACATATCGGCGCGGCCGGACGTCTGGTTCGCGACCGGCTCCGACATCGCCGACTGGGTCATCGCACGGGGATTTGACGATACACCTTATTCCCAACGTTTTTTCGCCTGACCGGAGCAATCCTCATGAAGCGCCGAAGCTTTCTAAAAACCGCACTGGGCGCCGGTGCATTGAGCGCCATCCCGCACCTTGCGCGCGCGGACACCTATCCGTCGCGGCCGGTGCGTGTCCTGGTCGGGACGGCGGCGGGCGGCGGCATGGACTTCGCCGGGCGTGTCGTTGCTGCAGCGCTTACCGAGCGGCTCGGCCAGCAGTTCTTCGTCGAGGACCGGCCCGGCGCCGGGACAAATCTCGCCACCGAATTTGTCATCCGTTCGGCACCGGACGGCTACACGCTGCTTCTGGTCTCGGCTGCCAACGCCATCAACGCCACGCTCTATACGAACCTGAGTTTTAATTTCGTTCGCGACACCGCGGCGATCGCCACGGTTGCGCGGGCACCGCAGGTTATGGAAGTGCATCCTTCGGTGCCCGCCAAGACAGTTCCGGAGTTCATCGCCTACGCGAAGGCCAATCCGCACAAGATCAACATGGCGTCGGCCGGCAATGGCAGTGTCCAACAGGTTGCGGGGGAGCTGTTTAAGATGATGACGGGCGTGGATATGGTTCACATCCCGTATAAGGGCGCGGGCCCCGCGCTGGTCGATCTGCTTGCCGGGCAGATGCAGGTCATGTTCGACACCACGCCCGGCTCAATCGGCCACATCAGGTCCGGCAAGCTCCGCGCGCTGGCGGTGACAACCAAATCGCGCATTGACCTGCTGCCGGCTATCCCACCGATCGCCGATTTTGTTCCCGGCTACGAGGCAAGCCAGTGGTACGGCCTCGTCGCCGCCAAAGACACGCCTGCCGCCATCGTCAACAAACTCAATCACGCGGTTAACGAAGCG
Source organism: uncultured Alphaproteobacteria bacterium (assembly GCA_963763255.1). Taxonomy (GTDB): domain Bacteria; phylum Pseudomonadota; class Alphaproteobacteria; order Rhizobiales; family Xanthobacteraceae; genus BOG-931. The sequence continues at coordinate 2,099,630 of CAVXNW010000008.1, forward strand.
CTCACGGCCCCGACAATGAAAGCGCGGCTCAGCGATTTTGGCGGGCTCCCCTTTTCGTCATCGCCGAAGGATTTCGCCGAATTCATTGTTGCGGAAACTGACAAGTGGGCCAAAGTGGTTAAGTCTTCTGGCGCGACAGTCGATTGATCTGAGCTGGCCATTGACGGCGCTCGAACTCCAGAGCCAGGGACGTCAGTCCCGCCTCGGAGATCGATTCTCATTCTGTGCCATGCATCCAGGCTCTGGAAAATTGTTCCAGAATAACAAGCCAATGATCTTCTTGGGGAATTTTGGTTGCGGGGGTAGGATTTGAACCTACGACCTTCAGGTTATGAGCCTGACGAGCTACCGGGCTGCTCCACCCCGCGTCAAAGGACGAAACTTTCGGGATGCATGTAGCAAGCAAGCCCCGATAAGGGAAGTGCGCCGAGGCGGATATTTCGCCATACTGTCACTATTCGCCCATCCCATTGTCACCCTCGCCCAGCAATTGCCATGCACGGCCCGGTAAAACCGAAAATGGGCAAGAAATCCGCCCCGAACAAACCTGCGCTGCAGCCCAGCGAGGCTATTGGACCGGCGGTGCGCGCCATCGCCGAGCATGTCCTCGCCGGCGCGCGAGCGGTGATGACCGATCCGGAGTTGCCCGGTCAGGACGCCGTGCACGAATTCCGGCGCGCCATGAAGGAATGGCGAGCGCTGATGCGGCTTTTAGCCCCGTTCATTACCGATGCCGAGCGCTGGCGCGTGGAAGCGCGCGATCACGCCCGTTCGCTCGCTCACGCGCGCGATGGTCAGGCGGCGCTCAACGCCTTCGACGACGTGCTCAAGCGCGGACTGGTGGCGGCGTCCGAGCGCACGCAGCAGACGATGCGCGGCCGCATCGAGGCGTTGCGCGGCAGCGAAGAACGCGCCGTGCTCACGCCCGATCTACGGACGACGATCATCGGCTGGATAGACGGCGCGGCGGCGGCGGTCGAGGCGTGGCCGCTCGATCCGTTCGATTTTTCCGCAATCGCCGGGCAGCTCGCGGTCGGCTATCGCCGCGCGCGCCTGCGCATGCCGTCCGACTGGACGCTGGCGAGTGATGCGGAGCTGCATGAATTTCGCCAGCGCGTTGTCGATCACCGCTACCAGATGGAGATCGTCGAGCCGCTCTGGCCGCGCTTCGGCAAGATGTGGACCGACGAAGCGGAGCGACTGCGTGATCGGCTTGGCAAGTGCCAGGATCTCGCCGTACTGGAACGGCTTACCGGACCGCATCAGCCGCTGGCGCACTGGCGATCGCGGCTGATGCCGGCCTGCGACGAGCGTCGCCTGCAGTTGACCCATCGCGCCGCCCGCATTGCGCGCCGCTTGTTCGCCGAGCGGCCGAAAGCTTTTCGCCACCGACTGGAGAAATTGTGGGAGGACGGGCGATAGGCCGCGGCGATACGTTATTGTATCCGGCGCCATCGCCTCGCAGCAGGCGGCCCTAAGTAGTTCATAACCAACGCGCGCAAAGAGGAACGACCATGCCCACCAACCGCGTCTACAGCATTGCCGTCATTCCGGGCGATGGCATCGGCAAGGAGGTCGTGCCCGAGGGCGTGCGCGTGCTCGAAGCGGCGGCCAAAAAATTCGGCTTCGAATTGCGCCAGGATCATTTCGACTTCGCCTCGTATGACTATTACGCCAAGCACGAGCGCATGATGCCGGAGGACTGGAAGGACAAGATCGGCCGCCACGATGCGATCTATTTCGGCGCGGTCGGCTGGCCGGCGAAAATTCCGGATCACATTTCGCTGTGGGGCTCGCTGATCATGTTCCGCCGCGAGTTCGATCAGTACGTAAATCTGCGGCCGGTGCGGCTGATGCCCGGCGTGCCGTCGCCGCTCGCGGGACGCAAACCCGGCGACATCGATTTCTGGGTGGTGCGCGAAAACACCGAAGGCGAATATTCCGCCATCGGCGGCCGCATGTTCGCCGGTACCGAGCGCGAAGTGGTCGTACAGGAAACGGTGATGTCGCGCACCGGCGTCGACCGCGTACTCAAATTCGCGTTCGAGCTCGCGCGCAAAACACCGAAGAAGCACCTCACTTCGGCGACCAAATCGAACGGCATCGCCATCACCATGCCGTACTGGGACGAACGCGTCGAAGCGGTGTCGAAGACTTTTCCCGACGTGAAATGGGACAAGTATCACATCGACATCCTCACCGCTTTGTTCGTGCTGCGGCCCGACAAATTCAATGTCGTGGTCGGCTCAAACCTGTTCGGTGACATTCTCTCCGACCTCGGACCGGCCTGCACCGGCACCATCGGCATTGCGCCGTCCGGCAATATCGACCCGGAACGGCGGTTCCCCTCCCTGTTCGAGCCGGTGCACGGCTCCGCGCCGGACATCGCCGGGCAGGGCATCGCCAATCCGATCGGGCAGATCTGGTCCGGAGCGATGATGCTGGAACATCTCGGCGAGGCCGATGCTTCGGCCGCGATCGTCAAGGCGATCGAACGCGCGCTGGCCGAGCCGAAGCTGCGCACCCGCGACCTCGGCGGGACGGCCAATACCACCGCCTGCGGCAAGGCGGTGGCCGACGCGCTCGGGTAAATTCCAGCCACTTTCTCTGCGGGGTCCTGCGAAATTTTTTTCCGACCCTATGTCACGGCAGATAGCTGTGCCTCGTCCTAGGTGCATGAGGCGATGGCTAATAGGCAAGCCACAATCTGGCTGCGCCGCGCAATCGCGCAATCGCAAAGGAGAGCCGAAATGCTCAGATGGTTCCTGCGGCGGCAGATCAGCGCGTTCGAGCGGACGTGGAACTATGACGCGGGCTATATGCGCGAGATGATCGACGCCGACCCGCGCGCGATGCTCACATTCGGCAAGGTCCAAGGCCTGATCAAGTACCGCAAGGGCGTGCCACTCGCCGCCTGGTGCGCTGCCGGCATCGTCGCCGTCATGGCGGAGGATTGCGGACCGTGCACCCAGCTCGGCATCGACATGGCGGAGCGAGAGGGCGTCGACCCTGAGACTTTACGAGCCGTGGTGGCGCGTGATTATGCCGCGATGCCCTACGAAGTCGCGCTCGCCGCGCGCTTCACCGAGGCGACACTGCGGCACGCGCCACAGGCCGACGATCTGCGCGAGGAAGTGGTGCGCCAGTTCGGTCAGCGCGGCCTGATCTCGCTTGCTTTCGCCACGGTGGCCGCGCGGTCTTTCCCGACGCTGAAATACGCGCTCGGTCATGGCCAGACGTGCCGGCGCCTCACCGTCGGCGGCGAAACCCACCCGGTGCTGCACGAAGTGAATCACCGCGCAGAAGCGCAAGCCGCATGAGCGCGATCCTGGACCGCGACGTCGCGGCTTTCGAGGCCCATCGGCATGCGCTGACGGGCCTCGCCTATCGCATGCTCGGCTCGCGCGCCGAAGCCGAGGACGTGGTGCAGGACGCGTACCTGCGCTGGCACAATACGGATCGCGCCGCGGTCGAGGAGCCGCGGCGCTATCTCGGCACCGTGGTGACGCGGCTCTGTCTCGACCGCATGAAATCGGCGCAAGCGCGGCGCGAAATCTATGTCGGGCAGTGGCTGCCCGAGCCTGTCGTTGACGAAAGTTTTGACGACGGCGCCGCCGGCGATCTGGCTCACGACATCTCGGTCGCCCTGATGCTGGTGCTGGAGCGGCTGACGCCACTCGAGCGCGCGAGCTTTCTGCTGCATGACGTTTTCGGCCTCGACTTTGCCGAAGTGGCACGCACGCTCGGCCGCGGCGAGGCCGCCTGCCGGCAACTCGCGGCGCGGGCACGCACGCACATCGATGACGAGCGCCCGCGATTCTCGCCGTCGCCCGAAGAAGGCCGTCGGCTGGCCACCGCGTTTCAGGCCGCAATCAAATCCGCCAAGCCGGACGCGCTGGCGCGGCTCCTCGCCGAAGACGCCGTGCTCTACACCGATGGCGGCGGCAAGCGGACCGCGGCTCTCCAGCCGATCCGCGGCGCCGACAAGATCATGCGCTTCTTCGAAGGCATCGCCCGCAAAAACCCGGGCCTTGCGACCATTGGGGCGCGCCCGGCCATCGTCAACGGTCTGGCCGGCTACGTGCTGCACGAGAACGACGGCTCGATCGAGACGATGGCGTTCGAGCATCGCGACGGGCGGATCACTGCGATCTACGTCGTGCGCAACCCCGAGAAGCTGCAGCATGTGCGCTTCTGATGTGCAGCGCAGCCGCCGACGGCACCGCTTGTCGCGCCTGTAATGCCAATGGCCTAGTATGATCCCGACGGCACGCATCGGGAGTGGGACATGAAAGTCGGCATTGTAGGTCTGGGGCGTATGGGCGGCGCGATGTCGGAACGCCTGCGCGAGCAGGGCTTTGAAGTTATCGGCTGGGATCAGAACGCCGAAGCGAACCGCAAGCTCACCGTCGGCGGTTTGCGCATTGCGGCCAACCCGCGAGAAGTCGCCGCCCCCTCCGAGATCGTCATTTCAAGCATCACCGAAGACAACGGCGTGCGCCGGATTTTTTCCGGCGCTGACGGATTTCTTTCAGGCGACGTGAGCGGCAAGCTGTTCATCGAGATGAGCACGCTGCAGCCGATGACCGGCCGCGAGCTCGCGCCGCAGGTCGAAGCGAAAGGCGCCCGCCTCATCGAGTCGCCGGTGCTCGGCACAATTCCGCAGGTGCGGGCCGGAACGTTGTTCGCCATGGTGGGTGGCCGCGCCGAAGACCTGGAGCGCGGGCGAGCGGTGCTGGAAAAGCTGACGCGGCGCATTCTGCACATGGGTCCGCACGGTGCCGGCTATGCGATGAAGCTCGCCGCCAATATCGGCCTCGGCGCCTACGTGCAGGCGATCGCGGAATCGCTGGCGCTCGGAGCCCGGCAGGGCCTCGCGCTCGATCAGATGCTTGACGCGCTGTCCGAAAGCGCGACGGCGACCGGCTGGCTCAGGGCAAAGACCGGTGTGCTCAAGGGCGAGACGGGCGACATGACGCTCGACATTCGCACCTTGCGTAAAGACATCATGTCGGCGATCGCGACTGGCGCCCTTGCCGGTGTACCGATGCCGCTATCGGCCGGCACGCTGGCCTCGTTGTCTGCGGCGGTCGACGGCGATTATGGCGCGAGCGACATCGCCGAATTGCCGAAATTTTTCCGCGACGCCATGCTGCAGAATTTCTAGAAAACGGCACAGAAGCCATGAGCGAACAGGCTGTCCCCTCCCGACCTTCCGCCGAAGACGTGCTCGCCTTCTGGCTCTCGGCGGGCGAGAAGCGCTGGTTCAAGCATGACGAGGCGTTCGATTCGTCAATTCGCGCTCGCTTTGCCGCCACATATGAGGAAGGCGCTGCCGGCCTGCTGAACGCCTGGGAAAGCGGACCGCAGAGTTCGCTTGCTTTGGTCATCGTCCTCGACCAATTCCCGCGCAACATGTTTCGCGGCAGCGCCCGTTCTTTCGCGGCGGACCCGCTCGCCCGCGTCGTGGCGGAGCGAGCCATCGTCAGAGGCTTCGATCAGAAAACCACCATGCCCACGCGTGTGTTCTTCTATCTGCCGTTCGAACATTCGGAAACGCTTGCGGACCAGGAGCGCGCCGTTGCGCTGATCGGTGCAACCGGTGACGTCAACTTTCTGGAATGGTGCGAACTGCACGCCGACATCATCCGGCGCTTCGGACGCTTCCCTCATCGCAACGCGTTGCTCGGCCGGACCTCGACGGCGGAAGAGCTGGCATTCCTCGACGCCGGCGGATTCGCCGGCTAAACAAGCCGCCGCAAGGCGCGCGACTGTCCGAGAAATTTGGCCCCTTATGCCGGAGCGAGCCGGATCAGCGCCGAGCCATCACCAGCAGCAGAACGCCAACGGCCGCAATGCCGCCGCCGTAATAGATCCATTGCGACGCACCGACCATGAAGCTTTCGGCCGGATACGGAAAATAACGCGAGCCCTGGCCCATGAAGACGAGGCCAGACAGCAGCAAAATGACACCGACAATGATTAGGGGCGTTTTAATTGGGAAAGGCCTTCTGCCTATCGTTCGAGCTGCCTTTTTATATGTGCGTGCGAACATGCGTCAATGCTGTCGCTCAAACATCGACAGTTGATTAAACGCCATCTCGCTCGATCGAGATTAAAGTTACGCTCCGGCCGCGGCACGATCAACGAACCAAAAAAGCTCGCCGACGGGCCGGACACGCGCCGCGGGCACCTGGCTGCCGCCGGCGCGGATCGTCTGCAGGATGACCGCCTTCTCGCCGCCCGTGACCAGAAACGCGACACGCCGGCTGCTGTCGATCACCGGATAAGTCATGGTGAGACGGACTTCAGGCCTGCCGCGCGATACGGCCACGACCCAACGCTTGCGCTCATTCAGGACCGGCTCTCCGGGCAGCAGTGACGCGGTGTGGCCGTCGGCGCCGAGGCCAAGCAATGTCAGGTCGAAAAGCGGGCGGGTTGGGTCGAGCGTCGCCGCGCCGTAAGCTTGTTGAAGCGTTTGCTCATAGCGCAGCGCAGCGCTTTCCGGGGTGCCGTCGACAGGGGCCGGGTGAATGTTGTCCGGCGGGACAGGCGCCTTGTCGAGCATCGCCTCGCGCGTCATCCGGTAGTTGCTGTCGGGATCATCGTATGGGACGAAGCGCTCGTCTCCCCAGTACCAGGAAACGCGCGGCCAAGGGAAACGGTCCCTGAATTCGTCTGACGCGAGCAGCTCATACAGGGTCTTGGGTGTAGATCCGCCCGACAGCGACACCCGGAAGGGTGCGTTCGCAGCCACCGCCGCCGCGGTGACCCATTCCGCGACCTCGCGAGACAGCGTCATTGGGTCCGGGAAAATCTCGATGTGTCCGCCTGCCTGATTCATCGCGCATCCTGACCGGCAGGACTGAGGACAAAACGCTCCATCGCCTTGGCGAACCCTTCGTCGTTGTAGGAATCCGTCACCTCGCTGGCATGCGCCTTAACCTCGTCCGAGGCGTTGCCCATCGCAATGCTGAGGCCGGAGCGGTTGAACATCAGCACATCATTTGGCTGATCGCCGATGGTAGCAATCTGGTCGGCCGGTATATCCATATGGTCCGACAGATAATCCACGACAGCCCCCTTGTTCGCATCTTTGTTGGTGATATCGAGATAGTATGGCTGCGAGCGGTTTGCGGTCGCACGATGGCCGAACATGGTCTGAGCGTCGGCTTCGCAGCGCCGGACCCGATCGAGATCATCACTGATGCCGACGATCTTGGCGACCTGGTCCAGCTGATCGTCAAAATCGCCCACCACCGTCGGCTCAAACTTGACGGTCCACGCCTCACGCGCGACATGCGGAGCGTCGCGTTTGGTGATCAGCCAATCGTTGCCGCAGTAGACCCAGGCGTCGAGACCATGATTGCGGATCAGATCTATCGCCCGCCGCGCAATGTCGGCAGGCACGGTCCTTTGGGCAAGGATCGAAAGGTCCGTTTTGACGAAGAGGCCGCCGTTAAAGCCGGCAATCGGCGTGTCGAGATCAAGCGGATCAAACAGCATTTCCATGCCGCGCGGCGGCCGGCCGCTGGTGATGGCGAAGCGTATTCCGGCACGGCGCAATCCTCGCACGGCTTCGCGAGCGCGGCTTGTCAGGACTTTCTCCTCCGTGACAAGGGTGCCATCTACGTCTGCCAGCACGAGCGATATCTTTTTCTCGGTCATCCGACTCTCGCTGCGACGCCGACGCTCTCTGCCGCTAGGGTGAACGTGATCGATGCACCGCCAGTTCCGTTGCGGCTGGAAGATTCCATTGACGAGGTGCAACACCCCGCTGTTTTCCATGGCTTTCTTGCCAGGCCAATGATCAATCCGGTAGATTTGATATTATTTTCGGAGTTTTCAGCCCCATGCTGAGAGACGATAGGCACGAGGAGCGCCGCCGACCGATGGGCGCACGCAACGTGCTCGGTGAGCCGCTGGATTACTGCTCGATCAGCCCGATGACGGGATTCTATCGCGACGGCTGCTGCAACACCGGCCGCGAAGATGCCGGCAGCCATACGGTGTGTGTTGTGATGACGTCCTCGTTCCTCGAGTTTTCCAAATCGCGCGGCAACGACCTTTCGACACCCGTACCGGAATTCGGCTTTCCGGGTCTCAAGCCCGGCGACCGCTGGTGTCTGTGCGCACCGCGGTGGCAGGAAGCGTTCGAGGCCAGACAGGCGCCGCGAGTGGTGCTGCGCGCCACGCATGAAGGCGCACTGGCCTGTTGTGCGCTGGCCGATCTCAAGCGCTTCGCCATCGACCTGGCATGATGGACCTGGATCATCATGGAACAACGCATCGCCGAGCCGTCCTTTCGACCGTCACCGCCGACCGAAGTGCCGGCTAAAAACTGGCGCGACCTGCGCGAATGGATCACCCTGATCGAGCGGAGCGGCTTGCTCAAGCAAATCGGCGAACCCGTCGATGCCGACGAGGAGCTTGCAGCCATCACCTACATGGCAACGCGCGACGAGAATGCTCCGGCGCTGCTGTTCGAGACCATCGTGGGTGGTACGTCCGGTTCGAGCGTGCTCACAAACATGCTGGGCGCGAGCAAACAGCGCTACGCGCTTGCTGCCGGTATCGACCCCGACCTGTCGATCGCCGAGATGATCGCCGCAACGCGGGGCGTCATGAACCGCCGCATCGCTCCACAGCGCGTGCCGAAGGCCAAGGCTCCCGTCAACGAGATCGTGCTGCGCGGCGACGACATCGACCTCACACGTTTTCCATCGCCGAAATTCTGGCCCGGGGACGGCGGCCGATATATCGGCACCGGCGACATCACACTCACGGCTTCCCCGGATACCGGCCGCATCAACGTCGGATGCTATCGGCAGATGCTGCATGGACCGCGCAGGGTCGGTCTTTACTGCTCGCCGGGCAAGCACGGCCTGCTCGACCGCGAGGCTTGGTGGAAAGCAGGCAAGCCGTGCGAGGTGGTGGTCGCCTACGGCATTGATCCGGTGCTGTTCATGCTGGCGGCGCAGGTCTTCGGCGCGAAGGAATCGGAGCTTGAGGTCGCAGGCGGCATGATGGGCCGCGGCATCGAATTGACCGAGGCCGAGACGGTGAGCCTGCCGATCCCGGCGCGCGCCGAGCTTGTGATCGAAGGCACGGTAAGCCAGGGCGATGTGCTGGCCGAAGGGCCGCTTGGCGAATTCACCGGCTATTACGGCCGCGAACGTTCGCCGCAGCCGGTGATCGACGTCACGGCGCTACACATGCGCAAGGCGCCGATTCTCACCGCGGCGCTGATGGCGAAATACCCGTCCTGCGAGATCGGCGCCTACTACGCCATCATGCGCTCGGCGCGCATCCTCGACGACCTGGAGCGTATCGGCGTGCCCGGCGTGGTCGGCGCTTACGCGCACCCGGCCGCCGCGTCGGGCTGGGGCATCGTGGTGGTGTCGCTGCAGCAGCAATATGCCGGACACGCCTCCCAGGTCCTGGCGCTGACCGCGCAATGCCCGGCCGCCGCCTACTACACCAAGTGGATCATCGCCGTGGACGAGGACGTCGATCCGACCGACATGAACGAGGTGATGTGGGCGCTGTCGACGCGCTGCCATCCGGCCGAGGACATCGACATTATTCGCAGGACCTGGTCGACCGGTCTCGATCCAAGCCAATTCGAGATGGAGCGCCGGCCTTACGGCTCGAAGGCACTGATCGACGCCTGCAAACCTCACCGGTATTTGAAGCAGTTTCCGCAATCGACGCTGTTGCGTCGTAGCGTATACGAACGAGTCGCAGCGCGCTGGGCCGAGCTTGGATTCTCGGGATCACCCCCACGGCTGACGTCCTTTCACAAGGAGTGAGGCAGCAACCGGGTCGGTTCATGCCGCAATAACTGAACGGAGAAACCCCTCGGCGTTCAGGGCCAAGCGGAGCGCACGCCCAGCTTGCAAGCCAGCGCCGCATGCACGGCGGTGGCCACGGTGTGGCTCATGACTGACCGCCTAAATTGCGCAGCAATCCTGCGGCATCGCTTGTTCAGTCGGGCACCGCCCTAGCGTTGCCGATACAGCACAACGGCCTGAATTCGGCCGGGGTGCGACTCCGCCTCGCTCGACAGCGGGGAGCGGCTGCACCATGTTCAGCGTAGCGGGCAGCGGCCAGATTCGGCCGTAAGACCGTCTGGGGGCGGGGGTTGTTGGAATGCTTGGGAAGATGGGGCGGGCGGCAGCTCTGATCCTGGCGATCGGACTGCAAAGCCAAGCCGTACGCGCCGACGAAAATCCACTCTGGACTTTTCTATTCGGCCACGATGATCCCCGCCTGACGGCGACCGGTATCGGGATCGGTATCGCCTCGACCGGCGCCTCCTACGCATTGACCCACAAGCACGGCGTCCCTGCGGTGCGAACCATGTCGCCCGCGGCCGCGTTCGGCGTCACGACATTCGGCTGCATGGTGCTCTATCCGATCATCGGCACGATCGCGGTGCATCGCGAACTCACGCCGCGCGAAGCCTATAGCGGCATTCTCGGCTGCGTCGTTCCATTCATCGGCGGCTGGATCGTTGATCAGACGCTGCCGCACAACGCATGGTATGATGGCCTTCCCGCAGGGCATCCGGGCCACCCCCGCGCCTGGCACCACGCCGCACGCAAGCCTAGCCGCCATCGTCATCCGAAGCAGCACCTATCTGCTGCGGGCGCGCCGCTGAACCGCTGAGCGCTTGCCGGCCGGCCACTTTCCGGATCGATGCTCGCACGCGTCGTGGCGGCGATTCCACGTTCATTTTCGCCTGATTGACCTTGATCAATGCGCTTTGGCGCATTTGGCCGATCTTCGCAGCAACCAGTGCTGGAGATTGAGCCATGGCGCTTGCGGAAACGAGTTCGGCGGTGGCGTTGGCCACCGGGAAGCAAAGCTGGATCGGCAAATATTGGGGTTTGCTCGCCGCATGCGCAGTGCTCGTCCTCATACTGGCGCTGCCGACGCCGGAAGGTCTTCCGCTTGCCGGACAGCGCATGCTGGCGATCTTCGGTTTTGCGGTTGTGGTCTGGATGACCGAAGCGCTCGATTACGCGGTGAGCGCCGTCGTCATTGCCGCCCTGATGGCCGTGCTGCTCGGTCTGTCGCCGAATGTGGCGAACCCGAAAGCGCTATACGGCACAGTCGCAGGTCTGACCATGGCGGCGGGTGGTTTCAGCAGTCCCGCGCTCATCCTGGTCGCCGCCGCTTTGTTTCTTGCCGCCGCGATGACCATCACCGGCCTCGATCATCGCATCGCGCTAGTCGTACTGCGCCGTGTCGGCGCGCGGACGAGCCGCGTGGTAATCGGCACCATCGTAGTCGCACTCGTGCTTGCGTTCCTGGTGCCAAGCGCGACCGCACGCGCCGCGGCTGTCATCCCGATCATGATGGGCGTCATCCTGGCATTCGGCGTCGACCGCAAGAGCCGCTTCGCCGGCATGATGATGATCACGACCGTGCAGGCGGTGAGCATCTGGAACGTCGGCATCAAGACTGCCGCGGCGCAGAACATGATCGCGATCGGATTCATCCAATCGCTGCTGCATCAAGACGTCACCTGGCTGTCCTGGTTCATCGCCGCCGCACCTTTCTCCATTCTGATGTCGATCGGCCTCTACTGCATCATGATGTTGATGATGCCGCCGGAGGCCAAGGAACTGCCCGGCGGCCACGGTGCCATCGCGAAAGCTCTGGCCGAGTTGGGGCCGATGACCGGTGCGGAGAAGCGCCTGCTCACCGTCGCGCTTACCCTGCTGTGCTTCTGGGCGACCGAGGGAAAACTCCACAGCTTCGACAGCCAGACGACGACCACCGTCGCCGTTGCGCTGTTGTTCCTGCCTGGTATCGGCGTGATGGACTGGAAAAAAGCCAATGCGCTCATTCCCTGGGGCACTGTGGTCCTGTTCGGCGTCGGCATCGGTCTCGGCACTGCGCTGTTGCAAACTCATGCCGCCCAATGGCTCGCTGCCCTGATCGTGCAATGGTTCGGACTCAATCAGCTCGCCGGCCTCGGCATCCTGGCGGTGATGGCAATTTTTCTCGTCGTCATTCACTTGGGGTTTGCCAGCGCCACCGCGCTCGCCTCAACCATGATCCCGATCGTCATCGCCATCCTGCAGAAGGTGCAGACGCCGGGCATCAGCATCATCGGCATGACAATTCTCTTACAGTTCGTTGTGAGCTTTGGCTTTATCCTGCCGGTCAACTCACCCCAAGGCATGCTCGCGTACGGCACGCAGACATTCGTCGCACGAGATTTCGTGCGCACCGGGATTGCCATTACTGTGCTGGCTTATGTGCTGACTCTGTTCTTCGGCGCCACTTATTGGCATTGGCTAGGATACGTATAGCAATAATGGTGCCTGCTACGGCGAGAGGCTCACCCTTCACTGCGCTTGCGTAAAACCCAGAGTTTCACCCGCACGAAAGAGAAAACAGGAGCTTGTGGACAAATTTCGGTCTAGAATTGTTCGCTATTGTGATTGACACAGTCGGCCTTGAAAATCACGATTGTGGGCGAACGTCCCATTTCAGGAGGAATTCATGAAGCTGAAACTTGCCATCGCCGCTGTCGCGCTGATCGCCATGTCGGCCCTCGCGCAGGCGCAACAGGGAGGGCAGCCGCCGAAGGTTCCCAAGCCGACCAAGGCGGACGTGCAAAAAGTTGTCCAGCTGATCATGGCCGACAAGGCCAAGGTGCAGGCTTATTGCCAGCTGTCGAAGCTCAACGATCAGATGGCCGAGGCCCAGGAAAAGAAGGACCAGAAAAAAATGGATGCGCTCGCCAATCAGGCGGACGCACTGGTGCAGAAGATCGGTCCTGAATATGAAAAGCTGATGGAGGGGCTCGACCAGATCGACGAGAATTCGCCCGACGCCAAGACGTTTAGCGACATGTTTGCGCCGCTCGACAAGCAGTGCGGCGCCTGATCGACATCGCGCTCACGTCGCACAACTCGTAATTCAAGCATCCCCGGGGCAATCACCCCGGGGATGTTTTATTTCGATGCGCCGACGCTTGAGCACGGCAGCGCATGGCTTAGTATGCCGATCCCGAAAACAATGGAGAAACGCTTCAATGGAACCGCTCCCGAAAGGCGCCAATTTCGTCCGCGGCAAGACGCTGTGGGAGATCGGCTTGCACATCGCCGGCAACCCCGACACGCCCTATGGCGGCAATCGCGATATGATCATTACCGTCGGCTCCGGTTCCGGCGAGCGCTTCCGGCCGTGGCTGCGCATGGCGACCGGATCGGCGATCCTCGCCGAAGAAGTCGCTGCAGGCGGCGTCGAGTGCGCCTTCGTCAATCCTTCGGCGCTGCTGACGCAAGCCTATCGCGGTGTCGGTCTCTTCAAGAAGCCACTGCCGGTGCGCATCGTTGCTTCCTATCCGAGCTGGGACCGCATGGTATTCGCGGTCCATCCGCGCTCCGGCATTCGCTCTCTCGCCGACATCAAGAACAAACGCTACCCGTTGCGCGTTTCTGTGCGCGAAGACCCGACCCACTCGACCCATGTTTTAATCGACCAGGCATTCGCGTTGCACGGCTTCACGCTCAAGGACATCGAATCCTGGGGCGGCCGTCTCATGCTGTGCGGCGGACCGTCCGACAAACGCCGTCTCGAGCCGATGGCTCGCGGCGAGGTCGACGCGGTGTTCGACGAAGGCATCAAGGTGTGGCTCAACGAGGCGCTCGCCGCGGGGCTCGTGCCGATCGAATTCAACGAGGATGAATTCAACGCGATGGGCAAGCTCGGCTGGCGCCGTGTGCCGCTGCCCAAGGCGCGCTTTCCGGGCCTCGCCAAGGATTACGAACAGCTCGATTTCTCCGGCTGGCCGATCTACTGCAACGCGTCGCTGCCCGACCAGATGGCTTACGACATCTGCGAGGCGCTCGCCGCCCGCGAAGCAGAGATTCCGTTCGAAAAAGGCGGCAAGGATTCCGCCATCACGATGGTGCGGGAGACCGACACGTCGCCACGTGACGTGCCGCTGCATCCCGGCGCCGAGCGCTGGCTGCGCGAGCATAGCTGAACGAAGCGTTCTGCCGGGCGCAGCACGATACGCCGCGCTCGGATTTTTCATTTGCAGTTTGCCGTCATCAGACAACGGCCGCGCCAAGTGCGTCGCCGCAGACCCCGAACGCGCGCTCTGCAGCCGGAACTTCCACGGTGCCCGGCCGTTCAACTTATAATTCTCAACCACTTTTCGCCGGAACCGGTGCACGCGTTCCGCGGGGGTTTTGTCGGCCGGTAATCGCGCTGGTGGGCGACGGCGCCATGCAGATGAACAACATGGCGGAGCTGATCACCGTCCACAAATACTGGAAACAGTGGCCGGACCATCGCCGGATCGTGTGCGTATTCAACAACGAGGACTTTAACCAGGTCACCTGGGAACCGACTACGCTGCTGGTCGCTACCGTCGAGGCCGGAGGCGGAAAGGGCGTCGGCTACACTTATGCCGATGCCGCCGGCGTTTCCCTGATCGAAGGACTGCTGCGAAAGGCGACCGAAGGTCGCGACAGCTTCGACATTTCGGGCGCGTGGCTGGCCATGCAGAAGAGTGTGCGCAACCTCGGACGCTCCGGGCTTGCCTCCTGCGCGATCTCCGCGATCGACACGGCGCTGTGGGACTTGAAGGCGCAAGCGCTTGATCTGCCTTTGGCAAGCCTGTTGGGCCGCTGCCGCGAGCACGTCCCGATCTATGGCAGTGGCGGTTTCACCACGTACACGGATGCCCAGCTGAAGACGCAGCTTTCGGACTGGGTCGAGCGCGACGGCTGCCGCTTCGTCAAAATGAAGATCGGCACCGAGCCGGAACGCGACCCCGAACGGATCATGCAGGCCAAGGACGCCAACGGCGATCATGAACTGTGCGTCGACGCCAATGGCGCATTCTCGGTCAGGCAGACGCTCAATTTCGCGGATGCGTGTCCGGACGCGGACATCCGCTGGTTTGAGGAGCCGGTTACGTCCGACGATTTGCCAGGACTGCATCTGATGCGCGAGCGCGCTCCGGACTCGATGGAGATCGCCGCCGCCAGGCAGCATGCATTATTTTCCGTTTTAACTGACGAACAAACAGGAAACGTTTGCTCGTTTGAGACATTCCGCGGCCGCGCTGTTAAGTCACGATAAAAAATGCTAGGATATAAATGAGGAACCGGATGCTTGTGCACCGGTTTAAATCGTAATTCCCCGTAGTTGTGGAGTAGGCCCGTGGCCCCGCGTGCGTATTGGAAAGGCTATTTGAAACTTTCGCTCGTTTCGTGCCCGATTGCGCTGTTTCCGGCCACGTCGAGCCGGGAAAAGATCAGCTTCCACCAGCTTAACCGCAACA
Organism: uncultured Alphaproteobacteria bacterium; assembly: GCA_963763255.1. Classification (GTDB taxonomy): domain Bacteria; phylum Pseudomonadota; class Alphaproteobacteria; order Rhizobiales; family Xanthobacteraceae; genus BOG-931. The sequence continues at coordinate 2,114,949 of CAVXNW010000008.1, forward strand.
CCGGCAACCGCATCCGCTATCGGAAGGTGGATGCCGAAACCGGCGACGACGTCGAGGCCGCCGATATCATAAAAGGGTACGAGGTCGACAAGGGCGAATACATAGAGCTTGAGCCCGAGGAGCTTGACGCGATCGCGCTGGAAGCCAAACGCACCATCGATATCGACAAGTTTGTTCCCAAGGACGAGATCGACGATCTCTATCTGGCCGATCCCTATTACGTCGTTCCCGACGGCGAGGTCGGCCAGCAGGCTTTCGCTGTCATTCGTGACGCCATTCGCGAGGAAGGCATGGTGGCGATCGCCAAGGTCGTCTTCACGTCCCGCGAACACATGATTGCGCTCGAGCCGCGCGGCAAGGGCATGATGGGCGTGACGATGCGCTACCCTTATGAAGTGCGCAAGCCGGACGAATACTTCGCCGACATCGAGGACGAAAAGATTCCGAAGGACATGCTTGAACTCGCTACCCACATCGTCGATACCAAACGTGGCAAGTTTGAACCGGAAAAATTCGAAGACGAGTACGAGGACGCACTGAAGGAATTGCTGCGCAAGAAGCAAAAGGGCGAAAAGATCGAACAGCCCAAGGGCCGCGAGCCCTCCAACGTTATCAATCTGATGGATGCGTTGCGTAGCAGTATTAAAGCCGAGAGCGGGCAGTCAACGCGTCCCGCGAAATCCGTCAAGAAAGGCCGCAAGCGGATCGAGGGCCAGCGCGAGATGCTGCTGTCAATCCCCGGCAAGAAAACCAAAGAAGCTCCCGCCAAAAAGGTCGCCCGTCCTCACGCCCGCCGCAAGGCCGGGTAACGCGCCCTATTTGGAGCGGCGGGCACCGCCTGTTTTGCTCTTTTGGCGCTTGAGCGGAATGACATCCGCACTGGCCCCAGCGCTCTTGCGCAGGGCCGCGCGAAGATCGACCGGCCGTCCGTGCTTCTTCAGAAGGTCGGCGAAGGCCTCGTCGGCCAATTCCTGAAATGTCATCATTCGGTCGTGGGCCAAAAGGTCCAACGCCGCCCAGCTTTCCGCGTCGATCTGAACACGCTTGCCCGGCATGACGTCCTCCGCTGACGCTCTCGCTATCCCCGGCCCTTACCCGCCGCCTCGAGCGTGTTACGAGGCGCCCTGCCAGACACCATAGAACATCGCAGCCGCCGCCGCGAACATCGCCAGCGTCGTCACACCGACGACGGCGCGATTGAACACGGAGCTGGTCTCTTTCTTCATGATCTTCGCGTCACCGGCGATGAGCAAAATGCCGCAAAGCAAAAATGGCGCCAGCACGCCGTTGATGATCGCGGACAAAAATAGGAAACGCATCGGATTGATGCCGAGGAAATCCATGCAAACGCCGAACCCGACCGAAAGCAGGATGACGGCGTAGAACGCTGTCGCCTGAGCAAAATTCCGGTCGAGCCCGCGCGGCCAGCTGAAGCTTTCACAAAATGCGTAACCGGCCGATCCCGCCAGCGTCGGAATGGCGAGCAGACCGACCGCAACGATCGCCAGCGCATAAAGCCCCGCCGCAAAGTTTCCCGCCAGCGGGCGGAGCGCTTCGGCGGCTTGCTTGGACGTCTCGATGTCCGTGGTGCCCTGCTGGTGCAAGGTCAGCGCCGCCGTCAGGATAATGAAGAACATGATGAGATTGGACAGAAACGTACCGGCCCCAACATCCATCATGCGGTCAACCAATCGGGTCCCGATGGCTGCGGTCCGCCGCGGAATCCTGAGTTTGCTTTTGGCCTTCGCCTCCTCGACTTCCTGCGACGATTGCCAGAAAAACAGATAAGGGCTGATCGTCGTGCCAAGAACGGCAACGATCGCTTCCCAGATTTGCCGGCCCTTCGGCAAAGCGGGCACAAAAGTGGCCTTGGCCACTTCGCTCCAGTTCGGGTGAACCCAAAAAGCAGTCACCACGTAGGCAAACAGCGACAAGACGAGCCACTTCAGGATCGTCGCGATCATTTCATAGCGGCACTTGACCATCGCAAAGGCGATGCCCGCGCCGAACAGCGGAATGAAAAAATAGGCGCTCACCCCGCTGAGCATCTCGCCGGCATCGGCCATACCGGACAGATCGGCCGCGATATTGATCGTATTAGCGATGAACAGGGCGCAGCAAACAGCAATGACAACGCCGCGCGGAAACTTCCTCTTAAAGACACTGCCGAGGCCCTGGCCGGTGACCATGCCGATGCGGGCGCACATCATCTGCACGGCCGCCATCAACGGCCAGGTCGGCCACGCCAGCCACAGCAGCGCCATGCCCTGCTGCGCGCCGACAATCGAATAGGTCACAATGCCGGAAGGATCATCGTCCGCGGCGCCCGTGATGAGGCCAGGACCCAGCGATCGTGCCCAGCGACCAATCCAGGAACTGACCGGCAGCCGCAGGTGGACGCCCGAGGGCACGGTTCTGCCGTTCGCTTTTTTGGCCGCTCGGCTTCGAAGGCTCCCGCCGCTCGACATAGCAACCAACCCGATGCCTGCCCGATTATTTCTTCTGCCTAGGCACGCGCTTGCCCTCTTTGCGCGCCTTGGAGAGGCCAATCGCGATTGCCTGCTTGCGGCTTTTCACCTTGCCGCCCTTGCCGCCGCGGCCGCTCCGCGCCGTCCCGCTCTTGAAACGCCGCATCTCCTTCTCAACGTCCCGGCTCGCGCCCGGCGAGTATTTGCGCTTTCTCTTCTTTGCCATCGAAAATGTCTCCCGATAAAATTCTGACAAACAGTCAAACAAATAACCGTGAACGAAGCGTCTGGTTCCCGACCACCAGACGTTCTCCTACTCCGCGCTGCACGTCTGAACCTCGATATAGACGCGATCTCCAATCCCGCACCGCTCGCCGGCGCCGCTGGCCAGCAAGTCGCGCGCCTCCTCCTCGGACTCCGCTTCGACACACCAGTCCTCGATGCGCGTGACCTGCACGCTGGCGTGGAATATTTTTCGCTTATGTTTTCGTCTCGCCACGAGTGCCTCCGAATCGAAATAGCTCTCGAGTTATTGCACGCGGGCGCAACTGTAACGAAACGGGGGGGCGCTGGTTCGCCTTGGTCGGCTGGAAGCGCAGGACAGAATCGCTTACGCTAGCGGTTCAGTGTCACGTCACGATATTGGACGCAGCGTGCCCGACGCCTCCGCCAAGCCCTCCGTTACACCCGAGACGTGCCCAACCTCCGAGCCGGCGATCCGCACAATCGCCATGCCGGCGGACACTAATCCGCACGGCGATATCTTCGGCGGCTGGCTCCTGTGCCAGATGGACCTCGCGGGCGCGACGGTCGCCACGCGGTGCGCCGGCGGCCGCACCGTGACGGTGGCGATCACCGCCATGGCGTTTCACCGTCCAGTTATGGTCGGCGACGAGGTCACCTGCTATTGCGATGTGGTGGCGACCGGCCGCACCTCGGTCACGATCAAGATCCAAAGTTGGGCGCGGCGGCGGCTCGGCGACGAACCGATCAAGGTGACCGAAGGCGTATTCACTTACGTGCGCGTCGACGCCGACGGCAAGCCGCAGCCGATCGCGGCCGCGGCACAAAGCTGAGCGGCCATCTCACTCATTCGGCGGCCGGCGCGATGCCCGCCAAGGCCGGTCCCGGCGGTGCCCAGGCGATGCGGTGAAAATCGAAACCGGCCACAAGCGTCGGCTTGACGATGGCGAAGAATGGCGAGACGTCGAAATCGCGTGGCGTGAACAGGCCGTGCTTGCGGATATGCTCGATCTCGCTTTGCACATAGGGTGCGACCCCGTAGGTCTTGCCATCGATCGTCACGCGCTCGGGCAGTATCGGATAATGGATCGATTGAAACGCCTCTGCGATCAGCGATGAGCAGATCGCCCTGGTGGGATCACCGGCGCCGATCGCCAGCATGCGACGCCGAAACCACACCGGTACCGGGGGATAGGGAAACAAATAGCGCGCCAGATCGACGATTCGCTTGGAGTCGTACTGCTTGCCGACGCGCGCCCGCGCGTAATCGATCACCTGCTGCTTTTCATCGGCCGACAGTCCCATCGGCCGACAGATGCGGGTGTGAAAGTGGAGGTATTTGGACAGCGGTACCGTAGCGACGCCGATACCGGCATCCGCCTCCAACAGGACATTGGGCTCGCCGTCAGCGGTATGATCCCCCGGCCGTTCGCCCACATAGAGCGCTGAGTGAGACCAGGTGGATTGGGTCAGGAATTTGATAATGGCGGCCAGCCGCGTATTGCCCTCGACCAGCAGAATGTCACCGGGCTGTAATGCGGCGCGCACCACGCTCGGATCGGGCGCGAAGAACGGTGCGTAGCGCACCGTCGGACGCTCCAGAAACTGGAGGATTTTGCCGCTGAGATAGTGCTCGATCCTGTCTAACATGAGCCGCAATTGCCCGCTGAAGGTGGTGAGAATGGCGTCCCCCGAACGCCATCCGGTGACGCGTGCAGTGCACCCCGGCCGGGGCCTGGGAATACGTCAAAAAGTAACATTTCCTGCGGTAAAACCTATATTCTAAAGGGAATCATCCTGACAGCGGTGGCCCGACTGCTCCGCGCCAGCAAGGGGAAGTCCGATGCCCTCAACCTTACGTCGGGACTGGATCACCAAGCCGATCTTTGGTTTGGCGCAGCACGCGCTGCCGCGCCTGTCCACAACGGAACGCGAGGCCATCGAGGCCGGCGACGTGTGGTGGGACGCCGAGCTGTTCACCGGCAACCCCGACTGGGCCAAGCTTCTCGCCTGCGCGCCCGCAAAACTGTCCGAGGACGAAGAGGCCTTCCTCGCCGGCCCGGTCGAAGAGCTGTGCCGCATGGTCGATGACTGGAAGGTCAACTGGCAGTGGCACGACCTGCCGCCGAAGGTCTGGGAGTATTTGAAAGCGAAGAAATTCTTCGCCATGATCATTCCGAAGGAATACGGCGGCCTCGGCTTCTCCGCCTACGCGCATTCGGAAGTCATCCGTAAGCTGTCGTCGCGCTCGATTTGCGCCGCCTGCACCGCCATGGTGCCCAATTCGCTCGGACCGGGCGAATTGCTGATGCAGTTCGGCACCAAGGAGCAGCGCGACTACTGGCTGCCGCGGCTTGCGCGTGGTGAGGAAATTCCATGCTTCGGTCTCACCAGTCCGGAAGCCGGCTCGGACGCCGCTTCGATGATAGATACCGGCGTGGTCTGCCGCGGCACGTTTGACGGCAGCGATGTGCTGGGCATCCGGCTCAACTGGCACAAGCGCTACATCACGCTCGGACCAATCGCCACGGTGCTCGGGCTCGCCTTCAAGCTGCGCGATCCGGATCATCTGATCGGTGAGCGCGACGATGTCGGCATCACACTGGCGCTGGTACCGACCCGCCTGCCCGGTGTCAGCATTGGCCGCCGCCACCTGCCGGCAATGCATGTTTTTCAGAATGGGCCGAACTGGGGCCACGATGTGTTTATTCCGATGGATCACGTCATCGGCGGCGTCGAACAGGCCGGCAAGGGCTGGAAGATGCTGATGAGCGCGCTGGCGGCGGGCCGCGGCATTTCACTGCCATCGTTGTCGGCGGCGGGCGCGGCCTACACCGCACACGTCACTGGCGCGTATGCGCGCATCCGCGAACAGTTCCACGTCTCGATTTCCAAATTCGAAGCCATCCAGGAACGGCTCGGCCGCATGGCGGCGAGCGCCTATCTGCTCGATGCCGCGCGCCGCATGACCTGCGCGGCGCTCGATGACGGCCACCATCCGGCGGTCGTTACCGCGATCATGAAAGCCCAAGCCACCGAACGCATGCGCGTCAGCGTCAACGACGCCATGGACGTGCACGGCGGCAAGGCCATCATCGAGGGGCCGCTCAATTATCTGGGCAGCCTCTATCGCGGCGTGCCGATCGGCATCACCGTCGAAGGCGCCAACATTGTCACGCGGGCGCTGATCCAGTTCGGCCAGGGCGCGATCCGCTGCCATCCGTATCTGCTGAAAGAGATGTTGGCGCTCGAAGACACCGACCGCACCCGGGGTCTCGACGCCTTCGACCAGGCGTTCTGGGGGCACGTCGGGCACAGCCTCGCCAACACCGCGCGCGCCATCGGCCGCGCCTGGACCGGCGGGTTGTTCGCGCCGGCACCTGATGCCGGCAAGGCGGCGAAATTCTACCGGCAGCTCGGCCGCTACGCGGCGGCCTTTGCGCTCACGGTCGACATGGCACTGCTCACGCTCGGCGGCGCGCTCAAGCGCAAGGAAATGCTGTCGGCGCGCTTCGGTGATATTCTCTCCGAGCTTTACCTGTCGAGCGCGGCGCTCAAGCGGTGGAACGACGAGGGCCGGCTGGACGACGATTTACCTCTGCTCGAATGGTGCCTGCAGTCGAGCCTCTGCACCATCGAAACGCGCTTCGATGAGCTCTTGGCCAATTTCCCGGTCCGACCGGTGGCGTGGCTCTTGCGCCTGTGCATTCTGCCGTTCGGCCGGCGCCATCGCGGCCCGTCCGACCGCGTCACTGACGTCTGCGCCGACATCATCACCACGCCGTCGGCGACGCGCGACCGGCTCACCGTCGATCTGTTTCACCCGCCTGAGACTGAGCGCGACCATGGACTGGCGCTGCTCGAGCGCGCCTTTGCCATGACGATCGCGGTGCAGCCGATCCGCGACCGCATGCATGCGGCGCGGGCGCGCGATATCGACCAGGCAATTGCGCAGCGCACGATCACGGTGGACGAGGCGGCGCAACTCAAAGCCGCCGCGGAGGCCGTCGTAGCGGCCATCGCGGTCGACGATTTTGCTCCGGAAGAACTCACCGCACGGGGCACCAACAAGGAAGACGTATCATCACAACCGAACTCGCAAGCGGCGCCGCAGCCGCACCCGCAGGCGGCCGAATAGAGCGGCCCGTCTACATCATCGACGGCAGCCGCACTCCCTTCATCAAGGCGCGCGGCAGGCCGGGTCCATTCACGCCGGTCGATCTCGCCGTGCAGTGCGGCCGGCCGCTGCTCTTGCGCCAGCCGTTTCGACCCGATGCTTTCGACCAGGTGATCCTCGGCTGCGTCAACGTCATCGCCGACGAGATGAATCCGGCGCGGGTCGCCGCGCTCCGTCTCGGCATGGGTGAGGCGATGACAGCCTTCACGGTGCAGATCAATTGCGGCTCCGGCATGCAGTCGATCGACACCGCGTTCCGTTACATTCGCGAAGGATCGGCAAACCTCATCCTCGCCGGAGGCGCGGAATTGCTTAGCCACGCGCCGCTGGTTTATAGTCGCAGCGCAGTTAACTGGTATGCGAAGCTGTTTGCCGCCCGCAGCATCGGTGCCAGGCTGGCAGCGTTGCTCGCCGTCCGCCCGGCGTTTTTCAAGCCGGTCATCGGCCTCGAACGCGGCCTGACCGATCCGATCACTGACCTCAACATGGGGCAGACCGCCGAACTCGTCGCCCATCTGTTTCAGATCACCCGCCGCCAGGCCGATGAATACGCGGCCGAGAGCCAGCTACGGTTGGCGGCAGCGCAGAAGGACGGTCATTTCGCCGGCGAAGTGGAACCGGCTTTCGCCCGCGACGGCACTGTGTTCGATTATGACGACGGCGTGCGGCCAGACTCCAGCGCCGACTCGCTCGCCAAACTCAAGCCGGCCTTCGAACGGCCGTGGGGCAAGGTGACGGCAGGTAACAGTTCGCAGATCACCGACGGCGCATCCTGGGTCATTCTCGCGTCGGAAGACGCCGTGCGTGAACACAAGCTGACGCCCAAAGCCGTCATCGTCGACAGCGAGTGGTCGGCGCTCGATCCGTCGGTCATGGGTCTCGGGCCGGTCTATTGCTCGACTGCGCTGCTCAAGCGTCATCAGCTCGGGCTCGGCGATATCGAATTGTGGGAGCTGAATGAAGCTTTCGCCGCGCAGGTGTTGGGCTGTCTCGCCGCCTGGGAAGACGCTGAATTCTGCCGCGATGCGCTTGGCCTTCCGGGTCCCGCGGGCCGCATTCCGCGCGACCAGCTCAATGTCGACGGCGGCGCCATCGGCACCGGCCATCCGGTCGGCGCCAGCGGTAACCGCATCGTGCTGCACCTCGTCAACGCCATGAAACGGCTCGGCAAAAAGCGCGGCATCGCCACCGAATGTATCGGCGGCGGCCAGGGCGGCGCCATGCTGATCGAAACAATCTGAAGCGCGCCATGACAAGCTCACACCCGCCCAAGCCAACCCTCGCTATTCTCGGCAACCGCAATCTCGAGCTCGGCCCGTTCTCGGTCGACGAGGCGCCGCAAGACGCGAGCGGCTTCGCGCATTGGCGCATGCGCACCGACGCGGACGGCATAGTCTGGCTGCTGCTCGACAAAAAGGACTCCAGCGCCAACACGCTGTCCACCGATGTGCTCATCGAGTTCGACGCCATCCTGCAACGGCTCGAAACCAACCTGCCGCGCGGCCTCGTGATCCGGTCCGCCAAGCGTAGCGGTTTCATCGCCGGCGCCGACATCGCCGAGTTTCGTGGCGTCAACGACGCAGCTCAGATCGAGGCGGTGATCGCGCGCGGCCATGCGGTACTCGACCGTCTCGATCGGCTGCACACTGTGACAATCGCCGTCATTCACGGCTATTGCCTCGGCGGTGGGCTCGAACTGGCGCTCGCCTGCGACTACCGCATCGCCATTGATGACGCGAGCTTCGGCTTTCCCGAGGTGCTGCTTGGCCTGCATCCCGGTCTCGGCGGCACGGTGCGCCTGCCTCGCCTGATCAACCCGACCCAGGCGATGACCATGATGCTGACCGGACGCAGCGAGCGCGCCCGCCGCGCGCGACGGCTCGGTCTCGTTGACGCCGTCACGCAGGAACGGCACGTGCGCGGCGCCGTGTCCGCCGCCGTCAGCGGCGAACTGAAAAAGACCAAACAAGGCTTTGCTGCCTCGCTCCTGAACCTCAAGCCGGCGCGACAGATGCTGGCATCGCGCATGGCGAGTGAAGCCGCCAAGCGGGCGCCGCGCGCGCATTATCCGGCGCCCTATGCGCTGATCGACCTGTGGGTCGAACATGGCGGCAACGCCGCGGACGCGCAGCGGGCGGAGATTTCCTCCTTCGCCAGGCTTTTGGTCGGCGACACCGCTCAAAATCTGGTGCGCGTGTTCTTCCTGCGCGACAAGCTGAAAAATCTCGCCGGCGGAAAGTGGGACGGCAGACGCGTTCATGTCATCGGCGCCGGCACCATGGGCGGTGATATTGCCGCTTGGTGCGCCTGGAACGGCTTTGTCGTTACGCTCGGCGACACCAGCGCGAAGGCAATCGGCGGCGCGGTGAAGCGCGCGGCCGAGCTTTACGGCAAGATCGGCCGCGATGACAGCCGCCGCGTGCGCGACGCGCTCGACCGGATGATTTCCGATCTGAAGGGCGACGGCGTTGCCGGCGCCGATCTGATCATCGAGGCGGTGCCGGAAAATCTCGAGCTCAAGCGCAAGATCTTCGCCGGCATCGAGCCGAAGATGAAGCCCGACGCGATCCTCGCCAGCAACACGTCGAGCATTCCGCTCGAACAATTGCGCGAGGGGCTGCCGCGGCCGGAGCGGCTCGTCGGCATCCATTTCTTCAACCCAGTATCGCGCATGCAGCTCGTGGAGATCGTAAGCCACGACCAGGTCTCGGCGGAAGTGCTGGCGGACGCCCGCGCCTTTCTCGGTCGAATCGACCGGTTGCCGGCGCCCGTGAAAAGCGCGCCCGGCTTTCTGGTCAACCGCGCGCTCACACCTTACCTGCTCGAAGCCCTGCTCATGCTCGACGCCGGCACGAAGAAGGAGACCATTGACAAGGCCGCTGTCGATTTCGGCATGCCGATGGGCCCGATCGAACTCGCCGACGAGGTCGGTCTCGATATCTGTCTGCATGTCGCCGAAATGTTGCGCAGCAGCCTCAACCGCGACATGCCTGACGCGCCGCAATGGCTCAAGGACAAGGTAGCGAAGGGCGAACTCGGCAAGAAGACCGGCAAAGGGCTTTACGACTGGAAGGACGGCCACGCGGTCAAAGCGCACGAAGACGCCACGCCCTCACCCGACACCGCCGACCGGCTGATCCTGCCGATGCTTGATGCCTGCATGACCTGCTGGCGCGAAGGCGTCGTGACGGACGACGAGGTGCTCGACGGCGCCATGATCTTCGCTACAGGCTTCGCGCCGTTCCGCGGCGGGCCAATGCACTATGCGCGCATGCGCGGCTTTGCCGACGTGCGCGAGACGCTCACGCGTCTCGCCGGGCAATACGGGCCGCGCTTCCAGCCCGATCCGGGCTGGGACTCCAAGCAATGATTTATTTGGACGCGGGGGCGGCGCCGGCACGATTCGACGATCCACTGCGGATCGCCGACGCCATTGTCGAAAAAGTCGGCAAGAGGATCGTGCTCGCCCTGCCGCTTGGTCTCGGCAAGGCCAATCACATCGCCAACGCGCTGTATGCCAGGGCCGTGGCCGATCCCGCGATCCGACTCACCATCTTCACCGCCCTGACGCTCACTGTACCCCGCGCCAAGAGCGAGCTTGAGCACCGCTTTCTCGGCCCGATCGTGCAGCGGCTGTTTGCCGGATATCCTGAGCTCGATTACGCGACTGCAATCCGCGCCGGCAAGGTGCCGGCGAACATCGAGATCAATGAATTCTTCTTCGAAGCCGGCCAATGGCTCGGCTCGCCTTATGCGCAGCAGCAGTACATCTCTGCCAACTATACGCACGCCCTGCACTACGTGCTCGACCGGGGTGTCAACGTGGTCGGCCAGCTGGTAGCGCATCGCGCCGAGGAGTCCGCACGGCCTTACAGTCTGAGCTGCAATCCCGACCTCACGCTCGATCTATTGACGCTGCGCCACCAGCGCCGCGTCGATTTCCTGCTTGTCGGTCAGGTCAATTCCGAACTGCCATTCATCCCCGGCGACGCGGCGATCGCGGCGGACGAATTCGATATGTTGCTGGAAAGTCCGGCGAGCGATTTCCCGTTATTCGCACCGCCGCGCGAGCCGGTATCGTTCACCGACTATGCGGCGGGACTGCACGCCGCTAGTCTCGTGCCCGACGGTGGCACGCTACAGATCGGCATCGGCTCGCTTGGCGACGCGGTCGCTCATGCCCTGGTCCTGCGGCAGCACCACAACGCCGAGTTCTGTCGATTGCTGACGCGCCTTGGCTACGATCCGGAGCGCGACGCTGCCGTGCACAACGAGCCTTTCGCGACCGGGCTCTACGGCTGCTCGGAACTGTTCGTCGAAGGCCTGCTCGATCTGTTCCAAGCCGGCATTCTCAAGCGCGAAGTGAACGGTATCGTCCTGCATGCCGGCTTCTTCGTCGGGTCGCGCGCGTTTTACCGAACCTTGCGCGAGATGCCGCATGACATCATCCAGAAATTCGGCATGACGTCGATCTCGTTCGTCAACGAGCTGTACGGCGACGAAGCCAAGAAGCGCCGCGCGCGGACCAACGCGCGATTTCTCAACGACGCGATGATGGCGACGCTGCTCGGCGACGTGATTTCCGATGGTCTCGAAGACGGCCGCATCGTCAGCGGTGTCGGCGGCCAATATAATTTCATCGCCCAGGGTTTCGCGCTCGAAGGCGCGCGCTCGGCGATCGTGCTGCATGCGACGCGTACCGCGGCGGGCAAAACGCAATCCAATATCCGCTGGCGCTATGGCCACACGACCATCCCGCGGCACTTGCGCGATATTATCGTGACGGAATTCGGCATCGCCGACATTCGCGGCAAAAGCGACAGCGAAACCATAGCGGCGATGCTGGCGGTTACGGATGCGCGTTTTCAGGATGAGTTGGTGCGGCAAGCCAAAGATGCAGGAAAGATTCCGCGCTCATTCGAGCTGCCCGCATCAGCGCGCAACAACATACCGGAAGCGATCGAACGCGATCTGCGCGATGCCGCCGGCGCTGGACTCCTTCCGGCCTTTCCGTTCGGCACCGATTTCACCGATGTCGAGCAGCGGCTCATACCGGCGCTGCAAGCCTTGAAGTCGGCTTCGCCCGTTCGCCTCGCCGCCATGCTGGTGCGCGGTCTAACATCAGGTGGGGCCGATGCCAAGGAGTGCCTTGCCCGGCTCGGCTTGGCACAGCCGCGGAGCCCCTCGGAACGGTTTTACGCCGCCTTGGTACAAGGCGCCCTGCGGTAAGGCGCGGCCCCCGTTCATCGCATCGCGGAAACAGAAAATCACAATCGAATTCAATGATCTGATCGATCATCGGCGCCGCGGCATGGCCTATGAAAAAAAACCTGTCGCATAAAATATAAACAGAGATTGTCAGTTCATTAAGGCATGTTGCCCCGCTGTCATATTCGATCCGAGTCGGTCTTGCATAACGGCGCAGTTGCCGCTAAATACTGCGCATCGAGTTTTCGGCCGAATGACTTGGCCACGCAGCGACGATAAGTGCGCCTGACTGACAATCCTTCACCAAAATCTCGAGCTAACCGGACTGGGCATTACCGCCCGGTCCATTTTGACGTGTCTATGGAAAGAGGTGGCCCGTGAATAACGGTACCGTGAAATGGTTCAACACGCAGAAGGGCTATGGATTTATCCAGCCCGAGGGCGGCGGCAAGGACGTGTTCGTTCACATTAGCGCGGTGGAGCGTGCCGGACTGCGTGAGCTCCGGGAAGGTCAGCGCGTGACGTTCGAGATCGTGACGGACCGCAAGACCGGCAAGTCGGCGGCCGAGAATCTGAAGACGGTCGGCTGACGCGGCGCGGCCTCTAGCGGCCGCCCCAGAACAGAGACGGCTCTATCTATTAGCCCGGATTGCGCTGCGCGCGATCCGGGTTTGGTGATTCGTGAGTGTCGGTTATCCACCCGTGGACAGCCCTGGGATCGGGATACCGCACATCTGCACAATCAAAAACATGTTGAGCAACAGCACAGCGATGGTGCCGATCACCGCGGCGCCCTGCGTGAGTCCGCTGTTGGCGAACTCGCCCATGATGTCGACGCGCCGGGTGAAGATCAGCAGCGAGATCATCGGGAGCGGCAGCGCAATCGAAAGCACGACCTGACTGATGACGAGCGCGTTAGTGGCGTTGACGCCGAGCGCAACCACTACGAAGGCCGGAACCATGGTGACGACCCGACGCAGCCAGACCGGGATACGGAAGCCGACGAACCCCTGCATGATCATCTGGCCGGCCATAGTGCCGACGGTCGAGGACGATACTCCAGAGGCAATCAGCGACAGCAAAAACACCGTCGCCGCGGCGCCGCCAAGGAGCGGCGTCAGCGTGTGATAGGCGGTCTCGATCTGCGCCACATCGGGGTGCCCGGCGTGAAATGCGCTTGCCGCCATCATCACCATGGCGATGTTGATGAGGCCCGCGGCCGCAAGCGCGATGAAGACCTCGCGGTTGGAGAAGTCGAGCACGCGGCGCCGTTCGGTGTTGTTGCCCACCGGCATGCGGGATTGCGTCAGGCCGGAATGCAGATATAGCGCGTGCGGCATGACCGTGGCGCCGATGATGCCAACCGCCAGCAGGAGCGCCTGCCCATCGGCGAGCTGCGGCACGAAGGTGTGCACGCCAGCGGCGAGCCAATCGACGGGCGCGATGAACATCTCGATCAGATAACAAAGCCCAATCAGCACCACCATGCTGCCGATGATGAGTTCCAGCGGCCGAAAGCCGAACTTCTCCGACATCAGCAGCCCGTAAGTAATGATCGCGGTAATGACCATGCCGACCAGCAGAGGGAGATGAAACAAGAGCGACAGGCCAATGGCGCCGCCGATGAATTCGGCGAGGTCGGTGGCCATGGCGGCGACTTCACTGACCGCCCACATCGCCAGCACAACGGGCCGCGGAAACTGCTCACGGCACATCTCTGCGAGATTGCGGCCGGTCACGATGCCGAGCTTGGCCGAAAGCGCCTGAAACAGCATCGCGATCAGATTTGCGAGCAGCACCACCCAAAGAAGCTGATAGCCGTAGCGCGCGCCTGCCTGAATGTTGGTCGCAAAGTTCCCCGGATCCATGTAGGCGATTGACGCCACGACGGCAGGGCCGACAAACGCCGCATAGTCGCGCCAGCCACTGCGGCGGCCTTCCAGCACCGCCTGAGCCGCAGCGACGGTGCGGCCAGTCAGCGAGCTTTTTGGCGGTCCTTGCCGAGCCGCGCGGCCTCTGCCTTCCAGTCTGTCCTCCGCCGCCTGAACCATACTGATGCAGCACTCACACCAAAATGTAGCCTAGGTTACTATAGGCACGGCTGCCCTTTCCGTCAATGGCTATATTATGTAGCTTAGGCTACATTTTGACACGCGGTTCCGAATATGTTTCCGCTGCGGAGGGTGCTGGCACATTTGCGCGGAACATCGTGGCTCAATCGGCAGATCATCCGGCGACGGGAAAGCTTCCCGCAGAGGGCACCCAGGCGCGTCGCTTCGGCAAGACGCGGTCGGCGCAATCGACCGCCTTGCTGGAAGACTATGCCGAGCTGATCGCCGATCTGCTGGCGAGCGAGGGCGAAGCGCGCCCGACTGATATCGCGCGGCGGCTGGGCGTCTCGCACGCCACCGCGATCAAGTCGATCTCGCGGCTCAAGCGCGCCGGCCTCGCCACCGCCCGCCCTTACCGCGGCGTGTTCCTCACCGAGAAAGGCCACGCGCTCGCCGAGCGGGTGCGGGTGCGCCATCGCCTGGTCGTAGACCTGCTGCGCGCGCTCGGCGTGCCCAGTGAAGCGGCCGAAGCCGACGCCGAGGGCATCGAGCACTACGTGTCAGAGACAACGCTGAAGGCGTTCGCGCAATTTCTGCGAGGCCGGGGCTAGCCTCGAGGCGATCACACCGCGTGCGCCGTAAGCGCGTCGACGATACCGTCGACGATCTCCTCGATCATCGCCTTGTCATCGCCCTCGCCCATGACCCGGATCACCGGCTCGGTGCCCGACGGCCGCACCAGGAGCCGGCCGTGGCCGTTCAGCCGCTTCTGCGCGCTCTGGATCGCCGAGCGAACCTTGGCGTGTTCCAGCGGCTTGCCGCTTTTGTAGCGCACGTTCTTGAGTATCTGCGGCAGCGCATCGAAGCGATGGCAGACCTGCGACACCGGCTTGCCTTGCTTCTGCACCACCGCGAGCACTTGCAGCGCAGCGACGAAGCCATCGCCAGTGGTCGTGTAGTCCGACAGGATGATGTGGCCGGATTGCTCGCCGCCAACGTTGTATCCATGCTCACGCATCTGTTCGAGCACATAACGGTCGCCGACCGGCGTGCGCACGAGTTCAAGTCCGAGCGCGTGCATGTGCCGCTCCAGCCCGAGATTCGACATGACCGTCGCAACGATGCCCGGCTTGGCGAGCAGGCCGTCGTCGCGCCAGCTCTCTCCGATCACGGCGAGCAACTGGTCGCCGTCGATCAAATGGCCATGCTCGTCAGCGATCAGGACGCGGTCGGCGTCGCCATCGAGAGCGATGCCGATATCGGCGCGCATCTCGCGCACCTTGCGGCAGAACGCTTCCGGCGCGGTCGACCCGCAATTGTGGTTGATGTTGAAACCGTCGGGTTCAACGCCGATCGACACCACATCGGCGCCAAGCTCCCAGAGTGCGTCCGGCGCGACCCGGTAGGCAGCGCCGTTGGCGCAATCGATGACAATACGCAGGCCTTCAAGCGACAGGTTGCGCGGCAGCGTGCGTTTGGCGAATTCGATGTACCGATCATGCACGCCGTCGATGCGCTTGGCGCGGCCCAGATCGCGGCTGCCGGCGAGCCGGTTGGTGAGATCCATCGCGATGAGCTGCTCGATCTCAAGTTCGGCCTCGTCGGACAGCTTGTAGCCGTCCGGCCCGAACAGCTTGATACCGTTATCATCGAACGGATTGTGCGATGCCGAGATCATGACCCCGAGATCGGCGCGCATGGAGCGCGTGAGCATGGCAACCGACGGCGTCGGCATCGGACCGAGCAGCAGCACATCCATGCCGACCGACGTGAAGCCGGCCACCAGCGCGGTTTCAATCATGTAGCCGGACAGCCGCGTGTCCTTGCCGATCACCACCCGGTGGCGGTGCTCACCGCGCCGAAACACCAGTCCGGTCGCCTGCCCCACCTTGAGAGCCAGCTCAGGCGTAATCACGCCATTCGCGCGCCCGCGAATGCCGTCGGTGCCGAAATGTTTACGAACCATCGCCCGGTTGCCCCGCCGCAATACCTCTTGCAGAAAGCGATATTAGCCGCTCCCTGCGCCCTGCCGCCTCAAAAATGATGGAGTATTGTTACCAGTCTTTGTGGCAGCATCGAGAGCGAAACGATACTAACGTCAATATCTTAGCACCTGGTTCCCAGCTCGCGAGGCAGCCGGATACCCGTTATTGCTCCTTCTTGTCGCAGGTGCTCGGCGACGGCTGCGTGATCGAAACTGGGTCGGAAGCCGGAAATGTGTCCTCGAGGCCACCGTCCAGGACCTCATCGAGCGTCCGGCGCCGCTCCGCATTGTCCCGTTTGCCACGTTCCGCCGGTTCGTCCGGGTGGCCTTTGTGCGAACGCTCCACAGTGACCTCATCAAATTGCAGGGGCCCGCGCAGTGTCGTGCATCGCCGCGCGGCCCGCTGAGTTTGAAAGGTAACGAAGATCCGCCGGGCGCGTTCCGTTGAGGCTCGCCTTCAGCGACTCCAGGGACGACCCGGTTGTGCTATCAAAACGGGCGCCTGAGAGCCGGGGGAGCGCGACCATGAGCACATTTACCAGCATAGACGATATGCGGCAGAGCGCCCGCCGCAAAGTTCCCCGGGCGTTCTTCGAATACGCCGACGGCGGCTCCTATGCGGAGGAGACGCTGCGCGCCAACCGTACGGATCTCGAACGCATCAAGCTGCGCCAGCGCATTCTGGTCGATGTCGGCGACCGCACCGCGAAGACCACGATACTTGGCGCGCCGGTCGCGCTACCGCTGGCGCTGGCGCCGATCGGACTGTGCGGCATGCAGCATGGCGACGGCGAAATTCTGGCTTGCCGTGCCGCGCAGGCGGCTGGCATTCCGTTCACATTGTCGACCATGTCGATCTGCTCGATCGAGGACGTGGCCGAAGCCATCGGCAAGCCGTTCTGGTTTCAGCTCTACGTGATGAAGGACCGCGGCTTTATCCGCGCCTTGATCGAACGCGCTGCCGCCGCCAAGTGCAGCGCCCTGGTGCTCACGGTCGATCTGCAGATACTCGGTCAGCGTCATCGCGATATCAAAAACGGCATGACGGTGCCGCCCGAGCTGCGGCTCGGCAATCTCATTGACATCGCCACCAAGCCGGCCTGGGCGCTCAGCATCCTGCGTGGCAGGCGCAAGATCTTCGGCAACATCGC
Organism: uncultured Alphaproteobacteria bacterium; assembly: GCA_963763255.1. Classification (GTDB taxonomy): domain Bacteria; phylum Pseudomonadota; class Alphaproteobacteria; order Rhizobiales; family Xanthobacteraceae; genus BOG-931. The sequence goes on from CAVXNW010000008.1 coordinate 2,132,231, forward strand.
CGGCCACATCAAAGGCACGGAGGACGTCAATTCGCTGACGCAATGGATTTCCGGGCAATTCGATCCGGGGCTGAACTGGAAGGACGTCGAATGGATCAAGAGCCTTTGGCCCGGAAAGCTCATCCTCAAAGGCATCCTCGACGTTGATGACGCACGTATCGCCGCAAAGACCGGAACCGCGGCCCTGGTCGTATCCAACCACGGCGGTCGTCAGCTCGATGGCGCGCCGTCTTCGATCACCGCGCTGCCGAAAATTGCCGACGCGGTCGGCTCCGACATCGAAGTGCTGTTCGACGGCGGCGTCCGTTCGGGCCAGGACGTGTTCCGCGCGCTGGCGCTCGGCGCGCGCGCCTGCTTGTCGGGCCGCGCCTACATCTATGGCCTCGGGGCCGCCGGTGAAGCCGGCGTCGCCCGCGCCATCGAGATCATTAAGAACGAGCTTGACGTCACCATGGCGCTCACCGGCTGCAAGACCGTCGGTGACATCGACCGGCAAAAGATCGCGGCGATGTGACGGTACGATCCACCTTTAAAAAATTGGATTCCCGTTCTCGCGGCGCGTTGCCATTCGCGTACGAGTTTCTGCGGCATGGGTCGAACTAAGAGCTCCCCAATTTCCCAAGAACGAGCTGCTCGGCGGTCGCGAGAACATCCGGTGGTGGGGATCAAAGATTTATCATGGTCTCGCATGCCCTCGGCCTGATCACTCGGTACCTGCCTGCACCGCATTTGCATCAGCAGGGATCAAAAACCATAAAGCTAGTGCGCCAACGAGAGCAAACACCGCACCGTAATAGAAGACAGCCGGATGGGATACGTGGTCCCAAAGGCCACCCGCAATCAAACTCGCAACGAGCTGCAGCACGCCGACGGTGGTGTTGTACCAGCCGATTCCGCTGGCGCGTATGCGCTCGGGAACGAAACTTGACGCCAACGCCTTTCCGGCTGTGCGCGACATCCCTTGAAAAAGGCCGTAGAAGGCAAACAAGGCAGCAATCAAACTTGAATTCCGGGTCAACGCAAACCCCAGATAACCGATCAGAAAAATTACAAACGAAACGAACAGGACGATCTTGCCGCCCCAGCGGTCCGACAGCGCTCCGGCCGGGAAGGATGCCAGGGCGGCCACGAGATTGAACGCGGCGTAGATCAGAATCGTGCTCTCAAGCGAAACACCATTCTCCTGCGTACGCAGGATAAGAAACGCGTTGCTGGAGTTGCCGAGCCCGAACAGCGCGGTCACCAACAGATATTTCCAATAAATGGCCGGAAATTGCCCCAGGCCAACATCGATCTTGGCCTTCGCCGTAGCCGCGACGGGCCGTTCACTCACCAGCAGAACCAGAAGGAAGGCAAGCAAGCCGGGAATGACCGCGAGATAGAAGACGGACCGGATGCCGACATGAAGCCAGTAGAGTAGAAGAACGGCCACCAGCGGCCCCAAAAAGGCCCCGGCATTGTCGCCGAAACCCTCAAGCCCAAATGCGCGTCCTCTATTCTGCTCGGACACCGAAGATGCGATCAGAGCATCACGCGGCGCTGAGCGGGTCCCTGCGCCAAACCGGTCCAACAAGCGTGCACCGAATACCACCGGCCAGATGGTGGCAGCGCCCATCAATGGCTTGCCGATTGCGGCCAGGAAGTACCCGACCAGCGCAATAGGTTTGCGCCTTTGCAGCTTATCGGACAGCGTCCCGGAAAACCCCTGCACGATGTTTTGCGTCGCCTGGGCAAAGCCATCGATCAGACCGACAACGCTGCCGCTGGCCTTAAGCGTCTGGGTCAAAAACACTGGTAAAATCGGGTACAGCATCTCCGTCGAGATGTCGGCGAACAGACTGCTACAGGCGAGAAGAAACGTGTTCCGTGAAAGACCGGCAAAGTAACGTGAAAGTCTCAAGCGGCTCATCGCGCCTCACCCGTTGGCAAGTGCGAGGGCCGCACCGCCAAGCGCGCTCACGAGCACGACAAGGAGCGGTGGCGCGCGCCAGACCATCAGCAGAACAAAGGCAACAAGTGCGATCCCGAAATCACCGCGGGTGGTGACCGAACTGGTCCAGACCGGATTGTAGAGAGCGGCCGCCAGCAGCCCCACGACCGCGGCATTGACGCCACGCATGATAGCCTGAGCGCCCGGCCGTTTCCGGAAGCTGTCCCAAAAAGGCAGCGTCCCTAGCAGGATCAGTATACCGGGAAGGAAAATTCCGATGAGACCAAGCGCCGCGCCGGAACTACCGTGTGGCGGCGGCCTGACGACAGCGCCGAGGTAAGCCGCAAACGTGAAAAGCGGCCCCGGCACTGCTTGAGCAGCGCCGTAGCCGGCGAGAAAGGCGTTGTCGCTGACCCAGCCCGGCGCGACAAAGGCCTGACGCAACAACGGCAGCACGACATGGCCCCCGCCGAACACCAGCGCGCCGGAGCGGTAGAATGCCTCGAACAAGGCGACGCCCGGCCCAGTCCACACGCTCCGCAAGAGCGGCAGGCCGCCGAGCAGAACAAAGAACGCAACCAGCGCAGCGAGACCGACGCCTCGCGAGACAGGCAAAACCACATGACCGCCGGGCGGTGGCGCTGCCCCGCGGCATAGCCACAGCCCGGCGAGACCACCCACTGCAATCGCTCCGATCTGCGCGATGGACGAGGTGCTGAACAAAATGATGAGGGCTGCCCCAACGGCAATCGATGCCCGTTCACGGTCCGGACATAAGGTCCGCGCCATGCCCCATACGGCTTGCGCGACGATCGCGACCGCAACGAGCTTTAGACCGTGCAGCAATCCCGTTCCGATGGGACCGCTCAGCGCGCTGGCACCGTAGGCGAACAGCACCAATATGATTGCGGACGGCAAAGTGAAACCCGTCCATGCCGCAAGCCCGCCGAGATAGCCGCCGCGCATGAGGCCTATGGAAAATCCGACCTGACTGGAGGCCGGCCCCGGCAAAAACTGGCAAAGCGCAACGAGATCGACGAAGGCCTGCTCGTCGAGCCAGCGGCGGCGGACGACAAACTCCTCGCGGAAGTATCCGATGTGCGCAATCGGACCGCCGAAACAGCTCACGCCGAGCTTTGAAAAAACCCGCAGTACTTCGGCTGGCGTCCCGGAGCGCTGCAACTCCGACTCAGGACTATCGGCCGCCCTTTGGACTGACGCGCCACCGGTTGCTTTCGCGGTCTCGTTGATCATGCGTAGTTGACCATCGCCATGAAGCCGAAATCCATGTGCAATTGCTGATGACAGTGAAGCAGCGTCGGCCCCGGATTGTCGGCAACGAAATCGAATTCCACTTCCTGAAATCCACCCAGCATGACGACATCTTTGACGACGCCCGCGACGGGCTTACCGCCCACGCGCACCAGCTCGAAACTGTGGCGGTGCAGATGCAGCGGGTGAATATCGTCGCTGGCGTTCCGGAATTTAAAGCGATAGCGGCGGCCTTGATGGACGGTCCATGCCGGCTTCATCGTGTTCATCGAGAAGGCCTCACCATTAAGCGCCCATCGGTTGAAGCCGTTGTCGGCGCCGTTTTGCTTCACGATGGTGACGTCAAAGTTCTGGTCGGGCCTGGCCGGCGTCGCGCCCGGCTTTCCGAAAATCGTGTAATCCCATTTGTAAGGCTGCGGCTTGCTCCATTGCGGCTCGCCCTTGGCGCCGGCGTACTCGACGACAATGCCCATGCCATGTCCGCGATCGTCATCGGCAAGATCGCCCATCACCCAGACGCCGGGATGGTTCATCTCGACGACGGCCGAGATGCGCTCGGCCGTGCCGAGCCAAAGCACTGGCACGTTGGCCGGTGTCGGGACCGGGTTGCCGTCGAGCGCAATGATTTTGAAAACATGGCCGGGCAGCGCGAGGCTGCGAATTTCCCCGGCGCTGGCGTTGAGAATATGGAATAGCACCCGCTCGCCCTGCTTGACCCGGACGGGGTCGCCGTGACCGAGCATCTTGCCGTTAATACTGAACAGGTCGTAGCCGACCTCGTAACCCTTGGGCCCTTTGAACTGATCATCGGCCTTTTTGCCGAGCTCCTGAAGCTCCCTGATTGGATCGCCGGTTAGAAAGTCCATCGCCATGTCGCCGCCGCGGCTGAAGGACGGCAGGAATTCCTTCAGCACCAGAAAGACCTCGCGGTCGTAAGCCCCCGGATTATCGGCGGGCTCGATGTAGACCGGCCCTGCCTGCCCGGTATAAGTGCCGCGATTGAGGTCGTTATAGGCGGGCACGTGAGTGTGATAGAAGCGAAAGCCCGACGGCTTCGGCACGAGCGCGATTTGGCGCATGCCGTGTGCGGGAATGAAGGGTGTGCCTTCTTCCAAAGCGCCGTCGATGTCGCTCGGAATCATCTGACCGTGCCAATGGAGTTGCTCGGGCGTATCGGTATCGTTGTGGATATCGACCACGACGCGCTTGCCCTCGCGCAATCGGATCAGCGGCCCGGGAAATTGACCATTGTAAAGCGTGGTGGACACAATGTGGTCGTCGGCGAGAGCGACGAGGCCGGTCGCGATCCGTATGGTGTAGTCGGCCTTCTCAGTTGGCTGGCTTGATGCGGCTTGCGCGAGCGCCGGGCTGGCAAACGTAGCCGGCGAAGCCGCCATTACTTTTAAAAGCGAGCGGCGATTAATTGATATGGCGTCCATTTTCTGATCTCTTTCCCGCAGCAAATCCTTGGCGCATTTGTCCAGACGGTCCATATCCGCATAGATCAAAACGCATGGCGACGATCCTTCTCGCGCCGCAGAACCTGCTCTATCGGTTGTCGATATCGGAATTCGATAGTAGGTTTCGGCACTAGCCTGTCAACGGACGATCCGCGAAGCGAGCAATGCAGTAAGCTCGAAACAGCCGCCGCAGAACAGCAGCGCACCGGACGGGTTGATTCCAGATGTGACGAGCCCTTCCGGTGACTACGGAACCGACGCCGGAATGCGGGAACGTTGCAGCTCGCCGATCAACTCGCGGACCTGAAGCTTGGCAATCTTGTTGGCCTCGCGGCCACGTGCGGTCGCGCGATAGAGGCGGCGGAAAGTTCGGCCAGAGCGTTCGATTTTCGATTTAAGATATCCTCGGCGTTCCAAACCGTGAAGCATGGGATACAGCGTGCCGGGGCTGAGCGTATAGCCGTGACGGGCGAGTTCGTGAATCATCCACTGCCCGTAGAAGGCGGCCTTGGAGGCGTGGTGCAGGATATGCAGTCGTATGAGCCCCTTGAGCAGCTCCTGATGCTTCATTTTGGGCATTGGCAGATCCGGGTGCGCAGCCACGACCATAGCAATTCCCGAATATCCCAACAAACGTCTGATGGGCGGGGGGCCAGCGTTATACCGGAAGACATGATTTAAGTGGACTCGATTACCTCGATGGCCGGATCAGCTTCCGCAAGAGCGGGAAGACACGACTTATTTGTTTGTGCTGAGAGAACGCCGAAATCTATTCTTCCTTATACCCGTATCCCGGCACATTGCCGCTCGCCCCGTAATATTTGTACGGCAGGAATTTGCCCGACATGGTGATCTTCACTCTGTCTCCCTTGGGATCTGGCTGCCGCTCCAGCGCCAGGTCGAAATCGATCGCCGACATGATACCGTCGCCGAACTCCTCTTCGATGATCGCCTTGAGCGCCGGACCGTTGACCATCACCAGTTCGTAGAAACGGTAGATCAACGGATCGGTTGGCGGCATCGGCATGCCGCGATACGGCGTCTCGTTGATCAGAGCCTGCTCGGTCTTGTCGAGACCAAACAGCTCGGCGGCCTTGGCCACTTGCGGCTTAGTCAGTTTCATCTGGCCGAGCACCGCGCCGATGATCAGCATTGGCGACATGCCGCCGATCTCGGCGCAGATGTGCTTCCAGGCCCAGCCGTGTTCGCGCTTGATGCCGAGCAGCTTTTCGGTGAGTTCGGCACGTGTCTTTGCCGATGGTACTTTTGCCGAGTCCATGGACGCCTCCAGGGTTTGGCGACGGCTTCTGCTCAAATTTCAAGCAACAGCCGTGCCAGATGCCAGGCAGGATGTCCCGCCGCTATGGCCCGACGTTGATGCGGCTGACGTTGAAGCTGCCGTCCGGCTGCTTGAGGGCCGCAGTAACCCTGAATTTCAGACCGGGTTTAAGATCGCCGACGTCCCCGATCACGTATTTCACGATCGGTGTACCTGGCGGGACGACGATCTTCTGTTCACCGCCCTTGTATTTCACGGTGATGACCTGCCCGCTCACCCCGGTAACGGTCGCTCCGACAGTACCGTTGGTCATGGTCGAGCCAGGCTGCGTCCACGGCTTGAAGCCTTCGCCGGTGCCGCGCATCACCTCGGCGAAAATGTGCACTTCGACCGCCTTTTGGGTCCCGTCCGGCTGCGGCATCGCTCCACTACCGATGTATTCGCCGTCCTTGACGTCAGCGAGCGACGCATTCTCCACCCTCACGACCATGACCTTATCGGCAAGGTTGAGCTTGAGCGCGTCGCCTTTGGCGGACTTTGCCGTCACGATGTGACCATCGACTTTGACGATCGTGCCGGCGAGCCGCTCGGGCTTCGGCGCCTGCGCAAACGCGGACGCTGTGGACAGACCCGCAAGCAATGCGAGGCCCGCCATCCCATACCTGATCTTCATGTCACACTCCTGTCCGCCTCGCCAACTCCCCGCCGGCACCCAAACTAACAACTGGTCGCCGCTGATTAACGCCAGACGCCGTAGTCGCCGAAGGCAACGTTCGGAGCCTCCAATGTTCCGTCGGGTTGCTTCTTCGCGGCAAAGATAAAGATCTTCTGTCCGGGCTTAAGAGCGGCCGCGCTTGCCTTTCGGCTGTTTACGATCACGCAGTCCGACGGCACGATGATCTTCTTCTCGCCGCCCGCGTATTTCACGTTCAAGTTCTTGCCGTCGACGCTCGAAACTTCGTTGGCTACCGTCGCATTGGTCATCGTGCTGTTCGGCGAATAATCCCACGGATGGAATCCCTCACCGGGATGCACGCCCGGCGGAAAGATGTAGATCGCTACAGCTTTCTGGCTGCCGTCCGGCTGCGGCATTGCGGTTATCGCAATGTAGGAGCCTTCCTTAATATCGGAGAGCGAGGCCTTGACGATTTCGCTCACCGGGGCATTCGGCGCAAGCTGCACTTTCATCGCGGCGCCGTCGCGCCCCTTCACGTCAAGCATTGTGCCGTTGACACTCTCGATAGTCGCGCGCACGCGCACGACCTGCGGTGCCTGAGCCACGGCCGACGTCGCCACCAGCGCGGCGGTCAGTGCCAACGCAAACCCAAATCCCGTAACTCTCATCTCAAACCTCCCAAAGGCCGATGTTTTATGCGCGAGGCGCGCAGGCGGTTAACCCCGAAGCCGCTACGATATTCCGACCGGCGGGCTCGTGGAAGCTGCCAGATCAGCCTCGACCAGCGCCCGCAATTCTTCGGTCACCTGAGGCTTTCGGCCAAACCAGAGCGCAAAGCCGCGCACGGCCTGATACAGCAGCATGCCAAGGCCGTCGGCCGTGCGCAGGCCGCGGGCTCTCGCCGCCACTAGAAGCGGAGTCAATAGCGGAACATAGACAAGATCGGCGACAAGCGCATGACTCGGCAAGCGCTCAATATCGAGCGCGAGGCCGCTCTGATGTTCCATGCCGAGCGTCGTGGCATTCACGACAAGTCCCCCAGCGGCCAATGTCTTGTTACGCTCGTTCCACGGAACTGGGTGTACGCGGTCGCCAAAACGCCGGCGCAAAGCTTCGGCGCGGTCCGCCGTGCGGTTCACCACCATGATGCGGCCAGCGCCGCGCAACGTCAGGCCATAGATCACGGCGCGGGCCGCGCCACCGGCGCCGAGCACGACGGCTGTCTGCAAGTCTTTGTCCCAATGCGGCGCGCTGGCGTCGAGATTGTCCAAAAAACCTTCGACGTCCGTATTGGTGGAACGCACGCTTTCGCCGTCGAGCCACAGCGTGTTGGCAGCGCCGACGGCGTGCGCGCGGTCGTCCGGCTGCGATAGCTGAAGCGCCGCCTCCTTGTGGGGCAACGTGACATTGCAGCCCGCGTAGCCACGCGCGGCGAGGTTCTTCACAAAAGCCGCAAACTCATCGGGCGGCACAGCTTCGCGGCGATACTCGCCGGCGATGCCGTAGTGTTTAAGCCAATAATTGTGAATGAGCGGCGAGCGCGAATGTCCGACCGGCCAGCCAACGATACAGGCCGCGCGCGCCGCCGTGGTCACGCCTCATCCACCACGGAATTGCTCAGCACGCCGATGTCCGGGCATTCAACCTCGATGGTGTCGCCCGGCTTGAGCCAGACCGGCGGATCGGCCTTCACCTTCTTGATCGGCGTACCGGTGCAGATGACGTCGCCCGCCTTGAGCGTCATGAAGGTCGTTGTGTAGGAAATGATGTCGGGGATCGAGAAGATCATGCTCCCCGTGGTGTCGTCCTGAATCACCTCGCCATTCTTGCGCGTGATGAGGTGCAGTGGCTTGGTTAGATCGAATTCGGTCTGGATCCACGGGCCGAGACCGCCGGTGGCGTCGAAGTTCTTGCCCTGGGTGACGTTGAACTGGCCATGCCGCGTCCAGTCGCGGATCGTGCCCTCGTTGGCGAGCGTGATGCCGGCGACCACCTCCAGCGCCCGATCCTTGGCGACGTGCTTGCATTCGCGGCCGATGACGATCGCGATCTCGCCCTCGTAGTCGAGCTGCTCTGAGATTTTCGGCCGCACGAGATGCCCCCCGGAGCCGACCATGGAGTTCGGCGCGCGGTAGAACATGCTCGGATATTTGGGGTTATTGGTGACGTTGTAGTCAGCCCCGCGATTGGCGTAGTTGATGCCGATGCAAAGGATTTTTTCGGGCACGATCGGCAGCAGCAGTTCGACCTCGGTCAGCGGCACGTCCGGCCGCACCCCGCTGCTGGCCGCCTTGGCCTCGGCGAGCGCCTGTGCGCGAAACAGTTCGAGCAGCGTCGAAAACCGGCTCAACCGGCCGCGCAAATCGACGATACCGTCACCCACGACCACGCCGAAGCTCGGCCGGCCGCGCATATTGTAGCTTGCAAGGCGCATATCGCGTCTCCCGGACAATCCCTGCGCTGTGTTAAAAGTCATCGCCTTAACCGTCAATCTCCCTCGGGACGTAATGAAAACCCTCTTTATCGACTGCAATGATCAGCTGGCATCCGCCTGGAAGCGGGTCATACGCCCGAGCGACCCGCCGATTGAGATCAACCGCAAGGCGTTCACGGCCGACGAGCTGCCGCAGTTGCTCGCCGGGTGCGACATCTGCATCGACGATCACTCCTACCTGCCGACCGGGCGCATCGAGCAATGCAAGGCGCTCAAGCACGTGGTGTTTCTCGGCACCGGCGCGTCGAGCTACATGGACGTCGCCGAGCTGAAGACGCATGGTATCACCGTCCACACCATCAAGGGCTACGGCGATACCGCGGTGGCCGAGCACACCGTCGCGCTGATGCTCGCCGCCAGCCGGGACATCGCCCACATGGACCGGCTGATCCGCGCCGGAACCTGGTCGACCCGCGAGGGCGTGCAGCTTTCCGGCAAGACGCTCGGCATCATCGGGCTGGGCGGCATCGGCCGCGAGGTGATGCGGCTTGGCCGCGGTCTCGGCATGGAAGTGATCGCCTGGAACCGCACCAGACACCCGGACGATCCATGGGTGGAACTGAACGAGCTGTTATCGCGCGCCCATGTCATCACCCTGCATCTCGCGCTCAACGACGAGACGCGCGGGTTTTTCGGCGCGTCGCAGCTGGCGCGCACCAAGCCGGGCGTGATCCTGATTAATACCGCGCGCGCAGCGTTGGTCGACGAGACGACCCTGCTGTCGGGCCTGCGCAGCGGCCGCATCAGCCATGCCGGGCTCGACGTGTTTCATACCGAGCCGCTGCGCAAGGACCATCCGCTCACCAGCCTGGCCAACGTGACGCTGACGGCGCACGCGGCCTTCCGAACGCTCGAAGCCTCACAGGTCCTGCTGCGCCGCGCCATCGACATCGTTCGCGATATCGTCGATCCGCCCGGTAGTCCGCGGCGCGGTGAGCGTTAGCGGGCCGTGGCGCTGTCTCCGTCCGCCTGCTAAAATTCGCGCCATGCGCGAACAGTTCTGCGATATATCGCTACGCGTCAACGGTGAGGACATTAGCGAGCACGTCGCGGCGCGCAAAACGCTGGTGGATTTCCTGCGCGACGATCTCGGGCTCACCGGCAGCCACGTCGGCTGCGAACATGGCGTGTGCGGCGCCTGCACGGTACTGGTCGACGGCGCAGTGGTGCGCGGCTGCCTCGTGCTCGCGGTGCAATGCGACGGCGCCGAGGTCGAAACCATCGAGGGATTGTCGGATTCCGGGGCCATCGCCGACCTGCAGGACGCCTTCCGGCGGCGCAACGCGCTGCAATGCGGTTTCTGCACGCCCGGCATGCTGATCGGCGCCCACGATCTGGTCAGCCGCGGCGGGGTGCCCAGCCGGCAAAAAATCCGCGATCACATCTCGGGTAACTACTGCCGCTGTACCGGTTATCAGGCTATTGTGGACGCAATCAAATCCGTCGCCCAGACCCGGGCGGGAAAGGAAGCTTGAACCATGAACGAGCACGTCAATGCGACGACGCTGTCGGAGCGCGCCGACGAAATCGAAGAAAAAATGATGAACGACCTCGCAGAGCGCATCGCCACCAAGTCGGTGCTGTTCGGCATGGCCGACGGCAAGGTCGAGATGATGAACGGGTTCGAGTTCAAGAAGAACAACCCGGACAAATATTTCCTGATGGGCGCCGATCCGCGGCTGCCAAAAATGCCGGCCAAGCCGACGCTGATCGATTTCTTCAACAACCGCTTCGCCTCGCTCAATCACCTGCTGCAGAGCGCCGCGCTGGCGCTCAAGAACGGCCATAACGAAAAGATCGTGCTGGCGTGCCTGCTCCACGATATCGGCGTCGCGAGCTTCATCCGCTGCGACCACGGCTATTGGGGCGCGCAGATGATCGAACCATACGTCGACGAGGAGGTGAGCTGGGCGGTGCGCATGCACCAGGCGCTGCGCTTCTTTCCCGACACCTCGGTTGGTTACGAATATCCGCAGATGTACATCAACAATTTCGGCGCCGACTATAAGCCGGAGCCGTACATCGTGCGCGATTACGAGCGCGCCAAGAATCACAAATGGTACATGACGGCGCGGCTCATCTGCGTCAACGACATCTACTCGTTCGATCCCAACGCCAAGGTCAATCTCGACGATTTCGTCGACATCATCGGCCGCAACTTCAAGCAGCCGGAAGAAGGCCTCGGCTTTGACAATACGCCGTCGTCGCACATGTGGCGCACGCTGATGTGGCCAACTCGGTTTCTGTGAGTGTCATTCCGGGGCGCGGGCCTCGGCCCGCGAGCCCGGAATCCATAACCACAGGTCAGCGAATATGGATTCCGGGCTCCTCGCTGCGTTCGGCCCCGGAATGACGGGACCATGAATCTCTCGCCCGACCAGCCCTCCGGCCTCACCGCACTCGACCGGCCGAATTCGTATATCGGGCGCTCGGTGCCGCGGCCCAATCTGCATCGGCTCACGGCCGGCCGCGGCCAATATGTCAGCGATGTGGTGCTGCCGCGCATGGTGCATGTTGCATTCGTGCGCTCACCGCATGCGCATGCGCGCATCAAACGCATCGACACCGCACCGGCGAAGAAAGCGCCCGGTGTCGTCGCCGTCGTCACCGGCGCCGAGCTTGCCAAGGTGATCACGCCGTGGGTCGGCGTCCTCACGCATCTCAAAGGCATCAAATCGGCACCGCAGCATGCCATCGCGGTCGAGCGTGCCTGCTGGCAGGGCGAAGCGGTATGCGCCGTGGTGGCGCGCACGCGGGCGCAAGCGGAAGACGCGTGTGCGCTGGTCACTGTCGACTATGAAGTTCTGCCCGCCGTCACCGACGCCGAAACCGCGCTCGACGCGGCAACGCCGGTGATCCACCCCGCGCTCGGCGACAATCTCACCTTCGAGCGCACACTCGATGCCGGCGATGTAGACAAGGGCTTTGCCGAGGCCGACGCCGTGGTCGACACCACGTTCGTGTTCGGCCGTCACACCGGCGTCACCAACGAGCCGCGCGCCATCGTCGCCGACTGGAATCCCGGCGAGCAGCGCCTGACCGTCTATCAGGGCACGCAGGCGCCGCACATGACGCAGAACATTTTCGCCAAACACCTCGACCTGGAAGAGCACCAGGTGCGCGTGCTGACCAAGGATGTCGGCGGCTCGTTCGGCATCAAGGTTCACATCTATGCCGATGAGATGGCGGCGGCCGCGCTGGCGAAGCTGCTCAAGCGTCCGGTCAAGTTCGTCGCCGACCGCTTCGAAAGTTTCTCAACCGACATTCACGCCCGCGATCATCGCATCAAGGCGAAGATCGGCGTGAAGAACGACGGCACCATCACCGCATTCGAGATCGACGATCTCACCGGCATCGGCCCCTACTCGGTCTATCCGCGCACCAGCGGCATCGAGGCCAACCAGGTCGTCAATCTGGTGGGCGGGCCCTACACCTGCGCAAACTACCGCGCCCGCGCCCGCGTGGTGTTTCAGAACAAGAATGTCATGTGCCAGTACCGCGCGGTCGGACACCCGATCGCGACCGCGGTCACCGAAGGCCTGGTGGAACTGGCGGCGGCGAAAATTGGCATGGATCCGGCGGAGCTGCGCAGGCGCAATCTCTACGCCGATGACGCCTATCCGGCGACCAGCGCCGCCGGCCTAAAATTCGAAAAGCTGTCGCACCATGCGTCGCTCGACAAGATTCTGGCGATGATGGATTACGCCGCGCTGCGCGCCGAGCAGGCCCGCCTGCGCAGGCGCGGCATCCATCGCGGCATCGGCTTTGCCTCCTTCATCGAAGTCACCAACCCTTCGGCGGCGTTCTACGGCGTCGGCGGCGCCCGCATTTCCTCACAGGACGGCGCGACGCTCAAGCTCGAACTCAACCGGCGCGGTGTTCGTGCATTCCGGCGTCACCGAGCAGGGCCAGGGCGCCGAGTCGGTGCTGGCGCAATGCGTGGCGACTTCGTTCGGCGTGCCGATCGAGCGCGTCCGCGTCATCACCGGCGATACCGACAATACGCCCTATGGTGGCGGCACCTGGGCGTCGCGCGCTGCCGGCATCGGCGGTGAGGCCGCATGGCAGGCCGGCAAGGCGTTGCGCGCCAACGTGCTGACCGCGGCCGCGTCGATACTCCAGGCCGACCCGAAGGCGCTCGATATCCGCGCCGGTGTTGTGGTCGACGCTGACACCGGGCGCGATCGCATCGGCCTCGATGAGGTGGCGCGCGTCGTCTATTTCCGCCCCGACACGCTGCCGCCCGGTATCCAGCCGGAATTCGTCGTGACGCGCCATTACGTGCCGCGCGACTGGCCGTTCGCCTTTACCAACGGCGTGCAGGCGTCTTATCTGGAAGTCGACATCCGGACCGGCGAAGTGAAGCTGTTGAAACACTGGTGCGTGGAAGACTGCGGCACCGTGATCAACCCGCAGCTCGTCGACGAGCAAATCCGCGGCGGCATCGTGCAGGGCATCGGCGGCGCCTTGTTCGAGCACTGCCTCTATGACGACGCCGGCCAGCTGCTCAACGGCAACATGATGGATTATCTGGTGCCGATGGCGACCGAGATGCCCGATATTGACATCGGTCACGTTGTGACGCCGACCGCGGATTCCGAACTCGGCGCCAAGGGCGCCGGCGAGGCCGGCACCGCCGGCGCTCCGGCCTGCGTGATGAACGCCATCAACGACGCACTGCGCCCGCTCGGCGCCGCACCGATCACCGCGATGCCGATCACGCCGGAGCGCGTGCTGGGGGCGTTGCGGCGCTTATGAGGTCATTCGTCATTCCGGGGCGCCGCGCAGCTAGCCCTGAATGACGGCTATGCAAGGCGCGGGAACAACTTCACCGCATTCCTGCGCGCGATCATTATGCGCGCGTCCGGCGCGAGAAAACCGCGCGCATTGAAATCCTTCACCTCCTCGGCCACGACCCGCTCGTTGCAGAACGGCCAGTCGCTGCCGAACAGGATGCGTTCCTTCGCGGCGATGCGCGACAGCGTGCCCATGGCTTCGATGCCGGATGCCAGCGCGTTGTCGTACCAGAATGTCTTGAAGGCGGCGAACAACTCCTCGCGCGTGCGCTGCTTCAGGCGCTTGTCGATCATCGGCGCAACTGACAGCCGCCACGCCAGATAGGGCAGCGTGCCGCCGGCATGCGAGAGAATGAAACTGATGTTGGCAAACCGCTCCAGCGCGCCGGTGAACACCAGGTTCACCGCGGCGCGCGTGGTGTCGAACGGGTACTCGATCATGAAGCCCGGCCATTGCAGCTCGAGCGAGCGGCTCGACGGATGCAGTCCCGGATGGATGTGCACCACCGCCTTGGCGTCATGGAGATACGCCAGTAGCGGATCGAACGCCGCATCGCCGAGGAATTTCTCACCGTAGCTGGCGAACAGCGAAATGCCGTCGAAGCGCAATGTCTCGAGGCAATAGCGGGCTTCCGCAACGGCGGTATCGACATCGTGCATCGGCAGCAGCCCGAAGCAGCCGAAACGCCGCGGATGCTTGGCGATCAGCCCGGCCGCATAATCGTTGCAGCGCCGCGCAAACGTGGCGGCCTGCTCCTCCGGCATGAAGGCGACGCCGGGCTGCGCGATCGAGGCGATCGCGAGCGCGATGCCATGCCAGTCCATCAATTCGAGCGCGAGCTGTTCCGACCAGTCCGGATAGCGGCCGATCGCCGGCCCTCTGCCCGCCTCGTACACCGCGTCACTGTAGAACTGCGGGATCAGGTGGAAATGCACATCGATCATGCCCAAGGCCATGCTGCCTTCCTCTCACTGCCACTCCCCGCACGATGGGGAGAGGTGTAGATACACTACGCCCGGAGGAGACGCCCAAAATGGCCCATTGGAAAGACCAGCCCGTCATTATCGTCGGCGGCGGCATCGGCGGCTTGAGTGCGGCGCTGGCGCTCCATCGCAAGGGCATCCCGTCGCAGGTCATCGAGCAAGCGCTCGAGTTCAAGGAGATCGGCGCCGGCATCCAGCTTGGGCCCAACGTGTTCCGTATGTTCGAGGTACTTGGCCTGACCGCGGCGGTCAGCGCACTCGCGGCGTTTCCCAACAATCTCATCATGCTGGATTCCGTCACCGGAGAAGAGGTCACGCGCATTCCGCTCGGCGAGGCGTTCCGCGCCAAATTCGGCCAGCCCTATGCGCTCATTCACCGCGCCGACCTGCACAATGTGTTGCTCGACGCCTGCCGGGAATTGAGCCTGGTCCGGCTCGACGCGGGAGAAAAGGTGGTCAAGGTCGATGAGACAACGGATGGCATCGTGGCACGGGCCGAGAGCGGCCGAGAGTATCGCGGCGCGGCTTTGATCGGCGCCGACGGGTTGTGGTCGACGATCCGGCAGATGGTGATCGGCGACGGCAAACCCAACGTCGCCGGCCACATCACCTACCGCGCCGTGTTGCCGACGGCAGAAATGCCTGAGCAATGGCGCTGGCGCGACATGGTGCTGTGGGCCGGCGAGAAGGTGCACCTGGTGCATTATCCGCTGCGCACCGGCGACCTGTTCAATCTGGTCGCGACCTTCCACTCCGACCGTTATGCGGAAGGCTGGGACAGTTTCGGCGACCCGGCCGAACTGCACGAACGCTTCGCCAAAACCTGTGAACCGGTGCGCACGCTGCTCAACAAGATCGAAAGCTGGCGCATGTGGGTATTGTGCGACCGGCCGCCGATCAAGGAGTGGAGCAAGGGTCGGATCACTCTCCTGGGCGATGCCGCCCACCCGATGCTGCAGTATCTGGCGCAGGGCGCCGGCATGTCGATCGAAGACGCGGTGTGCCTCGCCGACCGCGTGGTGGCGGCGAACGGCGACTACGCGGCGGCGTTCCGCGCCTATCAGCAGGCGCGCTATCTGCGCACCGGCCGCGTCCAGATCATGGCGCGCGTCTACGGCGAGTTCTATCACGCCTCAGGCGTCGCCAAGGAGTTGCGCAACATGATGCTGTCATCGCGCTCGGCGGAAGACGCGATGGATGGCATGGCGTGGCTTTACGGCGAGCAGAAAGAGCTGACACACGGAGCCGGGGCGGTGGCAACGATTGGTTCTCGGACCGGCCCGGGATAAGCTCACACCGGCATATGGAGGCGCGACAGCTGTCGCGGCGGTGCACATGACCAAGCCCGATGTCGACGTGGCAACTCGTAAAGCCGATATCCGGCAGGCGACGTTCAACGAAGCAAATGCGAAAACGCCGGAGGTGAGTACCAACGACGTGCGCCGCATCCTTGCCGACAACAGCGCCATCCTGCTCAACTCGCGCAAGCGCGCGGAATATGCGGCCGGCCACATCGCCGGGGCGCGCAGCGCGACGCCGCCACAAGGCGCGCCGGTCGAGGAATTCATCGCGGCGGTCGAACGACTGGTTGGTGGCGACAAGGCGACGCCGCTCGTGGTCTATTGCAATGGCGAACACTGCAAGCAGGGACGGCGGCTCGCCGAGCAACTGGCGGAGTCCGGCTTTGCCGACGTGAGACGCTACCAGCTGGGCATTCCGGTATGGCGCGCGCTCGGCGGTCCGGTCGAAATCGATCTCGACGGCATCCTGCGCATTTATCAGATCGACCGTACTGCGATCTTTTTCGATGCCCGCAGCACGGCGGATTTCGCCAAGGGCAGCATCGCCGGCGCGCACAGCGTACCGGCCGACACGCTTGGCGACGATGGTCTCGCCAAGGCGCCACTGCCGCGCACCGACTTCAACACCCGGGTCATTCTGTTCGGGCGCGATGGCGCCCAGGCCCGCAAGCTCGCCGATGCTATCGGCCGAACGCCATTTCAAAATGTTTCTTATTTTCCGGGCACCTACGATGCGCTCGCGGCGGCGATAAAAACCAATGGTCAGCCGGCGCACGGGCCTGATCTGCGTCCTCCGCGGGAAAGGTCGTGAGTTCGGGATCGTTCAATTCGCAGTCGGCGCATGTAGACGCTCGTTGCGCAGCACCACGCAGGCGCCGCCGGCGGCGATGAGCTTGCCGCAGAACTTTTGCAGGAATGACCGGTCATCGTCGGCGACGCGGATCATGTAGCGCGCGGCGACGCCCATGCCGGGGAGCCGGCCGCGCAGCACGATCGGTTCGCGGTCGCCGATCTGCGCCGCATAGCGCTTCGCCAGCAGCCGGTAGGTCGCCCAGGCGCGGCTCTCGGACAGATTGGCGGTGAGCTGCGCGCCCCAGCGCGGCACATGGGCGGCGATGCGATGCGCCTCGTCCGGCGTCGCCAGGACCAGGTTTGCAAGCCGCGTGCAGGGCACGCCCTGCGGAAGCGTCGTTTCCGCCACCTTGGGCGGCGAAGGCGATGCCCATTCGTCCGCGGTCCAGCCGGTGATGATCGCCACGTAGTCACGCGTCTCGCTCGGCAGGCGGCGCCGGCCGTCGAGCCAGGCGTTCACGCGTCCGGGCCCGGCGTTGTAGCCGGCGGCGGCAAGCCCAAGATTGCCGAATTGCTTGCGCAGGTCGCCCAGATAGCTCGCCGCCTCGCGCAAAGCCGCTATCGGATCGAACGGATCCGCGAGACCGCGCATATCCGCGGTCGATGGCATGAATTGCGCGATCCCCTCCGCGCCCTTGCTGCTGACCGCCTGGGCGTTGAAGCGGCTTTCCTGCCAGATCACGCGCGCAAAGAATTCGACCGGTAAGCCATTCACGGCCGCGTTCTGCTCGATCGCGTGGCAGATGTCGTCGGCGGTGGCGGGATGGCCGGGCGCGGGCGGTTTCGCCTGCTTGGGAGACGTTGCGGGCGGTTTTTGCGTTTCGGATTTGGCTGGCGGCGACGGATGCTGCGCCGACGGATTTTGCGCCGCGTCCGCAGGTGGCACCACGGTAGGGGCAGATGCGGGCACCTGCGCGCCCGCAGGCCCACTCCACACTAGACTTACGATCAGCAGCGCTCCCGTGAGACGCATGATCGGCAAACGCGCGATAGAGGCTTTGGTGCCGCGTCACTCTGCTCCTACAGCGGATCGCACCCGCACAACAATTCACGAAAGATCACAAAACGCAGAGCCAAGACGCCGCCTACGCGGCGTGCACCGCAACGGGCTTGCGGCGGGCAACGATGGCTGGCACCTCCGACGCCGGAACCGGACGGCCGAACAGAAAGCCCTGCGCCTCCTTGCAGCCTGCCGCACGCACGAGCCGCAACTGCGCCGGCGTCTCGACGCCCTCGGCAATCGTCGGCACACCGAGGCTGCGGCCGAGATCGGCGATGGTGCGCACGATCGGTGCGTTCTCCGAATTCTCGCCCAGCTCTCTGATGAACGACTGATCGATCTTGATCTTGCTGAACGGAAACGCGCGCAGATAGCTCAGCGAGGAATAACCGATGCCGAAATCGTCGAGCGCAATGGTCACGCCGAGCGCGCGCAGCTCCTGAAGCGTCACGCGATTAGGCTCATTCTCCTGCAGGACGACGGTTTCGGTGATTTCCAGTTCCAGCCGCCCGGCGGGCAAGCCGGATGTCGCCAGCGCGGTCTTGACGGTGTCGACCAGCCGATGATCCCTGAATTGCACCGGCGAGAGATTGACGGCGATCCGCACCGAAGCCGGCCATTCGGCGGCCGCCGTGCATGCGGTGTGGAGCACCCACTCGCCGATCTCCGAAATCAGGCCCGTCTCCTCTGCCACGGGAATGAATTCGGCCGGCATGATCAGGCCGCGCCGTGGATGATTCCACCGCAGCAGCGCCTCGAGGCCGGTGATCGCTTCCGTGTCGAGATCGATTGTCGGCTGGTAGACGACATCAAGTTCGCCCGCCGGCAAGGCGTGACGCAGATCCTGTTCGAGCGCGCTGCGCGCCTGCGCGAGCACCTCCATGGAGGGATCGAAAAACTGCCAGCTGCCGCGCCCTCTGCTCTTGACCGCGTAAAGCGCAATATCGGCATTCTTGAGCAGGCCCTCGGCCTCCAATCCATCGTCGGGTGCGACAGCGATGCCGATGCTGGTGCCGATATCCAGGCTATGCCCGGCAATCTCGAAGGGTTCCTTGATGGCATCAAGAATGCGAGCGCAAAGGCGCTCCACATCGGCCCGACTGCCGATCAATGTCTGGACGATGGCAAATTCGTCACCGCCGAGGCGCGCCACGGTGTCAGTCTCGCGCACCACGCGGCAGAGCCGCTGCGCCGTCATTTTCAGAAGCGCGTCGCCGGCCGGATGGCCCATCGTGTCGTTGACGCCCTTGAATCGGTCGAGATCGAGCAACAGCACGGCAAAGTGTTCGTCGGTGCGTCTGACCCGCGCAATTGCATGTTCGATGCGCTCACGGAATAGCACGCGGTTCGCCAAGCCTGTCAGTTCGTCGTGACGCGCCATGTGGGCGATCCGTGCTTCGCTGTCCTTGCGCACAGTCACGTCGGTGAAGGTGCGGACAAAGCCGCCACCGGCCAGCGGCACGCTGCGAACCTCGAGCGCGGTGCCATCCGGGCGCGTCCGCTCGTAAAGACCGATCTCGCCAAGACCGCCGCCCTTGACGAATTCGCGCAGCTTTGGATCGAGCGCTTCGCCGTCGTGGCCGAAATCGCCCTGCGCCCAGAGACAAGACATCGCGTCGGCAAACGACCGCTGCCCGTGGATGAAATCGGGGGGCAGGCCGAGCAATTCGATCGCCCGATGATTGATCACCGCAACCTTGCGGTCGCCGTCGACCATCATCAAACCCTCGCCCATATGCTCCAGCGTGATTTCCAGCTCGCGGGATTTCTCCAGCGCCCTGGCTTCACTGGCGCTGGCGGCGGCCTGCGCGGTCCGGATGCGATGGCGGTGCTCGGCGTTGAGCACGATGCCGAACAGGATCAGGATCGTAATGCCGGTGGCGACGAAGTCCTCGATCGCCTGATCGCGCAGCAGGCCGGACATCAGCTCCTGTTCGGAGAAGGCGACGCCGACGATGAGCGGCAGACCCTTGACCTTGCGGAACGTGATCAGCCGCCGCACGCCATCGAACGCCTCTGCGTAGAACGAATCGCCGTCGAGATGCGACTTCCACAGCGGCGGATTGAGTTTCTGGCCCAGGATATTGCGGCTCGCGCCCTTGGCGGCGCGCACGTAGTCGTCCTCGCCGATCAGCGTGATGCGGCCCTCTTTGCCGACATCGATCACTTCGTAGAAGCGCGTCAACATCGCCGGATCAACTCCGAGCGTGATCACGCCCTTGAAGCTGCCGTCGGCGGCGATGACCGGGCGAGAAAACGGCACGACCCAGGTGCCGCTGGCGCGGCCGAGAATCGGCCTGCCGATATAGAGCCGGTCGGAGTGGTCTTTCAGGAATGTCTGGAAGTGCTCGCGGTCATGCAGATCGAAGCGCTGCCCGGCCTGCGTGCTGCCCGAGTTCACCATGATGCCGTTGGCGTCTATCAGCGCAGCATTCCTGACCAGATCGCTGGCATAGAGCGGGTTCGTCGCCACGCGCCGGATATCGAAATGTTCGGGATCAAGCAAATCGCGTGCGCGCAAGAGCAGCAGCGTCTTGTCGATTTCGCTGACCGAGCGGACGACGCTTTCCTCGAACGCGCTCGCCAGGTTCTTGCCGTGCTCGCGCGTCAAAGAAAGGAAATTCTGCGCGCTGTTGTGCTCGCTCCAGAACAGGCTCGTCCAGATGACGGCGATCATGGCGAGCCCGAAATAGGTCGTGGCGTTGAGCAACCACCGCGCCCATTGCCAAAAAGCAGTCCGTGTCATATCGCGCGACGCCAGCCGTTTTTATGGGCCGGATTTTAGGCCACCAAACTTGCGGAAGATTTACGTTTTCGCCTTGCATATCTCCGTAAATCTACCTATCTGGCGCCGCCAGACTGCGCTTTGGCAATAGCCTGTTAAGTATGCAGAAGATGCCCGAAATTGCGCGTGACTCTTTGGACAAGTGGCAAAGAAAAAGCCGGCCCTTCTGGGCCGGGGAGTGCAGTGAGCAAGGGAAATTTGTTGTTATCCCGGTTTTGTCCTTGCTCTGGTCCGTTTGACGCCTCGAAATCCGTGAGTGGTTCAAGGTCCTATTTCACAGGTCCGCAGGCAGACACCTGCGCATGGTCTGGCCGGCACGCGCCGCTTTGCGCCGGACCGGCGGCAAGCAAGCCGACGACGACCGCAATCGTCAGAGCCGCCATGATCAGCACCTCGGCGACCACGCGCGTCGCGCTCCTTTTTTTGGCAGAATTGCGAGCTGGTTCAGCCACGACCACGGCCCTTTCCTGATGGTCAGGAGCTAACACGCGCCCCGGGCGGGCGAAATTCAGGATTTGTCCGTTACGGGCAAGCCCGCGTCTCACGTTAGCCGTTCGCTAACGCTGCCGCACGGCGGATGGCTCAACGAAAGTGATGGGAAGGGCTTCCCACCGCCGAGGCCGACTCTTTCTGTTCAAGTCGGGGTACGGCAAATCACGTACCCACGCCCTTTCCTTTCAGCGCGGTTCCGATCTCAGTCAGTATCACCGGATCGTCGATCGTGGCCGGCATGGTCCAGTTTTCGCCGTCGGCGATCTTCTTCATGGTGCCGCGCAGGATTTTTCCGGAGCGCGTCTTCGGCAGCCGCGCCACCGTGATGGCGATGCGGAATGAGGCGACCGGGCCGATTTTTTCGCGAATGAGCGAGATGCACTCCTTCTCGATCTCCGTGGGCGGACGGTTGACGCCACTTTTCAGCACGATGAAGCCGCACGGCACTTCGCCTTTCAGGTCGTCCTTGACACCGAGCACGGCGCATTCGGCGACGTCGGGGTGCGCGGCAAGCACTTCCTCCATGCCGCCCGTCGAGAGGCGGTGACCGGCGACGTTGATAATGTCGTCGGTGCGGCCCATGACGAACACATAGCCGTCCTCGTCCTTGAAGCCGGCGTCGGCGGTTTTGTAATAGCCGGGAAATTCATCGAGATAGCTCTCGCGCATGCGAGCGTCAGCCTGCCACAACGTCGGCAGGCAGGACGGTGGCAGCGGCAGCTTGACGACGATGGAGCCCATCTTGTTGTCGGCGACTTCATTGCAGGCTTCATCGACGATGCGCACGTCGTAGCCGGGCATCGGCACCGTCGCCGAGCCGTATTTGACCGGCAGCGTGCCGAGGCCAACCGGATTGCCGGCGATGCACCAGCCGGTCTCGGTCTGCCACCAGTGATCGAGCACCGGGATTTTCAGCAGGTTCTCCGCCCACTGCACCGTATCCGGATCGGCGCGCTCGCCGGCCAAAAACAGCGTGCGGAACTTTTTCAGATCGTACTGCGCCAGGAACTTTCCTTGTGGGTCGTCCTTCTTGATGGCGCGGAATGCCGTCGGCGCGGTGAACATCGCGGCGCAGCCGTGCTCGGCGATCACCCGCCAGAACGCGCCGGCATCGGGTGTGCCGACCGGCTTGCCCTCGTAGAGGATCGTGGTGCAGCCGTGAAACAGCGGCGCGTAGACGATGTAGGAATGGCCGACCACCCAGCCGACGTCGGACGCAGCCCAATACACTTCGCCGGGTTCGACACCATAGAGATACTGCATCGACCATTTCAGCGCGACCATGTGGCCGCCGTTGTCGCGCACGACGCCCTTGGGCCGGCCGGTGGTGCCCGACGTGTAGAGAATGTAGAGCGGGTCGGTCGCCGCGACCGGCACGCAATCGTAGACCGAGCGGGCGTGAATGAGCGCGTAATCGCGCATCGCGGCCCAGTCGCGGTCGCGGCCGTCGATCAGCGCGGCTTGCGCCTGCGGCCGCTGCAGGATCAGACATGCATCGGGCTTGTGCGCGGAGTGCTCGATCGCCTCGTCGAGCAGCGGCTTGTAGTGCACGATGCGGCCGGGTTCGAGTCCGCAGCTCGCCGAGAGAATGACCCTCGGCTTGGCGTCGTCGATCCGCGTCGCCAACTCGCGCGCCGCGAAGCCTCCGAACACCACCGAGTGGATGGCGCCGATCCGCGCGCAAGCGAGCATGCCGATAACCGCCTCCGGCACCATCGGCATGTAGAGGATGACGCGGTCGCCCTTTTGCACGCCGAGGTCGCGCAGCATGCCGGCGAGCACCTGCGTTTCGGTGAGCAGGCGGTGGTAGCTGATGGTGCGCTTGGCGCCAGCAAGCGGCGAATCGTAGATGATCGCCGCCTGGTCGCCGCGGCCAGCGTCGACGTGGCGGTCGACGGCGTTGAAACAGGTATTGCAGACGCCGTCCGCAAACCAGCGCCCATAAATGCCAGCGTTCGGATCGAACACCGTCTTCGGCTTTTCAAACCAGTGGATCGCCTCCGCCGCATCGCCCCAGAAAGCAAGCGGATCGCGCTGCCAGCGCGCATAAGCTTCGTGATAACGGCTCGATCGGGCGTCCATGACGCGGCCTCCAAGGCAAGTTTTCTCCGAAGCGTACAGCGAGTAGCGAATAGCGAATAGAGGGGAACCGCCCAGGGAGCCTTTCCCTATTCGCCATTCGCTACTTGCTATTCGCTTCCCTTCGCGATCGCGCTTTGATCTATGTCATCGTCGTCCTGCCGTTCTTACTCCGATACTCCCGTGATCACCGACCCGCTGTTCTATCTCGTGGCCATTCCCGCTGTGCTCCTGCTCGGCCTGGGCAAGGGCGGTTTTGCCGGCCTCGGCATGATCTCCGTGCCGCTGCTGACGCTGCGGGTGCCGATCCTGCAGGCCGCTACCATCATCCTGCCGCTACTCGTCACCCAGGACGCCATCTCGGCCTGGACCTATCGCCGCGACTGGAGCGCCTGGAACCTCAAGGTGCTGATTCCGGGCGCGATCGTCGGCATGGGCGCAGGCACGCTGTTTGCGAGTTTCGTCTCCAACGCCGCGATCGAGGTTGCGGGCGGTCTGATCGGACTGTCGTTCGTGCTCTACCGTTGGGTCGGCAGGTGGCTATGGCCGCACCTCGTGCGCGCCGCCGAAGAGCCGAAACGGCCACACGCGCTCGCCGGCGTGTTCTGGGGATCGCTTTCGGGCTTCATGTCGCTCTTGATCAACGTCGGCGCTCCGCCCTACCAGATTTTTGTCCTGCCGCAGCGCCTCGACAAGCTTACCTTCGTGGGCACCACGGTGATGCTCTTCGCCTTCATGAATCTGATGAAGATCGGTCCCTATTTCCTGCTCGGCCAGTTTTCGCTGCGCAATTTCGCAACCTCGATGGCGCTGTGGCCGCTGGCCGTGGCGGCGAATTACCTCGGCATCTGGCTGGTGCGGCGGACGCCGACCGAGCCGTTTTATCGCATCACCTATCTGTTGATGTTTTCGATTTCGGTGGCGCTGATCTGGCAGGGTTGGCTGGGGCTTGGGCCCGGCGGCTAGAAACAGGCGAATAGCGAATAGTGAGTAGCGAATAGGAAAACTCCCCGGTTCAATTTCGCGATTTACCATTCGCCATTCGCTATTCGCCCATACGGAACTTTCGGCTAAGCTTCTGCCGGGAGGCAGAATGGCGACACCCTACGATACTGGTCTCGACCGCAACCCGGCGAATTTCCAGCCGCTGACCCCGCTGTCATTTCTGGCGCGCGCGGCCGCGGTCTACCCGGATCAAACGGCGGTCATCCACGGCGCACGTTCGTGGACCTACCGGGAATTCTTTGCACGCGCGAAAAGGCTCGGCGCGGCGCTCGCGCGCCGCGGCATCAAGCGCGATGACACCGTCGCGGCGGTGCTGGCCAACACGCCGGCGATGCTGGAAGCGCACTACGGCGTCGCCATGGCGGGGGCTGTGCTCAATACCATCAATACGCGGCTCGACGCTGCCATCATCGCGTTCACGCTCGACCATGGCGAGGCCAAGGTACTGATCGTCGATCGCGAGTTTTCCAGGTTGGTGAGTGACGCGCTGGCGCTGTGCAAAGCCAAGCCGCTCGTCATCGATTACGACGATCCGGAATACAAAGGCGCGGGCGAGAGACTCGGTACTGTCGAATACGAAGAGTTCTTGCGTGAAGGCGATCCAGAGTTTGCCTGGCTGAAGCCGGAAGATGAATGGGACGCCATCTCGCTCAATTACACCTCCGGCACCACTGGCGATCCCAAGGGCGTCGTCTATCACCATCGCGGCGCGTATCTGCTGGCAATGGCAAACGTCATCACCTGCGGCATGGGCAAGCACCCGGTTTATCTGTGGACGCTGCCGATGTTTCACTGCAACGGCTGGTGCTTTCCGTGGACGCTGTCGGTGGTCGCGGGCACGCATGTGTGCCTGCGCGCGGTTCGGGCCGCGCCGGTCTTCGAAGCCATCGTCGCCCACAAAGTGACGCATCTGTGCGGCGCGCCGATCGTGATGTCGACGCTGCTCAATGCGGCAGCGCATGAGAAAAAGCCGCTGCCGCACACGGTCGAATTCGTCACCGCCGCGGCGCCGCCGCCGGAGGCGGTGCTGGCGGCGATGAAGGCGGCGGGCTTCAACGTCACCCACGTGTACGGCTTGACCGAAACCTACGGGCCGGCGAGCGTCAACGACTGGCACCGCGAATGGGATGGGCTCTCCGGGGCCGAACAGGCGGCGAAGAAGGCGCGCCAGGGCGTCTGCTATCCAGTGCTCGATGCGCTTGACGTAATCGATCCAGCAACCATGCGACCGGTGCCGCGCGACGGCGAGACGCTGGGCGAAGTGATGTTCCGCGGCAACGTGGTGATGAAAGGTTATCTGAAAAACAGCACGGCGACCGAGCGTGAATTTTCCGGCGGATGGTTTCATTCCGGCGATCTCGGCGTGATCCATCCCGACGGCTACGTCCAGCTCAAGGATCGCTCCAAGGACATCATCATTTCGGGCGGCGAGAATATCTCCTCGATCGAAGTCGAGGACGCGCTTTACAAGCACCCCGCCGTGCAGGCGGTCGCGGTGGTGGCGAAGCCCGACGACAAGTGGGGCGAAACGCCGTGCGCGTTTGTCGAGTTGAAACCTGGCGAATCCGCCACCGCCGAGGACCTCATCGCCTGGTGCCGCCAACACCTCGCCGCCTACAAATGCCCGCGCTACGTGGTGTTCGCCGAGATCCCCAAAACTTCGACCGGCAAACTGCAGAAATTCAAGCTGCGGGACGTAGCAAAGAGAGTGTGAGGATCCGCGGCCGAGAACAAGACGCGTCACCGGCCATTCCCGCGAAGAGGGGATCCAGCTGAAGTATCTGTTTGAATAAAATGTCCGCTCAGACCCCGCGGACGCGGGGACATTCGGAAGCGAACGCCGTAACTTCCGTAACTTAAATGTTAGTGCAGAACCGTTTCCAGTCTGAGCCGTTCGATTTCGTCCTTGACGTGCAATTTCTTCCGTTTGAGTTCCGCAATCCTGAGGTCGTCGGCCGAGGGGTGGGTCATTGCTTCTGTGATTTCCGCCTCAAGGGCCTGGTGCCGCTTCTCGAGCTCCGCAAGATGCGCTTGCATCGCCATGTGGCCTTTCTCCTTGCGTTGAATGCCGCCTGTCGAATGAACATACCACCCTAATAACGATATCAATCATACTCCGTTTCGGGTGCGTCGAAAATCCCATCTGTGTACACGCTTATGCGTGCCGGCCATTCTCTGCGGGCTTGTCGGACGTTAACCAAACCGCGATAATCGCCTGCCATCGACGGGCCAGACCGTGTCCAAGCCGCAGCGGACCCGCAACCGCAGCGCGCGACCAGTGGAGCGGATTTGACATTCGCTACCCACCCAGCCGCGAACGCCGGGAGCGAATGTCAAATCCAAAAGCTCCACTAGCACTTATAGTTGCTAGTGGTCCTTTGATTCTAACATTTGCATTATGCGGCGCCGAAACGAATGTTAGAATCGGACCACTAGGCGGAAATGACGAAAGACGAAGAGCAAGAGCTTCGGGCGCAGCTGGCGCGCGTGCTGCAGGAACATCGTGACCTGGATGCCGCCATTGCGGCACTCCAGGACTCACCGGGCTCCGATGTAATTCAGGTGCAGCGGCTGAAAAAGCGCAAGTTGTACCTGCGGGATCGGATTACCTTCATCGAAGATCAGCTGACACCGGACATTATCGCGTAAATTTTTCGGGCGGGCGCGCGCCGGGCAAGGTTTCCTCCGAACGCTCGGCCTTGCGAGCGTATTTGCGGGCATACATGGCGGCATCGGCACGCCCGAGCAGTTCGCCCGGAGGATCGAGCGGACCGGCCATTGCCACCCCAGCGGATGCGCATACCACAAGCGTCGAGGCGCCCCACTGCACCGGCGTTGTGTAGACCACCCGCTCCAGCGCAGCGGCCTTGGCGACGGCGGCCGCACTGTTCACATTCCAGAGGAGCACCACAAATTCGTCACCGCCAATTCGCGCAACGATATCGGAGGCGCGCACTTCGGCAACGATTGCGGCGGCGATCGCCTTGAGCATGGCGTCGCCGGCCGCATGGCCATGACGATCGTTGACCGGCTTGAAGCCGTCGAGATCGAGAAAGATCAGCGCCGCGCTGGCGCCGTAGCGTTTGACATAAGCCACCGAACGTTTGAGCTCGCGCTCGAAACCGCGACGATTGAGCAACTCGGTCAGCGGATCGATGTCGACCTTGGCTTCGAGATCGACGATCTGCGCCCGTGAGCGCTCAAGCTCGGCGAGAAGCCGCTCGACCTCGGCAGCAAGTTGCATGGAGGTGGAACGCGCCGCCCGCCTGGGCTTTGACGTTTCCGCCGGCGGTGCGTCGGGACGCGGGCGCGAGGCGCGAGCAGGCTGGCGCGGCGGCCCGGCCTCCTTGCGCCGGAGCTTTGGGGCGTTACGCTTCATTGCCGTCCAACCTCCCCGACCCCCCCGAATCGGGACCGAAGATACTCCGCCGCAGGCTGGCGGCGTCACACGCTGGCTTCGATTTTCCGAGAGTCTTCAGACCTACCTGCCTTTATGTGCGGCAGATTGTCGCGTCTGATGGAGCAGCCTTCTTTCACCGAGCCTGGATGATCGCCACCGGCACGGTTTCGGCCTCGTCGAAAGCCGCCGCGGTCAACGGGCCGCCGAAGACGGCGGCGGTGTCGAGATTGAGCCGGTTGGGGCGCAGGTCGGGCTTCGCCGTCTCCAGAGGCGTGTGGCCGTGGACGATGAGCCTTCCATAATCACCCTCGTGATTGAGGAAAGGCTCCCTGATCCAGACCAGATCGTGATCGTCCTGTGCGTCGAGCGGTTTTCGAGGATCGACGCCGGCGTGGACGAAAAGGCGGCGCCCATCGTCATAGGTCAGGGCTAACGACCGCATCCAGGCAAGGTGCGCTTTCGGCAGTTCACCCACATCGCCGGCACCATAGCTCGCCAGCGTTGCCGCACCGCCGTTGCGCAGCCAAGCCTTGGCAGGCAGCAAACCGTCAAGAACCGCCAATGCCCAAGCCTCATGGTTGCCCTTGAGCGCGAAGACATGACGCGGGGCATCAGCCTGCAGGCTCAGAATATAGCGAACGACGCCGGCTGATTCCGGCCCACGATCGATATAGTCGCCGAGAAACACGAACGTCATTTCGTCGCCGCCGGCATGCTTGCAGCATGCCGCGATGAGGCTCTTCAGCTTGTCCAGACAGCCGTGCACGTCGCCAACCGCGTAGGTGAACTTCATCGTTTCCGAATCACCATTGCTGTGAGGTCATGGTTTCACCGCCCCGGCTTTTCCTAATGATGGCCACATTCCGGCAGCATTGTTCAGTGGATGTTCACGATTAGATGGGAACTCTAGGCTAATGGGGGTTGTTGGAGTTCGGTGACAACACATCCTGTCGAGGTAATGTCATGAGAAAGATTGTGACTGCTCTCGTCGCTGCCGCAACTATCGCCGTAGCGGCTATCGCCACCAGTGGCTCGGCCGAGGCACGTTGGGGCGGGCATGGCGGCGGATGGCATGGCGGCGGATGGCATGGCGGCGGATGGCGCGGCGGTTGGGGCCCCGGTCCTTTCATCGCCGGCGCTCTCGTCGGCGGCGCGATCGCAGGCGCCTATGCGTATCCCTACGGCTATTACGGCCCATATCCCTATGGCTACGGCCCGTGCGTGTGGCGCACTTGGTGGAACGGCTATCGTTGGGTCCGCTCCTGCTACTAAGCCCAGTTAAAATCGCGATCGATGACGGCGCCCTGACAGGGCGCCGTTTCGATGTCGAAATCCCAGAAGCCGTTGATTCCAGAGATGTATGACGGCACCCGCACCTAACTTCCGCCAAAGATCATGCCTTTAATGGCCAGATAAGATTCCAAGGACTCTCGGGGGTATGTCGGGGACTTCCGCGCTTTTCACTTGTCGCATCGGCACCCGAACGATTGCATCAGGAGAAAACATGCATAAAGCACTTATGGGGATCGCCGCGGCGGCCACGCTTGGCCTCGCCACGGTGGCTGCCCCGAGCACCGCGGACGCCCGCTGTTTCGGCTGTGCCGTCGGCGCGGGTGTTGCTGCCGGCCTGATTGGCGGCGCCATTATCGGCGGCGCCATCGCCAACAATCCGCCGCCGCCCCCGCCCCCGGCTTATTATCCGCCTCCTCCTCCGCCTGGTGCTTACGGACCGGCGCCCGCGGCGTATGCTGAGATGGGTCCGGGCTGCTACTGGAGCAGGCCGCACAAGGTTTGGATCGAAGGCTACGGTTGGCAATGGCGCCGTCACCCGATCTGCCCATAATTCCGAGCAGATCGTGATCGCGCGGTTGCGCGTCAGATTCAGCCGGCCGGCTTGCAAGAGCCGGCCGGCTTTATTTTCAGGTCAGTGGACCATCGAATCTTGAGCACGTTCTCGGCACCACAAAGACAGGACCGCGTCGACGATCTGCCCGGTCGCAGCGAAGTCAGCGCGCCGCCGCGCTGGACCTGGGCATTCACGCTTGCCGTCGGCTGCGGCGTTATCGAAGTCACGCGGCAATGGATCGCCCCGCGCGCGGCTTATGCGCTCGCCGTCGCCCGCAGGCTGCTCGCAGTGGCGCGACAACCGATTGCGCTGTACGCGGCCTATATGCCGCGGCGCAGCCACAGGCTTGGCGTTGTCAAATGGATGGCTGTCGCTCTGATTTGCATCTACGTCGGGGGCCTCGCCGTGCTGTACGTGAGACAGCGCTCGCTGATGTATTTCCCCGATACTGTCCACACCTCGCCCACAGAGGCTGGCTTGCCGGACGTCGCGGAAGTACCGCTGACCGCGGCTGACGGCGTCCATATCACCGCCTGGTTCGCTGCACCGCAGGACGACAAGCCGGTCATCGTCTATTTCCACGGCAACGGCGGCTCACTGCGCTACAGCGCGGCGCGCTTTCGCCAGCTGATCGGCGCAGGAATCGGCCTGGTGGGCCTTGAATATCGCGGTTACGGCGGCAATGAAGGCAGCCCGAGCGAGCGCGGTCTGATCGCGGACGGCGAAGCCGCCTACGCCTATGCGGCCTCGCACTATCCCACTAGTCGGATCGTGCTCTGGGGCCAGTCGCTCGGTTCCGGCGTTGCAGTCGCCATCGCAGCCGAAAAGCCCGTCGCCCGCGTGATCCTGGAGGCGCCGTTCACCTCGACGGCCGCAGTCGCCTCGATCCGTTACTGGTACGTCCCGGTCGGCCTTTTGATGAAGGATCAGTTTCATTCCGACCAGCGGATTCAGAAAGTCACCGCGCCGCTTCTGATAATGCATGGCGTGAAGGACCAAGTGGTGCCCTTCGCGATGGGCGAGCGCCTGTTCGAACTCGCCAACAAGCCGAAGCACATCGTGCGCTTCCTCGACGCCGGACACGACAATCTCGATGCAAACGGCGCGCTCAACGCAGTTGCACGCTTTCTCGCCGGCGATCTGGACCAGATTCCAAAACAGACCAGAATACCCGATCCGAGCGGCTGACCCTCAAGGGCGGCTCGCACGCCCGTCCCACTCAATCAAAAGGTTTGATAGGCCTTGCCGACCTCACCGCCGACGCGAGCAAAGCCCGCAACGGCGGGCTGATATTTGTTGTTGATGTTAAGCGCCTTGGCGTAGGAGCCCGCGGCTTTCTCTTTCTGGCCAAGCCGCTCATAAGCAAGTCCGCGGCTGGCCCAGGCCTTCGGGTCCGACGGACTGAGCTGCACGGCGTGGTCGAGATCGCTCGCGGCCGACTTGTTGTCGTTGACCGCGAGATACGACAGCGCCCGCGAAACGTACAATTCTTCGTGCTGCGGCATGAGCCCGATCGCCGTCGAAAAATCGCTGATCGCGAACTGATGCTGGCCCTGGCTTTGATACAGCAAGCCACGGTCGTAATAGGCTTCTGAATCGTTGGGACGCAGCGCGATCACTTTATTGAAGTCGGCGAGCGATTGGACCGTGCGCCCTTGCAGCCGGTAGACGATGCCGCGGCCAAGATAGGCCGGCGCGTACGAGGCATCGAGTGTCAGCGCCTTGTCGTAATCGGCGAGCGCCAGATCGAGCTTCTTGAGATGGCGGTAAACCAGCGCCCGGTTTGCATAAGCCTGTGCATAATTGGGATCGAGCCCGATCGCCTTGTTGAAATCGGCGAGTGCCTGCTCGTCCATACCGGCCTCGCCGTAGGCTGAGCCGCGCATGTTGTAGGCCTGCGGATCGGACGGATGCAACTCGATAACCTGGCTGAGCGAACTGAGATTGGACTGCGAGGCCCCGTAAAGCGCGCCGTCGTTTTTCTCGGCGACGGACGGCTCGCCCAGATTACCGAGCGACGCGCATCCGGCTAGCGCCGAGGCAGCCATCAGCGCCGTGGCGAGCGCGATAACCTTCCGCCCGTTCTTTCCACTAAACCGGCTAATCGCTGATCCTTGCATTCGATGCCTCGCGGGCACCCCGGATGCGGAACTTTGGTCCCAAACTATTCGGTTCAAAGTTTTTTGGTTCCAAGGTCTTCGGTAACGCGGGTACACCGGATCTTATACCTAAACGATAATGAGCCCGCCTGCCAAAATAATGGCGCGGGCCTCGATGCCCGCGCCAGGAAGAACCGTTTCGATGCGCCAACTCGGAGCCTGCTTAGCCGAACCGCGGCGCGCGGGGCGCGCCCGGCCTGGCGCCGGAGCCGCCCGGGCCCGTCGGCTTGGGCTTCATCGGCAGCAGACCCTCGCGCTGCAATCGCTTGCGCGCCAGCTTACGGGCGCGGCGGATCGCTTCCGCCTTCTCCCGCGCTTTCCGTTCTGAGGGTTTTTCGTAGTGGCCGCGGAGCTTCATCTCGCGGAAAACGCCCTCGCGCTGCATCTTCTTTTTCAGCACCTTGAGGGCTTGGTCGACATTGTTGTCACGGACGAGAACCTGCACGCGTGCTCCTCTTGCAGTGGGTTCATGAATGGATTGGCGGCATAGACATAAGTCTAGGCCAGCTTGCGGCGGCATCTAGCAGAACATAGCCGGAAAGTCCATCATTACGGGCTGTTTGCAGCTATTCGCCGGCAAAAATGCGGGTGACGTGACCCATTTTGCGGCCCGGCCGCACGGCGGACTTGCCATAGAGGTGGACCGTCGTTCCTGGAACCGCAAGCCAACGTCGGAAATCCTCGACCTCGGCGCCGATCAGGTTGGTCATTTCCACGCGACCGTCGCGCACCGGCTTGCCGAGCGGCCAACCGGCCACCGCCCGGATATGCTGCTCGAACTGCGACACCGAAGCGCCATCAAGCGTCCAGTGTCCGGAGTTATGAACCCGGGGTGCGATTTCATTGACCAAAATCTCGGCGCCGCCGCGCAGTACAAACATCTCGACGCCCAGCACGCCCACATAGCCGAACCTGCTGGCAATCGTCTCGGCGATACGCCGCGCTTTCTCCGCACCGGCTTCCGGCAAGGCGGCCGGCACGCGCGAAACTTTTAGGATATGGTCGCGGTGCTCGTTCTCGGTGACATCGAAGCATTCTACCGCGCCATCGTGGCCGCGCGCAGCGACCACCGACACCTCCCGCTCGAATGGGACGAAGGCCTCCAGAATGCACGGCTGACCGCCGACCTCGCGCCAGATGGCCTGCGCATCGGTTCCGTTTTTGATCGTCGCCTGTCCCTTGCCGTCATAGCCGTAACGCCGCGTCTTAAGCACGGCGGGCCGTCCGATCCGTTCGATCGCCGCAGTCAGCCCGGCCGGTCCATCGACTGCGGCGAACGGCGCGGTCGGAATGCCGAGACTGCCAACGAAAGTCTTTTCCACCAACCGATCCTGCGTGGTGGCGAGAATTTTTGGATCCGGCAGCACCGGAACGCGCGCGGCCAAAAATGTCGCCGTCTCAGCCGGCACATTTTCAAACTCGTAGGTGACGACATCGACGTCGGCGGCGAAGCGATCGAGCGCCTCGGTGTCGCTATAATCGGCGCAGCTCACCCGGTGCACAACATCGAAGGCCGGCGAATCCGGACTGGGCGCAAAGACGTGGCACTTGAAGCCAAGCCGGGCTGCCGCCAGCGCCAGCATCCGCCCAAGCTGGCCGCCGCCGAGGATGCCTATTGTGGCCAGCGGTTCGAGCACAGTCCCGCTCACGCGCGGGTGTCCTTCGGCTCTTCGGCGACGGCCGCCGTCTGCCGCGCGCGCCAGATCTCAAGGCGCTCGCCAAGCGCTGGGTCGCTCAGAGCCAGGACCCCGGCCGCAAGCAACGCGGCATTGATGGCCCCCGCCTGACCGATCGCCAAGGTGCCGACCGGAACGCCCGGCGGCATCTGCACGATCGAATAAAGTAAATCGACGCCCGACAGCGCCTTCGATTCGACCGGGACGCCGAGTACCGGGAGACTGGTGAGCGCCGCGGTCATTCCCGGCAGATGCGCCGCGCCGCCGGCACCGGCGATGATCACCTTGAAGCCCGCCGCCTTCGCACCCTTGGCGAAAGCGTACAGCCGCTCTGGCGTGCGATGGGCGGAAACGATGCGCGTCTCATGGGAAACACCGAGCGCATCGAGGGTCTCGGCGGCGTGCTTCATGGTCTGCCAGTCAGACTGGCTGCCCATGATAATTGCAACGGATTTCGCTCCCAGCGGCGCCACGCAAAAATTCCCTGACCGGAGGAAGCGGCGAATTATAGGCCCGTGCGTTGATGTGGCAAGGCAAATGAGGAGAAATGCCGATGCCAATGAACGGTTATTATTACCTGCCGCTGACTCCCGGCTATTTTGCGATCCTCGTTGTTATTTACGTTATCGTCGGCATCCTTCTGATTTCCACATTGCGCTACGCTTATGAGAGCCTCGGGGTCAGCTCCGGCATCGCGCTGCTCTTACTGTTCGGCTCGCTGGTCGGAAGCTATTTCAACATTCCGGTGGCGCAGCTGGCTCCCGAACACCTGATGTCCGAACAGGTGCGCGACTTTTTCGGCATGCTCTATGTGGTACCGCGCGTGCAAAGCTATCCCGGCACGACGATCGCCGTGAATGTCGGGGGAGCCGTCATCCCCACCATCATGTCTCTCTATCTCTTGGTATCGCGCCAACTGTGGGGCCGAGGCCTGATCGCCATCGCCATCGTTGCGCTCGTGCTGCACTGGATGGCCGAGCCGGTGCGCGGCCTCGGCATCGCCGTGCCGATCTTCGTTCCCGTTGTCGTGACCGCTGTTGTCGCCATGGTGCTGGACTGGGAAAGGGCGGCGCCGCTCGCCTACATTGCCGGCAGCCTCGGCACGCTGATCGGCGCCGACCTCAGCAACATCGGCCGCGTGCGCGGGCTTGGCGCTCCGGTCGCCTCCATCGGCGGGGCAGGCACGTTCGACGGCATTTTTCTGACAGGAATTCTTGCGGTGTTGCTGGCCTGCATGTTTCATCCGACGCGAAGGGTGGTCGTGTATCGTTGAGCGCACCGGGCCCGGGGTGACCCGCGACTGCTCGCGAAGCGGCGCGCAAGCCGTTATCCTGGCTTGGCCGGAGCATCGAACAGACAAACTGAGCCGCCAACATGACCACGACTGGCGATGGGGTTGCCAGTGCAGCCAAACGCAGCCCCCGCATATTCAGGACACCCTTACGGGAACGAGCGTTCTCCATCATTGGCATCGGTATTCTCGTCCTGACCACCGCATTCATGATCGGCGCTGCCTTCTTCAGCTTCGAGATGAATTGGCAACTCGGCCTGTTCATGACGGCGGTGGCGGGGTTCATCGGCGCCTTGACCGGGTACGTTTGGCGCGACCTGCGGGGCAAACTGGGTCTGCGAGTCATGCTCGACACCAATGCCGTAACGCTCGATCTGCCGAGCGGACGCTCGCTCATTCACCGGCCGCCGGCCCAGCACCTGATCATTCCGTATGCCGATATCACGGCAATCGAAGCGCGCTACGAAGCCTATGGCAGCTTCGGCATGGAAATGATGCAGCGCGCCTACGTCCTGCGCCGCAAGAGCGGCGAACTGACCTTTCTGTTCGAGGAGCGCGCGCTGGCGACGGGCATGGCGAGCACCATGTTCGCCGATATCGTCGCCGATATCGCAGCGCGGGCCGGCGTCATCATACGCGAGCTTGGCACCGTGGAGGGGCGAGGCGGATTTCTCGGGGTATGGGGAACGCACGCCCCGGACTGGGCGGCGCCGGCCGTGCCGCTGGCGCGGCAAGTGCGGCTGTGGCGGCATGCCGCCTCGACCGGGACCCTTGCGATCTCGCTGGTCGTTCTCGTAGTTTTGTTCATGCGCTACTTTGGTACTGGATGAGCAAACCATGACGACCGATCCGGGACAGATCACTGAATATCACGCCCACGTCTATTATGACCGGGCGACGAGCCGCGGCCGTGCCGAGCGGCTGCGCGAGCGCGTCGCGGCCGAGTTTCCGCAAGCCCGGGTCGGCCGCTGGCACGACGAAATGGTCGGGCCGCATCCGCAATCGATGTATCAGGTCGCCTTCCCGACCGAGATGCTGGCAAAGTTTGTGCCCTGGCTGATGCTCAACCGCGATGGTCTGACCGTGCTGCTGCACCCCGAGACCGGCGACAACCTGACCGACCACAGCGCCCACGCGGCGTGGTTCGGCGCGGTGCTGCCGCTGCGCCTCGACGTATTTAAGAAGAACTAAGGGTCGGCCGCCACTCGCCGCATTGTGGCGGAATCGTTACGCAGCGCGACGGTTGGCATGCCGAAGAGGCAGAATGGTTCGCGCCATGCCCGATCGACACAGTCCCGATCGCCTATCCCTTATCCTCAACGTCGGTGTCGGGCCGATCGCTGCCGAGCGCGCGTTCCACATGCCATTTGCCGTGCGCGTCCTCGTACTCGATCAACTCGGTCTGGCCTGGCGTGCGCTGCTCGCGCGCGGCGCGCTGCGCCGCCTCAAGCGCTTCTGCATGGGTCTCGAAGCTTTCGGAAAACACTCCGTCGACCGTGTAGGCCCAGCCGTCCTCGTGCCGGACGATCTTGTAAGTCACGTGTGCCATTGCTCGCCTCCTCGGGCTCATCCGGTTTGCGACATTCGTCACGCACCATTGTAGTTGGACGCATGATCTTTTCCGAAAACCGGTGCCCACTTTTCGGGATCATGCTTCAGCGCGGCTGACCATCATCAAACTTGCGCTGGAAAATCTCGCCGATCGAAGAATAGAAAAACCCGTTCAGGCGCCCGACCGGATTAAGCTTGCGCATGTCGATGTAGCCGTTCGTCATGCAAGCCGGGTCGACGTGCATGTAAACGACCTCGCCGATGACCAGCGGATGCCGATGCGGACCGAGCTCGATCACCTGGTGCAGCTTGCACTCGAAATGGATCGGCACCTCTTTAACTCGCGGCGCCCTGATTTTCACGCTCGGAATCGGCGTCAGCCCGATCTTGTCGAATTCGGAATCCTCCTCGGGGAAGCCGTTGGCGGAATCCACCATCTCTTTCCAGACCGGTTCGGTGACGACGTTGAAACAGAACTCGCCGGTTTCCCTGGCATTCTTCAGCGTATGTTTCTCGCTACCGTCCGGGTTGCGTGCGATGGTCAGCGAGATCATCGGCGGTACCACGCACACCACGGTAAAGAAGCTGAACGGCGCCAGGTTGGAGTGGCCGGCCGCATTGACAGTCGACGCCCAACCGATCGGCCGTGGCACCACCGAGCCGACCAGCGTGCGATAAATCTGGCGCCGCTCGGCGTTGGCGGGATCGATTTCGAAATACTCGGACATCGGATACGCCCCTGGCGCGGTGGTGCCTCGCGGCGGGCAGCGCGGCACGATTGCGAAAACGCCGGTTGATTAGGTCGCCGGCCGTGCCATAGTCAACGTACCAGAGGGATAGCTCAAGAGGCCTGCGATGAACATCAACGTCGCGTCCGAACCGGCGATTGCGGGCGCCGCCGCGCCATTTCAAGTCGAGCGCCTCGGCGTCAAGCTGGGCGCGGAAATCTCCGGTCTCGATCTGCGGGAGCCGCTGCCGCCGGCGACGCTGCGCGCATTCGAAGCCGCGCTGATCGAACACAAGGTCATCATGCTGCGCGACCAGCACCTGACGACCGCACAGCACGTCGCGCTGAGCCGCCAGCTCGGGGAGCTCGAAGTGCACCCGATGCGGCCGCAGGGCGAATTTCCGGAAATCCTGGTGCTGGATAACCATAAAGACAATCCGGTGCTGTCCACCGACGTGTGGCACAGCGATACGACGTTTCGCAAAAATCCAACCAAATACACCATCCTGCGCTGCCAGATCATGCCGAAGCTCGGTGGCGACACGCTTTGGGCGAACATGGAAGCCGCCTACGAGGGCTTGAGCCAGCCGATCAAGACGTTGATCGACGGCATGCGCGCGGTGCACGATTTCCAGAATTTCCGGGTGCTGTTCAAGAACACCGACGAAGACAAGACCAAGCTGCGCCGGATGGAAGACCTGTTCCCCAATCCGTCGCATCCGGTGGTGCGCACCCATCCGGCGACCGGACGCAAATGCATCTATGTCAATCCGCAATTCACCTTGCGCATCGAAGGGCTCGAAGCCACCGAGAGCCGCGCTATCCTTGATGTGCTGTACGCGCAGACGCAGGTGCCGGAATATCAGTTTCGCCTGCGCTGGGCGCCCGGCATGATCGTGTTCTGGGACAACCGCTCGACGCAGCATTATGCGGCGAACGATTATTATCCGGAGCGGCGGCGCATGGAGCGCACCGCCGTTGTCGGCGACGTGCCGCTCTGATCGGACGTTGCACGGGTTCGGTCTGATAACTTGAAATAAACCGGCTGGCTTTGACCGGCTCGGTTCCGTAACTGCCCCACAAGATGTTGTGAGAGAACGGAAGGACTACGCGCGCATTATCGCCCGAGAGCAAACAAACGAAGTTGAAAAATGAAGAAAGCGATAGTGACAGGCGCCCTTATCCTCGGCACGATCACGGGTCTGACCTCGGCGACATTTGCGCAGGGCTACTATGGCGGGCGTTACGACCAAGGCTACGGCTATCAGGGTGGTTACGGACGGAATTATGGGCCGGCGCTTCCTGATGTGGATCGAGGCGGCCCAGGCCCGCGCGTACAGGGCGGTTCCGGAGCGGGCATCGGTGCCGAGCGCTAGTCGCAGGTCCTCTTTATGATCCTAAAAAGAAACCCGGCGCTTGGCCGGGTTTCTCGTAACTGACGTTGCGGCGAGTTCAGCCCGTGTGAGTGTGGCGAACGCGGCGACGATAGACATGATGTCTGCGGTAGTGATGGCGATAGACCGGAACGCCGGGCGAATAGGCGGCCGGATGAATTCCGAGCGCACCATTAACGCCACCGATGACACCGCCGACAACGCCGCCGACCAGACCGCCGACCGGGCCGGCCGCCTGCGCGCCAACATAAGCGCCGTGCGACACGCCGTCCGGTACACCCTGCGCATGTGCGGCCAATGGAAACGCCAGTGACGCAGCCAACACGGCTACGGATACGAGATGAAGTTTCACGCTACGACCCCTCCTGTTTGTTGGGTCATGCCACGTTGCCGCCAATATGGGCGAATGCGCGGCACTATCATGGCGCGGGCCATTCCACGGACGGGTGAGACAAAACGGTCACACTAAGTGTGGCCGTATTCCGGTCATGGAACTCACCTGCCTTGGCGCACACGCCTCTGCAAGGCACACTGAGCGGTAAGTTCCATCACTGTTCCGAAATCATGGCCGCCGCCTCCGCACCCACGCTACGATCTCAGCATGCCGATCGCAGGCAGCGCATCGCGATCATCGGCCTCGGCAGCATCGGCGGCGCCGTGGCCGGATGCCTTGCCGCTGCCGGCCACCACGATGTGGTCGCCTGCACGCGCCAGCCGATCGAGCGATTGACGCTTGAGTCGCCAGCAGGCACGGCCGAACTAGCACTCGCTACCCTCACCGATCCCGTCCAGATCGCGCAGCCGGTCGACTGGGTCATGTTGTGCACCAAGACGCATCAGACCGCGGCCGCGGCGCCGTGGCTGTCGCGGCTGTGTGCGCCGGCGACGCGCGTTGCGGTGCTGCAGAACGGCATCGGTCACGTCGAGCGCGTCGCTCCGCTTGCGAACGGCGCCGCCGTGCTGGCCGCCGTCGTCTATTTCAACGGCGAGCGGCTCGCGCCGGATCGGGTGTGGCTGCGGCAAGGCAGTGACCAGGACATCGCCGTCGCCGACGATGCGGCAGGCCGCGATTTTGCCGGCCTGTTCTCCGGCACGCCGCTGCGGGTGTCGCTCAGTAGCGAATTTGCCACGCTGGTATGGCGCAAGCTTTTGATCAACGCCGTGGCCAACCCGATCACGACCCTGACCCTGCAGCGCCAAGCGGTACTGCGGCGGGCGGACGTGCACGAACTTTGCCTGAAAATCCTCGACGAGGCAGTCGCGGTGGCGCGCGCCGAAGGCGTTCCTGTCGCGGACGACGAGCCGGCGCGCGCGATGACAACGCTGTTCACATTCTCCGGCGAGCTCGGCACGTCGATGTATTTCGACCGGCTCGCCGGCCGGCATCTTGAAGTCGAGGCGCTTACCGGCGCCATCGTCGCCGCCGCAGAACGTCACGGCATCTCGACGCCGCTCAACAGCGCGCTGCTGACGCTGCTGCGCGTGATCGATGACGCAACGGGCGAAAACTGAATGCTCCCCGCCCTTACGCCCGATCGACACGCGCGGCGTAGCAGCCGGGAGCGGCGAAGTGGATGTGCAGATAGGCGGCGCGCGGCTCTGCGAACAGTCGCCCGATAGCGTCTTCAAGATCGGCGCCGTCGATCAATTCCCAGCCGGTCATCATGCCGCCGGCATCGAAGCCGCGCACCGCAAGTGTGCGCATGCGCAGTTGTCCGGGCACGGCATCGACAGCATCGAACGTCCGCTCGCCTTTGCGCACATAGATGGCGAAGCGCATGCGATACGGTGACGCGACCGCGTGATGCTCGTAATTGGTCAGAATGAGCTCATCGCCGCGTCTGGAATCGGTAAGGCTCACGCGGCACGGGTAACCGGGATCGCGCTCGTCGGCGATCCGCCGTACGGCGCCGCGCTGCGCCAACTCCTCGTCCGACAACGTGAACAGCGGCGCGAATTGTTCGGCCGGCAGACCCTGGATACGAAAGTGCATGTTTGATCCTCCGCGTTGGTGTCGCGCCACACATGGCGGCCGCGGAGAAATCGTTCCACCCGGTTTCTGACGTGAAGGGGCGCACAGACGCGCGGAATACCGCGGCATTGCCGCAAACGCCCACGGTTAATCGGCATCGGTCCCTCTAGGTGGTGTTACGAAATTGAAAACATTCACGATTTCGATACCTTAACGAAATGTGAATGCTGCGAACAAGCAAAGCATTTCACATCACAGCAATCGGACTGAGTGTCATGCGTCTGCGTTTGTTGGCAATTCTGATGCTGTCGATGGCGACGCCGGTATGCGCCCAAACCGTGGCTACCCAATCCGGCGCGATGTCGATGGTCAACATCACCGATCCGCCCACCAATCCCGACCAAAACATCACAACTCATTTGGTCACGCCGCCCGGCATCGTTGCGCCGGGGCTGGCGGCGGCGGGTATCGAAACCTGTCTTGGCTCTGCATCCGGCGGCCTGTCGCTGATGGGCGGCGGCTTCACCTTCGGCAGCACCAAGGTCGACGAAGGCTGCACCATTCGCCTGTTGGCGCGGCAGTTGTTCGCTTTCGGCTTCCACAAGGCGGCGGTGGCGTTGATGTGTCAGGACCCGCATGTTTTCGTCGCCATGAATGAATCCGGCACGCCTTGTCCGCCGCCTCCGGGCGCCGCGCCAGACGAGCCTCTGACCGTTTCCGCCTTGGCTTACGCCGAGCCATCGCCACCCGCGGAACCGCTGGTGCGGGAAGCCAACGTCAAACCCTTCACCAAGGAAGAAGCGGCACTGTTCGCCCGCGCAACCGCCGAAGAGTGACCCATCCCCAAGCCTGGCCTCGGGGCGCCGCGGCGCGCTTCGAGGCGAGCTAACCCAGCCCGCCGCAGAGAGAGTGAGAGATGCGTATAAACAAGCTTCATTGCATCGTTGCTGGCGCCGCCCTACTGCTCGCGGCGTCTGCGGTCGGCAAACCGGCCAACGCCCAGCAGGCCTATGGCGGTGGCTACAGCAATATCTGGTCGAGCGCGCAGGGCACATCCAACTCGTACGGCGGCGCCAATGCCTTCGATGGCAGCACATCGGGGGCGCTGGCGACGGCCGGAGGAGGAGGAATCGGCGCCGGCTTCTCGGGCGGTTTCATTGGCGGCGGCATCACCTCGGCCTTCACCACCTCGACTGCCGGCACAAGCTCCAACGGCAGCGGCTACGCCCAGGCGCAGACCTCGGGTTACGCTGGCGGCAATGTTTCCGGCTACGGCGCGCACGTCCACTGAGGCTGGTGGCGCGCAAAAAAGCATGGCGAACCATAAGGTCCGCCGTGCGTTATCCTTTGATTGTTCGCCGAGCCGGCGAGGCGCAGTCGATTCCGAGCTATTTCCAGCCGGCTTCCTTGTCGCAAGCCGCCCGCTCCTGCGGGTGGCTCTTTTCCCACTGGGTGATCGACTGAGTCTCGTTGTTGCTCATCTTGTTGTTCATGCAGGTACAATATTTCAATACCACGGCCTCGGCCGCGTCG
This sequence comes from uncultured Alphaproteobacteria bacterium, assembly GCA_963763255.1. Classification (GTDB taxonomy): domain Bacteria; phylum Pseudomonadota; class Alphaproteobacteria; order Rhizobiales; family Xanthobacteraceae; genus BOG-931. Next base: position 2,174,185 of record CAVXNW010000008.1, read on the forward strand.
CCCTTGTTGTCGGCCACGCATTGGTTGATCCACTTCACGTCGTCAGTGGTGGCCGCGCCAGCGCTCGTTGCGAAGAAGGCCGATACCAAGGCGAACAGAACAATCCCGGCAAGTTTCATAATGCCCCTCTCAAGGATGGTGCTGCGGAAAATCCCGTAGCGGGCGCAAATGTGCCCAACTTGGACGGATGCAGCAAGCACGAAGGTCGGCGCGCCTCCAAGAAACGGTGCACCACCAGATCACATGAACCCACAGGCTCTCCCAACTCACCGGGACATCTGCTAAGAGGCTGCCATGAACCGACGACCGAACAACGATGCGCGTGCCGCCGCCGAACGGGCTTTCAAGGCGGTGACTGCGCCAAAGCCGGTGCAGTTGCCCGCCAAGCCGACAGCGGCGCCCGGCGTCAAAGAAATGGTGTCACTGCGCATCGACCGCGATGTGCTCGACCATTTTCAGGCCGACGGGCCGGGCTGGCAGGACCGCATCAACGCCGCCCTGCGCAAAGCCACCGGCAAGTAGCCGCGGCGACGCGCAACGACGTACACCGACCCGTCATGCCTCGCGCGCCTGGCGACGCGCGACACCACGGAGCGCGATGTCACGGCGATGTGTTGTGAAGCGTCGTTGCGATCGAGATCGACCAATTTTATTTTGAGTTGGGGCGGCTACTCGAGTGGCGGTTCAGAAGTCCGCAGCACCAGGGCCGTAAGGTTCGCTTGCGCACTTCCGAATCGGACACCAGGCGTGATGGAGGTTCCGGTGGCGGCTGAGCGCGCTTTCACATGCGGCCCCGACCGGTACTACGTGACCGAGTGCCACGGCTATCTCATCGTTCAGAAGCAGGGCTGGTTCGGCAGATCGTTTGTCAGCTACGCTCATGATCTCGCCGAGGCAATCGCACGCATCGAATCCGATGCACACTGCTGGACCATTCGCGCCGGCTAGCCGTTGGCCGCATGACTCCGCCGACGCTCGACAGCCGCGGACCTCATCGAAATTCGCGCGAACATCCTCATTTTCACAACTTGACTCCGCGTTTCTTCTATGTTCTTGTTTTGTTCGAGGCGCGCCGAACGCGTCCTGCGCTGCCTGAGTTTTAAACACAACGCCGGGAAATCGGCATTTCCTGGCTGCAGGGGAGACCAACAATGCGATCACTATTGACGGCGCTTTGCTTGACGTTTTCGCTCGCGCCGGCGCTGGCGCAGACGCCAACCATTACGCCGGCGGACGCCAAGGCTCATGTCGGCCAGACCGCGGTGGTCCAAGCCTCCGTCAGTTCCGTGCGCACCAGCCGTTCCGGCGTAACCTTCATCGACATGGATGGGCTTTATCCGGACAATCGCTTCGCGGCGGTCATCTTTGTCGACGACATCGGCAAGTTTCCGGGCGTGAAAGGACTCGAAGGCAAGACCGTGACGATCAGCGGCCCAGTCCAACTCTATCAGGGCCGGCCGGAGATCGTGCTGAAATCGGCCGCGCAGCTTCAAACCAGATAGACGTGGCGCCCGGGCCGATGCGTACAAAACGGGCCAGACCGCGAGGCCCGCAGCCCCATCGGCTTACTCCGCGCTCGGCATGTGCAAGTACATGGACTGCAGGCCCACCCTGCCCGGCCCGGTAAACCTGTTGACGATGAAATTCATGCCGCCGAAGAAGCCGCTGGTGAGACGGTCGACCACCGTCTCCATGCGCACCGCCGGATCCTTGTAGAGCCATCCGCCTGGCTCGATATCGATGGTTTCCCCCGGCGCCAGCATTTTCTCGAACACGTTGCCGTAGCCGTGTAGCCACAGCACGCCATCGCCCTGGTGGCCATGAAACTTGTCGATGAAAAAACCGCTACCGCCGAACAGCATGTTGGCGACGCCGCGCACCCGCTCGAAGGTGTAATCGACGTTGCCGGTCGCCGCCAGAAACTGGTGTTCGCGCACATGCAGTTCGCTGCCGGCGGCGAGATGAATCGGGACGATATGGCCGGCACCGTCGCGGCTGAATGCAATCATGCCGGGGCCGCTGGCCTCGGTGACGAAGACCTGCATCCCCGCCATCATGCGTTTGAGCGCGCCCTTCATCGGCTTGAGGCCGATGCGCACCGTCGGGTGCTTCCACAACAGAATATGGTGCTCGAAATAGACCGGCATTTTCGAGACGTCGACGGCCAAGACCGGCACCAATTCTCCTTCGATCCGGTAGGTCACGCCGCCGAAAGTTTCAGCCTTCGACGCCGTCGGCATGAGTTGTGGCAGGTCCTGCATGCGAATCACCTTGTGGAAAAATCGCCGGCATGGTGCGGCCGCCCACCGCGAAACACAACGCGCGCAGGCGCTCCTGCACGGTTAAGGTTCGGCTGCCGCGAAGCAAAGATTTTTCAGATCGAGGGACGGCCGCAATTTAGAATGTTCAGGCGAATAACACTTCGCCCGCGCCGGTATCTCTCTTCTTTAACTTTTCGCCCACTATACTTGCCCCGTCATGGAGCGCCTTGTCGCGATGCGATAGGATGTCGGAGCATAGACGGTTTCATCGTATCCGCCCGAGCGGATTGATCCCCAAAACCGCGATCATGTTCGCGGATCTGAAGAGCTCGGCAACCGCCTGCACCATTATTGACATCAGTGCGGGTGGCGCCTGCATCGAGGTGCCGGGCGCCGGCGCCATTCCGCGGAGATTCACGCTCAATCACGGCGGCACCAAGAAGACATGCAATCTGGTCTGGCAGAAGGGCCGCCGGATTGGGGTAAGTTTCTGATCGGCGGCACGGACAGATGCGCAAACGCCGGTTTGTCTCACCTACAGCAATCAGACCACACGGCTAACTGGAATAACGCGTCGCAATGTCTGCAAGCGGCGGGCGCGGCCGGTCCTCGGGTGCTCCCGGCGGGCGGCCGATATGAACGAAGCCTGCGATTTTCTCATGCGGCTTAAGGCCCAGCGCGTCGAGCACGCCGCGATCGTAAGCGTACCATTCGGTGATCCACGCGGCTCCGTAGCCGAGCGCATGCGCGGCGAGCACGAGGTTCATCGCCGCGGCGCCGGCCGAAAGCACCTGTTCCCATTCGGGAATTTTGACATGGGGCGCGGCACGACTGACCACTGCAATCACGAGCGGCGCGCGCGCAAGCCGCGCCCGTTCGGCCTCGGCCTGCTCTGCCATTGCGCCCGGGTATTTGGCGTGGAATGCCGCGACGATCGCAGCGCCGGCGGCGCGCCGTGCCTCACCTTCGAATACGATGAAGCGCCACGGTACGAGCTTACCGTGGTCCGGCACCCGCGAGGCGACGGTAAGCAGCGTGTCGATCTCGGCCGCCGATGGCGCCGGACCGGTCAGCTCGGCGGCCTTGAACGAGCGGCGGGTTTTGAGAAGGTCGAGGGCATCGGGCATATGTCTGGCTCCAGGAGCGTGCGCTAGCATAGCGCCGCGCACGCGACAAATTCGAAAGGAAAACTCGCTCCCGCGCTATCGCGCCCGCGCGTCGATCGTTACGTTCGCCACGCCAGATTGGCCGAGGATCCCAAGCGATGTCTGAGCAGAGTTTTACGCCGCCCCCCGGCGCCTTCACCCGCAGCGTGACGATTCGCTTTTCGCATTGCGACGCCGCCGGCATCGTCTATTTCCCGCACTATTTCGACATGTTCAACGGCGTCATCGAGGATTGGTACAAGGCGGAGCTGAAACACGACTACGCCGAACTGGTGATGGGGGAGCGCTTGGGCTTCCCGTTCGTGCATATCGAATGCGACTTCAAGGTCCCGAGCATGATGGGCGAAGTCATCGACCTCACGCTTCTGGTCGAGCGCATCGGCGGCTCATCGCTCGCCATTGCAATCGTTTGCCACCGCGACGGAGTGTTGCGCCTTTGCGCCCGCATGGTCACTGTGGTGATGTCGCTCGAGACCCGCAAGCCGGTGCGGACGCCGGAATCGCTGCGCGAGGCAATCGAGGCGTATCAACGAAAGACGACAGGGTGAACGGTGTCGCTCGGCTTATGCCTTCGTCACCATCCGGTGGACCGCGGTGCAGTGGCGCACCAGGTTCGGCTGAGCCACGACGAATTGCTTCAGCGGCGTGTCGATGGCGAAGAAATAAATGTTGGCGATAAAGCCATAGATGCCGGCATCGATACTGGTTGGCGCCGGTCCGTGCACGTAGCCGGCCGCCGGCACGAGCCGCGCCAGCACACCGATATCGGCAAGGCCGCGCGCATACGCCGCGTCCGGCGCGTAGCGGCCGATGCCCTGGAAATGATAGCGCTGCGCATTGTAGTCGCGGGCCCGCTCCAGCCCCGCGACGGTCAAGCTTGGATGCTGCCGCATGAACGCGTCGCGGAACGCGGGAAAATAGCGGTCATCCTTCCAGCGCGAATACGACATCACCCAGTAAAGATCGTCGAGCAGGCGGGTGACGAGGAGGTTCTGGTCGCGTTGCCCCGCGCCAAGCCCGGCGTCTATGGTCAGCGCGTGTTTGGCAATCAGGTGTGCGATGACGGTTTCGCTGTCGCCGACGATCTCTCCCTCATCGTCGATATAGGGCAATTGCCCCCGCGGCGCCTTCGATGCGTCGAAGATGTGCTCGTGGACAAACGGCACGCCGGCAAGCCGCATGAAAGCGAACACCTTCAGCCCGTAGCCGTTGTTATCGGCGACACCGAACAGTTCAGGATAGGAATACAGCGTGATCATGCGCGGTGCGCGAGCCGGCTGGATTCTCTATTTTCTCCGCTTGAGCATCTCGTCGCGCTGCTTGGTCAACGCTTCCAGTTCTTCTTCCTGCTGCGACAGCCGGTCGGCGTTGCGCTCCTCATCGCCGGCGCCCGAAAACGCCGCCGCCTGCTCGATAAGCTGACGAATATTGTCGCGCACGATGGCGATGCGGTCTTCGAGTTGATCGAGCGACAGTGAAAGGCCGTTGGTCATGGCGTCTCCTCCGAGCGGGACATCAGCGTAGCAATCGTTTTGCCCAAAGAAAACCAGGATTCGGGCCTCCCACCGCGGGGCAATGCACCGCTAAAGGGTCAAGGGCGCTTGCAGTGACGATCCACCTCAGTCGCCATAGCATGGTATGGAATCGCAATCGGCCTTAAGGACACCACGATGGACGCAGCCTCACCGGGCAAACTCATCCGCTGGCATTACCTCTGGTATGCGGCGCTGGCGCTCGTTGTCATGGCTTTTTCGATCGTCAACGGCCATCTCTGGCTGCTCAATTTCGTCCATGTGTTCTGCGGCCTGCTGTGGACGGGCGTCGACCTGTTCATGGGCTTTCTGCTCGGCCCCATCCTGCGTACGATCGATGTCTCCGCCCGCAAGGCCGTACTGCTGCGGCTGACCCCACGCACGCTGTTCCTGATGCCGACGCTCGCGATCATCACCGGCACCACCGGCTGGTACATCGCGCGCGACACGGGGTTTACCGCCCTGCCCTGGCCGCAATACGGCTGGATCGCGGCCGCGCTGGCGCTGGTCACGGTGATGACTATCCAAGGGCTCGGCTATCTCTTGCCGGCGAATCTGCGCGTCTGCCTGGAGCTGCAAAAAGACAAGCCGGACAACAAACGGATCGCGGCGCTCACCAGTCACTATTTTTTCGCCGTGGCGCTGCAAGGCGCCATGCAGGTCGTCACCATCATCGTCATGGCGCGGCTGGCGACGGGAGTTTGAAATTCAACCCGCCACTGAGGGAGGAATCTCATGGGCAAAGGACACAAGGACAAAGTCGCCGTCATCACCGGAGGCGCCAAGGGCATCGGGCAAGCGTTTGCCAAGCGGCTTGCGGAGGATGGCGTGCACATCGCCATCGCCGATATGATGGACGGCGCGGAGACCGTGCGGGAGGTCGAAGCCGCGGGCCGCAACGCGCTCGCGGTCATGTGCGATGTATCGAACGAAGCCTCGGTTGCCGCGATGACCAGTCAAGTGCAGCAAAAATTCGGCCGCGCCGATATCGTGGTGAACTGCGCCGGCATCTACCCGCAGCTTGATTTCGCCGACATGACGTTCGCTGATTGGCGAAAGGTGCTTTCCATCAATCTCGACGGCACGTTCCTCGTCACTGCGGCTTTCGTGCCCGGCATGCGCGCGCGCAAATGGGGCCGCATCGTCAACATGGCGTCGAGCACCTTCGGCTCGGTGACTACGGGCTTTGCGCATTACGTCGCCAGTAAAGGCGGAGTCATCGGCTTTACCCGCGCGCTCGCCGGCGACGTCGCCGCCGACGGCATTACGGTCAACGCCATTGCGCCGGGGCTGACGCGTTCGCCTGGCACTATCGTGCGCAAGCCGCGCCCGGGCTTTAACAACATGGACGAGGAATTCGTCGCCGTCGCGAGCCTCCAGGCCATCAAGCGCCCCGAAGTGCCGGAAGATCTTGTCGGCGCACTGTCGTTTCTCACCAGCGACGACGCCGCCTTCATGACTGGCCAGACGCTTAATGTCGACGGCGGACGCGTGCGATCCTAGGAACCGTTCAAATTCCCCGTCACGGTGCGCGCCACCTGGCCGGCATCGTCCGGCAAGGCGTTGCCGCGCCATACCACGTGCAGATCCGGGCGTACCAATAGGTAGTCGAAGCCGTAGACGCTACGCACCGCCGCGCTGTCGATGTCGAGCACGGCGAACGGCGCGCCGAGCGCGGCGAACGCCGCCTGCAAGCCACTGGCGTCCGCCTTGGCGCGGCCGAGCCGCAGCAGCGTGAAGCCGTCGCCGATCCGGTCATGCACCGAGACGCGGCCGGGTTCGATCCAAACATGCGGCAGTCGCGCGCCCGGCCAGCTGGTCGGCTCATACTCTTCGATATTCGGCTCAGTCCCACCCGGCTCGTCGCAGATCACCGGCGAACCTGCATAGCGATAGCCAAGCTCGGCACCGAGCACGCGGAACGATTTCGGCGCCTCCTCGCGCGCGAGTTCGAGCAGATGCGCCAGCGCCGCCCGGCCCTCGGGAGTGTCGTCCTCGATGTCCGGACGATACGCAGCCCGCCATTTCATCCGCCCGTAGGTACCGCCGCCCGAAGCCTTGACGTTGATGGCGCCGGTCTGACGGCGCTCGGCCTCGAAAGACCGCAACAACCCCGAACCGCCCCAGCCGCGCAAAGTTGCGGCGAGTTTCCAGGAAATATTGATGGCGTCGCCAACTCCGGTGTTCATGCCAAGCCCGCCAGTCGGGATGACAAGGTGCGCCGCATCGCCGGCGATGAAGGCACGGCGCTCGAAATAATGCTCGGCCAGGAGCAACCGCTGCACCCACTTGGCACAATGCACCATCTCATATTTCACCGCCGTGCCTACGATCGTCTCGAACAGCGTCTTCATGTCGTCGTCGGTGTCGACGACCGCGTGAAGGGTGAAATGCTGGCGCGAAGTCCTGCACGATCATCAGCGTCCAGTGATCGTCGATGCGGTTGTAATGGCGGGCGCGCGGCGCACGCACCTTGTCGAACAGCTCCGGGCAGTGAAACATCGCCTGCCGCATTTCGAGGATGTGCGGCTCGCCGTCCATCTTGAAGTTGAGCTGCTTGCGCACCGAGCTCGAGCCACCATCGCAACCGACAACATATTTGGCGCGAATGCTGAGGATTTCGCCACCGCTGGTGCGAATCTGCGCAGTGACACCGTCGTCATCCTGCGAGAACGACTGAAGCTCGTGGCCGAATTTCACCGCGACGTTCGGAATCTTCTCCACGACGGATTTGAGCAGCGGCTCGAGCGTGTATTGGGAAATGATCTGATACGGTTCGAGCGGCATCGAACCGTCGAGGGTGGCGTCGCGCTGCGCCTTGGCCTGCGCCACCGTCGGGTGGGCCATCTTGAACAGGGGCGGCCGCATCAAATCGAACACGAGGTAGGTGTCCATCGGCCAGTCCGGCGGATAGCCGGCGGCGCGCACCTTTTCGGCGAGGCCGAGGCGGCGGAAAATCTCCATCGTGCGCGGGTTGCAGCGCTCCATTTTCGGATAGCCGAGCGGCGCATCGTTTTTCTCGATCAGCGTGCAATGGATGCCGCGCTTGCCGAGATCGATCGCGAGCGTGAGGCCTACCGGGCCGGCACCGACGATAAGGACTTCAGTATCTTCCATGCCTGTCTCTGCGATAGCCCTTTGGGCGGCGTGCACAGCCGCACGTCTAAAATAGGAAGCGATCGGATTGGAGCAATGTCCCGTTCGTTGCCGCGGCAGCGTGAATCAACGCACGACGCGCCGCCGGAGATCGTGTCTTAATCGACCGATGCACCGGATCGCTTTACCACCTCGCCCCACCGCACGATCTCCGAACGGACGAATCCCTGCAATTGCGGGATCGTCATGCTGTCGGCCGGCACCAGGCCGATGCGGGTGATGGCGTCGCGCGTTTTCGGCAACGCCATGATCAATTCGAGTTCGGTGTGCAGCCGGTCGACGATCGGCTTCGGGGTTGCCGCCGGCGCGACCACCATCTGCCACGCCGCGGCGTTGAAGCCGGGGACGCCGAGTTCGGCGATCGGCTTAAGCTCGGGCATCGCCGCGGCGCGTGCCAACGTCGTCACCCCCAGCGCGCGCATCTTGCCGGCCTTGATCAATGCGACCGAACTGGTGAAGTCGGTGAACATGACCTGGATCTGGCCGCTCATCAGATCGACCTGCGCGGCCACGACCGACTTGTAGGGCACATGCACCATCTTGATGCCGGTCATGGCGCTGAACAGCTCGGCATTGAGGTGGAACGGTGTCCCTGGGCCGGTCGACCCGTAGGACAGCGCGCCGGGATGCGCCTTGGCATAAGCGATGAGTTCCGCGACCGAATGGACTGGCACATCGTTGTTGACCACGAGCACGAACGGGATGGTCGCGATCAGTGCAAGCGGCATGAAGTCCTTTGCCGGATCGTAAGGCAGATGCTTGTACAGCGTGGCGTTGATGGCGAGCGGCGTGCTCGTCCCCATCAAAATCGTGTAGCCGTCGGGAGTGGACTTCGCGACCGCATTTGAGGCGGTGAGCGTGCCGGCGCCAGGACGATCCTCGACCACGAAGGGCTTGCCGAGCCGCTCGGTGAGTGGCTGGGACAGGATGCGCGCCAACAGATCGGTCGCCGCCCCGGGGCCGGTGGGTACGATGAACAGCACGTTGTAGAGTCGGATAATCCTGGGCCAGCACACTCGCCGGCGCCAACAAAACCAACAGCAACGCCCACAGTACTCTCATCTTTCTCTCCCTCCGATCGGTTGCGGGATTGTTGCCGGCAACCGGCAGTCAAAAATTCGCGCGGACCGTATCATCGGCTTCGAGTGCCGTGTAGCCCGTATGAGCGCAGCGATATGCGGGGACGACCGCGTGGTCTGCATGCCAGACCCGATATCGCTTGGTTCATCTTGGCAAGACGTCGAGCCGCGTTGCCGGCCCGCGCGCGATGTTGCAGCATGGCCGCGTGAATGTGCGGGGAGAAACCTGAGGTGTCGGGTGTCGGTGTCGAGAACTACGATTACATTATTGTCGGCGGAGGCGCGGCGGGGTGCCCGCTGGCCGCTCGATTGTCGGAGCGTGCGTCGGTCCGCGTTCTGTTGATCGAGGCCGGCACCGACTATCCGCCCGGACAGGAGCCGCCGGAAATTCTCGACATCTTCGCGGCCACCGCCTACGCGGACGCGCGCTTCGTGTGGAGCGGGCTGAAAGCCGCCTACGGGCCGAAGCCCGGCAACGCGCCCGACCGGCGGCGGCGCGTGCGCTATCCGGCGGGCCGGGTCATCGGCGGCGGCTCGTCGATCAATGGCATGGCGTCCAATCGCGGCCTGCCGTCGGACTACGACGCGTGGGCCGCCTCCGGCGCAACCGGCTGGGACTGGAACGGCGTGCTGCCGTTCTTCAAGAAACTCGAAACCGACACCGAATTCGACGGGCCACTGCACGGCAAGGACGGGCCGATTCGCTTGCAGCGTTATGCGCCCGAGCGCTGGCCGGGATTTACCCGCGGCGTCATGAAAGCAGTCGAGGATGCGGGCTGGTCCAATATCGCCGACCAGAATGCGCGCTTCGAAGACGGTTATTTCCCTGTCGCCTATTGTCACACCGATACGATGCGCATGGGCGCGGCATGGCGTTATCTGACCGCCGAGGTACGCCGCCGGCCAAATCTAACAGTGATGGGCGAAACCCGCGTCGACCGGCTGCTGTTCGACGGCGTGCGCTGCACCGGTGTATGTGCGCGCGGGCCGGACGGCGAGCGCGAGATCAGGGCGCGCGAAGTGATCGTCTCGTCGGGCGCGCTCCATTCGCCGATGCTGCTGATGCGCAGCGGCATCGGCCCCGCGCACGAGTTGCGCGCGAATGGCATCACGGTGGTGGCCGACCGGCGCGGCGTCGGCAAGCACCTGATGGAGCACCCGGGCGTCAATTTTGGCTGCTTCTTGAAACGCCCTGCCCGCCTTCCGGCGGCGCTGCGGCGGCAGATGTTCGCCGGGCTACGCTGGTCGTCTGGCCTGCCTGGCTGCCCGCCCGGCGACATGTACGTCATCCCGACCAACAAGGCGCAGTGGCACGCCATCGGCCATCGTCTCGGCATCATCATGATGTGGGTCAACCGCTCGTTCTCGACCGGCGAGATCAGGATCACCGGACCGGATGCCGGCGCGCCGCCAGACATCGACTTCAACATGTGCTCGGACGAGCGCGACATGGCGCGCCTCGTCAAGGGCGTGAAGCTTCTGTCGAAGCTGCAAGCCCACCCCGCCGTGCAGGACACCGTCGAAGAGGTTTTTCCGATCAGCTTCTCCGCCTATGCACAGAAACTCGCGATGTACAGCCGCTGGAACGCGCTGCAGACCTTCGCCGGCGCGCAGGCGATGGATGCCTCCCCGGCCGTGCGGCGCAGCATCATTCGCGCGATGATTGCCGACGCGCCGACGGTCGCCGACCTCATCAGCGACGAGGAAACATGCCGCGCGTGGATCCGCTCCGCCGTGCTTGGCCACTATCATGCGTCTTGCACCTGCCGCATGGGACGGTCGGACGATCCGTTCGCCGTCACCGATGCGTCGGCGCGCGTCCATGGCGTCGAGGGCCTGCGCGTCGCCGACGCCTCGATCATGCCGAGCGTACCCTGCGCCAACACCAACTTGCCGACCATTATGATCGGCGAGAAAGTGGCGGCGGCGGTGCTGAGCGAAACATAACGGACAACATCAAACAAAAATGACACGGGAGGAAATCAATGAGGAAAGGCTACGAGCCGAACAGGCGGCATATTTCTTTGACGATACTCGCGCTGGCAGGAGCGCTGGCGCTGCTGCATCCTGGCGCCGCCGCCGCGCAGACGGCCACGGCCGGCTATCCCAAGGCGCCCGTCAAGATGATCGTCGGGCTGGCGCCGGGCGGCTCGAACGACATCATCGCGCGTGTCGTCGCCCAGAAACTCTCCGAACGTCTCGGCCAGCCGTTCATCGTCGAGAACAAGCCGGGCGCTGGCGGCACGATTGCGGCGGAGTATGTGGCGCACGCCGCGCCGGACGGCCTCACGCTGCTCGTCGCGCCGGCCGGATCGATGACGGTCAATCCGGCAACCTATTCGCACCTGCCTTACGATCCGCTCAAGAGCTACGCACTGATCGGCAATATCGCGCTCTATCAGCTGGTGCTGTCGGTCTCGGAATCGCTGCCGGTCAAGTCGGTCAAGGAACTTGTTGACTGGAGCAGGGCGCACCCGGACAAGGCCAACTACGCCTCGACGTCGGCGGTGTTTCAGCTCACCTCGGAGCTGTTCAACGAAAAGACCGGCGCGAAATTCCAGTACATCCCGTTCAAGAGCGGCGCCGAGCTGGTCACGGCCGTGATATCGGGCCAGGCGGCGATGACATTCGCCGACGCCGGGCCGGCGATGCCGCTGTTCAAGGCCGGCAAGCTGCGGCCGCTCGCCACAACCGGTGCGACGCGCCTGCCCGCGTTGCCCGAGGTGCCGACGCTCGCCGAGGTCGGCATCGATGGCGTGGTGGTGGAAGGCTTCATCGGCCTCGCCGCGCCCAAGGGCACGCCGGCGCCGATCGTCAAAAAACTCGAAAGCGAGATTATGGCGATCGCCAAGCTGCCCGACGTCGCCGGGCGCATCACCCAGCTCGGCCTCATTCCGGACGGCAGCAGCGGCGCCGCGTTCCGCGATCGCATCGCCCGCGACATCGCCAAATACACCGCCGTCGCCAAGGCGGCGCATATCCATTTCGATTGAGGGCACCGTCATTGCGAGCGAAGCGAAGCAATCCAGCCCGGCGTCAAAGAGCTGGATTGCTTCGTCGTTTTGCTCCTCGCAATGACGAAGCCGATTGGCTCTCGCCGCGAGCGGTCCGGAGGTGCAACTCGCCCACCAGCCCGCCGCCGCTGTATGGTGGCCCGGGGGACCAAGCTGATTCGCGTCCACACAAGCCCGGGGAGTGAAAACCCATGCGCACCGCATCCGCGTTTCGTCGAAGCCTGATCGCATTGCTGGCACTTGCCGGTTGCACGTTCGGCGCCACTGCATACGCCGACGATGGCGGCATCACCTTCAGCGTCGTGAAGGCAGGCTTTGTCATCGGCGGTTCGGCAGGCTCGGGGACGCTGTTCTTCCACGGCAGGCGGTATCCGCTCAATATCGGCGGCCTGAGCTATGGCTTCACCTTCGGCGCCTCCGAGACGCGCTTCCGCGGCACTGTGAGCCACATCCGCAGCCCGGGCGACGTCAACGGCGTCTATGCGGCGGGCAATGTCGGCGCGGCCGTCGGCCGTGGCGCGCAGGCCATCGTGCTGACCAACCAGCGCGGCGCAGTGCTGACGCTGACCGGCATTTCGGTCGGCGCCATCGTCAGCGCGGACCTCAACGGCCTCATACTGACGGTGAGGTAGGCCGGAAAATTCAGCTCGCGGCGCGCAGCGGCGTTTCCTGATTGGCCACGATCACGGCGTCAAAATCCGTCTCATTCGCCGCGGGCAATGGCAGCATGGCCAGATCGGCCGGTGCGCCATCTTGCGTATTCGCCGGCGCACCAACGGTCACTTCGCCCGTTGGAGCCTCCGGCGCTTTAAGCGAGTCGAGCCGGGCTTTCACCCACTGCCAGAGTCCGCGAATTTCCGCTGCCGATTTGCCATCGCCGGCAAGCTCGGTGACCGCGAGCCCGAGTCGAAGCGCATCCTGCTGATCGCTTCGCGCCACGATCGCGGGCGACGCGATCACATCGCCGAGATCAAACGCAGCCGCGGCGTCGCACAGCGCGCCTGTCGCGCTGCCGATGCGATAACTGCGGACCGGAGTTTGGTTGAGCACGAAGGCAAAAGGCTTTTCCGCGGCGCGAACGGCTGTCAGCGCCGGCGCCGCAGCCTCGATATCGGCGATCGAGGGACGCGCCGGAATGAGACACAGGTCGGCGGCGTAGACAGCGGTGTTGAAAGCCTCGCTCCAGCCGCCTGCGGTATCGATGATCGCGAGCGTGACACCGCGGGCCGCAAGCCTGGGCAGAAGCGCCAACAGTGAAAGCCCGTCGTGCACGGTCTCGACGGCCGGCGCGGCGCGATCGCGGCGCCTGCGCCAATTGGAGACGGTGCCTAGCGGATCGGCTTCGACCACGCAGACGTTATGACCGGCTTCAAGCGCAGCGCCGGCGAGTCCGATTGTCAGCGTACTTTTGCCGGTGCCGCCTTTGCGTGAAATCAGCGCCAGAACCTGCATGTGGAGTCTCCAGAGAGCTTGCGAAACTTCCGCGTTACGCAAAGCCGGGACGCCACAGAACACGAATCAAAAATCAACCGCGCATTCGGAGCTTTTCTGCGCGCCTTGGGCGCGCAAGCCTATAGCGTGCGAATACCTATGAAAGGTTCAATAAAGCGTTAACCATTTCTTCGGCCCGTAGCCCGGATTGAGTGAAACGAAATCCGGGGCAAAGCTCGCTGGGGCGATCCCCGGATTTCGCGTTGCTCAATCCGGGCTACGACCCGCGCCTGATGATGTAGAGTCTCACCGCAAAATTCCGGGGGACTCGATGGGCAATCAATTGCAGGGCAAGATCGCGATCGTCACCGGCGCCAGCAACGGCATCGGCCGCGGCATCGCCGAGACGTTCGCGGCCGAGGGCGCGAAAACGGTACTGGTCGCGCGGCGCAAGGAGCTGCTCGACGAGGTCGCGGCCGGCATCAAGGCGGGCGGCGGCGAGGCGCTGCCGGTCGTGGCCGATCTCACGCGCGAGGACGACGTCACCGCCCTGTTCGCCGCGGTGGCGAAAAGCTATCGCCGCCTCGACGTGCTGGTGAACAATGCCGGCATTGCCACCCACCGCAACACCGAAGACATCACGCTCGACTACTGGCGCGAGGCGCTCGACATCAACATCACGGCGGCGTTCCTGTGCGCGCGCGAGGCGATCCGGATGATGAAGGCGCAGGAGCCGAAGGGCGGGCGCATCGTCAACATCGGCAGCGTCTCGGCAAAGACGCCGCGGCCGGATTCGCTGCCTTACACCGTGACCAAATTCGGCCTGCAAGGCATGACCCACCAGCTCACCATGGACGGGCGCAAGCACAACATCGTCGCCTCGATCCTGCATCCCGGCGCGACGCTGTCATCCTTCACCACCCGCCGCGGCCGCGCCAAGGCCGGCCCCGGCGACACGCCGGAAGATTACGTGATGAGCGCACAGGACGTCGCCAAAGTCGCCGTGCTGATGGCCTCGCTGCCGCCGGAAGTAAACCTGTACGAAGCGACGATCCTGCCGAACCACATGCGCTCGTTTATTGGGCGGGGGTGATGTGTGGCACGGCGGACGAAGAAAAACTCGCGCTTCCCTTGGGCAGTGGCCGGCGCCGTGGCGCCCAGGCGATCGTGTGACCAATTAGCGCAACGCGGTGCTGGCGCTGACGCGCAATTAGTCGGCGTGAACCTCAATAGATCGCTGATTACGGAGAACTTATGGTTCGCGGCATTTTCTTATCTTTGGCCGTCAATTTTTGAGCAAGACTACAGACGAACTTGAATTCCTCCTCAAAGTCATTGTCATTCGTCGGGCTAGATCGGACCGGATGCATCACCTTCCGTCGAATTTGGTTCAGTCTGCGTAGATCAGCGAGGATTTCTCTCTTTTCGAATGTCTCGCCAAGTACCTTCAACGCGATCTTGCTCCACTGCTTTTCCAGAATGTCCGCGAGATCAAGTAGGTCAGTATAGGCGTAAGGTTCATCGGGATCGGTATCTTCCTCCCTTCGATTTTGCAACTTTTGCCGGAGGGCCAAGGGAATTCCAGTTCGCCACCACCCGCTCTCGTCCCTCCCATACTCCTCATGAAGAGCGTTCCGGATTATTCCGTGCAGTTTTATTTCAAGTCGCCTCAGCTCTTCGTACATGTCACCGAGCGCGTGGGCGGAGGCTCCGCACATGTCCGCAACACGTTGATAATCCTTGCATTGGGGCTTCGAGCGCCAATCTCTTGGCAAAGAAAACAGAACGTCCGACCGTCGCAGCTTTTCCGCCCCGATCATTTGGTTCAGGTAACCGATGATGGTTTCCAAGCTGACCCCTTGGCGATTGGCAATCTCCACAGGGTCCAGTCCTTTGCTGAGAAGCGTCAATGCTTCATCCCGCTTGCCCATTGCGGTTCGATCCCCGTCGATAGAGCCAAACAACTCACCATTCGGTAGCGCCAACAGTGCCAACCTTTACTTAAGGCTGAGTTGATCCTGATTCTAGCATCTGATGTAGTAAACGCGCCGTTGCCACGAATTCGCGTTACGCCATAGCGGGATTACGGAGGATTGCGGTGACAGTGCATTCAATAGCCGCCTTGCTTCCGTCAGCGATCGTCTTTGGCTTCGGCCCGCGTTTGCCAACTCGTAGCATCTGCGCCGTCAGCTTCTCAACGCGGAATTACGGTGACGGCGCATTCAATAGGCGCCTCGTTTCAGCGATCGTCTTTGGCTTCGGCCCGCGTTTGCCGGCCCGCAGCATCCGCGCAGTCAGCTTCTCAACGCGGGCGAGAAAGCGGTCGTCGCCGAGCGGCCGGCCGATGCTCTCGGCCGCGCGCAGCGATCGAACAGACCCGCCTCCGGCTCATCGTCGATGAGATCGGCGAAGCGGGGGAAACGGTCGCGGATCGGCGCGTGCGAGTGACCCCGCGCTATGACGGCGCGGATTGACCCTCCCGTCGATTGAATGCACTGTCACGGCAATTTGTGAAAAGGAACGATGATGTCGGACAATTCCAACAAGCATCAGGCGAACGCCGAGTTCGCAAAGGTGCAGCGCGCCAACGATGCCAAAAAGGCAACATCGGACTACGAAACCGAGGCGGCGGCGGTGCGCGCGAAGACTGCACGGCTGAAGGCGCTCCGCCTGGCGCGCGACGCCGCGGCGCCCAAGGCTACCGCGACCGCACCAAAGAGCAAGAAAAAGGGCAAGCCCGGGCGCCTGTCGGATTGGCTTGATGGAGAGGCGAAGGAGGGTCGGCGCTCTTGAGCCGCCAATTCAATTTCGCCTAATTCGCAATTTGAGACGGGCGCAGATTGCGCCATAATATCAATTGAGTGCACTGTTACCGTAATTGCAGGCACAACATTGTCACCTCGATCCTGCAACCCGGCGCGCTGTCATCGTTCACCACCCGCCGCGGCCGCGCCAAGGCTGGCCCCGGCGACACGCCGGAAGATTACGTGATGACCGCGGAGGACGTCGCCAAGGTCGCAGTGCTGATGGCGTCGCTGCCGCCGGAAGTGAACCTGTACGAGGCGACGATCCTGCCGAACCACATGCGCTCGTTCATTGGCCGGGGGTGAACGGCGGCGTGGCCGGCTTCGGCATGCCCATCTTCCGTACGGCGGGTTAGGCGAAGCCATAACCCGCCGTTGCGATGAGCGGATCGGCCAGACGGCGGATTACTCCTTTGGCTAATCCGCGCTACGGGCTGACTCAGTGTTGTTCTGCTGTATCGGCCCTTTTCTGCACAAGAGCGGCTTGAAGCTGCTTTAGGAAGTTCGTGAAGTTCCGGAGCTTGCTCAGGTCATCGTCCACAATTCCTTCCGGGTCGAAATGCATGACATTGTTTCTAATTTCCCGAATTGCGTCCAAATCACTGCAGAACACTGTCCGATCTATCGCCAAGTCCAATCGCTTCCAATTTTCGGGCTTTTGGAGCAAACGAACATACTCGCCAAAATTTAGATCAGCGGGGCTGTCGACCTTTCGGTTCTCATCTTCGGGATCACGCGCGTCGGCAAGCTCGGAAACTGAAAAATGATCGCCGATAATGCCTCGCAACAAATTCTCAATTTCTCCAAGCAAAAGAAACGGCTCTGAAAGTTGCTGGAACTGTTCACTCAGGTCAGTCGCCGTGATTATTCCTATGATGCGATTATCATCGCCTCGCACTAGCACGTACTCGTGGGCGACGACCAATGGGATCGCCTCAAAAATGGAGGCACTGGCTCGGATTTCGTGATACGGGACCATGGCTTGTCGCGCAAATTCCGGCAATTTTGAAAGTGCTAGCTGAGAGCCGACTGTTTTCCAGCTAACCGTTCCCTTTACCTTCCCAGTCGTTCGTCATAACTGGCAATTGCGAGAAATCGCGGAGGAGCATTTTTGCCATGCACTCTGCCAAAGTCGCATCAGGCTTTACCGAAACGACGCCCTGGTTGGCAGCGGCAAGCTTGCTTATTCGGTAGGTTGGATCTTGGCTGATAAGTAAAGTAATTCGTGCGGAAGTTTAAATCGTATTTTCCAGAGCAATTGGTCCAGTTGACGCTTCGGCAACAGCTCTCGCCGGTGCCTCCGATTTCCGGTTGCTTTCTGGCTGGAACTCGATTGGATCGTCAATATAAGTCGATTCGAAGTCAGGGACGGTTTGCAACTTTGCTCGTCCAAGCTCCCGTCGAATCGACTGAACGACCCAATAACCACGACGCTGGGCGAAAAACCACGATAAGAACTCGCGGGTCGTAACTGGTGGCACAGAACGGCCTGCCGCTAGGTCGTCTGCTATTTTCGTCAATTGCGGTCTGACATCGCCGTCCATGTCTAAAGGCCCTCACCCGCCTCGCCTAAAGGATCGGCGCCCCCCGGATCAAGTCCAGGGGCAGGCTCTCTCCCGCAACCGGGACAGGCGATTTCTTACAGCGCCTTGTTGCCTTCCTTCGCGGCCGCCGCCTTATCGACATAAACCTCCGCCCCCATGTCGAGAAACTTCTTCGACATGTCGGCCATGCCCTGCTTGGCGGCATCCGGGTAGAGCGCGGCCTTCTCGTTGTCGGAGAGCCCGGCGGCGTAGTCGCGCACGTCGGCGGTGATCTTCATCGAGCAGAATTTCGGCCCGCACATCGAGCAGAAATGCGCCACCTTGTGGGCTTCCTTGGGCAGCGTCTCGTCGTGGTAGCTGCGCGCGGTGTCGGGGTCCAACGAGAGATTGAACTGGTCGACCCAGCGGAACTCGAAGCGTGCGCGAGACAGCGCATCGTCGCGCAGTTGGGCGGCGGGATGGCCCTTGGCGAGATCGGCAGCGTGGGCGGCGATCTTGTAGGCGATGACGCCGTCTTTCACGTCGTTGCGATCCGGCAGGCCGAGATGCTCCTTCGGCGTGACGTAGCAGAGCATGGCGGTGCCGAACCAGCCGATCATGGCGGCGCCGATCGCCGAGGTGATGTGGTCGTAGGCCGGCGCGATGTCGGTGACCAGCGGGCCAAGCGTATAGAACGGCGCCTCGCCGCATTCCTTGAGCTGCTTGTCGACATTGACCTTGATCTTGTGCAGCGGCACGTGGCCGGGGCCTTCGATCATCACCTGACAGCCCTTGTCCCAGGCCACCTTGGTGAGTTCGCCGAGGGTCTCGAGCTCGGCGAACTGGGCGCGGTCGTTGGCGTCGCGGATCGAGCCCGGGCGCAGACCGTCGCCGAGCGAGAAGCTCACGTCATACTTGCGCATCAGGTCGCAAATCTCGTCGAAGCGCTCGTAGAGGAAGCTCTCCTTGTGGTGCGCCAGGCACCACTTGGCCATGATGGAACCGCCGCGCGACACGATGCCGGTGACACGGTTGGCGGTGAGATGGATGTAACCGAGGCGGACGCCGGCGTGGATGGTGAAATAATCGACGCCCTGCTCGCACTGCTCGATCAGCGTGTCCTTGTAGCATTCCCAGTCGAGCTTGACCGGATCGCCGTTGACCTTCTCCAGCGCCTGATAGATCGGCACGGTGCCGATCGGGACCGGCGAATTGCGCAAAATCCATTCGCGGGTGTTGTGGATGTTGCGGCCGGTGGACAGGTCCATCACCGTGTCGGCGCCCCAGCGGATCGCCCACACCATCTTCTCCACTTCCTCCTCGACCGACGAGGTGACGGCGGAGTTGCCGATATTGGCATTTATTTTTGTGAGAAAGTTGCGGCCGATCGCCATCGGCTCGAGTTCCGCGTGGTTGATGTTCGAGGGGATGATGGCGCGGCCGCGCGCCACCTCGTCGCGCACGAATTCCGGCGTGACGAACAGCGGCACCGAAGCGCCGAAGCTCTCGCCGTCGGCGGCGCGCTCCTGCGCCACGTCGAGCATCTTCTTGCGGCCGAGATTTTCGCGCTCGGCGACATAGATCATTTCCTTGGTGATGATGCCCTTGCGCGCCCATTCGAGCTGGGTGACCGGATGACCCGGCAGGCCGCGCAGCGGCTTCGGCGTATTGGCGAAATTGCGCGCGAGGTGCTTGCCGGTGACGTTGCCGTTATCGACCGGCTGGATCGGCCGGCCCTCGTATTCCTCGACGCCGCCGCGCTCCTTCACCCATGCGATGCGGGCGCGCTTGAGACCCTTCTCGACGTCGATGGCGACATCGTTGTCGGTGTAGATGCCGGACGGATCGTAGACCGGCAGCGGCGGCTCGCCCGAGGAAGCATCGAGCGCAATCTCGCGCAGCGGTACGCGCAGGTCGGGCGCAGCATCGGGCGTCGCATAGATTTTGCGCGAGCCGGCGATCGGGCCGGTCGTGACCTTCGGGGTTGCGAGATCGGATTCGGACAGCGGCTTATTCATTGCGAACTCCTTGGGATCGCTTCAAAAAACTATCGTTTGAGCGTGGTCCGATCCGAAAACCGGTGGCCACTTTTCGGGACCACGCTCTAGAGCGATCCGGACAGAATGCGGCTGGGGCGGGGATTGGAGAGAAGTTTCCGTCCCTTCGCCGGCATAACCCGGATCAGGTTCAAAGGGTCACCACCTACGCGGTCTCTCAGCGCCTGCCGGCGCTCCCCTCGGAACGCCCCTAATTTAGGCCCCCCGCACCGTGTGTCAACGCGGTGACGCCGCAATCCTCCCCCGCTATAGCGGGGGGAGGATGGCCAGTGCCGTGCCGCTCTGCACACGCCTTTCGACGTCATTTACACCGCCCCGCCTCGCGATTATGCGGTAACGCCTTCAAGTCGGGGAAAACACCATGGCAGGCGAAACCAGGACGCTGGCGGAATTCGCGACCGCTTTGCGCTATGAGGACATTCCGGCCCCGGCCGTCGCCATCGCCAAGGCCTGCATCATCGACACCGTCGGCGTGGTGCTGTTTGGCTCGACCTTGCCGTGGAGCAAGATCGTCGCCGACTATGTGCATCACATCGGCGACGGACAGAGCACGGTACTCGGCCCGGCGTTCCGCCATGCCAGCGCACCGGGTGCGGCGTTCGCCAACGGCGCGTTCGCGCACGCCTTCGAATTCGACAATCTGCGCCAGCCGTCGACCGGCGTGCATCCGGGCGCAACGGTGCTCACCGGCGCGCTCGCTACAGCGCAAGAAGCCAAGGTCTCCGGCAAGGAGTTGATCACCGCTTTCGTCGCCGGCGTCGAATGCATGTTCCGCATCGCGCACGCGGCGAAGAGCACAAGCGAAAAACTCGGCTTCCACGCGCCGGGCTTCACCGGCGTGTTCGGCTCGGCGGTGGCGGCGAGCAAGGTCATGGAGCTTTCCGCCATGCAGACCACGATGGCGATGGGCATCGGCGGCTCGTTCTGCTCCGGCCTGATGGCGTTCGTGAAATCCGGCCAGGGCGGCATGGTCAAGCGCATCCACATGGGCCGCGCCGCCGAGGGCGGCGTCACCGCGGCGATGCTCGCGGCGCGCGGCTTCGAAGGGCCGGAGGTCATTCTCGAAGGCAAGTTCGGCGCGCTCGACGCCTTTGCGCGCGATGCCGATTTGTCCCTGATCCCGGTCGGCCTGGGCGAGCGCTGGGAAACGCTGACCATCGCGTTCAAGACCTTTCCGTGCCATGTCACCGCGCAGTCGCCGGTCCAGGCGCTATTGGCGCTACGCGCCAAGGAGCCGTTCACTGCCCAAGATGTCGCCAGCGTCACCGCGGAGGTTGCCGACAAGGTGCTGTCGCACCACGGCGATCCGGCGCCGCGCGACGTGGCGACGGCGCAATACAGTCTGCCGTTCACGATCGCGCTGGCGCTGCATCGCGATCCCGGCGATCCGCAGTCCTTCCTCGACGGGCCCGATCAAAATCCGGCAATCCTCGACCTCGCCAGGCGCGTGACGCTTGCGCCCTACGCCAAGGACGGCGCCAACGACGACCAGATGGCGTGCCGGATTTTCATCACGCTCAAAAACGGGCGCACGCTGTCGATCGAACGGACCGATTTCGAAGGCACCGCCACGTCACCGCTGACACGCCAACGGCTCGAGCAGAAATTCTTGAAAACATCGGCGGCCGTGCTTGGCGAAAAACAACGCACCGCATTGCTGTCGCGGCTGCACAATCTGGAAGACGTGAAAGTGGCGGAGCTGTTTCGGTTTTAGATAGCGCGAGGTCGCAATCCAAGCCGCCGTCATGGCCGGGCTTGTCCCGGCCATCCACGTCTCATGTCGAGCTTGCACGAAAAGTCGTGGATGCCCGCAACAAGTGCGGGCATGACGAGGTCAATAATCCTTCAGCAGCCGCTCGATGTAATCGAGTTCTTCCTGCGGGCGGCCGAGTTCACCGAAGCGCTTGCGCAATTCCTCGATGATGCGGCGGGCGCGCTGGACGTCAATTTCGCCCGGCACTTTGACCGTCGAATTATCGCTGTAGTCATGGCCGCGCATCGGCCGGCCGAGCGGATCGGTCTCCTGGTCGGCGCGGGACTGACCGAAGCGCCCGAGGCGGCCCATGCCCTGCCCCTGGCCCATCTGGCGCTGCATCGACTGGGCCAGCGACTGTGCGCCTTTGCGCAAGGCGTCGAGCGCCCGGCCCTGGGAATCGACCGCACCGTCGGTATCCCCCCCGCCGAGATCGCCCTCGGCCTCGCCCATGGCCTGTCCGGCGCGGCCGAGTTCGGACATCTGGTCTTGCCCGTCGCCCTGCTGACCCTGGCCTTGTTGCTGGCCTTTGCCCTGCTGCTCGCCTTTACCCGGCTGGCTCTGGCCGAGGCCGTGCTGCCGCAACTGTTCGAGCAACTTGTTGAGGCGATCGCGCAAAGCCTTCTGGTCCTGCTGCAGCCGGCCCATCTGTTGCTGATCGCCCTGCTGGCCTTGCTGACCCTGTTGACCGCGCTGGCCGTGCTGCTGCCCGCGGCGATAGGTGCGGTCGCGCAAATCCTGCTGCCGGCGGATCATGTCGCCCAGTTCGTCTAGCGCCGACGACATCTGATCGTCGTCGCCGCCGCCGTTGGGCGACGCCATCTGCAGATTTTCCATCATCTGCTGAAGCTCGGACAGAAGCTGCTGGGCGGCGTCGCGGGAGCCGCTGCGCGCCATGCTCTCGAGCCGGTCGAGCATGTTCTGCAGGTCGCGCGGAGTCATGACGCGCGCATTCGGATTGAGCGGGCGCGACATCTGCCCGTTATTGCGCTGCTGCTGCGCCAGCGCCTGCATGTAACGGTTCATCGCCTGGCGCAGCTTGTCCATCAGTTGCTTGATTTCCTGATCGCTGGCGCCGTTCGCCAGCGCCTGGCGCAACGCGTCCTCGGCGTTGCGCAACGCGGTCTGCGCGTCGGCCACGTCGCCGTCCTCGATGTCGACCGCCATCGACCACAGCCGCTTGGTCACGTCGCGCAGCGCGTCGTCGTTGTCGGCATGCACGAGCGTCCAGTAGATCGAGCGCAGGCCCAGATAGGTGCTGGCGTCGGGCATGAATTTATCCGGCGCGAGCGTCAGCGCATCGAGCGCGGTCAGCACGATCGGCTTGGCGTGTGCATCGAGCGCGAGATTGCGGCGCTGCTCGATCAGCGCCCGCGCCAGCGGCTTGATGAAGACGCGCTCCGGCAGACGGAACGTCACCGGCTCGCTCCTGCCGACATTGCCGCCGTCGTCATGGGCGACCAGTGTCATCGTTACCTCGGCGCCGGCCCATGGATGATCGGTCAGATCCTTCAGCGTCTGCCCGACCCCGTTCTTGGTGCGCGCTTGCGGCAGAATCAGCGGAAGCTCAGGCGGGCCGAACAGTGGATGCGGCGCCTCGGCCTTCGCAGTCTTGTCGTCCTTGCGCGCGAAGATCGCTTCCGCCTTGGTGACTTCGTAGTCGTCCTGCAATTTGTAGGACAACAGCAGCGAACCGCGGCGCTGCTCCTGCGGGTCCTTGGTCAACGCGATCGTCGGCGGCCGGTCGGGGATAGCGTTGAACGGCCAGCTGACATCGTCGCCGGCTCCGCGCAAAGTCGCAGCGCCAGCGGCCTTGATGGTGAAGCGATGTTCCTCGGTGCCGGCGGGTGCCGATACCGGTTCCTTGGATGCAGTCACGCCGCCGGAACCCGCCACATCGAGATCGACCTTGCCGGTGGCGCGCACCACCAAAGTCGAATTCACCGGCACGGCAATCGGAGCTGTGAGTTGCGCGAAATTCTCGCCGGGATGGATGCCCGGCAGCATGACCGGCGGCTTGCCGGTGTAGAGCGGCGGGATCACCCAGGCGTCGACGCGGAAATTCGCCGGCAACACTACGCCCTGCCAGTCAAATGCCGTGGCGATGCGCTTGTAGCGCTCACCGCCGGCGGCCAGGAAAGTGGCAATACAGGCGATCAGCACCAGGCCGCGGATGGCGTAAGGGTCCCGCCAGGCCATGCGCGGCGCCGGCAGTCCGGCCTTGAACGAGCGTGCAGCCTGCCGGGCGCGCTCGACATGAGCATTCCATAGCGCCAGCGAATAGGGATCCTTGTCGCTAACCGCCAAGGCGTCCGCGATCGTCGTCGCCGGACGATGGGTCAGGCCGCTCTCCCGGTCGAGCCGGCGCAGGGCGTCGGCCGCAGCGGGCATGCGCACAAACACGAACGGGATCGCGGCCGCGATGGCGAGGACGGCAAACACCGCAAGTCCGATCGCGCGGGCTAATGGCGGCAGCCACAGCCACACGCCGAGCCATGAGATCGCCAAAAAAAGCCCGATCACGGTCGCAAAGGCCGCCAGCCGCGGCCACAGCCGTTCCCAGAAAATCGTCCAGCGCGCGCGCTTGAGCGCGGCCGCCAGCAGATTTCGTTGCCACGAGGCTCAGCCGTATCGGGCAAAGTCGTTTCGGTCACCAAGGTCTCCGCAAAGCGGGCAACGCGTTCGACAGAATGTCGCAGGATAACACGGTAATATCAGGGCAGGTCCAAGCAAGAACGGGTCCAACCGCCCAAAAAGGACTGAAAATCGCGCTAATCGAACGCAGTCCGGATCGGGAGGGAGGTAAAAGGGATCAATTTGTCGGTATCGAGCCACAGTCTCCGAGGGATGGGTTGTCCGGGCGACAGACCGCGAATCAACTCAAACTGCCCGACCAAGTGCCCTCACTGATACGCCCCCAGGAAGCCCGCGATCCTGCCCCCGACGTCACCCGGAAAATAGCTCTCACCACCGCCGTTGGTCTGGATGACGCCGCACGTTTCGACATGGAAGCGCTGCCCGGTTGTCCCGGCAACGCCGGCGCCGACAAACTTCATCGCCGGGGCCTGATAGAAACCGCCGAATTGCACGCTTGCGAATATCCCGAACTTCAAGGCGTGGGGAATTTGCACTTCGACGCCGGCCGTCGCGACCACACCGTGATTGATGCCGACGTGATGACGAGCGCCGCCGCTGATGGTGTAGCCGGCAAGCGAATTGATGCGGCCTTGTGGATTGGCGAATATGTGGTTTCCCTGCCCTTCGATCGGTCCGAAGCGAATGACTTCGCCGATATCGGCAATGCCGAACTTCTGCGCCACGATGCCATTGCCGTCCCGGCCGGCGGCGATGGTCATGCCGTTGAACGTCGCGCAGGCGAAGTCCTGAACCGTTATTGCAGTTTGGCCAGCGGCGCTGGTGACGACGACCTTTTCGGGCTCGTCAAGATTGCCGGTGATCGAAATTTGCGCGTTCCCCAGGAATGCGCCGCTGATGAGGATGCCTTCGTCATACTCGCCGTCGTCGAGCTTTATCGTCGCCGAGAAGCCGGCCATGTCTTGGGAATACGCGATGATGTTGATAGCCCGCTGAATGGTCCGTAGGGGCAAATCCGGAGACGATCCATCGTTGGCGTCGTCGCCCGTCTTCCTGCTGACGTGGCGGGTCACATTTGCTGTTTGAATTTGCCGCATTGGCTATCACGGTCCCTCGTCAGATAACCGCGCTGCGACGCAGCCGCGGCGATTTTACGCCCCGGCAATCCACGGCGGCAGGCGGTCGAGCGCGATCAATTTGTCGGCGTCGAGCCGCGGGCGCACCAGCGACCAGTCCCCTGCCCGCACCAGCACCTCGGGAATGAGCGGGCGCGTGTTGTAGGTGCCGGACTGCACCGCCCCGTAAGCGCCGGAGCTCATGACCGCGAGCAGGTCACCCGGGTGCGGCACCGGCAGCGACCGTTCCAGCGCGAGGAAATCGCCGGACTCGCAGACCGGTCCGACCACATCGGCGACGATCCGCGGCGCGCCCGGCGCCGCCTGCCGCACCGGAAGAATTTCGTGGTGCGCATCGTAGAGCGTCGGGCGCACCAGATCGTTCATACCGGCATCGATGATGACAAACGTCTTGGCCTCGCCGGGCTTCACGTACAACACGCGCGTCAGCAGGATACCGGCGTTGCCGACGATCAGCCGGCCAGGCTCGAAGATCAGCTTGCAGTCGAGCCCCGCCGTCGCAGTCTTGACGATCGCCGCGTAGGCGGCGGGATCGGGCGGCGGCGCGTTGTCGTGGTGATACGGAATCCCGAGGCCGCCGCCAAGATCGATATGCGCAATCGTGTGCCCGTCGGCGCGCAGCATGCGCACGAAGTCGGCGAGCAGCGCAAACGCATCGCCGAACGGATCGAGCTCGATGATCTGACTGCCGATGTGCATGTCGACGCCGGCGACGCGCACGCCCGGAAGCTTGGCGGCGCGCGCATAGACCTCGCGCGCGCGGCTGATCGGGATGCCGAATTTGTTCTCCGCCTTGCCGGTCGCGATCTTGGCGTGGGTCTTGGCGTCGATGTCGGGATTGACGCGGATCGAAATGTCGGCGGTGCGGCCTTTCTCGGCCGCGATCGCGGCAAGCTGCTCGATCTCGGCTTCCGACTCGGCGTTGACGCACAGAATGCCGTTCTCGACCGCCAGCGCCAGCTCGCGCGCCGTCTTGCCGACACCCGAGAACATGATTTTTTGCGGCGGAATGCCGGCGGCAAGCGCGCGCTTGAGTTCGCCCTCGGACACCACATCGGCGCCGGCGCCGAGCCGGCCGAGCGTAGCGATCACCGCCTGATTGGAGTTCGCCTTGACCGAGTAGCACACGAGTGCATCGACATCGGCGAACGCTTCGGCAAACACCCGGTAATGGCGCTCGATGGTCGCGGTCGAATAGCAATAGAACGGCGTGCCGACGGTCTGGGAAAGGCTCGTGAGATTCACGTCCTCGGCAAAGAGCTCGCCGTCGCGGTAATCGAAGTGATGCATGGACGGTTCTTAGACAGGATAACGCTGACTAGCAAAGGACTTCGTCCTTGCGAGGAGCGGAGCGACGAAGCAATCCAGGCTGGCCCTGGCTCATCGCGTGTGGGCCTGGATCGCTTCGCTTCGCTCGCAATGACGAGATTTACCGAATCAGCGGGTCGAGCAGGAAGGTCTTCCGCTCCGCCTGCGCGGGAGCGACCTGCGTAGTCTGCATCGGCGGCGGCGCCTGCTGGGCTTGCCCGAGTGGAGTGAGTGGGTCGATCAGGCCAGTGGTCGAGGGGGCCGGCTGCGGTTGCAGGGCCGGCGGCGGCGGTGTCGCGGCGCTCGGTGGCGGATCGAGCGGCCCTTTGCGGCCGCAGGCGCCCAGCGCCAACGGCACGATCAGCGCCACGGCGAGCGCACAAGTCACGCGTCGGCTTCCGGCCAAACCCTGTCCCCTGTCCCCGTGGACCCGCTTCCGTCCAAACCCTTTAAACCACCCTCAGACGGCGAGATTTTGTCGCCAAGCCGTTGCCACCTCGTTTACGCCTTTTCCAAGCGTTTGAGCCAGCGCTTCGCCTGGATTCGCACGTTTTTCGGCGCCGTGCCTCCGTAAACCGCCCGGCTCGTCACCGATTTCTCGACCGAAAGCACCCCGAAGACCGCCTTGGTGATGCGCGGCTCGATGGCCCGCATGACCTCAAGCGGCAGCTTATCGAGCGGGACGCCGGCTTCCGCCGCCTTGGCGACGATCCGGCCGGTGACATGGTGGGCGTCCCGGAACGGCAGCTTGAGTTCGCGCGTGAGCCAATCGGCGAGATCGGTCGCGGTGGCAAAGCCCTCGCCGGCCGTCTGCCGCATCCGCTCCTCGTCCGGTTCCATGTCCCGAACCATGCCGGTCATGGCGGCGACCGACAGTGAAAGCGCGCCGAGAGCGTCGATCGCGCCTTCCTTATCTTCCTGCATATCCTTCTGATAGGCGAGCGGCAGCCCCTTCATCACCGTGAGTAGCCCGACCAGCGCGGCGAGGATGCGCCCGGTCTTGGCGCGCACCAGTTCGGCGGCGTCGGGATTGCGCTTCTGCGGCATCATCGACGAGCCGGTGGTGAAAGCGTCCGACAGGCTGATCAGAGCGGCAAGCGGCGACGACCAGATCACGATCTCTTCGGCAAAACGCGACAGATGCACGGCCGCGATCGCCGCCGCCGAAAGCGTCTCCAGCACGAAATCCCGGTCGGACACCGCATCGAGCGAATTCGCGGCCGGCCGGGCGAAACCTAATGCTTTTGCCGTCATGTCGCGATCAATCGGAAACGAAGTACCCGCCAACGCGCCCGCGCCGAGCGGCGATTTGTTAAGCCGCGCACGAGCGTCGGCAAAGCGGCCGCGGTCGCGCGCCGCCATCTCCACATAGGCAAGCAAATGATGCCCGAACGTCACCGGCTGTGCGCTCTGCAAATGGGTGAAGCCCGGCATCACAGTCGCGGCGTGTTCCAGCGCCTTCTCGGCCAGCGCGCGCTGGTAGGCGGCGAGCGCGGCATCAATTCCGTCGATGGCATCGCGCACCCAGAGCCGGAAATCGGTCGCGATCTGGTCGTTGCGGGACCGCGCCGTGTGCAGTCGCCCCGCAGACGGCCCGATCAGGTCGGAGAGTCGGCTCTCGACATTCATATGAATGTCCTCGAGCGCGCGCTTGAAATCGAACTTGCCGGCCTCGATCTCTGACAGAATCGTGTTTAGACCGTGAGCGATCTTGCCTGAATCTTGCCCGCTGATGATGCCCTTCTTGGCCAACATCGCCGCATGGGCCTTGCTGGCGGCAATATCCTGCCGGTAAAGCTTCCGGTCGACATCGATCGAAGCGTTGATCTCCTCCATGAGCGGATCGGGCTTTCGGCCGAAGCGTCCACCCCACATTTTATTGGCCATGATGCGTCCGCCGAGGTTTTCTACCGATGCCCGAAATGAATAAAGAACCGTCGTCCAACGGCCGTCGCCGCATGCTGGCGATGCTCGCGCTCGCCGCGGTCGTCGCGGTCGTGGCCGGGATATACGGGATTGGGCGTCTGCGAAGCAATCCGGCCGATGC
Organism: uncultured Alphaproteobacteria bacterium; assembly: GCA_963763255.1. GTDB lineage: Bacteria > Pseudomonadota > Alphaproteobacteria > Rhizobiales > Xanthobacteraceae > BOG-931. The sequence continues at coordinate 2,203,047 of CAVXNW010000008.1, forward strand.
GGCCTGCCGGGGCGCGGTCGAGACGGCGGCGCGGATCGCGCCGCTCGCCCATGGCGAGGTGGCTGCGCTCGCCGTGGCGCACACCCCGTTCCGGGTACCGCCGCTGGCCTTCAAGGATGCCGAGGGGCATGACCGCACGCTGGCCGATTTCCGCGGCCGTACCGTGCTCCTGAACCTTTGGGCGACCTGGTGCGTGCCGTGCCGCCGCGAGATGCCGGCGCTCGACGCGCTGCAGGCCAAGCTCGGTGGCCCCAAATTCCAGGTCGTCGCCGTCAATATCGACACCCGCGATCCGGAAAAGCCCCTCGCCTTTTTGAAGCAGATCGGCGTCACCCACCTGTCGTATTTTGCCGACGAGAGCGCCGAAGTCTTCGAGGACCTGAAAACCGCCGGCAAGGCGTTCGGCATGCCGACGACGCTGATCGTCGATCCCAAAGGCTGTGAGATCGGCGACATGGCGGGCCCAGCCGAATGGGCGAGCGATGATGGCGTCAAACTCGTCAGTGCCGCGATCGGTAGCCCGGATTGAGCGTAGCGAAATTCGGGGATCGCCCGCGGGTTTCATCTTTCGCGCTACATATTTTACCGAGACATTTGCTGTGACCCGTACCCGTGGCGCCAATTTTTTCCTCATTCTGATTCTCGGTGCGCTCTCCACCGTGAGCCCGTTTTCGATCGACATGTATCTGCCCGCGTTTCCGCAGATCGCGCACGACCTCGCTACGACGCCGGCGGAAATCTCGCTGTCGGTTTCTGGCTATTTCATCGGGCTTGCCTTCGGGCAGTTGTTTTACGGCCCGGTGCTCGACCGCTTCGGCCGCAAGCCGCCGCTTTATGCCGGTCTCATTCTATTTGTTCTGGCATCGATCGGCTGCGCCACGGCGCGCTCGCCCGAGGCCTTCATCGCCTTTCGCCTGCTGCAAGCGCTGGGCGGCTGTGGCGCCGGCGTCGGCGCGCTGGCGATGGTGCGCGATTTCTTCCCTGTCGATGAGAGCGCCAAGATCATTTCGCTCTTGATCCTCGTCATCAGCGTGTCGCCTCTGTTCGCGCCGTCGATCGGCAGTCTCATTACGGCCACCGCAGGATGGCCGTGGATCTTCGCCGTACTCACCGCCTATGCGCTGATCCTGATTGCCGTGCTCGCCCTGGTGCTGCCCGAAGGCCACAAGCCCGATCGCGGAATTTCGCTGCATCCAGCCGCCATCCTCGGCGAGTTCCGCACCATCATCGCACTGCCGCAATTCTTCGTGTACGCAATCGCCGGCGCGTTCTCGTTCGCCGGCCTGTTTGTTTACGTCACCGGCGCGCCGATCATTTTCATCGGCAACTATCATCTCGATCGCGCCATGTTCGGGCTGGTCTTCGCCGGCCTCGCCTGCGCTTTCATCGGCGGCAGCCAACTCAATATCTGGCTGTCGACATGGTACTCGAACCAGAAAATCTTTCAGGTCGCGCTGATCGGTCAGACGATCATCATTGCCATCATCCTCGCCGGTACATGGCGCGGATGGTACGGCCTGCCGTCGAATATCGTTCTGCTGCTTTTGTATCTGCCGTTTTGCGGCATCGCCTATCCGAATGCCGCCGCGCTGGCGCTTGCACCATTCAACCGCAACATCGGCAGCGCCTCGGCGCTGCTCGGCTTTGTGCAGATGGTGATTGGCGCTTTCGCCTCGACCGGCGTCGGCCTGCTACATGCCACCTCGAACCTGCCGATCTATGCGGTGATGGCGGCTTCCGCCTTCATCGGGCTTGTGATTCTGCTTGCCAATCAAAAACGTCTGGCGGTCAGCACGCCGCCGCAGGACGGCGCCAGCGCCGTCACGCGCTGATATCGAGATTGGCCCCGATATTTCCGGCAACATTGGCGAGCGAATTCACGCTCTGGTCCGCGACCCCAACCAATTTCGCGATCGATGAACCGCTATCGGGATTGCCCATCCGCGCCAACCGCGCCGCGACGGCAAGCTGCATCTCGCCGGTCTGCGCGCCGATTAGTGCGGACAGAAGACTGACCATACCCATGCGGCATCATTGCGCCCGGGTCCTTGAGGAACGGTGAATCCCCCAGTCGGCTTGCGGAGAAAGGGTTGACTCCCGCCCCGTCGCTTGATACTAAACCATATGGTTAAGTTTCAGGAGCAGGCCCTCGACCGCACTTTCGCCGCACTGTCGGACCCGACCCGGCGCGCCTTGGTGATGCGGCTTGCATCCGCCCCCGATCTGTCGGTGAGCGAACTCGCCGCGCCATTTCGGATGTCGCTGCCGGCGGTGATGAAGCATCTCGGCGTCTTGTCCGACGCCGGCCTGGTCGTGCGCAGCAAGACCGGGCGTGTAGTCGCCTGCAAGCTGCGCGCTGAGCCGATGCGCGACGCATTCGAGTGGCTCACGCGTTACGAACAGTTCTGGTCCGAGCGGCTTTCCAGTCTCGCCGCGTTTTTGGAGGAAGACGAGTCATGTCCACCCAAACCACAGTCAAACCCAGCCTCACCCTCAAACGCCGTCTCAAGGCCTCGCCCGCCAAGGTCTTCGCCGCCTGGATCGACCCGGAAAAAGTAAAGCGCTGGATGGGCCCCGGCGAAGTCAAAGCGGTGAGCGCCGAATGTGACGCGCGCGTCGGCGGACACTATCGCTGGGTCATGCAGAATCCTGCCGGCGAAGTGCACGACGTGGGTGGCGTTTATCGGGAAATTGTCCCGAACGAGAAGCTGGTTTTCACGTGGGCATGGAAATCGACACCAGAACGCGAGTCGCTGGTCACCGTGCTGCTGAAGCCCGATGGCGACGGAACGCTGCTCACGGTGACGCATGAGCAATTCTTCGACGAAGAGGCACGGGACCGGCACCAGCAGGGCTGGGACGGCGCGCTCGAAAAGATGGAGAAGTTCCTTTCATGAGTTTCGCGGCTTTGCCATGAAGCTCGGCCATAGTTGCAACCTTACCTTTTGACGCTGGAGTGATCCATGACTGCGAATGGGACGTTCTACTGGAACGAACTGATGACGCGTGACGTCGAACGCGCCAAGACATTCTATGCTGACACGCTCGGCTGGAGTTTCGAGGCCATGCCGATGCCGGGCGGTGGCGGCACCTACTGGATCGCCAAGGCGAGCGGCAACTCAGCCGCAGGAATTTTCGACATCAGCGCGCCCGAATATGGTCCGGTTCCGGAAAGCTGGATGGCCTACATCGCTGTCGACGACGTCGACGCGCGTGTCAAAAAAGCGGCCGCCGCAGGGGCCAAACTGATGAAGCCGATCTTCGACGTGCCGGGCGTTGGCCGCATCGCCATCCTGACGGAGCCCGGCGGCGCCGGCATCGGCTGGATCACACCGGCTAACTGATCAGGCCTCTTCCCGTAAGCGGAGCGAGTAAAACACGGAGCCCGGCCATGCAACCGCACAAAATCGTATCGCACGATCAATGGATCGCCGCACGCAAGGCCTATCTGGTGGAGGAGAAGGCCTTCAGCCGCGCCCGCGATGCGCTCGCCAAGAAGCGCCGCGAACTGCCGTGGGAGAAGGTCGAAAGGAACTACGTTTTCGACACGCCGGACGGCAAGCGAACGCTCGCCGATCTGTTCGGCAGCAAGAGCCAGCTCATCGTCTATCACTTCATGCTGGGTCCCGGCTGGGAAGCCGGCTGCCCAAGCTGCTCATTCCTGGCCGATCATTTCGATGGCGCCGTCATTCATCTCGCCCAGCGCGACGTGAGATTCGCCGTGGTCTCGCGTGCGCCGCTTGCAGAAATCGAAAAATTCAAGAAACGCATGGGCTGGAAATTCGCCTGGGTGTCATCATTCGGCAGCGACTTCAATCAAGACTATCAGGTCTCAGCCTCCGCTGAGGACAAGGCCGACGCCAACGTGCTGTACAATTACGAATTGACGAAATTCCCGAGCGAAGAACGGCCGGGCGCCAGCGTGTTCTTCAAGAGCGAGGCCGGCGAGGTCTTTCACACCTATTCGACCTATGCCCGCGGACTCGACATGTTTCTTGGCGCCTATCATTTCCTCGACATCGCGCCGAAAGGCCGCGACGAGGCCGGCCTTGCTCGGCCGATGGCCTGGGTACGTCATCATGATTGCTACGACGGCGGTCCAGTTGATACAAAAGCGACATTTAAGGAACCCAAATCCGCCTCATGCTGCGAGTAGCGATCCGCCGTAGCCCGGGATGAGCGCGGCGAAGCCCGGGAGCGGTTTGTCTGTCCATCTGACCGACCCGGATTTCGCTTCGCTCAATCCGGGCTACAAGTAGGAGCACATCATGAAACTCTACGGCTTCTCGGCCTCTCCAAACACCTGGAAGGCGCGCGCATTGGCCGCGCATCTGAAAATGCCACTCGAATTTGAATTCGTCGATCTCTTGAAAGGCGCGCAGCAAACGCCCGCCTATCTGGCGCTCAGTCCGACAGGGCGCACGCCGACTTTGGTCGACGGCGATTTCAAGCTCTGGGAATCGAACGCGATCCTGCAGTATCTCGCCAGCAAGAGCCCAACGCCGCTCTATCCGAATGACGCGCGCGGCCGCGCCGACATCACCCGCTGGCTGTGCTGGGACCTCGCGCACTGGGGCGCGCAAGCCTGCCAGCCGCTGATCTTCGAGAACCTGGTGAAGAAATTCGTCAATATGGGCCCAGCCGACGCGGCCGCTGTTGCGAAAGCCACCGAGGCTTTCAACAGGGAAGCCAAGATGCTGGATACCCATCTGGCGAAGCAGAAATATCTTGTCGGCGATGCGCTCACGGTCGCGGATTTTGCGGTCGCGGCGCCGCTGTTTCACGCCGAAGGCGCTCAGATCCCGCTCAGCCCCTATGCCAACATCCGCGGCTGGTTCCAGCGCGTCTCCGCACTGCCATGCTGGGGCGAAACCGCGCCGCAACTGTCGGCAGCGGCGTAATAGCTGGACGGCGGATCGAGGGCGCGCCGCTCCGGCAGCAGGGACGGCGCGCCTCTTTTATTCAACTGTGAAACTGACCGTGGCGGCCGTGATGTCGTGAACCGCCCGGCGATCCCCGGCATCTAACCCTGGACGCCAGGGGATTCTCGCTGTGCCCGTTCAATATCTTGCGATTGCGCTTCCGACCGCCGCAATCGCGCTTGGATTGGTCTTTCTGGGCGTAGCGCTGCACTGACGCGCGCCGTGATCGAAGACGATTCTCGTCCTGGCGGATTTATCTGGCCGATTTATCTGGTCGGGACCGGCTTATCGCCGCGGTAATCGTAGAACCCGCGCTGCGTCTTGCGGCCGAGCCAGCCGGCCTCGACGTATTTCACCAGCAAAGGACACGGCCGGTATTTGGAGTCGGCCAAGCCCTCGTGCAGCACCTGCATGACCGAGAGGCAGGTATCGAGCCCGATGAAGTCGGCAAGTTCGAGCGGCCCCATCGGATGGTGCGCACCGAGCCGCATCGCGGTGTCGATCGCCTCGACATTGCCGACGCCTTCGTAAAGCGTGTAGATCGCCTCATTGATCATCGGCAGCAGAATGCGATTGACGATGAAGGCGGGAAAATCCTCCGACACCGCGATCTGTTTGCCGAGCTTGCTGATGAATTGTTTGGTTGCGTCGAAGGTGGCATCGTCGGTGGCGATGCCGCGGATCACCTCGACCAGTTCCATCAGCGGCACCGGATTCATGAAATGAATGCCGATGAAGCGCTCGGGCCGATCGGTCGCGGCGGCAAGCCGCGTGATTGAAATCGACGAGGTATTGGTGCCGACGATGGCCTCGGGCTTGAGCGCCGGGCACAGCGTAGCGAACACCTTGCGCTTGACTTCTTCCTTCTCGGTCGCCGCCTCGATGACAAGATCGCAATCGCCGAGTTCGTCGACGGTCTTGGCGGCCGTGATGTGCTTGAGCGCGGTCTGCCGCTGCTCCTCGCTGATGCGCTGGCGACTCACCTGGCGCGCCAGGTTGCCGCTGATCGTGGCCATTCCCTCGGTGATGCGTTCCGGTGCGATATCGTTGAGCATGACGTGCAGGCCGGACAGCGCGCACACATGGGCGATGCCGTTGCCCATCTGACCGGCGCCGACCACGCCGATCTTGCGTATCGGATGCACCGTCTGTTCCGTCCGCGCCGAACGCGCCACCGGTCGCTCCCTGACGTCGCTCATGCCCCGGTGCCCCTTGTACGACGATCCGCCGGGATGTTCCACACGGCGGCGCGCCAAAATTCGACCATGGTCAACGCTTCACCTTGCCGAGTTCGTCCGCCAGTTGCGGCAACACCTGGTAGAGATCGCCGACAAGGCCGTAATCGGCGACCTGAAAAATCGGCGCCTCCTCATCCTTGTTGATGGCGACAATCACCTTTGAATCCTTCATGCCGGCAAGGTGCTGAATGGCGCCCGAAATGCCGACCGCGATATACAGATCCGGCGCCACAACCTTGCCGGTCTGACCGACCTGCCAATCGTTTGGCGCGTAGCCGGCATCGACCGCTGCGCGCGATGCCCCCATCGCGGCGCCGAGCTTGTCGGCCACCGGCTCAATATATTTGGTGAAGTTCTCGCGGCTTTGCATCGCCCGGCCGCCCGAAATGATGATCTTGGCCGAGGTCAGTTCCGGCCGCTCGGATTTCGACAGTTCCTCGCCCGCAAACTGCGACAGGCCAGGATCGGCAGCACCGGATACCGTTTCGATCGTCGCCGATCCGCCAGCGCCGGTCGGCTGGAACGCCGCGGTGCGGATGGTGAGCACCTTCTTGGCGTCGGCAGAACGCACCGTCTGTATGGCATTGCCCGCATAGATCGGCCGCTCGAACGTGTCTGGCGCCACCACTTTGATGACGTCGGAGATCTGCATGACGTCGAGCAAAGCCGCGACCCGCGGCATGTAGTTTTTTCCCGCGGTCGTGGCCGGCGCCACGATCGCCTCGTAGGGATCGGCAAGCGATACGATCAGCGCGGCAATCGGCTCGGCCAGCATATGCTGGTAGGCCGGCGCCTCGGCCAGCAGCACCTTGGCAACGCCATCGAGCTTGGCGGCAGCATCCGCGACCGCACGGCATCCCTGCCCCGCGACCAGCACATGCACCCCAGCGCCGATTTCCCTGGCGGCGGTCAGCGCCTTGTTGGTCGAAATCTTTCAGAGTCGCGTTGTCGTGTTCGGCGATCAGAAGAGTTGGCATCAGATCGCCCCCGCCTCGTTTTTCAGCTTGTCGATCAGCTCGGCCACGGTCTTCACCTTGACGCCAGCCTTGCGCGTGGGCGGCTCGGACGTTTTGATCACTTCGAGCCGCGGCTTGATATCGACGCCGTAATCGGCGGGCGTCTTATCGTCGATCGGCTTTTTCTTCGCCCGCATGATGTTCGGAAGCGATGCGTAACGCGGCTCGTTCAGTCGCAGATCGGTCGTCACGATCGCGGGCATTTTCAGGTTCACGGTCTGCAAACCGCCGTCGACCTCGCGCGTGACCGCGAGCGCATCGCCGTCGAGCGCCACCTTGGAGGCGAAGGTGCCCTGCGGCCATCCGAGCAAAGCCGCCAGCATTTGTCCGGTCTGATTGCAGTCGTCGTCGATCGCCTGCTTGCCGAGAATAATGAGGCCCGGCTGTTCGGCAGCCGCGATGGCTTTGAGGATTTTTGCCACGGCGAGCGGCTCGATCGGCCCGTCTGCCTTGACCAGGATGCCGCGGTCGGCGCCCATCGCCAGCGCAGTGCGGATGGTCTCGCCTGCCTGCTGCGGCCCGATCGACACGGCGACAATCTCGGTCGCCTTGCCGGCTTCCTTGAGCCGGATCGCCTCCTCGACGGCAATCTCGTCGAACGGATTCATTGACATCTTGACGTTGGAAAGCTCGACGCCCGAGCCGTCCGCCTTGACGCGGATCTTTACGTCTTTGTCGATCGCCCGCTTCACGGGCACGAGTATTTTCATGAGTTCTGCCTGCCGCTCGGTCAATCAATCGCCGGCTATGCTGCGGTGCGGGACCCTAATGGCCGTGACGGCGCAGTGTCAACGTGGCGGAACCGGCGGCGGCAAGTGGTTGTGATAGCCATGCCGCTCGGTATCCGACCGCAGGAGCGGCGGCTGCGTGCACGCGAACAGGCGGGTGCCCGGCGGCCGCAGCAGCAGGAACAAGACGGCGCCGGTGGCAAGACCACCGACGTGCGCCCAGTAGGCAATGCCTTCCTGGTCGCGGCTCGCGGCTTCGACGATTTGCCAGATGGCCCAGCCGCCGATCACCCAGAACGCTCGCACGCGCAGCGGGATCAGGCCAAGCAGCACGGTCACCTTCTCGCACGGCCGGTACATCAGATAGGCAGCGACCACGCCGGCGACCGAACCGGAAGCGCCGATCAGCAGGATCGGCGCGCCCGGCGCGCTGAGCACGAAAGCAAGTCCGGCGCCGACCCCGGAGGCGAGATAGAACGCAAGGAACCGCCAATGGCCGAGCAGTTCCTCAATGTCGTCGCCGAACACGAACAGAAAGATCATGTTGCCGAAGACGTGCATGAAATTAGCGTGCAGGAACTGGTAGGAGATGAGTGTCAGCGTCGCCGGCACGCCGGCGCCCGTTCCGTTGGTAAAGGCGGCCGGGATCAGGCCGGCGAGACGGTCGGTCTGCTCCATCTGCTGCGGGCCGCCACCGACCTGCAGAAAGAACACGGCAAAATTCATCACGATCAGCGACCACATTACGTAGGGCGGCTTCGGCCACTTGAACGGGTTGTGGTCCCAGATCGGCATCACCATGGCTTGGCCCTCAATCTGTCGTTGGCAGTCGAGTTCGTGGTCAACGATTGCGGCCAGGCGCCCACAGCACGTCGCGCGCGCCTTTGTCGTTCGCATAACGGCTGGCGACGAACAGATAATCCGACAGGCGATTGAGGTATTTCAGAACGGCGGGAGTGACGCTTTCGCCCGGCTGATCGTTGAGTTCCGCGACCAGCCGCTCGCCGCGCCGGCACACCGTGCGTGCGAGATGCAGGTAAGCCGCCGCCGCGCTGCCGCCCGGCAGAACGAAAGACCGCAACGGCGCAAGCTCGGTATTGAGCCGGTCGATCTCGCTTTCGAGCCAATGCACCTGATGATCCGTCGCCGTCAGCCGCTCGCCGCCGGGCCCTTTGCCTTTGCTGGGCATGGTGAGATCCGCGCCGAGGTCGAACAGGTCGTTCTGGATACGCGCCAGCGCCGCATCGAGCGCGGCATCGTTACCCGTATGCAGACGGGCAATGCCGAGCGCGGCGTTGGTTTCGTCGAGAGTGCCATAGGCAGCGACGCGCAGATCGTATTTCTTGCGCCGCTCGCCGGTGCCGAGCGCGGTGGTGCCGTCGTCTCCGGTACGGGTATAGATACAATTCAATACGACCATCATCGCCTCACGAAAATCGAGGACGTGCTTTGCGATGATATCCTAGACGGAGTCCGATCGATTGTATCGGCAGGATCACGCGGCCCGCCGCACCCGACCGCTATGGGAACCGACGCGCGAACTCCGCCCCACATATGCAGGGACCGCGGCTGCGTTCAGAACGAGAAGCTCCGCATGATGGCGAGCCGGATCAGGTTCTCGCTCGGAGCCCATTGCGCTGTTGCAGAACCCGGGAAGGAAATACCCGACAGGCCCGGCCAAACGAATTCGTATTCGCCGCGCATGCGCCAATTCTGCGCGAACTGCCATTCCCAACCGACAGCCACCACCCCGCCCCAGTCGGTGCCGTTGTTGATGATGCCGGTCGGGCTCGTGGTCGTCCTATAAGAATCCTCGGCGCCGCCAGCGGCGTAGACAGACCACTGATCGTCGAGCTTGTAGCCGACGCGCACACGGGTATCCCACTGGAACGGCGTATTGTACTTGAAGCCCAACTGCGTGCCTTTCACTTGGCCGTAAGCGGCCGAGGTGTCCATGCCGAGAAAGGTGTGGGAGGAGAACACGAGGTCGCAACCACCCACGACACCACCGCGGCCGCCATCGGCAAAGCTGTCCTGATCCACGCCAGGAGTCGGCACGTTGTAAAAGGTCGGATGGCTGTCGACGCCTTCGCCGAGCACACCGGCGTAACACTCAAGATGACGCGACGGCGCGGGAGGCACATAGGCAACCGCGGTTTGCGGCGCGGACAGCGGCCCTGGCGGCAAATCGGCCGCACCGGCGGACAAGGGAGCCAGCAAAGCCGCGGCGCACATCGCAACCGGAACTAAAGATAGCCGCATCCCCACGCCCCCCGCAAAGGCTGCCGTATGTTTACCTGCAAAGGGGCAAACGCCGCAAGGCTGCGCGCGGCGCACATTTGCCCGAACCGTTAACAAACGCGGGAATCGCGGCAGCACCGCAGCCTAGTTGTTGCAGAATCGACACAGGCGAAGAAAAAGCGCCGATGCAGCCCGGCCGCACGCGCTTAGGTTTGCATCATCGGCCCATGATCCAGACCGCGAGCATGATGACCACGATCGCGATGAATTGCAGCAAGACGCGCAACCGCATCAACTTCTGCGAGGTCCAGGGCGAGCCGCCGCGCATCATGTTGATGAGGCCGAGCAGCAGCACCAAGGCGACGGCGCCGACCGCGATCGGGACCGCGACATGCGACATGAAGTATGACATCGGCGCAATCTAGCCCGGCTTGAGCATGCTGTCATTCCGGGGCACGGGCTTCAGCCCGCGAGCCCGGAAACCATATTCGCTGACCGGTGGTTATGGATTCCGGACAACCGAACTGCGCTCGGTTTCCGGAATGACGGGTGCATGGACATAGGCTAAGAAGGCGGCCCGCATAAGCAAGAACGTCAGCAAGGGCCTCGCCTGATGATTATCGACTTTCAGCACCATTTCACGCCGCGCGAACTGATCAAGGATGACCCGGGCGACCGCCTGGTGCTCAATTACGACGCGCTCGGCGCGCCGAGCTACACAGTGCATTCGCTGCTCTACGATCTCGACGAGCATGTCGCGATGATGGATCTGGCTGGCATCGACGCCGCCTGGCTGACCAGCGCGGCGGGCATGTGCGCCGACCTCGAGACATCGCGCTTCATCAACGACAAGGCCAAAAAGGCCGAGCGCGACTATCCGGGCCGCTTCATCGGCGCCGCGCACGCGCACCCGCTCGGCGGCGCCGCTGCGTTCAAGGAACTGGCGCGCTGCCGCCACGAGCTCGGCTTCCAGGGCGTGACCATCTGCTCGGAGTTCGATGGCAAGTGGATCGACGATCCGGCGATCGAGCCGTTCTGGAACGAGGTCGAGAAGCTCGGCCTGTTCGTGTTCGTGCACCCGGCGCTCAAGCTCAATCAGGCGCAGCAGTTCGACGCCTACGACACCGCACGCGGCGTCGGCCGCGAATTCTCGCTGATCATGGCGACGATCCGTTTGATCAATTCCGGCGTGTTCGATCGCCACCCCGGCCTGACCGTGCACATGGCGCACCTGTCCGGCGGCATCGCCGGCATGCTGTCGCGCATCCGCTCGTTTCAGGACAAGACGTTCTGGGGCACCGCCGGCAACCCGCGCCACGGCGTCACGCCGAAACACGATTTCGACTACTACATCCGCCACAACCTGGTGTTCGACACCGCGGGCTTCGCCGGTGGCATCGGCGCGATCAAGGCGGGCCTCTGCGAAATTCCGGCGGCGCGCATCGTGTTCGCCACCGACTATCCGCAGGAAATCCGCAAGCGCGAAATCGTGCGCGATTTCGTCAAGGATATTCGCACGCTCGGCGCCGACGGCGACCGCATCCTGTCCGGCAATGTCGGACTATTGTTCAAGGAGCCGGTAAAGGCTCACGCATAGGCGAGGCGCGAGCCACGGCGCAGCAGCAGCCACAGCACGATGGCCCCGTTGACGGCGTTCCAGCCGATGCCGTTGAAGAACGCGGCGCGGTACGAACCGGTCAAATCGAAAATATAGCCGGACAGCCAGCCGCCGAGCGCCATGCCGAGCAGGCTCGCCATCAGAATGACGCCGATGCGCGCGCCCGCCTCCTTGGGCGGGAAATACTCGCGCACGATGATGGCGTAGCTCGGAACGATGCCGCCCTGGAACAGGCCGAACACCGCGGAAATGACGTAAAGCGAAAACAGCCCGTCGTACATCAGATAGAGCAACAGCGCGACGCCTTGCAGCGCCGAGCCGAGCATCAGCGTCGGCAGGCCGCCGATGCGGTCGGCGATAAACCCCGAACCGATACGGCCGACGATGCCGAACGCCATCATCAGCGCCAGCATGTCGGCACCGCGCGCGACGCCGTAACCGAGATCGCCGCAATAGGCGACGATGTGGACCTGCGGCATCGACATCGCGACGCAGCAGCAAACAGAAGCCAGCGCCAGCAGCGTCTGCAGCGCGCCCGGCGACAGGCCGAGCGCTGCCGGCGTGCCGGTGCGGACCGCTGAGCTCACCCCGCCGAGCGCCGAGGGCGCCCGCCCGCGCAAAGCGGCCAAGCCGATGAGCAGCATCGCCGCGGCGCAGCCAAGCCCGATCCACGCATGCGTGGCGCGCCAGCCGAAATGCGTGATCGCCCCCTGCACGAGCGGCGGCCACAGCGCACCGGCGATGTAATTGCCGGACGAGCACAGCGTCACGGCCGCGCCGCGGCGGCGCACGAACCAGTTCGAGACATCCGCCATCAGCGGACCGAACGTCACCGAGCTGCCGAAGCCGATCAGGGCCTGCGCCAGCGCGAACCAGATGATGGTCTGCGCGCTCGCGGCGCCCAGATAGCCGATGCCGAGCGCGAGCGCGCCGACGACGAGCGCCGCCAGAATTCCGAAGCGGTCGAGGAGTTGGCCCATGATCACGCCGCCGAAGGCAAAGCCGAGCATCGTCAGCGTGAACGGCAGCGTCGCTTCCGCGCGTGCCACGCCGAATTCCACCTGCACGGCGGGCATCGACACCACCACAGACCACATCCCGACGCCGCCGACGGTCGACACCAGCATGGTGGCGCCAAGTCGCAGCCATGCCTGCGCCGAATCGGGCGCTGGTCCTTTTCGGGATTTGAGTGTCGCCTGTGATTCCATCGGGCGACATTCACAATGGTGGCCGGCACCGTCAACCCAATGGGCGCATCAACTCATCGTCATTGCGAGCCAACGGACCCGCGCGAAGTCGCGCGGTCCGATGACAGGCTCCACAAAGCAATCCAGCCTTCAGCTCCGCACTGAATTGCTTCGTCGCTTACGCTCCTCGCAATGACGAGCGCGTCAGTTCGAGCCATCCAGCAGCCGGCGCGCGATCACCTGCGCCTGGATTTCGGCGGCGCCTTCGAAAATGTTGAGGATGCGGGCGTCGCACAAAATCCGCGACACTGGAAACTCGACCGCGAAGCCGTTGCCGCCGTGGATCTGCACGGCGTTGTCGGCCGCCGACCAGGCGACGCGCGCGGCCAGTAGCTTCGCCATGCCGGCTTCCAGATCGCAGCGCCGCCCCGAATCCTTCTGCCGCGCCGCATAATAGGTGAGCTGCCGCGCCATCATGATCTCGACCGCCATCATGGCGAGCTTGTCGGCGACCCGCGGGAACTGCGCGATCGGCGCGCCAAACTGCACGCGGCTGGTCGCGTAGGAAAGCCCCTGCTCCATCGCGGCCTGCGCCACGCCGATGGCGCGCGCTGCGGTCTGGATCCGCGCCGCCTCGAACGTCGCCATCAGTTGTTTGAAGCCCTGCCCTTCGACGCCGCCGAGCACATTCTCGGCGCCAACCGCAAAACCATCGAACGCGATCTCGTATTCCTTCATGCCGCGGTAGCCGAGCACTTCGATTTCGCTGCCCGACATGCCGACGACTGGAAATGGCTCGGCGTCGCTGCCGCGCGGCTTCTCGGCGAGCAGCATGGAGAGGCCGCGATAACCACTCTCGGCCGGATTGGTGCGTACCAAAAGCGTCATCAGATCGGCGCGCACCGGATGCGTGATCCAGGTCTTGTTGCCATAGACCTTGTAGGCGCCGCCCTCGCGTACGGCGCGCGTCTTCAAGGATGCCAGATCGGAACCGGTATTGGGCTCGGTGAACACCGCCGTCGGCAGCGCTTCGCCGGAGGCGATCTTTGGCAGCCATTGGCGCTTCTGTTCCGCCGTGCCGCTGCCGAGAATGAGTTCGGCGGCGATCTCTGATCGCGTGCCGAGACTGCCGACGCCGATATAGCCGCGCGACAATTCCTCGGAGACGACGCACATCAACTCCTTGCCGAGGCCGAGTCCGCCGTAATCCTCAGGAATCGTCAGGCTGAACACGCCAAGCTCGGCCATCTGCGCGATGACGTCGAGCGGGATGTATTCGTTGTTGAGGTGCCAGGCCTGGGCATGCGGCACCACCTTGTCGTCGGAAAATTTGCGCATCTCCTCGCGGATCGCTTCGAGCGTGTCGTCGAGGCCGCAGGCGCCTACGGTGGCCCGCTGATTGTCGCGCATCAGCTCAGCGAGCCGCGCCCGGTGCTGCGCCGTGTTGCCGGACGCGATCAGCGCATCGACCGCACCTGTCATCCGCGCCGCCGTTGCGGCCGGGGTAAGCCCGAGATCGGCCGGCCGCGCGATCTCGCCCTGGCTCATCGGGATGCCGCCGAACATCTGGGCCAGGTATTCGCCTGAGCCGACGCGGATCAGGAGCTCTTCCGTCTCCCCGAGACCACCCGCCTCCACCAGGCGCTCCGCATAGCCGGCGAACTGCCGGACCGCCTCCACGTAGGTCGCGAGCCAGGCGAACCCGTGGGCGGCGCGCTGCTCCCGGTCGAGCGCTCTCGGATCGGGCCGGCCGTCGCGGCTAACGCGCACGGCAACTGCCAGACGGGCGTCGGCGAGAAGTCCCTCGGCGGCCGTAACCCCTTGTTTTAGCGCTGCAATCAGTTCGAGCCCTGCGGGCACAACGGCTGCGCCAGGCGGCATGACGGCTCCAGCGAGAAATTCAACGAGGCCCGGACGCCGCAAGCTTACGCTTGCATCGCAGCAAAGCAAACGCGTCGCTGATCTAATCCTCCCCCTGAGGTGCTCGACGCAAGGCGTCGAGCCTCGAAGGGCGAGGCCACGGCGCCCGGGCCGCATCCTTCGAGGCGCGCTGTTAGCGCGCACCTCAGGATGAGGAGAACAATCAGAGTCTTGCCAAATCTTAACCAATTTCCGCTTTGCTGGAGCCCGGTACCGCGGCGTGGGGACTGCTGCGACCGCTCAACCCTCGGTAGGCTGATGTCCATTCGCCAGATCTTCGACAAATTGTCGGTCCGCGCCCGCGTCGCCGCGCTTGGCGTCGTGCCGATTATCGGCTTCCTCGCCTATGGCCTCGCCTACATGGCGAGCGACATCGAGGTCGGCCGCGCCTTCGACAGCGTGCGCCGCGACAACGCAGTGGTTGGTGCCAGCAGCGATCTCAAGACTGGGCTGCTGACGATGCGGCTCGCCACCGTGACGTTCGTCACCCATCCGAGCGACGGCGAGGTCAAAGCCTTCGAGCAGGGTCAGCAGGTGGCGATGAAATCGCTCGACCGCATCGAGGCGACGCTGACGTCTTCGCAGCAGGACGCGATCACACCGCTGCGCATCACCATCCGCGACCTGAAAACCAGCTTCGACAGCCTGGTCAACGCCCAACGCGCGCTCGGCTTCAACGAAACCCAGGGCACGACCGCCGACCTGATCACCGCCAGCGCCGCGATCGAGCACATCATCAGCAACGAACTGTCCTGGGTCGGCGATCACGATTCGGCCCGCCTGCTGGAATCGCTGCTCACCATGCGGCGCTACGAAGTCGAATACCGCCTCAGCCGGCTGCGCTTCTCGATGCAGCCCACGATGCAATCGGCCGCGCCGGGTGCCGAGCAGCACTTCCTTAACGAAATCAAGAACTTCAACGCCATCTTCGAATTGGTCGACGGCCCGCCGGCGGCGAAGCAGAAGCTCAACAAGGCGGTCCAGAACTACAGCTACACGTTCGCCCAGTGGGTCGCCAACACTGACAACATCGAGCCGCTGCTCTCGCTGATCGACCACGACACCGAGAGCGTGCTGCCGGAAGCCGACAAGCTGATCGCCGCCGCGCAGCAGAACGCCGACATCGCCACCAACACGCTCGCAGCGTCGCGCGCCCGCACCCAGTGGATCATCGCCTGGGTCGGCTTCGCCTTCGTCATGCTGGGGCTGGTCGCCGGCTGGCTGATCGGCCGTTCGGTGACGACGCCGCTCGAAGGACTGGCGGAAGTCATGAAGCGGCTGGCGGGCGGCGACACCACCGCGCGCATCCCCGCCACCGAAACCCGCCACGAGACCGGCGCCATGGCGCGCGCCGTGGTGGTGTTCCGCGACAACATGATCGAGCGCGAGCGGCTGTCGGGCGTGCAGGCCGACGCCATTGCGGCACGCGAGCGGCGCGCCGAGTCCATCGCCGCCATGATCGGGCAATTCCGCACCTCGGTCGAAGGCGCGCTCGCCCGACTGCGCGAATCCGCGGGCCGGCTGGAAAGCGCCTCGAGCGGCCTCAACCAGGCGGCCGATGCGGTAACCGCCGAAGCACACTCCGCCGAGACGCGCGTCGGCGCCGCGTCCGTCAATGTCACCACTGTGGCAAGCTCGATCGAGGAGCTCGCCGCCTCGATCGGCGAAATCGCCACGCAAGCCAGCAAGTCTACTGACGTCGCCAGCCGCGCCGTCGCCGAATCCAAACGCACCGTGAACACCATGTCGGAGCTGGGCAGCGCCGCGAACCGCATCGGCGAAGTGATCGGGCTCATCCAGGCCATCGCCGGCCAGACCAACCTGCTGGCGCTTAACGCCACCATCGAGGCGGCGCGCGCCGGTGAGGCCGGCCGCGGCTTCGCGGTGGTCGCCTCCGAAGTCAAATCGCTCGCTGCGCAGACCGCGCGCGCCACCGAGGACATCGCCGCCCAGATCGGCTCGATCCAGTCGGCCACCGCCGACGCCGCGCAAGCGATCGAGCAGGTGTCTTCGATCATCGACGACATGTCGGCGATCGCCGCCACCGTCGCCGCCACCGTCGAAGAACAGAACAACGCCGTGTCGTCGATCGCCGAAGGCGTCAACCGCGCCTCGGTCGAAGCCCGCAACGGCGCCGACGCCATGAGCCGCGTCGCCGGCGCCTCGACCGGCGCCCGCTCAACCGCCGCCGACGTCAAGGCGCTCGCCGACGCGCTCTCGGTTGAAGCCGAAAGCCTGCAAGGCGAAGTGCGGCGCTTTTTGGCGGACGTGCAGGCGGCGTAGCGGCTTTTCCCACGCCGCTCTTCTCGTTGGCTTGCCAATCGTCGCTCTAATTCCTCGTCATTGCCGGGCTTGACCCGGCAATCCATGCAGCACGCCGGCTCGCTCGCCCTCGTTGAATTGACCAAGAACGGGGACCGAAAGGCGGCCCAGTCTCGGCTCTCTAACCGCCATCGGGCCGGATCAGCGCGAGCGGCACGCGGCCATGCTTGCGATAGATCGCGAAGTCCGAATTGAGCGTGACAACATCGTGTCCGTCGTAAATGTCGGCCATGCGGACAATGCATGCATCGGCAAGCGACATCGGCACGTCGCGGTACTTGCGCAGCAGTGTACGCAGCGCGTCAGCGTGATCCTCGACGTGAAACGCGATCGTCAATGCACCGTTGCCGACGAGGTCAAGCAGCGCGTCCGCGGCCCGCGGATAACGCGATAACAGATACATCGCCTCTGTCAGCACCGGCTCGCACAAGAGAAGCGGCGGCTCGAGCCTCTCGATGTGTTCGACCGCCCAGGCGTGGTGTCGTTCCGCGCGATCGAAAAAGGCGACCAGCGGACCAGTGTCAACGATGGCGGGCATTACGGCCAAAGCCAGCCATATGCCGCGGATTTCGAGCCGAGATCGGGCAACCCGGAATTGATGACGCCGCGCGCACCCTTCATGAGCTCGGCCAACGTGTGCTTGCGGCGGCCGCTGGCCGGCCCCTCGACGACGATGCGGAGCCCCTCCTCGACCAAATCCTTAACCTTGCGACCGCGCAACGCGGCCGTTGCCTTGGCTCTTCGATAAAGCTCATCCGGCAGTTCGATTGTAGTCTTCATGATCTCGCTCGCATTATCATAAACCCATATTTATGGGCGAAAGGCCGCATGCGCAAGGCACGTTGAAGAGTTGGTCGTTAGGTCCCTCACGGCGCGCATCTGCCGGCCCGCACCCGGCGGCTGATCTCCACGCCGTGTTCACGCTCGATCACCGCGATGTCGTACTCGACACTGATTGCATGGCGGCCGGTCAAGATATCGGTGATGCGCCGGGAGGGCGCCGATATCGAGCGCCAGCCGATTGGCGTTCAAGGCACGCGCGCCTAATTCGAGTTTCAAGGAGGCCAGGATGGTGGCGTCGGAGCAACGGTCTCGGCACGGCACTGAGCGGTTGCGCGAATATTCCGATTTGTTACTGCCGAGATCAAAGCTAGCCGCCCACCGGCCAGACGGGTTACAGAACTTGGGGGCAATCAGTCAAATTACCTGGGCTACACTAGGCAACGTACTGGAAGAGGCATCCAAATGCGCGGCGAGGGAGGATGAGAGCCAGTACGCACGCCGGGCCGCAGAGTGGCTTCGGCATAAAGGTCTTCTTTGAGAGAAAGATCGATGTCCAACGCGATACTTGGCGACGAATTTGGTTCCCCCCTCTCACCGCCCCCAACCGCCGCCCTTCCCTCCGCCACCTCACCAAACCGCCGCTTGAACGACACGGCGTCCGCTATGGTGCGGAAGCAGTAGCGGATCGTGTTGGCCGGCAGGTCGACGTACATGTCCCACTCGAGCGTTTGGCCTTCGAGCCAGTCGAGGACATCCATCGCGGCCTCGTCGAACGAGAGAGCCACCTGAAACGGAAAATCGCGGTTGATCTGGAGGATCGCGCCCATGCGCCATAAGAACATATCACGAACACGAGTTAATGGGGCGAGCCCTAGAGAGGCGCCCATTCGCGGCCTACCAGATATCGCGGGTGGAGCAGAAAAGGCCCTCTGTTCGCGGCGAATCCGTTCTGCCGGCGTTCACGGGTGAACGAATTGGGGGCGGGTTTGGCGCCGCGATTTGCGGGTTAAGAAAGTATGGATGATGCGAGCCGCATCGGGGCGGTCATTGCGCTCCAAACAAACAGCGCGCGATGATTTTTTGTTAGATCAACTGAGATGTCGCTCGCTCCTCGCAGGCAGCAGGCGTCTGAACGCATCGGCGTCGTCTCTCGCGCCGCCCCTCTCGCCGCGCGCGGGCAGAGGGAGCCGCCATTACAAACCGGTAATCCGCCGGTCGGTGCCAGCGTTACAAACCTTTAATCCGCGGGGCGCCGCAAAGCGGCGGTTGGGGCCACATTTTGCCACACTGGAATTCTAGCTTGCAGCTTGACGATCCAATCTCTACCTTATGATATCAACGGTTAACCCATAGAAGGAGCTCCCATGAGCTTTTCACTGAAGGTGCCGGCGCTCGCCGCGTCGGTTGCAGCGGCAGCGCTGCTTGTCGCTGCGCCGGCATCTGCTCAGTCGTCAATGAAGCTGACGTCGAATGCGGCCAGCCCCAACAGCAGCATGATGTCGAAGTCGGCTCCGGCAGCGGATGCCCGTCCCTCGACGACAGCGCAGGCGCAGGGCGGCGAGCAGGCCACCAGCCTGATGGCCAAGGCCGGCAATAAGCTGAAGTAATTCATTACCATTGCGGTTACGCGAAAGCCGAGCCAGGCTGGCTCGGCTTTCGTCGTTTTGAGGACCGGCGCTGCGATAATTTCTGTTCGAACGGGACCAGTTGCCGTCATCCGCTCGTCCCCGCGGAAGCGGGGACCCAGAAAGTCATCGCGGCGTGCGTCAGTTCGCCTGGATTCCCCCTTGCGCGGGAATGAGCGGAAACCGCGGCGATTTCCTTGGAGTTCGCCTTAAACGCTGCCCGGCGCCGGAACGCTCAGTTCAAGGTCCAGGTGAAGGTGCCGATGTTGCTGCCAATGTCCTTGCCGATGAAACCCCTCAGCTCTTCGTTGGACTTGCAGGTGTAATTGGCCGTGTTGGTGCGCTCGAACGGGCCCGGATATTGCACGCAAACCTGCGCATCGGTGCCTTTCCAGACCAGTTCTTGAGTGTTTGTCTGCTCGGCGTAATAGTAGAACCAACCCTGCGCGAAAGTGCCGATCGTTTGACAGCTTCCCGGCGGGACGCTCCACCAGCCCTGAACCACGAAATTGCTGTCGCTCGCCGAAACGTGGCTCGCGGTAGCAACAGAAGCCTGCACGTTGCTGTGGTTGCAGACTACAAATTTGAAGGACTGCGCCTGTGCGCCCGCGGAGCCGACAAACAGGCTCGCCATGGCGAAGACAAACGCGACCAGGCCCGATCTTACGACGCTCATAGGCAATGCCCTCATGCGTTGATAAGCCTTAACCCTGATATGATTTCGCGCTCATGACAAGATGGCGGATGGCGTTTTTACGGTTTGGTTTATTTCACTGGGGTCTCAGGCCTGGGGACAGGCTTGGCCGCAGGCTTGGTGCCGGCCGCCCGGCGGCTAGGACGCGCCGCCACCAGTTCGCGACCGGGACCTCAACTTGGCGGGGCCGATGACCTCCATTACATCCCCTTCGGACATCCGGCGGAGGCCGCTGCCCTTGCATTCGATCCGGACCAGCATCCGCATTGCAATCGACGCGTTTTACCGCTTCAACGCCGACGACGGCTGGGCGATCGCCAGCCATATCGCGCTGTCGCTCCTGATGGCGATGTTTCCCTTCCTCATTCTGGTCACCGCAATCGCCGGCTTCATCGGTTCGCGCAATCTGGCCGATGAAGTCGCCCGCCTGATCGTGGCGGCCTGGCCGCCCCAGGTATCAGGCCCGATCGCCGACCAGATCCACACCGTGCTCACCACGGCGCGCGGCGACGTGCTGACGCTGGGCGCGGTCTTCGCCATCTATTTCTCGTCGAGCGGCGTCGAGAGCCTGCGCATCGGGCTGAACCGCGCCTATGGCTTGCGCGAGCCGCGGCCGTGGTGGCTGTGCCGGCTGGAATCGTTCGGCTACGTGCTGGTCAGCGCCGTGTGCTTTCTGGCGGTGGCGTTTCTGGTCGTGCTTGGCCCGCTGCTGTTTCACCGCGCCGTGAATTATGCGCCGTGGCTCGATCCGCTCGCCGGTTACAGCAATTTCACCAGACTCATGGTGGCGGCGTTCTTGCTGGCGATCGCGCTGTTCATCCTGCACCTGTGGCTGCCTGCCGGCCGCCGGCGGCTCTCCGAGGTTTGGCCCGGCATCACGGCGACGTTGCTGCTGTGGCTCGCTTGCGGCTTCGGCTTCGGCCGCTACCTCGCCAATTTCTCGACCGCCTATGTGACGTATTACGGCGGACTCGCTTCGGTGATGGTCGCGCTGATCTTTCTTTATTTCTGCGCTTGTCTGTTCATCTACGGCGGCGAGCTCAACGCCGCGATCGCGCGGGCCAAGAAAGAGCAGCCCAAACTGCGAGAGCTATAACGCCGCTTCCAGGACGTCGTCGAAATTGCGCAGGCCCGGCCGCGGCGCATTGACCAGCACCGCCATGTTGCCGGGCTTGTGCTTGTTGGTCCGCATCAGTTCGTGCGCGTAGGGGATCTTGTCGAAGGGGAACACGTCGCTCATGCACGGATCGACGCGGCGGTCGATGACGAAGCGGTTGGCGGCGCTGGCCTGTTTGAGGTGCGCGAAATGCGAACCCTGAATGCGCTTCTGCCGCATCCACACGTAACGCGCGTCGAAGGTGATGTTGTAACCCGACGTGCCGGCGCAAAATACGACCATACCGCCGCGCTTGACGACGAGGCACGACACCGGAAACGTCGCCTCACCCGGATGCTCGAACACGATATCGGCGTCGCGCTTGCCGGTGATGTCCCAGATCGCCTTGCCGAAGCGGCGCGCTTCCTTCACCCAAGCGTCGTATTCGGGCGACCCGACCTTTGGCATCTGGCCCCAGCATTTGAACTCGTTGCGATTGATGACGCCTTTGGCGCCAAGCTCGAGCACGTATTTGGCCTTGTCGGCGTCCGACACGATGCCGATCGCGTTGGCGCCAGACGCCGCCACGAGCTGCAAGCCGAACACGCCGAGCCCGCCTGACGCGCCCCAGACCAGCACGTTGTCGCCGGGCTTGAGCGTGTGCGGCGCATGACCAAACAGCATACGGTACGCCGTCGCCAAAGTAAGCGTGTAGCAGGCGGACTCTTCCCAGGTCAGATGAGCCGGCTTTTCCATCAGTTGGCGCGACTGCACGCGGCAGAACTGCGCGAACGAGCCGTCCGGCGTCTCGTAACCCCAGATGCGCTGCGACGGAGAGAGCAGCGGATCGCCGCCGTTGCAGTCCTCGTCGTCGCCGTCGTCCTGATTACAGTGGACGATGACTTCGTCGCCGACCTTCCAGCGGTGCACCTTGGAGCCGATCGCCCACACGATGCCCGAGGCGTCGGAGCCGGCGATGTGAAACGGATGCTTGTGGCCATCGAGCGGGGAAACCGGAACGCCAAGCCCGGCCCAGACGCCGTTGTAGTTGACGCCGCCGGCCATCACGTAGACCAGCACTTCGTCTTCGGCGATCGGCCAGGTCGGCACGACTTCGAGCTTCATGGCCTGCTCGGGCGGTCCGTGGCGATCCTTGCGGATTGCCCAGGCATGCATTTTTCCAGGGACGTGGCCGAGCGGCGGGACCTCGCCAATGGCATAAAGGTCCTTGAGCGGCGCGGCTCGTGGCTTTTGCTGCGCGACGGCCATGGTGGACTCCGTCCTCAACAGGCAAGCGCGATTGCTGCAGTGCGAGAACATTCTGCCGCACATTATGTTGCATCGCAACAATTACTTGGACGCAATGCCGGGGCGCAAAAGCGTGGGTGCAAAAGTTTCGAAAAACGAACCCGCTCGGCTGACAGCCCGAATGCGAGCCCGTAAGCTTCCGGGGCGTTCTGTGGTTTTCTGTCGTGGCAATGCGCGCGGGTCAGCGCCCGCGCCGGTAAATGGGGTCTAGGGGAGAAATCATGAGCATCATCATTTGGCTGATCGTTGGCGCGATCGCCGGCTGGCTCGCCGGCATGGTGGTCAAGGGCGGCGGTTTCGGGCTGATCGGCGACATCATCGTCGGCATCATCGGCGGCCTGATCGCCGGCTGGCTGCTGCCGCGGCTTGGGATCTTTATCGGCTCGGGCTTTGTCGCCGCGGTCATCGATTCCTTTATTGGCGCGGTCATCCTCCTGCTCATCCTGCGACTGGTCAAACGCGCCTGATCCCGCGCTAAGGCCGCGGAAAGGAATGCGCGGTAGAGCAAGGCGCCAAGGCGCAGGGCCTGTTTTAGGCCTAAGGCCCTGGCGCAACGCTCATTATTTGACCGCGCAGTCATGGATGCGAGCCGAATCGAGACGCCCGTTGCCGCGCCATTCGCACCGCGGCGCCTGATTGGCGTCATCGGACTCGCGCTGGCGCTCGCCTATCTGGTGATGCTGGCGGGCGCCTTTCTCCAGGGTCATTTCCTGATCGACGGCGCACGCCGGCCGATCGCCAACGATTTCGTCAGTTTCTACGCCGCCGGGCAGATGGCGCTCGCCGGCGACGCGGCTTCGGCCTACGACTGGCCGCTGCACCAAGCCGCCGAGGTGCGTGCACTCGGCCACGACTTTCCCGGCTATTACGGCTGGCACAATCCGCCGCCGTTTTTGTTTGTCGTAGCGGCGCTGCCGCTGCTGCCGTATCTGGGCGCGGCGCTGGCATGGCTTGCCGGCACGCTCGCCGCCTATGTGCTGGCGCTGCGCAGCATCCTGCCCGATCGCGCGGGAATTTTTGTTGCGCTCGGCTTCCCGGCCGCGATCTGGAATGTCACGTCGGGACAGAACGGCTTTCTCACCGCGGCGCTGATCGGCGGCACACTTGCGGCGCTGGAGCGCCGCCCCGCGCTCGCCGGCGTGCTGCTCGGGCTGCTCACCTACAAGCCGCAATTCGGCCTACTGTTTCCGCTCGCCCTGATCGCGGATCGCCGCTGGCTGACGATCGCGGTCGCGGCCGGCGTGGCGAGCTTGATGGCCGGCGCCTCGTGGCTCGTCTTCGGCGGCGACACCTGGCAGGCGTTCTTTCACTGGCTACCGATCACCAGCCACCGCGTTTTCGACGAGGGCGTCGCCGATTTCGACCGGCTGCAAAGTCTCTACGGTCTCGTGCGTGCCCATGACGGCAGCGAAACACTGGCATTCGTGGTGCAAAGCGCGGGCAGCATTGCGGCAGCGCTCGGCATCCTCTGGCTGTGGCGCAGCCGCGCGCCGTTCGATCTCAAAGCCGCAGCGCTCGCCGCCGCGACGCTCATCGCGACGCCCTATGTCTATATGTATGACGTGACCGTGCTGGCGGTCGCTGTCGGCTTTCTCCTGCGTTACGTCCTGGTTCGCGGATTCACGACTGCGGACATCTGCGGCCTCACCGCAGGCGCCGCGCTCATATTGGTGTTTCCGTATGTCGGGACGCAGACGGGTCTCGCCGCCGTGCTGATCGTGTTGGCGCTGGTCGTCAGCCGGCTGGCGCTCGACGAAACGCGCATGGAACGGACATGACGTCACAAAGTGTGCCGCTCAGCCACGGTTCGCGCCCGGCGCCATTGGACATGATGCACCGCATCTGCTTCGGCTTGATCGTTGCCAACGCGGCCTATCTGGTCACCCAGATCATCAACAGGAACTGGATTCTCGATGGCAGCGGCCGGCCGATCCACACCGATTTCACCAACGTCTACGCCGCAGGACGCCTTGTGCTCGAAGGACATCCCGCCGCCGCGTATGATTGGAACCTGCACTACGCCGCCGAAAACGCCATCGTCGCGCACCCTCAAGCGGCGTATCTGGGCTGGCACTATCCGCCGCCCTTTCTCTTGATCGCCGGACTGCTGGCGACGCTGCCCTATGCGGTCGCTTTTTTTGTTTGGATTGGCGCAACGCTGCCGCTCTATCTGGCGACCATCCGCGCCATTGTCGGCGACAGGATCGGCTGGCTGGTTGGCGGCGCGTTCCCGTGCCTGATGCCGAATATCATTTCGGGCCAGAATGGATTCCTCACCGCGTCGCTGATCGGCAGCACGCTCGCCCTTCTGGAATCGCAACCGGTGTTCGCCGGCATTTGTCTCGGTCTTCTCACCTACAAGCCGCAATTCGGCATCCTGTTTCCTTTTGTGTTGGCCGCCGGCGGCTACTGGCGGGCGATGGCAGCGGCAGCGGCCAGCGCGGCGGTGCTGGCGCTGACGACCATCGTGATGTTCGGCGCCACGCCATGGACCGAGTTTTTCCACTGGT
The DNA here is from genome assembly GCA_963763255.1 of uncultured Alphaproteobacteria bacterium. Lineage (GTDB taxonomy): Bacteria > Pseudomonadota > Alphaproteobacteria > Rhizobiales > Xanthobacteraceae > BOG-931. The sequence goes on from CAVXNW010000008.1 coordinate 2,228,255, forward strand.
TGCCACTGACGTCGAAAGCGCTGTTGTCTGAGGACCATACCGCGTGGGCGGATCACACCGATTGGAACAAATTCCAGAGCCTGTTCGCGATGGTGCGCCTCTTTGGCGGCGGCGAGACGCTCGCCTGGCTGCTGCAATCCGCGCAAACCGTCGTTGTCGTCATCGCGCTGATCGCGATGTGGCGGAGCCGGCGCGTCGCCTTTGAGTTGAAAGCCGCAGCGCTCGCCGTGGGCGTCCTCCTCGCCACCCCTTACGTCTATCTTTACGACCTTGCCATTCTCGCCGTCTCCGGCGCTTTTCTCATGCGTCTTGCTGTCAAAACCGGCCTCCATCCGGGCGAAGCCCTCGGCCTGGCGTTGATCACGGCCCTTGTCCTGGTGCTACCGTTTCTGGGCGTACCGCCCGGTCTCCCGGCAGCCGCGATCGCAGCGCTGCTGATTGCCCGGCGCGCCCGCGGCCACGCGACCAATTTAAGCCTTCTGCAAGGACGTCCGACCTAGCATCACGTCCTTAAGGCGAGACACGAGCGCCATGGTCTCAATCGGGATTTCCCATGACCGCGCCGCCGGCGCGCTGCTGGCAAAGCCGGTGGTGCTGATCGCATTCGCGCTCGTCGTCGCGCATGCGGTCTTTTTGGCGAGCTTCTGGATCGATGGCCTTTGGGCCGACGGAGTCGGCGCGCCGTCGGATTTCGTCGCCGTGTGGGCCGCCGGCAAATTGGCGAGTACCGGCCATCCTGCGGCAGTCTATGATTGGAGCGCGCATAAGCTTGCCGAGCAGACAGCCGTCGGGCATCCGTTCGCCGGCTATTTCGGCTTTCATTATCCGCCGACGTTTTTGCTCGTCGCCGTTGCGCTCTCAATGCTGTCTTATGCCTCCGCTTATACGATCTGGACGCTTGGAACATTCCCAGCTTATCTGATCGCAATCCGAAGCATCGTTGGCGACCGCATCGGATATCTGCTGGCCGCCGCCTTTCCGGCCGTGCTGGCCAATTTCACCATCGGGCAGAATGGATTTGTTACCGCCGGTCTTATTGGCGGCGCGCTGACGCTCATGCGGCAACGGCCGATCGTCGCCGGCGTGCTGATCGGGCTTCTGACGTTCAAACCGCATCTCGGCTTGTTATTTCCCATTGCGCTGATTGCCGGCCGCGAATGGCGCGTGTTTTTGACCGCCGCAATCGTCGCAATCGTGATGGCGGGCGCGTCTTGGCTGGCGTTCGGCACCAACACTTGGCAGGCATTTGCGGGCGACATCGGTCAAACGTCGCACGCCTTCCTCTCCGAGGAAGGCGCGGACTGGAGGAAGCTGCAAACGATTTTCGGCCTCGCGCGCATACTCGGCGGCAGCGAGCGGCTGGCTTGGACCCTGCAAACTCTGATGACGCTCGCCGCGGCCGGAGCGGTCGCCGCGCTTTGGCGAAGCGCCGCCCGATATGAAATCAAGGCGGCCGCACTCGGGGCTGGCCTGATGCTGGCGACCCCATATCTTTTCACCTACGATCTGGTCGCGCTCGCGGTGCCGCTGGCGTTTCTGTTTCGCCTCGGATTGACGCGTGGATTTTTGCCCCACGAACTGAGCGGCATCGGCTTTGCCTGCCTGTTGGTGCTGATATTTCCCTTCGTCGATGCCCCGACCGGCTTCGCCGGGGTATTGATCGTTGCGGCGCTGATCGTGCGGCGAGCATGGACGGCCGAAGCCATGCCACAGATGGCAAACGCGGGCGCGCAGAGTTAGCCAACCACACCACGACGCCCCATCTGGCCTCCCAAACTCTCGATGTTGCAATGCAACAAAATACCCGTCACATTGGTGCGCCGGGTACTGGGGTGCACGAACGCGGGCATCATCCATGGGCGAGCAGCCGCGCCGCGACAAACCTTGGATTTTCCGCACCTATGCGGGGCATTCGACCGCCGCGGCCTCCAATGCGCTTTACCGCACCAACCTGAGCAAGGGGCAGACGGGCCTCTCGGTCGCGTTCGATCTGCCGACACAGACCGGCTACGACAGCGATCATCCGCTCGCCAAAGGCGAGGTCGGCCGGGTCGGCGTACCGATCTGCCATCTCGGCGACATGCGCACGCTGTTCGACGCCATCCCGCTCGGGACCATGAATACATCGATGACGATCAACGCTACCGCGCCGTGGCTGCTCGCACTCTACGTGGCGCTGGCCGAAGAACAGGACGTGCCGTGGGAGACGCTGCAAGGCACGACGCAGAACGACATCATCAAGGAATATCTGTCGCGCGGCACCTACGTATTTCCGCCAGCGCCGTCGATGCGGCTCACCAAGGACGTGATTTTGTTCACGACCAGGCAGATGCCCAAATGGAACCCGATGAATGTCTGCTCCTATCATCTGCAGGAGGCAGGAGCGACGCCGGTGCAGGAGTTGGCTTTCGCGCTCGCTACCGCAATCGGCGTGCTCGACGCGGTGAAGGCCTCGGGCCAATGCAGAGCTGAAGACTTCGGCGAAGTGGTCGGCCGCATTTCGTTTTTCGTCAATGCCGGACTGCGCTTCGTCACCGAAATCTGCAAGATGCGCGCCTTCACTGAGCTGTGGGACGAGATCACGCGCGAGCGCTACGGTGTGCGCGATGCCAAGCAGCGGCTGTTCCGCTACGGCGTTCAGGTCAATTCGCTGGGGCTCACCGAGCAGCAGCCGGAAAACAACATCGCCCGCATCCTGCTGGAAATGCTGGCAGTGACGCTGTCGAAGGATGCGCGGGCGCGCGCCGTGCAGTTGCCGGCCTGGAACGAGGCGCTCGGTTTGCCGCGGCCCTGGGACCAGCAATGGTCGCTGCGCATGCAGCAGATTCTGGCCTATGAAACCGATCTGCTCGACTACGGCGATGTTTTTGCCGGTTCACCTGTCATCGCCGCCAAAGTCGCCGAACTGAAAGACGCGGCGAAGGAAGAGCTTGCGCACATCGAACAGATGGGCGGCACGATCGCGGCGGTCGAGTCCGGTTATCTGAAACAACAGCTCGTTGAATCCAACGCACGCCGCATTGCCGCCATCGAGCGCGGCGCGCAGACCGTCGTCGGCGTCAATCGGTTCGCCGAAACCGAGCCCTCGCCGCTCGCTGAAGCAGCCGAAGCGGTCGTGACCGTGTCGCCACAGGCCGAGGCCGATCAGATCGCGCGGCTCGCCGCCTGGCGCGCGGCGCGCGATGTGACGGCCATTACGGATGCGCTGGATGATCTGCGCAAGGCTGCAAAAGGCGGCGCCAACATCATGCCGGCCTCGATCGCGTGCGCCAAAGCCGGCGTCACCACCGGCGAATGGGCCCTCGCTTTGCGTCAGGCGTTCGGCGAGTACCGCGCGCCGACCGGCGTCGGCACCGCCATGCGTAACGATGCCGAGGGCCTCGATGAGGTTCGCGCCGAGGTCGACCGCGTATCGAAAAAGCTCGGCCGCCGGCTGACATTATTGGTCGGCAAGCCAGGCCTCGATGGTCACTCCAATGGCGCCGAGCAGATCGCGTCGCGCGCCCGCGATGCCGGCATGGCGGTGGTTTATGACGGCATCCGCTTCACGCCGGAAGGCATCGCCGCCGCCGCCACCGAGAAGCGTGCGCACATCGTCGGGCTGTCGATCCTGTCCGGCTCGCATCTACCGCTCGTCGCCGATGTCATCGCGCGCCTCAAGAAAGCCGGCGCCGAGGACGTTCCGGTCGTCGTCGGCGGCATCATCCCACCGCAGGATGCGGCCGCACTGAAGCAAGCCGGAGTCGCCGGAGTCTACACGCCGAAAAATTTCGAACTCAATCGGATCATGAGCGATCTGTGCCGCATCGCTGAGAATTCAGCCGCGGCGGCGAAGACGGATGCGGCGGAATGATCAGCTTCGAACAACGGCCGCAATGGCTTCGCTCAGCGCGCTCGGGCTGATCGGCTTGCGCAGATAAACATTCATTCCCGCCGCACGCGCGGCCGTCTCGTCGCCCGTTTCGCTGCGGCCGGATATGCCGATGATCGGCGTCGCGCCTGTCGCGCCCGCCAGCGCGCGAATGCGCCGCGCCGCATCAAGACCGCCGATGCCCGGCAGCGTCACGTCCATCAACACGACGTCATAGCCGCGCGGCAGCGCCGCGAGAGCCTCCTCACCAGAGCCGACGAAATCGGCGTGATGCCCGAGTTCGGCCAGAATGGTGTTGAGGATGACGCGACCGTACGGATTGTCCTCGACGCACAGAACAGAAAGCCGGCGCGAAACAACAATTTGCTTCGCTCGCACGGCGCCGGGAGCTTCGGCGGCTGCTTGCGGCAGCACCGCCATAAAGGAAAAAGTGGAGCCGCGCCCTGGCGTGCTGGTCACCGAAAGATCGCCGCCCATCAGCTTCGCCAGTCGCTTGACCACGGCCAGCCCCAGGCCGGCGCCGCCATAGCGGCGCGCGATGTCGGCGTTCGCCTGCGCGTAGGGCCGGAATAGCCGCCTGGTTTCGGCCCGCGACAGCCCGATGCCGCTGTCGCTGACTTGCAGCGTGAGTTTGGTGCGGCCGGCCTTCGCCGGCACGAAGTGCACGGCAAGCCGCACCGCGCCTTGAGCGGTGAATTTCACCGCATTGTCGAGCAGATTTTCCAGCGCAGCGCGCAGCCGCACCGGATCGCCGATCAGGACCTCCGGCAACTCCTCGGCAATCGTCACTTCGGTGCGCAGGCCCTTGGTCTGCGCGCGCGCGGCGAGCGATGCCGCCAAAGCCTCGACCAGCCGGCGCGGACGAAAAGTCTCCCGCTGCAGGATCAGCGCGCCCGCATGGGCCTTGGCGGCATCGACCATCAGGGCGGTAAGCGCCGACATATGCTCAGCGCCAGTCTTGATAGCAACCGCCCAGTCGCGCTCGCGCTCGCCGATGCTCGAGCTTGCGAGCAATTCGCCCAACGCCAGAATACCGGTGAGTGACGTACGAATGTCGTGAGCGAACGCGGCCAGCGCCAGATCGCCGTCCTTTCCGGTCTTGCTGGATGACGCACGCCGGCGTTTCGACGACCGCACGGGGCGCGCCGCCAACTTTTTGCCGGCCTTTTTGCTGGGCCGGCTTTTTTGCTTTGACCCGCTCCGCGCCACAGCGGCTCCCAATCACAAAAAAATATGGCGACCAAGCACCCGAGCACCAGCCGCGACATCTACAATGACACGTTAGGCTTCGGGAACAAAATAACACCGCGGCGCGCCGACCACGCACTTGGACCGTTTAATTATCTGAGCCCCACCAAGCGTCTTATTTCCGCCGCGCTCGTGCCACCGGCGCGCAACTGCCGCAAACTCGTCGCCTGCGTGGCCTTGGACAGCTTGCGGCCTTCCTCATCGAGGATCAGGCGATGATGGTGATAGACCGGCTCAGGCAGCCCAAGCAGCACCTGCAGCAGGCGATGAATGCCGGTCGCCCAAAACAGGTCCTGCCCGCGCACCACGTCGGTGATGCCCTGCAAGGCATCGTCCACCACCACGGCGAGATGATAGCTCGTCGGCAGCTCCTTGCGCGCCAGCACGACATCGCCCCAGCGCCGTGGCTCGGCTAAGACGCGGCCTGTCTGCTGCTGTGGTCCACCGCCGCTTTCCGACCAACTGAGCGGGCCAGTGCGCGCCGCGGCCGCCTCGGTGTCGAGCCGCAGCGCGAACGGCTTTCCCGCGCGGCGAAGATTCGCACGTTCGTGCGGCGCCATTGTCCCTGCCGATGCCGGGTAGAGCGGCACACCGTCGGGGTCGCGCGGCCATGAACCGGCGCGCTCGCGCTCGGCCACCATGGCGGCGATCTCACTCCGGCTCTCGAAGCTTGGATACAGCAGGCCCGTGGCTTCGAGCTTGGCGACGGCGGCGCGGTAATCGGCAAAATGCTCGCCCTGGCGCCGCACCGGCTCGATCCAGGAAATGCCGAGCCAGTGCAGATCCTCGTAGATCGCGGTCTCATATTCCGCTCGGCAGCGCGACGCATCGATATTCTCGATGCGCAGCAGCAGCCGTCCGCCACAGCCGCGCGCCATGTCGTAATTGAGCAATGCCGAATAGGCATGACCCAGGTGCAGATAGCCATTCGGGCTCGGTGCAAAGCGAAAGACGCGGGTATACATCGGTGCGGTGACCGTTACCGGGATTGACCGGCGTGAATGTGATCAATCACATAGTCTCGATGGCCAAAAGTCTGACAGCTGCTCCGGCAATATCTCCGCCACATCATCTGCCTCATATTCACACCGAGGCCGACCTCGATGCGGGACTCGCCGGGCTCGGCGCCACCGATCCGCGGTTCGTCCCGATCATCGCCCAGACCGGGCGGCCGCCGCTGCGGCGGCGCGCCCACGGCTACGCGGGACTCGCCGCCATTATAGTGTCACAGCAGCTCTCGACCGCGAGTGCCGGCGCCATCTGGGGGCGACTGACCGCGGCATTCGATCCGTTCGAGCCGGCGGCGATCCTGCGCGCACGGCCGGCGCGGCTCGCGCGGCTTGGCCTGTCGGGCGCGAAGATCCGCGCGCTCAAAGCCATCGCCCGCGCGATCGACAAGGGCGAGATCGATCTGGCGAAACTCGTGGACGCACCGGCGGACGAAGCCCACGCCGCACTGACAGCACTCCACGGCGTCGGCCCCTGGACCGCGGACATCTACCTCCTCGCCTGTCTTGGACATGCCGACGCCTGGCCGGCGGGCGACCTCGCGCTGCAGGAGGCGGCCAAGCTCGCCTTCGGCCTGCGAGCGCGGCCGACGACCAAGGAGATGGCGCCGCTGGGCGATCAATGGCGGCCGTGGCGATCCATAGCGGCGCGCGTTTTGTGGTCATATTATCGGCTCAGGAAAGGCCGCGAAGGCGCTCCCGTCCAACCCGCAAAGACATCAGTCAAACGAGGAAGAAATGGCCGCTGAGCTTGACGGTCCGCGGCTTGATCCGCGCTCTGGTGCGGCGCGGCAGCTCATCGTTTTTCTGCACGGCTACGGCGCCGACGGCAACGATCTCATCGACATCGGCCGCGCCTGGCAGCAGGTCCTGCCGCAGGCCGCATTCGCCTCACCGCATGCGCCCGAGCCGTGCGCCCAAGCGCCGGTCGGCCGGCAATGGTTTCCGCTCACCATGCGCGATCCGGGCGAGCGCTGGACCGGCGTCAACCAGGCCGCGCCGGTGCTCGAGCGATTTCTCGATGCCGAGCTTGACCGCCACAAGCTGCCGCCCTCGGCGCTGGCGCTGGTCGGGTTCAGCCAAGGCACGATGATGGCGCTCCATGTCGGGCTGCAGCGCGCTGCGGCGCCGGCCGCGATCGTCGGCTATTCCGGCCTTCTGGTAACCCCGCCTGAGCGCGAGATCGAAGCGTTCGCGGCCGAGATCAGATCGCGGCCGCCGGTGCTGCTCGTGCATGGCGACCGCGACGATCTGATACCAGCCCAGGCGCTGTTTCAGGCGGCGCAGGGCCTGTCCGCGCTCGGCCTGTCGGTCGAGTGGCACATCTCGCCCGGCGTCGGCCACGGCATCGACGCCGAAGGCCTGCGCCACGGCGGCGAGTTTCTGGTGCGCAGGTTCGCAGCGTCCCATTAACCTAAAAGCGGGCCGAAGGGTAACGTTTCCCTAGCAAATCCACCGTAGAAGCTGGGCATTGGAGCGTACGCGCCATGTTCGCGGCTTTGAGACAAAAATTTGCCGCAGCCGCAATCGGGCTTCGGTCCTCCAAACATTTCGCGCTCTGCCGCAAGGGCGCCACAGCGATTGAATTTGCGCTCGTAGCCGCGCCGTTTTTGGCGCTGCTCGTCGCCACGTTCGAGACCGCGCTCGTATTCTTTGCGGGCCGCGTACTCGACGAGGTTACCGAAGAAGCGAGCCGCTACATCCTCACCGGACAGGCCCAGCAATCGAACATGACGCAGGCGCAGTTTCTCACCTACGTCTGCACCAGCTCAAATACCGCGGCTCTCGTCAGCGCATTGTTCAACTGCAGCAAGCTGATGGTCAACGTGCAGAACTACAGCGATTTTGCTTCGGCCAATACGGCAAATCCGACTCTGACCTTCAACGCCAACGGAACGGTCAGCAATACCTGGAATTATGCGCCGGGCACGCCGGGCAGCATCGTGGTCGTCCAGGTGATGTATCAGTGGCCGATCATTCTCGGACCGCTCAATTTCAACCTTTCCAACCTTTCCAACGGCAACCGGCTGCTGGTCTCCACCGCCGTGTTCAAGACCGAACCGTATTGACGAGGAGCGCGATGGCCCATCCGGCTCTGCGTGGCTTGCTGCGGCGCTTCGCGCGCGAGCGCGACGGCGTTTCGGCCGTCGAGTTCGCGCTCATCCTGCCGTTCATGCTGACGCTGTATCTCGGCGGCAGCGAGCTAGGCGATGGCATGGCGATCCAATTCAAGGCAACGCTCGCCGCCCGCACAGTGGCTGACCTCGCCACGCAATACACCAACATTCCCGACACCACGACGATGAACCAGATCATCGCGGCCGCTTCCACGGTCGCGACGCCATACCCGACCACGAACATGACCGTCACCGTCTCGGAATTGAAACTCACCAACGGCAGCACGACAGGATCCGTTGTGTGGAGCGCGTCGAATAGCGGCGGTGGTAGAGCCGTCGGATCGACCTTCCCGCTGCCGACCGCGATGCAGGCGCTGGCAACAGCGAGCAGTCCCACGGTCTATTTGATCCTCGGCGAGGTGACCTATCCGTACACCCCATCGATGGGTTATGCGATTACCGGCACGATCAACATCTACGAAGACATCGTGTTTTCGCCGCGACTCGCGTCGTGCGTCCAGTACACCGTCAACGGCACTCCCGCCCCGTTGAGTTGCTGAAGCGGCGCCTTGGCGCGGACTGCACGCTATTCCGACAGGCGCGCGGTGCTGACGGCCTGTTGAAACAGCGCCTGCATGGCGGCGGTGATGTCGCCATCCGTCGTCACCTGGAAGAACAACCCCGGCGACGCACAGCTCTCCATGTTCGGGCCGATCTGGCTCTGGAACGGGGAAATCCAGCTGTTGTACCAGGCGTTGGTCGGCAGCGGCAGATACTCGGTATAGAGCACCGCGATGCGGATGCCGCGGTTTTTGACGGTCGTGCACCACGCCGTATTGAACGGCTGTTGGCAGCGGCTGCCTGTCAGCGGCTTCGAGCACGAGCTGGAGTTGATTTCGTCATCGACCCCGTCCGTGACCAGAAACAGCACCTCTTGCGGAGTGCTGCCCGACGTCCCCGTTCCCGGAGTAAGCATGATATTATTGATCGCCGTCATCGCATGCTCGAAGTCGGTGTCGGCATCTTTGTTGTTGTTGCTGCAGGTCAGGTAATTATTCGAGCAGACTTCCAGAACATCGATGCCGGCGGCCGCAGTCTGCGCGGCGCTCAAATTCGTCGAAGGCGCGCAGCCCGGCGCATAAATCGTCTGAATGGCGGTGCTGGTGCATTGGCTGTTTGTGGTGCCCTGCACGTTGAAGGTGAAGATCGCCATCTGGTAGCAGCCCGGCCCGTTCGGGCAGGTCGCGTTGTTGGTGGTCATCATCTGCGTCGCTGAAGACATCAGCGACGACGTCGCCGTGGCCATGTTCTGGATCCGCGTCACGACGCCGAGATTTTTCGCCAGTGTGTAATTGTCTTCGCCGTTGGGATTGCCCGCAACGTCACCGGATGTGGGATTGGTCTCGTGGCAGGCGAGCGCGCACCCGCCCTGCTGGGACGTATTGGCCACCATCGTATTGATGCCGGCGGTCGTCGCCGCAATATCCATCGACGGTGAATTGTCGAGCAGAAGATAGAAATTGATGTTCGGCGCCGTGGTCGCGGTCGCGGTCGACGATCCGGTGATCGCCCAGGTCGTCTCCGAAGCCTTGGTCAGGAGAGCGAGGACGTTCGGAAAGGTATTGATCGACGACGCCGAATAGCTGACCGTGACGGTACGCGTGGAAATTCCGTCCTGGCACCCGCTGATTTGCGGAGCGGCGTAGTTGAGGCTCGAGAGCAGCGATGCCTGGCCCATGAAGATATTGGTGGCGTTGGTCGTTGCCTGCGTGCAGGTTTGCGTCATCGCATTGGGCGTGACCATCGACAGCGCCGCAGCGTCAGCCGCGGCGTTCAACTGAATGCGCTTCTGCGCCGCGGCGGAAAAATCGAGGCTGAGCCCGGTCAGAAATACAATCGGGACAAGCGACAATGCGAAAACAATGGCAGTATTGCCGCCGCGATCACGACGGAAACGACGCATCAACTCGCCAAGCATAGCCCTACCCTGACCGAATAGCGGTTTTTTTGCCCTTCGCCGCGTCCAGCGATAAGGGACGGGCCTTGATTTTCCGTTGTATTGATTGAATAGCCGCAAGGGCTTGCATCGTTAACGCCGCGTTGCAGGAGTATTTTTGATGCTGTCAAAAACGCCTGACTCTCCGCAGGAAATTACCGAGCGGCGTCGCATAAGGCTTATGATTTGACGACGAGACGGTTCAAATTTTACCGGCCGTCGTCCGCGGCGGCCCCATCAAAGCCGGCTGGAACAGCGCTGCCGCGGCGAGCGTACAAGCAAGCGACAGCGCCAGAAGCTTGCCCATGCTCGAAATCCCGGGATGCGCCGAGAACATGAGGCTGCCGAAAGCGGTCGCTGTCATCAGCGCACTGAAGAACACGGCGCGGGTCAGACTCGACTCCAGAAAATTGTATTCGCCGCGGCGCCAGGCCATCACGTAATAGATTTTGAACGCGACGCCGACGCCGACCAGCGCCGGCAGCGCGATGATATTCGCATAATTGAGCGCAAAGCCGGTCAGCGCGCAGATCTCCAGGGTCGCGGCAGCCGCTACCAACAGCGGAATCAAGGTCACCAGCACGTCGCGAATACGACGCAGCACCAGCCACAGCAGAACGGCGATCGAACAGATCGCCAGCGCACCGGCCTGAATGAAGGCTGAGGTAACCGTACGGCCCCATTCGTAGATTTCGATCGCCTGCCCGGTGGCGTTCGGTTCGGCCGACAGCACGGTGCTGGCGAATTGCTTCGCCGAAACGCTGTCGCCAACCCCCGCTTTCGGCAATATCTCGGTGCGAACCTGACCGTCCTTCGCCGTCCATTGCCGAACAAGCTCAGCCGGAAGACTGGCGCGGGTCACCGTCTGCGGATGCAGCGAGGCCGAGATGAGACGAAAATCGATTTCGAGCGGCGCGATGAACACCCGCTCCGCCCGTTGCCGAAGCTGTGCGCTGCCGCCGGCGAGCGCGGAGAGATCCTTGGCAAGCCGTCTGGCGGCGTTTGCTCCCGGTCCGCCACCTTCGCCGGCCGCGTTCTCCAGCTCAGTCACTTCGCCTTTGAGCGCCGCGACGTCCCGGGCGTCGGAAGGCTTGGCCGCCGGCTTCGACTGCAATGCCGGGTCGAGCGCTGCCGCGGCGCGCGCAATGATCGCGATTTTCTTGTCCTGATCCGCGGGGACAAAACTGTCCAGGGAGCGCGTGCCTCCGACCTCAGGGAGCGCCGAAAGCCGTTTTGCCGCGGCGCCAGCATCGGACGCCGACGTCAGCAGGTCAGCGCTTTTCAGCGTCTCCTGCTGGCTGCCACTTAACTGCTGCAGCGTCATCACGGCCTCGGCATTCGGAACTTGCAGGCTGTTCGGGTCGAAGTTGAATTTGAGCAGATATAACGAGGGCAGCCCCGCGAGCACCACGATCGCGGTGACCAGAACGATCGCAAAGCGGTGCCGCTGCATGAAACGATCGGTGACTGCCATCGCCCCGTAGCCGAGCGGGCGCGGCTCGGCAGGCGGCTTAAACAACGACAGCAGCGCGGGCAGGAGCGTCATGGCGGCAACGTAGGCCACCACCATCCCGACGCCGGCGATCAAACCCAGCTCCGCCACGCCACGGTAGCTGGTGGGTACGAAGGACAGAAAGCCGGCGGCTGCGGCAAACGCGGCGAGCGTCAGCGGCGCTCCCACGTAATGCGCCCCGTCAATCAATGCGGGCTTGAGGTCGTTCAGCCGATGACGCTGCGCGCGGTAGCGGACGCTGAACTGAATGGCGAAATCAGCGCCGAGGCCGACGAACAGCATCGCGAACGCAACCGAAATTGGATTGAAAGCGCCGATCAAAAGCAGCCCCAGCGCGGCCGTTGCCACAAGTCCGACGAAGATCGTGATTACAACCGCTAGCACGATCCGCAACGAACGCAGCGCCAGCCACAGCACGATCAGAACGATCGCAGCGGTGATGAGACTGTTGAGCCACAGCCCCTGTTGCAGCGTTGCAAACTGCGCATCGGCGAGCGGAATTGCTCCAGTCAGGCGCACCGAGGCGTCATAATGCCCCCTCAGATCGGAGTCAGCCGCGGCTTTGCGAATTGCTTGCGACGCGGCATGACCTGGTTCAAGCGCCTGATAGTCGAGTACCGGCGAAATATTGACGAGATGCCGCAATTCCTCCGGTCGCGCCGGTCGGCCGTTGACTAGCGCCTGCCAGGAGAACGATGCTGGTTTGCCCGCGATCACGTCGTCGAGCGTGTCAGCGACGGCGTTGAGCGGCTGCGCCATGGAATCGAGGCTCAAGCGGCCCGCGGCGACACCTTGAAGGCTCGTCGACAAGGCACGCGCAAGACCGCGCAGAGATGGATCGGACGCCAGCGACCTGATCAGCGGCTCGGCCCCTACGAGCCGCCGCATCCGGTCCGCAAGCTCACTCTGCCCCACATAAAGAAGGCCATTTTGCGCAAAGAAAGGGCCGCTTTGCACGTCCGTTACGGAATCGAAATACGCGGTCTGCGGGATCAGTTGCTTGACGAGCGAGGCAGCCGCCGCGCCGGCGAACTCAGGTGTTGGCGCGCTGATGACGGCAAGGATCGATGTTGTTTCGCCGGGAAACGCCGCTTGGTAGGCGAGCTCGCGCTTGCGCCAGGGAAGATCCGGCGACAGCAGCGTTGTGACATTGGTGTTGATGACGAAATGGCGCGCGACATAGACCGATGATCCGGCCAGAATCAACACGCTCACGAGGACTACAAACCACGCGCGGCGGATGCAAAAACCGACAATCGCGGCGAAATCCAAATAAACGTGCTTGGTGGAAGAATTTACATCGGACATGATTTGCAAATATGCCTGTGGGAGGCGTTGCACAGTATCAATGACGCGACCGGACCGCCCACACCGGCCGCAAAAGTCATGTTTCGCGCACGCCCAATAACGCAATAGCGGCTTAAGTCTTAATGCCGCAGTGGCAATTTCGTTCAGCGTTTCAGGTTCCAATTCGCAAATGACGCCTGAGCACGAACTGACGGAGCGGATGCGGTCGCGCGAATGTGAAGCGACCGCATAGGATCGTCCTCCAAATCGCCGCGATATGAAGGCCGATTGGACGCCGATGAGTTTTGATGAAATTTTCGCAATGTCTGTATCAGCTCAGTGTTGAGCACCGTCCGTCGCAGCAATTGCGGGTGCCGCAGATGGTGAGACAGCTGTTTGGCTGGTGGCGCGCGATCTGGGTCGGCGGTCTGCAGCCGGGCTCGATTGAATCGCTGCTGTTCGCGCTGACCTGTGTCGTCATAGCGACTCTCGTCCGCATCGCGCTTGGCGAACTCAGCTCTGCCAGCACCGTGTTCGCATCGTATTATTCGGCCACGCTGGTCGCGGCCCTGGTCGGCGGCGTTTCGGCCGGCGCGCTGGCCGCTGTGTCCGGCGCGCTTGCCGGCTTCTGGCTGTTTGTCCCGCCGGATTGGAGATCGCACGTATTCGATCAAGACCAGCTGGTCAGCGCAGTGCTGTTTGGCGGCTCGTCGGCCGTGATCATCTGGGCGGCGAAGAGCTATCGCGATCTGTTGCGGCGGCTGCGCGAAGAAGAAGAGCAGAGGCAGTTGCTCACGCACGAGCTGGCGCACCGCATCAGGAATACGCTCTCCATCGTGCAGTCACTGATCAGCCAGACACTTCGCGATCAGCCCGCGGCTTTCACCAAGCTCAGCGCCCGCATTGCGGCTTTGGCAGCGACCAACGATTTGCTGATCAAATCCGAATGGCGCGGCGCCCGTCTGAAAGAGATTCTTGCGGGCGAATTCGCGCCTTACGATCCGGCGCACTTTCGTCTCGATGGTGAGGATTTTCCGTGCCCTTCCGAGGTCGCCACCGTGCTGGCGCTGATCTTCCATGAACTCACGACGAACGCGGCCAAATACGGCGCGCTCTCCACGCCGAACGGCACTGTTATGCTGGCCTGGCGGAAGTACGACGGGCGCATGGAGTTCAACTGGGTCGAGAGCGGTGGCCCGCAGTCTTCAGGATCGCAGCGCCAAGGCTTTGGCACTACTTTGCTGCGGAAAGGGCTTCGCCAATTCGACGGTTTGGTTGCCATGGAGTTCGCCCGGGGCGGCCTCCATTGCCGGTTCTCACTGTCGTTGCCGTGTCCGGCAGGCACAGGGTGGCCCGATGCGCCGCGTGTTGTCATGCCTTCAGCGGCGGTTGAAAGCGCCGTTGAGCAGAGTGCGCCGCACGCTCTTCATCCGCGGCGCGTTGCGGAACAAAAGTAATCGGAGTTCTGCTTCCCTGGCGCGAAGCGGTTACGACAACTTCCGCTGTGGCGGACCGAGCTCCTTGGCGGTGTCAGCAAGCTTTCGGGCGTGCCCTTCCAAAAGAGCGAGCGCGCCGACGAAGGCCTCCAGCGTCAATTCCTGGTCCGGCGTGGACTGCCGCAGGGCCTGGAGCTTGACAATTCGCACGCGTTGTCGCGCCACGATGCGCCGGGCCTCGGCCACATACCGAGCCGCCAAGGCAAGTTCGCTCTCGATGTCGCCCATGCGGCTCTCGACTGCACAAGGGATCCCGCCGGACCAGTCCGCGCATTCCTGGTGCGTCATGCCGCCCGTGACATGCACATTCATCGTCGCCCTCGTATTTGCCCGGGCTCGTCCGCTTCCGTCATCGTCTCGCCACACGGTCTGCAATTGTACGTGCGCAGTTCGGGAAGCGCTCCGACTTTGGGACGGAACGCACCAACCGCATGCATTTGCCACAATTCGGGCACGCAGCGTAGGCTTTTGCTCGGCATCCATAAATTTTATCCTCGCCGAGGCGGCGTTCCTCGGCTTTGATTCAAGTCAAGACATGGCAAGCCGAAGCGCCGGCGTGCCCGGAAAGACGGCGGGCCCATTTTGGACGTGGCGCGTAAGCCCCGGAGCGGGCTTCACAATCCTGTCACGCCTCCCTATAAACTGTATGGGACGCCGCACTGCGGCATTTTAAGTCGAGGTCCAGGAGCCGCGCCTTGAACGCCCACGTACCGCCGTCCGGCTTCCCGGCGCTCGTGCTCAACGCCGACTTCCGCCCGTTGAGCTACTACCCGCTGTCGCTGTGGTCGTGGCAGGACACCATCAAGGCCGTCTTCCTCGACCGGGTGAACATTGTCGCCAATTACGACCGCGCGGTGCACAGTCCCAGCCTGGAAATGAAGCTGCCAAGCGTCGTGTCGCTCAAGACGTTCGTCAAGCCGGCGACGCATCCAGCCTTCACGCGATTCAACGTGTTTTTGCGCGATCGTTTCAGCTGTCAGTATTGCGGCGCGCGTGACGACCTGACATTCGATCACCTCATTCCGCGCTCGCGCGGCGGCCATACGACGTGGGATAACGTCGTGGCAGCCTGTTCGCCATGCAACCTGCGCAAAGGCAATCTCACGTCTTCCGAATCCGACATGTGGCCGGCGCAAAAGCCCTTCCAGCCGACGGTACAGCATCTGCACCGAAACGGCCGGCTGTTTCCGCCGAATTATTTGCACGACAGCTGGCTCGATTATCTCTACTGGGACACCGAGCTCGACCCATAAGCGAGCTGATCTCAGCTGCCGCGGCAATCAGACGCCCCTTCACCGCGGTACCATAATCCACCCGTACACCTGCGACTCAGTTATATAGTGCAACAGCTGCGTGCTGGCGGCCGCCGTCTCTACTTGTGAGCAGGCGGCACGACAACAATCGGACATGGAGCGGCATGTTGAGAAGGCTGTGGCGGGGAAAATCTCATGCCAGCGCCACGACGGCAGCCCTGGACAGTTTGATTGCTGTCAACGCGCAACAGAGCGAAATGCTCGCTCGCAAGCTGGATCAGATCATTTGCGCGACGGACAATCTGACTGAACGACTAGTCGCCAGCGCCGCCAACCAGACTGACGTACTCAATCAGAGGCTTGCAGAGCTCGTCAGCGGTAACGCCAACCAGACCGCCCTGCTCAATCAGAGACTCACAGAGGTCAGCAGCGGCAACGCCAATCTGGCGGACCTGCTCAACCAAAGGCTTGCAGAAATCATCAGCGGCAGCGCCAACCAGACCGACCTTCTGAATCGAAGACTTGGTGAAATTGCGGACGACAGCAATCATCAGACCGAGCTCTTCAGTCGCAAGTTCGAGGCCGTCATCGTCAGCATCGCCAATCTCGCCGACGTCTTCAATCGCCATCTGAATGATGTTGCCAGCGCCCACAACGTTGACCGACCGCTTCAAGACAGTGCCGACCGTTCGAGCGAGATTCCGCACGGCGCCATGACAAACGGCGCGCCGGATGAGCAAAAATTAAAGATCATATGCGTCGGCACGGGGCGCGATGGCTCATCCTCGCTGGCGCGAATGATCGCCAGACTTTCCGACCTGACCGGCATCGGATATCAGGTATCGCACGAATACAAATCCAGGGAATTGTTCGACATCTTCTGCGAATACCGCGAAACCGGCGACAGCAAATTTCTCGCCAGCCTGAACGACATCATCACCAACTGTCCCTATGACTGCATCGTCGGCGCCGGTTATGCGACCCTGTTGCCGATGTTCGCGGAACAATACGGCCCACAGCTGAAACTTGTTCATCTGCGCCGCGCCGACCGCGCCCGTTGCGTCGAAAGCATCAAAGAGAACGCCGAACTCTTTCCCGCGGCCTATCGCTATTATCATCCGTCCAGCGAGGCGCAATACAAAAGAATCGCCGCCTTTCACTTCGGCGAAATGGATCACGATAGTTGGGATCGACTATCAGCCGGGGAAAAACTCGGCTGGTACTTCGACAAGACGCATTCATTGGTCGATCAGCATACTTCCCTCTTTGCAAACCACCTGGCAATCACTACGGAGTCGATGAACGACGAGCCCACGCGCCGAGCTTTGGCCAAACTGATTGTCGGCAACGACAGCGTGCTGCCGCCGCCCGTCATGACGAATCCTCATTATCTGAAACCAGGAACCATGCCGCCGCGCGAAGCCGAGATTGCTCAATGGATGCTGCAGGACATGGACACCTTGGAACTGGGCAAAAGCGGCATCTATCTGCTGGAATACGCCGTTTCGCGGGTTCATCAATTCA
This sequence comes from uncultured Alphaproteobacteria bacterium, assembly GCA_963763255.1. Classification (GTDB taxonomy): domain Bacteria; phylum Pseudomonadota; class Alphaproteobacteria; order Rhizobiales; family Xanthobacteraceae; genus BOG-931. Next base: position 2,245,567 of record CAVXNW010000008.1, read on the forward strand.
TCACGGCAGCCATGGAAAGCGATATCTATAAGCCGGGCGAAACCCCAGCCAATAGTCAGACTGCGACCATCCAAAAGCTCGACCGCGCCGGCCGTGCGCTGCTCGGAGGGCTCGATCGGTTCGCGGATCTGCGAGAGCGCCTGAAATAACTGTGGCGCACGACCTGGCGATCGAAGACCTGGCGATCGAAGACCTGGCGATCGAAGACCTGGCGATCTACTCGGCCGCTTCCTTGCGGGGTGCGAAGTTCGGCGCGACCTCGGCCATGAAGCGCGCCATCTCATCCTTGACCTGCTGGTGCGGTTTCTGGCCGACGTTGACGTAAAGAATGACTTCGTCGAACCCGGCCGCTTCCACCTTCTTGAGCACATCGGTCATGTGAGCGGAATTGCCGATAAGCACCGAATTCTCGGTCAGCTGCTCGGGCTTCAGGTTCTTGAGCCGGTCGACGATATCGATGAAATAACGGTAGCTCGGCGGAGCGTTCTTCGGATCGCCGGGAAATGCCGGAATGACGCACGAATTATAATAATAGATCTGTCGCGCCCGCACCGCGGCTTCCTGCTGCGGCGTGTCGGCGAAATGCACGAAATAGCTGCACATCAGCCGATACGGTTTTTGTCCGTGCTTGACGCAGGTCTCTTGATAGAGATCAGCCACTTGTTTGAGGCCGCCGAAAGTCATGGCCGCTGCGAACGGCGCCACGACCAGACCGCAGCCGAGCCGAGCTGCAAGTTCGATCGACGGCTTGGAAAATGAGCCAATATAGGCGGGCAGCGGCTGCTGCACCGGCTTCGGCGTAATACGCACGTCGTCGAATTGGTAGTGCTTGCCGTGGTGCGAGATGCGATCCGGCGCGGCCCACAGCTTACGCACCACCTCCATGCCCTCTTCGAAGATGCCCTGATTGTCCTCGAACGAAACATGGAACGGCGCATATTCGCGGCGGTCATAACCGCGGCCGGAGGCGAAATCGACGCGGCCGCCGGAGAGCAGATCGAGCGTCGCCCATTGCTCGGCGACACGGATCGGATTGTGCAGCGGCAGCACCGTGACCGCGGGCGCGAGCCGGATGCGCTTGGTCTGCGCCGCCACGTAGGAGAGCACCAGATCGGGACATGACAGCACGCCGAGTGAATTGAAGTGGTGCTCGCCGATCCAGGCAGAGCGCATCCCGATCTTGTCGGCGTAGATCGCTTCGGCGGTGATGTCGGCGACGAACTGATTGGCGCTGCGCTGATTGTTTGGATAGTGATTGTCGCTCAGCGTGAAATAGCCGAACTCCATGACATCCTCCCTGACGCGCCCTCTTGGCGGCCGCATTTTGCTTGCAAGCACCCGCAGAATAGTTGACAATGCAATTGATGTAAATGCATTAGTCCATAGGATGTCATTCCTTTGCTGCAGCGCCGGTCGAGGATTTCCGCGCCGTGAAAGACCCGCTCAAGCTCAGCCTTTCCGATTACCTGCCCTATCTGGTGAACCGGGTCGGCAGCACCATCGCCGACCAATTCAGCGCCGAAACGTTGGCGCCACATCGGCTCTCCGTCGCGACCTGGCGGGTGCTGGCGGTGCTCGGTGCCAACGGCCGGCAGCGCCAGATCGACCTCGCCGATCTGACCAGTATCGACGCCTCCACATTGTCGCGCATCGTCACGCGACTGGTGCGGCTTGATCTGGTGAGCCGGGCACGTTCCGCCACCAGCAACCGCGAAGTCGCCGTGGCGCTATCCGCAAAGGGCAAGGCGCTTGTCGTTCGCCTGACGCCGCCCGCCCGCGAGATCGAGGCGGACGCCAATGCGGGAATTTCACCCGAGGAACTGACGGTGGTGAAACGCTGTCTGCGGCGCATGTACGCCAACATGACAAACCGGCCGGCCGCGGCGCGCGGCGCACGGCCGAAACGGGCTGCCGGCTGAGATTCTCAGTAGCGGCCTTCGCTGCGATTCATCACAGCCCTCCCGGCACAACGAGCAATCCCACGCAGCGAATGCCCGCCACAATATTTCTTAGGCCCTACTCGATCTTCGCCCCCGGCGCCTTGTCCTCGAACACCGAGATTTCCGGGGGCGTGCCGGTGAAGCCCAGTTCGCTCCAGCGCGCCACCACGCGATCGTAAGTGTTCTTGTCGAGCTTGGTGCGCGGCGAGAACGTCTTGATGTGCTTGAAATCCATGCAGGCGTTGATCAGCGCTTTCGAACCCCATGGCCGAATCTCCGGCGGATTGAGGCTTGGGTCGAGGAACGTACTCCAGGTCTCGCGCAAAATGTCGATCGACTGCGCCGGACGCGACCGTGTCGCCATGGCCCAAAGGACCTGACCGATGTTGCTTGGATCGATGTCGTCATCGACGACGATGACGTATTTGCCGAAATAGGCGCCAGCGGTACATTGCGCGGCAAGCGCCATCACTTGCGATGCGTGGCCGGCATACATTTGTTTGATCGAAACCACGGTCATGCCCCAGCCGGCGGCTTCCGGCACCGACCACACGCCCTGGATGCCGGGAATGCCGAGCTTCTGCAGATCCGCCCAGATGCCCGCAGAGCGCACCGCAGCCCAAAACAGGCCGCATTCGTTGGAGGGCCCGTCGGCCATCAGCGCACAGGTGAGCGTCGGATTGTTGCGATAGCGGAGTTGTTCGACCCGCATATACGGCGTCGCGCCACTCGGCCGGCCGTAATAGCCGGTGAATTCACCGAACGGGCCTTCGGCGAAGGTCTCATCCGGATAGAGATGGCCCTCGACAATGATTTCGGCATGGGCTGGTAGCGGCAAGCCGGTGAGATCGGAGGTGAACAGTTCGATCGGCGATCCCTTGATGCCCGAGTAATATTCGTACTCGCTCTCCGTCTTGGGCAGGGTCGTTGCGCCGACCAGGAAAAGCAGCGGATCGATGCCATAGCATGCCGCGATCGGAGCCGGCTTACCCATCCTCCACCATTTATCGCGGTCGTTGCCCGCATCCTTGCCCGGCGAGGTATAGACGCCGATCTCGCGCGGCCCCTTGATCATCATCCGGTAGGTGCCGACGTTCACCCGCTTGGTCTCAGGATCCATCGTAATGACGGCATCGTTGGTCCCGAGATACATGCCGCCGTCGAGCGGCCACATCCGCTGGGCCGGGAACATGCGGATGTCGATCTTGTCGCCTTCAACGATGTTCTGGCTCGAAACAGCTTCGGCCGCCGTGACCTGGACCGGCTTCATCTTCCGTCCGAATTTCTCTTGCAGAAGCTGCACTGCCTTGAGCGGGTGATCCACCGGCTCCTCGCCGATCATCAGGCAGAAGCGCGACAGATTGCAGCCGATCATGTTGTAGAGGGCCTTATGGCCCGGATGCCCCTTGATGTTCTCGAACAGCAGTGCCGGACTCTTTTGCAGCCCGACCAGATAGGTGATGTGCGCCGCTTCGAGGTCCGGACTCACTTCCGCAGTGATCCGCTTGAGCTCGCCCATCGCCTCGGCTTTTTCCAGCCAGACGTCGAGTTCGCTGGAGTTACGGCCGCCGCGCGGCTGCGCCGTAACGCTTGCTTCGCCTGTCCGCTTCTCTGACGCGACATTCATATCCATGGGCAAATTTCCACCTGCTCTGCCATTCTCTCCCTCTTCGAGAGCGCGAGGGATGCCTAGCCATCTTAATCGGCGCATGCTGGCTTAGCGACTGCGATTTCGAGGATCGCTTGCTGATGCGCAACACCCAATACAAGCGCTAATCTGCGACACCCCACAGGACGCCGCGCGAAGGCCGCGCCTGTTGCGCGTCAGCCGCATTGGATGAGCCGCGCGGGTGTGTTACGCACAGCGACACTACGCCGTGCGTGCGCAACCGGAGGTCTTAGGGAGATGACGACAAAGCCAATGAGCGGCGGACAGATCGGTCGCTCGCTGCCACGCCTCGAAGCACGGGAAAAGGTCACCGGCCGCGCCGAATACACCCACCTGATGCGGCTGCCCGGCATGCTGTACGGCAAGGTGTTCCGCAGCACCGTCGCGCACGGCCGCATCAAATCGCTCGATGTCAGCGCCGCCCGGAAGATGCCGGGCGTTTTCCGCGTCATCACCTCCGAGGACGTCGTCAAAGTCATCCCCAATCCCTATTACGGTCCGGCGTTCCACGATCAGCCGATCCTGGCGATGGAGAAGGTCCGCTTCGTCGGCGAGCCGGTCGCCGTAGTGCTCGCCGCCGATCCGCATGTGGCCGAGACGGCCACGCAGTCGATCGTCGCCGAATACGAAGAACTGCCGCCGGTGCTCAACGAGGTCGAGGCGATGACCGCCTCCTCCTTTGTCCACGACGAGCTGAAGCCCGCCGCGACCTTTGCCGACCTCAAGCATCTCAAGGGCCAGAAGAACACCAACCTCGCGCTCAACGCTAAACTGCGTCGCGGCGACGTCGACAAGGCCTTCGCCGCGGCCTCACACGTGTTCGAGCACGAGTTCCGCACGCAAAAGTGCCTGCACATTCCATTCGAGCCGTTCGCGACGATTGCGGACTATAAGGACACGGGTCTGACGATCTACAGCGGCGCGCAGGGACCATCGTTCGTGCGGACGGAGATCGCGCGGCTGCTGGGCTGGCCGGAGAACAAGGTGCGCATCAAGGTGCCGTACCTCGGCGGCGGCTACGGCGGCAAGCTGTACATCAAGCTCGAAGCGCTGGTCACGGCTTGCTCGATGATCGCGCGCCGCCCGGTGAAGATCGCGCTCACCATGGAGGAGCAGTTCTATCAGATCACCAAGCATCCGGCGACGGTGCGCATCAAGAGCGGCGTCGACAAGACCGGCCGCATCACTGCGCGAAAGTGTGAGGTATTCTGGAACGGCGGCGCCTATGCGGACATCGGCCCGCGCGTGACGCACAAGTCCGGCTTCACTGCCGGCGGTCCGTATGACATCGAGAATATCTGGATCGACTCGTGCGCGATGTACACCAACATGACGCCCGCCGGCGCGCTGCGCGGCTTCGGCATGCCGCAACTCACCTTCGCCTACGAAAGCCACACCGACATGGTGGCGCGCGCACTCAACGTCGATCCGCTCGAGTTCCGCCGCAAGAACGTATTGCGCAACGGCCGACCACAGGCGACCGGCACCATCCTCAAGGACGCGGCGCTCGAAGCGGTGCTCGAGCACGTCGCCGATCGGCTGCGCTGGTCGGAGAAATTCGATCGCGGGTCAGGCACGGTAAAACGCGGTCGCGGTATTGCGTTCGCGCTCAAAGCCTGTGTGTCGCCCACCACCTCGGTCGCCATCGTCAATGTCAGCGCCGACGGCAGCCCCACGCTCTACATCTCGACCGTCGATATGGGGCAAGGCTCCGACACCGGCATGGCGCAGATCGTCGGCGAAGTGCTCAACGTGCCGGCCGAAAGCGTGCGCGTCGTCGCCCGCGACACCGACGTGACACCGTACGACATGGGCACGCTCGGCTCGCGCTCGATGTTTCACATGGGCCACGCCGTACGGCTCGCCGCTGAAGAGGCGCGGCAAAAAATCGAGACGCTGCGCCGCGAGGTTGGCGAACCGGAGGGCAGCAACACGCCGATCTCCGGGCTGTTCATCAAGAAATATGGCATGAAGGCCGGCAACATCGTCGGCAGCGGCAGCTACAGGCCCGGGCATGTCGAGCCGGATCATGAGACAGGGCTGTCTCCTGAGATCACGCCGTTCTGGATGGTCGCCGCCACCGGCGCCGAGATCGAGGTCGACACCGAGACCGGCCGCGTGCGTATTCTCAAGCTGATCAATGCCGTGGATTGCGGCACCAAGGTCAATCCGCGGATCGTCGAGACGCAGATTTCCGGCGCCGCGCTGATGCAGCTCGGCTTCACCATGTCGGAGAAGATGAACTACGACGGCGGCCAGGTCACCAATGCGTCGCTCGCGGACTACAAGATCGTGGGCATCGGCGATCTGCCGGGCATGATGATCAACGAGGCTATCGACGCCTTTCAGCACAACGCCCCGTTCGGCGCCAAGGGCGTGGGCGAGTCCTCGACCATGCCGGTGTCGCCGGCGATCGCCAACGCCATCGACGACGCGGTAGGTGTGCGCCTGACGGAATTGCCGCTTACGCCCGAGGCGGTGTTTCGAGCGCTGCGCGAGAAAGACGGCCGGCCGCTCGCGGAGGACTAGAAGCCGTTGCCGTACCGAATTGCCTCCCCTGCGCACGCAGGGGCGCGCATTCGTGCGGCGGGCGGGCATCGTCCCACCCCGCGACGGGATTATCCCTTCCCTTTGCGCAGCCCCTGCCCTACGCTTTCGCCGCGCGCGATCGACGCGACAATAATAATGCTCATGGGGTGGGAACAATGGCCGGCGAAACAGATGTCTATGTATCGCGGTTTCTGGACGAACACGGGCTTGGCGCATTCCAGATCAAGCTCATTCTCTGGTCCACCCTGATCGCATTCATTGACGGCTATGACATCGGCGCCATCGCGTTTGCGGCGCCGCATCTTATTCATGACTGGCACATCGCGCCGAAGTCGCTCGGCCTCGTGCTCACCGCAAGCAATTTCGGCGTGCTGTTTGGCTCGCAGATTTTCGGCTGGGTTGGCGATCGCTATGGCCGCAAGACCGCGCTGATCCTCAGCAATATCCTGTTCGGTATCTTCACTTGGTGGGCAGCCTATTCGACCAATCTCACCGAATTGTTCTGGCTGCGGACTATCGCCGGGCTCGGTATCGGTGGCGTCATTCCAAATATTGTCGCGATCAACGCCGAATCGGCGCCGCGGCATTTGCGGGCAACGCTTGCCATCATCGCCGCCGGGATGGTGCCGATCGGCGGCGCGCTCGCCGGCTTTGCCGCGGCGGCGTTCGTTCCGCAGCACGGCTGGCAAATTCTGTTCTATATCGGCGGCGTCGCGCCCATCGCGTTTGCGATCGTAGCGATGTTCGGGATGCCGGAATTGATCAAATACATGACGCTGCATGAGAGCCAGCGTTCCAAGATGGAGCGGTTGATCGCGGCGATCCGGCCCGATTTCCAGGTACCACCGAACGCCCGGTTCGTGATCGAGGACGAGAAGCAGTTTCCCAGTTCCAATCCGCGCTATCTTTTCCATAACGGCCTGGAAGTGATTACGCCGCTGACCTGGCTGATCTTCATCTTCAATCTGATGGGATATTTCTTCCTCATCTCCTGGACGCCGACGATCCTGGTGGCGGCCGCCAAGGCGTCGCAGACCGCAGCGGCGCTGACCGGGGCCGGCCTCCAGGTTGGCGGCACGGTCGGAGCCCTGGTGTTGTGCTGGTGGCTGCAGCGCCAGCGTTTCCTCGCCATCGCGATACTGTTCCTGGTCGCCGTCCCGGTTGTTGCCGCAATCGGCTACGCCGGACTTTCCTCGACAACTGCGCTGGTGATTGTGGCCTTCCTGGCGGGCGCGGTGGTGCTCGGTATCCAATCAGGCATCAACGTGGTCGGTGCAATGATCTATCCGACCTCGCTGCGCGCCAACGGCTCTGGTTGGCAGCTTGGGCTTGGCCGCCTCGGCGCCATTATCGGCCCGCTGACCGGCACGCTGCTGGTCGGCGTTTTCCCCATCCAGCAACTCTACCTGTTCGCGGCGATCCCGTTCGCGCTTGGTGCGGTCGTGACGTACATTATTTATGTGCTCAACAACGCACGGCTGCGAGCCAATCCAGAATTGGCGAAAGCGCAGTAGCACCCGTCATTCCGGGCTCGCGGCCTCCGGCCGCTCCCCGGAATGACAGCTCAGAACGGCTCGAAACCGCGCAGCGCCGGGATCACCTTGTCGCCGAACAGGCGGATCGACCGCATCAGGTCCGCCTCCGGCAGGTCTGAGAAATTGAACTCGCCCATGAACACGTTGAACACGCCGTTCTCGGCGGCGGCGCGGATTTTGGACGCAACCGTCTCGGGCGAGCCGATGAACACCAGTTCGTGCTTGAGCAGATAATCGGCGTCAAACAGATGCTGCATGATCTCGGACGCGCCCGGCTCGCCGCGGCCGACGAACATCTTGGCGTGGGCGGCGGCGCGCTGTTCGAAGGTTTCGCCGGGCTTTGGCGGCGCCAGAAATCCCTCGTAGGCGCGGCTCGCGCGGAACGCCGCGGTCTCGATCGCCTTCTCGTCACTCTCGTCGACATAGACCACCGTGCAATAGGCGATGTTCGGTTTCGCGGCATGGCCGGCGGCCTGCCAGTCAGTCAAGAATTTGCGGTAGCGCGGCGCAGCATCGGTGCGCGGATAGACCAGAAAGTACCCGGGGCTGATGCCGTTCTTGGCACAGAACTCCAGCGTCTGCGGATCGCGGCTCATCATCCACAGCGGCGGATGCGGGCGCTGCACCGGCGGCACCGAAATCCGCGCATTGTCGGTGTGGAAGTCGTGACCGTGGTACGAGAACGGCTGCGTGTCGCCGAACGCCGCGCGGAGATAATCGACGAATTCGAGCGTCGGCGATTTGCGCTGCCCGTAATCGAGGCCGAAGGGCCGGAAATAGTCGGGATTGATCCCCGGCACCAGGCCGAGTTCCATGCGGCCACCGAGCATCTGGTCGACGATCGCGATCTCCTCGGCGAGACGCAGCGGGTGGTAGAGCGGCACGATGTAGCCCATCGGCCCGAGTCGCAACCGCTTGGTGCGCGCGCCTGCGCCCACAGCGTAGAGCGACGGCGACGACATCCAGCTTTCGTCGGGACGGAAATGATGTTCGACGCAGAACGAATGGTCGAAGCCAAGCTCGTCGCACAGCCCGAGCTCGCGCCACAGCTGCTCGTAACGCTGGTGCGGCGTCATTCCGGGCTTGGCCCAGATATGGGAGAAATGCGCGAATTTCATGGGTGGTGACGCCTTACCTCTCTCACACGCAACCGCGCGGCATGATAGCAGTAGTCACTCCGTCGGCACTTTGCGATACGGGATCATACAAATCACTGCAAGCGTGCGACACCGCAATGAGGTGACAAGCCGTGAAAGGTCCAGCCAGCAACCTCAGCGCCGCCAAAGCCCATTGCTTCGACTATCTCGATCGCAACGCCAGGGAGATCGCCACTCTCAGCGACAACATCTTCTATTTCGCCGAACTCGGCATGCAGGAATTCGAGACCGCGAAGCTGATGACGGCGCTGCTTGAAGAGGCCGGCTTCACGGTCGAGCGCGGCATCTCAGGCTTTCCGACCGGTTTCTGCGCCACGTTCGGCTCCGGCCACCCGGTCATCGCCATCCACACCGAATACGATTTCAATCCCGACAACTCGCAGGCCTCCGGTATCGCCGAGCAGACAGCGATCGTCGACGGCGCGCCCGGTCATTGTGAGGGTCACAACGTCAACGGTGCCGTGCTGATCGCCAGCGCGCTCGCGGCCAGGGCCGCGATGGAAAAATTCGGGCTGAAAGGCACCCTCAAGGTGTTTGGCGCGCCCGCCGAAGAACAGCTCGTCAGCCGCCCCTATTTCGTCCGCGACGGCTGGTTCGACGATGTCGATCTCGCGTTTCACAATCACATCGCCGGTAATTTCGGCGTCGGCTATGGCCTGATCCAGGCGGCGCTCGTCTCCGCAACGTTCACGTTCCACGGCGAGACCGCGCATGCCGGCGTTGCGCCGTGGCGCGGACGCGACGCGCTCGACGGCGTGGTGCTGATGGATATGGGGCTCGCGCAGTACCGCGAGCACATAACGCCGACCATGCGCATGCATCGCGTCATCACCGAAGGCGGCGATCAACCCAACGTCGTGCCGCGTCGCGCTTCGGTGTGGTGGTATTTCCGCGACTCCACCGCTGACGGCGCCGGCAAATTGTTCGAACAGGCCAAGCGCGTTGCCGAAGGCGCGGCGCTGATGTCGAATACCACGGTCGAAATCGATGTCATGAGCGCGGTCTGGCCGGTGCGCGGCAACCGCACCCTGGCAGAACTGGTCGAGCGCGAGATCGAGACGGTCGGCCTGCCGAACTGGAGTGTGGAAGAGGATGCGCTGGCGCGCGCCGTGCAGGCGAAAGTCGATGTGCCGGTCGAAGGTCTGGCGCGCCGCTATGTCCCGATGAAGGGACCGGCGGTGCAGAAGGCCGCCGCCAATGACGCCGGCGACATTTCCTGGAAAGTGCCGATGGTGAAACTCTACTTTCCGGCGACGGTGCCGAATATCAGCTTTCACCATTGGGTGGCGGGCGTTCCGCTTGCAACGTCGATCGCTCATAAGGGCGCAGTCGCCGGCGCCAAGGTGATGGCGGCGTCGGTCGTCGAATGTTTCAGCAACCCCGGCGTCGTGGATGAAGCCAGGCACACCTTCAAGGAAGAGCTCGGCGGCACCGAGTATCGATCGCTATTGCCGCCGGGCCAGAAGGCGCCCGTGACGCTCAACCGCACGACGATGGAAAAATTCCGGCCGCTGATGGCCCGGCATTATCTGAAAGAAAAACCGAGATTCGCCCCATAGCGCGAGCGTCTCGGTCAGTTCTCGGCGATAGAGTCCTTGAGGATCTGCTTGACCTTTGGATCGACCTTGCGGATCCGGTCGAAAATCTGCTCCACGACCGGCGCACCGAGAAGGTCGGGAGCCTCGCCGGTAATCTTCTTGTAGCCGGCGATGAACCCCGGGTCGGCCGCAACTGCAAGGAACGCCTTGCGCAGCGCATCGACCGCCTCGGGCGGCGAGCCCTTGGGCAGGAACATGCCGCGCTGCATCTTGGTGGCGATATCGTTGGTCAATAGCAGCGCCTGGTATTTCGCGCCTGACGGCGCCTTGCCGAAAGCGTCCTTGTAGAACTGGTCGAACACCGGCAGACCGCGCTTCTCCAATTCGGGATTGCCTGTCGGCTTGCCGTCGGGGCCGACGATCGAGAACTGAAACAGCGGAACGCCGATGCCGGTATTGATGAGCTGCGGGATAACGACGGTCTGATAGCCGGGCAGCGAACTGGAGGTGAAGTTCACCTCGCTCTGGATCATCGCCTTGTTGAGCTGCGCGGTCGAGGCGAAACCGGTCACCATTTTGTACGGCAGCTTCATCACTTCGAGCACGAGGCGCAGCCGGGTGTCCTGCGACGAAGCGCGGCTGTAGCCGCCCGCATAGACGGTGCGCGCACGGGAAAAATCGGACGGCTTTGCGTAACCGCCGGGCACGATATCTTTTCGTGCATAGACGACATTCCAGCCGCGCGCGGCTGCAATCGGTATGAGGTCGTCCATTTTGATTTTGAGCACCGGATCGTCGGTGATGAGGACGGTCGCGCTCATGGTGAAATACCCGACCGTCAAGCCGTCGGGTTGCGAGCCGATATTGAGCCCGAGCTGATTTATGGCGGTTACCCCGCCGGCGCCCGGCAGATTGCGTATGATCACGGTCGGATGGCCGGGAATGTACTTCGCCAAGTACTGCTGGTAGACGCGCGCCTCGGTATCGGCGTTACCGCCGACCCCGTAATTGACGAGCAGCGTCAAGGTCTTGTCCTTGTAGAACTGCGCCAGCGCCGGCCCCGCGGGCAACGCCAAGGCAGCAATAAGAAAAAGCCGCAGCCACATTTTATTCAGCCCTGCTTGTTCGGTTTCTCGGATGCGAGTTCAGCCGGCAGCGCCGGCTGAACCTCCTCCCCTATTCTCCCGACTACTATAGCAGAAGCAGCGACATCGCGAAGATGAGCGCTCGGCGCTGGCGGACAGCGCCGGCGAAGGACGTTTTGCGGGCGCAGGGTGACGTCGTAAAACCTTTGCGCGGGAACATTTGGCTCGGGCGACGGTCTAAATGGACAGTAGGGACAGTTCCGAGCGAACACTTCTCGATCAGCTGGCGCGTGGCGACCAAGCGGCCTGGGGGCAGGTCTTTGGCGCCTATCGCGACAGGATTTATGGATTTTGCCTGCGAATGATGCGCAATCGCGAGGAAGCCGAAGACGCGAGCCAGGAGGCGTTCTTGCGCGCCGTCCGCGCCATCGGAACGTTTCGCGGCGACGCGTCGCTCAGTACATGGCTGCACCAGATTGCTCGCAACGCGTGTGTGACCCGTCTCGCCGCTGCGAGGAAAAATATCGAGAACGCGACAGAGCGCAGTTGGATTGCCGATCTCGCCAGCGACGAGCCGGGAGCCGACCGCTCCTCGGCCAGCGCCGAAATCCGCGAGGCGATCGAGATCGCCATCGGAGAACTCGAGCCTCCGTTTCGCGAAGTCATTCTGCTGCGCGAGATTGAGAATCAATCCTACGAAGACATTGCGCGTATCACCGAAAGCTCGGTCGCCACGGTAAAAACACGCCTCTTCCGCGCCCGCGAGAAACTCAAGCTACGCTTGGCAGAGTTTCGCTGATGCGGTGCGAAGATTTGCACGCCGATCTGTCGGCCTGGATCGATGGCGAACTGAACCCAAATGATGCCGTCCGCGTCACCGCGCATCTGCAGACCTGCCCGGATTGCAGAGAATACGTGCGGGCGCTGCAAGAAAATTCGTCGCTGATGAGGGCGCTGCGAACGCCCCGCGCACCGGCGTTCGTGACCGAGCCCGCCGTGCGAGAGGTCAGCGCCATGACCCGCCTGGCCGCAGCGCCACGGCCACGCCTGCGGCTTTCGTTCGGGTGGCCGCTGTCCGCGCTGGGCGTTGGCCTCGTCGGATTGGCCGCCGTGCTGACCTTTGTGATCGTCGCCGGGCGGCAGCCCTGGGTGAAAAACCCCAACGATAACAGCGATTTATTTCATGGGGCTGGCGGCGGTACGGCCAGTCCGATGCCGAACGGCGCCGGATATCATCTGTCCTCCGCGCCGGACAGCATTACGGGCACGATCCCGATCGCCCGGGGCTATGATTTCCGCAGCGGGCAAAACCGCCGTGACATCAATACGTTCAATGCGCGCGAGCGCTTTGCATGGGATCACGGTGTGTGGCGTCACGAACGGCGATTTAGCCGCGATGGCTGGTGGTGGGACGTCGAAGGCGCCTGGTACTGGTACGAGAAGCCGGTGGACGGTCCGCCTGCCATCGTATCCGACATCCGTTTTGCCGCCGATTCCGGGCCGATAGGGTCGGCACCACAACCGCTGAAAAAGCCCGATCAGCCGCCGCAACCGCACTAGCCCAGCACGGATTTTGTCGCTGGGATGGGGAACATTTGCCCCCAGATACAGTCTCACCAAGGGGAAGGCGTGGGCTCAATACAGACAAAACTCCCGGTTTTTGCGTGCTTTGCGTCCGGCAGGACGTCCGGCGCCGCGATAGACAGCGGGGTTCCAAAATCGCTATCCTCAAAAAAACAGGGAGAACCGCGATGCGGTGCCGTTGGTTTGTAGCGACCTCTTTGTTCGTCACGGCCCAACTGTTTTATGGGATTCCGAAGAGCCACGCCGCCGATCTCCAGTGGGAGGTCGAGAACCCCTACCGCTTTTTCAAGCACGAAGCCTCGTTTGCAGCGCAGGAAAGAGCATTCGACGCCGTGCGCGGCGCTCATGGACAGCCATTGCCCAGCAACATTCTGTGGCGGGTGGAACGGCGCCTGAACGACCCCGATTGCAAAAACCACGCTTCGCCCACGTCCTGTCTCGATACGGCTGGAAAATACTTCGAGCAAAGCCGACTCGGCTGGGCGTCGCGCACGCTGGATGTGACCTGTTTCGATCGCAACGCGCGCCCGCGCCACTACTTGAAAACCTGCGACCGGCAATATTCGTGGGGCACCGCGAAAGAAGACTACATCATGCCGGATGCCCACACGGTCGACGTTTTCCTGTCGCCCGAGCAACTCACGGCGGCGGGTACGGGCGAATGCGAGTGGAGCTGGCAGGCACGGCGGTCCAATTCCCCGGTCGAAACGCGCAAGCAGCCGTGCAAGGCCAAGCTCGTGATCAAGCGCGTGCCCTATTCGCTCGAACGCAATCTGTCGGGCGTGTCGGTGAAGGTCAAACTGCCAAACGGCGGCGAATTGGCCGATTTAAGCATCGTCGTCGAAGACCTGCTGGTGGTTGCGATGGGCGACAGCTTTGCGTCCGGCGAAAGCAATCCGGATCGTCCCGTGACGTTCAGCGCCACGCGCCAGATGGTCTACGACCCGGTCAATTTGCAGGCCAACCAGAATCTCGCCAGTCGCGGCAATGCCGACTACCACGTCGCCTCGGCGGAAGATCAGTTCAATCCCAAGGCGCTGCCAAAGCGCCTGATGGCTGATGAGATGAAGGATCTGGTCTATGATCCGAACACACCAGAATTTCTTGGTGCTTTCGAGAAGGCGCGCGCGCAGTGGCTGAGCCCGGATTGCCACCGGTCGCAGTACGGCTATCCGTTCCGCGTCAGCATGGGACTGGCGCTCGAGGATCGGCATCGCGCTGTTACTTTCGTCAGCCTGGCATGCTCCGGCGCCGACATCGTCGAAGGCTTGTTCACGCCGAGCGACGCGCGCGATGAAATGTCTCTGCCCAACGGGCAGAAAAAGACGCCGGCGCAGCTTGATCAATTGGCCAGCCTGATCTGCCGCAGCGACAACGAACGTACCCGCGCGGTGAACTACCGGCTACCGGCATATTCGGCAGGCAGCACCTCAATCAGCGAGCGTACCATCACGATGCGTTGGTGCCCGCCACAGGACCGCAAGCGTCCGATCGACGTGGTGCTGTTGTCGGTAGGCGGCAACGACGTCGGCTTCGGCGCGCTGGTCGCCTATGCGATCACGTCGAGCGCGTCCGATATCGCACCAGTTGCCGGTCTGATCGGCCATGAGATTCGTTACTCGCCGAACGTGTCGGAAGCCTATCTGCGTGTACTCGATCGCCGCATGGAAGCGGTGAAGGACGCGTTGCGCGACGGCTTCGGAGTCGATCCTGCGCGGGTGCTGCAGAATGCTTACGAGCCGATTCAATTCGACGAAACCGGCAACGCTTGCGGCAGTGTGCCGACGCTTGGCCTCGATGTGTATCCCAAGTTCCGCTACGACCGCGGACGGGTGCAGCAAGTATCGAACTTTGTCGCCCAACTGGAGACGCGCCAGGCGTGCATCGACGACGCCAGCAAGCCCGGCTGTCCGGCAGGCCTCGCCACCGGCCGCGGCACCGGCTTCCAGTTCATCACCGACCACATCGCCGAATTCACGCATCGTGGCGTGTGCGCCCGCGATCCGCACGCGGCGATGAGCGATCAGGTCAACATGGCGATGCCGCGGATGTCGGCCGCGACTCAAGACTTCGTTCCGTATTCGCCGGCGGCTGCCATGCCCTATGCCCATCACTGGCGGCTGGTCCGCGATCCGAATGACTCCTTCCTGGCGGCAAATACCCACAAGGAAGGCATCTCGGCGTTCGATGACCTGCAGCCGCCCTACGCCGCGCTGATCAGCGGTGCCTTCCATCCAACCGCGGAGGGGCACGCGATTGTTGCGGATCACGTGCTGCGCCATGTCAACGCGTTGCTGGCGAAGCGGTCGCTGGCGGCCGCCAAATAGATACAGCTTAAGCGTGTTCTGTATCTAAAACTCACTCGATGCGAGATTTGTCCGTTGTTGACTCTCGGCCCTATAGGCCGTTGAATCCTCATGGGAAAGGCGCAGTGGGCATAAGGCTCACCGGGGGCACGGGGCAATGCGGTCCCGCACATGGCTGCTGGCAGCGTTGGCGCTGATGTCAGTGATGACAACGGTGGCCAAGGCACAAGTCGTTCCGCCGAGCGATCAGCCCGGGCGGGAGCGGCAGCGTTTTATCCAGCCGCCCGCGCCCCAGTCGCAGCCGGCAGGCCCGGTTGTCACCCTGCCCAGCACTGTCGCCCCTGAGGGCGCCGATAAAGTTTTTGTTTTGGTTAACGGCGTCGATGTCACCGGTTCGACGGTTTACGACAAGAAGCAACTCGCCGAACTCTATGCAGGCATGGTCGGCCAGCGCGTTTCGCTCGCCGCCGTCTATGCGCTGGCGCAGAAGATCACCTCCAAATACGGCAACGACGGCTATGTGCTGTCGCGCGCCATCGTGCCGCCGCAGCAACTCAGCCCCGATGGTGCGGTCGTCCACATCGAAGTCATCGAAGGCTACGTCGACAAGGTCGAGTGGCCGAAGCAGCTCTCTCGATACCGCGATTTCTTCACCGCCTATGCGGCGAAGATCACCGCCCGGCGGCCGGTCAACATCAGCACCATCGAGCGCTATCTGTTGCTCGCCGGCGACCTGCCCGGACTGAAATTCAAGACCAGCCTGCGGCCATCGGCGACCGCGCGCGGCGCAGCGACGCTGGTGGTGGAGGTCGTCGAAAAGCGGATCGACGCCAACGCGCACATCGACAACCGCGGCACGACGGCGCGCGGGCCGTTCGAATATTACGGTCAGGCAACGCTCAACAATCTGTTCGGGCAGCATGAAGCGTGGACGTTCACCTATGCGGGCGTCGTGCCGCTGAAGGAACTTAACTACGCGGCCCTCGGCTACAAACAGGTACTCACCAGCGAAGGACTGACCTTCTTCGCCGACGGCAGCTATGCCTGGGGCACGCCCGGCACGGTCCAGCTCGAGTCGCTGCTCTATCGGACGCTCGGGCCTTATGCCGACGCCGGCTTCTCGCTTCCGGTGCTCCGGTCGCGTGAAAAAAACATCACGCTGTCGACCCTTGTGTACGGCAGCAACAACGAGAGTGACGCCTTTGGGGCGCTGTTCACCGACGATCGTCTGCGCGGCTTTCGCAGCAAGGTCGACGCCGACTTTGCCGATCAATGGCAGGGCATCAACCAGTTCAACGTCACGTTCAGCCAGGGCATCCTGGGGTTGGGCAGCACCACCAACAATAACCCGCTCGCCTCGCGACAATTCGGCCGCGTCGACTATGACAAGATCGAATTGACGGCGGCCCGCACCCAGGCGCTGTTCGACCATTTCTCGGCCTATGTCTCACTCTATGGCCAATATGCGGGCACGCCGCTGCTGGTGCCCGAGCAGTGCGCGTTCGGCGGCCGCTATTTCGGCCGCGCCTTCGATCCCTCGCAGCTGATTGCCGACTCCTGCTTCGAAACCATCGGCGAACTGCGCTACGACCTGCCGGCCAAAATGCTGCGCTTCGTGAATTCGGTGCAGTTCTACGGTTACACCGATTACGGCGACCTCTACACGCGGGATGCTTCCGCAGGAACTCCGCAGGTCCAAAAGGCGGCCTCGGTCGGCGGCGGCGTCAGGCTTGACTGGTTCGACCACATCGATGCCGACCTCTCGGTTGCGAAGGCAATCGAGGGACCGATCAACGACACCCGGTTCTTTTTCATTCTGAGCGCGCACAACTGAGGCAAGCGATGGCTCGGCGATGGCACCATGCGGTTCTGACGGCGACGGCCCTGTTGCCGCTCGCCGTCGCGTCCGCGCTCGCTGGCCCGAACGGCGCCAACGTGGTCGGCGGCGCCGCGACGGTGCAGGGCCAGGGCACCGCCAACGTCGTCGTCAATCAAACGAGCCAGAACGCCATCATCAACTGGCAAACCTTCAACATCGGCTCGGGCGAGACGACCAAAATCCTGATGCCGAATTCGAACTCGGCCCAGCTCGACCGCGTCACCGGTGGCTTGGGGCCCTCGCAGATCCTCGGCACGCTGTCCTCGAACGGCAAGGTGTTTCTGGTCAACCCTGACGGCATCCTGTTCGGGATGGGTGCGCGCATCAATGTCGGCAGCCTGTTGGCGACCACCAGCGACATCGCCAACAAGGACTTCATGGCCGGGAACTACAAATTCGCGATCCCCGGCAATCCGAACGCCTCGATCGTCAATATGGGACGGATCACCGCGCAGACCGGCGGCTTCGCCGCGCTGGTGGCGCCCGGTGTCCGCAATACCGGCACGATCACCGCGAAGCTCGGCAAGCTGACGCTTGCCTCCGGCAACGTGTTCACGCTCGACATGTACGGCGACAACCTGATCACGCTCGGCGTCACCGATTCGATCTCGTCGCAGGTGGTCGACGTTTCGACCGGGCAGCCGCTGAAGTCGCTGATCAGCAACGAAGGCAAGCTCAAGGCCAACGGCGGCACTGTCACGTTAACCGCAGCGGCGGCGCGCGCGGTGGTCAATTCCGTCATCAACAATACGGGCGTGATCGAGGCCAATTCGATCGGCAGCCGCAACGGCATGATCGTGCTCGGCGCCGCGACCGCCACCGGCAAGCCTGCCGGCGCCCCGACGCAGACGGTGAAGCTCTCCGGCAAGCTCTCTGCCAAAGGCAAGCGCAGCGGCACCACGGGCGGTACCATCATCGTCACCGGCGAAAACATTGCCGTGAGCGGCGCCACCATCAACGCCTCTGGCAACGCCGGCGGCGGCAAGGTGCTGATCGGCGGCGACTGGGGCGGCGGCCATCCCAACAGCAGTCTCGTCTCCAATGGCAGCGCGTATCTGGAGGCCAACGCGATCCCGAACGCCAATACGGTCTCGATCGACGCCGCGACCACGATCGACGCCTCGGCCATCGCGACAGGCAACGGCGGCAAGGTGATCGTCTGGGCCAATCAGGCGACGACGTTCGTCGGCACCATCATGGCTACGGGCGGCGCGCAGTCCGGCAACGGCGGCTTTGTTGAGACGTCAGGCGCAAGTCTGACCTTCAACGGCAGCGTCAACACCTCGGCGCTGAACGGCAAGACCGGCACATGGCTGCTTGATCCGCAGGACATCACCATCAACTCGTCAATTGCGGCGACAATCGACGGGAGAGCTCGCCCATACGAGTGCGTTTTGCAAACGTCCTCAGACGGAGATGGCAACCGGCCAACATCACCGTTGCGTCAGGGCTGTCATGGCGAACCGGCTCCACGCTGACGCTCAGCGCGTACAACAACATCATCATCAATAGCGCAATCTCCGCAGCGAGCGGCGGACTGACGCTGAATGCCGACAACACAATTTCGGCAAACGCCGACGTCTAACGTCGGCACCTTCACGCTGCAAAAGGGCGCCTGGAGCCAGGTCGGTTCGACCTCCCGTCGTTCTCCGCAAATAACTTCATCATCAACGGCGGCTCGTTCTTGCGCGCCAGCGGTGGAGATGGCTCTGCCGGATCGCCGTATCAGATCGTCGACGTCTATGGGCTGCAAGGCATCGGCTCCAGCGGCGCTTCTGTCCAGCAGCTACGCCCTCGCAAATTCTATCGACGCTTCCGGCACGGCCAATTGGAACGGCGGCGCCGGCTTTGTTCCGATCGGAAATTTGGACAATCAATTCTATGGGTCGTTGGACGGTCGAGCCTTCACGATCAACAATCTGACCATCAATGCCAATTCGTCCACGGCGGATATCGGACTGTTCGGGGCGATCGCATACGGCAGCTCGGTGCAGAATCTCGGAATCGTCAATATCAGCCTGACGGACACCAAATGGAATGGGTCGGGAGATTACGCCCACGTCGGCGCCCTGGCCGGCCTTAACGAGGGAACCATCAGCCATTCG
>CAVXNW010000009.1:0-284884 GCA_963763255.1 uncultured Alphaproteobacteria bacterium
AGGACTCGAACCTTGGACCCGCTGATTAAGAGTCAGCTGCTCTACCAACTGAGCTATGCGCCCTAACCGAGGCGATACACGCGGTTAGGTACCGCCACCATATTTGCGGCGCCCACCGGGCGCCGCGGACCGTATCTAGGACATTGCGGCGAGGATTCCAAGCGGGCCGTCGCTCACCCGCCGGGAAACGTCCCTACAGGCCTGCAATGATGAAAGCCATTGCGCTCAGGGCGAAGTACCGTCGCAGGGATATAGTTCCGCGAGCACAAACCTCAGCATTGTCAATTCGTCGGCCCACCGCAATTCGCGATTGAGGCTCACCGTCAGACGAAGCTGCCTGGCCACATTCCATGTCGTGAGGCCCTCCGGCAGACAAGTGTCGGCGCCCAAGTTGAGGCTCATGGCAAAGGCCCGATAAGCCCTTATGTCGACCGTTCCGGGCGGCGCGCCATCCGGTTGCAAAAGCCCGCGATGCTCATGGGCAAGACGGGCGGCTGCGATCGTCGAATTGATGAACCCTGCGCAATATGCGGCGTCTGCCGCCGCTTGTCCGGGAGGCAGCCCGCCCTTCGCCCCGTACAGGTAAACCTCGCACTTTCGAACCAGCGTGGCGCCGCTGGCTTCTTCCGCCCGGCAAGTCGTGGCGCAGGCAAGCACAACGGCAAGCAGGCAGCAAAAATGGCGCATGACCACCCGCAATCGGCCCGTCGTGGCTCGGCGCTTTCGCGCCGAGCACCTTGGCATGAAGCACGCTACCCTGCGTCGGTCGAATGGATACGGCGTTCACCGACAGCGATCTGTTCGAGCCGTCCGCGCGCGCGCGCGCGACAAGCTTATTGAGCGCTGCGATATAGGCTTTGGCGGAGGCGACCAGTGTGTCGGGATCGGCGCCCTTTGCGGTCACCGTCCGGCCGTTTTCCGACAACCGGACCGAAACCTCGGCCTGTGCGTCAGTACCTTCGGTCACAGCGTGGACCTGATAAAGCTCCAGTGTCGCCTCGTGCGGCACCATCGCCTTGATACAGTTGAAGATGGCGTCGACCGGGCCGTTGCCCTCGCATTCCTCCAGCGCCGGCTTGCCGTCGACATCGAGCTTCATGGTGGCGCGCTGCGGCCCGCGCGTGCCGGCGATCACCGACAACGACACCAGCTTGATGTGGTCCTGGGCGGTTGCGATCTCTTCGTCGACCAGCGCCTCGATGTCCTCGTCGTAGACGTGCTTCTTGCGATCGGCCAACGCCTTGAAGCGCACGAACGCGTCTTCCAGCTGGTTGCCGGCGAGCTTGTAGCCGAGTTCTTCCAGCTTGTGCACGAAAGCATGGCGGCCCGAATGCTTGCCCATGACCAGAGAGGTCTGCTTCACGCCCACATCCTCGGGCGTCATGATCTCGTAGGTCTGGGTGTGCTTGAGCATTCCGTCCTGATGGATGCCGCTCTCATGCGCGAACGCGTTCCGCCCGACGATCGCCTTGTTGTATTGCACCGGGAATGAGGTGACGGCGGAAACGAGCTTCGACGCCCGCGTCAGCATCGTCGCATCGATGCCCGTCCAGAACGGCATCACATCGTTGCGAACCCGCATCGCCATCACCGCCTCTTCCAGCGAGGCGTTGCCGGCGCGCTCGCCGATGCCGTTGATGGTGCATTCGATCTGCCGCGCGCCGGCGCGAACGCCGGCCAGCGAATTGGCCACCGCCATGCCGAGATCGTCGTGGCAGTGCACGGAGAAACGCGCCTGGTCGGAATTGGGCACGCGCTCGCGCACCATTTTGATCAGCGCGAAATATTCCTCCGGCACCGTGTAACCCACCGTGTCCGGAATATTGATGGTCGTGGCGCCGGCCTTGATGGCCGCCTCAACGCAGCGGCAGAGGAAATCGTGCTCGGTGCGGGTGCCGTCCTCGCATGACCATTCGACGTTGTCGGTCCATTTGCGCGCCCGCGTCACCGACGCGATCACCATTTCATAAACCTTCTCGGCCGGGAGCTGCAGCTTCCATTTCATGTGCACCGGTGAGGTGGAGATGAAGGTGTGGATACGCGACTGCTTGGCCGGCTTGACGGCTTCGCCGGCGCGGTCGATGTCGTTGAAGCCGGCACGCGCGAGGCCGCACACCACCGCGTTCTTGGTGCGCTTGGCGATCTCGTTGACGGCCGAGTAATCGCCTTCTGAGGCGATGGGAAAACCGGCCTCGATGATGTCGACGCCCATCTGATCGAGCAGTTCGGCGACCTCGAGCTTCTCCTCGTGCGTCATGGTGGCGCCCGGGCACTGCTCGCCGTCGCGCAAGGTCGTGTCGAAGATGACGACGCGGTCCTTCTCGGATTTCGGCAGCGCGGTTCGGGTCGGTTCGGATGGGGCCGGCTTGGATTTGGCTGGCGTGGTCATGACTTTCGTCCTTCTCGCTGGCGCCCGCTCTCAGGCTCCGGGCGCTCTCTTGGGTCCGTGGCTCGGTCGACCCCTGAGTGCCCAGGCGAAAACGCCCAGCCGGCTCTCAGGGGGTGCTAAGAAGCAGGAGCCCGCCAAGAAGCTTCGAAAGCATGAGGAAGGCGCCGGCGGCGGCCATTTCGGCCGTCCGGGTCATCGCGCGCAAATTGCCGCGGCGGATCGACATCGCCAAAGTCCTCATCACGGTCCGCCAAGGTCGCGGAACAAGGTGAATACCGCGTTAAGCCTATGTGGGACCGGCATTCTTGTAGCGGAAGAGACAAGGACCGCGCAAGTGCCGACATCTCCACCAGCCCGACCGCCGGTCAGGACCAGATGTGCCGCAGATAAGCCGTGATGAAGCCCGGCATCGCGGCATCCAGATCGCGTGGCGAACGCGCCAGACGAATGGCCACGAATTCGGGCGCCTGTTGCTGCGCGAGATTGCGCATGATTTGCGCGCGTAACGCCTCGCCATCGAGCGGCGCAATCACCTGCCGGACCAACGCGAGGTAACAGCGGTCGCGCACGGTCGTCCACCCGGGTTCAGGCTTCAGTTCCTCGATCGGCAGGCCGGTCTCTTCCAGCAGTTCGCGGCCGAGATTGGCGCCGAGGTCTAGCCTGCCGGCCGCATCGAGATCGGCCGGCTCCGGCGTACCGCACGGAAAGGTCAGAAGACCCGCGTTAAATGTGGACGCCGCCATCTCGCCGACTACGAATGCGCCATCGGCGCTGCGCAACGCCGCGGCGGCAAAGATGTTGTAGACATTAGTATCGGGAAAATTCCAATCGCGCCACGCGCAGAAGCTCGCATAGTCGGCCTCGAAGCAGGCGCCACGCAGCACGGTGTCTGCGATCGCGTAACGCTGCATCAACAGGATGCGGCCGTTCCACACGCCGGCTCGCCGGTGCTGAACTTCCGCAAAATGCCGATTGATCTCGTCGCGCCGCTCGGCAGCGAAGCGCCACGACCACGGCTCAAGGGCGATCTCCGTGCGGTCGAGCGCGGCGATTTCGATATCCGGCGCGCTCGACACTGTCACGGCTGTCAGTAATGTTTTCCCGCGGCTGTATTTACGCCGACGCTAGTTATGCCACGGATTTACGAACAATCCGATCATGCCGGTGACGCCCTTGAAATGCGGCGAGGGCGGCGATCCGAACTTGGCCGTCAATTCCTCGCGCGTCAGACCGGGCGGCAGTTCGTTCGGCGCAAAGTCGGTCGCGATGAGCGTGAATGTATAATGATGCGCGGTCTGACCTGGAGGCGTGCACGGCCCTGAATAATGACCGACGCCCATCAGGCTCTTGCCGCCGACATACTGGTCCGAATCCTTGCTGGTCGCGCCCTCCGCGAAGCCCTTCACCTTGCTGGGATCGATCCCGTAAGCCACCCAGTGACTGACGCCGAACGGCGCACGGCCTTCCGGATCGAACATCAGGAGAACGAGGCTTTTGGTGCCGTCTGGCACGTTGGTCCAGTGCAACTCCGGCGATACGTTCTCGCCAACGCAGTTCGGCGCCTTGCCGGTCGGATTGGCATTGGACATCTTTTTCGGCATCACTTGGCCGTCCGCAAAATTCTTCGATGCCAGCGTAAAGAGACCCGCGGCATTCGCCGTCGTCGCGCCAAGTCCTAGCGCCAGCGTCACGGCCGCGAATAAATGACCTTTAGCATTCATACCCATTCCTCCCGGTTATCTATTGTTGTCGTCATCACCGCCGCCGAGTGTAACGGGCACGAATTCGAGATCAAGACGGGTCAACACCCATCGCCTGCACTGTTGCGCTGCGCCTTTGCGCTGCGCGTCTCGCACCTACAGGTGCTGGATCAGCCCGGAATCGATCAAGAGACGGTTGAATTGCCTTGCCGTTGCGCCATCATCGCAACCGTAGAACAGCCCATGGCAACGCTCGAGAATCCGCTTTTGTGCCGCGAAAGAAGGATCGAGCGGCAGGCCGGCCGCTTCCAGCGTGACGAGCGGCAGATAAGGACCTTCAAGCGTATCGAGCGCGGCAGAAATGTCGACCGGAGCGAAGTTGACAGCGTCGATGGCGTAGTAGGTCGTAAAATAGCGCGGATCGTGGGTCATCAGCCGGCTTCGAATGTCGGCATCGCTGAGGTCCGGCTCGATGATTTCCGAAGAGAAATTGGGCTGGTGATCGCCGTAGCGCACCAGCAGGAATGAATCGCCGGGGAATTCACGCTTGAGCTGTGCCAGAAACTGCGCGTAATCCTGCGCGCTCATGGTTTGCCGGCGCAGATATTCATTGACGATCGGATCGTCGTTGTCCGGATCCTTCCACTGCGGCAGGAGATCGGGACGGAAGCGGTAATCCCACGGCAGGTGGTTGGCCTCAAGATAGACATAGAGGAACATCGGTCCGCCGGTGTGCTGCTTTTTGATGAGCTTGAGCGCCGCGTCGTAGAAGAAGCTGTCAGGCTCGATGCCGGAGGACTTCAAATCATCTTTGTCGAAGAAGAATTGGACGCCGGCAGTGGCCTCGAAACTCTTTTCGCTCAGGAATGCGCCGTAAGCCGGATAGAGCGAATAGGTGCGAAAACCGCAGCGCTGCAGCGCCGCCGGAAGTCCACGTTTGACGCGCCCCGCTGCGATCCGTGTCACGAAATAGGAAAATGCCCCAAAGGTGCGCGCGGCGAGGCCGTCGAGCACATTATACTCAGTGTACCAGCTTGGACCGCCGTTGCCCTCGACAATGAAATTGCGTTCTTTGCCGTCGAACGACAGGAAGTGCTCGCCGTAGCCCTTCGGTACGTCAATGTCCGGAGCGCGCCGAATATCGAAACTCGATTCGTCGTGGATCAGAATGATGTGCGGCGGCTTTTTCGCCGGCCGGCAAGCGGCCGCCAGTGGCAAACTGCCGAGCCTCGCGGGGTCGGATTCCATCAGTCCCTGAGTCATCAGCGCCGAAACTGCATCGACCCCCGAGCGCGCAAACGACGAAACTTGGTTGCCGCCGAAGAATGCCTGGAATGGCAGCAGCGGCACCGCCTTTTCGAGCATCGTGAGCCCGCCCAGACAGGCAAGCGCCAGAGCAAGCGCGGCAGGACGGCGCACGCGAAAGGGATCGAAGCGCCACGCTAACATAACGACCGGAACGAGCGCGAACACACTCAACGTTACGATCCAACGCAGCGCGGGAAAAATAGTGAAAAGGAAGGCAATGGTGTCGGTGTCGATGATCATGACGTCGACGAAGTTCGCCGTCATCCACATCACGTTGTATTTGAGCTGAGAGAGCAGAACGAGAAGGGTGATCAGGATGAGCGAAGCGACGCCCGCAGCGGCCGGCCGGCGGATGAACGCCAGCAACAGGAAATTCAAAAATCCCCACGCCAGCAGAAACGCCGCAACTGAAGTGATGCTTTGCTCTGTCGCGGCCATGACGACCAGGGCCACGAGCTGCGGCAGCGCAAGCAGCATCGCGGGCCTGTTCAGATTGGCCGCGAAAAAGTCGCCTAATCCGAAACGCTTGCTGAGTGAAAGCAGGGCGGCGCGCATGTATCGGCGCCGCCCCCCGGAAATGATTGAAGGCGCAACACTTTCCCCGTGCGCGGCACGTTGTCATAAAACTGTAATTATTACGTCATGGCAAGCGGCAGCAGGCAAAAAAGCTGCCCTAAATAGTTACCTTGGCCATCCCGCCTGGTCTGAACGGTGGCATCAGGCCTCGTCGCGGTCGGGCAGGCAGAGAAAGATCAGCACGCCGAGCAGCGCTACGGTAATCCGGAACGCCGCTTCCTGCCCATTCCACGTCTTCGATTGCCACATGGCGAAATACTCTCCGGCCACAACCAGAAAGCCGAAGAACCAGAGCGCGAAGCCTACGGTCAGCCCGGCAATTGCCCAGACCTTGGCGCGATTAAACGCGGCCGCGGGCGCGTTGATGAGCGCAAGCAAAGCGAGGGCACCGATGGCCAGCAACAGGCTCGTCAGTCCCTCAACCGCGATGATGACGATATAGGCCGCGGTCCACAGGCGCGGATCCGTGATGGCACGATGCATCAGCGCGCTGTTCGGGAAGATCGTGTCCATGCTCAGCACATGGCGCACGAACTCGTAGTTCGAGCCGTAGTCGACGATGTTGTCGTAGGTAACGACGAAGGCGAAGGCAGCCAACGCCGCAATCAGCACGATCTTGGCGATACGTACTGCGAGCATGGCCGACCGCCGTCGCAGATCGCCCGTCAGTTACGCGACCGGTCCACCAGCGCGCGCTGTTTGATCCAAGGCATCATCTCGCGCAGCTTGGCGCCGATCTGCTCGGCGGGGTGTTCGGCGAGCTTGGCCCGGGTCGCTTTGAACGACGTCTGGTTGACCTTGTTCTCCAGCATCCAGTCGCGGGTGAAGCGACCGGACTGGATGTCGGAGAGAATCCTTTTCATCTCGGCACGCGTCTCGGACGTGATGACGCGCGGCCCCGAAACATATTCACCGTACTCGGCTGTGTTCGACACCGAGTAGTTCATGTTGGCGATACCGCCTTCGTAGATCAGATCGACGATCAGCTTCATCTCGTGGATGCACTCGAAATAGGCCATCTCGGGCGCATAGCCGGCAGCGCAGAGCGTGTCGAAACCCGCCTTCATCAGCTCCACCACGCCGCCGCACAGCACCGCCTGCTCGCCGAACAGGTCGGTCTCGCATTCCTCTTTGAAGGTAGTCTCGATGATGCCGGCCCGGCCGCCGCCGATCGCGGAGGCGTAGCTCAAGCCGAGATCATGCGCGTTGCCCGAGGCGTCCTGATGGATCGCCAGCAGGCACGGCACGCCGGCGCCGCGCTGATATTCCGAACGGACGGTATGGCCAGGCCCTTTTGGCGCGACCATCAGGACGTCGATGCCCTTGCCGGGCTCGATCAGATTGAAATGAACATTGAGGCCGTGCGCGAACATGATCGCCGCACCGTCCTTGATGTTCTTGGCGATGTGGTCGCGATAGATGTCGGCCTGCAATTCGTCGGGCGTCAGCATCATCATCACGTCGGCCCATTTCGCGGCTTCGGCGACCTCCATGACCTTGAGCTTTTCGCCCTCGGCCTTTTTGACGCCCTGCGAACCCTTGCGCAGCGCCACGACAACGTCCTTGACGCCGGAATCGCGCAAATTGAGCGCGTGGGCGTGGCCCTGGCTGCCGTAGCCGATGACGGCGACCTTCTTGCCCTTGATCAGGTTCAGGTCGGCGTCGCGGTCGTAGTAAACGCGCATGGTTCTTACCCCTAGTCAGAGCGGTTGTTTGACTGATTGTTTCCGCTGCAGCTTTTAGGTTCTATGGGCTGTTTCGACAAGCCCGGATCGCGCCGTCGCGCGGCGCAGCGGCTTTTTCCCGTTAGCGGCGCAATTGCCGTTGAATTGCTCGCGCGCGCGGGCGATTTTCGGCTGGTTGCGGATCGCCCAGGTCCCAAGCGCCGACACCGGCTGGAGAAGATCGCGACCGAGCGGCGTCAATGCGTAGTCGACCCGCGGCGGAATGGTCGGAAACACCGTGCGGGTGACGAGGCCGTCGCGTTCGAGGCCGCGCAAGGTCAGCGTCAGCATACGCTGGGAAATGCCGCCGATCGTGCGCCGCAGTTCGTTGAACCGCATCGGCCGCTCGCCGAGCCGGGTGACGACCAGCACCGACCATTTGTCGCCGACGCGCGACAACACGTCGCCAATGGCGCGGCAATCGGCGGGCAACCCGGTGTGCCTTGGTTTCATCGCTGTGCCCTCTTGTGGCGTCCGCGCCTAGTCACTTATGTAGCCCTAGTTACGAATTATCACCAAGGAATGCAACCATGCCAAAACCTCAGGTCGCCGTGATCGTCGGATCAAACCGCCGCGAATTGATCAACCGAAAGCTCGCTCAGGCGCTGATCAAGCTCGGCGCCGACAAAATCGACGCCAAGATCGTTCGTATCGACGATCTGCCGCTCTACAACCAGGACAATGAGGCCAACCTGCCGGCCGAGGTGGCGCGTTTTAAGGACGAGATCAGCAAGTCCGACGGCGTGCTGTTCGTCACTCCCGAACATAACCGGTCGATGCCGACCATCCTCAAGAACGCAATCGACTGGGGTGCGCGGCCGTTCGGCACCAGCGTCTGGCCCAACAAGCCTGGCTTCATTACTGGAACGTCGCCGGGCGCGATCGGTACCGCCCTCGTCCAGGCCAACATGCGCACCGTCATGCTCGGCCTCGGCATGACGCTCCTCGGCGGTGAATCCTACGTCCAGTTCAAACCCACTCTGGTCGACGACCAGGGCAACATCGGCGACGAGAACACCAAGAAATTTCTACAGGGCTTCGTCGACCGCTTCGCGACGCTGGTCACCAAGCTGAAGGCGTAAAGGGCGTTACATCCCTTCCGGCCCGCGCCCGATGGCGACCACGCCGGTGCGCGAGACTTCGACGAGGCCGACCGGCAGCATCAGGTTGATGAAGCTTTCGATCTTGTCGGACGCGCCAGTGATCTCGAACACGAAGCTCTCGGTAGTGGCGTCGATGACGCGGGCGCGAAACGCGTCGGCAAGCCGCAGCGCCTCCATGCGCGGCTCGCCAGTGCCGCGCACTTTCACCATGGCGAGCTCGCGCGCGATCGCGGGGCCCGTCGTGGTCAGGTCGACCACGCGATGCACCGGCACCAGGCGGTCGAGCTGGTTCTTGATCTGCTCCAACACCATCGGCGTGCCGCGGGTGACGATGGTGATGCGTGAGAGATGCTTCTGATGTTCGGTCTCTGAAACAGTCAGCGAGTCGATGTTGTAACCCCGGCCGGAAAACAGACCGACGACGCGCGCCAGCACGCCCGGCTCGTTGTCGACCAGCACGCACAGGGTGCGCGTTTCGACCCGCTCGTCGACGGCGGCTGCAGGGTAATGCGAGGTTGCGGTGCTGGTATTCACGGCCGTCTCCTTACCGCTTGACGCGGGCAAAGGCCCAATCGCGGCCGAGGCCGCGCTTGAGCGCCAATTCGATCCACAGCATGGCATGCGCTTCCAGAAGCCGCGCGTTGCGGAGCGGCCCGGCATCAATCACATCAAAGCCGAGCGAAGCGACCAGATCGACGACTTTCGACTTGTTGGCGGCGTCATCACCGGCCACGAACATCACCGATTTGACGCCATGATAGATCGGCTCGGCCATGTTGCCGAAGCCGGTGGTGTTGAGCGTCTTGAAGACCGAGGCGCCCGCGGCCCAGCCCTGCACCTTCTCGCCAGCCGAGATGTTGTGGCCGATTTCGAGCCCGAGCCCGTCCGGGCCCATCGCCAGTGGGTTGGTCGCATCAAGAATAATCTTACCGCTGACATTGCCGAGCGAGCGGATCGCGGCTTCGGTCTGCGGCCAGGGCGTGGTGAGCACGGTGAAATCGGCGGATACCGTGGCTTCCGCCGGCGCAACGGCGCGCGCCTTGCCGCCGACCTTGCTCAACAACGCTTGTGTCTTCTCGGCGCCGGGATTGCGCACGCCGAACACAATGTCATGTCCGGCTTTCTGCGCCCATGCCGCGCCAAGCGTACCGCCGACATTGCCGGCGCCGATGATGGCGATTTTCATGGTCGAACCTTCCTCGCTCATTGCTCGTCATTGCGAGGAGCGAAGCGACGAAGCAATCCAGAAGCGGCATGACGAAAGGCTGGATTGCTTCGCTGCGCTCGCAATGACGAGGAGTTTATCACACCAGCATCTTGCCTTCTTCCGTCACCGCGTCCTCGACCCGGGTCGCCGCGTCGCCGAGCAGCATCTCGTTATGCGCGCGGCCCGACGGAATCATCGGGAAGCAATTCTCGGCCGGATCGACCACGCAGTCGAAAATCACCGGCTTCTTCACTTCGATCATCTCGCGGATCTTTTCATCGAGCTCCCCCGGATGCTCGCAGCGGATGCCGTGGGCGTGATACGCGTCGGCAAGCTTGACGAAATCCGGCAGTGCATCGGTGTACGAATGCGAGTACCGGCCGCCATGCAGCAGTTCCTGCCACTGCCGCACCATCCCCATGTATTGGTTGTTGAGGATGAATATCTTGATCGGCAGATCGTGCTGCACTGCCGTCGACATTTCCTGCATGTTCATCAGCACCGAAGCCTCGCCCGCGATATCGACGACAAGCGAGTTCGGGTGGGCAAGCTGCACGCCGACCGAGGCCGGCAGGCCGTAGCCCATGGTGCCGAGGCCGCCCGACGTCATCCAGCGATTGCTTTCCTGGAAATGATAGAACTGCGCCGCCCACATCTGGTGCTGACCGACTTCGGTGGTGATGTAGGTATCGCGGTCCTTGGTCAGCTCGTAGAGCCGCTGGATCGCATATTGCGGCTTGATGACCTCGTTGGAGTTGCGATAGGCCAGTGAATTCTTCGCCCGCCACTTTTTGATCTCCGCCCACCAGGCGTCATGCGCCTTCTTGTCCGGCTTGTGCCCGCCGGCGCGCCACAGCCGCAACATGTCTTCGAGAACGTGCGCGCAATCGCCAACGATGCCGAGATCGACCTTGACGTTCTTGTTAATCGACGATGGATCGATGTCGATATGGATTTTCTTGGAACCCGGCGAGAAAGCGTCGAGCCGGCCGGTGATGCGGTCGTCAAAGCGCGAGCCGACAGCGATCATCAGGTCGCAGTCGTGCATCGCCCAGTTTGCTTCCCAGGTGCCGTGCATGCCGAGCATGCCGAGCCATTGTGGATCGGCCGCCGGGAAAGCGCCGAGCCCCATCAGGGTCGATGTGACCGGGAATCCGGTGAGCTTGGCGAGGTCGCGCAGCGCGGCGCTCGCAGCGGGACCGGAATTGATCACACCGCCGCCGGTATAGAGCAGCGGGCGCTTGGCGGCCGCCATCATCTCCACCGCCTGTTTGATCTTGTCGGCATCACCCTTGAGCTTCGGCCGGTAGCCTTTGTGGGCAAACTCCTTCGGCTTGGAATAAGTGCCCTTGGCGAACTGCACGTCCTTCGGGATGTCGACCACGACCGGCCCCGGCCGGCCGCTCGCCGCGATGTGGAACGCCTCGTGCAGCACGCGCGGCAGATCGGCGACGGTTTTGACCAGATAGTTGTATTTGGTGCATGGCCGCGTAATGCCGACGGTGTCGCATTCCTGGAAGGCGTCGTTGCCGATCAGATGAGTCGGCACCTGCCCGGTGATCACCACCAGCGGGATCGAGTCGCACAATGCATCGGTCAAACCGGTGACCGCGTTGGTCGCGCCCGGCCCGGAGGTGACCAGCACGGTGCCGACCTTGCCGGTCGAGCGCGCGTAACCCTCGGCGGCGTGG
Organism: uncultured Alphaproteobacteria bacterium; assembly: GCA_963763255.1. Lineage (GTDB taxonomy): Bacteria > Pseudomonadota > Alphaproteobacteria > Rhizobiales > Xanthobacteraceae > BOG-931. The sequence goes on from CAVXNW010000009.1 coordinate 11,699, forward strand.
ACGGCGCCCTGCTCGTGCCGCACCAGGATGTGGCGCACCTTGTCCTGTTGGAAGATGGCGTCATAGATCGGAAGCACCGCACCACCGGGGTAGCCGAACAGATGCTCCACGCCCTGGTCGGCCAGTGCCGCTATCACCATTTCCGCGCCGGTCATCTCGGTCATCGCTCGCTCCACTCTTCGGTCGCTCTCGGACATCTGGACTTTGGGCAATAAACAAAGGGGCTTGGGGTAATAAAAAAGGGGCTTGTCAGCCCCTGGATACGCGCACCGCCTCGTCTCGCGGGTGGGTTCATCCACCCCCGGCGGTGCGCCTCGATACGAGGATCAGCGATTTGGCAACCAAATTACGCACGAGATTTGCCCGCTTTGCTTCCTGTTGTATTTATATGCGCCGCGGCAAGTTTGGTCAAGCCGCGTCGCGACTACCGGTAGCACCATCCCTTTCTGATTGTGGCTCACTCGCCTTGCTGGCCGTGCGGATCAGCGGCTTTCGTTGGTGCCGCACAGCCTGCGCCCAGGGATGATTAAGGCGGCCACCTCCGCCGGAAATGCGGCCGGAATCTGGCGCGACTGAATTCAAACATACGTTTGAAATCGGAAAATCGCGCGAAATCGCATTTGCTGACTGCGCCCGAGCGTCACAGCAGGGCCGCGATTTGGCGACGCCGCGGCCCGCAATTTGCCCGCGCGGGCTGGTGAACTCCGATCCAGATCGAGCGCGGTTCTTGCACCGCGCATTCGCACCATTGCTGGAGGGGGACCATGGTTATGGGATTCCTGCGCAACACGTTCATCCCTGCCTTCGCCTTGCTCGTGCTTACGGCCGGCGTCGTCACACCGGCTGCCGCGGCGGCACCGCCGACCGGAGCAATGCCGCCTTCGACCGACACGATCCTGAGGTGGATCAACGACTATCGCCACCGGCCCGATCCCGATCGTCTACCGACGGTGATCAAGGCGCTGAGCGGATTCCAGGCATTCAAGGATTCCGAGACCAGCGGCGCCTACATCGGCTTCCTCGCCGGTGTGCTCGGCGCCAATCCAACGCGCGCGCCGCGACTGCTCAATGCCATGCTGTCGATCGCGCCGTCGGACCGCTGGGTGCTGGTGCGCGCGGTCGCCTATTCGGGATTGCCGAACTGGAAGGATCTGCTGATGTCGGTCGGCAACCAAATGCCCGAACGCCATGAGATGATCAATCGCTATCTTGAAGGCGAACTGCCCACGCTGAACCAGATCGCCTACCCGACCCACGCGCCCGGCATGTTCGACAAGATCAAGGTGGCGCTGAAAATCGGCGGCGGCGACAAGAAACCGGTCGCGCTGCAGCCGAGCCCCGAACTGATCGACGTATTGTGGGGCTATTATCTCGCCACCGGCGCTTATCGCCCGATCGGTCAGATCATCAAATTATTGCCGCTCGCCGATGACCGCGACAACGTCGATAACCTGACCACCGGCAGCGCGGCGAAATTCACGCTCGCCAGCAATGCGGTACGCGATCTCACGCTCTTGGCCATGCTGAAATGGTCAGTGAAGCATCAGCCGAAGGAAACCGCCAAGGTGCTCAACGCCGTGATCGTCACCGCCGAAGATGTCGACACCGCCGATATGCGCAAGAAATCGCTGGCAGCGATCGAGCAGCTCAAACAAAAAGGCCCGAACTCCAGGCGCGAACTGACCGGCATGGGCCAAATCGGACAAGGCGCGTTGGCGGTCGGCTGCATCGCCGCCGCCGCCGCCGGTCAGGTCGAATTCGGCATACCCTGCGTGATCGGCGGCGCAACGTATTCGGCGGGCATGAGCTACATGTCGAACCAGTGACGTTCGTGGAACTCAAATGGCCGTCGCGGTCTGCTCCCGGGCGCAGCTCAGGATCGCGTTCAGCTCCGGAATGCACGAACCGCAATTCGTGCCGGCGCGCAGCGCCGCGCCAATCTCTGCAACGCTGGTGAGCTGCCGGCTCGCGATGGCTCCGTGCAGCGTATGCAGGCCAACGCCGAAGCATGAGCAGATCGTCGGACCGGCCGCGCTCCGCGCCACCGCACCGCCCGGGTGGCCTGCGAGTACGAAGGCGCGCGCTTCCGGTTCGATGCGTGTGCCCAGCAGCGCCGCCACGGCTTCGTGCGGCGGCAGCGCCGAACCAGTTCTGGCGATGAACAGACACGCTTCGAGCCTGCGACCGACAATGCTGGCGTAGCGATAAGTGCCGCGCGCCGGATCGGCATAGATCACAAGCTCGGCCGCCGTCGATGCGCCGAGGAGAGCCGCGATCCAGAATTCAGTGCCGCGGCCGCTGGGCAGCGGCTCCCAGCCGGTCAGCGTGAAAGCGTGGCCACGTTCCAGCGGCACTCTTCCCCAATAATACGAGCCTTGCGGAACCTGCGCGCTGCCGCTGAGCAAGAGGCCATGCCATTGCGGCGCGACGGCAGTGAGCCGCACCGGCGAGGCTTTCAGCTCGGGCTGTCCCGACACCGGGTCGACGGCCGCTCCCACCAGCCGGCCGATCGGACCCGCTGAGGTGAACTGATCGGTCCAGTGCATCGATGCAAACACTTCGCCGGCACGCAGGCCATCCGCGACACGAAACGGCAGCGCCGCGACACCATGAGGACTTTCGACGCGGACCAGATCGCCCTCTTTCAGTTGCAGCCGCGCCGCGTCCTCGCAGCAAATATCGACGCTCGGCTCGCGCTGATGCGCCATCAGACGCGGCAGTCTGCCGGTGCGCGTCATGGTATGCCACTGATCGCGCACGCGTCCGGTGTTGAGGATAAACGGAAACTGCTCGCCGACCTGCACCGCAGGCCCACGGTATGGTGTCGGCACAAAATGGGCGCGGCCATCCGCGGTGGAAAATCCGCTGCCGTCGCCGAACAGTCGTTTGGCGTCCGAGAGCGATTCCCACGTTGCACGCGGCAACGGCCAACGCACCGGCTGCAAGTTATCGTACTCGGCATCGCTCAAATCAGCGAGTGCGCCGATATCGAACAGGCGCCGCTTCGGCTCGGCATTTTCGAACGCCGACAGCCGCGCGTGTTCGCGGAAAATGTCGGCCGGCTCGCGATAGTCAAACGCGTCAGCCCAGCCCATGCGCCGCGCCACCTCGGTGAGCATCCACCAGTCCGGCCGCGCTTCACCGGGCACCGGCCGGAATGCGCGTTGCCGCGAGATGCAGCGTTCCGAGTTGGTGACAGTACCGTCCTTCTCGGCCCAGGCCGCCGCCGGCAGCTCGATCTCCGCGAACCGGCTCGTATCGGTCGGCCAGCAATCGCTGACGGCGACGAACGGGCAGACAGCGAGCGCCGCGCGAACGCGCTCAGCGCGCGGCATGCTCACGGCGGGATTGGTGCTGAGAATCCACAGCGCCTTGATGCGGCCATCGAGCACGGCGTCGAACAGCTCCACGGCCTTGAGGCCCGGCTGCGTTGCAATGCGCGGTGCGTTCCAAAAACGACGCACCCGATCGACATCGGCTGCGTCGGCAAAGCCCATATGGGCGGCCAGCTGGTTGGCGAGGCCGCCGACCTCGCGGCCGCCCATCGCATTGGGCTGTCCGGTCAATGACAGCGGCCCCATGCCGGGCCGGCCGATGCGCCCCGTTGCCAAATGACAATTGACGATCGCGTTGACCTTGTCGGTGCCCGCCGAGGACTGATTGACGCCTTGCGAGTAGAGCGTGACGGCCCGTTCGGTGGCGGCGAACCACTGATAGAATTGCTCGATATCGGCGGCGGGCACGTCGGCCAGCGCCGCGACCTCGGTGAGTGACGGCGCGGCGAGGCGCGCTGCCTCGACGGCTTCGTTGAAGCCGGTCGCGAAAGTGTGCGTCCAGTCGTCGACGCACGCTCCGCTCTCCGCGAGGTTCAGCAGCAAGCCTGAAAATATCGCGACATCCGTTCCAGGCCGAAGCGCGAGATGAATGTCGGCGATGTCGCAAGTCGCCGTGCGCCGTGGATCGATCACCACGACCTTGGTGCCGCGCGCCTCCCGCGCCGCGGCGAGACGCCGATACAGCACAGGATGGCACCAGGCCGCATTGCTGCCGGCGAGCACGACCAGGTCGGCCAGTTCGATATCCTCGTAGCAGCCGGGCACGATATCTTCGCCGAAGGCCCTGACATGGCCGGCCACCGACGAGGCCATGCAGAGCCGCGAGTTGGTGTCGATATTGGCGCTGCCGACGAACCCTTTCATCAGCTTGTTGGCGACGTAATAGTCCTCGGTGAGAAACTGACCGGACACGTAGAGCGCGACCGAATTCGCGCCATGATCCGCTACCGCGCGCGTCATCGCCGCGGCGATGCGGTCGAGCGCTTCGTCCCAGCTCGCGTTGCGCCCACCGATCTGCGGGTGCAACAACCTGCCGTCCGTCGCGAGCGTGTCGCCAAGCGCCGCACCCTTCGAACAGAGCCGGCCTTTATTGGCGGGATGATCCGGATCGCCAGACAGCGTGCCGTCGGCGGCCGCGAGCAAGCCGCAGCCGACGCCGCAATACGGGCATGTGGTACGGATCACGCCGCCTGCCATTGAGGCACCGCGGGCGCCGCGCCGGGCAAGTCCGGCGCCAGCGTGACGTCGCTCTGCTCGGCAAAGCCACGGCCAAACACCAGACGATCACGCATGGCCGAAACATCCACCTTGTCGCGCATCAATTCGACGTACCATGGGCCGTCACCGGCGCTGCCGTACAGCACGGCGCCGACCAGCCGATCGTTACGCACGATGAGTTTTTTGTAGAGACCAAGCTTGGCGTCGTGCAGCGTGAGTTCTTCATCAGCCTCGTCAGCAGCGGCCAGCGCGCCGGCGGAAAACACATCGACGCCGGTGATTTTCAGGCTGGTGAAAACTGGTGGCGGCACATAGACGGCAGCACGATCACCGGCCAGCTGCGCGCCACAGACCTTTGCCTGATCCCAGATCGGCGCCACCAGCCCGAACACCTGACCGTTATGTTCGATGCACTCGCCGACCGCAAAAATATCCGGATCGCTGCTGCGCATGTCGTCGCCAACCAGAATGCCGCGATTGACGTCGAGCTTGGCGGCTCGCGCCAGATCGATATTCGGCCTTATGCCGATCGCGAGCACGACAAAGTCGGCGGGAAGCCTGCGGCCATCGGCGAGCACCACCGCTTCAGCCCGCTCGGTACCGGCGATTTCCTCGGTCTGACCGTTGGTGAAAATGGAAATACCCCGCGCATCGAGATCGCGGCGCAGCAGTTCGCCGGCCGCAACATCGAGCTGCCGCTCCATCAGCGTCGGCATCAGATGCACGAGCGCGACCGACATGCCGCGCCGCTTCAATCCCCACGCCGCTTCGAGGCCAAGGAGCCCACCGCCGACGACAACAGCGCGCCGGCAGTTTCGCGCTGCCGCGATCATCGCTTCCGCATCGGCCATGTCGCGAAACGCGCGCACATTGGGCAGCCCGACACCCGGAATGGGCGGCGCCAGCGGCTTCGAGCCGGTAGCGAGCAACAGAGCGTCGTATGGCGCAGCCGATCCATCGGCCAGCATCACGCAACGGGCACCGCGGTCGATGGCGAGTGCAGCAATCCCGGTCATCAGCCGGATGCCGCGTTTGCCGTACCAACTCCACGGATTGATGATGATGTCATCGCGCGTCTTGTCCCCGGACAGCACCGAGGACAACAAGATGCGGTTGTAATTCGGCTCGGGCTCCGCGCCGATCACTGTGATATCGAAACGATCGGGCGCGCGAGCGAGAAGTTCTTCAACGGTCCGCATCCCGGCCATACCGTTGCCGACCACCACGAGCCGCGCGCGCCGGCGATCGCTCATGGTCCTCTCCTATTCGGCGGCAGCGCTGCGGCCATAGGCCTCGGAAATCATGAATTCGGAAAGCACGCCGTAGGCGGCTGCCCAGGCTGCCGCCAGTTCGGCCGTCCACCCCGCTCCCAAACCCTGCTGCAAGGTCCACAGCAGCGCTTCGCCAACCGGCGTGTAGTGTGCGGGCTTCACGCCGTAGGCCACGTGGCGCTTGGCCAGGGCGGAAGCGGCAGGAAGCACCGCGCCGAGATTGTTCAGACTGTTGACGACGACGGCGAGCGTCGCCATCAGCTTGCGCCCCTGCTCTTTCATGTCGCCGCGGAACAGCGGCCTGAGCGCCGGATCGATCTCGAACAAGCGGCCGTAGAACAATGCGGCGGCCTGTTCCGATATCGGCGCGACTTTCGCGAAGCTTTCCTGAATCGCCTTGATCTGCTCAAGCGTCATGATCAGCTCCTTGACGTGGTCCCGGCGGACGTGAACACGACCCGCTGTCTCACACGCGCGCTTGCGCGAGACTCGGAACGCCCGCGGTCACGGGGCTCTTACGCAGGTAATACCACCACGTGAGCGCGATGCAGGTTACGTAAAAGGCCAGGAAGATTGCCAACGCGAGTTGGGGACCGCCGGTTATCGCGATCGACTTGCCGAAGCCGGTCGGAATCAGGAAGCCGCCGACGGCGCCAATAGCACTGATGAATCCCAGTGCTGCGGCGCTCTCGAGACCCGCCGCCTTCAGAGCGAGCACGCGGCCAGACTCACCAACGCCCGCATCCCTGAGCTTTTCCTCGCGGAAGATCGACGGAATCATCCGAAACGTCGAGCCATTACCGATACCGGTCGTTACAAAGAGGATCAGAAACATCGCCAAAAATCCGGCGAAATCCTTGATCTCCACGAAATACACAACGCCGATTGTCGCGGCGCCCATGGCGATAAAATTCCAGAAGCTCACGATCGCGCCACCGACCTTGTCGGCAAGCAAGCCGCCGAGCGGACGGGCAAGCGAACCGACCATTGGGCCGAGAAACGCAATGCCGATCGTGATCGCCGGAAATTGCGTCTTGATCAGCAGCGGAAATGCCGCCGAGTAGCCGATGAAGGAGCCGAATGTCCCAATATAGAGATAGGACATGATCCAGGTGTGTTTGCGCCTGACGATGACGAGCTGGTCCTTGAACGTCGAACGCGCCGAACTGAGATTGTTCATGAACAGAACGGCGCCGCTCACCGCGATGACCAGCGGCAGGAGCCACATCAAGCCGGCGTTCTGAAGATAGACACCTGCGGCGGTCGGGCTCGCCTGGTAGAGACTGATAACGCTGAAGCCCATCAGAATCGGCACCAGCAACTGCACTGTGCTGACTCCGATGTTTCCACCCGCCGCGTTCAGGCCGAGTGCCCAGCCCTTCATGCGGTCAGGGTAGAAGAAGGAAATATTGGCCATGCTCGAGGCGAAATTGCCGCCACCCAGTCCAGCCAAGGCCGATATCGCCAGCATTACATGATAGGGAGTGTCGGGCTTGGTGACGAAATAGGCGAGCGCAATAGTCGGGATGAACAGCAAGCTGGCGCTGACGATCGTCCAATTTCGCCCGCCGAATGCCGTGACCGCGAAGGTGTATGGAAAGCGCGTCAGCGCGCCGATCAATCCCGGCAACGCCACAAGCTGAAAAAGCTGGGCAGTGGTGTAATGGAAGCCGGCCGCCGACAGGTTGGCGGCGACGATGCTCCAGATCAGCCAGATCGAAAAACCGAGATGTTCGGCGACGATCGACCAGATGAGGTTGCGGCGGGCAATGAACTTGCCTTGCGATTGCCAGAACTTTTCATCTTCCGGGTTCCAGTGGTCGATCCAGGACGTGTTGCGCATGCGGCCGGCGCTCCCTCTCAAGCATGGCGGTTCAAGCCTCGCGGCTCCACCGCACGAGCGCTTCGCAAGCCTCGTGCCACTCTCAGAAGGCTGAAAATTCGCTGTTTTCCCGCTTGCCTGAAACGGAGATGCGTACTTTCCAGGCTCAGCGACAAACGATTGTGCAGTGCGCAAAATTTGGGCGCGGCATCGCCGGAAAATCAGCCGCGGGCGAGAGCCGGATTTGAAACGATCCCGCGCCGGGGCCGCGCCCGGGGCGTCAACCGCAGAATCGGCGCGTTAGTTCGCCTGCTCGGCCGAGATCATGCTGCCGAGCATGCGGCGCGCCTGGAGCTGCGGGGCGTCGGAGGCAATGTGGACCAAGCCGTCGAGCGAGCCGTCGACCCGGTTGGTTTGCACCGCCTCGAGGAAATCCACGTCCTCCAGAAACGTCGCGCGCGAGCCGTCGTACAACAGCTTCGACATCTCAGCATCGTCCAGACTGAAGTCGCGCGAGAAGCAGAACATGTAGTGGCTGCTGAGCTCGGTTTCGGGAGTCAACAGGTGCGTGGACCAGATCGAAATGCCCTGGCTGCGATCGCCCTGCGGCGCGCCCGTTCCAACCTTGGCGCAGCCGACGTCGAGATAGACAACGCTCGGTGAATGCCAGCGCGCCAACTGCCAGCGATCCACGTTGGTGGTGAGGTTTCCCGCCTTGGCGAACAGCGGCGGTGGCTGCACGTCGAGCAGCCAGCGGCTGACGCGCACGCCGTCGTTCATCCGTTCGACTTTCATCGGTTCGGTGGCTTCACGCGGATCGCCCGCAATGGTGCGTTTGTGCACATAGGCGACGTGGGTGAAATCGAGCAGATTGTCGATCACGAACTGATAATTCGATTTGACATGAAGCCGGCCGGGCGTCGCCGTCCATTGCGGCTCCGACAACCACGGCATATCGGGGATTTTCGCGGTATCGGCCTTCGCCGCTTCGCCCATCCAGATCCAGATCACGTTCCACTTTTCGGCGACCGGATAGCTGCGCACCTTGGCGCCGGACGGCACCTGGGCCTGCCCCGGCACCTCCACGCATTTCCCGTTCACGTCAAACTTGAGTCCGTGATAACCGCAGGCAATGTATTCGCCCTCGACTGCGCCGAGCGAGAGCGGCGCGGCGCGGTGGCAGCAGCAATCTTCCAGCGCACCGACCTCGCCGTTTGCATTGCGGAACAGTACGACCTTGTCATTGAGGAGCGTCTTGGCGATCGGCTTGTCGGTCAGCTCATTGGACCACAGCGCCGTGTACCAACCATTGCGCAGAAACATGTCGCGACCTCCTCGTTGCCGCCATTCGGCATGTCGTTACCGCATATTCTTAGCGCGATGCGGCGCGCCCATCCAGTGGCCCAGATCCCGCCCGGTCGGGCAGGCACATACGATTGTTGAAATTCAGGGAGCGGCAAAAAGGGTTGCCGTGGGGTGGTCGCACGGGCGCCTTGCATTTTTCGGATGCCCGCCCTGAGTTCTCGTATGGTCTTCCCGGCGCTGCATGATTAGGCTGGTGCAATCGGGGCCTGTGGCAACGACCCTGAGTAGCATTCATCCCTAATGAGATAGTTCCATGGCGCAGCGAAAGCACTTCCGGCGGATCGGCATGCTCCTGCCGTCCTCAAGCTCCGTTCAGGAGCGGGATATCGGCAGAGCGCTGCCGGAAGACATCACGCTGCATGTCGCGCGCATGCGTTTGAACAACGTGGATGCGGAGTTGACGCTGCGGATTGTCCAGGAAATCGAGAGCGAAAGTCAAAAACTGGCCGATGTCGACGTCGACGTGATTATTTTTCCGGCGACGGCTCCCTCGTCGCGCAACGGTCCGGGATACGACCAGGAACTGATCAAACGGATCAGTGCGGCAAGCGGCAGGCCGGCCACCACGGCTTCAACGGCGCTGCTTGAGGCGTTAAATCTGCATTCCGTCAAGCGAATCGCGATCGGCGCGCCTTGGAGCGATTCGGTAAATCAGACCGTTGCGGCGTTTCTTGAAGCAAATGGCGTCAAAGTCGTCGCGCAAGAGGCGCTGGGGTTTGTCCGCAATCTCGAGATCGGACTGCTCGATCCGCAATCCGCCTTCGACATTGGGCGCCGCGCGAACAGGCCGGAGGCCGACGCGATCCTGTTGGCTTGCGGCAATTGGAGCACGTTCAGCATCATCGATCAGCTGGAGCGCGATCTGGGAAAGCCCGTGCTGACGACAAACCAGGTCACACTATGGCACGCCCTCAAGATCATGGGGACGAAGCCGCTCCAGGGACTTGGTGTTTTGCTACGTGAACATCTCGGCGACGAAGCCGCGCGACGTACCGTTCGTACGGACTCTATTGCATGACGATCTTCTTGGCGGCTTCGATGATGTCAGGGGGCGAGGCGTAGATAGCGCCGACGGTCTTGAGCGCTTCATCGGCATTTTTCGGCGAAAACGGCAGCCGCAGCTTTTCGAGATCGGCGCGGAACGCCGGGTCTTTCATGGTCGCATCGAAGGCAGCGCGCAAAATCTTCAGCCGCTCCGGCGGCACCGCGGCCGAGGCGATGAACGGCCGCCCGACCTGACCGCCGGAAACCAGGAGATTGACGATCTGGCGGGCGCGGTCATTCGGCGCCAGATCGGCGATATAAGGCACGTCAGCCGTCAACCCCGCAGGCAGCGCCATCCCCGAGCGCGATATCGGACTGATTTTCTTCTGCTTGATCCAGTCGTCGGGAAGACTGCTCCAGGCGCCACAGTCGCCGTCAAGCTCGCCGCGCTCGATGGCAAGCCGGACCTGGGCGCTGCCGGCATAACCACCGACCTGCCGGATGTCGAGACCAAGCACCGATCGCAGAATCCGCTCGTTGATGTCTTCCGACGTCCCGACGCCATCGGTGCCGAAATGAGCCGGCCCGTAGGCTTTCAGCTGAGCGATTGTCTTCGGTCCGAGGTTTGATCGCACATAGCAGGCGGTGAGATCCTCGCTGATACTGCCGATCCAGGCATATTTGCGCAAATCCAGCGACGCCAGATTGGGCCGAATCAGCGACGCGCTCAGCAGCCCGAAATTGAAGGTGTCGATGAAGGTGCCGTCCTGCGGCGCCTTGTTGTCCAGATAGAGGATCGAGGTGACGCTGGATGCGCCCGGCATGTTGTCCACGACCACAGCCGGGTTGCCGGGTATGTGCCGCCCGATATGACGCGCCAGGGTCCGGGCATTGATATCGAACCCGCCCCCTGCCGAGAAACCGACGAGAATGGTCAGTGTCTTGCCGGCGTAGAAATCCTCAGCCGCCGCCCGTTGCACGACCGCAAAGCAGGCCGCGAGCATTGTCGTGAGCAGAATAATCCTGCGCATTAAGAACCCCCACGTGGCGGCAGCTTCGACCGGCGGCTTGCGAGAAACTGCTCTGCACCTACCAAATGAACTGGCCCTCGCCAAGCGGGATGTCGCGCAACGTGCTCGGCACAAACAGTTCCTCAAGCGACGGCATGCGCGGACAAAGGCCCTGTTCGTAGCCGAACCGAATGGCCGCATCGATCGAGCTGCGGTTCGGCTCAATCCCATAAGGATACCAGTCGTCACCGAAGATCTCCTTCTCCTCTTCGATGAGCGGTTGCAGAAAGGCCAGCGACACCTTTGATGAACCTGTTTCCTGCATGGTGCGGTAGCAGTACTCCTTGGACTCGCGCAGCGCCTTGTACATGCTCAGGGCAACCCATGGATGACGCTCGAGTACGTCCTTCCTGATGACGACCAGATGCATGATCGGATAGATGCGCGTCTTTTTGAAATAGGCGATTTCGAGCTCCCGATAGTTCGGAAACAGCCGCCGCACTTTTGGCGAGCGGCGCCGGAAGCTTGCTGGATTGTTTCCCGTCACCAGAAAATCGATCTCGCCGCGCTCCAGCATGTCGCTCAGCTCGGAACCCGCCGGCGCCTGCTGGATGCGGATATTCGCCGGCAGAGAAACTCCGGCTCGATCGACACGGCCCTGCACCCATTCAACGGCGCTCGGCGGAACGCCGTATTCGTGCTCAAGTACCGCGCGGGCATGGACGGCGGCGGTCTGACTGTATTCCGGAACGCCGGCCAGGCGGCCGATGAGGTCCTTCGGAGTTTCGATTCCCTTGTCGGCGTTGATGAAAATATAGCCGTGACGAAACACCCGCGACGGAAACACCGGAATGGCAATGAACGGGCAATTCTCGCGACTCGCCGTCATCAGATAGTTGGACATCGACATTTCTGAAATGTCGAACTCCCTGTATTGCAGCATGCGCCAGAATATTTCCGCCGGCTGCATAGCCAGATAGGTGAGGTCTATACCGGTCGGACGGACGGCGCCCTCACGAAGCGCCTGCATTCTGTCATAAGGCCCGGAAGCAAACGTGAGGGCGATGTTCGGCACGCCTGAGTCTCCTGTTGTCAATTTTTGATCTGCGTCATGGGCCGGCAAACCGGCAGCATTTTATCGGTCGCCCGATTACCGCATCATTCGGGCCTGCCGCGCAACCGGCCCTCGACCGCCGCGAGCGCTCGCTCCGGCTCGACCCAGGCGAAGTCCGGCAACTGGTTGCGAAACCAGGTTGCCTGGCGTTTGGTGTATTGGCGGGTGTCGCGCTTCGCCTCGCCCACCGCCTGGTCGAGCTTGATCTCGCCATCGAGGTGGCGCACCAGCCAGGGCACGCCGTGCGCCTTCATGGCCGGGAGGTCGGGCGCGAGCCCACGCGCCGCGAGCGCCCGCACTTCATCGAGCGCGCCAGCCGCCATCATGGCGTCGAACCGCGCGTCGATCCGGCGCAGCAGACTGTCGCGCTCGGGGGCGAGAAAAATCTTGACCGCGCGCGCCGGATCGAGGCCGGCCGGCTTGTTCTGTTCATGCCAATCGATCAGCGAGCGGCCGGTTGCCAGAACCACTTCCAACGCACGCGTGATGCGCGCGCGATCGCCCGGCATCAGCCGCGCGGCCGCCGCCGGGTCGCGCCATTTCAGCTCGGCATGCAGCGCCGCAACCCCGTCGCTCGCAAGCCGCGCCCGGACCGCCTCGCGAATCTCGGCGGGAATCGGCGGCACGGCGGAAAGTCCCCGGGTCAGCGAATTGAAATAGAGGCCGGTTCCACCGACCACGATTGCCGCCCGCCCCGCGCGTTGCGCATCGGCCAGCGCTGCTGCGGCCTCCTCGCACCAGCGCCCGACCGAAAAATTCTCGGCCGCGTCAATGTGGCCGTAGAGCCGATGCGGCAGGCGCCGTTCCTCGGCCGTGCTCGGCCGCGCCGTGATGATACGAAGGTCGCGATAGACCTGCATGGAATCGGCGTTGACGATCACGCCGCCGAGCTTTTCTGCCAGCTCAAGCGCCAGTGCCGATTTACCGCTCGCCGTCGGCCCGGCAATCAGGACGATGTCAGTTTCACTCACGGGGTTGACGTAGTGCCTTTTAGCGCGAATTAAAACGGCGAATGCGGTGAGATTCGCATCGCCCAAGCTTAGTCAAATGTGTGAGGCTCCGTGACCCTGATAAAACCTTTTCGCGCGCTGCGGCCGGGCCTCGGCCGCGCCGCGGACGTGCTGGCGCCGCCCTATGACGTGCTGTCGAGCGCCGAAGCGCGGACGCGGTCCGCCGGCAAGCCGTGGAGCTTTCTGCACGTATCCAAGGCCGAGATCGATCTGCCGCCGGCGACCGATCCATATGACAATGCGGTCTACGCCAAGGCCGCCGACAATCTGCGGCGCATGACCGCCGCCGGCGTTTTGATCCGCGACGACAAGCCTTGCTACTACGTCTACCGGCTGACGTGGCGCGGACACACGCAGACCGGTCTGGCAGCGGTTGCGTCGCTTGCTGATTATGCGACCAATCGCATCCGCAAACACGAACTGACGACGCCCGCCAAGGAAGACGACCGCGTGCGCCAGATCGAAGCGGTCAACGCGCAGACCGGGCCGGTCATGGTGGCTTATCCGACCGCGCCGCAGATCGACGCGATGCTGGCCGAGCACACAGCCGGCACACCCGAGGTCGATGTCACGGCGGACGACGGCGTACGCCACCAGCTGTGGGTGATGAGCGATGCCGCGGCGATCGAACGGCTGACCCGCGCCATCGATGCCTTGCCGGCACTCTACATCGCCGATGGCCACCACCGCTCCGCCGCGGCGGCCCGGGTCGCGACAGCGCGCGGCGGCCGCGGCGCGCACGACCATTTCCTCACCGTTCTATTTCCACAGAACGAGATGACGATCCTCGATTACAATCGCGTGATGCGCAATCTGAACGGCCACACCGCCGAAGCGCTGCTCGGCGAGTTGCGCCGGAACTACGCTGTTGAGGCGAGCGATCAACCGGTGCGGCCGAACGGCGCTCGCGAACTCGGCATGTACCTCGCCGGCCACTGGTATCGCCTCGCGCTGCGGCCCGGCGCAGGAGACGACGCGCAGTCATCCGATCCGATCGCCCGGCTGCCGATCACGCTGTTGTCACGCAATATCATCGAGCCGCTGTTCGGCATCGCCGATCAGCGCGCCGACAAGCGTATCGATTTCGTCGGCGGCGGGCGCGGCCTGGGCGAACTGGAACGGCTGGTGTCGTCAGGTGAGATGGCGGCGGCGTTCGCGCTCTATCCGACGCAGATGAGCGACCTCATGGCGGTCGCCGACGCCGGCAAGATCATGCCGCCGAAGTCGACCTGGTTCGAGCCGAAGCTCGCCGACGGCATGGTCAGTCACGTCTTGGATTAAGCGAGTGGCGAAATAGCGAATAGGGAATAAAACCCCTATTCGCGATCGCGCTATTCGCTTTGCTAATTCAGGCTCAGCGCCACAAACCGTGTTTCGCCGTTACCGTTCGAGACCAACAGAACGGCCACTTTCTTGCCCTGGGATTTAAGCTCGTCGACGCGCTTCTGCAGATCGGCGGGCGTACCGACCGCCTGATATTGCACCTCGACGATGACGTCTCCCGGCCCAAGGTGCTTATCGGGCACATCGCTCGCCGCACCGGGATCCACCCCGGTGACGACTACGCCCTTTACGGTGTCCCTGATCTTGTACTTTTTGCGCGTCTCGGCGGTGAGGCTCGACAGTTCCAGCCCCAATGTCTTTTGCACCACCGACTTGTGCTCGGGTTCGGCATTCTTCTTGGTATCGACGGCCGCGACCTTCTCGTCATCCTTAAGCCGGCCGACGGTGACCTTGAGGGTCTCCTGCTTGCCCTTGCGGATGACGACGACCTCGGCCTGTTTGCCAACCGGAGTATCGGCGACGATACGCGGCAGATCGCGCATCTCCTTGACCGGATGGCCGTCGAACGTGATGACCACGTCGCCGGGCTCGATGCCGGCTGGCTTGGCCGGTCCCTTGTCGTCGACGCCGGCCACGAGCGCGCCGCGTGCCTGGCCGATGCCGAGGCTGTCGGCGAGTTCGTCGGTCACTTCCTGGATGCGCACGCCCAGCCAGCCGCGACGCGCTTCGCCGTATTTCTGCAGCTGGTCGAGCACCGGAATCGCGCTGTTCGACGGAATCGCGAACCCGATACCGATCGAACCGCCGGACGGCGAGATGATCGCGGTGTTGATCCCGATGACTTCGCCGTTGAGATCGAACAGCGGACCGCCGGAATTGCCGCGGTTAATCGGCGCGTCGGTCTGGATGTAATTGTCGTATGGGCCCGAATTGATGTCGCGGTGGCGCGCCGAAACGATGCCCGCCGTCACCGTGCCGCCGAGGCTGAACGGGTTACCGATGGCGACCACCCATTCGCCAAGCCGCAGCTTGTCGGAATCGCCGAATTTCACGAATTTGAGCGGCTTCGGCGAATGAACGCGCAGCAGCGCCAGATCGCTCTTGGAGTCCTTGCCGACCAGATCGGCCTTGAGCTTGGTGCCGTCATTGAGAATGACGCTGATCTCGTCGGCGCCGTCGATGACGTGGTTGTTGGTGACGATCAATCCGGTCGGATCGATGATGAAGCCGGAGCCGAGCGAATTCACGCGCCGCGGTTCGTCGTCACCACCGCCTTGACCGCGATGATGTTTGAAAAAGTCTTCGAAAAATTTCTCCATGGGCGAGCCGGGCGGCAGGTCCGGCAATTCGCTGACATGGGGGTCGACTTTTTGCGAGCTCGAAACATTGACCACCGCATCGATAACTTGTTCGGCAACATCGGCAATGTTGGCCGGTCCGCGCACCATACCGGGTGGCAGCGCTGCCGGGGCTGCGGCGATGGGCGCAACCGCGGGCGCGGCGCCAGCTGGAGCGGCGCCAGCTGTGGCGGCCGCGGCCGGATAGCCCGGCAAAATGACGATCGCCGCCGTGACTGCGCCAAATGCGGCGACCGCCGCGATATAGCGCATGCCGCAGCGCATCTGGCCCGACCGCGAACGGAGGTGGAAATGGCGAGACATGGTTGTCAGCGCTCCTGAAGAGGACTGGTGCACATTAAAGTCTCCCGCCGGTTGCGGGCGCAACGATAGAAATTCCCAATATCGCCATAAGGCGGTGGATTGGGGCGGAAAAGCGACTCAGCCTTCATCCGCGCACCAGCCACACGATGATAACGCCGATGACCGCCGAGATCACGCCGGCGATGCGCAGTGGTCCATCCGGCATGGCGAGAATGTTGGCCATCGCGCGTTTGGCGGCAAACGGGAATGCCGCCAGACATAATCCCTCGATCGCAAAGAACAGGCCGAGCGCAGCAACAAGATCCGACATGACTGCGCCGCGACGCTATCGAAGGAACCGGCGTGACACCGCGCAAGCTATTTGGCCGGCGCACCGGCGCGGGCATCTTCCCGGCCTGATGCGGGAACATTTGCATGACCATCCGGCGTGGCGGCTGGCGGCAAAACCCCCGCCCGAACGGGCTGTCGTCCCGATGGATCGCCAAAATAGCGGAAGAAGTCGGAATCCGGGCTCAGCACCAGATTGGTGTTGCCGTGCTCGATGCTCTGTTCATAGGCGCGCATCGAACGATAAAACGCAAAGAACCCCGGATCCTGTCCGTAGGCCTGCGCGAAGATGCCGTTGGCCTCGCCGTCGCCCTGGCCGCGGATGGTTTCCGCCTGCGAATTGGCGTCGGCGACAATCACGGTAACGTCGCGATCCGCCTTGGCCTTGATCTCGGCGGCCTTCTGACTGCCCTCGCCGCGGAATTCGGCGGCCTCGCGTTGGCGCTCGGTCTGCATTCGCTGATACACCGCCTGGCTATTCTGCTCGGGCAGATCGGCGCGGCGGATGCGCGCGTCGACGACCTGAATGCCGAATTCACGCGCCTTCGCATCGAGTTGCTGGCGCATCTGCGACATCAGCTCCTCGCGCTTGTTGCGCACCACGTCGGCGAGCGTCGCCTGGCCGAGAACCTGCCGCAGCGTCGAGTTGAGCAGGATCGACAATTGCGAACTGGCGCCGGCCGGACCGACCGTCTGATAAAATCTTAAAGGATCAGTGATGCGGTAACGGGCAAAGGCGTCGACCATCAGCCGTTCGCCGGCCTGAGCCGCCAGACGCGCTTCCGCAGGCTGCGTCGTATTTGAACTATCCTGGTCCTGGCTAGAGGCGATCACTTCCTGCGCCGGCAATTCAATGGCGAGGATGCGCTTGTCGATATAGATCACGCTGTCGATGAACGGGACTTTTAAATTGAGGCCAGGGTCGGTGATGACGCGGACAGGCTTGCCGAGCCGCACCACCAGCGCTTGGCTGGTCTGATCGACCGTGAAAAACGTGCCGTAGGCGACAACGACCGCAATGAGCAGAATGACCGCGATGGCCCCGCCGGTTAAGCTCATCCTCATGGCTTGCCTCCGGTCTTGCTTGCGGACGGCTTGCCGAGTTCGGTCAACGGCAGATAGGGCACGACGCCCGGACCCTTGGCGCCGGTATCGATGATCGTCTTATCGGTACCCGACAAAATCCGCTCCATCGTATCGAGGTAGATGCGCTGCCGGGTCACGTCTGGCGCCTTCTTGTACTGGGCGTAGACTTGCAAGAAGCGAGAAGTCTGGCCCTTGGCGTTGGCGACGACCTGGGCGCGGTACGCTTGCGCATCCTGAACGATCTTGGCGGCGCGGCCTTTCGCTTCCGGAACGACGCGATTGGCATAGGTCTGTGCTTCGTTCTGCACGCGCTCGAGATCGGAGCGGGCGGCCTGCACGTCGCGGAAGGCGTCGATCACCGGTGCGGGATAATCCGCCTTCTGCATGTTGACCTGCTGCACCTGGATGCCGGCTTTGTAGCCATCGAGGATCTGCTGCATCAGGGTCTCGACCGCGACCTAAATCTTGGGCCGCTCGGTGGTGATGATCGGTTGGATATTGTTGTGGCCGATAACTTCGCGCATCGCGCTTTCCGCCACCGCCTTCACTGTGCCTTCCGGGTTTTGAATATTGAACAGGTAGTCGCCGACGCCGTTCGGCTTGACCTTCCACAGCACCGAAAAATGCACGTCGACGATATTCTCATCGCCCGTGAGCATCAGGGCTTCTTCCGGCACGTCCCGTTCGCCCGCCCCACTCTCACGCATGCCGACGTCGGTCTTGTTCACGCGCAACGCCGGCGGCGTCAGAGCGGTCTCGATCGGATACGGCAGGTGATAGTTCAAACCAGGCTGGACCTCGCGTACGAATTTACCGAAGCGCAGGACCACGCCGAGTTCGTCCGGCTCGACGCGAAAGAAGCCGGAGAAGCCCCACAGCACGAGGGCGGCGACGACAATCAACAGGACGCCGCGTCCACCGAAATTGCCCGGCAGAAAGCCGCGTAACCTATCCTGGCTGCGGCGGAGAAATTCTTCCAGGTCGGCCGGCCGCGGACCTTGCTGTTGCGGTCCCGAGCCCCACGGTCCCCGTGGCCCTGAACTCCAGGGGCCGCCGGGCTGGTTACTCCACGGCATCAATTATCTCCTGAACGACGGCGGCGCGGCAGCGCGCCTGCCCCGATTTGTCGGGGGATATAAGGGAGTGCCGCAGGCGATGCAACGCAAAGCCGCGTTACAGCCATCGGAACGGCCGAAATTCCTCAACCTGGCCAGAGAGTTGTATGGCTAACCAGGTGCCGACGGTGGGCCCCGCACGTAATCGACAATGGCGAACGCGGCATCGTCATCGGCGCCCGCGGCGTGCTCACTGCGGGCGATTTCCTGCCATTGCACCGCGTCGATCGGCGGAAAGCGCGCATCGCCTTCGGCGCGCATGTGGACCTGCGTGATGGCAAGCCGCGTCGCCCGCTCCATGATCTGGGCATAAATCTCGCCGCCGCCCGCAATGACAATCGCATCGGTCTTACGCCGCAAGGCATCGCCGCGCGCCGCCGTGACAGCGGCGTCGAGGCTCGGCGCGACGACAATTCCTGGCGCGGCGAAGCCGCGATCCCGGCTCACCACGATCGTGGTGCGGCCTTTGAGCGGTTTGCCGATCGACAGGTAAGTCTTGCGCCCCATCACGACGGGTTTGTCCATGGTTACTGCACGAAAATGGGCCATGTCGGACTTGAGCCGCCACGGCAATGTATTGCCACGGCCGATGACGCCGTTCTCCGCGATGGCGGCGACAAGAACAATGTCCATATAGTCTCTTGCCACGACTGACCGTTATTCGCGGGATGCGCGCGCCTCTTCATACAGCTAATCTACGCAAATAGGCCGCTCCATTTCTGCACCGCACTCATGAATTACACCGATCTCAATGCAGCCGCCCGCGATGCGGCGATGGACTTTGCGCACGCGCTGGCTCCGGTTTGGCAGGCTGCGCTCGGGCAGGACCTACTCGGCTTCTACCTTATCGGTAGCCTGGGGCATGGCGGCTTCAGCCGGCGCTACAGCGACATCGATTTGGCCATCATTACCGAGAGCGGGCTTTCATCGCAGATGCTCGATGGGCTGCACCGGCAGGCCGCCGCGCTATCAGCCGAGTGGGGACCGAAGGTTTCGGTGTTCTGGACCGACCGCCGGTTCAATGTCGGCCGCTTTCCGCCGCTCGACCGGCTCGATTATCTGGACCGTCCGCTCGTGCTGGCGGAACGCGAACGCGTCACGCCGGCGCGGCCGGCGCTGGAAGACATCCGCGATTACCTGCGCGCCGCGCCGTTCGCCAATTGGGCAGGCCGGGCGCGGGAATTTGCCGCCGCAAGAGCGCTCGATGCCAAGGACCGCAAAGCTTATTTGCGCGCCCTGCTGTATCCGGCGCGTCTGTGCTTCAGCTACATCACAGGCCTGATGGCTTCGAACGACGACGCGGTGGCGTACCTGCGCCAGCACACACCGCCCGGGCTCGACCTCAACTCGATCGAACGGGCGCTGCAATGCCGCAACGCAGCCGCCGATCCGGATTATTTGTTTGATTTGCGAAGCCGCTTGCCCGGGCAAGTCGACGCTTGCGCGGCGCTCGTGGCGGCCTGACATCACACCGCGACCGCGGCCTTGATATGCGGGTGCGGGTCGTAGCCCTCCAGCGCGAAATCCTCGTAGGTGAGCGCGAACAGATCCTTCGCCGTTGGATTGATCGTCAACGTCGGCAGCGGCCGCGGCTGGCGTGTCAGCTGCAGCCGCGCCTGCTCGAGATGATTGAGATAAAGGTGCGCGTCGCCGAAGCTGTGCACGAACGTGCCGGGCTTGAGACCGCTGACATGCGCTACAGCCATGGTCAGGAGCGCGTAGGAGGCGATATTGAAGGGCACACCCAGAAACACGTCGGCCGAGCGCTGATAGAGCTGGCACGACAGTTTACCGTCGGCGACGTAGAACTGGAACAGGCAGTGGCACGGCGCCAGCGCCATCTGCGGCAGCTCCGCCGGATTCCACGCGGTGACCACGATGCGGCGCGAAGTCCGGATTGCGCCGGATGGTGTCGAGCGCCTCCTTGATCTGGTCGATCCTGTGCCCGTCGGGCGCCGGCCACGAGCGCCACTGGTGTCCGTAAATCGGGCCGAGATCGCCGTTGGCATCGGCCCATTCGTTCCAGATCGAGACGCCGTGATCGTTGAGATATTTGACGTTGGTGTCGCCGCGCAGGAACCACAGCAGCTCGTAGATAATCGATTTAATGTGCAGCTTCTTGGTGGTGACGAGCGGAAAGCCGCGCGCGAGGTCGAAGCGCATCTGATGGCCGAAGATCGACCGCGTGCCGGTTCCGGTACGGTCGCCCTTCTCCACGCCCTCTTCGAGCACGCGCTCCATCAGATCGAGATACTGGCGCATCGGTCCTCTTCGGGCAAGTCGCGGCGATTCTAATGCCAAATGTGCGCCGAAAGAAATGCACGCAAGATGACGGTGGATAGCGGCGTGGCACGTTCAGAGCACGTCCATTGCGACCTCACCCAGACCGCCGACCGCGAACACGGCGCGTTGGCCGCTCGCGATCGAGACCGTGGCGATAACGCTGCCGGTAATGACCACCATGCCGGCCTTCAGATCGCGCCCCCGTTTGGCCAGATGATTGGCGAGCCACACGAGCGTTGCGCCGGGATCTTCGGCCGCGCCCTCGCCGATTGTCTTGCCGTCCATCGTCAGTCGGCCCGTGACGCCGACCAGCGCCGCGACCGGGACCGCCTGGGGCGCCCCAATCACCACGCCGCCGTTCCAGCAATTCTCGACGATCAGCGAGGCGGCCTCGGTCCTGGCGTAGTCGGCATGGCGATCCTCGATCAGTTCGAAAGCCGGCATCGCGCCCGCGATGGCCGGCGCGGCCGTCTCGCGGGTCCACGGCGCACGCGCGGCCGGCAGATCCCGGCCGAGCAGCAGCGCGATCTCGCTTTCGATGCGCAGATTGATGAACTCCGCAGCGCGCAGCCTCGCTGGCGACCGATGGATTGTCCGCGCGAAGATCGCGCCGCCGCACGGATGGTCGATACCCATCAGCCGCTGCATCACCTTGGTGGTGGTGGCGATCTTGGCGCCTGCGACCGGCCCGTAGACCAATTCGGCCAAGCCGTAATAAGCCTCCTGCGCCGCATAGGCCTCGGCGATCGAGCCGGGCCGCAGATCGTCCGGCAGATTGGCGTAGGGCTGTCGGCGGCGTCGCGCGTCCCACATCCATTGCGCCATCGCATTCAAACGATCGGTGCTGTGCATCGTTCTACGTTTCCAGCGATTGCTCTTGGTATCAAAGCAGGCCAGTCATGCCGATCACGGCAGCTGCAGCAAAAATCCACAACGGATGCACCCGCGCAAAGTAAGCCGCCAGTGCGGTCCCGACCATGATGGCAAGCGACATCAAATTATAGCCCACCGACGAGACAATCACGGCCGCGCTCGCAGCGAGGAGTCCAATCGTCACCGGCACCAGCGCGCGGCTCAGTACCGTATGCCAGGTCTTGCCCTTGAACTTTTCGGACGCGCCGCCAATGAAGAAGGCGAACACGGCGGGCGGTCCGCACATCGCAAGTGTCGCGACGAGCGCCCCGAGCACGCCGGCAACGTGATAGCCGATCAACGCCACGATGATCAGGTTCGGTCCCGGCGTCAGTTGCGCCAGCGCGAAACTGTCGGCGAATTGCCGGTCGCTGAGCCAGTGCTGCACATCGACGGCGAAGCGGTGCATTTCCGGGATGGCCGAATTGCCGCCGCCGATTGCGAACAGCGACAGCACGCCGAAGAAGCCGGCCAGCGTCAGCAGGCTGCCGTGGCCGGTACCGGAATTCATTGCCGCACCATGGCGGCGGCGATGCTCACCGGCACGATGACGACCAGCACCAATGGCAGCGGCCAGTGGACGATGCCAATCGCCACAAACGTAGCGAGCGCGATCAGCGGCCCGCGCCAGGCGCGATTGTGGAATAAAGGCCGCGCCATCTTGGCGACCGTCGCCATCATCAGCCCCGCGGCCGCGGCAGCGACTCCGATAAGCGCGCGGCGCAGTACCGGCAAGTCGCCATAATGCGCATAGATGGCCGCAATGATGAGGACGAGCAGCAGCGGCGGACCCATGAGTCCCGCCATTGCCGCAAGCGCACCGCGCACGCCGCCAAAGCGCGCGCCGAACACAACCGAGAAATTGATAATGTTGCCGCCGGGCAGAAACGAACACAGCGCGTAAGCTTCATTGAATTGCTCGGCGCTCAGCCACTTGCGCTCCTCGACCATCAGGCGGCGCGACCACGCCAGCACGCCGCCGAAGCCGGACAGTGAAATCGTCGCGAAGGCGACGAACAGTTCGGCGAGCGTTGGCCGGACCTGTTGCGGCTGTGGCGCCGGCGGCGAAGCGGGCTCCACGGCGCCGGGAATCAACGATGCGCTCATGGTGTTCGTTTATCGCCGTGCGCTCACGGCGGCCATACGGTGTTGCGCAAACACGCCAGGTCATGCACCGGAACCGCGGTTACTCCTCGATTAGGGCGTGGATAAACGCCGCCGCGCGGTCATAAATGCCGGGCGCCTCGCTTTCCCGCGGCCCGCCGACGGCCAGCTTCAGGTTCTCGCCGCGCCGCGCCTGCTGCACCCGCAGCCAAAGGCGGGCGTGCTTGACGTCCACGTCGCCGAGCTTCGCAATGTACAGCGGCTTGCGGTAACGGTGCGCAAAGTCGCTGGCAAGCGCGGTCCCGGCGGACGCATCGATGCCGCCGACATCGACCACGATCAGGCACGCATCGGCATCGCGCACGTTCCATTCTGTCCGCTGCGCCGGATCGGCAAGCTGCGTCTCCTGCAACTCGGTATATTTCGCCAGCAAGCCTGGCGGCGTGGGAAAATCCTCGGCCCAGCCGCCCTTAGGGCACCAGCCGCCATAGTTTATGCCGCGCGCAATGGCGACATCGAGTACGGCCCGATCGACCCCGGATTGTCCGCCGGAGATGAGTTTCATGCTCGCAGTCGTAGCGCGACCTGCGTCGAAGCGAAATGCCGAAAGTTCCGGGCTCAGCGATGCGAAGCTTGATGGACGACTTTTGATCTGAACGCCGGCGGCGGTTGCTTGCTCATTTCTTCACGTAGATGTTGCAGACCGAGCCGGCCAAGCACCGCCCCTCGCATCGCGATGAACCGCTTCCATAAGGCCGCGAACCATCGCAGCGTCAGGAGCTTCGGTTTGACAATCTGAAACAGCCGCTCGACCAGGAACAGGCTGAGCGCGTAGGCGCAGCCGATCGTGACCGCACCGGTCATCCAGTGCCCGCTGCCGGCGATGAACAGTGCCACCAGCTTGAGCGGCTCGACAATCATGAGCGGCACCACCAGTGCGCAGAGCGACGTGTAGGGCCCGAGGCTCTCAATTGCGCGGCGAATTGGGTGCGGTTTCATGCGTCGCCCTTTGCGTCTCGGCGACAACGCCAGAGCGCCGGAAATGTTCGTTGGCCGACAGCATCGGGACGCGCTCTTTTTTCGCCGACCTTTTGCGCCTATATTCAGCCTGCCGGCGCAAGCCGGCTATGGTGATAAACGGCCGTCGCAATAAACCTTTCGGACCCGGGGGCGGTACCCGGCAACTCCACCAACACGGGGTCGAAATAGGATCGACGAGGGCGTAAAAGGCGTGCTTTTGCCCGGCATGGTTCCGGCGTTATCGGGCCAAATTCATAGTTGCCAACGACAACTATGCTCCGGTTGCTCTGGCTGCGTAAGCAGCTCGAAAGACCGATTTAAAGTCCTAGCGGGTTAAGCTCCGTTAGGCGGGGTTCGGAGGCACCTGGCAACAGAAGCCTCCACTTTCCAAGGATCGGCAATCAGGTATCGAAGGACAGAATCAGTCTGGAAGCCTATAATTTGCGCTATAGGTATTGGTGCAACACGTAATTCTGGCGCTTGGTCCCTGGCTCCCGATGGCTGAAGATCACATTCGCTACGACCTTTTGGCCCAGGCCGCCCTGCGCGGCGTGGTGCGCACCGTATTGATCGATGCCGCAAAGAACGGCCTTCCCGGCGAGCATCATTTCAAGATTTCGTTCGCGACCGCGGCGCCGGGCGTAAAGCTGTCCGATCGGATGCGCGCGCAATATCCGCAAAACATGACCATTATCCTGCAGCATCAGTTCTGGGACCTGACGGTACGCGAGGACGCGTTCGAAGTCGGCCTGTCGTTCGGCGGTGTTCCGGAAAAGCTGACGATACCGTTTGAGGCCGTGACCGCATTCTTCGATCCGACCGTGCAATTTGGTCTGCAGTTTACGCCAGCCGATCCCGATCTGGAAGGCGAAGTCGATACCGGCACCGAGCCCGCGGAGCCGCCCGTCTCCGCCCAGAAGGCGGCTGTCGGGCCGTCCAAGGCCAACTCTCTGCCGGCTCCCGACGCCAAGCCCCAGCCGGCTGCGGGATCAGGCGCCGAAGTCGTCAGCCTCGATCGGTTCAGGAAGAAATGACTCTGACCCGTCATCCTGCGGTGGCCGCGAAGCGGCCCTCGAAGGATGCGCGACCCAGGCCGTCATGAACACCCGCACCGAAACCAATTCCTTCGGCCCCATCGAGGTGCCGGGCGACTCCTATTGGGGCGCGCAGACCGAGCGTTCGCGGCAGAATTTCCGCATCGGCGAGGAGCGCATGCCGCGCCCGCTGATCGCCGCGCTGGCGCTGGTCAAGCGCGCCGCCGCGGAGGCCAATCAGGAGCTGGGCTCGCTCGACGCCAGGCGCGCCAAAGCCATCGTGCGGGCGGCGCAGGAGATCATCGACGGCAAGCTCGACGCCGAGTTTCCGCTTTCGGTCTGGCAGACCGGCTCCGGTACCCAGACCAACATGAACGTCAACGAGGTGATCGCCAACCGCGCCAACGAACTGCTTGGTGGCAAGCGCGGCGCGAAAGAGCCGATCCACCCCAACGATCACGTCAACATGAGCCAGTCGTCGAACGACTCTTTCCCGACCGCGATGCACATCGCGGCGGCGCAGGAAATCGTGCGCCGGCTCATTCCGGCGCTGGCGCATCTGCAAGGGGCGCTGCGCACGAAGACCAAGCAATTCGCCTCGATCGTCAAGATCGGCCGCACGCATACGCAGGACGCCACGCCGCTTACGCTTGGCCAGGAATTCTCCGGCTACGCCGCGCAGGTCACCTCGGGCATCGCGCGCGTGAATCTCGGCCTGAAGGAACTGTATCCGCTCGCGCAGGGCGGTACCGCGGTCGGCACTGGCCTGAATTCCAAGCGCGCGTTCGCCAAGCTGTTCGCCAAGAAGGCCGCCTCGCTCACCGGCCTGCCTTTCGTCAGCGCCCCCAATAAATTCGAGGCGCTGGCCTCGCACGGCGCGCTGGTGTTCGCCCACGGCGCGCTGGATGCGCTCGCCGCCAACCTGTTCAAGATCGCCAACGACATCCGCTTCCTCGGTTCCGGCCCGCGCTCCGGTTTCGGTGAGCTCATTCTGCCCGAGAATGAGCCCGGTTCTTCGATCATGCCCGGCAAGGTCAACCCGACCCAGTGTGAAGCGATGACCATGGTGTGCTGCCAGGTGTTCGGCAATCAGACCACGATCACGACGGCGGCGAGCCAGGGCCATTTCGAACTCAACGTCTTCAAGCCGGTGATCGCCAACGCGACGCTGCAATCGATCCGCATTCTCGCCGATGCCGCGAACTCGTTCACCGACCACTGCGTCGCCGGCATTCGCGCCAACGAGCCGCGCATCCGCTCGCTGATGGAAAACTCGCTGATGCTGGTCACGGCGCTCGCGCCGCGCATCGGCTACGACAAGGCGGCCCAGATCGCCAAGGCGGCGCACAAGAACGGCACCACGCTGCGCGAGGAAGCCGTGAAGCTCGGCTATGTGTCGGCCGCCGAATTCGACCGCCTGGTCAAGCCGCGGCGCATGACGCATCCGGACGACTGAACACCATCGCTGCGCGGGCAATGGAAAAACGGGGACAAGGGCGGCGCGGGCCCTCGTTTCGAACTCGCCCGCGCCGGCGAACGCTGCTAACACTGCGGCATGACGATCGTGATCGTCCGCCACGGCGAGACTGACGGAAACGCCGCGCGTGTTCTGCAGCGCCCGGATGTGCCACTCAACCAGCGTGGCATGCGCCAGGCGGAACAGGTGGCGGAGCGCTTGTCCGCGCGCGGTCTGGTCCACATCCTCTGCAGCGACCTGCTGCGCGCCCAAATGACGGCGGCGCCGCTTGCCGCGCGCTCCGGGATTGCGGTCGAGGAAAACCCGCTCCTGCAGGAGCGCAATTTCGGCGATCTGCGCGGCACGGCCTATGCGGCACTGGGCGAGGATCCGTTCGGGCCGGATTTTGCGCCGCCCAATGGCGAAGACTGGCCTGCTTTCCACGCGCGCGTCGCCGACGCCTTCGCTTTCATCGTCAGCCGGCGCCGCAGCGTGAGCGGCACGCTGGTGGTCATCACCCACGGCCTGGTATGCCGCGCGCTTGTAGAGCGGCACGCGCAACTCGGGGCCGGCACGGCCGTTCCGGAACGCTTCGACAACACCGGCGTGACCGTCCTGCATGAAGACACGCCGCATCGGGTCGGACTGATCAATTGCACCCGGCATCTTGCGGTTTCGCCGGAAGCGGATCCCAAGGGCGGTCCGGCCTAGCGGGGCAGACAGGTGTGCACAACTGCCGCCGCGAGCTGGCCTGACTGCTGCCGCAGCGTCAGCCGGCTGGACCGCAGCCGATGGCCCAACACATCCGATTTCGACAAGCGGCACGTCGAAACGCCCGCCAAAACTGATGCATTGCGCTACCGCCACGAACCGAGAACCGCCTTTCTCACAGTATTGATCGCTTGACGCAGGGTTACCGGAGCCCAATCGAGCGCAGCGCCGG
Organism: uncultured Alphaproteobacteria bacterium; assembly: GCA_963763255.1. Lineage (GTDB taxonomy): Bacteria > Pseudomonadota > Alphaproteobacteria > Rhizobiales > Xanthobacteraceae > BOG-931. The sequence continues at coordinate 39,053 of CAVXNW010000009.1, forward strand.
CGGAACACAGAACCAACCGTAATCTATACGTGGTATTACGGAGTTTCCCCTTGGCGCATCGAGGAATAGTTTGATGAACGGACGCGCGTCCGCGCGCGTCGTTCAAATAAGCGTGTGTTGCCCGGAACAAGCGGTATGGTCACATTCTCTGTAGCATCTGTGCCGGGTTGCCTCGCATCAGCGTGAGTTTGTTACTGGAATTGGAATTTGGATTGAAAATGGGCCCTGTCGTCAATCTGCGCTCCGCGCGCAAACAGGCCAAGCGGCGCCAGGCCGAGCAGGAAGCAGCGCAAAACCGCGCTGTGCACGGCCAGCCGAAGGCCGCGAAAGATTTGGCCCGGGCGCAACGCGAGCAGAGCCAAAAGGTCGCCGAGCAACATCGGATCGAAAGGAAAGAGGCGCCATGAATTCTCCGGTCGTGAAACGCTCGATCGTGATCGCCGGTCACAAGACGAGCGTCAGTCTTGAGGATGCCTTCTGGAAAGGCCTGAAGGACATCGCGGTCGCCCGCGACACCACGCTGTCGGATCTGGTGGCGGCGATCAACTCGACGCGGCGGCGCGGCAATCTGTCGTCCGCCATTCGGCTGTTCGTGCTGGACCATTTCCAGGCGGAGCGCAGCGGCCGCAGCGCCGAAAACGGCGATGCCGCGCAGACGCATCCGATGATGGTGCGCTCGCCGACTGCGACGCCGTCCGTCCTGCGTCACGAATAGCCCTTTTCGCTCGAATTTAATCGGCACGCGGCACCCCCGATGACGGTGGTGCCGACTGCGGCGGCGGCTCCGCGGCGCCGACCGCGGCGGCGGGCTTGTGGGCATGTGGCTTGGCTGCGGGCTTCGGCTGCGGCACGAACGGCGCCAACAATGCCCGTACCGCATCGCTGCCGGCGGCCCCCGAACCCGGCACGCTTGTCGCCGGCGCGGCAGGCGCCGTGGGCGTCGCCGGAGGAGCCAGATGCAGGCGCTCAAGTCCGCGCGCGCCCGGCACCGGCATGGCGCGCAGCTTCGGCGGCAATTCCGATTCCAGCACCGTGCCGGGTGAAAGCGTATGCAGACCCGGCACGACCACCGGCGGCGACAGCGTGTCCGGGCCCCGCTGCCGGCTGGCCTCGATCATCTCGATCCGTCGAATCTGCAACTCGGCGGCGGAGAGGCTGAGCCAGCTGTTGAGCGCCGAGAGATCGAGCGCGCGCAACGGCGCGGTGAGCGGCCCGGTGACGCTGACCGAAAGCTCGGGCCGCATGTCGATCAATGCGGCCGGCGGCGGCGCTTCCGACAGCGCCACCTGCGCGTTGCCGGTGGCGCCGTTGAGATCGATCGCTTCGGCGAGTGAAAGCTGGGCGCCGCCTTCCGCCTGCAACGCGACGCGCTTGAGCGTGACCACACCGGACGCGACAGTGATGGCCGCCTCGCCGTGCGGCACCGTCACATGGCCGCGCGCCAGCGCCGCGCTCACGGCGGACTGCACTTTGCCGAGGTCGATCGTACCGTCCGGCCCGACGGCTTGCCGCGCCGCTTCGAATGCCGCCGGGTCGAGACCGGCGAACTGCACGCCTTTGAGCGACACGCCGCCGCCGCCATGCAGCGAGCCGATCAGAGCTGCCGGCGAGGCGCCCGCGCCGTCACTTGTGAGCGTCAGCGTCAGGTCGCCGCCGGTGACTTGCAGACCCGGACTCGCAATCGCGGCGGCCGCGACATCCGTCAGGCCGAACTTGGAATGCAGCGTCAGACCATCGGGGTTGCGCGCAAGTCCCAGCGATCCGTTGAGATGACCGCCGGCGAGGCGCGCGTCGATATCCTCGATCGCGATCGCCGACGGCGTGAATTTCGCAACGCCCGCCAAATCCTGCGCCGCAAGCGACGGCGTGAGCGCGGCTTGGGCGATCTTGAACGTCACGGAGCCCGACACCGGCGCGAAGGCGCCGCCGCCGAGCGCCGCATCCGACCATGAAGCGGTCGATCCATTCGCCGGCAAGCCAAGCAGCAGCGCGGTGGTGGCCGGGGCGTCAATCGTATCGGCCGTGATGGCGCCGTCGATCGCGATCGGATTCTTGGCGAGGTCGAGCGCGACGTGCCCGCCCAGCGAACTCTGACCCGCATGCGCCACGATATCGATGACCGCGAGCTTGCCGCCGCCGACCGTCACCGCGGCGCGCGCGGTGACGGGCGCCGCGGTCCCGGGCTGGCCGGTGAGGAGCCGATGCAGCGGACGCAGATCGGCCGCGGTCGCCTGCACCTGGAAACTGCCCCACGATGCCGGATGACCGGACAGCCGCAGCGTCCCGGTCGCGGCGGAATCCAGACCGCTGGCCTCGACCTTGCCGTCGACATGAATGTTGCCGTTGAGCGGCCCCTTCGCGGCGAGCGTGAGCCGCCCCGGCAATTGGTCGACCGCCAGCACGCGATCGAGGCCGAGCAGCGTCACCAGCGCGGCGCCATTGTCGGCGTCGATGCGGCTGTCGATCTGCACCGCGGCCGCGCCCGGATGTTCGGTCTGCCCGCTCGCCTTGCCGTCGAGCGCGATCCGCATGGCGGCGAGGCTGCCGGTGAGATGCAGGTCGGCGATGCTGCCGGCCGACGCCGCACTGCCGACGTCTAGCACGGCGTGAACTTTCGCCGGCGCCAGTTGGGCTGCCGCACCGCGCAAAGCCGCCGCGGCCTGCGGCGCGAACCTGGCGGCGACGCCGCTCACGCCATCGAGCGACGCGGCGTCGAGATCGAGCGTGAGCGCGCCGCGCGGCCGCGACGCCAGCGCGTCGATCTGCCCGCTGAGTGCGAGCTTCGCGCCCGCCAGATCGCCGACCGCAAGGCGATCGATCTGCAAGTTCCCGGCGTCGAGCTTGACCGCGGCGTTGACCGCCTGCGCGCGCACGCCGCCAAACGTCGCGCTGCCGATGTCGAGCTTAAGCGTCGCCTCGGCCGGCAGCCCGAACCGGCCGCCGCGCAGGGCCGATCTGGCAAAACCTGACAGTGCATCGAGATCGAGCGACGCGGCGCGCAGTTCGGCATCGACCCGCGCCGGACGATCGCTGCGCGACCATTGATAGGCGAGCCGTCCCGCGACGGTCTCCTCGCCGAGCGCCGCCGTCAGCCGGTCGACCGCGATGCGATCGCTGCCGAGCGTGACATCGCCCTGCGCCGTGAAGGTCTTCATCTCTTTCGACGCACGGGCATCGTTGTGGCCATCGAGCCAGGCGAGCAGCGTCTCGAAATCTGCCGAGGAGAGCTTCGCCGGGCCGGTGAAGGCGAAGCTCTCGCCTTCGCCGGTGAGCCGGCCGTTCAAACTCACCTGGGTCAGGCCCGGCGCGTGGAACGCAAAGTTGTCGAGCCTCCAGGCGCGCCGATCGTAGTCCAGGTCGCCGGACAGCGACTCCAGCGTGGTGCCGCCGAGCGTCAGCGAATCCACGCTGAGCGCGACCTTGGCGGGCATCGGCAATCTGGCCCCGGCGAGAAATGCCGGCAGGAAACTTCTGATGACGACGAGCGGCGGCCGGTCCGTGACGTCGGGCGCGGCCAGCGCGCGATCGACATCGAGCCCCATCGCCGACAGCTTGCCGGACAGATGCGGCGCGGCGCCGAGCGTCACATCGGCGCTGGCGGAAAAGTTCAGCGCGCGCTCTTCCGGCCCGTAGCGGAAGGTCACGTTCGACAGCTTGGCGGCCGACGGCGTGATCTTGATCGCGCCCGCCGCGCGCCACGGCACGCTGAGCACCCGCTTGCCGCTGGCGAGCGTCGCGCCGACCGGCCGCGACGCCGCCAGCGCGCCGTCGAAGCTCGGCACGCCGTTGGCGAATTTCAGCGTGCCGTCGAACTGGGTCGTCAGCGGCACGTCGGACGGATCGACGCCGAGCCGGATTTGCGTGCCGCCGCGCGTCGGGCTGCCGGAGATGCGATAGCCGTAAAGCTGATCGCCGACGACGGCCGCGCCGCGGCCGCTGAACGGCCCGGCAAACGAGGTCATCTCGCCGTCGAACCACAGTTTTTGCAGCACCAGCCGCGCCCGCGATACCGCGTCGGTCAGGACGATGCGCCCGTTCTCGACGCTGAAACGCCCGATCGCCATCGCGCCCGGCTGGGACGATGGCGCCAGCGCAGGCACGGTGAGCGCACCGGAGCGATCGAGCCCGACATGCACCTCCGGCTCGATCAGATGCGCATCGGTCGCCTCGATCTTGCCGCGCAACAGCGCGCTAAGTCCGAGTTCCAGCTTGATCTCGCCGGCGCGTAGCAGCGGCTCCGCCTCCGGCGTGCCGGCCGCGCGCGGGGCGCCTGCGACCACATCGTGCAGCGTGATCACCGGCGTCGGCACGAGCCGCGCGTCGATCGAGCCGTTGATGCGCACGCTCATGCCGGTGAGCCGGCTCGCCTCGGCCTCGAACGGATCGCGATAATGATTCCAGTCGATCACCAGCGGCGCCACGATCGCGGTGACGAGCGCCAGGATCAGTGCGATAGCCAGTCCGAGCAGCGTCGTCTGCACGGCGTCTCCAAGCGTGCTGTGACTAGAACGGGATGAGGTCGGGCCAATTCGCCGGAATCGCCGTCGTTGCGAGGAGCGACAGCGACGAAGCAATCCAGAACGGCGTCGCCGGCATCGCAAGCCGCCCTGGATTGCTTCGCTTCGCTCGCAATGACGATGGACCTGAAATCATCGCATTTTAGCCTTCATCAACCCGCGCGCTCCGGCCGTAAGCCTAAAGCAGGCCGCCCCGGTTTGCACGCCGATCACAGCAGCATTTCGGCCAAGTTCCGGGCCATTTCGTGTCGTTCTCCTGCTCCTTCTCCCCGCGTGCGGGGAGAAGGTCGGGATGAGGGGGCGTCGCCGCTGCCTGAGCGCCGCTCCATCATGTCCGTCATTGCGAGGAGCGAAGCGACGAAGCAATCCAGTACCGGCCTCTCGGCCACCGCAAGCCGCCCTGGATTGCTTCGCTTGCGCTCGCAATGACGCGTTCTCCCGTTCCCGCGGCGCGATTTTTGTTCGCGCCCCGAGTTTCCGGCCAACCATGTTGCTAACGGCTTCCCCTGCGCCATGCCCCGGATTTCACTTCGTTCAATCCGGGCTACCAAAAGGGGAAGCGGAACGCCGAGAGACGCGTAACCAACACCCGCGCCGCGCAGCGCGGGGCGCACCCTGCGGGGTGCGCTCGCCTCTCGGCGTCCCACCGCGGCTCTTGCCAGGGAGACAGCTGGTCCCCAAGGCTCTGCATCAGGCCATGCTTCGGAAGACAGTCCGGGGCGTTCGATCCTGTACGGCCGCTCCAACCGGGGAGCGGAGACCTTGCGCTTCGCCGTGCATGATCCGGAAAAGTGGATGCCGGTTTTCCGGCAAGATCATGCACCACTCGCAGGTGTTACCCGCGCCGGAAAAACGAACAAATAAACTGTCCCCGTACAGTGAGCACCTCACACGCCGGTCATAATGCCGGCAGGATGATGCCCGATGCCGCCCGGGAGCGGGTTACAAATCCGCCCGCGGGCACCGCACTCGCCCCGTCCCAAGGAGTGTCCTCGCGAAGAACGTCCCTTCGAAAGGCGAGATGGGAGTCTTTTAGTTCGGCAGGTGGGGTGGATTCAAGAAATTACAGAGGCGTAAGTCATCTCATTGATTCGGTGCAATATTTTTTCGGCCGTTTGTTTAAATCTCCGTGCCGCAATTGTGGCACGCTGCCTTGATGGGGGTGATTCTCACCTAAGACGCGGAAAGCACGGATGTTTTTTGATTCTCGGCAATGTGTAGGATGGGTAGAGCGGCAGCGAAACCCATCGTGCAGCCTTGCGGTCCAATGATGGGTTTCACTTCGTTCAAGCCATTCTACGCGCTGAGGTGGCCGCGAAGCGGCCCTCGAAGGATGCGGCTCTTGCGCCGGGGGCCGTCGCCCTTCGTCGCTCGCGGTGCCTGTCATCCGGACGCGCGACTTCACGCTGTCCCATTGGCTCGCACCTCAGGCTAACAGGAACGAGTCTGTAGGGTGGGCTGAGTGCAGCGAAGCCCACGTAGATTTTTCCCGTTTATCAGAACGCGTGGGCACGGCGCTTCGCGCTTTTGCCCCTCCTACGCTCGCTTTAGATTGGCAAAGGTCGCCTTCGGGTGGTTTTCGCGTTTTGGCAATGAACATATATTCTCTCGGAGGGCAACTCAGCTGAAAACGCGTGCGTGGCGCGCGAGAAGGAATTTAAAGATGGCCAAGAGGAAGGGGGCTAAAACAAACGTGCTTGATAACAAATCTAATTCGAACAAAAGAAATTATTATAAGCAGTCTGACTTTCCACAGGCCACATTGCAGCAAGCTCAGCGTATTGCGTCTGCGATAGTCGATAATTTTGCAGGAGACGGAAGCTCTCCTCCGGATATAGCGCTCGCGCTCGAAATTAGCCCCACCAGCAGTGCATGGCCTAGTTTAGCAGGCGCGGCCCTGGCCTATGATTTGATTGAGGGGGGCGTGAACGCTTCAAAAATGAAACTAAATACACTCGGGCGCCGACTGGTCGCGCCCTTGGCTGAAGGTGATGATCTTGCGGCAAGACGTGAAGCCGTCTTGAAGCCCAGGCTTCCGAGGGAGTTTTTCGAAAAATACAGGCGAGCCAAGTTCCCTAACGACGTAATCGCCGGAAACGTACTTAGGGCAATGGGTTTACCCCCAGATAGAACAGAGAGCGCTCTTCAGATTCTGAAGGAAAATGGACGCTATGCCGGAATCATTCGTGAGACACCTACCGGTCCATTTATAAACCTTGATTCACCTGGCGTACCCGCACCAACTGCGACCCCGGACCTGCCCGAACAGAGTACGCTTGATGCACTCGAGGCAGATGGGATGGGGGATGCGGCAAAGGCTGCGGAAAATCCCACCAGCGCGACCCTAGGCGAAAATCTGTCAGTTAGTGCGAAGACCAACCGCGTTTTTATTTCGCATGGGAAGCAAAAAGCAATCGTGAGCCAAATTAAAGAATTGCTAGCGTTCGGTAATTTCGAGCCCGTGGTGTCGGTCGAGCGTGAAGCAACCGCGATCCCAGTGCCTGAAAAGGTCTTTGAAGATATGCGGTCTTGCGGCGCAGGCGTGATTCACGTTGGCGCGGAAGGAAAATATTTAGACCCGAATGGAAATGAGCTAACGAAGCTAAACGACAACGTGCTGATCGAAATAGGCGCCGCAATGGCACTTTATGGAAAGAAAGTAATTTTATTAGTAGAGCGTGGCGTGACGCTTCCCTCCAACCTCCAGGGTTTATATCGATGCGACTTTGAGGGCGATAAGTTGGAATATGAGTCGACCATGAAGCTCCTGAAGACCTTTAGCCAGTTCCGCTGATGTGCACCGTATATGTGGGGTATAGCCGGCTAGCGCGCTTCACTTTGCACCGTTCATGCACCATTGCGCGGTGATGGGCTGGAGAGACTGCTATGGCGGGAATTGATCCATCATTGCTAGCGCTACATATCAACTGGATTCGTGCGGACAGCATTAAAGAGCGAATACGACTGGACATTGATGAGCGGGGAAGCGCGCTTCCTAAGGATCTGCATAACCTTGGACAGCAAATGTCTAAGATGCATGCTTTGGAGGTTTTTTACGGGCTCATCTACGTGGTCATAGAGGGATTTCGGGAGCTTCGCTGTGCAGACGAAACTGTTTCGGTGCTATTGGCCAAGGAAGATTACGTCGATCTGCTGAGGCGTTTTCGGAATGGCGTTTTCCACTACCAAAAAGACCCAATTGACAGTCGATTGTTCGATTTCATGGTTCGCGAGGATAGCGAAATATGGGTGCGGGACATTCACGTTGCACTGGGCAAATACTTGGAACGACGATTGTCAATCAGAGAAGGCGTGGAGCAATTTAGCAGGATGTTCGCTAACGACCGCGACAACGGGTCGCCGAAATCGACGTTGGAGCGTTTCTCAAGGATATTCAGGCCCAGATAGCGCGTAGGACGGATTCGCCGAAGGCACAATCCGCCATCGACGATCGAGGTGAGGCAACACAAGGACCCGGGTTTCGCTCCGCTCAATCCGCGCCCTACGCCCTCACGGCACCCCATCCACCGCCGGTCGCCAGAACCCCATCGCCAGCCACGCCAGCAGCAGCTTGGCCATGAATTTTGCGGAGAAGCCCGGATAGTTGGGCGTGTCGTCCGGCAAGACCACGCCCGCGGGCCGGTCGGCGGTCATCATCCGCATGGCGGGCGGCGGGATGTCGCCGGCAAGGCGGCCGCGATAGAGCGAGAGCCAGTGGCCCTTGGTGAAGTCGGCGGCCATCGCGGTGTTGCAGCAGCGCGCGTAGAGGCGCCGCGTCGGCGATTCCGGTTTGAGCCGCCGCGCCTCGAGAAGGTCGCCGCCCTTCACGCAGCGCACGCGATCCTTGCGGTAGAGCACGTAGTCGGTGCCGCCGTCCTCGGCCACAACGCGATCGGCGCCGGGCGCCGCCTGATGCCGGCGGCCTGCTTCCTGGCAGCTCGCGCAATAACAGATGGCGCGAAAAATCGGAGCGCCGGCGAGCTGGAGCTGCACCTTGCCGCAGCGGCACGAGGCCGAAATGTACGCATCCGTCATTCCGCATCGCCTTCCATGAGCCTTGAGCGGGATTCGAATCCGCTGGCCTGGCACCGGTAGCAAGTAGCCCGGATTGAGCGGAGCGAAATCCGGGATTGGCCTCGCCACTGCACCTGGATTTCGCTGCGCTCAATCCGGGCTACACGCTTCAATTCACGCCTGGACCCACACCTGCGCGACCCGGCTATTTCAATTCATCGGCGACCTTGGCGACGCCCGCCATGGCGCAGGCCTCGTCGCCCGCGGACGTCGAGCCGCTGACGCCGACCGCGCCGATCGTTTCGTTGCCGACCTTGATGGGCACGCCGCCGCGCAAGGCGATCACGTGTTCGAGTTCGCGCTGCGCGGCCAGCTCCGAGCCGGGCGCGGTGCGGGCCGACCACTCCGCCGAGGTGCGGCCGAAGGTGCGCGCCGTGTAGGCCTTGCGCTGCGCGAGCTCGATGTTGTGCGGCGCGGCCTTGTCGCCCTGCAGGAACACGCGCAAGCGCCCGGCGCGGTCGACCACCGCCACCGAGACGTCGTTGCCGTTCTTCGCGCATTCGGCGATCGCGGTTTCGGCGACCGTCAGCGCCATGTGCAGCGACACGTCGCGCTGCATCAGCACCTGGGCATCGCCCGGCGACGACGATACGGCCGCGATGGCGACGGCGGCGAGGCTTGATGTTCTGAACGTGCGGCTCAATGAGCTGCTCATCTGGCTTGTCCTCCCGGTTGGCGTTTTTCCCGGCGATTTTGGCGCCGTGTTTGGTGATTGATGGTGGCCGCTTTTGCGGAGGGGAACAAGCGGCGCGGTGCGGGGGTGCGCTGTGGTTCGTGGCCATGTGCGAGCGTGGGGTAAGAGGCCGGGGCCGCACCAAGAGGTGTGGCGCTGGGGGCGGTCGTCTCTCACAAAGATGGTGTGACGAAGTCGGCCTCCTTGCCGTGTCATGCGGTTGCGGCCGTGCTACGGTTGTGCTACATCATTGACATGAAACAGCTTAACCTGCGCGAGGCCAACCAGGAGTTTTCCCGCCTGGTGCGGAAAGTCGAGGAAACAGGGGAACGGGTGCTGGTACTCCGCAACGGCAAGCCGGCCGTGGAGATCGTCCCTTCGGGCGAGAGACGCGCCGTGCGCAGCCGAACACCGGCGCAGAAGCGCGCCGTTTCCGCATTCCTTAAATCGGCGCGCACCAAGCCGGGAAACTCCTCCGGCCGACGCCGCTGGACGCGCGACGAACTGCATGAGCGCTGAACGCTTCACGCTCGACACCAACATTCTGATCTATGCGGTTGACGCCCGCGAAGGCCGCAAACGCGAACTTGCCCTGCGCGTCATCGAGGCTGCCGCCGGCCTCGATTGTCCTCTAGCGTTGCAGGCCGTGGGCGAGTTCTACGCAGCCGCGACCGGCAAGTTGAAGCTTGATCCGAAAGATGCGGCGGCGCGCGCGGCCCAGTTACTCGCCGGCTTCGATACCTTCGGCTATTCGGTCCAAGCGGTGCGCGCGGCACTGGATGAAGCCCCGAACGGGCGTTTCTCCTATTGGGATGGCGTGCTGCTTGCCTCCGCCGCCGAGGCAGGATGTACCACGATCTTCTCTGAAGACATGGCCGATGGCGCGCGCTTCGGTTCGATAGCGGTTGCAAATCCATTCCAGCTGAACGACCTCGCGCCGCATGCACGGACGATCTTGGGATTTGAAGAGACGTAGCGCCTGCGTGTCACCCCACCGCCCTACCCCGGATGTCGCTGCGCTCATCCGGGCTACAAGGCGCAATTTCAAATCCAGCACGTAGGATGGGTTGAGCGTTCAGCGAAACCATCATGCAGCCTTCGCGGCCCGATGATGGGTTTCACTTCGTTCAAACCATCCTGCACGTTGCTGTGACACGTCATGCGCGGGCTTGACCCGCGCATCCCCGCTCATAGGCCGATGCGCGAGCGGAGCGGGGATCGCCGGGTCAAGCCCGGCGATGACGGCTTTGCATTGTGGCGCTACGCGTTTGTTCAAATCCAGTTCTTCCACTTGAACCAGGCGAGCGGCAAGAGCGCGGAGATCACGATCAGCGCCAGGCTCCATTGATAGCCCCACGCCCAGTCGTATTCGTGAATGTTCTTGAAATTCATGCCGTAGATGCCGGCGATCAGCACCGGCGGAATGCCGACCACCGAAGCGACGGTGAGAACCTTGATGACGTCGTTCTGATCGGTGCTGATGATGCCGACCGCGGCGTCCTGAAGGAGCTGCACGCGGTTGACCAGGCCCTCGGAAAAATTCACCAGCGAGCCGGCGTCCGAACCGATCGATTGCAGCCGCGCCGTCATGTCGGGCTTGAGCCAATCGCCGGTGCGGTCGATGGTGAATTTCGCCATGCGGTCGAGACAGACCAGCGTGTAGTGGATCCGCGCCATGCGTTCGCTGGTGCGGCCGGTGCTGATGAGCAACCGGCGCAGCAGCGCGGATTCGTGCGACAGCCGCTTCTGCCGGTCCCGCCGGAAGATGGCGTGCGAGGCGTCGTCGAGATCGCGGCTCGCCTGCTCCAGCAGGTCGGCGAGGTGATCGACCTGTTCCTCGAGCAGGCGCACGAACACGGCGGCGGGATCTGATTTTTCCGCGGCGCGCGTCTCCTTCGCCACCGTGTCGAACGCGGCCGATGGGGCCACGCGCACGGTCATCAGCAACCCTCTGGTCAGCACGAAGCCGACCGGCGTCGGCAGCCACGGTTCGTTGCCGGCCGCAAAGATCAGCGGCGCCGTCATATAGAGCGCGTCATCCCTGATCTTCAGCCGGCTGGTCGCTTCGATCTCGCCGAGGTCGTTTTCGCTCGGCACGCGGAGCCCGCTGGCGCGCTCGAAGGCGGCGCGTTCGGCTTCCGTCGGCGAAATCAGGTCAACCCAGGTCCGGTCGGCCAGGTCGCGGGCCGCGAGCGCAGCGCCTTCGGCAAGGGCGCGCGGATAGGCATTCAACATCGCGGTTCTCCGCCACAGCGTCGGTGAATCATCCGCGAGTGTAGCCCGGAACAGGCGCGCGACCCGGTATTATTCGGCCCTCGCGTCCGCGCCGTGCTCCGACAGCTGAGCGCCGAACCAGCGGTGAATCTCAGTCACCAGGTGCCGGTCGCGGGCCGTGAAAGTGAGCGCGGCGCCAAGCGGCAATTCCGAATACGCGACGTCGATCGCCGCATGATGCCTTGCGAGTTCCGCGACCCCGGGCATCGCCGCGCCATGAAGCGCCATGGGGTCGGCATAGTCGCCGCGCTGAAACGCCTGCGCCTCGTGGCGAAGATGCTGCCGGACAAGCCCGATCTGATCCGTGTCGTGCGCGTCCTTGACCACGACGCTCTGGACGCCGCCCGTATCCGTCATCCTGAAAATATGAGTGGTCTTATTGAGGTCGAAGGGCATGACCATCTGCCCCATCCCGTGAACATGTTCCTGAGGCGTCTGCGCCATGGCAAGCGTGGCCGCCATCGCCAACGCGAATCCCAGGACCATTCGGAGCAACACCTGCATTCTTTCAGCCACCGATACGACGCTCCTGCACGGAAGCCACTGCACCGCGCCTATTGGGTCAGATGAGCCGTGCTGACCGCCTGCTGAAACAGCGCCTGCATCGCGGCGCTGATGTCGCCGTCCGTCGTCACCTGGAAAAACAGCCCGGGCGACGCGCAGGCCTGCATATTAGGACCGATCTGGCTCTGAAACGGCGCGATCCAGGTATTGTACCACGCGTTGGTGGGCAGCGGCAGATACTGCGTATACAGCACTGCGATCCGGATGCCGCGCTTCTTGACCGTCGTGCACCAGGTGGTGTCGAACGGCTGCTGACAGCGGGTTCCGGTCAGCGCCTGCGAGCAACTGGGATTGATCTCGTCGTCCACCCCGTCGCTGACGATGAACAGCACTTCCTGGGGCGAGTTGCCGAAGGCTCCGGTTCCCGGATTGGACATGGCCTGATTGATCCCGTCCATCGCGGTCTCGAAATTCGTGTCGGTATCGTTGTTGCTGGTGCCGCAGGTGAGATAGTTGTTCTGGCACACCTCCAGCACGTCGATCTTCTTGGCGTCCGCCTTGCCGCTCGACAGGTCGGTCGAGAGCGGGTGAATCTTTGAAAGGCCGCTGGCGTTGAAGGTGTAGATCGCCATGCGGTAGGCGTTATTGCTGCCCTCCGTGGTCGAGGCGGTATCCATCAGGGCCTGCGTGGCGCTCGCCATGTTCTGGACCCGCGTGACGACGCCGAGATTCTGCGCCAGCGCATAATTGTCCTCGCCGCCGGGATTGCCGAGTCCGTCGGCGGACGGATTGCTTTGATGGCAGGCGAATGCGCAGCCGCCCTGCGCCGAGGTATTGGCCACCATGGTGTTGATGCCGGCGGTTGTCGCCGCAATGTTCATGGACGGCGAATTGTCGAGCAACAGATAAAAATCGATGTTGGGCAGGCCCGCCGAACTCGCGGTGGACGATCCGCTGATCGGCCAGGTCGCTTCCGCGGTCTTGCTCAGCATCGCAAGAACGTTGGGGAACGCATTGAGCGAATAGGCCGTGTAGCTGACGGTCACGTTGCGGACGCCGCCGTTCTGGACGACGGTGATCGTCGGCGTCGGCGGCTGCGGCGTGAGACCGGGAATCGCCGATGCCTGCGCCTGAAAGATATTGAACGCGGCCGTCTGTACCTGGGCATTTGTTTGTCCCAGCGCGACCGGCGTCACGGCCGAGAGCGCCGCGGAATCCGCCGCCGCGTTGAGCCGCAACCGCTTGCTCATGGCGGCGGAGAAATCCAGCGCCATGCCGGCGAGAAAAATGACGGGGATGACGAAGATCGCGAAGGTTATCGCCGTATTGCCACCGCGGTGGCGGACAAACCGGCTGATGAAATCACGAAGCATGCGATCGTCCCGTCAAACAGTCGCTGTCGTTCTGTCTCCTTTTAATAAAAGGACGGCTTTGATTTTTGGTTATACGGCGGCGGGGAAGCTGCTTTCAGAACGCAGTTAATGAACGCACAATGGACCGCGGCGGCGCGGGACAAAAAGAAGCCGGATTCGCGTCGAAGCGCACCGGTTGCCGCCGTGGGCGCCGATTGAGAGAGCGAACCGCTCCTCGATGCTCATCCGGGTGTCCGGTTGTTGAAAAGTCGTTAACGGTCATTAATGGAATAGCAAACGCTCTGTGATACTTCGGCCGGACTAGACGGGCTCACAGGGCGACGCATGATGACCACCACTGTCTCGACGGGTCCCACCCAGGGACCGGCCACGCAACCGGCCGCGGCCGTGCCGGTCGGCCGGGTCACGGCCGTCACGGGATCGAAAGCAACCATCGAACTTTCGCCGGCGAGCGCGCGCAGCAGCGGTACGACCGTCGGGAAATTCATGGCGGTGGTGACCGCCAACGGTCTCATCGTCGGCCTGATCACCGAGGTCGGCGAGCAGGCGCTGAGTTCCGGCGACAGGACGCAGGCGTTCCGGAAAGTCGCCGAGATCGACCTGATCGGCGAAATACGGACCCAGGCGGCCACCGCGCATTTCGGCCGCGGCGTGTCGCAATATCCCAACATCGACGACGCGGCCGTCATGCTGAGCGAAGCCGAGTTGCGGCTGATCTACGGTTCCGCGAACGGCGACCGCGTCGCCATCGGCCACCTTCAGCAAAACCAGAATGTGCCCGTGCACATCGACATTGAAGCGCTGGTGAACCGGCATTTCGCCATTGTTGGAACGACGGGTGTCGGCAAATCGAGCGGCGTCGCCGTCATTTTGCGGAAGATCCTCGACGTTCGTCCGAACTTGCGCATTTTTCTTGTCGATCCGCACAATGAATACGGCCGGTGTTTTGGCGACAGGGCGCAGGTGCTGACGCCGGGAAATCTGCGGCTGCCGTTCTGGCTGTTCAATTTCGAGGAGATCGTTGACGCGTTTTTCGGCGGCCGGCCGGGCGTCGACGAGGAAGTGCAAATTCTTCAGGAAGCCATTCCGCTCGCGAAGATCGCCTATCTGCAATATCGCGCCAATGCCGACCGGCTGCTCGCGAAGAAGAAGGAAACGCGCGAACCCGGCTTCACGGCGGATACGCCGGTGCCCTATCGCATCGAAGACCTGCTCAGCCTGCTCGACGAGCAGATGGGCAAGCTCGAGAACCGCCAATCGCGGATGATCTATCACAAGCTGATCTCGCGGGTCCAAACAGTCCGCAATCATCCGCGCTACGCTTTCATGTTCGAGAACGCGAACATCGGCGGCGATACGATGGCGGAAATCCTGTGCCAGCTGTTCCGCCTGCCGCCGCAGGGCAAGCCCATGACCATCATGCAGCTGGCGGGATTTCCGGCGGAGGTGGTGGATTCGGTCGTCTCGGTGCTGTGCCGGATGGCGTTCGACTTCGGGCTGTGGAGCGACGGTGTGGCGCCGCTGCTGTTCGTCTGCGAGGAGGCCCATCGCTATGCGCCCGCCGACAACAAGATCGGCTTTGGGCCGACGCGACGCGCGCTGTCACGAATCGCCAAGGAAGGCCGCAAGTATGGGGTGTTTCTCGGACTGGTCACGCAGCGGCCGGCGGAGATCGATCCCACCATCGTGTCGCAGTGCTCGACGCTCTTTGTGATGCGGCTGTCGAATGACCGCGATCAGGCGCTGATCCGCTCGGCGGCGTCGGAGGCGGCCAGGAATCTGCTTTCCTTCATTCCCTCGCTTGGGACCCGCGAAGCCTTTGCATTCGGACCCGGCGTATCCCTGCCGACGCGGATGAGCTTCGAGGAATTGCAGACGGCGTTCCGGCCGAACAGCGAGGCGACCGGCGATACCCGGTCCGATGCCAGCGCCAACATCAGTCACGATCTGATCGCGATGGTGATCGATCGCTGGCGATCGGCAAGCGCCAGTCAGCGCTCGCGCGAATTCGACACCGCGGATCGGACGCCGGCGGTCAACGTCCCGCTTGCCCCGGCGCGGCCGTCGCCGATGCCTCCTCCCCGGACCGACGCGTTGCGGGAAAGCATTCTGAAAAAGCCGCTCGACGCGGCCACTCTCGGTGGATCGACGACGCCTCCGCCTCGATTCAAGTGATGTACGCCGAGCGGCGGGCGCTTTGCCGCCCGCGGCGCTGAGCGCGGCGTCTGCCCGCGTTACGGGCCGGCCGGCGCTACGCCTGCATGCGGCCACGCCTCTGCGCGCCACAACCTCGGGGAGGCTATTTCGTCCGCCACAATTCCCTGATCTAATCACCGCGACTGACTGACCGGCAACATCGGGGAACGCGATCGACTTCAACAGTGCAGCAGGGAAAGGGACTAAGCATGCGCCGCATCAGCCTCCTCTTCGCCCTCTTGGTCTGCTCGTTTGCATCCGTCGCCACGTCATGCCTGCCCGCGCTGGCGGCCGGAGCCGTCACCAGCCCATCGAGCCGAACCGCCGGCAGCTCCGCCAATGCCGTCAAGCTCTCCGGCTACGTCGAAACCGCCGGACAGACGATCACCATCGAGGCTGTCGACCAGGACACCGGCCAGGCCGTCATGCTCGGCACGGCGACGGCGGCGGTGACCGGTACGCCGCACACGACCCCGTCCGGCAAACACTACCGCACCTATCGATGGTCGTTCGACGCCGGCGTGATGGCGTCCCACTACTGGGCGCCGCAAAAAATCGTCGCCGACGTGGCGATAAGCCAGGGGCATCTGGAGCTGATCGCGACCGCGGGCAACGAGACGCTCCGCACCTACAGCGCCGCCGCGCGCGCCTCCGCGCAGGCCTCCCATGACGACCCGCAAACCGCGGCCAAGCGCTTTACCGACGGCACATCGACCGTTCTGTTCGATCAAAACGGCGTCGGCAACGGCCCGGAGATGCCGTGGGTTCAGGTCCAGGGCATGATCTCCGATCCTCACTCGAATCTTTATTCTTCGGTCGCCTGGAGCGTCGGCTATTACACCGTCCAGAACGGACTGAAGATCTACGCGCTTATCTGCTCGCCGACGACCGGCGGACCGTACCCGGTCGTCATCTACAATCACGGCGGCACCGGCAGCGGCGACGGCGGCAACCTCAACGGCGTCGTAACCGCGGCGGGCTGGACCGTGCAGCCCGTTCTGCTCGATGCCAACGGTCATCCCGTCCTCGGACCCAACGGCCTGCCCATTCCGGTGCCCGACAGTCTCGGCCAGTGTCTCGACTGGGCCAAGCGCGGCTGGGTGTTCGCGACGTCGGCGTATCGCGGCGAGAGCGTCGTCATCACCTCGCAGAGTCCCAGCTTTCCGACGCCAGCACAGCCGTGGCAGTCCGGCGGCAATGTCGAGTTCTGCATGGGGGAAGTGACCGATGTGATGGCGCTGACCGACCTGCTGGTCAATCATGCGCACTCCATCACGCTTGGCAGCACGGCGGAAAAAGTCGCGATCAATCCAAACGGCGAACTCCTGATGTACGGCTACTCGCACGGCGGCTGCGTCACCTACCGGGCCGTCGAGCAGGGCGCCCCCGCCAAGGCGTTCTCCGTCATCGAAGGATTTACTGATCTGCGCCTGAACTATCTGAATGTGCTGAGCCACCTTTCCGGTCCGAACGCCGCGGCCCAGGCCGCGATCGATGCGGGCGCGTTTCAGCCCAAGGACACCACCTCGATCTATCTGCCCGACGCGGCTCACGTGATGGGGTACAACTGGCGCTCCGAACACTATTTCGCCTCACGCGGCGATCTGGCGATCGAGCGCTTCAAGACGATGCCGATCGTGATCTTTCACGGCGACGTCGATACCCAGGCGCCGATCTTCCCGAACCTCCTCAATCCGGTTCTGCTAGACGAGCCGGTTCAGGTCGCCTCCGATCTCGGCACGCGGAATATCTTTGTCGGCCCGGGCAACCTCGCGCCGACCGCCCAGCCGTGTATCTCAGGCCCTGTCGGCGCGCCGCTGCCGGCATCGATGACGAAGCCGGACAGTATGTGCCCGATCCCGTTCGAGATCATGGACGCGGGCGATCCCTGCGTCGCCGGCGCCGCCACGCCGGTGATCATGCCCCTCTGCAAGGTGTTGCCCATCCTGGTGTCGCCAACCGGGAAACCGGAGCCGGTGCACAACCTGATCGTCTATCACAACATGAATCACACCAACGGCGGCTTGGCGATCAAAGAAACGTTCAATCGGTTTGGCGAGCTGTATTTCAGGCGGCAACCCGGCTGTGATGGCCTGGAGTTGGATTGCAATTCAGACTGAAGGCGACGGCCGCCCCAAGACGACGGTCAGCGATGACCTGCCGTGCGCTGTGCGGGAACCGGCCACCCATGTGGAACGGCCGCGCGCGCCGGGGCTTACCCCTTGTTGTCCGCGCGCCAGATGTTGTTTAGTGAGTAACTGGCTACAATCCGCTTTGCTCGATAGACCGAAGTCGCATGCATCTCCTGGCTCACGTGTATTCTGTTTTGGCGTTCGCCGAAATTCTGATGCTCTTTGCGTCGATCATTGGCGTTCTGGTGTTCGCCGTGAGGCGAACGATCGAGGGAATCGACAGATTGATAGACGCCGCGATTGATTTAAACACACGCGACAAGGAACCGCGCGTCAGGGGGCGGAGTTGCCTCAACGTAGCGGTCGAAAGTGGTTTTCACAGGATTCCAGGCGGACACAACGAGCGTTTCTGACGAACCACCTGGCCTGCCGCTGGCGGCCGCCTTGGAATGACGGTCGTCACAAACTGACAATCTTCTCCGGATTGAGAATGTCGAGCGGGTCGAGCGCCAGTTTGATGGCGCGCATCGCCGCGAGCGCCGGCGCGCCGTGCTCGGCGAGCAGATATTTCATCTTGCCCTGGCCGACGCCGTGCTCGCCCGTGCAGGTGCCGTCCATGGCGAGCGCGCGATCGACCAGCCGCTGCGACAGCGCCTGCGCGCGCTTGACTTCGTCGGCGTCGTCCATGTTGACCAAAAGCGTCAGGTGAAAGTTGCCATCGCCGACATGACCGACGATCGGCGCGGTCAAGTGGCTTGCCGCGATGTCGCGCTGGGTCTCGACCACGCATTCGGCCAGCCGCGAGATCGGCACGCACACATCGGTGGCGACGATGTGCGCGCCGGGCTTGAGCGTCTTGCAGGACAGCGCCGCGTTGTGGCGCGCCTCCCACAGGCGGGTGCGGTCCTCCTGGCGCGTGGTCCATTCGAACGGACCGCCGCCGAATTCGGCCGCGATCTCGCCGAAGCGCTCAGACTGCTCGGCGACGCCCGCCTCGGTGCCGTGGAATTCCAGAAACAGCATCGGCGTCTCGTGAAGCGACAGCTTGGAGTAGAGATTGACCGCGCGCACCTGCAAGGCGTCGAGCAGTTCGACGCGCGCCACCGGAATGCCGGACTGGATCGTCAGGATGGCGGCGCGGCAACACGCCTCGACCGACGGGAATGGACACACGCCGCCGGAGATCGCTTCCGGGATACCGGCGAGCCGCAAGGTCAGCTCGGTGATGATGCCGAGCGTGCCTTCGGAGCCGACGAGCAAGCGGGTGAGGTCGTAGCCGGCCGACGATTTCTTGGCGCGCCGCGCCGTGGTCATCACCTCGCCGTTGGCCATCACGGCTTTGAGCGCCAGCACGTTGTCCTTCATGGTGCCGTAGCGCACCGCGTTGGTGCCGGAGCAGCGCGTCGCCGCCATGCCGCCGAGCGAGGCGTCGGCGCCGGGATCGATCGGGAAGAATACGCCCTTGTCGCGCAGGTATTCGTTGAGCGCCTTGCGGGTGATGCCCGGCTGGATGACGCAGTCGAGATCCTCGGCGTGCACCGCCAGCACCGTGTTCATGTCGCGGAAGTCGAGGCAGATGCCGCCGCGCGGCGCGTTGACCTGGCCCTCAAGCGAGGTGCCGGTGCCGAACGCGATCACCGGAACGCGGTGCTCGGCGCACAGCCGGACCACGTCCTGCACGTCGGCGGTGTCGTGCGGAAACACCACCGCATCCGGCGGCTGGTTGTCGATCCAGGTCACCGTATTGGCGTGCTGTTCGCGAACCGCGCGCGAGGTGACGAGGCGGTTGCCGAATTTCTGGGTGAGTTTTGAGATTACCGCGTTAACCGCCGTGCGGTCGCGGACCTCCCGTTGCGTCGTCTCGGCCAGAACCATTGCCGCTCCTTGTCTTACTCAGGAAACTGGCGGCTCGCGGCGCCGCGGTCAAGGATCGCGCAACCGTGACGCGCGCCATTTACACCTCCGCGCCACCGCATGTTATGCATGCTGGATGCTTGATCGCCGCGACCCAGAACCGGCCTTTTTCGCGCCTTTCGTCTCCTCGGTGATGCGGGTCGAGCCGGCCTGGATCGACTACAACGGCCATCTCAACATGGCCTACTATAATGTGCTGTTCGATCGCGCCGTCGACGAGGTCTACGAGCTGCTCGGGCTCGGCCTGTCTTACGTCCATACCACCAAACACTCGACATTCACCGCCGAGGTCCACGTCCGCTATCTGCGCGAGCTCCTGGTCGATGCGCCGGTACGCGTCACCTTCCAGCTGCTCGGCTTCGACCAAAAGCGCATGCACTATTTCGAGCAGCTGCATCACGCCGAGGAAGGCTGGCTGTCGGCCACCTCGGAGAACATGGCGCTCAACGTCAACATGGTGGCCAAGAAAGTCGCCGCCTTCCCCGACAACGTGATGACGCGGCTCGCGCAGATGCAGGCCGCGCACGACAAGCTGCCGGTCCCGCACGGCGTGGGGCGAAGCATTGCGATGTCGCGGTAGCGGACATCGAAGTGGCGGCGCGGCTGCCTATATGGTAGAAAGACTCGAGAGGTTTCTACCATGGGCACACCGCAACTGAACATCAAGGACGCCGAGGCCACCCGGCTGGTCCGCGAATTGGCCGAATTGACCGGCGAAACGCAGACCGAAGCCGTGCGCAAGGCGCTGCACGAGCGGCTGGAGCGGGAAAGAAGCGAACGGAAGGCCAGCGCTAGTCGCACCGCCGAAGAAAGCCGACGCGAGTTCGATAGGATGTGGGCCGAAATCCAGAAAATTCAGAAACGAGTGCAGGCCCGACGCGTCGGCACAAGAGGCCTCACTGACGACGACCTCTATGACGAGAACGGATTACCGAAATAATGAGCGCTGATACCGTTGTCGTAGACTCGTCGGTTGTCGTCGCAATCTTCAAACGGG
Organism: uncultured Alphaproteobacteria bacterium; assembly: GCA_963763255.1. Lineage (GTDB taxonomy): Bacteria > Pseudomonadota > Alphaproteobacteria > Rhizobiales > Xanthobacteraceae > BOG-931. The sequence continues at coordinate 59,707 of CAVXNW010000009.1, forward strand.
AGCCCGACGCACCCGACTTTATCAGGCGGCTATCGCCGTTCCAGAAAAGAATGATTTCGGCGGCCAATTATCTTGAAGCCGCGATCGTGTGCGAGAGTTGGGGAACGCCTGCTTTTCAGGAATTCGACGCTGCAGTTTCAACGCTTCGTCTGGAGATCGTTCCCGCCACGCTTCCGCAGATGGAAATCGCTCGCAGCGCGCATCGCCGTTTTGGGAAAGGTCGTGGCAAGCCGGGTATACTTAATTTTGGCGATTGCTTCGCTTATGCCCTTGCGAGAGAGAATAACGCTCCGCTGTTGTTCAAAGGCGGTGATTTTGCGCTGACCGATATCGCCGCAGCATGACCAACATGTATTTTCGGAAAAGCCCATGACGGTACCCACCCGCATCACCATCCGCGAACACAAAATTCCGAGCGCCGACGCCAAGCCCTACATCGCGGCGGAGGGCCCGGACGGCGCGCTGTGGTTCTGCGAGAGCGGCGCGGCGAAGATCGGCCGGTTCGATCCGGACCGCGGCGCGTTCACCGAGTTCGCGCTGTCGTCCAAGACCGCGACGCCGATCGGCATCATCGCGGGCGGTGACGGAAACTTGTGGTTCTGCCAGAAGGCCGCCAATCGCATCGGCCGCATCACGCCGCGCGGCGATATCGCCGAATTCCAGATCCCCTCGCCCTATGCGGGACCGGACGGCATCGCGCTTGGCCCCGACGGCAACGTGTGGTTCTCGGAGTTCGAGATCAGCAAGATCGGCCGCATCACGCCGGCCGGCGAGATCACCGAATTCGGCGACGGCATCTCGTTCGGCGCACGGCCCCTGTCGATCGTGGTGCGCGACGGCGCGCTGTGGTTTTCGGAGGCCACCGGCAACCGCATCGGCCGCATCACCGTCGACGGCAAGGTCAGCGAAATTCCGATCCCGTCGCACGACAGCCAGCCGCGCGCCATGGCGGCGCATCCGGACGGCTCGATCTGGTTCGTCGAGACCTCGACCAATGCGCTCGGCCGGCTCGACCGCGACGGCCGCATCACCGAGCACAAGGTGCCCACGCCGGAGTCGTCGCTGCGCGGCGTCGCGGTCGGCGCCGACGGCGACCTCTGGTACACGGCCAACGCCGTCAACAAGATCGGCCGCATGGCGCCCGACGGCACCGTGCGCGGCGAATACGACATCCCCACACCGAACAGCGGCGCGCGCTGCATCACCGTGATGGGCGACGGGCGCGTGTTCTTCACGCAATACGATGCCGGGCTGATCGGCGAAGTGGTCGTCAGCTAGTTTCAATCACACGCTCGTCCCCGCGAAAGCGGGGACCCAGTGCAACACGCTGGCTTCCCGCTTGCGCGGGAATGAGCGAAACAGGGAACAACGCCTTGAGAAAAATTTTAATCGCGTTTGCCGCCTGCGCCTTTGCGACTGCCGCGCACGCACAAACCTACCCGACCCACGCCATCAGGATGATCGTGCCCATTTCAGTTGGCTCGGTCACCGACGTGGCGGCGCGGCTGACCGCGCAGGCGCTGCAACAGCGGTTCGGTCAGCCGGTGATCGTCGTCAACAAGCCCGGCGCCGCCATGGTGCTGGGCGGCACCGAGTGCGCCAAGTCGCCGCCCGACGGCTACACGCTGTGTTTGGTCAGCCCCGACACCATGTCGTTCAATCCGCTGACGGTGCCGAACCTGCCGTACGATCCGCAGAAGGATTTCGTGCCGGTGATCGACATGTACCACGTCGTCGAAGGCCTGATGGTGCCGACCCGTACCGGCGTCGGCACGCTCGACGCGCTACGCAGCAAGGCAGTGGCCGCGCCCGGCAAGCTCAACTACGGCACGCTCGGCGAACGCACCACCACCGACGCGTTCCGCCAGTGGCTCGGCGAATACTGGCACACCAAATTCGTGGCGATCCCCTACAAGGGCGGCAGCGAGATCATCGACGCGCTGCTCGGCGACGACATCGACGTGAGCAAAATTGGCCTCGGCAACATGGTCAGCCAGTTGAAGGCCAGCAGGATCAAGGTGCTGGCCGTGACCTCCGCGCAGCGCGCGGCCGACATGCCGAACGTGCCGACCTTTCGGGAAACCGGTCTCAACGGTTTTCCCGGCGGCCCGATCTATTGGGGCGTCGTGGTTCCGACCGGCACACCGGCGCCGATCGTCGCGCGGCTGCACGACGAACTGGCGACGATTTTCCACAGCCAGAAATTCACCGACTTCGCCAAGCAGAACTATCTCGAGCCGGCGGGCGGCACGACCGGCGAGTTCGCGGCGTTTCTCAAGAAGGACCGCCAGGACGCCAAGATCGTGGTCGACAAGTACATGAAGTAACGCCGCAGGCGTCATTCCGGCGCGTCATTCCGGGGCCGCGCGCAAGCGCGGAGCCCGGAATCCATAACCCCCGTTCCAGCGGACTAACACTCGACCTGCACGCGCCGTGAATATGGATTCCGGGCTCTCGGCCTTCGGCCGAGCCCCGGAATGACGTGGGGACAAAGCCTCGTAAAAGCCGCGTCCAGGTGCCATTTTACGCTCATGAGAATCAGTGGCGCCGCGCACCGTGGCTGAACCCGTAAAGCGCAGCTTCGAGCCTGCCGAACCGCCCGCCCCCGCGCCGGGCGGCATTGCGGCGCGCGCCCGCGCCGCGGCCGGCGGCAGCGCTTCGTATCTCGCCGGGCTCAATGCCGAGCAGCGGCTCGCGGTCGAGACGCTCGACGGCCCGGTGCTGGTGCTGGCCGGCGCCGGCACCGGCAAGACGCGCGTGCTCACCGTGCGCATCGCCCACATCCTCGCCACCGGCCGCGCCCGGCCGGGCGACATCCTCGCCGTCACCTTCACCAACAAGGCGGCGCGGGAGATGAAATACCGCGTCGGCGAGATCGTCGGCCACGTCGTCGAGGGCATGCCGTGGCTCGGCACCTTCCACTCGATCGGCGTGAAAATCCTGCGCCGCCATGCCGAACTGGTCGGGCTCAAGAGCGACTTCACCATCCTGGACGTCGACGACCAGATCAGGCTGCTCAAGCAACTGCTCGAAGCCGAGAACATCGACGAGAAGCGCTGGCCGGCGCGCGTACTCGCCATGCTGATCGACGGCTGGAAGAATCGCGGCCTCACCCCCGAACAGGTGCCGCCCGGCGAAGCCGCCGCCTTCGCCAACGGCAAGGGGCTCAAACTCTACAAGGCGTTCCAGGAGCGGCTGAAGATTCTCAACGCCTGCGATTTCGGCGATCTGCTGCTCGAATGCATCAGGCTGTTCCGCGAGCAGCCCGAAGTGTTGCGACAATATCAGGCGCGGTTCCGGTTCATCCTGGTCGACGAGTATCAGGACACCAACGTGGCGCAGTATCTGTGGCTGAGGTTATTGGCGCAGAGGACAAACACCAACGCCGTCATTCCGGGGCGCCGCGAAGCGGCGAGCCCGGAATCCATAACCACAAGCGCCGGGAATATGGATTCCGGGCTCGCGCCTGACGGCGCGCCCCGGAATGACGCGGCCAAAAACATCTGCTGCGTCGGCGACGACGACCAGTCGATCTATGGCTGGCGCGGCGCCGAGGTCGACAACATCCTGCGCTTCGAGCACGACTTTCCGGGCGCCACCGTGATCCGCCTGGAGCGCAACTACCGCTCCACCGGCCACATCCTCGCCGCCGCCTCGCACCTGATCGCGCACAACGAAGGCCGGCTCGGCAAGACGCTGCGCACCGACGACGAGCTGGGCGAAAAAGTCTCCGTCACCGGCGCCTGGGATTCCGAGGAGGAGGCCCGCGCCATCGGCGAGGAGATCGAGCAGCTGCAGCGCGACAAGCATAGCCTCAACCAGATCGCCATCCTGGTGCGCGCCTCGTTCCAGATGCGCGAATTCGAAGACCGCTTCGTCACGCTCGGCCTGCCCTACCGGGTGATCGGCGGCCCGCGCTTCTACGAGCGCGCCGAAATCCGCGACGCGCTGGCCTATCTGCGCGTGGTCAATTCGCCGGCCGACGATCTGGCCTTCGAGCGCATCGTCAATGTGCCGAAGCGCGGGCTGGGCGACGCCACCGTGCAGCTCATCCACGACCACGCCCGCAAGCGCCGTGTGCCGATGACCGCGGCGGCGCGCGCCATGGTGGAGACCGACGAGCTGAAACCGAAACCGCGCGGCGCGCTGCGCGGCGTGCTCGACTCGTTCGAGCGCTGGCGCCACCAGCGCGACGCGCTGCCGCATACCGAGCTGGCCGAAATCATCCTCGACGAGTTGGGCTACACCGAGATGTGGCAGAAGGACCGCTCCGCCGACGCCGCCGGCCGCCTGGAGAACCTGAAAGAACTGGTGCGCTCCATGGAGGAGTTCGAGAACCTGGCGGGTTTTCTCGAACACATCTCGCTGGTGATGGACAACGAGAAGGGCGCCGATGCCGACGCGGTCAACATCATGACCTTGCACGCCGCCAAGGGGCTCGAATTCGACACCGTGTTCCTGCCCGGCTGGGAGGAAGGCGTGTTTCCCAACCAGCGCGCGCTCGACGACCAGGGCCGCGCCGGCCTCGAGGAAGAGCGCCGGCTCGGTCACGTCGGCATCACGCGCGCCAAGCGCCGCGCCAAGATCTATTTCGCCACCAACCGGCGCATGCACGGCCTGTGGCAAACCAACATTCCGTCGCGCTTTCTCGACGAGCTGCCGGAAGCCAATGTCGAGGTCACCGAACAACAAGCCGGCTTCGGCGGCTACGCGGGCTACGGCGCCTCGCGCTTCGACAGCGCCACCTCGTTCGGCTCGAGCTACAACACCCCCGGCTGGCAACGGGCGCAGGCGAAGCGCGATCGCGGCTTCGAGGAAGACGACGAGGCGTACCACGCCGACGACACCGCGGCGCACGAGATCGACAACGCCAGCGACGCTGCGTCCCCTCCCCCCTCGCGGGGGAGGGACAGGGTGAGGGGGCGCGGCGCCGACGCTGGCACCAACCTCGACGATGCATTCCCCTTACGAGCAAAGCCCAAGGACGTAGGCAGCCCGCGCAAACTGCCGCTCACCATCGAGGGCGAACTGGTCGCCAAATCCACCGGCACCACCTCGGCCTTCACGCTGGGCGACCGCGTCTTCCACCAGAAATTCGGCAACGGCAACGTCATCGCCATCGACGGCAACAAGCTGACGATCCAGTTCGACAAGGCCGGGCAGAAGCGGGTGGTGGATAGTTTCGTGGAGAGGCTTTAGGAATCCCCGGCACTGGGCCCACTTCACCCAGGATTTTTAGACCCCCATGCCCATTTTTCCACCGCAGCTCGACCCGCTGTTTTCGCAACGGAGCCTAGCCACGCTCCTAAAGAATCAGATCGGCAAAATGGGAAATGCCATCGACGAGCTCGGCGATGATGCCTTCCTTCAGAACTCGCCTGAGGATTTAATCGAAACGATTTCAAACAACGCGTATATTCAACCGCTTGAACTTCACAAGGACCGAGCCGTCGCTCTTGCGCCCATCGAAATTCCAAACGTCTACCCGACATCACCGGTGCCAGTCGTCGGTTACCGCTACGCCATTGAGATGCCGTATACCGGAGCGTCAGGGCTGTTTAATCATCACCCTGATACGTCAGACTTGGATAAACCCACGGCGCAACTCAACTCCAATTCAATGCGGGGGTCGTTATTCTTCACACGCGTCGCAACCACCGATGTCCCGGAGGCCGAGCTTAAGGCATCATTCGACGCTGAAGTTGATAAAGTGCAAAAGTATATTGGCTTTCAGGCTCTCCAGCTAAATCCGTTCAATGCATCTCTAAGGGATGAAGCGACGAAGATCGTGCACGGGCGCCGGAATCGTTTGCTCAAAGCCCGGCATGTCGCGGCATCGCTGGGATATCCGCTACACCAGAGAGCTGGCGCGCCCCTGACCTATGTTTCTCCCGTGATCAGACGGAAGATTATTTCGAATGTATCAGGCGCCTTCCAGCCCGAGCCTACGGTCGCGGAATCGGACTACCAGAACATCCTGCGCATCATTGAGAGCATGTCATTCGTGATGGAGCGCAACCCGCGAGTTTTTTCCACCGCCCCAGAGGAGGCCATCCGAGACCATTATCTCGTTCAGCTCAACGGCCAATATGAAGGGTCGGCTACGGGCGAGACCTTCAATGGAGCTGGAAAGACGGACATTCTTGTTCGCGATGGCAACACAAACCTATTCATTGCGGAATGCAAGATCTGGGGCGGACAGAAATTATTCATCGAGACAATCGACCAACTGCTGGGTTACGTGACATGGCGCGATACAAAGACTGCCATTATCATCTTCAACCGGAATCAGGGGACAACACCCGTTGTAGAGACCATCCAAACAACGATTACAACTCACAACAACTACAAGCGAGCCGCCAAGCTAGAGAGCGAGACGCGGCTTAGGGCGGTGTTCGGAAAGCCCGGAGATCCAGCGCGGGAAATCATCGTAACGGTGATTGTCGTACCTATTCCAAAGCCTAGCTGAAGAAGCCAATACGCCGATGGGAAAATGCACAGCACTGCCCATCGGCGAGCGAGCGTCACGCCCGCAAACGCACATCGCCGAAGGTCTTCGCCGTCAGCGCATCACCCCAACTCAATCACCTCAGCCGCCAAAATCGTCGGCAGATGGCGCGCGATCTCCTGCCAGGTGTCGCCTTCGTCAATGCTGCCAAACACAGAGCCGCTGTTGGTGCCGAAGTAAATTCCCGCCGGATCGCGGTCGTCGCCCGCCATGGCCTGGCGCAGCACGGTGAAGAAGCAGCTCTTCTGCGGCAGGCCGGTGCGCATCGCCTGCCAGCTTTGGCCGCCGTCGCGCGAGCGCCACACCGCCGCGGCGGCGTCCGGCGGGAAACGTCCGGCGGTGTCGCCGTTCAACGGCAGCGTCCAGATCGTGTCCGGATCGCGCGGGTGAACGCGGATCGGGAAGCCGAAGGTCGACGGCAGAGGTCGCGGCCCCACCCCGCATGTCGCTCCGCTCATGCGGGCTACGGTTGGCTGCGCTTCGTGCCGCGCAGCGCCCGGGAAACAGGTGGGATCACGATCGCCATTCTGGATATCAAATTCTGCTATAGTGGCTGAAGAGGCAGAGCCATGGCCGGACATCGCAAAGACACCGAGGCCGAACTCGCGCCCGCCGACGAACCGGTGCGCGCCGAGTACGACCGCGACTTCTATTCCTGGTCGATCGAGCAGGCGCGGCTCATCCGCGAAAGTCGCGATAGCGCGCTCGACCAGGACAATCTCGCCGAGGAGATCGAATTTTTGGGCCGCGAGCAATTCAACAAGCTCGTCAGCGCGTTGCGCGTGGCGATGATGCACATGTTGAAATGGGATCATCAGCCGTCGAAGCGGTCGCGCTCCTGGGCGCTTTCGATCGAGGAGCAGCGACTTGAAATCGCCGATGTACTCGGCGACAACCCCGGCCTCAAGCCGCGTACGGCTGAGGCCATTGCCCGCGCTTACCGCAGCGCCCGCATCGACGCCGCCAAGGAGACAGATTTGGACGCGGCGGAATTTTCGGAGACCTGTCCTTACTCGTTCGACGATATCGCCGCCCGCAATTTCTCGCGATAATGAAACGTGGGGCTTGCTGCTGATTTGTCTCCTCACCCTGAGGTGCGAGCGAAGCGAGCCTCGAAGGGCGAGGCCCCGGCGCCTGAGCTGTATTTTTCAAGCGTTGACGCCTCGGCCTCATCTTTCGAGGCTCGCTGCGCTCGCGCCTCAGGATGAGGGTTTAGGCTTTCCGGCGCGGCGACGAGCAAGCAGCTTGATCTTGGTCCAATCGCCTCGGATCAATGCTTCTTTCTTAGCACGGCTCCATCCTTTGATTTTTCGCTCTGCCGCAATCGCGTCCGTAATCCGGTCGAAATATTCGGACCATACGAGGTGAACCGGGCGCCTGGTCGATGTATAGCCGTGGTATACGCCGGCTTGATGCACAGCGACGCGCTCCCCTAGATCGTTGTTCCGTGCGCTTCCGACATAGTATGAACCGTCGGCGCACCGAAGCATGTAAACAAATGCGCCCATCAGTCGGCTCCGACCACCCACGTCCGCGGTGACACAGTGGCGATCGCGATACGATCCCTCAAGCGGCATTGACCTGTTCACTTGACCCGAGGGCTCGGCGCGAAGCGTCGAGCCTCGAATGGCGAGGCCCCCGGCGCCTGAGCAGCATCCTTCGAGGGCCGCGCGTTGCGCGGCCACCTCAGGATGAGGTCGATCGTCATCCCAGCTCCATCGCCTCAACCGCCAGAATCGTCGGCAAGTGACGCGCGATTTCCTGCCAGGTTTCGCCTTCGTCGATGCTGCCGAACACCGAGCCGCTGTTGGTGCCGAAATATAGTCCCGCCGGATCGCGGCCGTCGCCCGCCATGGCCTGGCGCAGGACGGTGAAGAAGCAGCTCTTCTGCGGCAGGCCGGCGCGCATCGCCTGCCAGCTTTGGCCGCCGTCGCGCGATCGCCACACCGCCGCGGCGGCGTCGGGCGGGAAACGGCCGGCGGTGTCGCCGTTCAACGGCAGCGTCCAGATCGTGTCCGGATCGCGCGGATGAACGCGGATCGGGAAGCCGAAGGTCGACGGCAGGCCCCTGGTGCAATCGTTCCAGCTCCTTCCGCCGTCGGCCGAGCGCCAGACGCCGTAATGGTTCTGCTGGTAGAGCACGTCGCTATGGCCCGGCGCGCGGATCATGTTGTGAACGCAGTGCCCGGTCTCGCCATTGCGCGGTCCGGCGGGATGCTCGGCGGGACCGACGGCTTCGGCGTTTGAGAGGCGGTTGCGGCGCTCCCAGGTCGCGCCGCCGTCCTCGGTCGCGAACACGCCGGCCGCCGAGATACCGACCCAGAGTTTTTTCCGGTCGTCCGGATCGGGGATGATGGTGTGCAGCGTCAGCCCGACGCCGCCGGGCGTCCAGCTGCCGGCGGACGGGTGATCGGTCAGGCCGTGCACCTTCGTCCAGTCCTTGCCGCCGTTGGTGCTGGCGAGCAGGCTCGCCGGCTTGGTGCCGGCATACAGCGTGCCGTGCGCGTAGCTGAGCGACCAGATTTGCGCGAACGTGTCGGCGAACGGCAGCGGCGCTTCGGTCCAGCCGATCATCTTCGCCAGATTGGGATCCTTGGCGGCCCAATCGTCCATGGTTCCCCTGGTGAGACGGGCGAGTTCCCAGGTCGCGCCGCCATCCTGGCTGCGCCAGACGCCGGCGCCATGCCAGTCGCCGCCGCCACCGGCCCAGATGGTGCCGCTCTCCGGGTCGCCGATCATGTGATTGATCGGCCAGCCATTGCAGTAAGGCCCGCCGATCGCCCAGCCGCTGCGGTCGCTGCCGCCGGAAATCAGAAAGGCGCCCTTGGTGGTGCCGACCAGCAGCGTTGTACGGGTTGCGGACATCGGTTTTCGCTCTCTTTCGCAGGCAACGGTCCACTATAAGACGAAGGGACCTTCATGATACCGACAGGCCTGTCGAAAAAATGATCGCGATTTACGTCGACGCGGACGCCTGCCCGGTGAAGCAGGAGATTTATCGCGTCGCCGAGCGCCATGCGCGCAAGGGCACGGCGCTCAAGGTGTTCGTCGTCAGCAACAGCCCGATCGCGGTGCCGCGCGATGAGATGATCGAGCGCGTCGTGGTCGGCGCCGGCATGGACGAGGCCGACAACTGGATCGCCGAACGGGCCCGCGCGGGCGATATCGTCATCACGGCGGATGTGCCGCTGGCGAGCCGGTGCGTGAAGGCGGGCGCCGACGTGATCGCGCCGAACGGCAAGCCGTTTCGGGAAGACTCGATCGGCATGACGCTGGCGGCGCGCAACCTGATGGACTCGCTGCGCTCGGCCGGAGAGATCACCGGCGGGCCGAAGCCGTTCGCGCCGCGCGACCGCTCGGCGTTTCTCTCGGCGCTCGACGCCGCCATCGTGCGGCTGACGCGCGCCGGGTTTGGGAAAGCCGTGTAGCCCGGATGAGCGAAGCGACATCCGGGTACGATGGTGCGGGTTTTGCCGCCGCTCCCGCATGTCGCTTCGCTCATGCGGGCTACGGCTCATCGCCGCCCTGCCTCCGCTTTTGCACGAGACAGATGCCGCCGCCGATCGCCAGGCCGATGAGAATGCCGAACCCGTAGCTGTGGGTCGCGGCGCCGAAGATGAGACCGAGCGCGAGGCCGATACCGATGCATTTGGATTTGGTCACCCGGTGTCCCCCTTGGCGCGCCGCAACCATGCTCCGCGGACGGAACCGCGGGCGCACGCTCGACATTCATCCAACAGCACGATCGCGGCTGTGAAGGAATGCGACATGATCCGCAAGCTGTCGTCCGGAAAATACCGGCTCTACTCGCGCAAGACCGATCCGAAGACCGGCAAGCGCCGCAATCTCGGCACCTTCGGCTCACGCGCCGCCGCCGAGAAGCACGAGCGCGCGGTGCAGTATTTCAAGAGGCATTGAGGCGCGTCACCACCGGCTTGACCCGGTGGTCCATGCTGAAATGCCGCGTGCACGGCAATGCCGCATGGATTGCCGGGTCAAGCCCGGCAATGACGAAAGAGACCACCTCACCGCATTGTTCATCGACAAAGCCCGCTCCTTTGCTATAGCGGCCTGATGTCGACGCTGCTCCGTTGGCTTCTGGCGGCACTGATCTTTCTGGTCCAGGCGCTCGTCATCGCCTGGACGACGCTCGCCATCTATTACTCGAATCTACCGTGGCCGGCCCTGCGTCTCGGGCTGGCAATCGCCTTTGCGCTGTTCGCGATCTGGGCGTTCTGGCTGTCGCGCCGGCGGCGCATGCCGGTCGTGGCCGGCGCGGTGGTGCTCGGCATCGTCGGCTGGTGGCTGACCATCGCTCCCTCGGGCAACCGCGACTGGCGCCCGGAGGTCGCCGTCATGCCGCGCGCGTTCATCGACGGCGACCATGTGCGCATCACCGGCGTGCGCAACTTCGACTACCGCAGCCGCAACGATTTCACCGTGCATTACGACGAGCGCGACGTCGATCTCTCGCACCTGGTCGGCCTGGACTTTTTCGTATCCTACTTTTTCGAAGGGCCGGTCGCGCACACCTTCGTGAGCTTCATCTTCGACAACGCCGCGCCGGTGAGCATCTCGATCGAGACGCGGCCGGAGGTCGGCCGCGGCTTCGAGCCGGTCGCCTCCATGTTCAAGCAATTCGAGCTGATCTATGTGGTGGGCGAGGAGCGCGACCTGGTGGGCGTGCGCGCCAACCAGCGCCACGAGCCTGTCTATCTCTATCAGCTCAATACCTCGCCCGCCGACGCGCGCCGGCTGTTCCTTGTCTATCTGGCGCGGATCAACGAACTCGCCGAGCGGCCGGAATTCTACAATCTGCTGACCAACAGTTGCACCATCAATATCATCCGCTACGCCAACGCCGCCGGGCGGCAGGGGCGGTTCGATTTCCGCCATCTCCTCAACGGCCTGATCGACAGCTACCTCTATCACTCGGGCCGCATCGACACGACGCTGCCGTTCGACACGCTGCGGCGGCGCTCGCTGATCAACAGCGACGTAGAGGCGGCCGACAGTTCGCCGGAGCCGGAATTTTCACAGCGCATTCGCGCATCGCTGCCGAAGATCGGGCGTGTTGCGGGCCACTGAGCCGTCACCTCTGCCCGCCCGCGGGGGGCGAAATCCGGCATTGCGGATCGGCCCGCCAATCGCGACATCCTATGTGAGTCAGTTCCGTGCCCGCGGAGGTCCCAGGCCATGCTCGACGTTCGGCCCGCAGATGTCCGCACCGTGCCCGAAAGCCGCCCCGCGGAGCCGCGCAAGCGTGTCCGGGCGCTGCTGCTGGCCGATCGCATCGATACTTCGAATCTCGAGCAGGACGGCGTCGTCTCGACAGCGCCGCTCGCCTTCAAATTCGGCCAGGGCGGATTCGTCACCGTGTTCCGCTACGGCGTCGCGGTGTTCATCGGACTGACGGCCGCCGAGGAGGACGACATGCTCGGCCGGCTGCGGCCCCGGCTCATTCGCCCGGTGCGGCCGTTCGAGGAAGAGATCGCGCTGATCGAGCACACACCCGACAAGGACGATCAGATTCTGCCGGGCGGGCCGATCGCGCTGAAGATCATCAGCCCCGATCATATGACGGTCATCGCCGACGCGCTGTCGAAAAGCGTCGTGCTGGCGCGCGACGAGCGCGAAGTGGCGGCCGTGTTCGAAGTGGTAGAGCCATTCGCCCGGCAGCTCGCCGATCGCGGCCGCACCTTCGCGGGCCGCCGCGCCATTCTCAAGCACGTCGGCAACGCGCTGCTGGTGCAGCTGCGCGTGTCGGGCCGCGTCGCGGTGGCGGAAAAGCCCGACGTGGTCTGGGACCGTCCCGACCTCGACCGGCTTTATTCCCGGCTCGAGGACGAGTACGAACTGAAAGAGCGCGCCGAGACACTGGCGCGCAAGCTCGCCGTCATCTCCGACACCGCGGAGCTGCTCACCGACATCATCGACACGCGGCGGTCGCTGCGGCTGGAAATCGTCATCGTGGTGCTGATCGCCGTCGAGCTGATCATCGCGGGGTATCAGACCCTGCATTGATGCGTCATTGCGAGCGCAAGCGAAGCGCTTCGCTCCTCGCAATGACGGAGTGGGCCGAAGAATATGCTAGCCTTCGCACGTAGGCGAAGCGGGCAAAGAACAATGACCCAACAACGCGAGGTCGATCTGCTGGTGGCGGGCGCCGGGCCCGCCGGCATGACGGCGGCGCTGGTGGCGAGCCTGCAAGGGCTCAGCGTCTTGCTCTGCGAGAAATCCGGCCAGGTCGGCGGCACCGGATCGACCTCGGCTGGCACGCTGTGGATTCCCGGCAACCACCAGAGCCGCGACGCGGGTTTTTCCGACAGCGCCGCGCAGGCGCAGGACTATCTCGACGCGCTGGTCGGCGACGCGGGAAGCCGGGAGCTGCGCACCGCGTTCCTGAAAACCGGGCCGGCGGCGATCGACTGGCTGGAGCGCAACAGCGCGCTGAAATTCCTGCCGTGCGGACGGCATCCCGATTATCGCAGCAACATGAAGGGCGCCGCGGTCGCGGGCCGCGCCATCATTCCGCAGCCGTTCGACGGCCGCTTGCTCGGCGCCGACTTTGCCAGGCTGCGGCCGCCGATCGCCGAATACATGCTGTTCGGCGGCATGATGATCGCCAAAGCCGACATCCCGCCGCTGGTCGGCCGCTTCAAGTCGCTCGGCAATTTCGTCCATGCAGCGAAACTCATGACGCGCTATCTCACTGACCGGCTGCGCTATCCGCGCGGCACGCGGCTGACGATGGGCAATGCGCTCACCGCGCGGCTGTTCTACAGCCTGAGGAAGCGCGGCGTCGAGATTCTGTTCGACGCGCCGATCGCCTCGGTCGACCTGCGCGACGGGCGCGCCGCTGGCGCGACGATAAAGACCGCGGACGGCGAGATTTATGTCGCTGCGCGCAAGGGCGTGGTGCTGGCGACCGGCGGCTATGGCCACAATGCGCGCTATCGCGAAGCCTTCATGGCAAAGCCGACGCCGGCGCACTCGATGGCGAGCGAATTCAACCAGGGCGACGGCATCGGCATCGGCGAAAAACTCGGCGCCCGCATCGCGCCGCAGGAACATCGCCGCAGCGGGCTATGGACGCCGGCCTCGGTCACGCCGCGCGCGGACGGCACCACTGGGCTCTACCCGCACCTTCTGCTCGACCGCGCCAAGCCGGGCCTGATTGCCGTCAACGCGCGCGGCGAGCGCTTCGTCAACGAAGGCGTGTCGTATCACGACTTTGTCGAAGGCATGTTCGACGCCAACGCCAAGTCGCAACCTTTGGCGCCTTCGATCCCGTGTTATCTGATCTGCGACGCCGCCTTCATCAAAAAATACGGGCTGGGCCTGGTCTATCCGGGCGCCGGCAACCTGCGCAGCCTGCTGAAGGCCGGATACATCAAGCGCGCCGACGCGCTGGACGATCTTGCGGCGGCGTTCGGCATCGATGCGGCGGGCCTGCGCCGCACGGTCGAGCGCCACAACGGCTTCGCGCAGACCGGCATCGATACCGATTTCGGCAAGGGCGAGACCGAGCTGAACCGCTTCAACGGCGACGACGCCCACAAACCCAATCCGTGCATCGGCCCGGTCGCCACGCCGCCGTATTACGGCATGGAAATCTGGCCCGCCGACATCGCGGTCTCCACCGGCCTGTCGACGGACGCCAACGCGCGCGTGCTCGACCAGGCCGGCCGGCCGATCGCCGGTCTTTACGCCTGCGGCAACGACATGGCCTCGATGATGCGCGGCTCCTATCCGGGGCCCGGCACGACGCTCGGACCCGGTACCGTGTTCGCCTACCGGGCCGCGATGCACGCCGCCGGCAAGGAGCCGCTTGAGGAGCCGATCGCGGGAGGCTGAACGGAGCGCCGCCCGGCCGCATTTCCGCCGTCAGGATTACGACTTCGACATTTCGGAAATGGCCACGGAATCGTGAATTCCCCGCCCCGACCAATCACCTTTCCCGCCGCATTTCATTCACCATTTCGCCAGTGCTCACGGCTACGCACTTGAATTGAACCATTTAGCCGGACGAGACTTCTAACGAAGGGGGCGGCACCTCCGGATACTCGGCACTGAACCGATCCCCATCGGTTCCATCGCAGGTGTAAGAACAATGCGTTTGCAACACATCCTCTACGGCACGCTGTGCGCGGCCGCCCTGGCGCTGCCATGCGCCTCATCGGCTTCCGCCAACGTGGTCATTTCGATCAATCAGGGCACCCAGCGCATGCTGGTCGCGGTCGACGGGGTCACCCGCTACGACTGGCCGGTGTCCACGGGGCGCGCCGGCCACGGGACACCGAACGGCGTCTTCAAGGTCAACCGCATGGATGCCGACCACCATTCCAAGGAATACGACAACGCGTTCATGCCGGATTCGATGTTCTTCGACCTCAACGGTCACGCCATCCACGGCTTCAACGACGTTCCTCACCTCGGCATGGCGGTATCGCACGGTTGCGTGCGGCTGGCGCCCACCAATGCGGCGGTACTGTTCAGCCTGGTGAAGCAGGAAGGCATGGCCAACACCACCGTGCAGATCAGCGGCCGCATTCCGTCGCGGTATCCGATGGTGGCGCGGCAGCAGGCGCCGCAGCAGGAAGCCGACGCGGGACAGCCGACCGAGATCGCGCCGCAGCAGGGCTATGGCTACCAGCCCGGCTATGGCCGCCCCGCATACGGGCAGCCCGTTTACGGTCAGCCTGCCTACAATCAGCCCCAGCAAGCTTACAATCAGCCGCAACCGGGATACGGCCAATCCGGTGGCGCCTTCCCGCCGCAACCGGCGCCCTATGGCCAGCAGCCCGCCTACAGCCAGCCTTACGGCGATGGACAGGCCTATTACCAGCGCCCGAGCTACGGCCAGTATTACTCCGACGGCGGCGGCTACCGGCAGTACTGAGTAATGTCATTCCGGGCCGCGCGTAAGCGCGGAGCCCGGAATCCATAATCACAGCGGCCCGGTCTGAAAGCCGGGCCGCGTGCTTTTTTACAGATGTCCGTGGTTATGGATTCCGGGCTCGCCGCTTCGCGGCGCCCCGGAATGACAGCCTCACATCGGCTTCTGAAACTTGAGCACGAAATTGTCGACCGGCACGACCGGCTTGTAGCTGACGAAGTCGTGCGTATCTTTCGGGTCCCGCCAGAAATTGCCCTCGGCCGCGACCTTGAAACCGGCGCCCTCGACTTCCTTGCGCAGCGCCGCCTCTTCGACACGGTGCAGCGTCTTCACCACCGTAAAGCCCTGCCCCGGCAGCGCCGAGTGATCGGCGATCACCAGATAGCCGCCGGGCTTGAGCGCGGCGAACATCTTGCGGTCCATCTCGGCGCGATCGACCTTCATGTAGGCGGTGTCGTGATAGAAGAACAAAAACGTGATCAGATCGAGGTTCTGCACGCCGGGCGGAATTGGATCGTCGTACGGCCGCATGTCGGCCATCGCGTCCTTCATCGCCGGCGTCTTCATCCGCGCCTCGAACGCCGCCTTCATCTTCTCGCTCGCATCGGGCGGGTTCTGCCCGTACACGGTACCGTTCGGCGCCACCGCGCGCGCCATCAGCTCGGTCGAGTAGCCCCCGCCGGCCGCCATATCGAGCACCTTCATGCCCGGACGCACGCCGGCGAAAGTCAGA
This sequence comes from uncultured Alphaproteobacteria bacterium, assembly GCA_963763255.1. Classification (GTDB taxonomy): domain Bacteria; phylum Pseudomonadota; class Alphaproteobacteria; order Rhizobiales; family Xanthobacteraceae; genus BOG-931. The sequence goes on from CAVXNW010000009.1 coordinate 75,847, forward strand.
AAGGGCACCGGGTCGCGACGCTGATCGGCTTTCAGGTCGGCCGCGCTGCGATCGGGCGTGTTGAGCAGCGCCTTGTAGTCGGGCGCGGGCGCAGGCTGCGCCTGGGCGGCGATCGCCGCGAGGCCTAAGGCGAGACCGGCCACAAGGGTGAAACCCAATACTGACGTGCGTCCCGGCGTTGCGTTCATGGATCGTTGTCTCCCCGACTTTGCTGATGGCGCCATGGTAGCCGCAATGGGCGCGTCCGCGGTTGACAAAGCTGTGAAAAGTCCCGGCAAATATTGTGGAAAGGTCGCGGAATAAAAGGTGGTGTGTCAGAGCGGTACGAGCAGCATATTGGCCTCGGCCGAGCTCTGAGCAAAAATCAGGGCGGGCTCACTCGTAGCTCGCCGGCCGCGGCTTGATGATCAGCAGGGCGGCGAACAGCATTAGCGCCACTGCGACGGGAAAGCTTATAAAGCCGGCCAGGAACATCCACCACATCTCGCGTCGTCCTTTTTCCCACGCTTAATCAACGCTAAGTTGAATCTACCTCCGGTCGAAAGTCAACAACCTGGCAACTGGAACGGTTAAGTCGATCCAGGCCTACGAATTTAGGCGTTCAAATTACGCGAAGAAAAAGAACGTGAAATTCGCTAAAAGTGCGCCAGAAGCGGCCGGGGATGTATGGACTGGACGGCTATCGACGCGGATTCCAAGTTAATCGTGTCGTCGCATGTTGGCGACCTTAGCCACAAGACATGGGTATCGCGTTGATGGGCGATTTGGAGGCCCGGCTTGCCAACAGAGTCCAGCTCACCACGGATGGCCACAGGGTCTATTTAAGGGCCGTAGAAGTGGTCGATTTCGACGCCGATTACGCGATGCTGAACAAAATTTTTGCGACCGATTACGCCGGTCCCGGCCGCTACAGCCCCCAAGTGCATCGGAGCGGTCAAGAGCCTCATCATGGGCAACCCGGACCCTGCGCTCGCAAACACGTCATTCGCCAACGTCATTCGCCGAATGCCAAAACCAGAGGATGCGGATGGCCGTGCGTCGATTCACGCGGCCCGCAAACGCCCTCAGCAAGGAATTCGAAAACCACTGCCACGCGCCGGCGCTGTACTTCTTCTGGTACAACTGGGTGCATAACCAAAAGACACTGGGGGTAACTCCGGCGATGGCGGCTGGCCTTTCGCAAGTCCCCGTCGAATTCACAGACTTACTCACAGCATGGACGTCGAAAGGCAGAACCGATTAGTCGAAAAGCGTCAGGCGGTTATCGAGGAGTCAGAGAAATTATACCGGACATAATCAAACTGAGAGACACTGCCGAATAAAATGGACTCGTCCGTTTCATGAATGATTTGTGCCGCCGTTTGAGAACACTGTGCACAACTCGAAACTGCGCATGAAAGCAATGGCTTCCAGACCACTCTCCAGCGCCGAGACGGCGACGGCGAGCCTCGAGACCGGTGAACAAGCCGCGAAGACTTTCGCCGGCCTGTTCGCCGAGTCGTGGGACGACGCCGATGCGGCTGTCAGCCTTGTGGACAGCGGCCGCGGACGCTGGACCGTCACCATCCACTTTCGCGATGAACCCGACCGGCGCGCGCTGCGCGCGCTGGCGGCAATCGCGATTGGCGACGGCGCCGCCAGGGCGCTGACCTTCGCGCGCGTCGCCGCCAAGGACTGGGTGCGTGAGAGCCTTGCGGGCTTGCCGCCCGTTGCGGCCGGGCGCTTCGTCGTGCATGGCGCGCACGACCGCGCCCGCGTCGCGCCGAGCCGCATCGGCATCGAAATCGAGGCCGCGCTCGCCTTCGGCACCGGCCATCACGGCACCACGCGCGGGTGTCTGCTGGCGTTCGACCGGATCTGCAAGGCGTCGCATGCGCGGCACATCCTCGATCTCGGCACCGGGTCAGGCGTACTCGCCATCGCGGCCGCGCACGCGCTGCGGCAGCGCGTGCTGGCGAGCGATATCGACGCCGAGGCGGTGCGCGTCGCGCGCGCCAATGCGCGGCTCAACCGCGCCGGCGATCTGGTCCGCTTTGTGACCGCGCCCGGCGTCAATCGCCGCGCCGTCAAACAACGCGCGCCGTTCGATCTGATCTTCGCCAACATCCTGCTCGAACCGCTGCTGCGCTTCGCCGCGCCGCTGCGAAAGCTGATCGCGCCGGGCGGCCGCATCATCCTGTCCGGCCTGCTCGCCGCGCAGGCCAACGCGGCGATCGCGGCCTACCGCCCGCTGGCGCTGGAACGGCGCATCGACATTGAGGGCTGGGCGACGCTGGTGTTTGTCCGCCGCCGCTCATAAATTGCCGCCATGTTCGAAGCGCGCTTTCAATCGTTCGAGGATCAGGCCGAGCGCGGCGCCGGCGCGGAACAACTCGCGGCGCTGCGCGCCGAACTGGCGCGGCGCGGCCTCGACGGCTTCATCGTGCCGCGCGCCGACCGCTATCAGAACGAATATGTGCCGCCGAGCGACGCGCGGCTCGCCTGGCTCACCGGCTTCACCGGCTCGGCGGGCGTCGCCATCGTACTGGCAGACCGCGCCGCGATCTTTGTCGACGGCCGCTATCAGGTTCAGGTCGCCGAGGAAGTCGACAGCGCAAGCTTCACCGTCGAGCACCTGGTGGAGCGGCCGCCCGCGGCATGGATCGAAGCGAACCTGCCGGCCGGCAGGAAGCTCGGCTTTTCGCCGTGGCTGCACACCGTCGATGGGGCCGAACAGCTCGCCAAGGCCTGCGCGGCGGCCGGCGGCAGTCTGGTGCCGGTCCCCGACAATCCGATCGACGCGATCTGGAGCGCGCGGCCGGCGCCGCCGCTCGGCGCGGTGGTGACGCACGACCTGCGCTTTGCCGGCGAGGAAGCGGCGCACAAGATCGAGCGCGTGCGCGCCGAGATGAAAAAGTTCGCTGCCGATGCGCTGATCGTGTCGGACCCGCATGCGGTGTGCTGGCTGTTCAACATCCGCGGCAGCGACGTGCCGCACACGCCGATCGTGCTCACCTCCGCGATCCTGCCGAGGGACGAGCGGCCGCGCCTCTATGTCGATGCGCGCAAACTCGACAACGCGGTCCGGCACCTGATCGAGCAGACTGTCGCGGTGCGTGCGCCGGAGGAGTTCGAGCGCGACCTTGCGGCGCTCGGCGCCGACAGGCGCGCGGTGCGGCTCGATCCGGCGGCGTGCCCGGAAGCGATCGCACAGCTTGTCACCGACAACGGCGGCAAGCTCCTGCGCGGCGCCGATCCGATCGCACCGATGAAGGCGGTGAAGAACGCCGCCGAGATTGCCGGCGCCCGCGCCGCGCAGTTGCGCGACGGGGCCGCGGTGACGCGCTTTCTCGCCTGGTTCGACCGCGAGGCGCCGGGCGGCAAGCTCACCGAGATCGACGCCGTCGAGGCGCTGGAGAGTTTCCGCCGCGACACCGGGCTCCTGAAGGACGTGTCGTTTCCGACCATCGCGGGCGCCGGCTCGGACGGCGCCATCGTGCATTACCGCGTCACCCGCCAGAGCAATCGCCGCATTGCGCCCGGCGAATTGTTTCTGATCGATTCCGGCGGCCAGTACGAGGACGGCACCACCGACATCACCCGCACGGTCGCAGTCGGCGCGCCACACGATGACGCGCGCAAGACCTTCACGCTCGTTCTCAAGGGCCACATCGCGATTGCACGCGCGGTGTTTCCGGACGGCACCACGGGCGCGCAGCTCGATACGCTGGCGCGGCAATTCCTGTGGCGCTCAGGCCTCGATTTCGATCACGGCACCGGGCACGGCGTCGGCTCGTATCTGTCGGTGCACGAAGGCCCGGCGCGCATCGCCAAGCTCGGCGCCGCGCCGTTGCGGCGCGGCATGATCATGTCCAACGAGCCCGGCTATTACCGCACCGGCGCCTACGGCATCCGCATCGAAAATCTCGTGCTGGTGGGCGAAGCCGAGCCGGTCGAGGGCGCCGAAAAGCCGCTCAACGGCTTCGAGACGCTGACGCTCGCGCCGCTCGATCGTCGCCTGATCGAGCCCGCGATGCTCACCGACGAAGAACTCACCTGGCTCAACGCCTACCAGGCGCGTGTACGCGGCGCACTCGCTCCGCTGGTCGATGAACCGACGCGCGCGTGGCTCCACGCCGCCACCGAGCCGCTTGCCACGCCGCAACGCTGAGTTTGCGGACTCCGATGCCGCAACGCGGAGCAGCGCGAACCGGTTCCGCTCCATCAAAATTGGAACTTTTTGCCGGAGCCGACGTTTTCCGCTTGGCTTGGGACGGAGCGAGGAAACAACATGCTCGGTACGATTCTGATAATCATACTCATCTTGTTGCTCATCGGCGCGTTGCCGACATGGCCCTATTCGACTGGCTGGGGCTATTATCCCGGCGGCGGCCTGGGCCTGGTGCTGATCATCGTCGTCATATTGGTCCTTGTAGGAAGAATCTGACGACGGTCCCGCGCGAGCGGGACCGAACCACTGCACGACTCTGGCGAACGCGCTGAAGCAATCCGATCTGTCAAAGATTGGATTGCTTCGGCTATCCGGGTTGGCGCTCAGCGAATGAGCTGCGCCCACTCATGTTCGGTCAAGACCGTGACGCCGAGCTTCCGCGCATTGTCGAGCTTCGAGCCTGCGCCTGGTCCAGCCACCACGTAATCGGTCTTCTTCGACACCGAGCCCGCCACCTTGGCGCCAAGCCGCTCCGCCGACGCCTTGGCCTCGTCGCGTGTCATCAGCTCCAGCGAGCCGGTGAACACCACGGTCTTGCCGGCGACCGCCGAATCCGCGCGCGGCTTCTCGGCGTCCGCAATACGCACCTGCGCGGCCAGCCGTTCGATGCGCCGGCGATTGTGCGCTTCGGCAAAATAATCACGCAGGCTGTCGATCACGGTATCGCCGATCTGATCGAGCGCATCCATCTCCTGCCGCGCGTCGTCATCGTCCTTGGCGAGCCGCAGGCACGCGTCGTGGAAAGCGTCCCAGGAGCCATAGCCGCGCGCCAGCGCCACCGCCGTAGTCTCGCCGACATGACGGATGCCGAGCGCATAGATGAATCGTTCCAGCGCGATCTCGCGGCGCGCCTCGATGGCGCCAAACAGATTGCGCACCGAGACGTCGCCGAAACCTTCTTCGCCAAGCAAGTCGCCTCTGTGCTTCTTCTCCAGCGTGAAGATATCCGCCGGCTCTTTCACCCATTCTTTTTCGTAGAACAGCGCGATCTGCTTTTCGCCGAGGCCGTCGATATCGAAGGCGCGGCGGGACACGAAATGTTCGAGATGGCCGAGCGCCTGATACGGACAGGCGAACTCTCCGGTGCAATGAACGCGCGCGCCCTCCTCGCCGCCGGCGATGACTTCGCGAACCACGTCGGTGTGCAGCGGACACGGGCACTTTTTCGGAAATTCGTAAGGCTTGGCGCCGCGCGGGCGTTTCTCCGGCGCGACGCCGAGCACCTGCGGAATGACGTCGCCGGCGCGCTGAATTTGCACCGTATCGCCGACGCGCACGTCGAGGCGAGCGATCTCGTCCGCATTGTGCAGTGTCGCGTTCTGCACCACGACGCCGCCGACCGTCACCGGCTCGAGCTTGGCGACCGGCGTCAGCGCGCCGGTGCGGCCGACCTGAATTTCGATGTCGCGGATGACGGTGGTGGCCTTTTCGGCCGGGAATTTATGCGCGATCGCCCAGCGCGGCGAGCGCGATACGAAGCCGAGCCGCGCCTGCCAGTCGAGCCGGTCGACTTTGTAGACCACGCCGTCGATGTCGTAATCGAGACTGCCGCGCTGCAATTCGATCTCGCGATGGAAGGCGAGCAACTCTTCGACCGAACGGCACATTCTGGTCAACGGGTTGGTCTTGAAGCCGCAGGCCGCGAACCATTTGATCATGCCGGATTGGCTGTCCGCCGGCATCTCGCTCATCTCGCCCCACGCGTAGGCAAAAAAGCCGAGCGGCCGCGACGCCGTGATCGACGGATCCTTCTGCCGCAGCGAGCCGGCCGCCGAGTTGCGCGGATTGGCGAACACCTGTCCGCCACTCTCCGCCTGCCGCTTGTTGAGCGCCAGGAAGGCGTGCTTCGTCATATAGACTTCGCCGCGCACCTCGCAGATGGCCGGGATATTCTTGCCTTTGAGACGCTTCGGAATGTCTTCCAGCGTCCTGATGTTGGCGGTGACGTCCTCGCCTTCGGTGCCGTCACCACGCGTCGCGCCGGTGACGAGCACGCCGTCTTCGTAGCGCAGCGACATCGACAGGCCGTCGATCTTCGGCTCGGCGGAGAACACGATCTCTTCGTCATCCGGCAACCGCAGGAAGCGGCGGATGCGGCCGGCGAAATCGATGACATCTTCCGCGGCGAACGCGTTGTCGAGCGACAGCATCGGCACCGCGTGCCGCACCTTGGCGAAGCGCGCCGACGGCGCCGCGCCGACATGCTGGGTCAGGCTTTCGGCCGTGCGCAATAGCGGGAAGCGCGCTTCGATCGCGTTGTAGCGCTGCCGCAGCCGGTCGTATTCGGCATCCGAAACAGTCGGTGCATCGTCCTGATAGTAGCGCCGGTCGTGCCCGGCGATGTCCTGCGCGAGCCGCGCGTGCTCGGCTTTCGCCTGCTTCTCGGTGAGGTCTGAGACGGGCAACTTCGTGGTATCTTTAGATGCCATAGAACCGTACTTCGTCATTCCGGGGCCGGCCGCAGGCCGGAGCCCGGAATCCATAACCACAGGTCGTGCCTGTTGTGTACTACGTTTATTTCATGGCGAGCAGCAAGCATGGCACGCTCTATGTCGGAGTGACCAGCAATCTTCTGGGGCGTGCTTACCAACACAAGACTTATGCGGCCGCCGGTTTCACATCACGATACAATGTTCATCGGCTCGTATGGTTCGAATCCTACGACGATCCATTGACTGCTATATCCCGCGAAAAAGAACTCAAAAAGTGGCGCCGCGAGTGGAAGGTCAACTTGATTGAACAGACAAATCCGGAGTGGGTTGATTTGTACGAAACACTTGCTCAATAGACTGTGGATATGGATTCCGGGCTCCTCGCTTCGCTCGGCCCCGGAATGACGTCAACTTGCCGCGCGAATGAGCCGCTCCGCGGCGGCGCGGGCTTCGGCGGTGATTTCGGCGCCGGCCAGCATGCGGGCGATTTCTTCGCGCCGCATTTCATCCGCAAGTTCCAGGATGCGGGTGGCAACGCGCTTGCCGCCGCCGAGCGCATCCTTGCTGATGAGGTAGTGCCGGTCGGCGCGCGCCGCCACCTGCGGGGCGTGCGTCACCGCGATCACCTGCACGCCGGAGGCAAGCCGCGCCAGACGCACCCCGATGGCGTCGGCGACGGCGCCGCCGACGCCGGTGTCGATTTCGTCGAAGATCAGCGTCGGCGCCGAGCCGCGATCGGCCAGCACCACTTTCAGCGCCAGCAGAAAGCGCGCCAGTTCGCCGCCCGAGGCGATCTTCATCAGCGGCCCCGGCTTGGTGCCCGGATTGGTGCGCACCCAGAATTCGACGCGGTCGATGCCGTCCGGGCCCTCCTCCACCACGCCAAGCTCGGCCGTGAAACTGGCGCGGTCCAGCTTCAGCGGCTTGAGCTCGGCGTTGACCGCCTTGTCGAGCTTGGCGGCGGCGCGGCGGCGTTGCGCCGACAGCGCCTGCGCGGCGTCGCGATACGCCACCGCCGCCGCCTGCGCTTCGCGCTCGAGCGCGGCGAGCTTTTCGGCACCGGCGTCGATCAGCGCCAGATCGCCGGCGTAGCGGCTGGCCAGCGCGCTCAGCGCGTCGACCGGCACATTGTATTTGCGACCGGCGGCGCGCAGCGCGAACAGGCGTTCCTCGATGCGCTCGAGTTCGTTCGGGTCGTAGTCGGCGACGCGCAACGCCGCTTCGAGATGACCGCGCGCTTCGTCGAGCGCCACCAGCGCGGCATCGATCGCCTTCACGGCCGGATCGATCAGGGCGGGCGCCTGCGCGGCGCGGCGCTCAAGCCGGCGCAGCGCCGTGGCCAACGTCGGCACCGGCGATTGCGGCCCGCCGACGCCCTGAAGTGTCGAGCGCAAATCCTCGGCGACTTTCTCCGCCTGCATCATGCCGGCGCGCCGTTCGGCGAGCGCGGTCTCCTCGCCGGCCTGCGGCGCGAGACGGCCGAGTTCGTCGACCGCATGGCGCAGCCATTCGGCCTCGCGCTCGGCGCGCTCCACCTCGGCGCGATGCTCGGCGACCGCGGTCTCGCGCGCGCGGCGCTCATCCCACAGCCGCACGACCGTGGCCGCCTGGCGCTCGATGCCCGCATAGGCATCAAGCAGCGCGCGATGGGTCGAAGCATCCACAAACGCGCGCTCGTCATGCTGGCCATGGATTTCGACCAACGCCGCGCCGAGCGCGCGCAGCACCTGTACGCTGACCGGCTGGTCGTTGACGAAGGCCCGCGTCCGGCCGTCGGCGAATTGCACACGGCGCACGATCAGTTCGTCGTCGCCGTCGAGATCGTTGTCGGCAAGGATGCGGCGCGCCGGATGGTCCGCCCCAAGGTCGAATGCGGCGGTGACCTGGCCGTGCTCGGCGCCGGCCCGCACCAGCGTCGTGTCGCCGCGGGCGCCGAGCGCAAGCGCAAAGGCGTCGAGCAGGATCGATTTGCCGGCGCCGGTCTCGCCGGTGAGCGCGGCAAGTCCCGAGCCGAAATCGATGTCCAGCCGGTCGATCAGGACGATGTCGCGAATCGAAAGACGAGACAGCATCGGACACGGATAGCAGATGACGGATGACAGATTTTACCCGCGATTCTGCGTTCTGTCGTCAGCCGTTTGCCGGACCGCCCGGCAAGCCGATTGCGCCGGTCAATTTCCGAAACGCCCGGCTGATCCAGGAGCCCTTGTTTTCGTTCGGCTCGGCGCCCGACCCCTTGAGCAGGGCGTAAGCGTCCTTGTACCAGGGGCTGTCCGGGAAGTTATGGCCGAGCACGGCCGCAGCGGTCTGCGCCTCACTGGTGATGCCGAGCGCCAGGTAGGCTTCGGTCAACCGCTCCAGCGCTTCCTCGACTTCGCGCGTGGTCTGATATTGCGTCACCACCACCTTGAAACGGTTGATCGCGCCGAGGAAGTCGCGCCGCTTCAGGTAGAAGCGGCCGATCTCCATCTCCTTGCCGGCCAGCTGATCGCGCGCCATCTCGATCTTCTTTTTGGCGGCAAGCGCGTACTCGCTGTCCGGATATTTATGTACGACCTCTTCGAATGCGCTGATGGCCTTGTCGGCGCGTTCCTGGTCGCGCGAGACATCCAGAATCTGGTCGTAATACGAGGAGGCGATCAAGAACTGCGCGTAGGCCGCGTCCGGACTCTGCAGGATGCAGCGTCACGTAACGCTTGGCCGCGTTGATGCAGTCGTCATACTGCCCGGCCTGATAGTTGCTGTAGGCCTGCATCAGAAGCGCCTTGCGCGCCCAGTCCGAATACGGATTCTCGCGATCGACCTGATCGAATTTCTTCGCCGCTTCCTTGTAGTCCTGCTTGTCGTTGAGCAGGAACAGGCCCTCGTTATAGAGCCGGTCGGCCGGCGTATCGGGAACGTAGTCCTCGTCCTTGTGAAACATGCTGCAGCCCACCGCCGGCGCCGCAAGCAACACCAGTGCCAGCCCACGCGTCAGCGTGCGCAGCCTGAAACTGGATCGTCCCGATCCTCGTTCTCGCAGCGTCATGCGTTGATGTGCGTCCCGGTCCCGCGATGCGTTCGCTCGATGATGCGCGCCACACACGGCCCGGCGCACGCTCTACCACAACCCCTCGAAGGGGCGTCAGTATGGCCGACAATCAGCCCGGAATAAGGCGGAAAAGTTAAGCAATTTCAGGAGACATCCGGCCCGTAGGCCGGCGCCGCGAAAGCGGCGGTGAGTTCAGCGTGGCCGCGCGCGCTGCGACGCGCCGGCTGCGGCATTTCCACATAACACCAGGCGCTGGCGTCGGCCATCAGGGCCGATACGACTGCATGGTTGAGCTTGTGCCCGCCGCGCACCGAACGATAGGCGCCGAGCAGCGGCGCGCCGGCGAGCGCCAGATCGCCGATTGCATCCACGATCTTGTGGCGGACGAATTCATCGGGAAAGCGCATGCCATCCGGGTTGAGAACCCGATCCTCGGCGACCACGACGGTGTTATCGAACGAGGCGCCGAGCGCGTAGCCGGCGCTCCATAATTTGGCGACATCGCGCATGAAGCCGAAGGTTCGCGCTCGGGCCAGTTCGCGCCGAAACACATTCGGCGCCACATCGACCGCGTAAGTCTGCCGCCCGATCAACGCATGGTCGAATTCGATCTCCGCTTCGATGCGCAGACCGCGCAAATTCGGGCGCAGCTCGCCGTAGCAGCCATCCTTACCGACGCGCACAGGCTTGAGCACCTGAATGTAACGCCGCGGCGCGCTCTGCGCCGCGATGCCGGCCTGGTCGATCGCCGCAACGAATGGCGCGGCGCTGCCGTCCATGATCGGAACTTCGGCGCCGTCGACCTCGACCACGGCGTTGTCGATGCCGAGGCCATGCAATGCGGCGAGGACATGTTCGGTCGTCGATATGGCCGGTCCGCCGCGATCGCCCAGAACCGTGGCGAATTCGGTCGCCGTCACCGAGCGATAATCGGCCCTGAGTTCGCGGTCCTGGCGATCGGGTGTGGCGGTGCGCAGAAACTGGATGCCGGTGTCGGCTTCGGCGGGATGAATTGTCAGAGTAACGGGCAAACCGGAATGAACGCCGATCCCGGTTACGGTCGCTTGATCTCGCAGGGTTGTCTGCCTGCTGGCGTGAGCGCCCCAGATCATGCTCTCGTCCCATCCCCTAGCGCCACATTGTGCACGCACAATAATGGCCGACCCCGATGTCGCGAGGGGAATAATGGTCGGATTGCCGATACCAGGGAGGCCCACCGGACCCGCCAAAATTTCGTACCCCGACACAACCCCACTGACGTCGGTAACATTAACGGGGAAGCGTTTCGGGACCAACTCACGGTTTCTTACCAAGTGTTACCACGATCTAGCCGTAGTCCGGTCGGTAAGGTGCCGCAATACCTGATCTGGCTGCAAATCTGGCGCAGCGCAGCAACGCCAACTATCCTTATTGGCAATACGTGGCGGCCCCGACAGCGCGCGGTTGCAATATGACAAAAGCCGCGATTTTCAGTCACTTTGTCACAACTTCCGCCGCTCACGACCGGCGGCCCGGGCCGGAGCGCCCAGGCTGAATTGTGACAGTCAGGCACCGCCCGATACCGGCGTCAGTGCGCCTGCCGGCGCAGGAAGGCGGGGATCTCAAGTTGATCCTGCTCTTCCTTGTTATGCACAGGGGCTTGCCGGCCGTGCTGGTCGAGACCCTGCGGCGCCGCCCGCTTGGCATACTCGGACACCGGCTCGGGCCGCGGTTCGGCCGGCCGGGGCATCATCGGACGGCCCGGGAGCCGTTCCATTTGCGGCGCAGGCTGGATCATGCGCTGGGCCGGTGCCGGGGGCGCGTCTTCCTCCTTGGCCTGTTCGCGCCGGCCAAGTCCGACCGATGCAAGCCGCTCCAGCAGCGATTTGCGCCGGCCTGGGTGTTCCTCCTGGGGCAACTCACCTCGCCATGCACGAATCTCATTCTGTGCCGGAACCGGCAGCTCCTCCAGCCGAGGCATGCGTGGTGCGCGCCCCGCTGGCCGCTCCGCCTGCGGCGGAATGAAGTCGCCGGCCTCGGGTGCCTCTTCGGTGCTTTGGCTGGGCGCGGGTTGCAGCAGGAGCGACGGATTGAGCGAGAGCGGACGAATATTGACGTCCTGTACCGCCGATTCGATTGCGACCCGGGCGGCTGATTCGATCGAGGCATTGATCGAACTCGGGGCTGCCGCAGCCACCGGGGCCGGCGCCGCGGCGCGGAGCGGTTGCGTGATCGGACGCGGCTGCTCAGTCCGCTCGATCCGGTCGAGGATGTGCTGATTCTCTTTCCGCAGCCCCTCCGCGATCTCGGTGATTTGCGCGCCCGCCGCCGCGAGATTCGGCGTCGGCACGGTCCGTTGCGTCGCGACCTGATCGATGCCGGTCGCCACCACCGAAACCCGGACGATGCCGTCGAGGCTTTCATCGAAAGTGGCGCCGACGATGATGTTGGCGTCTTGATCGACCTCCTCGCGGATGCGGGTGGCGGCTTCGTCGACTTCGTAGAGCTTGAGATCGCGGCCGCCGGTGATGGAGATCAGCAATCCCTTGGCGCCCTTCATCGACGCATCGTCGATCAGCGGGTTGGAGATCGCCGCTTCGGCCGCCGTCAGCGCGCGCTTGTCGCCCTCGGCTTCGCCGGTGCCCATCATGGCCTTGCCCATCTCGCGCATGACCATGCGCACGTCGGCAAAGTCGAGATTGATGAGGCCTTCTTTCACCATCAGATCGGTGATGCAGGCGACGCCCGAATAGAGCACCTGATCCGCCATGGCGAATGCATCGGCGAAGGTGGTCTTCTCGTTGGCGACACGGAACAGATTCTGATTGGGGATGATGAGCAGCGTGTCGACGCTTTTGTGCAGCTCGGCGATTCCGGCTTCAGCGATCCGCATGCGGCGCTGGCCTTCGAAATGGAACGGCTTGGTGACCACGCCGACCGTCAGGATTCCGGCCTCGCGCGCCGTTTTGGCGATGACCGGCGCCGCGCCGGTACCGGTGCCGCCGCCCATGCCGGCGGTGACGAACACCATGTTCATGCCGGACAGGTGATCGCGAATCTCGTCGATCACTTCCTCGGCTGCCGCACGGCCCACTTCGGGCGCCGAGCCGGCGCCCAGACCCTGGGTGACCTGCACACCCATCTGGACGATGCGCTCCGACTTCGACGAGGTCAGCGCCTGGGCGTCGGTGTTGGCGACGACGAAATCGACCCCCTGCAAGCCGGCAGTGATCATGTTGTTGACGGCGTTACCGCCGGCGCCGCCGACGCCGAACACGGTGATGCGCGGCTTCAGTTCATGGATGTCGGGGATGTTCAGATTAATGGTCATGTTTGCCTCTTCTTCCTCGCGCGGGCGCTCTCCACGCCCTGCCCCGACCGGTCCGCCACCGGCCGCTCTGAGTCTCTAGCTTGCGAGCTGGGGGCCATCAGAAGCTCTCGCGAAGCCATTGTCCGACGCGGGCGAAATAGCCGCCCGAGCCGTTCATCGCATGCCGCTTGCGGCGCAACTCGAAATGTTCGAGGTGGGCTGCCTGCGGATAAACCAGAAGACCCGCCGCGACGGCGAACGCCGCACCCTTGGCGGCATCCGGCAGCCCGGCAATGCCGAGTGGCCGGCCGATTCGCACCGGACGGTTGAGAATGCGCGAAGCAAGATCGGCCAGGCCCGTCAGTTGCGCGGCGCCGCCGGTGAGTATCACGTGTCCGCGCTGCTCGGCCGCGAACGGCGAGGCGGCGAGACGGTCGCGCACCATTTCGAGGATTTCTTCCGCGCGCGGCTTGATGATGTGCCCAAGCGTCGCCCGCGATGCGAATTGCGCGGCCTCGCGCTCGTCGTTGCTGAGCGGCGGCACCGTAATCATGTCGCGCTCGTCCAGGCCGCCGATCAGCACGCTGCCATAGAGCGTCTTGATCCGCTCGGCATCGGAAATCCGCGCATTCAATCCGCGCGCGATATCCATGGTGATGTGCTGGCCGCCGAGCGCGAAACCTTCCACGTGCACCAGCCGGCCGTGGAGAAATACCGCCATCGTCGTGGTGCCGGCGCCAAGGTCGACAACCGCCGCGCCGAGATCGGCCTCGTCATCGGCCAGCACGGCGAGGCCGGCCACATAAGGACTGGCCACCATGGCCTCGACAGCGAGATGGCCGCGCTCGATTGCGAGCATCAGATTGCGCGCTGACGCGATATCCGTCGTCGCGACATGCATGTCGACGCCGAAGCGGCTGCCGAGCATGCCGCGCGGATCGCGGATGCCGTCGGTACCGTCGATCGAGTAGCCCACCGGCAGCGAGTGCAGCACGGCGCGACCGTCGCGCAGCGAATGCCGGCTGCCGGCCGCGAGCACGCGCGCGATGTCGCCTTCCGAGACGGTCGAACCGGCGACATCGACGTCGGCGGCGAACAGTTCGCTGGCGAGCCGCCCGGCCGAGATCGACAGCACCACGGATTCGATTTCGACGGAAGCCATCTGTTCGGCGGCATCGACCGCCAGACGGATCGCCTCTTCGGCCTGGGCGAGATTGACCACGCCGCCGCCCTTCATGCCGCGGGCCTCGGTGTGGCCGAAGCCGATGACTTCGACGGCATGGGTCCGGCGGGTCAGCACCTGCTGCGGCGGATGCGGCCGCAATCGGGCTATGAGGCAGGCAATTTTGCTCGATCCAACGTCAAGCGCCGCAACCAGTGCGCTGCGCCGCGGAGAAATCGGTTTCATTTTCGGCGTCAAGCCGTAGTGGAGGGCATTCATGCGTCACCCCCCTTCTTTTTCTTCTTGGCGGCGTCTTTGAGCGCTGCGTCGCGCGCCTGCGCAGCGGCATCCGACAAGCGCACGGTCACGCGGTCGGGCAAGCGCAGATCGACAATCGTGATATCGCGCGACAGCAATTTCTTGTCCCGGTCGAACGTCACCAGATGATGCAGCGCGGCCGCGGCGTTGGTTTCCGGAAGTTCCACATCGATGCCGTTCTTCAACAACACGTCCCAACGCCGTTGTGCCACCAGGATCGACGCGCGCACTCGCGACGCGATCTCGGGATAGCGCATGAGAACGTCGAGAAAATCCTTGGCCTGCTGCTGCGCGCCTCTGCCGACAACAAGCGGCAGCTTCACGTAACGGCGCTCGACATACGGCTCGAGCACTGTTCCATCCGCGGCGATGACCTGGACACGACCGTCCTTCTGCCACAGCGCGAAGGCGTGCCGTTCCGTAATGGTGATCTGCAACCGGTCCGGATAAAGCTTGAGCACCGCCGCATCGGCGATCCAGGGATTCGCCATCAGCCGGGCGCGCGCCGCATCGGCGTCGAGGAACAGCAGTGACGCCCGGCCAGTCACGCCGGCGGTCGCCAGAATCTCCTCACGGCTGACTTCCTTTTCGCCCGACAGCGAAACTTCCGAGATGCGAAACCCGAGCGAGTTGGCGGCCGCGTCGCGGGCGTCCTTGCCCCAGTCGATAACCTCGGGCAGGTGCTGGCCCTTGATCACGCCGTA
Source organism: uncultured Alphaproteobacteria bacterium (assembly GCA_963763255.1). Classification (GTDB taxonomy): domain Bacteria; phylum Pseudomonadota; class Alphaproteobacteria; order Rhizobiales; family Xanthobacteraceae; genus BOG-931. Next base: position 90,993 of record CAVXNW010000009.1, read on the forward strand.
AGCCAGGGCGGATGCGACGAGCAGCAGCGACGCGGCGATACCGACGCCGCGCGGCGGCGGCAGACGAATGATTCTCGTCAGCAACCGCCGGCCCTGCCAAAGCGCGGCGGCGAGCCATGGCGGCAGCCAATTTTCAATGTCAAAGCGCGGAAATGTCGGCAGGCGCAAGCGCAAGCCTCTGCGGCCGCTGCGCACGTGGCGCTGCGCCGGCTCCTTAAGCCTCGTGCCGACCGAATCCCCAACAGGCCTCGACCGCGTCAGCGGTTGGTCGAAGCGTCCTCCACCATCCATCGCACCAGCTCATCGAACGTGATGCCAGCGTATGCAGCGAGCTCGGGCACGAGCGAAGTCTCGGTCATGCCGGGCTGTGTGTTGACTTCAAGACAAACGAGCTCACCCGTCCCCCGATCGTCGTAGCGAAAGTCTGCGCGGCTGACGCCGCGGCAGCCGAGCGCGTTATGGGCAGCCAGGGCGAGTCTGCGGACTTCCTGGTAAACATTTGGTAAAACAGGCGCGGGTAGCAGGTGTTTTGATCCACCCGCGGCGTATTTTGCCTCGTAATCGTAAAACCGAGTGGTCGGTTCGATCTCGATGACGTCAAGCGCGCGGTCGCCAAGCACCGCGCAGGTCAGTTCCTTGCCGGGGATGTAGCGTTCGAGCATGACCGTGTCGCCGAACGCCCAGTCGTCGCGATAGAGTTCCTGCGGCGGGTGCGGGTGCGCCTCGGTGACGATGAAAACGCCGACGCTCGACCCTTCGGCGATCGGCTTGATCACATAGGGCGGCGGCATCAGATGGCGCTTCGCCGCCTCGGCGCGGTGGACCAGAAGCTCCTCAGCCACAGGCACTTCCGCGGCCCGAAACAGTTTCTTTGCGTAGTCCTTGCGCATGGCGACGGCCGAGGCCATGACGCCCGAATGGCTGTAGGGAATGCTGAGGATCTCCAACAAGCCCTGCAACGTGCCGTCCTCGCCGGGGCGGCCATGCAGCACGTTGAGCGCGACATCGGGCTTGGTGGCGGTCAGCGTCGCGGCGATGTCCGGGGTGACGTCGATTTGCGTGACCCGGTAGCCGAGACGATCGAGTGCGTCGGAACACGCGTTTCCCGAGCGCAGTGAAACCTCGCGCTCGGCCGACCAGCCACCCATCAGAACGGCGACGTGCTTGGTACCGTTCACGCCTTCACCTCACCGTCTGATTTCGCGTGGTGCTAATAGAATTCGACATTTGGCGAAACGTCGAGTGTTTCTGCGGATTTTTGGTGGCTTTGGTGTCGGCTAGCCGACCGCCACAGCGTGTCCGACGACTGCTATTGGATGCCGATCCGCTTGATCTCCCATTGAAGATCGACGCCGGAATGGTCCTTCACCCGCTGCCGCACCGTTTCGCCGAGTGATTCGATGTCGGCGGCGGTGGCGTCGCCGAGATTGATCAGAAAATTGCAATGCAGCTCCGAAACCTGCGCGTCGCCGATGCGCAGGCCCCGGCAACCGGCGGCGTCGATGAGCTGCCAGGCTTTCTGACCGGTCGGATTTTTGAACGTGGAACCGCCGGTGCGGGTCCTGATCGGCTGCGTCGCCCCGCGCGACTGGGTGATTCGTTCCATCTCGGCCGCGATGGCGTCCGGATCGCCCTTCTGGCCGGCGAACAAGGCCTGAGTGAAAATGAAATCGTCGGGCGCAGCGCAATGCCGATAGGCGTAACCCATGTCGGCGTTGCGCATGACATGGACTCGACCGCCGCGATCGACCGCGCGCGCCTCGATCAGCGCATCCTTGGTCTCACGTCCGTAGGCGCCCCCATTCATGCGCAAGGCACCGCCGACGCCGCCAGGGATGCCGCACATGAAAGCCAATCCGGCGATGCCGGCCTTCTGCGCCGTCTGCGCGACCCGAAGGTCAGGGACGGCGGTGCCGGCACGGACATTGACGCCATCGATCGCGATCTCGTTGAAGCCGCGGCCGAGGCGCACCACCACACCCGGCACGCCGCCGTCGCGTACGATCAGATTGGAACCGAGGCCGACGACCATGACGGCGAGGTCGCGCGGCAGATGCGAAAGAAAATATGACAGGTCGGCTTCGTCATCCGGCATGAACAGAACCTGCGCCGGACCGCCGACGCGGAACCAGGTCAGCCCGGCCAGCGGCTGGTCGCCAAGCAGACGGCCGCGCAGTTCCGGCATCGCGGCTTTCAGATCGGGAACGATGTCGGGGAAGCTCACGCGTTCCCTCCAACATTCGTGTCCAGCCACGCCGCCAGCACCGCGCTGCCGGTTTGGCGCAGCGCCGGACCGAACGCGCGCGCCGCTTCGCGCAGCGTGCGCGGATCGATGCCGGCCTTGCCGAGTTCGACGGCGTGGCCGACGAGCCAGGCTTCGAGCCGCGCCGGTTCGGTCTCAAGGTGAAATTGCAGCGCGAGCTGCGCCGGGGTGCGGGCGAACGCCTGCACCGGACAATGCGCCGTCGCGGCGAGCAGCGTACAGCCGGCCGGCAACGCGCAATTGTCGCCGTGCCAATGCAGCACCGGCATGGTCCGAAGCGGAGCCAGCACGGACGCCTGTCCCGCTTCGCTCAGCGTCAGCGGCGCGTAGCCGATTTCCTTCACGGGTCCAGGGGCGACGCGCGCGCCGAGCGCCGCCGCCATCATCTGCGCACCGAGGCAGATGCCGAGCATCGGCTTGTTCGATTGCAGGCGCGCCGTCACGGCGGCAATTTCGCCGGTGATGAACGGATAAGTTTCTTGTTCGTAGACGCCGATCGGTCCGCCCAGCACGACAACCAAATCCGGAGCAATGAGACTATCGGCAGCGAACGGCTCGATACCCGCGTCGTGATAACGGATGTCATAGCCGCGCGCGGAAAGCAGCGGACCTAAAAGTCCGAGATCCTCAAATGCAACATGACGAACCGCCAAACACGTCTTGGTCATTGCGCAACCGCATCACTTCGACAGTGCCGCCAAATCGCCGGGCAGCGCATAAGCCCATTGCGTGATCGAACCGGCGCCGAGGCACACCACATAGTCCCCCGCCTCCGCCATGCCGGCAACCAGACCCGCGAGCTGCTCCGGTCCTTCGAGCGCAATGACGCGGCGGTGGCCGTGGGTGCGCAGGCCCTGCACCAGCCCGTCGCGATCAACGCCCGCGATCGGCGCTTCGCCCGCCGGATAGACATGGGCGACGATCACCGCGTCGGCGTCGTTGAAACAGGTGCAGAACTGCTCGAACAGGGCGGCGAGCCGCGTATAGCGGTGCGGCTGTACCACGGCGATCACCTGCCCCCTGGTCGATTCGCGCGCCGCCCGCAATACTGCTGCAATCTCCACCGGATGGTGGCCGTAATCGTCGATCACGGTGACGCCGTTCCAGGTCCCGGTCCGGGTAAAGCGGCGTCGCACACCGCCAAAATCGGCGAGCGCTTTTCTGATGGTGTCGTCGCCGACACCAAGCTCGCGGGCGACTGCGATTGCGGCGGTGGCATTGAGCGCGTTGTGCCGGCCCGGCATCGGCAGTGCGATTTTGCTGATCTCGTGTACGGCCTGTCCGGCGCGATCGCGAAACAGCACCGTGAACAGTGACGTGCCACCCGCATGCGAAATGTCGACGAGACGCACGTCGGCTTGCGGATTTTCGCCATAGGTGATCGTGCGGCGGTCCTCGATGCGGCCGACCAGGTTCTGCACCACCGGATGATCGATGCACATCACCGAGAAGCCGTAGAACGGCACGTTCTCGACAAATGTGCGGAATGAGTCCTGCACCGCGTCGAATGTCTTGAAGTGATCGAGGTGCTCGGGGTCGACATTGGTGACGATGGCGACGTCGGCGGGCAGCTTGAGGAATGTACCGTCGGACTCGTCGGCTTCCACCACCATCCATTCGCCGGCGCCGAGCCGCGCGTTGGTGCCGTAGGCGTTGATGATGCCGCCATTGATGACGGTCGGGTCGAAGCCTGCGGCGTCGAGCAATGCGGCCACCATCGACGTGGTCGTGGTCTTGCCATGCGTGCCCGCGATGGCGACGCAGCTTTTCAATCGCATCAGCTCGGCCAGCATCTCGGCGCGGCGCACCACAGGCAGCCGCTCGGCGCGCGCGGCGGCAAGTTCCGGATTGTCACGCCTGATCGCCGACGACACGACCACGACGCGCGCATCGGCGATATTGGCGGCGGCGTGCCCGATCGCGACCGTGACGCCCTTGTCGCGCAGCCGCTTGACGTTGGCGCTGTCGGCCACGTCCGAGCCCTGCACCGTATAACCGAGATTGACCAGCACTTCGGCGATGCCGCTCATGCCGATGCCGCCGATGCCAACGAAATGCACCGGGCCGATGTCGCGCGGCAGTCTCATGGGCTGTTCCGGCCCCCTTGTCTGGTCCCTCCCCACCGGGGGACGGCGTCAAATTATCTACTTGGTTGCGCCCCGGGACGCCACCTTGAGGACCAGGTCGGCCAGCCGATCGGCGGCATCGAGGCGCCCGACCGATCGGGCCGCCGCGGCCATCACGGCCAGCCGTGCCGGCGTGGCAGCGAGCCCGGCCACCTCGTTGGCGAGCCGCTGGGGCGTGAACGCATCCTGCGCGATGCGCAGCGCGCCGCCGGCCCGTTCGAGCACCCCCGCATTGGCGAACTGGTCCTGGTCGAGCGCATGCGGCAGCGGCACCAGGATGCCTGGTCGTCCGATCGCGGCGAGTTCGGCGACCGTCGAGGCCCCGGAGCGCGACACCACCAGATGGCTCGCGGCCATTCGGGCCGGCAGATCAGAGAAAAACGGCGCCACCTCCGCGACGACACCGCAGCCGGCAAAAGCCTCCCGGACCCGGCCCAGATCCTCCTCGCGCGCCTGCTGCACGATGACTAAGCGGCCGCGCAGAGCTGCATCCAGCTGCGCGATCGCCGGGGGGACGATGTCGGCCATGATGCGAGCGCCCTGACTGCCGCCGAACACCAGGAGCCGCAGCCGCTCAGGCTCCGATGGATACGGCGTTGATGCCGCCGCGACGACCGCGGGCCGCACCGGGTTGCCGGTCAGCGTCGCCTTGCCGGCCAATGTCGGATCGTTGCTGAAAACGTCTGGAAATGTCGTGGCGATAGCGGAAACGCGCGGTGCCAGCAGCCGGTTCGCGCGGCCGATCACCGCGTTGGCGTCGTGGATAAGGCTGGGAACGCCGCGCCAGGTAGCGGCCAGCACCGGCGGGATCGTCGGATAGCCGCCGAAGCCAATCACCGCCGCGGGCCGCAGCCGACCGACCAGCGCGAACGCCTGCAGCAGACCAATACCGAGCAATGCCGCGGTCCTGCTCACCGCAATCGGGTTTCGTGCGCGCAGCGTCGCGCTGGAAACGATGTGAATCGCATCGTCCGCGAAGGCGCCGCCGTAGCGCGCCGCACGATGGTCGGTGGCGAGATGAACTTTGATGCCGCGCCGGTCGAGCACGGACGCCAGCGCCTCCGCCGGGAACAGATGGCCGCCAGTGCCGCCGGCCGCCACCAGGACCGGCGCCGCGGCTGCCCGGTCCGCCGCCTGCGTCACACCCGGCTCCCGGAAATCACCAGTTCGCCGGGGAGCTGCGCGCTTGGCCGCTCGCGGGTGAGCGCCACCAGCATGCCCATGCCGTAGGCGAGCGAGATCAACGACGAGCCGCCGTAGGAGATGAATGGCAGCGTCATTCCCTTGGCCGGCATGAGGTGAAGATTGACCGCCATGTTGATGGTCGATTGCAGGCCGAACAGGATCGCCAATCCGGATGCGGCGAAACGAGTGAACGGATCTTCGTTGCGCATGGCCTTCGTCAATGCGCGGATCACGATGAAGGCGAACAGCGCGACCAGAATAAGGCAGAGCACGACGCCGAATTCCTCGGCCGCCACCGCGAAGACGAAATCGGTGTGACCTTCGGGCAGGATGCGCTTGATGGTGCCCTCGCCCGGGCCGCGGCCGAACCAGCCGCCGCGGATAAAAGATTCGGTGGCGATATCGACATTGAACGAACTGGCGGAACTCGGATCGAGGAATCCGTGGATGCGCTGCGCCACGTGCGGAACGGTGTAGAACGCGATCAACAGGCCCAGGCTGGCCGTACCGGCAAGTCCGATGATCCAGATAAAGCGCATCCCCGCCATGTAGAGCAGCGCGCCCCACACCAGTGCGATCAGCATGGTCTGGCCGAAGTCGGGCTGGATGACGAGCAGCGACACCACGACGATGAGCAGGACCAGCGCCAGGAAGTTCGCCGGCATTTCCGGCCGCTTGGCTGATTCGCCGAACAGCCACGCGATCAGGATGACGAAGGCCGGCTTAAGGAATTCCGACGGCTGCACATTGACGCCGAGGATCACCAGCCAACGCCGGGCGCCCTTGATTTCAGCGCCGAAATGAGGCGTCGCCGCCACCAGGATAAGGCTCACGAAAAACACCACGAGCGAGACCTGGCGGACCTCGCGCGGCGACAGGAACGACGTGGCGAACAGCACGGCCGTGGCAGGAATGAGAAACAGCACCTGCCGGTCGACGAAATGGAACGGGTCAAGCCCGATCCGGGCCGCAACTGGCGGGCTCGCCGCCAGGCACAGAATGATGCCGCCAAGCATCAGCGTGGCCAGCGCCGCCAGCGTCAGACGGTCGACCGTCCACCACCAGTCGTTAAAGGCCGAGCGTCGCGCGCGGGAGCCCATCCACCCATCCCCGGGTTTTCCGCCTAGTGGTGACACCGCGATGGTTTAAGGGGGATTAAGAATTTGCCGAAGTGATGCCCGGAAGGGCCCGAACAAGTTCGCGGAAGGCGTCGCCCCGCACCTCGAAATTGCGATACTGGTCGAACGACGCACAGGCCGGCGACAACAGGACGACCGGCTCCGGCGCAGCGGATGCCGCGGCGTCGCGCACCGCGGCCGCCAAGGCCCTGTCGAGCGTGCCGTCGATCTCGTGCGGCACGGCTTCGCCCAGCGTTGCGGCGAACTCCTTCGCGGCCTCGCCGATCAGGTAAGCCTTGCGGATGCGTGGAAAGAAACCGCGCAGCAATTCGACGCCGCCGGTCTTCGGCTTGCCGCCCGCGATCCAGAAAATATCGGGAAAGCAGGCCAGCGCCTGCGCGGTCGAATCCGCATTGGTGGCTTTCGAATCGTTGACCAGCAGGATATTGCCCAGCCGGCCGAGTTGTTCCATGCGATGCGCGAGCCCGGGAAACGAGCGCAAGCCCGCCTGGATCGCCGGCAAATCGAGGCCGAGCGCCAGTGCCGCCGCCGCCGCGCACGCGGCGTTCTGCGCGTTGTGGACGCCGCGCAGCGAGCCGATGCCGGACAGGTCGGCAATCGCATGGGCCCCCGCCCCATCAGCCCGCATGATTTTTGGTCCCACGGCGTACATCCCGTCGCGCAATTCGTGCCGCACCGAGATGCGCACCAGCTTTTTGCCGGACGGTGCAAGCCGCTCCGCGATGACGCTGCACCATTCGTCGTCGACGCCCACGATGGCGGTGCCATCGCGCGGCACGCCGGCGACGAGGCGCTCTTTCACCGAGGCGTAGTGCGCCATGGTGCCATGCCGGTCGAGATGGTCCTCCGACAGATTGATCAGGATGCCGACGGAGGGATCGAGCGAAGGCGCAAGATCGATCTGATAAGATGAACATTCGATGACGTGGACGCGGCCGGCACCGGGCGGCTTGAGCGACAGGATCGCGGTGCCGATATTGCCGCCGATCTGCGCGTCCAGGCCGGCGGAAGCGACGAGGTGGCCGATCAAGGCCGTGGTGGTCGATTTGCCGTTGGTGCCGGTGATGGCGACGAACGGCGCGCCGGGCGCGTGACGTGCGCGCTCGCGGCAGAACAGCTCGATGTCGCCGATGATTTCGGCGCCGGCCGCTCGCGCACGCTGCACCACCCAATGCGGCGCCGGGTGAGTGAGCGGCACGCCGGGTGCGAGGACAAGAGCGGCGATCCGCGACCAATCGGCGGTGCGCAGATCTTCGGTCGGGATGCCGGCCGCATGGGCTTTGGCGATGCTTTGCGCATTGTCGTCGAACGCGACGACGTTGGCCCCGCCGGCCAACAGCGCTCTGGCGCTGATCAGCCCGGAGCCGCCCAGGCCGAACACCGCGACCCTTTTGCCGGCGAAGGCCGTGATCGCAATCACGACGGCGCTACCTCAGCTTCAGCGTCGAAAGGCCCGCGAGCGCCAGCACCACCGAGACAATCCAGAAACGAATGACGATCTGCGGCTCGGTCCAGCCGAGCTGTTCGAAATGATGGTGGATCGGCGCCATCTTGAAGATACGCTTGCCGGTGAGCTTGAACGACGCCACCTGCACGATGACCGAGACGGCTTCGAGCACGAACAGGCCGCCGATGACGGCGAGCACGATCTCGTGCTTGGTGGCGACCGCCACCGCGCCGATCATGCCGCCGAGTGCCAGCGAGCCGGTGTCGCCCATGAAGATCGAAGCTGGCGGTGCGTTGAACCAGAGAAAGCCGAGACCGGCGCCGACAACAGCGCCGCACACCACCGCCAACTCGCCGGTGCCGGCCACATAATGAATTTGCAGATAGTCGGCAAAGACCGTGTTGCCGCACAGATACGCGATCATGCCGAAGCTCGCCGCCGCGATCATGACGGGCACGATGGCAAGACCGTCGAGACCATCTGTGAGATTCACCGCGTTGCCGGCGCCAACGATGATGAACATGGCGAAGAAGACGAAGAACCAGCCGAGATTGATCACCAGCTCCTTGAAGAACGGGAACACCAGCGATGTCGCGAAGGTCGGCATCGTCGGCACCTGCGAGAGCTTGACCAGGATGATGCAGGCGATACCGGCGATGACCGCTTCGGCCAGGAGGCGCGATCGGCCGGAGAAGCCCTTGTGCGCCTGCTTAGTGACTTTCAGATAATCGTCATAGAAGCCGACCAGGCCAAAGCCCAGCGTGACCCAGAGCACCACCCAGACGTAGCGATTGGCAAGATTGGCCCACAGCAGCGTCGACACCAGCATGCCGGACAGGATCATCAGGCCGCCCATCGTCGGCGTACCCGCCTTGGCGATGATGTGCGATTGCGGCCCGTCAGGACGGATCGGCTGACCCTTGCCCTGGAAGCTGCGCAGCCGGCCGATGATGCCCGGACCGAACATGAAAACAAACAGCAGCGCGGTGATGATCGAGCCGCCGGTGCGAAAGGTGATGTAACGAAAAACGTTGAGGACCGAAAGTTTGTCCGAAAGATCGACCAACCAATAAAACATCGCATCAACCTTGCGCGGACGCGCCTTCAAGCGGGTGAGATTCAACTGTTCTGTCGAGCGTATCCCGGTGCGGGTATGCGCGCTGCAAAGCCTTGACGATGGGCCCCATGCGCGAGCCGAGCGAACCCTTGACCATGACGGCATCGCCGGCGCGAATGGCCGGAACGACTTGCAATTCGAGCGCTGTTGAGTTCCTCTGCATAGCCGCCGCGGCGGCCGGCGGGAAGCGCCTTCCATAAATTCTGCATCAGTGGCCCACAGCAGAACACCAGATCGACCGCACTGGCGGCTGCCTGTTTGGCAAGCGCACGATGCAGCGACGGCCCCGCCGCTCCGAGTTCCAGCATGTCGCCGAGCACCGCGATGCGCCGCCCCTGCGGGCCGATCTGCGCCTGGCCGAGCAGCGCCAGCGCGGCGGCGACCGAGGCCGGGTTGGCATTGTAGCTTTCGTCGATGACGAGCGCCGCGCCGCCCGGCAGATCGATTTCGATGGGAGCGCCACGGCCGCTCACCGGTTTCAGTTCCGCCAGCGCCAGCGACGCGAGCGCGAGATCGGCGCCCGCCAGCACGGCGGTCGCCAGCACCGCCAGCGAATTGCCGACGAGATGACGGCCCGGCGCGCCTATCTTGTAGGTCAGCTCGGTCCCAAGGATGTTCGCCACCACTGTCGAGCAATGGGAATGCAGCGCGCATTTGATGAGACGTGCGTCGGCCTTCGCATGCTCGCCGAACGACACGATGCGCGCGACACCCGCCTCCCGGGCGCGGCGCTTGAGCTGCGCGAATTGCGCGATGTCACGGTTGATGACCGCCGCGCCGTCCGGCTCGAGGCCAAGAAAGATTTCGGCTTTGGCGTCAGCAATCTTGTCGAGCGAGCCGAAGAATTCGAGATGCACCGGCGCAATCGTCGTGATCAGGACCACGTGCGGACGCGCCAGCCGCGACAACGGTTCGATCTCACCCGCATGGTTCATGCCCATTTCCAGCACAGCGTAATGCGCGCTTGCCGGGCAGCGGGCGAGTGACAACGGCACACCCCAATGATTGTTGTAGGAGGCGACCGAGGCGTGGGTCTCGCCATCCTTCGACAACCCGAGGCGCAGCGCCTCTTTGGTGCCGGTCTTGCCGACCGAGCCGGTGACGCCGATTACTTTCGCCTGCGTGCGGGCGCGTGCGGCTTTGGCGAGATCGCGCAGTCCGGCCAGAACGTCGGGCACGATGAGCAGCGGCGTGTCTGCCGCAAACTCTGCGCGCCGCCCGGCCGCAACCACGGCAACGCCGGCTTGCGCGGCGAGCGCGGCAGGAACAAACTCGTGTCCGTCGCGGCGATCCGCGATGGCGAAGAACGCGTCGCCCTTGGCGATTGTGCGGCTATCGATCGAAATCCCGGAAATCGATTGCGGCAACGCGCCTTGCCGTTCGGCGCCCATCGCGGCCGCCATCGCATCGATCGTCCACAGCGGCGGCGCGTTCATGCGGCGAGTTCCCCCAGAGCCGAGGCGACCGCCTCGTGGTCGCTGAACTCGATGGTTCGGTCGCCGATGATTTGGCCGGTTTCATGGCCTTTACCGGCGACCAGCAGGATGTCGCCGCGGGAAAGCCCGGCAATCGCCGCACGGATCGCCTCACGGCGATCCCCGATCTCGGCCGCGCCGGGCGAGGCCGCCAGAATGGCGGCGCGGATCGCCGCTGGATTTTCGCTGCGCGGATTGTCGTCGGTGACGATCACCTTGTCGGCCTTTTCGGCGGCGACGGCCCCCATCAGCGGGCGCTTGCCGCGATCGCGGTCGCCACCGGCGCCGAACACGACAATGAGCTTGCCGGTAACGTAGGGGCGCAGCGCCTCTAGCGCCTTGGCGAGCGCGTCGGGCTTGTGCGCGTAGTCGACGAAGATCGGCACGCCGCGCTTTTCGCCGACAAGTTCAAGACGTCCCTTGGCGCCTTGCAGATCGCCGAGCGCCGCAAACGTCGCAGCGGGATCGCCTCCGGTCGCGATGACGAGACCGGCCGCGACCAGCGCGTTTTCGATCTGAAACTCGCCGACCAACGGCAAACGGACCTGAAAGCGCCTGCCGCCATGCTCGACCGTGAAACGCTGCGCAAAACCATCGATCGCCGCCTCGACAAGGCGAATGCCGGTTCCGGCGCGGCCGACGGTCACCACTGTCACACGCCGCGCCGTCGCGGCGGCGACCACCGCGTCCGCATGCTCATGCTCGACGAGAACGACCGCCGTGCCCGCCGGTTCAAGCAAATCTTCAAACAGCCGGAGCTTGGCAGCGAGATAATCCTGAAAGCTTGGATGATAATCGAGATGGTCGCGCGTGATGTTCGTGAACCCCGCCGCCGCGATCCGCAATCCGTCGAGCCGGTGCTGGTCGAGGCCGTGCGAGGACGCCTCGATCGCCAGATGCGTGACGCCATCGCGGGCCAGCTGGTCGATCGAGCGGTGCAGCGCCACCGGATCGGGCGTGGTCAGCGAGCCATAAATTTCGCCACGCGGCGAAACCACTCCGATGGTGCCGATGCTGGCGGCCTGACGACCGAGAGACGTCCAAATCTGGCGCGTGAAAGCAGCCACCGACGTTTTCCCGCTGGTTCCGGTGACGGCCGCGATGATCGGCGGCTGGCGCGGATAGAATTTTGCCGCCGCGAGCGCCAGCGCCCGCCGGATGTTGCGGACCTGCACAAAGGCGACGCCTGCGGGCGGCGGAACTTGCGGCGGCCGGTCGGCAATGATGGCGGCGGCGCCGCCAGAAAGAGCAGGCGCGACGAAGCGCAGCCCGTCGGCCTTGCCGCCCGCGATAGCGACGAAGACATCGCCGGGTCGCACCGAGCGGCTGTCGGACGTGATGCCGCCGACCTCGATATCGGCGCTGCCTGCCGCGATTTCCGCGTCAGCAGGCAGAATCTCGCGAAGCCTCATGGCTCGCCTTACCTGCTTTCCTTCAGCGAGGCCAGTATCAGCTGATCGGCCGGCGGCAGGTCCATACGGGGTTCGATGCCAAGGAGCGGCGCGATGCGGGCGACGACCTTCGCGCCGGTCGGCACCGCGTTCCAGCCCGACGTCGTAAAACCGTGCGTTTCCGGCGTCGCCTTCGGCTCGTCCAGCATGATCAGCAGCATATAGCGCGGATGGTCGGCCGGCATGATGGCCATGAAATCGGTCAGCACCTTGGTCTTGGAATAGCGGCCGCCGACCACCTTGTCGGCGGTGCCGGTTTTGCCGCCGATGTAATAGCCGGGAACATCGGCCTTCCGGGCGGTGCCCTTCTCGACATTGAGCCGCATCAGATAGCGCATCATTTCGCTGGTACGCTTGCTGATGACGCGCTTGCCGAGCTCGTCGGCCTCCGCCTGGGTCCGTTTGAGGAAAGTCGGCGGGATCAGAATACCGCCGTTCATGATCGCGGCGACGCCCATCACGGCTTGCAGCGGCGCCACCGACAAGCCGTGGCCGAACGCGATCGTGGCGGTGGTCAGATCGCTCCAGCGCCGCGGCAGGATCGGCTCGGCGCTTTCCGGCAATTCGGTGTGCAACCGGTCAAGCTGGCCCATTTTTTTCAGGAAAGCCTGCTGCGCGCTGGTGCCGAGCGACAACGCAATGCGCGCCGCGCCGATATTCGACGAATAGGTGAAAACCTCTGGCAGCGAGAGGTAGCGGTGCTCGGGATCGAAGTCGTGAATGAGAAACCGGCCCATCCGCAGCGGCGCCCGGGCATCCCAGGACGAGTTGAGCGATATCTTGCCGGAGTCGAGCGCCATCGCGATGGTGAACGCCTTGAAGGTCGAACCCATCTCGTAGACGCCTGTGGTCAGCCGGTTGATGCGCGTCGGTTCGTTAGCCTGGCGCGGATCGTTCGGATCGTAGTCGGGCTCCGACACCATGGCGACGATTTCGCCGGTGTTGACGTTGAGCACGACGCCGGCCGCCGCGATCGCATGGAAGTGCTCGCGCGCTTGCACGAGCTCGTCGCGCAGCGCGTGCTGCACGCGCAGGTCGGTGGCCAGCACGACCGGGTTCTGCAGACGGTCGGTAGCGAGGCCCGCCATGTGCAGCGCCGCAAGACCATGGCCGTCGAGCCACTTCTCCATCCCGGCGATGCCCTGATTGTCGATGTTGACGTGACCGATCAGGTGCGAAACTTCCGGGCCGTTCGGATAGTCGCGCTTGTTCTCCTTCAGGAAGCCGATGCCGGGCAGGCCTTGCCGATAGATTTCTTTCTCCTGCTCCGGCGTGATGTCGCGCTTGAGCCAGACGAAGCCGCGTTTGGAGGAGAGCCGCGCACGCAATTCGGTCGGATCGAGATCGGGCACCGCCGCAGTCAGCAACTCGACGGCCTCGTCGACATCGATGATGCGTCGCGGCTCGGCGTAGAGCGACGGCACGCGCACGTCGGTTGCCAGGATCTCGCCGTTGCGATCGAGGATATCCGGACGCGCGGTGGCGACCGCATCGTCGACGATGACGCGCTGCGGTGCCCGGCTGTCGGAAACGATGCCGAACAGCACGAGGCGCAACGCGATGATGCCGTAGACGACCACAAAGCCGATGATCGCCAGCCCCACCCGCGCGCGGGCCTTGGCGCTGCGGTCGACGTTGCGCCCGTAGAGCATGACACGCTTAAATCGCCGCAGCCATGGCTCGGCGGGCTCGCCCGGCAGGGGTTCGGCTGTCGCGCTCATTCGCTGCCCGTTCGGGATTGTGCCGGCGCGGCTGCCGGCGGCGTTGTGGTTCTGCCAGACACCGGCGGCGGCGCGGAGCCTTGCGGAACGCTGCCCGTCACTTCGACCGGCTCTTCCAGATGTTCGATCATGCCGCCGATCGGATCTCTGCTGCCCGGCCGCATGTAGTCCGGCGGCTGATCCGGCAAATGAGACAGCGTGTCGAATTGCGTCGGCGCGACCGGCTGCAGCTTGAGGAAGCGCTTGGCGAGATCCTGGATGCGGGCCGGATCGTCGAGCTCGCCCCACTGCGCCCGAAGCGCTGCGATCTTGTCGCGCTCATGCCGTACCTGGCCGCGCAGCTTGGCGAGGTGTTCGGCCTGAACCGTTGCTTCGTATTTGATGCGATAGACATAGGCCGCTGCAAGGACGAGCGCGCCGATCACCATGAGATTGAGGATGCGCAAAATCACGGGCGCCCCCGCACCACGGCCGCCAGCGACGGCAGGCGCGGCAACAGTGATTCGATTTCAGCGGTTTGCGCGGTCGCCTCGGTGCGCTCTGCGGCGCGCAGTTTGGCCGAGCGGGCACGCGCATTGGCGGCGATTTCGGTTTCGTCCGGCGTCTCCGGCCGCTTCGTCAGCACGCGAAACGTCGGCGACGCGGATTCCGCCAGCGGCCGATGGCGTGAGGTCGCCGGCGCACGGCTGCGCTCGGCGAGAAAGGTCTTGACGATGCGGTCTTCAAGCGAGTGGAAGGCGATTACCACCAGCCGTCCCGACGGTTTCAGGATCCGCTCGGCCGCGGCGAGCCCATTGGCGATTTCGGCAAGCTCGTCGTTGACGAAAATCCGCAGCGCCTGAAACGTGCGGGTCGCCGGATGAATGGCGCCCGGTCGCGCCGGCGCCGCGCGCGCCACGATCTCGGCAAGCGCTCGCGTCGTATCGATGGGTTGCCCGCCGCGCGCCTTGACGATGGCGCGTGCGACGGCGCGAGCATGACGCTCTTCGCCGAGCGTCGCGATGATGGTGGCGAGATCGCGCTCACCGGCATGCGCGACGACATCGGCCGCGGTCGGCCCTTCGCCGCCCATGCGCATGTCGAGCGGCCCATCGAGCCGGAACGAGAAGCCGCGATCCGCCTCGTCGAGTTGCATGGACGAAACGCCGAGATCGAACACGATGCCGTCGACCGCGGCAGCGCCGCCATTCGGCAGGATCGATTGCAGATTGCCGAAACGTTCCTCGACCAGTTCGAGCCGGCCTTGCGCCGCTTCGACCAGATCGGCGCCGCGCGCGATGGCGCTCTGGTCGCGATCGACACCGATCACCCGCGCGCCCGGTGTGGCCAGAATGGCCCGCGAGAATCCGCCGGCGCCGAACGTGGCGTCGATGTAGAGGCCGCCATCGCGAACGTTGAGCCAATCGATGGCGCGATGGACGAGCACGGGAACGTGACGGGCCAGTCCGCCAGCGACAGCAGAGCTGCCGCCGCCCGTCATCATTCCCGTGCTCCGAGCGGTTTTGGAGGTACGCCCGCCGCCATCATCCGGGGGCCCAGTTCCTGCTTGAAGGCACGGACCTTCTCGGTGGCCTCCGCGAGTTCCGTGCGAAAGCGGCCAGGCTCCCAGATTCGAAATTTGTGACCGAGACCGACGAACGTGACCGTGTCGGCGATTCTCGCATGACTTCTTGAGTGCGTCGGTCAAGACAATGCGGCCTTCGCTGTCGATCTTCAGCGTCTCGCTGGTTCCATAAAGCGCCAGCGCATATTGCTCGCGCTGATCCGAATAGGGCGCAAAGCCTGCAATCAGCGCCTCGATCTCGCTCAGCAAGGCGTTGCCGCCGGCGTCGAGGGCCGGTCGATCGAGCGCCGGATAGCAATAAAGACCGTCGAAACCGTCGCGCGCCAGCACGGCGCGGAATGACGCCGGGACCGAGACTCGCCCCTTCGCGTCCAGGCGGAGCACGTAATGGGACACAAACCGGTCCATTTCGCTCCTCTTCAAGCGGTGTCCCGCAGAGGGGCCCAAATCGCAGGCGCTCCCTTCGGTCTGAGACCGAAGCAATCGCCGCAATTGGGATATTTTGGGCTATCATGGGACTATATGGGCGTCAACGCACCGGCCGCACCGAATGAGCAGCTTTCCTCGATTTTGATTAGCGAACGTCAAGCTTAAGGAATGGTTGAAAAATGCACCGACCGGACGAGAAGCGCGCCGGCTGCGACACCCTCAACGTCAGGGCAGCGTCCGGGAGACAGCGACGCAAGTTGAGCAGCGGCGCAATTGCTCGCGCGTGACGGTCAACGACACTGTACTGTCGCGCCTTCGACATGTGCGTTGCATCGACGCAACGCAGTCTGGCTTTTTCCACAGGCACGCGCGCCAAGCTTTAAATCGGCTTGTGCGCGACACCTGTTAACCTAAAGTCGCTGCATGGTCGCGCGTGGTGCGTTCTTGCCGGATTCGTGCGTTGTAGCTGAGGTCGTTCCTTCGCCGA
Source organism: uncultured Alphaproteobacteria bacterium (assembly GCA_963763255.1). Classification (GTDB taxonomy): domain Bacteria; phylum Pseudomonadota; class Alphaproteobacteria; order Rhizobiales; family Xanthobacteraceae; genus BOG-931. Next base: position 107,397 of record CAVXNW010000009.1, read on the forward strand.
ATTTTGGCGAGCGCAAGGACGGCCGTCGGCCCGACATGATCGTTCTGCATTACACCGGCATGCAGGACTCCGACGCCGCGCTCATGCTGCTGACCAGCCGCGGCAGCGAAGTGTCAGCGCATTATTTCATCTTTGAAGACGGCCGCATTGTGCAGCTGGTCGAGGAAAGCCACCGCGCCTGGCATGCCGGAACGGCATCTTGGGCCGGTGAAACCGATATTAATTCGTGCTCGATCGGCATCGAAATCGTCAATCCCGGCCACGCCTATGGCTATCCGGAGTTTCCGGCCCGCCAGATCGCGGCGGTGACGGCCCTGTGCCGCAGTATCTTCACGCGTCATTCGATCCAACCGGCGCGCGTGCTGGCGCATTCGGACGTCGCGCCGTCGCGCAAACAGGATCCCGGAGAAAAATTTCCGTGGCGCGTGCTGCACGATTCAGGCGTCGGTCATTGGGTGAGCCCGGCGCCGATCACGGAAAACGCGGTGCTCTCGCTTGGCGATCGCGGTGAGGCCGTTGCGTCGTTGCAACGATCGCTTGGCGAATATGGCTACGGCGTTCCCACAAACGGCATGTTCGACTCCACGACGCATGATGTCGTCGTGGCGTTCCAGCGCCACTTCCGGCCGCAGCGCGTCGATGGCGTCGCCGACGTGTCGACGCTCAAGACGTTGGCCGACGTGCTCGCGCACCGCAACCGGCCGCGTAACATGGCAGCGCGGGTGCGCGCCTTCGAACGCATCGTTGCCGCCCACGCCCCTTGACGGCGGCGAATGCCATCTCCATCCCTGTCCTAGTCAGTCGGCCGGACGGCCGCTCCGGCGAGCACCGAAAGGTGGCCGGGGAGGAAAGTCCGGGCTCCATGGACAAACGGTGCCGGATAACGTCCGGCGGGTGCGAGCCCAGGGAAAGTGCCACAGAGAACAGACCGCCGCGGCGCGTTGCGTATTTGGCCGCGGTAAGGGTGAAACGGTGCGGTAAGAGCGCACCGCGTTGGCGGTAACGCCAGCGGCACGGCAAACCCCACCGGGAGCAAGACCGAATAGGGACGGCGCGAAGGTTTTGCGCCAAAAGCACGAAGCGCTTCGGGGTCGTGTCCAGACCCTGCCGTCCGGGTAGGTTGCTGGAGGCGCCGGGTAACCGGCGTCCAAGAGGAATGGCCGTCACGCCTGCGGGTTAGCGCCCGCAAGCCATCCAGAACCCGGCTTACAGGCGGACTGACGTCTTAAGGGCGCTCGACGGAATCCCGTCGGGCGCCCGCCAAGTTTCTGGCCGTCGTCGTCCACGGCGCTATTGGCACACGACTTGAATAATCAATCAGTACCGACACACCTTGGAGCACGCGCCTGCGGCAGGATTGGAAAGATATTTTTCCACGATTTTGTCAACTGAGGAAACGATTGTTGCAAACAATGCGCTTCGGATTGCTCTTTGGGGGAGAAAATTCTATCTCGATAGAGAGGCCAGGACCGACCACATGAGCCGACTGCCGACCGATCTTCGTTCGCCCCGGCTGGGAGTGCTGTCGCGCCTGCCTGTTTTTTATGCACTGGAGGGCAAGAGAGCGCTCGTAGCTGGCGGGACCACTGCGGCGGCCTGGAAGGCCGAATTGCTGTCCGCCGCAGGCGCGCAGGTCGACGTTTTTGCACCCGAGCCCCGCGACGACATGCTCGCGCTCGCGGCGGCGCCTCCCGGTGGCTCAGTCGAAATTCATCGCGCGGCCTGGAAGACCGAGGATTTTGCCGGCGCGGCCATCTCAGTCGCCGATTGCGCGGACGACAGTGAAGCCGCGCAATTTGCCGCCGCCGCACGTGCCGCCGGCGTGCCGGTCAATGTCATCGACCGCCCGGCGTTCTGCGATTTTTCGTTCGGCGCCATAGTCAATCGCTCACCGCTCATCATCGGCATCTCCACCGATGGCGCCGCGCCGGTGTTTGGCCAGGCGATCCGCGCCAGGATCGAGACCCTGATCCCAAAGGGCTTTGCGCGGTGGGCAGAGGCCGCCCGCAATTGGCGCCCGCGCGTGCATGCGCTCGGCCTGCCATTTCGCGGCCGGCGCAATTTCTGGGAGCGCTTCACCGCGCGCGCGATTGCGGCGCCCGATGTACCGCCGGGCGAGGCCGATCTCGCCGCGCTGCTCACGCCCGCCGGCGATCCGCGCGCCGGTTCGGTCATCCTGGTCGGCGCCGGTCCGGGCGATCCGGAATTGCTGACGCTGCGCGCCGTGCGCGCGCTGCAATCGGCCGACGTCATTCTGTTCGACGATCTGGTGTCGCGCGACGTGCTCGACTTCGCGCGCCGCGAGGCCAAGAAAATGCTGGTCGGCAAGACCGGCCACGCGCCATCGTGCAAGCAGGACGACATCAACGCGCTGATGATCTCGCTCGCCCGGGCGGGCCGCCGCGTGGTGCGGCTCAAGGGTGGCGATCCGATGATTTTCGGCCGCGCCGATGAGGAAATCGCCGCCTGCCGCGCCGCCGGTATCGATGTCGGCGTCGTGCCCGGCATCACCACCGCGCAGGGCGCCGCAAGCCGGCTCCTGGTATCGCTGACGCACCGCGCCAAGGTGCGCCGGGTGCAATACATCACCGGACACGGCCGCGACGGCAATGTGCCGGCCGACACGGATTGGGCGAGCGTCGCCGATCCGGCGGTCACGACCGTCATCTACATGCCGGTCAAGACGCTGCCGGAACTCGTGACCAGCGCGGTGCAGGCGGGCCTCGATCCGCGGATGCCCGCCGTCGCGATCGAACGCGCGACGCGCACGGACGAGCGCATCATCGCGGCGACAATTGCCGAACTGCCGGCGCGGCTCGCGGCCGAGCCGCCGACCGGACCGGTTGTCGTCATGATCGGGCGCGTGCTTGCGGAATACGTTGAAAGCGCGGTGACGAAAGCGTTCACTGCCGATCTCCCTGAGCGAGGCGGCGATGAACGAAACCGGCTGGTCTCTGCATTCTCAGCTCGCAGCTGACACCATCCCGGTCTGCGATCTCACGCTGTCGCGGCTCCTTGCGATGAACGACGCCGACTTTCCGTGGCTCATTCTGGTGCCGCGTCGCGCCGGCGCGCGCGACATGATCGATCTCGGCGGCGAGCAGGCGCTGCTTATGGATGAAATCTCGGGCGTCTCGCGCGCCCTGAAGGACGAGACGCGCTGTGACAAGCTCAACGTCGCGGCGATCGGCAACGTGGTGCCGCAACTTCACATCCACGTCGTCGCGCGCCGCATCGGCGACCCGCTGTGGCCGAAGCCGGTTTGGGGCGCGAGCGCCGGACGGCGCCATGACGCCGCCGCGCTGGCGGCATTCGCCGCCGCAATTCGCAGCCGAGTCCACGCGATCAAGACGCTGTGATACGATCGGCGTTCCCAGGAAGGACGCCCAAGACAATGCTGGACCAAGCCGACGACCTGCGCCGCAAGGCCGCCTCGCGCACCGGCCCCTGCCTCGATTTCCAGGAGCATCTTGCCGCTCTGGAGGCTTTGGGCCTCGTGCAGCGCATCGATACGCCCGTCAACAAGGACACCGAGCTGCACCCCTTGGTGCGCTGGCAGTTCGTCGGCGGCGTGCCGGAGGAGAAGCGCCGCGCCTTCGTGTTCACCAACGTCACTGATTCCAAGGGCCGCAAATACGACATCCCGGTCGTGGTCGGGGCGCTGGCGGCATCGCCGGACATCTACGCCGTCGGCATGGGCCGCAAGGTCGAAGAGATTGGCGATGCCTGGATGAATGCGATCGCCAACCCGATTGCGCCAGTCATGGTCAACACCGCGCCATGCCAGGAGGTCGTGATCACCGGCGACGATCTGAAAGCGCCGGGCGGCCTTGCGGCACTACCGGTCCCCGTGTCGACGCCCGGCTTCGACTCGGCGCCGTATCTCACCGCGACGCTGTGCGTCACGCGCGATCCGGACAGCGGCGTGCAGAACATGGGCACTTACCGCGCCGGGCTCAAAGCCGCCGATCGGCTCGCGGTGCGCATGGTAGCGCGCGAGGCGACCGGCGCCGGCGGCTTCCTGCACTGGCTCAAATACCGCGAGCGCAAGCAACCGATGCCGATCGCGATCGTGATCGGCGCCGCGCCCGTGGTGGTGTTTACCGGCCCGCAAAAGCTCGCCATCGACCTCGATGAACTCGGCGTCGCCGGCGGCCTCGCCGGCGAGCCGATCCGCACCGTCAAATGCAAGACCGTCGATCTGGTGGTGCCGGCCGACGCCGAGATCGTCATCGAGGGCCTGATCGATCCGCAGGTGCTCGAACCCGAGGCGCCGTTCGGTGAGAGCAATGGCTACGTGGCGCTCGAAGGCTTCAACATGCCGATGCGCGTGACGGCAATCACGCGGAAGAAGAAGCCGGTATTTGTCTCGATCATAAGCCAGGTGACGCCCAGCGAATCGAGCGTGATCAAAAAGGTCGCTTACGAGCCGCTGTTCCTTGCGCATCTGCGCGACGGACTGTCGATCAAGGGTGTGCGCCGCGTCGCCATGCACGAGCGGCTCACCAATCTACGGCCGGTGTTGTTTTTGCAGATCGCCTACGGCACGCCGCGCACCGAAGTCTGGCGCGCGCTGCACGGCACCTCGTCGCTGATGTCGAATTGCGGCAAGATCGTCGTCGCGGTGAGCGACGATATCGATCCGGCGAGCGTCGACGCCGTGCTGTGGTCGCTCGCCTATCGGTCCAATCCGCGCGAGGACGTGCAGCTCGTGCCCTATCGGGGTGGCGTGCAGGGTGCGCAGTACGGCCCCGACCAGTCCGATTCCAGCATGCTGATCGACGCCACGCGCAAGCGGCCCATGCCACCCCTCGCGCTGCCGACGCGCGAGCACATGGAGCATGCGCGGGCGCTGTGGGAACGGCTCGGCCTGCATCCGCTGACCGTGACCGCGCCCTGGCACGGCTATCAGCTCGGCGACTGGATCGAACGCTGGGAAACTTTCGCCCAGCGTGCCACGGCCGGCGATTGGGAGGTCAGCGGCCGGGAAACGCTCGCCCGACAGCGCGGCGATATGATGCCGGAGGATTCGGTGCGTAAGGCGGAACCGTAGGGGCGGCCCTTGTGGCCGCCCACCCTCCGAACGCCGAGCCTTGGGCACCCACAAGGGGTGCCCCTACGATAGCGCTTGGAAATCCAGGTTGCGGAACCATGCCTCCGCCGCCTATCTAAGCCCCGCATGGACACCGCAGCCGCCACCGCCAGCACGCACCTGCCGGAACCGCATACCGGCCTGATCGACGCACGACTGATCAAGATCGAGGACGTGGCGCGCGACACCAAGCTTTACACCTTCGCACGCCGCGACGGCGCCAGGCTGCCGGCCTACAAGCCCGGCGCACATATCGACCTGCATCTGCCCAACGGCATGCTCCGGCAGTTCTCGCTGGTGCGTCCGGCGGACGACAATCCCGACAGCTACGTGGTCGGCGTCAAGCGCGACGAAAACAGCCGCGGCGGCTCGCGCTACATCATCGAACAAATGAAAGTCGGCGACGAAATCAAGATCAGCGCGCCGCGCAACAATTTCCCGCTGGTCGAGGACGCCGAGCATGTCGCGCTGTTTGCCGGCGGCATCGGCATCACGCCGATCTGGTGCATGGCGCAGCAGCTCAACGCGCGCGGCCGCTCGTGGAAGCTCTACTATGCGTGCCGGTCGCGCGCCGACATGGCGTTTCTCGACACGTTGGAAAAGCTCGAACCCAATCTGCGCCACCTGCATTTCGATGACGAGACCGGCGGCGTGCTCGACCTCGCCAAGGCCGTGGCCGAAATCCCCGCGAGCGCGCACCTGTACTGCTGCGGCCCCAATCCGATGCTCAAGGCGTTCGAGGCCGCGGCCGCCGGCCGCCCGCGCAGCCTCATCCACGTCGAATATTTCACGCCGAAGGAAGAAGCGGCTGGGCAGGAGGACAAGCTCGGCGGCTTCTGGGTCGAGCTGGCGCGTTCCGGCGAGGAGTATTTCATCCCCGAGGGCCAGAAAGTGCTCGAAGTGCTGTTCCAGGCCGGCGTCGACGTCGATTATTCGTGCGAGCTCGGCATCTGCGGCGCCTGCGAGACCAAGGTCATCTCCGGCATTCCGATCCACCACGACTCGGTGCTGAGCGAGGAAGAGCAGGCCACCAATGAGAAGGTGATGATCTGCTGCTGCGGCTGCGCCACCGAGCGGCTGGTGCTGGATATGTAAAGCCTTAGCCCGTAGGATGGGTTGAGCGCAGCGAAACCCATCGCGGTCGCCTCCCGGTCCAATGGTGGGTTTCGCTTTGCTCAACCCACCCTACGGACTGCAGGAATGGACGCACCAGTCAAAACTCGCCCCACGAAGAAGACAGCTACGAAAGAGCGCCAGGACCTGCGCGCCTGGATCGCGCAGCTGCGCGCCAACGGCGAATTGCAGGACATCACCGGCGCCGAGCGCGAGAAGGAGATCGGCGGCATCGTCGACATCTATCAGCGCCGCATCGGCAACAAGGCAGTGCTGTTCGACGAGGTGCCGGGCTTCCCGAGCGGCCGGCGCATCCTCGCCAACATCCTCACCTCGGTCCGCCGCATCAACATCACGCTCGGGCTCGATCCCGACGCAAGCGCCGTCGAGCTGGTGCATTACTGGCGCCGCTACATGAAAGAGGCGCGCGCCATCGCGCCCGTCACGGTGCAGGACGGACCGCTCCTGGAGAACGTCCACACCGGCAAGGACATCGACATCTTCAAGATTCCGGTGCCGCGCTGGCACGAGCATGACGGCGGCTACTACATCGGCACCGGCGACATGGTGATCATGCGCGATCCGGATTCCGGCTGGATCAACTACGGCGCCTACCGCGTCCAGGCGCACGAGCCCAACGTGGCGACCGTGATGTTCTCCAAGGGCAAGCACGGCGACATCATCAAGCGGCGCTATCACGAGCGCGGCGAGCCGTGCCCGATCGCGGTGGTGTGCGGCATGCATCCGGCGCAATTCATGATTGCCGGACTGGAAATTCCCTACGGCAAGAACGAATACGACGTGGCCGGCGGCCTGATCGGCGAGCCGATCGAGGTGATCGCCGGGCCGCGCACCGGGCTGCCGATACCGGCGCATGCCGAGATCGCCTTCGAGGGCTTCATTCATCCGAACGCGCTGCGCGACGAAGGCCCGCTCGGTGAGTGGACCGGCTACTACGCCGGTGGCCTGAAGAAGGAGCCGGTGATCGCAATCGAAACCTTCATGCACCGCGACGATCCGATTCTGCTCGGCGCCATTCCGGGCATCCCGCCGGACGACGATTTGTTCTATCGCGGCACCTACCGGGCCGGCGCGGTGTGGAATCAGCTCGAAGCCGCAGGCGTGCCCGAAGTGAAGGGCGTGTGGGCGCATGCGGCGGGCGGCAGCCGGCTCTGGCTCACGGTCGCGATCAAGCAACAGTATGCCGGCCACGCCAAGCAGGCCGGACTGATCGCCTCGCAATGCCACGCCGGCGCCTACGCCAACCGTTTCGTCGTCGTGGTCGATGACGACATCGACCCGGCCGACATGGACAAGGTGATCTGGGCGATGTGCACCCGGTTCGATCCGCGCGAGGGCATGGAGACGCTGCGGGGCTGCTGGTCGACCGCGCTCGATCCGATGGCTTACGCCAGCGACGATCCGCGCAACGCGCGCGTCGTCATCGACGCCTGCAAGCCGTTCAAACGCCGCGACACCTTCCCGGTCGTGGTGCGGTCCAGCAAGGAAGTCGATGACCTCGTGCGCAAGAAGTTTTCCGATGTGCTGCCGAAGGGCTAGTTTATTTCGTCATGCCCGGCCTCGTGCCGGGCATCCACGTCTTTGTTGCTCGTGAGAAAGACGTGGATGGCCGGGACGAGCCCGGCCATGACGACGATAGGAACGTAAAATCAACATGACCGAGAAATTCGACATCACACTGAACATCAACGGCCGCGATTATCCGATCCGCGTCGAGCCGCGCAAAACGCTGGTCGACGCCATCCGCGACGATTGCGGCCAGACCGGCACCCATATCGGCTGCGAGCACGGCGTCTGCGGCACCTGCACGGTCATCGTCAACGACGAGGCGGTGCGCTCCTGCCTGATGTTCGCCGTGCAGGCGAACGGCAAGAAGATCCGCACCGTCGAGGGGCTCGCCGACGGCGACAAGCTCTCGGTGCTGCAGCAGGCCTTCATCGACAATCACGGCCTGCAATGCGGCTATTGCACGCCCGGGTTCCTGATGCTCGCCACCAATGCGCTGGAAAAGAACCCGCAGATCGATGACGAAGAGCTGATCGACGTGCTCGCGTCGAACCTGTGCCGCTGCACCGGCTATCAGAACATCATCAAGGCGGTGAAGGCGGCGCGCGACAAGATGCGCGCCCTCGCTCCGGCTTAGGCATGGCGCTTCTTCTCGCGCCGCAGCCCGGCACCGGCGACGTGTGGCGGCGCGCCTTCGCGGCCGCGATGCCGGAGCTGGACGTGCGCATCTGCGCGGTGGTCCGGGATTTTCGCGCCGGCCATCCGCTTGCACAGGCGGTGGACCGCAAGCGCGGATACTGATGTAGGGTGGGTTAGCCGCGCAGCGGCGTAGCCCACCGATTGCTCGTTCTCTGTCCAAATTGGTGGGTTACGCGCCTATAGGCGCTAACCCACCCTACCGTCCGAGCGCCGCGAGCGCCGCCTTCGCCACTTCGACATCCTGCTCGATCTTGGCGCCTCCGGCGGCGACGGCGCCGATCACCTGGCCGTCGACCGTGATCGGGAAGCCGCCCGGCACGTTGGTGAAATCGCCCATGCGCACCGCCATCGACAGCGCGTTCTCCTCCGGCGCGTAGCCGGTCGGCTGCCGCTGCGACGCCGCGGTGATGGCCTTGCGCTTGGTGGTGATGATCGAGAAATGCCGCGCGCCGTCCATCATCAGGAACGCGATCAGCCGGCAACTCGCGTCCACCACCGCCAGCGACACCTTGCAATGGAGCGCGTTCGCCTTGGCGACGCCGGCCTGCAACATCTTCAGGCTCGCGTCCTCGGTGAGCCGATGGGTGGCGACAAAATCCGGCATGATGAGCCTCTTCAATAACGAATGGTCCTTGCGCGTCATTGCGAGCGAAGCGAAGCAATCCAGCTCTGCGGCGAAGAACTGGATTGCTTCGTCGCTTCGCTCCTCGCAATGACGATGCCTTCAACTCCCCAATGACACAAAAACCGGAATGCTGTTAGTCTCCCCGCCCTTGAGCGAGGAATGAGGGGTTCATGAGCGTGGAGAAGTGGGACCGCGAAGCCGACGTGGTGGTGATCGGTACAGGCGCGACCGGATTTCCGGCCGCCATCGTGGCGCGCGAGTCAGGCGCGTCGGTGATCATGGTCGAAGCCGAGAATCACGTCGGCGGCCACGCCATCACTTCGGGCGGCAACCTGCCGCTCGGCGGCGGCACCTCCTATCAGAAGAAACACGGCATCGACGATTCACCCGATCTGTTCTTCAACGATCTGACCGATTGGAGCGTGGTCGAGCCGAACGGCTTTCCGCCTTACCGCTATAACGACCGAGAGATCATCCGCGCCTTCGCCGACAACAGCGTGCCGACGTTCGAATTTCTGCTGGCGCACGGCGTCAAGGTCATCGACCGCAAGCCGAACAGCGTCGGTCACGAGATCGGCGCGTCGGCGCTGCGCACCATGCAGATCTCGGTCGAGGACTGGCCGATGGTGCATACCGGCGGGCCGGCCGCGCCGGATGACGACGAAATTCGCGCCGGCGCCGGTCTGATCCGGCCGCTTGAGATTGCCGCGCGCAAGGCGGGCGTCGAAATCCTGCTCGAACACCGCATGACGGCGGTCCACCGCGAGACGCCGAAATTCGGCCGCGTCACCGGCATCGCCGTCAGCCACAACGGCGCGACGCTTAATTTTCGCGCCCGCAAGGCGGTGATCGTCGCTACCGGCGGCTCGACCGGCAACGTCAATTTCCGCCGCATGTTCGATCCGCGGCTCACCGAGGAATATTGCGGGCTCGCCGGCATGCCGTGGTCCGATCAGGACGCGAGCGGTGAGCTTGCCGCAATGGATGTCGGCGCGGCTTTGTGGGGCGGCTTCAACTACACCGGCGAATTCGGCTCCGGCATCACCAAGCCGGGCGCCATCGGCTGCCAGTACGGCTATGTGAATGTGCGCTGGTATCCGGACAGCGACGTGTTCGACAAGGCGCGCGCCATCGGGCTTGCGGTCAAGGACTGGCAGGACGCGATCCTGGTCAACATGCTGGGCAAGCGCTTTTACGACGAGACCGGCGGCCACTTCACCTATTCGAGCTACAAGACCATCGACCCCTACGCGCCCGGCAGCTATCTCAACGCCAAGAACCGCAACTACAATCCGAGCAATTTCATCAACGCGGCCTTAGCGGGCATCGGCGACGGTCATAACGGCGGCGGCCCGATCTGGGCGATCTTCGATGCCGACGCCTGCGCGCGGGAAAAATGGGAGCCGAAGCCGCCTTACGTCGATCCCACCGCCGGATTCTTTTTCAGCGCCGATACGATCGATGAACTCGCCAGCAAAATCGTGATGAAATACCAGCGCGTGCCGATGCCGCCGCAGAATCTCCGCGCCACGGTCGAGCGCTACAATTCCTTCGTCGATGCCGGCAAGGACGGCGATTTCGGCAAGCCCACGCCGCGCTACAAGATCGCCAAGCCACCGTTCCATGCCGCCTGGGCGACGCCGGTGATCCACGACACCCGCGCGGGACTCCGCATCAACGCGCGCTGCCAGGTGATCGACATGAAGGGCGAGGTCATTCCCGGGCTTTATTGCGGCGGTGAATCGGCGGGCGGCTTTTCCATGCACGGCCTGCCGCGCGCCGCATGCCAGGGTTTTATTGCGGGAAGGAACGCGGTGACGCAGAACGACGCGTCCTAGCGGGAACGTCATTCGATACGCAATTGGGTGGCGCGATGGTGCGAGCACTCATACGCTTTTTCCAGCGCGTGCTGGTCCTGGGGCTGGGCGTCCTCACCGTCTGGCTGATCGTATTCGTGTTCCGCTGGGTCGATCACCGGGCGCCGTCGATCCTGGCGGTGGTTCTGAGCTACGCCATCGCGGCCTATCTGATCCTGCCGCGCAGTGTGCACCTCGGCCTCGCCATTCTTCACCGCAAACGGGTGCCGAGTTACACGATGACCGGCGACGGCCTTCCGGGTGACCCGGTGAACGTGGTGCTGGTCGGCACGCTGACGCAGCTGCGCGCGGCATTCGCGGCGGCCGGCTGGTTCGAGGCCGACCGGCTCAGCCTGAAAAGCACGTGGCGCATGGTCCGCGCGTTCGTGCTCAACACGCCCTATCCGACGGCGCCGTTCAGCACGCTCTATCTGTTCGGCCGCGGCCAGGACATCGGTTTCCAGAAGTGCATCAACAACAGTCCGCGGCGACGTCACCATGTGCGCTTCTGGGCCTTGAGCACCGCACACGAAGTCAGTTTGGGCCACGCGCGATTTTGGCGCGGCGCCAAGCCGCCGCCGCCCGACGCGCGCGTGCTGTGGGTCGGCGCCGGCACCAAGGACACGGGATTTTCGCTGACCCGCCTCACCTTCCAGATCACCCACGCGACCGATGCCGACACCGACATCGAGCGCGATTTCATCATCACCGAGCTGAACAGTATCCGGGTGATCGGCGAGACCGTCTCGTATCGCGCCGGGCAGCATTTGCCGGAGCACGTCAACCGCTACGTGACCGACGGCGAGGTGACGATGGCGAGCCTGGTGGTCGAGAAACTCGGCTGAGTTCGGCGTCATGTCCGCTCATCCTGAGGTGGCCGCGCAACGCGCGGCCCTCGAAGGATGATGCCGAGGCGCCGCGGTCTCGCCCTTCGAGGCTCGCTGCGCGAGCACCTCAGGGTGAGGAATCAGTCAGGTCCGCGCGTGCGCCTTGCGCTCGGCTTTGATCTCCTGTCCGGGTGAGCGGACCATCAGAAACTTACCGGACCAGAACAGCATAATGGTCCAGCGCCCCTCGATTTCGGTACCCTCGCCATTGAGTACGCCGTCGTATCGGATCGCGTTGCGATGGAAAACATCGGGCTTGTCGTAGGTCTTGGTGAAGGTCACCGTCGAGTCGCTACGCGCGCCGGCGAGGTTTGCGAACAGCATAGTGCCCGGACTCGTGCTCGTCTCGTGCGTCGTGCCGGAGAGCGAGCCGCCCGACTCGATCAACGTCGCGACGAACGACGTCGAGCGGCCGTCCAGATACGTATAGAGACCGTTCCAGACCCCGGTCAGGCTCCGCTTTTCCGCGTGCCCCTGCTCGGTCATCGGATCTCCCGGCGCGTTACACCGTGGTTTGCGCCATGCCCGGCTTGAACTTCAGCGCCTCCTTGGCGCCGTCCTTGAACGCCACGTCCGCCGGCAGCACCACCGAACAGGAGCGGATCTGCTGGTGCTCGGGATCGACACCCGGCGGCACCGTGCCCTTGTCGGCAAGCGCCTTGGCGGCGCGCAGCAGCCGATGCCGCGACATGATGATGCCGTTGTCGGTGGAGACCAGATTTTCCTTGGTGCGATCGCAGATCGGACCCATGCTTTCCTGCAGCGACGCGTCCTGCATGGCGAAGCCGGCAACGCCGCTGTAGGTCTTGCCGGCCTTCTGCGCGGCGCGGTCGATCAGATAGTCGTTGTCCTTGTTGGCCAGCGGCCGGAACGTGCCCGGCGTGTATTTGCAGTGGATGCCCTGACCGTCCTTCATGGCGTCGCGTTCGATCTTGGTCAGCGCCCGCACCGGGTGGAAGTCGTAGGACCACGCCCAGCAATTCTCGTCGTCGATCGGCACCCAGAAATGGCCGTGCACCGGATGATCGCCGCGCGGCGGGATCATCGTAAAGCACGGCATCACCCACGGCGTGATGCGCCAATAGTAATTGCCGTTCTCGGCGTTGCGGCGGGCGCCGATAAACAGCCCGCCCGGCATCTCGACCACTTCGAAATGCGGCTGCATGTCGGAGAGATTGTACTGGTTGCCCTTGGCGCCCTTGAACAGCGGATCGGAATGCAGGTCGCCGCGGTGCAGGAACGACACGTGGCTCGAATCGATGCCGCCTTCCATGGCCTGGAGCCAATTGCTCTCCTGGATCCGCTTCGACACGAATGTCTGCTCCGGCGGCACCATGGCGAATTCCCATTCCGGCAGCGGCGGCTTCTTGTCGGGCGGTCCCATATAGGCCCACAGCACGTCGCCGCGCTTCACCAGCGGGTAGGACGTGAGCTTGACCTTCTTGCAGTAGCCGCTCTCGGCCGGCTCGGACGGCACGTCCATGCACTGCCCGGTCACGTCGTATTTCCAGCCGTGGTAGGGGCAGCGCAGGCCGCCCTCTTCATTACGGCCGAACCACAGCGATACGCCCCGATGGGCGCAGAATTCATCGATCAGGCCGTAGCGGCCCTCCGAATCGCGGAACGCCAACAGGCGCTCGGACAGCAGCTTGACCCGCACCGGCGGGCAGTCGTTCTCGGGCAGTTCCTCGGCGAGCAGCGCCGGCATCCAGTAGGAGCGGAACAATTGCCCCATCTGCGTACCGGGGCCGGTCTGGGTGAGCAGGTCGTTCTGTTCTTTTCGCAGCATTGCACGTGTCCGTCATCGATCGTTGCCATATAACAGTAAGGATTCGGCGTTCGGCGGGCAAGCGGCGCACCGCATAGCTGCGGTTGCTCTGCGGTCGCGATTACGCTAAGTCGGCCCATTACGGGGCGAGGTTTGGAGGATTCGATGGCCGACCACGGCGAAGTCGAGTATGCGACTGCGACGGGCAACGATTATCCCGCGCATGAACAGACTTACGAAGGCTTCATCCATTTCGCTGTCGTCGGCGCCTGCAACGTCATCAACATTGTACTGGCGCTCGCCATCGGCACTGTCGTCGGCCACTACGGCGTCATGGTCGCTATCCTGATCGTGGCCACCATCATCGCCGCATTTGACCTCGCCAACGGCTCACAGAAGCCCAGCGCCGTCATGGTGGTCATCTCGCTCCTGCTGCTGGCGTTAACCGCCGCGTAAGGGTAACCGGCACGATCGAGGGGCTTTCTCACCCAAAGAGGAGCGAAATGCGCATTGCCGTCGCGCGTGAGAGTGACGCCGCGGAGCCGCGGGTGGCGGCAACCCCCGAGACCGTCAAGAAAATGGTCGGCCTTGGCGCCGAAGTGACCGTCGAGCCCGGCGCCGGCACCAAATCCGGAATCCGAGACTCCGATTACAAGGACGCCGGCGCCACTGTGACGCCCGACGCACTCAACGGCGCCGACATCGCGCTCATGGTGCGGCGCCCCGATCAGGCGACACTTTCCAAACTGAAGAAGGGCGCGTTCGTCGTCGCCATCATGGACCCCTACGGCCATGAAGAGGCGCTGCGCGGCATGGCGAATGCCGGCGTCGTGGCGTTTGCGATGGAGCTGTTGCCGCGCATTACCCGCGCCCAGGTGATGGACGTGCTCTCCAGCCAGGCCAACCTCGCCGGCTACCGCGCCGTGATCGACGCCGCCGCCGAGTTCGGCCGCGCGCTGCCGATGATGATGACGGCGGCCGGCACCGTGCCGGCGACCCGCACTTTCATCATGGGCGCCGGCGTCGCCGGCCTGCAGGCGATCGCCACCGCGCGGCGGCTCGGCGCCGTGGTCACCGCGACCGACGTGCGGCCCGCCGCCAAGGAGCAGGTCGAAAGCCTCGGCGCCAAGTTCATCGCCGTCGAGGACGAAGAATTCAAAGCCGCCGAGACCGCGGCCGGCTACGCCAAGGAAATGTCGAAGGAGTATCAGTTAAAACAGGCCGCTCTGGTCGCCGACCACATCAAGAAGCAGGACATCGTCATCACGACCGCGCTCATTCCGGGCCGGCCGGCGCCGCGGCTCATTTCCAAGGAAATGGTCGAATCGATGCGGCCGGGCTCGGTGATCGTCGATCTCGCGGTCGAGCGCGGCGGCAATGTCGAGGGCGTCGAGCCCGACGCGGTGGCGGACCGCAACGGCGTCAAGATCGTCGGCTATCGCAACGTGCCGGGCCGGATCGCCGCCACGGCATCGAGCCTCTACGCCAAGAACCTCTACGCATTCCTGGAAATCCTGATCGACAAGAAAGCCAAGGCGATTGCCGTCAATTGGGACGACGACATCGTCAAGGCCACGACGCTCACCCGCGACGGCGCGATCGTGCATCCGAATTTCGCGCCGAAAAGCGCGGCGTAAGTTTTTGCCTCTCTCCGCTCGCGGGGAGAGGGAGAACGGAGACTCTCATGGTCACTCTTTCGATCCTCGCCCAGGTCAACACCATGGCGGCGGCAGTGCCCGACGCGCCGGCGGTCGGAGGCGAAATCGTCAATCCGTTCGTGTTCCGGCTGTCGATTTTCGTGCTCGCGGTGTTCGTCGGCTATTACGTGGTCTGGTCGGTGACGCCGGCGCTGCACACCCCGCTGATGTCGGTGACCAACGCCATATCCTCGGTGATCGTCGTCGGCGCGCTGCTCGCCGTCGGCGTCGCGCTGGCGGCGAACGACAGCGGACCGATCTGGGCGCGCGCGCTGGGCTTCGTCGCGCTGATGTTCGCGTCCGTCAACATTTTTGGTGGCTTCCTGGTGACGCAGCGCATGCTCAGCATGTTCCATAGGAAAGACAAGAGATGAGCGCCGACCTTACCGCCCTCTGCTATCTGGTCGCCGGCGTTCTGTTCATCCTGGCGCTGCGCGGACTGTCCAATCCCGAGACCGCCCGGCGCGGCAATCTGCTCGGCATGATCGGCATGACGATCGCGATCGTCACGACGCTCGCCTCGCATCCGCCGGCGTCGTTTTCCGCCTGGGTGTTGGTGGTGGTCGGCATGGCGATCGGCGGCGGCGCCGGCGCGGTGATCGCGCGGCGCGTGCCGATGACGTCGATGCCGGAGCTGGTCGCCGCGTTCCATTCGCTGGTCGGCATGGCGGCGGTGCTGGTCGCGGCCGGCGCGCTCTATGCGCCGACGGCGTTCGGCATCGGCACGGTCGGCGCCATCCACGGCCAGAGCCTGATTGAAATGTCGCTCGGCGTCGCGATCGGCGCAATCACGTTCACAGGCTCGGTGATTGCGTTCCTGAAGCTCTCGGGCCGCATGAGCGGCAAGCCGATCGTGCTGCCGGGCCGTCACGTCATCAACATCGCGCTTTTCATCGGCCTCATCGCGCTGATCGTCTGGTTCTTCCAGTCGCAAGCGCACCTGGGATTCTGGGGGATCGCCGGCGTCTCGTTCCTGCTCGGTGTGCTCATCATCGTTCCGATCGGCGGCGCCGACATGCCGGTCGTGATCTCGATGCTCAATTCGTATTCGGGCTGGGCGGCCGCAGGCATCGGCTTCACGCTGGAGAACACCGCGCTGATCATCACCGGCGCGCTGGTCGGCTCCTCGGGCGCGATCCTGTCCTACATCATGTGCAAGGGCATGAACCGCTCGTTCATTTCCGTCATCCTCGGCGGCTTCGGCGGCGAGGTCGCGGGACCCGCGGGCGGCGGCGAGCAGAAGCCGGTCAAACTCGGCTCGGCGGAAGACGCGGCGTACATTTTGAAGAACTCGTCCAAGGTCATCATCGTGCCGGGTTACGGCATGGCGGTGGCGCAGGCGCAACATGCGCTGCGCGAAATGGGCGACAAGCTCAAAGCCGAAGGCGTCGAGGTCAAATACGCCATTCATCCGGTGGCCGGCCGCATGCCCGGCCACATGAACGTGCTGCTGGCCGAAGCGAACGTGCCCTACGACGAAGTATTCGAACTCGAGGACATCAATTCCGAATTCGCGCAGGCCGATGTCGCCTACGTGATCGGCGCCAACGACGTGACCAATCCGGCCGCCGAAGAAGACAAGACTTCGCCGATCTACGGTATGCCGGTGCTGCAGGTGTGGAAGGCCGGCACCGTGATGTTCAACAAGCGCTCGCTCGCCTCGGGCTATGCGGGCATCGACAATCCGCTCTTCTATCGCGACAACACCATGATGCTGCTCGGCGACGCCAAGAAGATGACGGAACAGATCGCCAAGGACGTCTAGGGATTAGATCGCATTTGCTTGGGAAAACCTTTCCCGAAGATGCGCTAAAGGCGAGCGCGGATGACCTCGGACAGTTCTCCGCCCGGTAAAGCCACTGCCCCGGTTCGCGCCCGACGCTGGTCGCCGCCCCAGCCGAGACCTCATCGCCCCTATCGCACGATCGTCCGCCTGCTCGGCATTCCGGTGCTCGCGGTCGCCGGGGTGATTCTTTATCGCGGGCTGCATGCGCGTCTGGTCCTGCCGGAGTGCGATTCCGAAGCCGCCAAGCAGTCGCTCGCTCAGGTGCTCAAGCAGCTCAAACTCGAACCGGTGCGTTACGCGCCGATCAAAACGGTTTCCTCAGACCGAAGCCAGGTCGTCTGCAATGCGACGATGCCGCTCCCTGACGGCGGTACCGTGGTGGCGGACTACACGTTTTATTGGCAGGGCCATACGGCCGACATGAGTTACACGGTTCATCGCGAAGCGGCCAAACATTCGTAGCGGCGCGGCTGTCTACGGCTTGGCGACGCGATAAGCGGCCAGAAAGACCTTCACGGCGATGCCCACGCTGCGCTCGACCTGCTCCTGCGTCGGCGCCGGCGCGAAGTTGAACACGATCGGCTTGAACAGCATGGCGTGGGCCGATTCCATGAACTGTGCCGCGGCGATCTTGCAGTCATCGACCGCGAGCACGCCGGCCTCGACCTGCGTCGCCAGATAGTCGGCAAGCCGCGCGATACCGGTTTCCGGTCCGGATTCGTAGAAGCGCCGGCCGACCTCGGGCATACGATCGGCAATGGCGATCACGGTGCGAATCGCCGACGCCTTCTCGGGCCGGCAGAGGAATTTGACGTAGCCGATACCGAGCCGCGTCAGCACCGCGCCGACGTCGTGGTCGTTCGGATCGAGATCGAAGATGCCCTCGGCCTGCGCGTCGCATTCCTCCTCGACGATGGCCTCGAACAGCTCCTCCTTGTTCTCGAAATAGACGTAGAGCGTACCCTTGGAGACGCCGGCGGCACGCGCAATGTCATTCATGCTGGCGGCGTCGAAGCCCTGCGCCAGGAACACTTTCGTGGCGCCCTCAATGATCTGGCGCCGCTTGGCATTGGCCTCGTCATTTTCGCTGGCCGGTGGCCGCGACAAGGTGGCTTGCTCGATCATTTTTATTGTCCTTTTTGGCTCTTTCCGCCGGTTCCATGCCGCCAAGCGGCTGGAATCTTAGCGTAATTCCTCCGTCGATCAATATAGGTTGACCGAACGGTTCGGTCAATATTGACACCGCCCCTATCCCGCATTATTAATGACCGAACCGTTCGGTCAATGACGAGTTGGCTGCGGAAGTTGATAGGAGACGACCGATGTACCGCAAGCAGGATGGGACTCAGGATTGGGACAGTATTTCCGGCGGACTGAAGGTCGTTCCTGCCTCCGAAGTCAGAAACGATATCGACACGCCCCCGCACGCCGATGCGAACGTTGCCGACCGATCCTTGCCGGGGACTGCGGCAGAAGCCCACGCCCCCTCCCCGATGCCGTCCCCCGCGGCAGATGTGCGGGCCCTGTCCGCAGTCTCCGGCAAGGATCTCCCTAAGAATCAGCCAAGCCGCTTGAACGCCCGCAAGCTTGCACTCGGCACCGTCGCGGCGCTCGCCGCCGCCGGCGCCGCATGGTTCGGCTACCACTGGTGGACCGTCGGGCGCTTCACGGTATCGACCGACGACGCCTATGTGGAAGCCTACAACACGACGGTTGCGGCGAAAGTATCTGGCTACGTCGCCAGCGTCCCGGTGACCGACAACACGCACGTCCATGCCGGCGATGTGATCGCGACAATCGACGATGGCGACTACAAACTCGCGGTCGATTCCGCGCGCGAGAAGGTCGCGACCCAGCAGGCCACAATCGCGCGGATCGGCCAGCAAATCGAGGCACAGCTTGCCGCCGTTTCGCAGGCGGAGGCGCAACTCGCGTCCGCGCAGGCCTCGGCTAAACGCTGGGACCTCGAGCTGAAGCGGCAGAACTTTCTGGCAACGAAGGATTACGCCAGCCACCAGACACTCGAGCAGACGCAGGCGAGCCGCGATCAGGCGGTCGCCGGTGTGCAGAGCGCGCAGGCCGCGCTTGAGTCGGCAAAGGCCAACGTCGCCGTGCTCAAGGGCCAGCAGCGGGAGGCGACCGACACGCTGGCCGAACTGAAAACCGCGCTCGCCAAGGCCGACCGCGATCTGTCGTTCACCGTCATCCGTGCCCCGATCGACGGCGTAATCGGTAACCGCGCCATTCAGGTTGGCGACTATTTGCAACCAGGACAGCGGCTCGCCAGCCTGGTGCCGCTCGACCGTGTTTATGTCGACGCCAATTTCAAGGAGACGCAGTTGGCGGAGCTGCGCCCCGGACAGACGGTGTCGATCGCGGTCGACGCGCTGCCGCAGCACAACATCACCGGCTCGATCGAGAGCCTGTCGCCGGCTTCCGGCGCGGTGTTCTCGCTGCTGCCGCCCGACAACGCCACCGGCAATTTCACCAAGATCGTGCAGCGCCTGCCGGTGCGCATTCAGGTACCCGAAGCCGTCGCCGCCAAGGGCCTGCTGCGCCCCGGCATGTCGGTCGTGGTGAGCGTCAACACCAAGGAAGGCGCCGTGCCCGCTTCGTCGGCGCAGCACGAAGCCGCCCGCTAAGCCGCAACGCGAAAGCTTGAGACATGGCCGCCGCCACGCTTACCGCCACTCAACCGCTGCCCGCGCCGGCCGATACCGATCGCATCGACCCGGCGCGGCTCATCGCCTTCCTCGCCATGTGCTTCGGCATGTTCATGGCGTTCCTCGACATCCAGGTGGTGTCGGCGTCGCTCGCCGAAATCCAGGCGGGCCTCGCGGCGTCGAGCGATGAAATCACCTGGGTGCAGACCTCCTATCTGATGGCCGAGGTGGTCGCCATCCCGCTCTCCGGCTTCCTGTCGCGCGCGCTCGGCACGCGCATCATGTTCGCCATAGCGGCGGCCGGCTTCACCTTCGCCAGCCTGATGTGCGGCCTTACCTCGTCAATGGAACAGATGATCGTGTGGCGGGCCGTCCAGGGCTTCATCGGCGGCGGCATGGTGCCGACGGTGTTTGCCTCCGCCTACATCATCTTCCCGCGCTCCCGCATGGCGATCATCACGCCGCTGATCGGGCTGGTCGCGACGCTCGCCCCGACCATCGGCCCGACGGTCGGCGGCTATCTGACCGACGCGCTGTCGTGGCACTGGCTGTTCTTCATCAATGTGGTGCCCGGCATCATCGTGACGATCGCCGCGCTTGCGCTGATCGATTTTGACAAGCCGGATTTCAAGCTGTTCGAGACGTTCGACTGGATCGGCCTGACCTTCATGGCGCTGTTTCTCGGCGCGCTCGAATACGTGCTCGAGGACGGGCCGCGCTACGACTGGTTCGACAACTCCACGATTGCGTTGATGGGGGTGATATCGGTCGCTTCCGCCGCGATCTTTTTCGTCCGCGTGCTCACCGCGCGTGATCCGATCGTCGACCTGCGCGCGTTCCTGGATCGCAATTTCGCGGTTGGCAGCATCTTTTCCTTTGTGCTGGGCATCGGCCTTTACGGTCTCACCTACCTTTATCCGGTCTATTTCGGTGAGATCCGCGGCTATGACGCGTTGATGATCGGCAAGGTCATGTTCGTTTCCGGAGTTTCGATGTTCCTCAGCGCTCCGTTGGCCGGACAGATGGCGGCCAAGTTCGATCCACGTATCATGCTCGCGGCCGGCTTTTTGATCTTCGGGCTCAGCAATTGGCAACTGACGGGGATCACAACGGATTGGGATTTCGCCCAGGTTTTTCTGCCACAGGTGTTGCGCGGCATCGGCCTGATGTTCGCCATCGTGCCGATAACCAATCTGGCGCTTGGCACGCTGCCGCCGGAACGGCTGAAGAACGCGTCGGGCTTGTACAATCTGACGCGCAATCTCGGCGGCGCAGTCGGACTCGCCGGGCTCAACACCGTGCTCGACGACCGGATGGACCTGCACTTCGCCCGCCTGCACGACGCCATCACCTGGTCGCGCCAGCCGGTGATGGAAGCCTTGCAGCGGATGACCGCGCGCATGCCGGGCTCGGATGCCCACACCATGGCGCTCAAGCAGATGTTCATGATGGTGCACCAGCAGGGCGTGGTGATGGGCTTTGCCGACGTGTTCCTGTTGCTTGCCTTGCTGTTTGCGGTGTTCGCACCGCTCGCCATCATGATGCGGCGGCCCGCGCCGGATACGGCCGGCGCTACGGGCGGCCATTAAAGCAGCGGCCAGCGACAATATCGCCTGTTTCGGCGTGCTGATCCGTGATAATGTGGCTTTAGAGCTGCCCTCGGAACCTGCCGGCGTTCCGTAAAATCAAAGGCAGCGAGCGTGCCCCTCGGCGGGCAGCATACACATCCAAACTGTCGTTCTGGAGCGAACGCCGAACTCACGGCGTCAAGCGCGCGTGTGGTGCGTGTTGCACCGCTCGCAACAATGATCGATGTCAGGGGGAGACGTGTCATGCTGATCGATGCCGCATTGTGGCTTGTTCTCATCGGATTAATCGTGGTGGTGCCGTGCGGCTGCATCCTGACGCGGTCCGAGCACAAGAGCACGCCGCCGGCCGCGCACTGAGCGAAGTGTCTCGCGATACGCGGTGACCGTGCCGCCACGCTTGCGGTGATGGCGGCGCGCTGTTGTGGTGCGCCTCAGGTGTTGTCGGCTGTCCCATAGCCGCCGGCGGTGGGCGTCTGGATGAGGATCGCCTCGCCGGCATCCACCACCGTGGCATCGGCGCCCTTGAGCCGTTCCATCCGGCCGTCGTTGCGTCGCACCCAGTTTTCGCCGATCTGACCGTCCTCACCGCCCGCAAGACCAAACGGTCGGATGCGGCGATGGCCGGAGAGAACGGTGTATTCCATCTTTTGCAGAAAGCGGATGGTGCGGATGACGCCATCGCCGGCGCTCCACCGGCCGCGGCCGCCGGAGCCTTGACGGATGTGGAAATCCTCCAGCACGACCGGATAGCGGAATTCCAGAATCTCCGGGTCGGTCAGCCGCGTGTTGGTCATGTGGGTGTGCACCGCGTCGGTGCCGGGGAAACCCGGTCCCGCCGGCGACCCGGAGCAGATCGTCTCGTAGTACTGATACGTGTCGTTGCCGAAATTGACGTTGTTCATGGTGCCCTGCGCCGCCGCCATGGCGCCGAGTGCGCCAAACAGCGTGTCGGTGACCATCTGCGACACCTCGACGTTGCCGGCCACGACCGCCGCCGGATAGCGCGGCGCCAGCATCGAGTTCTGCGGAATGACGATGTGGATCGGCCGCAGGCAGCCGGCATTCATCGGGATGTCGTCGTCGACCATGACGCGGAACACGTACAGCACGGCGGCGCGCGTCACCGGCTCCGGCGCGTTGAAATTGGTGCCCTGCTGCGGCGAGGTGCCGGTGAAATCCACCGTCGCCTCGCGCTTTTTCCTGTCGACGGCGATCCGCACCGCGACCACGTTGCCCTGATCGGCTTCGTATTTAAATGCGCTGTCGTGCAGCCGGCCGATCACGCGGCGCACGCTTTCGGCGGCGTTGTCCTGCACGTGGCGCATATAGGCATGGACGACCTTCAGCCCGAAGCCAGCGACCATCTTGCGCATCTCGTGCGCGCCTTTTTCGTTGGCGGCGATCTGCGCCTTCAGGTCGTTGATGTTCTGCACCGGGTTGCGCGCCGGATACTTGGCGTTCGTGAGCAGGTCGTGCAGCGCGGCTTCGCGGAATTTGCCGCGATCGACCAGCTTGAAATTGTCGATATAGATGCCTTCCTCGTCGATCGTGGTGGCGATCGGCGACATCGAACCCGGCGCGATGCCGCCGATATCGGCGTGGTGGCCGCGCGAGGCGACCCAGAACAGGATTTTCCCGCTCCCAACGCTCCCCCGCTTGCGGGGCAGGCTACGGGAGGCGGGTTCGAACACCGGCGTGCAGACCGTCAGATCGGGAATGTGAGTGCCGCCGTTATAGGGCGCATTGATCAGATACGCATCGCCCGGTTTGATGCGGCCCTTGTTCTCGCGGATGATGGTTTCCACCGCACGATCCATCGAGCCGAGATGCACCGGCATGTGCGGCGCGTTGGCGACCAGCGAACCGCTCGGATCGAATATCGCGCAGGAAAAATCGAGCCGCTCCTTGATGTTCACCGAATAGGCGGTGTTCTGCAGCGCGACGCCCATCTGTTCGGCGATCGACATGAACAGGTTGTTGAACACTTCGAGCATGACCGGATCGGCCTTGGTGCCGATCGCCCGGGCGCGATTGAGCTTCTGCACGCGGCGCAGCACGAGATGGTCTTTCGCGGTCAGTTCAGCCTGCCAGCCGTGCTCGACGACAACCGTCTGGTGCGGCTCGATGACGATTGCCGGCCCCTTCACCTTGTGCCCGGGCGACAGCGTCTCGCGCGTATAGACGCCGGCGCGATGCCACTTGCCGCCGGAGAAGAACCGCGTCCGCCGGGCCGGCCGCGGCAGTTTTCCGCGCGTGGTCTTGTGGACTTTTTCCCTGAATGCCGCGCCGCCGCCCACCGCCTCGACCGACACCGCCTCGACCACCAGTTCCTTGGTGCGGTCGATGAAACCGAATTGCGCCTTGTGGGCGCGCTCGAACGCGGATTTCATTTTCGCAAGCGCCGCGAGTTTCATGCCGCCCCGCAGCGGCAGGCGAAAGGCGCCCGCCTCGACGATCAGCGGCGTATCGGTGCCCGCGTAGCGAATATGCGCCCGTACATGCAGCATGATTTTGCCCGAAGCGACGCCCTGGCTTTCGACTTCGGCGACCGTGTCCCTGGCGAGCTTGCCGGCCACGCCCTGCAAATTCGTCCGCGCCTTTTCGCCGAACGGCTCCTCGATCGCCTGCTGGCGCACGCTGCGGATATCGGCAAGCCCCATGCCGTAGGCCGAGAGCAGCGACGACAGCGGATGAATCAGCACGCTGGTCATGCCGAGCGCGTCGGCAACCAGGCAGGCGTGCTGGCCGCCGGCGCCGCCGAAGCAATTGAGCGCGTAGCGCGTGACATCGTAGCCGCGCTGCACCGAAATCTTCTTGATCGCGTTCGCCATGTTCTCGACCGCGATCCTGATGAAGCCGTCGGCGACCTGTTCGGCGCTGCGCCTATCGCCGATCTCTTTCGCCATGGCGGCGAAGGCGGCGCGCACCGCCTCGGCGTCGAGCGACTGGTTCTGAGCGGGGCCAAATATCTTCGGAAAGAAATCCGCAATGAGCTTGCCGACCATCACGTTGGCGTCGGTCACCGCCAGCGGACCGCCGCGGCGATAGCATTTCGGCCCCGGATTGGCGCCCGCCGAGTCCGGCCCGACGCGGAAGCGCGCGCCGTCGAAATGCAGGATCGAGCCGCCACCCGCCGCGACGGTGTGAATGAGCATCATGGGCGCGCGCATGCGCACGCCGGCCACTTCGGTCTCGAAGGCGCGTTCGTATTCGCCCGCATAGTGCGACACGTCGGTCGAGGTGCCGCCCATGTCGAAGCCGATCAGGCGGGAAAAGCCCGCGGCGCGGCCGGTCTCGGCCATGCCGACGACGCCGGCCGCCGGCCCGGACAGGATCGCGTCCTTGCCGCGAAACAATTCCGCCGCCGTCAGCCCGCCGGATGACATCATGAACATGAGCTTTGCGCGATCGGTGGCCGCCCCCGGCGCTGCGTGAGCGCCCACGAGGGGCGCCCCTACAGGACGATGCAGATCCCCCGCCACCTGCTCCACATACCGGCGCAAGATGGGCGACAGATAGGAATCGACCACCGTCGTATCGCCGCGGCCGACGAGCTTGATCAGCGGCGAGACTTCGTGGCTGGCGGACACCTGGGCAAAGCCGAGTTCGCGCGCCAGCGCCGCCACGCGCTGTTCGTGGTCGCTGTAGCGATAGGCGTGCATCAGCACGATGGCGACGGCGGCGATCCCGTCAGTCTTGGCACGCTCAAGTTCAGACCGTACGCCGTTGAGATCAAGCGCGCGCTCGACCGTGCCGTCGGCGCGCACGCGTTCGTCGACCTCGACGACGCGCTCGTACAGCATGTCGGGCTTGATGATGTGCTTGGCGAAAATCTTCGGCCGCGCCTGGTAGCCGATGCGCAGCGCATCACGGAAGCCTTTGGTGATGAGAAGAAGCGTCCGGTCGCCTTTGCGTTCCAGCAGCGCATTGGTGGCGACCGTGGTGCCCATCTTCACGGCACCGATCCGCTCGCCCGGGATCGGCGCCCCGGTCTCCACGCCAAGCAACCGGCGGATGCCTTCGACCGCAGCATCCGGATAAGCTTCGGGGTTTTCCGACAGCAGCTTGTGCGTGTGCAGCGTGCCATCCGGCCGCCGGCCGATCACGTCCGTGAAGGTGCCACCGCGATCGATCCAGAATTCCCAGCTACGACCTGAAGTCCCGCCTGAACTACTGCCAGACATGCCGGCCATGCGCTCGATCCCGCCCCTGTTTTGTGCCAACTTGTTTTATGTCAGATTGGGCTCCCCGGGCCCCAGCGTCTTCCAGCCAGACGACTAATTCAGGAATCCAACATGCACAAGATCGCGATTTCCAAGGCCAACACCGACCGATTGCAGATGCGCTTGGGCAAGCTGCATCCGTTCGACGTGATCGACCCGCGCAAGGCCGCTTTGGTGGTGGTCGACATGCAGAATTATTTCGTCAAACAGGGCCACCAGAGCGAGGTCCCGGCGGCGCGCGAGATCGTCCCGAACATCAACCGGCTCGCCGCCGAGTTGCGCCGCCGCGGCGGCCACGTGGCCTGGGTGCGCAACGGCACTAACGATACCCGCGAGAACTGGTCGAATTACCACAACTACCTGCAAAGCCGCGACCGCGCCGAGCGCCGTCTCAAGTCGATGGACATCGGCGAGGACGGCTACGCGTTCTGGCACCTCAACGATATGCGGCCAGAAGACGCCCAGATCACCAAGAAGCGCTACAGCGCCTTCATCCAGGGCTCGTCGGACATCGAACGGCACCTGCGCGAGCGCGGCATCGACACGCTGCTGATCGCCGGCACCGCCACCAATGTGTGCTGCGAGAGCACGGCGCGCGACGCCATGATGCTCAACTTCAAGGTCGTGATGGTGGCCGACTGTCTCGCCACTCACACCGACGAGGAGCACAACGCGACCCTGTCGAATTTCTACGGCCAGTTCGGCGACGTGCAGACCACCGATGAGGTGTTCGAATCGCTCGCCAAGGGCGACCAGAAGAGAGCGGCGGCCTGATTCAAGGAAGCCGCTCTTTCACAATCTGCGGACGTAGTTTTGCAGTTCGGCATGGACCTGTTTCATGACGCCATTCAAGGCGCGTGAGGGGCCCTGCCGAAACAGTCGCGCGGTCGGATACCAGGGGCTGTCGCTGCGATCGAGCAGCCAGCGCCAATCCGGATTGTAGGGCAGCAATATCCAGACCGGCTTTGCCAGCGCACCAGCGAGATGAGCGACGCTGGTATCGACCGAAACGACGAGGTCGAGATTCTCCAGCAGCGCCGCCGTGTCGGCGAAACTCTGCAATTCCTCGCCGAAACAGATGACGTCGCCACAGCCCCTAAGCCGCGCCGCATCGCCGGCCCGAAGCTCCCGCTGCAAGCTGACATAAGTCGCATCGACGCCGGATAGCGCCGATAGGAAGACATCAATCGGGACCGAACGGTCGCGATCGTTCAGGTGCGCGGGACGGCCAGACCAGACGAGGCCGATTCTGGGACGAATTTTAGGAGGAAGTTTCGCGCCCCAATGCGTCGCCGCATCCGAGAGTGCCCGAAGATACGGCGCTGACGACGGAATCGTCGCAAGCTCGGTGCCGAAGGCCATGGGCAAACTCATCAGCGGACAATGCAGATCGAACTCGCAGAGCGGCTCCCCCGTCGTAACGATCCGCGGCGCGCCCGCAAGCGTGCGCATCAGATCGCGCAGCGGCTCCTGCACTTCCAGGATCACCCGCGCGCCGCGTTCGGCGACAAGCGACGCGTAGTGGCAAAACTGAATCGTATCGCCAAAGCCCTGCTCGGCGTGGAGCATGATGGTCTTGCCGACGACATCGCCGGAGCCAAGCCAGAGCGGCTGCGGAAAACGTCGCCGCTCACGCTTGAGCTGCGCGGTTTCCCACCGCCATTCGTGCCGTTGCCAGCCGCCACTCAGATCGCCAGTCAGCAGCCGGCACAGCGCCTCGTTATAATGCGCCTCCGCGAAGTCCGGCCGCAGCGCAGTCGCGCGACCATAACTTGCCAATGCTGCATCGAACCGCTGCAGCTTTTCGAGGACGACGCCCCGGTTCAAATGCGCTTCCGCATGGTTCGGCCGCAGGGCGATCTCGCGATCGTAGCTCTCAAGCGCCGCTTCAAAACGCCCCAGCGCGAGCAAGGTGTTGGCGCGGTTGTAGCGCGCCTGCTCGTAGTCCTTCCGTGCCTCAAGGGCGCGATCGCAACTCGCCAGCGCTTCCTCAAACCGTTTCATCCGATGCAGCGCGAGGCCGCGATTGAGAAGTGCCTCGGCAAGGTTGGCATCCAGCGCCAGCGCGCGATCGCAGCTCGCCAGCGCTTCCTCGAACCGCTCCAGCGTCGACAGAGTGACACCGCGATTGACCAGCGCCTCGGTATGCGCCGGCTGCAGCATCAAGACGCGGTCGTAGCTCGCCAGCGCCTCGCCGTGCCTGCCGAGTGCGTGCAGCGCATTGCCCCTATTCAAACACGCGTCGACTGCGTCAGGCCGCAAGGCGAGCGCCCGATCGTAACTCGCGAGGGCATTCTCGAACCGGGCCAACGCAAGCTGTGCATTTCCGCAATTGCACAGGGCGTTGAAATGATTTGGATTGAGCTTGAGCGCGGCGCTGATCCGTTCGACGGCATCCGCATACCTGCCGCTCTGGGCGGAAATCACCCCGAGCAAGTGCAAGCCGTCGAAGTGATCGGGCTCGATCGTCAGAATCTGCCGGTAGATTTTCTCGGCGTCGGCCAATCGGCCGGCCTGATGCAGCGCGACAGCTTCCTTCAGCAGTGCCGCCAGCGTCTTGCCGGTCGGCTGCACCGGATTGGAGCTTGCTGGCTGCGGCATCGAATGAATGCTCGGATGAGCGCGGGCGAAAACCCGAATCAAATCATTCTAACATGCGTGCGCCACGAGGCCCGTTTGCCGAACTGCACAACTCTCTCTGCCGCCCCGTTTCCGTCGACAACTCTTAGACATCCGGCCGTTTGTACTCCAGGTTCGGCCCGCCCTTCTGCGATTTCAGGTAGGCGTCGACGTGCTGGGTCGGGTCCATGGCGCGCCGCAGCCGTGCGCCGACCAGCTGGTCGAGCTGGATCGCCTGCGACACCGAGAGGTCGCGGCCCATCTGCACGGTGATCTTGGAGTGTTCGAGCGGCGCCAGATGCCGCGCCGCGAGTTCGCTGGCGATGCCCGTCACGGTCGTTTCGAGCTCAGCCGCCGGAAGCGCCTGCGAGATCACACCCCAGCGGTCGGCTTCGGCTCCCGAAATGTTGCGGCCGACGAGCTGCATCAGCGTAACCTTCTTGAGCGGGATTGAGCCGTGCACCAGCGTCGATGTGACAAGCTGTCCGAAACTGCCGCGCAAGATCTCCGGCATGCCGAGTTGCGCATCCTCGGCGGCGAACACCAGATCGTGGCAGTTCATGACGCCGAGCGCGCCGCCGAGGCAATAGCCATGGACTTGCGCGATGACGATGCGAGGAAACACGCGCAGCGCTTCGGCGATCTGGACCGTCGGCGTCGGCCGATCCCAGTCGCGCGGCTCCTCGCTAACCTTGCGCAGAAAATGCAGATCGAGACCGGAAGAAAAGCAGATGCCCGCACCCTTGGTGATCACCACCTTGGTTTCGCGGTCGGCCCGCACCATGTCGAGCGCCTCGAACCAGGCTTCGACCAGCGGCTCATTGAGGCAGTTGCGCTTGTCGGGCCGGTTCAGGACGACGCGGGCGACGCCCGCATCTTCCAGGTGCTCAAGAATAAGCTCGGGCCATTGCTTGAGTACACGCCACTTATCGGTCATGGCCAGTCTCCTCACCGTTGATTGGCTTTGTCTGCGACGCGCGGCACGACCAGCGCGTCGAGCGTGACGCCGCCGCGCGGCAGCACGAGAAACGGATTGATGTCGATCGACTGCACGGTATCGGCGAGGTCCTCGGCGATGCGGCCGAGAACAACCAGCGCGTCGACCACGGCCTCGGCATCGAGCGCCGCCGAACCGCGATAACCGCGCAACAGCCGGGCCACATGGGTGCGGGCCAACATGGCGCGCGCCTTGTCGCGGTTGATCGGCGGCGCCGCGAAGGCGACGTCCTTGGTCAGTTCAAGCAGCACGCCGCCGCTGCCCACCATCACGATCAGGCCCATTTCAGGATCGCAATTCAGTCCGAGCACCAACTCCAGGCCGCCGCCGACGTGCTGCCCGACCAGCATCGTTTCGACCGTTTCGCCGCCAGCCCGCAGCACATTGGCGCCAACTCGCTCGTAGGCGGCACGCACCGCCGCGTCGTCGGCAAGCCGCAGCGCTACTGCGCCGGCATCCGACTTGTGCAGGAGCTTTTCGGATACGGCCTTGAGCACGACCGGATAGCCGATCTCCTTCGCGGCCTTGACGGCGTCGTCAACCGAGTGAACCGCTGCTTCTTTGGGCGTGGCGATCCCGTAAGCGCGCAGCAGGTCTTTCGATTGCAACTCGTCAAGCGCCGCCGCACCGGATGCCGCGCGAGCGCGGACCTTGCCGGCCGCGGCTTGTTCGGCAGGCGACGGCGCACGCTTGATTTCTGGCGCCGCCGCCAGGCGCTCAAGCTCATCGCGCCGCACCGCGGCTTCGATGGCTCGCAATCCCTTGTTGGCTTCCTGGAGGAACGACAGATGCGGCGACTTGGCGCTCAGTGCGCGGCTGTAATCGGTCTGGCCATGCGAGGTCAGCGTGATGCAGGCAATCGGTTTCGGCACGCCCTTCGTCAGCATCTCCTCGATCATGGCGAAATAAATCTGGGCGCGGTCCGAACCTCCGCCCTCCAGCGGCAGCTTTTCCTGAAACAGGACAATGTCGACGTTGGGGTCGCCTTCGAGGGCCTCGATCGTGGCCCTGAAATTGTCGTGGCTCGACAGCACGGCAAATCCGCCATCGATCGGATTGCTGACCATCGAGCCGACGCCCAAAATCGTGTTGAGTTTTGCGGTGGTGTCGGCGGCGAGCGGCTGGAATGACAAGCCGTTGCGTTCCGCGGCCTCAAGCAACACACCGCGAAACGCACCGGAATGCGTCACCGCGCCAAGCCGGCGGCCCTTCGGCACGTCGGTGTGGATAAGAAACTCAGTGAACTCGACGGCATCGTCGAGCGTGCTGGCGCGGATGATGCCGAGGTCGGCGGCGACCGCATCGAACGCCTCCATGGTGCCCGCGAGCGATCCGGTATGCGCCATCGCGGCGGCGCGGCCTTCTTCCGACGCACCGAGCTTGACCGCGACGATCGACTTGCCGGCCTTGCGCGCCATGCGGCACGCCGCCTTGAATTTTTCCAGATCCCAGATCGCCTCGATGTAGAGAACGATGACCTTCAGCTCAGGCTGGTCGGCGAAGAACGCCACATAGTCGGGGATGCCGAGACCGGCTTCGTTACCGCTGGTGATGAGATATTCGGCGTTGATGCCGCGTTCTTCGAGCGCGACGTTCAGATAGAGAAGCATGCCGCCGCTCTGGCCGACCAGCGCCACCGGTCCCGGCCCCAAGGGCAGCTGCCGATCCTCCGTCAGCGTGACAAGGCAACTCTTGGCGCAGATGTTGCCCATGCAGTTCGGGCCGGAAACGGCAAGTCCGGTCTCGGCGATCACGGTCTCAAGCTCCTGGCCGAGTGCGGCGGCCTTGGTGTCATAGGCCTCGCCGAAGCCCGACGAGAACACCGTGGCGCTGCGCGCGCCGGCGGCGGCGCCGCTGCGCAGCAGTTCGGGCACTGAAGGCGCCGGCACGACGACGACGAGATGGTCGGGCGGCTCGGGCAGCGACGCAAAATCCGGGTAACAGGGCGTGTCAAAAATCTCCTTACGCTTCGGATAAATCAGATAGACCGGGCCGGGAAATTCGTAGCGCTTGAGATTGCGCCAGGCACGCGTCGCCCAGCTTCCGGGCCGGTCGCTGACGCCGATCACCACCGCGTTGCGCGGTTCGGTCAGCGCCGCGACTTTCTTCTTTGATGCTTCGAGATCCACGCCACTTTCCTCCTTCACGCCCGTACGGCCGACGTAATCGTGCGCCGGCCGACCAGATAAAATGCCGCGGCGATCACCGTCATGATCGCGGTCCAGACCAGGCCGAACGCCGCGAGCTCGGTGCCTTGGCCGTTGGCCCACAAGTCAAACATCGCCGCCGACACCGGCTGCGCCGACGGCGAAGCCAGAATGACGGCCAGCGACAGATCGCGGGCGGCGATGAGAAAAATGAACAGCCAGCCGGCCAGCAAGGCCGGCGTTGCCAGCGGCACGATGATCCGCCGCAGCACCGTGCGGAGCGGCGAGCCCGAGACCGAAGCGGCCTCTTCCAGCTCGGGATGAATCTGCAATATGCCGGCCGCCGAATAGCGCATGCCGTAAGGCAGATAGCGGATGGTGAAGGCGATAACGAAGGCCCACAGCGTGCCGTAGAGGGCAAACGGAACGCTGAGATAAATCTGGATCATGGCAACGCCGAGCACGATGCCGGGAAAGATCAGCGGCGCGGTGGCGAGTTGATCGAGCAGCCAGCCACCCGGCCGCCGCCGCACGGCGAGCCAGCCGCTTAAGATCGTGATGGCCATGATGCAGGTCGCAGCACCCGCACTCATCAGGAGCGTCTGCCAAACCAGATCGACATAGACGGTCGAATGCATCACGGTGCGGAAATTATCGAGCGTCATGAGTTTGAGGCCGTGCACGCTGAAGCTTTGCGTGAATGGCATCAGCGCCAGCCAGAGCAAGCCGATCGCCGGCGCGGCGAGGACGAGGAAAAAGTTCAACAGAATGACGCCGCCGCCGAGATAGCGTGCGCGGCCGAGGTCAACCAGCCGCGAGCGGAAGCCGCGTCCAGTCAGGCTATGGTAGCGCGACGCCCGCCGCGAGATGCGCGAGTACAGCCAGATCAAGATGCCGGCCAGCACCAGCAACACCAGCGAGAAGGCGCTCGAATAGCCGAGGTCGGGCGGCACGCTCTGCGTCATGTCGAGATAGATGTCGGTCGTCAACACTTTGACCTTGCCCGGAAGGCCAACCAACGCCGGCACTTCGAAAGCTTCGATCGAGCGCACGATCATGAGCAGCGCGACGGCCGCGAAGGCCGGCAGCGCGAGCCGCATCGAAATGCGCGTCACGGTCTGGAAGATACCGGCACCGCACATGCGCGCCGCTTCCTCGTACTCGGCATTGGCCTGCTGAAACACCGAGGACAGCAGCAGAAAGGCGAGCGGCGACCACAGAAAGCCCTCGACCAGGATCATGCCGGGCATCGAATAAACGTTAAAGCGCGGCAGTCCGACAAAGACCATGAAATCATTGAGCGGCCCGACGCGGCCAAGCAGAAACAGCCAGGCGATGACGTACAGAACGAACGGCGTGCCGAGCGAAATGATGGCAGTGAGATAGGCGAACGCCTTTAGGGGCACATTGGTGCGCTCGACCAGCCAGGCGACGAGGCCGCCAAAGCACAGTGCGATCGCGGTGGCGCCGAGGCTGAACGTCAGGGAATTGGCTAGGCTGCCGAAGAATTGCCGGTCGGCAAGGAGCCGCCGGTAATACGCCAGCGTGAAGTCGCCAAGACCGCCCTTCACGGTCGTGGTGTGCAGGCTGCCCTGGAGCAGGAACCACAGCGGCGGAACGACGAGCAGCAGCAGGATCGCGACCAGCACGGCGACAAGCAGCCGCGTCGGGTCGTGTGCGGCGCGGGCCGAGGCAACGCTGCTGAAACGCGCCTGCTGCATCGAACGCGCCTACTTTGCCTCGTCGGGCGTGGCGGCGCGGTCGTATGGCACGGGGCCGGCGTGCATTACTGAAACAAATCCTTCTTGATCTTGATCCAGCGATCGATGTTGGCGCTCATCGTCGCCGGCGAAATGAAGTTGACCTTGAAACCGCCGGCCTCCGGCTTAAGTCCCGCCACCTTGGCGGGCACCGACGGCATGGCCGGCAGGTAGCCGACAGACGCGAACGTCTTTTGGCCCTCCTCCGACAACAGGAAATCGATCAAGAGCTTGCCCGCGTTCGGGTGCGGCGCATTTTTCACGAGCCCGATGGAGTGAAACGGCGCCGAGATCGGCTCGGTCTTGAGCCAGGCGACCGGCGCGCCCTTTTGCGCACTGATCGCAGCGTGATGATTGAAGATGCTGAGCGCGATCGGATATTGGCCGAGGATCACCTGATCGAGGATGGCGCGGTTGGTGGCGTCAACGTTGATGATATCCTGCTTGGCGAGCGCCCGCAGAAACGCCATCCCTTTGTCCTCACCCATGGTCTGCAGGATGGAGCCGACATAAACCGCGCATCCCGACCACGGATCGGCGCTCCAGGCGATCTTGCCCTTCCATTTGGGATTGAGCAGATCCTGCGCGGTCTTGATCTCGTCCTTGCCGACCAACTGCGTGTTGATCCCGGGCGTGAGGAAATAGACCACGAGCGCATTCCAGCGCCCGTCCGGATCGCGCATTCCGGGCGGGTATTTGCCGGCGTCCGAGGGGGTGAACGGTGCGACCAGTCCGGCCTTGAGCAGCGGCGGCGCCGTGGCGATGCCGTCAAACACGTCGCCCACGACCTTTCCGGCGCGCGCCTCGTCGATCACCTTGATGGCGTTTGGCCCGGAATCGGCGCGGGCATATTTGACGGTGACGCCCGGGTACTTTTTCTCGAACGCCTCGACCAGCGGCCGCACCGCCTGATTCACGATCAGCGACGTGTACCAGACAACCGTCCCTTCCTTTTTGGCGGCCTCGTAGAGCGTATTGTCAGCCGCGTGCGCGTGCGTGGAAGCGAGCAGCGCGGCGGCGGCGAGTGCAATGTGTCGGATCATCATCATTGCGGATACCAGTTGGGTTTGCGCTTTTCCTTGAAGCTCGCGATACCTTCCTGCGCTTCGGGCGAGTGGTGGATATCGGCGTTCAAGCGTTTGATGACCAGCGGCGTGATGGCGTTGCGCATCTCGTTCTTGAAATCGCGCTGGGCGCCCGGTGCGCCATGCAGCAGCGCGTCGACGATCGTCGCGAGGCGGTCGTCAAGCTTGTCGGCCTCGACAACCTCATGCACCAGCCCCAGCCGCAGGGCATCGGCCGCTGAAAAGCGCTCACCGGTCAGCCCGTAGCGGACGAAGCTGCGCTCGCCAAGCGCGCGGGCCAGAAACGGCGCGACACCGAGCGGCGCCATGCCGGCACGAACCTCCGGAACGGAGAAAAATGCGGCCTCGGTGGCGATCGCAATATCGCAACAGGCGACAACCGCGGCGCCGCCGCCAACCGCCGCGCCGTGAACCGCCGCAATCGTCGGCTTCGGCAGCCGGTCAAGCGCTGTCAGCACGTCGGCCAATGAGGCATGCGCGGCCAACTCATCGCTCTTTCCGTTGCCGCGCGCCGAAAGATCGGCGCCGGCACAGAAATGCTTGCCCAGGCCGCGCAGGACGATGATGCGCGTATTGTCATCGCTGCCGCGGACGAAAAATTCCCGCGCCAAATCGTCCAGCATAAGCTGGTCGAACGCATTGGAGCGTTCGGGCCGATTGAGAAAGATCGTCGCAACGCCGCGCGGCGACAATTCGACTTTGAGCGTTTCCGCCATAAGGACGTTGACCTCCCCCGTGCCGCGCCTGCGCCTGGCTCGCTAGCGGAACAGATCCTGCGTCACCTTCTGCCACTTGGGCAAATCGCGATGGATCTGTTCGGGCCGCAGGAAATTGGCCTTGAAGCCGCCTTCGCTCGGGCGCAGCCCGGCGACGACGGGCGGAACGCTCGGCAGGGCCGGCAGGTAATCGGCCTGCTGGAAAACCTTTTGACCGTCGGGCGAAAGCAAAAAGTCGAGCAGGAGCTGCGCGGCATGCGGATGCCGCGCCTGCTTGATGAGCCCGAGCGCATCGAGCATGACCGGCGCCGGTTCGAGCTTGAGCCAGTCGCACGGCGCACCCTTGCGGGCGCTGATCATGACGTGGTGATTGAACGCCATGAGATTCATCGCATATTCGCCGGCGATCACCTGATCGAGGACGGCGCGCGACGACGCCTCGACATTGACGACACGCTGCGCCGCGAGCGCCTTCAGATACGCCATGCCCTTTTCCTCACCCATCGTGGTCAGGACATTGGCGACGAACCCATAGGCGCCCGCCATGGAGCTGCCGTTCCACGCCATTTTGCCCTTGAGTTTCGGGTCGAGCAGATCCGCGAAGGTCTTCGGCGCCTCGTTTTTCGGCAATAGCGTCGTGTTGAAGCCGGGCGTGAACACATACATGATCACGGCGGTCCAGTAGCCGTCCTTGGCTTTCAGCTGCGTTGGATATTCGGCTTCATTGGGCACGCTGAACGGCGACAAGAGTCCCGCTTCCTCAAGCGGCAGCATATTGGCGATGCCGTCGAAGATGTCCGCCTGGACGCGGCCGGCCCGGCCCTCGGCGAGTATCTTTTCCGCGGTCGGGACATCATCGGCGCGCGTGTATTGCAGCGTCACGCCCGGATATTTCTTCTCAAACGCTGCTTTGAGCGGGCGGATGATCTGGTTGACGATCAACGTCGTGTACCAGACAACCTGCCCCTCTTTCTTTGCCGCATCGATCAGCGCGGCATCTTGCGCCCGCGCGACCGGTGCGGCGGATACCAGGGCTGTCAATGCAAGCAGCGAAGCGACGAGGCCGCGGCAGCTCCTGCGGCGCAATGCGACCTTTGTCATGCCGGAGCCTTCATGTCCTCGGGCGTCGGAATGTATTTCTCCATTCTTGCGGGCGCGCCGTTCTTGCGCATTTCTTCGAGCCAGATGCGATGAATACGGGGATCCTGATCCTCGTATTCGATCTGGTCGCCACCCTCCTTGAGGCTCTTCGACACCGCGGGTTTGTCGTCGCCGCCGGCGCCAAGGAGGGAGATGCGATTGGCCAAGGTGGTCGGATAGCGCAGGCCGCCGACCGCGGTCGCGAGATAACGCGCCGGCTGCGGGCCGGCATTGAAATGCTGGTGAAATTGCCGGTCGGACGGCACCAGCACCATGCCGTGCTTCCAGTCGATGCGGCGGAAATCCTTCTCGCCGTCGAACCACATCAGCGAATAGCCAAGCCCGATCACGCACATGACGTGGAAGCTCGGCCCGTGGCGGTGGCCCTTCTTGTAGGTGCCGACCGGCATTTCCGAGATGTGCGCGTGCATGGTGCCGTCGGCGAGCACGAACATGATGTTGGTGCCGCCGCCGCCGCGGTCGCCCCAGCTTTTCAGCTCGATCGCGGTGAGATCGGGGACGAAATTCGTCTCCCACATGTGATTGCCCTGGCGCACGGTGATCAGGTCGCCGTCACCGGAGAAATACTCCTTCTTGCCGGCGCGCTCGGCGAAATCGAAATCGCTGCCGAACACGAAAGCTTCGTTGTGGAAAACGTTCATCACCATCGGCAGATTGGTGGTGCTGACGAGCAGCGCCCGTTCGGTGCCGCTGGCATTGAAATGGCGGTGCTTGGCGTTGAGCGGGATGGCGAACAGGCTCTTTTCGCCCCATTCAAAGCTGCGCCGGGTGCCGTCCGGAAATTCGAGCTGCGTCGAGCCGTGCCCCTCCAGCACATAGACGACGTCTTCGTAGAGATGGCGCTGCGGCGTAGTCGATTTACCGGGTCCGATCTCGAACACGAACATGTTGGCGAAGTCGCCGCGCCCTTTCAGGTGCACAGCCGCGCCGTTAACGCCGTAACGCGGCCACGGCGCGGTCGGCACGTCAAACAGGTAGACGCCGTAATCCTCGGTAAGCGGGATGCCCTCGGCGCTGAGCCAATCGAGATACGGATCGATGCCGAAACGGCCGCCGCCCTTGCCTACGGCGCTGGCGGGAGCCGGGGTGGCAGGCTGCGGGACTTCGCGGATGTTCATGTGTTTCCTCCGAGAGCGGCTTTTGAACGTTATAGCCGACGTACTACCATTCGTCATACCGGGGTGCGACGCAGGCGCGCCCGGAATCCATAACCCCTGCATGAGAGGCATGAGGTCATCGATGATTCTGCATGACCGGTGAATATGGAGTCCGGGCTCGGCCCTTCGGGCCGCCCCGGAATGACGCTACGCAAACAGCAGCGACTTGATCACGACCGGCACCACACCGGGCGGAGCGATCAATTCGCCGACGTCGACATAGTCGAGCTCCTGCAACTCCATACCGTCGATCGATACGATCTTACCGGGCCAATGCAGTTCGCGATGCAGGATCCGGCCGAATGTCTTACCGACATCGCCTTCAATCGCCAGCAGGAGCAAAGCGATACGCTCCCTGAAAGGCGCGAGCGCGCTCAGAATGCCTTCGCCCGCGGCCT
The DNA here is from genome assembly GCA_963763255.1 of uncultured Alphaproteobacteria bacterium. Taxonomy (GTDB): domain Bacteria; phylum Pseudomonadota; class Alphaproteobacteria; order Rhizobiales; family Xanthobacteraceae; genus BOG-931. The sequence continues at coordinate 144,962 of CAVXNW010000009.1, forward strand.
TCAGCCGGCCGTGTTCCGGATCGCCATGCCACGAAAACGCAATCGCCACGCGCGGATTGCGATCGAGATCGAGCTCGGCGAGACCGGCCCGGATCGCGGCGCCAAGCCGCGCCTGGTCAACGCCGTCCCCGGATTCAACGTCCACGTGAACGACCGGAACGTTATGCACCGGCAGGACGTATGGGTCAGGCAGATAGATGGTCTTGCCGCTGACCTGGACGGTGAACTGCGAGGCGCCGATCACGGTGGCACGGATGCGCTGGCCCGGATCGACCAGCGGCAAGGTGCCGCGCCGGCTCAGTTCGCGCGCGAGTTCGCCGGCCAGCAGCTTGGCAAGATCGCCGAACTCCTGCGGTTCATGGTCGAACAGATATTCGGCGACCCCGCCCGAGAACGTGATCGCGGCAGGCTTCGGGCCCGGCGGCAGCCGGTCGGTGAGCAAGAGCGACTGGCCCAGGGAATCGAGCGGCCCATCGAGAATGTAATCGGCCGCCACGGCGGCCAGTCGCCGCGCGATCTGTTGCCGGACCGCCGGATCAACGAGGGTCTGCGGCGATAGCGCGAGGTCAAGATCGGCGCCGACAAGCTCGGCCGAATGATCGATACGGGTCCAGGCGCCGCTGTCGTCGGTAGCGCACAGCCTCCCGCCGACCGCGAAGGCCGACAGCCCGACGATCCTACCGCGGTCGATCAGCGCGAGCTTGGTGGTGCCGCCGCCGATATCGGCGTGCAGGATGCAGGCATCGCGGGCCTTGGACAGCGCCACCGCGCCGGAGCCGTGCGCGGCGAGGCGGCATTCGAGCAAATGTCCAGCGGTGGCGCAGACGAACTTGCCGGCCTCGCCGGCGAACAGCTCGTCGATGGCGCGCGCGTTCTTGCGCTTGATCGCCTCGCCGGTGAGGATCACCGCGCCACTGTCGATATCGCTTTGCGCGACGCCGGCTTCGCGGTAGCAGCCGCCGATGAAGTCTCCGAGCGCGTGCGCGTCGATGGTGCCGTCGGGCAGAAACGGCGTGAGCAGGATCGGCGAGCGCCACACGATCTCGCGGCCGATGACGACGAAACGGCTCGACAGGCCCTGCGACTGCCGCTGCAAAGCGACCTTGGCGAATAGAAGGTGCGAGGTCGAGCTGCCGATATCGATGCCGACCGTTTTGAACTCGACGTTCTCCTGGCTCCAGATGGCGCGCGCCAGTTCGGCGCGCTCGTCCTCAGTCATGGCGTGTTCGTGGAGGAAATCGGTCTCGTGCATTTTCGCTCGCGCTCTATCAGGCTTTCGTGGCTGGGCGCCGGCAACATGTCCCAAGGGCGTGTTGCCCAATTGCGTTGCAACACGGTCCAATGCCACACAATGTACGGTGCGCCAATCGGCGCGACGCATGGCCATTCGAGCGACAACGCCTGAGCAGCAATGTCCCCCCTCCCCCTGACCTACGCCAGTTGCCGCTATGACCGCATCGAGCCGCTACGCGCCGGGGAAGTTCCGGTCGAGGGCATCGATCTCAACGTCATTATTTTCCCGTCCGGCCGCAACATTTTCGACCGCATGGTCGGCGGCGAGGAGTTCGACGCCTCGGAGTTGTCTGCCTCCGAGTTCATCAGCCTGACCGGCAACGGCAAGAGCAGGTTCGTCGCCATTCCGGTGTTTCCGTCGCGCGTGTTCCGCCACGGCTACATCTTCATCAATAAGCGCTCCGGCATCCGCACGCCGAAGGACCTTGAGGGCAAGCGCGTCGGCCTGCCGCTCTACACGCAAACCGCCTCGATCTGGCTGCGCGGCCACTTGATGCACCAGTTCGGAGTCGACATCGACAAAATCCGCTGGGTGCAGGGCGCGGTCGAAACCGTCGGCAGCCACGGCGACCCGCATGCGCTGCCGCTGCTCAAGCCTGTGCCGATCGAGCAGAACACGACCGGGCGGCCGCTCGGCGAATTGCTCGCCGCGGGCGAAATCGACGCTTATCTCGGCTCGCGCAAGCCGCCGTCGTTCGGCACGCACCCGGACGTGGCGCGGCTCCTGCCCAACGCGCACACGCTGGAGCGGGAGCTGTTCGAGCGCGAACGGATTTTTCCGATCATGCATCTCGTCGCCATCCGCCGCGCGCTCTATGAACGGCATCCATGGATCGCGAACAGCCTCTACGCGGCGTTCGTCGAATCCAAACGCATCGCGCGCGCCCGGCTGCGCTACGCCGGTTCACTCGCCGCCATGCTGCCGTGGCTGCAGGATGAGATCGAGGAAATCGACCAGGTGTTTCCCGGCGGAGATCCGTTTCCCTACGGCGTCGAACCTAACCGGCCGACATTGGAGGCGCTCGTGCGCTACATGGTCGAGCAGTATTTCATTCCTAAACCAATGCCGATCGATGAATTGTTCGTACAATTGCCGGGAGCGAGCGGGAATTAATTCACACCTGGGCGGAAGTTCGAATGTCTTAATTCTGGCTTAAAGCGGCCCGACTGTGGGCGGGTCGGGTGGGCGTCAGCGAGGGGGATATCCATCATGCGCAAGTACCAGGCGCGATTGTAAATGCATGTTCTGCGGCCGTTGGCTCCTGATGCCGGCGGCAACTAAGGCACGTCCGTTTTCCAATTCCAGCCACTAGGCTTCTCCTGAGCCAACCTCAGGTGCGCGAAGCTCCGTGCAGCGTCGGCGAGCATCGCCCGAAGCGCGCGGCGAGTCCCTGGATAGTATGTTGCAGAGTACCGTTTCACGCGTTCGCCTTGCTCTCAGCACGCTGGGCTTTGTTGTCCTCGGCGCATCTTTATTTGACTGGGCCCAAGCGGTGCACACCGCACGGCCCCAGTACACATGGGTCAACGCCGACGCGTCGAACGCGCCAGCACTCGATACCGCTGAAATCTGGCAAGTGTCGGGGAGTTGCGTGCGGCCGTATTTCGTCAGAGCCGCGCTGCGATCGAAAGCCAAGCTCAAGGCTTATTATGATCTGGCCCCCGATGCGGTCCGGGCGCGGCTCAATCGCTCATCTGATACCCGGCGGCCCGCCGCGCCGAAAAGCTGGTATCGGCTCGTCAAAAACCAACCGGACCGGTCAAATGGCGCTGACGATCCGGACATGGAGTACTCGGCGCTACTCCACGTTCGGTATGCCGAATGGTATGCGAACGTCTTCAAGCTTGAGATCGAATCCAGCCAGTGGCAGCAGCGCTTGATCGACGTGACCGATCAGCGGCTGATGCTCAGTGAATCCGCGCGCCGGAGCTTCCATGCATATTCTGGCCGAGATACCGGAGCGCCCGGCGCGACAAGTGGCTTCGACAGCCAGGTGCTGGGAACACTGGGGCTTGGCGGATTTCCCAAGAACGAAGAGCAGGCCCTTAAGACGGATTGCGTCAATGTCAGCCTCGTCAACAAGGTTCTGACAAGCCCGAATTATCTCAAGGAGCTTTGGCGCTGGCCGGTCGAGCAGACGGCAGCCTTCGCACTGGCAATAGAGCTCATTCTGCTCGGCGTCTTCCTTGTGCCGATGACGCTCTGGATCGGAACCGGCGACGCACACCTCGCGGCACGGCATGTCCGCGAAGCCGCAAGCCGGATGGCGGCGAGGGTCAGAAGCTTCGACTGGAATAAACGCCTCACCAACGCGGCGGGACGATTCCAAGGCATATGCACAGCGAGTTGCGTCGTCCTGGTCAAGCTTGGCACGAGGCTGCGGCCGGTCGTGGAAGACCAGATTGTACTCGTTCTGCGATGGGTCGTGTTGCCAGGCATCGCGCTGGGCACGATGCTGTGGGAACGTTGCGCTGCTCTACTTCGCCGCCACGTCGGTTTCCAGAATCCCAGCCACCGTCTTGATCTCATTGCGCGCATATTGCGGCAGACCGGCGCTGATCGAACTGCCTGAATTGAACGATGACCGGCCCATCAGAACGTCGGCCGGCACCAGATTGCGCAGCACCGGGACTTTCTCATAGCCGCGTTTTTCATCGAGTACGTCGGCCTTGATGGCCAGCGCCATGAAGGCGGTGACCACCGTGCGGCTGGGATCGGTGGGATGGCCCTGAAACACGGCGAGGAATTTGCCGAATTTCATGATCTGGTTGACGTAGAAGATATCCTGCTCGAGCACGCCGCTGACCGGGGAGTCGAGTGCGGTCAATTGCTGCAGTCCAGGCTGATCGACATCGGCGGGGGCAAGCGCCGAAAACTCGCTCTGAAAGTCGATCTCGTCGGCAATCTTCTTGCCGCCGTCACGCAGCTTGTTGACCAGCAGAATCCCGAGGGGAATCTTGCCCTCAAGCTTGTAGGTCGACTGCACGCAGATCAAGTTGGCGCGCCCGGTGCACCATTTGCGGTCCGGATTCTGGTTACCCATTCCGGCCGCGTCAGTGAACGGAGCGATGTCGGCAGCGGCCAACGGCTTGTGCTTGATGGCCGTGTCGATCCGGCCAAGGAAGTCGAGCGTCACGTAATGCGCCAGATCGATCGAGCCAGGGGCGCGGTCGAGCAAGAAGCGCGCCTGCGCCACGTAGATGTAGAGCTTCTCGAGTTGCGGCTTGCCGTCGTGCTCGACCTTGCGCACCGTCGGCTCGGTATAGGACGGATAGAGCGCCAGAAACTTTTTTTCGTCGGGATGAGCCTGCGCCCAATAGTCGAAGCGGACCATGTTCAGATTCGCGTCGACCGCGTCCGCCGGTTTATCGCTGAACGCGATCGTCGCGGGTTTGAGCTGCGCAACCGGAGTGTTGCGCGCCGAAACTACGTCATCGACGGCGAACGCCGCAGCGCCCGCGGCCGTCAACGATCCGATCAGCGCAATAAGCACGATCGGGTGCCTATAGCCCATCTGCAATTCCTCTGAAATCAGTCGTAGCCGCCGCCCCCGTAATACCCTCGCGGCGGCGGCCGTTGTGCCCCATAGGTAGGATTATTGCCATACGGGGCATAGTACCGGCGTCCGCCAGGTGGCGGCGGAGCAACCGGCTGCTGCTGGAATCCGGGTAGCGTCCAACTGCCGAACAATCCGCGGGACTGTTGCGGCGGCGGCTGCTGATGCCAGCCGCCATTGGAGTAATAGCGGTCGCCGTAGCCCTCAGCCGCGCCCCCATAGGCGCCATTGCCGCCGAAGCTGCCGTCGTAGCCGGGATAGGCGCCATAGGCTTGATCCTGGCGCTGCTCCGCCGCAGCTTCGGCCGAAACGAGCCGATTTTGCGTATCGGCCACCCGGCCATCGGCTCCGAGCCGGAAATGCTCGACGAAATCGCCACGGACGCCGGCACCGCGCACGATATTTCCGCTCAGATAATCGATTGGCAGATCGACAAGCTCACGCTTGGCGTCGGGAGAAGGTCCGCTCAGGGGAGCCTTGGGAGCGATACCGTCCGACCAGATGTCCTCGATGACCGGCTTGAAAATGGGAAGCGCCACCCGGGCGCCATCGACACCGCCGAGTGAGCGGCGCCTGCCATCGCCGTTGTCGTAGCCGACCCAGACCGCGATCGTAACGTCATTGGTGAAACCGACGAACCAGCCATCCACCGCATCCTCGGTCGTCCCGGTTTTGCCGGCCACGTAAGGCGACAACGAGCCGATAGCGCGCGCGGTGCCGCGCGCGACCACGCCCTGCAACATGGTCTTCAGCTGGTAGAAGCTTGCCGGGTCGGCGGCGCCGATTTTCGGGAACACCGGGTCCTTCGGATACGAGAAAACGGTCTTGCCCTCTTTGTCGATCGAATCAATGGCATGGGGCTGCGGCCGGATCCCCCCATTGGCAATCGCGGCGTAGAAGGCCGCAAGATTGATCATGTGCACCGGCTGGGCGCCGAGCACGAACGGATAGTAACGCACGCAATCGGCGTAAATTTTTGCCGCGACCGCCGTGGCGCAAACATCGTCCAGGCTCTGCTCGGGATCGGCGTCGATGCCGCCGTCGAGCAGGTGCGCGGTGATCATGTTGACCGAATGCTCCAGGCCGAAGCGCATCGTGTAGACGCCGCTGCTGCTGCCATCGGCATTGCGCGGCGTCCAATAGTCCTTCTCTTGTCCGGAATCGTCATAGGCGATTTGCGGCGTGCCGCCTTGGCGGCCACCGATCGGCGGCAGCGTGATCGGAGCGTTGAGCACAAGCGTATTGGGCTGCAGCCCTTTTTGCAGCGCAGTCAGGTAGGTGATGGGCTTGATCGCGGACCCGGGCTGGCGCTCGGTCTGCCATGTGCGGTTCAACTGACTGAGCGGGTACGAGAAACCACCGACCATCGCCAGGATGGCACCGGTTTTGTTGTCCAGCACCAGAACCGCGCCCTGTACGGTCGGCCGGACACGAATTTCCGCCCGCGCCGGACTAGGCTTGCTTCGTGCCCGGCTGCTGGCGGGCGGCGCCCTGCCCTCGACTACGTTGACATAGATCACGTCATAGAGATTCAAGGCGCGGCGGATGGCATATGTGTATGTCGTCAACGCCACGACGCGGCCGTCGGCCAATCCGACACGGATCGCGCCGTCGCCCCGCTTGCCGCCCTTGTCGAGGACGACAGCAGGCGTCCAGTGCACGTCATAGAGTGGCAGATGCACGTCTTGCAGAGCCTGCTGCCACGCCGGCGTCGTGCTGGGTGTGGCGCCCGGCTTGGCCGCGGAAAGCTTGGTGACGGCCGTCGCGATATTGGCCTCGGGTCCGTGGAACTGCATGCGGCCGTTGGCGATCTCGTAGCGGGCGAGCCCGTCCTGCAGCGCGCTTTCGGTCTGGCTCTGCAGTTTGGCGTTGATCGTGGAGTGAACCGTATAGGAATCCGCCGTCAGGCTATCGACGCCGTCGGTCTTGGCCTCACGGCCGAGAAAGTCGACGAAGCCGAAACCGCTGTCGCGATGCTCTGGCCTAAAAGCGACGAGCTTTGGGGACGCTGCAAGCGCCTGATCCTTCTGCTGGGCGGTGATGAAGCCGTCGTCCTTCATCCGGCTGATGACGTAATTGAGACGGTCCTTGGAACGCTGCGGATGGCGATCGGGATTGTAGTAGCTCGGCCCCTTGAGCAGACCGGCCAGCATCCCGGCTTCCGACAGTGTCAGGTCCTTCGCCGATTTGCCGAAATATGCATGTGAGGCCATTTCGATGCCCCACGCGCCGCGGCCCATATAGACGGAGTTGAGATAGAGCTGGAGAATTTCGTTCTTGCTCAGCGTGTTCTCCAGCCGTGAGGCCACGATCATTTCGCGTATCTTGCGCTGATAGGTGACGTCGGCTCCGACCAGGAGATTCTTGACGACTTGCTGGGTAATGGTTGAGCCACCCTCCGGCCGCCCCGGATTAGCAAGATTGCCGATGAAGGCGCGGATAATGCCGCGCTCGTCGATGCCGTGATGCTGATAGAAGCGCTGGTCTTCGGCCGCGATGAATGCCTTCTGGACGAAATCGGGAACGGCCGACAGCGGCACCCAGATGCGTCGATTGGCGGGCAGATATACGTCGGCGAATTTAGCGCCTTTGCCGTCGAGCACGGTGCTCATGCTCGGCAACTTCTTGTCCTTCAGAGCTGCGAGCTGAGCCGGGTCGGGCAGGTCCGCGGCAGCGTTATTATAGAAGTCCATCACCTGACCGAGATCGACCACCGGCTTGTCGACGGGCTCGTTCTTGCAGAACTGGTGATAGGCGGTGTTGAGGTCGGCGAAATTGATGCCGTGAAACACCTCGGCATTGGCGCCGACCGCCTTCGGATCGTCGAGTGCGGTCGTGATCAGTTCGTCGAGATTGATCAATTCGATATCGAAGGCTTTGCGCATGTGAGCGCAGCCGTCGCGCAACACCTGCACCACCTGGGCCTGATCGGTGGCCGGATCGAACTTGGTCTTGACCGCCTGCGGCTGGGTCATGACCTCGCTGAGCGCCAGCGCCGTCGCGAAAATCTTTACGAGAATAGGGTCCATCGGGGCTCGGCAGGCATCATCCGGTTCGGGGGTGACGGCCTAATCTAAGTGAACGGCAATTATAGTGATCCGATCCTTACAAAAAGACTTTTTTTAGGGCTCTCGACGCCGCATTCCGCGGATGGTGCAAGGAGGCGCGGCAGGACCTCTGGGTATTGGCATAGATCAGGGCTTTGCCGGCGATAATCCGTCGAAATGGCGGCGCTTTTGCAACCAGGCGAGCATGCACAGGCCCGGCACGCCGGCCAGCGCGCACAGGATGAAGAACCACACCCAGCCGGTGTTGTGCTCGACGAAACCGCTGCCGAGCGAGAAAAAGGTTCGCCCGAGCGCGGCGAGCGCGTTCAGCAGGGCAAATTGTGTTGCCGTGTAGAGCGGGTTCTTGCACAGCACAGACAGGTAGGCGACGAAAATCACCGTGCCGACCGCATCGGTGAAGAACTCGATCGTGGTTGTCAGCGTCAGCAAAGCCGTGTTCATGCCGACATGGGCCTGCCAGGAAAAGCACAGGATCATCAGCGTCTGTAACAGGCCGCCGATCCACAAACTCTTAGACAATGGCAGCGCGCGCGCAATGAATCCGCCGGTGAAGCCGCCCAGCAAGGTGGCGACAAAGCCGATGCCGTTGCGGATCGTGGCGATTTGAGGGAGCGAAAAGCCGAGGCCAAGGATGAAATTGGTCGACAGCGAGAAGGCAAGCGCATCGGCGAGCTTGAACAGGATCACGAAGACCAAAGCCGCAAAGGCGAGATCGCGCGACAGAAAGTCGCGAAAGCTCTCGATCGCGGCGTGGAACGTGCGCGCGAGCCAATTGCCCTGCTCGGCTTCCGTTTGGCGGCCAGCCGCGGCACGGTCCGGCTCGCGCGCCAACAGCGTCGCCGCGACACCGACCAGGATGAGGATCGCCATCACGCCGTAGCACGCGCTCCATGCGGCGCGCGCATCGAGAACACCGCGCAGCCATGTCACCAGCAGCAGCCCGCCCGCACCGGAGGTCAGCGTGCCAATCCGGTAGGCCGCTATGTAGGACGCAAGACCCGCAGCCTGCTCGTTTTCTTCGAGGCTCTCCACGCGAAACGCATCGATGATAATATCCTGCGTCGCGGACGCCGTCGCCACAAACAGGGCTCCCAGCGCGACGACGCCGGCGGAAACTGAAGGACTGGTCAGCCCGAGCAGCACGATCGCGGCCATCAACCACAGCTGCGTGAACAACAGCCAGCCGCGGCGCCGGCCCAGTAGCGGCGAGAGCACCGGGATGTCGAGCGCATCGGCGAACGGCGCCCAGAGGAATTTTATGCTGTAGGGAATGCCGACCGCAGCGAACAGACCGATGGTCCGCACGTCCACGCCGCTTTGCGTCATCCAAGCTTGCAGAGTCGAGCCGACCAGCACGAGGGGCAACCCGCTGGAAAAGCCGAGCAGCAGCACGATCAGCACGCGCCGTTTGCAATAAACGGCGAGCGCTTCGCGCAACGATGGGCGCTTCTTCGCCAGTTCCCCAGCGGCGGCGTCAGCTACAGTCATCGTCACGGCGTAGCCGATTTGGCGCTGCCTGCCCAGCCGCTATTCGCCGGCTTCGAGTTTCGCATGACCGGCGCGGGGATAACTTCGGCCGGACCCTTTTCGGCCTCGAATTCGACATCGACGATCCGCGCGCCGCGTTTTTCCACCTTCTCGGCCGAGATCAGGATCTGACGCACATCCTCGTTGGCCTGACCGAAATGCTGCTGAAGCTTGAGCACGCGCTCGTGCATGCGGGTAACATCGTCGATCAGCTTGGCCACCTCGGTCTGAATCTGGCCGGCGGCCTCGCGCATCCGCGCGTCGCGCTGAATCTGCTGGATCACGTGCACGGCGATCATCAACAGCGAGGGTGAGACGATCACGACCTTGGCGCGGAACGCCTTCTGCACGATATCGTCGAAACTATCATGCAGGTCGGCATAGACGGACTCCGATGGCACGAACATCAGCGCCAGTTCCTGCGTCTCGCCCGGAATGAGATATTTCGACGCGATGTCGGCGATGTGCTTGCTCATGTCCTGGCGTACGCGTGTGCCCGCCTGGCGCCGCTCGTCGTCGCTCTCGGCGGCCCGATAGGCGGCGATCGCTTCGAGCGGAAACTTGGCGTCGATGACCAGCGGCCGCTGATCCGGCAGGAACACCACGCAATCCGGCCGCATGCGGTTGCCGAGCGTGTACTGAAACTCGTAGCAATCCTTCGGCAGGCTGTCGCGGATGATGATCTCCATGCGGCCCTGACCGTAGGCGCCGCGCTCCTGCTTGTTGGTCAGGACGGATTGCAGCGCCGTCACCTGTCCGGCGAGCGCCGTGATGTTCTTCTGTGCGCCGTCGATGACGGCCAGCCGCTCATGCAGCTTCTGCAAATTCTCGGCGGTGTGCCGGGTGGTCTGGTGCAGCGAATCGCCGAGCCGGTGCGAGACCGAATCGAGCCGCTCGTTGACGAGGTGCTGCAACTGCGACTGGCCCTGCGATAGCAGGCCGATCATCGCCTCCATGCGCATCGCGGCATCGGCCTGGGCGTTGGCCAATTCGTTCATGGCGGCGGCATGGGCCTGGGCCTCGGCCCGTGCCTGCGTGCGCGACCGAAACGCCATGACGATAATAACGGCAAGCACGGCGGCCGCGGCGGCAGTCGCAATGCCAAGCACTGCGGCCGGTGGTAGTCCGGCAATAGCGGGGATGTGCAGGTGGTCGAACAACGACTGGGACTGGGACATTCTCCGACTTTACGCGATTCGGCCGCCCCGAACAAATGACGAACATCGTACGGCGGGGGATGGCCGCGCTCACAGCCGATGGCGCGGATTGACCGCCGTTTATGCACGCCTTACATCGCCGCACATGGCGCTGCGCGAAATCATCAAACTGCCGGACAAGCGGCTGCGGCTTAAGTCTGAACCGGTCAAGCGGATCGACGTCGGTATCCGCAAGCTGATCGATGACCTGTTCGAGACCATGTACGAGGCGCCCGGCATCGGGCTCGCCGCCATCCAGATCGGCGTGACCAAGCGCGTCGTCACCATGGACCTGTCGAAGAAAGAGGACGATCACAAGCCGCAGGTGTTCATCAATCCGGAGGTTATCTGGAAGTCCGACGAGACATCCAAATACGAGGAAGGCTGCCTGTCGATCCCGGAATTCTACGAGGAGGTCGAGCGGCCGGCGCAGGTCAAGGTCAAGTATCTCGACATCGAAGGCAACGTACGGGAGATCGAGGCCTCGGGTTTGATGGCAACCTGCCTGCAGCACGAGATCGACCACACCAACGGCGTGCTGTTCATCGACTACATTTCCAAGCTCAAACGCGATCGCATCGTCAAGAAATTCACCAAGGCGGCCAAGAAGGAGGAGGATTGAGCCTCCGCCTCGTCTTCATGGGCACGCCGGATTTTGCCGTGCCCACTTTGGTCGAGCTTGTCGGCGGCGGACATCAGGTTGTCGCCGTCTACACGCGGGCGCCGCAACGGGCCGGCCGGCGCGGCCTGGAACTGACCCCGAGCCCGGTGGCGCGCGAAGCCGGACGGCTCGGCATTCCGATCCTCACGCCGAAGACGCTGCGCGAGCCCGAAGCCGCCGCGGCCATGCAGGTGCGCCGCGCCGACGCCGCCGTGGTGGTCGCCTATGGGCTGATCCTGCCGAAGGCGGTCCTGAATGTCTTTGCGCTCGGCTGTTTCAACGTCCACGCCTCGCTCTTGCCGCGCTGGCGCGGCGCGGCGCCGATCCACCGTGCCATCATGGCGGGCGACGCCGAAACCGGCGTGTCGGTGATGCGGATGGAGGAAGGTCTCGATACCGGGCCAGTCGCGATGGTAGAGCGCGTACCTATCGGCCCCGACTCCACCACAGGCGAACTGCATGACCGGCTGGCGCACCTCGGCGCCGATCTGATGTTGCGCGCCATCGGCGCCTTGGAGCGCGGCTCGCTGCAATTGACGCCGCAGCTGGACGAGGGCGTGACCTACGCCAGCAAGATCGAGAAGACCGAGACGCGCGTCGACTGGCGCAAGCCGTGGCAGGTCGTTCACAACCATTGCCGCGCACTGTCGCCGTTTCCGGGCGCGTGGTGCGAGCTTCCCGGCGTCGGCCGCGTCAAGATTCTGCGCACCACGAAGGGCGGCGGCAGCGGACCACCCGGAACCATACTGGACGACAAGCTCACGGTCGCGTGCGGTGACGGCGCGGTTCAACTCGTCGAATTGCAGCGCGCCGGCGGCAAACCGATGCCGGCGGAAGAATTTCTGCGCGGCTCGGCAATCAAAGCCGGAACCCAGCTAGCTTGAGCGGAAAGACCATGAGCGAGCTGTACACGGTCTACGTCGACGATAATTTCAAGTACATGGATGAGGACGCGCGAACCAAACATGGCGATTATACAACGCTCGAGGAGGCGGTGCAGGCCTGCAAGGCGATCGTCGACGAATGTCTGACGAGGGCGCACGAGCCTGGCATGTCCGCGCGCAAGCTGTATGAAGGGTATGTCGCGGCTGGCGACGATCCGTTTATCGTCGGGCCGGGCGCCGGGTTCTCCGCGTGGACGTATGCCCAACAGCGTTGCGAGGCGCTGTGCGGCGGCAGCATCGAAGATCGCTGATGCCCCGCTACAAGCTCACGCTCGAATATGACGGCACGCCCTATGTGGGCTGGCAGACGCAGGACAACGGCGCCTCGATCCAGGGCGCGCTGACCGATGCCATCGCGGCCTTCGCGGGTGAGCGCGCCGCCGTATACGGCGCCGGCCGCACCGACGCAGGGGTGCATGCGCTCGGCCAGGTCGCGCACGTCGATCTCACCAAACAATGGGACAACGACACGGTGCGCGACGCCGTCAATTTTCATTTGCGCCCGCAGCCGATCGCAGTGCTGGCGGCCGAACAGGTGGCGCCGGATTTCGAGGCGCGCTTCTCGGCGATCAAGCGGCACTACCTCTACCGCATCGTCAATCGGCGCGCCGATCTCACCCTCGACCTCAATCGCGTGTGGCGCGTGCCACGCCCGCTCGATGCCGCCGCCATGCACGACGCGGCGCAGTGCCTGATCGGCCGGCACGATTTCACCACCTTTCGCGCCGCCGAATGCCAGGCCAAGTCGCCGGTGAAGACGCTCGACCGGCTTGCCATTTTGCGCGACGGCGAAGAAATCCGGATCGAAACGTCGGCGCGTTCGTTTCTCCATAACCAGGTGCGCTCGATGGTCGGCTCGCTTGTCCATGTCGGCGAGGGCAAATGGAGCGCCGGCGACCTCGAAGCAGCGCTCGCGGCCCACGACCGCAGCCGCTGCGGCCAAGTCGCGCCGCCGCACGGGCTTTATCTGGTGCGGGTGGAGTATTGAGGCTTGGCGGAACGATCATGCCCGAGAGTGACGTCGAAGTCGTGGTGATTGGCGGCGGCGCTGCCGGCGCGGCAGCGGCCAAGCGGCTGACTGACGCCTCCATTCGCTGTCTTCTGGTCGAGGCGCGGACACGGCTCGGTGGCCGGGCCTGGACGGTTCACGACGGCGACGGCCATGCGCTCGATCTCGGCTGCGGCTGGCTGCACTCCGCCGACCGCAATCCGTGGACCGGCGTGGCCCGGCAGATGGGCTTCGCGATCGACGAAACGCCGCCGCCATGGAGCAACAGACCGCTGGAGGCCAGCCTTTCGCGCGCGGATCACCGTGCGCTTCGCCAAGCAATCGACGACTTTTATGCGCGTCTCGAACAAGCGGCCACGCGCAACACGGATGCCCCAGCCTCAACGATGCTCGATCCGGCAAACCGCTGGAATCCTCTGCTCAACGCGATGAGCACCTATATCAGCGGCGCCGAGCTCGAACGCGTTTCGCTGAAAGACCTGGACAACTATGACAACACCCCCGTGAATTGGCGCGTCATCCAAGGCTATGGCACGCTGATCAGCGCCTACGGCGCGACGCTGCCGGCCATGCTTGATTGCCCCGTCAACGCCGTCGATCACGGCGGCAAACGTCTGAAAATAACAACAAGCCACGGCGTGATTGCCGCCGATCAAGCCATCATTACCGTGCCGAGCGCGATCCTCGCCGCTGAACGCATTCGCTTCACGCCCGCGCTGCCAAAGAAAGTTGAAGCCGCGCACGGACTGCCGCTCGGCCACGACGACAAGCTGTTCATCTCGCTCGAAAATGCAGAGGAATTCCCAGCCGGCGCCCGCCTGTTCGCCCATACGGACCGCACGGCGACCGCGGGCTATCACATCAGACCCTTCGGCTGGCCGATGATCGAAGCGTATTTTGGCGGCGCCTGCGCGGCCGCGCTTGAAGAGCAAGGTGACGCTGCGTTTTTCGACTTTGCGGTTGCCGAACTTGTGGGCGTACTGGGAAGCGATTTCGCCAAGCGCCTGAAGCCGATCCGCGTTCATCGCTGGGGCATCGACGAATTTGCGCTCGGCGCCTATTCGTTTGCTCTGCCGGGCTGCGCCGATCGGCGCGCCGTATTGGCGGCCCCTGTCGACGAACGGCTGTTCTTTGCCGGCGAAGCGTGCTCGCTGCACGACTTCTCCACCGCGCACGGCGGCTATCTCACCGGGGTTGCGGCGGCCGAAGGTGTCATCGCCGCACGTGGCAAACAACGGTCTATTCGAAATACTTCTCGATGATCTTTCGATACACCGCCGTCAGCGCGGTGAGATCGGCGACCGGCACGCATTCGTCGATCGCGTGCATGGTCTGCCCGACCAGGCCGAATTCCAGCACCGGGCAATAGTCCTTGATGAAGCGCGCGTCGGACGTGCCGCCGGTGGTCGAGAGTTTCGGCCTGCGTCCGGTCACTTCGTCAATCGCCGACGCCGCAAGATCCGTGAATGCGCCCGGCTTGGTGAGAAACACGTCTGCGTTCGACGGCTCCCACTCGATTGCGAAGCGGATGCGGCCCTCAGAGGCGGCCTCCGCCCGCTGCCCGACAAGCCGTTTGAGCGAGTCCTGGCTGTGGAGGTCGTTAAAACGGATGTTGAAACGCGCCCGCGCCTCGCCGGGAATGAGATTGACCGTCTTGTTGCCGATATCGATCGAGGTGAATTCAAGGTTCGACGGATCGAACTGCACGCTGCCTTCGTCGAGCGGCGCCTGCACGGCGGCGATCAGCTTGACCAGTCCGCGCACCGGATTGTCGGCGCGGTCCGGATAGGCGACGTGGCCCTGCTTTCCGGTCACGATCAGCACGCCGTTGAGCGAGCCGCGGCGGCCGGCCTTGATGGTGTCGCCGAGCATAGCGACGTTGCTCGGCTCGCCGAGCACGCAGTGATCGAATTTTTCGCCGCGCGCGGCCGCCCATTGCAACAGCTTGATGGTGCCGTTGACCGCGATGCTTTCCTCGTCGCCGGTAATCAGCAGCGAGATCGATCCGCGCTTCGGCTTGCCGTTATTCGCCGCCAGATAATCAAGCGCCGCGGCGACGAAGCAGGCGATGCCGCCCTTCATGTCGACGGCGCCGCGCCCGTACAGCTTCCCGTCCCCGACTTCGCCGGCGAACGGCGGATGGCGCCACGCCTTCTCATCGCCCGGCGGCACCACATCGGTGTGACCGGCGAACACCAGGTTGGGTTGCTCGGTGCCGATACGCGCGTAGAGGTTCTCGATCGGCGCGGTGCCGGGCTCAGCAAACGTCATCCGGTGAACGGCAAATCCCGCCTTGGCCAGCACGCTGTGCAGATACGCAAGCGCCCCGCCGTCCGCCGGCGTAACCGACGGGAAGCGCAGCAGATCGCGGGCGATGGCGAGCGGATCGGCGGTCATTGCCAGCAATCTAGCCCGTGCGGCCCGCGCCCGCGAGTGGATCGGGACCATGCGCGTTCGGCCCTGCGGTGCCTTTGCGGAAGCCGAGTTCAACCAGCAAAGCTATGCCGAAGGCGGTGAAGGGAATTGCGACGGCGTAAGCCAGCGTGCTCGGATTTGCGTCGCTGCCGGACCAGCCCAGCACCGAGAACAGATCGAGCATTACACTCGTGGCGAAGAAGATGCCGATGAGCCAGAGCGGCAGGTTGCGGTCGTTGGCGCGCTTGGTCGCGATCGCGAATTCCGGATAGGTGAACACGAGGTCGACGATAGCATTCAGCTGATCGCCCTGGATCTGCCCGGCCACATAGCACGCCGCCATGTTGGTCGCGCCGACGGCGAGCATTGCAATCCAGAACGTCTGGCGGCCGATCCGACCGTGGAAGCCATCGAGCAGCCAGAGGAGATAGCGCCAATCCATCGCCGCCACGCGCGTTAATCGCGCAACAATTCGTTGATGCTGGTCTTGGCGCGGGTCTTTTCGTCCACGCGTTTGACGATGACGGCGCAGTAGAGACTGGGAGTTGCTTGGCCTTTCTTGTCCGGCTTCCCCGGCATTGAGCCCGGCACCACCACCGAATAGGCCGGCACCTCGCCCTGCGTCACCATGCCGGTTTCACGATCGACAATTTTGGTCGAGGCGCCGATGAACACGCCCATCGACAGCACGGCGCCCTCGCGTACGACGACGCCCTCGGCCACTTCGGAGCGCGCGCCGATGAAGCAATTGTCCTCGACGATCACCGGGCCGGCCTGCAACGGTTCCAGCACGCCGCCGATCCCGACACCGCCGGAGATGTGACAGTTCTTGCCGATCTGCGCGCACGAGCCGACGGTGGCCCAGGTATCGATCATGGTGCCCGAATCCACATAGGCGCCGAGATTGACGAACGACGGCATCAGCACCACGCCCGGCGCGATATAGGCGGCGTGGCGCACCACGCAGCCGGGCACGGCGCGAAAGCCGGCGCTGCGGAATTTCTGGTCGTCCCATTCATCGAATTTCGACGGCACCTTGTCCCACCACGCCGCATGCGCCGGCCCGCCCGGAATGACGCTCATGTCGTTGAGGCGGAACGACAGCAGCACCGCCTTTTTGAGCCACTGATTGACCTTCCAGGAGCCGTCTGCGGCGCGTTCGGCGACGCGCGCCTCGCCGCGATCGAGCCAATCGAGCGCCGCCTCGACGGCGTCGCGCACCGGTCCTTTGGTGGCCGGCCCGATGCCGTCGCGCTTCTCGAAAGCTTCGTCGATGGTCTTTTCCAGATCGGCGGTGGACATGGATACGATCCTTGGAAGCGGTCCCCTGTTGGCGCGGTTTGTCGGGGCGGAACCCAATAATGTCAAGCAGTTGCTCAATCCGAGCTACCGATCACGCCGGCGCGACGATGCCTCGCAAAAACCCCGCCAGATCGTCGGTGACGTAATCGATGTGCGGCTCGTCGCGGCCGGCAAGCTCCCAGTCCTCGCGCAGCACCACGCCGGCGCCCTTCGGCACCACCAGGACGGTGATCATGCCGAGCGCGTGCGGCACTTCGAGATTGCGGGCGAGATCTTCGAACATCACCGCGCTCTTGGGATCCACGTGGTGCCGCTTGAGAAAGCGCTCGTAGACTTGCGGCTGCGGCTTCGGCTCGAGTTCAGCCGCCTTGATGTCGAACACGTCTTCGAAATGATGGCCTATTTCGAGCCGCCCCATCACCGCATCCGCATGTGCGCGCGTGCCGTTGGTCAGGATCAGCTTGCGGCCGGGCAATTCGCCGATCGCGGCGCCAAGCTCCGGGTTCGGCGTGAGCGGCGAGTGATCGATCTGATGCACCATCTCGAGGAATTCGTCGGGCACAAGCCCGTGCTCCTCCATCAGGCCGCGCATCGTCGTGCCGTAGCGCCGGTAGTAGTCCTTCTGCAGGCGGAACGCCTCGTCGTGGCTGATCTTCAGGAAATCAGCGACGTAGTCCCGAATGCGCTGGTCGACCTGGTGCCATAGGTTGAGATGATGAGGATAAAGCGTGTTGTCGAGATCGAATACCCAGGTCGCGACGCCGTGAAAGCCGCGCGGTGAGCGCGGCCTCGTTCCCTGCGACTCGTTATTGCCATTTTTCACAGCCAGAGTTTTTAGCGGTTATCGAATCGGATGCAATGCGGACTGGGGCCGGAACTGGGCTGGGGGTCGGGTATGCGTAGGAAGTTGCGGAAAACGCTGCCGTTTCTCATGGCGATTTTTCTTGGCACCATGGCGGCGGCACTGATCGCCGGCATGGCGATGCTGGCGGCGCATTCTTAAGGCCGGCGTGATCACGGTCATTAGGGCCTTAAAGGCGGCGGAACACGCCCTCGCCTGTCACCAACCCCACCATCGCTTCCGCCGCCGGCCAAGCCGTCTGCGATTGCGCTTCACCGCGTGCCGATAAACATCGAAATAGGCACCAGCCGCCGTTGCGGCTTTGCCACTCATGACCGCCTGCGCAAACGCGAGCGGCGCTTGCACCGCTGCCAGTTGTTTTTCTTCAACCATGCGGCAGGCCTCGGCGGCATCCAATTTGCCGGTCATCGCCCGGGTCAAACGCGTCGACACAACCTCGCCAACGTCCCGGCCGAACTGAAAAACATCCGCCGCCGGTGTCTTATAGGCGCGGCGCCGAGACCGGACCGTCCGCTTCGGTAGCCACTTGATCGACATGTAAAATCCCGACGGATTGCCACCAAACAACGGTCCCGAACCTGCTCGGTTCCTGCCGCGGGAGATTAAGATTGCACATCGAGCGCTTTCCCGACGTTGCGTGCGCGCAATCCATCCATGAAACGCGCGGGAGAACGACGCATGGGAACTTGAGTAAGCGCATCGGCGTTATGCGCGCGTCCACAGAGCCCCTCGAAGGAGCAGTACCATGCAAGGATTGCTTGGAGTCATTCTTGGCATCGCGCTGACCATTGCGGTTGCCTTCGCTTATGATACCGGCACCGGCCGTGCCGCCAATGGTCTGGAGCCGTCGGCGGCTGGCGGCAACGCACCGATGGTGAATTGGGACGTCGTCAGCAACAACTGGCGCGGCTGGGCGCTGCAACTGCACAATGCGGGTCTGCAGGTAGAACGTGGCTGGAAGCGTCTTGTCGGTTAGAGCATTTCCGGAAAAGTGGATGCCGGTTTTCCCGATCGGCGCCGGCAAAAAATACTTTCAACTCGCCTCGCGCCATGACGTTGCCGGCACCAAGCCCTCGATCGCACCGTCGTGCAGGCGCACCGGATCGCGTTCGCCCTCCATGGCGAGCCGCAGCATCGAGCGCGCGAGTTCGTCAGGCTTGATCGAGCTGTTTCCGATCGCCTTGAGTGTCAGCCATGCCTCGTCGAATGCGGTCTCGATCACGACCAGCGTCTGCGGATCGAACGTGTTGGTGTGGAAGCCGCGCAACGTCTGCCCTCACCGCGATAGCGCTTTTCCAATATCCGACTTGAAGATGGCCGACCCCGCGGAGTCTCGGCGCAGACTTGGCCGAGTTTGTGGCCGAGCGGTTGACGCCGTTCTCACGTTTATCTGATCGGCGCCCGGCATTGCGGCGATTTCGTTGATTAGTTTTTTCAGGACGGCATCGGCGAAATTGTCATAATTTGCCACCGGAACCATGAAGGTGCCCGGACCGCCGATGACATTAGTAAAATAGTAATGGTCGAGACCCGGTTCCACGGTCAGGATCGGCAGCCCGTTGATGCCGACGCCGTCCGCCACGGCCTCGTCGCGCGCCATCGCCGCCGGCCGGCCTGAATTGTTGGAGCCGTCACCCGACACATCGATGATGCGCCGCGCGCCTTTGTAGGGACTCTGCGCCAGCAAGGTGCGCGCATAGTCGATCGCGCCGCTGATCGAGGTGCCGCCGCCAAACAGCTTGCGCGGCGCCGCATCGATCGCGCCTGCGAATGCCTCGGCACTGCCCGCATCCTTGATCAGCATCCAGTCGGCGACCACGACGTGCAGGAACGGGCCAGTCCATTGGAACATCGTCACCGCGATCGACTGCGTGCCGAGCGAGCGGATGGCGTTGAGCACCTGCGGATTGCGAAACGCCGCGGCGTAACCCTGCTTCTGCAACTCGAAGCAACTCATGCTGACGCTGCCGGAGGTGTCGACCGCGAGAACAAGGGAAACAGACACGTCAGTCTGGACCGGGCTCGCTTTCGGCGGGGACGTTCCGCTCTGCGCCGCGGCCGGTCCGGCAACGCCTGCACCAAACAACAGCGCAAACAGCGCACCCGTCAATCGCCGCGCAGAACGATTTTCAGGTGCGCCCATACCTTCGCGCCATCGCCGTTGCGCTTACGCCTTCAATCGTGGCATCAGCCGCTCGGCATTGCCGCTTGCGATCGCGTCGAGATCGGACTGCGGCAGACCGAGCTTTCGCAGATTGTTGATCTGATCAAGGGGGAAGTACGGCGTGTCGGTGCCGTAGCTGAGTTGCGTCATCGGCACGAGCTTCTGCAGCGCCGCGATGGCGGCCGGATGCGTGGCGTTCGCCGTATCGTAATAGAGCCGGCGGAACTCCGCCTCGATGCCGTCGGGCGCGAAGCCGCCGGGCGCGCGCGCCTTGCTGTCGTAGAACGCCTCAATGCGCCCGGCCAAAAACGGGATCGTGCCGCCCCCGTGCGAGAAAATCCATTTGATGTCGCGCTGCTGCGCGAAGGTGCCTGACAGGAGCAGGCTCACGACCGTGCGCGTGGTGTCGTGCGGCACTTCGATCACCGCCGGGAACGCGCCGACGGAAAGCCTGCCGCAGCAGCTTGCCACCAGCGGATGCACGAACACCACCGCCTTGCGGCGGTTCAGCTCCTCCATCACCGGCTTGTAGCTCGGGTGTCCCAGCCACTTGTCACCGTAGTTGGACTGCAGATTGATGCCGTCGGCATGCAGCGTGTCGAAGGCGTATTCGATTTCCTTGAGCGTCGCGTCGATGTCGAGCATCGACAATGGCGCAAACAGGCCGTAGCGGCCGCGACGATCGCGCACCATCTCGGCGCCAAAGTCGCAGCATAGCCGCGCCATGTCATGCGCCTTGTCGGGACCCTGGTCGAACCACACGCCCGGCGTCGAGGCCAGCGACAGCACGCCGGTGGTGATGCCGGCCTTGTCCATCTCCTCGAAGGCCTTGTCGCGCGTCCAGGAGAGCTGCACGCCGAGATGCGGGATCTTGTGCGCGTCCTCCCATCCCGCCCAGGCCTTCTGGTAGGCGGGCGGATAGAAGTGGTGATGCGTGTCGATCAGCTTGGCGGGCGCGGCCAGCGCCGGCGTCTTCATTTCCGGCACAACGGCCGTGGCCGCGAACGCCGCAGCGCCCGACAAAAAGCCGCGCCGCGAAGCGTGGCAAGAGCAGCCATAAAAGCTTCTGGAAGGCGCAGTGCATTGCGCCGCCGGCGTATTCGCCGTCATTTTCATGTTTTCCTCCCGGTCTTACGGCGCGATATTAGCACTGTTGCGGCCGCGACAACGCGCAAACTTGCCGGCGCGGCAATCAGCGCCACAGTTGGAATGCCACCAGCGCGCCCAGCATGATAGCGCCCCCCGCCGCCTGCAGCGGCGTTATGATCTCGCCCAGAAGCGGCGCGCTGATCAGCGTCGCCAACAGCGGCTCCAGGTTCATGATCAGTGCGGTCCGGAACGGTCCGATCCGCCGCGTCGAAGCATACAGCATCAGGATGCCGCTGGCGGTGGTGACGCTCACCACTGCGACCGCGAACCAACCGAGGCCGCCGTGCGGCGCGTGCCAGTTCATGGCGACGGCGGCAGCACCGGCGAAAATCGCCGTCGACGACACCAGCGAATGCCACGTCGTCAGGCGCGGATCGGCCTCCTGCAGTTCGGCGCGGGCGACCAGGAGGAACACAGCGCGCGACACTGCGGCGCCAAGCGCGAACACGATGCCGAGCGTAGAGAGATGTTGCGGATAGGCGCCGATCATCAGCGCCAGGCCGAGGAAGGCGACCAGCGCGGCCAGCGCGCCTTGCCACGACAGCCGCTCGATGCCGAACAGGAAGCCACCGATGCCGGTGAGCAGCGGATAGGCGAAATAGGTCAGCACCGCGATCGGCACGGTGATCAATGCGATCGCCTTGAACAGGCCGTAGACGACCGCGGCGAACAGCACGCCGAGCCCGAGCGCGATCATGCGCTCTCGAGGCGTACTCGGCTTCGGCGGGTCGAGCCGCAGGTAGATGTACATGATGCCAAGCCCGATGATGCCGCGGATCAGCGCCAGCGTCAGCACATCGCCGCCGGCAACGAAGACGAATTTGGCAAGCGTGTCCGACAGGGCGAACGAGATCGCCGCCACGACACCCGGGCCCAGAGCCCACCCAAGCGCGACACGCTGCGCGTCCGGCTTTGCGGCGTCCATCGCACTTATGCCTGTCAGTTATGGATGAGCGTGCCGGCGCCAAGCTCGGTGAACAGTTCGAGCAGCACCGCGTGCGGCACCTTGCCGTCGAGGATCACCACGCCCTCGACGCCGCGCTCCAGCGCGTCGATGCAGGTTTCGACCTTGGGAATCATGCCGCCCGAAATGGTGCCGTCGGCGATCAGCCGCCGGGCGTCGTCGACCGACAGCTCCTTGATCAACGTCTTCGATTTGTCGAGCACGCCAGGCACGTCGGTCAGAAGCAGGAAGCGCTTGGCCTTGAGCGCGCCAGCGATCGCCCCCGCAAAGGTATCGGCATTGACGTTGAAGGTGCCGCCGTTCGCCGCCGCTGCGACCGGCGCCAGTACTGGGATCAATTCACGGCCGAGAATCTGCATCAGCACGGTGGTGTCGACCTTGTCGGGCTCGCCGACGAAGCCAAGATCGATGATCTTCTCGATATGGGAATCCGGATCGACCACGGTGCGCGTCAGTTTCTTGGCAACCAGCATGTTGCCGTCCTTGCCGCACAGCCCGACCGCCTTGCCGCCAGCCTCGTTGATATAGCCGACCATCTGTTTGTTGATGGAGCCGGCCAGCACCATTTCGACGATTTCCAGCGTCTTCTCGTCGGTAATGCGCAGCCCCGCCTCGAACTGCGATTTGACGCCGACCCGCTTGAGCATCGCCTCGATCTGCGGGCCACCGCCATGGACTACGACCGGATTGATTGCCGTCTGTTCCAACAGCACGATGTCGCGGGCGAAATCGCGCGCCATCTGCTCCTGCCCCATGGCATGGCCGCCGTATTTGACGACGACTGTCTCCTCGTCATAGCGCTGCATATACGGCAACGCCTCCGCCAGAATGCGGGCCTGCTGAAAGGGCGACACCTCCATAGAAAACTCCTTGGACCGGCCGAGCTTTCTACCCGCCGCCAGCCCCAAGGGAAAGGCCATATCCGTTGCGGCAATGTGACGGCGGCGTGCCGGCAATTCTTGTTTAAGCGCGTTCCCGCAACAGGCGAACGATGGCTGCCCGGAGTTCAGCAATGCCAGCGCCGGTCTGCGAGGAGGTCGCCAGGATTTCCGGAAAGGCCGCGGGGCGGCGCGCCAGTGCCAGCGCCACCGTCGCCCGGCGCTCGCTCAACTCTGCGGCGCTGATGCGATCCGCCTTGGTCAAGACGATCTGATAACTGACGGCCGACTTGTCGAGAGTGCGCAGAATATCCTGATCGGCCGCCATCAGGCCGTGGCGCGCATCAACCAGCAGATAGACCCGCGCCAGCGTCGCCCGGCCGCGCAGGAAATCGTGAATGAGCGCCGTCCACGCGCCAATCTTGCTCTTCGCAGCCGCGGCGAAGCCGTAGCCCGGCATATCGACCAGCACGAGCCTCCCGGCAGCAGTTCCGCCGGGCGCAAAGAAGATGAGTTCCTGCGTCCGTCCGGGGGTGTTCGAGGTGCGCGCCAGCGCCTTCCGCCCGGTCAGCGCATTAATCAGGCTCGATTTGCCGACATTAGAGCGACCCGCAAACGCGATTTCCGGCCCGCCCATCGCGGGTAGCGACTGAAGCGAACTCGCCGCCGACGCAAAGTCCCATTCGCCCGCAAACAGGCGACGCCCGGCTTCAATCTCGGCAGCCGAAAAGCCTGCGCCCGGATCCGCCATGGTGTTCATGAAATGCTCTGCCCATGCCGCGCCTTGGCCACACCGTCGCGGCCGCGGAACCAAACCGCCGGTCCGCGGTTCTTCCTGCGCGTACGTGCCCGGAGGGACCATTCCATGGACGACTGGTCGAATGTGCGGCTGTGCGACGTCGTCAACCTCGCACTGGGCGCCGTCCTGTTCTTCTCGCCCTGGCTGTTTGACCTGTCCACCACCGGGCCACAATGGCAGACCGCATCGATCATCGGGCTCATCATCGCGGTGCTGTCGATTGCTGCGCTTGCCGCTTTCGCGGTGTGGGAGGAATGGCTCAACCTGCTCGCCGGTCTGGCGCTGATGGTATCGCCCTGGCTGCTCGGCTTCCAGGACAGTCAGGCCATGACGATCGATGTCGTGATCGGCATGAGCGTCGCATTCATGGCTGCGCTGGAAACGTGGCTGTGCCAGCGCATGGTTGTCGCAAGCCCGACCTCCGAAGCCTGAGGCAAGCGGTTCGATAAAAATGTAAAGCCGGCAGCCCGTTTGGGACTTCCGGCTTTTGCCTGGCGGATTTCATCTGCCGCGTGGTAAAACGCGGTAAAGAGGGGGCGTTACGCTGCCTCTCCGGCGCGGTCGTACCAGTTGATCGCTGCCGGCGCATAGGCCGGGTTCTTGGCCGCGCCCTGGTAGCGAACGGCAGCCGCAACCGCGGAAATCCCGATCTGTCCGTAGCGGCGGTCGAGCGGAGTGCGTTCGGTCGAAAACCTGGCGGCCTCGTCAGCCCTTTGGGCAGTCTTTTTGGCCTTATCGGCAGCAACGTCTTTCATTCTCAAACCCCATGTCCCGTCTGTTGTGAGATGCGCAATGTGTAGGCAGCGAGTGCGGCGGAAATGGGCGACAAATCGACCGTCGCGGTGACATTTCCGACCGGCGGCGAGCAATGCTCTTGCGCTGGTAAATGCTTCCTTACTCTTCCGGGTAAACGGACGTTTAATTTCTGCCCTGGACCCGCTTGACCGTCCGCATCGCTTTCCGAAGCGCGGCCATTTCTTGAGCATTTCCTGGCAAAATCGAGGCAGGGTGCGGCATTCCTGCCACACATCGCCAACACTTAGTTCAGAGGACCGTGTTATCCCCCTGTTTGACTGGAATTTTTGCGACGATTTCGCTATGCAAAACGGCGGAATCGGGACTTTGGGGCCGGCTTCGAAATCCACGGAAACTGGGTAGAGTGATGGGCATTCGCACAGTTGCACTACTGGCTATCAGCTTGATCGGGCTGATGCTCGGCGGCTGCATGCAGGAGACAATCGAACCTGCAAGCAAGGCCGACTGGACGGCACGCGACAAGCAATTGATGGCCAACCTGCCCTACGCGCAGGCTGATATTCCGGAGCAATTTCGCCGGCATATCGTCGACTTCACGCGGAAGGAAGGGCCCGGCTCGATCGTGGTCGATGAGGACAACAAGTTCCTCTACTACGTGCTCCCGGATCACAAGGCGATCCGCTACGGCATCACTGTCGGCGAAGAAGCGCAGGCCTGGAGTGGCATCGCCAAGGTCAACCGCAAAGCGGAATGGCCCGCGTGGGTTCCAACCGCCAGCGAACAGAAGCGCCTGGGGCCGTTCCCGGCCTTCGTCACCGGCGGCCCGCAGAATCCGATGGGCGCGCGCGCGCTGTATCTCTATTCGAACGGCAACGACACGGGTTACCGCATTCACGGCACCAACCAGCCTGAATATATCGGCCAGGCCATCTCATCGGGCTGCATCCGCATGACCAATGAGAACGTGATCGACCTCTACAATCGGGTGAAAGTCGGCACCATCGTTGTGGTGCTCAAGCCGACAACCCCGTTGCATTCGGAAGTGGCGTCGTCGGGACCCATTTCGCCGTTGAACTGAAAAGCTTGGTGGCATGACCGAAACGGCGCCGGCTCGGCCGGCGCCGTTTTTGTTTGTTGAAGAGAGCCGACAAGCGGCAAGGCCTGACACGCTTCGCAGCAAAACGTGCGTGGCCGGAACAAGCCCGGGCATGACGCTCGCGCCTAGACCCCAAGCGTGATGTGCACGATTTCCGGCGGCACGCCGAGACGCGCCGGAATAATGCTGGTGCCCAGCCCACCCGATACGATGAGATGCCGGTCGCGCTCGATCACGTGACCATAGGCATAACGCGCTCCGAATTCCGATGGCACAAACAGCGGCCAGATCAGTGGCACGCGCACCTGCCCGCCGTGGGTGTGACCGGCGAGCGTCAGCGCGACCCGATCCGTCACCTTTGGGAATATGTCGGGCTCGTGAACCATCAGCACGACCGGATCGTCGTTCTTGACCTTCCGCATGGTCCACGGCAGGTCGTCGACGCCGAGGAAACGGCCGTGGCCGAGCGGATAGGCGAGTTGATCGCCAATCCCGGCGAGCCAGAATTTTTGCCCGTTCTCGCCGAGCAGCACCGCATCGTTTTCCAGCACCGGAATATCCACGCCGGCAAGCGCCCGGCGCACGCCCTCAAGATCATGCCACCAGTCATGATTGCCGAGGATCGCCCAAATGCCGAGCGGTGCCTTGAGGCGTTTGAGTTCCGCGGCCCAAAGCGGGTCCGGCACCCGCGCAAAGGGAAACTTGTACCAGGCAACGAAATCACCCAGCAGCACGATGAGATCGGAGTGGAGCGCATTGGCGGTGTCGATCACGGCGCGGACATGAGGCAGCTGCATGTCGGGTCCGCCGGCATGCAGATCGGCGATCACCGTAATGGTAAGCTTCTGCCCCGCTGGCCAGGCGCGCGGCGTGAGCCCGTAACGGGTCACGACAAGACCTTGCGGCTCGATGGCGCCGGCATAGACCGCGGTGGTGCTGGCGGCGAGGGCGACAAGTCCCGCGCCGGCGGTCAGCACGCGTCGGCGGCTCATGCCCGCACGCTCCGGACGCAAGCTCGCCTGCCCGGGGCCGTCCGTATTCACTGTCATAAATGCCTCATGAGACGTGCATGACCACGCCTCGCGCCTGCCGCCCGCAGCCTCTTAGCCTATCGGCAATCGGAGCGGGTTAACGCGCGGTCACGTCTGCGCGAGGCAATCTTTTTTAGTGAGGCGGGCCGACGATCGCGGTTACCGCCGATATTGCGCGGCTTTCGCGCCGACGGAACGGTCTGTTATGTTTCAGACGGCTTTCGATCTCGTCTCAGTTTCTTTCGCAGCATCGGGGACGCGCGGATGAGCGCCAGCATTGGCCGCACGAAGGACGCCGAGGCTTTCGTGCAGGCGGCGCGCGGCCTCACACCGGCGATCCGCGCAGCGCGCGCCGAGAGCGAGCGCGAGCGCAGCCTGCCTGCGCCGCTGGTCCGGCAGATGGCGGAGCTTGGTCTGTTTTCGATCTGGCTTGCCCGCGCGCTCGGTGGCCCGGAACTCGGGCTCGTTGATTTCTTCCGCATCATCGGTGAACTCGCCCGCGCCGACGGTGCGGCGGGCTGGTGCGCGACCGTGTCGGCGGGCTACAGCCGCTTCTCCGGCTTTCTCGACGAAACGGTGGCGCGTGAAATCTTTGGTAACGGCACCACCATCATGGCGGGCACCATCAATCCCACCGGCAAGGCCGTATCGGTGCCCGGCGGCTTCCGCGTCAGCGGCCGCTGGGCCTACGGCAGCTTCATCCAGCACAGCACCTGGACGGTCGGAAATTGCTTTGTCCACGACGGCGAACAGCCGCGACGCGGCGCCGACGGCGCGCCGGACATGCGGCTCTTGCTGTTTCCCACGCGGGACGTGGAGATCATCGACACCTGGCGCGTCGCCGGCCTGCGCGGCACCGGCAGCCATGATTTTCAGGTGAGCGATCTGTTCGTGCCGGAGGATCACGCCATCGCGGGCTTTGCGGCAAAGCCGACGCAGCCGGGCACGCTCTACGCGGCGCCGTTCATCACCGTGTTCGCCATGTGCCTCGCGAGCGTGCCGCTCGGCATCGCGCGCGCGGCAATCGAAGCGTTCACCGAGTTGGCGGAGGGGAAGACGCCAATGGGCGCATCCGGCCGGCTGCGCGAGAAGGCTGCAGCGCAGACCGATCTCGGCAAGGCCGAAGCACTGCTCAGTTCAGCGCGCGCCTTCATGTTCGACGAGGCGAACAAGCTCTGGGAGACGGTGGCGGCGGGCGGCGCGCCATCGCTGAAGCAGCGCGCGGTGGCGCGGCTGTCGGCGGCCCAGGCCGCGAGTGCCTCGGCCCAGGCGGTCGATCTCCTTTACAACGCCGCCGGCGGATCGGCGCTTTACGAGAACAATCTGCTCGAACGCTGCTTCCGCGACGTGCACGCGGCGACACAGCATGTCGGCATCGCCTCCTCGAATTTCGAGTTGTCCGGCCGTGTGCTGCTTGGGCTCGATCCCGGAACGCCGCGGTTCTGAGCTGTGTGACAAAGCGCGCCGACCTGCACTGGGCCCTACCCGGCGCCGGCGAAACCGGGATAAGCTTCAGCCAAAGCCGGGCAACAGGCGACAGTGGAGGACGGGCATGATCAACATCTCACGCAGAAAAATCCTGAAGGTTACGGCAGGTGCCGTGGCGTTGCCGGCGATGCCGTACGTGGCGCGCGCCGATACCTATCCGAGTCGGCCGGTGCTGATCCTGGTCGGCTATGCACCCGGCGGGCCGACCGACATCTGCGGGCGGCTGATCGCGCAGTGGCTGTCGAAGCAACTCGGTCAGCAGTTCGTGGTCGAGAACCGCGACGGAGCCGGCAGCAACATCGCCACCGAGGCAGCGGTCAAAGCCACGCCGGATGGCTACACCTTGCTGCTAGCCACCCAATCGAACGCGATCAATGCCACGCTCTACTCGCACATGACCTTCAATTACATGGACAGCATGCTGCCGATCGCGGGCATCATGAAGGCGCCGTCAGTGCTTGAGGTCAATCCGTCGGTGCCGATCAAGAGCACCGAGGAGTTCATTGCTTACGCCAAGGCCAACCCCGGCAAGCTCGATCTCGGCACCGCCGGCAACGGCAGCCCGCCGCATATGTTCGCCGAACTGTTCATGTACATGACCGGCGTCAAGCTCAACGTGATCGGCTATCGCGGCGGCGGCCCAGCGCTTGTCGATCTGCTCGGCGGCCAGGTGCAGGTCATGTTTGAAGGCATCACCTCATCAATCGGTTATCTGCGCGCCAACAAATTGCGCCCGCTCGGGGTAACGTCGGCTGAGCGCTCGCCGGTACTGCCGGACGTGCCGCCGATTGGCGACGTGGTCAAAGGCTACAACGCGGCGGGGTGGTTCGGGCTGGCCGCGCCGAAGGGCACGCCGCAGCCGGTGATCGATACGCTCAACAAGGCGGTTGCCGCCGCCATGGTCGATCCGACCATGAAGGCGAAGATGGCCAATCTCGGCGCCGCACCAATGCCGATGGGGCCCGACGAGTTCGGCAAGCTCATGGCCCGCGAAACCGAGACCTGGGGCAAGGTGATCAAGTCCGCCAATATTCATTTGGGTTGAGGCGGGGCTCGTCATTGCGAGGAGCGAAGCGACGAAGCAATCCAGACGGCCTCGAAACTCTAACGAGCCGCTCTGGATTGCTTCGCTGCGCTCGCAATGACGGACAGGGCGATGACGCGCCGATGAACTAAGCGTCCGCCAGCCTCTCGCGCGTCACCCAATCGAGCGTACGGTCGAGCGCCCGGCTGAGCCGGTCGAATAGCGCGTCGATCTCCGCCGCCGTGATGATGAGCGGCGGACACAGCGTGATCACGTCGCCGATCACCGAACGCACGATCAAGCCCTCGGCCTCGGCGAACGCCACGGCGCGGGCGCCGACGCCGTGCTGCGGGGCAAACGATCGCTTGGTCTTTTTGTCGGCGACAAGCTCGACGCCGCCGATGAGGCCAAGCCCGCGCGCCTCGCCGACCAGCGGATGGGCCGCAAGCCCGCCGAGCCGCGCCTGAAATTGCGGCGAGCGCGCAGCGGCGTATTCGACGATGCGGTCGCGCTGATAGATCTCGATCGCCTTGAGGGCAACCGCGGCCGATACCGGATGACCCCCATAGGTGAAGCCGTGGCCGAACACACCGATCTTGCGGCTCTCGGTGAGCAGCGCCTGGTACATGGTTTCGGGGATCATGACGCCGGCGATCGGCAAATAGGCCGACGACATCGCCTTGGCGATCGACAGGCTGTGCGGCCGAAAGCCGAGCGTCTCGCAGCCGAACATCGTGCCAAGCCGGCCGAAGCCGCAGATCACTTCGTCGTCAATCAGAAAGACGTCGTGCTTCGCGCACACCGCAGCGATCTTTTCGAAATAAGTCTTCGGCGGCACGATCACGCCGCCCGCGCCCATCACAGGCTCCGCGATGAAAGCAGCGACCGTGTCGGGGCCTTCCTTGACGATCAACGCGTCGAGTTCTGCGGCAAGCCGCGTTGCGAACTGCTCCTCGGTTTCGCCGTCCTGCGCGAAACGGTAGTGATGCGGACAGCCGGCATGCAGAAAACCGGGAAACGGCAGGTCGAAATCGCGGTGATTGCCCGGCAGCCCGGTCAGCGATGCCGCCACCAGCGTGACACCGTGATACGCCTTCATCCGGCTGATGATCTTTTTCTTGTTGGGCCGGCCGAGCGCGTTGTTGAGATACCAGACGAGCTTGACCTGCGTGTCGTTGGCCTCCGACCCGGAGTTGCAGAAGAACACTTTCGA
This sequence comes from uncultured Alphaproteobacteria bacterium, assembly GCA_963763255.1. GTDB lineage: Bacteria > Pseudomonadota > Alphaproteobacteria > Rhizobiales > Xanthobacteraceae > BOG-931. Next base: position 175,358 of record CAVXNW010000009.1, read on the forward strand.
GATCGGCACCGGCGCGATCTCTTTCAGCTTCTCGGCAAGCTCGATTGCCGGGTCGTGGCTCTTGCCGGTGAACAGATGCGCGAATGAAAGCTTGCGCATCTGCGCAGCCGCCGTCTCGACCAGTTCCTCGTTACCGTAGCCCAGCGCCGTGCACCACAGCCCGGCCATGCCCTCAATGTAAGGCCTGCCGTCGGTGTCGTAGACCATGACGCCCTGCCCGCGCTCGATGATCAGCGGGCCGGTGTCGCGGAAGGTCGCCAGATTGATGTACGGATGCACCAGCGTTTCGACGTCGCGGGTCGCGAGATTGCTGAGCGGAGGCATGACTTCGCCTTTTTGAAACTTCAAAGTCGGGAGCGCCATCATACCGCAATCGCGGTCGCGTCGTACTGATAGAGCCAGTCGAGCCGCTCGCGGCGGTGCTCTTCCTGCCAGTAGTGCACGACTTCGTTGGCCAGCGCGCCGGGGTCGCCCAGCGCCGGGCTGAACACGTGCCGGCGATTGTCGTGCGATTTGCGCACCACTGCGGAAGTCCGCTCCTTGCGGATATCCTCATAACGCGCAAAGGCGCGTTCCGGATCGGCGCGATATTGCGCCAGGCAGGCGGCGACCACGTAGGCGTCCTCGATCGCCATGACCGCGCCCTGGCCGAGAAACGGCAGCGTCGGATGGCACGCATCGCCAAGGAGCGTCACGCGCCGCTCCGTCCAGCGTTCCATCGGCCCGCGCGCCAGCAGCGCCCATTTGTAGGGCGTCGCAATGTTGTCGATGAAGGTATGTACGTCCGGGTGCCAATCGCGGAAGTCGCCGGCGAGTTCGTCCTTGCTGCCTTCGACGATCCAGGATTCGACCTGCCAATCGTCGCGCTCGACGATGCTGATGAAGTTCATCAATTCGCCGCGACGCACCGGATAGTGCAGCACGTGGCCGTGGGGACCAAGCCAGTTCGTGGTGAGAAGCTGCGCCAGATGCGGCGGCAGCCGATCCATCGGCACGAGACCGCGCCACGCGATGCAACCCGTGAAGGTTGGTTTACTGGCGCCGAACAGACAGGTGCGGACTTGCGAGTGAATACCGTCGGCCGCGACAATGGCGCGACCGCTGGCCTGTTCGCCGTTCGCGAACTGCGCCGTCGCCGCATCGGCGGTCTGTGCGACCGCTTGACAGCGCATGCCGAGCTTGATCGCGTCGGGCTTCAGCTTCCGGATCGCCTCGACCAGAATGCCGTGCAGATCGTTGCGATGCATGAGGATGTGCGGCGTGCCGAAGCGCTGCACCGATGCTGCGCCGAGCGCGAGCCAGTCCCAGGTCTCGCCGGTGCGCCAATGCCGCAATTGCCGCCGCGGCGGCACCACCTGCGTGGCGCGCAACACCTCTTCGAGCCCGAGCGCGAAAAGGACGCGCGTGCCGTTCGAGCCGATCTGCACGCCGGCCCCAACTTCCCGCAGCACGGGCGCCTGTTCGTAGACGAGGACATCAAGACCCCGCCGCAACAGCGCAAGCGCGGTGGTCAGCCCGCCGATGCCGCCGCCGATGACGATAATAGGATCAGACAATTCCGCCACCCAAACTCAGTCCATCAACTTGATGTTCGCCTCGCGGATCACTTTAGCCCACTTGTCGGTTTCGGCCACAAGCATCTTGCCGAATTCCGCGGGTGTGCCCAGCATCATCATGCCGCCGAGATTGGCTAGCTTACCCTTCATGACCGGATCGGCAAGTCCGGCATTGACCGCTTTGTTGAGCTTGTCGATGACTTCAGGCGGCGTGCCTTTGGCGGCATTAAGGCCGTAGAAGGCGCTGGCCTCGTAGCCGGGCACGACCTCAGAAATGCTCGGCACGTTTGGCAGTTGGTCGGACCGCGCCAACGTGGTGACTCCGAGCGCGCGGAACTGGCCGTTGCGGATATACCCGATCGAGCCGGGCAGATTGTCGAATGCGACCTGTACGCGGCCGCTGAGCATGTCCGTGTAACCGCCGCCATTCATGCCGCGGTAGGTGACGCCGGAGAGCGGAATGTGCGTCATGATCTTGAACAATTCCGCCGACATCATCACGGACGTGCCGCTTCCGGGCGAAGCGTAATACACATTGCCAGTATTCGCCTTGGCGTAGGCGATAAACTCGCTGATCGTCTTAACCGGAAGCTGCGAACCTACCGCCATGACATTGGGCACACGCATGATGCCGGCGACCGGATCGCTGTCGTGGAGGAAATTGAATTTGAGGTGCGGGTAGAGCGTCGCGTTGATGACATTGGTCGGATTGGTCAACAGCAGGGTGTAGCCATCCGGCGGCGACTTGATCGTATCTTCGGTCGCGATGTTGTTGGCCGCTCCGGGCCGGTCCTCGACGATGAACTGGCTCTTGAAGCGATCCGACAGCCATTGCGCGACCAGCCGCGCGACGATGTCGACGGCGCCGCCGGCGGAAAATCCGGACAGGATTTTGACCGGCCGCGTCGGATAGTCCAACGCGAAGGCCGCGCGCGCCAGCGCTGGCGCCGCCGTAGCGGCAGCGGTGAGTTGTAGAAACCGACGGCGAAGGACTTTCATTGCACTCCCCCATTGCGATCTTGCGCGTGTCGGCAGCCGGTTCATTCAGGCTTGACGTTGGCCTCACGCATGACTTTGGCCCACTTCTGAGCATCGTCGATAAAGCGCTTTTCAAAGTCGGCGGTCGAGCCGGTGAGCGGCAGGCCGCCGACCTCGACGATCCGCGCCCGCAGCGTGGGGTCGTTGAGACCGGCGTTGATCTCCTTGTTGAGGCGCTCGACAATCTCTGTCGGCGTTTTCTTCGCAGCGGCGATACCGAACCAGACGGTTCCTTCGTACCCGGGCAGAAACTCCGCAATAGCGGGAAGCTCCGGCATCGCGGGCGAACGTGCCGATGTGCCGACGCCCAGGGCCCGCAGCTTGCCCGATTTTATGTACCCGACAAGCGTCGGCATCGCTTCGAACATCACGTCGGCACGGCCGCCCAACAGATCGGTGAGCGCCGGCGCCGCGCCCTGATACGGCACGTGGAGCAGATCGACTTTCGCCATAAGCTTGAACTCTTCGCCCGCCAGGTGCGGGGTCGTGCCGTTGCCGACCGAGGCCATGACGATCTTGCCCGGATGCGCCTTAGCGTAGGCGATGAACTCAGGCACCGTCTTGGCCGGGACCGACGGATTGACCACCATGACCAGCGGCTCCAGCGAAATACCGCAGACCGGCGCCATGTCGCGCGTGATGTTGAAACTGAGATTCTTGTAGTACGACGCGCTGATCACCGCCGACGTGCTGACGAGCATCAGCGTGTAGCCATCCGCCGGCGCGGCGACGACCGACGCAATGCCGATGGTGCTGCCGGCGCCCGGACGATTTTCGACAGGGAAGGCCTGTCCGAGACGCTGGGACAGCCATTGGCCCATCAGTCGCGCGAAAATGTCAGTCGGCCCGCCGGCCGGAAAGCCGACGACGATACGCACCGGTCTTGTTGGATAATCGAGCGCATGCGCGGCTTGGGGCCCCATGATGGCGGCAGCGCCGGCGAGTTGCAGGACACGGCGGCGTGGAAGTCTCCTGGCCGAAAGAGTCCCGGTGGAAAAAATCATGGCATTTCCCCTGAAAGCCTTCGCTATGCGCACGCCGCAAAAATCACTGCGGCTTGATCCCCGCGAACTTGATGACCTTGCTCCACTTATCGGTTTCAGCGGCGATCAGCTTGGCGAACGCGTCAGGCGAGCCGGACAGCCCGATGCCGCCGAGTTCGGCCAATCGCGCTTCGAAGCTTGCGTCGGCGACAGCCGCGCTGATTTCTCCGTTCAGCTTGTCGATGATCTCGCGCGGCGTGTTCTTCGGCGCGCCGAGGCCCTGGAACGATGTGGCTTCATAGCCGGGCAGAAAATTGCCGATCGACGGCAGATCGGGCAGCGCCGGCGACCGTGCTGCGGACGTGACAGCAAGCGGGCGCAGCTTGCCGGATTTGATGAAACTGATGGACGCCGAGATCAGGTCGAACATGACCTGGACGCGCCCGCCGGCCATGTCGATCAGCGCGGGGGCATCGCCGCGGTACGGCACGTGAACCAGATCGACGCCCGCCATCATCTTGAACAGTTCGCCGGCAAGATGCGGCGTCGAACCGATGCCGCCCGACGCCATGTTGATTTTCCCGGGATTGGCCTTCGCATAAGCGATGAACTCCGGCACGGTCTTGGCGGGCACGGCCGGATTGACCTCCATGACCTGGCCGACGCGGATCACACCCGCAATCGGCGCGATGTCGCGCTGGAAGTCATAATTGAGCTGCCGGTACATGCCGGGATTGGTCGCGTTCGATGTCGTGATCAGGAGGAGCGTGTAACCGTCAGGCGCGGCCCCCACGACCGCCTCAGTGGCGACGCTGGTGTTGGCGCCGGGGCGGTTATCGACGATGAATTGCTGGCCGAGCCGCTGCGCTAGTCGTTGTGCGATCAGGCGCGCGACAATGTCGGCCGCGCCACCGGCCGCATAGCCAACGAGGACACGCACCGGCCGGTTCGGATAATCGGCAGCCGAAGCAATACGCGGCAGTGCAGCACCCAGGGCTGCGGCTCCGGCCAATCGCAGCAGTTCACGGCGCCGAGGTTTCATCGCACTCCCCTCACAACAGCTCTTGCCGGGTCAGCTTGCTTTGATCCCCGCCGCTTTGATGATCGGCCACCATTTCTTGATTTCGGCGCGCTGCAACGCGCCGAGCGCTTCGGGCGACTGCTGATCGAGTGCCGGGATCGCTTGGCCCTGTTCGGCAAACCGCTTCTTGACCACGGGGTCGGCCAGAGCCGCGCGGATCGCCACGTTCAGTTTGTCGACAACGTCCTTCGGCGTTCCCTTTGGCGCCCAGATGCCGTGCCAGAACGAGGCGTAAAGGCCCGGGACGCCGGCTTCCTCCATGGTGGGGACGTCGGGCGCCGCCCACCAGCGCTTTTTCGCCATTACCGCGTAAGCCTTGATCTGGCCGCTGCGGACGAACGGAAATGTCGCCGCCGCCATCGACAGGAAAATGTCGATGCGTCCGGCCAAAAGATCCTGGGACAGCGGCGCCGCACCGAGATAAGGCACCAGTTGCATCTTGGTGCCGGTCACGCCCTCGAAATACGCCGCGTTGAGATCGGAGGCGCCGCCGACACCGACGGCGCCCGCGAGCGTCTTACCTGGATTCTGCTTCATCCAGGCAATCAGCTCGGTGAGGTTCCTGGCCGGCAAATTCTTGCGCGCCACCATCCAGATCGGTGTGTCGGCGATCTGTCCGACCGGCGTGAAATCGTTCAGCACATCGAACGGCAACTTCATCGTGGCGCCGATCACGACGTGCGTGCTCCAATGGCCAATACTGAGCGTGTAGCCGTCCGGCGCGGCGCGCGCGACCCGCGCCAACCCAACACTGCCGGCGGCGCCGCTCAGATTTTCGACGATGACGGACTGCCCCAGCGATTTACGCATGTATTCGCCGAGGATGCGCGCCAGCGTATCGGTCGGACCGCCAGCCGGAAACGGCACGACGATGGTGACCGGGCGCGACGGAAATGTCTCGGCGTAGGCCACGCGCGGCGCGGCGTGCATCGTCGCCGCAGCGGCGGCAAGCTGCAAAACGCGGCGTCGCGCGAGAATCGTCGCCTCTTTCATGGCGCATCCTCCCTATCGACTTTTGTTGATGCGCGGCGTCGTTTTCGCCCGCGACTGTTTTTGGACTGCGAAAAGAAAAAAGCAGTCTGCTAGTGCCGAGCCCGCCGATGGCACTTTCCGGGGCCGCCTGTTCGAATTTCAGGACTTCGGCACGTCCTGCGGGCAGCTCGCATAAGAGCCGTCACATTCGCACTATAGGCGACGAGCGGCCTCGCGGATAGCCGCATCGGCTGCGGCTTTGCGGCGCGACCTACACCGGCAGACACAGCGCATTGTCGACCAGGAGATTGTCGTAGATGCAACGCCGTTCGGCGAGCTTCAGTTGCTCGCCGACGCGGCGGAACTTGTCATGATAGACGCCGACCTGATGCAGCTTCGCCTCCGGCCGGTCGAACAGCACCTGCACCACGACATAATTCGCGCGCGCGCGGACGTCGCCGTTGTCGTCTTCACCCAGAATCTGCGTATTGCCGATGATGTGGCGCAGGTAGCGCGGCGCAAACATTTCGGTCTTTTCCACCGCGAAGGCGCGATCCTGGATCATGCCCTTGTTCTCGCAGTAGACGAGGCCGACCGGCATGCCGCGATCCGCGTTCTCGCGCGAAATGATCACATAGAACGCGTCATCGGTGAACATCTCGGCCCAGTCGTTCAGCCGCCCGTCGTCGAGCGCCGCCGCATAGGCGCAGTTGAAGTCTTCGATTTCGCGATGCAGCAGCAACGCTTCGAGACGCCGGTCGTTGACGATGGATGGCGACTGCATGGCAAGCCCCGAGTTCTACAGCCTTACAGCGCCATCGCCTCGCGCCAATGCTTGTACATCGCGCGAATGGCGGACTCCGAAATCAGCGTATCGGCGGTCCCCACCGGGGTTTGCGGGTCAAGCTTGACCAGATGGCTGCCGTCCGGCACGCGCCGCATTCCGTCCTGCACGAACTTGATCGCTTCGTTGTCCTCAAGGCCAAGGAAGCCGGCCGGCCCCATCAGATTGCCCTGACGCAAACGGTGCCGCGTCATCTCCTCGTCGTCGTCTTCAAAACCGAACATCGTCCATTTCATGATGAACTCGTGCGGGCCGTCCGGCACGATCTGGCGGACGCCGAGCGTGTTCATCTCCCGCTGCACGATCAAATTCGGCCAGATGGTCGACATCGTCACCGACCACGGGCTGTCGAACTCGTCGACGAAATTCATGAACCGCGCTTCGCGCAGCGTCATTCCTTCCTTGAAGGCGCGCATCTCCTTCTTGGCCTCGCCCGAGATCGCGTTGGCGTCCGATTTGGCCGAAGCCATGACGCCGTGCCGCCCGCTCTCGTCGGCAAGCATCATCGAGCGATTGCCGACCACCATGAGGCCGAACGTGACCAGGAACGTGTGCAGCAGCGTCGCGTGATACGGGTCCTTGAGGTTCTCGTGATAGAGCTTCCAGTTGCCCGGGAGCGAATGCCGGTAATAGCCCAGGATTTTCAGCTTGCGGCCGTCGAACGTCGCTTCGAATTCGCGCAGCACCTCGGGGCCGAGATACTCGGCGATCGATTCCATGTCCTGCGCATAGGACGCAAACACCACGCCCCGATGGGTGGTGACCGCGAGCCCGCGCAAGCCGTGCGCGCCCGCGTCGAAATCCGCCGGCATGCCGCCCTTGCCGTTGACGCCGCGGCGGAACGGCACGCCGATGAGATTGCCTTTGAGATCGTAGGTCCACTGGTGATACGGGCAGACGAATTCCTTGGCCGAGCCGGAGAGCTCGCGGCAGAATTCCGATGCGCGGTGCGTGCAGCGATTTTCGAACACGTTGATCGAGCCATCCTGCGCCCGCGCCACCACGACCGGCGTCGGCCCGACATTCGAGCGGATGAAATCGCCGGGCTTGGGCACCTCGGCTTCCAGCGCCACGTAATTCCAGGTGTGGCCGTGGAAAATGCGCTCGATCTCGCGGTCGTAGACGAACTGATCGGTGTAGACCCAATCCGGAATGATGCTGAGATCGTTGCCGGGCCAAACGTAGTCGCGCCCGAGCGGCGGGCCACCGTTGGAACGCCCTTCACCGCTTCCCGCGCCAGCAGCCGGCGCGGCGGCCTCAGAGTCGTGGGCCGCGGCGGGTTTCGCGACGCTCGTGTTGCCCGCAATACTGGACGCGCTCCGCTGTGCGCTGCCGTCAAGATCAATCAGAATATCGGAGCCGTCGATCTTGACCGGATAGACTTTCAGATCCTCGGTGGCAGGCGCGCACAGCGCGCGCCCGGTGCGGATATCGAACAGCGCCTGATGCAGCGGACATTCGACGCTGCCGTCTTCGGCTTCGACAAAACCATCGGCCAGCGAAGCGAATTCATGCGTGCAACTGCCGCTCGTAGCGCGGATTTCCTCGCCCAACCGAAACAGCGCCACCGGCGTGCCGGCGACATCGACCGCAATCACGTCCCGGTCGCGCAAGTCGTCGAGAGAAGCCGCCTTCTGCCACGCCATGGGACAGGTCCTCGTGATATCCGCCGCAGAACTTTTTCAGCATATCGTATTGCTTTAGCCTTGCAATTGGGTTCGAGTTTACAATCCGCTGGCCGCTGGCCGTGCACGCCGAAGGAGAAGGTCCATGGCGCAAGAACCGCTCGCCACCAAAGGCAATTTCCTGCACATCTACGATTTCCGCGTCGAAAAGGGCAAAGAAGCCGAGTTCATCGAGCTGTTCGAAACCTTCGACTATTCTGACGGCAATCCGATGCACAAATCGTGGGCGCAGGTGAAGGACGGCGTGCTGTGCCGCGACACCGAAGACCCGCAGCGCTTCTTCCTCATCGCCGAATGGTCCGACATCGAGGAACACGCCCGCATCCGCAAAATTCTCGCGAACGACATCAAGCCGGAATTCATCAAATACATCGAAGGCCGCCAGTTCGTGCCGAAATATGTCGAGGTCGTCTCCTCGACGCCGGACGAAATCCTCAAAAAAGCTGCGGCGGAGTGAATTGCAGGGTGCGTCAGCGCCCAACGGCTGCGGGCCGCAGTGGCCGACCCGCAGGCACGCTCCGGCGCCCACTATGCTGGTCGAGCCGCGCCGACCGAGACGCGACTGGACGGACAGTCGACGCGGTCCTCACATTGGCCTGATCCCTTACGACAACCTTCGCGGGACTTACAGGCCAAGCACCGACCGCCTTACGTACCAATCGTCAAACTTCGAAAGCGGCTCAAATATCCGCATGAACCCTTTGCCGCTGAGCAATGTGAAGATCTTCTGCCGGTTCGGCTCAACGAAATTGTGTTCGACCGTCATGATCTTGATGTCGTAATCGGCGAAGTCAAAGGCTTGCAGGATTTCGAGTTCCGATCCTTCGGTGTCGATGGAGAGATAATCGATTTCCCGAGGGACATTGTGTAACTTCAGTAGATCGTTGAGCGACACGGTCTCAACCGGATAGGTCGTACCCTTCACCCGCCCGCGCCTGTTAAAATCCACGTCTACAAGATTGCTGAGCGTGGACAATTCCGCAATTTCGGTTTCCTTGAATTCGAGCTTTGCGCCCGTTTCCCTCCACACGCAGCGGGTATCGATCGCCGCCTTGCGATTCGCCTTCAATGCTCCCTGCCAGCACTTGGCCGGCTCCGCCAGCAGCCCCTTCCAGCCGAAATGCTGCTCAAGTGCGAATGTGTTACTGAGATCACAGCCGTTAGTCGCGCCGAACTCCACGAAGAAGCCGTCGCGTTTGCCTTTCGTGAGAAAAATCACCAGCAGGTCCTGGAACAGCTGTGCGTACGAATTCATAAAATGCATGGCGCAATAACGCGTAAACAACCCGCCCAGTTCGTTCGGATTTTCCCTGACATAGCCATGGATGGTACTGCGCATACCCAAGAGCTCGTCGAAGCAGGCGAAGATTGGGTGCGGTTTTATTTGATTCATCGGCATATCTCCGCAACCGCTGCCGCCTGCTTGAGGCCTGCTCCCACACGGCGCTGAAATCGCGCGGGGCTTGCGACGCGCCGGCGCAGGTTCAGGTCGGCGCCGACCGATGATGCAATTAGAGCAGGGATTTGCCGCTCGCGGAATAGGGTTCGGCCGCGTCTTGCGAAGACGCAATCTTGAAATCGTCACTTCCGCAAGAGGTCATCCGCGCCGTTCTGCCAGGATGCGCCATGTCGGCTGTGGACCCGATCGCAATCACTCAACAGATCCTGCGCGACGTCGGCGACATACCGCGAGCAGATATGCGGGCCGACTAGGATGTTCTCCCCCACATTGGTACTTTTCCCTTCACGGCCCATGCTGTTGCAGCATAGGAGCGCGGTCCATCATTTTCACCATCCAGATAAGCGCAACGGACCGCGTCGCGAATCTTGGCCTTTTGCGGTTCGCTGAGGGTGTTGACGTAATCGGCAATAGGTCCGTCCTGACCTTCGCAAGGCTTCCAAAAGTCGGCGAAGGATTCGAACTCCATCCGGATCGTCAACATATCCTCGACCACATCTTCCAAGCCCGCATCCTGCCATGCTCGTGCAAGCTCTCCTGGACGGGTCAGGGCTCTCGTATACATCTTCTTGCGCCGCTCATTCGCGTTCGCATCGAGCGTGGCGGCTGTATCGAAGAACATCCGGTATGCAACAAAGCCTCCGCGCGTGTCCCAGGTGACCGCAGCGACGGTTCCGCCTGGGCGCGTGACCCGCCGCATCTCGCGGATCGCCAACTGGGCATCCGGAATGAACTGCAACACAAGCATCGAAAGCGAGTGGTCAAAGTTTTCATCGGCAAATGGGAGGGCGCAGGCGTCGCCGGCTTTGAAGTCGAGACGAGGATCATGGTTTTGCCGCTTCGCGTACGCGATGTAGATCGGAGAAAAATCTAAGCCGCATACGCTGCCAATCTTGCGGTTCTGAGCAAGCCTGAGTGTCAGATTGCCGGTGCCACAACCGACGTCCAGAATGCGTTCTGCTTCCGTAATCTGGGCAAACTCAATGAAAAGCGGCGCGAGACGAAGACTCCATCGCCCCATTTGAAGATTATATCCGTCACCGTCGGCAGCGACAAAATTCGATGATATAGCCACGCGAGCCTCGCAACTCTTTGGCATGTTTGCCGGGCAGATTAACGCCCAACGGCTGCGGCCCAAAGTGGCCGACCCGCAGGCAGGCTCCGGCGCCCACGGTGCTGGTAATAGGTGGCCCAAGCTGACGCCAATCTCCTCGCCGGGCAATTCCGTCCGACAGGCTCCGCAGAGGGCAGCAACGGAGCGGCCAGCATTTATGTCCCTTTCCACCGGAAGCGGACATGAGCAAAAGAGTGAAAGCGCAGCAATGTGGCAGGAACAGACATCTATATCGTCATAGAGAGCGCCGCCGTGATACGTTGAGCCTTGCGTTTGTGTGCCGGCCGGTGGTCCCATGAAGCTATTCTATGCGCCCGGTTCTTCGTCTCTGTTCCCGCATATTGTTCTCCGAGAAGCTGACCTTCCATTCGAGTCTGTCAAGATCGATGAACATACGAAGGTTATTTCGGATGGTGGCGATTTCAGAAATGTGAACCCTCTGGGATACGTGCCCGCGCTTGTCCTTGACGATGGAACCCTGCTCACGGAAGGGACAGCAATCGTTCAATACATTGCCGATCTCGTTCCAGAGAGGAATCTTGCGCCGCCGAATGGCACAATAGAACGGGTTAAATTGCAGGCCTGGCTTAACTTCTGTGCGAGTGAGATGCACAAAGGCGGTTTTTCACCGCTCTTCTACAAAGGCATCCCTGAGGAAGGTCGAGATGTTTTTCGTTCTCGACTCAGAAGTCGCTTCTCGTATCTTGATACGCATCTCTCATTGAACGAGTACTTGATGGGCAGCGCGTACTCCGTGGCCGACGCTCATCTTTTCGTCGTGTCGAACTGGGCAAGCTGGGTGGACTTTGACCTGTCGCATTATCAGTCCGTCTTGGCTTTCCGCGAGCGGGTACGCTCCCGTCCTGCCGTGATTGCTGCGCTCAAGGCGGAGGGCCTTTATCCCTGGCCGGCCTCTCAGCCGCATTGAGGACGCGGATACGACTTCCGAGATGGGTCAATCACGACTGCCGTCAGCTGATCGCGATGTCCGCGTTTCCCAGAAGCGGACTCGCGGGATCAGCGAAAAGAGACGGGCGACGCGCTGCTCTTGCCGGGCGATTACCGGCTGGACATATTCGCCGCGATCGGCCGCGGGCGCGGCAGCGGCACGTCCTCGGGCGCGGTCGGCGCGCCTTGCGACGCTACCGGCGGAGTGCCTTGCGCCGCTACGGGCGGCGCGCGCACGTCCCATTCGCAGATCTTGTAGTTGTTGCGCCGCGGCGCGAGATCGAGGTGGACGTGCTGGGCGTGGTCGCTGTCAGAACCCGGGCCGAGCACCGTCATAAAGCGCGCGCAGGCGGCATCGCGAACCGCGTCGCGGAAATCGACCGGCGCGCGCGGATCGGCGAGCACGATCCGCATCCCGTTGGCGAGCTTGAAGGCGTGAACGTCGAGCGCGTTGGCCCGGCCGTGCTCGCTCAAGGTCGCGCCGCGCACCCGGTCGCGGCCGCGGCATTCGTAGGAGCCGAGATTTTCGATCTCGCGCAGGGGCGCGCCGAGCTTCACGGCTGCCGGCGCCACGTCATCGCGGATCCATTGCACCACCTCGGATGCTATCGCGCAACGCAACGTCGCGGGCGGCGCGATCGTCACCTTCGCTCCGCCGGGCATCAGCACGCTCTGCAGCTCCACCGCGTCGGGAGCGCCGCATTCGCCGGGCGCGACCAGCGCTCCGAGCGGCCGGATGCCCGCGACCTTGGCGAGCTGGAGATCGCAATCCGTCGGCGCCGGCGGCTTGGCGGCTTCCTTCTCGGGCAGCGAGGCAAATGCCTCTTGCGGCGGCGCCATTGGTTGCGGAATGACAATAGGCCGCGCCGTACGCGTATAGCCATGAGCAGCCTTCGCCCGCTTCGGCGGGGCCGCTGCTTGCTGCGCCGCAGCGACCTCACTCACGGCAACGAGCGCGACAATGGCGAGAAGCGCTTTCACGCCTGCACTTTGACGGGCGGCGCGCCCTTGTTCAAGCGCGATAAGCCGCCGCTATCTTGCAGCGGTTCGCCGAAGCCGTTTGCGTTGCCGCCGCGCCCGGGTAACTTTGGCGCGGAAACTTTACTTGGGGCGGCCCGTAGCTAATCAACGCGAGCTGCGGCCAGATACATAATCTTGGGAGGTTCTCATGTTCGGGCTGATGCAGGATTGGCCGCTGCTGTGCCATCGCATCCTCGACCACGCCGCGCTCAATCACGCGGAGCGGCCGGTGATCACCCGCTCGATCGAGGGGCCGATCCACGCCACCACATATGCCGAGGTGCGCGCCCGCGCGCTGCGCGTGTCGCAGCGGCTCGAGCGCGACGGCATCAAGCTCGGCGACCGCGTCGCCACGCTCGCCTGGAATACCTGGCGGCATCTCGAAGCCTGGTACGGCATCATGGGCATCGGCGCGGTGTATCACACCGTCAATCCGCGGCTGTTTCCCGACCAGATCTCCTGGATCGTCAATCACGCCGAGGATCGGGTGATGATGATCGACACCACATTCCTGCCGATCGTCGAGAAACTCGCGGACCGGCTCAAGCCGATCGAACGCTACATCGTACTGACCGACGCCGCTCACATGCCGGCGACGACGCTGCGCAACGCGGTGCCGTACGAGGAATGGCTCGCAGAGGCAGACGGTGATTTTGCCTGGAAGACGTTCGACGAAAATACCGCTGCCGGCATGTGCTACACCTCGGGCACCACCGGAAATCCAAAGGGCGTGCTCTATTCGCACCGCTCCAATGTGCTGCATTCGATGATGGCCGCGCAGGCCGACTCCATGGGCGTCTGTTCGCGCGACATCATCATGCCGGTCGTGCCCATGTTCCACGCCAATTGCTGGGGGCTGGCGTTGACCTCGCCGATGATCGGCGCCGCCATGGTGATGCCGGGCGCCAAGCTCGATGGCGCATCCATTTACGAACTGCTCGACAAATACCGCGTCACCTTCAGCGCCGCCGTGCCGACGGTCTGGCTGATGCTGCTGCAGTATCTCGAGGACACCGGCAGCAAGCTGCCCTATCTCAACCATGTGGTGATCGGCGGTTCGGCCTGTCCGCGCGCCATGACGCAGAAATTCCAGGACAACTACGATGTTCAGGTCTGTCACGCCTGGGGCATGACCGAGATGTCGCCGCTCGGTTCGCTCGGTACCCTCAAGCCCGAATATGCCGGGCTGACCGGCGAGGCCAAACTCGACATACAGATGAAGCAGGGACATCCGCCATTCGGCGTTGAAATGAAGATCGTCGATGACAGCGACCGCGAATTGCCGCGCGACGGCAAGACCTTCGGTCGGCTCAAGGTGCGCGGTCCTTCGGTTGCGCGCGCCTATTTCAGGGAGGAGCACGGCGTACTCGACGCGAAAGGGTATTTTGACACCGGCGACGTCGCCACACTGGATCGCTACGGTTATATGCAGATCACGGATCGCTCCAAGGACGTGATCAAGTCGGGCGGCGAATGGATTTCGTCGATCGATCTCGAAAATCTCGCGGTGGGCCATCCGAAAGTGGCCGAGGCCGCGGTGATCGGCGTACGCCATCCCAAGTGGGACGAGCGCCCGCTTCTGGTCATCGTGCTCAAGGAAGGGCAGTCAGCCACCAAGGACGAGATGCTCGCCTATTTCGACGGTAAGATCGCCAAGTGGTGGAAGCCGGACGATGTCGCCTTCGTCCAGGAGATTCCACACACCGCAACGGGCAAGATTCAGAAGCTCGCGCTACGGGAAAAATTCAAGGATTACGTTTTTCCAGCGTGAGCGTTTCAGGCGTACAAACCGGCCAAGTGGCAAAAAGTTCCGTCCCATCAAGTGCATGGCTGAAGGCAGCTTCGCTCATGCCGCACTTTTGCCGATTCTCTAAGAAAATTTTCCTTTAAATTTCAATAAATTAGTTTCCGCCCAATTTTGTGGCAGTGCGGCCGTGCGCGCAAAAAATAGACGGCAAATAATGCGCCGCATAATGAACACATTCCGCCTTTCATAGCGCGACTGGCTCTAGTCCAACGAGCCACTCACCAAACCCCATCAACAATCAAAAAGGTAGATCATGGCTGGCTTTAGCCTGACAAAACTCGTTTATGCCTCAGCTCTTGCTGTTTCCTTTGTCGCAATACCCATTGCTGCTTCAGCGCAGTCAGGAATAGCCTCGGTATACTCGGGAGGACGTACCGCCGAAGGTGGTTGGGCCAAGTCTTCGAGCATGACCGCCGCCCATCGCAGCCTGCCGTTCGGCACCATGGTGCGCGTCACCAACAAGCGTAACGGCCGCTCCGTTGTGGTGCGGATCGACGATCGCGGCCCGTTTGTTCGCGGCCGGATTATCGATCTGACGCCCGCCGCCGCTCACGCACTGGGCTTTTCCGGACTTGCGCATGTGACGGTCGACGTCATCGGTCGGCACGGCGCCTGAGCCGATCGTTTTTTCTATCCAAGCTCGACATGACGGGAGGCCTAGAGCCTCCCGTTTTTCATCGGGCGACGGAATTGCAGCCGCTAGGCTAAAACTCGGCCACAGCCGCGATCAGACGCTCGATATCCTCCGGCCGCGACAGACGGTGATCACCGTCCTTGACCAGCGTCAGCACCACATCGTCGCACGCGAGCCTCGACGTCAGTTCGACCGCGTGTTTCCACGGCACATCGGGGTCTTCGATGCCTTGCAGAATGCGCACCGGGCAGCCGGTCTCGATCATGCCGCCAAGCAGGAGATGGTTGCGGCCCTCCTCGATCAATTGCCGGGTCACGAAATAAGGCTCGGCCGCGTAGGCCGATGGCCGATGCCAGACGCCCTTCTCGGCAAGCTCGCGCTTGATCTCCGGCGTGAAGCGTTTCCACATCAATTCCTCGGTGAAATCGACCGCCGGCGCCAGCAGAACCAGGCCGGCCACATTGGCCGGACCGCCTGCCGCGCGCCCGCGCAACGCCTTGACCATCAGCAGGGCGAGCCAGCCGCCCATCGAAGAGCCGACCACGATCTGCGGACCGCGGCAGCAGGCGTCGAACACCGCAAGACTGTCGCTCAGCCACTGGCCGATCGTGCCGTCGGTAAATTGGCCTTCCGATTCGCCATGGCCGGAATAATCGAACCGCAGGCAGGCGCGGCCCTGAAGCTCGGCCCAGCGCGCCAGCGCCTCCGCCTTGGTGCCCTTCATGTCCGACTTGTAGCCCGACAGAAAGAAGATGCCCGGCAAAGCGCCGTCCTGCTGGCGTAGCGCCAAGGCGTGCCGCCCGGCGCCTTCGCCAATCTGCAGAAATTTCAGGCTCTTATCATTCATAGGGGAGACTCATAATACGGGCAGACTGAACAGGAGCCCATGTTTCGCCGCAAACCCGGCCCGGGCGCAATACCGCGAGCCGCCATGCCGGCCGGGTTTCCGCCAAACGTTTGTCGAGGCTTCGGCGTTCTCCGCCGCAGTCGATTAAAATTTGCAGGAACGTCCACGACGGGATGGGTTTAACCTTGCATTGTCGTTGACTTATCGGCCGAAACTACCGATCTTCTCCGTCTGCCGGTCGGCAATGCGCGGGGGCGTATTCACCGAAGTCCGCAATCCCGACACCGAGGGCATCTCGCAACAGCCAAGGAGACAAAACCCATTCGTCGCCCGATCAGAACGCCGCAGCCTGCTCCCAAGGAGGGGCCGCGCATCAACGAGGAGATCCGCGTCCGCGAGGTCCAACTCATCGACAAAGACGGCGCCAACATGGGCGTCACAGAAATTAACGCCGCACTCGCCATGGCGAAGGAGGCCGGGCTCGATCTCGTGGAGATCGCACCCAACTCGGCCCCGCCGGTGGCCAAAATTCTTGATTTCGGCAAATACAAATATCAGGCGCAAAAGAAAGCCGCCGAGGCGCGCAAGAAGCAGAAGGTCGTCGAGATCAAAGAGATCAAGCTGCGCCCGATGATCGACGATCACGATTACGATGTGAAGATGCGCTCGATGCAGCGCTTTTTCGAGGAAGGCGACAAGGTCAAGGTGACGCTGCGGTTCCGTGGCCGCGAGATGGCGCACCAGGAGCTCGGCTACAAGCTCCTCGACCGCGTCAAGGGCGACACCTCGAAGCTCGCCAAGATCGAGCAGGAACCGCGCTTCGAAGGCCGCCAGGTGGTCATGGTGCTGGCGCCGCGTTGAGGCGGCCCCGGCGCCTTGACGGTAGCGGCGTCTCCACGGCTTCATCAGGCTGATTTGCGATCGCAGGCTGATTGCGTTTGGCGGCGCTGTCTGCCATAAACCGGCCCTTCCGTCGCCCGGCTGGATTAGGGCTGCCGTGGCGGCGGCAATGTGCTCACGCACAATCCGCTCATTTCGAGCAATTCGGCGGGGCCGCCCCTGCCCTCCCGCGTCAGCGGGCTGTGGCAGATCGAGGGCTTGCCGCCAAAGGAGAGCCAAATGCCCAAGTTGAAGACCAAGTCGGGCGCCAAGAAGCGCTTCAAGGTCACCGGGACCGGCAAGGTCCTTTATGCGCAGTCGCACAAGCGCCACGGCATGATCAAGCGCACCAAGAAGCAGATCCGCCAGTTGCGCGGCACCAACGTGCTGTTCAAGACCGACGGCGACAACATCAAGAAATACTTTTTACCGAACACCTGATCGGTAGGCCGCCGAGCGCGCCGCGTGCGCGGGCTGGCGGACATCAAATCAGCAAGCTCCTCTCGATGTCCTGCCGGCGCGGGAATGAGCGGAGCGGAACCAATTAGAGGAGACAGACATGGCTCGCGTCAAACGCGGCGTCACCGCTCATGCCAAGCACAAGAAGGTCTTCAAGGCCGCCAAGGGCTATTACGGCCGGCGCAAGAACACGATCCGCGTCGCCAAACAGGCCGTGGAAAAGGCGCAGCAATACGCGTTCCGCGATCGCAAGGTTCGCAAGCGCACGTTCCGCGCACTCTGGATTCAGCGGCTCAATGCGGCAGTCCGTCCGTTCGGGCTCAACTACAGCCGATTTATCGCCGGGCTGAGCAAGGCGGGCATCACCGTCGATCGCAAGGTTCTGTCGGACCTGGCCATCGCCGAACCGGCCGCGTTCGAGGCGATCGTCGGACAGGTGAAGTCCGCACTCGCATAATACTTCCGTCATGCCCGGCCTTGTGCCGAGCCGTGACGCGCAAGGAACGTGTCATGATTGACCGAGCCTACGTGCAGCGCATGGCGCGCTATAATCGCTGGCAGAACGAAAATCTGTACGGCGTCGCCGCTTCATTGTCCGATGCCGAGCGCCGCAAGGAGCGCGGCGCGTGGTTCGGATCGATCCACAAGACGCTCAACCACATCCTGTGGGGCGACAAGAGCTGGATGGGCCGCTTCACCGACCTGCCGCGGCCGACGGTTGGAATTCCGGATTCCGTGTCGGTCTACCCCGAATGGACGGAGCTGCAAGCCGAGCGCGCGGACTTCGATCAGAAAATCATCGGCTGGGCCGACAGCGTCGACGACGCATGGCTCGCCGCCGATCAAACCTATTATTCGGGCGCCACGCAGCGCGAATGGACGCGGCCGCGCTGGGTTCTGGTCACCCACATGTTCAATCATCAGACCCATCATCGCGGCCAGGTGCACTCGATGCTGACCCAGGCGGGCGGGCGGCCGAGCGATACCGATCTGCCGTTCATGCCGGATTGAGCACGGGAGAAGCCGCCATGAGCGATACCGCACAGCTCGAGCAGACAATCCTCGCCGACGTTGCCGCCGCAGGCGACGAGCCGGCGCTTGAAACCGTGCGCGTCGCGGCGCTGGGCAAGAGCGGCTCGATCACGGCGCTGCTCAAAACGCTTGGCACGCTGCCGCCCGAGGAGCGCAAGAGTCAGGGGCCGCTGATCAATGGCCTCAAGGATCGCGTCAACGCCGCGCTCGTGGCCCGCCGCGACGCCTTCAAGAACGCCGCCTTGCAGGCCCGCCTCAACACCGAGAGCGTTGACGTCACGCTCCCGGTACGCGACGCGCCGTTCGAGATCGGCCGCGTGCATCCGATCACGCAAACGACCGACGAGCTGACGGCGATCTTTGCCGACATGGGCTTTGCCATTGCGGAAGGTCCGGACATCGAGACCGACGACTACAATTTCACCAAGCTCAATATCCCGGAGAACCATCCGGCGCGCGACATGCACGACACGTTCTTCTTCAATCCGAAGCCGGATGGAACGCGCCTCCTTCTGCGCACCCACACCTCGCCGGTGCAGGTACGCACCATGCTGTCGCAGAAGCCGCCGATCCGCATCATTACGCCGGGGCGCACCTATCGCTGCGACTCCGACCAGACGCACACGCCGATGTTTCATCAGGTCGAGGGCCTGGTGATCGACAAGGGTTCGCATCTCGGCCACCTGAAATGGATTCTCGAAGAGTTCTTCAAGGCGTTCTTCGAGGTCGACCGCGTCGGCATGCGGTTTCGGCCGTCCTATTTCCCGTTCACCGAGCCGTCGCTCGAAGTTGACATCCAGTGCCGGCGCGACAAAGGCGAAATCCGCTTCGGCGAGGGCAACGACTGGCTCGAGGTGCTCGGCTGCGGCATGGTGCACCCGAACGTGCTGCGCAATTGCGGCCTCGATCCCGACGAGGTTCAGGGTTTTGCCTGGGGCATGGGCATCGAGCGTATCGCCGCTCTGAAATACGGCATGCCGGACCTGCGGGCGTTCTTCGACGCCGATGTCCGCTGGCTCTCCCACTATGGTTTCCGCCCGCTCGATTTCCCGACGCTGGCGGGAGGCTTGAGCCCGTGAGGCCACGATGAAATTCACCCTCGCCTGGCTCAAGGAGCATCTCGAAACCGATCGGCCGCTTGGCGAGCTTGCCGACAAGCTGACGATGATCGGGCTTGAGGTCGAGCATATCGAGGACAAGGGCAAAGCGCTTGCGCCGTTCGTCATCGCCCGCGTGATCGAAGCCAAACAGCATCCGAATGCGGACCGGTTGCGCGTCTGCATGGTCGATACCGGCGACGGCAAGCCTATCCAGGTGGTGTGCGGCGCGCCCAACGCGCGCACCGGGATGACCGGCGTGTTCGTGCCGCCCGGCGCCTACATCCCCGGCAAGGACATGACGCTTTCGGTCGGCACCATCCGCGGCGTCGAAAGCCGCGGCATGCTGGTGTCCGAATTCGAGCTGAAAATCTCCGACAATCACGAGGGCATCATCGATCTGCCGGCCGATGCGCCGGTCGGCGCCAACTACGCGCAATGGGCCGGCCTCGACGATCCGGTGATCGAGATCAACCTGACGCCGAACCGTCCCGACTGCACCGGCGTGCACGGCATTGCGCGCGACCTTGGCGCCGCCGACATGGGCAAGTTCAAGGATGCGGCGATCAAGCAGATCAACGGCGAATTTTCTTGCCCGGTCTCGGTGAAGATCGAAACGCCCGACCTTTGTCCGGCCTTCGCGCTGCGCCTCGTGCGCGGCGTCAAGAACGGCCCGTCGCCGCAGTGGCTGCAAAAGCGGCTGATCGCGATCGGGCTACGCCCGATCAATGCGCTGGTCGATATCACGAACTTCATGACCTACGACCGCGCCCGGCCGCTGCACGTGTTCGACGCCGCGAAGGTGCAGGGCAGCCTGACGGTGCGGCGTGCGCAAGACAGCGAGACGCTGCTCGCGCTCGACGGCAAGACCTACAAGCTCGATAATAATGTTTGCGTCATCGCCGACCAGGAAGGCGTCGAATCGCTCGCCGGCATCATGGGCGGCGAAAAAACCGGCTGCTCGGAAACAACCACCGACGTCCTGATCGAATCGGCGCTGTGGAATCCGGCCAACATCGCGCAGACCGGGCGCAAGCTCGGCATCAATTCCGACGCGCGCTACCGCTTCGAGCGCGGCGTCGATCCGGCCTTCACGCTGCCGGGCCTCGAGCTTGCGACCCAAATGGTGCTCGAACTTTGCGGCGGTACGCCGTCCGAGATCACAGTGGCGGGCAGCACGCACGCGGACGAACGCGTCATCGACTTTCCACTTTCCGAGACCAAACGGCTCGCCGGCCTTTCCGTGGCGCTGCCGGAAATGCGCCGCGTGCTCGAACGCCTCGGTTTCTTCGCCGCCGGTCAAGGCGAGCGCCTGAAGGTCGCGGTGCCGTCGTGGCGCCCGGACGTGCACGGCAAGGCGGACATTGTCGAGGAAATCGTTCGCATTCTCGGCGTCGACCGCGTGCCGCTGACGCCGTTCGAACGCGGCGACTCACCGCGCAAGCCGGTGCTGACGCCGATCCAGTTGCGCACCCGCAAGGCCAAGCGCGCGCTCGCCGCGCGCAATCTGGTCGAGGCGGTGACCTGGTCGTTCATTGCCAAGAAACAGGCCGAGCTGTTCGGCGGCGGCAAACCCGAACTGGCGCTGGCCAATCCGATCGCGTCGGACCTTTCCGACATGCGGCCGAGTCTCATTCCGGGCCTGGTCGCGGCGGCGCAGCGCAATGCCGATCGGGGATTTCCAGATTCGGCCTTGTTCGAAGTCGGACAAATTTTTCGCGGCGATCAACCGGCGGACCAGTTGACCGCCGCCGCCGGCCTCCGGCGCGCGCTGGCGAAACCGTCCGGCATCGGCCGTCAGTGGAGCGCCAAGAGCGGCGGCGTCGACGCATTCGACGCCAAGGCGGATGTGCTCGCCGCACTGATCGCGGCTGGCGCGCCGCCGCAGTCGCTGCAAGTCGTTCCAGGAGGGCCGGCGTGGTTTCACCCCGGCCGGTGCGGCACCATCCAGATCGGCCCGCAAAATATTCTTGGCCATTTCGGCGAGTTGCATCCGAGCACGCTTGAAGCGCTCGACGCCGAAGGCCCGCTGGTTGCCTTCGAGGCGATCCTCGAGCGAATCCCTGAACCGAAAGCCAAGGCGACGCGCGCCAAACCCGCGCTCGATCTCTCTGCATTCCAGCCGGTCGAGCGCGACTTCGCTTTCGTGGTCGAACGCGGCGTGAAGGCTGCCGATCTGGTGCGCGCCGCGGCAGGCGTCGATCGCAAACTCATAACCGGCGTGACGGTGTTCGACGTCTACGAAGGCACGGGCATCGCGCCGGACAAGAAATCGATCGCCATCGCGGTCACGATCCAGCCGCGCGAGCGCACCATGACGGACGCCGAAATTGAGGCGCTGGCCGGAAAGATCGTCGCCGAGGTCGGCAAGCGCACCGGCGGCGTGTTGCGTGCGTAGACGTCACTCTTCGTTAAAACCGGCGACGTCTCACCTTGCGCTTACGGGGGTGCCGGCGGTCCTCCGCTTCAGGCTGACGCTGGCCGGACAGCCGCCGCAGCACCGCGTCGGCGGCGCGCTCGCCGGACTGCCAGGCGCCGCCGACGGTGCCCCATAGCGTTTCGTGGACGGCCTCGCCAGCGAACCACACCGCATCGCGCACCGGCTCTGTCAGCACGGCGCGTGCGGCGTGACCGCCCGGTACGGCGGCCGACATGGCGCCAAGCGTAAGCGGCTCGGCGTTCCAGCGCGTGACGGCCGCGCGCGTGATCGTCTTTCTGATCTGGGCGCCATAGAGCTTGCCGAGCCAATCACCGGCGAAGTCGACCATCGCGTCCGCGCCTTGTGCGGTCAGCGATCGGCCGAATGCACCGGCCACTTCGATCAGGCAAAGCTGCGTTCCCGAGACGTTGCCGAGGATCGCGGCGGTGTGGGCGTCGGCGGATTTCTCAAACACCAGATCGTCGCTGTCGAGGCCGAGCGGATTGCCGGCAAATTGAAGCGCGATGTGGTCATAGCTGCCGAGCGGCAGGCTGTGAAAGGCCGCGGTCAGACGCTGCGGCAGTTCCGGAACGAATTGGATGCGGCCGGTTGCGAGCACTGCGGTCGACACCGTGACAATGCCGGTGCGTGCCGTAATCGGTCCTTTCGGCGTCTGGACCGTCACGATGCGGTCGATTTCGATCGACGTCGCCGGAGCCGACAGTTGGACCGTGACGCCGGCGGCATGTGCAGCCAGCAGCGCGCCGAGCCCCTGCCGGCAGAACGCGTCGCTGCTACGCTCCGCGGCGCTGGCAAAGTCGCCCGCGGAAAGCTTCGCCAAATCCTGACCGTAGGCGAATGGGCCAAGCACAAATTCGGCGGCCGGCTGCCAGTCGCCCAAATCGGCCGGCAGCGCCGAAGCGGCAGCGACATCCGCCTTGCGCGCGGCGTCGTCAATTGCCCGCGTGGCGCGGACCTGAACGGCGAGGAAATCTTCCAGTTCCTTTTCACGCGCATAACGCAGCCCAATGCGCACTTTCTGGCTACGGGGCGCCGGGTACATTTCAATGCCGTGGCCCGGCGCGAACTTGGCCACCGGATTGGAATCGGGAAGGTGAATCCAGTGTGCGCCCCGGTCGAACGGCACGCCGAAGGTCCGGCTGTCGGTGACACAGCGGCCGCCAATGTGATCCGCCGCCTCGATCAGGACATAGCGTTTGCCCGCGGTAGCGAGGCGTTTCGCCGCCGCGATTCCGGCGGCGCCAGCGCCAACAATAACGGTGTCGAAATCACCCCCGCCGACGGCCGGGGCAGCCGTGCCCCGCCGCGGAAATGCCGCCGAACCGGCCGAAGCGGCGCTGCCGGCTAGAAACAAGCGGCGGCTCAGTCGCGACATGGGTTCCAGTTGCTTGGCAGATGAAAGAAACACTTTGCCCGAAGCGGACACGGCGAGCAATGCACGATTAATTTCGAGTAGCTAATACGTCTTTCCCGTGAAAACCGCTTCGCGGCGCGGCTTTCTTCAACAAAAGGGAATGGCGGGGCTATGTCGCGCTTTTCAGCTTCGCCGTAAATGAAAATCCGCCGGCACCGCAGCACGGGCAGCTCATGCCGATGAGAATGCTCTGCTTCTGCTCCTCGGAAAGGTCGGCGCGGTCCAGCATTGCCGAGGTCTGCTGCTGGAACAGCGCATGCAGCGTCAGATCGCTCGCCATGATGCGTTGTTCCGGCGCCAGGGCCACGCTTTCGGCCGCAGGCTCTGCGTCTGCGCGCTTTTTCGGAGGCGCCTTCTTTTTGCTTTTTGGCATTTGATACGTGCCTGAATTGCCGACCTGCCGGGCTCGTCTGCCGATCGATGATCGGCGCTATTTCCCGGCCTTCTTCATATAGGAAAGAATGAACTCGCGCATAGGCGGCGGAATGGTCAGCCGCTCCCGAACCTCTTTGTCGAGATTTCGATCGATCGTGTAATGCGGCACGAACTGTATGGCCGTCATGGCGTCGGCGGCATAAGCCTTGTCGTCGTTGAGCGCGGTCAGCGCCTTGCGCAAGGCGGCGACGGCAGCGGGCGGCGAGCCGGGCGGCATCACCACGGTGCGCAGCATCTGCGCGTCCGCCTCAAGGTTTGTCTTATACGCCTCCCACAATTGGCCGGAAGGTTCCGTGCCTTTGACCATCTTGTAGAACTCGGGAAACGTCATGATTCCGGTCGGCAGCATCATCCTTGCCGGCGCAAAGCTTTTGCCGTCGTAATCGGGATCATACCAGATCGGCACCACCTTCCCGGTCTTGACCAGATTGGGCTCGACGACCCCGAGGAAACCCGGTGTCGATTCCGAATGCATGTTGATCTCGCCGTTCTCGAGGGCGAGCCGCGCGGTGTTGCTCGAGCGATAGCCGGTCACGTAGCGGTATTTGAGCCCCAACATGTCGAAGGTCAGGCGCTGCAAGAGATCCTTGGACGAATCGCGGCCAAGGCCGCCCATGATCAGGCCCTGCGCCTTCATCAGATCGGCGGGTTTTTTCATTCCGGGCGGGATATCGCTGCGGATGTAATAGACGGCGTTGCCCGGCTGATAGCCGATGAATTCGTAGTCGCGGAAATCCACCCGAAATTTCTCCGGATCGATGATGAAGTTCCACGAGGTGCCGGTGAAATAACCGAACATGGTGCCGTCTTTGGGCCCGAGCTCGCCCAGATAACCGGCACCCACCATGCCGGCGGCGCCATCCTTGTTCTCGACGATAACCGTGGGGTGCCCGTCAATGTGTTTGGCAATGTGCTTGGCGAGAAGCCGGCCTTCGATGTCGGTCGGCCCGCCGGGTGCGAAATTGATGAGCAGCGTGAGTTGCTTGCCCTTGTAGAAGGGTTCCTCGGCCTGCGCCACCGCTGTGCCCAGCGCCAACGAGGCGGCACACAGGGCAACCAGTAACTTCCGTGACATCACAACCCCCCTCTGTTCCCCGTTATTTGTTCGCCGCCTTGATGTAGCCATTGAGAAAACTGCGCAAATCGGCGGGCATCGACAGGATCGATCGCACGCTCTGCTGCACGTCGGCGCCGGCCTGCCATTCGGGGACGAAGCCGATGGTGCGCATCGCTTCTGCGGCGTGATCCTTGTCGCCATTGAGCGCCACCACGGCGGTGGCGAGGGCGTCGCGCGCGGCTTTGGGGGTTCCCGGCGGGAAACAGATCATCCGCAGCATGGCGCCGTCGATGGTATTGACGGCGCGGTAATTGTCCCACAGCGGCCCCGAGGGCGGAGCGCCTTTGATCTTCTGGTAAAGCGCGGGGAACGGCAGGATCGTCAGCCCCGCCATCTGGGACGACGGCCGGGAAAGATCACCGGCATCGTACCAGAGCGGAACGGCGCGGCCCCGGTCGATAAGGTCGGGGATGACAATGCTCCGATAGCTTGGCGTCGATTCGGCGAAGACGTTGATTTCGCCGCGTTCGAACGCGAGCCGCGCCGGCGCGCTCGAGCGATAGCCGGTGACGTATTTGTATTTCAGCCCGAGCAGGTCCATGGCGAGCCGAACGCGGATGTCCTTGGAACTGTCGGCCGACAGCCCGCCGGCGATGAGGCCTCGTGCCTTGACGATATCTGTTGCGGATTTCAGGCCGGGCGGTACATCGGCGCGGACGTATGTGACCGTTGCGCCGCCCTGAATGGCGACGAACTCATAGCTTTCGAAATCAGGATTAAAGCGCGCAGGGTTTAGCGCATACATGAAGCCGGTGCCGGTGAAATAGCCGACCATGGTGCCGTCTTTCGGCGCGACCGCGCCGAGATACTTGGCACCGACCACGCCTCCGGCACCGTCCATATTCTGCACCACCACGCTCGGATTACCGGCGATGTGCCGGCCGATGTATTTTGCAAACAGCCGGCCTTCGACATCGGCCGGTCCGCCGATCGCGAAATTGATCAGGAGCGTGAGCCGCTTGCCTTTGTAGAACGGCTCATCGGCGCGGGCGCTTGTTATGCTGAGGGCGAGAGCAGCGAAGGCGATAAATCGCAGGATGCGCAGCATGGCGTTTTCTCCCACCTCTCCCCGTTGCGTGGGGTTAAGGCGCAACAACTCAATACCGCATCGCCTGGCCTTCGATGGTGCAGCGGCGCATAAGCCTCGGCTCCTCGCGCGGAAAGTCCTTGCGCGCGTGAATCGAGCACCAGTTGTCCCAGACCACCAGATCGCCCAGCCGCCATTCGTGCTCGTAAACGATCGACGGGTCCTCGGAGATATCGAACAGCTGCTCGAGCGCGGCCTCGCTTTCCTCGCGCGAGAAGCCCTCGATGCGCGCCGACATCAGCCGGCTGACATAGAGCGCTTTCCGGCCCGTCGCCGGATGGGTGATAATGATCGGCTGATCGTGGTGGAGGATCTTTTCCATCTCGACCTGGTTGAGATCGATCCGCTCGCGCCGTTTGTAGTCATGAATCTGCAGAACGTTGCGGCCTTCAAGCCGATCGCGCAGCGCGCGCGGAGTGTTCTCGTAGGCCTTGTACATGTTGGAGAAGCAGGTCTGCCCGCCCCATGAAGTGAGCTTCATGGAATAGAGGAACGTGGCGCGGTGCGGCTCCGCGTAATAGCTGGTGTCGTGGTGAAACCACATCTCGCCGTCGCCGAAGGCGCCGATCGATTTGCCGTTCTCCACGATGTTGGTGACCATCATGAACGGCGTGTCGTATTCGCCGCCCGGCGTGCGGCCGTTGGCCGGCCGGCGGCGCACGTGGACCTTGCCGAAATAGCCGGCGGCGCGGACCTGATCGTCTTCCGACAACTGCTGATCGCGAAACACCACGACGATGTGCTTGTCGAAAGCATCGTTGATCGCCTTGACGGCCGCGGCATCGAGCGGTTCGCGCAAATCCACGCCCGTGATTTCCGCTCCAAGCGCGGGCGAAAGCGGCTTAACCGACAGCGCCATCCGTTTCCTCCTTTTTCTTGCCTCTTGCCGGATCCGGGCAGCGCGCTGAAATACGCTGTTCGGTCGCTGGCGCGGCTCATGCAAGTGTAGTCCTATTGGCCCGGCTGACAAGGCAACGAGGTTGCAATGACCCCTGTTCGCGCGGCGCTCGCGTTGCTCGCATGCCTCGGCGCCATGCCGGCGCAGGCCGACCCGGCGGGCAATTTCTACAAAGGCGCGACCGTCACGATGGTGGTCAGCACCAGCGCCGGGGGCGGCTACGATACGCTGGCGCGCGCCGTCGCACGGCAATTGGGCAAGCACATTGCGGGCACTCCGACGATCGTGGTGCGCAACATGCCGGGCGCCGGCGGCATCATCGCCACCAACTACCTTTATGCCGCCGCACCGCGCGACGGCTCGGTGCTGGGCCTGATCCAAAGCGATCCGCCGCTCGAGCCGCTGTTCGGCACCAAGCAGGCGCAATTCGACCCGCTGAAATTCAACTGGCTCGGCACCCCAAGCGTCGAAACCGCCATGGTGCTGGTCTGGCACACGGTGCCGGTGAACTCGATCGACGATCTGCGCCGACGCGTTACCCAAATGGGCGCGTCAGGCGCGAATTCGACGCCGGCCTTCTACGCGCGGCTCCTCAACGCAACGCTCGGCACCAGGATGAAGGTCATTCCCGCGTATCCCGGGCAGAACGACGCGTTCCTCGCCATGGAGCGCGGCGAGCTCGACGGTTATCCGAGTGTGTTCTACAGCGCGCTGTCGTCGACGCGCCCGACTTGGCTTCCCGAAAGGAAAGCCAAGGCTATTGTGCAATACGGACCGGAAGAACTCGCTGCTTTGGCCGACGTGCCGTTCGCGCCCGATCTTGTCAATAATCCGCAGGACAAGCAGCTCATGGAGGTCGCTTTCACGCCGTTGGCGCTGGGCCGCCCGTTGCTCATGCCGCCCGGAGTGCCCGCGGACCGCGTTGCGACGATGCGTCAAGCCTTGATGGCTACATTCGCCGATCCGGCCTTCCTGGCGGACGCAAAGAAAATCGGCCTGCAGGTCAATTCCCCGCGCGGCGGCGGCGAGCTGGTCCAGATGATCGAACGCGCTTACCGCGCGCCGCAGCAGGTCATCGAACGGCTGCGAAAACTCAACGAGCCGTAACGCTCCCTATTGCGTCGGTACCAACGCGTCAGCGCCGGCTTTGGCGACCTCGGCATCCTGCGGCGAGAGCGCGCCGGCAACGCCGATCGCGCCGACGATCTTGCCGTCGACCATGACCGGCAGCCCGCCTTCCAGCGGAGTCGTGTTGTTGAGCGCCAGGAGCCTCATCCCGGCGCCGCTGGACGTGATCGCATAATCGAGCGCCTTGCTCGGCAGCTTGAAGTCGAGCGCCGTACGCGCCTTGCCCTGAGAGACCGCGATGGCGAACAACGGCGCATTGTCGATCTTGTGGAAGATCACCAGATTGCCGCCGCTGTCGATAATCGTGATCGCCACCTGCCAGGAGTTCTCGGCCGCCTTCAACTCGGCCGCCGCCATGGCGCGCTTGGCCTGATCGAGCGTGATCGCCGGCCCATAGGGTGGGCGTGGCGCCGGGGCCGCTGCGGGCGCGGCCGGGGCCGCGGGCTGTTGGGCCATGGACGGTTGGACCATGGCCGTTCCGGCCGACAGCACGAACGCGCAAGCAAGCGCGAGCATTCGGGACATTGGCAAAGCCTCCTCCGCCGCTGGCTCACCCAGGCCGGCCGACGCCGGCCCGAGCATTGCGGGCATGCCGCCAGCCTCGAGCCGGCGCACGACGCGCGGCGGACAATAAGCGGCGGAAGCCGTTCGTGGAAGCCGCAACATTCATCAGAAGGGGCGTCGGCGGAAAAGCCCCGCATAAACGTGATCGGATAGCCCGCTGTACCGCGCAAGCCCGATGCGTATATCCTGTGCGCAAGACAGGAGATGTCGCCATGTTCTCGTTCCGAAAAATGCTGGAAATGCCCGCGGCCGGCGAAGCCTTGCCGGGCCGGCAGACGCCGATTCCGACCGCCCGCGACCACTACGTGAATGGCCATGCCCTCAAAGGTCCTTATCCGCAGGGGCTTGAGACCGCGATGTTCGGCATGGGCTGCTTCTGGGGCGCCGAGCGCAAGTTCTGGGAGCTTGGCTCCGGCGTCTATGTCACCGCGGTCGGTTACGCGGGCGGACCGACGCCGAACCCGACCTACGAGGAGGTGTGCAGCGGCCGGACCGGGCACAACGAAGTGGTGCTCGTGGTCTATGACCCGAAGAAAATCTCCTATGAGCAGTTGCTCAAGACGTTCTGGGAAAGCCACGATCCGACCCAGGGCATGCGCCAGGGCAACGACGTCGGCACCCAGTATCGCTCCGGCATCTACGCTTTCACGCCGGCGCAGCGCGCCGCCGCCGAGGCCTCGAAGGCGGCCTATGCCAAGGCGCTGGCTGCCCAGCGCATGGGGCCGATCACCACCGAGATCATCGACGCCCCGCCGTTCTATTTCGCCGAGGACTATCATCAGCAGTATCTGGCCAAGAATCCGCACGGCTATTGCGGCCTCGGCGGCACCGGCGTGAGCTGCCCGATCGGCAGCGGCGTCGCCGCGTAAATACCGGATCCGGGAATTGGACAGCGGGCGCGCATGCCGCGCCCGCTATTACGCCGTGCGTTCATCCCCATTTCCCGGTTATGCTGGCAAATCATTGATCGCGAGCGGGGAACGCCATGCGGCAGGGCGATCGAGCATTGCAGGCGCTGATCCTGTTCAGTCGATGGCTGATCGCGCCGTTCATTGTCGGCCTCTTATGCTGCATGCTGTTGATCATCTATCGTTTCTTCGCGGATTTGTACGAACTGACGATCGAGATGATGAAAGAGTCGTGGCACGACCTGGTCGTCGGCGTGCTCAACATGGTCGATTTGACGCTGGTGGCGAATCTCTTGCTGGTCGTTATTTTTTCCGCCTACGCAAACTACATCCGCAAGCTCGATCCGGCCGAACATTCCCAGTGGCCGCCCGGCATCGCGAACATCGATTTCGGCACGCTCAAGCAAAAACTTCTCGCCTCGATCGCCGGCATTGCGGCGGTCAATTCGCTCGCCTGGTATCTCGACCTTGAGAAATATTCCGATACCTCGAAGTTGATCTGGGCGATCGTCTTCCCGGTGATGTTCGTCGTCGCCATGGTGCTGCTGGCGTTCGCGGATTGGCTCGGGCGGCATGGGAGCGGCGGGACGGATTCGACGGCATAGCGTGGCAAAGCCGTCGACGCCCGCGATCAGTATTTCTCCGGCGCGAAGCGCCGGTCCTTCAACGAAGCCTGATCGTCGTAGGCATTCTTGTTGACCCGCTTGGGCAGCTTCACTTTGGGTCGCGCAATTTTCTTATACGGAATAAGCGAAAGGATGTGCGAAATGCAGTTCAGTCTGCCGCGACGCTTATCGTCCGTGCGCACGATGTGCCAGGGCGCACGCTCGCTGTCCGAGGCATCCAGCATCATGTCACGCGCCTTTGAATAGGCATACCACCGTCGATATAATTCCAGGTCCATCGGGCTCAATTTC
The DNA here is from genome assembly GCA_963763255.1 of uncultured Alphaproteobacteria bacterium. Lineage (GTDB taxonomy): Bacteria > Pseudomonadota > Alphaproteobacteria > Rhizobiales > Xanthobacteraceae > BOG-931. The sequence continues at coordinate 205,721 of CAVXNW010000009.1, forward strand.
CAGTGCCGGAGCGGATCGGTGATGCGCGCCAGAAAGCGCTTCTCCTGCTCCTCCGGTCCGACTTCAAGCCAGACCTTGATCAGGATGATGCTACCTTCGACAATGTATTTCTCCATTTCCGGAACCAGTTCGAGGAAGCGCTTGACCTGGGTTTCGGACGCAAAATCCATCACGTATTCGACGCCGGCGCGGTTGTACCAACTGCGGTCAAAGATGACGATTTCACCGGCCGCGGGAAACTGGGTGATGTAACGTTGGGCGTACAATTGGCCCTTCTCGCGATCGCTTGGTGCCGGCAGCGCAACGACGCGGAATACGCGAGGGCTAACCCGCTCGGTGATCGCCTTGATGGTGCCGCCTTTGCCCGCCGCGTCGCGCCCTTCGAACACGACGATGATCTTTGCGCCCTTGGCTTTTGCCCAGTCCTGGACATGGCAAAGCTCGACCTGGAGTTTGCGCAGCTCCTTTTCATAGTCCTTCCGCTTCATTTTTGTCGGTTTGTTTGACATGGCGCTCTCCGCGATCAGATGCGAGCCTATTCGGCCGCGATGCCCTTTCCTGCCGGCGGCGATTTGTCATGGCTAACCTCGGCGCCCTCTGTTTGCAGGGGGGATTGCACGCGCGGCCGCGCTGACGGCCTGAATTTTTCGCGGATGGCCTGGAATGTCACGTAGAGCGGCGGGATGGCAAACACGCCAATCACGGAGGCGAGAAGCATGCCGCCGAATACGGGCGTGCCGACATCGCGCCGCGCCAGCTGCGAGGCGCCCGAAGCCACGACCAGCGGCAGCAGGCCGAGGATGAATGAAAATGCGGTCATCATGACTGGCCGGAAGCGCAGCCGCGCGCCTTCGGTTGCCGCCTCAAGCAACTCGACACCCTTTTCTCTTTGTTCTTTGGCAAATTCGACGATCAGAATGCCGGTCTTGGCCGCAACTCCGATCAGCACGACCATGCCGATCTGCGCGTACAGATCCAGTGTCAGCCGCGCGACTACGATCGCGATGAAGGAGCCGAACAGCCCCACCGTTACGGACAGCAGGACCGGGACCGGGATGGTCCAGCTTTCGTACAATCCAACAAGGAAAAGATAGGCAAACAAGATCGCAAAGCCGAGGATGATCGCGGTCTTGCCTTCCGCGCGCTTCTCCTGGAAGGCGGTGTCGGTCCACTCACCGGCGTATCCTGGCGGCAACGTTTTCGCCGCGACAGTTTCCATCGCCTTCAAGGCTTGCCCGGACGAGACGCCCGCCGCCGGCGTGCCTTGCACCGTGACCGCGCGAAGGTTGTTGTAGCGGATCAGCGCCGGCGGACCGACCACGACGCGGACTTCCGCCAGGCTGCGCAGCGGGATCATTCCGCCATCGTTGCCGCGGACGTTGATGCGATAGATATCGTTGATATTCGCGCGATCGGAAGCCTCCGCCTGCACCTGGACCTGCCAGGTGCGGCCGAACAGGTTCATGTTGTTGACGTAGTAGCCTCCGAGCGACGCCTGCAGCGCCTGGAACACGTTGTTCAACGGCACGCCGAGCGTCTCGACCTTGTTGCGATCGATATCGAGATAGATCGAAGGATTTGTCGCCGAGAACGTACTGAACACCCGGCTCAATTGCGGATCCTGATTGGCGGCGACCACGAGCCCACGCAGCGCCTGCGCCAGAGCGGCGGCATTGCCGCCGCGCAAATCCTCCAGCACATAGGTGAAGCCGCCGCCGGTACCGAGGCCGAGGATCGGCGGCGGCGCAAGCGGCACCACGGTCCCTCCTTTGATCTGGCGGAATTCCTGACCGAGCCGCCCGATGAGCGCCGACACACTCTGATTGCTCGCCTTGCGCTCCTCAAAAGGCTTGAGCGTGACCACGAGGAACGCGGCATTCGATTGCGAATAGTTATCGATGAAGTTCAAGCCGATGACCGAGGTGACATCTTGAACGGTCTCATCGCGCCGCAAGATCGTTTCGGCTTCCCGGACAACGTCGGAGGTCCGGGCAACCGACGAGCCGCCGGGCAACTGAACCACGACGAACAAACCACCCTGATCGTCTTCCGGAAGAAATCCGGTGGGCGTCATTCGCTCAAGCCCGACGATTCCCACCATGGCGACCGCGACCATGGCGAGGCCAATGACCGAAAACCGCACGAGACGGGCGACGGCCGACCCGTAAGCGTCCCTCACATGATCGATCGAACGCATGACCAGTCCCATGACGCCCCGGCGCGGGCCGTGCCGGGGACGCAGAAACAGGGCGCACAGCGCCGGCGAAAGCGTCAACGCGTTGACCGCGGAGAGAAACATCGAAACGGAAATCGTCACGGCGAACTGCCGGAATAATTCACCCGAAATGCCCGGAATGAACGCGACGGGCACGAACACGGAAAGCAGTACGAGCGTGACCGCAATGATCGGCGCGGTAATCTCGGTCATGGCCTGTTTGGTGGCGTCGCCCGGCGACAGCTCCGGATGCTCCTCCATGATGCGTTCGACGTTTTCCACCACCACGATGGCGTCATCGACGACGATGCCGATCGCCAGCACCACGGCCAACAGCGAAACAGTATTGGCGGAGTAGCCGACGGCGAGGAGCGCGATGAACGTTCCAATAAGGCTGACCGGCACCGCGAACGTTGGGATCAAGGTCGCGCGCACGCTGCCGAGGAAGAAAAACACAACGATCGTCACGAGGACGAACGCCTCGACCAGCGTCTTTTGCACCTCGCGGATGGTGTCGGTGACAAAGACGGTCGGATCGTACGTGGTCTTCCAGGCCAGGTCCTCGGGAAACCGCTTCTGCGCCTCCTCGATGCGCGCGCGGACCGCCTTCAAGGTGGTAATGGCATTGGCGCCCGGCGTCTGATAGATCGCGATCGCCGCCGCCGGCCCGCCGTTGAATCGCGTCTCGCGGTCGAGATTTGCCGCCCCCAGTTCCACCCGGGCGATGTCACGCAGGCGCAGCAGCGATCCGTCAGGGTTGGCGCGGATGATGATATTCTCGAAATCCTGTACCGTGTTGAGACGGCCCTTGGTCTGAATATTGAGCTGAAGCTGCTGGTCGTTCGAGATGGGCCGGGCGCCGATGCGGCCGACCGCGGCCTGTACGTTCTGCGACTGGATGGCGTTGATGATGTCGGCGGTGGTGAGATTGAGTCCGGTCAGACGGTCGGTGCGCACCCAGGCGCGCATCGCGTAGTCCTGCGGCCCCCACAGCGTCGCGTCGCCGACACCGGGCGTGCTCTTGATCTGGTCGAGCAGATTGATGGTGACGTAATTGGAAAGAAACAGCGGATCGTGCGTGTGCTTGGGCGAGTAGACGGCGATCACAGCAAGCAGGGCAGATGACTTTTTCTTGACCACGACGCCTTGCCGCTGCACCTCCGGCGGCAGGCTCGAGAGCGCAACTTGAACGCGGTTGTTGACGTTGACAGCATTGATGTCCGGATTGGTGCCGAGTTCGAACGAGACCGTGAGATTGTAGCTGCCGTCGTCGCCACTCGTACTCTTCATGTAGATCGCCTTGTCGACACCGACGACCTGCGCCTCGATAACCTGGGCGACTGTCGACTCGACGATGGCGGCACTGGCGCCCGGATAGGTCGTCGTCACCGACACCTGCGGCGGCACGATGTCCGGATACTGTGCGATCGGTATGGCGTAGAGCGCCAGCATGCCCGCGATTGTCGTGACAAGCGCGATGACGATGGCGAGCCGAGGCCGGTCGACGAAGATCGAGGAGAGCATCGGCTCAGCTCGGGTTCAGTGCCGAGGTCAGCGGGCTTGCCTGCACCGGCTGTCCTGGACGAACGCTCTGCAGACCTTGAACAATGATTTGCTCGCCGCCCGTCAGCCCACTGGTGACAACGACGTTGGCACCCTCTTCGCCGCCGGTCTTGATGCGCTTGACGACGGCCTTGCCGCCCTCGACGGCGAATACGTAGACGCCTTCCTGATCGGCAATCAGGGCTGCCTGCGGCACCACCACCTCTTCCTGCGGCGTGCCGGCCTCGACCGTGACGGTGACCAATTGTCCGTCGACCAGCACACCTTTCGGGTTCGGCATTGTGGCGCGCGCCAAGATCGTGTCCGTGGCGCGATCGACCGACACATCGATGAAGTTGACTTTGCCGTCCTGATCGTAGGTCGTGCCGTTGGCGAAACGGATTCTGACCTTCACATTCTTGATGTCGGCCTCCTGGCCGCTCAGCCGCACCTGGAGCAGGTCGCGCTGGCTGACCGGGAAGGTCACGTACATCGGGTCCTGGCTCACCACCAGCGTCAGTGGCCCGCTGTTCGGACCAACTACATTGCCCGCAGTGATATTGGTTTTGCTGATCTTTCCGGCGAACGGAGCGACAATATCGGTGTAACCGAGATTGATATTCGCAATATCGAGATTTGCCTGATCCGATAGAATTTGTCCTTGCGCGCGCAAATCCGCTGCGCGGTCCTGATCCACTGCCTCCGCGGCGATTGATTTCTGGCTCAGAAGCAACGTCGATCGCTTCAGCTGGATTTCGGCAAGCGTCTTTGCCGCCCTGCTGCGATCCAGCGCGCCTTGCGCCTGTTTGACCGCCGCCCGATACTGACCCTGCTCGATGCGATAGAGCGGATCGCCTTTCTTGACAAAATCGCCTTCCTTGAAAAGAACCGCCTCCAGATAGCCAGTCACGCGGGCTCGGATCTGGACACTGTCGATTGCGGCAACACGGCCGACAAAGTCGGCGGTGCGCGCGATCGGTTTGCGTTGAACAAGGACAGTGCCTACCGATGGCACCGCCTGCTGCTGCGCATTGGCGGGAAGCGCAGCTGCGAATGATGCAAAGAGAAATGCAGCGGCAACCACCCGGCGACCAGAGCGCTTACGCATGAATGGCCCATAATGTTCGCGGCGCGCCTACGTCGCTAGCACACCACCGCCGTTCCGAATTTGCGCTAGATCAAAACATGCCAAACCGGTTGTCCATTAAAATACCAAGAGTTTCGGAAGATGTGAGTGAAGTTAGCCGCGCCGCTCGTGTGACGCTCGGCTGATTGACTTGCCAACGGATTAAATTGAGAGCAGATGAAATTTGGAGAGCAATCCAATGCTCAGGTTACGTAACACTTCGTTGCTGGCATTGAGCGTCGTTGCGATGTTCGCGGTTGGAGTGCGACCCTTGTGGGCGCGCTCCGATAACGTGCCCGATCTGCACGTAGAGCAACTGTGCCACGGAATTGCGAGTCAGTCTTCAGATCCGACGACGGCAAACTATCCCGCTGTATCCTTTGAGCGCTGCATGCAGGCCGAACGCGAGGACCGCGATCAATTGCAGAAGCAGTGGACGAGATACACATCGGAGGAAAAAAGACATTGCGTCGCAGAGGCCAGCGCCGGCGGAAGCGCAAGCTACACCGAGCTTCTTACGTGCCTTGAGATGGCACAGGTTGTAAAGGAACTCCGGCAGTCTTCACCGAACGGCGGGTACAAGAGTCCCGTGTCGAGATAGCGCCTCATCGGCAAGTCTGTCGCATCCCGCATTGCCGCCGGTCGGAAGCCGCGCGTCAGGAGAAGGTTGCCATGAAACGTTGGTATTTGATGTCGGTCTTGACGTTGTTCGCCATCGTCGGGACGTCGACGGCGGCACTCACGCAAATGACAATAGACGTGACGAAGATCACGTGCGACCAGTTTCTTGCCGGCAAGGTCGCCAATTCAAGAAGCGTCACGATATGGATGAGCGGCTACTATCACGGCATGTCTCGTAACACGGTTCTTGACGTCAATGCCCTGCAGCAGGATTCGCAGGCCGTCATGGATTATTGCATCTCGCATCCGAGCGTAATTTTAATGGATGCCGTAACGACCCTTTTCGAAAAAAAGAAATAGGACAAAATCGCGCTCCATAAAGGAGCACATTCGGGCGCCGGGAGACTGTAGCGGTTTGTCTTGCAGCGCACATGGGCTTCGCCGGCATTTGCGCTAAATCAAGGCGTTGCGGCGGCACTTTTGTCAGACAGAGAGGCTTGGATCAGTTACCGGGAGCGAGACGTGGTTCAGATGGCAGGCACTACAACCGATCCGCTGGCCGCCCTACCGACAGCGCAAGATTTGATGAAGCAGATCGCCTTGCAGGAGGCCGAGAAGGCGACCGCCGCCATGCGCGAGCAAACGGCCGCCGAGACGGAGAAGCAGGCGCTGTTGGAAAAGCTTTCGAAACCGTCGGGTGTTTCCGACCAGGATCGAATGCAGCGTGCGACCGCGATCATCAGGCGCGCGGTCAACAATGGCTCGACGGAAGTCTTCGTCGGCCGCTTTCCGAACCAGCTCTGCACCGATCACGGGCGCGCCATCAATCAACAGGAACCTGGCTGGGAGAACACGCTGACCGGAGTACCGAAGGAGTTGTTCGAGTTCTGGCAGAAATATTTCAGGCCCCGTGGCTATAAATTGCGATTTCAGATTATCGACTTTCCCGGCGGCGTGCCGGGCGATGTCGGCGTGACGCTGAGTTGGCATTAAGGCGCTCCACGCCGCGGCAAAAATGTCGCAAAGCGCGCTTTTGCCGGCACGATTTGCTGCTCCGCAGCGCTCAAGTGAGGGTTTGTTAACCATACTCGGCGTTAATCGGGTCGCGTTCGAACGAACCGGCCTGGATTTGCGCGTATGCGGATCGTCCGCTCATTGCTTCTGCTCTGTGCCTTTGCCGTAACCGCCGCTGGATGCGCCGGGGGACCGGCCGGGTGGACTCCGGCTCCGTGGGTTCCAGTGGCTGCCGCACCGGCGCGGCCCGTGATGGTCGCGCCAGCGCCCGCGCCCGGCATCGACGCCATGGTGTACGGATCGGTCGCGCCGCACGGCCCTGTCCCGGCGCAAGTCGTTGCAAGATCGGATGGCCGCGGTCTGCTGACGACGGGCGCCGTGCCTGCTCCGGCTCCGCGCCTTGTGGCGGCGCCAATCATGCCACCTCCCCCACGCTTTATCGCGGCCCCGGTCAGCCCGGTCGCTTTCGCGCCCGTTGCGCCTGACAACCGGCCCTACACGCTCGATGCGGGCGACCGACTGCGCATTGTCGTGTTCGGCCAGGACGGCCTGTCCAATTCCTACGTCGTCGACGCCAGCGGCCACATTGCCATGCCCCTGATCGGCACGGTGATGGCGCGCGGTGCGACGACAGATGAGCTGTCGGCGCGTATCGGCGATCGGCTGCGGCAAGGCTTCATCAAGGAACCGCATGTCGCCGTCGAAATCGAAGCCTACCGGCCGTTCTTCATCCTCGGCGAAGTCACCCAGCCGGGCCAATATCCATACGTCGCGGATATGACGGTCGAGACTGCGGTCGCCATCGCGGGCGGATTCGGACCGCGGGCCTATCGCAGAACCGTAACCTTGACCCGCGTCATCCACGGCGCGCAGGTCCGCCTGACCGTACCGGTTGGCTATCCGATACGGCCGGGCGACACCATCAACGTCCAAGAGCGCTGGTTCTGACGAACAACGGCGGATGGACGACAGACCACGACTCCGATCCGTCGTCGGCGCTGCGTCGTCTGAGCATCCGCTATTTCACGTTCTTTGCGAGAAACGCCATCGAACGCTGCCAAGCCAATTTGGCCGCGGCTTCCTGATAGCTGCCGCGCTCGTCGCAGTGAAAGCCGTGCTGCGCGTCCGGATAGACGTAGATTTCGCAATCGCCGCTGCGCTTCTGCTTGATCAGGTCGACGTCGCTCATCGGGATCGACGCGTCCTTCTCGCCGAAATGCATCTGTACCGGCACTTTCGGCTTCTCGTCGGCGTTTTTGGCAATCTGTCCGCCGTAATAGCAAACCGCCGCCGAGAGGCCGTTGAGCTTGCAGGCTGCAAGAAACGAGATCGTACCACCCATGCAGAAGCCCATGATCGCGACCGGGCCGGATTTCTTCAGTTCGTCGATCGAGGCCTGCACGTCGAGCAGCATCTTGCCCCAATCGGGATTGGCGACGAATTTTCGCGCAGCGGCGATCTCATCGGGCGTGTAGCCGGATTCGAAATTCGGTTGCTGACGATCGAACACCGCGGGCGCCAGCGCCGCATAGCCTTCGCCGGCCAGCCGGTCGCAAACCGCGCGGATGTGATGATTGACGCCAAAAATTTCCTGAATGACGACGATGCCACCCTTCGACGCGCCACTGGGATCGGCGCGGTAGGCGCCGAGCTTGAAGCTGTCGGAAGCGGTGAGTGAAAAATGCTTACCCAAGATGATCCTCCATGGACTGAACGCGATTGGTCTCGGCCGCAACCCTGCCGGTCGATCCTAACGCTCGAACGGGGTTCCGGCTCCGGCCAGGCGGTCCGGCCACGATACACCGCCGATCACAACGATTGAATGGCCCTGCGCGAGCCGCGCCTACAGCATTTTCCGGACAAGCAGTCGCCAGTTTTCCGGAGAAATGCGGCCCGAGCGACGCAACCCGCATGGCCGGCAAACGCGAGCCGCCGAAGCGCGTGCGCGCAATTCGGCGGTTCCGAAGCCGTGACGTGGATCAGCGGGTGACGACGATAAAGTCGGTATGATCTCCGGTTTCCGGGCCGAGGCCCTGGTCCGACACCACGAGCGACGAACCGGGCACCATCAACTGGGAAATCTGGTTGATCACGTCCTGCGGGATCTGGATGCGCGCCAGCGCCTCCTCGGGCGTTGCCGCCGGCAGCGTGCTTTCCGGCTCGGCGACGCGCTCCTCGACGCGCACGCGGTGCCGCCTGCCCCAGGCGTCTTTGACGTATTTCCAGCGCTCGACCTTTTTCGGGGCCGTTGAGGTTGGAACCGTCGTCACCGTCCAGCTGAAGGTCGAATGGTCGGGCAGATAATCCATTGCCGTATAGACGTGGGTGCCGAGCGGCTGCTCCGGATGCTCGATCGTAACCGGCGCATCGAACAGCGGCGCGAAATTCTGCCGGACATAGATCCTGCTGGTTTTGCGGCTGACGAAGATGGCGATCGGTTTGTCGCTCCCTTCGGCGATTCGCGCCGGCTTGCTCAGCGGGATCGGCACATTCTCGATCGCAATCGGTGCGGTCATGTCGGGTGTGGCCGGCGCGCTCGCGGCCGCGCCCGGAACGGGAGGCGAGGATGCCGCCGGCGCGCCTGGCGCTGATGCGGTATCCTTGGCAGACGTCGTGGGCGCCGGCTGCGGTGTGGCGGCTGCCGCCGCGGGCGCGGGTGCCGGCGTTTCGGCAGCCTTCGCCGGTTCCGCAGCTTTGGCCGGTTCCGCAGCTTTGGCCGGTTCCGCGGCTTTGACCGGTTCCGCGGCTTTGACCGGTTCGGCAGTCTTCACCGGTTCGGCCGCAGCGGGTTGTGCGGGCGCGGCGGGCAAAGCCGTTGCGGCCGGGGCGGGATTCAAGCGGAGATCGGGCTGTGCAGGCGCCGGCGCCGCCGCGCCGGTCTTTGTTTGATCGGGGGCGGGCGCCGGCGCAGCACCAACCGGTTCGGCATCGCTCTTGGTGCCGGGAGCAACCTGCTGGGCTGTTTCTACGCCGCGCGGCAGGGCGGCCGTCGGCGGCAGATCCTTGTGCACGAACAGATGAGAGTCGCTAAACGAGATCGGCCGCAGCTCCTGGCGGGCAATGATCACCCGCATGCCCATGGTCGGCAGCATGAACAGCCTGGCCGCAAAGTCGCGCGGCATCCGGATACAACCGTGTGACGCTTGATGGCCGACGCCCGGGCCCTCGTGCAGCGCCACGCCCGACCAGGTGATGCGCTCCATGAAAGGCATCGGCGCGTTGCTGTAGAGATTCGAGTGATGAAAGCGATCGCGCTCGATGACGCTGAAAACGCCGAGCGGCGTCAGATGACCGGGAACGCCGGTCGCGACCGGTTCAGTCGCGACGAGCTGACCGTTGCTGTAGAAATGCAGCTTTTGTTGCTCGATCGAAACGAAAATCTCCAGCGGCCCTTTCGGGATATCGCCGAAGGGTAATTTGCTGACCTGCTGCACCACATGCTTGCGGACCGGTTTGTGTTTGACCGGATGCGGGCGCTGGTACTGATACGGCATGAGATACTGGTATTGCGCGCTGGCCGGCGAAGAACCCAGCGTCATCGCCAAGCCCAGCGCCAGCGCGCAGGCATTGCCGAGCAGAACGCGTCTGATGTGCGGATTGAGTGCGGAGCCGCGCCGCGCACGTTCGGTATTCACCTGATGATCCTCTGGTAATTTAAAACAAGATTCCCGCAGATACTTTTTACTCGGCAAACCCGCCTCCCACCATCCGTCGGCAGTCGAGAAGCCCCATTATCCACGAATATGGGTAACACAAAACACCCTTGTGACGCCGCTGTTTATGCCGCCGTTACACGTTCTTGCCAAAGAACACTGACCGGCCTCAAGAGCGCGCCGCAAGCCCAAACGCCTGCGCCAGAAGCTCATAGGAATGCCGGCGGGCCGCATGGTCATAGACCATTGTGGTGATCATTATTTCGTCAGCCCGGGTTGCCTCAATCAGCGGCAGCAGTCGCTTTTTGACCGTCTCAACACCGCCGACGACGAGACGGCTGCGCTGGCGGGCAATGCGCTCGCGATCGATCGGCGCGTAGGGGTAAGCGGCGGCCTCGTCGGGCGAGGCGAGCGGCGCGTATTCACCCTTGGCGCGGCGGGCGTAATGCAGATCTGCACTCGAGGCGATGCGCTCGGCTTCCGCATCGCTGTCCGCCGCAATCACCGCGACTCCGAGGATCGCATAGGGCTCTTTCAGCGTGGCCGACGGTTTGAAATGCTCGCGATAGCTCAGCATCGCGCTGGTGGCGTCGTAGTCGGCAAAATGAAAGGCGAAAGCGAACCCCATGCCGACCGCGGCGGCAAGCTCGGCGCTGTAACCGCTCGACCCGAGGAGCCAGATCGGGGGCAACGCGACGTCGGCCGGCACGGCATGGACTTTGCGGAACGGATGGTTTTCGGGAAAGCCGCCGCGCTCCAACAGCAGCAGCTCCTGAAAACGCTCAAGGAAATCGTCGCCCTCGCGCGGCTCCTGCCGCGCCCGCAACGCATAGGAGGTTACCGGATCGGTTCCCGGCGCGCGGCCAAGGCCTAAATCGATGCGTCCCGGAAACAGGGCCTCCAGAACCTTGAACCGCTCGGCCACCATGAGCGGTGCATGGTTCGGCAGCATGACGCCGCCCGAGCCGACGCGGATCTCGGACGTGACCGCAGCAATTTGCCCGATCATGATCTCAGGCGCTGAACTGGCAATGTTCGCAAGATTATGGTGCTCGGCCACCCAGTAGCGTTTATAGCCAAGCTGGTCTGCCAAACGTGCCAGATCGAGCGAGTTGCGCAGCGCCACCGAGCCCGGCGTTGCGGTCGTCACGGGCGACAGATCGAGGACTGACAGAGTGACCACGCGCGATTGCCTTAATTCGGCGGCCTGCCGAGCGCCTCAATCTAGGAGTTCTTCGGCGGTGCTGCCACAAATCGCGATAGGGCTCGCGCGTCACCCTACCAATTGGACGAACTGGCAGCGCTGCGAGAAGCCGACGCGCCTGAGAAGTTGGGCGCGGACTGGAAGACTGGATCGCTGAAGCCATCCTGCCCGGTCCGACGACGCACCCTCCGCACGATGCGCTTTCTGACAGCGACGCGGCGGTATACGGCTGTCTTTCGGACGACTTTGCTGTCCTTTGCTTCGATCTTGCGAGCAGGCTTTGCCGCTGCTTTGGCGGGCGCCGCGACCGTTCTCGGCGAGGGTCCGGCGTCGTTCACCGGCGGCGCGATGGCCGGAGGCTGATCCAAAGGCGTCGCCGACGCGATTGCGGGAGCAGCCGACTTCACGGCTGCGCCAGAGTCACTGCCTTGTTTCGCCGCCGGGGCGGGAGTTGCGGCCACCACTACCTCGGTTGGCTTTTGCGACGACGGCTCCGCGGCGACTGGTGCTGCGCTCACTGCCGGTGCTGCACTTGCGACGGGCGGCAAGCTCTCCGACGGCTCCGGCGCAGCGCGAGCAGATTGCTCCGGTGTTGCAGGCGTCGATGCAATAGTGCCAGTGGGTTGCGCCGGATCCGGCTCCGGTGGCGCGTTTGTGTTTGCTGATGGAGAACGGCTATCGGCCGGCGATGGGGCCCTTGCTATCTGCTCCGGCACGACGCCAGGGGGACTGACAGCGTTGCTCGCCGGCGTTATTGAAACAACGGGCTCAATAATCTCCGCAGGCTGCGCCAGTGCACGTCGCGGCGCCATTTCGACCACGGGTGTGGCGGCCGCAACCGGCTTGACGGTTTCGGCCGCACTTAAACTCGCCGCTTCGACGCTGGCCTGGCCCGCCGGCGCTACAGCGGGCGCGTCTGCCACGATCTCGCTGTGCTGCGGACCATTGAGGCGCGACTGGCCGTCGAATGGCGTCCCCCAGCCGGTCCGCGGTGCAGCCACCTCATTGGCGACGAGTGCAATGGGCGCGGTGCCGACCGGCAGCCGGCTCAGCGGTTCATGATTGACGCGGAATGCGGCGAACAGGCCGAATCCGCAGGTCAGCGCCACGACCGAGGCGAACAGCGCCCCAACGAGCAGACGGACATTAGGAAACATTCGACCTCGCAGCATGCGGCGCGCGATCGCTGAACGGCAGCACGCGATACATTGATCGGATCGTCGCGAGGGATTTACTGCGCCAGCCAAGTGGGGAGCCGGCGTCGGAATTGATTTGAAAGAGATTAACTGAGTCGCGCCAAAGCCACCGTAAAAAATTACCGCCGTCCGGCCGCCGCGACGGCCGGGCATGACGATGATCTTCGATGCGTCAGCGGCTGACTGCTGCTTGGGGCGCGTCGGGTGCCTGCGACGACGCCGTATTCGGCGGCGAGCCGCCGGGCAACACCACCACGCGCGTGCCGACCTGGACGCGACTGTAAAGGTCAGAGACGTCCGCGTTGGTCAGCCTGATACAGCCCGAGGACACGAAGGTGCCGATGGTCGAGGGCTGGTTGGTGCCATGGATGCGATAGAGCGTGCTGCCTAGATACATCGCGCGCGCGCCAAGCGGGTTGCTTTCGCCGCCAGCCATGAAGCGCGGCAGATACGGCTGCCGCTCGATCATTTCTTTCGGCGGGAACCAATCCGGCCATTCCTTCATGCGGCTGATGCGCTCGGTGCCGGTCCAGGTAAAGCCTTCACGGCCGACGCCAATGCCGTAACGGATAGCCTTGCCGTGGCCCATGATCAGATAAAGGTAGGTGTGCGGCGTATCGACAACGATGGTGCCGGCCGGCTGATTGGTCGGATAGTCGACGAGCTGCCGCTGGAAGCGCTGTGGCAATTGGGGCGTCGGGTTCTGCTCGGGCTGCTCGTCCGGCGGCAGCGAGGCGACGATGGTGGGATCCGATCGCGGAACAGGAGCCGCCTGGACCGGCGCGGGCACTGACCCAGTCACATCCGGCGCAGCGGATCCGCCGCTGACATCGGCGGGAGGACGAAAGCCAGGTGCGGCCGGCTGCGGTGGAAAGCTGCCGCCAGAGCCGTAGGCGGGCTGAGGGTAAGGCTGGACCGGCGCCGGAGGCGGATAGGCCTCGGTCTGCTGTTGGCCGGCATAGGGCTGCGCCGGATAGGGCTGACCATAACCGGGCGGGCCACCGGCTTCCGGCGGCGGCAGCGGTGCGCTGCTGTAGCTCGGTGGCGGACCGTAGCCGGGCGCCGGAGGCGGAGGATATGGCTGATAGCCCTGCGCTGGCGGATAGTATTGCGCGGCGGCGGGGCCGATCGTTCCGGCGAGGGCGACGGCAAGCAATGCAAAGCAGGTGCAGACGCGCACGGAAATTCCCCCAAGTCCCCAAGATATGACGCTGTTGTGCCGGTCAGATAGGGCGGTAACAAGGCAGTGCCGCTGCAAAGCGCGGTAGTTTCGTCAGTCTTGGCGGTAAGTTGCTCCGATTGGCGTAAATGTTCCACTAATAGGCGCAGGACTCAAGCCGGCGTATGAGGGCACGCCGTTGAGCGCCGAAGCGGAGCCCTCATCGCGGTTATGCGCCGCTGTTCACAGTGCCCCAGGGCTTGATTGCAACACAGCCAGCGGACAAATACCCTCTGCTGCTGTTGCAGGTGTCACATAGGCGGGCGCAATCGGGGGCGGCTTTAGGCGGCCGCTCCGTCGTACCGCTCGCGAGGGAAATTTCCGATGCCGTCCGTGAGCGACTGGAAGATTCCGGCCTCCGTGCAACCGAAGCCAGGGGACTACGGCTACAACCTCGACGAGGCTCTGGCCTCCGTCGTGGGGCTGCGTACCATTGTGCCGGCCGACGCCTTCACCGCCGACACACTCGGCACCGAGCGCGCCGGCCATGGCGTCTTCATCCGCGACAACGGTCTCGTCCTCACCATCGGTTATCTGATCACCGAGGCGGAAACGATCTGGATCACACTCAACGACGGCCGCTCCGTGCCTGGCCACGTACTCGGCTACGACCAGGAGACGGGCTTCGGTCTCGTCCAGGCGCTCGCCAAGCTCGACGTGCAAGCGCTTGAGATCGGCCGCTCGTCCGAAACCTCGGTCGGCGAACGCGTCGTGGTGGGCGGCGCCGGCGGCCGGGCGCGCTCGGTCGCGGCTCGCATCGTCGCCAAGCAGGAGTTCGCCGGCTATTGGGAATACGTGCTCGACGAAGCGATCTTCACCGCACCCTCGCATCCGAACTGGGGCGGCACGGCGCTGATCGGCCCCACCGGCGATCTTCTCGGCATCGGCTCGCTGCAGCTGCAGCATGTCGTCGACAAGGGCCAGCCGCAGAACATCAACATGATCGTGCCGATCGATCTTCTGAAACCGATCCTCGACGATCTGCTGAAGACCGGCCGTCGCAGCGGCCCGCCGCGTCCGTGGCTCGGCCTCTACGCGACCGAGGTGGAAAGCCGGCTCGTCGTGGTCGGACTGGCGGATCGCGGCCCGGCGAAGAAAGCCGACATCCGCAACGGCGACATCCTGCTGTCGGTCGGCGGCAAGGAAGTGCGCGATCTCGCCGGCCTGTTCCGCCGCATCTGGGCGCAAGGCCAGGCCGGCGTCGAAGTGCCGATGACCATCTACCGTGATGGCGAGACCATGGACCTGCGCATCAAGTCGAGCGAGCGTAATCGCTTTCTCAAAGGTCCAAGCTTGCATTAAGCAGATTTCGGGCTGACCCCGTTCAGGTCCGCTCCGTCTACTAACTGGCCCGAGCCATGGCGCGGTCAGAACTAGCCTTGGTGCCGCGCATCAAGTCCAGCATCGTCGCCCATGCCAACTCCGCGGTCGCGATTTCGTCCGCGTTGCGCCCCTTGGGCCGCGCCGGGTTCTGAAAGCCGTGGCCGGCTTTCGGATAGCGATGGAAGACGTACGGAATATCGGAGTGCTTCAATTCGGCTTCGAAGCGGTCAACGTCGGCCGGTGACGGATTCTTGTCGAGATCGCCGAAGAACCCATAGACCGGGCAACGGATATTCTTCATCAGCTCGAACGGCGTCGGCGTTCCCTCGCCCCAATGGGTCATCGTGCCGCCGCCGTAATAAGTCACGCAAGCGGTAAAAGCCGGCTTGGTGGCGGCGCCGAGAAACGACAATCGGCCGCCCATGCAGTGCCCGGCGATGAAAAAACGGGTACGATCGATATCCGGCCGCGACAGCGCATAGTCTGCGGCCGCGGCGATTTCGGCAATGACCTCGTTGTCTTTGAGGAATTGCTTGCAGTCGTGCAGCGGCACGTCGTCCGGGCAATGGTGAAAGAAATTCGGCACGATCGTCAGATACCCTGCCTTGGGGAATTCCTTGAAGTAATGCGCGGTGCAGGCGTCGAGACCGCCGCGGTGGAACATCAACAGCACGGCGGGATGCGGTCCGCGACCGGGCGGCACTGCGATGTGCACGTCCATCGACCGCCCCATGACGTTCAGATAGGTCGTTTCACCATCGAATTCGGCATCCATTCTCGGTGCTTTTTGCATCTGTCTATTCCACGTTTTGTGTCAAGGCTTCTGCTTTGGCGACGATTGCCGAAGAATATTCGAACGACTTGTCGATGATGGTCTGGAGATCGTCACCCGGCAACGGCGACAGCGCGACACCCATGCGCGTGGCGTCGGCCACAAAGCTCGGGTCCTTCAGCATCGCCCCAAAAGCCGATCGCAATTGCCCGACGCGTTCCGGAGGTACGCCCGGTGGCGCTGCCAGCGAGCGGCCGACCTTCTCCGGCTGTGAAAACAATTCGAGAATCTGCCGCTCGTCACCGTTGCGCGCGAGGTCAACGAGCCGCGGCACACTCGGCAGGTCGGGCGACCTTTCGATTCCGGTCTGCAACAGGACATTGACCTTTTTGTCGCGCAGCCACGCCGCGCGTGTCACGCGAAACACCGTCCACGGCATGCTCAACGCCTCGACTTCGCCGCGTTCGATGGCGATCAGGCCCTCGCCGGTTCCCTTGTAGCCGGTGACAAGCTTCAGCTTCAGCCCGAGAAGCCGCTTGAGCATGGTCCAGCGCAGTTGCGAAGCGCTGCCGGTCGAGCAGACGATCAGCGGTTTGGTATAGGCATCATCGATGGTCTTGACCGCGGCGGTGTGCCAGGCGAACAGCACGGCATTGTTGCTGATAACGCGCCCGATCCAGTTCATCTTGGTGACATCGGCCTTTAACGCCGGAACCTTGAAGAGCTGGTCCTGATAGATCGACTTGTCGAGCATGCCGATGACGGTGCCGTCTCGGGGGGCAAGATTGTAGAGCTGATTGGCCGCGCGGATGCCGCCGGCGCCCGGCATGTTCTCGACGATGATGTTCGGATCGCCGGCGAGATGATGACCGATATGTCGTGCGACAAGGCGGCTGAGTGTATCGTAGCTGTCGGCGCCCGCGCCCGACGGCACGATGATCTCGAGCGTCTTGCCCGCGTAGAATTCGCCGGCGGCGGCCGGAACCGCCGCCATCCAGGGCGCCGCGCCGATGACGGCAAGCGCGGCGCACAGCATCATGATTGGCGAGGCTCGCATCGTCCGGTCACCGGACACGGCTATTCGGCCGCCTGCTGGCCTTCCTCCTCGGCGATGGCGCGCGCTTCGATCGCCTCGACCTCGCCCTGGTCCATTTTGACCAGGATGTTCTGCATGTGCTGAACCTTGCTCGCATCATCGTCAGGGCCAAGCAGCGGATAGGCGTCGCCGCCGCGATCGCGCAGCGGCGGCGCATGCGACTCGATGATCACCGCGGTGTCCTTGCCGCGGTTCCAGGCCCAATGCGTCTTGTTGCGCGGAATGCGCATCACGTCGCCTTGCCGGCAGCGGTAGCCGCGGCCGTCGACGAAGAAATACATCTCGCCGGAGACGATGTAGTTCATTTGCTCGCAGTCGTGCATGTGCGGCCGGGTGTGATAGCCGGACGCGCGCTCGGCGAACATGAGGCTGGTGTCGGTGCCGTGGACCTTCTGCGCGCGGATCACCGAGTTTCCGACCGCCGCCATGGCGACGCGCTCAGTCATCTTAACGTCGCGCCTGTTGATCCGGTAATTGGGCTTGTCCGACATTTCAGTCCTCCCTCATGCGCTCTCCGGCGCTGCATTGCCACAAGCCTACTGCCGCGAGCGCTTGGCTGCAATCCGCTCCGGCTGCGGCTGGCGGAGTGCATCCGGCCCGGGTCAAATGATGTCCGAAGCCGCTATGCGAGCGTTATGGCCAAGCGCTATCATCCTCACTCTTGAGATCGCGTCAGGATGGCGTAACCGTTCGTTGAACGCTCGATATTTTGGGGTGGCTGGAATGGGATCCGCGCAGATACAAGGTGAGCTTTGGGGCGCTCGCGCTCGCGAGTGGGCTGAGCTTCAGGAAATTTCATTCCGGCCGCTCTATGACGCCGCGTTCAGCGCAGCCAGGGTTGGTGTAGACAGCGCGGTGCTCGATGTCGGCTGTGGCGCGGGCTTGGCGCTGCAAATGGCTCAAGCGCGGGGTGCGCAGGTCAGCGGGTTGGACGCCGCAGCGGGGCTTCTAGACATCGCTAAGACGCGCTGTCCTGGCGGCGACATTCGCGTTGGTGAGAGCGAAGAATTGCCTTTCACCGATAACAGCTTTGACGCCACCACCGGGTTTAATTCGTTTCAGTATGCCACGGACCCGATTCGTGCGCTGGCCGAGGCCGCGCGCGTAACCAAGCCGAACGGATACGTTGTGGTGGCAGTTTGGGGTGCCGCGGACAAATGTGAACTGGCTCCGTATCTTGCCGCAATAGGCAAGCTGCTGCCACCGCCACCGCCTGGTGCGCCCGGGCCATTCGCGCTCTCCGCGCCCGGCGCGCTGGAAGCTTTGGTCAGCAAAGCGGGCCTCAAACCCGACAGGATAACGAGCGTGATAACAACCATGCGTTTCCCCGACGAGGCGACAACGGTGCGCGGCCTGTTGGCCTCGGGCGTCGTCGAGCGGGCTATCCGCAATTCCGGAGAGGACGCCGTGCGCCAAGGCATCACTGAAGCCGCTCGTGCATCTCTCAAGGGTGACGGATCGTACGAATTCAAAAACGAATGGCGGTTCTTGTTATCTCGGGTCTAGCTAACACGTGTTCGTAGGGATTGCTGGCCGTCCTGAGGAAGGGCGGGCACACTCCTGAGCCGGATATCGCAATTGTCTTCCGCTCGCTGTCCCGCTCCTATTCGCGCTCGTCTTGCCGCTACGCCCGCTTCCGCTCCGGCGGATTACTGGGCATCTTCTTTCGCTCCTCTTCGAGCAACTTGAGGATACGTTGGCGCTCGGCTTCGTCTGTGATTGTCTGCAGCAGCCTCTCGTAGTGTTTGATGTTCTCGCGCTGGATAAATCGTTCCATATTCCCTCCATCGCTTCGAGGGTGAAGCCCTTGGCCGTCACTATGTCGGACTCCCGACATGGCGTCCACTCGGCGGCTTTGCGCTGCGCACAATTGATCTAGATCAAAATCCCAAAAGACCGAGCAGCCACAATGCGGCATGCATTGGAAACCTATTGCCACTGCACCATTCGATCGCGACCTCCAGTTGGCGGTAATCGCCGCTGACGGTGTTCACGCACTTGTCTTTGCCTGTCGGCGAATTCTCGGCGGCTGGATCAATACAACGACCGAGCAGAGAATTGAGGTCTACCCGACCCATTGGCGCGAATGGGAAACTACCGTGGAGACTTGAGGGGCAACTGAAGCTGTCTGCGGCCGTCGTTCTTCGCAAACGACCATGTCGGTCGCGTCACCGGTGTTCTCGTTCAAACAACGTCGTTAAACCTTCGCGATACGTCGGATAGCGCAAGGTTACGCCCAGTTCACGCTTGAGCTTGTCGTTGTTCACACGCCGGCATTCCTGCCAGAAGCTTCTGGCGAGCGGCGACATCGCGGCTTCGGCCTGCTCGTACGGCACTTCGGGCGGCGGCGGCACGCCGAGAAGCTGCGCCGCGAAGGCGAGCGGCTCGCCCGGCGGCGACGGCTCGTCGTCGGCGACATTGAAAGCGCCGGACACGCGCCGCGTCAGCGCGGCGTCGATCGCCTGCGCAATATCGTCGACATGGATGCGATTGAACACTTGTCCCGGCTTGACGATGCGGCGCGCATCGCCGCGCGCGACCTGGGTCAGAGCGCTGCGGCCCGGCCCATAAATGCCGGCGAGTTGGAGCACCGCGACCGGCACACCGCGTCGCTTGCCGAAGTCCTGCCAGCCGTGTTCGGCGGTGAGCCGCCCGGAGCCGCGCCCCGAAGCCGGCTCGGGCTGCATCGTCTCGTCGACCCAAGCGCCGGCGCGGTCACCGTAAACGCCGACCGTCGACAGATACACGATCGCCTTGAGGTGCGGCGCGTGGGTCAGGGCACTGCTGCATGTTCGCAGCACCGGATCGCCGTGTTCATCCTGCGGAATCGACACCAGCATCGCGTCGGCCTCGCTGATCGCATGCAGGAGTTCCGGCGCCGCCGATTTGCCGTCGAACACCAGCGCCTTGAGTTGTCCGGCAAGGCGGCCGTTCAACACCGCCGCGCGCTCGGCGCCGCGTACGGTGCCGACGATACGCGCGAAAGTATCGCCGAACATGCCGATGTAATGTTCGGCCGAATAGCCAAGACCGAAACAAACGAGCGTGGACATCGAACTGGAACTTTCAGAACCTGGAACTATTTCGCGAGCGCCGCCGCCCATTCGGCGGCAACCTCGGGATCGGACTCTACGGCGTGGCGCGTCTTCGCGCAGTCAAGAAGTCGCGAGTGATGCAATCGGCCGAGCGCCCAAATTGCGGCGCCGCGAACAAGCGACGAGGAATCGTCGAGCAGCCCTTCGGCCTCGGGCGCGAGTTCAACATCACCGGAGTTCCCGATCGCGATCAGCACATTGCGCAAAAATCGCGCGCGGCCGGTGCGCTTGACCGGACTCTTGGCGAACAGCGTGCGAAAATCTGCATCGTCGAGCCGCGCCAGCATCGCAAGCCGCGGCGCCTGCAACGTCTCGCGCGCCGCAAGTTTTGCCTCGCGCCCGGCCTTGGCAAATTTGTTCCATGGGCACACCGCCAGGCAATCGTCGCAGCCATAGATGCGGTTGCCCATCAGCGGGCGCAATTCCACCGGAATCGGGCCTTTGTGCTCGATGGTCAGATAAGAAATGCAGCGCCGCGCATCGAGCCGATACGGCGCCGGGAACGCCGCCGTCGGGCAGACGTCGAGGCAGGCGTGACAGGCGCCGCAGTGATCGCCCTCGGGCACATCGGGCGGCAAATCGAGCGTCGTGAAAATGGCGCCAAGAAAAAGCCACGAGCCGAATTCGCGGGAGACAAGGTTGGTATGCTTGCCTTGCCAGCCGATGCCGGCCGCCGCGGCGAGCGGCTTTTCCATCACCGGGGCGGTGTCGACGAAAACTTTGATCTCGCCCCCGGCCTCATCGACCAGCCAGCGGCCGACCGCTTTGAGGCGCGATTTCACCACGTCGTGGTAATCGTCACCCTGGGCATAGACCGAGATGCCGCCGCGCTTGCGTTCTTTCAGAATCTCCAGCGGGTCGGAAAGGGGTCCGTAGTTGACGCCGAGCATGACGATCGAGCGCGCCTGCGGCCACAGCGCGCGCGGATCGCCGCGCCACGCGGCCTTCGTTTCCATCCACGCCATATCGCCGTGCGCGCCGGCGTCGAGAAACGCGCGCAGCCGTTCCGCCGCGAGCGGGATTGCGTCGGGCCGAGCCACGCCGACGGCATCAAAGCCCTGCGTTCGCGCGAAAGCTTCGAACGACGCCTTGAGCGCGGACGGACTTAGAAGTCGAGATTGGCGTAGCTCGCCGACGGCGCGAGACCGGGCAGCGTGTCGTTGAGCAGCGTGCGGAACGACGGCCGCGACTTGATCCTCGCGTACCAGGACTTGGCGCTCTCGTCTTCGTGCCACGGTACATCGCCCAGATAATCGGCCGCCGATAAATGCGCTGCTGCGGCCAAGTCCGCGTAGGTCAGCCTTTCACCGGTGAGCCAGTCGCGGTTGCGCACCAGCCAGCCGATATAGGCCAGATGATACTTGATGTTGCTGCGGGCCGCGCGCAACGCTTCGGTCGTCGGCGAACCGCCGCCCTGCGTCGCCGACATGAAGCGCTTGTAGATACGCTCCATCACGATCGGGCCGCTCACCTCCTCGAAAAACTTGTCGTTGAACCAGTTCATCAGCCGGCGCACCTCGATGCGCTCATGCGGATCGACCGGCAAGAGCCGCGGACGCGGTACCCTGGAGCCATGCACCTCGTCGAGATATTCGGCGATGATGCCGGCCTGGGGAACCGGAGGGGCGCCGTCTTCGAGCAGAACCGGCGTGGTTCCCGCGGGATTGAGCTTGAGAAATTCAGTGCGCCGCTCCCACGGGCGTTCTTCGACAAGCCGCGACGCCAGCGACAGCTCATCGAGCGCGAGACGCACGAAGCGCGAATGCGGACAGAATGGATGATGGATGAGCGTCAGCATGCCGTTGCGAGCATGTATGGCGGCCCCCCGCGGCCGAAGACCGGATCGAATATCGGGACGGTTAGAATTTCGTTACGAAAGCTGCATTTCTTTGCGGCCAAGTTCCGACCGGCGGCGTTTTGGCGGCAATTCGGCTGGTTGAACCATTAGGACGGAGGCATGCCGCCTCCGCCGATCGTGATCCCGGTACTGGGATCGAACTGACCGGTCTTGCGGAAGCGCCAGAGATAAGTCGGCACAATGGCCTCGATCGTTTCCGGGACAATGCCGAGCGCCTCGAGCGTACGCCCGTCGCGCCGCGCCTCCTCGGAGACGACATTGTCGCTCTTGAGCATCTCGACCTGATCGGGCGTGATCGGCGGTGTCGGCATGAACTGGGCGAACGTGGCTTGCAGCTTCATCAACTCGAACGGCACCGGGATCAGCAAGCGCCGGCGCTGGATCGTCCGCAGGATGAATTCCATCAATTCACGGAACGTGTGCACGTCCGGTCCGCCGAGTTCGTAGACCGTGCCCACCTTTGTGGCGCCATCGACCGCAAGCGCAATCGCCTCGGCGGCGTCGCCGGCGTAGAGCGGCTGAAAGCGTGTGTGACCGCCGCCGACCAGCGGCAGCGCCGGAGCGATGCGCGCCAGCGCGGCGAAGCGATTGAAGAAGCTGTCTTCGGGGCCGAACAGGATGGACGGCCGCATGATGACCGATTGGGGCTGAGCGGCGCGCACCCGGCTTTCGCCTTCGGCCTTGGCGCGGGCGTAGTGCGCCGGCGAATCCGCATCGGCGCCGATGGCCGAAACATGGACGAGCGGCGCGCCGGCGGACTTTGCCGCAAGCGCTATCGTTTCGGCGCCCGCCACCGCAACCGCATCGAAGCGCTGCTGACCGCGCTCGAACAGAATCCCCACGAGATTGACCGCGGCGTCGGCATCGCGCATCGCGGCGGCGACCGACTGCGGATAGCGCACGTTAGCCTGGACCGCGTGGATCTGGCCGACCCGCCCCATCGGGCGGAGATATCCGGTGAGCTCCGGACGGCGCACCGCGACACGGATGCGGTAGCCGCGATTGGCAAGCGCGCGCACCACGTGACGGCCCAAAAATCCCGAGCCGCCGAACACGGTAACGAGCGTTTCAGCCTTGTTTTTCACGGTCATCGGCGGCGGAATAGCGCAACGCCTTGGCGCTGTATAGAGGCAAAGTCCCTTAGATTGACAACGATAAAGCCGCTCCGTACCTATCCGGTTACTGCACCTGCCCAGGTGGCGGAATTGGTAGACGCACTAGTTTCAGGTACTAGCGGGTAACACCGTGGAGGTTCGAGTCCTCTCCTGGGCACCACAGCCACGAATCAAAGAAAGATCGTGAAGCGCGATACGCGGGCAAGCGCTCAACGCTGCGCCGAACCTTCGACTGTCACCCACCCGCCGATCTTGACGCACGCATCGGTGCCCGGGACGTTGATGAAGCCGGGTCCAAAGGCGCTGCACGCTTTGGCATACGACTTCGGATGTGCGGCCTTCGGTGCCTTGGGTGCCTTTGCGGCCTGCGATGGCGGCGGCCGTTTAGCGCTCGCTGGCTCAGTCAGAGTCTGAGCAAGAGCGCCGGGGGCGAGCATGGCAAAGAGCAACGACGCAGCAATCGCATAATGGGGCGCGCAGACCGATGCGGAGCGAATGCGGCAAGCCATGAGTTGCAGTGACCTGTCAGTCGCGGTTCCCGGTCAGGGGAGCCGCCCGCTCAATACCACGTTTCGGCGTTTTTGACCTGTCATTTCGGTTGCGATATTCAAAGCGCGCATGACCATTCGCATCCATCGCGGCGATCTGCCGGATTTGGCGCGCTACGCGTCCGTCCAGGCGATCGCCATCGACACCGAAACGATGGGCCTGAGCCTGACGCGGGACCGTCTTTGCCTCGTGCAGCTTTCGCCCGGCGACGGCTCGGCCGACGTGGTGCAGATCGCGGCGCAGTCTCCCGACGCGCCCAATCTGAAGCGTCTCCTCGCCGATGCCAACGTGCTGAAGATTTTTCACTTCGCGCGCTTCGATCTCGGCATGCTGCAAAAGAATTTGGGCGTGATGCCGGCGCCGGTCTATTGCACCAAGATCGCCTCGCGGCTGACGCGCACCTATACGGACAAGCATGGCCTCAAGGATCTGGTCCGCGAAGTCCTGGGCCACGATCTGTCGAAGCAGCAGCAATCTTCCGACTGGGGTGCGGCCGCGCTGAGCGACGCGCAAGTGTCCTACGCGGCAAGCGACGTGCTGTATCTGCATGCGCTGCGGGAAAAACTCGACGTGATGCTGGCGCGCGAGGGGCGCGAAAAGCTGGCCGCGGCCTGCTTCCGCTTCCTGCCTGACCGGGTGCGGCTTGACCTGGCGGGCTTCGCCGAGGAAGACATCTTCGCGCATTCGTAAACGCGCCCTTCGGCTAATTTGCCCGCTGGGGCAAGCCGTTACGGCTGACTCGCCCCGCCCGAATGGCCCTGCCCGGGCCACATTCGCAGGCGACTATTGGGCCGCGGAACTCTAGAATGGCCGCGCGGGGCGAATCGGGGCAGATGGCCCAGGGGACAATCGCTTGACGACCATCTCCTTCGCCAGCCCGGAGCGGGGGGCCGGATATCCGGCACGTTCACGCGGCGGCGACAAAGAGCGGATCTATCGGCGCGCGCTACGCCATAGCCGGCACGTGCGCTGGATGCGCGCTGCCCTGATGGTCGTCGTCAGCCTCGTGCTGCTGGCAGTGCTGGCCGACAATTATTGGCCGACCGGCGGGCTTCGGCTGCCGGGGGAGATCGGCAACCTGGTGATCAAGGGCACCAAGATCACGATGCAGTCGCCTCGGCTCACCGGTTACACCAGCGATCAACGCCCCTATGAATTTACCGCCACGACCGCCCAACAGGACATCACCAAGCCCGACTTTGTCGAATTGCAGCAGATCCACGCCAAGATCGCGATGGCTGACAAGAGCACCGTGCATCTGTGGGCCGATAACGGCCACTACAACATGAAGACCAATTTGCTGGACCTGAAGGACAACATTCACCTGGTGTCCTCCACCGGTTATGAGGCGCGGCTCAGCGAGGCGACGGTCGACGTCAGCAAGGGGAGCGTGGTGTCTGACACGCCCGTCTGGATCAAGCTGCTCGACGGCGATCTCAACGCAAAGCATCTGGAAATCGTCGACAAGGGCGACACGCTGCGCTTTACCGACGTGACCCTGGTGCTGCAGTCAGGCAAGCAACAGACGAAAGCGGCTCGGCAATGAGGCAAGGACGTCGAATCAGCACACGGGCGATGGCGGCGCGGTTCGCTGCGACAGCGGCGATATTTCTTGCCGCCACGGCGGCCATATCCTTCGCCGCCACGGCGGCAATGGCGCAAGGGCCGCGCCCCGGCCTGCCCGGCCAGCAGCAGGACAAGAATCAGCCGATCCAGATCGACGCCAAATCGCTGGAAGTCCACGACAAGAACAAACAGGCGACCTTCTCCGGCAACGTCAAGGTGGTGCAGGGCGACACCACGATGACCTGCCGGACGCTCGTCGTGTTTTACGGCCAGGAACTCGGCATCGGCGAAAAGCCAGTGGTGACCGCCAAGACCAAAACCAAGACCAAGACCGATGCGGCGCCGGATGCCCAGAGCATTCGCCGCATCGAAGCCCGCGGCGATGTGACCGTGCTGACCAAGGATCAGAGCGCGAGCGGCGACCTCGGCGTCTACGATGTGATCGCAAAGACCATTACGCTGACCGGCAACGTGGTGGTGTCGCAGGGCAAGAATGTCATTCACGGCGGGCGTGTCGTCGTGGACACGGTGACCGGAAACGCGCATGTCGAAGCTGCGCCCGGCGTGCCGGACGGGCGCGTGCGCGCGCTGATCATCCCGAGCAAGGACAACAAAGGTGGGCAGGGCAATTTCATGACGCTCGGACCCGGCCCGAAACGGTGACCAGTATTGTGGCGACCTCGTCACCGTCATACAGAAGTGCCGGGACCGTATTCCTTCAATTTCTCCACCTTGATCTGGTGAAGCAGGGCACGCGAAGCTGACTGAGACCGGCGTGTTGAATATCCTCTCATATTTCCGCCGCCGCACGGTGTCGGCGCATCGTAAACTCGTCCCAGAAGGCGAGACGATCGGACTTGGCTCGATGGGCGGGGTCATCAGCGCCAGCTACGTCGATATCGCGAGCGTGACAGCCAGAGCGAAAAAAGCCCGCAAACCGGCGCCACAGCCCCCGCAACAGGAGCGTCAGGAGCCAAAGGACCGAAGCGAGCGCAGCAACCGCCAGGATCCGCCGCCGCCGGCTGAACGCAGCGAACCACGCCCGGTCAAGCGCGGCGAAGGCACTGGCTCCGCGCCTGCCATCCGGCAGGGGGTGCTGTCCGTCCACGGCGTGGAAAAGAGCTTCGTCGGGCGCAAGGTCGTGAAGAAAGTCAGCCTTTACCTTCGCAAAGGCGAGGCCGTGGGCCTGCTGGGCCCGAACGGCGCCGGCAAAACGACGGTGTTCTACATGATCACCGGCCTGATCACGGCGGACCATGGGCGCATCGAGCTTGACGGCCACGACGTTACCAAGCTGCCGATGTACCAGCGGGCCCGCCTTGGCATCGGCTACCTGCCGCAGGAGGCCTCGATCTTCCGCGGCCTCAATGTCGAGCAAAATATCCGTGCGGTGCTCGAAGTGGTCGAGCCGGACGCCAAGCGCCGCGAACACGATCTCGATAAGCTGCTCGAAGAATTCAACATCACACGGCTCCGCAAGACCCCCTCGATTGCGCTTTCCGGCGGTGAGCGCCGGCGCGTCGAGATCGCCCGCTCGCTCGCTACCCGGCCGAATTACATGCTGCTCGACGAACCGTTCGCCGGCATCGATCCAATCGCGGTCGGGGACATCCAAGCCCTGGTACGGCACCTCACCAATCGTGGCATCGGGGTGCTCATTACCGATCACAATGTTCGCGAGACGCTGGGCCTGACCGATCGCGCCTACATCATCTATTCGGGCGAAGTCTTGATGGAGGGCCGCCCCGACGACATCGTCAATAATCCCGACGTGCGGCGGCTCTATCTGGGAGAGGAATTTCGCCTTTAAGCCTAGTCGAAAACGATTGACGACAAGGCGTCGGACCTGCTGTACAAGGGGAGAGACAAGCAAGAATTGGACCAATTTACCTCCCTATGGCGCTTTCCCAACGACTACAGCTCCGGCAGAGCCAAGCTTTGGTGATGACGCCGCAGCTGATGCAGGCCATCAAGCTGCTGCAACTGTCCAATCTCGACCTTGTCTCCTACGTCGAAGCGGAACTCGAGCGTAATCCCCTGCTGGATCGCGGCGGCGAGGCGGAAGCCCCCTCCGACGCGGCGGCGCCAGCCCCGGAGCCGGACCATACCCCCTCCATGGATGGCGAGGCCTGGGCTAACGGAGCTACCGAAGGCGATCATCCCCACGACGAGCGGTCGCATTCGGCGGCGGACGACAACGGCCCTGACGATGCCGAGCCAGTTCGCCCACGGAGCAACACCGACCTGCCGGGCAGCTACTCGGACTGGGCCGGCGTCGGATCAGGCGGTCGCGAGGACGGCGACTACAACCTGGAAGCGTTTGTCTCCGCCGAAACCACCCTGATGGATTGGCTGCGCGAGCAACTCGCCGTCGCCATCTCGGACCCGGCGCGGCGCATGATCGGGCAATACCTCATCGATCTGGTCGACGAAGCCGGATATCTCGCCGGCGATCTCGATGCGGCTGCCGAGAAGCTCGGCAGCGGTACAGCCGAAGTCGAGGCCGTGCTCGGCATCCTGCAAACCTTCGACCCGCCGGGCGTATTCGCGCGCGATCTCGCCGAATGCCTGGCGATTCAGCTTCGGGAACTGGACCGCTTCGATCCGGCCATGCAGGCGCTGGTCGCCCGTCTCGATCTCGTGGCGCGGCGTGATTTTGCGACCCTGAAAAAGATATGCGGCGTCGGCGACGAAGATCTGGCCGACATGATCGCGGAAGTCCGCAACCTCAATCCGAAGCCTGGGCTCGCCTTCGGTTCCACCCCGGTGCAGCCGATCGTGCCCGATGTCTTCGTGCGCCCGGCGCCAAACGGCGCGTGGCTCGTCGAACTCAACGCCGATACGCTGCCGAAGGTGCTGGTCAATCAAAAGTACTACGCCGAGGTATCCGCCGGATCGCGGCGCGACAACGAGAAATCCTACCTCGCCGAATGCCTGCAAAGCGCGACATGGCTGGTCCGCGCGCTCGATCAGCGCGCCCGCACCATTCTCAAGGTTTCGAACGAAATCGTCCGCCAGCAGGACGCGTTCTTTGCCCACGGCGTCCAGCATCTGCGCCCGCTCAATCTGAAAACGGTCGCGGAAGCGATCAGCATGCACGAATCGACGGTGTCGCGAGTCACCGCAAACAAGTATATGGCGACCAGCCGCGGCATTTTCGAGCTGAAATACTTTTTCACGTCGGCAATCGCGGCCGCGCATGGCGGCGAGGCGCATTCGGCGGAAGCAGTCCGTCATCGCATCAGACAATTGATCGATGCCGAGAACGCCGCCGACGTATTGTCCGACGACACCATCGTTGACAAGCTGCGCGAGGCCGGGATCGACATTGCGCGGCGAACAGTCGCGAAATATCGCGAAGCCATGCGCATCCCCTCCTCCGTGCAGCGGCGGCGCGAAAAGCAGGTTGCCGCAGCCTCGTGACCCACCTGGACACCTAAGGGTCCTTACGGAGTCGCGGCGCGTTGACTCCGTCCCTGCCAATACCTAGGTCGAGTCAAGCACCAATGCTTAGTCGGAGGCTCTTATGACTTTTCGTGTCTCAGGAAAGAACCTCGACGTGGGTGATGCGTTGCGCGAGCGCGTAAGCGAACGCATCGCCGAGGCCATGGGAAAATATTTCGACGGCGGCTATTCCGGACATGTCACGATCGAGCGCGAAGGTTTCGGTTTCCGCACCGAGTGCGCGATCCATCTCGATTCAAAAATCACCCTGCATGCCGAGGGTATGGCCGCCGACCCTTATGCCAGCGCCGACCAGGCGGCGATGCGAATCGAGAAACGCCTGCGCCGCTATCATCGCCGGCTGAAAGACCATCGTCCCGAACGGCACGATGGCCGCGAGACGGTCGACGCCGCAAGCTACATCATCGAGGCGCCGGTCGACGACGAAAGCGGCGCCGAGAGCGAGGGCTTCACGCCGGCCATCATCGCCGAATCGACGACGGCACTGAAGCTGTTGTCCGTCAGCGACGCGGTAACGGAACTCGATATGACCGGCGCTCCTGTTGTCGTATTTCGGCATGCCGCCCATGGCGGTATTAACGTTGTGTACAGGCGCCGCGACGGCCATTTCGGCTGGGTAGATCCGCGACCCGCGGGTTCCGGCAATGCCCATTGACGCAGCCGCGGCCGCTCCCTATGGTCCGCCGCCCTTGGAGCATGATCACCGAGCGCGGGGCCGGAATCTTGGAAAGATCATGCCGCGACAAGTAGCCAAAAACCAACCGATCTCAGCCAGATAGGCGATAAGGCGAAAGCCGCCCCGGTGCGGCCTTGCCGCTTTCAGGTTCCCTTCATGCCCCTTGACGATCTCGTTGCGTCGAACGCGATTCTCCCGGCGCTCAAGGTCAACAGCAAGAAGCAGGTGCTGCACGAGCTTGCAGCGCGTGCCGCCGTGCTTACGGGGCAAAACGAGCGCGCGATCTTCGATATCCTGATGCAGCGCGAGAAGCTCGGCTCAACCGCGGTCGGCAACGGCATCGCGATTCCGCACGGCAAAATGCCGAACCTGTCGCGCCTGTTCGGATTGTTTGCGCGTCTCGACCGCCCGGTGGATTTCGAGGCGCTCGACGGCCAGCCGGTCGATTTGATTTTTCTGTTGCTGGCGCCCGAAGGCGCGGGCGCCGATCATCTCAAGGCGCTGGCGCGCGTGGCGCGGCTTTTGCGCGATCCCGCCATTGCCCACAAGCTGCGCGCTTCGCACGATGCCGAAGCTCTCTACGCCGTGCTGGCAATGCCGTCGGCATCCGCGGCGTAATTCGAATTAGGAAACAACGGGCAGAAAGCAAAAGGCCAGCGACAGGCGCCGGCCCTTGAAACTTTCGCTTTCAGTTCGGCTCAGTGGACGCTGACCATTTCCAGTTCCTGGCTCCACGCGTTGGCGATGGCCGCCTCGCGACTGTCGGTCAGCATGATGGGTGTGCCGTCGGCGGCGTGCAGCGCAAAAAGCTTCAAGCCGGGTTCGATTTCCGGCGCCTGCGGAAACAATGCTGGAACATCCTCAGACCGGATCGTTTTCACATACGCAATCTCTCCGTCGCCCATCTGGGCGAGTGCTTCGGGCGAAATCGCTTCGATATTCGTCGGTGTACGGTTCATTTCGTTGGTCATGGCCCTCGACTCCTCAGGTTCGACTTTGTCGAGTCCTGCTCGGTTTCATCAATCGCACTCATTGATCGCAATCGATTTGACAAGGCGCTCGGGTTGCGGTCGCGCCAGATCGATCGAAAGCAATCCGTTCTTTAGGTCCGCGCCCAGTACTTCCATGCCGTCCGCCAGCACGAAGATGCGCTGGAACTGGCGCGCGGCAATGCCGCGATGGATGTACTGCCGGCTTTTATCGTCCTGCTGGCGGCCGCGGATAACGAGCTGACTCTCCTCTATCGAAACATCGAGCTGGTCGCGGGTGAACCCCGCCACCGCCAAGGTAATTCGCAACCGCTCGGGACTGTTCCCGTCGCGGGCGACTCGTTCGATATTATAAGGAGGGTAGCCGTCAGCGGCTTTCCCGACGCGATCAAGCACGCGCTCGATCTCATCGAAGCCAAGCAGAAAGGGACTTGAGAGCGGCGAAACCCTGGACATGGTTTCAAAGTCCTTACTAAGCGACTTTGCGGGCCCTTGCGGCGCCCTGTTGCCGCAAGGATCACTCTGCGGCCCGACTAATATGGCGTTCCATAACAATGGCTTCAAGGAGCGCCGGTTGGGCGCCTGGTGCGGTGCGAAAGCGCCAATTTCAGGCGGCAGACGGTGAAAGTGCGGTTCGCATCGAGGCGCGGAGCCGTTCGGTTGCCGCCAGATCGGCGGCGAAGGTTTGCGGGTCGAGCACAACGCCATAGCAGTCCTTCGCTGCCTCCAGCGAGATGTAGCCTTGCCGGGCATCCTCCTCGACCGCGGCGACCGGCCGGTCGAGCGGCGAGCCATAGCCGCCACCGCCGCCGGAGCGCATGCGAAATGCGTCGCCCGGCTCCAGATACGCCACCAGGACCTTGGCATTCGGGAAGTCGGTCTTCCACTTGCTGCCGGTCCGTACCGCGACCTCATTGCCGGTTGCCTCGCCGCCGCCTTCCAGGCCCCACGGCTTGCAATGGGCGCGCTCGACATGGCTGTTGAAGGTCATCGGCACGCGCGCGCGCACGACGCGCTCGAGGCCGAGGCCCCCGCGATAGCGCCCGGCGCCGCCGGAATCGGTAATCAGCGAATAGCGTTCGACGACGAGCGGAAACTTCACTTCAGATTGCTCGCTCGGCGAATTGTGCGTATCGCCGTCGTTGATGCAGACCGTCGCCGACACGCCGTCCTCGCTGCGCTTGGCGCCCCAGCCGCCGCCGAGCGGGCCGAAATTGGCGAGAAAAAATTCCGAAGTCTTGGTGTTGATGCCGTGCGTCGCGGCGATCACCAGATCGGCGTGGTGCCCGGCAATGACGCGGTCCGGAATGACCGGCGCGAGCGCCTTGAACACCGTGTCGACGATCGTCATCGGATACGTCATCCACCAGCGCATCGGCGCCGGCCGCACCGCGCTCACCACGCGCCCCGGCGGCACAATGGCCTTGAGACTGCGAAACGAGCCGTCGTTGATCGGATAATCGGTCGGCGAGGTGAGACACTTGTAGGCCACCTGCGAGCAGGCATAGCCGGTGGTGATGCCGGAATTGAACGAGCCGCGAACCTGCCGCGAGACGTCGGTGAGATCGACCGTCATCTCTTCGCCCTTGACGGTGACGCGGACCTTGATCGGCACCTTCTTGCCGACCTCGATTCCGTCATCGTCCATGTACAACTCGGCCTCGTAGACGCCGTCCGGAATCGACTTGGTGCGCGCACGCGCCATCGTCTCCGAGTGGTCCATGATGGCCTTGATGGCGCCCAGGACCTGGTCGCGCCCGTAGCGCTCGACCAGTTCGAGGAAGCGCCGCTCGCCGGTCTTCACCGCGGTAATCTGCGCGCGCAGATCGCCCATCGCCCGGCTCGGCAGCCGCATGTTCATCCTGATGACGTCGATCAGCGTTTCGTTCGGCTCGCCGCGATCGTGCAGTTTCAGGATCGGTATCTGCAGGCCTTCGGAGAAGATATCGGTCGTGATGCCGCCAAGCGTGCCGCCGATGTCGAGCCAATGCGCCATGCAGCACGAGAAGCCGACCAGCACGCCCTTGTGAAAGATCGGCAACGTCAGGGTGACGTGGTTGAGGTGGCTGCCGGTCAGGTAGGAATCGTTGGTGACGTAGATGTCGCCCGGCCGCATATTCTTGAGTCCGAAATGCCGGATCTTTGCCTTCACGGTTTCGGCCATGCCGCGGATGAACATCGGTAGCCCGATGCCGATGGAGACTGTCTCTCCTTGGGGCGTGAACAGGCCGGTCGTGAAATCCAGCGCCTCATAGATGATGATGTTGTAGGCGGTGCGCATGAGGTTGGTCTTCATTTCCTCGGTCACCGCGATCACGCCGTTGCGCACGATCTCGGTAACGACGGCGTCGATCTTGCCTCGCGCCCGCGATTTCGCTTTGCGTTTCTGTGCCATGGACTTCGCTTCCGGTTGGACGTCCGCGAGCTTCACTCTGCCGTGACGGCCGTTTGAGTTTTAAAGCATCGTCGTGGTGTCGGCATAGCCAGCCCGGCGCAGCAACGGTGCGGCTGCGCGGCGGCTGGAAAGCCCGCTGTGACGGCAAATTTGGTGGAATCGCACAACTTGAGCTTGACTTGCCGGCCGAACAGAGCGTCCCTGAAACATTGCAAATCGGTGAGGGGGCGGCTGATGCTCGACGGGAGCAAATACGCGCAACATTTTCCCGACGAGAGGCATCTCGCCGAGATACCGGACACGAAACCGGTATCCAGCTGCAAGCTCGTCGCTCCGCCAGCCTCGCTGTTGGCAGCTCTCGTCCGGCTTGAACGTGAATTTGCGGAAATCCTGCGGACCCAACAGGCCGAGTCGACCACCCCGCCGGAGTAGGCGCCTGGTCGCGTTTCGGTCAAAGCAATGCGGTCGAGACGAGACATCAGCCGGCAAGCCGTATCGCCAGATTACCGAACGCATCGACCTCCAGCGCATCACCGGGCAGAAGCAGCGTCGTCGACGCGTATTCCTCGATCAGCGCCGGACCGGTAACGCGGTTGCCGGCGAGCAGCGCGGGACGCCAAAACACCGGCGTTGGACGGAAACGCCCGCCGAAATAAACCTTGCGCTTGCCGCCGACCGCTGCCGCCGGCGGCGCCTTGCGGCCGCGGGCGATTTTGCGCTGCGGCGGCTTGCGCATGATCCCGGTTATGGTCGAGCGCAAGCTGACGATTTCGGCGCGCTCCGCCGGCGCCGACGTTCCATAGCGCTGCGCATGCATCGCATCGAAATGCTGCTTGATGGCCTTGCGGTCGCCACGCTTGAACACGCTCATCGGCAGATCGACGGTCACGGCGTGTTCCTGGCCGACGTAGCGCATGTCGGCCGCACGCTTCACCACGACGCGTTGCGGCGCCACCGACGCATTGGCGATGGCGTCGCGTCCCTGCTGCTCCAGCGCGCCGTAGACGCTTTCGATCTCCTCGAATGACGCGTCTTCGAGCGGCGTGAACCAGGTGCGCACGAAGTCGTAGCGCAGGTCGGCGAACAGCATGCCGTAGGCGGAGAACACGCCGGGCGCGAACGGCACGATGACGTTGCGCATGCCGATCTCGCGCGCCACCTCGACGGCGTGCAAGGGCCCGGCGCCGCCGTAGGCAACCAGAACGAAATCGCCGGCGTCGAAGCCGCGTTCGGTGGTGACGCCCTTGACCGCATACGACATCGCGGTCGCCGCAATGCGTAAAATGCCATCGGCTGCCTCAACGGCGCTCAAGCCGAGCGGATCGCCCACCCGTTCCTTGAGCGCACGCTCCGCCGCGACAACGTCGAGTTTCATTTCACCGCCGAGAAACCGCTCGGGATTGAGACGCCCAAGCACCAGATTGGCGTCCGTCACCGTCGGCTCGCGGCCGCCAAGCCCGTAGCAGGCCGGTCCGGGCGAAGCTCCGGCGCTCTGCGGACCGACCCGCAGCGCTTCCTCGTCGACCCGCGCAATCGAGCCGCCGCCGGTGCCGACTTCAAAAATGTCCATCATGGCGATCTGCACCGGCAGCGCCTGTTCGTAGCCGCCGATCAGCGCCGTTCCGGTGGTCAACGCCTCGCCGTGATAGATGACGCCGGCCTTGGCGGTGGTGCCGCCCATGTCGAAGGCAATGGCGTTGTCGATACCAAGCATGTGGCAGAGCGCTTGCGTGCCGATGACGCCGGCCGCCGGGCCGGATTCGAGCATGCGCACGCACTCTTGCTGCGCCTGCGCGGCTTCGTAGAGACCGCCGGTCGACTGCACGACGAGGAACGACCCGGAGAAACCCGCGGCGCGCATATGCGAATCGATCTCGCCGATATAGCGGCGCACTTTCGGTCCCACATAGGCATTCGCCGCCACGGTCGAGCAGCGCTCGAACTCGCGATACTCCTGCGACAATTCATTCGATGCGGAGACAAACATCGCCGGGTGATTTTTTTCGAGAATCGCCTTGGCGCGCTGTTCGTGGTCGGCGTTGGCGTAACAATTGAGAAACAGGATGGCGCAGGCCTCGATACCGAGCTTCTCCAGCTTCGCGCCCAGCGCCGCGATTTCCCTCTCGTCGAGCGGCGTGTCGATCTCGCCGTCCGCCAGCATCCGCTCGTGGACCTCGAATCGCAGCGCCCGTTCGATCAGCGGCACATGTTTGCGGAAAAACAGGTTATAGGCGTCGGGCCGGTTGATGCGCCCGATCTCGTAAATGTCGCGGAAGCCTTGGGTGATCAGCAGCGCGGTGCGCGCACCGGTGCGCTCCAGCATCGTGTTGATGGCGATGGTCGAGCCATGCAGAAACAGTGCCGCCGAGCGATAATCGCTGCCCGCCTTGGCGACGCCGGCCGAAATCCCTTCCACCAGATGCGCCGGCGTCGACAGCGTCTTGCCGAAGTTGAGCTGCCCGGTTTTCTCGTCAAAAACGGCGATGTCCGTGAAGGTGCCGCCGATATCCGCGGCCAGCCGCAATCGTCCCCGCCCCGATACTCGTTGCACCATGCCGCCTTGACCCCGTCCCCTTACACTTCGAGCACGACGTAATCATCTTCGACGCGAACAGGGAAGGTCTCCGCCACGTATGGCCCTTCGACCAGCTTTGCGCCGGGCGCAACTGAAACGGCGAATTGCCGCGCGCGCACGCGGTCTGGCTCGCACCAGGACTTGCCGGTTCGCAAGTCGAACTCCCAACCATGCCAGGGACAGCGCACGATTTCGCCGCGGCGCGAATAGCGGTAGCAGCCCGGTTCGCTCGCTTCGAGTAATCCGACAAGCGTGCCGTTGGACAGGCTGCCGCCCTGATGCGGGCAGCGGTTGGCCAGCGCGAAGAACTCGCCGTTGACGTTGAAGACAACAATCGGCCGGCCCCGGATATCGACGAGCTTGCGCGAGCCGGCCGGAAACTCCTTGAGCGGAGCGATGACGTGCCTTGCCATCCGGGCCGCCTAAGCCACCGCCGCGGCGAGGCGGCCATAGGTGGCAAGTGCGTTGTCGCGCTTGATCTTGGTGTGCAGCCGGGAGGGTATGCCGGGCGGCATGATGTCGTCGCCGTCGAATTGCCAGTGCGGAAAGTCCGACGAGAACAACAGCATGTCATCGGATTGCAGCTGGTCGACCAGCCGCGCGATCGCCTCGGGTTCATTGGGGCCGTCGAACGGCTGGATCGTCAGCCGCACGTGATCGCGCACGATCTCGTAGGGCGGGCGCTCGACCCACGGCACTTCGGCGCGCACGCCGCGCCAGAACTTGGTCAGCCGCCACAGGAAGGCCGGCAGCCAGGTGACGCCGGATTCGATCAGCACCACCTTCAGCGCCGGATATTTGGTGAACACGCCCTCGCAGACGAGACTGGCGACCTGGGCCTGGAAACCCTGCGCCTGCGCGCAATAATCCTCGGCGTACCAGGACGGCCAGCCGAGCGAGGTGACGGGGTGGCGGAAGCTCGATCCGGCATGGATACCGATCGGCAGGCCATGGCGCTGCGCGGCTTCGAACACCGGCCAGTATTCGCGGCGGCCGAGCGGCGCCTCACCCATGGCGAGAACCAGCACCTGGACGAAGCGCCTGTCGGCGGCGCAGCGTTCGATTTCGGCGACCGCGTATTCGGTGTTCTGCATCGGCACGACGATCGAGGCGCGCAGCCGCGGGTCGCGATCGAGCCATTCCTTGGCGACCCAGTCATTGACCGCCTTGGCGAACGCCGCCGCCATGTCTTCGCTGAACAGCAGTTGCACGCCATAGAGGCAATTGCAGATGGCGATATCGATATTCCAGCGATCGAGCGCGTGCGAGCGCAATGTATCGACGCTACTGGCAGGCGCACCGGACTTGCCGCGCCAGTCGGCGCGCGCGGTGAGCGGTGCATTCGGCGGGTAGTTAATCAACTCCAGAGAATTCAGTCCGCGGTCGACGACGCTGTCGCGCCATTGCTCGTCGAGATACGGCAGCAGCGCCTGCATGCTCGGCACGTTGGCGTGCACATCGCAATCGATCGTCGACCAGGATGCGGCCATGACGTGTCTTTACCGCACTCGCAAGGGTCCTGGCAGAGCGCGTTCGGCCTTCGCGGCCCACTGGGCCTCGTGCCGACCGACGAATACGGCGAGGATCCAGATGATAATGGCGGCGACGACCCCAAATACGATCCAGCCGCTCGGACCCGAGAAAATCCACCACGACCGCGCCAGCCGCGCGAACTGCACGCCGAAGATATAGCCGCCGAGACCGAACAGAACCGCCCACAGGCTCACGCCGACGGCGCTCGACAGCACGAAGCGCCGCCACGGCATGCGATTGGCGCCGGCGAGCACGCCCGCGATGGCGCGCATCACAGGTATGAATTGCGCGATGATGATGATCACGCCGCCGTGCCTGAGGAACAAATATTGACCGAGCTTGATCCGCGTTTCGGTGATGCGGACATAAGGGCCGTAGCGCAGCAGCAGCCAGTGTCCGAAACGCCAGCCGATTGCGTAGCCGATGATGCGGCCGACCAGCGACGCCACCGCCGCCGTCACGATGACTTCAACGATGTTGAGTTCGTGGGTGCGACCCGCGATAACCGACCCGACGATCAAAGCTGTCTCGCCGGGCAGCGGAATGCACATGCTCTCCAGGCCGATGAACCCGGCAACAACAATCAACCCATAAGCGTGGATGAGATGGACGACAGAATGCATAAACTGGGTACCCGGCGAGCAATGACTTATACTGAATTTATGGGAGATGAGAACCGCTTAAGGTGGTTAAAGCGGCTGTTCGGCGGCGCAACATAACGCCCCCGCACCGTCCCGGCGGCAAGACAAGCGCCTCCATTTCGGGGATTTTTCACGCGAATGCGGCGGACGCCGCCCGGTTTCAACGACATGTACAAAGATCTGCGCGAGTTCATCGACCTTGTCGACCGGCTCGGGGCATTGCGCCGCATCGATGGCGCCGACCCGCGCTTCGAGATCGGCGGCATTACCGAGGTGGCGGCGGGCCGGCCGGAGTGCCCCGCACTCCTGTTCGATAGCATCAAGGGGTATCGGCACGGCATGCGGGTATTCACCAACGCCACCACCAATGTGCAACGGGCGGCGCTGGCGCTGGGTCTCGATCCGGGACTGCGGCCACTCGACGCACTCAAAGCATGGATGGAGAAACGCAAGACTTTGCGCGCGCTGCCTCCAGTGACGGTCAATAATGGCGAATTTCTGCAAAACACGCTCTCCGGCCCCGATATCGACATCGCGCGCTTTCCGGCGCCGACGTGGCACATCCGCGACGGCGGGCCTTACATCGGCTCGGGCTCGGTCGTGATCATGCGCGATCCTGATACCGGCTGGATCAACGCCTCGATCTATCGTGTTCAGGTCCACGGCCCGGACAAAGTCACCGTGCAGTTCGACCATGGCGGGCGGCACGGCGCGATCATCGCCAGGAAATATTGGGATCGCGGCGAAAGCTGCCCGGTCGCTGTGGTTCATGGCGAGGATCCGGCGCTGTTCATCGCCGGATTTGAATACCTCCCAGACGGCAGCTCGGAGTACGGCTTTGCCGGCGCCATCAAGGGCGCGCCGATTGAAGTCTGCGCCGGACCGCAGACCGGGCTGCCGCTGCCGGCGCATGCGGAGATGGTGTTTGAAGGCCAATTGCTGCCGACGAAAGACGCGACCTTGCCGGAAGGTCCGTTCGGCGAGTTCACCGGCTATTACGCCGCCGAGGCGCGCCCCGGTCCGGTAATGCGGGTGACGGCGATCCACTTTCGCAACGACCCGATTCTTTCAGGATCGCCGCCGATGAAGCCGCCGCGCTTTCATTTCGGCCTGCCGTTCCGCGCCGCGACGATCTGGAGCAATCTGGAAGCGGCCGGCGTCACCGATGTCACCGGCGCGTGGCAGCACGTCTCGCAGCTGATGACCGTGGTGGCCTTGCGCCAGCGCTACGACGGCCACGCTAAGCGCGCCGGTCTCGTCGCAGCGGCGCACAGCTACATGGCGCGACTCGTAGTCGTCGTTGACGACGATGTCGATCCGTCCAACCTCGCCGACGTGATGTGGGCGGTGACGACGCGCTGCGAGCCGGCCGACAACATCGACATCATCCGCCAGGCATGGAGCTCCGCGCTCGATCCGCGCATTCCGCCCGCCGACAAGGACCGCGGCGTCACCTCGCACTCGAAGGCCATCATCGACGCCTGCAAGCCGTTTCCCTGGCGCGACCAGTTTCCGGCAGCCTCGGCGCTGACGCCGGACGAGGCGCGGGAGATCGAGGACAAGTGGGGAAAGCTTTTATCGTAGGAATCACTGCACCGCGTTTGCCGACGTGAGGCTGTCGATCAGCGACGAGCGGTACAGAAATTTCTTGTGCAGCGTGACGTCCTCGGAGGTGCGCCGCAGGTCGTCGAGATGCTTGCGGCGCACCGCGGGGTCTTTCTCTTCCAGCTTGCGCTTGTTCTCGATGGTCTGCGCCTGCACGTAGTCGACCTGCGCCTTGCGGCGCTGGCGCGTGTAAAGGTCGAGCAGGCTTTTGTCGGCGCGGCCGAACCACACATCGGCGAGTTTGTCCGCGAGATTGACCGCATCGTGGATGCCGCCGTTCATGCCCATGCCGCCGATCGGATTGTTGACATGGGCGCAGTCGCCGGCGAGCAGCACGCGGCCCTTGTTGAAGGTCTCGGCGACGCGCTGATGCACCGCGTAGAGCGCGTAATACGGAATCTCATAGTCGCCGCTCTTGCGGTGGATGCGCTGCAGGCGGCGCTGGATGTTCTCCATGCTCAGCGCCTGCTCGTCGGTCTCCGATTCCGGAATCGGCAGCACGCCGCGCCAGATGCCGGGCGGGCCGTAGCCCTTCACCTTGAACAGGTTGAGCCATTCCTCGGGATCGAAGAAATAATTGCGGGTGCACAAGCCCTGCCCGGTCGCGCCGAAATCGAAACTGGTGCCGATCTTGATGAACCGCTCCGGCCAGGTGAAGCCCTCGAACACGATGCCGGCCAGCTTGCGCACCGCGCTCGAACCGCCGTCGGCGCCGATCAGATATTTGCCGCGCAGCGTCTCGTGCTCCCCGGCGGCGTTCTGGATCGTCGCTTCGACGAAATCCTCGCTCTGCGTCAGCCCGACGAGTTTTGCCGAGAAGCGCACCTCGCCGAGCCCGCTCGCCTTGATGTGCGGCAAAGCGGCGTGCACGAGCTTGTACTGTTCCCACTGCACCACGTAGGGATACGGCACCTCGCCCTTGAGCAGGCTGATGTCGAACACCGCGATCAGTTCGCCGGTCTCGCGATTGCGGAAATGAAACAGCGGCGCCTGCATGCCGCCCGACGGCGCGTCGGAGAACATCTCCTTTTCGAGGCCGAGCTCGACCAGCATCTGCACCGTCGGCGTGTGGATCGTCGCGGCGCGCTGATCCTCGGCGGCATCGGGCAACTGCTCAATCAGGGTGACCGGGATGCCCTTCTTGATCAGCGCCAAGGTCATGACGGCGCCGACCGGCCCGCACCCGGAAACGATCACGCGGTTGTCGGCAGCCGTCATTGACGCTCACACCTTCGAAATATCGAACACCGAGGGATGAAACAGCTCCTCGATCTTGACCTTGCGGTCGGCGAGCCCCTGCTCGTGCAAATACTGCGCCAGCGCTTCGATCTCGGGCCGGTTCTCGTCGATGCCGTATTTCCAGAAATCGTCGCCCATGATGGCGGCGGTTTCGTGGGTCTCGGCTTCGAGCCACGGCAAGGTCACCATCAGCGCGTTGACGTCGCGCAGGTCGATCATCGCCAGCGCCTTGGCCTCGCAGAACGCCTTGTAGATGCTGGTCGCGAGCCACGGATATTTCTCGGCGAGCGGCTTGCGAATGCCGATCAGGTGCATGATCGGAAACAGCTTGGTCTTTTTGTAATAGGCGACTTCGGCCTTCCGCGTGTCGGGAAACAGCCGCGCGATGTGCGGCTCGCCGGCGAGGAACGACGACGGCGCCCGCGCGGTGAACAGCGCGTCGAGCTCGCCGTCGCGCAGCATGCCGACCAGCGTCTTGTCGCGCGGGATCGTCTGCAGATCGAGGCCCGGGATCGGCTTGAGCGGCGTGCGCTCCTCGCGGCCGGCCTGCTCCTGGCCGCCGCTGCGCCAATGGATCTCCGACGGCTTCACGCCGTATTCGTGCTGCATCATGCCGCGCATCCACACCACCGCGGTGATCTGATATTCGGGCACGCCGATACGTTTGCCGCGCAGGTCTTCCGGCTTCTCGATGCCGGCGCCCTTGCGCACATAGATGCCGGAATGGCGGAAGATGCGCGACACGAACGCCGGCACGCCGATATAGCCGGCGGTGCCGGCCGACACCGTGCGGATGTAGCTGGAAAACGAAATCTCCGAGACGTCGAATTCCTGGAACTTGAACGCGCGGTGGAAAATCTCCTCCGGGTACATCGGCAGATAGGTGACGTCGCAACCCTCGACCTTCACCCGCCCGTCGCGGATCGCGCGCGTGCGGTCATAATTGCCGCACGCAATCGTTATCGGCACGTCACCCATTTGTAAGTCCTCACTCCATTCGTCATGGCCGGGCATAGCCCGTCGAAGACAGGCGTGAACGCCCTTTCGCCCCGCCATCCACGACTTCCCTCTACTAAGACGTGGATGCCCGCGACAAGCGCGGGCATGACGGAGCCTAGGTCGTTCCGCGGAGATTGTGAAGCGCGGCGCAGCAAGGCTGCGATGCGTCGCGACTTGCACTAATGTGCGCCGCACCAGCACAAAGTCGCGTCATCAGGAGAGTGCGCATGTCGGTTGACGGATTGACGAGTGTCGCAAGCCAATTCAACCCGAAGGAAACGCTCGATCGCCTCGAGGCGCAGATCAAGGCCAAGGGCCTCACCGTGTTCGCCCGCGTCGATCATGCGGCGGGCGCGGCCGCGGCCGGCATGGCGCTGCGCCCCACCGAGGTCGTGCTGTTCGGCAATGCGCGCGGCGGCACGCCGCTGATGCAAGACGGGCAGACGACCGGCATCGACCTGCCGCTCAAATTTCTGATCTGGCAGGACGCGGCCGGCAAGACCTGGCTGTCCTACAACGAGCCGGACTGGATCGCCCGCCGCCACGGCCTCGGCGCCTCAAGCGACGCACCGCGCCACGCCATGACGGGCCTGCTCGCCGCGCTCGCGAAAGCCGCGACCGCGGCATGATGGGATGGCGACCGCCGCGATCGTAGGGGCAGGTCTTGTGCCTGCCCTCGGGCGGCCACGAGGGCCGCCCCTACGAATCGCGGCGACGCCCCTGCGCTTGTTGTCCCTCCCCGCGCGCGATAATTTCGCGGCAAGGAGAAACACCATGCACTCAACCGTGATCGGCGGCGCCATGCTGCCGCATGCGCCCCAGTTCTTCACCATGCCGGACACCGAGGACAAGGCGCTGGTCGCGCACGTGCGCGAGGTCGCCGCCGATGTCGGCAAGCGCCTGCGCGCGCTCGAGCCCGATCTGTGGATCATCTTTTCCAACGACCACGCCGAGCAGTTCTTCCACATCACCGCACCGCCCTTCACCATCCATGTCGGCGGCGAGGCGTCGGGCGATTTCGCCGGCCGCAAATTCCACTGGAAGGTGCCGAGCGAGATCGGCTTCGAGCTGGTGCGCCAGCTCTACCGGCAGAATTTCGATCCGGCTTTTTCCTCCACCGCCAAGATCGATTACGCCATCGGCATTCCGCTCACGCATCTCGGCCACACCGGGCCCGTGCTGCCGATCTATGTGAACGCCTATCTGCCGCCGCAGCCCACCATGGAGCGCTGCTACCAGTTCGGCCAGGCGATCGCCCGCACCGTCACGGCGATGGGGCTAAAGACGGTTATCCTGTCGTCGGGCGGCATGTCGCATTTCCCCGGCACCGACCGCTACTCCAATCCGGAGCTCGCCTGGGACAGGCGCGTCCTGGAAAAGCTCGCCGCCGGCAATCTGAAATCGCTGATCGGCTACGACGAGAGCGAGCTCGACGACACCGGCAACATCGAGCTGCGCTGCTGGGCCTGCGCGGCCGGCGCGCTGGGCGAGCGCAAGCCCGACGTCGTCTCGATGGACCCGAGCTGGCATCACAACTACGCCTCGCTCGCCTGGATCGGCGGCGGCGCCGAAGCGCACCGCGAAGCGCACTACCCCTCGATCAAGCCCGAGCTGGTCGAGCTCACCTCGGCGCTGCACGGCCTCGCCCACGACGCCGACATGCGCGCGCAATATATCAAGGACGCCGCCGCCTTCGCCGACCGCTTCACCTTGCCGCCCGAGCAGCGCGACGCCCTGATCAAGCTCGACCTGCCTACCATCGTCAAAATGGGCGCGCACCCGCTGGTGCCGTTCCTCGCGCAACTGCAGATGAAGCACACGCGGCCGTAAGGGGGGTGAGATAATGCCGACGGCAGTAATCTGATGCGTCATGCCCGGCCTTGTGCCGGGCATCCACGTCTTTACTCGCTGGACAATACCAAAGACGTGGATGGCCGGGACAAGCCCGGCCATGACGAGGCAAAGAGTGACGCAGTCAGCAGCCTGCCGGAAACATCACACGCTTTGACATTTGTACGGTCACACCGTACAATACCATATGCGCATCCGAAGCTTCCGCCACAAGGGGCTGAAG
This sequence comes from uncultured Alphaproteobacteria bacterium, assembly GCA_963763255.1. Taxonomy (GTDB): domain Bacteria; phylum Pseudomonadota; class Alphaproteobacteria; order Rhizobiales; family Xanthobacteraceae; genus BOG-931. The sequence goes on from CAVXNW010000009.1 coordinate 249,076, forward strand.
CGCCTCTATGAGACCGGCTCCGGTCGCGGCATTCGACCCGACCTGCTGGCCAAAGTGGAAGATATTCTCCACGCCATCGAGCAGGCACAACGCATCGAGCAAGTTGGCTTGTTTCCCGGATGGAAACTGCATCCGTTGAAAGGCGACAGGCGCGGCCAATGGAGCGCTTGGGTGAGCGGCAACTACCGGATCACTTTCCGCGTAGATGGCGAAGATGTGAGCGATATCGATCTCGAAGACTATCACGGGAAATGAACATGCCGATGAAGAACCCCCCTCATGTTGGCCGTGTTATCTGGAACGGCATTTTTGAGCCGCTAGGGCTTTCCGTCACCAAGGCGGCGGCTGTGCTTGGCGTACGGCGGGCAACATTGTCCGATCTGATAAACGGCAAGGCGGCACTGACGGCGGAAATGGCATTACGAATTCACAAAGCATTCGGCCCCGACGTCGGCCACCTGCTGCGGATGCAAGCGGCCTACGACGCCGCGCAGATCAGCAAGCGTGCGCGGACCATCAAGGTCAAACGCTACGCAGCCAAGGCGGCGTGATCGGGCCGTCGGCGCCATGCACAACCTTGATCAGATCATCGCCAAGCTGCCGCCGGAGCGCCGCGCCAGCATTGAGGCGGACGCTCGAAAGCTCATCGCCGAGGAAATGGCAAGGCGCCTCCGCGCGCCGCAAAGGCGAAGAAAACGAGGCGATCGAAGCAGGCGTAGCCCGGATTGAGTGAAACGAAATCCGGGACCGGTCTCTTGGTTGCCCCGGATTTCGCTGCTCGCTCAATCCGGGCTACGCTCGCTCGTTCAAGCCCGAGCTGGTCGAGCTCACCTCGGCGCTGCACGGCCTCGCCCACGACGCCGACATGCGCGCGCAATACATTAAAGACGCCTCAGCCTTCGCCGACCGCTTCACGCTCCCGCCCGAGCAGCGCGACGCCCTGATCAAGCTCGACCTGCCCACCATCGTCAAAATGGGCGCGCACCCGCTGGTGCCGTTCCTGGCGCAACTGCAGATGAAGCACCAGCGGCCGTAGGGGCGACGTAACCTGCGTTTCCAAGAGCCGGGTAACAAAATCCATGTTCCACAGAAATCATGCCCGGCCTTGTGCCGGGCATCCACCTCTTTAGCTTATTCGATCAACCCGGGCGTTCAGACTTTCTTGATCCTGACTAGCCTCAAGCGAAGCCACTCAGTGATCCCGTCGATTTCGATTTTGTGGTCCGCGATTTGCACAAGCAAATCAGTGATTGCCGCCTGTATATCTTCACCTGCAATCGGCTCTAACCGGTAACCGCTCTCATCGATTAGAAGAAGAAGCAGATATAGTGCTGTCCGCTTATTGCCATCTGTGAAACCGTGGTTGCCAGCAATAGACTGAGCAATCGCACCGGCTTTTTGCCAGAGCTTGGGGTAGTAGCCCGTGTAGGGCCGCCCAACTGCAGACTCGATTACGTCTAGGTTCAAGATCCCTGGTAAGCCGCCGTACTCGAGCGCGAGTTCATGCGCAGTCAACGCGTCCGCTAGTGTGATTTTGTAGTGCTTTCTAGCGATCGGCGAGACTCCGAAGGGCCTTGCCATATCGAGTGTTCGTCTTCTGCATAGAACGCGCGGAAGAGGATTTTGTTGTAACGCTTAGCACACGGCCGGTCTTCGCGCTGTGGACGCGCCAAACGGTCCGACCGTTAACGGTCGTTCGGTCCACATTGCCGGCAAGCGGCACACCTTCCTGGTTCTTATTCTTACGGGCCATGACTGCACAGGTAGTAAAAAAACCTTGATTTTTCAATAGCGAAAAGCCCAGGCTGCGTTGATATATCGGACCCAAAAGGCCGCACGATAGATTTCGCTAGCGCTCAACCCATCCTACACGACTACTTTTTCCCGCTGCGCCAGCGCGGCCCCGCCCTGCCCTCCCCATCACGGCAACTTTTTCCGCGAGCGTTCGTTGGTTCCCCGGAACCCAACACAAGGGACGCTGAAACCAGCGGAACACCATGACCAAATTCAAGCTCATCGCCATGGCGGGCGCGTTCGCCGTGGCCGCCACCATGGGCGCCGGCACGGCGGCCTTCGCCCAGAGCCAGCCGAATTGCGGACCGAATGCTCCGGCCGGCGACACCTACGGGGTGCCGACCAGCGGCTCGGCCCAGGCGCGCGAAGGTACGCGGCTGTGCGAGCAGATGAACGCGCACAACGGCCGTTACGGCTGGCGCCGCCGCGGCGAATACGGCTATTGGCGCTGAGGCGTAGGGCGGATTAGCCGAAGGCGTAATCCGCCGCACGAAAGCCGAACCGCCGAACGGGAATGGCGGATTACGCTGCGCTAATCCGCCCTACGCGTTGCGCCCGGGAAGCGCTACCGGCCCGGCAGGTGTATGAGGCCGCACTGGACGCCCGCTCCCTGGCAGGCGCTGCCCAGCCCGGAATCGATCCGGCAGGGATTGGTCGTGCCGCCGCAGAATTTCGGGCCGCCGCCGCTCGGCAGACAGTTCGGGTTGCCGCGTTTGCATGCCGCCGACGCACCGTCGATGCCGGCCGCGGTGAGGGTGGACGCCGCGATCGCCAGCGCCAAGAGGGTCTTGAGGGTGGTCTTCATGGTCAGCTCCTGTTGCACGGAAGAGCGTGATTGCCCTTCTCATGTCAGGAGCCTAGCGGCGGCATCGCGCGGCCACTGTGTTGGCCATCACAAAAATGCCGATTCTCGCCGGCTCGCAGCGCATCGTGCGGGACGGGTCGAGCGCCGCGGCGGACAGGTCGCGGCTAATGCGTGCGATGCCGCGACCGCCGCGGCGCGGACGACGGCTGCGATTCCCGCGATGGAACGTACTGCGTATTTCGCTCGCAGAAGCCGCCCATGCCGGCCAGCGTCGTCATGCATTGTTGAAACGTCGTGAAGCCGCAATTCAATCCGCCGCCGCCCACTTCACCGCCGCCGTAATTCGCGCACCACGGATAATTCTGGGCGCTCGCGCTGCCGCCGAATGCAGCGGTTGCGGCAACAACACCGAGTATCGCGAGCAGCGACCGCATGGTCTCCTCCTCAATCACCGTGCTCTATGCAGAGAAAACACCCCGCAGGCTCAAAAATATTCCCAGCCGTCGCGTGGCAAGTCGTGCGTGGAGCGTGGAGCGCAGGATGGGTTGAACGAAGCTCAACCCATCCCGCATCAGCGCGACGACGCTCAAATCATCGCCAAATATTCCCGGATTGTTGACGATAACGGCCGAAAGCATCCGTTGCCGCCCCGCAGCATGACGGCGGCGCGCTTTACCCGAAAGTTCCCTTGAAATATAAGCGCAGCGGCTTTTGCGGCACCCGCCGCGCAAAGGGAGGCTTCCATGAAATCGATCGGATCTGTCCTGCTCGGCGCCGTGATTATTTCAGCCACCTTGTGGTCGGCCGTCGCGCCGGCGTCCGCGCTCGGCGGCTGCGGCCCGAACCGGCATCGCAGCAGCGTCACCGGCCGCTGCATCTGGGGCGGCCAGAACCAGGGCTGGTGCATCAAGCATACTGGTCACGCCGCGGTTCCCGGACCCAACGGCACGTTGATCTGCATCCGCTGATCCGGCGCCGGCACATCCGCCGCTCCGCGCACCCGCACCTCGTCACCACCGGGCATGACCCGGTGGTCCATTCTAACTCGCCGAACGCTCTGCACCGCCGGATGGATTGCCGGGTCAAGCCCGGCAATGACGAGCGTTGTTGTGGCGAATCAAAAAACCTCCGCATCCTCCGCGTCTTAGGTGCGAATCATCCAAATAAAGGCAGCGTGCCATAATTGCGGCGCCGCGAATCAAACAAACAGCGCGAGACGATTGTTTGTTGAATCAATGCGTTGGCGCACGCCGCCGTAATTTCTTGAAACCGCACCGTGCGACGAACTAAAAGACCCCATCCTGCTCGTCGAAAGGGGCGTCAACCGGTGACGGCCGATTGATGCGGGCGGGGGCGGTGCCCGGGATGGGGCTCGTAACTCCATTCGCGGGCGGTTCGGAAACTCGCCCGGCCGGCCACGACGCCGGTCTGCCAGGAGCTGGCTGCCCGGGTGGCGGACGGAAGTCTTTATCCGTTGGCGCTGCCATGAAGCGCGGGACCGGACTGAGCCAAGCCTAGAAAACTTGGCAAGAGCCGCGGTAGAGCGCCGGAAGGCGAGCGCGACCGCCAAAAGCGGCGCGCGCCGCGATGCGCAGACCAGGCGGCGCTCCGCTTGCGCGCGACGCGGCCTCTGACTACGCGCCTTTCGGCGCTCCGCCTCCCCCTTGGGGAGGCCCGTTTCGTGACATCGTTGGCAAAGCTCGGGGCGCCAAAAAAAGCGCAGCGCGAGACCGATGGAGTTCGTCATTGCGAGCGCAAGCGAAGCAATCCAGGGCGGCTGGCGAGAACCGTGAGGCCGTACTGGATTGCTTCGTCGCTTCGCTCCTCGCAATGACGAAGGCGCGGGGAAAGGGAGCATGCCCGTCCGGCACCGGGGGCCGCCGTTTTTGCAATCCTTGGCCTCTTGTCGGCGGCGTCGCGCAGTGTGAGAATTTTGCGGGTGCGATCGAGCCTTTGGCCTGGCGCCAATCCGGCCCAAAGACATTGCGGGAGACAACAACCATGCATGAAGTCACCAGCGATCACTGGCACGAGCCGGAAGGACAGAAGAACGCGGGCTACGGCGCCTGGAAGCGGCCGAACACGCCCTATGACGACTACATGGAAGAACAGGGCATTCCGATCTTCCGCGGCATCGGCGTGCGCCGCGTGCAGGACATGCCGCTCAAGCCGTGGGCCCGCATGGGCGGCAAGGGCACCTTCATTCAGCTCTACGGCACCGAGGGCAAATGGGGCTGCTACGTCGTCGAAGTGCCGGGCGCCGGCGCGCTCAATCCCGAAAAGCACATGTACGAAGAAATCATGGTGGTGGTCGAAGGCCGCGGCACCGTCGAGATCTGGGCCGACGGCCAGGCCAAGCCGCACAGCTTCGAATGGCAGCGCGGCTCGATGTTCTCGATCCCGCTCAACACCAATCACCGCATCATCAACGCGGCGTCGAACCCGGCCCTGATCCTGGTCGCCTCGACCGCACCCAACGTCATGAACATCTTCCGCGACCGCGACTGGATCTTCAATTGCGCCAATACGTTCCCGTCGCGCTTCGACGGAGCTGCGGACTTCTTCAAGGCCAAGGACGACATCGTGCCCGATCCGTTGCGCGGGCTGGCGCTGCGCAAGTCGAATTTCATTCCCGACATCATGAATGCCGACCTCTATCTCGATAACCGGCGCTCGCCCGGCTACACGCGCGTCGAGCCGCACATGGCCAACAACGTGTTCTATGGCTTCGTCGGCGAGCACAAGACCGGCCGCTATTCCAAGGCCCACGCCCACATGTCGGCGGCGGTGCTCGTGTGTCTGAAAGGCAAGGGCTACACCTACACGTGGCCGCGCTCCGAGGGCATGACGCCGTGGAAGGACGGCAAGACGCAGAACGTCTATCGCCAGGACTACGAGCCGGTCGGCCTCGTCACCGCCGCGCCCTATGGCGGCGACTGGTTTCACGCGCATTTCGGCATCTCGAAAGAGCCGCTGCGGCTGATCGGCTGGTACGGCCCGAACAATCACCGCAAGGACAAGGCCGGCGTGCCGGGCGAGAAGGACACCGACGAAGGCGCCATCGACGTCACCGAAGGCGGCACCGCCATTCCGTACTGGCTTGAGGATCCGTTCCTGCGCAAGGAATACGAGGAGACCCTGGCGAAGGAAGGCGTCAAATCGTCGATGGGCGACGACCTCTACCAGCCGCCGCCCGGCTATCGCGCGGCCGCAGAGTGAACCCGCGAATGACTCAGATCCGTCATCCTGAGGTGCGAGCAAAGCGAGCCTCGAAGGATGCACGGCCGCCGCATCGAGGCCGTCGCCCTTCGAGGCGCGGCGTTTCAATCTTTCTCGGTTGTTTGCTCCTGGTGTTGGGCAACGTCGCTCACGCCGCGGACGCCGCCTCGTTCTTCGCCGGCAAGACGCTGAATATCATTGTCGGCCTGCCGCCGGGCGGCGCCGCCGATGCCTATGCGCGTCTGGTGCAGCGCCACCTGTCGGCGCATCTGCCCGGCGCGCCGTCGATCGTGGTGCAAAACGTGCCCGGCGCCGGCGGGATGAAGTCAGTCGAATATCTCGCCACCTTGCCGGCCGACGGCACCGCGATGGCGACGTTCAGTTCCGGCCTGCTGACCGAGGCGATGACTTCGCCCGATCGGATCAAGACGGATTTCCGCGCGCAAAGCTGGATCGGCAATGTCAGCGAGGACACCCGCATCTGCTATGTCTGGCACACCGGCGCGCGCAACTGGCAGGAACTGCTGGCGCGTCCGACCGTCGTGTTCGCCGCCTCGGCCCCCGGCACGGCCGGCTATGTCGATGCCTCCATGCTGCGCGACCTGTTTGGCGTGCATCTGCGCCAGGTCAACGGCTACCGCGGCAGCGCCGAGATGCGGCTCGCGGTCGAGAAGGGCGAGGTCGACGGCAGCTGCGGCGGCTGGACCGCGACGCCCGCGGATTGGCTGCGCGACGCCAAGATCAACGTCGTGGTCCGGCTGTCGCCGGCGCTCCTGCCCGGCATGGACAAAAGCGTGCCCTATGGGGGAGACCTTCTGAAGAACGCGCGCGACAAGGCGGTGTTCGATTTTCTGACCGCGCCGGAAAAACTCGGCCGTCTTTTCGTGGCGTCGGGCCGCGTGCCGGCGGAGCGCGTCGCCGCCTTGCGGCGCGCCTTCGACGCCATGGTGGTCGATCCGGCGTTCTTGCGCGACGCGGAAAAGCTGAGGCTCACCGTCACGCCGATGACGGGCGACGGGGTCGCACGCGATATCACCGCGCTTTACGCCACGCCGCACGACCTGGTGATGCGCGCCAAAAAGATCGCCGGGGAATGAACAATTCGAGCAAGCGTCAATGCACGACGATCGTGGTCGCGCCCATGCCTTCGCGCTCGATCAGGCCGAACAAGGCCGCCGCATTAGCCGGCTGAAGCCGTACGCAGCCGTGCGACACCGGACGGCCGAGCCACGCTGTCTCGTAAGTGCCGTGGATGGCGATGCCGCCGCGAAAGAAGATCGAGTGCGGCATCGGCGAGTTATGATATTTGCGCGAGTACCAGCGCGCCGCCAGCCGCTGCGGGTGATAGACGCCGCCCGGCGTCGGCAGACCGCGGCGGCCGGTCGACACCCGCCAGTCGTAGCGCGGCATGCCGTCGACGAGGACCTGCATGGTCTGAGTGGCGCGGTCGATGCGCACGACGACTGCGGCACTCGCACGATCTGCGGCGAAGCAGGACACGAACAGCGCGGACACCAGCAGCGCGGATCTCAACAACGCGGACTTGGCAGCCGCGCACAGCAAGCGACGCATTGCAACCCTCACATGTCCTCGCCGTGCCCGCTAATGCATGTGCGCCGTCAGAGACTGGTTGTAAAGCAAACAACGCGGCAACAGTTAATCGCCGCGGATATTTTTGTTCTTGAATCGATCAACTGGTCCAACGTTCGCCTGTTCCAACGCTCGCCGTGCCTGGCGGCGTCCAGATTTCAGGTGCGACAATCTCCCGGCCGGCTGTCATCAATTCACCGAAGTTATTTGGTTAAAATCAAGCCATGCCGACCTTCGATCTGTTGACCATCGGCCATTCCAACTTGCCGGCCGACCGTTTTGTCGGCCTGCTGCGTGGCGCAGGCGTCAATGCCATCGCGGACGTGCGCTCCACCCCGGCGTCGCGGCACTATCCATGGTTCTCCAAAAACAACCTCGCGGCGCGTCTGAAAGAGGGGGGCATCGCCTATCAGCCGTTCGGGGACACGCTCGGCGGCCGGCCGCGCGAGGCCGGTCTCTATCGCGACGGTGTTGCCGATTACGAGGCAATGGCGCGGCGGCCGGAATTCCGCACCGGCCTGGACCGCCTGTGCGCCGCCGCGGCGCGGCATTGCGTCTGCGTGATGTGCGCCGAACGCGAGCCGCTCGACTGCCATCGCTGCCTGCTGGTGGCCCGCGCGCTCGCCGCGCGCGGGCTTGGCGTGGGCCACATCCTGCACGACGGCACCGTCACGCCGCACACGGCGGTCGAGCGGCAGCTCTTGGCGGATTACGGCGACGGCGCCGATCTTTTCAGCGCTGGACAGAGCGACCAACTCGCGGCAGCGTATCGACGCCGCGCCCGCGCGGTCGCGTATCGGGCGAAGGCCGTTTCTTCGGGGGCGAATACAGCTGCGGAGACGAGATGATGTCCGTCCTGTTTCGCGCCCTGGTGATCGCGTTCGCCGCCGGAATCGGTCCCGCGCTGGCGCAGGGCGCGGGTCTCGAGGCCGGCCGCGCCGCATCGACGGTCGATACGACGCCGCCCGGCACGCTCAATCCCAAGCCGCTGCCGCCGCTCGTCCATCCGGATGACAAGAACACGCCCGCCAAGGAATTCTTTGCCCGGAAGCTGACCCCGTATCCCGGCCCGGCGCGCGCCATCGGCGGCTATGCGAACGGCTGCATGGAAGGCGCCGAGCAGTTGCCGATCACCGGGCCGACCTGGCAGGTGATGCGGCTGTCACGCGACCGCAACTGGGGCAACCCGGAGCTCATCAAATTCATCGAGCGGCTCGGCAAGAACGCCAAGAAGGCGGGCTGGAACGGGCTGTTGGTCGGCGACATGGCGCAGCCGCGCGGCGGCCCGATGATTTCCGGCCACGCCAGCCATCAGATCGGCCTCGACGCCGATATCTGGCTGACGCCGATGCCCAATCATGTCCTCACCCGCGAAGAGCGCGAGATGGACGGCGCCGTGAACATGGTCGACCCCAGCGGGCTCGACGTCGATCACAAGCTGTGGACGCCGACACGCACTGCTTTGCTCAAGGCCGCCGCGGAAGATCCAAAGGTCGTGCGCATGTTCGTCAATGCGGCGATCAAAAAGGAAGCCTGCGCCGAAGCCGGAACGGATCGCGCCTGGCTCGCCAAGCTGCGGCCGTGGTGGGGCCACGCCGAACATTTTCACGTGCGGCTGTTCTGCCCGGCCGATAGCCCGCAATGCAAGGCGCAGCCGCCGGTGCCCGCGGGCGACGGCTGCGGCCACGCGCTCGACTACTGGTTCAAGCCGGGCATCCTGCACCCCGCGCCGCCAAAAGTGCCGCCCAAGCCGGCTCACGCGATGACGCTGGCCGCGCTGCCTCCGGCCTGCCGCGCGGTCGTCAACGCGCCGTGATGCTATACCGCCGATCCGAACAACGCGGACTGCGCACTCAGCGTGATGAATGTCAGCGCGCAGGCGAACGCAACGATCAGCGCCGTAAAGCCGAGCAGATTTTGTTGCGGCGTTTTGGTCATGAACGGCAGACCGGCGATCAGTACATACACGCCGTAGAAACCGGACAGCATGAGAAAGCGCAGACCCGGCAAGAGCATAAAGACGCCCGCCAGCCACAGCGGAATGGTGGAATAGACCGCGAGGTTGAGCGCACGAGTAAAACTGCGCCGGCCGCCGAACAGTGGCGCGGCGATCGTGATGACGAGCCCAAGCACCAGCACCACGGCGAAGCTCGCCATGTAGCCGAACAACGCGGCCGCGAGACCGTCCAGAATCGGGGCCCGCACCTCGCCTTTGCCGGGCGCGATCACACCAACGACGCAGGCGCCGACGAAACCGAAAACTGCCGGCACCAGCGCCAGCGGCGCGACGGTGCCGATCAAGAGAGCAACCGTTTCGCCAGGCTCGACCTCGATCCGGGCCCATTCGGCCGAGGGATTGGTGAGAGTGCCGATGACGCGCCACACGCCTTTCATGATGCGAACTACGCGGCGGCGCGGATCAGCGCCGCGCCCTTTTCGGCGATCATCATCGTCGGCGCATTGGTGTTGCCCGACGTGATCGCCGGCATCACCGAGGCGTCGACCACGCGCAGCCTTTCGACACCGGCCACGCGGAGCTCGGCGTCGACCACCATCATCGGATCGCTGGGCAATCCCATTTTAGCGGTGCCGACGGGATGAAAGATCGTCGTGCCCACATCGCCCGCCGCCTTGATCAGCGCGGCCTCGTCGTCATCGGGGACGGAGGGGCCCGGCAGATATTCGGCAGGATGATACGGCTTGAGCGCCGGCTGAGTTGCGATGCGGCGGGTGAGCCGGATCGCCGCGGCGGCGATGCGGCGATCCTGATCGGTCGAGAGATAATTCGGCTTGATCAGGGGCGGGTCGGCCGCGTCGCTTGAGCGCAGCCGCACCGAGCCGCGGCTTGTCGGGCGGACGTTGGCGACACTCGCGGTGAAGGCCGGGAAGGTGTGCAGCGGGTCGCCGAACTTGTCGAGCGACAGCGGCTGCACGTGATACTGCAGATTGGCGCGCTCCTGATCCGGGTCTGAACGGGTGAACAGGCCCAGCTGCGAGGGCGCCATCGTAAGCGGGCCGCGCCGGAACAGTGCATATTCGATCAGCATGCGCGTAAGCCCGAAGGGCGCGTAGTAGCGTTCGTTGAGCGTCGAGATACCGTCGACCTTGTAGATCATGCGGAGCTGCAGATGGTCCTGCAGATTGGCGCCGACCCCCGGACGATCGGCCACAACCGCGATGCCGTGCTCGCCCAAATGGTCGGCCGGCCCGACGCCGGACAGCAGCATGAGCTGCGGCGAACCGATCGCGCCGGCGGCAAGGATCACTTCGCCACGGCAGCGCGCGGAACGCGCTTCACCATCCTTGCGCCAGCGGACGCCGACAGCGCGCCGCCCGTCAAACATGACGCTTTCGACCACACAGCCGGTTTCCAGTCGAATGTTGCCGCGCTTGAGCGCCGGTTTAAGAAATGCGCTCGCCGCCGACCAGCGCCGGCCGCGCTTCTGGTTGACGTGGAAGGCGCAGCAGCCCTCGTTGTCTCCAGTGTTGAAGTCGACGATCGACTTGATGCCGGCCTGCGCGGCGGCGGAGCGGAACGCATCGAGCAGCTCCCAACTCACGCGCGGCGGCTGGATCAGCAATTCGCCGTCGGTGCCATATTTTTCGGTGTCGCCGAGAAAATGATTTTCGTGCCGCTTGAAATACGGCAGCACGTCGTCCCAGCCCCAGCCGGCAAGGCCGAGCTGGCGCCAGTGATCGTAATCGGCCGATTGGCCCCGCATGTAGATCATGGCGTTGATCGAGGACGAGCCGCCGATCGCCTTGCCGCGCGGATAATTGAGCACGCGCCCATTGAGGCCCGGTTCGGGTTCGGTTTTGAAACACCAGTCCGACCGCGGATTGCCGATGGCGAACAGATACCCGACGGGAACGTGGAACCAAATCCAATTGTCCGAGCCACCGGCTTCGAGCACGAGCACGCGACTATTCGCATCGACGGACAACCGGTTGGCCAAAAGGCACCCGGCCGAACCCGCTCCCACGATCACGTAGTCGTATTCGCCCTCGATCGGTTTTGCCTCGGCCATCCCTCCCCTCGCCGCTTTGTCCGCTTGGCGCAGGATAGCACGCCGCAGCCCCGAGCGCGTCAAGCCACAATCGGCCGAATACCGCAACGGAACTTCGCGTTCGGCGAAGCAACGCATGAGCAATGACATGCTGTCCGCCGAAACCGCGGCGGACTATGGTTGCCACGATGGATTCCTCGCGATCGTTGCCCGCACCGATGAAGCACGCGACCACGCTTGGCGTGCTATGCGGCGCCGGTTCGGCCCTGTTCTGGGCCTTCGGCTTCGTGGCCGCCAAACACGGCGTGCTGACCGGCATGTCGCCGCTGCTGTTATCGCTGCATCGTTTCATGTGGCCGGGGCTCGCGCTGTTTCCCGTATTGGCCCGGAACGGTCTCGGCGATCTCGGCGGACTAGGCTGGCGCCGCGGTATCGCGCTGACGGCATTCGGCGGACTGCCACTCGCGTTGTGGAGCTATTTTGGCTACGTCTACGTGCCGCTCGGCCACGGCGCCATCATCCAACCGTCGTGCGCTGCCGTCGGCGGCCTGATCTTGGCTCGATTCGCAGTCAAGGAAGCGCTGCCGCCGCATCGTATCGCCGGCGCACTGACGATCGTTCTAGGCCTTGTGGTGATCGGCTCCGAGGCGTTGCGCACCATGGGCCATCAGGGGCTGTTTGGCGATCTGCTGTTTGTCGCCGCCGGGAGTTCGTTCGCGATTTTTGGCATGCTGCTGCGATTGTGGCGCGTGCCGCCGATGCACGCCGCTGCGGTGACAAGCGTGCTGTCGCTCGTCGGCCTGCCGATTCTGTTTTTCAGCTACCGCAACCTCATCGCTGCCGGCTTCTGGGAAAATCTCCTCCAGGCGGTCGTGCAAGGCATCTTTGCCGGACCGGCCGCGATCTATCTGTTCACCCGCGCCGTGGTGCTGCTCGGCGCCGGACGCGCCGCCCTGTATCCATCGCTGGTGCCGCCGTTCTCGCTGCTCGTCGGCTTTCTGGCGATGGGCGAGATACCGAGCGTCTGGCAACTCGCTGGACTATCCGTCGTCGTCATCGGCTTCCGGCTGACGCAGACGGCGTGAGCCGTTACTCCGGCCCCGCGTACTTGCCGGCGGTATGCGGGAACATCGACTTGACGATCTTGAAGCGCGAGACGTCGACCGTCGCGTCCATGTGCAGAAAGATCGCGGCGTCGCGAAATAGTTTTTCTACGCCGAAATCCAGCATGGCGCCGTTGCCGCCGTGCAATTCGAGCGCGTGTTGCGCCACTTTAAGAATTTCCTCCGAGGCGAACACCTTGGCCATGTTGCACAACGTGTCGGCGTCGGGCGCATTGTCGTCGACGGCCCTCGATGCCCGATCGAGCAGCGCGCGTACCGCCTCGATCCGCGTTGCCATGTCGGCGACGCGGAGCGCCACCGCCTGGTGCTTGATCAGAATGCGCCCGCCCTGCACGTAGTTCTGCACATAGTCCGATGTGACCTCGAAGGCGCGCACGCCGACGCCAAGATTCTTGGCCGCCTGGATGATCTTGCCGGGCCGGAAGTACACCGCGGCTTTGCCGAGCGCATCGCCCTCGACGAGCAAATGATCTTCAGGGACGCGCATGTCTTCGAACACCAGTTCACCGTTGTTCATGAACCGGCAACCGATGGTCTCGTTGCAGCGCGCGATGGTGAGGCCGGGCGTGCCGCGCGGCACGAGGAAGCTTGAGGTGCCCTGCAGCATCCCGACCTGCGGATTGGTATTGGCATAGACCACATAGAGGCCGGCGTCGTAGCCGTTGGAGATGAACTGTTTGCGGCCGTTGATGATCCATTCGCCGTTCTTCTTTACCGCGCGCGTCTGCATCGCTGCTTCGGGCACGTTGTAGGGCAGCCAGCGGTCGGACGCGCCGCGCGGCTCGGTAAGGCAATGCGCCAGCAGGAATTGCGGATCGTCGAGCAGCCGCTTGAACCATTTCTCCTGCAGATGCCGGGGCGCGAGATTGCGAAGGAGCACCGCGACCTTCCAGTTCTGCACGAGCTTGTCGGCGAGACCAGAGTCGCCGCGCGCGATCTCCTCGGCGATCAGCGCGAAGGTCTGCACTTCGCTGGCGCGATCGAGCTCGATGCCGCCGAATTCTTCCGGCACGCCGAGGGTGCGGATACCGACCTTCTCGGCGCCTTGCAGAATTTCCTTCGGCAGCCGATCCTCCGGCGTCATCGTCCATTCGCGCTGCCAGTTGCCGCGTATGAACGGAATAACGACGTCGTCGACAAAATCGCGGCACGATTGCCGCATCAGTTTCTGTTCCTCGGAGAGTTGCGTGGACATTGGCGCTCCTGCAGTCGTCATGCCCGGCTTCATGCCGGGCATCCACGTCTCGTGCCCGAGAGAGCCTAAAGACGTGGATGGCCGGGACAAGCCCGGCCATGACGAATCCAGAACTGGTCTTGACTACCTACGCGGCCTTACGGGTCGCCAGGAAATCGCCCATGCGATCGAGCGCGCGCAAGATATTCTCGGTCGAGTTGGCGTAGGACAAGCGCAGGTAGCCCTCGCCGAGGATGCCGAAATCGGGCCCCCCGATCAGCGCCACGCCGGCGTCGTCGAGCAGCGCATTGGCGAGCGGTTTGGCCTTCCAGCCTGTGCGCTTGACGTTCGGAAACGCGTAGAACGCGCCCTTCGGCGTCGCGCAGGAAATGCCTGGCAGCTTGTTCAGCCCGGCAACGACGATTTTGCGCCGCTTGTCGAACTCGGCGACCATCCGCGCGGCTTCGTCCTGCGGGCCGGCGAGCGCCGCAAGCCCGGCGTATTGGGTCGGCGCGTTGACACACGAATAGAGATTCACCGCGAGCTTGCGGGCGTAGTCGTAGAGCCTGCCCGGCCAGATCGCGTAACCGAGCCGCCAGCCGGTCATCGCATAGGTCTTGGACCAGCCGTTGAGCAGAATGAGCCGGTCGCGAATCGACGGGTATGACAACAGACACACGTGGGTCTCGCCGTCATAGACCATGTGATCGTAAATCTCGTCGGACATCACGGCGACGTCGGGGAACTTTTCGAGGCCGGCGACCAGTTTGTCGACTTCAGCTTTTGGCGTGACGCCGCCAGTCGGATTGGCCGGCGAATTGACGATGATCAGCCGCGTCTGTGGCGTGATCAGATTGAGCGTTTCCTCAGCCGAGAAAGCAAAACCGTTCTCTTCGCGGATCGGCACCGGGATCGGCCGCGCGCCGGTATATTCGATCATCGAGCGGTAGATCGGGAAACCCGGATCCGGATAGAGAATGTCGGCGCCGGGCTCGCCGAACATGAGGATCGACATGTACATGGTGGGCTTGCCGCCGGGCAGGATCATCACCTCATCCGGCGACACGCCGACCTTGAAGCGCTGATGCAGATCGGCCGCGACCGCCTCGCGCAGCGGCAGAATGCCAACCGCCGGCGTGTAGCCATGATGGCCGTCGCGCAATGCCTTGACGGCCGCTTCAACGATGAAATCCGGCGTGCGAAAATCGGGCTGGCCGATGCCGAGATTGACAATGTCGCGGCCGGCCGCGGCAAGCTGCGTGGCGCGAGCAAGCACCGCAAATGCGTTCTCTTCGCCGATGCGATCGAATGCGGCGACGGTTTTCAGCATTGCCCTCTCCCGGCAGATTTCGGGGCGGCAGTTCATCCCAATCGCCGCTCAAATGCAAACCGACGCGATCGGGGCAACGCTGCGCCAAATGCAAGAAGCCCCGGAACGGGTCCGGGGCTCCTGAGCCGGCAATATGAGCCGAGACGGCTTAGTAGCCGCGATCCGTATTGAAGGCTGCGCCGGACTGGATTTGCGCAGCACTGCCGCTGCGGCCGATCGGGTTCGGATACACACCGCCCAGGCCGCTCGTCTGGTAATCATACAGACCCCGTGACGAAACGTGCCGATACGACTCCTGCGCCAGCGCCGGCGTTGCGAGCAACGCGATACCAACAGCCGACAGGATCAGTTTGGTATTAAAGAGCTTCATGATCATCCTCATTGAATGCGCCCCGTAGCCAGAGACCTATTGTCAATTCTGCACTGCACAAGACACGAAATTATCGCGCGTATCTCACAAAAATGTTATGGAATTCAACGCATTAATGGGTTTTTTATCGTCTGATTTACAGCAAAATGATGCGTCGCAATAGAAATAGATTCGGCGTGGAGCCACCGTCACGGTCAAATCGTCCACCAATGCGCACCATGGAGAGTTTTTCCGCGCAAACAAAAGTGGCGGCTTCTCGACACACTGCGGCGGCATTAAATCGACATATCTGAGGGACGTGATGCGGCTGGTCCCGTTGCGCGAATAAGGCGGAAGACGATGGCGAAGATCGAGCACTCCAACGGCGGGCAGCGCCGGCACTTGCGATCGCAGTTATGGTTCGACAATCCGGACAATCCGGGCATGACGGCCCTCTATCTGGAGCGCTACCTCAATTATGGCCTCAGCCGCGCAGAACTGACTTCAGGCAAGCCGATTATCGGCATCGCACAGACGGGTTCCGATCTCAGCCCTTGTAATCGTCATCATCTGCAGCTTGCCGAACGCGTGCGCGAAGGCATCCGCACAGCGGGCGGCATCGCGATGGAATTTCCAGTGCATCCAATCCAGGAAACCGGCAAACGCCCGACGGCGGCGCTGGACCGCAATCTTGCTTATCTGGGGCTCGTCGAGGTGCTGTTCGGCTATCCGCTGGACGGCGTGGTGCTGATGACCGGCTGCGACAAGACCACGCCGGCTTGTCTGATGGCTGCGGCAACCGTCAACATTCCGGCGATCGTGCTGTCCGGCGGACCGATGCTCGACGGCTATCACAATGGCAAGCTGGCCGGCTCAGGCACTGTATTGTGGCAGGCGCGGCAGGACGTTGCGGCCGGGCGCATCGACTACAATGAATTCATCGATATCGCCGCCTCCTCGGCACCCTCGGTTGGCCACTGCAACACGATGGGCACGGCCTCGACCATGAACGCGATGGCCGAGGCGCTCGGTATGTCGCTGCCCGGCTGCGCCGCAATTCCGGCGCCATACCGCGAGCGTGCCCGCATCGCCTACGAGACCGGCGTGCGCGCCGTCGAGATTGTGCTCGAAGATCTCAAGCCGTCTGACATTCTGACGCGCGATGCATTCGAGAACGCCATCGTTGCCTGCTCGGCGATCGGCGGCTCGACCAATGCGCCGATCCATCTCAACGCCATCGCGCGGCATGTCGGCGTGCCGCTTGCGATCGAGGACTGGGAAAAGGTCGGCTACGACGTGCCGCTGCTCGTCAACATGCAGCCAGCCGGCGAATATCTGGGCGAAGACTATTATCGCGCCGGTGGTCTGCCGGCAGTGATGCATGAGCTGCTTCAGGCGGGACGGCTGCGCGGCGACGCGATGACCGTCAATGGCAAGACTTATGTGGAGAACGTCGCCCGCGCCAAGGCGACCAACCCCAAAGTCATCTGGCCTTATGATGAGCCGATGAAAGCCCAGGCGGGCTTCAGGGTATTGCGCGGCAACCTGTTCGATTCGGCGATCATGAAGACCAGCGTGATCTCCGACGAATTCCGCCAACGTTATCTGAACAATGCCAAGGATCTCAACGCTTTCGAAGGCCGCGCTGTCGTGTTCGACGGACCAGAGGACTACCACCACCGCATCGATGACCCCGCGCTCAAAATCGACGAGCGTTCGATCCTGTTCATGCGCGGCACCGGGCCGATCGGCTATCCGGGCTCGGCCGAGGTGGTGAATATGCAGCCGCCCGCGGCGCTCATCAAAAAAGGCGTGACTTCGCTCGCCTGCATCGGCGACGGGCGGCAATCGGGCACATCGGGTTCGCCGTCGATTCTCAACGCGTCGCCGGAAGCCGCGGCGGGCGGCGGATTGGCATTGCTCAAGACCGGCGATCGCGTGCGCATCGATCTCAACAAAGGAACGGCGGACATTCTGATTCCGCAGGCGGAACTCGCCGAACGGCGCGCGGCGCTGCAAAACAACGGCGGCTACCATTATCCGCAGAGCCAGACGCCGTGGCAGGAAATCCAGCGCTCCATGGTAGATCAGCTCGGCAACGGCATGGTGCTTGAGCCGGCGCCAAAATATCAGCGCATCGCGCAGCATTTTGTTCCGCGCGACAACCATTAAGGGCCTCGCGAGGCCTGTCGCTTCCTGCACGTTCGTGCCAGCTTGGCGCGTTTGATAGAAGCGGGTGCTCTCATGACCGGTTCCCATCCCTCGGCCGCCGACAAACGGCAGACTTTCCGCAAGCTGCATGAGTCCGGCTGCTTCGTTATTCCCAATCCGTGGAATGTCGGCAGCGCGCGCTATCTCCAAGGGCTCGGCTTCAAGGCCCTGGCGACGACCAGTTCCGGCTACGCTCATTCACAGGGTTATGCCGACGGCGCACAATCGTTCGACCAAGTGCTGGCACATTTCGCCGAGCTTGCCGCCGCGACCGACGTGCCGCTCAATGCCGATTTCGAGGATGGCCTCGCCGCGACGCTTGATGGTCTCACCGAGAACGTCACGCGTTGTATCGCGACCGGCGTTGCAGGCCTGTCGATCGAGGATTCGCCGAACGACGGCAAGATGCCGCTCTACGAGATCGACACCGCCGTCACGCGCGTCAAGGCGGCGCGGGCCGCCATCGACAAGGCGGGCGGCGAGGTGGTGTTTACTGCGCGCGCGGAAAACTTCGTGCGCGGCGTCAACGATCTGGACGACGCGATCCGGCGACTGAAAGCCTACGCGGCTGCGGGCGCCGATTGCCTGTACGCGCCGGGCATCAACAAGCGCGAGCAGATCGAGGCCGTGGTCAAGGCGGTGGCGCCGAAGCCGGTTAACTTCCTCAACAGCGGCGCCTTCGGCTTCACGGTCGCCGACCTCGCGGCGATGGGCGTGCGCCGCATCAGCGTCGGCGGCTCACTCGCCCGCGTCGCCATGCACGCCTTCATTCGCACCGCGACCGAGATCGCCAACGAAGGCAAGTTCGACGGTTTCGGCGGCCTCATCACCAATGCGGAGTTGAACACGTTCTTCGACGACGACCGCAAGAAGCATTCGCCATGACTGCATCCGAGCCGCACCCACTGACAGGCCAGCCCATTGGGCTGCCGGTTGAGAACGCGACGCCGGCGCCCCGACCCGGTCCGGTGACGCTCAAGGGCCGCTACGGTCATCTCGAAAAACTCGCGCCGGAGCACGCGGCTGAGCTGTGGCCGGTCTTCGCCGGTCAAGATCGCCTCTGGACATACATCTCCGCAGATGGGCCGTTTGCGAACTTCGAAGCGTTTGCGGCGTTTATAGCCAAGCGCGCGGCGGCCACGGACCCTTATGCCTACGCCATCATCGACGTGGCCGGTCGCCCCATCGCCTATTTCACACTGCTGCGGATCGTGCCTGAAATGCGTGTTATCGAAGTTGGCCACGTGCTCTATTCGCCGGCGTTGCAACGCACGCCGCTTGGCACCGAAGCGCAGTATCTCCTGGCGCGCTACGTATTCGAGACGCTGGGCTACCGGCGCTACGAATGGAAATGCGATGCGCTGAACACGGCATCACAGCGCGCCGCGCGGCGCTACGGCTTCGTCTATGAAGGCACATTCCGCCAGTCCATGATCAACAAGGACGGGCGCAACCGCGACACCGCCTGGTTCTCGATGCTCGACGGCGAATGGCCTGAGCGCAAACGCAATTTCGAGCAGTGGCTGGCGCCGGAAAATTTTGACCGCGAAGGCCGGCAGAAAATCAGTCTCGCAGTTTTGAACGGGCAGAAGGCGTGAGGAAGAAAGCGCAGGAAAGATGAGCGGGAGATTGCAGAACAAAGTCGCGCTGGTGACAGCCGCCGGGCAAGGCATCGGCCGCGCCATTGCGGAGGCTTTCATCGCCGAGGGCGGCAGAGTCGTCGCCACCGACCTCGCCGACGAAAAGCTCAAAGGCCTCAAGGCGGCCAAAGCGCAAAAACTCGACGTGCGGGCGCAGGACAATATCGACGCGCTGCAAAAGACGATCGCGGGCGAATTCGGCGCGCCCGACATTCTGGTCAACTGCGCCGGCTACGTCGCCAACGGCTCGGTGCTCGATTGCACGGAGAAGGACTGGGATTTTTCCTTCGATCTCAACGTCAAATCGATGCATCGCATGATCAAAGCGTTTCTGCCGGGGATGCTGGCAAGAAGATCCGGCTCGATCGTCAATATTTCATCGGCGGTATCGTCGATCCGCGGCGTGCCCAACCGCTATGCCTACGGGGCCACCAAAGCCGCCGTGATCGGGCTGACCAAGTCGGTCGCGGCCGATTTCATCAAACAAGGCATTCGCTGCAACGCGATTTGTCCGGGCACGATCGAGTCGCCGTCGCTGGAAGACCGCATTTCGAAAGCGTCGAAGGAAACCGGGAAGTCGACTGATGCCGTGCGCCAGGATTTCGTCGCGCGCCAGCCGATGGGCCGGCTCGGCACCGCCCGGGAAGTCGCGGCGCTCGCGCTGTTTCTCGCCAGCGACGAAGCGAGCTACATCACCGGTCAAACCCACCTCGTCGACGGCGGGATGGCGCTCTGATAATCGTCATCCTAAGGTGCGCGCCAACAGCGCGCCTCAGGGTGACGGAACGAAGCGATGCACATTCTCATCACCGGCGCGGCCGGCATGATCGGGCGCAAGCTGACAGCACGCCTGGTCAAAGACGGCCAGCTCAACGGCCGCACTGTCGAAAAATTCACGCTGACCGATATCGGCGTGCCGCCGCGGCCCGGCGGATTTTTCGGCGCGGTCGAAGCCTTTGCCGCCGACATCGGCGATCCGGCGACGGCCACGCGCGCCGTAACGGGCCGTCCTGACATCATATTTCATCTCGCCGCCATTGTGTCGGGCGAAGCAGAGCTCGATTTCGAAAAGGGCACGCGGGTCAATCTCGACGGCTCGCGAGCACTCCTCGAGGCCGTACGCCGATGCGGCGAAAGCTATCGGCCGCGCTTCGTGTTCACCTCATCGATTGCGGTGTTCGGCGCACCATTTCCGGATGCGATCCCGGACGAGTTCCATCACACGCCGCTCACGTCCTACGGCACCCAGAAGGCAATCGTCGAGCTTCTGCTCGCCGACTACACGCGCCGCGGATTTATCGACGGCATTGGCATCCGCCTGCCGACCATCAACGTGCGGCCGGGCAAACCCAACAAGGCGGCGTCGGGCTTCTTCTCCTCGATCATCCGTGAGCCGCTTGCCGGCGAGGAAGCCGTGCTTCCGGTCGAGGACAGCGTCATGCACTGGCACGCCAGCCCGCGCTCCGCGGTCGGCTTTCTTGTTCACGCTGCCGAAATACCGGCCGAGCGGGTCGGCACGCGCATCAACCTGACCCTGCCGGGCGTCGCCTGCACCGTCGCCGACCAGATCGCGGCGCTGCGCCGGATCGCCGGCGACAGGGTCGCGGCCCGCATCCGCCGCATGCCCGATCCGCTGGTGACGCGGATCGTCGCCGGCTGGCCGCGCCGTTTCGATCCGCGCCGCGCACTGGCGCTTGGCTTTGTGGCCGAGTCCTCGTTCGATGAAATCATTCGCGTGCATATCGATGACGAGCTCGGCGGCAAGATCGCCGCGTGAGACCCTAAAAGAACTTCCCACGCGCGCCGCTTAGCGTCTATGTGTCCGCAATGAAATTCGGATCCCCGCTCATTCCGGCGATGCTGGTGCGCCGCTACAAGCGTTTTCTCGCCGACGTGATTTTTGATACTGGCGAGATGACAACGGTGCACGTCCCCAATCCGGGCGCCATGATCGGCCTCGATAAGCCCTACTCGCGGGTTTGGCTGTCGGATTCGCAGAATCCGATGCGGTCGCTGCGTTACACGTGGGAGCTGATCGAGGCCGATTGTGGCAGCGGTCATGAGATCGTCGGCGTCAACACCGTCCAGCCCAATCTGTTGGTCGCCGAGGCCCTCCAGGCCGGGCTGTTTCCGCCGTTGCGCGACTATCCAACGATCCGCCGCGAGGTCAAATACGGCACCAATTCACGCGCCGACTTCGTGCTCGAAGCGCCGCAGCGCCCGCGATGCTATCTCGAAGTCAAGAACGTCCATCTGATGCGCACGCCGCGGCTCGCGGAATTTCCGGATTGCGTCACCGTGCGCGGCGCCAAGCATCTCGACGACCTCGCCACGATGGTCGAACAAGGCGCCCGCTCGGTCCTGCTGTTCATCATCCAGATTCCATCGGCGGAGCGCTTTACCGTGGCGGGCGACATCGACCCGACCTACGCGGCAGGCTTCGCTCGCGCACGGGCAAAAGGCGTCGAGGTTCTGGCCTGGCGCTGCAAGATCAATGTCGAGGGCATCGACATAGTAGCGCCGGTTCCGGTCGCGGATACGCCATAAAAATCGCCTTTAACTTGCGTTGCCCCCGCGTATGCTTACATTGCGGGCAGACGGCAACTCACCGCCAGTTTCCCTCGCGGCTGATACATTGAAGCAATGACTTACGTCGAAGCGGCGTCGGCGCCGCTGCGCAAAACCGGGCAGATCAAGATCCACGGACCTGCTGCCTTTGAGGGCATGCGCCGGGCCGGACGGCTCGCGGCCGAGTGCCTCGACATGCTGGTCGGTGAGGTGAGGCCAGGCGTCTCCACCGAACGGATCGACCGGCTGGTCTACGAATTCGGTAAGGACCATGGCGCCATGCCGGCCACGCTCATGTACCGTGGCTATCGCAAGGCGACCTGCACCTCTGTCAACCACGTTGTCTGCCACGGCATCCCGTCGGACAAGCCGCTGCGCGAGGGCGACATTCTCAACGTCGACGTGACCCTGATCCTGGATCGCTGGCACGGCGATTCGAGCCGCATGTACACGGTCGGCGAGATTCCCCGCCGCGCCGAGCGGCTGATCGAGGTCACGTACGAGGGCATGATGCGCGGCATCGCCGTAATCAAGCCGGGCGCGACCACTGGCGATATCGGCTACGCCATCCAATCCTATGTGGAGGCGCAGCACATGAGCGTGGTGCGCGACTTCTGCGGCCACGGTGTGGGCCGGCTGTTTCACGACGAACCGAACATCGTCCATGTCGGGCGCCCTGGCGAGGGCATCGTGCTCAAGCCAGGCATGTTTTTTACGGTCGAGCCAATGATCAATCTCGGCCGCCCACACGTGAAGGTCTTGTCCGATGGCTGGACCGCGGTGACCCGCGACCGCTCCATGTCGGCTCAGTTCGAACACTCGGTCGGCGTCACGGCAACCGGCGTCGAGATCTTCACCCTTTCACCGAAGGGCCTCGACAAGCCACCATATCCGCCGCCCGCCGGCTGACATCGTCGCCGCCTCTGCGCCAAAAAGTTGCGCACGGGGTGATTGCAAAATCCACCAATCCGGTCATCCTACGGGCGGGTCGGGCGTCGCACCGGCAGGCGTTATGGGGTTTACGCCGGCGACGGCAGGGTGCGTTCAAAGTCTCATGGTGGAAAAGAACCGCGAGGGGGCGGAAGGCCTCGCTGAGGCTCCACCGCACTATTTTGGCCATCGCGAACGGCTGCGCGAGCGTTTTCGCGACGCCGGGACGGATGCGCTGTCGGATTACGAGTTGCTCGAGCTCCTGCTGTTTCGCGCGCAACCGCGGCTCGACATGAAGCCAATCGCCAAGGCGCTGTTGGAGAAATTCGGCTCGTTCGCCGAAGTGATCTCGGCGCCGGAGAAGCGGCTCGCCGAGGTTGACGGTATCGGTGAGGCCAGCATTACCGAACTCAAGATCGTGCAGGCGGCGGCGAGCCGGCTTGTGCGTGGACAGGTCAAAAAGCGGCCGGTGCTGTCATCGTGGTCGGCGGTGCTCGATTATTGCCGCACCGCGCAGGCCTTTGCCGATCGCGAGCAATTCCGCGTGCTGTTTCTCGACAAGCGCAACCAGCTCATCGTCGATGAATTGCAGCAGGTCGGCACCATAGACCATACGCCGGTCTATCCGCGCGAAGTCGTCAAGCGCGCGCTCGAACTGTCCGCAACCGCGGTGATCCTGGTGCACAATCACCCATCCGGCGATCCGACACCGTCGCGCGCCGACATTCAGATGACGCAGCAGATCGTCGCCCGTCTCAAAGCAACAAACCGCCCTTATTTATTGGTCGTTTGGCAGGTCTCCGCCCGGCGACGATTGCCAAACAGTTGTCAACCATGATCCCCGAATTCACGCCGTAGGGCGCACAGAGCGCCCACATTAGGCGGGCGTCGAGACGTTGCAACCGCCTCGACGCCCTAGCCCCGCGCTCCGCCACGGAGCGAACGGCGCGGGGCTGTGGCCCAGAGGTTTCGATTACGCGGCCCAGGCCCAGTTTCTGGGGCGATCTGCTCATCCAAAATCTCGGCGACCGTGAAGGGTACGATGACCTTGCAAATCGGCCGATTTCCGTCATCGCGTCGGACGTATAAAGCCCTTGCCGGCTTCCCATTGTGACCGTGGCGACATCCTCGACCGCGCCGGGACATCAAAACAAAAGTGGAGCGAATTTTTAGGCGGCTCGGCAGAATGAATTCTTTTTACGGGATGGCTGCAGTTTCCGTCCCTGCACTCCTGATCGGTCGAAAGTACGGCAAGCTTACCTGTTGCAGCCATTTGAGGGTAGGACGCTCAAATAACAGATAGAACAGAACACCTACTGCATTTGCAGCTATCCAACCGATTGCTATGAGCACAACGCTTGCCGTTATGCCGCCTGATGGGACAAGGAACGCGATAATTCGGCCGATGGCAGAAATCACTAGCACATGTGTAAGATAGATCGCATATGAACCGTCGCCGATCGATACAAGCAACCGCCAAGGACGCAACGCCGCGTAGCGACTTTCCATCCCGACCAAGCCATAGATGATAAGAGCGGATGGAATGCCAAAGATGGGGACGCGCCAGAGATCGAGTTGCTCACTTGTCACAAGTGAAACACTAGGCGCTACATAAGCAATTGAAAGCGCCAGCGTAGCGGTGCCTATAATGCTTGCGATTGCAGCACCGGCTGTGTGTTTGTTTCGCCATAAAAGACCGATGACTGCTCCCATCATAAATTCCGCCGTCATCGGACTTGTGATGACGTGCAGGATCGGCGAGGCAGCGACTTGATCGGGGGCGATTAGTGCGACAGCGATGATGGCAGTCGCCCAAGCCAAAAGGCCGACTAGCGTTGGAAGCCTCACTGCAAGTAGGATCGCAAAGGCAATGTAGAAATACATTTCATGGACGAGGGTCCATCCAACGTCGAGCAACGGGACTGTTGGGGCAGGGAACAGTAGAAATGATCGCCACAACGAAATCGGGGCCTTCACTGACGAGTTTACGATCTGAGGCGCCACGAAAGTAACGGCAAGGACTACGAGCGACACTAGCCAATAGGCGGGATAAATCCTTACAATCCGCCGCCAGAGAAATTCAGCCGGCCGGATCGAGACACCGGCGATCGCAACCATAATGAAGCCGGAAAGGACAAAAAACACATCCACGCCAGCCATTCCATACAACGACCATGGCGGCAGAACACCGCCGCCCGTATACTTGGCTTCGACCGTGAACAGATGAGAGAATAATACCAAGTTAGCAGCAAATCCGCGCGCCACTTGAAGCGTTTGGAGCCTTGGCATTGACCCCAACCCCTCGCTCGGCGTGAGACAATATACCCCGCGCGAGAACGGCGTCCAGCGCAACCCCTAGGTCGATGCACGCAGGCGGCGCACCCCGTGTGGAGCCCGCCGCAGTCTCGAAAGAGCCGAAGCCGCTACCCGTCGCAACCCAACCGGTACGAATTGCAACGTCTGATCGCGCGCCGCACTCGCGACGGTCACCAAAAATCGTCGACACGCACTCGCGCCGATCGCTGAAGCAAACAAACGCCCGCCATTGGCTTGCAACTTGCGTTTTTGGGCCGGCGCAAACCCGGCGCGAATGCCCGGTAGCAACATTTTCATTTTCTGATACGGTACCCCACGTCGTCCCCCACGTAAAATTTGGTCCCCGACAGCGCGCCGAGGAGGCGCTACCGCTATGCCACAAGCAAATGGGCAGCCGACGGACAACGAACTGAAAGCGATGTACGCCTCGCCGAGCGACGAGTATCACGATCTTTTTTCATTCGGCATGGCCCTGGAGGATGAACTCCACGACGCGGGATTACTGAACGATAGCAGTTACCGATGTCGCGAGTTGACCGATTTTATAACGCGCATGGGCGCGTGTCTGCAGAACGGAACAACGACGCGTCGTGTATTGAAACAAGCGATTGATGAAAAATCCGTCGACGGGCAATTGGTGCTGCCAGCGGGTTACGATCTCAAAGAAGCGGCAAAGCTGTACCTTGAAAAATGCAAACCCCACTGGCAAAATTCCGCGCCGGCAAGTGATCTTGCGGCGCAAGCATTCGGGCTCGACGGCATCACTCCGACTTTGAAGGCGCAAGCCGAGTACCTGAAAACCGAATGCGGTGGCAGCGTCGAGTTGTTCGCCGCCAAGGCGAAAGAATTCAATCATCCGGGTATCGGTCGACTGGCTCAGGGCCAACGGCCGGCGCACGACAAAAGCAAACAACTACCGCCGGCGGCTGATGCAATCAGAAAAAATCCTTGGCTCACTGAGCCGAAAAATCTGCACGATCCGAACGATCCTGTAATGCAGCGTCGCATCTCGATAATTCGCGGCATGGGTTCCAAGGTCGCGGCGCAGTTGGCGAAATCGGCCGGACGCTCGTTGTCTGGCCAACGTTTGCCGAACAGCTAACAGAGGGGGATTATCATGGGTGCACGTGAACAAGAATTCGAAGACCACAAGCGTAATCACGCCCGGCCGAGTGGCATCGACGCGAGAGTTGGCGGCCGGCCGAAGCACGGGGGCACGCCAGTATCTGCGCACCCAGGAATGACAGCGCAGCAACGGACCACTGCAGGCGTCGGCGGCTTGGGCAATGCGGTGCAAACTCAGGATGGCGGACACGCCGTCTCGACGAGTAAAAATATCTTGGAGCACGCTTACAACGAAGACACTTTGAATTCAGGCGTGCCGCATCCGAAGGTCCGGAGCGTTCCAAATTGCCCGGGTATGCGTAGCCGGACTAACAGCAAACACCCGAACGATCAGGGAGCCGGCGATGCCAACGCCGCGCGTCGTCTGGCCGAAAGCAAGCTGCCCCAGACGGTCAAAGAGAACTGACCAATGTCGTTTCGAGATGTCGCCACGCACGAGATTGACGGCACGACGGGCGATGCACTGCTTTATCGCGAGTACACGTTGGGCCTGATTTGGCCGCGTAGTGCGCCGGAATATCTTGACGATGACGTCATTTCGGAGTGGCTGAATTATTGCGCGAAGACCGAACGTCTTCCATGGAAAAGTGAACCGGGCGTTTAATGGGAGGAACAAATGGCGAGAAATTTGCAATCGCGATCGGATAGCCGATCAGTCACACGACACGCCGGCGCCGCAAGCGTTGGGGTGACACGTCAGAGAAACAGCGGACGAAAACTCGGCAACCGCTTGCGCCAAGACATCGTCGGCGAGGGACCGGTCGACCGCAACAAGACCGAATTTGCGCGCGTCAATGATGATGCCGGCAACGTGTTCAAGCCGATCGACACCGGCCTAAGCAATGACGAGCAGTCGGCGGCATTCAACAATTCAGGCGGTCGCGAGTAAGCGACCAAACAAACGGAAGGAAATCACATGGCAAACGTCAAAGCGCCCGCCAAGGGCAACGCGAAGAATACGGGCAGCCCTGGTCCGACCCCAGCGCCGATCCATCAAACCTTCGGCGGCAAGGGCGATCAGCCATACGGGAATGACCGCTACGGCGGCGCCAGCAGCGATCCCCCGGGGACCAATACCACGAGCGGCTTCCTGCCTCGCGACCCGGTGCTCGAAAAAGTCATCGCGCAAGGCTTGCGGCCGGATGATGACAGTCTCGTCAGCGGGCAAATACGTAAGATCGGCGACAATAACGTGCCGGCGCATGCCGGCATGTCTCGCCGCAATGTTGCCGATGGCTCGCCGGGCTCGACAGTCCCCAATAAGTTGGGGCTGGTCGAAGCGCAGCCTGTCCGTAAGCCAGGGGGTGCGTCTTGAACATCACCGACAAATTCGGCCGCCTGAACCCGGCTGGCGTGAGCGAAGAGCAACGCGCGCTGCTCGATGATGCGCAGATCGTGGCGCTCGATGCGCTCGCGGCTGCTATCGCGAGCGAACAGCGAACGGCGGAGAAAGCGCGAGGCGTGCCGGACGCAATCCATAAAGCGCGCCTCCGCGTGAATGCGGCGACACGTGAGTTAAATCGCCTTCGGCCTCCCCTCACTCAAAGTGATCTCGTGAGGCAGCAAATTCGGCAAGATCGGCTAGATCGTGGCCTCCCAATTCCGGACCGGCTCCAGGGACAGGCCGGGACGGAAAGGCCGCCGCCTCGATAATTAACGCCCACTTGTCGACGGCGGCGGCCAGAAATTCAGAGATTGGCGTTAGCGTTCATGAGGACGCCGATGCCAAAAGAAGCCGGTTCGCGGAGTGCTCGCGGCGAAACCGAAGAAGCCAAACGGACGTTTCCTGAGATCGCTTCGCGCGTTTGTTTGGTGGAGGTGGAGCGGGTCCGCGAACCGGCAACCAAAACGGACGGAACAGACAAATGGCCGCGGATAATTTCGATACGCGCTACTGGCAGACGGAGACCCAGGAGACGACTGCCGTTGAACAGGAAAGCGGCAAGGCGGTAATGGGCCTCGTCTGTTTGAACCGAGAAGAATTTTTGCTCGTAGTCGAGATGGCCGAAGCGGTTTCCTCTGCCGGTTGCGACCGGATCGAGTTTATCGAGATTGACGAAGACACTGGCGAGGAGCGGATTACGTCGCCCGGTTTGAACGATCTCCAGCTACAGATGCTCGATCTGATAAATGAAACTTATCAGCCGCTGATCCAGGCGGCTCGACAAAAGGGACGACCCCATGTCAAACGAAACTAATGAAATCGAACGGGCCGAGATCGAACTTTGGAACGCGACCGCTGGCTTGGACCGTTTGATGCAGACTGCTCACGATCTGAAAAACGAAACCTTCCGAGCGCGCCAGGACGTGGCCGATCGCTATCGCGATTGGCTGAAAGTCGGCCCGCGCGCGATAACGCTGGACGAGTTGAAAAGGGAATTCGTCCAGCAGCAGCAAGCCGAGCGCGCCGGCCGTGCTAGCGGCACGATCCCGCCGGCGAAGGTGGAACACCGCGTTCTCATGAACCCGATCGATGCCAAGGGATACACCGACAGCACCGCGGAAGGTTTCGTCCGTTCTCAGATGAAAACCGGTGCTCGACGCGGTGCTTTCAGTTCTGCGCAACGAGGCGGCCGCCTTGTTCCCGTATTGGACGAGCGCGGCCAAATAATTGGTCGAAGGCTTCAGATGCCATGACGAAGATAACCCCTGCGATTTCGCGCGCGCTCGAAAAGCTGGTCAAGGCTGATCGGAAACTCGCGGCTTTTCCGCTCAAACGATGTCGCGACGAATTGGACCGGACGGCACAGACCGTCAAAGTCGCGGCGTTGATCGATGCGAAAAATGCTGCCGTTGAAAACGTGTTGAAACTCGTGAGGCCGAAATGATCAAAACAGCCCCGCGTCAGCGCTACAAGCGGCCGCTCGAAATTATCAAGGTCATGCAATCGGGAACGCCGCAGCAACAAGCGGCCGGCCGTCGCATCATGGTTGAGCGGTACGGCTTCCGCGATCAGGACATCGATTTGCTCCTTTCGCGCGGCGCCGCGACGGGCCGAGCGCCGATCGCCGCATCGCGGTTCGCGCTCAACGTGATGTCGCAACAGTTGCCGGCGCTTCGCACAGCCGCACCAAAGGCAGACGCGCTTGATTGGTTCATCCGCGGCGGTCGATATTTTGAGCCCCAATCATGACAAAATTATCTAAACCACTGATGCGGGAATTCTTGAGCATCGTAGCGTCTAGGCCGAGCATTCGAGCCGCGGCTGCCCTGGTCGGCTGTACCGATGTCTGCATCCATGTTTGGATCAGACGATCACGCAACGGCGATCCTGCGCTATTGCTCGATTGGCCTGAGGGCGACGAGCCTCGCCAATTTGCCGAGCATATGATCACAGCGCGGCGCATGTCTCTGCTGCAATTCGAAAGTCAGATCCGAGACGAGGTGCTCAACGGCCGCAAGCGCATTCTCAGAAACGCTGGCACGGGTCAAATCGTCTACGAATTGGACGAGCGTTTCGTTGGTGTCTCGGATGCCGATATGAAGCTGTGCGGCTTCGATCCACCGGAATTTTATCGCATCAAACGCAACGCGGACCTGACGCCAATTCCTGCGATTGTGTACGACCCGGCCCCCGCGCATCTAACGATCGCCGCCGCGACGAAAATGATACCGGGAATGGCAGACGTGAAGCACGTGCATCTCGATCACAGCGTGCATGGCGTCGTCCGTGTCGGCGCCCAACCCGTACAACTCGCGCCGCCGGTGCTGGAGGCGTTGACCGATGACGTCGCCGCTGATGACGTCGCCGATGATGACATCGCCGATGACGCCAATGCCGATCTAATGAGTGAAAACGACAGCGCTGTCGCATTTGAGGCCGAACCGCCGACAAACGGACGACGCGAGATCGACGATACAGAGCGGCCGGATATTGCCGCATTGCGACATCTCGCAACCCTTTCGCCCGAAGAAAGGAGAAAGGTGTTTTCAGCAAAACCACCGCGCGAGGCCGAACGGCGGCTCTGGGAGCCCGAAGAGCGCATCGGCGAGGGCGACGTGGCACCGGGCGGCTACGCGGTTCACGCTGCGCCAAAATATCCGCGGCGCTGATGACGATAGCACGCCATGCGCAAAATCATTCGCCGCTTGTTTCAGATTTTCGTTTTGCGTCGATGGTGCCGTCATGGGTGACATCGTATCCATCCCGCCGAGCGGACGGCCGATATACCTGAGCCGAGGATGGCACGCGATGCAGGCCGCAGCAGCGGCAGCGGCTCCCGTCAAGACGACCAACGCGCGGCGTACGCTGAAGCCGTCGTCGGCGGGTTATCTCAAAAAGCAATACCGCGACGAAGCAGCGGCGATCGTCAAATGGCTCGACGCGCGCGCCGCTTCTGGCCGCATGCGAGCGTTGACGTGGCACGTGCTTCGCTTGGACGATCTGCTCCACGCTTACCGCGGGCGCCTGCTACGTGGCCGACTGCATTTCATCGCCGCCGGATGGTTGAAACGCCGCGGCTGGCGACGGACACCGAGCCGGTGCGGGCTGTGGGCGGCCAAAGGCACGCCCGCGCTGCCGGCGACGAGGGCCAGGAAGCTGTACCGTAGCCCGTTCAATCGGACCGCCAACATCACCCAGGCGCTGGCAGCGCTCGCCAGCGCACGCCCTAGGCCCGTTGCCGGACCGAAAAAGCTGTCAGGGACCCGGCTAGAAGCCGCTTTGCTTCGATTTTGGACCGAAGACGCCGAAATCTGGCGCCGGCGGACGTCTGCCATGGATGGCAGGATTGGCGGACCTATCGAGCGCCATGCCCAGAACAACGAGCGCACCGGTGGCCCCAGCCCGGGCCCGTAGGCCGAAAACGGATGGTCGACCGGGAAGCGTCTTTGAGCGGCAGCAATCGCGGGATTTGGGCGCTGCCATTCCCGGGGCTCCATCCGCCGCAGATCGGCGTCTCGCCGCACTACTCGAACAACGCGAAACCGCGCTCGACGCGCTTTTTCGTTCAGCCAGTGCTCTCTGGGTGCATAGGGCCGTGGTCGCGGCGCGCCCCAGCAGCGCCGACGGGGCGTGAAAAAGGGGGCTTGAACACAAAACCCGGCCGCCGCGGTCAGCACACGGCGCGCGAAAAAGTTAGTGCGTGTACTCATTAAATGCTAGCGTCTTGATGTCCCCTGTTAGGGGGACATCCGGACATCGCAAAGGATGTTCAATCCGTCGAAAATGACCCTCAGCAGAACTGGAGTGCCTATAAATGCTGAGATGGTTCAACTAGATTTTTGCGGCGCGCCGTTCGGAGTGCAGCGAGCGATGGTATTGGCAGATGAAGCTTGTAGGCTCTTTTCACTGCGAGCGTCCGATAGGCTACCACTTGACGTAGCATCCTGCGCTTAAGGCGAGGATCATCTTTCGTTTCACCTGCCAGCGCCTCAAACTGGCGAGCGTGTTCTAGGTATTCCGCAAGCAATTTCATAACGCGCCTCCCTGATCCGACAATCGAAACCGGCGACTAACCTTTCCCACTGTCTTTTTGCTTTTGTTCCTCTGCGGCAAGCAGATTGAGTATTTTGTGTCGGTCTGTCTCTTCGGTCACGCGCTCCAGAAGACGACGGTAGCGCTCAACGTTTTGGCGCCGGACGAATTCGTCCATAGACTTAGCCATGTTGGCCTCCATCCACAAAAGCGCACATTAGTCTGGAGCCAGACAGAGAGGGCGGTCTGATCAATTTTGAACACTCCGAGTTGATTTTTGCGGGGTGTTTGGCCCCGCTATAATCCTCACAGCTTTAGGCCGTTTGCGAACATCCCATATGTTCGTTATGGTACATAATCCATTTTAATCAATGTGTTGGCCGTCTCGACCACAAACTTGTTCTGGGGAGGGCGCTCGGTGAGTAAGAAAAGCGGAGCCGTTTTAAGGAAACGAGGCAGGGCTTCGTTCGATCCAAAAACGTTTCTTGCCAAAGTGGGCGAAGGCAAAACAATATCGAAATATCAAAAGGATCAGATTGTTTTTTCACAGGGCGACGCTGCTGACGCGGTTTTCTATATCCAGCGGGGCAAGGTCAAGCTCACTGTCGTTTCCGAGCAAGGCAAGGGGGCGGTTGTCGGCCTTCTCGCGACCGGTCACTTCCTTGGCGAAGGCTGTCTCAATAGCCATCCGCTCCGCGTCACAACAGCGACAGCAATTGAAGAATGTCTCATTACGCGCATTGCCAAGTCGGCAATGATTGCTGCATTGCATCGGCAATCGCAATTTTCTGATCTGTTCATGGCGGATTTATTGAGCCGCAACAGTCGAATTGAAGAGGACTTGATCGACCAATTGTTCAATTCGAGCGAAAAGCGCCTCGCTCGCGTTCTTCTTCTCCTCGCGAACTTCGGTAAGGAAAACGCACCAGAGCCGATTGTCGGAAAGTTTAGTCAGGAACTTCTCGCCGAGATGGTTGGTACGACCCGATCCCGCGTCAGTCAGTTCATGAACAAGTTCCGCAAATTGGGCTACATCAATTACAATGGAAAAATTGAAATCCATAGCTCCTTGCTAAACGTCATCTTGTACGACAAGCCACAGATCAGAACGAAGGACCACGGCGGGCGCAAGCCTACGGGACTTTAGCAAAGCCCGACGCCTCACGCGCGGCGTGTCCCCGGGCCCGACGCGCGCTCAGAACGTTCGCGGACAAACTCGATTACCTGTACCGGCTTCATTGCGCCTACTCCTCTTCACATGTGTGCGGTTTAACCCGCGCTGGCCGTGGCATCTCGTACGGTTAACTTTCGCCGCTCCCGCGGCTCATGACAACAAATGCTCGTCGCTTTCTTCGGTGAATTCGTTCGCCGGCCCTCTACATACGGCCCATGCCCTGGCCTCGTTACGCTGATCAGTGATGGCGAGTGCGTTGGGCGTATCCAATCCCTCCAAATAGAGCGCCACACGTTCCGCGTTCTGCATCGCTTCGAATTCCTTCAGCTTACCGTGCAGGACCCAGATGCGTGGCCGAATTTTCTCGGCGACATAGAGCGCTTCTGCCGGCTGCTCGCCTTTCAACTCGTACTGAATGAATTGTCTGATCGCGCGACGGACGCCGCTGTTACCGTGACGAGGCTGCAGCGACAGCGGCAGCATGTCGACGATATATTCGATAGTCACGATGTCGGGGAAGCAATCAATGTGATCGTGCAGCCAAGCCTCCAGATCGCCGCGGCCGGCGTCGACCATGTCGCGTTTCGCTGCGGTTTCGGGCGCGCGACCCTGGGCGTTGTAGTCGCCGACGTCATGCACCCATAATTGGTGCGCGATGGCTCCGAGCGCTTTTTGGTTTTTCAGGATGGCGTAGAGATCGACATAGTATTTCGGGTCTCGTGGCTCTGCGTACGTTCGCACGACCAGATAACGGCGATCCTGTTTGGTGAGCCGGATCGCCGCGTCTTCATTCGTAAACCCCAGCACTCCAAAGCAATTGTCGATTGCGTACGTCTGAATACCTTTATCGTTGATAGTGAGCCGTTCCTGCGTGATCATCGGATGAAGCTTGTGCCTGATGACGTTGCGGTCCACCGCGTCTAGCTCCTCGATCAGCAACAGCTTGGAGCCGAGCGCCCATTTGTTGAACGATGAGGACAGTTCGATGGTGCCGACCGGCGACACATTATCGGGTCCGATGATCTGAGTGAGCACGTCGCCGATGAAGCTTTTGCCCGTACCCTGCACGTGGCCTGCGAGCAATAATGCGTGTTTCGGCTTCAGCGCGAGGTTCTGCAGCAGCCAAGCGCACCAATTCAGCACGTGGCCGCGATCTTCCTTGTTCGGAAACAAATATTTAAGATGCTCGTCCCAAAGCGTGGTATCGCCCGGCGCCGGTTCGATGTTCGAAGGCTTGGCCGCATTCCAGTTGGCACCGAACATGCCATTAAGCTCTCCAGGAAGATACACTGAGCGCATCGGCCGGCGGATCGTGCCGCGTATTTTGCTGAACATGAATGCCGAAATGGACTTCAGCTTAGTGCTGTCGGGCTTCGCGTAGGCGAAGCGCTTATCGAACTGTTCAGTTTTGAGAATGAGATCACGATCAGTGAGACAGACGAAGCGGTCCATTTGCGTGACGTAAATCCACTCCTCGCACAGTTCAGTGAACGACCAGATACGTTCGGGCTCTTCCTTGTCGCGCTTGATGATGGCCGCCTTGGCACGTTGGTGAGACGTGTCGGGCGTCGGTTTGTTGGTCAGCAAGTCGGCATCAGGATTAAGTCCAAAAGGAATTGCGGCCGGCTTTCGCGACGGCCGATCGCTGAGCAGATCAGCGTCTTGTTCTGAAGAGATGTTTGTGTCTATATTGTTGCTCATGGCAGCGTCCTCAGCGTTGCCGTCTTTCTCCCCGGTTCGCGCTCGATACGCGGCCGGATCAAATTACCCTCCTCGAAGGTTTGAAGCCGTTGCCTTTCCGCGGGCAGCGGCTTCGCCTACTTTGGAAGGCGAAAGACGTTCGGTTGTGGGTTTGCCGGGGCCAGCCGGCGGAGCCCGTGAGGGGCTAGAGCCATGGCGCAAAACGTGCGCGATCGTCTGGTAGCACAACCAGAGGCGGGACGCAAGGGAATTCGTCAAGGAAATCAATGGCTTATATGCAAGATGATTGAAAGTATCGCGGAAGGTTTTGAGGTTCTAAGTGCGGGATTATTACTTTTCTTATCTTGGATCACTACTGGATAGGCCGAGATTAATACTTCGTTAGACGTGGTCTTACTTTGCGGAACTATCTTGCCGCCGCCCATGCGCGCGGCGTCGTCGCGACAGCACAGACGCGCATCGAAGGTGCGACGTCGCGCCGATCAACAATAGGGTGCGGGCGCGGGACACGCTCGAAATTGGCGAACTGTGTAGGCTTCTGTGTAGGCAACTGTGTAGCGTCCCGCGAGGCGGTCAAATACTACACACTACGCATACACATGCCCCTTTTATATTCGCGGGAGAAATAGGGGAGCCCGGTAGGAGTGGTAGGCAGCGGTGGGGAGCGGTATAAGAAATGCGCTTCTGTGCAGTGTAGCGTGTAGTCCGGCTCCGCCCCCAATATGGTCGAAGAGCGGGCCCGAATCTTTAGGGTTTTTCAAGGCGTACTAAAACTTCTCCAAAGATCAGGTCAAAATCCGCGGTCGCTGGGGCTCCAAAATGTCCTCCAGGGGCCGCGTTAACTTTTTGTTAACCCTAATTTCAATTTGCCCCCTCGCCCGAATGTAAAAAAGAACATCAACGAACTTTTCACCACGTCGGCGCCGTCGAGCGCAAATCTTCACCGCTGTGGCAGATCGCCTAAGGTGTTACCGCGTTTGAAATCGGCCGCGGTTGCAGTTGTGCCCATTCTACGCGGGGACATGGCGTGAACAAATCGCGCGCCGGCCGTTCCGAGAAGGAGGATTATGGAACCTCGTTAACGTGGAACCGTGCCGCAGCGGCACAGATCGCGCGTTTGCTCGATCGCATTCGTGATCTGGCAACCACGTCGAGCGAATAGACTTGACAAGGCGTCGCCAATTAAGCCGCTGGCCAGTACCCGGTTCGGTTGTGAGCTACGGGGTATCCAACTTTGGAGGGTGCGTTGCCCAAAAGGGCATGGGCCTGCTTGCATGCCGGGGCTTGGCAAAAACAATTTCGCAAAAAGAAATTTTAGAGCAAAAAGAAACGATTT